>NZ_JAFCKT010000001.1 GCF_018129985.1 Bradyrhizobium sp. SZCCT0148
CGTACGGCAAAACCGTGTGGTCCTGGCCGTCGTTGCCACGGTCAAGCCGTTCGAAGATGTGCGCGAGCCCAACCGGGCAGACGGCATCGTCAATTCGAACGGCGAGGGAGGCCAGAAGGAATGGTCGGCTCCCGGGAGATCACGGCATAAGCCGTCCAGCCACTGCGCAGGGAAGGCCGAGTGATCGGCGACACCTGTATGCTGCTGTGCGGTTCTTCCTGCGTGTGCATTTCGCGCAGCGGACCGCGGGTGCCAGCCGGCACCCGGCCTTCCCTGCGCCCTCTTGGATTTGGAGGGTGGAGTGACGAAGCAAAGCTCGGGCGAAACGCGCCGCGAGAACGAGAAGGCGTGTTTGCAGCCACACACTCAGTGTGATCGCCCGGCCAGTGCGCAACTGCGCACAAGGACCGGGATCCAGTCCTCCGAGACGGTTGTGGTTCAACCGAGAGGTCGCGGCGTCCTGGCTTCTCCGCCTTCGCGGGGAATGACATTGAGGCTAATTCAACACCCGCTTGTTATCGGGGCTATCCAGCGAAAACGCCGGTACGTCGATCTCGAAGCGCTCGCCGCTTTCGCTGACCATCTGGTAGCGGCCGGTCATGAAGCCGGAGGCGGTCGAGAGCGGGACGCCCGAGGTGTATTCGAAGCGCTCGCCGGGCGCGAGCGTCGGCTGCTCGCCGACCACGCCTTCCCCCTTGACCTCTTGCTGGCGGCCGGAGGCGTCGGTGATGATCCAGTGCCGCGTCTTGAGCTGCACGGTCTCATCGCCCGAATTTGTGATGACGATGGTGTAGGACCAGAAATAGCGGGAACGGTCGGCCGAGGACTGTTCCGGAACAAAGTTCGGCTCGACGGTTACTTCAATCTGGCGGGTCACGGCGCGGTACATGGCTGCTACCATACCGAAATCCCGCTCCGGAACCAAACCCCTGAGGCGGCTTTCGCGACATCGTCCCGCCAGAATTCGAAGGGTAGGACACCCCCGAGGGAAATACCTCCACAGGAGTCGGGCCCTTCCTTGACCCGGTCGCTTTGCGAGACGACGACCGGACCGGTACACTCCTCGAGACGCGTCGCGATTTGCCGAAGGGTATTTGGCCCCCGATGACCATTGCCGACCAAGTGACGGGATCGACGATCGCGGGAACCGCCAATCCTGCAGACGTCAAGCTTGCAGATAGCGCAGCCGTGGGCAGCAAGCCCGCGGGGGCGAAGCCGCGCGCGAGGGCGCCGGCCATCACGCTGCCCGCCATCGGCGAACGCGAGCTCCGGCTCGACCTGTTCCGCGGGCTGGCGCTCTGGCTGATCTTCATCGACCATCTGCCGCCGAGCCTGCTGACCTGGTTCACCATCCGCAATTACGGCTTCAGCGACGCCACCGAGATCTTCATCTTCATCTCCGGCTACACCGCCGCCTTCGTCTACGGCAGGGCGATGCTGGAGAGTGGCGTCGTCATCGCCACCGCGCGCATCCTGCGCCGGGTCTGGCAGATCTATGTCGCCCACGTCTTCCTGTTCACGATCTTCCTCGCCGAGATCTCCTACGTCGCGACCCGCTTCGAGAACCCGCTCTACACCGAAGAAATGGGGATCATGGATTTCCTCAAGCAGCCCGACGTCACCATCGTGCAGGCGCTGCTGCTGCGTTTCCGCCCCGTGAACATGGACGTGCTGCCACTCTACATCGTGCTGATGCTGGCGCTGCCGCTGATCCTGTGGTCGATGAAATGGCGACCCGACGTCACGCTCGGCCTCTCCGTCGTGCTCTACGCGGTGACCTGGGAATACGATCTCTATCTGTCGGCCTATCCGAACGGCTTCTGGGCGTTCAACCCCTTCGCCTGGCAATTGCTGTTCGTGTTCGGTGCCTGGTGTGCGCTCGGAGGTGCGCGCCGGATGTCGCGTATCCTGGCGTCCCCGGTGACGATGTGGATCGCGATCGCCTATCTCGTTGCGGCGTTCTACGTGACGCTGACCTGGTACGTGCCGCAGCTCTCCCAGTTCATGCCGAAGCGGATCGAGCAATGGATGTATCCGATCGACAAGACCGACCTCGACGTGTTGCGCTTCACGCATTTCCTGGCGCTGGCCGCGCTCACCGTGCGCTTCCTGCCCCGGGACTGGCCGGGCTTGAAATCGCGCTGGCTGCGCCCATTAATTCTATGTGGCCAGCATTCGCTGGAGATCTTCTGCCTTGGCGTCTTCCTGGCCTTCGCCGGCCATTTCATTCTCGCCGAAGTCTCCGGCGGGGCAGCCATGCATGCGCTGATTAGTCTCTCCGGGGTCCTGATCATGTGGGGCGTGGCCTGGGTCATTTCGTGGTACAAGCGCGTGGCTGACAAGAGCGGTGCGAAAACCAAGAACGCCGTCGGCAACGCCGATCTGGCGGGAGGGGGCTGATGAAGGCGAAGGTTCTCCTGAGCCTGGTCCTGCTATGCGGTAGCCTCGCCGCGCCTGTGGCGCGCGCGGGGGATGCTGCTGCGCCTGCCGCTCCGACCGCGCCCGCAGCGTGCGAGCTGCCGTCCTATCTCCTCAACAGCGAAAGCCAGCTTCCCAAGGTCGCCGAAGCCGTCAAGGCCGGTAAGCCGCTCGAGATCCTGGTCATCGGCAGCCGCTCGACCACGATTCCGGCGTCGGAGAGCAGCTCCTATCCGGCGCGCATGGAGGCGATCCTGAAGGAAAAACTGCCGCCATCAGAGGCGGTGCACGTCTCCGTAGAAATACAGAGCAAGAAAACGGCAGAGGAGGCCGCCTCGACCTTCGTTAAGCTGATGGAAGCAAAAACGCCTACTTTGGTGGTGTGGCAGACCGGGACCGTGGACGCCATCCGATCCATCGATCCCGACGAGTTTCGCAGCGCCGTCACCGACGGGGTTATTGCGCTGCAAAAGGCAGGGGCCGACGTCGTTCTGATGAATTTGCAATACAGCCCACGTACCGAGACGATGATCTCGGCCCAGCCCTTTCTCGATAATATGCGCGTCGTGGCGCAGGAGCATGATATTCCGCTGTTCGACCGCTTTACGATCATGCGGCAGTGGAATGATCAGGGTCAGTTCGACCTGTTCAGCCCGTCCCGCGGGCCCGAGCTGGCGAAGCAAGTCCATGATTGCCTTGGCCGGGCGTTGGCACAGTTCGTGATCGACGCAGCCCATCTGGGCCCGGCCCAGCAGCAAAATTGAGGTCTAGCGTTAATGAGTTCTCTCCGCCCTTTTTGCCTGACGGCATGGATGGCCGCGCCTGCAGCCGCAGTTCTGTTGTTGCTGGCACCGGCCGCGCAGGCGCAGACTCAGGCCGCGCAGGCTACGCCCGCACCGGCGCAGTCGTCTGATCCCACGTCCGCTTCACCCTCCCAGACGACCGTCGCCGCAAGGTCATCCGAGCAGCGCGGCGTCACCTCACGCGCCATCGACAAGGTGAAAGAGGTCGCGAAGTCCGCCGCCGATATCTTCAACCGCGTGCCGTGTCTGCCGCCGAAGGGCGGCTCGAAGGCGATGGGCTCGCTGCCGCATGTCGCGGGCAAGCTCGTCGCGGGCCAGCCCGTCGTCATCGTCGCGTTCGGCTCGTCGTCGACTGCGGGCTTCGGCGCCAGTTCGCCGGAGTTCAACTATCCGAACCGTCTCGCCGCGCAGCTGCGCCGGCACTATCCGACCGCCGACATCACCGTCGTCAATGCCGGCGTCGGCGGCGAGGACGCGCCCGAGATGATGAAGCGCCTGCAGACGCAGGTGATCGACGTGCACCCGGATCTCGTGATCTGGCAGGTCGGCACCAACGCGGTGCTGCGCAATCTCGATCCCGGCGAAACCGCAAAACTGGTCGAGGACGGCATCAGCCGCATCCAGGCCGCGGGCGGCTCCGACATCGTGCTGGTCGATCCGCAATATTCGCCGGCGGTCAACCAGCGCAAGGAGAGCGCCGGCAAGATGGTGAACCTGCTCGGCAAGGTCGCCGAGCTTCGTCACGTCGGCATCTTCCCGCGCTTCGAGGTGATGCGCGACTGGCACGAGAACCAGGCGATCCCGGTCGAGAGCTTCGTCATCGCCGACGGACTGCACATGAACGACTGGGGCTATGCCTGCTTCGCCCAGCTGCTCGGCGACGACATCATCCGATCCGTCGGCCAGATCAAGCTTGGCGTGAACGTGCCGGGGGACGTGCGGACCTATCGGCCGATGTGAGACGTGCCGTAGTGCTGCCGTAGGGTGGGCAAAGGCGCGAAGCGCCGTGCCCACCATCGCTCAGTGATATGGAGGAAGACGACGTGGGCACGCTTCGCTTTGCCCACGCTGCAAGACCTCGCCTCTCACGCCTTCTCCAGCGCCGCCGTCAGATCCTCGATCAGATCATCGGCATGCTCCAGCCCCGCCGAGAAGCGGATGAAACCTTCGCTGATGCCGAGCGCGGCGCGATCCTCCGGCTTCAGGCGCTGATGCGTCGTGGTCGCCGGATGGGTGACGAGGCTCTTGGCGTCGCCGAGATTGTTGGAGATCTTCGCCAGCTTCAATTCGTTGAGCACGCGGAACGCGGCCTGCTTGCCGCCCTTGACCTCGAAGCCGACCAGCGTCGAGCCGCCGCGCATCTGCTTCTTCACCAGCGCCGCCTGCGGATGATCGGCGCGGCCCGGAAAAACCAGCCGCGAGATCTTCGGATGGCTCGCCAGCACGTCGGCGATGCGCGCGGCGGTCTCGGTCTGCGCGCGCACGCGCACGCCCAGCGTCTCCAGGCCCTTGAGCAGCACCCAGGCGTTGAACGGCGAGATCGACGGGCCGGTCTGGCGCATGAAATTGTGGATGTGCTCGGCGATGAAGGCCTCGGACGACAAGATGATGCCGCCGAGGCAGCGGCCCTGGCCGTCGATATGCTTGGTCGCGGAATAGACCACGACGTCGGCACCGAGCGCGAGCGGGCTCTGCCAGATCGGCGTCGCGAACACGTTGTCGACGACGAGCCGCGCGCCGGCCTTGTGCGCGATCTCGGCAATCCCGGGGATGTCGAGCACGTCGAGCGTCGGGTTGGTCGGGCTCTCCAGGAAGAATGTCTTGGTGTTGGGCTTCACCGCGCGCTGCCATTCGTCGAGATTGGCTCCGTCGACCAGCGTGGTCTCGATGCCGTAACGCGGCAGCAGGTCCTGCACGACGTAGAGGCACGAGCCGAACAGCGCGCGGGAGGCGACCAAATGATCGCCCGCCTTGAGCGGCGCCAGGATCGCGGTCGTCACCGCAGCCATGCCGGTCGCGGCCGAGCGGGCGGCTTCGGCGCCTTCGAGCTCGATCATGCGGCGCTCGAACATCGCAATCGTGGGATTGGAGTAGCGCGAATAGATGAAGCCCGGATCCTCGCCCTTGAACCGCGCCTCGCATTGCTCGGCGCTGTCGTAGACATAGCCCTGGGTCAGGAACAGCGCCTCCGACGTCTCGCCATATTGCGAGCGCAAGGTGCCGGAATGGACCAGGCGGGTTTCGGGACGGTAGTTGGCGGTCGACTTCGACATAGGTACCTCCGACATGACCGCTTGACGCGAAAACGGTCACAAAAAAACCGGCCTGGACATGTCCACGGGCCGGGATCTCAGAGGTCCCCGGCCTGTTTAGCGACTTATTTAACGTGGCTGCAAGCCGGCCGGCTCAAATCACCACGGGATAAGTGATGCTCATATTCCGCAATGCCCTTTCCGTCAAGGCATCCATCGGATAGCCGTAAAAGACCTGTATTTCCGGCATGTCCGGATGCATCTGACCCCCGACGAGGACTCCCGGTTGACGTTCACGGTCGCGCCCGACGCCAATGGTATCCTGCCCGACCGCATGATCGCGGCGATGGCGGCGGCAGGCCTCATTCTGCCCGCCTATGATTTCGTCGAGAGCCAGATCCAGCCGGCGAGCCTCGATCTGCGTCTCGGCGACATCGCCTATCGCGTCCGCGCCAGCTTCCTGCCCGGTCCCGGAGCCACCGTCGCCGAGCGCATCGACGAATTGAAGCTGCACGAATTCAGCCTCGCCGACGGCGCCGTGCTTGAAACCAACTGCGTCTACATCGTGCCGCTGCTGGAGAGCCTCGCGCTGCCGCCTGAGATCGTCGCGGCCGCGAACCCGAAGAGCTCCACCGGCCGGCTCGACGTCTTCACCCGCGTGATCGCCGACGGCACCCGCCGCTTCGACATGATCGGTGCCGGTTATCACGGCCCGCTCTATGCCGAGATCAGTCCGAAGACGTTTCCGGTGCTGGTCAGCGAAGGCTCGCGCCTCAGCCAGGTGCGCTTCCGCACCGGCGACGCCATCCTCAATCCCGACGAACTCGATGCGCTTCATGCCGCCGAGCGCCTCGTCGACATCGACGATGCCGATCTCTCGGGCGGCGTCGCCGTCTCCGTCGATCTCTCCGGCGAAAGGTCAAACGGCTTCGTCGGCTATCGCGCCAAGCGCCACACCGGCGTCGTCGACGTCGATCGCCGCGCCGGCTATTCCGTCGAGGACTTCTGGGAGCCGATCTCGGCCCGTCCGGACGGCAGCCTGATCCTCGATCCCGGCGAGTTCTACATCCTGGCGTCGAAGGAAGCCGTGCAGGTGCCGCCCGACTACGCCGCGGAGATGGTTCCGTTCGATCCGCTGGTCGGCGAATTTCGCGTGCACTATGCCGGATTCTTCGATCCCGGCTTTGGCTATGCCGGTGCCGGCGGGTTGGGATCGCGCGCCGTGCTGGAAGTGCGCTCGCGCGAAGTGCCGTTCATCCTCGAGCACGGCCAGATCGTCGGCCGCCTCGTCTACGAGAAGATGCTGGCCCGTCCCGACGCGATGTACGGCCAGCGCATCGGCTCCAACTACCAGGCCCAGGGCCTCAAGCTCAGCAAGCATTTCAAGGTGTAGAGCTAACCTCACCTGTAAATGCTGGCATAGTTTGTCCGCAGGGAGCCCATGTTGATCCGCAAATCAGGGCAAAGCCAACCGCAAATGCGAGCATAGTCTATCCGCTACGCGATGTCGGAGTCGAAAAAGGCCGGTAAACCGAGCCTTTTTCGACTCCCCAAAGGTTTGACAAGCATTCGCCGAACACCCAAATGCGATCGCTACAAAACTTTTGAGGAAACGACGGTGAAGGCGACAATACAGACCACGGGCGGTGCGGCCGAGATCGAGACCGACGTCGAGTCCGCGAAGCGGCTCGTTGCGTTTGTCTTAGCCGCTAAGCGGTTGAATGCGGGGTCTTTCGCGCAAGCGATCGACCGGGTCCGGTTCGCCATCAACACGAAGTACAGTGTCGAGGGCCGTGAGATAATCGCCGAAACCTGGTTTACTCATCCTGACGTTAACGAAGAGGCATTCGAGTCGTTTGCCCTGCGGCTACGTCCGATCATCTACGAACGGGATGTTTGTCATTTTGAAAAGGTGATTTCGATCTCGCGCTCGATGTTCGCCAACGTTCCGGCGACCCTGGCAGGGCTGACAGATATCGAGACGCTCTATCATTCAGAAAGGCTGACCGAGCAGCTTTCTAAAATGGAGGCGCTCGCAGAGGCCGTCAAAACTTCGAAATGGCCTGTCGTGAACCTATGGAACGTTGTCTTCGGCGGCAATTTCTGGATGCGCCGGTCGTACCATGATGAGCTTTTTCGCTATGGCTTTTTGTATCACTGGAACGCCCAGGGCGATAAGTGGATGCAATACCGCGAAATCGAGAAAGCCGCGGGCGGGAGGGAGAACGTCCTTCGCTGCATGATCCCGTTTTTTCAATGCCACCATCTTGCCATTACGCGCCTCCAGCAGGTGCTGATCCCCGCTCTGCAGGCGCTGGGATTAGGCGCAGAAATCGAAAGTGGCATGGCACAAGCGACTGACGATGAGAAATTCGCAGATCCCAGCGCGTCGGACACCGACCTTGTTCAGAGCAAGCGGGATATGTCTGAACCTGCTGAACATGGTCATGTAAACAACGAGGAATCGTCGGTACTGGACGTGTTGGGAATGGTACGGTCGCTCTTGCCTGGCCAGCATCTGATCGAAAGGCATTCTTGGGCATTCAGAGAGGGAGAGATGAAGCGGACACTTTCGCTGGAAGCATCCGAGGGCGTTCAACCTCCGCCGGTAAGGCGTGACCGACCTATGCAGATTGCTCCGGTAGGAATGATGATAGACATCATCCCTGCCGGCCAGACGTCAGTGACGCTCGAAGCGACGCCCTACATTTCATCTCGCTGACGATGCTCCATCGGTCCCGGACGAGGGCGTTGCCGATCTGAAAGTACCAATCGCGGGTCTGTACGGGGCCGTGGATTGCTGTGGTGGCAGCGGTAAGGTCAGCCCGCTTTCGGGGCTGCGGCCCGCCTCGCCAGCCATTCTCGGCACGCGGTCTCGACGGCCTTCGACATCTTCGTGCCGTCCTCGATCGCGGCGATCTTCACCTGCTTAATCACCGTTTCGTCCATGAGCACCAGCATCTGTTTGGTGCCGGCGGGGAGCCGCGGACCGCTTCGTGAAGTCTTCTTTTTAGGTTCGGTCGGCATCGAAAATCCTTGATTCGGCAGTTGCCATCATTGCCGATCAGGGGACGCAGGGCAAAATATCGCGCACATTGTTATAGTGCGCAGTTGACTCATAAGAAAGTTTCTACTAGATTTCAATGCGCACTAGAACGTAGCGGACAATAATGGTCGATCTTAGGCACATGAATTCGGCTGAAAGGGATCTCTTGGAGACCCTGGCTGACGTGTGGCCCGAGTATGGCCGATCCCTGCGGGACAAGTACGATCTCGACGGCGGCATGCAGTGGAAGGTCGCGAAGGGCCGCGAGTATCTGACCCGCTACCGGCAGGATCCCGAGACCGGCAAGAAGGTCTGGTCGTCGCTGGGGCGCCGAAGCCCCGAGACGGAGGCAATCTACGCCGAATTCATGGGGCGGCGGGCGACCGCCCGCGAGACCATCCAGACCCATAAGGACGACATCACGCTTGGCGGGCGACTGGCCCGGGCGCGCGGATTGACGCGACTTCCCACCCGGAATGCAGAGGTCTTGCGGGCTTTTTGGCTGAATTCGGTCGACGCCTCGATCACCCTGTTCTGCGGCGCGTCGCTCTTGGCCTACGAACGCGAAAGTCGCGTGATCGCCCCGGTCGATCTCGTCCGCGACGACCGCCTGATGTTCGTTTTCGATCCCACCGTCGAAGCCGTGGAGATCGACGGCATAGTGGACGTCTACCAGGAGGTCGTGGGCGGCAAGGCCCGGGTCCGTCAGCGTGACGACATCATGACCGTTCAGGCCCCCGATGGCGTCGGACTGGACATGGTTTCCGAGCGCTACCTGCTCGATCGCACGGCCGATGGCGACCAGGCGGACCTGCTGTCCCGGGCGCTTCGGGAGCCGCCATTCAGAGGCGTCACGTTCGCGAGCGACGGGCAGCCCGTCGCGCTGAAGACTTTCGCCCCGCAGTCATTCGCCATGATGGCTCACGTCATGGCCCAGGAGGACGACCGCTGGCTTGCGAAGGCGGAATTCGCCGGCGCGATGGTCCAGGCGCGCTGGGGATTCGAGCCTGAACAGGAGGCGGTGTTTCCGGGTCTCGGTCTCGATCCGGCCGATATGCCGCCGAGAATCTGACGGTTGCGCGGTGGGGGCCCAGGGAATGTCGAAAATGGTTAACGAAATTCTTCAAGGATTCGTCTGCCGCAATCCCGAAATCCGCCGACCCCTGTAATCAGCTGGTTTCCTGAAAATCGTTGGCAGACGAGTCCTTGGAAAAGAGTCCAGAAGTCACTGTGCCACAAGGGTTTCTACTAATTTTGGTCGGCGCGCAAAAACAGGAATCTTCTTGCCGATCGCTACGATCGCAGCTTACCTGAGCATCGGGAACGAGAGGAAAACAGACCCAGACACGTAACCCGCAACGAAAAGGGGCGGCCCGTTTGCACCGGAACCGCCCCCAAATCGACTGGCCGAAGCGTCGACCAGACCGCACCCGCTAAGGCGATCTGATCTTCGCTCAATCGTCCGCTTCTCGCAAGCGGCATTGCGCCGGATGTCCGGCTGTCGGCTCCCCACCATGAGCATGCTTAACGCCGGCCCCAAACCGGCGAACGGCATCGCTTTGCCGAAAGCCGAGGATCATGACGACGACGTGGAAGACGCTCGAAGACTATCTGAAGCCGAACCCCAACCTGCGGCCGCCGGTCGCAATCAAGGTCTGGACCCCGCCCCGCCGTAGCCGCGGCAAGCGCAAGATCTCGCTGCGCTCGAAGGGGTCGTCCAGGGGCGGCTTCCAGGCGAACGGCAACGCCACCGCCTACGAATCGAACCTCGAGCTGGACGCGGCGCTGTCGCTCCTGGCGCGGCCCGACGTCGTCGACGTCATCGACCAGTATCCGCAGGTCTCCTACGTCGATGCGGACGGGGTCCGCCACCGCTTCACCTTCGACTTCATGTCGATCCACATCGACGGCTCGCGCATGGCGCACTCCGTGAAGCCGAAGGACAAGGTCGAAGCGTCGCGCGTCGAGGAGATTCACGGCTTCATCCGCCGGCAGATCTCGCCGAAGGTCGCCACCCACGTGAATCTCGTCACCGAAGAGAAGCTGACGGACGAAGACCGCTTCAACGCGCGCCTGATCCATACCGTCCGCCGCAAGCCCTACCCCGACGACGACGCGATCATCGCACGCCTGATCTCCGGCCTGCACGGCTCGACCACCCTCGGTGCGCTGGCCAAGGCCAGCGGCCGCCGCGGTTTCGGCTATCGCGCCGCCGCCCGTGCGGTCGCCGCCGGCAAGCTGCGTCTCGTCCGCCACGGCCGCATGGTCTCCAAAGCGGTCGTGTGCCGCCCCAGCGACAAGATCTGAGGAAGTAACATGGCCAAGCTTCGCATCGATCCTCCGGCACCTGCTCCCCGCCCCCGCGGCGGCGTCCGGCTGCGTTTCGGCCGTCACGACCGCATGGTCATCGACGGCGTCGAATACACCATCCTCGACCACGACAGGACCTCTGTCACGATCGCTCGCGCCGACAACGCCGACGCGACGCAGACCCTCAGCCGCGAGCAGGTCGATGTGGTGCGCTTCAGCCCGGGTTTCCGGCTGGACCGCAACTTCTATCGTCCTGGGGTCGCGAAGGCCCGCATGCATGCCGGCGTGGATCATCTGAGCGACCTGCCGCAGGAGGAGCAGGCCGACATCATGTGGAAGTTCGCCTACTGCGTGGCGTACATCCGCATGGTCGAAGACGCGAAGAAGAGCAAGAAGAAGATCGCCAAGGACGACAGGTTCGCCATCGCGATCAAGGCGATGAGGGAAAAGGCCAAGGAGAGCGGAAAGAAGGTCGGCAGCGACGACGTGCTGGCGGTGATCATCGAGGCCATCGCGGAAGAGATCGAGAAGACCGAAACGGCGAACGTCTCCCAGAACAAGCGCAAGCGCGCCGGCCGCAAGGTCGTCGTCCGCAAGCCGCCCGGGCCGCGATGCCTCCGCGACTGGGTGAAAGCTCTCGTCGCCGGCAACATGAATCCGTTGGCGCTGCGCACGGACCACCGCAAGTGCGGGAACAAGAAGGCTCGCTTCAACGCGCTGGAGTACGCCATCCTCTATGAGTTCTCCCTACGCGTCGCCACGCCGGAGAAACCGGACGTCTCGGTCGTGTGGCGGGACATGTCGTCGCACATCGAGAAGCTGAACAAAGAGCGTCGCGACGCTGGTCTTCCGGACCTGAAGACGCCGTCCTACACCTGCCTGCTCGACGAGGTCGCGAAGATCCCGGCGTTCGATCTCATGGCCGGTCAGGAAGGGGAGGAACGCGCCAAGAATTACTTCCGCGCCGTCACCACGGGCCTTGCCGACGTCGTTCGGCCGCTCGAGCGCGTCGAGATCGACGAGTGGACCGTCGACTTGCATATCCTGCTGATCCTGACTGGCGTCTGGAACACCTACACCGACGAGCAGAAGGCCAGGGTGCCGAGGGTGAGGCTGGTGCTGTGCCTCGCCATCTGCGTGGCGACGAAGTGCGTCGTCGGAATGAGCCTCGCCCGCAAGGCTTCGTCGGCCAACGCGATCCGGACGCTCGACATGATCGTCTCGGACAAGCAGCCGTACGCGGATGCGGCCGGCGCGTTGACGCCGCTCGACATCCACGGGACGCCCGAGATGTTCGTTGCCGACGCCGGCACCAGTTTCGCCAACCTGGACGTGCGGGCGCGGGTCGTGGATCTCGATGTCGTCTTCCAGACCACGGTGAGCGCCGTGCCCTTCCTCCGCGGAACGGTCGAGCGCGTGTTCCGCACGACCAACGACAAGTTCATCGCCATGTTCGCCGGGAGGACGTTCTCCGACGTGGTGGAGAAAGGGGACTACGACAGTCAGGGGCGCGCGAACCTCACCGTTGACGAATTCGCCGAGGCGCTTGTCCGGTACAAGGTGGATCACTACCACAACCACCCGCATTCGGGGCTCGGCGGCGAGGCGCCCCGTGCAGCGTGGCTGCGGTTGACCGAGGAATTCGGCGTCGATCCTCCGCCGGACGATCATCTGCGGCGCATCGTGTTCGGCGTCGAACTCCATCCGGTCCTCGACGCCAGTGGCCTGCGTGTGCTGGGCGTAGACTACCAGTCGGACGAACTGAACGCGCATTTCGTGGCCAAGAAGCACGTCGAAGTGCGCGCGCGGGTCAACCTCATGAACCTTGGGGCGATCTCGGCCAAGATCGGGGGCGACTGGGTTCTGGTCGAGGGACCGGACGAACTCGAAGGCGTCACCGCCAAGGACTGGATTGCGGCCTGGGATGAATTCCAGCTTCGCAACGCGGCTCTGAACAAGCTGACGAAGCCGCTTCTGGATGACACGATCGCCCACCTCGTCGAGGTCGGGAAGCTCGGCCGCCAGCGCATGAACATTGCGACCGAGCCGATGTCGCCGAAGGAGATCGCCCACCACCATCGCCGAATGAAGATCGGCGTCAAGTTCGTGGCGGAGCGAAAGAGGGCGAAGCGGGCGGGTCCCAGGGATCTCCTTGACGGTGCTCAGGCGGTCGATGGGCACGACAACGCTGTGGCTCGCGCCGCAGCGCCGAAACGTCGCGCTAAGCCGCGCGTTGCCAAGCGCAGGCCGGCGACGAAGCGGGCTCCCGCGAAGCCCGCGGCTGCCAAGAACAAGTCCCGCGGAGTGCATTGGGATATCCCCGACGAGGGCGGCAAGTGAGCCGCCGCAGGCCCCAGGTGAAGCCGGTGGTGGACGACGACATCGCCGACCGGCTGGCATCGCTGACGTCCTTCTTGACGGTCGAGGACGGCCGCGTGGCGGCCGTGATGGCCAAGCTCGAGGCCACCTACGTGAGGTCGAACCGCGACGAACGTATCGCTGTTCAGATCAAGCGCCTGATCAAGAATGCGGTAAAGAAGCGCTTCAAGAACAAGCCGCTCTCCGGGCGCAATCGCCGCGCCGGCGTCGGCTTCGCCGTCGTGGGCGAAAGCGGCTCGGGAAAGACGGAGGCCCTCGAGGTCGCCTTCGCCGAGCATCCGGCCTTCCCGGGGTACGGCGAGCCGGGGTCCGGCTGCATCCTCGTCAGCGTGCTGGCGCCGGGCTCGTGCACCCTCGGCCAACTCGGCTACACCGTCCTCGAGGCGCTCAACTACGACCCCGACTCCGATACGGTCTTGCGCGAGAACGAGGTCTGGAAGCGCGTCAGGGCACAGTTGAGGGCGCAGAAGATCCTGTTTCTCCACATCGACGACTTCGGAAACGTGCTGCACCAGGCGAGCAAGAAGGAGCTCAAGAAGATCAGGGACACGCTGCGCAACCTGATGATCTCCCGGATCTGGCCGGTCCACCTGATCCTCAGCGGCACCGACGAGATCGTGGCTGTGACCAAGGGCGACCGTCAACTCTCCCGCCGCCTCAAGTACGTCGTTTTCGAAGATCTCGGCCCGGAGGACGACGCGGCATGGATCGCCGACGTCGTCGAGAGCTTCGCGAAGGCGGTCGGGCTGAAGGTCGCCAAGCAGGAGGAGGATCTGGTGCCCCGGCTGCGCCGGGCGGCGGCCTTCCAGATGGGCTTGGTGATCGAGATCTTGCTCGAGGCCATCACGCTGTGCGTCGAGGGCCGTCGCCGGACCGTTGGCCGGAAGGACTTCGCGGAAGCCTATGCCGAGCGCACGATGCAGCCGGAGGCCCTGAACATGTTCTTGTCGCCGAACTGGATGGACCTCGACCCTAGCGTCATCCTGGAAGAGGAGGAAGAAGAGGAGCTGTCGGTCGGTCCGAGCAAAAACGTCCGCAAGACCACCAGGAAGTTCTGATGAAGCTCCCGGCAACGCTCGATCAGTGCGCGTCCGAGCCGCCGACCAGCCTGCTCTCGCGGCTCGCCTTCCTCAACGGCCTGACGGCGCTAGAGCTCTGCGGCGACTTCGGACTCGATTTCCAGGGCATCGTGGACGGCGCCGACGGTGCCGTCGCCGACCTGGCCGAGCTGGCCGGGCTCCCCGCGGCGGGCCTCATGGAGTTTGCTTTCGTTCGTGGCAAGGGCTTCGATTATCAGCATCGGGGCGAGATGTTCGTCCGCGACATGCTGAGACGCCGGCGCGTGATGGTTTGCCCGGAATGCCTTCGGGCGGACGTGGCCGCGAATTCCGATCCGGACCGGGATCCGGAGGCGGTGGTCTTCAACCGCGCCGATTGGTGCATCGAGGCGGTGGCTACCTGCGCGGTCCACGGTCTCGGCCTGGTCGAGGTCGCGAGCGCCGATGAATACGGACTCCGCCATGATTTCGCGCGGCTGGTCGCGCCGTCGCTGCCGCGTCTGGATGCGCTGTCGAGCAGCGCCGTCCGGCGGCGGCCGACCGGCCTGGAGGACTACGTTTCGGCGAGGCTGGCGAAGCGATCGGCGCCGGTCGGCCTGCTCGACACACTCGAGATTCACGTCGCGATCACGCTTTGCCAGCTCGTCGGAGCTATGAAGCTCTACGGGCGCACGGTGGATTTCGATCGCCTCGACGAAGAACGGCGTCGTCTGGGTGGACACGCCGGATTTTTGATCCTGCGCGGCGGCGCGGAGGCGTTCACCGGGTTTCTGGAGGACATCCAGCACGACTTCTCCCTGCTACGCAAAGGGGGGCTCTACGGGCCCGCCGCAGCGATCGGCTCGTTGTTCAAGCTCCTGAAGACCCGCCGGCAGCGCGTCTATCCGCGGCATGCGGCGTTCGCGCCCGTGCGGTCGTTCGTAACCGACTTCGTGCTCAATAGCTTCGCCCTGCGGTCGGGAGAGGAGTTCTTGGGCAAGGTGGTCGACGAGCGCCGGCTGCACTCGGTCTGGTCCTTGGCGGACGAAACCGGCCTCAATCCGCATCGGCTGAAGAAGGTCTTGCACGGGTTCGGCGTGATCGGCGATCGCCAGATGGCTTATTCGTTCCACAAGATCGCGTTCGACGCCCGCGCCGGCTTGGAGGCGGTGGAATTGGAGAGGCAGTCCTTGGCCATCCCAGAGGTCGCAAAGCACATCGGTGCGACGGCCGCGGACGCAGCGCGCCTCGCGCGGGACGGGTTCATCCGACCGGTCGCGATGCCGCCGAAATCGAAGGTCAGGCCGCGCTACGCGATCTCGGAGCTCGATGCCTTCGTCGGGAGCATCCTGCGGAACGCCAAGCCCGTGGCGGCACGATCGAAGGGACAGATTTCGATGAAGGACGTGCCGCGGCGGACGAGCAGGCCGACGGCGGTTGTCTTGCGTCACCTGCTCGACGGGCATCTGAAGAGCACCTTCAGGCTTACCGGAAAGCACGGCTATGCCGCCCTTCTCCTCGATCTGGCCGAGGTGATGCGCATCGTACGGGACCGGGACCACGGTGGGCTGAAGCTCCGGCAGGCGACCGTCGCGATCTGCACCTCCGAGCCGGTAGCGCGTGCCCTGATCAAGGAGGGCTACATCAAGACGGTCGTCGTCAGGAATCCCGTGACCAGGCAAGAGCAGGTCGTGGTGATGCCGGCCGAGGTCGAGGCCTTCCGCAAGACGTTCATCTCGGCGTGGCTTCTGGCCCGCGAGCGGGGAATGCACCCTACCACCGTCAGGAGGGCGATGGAGCGCGCCGGGATTGAGCCGGCCTTCGCACCGCTCAAGATTGGCGGTTGGATCTATCGGCGTGACGACGTGCCGGCGTCACTAGAGGTTTGAAGCGTCGACTGCGAGGGCGCCTTGCCGGTGTAAATTCTCGGATTTTACCCAATCGGTCGCGGCGCCGGCGCGGCCGATTTTTTTGTCCGGAGGCCAGGTTGCGGATCGACTATGCCCACATTTGCGGCGAGCTTTGCCCTTATTCACGGATCGATTCGACGTTCGTAGATGCAGAAAGGGGGGCGTTTTGGGGATAAACTATGCCCTCATTTACATCACCACCGCTGTCACTCCCCGCGAAGGCGGGGAATCCAGTACGCCGCGGCCTCTCGGTTCAAGCATGTCCGTCTCGGAGTACTGGATCGCCGGCCTTCGCGGGCGATGACACCGAGCTTGTGGTGTGTTGCGTCACCCGATCCGCGATGACACACTCCCGCAAAACAACAAGCCGGGAGCGAACATGACCGCCGCATCAGATCTCGCGCAGGAAGCCCAATGGAAGCGCTGGCGCGCGGTCGCCGATCTCTACCACGCTTACTTCACCGGCCTCATCCTCACCGTCGTCACGCGGCGCGGCACGGCGGACGCGGCCGAGTTCGTCTTCCGCGTGTTCCGCCGTCAGCAGCAGGAGCGTTTCCTGCCGGGGCTCAAGAAGCTCGGGATCGATCATCTGCCGCCGGCGGTGGCGGCCGCGCAATATCACTATCTCTCCAACTGGATCGGCGGCGTGCATGTCGAATACATGTATGAGAGCGATACCAAGGCCTGGATCCGCTATCCGCCGCCGCGCTGGATCTGGAAAGGCACCGCGATCTGCGGCGTTCCCGGCGAGGTGAGCCGCTCGATGCTGCGCGGATGGCACGCCAATAATGGCGCAGCCCTCGGCGATCTCAGGCTCGGCTTCGTCTGCACCAAGCAGAGCGTTGACGGCCAGGACGGACTGGAAGGCTATTATTGCCAGTACGACCATCCGCTCGAGCTCGACCAGCGGCTCGTGTTCGCGCGCCACCTCGAAGCGCCGCTGTTCGATGCCAAGACTGCGCCAGCGTTGCCGGTTGCGAGCTGGCCGAAGCCGCGCCTGGAGAAAGCCTATCGCAACTACGCGATGGAATATGTCCGCACCGCCGCGCCCGTGATGGTGCAGCTGTTCGGACCGGAGGATGCGAGCTATCTCCTGCACCTCACCGGCAAGCTGATCGGCATGCAATATTTCGACGACGTCGCGGCCGCATTGGCGATGAGCCGCGGCGGTCCAAATGAATTCGCCGCATTCCTGAATGCGCTGCTCGCCGCACAGGACGACACGGCCGAGACCACGCAATCCGAAGGCACGTTCGAACTCCGCCAGCAGAGTTGGAAGCTGATGGAGGACGTCGTCGACTATCACCCCGCTTGCGCCAGGGTGTTGGAGGGATTGTTCGCAGGCCTCGCCGCGGGATGCGGGCGCCACATCGGCGTGCACATG
This sequence comes from Bradyrhizobium sp. SZCCT0148, assembly GCF_018129985.1. Taxonomy (GTDB): domain Bacteria; phylum Pseudomonadota; class Alphaproteobacteria; order Rhizobiales; family Xanthobacteraceae; genus Bradyrhizobium; species Bradyrhizobium japonicum_H. The sequence goes on from NZ_JAFCKT010000001.1 coordinate 17,540, forward strand.
CGCCCGACGACAGGCGGGAGGCCGCCGTTGGTCTGGACGATTGGGTAAGTTCATCTCGCGAAATGCACTGCCGCAGGGCACGCCTGCAATTGGCGCAGGAGGAATCGCAGCAGGCCGTGCTAACAAGCCTCTCGTTGCGCCTTCTGCGCGAAGAAAATAATCGGCACACCTAAGCATTGCCGCGCCGCAAATGGCGCTCTGCCCCGGAGAGGACATGTCCGACATCGCCGAAATTCCGGTCGATGAACAAGAGCGCCCGCTGCCGCCGCCTCCGCAGCCGGTGCGAAGCGCGCTGGTAGACGGGCCGATCCTGCGCACACTGCTGTCGCTTGCCTGGCCCAACGTGATCGCGCTCTCGGCCGGCACCTGCACGGTGATCGCGGAGACCTCCTATATCGGCCGCCTCGGCGTCGAGGCGCTGGCGGCGATGGCGCTCGTGTTTCCGACCATCATCCTCACCATGACGATGTCGGGCGGCGCCATGGGCGGCGCGGTCGCGTCCGCGATTGCCCGCGCGCTCGGCGCCGGAGATCGCGAGCGGGCGGCCACGCTCGCCATGCATGCGATCCTGATCGGCATCAGCTTCGGCCTCGTCTTCATGCTGGGCATGCTGATTTTCGGGCCGACGGTGCTGGAAATGCTCGGCGGCCGCGGCGATGTGCTGACCCATGCGATCGCCTACACGCAGGTGTTCTTCGGCGGCGCGGTGCTGCCCTGGCTGCTCAACACCATGGCCGGCGTGCTGCGCGGCACCGGCAACATGAAGCTGCCGTCGTTCCTGATCCTCAACTCGGCGGCCTGGCAGATCGTGCTGGGCGGCACGCTCGGCCTCGGGCTCGGGCCGGTGCCGCAGTTCGGCATGCGCGGCGTCGCGGCCGGCGCGCTGATCGCCTATTCAATGAACATCTGCATCATGGGCTGGTATCTGTTCTCCGGCCGCGCCCGGGTGACGCCGAAGCTGCGCGGCTTGCGGATTCAGTGGGCGATGTTTTTCGACATCCTGAAGGTCGGCGCCATCGCCTGCTTCTCGCCGCTGCAGTCGGTTCTGACGATCTCGATCTTCACCCACATGCTGGCGAAGTTCGGCACCGCGATCCTCGCCGGCTACGGCATCGGCGCGCGGCTGGAATTCCTGCTGACCTCGATTGCGTTTTCGTTCGGCATCGCCTGCGTGCCGCTGGTCGGAATGGCGATCGGCGCAGGCAACATCGCGCGTGCCCGCCGCGTCGCCTGGATCGCCAGTGTCGCCGCCTTCGTCGCGGTCGGCGCGCCGGCCTGCGTCGTTGCGATGTTCCCCGATCTCTGGATCAACATCTTCACCGACAGCGCGGCCGTGCGCGCGGCGAGCCACCAATATCTCTCGACGGTCGGACCGTTCTACGCCTTTTTCGGCATTGCCACGACGATGTATTTCTCCTCGCAAGGCGCGGCCAAGGTGATCGGGCCGGTGCTGGCGCAGACGGCGCGGCTGGTCTACATCTCGGCGGCCGGCTGGTGGCTGTCGACGCATGAAGCCAGCGCGCAGAGCTATTTCTGGCTGGCCGCGAGCTCGATGGTCCTGCTTGGCCTGCTCTCATCGTCCAGCGTTGCGGTCACGCGCTGGGAGCCGCGCGCGAGCAAGGCTGCGATCCGGCCGGCGCTTTCAGGCGCCGCCGATTAGCGACGCCTGTGGCGGCGATGGCCGCTGCCGCCGACATTGGCGAGCCGCATCAGTTGCGGGATCATCGCCATCATGTCTCCGCCGCTGGCGCCGCCGATCATGCCCATGATGTCGCCGCCACCAGCGCCGCCATAGCCGGCCGGCATAATGCCGCCACCCATCGCGGTGTAGCCGCCGTAATTGGGTGCGCCGAAGCTGCCGCCGAGCGTGCTGCTGCCGAGGCCGCCGCCGCTGATCACGCCATCAAGTCCGCCGCCGCCATTCTCCATCACGCGGCTCATCATCGGGCCCATGGTCTGCATCATCATGGCGAAGCGGCGCTTGCCCATCTTCGCCTTCATCATCTCCAGCATCGGCGCCATCTGGGTCATCATGTCCTCGCCGCCGGCACCTCCGCCGCCGAGGAACTGCGCCTTCGCCGGCGAGCTCGCGACTGACAACAGCAGCAGCACGGCGGCTGCCTGGCAAATCACCTTGTCCGCACCTCTCATGGCATGCTCCTCGCGTGCGTGGCGCCGCCGGAAGAGCGGAGCCGACCGGACGCACACCGCGATGGTTACGGCCGGCGAGGGCGGAGCTCTGTGAGAAAACTCACAGAGGCGGCAGCGCGTCCACCGCGGCTAGGCTGCCGCCGGCGGAAACGCCTTATGGATCGCAACGACAGCCTCCCTGGTCTGCGCCTCGACATAGGCCGCAAGCTCGTTCGGTAGCATGTCGATGATCCACACCAGACGGCTGCTCCGCGCGCCGTCGGCGATCACCTGCACCGATGCGCTGTAATGATTCAATCGCTCGTTGTTGATGGCATAGACGAGGCGCTGCCGTGCGTCGTCGCAATCGACCAGGATCTCGCGCGCCACCGAACCGTTGGCGAAGGTGACGATACGCGTATCGCCGTCCAGCGCGCAGGCGGTGACGAAGCCGGGCGCCAGCCGCTCATGCAGCGCGCCGAAATCACGCACCGCATCCCACACGTCGCGCGCCGAAGCGGGAAGGGAGACGTCGTTGTGGATGGAGGCCATGGAGGTGTCCTTTGACTACGATAGGTCGGCGCTCGCAATGACGAGGAGAGTGTTCAGCTACAGACCGCCTCGATATTGTTGCCATCGGGGTCGATCAAGAACGCCGCGTAATATGTCGGGCTGTAATCCTTGCGAGGCCCGGCACCGCCATTGTCGCGGCCGCCGCTCTTCAAGCCTTCGCTGTGAAACGCCTTGACCGCGTCATGATCGCCAGCGCGGAACGCAATGTGCGCGCCGTCAGCCTTGCGGCCCTTGTTCAGGTGCAGCCACAGCGCCGGCTCGCCCTTCGGCCCGAACCCGGCATAGCCGTCGCCGCTGGAGCACGGGACGTAACCGAGCGGCGCCAGCACCGCGGTGTAGAAGCGCGTTGCGGCGTCGAGATCGGCAACGCGAAGCCCGATATGGTCGTACATGGTCGTCTCCATCTGCAAAGCGCGCTCAAATGGGCGCGCGCCGCAGACGACCCTAGTCGGGGTGAGGTGGGCAGCTCTTGGAGAATCTTGCGCCCGGCTAGTTCGCCGGGGCCTGCGACTGCCACCGGATCACCCGCTTCAGGTGATAGACGTGAACCCACATGTTCGTTCCGATCACGCTGACCGTTGCGACGATCAGCGCCGTGAGTTTCTGAGGGTCGTGATGGGCGAGAATGAGCAGGAAAGTGGACAGCGCCGCCGTGATGCCGAAGCTGGACCAGAGTCCGACGAGGCGTGGGGCAAACCAGGCCGGCTGACCGTCAGTGCCCCACTGCATCGGAATCCTGCGCGAGGTGATCCGGCGGCCATAATAGACGGCGCAGCCGGCGATGAAGGCGAGGCCGACGGCAAGCGCGACCAGGGTGGCCGCAATCACATCATCCGGGGTACTGTTCATCTGCCGGCTTGCCGCCTTGAAGGAGCGTTGATTCGCCCGCTGGTTGTAGTATCGCGCGGCGTCCCGCAAGCCCAGCGCGACGCACCCGTCTGGTCAACAGACTGTTACCCGCACATGCGGCCGACCTGTCTCAGTTGAGGACGAGCCGTTGGGCGAAGATGCTGCGCCCGCCCTTGGAGGCTTGGCGGAATTTGGTCGGCGATACGCCGGCGGCGCGGTGGAAGGTGCGGACGAAGTTGGAGAGATCGCCGAAGCCGACGTCATAGGCGACATCGGTGACTGCGATGTCGTCATCCGCAAGAAGCCGTGCGGCGTGGCGCAGCCGCGAGCGCACCAGGTATTGATGCGGGGTGACGCCGAGCACGCTCGAGAACAGCCGCAGGAAATGGAACGGGCTGAGGCCCGCCTGCTTTGCGGCCTGTTCGAGATCGATCTCTTCATGCGAGTTGTCGTCGATCCACAGCGCGGCCTCGACCGCGCGGCGGCGGTCGCGCGCATTGGGTGTGGCTGGCTTGCGCGGCTTGCCCGAAACGATGTCGACGAAGCGGCCGGCCAGGATCTGGCCGATCTCGTCGAGCCCGAGGTCGCTATTGCCATCTGCTGCCGTCTGAGCGAGTTCGCCCAGCACCATCAATTCGGGTAGCGGCGGCGTGGCGCCGACCTGCCAGGTCTCGCGCCGCCCGCCGAGGGCGTCGACCAGATCTGCGCCGAGGAAGAACGACAGGCAGACATCGCCGCTGACATGCTCATGCGTGCAGGTGTATTCCTCGCCCGGCGCGCCAACCAGCATCGAGCCCGCCACCAGTTCGAAGAAGCCGGCGCGGCAATGGCAGCCAAAGCTGCCCGAGCGGACATAGGCGATGGAATGCCCGGTGCGGCATTCGGCAAACGGCGCGTCATCCGGCCCCGCGTCGCAGCGAAACTCGGAAACCGTCATCGAGGGTGTATTCAGCAGGGTGGTCGCGTCCATGCCATCTATCTAGGTGGACGGCCTCGGCGGAGCAACGGGCAGCAGCACCTCGAACAGCGTCTTGCTGGCGACGGGATGGGCGCCCTCCAGCGCCAGCAGCCGCCGCTTGGAGATCACGCCGCCGTAAGGCGAGAGCCGGTCGGTGTAATTGCCGGCTTCGAGCACCCGGTGGCAGGGCACGATCAGCATGTAGGGATTCTTGGCGATCGCCTGCGCCACCGAATGTGCCGCGCCCGAAGCGCCCAGCGCTTTGGCGACCTCGTGATAGGTCCGCGTCTCCCCGCGCGGGATCGAGCAGGCGAACTCATAGACGCGCCGGTTGAACCCGGGCACCCCGCCGGCGTCCAGGCTGACCTCGGAAAAATCGGGATCGTTGCCTTGCAGCAGGCTCACGATGCCGTCGATCGCAAATTCGGCATTGTCGGAGGGGCGCTGCTCGCGCGCTTCGGGATGCACCGCAAAGATGCGGCGGCGGGTGTCGATCTCCCGGGCCTCCGGCAATTGCACCGCGACGACGCCGGTGCTGCTCCAGATGATGCCGCAACGGCCGATTGCCGTGTCGAATATCGAATAGCCACGCCCCACCATGCACACGCCCCACTCAGTGCACGTCTCTCCCCAGTCATCGGATCATAACACCGCCACAATCCGGCGCACCTGGAATCTTAGCGAAACCTTAAGAAGCATCAGGCCGCCCGCGCCAAACCGCTTGGCGGAAGGCGCCGTCTCGGCTAATCAGGACGGGCGGCGCGAGCCGCGCATCAGCGGGCGTAGTTCAATGGTAGAACGGCAGCTTCCCAAGCACATTAACTGCGTTTCGGGAAATGCGCCAAAATCGCCCAAAGTGCCTATTCTCAAGGGGATTTCGTCATAAGTGTAGGTCCAGCGGTTCCCTCGAAGCCGGGCTAATACCCGGATTCGGGACACATGATGGACACACGTTGATGGCGCCCCGATCGGACCTGAAAAACCACCTTCGCCCGCGTAAGCTCACAGACGATCATATCGAATGGCTTCGTCAGATCGCCGATGACGAGCGCGCAAGCGCCGCTGTAAAGCCGATGGGGGAGCGTGAATGGCTCAAGGCGGAAGCGCTTGCCGATACCGCTCTTGCCACCCCCGATCGTTCCCCGTCGCGCCGTGAGAGGAGGTTGGTGACTAGCACGGTCTACCCCCTCCCGAAGGCGGAGATTATCGGCCGTGAATTTCAGGACTCGATCGTCCGCGGTCTGCGCATCTTCATTGGACCTACGCGCACTGTCTGGCGCTTTCGTCGGCGCGGCGAAGGTGGCCGCACCACAAAGGGCACCCGAGCGCGCACGATCACATTCCGCACGCTGGGTGAGTTCCCGGCGGTGAAGTGTGACAGGGCGCGCGAGCTAGCAGAGATCGAGATTGGGAAGGTCCACAGCGGCGACGCCGCTCCGAACAAACGAAGCTCCGTCAAATTCGAAGCGGCGTTTGATGCCTATGTCGAATATCTTAAGGCCAAGGCGGAGAAGCAAGGCAAGCCAGCTCGCTGGGCTTACAATGTCGAGAAGTTGGGGGCCGGAGTCATTCTGCAACGCTGGTCTGGATGGACGCTCTACGACATGGCCATGAGCCCTGATGCAGTCGCCGATTGGCATAAGAAAGTGACCAGGGCGCACGGGCCGGTCAGCGCAAACCATGCCGCTCGCATCGTTCGTGCCGTCTACAAGCGGGCCGGTCGACGCGATCGGTCCTTACCCGCGTATCTGCCGACCAGCGCCGTGGAGTTTAACTCGGAACGGCCCTCACAGAAGGCGCTGCCTTTCAAGAGCTTTCCCGCTTGGCTGAAGGCATGGCGCAAGATCGACAATGCGGTCAGGCAAGCGTACCACCTCTGCGGTCTATTGATGGGGCCCCGGCCGGGCGAGTTGGCGCGGCTGCGCTGGGACGCGTATTCGGACAATGAGCGGACTCTTGTGATTGCCAAGGCAAAGGCAGGCAATGACATCTTAATCCCGATCACGGACGAAATCGCAGCGGCGCTCAAGATGGCTCGCGCTGCCGCCGAAGCGCTTGGCTACGACACTCGGGCGGATGCTCTGATCTTCCCCGGATGCGGCCAGGCTGGCCATCGCGACGATCTCCCGGCGCGCGGCAACATGCTCCGTCACACCTACAGCACGACTGCGGCTGATCTGGGTGTTGACGATCTGATTCGACACTTCCTTATGGGACATGCCCCGGAGGGGATCAGTCAGAAGTACATCGCGGCGCTGATCTTGGCGAACGGGCCGAAGATGCGCGAGGAGCAGTCACGGATCAGTCGGCGCGTTGTCGAATTGTTGGGGTTGAATGCACGGACATTAAAAGCCGAAATTGCCGCGGGATTGATGCAATCTGCCGAAGCGGAGCAGGCGAGGGCGGAGAAGGCCGCGAAGGCGTTAGCGCGGGCTCAGAAAGCATCCGCCAAAGCGCGTCGTGGGAAGGTGCTCGGGCTGGGTCGGAAGGCGGTTGATGCGGCCTAATGTCGAGCAGGTTCTGGCCCCAGTAGGTCTGCGAGATCGTCGTCGCTTGCTCGGGGGTAGTTGGACCTGATCTTGACATCATTGCGCCCAGCTTCGAGCCTCCAGCGATCCATTTTGTCGTGGGGGTCTTTCGAGCGCGTGAGCTTGTATCCGTGTAAATCGATGCCGACCATGCCCTTGAGGAAGTTCACGGCGGCCTTCTTTGTGAGCTTGTGTGGCGGGACACTGCGAGCTTCGGCAATGGCTTCTTCTATCTCCGGATGAGCGAGCACTTCGCTTGTCGTGTGCTCTCCCCGATCGAGGCATCGCACATAGGCGCGGACTACACCGTGCTGCGCATCGCGGATGGGGTCCTCTGCCTTCGCGCGCTGAGCGCCTAGAACGGGATCGGGTTCGCCGAGCCACACCAAAGCATCAGCAACCACGGACCTCCATTCGCTCATTCGGAACGGAGCGCCCGGCTTCTTATCCGGCGCCACCGCATGCGCACGCAAGATCGTCAACGCAGCTGAGACCAGCGCGGGCCGCTCGGTCATCACATATTCGTCGAGAGGCCAGTGCTTGTATTTGCGCTCGGGCAACGGACGATCCGCGCGAAGGTTGCAGATGAGGATTCTATCCTCTGACATATCGCCGGCCGCCGTGAGTTTGTTGCCGGTTGCGACGATAAGAGCATTGGTCGGCGCGATGATTTGATCCGCTGCACTGTTGCCCCCGAGCCGTCGCATCTGAAACCGCTCCTCGGTGAGCGCCATGCACAGGGCTTCGCCCTCAACGGTCATTTTGTCACCGTCGATGTTGTCATACAGGATGACCGGGTCGCCCGCTTCGAACGCCGCGGCGAGTGCGGTCGAGCGCTGATATTCGTCAGACGACAGCGGCCGGGCTGCGGTCCGGCGCCCTGTCATGATGATGGCTGCAACCTGTGCGAGCTCGGTCTTGCCGCTTTGTGCTTCGTTCGCATCAATGCCGAACATTGGTGCAGTCGGGAGCGCGCGGCGACAGACTGCCGTCAAGAGCATTGACAATGCTACCGAGCGCGAGAGGCCGGGGATTCCATCTTCGTCGCCAAACGGAAAGTCAGCCAATGGCTTCTTGAGAACTTCAAGGGCGGCAAGCGCGTCGAGTTTCGTCGGATGATCCTCGATCGGTGGGAAGTTGATCAGTCCGGGGTCGAAGTAGAGCCCGCTCCTCTCGTCATATCCCGGGCGATCAAGCACCGTGCCGTCACGCCGAAGCGTTGGAGTTTCGACCGTCCCATTGAGCACGGGATATTCCCAATCCTGTCTGATTGCGCTGAGCCGTTTGACAACGTCGCGCGGGGCGGGAATTGGAATTTGCTTCGGAAGGCTCTTGCCGCTCGCGCCTGCCTTCTTGCCGACGCGCACGAACTTGATCTCGCGCTCAAGACGATCAGCAAGCCAATCGTCTTTGACCGGCAAAATCACGAGATCGTTGTTGACGTGGTATGTCCTGTCAATCTCCTCCCCCTGCTTCAGTCGGTTGCGGCTGAGGTGGACAAGACTTCCGCCACGCTGGAAGATCCGGTCGGCAGGTTTGGCGTCCTTCGCCTGAGCGCCCCTGACGATCAGCTCCTGCACTTTGCGAGTGATCTCCGGCAAATGCGCCGCGTCGTGAACGACGATGGGCCGCCGGTCGTTATCGTGCAATTCAGGGCGCCCCTCGGCTCGGCGTTGCCGCTCCTTCTTTTGTTCGGCGATCTTCCTCGGATCGCCTGTCTGGATTCGAGCGGTGTCGAATTCATCCTCGGCGAAATCGGCCTCAGCCGTCTTGCCGCCGGCCTGCGATTGATTTGCGTAACTATAGCCGTTCTCCACCTTCCGGCGGAGATCATCGGGCTCCCACGGCGGTTCGCAACGCTCGTTGTAATACTCCAGCATCAATTCGAACGCTCGCTCTGGAGAGAGGCCCCGGTCGCGCAAACCCATCGCGATCTTGACCGTCTGAAGATCGCCGCTGCTACCCTCTATAGCAGGCTCAGCGTCGTGCTTTAGAAAATCGATCGCCCACGCAACGTTTGCCGGCTTGTCTAACTCTACGGCTGCCACATCCGAATTAGCCAGCCGTTCTCTCGCGCGACCGAGGATTTCATAGAACCACGCGGGCGCTTTTGCAGCTGCAATGGTTCTGATTGCTTTGTAGCAAGTGCCATCTGCGAACCGACACCCAGCAATCAAAGAATAGTTGGGAGAGTCCACGTCGGGACCGAAGCCATCCTTGCCGAGGGCGAAGACGTGCGACCCTTCATAGATAAGATGTCGGCCGCCGGAGGGCGTGCGGTTCTCCTCAGTCTCGGGGAAGCCGTATTCTAGATCGAGATCATCGAAAGTCTTCTCGCCCTCTTTGCCCGGTTTCTGGTCGACGTCGACGACGAGCAAGTTTGATTTGCGGTGAGCGACGCCCCAGTTACACCCGGGCCACTTCTTGGCCCACAGGGTGAGTTGCACCGGATCGTTGGAGGCAGTGGCGAGATTATTCTTGATTAGCGGCGGAAACTTCGAAAGCTTCCGAATTGGGAAGAGATAACGGCCGGGATTTTGCGAGATATAGTCGAGCGCTAAACTTAGCGACTGTTTTTCCGAAAGGCCCTTGCCCCGAGAATCTGAAGATGATAAAGACATGCTCGTTACTCACAGTTTCGACGGGATCAGCGTCGTTACTCTTCGAAGCCCCAGCATCGAGCTGGGGCTTCGTCGTTTCAGGCGCCAACGTCTACGACAACGCGGCGCGGTGTCTAGTGCGCTTAGAGACGCTATTTTCGCTTCAGTCCGTACGGGTCGGCGCCGTTGTGGATCGCATTATAAACAGACTCCAGCGCTAGTTGCGCCGTCGCGACATCATCGATCGTCGCGGTCGCGCGACCATTGGCGCGCGCAATGGCAGTTTCCACCGCGCGAAGATGTTGGTGGTAAATGCGTTTGCTACGGCGAAGACGTTCGTATTGCTCAGTCGTCATGTTTGTCCCCCTGCAAGCCGCGGAGGGGACCGAGCGGCGTTTGGCGGTTAACATTACAGGTTATGCTTATCGGAAGGCTCTCGGAGCCGTTTTGAGGGGTGTAGGTGAGTCCTATGGCGGCCCGGTACTCGACATCCCTGAAGGTCCGAAAACGACCCCAACGCACGCGCGAGGGTGGTGCCACCGCGCTCTAGGCGAAGCAATGCCGGCATCGGCGAGCAACGCGCGGAACGCTACGAGGGTTTCCGCGCGCGAATAGCTGACACGCCAATCCGTGAGTTCAGTGACAAACAGTCGAGCGGTGGCAGCTCGCTCCGCTGGAGGGACCGCACGGTCGCTGGCAGCGACCGCGCGGGGCTCCCCAGGGAACGCACAGAGGACCGCCCGACCCGCGTTAGTCCACAGCATGGCATAGTCTTCGGTCAATTGCGCTGCCCTCTGCTAGTACCGGTTGAGTGCGGCATGCGGGCACGCACGGGTACCCCGGCCGGATCAGGCGTCGGGTTCTTTGGCGCCGCGGCGACGGCTTCAGCAAAGGCAGCCGCGAGCCGCTCGCCGTGCCTTTCAGCATTCGCGACCAGCACTTCAAGAATCCAGTCGAGCGCCTCCGCTTGCGTTGGCGGCGAGACCATGCCCATTGCATCTTGGAATTCGGCGGCGTTTGAAAACGCGGGCCGCCCGTTTTCGTCTTCCTCCTCGAAGACCACGGCCGGTAGATGCGCAATCTCGCGGAACGCGGCCGCTTCGATGTTTAGGAAGGCTCCGCTCGGAGCCGCGTCGGGCACCACAAGAGCGCCCCCACGCGACTTGGAGTCAGTGGATTCAGCAGGGTTTTCCGCTGGTCCGATCAGATCGTCAAGAAAGTCCATCACAGAACCTTCATTGCTCCGGCAGGCGGTGCGAGCGGCACGTCATCCGGCTGATCTTTGGCCGGACTTCCAGTTGGTTGCACGGGTGCTGTGCGCGCGCCGCCCGGGCCGGCCTTCAGCCGCGCCATAAGATCGCGCTGGAGCGGGGTAAGCCCGGCAGCCTGCAACTCCGGCTCGGGCGGCGTTGCCGGCGGCTCGGCTCGGACAGGAGCGGGCTGGGATTCCGACGGCCGCTCTGCAGCGGTGTCGCCCATTTCTCCGAGAATATCGGAAAGATCGTCATCGTCGGCACTACCGATGATCTCCTCCGGCGGCGCAATGGCTGGCGAAGGCGGCAGCACCTCCACCACGGCCATCGGAGCCGATGGTTTCGACAGCGAGTAGCTAACCTGATGCCGGACAACGCCGCTCGTTTTTTGCGAAATCTCCACTGTGTTCTTGTTCCCGTAGAGCCTGGGAAACTCAGCGGCGAGAAGCGCGAGCACGCCTTGCACAGGGGGAGGTGTCCAAACCGTCTCGGGAATGAAGTTGCCTGCCCCATCCCGTAGATAGCGGTCGATGCCCAATTCGATCAGCTCAGAGTCCGAATATCGGTCGCACGCTGGATCGCGTCTGTAGACGGTCTTACCTTGGTATTGCGCAACGGTAGTCACGCCATCCCGCATCCGCTTGCGGAAGCCTTCGAGGATATCGAAGCCGACTTGGCGGCTCGCCTGCTTCACGGCCGCATGAAGCGGCACTGTCTCGTTCATCCATTCGACATCGAAGCCCGGCTCGCCTTTCGCGCTCTGCTGCATCCACGAGAATGCGCTCGCCGGGCTCACGCCAATGGACCGGGCCGCGGTCGTAATTGACCCATGCTCAACGATCGCGTCGAGCAGCTCAGCATATGTTGCTTGCGATTTTTTCACCGGATGAGGCCTCGCACCTTCCGCGCGGCGGGATTTCGTGTCGTTCTGCCGCCTGTCTGGCTCATGACCTCGTCGAGCACGGAGCGATGAACGACCGGCTGAGGTGCGGCGACGTCTCCGGTCGCTGTGTTTCGAGCTTGGCGGGCAAGGTGCTGGCGGTACGCCTCGTCCGTGCTCGGCGGTGGATTGGCGCGCTGCCAAGCGGCAATAGCGTCAGCGTACCGGACGCGCACCGCTTTGATCTTCGCTTGCACATCGGCGAAGCGGATGCGAAGCGCGCTCACACGTCCCTCCGCCTTCAGAATTTCGAGACGATGATCAACCGGCGCTCTTGGCGCCGGACCTTTCGGCGTAGTTCGATATCGCAAGCGCCCACTCTTGACGACGTCTGCGCGCGAAACCTTCCGACCGAGAAGCTTCTCGACAGCGGCAAGCGCCGGAGTTCCGTCTTCGGTCCAATGATCTTCGACTTTGTCGGAAAGAACGCTGAGGTCTAGAGGTGCTTTGGTCATGGTGCAGTCCCGTTCGAATAGAAGAGGGTCGGGGCGAGAGGAAGCGCGCGCCCGACCCTAGCTGAGCATCGCTGCTTGAAGACGGCGCTCAGCTGTTCAATATGGCGCTTTCGTGAGCTTTGATCGCGGCGCGCACGGCGTCGAGATGGCTGATAGGATTCGGTACCTGCGCCGACGCGAGCACTTTATCATCCCAATCACGTAGAGCCTCATTTAGCTCGGCCTGGATCGCGCGGGCCTCATCCTCCAGCGACTCGGCGGCGAGGCCGGTCTCAACTAACGCAAAGTAAGCCACGCGCTGCGCTTCACTGAGTGCTGCAATTTCGGCTTCGCTGACGTCGGTCCGCAATCGTGCACCGGTTTTGTCGAAGGGTGAAAACATTTTGACTTCCTTTCAATCGGGTGGGCGCAATTGGTCTAAGAACCCGGACTCACAGCGAAGACGTAATCACTGTTCGATCACTTCCACGCGCCGCGCACGGTCGCTCTTGCCGTCGGCATCAACCCAAAACTTACAACGCGCGCCGACTTCTAGCGGCGCCCCGAGCGCGCTTATGACGCGATCGATGAAGTAGAAGTCGACGCTGCTATCATCGTCGCGGATGAAGCCGTAGTGGTCCGAGATTGCCGCGGACATAATGGTGACGATCTCGCCACTCTTTTCCAGCAGCGGCTTCGGCTGTACCAACCGCGCCCGCGGGTTGCGACCATGTTCCGGCTTTTCGGCATGGTAGGCGAACGAAACCGGTAGCTGCGGTACGATCTCAGAAGGCACACACCCGACGAGGTCGCGCTCATCGAACGCAACCGACAACTCGCGGGGGCAGCGCTTCCCGAACGAATCGTCGCAGATGTAACCAAAGAAGCGGCCGACTCTAGCCGCGCGCTGCCAAACGATAACCGAACCCTGCGCCATGGGACACACACTCTCGCCGCTTTCCAGGGATCGGGACCGCGGCCACTCGCGATCGCGACCATCGGCTTTCCCCGGGCGGCTGCCCAGCGAAAGCCAAGCCGTCAGGCGCGGCGCGACTTTACGGCGCCAGGAGCAGCGCGATCGATAATTGGCGCGGGGGCGACGGTGCCGGCCGCGCAGCCCGCCTTACGATCACGGCAACCCGGATTGACTGCGACAGGCGCGAGGTGCTTGCCGGTGGACGGTTTGTGGACCTCATCGCCACGAAGCATGTGACCTGACTGCGTAGACGTCACTCCGGTGATTACGGCTTTCGTGCCACCGACGACCGTAGTGTGCTTCATGCCGGGATGCGGCGCCGGTGCGGCAGGACGCTTCGGTGCGCCGCTGAGTAGGGAGGTCTTGCGAATGGTCATATCGAATCCTCAGCGCGTGGGACGCGTCGCGCCGATGTAGCTGCCTGCCGCTTTCGCAATTGCGGCAGCTTTCTCCGCACCTAGGCCCGCCAAAACTCTTCCCTGAGCCGTGATATTCCAGTTTGCTGCCAACCACGGGTTATTCGCTTTGGCGGCACTGTCAGGCGAGCGATCTTTTTCTTTCGGCTTGGGGCCGGGCCGGATGCCGTTGGTGGTATGAGTGGCTCCCCAGCGCAGCATTAGGTCTTCGTAACAGGACGGACCCACCTCACGGAGCAACTTGCCGCGTGCCGTGAGGTTCGGCCTGTTCTTTGGACCGCCGAAAGCATCCTCTTCGAGCGACTGAAGGTTGTCGGCAAAAAACCAGTGTGGCTTTATCTTCTTCAAGTGTTCGGGCGCGCACCATTCCTCGATAGTCATTCCCAGAAAATCGGTTTGAGAGCCACGATAGATCAACTCACCGTTGATGTGCTTGAACTGCGGCGCGTAAATCTCCCGCTCTGATCGAACGACGGAGGGTTGAACACCAGCTTTGATGAACAAGTCTTCCATGACCAAATGCGGGTCTTTGTACTCAAACTCAACGGGCATGCACTGACTCCAATTCCTTCTTGGTGCGACGGGTGCGCCTCTTCGGCGCGGGCCATGAACGCACCCATGCCTCAACGTCGGTGAGCAGGATGCGAACCGTGACGCCGTTGCGATACGCGCGCAGTTCGTCTGCGCGAACAGCGGCGTGAATTTTTATCACGTCAATGTCGAGCATCTTGGCTGCGACCGCCGCCGAGACAGCGAGAGGTTTGAATTCGTCGGCGTGTTTGATCATGCCTTCGATTCTAAGGCACGCGCGAATCCCGGACAACTAGCGTTTAATGAACGTTTAAATGACGCCTTCCGCGGCGCCGAGCCTCTTGGCCCGTAGGGTTTTCGCGCGCGTCAACTAGCGATTTCATGCTGCGAAAGGTCACCGAGCCGTTTGGATGCTTGGAATGACAAACCAACTCGAAGGACCCGAAAGCGGTCGCTGGCGATGCTAACGCATCTCTTCGAACGGAAAGCACCGCCCTCCTGTCCGATAATAAAGCGGATTTGGACATTTGCCATTGCCACTACCGGGACACGGGGGCCGCGCCTGTCCCAGCCAGGCTTTTGACCCTCAGCACGCTTGACGCAGCCGAGGTTTTTGGACTAACGCCCGATCTTTGAAGTTTGTAAAATTGTAGTGGTTTGTGCACCGGAGGCTTTGAGAATTTTCCGCTATCTCTCCCGCGAGCCGAGCGAAGCAGGAGCGAGGGTCGATGATAGTAAAAGGTTGGGGCGGCAGCTTTGAGTTGCTTGAACATTGTGTCGTCATCCGACGAACCTACGTGATCGGGCTCTTTCAGCACGGCCTCAAGGGCGACAAGCGCATACCCTACTCGTCAATCACAGCCCTACAAGCCAAGCGCCCCGGCATCCTGAATGGATACATCCAATTCACCATCTCCGGAGGCAACGAAAATACTGCCGGAATCCTCGCCTCGGCGTCCGACGAAAACTCCTTGCAGTTTATTGATGCCGCCGCGTTTGACGAGGCCTATGAGTTTTTGCAGCAGAAGATCGGACGCCCAGCCCAGCCTCTGGTCTCAGCAGCTCCGTCGGTCTCCGCCGCCGAACAGTTGGATAAATTGGCCGGCCTGCTTGAGCGCGGGCTGATCACCAGAGAAGAATTTGATAGCCAGAAAAATTCTCTGATCGGGCAAAAAGTGGAAAGTTCTGCCAGCGCTGCTCAGGAAGAGCCGATCTCGGATGGTGCCGCCCGAATGCAAGCGGCGATGGACCGTGCTATCGCTCGTCGGGTAGAAACGGCCGCTCCTCCTGATATCGCAAGCGCCAAGCCTCAATTCGGGAGGCGGCAAGGTCCGGTAATCTAGTCATTTCCCCGTTTGTTGGATGCCTGCTAGCGGCCTCACCCCGGATAAGGCCGACGTCATTGTGGTGTCGCTATTTGTTGCAGACCGGACTCGACCTCGCGGCCAATTCGATGGCCGCACGTGACCCATAGCCGACCCAAGGCGAGTTCGCAGGACATTCCAGTTGCCGTCACTGCCCGCCTTTGATCTCGGTACTGGATTTGTGAGTGTCCTAATTCCTTTCTTGGACGAGTGGTCAAAACTGCTCAGACTTGGTCTGCCACAGGTGTTAACAACATCCATCACCGCGCGGCCCTCGGCATATATCGGTGATGAGAACGCCATCACGCGCTCCCGCCTCCTTCCTCAGGAGGAGTTAGAGCCATGCAGCTGCGACGCCGCATCAAGCAAACCATATCTCTTGAAGAACGCCTTGCCGCAGAGGCCCTGCGCCTGCGCGAGCAAGCTAAACTGCTTCCGCCGGGGATTGAGCGCGAGCGTGCAATCCGCAAAGCGAGCCTGGCTGAAACCGGCTCGCACATCAGTGAGTGGCTGCGGTCGCCCGGTCTACGGCCCCCGGCGTAGACGGCCCGATGTGAGCGACAAGAAGCCGCCTAAGAACGTGATCCCTCCCCCTAACCAAAGGCGGACGCAGGAGGTAATGGCGGCCGTTCAAGAGTACGCCGCCGCCCTACAGGAAGTTATCCAGAAGCTGCGCCGCAAGATGAATTAGACAGCCTGAGTTGAGTGGCCTACCCATCCAACGCTGACTTCCGTTTCTGGCCCTAAGCAGACCATTAACCGCCGCTCCGGCGACGTCAGCAAATGACCCAAAGCGGAAGTTGGCCCTAGCCCAGCTGCCCTCCTGTATGCTTTGATGCTCTTGCAACATTTACTCTAAATGCGTTCCTTGGCGGGAGAACGGATGGAACGGCGGTTGGCTGCAATTCTCGCTGCTGATGTGGCGGGCTATTCCCGCCTCGTTAGCGCTGACGAAACAGATGCGCTGGCGCGATTGGCCACGCTGCGGCGCGACATCATCGAACCCAATATTGCGGGATATTCAGGCCGGCTATTTAAGATCATGGGCGACGGTTTCCTGGCGGAATTTTCCAGCGCCGTTCAAGCGTTTTCCTGCGCGCTCGCAATTCAGGCGGAAACCGATGCGGTGGCCTCCGATTTCGATGAAACCAAAAAGATGCAGTTGCGGATCGGCATCCACGTAGGCGACGTCATGGTGGAGGGTGAGGATCTGATGGGCGACGGCGTCAATATCGCCGCACGTTTGGAAAGCATTGCAGCTGTCGGCGGCATTTCCATCTCCCGCGCCGTCCATGACCAAGTCCGTGACCGCATCAAGGTTGAGTTCGACGACAAAGGCGAGGTCACCTTGAAGAATATCGCTCGGCCGGTTCAGGTATTCGCCCTAGCTGGAGCGAATAGTGCCGCGCCTGTCAATATGACGCCCGCCGCGCTCGCACTCCCCGACAAGCCCTCTATTGCCGTGCTTCCGTTCCAGAACATGAGTGGCGATCCTGAGCAGGAATACTTCGCAGACGGTATTGTGGAAGACATCATCACCGCGCTGTCGCGCTTCAAGTCGCTGTTCGTGATCGCGCGCAACTCCAGCTTTACCTACAAGGGCGAAGCGGTGGATATTAAGAGGGTCGGTCGCGAACTCGGAGTAAGATACGTATTGGAAGGTAGCATCCGCAAAATCGGGGCGCGAATACGCGTCACGGGACAGTTGGTGGATACGTCAACCGGCGGACATATTTGGGCTGACAAATTTGACCGTGAACTGGACGATATTTTCGTTCTACAGGACGAGATTACGGAAAAGGTTGCCGCTGTCATTGAGCCAAACATCACGCGCGCCGAAATCGATCGTGCAGCCCGTCCGCGGCCGGATAACCTTACGGCCTACGACTATTACCTTCGCGCGCTGCCTCGCTACTACTCGATGACCGAGGAAGGGTTTACAGAGGCTCTTCAATTGTGCTCCCGTGCACTCGAAATCGACCCCCGCTACAGCGCAGCGGTTCGGCTCGCAGCGGACATGCACGGACTCAGGCCGGCCCAGGGATGGTCCAAAGACGTCAGATTGGATTACGCCGACGCCATGCGCTTTGGCAGGCGGGCCTTAGAGATAGATGACGCGGATCCCGATACACTTGCTATGTTTGGTAGAGGAACGGCTGCGTTTACCAACGATTACGACACGGCAAAGGAGATGGTTGATCGTGCAGTCGAACTAAATCCAAATTCGGCGCGAGCGTGGTCCGAGCGGGGCTGGACCTATCGATATATGAAAAAAGCCGACGAAGCATTTATCAGTTTCGAGCGCGCCATACGCCTTAGCCCGGTGGACCCGAAGCTGTACGATACCCTTACGGGGGTGGCGAGTACGCTCATCATGTTGAGCCGCGATGACGAAGCAGCCGCGAGGGCGAGACGGGCTCTTGCGCTCAATCCGCGGTTTACATCGGCCCATCGGTGTCTTGCCGCTGCGTTGGCTTATCTCGGTCGCGGGGCGGAAGCGAAGGAAGCCGCCACCGCCCTGTTGGAAATTGAGCCGTCATTTCGCATTAACGCATGGGCTAACTACGGCGGACAATGGCAGGGGCAACGATTCCTCGATGGTCTTCGCCTCGCGGGGTTGCCCGAATGACCACGATCTTCTCGTTCGCCGCTATCTTTCCCAACTTCCGGCGTTGGCCCATCTGCGAAGTTGCGGTCGGTCTCTCGAAGGTCCGCTTATCACGGGCAGAGCGGACTAGATTTGCTCGTTCGCGAGGATATTCAGAATTTGCTCAACAGCGAGCTTAGGTCGCCAAAGTAAGGCCGCCTCAGATGGCGGCCTTTTGCACTTACAGCGCATTGTGGCCCATCAGTGAAGTTTGCATTTCGGTTGCCGTCTTCGTGTCTAATGTTCGAGCCTAGCGCCGCCGCTCGCCCGGGCTTCCGCGCAGCGCGCTGCGAGCGGAGTTGCGGTCGATAGAACGGTTTTTACACCTCCCTCGAAGGTAATAGCGACCCTCGTTGATGAGGTCGCTAGAAAGGGCGTTAGGGTTGTAGAAGCGCCTCTATCCACCGCACCTCCGACAGGTCCGAATAAATCAGAACGAGCAACTAGACGACCTGGACGGGCTAAAGTTCGAATGAGCGTCCCTGGGTGGCTTCGTGGGGGTTGCTAGCGGTAACCCCAACGGGGGCGTTCACACTAATTGTTAACCTTAATGGAATGTAAAAACGTCGGGATGACAGCCGAGTCATCGGGTTCCCTGTTCGATCTTCTTAACCGGGCGTTCACCATCCCGATTGACTCAAAGTGGGAGACCTGCGCGGGTGTGGTTAACCGGCCGCGCATAAAGACGAATTATGGAATCTTTTTTGGTCCACGCGAAAAGCGTGCCACGCAATGTTGTTGCGTTCGGCATGGCTCGACCCGATCCGCTGGAGCCATGTGTCCAGCGCATTTAGAATCCCTTAACCATCTTCGCGGGGACAATTTTGCTGAGTGCCCGCGCAGGTCGGCGTGAGGTCCCATGCTTCTGTTTATCGGAATCGAGCTACCGGGTAGGATCCGTATCACTCGGATCACCCGAAAAGGTGATGGGCCCTAGCGCATTCACTCTATTCAGGTCGGAAGTCTGGCTTCTGAAAAATAAGACGAGCTGCCGAAGTCCAAAATTCAGCCTCATCAAAAGCTGAGACCTGACGTCACGGCCGGACGCAGGACCAAGCAAACGCTTTCTCAACCGGCCGCCAACATAATGGCGCAGACATAAGGGCGGGGCGTATCCATGAATTTTACCAGGGCGGAACGCATCTCTCTGAAGCTACATCCGGAGCTGAATGAGAGGTGGGTGCAGGACTTGATTGCTGGTGATCCCAAGATACTTGGATTGGGCGATCTTGTGCTTCGAGACAAGGAACGAATGCAGCCCCGCGCAGGCCGGTTGGATCTGCTCCTTCAACATCCAGAAGGAAAGCTGCGGTACGAGGTTGAGGTTCAGTTAGGCGCGACGGACGAGACGCATATTATCCGCACGATCGAGTATTGGGACATTGAGCGGAAGCGCTACCCGCAATACAAGCACTGCGCTGTGCTGGTTGCGGAAGACATCACCAGCCGCTTTCTCAACGTTGTGTCATTGTTCAATGGATTCATTCCGTTGATTGCTCTCCAGATGCAGGCGCTTAAGGTTGGAGAGCATACAACGCTGGTCTTCACGAAAGTGATGGACGAGTTGTCTAGGGGGCCGGTGGACGAGGACGAGGACGCGGCAGCTACCCCGACCGATCGGCCGTACTGGGAAAAGCAGGGCACAAAAGCGACGGTTCAGCTTGCCGACGAATTACTGTCTATTGCGCGAGAGATTGATCCATCATTGGAGCTGAAATACAACAAACTCTATATCGGACTGTCGAGGGCAGGACAGCCCTTCAATTTTGTGATCTTCCGTCCGAAAAAGAAACACATCCGTGCCGAAATTCGGTTGCCGCGGACCGACGAGGTCGATGGCAAAATTGAGCACGCGGGAATAGAGACTCTGGACTACGACGAAACATATCAAGCGTATCGCCTCGCCCTCGGCGCTGATGATATCGCAAAACACAGAGAATTGCTGCTGGAGCTGATGCGCGCGTCATATCAGGGCCGGATGTAGCAAGAGCGCTCTGACATCACTTGGCGCACGCGAGTGCCCTAATGCGGGCAATGAAGCTCTCCCTTGTCTCACCGATTTGCGGCGATTTCTCTTAGCTGCTCAGGTGTTAGGATGGCTCGCCGAATCGACCTGTAGTCATCGCGCGGCACTTCGATCAACTCGTCGTCAGCTTCGAACAGCATCTTGGGTTCTTTACCGGTGTTGATCAGATCGACGTAACAACCGTAATCGATCTTAAAGACGTCAAACCGCTTGCCCGCCTGATCCTTTGCGGACACGTTCTTCTTCAGGATGTGTAACAGTCGTGCATCGAACAGGTCCTCTATCGTCTCATCTCTCACGTTGTTTGGGAACAGAAAGGCGCGGGCTCGACGCCTGCCGATCACTTCGTTGATAACCACCATGAGAATATCCGACAGATGGTCGCTTCCTCTGATCACGGATGCCTTGTCTCGTTGATACCAATCGCGCGCCGCCTCTCGAACATGGTTCATTGAAATCTTGTTGTTAAATGCCTTGGTTGCGACTGTAGCAGCGAGGTTAAGCGCATCCCGCGGCACGCCTTCAACCGCGCGTACGAACTCCTCGAAGACGTTCACCTGAGTAAACAGGGCATGGATCAGATCCTCAGCCGTGCGAACAGCAGGATCAACATTCTCCGACTTGCTGTAGTGTCGGAATATGAGATTCTTGAAGAATTGGATTGACCGCTGTTCGTCTGCGTCGAAAACTAGAAAATCATCTAGGTTGAGGCTCGCAGACATGTCGGCGCCCAGCTCGACGCCCGTGTATTCACCACGCCCTGTACCCCTAAGGGTGAAATTGGATCGGTGCTCGATCGCGGCGATCTTCACGATGCAACGCGGTGATGGCAGGACCGTTCTCCTGAGCAGGTCCGCAAGATATGGCTGAAGCTCCAAGGGAACTTCGCTCCATTCGTCGATGAAAAGCCAAACCCTCTCTGCGCCCAAAACCTCGATCAGCCCCGTCAGCGCTGCTTGGACGCTGCCAAAATCGATGTGCAACGCCGGCTCGCCAACAGTCTTCGCTCGCGATTGCTCAGCTGATTTGGATGTGGCTTCGGCACTCGCCGATGCCGTAACGGATGCTGCGGCCGCCAAGGTCGCCGCCAGAGAGCCGCCGGCCTTGGCGGTGTTCTCTGATGAAGTTGTCGTTTCGCGTTCGATCGTTCTTCTGATTTTTACGGACGAGATAGCTGTTTGAAAGTCGTCGAGACGGACAGCGACCTGCTCCGGATGTCGAGCGGTATCGAGCGCAGCGACGGCGCATGGATAGAGCGAGGCAAGGACGGCTTGAAGAACGTCATTGATGAGCTGGGTACTGCGCTCCGCCAGAGATTTTGACGTGTCATTGTAGATCGAGGTGTTAGATCCGATGGAGCGCAAATCCATATAGACTGGGATCTCGCCGCGCTTGGCAACGAGGTCAGCGACAAATTTCAAGGCGTGGGTCTTGCCAGTTCCGCGTCGGCCGTAAACCACCTGGCTATTAGCATTCGAAAGCAAGTCCATCATCGGAGCTGAATCTACGAAGGTGTCTACCACCATATCATCGGTATACTTTTCAGCTCGCAGCGAGAAATTGATGAAGGCCTTTTGCAAAGAGACAACATCGACTTTGTCAGTCAATCCCATAGCGTCACCCGTTTTGGTAGCAAACTGCAATGTAACTGCCTCTCAACGTACAGGCGAGTAATTTTTGTGATGTCTCAGCGTTGGCCCCTCAGCCGCGCCGAATACTCCGGAGGAGTTCTCCGGCGCTCCACGTTGTGCTCTGATCCCTAAGCGCGACGGCGAACCCTTAAAGGGCTCCCGAATTGAGCCGCACCAATTTCCGGTCTACGCTTCAAAGTGCTCCCGCCGCCTCCTAAAGCCCTTTAGCGCGGCTGTGATGTTGGCGTCCGAGTGGGAAGGCGCCCGCTTACGGGTGAAACCACATTTGCCAGTGCGGATGTGCTGGCTTTCGTAGAGGGCCCCGTTGCTAGCTGCACGAAGGACGTTTTGATTGAGTTCAATTTATATCTGAATCCGATCCAACCCTCACGGCCAGCGCCCTTCTGCAAAGGGTTTCGAGGCTGGAACATACCCGCGTTTTGAAGGTCGGCCGACAGGTAGTAAATCGCATAGTTCCTTTGGTCACATTCGTTGACGAGCACAAGGAAGAGCGGAAAATATATTCCGGCGCTCATGCGCTCGTTGTGAGGCTTCCAAGCAGCTCCGGCGATTTCGGAAGGGATTCTCTCCACTGACGACTTCTTCGTTGTTTTTACCTGCGCGAGGTAGCCGCAGAAATCGCAGATAACATCTGCACATTTGAAATTAGGCCCCAATCGCTTAAGCGTCTTTGAGCGCTTGCACCTGGGACAACTACACATCCGAACAACTAACTCTTCGCCGAACAAGCCAAGCTTTTGCTTGTCCGTCATTCTAGGGGGCTTGGACATGCTCTGATCCGACTGCCAGTAACAAGAGGGAAGCGGGATGTTGTGATTCGCGTCGCGCGATTTTATCGCTCGGGGAAAATGCGGCTACTCGTCTACAACTCTGAGTGCGCCACAAGCGGATTTCGTGATGCAGACTTGATCCGTGCAGCCGCCACTGTATGTTGAGCGGCAGAAGGCGGGACACATGATGGACACATGGTCTTCCTTGCAAGATAGAACTAAGTTCTTGAAAATAAAGAACTAAGCGGGCGTAGTTCAATGGTAGAACGGCAGCTTCCCAAGCTGCATACGAGGGTTCGATTCCCTTCGCCCGCTCCAAAGGCTTCCACGCCGGCGCGATGGCCCAAGCGGCCCTGTCGTCTCGTGGGCCCGAAAACCCCAGCGGCTTTGAACTGGAAACAACGGCACGTTGAGCTGATGCTCTCCTGTCCTAATCCATTGCGCTTAGCACGAACTGCAGTCTGTCGGCAGGCCGGCGCTGAGTTCAATGTCTCATGGCCGGGGTACCGCCCACGCGAATGCGCGCGCAGCTCGACAGACCGGGCCTAGGGCCGGATCGAAACCAACGAGGTGCAGCGCATCGAGAGTGGACAGAGCGTAGTCGGGAGAAAGTCCCATGCCTGATGTACGAATTCACATCGTCTCCGCCCTGATAGCCGCCTTCGCGATCAGCTCGGCGTACTCCATGACCGCGCTGCAGGAGCAGCAGGCCTCTGCGATCTCGGCACGGGCCATGGTCCCGAAGAAGCAAGCCGCCGTGACCAAGCCGGCGCTGCATCGGCTCGTGATCCAGGTCAACCAGAACGATCCCGCCGTGATGAACCTGGCGCTCAACAACGCAACCAACGTGCTCGAATACTACCGCAAGAAGGGCGAGGAGGCCGATGTCGAGATCGTGGCGTTCGGTCCCGGGCTGCACATGCTGCGCAAGGACACGACACCGGTCGCCGATCGCATTCACGCCATGAGCGAGCTCAGCTTCCCGAGCAAGATCCGCTTCGCGGCATGCGGCGTCACCCGGGAAGGGATGGAAAAGAAGGAAGGCAAGCCGCTCGAGCTGCTGCCGGAGGCGTCCATGGTACCCTCCGGCGTCGTCCATATGATGGAGCTGCAGGAGAAGGGCTGGAGCTACGTCCGGCCGTAGCAGAGCGACGCATGGGAGGTCGCGATGATGCGCAAGCTGCTGTTGATCCTCGCCTTGTCGCTAGTCGCGCTGCCTGCTTCCGCTCAAAATGCCAACGGCGCCGGTGCCGACAAGCGGTCCGCAGATCGTGCTGCAGCCGTGCCGCCGCGGGTCAATCGCGCCGCGCGCGCCGTTTACCTGCAGAACTCGGAAGCAGAGATAAGGGATCGCATCAACGCCGGCTCGATCGGCCTTGCCGCCGGATTGCTGGAAGGCGCGCCGCTCCGCTTCGCCACCGAGATCTCGCGGGTGGTCAACGAGGGCGGAAAGGTAAAGGTGCTTCCCATCGTGACGCGCGGGCCGACCGAGAATGTCAACGACCTGCTCTATCTCAAGGGGGTCGATGTTGCGATCATCAACAGCGACTCGCTCGACGAATACCGCGCCCAGGTGCCCGAGATCGAAAACCGCATCGTCCATGTGATGAACCTGTTTCCGTCGGAGTTGCACATCTTCGCTCGTCCGGAGATCAACACGCTCGCCGACCTCGCGGGCAAGAAGGTGAATTTCAACACGCAGGGCACCGCCGCCGCCTATTCGGGTCCGCTCATCTTCAGCCGCCTCGGTATCGAGGTCGAGAAGACGTTCGTGCCTCACCCCGTGGCACTCGAGCAGATGCGCAAGGGCGAGACGGCGGCCGTCGTCTTCGTCACGTCAAAGCCGGTCGACGCTTTCGTGAAACGCAAATGGGACGAGGGCTTCAAGTTCCTGCCGGCGCCGTTTGGACCGGGATTGATCGACTATTACATTCCCGCCTCGCTGACCTCGGCCGACTATCCGGCACTGATTCCGGCGGGACAGACGGTCGAGACGATCGCAGTGCCGACCGTTCTCGTCGCCTATAATTGGAAGCCGGGCTCGCCCCGCCACGACCGCGTGACGGCGTTCGTCAACGAACTGTTCGGCAAGCTCGATGAGCTGCGCGTGTCAGGCTTCGATCCGAAATGGAAGGATGCCGATCCCTATGCCAGCGTTCCCGGGCTGCAACGCCTGAAGGCGGCCGATAGCTGGCGGGATTCCCACCAAATTGCCAACCGGATCATGCGTCCATGAGGCGGCTCGGCGCCATCCTGTGCGCCATGATCGAGATTGCGCAGGCCCGCGGTCAATCCGCGTCCGGCACCTTGAAGGGCCTGGACGAATGCGTCGCCCGAACAAGCGACGCCGAAGCGGCCTGCGATGAGGTCGGCGGCGACACCGCGGCTCGTCTTGCCTGCAGGTTGAAGGCGCACAGTGCGGAGAAGCAATGCCTCGACAATCTGTTCGCGAACAGGGGTGGCGCCAGGCAGCCTGGCGATGCGCCGGCGAAACCGCTTGTCCATACGCCGCCGGGACCCGTCGCACCCGAGCCACCGACAGCTCAACCGGATCGAAGCGATTCGACCGCGGCTCTTCCGGCCGCAAGCGGCTGGCTGATCAGCGAGACGACGTCGCCGCGAGACTTCTCGCCGCTGTTCGTCGCCAAGCTGTATGCGCTTTCCCCCATCGCTCCCGATGCGCCCCAGACCCTGGTCCTGCGTTGCCGGAACGAGCGGACCGAAATATCCCTGGGTGCCAACGGTGTCTGGCGTCCGTCGCGCAGTGCAGACGTCGAGGTCGCGATGCCCTCCGATCTCCCCGCGGCGAGACCGCTGCGCTGGCGCCTGGCGGTCGATGGCCGCACCGCGTTCATGGTGGACGATCCGGTCGGTCTGCTGCGTACGCTCAGCGGAGGGCGAATGTCGGTTGCGGTGACCGACGGCGTGGGCCGCACCGTCAGCGCGACCTTCGACCTCGCCGGCATCGACATCGTCCGCGCCAGGCTTGCGAATGCCTGCCATTGGCCGAATGCGACGGTCGACTCGCGAGGGCGGTGACGGCGTGTCGTGTTGCGGCTCAAAAGGCGAGTTTCCGCTGCACAGCCCTCAAAATGAGTTGCGTACCTCAAAACGCCTCTGCTAGCCTTCAGCCATGGCCGAGACCCTCACTCCAACCGCGCTGACGCTGAAGGACATCGCCCGTGAGGCGGGTGTCAGCCTCGCGACCGTGGACCGCGTGCTGCACAACCGGCCGGGGGTGCGGCCGGATACGGTGCGGCGTGTTCAAGCGGCGATCGAGCGCAACGCGTTCCAGCCGCACGTCGCCGCGGCCGAACTGGCCCGCGGCCGCTCACGCCGCTTTGCCTTCGTGATGCCGTCAGGACCGAACCCGTTCATGCAGCAGATCGAGGCCTATCTCGGCGAAATGTCGGCCTGGCTCGCGGTTCGCCGCCTCAATGTCGAGATGGTCGCAACCGACGTGTTCGATCCATCGGTGCTCGCAGCCTCCCTGGAGGCGCTGTCCGGCGATTGCGACGGCGTCGCGGTGGTGGCGCTGGATCATCCCAGCGTCCGCGCGGCGATCAACGATCTCGTCGACGCCGGCACCAAGGTGGTGACGCTGGTGTCCGACGTGCCGTCGTCGCGCCGGCACCATTATGTCGGCATCGACAACATTGCCGCAGGGCGCACCGCCGGCGCGCTGGTCGGGCGGCTGGCCGGCCGAAAGTCCGGCAAGGTCGCGATCGTCGCCGGCTCGCAGGGCCTGCGCGACCATGCCGAGCGCATCTTCGGCTTCAACCAGGTGATGGCGTCGGAATTCCCCGGTCTCAGCGTGCTGCCGGTGCTGGAAGGGCGCGACGAGGACGATCGTTCGGAACAGGTGCTGGCACGGCTGTTGGCGAAGCATGCCGACATTGTCGGCCTTTATAACGTCGGCGCGGGCACGCAAGGCGTTGCCAAGGCATTGAGTGACGCCGGCCGCGACAAGCAGGTCGTGTTCGTCGGTCATGACGTCACCGTGCTGACGCGCCGGCTGCTGCTGCAGGGCGTGATGGATGCCGCGATCTCACAGAACCCCGGGCATGAAGCGCGTGCCGCGGTGCGCGTGCTGCTCGCGCTCGCTCGCGGCGAGCCGATCCTGCGCGAACAGGAGAAGATCAGGATCGACATCGTGATGCGGGACAATCTGCCCTAGGGGGCGGCTCTGGCGGAGAGCGCGACGTCAAGATCGCGCCTCGCAATGAACAAGGAGGAGACGACGTGTATCTCGGACTGGACATCGGCACGTCCGGCGTGAAAGCGGTGCTCGTGAGCGAAGCCGGCGCGATCCTCGCGACGGCGGCGCGCGAGCTCGCGCTGTCGCATCCGGCGCCGCTGTGGTCCGAGCAGGATCCCGATTCCTGGGTCGAGGCCGCCATCGGTGCGGTCGACAATCTTGCGGCCCGCCATCCGCGAGAGGTCGCGCAGGTCCGCGGCATCGGCCTGTCGGGCCAGATGCATGGCGCAACGCTGCTCGACGAGGACGGTCGGCCGTTGCGTCCGGCGATCCTCTGGAACGACGGCCGATCGCAGGCCGAATGCGCCGTGCTGGAGCAGCGTTGCCCCTCGCTGCACGCGATCACCGGCAATCTGGCGATGCCCGGCTTCACCGCGCCGAAGCTGCTGTGGGTCGCGCGGCATGAGCCAAAAACCTTTGCGCGGATCGCAAAGGTGCTGCTGCCCAAGGCCTACGTGCGCTATCGCCTGACCGGCGAGATGGTCGAGGACATGTCGGATGCGGCCGGCACGCTGTGGCTCGATGTCGGTCTGCGTCGCTGGTCGCCCCTGTTGCTGCACGCCACCGGGCTCGATCTCCACCACATGCCGCGCCTCGTCGAGGGCAGCGCCGTGAGCGCGGCGCTCGGGCCGGAATTCACCCAGCGCTGGGGGATGATGAAGGATGTCGTCGTCGCCGGTGGCGCCGGCGACAACGCCGCGAGCGCGATCGGGCTCGGCGCCATCGCGCCGGGCGATGCGTTCCTGTCGCTGGGGACGTCAGGCGTGGTGTTCCGCGTCACCGACCGGTTCGCGCCGGCGCCTGAAACCGCAGTGCATGCGTTCTGCCACGCATTGCCGGGCCTCTGGCACCAGATGGGCGTGATGCTCTCGGCGGCGGCGTCGCTGGCCTGGCTCGCCGGCGTGATGGAGACACCGGCCGCAGCGCTGCTGGCGCCGCTCGGCGAACGCGTCGATGGGCCGAGCCCGATCAAATTCCTGCCGTATCTCGACGGCGAGCGCACGCCGCACAACGATGCCGCCGCCAGCGGCGCCTTCGTCGGCCTGCGCGGTGCGACCGGGCGAACGCAGATCGTGCAGGCCGTGCTCGAAGGCGTCGCCTTCGCCGCGCGCGACAATCTGGCGGCGCTGAGCGCGGCGGGCGGGCCGGTTGCCGAACTCGATCTCGTCGGCGGCGGCTCGCGCTCGCCGCTGTGGGCGCAGATCTGCGCCGATGTGCTCGGCATTCCCGTTCACCGCGTCGAGGAAGGCGAGGTCGGGGCAGCGCTCGGCGCCGCCAGGCTCGGCCAACTCGCTGCGACCGGCGAGCGACCGGCCGCGGTCTGCACCCGCCCGCGGCGGCTCGCGAGCTTCACGCCCCGCGCATCCGTCACGGGAGCCTATGACGAAGCCTATCGGCGATGGCGCGAGCTGTATCCCGCATTGAAGGAGTGTCCTTAAGTGAACGCGCCAGCCAAATTCTTCGATGCCACTGCGCCCGTTGCCTTCGCCGGCAAGGAGGCGGGACAAGCGCCCTCGTTTCGCTGGTACGACAAGGACCGCCTCGTGCACGGCCGCAGGCTGGAGGATCATCTGCGCTTTGCGGTCTGCTATTGGCATTCGTTGTGCTGGCCGGGCAGCGACCCCTTCGGCGGCGAGACGTTCCTGCGGCCTTGGCACCACGGCACGGACGCCATGGCGCAGGCGCGGGCCAAGGCCGACGTCGCGTTCGAGCTGTTCCGATTGCTCGACGTGCCGTTCTTCACCTTCCACGACGTCGACGCGGCGCCGGAAGGCGCTTCGCTCGCCGAATCCGTCGCCAATCTCAACGCGATTGCCGATCTGTTCGAACAGAAGATGGGGTCGAGCAAGGTGCGCCTGCTGTGGGGCACGGCGAATTTGTTCACGCATCGTCGCTACATGGCGGGCGCCGCGACCAATCCGGACCCCGACATCTTCATCTACGCGGCAGGCCAGGTCCGCGCCGCGCTGGAGGTGACGCATCGGCTTGGCGGTCAGAACTACGTGCTGTGGGGCGGGCGCGAGGGCTACGAGACGCTGCTCAACACTGATCTCAAGCGCGAACTCGACCAACTTGGCCGCTTCGTTTCGCTCGTGGTCGAGCACAAGCACAGAATAGGCTTCAAGGGGCCTATCCTGATCGAGCCGAAGCCGAAGGAGCCGACCAAGCATCAATATGATTTCGACGTCGCCACCTGCTACGGCTTCCTCGAACGCTACGACTTGCTCAGCGACGTCAAGCTCAACATCGAGCAGAATCACGCCATCCTTGCCGGCCACTCCTTTCACCATGAGGTCGCGCTGGCCGAGGCGCTTGGCGTGTTCGGCTCGCTCGACATCAACCGCGGCGACGATCTGCTCGGCTGGGACACCGACCAGTTTGCGATGAACGTCCCGGAGCTGGCGCTGGTGTTTCACGAGATCCTGAACCGCGGCGGCTTCACCTCCGGCGGGCTCAATTTCGACGCCAAGATCCGGCGGCAGTCGATCGACCCGGACGACCTGATCCACGCCCATGTCGGCTCGATGGATGCCTGCGCGCGGGCGTTCCTCGCCGCCGCCGACATGGTCGATGCCGGCGCGCTCACGGCGCCGCTGACTGAACGTTACCAGGGATGGGCTGAGCCTGAGGGCCGCGCCATTCTCGGCGGTCAGCGTTCGCTCGCCGATCTCGCCGACCGCGCGCTTCAGCCGGGCTTCGATCCGCAGCCGCGCTCGGGCCGGCAGGAATATCTGGAATCCCTGGTCAACCGCTATGTCTGAGCGAGGCTGCTGATGGCAAATGCTGACGCGACACCGGTCCTCGAGCTGTCCGGGATAGGCAAGGAGTTCGGCGCGATCCGCGCGCTACACGGCGTCGACATGCAGGTCATGCCGGGCGAGGTGGTCGGGCTGATGGGTGACAACGGCGCCGGCAAGTCGACACTGGTCAAGATCATCGCCGGCAATTTCCGGCCCAGCCACGGCGAGATCCGCTTTGCCGGCAACGCGGTGCATTTCAGCCGGCCGGTCGATGCCCGTGCGGTCGGCATCGAGGTCGTCTACCAGGACCTCGCGCTATCGGACAATCTCACCGCGGCGGCCAACGTGTTCCTCGGCCGCGAGCTGAAGCGCAAATTCGGGCCGATCGCGCTTCTCGACCACAAGGCGATGGCGGCGCGCGCGCTGGAGCTGTTCGGCGAGCTGCGCTCGGAGACGCGCCCCGACGACCTCGTCAAGCAGATGTCGGGCGGCCAGCGCCAGGCCGTCGCGATCGCGCGGACGCGGCTCTCCAATGCGCGGCTGGTGATGATGGACGAGCCGACGGCGGCGATCTCGGTGCGCCAGGTCGAGCAGGTGCTCGGCCTGATCCACCGGCTCAAGGAGCAGGGCGTCGCCGTGATGCTGATCTCGCACCGCATGCCCGACGTGTTTGCGGTGTGCGACCGCGTCATCGTCATGCGCCGTGGCGAGAAGCGAGCGGACAAACCGATCCACCAGACCTCGCCGGAGGAAGTCACCGCCCTCATCACCGGCGCGAAGGAGGCGGCGTGATGGCCATGCCCATGGAATCTCCCGTCATCTTCTCGAACGTCGGCAAGACGAAGTGGTGGCAGCGCGGCATCTTCGCCTCGCAGACCGGCTACGTCCTGCTCGCCCTCGCGGTGCTGCTGGTGATCATGCATTTCGCCAGTCCTTATTTTTTCACCGAAGGCAACATGCAGAACGTGGCGAAGAACTTTTCCTTCATCGCCATCGCCACGCTCGGCGTCACCTTCGTCATCATCACCGGCGGCATCGATCTGTCGGTGGGATCGATGATGTGCTTCTCCGCCATGATCACCTCGATGGTGATGACCGAGCTGTCGGCACCCGGCTCGCAGGTGGGGGCGATGTTCGTGCACACGGCGGCCGACGGAAAGACCGTGGTGGCCAACGTGCCCGGCCTGATCCTGCTGGTCTCGATCCTCGCCGGCCTCGGCGTCGCGCTGATCGCGGGTCTCGTCAATGGCTTCTGCATCGCGGTGCTCGGCCTGTCGCCCTTCGTCACCACGCTCGGCATGCTCTCGATCGTGCGCGGACTCGGCTATGTCGTCTCCAACGGCCGCGGCAGCTTCCCGGGCGGGCCGGACGCGGATCGCTTCTATGCGCTCACCTCGGGCGACGTGCTCGGCGTGCCCGTGCCCTTCATCTATCTGATCGTCCTCGCACTGGCGATGGCGGTGGTGCTGCATCACACCTCGTTAGGCCGCCACGTCTTCGCGCTCGGCGGCAACGAGAAGGCCGCCGAACTCACCGGCATTCCGGTGGTGCGGGTGAAAATCGAGGTCTACGTGCTCTGCGCCCTCGCCGCGGGCCTGCAAGGCATCATCATCTCCGGCTGGCTCGGCTCGGCGCCGGCCAACATGGCGACGTCCTACGAGCTCAACGTGATCGCGGCGGCCGTGATCGGCGGTGCCAACCTCGCCGGTGGCATCGGCGGACCGCTCGGGGCCATCGTCGGCTGCGTGCTGCTGGAGGTGATCCGCAACGGTCTCGTGCTGGCGCAGGTCTCCTCCTACTGGCAGCAGACGCTGGTCGGGGTGATCATCATCCTGGCCGTGCTGGTCGACCGCATCCGCTCGCGGATGAACTGAGTCAATGTCGTTCCGGGAAGGCAAATAAAATGCTGCCTGTCCGCTTCCCGGGCACTTTCGAGAGGATGGGCACCAAACAAGGGTGGAGGAGACGATGAGGAAATTTCTACTTGCCGGCATCGCGGTTGCGATCATGGCGACGCCGGCATTCGCCGCGAACTACCGCTTCGTGATCGTGCCCAAGGCGATGAACAATCCGTTCTTCGACTTCGCGCGCGACGGGTGCCTCAAACGTGCCAAGGAGCTCGGCAACATCGAGTGCATCTACAAGGGACCGGTCGAGCACGAGCCGGCGACGCAGGCCCAGATCATCCAGGACTTCGTCACCCAGAAGGTCGACGGCCTCGCGATCTCGGTCGCCGACGTCGCGGCCATGACCAAGTCGATCGAGGCGGCGAGCGCGGCCGGAATTCCCGTCATCACCTTCGATGCCGATGCACCGGGCTCCAAGCGCATCGCCTATATCGGCACCAACAACAAGGAGTTTGGTGTCGCGCTCGGCAAGGAATTGCTGAAGATGCGGCCCGACGGCGGCAAATACGCCATGGTCTCGGGCGGCCCCGGTGCGAAGAACCTCGCCGAGCGTGTCGATGGCGTGCGCGAGGCGCTGAAGGGCTCGAAATGGACCGAGGTCGCGGGCTCTCCGACGTTCTGCAACGACGATCCGGCACTCGCGGTTCAGCAGATGACGGACATGCGCACGGCGACACCCGATCTCGCCGCCATCGTTCCGATCGGCGGCTGGCCGATGTTCGCGCCTGAAGGTTTCAAGGCCTTCGCCAGCCGGAACAAGAAGGACATCGATTCCGGCAAGTTCACGCTCGTCGTCGCCGATACGCTGAAGATGCAGCTCGAACTCCTGCGCGACGGCTATGCCAATGCGCTGGTCGGCCAGCGTCCGTTCGAGATGGGTGAGAAGGCGATGGACACGCTGCTCGCCATCAAGAAGGGCGAGAAGGTGCCGGAGATCGTCTACACCGGCCTCGACCTCGTCACCAAGGACAACGTCGCGCAGATGTTGAAGTAGGAGCGACGCCAACCCCGTGCTCCTGCGAATCTCTCCCGCTTGCGGTTTCCGCGAGCGGGAGAGATGATTTGGGCGGCTGAAATGAAGGCTGCT
Source organism: Bradyrhizobium sp. SZCCT0148 (assembly GCF_018129985.1). Taxonomy (GTDB): domain Bacteria; phylum Pseudomonadota; class Alphaproteobacteria; order Rhizobiales; family Xanthobacteraceae; genus Bradyrhizobium; species Bradyrhizobium japonicum_H. The sequence continues at coordinate 50,180 of NZ_JAFCKT010000001.1, forward strand.
GGAAGGCAATGGGAATGAAAAGATCGCGGCTCGGCTCGCTCGACGTCACTTCAATCGGGCTCGGTTCCGCCCCGCTCGGCGGATTGTTCGCCCCCGTCAGCGATGCCGATGCGGAGGCGACCGTCGCGCGCGCCTGGTCTCTCGGGGTGCGCTTCTTCGATACCGCACCGCTGTACGGCTTCGGCCTCGCAGAACGGCGGCTCGGCGCATTCCTGCGGCATCAGAAGCGCGAGTCCTACGTCATCTCGACCAAGGTCGGCCGTCTGCTGCGCGCACCGGATCACGGCGCCGCCGAGGACGAGCATTACAAGGGCACGCCGCGCGAGCGGCCGGTGTTCGATTTCAGTTATGACGGCGTGATGCGATCGGTGGAGGAAAGCCTGTCGCGCCTCGGCCTCGATCGCGTTGACGTGCTCCTGGTGCACGACCCCGACGATCACTATGACGACGCCGTCGCCGGTGCCTTCTGCGCGCTACAGCGTCTGCGCAGCGACGGAACCGTCAAGGCGGTCGGCGCCGGCATGAACCAGTCGGAAATGCTGGTCCGCTTCGCCGAGGCCGTGCCGGTCGACTGTTTCCTGCTCGCCGGGCGCTACACGCTGCTCGACCAGGGCGCGCTGGATGCGCTGTTTCCGATCTGCACCGCGAAAGGCATCGGCATCCTGCTCGGCGGCATCTACAACAGCGGCATCCTCGCCAATCCGCACGCCGGCGCGAAGTTCAACTATCAGGATGCCGATGCGGTGCTGGTCGCGCGGGCGCTCGAACTCGACGCGCTCTGCCGCAAGCATGGCACCGAGCTGAAGGCCGCCGCACTGCAGTTCTGCATGGCCCATCCTGCAGTCACGGTCGCCGTGATGGGCGCGCGCAACGCAGGCGAGGTTGCCGACAATATCGCGATGTCGGAGACGACGGTGCCGGCGGCCTTCTGGCAAGAATTGCGGGCGCGGAACCTCGTCGATGCCCGCGCGCCAATGCCAGGTGGCGCGTAAGGCATGATCGTCGACGCCCACCAGCACTTCTGGGATCCGGCGGGTGCCGATTATCCCTGGATGGCAGCGGACGAGCTGACGCCGATCCGCCGCGCCTTCGGCCCTGACGATCTCGCGCCGCTGCTGAAGGCGAACGGCATCGACGCCAGCATCGTGGTGCAATGCCGCTCCGCGCTGGAGGAGACCGAGCAATTCCTGCGCATTGCGCACGAAAACCCCATCGTCGTCGGCGTGGTCGGCTGGGTTGACCTGACGGATAGCGCGCTCGGCGACACGCTCGATCGGCTTCGCGCTTCACGCGGCGGCGACAAGCTGGTCGGCATCCGCCATCAGGTGCACGACGAGGGCGATCCCGATTGGCTGCTGCGGGAGGACGTGCAGCGCGGTCTCACCGCGGTCTTCGCGCACGATCTCGCCTACGATTTCCTCGTCCGTACCCGCGAGCTGCCCGCCGCGATCGCAACCGCGCAGGCCTTCCCGCAGGCGCGCTTCGTGCTCGACCACGCCGCCAAGCCGCCGATCGCCGATGGTGGAAGCAATGATTGGGCCGATCGCATCAAGGCGCTTGGGGCTTGCGGCAATGTCTGGTGCAAGATCTCCGGGCTTGCGACCGAGGCAGCCTGGGACGACTGGGATGCGGAGCGGCTGTTGCCGTTCGTCGCACACGCCGCCAGCTGTTTCGGCGAGGACAGGTTGATTTTCGGCTCGGACTGGCCGGTGTGCCTGCTTGCAGGCAACTACGGCGAGATCAAGCGCGCGCTGGAGGCCTGCCTGACGCAGCTTGGCCCGCAGGTGCGGGCCAAGGCCTTTGGTGTCAATGCGACGCGGGCGTATCGGCTGGCGATCGCAAAATAGCACTGTGGCGTGCGCGCTCGACTATTCCGACATCGGCTTGTCGGAGATGTCCCAGTCCTTGCCGGTGAAGGTGGAGATGAAGAGCGTCTTCATCGGCGTGTAATCCTCGGGCGTGTAGCTGTAGGTGACGCCGTCGAGGAAGTAGGGCGAGTGGAAGCCTTTGAGGTTCGAGGCCTGCTTCAGCACGTTGGCGCGGGTGAGTTCGTCGCCGCAGCGGCGCAGGATCTCGCCCATGGTCACCGCCTGGCCGTAGCCGGCGAAGGCGATGGTGTTGTCCTGGTCGATCGCCGGCGTGTATTTCTTGCGCAATTCCTCGAACGCCATCACGTCGGGGTCCTTCTCCCATTTGGGCAGGCCGACCTCCTTGTTGTAGCGGATGGCAACGATGCCGGCGGCGTTCTCGAGCCCCGCGGCATTGAGGATCGAGCGGCCGGTCGAGCCGGCGGAGAGAAGCTGCAACGGCTTCCAGCCGAGCTCGGCGACCTTCCGGATCGATTGCGACGACGCCTTGCCGGTCGAGATGTTGTAGAAGACGTCGGCGCCCGACTTCGAGAGATTGATGAGCTGGGAATCGACGGTCGGCTCGGTGAGATCGTAGGTCTGCTCCATGATCACCGATGCCGTGCCGCCGGCATCGGCCAACACCTTCTTGAACGGACCGAGGAAATCACGGCCGAAATCGTCGTTCTGGTAGAGGATGCCGACCTTGGCGTTCGGCTTCACGCTGACGACGTGGCGCGCCAGGATGCGCGCCTCGGTCGGATAGAGCGGCAGGCCCGCCATCGTCCATTTGAACTCTTTCGGGTTGTTCCACTTCGACGCGCCGGTGTTGAGCAGCAGCTGCGGCACGCCCTTGGAGTTCAGGTATTTGTGCACGGCGGTCTGCGGCGCGGTGCCGAGCGAGCCGTAGAGCGCGAGCACCTCTTCCTGCTCGACCAGGCGTCGCGTGGCCTCGACGCATTTCGGCGCGCTATAAGCGTCGTCCATGGTGAGAAACTTGACCTTGCGTCCGTTGATGCCGCCCTTCTCGTTCAGCATCTGGAAATAGGCCTCGCCGATGCGCCCGAGCACGCCGTAGAGCGAGCCGGGGCCGGAATGCGGCACGGTCTGCCCAATCTTGATCTCGGTGTCGCTGGCGCCCGCATCGTATTTCTTCTCCGCGGCCCAGACATAAGGCGCGGGCAAGGTCGATGCGGCGATGGTGGCAAGCGCGGCGGCGCTGAAATCGCGCCGCGATGGATTCTTTGTCATTATGTGTTTCTCCCTAGCGAGGGCATTGTGCTGGCATCGCCGTTCCGCTCGCAAGTGGGAAGTCACTGCTTTGCGACGCAATGACGCTGAAATGTCAGGGAGTTAGCGCCTAGACTCAAGTTTTCTCGGCAACCACGACGAGGCCTCGCACCGGCTCGTTGTTTTCGATGCGCGGCGATGCCGTCTGCAATGTCAGAAGCTTCAGGCCGGCCCTGACGAGCGCGCTCCGCACATATTCCGCTTCATGGGCATAGCGCAGGCCTTCCCCGAGGATGATGCCGTTGCCATCGTGGGTCTCGAGCGTGAAGGCGAGCACGCCGCCCGCTGCAAGCACGCGCCTTGCTTCCGTCAGCACCGGTGCGAGATCCGACAGATACACGAATGCATCCGCCGCAAGCATCAGGTTCGCGCTTGCATTGGGCTTGCCGCGCAAGCCATCGATCATGTCGGCGACTTCGAGCTCGGCGTACAGACCCGTCGCGCGCGCCTCCTTGATCATGCCGGATGACAGGTCGATCCCGGTGAAATGATCGACCTGCTTGGCGAAGGCGGCGGCCGCAAGCCCGGTGCCGCAGCCGAGATCGATGGCGCGCTTGAACAAAGCCGGTTTCCTGGCGGCGACGCGTGCGGCGATCACCGCCTTGAAGATCAGGGAGGGCGCGCGGTATCCGAGATCGTTGACCAGGGCATCCTCGAAATGCGGCGCATATTGATCGAACAAGGCCTGCACATAGGCCTTCGGCATCTCCGAGAGCTGCTCGTCGCCCAGCCGGATCAAACGCAAGCCGGCGCCGTGCTGGTCGTCCGGGTCGGACTCGCGGGCTTTCCGGAAGGCGGCGATGGCCTTGTCGCGCTCGCCGAGCTCTTCGCGGATTTCGCCGAGCGTGAACCACGCCGAGGTGAAGTTCGGCGCGAGCTCGAGCGCTTGTTCCAGCAGGTCGGCAGCGGCGGGCAGATCGCCCTTGAGCTGGAGATCCCGTGCGAATTCGAAGCGGCGGTCGGCGATGAGATCGCCCGAGGACAGGAACAGGCGCAGGGGCATTGAGGAACCGGGTTCGTCATTGCCGGGCTTGATCCGGCAATCCATCAAAAAAGGAACTCTTTAGGACGATGGATGCGCGGGTCAAGCCCGCGCATGACGGCTTAATTTGGAGCGGCTCCTTCCTATATTATTCGCATGCGTCCACAAGACATCTTGCTGCCGGTTGCTGCCGGCCTTTGCTGCAAGCCCGGTGGCTTCCATATCGACCCTGTCCGTCCGGTCGAGCGGGCCGTGATCACCCACGGTCACTCCGACCATGCCCGCCCCGGCCATGGCGCGGTGCTGGCGACGCAGGAAACGCTGGACATGATGCGGCTGCGTTACGGCGAGAATTTTGCCGGCTCGACGCAAGCCATTCACTATGGCGAGCAGATCCGGCTCGGTGACGTCACCGTCAAATTTCACCCGGCCGGTCACGTGCTGGGTTCGGCGCAGGTCGCGGTGACCTGCGAGGACACCTGCATCGTCGCCTCCGGCGACTACAAGGACGCGCCAGACCCGACCTGCACGCCGTTCGAACTGGTTCAATGCGATGTCTTCATCACCGAGGCGACGTTCGGGCTGCCGGTGTTCCGGCATGGTGATGCTGCTGACGAGGTCAAGAAGCTGCTCGCCTCCGTCGCGCTGTTTCCGGAGCGCGCACATCTGGTCGGCGCCTATTCGCTCGGCAAGGCGCAGCGCGTGATCAAGCTGCTGCGGCAGGCGGGCTATGACGCCCCGATCTATCTGCATGGCGCGATGGAGAAGATCACCGATTACTATCAGAGCCGCGGCATCGACCTCGGCGAGCTCAGGCCGGCGAAAGGCGTGAAGAAGGCGACGCTGGCCGGCACCATCACGCTGGCACCGCCTTCGGCGACCTCCGATCTCTGGACGCGGCGCTTTCCCGATCCGGTCACGGCATTCGCCTCGGGCTGGATGCGGGTGCGCGCCCGGGCGCGGCAGCGCGGCATCGAGCTGCCGCTGGTGATCTCCGATCACGCCGACTGGGACGGCCTCACCGCCACAATCGCTGCGACCGGCGCCGGCGAGGTCTGGGTCACGCACGGCCAGGAAGATGCACTGGTGCATTGGTGCCAGACCAAAGGGCTGAAAGCACGGCCACTCGATCTCGTCGGCTATGGCGACGAGGAGGAGAGCGAGACGCCGCCCTCCGACGAGGCCGAGGCATGAACCGCTTCGCCGAACTGCTCGACCGGCTCGCCTACGAGCCCGGCCGCAACAACAAGCTACGGCTGCTCACCGGCTATTTCCGCGAGGTCGGCGATCCCGACCGCGGCTATGCGCTGGCCGCACTGACCGGCGCGCTCAGCTTCAAACACGCCAAGTCGGCGCTGATCCGCAATCTCATTGCGACTCGCACGGATGAGGTGCTGTTCGGGCTGAGTTACGATTATGTCGGCGATCTCTCGGAGACGGTGGCGCTGATGTGGCCGAAGGCCGTGGGTGTGCACAACAACCCGCCACCCCCGACGCTGACCGAAGTCGTCACCACGCTGCGCACGCTCGGCAAGACCGAGTTGCCGAAGCAGCTCGAGCGCTGGCTCGACGAGCTCGATGAGACCGGGCGCTGGGCGCTGCTGAAGCTCGTCACCGGCAGTCTGCGCATCGGCATCTCCGCGCGGCTGGCGAAGACCGCGGCGGCCGCGCTCGGCGACAAGGATCCGCATGATGTCGAGCTGGTCTGGCCGGGCCTTGCACCGCCCTATCTCGACCTGTTCGCCTGGCTGGAGGATCGCGCCGAAAAGCCGGTCAATCGCGATCCCGCGCCGTTTCGCCCCGTGATGCTGGCGCACGCGATCGAGGACAGCGATTTCGCTGCGCTCGATCCCGCCGACTACATCGCCGAATGGAAATGGGATGGCATTCGCGTGCAGGCCGTGGCGGGGCGCGACGAAAACGGCCACATCACGGGCCGGCTCTATTCGCGCACCGGCGAGGACATTACCGGGAGTTTTCCCGATCTCGTACCGTCGCTGCACCTGCCTGGCGCGATCGACGGCGAGCTTCTGATCCTGCGCGAGGGCCGGGTGCAGAGCTTCAACGTTTTGCAACAGCGGCTCAACCGCAAGGTCGTCTCGCCCAAGCTGATCAAGGAGTTTCCGATCCACCTGCGCGCCTACGATCTGCTCGGCGACGACGAGAACGATCTGCGCGAGCTGCCCTTTGCGGAGCGGCGCGAACGGCTGGAGGCCTTCATCGGGAAGCTCGGCGATCCCCGCATCGATCTGTCGCCCACGGTGCCCTTCGCAAGCTGGGAGGCGCTGACCGCCGCGCGCGCCGATCCGGCCAGTGCCGGCGCCGGCGAAGATGCCGACGCCGTCGAGGGCGTGATGCTGAAGCGGCGCGATGCGCTTTACCTGCCCGGACGTCCCAAGGGTCAATGGTGGAAGTGGAAGCGCGATCCGCACATCATCGACGCCGTGCTGATGTATGCGCAGCGCGGCCACGGCAAGCGATCGTCCTATTATTCCGACTACACATTCGGCGTCTGGACTGCAGGCGAGGGCGGCGACGAGCTGGTGCCGGTCGGCAAGGCCTATTTCGGCTTCACCGACGAAGAGCTGCTGCAGATCGACCGCTTCGTCCGCCGCAACACCACGGAAAAATTCGGCCCTGTCCGCCACGTCGTCCACGAGAGCGACAAGGGCCTGGTGCTGGAAGTGGCGTTCGAGGGCCTGCAGCGCTCGCCTCGGCACAAATCCGGCGTTGCCATGCGCTTCCCCCGCATCAGCCGCCTGCGCTGGGACAAGCCGCCGCGCGAGGCAGACCGGCTGGAGACGCTGGAGCGGATGCTGAAGGCGGAGGCGGTGGAGGCGTGAAGTGTGAGGGCGTGCGATGACTCGGACTTTGGCGGCGCCCGAGCGCACGCCTCGTCCTTCGAGACGACCGCTTCGCGGTCTCCTCAGGATGAGGCTGATCGGCATCGGTGCCCGTTGAAGCTGCTGCCGCGCACTCCGTCCTCATCCTGAGGAGCCCGCGCAAAGCGGGCGTCTCGAAGGATGGCGGCCGGGAAACAATCTCATCGGACCGCGGGAGAGACGAACCGACGGGCCGAATTAAACTCCCGTAACCCGATTGACGCCCCGTTGCGGGTTCCCCATCTGCCTCGCCGTGCCCTATAATGGGTCGAATCCGCCAAGGAGTTTGAGATGGTCCAAGACGTCAGAGATTTGCCGGCCGGCCGCAATGACGGGCTGAACCGCTTTCTCGGCGGCTCGCCGCTGGCGGTCGCGTTTCGCCTGGTCCTGCTCTCGATTCTGGTCGGCGTCGTGCTCGCCGCGATCGGCTTCGATCCCTGGAACATTCTCACCAGCATCCGCCTGTTGTTCCAGCGGCTGTGGGATCTCGGCTTCGACACCATCAATTGGCTGTGGCGCTACTTCCTGCTCGGCGCAGTCATCGTGATCCCGATCTGGCTGCTCTCGCGCGTGTTCGGCACGCCGCGCGGCCGGTGAGATTCTGAAGGTCCGCAGCCGATGCAACTCCGTTTCGTCGGCTGCGGCGACGCTTTCGGCTCCGGCGGCAGGCTCAACACCTGCTTCCATGTCTCGGGGCGCCAGACCAACTTCCTGATCGATTGCGGCGCGTCGGCCCTGCCGGCGCTGAAGCGGCTCGAGATCGACCGTAACGACATCGATCTCATCCTGATTACGCATTTCCACGGCGACCATTTTGCCGGCCTGCCGTTCTTTCTGCTCGACGCCCAGTTCTCGCGGCGGACGCGGCCGCTGACGATCGCGGGCCCGCAGGGCATCGAGAGGCGGTTGCGTGAGGTGATGGAGGCGCTGTTCGAGCATTCCTCGAAGACCCAGCAGCGCTTCGAACTCGACGTCGTCGAGCTCGTGCCCGGGCAGAGCCGGACTTTCGGCGCCGTGACGGTGACGCCCTATCCCGTCGTGCATGGCGAGTCCGGCGGCCCCTTCCTCGCCTACCGCGTCGACGCCGAGGGCCGCACGCTCGCCTACAGTGCCGACACCGAATGGACGGAGACGCTCATTCCGCTGGCGCATGGCGTGGATCTTTTCATTGCCGAAGCCTATATGTACGAGAAGGTGGTGAAGAACCATCTCAGCCTGAAAACCCTGGAACAGCATCTGCCGGCAATCGCCGCCAAGCGGCTCGTGCTCACCCACATGAGCGACGACGTGCTGTCGCGGCTCGAGACTCTGCCGCATATGGCGGCCGAGGACGGCATGGTCGTCGTGTTCTGACCATGCACGCGCCCGTCCATCCCAAAGTCGGCACCCGTCAAGTGTTCGCCATTGCCGGCCCGGCGATGGTCGCGAACCTGACCACGCCGCTGATCGGCATTGTCTCGACCACGGCGATCGGGCGGCTCGACGATGCCGCGCTGCTCGGCGGCGTCGCTATGGCCTCGGTGATCTTCGATTGCCTGTTCTGGCTGTTCGGCTTCCTGCGCATGAGCACGCTCGCTTTCACCGCGCAATCGCTGGGCGCGGGCGACACGCGCGAGCCGAGCGCGATCCTGGCGCGCGGCTTCATCGTTGCCGGCCTGATCGGCGCGGCGCTGATTCTGCTGCAACTGCCGCTGGCTGCCGTGCTGTTCGATCTCATGGGCGGCAGCGAGGGTGTGACGCGGGCGGCGAAGACCTACTTCAAGATCCGGATCTGGTCGTCGCCGTTCGCGCTTGCCAATTACGTCATCCTCGGCTGGCTGATCGGCCAGGCCCGCGCCAATTCGGCGTTGTTGCTTCAGGTCGTCATCAACCTCGTCAACATGGCGGCGACGATCCTGCTGGTGCTGGTCTACGACACCGGCATTGCCGGTGCCGCGCTCGCCGCGCTGCTGTCCGAAGCGGTCGGCTTCGCCCTCGGCGTGCTGGTCTGCCGGCATTATGCCGATGGCGGCTTCGCCGTGCCCTACGCGACCCTCTTCGATCGCGACAAGCTGTTGCGGTTGCTGGCGGTGAACACCGACATCCTGATCCGCACCGCGGCGCTGATCGCCGTGTTCCTGTTCTTTACTGCAAAGGGCGCGCAGGCCGGCGACGTCACGCTGGCCGCCAACTCCGTGCTCAACAACTTCCTGCTGGTCAGCGCTTTCTTCCTCGACGGCCTCGCCAACGCCGCGCAGCAGCTCTGCGGCCGCGCCGTTGGCGCGCGCGATGCAAAAGGCTTTTCGGATTCGACCCGACTGGTGCTGCTGTGGGGCCTTGGTTTCGCGCTGATCGTGTCGGGACTGTTCGCGGTGTTCGGGTCGGCCCTGATCGATGTCATGACGGCGAGTGACGACGTCCGCCGTGCCGCGCGCGAATTCCTGCCGTTCGTCGTGCTCGCACCCATTCCCGGCGTGTTCGCTTTCGGCTTCGACGGCATCTATATCGGCGCGACCTGGGCGCGCGAGATGCGCAATCTGATGCTGGCTTCGCTGGTGATCTTCTTCGCCGCCTGGTGGGCGCTGCAATCGCTCGGCAATGCCGGGCTTTGGTGCGCGCTGATGGCCTCCTACCTCTCGCGCGGCGGACTGCAGGCGGCGAGGTATCCCGCGCAGTTCAGGGCGACGTTTGCCAAGCCGTAGCTCCGGTGTCCCGGACGCGCCGCAGCGTCAAACGCTGCTGCGCAGAGCCGCGCCCCTCTCTTCTCGAACTCGCTGCCACATGGATCCCGGCTCTCCAGCGCACCACGCCGCAGACGGCGCGTTGTGCGGCGTCCTGGGAACGAGAGCGTCTCACATCCCCGGCCAGTCTTCCGCGGTGAGCGTCGCGGCATCGGCGCCGACGATCTCGGACAGCGAGTCCCGTCCCGTCCGCAGCAGCGTCGAGGTGAGGTCGCGCTTGATCTCGTCGACGAGGCCGAGGCCCTTGTAGATCAGGGACGAATAGAGCTGGATCAGGCTCGCACCGGCGCGGATCTTGGTCAGCGCGGCACCGCCCGAATCCACGCCGCCGACGCCGATCAGCGGGAACGCGCCCTCGACGCGCACATAGGTTTCGGCGACCATCCGCGTCGACAGGCGGAACAGTGGCCGGCCGGACAGGCCGCCTTGCTCCCTGGCGCGCGTCTCCTCCCGCAGCGTGCTCGGCCGCGCGATCGTCGTGTTCGACACGATCATGCCGTCGACCCGGCGCGAGCGCGCCACCTGCACGACATCGTCGAGCTGGGCGAGGCTTAGATCCGGCGCGATCTTGAGCAGCACCGGCGTGTCGCCGGCCTTCTGCCTGACACGCTCGCGGGCGTCGATCACCCGCGCGAGGAGATCGTCGAGCAGGGCGCCTTCCTGCAGGTTGCGCAGGCCCGGCGTGTTCGGCGAGGAGACGTTGACAGTGAAATAGCTCGCGACCGGCGCAAAGGTCTCGATCAGCTTGACGTAATCGGCGACGCGGTCGGGGGAATCCTTGTTGGCGCCGACATTGACGCCGACGATGCCGCCGTGTTGCGCGCGTGCGGCAAGCCGGCGCAAGGCGACTTCCGCGCCGTCATTGTTGAAGCCCATGCGGTTGATGACGGCCTCGTCGCGCTCCAGACGGAATAGCCGCGGCCGCGGATTGCCGGCCTGCGGCTTCGGCGTCACCGAGCCAATCTCGACGAAGCCGAAGCCGAGCCGCAGCAGGGCATCCGGTACCTCGGCGCTCTTGTCGAAGCCCGCGGCCATGCCGATCGGATTGGGAAAGTTGAGCCCGAAGGCGCGCACCGCGAGCTTCGGATCGTCAGCGCGTGGCTTGACCGGCGGCAGGAAGCGCAGGCCCTGGATCGCGAGACGATGGGCGTCTTCCGGATCGAGCCAGCGCAGCACCGGCAGCGAAAAGGCGTCGAAAGCGCGGATCACGGCAACAGCTCCGGAGTGTCGTGGCTGCCGTCGGAGCGGACGTTGATGTTCGTCACCGACAGCACTGCGCCGAAGTCGAGTTCGCCGTAGAGATGGGGAAACAGCTCGTCATTGCGCGAGCGCTCCCAGCGCAATTCGCCGCCGAGCGCGTCGCCGTCGACCTCGATCAGGAACAGCGCGCGCTGTCCGAAATAATGCTTGCGCAAGGTCTCGGGAACCTGGGCGGCGGTCGAGAAATGGATGAAACCGTCGCGCGCATCGTCCGCGCTGCCCCGGTACACGCCCTGCCGTTCCGCCTCGCGCCAGGCCGATGCCGGACAGATTTTGTAGATCTTGACCACCGCTTGCGGAGCCCTTTGAGTCTCTTGGGTTTTTTCGTCTCTTGCGGGTGTTAAAAGCCCGGCCGCGACCGTAAAGGCCACACCTCCCGAACTCAAGGCTTGCCTGGCGCCCCTTGCGCAGAAAACGGAAAACCGGTTGATTTGAGGACAGTTTTCCTGAGTGGCGACGGGCTGGACCTTGCATGGTCAGGCAGGCCAAAGCGCAGAGGATGCTGACGCACGACCGTATCTGGATCGCCCTGGATCGGCTGGCAGCGCGCGCCGGTCTGTCACCGTCCGGCCTTGCCAAGCGTGCCGGTCTCGATCCCACCACCTTCAACAGGTCCAAGCGCGTCACATCCGACGGCCGCGAGCGCTGGCCCTCGACCGAATCGATCGCAAAGGCGCTGGCCGCGGCCGACTCCTCGTTCGGGAGCTTTGCACGGCTGATCGACGAGGACGCAGCTGACAGCCGCTCGGTCCCGCTGCTCGGCCTCGCGATGGCCGGTGCAAGCGGCGCTTTCGACGAGGCGGGCCTTCCCTCGGGCAAGGGCTGGACCGAGACCGCGCTGCCCATCGCAGACGACGGCCACGGCTTTGCGCTGGAGATTTCCGGTGATGCGCTCGCGCCTGTGTATCGCAGCGGCGACATCATCCTTGTCTCGCCCGGCACGCCGATTCGCAAAGGGGATCGGGTGGTGGTGAAGACCAGGAAAGGTGAGATGCTCGTCGCGACGTTGAAGCGCCGCACGGCCGGGGCGCTGGACTTGCAGCCGCTCGAGGCGGCGCAGGCCGCGCGCACGATCGTGACGGGCGACATTGGCTGGATCGCACGCATCGTCTGGGCAAGCCAGTAATCGCGTCAGCTTCCGGATCATGGCACCTCCGCAGCATCTTGCCATGGAACTTGCGACTCAGCGCTGCTGTCGCCTAGGTTCCCCTCGCATTGTCGATCAAATTTATCGCAGGGGAATAAGATGAATCGCCGTCATGCTCTGAAGGCTCTCGCCGGTCTTGCGCTCTGTCCGGTGTGCAAGCCGAGCTTCGCCGCCGAGGGCGCGCATTGGGGCTATGAGGGCGTCGGCGGCCCGGCCAAATGGGGCGATCTCGATGCGGCCAACAAGGCCTGCGCGATCGGCCTGCAGCAATCGCCGATCGACATCGAGGGGACGATCAAGTCGCAATTGCCGGTCCTGAGGCTGAACTGGGGCAAGAGCGCCGACACCATCGTCAACAACGGGCACACGATCCAGCTCAACTTCGCCGAAGGCAGCACGTTGATGCTCGGCGACGTCAAGTACAAGCTTCTTCAGGTGCACTTCCACCGCCCGAGCGAGCACCAGATCGGCGGCAAGAATTTCCCGATGGAGGCGCATTTCGTCCATCGCAACGAAGCCGGCGGCCTCGCCGTGGTCGGTGTGCTGATGGCCGAGGGCAGGCCGAATCCGGCTTTCGGCAGGATCGTCAAGACCATGCCGGCAGCGGAAGGTGCCGCGGTGAAAGCGGATGCGGGCATCGATCCGTACGCCATGCTGCCAACGAAACTCAGCTACTTCCGCTATCCCGGTTCGCTGACGACGCCGCCCTGTTCGGAAGTGGTCGAATGGCTGCTGCTGACCACACCGATCCAGGTGTCGGCCGCCGACGTCGCCGCGTTCGCAAAGCTCTATCCTATGAACGCGCGTCCGGTGCAGAAGGACAACAGGCGCTACGTGCTGAAGTCGATCTGAGCGGCGTCACTCCGGGACGTCGCGACCTGGTTCGATGTCATTCCCGCGAAGGCGGGGAATCCAGGACGCCGCGGCGTCTCGATTCCATGACCACGACCTCTGAAATACTGGATCGTCCGCCCCAGTGCGCAAATGCGCACAAGGCGGACGATGACATCGGGAGTGAGCCTCAAGCGCTCCTTGCCAGCGCGCCGTCGATCATGTTGACCGCATTCTGCACGCCGTACACCGCGACGAAGGAGCCGAAGCGCGGGCCCTTCTCCTGGCCGAGCAGCACCTGGTAGAGCATGTTGAACCAGTCCAGCGTGACGCCGGGACGGCCGTCCTTGCCCTTCTTGATCTGGTCGAGGAACGGCTCGCGGCGGCCGATCTCGTAGACGACGTTCTGGATGTCCTCTGGCGTTGCGTCCTGCGACAGCTGCGATAGCGCATCGCGCAGATCCTGCAGCGCGGCGCGCTCAACCTCGGTCGGTTCTCGAAACTGCTTCGTCGGCGCGACGAAGTCGCGGTAATAATTGATGGCGTAGCCGACCATTGCATCGAGCTTCGGATGCGTCTGCGGGTTCACGCCCGGACGATAGCGGCCGATGAAACCCCACAGCGTCTCGGCGTTCTCCGCGTTCGACGATGACACCAGCGTCAGCAGCAGCTGGAAGGTGACGGGCATGTCGCCCTGCGGCGGCTTGCCGTTGTGGATGTGCCAGACCGGATTGCCGAGCTGCTGCTTGTCGTCCTGCTTGGGAAAGCCATCAATGAATTGCTGATAGTCGTCGACCTGGCGTGGGATGACGTCGAAAAACAGCCGCTTGGCCGCCTTCGGTTCGCGATACATGAACAGCGACAGCGATTCCGGCGAGGCATAGCGCAGCCATTCGTCGATGGTGAGGCCGTTGCCCTTCGACTTCGAGATCTTCTGGCCCTTCTCGTCGAGGAAGAGCTCGTAGTTAAAACCTTCCGGCGGCGTGCTGCCGAGCGCCTTCGCGATCGCGCCGGAGAGCTTCACGGAGTCGATCAGATCCTTGCCGGCCATTTCGTAGTCGACGCCGAGCGCGACCCAGCGCATCGCCCAATCGGCCTTCCACTGACACTTGACGTTGCCGCCGGTGACCGGCGTTTCGACTTCCTGGTTGGTGTCGGGGTCGAGATAGGTCACCGTGCCGGCCGCGACGTCGCGGCGGATCATCGGCACCTGCAGCACGACGCCGGTGGTCTTGCTGATCGGCAGGAACGGCGAATAGGTGGCGCGGCGATCGGGCCCCAGCGTCGGCAGGATGATCGCCATCACCTTGTCGTAGACGGCGAGCATCTTGAGCAGCGTCGCGTCGAAGCGGCCTGACGTGTAATAGTCGGTCGAGCTCGCGAACTCGTAGTCGAAGCCGAAATGATCCAGAAATGCGCGCAGCCGCGCGTTGTTGTGCGCGCCGAAGGAGGGATACTCGTTGGAGAACGGGTCCGGCACCCGCGTCAGCGGCTTGCCGAGATGCGCGGCCAGCATCTCCTTGTTCGGCACGTTGTCCGGGACCTTTCGAAACCCGTCCATGTCGTCGGAGAACGCGAGCAGGCGCGTCTTGATCTTGTCCTCGGTCAGCACGCGGAAGGCATGGCGCACCATCGAGGTGCGCGCGACCTCGCCGAACGTGCCGATATGCGGCAGGCCTGACGGTCCGTAGCCGGTCTCGAACAGCACCTCGTCCTTCGGGCTTTTCTTCAGCCGCGCGACGATGGCCTTGGCCTGCTCGAACGGCCAGGCGTTGGATTGTTCGGCGAGCGCACGCAAATCGCTCGGGCTCATGTTGGGATCGATAACGGACATCAAGGGGCCTCCGGGCCGCGGAAAATAGCGATTTCCGGGCAGAATGCAAAAACGGTCTTAATTGTCATTCCGGGGCGCGCCACTGGGCGCGAGCCCGGAAGCCATACTCCCGACTGGTGGTTATGGATTCCGGGCTCACGCTTCGCGTACCTCGGAATGACGACCGATGGCTAGAACGGGCTCACCGAGAAATAGCGCAGCCACAGATCGGTGTAGCGGCCTTTTTCCCAGACTCTGAACAGGGCCCAGTTCAGGGCCTGGCGCAGCACGTCGTTGCCCTTGCGCACGGCGATGCCGATGCCTTCGCCGAAGAAACGGCTCTCGACGAAGGGACCACCTGAGAAGGCGCAGCAATCGCCGGAATCGGTGCCGTTGATCCAGAACGCGAGCGAGATGGCATCACCGAAGATGAAATCGACCTCGCCCTTGCGCAAAGCGGTGCGGAGCGCGTCGTCGTTGGGATAGGGGTGCAACTCGGCGTCGGTGAACATCGCCTTGAGATAGGCCTCGTGCGCGGAGCCGGCGATCACGCCGACCTTCTTGCCCTCGAGATATTCGGGCCGGATCTCCGGCATCACCGCGTCCTTGCGCGAGACGAAGCGCGCCGGCACCCGGTAATAAGGATCGGTGAAGTCGACGCGGGCGCGCAGCTGCGGGCTCGCCGCCATCGAGGCGATGATGGCGTCGCCGCGGTTGGAGGAGAGCGCGTCCACCAGGGTCTCGAAGCGGCGCATCTGCACCGTGCAGGTAACCTTGATCTCCTCGCACAGGCTGCGTGCGAGATCGACGTTGAAGCCGGCCGGGTTGCCGTCGGCGCCGGTGAAATTGAACGGCGGATAGTCGGTCTCGGTCAGGAAGCGGATCACGGTCAGGCGCGACAGGTCCGGCCGCTCCGGCCGCCGCCGCGGATCCCAGAAGCCCGGCACGGCCTGCGGGGCGGCCTGCGCGGCTCGGGGTGCGGCTTGCGGCGTCGCCTGGGGCGCCGACGGGGGAGGCGGCTGCTTGGCCGGGGTCTGGGCCTCGGCGTCGGGCAAGCCTGCGAGCAGGCAGGCACCGACCGCCAGCCCCGTCAGCAAGCTACGGGCCGATTTGGACGATTTCGCCTGTTGCGATGGAGCCATCGGCCGGAAATGAACTGATATCATTGGGAACGGAGGGCGTTATAGACCATCCCGCCGGGAACGCGAGGGCGGAATGTGGTGACGGTGCGCTCCCTCCCCCGCTTGCAGGGGAGGGTCGGGGAGAGGGTGTTTCCGAGCCCCTAAATGGATAAGCCCCCACCCGCCGCGCGCTTCCGCGCGTCGACCTCCCCCGCAAGCGGGAGAGGTTGCAGCGGCGTTCGCGGCTCGATCAGCCCTCAAAGATACTTCTTCAAATCCGCCGCCGCCTCGTCCGGTGTCCGCTTCAGATTGAACGGGGAGACGAAGCGGCCGTCGCGGTCCATCAGGTAGATCAGCGCGGTGTGGTCCATGGTGTAGTCGCCGTCCTTGGTCGGGACCTTCTTGGCGTAGACCCGGTAGGAGGTGATGACCTTGGCGGTCTCGGCGGGATCGCCGCTGAGGCCTTCGAGGTGCGGGTCGAAGCTCGACAGATAGTCCTTCATGGTCGCCGGCGTGTCGCGTTCGGGATCAACCGAGATGAAGACGGCATTGACCTTGTCGGCATCCTTGCCGAGCGCGCGCAGCACTTCCGAGATCTCGAACAGCGAGGTCGGGCAGACGTCGGGGCAATGGGTGTAGCCGAAGAAGATCAGGGTGGGCTTGCCCTTGAGGCTTTTGTCGGTGACCGCCTTGCCGTTCTGGTCGGTCAGCTGGAACGGGCCGCCGATCGCGGCCGGCTGCGCCACCTTGCTGACCCCGCCCATGGCCCAGAACATGATCAGGAGGCCGGCAACGAGGCTTGCGGCGAAAGCGGTCGCGATCACCAGCGGACGGGTGGCGGAACTCATGAGCGGAAAACTTCCTGTGGCCGATCAGAAGCAGGCGGCGAAGCCGGTCCTGATCATTTCGAAGAACATCTGCGTGCCGTAGTGGAACCACAGCGCCAGCGCGCCGAGCACCAGCAAGCCGCCGATCCCCGCGCCCGCCAACAGCAGCACGAACGGCGTGCGGCCGGCAGTGGGCGAATTGTCCTGTAGCGGATGCGATGGGTGCAGCGGTTGAGCCATGACAACGATCGGGGCGAAGGCCCCGGTTCCCAACCTCAAATAAGCCTTAGCCCGCCTGCGGGCAAGGCGCCGCTGGCGGGCCGGCGGTCGGTCAGGCAGAGAAGGTCAGCGCAGCTGGCCCCGCGCGGAATCGATCCGGTCCGATTGCGGAAGCGACCGGCGCGACGGCTTGATGGCCGAGGCCTGCGCGTCCAGGTAGCAGGGCTTGTACATGGCCTGGAGCTGCTTGCCCTTCAGGAACAGCATATGCGGAGTGAGGCCGCCGCGCTGGTTGATCCAACGCTTCACCTGCGAAGGATACATCATATAGAGCATCTGGGTCGCTTCGGTGTTGGTGACGGCGCGGCCGTTGCTGCCGAAATCCCAGGCGGCGTGGAAGCCGAGCGTCGCGCTCGAGGTCACGCAGATGCGATCATGGGGAATGGCGCCGAGGACGATGGTGCAGGCCGAAGCGCAGAGGCCATCGATGATGACGGTGTCGCCCGACTGCCTGAGGTCCTGGTATTTGTCGACGTAGGTTCCGATCCGGCCACCGCGGTCATCCGCGATTCGAACCACCGCGTGAGAAGCCCCCATGCATGCGATGAGGAGAACTGCCGCCAGCAACCCCGTCAGAAACTTCATTGTCCCCGCCCCAGTCGAATTCGAATCTGCGTGTCAGGTGATGATGCGCGGCTAGCGTCCGTCGTAACCGAGGTTTTGTCTAGGCGGACCGGCTCGCTCAAAACAAATTCAAATCCAGTGTTGCGGCGGTGCTGCACTTGGCGGGCCCCTATCCCAAAGTGGAACAAGTTAATGATGTCTTACGCGCCAAACCCTTGATCTCAGTTACAACCGCTGGCTTCAATCCGGGCAAATACAGGGGATTTCATGGAGGGGGATACAAATGGCTGAAGAGACCGACGTCATCGTCGTCGGCGCCGGCCTGTCGGGACTGGTCGCCGCAACCGAGATCGCCGACGCAGGCAAGCGCGTCATCGTGGTCGACCAGGAAGGCGAGCAGTCGATCGGCGGCCAGGCGTTCTGGTCGTTCGGCGGATTGTTCCTGGTCGATTCGCCGGAGCAGCGCCGGCTCGGCATCAAGGATTCCTTCGACTTGGCCATGCAGGACTGGATCGGTGCCGCCGGCTTCGACCGCGACGAGGATTTCTGGCCGCGGCAATGGGCCGAGGCCTATGTGGCGTTCGCGGCCGGCGAAAAGCGCGCCTGGCTGCGGGCGATGGGTCATCGCTTCTTTCCGGTGGTCGGCTGGGCCGAACGCGGCGGCTATGACGCGATGGGCCACGGCAATTCGGTGCCGCGCTTTCACGTCACCTGGGGCACCGGCCCCGGCATCGTCGAGCCGTTCGAGCGCCGGGCGCGCGAGGCCGTGAAGAGCGGCCGGTTGGTCTTCAGGTTCCGTCACCGCGTCGATGCGCTCTCCATCACCAACGGCACGGTAGATGGCGTCAGCGGTGCCGTCCTTGCGCCCGATCCGATCGAGCGCGGCAAGAGCACCTCGCGCAATGTCGTCGGCGAATTTGCGCTGAAGGCGCAGGCGGTAATCGTGGCGTCCGGTGGCATCGGCGGCAATCACGAGCTGGTCCGGCAGAATTGGCCGAAGCGGCTGGGTGAGCCGCCGAAATTCATGATCTCGGGCGTGCCCGAACATGTCGATGGCCGCATGATCGGCATCACCGAGACGTCAGGTGCGCGGCTGATCAATCGCGATCGCATGTGGCATTATGTCGAGGGCATCCAGAACTGGAATCCGATCTGGCCGCGCCACGGCATCCGCATCCTGCCCGGCCCCTCCTCGATGTGGTTCGATGCCACGGGCACGCGATTGCCGGCGCCGCTGTTCCCGGGCTCGGACACGCTCGGCCAGCTCAAATACATCATGTCGACCGGCTATGATTATTCCTGGTTCATCCTGACCCAGAGCATCATCAAGAAGGAGTTTGCGCTGTCGGGCTCGGAGCAGAACCCCGACCTGACCGGCAAGAGCTGGCGCATGACCTTGCGGCGCGCCACCAACAAGGGGGCGCCGGCGCCGGTCGAAGCATTCAAAAGCCATGGTGTCGATTTCATCGTGCGCGACAAGATCGAGGACCTCGTCGCGGCCATGAACAAGCTTGCCGGCAGCGACCTCCTCAAGCTCGAGCACATCAGGATGCAGATCGAGGCGCGCGATCGCGAGATCGCCAACCCCTACGTCAAGGATGCGCAGGTCATGAACATCCACAATGCGCGCCGCTATATCGGCGACAGGTTGATCCGCACGGCCTCCCCGCACCGGATCCTGGATTCCGCGCAGGGGCCGCTGATCGCGGTCAAGCTCAACATCCTCACCCGCAAGACGCTGGGCGGCTTCGAGACCGATCTCGAGTCCCGTGTGTTCGGCAGCGAGGGCAGTGTCATTCCCGGGCTCTATGCGGTCGGCGAAGCCGCCGGCTTCGGCGGCGGCGGCGTGCACGGCTATCGCTCGCTGGAGGGCACCTTTCTCGGCGGCTGCCTGTTCTCGGGTCGCAATGCGGGCCGGTCCGCCGCCAAGGCGGTGGGCTGAATTGTTCGGCCCGCTTCGGTAAGCCGCGCATGCGTTGCCAGCGACGCATGCACCGCCGGGGTGGCAGGGCGTGAGGCGCTGGGCTAGACAGGGGCGCCATTCCAGTGAGGAGCTACCAATGAGCATTCAGCGTTTCGAAACCGGCCCGCGCATGAGCCAGGTCGTCGTGCACGGCAACACCGTCTATCTCGCCGGCGTCGTCGCCAACAACGCGGCCGGCGAAAGCGTGACGAAGCAGACCCAGGACATCCTGAAGACCATCGACGGCCATCTCGCCAAGGCCGGCACCGACAAGTCCAAGCTGCTTTCGGCCACGATCTACATCACCGACATGAAGACCTTCGCCGAGATGAACGCGGTGTGGGACGCCTGGGTGTCGGCCGGCAATACTCCCGCCCGCGCCACCGTCGAGGCCAAGCTGGCGGCGCCGCAATACACCGTCGAGATCATGGTCACGGCTGCGAAGTAATTTCGCAAAACAACGGACATGCAAAGAGAGCGCGATGGCGACGTCATCGCGCTCTCTTTTTTGCGTAACGATGACCTCTCGGGTAATCGATCGGCGCTCCCGAACCTTCGATAGTGACGGCAGCCAATACGGCGTCATCGAAGGAGAGCATCATGACCGACCCCATCACCATCGCCCAACGCTACGTCGAGCTCTGGAACGAACGCACCGCCGGACGCCGCCGCGAATTGCTGAGCGAGAGCTGGACGAATGATGCGAGCTATGTCGATCCCTTGATGAAGGGCGACGGCCGCGACGGCATCGAGGCGCTGATCTCAGGCGTGCAGCAGCGTTTTCCCGATTTCAGGTTCAAGCTGATCGGCGAGCCCAACGGCTACGGCGACCACGTCCGCTTTTCCTGGGGCCTTGGTCCCGACGGCGCCGACAGCCCGATCAAGGGCACTGATTTTGCCGTGCTGAAGGACGGCCGGATCAGAAGCGTGACAGGATTTCTGGATCAGGTGCCGGCGGGGGCGTGAGATCTCCGACCCGCCTCGTACAGGCGGCCGGAACCTTACAGACGATCACAAGAGGTCGTCATGCCCGGGCTTGTCCCGGGCATCCACGTTCTCAGTGCTACACGCAAGGCGTGGATGGCCGGGCTTGATGTTTAGCCCGGCCATGACGGTATGGGGGACCAGCGTGCTTCAATGGATGGCGCATGAGCGATTGCTCGGCCGCCCGGCGCGGAGGGCAGCACCCCTCGACGAAACCGCCCTCACGGCTTACCTGTCATGGTGTGACGCGCCGCATTCTCAAACCTCGGGCCGAAACGCCTGCGCTGCTACCCGAGCGCTTCAACGCGTGGTTCGCAGCCCGCGGCTGGTCACCGCGCACGCACCAATTGGCGCTGCTGGAGAAGGCCCGTGAGGACCGCTCCGCGCTGCTGATCGCACCGACCGGTGCCGGCAAGACGCTGGCGGGATTTCTGCCGACACTGGTGGAGCTTTCGCTACAGCCGATCGAGCGGGAGACCAGCGAGAAGAAAAGCCTCGTCTCCACCGGCCGCAGCGTGCAACGGTCCGGCGGCCTGCACACGCTCTACATCTCACCGCTGAAGGCGCTCGCCGTCGATATCGCGCGCAATCTGGAGCGGCCGATTGCGGAGATGGGCCTGCCGATCAAGGTCGAGACCCGCACCGGCGACACGCCGGTGTCGCGGCGCCAGCGGCAGCGGCGCTATCCGCCGGACGTGCTGCTGACGACGCCCGAGCAGCTCGCGCTGCTGCTGTCCTCGGATGACGCGCCGTTCCTGTTCGCCTCGCTGAAGCGCATCGTGCTCGACGAACTGCATGCGCTGGTGACGTCCAAGCGCGGCGATCTGCTCTCGCTCGGGCTGGCGCGGCTGTGGCGGCTGGCACCGCAGATGCGCGCGATCGGCCTGTCGGCGACGGTGGCCGAGCCTGATCAGCTCGCGCGCTTCCTGGTGCCGCAGCCCGACGGCAAGGAGACCGCCGCCGACATCGTCGTTGCCGGCGGTGCCGCGCCACCCGAGGTGGAGATGCTCGATACGCGCGAGCGCCTGCCCTGGGCCGGCCACAGCGCGCGCCACGCACTCCCCGAGATTTACGAGCTGATCAAGGCGAACAAGACCACGCTGGTCTTCGTCAACACCCGCAGCCAGGCCGAGATGCTGTTCCAGAATCTCTGGAGCATGAACGACGACGGCCTCGCAATCGCGCTGCATCACGGCTCGCTCGACGTCTCCCAGCGCCGCAAGGTCGAGGACGCCATGTCCGCAGGAAAGCTGCGCGGCGTGGTCTGCACCTCTTCGCTCGATCTCGGCGTCGACTGGGGTGATGTCGATCTCGTCGTCAATATCGGCGCGCCCAAGGGCTCCTCGCGCCTGATGCAACGGATCGGTCGCGCCAACCATCGCCTCGACGAAGCCTCGCGCGCGGTGCTGGTACCGGCCAACCGTTTCGAAGTGCTGGAGTGCCACGTCGCGATCGACGCCATTGCCGAGAACGCGCAGGACACGCCGCCCTTGCGCAAAGGTGGCCTCGACGTGCTGGCCCAGCATGTGCTGGGCTGTGCCTGCGGCGAGCCGTTCCTCTCCGATGACCTCTATGCCGAGGTGCGCACCGCCGCGCCTTACGCCGACTTGTCGCGTCCGGATTTCGACGATGTCGTCGATTTCGTCGCCTCCGGCGGCTACGCGCTAAAGACCTACGAACGCTTCGCCCGCATCAAGCAGGACAAGGAGGGTCGCTGGCGCGTCGCCAATCCCAAGGTGCGGCAGAGCTACCGCATGAATGTCGGCACCATCGTCGAGGATGACATGCTGAAGGTGCGCCTGGTGCGCTCGCGCGGCGGCGGCCATGGCAAAGCCGGCGGTTCCACGGGCGTGATCGCGCGGGGCGGCCGGCTGCTCGGCGAGATCGAGGAGGCCTTCATCGAGGGCCTCTCGCCCGGCGATACCTTCGTATTCTCAGGCGAGGTGGTGCGCTATGAGACCCTGGTCGAGGACCAGGTCTATGTCTCGCGCGCGCACGACAAGGACCCGAAAGTGCCGTCCTATATGGGCGGAAAATTCCCGCTCTCGACCTATCTCGCCGAACGCGTGCGCCGGCTGCTCGATGACGCGCGCGCATGGCGCGGCCTGCCGGAGCAGGTGCGCGACTGGCTGTCGCTGCAGAAGGACGTCAGCAGCGTGCCGGCGGTGCGCGAGCTCCTGGTCGAAAGCTTTCCGCGCGCCAACAAGCACTACATCGTCTGTTATCCCTTCGAGGGACGCCTCGCGCATCAGACGCTCGGCATGCTGCTGACGCGCCGGCTCGAGCGCGCCCGCGCCCGGCCCCTCGGCTTTGTCGCCAACGAATATGCCGTTGCGATCTGGGCGCTCGGCGATCTCTCCTCCATGATCCGCAATGGCCGGATCGATCTCAATGCGCTGTTCGACCCCGATATGCTCGGCGACGATCTGGAGGCCTGGCTCGCCGAATCCGCCCTGATGAAGCGCACCTTCCGCAACTGTGCGATCATCTCCGGCCTGATCACACGCCGGCATACCGGCGAAGAAAAGAGTCGCCGCCAGGTGTTGTTCTCGACCGATCTCGTCTACGACGTGCTGCGCAAGCATCAGGCCGATCACGTCCTGTTGCGCGCCGCGCGGGCCGATGCCGCCACCGGCCTGCTCGATCTGCGCCGCCTTAGCGACATGCTGATGCGCATCCACGGCCGGATCACCCATCGGGAACTCGACCGCGTTTCCCCGCTGGCCGTCCCCGTGATGCTGGAAATCGGTCGCGAGTCAGTTTATGGCGAAGCTGCAGATGAGCTTTTGGCCGAAGCCGCCGATGAACTCGTCAAAGAAGCGATGGACAGAAGCGGGTAAGACGTGACGATTGGCGCGCAGGTTTCAGGGGACGACGACGACATGCGCGTGTCCACAGTCACCATCAGCGAGGTGACCTTCGCCGCCGATCTCTCCGGCGCGCTGTTCTGGGAAGAGCAGCGTTTGCTCGTCGTCTCCGACCTGCATCTGGAAAAAGGCTCCAGCTTCGCCGCCCGCGGCGTGCTGCTGCCGCCTTACGATACGCTGGCCACGCTGAGCCGTCTTGCTGCTGCCATCTCCCGCCATGATCCGCGAACCGTGATTGCACTCGGCGACAGCTTTCATGATCGAACCGCGCATGAGCGGCTGTCGTCGGACAATCGCGATGCGGTCGCAGCGCTCCAGACCGGCCGCGACTGGATATGGATCTCTGGCAATCACGATCCGATGCTGCCTAGCGATCTCGGCGGCGCTGTCGCCGACGAAGTCGCGATCGGCCCGATTACTTTCCGTCACGAGCCGACTGGTGCGTGCGGCGAGATCGCCGGCCATCTCCATCCCAAGGCGCGCGTCTCCGCGCGCGGCCGCTTCATGGAGCGGCGCTGCTTTGCCTCCGACGGGATGCGCGCGGTGATGCCGGCATTCGGCGCCTATGCGGGCGGCCTCAACATCCGTGACGTCGCATTTGCGAAGATCTTCCCGAAGAATGGCTTCATTGCCCATCTGCTCGGCGATCGCCGCGTTCATGCGATTGCGGCCTCGCGGTGTTCCTGAAATTGAGGCGGGGTCCAGAACAAATTAAGAACACTTTAGCAAGTCTTTGATATATCATTGTGATTCGGCGAGTTGCCGGCACAATATCTAGCGTCTGTCAGACTTTGCGAGGACTACATGTCCACCATCGCCTTCGATCAATTTGCCCTCACCCGGATCGCCGATTTCGCGCGCTCGCTGTCGCGGCTGCATCAGGCGGCGCGGCGCCAGCGCATCGACGACGACCAGTTCGACCGCGAGTTCAACGCGGTGTGCCAGTCGATCTGGGGCTACACCATCGACGACGTCAGCGACGATCTGTTCTCGACCGAGGATCATCTTTTCCTGGACACGCTGGACGAAGCCCATGCGCGCATCTTCGCGGCCGAGCAGGGCTATGACCTCGTCGGCGATCAGGGCATGCTGACGGACTGGTGGGGCTTCTGCTGGATGATCCTGGCCGAGAAGCGCGGGCTCCTGACCCCGGACAACCGCGCCGCCGCGCGCGCGGCGATCGAAGAGAAATATCTGGCGGCGCCGAACGTGATCGGCGTGATCATCGGACGATAACGCGACAACCTCCGTCATTGCGAGGAGCTCGCGACAAAATTGCGCAGCAATCTTGCGCTGAAGCGACGAAGCAATCCAGAGTATCTCTGCAGTGGGATTCTGGATTGCGTCGCTTTCGCTCGCAATGACGGTTTGGTCAGAGTTGTGGCTTAATCCAATCCCGCCCGCTTCGCCGGCTTCTGCGCCGTCGTCTTGGGCACCGTCACATCCGGCAGCGTCTCACGCACGATCTCCGCGGCAGGCGCATCCGCCGACACCGTCTCTGCCCGCACCGGGGCCACCTTCATCTCGCCGAGGCGGGCGCGGACCTGAGCGGTGAGGCCGGGATAGGACGCAACAGGGGTGAAATCCGCGGCCTGATCGTTGCCGACGCGGATGCCGGTATAGGCGACGAGGCCGTCGGTGGTGGCAATCACGTCGCCGGCCTTCAGCGAGGAGTCCAGCGCGAGATCGACCGGGGCAAGGCCGACCGGCTCGCGGCCGTTGCAGGTGCAGTCCGAACGCAACGCCTTGCGGTAGGCGAAGGCGTTCTCGCTGTCGGCGTAACGCTCGCCGGTCTGAGACGCCGCACCGTCGATCGAAGAGCCGAAATAAACCTTGGTCGCGCTGGCAGGACAGAACGCCTGACACATCTGTGCCGGCGAGGCGAGGCCGCGCATCAGCGGAAAATATTTGCCGTCGCA
Organism: Bradyrhizobium sp. SZCCT0148; assembly: GCF_018129985.1. Taxonomy (GTDB): domain Bacteria; phylum Pseudomonadota; class Alphaproteobacteria; order Rhizobiales; family Xanthobacteraceae; genus Bradyrhizobium; species Bradyrhizobium japonicum_H. The sequence goes on from NZ_JAFCKT010000001.1 coordinate 75,476, forward strand.
GCTGCGCACGCAGAAGGCCGGGCCGGAGCCCCCGGCCGCGGCCGCGCGCGTCGGCGGCACATATTGCGGAGTGGCGGCATTCTGCTGGCCGGTGAACGGATCGGCGTAGGAACTCGCCTGCTGCGGCACCTCGCGCTGCGGCCGTTGCTGCTGCTGCATGCCGCCGAAGAAGAAGTCGAACAGGCCTTCGGCCGAAACCGGGGCCGGCGCCGCAAGCAGCGGTGCTGCAAGGGTGGCGGCTACAAGCATCGCGCGTCGCCGCCGGCGCGCATGGGACATGACTGTACGCAACGCTCACTCCACCCGACGCTACGGAACTGGCCGGGACCCCAAGGGGATCTCAGCACATGATTCACCATAAAGCGGGATGGTAAATGAGCGGTTGAAGCGGATGGTCTCGTGCCCCGGACGCGGCACAGCGCCAGGCACTTCGCGTCGAGGTGCGCTGCAGAGCCGGGGCCGTGTCGATGGGAAGCGAGGCTGGGTCCCGATTCCGCGTCGCAGCGTTACACGCTGCGCCGCGCCCGGGACACGAGGACTGGATCAGGCCTTCAAGAACTCCGACGCCTTGTACAGCGAGCGGAACGGCAAGCCGGCCGCACCGAACGTGTCGGTGGCGCCTTCCTCGCGGTCGACCATGGTCAGCACCAGCACCACCTCGGCGCCGGTCTCGCGCACAGATTCCACCGCCTTCATGGCCGAGCCGCCAGTGGTGGTGACGTCCTCGACGATCACGACGCGCTTGCCCTCGAGCGTTTCGCCTTTTGGCAGGCCTTCGATCGCGAGCTTGGCCCCGTGCTCCTTCGGCTTCTTGCGCACGAAGAACGCCGCGATCGGGTGGCCCTTGATCCAGGAGATCTGCGCCAGCGCGCCGGCGAGCGGCACCGCGCCCATCTCGAGGCCGCCGATGAAATCGAGATTGTCGTCCTTCAGCGCCTCATAGGTCAGCTCGGCGAGCAGGGTTGCTCCCTCCGGGTCGAGCATGGTCGGCTTGAGGTTGAAGTAGAAATCGCTCTTGCGGCCCGACGCGAGCGTCACCTCGCCGCGGCCGAAGGAGCGCCGGCGGATGATTTCGAACAGTCGGGCGCGGGAGGCTGATTTCGACACGGCGGTCCCTCGGGAGCATTTTTGAAAGTGGCGGAATTTATCCGCGACGGCTGCGACATTCCAGAGGGGGCGTCCCTCGTCAACAGGGATCGGCCATCCCGGACCGCTGGTTGTGGGGGCGCGACGTTCTGGAGTAGGTGGGATGCCAAACTGGTTGGGGAAGGAAGCAAGGCATGACCATCGAGCTGCACACCTGGAACACGCCGAACGGCCGCAAGATCTCGGTCGCGCTGGAGGAAATGGGGCTGCCCTACAAGGCGGTCCCGGTGAACATCACCAAGGGCGAGCAGATGGCGCCGGAGTTCCTGAAGCTGTCGCCGAACAACAAGATCCCGGCGATCGTCGATCCCGAGGGTCCGGACGGCAAGCCCGTCAGCATCTTCGAATCCGGCGCGATCCTGCTCTATCTTGGTGAAAAGACCGGCAAATTCCTGCCGAAAGCGCTCGGTGCCCGAATCCCGGTCTATGAATGGCTGATGTGGCAGATGGGCGGCTTTGGCCCGATGCCCGGCCAGGTGCACCATTTCATCGCGCTCGAAAACGAGCAGGACCGCGCTTACGGCCTGAAGCGCTACATGGCAGAGACGCGCCGGCTCTACGGCGTGCTCGACCGCCGGCTGGCGGACCACGAATTCGTTGCCGGCGCCCTCTCGATTGCCGATTTTGCCATCCTGGGCTGGGCCTGGCGCCACCCTCGCCACAAGGTTGAGCTGACCGACTTCCCCAACGTCAAGCGCTGGTACGAGGCGCTGATGGCAAGGCCGGCGGTGAAGCGGGGCATGGAAGCGAAGCTGGATTGATTTGGATGCTGTCGTCACCCGCCCTGTGCGCACTTGCGCACTGGGGCGGGTGACCCAATACGCCGTGACGCCAGTGATCGAGCCGAGAACCCGCGGAGTACTGGATGCCCGCCTTGGCGGGGCAAGACAGTGTCGCGCCTCAAACCTTCCGCGCTTCCACCGCCATCCGCACCGCAAGGCCGGCCAGCACCGTGCCCATCAGCCAGCGCTGCACCAGCATCCAGTTCGGCCGGTTCGCCAGGAACAGCGCGATCGATCCGGCCGCGAGCGCGATCATCGCGTTGACGCTGACGCTGATCGCGATCTGGATCGCGCCCAGCACGATCGACTGCGTCAGCACGCTGCCGGCCGCGGGATCGATGAACTGCGGCAGCAGCGCCAGATACAGCATCGCGATCTTCGGGTTGAGCAAATTGGTGACGAAGCCCATCGCGAACAATTTGCGCGGGCTGTCGATGGTAAGCTGCTTCACCTGGAACGGCGACCGTCCGCCCGGTTTCACCGCCTGCCAGGCGAGCCACAGCAGATAACCCGCGCCGGCAAAGCGCAGTGCGTCATAGGCAAAGGGAATGGCGAGCAAGAGTGCCGTGATGCCGAACGCCGCGCACAGCATGTAGAACACGAAGCCCAGCGCGACGCCGCCGAGCGAGACGATGCCGGCCGCCGGGCCCTGCGTGATCGATCGCGAGATCAGATAGATCATGTTCGGTCCCGGGGTGAGCACGAGACTGAGGCAGACGAGGGCAAAGCCGAGCAGGGCGGAAGTGTGGGGCATGAGCGAACCGGTGCGAAGATGCACTGGTTCTAATATGCGAGGCGAAGCGCGGCCATCGCGCAATTGCTCGGAGGACAATTCAACTCGCGTGTCCCGGACGCGGCGCAGAGCCGGTATCCAGTTGGCGCGGCGTGAGCCCGATCAGCAGCGCATCACGCCGCGAAGTGCGGCGCACTGCGCAGCATCAGGGACAAGCAGCCTCAATGCGCCTCGTCCCAATTGTTCGCCGCGCGCGCATCGACGTGCAGCGGCACCGAGAGCAGCACGGCCGGGAACGGCGCGTCCTGCATGACGTGCTGCACGACCGGCAGCGTTGCTGCGACCTCGGCGTCCGGCACCTCGAAGATCAACTCGTCGTGCACCTGCAGCAACATCTGCGCCGACAGCTTCTTCTCGGCGAGCGCATCCTCGACCCGCGTCATGGCGCGGCGGATAATGTCGGCCGCGGTGCCCTGCAGCCGAGCATTGATCGCGGCGCGCTCGTTGAAGGCGCGCACCGAGGCGTTCGACGCCTTGATATCGGGATAGTGCATCTTGCGGCCGAACAGCGTGGTGACGTAGCCGTGGCTGCGGCAGAAGTCGCGCGTCTCATCCATGTAGGCGCGGATGCCGGGGAAGCGCTCGAAATATTTCTTGATGTAGGCCGAGGCTTCCTCGCGCGCGATGCCGAGCTGGTTGGCGAGGCCGAAGGCCGAGATGCCGTAGATGATGCCGAAATTGATCGCCTTGGCGCGGCGGCGGATCTCGCTCGGCATGCCCTCGACCGGCACGCCGAACATTTCCGACGCGGTCATGGCATGAATGTCGAGCCCGTCGCGGAACGCCTGCTTCAGCACCGGAATGTCGGCGATCTCCGCGAGCAGCCGCAACTCGATCTGCGAATAGTCGGCGGAGACCAGCTTGTGCCCGGGCGTCGCGATGAAAGCGCGGCGGATCTTGCGGCCGTCCTCGGTACGAACAGGGATGTTCTGCAGATTGGGCTCGTTCGACGACAGCCGGCCCGTAGTGGTCGCGGCCAGCGCGTAGGTCGTATGCACGCGATGCGTCTGCGGATTGACGTAGGTCGGCAGCGCGTCGGTGTAGGTCGATTTCAGTTTCGAAACCTGGCGCCACTCCAGGATCTTCTTCGGAAGATCGTGGCCCTGCTCGGCGAGCTCGTCGAGCACTTGGGCGGTGGTCGACCATGCGCCCGTCTTGGTCTTGGTGCCGCCGGACAGTCCCATTTTGCCGAACAGGATGTCGCCGATCTGCTTGGGGCTGCCGACATTGACCGGCTCGCCAGCGATCTCCTGGATCTCGGCCTCGACGCGCGCTGCGGTCTGGGCGAAGTCGCCCGAGAGTCGCGACAGCACCTGGCGGTCGATCGAGATGCCACGCCGCTCCATGCGCGCAAGCACGGCGACCAGCGGCCGCTCCAGCGTCTCGTAGACCGTGTTCATGTGCTCGGCGACCAGGCGCGGCTTCAACACGCGCCAGACGCGCAAGGCGACGTCGGCGCCTTCGGCCGACAGCGCCGCGGCCTTGTCGATCGGCACCTGGTCGAACGTGATCTTGCCCTTGCCGCTGCCGAGCAGCTCGCTCTCCTTCAGCATGGCATGGCCGAACCAGCGCTCGGACAGCGATTCGATCGCGTGCGAGCCGCGGCCGGCGTCGAGCACGTAGGAGATCAATTGCGCATCATCGGTGTTGCGCAAGGTGATGCCGTGCTGCGCGAGCATCACGGCGGTGAATTTGAGGTCGAAGCCGATCTTGAGAATGCCCGCCGATTCCAGCACGGGCCGCAGCGCCTCGATCGCATCTTCGTGCTTGACCTGGTCGGGTGCGAGGCCGGCGTCGAACAGGCCGGCGCCGCCGCCGGATTGCTTGTGCGCCAGCGGCACGTAGCAGGCCTCGTTCGGCGCCAGCGCGAGCGCGATGCCGCAGAAATCGGCCTGCATCGGATCGATCGAGTTTCCGCGGATCTCGACCGCGATATGGCCGGTATCATGAATTCGCGCGATGAAGGCGTTGAGCTCCTTGAGCGACTTGATCGTCTGGTATTTGCTTCGGTCGACGGGAAGCTTGCGCAGGGCCTCTTCGCGCGCGGCGGCGAGCGAGATCGGCGCGCCCTTCGGGCTCGCGGCCTTGTCCTCCTTGCCCGCCGCCTTGTTGGGCTCTTTCGCCCGGGCTTGTCCCGGCGTATCGCCTCCCGGCGCGGGCACGACGTCCGAGGCCGGGAGCGTCGTGAAGACGCTGGCGCCGCTGGCATAGCCGGGGTCGGCATCGACGTTGGCCGGATCGATTTGAGAATATTCGGCCACGCGCCGCGTCAGCGTGGTGAATTCCATTGCCTTGAGGAAGGCGACCAGCTTGCGCGCATCAGGCTCGTGAACCGCGAGGTCGTCCAGCGGCACCTCGAGGTCGACCTTGTCGTCGAGCAGCACGAGCTGCCGCGAGATCCGCGCCTTCTCGGCATTCTCGAGCAGCGCCTCGCGCCGCTTCGGCTGCTTGATCTCGGTGGCGCGGAACAGCAATTGGTCGAGGTCGCCATATTCGGTGATCAACTGCGCGGCGGTCTTGATGCCGATGCCGGGCACGCCGGGCACGTTGTCGGTGGAGTCGCCGGCCAGGGCCTGTACCTCGACCACCTTCTCCGGCGGCACGCCGAACTTCTCGATCACCTCGGGGACGCCGATGCGGCGATCCTTCATGGTGTCGTACATCATGACCTTATCGTTCACGAGCTGCATCAAATCCTTGTCGGAGGACACGATGGTCGTGGTGGCGCCGCGCTCGCTGGCCTGCCGCGCATAGGTCGCGATCAGATCGTCGGCCTCGAAGCCGCCCTGTTCCAGGCACGGCAGATCGAAGGCGCGCACGGCCTCGCGGATCAGTGCGAATTGCGGAATCAGGTCGTCCGGCGCCGGCGCGCGGTGGGCTTTGTATTCCGGATAGATCTTGTTGCGGAAGGTGACCTCCGACTTGTCGAACACGATGGCGAGGTGCGTCGGCCGGTTGTCCTCGGGCATCTCGCGCAGCAGCTTCCACAACATGTTGCAGAAGCCGAGCACGGCATTGACCTGCAGCCCGTCGGACTTGCGGTTCAGCGGCGGTAGCGCGTGATAGGCGCGGAAGATGTAGCCGGAACCGTCAACCAGGAACACATGATCGCCCTTGCCGGCCGCCTTGGCCGCAACCGGTTTGGCAGCAGCTGTCGCAGCAGCGGGCTTGGTATCGGTGGCTTTGGACGCAGCAGCCTTGGTGTCAGCTTTGGCGGTGGTCTTCGGGGAGCTTTTTGGCATGGCCGCAATGTATGAATTTTTGCGGGTTTTGACAGCCTTGGAAGGGTGATTTTTGGCTTGCGGATGCCGCTATCCCCACTGTCATCCCGGGGCGCGCGAAGCGCGAGCCCGGGATGACGTGGAGCGAGGCTACTCCGCCGCCTGCAACACCGGCCCCGCCTTCTTCGGCGCGATCCAGAACGCCTCTGGCCGCTCGAAGAGGAAATGGGCGTGCAGCCGCAGCGCCACCTGCCAGATCGCGAGCGCGCCGAGCACGCCGGCGACGGTGACGATCAGCGACACCGTGCCGATGTCGGGGATGATGCCGGTGCGCAGCAGCAGCGTCCGCGTCGCCGCCATCTGCAGGAAGAAGGCGAGATAGATCACGATCGAATGCTCGCCGCAGAAGCGGAAAAAGTTCAGCCACTGTGCGCGTGCGAGCAGCGTGCCCGTGGTGATGATGGCGCAGGCACCGGCAAAGCCGAGCACGAGCGAGACGATTTTCCACTCGCTGGCCCCCGAGGCGACCAGGCCGGCATTGACCAGCGCCCACGTCGCGAGCGCTGCAAGCGCAAGCGCCGGGTGCTTACGCGCGCGATCCGACAGTGCGAACACGTAAGGCGCGAACAGATAGCCCGAATAGAAATAGACGAAGCGGGCGCAGAACTCGTCGATCGCGGTCCAGCCGGTGGAGATACGGGCGGTCTCGAGTGCGGCTGCGACCAGCCAGATCACGAGCGGCGGGAATTTGCGTGTCAGTTTTGTGACGACGAAGAAGATCGGCAGCAGATAGATGAACCACAGCGTACCGAAAGGCTCCACGAAGGATTCGAGATACAAGAGGCCAACGTGGTGCCAGCTCGTCTCTGCCGCGAAAGCGGGCGCCTTGAAGCCGAACTGGATTGTCACCCAGACGACATAGAAATAGGCGAAATGCACCACCTTGCGGTCGAGATAGGTTCGCCAGTCCCGGTCGATCACCAGCGGCAGGAACAGGCCCGAAATCAGGAAGAAATCCGGCATCCGGAACGGCTTTGCGAAGGCCACGGCGACATGCATGAAACCGGTCTGGCCGGCGGCGAGCTCGACCCCCAGCACCGAATGCATCATCACGACCATGACGATGCAAATGCCCTTGGCGTAGTCGATCCAGTCGACACGCGCGGCCGCCGGGCTCTCTAAGCCTCCGGCCGCGGCGATTGTGCCGAATGAGGTCATGATGTCCCTTTTCGAGGCGATGTTCCGCCCAAGAGCGAGGCAGTATGGCGGTGTCTGGTTTCGGTCCCCTTTACTGTACAATTCGCATGCCGGCTTTCCGGCTGCTTTTCTTGGGCTGACCTCTTCCCCGAGGACCTCAAAATGCTCTAAGACCGCTGCAAAGCAGCATCATTCGTTAACCAAAGCAGGGATTTTCATGCGTATCGCGATGATCGGCACGGGCTATGTGGGACTGGTGTCCGGTGCCTGCTTTGCCGATTTTGGTCACGACGTGACCTGCGTCGACAAGGACGAGAAGAAGATTGCGGCGCTCCACCGCGGCGAGATTCCGATCTACGAGCCCGGGCTCGATGAGCTGGTCGCAACCAACGTCAAGGCCAAGCGGCTCGACTTCACCACGGACCTGTCGAAGCCGGTCGCGGACGCCGATGCCGTGTTCATCGCGGTCGGCACGCCGTCCCGCCGCGGCGACGGCCACGCCGACCTGTCCTACGTCTATGCCGCAGCGAAAGAGATCGCGCGGTCGCTCACCGGCTTCACCGTCGTGGTGACAAAGTCGACCGTGCCAGTCGGCACCGGCGACGAGGTCGAGCGCATCATCCGCGAGACCAATCCCGACGCCGATGTCGTGGTCGCCTCCAACCCGGAATTCCTGCGCGAGGGCGCGGCGATCCGCGACTTCAAGTTTCCCGATCGCGTCGTGGTCGGCACGTCCGACGAGCGCGGCCGCAAGGTGATGGGTGACATCTACCGTCCGCTGTCGCTGAACCAGGCGCCGTTGATGTTCACGGAGCGCCGGACCGCCGAGATGATCAAGTACGCCGCCAACGCGTTTCTCGCGACCAAGATCACCTTCATCAACGAGATCGCCGATCTTTCCGAGAAGGCCGGCGCCAACGTGCAGGAGGTCGCGCGCGGCATTGGCTTGGACAACCGCATCGGGACAAAATTCCTGCATGCCGGTCCCGGCTTCGGTGGCTCCTGCTTCCCGAAGGACACCAAGGCGCTGATCAAGATCGCGCAGGATTACGATGTCTCCCTGCGCATCGTCGAATCCGTCCTGGCGGTCAACGAGAACCGCAAGCGGGCGATGGCGCGCAAGGTGAGCCAGGCGCTCGGCGGCAATCTGCGCGGCAAGACCATCGCGGTGCTCGGCCTCACCTTCAAGCCCGATACCGACGACATGCGCGATGCGCCGTCGATCCCGCTGGTGACGGGCCTGATCGACATGGGCGCGAAGGTCAAGGCGTTCGATCCCGTCGGCATGGAGCAGGCCAAGGGCGAGCTGCCCGACATCACCTATTGCGAGGACGCCTATTCCTGCGCCGAAGGTGCCGATGCGCTCGTCATCGTCACCGAATGGGTGCAGTTCCGTGCGCTCGATCTCGACCGGCTGAAGACCGTGATGGCGCAGCCCGTCGTCGTCGATTTGCGCAACATCTACCGTCCCGAGGAGATGGTCGCGGCCGGTTTCACCTATGACAGCATCGGTCGGCCGCCCGTGCAGGGCTGATCGTACACATCTCCTTGAATTGCCGTCATGGCCGGGCTTGTCCCGGCCATCCACGTCTTGTTCACTGCCAGATGAAAGAACGTGGACGCCCGGCACAAGGCCGGGCATGACGACGGGATCATGTCTTGCCCCGCAGCTTCGACGCGCCCTTACCCATCGATGCCGTGCTCGACGACCTCTCGCGCACGCTGGAGGCGCATAACGCCGCCGTGCTGGTGGCGCCGCCCGGGGCCGGCAAGACCACGCGCGTGCCGCTCGCGTTGCTCGATGCGCCCTGGGCGAAGGGCAAGAAGATCATCGTGCTGGAGCCGCGCCGAATCGCCGCGCGTGCCAGCGCCGATCGCATGGCCAAGTCGCTGGGCGAACGCGCCGGCGAGACCGTCGGCTACCGCGTCCGGTTCGGCTCCAAGATCTCGCGCGCGACTCGCATCGAGGTGGTGACGGAGGGCATCTTCACCCGCCAGATCCTCGACGATCCCGAATTGTCAGGCGTTGCCGCCGTCCTGTTCGACGAATTCCACGAGCGCTCGCTCGATGCCGACATGGGCCTCGCGCTGGCCCGCGACGCCCAGACCGGCCTGCGCGAGGACCTCCGGATTCTCGTGATGTCCGCCACGCTCGATGGCGCACGCGTCGCAAGGTTGCTGGGCAATGCGCCCGTCGTCGAAAGCGAAGGCCGCGCCTTCCCGGTCGAGACGCGCTATCTCGGCCGCAAGGCAGATGCGCCGATCGAGCGGCAGATGGCGGATGCCATTGCGTCCGCGCTGCGCGCCGACGGCGGCTCCGTGCTCGCTTTCCTGCCGGGAGCTGCCGAAATCCGCCGCACCCAGAATTTTCTCGGCGAGCGCGTGCAGGATGCCTCGATCGAGATCGTGCCGCTGTTCGGCGCGCTCGACGCCGCCGTGCAGGACCGTGCGATTTCGCCTGCGCCCAAGGGCATGCGCAAGGTGGTGCTGGCAACCTCGATCGCGGAGACTTCGCTGACCATCGAAGGCGTGCGCATCGTGGTCGATTCCGGGCTGGCCCGCGTGCCGCGCTACGAGCCCGACATTGGGCTGACACGGCTCGAAACCGTGCGCGCCTCGCGCGCGGCGGTGGACCAGCGCCGCGGCCGCGCCGGCCGCACCGAGCCGGGTGTCTGCTACAGGCTCTGGGACGAGCCGCAGACGGCTTCGCTGGCGCCTTACACCCAGCCGGAAATCCTCAGCGCCGACCTGTCCTCGCTGGTGCTTGATCTCGCGCAATGGGGCGTCGCTGATCCCTCAGCGCTGTCGTTCCTCGATCCGCCGCCGGGGCCCGCGTGGAAAGAGGCAAAAAGCCTGCTCGAAGAGCTCAACGCACTCGATGGCGACGGCCGCATCACCGCAGAGGGAAAAAGCCTGCGTGCGCTGGCGCTGCCGCCGCGGCTGGCACGTATGATCGTGGATTCGCATCGCGCCGGCGAGGGCGAAGCCGCCGCCGAGATCGCGGCCATCATCACCGAGCGCGGGCTAGGCGGCGATAGCGTCGATCTCGAGCACCGGCGCGACCAGTTCCGCCGCGACCGCTCGCCGCGCGCTGCCAGCGCGCGCGATCTGGCGCGGCGTTGGGCCTCGCAAGTGGGAGCTTCAGAGAAGGCGGGACCGCAGGAGGGGCTCTCGACCGGTTTGATGCTCGCCTATGCGTTCCCGGACCGCGTCGCGCGCAACCGAGGAAATGGCAGTTTTGTGCTTGCCAACGGCCGCGGCGCCGCGGTCGAGCAGACCTCCTCGCTCGCCCGCGCTTCCTACATCGCGATCGGCGAGATGACGGGGACGGCGGCGAGCGGACGTATCCTGCTCGCGGCACAGATCCGCGAAGACGAGATCGAGCGGCATTTCGCCGAGCATATCGAGGCCGCCGACGAGATTACCTTCGATCACGGCGCGATGGCGCTGCGCGCGCGGCGCAAGCGCGTGCTGCATGCGATCACACTTTCCGAAGCGACGATGGCCGTGTCGCCCTCCGAGGACACCGCGCGCATCCTCGCCGACGGATTGATTGCCGCCGGCCTCGATCGGCTGCCCTGGTCGAAGGCCGCCAAGCAATGGCGCGATCGCGTGATGTTCCTGCGGAAGGCCGAGGGCGACAGCTGGCCCGATCTCACGGACGACGGGTTGATCGCGCGGCGTGACGACTGGCTGGTGCCGGCGCTCTATGACAAGATCGCGCTGAAAGACATCTCGCCCGGCGATCTCTCGGACGCGCTGATGGCGCTGCTGCCGTGGGAGATGCGCGCGCGGCTCGACCGCGAGGCGCCGACGCATTTCGAGGCGCCGACCGGAAGCGTGCTCGCGATCGACTACGAGGCCGAGCAGGGGCCGACCATCGCGGTGCGGCTGCAGGAATTGTTCGGTCTCAACACCCATCCCTCGGTCGCCGCCGGCAAGGTGCCGCTGGTGCTGGAATTGCTGTCGCCGGCGCAGCGCCCGGTGCAGGTGACGCGCGATCTTCCCGGCTTCTGGCGCGGCAGCTACGCCGCGGTCCGTTCCGACCTGCGCGGCCGCTATCCCCGTCATCCCTGGCCGGACGATCCGGCCAGCGCAGTGCCGACCCGACGTGCCAAACCGCGCGGGACGTGAAGTCGCATTAACCGTCCGCTCATCCTTTTCGTCAAAATAGCGTCGCTCCGACCGCGGCAACGCTCGCGGCCTGGCGTGTCGCGTGGTGAAATCGGGCTTTCCGGCCCGGAAGTGGTGTGATGCGTAACATTATGATCATCGCAGCCGTCATGATCGGCCTCGGCACCTTCATGGCGCAGATGGCGGACAAGATGAGCTCGGCTTCCGCCACGTCGGCGCCGCGTACCACGATCGCGGTCGCAGCGGCTGCGCCGGCCGCGGGCCGCAGTCTTGCCATTCCCCGCGATGGTCGCGGTCACTTCCAGACCGAGGGCCGGATCGACGGCCAGCGCATCGGCTTCATGCTCGACACCGGCGCCTCCGTGGTTGCGCTGAATGAGACCTCGGCGGCCCGCTTTGGCCTGCGCCCTTCTCGCAGCGATTACAACGCCACCGTTTCCACCGCCAACGGCACCATCAAGGCTGCGCGCACCCGCATTGCGATGCTTGAGGTCGGGGGTCTGGTCGTGCGCGACGTCGACGCCATGGTGCTGCCGGACGAGGCGCTGTCGGAGAATTTGCTCGGCCTCTCCTTCCTCTCCCGCCTGAAGCGGTTCGAATATTCCAACGGCCAGATGGTGCTGGAGCAATAGGCGGAGCCTGTTGCGATCAAGCGCCGCCCATTTCAAGAACGAGTTCTTCGCTTCGGCCGCCTTCGCGGTAACGTTTCTTCGTTACCAAACTGCCGCAATTATCGTCGATAAGCCTGCATTCCCGCCTTCCGCTGCGGCCCGGCATTCGCTAAGGCTGCCTCAACTCCCGCCATTTTCGCGAGACTGTCTCAATGTTCCCGAAGCCGAAATCCGTATTGTTGCCCAACACTTACGCCTTCGAATCCGAGCCGATGGTGAAGCCGACGGGCTTTCGCGAATACGACGCGCGCTGGTTGTTCCAGAAGGAAATCAACCTGATGGGTGTGCAGGCGCTCGGCATGGGGCTGGGGGCGCTGATCGCCGAACTCGGCGTCAAACAGGAGATCGTCACCGGGCACGACTTCCGCGGTTATTCGGCCTCGATCAAATACGCGCTGATCTCCGGCCTGATGGCGGCGGGCTGCAAGGTGCACGACATCGGCCTCGCGGTGACGCCGATGGCCTATTTCGCGCAATTCGATCTCGACGTGCCCTGCTGCGCGATGGTGACTGCCTCGCACAACGACAATGGCTGGACCGGCGTCAAGATGGGCGCCAACCGTCCGCTGACGTTCGGGCCCGAGGAGATGACGCGGCTGAAGGAGATCGTGCTCAATGCCGATTTCAAGAACAAGGCGGGCGGCTCCTATCAGTTTCACGAGAATTATCCGGCGCGCTACATCGCCGACCTCACCAATCGTCCGAAGTTGAAGCGCAAGCTTAAAGTCGTCGCGGCCTGCGGCAACGGCACCGCCGGCGCGTTTGCGCCGCAGGTGCTGGAGGCGATCGGCTGCGAGGTGATTCCGCTCGACACCGAGCTCGACCACACCTTCCCGAAATACAATCCGAACCCCGAAGACATGGAGATGCTGCACGCGATCCGCGACGCGGTGCTGCATCATAAGGCCGATGTCGGCCTCGGTTTCGATGGCGACGGCGACCGCTGCGGCGTCGTCGACGATACCGGCGAGGAGATCTTTGCCGACAAGGTCGGCGTGATGCTGGCGCGCGACATGTCGGCGATCCACAAGGACGCGCATTTCATCGTCGACGTGAAGTCGACCGGCCTGTTCGTCACCGACCCGGTGCTGCAGAAGCAGGGCGCCAGAACCGACTATTGGAAGACCGGACATTCCTACATGAAGCGCCGCACCAACGAGACGGGTGCGCTCGCGGGCTTCGAGAAGTCCGGCCACTTCTTCTTCAACAAGCCCTATGGCCGCGGCTATGACGACGGCCTGGTTTCGGCGCTCGCGATCTGCGACATGCTCGACCGCGCGCCGGGCAAGTCGATGGCGGACCTGAAGAACGCGCTGCCGAAGACATGGTCGTCGCCGACGATGTCGCCGCATTGCGCCGACGAGACCAAATACGGCGTCATCGACCAGGTGGTGAAGCACTTCGAGGACTTGCAGGCCAAGGGCGCCAAGATCGGCGGCCAGGCGATCCGCGATCTCGTCACCGTCAACGGCGTGCGCGTCACGGTCGAGGATGGCAGCTGGGGCCTGGTACGCGCCTCCTCCAACAAGCCCGAGCTCGTCGTGGTGGTCGAGAGCCCGGTCTCCGAGCAGCGCATGCACGACATGTTCGAGATGGTGAACAGCGTGCTGCGCACGCATCCCGAAGTCGGCGAGTACAATCAGAAGATCTGAGCCGGAGCCGAAGCGTTCGTCCGCCCCGGCCTTCCGATCCGATCACTGACGTCACGAAATACTGGATTGCCCGGTCGAGCCGGGCAGTGACACGTACCCGTGTCGCGCCCTACGCCGACCGCAGCGAGCCCAGGAAGCCGTCGACCTCGGCCTTGAGGCATTCAGATTGTGATGACAGCCCGGCGGCAGCCTGATGCATCTTCGAGGCAGCCATGCCTGCCTGCTCGGAAGCCTTGCTGACGCCGACGATGTTTTGGTTCACCTCGCGCGTGCCGGTGGCGGCTTGCTGCAGGCTGCCCGCGATCTCGCGCGTGGCCAGGCCCTGCTGGTCGACCGCGGACGAGATCTGTCCGGAGATCTGATCGATCTCCGCGATCGTCGCACCGATCGCCTGGATCGCGTTGACGGCGTCGTTGGTTGCGCTCTGGATGCTTTGGACTTGCGCCGAGATCTCCTCGGTGGCTTTCGCGGTCTGGTTCGCCAACGCCTTCACTTCGCTCGCGACCACCGCAAAGCCCCTGCCATGCTCGCCGGCGCGTGCGGCTTCGATGGTGGCATTCAACGCCAGCAGATTGGTCTGGCTCGCGATGGTCTGGATCAACGTGACGACTTCGCCAATCTTCTGCGTGCCGGTGGCGAGTCCCTCGACCACCTCGTTGGTGCGGCGGGCTTCGCTCGCGGCCTTGGCCGCGATCTGGGCAGACCGGGAAACCTGTTGGGTGATGCTACTGACCGACGCTGTGAGTTCTTCCGTGGCGGCAGCAACCGTCTCGACATTGCTGGAGGCCTGGTTCGATGCCGAGGCCGCGGCGGCGGTCTGGCGCGCGGTATCCGCGCTGTTGCTGCTCATCGCCGACGACAATTGCTGCACTTCGCCGGCGGCGACCGCCACCGCCTGCACGATGCCGCCGATGCTGCGCTCGAAGTTGCTGGCGAGCCGCTGCTTGGCCGCCTCACGTTCGTCCTTGGCGCGCTGTTCGATGTCTTGGCGTTCGCTGTGGGCCCGCGCCTCCGCGGCCATCGCGGCCTGAGCCTCGGCCGTCTTGACGGCGGTCGTCTCGAATAGCTCCTGGAGCTTGAGGGCAAGCGCGATCAGCACGCCTGCTTCGATCAGCAGGATCACGGCATGCAGTACCACGCGACCGAAATCTGAGCCGCCGGGATAGATCGCCGCCGGCAGCAGGAAGTTCAAGGCGATATGATGCAGCGCGACCGCAACCGTCGCTGCGACGATCGGCCGGTAGTCGCAATAGGCGACGATGCAGGCCAGCGCCGCGAAGAAGTACATGTGCATGTCGATCTGCCAGGGATGTCCTTCGAACTGGTAGGTGAACATCGACACACCGCTCATCAGCGCGACCGCGAACACCAGGCGCGTCGAAAGGCTGTCACCCGACAGGCGCCAGGACAGGGTTGCGGCGAGGGCGAAGACCGTCATGAAAATGGCGGGGAGCAGCCACGCCTTGCCGAGCGCAAGCCCGATGATCAGGCTAATCGGCACGTGCAGCCAGAGCACCGCGACGAGGATTTTGCTGGTGATCTGACGCAGCGATTCCAGTTCATCGTTCTTGACAATCATTTCGTCATCCCCGGAGCTATTCTGCCAAAGCATGCTGAAACCGCTTGCGCGTCCATCACGAACCAGGCGCCGGCATCGTGCAGGCGGGTCAGTCCGTCATGGTCATCCGGGCGGACGATGAGAAGGGTGGGAAGAGCAGTTCCCCCGACGATCGCCGCCCGGGCCGATCCCGCAGCCTGAAACACCTGCTGCGCGCTCCACCAAGGCGGAAATACCACTGCGACGATTGTCGTCCCCGGACGAACCTGTAAGGTGAGGATTGCAAGCGAGATCCACCCCGCGATCAGCAACGCTGTCGCATTCGCCCAGGCAGGCCACCGCCGGGACGGAATCGCCGTTTTCCCCTCCATTACCGGAAGCTATTGAGTTGAGGCTAACCGCGGGTAAATATCCGGTTAGGGCCGGTACGGAAGACTACGGTCTTTTCCGCGGATCACCGCGCTTTGAGTCGATCGAATGTCTGGCTTCCGCAGCTTCGCGCACGCGCCCCGCGTCTCCCAGGTGTTGTCCGGCATCGCGAAGCATTCGCGAGCGCTATTGGGATTGAATTGAAGGACTGCGTGACCCCGACTGGACCAAAACCAAGCGGCTGGTCGCCGGTCCGTTCTGCGTTACCCTGCCGATGTTTCAGCCTTCAGGCCGCCACCACCGCCGGGATCGGCAGCGTGGTCACGGACTTGATCTTCTCCATCGCGAAGCGCGAGGTGACGTTCTTCAGCGGCACTGCGCTGATCAGCTTCTTGTAGAACACGTCATAGGCCTGCATGTCGGCGACCACGACGCGCAGCATGTAGTCGACATCGCCGGCCATGCGGTAGAACTCCATCACCTCGGGCATCGCGCTGACAGCTTCTGCGAATTTCTTCAGCCACGCGTCGGAATGATCGGAGCTTTCAACGGATACGAACACCGAGATGCCGAGCCCGATCTTGTTCTGGTCGACCAGGGCCACCCGCTTGATGATCACGCCGTCGGCCTCCAGCCGCTGGATGCGCTTCCAGCAGGGGGTCGAGGACAGGCCGACGCGGTCGCCGATCTCGGCGACGGACAGGGAGGCATCCTCCTGGAGTACCATCAGGATCTTGCGGTCGATGGCGTCGAGGCGGCGGCTGGACTCGGGGATCTGGGTGGCGGCGTCGGTCATTTGAAGAATTCTGTTCCATTTAATAGGCTGATTTCTCTGATATAGAGAAAATCCTTCCCCGACAAGCCCGTAATCCCGCACGTTCCTGGAGCCGTTCTGGGGCCTTCCACGCAAAAACTCTTCAACTTCAATGCGTTGGGGTGCAGCCAGGCCGCCGCCATGGCGGGTGCATTTTAGTGCCGCGGCGGCCGCGGCGAATCGCAACGCCCGCCGCACGTTGCCGCCCTCAGCGAGGCCAAGCGAGAAGGCGCCATGAAAGACGTCGCCGGCGCCGAGCGTATCCACCGTCTGGACGGGGAAGGCCGCGGCCTCCTCCCACTCGCCTGCATCGTTCAGCCAGATCGTGCCGAGCGGACCGCGGGTGGCGGCAAGGAAGGCGGGCGTCAGCCCGGCCAGGCGTCGCAACGCCCTGCCGTCGTCGGCGACGCCGGCGGTCTCCTGCATCTGTTCGCTCGCGAACAGCAGATGCGAGGCGGCGGTCAGCAGGCCATCCTGCAACGACATCGCGCGATCGACGCCGACGATGACGGCAATACCGCGTCGCTGAGCCTCGGCGCAGAGGTCGCTGCAGAACGCACCGCAGCGGGTTTCGACGAGCACGGCGCGACAATCGGCCAGCAATTCGTCGGCCTTGGGCAGCTGCACGCGCCACAGTCCGGGATCGCGATAGATCGTCAGCGTCCGTTCGCCGGACGGCTCGATCATGATCGCAGAGACGGGCGTGGTCACATCAGGCATGCGCACGATGTGGCTGGTGTCGATGCCCTCCTGTGCCATCTGCGCGAGGATGAAGCCGCTCGATGTCTCCCGCGCATCGCCCATCGGGCCGGCGAACGAGACGCGGCCGCCGAGCCGCGCAATGGCAATCGCGGCATTGAGCGCGTTGCCGCCGCAGATCTCGGCGAAATGGCTCGCGTTCGCCTTGCTGCCACGTGCCGGCACCGCCTCGACCCGAAAGGTGAGATCGCGCACGGGAATGCCGATGCAGAGGATGCGCGGCGCGGTCCCGGATGCAGCCATCGGCGGTCAGCTCTTGTCGTGCACCCAGCGGCCGAGCAAATGATGGGCGATGGCGAAGGGATGTGGGCCTGCGAGCCCATCCGGATGCGTCCGCGCCAGCATCAGCGCGGCCTCTTCGCGCGTGAACCAGCGCGCGTCCTCCAGCTCCGAGTGATCGACGACGATGTCCTCGCTCACCGCCCGCGCGCTGCAGCCGATCATGAGAGACGACGGATAGGGCCAAGGCTGGGTCATGTAATACTGCACATCGGTGCAGCGGATGCCGGATTCTTCGAGGATCTCGCGACGGACCGCGTCCTCGATGGTCTCGGCGGCTTCGACGAAGCCGGCAAGGCACGAGTACATGCCTGCGGGAAACTGCTTCTGGCGGCCGAGCAGGCACTTGTCGCCGGAGGCGACGTGCATGATCACGACTGGATCGGTGCGCGGAAAATGCTCGGCCTTGCAGGAAGGACACTCGCGCTTCCAGCCGCCTTCCTTCATCGCGCTGCGCGTGCCGCAATTGGCGCAATAGCCATGGCGCTGGTGCCAGCCGACCATCGACTTCGCCATCGCGATCGCCGACAGCTCTCCGGGCGGGATCGCGCCCTGCATCGCCATGCCGCGCAGCTCGGTGACGGTATAGTCGTCGCGGCCCACAAGCTTCTCGGCGGCGGCCTGCGACAGGCCCATCCCGAACATCGCGGCGCCGTCGCGTAACCCCAGGAAGATCGTACCCGGATTGGCGCCGCACTTCAGCGCCTCGTCGATCGACAGCAGCGCACGAATCTTGTCGCCGTCGCGCTTCACCAGCAGCGAGTCGCGATAAACGACATAGGCGCGCGAGGTCGGCTTCTGCTCCATCGCGAACAGCTTCTCGTCGTCGCGGCGCAGATGCGCGGCGCGATCGAGGATGTTGGTGACGAAGGCCGGCTGTCCCAGCGGAAAGGCGTCGAATGCTGACATTATTTTCTCAACCCAACCAGATCTTGCGGCGAAGTGCGCTGATGAAATTCTGAACCTCTGCGGCGTCGTGCGCCAAGGGCGGCATCACGCCCCAGACCGGCCGCGGCCAGGCCGCGTCGCCGGTGCGGCGCGCGATGATGTGGACGTGAAGCTGCGGCACGAGGTTGCCGAGTGCCGCGACATTGAGCTTGTCGCACTTGGTGATTTCCTTCAGCGCGCGCGAGACGCGGGAGATCTCCGTCATCAGCTGCGCCTGCTGCACCTCGTCGAGATCGATGATCTCGATCGCGTCAGCGCGCCGCGGCACCAGCAGCAGCCAAGGATAATGCGCGTCCTTGATGACCAGCACCTTCGACAGCGGAAGATCGCCGATATCGATGGTGTCCTCTTTCAGGCGGGAGTGCAGCGACCAGGCGGGTTCAGGCATATGCGTTTCCGGATGGCCCGGTGGGTTCGGGCCTTATTGGCCGGACCATACGATACCGATTCCCTGAGGGGAAGGATCGGGGCCGCGGGGGCGGCATGCTCAGCTGTCGTCCGGGGGCGCGCAAAGCGCAAGCCCCGGGGTTTATTACCACAGGGAGAAGTCATTGCCCGAGCTGGCAACTCGGAGTCTTCGCCAAACTCAATCCTGTGGCTATGGATCCCCGGGCTTGCGCTGCGCGCGCCCCGGGATGACGGGAGCCTATACCTCCGCCAGCACCCGCGCATTGGCGCGGACCGAAGCTTCGCTGACGCGAATACCGAGGCCGGGTCCATCGGGCACCACGACATGGCCGCTGCGGTTGGCGACGCGGTCCTCCAGCACGTCCTCGGTCAGCACGTGGTGCGGCATGTAGAATTCGCAGCCGAGCGAGATGCCCGGCGTCGCCGCGATCAGCTGCGTGCCGGCGGCAAGGCCAATGCCGCCTTCCCACAGCGTGCCGCCATAGCCGGGCAGGCCGGCGATGTCGGCGATGGCCATGATCGCCTGCGCCTCGAACAGGCTGCCGACCTTCATCAGCTTGATCGAGACGGCGTCGGCGGCCTCGCGGCGCACAAGCTCCATCATGTCGCGGCGGTCGAAGCAGCTTTCGTCGGCGAGCACCGGGGTTTCCAGCGCCGCGGTGAGCTGCGCCATCACGTCGAGATATTTGCGCGGCACCGGTTGCTCGATGAAGGTCGGCGCGAACTGCTCGACGTCGCGCAGGATCTTGATGGCACCGAACGGTGCGAGTGCCTGGTTGTAATCGACGCGCAGATCGACCTTGTCGCCGAACTCCTTCCGGATGGCTTCGAGATGCTCGAGGTCCTCGCGATGCGACTTCACGCCGGTCTTGACCTTGTAGATGACGTTGCCGTCGGGAACCATTTTCCGCATGCGCTCGAGATCGGCGGCGAAATCCGGATCGGCGATCGAGAAGGAGAGCGGAATCGTGTCGCGCACGCGGCCGCCGAGCAGGTCGGCGACCGACAGGCCCGACGATTTGCCGACGATATCGAGCAGCGCCATTTCGATGGCGACTTTAGCTTCGGCATGTCCGACCAGCGCGCGGTCGAGCTCGGCCATCAGCGCGCGGATGCGGCGCACCGGCTTGCCGAGCACGATGGGCCTCAAGTAGATATCGAGCGCGGAGAAAGCGGCTTCCGGCGTTCCCGTAAAGACCTCCCACGGTGCCGCTTCGCCCCAGCCGACCGCGCCGTCGCTCGCGGTGAGCTCGATCAGCACGCGTTTTACCGTGCCCTTGACGTTTCCGACGCCCTGCAGGCGCGCCATCTTGATCGGGCTCTCGATCAGGAACAGCCTGAGACGTTCGACGGTCGCTTCGGTCATGTCAGGCCTCCATTGACGTGCCAGACCTGGCCGGTGACGTAAGACGCCTTCGGGGATGCCAGGAAGGCGATGATCTCGGCGACTTCCTCCGGCCGTCCGCGGCGGCGCATCGGGATCAGCGCTTCGGTCGCGGCGATCTGCTCCGGCGACAGCCGGCTTTCGCTCGGCTTGTCCTTGACGATGAGGCCGGGCGCCACTGCGTTGACGGTGATGCCGTCGCCGGCGAGCTCGACTGCGGTCAGCCGCACCAACGCTTCCAGCGCGGCGCGGCTCGCAGCCGTTGCCGCAAACGGCGCGAATTCCGGGCGGATCGCGTGCGCGACGAAGGAGGACACGGCGACAATCCGCGCGTCTTGCCCTGCGCGCAGCTCCGGAAGCGCGGCAGCGACCATTCGCGTGAAGGCCAGCGCGGACTCGTCCATCGCCTGCCGGAACTGGTCCGCCGGCGTGCCGATCGCGCTGCCGCGCCGGGCATGGCCGCCGACCAGGATCAATCCGTCGAGCCGGCCGAAGGCGGCTTGCGCGGCGGCGACGGCGTCGGTGGCCGCGCTCTCCGCGGCGAGATCGCCAAGGCAGCTTGCCGCCACAGCGCCTTTCGCTTCGGCATCCGCTGCGGTGGCTCGAAGACCTTCTGCGTTGGCGCGCGTATGGAGCAGCAGCCCGACGCCCGGCGCCGCCAGCACTTTGGCGGTGGCGCGGCCGATGCCGCTGGCGGCCCCGGTGACGAGATAGACGCGATTGATTTCGGACATCACGATGCCGTTGTGGCCGGCGGCAGCGCGCCGGTGCGGTGGAAATGGCTGAGGAAGGCGCGTGTGGCGGCTTCCCTCGGGGTGTCGATCACCTGCCGCGCGGGGCCTTCCTCGACCACGAGGCCGTCGCGCATGAAGATGAGGCGGTCGGCGACCTCGCGGGCGAACGCGATCTCGTGGGTCACGATCACCATGGTCATGCCCTCGGACGCGAGTTGCTGGATGACGGCGAGCACCTCGCCGACGAGTTCAGGGTCGAGCGCCGAGGTGGCCTCGTCGAACAGCATCACGTCGGGCTCCATCGCGAGCGCGCGTGCGATTGCGACGCGCTGCTTCTGGCCGCCGGACAGCGTCGCCGGATATTGATCCGCTTTCTCCACGAGCCCGACTTTTGCAAGTTGGGCCCGTGCGAGCTTTTCGGCGTCGGCTTTGGCCATGCGCCGCACCGTGACCGGGCCCTCCATCACGTTCTGGAGCGTGGTCATATGCGGGAACAGGTTGAAGTGCTGGAACACCATGCCGGTGCCGGCGCGAAATTTTGCCAGCGTCTTGACATCGGGGAGTTTCGCACCGTCGCCGAACGCAAAGCGCGTGTCGCCGACGCGGACGCTGCCGCCGTCGGGCACCACCAGCAGATTGATGCAGCGGAGCAGCGTCGACTTGCCTGACCCCGACGGGCCGATCAGCGCCACGACGCCGCCCTTGGCAACGTCGAGATTGATGTTCTTTAGAACCTCGTTGCTGCCGAAGCTCTTGCGCAGGCTGCGGATCTCGATTTTCGACGTCTCGCTCATTCGCCGACCGCCAGTCGCTTCTCGCCGCGCCGGACCAGGATGGTGAGCGGGATCAGGATCGCCGCATAGGCGACCGCGACCGCGGTGTAGGTTTCCAGCGGCCGGTAGCTGTCATGGGCGGCGACCTGGCTTTGATAGACCAGATCGGGCACCGCCAGCACCGAGACCAGCGAGGTGTTCTTGAACTGGATGATTGACTGGTTCATCAGCGCCGGGATCATGCGCTTGATCGCCTGCGGCAGCACGATGCGCCGCATGCTCTGGCCGGGCGTCATGCCGAGCGCGCCGCCGGCTTCCGCCTGGCCCTTGTCGATCGAGATGATGCCGCCGCGGATGATCTCGGAATAGAACGAGCCGCCATAGAGCGAGAGCGCCAGCGCCGAGGCCGTGATCGGCGTCATCTCGACGCCGGCGAGGATCGGCAGCGCGTAATAGAACCAGATCAGCTGCACCAGGATCGGCGTGCAGCGAAACGCTTCGATGAAGGTGAGCGCGAGAAGGCGCAACGCTTTGAAGCGCGAGAGCGTACCGAACGCCCCGAGCAGCCCGAACAGCAGCCCGCACACCACGATGACCACGGTGAAGCCGACGGTGACGCCGAGCCCGTTGAGGAAGAGCCAGCGATAGCTCCAGAGGATACCGAAGTCCCACTGATACATGCGTGCGTTACTCGTACCCGGTCTCAGAAAGCCGCCGTCATGCCCGGGCTTGTCCCGGGCATCCACGTTCCAGGTGCCGCGGGTCAGACGTGGATGGCCGGGACAAGCCCGGCCATGACGATGCAGATACCTTACAGCGAAACGCCCGGCGGAATGTCCGCCTCCGTCACGCCCACCAGCTCCATGTTGGTGATGATCGCGTTGCGGATGAAGCCGAGGCCCTTGTTGAAGTCGATCCAGGTGTTGACGTAGTCGCGCCAGGTCTTGTCGGTCTCGCGGCGGAAGCCGGCATTCGAGGTCGTCGCGAAGATCGGCGTCGGCAGCACGAGCTGGCCGAGAGAGGGGTTCTTTTTCAGCACGGTCAGCGACAGCATGGTGATCAGGCACTGCGCGTCGACGCGGCCGGTCTGAAGCGCGGCGGTGGCGTCGTCCGCGGTCTTGAGCCGCGTGATCTGCGCCTTCGGCGTCAGGCGGCTGACGACCTGGTCGTGCGAGGAGCCCTGGTCGACCGCGATCTTGATGTCGGGCGAGTTCAGCTCGGCCCAGCTCTTCGGCTTGAAGTCCTTCTTGCAGAGGATGCCGAAGGCATTGTTGAAGACGGGGACCGAGAAATCGACCACCAGCGCGCGCTTCGGGGTCGGGTTGAGGCCGAAGAAGATGTCGATCTTGTTGGCCTGCAGGTCGAGCACCGAATTGCCCCAGGTGGTCTCGGTGATCTCGAGCTCGGCCTCCATGTCGTCGGCGAGCGCCTTGGCAATGTCGACGTAGAAGCCCTTCCACTGGCCGCTGGACAGATCCTTCATGTAATAGGGCGCGCCGCCGCCGACCGCGCCGATCCGCATCTTCTTGGTCCGGCGGATGCGGGCGAAGGTCGATTCGTTCTGATCGGCGGTCTGGGCCACGGCCGGCGAAGCCAGCGCGGCCGCGGTCATGGCGCCAAGCCCGACAATCGATGCAACATCACGACGTGTAACCATTGGGATCAATCGCTTTTCTGGTTGGGACAGGTTCCGGCAGGTTCATACCAAGGTCGCACTTTCAGTGAAAGCACAGCCTATCGGCTGGGCAGATCGGGAATTGCCTGGATGCTGGGCAGGCGCCGTCGATCACGGGCGATAGCCGCTTGCTTTCCGCCCCTTTTGGCCCCAAATAAGGACCGGGAGATTGGCGGTGGACGAGCCACTCGCCAACCGGGTCAGGTCCGGAAGGAAGCAGCCCTAACGAGGTCGGATCGGGTCGCTCGTCAGTCTCCTACTTGTTTTTTCGAGCGAACCAGCGCCGGCGGCACAGCCGCCAGCGCGCTCCTTTCCGCAAAGCCGGCCAAGAGACATTTCATTGCGGATCGACCGATGACCGACGCTGGCGCCCCTTCCAATCCCGATAGCGCCGGCCCGGCCGGCAACGCGCCTTACCGGGTGCTGGCGCGCAAATACCGTCCCTCAAGTTTCGACGATCTGATCGGGCAGGAGGCGGTGGTCCGCACCGTCTCCAATGCGTTCGAGACCGGGCGGATTCCGCAAGCCTGGATCCTCACCGGCGTCCGCGGCGTCGGCAAGACCACCACCGCGCGCATCCTGGCCCGTGCACTCAACTACGAGATGCCGGATGGCTCGGTGAAGGGCCCGACCATCCATATGCCGACGCTCGGCGTGCATTGCCAGGCGATCATGGAAAGCCGGCACATGGACGTGCTGGAGATGGATGCGGCCTCGCATACCGGCGTCGACGACGTCCGCCAGATCAATGATAGCGTGCGCTACGCGCCGGCCAGCGCCCGTTACAAGGTCTACATCATCGACGAAGTCCACATGCTGTCGACGGCGGCGTTCAACGCCTTCCTGAAGACGCTTGAGGAGCCGCCGGAGCACGCCAAATTCGTGTTCGCGACGACCGAGATCCGCAAGGTTCCGGTCACCGTGCTGTCGCGCTGCCAGCGTTTCGACCTGCGCCGGGTCGAGGCCGACGTGCTGATGAAGCATCTCGCCAATATCGCGGCGAAGGAAAGCGTCGAAATCGAGCCGGAAGCGCTCGGCATCATCGCGCGCGCCGCCGAAGGCTCGGTGCGTGATTCGCTGTCGCTGCTCGACCAGGCCATTGCCCATGCGGCCGGCACCGTGAAGGCCGACGCCGTCAGGCAGATGCTGGGCCTCGCCGATCGGACCCGCGTCATCGACCTGTTCGATTCGCTGGCGCGCGGCGACATCGCCGCCGCCTTCAACGAGTTCCGCGACCAGTACGATGTCGGCGCCGATCCGATCGTCGTGCTCTCGGACCTCGCCGAATTCGTGAATTTCGTCACCCGTGTGAAGATCGTTCCGGCGACGGCCGACAACGTCGCCTATGGCGAGACCGAGCGCGTGCGCGCGAAGGAATTCGCCTCGAAGATCTCGATGCGCGTGCTGTCGCGGATGTGGCAGATGCTGCTCAAGGGCATCACCGAAGTGCAGGCGGCGACGCGGCCTGCCGCGGCCGCCGAGATGGTGCTGGTGCGCATCGCCTATGTCGCCGATCTGCCGACGCCGGACGAAGCGATCAGGATGCTGGAGCAGAACGGCGGCGGTTCGCCGGTCGCGAACGGCGGCGGTGCCGGGCGCAGCAGCGCGTCGTCCGCGCCGGTTGCATCCGCACCGGCCATGTCCGCAGCGCCGGTTCGCATGCCGACATCATCGCCATCAGCGTTTGGCGGTGGCGCCCGGCCGCAGATGGTGGCGCCAGCGCCGGATCCGCAAGGTGCCGCGCCGCAGCTGCGCGTCACGAGCTTCACCCAGCTCGTCGCGCTGGCCGGGCAGAAGCGCGACATCATGACCAAGAGCGCACTCGAAGGCGACATGCGCCTCGTGCGTTTCGAGGAGGGCCGGCTGGAGGTCGCGCTCGAACCCAACGCCTCCAAGACCATGATCTCCGAGCTTGCGAGGAAGTTCGAGCAGTGGACCGGCCGGCGCTGGACCATCGTCGTGTCCAACGAGCAGGGCCAGCCGACGCTGCGCGCGGTGAACCAGGCCGCCAAGCAGGAGCATGCGCGGACCGCCGAGGCCGATCCGCGCGTGCGGGAGGTGCTGTCGCGTTTCCCCGGCGCCAAGGTTGTCGAGGTTCGCAGGCTTGCTCCGGAGACGCCGGAGGCCAATATAAACGCGGACTATGGCAGCGACGATCCGCCGGACGGTTCCGACGGCGACGATCTCTGAGCCCAACTTCTTTCCAAGGACACGCGACCTATGGCTGATTTTCTCGGCATGATGAAGCAGGCAGCGCAGCTGCAATCCAAGATGCAGGAGATGCAGGAATCTCTGGCCAATGTGGAAGTCGAGGGCATCTCCGGCGGCGGCCTCGTCGCCGTGCGCATGACCGCCAAGATGGACGTCAAGGGCATCGAGATCGATCCCTCGCTGATGAAGGCGGAAGAGCGCGAAGTTTTGGAAGATCTGCTCGTCACCGCGCTCGGTGACGCGCGCCGCAAGGCCGAGGCTGCGATGCAGGAAAAGATGCAGTCGCTGACCGGCGGGCTCGGCCTGCCGCCGGGGTTGTTCGGCCAGTAATATGGGCGCGGTTGCAGGTCCCGAAATCGAGCGGCTGGTGCAGCTTCTCGCGCGGCTGCCGGGCCTCGGTCCGCGCTCGGCGCGGCGTGCGGCGCTGCATCTGATCAAGAAGCGCGAAGCGCTGATGATGCCGCTGGCTTCGGCCATGCAGGTCGCGCTGGACAAGGTCCAGGTCTGCAAGACCTGCGGCAACATCGATACGCAAAATCCCTGCACCGTCTGCACCGATCCGAAGCGCGATGACGCCATCATCGTCGTCGTCGCCGATGTCGCCGATCTCTGGGCGCTGGAGCGCGCCAATGCGACCCAGGGGCGCTATCACGTGCTGGGCGCGACATTGTCGCCGCTCGACGGCGTCGGCCCGCAGGATCTGACCATCGACGCACTGGTCGCGCGCGCGCATGATTCGCGGGTGCACGAGATCATCCTGGCGCTGAATGCGACGGTCGACGGCCAGACCACGGCGCATTACATCACCGACCTCCTGCAGGACGCCAATGTGAAGGTGACGCGGCTCGCCCACGGAGTTCCCGTCGGCGGCGAGCTTGATTATCTCGATGAAGGTACGCTATCGGCTGCGATGCGGCAGCGCACCCTGTTCTAGCGCGTTTTCGAGCGAAGCGGATACCGGTTCGCGTGAAGGAAACGCGTCAAAACAACAATCTCCATCCAGACTTTACGGAACGGACGACATGACGAAACGATTCGCCGCTCGATTGGCTTTGGTCGCGACGATGCTGCTGGTGGTGACGCCGGCCATCTCGGCGCAGCCGGACAACGAGGCGCTGCCGGCGCCAAAGCCCGGCAAGCCGATCAACACCGGCGAGGTGCTGTCGGGTGAGCTGACGGCATTGAAAGTGCGCGACGTCAAGAACGCCGGCAAACGGATCGCGACCTACCAGATCACCTCCGAGCCGCGCCGGCTGCCGGCGCCGAACGGACTGTGCAATCTCGAGACGGGACCGGAGACCTTCCAGCTCGTCACCTCCAGCGACGCGCAGGCTGCGCAGCTGAAATCGTTCGTCGGCAAGGCGATCTCGGTCAAGGTCGACGAAGTCGCCTGCGCCAGCGATCCCGGCCAGATGAGCGAAGCCGTGATCACGAAGTGGAGCATCATCAAGAAGCAGTAGGGGGCGGGGCCTCTCCGACCCGGTGTCATCGCCCGCGAAGGCGGGCGATCCAGCACGCCGCAGCTTCTCGGTCTATCGCAGCTGTCTCGGAACTACTGGATGCCTCGCCTTCGCCGAGCGTGACGGCGCATCGTCACACCCGCACCGGCCCCAACGCCTCGAAATGCCCGCGCCGCTGCAGCCAGGTCAGCAGCACCAGGCTCGGGATCGCCACCAGCACGCAGATCACGAAGAACATCGGCCAGCCGGTCGCGCTTGCGACATAACCCGCACTCGACGACAGATAGGTCCGCCCCACCGCTGCGAGCGCGGTAAGCAAGGCATATTGCGTTGCCGTGTGCAGCGGGTTCTGGCAGAGCGCCGAGAGGTAGGCCACGAAGATCACGGTGCCGATGGCGCTGGTGAAATTCTCGGCGCAGATCGCGAGCGCCAGCGCCCATTGATTGGTGCCCACCATTGCGAGCCAGGCAAAGGACAAATTGGCCACCGCCTGCACCACGCCGCCGATCCAGAGCGACATTGCCAGCGGATAACGTCGCGCGACGAAGCCACCGGCAAATCCGCCTATCAGGGTCGCGGCGAGGCCGACGCCCTTCACGATGGCCGCATAATCGTTGCGGGTGAAGCCGAGGTCGATCACGAACGGCGCCGTCATCGTGCCCGAGAACGCATCGGTGAACTTGAACAGCACGACGAAGGCGAGCGCGGCGAGTGCGTCCTTGCGCGACAGGAATTCGGAGAACGCGCCGATTGCCGCGGTCAACACCCGCGCAAGCGCGGTCTCGGCTTGTGTCGCAGCTTCCGCCTGTGCGGATTGCGGCGGCTCGGTCGCGGCCAACGCGGTGACCGTGCCGATCAGTACCATCGCGGCCATCACCACATAGCCCCACATCCACGCCGACGTGCGGGGAATGCCGGTGTCTTCGAAGCCGGAGACGATGAACAGCGCGCCCGCTGTCGAGACCAGCATGCCGATACGGTAGGCCGCGACGTAAGCGGCCATGCCGGCCGCCTGTTCGCTTTCCGGAAGGCTTTCGACACGGAAGGCATCGACCACGATGTCCTGCGTCGACGACGTCGCCGCCACCAGCAGCGCGCCGAGCGCGACATAGAACGGCGAGCGCGCGGGGTCGGTCATCGCCAGCAGCAGGATCGCGACGATCAGCAGGGATTGCGAGAACAACAGCCAGCCACGCCGGCGCCCGAACGCACGGGTGAACAGCGGCACATGCAGCGCATCCACCAGCGGCGCCCACAGGAACTTCAGCGTGTAGGGCGTGCCGACCAGCGCGAACAGCCCGATGGTCTTGAGATCGACCCCCGCCTCGCGCATCCACACCAGCAGCGTCGATCCCGACAGCGCCAGCGGCAGGCCAGAGGAGAAGCCGAGGAACAGCACGATCAGCACCCGCGGCTGCAGGTAAACGGCAAGACTGTCGCGCCAGGAGGTCGCAGGAGGGGAGGCAACGGCAGGGGAGGTCGCGTCGGGTGCGGTCATGGGGCGGTGTTAGCAGATTCTGGCCCTGATGCCTCTGTCGCAAAACCCGTCATGCCAGGGCTTGTCCGGGCATCCATGTTCTTGATGTCGGTGAAAAGGCCGTGGATGGCCGGGACAAGCCAGCCATGACGACTCAGCCTCACTCCCCCGCCCGGAGCTTCCTCGGGAACAGCTCCGGCGCACCCGTTGCCACCAGATGCGGTCCTTCCGGGGCCTCGGTCTTGCTGAAATCGAGCTCCTCGATCCGGCCGGCGCGCTTCTCGATCTTGTCGGCGGAGATCAGGATCTGGCGGACGTCCTCGTTCGCATCGGAAAAATGCTTCTGCAACTTGACCACGCGGTCGCGCAGGCGTCCCAGATCGTCGCCGAGCTTGATGACTTCAGTCTGGATCTGGTCGGCGGCGTCGCGCATGCGCGCGTCCTTCATGATCTGCTGCATCACCTGGATCGCGAGCATCAGCAGCGAGGGCGACACCAGCACCACGCGGGCGCGATAGGCCTTCTGGATCACGTCGTCGAAGCCGTCATGGATCTCGGCGTAGACCGATTCCGACGGCACGAACATCAGCGCCATCTCCTGGGTCTCGCCGGTGATGAGGTATTTTTCGGCGATGTCGCTGACATGCTTCATCACGTCGCCGCGCAGCCGCTGCGTGGCAATGCGCTTCTCCTCGTCGGTGCGGGCGTCGTGCAGCGCCGTCATTGCTTCCAGCGGGAACTTGGCGTCGATGCAGAGCGGGCGCTGGTCCGGCAGGAACACGACGCAGTCGGGCCGCTTGCCGGTCGAGAGCGTGAACTGGAATTCGTAGGCGCCCTTTGGAAGACCGTCCTGGACGATCGCCTCCATCCGCGCCTGGCCGAAGGCGCCGCGCGACTGCTTGTTGGCGAGCACGTCGCGCAGGGTCGTCACCTGGGTGGTGAGGTCGGTGAGGTTCTTGTGGGCGCTGTCGATGATGCCGAGCCGCTCGTGCAGCGCGCGCAGGCTTTCCATGGTGTTGCGGGTCGAATGCTCCATCGACTGGCCGACGCGGTGGGTGACCGAGTCCAGCCGCTCGTTGACCGCCCGCGCCATCTCGGCCTGGCGTCCCGCCAGCGCCTGGGTCATGGCGTCGACCCGTCCTGAGGATTCGCTCTGGGCGCGCAAGACCTCGCTCAGGCGCTCCTCGAGCTCGTCGGCGCGGATCGCGTGCGCCATCGCGAGTTCCGCGCCGCGCCGGCCCGACCGGGCGATCACCACGGCAATCGCCACCAGGAGGATAAGGACGAGGACGCCGAAGCCGATCAGCACATCGATCGTGCGCACCGGCCAGTCGCCGAGCATGAAAATGGTCTCGTTCATGCCGACCGTTCTAGCCGATTCGCCGGCATCCGCGAACGAATAGCGAACGCTTATGGTTAACTGCACCCTAATTTTTACGGTTAACGAAACCTGAAAATTTATGGTTAGCGAAGGGTTAACGGGGTTCCGGGCCGCATTGACCGCACTCGGCGCGGGGCTTAAATCGCGGCCATGGCCCTCAGAGAAATCATCATCCTGCCCGACAGGCAGCTGCGTCAGGTCTCCAAGCCGATCGAAAAGGTCACGACCGAGATCCGCAAGCTTGCCGACGACATGTTCGAGACCATGTACGACGCGCCCGGGATTGGGCTCGCCGCGATCCAGATCGCGCAGCCGTTGCGGCTGATCACCATGGACCTCGCCAAGCGCGACGAGAACGGCGAGACCAATCCGCTGCCGCGCGTCTTCATCAACCCCGAGATCATCAGCTCCTCCGAGGAGTTGTCGGTCTACGAGGAAGGCTGCCTCTCGATCCCTGAATATTACGAGGAGGTCGAGCGCCCGGCGAAGGTGCGCGTGCGCTTCACCGACCTCGACGGCAAGGTGCACGAGGAAGACGCCGAAGGTCTCTACGCCACCTGCATCCAGCACGAGATCGACCATCTCAACGGTGTGCTGTTCGTCGACTATCTGTCGAAGCTCAAGCGCGACCGCGTCATCAAGAAGTTCGAGAAAGCTGCCAAGCGCGCGGAGTAGCCACATCCTCCGCCGTCATACCCGGCCTTGTGCCGGGCATCCACGTTCGTCGCCGCCGCGCGCAGGAAGGGCATGGATGGCTGGGACAAGCCCAGCCTTGACGGATAACTGGCTCCCATCTGAGGATTGTCTCGCCACATGCCCCTTCGCCTCATCTTCATGGGCACGCCCGATTTCTCCGTGCCGACGCTGCTCGAGCTGGTCGCGCATGGCCATGAGATCGTCGCCGTCTACACCCGCGCCCCGAAGCCGGGCGGGCGGCGCGGCCTGCAGTTGCAGCCGACGCCGGTCGAGGAGGCCGCGCGAAAGCTCGGCATTCCCGTGCTGACGCCGAAGACGCTGAAAACCCAGGAAGCGCTCGACGAGTTCAGCGCGTTCGATGCTGATGCCGCCGTCGTCGTCGCCTACGGCATGATCCTGCCGCAGGCGATCCTCGATGCGCCAAGACTCGGCTGCTACAATCTGCACGCCTCGCTGCTGCCGCGCTGGCGCGGCGCCGCCCCCATCAACCGCGCGATCATGGCTGGCGATGCCGAGAGCGGCGTGATGGTGATGAAGATGGATGTCGGCCTCGACACCGGCGACGTCGCGATGGCCGAGCGCCTCGCGATCACGGACACCATGACGGCGGCCGACCTGCACGATCGGCTCTCCCGCCTTGGCGCCGACCTGATGGTGCGCGCGATGGCTGCGCTCGACCGCGGCGGGCTCCAGCTCAAAAAGCAGAGCGAGGACGGCGTGACGTACGCCGCAAAGATCGACAAGACCGAGGCGCGGATCGACTGGGGCAAGCCGGCGCGCGCCGTGCTGCGCCACATCCACGGCCTGTCGCCGTTCCCCGGTGCATGGGCCGAGCTTGCCGAGGTCAGCGACAACGCGCGCGTCAAAATCCTGCGGTGTGAACTGGCGAAGGGCTCGGGCACGCCGGGTGAGGTGCTCGACGACAAGCTCACCATCGCCTGCGGCGAGGACGCCATCCGCATCATCGAACTCCAGCGCGAGGGTAAAGGCCGGATGCAGGCCGCGGACTTCCTGCGCGGCATGCCGTTGAAGGCCGGCGCCAAATTCACCTGACGCTGTCATACCCCGCGACGGCGGGGTATCCAGTACCCAGACACGTCTTGGCTGAACAGAGATGCCTCGGAGGACTGGATCGCCGGTCAGGCCCTGGCGATGACACCACCGGGATTGAGATGCCCCGCTACAAGCTCACCATCGAATATGACGGCGCGCCGTTCTTCGGCTGGCAGGTGCAGGACACGCTGCCGTCGGTACAGGGCGCGCTGGAGGCGGCCGTGAAGGCGATGACCGGCGCGGAGTTGCGCGTGCACGGCGCCGGCCGCACCGATGCCGGCGTGCACGCGCGGGGCCAGGTCGCGCATGTCGATATCGACAAGCCGTTTCCACCGGGCCGGTTTCGCGACGGGCTCAATGCGCATCTGCGCCCGCATCCGATCGCGGTGCTGGAAGCCGAGGTCGTGCCTGACAGTTTCGAGGCGCGCTTCTCAGCGGTGAAGCGCCACTATCGCTATCGCGTCATCAACACCCGCGCCAATCTCGCGCTCGACATCGGCCACGCCTGGCGCGTGCCGCGCAAGCTCGATGCCGATGCGATGCATGCAGCGGCACAACGCCTGCTCGGCAAGCACGATTTCACCACGTTCCGTGACACCGAGTGCCAGGCGAAGTCGCCGGAGAAGACGCTCGATCAGCTCGACGTCGAGCGCGATGGCCGTGAGATCGTCATCGTCACCTCGGCGCGGTCCTTCCTGCACAGCCAGGTCCGCTCGATGGTGGGCTCCCTGGTCTGGGTCGGTGAAGGCCGCTGGACCGCCGACGATCTCTCCGCAGCGCTGGCCGCACGCAACCGCGCAGCGTGCGGCATCGTCGCCCCGCCGGACGGGCTGTATCTGATGAAGGTGGATTATTAGCGCCTGATGCCGCTACGTCCGTCATGGCCGGGCTTGTTCCGGCCATCCACGATCTTTCTTGCTGCGACTGAAGTACGTGGATGCCCTGGAGAAGCCCGGGCACGACGACGGGATCCCTGGCAACGACAGCGCTTACCCAAAATACCTAGTCAGTATCCCCCGATACACCTTCGTCAGTTTCTCCAGATCGGCCACCGGCACGCGCTCGTCGACCTGGTGCATGGTCTGGCCGACCAGCCCAAACTCGATCACCGGGCAATAGCTCGAGATGAACCGCGCGTCCGACGTGCCGCCTGATGTCGACAGCTCCGGCTTGCGCCCCGTCACCTCCTCGATCGCGGACACCGCGAGATCGGTGAATGGGCCGGGCTTGGTGACGAACACGTTGGAGTTCGAGGGCTCCCAGACGATGCGGGCCTTGATGCGATTGCCGCAGGCCTTTGTCAGCCGCGTCTCGACCAATTCGCGCAGGCTCGCCTGGGTGTGGTTGTCGTTGTAGCGAATGTTGAACCTGGCACGGGCCTCGCCGGGGATGACGTTGAAAGCCTTGTTGCCGACGTCGACCGAGACGAATTCGAGATTGGAGGCCTGGAATTGCGCGCTGCCATGGTCGAGCGGTTCGTCGGAAATCGCCACGATCAATCGCGAAATGTCAGGCACCGGATTGGAGGCGCGATGCGGATAGGCGACGTGGCCCTGCACGCCGTCCACGTACAGCGTGCCGGATTGCGAGCCGCGGCGGCCGACCTTGATGGTGTCGCCGAGCGTCTCGACATTGGAGGGTTCGCCCAGCACGCAATGGTCGAATGTCTCGCCGCGCTCGGCGGCCCATTTCAACAGCTTGATGGTGCCGTTGATCGAGACGTCTTCCTCGTCGCCGGTGATCAGGAACGAGATCGAGCCCTTGCCGTCGCTGCGCGGCTGGCCGCCGTTGGCGGCGAGATGCTCCAGGACCGCTGCGACCGAACAGGCGATGCCGCCCTTCATGTCGACCGCGCCGCGGCCATGCAGGACACCGTCCTTGACCTCTCCGGAGAACGCACCGACGCTCCAGGCGCTCTCGTCACCGGGCGGTACCACGTCGGTATGGCCGGCGAAGGTGATGTGCGGACCCTCGCTGCCGATCCGCGCATAGAGATTGTCGACGTCGGCAGTGCCGGGTTCGCTGAAGGTCACGCGGTGGCAGGTGAAGCCTGCGGCGCCGAGGGCTTTTTCAAGGACCCCGAGCGCGCCGGCATCTTCAGGAGTTACCGAGGGGCAGCGGATCAGATCGCGGGCAATGGAGAGAGCATCGGTCATGAGCCCCGCTTAACATGCATGCCGCCGGGTGGGCTAGCGCTGGGCGGGACAATTTCGAGCTCGCGGCTCTGGTCCCAACTTTTTGCAGAGGGAGCGACGGATGCGGAGCCGTCGTCGACGTCGGCGAGCGGATCGGGGCCGAAGCGGTTGTGGCCCGCGGTGCCGGGTACGATGAACAGCTCGATGAATCCCCACAGCCACAGGGTCGAGGCGGTGAGGCTGAGCGACTGGGCCCAATGGGAGTCAGGCAGCAGATCCGAGAACTGACTGAACAGGCCGGGTGCGAGGAAGAATGGAATGATCCACCGGCCGCTCTTGTCGCGGTCGTGCAGCCGCTTGGTGGCCGTTGCCAGGAAAATCCATGCAAACAGCGACAGGCCTGACGCCTTCAGGATCAGGTCCGTGCGGCCGAGGGATGCCAGCGAGCGATAAAGCCTGGGATCGAACAGCTTGAAAAGGTCGTCCAGGCCGAAGTCGAAATCAACTTTGATGGATAGCTTCAACAATCCGTCCCCGCTGAGGAGGTGGATCACCTGACTGATCAATCCGAGCAAGCCAGCCAGCACCGCGACGATCAGCAACGCCTGCCATTGCAAGGCGCGGTTGATACGGCCGTCGAAGCGGAAGAGGTACGAGGTCCAGTCCATGCGAGCGGTTCCGGGCGGGAGCGGCCGCCCGAAGATTGGTCGCAATGGCGGGAGAGGCGGTTCGACGAGGCTGTCCGGCGCCGCCGGTCACCTCGTCCCGCAAGGAACGGGGAGAGGCTGAGAGCTCAATCCCGCAGCAGCTCGTTGATGCTGGTCTTCGAGCGCGTGCGCTCGTCGACGCGCTTGACGATCACGGCGCAGGCGGTGCTCGGGCCGATCTGGCCGTTCTTCATCAGCCTGCCGGGCAGCGCTCCGGGTACCACCACCGAATATTCAGGCACTTCGCCGATGAAGATCTCGCCGGTGTCGCGGTCGACGATCTTGGTGGAGGCGCCCAGGAACACGCCCATCGCCAGCACCGCCCCCTTGCGCACGATCACGCCTTCGGCGACTTCCGAGCGGGCGCCGATGAAGCAGTCGTCCTCGATGATCACGGGCTCGGCCTGCAGCGGCTCGAGCACACCGCCGATGCCGGCGCCGCCGGAGATGTGCACGCGCTTGCCGATCTGCGCGCAGGAGCCGACTGTGGCCCAGGTGTCCACCATGGTGCTCTCATCGACATAGGCGCCGAGATTGACGAAGGACGGCATCAGCACGACGTTCTTGGCGATGAAGGCCGAGCGGCGCACGATGGCGCCCGGCACGGCGCGAAAACCGGCATCGCGAAAACGGTTCTCGCCCCAGCCTTCGAACTTCGAGGGCACCTTGTCCCACCAGTTAGCCTGGCCGGGGCCGCCGTTGATGACGCCCATGTCGTTGAGGCGGAACGACAGCAGCACGGCCTTCTTCAGCCATTGATTGACCTTCCACTTGCCGTCGGCGCCGCGCTCGGCAACGCGGGCCTCACCCTTGTCCAGGGTCTCCAGCGCCTGATCCACGGCCTCGCGCACTTCGCCCTTGGTCGCGGTCGAGATGCCGTCGCGCGCGTCGAAGGCGCTGTTGATGGTGGATTCGAGGGCTGCAAGGGACATCGGGATTTCCTCTGGAGAAGGCGGGTCTTGTCGCGGATTGGGGGCTTTTTCGGGATTTGACGGGGGAGAGTCAAGCTTGCTTCGCTGTCATCACCCGCGAAGCGGGTAATCCAGGACGCCGCAGCGGTCGTGATGAATCGAGACAGCAATGATTACTGGATACCCCGCTTTCGCGGGGTATGACGGCTACTTGGGAGACAACCCAGCCAAAAATCCCGTCAGATCATCCGTGACGTGATCGACATGGGCGGCGCCCCGGCCTTCCAGCTCCCAGTCTTCCCGCACCACCTCCTTCGTTCCATCCGGCACCACCAGCACCGTGGTCATGCCGAGCTGGTGCGGGACGGCGAGGTTGCGGGCGAGGTCCTCGAACATGGCGGCGCGTGTCGGATCGACCGCGTGGTCGGCGAGAAACTTTTGATACGTCTGCGCCGCCGGCTTCGGCTCGAATTCGGCGGCAATGATGTCGAACACGCCGTCGAAATGCGTTGCCAGGCCGAGCCGCGCCAGCACCGCATCGACATGGTCCACCGAGCCGTTGGTCAGGATCAGCTTGCGCCCCGACAATCTTGCGATGGCCTCGCCAAGCGCCGGGTTCGGCTCCAGCGGGGAATGGTCGATCTTGTGGACGTAGGCGAGATAGTCGTCGGCGGATACGCCATGCAAGGTCATCATGCCGCGCATGGTGGTGCCGAAGCGCAGGTAATAATCCTTCTGGAGTTTTCGCGCCTCCGCCGGCGTCACCTGCAGCCAGCTCGACACGAACTCGGTGATCCGCACATCGACCTGCTGCCACAGATTGACGTGATGCGGATACAGCGTGTTGTCGAGGTCGAACACCCAGGTGTCGACATGGGCAAAGGTGCGGGGCTGGCTCATTGCAAATCTTCCTTCACGGCACCGCGAAGCGCAGCGTCTTGCCGCCGCTCGACATGTCCACAGCGCCAAAGCCGGTCGCCGCGAATCCGCGCGCGCCGCAATCGGTCTGCTCGGTGGTCTCGAACTTGGTCTCGCGCGTGCAGAGCTGCCTGTCGCCGCCCCAGTTCAACGGCCGGTCCTTCAGCTTGACGACGCGGTTGTCGGCGTCGACGGCCTCCGCGAAGCTGAAGATCTGCTTCGGCTGGCCGGTGACATCAGGGTGCAGGCACGTCTTGGGATCGATGCGATACCAGCCGCGGCTGGTCACGGTCTTGCCGTCGTCGGTCGCGATCGCCGCCATCACCTTGTGCACCGTGTCGTTGCACCAGGTCAGGCCGGTCGCGGACGGCGTCTGCACCGCATCGATCATGGTCTTGAAGAAATTCGGCGAGCCCACGATGTCCGCGGACAATCCGCGGCTCTTCAGGAACGCGGCCAGGGCAGCTTGCGTCTTCGGCCCGTCGACGCCGTCGATCGGCGCGGCATCGTAGCCCGCGATCACCAGGAGCCGCTGGATGCCGGCGAGGCGGGCCTGCTCGTCGTCATATTCGGAATCCTCGGCGAGATAGGCAATCAGGTTGCCGTCGGCGGCTTGTGCCGGCGTCACTTGCGTGAAGGCCGCCTGGCTCTGGCCGGTGCGGCATTGCCGGGCCGCGGCGATGACGAAATTGTCCTGCGCCACGCACAGCATGTCGCTGCCGTTCTGCGGAATCGGGGAGGCGCCATAGACGCCGAGCGCACGGGCGTTGAGCAGGATGCGGTCGGCGGTCAGCGTGCCCTGCACCACCACGCGGCACGTGGCGGGATCGACCCTGAACCAGCCCCGCGTCGCGGTCGCCGCCTTGTCGTCGATGCCGATCGCGGCTTCGACGACATAGGACATCCGGTTGCAGATCTTCAGATCGGCGAAGGCCGGCACCGAGGAGAAGACGAAGGAGACGGCCGCGGCCGGCAGCGTCATCAGGAAGCGGGTGAGGGGCGAGCGACCGTGCTGCCGGACTCTCCGCTCGTCATGGCCCGGCTTGTCCCGGGCATCCACCTTCTTGGTGCCGGTCAAAAGCTCGTGGATGGCCGGGACATCTGTGCGAAGGCGCGCTTCGCGCTTTTGCCCGGCCATGACGGCTTTCGTTGGCCAGCTCTTCATCACTTGTGGATCAGCGTTCCCGTGCCGGTGTTGGTGAACAGCTCGAGCAGCACGGCATGCTGCATCTTTCCGTCGATGATGACGACGCCCTCGACGCCCTGCTCCAGCGCATAGATGCAGGTCTCGACCTTCGGGATCATGCCGCCGGAAATGGTGCCGTCGGCAATCAGCTTGCGCGCGTCCTTCACCGAGAGCTGCGGGATCAGCTTCTTCGACTTGTCGAGCACGCCGGGCACGTCGGTGAGCAGCAGCAGCCGCTTGGCCTTCAGCGCGCCGGCAACCGCACCGGCAAATGTGTCGGCGTTGACGTTCAGCGTCTGGCCCTCCTTCGAGGTCGCGAGCGGCGCCAGCACCGGGATCAGCTCGTAGCCGATCAGCTGGTTGAGCAGCGTGAGGTCGACCTTCTCGGGGTCGCCGACGAAGCCGAGATCGATCGCCTTCTCGATGTTCGAGCCGGGATCGATGATGGTGCGCGTCGTCTTCGACGCCTTCACCATGTTGGCGTCCTTGCCTGACAGACCCACGGCCTTGCCGCCGGCCTCGTTGATGTAGCCGACAATCTGCTTGTTGACGGAACCGGCAAGCACCATCTCGACGATCTCGATGGTCGCGGCATCGGTGATGCGCAGGCCTGCCGCGAACTCCGATTGAATGCCGAGGCGCTTGAGCATGGTCGCAATCTGCGGCCCGCCGCCATGCACCACGACAGGATTGATCGCGGTCTGCTCCAAGAGCACGATGTCGCGGGCAAAATTCTTCGCGGTCTCCTCGTCGCCCATGGCATGGCCGCCATATTTGATGACGATGGTTTCCTCGTCATACTGCTGCATGTGCGGCAGCGCTTCGGACAGGATGCGGGCCTGGTCGAGCGGGGAGATGTCGGTCATGTCGCGGATCTCGCTGGCGGGACTGGAGCGGCCTGCGTTCTATCCGATTGGCGGGGGCAGCGCAAAGCGATGTTCTTCCCCTCTCCCCTTGCGCGAGACGGGTGAGGGGTCTCTGTCCGCGAGCACACCTGCGGTTGGAGACCCCTCATCCGGCGCTTCGCGCCACCTTCTCCCGCAAGGGGAGAGGGGAGAAGAGCGTCACTTCCTCGCCGCCGCCGCCGCCACACTCACCGCCAGCCAGCCCGCAATCATCACCATTCCACCTGTCGGCGCCGCCATCGGAAACAGCGAGTGCCCGGCATATTGCCGCAAGGTGAGGTCGCCCGCGAACAGCGCGGCGCCGATCACGAAGCCGAACGCGCCGATCAGGCCAATTCCGCCGTGCAGAAGGCCGCGCGCGAGCAGCGACGTGACGCCAAGTATGGCAGTTGCGTGAAACAGCAGCATCGCGCTGGCGGAGGCCAGCCGGCTCGCATCTGCACCGTGAGCGGCGGCGGCGGCCAGCGCGACGCCGGCGGCGCCCATCAAGCCGGCAAGCCCGATCAGCAGGCGCTGTGCCATCATTACGAGGCCCGCTCTTCCAGCAGTTTCGCCATCGCTGCGCGCAGGCTCTCCATGCCGGTCGAGCTGCGCGACGAGGTCGCGAGCACGTTCGGGAACGCAGCCGGATGCTTGGCGAGCGCGGCCTCGGTCTCGGCGATGCGCGATTGCAGATCGGAGGCCTTTACCTGGTCGGCCTTGGTCAGCACGACCTGGTAGCTGACTGCGGAGCGGTCGAGCGTCTTGAGCACCTCGAGGTCGACGTCCTTGAGCCCATGGCGCGCGTCGATCAGCACGTAGACGCGCGCGAGCGAGGCGCGCCCCAGCAGGAATTTGTGGATCAGCTCGGTCCAGGACGCGACCTGGCTCTTCGGCGCCTTCGCGTAGCCATAGCCGGGCATGTCGACGAGCCGCAAATCGGTCTTGCCGGGGACCTCGAAGAAGATCAGCTCCTGGGTGCGGCCCGGCGTATGCGAGGTGCGCGCCAGCGCATTGCGCCCCGTCAGCGCGTTGATCAGGCTCGACTTGCCGACATTGGAGCGCCCGGCAAAGGCGACCTCCAGCCCCGCCATCGGCGGCAGCGTCTCGATCGAAGGCGAGGCCCAGATGAACTGCCAGTCGCGCGCGAACAGCTTGCGCCCGGCCTCGATCAGCTTGTCGTCTGACTTGTCTGTCATCTGAAAGTCTATCCTCGCGTCATGGCCGGGCTTGTCCCGGCCATCCACGTCTTCACGGAGCTAGCTTTCAAAACGTGGATGCCCGGGACAAGCCCGGGCATGACGACTTGGAAGCATCGTGCCCGCAATATGTGGGCGGGCACCTGCCTGATAGCTACGTCGCCTTCCGCGCGAACGTCGCCTTGAGATTGTCGAACAGCTCCACCTTCACGCCGTTGCGACGCATGATGTAGCTCTGTTGGAGCACCGAGAGCGTGTTGTTCCAGGCCCAGTAGATCACGAGACCCGCCGGGAAGCCCGCCAGCATGAAGGTGAAGATCAGCGGCATCCAGTTGAAGATCAGCTGCTGCGTCGGATCCGGCGGCGTCGGGTTCAGCTTCATCTGGAACCACATCGTGATGCCCATGATGATCGGCCAGATGCCGAGCGCGAGATAGTGGCCGAACACCGGGATCGTGGTCGGATCGAACGGGATCAGTCCGAACAGGTTGAAGAGGTTGGTCGGGTCCGGCGCGGAGAGGTCCTTGATCCAGCCGAAGAACGGCGCGTGCCGCATCTCGATGGTGACGAACAGCACCTTGTACAGCGAGAAGAACACCGGAATCTGGATCACAACGGGAAGACAGCCGGCGACCGGATTGATCTTCTCCTTGCGGTAGATCTCCATCATCTCCTGCTGCTGCTTCACCTTGTCGTCGGGGTAGCGTTCCTTCAGCGCCGCGAGCTGCGGCTGGACCGACTTCATCTTCGCCATCGAGGCGTAGGACTTGTTCGCCAGCGGGAAGAACAGCAGCTTCACGATCACGGTCACGAGCAGGATCGAGATGCCGAAATTGCCGAAGAAGCGGAAGAAGAAGTCGAGGCCGAGGAACATCGGCTTGGTGATGAAGTAGAACCAGCCCCAGTCGATCAAGAGATCGAAATGGTTCAGCCCCAGCTCCTTGTTGTAGCCGCCGAGGCCGGCGAACGGAAACACGCCGACCACGCCGGCTTCCTTGGCGCCGGCGAACAGCCGCGCGTTCGCGGTCGCAGTGCCGCCGATCGCGACGGTGACGGGGTCGAGCAGGTAGTCGGTCTGGTAGGTGTGAAGATTGCCGGAGGGGTTCGAGGAAAACCGCGCCTGAAGCTGCGCGTTGGTGTCGGGCAGCAGGGCCGAGGCCCAGTATTTGTCGGTGATGCCGAGCCAGCCATTGGTGACCTTGAAGTTCACCTGCTTGGTCTCGTCGATCTTCTTGTAGGCATATTCCTGCAGCTTCTCGTCGCCGAGATAGCCGATCAGGCCTTCATGCAGGATGTAGTAGCCGGAGACCTGTGGCGCACCGTGTCGCGAGATCAGCGCGAACGGATAGAGCGTAACCGGCGCATTGCCGACATTGCTCACCTCGTCCTTGATGGTGAAGAGATAATGGTCGTCGACCGAAACGGTGCGGCGGAAGGTCAGGCCATCGCCGTTTTCCCATTTCAGGACCACCGGCGTCGTCGGCGTCAGGCTGCCGCTGCCGTCCTGCTGCCAGACGGTCTGGGCATCGGGCATCTTCGCGGTCACGCCCGTCGCGGCCACCCAGCCGAACTCGGCGTAATAGGGCTCCGCGGTCCCGGAGGGCGAATAGAGGATGATCGGCGGCGACTTCGGGTCGACCGTTTCGCGGAATTGCACCAGCGCGATGTCGTCGATGCGGCCGCCCTTCAGCGAGAGGCTGCCGACGATGCGCGGCGTGTCGATCTTCACGCGCGGGCTGGCGGCAATCGCGGTGTCGCGGGCGACGACCGGTTGGGCCTGCTGGTTCACGCCCGGGG
Organism: Bradyrhizobium sp. SZCCT0148; assembly: GCF_018129985.1. GTDB lineage: Bacteria > Pseudomonadota > Alphaproteobacteria > Rhizobiales > Xanthobacteraceae > Bradyrhizobium > Bradyrhizobium japonicum_H. The sequence continues at coordinate 116,788 of NZ_JAFCKT010000001.1, forward strand.
TCGACGACGGCTGCGCGCCGCCGCCGGCCGGCGCGGCGCCCGGCGTTGCAGATGCGGTCGGCTGCGGCGTGCCCTTCTGGAGCTCAGCCTGCGTCTGCTGCAGGGCGCGCTGCTTCTCCATCGCCGGCACGTTGTAGAAATACTGCCAGGCGATCAGGACGAGGCCCGACAGAATGACGGCGAGGATGGTATTGCGATTGTCGGTCATCACTGTTGTCTCGTCATCAATCCGGTTTGCGGCTGGCAGCTGGGACGGGGCCGGGCCCTACGCGTTTCGGGCCGCGCCCCTTGTGCGTATGCCGCGCGGGCTTCGTGAACGCTATGCGCAGATCGTCGAGCATGGTGGCGAAGTCGCGCGAGAGCGCGTCCCTTCGGCCGACCAGGACATAATCATGATGGAGCTGCATCGACGCCGGATCGAGCCGCTTCACCAGTTCGCGAAGCCGGCGCCGGATGCGATTGCGCGCGGGGGCGTTGCCGTTCTTTTTGGTAACGGTGAAGCCGATCCGGATCGGACCGCCGTCGTCACGGAGCCGGCTTTGCAGGACGAACGCGGGACTGTTCACCCGCGCGCCATTGGCAACGGCGAGGAAATCCGCCCGCTGCCTCAGCCGATCCATGATGAAATCCCGGAAAAGAGGGTCCGGCTCAGGCGCTCAGACGCTTGCGGCCGCGGGCGCGGCGGGCGGCCAGAACCTTGCGACCGCCGGCAGTGGCGAGACGAGCACGGAAACCGTGACGGCGCTTGCGCACCAGTTTGCTGGGTTGATAAGTCCGCTTCACGGGTTTTTCTCCGCTGACCGGGCAATTTGCCTGTAGAATTGAAGGTAAAGCCCGGAAGATGCGGCCCCAAACGGGCCATTTTCGGCCCCAAGAGAGCCGCTCCCGGCGTCACACCGGGTCATCGCGGACAATTTGGCCGGCTTATAAGCGAGCGCCTTGTTTTCGTCAACGCCGCACAAGCGCGCGATTCCGGTGAATATCGCTGTTTGTGCGGGGTTTTTAGCCCTTGAGGTGGCGACTGGCCATATCAACGCTTACATCCCACCTCGGCAGATTAGCGATCCGTAATTTGACCGGATCGGGGGCGGGCCGCATCTTGATACCCGCCGGATCCTTCACCCGCCAGAGGCAGCGAGGGCGTATTTCGTGGCAGCGACAGACCCCCAGCCGATCCAGGATCAGGATCTGCAGGACCAGCCGGCGATGCGCTGTCGCGGGACGCGCGGGCTCGGGCTGTCTGGCAAGCTGCTGCTGCTCACCATTCCCCTGGTGATGATCGCAGCCAGCCTGCTTTATGTGCCGGCCATCGCCAACTTCTGGGTCAACCGGCTGAATGACCGTGTCGCCGCCGCCAACACCGCGGCACTGGTGCTCGATGCGGCGCCGCTCGGCATGGTTCCCGATTCGCTGTCGCGCCAGATCCTGAAGAGCATCAACGCCCGCGCGGTCGCCATCAAGATGGGCCAGCAGCGTCGGTTGCTCGCCAGCGACAATTTGCCGGCCGCCATCGAGCACGACATCGACCTGCGCGACATGACGGCGTGGGAGGCGATCACCGGCTCGTTCCGGATGATGCTGGAGACCGGCAACCAGGCCATCCGCATCGTCGGGCCCGGCGTCGGCAATGCCCAGTTCATGGAGATCGTCACCGACGAGCTGCCGCTGCGGCAGCAGATGTACCGGTTCTCCCGCAACGTCGTGGTGGTCGCGCTGATCATCGCGGCGCTGACCGCGGGCCTCGTCTATCTCGCGCTTCATTATCTCTTCGTGCGCCCGATGCGGCGGCTGACCGCGAGCCTGGTCGGCTTCCACGAAAACCCCGAAAGCTCGGCGCGGATCATCGTGCCGAGCCAGCGCAGTGACGAAATCGGAGTCGCCGAGCGGGAATTATCGGACATGCAGCGCGATTTGATGTCGATGCTGCATCAGAAGAGCCGGCTCGCCGCCCTCGGCCTCGCCGTGTCCAAGATCAACCACGATCTGCGCAATTTGCTGGCCTCGGCCCAGCTGCTGTCGGATCAGCTGGCCAGCGTGCCCGACCCGCGGGTGCAGCGCTTTGCGCCGAAGCTCGTGCGTTCGCTCGAGCGTGCCATCGCCTTCTGCCAATCGACGCTGTCCTACGGCCGCGCCCAGGAAGCCGCGCCGGACCGGCGCATGATCCTCATCGAGCCTGTGGTGCTGGAAGTGCGCGAGACGGCGGGCCTCGCCAACGATGCCTCGATCGCCTGGGTCTCCGCGATCGATCGCGGGCTCGCGGTCGATGCCGATCCCGATCAGCTGTTTCGGGTGCTGCTCAACCTCGTCCGCAACGCTGCCCAGGCGCTGGAAAGTCACGCTTCCGGGGAGGGCGGGGTCCAGCAGATCCGGATCACGGGAAAACGCGAGGGCGCGGTCGCAATTCTCGAGGTCTCCGACACCGGCCCCGGCGTCCCCCCGAAGACCCGGGCTCATCTGTTCGAGGCGTTCCAGACCTCCGGCCGCCCCGGCGGCAGCGGCCTTGGCCTCGCGATTGCCGCCGAGCTGGTTCGCGCCCATGGCGGCGACATCCATCTCGTCGAAGGCACCATCGGCGCCACCTTCCGAATCGTCATCCCCGACCGCCCCGTGGAACTGCTTTCCGTCCGCAACGAGCGGCAGAGGGCGTAGTCGGCCGGAGGCCGACATTAGCCCGCCCGCGGATTGCGTCATTCCGGGGCTGACCCGGCGGGCCATTCCGGGATGACACCAAAACCGTCATCTCCTTGCAAAATCTCCCGGTCCCGGACCTTGCCAACCGGAGCAAGAGCGGTTAGTCAGAGCGCTCTTTCGCACCCCTCCGGCGCTGTCCGGAGGCTGCCTGCGGGCTCAGGCCCGCACTGTTCGCGAAAAACGCGCCCGTAGCTCAGCTGGATAGAGCATCAGACTACGAATCTGAGGGTCGGACGTTCGAATCGTTCCGGGCGCGCCATTCTTCGATGAAAGGTCAGGACACAGCAGCATCCGGTCGCCAAGGCGGCTCGAGACCGGGTGGCCACGTCGTGTGGGGGACTGAATGAGAATATCGCAGGCGTTCAAGTTCGAGGCGGCGCATCGGCTGCCCAATGTGCCCGAGACCCATCGATGCCGCCGGCTGCATGGTCATTCCTACCGGGTCGAGGTCCAACTGGACGGGCCGGTCGATCCGCACACCGGATTCGTCGCTGATTTCTTCGACATCGAAAAATGCTTTGCCGACATCCTGGCCGCGCTGGACCACCACTGCCTGAACGAGGTCAAAGGCCTCGAGAACCCGACTGCCGAGAATATCGCGATCTGGATCTGGGACCGGTTGAAGCCGGATCTTCCGCAGGTCTCGGCGGTCCGTGTCTATGAAACCGCGGATTGCTGGGCCGAATATAACGGGCAGTGACGATGCCCCGCCGCTGACAGGTCCCCGCCTTGCCAGGCTGGCCTCGCATCAGATGGCGAAATCGGAGCGCGCATGCGCGGGTCGTTCCGGGCGTACCAATTTTCGTAGTATGTCTCTCCCATGCGCACCATCGATCGCCTGTTCTCCTGTCTCGCCCTGATCCTTGCCATCGCAACCGTCCCGGTGCCTCCCGCGCGCGCGGCCGAAGCCTGCCCGTTCATCAGCGCAAAGGAGCTTGCCGCGGCGATGCCGGCGCTCAAATGGTCGCTGATTTCAAATCAGGACGGCCGCGGCTGCATCTACCAGGGTGGGCGCGGCGACACGATGATGCTGTCGGTGTTCCGCAATCCCGACAAGGACCGCGCCAGGGAATTGTACGCGACCTTCGTCAAGACGCTTGCCGAGCGCATGCCGCTCAAGCCGGTCGCGGGCATCGGTGACGAAGGCCAGGGCGGTACGACCGCAGCCGGCGCGGAGCGACAGGAAGCCGTGGTCGTCACCTTGTCGGGCGACTACATCCTGCAACTCACCGTCTATCCGACCGGCCGGCGCGCCGACGACGCGCTGCTCGGGCCGGTCACCGAAGCGGCGCGCGTGGCCATCGCCAATGTGGGCAAGAGCAGCGAGCGGTTTGGCGGTTGCGAGTGGCTCACGGCGGCCGATGCCGACGGCTTTCTCGATCCGAGCACGCTGACGGTGCAGCGCACCGGCGCCGGCAGCTGCATGATGTTCGATCGCGAGGCGAACACCATGACCGTCGCGGTGATCGCGACCTCGCGCGACACCGCCATCGGCATGATGAAGCGCGCAGGTCCTTGCCAGCACGTGGCGATCCCCGAGTTCGGCAAGGAAGCGTTTGGCGAGCATTCCTGCATCAAGGGCAACGGCAACGCCGTCCACATCCATGTCTGGAAGAACGGCAGGCAGGCCTCGATCCTGTTCGCGCCCGTCAAGCCGCATCCGGAGTCCGGCTCGGTCGAGCGGCTGAAGGCGGTCGCCGCGGGGGTGTATGGAAAATTGTAACGCTGCCCATCGCCCTCAACCTCCTGCCAACACCTCCTTGCACTTCGCGGCGAAGGCGCTGAGATACGCGCCCATCTCGCTCGCCAGCGCCTCCGACCGCTCGACGTTCTGCAGGCTCATGTTGAGGGCGTAGACCGGAAGCCCGTCGAGCACGATCGGCGTGGCGACGGCGAGAACGGCGGGCTGCCAGGACACGGCACAATAGCCGTTGCGTTGGACGGAGCTGATCGATCTCCTGACGTCTGCAAGCAGCGCCTTGTTGGCAGAGTTGCTGCGTCGTTCGAATTTTTTCAGCAACCGCTCGCGCTCGGTCTCCGCAATGCCAGCGAGGTAGGCGCGGCCGAGCGAGGTCAACTCCATCGGAACCTGCTGGCCGGCGACCACGTTGCGCAACGCCGCGCGCGGGCTGTAGCGGATCGATTCCAGATAGACCATCATGGTTCGATCCGCGGCAGCTAGTCCCACGTTAAGCCGGCGCCTGGCCGACTCGGCCCGCATCATCGGTCCGATCGCGTTGAGCACGGGTGATCCCGTCCGCATCGCGTGGCCGATGCTGATGACGGACGCGGAAAGGCGGTAGCTCCGCTGGTTTCGGACTTCGTCGAGCATCCCGGAATTGACCAGCGTTCGCGTCAGACGGCTGACCGTCGATCGCGGCAATCCGGTGCGCTCCGCAATCTCGCCGTTGCCCAGCGTGTCGACGCCGGGCCGGAACGCCCGGAGGATCTCGATGCCCCGCTCGAGCGAGCGATTGCCATTGATTCCGCCCGCATAGATGCGCGCCATCCGACCCGCCCTCGCATTTCCACTAAGTGGAAATATGGGGATGTGTAGGGCAGCGCAAGCCGCTATCAGCGCAGGGAAGAAGAACGCCCGGCCGCGCTGGGGCTCAACGAGGAAACGGCACGGCCGAAATCGGCATTCGGCCTCCGCAAAGCGTCGGGCGATCGATCCGACGCCAGCCAGGGATGCTGCCATGTCCTATCAGCTCATGTCCTATCAGTTCATCGAATTTTCCGTCGAGGCCGGTGTCGCGACGATCGCATTCAACCGGCCGGACCGGCGCAACGCCATGAGCGACGACATGCGCGCCGAGTTCGTCGCTGCGCTCGAAATCGTCGCCCGGGACAAGGCGATCAAGGCTCTGGTGCTGACGGGGCGCGGCAGTGCGTTTTGCGCCGGCGGAGACATCAGCGGAATGAAGCGCCGGCTCGCGGCGCCGCAGGGCGAGGTCGCATTCAACGGATGGAGCCGTCAGCAGGGCGTGCATCACGTGCAGTCGTTCCTGCTTGGCCTGCCGAAGCCGACGATTGCCGCCGTCAACGGTGCAGCGGCGGGCCTCGGTGCCGACACCGCGCTGGCCTGCGACTTCGTGATGGGCACGGAGCGATCGAAGTTCACCTGGTCCTACATCAAGCGAGGTCTGATTTCCGACGGCGGCGGCCTGTATTTCCTGCCGCGCCGGGTCGGGCTTTCCAGGGCCAAGGAGTTGATCTTCACCGGGCGCGTCGTCGAGGCTGACGAAGCGCTCGCGCTCGGTATCGTCGATCGCAAGGTGGCCTCGAGCGAGCTGCTGCCGGCCGCGCAGGCCTGGGCGGCCGAACTGGCTCAGGGGTCTCCCACCGCGCTGGCGCTGGGCAAGAAGATCCTGAACGAGACCTTCGAGCATTCCGCGCACGACATTTTCAGTCTCGGCAGCTAGGCCCAGGCCATCTGCTACACCAGCGCGGAGCATCGCGATGCCGTGACCGCGTTCCTTGCGCAATCAGCCTCGAAGGATTGAGCCATGGATGCCATCGAACGCCTGATCCGGCCCCGCAGCGTCGCAATCATCGGTGCATCGGCCGACCCGGACAAGACTTCGGGGCGACCGGTGTCCTATCTCCGGAAGCACGGCTTTGCGGGCGCGATCTATCCCGTCAACCCGAAGGTCGCTGATATCGGCGGTCTGACCTGCTATCCCGACATCGCCTCGCTGCCTGATGTGCCTGACGTCGGCCTCGTCCTGCTCGGCGCCGAGCGCGCGCACGTCGCGGTGCGCGAATTGTCCGAGCGAGGGGCTGCCGCGGCGATCGTCCTGGCCAGCGGCTTCACCGAAACGGGGGCGGAAGGCGCCGAGCGCCAGAAACAGCTCATGCAAGCCGCCGGCTCCATGCGGATCCTCGGGCCGAATACCATCGGCCTCGTCAATCTCACCGACAATATCGTGCTGTCGGCGTCGGGCGCGCTGGCGATGGATGACTTCCCGGCGGGGCCCGTCGGATTGATCTCGCAAAGCGGCGGCATTCTCGGTGCCTTGCTGTCGCGCGCGGCGGCGCGCGGGGTCGGTCTGTCGAAGCTGGTGTCGACCAGCAACGAAGCCGATCTCGAACTCGCCGATTTCATCGACTTCCTCGCCAACGACAGCGCAACGCGCGTCATTGCGCTCTATATCGAGGCGATCCGACATCCATCTCGCTTTCGCGAGGCGGTGCTGAAAGCACGCCGGGCCGGCAAGCCCATTGTCGCCTTCAAGATCGGTCGATCGGAGGCCGGCGCGCAAGCGGCGGTCTCGCACACCGGCGCACTGGCCGGCTCCGACCGCATGTATGACGCCTTGTTCAGGCAATTCGGCGTGATCCGCGCAAAAACGTTCGAAGACCTGCTCGACATTTCCGCGGTCCTTGCCGCGGGACGGAAACTGTCCGGCCGGAATGTTGCGATCCTCACCTCGACCGGCGGCGCCGGCACGATCGTGTCGGACAGTCTCGGCGTCGCCGGCTTTGCGACGCCCGCCCCCGACACCGAGACGGCGGCGCAATTGCGCGGCCTCCAGGCGGGACCGCAGGCCAATCTCGACCGCAATCCGATCGATGTGACCCTCGCCGGCCTGCAGCCCGATCTGCTTCGCGCCGCCATTCGCATCCTGCTCGCCAGTCCCTCCTACGATGCGCTGGTCGTCATTGCCGGCTCGTCGGCCGTCGGATCGCCGGCCCTGATGGCCGATGCCATCCGAGACTGTCTGCCGCTCAGCGACAAGCCGGTCATTGCCTATGTCAGCCCCCACGCGCCCGAGGTGGTTTCCGTCCTCACCCGGCGCGGCGTCCCGGCCTACACGTCGGCCGAGAGCCGCGCAGCTGCGCTCGATGGGCTGTTGCGGGCCGGGGTGCCGCAGCATGTCCCGACATCCGGCGTGATCGAGGCGTCAGTCGATATCGGCGACTTCCCGACTGGTTCGCTGGATGAGGCACAGGCCAAGGCGTTGTTCGCTCGCTTTGGCCTTCCGGTCGCTGCAGAGAAGGTGGTTGCAACGGCCAGCGAAGCGGAACGGGCGGCACGCGATCTCGGCGGCCGGGTCGTGCTCAAGATTCTGTCGCGCGAGATCGCGCACAAGAGCGACGTCGGCGGCGTTGTGGTCAACCTGACCGCTGACACGGTCGGCAGCCGCCTGGCGGCAATGGCAGATGAGGTCGAGGCCAGGACCGGGAAGCGGCCCGAGCAATTCCTTGTGCAGGAGATGGTTTCAGGTGGCGTCGAGATCATTCTCGGAATGCATCGCGATCCCCTGGGAACCGCCATCCTCCTCGGCATGGGCGGGGTCACCGCCGAGCTGTTCAAGGACACCACGATGCGTCTGCTGCCGCCGGAAGGCGGCCTCGGTCTGTCCGAAGCGAGAGCGATGGCGCGCGAGCTCGTCTCCTGGCCGTTGCTGGATGGCTTTCGCGGCCGGCCGAAATGCGATGTCGAAGCGCTCGCGGAAGCGGTCGTCGCGTTCTCGCGCATGGTTGCGCAACTCGGCGATCGACTTTCGGAGGCGGAGATCAATCCGGTGTTCGTACTGCCGGCAGGCCGGGGCGTGAAGGCGGCAGACGGATTGGTCATTCTCAATGCCTGAACAAGATCGGATGGAGCTCCAGATGGCCAGTGGCGGAATCATCAATCGCGACAGCTTTTGCGGGAAGGGCTTTGCCGTGCTGCGCCGGCGAGGTCTTGCCATTTTCGCCTGTGCTGTCGTCGCGGGCCTCGGACTGACGCCCGCGCGCGCCGAATATCCCGACAAGATCATCAAGATCGTGGTGCCCTTCGCAGCCGGCGGCGGGACCGACATCATGGCACGAACGACAGCTCAGGAAATCCAGACCGATCTCGGCAAGCCCGTCATCATCGAGAACAAGCCGGGCGCAGGGACCATCATAGGAACCCAGACGGTGGCGACCAGCGAGCCCGACGGCTATTCGCTGCTGATGGCGACCTTCGCGCACGCGGTCAACCCGAGCCTGTACAAGAAGCTGCGTTCGATCCGCACCGGGATTTCGCGGCGGTCTCCCTGATCGCGCGGTCCTTCAATATCGTCGTGGTCAATCCGGCATCGAAGATCAACTCGATCGCCGATCTGATCACCGAGGCCAAGGCCAATCCGGGCAAGCTCAATTTCGGCACCTTCGGCACCGGCACATCGGCCCATCTCGCGGGCGAGCTGTTCAATGCGATGGCGAAGGTCAACATGACGGCGGTGCCCTACAAGGGCGCGGCGCCCGCGATCAGCGATCTGCTGGGAGGGCAGATCGACGTGATGTTCACCACGGTGGCAAGCGCGGCCTCGCTGGTGGCAGCCGGGCAGCTCCGCGCGCTGGCCGTCACATCCGCCGAGCGGTCGGCGGCGTTTCCGCAATTGCCAACCGTCGCGGAAGCCGGGGTTGCCGGCTATGCGGCTGAGTCCTGGTACGGATTGTACGCTCCGGCCAAAACGCCCGCGCCGGTGATCGCACGTCTCAATCAGGCGATCGCAAAAGCCGTCCAGTCCGGTGCGTTCAAGAAGCTCGAGGCGAACGAAGGCCTCATCATGGTCGGCAGCGCTCCGGAAGAGCTCGACCGCTATGTCGCCCGGGAGGAGGAGCGCTGGCGCAAGCTGGTCAAGGACGCGAATATCGAGGTGCGATGAGTCTCGCGAATCCGACCAATATCCGGGGCCGCGAACGGCCCCGGATGTCGTCCAATTAGAATCCCAGTCCGCAAGCCCGCCGGATCGCGATCTGAACCGGCGAGGGTGGCAACGCCGGATCAAGTTCGCCCCTCGGCAGCAGCGGAGGTTGTGCCATGAAGCGCGGCCGCCTTCCGCGGTGGGGTTGCGCGGAATGAACGAGGAACGGGTGGCACAGATAGACGCTGCCTGCCGCACCGGTCGCCAGTTCGATCTCGCAATCTTTCGTCGAGGCCCAGTCCTCGGCAGCGAGCTGCCGGAGCGTCGCGCCCATTTCGCCATAGGGCAGCAGCTCCCGCGCGATCGTGGCATGCGAGCCTTTCCGGATTCGCGTGGGCGCATCATCGGCGCCGACATCCGAGAACAGGAAGAGCATCAGCAATGCGCGTCCGCTGCTCTTCACGTTGGCGCGCCATTCCATAAAATCCGGATTCGCGGTGCCAAAGCTCACGTCGACATGCCAGCCGTCATCGCCAGGAGCTTCCGTCGAGGGAAAGCGGATCGGAAAGGTTCCGAGCCCGCCGGGCGCAAGCCAGCGCCCGTCGCCGGCGAGTTGATCATAGACCTTGTGCAGAAGCAGCGTGTTCGCAGCCTCGATGAAAGGGGGTGTAGCCTTGAATCCTACGCGGACAACGGCTCGGGTCCAATGTTCGGGTTGGTCCGGTGACAGGCCGATATCCGCCCACAGCTGGTCCCTGCATTGTTTTGCAAGGTCGTCGCTGAAGGCATTCTCGACTTTCACGAAACCGTCGTCGATGAAGCTCTGGACCTGACGCGGGGTCAAGCCATGATGTTCAAGCTTGGGCATAGACACATTTCTCCGTTCGGCCAGCGCATCGCGCAGCCGTTTGATCTGATTGGCGCGTATGCGCCGGAACGACGATCTGCCGTTCAGATCAGCGGAAAGAATGTGGAGAAGAACATCATGCAGAAGCGTATAGCGCGACGGGCCGCGAGATCAAGACCACTGCCCATTCGGCTCGCGCGTGTCGGCAGCCTCTCGCCGAACGAGAAGGCTGCCGCATGCTCATGCGGGCGTCATATGGTCATTATCATGGGCAAGAGTGACGCAGGCCGTCATTGCCCAGATACGTTCCTGAGCCCGGATCGTAGGACCGATAGCGCTGCGCGCAATAGGAGGCGGCGTTGGATTGCGCCTGGCTATTGGCGATCGCGCCGCCGATGATTGCGCCCGCCGCAAGGCCGCCCAGAACGGCTGCGCCGCCACCACCGTAATGCCCGCCATGATGCCTGTGGCCATAGCCGTGGCCGTGGCCGTGTCCGTAGCCATGCCGGTACTGCACCTGCTGCACGCCTTGGTCGGGACCGGGATTCGCGATCGGCATGGGCGCCGCGAGCACGGGTGAAACGGCCGTCGAGAGCATCGCTCCGGCGGCCGCAAGGGCGACGAACGTTCTACGCATTGTCATGTCGGGCTCCATGTTGTCGAGGATGCAGGAGCAACGGCCGCTCACCCGCTCCGTTCCTCTTGATGCGAGGCGAGCGTCACAGCGTCGCAGAAAATGAAAGGTTCGTAAGGATGTCGCTCGACTGGCTTCGCCGGGGCCGACGCCATTGCTCGGCGTGGCCCTCGGGGTTCCCGATCATTGATCTGAAACAATGATGATTCCGACCACCAATGCTAGAAGGATTCGCAAGTCGCGACTCACGGCTCCCGGCCGGTCGCGACAATCGCAACGCGCGCTGGAATCCGAGGGCTGAATGGGACGACTGCTGAATATCGTGACGCCGCTGCATACGGCGACCAAGCGCGACTACATGGGGCGCATGAACGACGACAAGATCGGCTGCTCGCTCAAGGCGCGGGAATACGAGGCCGATTATTGGGACGGCGACCGCCGCTTCGGCTATGGCGGTTACCGCTTCATCGAGGGGCGCTGGGCGCCGGTCGCCAAGGCCCTGATCGAGACCTATGGCCTGAAGGACGGCTCCAGCGTGCTGGACGTCGGCTGCGGAAAGGGTTTCCTGCTGTACGAGATGCAGAAGATCCTGCCGGGCCTGAAGGTCACCGGCTTCGATATCTCCAAGCACGGCCTTGCCAATTCGCATGAGCAGGTGAAGCCCTATCTCTTCAACTATCGCGCCCAGGACATCTACCCCTATGGCGACGACAGTTTCGATCTCGTCATCTCACTCGGCACCCTGCACAATCTCCGGCTCTATGAGCTCGAAGCGGCGCTCAAGGAGATCGAGCGGGTCGGCAAGAACAAATACGTCATGGTCGAGGGCTACCGGACCGTCGCCGAATTGCACAACCTCGAATGCTGGGCGCTGACTGCGGAATCCATCCTGCACACGTCGGAATGGATCTGGCTCTACGGCAAGCTCGGCTACACCGGCGATTACGAATTCATCTATTTCGAGTGATCGGGCGCGCCTCATGGACATCAAGACTGCCAAGGCCGCCATTCTCGTCGAGTCGGGCAAGCCGCTGATCGTCGACGAGTTCACCTTGCCGGACACGCTCGAGCATGGCCAGGTGCTCGCGCACGTGCACACCTCCAGCATCTGCGGCGCACAGATCAACGAGATCGACGCCGTCAAAGGCGTCGACAAGTTCCTGCCCCACCTTCTCGGACACGAAGCGCTGGCCACGATCGTCGAAACCGGTCCCGGCGTCGTCTCCTGCAAGCAGGGCGACACCGTCGTCATGCATTGGCGGCCGGGCAAGGGCATCCAGTCCAACACGCCGGCTTATTCCTGGCGCGGCAAGCGCCTCAATGCCGGTTGGGTCACCACCTTCAATGAATATGCCGTGGTGTCGGAGAACCGTGTCACGCCGGTTCCCGCCACGATCGACCGCACCAGCGCCCCGCTGCTCGGCTGCGCGGTGACGACCGCGCTCGGCGTCGTCAACAACGACGCGCAGATCGCCATCGGTGAAGCCGTCGTCGTGTTCGGCGTCGGCGGCGTCGGCTTGAACATCGTGCAATTCGCCGCGATGGTCGGCGCTTATCCGGTCATTGCGATCGACCGCCTCGACAACAAGCTGGCGATGGCGAAGGACTTCGGCGCCACGCACACAATCAACTCCGACGCGGTCAAGGACGTGGCCGCGGAAGTTCGCGCCATCACCGGGGCCGACGGGCCCGACAAGGTTGTCGAGACCACCGGCGTCAAGAATCTGATCGAGCTCGCCTACGAGATCACCGCAAAGAAAGGCCGCTGCATCCTTGTCGGCGTTCCCCGTGAGAAGGCCGAGATCTACACGCTGCCGCTCCATTTCGAGAAGGTGCTGAAGGGCTCGGAAGGCGGCCAATGCCAGCCGGCGCGCGACATTCCGCGCCTCGTGCGCCTGAGCGACGCCGGCAAGGTGAGCTACCGGGGCATCGTGACTCACGAATTCGCGCTCGACGACGTCAACGACGCGCTCGACCTGATGCGCAGCGGCACCTCGGGCCGGATCCTGCTGAACATCAGCTAGCGCTGCAGCAGATCACGGACGGGGTGCAGCGTTATCCGGGCTACGAATGCGAGCTGCTGGAAAATGGCTTCCTGATCGGCCGCTCGGCACTGCCGATGGCCCGGAGATCGAAGCCTTACGGTCCTGCCTGCTCGGCGATGCCCGGCCCGCGCGGTCGGCGCCATCGACGGCGTTGCTGGTCGTCGCGAGGCCGGGCTCGGCACGCTGGCCATCCAAGCCGTCCTTTTTCCGCTTGAACGGGCCAATTCACAGGCCTTCCGGTTTCGCGTCCCTCCCGTAACCGCCGGTTAACCATGGATATTTACGGTGTAGCAAGCCTCCGAGATGGGGCAGTCAGTTGATTTCGAGTCCAATCCCATGGCGTTCGGTCGAAGCGCATCTCCGCGAAGCATCGCCCCGACGGAGCCAGCGGCTTCGTGGGAAGCGCCGCGGGCTGCGCGGACGAATCCCGAGAGCGCCGCGCCCGCGCTGATCAAGGGCTCGCTGACCGTCTCCGGAGCTCTCGCTTTCCTGCGGGAGAACGGCCGGCGGATTCTGACGTTGGCGCTGGCGTTGTTCGCCCTCGGCATCATCGTCCTGATGGTTCTGCCGGTTCGGTACGCCGCAACGGCCTTGGTCGTGCTCGATCCCCGGGAATTGCGTGTCACCACGGAGCAGGACGTCTTGCCGGGCATCGGCCAGGACGCCGCGGCGCTTCAAAGCCAGATCGAGATCGCCAAATCGGACGGCTTTCTCCGTCCCCTGATCGAACAGCTCAAGATCGCCGATGACGATGATATCTCGGGCGGTCATACCGACATGACGCGCCTGCTCGAGAAGTTCCGCAGTCGCCTCGAGATCACGCGGCGCGGGCTCACTTACGTCGTCGCGATTTCCTTCACCTCGAACCGCCCCGAGCGGGCCGCCTACTATGCCAACGCCATCGCCGCGGCGTTCGTCGCCAGCCAGGGCCGTGTCCGTACCGAGGCCACGGACGAGGCGGCGGACTGGCTCCAGGACCGGCTGAAGGCGTTGAGCGAGCGCCTGCGCGCATCGGAAGACGCCGTCGCCGCCTTCAGGCTCGAGCATAAGATCCTCAGTGCCGGCAAGGATTCGACCACCCAGCAATTGCGGGTGACCGATCTCAATCAGCAGGTTTCCGCCGCCCGCGCGCGCACCGAGGAAGCCAAGGCGCGCTACGAGCAGGTGCAACGCGATCTCAAGGCCAATGTCGAAGGTCCCGTGAAGCAGGACCTCCTGAGCATGCTGCGCGCGCAACGCTCGACCCTGAACGACCAGATCGCGCAGAAGAAGGCGGTCTATGGCGATCGCCATCCCGATCTCGCGATCTCCTACAGCCAGCTGGCGGATATCAACCGGCAGATCGAGGTCGAGCGGAAGAAGAACATCGATACTGCCAAGTCCGAATACGAAGCTCAGCGGGAACAGCAGAACGCGCTGGAAAAGCAGCTCAAGGCGGTCGAGACGCAGATGCTGGTCGACGGCCAGGCGCTGGTGAAGCTGCAGGAGCTGCAGCGCGACGCCGATGCCAACAAGAACATCTACGAGCAGTTCCTGTCGCGGTTCAAGACGACCAACGAGCAGCGCCAGCTGCAGAGCTCCCAGAGCAAGGTCGCCTCGCCCGCCATTCCGCCGTTGCGCTCGACCCGTCCGCCGCTCGCTCTGCTGCTGGCAGCGCTGATGATCGGATCGCTGTTGACGTCGACCGCTGCCGTCGCGGCGTTGACGAGCCTATCCGGCGGGCCCGCGCCTGCCGAGGCGGCCGTGCAGGCGGCTGAGGACCGGCAGGTCCCGCCTCGAGTCCCGCAGCAGGTCCAGCCTCAAGTCCAAACGCCGGCCGCCGTCGCTCCCCGGCCCGAGGCGATGCCGCGGCTTCCTGTCTGGGCCCGCATTCCCGATCTGGCGTCTGCGTCCGGGACCGCGACCAGCACCGTCTGGCAGCGACCGATCGCTGCTCCGGCCGAACTCGATCTCGGTCCGTATCTGCGGCCGCTGCTCGAGCGGATCGATCGCGTACCGGTGCGCGGCTGCAAGGTCGCTCTGGTGCTGTCGGTCGGCAAGAGCGCTGGCGGCAACACCGTTGCGCGTTCACTCAATCGTGCCGCCGTGAACAGGGGCATGATGAGCGTGCTGATCCGGCTGCAGGGGGAATTCGCAGGACACCAGCCGCCGGTGACCGAATGGAACGACGGCTCGACCACGGCGGGACTTCAGTCGATCGACGAGCTTCTCAGCGCCGGCCGAAAGGCCGATGCGAGGCCTGAGGACGATATTCGTTCGGAGTTCGACCTGATCATCGTCCATGCCGGCAATCTCGCCTTGCAGCCGGATGCGATCGCGCTGGCCGCGCATGCCGACCTGATCGTCCTCGTGGCGCGCGCCGGCGAGCTCGGGTCGGCGGCGATGCGCCGGGTGACCGCGGCGCTGTCGCGCTATAGGACCGTGCCGATGGGGCTCGTTGTCAATCACGCGCCAGCGGATTCGACGACGCCTCACCCCGAGGGCGGCGCATTGGGCCTTGCGGTTTGACGATGACAGCATCGCTGCGTCGTCGGCTGGCTGCTGCGACGCTTCTCTCGATCTCGTTCGGTCCGTCGGCCTTCGCCGACACTTGCGTACCCGTTCCGCAGACGGTCGCGCCCGTGAGGCTTGCCGCACTGTCCCGCGGCTTCAATGCGGACGGCTGGATCAACGGCGAGGTGCCAGGTCGCGAATTGCTGCAGCAGTTGCGCCTGGCCGGAATGAGTCACGTCCGGCTGCCGGTGCCGGCCGAGCGTGTGATGCCGCGTTTCGCATCGCCGGTCGAGCGCGACGGGACGCTGGCTGTGCTCGACAAGGCGCTGAAGCAGCTCACTGCGCTCGGCTATGCCATCTCCGTCGATCTTCACCCCGGCGAGCGCTTCAACCGCCTGCACAAGGAGGATCCGGAGGCGGCGCTGCGCGAGATGCAGGAGGCCTGGCGCAGCCTCGCGGGACCCATGCGCTCCTATCCGGCCGATCGAATCTTCGCCGAGCTGCTCAACGAGCCCGATATCGACGCCGACACATGGCAAAGGCAGGCCGAGTCGCTCGGCGGCTTCGTGCGCAAATTGCTTCCCGCCAACACGCTCATCGTCGGTCCGGTCAACTGGCAGCGCGCGGACTCGCTGCCGCGGTTTCGTCCGCTGGACGATCCTGACGTCGTCTATGCCATCCACTTCTACGATCCCATGGTGTTCACCCATCAGGGCCATTGGGATGCGCAGGATCCGCTGCACGACATCATGGACCTGCCTTATCCGATCGATGCCGGCGATCCCAAGGTTCGCGCAATCCGCCAGGATCTGCAGGCGAGGGGGGCGACCAAGGCGCTCGGCATGCTCGATACTGCGATTGCCGCCGCCCGGGACAAACCGGGCGCCGATCGCTGGCTCGCGCCCGCGCTTGCGTGGCAGCGGCAGTTCGCGCGGCCGATCATCGTCAACGAATTCGGCGTGCTGAAAGCCGGCGCGCCCAGACAGGCCCGGCTGCGCTGGCTGGCGGAGGTCACCGCTTACGCCCGCGACCATTGCTGGGGCTGGACGCATTGGGAGCTGGCGCAGGGCTTCGGCCTCGTCGACCGCAGCACCGGCAGGCCCGATCCCGACGTGATGCGGGCGCTGCTTGGCACGGCGCGGCCCGGCCGGCGCTGACATCGCGCCGGTTCGCTATCGTTAACGCATCGTTACGCATCACCCCGCTATCGTGCTCGCCGCGCGATGCCAAAGGACGATCGATGAGCGCCGGGGACTTGACCCAGGATCAGAGCGTGCAGGCCGTGAGATTGCCGCCGGCCTGGCGCGAGCTGGCTGTGACGTTCTGCATCGCCGTGGCCGCGATCGGCTTTGTGCCGGTCCTGCATCTGGCCAATCCGGCTCTCGGCATTGTCGTCGAGGTGTTCGTCGGCATCGCCATCGTGCTGGCGGTCCCCACCTGCGCGCCTGCCATCGCGATCTTCGTCCTGTTCTTCCAGAACCTGTTCGTCTCGATCCTGTCGCCGCTGGTTCCGCTGCCGTCCGATCTCGACTTCATCAAGGGCTACAATTTCCTCGTCTGCTCCGTGATGTGGCTGGCGACGTTCGGTCTCTACGTGCTGGGCCAGCGGAATCAATCAACCGAGGTGAACCGGATCATGCGCTGGGGTGTCGTCACCCTCGCCGTGGTGTCGCTGTATTTCGCGATCGGCTTCGTCCAGGACGGACAGCCGGCGGCGGTCTATCTGCGCAATATCGTGCTGCCGCTGTTCCTGTTCCAGCTTTCGCTGCTGACCGCCGCGACCTACGAGATGCGCATCACGCCTTTCCTGGTGACGCTTGCGGTCATCCTCATGCTGTGCGGCTACGTCGAGTTCGCCTTCCGCGATGTCTGGCTGGCCATCACCAACAGTTATACGTTCTGGGGTTTCGACGAACTCAAGGCGACTCACTCGGGTGTCTGGGAAGCCCAGATGCGGGCCACCGGCAACGTGCCCGTCGATCTCAAGGACCGCTTCAGCTTCGACTTCCTGAACACGCCCCTGCTCGAAGGCTTCGGCCTGTCAAAGATGCTGCGCATCAACGGTCCGAACATGCACCCGATCAGCTTCGCCTACGGGCTCGCCTTTCTCACCTTGTTCCTGTTTTCGGTCGGACGACCGCTGCTGGCCCTCGCCGCGTTGCCGCTGCTGGTCTTCTGCAGCGTGAAGGGCGCGCTCATTACGGTCATCTTCGTGGCCGCAGCCTGGATCGGGACACGTCTGATCGGCGCCGTGACGACGTTGTTGCTCGGCTTCCTCGGCATGATCGCCTTTGCAATTCTGGCGATCCGCCTCGGACTTCAGATCGGCGACTATCACGTCATCGGGTTGATGGGTGGTTTGGACGGATTCGTGCAGAAACCCTTCGGCCGCGGCCTCGGCATCGGCGGCAATTTGGCAGATAGCTATTTCTCCATCGACTGGAGCGCCGCGCAGGCCGCGGGGACGATCGACGGCGCGGTCGAGAGCGCGATCGGCGTTCTCCTGTACCAGATGGGCGTTGGCGCCTTCGTGCCGTTGGCCTTCTATTTCGCGATGGCGCTCAAGGCCTGGCGCCTCTACGCGTCGTCGGGCTATCTGACGCAGGGGCTCGCAGGCTTCGGCGTCATGGTCGTGCTGCTGAATGGATTGTTCCAGGAAGAGGCTCTGTTCGCGCCGCTCGCGCTCGGACTGATGTTTTCCCTCACCGGTCTCGTGATCGGCAGCCATGTGCGCATGCAGGGCGTGGCAAGCGAGCGGGCTGAAATCGAACATGCCGCGCATTATCAGCCGATAACCTAAAGCCCGCCTCAGATGGCTGTCGCAGGAACTTCCGCTTTTTCCCGGCGTTGATCGTGCTCGCCGCAAAAAGGGGCCGGTCCTGGCCATGAAAAACTTTTCCAACGCCGCATTCTCTCCCGACGTGATCGCGATCATGACGGGCGCCCTGGAAGCCGCGGTCGCGAGCCTTCCTGAGCCCGTGCATTCCTCGCATGTCACCACGCTCGCCGAATCCATCCTGCGCACCGCCGGTGCCGGCGAGCGCAATGCCGCTGACCTGCAGAGGATCGCCCTGATGGAGCTGCAATTGATTCCGCGCGCGTGAGGGACCGAACATGAGGACCACATTTGCCGCCGCTATCATCGCGTTGCTCGCCACGCTCTCGGCTGCGCGCGCGGAAAGCTGGACAACGTACCGGATCCCTGAAGCGGGAACATCGGTGGATATTCCCTCGTCGCTCTTTACGGAGCTTGCCGGCAAGCCCGACGGCCTGGGCCAGCGGTTTCAGACCGCTGATGCTCGGGCCGATCTTACCGTGCAGACTGTTTCCAACAGCGAAGGTCTCTCGCCGTCCGCATTCCTTGCCAGGAAGGGGCCACCTGCCGGCATCATCTACAAGCGTATAACCCCGAAGTTTTTCGTCGTTTCCAGCATCAGGCGCGACAAGATTTGGTACAACCGCTGCAATTTTTCACGCGGCTATGTGCATTGCGTGCTGATCAATTACCCCGCCGCCGAGAAGCGGCAATGGGATGGCGTGGTCACGCGGGTCAGCCATAGCCTGAGCGCCAACTGAACTACGCAAAGAAAAAGAGCTGCCCGAACAAGTCGGGCAGCAGGGCCGTGAGGTTAGCGTGCGGTCGTCGATGTCGTCGACATCGTCGGCTTCGAGCCCGGCACATGCGACATCGTCTTGGTCGTCGAGCCGACCTCTTCACCAGCCTTGACCTTGGTGCGGGTATGCGAGCGGCTGAACGTGCCGCCCTCATGGGCCTGCGCCCGGGCGTTGGAGTTCATCACGGGGCCGTTGCCCTTGTTCGTGCTGACGCCGGTCTGCGCCTTGCCATCGACGGCAGCGGCGCTTCCGCCGGCCGCGATCGACGAGCCGGTGCTGCCGTTCGCCGAGGTGGAGGTCCCGCCGGTGCCGACCGTCGAGGCGGAGGTGCCGCCTGCCGCGGCCGAGCCGCCGCTTCCGCCCGTGACGCTCTTCTGCGCGAGAGCCGGGGAGGTGGCGGCAAGCAGAGCTGCAATTGCCGCGGTCGCGAATATCGTTCTCATGTTCAATCCTCTCGATGAATCTTAGGGGGACGAGGTCGAAATCGTGCAGCCGTTGACCGTGATGGTGCTGGCGCTGGTCGAGCCCGGCCCGCCTGCGGTCGAGGACGAGCTGGAGACGTTGCCGCCGCCCGCCTGCACATGCACCGACGATCCGCCGGCCGAACTCGAGCTTGAAAGCGAACCGCTTGAGGCCGTCGAACCGGTCGTGCTTGAACCCGATGAGCCGACCGCGGTGATGCTGCCATCGGCATGTTTTTCGACCGTGACCTTGCAGGTCTCGCCTGATGCCGTCTTGCCGGTCTTTTCCATGGTGGTTGCCTGAGCAGCGCCGGTCATCAAGCTCAACGCTGCGATCGCAATGATTGATCTGTTCATGCGAGTTCTCCTCCAACAAAGACGAAGGAGCGGCATCGCTGCCGCTCCCGGGTCAAGGCATCAATCCTTGTCCTTCTTCATCTCGCCCTTGTTGTGGCCCTTGCCCTTTTCCATGCCCATGTCGCTGGCATGACCCGCAGACGAGCCGGCCGCACCGACCGTCGATCCGCTCTTGCCGTCGCCAGCCGAGGAACCGCCGGTGCCAACGGTCGATGCGGAGTTGGAGCCGCTGCCAGCCGCCGAGCCGCCGGTGCCGACGCTGGACGAGCTCTTGCCGCCGCCGGCCGATGAGCCGCCGGTGCCGAGCGTCGAAGCCGAGCCGCTGCCCGATCCGCTGCCGGCCGCGGAGCCGCCCGTGCCGACGCTCGAGCTGCTGGTGCCGCCGCCCGCCGACGAGCCGCCGGTGCCGAGCGTCGAGGCCGATCCGCTGCCAGATCCGCTGCCGGCCGAAGAGCCACCGGTACCCACGGTCGAGCTGCTGGTGCCGCCGCCCGCCGACGATCCGCCGGTGCCGACGGTCGAGCTCGATTGCGCAACGGCAAGCGCGGTGCTGGCCAACAGTGCGGCCGCGGCCGCAGAAAGCTTCAGGATCCTCATGTCATCTCCTCCAGGGTTTTTCAAAATCAGATTGCCAAATCAGGCTCGGGATAAAGTGGCAATCAGGCAAACGTTCCAACGGTTGTGCACGTTGGTGCATTTTGATCGCCCGCAGCGGAGCTCACCGCACCTGCAGCGATGCGCGTTGGTTCGCGTTCATCCTGCATTCATCCGCACGAAGTGCGCACCGCTCTTGCGCCGCGTTCCCGCGACGTAGTTAGTTCACTCAGAATGCGTCGATCGTTACTCGACGATCGCAGAGCGCAGCGCAGCTGCCGAGCTGGCAGTGCGACTGGAACGCGCAGGCGTTGCGTGGCTCGGGCTCAGTCGAGGTTTGTGCGCAATCTCGGACGTCTGCCCCGCTGATTCCGCCGACGCCAACGCCTGGCTTGCAGCGCGGTTTGAGGCCTCTGAGACAAGCAGATCCCATGATGTCTCCATCGCAACCATGCTTGACGTGTCCAGAATGATCTTCTCAGGCAGGGCGCGCGCGGAATGGATGCGAATGACCGATCGGTCGACACCAGCGCCAGCGGAGACATCGTTGAGTGGAGGCAAACTGCGGTCGAGCGCGAACAGCAACGCCGCGACGAATGCACTTGCGAACACAAGGTAGCGAATGATGGGCATCAGGAATTGACCGCGAGATGGAGGAAGCGCGACTGCGAGCCGAGCCGCTTCTCCACGGTCTGCCGCATGCGGTGCTGCGATGAACGCGGCACCGGCCTGCCCGTTCCGCCGATAGGGGAACGTTTGCCACTTTTTCCTGTTTTGCTACCGGGAGCAGCTGATTGGAGGAGAGGAAGATGCCCATTTTGATTCTCTGGGCCGTGCCCGCCATCCTGGTCGTCGGCGGCGGCATTTATCTCATTGGACACATGCACTGAATGCGAAGGCCCCGGTTTCGATGATGGTCGAAACCGGGGCCGCAGCCCGCCTGGCTTGGCGTCGGTCGATGCGTCAGCCGCACGGCCTCCGGATTTCTTATCTTGATTGCGCCGTTAGCCGTCGGCGCCACGTTCAGGCGCTTAGGCGATTTGCCGTTACACGCAAGTATCTACGACGCAGGATGAGCCCTGGCCCGCTTCCGCACGGCCTCTGGTTCGCCCGCTTGGTCGAACTCCGCAGGGAGCGCGGAGCGTCTCAAATCACGCCTTGCCGCACGAGCTGTTGCTCTGATGTAAGCTGGCGACGTCGGCACGGCCTTGGCTTTCCGCGACCTGGATCAACGTGATCGCACCGGGCGTGATGATTCCCATCTGTGGCTGGGCGGAGAGGTAGGTGGTGCTGCCGGCGCGCAGATCGAGGCTCACTTTCTCGCTTCCCTGTCCGAACAGATTGCTGCTCAGTGGAAGATTGTTGACCGCAACCTCGTGGCGGCCCGGAGGCAGGTCGCAGGCCAGGAAACCTGCAGCCTGACTGCCTCCAACGGGGCGTCCATCGACCGAATAGCTCGGTTGGATCGCGAAACCCAGGGCGGATGAGCGATAGACCACCAGCCGCGCCGTATTTGCCTTGACGTTATCCGTCAGGGCCGTGCTGCCCATCGGCCCTGATGCACACCCCGCAAGCAGGAAAGCCGCAACGAAAATCCCCGGACGCAAGCCCATTCCAACCCCCTGATTCAGTCCAACAGTCCCCGGAGGAATCATTGGCGAGGGTGGTGGACGAAGTCAACCGCGACTTCTGGTCGTGCCGCGCGAGCTCGTCTCAGCGCCACCCCAGCGCCGGGGCGACGTGCTTGAGGATCGCCTCGATCGCATGCGCGCAGTAATCGACCCCGAGCTGGTTCGGGATCGTCAGCAGCAGCGTGTCGGCCTCCGCGATCGCCTCGTCCTTGCGCAGCTGCTCGATCAGCGCATCGGGCTCGGCGGCATAACTCCGGCCGAAGATCGCCCGGGTCTGCGGGTCGATGAAGCCGATCTGGTCCTCGCCTCCGCGCTCCCGGCCGAAATAGGCGCGGTCGCGATCGTCCATCAGTGCAAAGATGCTGCGGCTCACGGAGACGCGGGGCTCGCGGGCGTGGCCGGCGTCCTTCCACGCGGCGCGATAGGCGCGAATCTGCGCGGCCTGCTGCACGTGGAAGGCTTCGCCGGTCTCGTCGTTCTTCAGCGTCGAGCTCTGCAGATTCATGCCGAGCTTCGCTGCCCACACCGCGGTCGCATTCGAGCCCGCGCCCCACCAGATCCGCTCGCGCAGACCCTGCGCATGCGGCTCCAGGCGGAGCAGCCCCGGCGGATTCGGAAACATCGGATGCGGATTGGGCTCGGCAAAACCTTCGCCGCGCAGGAGATCGAGGAAGACTTCGGCGTGGCGCCGGCCCATGTCGGCGTCGCTCTGGCCCTCGGCCGGGCGATAACCAAAGTAACGCCAGCCGTCGATCACCTGCTCGGGCGAGCCGCGGCTGATGCCGAGCTGCAGCCGGCCGCCGGCGATCAGGTCGGCAGAGCCGGCGTCCTCGACCATGTAGAGCGGGTTCTCGTAGCGCATGTCGATCACGGCCGTGCCGATCTCGATCTTGCTCGTCCTCGCGCCGACCGCCGCGAGCAGTGGAAAGGGCGAAGCCAGCTGCCGCGCGAAATGGTGCACGCGGAAGTAGGCGCCATCCGCGCCGAGTTGCTCGGCCGCGACCGCAAGCTCGATCGATTGCAGCAGGGTGTCTGCCGCGGAGCGGGTCTGCGATTGCGGCGAGGGGGTCCAGTGTCCGAAGGACAGAAATCCGATCTTCTTCATGGACGTCATTTAATGCAGGGCAGGACGGCGTCAACCACCCGCATGGATGGCGGTGCCTGCAGACGATGCAATCGCGAAATGGTCGGCGCGCTCGACCAGGAGGTCCAGAAAGCTTCGCGCCCGCGGCGACATCCAGTGCGTCTCCGGATAGACCGCGTGCAGCGGCAGCGCGGCGATGCTGTAGTCCGGAAGCACATGTTCGAGCTCGCCGCTGCGAAGACCGTCGGCGGCATTCCACTCGGGCAGGATCGCGATGCCGAGATGATGCATCGTTGCCTCCTGCATCGCATCGGCGTCGTCGACCTGGATGGGGCCGTTGACCGATGCGACGTGACGGCCGTGCTCGGATTCGAACGCCCATTGGTGCGCCGGCGACATCCTGGAATAGACGATGCATTGATGCGAGCCGAGATCGTCAGGCGTCCGCGGCAGCGGGCGGCCGTGTAGATAGGTGGGTGTCGCAACCAGATGGCGCTGCACGGTGCCGAGCCGGCGGGCAACTAGCGTGCTCGCCTCCAGATGTCCGATCCGCAAGGCAAGCTCGATGCCTTCCTCCACCAGGTTCACGAACCGCTCGCTGAAGCGGATGTCGACCCTCACTTCCGGATAATTCCGCACATATTCGGCAACGATCGGCATCATGTAGCGCCGTCCGAACGACGACGGCACGCCGATCCGGAGCGTGCCGGTGGGACGGGGCGCCGCTTCTTCCACGCTCGACCGCGCCATGTCGAAGCTGCCGAGAATCTGGCGCGCCAGCTCGTAGATCCGGTGCGCCTCGGCCGTCGGCTTGAGCGTGCGGGTCGTGCGCAGGAACAGCTGCGTGCCGAACTCGCTCTCCAGCAATGCGATGCGCTTGCTGATGGCGGGTTGGCCGATCCCCAGCTCCTTGGCAGCCGCCGAGAAGCTGCCGCCCTCGAGGGTGCGGACGAAGGCGCGCAGGCAATCGATCCGGTCCATGATCTATTCCAAGTTGGAATAAATCATATCCCGGTTATTCCGTAGTGTGCAACACGGCCGGTCGCTAGGCTTCCTCAAAACAAGCGACCAGGGGAGGAGACGACAGTGGCACGCAACATCGGAATCGTCGGCGCCGGCATCGCCGGCCTGCACCTCGCGCTCTATCTGCAAAAGCACGGCGTGGACGCCACCGTCATCACCGACCGGCCGCCCGAGGATTACCGCGACATCCGGCTGCTCAACACCGTTGCGCACCACCACGTGACGATCGCCCGCGAGGACTATCTCGGCGTCAATCATTGGACCGATCCGAAGGACCATTACTATTATCACGACCACGTCTTCAATTTTCCGCAGCCACTGAGCTTTCGCGGCGACTTCTCGAAGCCGAGCCGCGCCGTCGACTATCGGATCTATCTTCCCGCGCTGATGAACGACTTCGCCAGCCGCGGCGGCAGGATCGAGTACCGCCGCATCGAAGAGCGCGACATCCGTCCGCTGGTCGCCCGCTTCGATCTGCTGGTGGTATCGACCGGCAAGGGTCCGCTGGGCCAGCTCTTCACCTACCGTCCCGAACATACGCCCTATTCGCAGCCGCAACGGCGGCTGTGTGTCGGGCTCTACACCGGCGTGCGGCAGCCCGATCCCATGAACGTTACGCTCTCGGTTTCTCCCGGCCACGGTGAGATGATCGTGATCCCGACCATCACCTTCGGCGGCATCGCCAACGCGCTGCTGATGGAGAACGTGCCGGGCGGCGACATGGAAGAACTGGCGATGCTCAGTTACGACGACAATCCGAAGCACTTCCTGAAGGTGCTGCTGGGCAAGCTGGAGAAGCATCATCCGACGACCTATGACCGCATCGATACCTCGCGCTTCGACCTCGCGCAGCCGCAGGATCTCCTGCAAGGCGGCGTCGTGCCGACGGTGCGCAACACGGTGGTCGAATTCGACGACGGCAAATGCGCGATCGCGCTCGGCGACGTCCATGCGATCGTCGATCCCATGATGGGCCAGGGCGCCAACGTCGCCTCCTATGCGGCCTTCGTGCTCGGCGAGGAGATCGTCAATTCCGACGCGTTCGACGCCCGGCTGTGCGAGAAGATCGATTTGAAGCGGCAGGACCGCGTGCTGGCGGCGTCGCGCTGGACCAACGTGATGCTGCAGCCGCCGACGGAAGCGCTGGGCATGCTGATCGGCGCGATGAGCCAGAACCCGGCGCTGGCGAACGAGTTCACCGAGAATTTCAACTATCCGGACCGGCAGTGGGACCACATCTCGACGCCGGGGCGCATCCAGGCCTGGATCGAGCGCATGTCGGCGCCGGCCGAGCCGATCAGGGCGATTGCGTGAGGATCGATGCGAGCGGAAATTGAGATGCCGCGCGCCAATCCCGCCGCGTTCCGCGAAGCCGCCTCGCGCTTCGCGACCGGCGTTGCGGTGCTGACCGCGCTCGACGAGCACGGCCGCGTCTGCGGCATGACCGTGAACAGCTTCGTCACCGTCAGCCTGTCGCCGCCGACCGTGCTGGTCTCGGTCATGCCGGGCCGCATGCACCGTGCGATCTCGGCGACGGGACGTTATTGTGTGAACGTCCTGCCTGATCATGGCCGCGACCTCTCGCGGCATTTCGCCAGCCAGCCGAACACCGGCGCCAGCCCGGATTACGACATCGTGGACGGCCTGCCGCGGCTGTCGGGATGCGTCGCCTGGTTCGCCTGCGAGGTCACGCGTCACGTCGATGTCAGCGACCACACGCTGATCATCGCCGAAGTCTCGGCGTGCGACCATGACGACACCACCCCGCTGGTGTTCTTTTCCAGCCGGTATCATCTCGGCCCCGGTGTGCCGGTCGATCGCTGACGCCCGCGTGAAGCCGTGACGGCCTCAGGCGTAGGCCACCCAGCCTCGGAACGCGAAGCCGGTGTAGAACAGCGTGGGGTCGGAGAAGCCGGCCTCCCGCAAAATAATTTCGTCTTGGGCGGGCGCGAGAATCTCCAGATGGTTGGTGACGGCGTTACGTGCGGCGGCCGCCTGCTCGGGTTCGACGCCGGCGGCGGCCAGGAACGCGGAGTAGC
Organism: Bradyrhizobium sp. SZCCT0148; assembly: GCF_018129985.1. Taxonomy (GTDB): domain Bacteria; phylum Pseudomonadota; class Alphaproteobacteria; order Rhizobiales; family Xanthobacteraceae; genus Bradyrhizobium; species Bradyrhizobium japonicum_H. Next base: position 142,925 of record NZ_JAFCKT010000001.1, read on the forward strand.
GCGACAGCCACAGCGGGCGCTCTTCCTCGCCGTCGGGCGCGCTCAGATGCGCGACCACGAACGGTGCGCGCGGCTTGAGCCGGCGGCGGATTTCCCAGGCGATGCGGCGCCGTTCGGCGACATCGACGAAGTGAAGGGTCAGGAGGCAGCTGGCGCCGTCGAACGGTTCCTCCGGCGCGTCATCGATATAGCCTCGATGCAGGCGCGCACGCGGTGCGAGCGGCCCCAGGGTCTGCCCGGCCAGCGCCAGCATCGCCGCGGACGGATCGACGCCGTCGAAGCGCCAGCCGGGATGTGCTCGCGCAAACGCCTTGAGCTCGAGGCCGCCGCCGGCGCCGAGCACCAGCACGCTGCCGTCGTTCGGAACGCGCTCCCCCAGCAGGATCGCCGCCATGGACAGCATGGCATTGTAGCCGGGCACGAAGCGCGGCGGCCCTTCGGTGTAGCGCGCCACGGCCTGCGGATCGGAGAACATGGTTTGAATGTCGGTCATGATGTTACTCTGGTGAAGGGAGCGCGATCACGCGCGATGGGCGCTCATGCCTTGATGCTTGCGTGCGCCGAGCCGCTTGCGCAGGTCCTCGCCCAGCATCGCCAGCGTCACCTCGCCGAGCCGCGCCAGCAGCAGCGCCTCCGCATCGTCAAAGGCCTGATCGAGCGCGGCATTGACGGCCTGCTCGACCAGACAGCCGGGCGACTCGGTCCGGTTGCCCATCGCCAGCAGCGGGGGATTGCCGAGCGCGGCATAGATGTCGCGCAGAGTCACCTTCGACAGGTCGCAGGCGATCGTCCAGCCGCCGCCGTGTCCCTTTTCGGATCGGACGTAACCGATCTCCCGCAGCCCCGCCATGATGCGGCGGATCACGACCGGGTTGGTGTCCATGGCCCTTGCCAGCGTCTCGGACGTGAAAGGCCCGGGCTGCTGTGCCATGTGCAGGAGGACGTGGAGAACGCCGGAGAGCCGGGAATCTTGTTTCATGTAACTTTATATGTTACATGATGAGCCGGCCGTCAAGCCGACGTCCCTCTCACCCGACGCGCATTGATGAACGCGCGAGGCCAGCGCGTCGGCTGACGGCGAAGCGCGGTGGAGTCATGCGCAGATCCTGATTTTCTTGCGTCGATCTAAAGCAGCGCTTTGGGCAGCAGCATGTGAATGCCCTTGTTGCCGTCGACGAGTTGGGTGACCCGAAGATTGCCGGCCAGCGAGCACAGCATGTAGGCCTCGTTACGCGTGCGGTTGGTCCGCGCGCAGACGTGCTTGACCATCTCCCGGACCGCCTGCTTGGCGGCGTCATCGAGATCCTCGTCGAGCCCGATCGACATCAGATGCGTGGCGCTCTCGGCAAACGGCCACCGGAGGTCCATGTCCTTGCGAACCGTCAGGCGGAAGGTTCCGGTGACGCCGGTCTCGAGCGCCGTGATGCAGACCTCGCCATCGCCCTGCACGCCGTGACCGTCGCCGGCGAAGAACAATGCGCCCTCGTTGAACACCGGCAGATACAGCGTCGTGCCGGCCCGCAGCTCCTTGTTGTCCATGTTGCCGCCGAAGGCGCGCGGAACGGGCGATCCGCAGCGGCCCCAGCTTGGTGGCGGGGCCGTGGCAATGATGCCGAAGAAGGGCGCGAGCGGAATCTCGGTGCCCCATGGCATGATGCAGACCTCGCGCTCGCGGTCGATCACCGGATGGATCGTCTCATAATCCGTGAATTCGTCCGGCAGCGTTCCGAGCAGAGGAAGGATCGACACGAAGCCCCAATCCTGACGAACCTTCACGTTGAGGATATCGACCTGGAGGGTGTCGCCGACATTGGCGCCGCGCACATAAACCGGGCCGGTGATGAAGTGAGGTCCCGGCCCCGGCTGCATCGTCTCGAGGGCGACTCGATAGTCCTCGGGAACCAGCGAAAGGTCGTCCGGCAGCGTCTCCTTGCCACCTGCCGGGAAGCTGTGCAGCGTCACGCTGTCGCCGGAGTTGATTTCCAGCACAGGTCGTGTGCTGCAGTCCAGATAGCCCCAGACCATGTTCTCGGGCGTACTGGCTATCTCGTGGTGGCGTTGCATCGGATGAACTCCAGGCATGGCGGGTGCGCTCTCGCGGGCGGGCAATCGTGCCGGGGCATCACGGGCGCGACCGGCAAAATCGTCCTTGGACATTCTAGGCTGCGGCAATCCTTCGGCTATACTGGCCTCAGGCCCTGCGCGGTGTTCCGTGCAAATGGCGGGCCGGGGGAGAGATCGATGAGGCGGTCCCGTTTCACTGCGAATGAGATTATTCATCTCCTTGCCGAAGCGAGCTCCGGGGTGTCGATTGCAGAGATCTGCAAGGCCGCCGGCATTACCGAGCGCACGTTCTATCGCTGGCGCCGCAGCTTCGGCGGCCTCGACGTCCACGCCATTCAGCAGATGAACGAGCTGAAGTCCGAGAATGTGCGCTTGCGCGGCCTCGTCAGCAATCTGTTCGAACAGTTGCGCAACACGGACACTGAAAAGAAAGACGGCACATCGACGGCCACGCCGCAGCAGGGTACTCGCGCCAGCCGGATCGCAGCGGAGAAGTGTGGTGGCGCGTTGACCGGCCGCTTCTCCTCGGTGCGCGTCAATCCGTAACGTGCGGACTCCGCTGGGACGGATGGAACCTGCAAGCTCGTTCGCGGTTCTGCAAATTCTTTGTGCAGCGATAATGTCAAAAATGACGGAATCGTTCGCGGCCCGCCGACGTCTGCCTCGGACCGATTGCAGAACGAGCGGAAATGAGGCGCAACGCGATCAAGAATCCAGCGTTCGCGCCACCCGCACGACATATTCATCGCCCGGTTCAAATCGCGTGCAGAATGCGTCGCTTATTTCGCCTTGATGCACGGAGGTCGGCGCCTAGTCTTTGAGCTGCCTTTCAGCAGCTCTGGAGAATTTCGCGCCATGACCAATGATGTTCGTCCTCCGGCCACGCCGAGTGGTCGTGTGCTCAACCGCCGCCGATTCCTCGCAGCCTCGTCGATACTCGTTGCCGGCATCGGCGCCGCACCGCTCATGGGATCCGGTATCGCCTCCGCCGCCGAGCTCAAGACCGTTCGCTTCAGCGAGGCCGTGCACAATCTGGGCTACATCAACCTCTACGTCGGCATGCATGCCGGCATCTTCAAGAAAAACGGTCTCGACATGAAGGTGAGCGCCGCCGGCGGCGACACCCAGACTTTCGCGGCCGTGCTCGGCGGCTCCGCGGACTTCGCGATCGGCGATGCGACCATGGCGCAGATCTCGCGCGAGAACGGCGGCCCCGGTGTCGTTGTGGGGACCGTCGTGCAGCGCGCGCATTATTTCGGCGTCTCCAAGACGCTCAAGCCGATCACCGATCCGAAGGAGTTCAAGGGTCTCAAGATCGTCACCTCGCCGGAGCCGAACACCAATTTCAGCGTCACCAAGCGGATGCTGGAAAAGGCCGGGCTCAAGCTGGGTACCGACGCCACGATCGTTCCGGTCAATCCCGGCACCGAGATCGCGGCGATGCTGGCCGGGCAGGCGGATATGGCGGTCGCCTATCAGCCGAGCGTCGCCGCCGCGGAGGCGCAAGGCGCCAAGGTCGTGTTCGACTTCTCGAATTATGTCGGGCCGTTCTGCAACACCGGAATCATGGTGCTGCCCTCGACCATTCAGAAGGATCCTCAAATGGTGCAGGCGCTCGTCACCTCGTTCGAGGAGGCCTCGCGCAAGACCTACGCCGATCCGGCCTTCGCCAAGGAAGTCGCACGGAAGGAGTTTCCGGATTTGCCCGGCGAGGTCGTCGACAAGGCGATCGACGCGGAGCTGCAATACCTGATCCCGGCGCAGTCCGTGATCACCAAGCAGGATCAGTGGAAGAACCTCATGGACATGCAGATCTACCTCGGCAATGCCAAGGGATCGGTTCCGTTCGAGCAGATCATCGACAACTCGTTCGCTGAAAAGGCGATCGCCAGCCTGAAATGATCGCCGAGGCTGCCACATACGCGAAGCCCGGAGAGGGCGGGGCCGTGGACGGCGCCGCCCTCCCGCTCGTGGTCGAGCATGTCGCCAAAGGCTACGATCTCGATGGCCGGGTCGTGCCTGTCATCGCCGATCTCAGCATGACGCTGCGCAAGGGCGAGATCGTCAGCATCGTCGGCCCGTCCGGCTGCGGCAAGACCACGCTGCTCAACACGCTGTGCGGCCTGCTGGCGCCCGATGCGGGCCGCATCCGCTGGCATGGCCGGCAGGTCTCCGGTCAGCCGCAAAACGTCGGCTACATGTTGCAGAAGGATCTGCTGCTGCCATGGCGCACCGCGCTCGGCAACACCATGCTCGGCCTCGAGATCCGCGGCGTCGCTGCCGCAGAGGCGGAAGACCGCAGCCGGGCCATGCTCGATCAGCTCGGGCTGCACGGGTTCGCGGACCATTACCCCTCGACCCTGTCGGGTGGCATGCGGCAACGCGTGGCGCTGGCGCGGACCCTCGTCAACGATCCGGACGTGTTGCTGCTGGACGAACCATTCGCCGCGCTCGACTTCCAGACCAAGCTGCTGATCGAGCATGACATGGTGGATCTCGTGCGAAAGGGCGGACGTTCGATGCTGCTCATTACCCATGACATCGAGGAAGCCGTGTCGCTGGCCGATCGCGTCGTCGTGCTGTCGCGGCGGCCGACCTGGGTCAAGACGACCTATCAGATCGAGTTCGGTGCCGACCGCGGCGACATGATTTCGCTGCGCGAGAGGCCGGATTTCAGCCAATACGTCCGGCGCATCTGGGCCGACCTCGATATCGCGATCCAATGACGACAGGTATCGAGACCCGCATGGTTGACGCGTCGAAGCCTGCCGCAAGCGCTGCATCGCCACGGGGCCGTGCAAGATGGCAAAGACTGCGCGACGGCATCGCCGTGCTCGCGACCCAGGTCCTCGTCCTGGCCGCTCTTCTCGTCCTGTGGGAATACGCCACGCCGAAGGGCAGCCCCGCGGCCTTCATGTTCGGATCGCCGTCGGCGATCGCGGGCTTCCTGGCGCAGATGGCGAAGGACGGAAGCCTGTATCGCGATGCAGGCGTCACCGGCATGGAGACGTTGCTCGGCTTCTTCCTGGGCAATCTGGTCGGCACGCTGCTCGGCCTGTTGCTCTGGTATTCGCGCTTCGTCTCCCGCGTCGTTCAGCCCTTCGTCATCGCGCTCGGCTCGATCCCCATCATCGCGCTCGCCCCCATCGTGATCATCTGGTTCGGCACCGGGCTGGTCTCGAAGGTCGCCATGTCCACCCTGTCGGTGGTGATCGTCGCGCTTGTAACGTCCTACAAGGGAGCGATCGGCGTCGACGGCGACCAGATCAATCTCATGAAGACGCTCGGCGCCTCCAAGTTCCAGATCTTCCGGAAGCTCGTCGTCCCGGCGTCGCTCACGGACATCTTCGCGGGGCTGAAGCTGACGGTCGGCTTCGCGCTGATCGGCGCCATCGTCGGCGAGTTCATGTCATCGTCGGAAGGATTGGGTCACGCGATCTTCAAGGCCGGCTCGCTCTATATCATTCCCAAGGTATTCGCCGCGCTCGTCGTGACGATCGTCCTTGCGCTCGTTCTGACCTGGCTCGTCGGCAAGATCGAGCGGCTGCTGATTCCGTGGCGGCGCCAGGCCTGACGTCGAGCGATCAACCATATTCCGAAACGCCCAGGGAGGAACCATGTCCAAGCGCATCAGCAAGGCCGGAAACATCAAATACGCGCTGTCCGGGGACGACAGTTTCATCGCGAGCGTCGAGCCCGGCGAAACCTTCGTGGTTGAGTGTGCCATCAACGCCAACGACGGCACCATCCGTCATCTTGGGCAGCAGTTGACCGAGGCCGACGTAACGATGCCGTTCGTCAACGGCGCCACCGGTCCGATCGAGGTGCGCGGCGCCAAGCCGGGCGACATGCTGCGCCTCGAAATCGTCGGCATGGAGCTCGACAAGCTCGGCTTCACCGCGCTCTGGCCGGGCATCGGCATGTTTCCCGATTGGGTCAGGCGCAAGGAGTTCGGGATCCAGACGCGCGTCGTCGAGGTCAAGGACGGCCACGTGCACTGGAACGAGCATCTGAAGCTGCCCGTCAAGCCGATGATCGGCGTGGCCGGTGTGGCGCCGGTCCACGGCGCGGTTCTCACCGTCGACAACGGCCCGCATGGCGGCAACATGGACGTCCAGGAGATCACCACCGGCAACAGCATCTTCTTCCGCGTCAACAAGGACGGCGCGCATCTCTTCCTGGGCGACTGCCATGCCATCCAGGGCGACGGCGAATGCAACGGAATGGGCGCGATCGAGATCGCGGCCAACCTCACGGTCAAGGTCTCTCTCGCCAAGGCGCCGGCGCGACTGACTCATCCGCGCATCGAAACGGCCACCCACATCTGCACGCTCGGATGCGCGCGCCCGCTGGAGGACGCCATGCGCATCGCGTTCGAGGAGATGGTCTATTGGATGGAGGACGACTGGAAGATTCCAGCCGCCGAGGGCTACATGCTGCTCGGTCAGGTCGCCGAAGCTCGCTGCACGCAGGTGGTCAATCCGAAATACACGTACATCTGCAAGGTGGAGCGGAGCCTGCTGGAGCGGTACCACGGGTAACAGGTGCTGCCGTGCTGCGGCAGGGCAATCGCACATGGCTCTCTGCGTGAGCGGAGCGCACGCCTCGTCCTTCGAGTCGACCGCTTCGCGGCTCGGCCACCGGAGGTGACGAGCCGTTCGAAACGCGTGCGACAGATATTGCCTCGAGGACTTGCCTCAGGCCGCACGGACCGCCTCGAGGAATTGTCGCACCTCGCGCTTCAGGCGGGTGCTGTCGCTGGCAAGAGACTTCGCCGCGGACAGGACCTGAGACGAGGCCGAGCCGGTCTCGGTGGCTCCGCGCTGCACGCCGATGATGTTGGACGAGACCTGCTGGGTGCCCTGCGCCGCCTGCTGGACGTTGCGCGAGATTTCCTGCGTTGCAGCTCCCTGTTCTTCGACGGCCGCGGCGATGGTGGACGCGATTTCGGAGAGCTTTTCGATGGTGCCGCCGATCTCCTCGATGGCACCGACGGACTCCCGGGTCGCCGCCTGGATGCCGGAAATTTGCTGTCCGATCTCACCGGTGGCTTTCGCGGTCTGTTCGGCCAGCGCCTTCACTTCGGAGGCGACCACTGCAAAGCCGCGGCCGGCTTCACCGGCTCGCGCCGCCTCGATGGTGGCGTTCAGGGCCAGAAGGTTGGTCTGGCCTGCGATGGTGTTGATGAGCTCGACCACGTCGCCGATCCGGCTCGCGGCGCGGGACAGCTCGCTGACACGATCGTTGGTCCTGCGCGCCTGGTTGACGGCATCACCGGCCATCCGCGCCGATTCCTGCACCTGCCGGCTGATCTCATTGACGGAGGATGACAGTTCCTCGGTGGCCGACGCCACCGACTGCACGTTGGTGGACGCCTCCTCGGATGCCGTCGCAACCATGGTCGTCACCTCCTGCGCCTGTCCGGCGGTGGCGGTCAGCGTGCTTGCAGACGCCTCGAGTTCGGTCGAGGCCGAGGATACGGTCTCGACGATCTCACCGATCATCGCTTCGAAGTCGCGCGTGATGCCGTCGACCCGGCGGCCACGCTCGATCTTGGCCTCAGCGTCGCGCGCAGCTGCTTCGTCAGATGCCTTCTTCGCGATCAGGGCTTCCTTGAACAGCTGCAGCACGTCGGCCATCGCACCAATTTCGGTCTTCTCGCCGCGATGGGTGACTTCGGCGGAAAGATCGCCCCGGCCCAGTTCCTGCATCGGCTTGATGATCGAGGCAATGCCCGCTGACACGTCGCGCATGAGAATGAAGCCGACCAACGCTCCGCCGGTCACCGCAGCCAGGATGATCCCGACGATCACCATGAGGGCGGAGCTGTAGCCTTCGGCCGCGGCTCGTGTTTCGTCATCCGCGCCCTTGTCGTTGATGTCGATGTTCTTCTGGAGAAGTTCGTCGGATTGAACGCTCAGCTTGCCGTATTTGGCAAGCAGTTCGCGCGCTTCGAGCGCGGGACGACCGAGGATTTTCCGTGACATGTCGGTGACTTCGTCGACGGCTTTGCGGTAGTCCCCCCAGACACGCACCCACTCGACGTAATTCTTGCGCTCCTCCGGCGAGGTGATCATTCGCTCGTAGGCCTGGCGCTGGTTTTCGATGATCGCGAGGCTAGCTGCCGCCCGTTTCTCGAAGCCGGCCTTGCCATCAGCGGTTTCATTGAAGATGTGATCGCGAATCGCAATGCGATATTCGGTGATGGCGGTTCGCATGTTGCCGAGCGCGCGGACGCTGGGCAGCCAGTTGGTGGCGATCGCGACGGAATGGGCGTTGATGCCGTCCATGCTCCGCACCGCCATCGCTCCCAAGCCTCCCATCAGGAGAAGCATGATCGCGATGACCGCGATGATCTTCGAGCGAATCGACCATTTGGCAAACATGATGAAATCTCCGACGCCATTGTCACGCGGCCGCGCGTTTCATCGCGGAAGCGGATGAGCGGTCGCCATGCCGGACATTCCGCAATTCGCGTAAAAATTGATAAAATCCCGGGCAGGCCAGCTTCGTTCCGAACGTGCCACGGCGTTCCCGCCGTCATGTCGGGGACACGTGATCGTCACGCTCGGCCGCGAGCGCTGCGCCGGCAGTGAGGCGTCAATGTCTTGCCGCTGTATCCGACGGAAGCTCTCCGAAGCGCTGCCGGTAGGCGCGCGCGAAATGACCGAGGCTCTGGAAGCCGCACGACAGGGCGACTTCCGTCACAGATCTGGACGCCTCGCTGTCTGCCAGCATGGTCCGCGCGCGTTCGAGCCGCAGACGCTTCAGATACATGCTCGGAGATTCGCCGTGGATCTGTTGAAAATATCGAAAGATGGATCGGACGCTCGTTCCGGTCGCTTCGGCAATCCCGGCCACGTCGATCGGCTTGTTGAAATTCTCGACGATGAAGTCCTCGGCCTGCTTGAGTTGCGGCATGCTCGGGCGCGGTATCGAGGCATCGAGGAGGTGGCTGTGATTGTGCGGGAGATGGATCAATAGTCGAAGCAGCACCACAGCATGGATCTGCTCGATCAGCCTGTCGTGAAACCGTTGTTCCAGCGCGTCAAGTTCCTGTGCACCCCGGAACACCGTATCCCGCACGTAACGGCCGAAACTCAGGTTGGTGGCGGCCGGTTGTGCGAACTGCACTGGCCCTGAAACCTCTTCGCCGCACAGCGAGGCAAGGGTCTGTTTTAGGTCCTCCGGGTTGATACGAATGAACAGGCTCGAATGGCCGTCGGGATCGATCTTCCTGGCCTCCACGCCTTCCGGAATGACATATCCTATGTTGCGAGGGCCGGTATCGATTTCCATTCCTCGCAGAAGGAGTCGGCTGTTCTTGTGCGTCTGGAAGACAATCCTGAGGTAATCGACCGGCTGATACGTCACGTCGATCGCGGCATCGCTCTTCAACATGATGAACGGTAATTTTTGCGTCTCGATGCTGTTGCACCAATAGGCCGTCGCTTGGCCGCCCGGTAACTCTGCCGATTGGAGGCGGCCATTGGCGACGCCTTCGAGTTGATGTGCAAGCTCCTGCACGTCGCCGGTTTGAAATGTCGGAAATCTTTTCAAGAGCATGTCGATGGATCGGAAATCGTTCGCGGAGCCCCGGCCGACGAGCGTGTTCCGGACGCACGCTAAAAAGGTAGCATAGCATGGGACATTCTCCTGACAGGAAATCCCTGCTGGCTTCCGGCAGACCTCTGCAATGCAAATTTGGATGCCGTAATTTTACGGAGAAAGTGACATCCGCCTTCGGTCGTGGCGCGGCTTGCCGGTGCTATTCGACTAGTCTCCGGCATATTGCCGGACCGACGATCTTGGCAGATATCTTTCGCGACGTGACACAGATGAATGCCATCCTGGCCGATGCGGCCAAGGTGCACCGTGTCGATGTACTGACGAGCAAGGATACGTTCTCCCATCGCAACCCAGGCTGACGAGATGCCTGCCCGAGCTCCGCGAGCGAGCTTGGAACGACGTCGCCTTGCGCCTGTTTTGCCCGACGAAGGGTCAAGCAGTTATCTTTTTCTTGACGTCCGTCTGGGAGCAGCGAGCTCCTGTGCGCGGGGACCCGTCCCGATTTCGTCGCGCTCTAACCCATTGATCTTGCTGGCCCCGTCTACTGTGCATGGGGTTGTTTTCGCACTTTTCGCCCCGGCGGAGGCGGGCGCAGCCCCGCTACTTCATCACCCGCAAGCCCTTGGTCGTGAACCGCTGCGACTTCTCGCCCGGCCGCACGGGCCGCCGCGTTCCCGCGGCCTTTCCGGTGCCTGGCGGCTGGTGTGCGGGCACGAGCTGGTGCGGCTGCGAGCCGATCAGGTCACGGCGGCCCATCTCGATCAGGGCTTCGCGCAGCACCGGCCAGTTGTCGGGGTCGTGATAGCGCAGGAACGCCTTGTGCAGTCGGCGCTGGCGCAGGCCCTTGATGGCCTCGACCTTGTCGCTTCCGCCGTGGCGCACACCGCGCAGCGGGTTGACGCCGGTGTGGTACATCGCCGTTGCGGTCGCCATCGGCGAGGGCAGGAAGGTCTGCACCTGATCGGCGCGATAGCGGTTCTTCTTCAGCCAGAGCGCGAGGTTCATCATGTCCTCGTCGGTCGTGCCCGGATGCGCCGCGATGAAATAGGGGATCAGGTAATATTTCTTGCCGGCCTGTTCGGCGGCGGCATCGAACATGCGCTTGAACTTGTCATAGGCGCCGATGCCGGGCTTCATCATCTTGTCGAGCGGGCCGCGCTCGGTGTGTTCAGGGGCGATCTTGAGGTAGCCGCCGACGTGATGGGTGACGAGTTCCTTGATGTATTCAGGGCTCTCGACCGCGAGGTCGTAGCGCACGCCCGAGGCGACCATCACCTTCTTGATGCCCTTGGTCTCGCGCACCTTGCGATAGAGCCGGATGAGGTCGTCATGCGAGGTGTTGAGGTTCGGGCAGATCTCGGGGAAGACGCAGGACGGCCGCCGGCACGCCGCCTCGACCTTGGGGTCCTTGCACGCCATCCGGTACATGTTGGCGGTGGGGCCGCCGATGTCTGAGATCACGCCGGTGAAGCCCGGCGTCCTGTCGCGGATCTTCTCGATCTCGCGGAGAATAGAACCCTCGGAGCGGTTCTGGATGATGCGGCCCTCATGCTCGGTGATCGAGCAGAAGGTGCAGCCGCCGAAGCAGCCGCGCATGATCGTCACCGAGAACTTGATCATGTCCCACGCCGGGATCTTCGCATCGCCATAGGACGGATGCGGCGCGCGCGCGTAAGGCAGGTCGTAGACCGCGTCCATCTCGTCGCTGGTCAGCGGGATCGGCGGCGGGTTGAGCCAGAGGTCGCGATCGCCATGACGCTGCACCAGCGGCCGCGCATTGCCGGGATTGCTCTCCCGGTGCAGCACGCGCGAGGCGCGGGCATAGGCTTCCTTGTCCTGCTCGACCTGCTCCAGCGCAGGCAGGCGGATCACGGTCAAGCCCTTCTGGCGCGTCGCGCCCTCGTCGGCGGAATCGAGATCGTCGGCGTGCAGCTCGGTGTAATCCTCGGGGACTTTCCGGAACAGCGCGACGCCCCTGATGTCGTCGAGCGCGCGCGGCGCTTCGCCGGCGGCGAGCCGCTGCGCCACCTCGACGACGGCACGCTCGGCATTGCCGTAGAGCAGCAGGTCGGCCTTGGCGTCGGCCAGCACCGAGCGGCGCACCTTGTCCGACCAGTAATCGTAATGCGCGATCCGGCGCAGCGAGGCCTCGATGCCGCCGAGCACGATCGGCACGTCCTTGAACGCCTCGCGGCAGCGCTGCGCGTAGACGACAGTGCAGCGGTCCGGCCGCTTGCCGCCTTCGCCGCCAGCCGTATAGGCATCATCGCTGCGGATGCGGCGGTCCGCTGTGTAGCGGTTCACCATCGAATCCATATTGCCGCCGGTGACGCCGAAGAACACCTTTGGTTTGCCAAGCACCTTGAAAGGCTCGGCCGAGTGCCAGTCGGGCTGCGAAATGATGCCGACCCGAAAACCCTGCGCCTCGAGCAGCCGGCCGATGATGGCCATGCCGAAGCTGGGATGGTCGACATAGGCGTCCCCGGTCACCAGCACGATGTCGCAGGCGTCCCAGCCGAGCGCATCCATCTCGGTGCGGCTCATCGGGAGAAACGGTGCCGGCTTGCGCGGGCGCGCCTGGGCCATCAGGGGCTGTGCGGCGGTGATGATCTGGGTGTCCATGGCGCCTACGCATAGGACTCCGCGCTGCCGAATACAACCGACGGAGGCGTGAAAGATCGAGGTTCCACGGCCGCAATCGGGCACGTTGACCGTTCACGAGCGTAGGCCGCTCACTCCACCACCCGCGCGACCCGCGTTGATGCCATCAGGGGTGTGACGCCTTCCACAGTTCGGCCGGCACGAACGCATCATGCTCCTCTCCAGCTTTGAAGGAGAGCCCCATGTTTCTGATCGACGCGCTGCTGATCCTTGCGATGCTGTTTTTCCTGTTCCTGCCGATCAGCGACCGCCGGACGGTGCGGATGAGGATCTGCATGCTGGCGGTGTTCTCGGTTTCGATCACCCGCACCCCCATCGTGCCGGTGCTGCTCGCAAGCGTCTCCGCGCCTTCCGGAATGGCGCGCGTGCCGCATATGCATATCGGTGAGCCCTCCTCGGGGTTCTCACCGCGGCCGACATCGGATATCCGATTGATCCATGGGCAAGGAAACCTCTGAGGGCCGTCATGGATCAGTCGCCGGCCCAGCGTCGTCCGCGAATGCCTGGCTCGGCGCAATCGCGCTCATTGGCTTCGTCCTGGTGGCGACCGCGCAGGCTTCCAATCAGGTCCTGGCGCGCGGGCTCGCGGGCTCCGTCCCGCCCTTCGCGCTCGCCTTCTTCCGCTGGAGCATCGTCGCCATCGGGCTCGCGCCGATCGCGCTCAGGGAGATCCGCGATGGCCGCGTGCCGCTCGGCCGCAACATCTGGCCGATCCTCGCCGCCGGCTTCATGGGCATGTTCCTGTGCGGCGGCCCGGTCTACGCCGCCGGCGTCTCCACGACGGCGATCCACATCGCGCTGATCATGGCGCTGTCACCGATCACGGTGCTGCTGATCTCGGCCATGCGCGGCATGGAGCATGTCGGTCCGCTGCAATGGCTCGGCACCGCGCTGGCGCTCGCCGGTGCGCTGCTCATCATCTCCGGCGGCCATCCGCAGACGCTGATCGAACTTCAGACCGTGGCGGGCGATGGGCTCGTCGTGATCGCGATGCTCGGCTGGTCCGGCTACACGCTGCTGCAATCGCGCGCCGCGCCAAGGGCCTCGCTGCTGGCGCGCATCAGCTTGTTCTCGGGCGCCGGCGCCCTGTTCTCGCTCCCGCTTGCGGCTATGGAGATGTGGGCGACGCCGGGGCAAGTCTTCAGCACGAGAGCTCTCTCCGCCTATGTCTTTGCCGGGATCGTTCCCGGCCTGCTCGCCTATGCCGGCTTCGCCTGGCTCGGCGGCAAATTTGGCTCGGTGCGAACCTCGCTTGTGCTGTATCTCGGGCCGATCGCAAGCGCGCTGCTGTCTTTCGTCATCCTCGGCGAGCCGCCGAAGCTGATCCATCTTTTCGGCGGCTTGCTGATCCTGGGCGGCGTTTGGGCCAGTCTGCGCCGCTAGTTCCATCCGCGCACACCCTGCAGGAACCATCCGGGTGCGCGGACATTCTGATGGAAGGGTCGCTGCGAGCCCGGCTCGCGCGCGTTCTCAAATGGTCGCCTCTGGCGTGGGGGAGCTGTGAGTACAGTCATTGAGAACCTGCTGTTGCGAAAGCAGAAGCTCGTGGAGCAGCTCGAAAAGGCGCCGTCGGTCGAGGATCGCGACAGGATCGAGCACCAGCTCGAGCAGATCAACACCGCGCTGGATTTCCTGGCCAAGCCCGGCTCGAAAAACGCAAAATAGCGATCAATCCCGCTCGGACGTCTCCACTTTCAAAGCCTCTACCTTCAAGGCCTCAACCTTCAAGGCCTTGGCGTAGACCACGCCCGAATTGGTGATATGCGTGGTCATCAATTGCTCGAAGGCGGCGAACGCGCCCCGCGCGAACAGATCAAGCAGACTGCGGTGCTCGTCGAACGAGGTGCGGGTGCGCACGTCGATCGGTGAGGTCAGATTGGTGCGCAGCGCGGCGACGCGGCCCGAGACCAGTTGATAGGATTCGGCGAGATAGCGGTTGCCGCAATGGGTGAACAGCGCCTCGTGAAAGGCCGCATCGGCGCGGCCATAGGCGATGTTGTCCTTGGCATTGACCGCCGGCTCCATCGCCGCGATGGCCTCGCTGATCGCTGCGACCGCACCGTCGCGATCGTGACGATAGGCGAACTCTGCCGCTTTGGGCTCCAACGCGATGCGGAAGGTGCAGAGCGCGTTGATGTCGTCCGCGCTCGGCGTGAACACGAAACTCCCGACCTGCGGACGGATCACCACGAGGCCTTGCGCCTGCAACTGGTTCATCGCCTCGCGCACCGGCGTGCGGCTGACGCCGAAGGAATTCGCCACCATCTCCTCGGAGATGGCCGCTCCCAGCGCGAACTCGCCGTCGATGATCGCCTGGCGCAGCCGCTGCATCACGCGCTGCGACAGCGATTTCGGCATATCGAGCTTGAGCGATCGCATCGGTGCTCTCAGATCACCTTGCCTGGATTGAGCAGATTGTCGGGATCCAGCGCGGCTTTCAGCGTCCGCATCAGCGCGATCTCGGCCTCGCTCCTGGCATGGCCCAGCCACCTCTTCTTCAGCGTGCCGATGCCGTGCTCGGCCGAGATGCTGCCGCCGAGTTCACGGACGAGACCGTAGATGATCGTGTCCATCTCTTCCTTCGGCTGCTGCTCGACGGAGAGGCCGGCGACCCAGGAGACCAGGTGCAGATTGCCGTCGCCGATATGGCCGTAATAGACGCTCTCGCAACCCTCGATGCCGGAGGCCAGCGAACCCTTGCAGCGCGTGACGAATTCGTCCATCCGCGCCACCGCAAGGCCGATGTCGTAGGAGATGTGCGGCCCCAGCACCTGGCCGAACTCGGCGCAGATGTCGCGCACGCGCCAGAAGCTCTGCGTCTGCGCCAGCGATTGCGCCACGGCGGCATCGGCCAGCAGCCCGCTTTCCATCAGCTCTTCGAGCCACGCCTGGAAGCGCGGCGCGTCCAGGCTCTCGTCGGTGCCCTGTGCCTCGACCAGCACGTAGAGGCCGTGCCCTGCTGCGACCGGCGGCTTGACGCCGGCGCGCGCCGTGATCACGTCCCAATAGTCCGGCCACATCACCTCGAAGGCCGACAGCAACGGGCCGAGGCCGCTGCGCGCAGCGCCGAGCAGCGCGATCACCGCGGCGTAGTCCTTCAGCGCGCAGAGCGCAGCCATGGTCGAGCGCGGCTTCGGGAACAGCTTCAGCACGACGCGGGTGATGATGCCGAGCGTGCCTTCAGAGCCGATGAACAGATGCTTCAGATCGTAGCCGGCATTGTTCTTCATCAGCTTGTTGAGGCTGGTGATGATGGTGCCGTCGGGCAACACCACCTCCAAGCCGAGCACCAGCTCGCGCGTCATGCCGTAGCGGATCACGCGGTTGCCGCCGGCATTGGTCGAGAGATTGCCGCCGATGGCGCAGGAGCCGCGCGAGCCGAGATCGAGCGGAAAAAACAAGCCCGCCTCGTCCGCGGCCTTCTGGATCGTTTCCAGCGGCGTGCCGGCTTTCACCGTCATCGTCATCGAGGCGCGGTCGATCTCCTCGATGCCGCTCATGCGCTCCAGCGAGATCGCGACCCAGCCGGCTTCGGGCGAGGCGCCGCGGCACAGTCCGGTGAGCCCACCCTGCGGCACGAACGGCAGATGCGCCTGCCGGCAGGTCGCTATCGCGTCGGCCACGCCTTGTGCGTCGATCGGCCGGATCACCGCGAGCGGTGTCTGCGGCAGGCTGGCGCTCCAGTCGTTGCAATTGCGGGCGGGCACGTCAGTGCCGATCAGGACGGCGGCCGCGCCAAGCTTGTCGCGCAGGGCGCCGAGCAATTGGTCGGGCCGCTTCATCGGGGTCACCATGTTCATGCGAGACATCCCAAAATCTGGTCGCGCCCATGCGCGCCGTAGTGGGGAAAAGGGTTTGCCTCGTTCTTGTATGTAAGGTACAAGTTAGAAAGTAAAGCAAAAACAAGGCTTGAGGGCCCTTTGGATCACTGGGGATCGGGGGCTCGTTCGAGATGGCAGCATAGAGGGTGGTGAGATGACGGAGGCAATTCGCGGGTTCTGGGTGGCATCGGCGACGCCGCTGGCGGCCGACGGCAGCGTGGATTCAGCCAAGCTCGCGGCGCACGCCAAGCAGCTCTTCGGCAAGGGCGTCGACGGCGTCGTGCTGTTCGGCACCACCGGCGAAGGCACTTCGTTCAATGTCACCGAGCGCATCGCGACCATCGAAGCCGTGCTCAAGGCTGGTGTTGCGCCGGAACGGATCGGAATCGGCGGTGGCTTTCCCGCCATCAGCGACAGCATCGCACTCGCGCGCGCCGCGCTCGGTCTCGGCTTGCGCCACGTGCTGGTGCTGCCGCCTTACTTCGATCGCAGCGTCACGCCTGAGGGCATCGAGGATGCCTTTGCCGCGATCATCGATGGCGTCGGCGACGATCGGCTGCGTGCCTATCTCTATCACATCCCGCAAATGTCGGGCGTTGCGATCCCGACCGGCGTCGCTGCGAACCTGCGCAAGCGTTATGGCAAGGTGATCGCAGGTCTGAAAGACTCCAGCGGCGACTTCAAGCAGTTTCAGGCCTTCCGCGCCGCGGCTCCCGAACTCGCCATCACCGTCGGCAACGAAGCCGACATCACCCGCGCGATCGCCGCCGGCGGCGCCGGTACCATCTGTGGCATGGCCAACGTCGTCCCTGCGCTGGTCAAGGGCATGGTCGAGGGCAAGGACGTCGAAGCGCGCATGCAGGCTGCGATCGATGTCGTGCTGAAGACGCCGTCGTTCACCGCGACGCTGAAAGCCATCCTTGCGGCGCAAACCGGCGATTCGGCCTGGCTGCGCGTGTGCCCGCCGATGCGCGCCTCGTCCGACGGCGTCGCGCTCAAGCGCAAGCTCGACGAACTGACAGCTCCTGCCGTCGCGTGAGATCGCGATAAAGTTGCGGCACGTTGCGGCGAACTCGCGTGCAGCGTGTCGCGCACGGCACGACAGCAATTCATGATTGCCGTTGCTGGTCGATCTTTCGTTAGAACGATTCCACACTAGAGCGATTCAAGCTCCGCTACGGTTCTCCTCGATCTCGCCGGCTGTTACACGCGCACACTTCAATGTCCTGACGTGAAGTGGATTGAAAGTGCGTGCCTCCGTGGATGGCCTGCGTATCGGCAGCCATCGTCATCGTGCCTGCACGAGCCGTGCAGGTCTTCTGGTCGGTGCAGCCGTCCTGCTCACCGAATTTTCCTCCCACACGACTTGCGCGCAGGCGCAGTCGGCGCTGCCGCCGGTGACGGTGGAGGCCCCGGCGCCGCGGTCCAGGGCGGTGCGCGCGTCGGAGCAATCGTCGCGCCGCACCCAGGCCGTTGCGCGCCGCCGATCCGCCCGTAACCCAGCCCCCACGCCGCCAACGCTCTCGGAGCGCGCGGCCGCGGAGGCCGCCGCGCAGCAGGCCGCCAAGCTCGGTTATCGCGCAATGCCGAGCGCGACGACGCTGCGCAGCGGCGCCTCGCCCCTTGATACGTCGCAGGCCGTCAACGTCGTGCCCGAGCAGGTGCTCAAGGACCAGCTCCCGCGCAACATCGACGATGCGCTCATCAATGTCTCCGGCGTCACCCAGACCAACACCCTCGCCGGCAGCCAGGACGCGGTCATCCGCCGCGGCTTCGGCGACAATCGCGACGGCTCGATCATGCGCAACGGCATGCCGCTGGTGCAGGGGCGCAGCTTCAATCCTGCCGTTGCAAGCGTCGAGGTGCTGAAGGGGCCAGCCTCGCTGCTTTACGGCATCATGGATCCCGGCGGCATCGTCAACACCATCAGCAAGCGGCCGGAGCTCTACCAGCACGGTTCGGTGACGCTGCTCGGCTCGGCCTTCAGCGCCTCGAAGACGGGCGCCGACGGCCTGCTCGACGTTACCGGTCCGATCGGCGATCAGGGCCTCGCCTATCGCTTCATCGGCTACGGCGTCAGCGAGGACTATTGGCGCAATTTCGGCCGGCATCGCGAGATGCTGGTCGCACCGTCGCTGGCCTGGTACGGCCAGGACACCACGGTCCAGCTCAACTACGAGCATCGCGAGTTCATCTACCCGTTCGATCGTGGCACGGCGTTCAACCCGGTGACCAAGGCGCCGCTCGCGGTACCCGCCACCCGCCGTCTCGACGAACCCTTCAACAACACGTGGGGCACGTCCGATCTGCTCCAGGCCTCGGTCGAGCATCGCTTCAACCAGGATTGGAAGCTCTACGCCGGCTACAGCTACAACACCGAAACCTTCAGCGCCAACCAGCTCCGCATCACCGGCATCAACTTCACGACCGGCAACGAGACGCGCAGCAACGACGGCACGCGGGGCTCGCTCAGCAATGTCAGCTATGGAACGTCGTACATCTCGGGCGGCTTCTGGCTCGGCAACATGCGTAACGAACTGGTGTTCGGCGGCGACGGCCAGTACCGCACCATCTACCGCGACAGTCTGATCCGGCAGGCGACGCCCGCCATCAACATCTACAATCCGGTCTACGGCCTGATCGGGCCCGGCACCACAGTGTCCAACTCCGACAGCGCCCAGACCGACAAGCTCGGCCAGTGGTCGCTGTTCGTGCAGGACACACTGCATCTGACGGACCGGTTCGCGCTGGTCGGCGGCGCGCGTTACATGGACTACGACCAGATCGCCGGACGCGGAAAGCCCTTCGTCACCAACACCAACGTGTCGCAGGACAAGGTGCTCCCGCTCGGCGGCGCCATTTTTAAACTGACGGATCAGGTTTCGCTCTACGCGAGCTATACCCAATCGCTGAAGCCGAACTCGACCATTGCGCCGATCGGCGTCGTGATCGATTCCAACGTCGCGCCGGAAGAGGGCGTGTCGTACGAGACCGGCGTGAAGTTCGATGTGAACAAGCGCATCTCCGGGACGCTGGCACTCTACGACCTCGACAAGAAGAACGTCCAGACGACGAAGACGAACAGTGCGGGCATCGTGGAGCTCCACACCGTCGGCCGTGCACGCTCGCGCGGCGTCGAGCTGGATGTCACCGGCAGGCTGACCGACAGCTGGGCATTGATCGGCAGCTATGGCTACACGGATGCCCGCGTGACGGCGTCCGAGGATCCGACGTTACTCGGCAGAAAGCTGCAGAACGTGGCCCTGAACACCGCCTCGCTCTATCTGGTCTACGACTTCGGCACGGCATTGCCCGGTCAGCTTCGGCTCGGCGGCGGCGCGCGTTACGTCGGCGACCGTCCCGGTGATTCCACCAACAGCTTCTTCCTGCCGTCCTATGTGGTCGCCGACATCTTTGCCACCTACGAGACGAGATACCAGAACACGCCGGTGATCTACCAGTTCAACGTCAAGAACCTGTTCGACACCGTCTACTATCCCTCCGCCGTCAACAATCTCAACGTCGCCATCGGCGATGCGCGGCGAGTCTCGTTGTCGGCCACGGTGAAGTTCTAGCCATGGCCGCGCGGCTGGGACACACCCTCAAGGCGGTCCTGTTCCAGGTCCATTCCATCGCGGGCCTGATGCTTGCGCTGCTGGTGTCCCTGATCGCGCTGACCGGCGCGATCATGAGTTTCGAGGACGAGATCGTCGATCATCTCAACGCCGGCATCATGCAGGTCGCGCCGCGTCAGGCGCCGACGCTGATGCCGGACGAGTTGGTGGCGCGGCTGAAGGCGGCCCAGGACCTCGGCAAGATCGCCGCGGTCACGCTGTCGAGCGATCCTTCGGCGGCGGTTCATGTCCGCTTTGCGCGCGACGAGCAGGGCGGCCGGCCGACCTCGCTCTATGTCGATCCCTACGACGCGCGCATACTGGGCTCGCCGCGCGGCGAGGTATTCTTCGCAACCGTGCGCCGGCTGCATCGCTGGCTGCTCATTCCCGGCGATGGCAAGGGCTGGGGGCGTCCGATCACCGGCACGATCGCGCTCGGCCTCATCGTCATGCTGGTCTCGGGCCTCGTGCTGCGCTGGCCGCGTCGCGCGGGCAGCGCGAAGATGTGGCTGAAGCCGAATCTCGGGCTCAGCGGCCGTGGACTGCACCGGTCGCTGCACACCGTGATCGGCACATGGGTGCTGCCGGTCTATCTGACGATGACGCTCACCGGGCTGTTCTTCTCCTTCGAATGGTACAAGGACAGCGTCACATGGCTGTTGGCACGTCCGCACGTCGCCGCGGCGAAGATGCCCGCAAAGTCGCCCCGTATGGCCGAACGCGGCGAGCCCGTTTCGCCGATCGGATTCGATCGGGCATGGACGACGTTCCAGCGCGAGGAGGGCGACCGCTTCTCCAGGGCCTTGCTGACGCTACCGGCGGGGACGGGCACGGCGGTTCGGATCCGGTCTTGGCGGAAGGCGTCGTCCCTGCTGGAGACCACGCGCGATGAATTCCGCATCGATGCCGTCACCGGCAAACTGCTCTCCGCGGAGCGTTATGCCGACAAGACGTTCGGAGAGACAATCATCGCGGCCATCTACGACATCCACCGCGGCGAAATCCTGGGGTGGCCCGGGAAGCTCGCCTTCATGATCGCCGCGATCCTAATGCCGCTGTTTTCAGTCACCGGCATTCTGCTTTATCTGTCGCGCCGCAGGCTGCGGCGTCCGGCGCAGAAGCCGCTCGGGCAGCTCGTCCCGGGCGAGTGAGCGGACGAGGCTAGCCAACCCGCCTGCAATCGTTCAAAAGCCCATGGCCTGTCCACCCAGGATTCATGCCATGAAGCTCCCGACCGTCACCCCCGCCGATGTCCGCCGCGCCCTGCTGCTGCGCGAAGAAGTCGCGCTGCTCGACCTCAGATACGAGGCAGGCTTCGCGACAGGGCATCCCCTGTTCGCCGCGAACATGGCCGTCGATCGGATCGCAATCGAAGCCGAGATCAGGCTGCCGCGGAAGGGCGTTCCGATCATTCTCTATGACGACGGCGAGGGGCTGGTCGCGACGGGCGCCGAGCGTCTCGCCGCGCTCGGCTACAGCAATGTCAGCGCGCTCGATGGCGGCCTGAAGGCCTGGCGCGACGCGGGCTATGAGGTGTTCGAGGACGTCAATTCCTATTCGAAGGCGTTTGGCGAGCTGGTCGAAGCGCGGCGCCACACGCCCTCGTTCAGCGCCGACGAGGTGGCGCAGTTGATCGCCGACAAGGCCAACATCGCCATCCTCGACGTTCGCCGCTTCGACGAATATGCCACCATGAACATTCCGGGCTCGGTCAGCGTGCCCGGCGCGGAGCTGGTGCTGCGGGCGGGGCAGGCCGCGCCCAGCCCCGATACCACCATCATCGTCAATTGCGCTGGTCGTACCCGCTCGATCATCGGCACCCAGTCTTTGATCAATGCCGGCGTACCCAACAAGGTGCGTGCACTGCGCAACGGCACCATCGGCTGGACGCTGGCGCGGCATACGCTCGACCACGGCGCGGACAAGCGCGGAGAAATCGGCCCGTTCGAAGGCGGTCCTGCCAACGCGCGCGACGTCGCCTATCGCGCCGGTGTTCGCCATATCGGCGCAAGCGAAATGGCTGCGCTGCTCGCGCAGACGGATCGCACGCTCTATCGCTTCGACGTGCGCGACGCCGAAGAATATGCCGCCGGCCATCTCCCGGGCTTTCGTCACTATCCCGGCGGCCAGCTCGTGCAGGAGACCGACATGGCCGCCCCCGTGCGCGGCGCGCGCATCGTCCTGACCGACGACAAGGGCGTCCGCGCCGACATGACGGCGTCCTGGTTGGCCCAGATGGGCTGGGAGGTTTATGTGCTGGAAGGCGGTTATGACAGCGCGCTGGAGATCGGCCCGCCCGGTGGGCTGCCCAAGCCCGATCCCGCCCACCGCTACCGCCGGCCATATGAAGGTACCGACGTTGCGGAGAAGGCGATGCAGGCCTATCTCGATTGGGAGTATGGACTCGTGGAGCAACTCCGTCGTGACGGCACGCACGGGTTTTATGTGATTTGATTGCGGGGCAGGCGCACGTAAGGCCTTGTCGCTGATCCGTCACCGTCTCTCTGGATGACGGTTGGCTGTCGCGAGCTCGGAATGACCGGGGTGCTGGTGGGATGCCACTTCGCCATCTTCCCTCCGTATCCGCCCCTATTGTGTCGCGCACCGTCCACGGTCTATGTGCTGCGACGTAGCTCATGATCCACGGAGACACCATGCCGGCCCCAGGCCAAAGCCCTGAGCGGAGTGCCAAGGCGCTGCTACTCGAAGGCGTCAACGACAGCGCTGTCGATCTTTTCAAGGGCGCGGGCTTCAGCAATGTCGAGCGGCTGACCAAGGCGCTGGACGGAGAGGATCTGCGGCGTGCGCTCAAGGGCGTGTCGCTGCTCGGCATCCGCTCGCGCACCCAGATCACCGATGAGGTGCTGCAAGCTGCCGACGGGCTGCTCGCGGTCGGTTGCTTCAGCGTCGGTACCAACCAGGTCGATCTGGCGGCGGCGCGCAAGCGCGGCATTCCCGTCTTCAACGCGCCATTCTCCAACACGCGCAGCGTCGCCGAGCTCGTGATCGGCGAGATCGTGATGCTGCTGCGGCGGATCTTTCCGCGCTCGGTATCGGCCCACGCGGGTGGCTGGGACAAATCGGCGACCGGCAGCCGCGAGGTGCGCGGCCGCACCCTCGGCATCGTCGGTTACGGCAATATCGGCTCGCAGCTCTCGACGCTGGCCGAAGCGATCGGCATGCGCGTGATCTATTTCGACCGCACCGACAAGCTCCGCCACGGCAACACCGAACCGGTCGAGAGGCTGGAAGAACTCCTGGCGCAGAGCGACGTCGTCAGCCTGCACGTTCCGGAGACGCCGGAGACCGCGGGCATGATTGGCGAGAAGGAGCTCCGGGCGATGAAGCCGGGTTCGTTCCTGATCAACAACAGCCGCGGCACCGTGGTCGATCTCGAGGCACTTGCGCGCGCGTTGCACGACGGTCATCTCGCCGGCGCGGCCGTGGACGTCTTTCCGGTCGAGCCGTCCTCGAATTCGGATCTTTTCAAGAGCCCGATCCAGGGCCTCGAGAACGTCATCCTCACGCCCCATATCGGCGGCTCGACCGAGGAGGCGCAGGAGCGCATCGGCGGCGAGGTCGCGCGCAAGCTGGTCGACTATTTCATCACCGGCTCGACCATGGGCGCGGTGAATTTCCCTGAGGTGCAATTGCATCTGCGCCCCTCCGGCGCGCGCTTCAGCCATGTCCACCGCAACGTGCCGGGCATGTTGCGGCGGCTCAACGAGGTGTTCCTCCAGCGCGACATCAACATCGCCGCGCAATATCTGGAGACCGCTGGCGACCTCGGCTATGTCGTGCTCGATGCCGATCTCGGCGGGCAGGATTCGGCGGCGCTGCTCCAGCAGATCCGCAGCCTCGACGGCACGATCGGCGCGCGGCTGGTGTTCGAGCACTGAAGCGTTTTCGAGCGAAGTGGATACCGGTTCGCGTAAAGAACGCGTCAATACGACAAACCGCAGACCTGTTCCGCTTCCATCGGGGCAGGGCTGCAACGCGTCATTGACGGCCGGCAGCAGGTCGCATTGAATGCGGCCTTCGCTGGGTTGAACAAGAGTACACATCCGGGTGGAAACGATGACGCTGACGAGAGCGAAGCTGTGCGCATGGCTCGTGGGGACTGTGGCCGTGCTGGGCGCGAATTCCGCTGTGGCACTCACTCTGGCGGAGGATGCAGAGACGGTTTGCAAGGGCCTCGTCGGTGGAGCCGATGCCGTGAAGATCGATGCCGCGACGTTGCAGGCCCCCTCGCCAATCGCCGTCGCCGAACGCGGGCCGACGCCGTCGGGACGCATCACGCCGGCCAATCCCGGCTTCTGCAAGGTGCTCGGCCATATCGACCCCGTCGACCCCAAGGCGCCGCCGATCAAGTTCCAGGTCAACCTTCCCGTCGAATGGAATGGACGCTCACTGCAATATGGCGGCGGCGGCTTCAACGGCGTGCTGATCACGGGTCTCGGGCTGCCGCCCGCCTATCCCTTCGACAAGCCGTCGCCGCTAGCGCGCGGCTTCGTCACCTACGGCACCGATTCGGGCCACGAGACCAAGCAGGGCGAGCCGCCGCAGGTCTTTGCGCTCAACGACGAAGCCTTCGAGAATTTCGCTCACCGCGCCTACAAGAAAGTGCGCGATGCCGCCGTTGGGTTGATGGAGCGCGCCTACGGCAAGAAGCCCGAGAAGATGTATTTCATGGGTTCGTCCGAGGGCGGCCGTGAAGGCCTGACCATGGCGCAGCGCTACCCTGATGATTTCGACGGCATCTTCGCCCGCGTGCCCGTCATCAACTGGGTCGGCTTGCAGCACGCCGGCACGCGTTCGGGGCTTGCGACCATGGGCGCGGGCTGGATCAATCCGGCTCAGGTGAAGCTCGTCGGCGAGGCCGTGCGGGCGGCCTGTGACAAGGCGGATGGCTCCGACGATGCGCTGGTGCAGGACCCCGTCGGCTGCAAGGCGGCATTCAAGGTCGAGGCTCTGCGCTGCGCAGCCGGCCAGAGCGGCGATCAGTGCCTGACCGATGCGCAGATCAAGGCGATCGACACGCTGCACGGCACCTACAAGTTTCCGTTCGCGCTTGCCAACGGCCTCGACGATTATCCCGGCTGGGGCGTGTCAGGCGAGGACACTCCGGCGATCGGCCCGACCGGCGGCTGGACGGCGTGGTGGCTCGGCACCGCGCCGCCGGCGCAGCCGCCTGCGCCCAACAACGGCATCGCCTGGATCTACGGTGCTGGCGGCATTCAATATGTCTTTGCGCGCGATCCCAAGCTCGATGTCACCACCTACAAGGTGGAGGAGCACAAGGCGCGGCTGCTTGAGGTCTCCGGCCTGATGGACTCGACCGACCCCGATCTCGGCCGCTTCCGCGCCCGCGGCGGCCGTCTCATCATGCTCGAGCACATGGCCGATTACGCCCAGAGCCCCTATGCCGGCATCCGCTATTTCGAGAGCGTCGAGCGCAAGCTCGGCAGGGCCGAGACGGCGGAGTTCGCGCGGCTCTACACCGCGCCCGGCGTCGACCATGTCGGCTCCGGCGCGCCGGCCAATGTCGACATGCTGAGCGTGCTGGTCGACTGGGTCGAGAAGGGCAAGGCGCCCGGCGATCTCGACGTCAGCGAGCAGAAGGTCGAGGCGCCCTCGTTCGCGACCCTGCGCGCATTGCCGCTGTGCCGCTGGCCATCCTGGCCGCACTACAAGAGCGGCCCCGTGACGGAGGCGTCGAGCTTCACCTGCGCGCCGTGAATTCTTGCGCCGCTTGTGAGCGACGCAGGCACGCACGGCCTACCTTGCTGCCATCGCCTGTGCGCCGCCAAGCAACTGCGCGTTGAGCCGGCCGCCGGAAAACAGCATGTCGTCGAGCGCCTCGTCGATATCGGCTGAAATCACGGAGGTTTCGCCGTCGCGGGCGATGCTGGCCTGTGCCAGCCGCCGCATCGATTCCTTGACGAACGCACAACTCGTTCCGTCGCTGCGCCGGGCCGCCTCGGCAATGAAAGCGTCCTCCAGCGGCAGTCCCTTGCCGTAGAGGCGGACCAGCTTGCCGCGCCCGGCCTCGTCGGGCAGCGGCACCTCGATCGCCTGGTCGATGCGGTCCGCCGTCAAGCGGGACCTGACCCTGGGCACTCGGTGCCGGGACGCCGCCGGACATTTGACAGTGTTGACGGGCTCGGCTAGATACTTCGCATGCGAAATAAAGCGGCCGACGCGCGCCATCATCGGCTGATCTACCTGCTGAGCGTCGCGCAGCGCCGCTTGCAACGCTGGATGGCGGCGCAGCCCAGTAACGATGTGACGCCGGCGCAGGCGGGGCTGTTGTTCATCCTCGGACGGCAGGACGGCGTCCTGATGGGCGAGGCGGGCGCGGCGCTCGATCTGGGGCCGGCCGGGATTTCCGGCTTGGTCGATCGCACCGAGGCGGCGAAGCTGATCGAGCGGCGGGCCGATCGCGAGGACGGACGCGCCTGGCGGATATGGCTGACGCCGAAGGGACGGACCGCGCTGGCGCAGGCGAAGGCCGGCGCGGCGGAAGTCAACGCCGCGCTGACGGACGGATTCACGGCCGCGGAGATCGACATCGTTGCGCGCTGGCTGACCAGCATTCAGGACAAGTTTCCAAGATCTTCAGATCCAAGACATTCAGATGAATAAAAGGAGAGACCGATGACAGAGCACGTCCGGATCGAGAACAATGGCGGCATCCTCACCCTCACGCTGGCGCGGCCCGACAAGAAGAACGCGCTGACGGATGCGATGTACGGCAAGCTCGCTGACAGCATCGAATCCGCCGAGTTCGATCCGTCGGCCCGCGTGATCCTGATCCGTGGCGAGGGCGACATGTTCACCGCCGGCAACGATGTCGGCGAATTCGCCGCGGTCGCGGCCGGTAAGTCCGAGGGCAGCCGCAACGTCGTGCGCTTCATCCAGTCGCTGGCGCGCTGCACCCGGCCGCTGGTCGCTGCCGTGCAGGGCCGCGCCGTCGGTGTCGGCACCACGATGCTGCTGCATTGCGACCTGGTCGTGCTCGCCGACAACGCCCAATTGTCGACGCCCTTCGTCAGCCTGGCGCTGGTGCCGGAGGCCGCGTCGAGCCTGCTGATGCCGGCGCGCATCGGCTATGCCCGCGCCTACGAGATGTTCGCGCTGGGCGAGACCGTGACGGCGCAGGCCGCGCTGGAATGGGGGCTTGCCAACCGCGTCGTGCCGCTCGACAAGCTCGATGCCGAGGCGCTTGCGCTGGCGCAGCGCCTTGCCCGCCAGCCGGCCGGTGCGCTCACCGCGACCAAGAAGCTGATGCGCAATGGCGAGGTGCTGCTGGCCCAGATGCAGGCCGAAGGCGAGCAGTTCGCGCGGCGCCTGCGCACCGCCGAGGCACGTGAGGCGTTTACGGCTTTTGCCGAGCGCCGCCCGCCCGATTTCACCAAGGTCGCGTGAAACCGGCGGCCTCGGCGCCGGTGATTCTCATTTGATAAGAAGCTTAACCAAACCTTGGCATGTCGCGGTGCAAGGTGAACCTACCTTGAACGTAGGTCCTCGCCCCCATGGCAATGTTTAAGAAATCGGTAAGCTCGCTTCTCCTGACATTGATGGCTCTGCTGGCGATCGGCGCGCTGGCCTCGACGGCGTTCCAGATGGCGGGGGCGTTCGGCCGCTATAGCGAGAGCCTCGAGACCGAGCGGCTTGCCGCAGCCGACAAGGCGATCTTCCATGGCGTGCTCGCGCTGCGCAACAATCGCGGCGACGCCCAGAGCGCGCTGCTCGGCGAGGACGATCCACGTGCCAAGCTCGGCGCCGCCGAGAAGGCCGAGCAGGGCGGCTACGACGGCATCAGTGCCGCGCTCGCGACCGTGGACTTCGCGCGTCGCGACGAACTTGCCAACACGTTGAAGCAGCGCTGGAATGAGGCGTCGCCGCAGTTCCAGCTGTTCTACGACGAGGCCAAGCTTCCGCGCGCCGAGCGCAAGATCGAGCGGACGAATTCCTGGTACGATGCCGTCACCAAGGTGATCGACACCGCGAATCTCGCCTCCACCGCGGTGTCGAACCGTGCCTGGATGAACGATCCCTATATTGCACGCATGATTCAGGTGCGCCGCTTCGCCTGGCAGGTGCGCGATCGCTATGGCATCCATTGCTCGTCGCTCCGCTCGAATGTCAACGGCAGCAAGCCGCTCGACGACGCCCAGAAGCGGTCTGTGGCGCAATGGGACGGCACCATCACCTCCGGCTGGGCAGGCATGGCCGAGTTGCTGGCTGCGCCTGACGCGCCGGCGGCACTGGTGACGGCAGCGACAGATGCCAAGGCCAAGACCGATGGCGTCCTCAAGCAGATCAACGAACTCACCAGGAATTTCGACGGCAGCGGCAAGCCGGCGATGCCCCCCGCGGAATGGAACGCGCTGTGCCAGTCGCCCTTTGCGCCCATCGTTGCGGTCGCCAACACGGCCCTCGACCAGTCGATCGCGCGTGCCGAGGCCGTCCAGCAGAAAGCCCTCATCAACCTGATCGTGCAGTCGTTCGCTTTCCTGCTCGCGCTGGCCGTGACGCTGGCCGGCGTGTTCGTGGTGCGCAACCGCCTGATGCGTCCGGTTCGCGCCATTCTCGACGCCATCGCCCGCATCAGCGCGCGCGACTATGCGACGCCGGTGCCGCAATCCCGGCATCCCGACGAATTCGGCACCATGGCTGCGGCCCTCGAAAGCCTGCGCGAGAGCGCGGCGACGGCCGAGCGCCTGGGCCGGGAGCGTGAATCTCAGCAGGCCTTGCAACTGGCCCGCTCCGGGACCGTCGACGAAGCCTGCCGTAGTTTTGACGACACCGTGCAGGCGGTGATCCAGAGTGTCGTGGCCTCGACGCGGGAGCTCGATGCCACCGCAACCGGCGTGCGCTCGCTGGTCTCGCAATCGAGCAGCCAGACCTCCGCGGTCTCGTCCGCCGCCGAACAGGCCACAAACAATCTCGAGACCATCGCGGCGGCGACCGAAGAACTGTCCGCTTCCGTCGGCGAGATTTCCGCGCAGGTGCAGTCCAGCGCCCGCGAAGCGCGTGAGGCGGTGTCGCAGGCCGAAAGGACCAACGCGACGGTCGAGATCCTCGACCAGACCGCAGGCCGCATCAGCGAAGTCGTGAAGATGATTCACGCCATCGCCGGTCAGACCAATCTTCTCGCACTGAACGCGACCATCGAGGCCGCACGCGCGGGCGAAGCCGGTCGCGGCTTTGCCGTGGTCGCCGGCGAGGTCAAGAGCCTTGCGGCGCAGACGGCGACCGCCACCGAGGAAATCTCGCGCCAGGTCGAGGAGATCCAGGGCGCGACGGGCCAGGCGGTTGCAGCCATCCGATCGATCGGCGGTTCGATCAGCGGAATCGACGAGAAGATGACGGCGATTGCCGCCGCCGTCGAGCAGCAGCGCGCGGCCACCACCGAGATCTCGCGCAACTTCCAGCAGGCCGCGCAGGGCACCCGCGAAGTGACCGACACCATCGGCAGCGTCGCCAGGCTCAATCAAGAGACCGGCAACGCCGGAACGGTGTTGTCGGAATCGGTCAAGAAGATGTCGGCCGACGCCGACCGTCTCCGCGTCGCGGTCGAGGGCTTCCTGGGCGCAGTCAAGACTGCGTAGTCTCGCTTTATCCCTCCAGCCTGACGTCGTGCGTTCGGCATTGCCGCCGGTCCGCGCGGCGGCTACATCTGGGCCGCCTCGCTCCGTGAGCGCGGCGACAGACGCAAGACATATCAGGGATGGAGAGTTCGATGCCGGTCACCCCAGACAAGGCCCAGCGCCCCTATCGCGGCGTATTCCCGGTCGCGCCCACCATCTTCGACGAACGCGGCGAGCTCGACCTCGAAGGCCAGCGTCGCTGCATCGATTTCATGATCGACGCCGGCTCGAACGGCCTCTGCATCCTCGCCAATTTTTCCGAGCAGTTCGTGCTCACCGACGCCGAGCGCGAAACCGTAATGCATGCGGTGCTGGAGCATGTCGCGGGCCGGGTTCCCGTGATCGTCACCACCACGCATTTCAGCTCGGCTGTCTGCGCCGCGCGCAGTCAACAGGCCGAAGCCGCGGGCGCTGCCATGGTGATGGTGATGCCGCCCTATCACGGCGCGACCTTCCGGGTGCCCGAGAAGGGCATCGTCGAGTTCTTCAAGGTGCTGTCGGGCGCCATCACCATTCCGATCATGATTCAGGATGCGCCGGTCGCGGGCACGCCGTTGTCGGTCGAACTGCTGGCGCGGCTGGCTCGCGACCTCACCAACATCCGTTACTTCAAGATTGAGGTGCCGGGGGCGGCCTCAAAGCTTCGCAGCCTGATCGAGGCGGGCGGCAAGGACATCGAGGGCCCGTGGGACGGCGAAGAGGCGATCACGCTGCTGGCCGATCTCGATGCCGGCGCCACCGGCGCGATGACCGGCGGCGGCTATCCCGACGGCATCCGCCAGATCGTCGATCCCTATTTCGCCGGCGACCGCGAGAAAGCGAAGGCCGCCTATGAACGCTGGCTTCCGCTGATCAATTATGAGAACCGCCAATGCGGCCTGATCGCCTGCAAGGCGATGATGCAGGCCGGCGGCGTGATCAAGTCCGACGCGGTGAGGCATCCGCTCCAGCCGCTGCATCCGGCGACGAAAGCGGGTCTCTTGGAGCTTGCGAAAGAGCGCGACGCGCTGGCGCTGCGGTGGGGGAAGTAGGTCTCGCTGCCGCGATCGGTCTCGCCGTCGTCATTGCGAGGAGCGAAGCGGTGAAGCAATCCAGACTGCGTCCCGCAGTGACAGTCTGGATTGCTTTGCTGCGCTCGCAATGACGGGGTTCGCTGAGGCTAACGCACCAACTCCCATTCGCCAACGACCCGAAACCGCGCCTTCGCATCATCCTGCCGAAACAGCGCGATGCGGTCGATCGCCAGCGTCCCGATCCCCAGCGCCGCAAACCTTGCTTGCAGCATCTCCAGGATCGGCCCGCGGCGCTCCGCATCCAGGCGCCCCGTCAGCGTCATGTGGAATCGGAATTCTTCCATCACATAGGGGTAGCCCCAGCGGTCGAGATAGTCGCGCTGCCGCTCGCTCAGCTTCTCGGGCCCGCGTCGCGCACGATCTTCCGCCGACAGTGCGGCGCGAAACAAATCGAAGTCGCGAACGCAGTCCGCGGCGAGGCGCTGGAGCGCATCGACCGGCTCGGCCGGAATGACGGCGATGAAGCCGCTGATGGCGTCCACAATCGGCCGGATCACCGGAAGCGGCCGCGCCTTGCCGGCGAATACCGCGCAGGCGGCCATCAGCTCCGCTTCGGTCCTGCCTGATGCGAGCGCCATCGGCGCCTTCAGCGTGGCGTGAAAGCCGTATTTGCGGGGATCGGCGCTGATGTCGCGCCAGTCCGGCGCGACATGCAGTACATCATGAGGCAACGGCAATTCGTTGCCGGTGTAGGCATCATAGCCGAGCAGCTCGGCGCCGAAGCAGGAGAGCGCGGCGTCGCGGCCTGCGGCGAAATAGATCGCGTAGCGGGGAAAACCTGTCATCGGCGCAGCATAACCACTTTAGGCCGCGACGACAGCCTCGCGCGGCGCTGGCACGGCAGTCAGCAGCCGTGTCGCGTCGGTGAGATGCACGAGCTTTCCGCCTGAGATCACCGCGATCAGCCGCGGCCGCAGCTTCACGCTGTCGTCGACCAGCAGAATGTCGGCGCGGCAGCCTTCCGCAAGCACGCCGCGATCGGCAAGACCGGTGGCGCGCGCCGGCCCAGCCGAGACCAGGCTCCAGGCCTCGGTCAGCGGCAGCACGCCATCGGCGGCAAGCCGGAACGCGGCGAGCAGCTGCGCC
Organism: Bradyrhizobium sp. SZCCT0148; assembly: GCF_018129985.1. Classification (GTDB taxonomy): domain Bacteria; phylum Pseudomonadota; class Alphaproteobacteria; order Rhizobiales; family Xanthobacteraceae; genus Bradyrhizobium; species Bradyrhizobium japonicum_H. The sequence goes on from NZ_JAFCKT010000001.1 coordinate 174,469, forward strand.
GGATAGTAATAGTCCGACGCCAGCACCGAGCAGAGCCCCTTGGCGATCATGTCGGACGCCCTGGTCCAGCCGGTGTGGCTGCCGCCGCGCACGACGTTCGGCGCGCCGTAGACGATGGCATCGCCGTGGCTTGCCGCCGCCCGCGCGGTTTCCTCGTTGATCGGAAACTCCGCGATGCCGGCGCCGAGCTCGCGAAACTGCTGGCGCATCGCCGGCGTCGCATCGTCGTGCGAAAGCATCCGCACCTCGGCCGCGCGCGCCGCGGCCGCCAACCGCGCAACCGAAGCCGGCACCTCCTGGGCGCGCGAGACAACGCGTTCGACCAGCTGGTCGAAGGCCTCGGCTGACAGCCCGGTGCGCTCGACCATGCGGTTGCGCTTGCGCGGCTTGGCCATGTCGGCGACCGTGCCGTCCATATGGTCGTTGAAGGCGAACAGATCGACGCGGCCCTCCGAGAGCCACAGGCTGATCTCGTCTTCGGCATCGAGATTGTAGGTCTCGTGCCGCAGGTGGAAGCGGGTGTCGGCGGCGAATTGCGGGCGCTGGCGCTCGATCGCCTCCATCAGGCCGCGCGCATTGTCGGCGCTGCGCAGGCCCGGCTCCCAGGAGCAGGTGGTGGCGTGAAACACCGTGGTGATGCCGTTGCTGATCGCCTGGCGGTCGCTGTCGGCGAGCGCGACGTCGATCGGAAAGTCGACGCCGGCGCGCGGCATCATCTGCCGCTCGAAGGCATCGCCATGCAGATCGACGATGCCGGGCAGCACGAGCAGGTTGCGGGCGTCGATCGCCAGCCGCGCCCGGCCACGAGCGCCATCAACCTCCGCAATGTCCGTTCCGGAGACGAGCAGCGAGGTTTCGGCGAACTCGGCCCCGATCAGGGCCCGACCACCTTCCAGGAAAATGTCTGTCACGCGACCGCGCTTCGTTTGCTGGTTGAGGGAGTTGTCCGTGCTTCGTATGTCGCAAGAAAATCTTCAATCCCGAGCTTGCGGAAATCGGGCAGGGCTTCACGCAACTTGTCGTGATCCCAGTCCCACCACGCTAGCTGCGCGAGCCGCCCGGCGATCTCTTCCGAGAACCGCCGCCGCACGATACGGGCCGGATTGCCGGCGACGATGGTATAGGCCGGCACGTCCTTGGTGACGATGGCGCCGGCCGCGATCACCGCGCCGGTGCCGATGTTGCGGCCCGGCAGCACGATCGCGCCATGGCCGATCCAGACGTCGTGGCCGATGTGGATGTGATGCTGGCGCCGCCAGTCGAAGAACTCGGCATCGTCGTTCTCGCCTTCGAAATAGGCGCTGGAGCGATAGGTGAAATGCGCTTGGGTGGCGCGGTGCATCGGATGATTGCCAGGATTGATGCGCGTCATCGCCGCGATCGAGCAGAACTTTCCGATGGTGGTGTAGGTGATCTGGGAATCGTTGACGACGTAGGAGTAATCGCCCATCGCGACATCGTGCAGGATCGTGCGGGCGCCGACCTCGGTAAAGGCGCCGAGCCGGGCCTCGTGCAGCTTGGCGGAGGGGTCGATGGTCGGCTGAACCGAGAGAGCTTTGGCGGCCATGTTGCATCCGAGGCGCGAGGGCGGGCGTTCCTCTTCGAGCGGCTTGATGACGATGTCATGACATGGCGATGACCGGGGATGAGGTGTGGAGGATCGCCGCACTGCAATGCCGGTGTCACACAAGTGTCAAGCGCCGGCGTTAGCGGTGGACCCCAGCTAATCTGGAGCCGTGCATGCTGGTGGTGGAAGGTCTGACGTGTCGCTTCGGCGTGAAAGCCGCGGTGGACGACGCTTCGTTTCAAGTCTCCCCCGGCGGCTTCGTCGGTGTGATCGGACGGTCCGGCGCCGGCAAGTCGACGCTGCTGCGAACCATCAATCGTCTCGCGACGCCGACGCAAGGCCGCATCCTGTTCGACGGCATCGACGTCACCGCGCTGCGCGGCAAGGAATTGCGGCAGTGGCGGGCGCGTTCCGCCATGATCTTCCAGCAGTTCAACCTGGTCGGCCGGCTCGATGTGCTCACCAACGTCCTGATGGGGCGCCTTGCGACGATGCCGGCTTGGCGCTCGCTGTCGCAGATCTGGCCGGAGCAGGACAAGGCGCTGGCGATGTCGGCGCTCGAGCAGTTCGATATCGCATCGCTCGCCGCTCAGCGCGCCGACCAGCTCTCCGGCGGCCAGCAGCAACGCGTCGCGATCGCCCGCGCGCTAGTGCAGCAACCCGACATCATCCTCGCCGACGAGCCGATTGCCTCGCTCGATCCGCGCAACACCAGGATCGTGATGGATGCGCTGCTGCGCATCAACAAGCATTTCGGCATCACCGTGCTCTGCAACCTGCATTCGCTCGATCTCGCCCGCAGCTATTGCGACCGCCTGATCGGCATGGCGCAGGGCCGCGTGGTGTTCGACGGCGCGCCGGCCGAGCTGACCGACCACGTCGCGCGCGAGCTCTACGATCTCGAAGCCGCCGACGTCATGGGCGGTGCGCCGGTGCCGGCGCCCGAGGGCATTCCCGAGCTTGGAACGGCGGCCGCCGCCTGAGCCCGCCAACCGTTTAGTTGCAGTTTTGCGTCAACCGACCCCAACCGATGAAGAGGGTATCATGATCACTCGCAGATTGATTCTTGCCGGCGCTGCCGCGCTCGCGTTTACCTCGTCCGCTTTCGCCGAAGACTGGAAGACGAAATTTCCCGAGCTGACGTTCGCCGTCGTGCCGGCCGAGAACGCCTCCGGCGTCACCGAGCGCTGGGCGCCGTTCGTGAGCTATCTCTCCAAGGAACTGGGCGTGAAGGTCACGCTGCGCATCGCCAACGACTACGCCGCGGTCATCGAGGGCCAACGTGCCGGCAACATCCATATCGCCAGCTACGGCTCGGCCTCGTTCGCCCGCGCCCGCCTGACCGGCGTCACGACCGACGCCTTCGCCAACGACATCAACGCCGACGGCTCGACTGGCTATTATTCGGTGTTCTTCGTCAAGGCGAACAGCGCCTACAAGAGCATCGACCAGCTCAAGGGCAAGAATCTCGGCCTCGTCGACCCGAACTCGACCTCGGGCAACAACGTACCGCGCTTCGAGCTCGACAAGATGGGCATCCATGATGCCGAGGGCTATTTCAGCAAGGTCGTCTTCACCGGCAGCCACGAGAACGCGATGCTGGCGCTGTCGCAGGGCACGGTCGACGTTGCCGCTAACCAATGGACCAGCGACGACGATTCCACGCTGGCGCAGATGCTGACCAAGGGCATGCTGAAGAATGCCGACGGCTCGGCGATGAAGAAGGACGACTTCCGCATCGTTCACAAGTCGGCGCCGATCATCAACGGCCCCTACGCGTACAATGCCGACCTGCCGGAGGAGGCCAAGGCCGCCATCGCCAAGGCGTTCTTCGACGCCCCTGCCAAGGACAAGGCCGCGTTCGACCGTCTCTCCGACGGCCAGAAGAAGGGCTTTCATCCCGCTACCACCAAGGACTGGGATGGCACGATCGAGCTGATCAAGTTCGTCGACGCGTTGCGTAAAAAGAAGGCGTCCTGAGTTTCGGGACGAGGCACCTGGAGCCGGGTCGACCGACCCGGCTCTTTCTTTGACGGGAACCCTTTCAGGTCGATGACAACAGCGGTTTCGATCCTGCCCGAGCAGCAGCTCGCCGTGCTCAACGCCGCCTATCGCCAGGCGGTCGGGCGGCGGCGGCTTCGCGTCCTGGTCGGGGCCGCGATCTTTGCCGTGGCGCTGCTTCTCGCGGCGATCGGCGCGGAAGTGAACTTGCGCACGCTCTTCACTTACTTCGGCAACTTCCTCAGCTATTTCGACCGTATCTTCACGCTGGACAGCGGCCAGCGCGTCTGGACCGATGCCGGCGAGTGGTTCTGGGGCTGGCGCAAATGGTTGAAGATGCTTGGCGAGACGCTGCTGATCTCCTATGTCGGCACGCTGATCGGCGCGACCTTGGCATTTTGCCTGAACTTTTTCGCGGCTGAAAACACCTCGCCCGCGCCCTGGCTGCGCTTCGTCGTCCGGCGCCTGCTCGAATTCGCCCGCACCGTTCCGGGCATCGTCTTCGCGCTGATCTTCGTGATCGCCTTCGGGCTCGGACCGATGGCGGGCGTGCTGGCGATCGCGATCCACTCCACCGGCGCGCTCGGCAAGCTGTTCTCGGAGATCGTCGAGAATGCCGACATGAAGCCGGTCGAAGGCATCCGCTCGACCGGCGCGAGCTGGCTGTCCTGCATGCGCTTCGCAATCGTGCCGCAGGTGACTGCGGGCTATGCCAGCTACGCGCTGCTGCGCTTCGAGATCAACGTCCGCGAAGCCTCCGTGATGGGTTTCGTCGGTGCCGGCGGCATCGGCCAGGAGCTCGTCGTCGCGATCCGCAAGTTCTATTACTCCGACGTCAGCGCGATCCTGCTGACGATCATCGTCACGGTCTTCATCATCGACATCAGCACCGGCTGGCTACGCGGCCGCCTGTTCGGCAGGGAGGCGCGGACGTGACGAAGCCGCAAGCCGTCGACACGCGAGAGCTTCGCGCACGCTACCCCGATGTGTTCGACCGGCCCGCCTCGGCGCGGCTGGCCACGCCGGCGATGATCGTCGCAGCGTTCGCGATTTTCGTTTACGGCCTGGTCGATCTCGACTTCTCGCCGTCGCGCTTCCTCGCCGGTCTGAGCCAGCTCGGCTGGATCACCTTGATGATGATCCCGCCCGACCCCGGCTCGTCACTGCCGGTCTATCTGAAGGCGCTCGGCGAGACGCTGTCGATCGCGCTGCTCGGCACGACGCTCGCGGCTGTGTTCGCACTGCCGGTCAGCCTGCTCGCGGCGCGCAACGTGGTGCCGTCGAAGCTGCTTCGGTTTCCTGTTCGGCGCTTCCTCGATTCGATCCGCGGGGTCGATACGCTGATCTGGGCGCTGGTGTGGATCAACGTCGTCGGGCTCGGCCCGTTCGCCGGCGTGCTCGCCATCGCGGTGTCGGATTTCGGCGCCTTCGGCAAGCTGTTCTCCGAGGCGATCGAGGGGGCCGACCAGAAGCAGGTCGAAGGCATCCGCGCTTCCGGCGGCAGCCCCTTGCACGAGATCCGGTTCGGCCTGCTGCCGCAGGTGTTGCCGGTCATCGCCGGCCAGGTGCTCTATTTCATTGAATCCAACACGCGCTCGGCCACCATCATCGGCATCGTCGGCGCCGGCGGGATCGGGCTTCAGCTTGCCGAGCAGATCCGCGTGCTGGAATGGCAGAAGGTGTCGTTCCTGATCCTGATGATCCTGGTCGCGGTCGCCGCGATCGATTTCATCTCGGGGAAGCTGCGCTTTGCGATCATTGGAAAGCGGGCGGTGGCGTAACTTTCTTCCCTTGTGCGCGAGGCGCCGGATGAGGGGTACGCCTCCTCAAATTCAATCGGTATTGGCGGACACATACCCCTCGCCCGTCTCGCCGCTATCGCGGCGAGCCACCCTCTCCCGGAAGGGGCAAGGGGAAGAGAACAAGCAGCGTCACCCGTTCTCCACCAAAAACTCCACCCGCTCCGCGGCGAAGCGCGAATGCTTGGTCATCAGCGGCTTGCCGTCGAGATCGTGGTCGGTCGCGTCGACCACCAGGATCGGCCGTCCGAGTGCCAGATCGAGCCGCGCGGCGTCGGTCGCATCCACGATGCCGGCCGTGATCCTCGTTGCACCGCGTCGATAGTCGCGCACGCCGTAATGTTCCAGCAGCTTCGTCATCGAGCGCGTCGCCGCGAAGACCGCCCCCGCATTCGGAAACAGCTCAGCCGACAGCCACGTCGTGGAGACGCAGATCGGCGTGCGGTCGGCCAGCCTGATCGCCTCGATCCGCACCAGCGGCGCGCCGGTCTTCAGGCCGAGCTCGCGCGCCAACTCACGGGTCGCGACATCGTCCGTCGCCTCGATCAACTGTCCGCGCGGCTCGCGGCCACCGGCCCCGACGATCTCGGAGAAGCGGGTGCGCGAGCGCAGGGGATAAGCGAGTTTCTGCGCCTCGACATAGGTTCCGCTGCCGCGCTCGGCACGCACCAGGCCGCGCTCGGCAAGGGCTGCTAGCGCGCGCCGCACGGTGTGGCGGTTCACCCGATAGGTTTCGGCGATCTCCATCTCGCCCGGCAGTTTGTCGCCGGCCGCGAAACGGCCGTCGGCGATGCCGCGCTCGATGCCGTCGGCGACGAGGCGCCAAAGCGCGACGCCCGACGAGGCGGTGTCCTGCATGCTCATGTCGCGGCAACCTACTCCAGAAATCACAGCTTTGTCACGAAACAGTCATGGCGCTCCCTTATGAAGTTGTCTATTAACATAGACAACTTCGAAGCGGCAAGTTCGGTCGGAAAGTTCAGTGGATCAGGTGACCCAGCACAACAACCAGCAAGCCCAGCGCCAGGCCGCCATGGCCGTGCTGGCGCACGCGGAGGCGGGCGAGATCGCCGCCCGCCTCCGCGACTTCGTCCTGCCTGCCCATCAGGATCTGCGCGCGCCCGAAAACGGCCTCGTCATGCTGCGCGGCAGGGTCGGCGGGGACGGCGCGCCGTTCAATCTCGGCGAAGCGACGGTGTCGCGCGCCGCGGTGCGGCTGGCGAGCGGCGAGGTCGGGTTTGGCTACACGCTCGGGCGCGACGGCGAGAAGGCGCGGCTGATCGCCCTGTGTGATGCGCTGGTGCAGTCTCGGGATTTTGGCGCCGTGGTGGAGCGGGACGTTATCGCGCCGTTGCGTGAGCAGCTTATGATTCGCCGCAAGCAGGCGGCGGCGGAGACCGCCGCAACGAAGGTCGATTTCTACACCATGGTGCGCGGTGAGGGGTGAGATCATGACGACGATTGCGGAATTGCCGCCGGGCTTCGCCGACAAGGTGCTGTCGGCGCAATCGACCTTTCGCTCGGTGATGGATGCGATGGCGCGGCCTGGCTCGGTCCAGCGCATTGTCCCCGTGGCTGGAGCGCCCGCTATGATGATGCGCGGCACCGCCGCGATCGCGCTGACGCTGTTCGACCACGATACGCCGCTCTGGCTCGACGCGCGGATAGCGGAAAGCCTGGAATTGGTGAAATGGCTGAAATTCCACACCGGCGCGCCGGTGGTGCAGGATTCCTCGATTGCGAGTTTTGCGCTGATCAGTGACGGCGGTGCGCTGCCGCCGCTCGAACGCTTCGCGCTCGGCACCAGCGAATACCCGGACCGATCCACCACATTGATCCTGCAGGTCGACAGCCTCGAGACAGGCCGCAGTTTCGAGCTGCGCGGCCCCGGCATCGACGGCGTCGCGATGCTGCATGCGTCGGTCAAGCCGTTCGATCTGTTCGAGCGCCTGCACGTCAATGAGTCGCTGTTTCCGCGCGGCATCGATGTGGTGCTGGTCGCCGATGACGCATTGGTCGCGATCCCGCGCACCACGCGCATCGTGAGCAAGGAAAGCTAGAAGCATGTATGTCGCAGTCAAAGGCGGCGAACGCGCCATCGAGAACGCCCATCGCCTGCTCGCAGACAAGCGGCGGGGCGACCAAAGCGTTCCGGAAATCACACTCGACCAGATCTCGGAACAGCTTGGGCTCGCCGTGGACCGCGTCATGAGCGAAGGCTCGCTCTACGACCGCGAGCTCGCGGCGCTCGCGATCAAGCAGGCGCGCGGTGACCTGATCGAGGCGATCTTCCTGGTTCGCGCCTTCCGCGCCACCTTGCCCCGTTTTGGCGCCAGCGAGCCGGTCGACACCGGCGCGATGCGGGTGCAGCGGCGGGTGTCCTCGACCTTCAAGGACATTCCGGGCGGCCAGATCCTTGGACCAACCTTCGATTACACCCACCGCCTGCTCGATCCCGCGCTCGCGCAAGGTTTTGTGCCGGAGGCGCCGGCAATGGCTGATGCGTCCACGGCGCCGACGCCGCGCGTGACCGACATTCTCGGCCGTGATGGCCTGATCGAATCCTCGCCGCAGGCCGAGGACGGCGCCAGCGTCGGCGATCTCACCCGCGAGCCGCTGAATTTTCCGGCGGATCGCGATCTGCGGCTGCAAAACCTCGCGCGCGGCGACGAGGGCTTCCTGCTGGCGATGGGCTATTCCACCCAGCGCGGCTACGGCCGCAACCATCCCTTCGCCGGCGAGATTCGCTTCGGCGAGGTCGAGGTGGAGTTTTTGGCGGAGGATGTCGGCTTCGCCGTGCCGCTCGGCTCGATCGAACTCACCGAATGCCAGATGGTCAACCAGTTCAAGGGCTCTGCGACCGAAGCGCCGTGCTTCACCCGTGGCTATGGCCTCGCCTTCGGCCAGAGCGAGCGCAAGACCATGTCGATGGCGCTGGTCGATCGCGCGCTTCGTGCCCGCGAGCTCGGCGAAGAGGCGTTGGCCCCGGCGCAGGATGAAGAATTCGTGATGTCGCATTCGGACAACGTCCAGGCCACCGGCTTCGTCGAGCATCTGAAGCTGCCGCATTACGTCGACTTCCAGTCCGAGCTCGGCCTGCTCCGCAAGCTGCGCAAGGAATTCACCGATGCCCAGGCGCCTGACGCCATGAAGGAGGCCGCGGAATGAACGCGCCCGCCTACAACTTCGCCTATCTCGACGAGCAGACCAAGCGGATGATCCGCCGCGCCATCCTGAAAGCGATCGCGATTCCCGGCTATCAGGTGCCGTTCGCCAGCCGCGAGATGCCAATGCCCTATGGCTGGGGCACCGGCGGTGTGCAGGTCACCGCCGCGATCCTCGGGCCCGCCGACGTGCTGAAGGTGATCGACCAGGGATCCGACGACACCACCAACGCGATCTCGATCCGCAAATTCTTCGCCAAGACCGCCGGCGTCGCCACCACCACGGCGACCGAAGATGCGACTGTGATCCAGACCCGTCACCGCATCCCCGAGACGGCGCTGAGCGAGAATCAGGTGCTGGTTTATCAGGTGCCGATCCCGGAGCCGTTGCGCTTCCTCGAGCCGCGCGAGACAGAGACGCGGCGCATGCACGCGCTCGCCGAATACGGCCTGATGCATGTGAAGCTCTATGAGGACATCGCCCGCTTCGGCCACATCGCGACCGCTTACGCCTATCCGGTCAAGGTCAACGCGCGCTACGTGATGGACCCGTCGCCGACGCCGAAATTCGACAATCCCAAGATGGATAATTGCCCGGCGCTGCAATTGTTCGGTGCCGGCCGCGAGAAGCGCATCTATGCGATCCCGCCCTATACGCAGGTGGTGTCGCTCGATTTCGATGACCACCCGTTCGAGCCCTACCGCTTCAACGCGCCCTGCGCGCTGTGCGCGGCCGAAGATTCCTATCTCGACGAGATCGTCACCGACGACAAGGGCGGGCGGATGTTCGTGTGCTCGGACACCGACTATTGCGAGAGCCGCCAGGCCGCCGGCCATCACGGCAGCCTCAGCGCTGCGCCCTACAAGGAGAAGGCGCAAGGAGGCATAAATGGTTGATCAGGCCGCGCTCGAAAACGACCAGCCGCTGCTGGTTGCGACCTCTATCAGCAAATCCTTCGGCCGCATTGCCGCATGCCGCGACGTCTCCTTCGCGCTCTATCCCGGCGAGGTGCTGGCGATCGTGGGAGAATCAGGTTCGGGCAAGTCGACGCTGCTGCAACTCCTCTCGGGCCAACTTGCGGCCAGCGCTGGCCACGTGTCCTACCGGATGCGCGACGGCGTCGCCCGCGATCTCGCTTCGCTCGGCGAGGCCGAGCGGCGCTTCCTGTATCGTACCGACTGGGGCTTCGTGCATCAGGATCCCGCGCAGGGCCTGCGCATGGCGGTCTCGGCCGGCGCCAATGTCGGCGAACGGCTGATGGCGGTGGGTTGGAATCACTACGGCCGCATCCGCGAGACTGCCTCCGACTGGCTCACGCGCGTCGAGATCGACACCGCGCGCATCGACGATGCACCGCGGACTTATTCCGGCGGCATGCGCCAGCGGCTCCAGATCGCCCGCAACCTCGTTACCGAGCCGCGCCTGGTGTTCATGGACGAGCCGACCGGCGGCCTCGACGTCTCCGTGCAGGCACGCCTGCTCGACCTCCTGCGTAGCCTTGTCGCCGAGCTGCAGCTCGCCGTTATCATCGTCACCCACGATCTCGCGGTTGCGCGGCTGCTCTCGCACCGCGTCATGGTGATGAAGGGCGGCCGCGTCATCGAGACCGGTCTTACCGATCAGGTCCTCGACGATCCCCGCGAGCCCTATACCCAACTCCTCGTTTCCTCGATCCTGCCGCCATGAGCTCAGAGATGACCGCTATGATCGACGTCGCCAACGCCAAAAAGACTTTTACGATGCACCTGCAGGGCGGCATCGAATTACCCGTGGTCAGCGGTGTGACCTTCCAGGTCAATCCGGGGGAGTGCGTCGTGCTGTCGGGGCCATCAGGCGCCGGCAAGTCGTCGATTCTCAAGATGATCTTCGGCAATTACCGATGCGATAGCGGCCGCATCGGCATCCGCCACCGCGGCGCGCTGATCGATCTCGCCAGCGCCGAGCCGCGGCAGGTGCTCAACGTCCGCCGTTCCACCATCGGCTATGTCAGCCAGTTCCTTCGCGCCGTGCCGCGCGTGGCCACCATCGACGTCGTCGCTGAGCCGCTGATCGTGAACGGCATGAGCCGCACCGAGGCGCAGGCCCGCGCCGGCGAGTTATTGCACCGGCTCAACATCCCCGAGCGTCTGTGGCAACTTCCGCCCGCGACCTTTTCCGGCGGCGAGCAGCAGCGCGTCAACATCGCGCGCGGCTTCATCTCGGACCTGCCGATCCTGCTGCTGGACGAGCCGACCGCCTCGCTCGACGCCGCCAACCGCGCGGTGGTGGTCGAGCTGGTGTCCGAGAAGAAGCGCCAGGGCACAGCCATGGTCGCCATTGTCCATGACGACGAAATCCGCCATCTGATTGCCGACCGCATCGTCGACGTCACCAGCTTCGCCGCCGCGGCCTGAGGGACAGGGAAATGAACGCCAAGCCGAAGGACATTGTGATCGCCAACGCCAGGATCGTGCTGGCGGACCGGGTGATCGAGCAGGGCTGGCTTGCTCTTGCCGACGGGTGCATCGCCGAGATCGGCGAGGGCACCGCGCCTGCGGGTGCCGAGGATGCCGGCGGCGACCTCATCATGCCGGGCCTGATCGAGCTCCACACCGATCATCTCGAAGCCCATTACGTGCCGCGCCCGAAGGTGTTCTGGAATCCGGTCGCCGCCGTGATCTCCTATGACGGGCAGCTTGCGACGTCGGGCATCACCACCGTGTTCGACTCGCTCCGGGTCTGGCGCGAGGACGGCGCCGAGGAAGTCGACGGCCGCGCCGGCGTGCTCGCCGCCGCGATCACGACCGCGCGCGAGGCCAGCCTGCTGCGCGCCGACCACTTCCTGCATCTGCGCTGCGAAATCCCGATGCCGAGCGTGGTCGAGGAAGCCAAGGAGCTGATCGACCGTCCCGACGTCAAGCTGATGTCGCTGATGGACCACACGCCGGGCCAGCGCCAGTTCCGCGACGAGGTCAAGCTGCGCGATTATTACCGCGGCAAGGGCGGCGGCAAGACCGATGCCGAGCTCGACGAGCTGTTTGCCAAGCGCTTCGAGTACCAGAAGAAATATGCCGCGGCGAACATGCGCGAGATCGTGTCTCTGGCGCATTCGCATAAAATTCCGCTGGCGAGCCACGACGACACCACGGAGGAGAACGTCGCCGACGCCGTGCGCGATCGCGTCTCGGTGGCGGAATTTCCGACCACGCTGGAGGCCGCGCGCGGCCTGCACGAGGCCGGCATCGACATCCTGATGGGCGCACCGAACGTGGTGCGCGGCGGCTCGCACTCCGGCAACATCGCCGCGGTCGATCTCGCCCGTGAAGGCCTGCTCGATATCCTGTCCTCGGACTACATTCCGTCGAGCCTCCTGATGGGGGCGCTGCAACTGCCCGAGCATGTCCCCGCCATCAGCCTTCCAGCGGCGATCCGCACGGTCACCAAGGCGCCGGCCGAGGCGGTCGGCCTTACCGACCGCGGCGAGGTCGCGATCGGCAAGCGCGCGGACCTCATTCGCGTGCATGTCGCAGGCCAGATTCCCGTGGTCCGCAGCGTCTGGCGCGAAGGAAGCCGCGTCGCATGAGCGAGACAGCGACCATGGCGGACGGGCAGGCCGGCGCGATCGGCCCCGGCCGGCTCGTGCTGGTGGTCGGCCCCAGCGGCGCCGGCAAGGACACGCTGCTGCGACTGGCACAGGCGGCCTGCGTTGACGATCATGACATCGTCTTTCCGCGCCGAATCGTGACGCGTGAATCCTCCGCCGACGAAGACAATGTCGCGCTCGGTCCGGACCAATTCCGCCGCGCCTGCGAGCATGGCGATTTCGCCGTGCATTGGGACGCGCACGGGCATTCCTATGCCCTGCCGCTCGACATCAACGACGATATCCGCGCCGGCCGCACGGTCGTCGCCAACGTTTCGCGTACCGTGATCGGCGCGTTGCGCCAGACCTATGTTGATGTCGTGGTGGTCGCGATCACGGCGCCGCCGGACGTGCTGGCCGCGCGGCTGGCCGCAAGGGCGCGGCAGAGCGACGGCGACATCGCCGAACGCCTCACCCGCAGCGTCGACGACAGGTCGGCGCAGGCCGATGTCACCATCCTCAATGCCGGCAGCGCGGAATATCACGCCCGCCAGCTGGTGCGAGTGATCAGGAACGAAGGCTGGCAGGATTAGCCGCCACGGCAGGGAGAGCGGAATGACGGTGATTGAAACGGTCGAACAGCTGGAGGCCATCTACGGTGACGTCGGTGACGCCTCGACCGTGAAAGTCGCCGACCACGTCACCCCGCTTTATCGGATCTTCATCGAGAAGGCGCCGTTCGCGGCGCTCGCCACCATCGGGCCGGAGGGCATCGACTGCTCGCCGCGTGGCGACCTGCCCGGCTTCGTCCGGATCCATGATCCCAGGACGCTGATGCTGCCGGATCGCCGCGGCAACAACCGGGTCGATTCCCTGCGCAACATCGTGCGCGACCCGCGCGTGTCATTGATGTTCCTGATCCCCGGCTCGGGCAACGCGGTGCGCGTCAACGGCCGCGCGCATCTCTCGGTCGATCCCGAGGTGCTGGCCTCGTTCAAGGTCGAGGGCAAGGCGCCGCGCAGCGTCATGGTGATGACGGTCGATGAAATCTACTTCCAGTGCGCCCGCGCCATCGTCCGCTCCGATCTCTGGAATCCCGACAAGCGCATTGACCCGAAGACGCTGCCCACGCCCGGCCAGATCCTCGCCGAGATGAGCGACAACAAGGTCGGCGGCGCGGAGTACGATCGCATCTGGCCGGAACGGGCGGCGGCGACGATGTGGTAAGGTGCTTCAAACGCCGCGCCTCCGTAAAGATATCGTCTTGCCCGGGCTTGTCCCGGGCATCCACGTCTTGCGCTACATGGCAAGGCGTCGACGGCCGGGACAAGCCCGCCTTCACAGTGTCCCCGTCAGTTAAACGCCATCCCGCCGCTCAGCGCGATGGTCTGCCCGGTCATATAGGCATTGTCCACCAGCAGCATCACCGCCTGCGCCACCTCCTCGGCGGTACCGAAACGGCCGAGCGGGATGCGGCTGACGAGCTGTGGCTGGCCGCTCATCATGTCGGTCTCGATCAGGGAAGGTGCGACCGCGTTGACCGTAATGCCTTCCTTCACCAGGCGAGCTGCATAGCCTCGCGTGAGACCTTCCAGGCCTGCCTTGGATGCATTGTAGTGCGGGCCGATCGAGCCGGCGCCGCGCGCAGCACCGGAGGAGATGTTGACGATGCGGCCCCATTTTCGCGCGCGCATCGACGGCAGCACCGCCTGCGTGCACAGGAACGCGGATTTCAGATTGACCAGAATGGTGCGATCGAAATCCTCCTCGGTGAGATCGTCGACGCCGCGCGTGATGGCGATGCCGGCATTGTTGACCAGGATATCGATCGGCCCGAGCCCGGCCGTCACCCGCCGGATCATGTCGGCCACAGCCTCGCGCTGCGAGACGTCGGCGGCAACGACAATGGCGTGGCCGCCGTGCTTGACGATTTCGCCCGCCACCTGTTCGGCCTGCCCGATCTGCTCGCGGCAGTTGATTGCCACTGCTGCGCCTGATGCGGCCAGTGCTCGACAGACGGCTGCCCCAATCCCGCGCGAGCCGCCGGTCACGAGCGCCGTGCGTCCAGCGAGATTGTTCGACATGTCATGCTCCAATTGATCCGACGATAGCCCGATCGTCGAACGGCAGCCGCTGTCGTTCAACTCACAAGGTCGCTACACGGTGTCAGCTCCCGCGACGCGCCCTGGTGCGCGCTGCCTTCATTGCGGCTGTGGAACGGACCTTGGCGGCGCTTCGGGGTGCGCTCGCCCTGGCCCACCTCATAAGCGTATTTGGCGCTGCGGCGGGTCGACGTCTTGGTGCGCCCCTTGCGCGGTGGCGGCAGATCGACGCCCGCGCGGCGCGGCTCGGACAGGCCGATCGCAATCGAAACGCACGACGTTGACGATTGATCCTTTTCAGTTCCGTAAGGCCGCCAGCAATTCGTCCGGCCGCTCGGCCATGATCATGTGGCCGGCGCCTTTCACGATGACGGTTTTCGCATGCGGGATGGCAGCAGCCAGCGCCTTGCCGGCCTTCGCCGGGGTCATCATGTCGCGCTCGCCGAGAATGAGCGTTGTCGGCACCTTCACACTTGCGGCGGCGGTCAGTGCATTCGCATAGGCATTGCACGCGGAGAGATCCCGGAACAGCACGCCCGGCTCGCACGCCTTCAGCACCGCCTGCGCGCCGCCATGCATCCACAGGCCCGGCGCGAGGCTGCCGCCAAGTTCGGCGTTGAAGCCGAGGCCCCAGATCGAGACCATGTCGTTGGCATCCTGCGAGTTGGCCTCCGCCGCCTTCAGCAGATCCGGGCCGACCGTCATGGTCGCGGCGGTGCCGATCAGGCTCAGCGCGCTGACCTTGTCGGGATGGCGCGCCGCCGTCTCCAACGAAATCAGCGATCCCATGGAATGGCCGATCAGATGTGCCTTCGCAGCTCCCGCCGCATCAAGCAGCGCCGCGGTCCAGTCGGCCATCTCGGCGATGCTGCCGAGCGAAGGTCCGCTGGAGCGGCCGTGGCCCGGAAGATCCGGCGCCAGCACGCCGAACCCGTGATGGGCGAACCAGCGCGTGTGCAGCGCCCAGGTCGAATGGTCGAAGCCGGCGCCATGGAGGAAGACGACTGCAGGCAGCGACTTGTCGAACTCGCGGCCGCCGGTTGCGACGAACACCTCGAGGCCGTTGACGGAGAGCTTCATGAGGTCAGACCTTCTGCGAGATGCGCAGCGCCTGCGCGAGATCGTCGATGATGTCGCTTGCCGTCTCGATGCCGACCGAGAGACGGACCAGTTCTTCGCCAATGCCGGCTGCCTTGAGCTGTTCGGCATCCATCTGCTGATGCGTGGTCGAGGCCGGGTGGATCACCAGCGTCTTGGCGTCGCCGACATTGGCGAGATGGCTGATCATGCGCAGGCTCTCGATGAACTTGCGGCCCGCGGGCCGGCCGCCCTTGATGCCGAAGGAGATGATCGAGCCCGCGCCGCGCGGCAAGAGCTGCTTGGCGAGCTGATAATCCGTGTGCGTCTCCAGCGAGGGATGCAACACCCAGTCGACCGCCTTGTTGGATTGCAGCGCTTCCAGCACCAGATGCGTGTTATGCATGTGGCGGTCCATGCGCACGCCCAGCGTCTCCACGCCCTGCAGTAGCTGGAACGCGTTGGTTGGCGACAGGCAGGCGCCGAAATCGCGCAGGCCCTCGGTGCGTGCGCGCATGATGAAGGCGGCGGTCCCGAACTGCTCGTCGAAGACGATGCCGTGATAGCCGCCATACGGCTCGGTCAGCACGCCGAACTTGCCTGACGCGCGCCAGTCGAAGCGGCCGCCGTCGATGATGGCGCCGCCGATCGCGATGCCGTGGCCGCCGATCCATTTGGTGGCCGAATGCATCACGATGTCGGCACCGAGTTCGATCGGCCGGCTGAGATAGGGCGTGGCAAAGGTGTTGTCGATCAGCAGCGGAATCTTCGCCTCATGGGCGATCGCCGCGACCTCAGAAATGTCGAGCACTTCCAGGCCGGGATTGCCGATGGTCTCGCCGATCACGAGCTTCGTGTTGGGCTTGATCGCCGCGCGGAACGCATCGAGGTCGCGCGGCTTGACGAAGCTGGTGGTGATGCCGAAGCGCGGCAGCGTGTGTGCCAGCAGGTTGATGGTGCCGCCATAGAGCGAGCTCGACGCCACGATGTGATCGCCGGCGCTCAGCAGTGTCGCGATCGCCAGATGCAGCGCGGCCATGCCGCTTGCGGTGCAGATCGCGCCGACGCCGCCTTCGAGCGCGGCGAGCCGCTCCTCCAGCACGCCGGTGGTCGGGTTCGAGATGCGCGTATAGATGTGGCCGGCGCGCTCCAGGTTGAACAGCGCCGCGGCGTGATCGGAATCCTGAAACACGTAGGACGTGGTCTGGTAGATCGGCACCGCGCGAGCCCCGGTCGCGGGATCCGGATGCTGGCCCGCATGCAGGCTCAGGGTCTCGAAGGCAGGCGGCTTTGGCGCGGGCATGCATGGCCTCGTTGGTCGGTCGGTGCTGGGGGCGTTGTGCCATAAAACGGAGTGCGGCGTCAGCCCATTGACTATTCGCAGGACGTCGTCATGCCCGGGACAAGCCCGGCGATGACGTCGTTGCAGCATGAGTACAACCATTTCTGGCGCAGCTTAACCCCCGATCGCCTGCTCGATGGTCCGCGCCTCGCGCAGCAATATCTCCGCGACCTCCTGCTCACGCCTTGGTCCGAGCCTCGTCCTGACGGCCGAGACGGTGATGGCTGCGGCTGGTCGCCCGTCCGGCGTCTTGATCCAGGTCGAGATCGATTTCGTCCCCTGCACGAGGCCGATCTCCCTCAGGCCGTATCCCAGCCGTCGCGCGGCGGTCACCTCACCGAGGACGGTCGCCACGTCGGTCTTGTAGGCCTCGAACCTCTTCTCGTTGGCTGCGACGATCTTTCGCGCCTCCGGCGCCGGCATGGCGGCGAGGATGGCGACGCCGGCACTGGAAACGCCGAGCGGCCGGCGCGCGCCGACCTCGATCGACAGCACCTGGATCGGATAGATTCCGATCCTGCGATCGACGCACAACGTGTCGTTTCCCGTGCGCACCGTCAGGAACAGCGTGTCGCCGATTTCGGCGGAAGCACGTTGCAGCGACGGATTGGCGGCGATCAGCAGCCGCGTCGGCCGCGGCCGTGCCAGCGCCAGTTCCGGCACCTGGTTGCCGATGGCGTAGCGGCCGTTCCGTTCGTGCCGCTCGACGATGCCTTCTTCGATCAGTACGTGGACGATGCGATGCACGGTGGGGCGGGTGAGGCCGGTTGCCCGGATCACCTCGGCCAATGGCACTCCGTCCTCGCGGCCTGCGGCGAGAATACGCAGCACTGCGAGCGCGCGCCGGATCGCCTGTGCGCCCTGCCGTGGCTCCATCGCGTTACGGGTGAGTCTCGTCCTGTCCATAATATGGACAAGAACGCCACAATTCACTCGACAGGACAAGCGCGCGTCTGGAGATTGCGCCCCAATCGAGTTGCCGTGCGCATCGCCGCACGCAACGTGAAACGGAAGCGCTGCCGGGAGGTTAACATGAGATTAATCGCAATTGCCATAGCCGCCATGACCGCGATCCTGTCGGGTCCTGCATCGGCTCAGCAATGGCCGGCGCGCAGCGTCAAGCTGATCGTGCCCTATCCGGCCGGCGGCAATGTCGACACCGCCGCACGCATCGTCGCCGACAAGCTTCAGGAAAAGCTCGGCCAGCCCTTCATCATCGAAAACAAGGCCGGCGCCGGCGGCATGATTGCTGGCGAAGCCTTCGCGAAGTCGGCGCCTGACGGCTACACGCTGTTCGTCGGCGCCAACGGCCCGGTGCTGTTCGCGACCGAGATCAACAAGCGCGAAGCCTATAATTGGAAAAAGGACTTCATGCCGATCTCGACGATCTCGATGACGCCGCTGGTGCTCGAGGTCCATCCGTCGGTGCAGGCCAACACGTTCAAGGAATTCATTGACCTCGCCAAGCGCGAGCCCAGCAAGCTGACCATGGCCTCGCCCGGCCCCGGCACGACCAATCATCTGCTCAGCGAACTGATGCAGGATAATCTCGGCCTGCAATGGGTCACCGCGCACTACCGTGGCAACGCGCCGGCGATCAACGATCTGCTCGGCGGCCAGGTACAGTTCGCGTTCGACCAGCTCACGGTCAGCCTCCAGCACATCAAGGCCGGCCTGTTCCGCGCGCTCGCCGTGACCAGCCCGCACCGGCTGAAGTCGCTGCCCGACGTGCCGACCTTCGCCGAACTCGGCTACAAGGATTTCGACGGCCAGACCTTCACCGGCCTGTTCGCGCCGGCCGGCACGCCGGCGCCCGTCATCGACAAGCTGCACGAGACGCTGGCTGCGATCCTGAAGGATCCGGCGGTGGTCGACAAATTCGAGAAGCTCGGCGGCGAAGCGGTCGCGATGACGCCGGACGAGTTCAAGGCCTATCTCGTGCGCGAGGACGCCAAGTGGATTCCGGTCGTGCGCAAGGCCAACATCAGGGCGGATTGATCGATGCGGATCGATCCGGCCGAGCTCGGCGCCGAGCGCATCTATCGCCTGATGACCGGCATCGTGGTGCCGCGTCCGATCGCCTGGGTGACGAGCCTGTCGCGAACGGGCGTGCTCAACCTCGCCCCGTTCAGCGCCTTCACCTTCGTGTCGCAGAAGCCGCCGATGCTGGCCATCAGCGTCGGCCGCAAGGGCGCGGACTACAAGGATACGGCGCACAACATCCTCGATACCGAGGAGTATGTCATCCACATCGCCGATACGCCGCTGATGCAGGCGCTGCACGATTCCTCGATCGAGCATCCGCCCGAAATCAGCGAAGTCGAGCATCTCGGGCTGGAGACGCTGCCCTGCGAGCGCATCAAGGTGCCGCGGTTGGCCGCAGCGCCCGTGGCGATGGAATGCCGCTTTCGGCAGTGCCTTGAGTTCGGCGAGGCCAGGAGCCGGCTGATCGTCGGCGAGGTCGTGATGTTCCATTTGCGCGACGGGCTCGTGAACGACGGCAAGGTCGAAACCAAGGCGCTCGACCCGATCGCGCGCATCAGCGGTCCCCGTTACGCCAGCCTCGGCGAGATCGTGACGCTGAACACCGTATTCCAGACGCCCAAATCGAAAGACTGAGCGCGCGCTCATTGCGCCGCCGTAGTCACCATTGGAGAAAACGCCATGCGACTCGTAAGCTATCTCTTGGACGGAGAGCCTCGCTATGGCGCCGCTGTCGAAGGCGGTGTCGTCGACCTGACGAAGCGAATCGGCCGCGACTTTTCCGACGTGAAGGCGCTGATCGCGGCCAACGCGCTGTCCGATGCGCAGGAAGCGATTGCGGGCGCGAAGCCGGACTATGTGATCGACGACCTCGTGCTGTTGCCGCCGGTGCTGGCACCGGAAAAGTTGTGGTGCATCGGCGTCAACTACGCGGAGCGCAACGCCGAATATAAAGACAATTCGGACCTGCCCAAATATCCGAGCCTGTTCGTGCGCAGCATGTCATCGATGACCGGCTCCGGCCAGCCGCTGGAGAAGCCGAAGGTCTCCGAGCAGCTGGACTATGAAGGCGAGCTCGTCATCGTGATCGGGCAGGGCGGCCGCCACATCCCGCGCGAGCAGGCCTGGGCGCACATCTTCGGCATGACGCTGTGCAACGAGGGCACCATCCGCGACTGGCTGCGCCACGGCAAGTTCAACGTCACGCAAGGCAAGAATTTCGATCGCTCCGGCAGCATCGGTCCGTGGATCGTCACGTCGGACGAGCTCGATCCGCGCGGACCTCATGACCTCACCACCCGCGTCAACGGCGAGGTGCGACAGCAGGACTCGACCGAGCGGCTGATGTTCCCGTTCGATTACCTGATCTCCTATCTCTCGACCTTCGCGACGCTGAAACCCGGCGACATGATCGTGACCGGCACGCCGACGGGCGCCGGCGTTCGCTTCGACCCGCCGCGCTGGCTCGGGGTTGGCGATGTCGTCGAGGTCGAGTCGAGCCGCATCGGCGTGCTGCGCAACACCGTCGCGGCGGAGCAATAGACCATGCTCGATGCCGTCACGATCGAACGCCTCGCCGCGCGCCTGGACGAGGCCGAGCGCACCAAGACGCTGATCCCGATGTTCACGAAGGAGTATCCCGATTTCGCGATTGAGGACGCCTACGCCGTCCAGCGCGCCTGGACGAAGTTGCAGCTTGGCCGCGGCCGCATCATCAAGGGTCACAAGATCGGCCTGACCTCGAAGGCAATGCAAAACGCGGTCGGCATCTCCGAGCCCGACTACGGCGTGCTGTTCGCCGACATGTTCTATGCCGACGCGACGCCCATTCCGTTCGACCGCTTCCACGCGCCGCGCATCGAAGTCGAGCTCGCCTTCGTGCTGAAGGCGCCCCTGCGCGGGCCGGACTGTACCATCTTCGACGTGCTCAACGCCACCGACTACGTCACGCCCGCGCTGGAGATCCTGGAGACGCGCATGCATCGCGTCGATCCCGAGACCGGCAAGATGCGCAAGGTCATGGACACGATCTCGGACAATGCGGCGAATGCCGCGCTGGTGCTCGGCGGTCGGCCGATTCGCCCGATGGATGCGGATCTGCGCTGGATCGGCGCGCTGCTGTTCCGCAACGGCGAGGTCGAGGAAACCGGGCTTGCCGCCGGCGTGCTCAATCATCCCGCCAACGGCATCGCCTGGCTCGCCAACCGCCTCGCGCCGCATGACGAGCATCTCGCCGCCGGCGAGGTCGTGCTGGCGGGATCGTTCACGCGGCCGGTCGACATCCGCCGCGGTGACACGTTCCATGCCGATTACGGCCCGTTTGGCTCTGTGTCATGCCAGTTCGTCTGAAGCAATAACAGGAGGGAGCGCACCATGAGTGGTCAGTCACGGCGCAGGAGCATCCACATCGGCGGCTTCAAGCACGTCAATCCGATTCCGAACGCCTGCCGCATCGGCAATCTCGTGATGTCGGGCGTCATCCTCGGTCGCGATCCCGCGACCAATGCGATGCCGGAAAGTCTCGACGCCCAATGCGCCAACATGTTCGCGCACATGAAGGCGACGGTGGAAGCTGCCGGCGGCACCACCGACGACATCATCAAGATGACGGTGTGGCTGAAGGACCGCGGCAATCGCGGGCCCGTCAATGTCGAATGGCTCAAGATGTTTCCGGACGAGCACTCCCGGCCCGCGCGTCACGCGCTGCCGATGGACAACATGGACGGCGGCGCGCTGGTGCAGTGCGACTTCACCGCCGTGATTGACTGAGGGAGTTTCGCATGCCGACCTATCTGCCGTTCGATCCCAACCCGCGCCGCCCCAGCAAGGCGCCGCCGCCGAAGACCGTGGACAGCCAGTTTCACGTGCTGGGTCCCATCGACAAATATCCTGAGCGTCCCGGCGCCGCCTATCGGATGCCGACCGCGACCTGGGAAGCGGCGCTGCGCATGCACAAGGCGCTCGGCATCGAGCGCGGCATCATCGTGCAGACCACGACCTATGGCGCCGATCATGCCGTCGTGCTCGACGGCCTCGCTGCGATGGGGCCGAACTATCGTGGCTGCGCCAACGCGCTGGTGTTCGCCGAGGCGAGCGACTCTTACCTCGCCAAGCTGCATGATGCCGGCGTGCGCGGCGCGCGCTTCAGCTTTCGCCAGGAGCTCGGCGCCGTGCTGTCGGATGCCGATTTCGCCCGCGCCATCGCGCGCATCCGCGAGCTTGGCTGGTACGTCAAGATCCAGCCGGAGAAGGACGGCATCATGTCGAGCGTCGCCAAGTACGAGAATCTCGACGTGCCCGTGCTGATCGACCACATGGCCCGCCCCGATCCCGAGGCCGGCAAGGCCGATCCGAACCTGCGCAAGATGCTCGAGCTGCTGGCCAAGGGCAATTTCTGGGTGATGCTGTCGCTCGGCGAGAAGACCTCGAAGACGGGTGCGCCCTACGACGACGTGATTCCGATCGCGCGCGCCTACATCGAAGCCGCTGTCGACCGCTGCGTCTGGGCCAGCGACTGGCCACATCCGGTCTCTGTCAAGCAGCCGCCGAACGACGCCGACCTGCTCGAGTTGATGTACCGCTATGTCGCGGACCAGGCCGAGCTGGAGAAGATCCTGGTGCACAATCCGGCAAAGCTGTTCGGGTTTGCGGATTAAAGTTTTCAAGGGCCGGCCACGAACGCGGCGGCTCTCTCTACCCGCTTGCGGATGAGGGTCGGGGTGAGGGCTCTTTCCTCTCGGGGATTGTCCCATTGTTGAGACACCCTCTCCCCAACTCTCCCCCGCAAGCGGGGGAGGGAGCGCACCTTCACCGTTGTACAGCTAGGCGCGGCCGAGCGTTCAACGCGTTCACACCACGGGCTGCTTCGCCAGCCGGTCCCGCACCCCGGCCGCGATCTCGAACGAGCGCAGCCGCGCGGCGTGATCGTAGATCTGTCCCGTCGTCATCAGCTCGTCCGCACCGGTATCAGCGATCAGCGCCTTGAGCTTGGTTTCGACCACATCGGGCGAGCCGACCGCGGAGCATGACAGCGACTGGCCGACCATGGCCTTCTCCGCCGGCGACCACAGCGCATCCATGTCGTCCACTGGCGGCGGCAGCGGGCCGGGCGTGCCGCGGCGCAGATTGATGAACTGCTGCTGTAGCGAAGAGAACATCCGCTGCGCCTCCGCGTCGCTGTCGGCGGCGAACACGTTGACCCCGACCATCGCATAGGGCTTGTCGAGCTGCGCCGAGGGCTCGAAGCGCGCGCGATATTCGCGCAGCGCCGGCATCATCATCTGCGGCGCGAAATGCGAGGCGAAGGCGAAGGGCAGGCCGAGCATGCCTGCGAGCTGCGCGCCAAAGGTGCTCGATCCCAGGATCCACAGCGGCACTTTCGTTCCCATGCCGGGCACGGCGCGGATCGTCTGGTTCGGCTGCACGTCGCCGAGCAAAGCCTGCAATTCCAGCACGTCCTGCGGGAAATTCTCGGAACTGGTGGCAAGGTCGCGCCGCAGCGCACGTGCGGTGAACTGATCCGTGCCCGGCGCACGCCCGAGCCCGAGATCGATCCGCCCGGGATGGAGCGAAGCCAGCGTGCCGAACTGCTCGGCGATGACCAGGGGCGAATGGTTCGGCAGCATGATGCCACCGGAACCGACGCGGATCGTTGTCGTTCCGCCCGCGATGTGGCCGATCACCACCGATGTCGCAGCGCTCGCGATTCCCGTCATGTTGTGATGCTCGGCCAGCCAGAACCGCTTGAAGCCCCAGCCTTCGGCGTGCCGGGCGAGATCGAGCGAGTTGCGGAACGCCTGCGCCGCGTCGCCGCCTTGGCGGATAGGCGCGAGGTCGAGCACTGAGAAGGGGATCATGGGGCGGGTACCGGCGGAAAGGGGTGTGCGACCACATGTAATGTCCGCGCGCGGGATGGGTAGAGCACTTTGTCATGCCATCGAGCAACGCTTCGATAGCGGCCGCATCGCTCGCTCCTGCAGGACGCCGTTCGAGCGGCCCGAACCCGTTCACAACACTGTTATTGCGACCTGTGGCGCCCGTGGCGTCAGCTGGGCGTTTCCCGCCCATTGTTGTAGTCTTGCGCCGACATGACACGGCGGACTCGTGTCCCAATGCGGTCGGGGCACAATCGCAGCCGACGCCGGGAGGAACCCACATGACCAAGGTCGTACTCAACCGCCGCAACCTGCTGGTCGCCGGCGGCTCCGTTCTGACAACCGGCGTTCTCGCGACCAGCATGCCGGGCATGCTGCTGCCCGCCCGCGCGGCAGGCGTCGCACCGACCGAGTCGATGTCGGGTGGTGCGAACAATTACCGCAAGGGCGCCGCGGTCGTGGATCGCATCGGCAAAGGCGGCTTCTGGATGAGCGGCACCGTGCGCCGCGCCGGCGACGGCGCTCCCCTCGCCGGGCAGCGCATCCAGATCTGGGCGCACACGGTCGAGGGCCAGGAGCACGAGCCGCAGAGCCATGGCGCCACGCTCACCGACAAGGACGGCAAGTTCCGGCTGGAGATGCCGCAGATCATTCCGATCTTCGGCCAGCCGCACGGGCACCTCGCCTATGACAGCGGCGAATTCAAAACCGTGTTCCTGCGGCCGGTGATGCGGAGCGCCAAGGAAACCAGCCTCGAGGCGCATTTCGTCCTGCAGCCGGCCTGATCCGGGCCAGCAAATGATGGGATGGAGATCGGCACGGGTGATCCTGATCTGGATTGCCCTTGCTTTGGCGATCGGCGTGCCGGTCGCGCTGGCTGCGACAAGCGAGCAACTCGCATGGCGCGGGCCGGTCTACGTCCTCTCCGGATTTGCCGGAATCGTTGCGCTCGCTCTCGTGCTGGTGCAGCCCCTGCTGATCGGCGGCTATCTGCCGCCGTTGTCGGCCTATCGCGGCCGGCGCGCCCATCACTGGATCGGCGGCGCGCTGGTGCTGGCCGTGGTGATCCACGTCGCTGGGCTCTGGATCACCAGCCCGCCCGACATGATCGACGCCCTGACCTACGCCTCGCCGACGCCGTTCTCGCCCTTTGGCGTGACCGCGATGTGGGCGATCTTCATTGTTGCGCTGCTGGCGTCCCTGCGCCGGCGGTTGGAATTGCGACCGCGAACCTGGCGCTTCATTCACATGCCGCTGGCGATCGTCATCGTCGCGGGCAGCGTGGTCCATTGCCTTTTGATCGAAGGGACGATGGAGACGGTGTCGAAAGTGGCGTTGTGCGTCTTGGTCCTTGCGGTAACTGCAAAGGTCATGATCGACCTGCAGGTGTGGCGAAAGCGAAGGGCGCTACGCGGGGAGAGCGGCGCGCGGCAGTGACGCCGCGCCGAGAGTCGTCGCCCGGATGAAGCAAAGCGCACTCCGGGACGACTGCATCCGTGGCTGACGGCCCCGGATTACGCTTGCGCTCCATCCGGGCTTCCGCAGCTCTGCTTGCCGCAGTCGGCGACGCGGCGTAACCTCGCGTAATGACCGTGACGGCCCCCGATCTGAAAGCGTTCCTGCTCGGTACGCCGTTTTTCGGCGGTCTGCCGCAGCCGAGCCTCGACCTCCTGATGTCGATGCTGGTCGAGCGCAGCTTCGAGGCCGGAAGCACCGTCGTGTCGGAAGGCGAGCCGGGCCGCTCGATGTTCATCGTCAAATCCGGGCGTCTCGCAGTGAGCAAGCGGACGAAGGCGGGCCGTGTCATCCCGATTTCCCTGCTGCAGCCCGGTGACTTCTTCGGAGAGATGACGCTAATCGAAATGCAGAATCGCTCAGCCACCGTGGTCGCGGAAGGTCCGACAGTGTTGTACGAGCTGACCGCGCAAAATCTCTACGCCTGCTACAAGGCCGACATCCACGCCTATGTGATCGTGCTGCAGAACATCAACCGGGAGCTGTGTCGCCGGCTGCGCCGTGCGGACGATCGGTTCGCGAGGCGCACAGCGGATAACGACAATTGATCATGCATAGGATGGGATGACGAAGGTCTCTCAACTCGTCATTGCGAGGAGCTCTAGCGACGAAGCAATCCAGACTCTGTCCGCGGAAAGATCCTGGATTGCTTCGCTACGCTCGCAATGACGGAGGGCGCAGTGCGCTTGCGGACAAGCCGCCCGACTCGCGAGCCCGCGCCCTGATACGGCTACAGCAACGCCATCGAGTGAAGTGAATTTCTGTGAAAACCGAAGGCGACAATGCCGGAGAGAAGCAGCGCAGTCCCGGTCGCGATCAAGAAAAACGCAAACACTATTTGAAGCCCCTGGTCGTCGTCACGAATGACGAAGACCATAATAGATAAAATTTTACCGACAATCGAAAGGAAGGATTAACCTTACCCGGGCCCGATCGCGACCCGTCGGGCGAAACACCGCAAGCCCGTCAAGACCCCGTCGCAAAAATATTCCACTTTACCGAAATTCGGAATTGCGGCATATTTCCGCCATCCCGGCCCGAGGAGAGGGGCGATCGTATGTCGCAACGAACGTGGGCCGGGGTGCGGTGGACGCGGCTGCGTCGGGCACGGCAAGGCGGGACCAGGGCGGGTAATCCCCGTGAGGTCTTTCTCCGTGTGACGAACGGCGCCGTCGCGTACGGCTAAACCACGTGGTCCTGGCTGTCGTTGCTACAGCCAAGCCTTCGCGAAGATGCATCGGCCAACCGGACGCGGTGCATCGGTTTTCGCGAGGTGACGGAGGCCAGAAGGAATTCGGCTCCGGGGAGAGCGGGCATAGGCCGTCAACCCATCGCGCAGGGAAGGCCGGGTGTTTTCCGGCCCACCTGTTGTCCGCCTGCGCATTTGCGTGTGCAAATTCTTCGCGCAGCGGGTCATGGGTGCCAGCCGGCACCCGGTCTTCCCTGCGCCCTCTTCACAAGAGAGGGCGAAAGAGGAGAGCAAAACTCGGGCGTTTCAAGCCGCGAGAACGCTGCTTCACGTGTGAATTCAGAAATGACCGAAGCGTCGCGCCTCGGCGACGTCGCTCGGGTATCACTTGCGGGCGGCGATCGCAGTCAGCTCCAGCCTGACGCCCGGGCCGAGATCCGCTACGCCCACGGCCGCACGCGCCGGCAGATGGTTCGCGGTGAAATAGCGCTTCCACACCTCGTTGAACGCCGCCTTGTCGGCGAGATCAGCCATGAAGATCGTCACCTGCAGAACGCAGGAGAGATCGGAGCCGGCGCCATCGAGCAGCGTCTTCAACTGTCGCAGCACATCGTCGGCCTGGCCCGTCATGTCGAGCCCCGCATCTTCAGGGACGATGCCGCCGAGATAGAGCACGCCGTTGTGCTCGACGATCTCGTGGAGCAGTCCTTCATAGGGCAGGGAACGATTGATCACGATCGCATCCATGGGTGTTGCGGGCACGCTAAAGGGAGGGCTCGCTTCGATGGGGAAAATGGTGCTGCCAGACAGGATTGAACTGTCGACCTCTCCATTACCAATGGAGTGCTCTACCACTGAGCTACGGCAGCATGTGCTGGTGAAGAATCGGGCGCCCGAGGGGGCGCTACCAAGCGGGGCGATATCTGCCACAAGCCCCCCTCCTGTGCAAGCTTGCTAGGCCGGTCAAACCGAGAAAATCGGGCCGATATCGGGGCAAGAATGCCCATTTCGGCGCGAAAACGCCGACTTTTCGGCGATTCGGGTTCCGATATCCCCGCCAACTGGCCAGTTGCTCCAGGCATCGGATTCGATCCATTTCGCGTTTCGCACGATTGGATCGCGCTCGCCTCTTGAGCTGTCGCCATTCGGTGGCATCCTGCCGCCGACCGATGTAGTGGACCCCTGATGGCCGACGAGACCGACAAGAGCACGAACCGGGCGAGGACGTCCCGGGACGACCGGCTGAAATCGGCGCTGCGCGAAAACCTCAAACGGCGCAAGCTGCAGGCGCGGGAACGCGCCGCGGGCAGCGAGCCCTCGCAGACTGAAGATGGTTCCCTGAATGAGGGGACCGCCGGCAATGCCGGCACCTGGAATTCGGAATGAGTGAGAAGACGATGGGGCAGAACGGACAGCAACCCAATGACGGTGAAACGCTGATGTCGCGCTTCATCCGCCCCGAGCAGACCTTTCCGACGCTGACGCCCGCCGAGATCGAGCGGGTCAGGCATTTCGGCGAAGTTCGCACCTTTGAGGATGGCGAATTGCTGTTCGAGACCGGCAAAGTCGGGCCGGGCATGTTCGTTGTGCTGAAGGGCCATGTCGCCATCACCCAGCGCGACGGGCTCGGCAACGTCACGCCACTGATCGATCAGGGGCCGGGACAATTCCTGGCCGAACTCAGCCAGCTTTCCGGCCGGCCGGCGCTGGTTGACGGCCGCGCCGAGGGCGATGTCGAGACGCTGCTGCTGCCGCCGGAGCGGCTGCGTGCGCTGCTGGTGGCCGAGGCCGAGCTCGGCGAGCGCATCATGCGCGCGCTGATCCTGCGGCGGGTCAATCTGCTGCAGGCCGGCGTCGGCGGCGTGGTGCTAATCGGCCCGTCGCATTCGGCCGGCGTGGTGCGCCTGCAGGGTTTCCTCACCCGCAACGGCCAGCCGCACCATTTGCTCGATCCCGAGCGCGACCGCGACGCGGCCGAACTGATCGCGCGCTATTCGCCGAAGCCCGAAGACTGGCCGCTGGTCGTCGCGCCTGATGGCAACGTGCTGCGCAATCCCGGCGAGACCGAGCTCGCGCGCGCAATCGGCATGATCGGCGGTCCGCGCAACGACCGCATCTACGACGTCGCGGTGGTCGGCTGCGGCCCGGCCGGGCTCGCGACCGCCGTGTATGGGGCGTCCGAAGGACTGTCCGTCGCCGTGCTCGACATCCGGGCTTTTGGCGGCCAGGCCGGCGCCAGCGCGCGAATTGAGAACTATCTGGGTTTCCCCACCGGCATCTCCGGCCAGGCCCTGACCGCGCGGGCGTTCACGCAGGCGCAGAAATTCGGCGCCGACATCATGATTCCCGTGACGGTGCAGTCGCTCGACTGCACGCGCAAGGACGGCGCCTTCGCGGTCGCGCTCGAGGGCTGCGATCCCCTGCGCGCGCGGGCGGTGGTGGTTGCGAGCGGCGCGCGCTATCGCCGGCCGGAGATCGACAATCTCGACAAGTTCGAAGGCCGCGGCGTCTGGTACTGGGCCTCGCCGGTCGAGGCGAAGCTGTGCGCCGGCGAGGAGGTGGCGCTGGTCGGCGCCGGCAATTCGGCTGGGCAGGCCGCGGTGTTCCTGTCGGGGCATGCCAAAAAAGTCCTGATGATCATTCGCGGCGGCGGCCTCGGCGCCAGCATGTCGCGCTATCTGATTGAGCGCATCGAAGCGACCCCGAACATCGAATTGATGTTCAACACCGAAATCACGGCGCTCGAGGGCGACGAGGCCGGGCTGCTGCGGCGAATCCGCTGGAAGAGCCGACTGTCCGATGACGAGGATTCTGCCGACATCCGCAATCTGTTCCTGTTCGTCGGCGCCGACCCCGCCACCTCCTGGCTCGACGGCTGCGGCGTGACGCTCGACCGCGCCGGCTTCGTCGTGACCGGTGCGCAGTCCGAGCAAAACCAAGGCAAGCTGGTGGCGCCGCTCGAGACCTCCGTGCCCGGCGTCTATGCCGTCGGAGACGTTCGTTCCGGCTCGGTCAAGCGGGTCGGCGGCGCCATCGGCGAGGGCGCCCAGGTCGTGGCCTCCCTGCACGGCTATCTCGGTGACGCCGCAAAGCCGTCGCTTTGAAAGCGTTTTCAAGCAAAGTGGAGTCTGGTTCGCGTCAAGAAAACGCACCAAAACAAGAATCTAGAGCCTCGTTTCGAGTCCATCGGTAGCGGAACGAGGTTCTCGTCAAGGACAAGACAAGCGAATGGCAAGTCGAATGAGGCTTGCCATCTTGCCGTGTCCCACGGACTATCCGGTCGTCGCGAAGCCAATCGCGCGTGGAAGAACAAAGATTCAAAAGGGAGGACTCAATGGCCGAACTCGTCGTGCTCTACAAGACGCCCAAGGATGCTGCCGCCTTCGACAAGCATTATGCCGAGACCCACATTCCGCTCGCCAAGAAACTTCCCGGCTTGAAGAAGTACGCGGTCAGCACGGGCGCGGTCGGCTCCCCCGCCGGACCGTCGGGGATTCATCTCGTCGCCATTCTCACCTTCGACAGCGTGGGCGACATCCAGAAGGCCTTCGGCAGCGAAGCCGGCAAGGCGGCCGCAGGCGACGTGCCGAAATTCGCCAGCGGCGGCGCCGATCTGCTGATCTTCGACACCAAGGAAGTGTGAGGGTTCGATTCAACTTTCGTCAAAAATTGCTGTCGTTTGTGACAGCGGTGCAAAAAAATCAGCCATGCGCTTGTCGATTCGCACGATGGCGCATGGCTTCGCACCTGCATGTGACGACAACGCAGGTGGTAATCCCATGAGGGTCGTAATACTAATCTCCTGAATTTTAATGCCGGACGATTAGGAGACGATGTCATGGTCCTTGGCTTGAGCTTGCCCGCCTTCACGTTGGTCCATGTCGTCATCAGCCTGATCGGCATCGTCGCCGGCCTCGTCGTGATGTTCGGCCTGCTCGGCTCGAAGTCGATGCCGGGCCTGACCGCGATCTTTATGCTGTTCACGATCCTGACCAGCGCCACCGGCTTCCTGTTTCCGTTCGAGAAGCTGCTGCCCTCGCACATCATCGGCATCATCTCGCTGGTACTGCTCGCGATGGCCTGCTTCGCGCTGTACGGCATGAAGCTCACGGGCGCATGGCGTCCGATCTATATCGTGACCGCGATGATCTCGCTCTATTTCAACGTCTTCGTGCTGGTGATCCAGTCGTTCCTCAAGATACCGGCGCTTGCCGCGCTCGCGCCGGCCGTCGCGCCCGCGCCGCCGTCGGGTCCGGTGTTCGCGGTGGTGCAGGGCGTCGTGCTGGTGTTCTTCGTCGTGCTCACCATCGGTGCCTGGCGCCGCTTCAAGCCGATGGCATTTGCCTGATCACACGATTCTCAACGTCCCGGTCGATGCGAGGCGTCGCATTCGGCAGCTCGCGCGATTATGTGCGCAACGTCGACGCGTTCCTGTTCACGCGCAACGCAATCGAACTTCACTGAAAGAGAGCGATCATGCCCACCATCACCACCAAAGACGGCGTCGAGATCTTCTACAAGGACTGGGGCAGCGGCCAGCCGATCGTGTTCAGCCACGGCTGGCCGTTGTCGGCCGACGACTGGGACGCGCAGATGATCTTCTTCGCCAACCACGGCTATCGCGTCATCGCCCATGACCGCCGCGGCCACGGCCGCTCGTCCCAGGTTTCCGACGGGCACGACATGGATCACTATGCCGACGATCTCGCGGCCGTCACCGCGCATCTCGACCTCAAGAACGCCATCCATGTCGGTCATTCCACCGGCGGCGGCGAAGTCGTGCATTACATCGCGCGCCATGGCGAGAGCCGGGTGGCAAAGGCTGCGATCCTCTCCGCGGTGCCGCCGCTGATGGTGCAGACCGCGGCCAATCCCGGCGGCCTGCCGAAGAGTGTGTTCGACGATCTGCAAAACCAGCTCGCCGCCAGCCGCACGCAATTCTATCGCGACCTCCCCACCGGCCCGTTCTACGGCTACAACCGTCCCGGCGCCAAACCGTCGGAAGCGGTGATCCAGAACTGGTGGCGTCAGGGCATGATGGGCGGCGCCAAGGCGCATTACGACGGCATCGTCGCGTTCTCGCAGACCGACTTCACGGAGGATCTGAAGAAGATCTCCGTGCCCGTGCTGGTGATGCACGGCGACGACGATCAGATCGTGCCCTACGCCGATTCCGCGCCGCTCTCGGCCAAGCTGCTGAAGAAGGGCACGCTGAAGACCTACAAGGGTTTCCCGCACGGCATGC
This sequence comes from Bradyrhizobium sp. SZCCT0148, assembly GCF_018129985.1. Lineage (GTDB taxonomy): Bacteria > Pseudomonadota > Alphaproteobacteria > Rhizobiales > Xanthobacteraceae > Bradyrhizobium > Bradyrhizobium japonicum_H. The sequence goes on from NZ_JAFCKT010000001.1 coordinate 205,890, forward strand.
CGACCACGCACGCCGAAACCATCAACGCCGACCTGCTGGCGTTCTTCAGGGAGTAAGGCGCCTCCTCGAGATCGCCCTGATCGCACGAAAACGCCGGCCGGTGTATTCTTGCGGCAGGGCGGTCGCCGCATGAGCGGCGATGCCCTGGGGGACATCCCGATGCGAGTCATCATCTTCGGCGCGACCGGCATGGTCGGGCAGGGCGTCTTGCGCGAATGCCTGGTCGATGCCGGCATCGACCAGGTGCTGGTGGTCGGCCGCAGCCCGATCGGCGTGCGCAACGCCAAGCTCACCGAGATCATCCACGGCAATTTCCTAGACTATTCGGCGATCGAAACCCGGCTCACCGGCTTCGATGCCTGCTTCTTCTGCCTTGGCGTGTCCTCGATCGGCATGAGCGAAGAGCGCTATCGCCATCTCACCTATGGTCTCACGCTCGCGGCTGCGACGACGCTGGCGCGGCTCAACCCGCAGATGGTGTTCACCTATGTCACCGGCGCCGGCACCGATTCCACCGAGCAGGGATCGCGGATGTGGGCGCGGATCAAGGGCAAGACCGAGAACGACCTGCTCAAGCTGCCGTTCAGGGCTGCCTATATGTTCCGGCCCGGTGCGATCCAGCCGCTGCACGGCGCCCGGTCCAAGACTGCCTGGGTGCAGGCGGTCTATGCCGCAACCGCGCCGCTGTGGCCGGTGCTGCGCCGGATCTCGCCGCGGCTGGTCACTTCGACCGAGCAGATCGGCCGCGCCATGATCCGGGTCGCCCGCGAGGGGTATCCACGGAAGGTGCTGGAGATGGCGGATATCAATAGCCTCTAGCCTGCCGGCCCGTTAGTTTGAGCGGAAATTTCGGCGCCGGTCCGCGTTGAGCCCGTCCATTCCGAAGGAGAAGCGTCGGCGATGTCGCCCCAGCTCAAACTGATCGCCCTCGACGCCGACGATCTCGCCGTGATCTCGACCCATGTCCAGGATGCCCGGGTTCAGGTCTCCGACATCATCTGGCGGCAAGGCGAGAAGCGGCTCGTGGTCGGCATGAGCCGGCTCGACTGGGAGCAGACGCTGGAGGGCGAGGCCGAGCCGCGCCGGCTGGTCTCTGCGCTCCGCTTCGACCGCGTCCTCGCCTGCAAGGCGCGCAACATCGACCTGGCTGCGCCCGAAACTGTCATGGACCTTGTCGGCATCGAATTTCACCCGAGAGACGGGCGCGAGGCGGAGCCCGGCGGCAGCGCGTTGCTGTTGTTCGCGGAAGGCGGCGCCGTCCGGCTCGACGTCGAATGCCTGGAATGCGAGCTAACGGACCTCGGGGATGACACGCTCGGGACGGGGCCGGAGATCGAGGGGGAGCTGTGAGGCCCCCGGTATACCAGCCGCGCTGGCTCAGGCCCGCGCCGGAACGACGGCTTGCGAGGGTTGACGCCGCTTCCCTGCCGCGCCATTGAGCAGGGGACCTGGTGCGCCAACCCGCCCCAAAGACCAGCCAGAAGCCAAGCCAGACATGCCCGTTCGCCTCGACCGCAGCAGCGCCGATTTTGACCAGCGATTCGCGGCCTTCCTCGGCGCCAAGCGCGAGGCCTCGGCCGACGTCGAGGCCGCCGCGCGCACGATCGTCGACGACGTGGCAAAGCGGGGCGATGCCGCGTTGCTCGAGGCCACCGCCAAGTTCGACCGGTTGACGCTGGACGCATCCGGCCTACGCGTCACCGCCGACGAGATCGAGGCGGCGACCAAGGCCTGCGATGCCGCGACGCTGGATGCGCTCAAGCTCGCGCGGGACCGCATCGAGACCTATCACCGCCGCCAATTGCCGAAGGACGAGCGCTTCACCGATCCGCTCGGCGTCGAACTCGGCTGGCGTTACACCGCGATCGAATCGGCCGGCCTCTATGTGCCCGGCGGCACCGCGGCCTATCCGTCCTCGGTGCTGATGAACGCGGTGCCTGCACGGGTCGCCGGTGTCTCGCGCCTGGTGATGGTGGTGCCCTCGCCCGACGGCAAGCTCAATCCGCTGGTGCTGGCGGCGGCGCAGCTCGGCGGCGTCACCGAGATCTACCGTGTCGGCGGCGCGCAGGCCGTGGCGGCGCTGGCGCACGGCACCGCGACGATCGCGCCGGTCGCCAAGATCGTCGGGCCCGGCAATGCCTATGTCGCCGCCGCCAAGCGGCTGGTGTTCGGCAAGGTCGGCATCGACATGATCGCAGGTCCCTCCGAAGTGCTGGTGATCGCCGACGACACCGGCAATGCCGACTGGATCGCTGCCGATCTCCTGGCGCAGGCCGAGCACGACGCCAGTGCCCAATCGATCCTGATCACCGACTCGGCCCGCCTCGCAGCCGACGTCGAAAAGGCGGTGGAGGCGCAGCTGAAGACGCTGCCGCGCGCCGCGATCGCAGGCAGCTCCTGGGCCGATTTCGGTGCCATCATCATGGTGAAGACCCTCGCCGATGCCATTCCGCTCGCGGACGCGATCGCCGCCGAGCATCTCGAGATCATGACCGTGGATCCCGACGCGTTGGCGGCGAAGATCCGCAATGCCGGCGCGGTGTTCCTCGGGCCGCATACGCCGGAGGCGATCGGCGACTATGTCGGCGGCTCCAACCACGTGCTGCCGACGGCGCGCTCGGCGCGATTCTCCTCGGGGCTGTCGGTGCACGACTTCATCAAGCGCACCTCGATCCTGAAATGCGGCCCGGATCAGCTGCGTGCGCTCGGACCCGCCGCAATGACGCTCGGCAAGGCCGAGGGGCTGGACGCCCATTCGCGTTCGATTGGATTGCGCCTCAATCTGTCATGACAGAGCTGCCCGAACAGGACGACTCCAGCAATCGCATCGTCGGCGTCACGCTCGACGAGGACTCGATCGGCCGTTCCGGGCCCGACATCGAGCACGAGCGCGCGATCGCGATCTACGACCTGATCGAGCAGAACCTGTTCGCGCCCGACGGCGCCGAGGGCAAGGGTCCGTTCACGCTGCATCTCGGCATCACCGGCAACCGCCTGATGTTCGACATCCGTCGCGAGGACGGCACGCCCGTGGTCGCGCATCTGTTGTCGCTGACGCCGTTCCGGCGGATCGTGAAAGACTATTTCATGATATGCGACAGCTACTACCAGGCGATCCGCACCGCGACCCCCGACAAGATCGAGGCTATCGACATGGGCCGCCGCGGCATCCATGACGAGGGATCGCGCACGCTGCAGGAGCGGTTGAAGGGCAAGGTACGGGTCGACTTCGAGACCTCGCGCCGGCTGTTCACGCTCATCACCGTCCTGCATTGGAAAGGCTAATCGCGGATGGCTGCGCCGCCACGCGCAAGCAATCCGCAGTCCGTGCTGTTCGCCTGCGCGATGAACAGCGTGCGATCGCCGATGGCCGAGAGCCTGCTGCAGCACATGTTTCCGCAAGGGCTCTACGTGAAGTCAGCGGGCACGCGGAAGGGCGAGCTCGATCCGTTCGCAGTGTCCGTGATGGCCGAGCTCGGCCAGGACATCTCCGCCCACAAGCCGCAGACCTTCGAGGAGCTGGAGGACTGGGAGGGGCTGAATTTCGACCTCATCATCACGCTCTCGCCGGAGGCGCACCACAAGGCGCTGGAGCTGACGCGGACGCTCGCGGCCGACGTCGAATATTGGCCGACGCAGGATCCTACGACGATCGAGGGCAGCCGCGACCAGAAGCTCGCCGCCTATCGCGACGTCTGCGACCAGCTGTCGATGCGAATCCGCAAGCGATTCTCGAAGGTCGGCGCGGCGTCAGGCTGATCTCGTGCCCCGGACGCGGCGCGGCGTGCAACAGATACGCTGCAGAGCCGGGGCAAATCTCATTGCAAGCAGGCTGGTGAGTTCGGCTCAGCGTCGCAGCATTTCATGCCGCGCCGCGTCTGGGACACCAGACCACCCGTAACACCGGCGTCACAGATGGAAGGCACATGCTGTCGGAAACCTCGAATCACCAAACTCCCGGTTCCCGGGTTGTGAAATCAGCCCCCTTCCGATAGGTTCCGCGCGCAATTCACCCCCTGCTCATCCCCCAAATCACCTGATGCTTGGCCGCCCCAAATTCGTACTTGCCTCCGGTTCGCCGCGGCGCCTGTCGCTGCTCAACCAGGCCGGCATCGAGCCGGACGCGCTCCGGCCGGCCGACGTCGACGAGACGCCGAAGCGGGGCGAGCTGCCGCGCGCCTGCGCCAATCGGCTTGCGCGGGCCAAGGCCGATGCGGCGCTCAAATCGGTGCAGCTCGACGACGAGCTGCGCGGCGCCTTCATCCTCGCCGCCGACACGGTGGTCGCGGTCGGCCGCCGCATCCTGCCCAAGGCCAATCTGGTGGACGAAGCCGCGCAGTGCCTGCGGCTGCTGTCGGGCCGCAACCACCGCGTCTACACTGCGATCACCCTGGTGACGCCGCGCGAGGCGTTCCGCCAGCGCCTGGTCGAGACCCGCGTCCGCTTCAAGCGGCTCTCGGAGGACGACATCCAGGCCTATATCGGCTCCGGCGAATGGCGCGGCAAAGCCGGCGGCTATGCCGTGCAGGGCATCGCCGGCTCCTTCGTGGTGAAGATGGTGGGGTCCTACACCAACGTCGTCGGCCTGCCGCTCTACGAGACTACCACGCTGCTTGGCGGCGAGGGTTTCCCGATCCGCTTCGGCTGGCTCAACGTCACCGCGGTGTGAGCCGCCCGCCGAGCAGAATCTCGAAAACGATCCCATGCACAGTAGAATGCCTGACGCGGCGTGTGCCCTGCCGCCCGCGGAACCCGTTGCCCGACAGGCCCTTGAAACCCTTTCACTCCGTGCAAGCTGCCGACAATGATGAACGACCAGGTCAAAAAGCCCGCCGGCCCGCTCAAAACCTGCCCGATCTGCGGCAAGCCGCAGTCGGAGTCTACCCGCCCGTTCTGCTCCTCGCGCTGCCGGGACGTCGATTTGAACCGCTGGCTGAAAGGCTCCTACGTCATCCCCGGCCGCGACGACGAAGTCGATGACGTAGAATAAATAACAATATCAATTGCTTGTTCGGTTGTGCACGCCGCCGCCCCCCAGCCGCGGCAGCTTGTACACAGCCGGGCCATGCTCGGCGAAGCCACTTGCCGAAGCCGGGTGGACAGGCCGCCTCCGGCCCACTATAAACCGCCCGCTCGATGGGCTTTGGCCCCTCTCTTGGAGCAAGCCCAGGTAGCTCAGTTGGTAGAGCATGCGACTGAAAATCGCAGTGTCGGTGGTTCGATTCCGCCCCTGGGCACCATTGCTTCCTGAAGCATCTGCAGACGTGGCATCGCTTGTCAGCGCCGCTGTTTCCGGCCCGCCTTACCCCCGCCGCGCAAACACCAACTGCCCGACGTCGATCTTCCCCGCCCTGAACCCCGCCTCGCAGTAACACAGGTAATATTCCCACAGCCGCCGAAACGGCTCGTCGAATCCGAGCGCGGTCAGGTCGGTCCAGGCCTGGCTGAAATTGTCCCGCCAGAGGGCGAGAGTCTTGGCGTAGTCCTGGCCGAAGACGCGCTCGCGGATGACGGGCATGTCGAAGCGTTCGCCGAGCGCGCGCAGAATGTTCGTCGACGGCAGCATGCCGCCCGGGAAGATGTAGCGCTGGATGAAGTCGACGCGCTGCCGATAGCTGCCGAAGAGTTCGTCGCTGACGGTGATGGCCTGGATGCCGGCGAGACCGCCGGGCTTGAGCCGCTGGTTCAGCTGATTGAAATAGGTCGGCCAGAACTGCTCGCCGACGGCCTCGATCATCTCGATCGAGGCGATCCGGTCGAAGCGGCCGTCCTGGTCGCGATAATCCTGCAGTCGGATCTCGACTTTCTCGGCGAGCCCGGCTTCATGGATTCGTCGACGGGCAAACTCATGCTGCTCTCTGCTGATGGTAAGCGCCAGCACCCTGGCGCCATAGGTCTTGGCGGCGAATTCGGCGAAGCCGCCCCAGCCGCATCCGATTTCGAGCACGCTCTGACCGGGCTGCAGTTCGATGGCCTGCGCCAGCTGCTCGTATTTGTGCTGTTGCGCGGCGGGAAGGTCCACTGTCTCGGCCGGAAACAAGGCCGATGAATAGGTCATGCTGGAATCGAGCCACGCCGCGAAGAACTCGTTGCCGAGATCGTAGTGACGGTGGATGTTGTGCCGCGATCCCTGCCTTGTGTTGCGGCGCAGGAGATGGACTGCGCGCCGGCACAGGCGGACCAGCATGTTGCCGGCAAAGGCGTTGTCGACCAGATCTTCGTTGAGACAGAGCACGTAGAGAAGCTGCGCGAGATCGGGCGTGGTCCAGTCGCCGCGAATATAGGCCTCGGCCATGCCAATATCGCCACCGATGACGAGGCTGCGCGCGAACCTGTAATTATTGAGCTCGATCGTGGCCGAGGGACCCGGAAGCTGGCCACGCAGCGTCACCGTCCTGTGGTCGGGCAGGCGCACGTGAACGGTGCCGCACCGAAGTTGCGAGGCCAGGCGCAGGGCCAGTCGGCCAAAGAACGGGACGCCATCGAATTGCATGGCCTGATGGGTAGCAGTGAGGTCCATGGTCTAGATCTCACGTTGTTTCAAACGAGGCACGTAGGGAACACCTTTCAGCCAGAGCCGCATCGCTTCCCAATGAATGGCTGCGATCACCTTGAACGTCAGGAAGGGCAGGCCGACCAGCGCCGCCAGGAGGGAGCGGCTGGTCAGGGGACGACGTCGTCCGGAGAATGCTGCTGCAAACATCGGGCCTTTATCGCCGCTCTGCAAGATCCGGACTTTCACGTCCCGCTGCGGTGGAGAAACGCTGAAGCGGTACTGTGTTTCCATCTCCATGAAGGGCGAGACGTAGAACTGCTTCGCCTGGGTTTGCCGTATGGCACAGCCCGCGGCAACCTCCTTTACCGGCAGGACGTAGGAATGCATTTCGCCGAAGGTATTGCGGACTTCGTAGATCAGCAGCGCAAGAGCGCCGGACGCCGCATAGCAGAAGTAGACTGAAAGCGGGTTGAACACGTAGCCGAGCACCCTGGGATAACAGAGAAGCAGGACGCGGCCTCCCGAGAGGTCGATGCCGCGATCCGCTGCGAGGCGCCGGGCGTGTTGACCAAGGCCCGCGCTTGTGCCTTCGCCGTGATCGCACTCGTGGAAGCTGAAAGCTGCTGATCGATTGACGCCGAACAGCCGGGACTGGCGATCGGCTTCGTTCAACCTGTCGAGATCGATCAGCAGGGTCATCACGCGATAGGTGAACCTGTGCACCACGGGCCGCCATCGCGCGTGCATCACCTTTCCCCAATAGAGCGCGGCGGGCGCGGTCGCGTCCTCCACTCTGGCTGGTTTCGCTGCGATCATCGCTTCACTCGGCAGCCTCGGCCAGCAAGGGCTCCGGCTGGCGCCACGGAACCTCGCTGCCAAGTGCCTCGGCGACGGAGATGCCGGCCTGCAAGCCGTCCTCGTGAAAGCCATAGCCGGTCCAGGCGCCGCAGAACCAGGTTTGGCGACGGCCCTGGATGGTGGGAAGCCGTCGTTGCGCCGCGAATGCTGCCAGATCGTATTGCGGGTGATCGAAGCTGAACTTTCCGAACGTCAGATCGGCCGAAGGCTCGAACGGGGGGTTGAGGCTGACGAACACCGGCTTGCGGTCGTCGATGCCCTGCAGACGGTTCATCCAATAGGTCACCGCGACATCGTTCTGGGCTGGCATTTGCCGCGGCCATCGCAGGAAGTTCCAGGATGCCCAGGCCTGCCGCCGCTTCGGCATCAGGCTGGGGTCACGGTGCAGGTAAATGGTGTTCGGAGCATATCTGATCGCGCCGAGAATGGAACGCTCTTCGGCGTCGGCATCCGACAGCGCAGCCAGGGCCTGATCGCTGTGACAGGCCATCACCACGGCATCGTAACTCTCCTGACCGCCATGACTATCGCGGACGGTTACGCCATGCCCGGTGCGGTCGATAGAAGTTACCGCGTGACCCAGCCGAATGTTGTGCGCGAACGAAGCGGTCAGCTTGTCGACATAGCGCCGGCTACCGCCCTCCACGGTCCGCCAGCGCGGCCGATCGAGGTGCAACAGCCGATGATTGTCGAAGAAGGCCACGAAGTTCTCCGCCGGAAAGGACAGAATGTCGTCGGACGAGGACGACCAGATGGCCGCGCCCATCGGGCCGAGATAGTCGGAGAACAGTCGCGGCCCGAACGATTGCACGCGAAGATATTCGCCGAGCGTCAGGTCGTGCAGCCGGCCGGCGCGCAGATCGGTCACGGCCTGCCGGTTGAACCGCGCGACCTCCGCCAGCATGCGAAAATATGACGGCGAAGCGAGGTTGCGTGGCTGGGCGAACAGGCCGCGGACTGTCTCCAGGGCAGTCTCGCCGCCACCCCGCCATTCGAACCGGCCTTGATCGGCGGAAAGGGCGAAGCTCATGCAGGTCTCGACCGTGTTCACGCCCAGATGGGAGAACAACGAGGTCAATTGCGGATAGTTCGTCTCGTTGAACACGATGAAGCCGACATCGACGTCGAGAGGCTCGCCGTCATAGTCGATGCGAACGGTGTGGCTATGTCCCCCGGCCTGCCTCTCGCGCTCATAAACGGTGACGGCGTAACGCTTCGACAGGAGCCAGGCGGCGGCGTTGCCGGCAATTCCCGTCCCGATCACGGCCAAACGCATTCTCTTTCGCCCCCACTGAGGTACCGCCAGCTACGGTCCATGAAGCACCTGACAGGAAACGTTTGGTGCGATCGCCCGGATCACTTGGCTGGATCGTCGGGAACCCGCCGCCGCGGGCGAAACCACCCCGCGGAGGCGACGTATCGGCAGAGGTCGAATCGGTGAGAGCATGTTTTTTATATACGTTCAGGCGATCGCCGGCATGGCGCTGGCCTTCTGCCTCCTAATGGCACTGGCCTGGGTCGTTCAGCAGCGCACCGGCAATTCCGGCTGGGTCGATGCCATCTGGTCCTACGCGACCGGCCTCGTGGGCGCGGCCGCAGCCTTGTGGCCGCTGGACGATGGTTCGCCGGCCCGCCGGGTGCTCGTGGCGGGACTCGTGCTGCTTTGGTCGGTGCGGCTTGGGACGCACATCGCGCAACGCTCCGCAGCCGGGATCGACGATCCCCGCTATGCGAATTATGCGCGCGAGTGGGGCGCCGATGCGCCGCGCCGCATGTTCCTCTTCCTGCAATCGCAGGCGCTGGTCTCGTTGCCGCTGCCGTTCGCCGTCTTCATTGCGGCGCATGCGCCCGGGCTCGAATTGCGGCTGCAGGACTACGCCGGGATCGTCATCATCCTGGTTGCCGTTGCCGGCGAGGCCTTGGCGGACCGGCAGTTGCGGCAGTTCAAGCGCAACCCAGCGAACAAGGGGCTTGTCTGCGATGTCGGCTTGTGGCGCTGGTCGCGTCACCCGAATTATTTCTTCGAATGGCTGGGATGGCTGGCTTACCCGGTCATCGCGGTATCGGCGGACTATCCATGGGGGTGGGCCAGCTTGGCAGCGCCTGCGATCATGTACTGGATCCTGGTCCACGTGACGGGCATACCCCCGCTCGAGGAGCAGATGCTAAAATCGCGCGGCGACCGCTTTCGCCGCTATCAGGCCCGCACCAGTGCGTTCTTCCCATGGCCGCCGCGGCGGGATCCGTGATCGACCCTGGTAGCAGCGCCGCAAAGCCGAATGAATCATCGATGTGATCCGACGCGGCTCCCGGATCGTTAATTTGGCGGCCCGCTCGACAAGCCGGCCGGCTCAGGGCGACGGGAAACACGACATGACTCTTTTCTTGACCTATCTCGCGGTGGCCGTGACCTTCGTCGCCGTGGACATGGTCTGGCTGACCATCATGGTCGACAAGCTTTATCGGCCCGTGCTGGGCGACATGTTGCGGGCTAAGCCCGATCTGCCGGCCGCGGCCGCGTTCTACCTGCTGTATCCCCTGGGCTTGATCTGGTTTGCCGTGTTGCCTGCGCAGCAAGATGGCGGCGCGCTGCGCGCCTTCACATCCGGCCTACTGCTGGGCTGTTTCACCTATGCGACCTACGATCTGACCAATCAGGCGACGCTGCGGAATTGGTCGACCGGGTTGACCCTTGCGGATGTTTGCTGGGGCTCGTTCCTTGCCGGCATCAGTGCTTGGATCGGGTTTCTCGTCGCTCAAAAGCTGTCGCACTGAGCGACGGGCGCCGAGTCACATCAGCCTGCCGTCGCGTCAGTTGCGCGTCCGGTCTCCGACCTGCTCGAACGCTAACCTGGTTTCCGCGATCTTGTCGGACAAGGATATGAAGGCCTTCTGAGCCTGCTGCTTCGACTCCTCGTCGAGCACGAGGCTTGCAAGATCGACCAATTGGTCGCCCATGCGCTCCATGATTGCGAGCAGCCGGTCGACGCCGGCCTCAGGCTCGTCGGCCACGATTCGCTCGACTTCTCTCGCGATGGTTTCGAGCCGCGCGATCGAGGAGGTGAGCCGGTCGCGTCCACGTTCGGGAAACTCAATGATCTCTGCGGCCATGCACGCTTTCCTGCCGCCTTCAGGCCGCCGCCATTGTGGCCAGGCAATCCTTGCGCACCACTAAAATGGTTCGGTGCAGCCAGGTCTTGATGGTGCCCACCGGCACACCAAAACGCAGCGACAGGCTCGCGCGGCTCTCGCCTTCAAGATAGGCCAGAGCGACCAGCCTGCGGCGATCTTCCGGCAAGCGGGCCAGCGCGCCGCGGGCAACGGGTTCGGCGAAGGCGTAATCGAATTCCTCTGTCGGTGACTGCGGAGAGTCGGTCGCGACCGCAAGCGCCTTCTCCAATTCGACGCTCGGTTGTCGGCGAGTCCGCAGATGATCGATGGCGGTATTTCGGACGATCGCGGACATCCAGGCCATGGCGGGGGCCCGTCCGGAATCGAACCGGGAGGCATTGCGCCAGATCTTCAGAAAACTGTCCTGGAGGATATCATCGACGTCGTGCGGCGCGGCTCCAACGGCGAGCGCGATCCGGCCCAGCCTGCCGCGCATCAATGTATGCAACTCCGCGAAAGCACGTGTATCGCCTTTGGAGACGCGCGCCAGCAGTTCGGGCAGTTCCTCGCTTCGTCCGTGGCTTGGCGGGTTCGAACCAGCCATGTCCTGTCTCCGTTGCGTTTCCAAGAGAACGCTTCGGACGCAGGTCCGGATCACCCGACAAGAGAATGACGAGGCATAATCACAGGCGCACGAATGGCCCGATCAGCCGGCCGAGCAACCCGTTCATGCGCAGGTCGCCGGTCATCGCGACCAGGCAGAGACAGGGCCCTTCGTCGCCGACGATGGGACGATGATCGACCTCGTCGTCGCCATAGTCGAAATCCCCGGGGCCAAAGCGGCCGCCCTCATGGCTGAAGCTGCCCTCGAGCACCAGCGTCAGCTCGGTGCCGGTATGGCTGTGCTCGAGCATGCGCGAGCCCGGTGCTGACCGAAGCAGGAAGGCGCGTGCGCTGCCTGAACCGGACAGCTCGATCGGTCTCATGCTGAGACCGGGCGCCACGCGCCGGGGCTTACCGATGCGATAGTTCCGCAGTGCCGGCGGAAGATCATGGTCGATGTCAGACGCGAGGGGGGGCGCGGGGGTCTCCGCCGGAGACAGATGAATTTGCGCCATCACGCGGTCGAACGCATCGGGAGCGACCGGCACCGGCTCGACATCCTCCAGCGCGGCACCCGCAAGCTGCTCGATGGCCCGCACGAAGCGGGCGCACCGTGGGCATCCCGCCACATGCACTCCGACAACAAGTTGATGAGCCTCTTCCAGATTGCCGGCCGCGAAATCGGCCAGAAGCTCTTCCGGCGGATGATGGCTGATCGTCATGCTTCTTCGTCCAAAATGTCTCGCAACCGGTTCATCGCGAGCCTGATCCTTGACTTGACCGTTCCGAGGGGAATCCCGAGGGTGCTCGCGATCTCCGGGTGCGGCCGCTCCTCGATGAACGACAGCCTCACCACCGTGGATTGCTCTGCCGACAGTTGCTTGATGGCCGAGGCGATCCGCGCCGCGTCCTGTACGCGCGACATCAGCACATCGGCTGCGTCGGCTTGATCCGGCGCATCAGGCAGCTCGGAATCGGTTTGCAGCCGCTCTGTCCGCGCCCTGCGGCGAAATAGATCGATCCGCAGGTTGCGCGCGATCGTGAAGATCCAGGCCGGCGCACCCGCTGTCGCTGGATCGAACTGGTGCGCCTTTCGCCAAACGGCGATCATGGTGCTCTGGGCGATCTCTTCCGCCTCATCGGAGCTGCAACCGGCCTTGAGCATCAGCCCCTTGATGCGAGGCGCGAAATGCTCAAACAGCCGCTTGAAGGCCTCCCGGTCACCGTCGGAGGCGACGCGTCCGATCAAATCAGCCCAGTCCACCTTTACCTTCGGCCCTTTGCTCGCGCCAATCGACAGCCGCGCCACAACCCTCCGGGGTAAACCGGCCCCAGCCCGGATTGGCACCTCTAGAGTCCGGATAGCAGCGATCATAGCGCCTCGACAAGCGACCTCTTGGGCTGAAAACGACCGAGAAGGGCTGCCGGATCACCGGAAAATGCCTGTTGTTGCGGGTTCCATAACCTCGCGGAGATCGCGCTCCGCATCTGGCACCCGGCTTGCTCAGTCATGACCAAAGCCGGGCTTCGGCAGCGAGGCCCGTTTCAAGTTGAGGCATGCGATGCAAGAAATGTCCCGTTCTGGTACTGCCGGCGAACACCGGCTCGATGCGCTGATCGCCGATTTGTGGTGGCGCGTGCGGCTGTTGAACACCGATATCCTCGAGGAAGAAGCCAAAGCCGGCGTGTTCGACGCGCTTGCGCCGACGTATCCGCTGCTCGCACTCAATCTTCGCGCGCGCCGCGACAATCTGGTCGCCACGATCGGCATGCTCGAGCAACGGGCGAACTCGGTGTCGGAAGCGGCTTGAGAGCGGTCTCCTGCTACACCGGAAAGGTCAGCGACTTCGCCAGCCTCACCAGGTCGACCTGACGCCGGCAGCCCGTCTTTTCGAAGACGTGGATGAGATGGCTTTTCACGGTGCTGATGGACACGCCAAGCATCGTGGAGATGGCGTCACGCGTCTGTCCATCGCAGATGAGTTCGAAGATGCGAATCTCGGCCGGCGTGAGATCATAGAGCTGGACGAGCGCATCGTGCGGCAGTCGCGGCGGCCCGGAAGCTGACGCCACGAACACGGCGGCGGTGGCTCGCTGGATCAGGCCGGATCGCATCGGGCTGCGCCGCAGCGGCAGCACATGGATGACGAGAGGATCGCCGCTCGGGCGCGGGATTGGAATGCCGATGCCCTTCTGGCCGAGTGTCGCCTCGTCCTGCGCCGCTTGCGCGATGGCCGATTGCAATGCCGTGGTGGTTGCCGTGGACTGAACGGCGATCCGGCCATCTTGCGCCAGAATCGGCTCTCCGGCATCGAGCATCGCGGTGGCGGCGGCGTTGCTGTGAACGATATTCGAATCTTCGTCTGCCAGCACGACGCCGACCGCCAAGGCTTCGACTGTTGCGGCGAATGTCGCGGCCTCCACCGCCTTCATATCGAACAGATTGCTGATCGTCACGGCGCGTCGGATGTGGGGAGCCAGAAGCCGCAACCCGCCGATTTGCCCATCGTCGATGGGGCCGGCTGATTCGTGTTGGCTGAAGATCGCATTTCCGACCATCGCCTTGTCGCGAACAAGGCCGACGGCAACGGCATCGAACAGGCCCTTGGGCATGGCCCACTCGCGGTAATAGCGGTTGCTGGAGATGACGTCCTGTCCGACGGCCTGGGACTGAACGATTGGCTCGCCCAACGGATATTGCTGGATACGCGCCGCGCCGCCCCAGAGCTCGATGATATCGGGCCCGTAAGCGATCGCGTTCCAGGCCATCAGTGAGAGGTCGGATCCGGAGACCGCGTTCACTACGGCCTTCATGTTGGTGAGGCTGGCAACCGAGAGCGCGCCGGTGGCGAAGCCGAACTCGGTGCAGATCTCGTCGAGAACTGTGGTCCAGCGCCCGGGTGTGATCACGCAATCATAGATCCCACCGATGAGATCCGAGAATTTTTCGACCGAAGCCTGCTGCTGCATTCCGAATTGCTCACATGAAATCACTGACGTTATTCAGAAGCCGCATAGCGAAACGGCGTCATCCGGCGACGGTAGGGGCGCAACCGACCGAGTTTATCATTGCGATCCAAAGCGCAAAAGGGAACGCCGAACACAAGTGCTTGGGTTTCGTCGGCAGCAATCATGGAGCGTTGTGAATGTCGGGCCCCTCGGCGTCTGATTAAAATCACGGCAGCCGTGGTGCGCATGCGGTTGGCAACCCTGACCGAGTTGCAATTTTATACAACGCAACTTCGAATCGCGTGTGTTAGCATTCCCCCGGGGGATGGAATTAACCGTCTCCCGTTTTTGGAGGGATATGGTCATGACGTTGTCAAGCGTTGTTGCGCGTTCCGCCGTCGCCATCCCGTCGATAGCTCTGCTGATGTGCGGTCTGAGTGGAACGGCAGAGTCGCAACCGACGCCCGCCGACACCAGGCTTCCCAGCGTCACGGTCGAGGCACCGAAGCAGATGGCGAGGCCGCACCGGGCCGCCCATCATGCCGTTGGCCGCAGTACCAGGGTCGTCGCAACCTCGCCAACCCCGGCATCGGCCGCAACGAACTCGGATGCCGCGAAGCTTGCCAGGCTTGCCGCCACGACGAACAACTGTGTCGGCGGTTGCCAATCTAGCTTCAAGACGGGCAACCAGCCCTGGGTTGGCTGCAGCGCCACGGGCGGCGTGTATTCGGCAACATGCCGCAATGTCGGCAACTACAAGAGTTACGACGAGTGCAAGGAAGCCGGGCGCCTCACCGGCTGGCGGTCAGGTGAGACATCAGCGTATTGCAGCAGCGTGGCGTTGGCGGCGGGCTGGCGTTGACGTTGCTGCGGCTGCTCGCGTGCCTCTCCTCCGATCGAACGACGCGCGATTGCCAGCGGAGGCGATGAACCCAGCGCGTGACCCGTGACACATTTTTTTCCCACGGGCCAACCTAGCTTTGCCGTCAGGTGGTTCGCAGTGATCCACCAGGCAAAGGACAAGTCTCATGCGCAATACCATCCTTGCGGCTTTCGCGGCGATCATGTTGGCAGGTGCGGTGACGCCGGCGAGCGCACTGACCATCGTGCGCGATCATCGCGACCCGCCCATCGTGCGCGACCACCGCACTCAGACCATCGTCAGGGACCACCGCACGCAGCCCGAGGTCCGCGATCACCGGCACTAAGCGTCCCGGCGGCGGAGCCGAACCGGACAGGTTCGGCTCCGTGTCGCGTCATGCGAGGTCCGACCATCCTCTGCGCGTGGCGCGGATGTCCATTCGCGATTGTGCGGCTTGAGCACGCGCCAGGTTCCCGCCGCCATGCTATGGCTGCCTCCGCAACTTCCCGCGAGGCCGCCATGCTCCCCATTCCCGCCGATATCTTCACCGAGCCCGAGGACGTCTCGCCCGACGGCCTTGCCAATCTCGGTCCGCTCCGCCGTCTCGCGGGGCATTGGCAGGCGGACAAGGGTATCGACATCAATCCGAAGGCGGCGGGGCCGGAGCGGCGGACCTTCATCGAGCGCATCCGTATGGACCCGATCGATCCGCAGGCCAACGGGCCGCAGCTGTTGTACGGGCTGCGCTATCACATCCACATCAACACGCCCGAAGAAGACATCACCTTCCACGACCAGGTCGGCTATTGGCTGTGGGAGCCCGCGACCGGGCTGATCATGCAGACGCTGGCGATTCCGCGTGGGCAGGTGCTGCTGGCCTCGGGCAGGGCCGGGCCCGACGACAGGGAGATCTCGGTCGCCGCAAAGCGCGGCGACACCGGCTACGGCATCTGCTCCACGGATTTTCTGGAACAGGCGTTCCGCACCGACTCCTATCGTTGCGACATCACCTTCAACGACGACGGCAGCTGGACCTATCTGATCCAGACCGCGTTGTTCGTGCGCGGCGCGCCGTTCGACCATCGCGACACCAACACGCTGCAGCTCGTCGCGCCTCCAAAGCTCAATCCGCTCGCGGTGATCGTGAATGATCGTGCCAGGGCCGATGGGCCGGCGGTGTGAAGCGCGGCGTCGGAGACCAGCATGAAGCCCTATGTCATCTGCCTGATGCATTCCAGCCTCGATGGCCGCACGCATCCCAGTCGCTGGCGCCCGAAGGGTGCGGGCACGGACTGGTTCGAGAAGATCCATGACGAACTCGGCGGCGATGCCTGGGTGATCGGCCGCGTCACCGGCTCGGAGTTTGCCAAGGGCCAGCCCTACCCCGCGACGGACATGAAGCTGCCGCGTGAAAACTGGTTCGCGCGGCGCGACGCCAAGACCTATGGAATCGTGCTCGATGCGCAGGGCAAGATCGGCTGGGGCCGCCCGGACATCGGCGGCGATCCGATCGTCGTCGTGCTGACCGAGGGCGTGCCGGATTCGCATCTCGCCGGCCTGCGCGGCGAGGGCGTATCCTACATCTTCGCCGGCCAATCCGAGCTCGATCTGGCGCTGGCGCTCGACATCCTCCACCACGAACTCGGGGTGAAGCGGCTGCTGGTCGAAGGCGGCGGCGTCGCCAATGGCGCGTTCCTGCGGGCTGGTCTGATCGACGAGTTCAATCTGATCCTCAGCCCCGCGATCGACGGCGCCACGGGCGCGCCCTTCGTGTTCTCTTCGACGGAGGCCGATAGCGATAAGCGCGCACCGATCGCCGCGATGTCGCTGGAGAGCACGCGCGAACTCGGCGGCGGCGTCCTGCTGTTGCGTTACCTGATCGAGAACGATCCGCAAGCCGTGAGCCGGTAAGGCGCGGTCATGCCCGAGGCATCACAGCATATCGTCATCGTTGGCGCGGGGGCAGCCGGCCTGATGGCGGCGCGCGAGCTGGCGCGGGCCGGCCGCAAGGTGACGGTGCTGGAGGCGCGCGAGCGTTGCGGCGGCCGTATCCATCCGTTGCCGGACGCGGAGTTCGGCTATCGCGCCGAAGCCGGCGCCGAATTCGTCCATGGCGAGGCACCGGTCACGCGCGGGTTGCTGCGCGAGGCCGGGCTGTCCCTTCACGAAATCGCAGGCGAGCGGTGGAGCTTCGACGGGACGACGCTCTCGCGCGAAGACCGCGACGATCCGCACGAAGCCGAGCTGCAAGCCGTGCTTCGGGACCTGAAGGAAGATCTCCCCGTCGCCGAATTCCTGCGCCGGCATTTCGCCGGGGAGAAATACGCGCCGATGCGCCGTTCGATCGAGCGGATGGTCGAGGGCTACGACGCGGCCGACCCCGAGCGCGCCTCGACGCTGGCGCTGCGCGAGGAATGGATGGATGGCGGGCACGCCGCGCAGGCGCGCATCGATGGCGGCTATGGCGCGCTGATCGACTTCCTGGTGGCTGACTGCCGCCGGTTGGGAGTGACTCTCCAGCTCGGCTGCGTAGTCTCGGCGATCGAGGATAACAGCGATAGGGCGGCCGTTCGCTGCGTCGGCGGCGATGTCCATGGCTGCGATCGCGTGATCCTCACGGTACCGTTGCCTTTGCTGCGCGAGGTGGCGCTGCCGGCGAGCGTACGCGAGAAGCTTGCTGCGGCGGGCGACATCGGCTTCGGCAACGTCATCAAGATCCTGCTGTGCTTCGCGCGGCCATGGTGGCAAGAGCGACACCTGGATCTGGCGGGCATGACCTTCCTGTTGTCGGAGAGGGCCATCCCGGTGTGGTGGACGCAATATCCGAGAGGGCAAGCCGTGCTGACCGGCTGGTTCGGCGGCCCGCGCACGGCAGGGTTGGACAGCCTCGATCCGCAAGGATTGGTCGAGGCCGGACTCGATTCGCTCGCCGCCATCTTCAAGCTGTCGCGCGAAGACGTCGCGCGCGATCTCGTGGCCGCGGCGGCGACCAACTGGGCGCATGATCCCTTTGCCCGCGGGGCCTATTCCTGGGCGACGCCACGAACGCGCGCTGCACAAGAAATTCTCGCGCGCGCCGATGGTCGGGTGCTGTTCTCCGGAGAAGCGCTCTATCGCGGCCGTGACATGGGCACGGTGGAAGCCGCGCTGGCGAGCGGGTTGATGACGGCGGGACTTATCCTGCGAGGCTAAAGAAAAAGGCCCGCATTTCTGCGGGCCTCATCTCTTACCAGCGTCCGCCGCCGAAGCTGAACGTCACGCCGGGACCGCCGCCGCCGTAATAACCATACGGTCCGCCGCCGTAGTAGCCGTGATGGCGCGGATAATAACCATAGTTCCGGTGGTGCGGACGATAATAGCCGTGATGGCGGTGGTGAGGACGCCAATGATGATGGCGATGTCCATGGTGCCGGTGCTGCGCGCTGATGTCGGTCGATTGGGCAGCGGGCGCGTTCTGCTTTGCGCTCGAGTTGCCGGCCGCGTTCGCCGCCGATCCGCCGGCAAGCGCCGCAGCCCCGACCGCGATCGCGACAATGAGATACTTCATGGTGTCATCACTCCAGTTGAATGTCGTGAGACAACAGATGGGTGTCTGCTCCGTTCCGGCTAGCGCGGGCGTCGAAACGACGCAGCACGGCGTGCGATGTGCGGCGAATGAGCGTACGCAGCGACATCTATTGTCGCATCGTCGGCTTTGATCGCATTGCTGCCATTACTTGGCCGCGAATGACGCGACCACGTCGGCGGTTGTGACGATGCGCGCAAACTCTCCGTTGAGGTTCGACAGCGTCATCGCATGGATTTCCTCGGCTGAATGCTCGTCGCCGTCGGGCCCGATGCGGTCGAAGGTCCATGTCGCATCGCGCACCAGGTGCGCGTCGAAGGCGAGATTACCGGCCATCCGCGTTGTCGTCTCCACGCAGTGATTGGTGGTGGCACCGCAGATCACGAGCGTGCCGATGCGGCCAGCACGCAGGCGCTGCTCCAGGTCGGTGCCGATGAAGGCACTGTTGACGCGCTTGACGATCACGGTCTCGCCCGGCTGCTCGCGGGCCTCGTCCTTGACGGCATAGCCGGACCGCGACGGCAGAAACGGCGAAGTCGACTTCGTGCCTTCATGGCGGATATGAAAGATCGGCGCGCCGTGCGTCCTGAAAGCCCCCAGCAGATCAGCGATGCGCGCCACCGCATCCGGATTGTTGCGCCGCTTTCCCGCCGCTTCCCATTCGTCGAACGCGCGCTGGACGTCGACGACGATGAGGGCGGGGAGGGGGTGAGGCATGGAGAGTTCTCGCGGGCTGCGGATGCGAATATGAGGGGCGACGGAAATGGTGCGCAATGCCAAACTTCCCTCGTTTCGAGACGGCTTGTGCCCGGCTGCGGAAACAGTGCTCCGCGCTGCACCGTGGCCGGGATACGGAGTGAGTTGCGCCACCTTGCTGAGGATCAAAGCGGCGGGAACTGGCCGGTCTAATGTCCACGTCCCACATGGATGCAGTACCGACCGAGTTGCGAAAGGACGCCATGCCCGAACCGACGAGTCGACCGGACGGACTTGCCGGGATCAGGACGCTGCCGCAACTCTTGCGCTGGCGCGTCAGGGCGACGCCGACAGCGGAGGCGTATCGACATTTCGATGCGACCGCGCAGCGCTGGATCAGCCAGTCCTGGCACGAGATCGATGCGGAATTCGAGCTGTGGCGGCGCTCGCTCGCAGCGGAGGAGTTTGCGCCGGGCGAGCGGGTCGCCATCCTGATGCCGAACGGCATCGCGCATATCGCCATGGACCAGGCTGCGCTGTCGCGCGGCCTCGTGCCGGTGCCGATGCATGCCGTCGACAACCCCGATAGCATCGCCTACGTCTTGGTCGATTCCGGCGCGCTGCTGCTGTTCGTCGATACGCTGGAGCGCTGGCAGGCGATCGTGGCGACCGGCCAGTCGCTCGACCATCTCAAACGTGTCGTCTGCGCGGATGCAGGCGGGCTGATCACGCCGGATGGGCGTATCGTCGGGCTCGACCACTGGCTCGCGCAGGCCCCCGGCGCGAGCGCGCCGCTGCCCGACGTCGCGATACAGCCGGACGACCTTGCCGCCATCGTCTACACCTCGGGCACGACCGGGCGGCCGAAGGGCGTGATGCTGTCACACGCCAACGTGGTCGCTAATGTGAAGACGATCGCGCACCGCATCGCCGCCGAACCTGGCGACGTCTTCCTGTCCTTCCTGCCGCTCTCGCACACGTTCGAGCGCACCGGCGGCTATTACTACCCGATTGCGGCCGGCGCCTGCGTCGCCTATGCCCGCTCGGTGCCGCAACTCTCGGAGGATCTGAAGCATGTGCGGCCGACGGTGCTGGTCTCGGTGCCCAGGATCTACGAGCGCATCTACGCGCTGATCATGCAGCATCGCGCTTCAGCGGGAAGCATCGAGCGCGCGCTGCTCGACCTCACCATCGCCGTCGGAGGGCGGCGTTTCGATGCGCGGCAGCGGCATGGCGTGCCGTCGCTGCTCGAGCGGCTGGCCTGGCCGCTGCTGAAGCGGATCGTCGCCGACAAGGTGCTGGCCCAGCTGGGCGGCCGCCTGCGTGTCGCGGTCTCCGGCGGCGCGCCGATCGCCGCACCCGTCATTCGCCTGTTCCTTGCGCTCGGGCTCGACGTGCTTCAGGGCTACGGCATGACCGAGACCTCGCCGGTGGTCTCCGTCAACACCATCGACGACAATGATCCGCACTCGGTCGGCCATGTCCTCGACGGCGTCGAGGTCAAGCTGGGCGAGAACGACGAATTGCTGGTACGCGGTCCCAGCGTGATGGTCGGCTATTGGCACAAGCCGGCGGAGACGCGCCGCGTCAAGGACGCCGACGGCTGGCTGCATACCGGCGACCAGGCCCGAATCGAGAACGGGCGCATCACCATCACCGGCCGCATCAAGGATATCCTGGTGACGTCGACGGGCGAAAAGATCGCGCCGGTGGACCTGGAGACCGCGATCCTCACCGATCCCCTGTTCGAGCAGGCGCTTGTGGTCGGCGAGCAGCGGCCGTTCCTCACCGCGCTGGTGGTGCTCAATGCGAAAGCCTGGGTGCAGGAGAAGGAAAGGCTGGCCGCTAGCGGCAAGCAAGGCGGCGCGGCGGAACGGGCTGCGCTGCTGTCGAGAATAGCGGCGACCGTGAAGTCTTATCCGTCCTACGCGACACCGCGCGCGGTGTGGTGGACGCTTGACCCGTGGACCATCGCAAGCGGCCTGCTCACGCCGACGCTGAAGAACAAGCGGCCTGCGCTCGAGCGCCGATTCGCGGAGGAGATCGAACACGTTTATGCGAAGAAGCCTGCGGCGATAACGTCGACGTGATGTCGCCTCGTGTCCCGCTTGATCCAGCGCAACCTGGGTCGCTGCCTCGCGGTGCAATGTCATCGCCGAGTTCGAACGGTCATCGAGGCAGGTCATGAAGGCGTATTTCATCGGCGGTGGCATTGGATCGCTCGCGGGCGCGGCGTTCCTGATCCGCGACGCGCAGCAGGCGGGGCGTGACATCGTGATCTACGAGGCCCAGCCGCTGGTCGGCGGCAGCCTCGACGGCGCGCTGCTCGCGAACGGCGCCTATTCGCTGCGCGGCGGGCGCATGCTCACCACCGACCATTACGAATGCACCTGGGATCTGCTCTCCAGCATTCCCTCGCTCGAGCATCCCGGCCTCAGCGTCCGCGACGAGACCATCGCGTTCAACCTGGAGAACCCGGCGCACTCGCAGGCGCGGCTGGTGGACCGCAACCGCTTCAAGGTCGACGTCTCGCATATGGGGTTTTCCGCGCGCGACCGGCTCGAGTTGCTGCGGCTCACCGAGGCCTCGGAAGAGGCGCTCGGCAACAGCCGCATCACCGACTGGCTCTCGCCGAAATTCTTCGAGTCCAATTTCTGGTACATGTGGCAGACCACCTTCGCGTTCCAGCCCTGGCACAGCGCGGTCGAGCTGAAGCGCTATCTGCACCGCTTCATGAGCGAGTTTCCGCGCATCGAGACGCTCGCCGGCGTCAAGCGCACCGTCTACAATCAGTATGATGCGATCGTGCAGCCGCTGGTGGACTGGCTCAAGCGGCAAGGTGTGCAGTTCGTGCGCGGCACCGAAGTCACCGACATGGCGATCGAAGACTCGGACGGACGCCTGCGGGTGCGCCAGCTCGTGCTTGACCGCGACGGCCGCACGGCCAATGTCCGGCTCGAAGACGGCGATCTCGTGTTCTTCCAGAACGGCTCGATGACGGACGCATCGAGCCTCGGCACCATGACCGAGCCGCCGCCGCATCTGACCAAGAAAGACAGCCATGGCTGGGCGCTGTGGGAGACGATCGCGCAGGGGCGTCCCGAATTCGGCAATCCCACCGTGTTCAACAGCTCGATCCCGGAATCCTATTGGCTGTCCTTCACCGTTACCTGCTGCGATCCACGCTTCTTCGACCGGATGGAGGCGTTCTCCGGCAACAAGGCGGGCACGGGCGGCCTCGTTACGTTCAAGGATTCCAACTGGCTGATGTCGGTCGTGCTCTATCACCAGCCGCATTTCGCCGGTCAGCCGAAGAACGTCCAGGTGTTCTGGGGGTACGCGCTGCATCCCGTTCGCGTCGGCAATTTCGTCGCCAAGCCGATGTCCGAATGCGGCGGCGCGGAGATCCTGAAGGAGCTGTGCGGTCATTTGAACTTCGATCCTGCGGTGTTCGAGGACGCGATCTGCATTCCCTGCCGCATGCCCTACATCACCAGCATGTTCATGCCGCGCCATCTGGCCGACCGGCCGCTTCCGGTGCCGACGAACTCGGTCAACCTCGCCTTCGTCAGCCAGTTCGTCGAAATCCCCGACGACGTCGTGTTCACCGTGGAATATTCGGTGCGCGCGGCGCAGATGGCGGTCTATCAGCTGATGAAGATCGATCGCCCGGTGCCGCCGGTGACGCGGCACGACAAATCGCTGGCTGTAATCTTCGCGACGCTGGAGAAAGCGTTCGCGTGAGGGCTACTTGAACGGATCCTGGATCGACGGCGCCGACTGCCGGATGCGGCGCACGCTCACCGGCGTGCCGTCGGAGACGAACAACAGTTCGTAGCGGCGGCCCTCGCTGTCGGTGGCGGAGCAGGTGACATCGTTGACCTTCTTCGCAGCGAAATTGCCGGTCTGGCGGCAGAGGCCCGTCGAGGTCTGCTCGGCCGGCACCGGCAGGCCGTCGACCTTCGGCCGGTCCTTGGAGTTGAGCAGCATGCGGTCGATCGGCAACTCGTAGGAATTGTCGTCGGCCCGCTTGCCGTTCTCGCCCGAAAACGACACGACGTGACTGGCATCGGAAGGGTCGTCGACCGCGACCGAGAAATTGACCCGGCCCTTGTCGCCATGGGCGTAGGCGACCGTCTTGCAGGCAAAGGTGCGACCGGCGACCTTGAGCGTCTTGCAGTGGCCGGACATCAGCGCCAGCAAGTCGATGTAGGAATTCTGCGGAATTTGCGGATTGTTGACCCGAGTCGGGCTCAAAGGTTCGGCGAAACAAGGGCTTGCCACGGCAGCAAGGGTCGCGCTCAGCACCAGCGCGGCGACCTGCGGCTGCCTGCAGACGCGCATCGCGAATCCCATCCCCAAGGTGGAATCGCAAATCGATCGCGATCGCGTTTGTCCTGCAAGCTCTCTCTGGAATACCACCGCGTCACCCCGACGGCGATTCGTCCAAATCGCCCAAGCCGTCCCGCAGGCACTTGCCGTCAGGCCGGTGTTTTTTTCGTGGCAGCGCTAACCTGTCGCCGCCTGCCAGCGCCTGTCGCGAAGCGAGGGCCGACGGTGCAGGCGGGCGTCCAGCAGTGTGCGGGCGCGGGCGAGCTCGCCGCTGCGCATGAGGGCGACGATATAGGTGTCCTCGATCAGTTCGCGCTGGGCGTGGCTGCCGCCGATCCGCACGACCTCGCCGAGAACGGGCGCGAGCGTTTGCGCGCAAACCCCGTAATCCTCCTCGGCAAAGGCCGCCAGCGCGCGGATGATCGCAGGCACCACGGGGCCGGCCGGCAGCTTGCCCTCGGCAAGGCGCTGCTCGATGGTCGCAAGGCGCGCGCCCAGCGCGGCGTGGTTTTGCGTCGCCGCCGCGAACAGGGCCATGTGGATGTCGGCGAAGGACAGGCTCGCTTTCGGAAAGAGCCTTTGCGCGCTGACCTCGGCGTCGAGCCACAGCGCTTTCGGCACAGTGTGTCCGTATGCCGACAGGCGCCACAGAAGCGACGCCGCGTCGGTCACGAGGTTGAGCGGCGGTGCCTGCGTGACGGACGGCTGCAGCACGTCGGCATAGATCGACAACGCGCGCGCCGCATCGCCATGCTCCAGTGCGCCAAGCGCCTGGTGCCAGCGGATATGCCCGTGCAGGATTCCGGCGCGGTCGTAAGAGGGAATCCAGTCGTCGACGAGGCGGTCGGCCGCCTCGATCGAACCGTCTTCGAACATCGCGTGCAGCACCGCATGCGCGGCGTGGGCGTTGGCCCGGCGCATATTGAAGCCGCGCTCGGTCACGGCGCGGCCGCGTGCGACGTCGCCATTCTCCGTCATCGCCCAACCGGCCATGGTGAGAAACCACCAGTCCTCGCCGTAACGCTGCGCCACGCGCTCGCACAGCTCATGCCGCGCGCGGTCGTGGTCGGCCATGCCGGAGAAGGCGAACAGTCCGAACGCACCGAGCGGCAGCGACAGCACCAGGGCATCGCGCGGCCAGCTCTCGATGTGTCTCAGCGTCGATGCGATCGCCTCAGGCAGCCGTCCCTCGATCGCCAGCGCCAGCGTCTCGACATGCGAGCGCTCGCGCTCCGTGCCGCGCCTGGCGACCAGCTCGCGCGCGTGCGCCGCCTTGCTCCGGGCCAGATCGCCCTGCTGGTAGAAGGCGTGCACGCGGGCACGGGCGATATGGGGAAGCGCGAAATCCGGGTCGGCCGCAATCGCGCGCTCCAGCGTCTCCGCCGTGCCGGTCCAACCCGCGAGCATGAGATCGACGCCTTCGCGATAGGCGGATGCGGCCGCATCGGAGTTGGTGGAGAGCGGCAGGCCGTAGCGATCTTCGAGCGCCATCGTCGCCTCCCCCTCTCACGCCGTCCGCGCGCGGCGGCCTTCGATCGGGTAGGCGGGATCGTTGTAGCCGGGCGTCGAAGGGTGGCCCGGCACGACCAGCCGGTCGATCAGGGCCTCGTCGTCGGCGGTGAAGCGATAGTCGAGCGCGCTGATGTAGCCGTCCCACTGCTCCTCGGTCCGGGGGCCGGCGATGACGGCTGAGACGAAGGCGGAGTTGAGTACCCAGGCGACCGCGAACTGGCCGGCCGAAATGCCTTTCTTCTCGGCATGAGACTTGATTTCCTGCGCAAGTTGCAGTGATTCCGGCCGCCATTCGGTCTGCATCATGCGAGTGTCATTCCGGCCGGCGCGCGTTTCCCTGTCGGGCGCGGCATCCGGCTTGTATTTGCCGGTGAGCACGCCGCGCGCCAGCGGACTGTAGGGCACGATGCCGAGGCCGTAATAGGAGCAGGCCGGGAAGTGCTCGACCTCGGGCATGCGGTTCATCGCATTGTAATAGGGCTGGCTCACCGCGGGTCGGTCGATGCCGAGGCGATCACAGATGTTGCAGATCTCGGCAACGCGCCAGGCCCGATAGTTCGATACGCCGAAATAGCGTACCTTGCCGGCGCGGATCAGGTCGCCCATCGCGCGCACCGTCTCCTCCAGCGCCGTCGCATGGTCTTCCTTGTGCAGATAGTAGATATCGATGTAATCGGTGCCGAGCCGCTTGAGGCTCTCGTCGGCGGCTTGCAACACCCAGCGCCGTGACAGCCCGCCGCGATTGGGATCCTTGCCTATCCCAGCGTTCATGGGATTGGCGAGTTTCGTCGCGAGCACCCAGGCGTGGCGATTGCTTGCGATGGCGCGGCCGACGACCTCCTCGGAGCCCCCCTTCGAATAAGCGTCCGCCGTGTCGATGAAATTGATCCCTGCGCCGTGCGCCTTGTCGACGATCCGTTTCGACGCGGCTTCATCGGTCGGGCCGCCGAACATCATGGTGCCCAGGCAGATCGGCGACACTTTCAGGCCGCTGCGGCCGAGCTGACGGTATTGCATGGGCGTCCTCAACGCTTTCGTTGGGGCGCAGCATAGCCAGCTAGAGCCGTCATTGCGAGCGTAACGAAGCAATTCAGAGCTGCGTCCGCGGAAAGATGCTGGATTGCTTCACTGCGTTCGCAATGACCAGGTTGGGGCACGCTCATGCGTCATACTCGGTGTCATCGCCCGCGAAGGCGTGCGATCCAGTATTCCAGAGACGGCGCTGGGATAGGGAGAGGCCGCGGCGTACTGGATTCCCCGCCTTTGCGGGGAATGACAGCGAGGTGCGTGGTTGCGGCCTGACGACGCCTAGCCCGGGCCCTTCAAGATCTTGAACACGCCGTTCGCCATCACGATGCAGCGACCATCCACGGTCACCTCGGTGCTCATGAAGATCAGGCTGCGGGTCGCGCGCACCACGTGGGGGCGGGAGATCAGGATGTCGCCGATCTGACCAGCCTCGACGAAATGGGTGTCGAGCTGCACCGTCGCCATGTATTCCTTGCCGGAGACGTAGCGGGCGGTCATGCCGCAGGTGCGATCGGCGAAGGTCATCATCACGCCGCCCTGGACCATGCCGCGGCGGTTGTGGTGCTTGTCCTCGGTCGCGAGCGCGAACTCGTAATGACCGTCGACCTTGCGCTCCCACAGGGGCCCGATCAGGTGCATGAAGCCGGTGGTTTCGAGGATGCTCCAGCCGTCTGATTTGAGCCTTGTCGCGGCCTTGCTCGTCATCTTTTCGTACATCCCTGCAACGCGTCTCTCTCCTCGTTTCATCAGATGCGGTCCTGGTGTAGTCAAGCATCATGAGACCTTTTGGAGATGCCACCAGACGGAATATCGAAGCCGCCTGCGCCTCCTTCGCGCGGCTGCCTGACGAGGCTGCGCCGTCGGCGCTGAAGCGCGCCGCGGTGGTGCTCGCGCTGACTGAAGCCAATGAGGGCGATGACACCGCCTTCCTGCTCACCAAGCGCGCATCGAGCCTGCGCGCGCATCGCGGTCAGTGGGCGCTGCCGGGCGGACGCTGCGATGCCGGCGAGACGCCGGTCGAGGCGGCGTTGCGGGAGCTCGACGAGGAGCTCGCGCTCAAGCTTTCTGCCGACGCGGTGCTCGGTCTGCTCGACGATTATCCGACCCGCTCCGGCTATCTCATCACTCCGGTGGTGGTGTGGGCGGCCGACAGCGCCGCGATCAGGCCAAACCCGGACGAGGTCGCCTCCGTCTATCGTATCGCGCTCGACACGATCGAGCGCGACGAGGCGTTCGATTTCGCGGCGATCCCCGAAAGCACCCGCCGCGTCATCCGCTTTCATCACCAGATGAGCCTGATCCACGCGCCGACGGCCGCCCTGATCTACCAGTTCCGCGAGGTGCTGGCCGGGCGGCAGACCCGCGTTACCGAGCTGGAACAGCCGGTTTTCGCCTGGAAATGAAGGTAAACGGCACGTTAACGTGACGGTTACCGGATGCCTGCTAAGAGGGCAGCATGCATCATTCGATTCGAAACAAGCTTGCGCTGGTTCCACTTGCGCTCACCTTGCTCGTGCCTGCTGCGCGTGGCGAGACCGACGCGCTGCCGCCGACGGTCCGCAATGCCAATGCCCAGCTGCTGTCGCAGTTTTTCGCGCAAAGCGCGGGGGCTTCGCCCGCTGTGCTCGAATATCGCCGCAAGCTTGCGGAATATCAGGCGGCGCGCGCGGCCTTCGACGCCGAGGCCGGTGCCTATTGGAGCCAGATCTCGGAGAAGCGGAAGGGCCGTAACGCCAAGCGGCGCAGCGGGCAGCAGGTCACGCTCGACGATTACGTGCTGGAGCATCCGCCGCTCTATAACGGGCCGAAGAAGCCGGTCAATCCGGAGCCGGAGGAGACGCCGGACCGTCCCGCGAAGAAGCCGATCCCGGTGGTCGCCGATTTCCTGCGCGCGGCGCAGGAGCTCTACCAGTTCACGCCGCAGCGCCCGGCGAGCGAGATCGAGTTCAAGCGCGCCTATGCGCGCTACGCGCTGGCCTCCGGGCTGACCCGGGAGCAGGCGGTGCGGGTGTATTCGTTCGAGACCGGCGGCACCGGCAATCATGACGTGCAGGCGGGAATCGAGCATGGCGGCAAGCGCGCGATCTCGACCGCGATGGGCTACAACCAGCTCCTGACCACCAACAGCGTCGAGCTGCTGGCAGAGCAGGGGCATGAACTCATTCGCGCGCTCTCCGAGAAGGTGGCGCGGACGTCGGGACCGGCGCGCCAGTCGCTCGAGCACAAGCTCGTCGTGCTGAAGAAGATGGTGGCGCATGCGAAGTCCGTGCCCGACACCTGGTCGGAGCACGAGAAGATCGGCAACACCGCGCAGGGCTGGGCCATGCATGCCATGGTGCTCGACATCGATGTCGGGCCGATGCTGCAGACCCACAAGCTCCTGACCTCGGTGCTGTTCGCCCGCGCCAAAGGCTACACCCGACCGCTCACCGCAGCCGAGCTCGAGATGATGAACCTCACCGGCGATGGCACCGGGCTCGATATGGTGACGATGCCGCAGGCCATGCGCGAGCAGGTGCCGACCTCGAACTTCTTCCAGCGCGGCGGTTACGAGCGCAACCCGGTTGCGATCCGGCACAACACCGTGGCGAAGCTGCTCGCCGTGACGGACGACCGGATGGATTCGAACAGCAACAAACCTGGCGCAAGGGAGATGGCGGCGGCGTTCTAAAAGCGTTTGCCATGACCTCCGCTGTCATGCCCGCGAAGGCAGGGCATCCAGGACGCCGCGGCCTCTCGATTCAGGCACAACTGTCGCCCCAGTGCGCAATTGCGCACGAGGCGGACGAGACCTGAGTGCTAAGCGCCGCTATCGCCTGCCAGCTCAAGCCTTTTACTGATCCGGGCCAAACTTGAACTTGCCGTCGCCTTCCAGGTATGGGCCGCTGCGCATATAGAGTTGGCCGTTATGCCCGATGAAGAACAGCGTGCCCCGCGGGACCTTCTTGGCGCCCTTCAGGAGCTCGCCGGCGTTGCTCGTGCCCATCTTGTAGGAAAAGGTCTTGCCGTCCTTGTCATAGGCGTAGCCCGTGTCGGGCTTGAGCTCCCACGGCGTCGCCGGGGCTTGCGCGAAAGCAGGCCCGGCGAAGGCGCCGAGCGTTACGAGTGCTGCCGAAACAAATGCAAATGTCTTGGTTGAAAATGCCATGATCCCATCCTCCCCGCCGTTGGGGCATCGGGCTTGAACAAATCACGAACGGCATATCAGGGTCAATTTGCGAAAGCGCCGCAGCGCTTCACGTCTTGCCCAGCAGTTTGTGATTTTCCCTTCGTCCCCTCGCGACTATGTTCCGCTTTCCGTCTAGAACGCAACTCGACAAAACCATTGGCAGGGATGATTCGGATGCGCCATGTGATTAAACTTTGCTGGGCTGCTGCATTGTCGTTGACGGCGCTCGCGCCGGCGGCCCAGGCCGATGATTACCAGCTCAGCCACAACCAGCGCATTTCGTGCAGCCGCGGCCTTGCCCCGGGCAAGCTGAACACGGCGACCTGCAAATCCTACACCTATCTCTTCAACACCAAGACCTCGGAATACTTCCGCTGCCAGGTGTCGCTGGCGCTGACCCGCGACAACAAGGAAGTCATCAACGTCCAGACCGACGGAGGCTGCACCAAGAAGCCGCGCATCTTCGAGACCGACGGCAAGTATGATTTCGACGCGACCGAGACCGAGCCGCCGAACACCAATTCGTTCTTCGGCCCCGGCGGCTATTCGGTCTGGGCCGCCGACGTCGGCGCACAGAAGATCCGCGGCTGCATCACCATCTCGTCCGGCCTCGGTTCCGACATCTCCAAGTGCCTGGACATGACGTTCCAGTGAGGGCGCCGCACCTGCCAACAGCGAGCCGCCGCAGATTGGCCGGGTCCGAGAAAGCCCTCGTCCTTCGGACAACAGCTCCCGCGGCCTCCTCACGATGAGGCTGTATGCAGCCTTCCCTGCCGAAATGGTGCTACGCACTCCGCCTTTAGCTTGAGGGCGCGCCGTTGGCGGGCCCTCATAGGATGTGCCGCTAGCGACTGCGCCACCTCGCCGCACCCGCGGGTTCCCGAAAAATCGAGCCGGATCGGCCGTTTACCGCAGCTCAGCTTTATCTTTTGGATGGGTTGACCCGCATCCCTCATCCGGCCAATTTCGCCGCCGGTTTGGGGAGAACAACAACCATGAAACGGACCATTTTCGGCGCGGCCGCGGCTCTTGCTCTGGCGGCGTCGGCACCTTGCGCGCAGGCGCAATCCTTCATCAACGTGCTGACCGGCGGTACCTCCGGCGTCTATTATCCGCTCGGGGTCGCGATCGGAAAGATCTACGGCGACAAGATTCCGAACGTGAAGACGCAGGTGCAGGCCACCAAGGCGTCGGTCGAAAATCTGATCCTGCTGCAGCAGGGCCGTGGTGAGCTGGCCTTCACGCTGGGCGATTCGCTCAAGGCCGCCTGGGACGGCGACGAGGAGGCGGGTTTCAAGACCAAGCTCGACAAGCTCCGCACCATCGGCGCGATCTATCCGAACTACATCCAGATCGTCGCGACCGCTGAATCCGGCATCAAGACGCTGGCCGACCTCAAAGGCAAAAGCCTCTCCGTCGGTGCGCCGAAGTCCGGCACCGAGCTGAATTCGCGTGCGATCCTGGCCGCCGCCGGCATGAGCTACAAGGATCTCGGCAAGGTCGAATATCTGCCGTTCGCCGAATCGGTCGATCTCATGAAGAACCGCCAGCTCGCAGCGACGCTGCAATCGGCCGGTCTCGGCGTCGCCTCGCTGAAGGATCTGTCGACCTCGAGCCCGATCACGGTGGTGTCGGTGCCGAAGGAGACCGTCGACAAGATCGGCCCGCCCTTCGTTTCCGCGATCATTCCGGCCAACACCTATACCGGCCAGGACAAGGACGTGCCGACCGCGGCCGTGATCAACTACCTCGTCACGAATTCGACCGTGTCGGACGATCTGGCCTATCAGATGACCAAGCTGATCTACGAATCGCTGCCGGAATTGCAGAACGCGCACGCGGCCGGCAAGGAGATCAAGCTCGAGACCGCCGCGACCGGCAGCCCGGTTCCGCTGCACCCCGGCGCGATCCGCTATTACAAGGAAAAAGGGCTGATCAAGTAGGGTCGGTTCTCATCATCGGACGTCATGGCCGGGCTTGTCCCGGCCATCCACGTTCTAGGACTCGGTGAGAAAGCTCGTGGGTGCCCGGGACAAGCCCGGGCATCACGGGCTGCAGACGCCAAGCGAACGCTATAAGCGCTGGACGGTGGGGACATATCAATGTTGCAGGCAGAGGGCCCGGCGCCGGCGCCGGAAAAGATCAAGGTTGAGTTCGACAATTTCGAGCACGGTTTCCCGGAAGGCTTCGGCCCGCGCGGGTGGGGGGCGCTTGCCTATTGGATCGGCATCGCCTTTGCGACCTTCCAGCTCTATGTCGCTGCCTTCAACTATCTGCCGAGCCAGGTGGTGCGCGGCGTCCATGTCGGCTTCCTCGTCCTGCTCACCTTCGGCCTGATCGCCAACTTCACCGCGAAGAGCACCGCCGGCCGCGCGCTCGGCTGGGCGGTCGGCGGCGCCGGCTTTCTCTGCGGGCTCTACCAGTGGATCTTCTACGCGGATTTGATCGCGCGCGACGGGGATCCGACGCGGCTCGATCTCGTGGTCGGGACGGTGCTGGCCGTACTGATCTTCGAGGGCACGCGGCGCCTGATGGGCGCGGCGCTGCCGCTGATGTGCGGCGCGTGCCTGGTCTACTGGTTCTTCGGCCAATATCTGCCGTCGCCGCTCAACCATCGCGGCTACGATTTCGACCAGATCATCACGCATCTGTCGTTCGGCACCGAGGGCTTCTACGGCGTGCCGATCTACGTGTCGGCGACCTACATCTTCCTGTTCATATTGTTCGGCTCGTTTCTGGAGCGCGCCGGCATGATCCAGCTGTTCACCGACGTTTCGCTCGGCCTGTTCGGCCGCACCCGCGGCGGACCCGCGAAAGTCGCGGTGTTCGCCTCTGGCATGATGGGCACGATCTCCGGCTCCGGTGTCGCCAATGTCGTCACCGTCGGCCAGTTCACGATTCCCTTGATGATCCGGTTCGGCTATCGCCGCGCGTTCGCCGCCGGCGTCGAAGCCACGGCCTCGATGGGCGGCCAGATCATGCCGCCGGTGATGGGCGCGGTCGCCTTCATCATGGCCGAGACGCTCGGCGTGCAATATTCCGAGATCGTCAAGGCGGCGGCGATACCCGCCATTCTCTATTTCGCGTCCGCGTTCTGGATGGTGCATCTGGAAGCCGGCAAGCACGGCCTCGTCGGCATGAAGCGCTCGGAAATCCCGAGCGCCTGGAAGGCGCTGGTGACGCGCTGGTACCTCGTACTGCCGCTTGCCGCGCTCGTCTACATGCTGTTCGAGGGTTTTACGCCGCTCTATGCCGGAAGCATGGGCCTTGCGCTGACGGTGGCGCTGATCCTCGGCACCGCCATTACCACCGGCGCCTCCTCGAATGTGATCCGCATCATCTTCTGGGTCGGACTTGCGCTCATCGTCGCCGCGCTGTCGCGTGACGGTCTCAAGATCGTGCCGGTCGCGAGCGTCGTGGTCGGGCTGATCGTGATTGCCGCTTTCGTGCGTGGCGGGTTCAAGGCCTTGCGCGAGTGCCGCGATGCGCTGGCCGAAAGCGCCAAATCCGCCATCACCGTCGGCATGGCCTGCGCCATCGTCGGCGTCATCATCGGCATGATGTCGCAGACCGGCGTCGGCACCATCTTCGGCGGCTGGGTGATCGGGCTGGGCGAGAAGAGCCTGTTCCTGGCGCTGATCATGACGATGCTGCTGTCGATCCTGCTCGGCACCGGCATCCCGACCATCCCGACCTACATCATCACCGCGGCGCTCGCCGCGCCCGCGCTGGCAAAGCTCGGTGTGCCGCTGATCGCGAGCCACATGTTCGCGTTCTACTACGGCATCATGGCCGACCTCTCGCCCCCGGTGGCGCTGGCCGCGCTCGCGGCGGCGCCGATCGCCAAGGAGAATCCGGACAAGATCGGCTGGGAGGCGATGCGCATCGCGCTCGCCGGCTATGTCATTCCGTTCATCTTCGTCTATTCGCCGGCCTTGATGCTGCAGGCCGGCGATCCAATGGCAGCCAAGCTCGGTTTCTATGGTGCGGTGGCATTGGCGAGCGTGAAAGCCCTGGTGGCGATCGCCCTGTTCGGCATGGTGGCGATCGGTTTCCTGTTCACGCGCCTGACGCTGATCGAACGCCTGGTCGCGCTCGGCGCCGCATTCTGCCTGCTCGGCGACTTCCAGCTCAGCGACACCGCGGGGTTCGCGCTCGCTGCGGCCATCGTGCTGTGGCAATGGCGGCAGCGCCCGCCTGCGCCTGTCGAGGCGGTGTGAGCCTCTGCTTCGCCACCGCCGGCGGCGTGAAGGCGCTGGCGCTGTCCGCGTTCACGCTCGTCTGGACGCATTCGATCGCGAAAGTGGACTGGCAGGAGGACTGGCGCGTCACTCCCGCCGGCCTCGAACTGGTGCAGGCCCGCGTCAAGGGCACCGGCCCCGGCATGGAGCCGCCGCCCGAGGCGCAGTTGGTCGACGGCTGGTTTCAGTGGCAGCCCGCGCGTGCGCCGATGCTGGAGGTCGTGCTCGGTAATTCGGGCGCCGCCGGGGAGTGGCGGCTTTGCCATGATGGACAATGCCGGACGCTGTCGGAGATTGTCGGGCATCCCATAGGTGCTAACGTCACCACGATGAAAGTCTGCAAGGATCCGTAGCCCGCATGAGCGGAGCGATGTGCGGGAACGGCTGCTCCCGATATCGCTGCGCTTATCCGGGCTACAAGAACAACAAGGATACACAGGATGGATCGGCTCAAGGGCAAGGTTGCGATGGTGGTGGGGGCCGGTTCGATCGGACCGGGCTGGGGCAATGGCAAGGCCACCGCGGTGACCTTTGCGCGCGAGGGCGCGCAGGTGTTTTGCGTCGACCGCAACGGCGCCGCGGCCGAGGAGACTGCAGAGATCATCACCGGCGAAGGCGGCAAGGCGATCGCCTTCACGGCCGACGTGTCTCGCGCGAACGAGATCGAGGCGATGGTGGCGGCGTGTCTGAAGGCCTATGGCCGCATCGACGTGCTCGACAACAATGTCGGCATCGCCGAGATGGGCAGCGTGGTCGAGGTCACCGAGGAGAGCTGGGACCGCGTCTTCAGCGTCAACCTCAAGAGCGCCTATCTCGCCATGAAGCATGTCATTCCCGTGATGGTGAAGCAGGGCGGCGGCTCGATCATCAACATCTCTTCGATCGCCTCGATACGCCATGTCGGGATTTCCTATGTCAGCTACAACGCCAGCAAAGCGGCGATGAACCAGCTCACGCGCTCCACCGCGGTCGAGTTCGCGAAGAGCCATGTGCGGGTGAATGCAATCCTGCCCGGCCTGATGAAGACGCCGATGGTGGAGCACTCGGCGGGTCTCGCCAACAGCTATGCCAAGGGCGACGTCGAAGCGATGTGGCGCGCCCGCGATGCGCAGGTGCCGATGGGCCACATGGGCGAGGCTTGGGACGTGGCCAATGCGGCGCTGTTCCTGGCGTCAGACGAGTCGAAATATGTGACGGGGATCGAGCTGGTGGTGGACGGCGGGATCACGTGCAAGGCGGGGTCGTAATTTCAATCTCCGCTGTCGTCCCGGGGCCGGGACGACAGCGGAGTGTTTGGCGACCTACTGCGCCAGCGCCAAAATCCCGCCGGCGAATGAGTGCCACGCGGCCGTTTCGCTGATCGGCCAGTTCAGTACCTTCACCGCCAGCAGCGCCAGCGTGCCATAGATGTAGACCGGATGCACACGGCCCTCGCTGCGCCAGTCGCGCACCATCGCGACCACGAGCAGCAGCGAGGCGACGACCGCTGGTGCGATCGTCACCGGTACCGGCGGCGGGCCGGGCGGTCCAGGAGGCGCGAGGAAGGTCAGGAACCAGCGGGCGATCGCGGCATCGAGGATCGAGACTGCGGCCAGGAGCATCAGGCGCTTGTGAATTTCGGGCTTGCGCATGTTCGTGATCGCCAGCACGAAGACGATTGCGAAGAACGCGATCCCGCTCATCGGCACGATCGAGAATCCGATGCCGGCCTCGCGCTGGCCGAGGGCCGCGGAATGCTGCATCACGTGCACGGAGGCGAGGAAGCCGAAGATCGTCATCGCGGTGGCGAGTGACACGCCGGCGATGCCCAGCGAGCGGTGATTGACCACGCGGCCCGAGGCCGCGAGCCAGGTTTGAAGCACGAAATAGAGGGACCAGGTAAAGAACAAGAGCCCGTGAAAGTGAATCACGGGGCTTGCGGAGAGCGTCCGGTTGGCGAGCGGGACCCAATAGGTCGGTGCGAAGCCGAGAAACGCGGTGGCCGCGCAGGCCAGGGACATGTGCAGGTAAAAATATCGTGCAGGCGCCGCATCTCGCGCGCGTACACGACGGTCGTCGGTCAGGGTCGTCATGAGGAGTGTGTCTGGGAAAGCGGAATTTGGTTCAAACCGCTCTCGTCAGAAATCGGCGCTTCGTTTGTCCGGGACGACTGCGTAGTTTTTGGTGCTGTGCGCTATCCCCCCGCGCTCAATTCTGCGCGATCGAGCTCCTCTTCAAGTCGGTGGAACGCGTCGTCGCCGATCACTTCGGTGGCGCGGAGCTCAACGATCGATTTGCGTGCGGCCGCGATGGCGCGGCGGCGCAGGGGGTCGGCGGGCAGTTCGCCATTGGCGATGCCGCCGTTGGGATCGCCCTCGGCTTGCATCAGGATGGCGCGATATTCGAGCCGCAGGATCTCCGCCTCCTCGGACGGATCGCTCTCGATCGCATCGAGCGCGGCACGATAGCCGACGGCACGCGCGCGCGCGACCTCGGTGCCGACGGGATCATCGTCTTTGAGGCCGAACGCCAGGATCAGTGGCCGCAGCGTCAGGCCCTGGATCACCAGCGACCCCAGCACCACCGCAAAGGCGATGAAGACGATGAAGTCGCGATAGGGAAAATTCTCCGGCAGGGCGAAGGCGGTTGCGAGCGTGACGAGGCCGCGCATGCCGCACCAGGAGATGATGAGACCGCCCTTCGGCGAGGCCACGGCCTTGGGGTCCTTGGGATGAAAGAATCCCCGCGCCACGAACACGCGCAGGATCGTGCGATAGAACGTTACCCAGAGCAGTCGGACCAGCACCACGGTGAGCAGGATCCACGCGGCGGCCACACAATATTCCCAGCGCACGTCCGCATCCAATCGTGTCCAGATCGGCCGCATCTGCATGCCGATCAGCATGAAGGCCAGTACGTTGAGCACGAACACGGTCGTCTCCCAGACCGCATAGGACGGCACCCGCAGCCGCGCCGGCATGCGCTGCCCCGCCGAGCGCGCCATCGTCATGGCATAGACGACGATGGTGAGAATGCCGGAGAGGCCGAGATGCTCCGCGGCGATCCACACCATGAAAGTGGTGGCGAACTGCACGATGATCGCGCTCGGCGCTTCCTTGACGCGCTCCAGGAGCAGCGGAACGATGTAGCCCGCGAGCAGGCCGGCGACGACGCTGCCGACCAGCGCCAGCGCCATGGTCGGCGCGACCTGACTCCAGGTCAGATGCTCTGTGGCGACCGCACCAACCGCGATGCGATAGATCAGGAGCGCGCTCGCGTCGTTCAGCAGGCTTTCGCCCTCCAAAACCTTCACCATGCGATGGGGCAGCTTGACCTGGCTCAGGATCGCGACCGCGGCGGCCGCATCGGGCGGCGCCACGATGGCACCGAGCGCGACCGCGGCGCCCCATGGCATCCCGGGCATCAGCCGGTGCGCGACGAAGGCGACGCCGGCCGTGGTCAGGCCGACCGCGGCGACGACCAAGGTCGACACCGGAACCCAATTGTTGCGCAAATCGCGGAGCGAGGTGTCGAAGGCCGCATCGAGCAACACCGGTGCGACAAAAAGCGCCAATGCGAGGTCCGGCTCCAGCGCCCAGGACGGGCTGTTCGGCACGAAAGCGATCAGCGCGCCGCCGATGGCGAGAAAGGTCGGGTAGGGGACCTTGATCCGCCGCGCCAGCGCCGATAAGGCAACGGCGCCGAGCAGAAGCGCGATGATCCATTCGAATGTCGACACGATGATTCCCGAAGCCGGTTTGAGCGGCGCCACAAGCTAGCACCAATTCGGCCGTATGATGGATAGTGCGTCCCCGAGGCAAGACTTAAGCCAAGGCTTAGGGCAAGGCTAAGGGCAAGACTCAAGCGGACTTCCAACAGCAAGAAACATGCGTTTTCAAAACCTCATTCACGCGTCAGCTGCCATATTGTTTTGCGCGATGTCGTTCCATGCCGCCCGGGCTGCGACCGGCGGCGAGCCGGCTGCGGTGATACAGGTCGATGTCGCCTCATGCCTCGCGGCGGCCGCAGCCGATGACATGGACAAGGCCGCGACGTCCTGCGCGGCCGTGATCGACAATGAGAAGACGGCGAAGGCGGATCTGATCAAGGCTCTGGTCGCGCGCGCCGCGCTCCATGCGCGGCATGACCAGGTCGACCGCGCCATCGCCGACGACAGCCGCGTTCTTTCGCTCGACCCTGCGCTCGCCGACATCTGGAATGCGCGCGGCGAGCTCTGGCTGAGGAAGGGCGACAAGCCCAAGGCGGTGCAGGATTTCGGCGCGGCACTGAAGATCGATCCGAACCACGAGAAAGCCAAGGCCAATCATAAGGCCATGGCGCGCGAGATCGAGCGGATCGGCGCGCAGATGGCGGTCGCCGGCAAGCCGAGCTTCAATTGCAGGAGAGCGGCGCGTGCCGTGGAAAAGGCGATCTGCGGCAACCGCGAGCTCGCCGATCTCGATCGGGAGATCTATGGATCAAACGCGCGAACAATCCGGGAGGCGCGCAATCCGACGGAAGCGAAGAGTCTCCAGCGCGAACAGGATGAGTTCATCGCCCGCCGCAATGCGGCGTACGGCCGGCCGGGATATGATTTGAAGAAGGCGATGCAGGAGCGGCTGCGGCGGATCAACGGCGTGGACGGGTATTAGGCCCTTGCTTCACGAGAGACCGTCATGCCCGGGCTCGTCCGGGCAGCCGCCTTCTTTGTGCCGCGCGCAAGACGCGGATGACCGGACAAACCCGACCATGACGGCGCGGACACAGGCGATTTTGAACCCATCCTCTTCCTGCCGCGACAATGGTGAGAACCCGACGCCACGGAGCCCTATGTCATGCGCGGCACGCATTCTTCCGCGCAAGCGCTTTCGCTTGCGACAATCTCGCTTCGCGCCTTTCTTCTCGGGGCGGCAATGAGCCTCGTCCTTGGAGCTCCCGCCTCGGCGGGCGCCGATTGCGTCATGGGCAGCAAGGCTGCTCCTGCGGAGCTGATCCCGGCTTGCAGCAGCATCATCGACCAGGCCTCGAACTCAACGTCCGACCGCGCCGCGGCGCTGCTGGTTCGTGCCGACGCGCATGCCCGCACCTCGGGCGGCCTCACACAAGCCCTGCGGGACATTGACCGCGCCATTGCGCTCGACGGCAGGAATGCAAAGGCCTGGCGCTTGCGCGGCGACCTCCTGCGCGAGGCGGGCGGCGACCTCAATCGTGCGGCGGCCGACCTCAGCAAGGCGATCGAGCTCGATCCGCAGGATGCGGAAGCCTACGAGCTGCGCGGTGTCGTCTACACCACCCAGCGCAGGCTCGACCGTGCGCTCGCCGATTACGACCAGGCGATCAAACTGAAGCCGGATGATGCGCAGGCATGGTCCGACCGCGGCGTGAACTACTATCTCGGTGGTGACAACGAGAAGGCGATCAAGGATCTCAGCGAGGCGCTGCGGCTCGATCCCAACCGTCCCCGCACCTACACCAACCGCGGCGCCGCATACAAGAAGCTCGGACAGCTTGACAAGGCCGTGGCCGACGACGGCGAGGCGATCAGGCTCGATCCCAAGGTGCCCGAATACTTTGACAATCGCGGGCTCACCTATGCCGCGATGAAAGAGTACGACAAGGCGATCGCCGATTATGACCAGGCGCTGCGCCTGGCGCCCCGACCGAACTTCTTCACCAATCGCGGCGATTCCTACCAGTTCAAGGGTGAGCTCGGAGCCGCGCTCGGCGATTACGAGGCTGCGCTGAGGCTCGATCCGAATTTCGCGCTGGCCTACAACAACCGCGCGGTGCTCTACAAAAAAATGGGCGAGCGCAAGAAAGCGCTGGCCGATTACGAGACGGCTCTCAAGCTCGATCCTGGCAACGAGAACGCTGCCAACGGCCGCCGCATCATGATCGCTGAGATCGCGAAATTCGGAGA
Source organism: Bradyrhizobium sp. SZCCT0148 (assembly GCF_018129985.1). Taxonomy (GTDB): domain Bacteria; phylum Pseudomonadota; class Alphaproteobacteria; order Rhizobiales; family Xanthobacteraceae; genus Bradyrhizobium; species Bradyrhizobium japonicum_H. Next base: position 245,212 of record NZ_JAFCKT010000001.1, read on the forward strand.
TGAGCCGCAGCGCCCTCTCGCGGCCGCCTCCGGCAATGGCCCGTCCTTCGCTTGCGCGACGGCCAAACGCGAGGTCGAGAAGGTGATCTGCGCCGATTCGCAACTCAGCATGCTCGACCGCCAGATCGCCGAGACCTACGAGCGCGCGCTGAAATCGGCGAGCAAGCGCTCGGCCAGCGAGCTGCGCAAGACCCAGCGCGAATTCCTCAGCCTCCGCAATGCCAGCTTCGGTCGCCCGGGCTATGATCTGAAGAAGGTCATGCAGGAGCGATTGCAGAAGCTGAATGCGACGGAGAGTTGAGGCGGGCTCTTCACCTCTCCCCGCCTGTCGGGTGAGCGCGATTCTCCGTCGGTCCGGCTCTTACCGGGATTGCGGATGCAGCCCCTCAGCCCGACCCTCTCCCGGTCAAGATGGGGAGAGGGAGAATTGGCCCATCCTTTTCAGCTTGAACCGCGGCCCGTTCCCGGGAAAATAGCCCCTAAGCAAGGCCTGCGATTGATCCTGGTCATGGCGGGACGCCCGTCCTGCCACAAGGTTCAGGGCACAGGCGAATAAAGGGATGGGAGCGCGGGAATGAACGCCGACGGTAAGAGTCGTTATCAAGAAGTCCATGCGCGCTCGCTGGCCGATCCCGAAGGCTTCTGGGCCGACGCGGCGAAAGAGATCGACTGGATCGAGCCGCCGAAGACGATCTTCGATCCCTCGCAAGGAATCTACGGCCGCTGGTTCGCCGGCGGTGTCGTCAATACCTGCTACAACGCGCTCGACCGCCATGTCGAACGCGGCCGCGCCGACCAGGTCGCGCTGATCCATGATTCGCCGCTGGCGGGCAGCGTCACCAAACTCACCTATGCCGAATTGCTGCACGAGGTGCAGGCGCTTGGCGCCGTCATGCAGGATTTCGGCGTTGCCAAGGGCGATCGCGTCATCCTCTATATGCCGATGGTGCCGGAGGCCGTGGTCGCCATGCTTGCCTGCGCGCGCATCGGTGCGGTGCACTCCGTGGTGTTCGGAGGCTTTGCGGCGAAGGAGCTTGCCACCCGCATCGACGACGCGCAGCCGAAACTCATCCTCTCCGCAAGCTGCGGCATCGAGCCCGGCCGCATCGTGCAGTACAAGCCGCTGCTCGACGAAGCGATCAAGCTTGCCGGCAGCAAGCCGAAGGCCTGCATCGTGCTGCAACGTCCGCAACTCACCTGCGACATGACCCCGGGCAGGGACTATGATTGGGCGAGCCTGCGCCGCAAGGCGATCAACGACGGCAAGAAGGCCGCTTGCGTGCCTGTCCCCGCCACCGATCCGCTCTACATCCTCTACACCTCGGGAACCACGGGCATTCCGAAGGGCGTCGTGCGCGACAATGGCGGCCATCTCGTCGCGATAAAATGGTCGATGTTCAACCTCTATGGCGTCAAGCCCGGCGAAGTGTGGTGGTGTGGCTCCGACATCGGCTGGGTGGTCGGCCACAGCTACATCGTCTACGGCCCACTGCTGCACGGCGCAACGACGATCATGTATGAGGGCAAGCCGGTCGGCACGCCCGATGCCGGCGCATTCTGGCGCGTCATCGCCGAGCACAAGGCGGTTGCGTTCTTCACCGCGCCGACCGCGTTCCGCGCGATCCGGAAAGACGATCCGGAAGGAAAGTTCATCCGGAAACACGACCTGTCGAAATTCCGCACCCTGTTCCTCGCTGGCGAGCGAGCCGACCCGCCGACCGTCGAATGGGCGGAGCAGCAGCTGAAGGTGCCGGTGATCGACCATTGGTGGCAGACCGAGACCGGCTGGTGCATCGCCGGCAACCCGGTCGGGCTCGGCATGCTGCCGGTGAAACACGGCTCGCCGACGGTGCCGATGCCGGGCTATCAGGTCGACGTGGTCGACGAGGCGGCGAAGCCGGTCGGCCCCAACACCATGGGCTCGATCGTCATCAAGCTGCCGATGCCGCCGGGTTGTCTGCCGACGCTGTGGAATCAGGACGAGCGCTTCAGGGAAGCTTATCTCAGCGAATTCCCCGGCTACTACAAAACCTCCGATGCGGGCTACAAGGACGAGGACGGCTATGTCTTCGTCATGGGCCGCACCGACGATATCATCAACGTTGCCGGCCATCGGCTCTCCACCGGCGGCATGGAGGAGATCCTGGCTTCACATCCCGATGTCGCCGAATGCGCCGTGCTCGGCGTCAAGGACGCGATCAAGGGCGAGGTGCCCTGCGGCTTCCTCGTGCTCAAGACCGGCGTGAAGCGTGCGCCTGCCGAGATCGAGAAGGAGATCATCGCGCTGGTGCGCGACAAGCTCGGCCCGGTCGCGGCCTTCAAGCTCGCCATCACCGTCGGCCGCCTGCCCAAGACCCGCTCCGGCAAGATCTTGCGCGGCACCATCAAGAAGATCGCCGACGGCGATAGCTGGACCATGCCGGCGACGATCGAGGATCCCAAGGCGCTTGACGAGATCGGGGAGGCGCTGAAGGGGCGGGTGTGACGTGCTCTCCGTCATGCCCGGGCTTGACCCGGGCATCCATCAATGGGCAAGCAACTGCCTTGATTTCGATGGATTGCCGGGGCAAGCCCGGCAATGACGAATGAGACAGGACCAACCGATGTCAGCCAAGCTCGCGCAGTACGGGGCCATCTCCCTGCTCGCCATTGCTCTCTCCGCCTGCTCCGCGCGCTATCAGACGCCGGTGGCGGTGGGTGGCGACGATGACGATGCGGTTTGCCTGAGCCGGGGCAATGCACAGGGCTCGCCGGAATACGTGGCCTGCCGCAAGGACCGCGACGTCCAGCGCAACGCCGCCACCGCCCGTGCCGACCGACGCCAGCGCGACCTCGGCGAATACATGCTGAACCATCCCGATCGGCCCTGAAATCGGGCGCGGTATCATCCTGCATTTTCACGCGCACTGGTCGTGACAGATCTGCAACGCTGCGGCCAAATCGTGGCGCGTTTCGTCCAATTTGATCGGCGTCAAATCCTCCGCCGCCCCCTTTCTGCTCAGACGCTCATATCGCGCAACGACGCGCGGAAGATGGCTGAAGGGGACTACAATGCAGAGAACGACAAGAAACCTGGCGCGGCTTGCGACGGTCGGCGCGATGCTCGCGGGCACTTTTGCATCAGTGCAAGCTGCCGATTTGCCGGTTTACAAGAAGGCGCCGCCGCCGGTCGAGGCGTTCAATCCTTGGATGGTGCGTCTGCGCGTGCTCGGCGTGCTGCCGGATGGCGGTGGCTCAACCGTCAACGTGGCGGGCGTGCCCTCGCTGTCCTCGCCGAATTCCGGCCTCTCGATCAGCGACCAGGTCGTCCCCGAGCTCGACATCAGCTATTTCTTCACCAAGAACATCGCGGCCGAACTGATCCTCGGCGTGACCCGGCACTCGATCAGCGGCACCGGTTCGCTCGCGAACCTGCCGATCGGCAAGACCACGCTGCTGCCGCCGACGCTGACGCTGCAATATCACTTCGACCAGTTCGGCGCGTTCAAGCCCTATGTCGGCGCCGGCGTGAACTACACCGTGTTCTTCAACAATTCCGCGGCCAACGTGCCGGCGGTCATCGTCGGACCGCCGGTAGGGGCGGTGACGACCACGGCCCTCCACGTCAGCAATGCCTGGGGCGGCGCCGTGCAGTTCGGCTTCGACTACATGATCGACCGTCACTGGGGTCTCAACGTCGACGTCAAGAAGCTCTGGCTGCGTCCGGACTACAGCGCGACCGTCTCCGGCCTGCCGGTCACCGGCACCGCGCATATCGATCCGTGGCTGGTCGGCGCCGGCGTGACGTACAAGTTCTGAGAGCGCTGCTCGGGGACGAGCTGTGGCCCCAACTGGCCGTGCGCTCCCTCACCACAAAACAAAAACGCGGCGGGTTTCCCGCCGCGTTTTGCGTTTCGATAACGAGAGAGAGGGAGAGTCTTACTCCTCCTCGTCCTGCTTCTTGCCGCCGAGCGTCTTCAGCTTGGCGAACACGGCGTCGAGGTTGAGATCGTCGCTCGATCGCTCGGCCGGCTCGAACTCGTCCTTCTTGGTGGTCTCGGACGCCGGCAGCAGGGTGGCGCCGCCATAGGCGGCGTCGATCGGCTTCTCCTTGGCGGCGCGCGCCACCTCGAAATCGAGCTCGATCTGCGAGCAGAGACCAAGGGTAACGGGGTCGATCGGGGTCAGCTGGGAGGTGTTCCAGTGGGTCCGGTCCCGCACGCTCGCGATGGTGCTCTTGGTGGTGCCGACCAGGCGCATGATCTGGGCGTCCTTGAGTTCGGCATGGTTGCGCAGCAGCCAGAGGATGGCGCTCGGACGCTCATGGCGGCGCGAGACCGGGGTGTAGCGCGGACCCTTGCGCTTGGGCTGGGGCGGCAGGACCACCTTGCTCTCCTGCAGCCGGAGCCGATAATCCGGGTTCTTTTCGCCCTTCTCGATCTCCTCACGGGTCAGCTGGCCGTTGGAGAGGGGATCCATGCCCTTGATGCCCTGGGCAGCGTCGCCGTCAGCGATCGCACGCACCTCGAGGGGATGCATCTTGGTGAAATCGGCGACCTGGTCAAAGGTCAGCGCGGTGTTGTCGAGCAGCCAGACGGCGGTCGCCTTGGGCATCAGAGGTGCGTTGCTCATGGCAAATCTCCTTTGTGCTTCGCCCACCCCTCTGGAGGCGAAGCCGGTGGTCATCAGCGATGACTGGGAATTCGCGCTATATAAGCCCGGAGGGGGTAGCCACGCAATGGTTCTGCTATAGATAGTGCCTTGACAGCGCCCGAAAGGGGGCCCAATTCCCTGTAGGCCCGTACCTAAGCCCTATTCAATCCATCGACCGCTTCCCGCCCATTTGGCGAGGTGATTCGGTCCCGAGATCGCTCAATGTCAGCCAAACCAGACCTCAAGATCGTGCTTTGTTCTCCCCGTGGCTTCTGCGCGGGGGTGGTACGGGCGATCGACACCGTCGAACGGGCGCTCGATAAGTACGGCGCGCCCGTCTACGTTCGCCATGAGATTGTGCACAACAAGTATGTCGTCGACGGGTTGAAGAAGAAGGGCGCGATCTTCGTCGAGGAGCTCGCCGAAATCCCGGAAAACACCTCCGCGCCGGTGGTGTTCTCGGCCCACGGCGTGCCGAAGTCGGTTCCGGCCGACGCCCAGTCCCGCAATCTGTTCTCGCTGGATGCGACCTGCCCGCTGGTGACCAAGGTGCACCGCGAGGCCGCGATCCACTTCAAGCGTGGCCGCGAGATCTTCCTGATCGGCCACTCCCATCACCCCGAGGTGGTCGGCACGCTCGGCCAGCTTCCGACTGGCGCCGTGACCCTGATCGAGACCGCCGAGGACGCCAAGACCATCTCCCCGAAGGACCCCAACAACCTCGCCTTCGTGACCCAGACCACGCTGTCGATCGACGACACAGCGGAGATCGTTGCCCTGCTCAAGGAGCGCTTCCCGAACATCAACGGGCCGCACAAGGAAGACATCTGCTACGCCACCACCAACCGCCAGCTCGCGGTGAAGAAGGTGGCGCCGGTGGTCGACGCGCTCATCGTCGTCGGTGCGCCCAATTCGTCGAACTCGCAGCGCCTGCGTGAGGTCGCCGAGCGCGAAGGCTGCAAGATCGCAGTGCTGGCGCAGCGGGCGGCTGACCTCGATTGGGAGCGGTTCAGCAACATCTCGAGCCTCGGCATCACCGCGGGCGCTTCGGCGCCGGAAGTGATCGTCGAAGAGATCATGGATGCATTCGCCGAGCGCTACACGCTGCATGTGGAGACGGTCTCGGCCGCAGAGGAAAACGAATTCTTCCCGCTGCCGCGTCAGGTGCGCCCCGAAGCCGCCGCCGAGTAGACCTCTATGGCGGTCTACACCGACGTTGCCGCCGACGAGCTTGCGGATTTCCTGAAGCAATACGATCTCGGCGAACTGCTCTCCTACAAGGGCATCGCCGAGGGCGTCGAGAACACCAATTTCCTGCTGCATACGAGCCAGGGGTCGTTCATCCTCACGCTCTACGAGAAGCGTGTGGCGAAGAACGATCTGCCGTTCTTCCTCGCCCTGATGACGCATCTGGCCGAGCACGGTATCAACTGCCCGCTGCCGGTGAAGGGAAGAGACGGCGAGGCGCTGCGCGAACTGTCGGGGCGTCCCGCGGCGACCATCACCTTTCTCGAAGGCATGTGGCCGCGCAAGCCGAACGTGGCCCATTGCGCCGGTGTCGGCGGGGCGCTCGCGAAGATGCATCTGGCCGGAGCGAATTTTACGATCAGGCGCGCCAATGCGCTCTCGGTCGCGGGCTGGCGGCCGCTGTTCGATGCGGCGTCAAACCGCGCCGATGAAGTACAGCCGGGCCTGCGCGCGTTCCTGGCGACCGAGCTCGACTATCTCTCGAGCGGGATCTGGCCGAGCAATCTGCCGGAGGGCGTGATCCACGCCGACCTTTTCAACGACAACGTCTTCTTCCTCGGCGACCAGCTCTCGGGGATCATTGACTTCACCTTCGCCTGCAACGACATGCTGGCCTATGACGTCGCGATCTGCCTCAACGCCTGGTGCTTCGAGCCCGATCATTCCTTCAATGTCACCAAGGCGCGCGCCTTCCTCAACGCCTATGGCCGCGTGCGAAAGCTCTCGGACGCGGAAGAGGCTGCGCTGCCGCTGCTGGCCCGTGGTGCTGCGATCCGCTTCCTGCTGACGCGGCTGGTCGACTGGCTCAACGTGCCCGAAGGCGCGCTGGTCAAGCCAAAGGATCCGCTGGAGTATGTCCGCAAGCTTCGCTTCCACCAGAGCGTGATCAGCGTACGCGATTACGGGCTGATGCCGTCAGGGCTGGTGGCGTGAGCGAGCTTCCCAACGTCACGATCTTTACCGACGGCGCCTGCTCGGGAAATCCGGGGCCGGGCGGCTGGGGCGCGATCCTGAAGTTCGGCGACAGGGAAAAAGAGCTGAACGGCGGCGAGCGCCACACCACCAACAACCAGATGGAGCTGATGGCGGCGATCTCGGCGCTCGAGGCGCTGAAAAAGCCGTGCACGGTCGATCTCTACACCGACAGCCAATATGTCCGGCAGGGCATCACCGGCTGGATCCACGGCTGGAAGCGCAACGGCTGGCGCACCGCCGACAAGAAGCCGGTCAAGAATGTCGAGCTATGGCAGCGCCTGGACGCCGCGCTGAAGCAGCACGAGGTCCGCTGGCACTGGGTCAAGGGGCATGCCGGGCATCCCGAGAACGAGCGTGCGGATCAGCTGGCGCGGGATGGGATCGTGAAGGCCAGGTTGCAGCAGAGGCTGGCGGAGTAGGCAACGAAGACGCCGCACTCTCTGCCGTCATCGCCCGGCTTGACCGGGCGATCCATTACGCCGCAGCAGTCGTCATGAATCTCGAAGCCTCTGCAACACTGGATGCCCCGCCTTCGCGGGGCATGACAGTGTCATATGTGACCCGAGAGCGGCGACAGCCTTACAGCTGCCCGAGCAGCGTATCGCCGCCGGAGACTTCGACCTTGCCGGGCATCGCCTCGAGGTTCAGCTTCTTGACCACGCCGTCCTCGACCAGCATCGAATAGCGCTTGGAGCGGATGCCGAGGCCGTTGCCGGAGGCATCGAGCTCCATGCCGATCGCCTTGGTGAAATCGGCATTGCCGTCGGCGAGGAAGATCGCCTCGTCGCGCTGGTCGGTGTCGCGCTTCCAGGCGTTCATGACGAAGGCGTCGTTGACCGACACGATGGCGATGGTGTCGACGCCCTTGTCCTTCATGGCATAGGCGTTGAGGAAGATGCTCGGCAAATGCATCTTGTGGCAGGTGCCCGTGTAGGCGCCGGGCACCGCGAACAGCGCCACCTTCTTGCCCTTGAAGATATCGTCGGTGGTCTTCACCTGCGGGCCTTCCGCCGTCATCACGCGGAATTTCGCCTCGGGCAGCTTGTCGCCAATCTGGATCGCCATTGTCGTCTCCCTGGATATCGATCCTGCTTATTAGACCGTGCGGCGGGCCTGCACAATATTGCCGGTGAGCGAGGGGGCGAGGGGGCCCTTCCGTGTCATCAACCGGCGAAGCCACCCTTGTCGAGGAAGGCCTGTTCTTCCTCGGTGCTGTCGCGGCCGAGCAGGCGGTTGCGGTGGGGAAACCGGCCGAACCGCCTGATGATGTCGGCATGCTCCCGGGCGTATTTCAGGTTTTCGGCATTGTCGGTGTTCTGAAACAGCGCCACGCAATGCAGCTGGTCGGGCAGGTGCTCCGAATGCATGAAGGGCAGATACAGGAATTCGAGCAGGACCGGATCGACCCGGGTATCGACGCCTCGGTCGATGGCACGGCGGGCGACGTTACGCGCCAGGCCATCGCTGGCAAAGGCCTGGGGCGTACCGCGGAACATGTTGCGGGGGAATTGGTCGAGCACGATGATGAGCGCGAGTGCGCCGTCATCGCTTGCTTCCCATGATGCCAGCTTGCCGACGATCGCCTTCTGTCAGAGCGCGAGAAATCTGCGCCTGACCTCAGCATCGAAGGCATCGTCGCGCGTGTACCAGCGCTCGCGGCCGGCCTCGCGCCAGAACGCGAGAATGTCGGCCGGCGTGATGTCCCTGACGTCAGTCAACAGCGGGAGGCGGGACTTACGCCGCCTGAGCCTTCTTCTCGTCGCGCAGTTCGCGACGCAGGATCTTGCCGACATTGGTTTTCGGCAGGTCGCTGCGGAATTCGATGTGCTTGGGCACCTTGTAGCCGGTGAGCTGCTCGTGACAGAACTTGATCACGGCCTCGGCGGTGAGGTTTGGATCCTTCTTCACCACGAAAGCCTTCACCGCCTCGCCCGACTTGGAATCGGGAATGCCGATTACGGCACATTCGAGCACGCCCGGATGGCTCGCGATCACTTCCTCGATCTCGTTCGGATAGACGTTGAAGCCGGAGACCAGGATCATGTCCTTCTTCCGGTCGACGATCTTGGTGTAGCCCTTCTCGTCCATGATGCCGATGTCGCCGGTACGGAAATAGCCGTCCGCGGTCATCACCTTTGCGGTCTCCTCGGGCCTGTTCCAGTAGCCCGACATCACCTGCGGGCCCTTGGCGCAGATTTCGCCGGCCTGGCCGAGCGGGACTTCGTTGCCATCGTCGTCGCGGATCGAGATGTAGGTCGAGGGCACAGGAATGCCGATCGTCCCCGTAAACTCGGTTGCCGTGGCCGGATTGCAGGTCAGCGTCGGCGAAGTCTCCGACAGACCGTAACCCTCCGCGATGAAGCAGCCGGTGATCGCCTTCCATTGATCGGCGACGGGACGCTGCACCGCCATGCCGCCGCCGTTCGAGATCTTCAGCTTGGAGAAGTCGAGCTTCTTGAAATCAGGGTGGTGCATCAGGCCGTTGTAGAGCGTGTTCACGGCCGGGAAGCTGTTGACCTGGTATTTCGCCAGCTCCTTGACGAAGCCGGGGATATCGCGCGGGTTGGGGATCAGGAGATTGCAGCCGCCGGCGCGCACCGCGAGCAGGTAGCAGGCCGTCAGCGCGAAGATGTGATAGAGCGGCAGCGCGCAGACGATCATGAGCTGGTCGACATGCGGCGGCGCCGCGAGCGCCGGCTGGAGCCAGGCGTCGTTCTGCAGGACGTTGGCGACAATGTTGCGGTGGAGCAGCGTGGCGCCCTTGGAGACCCCGGTGGTGCCGCCGGTATATTGCAGGAAGGCGACGTCGCCCGGCGAAAGTTTCGGCTTGTTGAATGTCATGCCGCGGCCGGCCGAGAGCGCGTCGTTGAAGGAGACCGAGCCGGGCAGCGACCAGGCCGGTACCATCTTCTTGACGCGGCGGACGACGAGATTGACGATCACGCCCTTGAAGCCGAGCAGATCGCCCATGGCCGCGACGATGACGTGCTTGACCTGTGTCCTGGCAATCACCTGCTCGACGGTGTGGGCGAAATTCTCCAGCACGATGATGGCTTCGGCGCCGGAATCCTTGAGCTGGTGCTCGAGCTCGCGTGGAGTGTAGAGCGGATTGACGTTGACCACCGCGAAACCGGCGCGCAGCACGGCAGCGGTCGCGACCGGATATTGCAGCACGTTCGGCATCATGATGGCGATGCGGGCGCCGCGCTGCAGGCCGCGGCCCTGCAGATAGGCAGCGAGCGCGACCGACATCTGGTCGAGGTCGCGATAGCTGATGGACTTGTCCATGCAGACGAACGCCTTGCGGTCGGCGAACTTGGTGAAGCTCTCTTCAAAAAGGTCGACCAGCGATGCGTATTGGGTCGGCTCGATATCGGCAGGCACGCCGGGCGGATACTGCTTGAGCCAGATGCGCTCCATGGAAAAACTCCCCTCATCTACCAGAGCCCGCTGTGTCTCGGGCTTGCCTCATTGCCACCAGTATCGAGCCTGCCGGAACGGGTGGCAAGTCGTCGAGGCTTAGGGCAAAGGTCAGGGAGTGGCTACTGGAATCGTCCAGAAGCCGCGCTGCCGCAGCTGCGAAGCGCGTGGCGCCGGGTCGGTGCGGCGTTAACTGTTGTTGGCCGGCTTGGCGGGCTTGGTCGCAGCCTTGGGCTTGGCGGGGCTACTTGCCGCAGGCTTCTCGGCTGGTTTTGCCGCAGCGTCGTGCTTGGCGGCAGCATGCTTGGGCGCCGCCGGCTTCACCGCAGTTTTCGCCTCGCTCTTGTCGTTGGTCTTGCCCTCAGCCGGCTTGGCAACAGGCTTCGCCGCAGCCGTCTTGGTGTCCTTCGCGTCCTTGCCCGCGTCCTTCGGCTTGTCGGCCGCATCGGGTTTCTTGGCGACGCGCGACTTCTTGCCACGCGGCTTCGACGCCGTCTGTTGGTCGGCATCGGCCGCGACGGCCGCGATCAGGGCGGTGCCGGTGCGGGTGGGGCCGGTATAGACCAGCACGGGCTCGGTCGCCGCAGGAGCCTGAGCCATCAGTTCGGAAGCCTTCATCAGGGGCGGCTGGAGGCCGGCGGTGAAGAAGGTCACCTGGGCTTCGCCACCGGTGGCCGAGGCCGATCCGCTGGCGCCGCCATTGGCCGCAATCAGCGCGTCGTCGTCGTCACTGGCCGGCCGCTTGCGATGGCCGCCGCACATCTCGTCGCGCAGGTTCGGTGGCGAGGCGTCGACCGGCACGAGGTTGTCGACCGTGCCGAGCGAGGGGCGCAGCCACGTCAGATTGTCTTGGCTGAAGCCGCGCTCCAGCAGCTGGGCCGCCTTCACCGCGCGCGCCGTGCCGGAGCTGGAGCCGAGCACCACCGCGATCAGCCTTCGGCCGTTGCGGGTCGCGGAGGCGACGAGATTGTAGCCGGAGGCACAGATGAAGCCGGTCTTGAAACCGTCGGCGCCCGGATAGCGACCGATCAGCTTGTTGAAATTACCCGTGACGCGCTTGCCGAAGCGGATCGCCGGGATGTGGACGAAGTATTCGTATTCCGGCAGGTCGCGCAGGAACGAGCGCGCCAGGATGCCGAGGTCGCGCGCCGAGGTGATCTGGCCGTCGGCGGGCAGGCCGTTCGGATTGACGTAGCTGGTCTGCGTCATGCCGAGCTTCTTCGCGGTATCGTTCATCATCGCGGAGAAACCGTCGATCGAACCGCCGACGCCTTCGGCGAGCACCACGGCCATGTCGTTCGCGGACTTGACCATCATCATCTTCAGCGCGTTGTCGACGGTGAGCTGCGTTCCCGGACGGAACCCCATCTTCGAGGGGGATTGCGAGGCCGCCGTCGGCGATACCGTGAGCAGCGTGTCGAGCGTCAGCCTGCCTTCCTTGATCGCCTTCAGCGTCACATAGGCGGTCATGATCTTGGTGACGGAGGCCGGATACCAGGGAATGGTCGCGTTCTCCGCCTGCAGCACCTTACCGCTGTCGGCCTCGATCAGCAGCAGGGCTTCGGCGCTCGCCGCGCGTGGTGCGAGGAGCGCGGCACCTGCGAGCGTCGCGGCGAACAGGTTGAACAGGGATTTACGAAGCAGCGGGCGTAGGGCGTGCACTATCCGATTCCGGTCCTTGGAGACCCGCCTGATACGGGCGGTGCTCGCGATCTGATTGTCGGTTCTGAAATCCAGCGCCGCCGCTTGCGGCGCCGCAAACCTATACCGGCTGGTGCGTCGAGAACAGGGGCATGAGCGGGGTATTCCGCAATGAAATAGGCCGAATTTCGACGATCCTGTGAGGACTTGCTAGGGGGCCTTGGCAGCAGTCGCAGCAGCCTCTGCGGCTGTCACGCTGGCCCGTGCGGTCTCATGAACCATGAACTGGGCCTTGGCGAGTTCGGCGAAATGGCCGCCCTTGGCCACGAGTTCATCGAAAGTTCCGCTTTCGATCACCCGCCCGTTCTCGAACACCAGGATCCGCGTGGCGTTGCGGATGGTGGAGAGGCGATGGGCGATCACGAAGGTGGTGCGGCCCTTCATCACTTCGTCGAGAGCGGCATTCACCTTGGCCTCGGTGACGGCGTCGAGCGCGCTGGTGGCCTCGTCCAGGATCAGGATCGGCGGATCCTTCAACAGCGCGCGGGCGATCGACAGGCGCTGCCGCTCGCCGCCGGACAGCATGCGGCCGCGCTCGCCGGCATTGGTCGCAAAGCCGCCGCTGCGCTCGATGAAATCGAGCGCCTGCGCTCGCTCGGCCGCCTTGCGCATCTCCGCTTCGGTCGCGTCCGGCTTGCCGACGCGCAAGTTCTCCTCGATCGAGCGGTTGAACAGCAGCGCCTCCTGGAACACGACACCGATATTCCGACGCAGCGAGGTCAGCGTGATGCCGCGCACGTCCATGCCGTCGATCCTGATGAAGCCGGATTGGGGGTCGAAGGCGCGATGCAGGAGCGCGATTGCTGTGGATTTTCCGGCGCCGGTCGGGCCGACCAGCGCGATGGTCTGGCCGGGCAGCGCGGTGAAGGTGAGATCCTCGATTGCCGGCCGCTTGCCGTCATAGGAAAAAGAGACGTCGTTGAACTCGACGAGGCCGGACAGCCTGCCGGCATCGATCGCATCGGGCCGATCGTGCACCGCGGGCACGGCGTCGAGCACATTGAAGAATTCGCGCAGGCGGGGCGCCTCCATGAACACGTTGTTGATGAAGCTCACGACCTGCTCGAGCTTCTGGATCAGCAGCGTGGCAAAGCTCACGAACATCACGATCTCGCCGACCGATGTCAGCCCCCGGTCGTGCAGTGCGATGCCGAGCGTGAAGATCGCCAGCACGGTGATGGTCGTGGAGGCGCGCGTAATGACGGTGACGAGCGCCCACCAGGACAGCACCGGCATCTGTGCGGCCAGCAACTCGTCGGCCACGGAGCGTAGTCCCTTCACCTCTGATTCGACCCGCACGAAACTCTGCACCAGCGCGACGTTGCCGAGCGCGTCCGAGGCGCGCGCTGACAGCTCGCTGTAGTGCTCTTCGACCTGCATCTGCATGCCGAAGGTCCTGCGCACGACGAAAGTGGTCAGTGCCGTGAACACGACGCAAAGCACGAACAGCAGGATCGCGAGCCGCCAGTTCAGATAGAGCGACAGCGGCAGCAGCACCACGACCGACAGGATCGCGGCAAAATGCTCGCGGAAGAAGCCGACCCACAGCCGCCACAGCGCGTCGGTGCCATTGAGCATCACCTTCATCAGCCGACCCGAATGGGTGCCGGAGTGGAAGGTCAGCGGCAATTGCAGGATGTGCTCGAAATAGTCGGTCAGCACGGCCTGGCGCTGGCGGTGGGAGAGCCGGTCCGCCTGCAGGGCCACGAGCGCGCTACACAGGATGGTGAAGAGCCCGAATGCGACCCAGGCCAGCAGGAACGGCCAGGCCGAGCTGGAGCCTGCTACCGTCTTGCCCGAGAGCACGTCGACGATGCGGCCGAACAGGACGGGCTCGGCGAATTGCGAGGCGGCCAGCAGGAGATTCGCGAACGCCAGCAGCCAGCCCAGCCGCGCCTCCTTGCCGAGCAGTTCGAGAACGCGGGTGTAGAGGCTGAAAATAGACATGCGGAGCGGCAACTCGGGGGATAACGGGGCCCGTATTCTAAGCAGGGATCGCCTGCGAGATACAGTGGAAGCTGCGGGTTTTGCTCAATTGATCAGCCGCCCCGCGACCGGCGGCAGGAATCGGTCGTCGAAGATATCGCCTGGCGTGGGCCGCTTGCGGAATTTGAAGTCCTGCGCGATCTGGTCGATCGAGCGCTCCAGGCGCGTGGGCTCGACGCCGCCGAGGCCGGTGCGCTTGACCTCGTCGGTCAGGATGTTGTCGACGAGGGCGGTGCGCAGGCGCGCCCGCTCCAGGTCGCGGTCGCCGCCGTCAATGCGGCTCGTGGCCTCGTCCGCCGCACGCGCGGGCTCCGCGACGGTCGCATTGATGCCGGCGATCAAGGCACGGACGAAGCCTTTCACGGCGTCCGGCTTCGCCGTGGCGAAGGCGGGATTGGCCACCACGGCGAAGCCATAGGCCTCGCAGCCATAGTCGGCAAAACGCAGCACGACGAGATCGGCTCCGGGCACGCCGCGGTCGCGCAGGTTTACCGCGGAGAGATAGTTGAAGCCCGCGACCGCATCGACCTGTCCCGCGGACAGGATCGGCTCGCGGACCGCAGCGCTGATCTTGTGGAATTTGACACGCGATGCCTTGATGCCGTTCTGCTGCGCCAGCGCCGGCCACAGTCGCATCGACAGATCGCCGTCGGCGACGCCGACGGTCTTGCCGTCGATATTGGGTAATAGCTCGATGCCGCGGCTCCTGCGCGCGACGATCGCGTAGGGCGCGCGGTTGAACAGCACGAACACTGCCTTGACCGGCGCTGAGTCTTCCTTGTCGCGAAACCGGATCAACTCGTTGATGTCGACGAGCGCAAGCTCGCTGTCGCCCTTGGCGACGCTCGCGAGCGCCTCCGGCGATCCGGTTGCGCTGTTGAAGGACACATTGAGACGTTCGGCACTGAACCTGCCGTCCTTCGCCGCAAGGAAGAATGGCGCCATACTGGCGTCCAACGGACGGTCAAATGTGAAATGGATGGCAACGGACGGCGCAGCGGTCTCGGCCGCACCGACATCGCGAGCGACGAGCGTTGCAAGCGAGATCGATAGAGCCAGAAGGCAACGGAGGGCGGTCGTACTGAATCCTGACATCGATTGCGCCGGTTCCGCATTGTTGGGTTTCGTGACGCTCGCGCCGCCGGCTTCGGCCAGTCTCTCCGCGCCAACATGAACGGCGGATGAGCGGCGGTTGCGTCACGATCACGCAACCCCATTCAGCTTGTGTTGGGGTTGGGGAACCCAACATGGGATGCCGGTGTTTGAGACACATGAGCCTGTCTGCAGGCACCATTCGAGGTCCCAAGGAGGGTCCAGAACATGTTTGACCGCTTTTCGAAGTTTACCGGCCGCAAGGCCGTTCTTGCCACTGCCGCGGTGCTGGCGTTGAGCGCGGTTGCCCCGACAGCTTCCTATGCCGGCGGTCGCCACTGGCATGGCGGAGGTGGAGCGGCTTTTGCCGGTGCGGCCATCGCCGGCGCCATCGGCACCGGCCTTGCGATCGCCGCCACCCGTGATGCCTATGCCTATGACGCCCCGGCCTACTATGGCGGCGGCCCGGTCTATTACGACGAAGGTCCGGTCTATTACGGCGGCGACTCCTACATCGGTCCGCGCCCGTATCACCGTTGCGGCGGCCCGTACCAGTCTGCGCAGGGCGGTCAGGGCAACATTTCGACCTGCTACTAAGCAGCTCTCCCAAGCTTAACCTGAACAGGCCGTCGCGCTTGCCGCGGCGGCCTATTTTCTGCTTTTGTTGTCGGACGTTAACACGCCCGCCATTTGTTTAGAGTAGTTTCGAGTACCATGAGTGATTCGCTTGAGCGGCTATATCTGGCTGTGCTCGCGGCCAGAGATCTTGATCCGGCAACGTCGCGGACGGCCCGGCTGTTTCAGCGCGGGCCCTCGAAAATGGCAAAGAAGCTCGCCGAAGAGGCCATTGAGGTCGTGATCGATGCGGTCAATGGCGACACCGATGCCGTGATCCGGGAAAGCGCCGACCTCTTGTACAATCTCACCGTGCTCTGGGCCTCTGCGGGCGTGCGCCCCGAGGACGTTTGGCGCGAGATGACGCGGCGGGAAGACATGCTCGGCATCGCCGAGAAGCTGCCGAAATCGTCGATGAAGCTGCCTAAAGTCGCGTCACCGCGCGTGGCTGCCAGGCGGCCGATTGTCGCGCTTGAGGGCCGCACCGCGCGCAAGCGCCACTGAGGCCCGATGAAATTGGAACGTATCGTCATCGCGCTTCAAGCTATTGTTTGAGCGTAGGCTCCCTGGAAACCGCTACGCATTTTTCCGGATCACGCTGGAACGTCACAAAACTCACGATGGACAAATCCGTCCCATGGTGCTTCATCGCGGCGCCATGCTGAAACGTATCTATGATTGGTGCATCGACGCCGCCCATAAGCCCTACGCGCTCTGGATCATGGGAGCCGTGTCTTTCGCCGAGAGCTCCTTCTTTCCGGTCCCGCCGGATGTGATGCTGATCCCGATGTCGCTGGCGCGCCCGCAGCGCGCCTGGCTCTATGCGATGGTCTGTACCGTCACCTCGGTGCTCGGCGGCATCGTCGGCTACGCCATCGGTGCACTGCTGTTCGACTCGGTCGGCCAATGGCTGATTCAGGTCTATGGCCTCGGCGGCAAGGTCGACGCCTTTCGCGCCTCCTATGCAGAATGGGGCGCGGTGATCATCCTGCTCAAGGGGCTGACACCCATCCCCTACAAGCTGGTCACCATCACCTCGGGCTTTGCCGGCTACAATCTCCTCCTGTTCATCCTTTGCTCGATCGTCGCGCGTGGCGGACGCTTCTTTATCGTCGCGATCCTGCTCAACCGATATGGCGACTGGATCCGCGTGAAGATCGAGAAGCATCTCGGTCTCGTGGTGGCGGTCGGTGCTGCCGTGCTGGTGCTCGGCTTCGTGGTGGCGATCAAGCTAATCTAGATCCACGGCGCTTTGCCGCAGGGTCGGCTTCGGCTACGGTTGCCATCATGAAGGTTCGATCCGGCAATCCGGCTGCACAGCTCGGGACGCTGATGTCAGCAGTGCTGCTCCTGCTCGCTGCTTGCGGGAGCGGGTGGTCGCAATCGGCGCCGCCGTCGCTTGGCTTGCAGGAGCAAGGGCCCCAGGCTGCGCCGCCGCCCTCGACGCCCCCGCCCGAAGAAAATCCCGGGCTGATCAATGAAGTGGGCAAGCTGTTCGACAAGCTGCCTTCGATCCTGCCGCCGATCAAAACCCCCAGCGAGACCATGAACGACCTGTCGCGGCTGGCGAAGCCCTCGACAATGGTGTCGGGGCGCATCGCCTGCCCGGCATCGTCCAACGGCGCGCCTGATTGCAAGCAGGCCGCCGACCAGCTCTGCCAGAGCAAGGGCTACAAGGAAGGCAAGAGCCTGAACGCCGATTCCGCGGAAAAATGCTCGGCCAAGGTTCTCATTCCAGGCAGGCAACGTAAGCCGGATGACTGCCGCACCGATACTTTCGTGACCAGCGCGCTGTGCCAGAACTGAGGCCACTCGCGCGAACCAAGGAGCGCCCATGAGCCGTACGGAGCAGGACTTCCTCGGACAGCGTGAGATCGCCGACGACATCTATTACGGCGTCCAGACCATCCGGGGTAAGGAGAACTTCCACATCACCGGCATTCCGATGAACCAGGAGCCTTTCTTCGTGAAGGCGCTCGGCTACGTCAAGAAGGCCGCTGCCATGGCCAACCGCGACCTCGGCGCGATCGACGCCAAGGTCGCCGACGCCATCATCGTCGGCTGCGACCGGGTCATCGCCGGCGACATGATGGACCAGTTCGTCACCGACTTCATCCAGGGCGGCGCCGGCACCTCCACCAACATGAACGCCAACGAGGTGATCGCCAACCTCGCGCTGGAATCGCTCGGCTTCAAAAAGGGGGACTACCAGCACGTCAGCCCCAACGATCACGTCAATTACGGCCAGTCGACCAACGACACCTATCCGACCGCCTTTCGCCTCGCGCTGATCCTGAGGCTGGAAAGCTACATGACCGCGCTGCGCCAGTTGCAGGAAGCCTTCTTCGCCAAGGGCCGCGAGTTCGACCGTGTGCTGAAGATGGGCCGCACGCATCTGCAGGACGCGGTGCCGATGTCGCTCGGGGCCGAATTCCGGGGATGGGGCACGACCATGGGCGAGGAGGTCGATCGCATCTCCGAGGCTCGGGCGCTGCTGCGCGAGATCAATCTCGGCGCCACCGCGATCGGTACCTCCGTCACGGCGGCACACGGTTATCCCAAGCTCGCCGTTCGCCATCTCAGCGCGCTGACCGGCGTCGACTTCATCCTCGCCGGCGACCTGGTCGAGGCGACCTCGGACACCGGCGCTTATGTGCAGCTCTCCGGCGTGCTCAAGCGCACCGCGAGCAAGCTGACCAAGATTTGCAACGACATCCGCCTGCTCGCTTCCGGACCGCGCGCCGGCTTCAACGAGATCAACCTGCCGCAATTGCAGCCGGGCTCCTCGATCATGCCGGGCAAGGTCAATCCCGTCATCCCTGAAGTCGTCAACCAGACCAGCTTCCTCGTCATCGGGCTCGACACCACTGTAACGCTGGCGGCTTCGGCAGGCCAGCTCCAGCTCAACGTGATGGAGCCGGTGATCTCGTTCGCGCTGTTCTTCTCGATCCGCACCATGGAGCGGGCGGTCAACAGCCTGCGCGAGAATTGCGTCGTCGGCATCACCGCCAACGAGGAGCACACCCGCAACATTGTGCTGAATTCGCTCGGCATCGTCACGGTGCTGAAGCCGCTGCTCGGCTACAAGCAATGCGCCGAGATTGCGCGCGAGGGCTACAAGAGCGGCAAGTCGCTACATCAGATCGTGGTGGTCGAGCGCAAGCTGCTGACCCAGGAGAAGTGGGACGAGATGTTTTCGTTCGAGCGGCTGATCAATCCCGATCTGCTGGGGTAGGCTCGGATCTCTCGCGTCATTCCGGGGCGCGCATAGTGCAAGCCCGCAATCCATTTCCCCATTTGCGCTGTGGCCCGATGGATTCCGGGCTCGACGCTGCGCGTCGCCCCGGAATGACGGAAGGGGAATTCCGCGCGTTGGAATTGTCCTGACGGTTGCTGCCGGTGCGGCGACAAAACGCAATACTTGACAGTGGAAAGATTGCCTTGTTGGTATGGCGGTCAACCTTCCATCGACCGGCCAACAGAGGATCTTACCGTAATGTCCATGCCTGCCTTGTTCAAAGGACGCCTGTCGATCCCCGTGATCGGCTCGCCACTCTTCATCATCTCGGTGCCCGATCTCGTGATCGCGCAGTGCAAGGCAGGTGTGGTCGGCTCGTTTCCGTCGCTGAATGCGCGGCCGCCGGAGTTGCTCGACGAATGGCTGGCGCGGATCACCGAAGAACTCGCGACCTATGACCGTGCCCATCCCGACAAGCCGTCGGCTCCGTTCGCAGTCAACCAGATCGTGCACAAGTCGAACAACCGGCTTGATCACGACATGCAGCTCTGCGCCAAGTACAAGGTCCCGATGGTGATCTCCTCGCTCGGCGCGCGCGAGGAGCTGAACCAGGCGGTGCACGGCTGGGGCGGCATCGTCTTTCACGACGTGATCAACCAGAAATTCGCGCACAAGGCGATCGAGAAGGGCGCCGACGGCCTGATCCTGGTCGCGGCCGGCGCCGGCGGTCACGCCGGCACCATCTCGCCTCTGGCCTTCGTTGCTGAGACACGAAAGTGGTTCGATGGTCCGATCGCACTGTCGGGCGCCATCGGCAACGGCCGGGCAATCCGCGCCGCGCGCATTCTGGGCGCCGACTTCGCCTATATCGGCTCCGCTTTCATCGCCACCAAGGAAGCCAACGCGGTGGAGAAGTACAAGGAGATGATCGCAGGCTCGACCGCCGACGACATCGTCTATTCCAACCTCTTCACCGGTGTGCACGGCAATTACCTGAAGCCCTCGATCCTCGCCGCCGGCATGGATCCGGACAACCTGCCGACCTCCGATCCCTCCAAGATGAATTTCGGCACCGACGCTTCCGGCGAGCGCGCCAAGCCGAAAGCCTGGAAGGAAATCTGGGGCTCGGGCCAGGGCATCGGCAGCATCGAGGGCGTCGTCCCTGCCGCCGAACTTATCGCCCGCTTCAAGAAGGAATACGACGAGGCGATCGATCCGCCGCTATAATCGCGCTCGTGTCCCGGACCTGCTGCAGCGTTCAACGCTGTTGCGCAGAGCCGGGACCCATCGCCGCAATGCATGGACCCCAGATCAGCAGCGCGCCGCGACGCGCTGTGCAGCGCCCGGGGAACGTCAACTGAGACCGATGAAAGCATGCCCCCGATCTACCGCGTCGACGGCAACAGCGTTGTCACCAGCCCGGATGCTGCCGGTCCCTGGGACCGGCGCATGCAGCACGGCTCGGCGCCGGCCTCGCTGGTGACATGGGCGGCCGAACGCATTCCGACGCCCGTTGCGATGGACATCGCGCGCGTCACCATCGATCTGATGCGTCCGGTGCCGATCGCGCCGCTGACGATCGTGGCTGACGTGCTGCGCGAGGGCCGCAAGATCCAGCTCTGCCAGATCAAGCTGCTCGCCGACGGCGTGCAGGTCGTCGGTGCCAGCGTGCTCAAAATCAGGCGTCAGGCACTGTCATTGCCCGACGAGGTCAAGGCCATGCCGTTGACGCTGCCCTTGCCGGAGGACTCGCTGGTCGAGGACGGCCATGCCGCCACCAGCCCGTTCGTGCGTTCGGTTTCGATGCGCGCCGCGCGCGGCCGCTTCGGCCAGGCCGGCGCCGGCGCGATCTGGTTTCGCGTCGACCATCCGCTGATCGAAGGCGAAGCGATCTCGCAGGCGATGCGTGCCCTCGTCGCAGCCGACTTCTCCAACGGCACCGCCTCGACTCTCGATTTTCGCGCCTGGACCTACATCAACGCCGACCTCACGGTGAACTTTTCGCGCCAGCCGGTCGGCGAGTGGATCTTGCTCGACGGTGAATCCTCGATCGGGCCCGACGGCGCCGGCCTTGCGATGTCGCGGCTTGCGGATCGGCAGGGCTATTTTGGCCGTGCGGTGCAGAGCCTCGTCATCGAGAAGCGATAGAACCTTCCAACTCCTCGGCCGGTATGAATGCGGGGCCGGATCCGTTCCATTTCTTTGAAAAATTTTCGGAAATGGCCTGGGCGCCAAGCTGCATAGGTCGTGATGATCGAAGCGCGGAACCGATTGTTCCGTTCCCGGTTTTATCCCCGTAGAGGGAAAATATGGCTTCGATTAAGGACTTTTCAGCAAGGGCCCAAACTGGAGTTTGGGGCCTGGACAACATCCTGTCCGGGGGGTTGTCGCGCGGACACGTATTCCTCGTCGAAGGTGCGCCCGGTACGGGCAAGACGACGGTGGCGCTGCAATTCCTGCGAGAGGGCACCAAGGCCGGCGAGAGGTGCCTGTACATCACCTTGTCCGAGACGGAGCGTGAGTTACGCGAAGGCGCGACTTCGCACGGCTGGACGCTGGACGAGGGAATTACTGTCTTCGAACTGCTGCCCCCCGAGAGCCTCCTTGATTCAGAACAGCAGCAGAGCCTTCTCTACTCCTCCGATCTCGAACTCGGCGAGACGACCAAGCAGATTTTCGAGGCGGTCGATCGGATCAAGCCGCACCGCGTCGTGCTCGACAGTCTTTCTGAAATCCGGCTGCTCGCGCAGAGCTCGTTGCGCTACCGCAGGCAAATTCTGGCCATCAAGCATTTTTTCTCCAGGTTCAATACGACCGTGATGCTTCTCGACGATCTCACGGCCGATGTCGCCGACAAGACCGTCCACAGCGTCGCGCATGCGGTTCTGCGCCTTGAGGAACTCGCTCCGGATTATGGCGCGGAGCGCCGACGTGTCCGCGTCATCAAGTATCGCGGCACCAAGTTTCGCGGCGGTTACCACGACGCAACCATCACCACGGGTGGCTTGAACGTGTTTCCGCGGCTGGTTGCGTCCGAGCACCGGGCGGATTTGCGGCGCACGACGTTTTCCAGCGGGATTCCGGGCTTCGACCAGTTGCTGGGCGGTGGGGTGGAAACGGGCTCGAGCACGCTCGTTCTCGGACCATCGGGTACGGGCAAATCCCTCATTGCGATCGTGTTCGCCGTCGCGGCGGTGGCGCGGGGCGAGAAAGCAGCGCTGTTCGTGTTCGACGAGGAGCTCGGTCTGCTGTTTACGCGCATGAAAGGCATCGGAATCGATCTTGACGCGCTGCGGCGGAACGGCAGCATCGCGATCGAACAAGTGGACGCGGCCGAACTCTCCCCGGGGGAGTTCGCGCATATGGTCCGCAAGCGGGTCGACGAGGAGGGCATCAAGGCCGTCGTCATCGACAGTCTCAATGGCTATCAGGCTGCCATGCCCGAGGAGAATTCGCTCATTCTCCACATGCACGAACTGCTGCAATATCTAAATCGCCGTGGTGCCGCGACATTCATGACGGTTGCCCAGCACGGCCTCGTCGGTGACATGCGGGCGCCGGTCGACGTCACCTATCTCGCCGATACGGTCATCCTGCTGCGCTATTTCGAAGCGCTGGGCAGCGTGCGACGTGCGATATCCGTGATCAAGAAACGAATGGGCCAGCATGAATCGACCATCCGCGAGTTCCGCATCGGCGGTC
The DNA here is from genome assembly GCF_018129985.1 of Bradyrhizobium sp. SZCCT0148. GTDB lineage: Bacteria > Pseudomonadota > Alphaproteobacteria > Rhizobiales > Xanthobacteraceae > Bradyrhizobium > Bradyrhizobium japonicum_H. The sequence goes on from NZ_JAFCKT010000001.1 coordinate 267,821, forward strand.
GTGGTCTGGCCATCGGCGAGCCTCTCGAGGAATTCCAGGGCGTTCTGCGCGGCGTGCCCGTTTACATGGGCGACCCGCGACCTCTGCTCCAGGAGCCTGGTGCGTGAGACCGGGCGACACGTCCGAACGTGCTCTTGTCCTTGCTCCGACAGGCCGCGACGCAACTGTCGCAGCGAGCCTGATCCGCGAAGCAGGCTTTGCGGCTGACGTCTGCCCCGACCTCGATGCGCTCGTTCGCGAGATGGCGGCCGGTGCGGGGCTTGCCATCATCGCCAACGAAGCCGTGAAAACCGCAGACTTGCGCAGCCTCGTCAGGTGGCTGAACGACCAGCCCTCATGGTCGGACTTTCCGATCGTTTTGCTCACCCGCCAGGGCGGCGGTCCGGAACGCAATCCCGACGCCATGCGACTCGGTCAGGCGCTCGGCAATGTGACGTTCATCGAACGACCGTTCCATCCGACCACGCTGGTCAGCGTCGTAGGATCGGCGATCCGAGGACGGCGCCGCCAGTACCAGTCACGCGCGATCCTTGAGACCCTCACCGAGAGCGAAGGCCTGCTGCAGACGGCATTGAGTGCCGGTCGGCTCGGTGCACTCGAATTGCATCTGCCCTCCCTGAGGCTCGAGGCCTCCAATACCTGCAAGCAGTTCTTCGGGCGACGGCCAGAGCAGGAATTCTCCTACCACGACCTGCTCGAATCCGTGCACCCGGACGACCGCGCCCGCCGGCAGACCGTGTTCGACCGCGCCGTCGCCGGTGGCGGCGATTACAGCATCGAATATCGAAACGTCTGGCCGGACGGCTCCCAGCATTGGGTGGATATCAGAGCGCGGGCGGTGCTTCGGCCCGACGGCACTGTGCGATCGCTGGTCGGGGTGTGCTCCGACATCACCGCGCGAAAAATCGCCGAGATCGAGCGCGAAAATCTGCTGGCCCAGCTTGCTGCAGAACGGACCGCGCTGGCCGAACTTACGGCCACACTCGAGCAGCGCGTCGAGCAGCGCACCGCGGATCTGATGACCGAGGTAGCTGCGCGCGAAAGAGCGCAGGATCAATTGCGGCAGGCGCAGAAGATGGAGACCATCGGTCAGTTGACCGGCGGGGTCGCGCACGACTTCAACAATCTGTTGATGGCCGTGATGGGCAATCTCGACCTGCTGCGCAAGCGTATCCCGGACGACCCGCGCCTGCGCCGGCTGATCGACGGCGCATTGCAGGGCGCGGAACGGGGGGCCTCGTTGACGCAACGTCTGCTCGCGTTCGCCCGCCAGCAGGATCTGCGGGCGGAAGCGGTCGACCTCGGTACTTTGATCCGGGGGATGAGCGATCTGCTCGAGCGCTCGCTTGGTCCCCGGGTCGAGCTGCGCCTGGACGTTCCCGATCGCGTGCCCCCGGCACGGGTCGATTCCAACCAGCTTGAACTTGCGATCTTGAACCTCGCCATCAACGCGCGCGACGCGATGCCCGATGGGGGCTCGATCGAAATCCGCATTCGCGAAGATCAGGGGAACGAAGAGGCGCGGCTGCCGCCAGGCCAGTATCTCGCGCTGTCCGTGATCGACACTGGCGAAGGCATGTCTGCCGAGACGTTGAAGCGGGCGGTAGAGCCGTTCTTTTCATCGAAGCCGGTTGGAAAAGGAACCGGACTTGGCCTTTCGATGGTGCACGGTCTTGCCGTGCAGCTCGGCGGCGCCCTTCAGCTTTCCAGCGAGGTCGGAGTTGGGACCACGGCAACCCTGATTCTTCCGGTCGCCACCCAGCTTCCGAAAGCGGAGGCGCCTGTCCCGGTGCGGCGACAGGCCGGCCGATCTGCCGTCATCCTTTTTGTCGACGACGATCCGCTGATCGCCATGTCGACCACCGAGATGCTCGAAGATCTCGGGCACCGCGTCATCGGAGTCAGCTCGGGCCTGCACGCTCTCGATATCATTCGCAGCGGGGAGCAAATCGATCTCATGGTGACCGATCACGTCATGCCCGGCATGACCGGGCTCGAACTGGCCGCCGCCTCTCGTCAGTTGCGACCATCACTGCCGATTCTGCTGGCCACTGGATATGCCGAACTGCCCGAGGGAACCCAGCTGGATCTGCCGAGGTTGGCGAAGCCTTACCATCAGGATCAGCTCCGCGATCGCCTCGATCAGATGCTCCGCTGAAGCCGTGCGGCTTTGCCGCGCTTACCCCACCATCCGGTCCCGTCCGCTCCAGAAGCCCGCGCGCAGCACTTTCTTGTCGACCTTGCCGACGCCGGTCATCGGCAGCTGCTTGACGAACTGGATCTGCTTCGGCGCATGCGCCGAGCCTTTTCGGGTCTTCACGAGGTTGATCAACTCGTCTGGATCGGGCCTTGCGCCCTCGCGCGGAACGATGATGGCGGTGACGGCTTCGCCCCATTTCTCGTCGGGAATGCCGACGACCGCGACCATCGCGACGTCGGCATGCTGCGACAGCACGTCCTCGACCTCGCGCGGGAAGATGTTGAAGCCTCCTGATACGATCATGTCCTTCTTGCGGTCGAGGATGAACATGTAGCCGCGCTCGTCCTTGCGCGCGATGTCGCCGGTGTGGACCCAGCCGTTCTTCAACGTCTCGGCCGTGATGTCGGGCCGCTTCCAGTACTCTGCCATCACATGCGGGGCGCGCACGCAGATTTCACCCGCCTCGCCCGTCTTCACCTCCTGGTCGTCGTCGCCGAGGATCTTGACCTCGCAGGCTGCGATCGGAAAGCCGCAGGACAAAAATAGCTCTGGGGCCTTAAGATCGTGATCCGCCTTGCGCAGCACCGAGACCGGGTAGCATTCGGTCTGGCCGTAGAGCTGCGAGAACACCGGTCCGATGCGCTCGATGCCCTCGACCAGTCGGCTCGGCGACATCGCCGACGCCCCGTAGAGCACCAGCTCGAGCGAGGACAGGTCGGTGGTGCCGAGCGCGGGATGGTCGAGCAGCACGTAGATCATGGTCGGCACGAACAGCGTGAAGTTGATGCGCTCGCGCGCGATCGTGGCTAGCACGGCCTCGGGATCGAAACCCTTCAGCATGTGCACCGTGCCGCCGCGCATCAGGGTCGGCAGCACCTTCGTGCCGGCGACATGGCTGATCGGGGCGACCGTGAGGTAGCGTGCGGCCTCGGGGATCTCGAAATCGGCGAGGATCGCGGCGGCGGCTCCGGCATTCTCGCGGTGATAGCGCAGCGCGCCCTTGGATTTGCCGGTGGTGCCGCCGGTGTAGTTCAGCGTGGAGAGGTCGTCGAGGCTGGCGAGGCAGGTTGCGCTGGCGTGTCCCGCGCTTTCGATGGCCGCCAGCAGATCGACGCCGTAGCCGGCCGGTCCCATGGTGAACACCGCCTTCAGCCGGGTCGCCCGCGCAGTAAGCTCGCCCCCGCGGTCGCGGAAGGCGGCCGCATCGACCACCAGCATCTCGGCCTCGGAGTCCTCGAGCTGGAACAGCTGGTCCTCCAGCGACCCCAGCGGATGCAGCCAGGTGATGCAGAGCCGGCCCAATTGCGCGGCGACGCCGGCGCACCAGGTGTCGGCGCGGTTCGCGGTGAGGAAGGCGACGCGCGCACCGGGCGGCAGGCCAAGCCGCATGAACACGCCTTGGATGCGTCCGATCAGGTCGATCGTGCCCTGATAGCTCAGCGATCCCCCGGGCCAGGCGAACGCGGTGCGGCCGGGATAGCGCGACAGCGCCCGTAGCGTCTGCGCACAAGTCGGAGACGATGCGTGAAGCGGATCGGACATATGTTTCCTCGTTGCTTTGTCACAGGCTTCTGGCGTGCCAATGTTGCCGGTGACGCTAGCACAGAGACTGCGGGAGAAAACAACAAAGCCCGCGCGGCGATGCATGCGTGACGAGGAGATTTGTGTGACGCCCGATCGACTGCAACGCTTCGGCGATCGTCTGGCTCTGCCGCTGATCGCGGCTCCGATGTTCCTGGTGTCGGGTGTCGAGCTCATGGTCGCGGCCTGCCGCAACGGCGTGATCGGCAGCTTCCCCACCGCGAATTGCCGCAGCGCGGAGCAACTCGATGAATGGCTCGCCGCGATCGCGGCGCGGCTGCGCCAGCACGAAGACCAGACCGGACGCCGCGCGGCACCGCTTTGTCCGAACCTGATCGTGCATCGCTCCAACGCGAGGCTCGGGAAGGATCTCGCCGTGCTGTTGCGGCACAGGCCGGAGATCGTCATCACCTCGGTCGGTTCGCCCGCGTCGGTGTTGCAGCCGCTGCATGACGTCGGCGCACTGGTGCTGGCGGATGTCGCTTCGATCCGCCACGCCGAACGTGCGGCGGAAGCAGGCGCCGACGGGCTCGTGCTGCTCACGGCAGGCGCGGGAGGCCAGACAGGCTGGCTCAACCCGTTCGCCTTCGTCCGCGCGGTGCGCGCATTCTATGATGGCATCGTCGTGCTCGCCGGCGGCATCAGTGACGGCCATGCGTTGCACGCGGCCGAAGTGCTCGGCTGCGATCTCGCTTATATGGGCACCAAATTCATCGCGACGCGGGAGAGCATGGCGGACGAGCGCTACAAGCGGATGCTGGTCGATAGCAGTGCCGACGACATCCTTCTCACTACGGCATTCACCGGCTTGCAGACCAGCATGCTGCGGCCGTCGATCGTGTCCGCCGGGCTCGATCCGGATGATTTGCCGGCCCGCGGGGCGATCAACATCGCCGAGGATATCGACGTGGCCGCGCGCGAGAGTAGGCCGAAGCGCTGGCGCGACATCTGGAGCGGCGGGCATTCCACGTCTGGGGTCACCGAAGTGCTCGCCGTCGACGATCTCGTCGCGCGGACGGCGGCCGAATATCGCGAAGCGAGAGTGCGCTTTTCCCCGTAGAATTGCGGGAAGAGCCGGTACGCTTATCCCGATCACGGTTAATCGAGCGCTCGCTCGGGACGCCCCATTTAACGGCAGATTAACCAACGCCGGCCAAGAATCCCTCCACGCACCCGACAGGGCCGAGAGGGACAGGCGATGGACTTCGATTTTCTCAACAGCAAGACAGCGGCTTCGCTGGACGAAATCCGCGTCCGCGTCGCTCATGCCTTGGCGCGTCATCCGCTGTGCCGCAACGTCCGCTTCGACATCGTCAGTGTCCCCCGAACCCGCCGCGGCGGCAATTGGACGGTGACGCTACAATCCGTCGAGCCACGCGGGGTCTGGGAGGCCTCGGAGATCGTCGCGGACATCCAGGATGCCTACGATCTGGCCTCAGCTGCTTGATTTCATTGGATTTTGCGCCGCTTGTCGTTGCAGGCATACTGATTGTCGCAACGAAGGCACACTCAAGCCTTATTTCGTTCCCTTTTCGCTGGCAGCGTTAACAAACTCGTGAAGCGGCGGTTCCCGGAGAGACGTTTGTCCAAAGCCATCACCATCGTTGTGTTGACCTGCTTCCTCGTTCTCGGCGCTGCCACCACTGCCATCCTTGGCCGCGACAGCGTGCCCAGCGTCAGCGAAGAGATGATCTCGCAGGTGCCTGCTGCCAAGCCCCTGGCCACCAACCGCGCCGCCAAGGCCGACCGTCTGGTTCCGACCCTGGCCCTGGCTTCAGCCGCGATCGAGCCGGTTCAGGTGCCGGCCGACAGGCTCGCGCAAGCCCCGGTGCTGGCCGAGCCGCTGCGCCAGGCCTTCGCGGCCGCTACGCCATCCGACTTTCCGATGCCCAAGGCGGCGAGCCTGTCCGAAGCGCCGGCTGCGGCGGAAGTTCCCGCCGTCGAAGTTCCGGCCAAGCCGAAGGTCGTCGCCAAGCCGCAGCCGCAGAAACATTACACCCTGCTGTCCGACGCACAGATCGCCGGCATCAGGGATCGCCTGAAGCTCTCTTCGTCGCAGGAATATTACTGGCCTTCGGTCGAGTCTGCGTTGCGCAACGTCGTCCGCAAGATCTCGGCCAACAAGCTTTCCAATCCGAACGCGCCGCCCAGCGCTCAGATCGATCCGAACTGCGACGAGGTCCAGCAATTGAAGTCGGCTGCTATGCCGCTGCTGTTCCAGCTTCGTGACGATCAAAAGGAAGAAGTGCGCAAGCTCGCCCGTCTGATCGGGCTCGAGAAGGTCGCGCAGCAGATCTGACGCGCGGGTTTCCTCCAGGAACCGCGCCTACATCAGGAACATCTGGCAATCGACGCGCGTTGCTCGCCCCAAAGAGGGAGTAGATCAATGCGCGCCTCGACAGCCTATTTCGTGGGTGCCGGAACCATTATCGCCGCCATTGCCATCGGTCTTGGGGGCGGCATCGTTGCCGGCAACATCATGAACCCGGTCGCCTCCAAACAGGGCCCGGACACCAGCAAAATGGCGCAGCGCGCCGAATCCGCTGGCGCGGCGCCGCAGGCGAGCGCGCCGTCGGAACGCGTCAATTATCTCACGGGGTCGCAAGCCTTCGGCGCAATGGTCGCCGCGCCGGCGCAGGCCGAAGCGAAGCCGGGTGCCGACGCGCAGCCCGCTCAGGCAAAGGCCGAATCGCCGGCACCGCCGCCCTCACAAGCGGCCGCGGTTGAGCCGTCCAAGGAACAGTCAAAGGAACAATCTAAGCCGGCCATAGCATCGTCTTCGTACGCCGCAAAACCTGCCGAGCAGCAGGCCTCGACCGAGCCGGCCTCTGCGCCCGAGAACGCTTATGCCAAGGCGAAAGATTCCGACGTGAAACGTACAGCGTCCGAGCGGCGCCGGGTGGAGCGCCGTGAGCGCTGGGCCGAGCGCCGCCATTATGATATCCGCGAACAACGCGGCCCGCGCGACCGCACCGATTGGGACGACGTCGCGCGCAATATACGTGCGGATTCCGATTCGCGTGATTATGCCGGCCGGCCTCGCGGCGGCTCGCCTCAGATCAGGCTGTTCGGGTCCGACGACGATTAGCACGTGATTGCGGCTACGGGAGACGGCGCGCCCCCCTGGCGCGCCGCGGTTACGTCAATCCCGCACGCCGCAACCCCTCAAGATAATGCGCACGGTCTTCGTCCCGCAGCATCGGCAACTCTCGCGTGATCCAGGCGAGTGAGACCTCGGGCTGGGCGCGGCGCAGTCCCTCAAGAGCGCTCGCCGCGAGCGCTAGATCTCCTGACATGCCGGCAGCGGCGGTCAGCACGCGGTGCGCGCCGACGAAATCGCCACGCCGCCGCATCGACTCCCGCGCCAGCTGCACGGCTCCGTCGTAGTCACGGCCGATGAACCGTGCATAGGCCGCAACCCCGCTATAGACCGCCGCAAGGGGATCGCGCGGGCTGAGCCTCAAAGCGCGGCGTGCGGCCTCATCTCCGTCCTGCCATCGTCCGGCGTAGCACAGCGTCACGCCGTGAAAGGCATGAGCCATGGCGAAGTTCGGATTGAGCTGCAGCGCCAATTCGAACTCGGCAAGCGCGTCGTCGAAGCGGCGGCGGAACAGATAGGTGTAGGCGAGGCCGTGATGGGCCCAGGCATCCTCGCGATCGGCCTCCACCGCCGCGAGCGCCGCGCGTTCGGCGATCGGCACGGTCGCGGCCATGTCGGCCCAGCCCATATGCGCGCCGAAGATGTGGCTGGTCGCCAGCAGGCCCAGCGCCTTGCCATAGGCGGGATCGATCGCGACGGCTTTTTCGAGCAGACCTTGCGCGGCGGCATTGTCCTCGCGCGTGCTGCGCCAGTAATGCGACAAGGCGCGCATCACGAGGTCCCAGGCATCCAGGCTGCCTGGCGGCTTCTGCTGGGCGCGAAAACTTTCGGCGGCATAAAGTTGCGGCTCGATCGCGGCGACGATGGCCTCGGTGATTTCGTCCTGCACGGCGAAAATGTCGGCGAGCTCGCGATCGTAACGCTCGGCCCAGAGGTGGCTCCCGGTCGAAACGTCGTTGAGCTGGGCCGAGATGCGCACCCGCTCGCCGCTCCGTCGCACGCTGCCCTCGACCACGTAGCGCACCCCCAGTTCGCGCGCGACCTCGCGGATATGCACGGCACGGCCCTTGTAGACAAAGGACGAGTTGCGCGCGATGACGAAGAACCAGCGCAGCTTCGACAGCGCGGTGATGATGTCCTCGCTGATGCCGTCGGAGAAATAGTCCTGCCCGGCTTCGCCGCTCATATTGCTGAAGGGCAGCACTGCGATCGCGGGTCGCTCGGGAAGCGCGAGCATTGGGCGGTGCGCCCAGGCGGCGTGACCAGTTTCTGGCGCGATCGCGCCGTCCTTGGCTTCGACATCGCCTACGAAGCGAAACCCCTTGCGGGCAATCGTGCGTATCAGCGCCTGGCTTGCGCCACTGTCGCCGACAGCCTTCCGCGCCGCGTTGATTCGGCTGGTCAGGGTGGATTCGGAGACGCTGCGCCCGTGCCAGATCTTGTCGATCAGTTCGTCCTTGCTGACCACCCGGTCACGGTTCTGCATGAGGTGGACGACGAGATCGAAGACCTGCGGCTCCACAGCAATTGGAACCTGCTCGCGGCTCAGCTCGCGCCGGTCAGTATCGAGAAGGTGGTCACGGAACAGAAACTGCACGTCCAAAACTCAGGCTTCATGACAAAAAGGGCAAAGATAAAATGGACTCGTGCTTGAAGTCTGTAAGTCTAGTCAGCGGTCGATCCGGTTCACCACGATTGCGTGATGGCTGTTTTCGCGGGGAATACAGCCGGGGCGGGATTTTGCGCGGTTTCCGTCAGGTGTCGCGGTGGCGAGGCGCCGAGCCTGATCGAGCCGATGTCACAATCGATCCCGTGCCCGTGAGGTGGCCACTACTTCGGCGCTCTCTTAAGGCGACGGCCCGGCTGCATCGATGCCACTCATCCTTCGAGGAGTGGCTCCCAAGGCGCTGCTGTTCATCGTCCCCCCGGAATGACGAGTTGCCAGTAGGACGCACGGAGACGCGAGCATCGTTCACCACCCCGAATGTGTGGCGAACGGCGAATGTCCATTGCCGAACCCCGTCACCTGCGTAAGCTGACGTGCATACAAATCGCCAACCAAAGAAACGCCCATGCCCGCCTTTCCTGCCGCCACCACCGTGATCGATTCCCTGCTGTTCCGCGACGCCTTCGGGACGCCTGAAATGCGGGAGGTGTTTTCCGACATCGCGCTGGTCGCACGCTATGCCGAGGTCGAGGTGGCATTGGCGAAAGCGGAAGCGAAGTGCGGCGTGATTCCGCGGGAGGCCGCCGAACAGATCGCGGCGCGGACCGACGTCACGGCGTTCGATTTCGATCTGCTCAGGCAGGAGACCGACATCGTCGGCTATCCGATCCTCCCTCTGGTGCACCAGATGGTGAAGCAGTGCGGTGAGGCGGGGCGCTACGTGCATTGGGGAGCGACGACGCAGGATATCATGGACACCGCGGTGGTGCTGCAGCTCCGCGCGGCGCTGGAGATCGTCGCGCGCGATATCGCGGAGCTGCGCAAGATTCTCGCCGATCTTTCGAAGCGCCATCGCGACACGCCGATGGCTGGCCGCACCCATCTCCAGCAGGCGCTGCCAGTAACCTTCGGCTACAAGACCGCGATCTGGCTCGCCATGTTCGATCGCCACGCCGAGCGTCTGGCGCAATTAAAGCCGCGCGTGCTGGTCGGCCAGTTCGCCGGCGCTGCCGGCACCTTGGCCTCGCTCGGCGACAAGGGCTTTGAGGTGCAGGAGGCGCTCTGCGCGGAGCTTGGACTCGGCATTCCCGCCTCGACCTGGCACGTCGCACGCGACGGATTTGCGGAAGGCGTGAATTTTCTCGCCCTCGTCACGGGGTCGCTCGGCAAGATCGCGCTCGACATCATGATCATGGCCTCGACCGAATTCGCCGAGGTCTACGAGCCCTTTGTCAAGGGGCGCGGTGCCTCGTCGACCATGCCGCAGAAGCGCAACCCGATCTCGTCGGAGCTGATGCTGGCGGCGTCCAAGGCGGTACGCCAGCACGCCGGCCTGATGCTCGACGCCATGGTGCAGGATTTCGAGCGCGCCACGGGCCCCTGGCATGCCGAATGGATGGCGATCCCGGAAAGCTTCGTGCTGACCGCCGGCGCGCTGCACCAGGCGAAGTTCGCGCTCGCGGGCCTGATCGTGGACGAAGCGAAGATGAACGATAATCTCGCCGTCAGCCGCGGCCTGATCGTGGCCGAGGCGGTCATGATGGGGCTCGCACCGCAACTCGGCCGGCAGGAGGCCCATGACGTGGTCTATGACGCCTGCCGTCAGGCCAACGAAAAGGGCATGAGCCTCGCCGATGCGCTGTCTGCGGACACGCGGATCTCAAGCCGCATCGATGGTGCCACAATCGAGGCGCTCACCTCACCGAAAAATTACCTGGGACTCGCGCCCGCCATGGTCGACAGGGTGCTGAAATCGGCAACGCGTTGAAAACCAAAATGCGTGAAACCGCGTACCTTCCTCATGTCGCAAGGTGCTCGCGCACTTGCGTCCCGCGATGCTAGACTTAGATTGAATGAGAGACTTTCGGCAGAGGGCTACGCATGACTGATCAGCGCAATTCCACCGCTCACATCGATCCCGTGAAACTCGACCGGCTGGCCGAGGTGGCGGTGAAGGTGGGTTTGGGCTTGCGGCCGGGACAGGATCTGCTTCTGACGGCACCCGCGATCGCGCTGCCGCTGGTGCGGCGGATTGCCGTACATGCCTACAAGGCCGGCGCCGGTATCGTGACGCCGATTCTGTCGGACGAGGAGATGACGCTGGCGCGCTATCGTCACGGCCACGACAACAGCTTCGATCGCGCTGCCAACTGGCTCTACGAGGGCATGGCCAAGGCATTCTCGGACAACACCGCGCGGCTCGCCATCGTCGGCGATAATCCGATGCTGCTGTCGGGCGAGGATCCTTCCAAGGTCGCGCGCGCCAGCAAGGCGAATTCGATGGCCTACCAGCCCGCGCTGGAAAAGATCGTCAATTTCGACACCAACTGGAACATCATCGCCTATCCGAGCCTGTCCTGGGCGAAGCAGGTGTTTCCTGGCGATCCCGAGGACGTCGCAGTCGGCAAGCTCGCCGATGCGATCTTCGCAGCATCGCGCGTCGATCGCGAGGATGCGATGGGCAATTGGGCGAGCCACAATGCGGTGCTGCGCGAGCGCACCAACTGGCTCAACGGCCAACGCTTTCGCGCGCTTCAGTATTCGGGGCCGGGCACCGATCTCACCATCGGCCTTGCCGACGGCCACGAATGGGAGGGCGGCGCCTCGCTCTCCAAGAACGGGATCAGCTGCAACGCGAACATCCCGACCGAAGAGGTCTTCACCACGCCGCATTGCCGGCGCGTCTACGGCCACGTCGTGAGCTCGAAGCCGCTCTCCTATCAGGGCACGCTGATCGACAACATTGCGGTGCGCTTCGAAGACGGCAAGATCGTCGACGCCAAGGCTTCGCGCGGCGCAGAGGTGCTGAACAAGGTGCTCGACACTGACGAGGGCGCCCGGCGCCTCGGCGAAGTGGCGTTGGTGCCGCACTCCTCGCCGATCTCGCAGAGCGGGCTGCTGTTCTACAACACGCTGTTCGACGAGAACGCAGCGTCCCACATCGCGCTCGGCCAGTGCTATTCGAAGTGCTTCGTCAACGGCGCGCAGCTCACCCCGCAGCAGATCGCCGCGCAAGGTGGCAACCAGAGCCTGATCCATATCGACTGGATGATCGGCACGGCCGAGACCGATATCGACGGCATCCTGCCAGATGGCAGCAAGGTACCGGTATTCCGCAAGGGCGAGTGGGCGAAGTAGGACTTCTCCACTCCGATCGGAAGCGCGATAGCAGACGCGTTCTTGTGACCATCCATCGAGACGCCCGCCACGGGCGGGCGCCTCAGGATGAGGACGGAGTGCGCGGCGATCGTTCAGCGGGCATTTATATGTCCATGAGACCGCTCGACCTCTGCCGGAACGTTCACGCCGCCGCGTTGCGCAGCATCGGATTGTTGTCGATGCTGAAACGGTTGAAAAGCGTCGTAAACGGGCTGCCGTCGGTGGCCCGCACGATGGCGTCGGACGCAGCGATCGCCTCGTAGAGCGCGCCGACCGGATCGTCCGCCTCGTCCAGGTCGAGGCTCTTGCGAATCTTCTCGCGGGCTTCGTTGATCGCGTTCTCGTCGTCGAGCGTCGCCTCCAGCGCCTCCGCCGCACGCCGCATCTCCCCGAGGTCGCCGCCGCCCGAAAATTTGAGGACGTCGAGCCAATAGGGGCGGGCGATGACCAACTGGACGAACGCCTCGAACGTATCGGCGATGATTCCGGCCCGGCCCTCCGACGAGACATAAAGTACATTCTGCGGCGGGAGCAACACGAAGGCGCCTCCGGAGCCGTCACGGCCGATCTGCCGGGGGGCCTCGATGCCGTCGATGGTGAACCAGGGCTCGTCGTCCGGCGCGAAGAAGACGTCGAGACTGACCAGCCAGGCGACGGCCTCATGGTTGGACGTCACGACCTCGGGCGAGAGGGGCATCGGCGTGGCTCCGTTTCAAGCTTCCGCGCACTTTGTCGCACCCCGGAAAAGATCGGTTCATGTGCTCGAATTTGCAGGGAAATCGCCGCGTTAACGCTTCGCGCCTGCAACTTACGGCTGATTGTCGGGGCCGGCGTAAGAAAGAATTAAAAACCGATGACTAGCGTTCCAAGCATCTTTGGAAACGATCCGGGCCGAGACCCGGCAATACTTTATTATATCCCCTGGGGCAGAAGATGTCGCGTTCATTGATTGAAATCGGTAGTTGCAATGTTGAGCTCGAGCTGCGGCCGATCGAGCCGTCCTGGATCATCGAGGGCAATCCCGTGTCGCGCTCGCATATCCTGTCTACCAGTGCCGACGGCACCGCCTCGACCATCATCTGGCAGTGCACCGAAGGCCGCTTCAACTGGTACTACGATATCGACGAGACGATCATGATCATGGAAGGATCGATCGTGCTCGAAAGCGACGGCATGCCGCCCAAGCGCTACGGCCCCGGCGACGTGATCTTCTTCCGCGACGGTGCGCATGCCAAATGGCATGTCGAAGGCCACGTCAAGAAGATCGCCTTTTGCCGCAAGACCAATCCGGTGATGATCGGCTTCCTGATCCGCGCCGTCAACAAGCTCAAGAAGATCTTCGCCTTGACCGGCGAGCGCCGTCCGGCCTCCCTGCTGGGTGCCGGCTAGAGCATCCAACAACGTTTCAAGGACGCTTCCCAGCGCCACGACGAAGAGGGGTCGGGATCAACATCCCGGCCCCTCTTCTCGTCAGGACGGCAGCTCGAGCCGGTAGACTTCGGCTGCCGTCTGCGAGAACAGGGCCGTCTTTTCGGCCTCGCTGAACGGCGAGGCGATCCGCTTGAAGGCGTTGAAGATCACCTGGTAGCTGCACTGGCCCTTGTCCGGCGGGAAGTTGCTTTCGAACATCGCACGTTTCGGGCCGAACGCCTCGATGCAGGTCTCGACATAGGGCCGCCACGCCGTGGCAAGCTCCTCGGATGTCGGTGGTCTCTCGCGCAAATGGAAGTCGTAGCCGAGCAGGCACATGGCGAGGCCGCCGAGCTTCACCACCACGTTCTCGCATTTCGCGATGTCACGGATCGAGGCGCACCATTGTGCAAACACCTCGTTGCGCTTTCCTGCGAAGCGGCCGACGCCGGCCGGGCCGCCGCAATGATCGAGCACGATGCTGGTATCGGGGAAGGCGCGTGCCAACGCGGCGAGCTCACCGATCTGCGGATGAAACAACCAGGCATCGAAGCTGAGGTCCAGCGGCGCGAGGCAGGCAAATCCCTGGCGGAAGGCTGCCTCCTGCAACAATCCCTTCGGCCGGGTCGCATACATGCCGGCGACGAGGGGATCCTCATCCCAGGCGGAGGAATGCCTGATGCCGCGGAAGCGGCCGTTGCCGGCCGCAATCTCGGCCTCCAGCACCCCCTTTACGGCGTCGCCGAGCAACAGATTGGCGTGGCTGACAATGCCGGCGCAGATCGCAGCCTTGCCGTAGCCGCCGCTCGCGCTCATCGCGGCGACGCCGTTGGCGAACTCGACCTCGCCGACGGGCCGGAATGCCTCCGGCCCGTGCGCGCGATACATCGAGCGACAGTCGACATAGACGGTCGCAATCACGTTGTGGCCGGAGGCGATGTCATCAGCCATCTCCTCGATCAGATAGCGGTGCCCGCGATTCCACAGATGATGGTGGGGATCGACGATTGGCCGCGAGGGATCGATGATCTCCTCCTGATGCAGCGCGAGCCAGTCCTCGCGCGGCTCGACGAACAGCCCGCTCGTATTGGCGGGTACACTGCTTGCAGCCATCGGCGTTCGCTCCCTCGCGTTTGTTGTGAGGGGAGCCTAACATCTCATATCGTCCTGCAGCCGCGCGCGTTGTGCAACCGCCTCCGTCTTGGCGAGCACAGCGGTGCCTTGGTCAGCCCTTCCGCCGCCTCGCCTGCACGTCGACCATCAGCCGCCAGTCGGCCGCGGCGCTTGGCTTGGCCTCACCGAGCCAATGGAAGGAATCGGCGGTGATCTCAGTAAAGCTCCAGCGCGTCAGCTCGCCGGCCTCGGTCGTTCCCTCCTGCACGATGTCCTGTCCGTGCGGACGGCCGATCTGCTGGCGGAACACTGAGCGCGCGGGATCGAACCAGCAAATCCGCCATGCGGACATGGTGGGATCATAGACCCGCAATGTCGTGCCGTACCAATTGCCGGCGATCGGAAAGGCCGGCGCGCCCGCGGGCCGCGGAATGATCCAGACGTCCTGGACGGCGCGGCCCTGCAGCACCCAGCCGAAATGGATTTCGCCGGGGGCGGTATGCTTCGTCCCATCGGGACCGTGGGCGGTGACCTCGGCGTCCCAGTCACCGACGAAGCGGCCGTAAAGCTGGAGCGCCGCGGCATGCTCCCGATTCGGGCCATCGGCGTGTAACAATCTCGCAAAATCGGTCATGTCGATCTCCTCTCGCGGGAGATCAGCACCGAACGGCGACGGCCGGCTTGGAGAAAATTGCGCCTCAGACCCCGTCGAGGATGATTACCGTCGGCTTTGGCGGCAGCGCATCCCGCGACATCCGGAACGACCGCCCCGAGCGCCGGTCGATCTCGAACTGCTGGCCGATGCGGTGCATGAAATCGTCGAGCGGGGTGGCAAAGCGGTGCATCGGCAGCACCACCGATGCGCGCAGCCGCTTGGTGATGTCGGAGATGCCGTCCAGGGACATGGTGTAGGTGCCGTCGATCGGCACCATCACGATGTCGAGCCGTCCGATTTGCGCGAAATGGCTGTCGTCGAGCTTGTGATGGAGGTTGCCGAGGTGGCCGATGCAGAGGCCGGCGACCTCGAAGATGAAAATCGAATTGCCGTCGCGGATCATATCGGTGCCGGCATCGTCGCCGAAATAGCGGCGAATGTCGGTGGTGACGTTGCGGATGAAGGTGTCGCTGAGGCGCTCCGACACGATCGCCGGCTTGCCGTCCTCCCCCCAACCATGCAGCACGTGGGGAATGCGCCTGTCGGGGAACAGGGAGTAATGCGTGCTGTGGGCCCGGTTCATGGTGACGACGTCTGGCAACCGTCCGACCTGGTAGGCGCCACTGTAGTCGGTCGCGATGCGCAAGCCGCCGGGCGTGTCGAGGAAATAGGTGGAGTGGCCGGCATAGGTGATCTCGACTTCAGCCGTGCCGGCTGCCGGCCGAAAGGCAACCGGCGTGGCCCGCGGGGCCGCGTTGGCCATCGCCAGGCACTCG
This sequence comes from Bradyrhizobium sp. SZCCT0148, assembly GCF_018129985.1. Classification (GTDB taxonomy): domain Bacteria; phylum Pseudomonadota; class Alphaproteobacteria; order Rhizobiales; family Xanthobacteraceae; genus Bradyrhizobium; species Bradyrhizobium japonicum_H. Next base: position 283,481 of record NZ_JAFCKT010000001.1, read on the forward strand.
CTGCGCTGTGGCTGCTGGGCGAGGGCAGGTGTCAGGAATGCGCCGAACAGCGCCAGAGCCGCCGAAACCAGTCGCCGCATGGATCCGTCCCCGATGACTTCACGGCGAAGTCTAGCGTGCAATGCAGCGCCGCGCCAATGGGGTAGGATCGACAGCGCGTCCGTGTCGCACCTATTGCTCGCGCTTCGGGCTGAACTTCCAGGTGATCGCGACGAGGCTCGCGGTGATCAGCCCGCTGACAAGGCCGGCGATCGGCAGAGCAAGTAGCAGCGCGGCGCTGGCCGCCCAGCCGATCGAGGAGAAGGCTTCGGCGAACGTGGCCAGCCGCGACGAGGTCTGGCGGCGGCGGAATTGGCTGCGCCGGGCCTGCACCCGGAACCAGAGCTGGATTGCGGTCGCGGAGGCCGCGCTGATAATGATCGCGGCGCCAGTGATCGCAGCCTGGACCGGAGCGGCGAACGCGAGCGCGGCGAGCAGCGGGCAGAAGATGACGGCGATCGCGATCAGCACCACCTCGATCTTGGCGCGGATGACGCTGGATGGCGTCAGCGGCGCAGTCGCGACCAGGTCGGGGGCGTCCTCGCCCGAGATCGTCAGCCAGGCCAGCCCGCCGGCAAGCTGTCCAGCCGCCATCACCACGACTGGCGTAATCAGCGTCAGCGCCGCGGAGCTGTCGGCAAAATTGCGCCAGAGCAGCAAGGCCGGCGGCACCAGATAGAGCAGCTGCATCAGGGTCTGCGAGATCAGCCAGGGATCGCGCCAGAGCAGCAAGAATTCCTTGCGCCGCAGCGCCTGCTGCCGCGACCCGCCGCGGAACGGACGCTCCTTCGCGCGCTTGCTGCCGGAGCTGCCGTAGGCCGCGGCATCGATCGCCGTGTCGGCAAAGCGGTGCGAGAAGATCGCCATGACGCTTCCCAGCAGCACCAGTGCGAGCGCGAGAAGCAGCAATAGCGCTTCGCTGTCGCCCATCGCCGCCCGCGCCGGCCACCACCAGATGCTGTCGACATCTGGGGCATGCGCGGCCACGCTGCGCGAGGTCAGGATCGTGAAGCGCGACAGCGTGCCGTAGGACATGATCGCGGCGACCTGGAGCGCGATCACGAAGCCGGCGCCGATGATCGCGGCGAGGATCTGGGCGATCAGGCGTGTCCGCGCCGGGCCGATCAGCCGAAACAACAGGATGGTGACGGCGATCGCGACTGCCGCGGCCGACAGGCCCATGGCGACGACCACTCCGAACGCGCTGAGCCAGCGCGCGCCGCCGCCGATTACCAGCACGTCGATGAAGGGCGTCGAGAACAGCAGCGCAATCAGGGTGACGGTCAGCGCGATCGCGGCGATGCGGACCGAGAACAGATTGGCGAGCGTCGCCGGCGAGGACATGATCAGGTCGAGATCGGCGCGGGCATAGAATACCCGCGTCACCGATTCGATCGCTTGCGACAGCATCAGGGTCCAGGCGAGGAAGATGGTCGCCGAGATCACGATCAGCGAGGATTTGTCGAGCGGCAGCTGCAGATCGGCGAAGCGGCCGATCACTGCCCAGGCCGGCAAGTGCAGCAGTGCCGCAAAGCAGACCATACCGATGATTGCGGCGCGCGCCCGCTTGCGCCGTCCTCCGGTCATCATGGCGAACCATTCGCGCCAGGCGAGCCGAAGCTCGTGGCGCGCGAACCACGACAGCGCGGTTGCCGAGCTCATGCGGCTTCCGAAAGCGTCACCAGCGTGATGAAGAGATCCTCCAGGCTGGTGTCGGCATGGCCGTTCTGCCGGCGCAACTCGGTCAGCGTGCCCTCGGCGACGAGCCGGCCCGAGGCGATCACGCCGATGCGGTCTGCCATGCGCTCGGCGACCTCGAGAATATGGGTGGTCATGATGACGGTGCAGCCGGCGTGGACGCGCGCGCTGAGAAGGCCCTTGACGTGGCGGGCGGAGACGGCGTCGAGCCCGGTCAGCGGCTCGTCGAGGATGATGAGGCGGGGATCGTGCACCAGCGCGCCGGCGAGCGCGACCTTCTGGCGCATGCCCTTGGAAAAGCCTTCGCAGCGCTCGTGCCGGTGCGACTCAAGACCGAGCGATGAGAGCAAGTCCTGCGCGACCGGCTCCGAGAGCGACGGGGCGATGCCCCAGAGGCCGGCGACGAATTCGAGATATTCGAGCGGGGTCAGCTTGTCGTAGATCATCGGTTCGTCGGAGACCCACGCCATCACCTGCTTGGCGGCGACGGGGCTTTCGAGCGCATCGATGCCGAAGATCGACACCGCGCCCGCGTCGGGACGCAAGAGGCCAGCAACCATGCGTAAAGTGGTGGTCTTGCCGGCGCCGTTGGGGCCCACCAGCGCATAGAATTCGCCGGCGTGGATGGTGAGATCGAGGCTATCGACCGCCAGACGGTCAAAACGCTTCGTTAACCCCTTTACTTCCAGCGCCGAGCTGTCCGGCTTCATGACGGCCACACCATCCGGTTTTGCATCGCTCGCGACAATGACCTGAAGATGTTTCGGCACCGTGAATCGCGCTGCCGCAAATTCCGTCATCCGGATTGGACTAATGGCAAGTCGCCGTGCAAGTCACCGTTTGTTGACAGCGCTGAACGGTTCAGGCTGAATTGGTTCCGGACAAATGGCGCTAACGCGGCGAAACGACTGCGTAGCGACTGGACACAAGATGCGGCAAGGCGGTCAGAAGAGCCGTCGGTTGTATCGGGAGGACGCGCGTCAATGCTGGATTTCGTTCAGCAGCTTGTCAGCGGTGTTGCGCTCGGCTGCGTCTACGGCCTGATCGCGCTCGGCTTCGTGCTCGTCTACAAGGCTACCGAGGTCGTCAACTTCGCCCAGGGCGATCTGATGATGCTCGGCGGGTTCTTCGCTTTCACCTTTATCGGCATGATGGGCCTGAACTACTGGATCGGCTTTGCCGGTGCGGTGGCCGCAATGGCGCTGTTCGGAATGCTGGCGGAGCGCGTGGTGGTGCGGCCGATCCTCGGCTATCCGCAATTCTCGATCATCATGGCCACCATCGGCCTCGGCTATTTTCTGCGCTCGGTCGCCGGCATGATCTGGGGCACCGATGATCTGAAGATCGAGACGCCGTTCAGCCAGGGCGTGCTGCGCATCGGTTCGCTGGTGCTGGCCTACGACAAGCTGTCGGTGATCGCGGCGACGATGATCCTGTGCACGCTGCTCTATCTGTTCTTCAACAAGACCACGCTTGGCACTGCGATGCGCGCGAGTTCCGAGAACATGCTGGCGGCCTATTACATGGGCATTCCGGTCAAACGCGTGGTGTCGATCGTCTGGGCGATCAGCGCGGCGGTCGCCACCTGCGCCGGTGTGTTGCTGGCGCCTATCACCTTCATCCACTCCAATGTCGGCCTCGTCCTTGGCCTGAAGGCGTTTCCCGCGGCCGTGCTCGGCGGCTTCGGCTCGATCCCGGGCGCCGTGGTCGGCGGCGTCCTGATCGGCGTGATCGAGAGCATGGCCGGCTTCTACCTGCCAGAAGGCTGGAAGGATGTCGCGCCGTATCTCGTGCTGCTCGCCGTGCTGCTCCTGAAGCCCGAAGGCCTGTTCGGCCACCACGTCCGCAAGAAGGTCTGAACGCCATGCGCTTTCTGTTCAAGACCGACTATGAGGACGACATCAAGCTGTTTCCGCATTCGGGCTATTACGTCTCCTACGGCGTCCTGCTCGCCTTGCTGGTGATCGCGCCTTTTGTGCTCTCCAGCTATCTGATGAGCCAACTCGTCTTCGTCTGCATCTATGCGACCGTCGGCGTCGCGCTGCTGATCCTGACCGGCTTTACCGGCCAGGCGTCGCTCGGCCACGCCGCCTTCCTTGCCATCGGGGCTTACACGGCGGCCTATTTGCAGAAGTATAACGTCCCGTTCCCGGTCTATTTCCTTGCTGCCGGAGGTTTGACCGGCATCATCGGCGCGATGGTCGGCTTTCCCGCGCTGCGCTTGACCGGCATCTACCTCGTCATCGCCACCATCTCCTTTGCCCTGATCGTCGAGGAGATCCTGGCGCGCTGGGAAAGCGTGACCAACGGCAACGAGGGCATGCGGGTCAAGACGCTGTCGTTGCTCGGCGTCACGGTGCCGCGCGACAGCCCCACTTTTTATTTTCTCTGTCTCGCCGTGCTGGTGCTGACCATCGTCGGCACGCTCAATCTGCTGCGCTCGCCCACGGGGCGTGCCTTCGTTGCGATCCGAGACAGCGAAACGGCGGCGCGCAGCATGGGCGTCAACGTCGCGCTCTACAAGGTGAAGTCCTTTGCGATCTCCGCGGCCATCACCGGCTTTGCCGGCGTGCTGTTCGCGCACAAGCTCTCCTTCATCTCGCCCGAGATGTTCACGCTGCAGCTCTCGATCGAGTTCATCATCGTGATCCTGATTGGCGGCACGTTCAGCCTGCACGGTGCGGTGCTGGGGGCGATCTTCATCGTGATGATCGATCCGTTCCTGACATACCTCAAGGATGACATGCCCGGCATGATCGCCGGGGTCGCGGCGACGTTCGGCGCCGGCCCGGCCACTGCGGGCAACATCAAATCGACCGTCGCGGCCTTTGCCTCGCTCAACGGCCTGAAAGGCGCAATCTACGGCATCATCATCGTGCTGTTCGTGCTGTTCGAGCCGCTCGGGCTCTACGGTCGTTGGCTGAAGATCAAGCTATTCTTCCAGCTGTTCCCGCTCTACAAGCGCGCCACATTCAAGCGGCAGAAGATCTACGTGAAGTCGGAGCGGAACCGATGAGCTATTTCCGCGCCGAGAATTTGTCGCTGCATTTCGGGGGCCTCAAGGCGGTCGATGCGGTCTCGTTCGCGGTCGAGAGGGGCGAGATACTCTCGATCATCGGCCCCAACGGCGCGGGCAAGAGCTCGATCTTCAACCTGATCTCGCGCATCTACCGGCCGACCTCGGGCCGCATCTTCTTCGAGGACCAGGACATCACGGAAGAGCCGCCCTACGACATCGCCAGGCTCGGCATCGCCCGGACCTTCCAGAACATCGAGCTGTTCGAGAATGCGACCGTGCTGTCGAACCTGCTGGTCGGCCGCCATCGGCATTCGACCACGCAGCTCTGGCAGGAACTGCTGTTCCTGCCGAGCGTGCGGGCCAACGAAAAGGTGCACCGCCGCAGGGTCGAGCAGGTCATCGAATTCCTCGATCTCGAGCCCTATCGCGACAAGCTGATCTCCGGCCTGCCCTACGGCGTACGCAAGGTGATCGAGCTGGCGCGCGCGCTGTGCTCGGAGCCGAAGCTGATCCTGCTCGACGAGCCGTCTTCGGGCCTCAATGTCGAGGAGACCGACGACATGTCGTTCTGGATCCGCGATATGAAGAGCGAGCTCGGCGTCACCGTACTCATGGTTGAGCATGACATGTCGCTCGTCAACCGCGTCTCCGACCGCGTCATCGCGCTGAACTACGGTAGGGTGCTGGCGATGGGCTCGCCTGCCGAGGTGCAGCAACATCCCGATGTCGTTGCAGCGTATCTGGGAGCCTGACGCATGGACGCCGCCGTCAAGCCCGAGATCATCCTGAAACTCTCCAACATCGAGAGCTACTATGGGCCGATCATGGCGATCCGCGGCATCTCGCTGGAAGTGCCGCGCGGCCGCATCGTCACGCTGCTGGGCGCCAACGGCGCCGGCAAGACCACTGTGCTGAAGACCATCTCCGGCATTCTCGATCCGCAGAAGGGCTCGATCGAATTCCTGGGCAAGCCGATCCAGCGCATGGAGGCGGACCGGATCGTGCGGCTCGGTCTCAGCCATGTGCCGGAGGGGCGCGAGGTGTTCCCGTTCCTGTCGGTACGCGAGAACCTGATGATGGGCGCTTATCCACGCAAGGACCGCGACGGTGTGGTGGAGGATCTGGAGCGCGTCTACGGCTATTTCCCGCGGTTGAAGGAGCGCATCAACCAGCCGGCCGGCCAGCTCTCCGGCGGCGAGCAGCAGATGCTCGCGATCGGACGCGCTCTGATGAACCGGCCGACGCTGCTGCTGCTCGACGAGCCCTCGCTCGGCCTGTCGCCGCTGCTGGTGAAGGAGATCTTCACCATCATCCGCCGCGTCAACGAGGAGCAGGGCATGTCGATCCTGCTGGTGGAGCAGAACGCCAAGGTGGCGCTGGAGACGGCGCATTACGGCTACGTGCTGGAGATCGGCCGCATCGTGATGAACGACAGCTGCGACCGCTTGATGCATTCCCAGGACATCCAGGAGTTCTACCTTGGCGCCAAGGAAGCGGGCGCGCGAGGCGAGCGACGCTGGAAGAAGAAGAAGACGTGGCGGTGAGGACAAGCTGGCAGTAAGATGAGCCTGTCATCCGCAACAGAGACCGCCGACAAGGCAGGCAGCGGAGGCAGGCGACAGGGAGGAGAGGCGCATGGCCGGACCGGCGGTGCTGACGGTCGCTGATACGATTGCGAAGAGCTTCTTGCGTGCTGCGGAGACGCGGGGCGATCGGCCGGCCATCCGCGAGAAGAAATTCGGCATCTGGCAGCCGACCAGCTGGCGCGAATGGCTCGCAATTTCGAAAGAGATCGCCTACGCGCTTCATGCGACGGGCTTCATGCCCGGCGACGTCGCCTCCATCATCGCCAACGCCGTGCCGGAATGGGTTCATGCCGACATGGGCATCCTGTGCGCGGGCGGCGTCTCCTCCGGAATCTATCCGACCGACGCGTCGTCCCAGGTCGAATATCTCGTCAACGATTCCCGCACAAAGGTGATCTTCGCCGAGGACGAGGAGCAGCTCGACAAGATACTCGCCTGCCGCGTGCGCTGCGCGAGCCTGCAGAGGATCATCGTGTTCGACATGGAAGGCCTCAGCGGCTTCTCCGACGACATGGTGATGTCGCTCGACGAGTTTCGGGCGCTCGGCCGCAATCACATGGTCGGCCGTGAGACGCTGTGGCAGGAGATGATCGACAGTCGCAGTGCCGGCGATCTCGCCATCCTGGTCTATACCTCAGGCACGACCGGCCCGCCCAAGGGCGCGATGCACGCCAACCGCAGCGTGACGCACCAGATGCGGCACGCCAACGACTTCATCCCAGCGCGACAGGACGAGGACCGGCTGATCTTCCTGCCGCTCTGCCACGTCGCGGAGCGCATCGGCGGCTACTACATCTCGGTCGCGCTCGGCTCGGTGATGAATTTCGCCGAGAGCCCGGAGACCGTGCCGGACAATCTGCGCGAGGTGCAGCCGACCATCTTCCTCGCGGTCCCGCGCATCTGGGAGAAATTCTACTCCGCCATCACCATCGCGCTGAAGGATGCGACGCCGCTGCAGCAATGGGTCTATCGCCGCGCGATCGCCGTCGGCTACCGCATGGTCGATTATCGGATCGAGGGCAAGCCGCCGCCGCTGTCGTTGCGCTTCGCGAACCGCGTCGCTTACCGGCTCGCATTCCGCAACATTCGCCGCATGATGGGGCTTGATCGCTGTCGCACCGCCTTCACCGGTGCCGCGCCTATCGCGCCGGAACTGATCCGCTGGTATCTCGCGCTCGGCATCGACATCCACGAGGTTTACGGCCAGACCGAGAATTGCGGCGTCGCCACCATGATGCCCGCCGAAAGGGTCAAGCTCGGCTCGGTCGGTACCGCCGTGCCCTGGGGAGAGGTCGCGCTGTCGCCCGAGGGCGAGATCCTCATCAAGGGCGACTTCCTGTTCATGGGTTATCTCAACCAGCCGGAGAAGACCGCTGAGACCATCGATTCGCGCGGCTGGCTGCATACCGGTGACGTCGGCACCATCGACAACGAGGGCTTTGTCCGGATCACCGACCGGATGAAGGACATCATCATCACCTCCGGCGGCAAGAACATCACGCCGTCCGAGATCGAGAACCAGCTGAAATTCTCGCCCTATATCTCCGATGCCGTCGTGATCGGCGACAAGAGGCCCTATCTCACCTGCCTCGTGATGATCGACCAGGAGAATGTCGAGAAGTTCGCCCAGGATCACGACATTCCCTTCACCAATTACGCGAGCCTGTGCCGGGCGACGGAGATCCAGGACCTGATCGGCCGCGAGATCGAGCAGGTCAACGGCAATTTCGCCCGCGTCGAGACCATCAAGAAATTCTACCTGATCGAGCGCCAGCTCACGCCGGAGGACGAGGAGCTGACGCCGACCATGAAGCTGAAGCGCGGCTTCGTGAATAAGCGCTACGCCGCCGAGATCGAGGCGATGTATCGCGAGCGCGCGGTGGCGTGAGGCATGCGCATGCCCCGGAAAAGTGGGACCCGGTTTCCCGAGAGGGGGCATGCGCAAAAAACATATCATTCGAGAAAGCGAAGGAGCGACGGCCCTCGCCCTTCGTCCTACACGGGCCTTTAGGAGAGGAGACGTCAATGTCGAAATCGTTCAGCGCATTCGGCCTTGCTGTGGGCGCCGTGGTGCTCACCTGTCTGCCAGCCGCGGCGCAAACCAAGGTCACAAACGAAGGCATCTCGGCAACCGAGATCGTCGTCGGCACCCATCAGGACCTCTCGGGTCCGATCAAGGGCTGGGGCGTCCCGGTCTCCAACGGCCTGAAGATGGCGGTCGAGGAGATCAACGCGTCTGGAGGCGTCAACGGCCGCAAGATCCGTTTGGTCGTCGAGGACAGCGGCTACGATCCGAAGAAGGCCGTGCTGGCTTCGCAAAAACTGATCGAGCGGGACAAGATCTTCGCGATGATCGGACCGATGGGGTCTCCGACCGTGCTGGCCGCGCAGGACATCCTGCTCGATGCCGGCGTGCTTCAGCTGTTTCCGCTCACGGCGGCCGAGTTCACCTTCAAGTTCGATCCGGCCAAGCCGCAGGAACGGCTCAAGTTCAACAATCTGCTGCCCTATGTCGAGAGCACGCGTGCGGCACTGAAATACATGATGGAGTGGAAGAATTTCAAAAAGCCCTGCATCATGCATCAGGACGACGAGTACGGAAAGAACGTGCTTGACGGCTTCAACCAGCAGCTCACCGCGATGAAGGTGCAGCCGGCATCGATCACGAGCTACAAGCGCGGCGCCTCCGATTTCAGTGCGCAGATCGCCAAGATGAAGTCCGACGGCTGTGACCTCGTCGTGCTCGGCGCGGTGCTGCGTGAGCCCATCGGCGCCATGACCGAGGCCAAGAAGCTCGGCTGGGACGTCACCTTCCTCGGCGCCACGCCCACCAATGTCATGGAGGTGCCAATGCTCGGCAAAGAGGCGGTCGAAGGCCTCTACGCCGCAAGCGGCTTCGAGATTCCCTATGAAGACACTGCGAAGGGCAAGGTCAAGGATTGGCTCGTCAACTACAAGAAGATGTTCGGCACTGACGCCAACACCCAGGCGATCATCGGCTACAACGCGATGATGACCTTCGCCTTCTACGCGCAGAAGGCGGGCAAGGATCTCACGGGTCAGAAGATGCTGGACTCGCTGGAGTCGGGCGAAAAATTCCTCGACATCTTCAACTCGCCGCCGACCAAGTTCTCCAAGACCGACCACCTCGCCAACACCATCACCCAGGTCCAGCAGGTCAAGGGCGGCCGCTGGGTGCTGGTGAAGGACAATCTGATGTTCTGATGCGAACTCTCTCGCGGCGAGCGGTTTACCCTCTCCCTTGTGGGAGAGGGTGGCTTCGCGACAGCGAAGCCGGGTGAGGGGGGTCTATCCTTACCAGCAGGCTTGCGAGTAGCGAGAACCCCTCATCCGGCGCGCTCGTGCGCGCCACCTTCTTCCACAGAGGGGAGGAAGAAAGCGCAACGCGTGGAGAGACTGCTACGATCCCCCGCTCGCCGTACCCGAATTCACCGGCGCCAATTCGTCCTCCCGGCAGCGCCAGCCGTCGGCGGCTTTGACGAAGGCGAAGGTTCGCTGAATCCTCAGGCGGCGCGTCACGTTGAAGGCTTCAGCCGAGCGCTCTCTGTTGGCGGCGCCCGGCTGCGGACGACCCGTCCGGGCGTCCCAGCAGGTGCCGGTGCAGCTTGAGGCGACCTTGCTGCACATGGTGAAGGGCGCCAGCACGGCCATCTCGATTTCACCGGTGACCTGCGCTTCCTGCTCGGTCACCTGGCTGTCGAGCGCGTAGACGCGGTTGATGCGGAGGAAGCTGCCGCACGAATTGGCCGCATGGATGCGCGCCGCGCAGAAGTCCACGGCGTCGGTGTCGGGGATGCGTGCCGCAACCTGCCGGCCGAACACCTTCTTGGGGTCGCCCTTCGCCGCGCGAATTTCCTCGGTCCTGCGCTTCAACTGCTCGGAGAGACAATCCTCTGCGGATTCGAGCTCCTGGAGCGGCACGTTCTCCTTGCCGACGAGATTGCACTTGCGATCGCGCTCCCGGGTCCACCGACCGTATTCGGCGAAGGCAAAGCGGGCCGCGGTCGGGTCGAGCTTGCCGATCAGGCCGAGCGCCTGGCCATTGAGCTCCGTTTCGGCAAGCGCCAGCGACGGATCCGCGCAGATCAGCGCGCCGGCTGCGGTGTTGGCTGCAAGGCAGTCGAAATCAGGATCACGCAGGATCGCGGCGCGCTCCTCGGTCACCTTGAGCAGGCAGGCCTTCACCCGCTCGAAATCGTCGGGGCGGACTGCGGTCTGGCCGACGATGCCGCAGCCGAGATTGCGCTGGCGGTTCCAGACCGCGTTCTCCTCGATCGCGGGCAGGCGATCGGGCAGGCGGGCGAGACGCGCCTCGATCGCCGTGTTCAGCTTCTCGGCGGCGGCGGCAAGCGCGGCATCGCCGCAGAACAATTGATTGCCGGGGTCGCGAATCTGCTGGCAGTTGTTCTTGGCAAACAGCGGCAGCCTGTCGGCGATGGATCGGTCGGACTGCGCGGATGCGGGAGCGGCGAGCGCCAGCAGCGCAAGCAAGGACAGCACGATGAACCGCATTCCCCTCACCCCCGCATGGAAGTCACCATGCTAGCGTCTGGGATCGCGCGGTGAAATGGCTTTGTAGGCGAGGTCGCCCGAAGAAATCAACGCGCCGCGGCGGACATCATGGAGACCTGCACCGGCTCGTCGACATATTTCAGCACGGCCGATTGGTGGAGCGCGAACAGCGGCTGGTAGCTCCGCGCAGCGTCGTCCTCGACCATTGCCATGCGGCGGTTGTCGAGCATCAGCCAATGACCGTCGAGACGCGCGGCGACAACTGCGTGCTCCTCGCCGGCCTTGACGTCGCGCACCACGAGGATGCGGAGGTCCGCGGCGGCGACGCCCGCCAGCCGCAGTGCGGCCAGCTTGGCGATGGCATAGTCCTCGCAATCCCCGGCGCCGCGCGCGAAGGTCGCAAGCGGCGAGCTCCAGACGTCGTTGATGCCGTCATCGGCGGCCCGGATGGCAAGGTTGATGGCGCGGTTCGTCTCGCCGAGCCGGGCGCGGCCGTCGCGGGCGCGGGCCTGGTCGACGATGGCGAGCAGCTTCAGGGCCGCAGGCGAGGCGCAATTGTCCCGGTCGCCGTCGCATAGCGCGAGCTGAACCATGTCGCCGTCAAGTTCATCCTTCAGCGCGAGCCATTTCTGTTGCAGACCGCCGGTGGAGATGGCGAAGGCGAACACCCCGAACGGCTCGGCGGATTTGCGCACGAGAACGCCTGCGCCCGGCGACAGCAGCGTGCCGGCGCGAAGCTCGGCGGCTGATCCACACAGGATCAATCCGCACAGGACAAGGATTGCGCGCCAGGCGCGCGAGTGAGCAGCCGTCTCCATCTGACATCCCCTTCCGGCTTCGGCCCAAGTCCCCCTCGACCTGAAACGTGCCGGGCTTTGTTGCTTTCGCGGAGATAGTGCGAGGCGGGCCGTTTTGTTCTGCTTAACGCGCCCGGCTGGGGTCCCGAAACCGGGGAACAGGCTGAAACGGGTCTGCCCGAATTGCGTAAAATTTTACGATTCGCCGGCTAGGTGGGGGCTGGCTGCCGCGAAATAGAGCCAATTGCAGACGCAGGTTGTGGGGGGCGAATCTGTATCCGTATAGCTAACGACCCCCCATTTCATGGGGTTCTGTTAGTTAGATCACAGATTTAACTCCGTATTTGCCGCAGGATGCAGCGGGACCTCGTGAAGGGAAGATGACGCAAGTATCTCTCCCATAAAAATTCGGAGGGATACTTTGGATGACTGGAAATGCGCGGAATCAGGCCGAATTCGACCACCAAATATTTGAGGGATTACTTGCGCTTCTCTGTGGTTCGTCAACCAGCAGGGGCCTCGAATGGCCAAGTGATGCAAAATCACACAAGCAATAGATGGTATCCCTAAGGACTTGCTAATGCTATGCAAGCTTAGGCGGTCGATACTTACTTAAATTTTAACTCTTTTTACGGTGCCCGGTTGAACTACGCTGGCCAATTTGACGCCGCGATCTCTTTGGACGGCCAGGGTTCCCGTTCGCCCGCCGGTAGCCATGTCGATTCGTTCACGGCGAAAGCGCATGGTCACGTGCCCGATGGCGCGTTCGTTGTTCCCGATCCCAACCTGATCTTCAACGGCGAGTTCAAGCGCGCGGGCCTGGATCTCGTGCTGTCCCATGAGGGGCACGAGTTCGTCGTTCACGATTATTTCAGGGGCGAAAAGCGCGCCGCGCTGGCCTCGCCCGACGGCGCCCATCTCACCGGCGACATCGTCAACGCGCTCACAGGCTATGTCCAGGTCGCACAAGCCGCCCCCGGCGGCGCGGCCGCGGCCCAGGTCATCGGCCATGTCACCAAGCTTGCGGGCAGCGCGACCGCGATCCGCAACGGCGTCTCGGTCATCCTGAACAACGGCGACAACGTCGAGAAGGGCGACGTGGTCTCGACCGGATCGGATTCGACGCTCGGCATCACCTTCATCGACGGCACCGTGTTCGGCCTGTCCTCCAATGCGCGGATGGTGCTGAACGAGATGGTCTACGACCCCAACGGTTCCAGCAACTCCTCGCTGTTGAGCCTGGTCGCCGGCACCATCACCTTCGTCGCCGGCGAGACCGCCAAGCACGGCGACATGAAGATCGACACGCCGGTTGCCACCATGGGCATCCGCGGCACGGCCGTGCTGACCCAGATCAACTTCGTCGTTCCCGCCGGCGGCGGCGATCCGCAGCCGCAGGCGAGCTTCCAGGTGCTGGTCGAGCCGAACGGCACGACGGGCTCCTACATCCTGTTCGACAAGGTGACGCTGCTGCCGATCGCGACGGTCAATCAGGCCGGCCAGATGATCCAGATCAGCGGCGGCAACGTCTCGATCTCCAACGCGCTGATGTCGCCGGACGTTCAGAAGCTGATCACCGACGTGTTCACGCTGAAATTCACCGACAACAATACCAACACCAAGCTGACCACGAACTTCACCGACACACTCACGCCGATGAGCCAGGACGTGGTGTTCAAGTCGGCGTCCGGCGCCGTCGTGACGGCGACCTTCGTCAACCTCAATACGCAGGGATCGGAGACGCCTAGCACGCCACCGCCCGCGGCCACGCGCATTCCCGGCCAGCCGATTGTGCAGAGCTTCGACGCCAGCGGCAAGGTGACCTCGGCATTCGCGTTGACAGAGCGTGCCGACGTGACCGGCGACACGCATTCCGATACGATTTCCGGCCTGATCAGATTCCTTGATCAGAACCTCGGCGACCGACCGACGACGAGCATCAGCCTCGCCGACGCGCCGAACTACGTCTACAAGGATGCCGGCCAGCACGACGTCACCAGTTCGCTCTCTGCGCTGCAAAAGCAGGACATCGCGGCGACGCAGATCCAGATCAACGTCGCGCCCGACGCCGGCAACACCAACAACGGCTCGGCGGTCTGGACCTACACGATCCCGGACAAGGTCTTCGACTTCCTGGCGGCCGGCGAAACCCTGACGCTGACCTACATCGTCCGTGTCGACACCAATTTCGCGGTCAGCCCCGAGTCCAAGTTCATCCCGATCACGATCACGATCACGGGCACCAACGACAAGCCCACGGTCGCGACGTCGGGCGGAATCGTCATCGAGAAGATCGGGACCGGCAACGAGGCGCTCGACACCATCACCGGGACCGTCACTTTCACTGACGTCGACCTGACCGACCGGCCGATCGTGAGCGCTGCGCTCTCGTCGACCCAGCCGTTCAAATATCTTGATGCCGAAGGCAACGATGTCACGTCGACCCTGACGCCACAGCAGCTCGCGGCGATCGCCGCCGTCGAGGTTCCGCTGACCGTGGTGCAGGGGGCAGGGAACAGCAACAACGGCTCGGCCACCTGGACTTACAGCGTACCCGACCATCTGTTCGACTTCCTCGCCAAAGGCGAGAAACTGACCCTCAATTACGTGGTGCAGGTCGATGACGGGCACGGCGGTGTCGTCAGCACGCCGGTCACCGTCTCGATCAACGGTGCGGACGTCAATGTCGAGGGCACCAACGATGTGCCGACGATCGTCGCGGACGACACCACCCCGGCGGGTGGGGTGACCGAGGATACGGGGGCCACGCTTGCGGCCAACGGCACCATCACATTCAACGACCCCGATCTCACCGATACGCACACCGCGAGTTTCTCGCTGAAGTCGACGGCCTCGAGCGCGCATCTGCCTGGCTTCAGCGACGGCATCTCGCATATCGGCACGTTCGCGCTTGCCCCCGTGGTCGAAAGTCCGGGAGCCAGCTCTCGGGGGTCGGTGGGCTGGACCTTCACGCTCAGCGACAACGATCCGGTGCTGCAGTCGCTGGCCAAGGGCCAGACCATCACGCAGGTCTACACCGTCACGGTGGACGACCATCACGGTGGAACGGTGACTCAGGATGTCACGGTCACGATCACCGGAACCAACGACGCGCCGACCATCACGAGCGATGCAGACGCCGCCGCGGGTACGGTGACCGAAGATGCTGCGACGCCGACGCTGACCGCTGGCGGCACGCTGGCGATTCAGGACCTCGACCTGATCGATACCCACACCGCGCAGGCGGCGTTCAAGTCGGCGACATCGACCGCGCACCTGCCGGGCTTCGATGGCAGCACGCCGCTCGGGACCTTCTCGATCGATCCGTCGGTGACTGAAGCGAACGACGACACCAGCAACGGGGCGACGCTCGGCTGGCATTTCGCTCTCAACGACAACGAACCGGTGCTGCAGTCGCTGGCCAAGGGCCAGACCATCACCCAGGTCTACACCGTCACCTTCACCGACAATAACGGTGCGCAGGTTTCGCAGGACGTCACGGTGACCATCACCGGGACCAACGACACGCCGACCATCACGAGCGACGCAGACGCCGCGGCGGGCGGCGTCACCGAGGACGCCGCCACGCCAACGTTGTCGACCGGCGGCACGTTGGCGATCCAGGACCTCGACCTGATCGACACCCATACCGCGCAGGCGGCGTTCAAGTCGGCGACATCGACCGCGCACCTGCCGGGCTTCGATGGCAGCACGCCGCTCGGGACCTTCACGATCGATCCGTCGGTGACTGAAGCGAACGACGACACCAGCAATGGGGCGACGCTCGGTTGGCATTTCGCTCTCAACGACAACGATCCGGTGCTGCAGTCGCTGGCCGAGGGCCAGACCATCACGCAGGTCTACACCGTCACCTTCACCGACAATAACGGTGCGCAGGTTTCGCAAGACGTCACGGTCACGATCACCGGGACCAACGACTCACCGACCATCACGAGCGATGCAGACGCCGCAGCGGGAAGCGTGACCGAAGACTCCAGCACGCCGACGCTGACCGCTGGCGGCACGCTGGCGATCCAGGACCTCGATCTGATCGACACCCATACCGCGCAGGCGGCGTTCAAGTCGGCGACATCGACGGCGCACCTGCCGGGCTTCGATGGCAGCACGCCGCTCGGGACCTTCTCGATCGATCCGTCGGTGACCGAAGCGAACGACGACACCAGCAATGGGGCGACGCTCGGCTGGCATTTCGTTCTCAACGACAACGATCCGGTGCTGCAGTCGCTGGCCGAGGGCCAGACCATCACCCAGGTCTACACCGTCACCTTCACCGACAATAACGGTGCGCAAGTCTCGCAGGACGTCACGGTCACCATCACCGGAACCAACGACGCGCCGACCATCACGAGCGATGCAGACGCCGCCTCGGGGAGTGTGACCGAGGATGCCAGCGCGACGCTGTCGATCAGCGGTACTCTGGCGATCCAGGACCTCGACCTGATTGACACCCATACCGCGCAGGCGGCGTTCAAGTCGGCGACATCGACGGCGCACCTGCCGGGCTTCGATGGCAGCACGCCGCTCGGGACCTTCACGATCGATCCGTCGGTGACTGAAGCGAACGACGACACCAGCAATGGGGCGACGCTCGGTTGGCATTTCGCTCTCAACGACAACGATCCGGTGCTGCAGTCGCTGGCCGAGGGCCAGGCCATCACGCAGGTCTACACCGTCACCTTCACCGACAATAACGGTGCGCAGGTTTCGCAAGACGTCACGGTCACGATCACCGGGACCAACGACTCACCGACCATCACGAGCGATGCAGATGCCGCCGCGGGTACGGTGACCGAGGATGCCAGCGCGACGCTGTCGATCAGCGGTACTCTGGCGATCCAGGACCGCGACCTGATCGATACCCACACCGCAGAAGGGGCGCTCAAAACTTCGACGTCGACCGCGCATCTGCCGGGCTTCGACAACGACACGCCGCTCGGCACCTTCACGATCGACACCTCCGTCGCCGAGTTCAACAACGACGCCGATAGCGGCGCAACGCTGGGCTGGCACTTCAGCCTCGACAACGGCAACGCGACGCTGCAATCGCTGGCGCAGGGCCAGACCATCACCCAGGTCTACACTGTCACCTTTACCGACGATCACGGCGCGCAGATCGCGCAGGACGTGACCGTCACGATCAACGGCGCGAATGACGCACCGACGGTCACCAGCGATGCCGACGCAGCAAAGGGTACGGTCAACGAGGACGACAGCGGCTCGCTGGCGACCGGCGGCACGCTGGCGATCCAGGATGTCGATCTGACCGACACCCACACGGCGGAGTGGTCGTTCAAATCGTCGTCCGTCAGCACGGACCTGCCTGGCTTCGGAGCGAACTCGCATATCGGCACGTTCTCGATCGATTCGGTGTCTGAATCCGCTACCGACACGGACAATGGCGCGACGCTCGGCTGGCACTTCACGCTCGACAACAGCGATCCAGTGCTGCAGTCGCTGGCGGAAGGGCAGACCATCACCCAGGTCTATACCGTGACGTTCGACGACCCGCACGGCGGCAAGGTCAGCCAGGACGTCACCGTCACGATCACCGGCACCAACGATGCGCCGGCGGTGTCTTATGTCACCGCGGACTACATGAACTTCGACGGCCAGACGATTGCGGTGGGCGAGGTGCCGACGGTTGCCACCGACGGCGTGACGCTGGATGGCTGGGTGAACTGGAACGGGAGCGCTGCGCCCGACGGCCAGGTCTTGTTCTACAACGGCAATACCTCGTCCGCCGGTTTCGGCCTGATCGGAACCGTCGTCAACGGCAGCCTTGAGATCGAAATCCTCGAAGGAGGCGTCGATATTCAGGATACGGGCTTCGCGCTCACCGCCGGGCAATGGCATAACCTCGCCCTGACGCGCGACCAGGGCACCTTCACGCTCTACGTCGATGGCAATGCCGTCTATTCCCACAGCGGAGGCGCGAATTCGATCGGCAGTGGTCAGGACCCGTCCTACATGATGATCGGGGGAGCGAGCGACAGATACGCTCCCGGCTTCGGGGCGCAAGGCTTTACTGGCTCGATCGCCGATGTCAGCGTCTGGACCACCGCGCTCACGCAAGTGCAGATCCAGTCGATCGACTTCACCGCGCTCACCGGGAACGAGACGAATCTGGCCGGATACTACCAGCTTAGCGACGGCAGCGGGACCACGGCCTCCAATGCGGTCAACTCCGCCAAGAGCCTCGTGATCGAGGGCGACGCGGACTGGGCAAGCGGCACCTCCGGGCCGGGCGGCGCATTAGCAGATCTGATGGAAACCGATGCCGGCCATGTGACGCGTGGCGTTCTGGCGGTTTCCGACGTCGACGCCATCGATCACGTCACGGTGTCTGTCAGCGAACTGCAAGTGACTCTCGACGGCGTGGCGCAAGCGGACAGCGTCGGCGGGCTGTCGCATACCGACCTGCTGAACTATCTCTCGGTTCCGTCCGGTGACATCCTCGACGGCACCGCCACCCATACGCAATTCACCTGGACCTTCAATTCGCAGGGGCAGGCCTTCGACTTCCTCGGTGCCGGCCAGACGCTGTCGCTGCAATATACCATCGTTCCGGCCGATGCTGCCGGCGCGGGCGCTGGCGCAGTCGTCACCGTCAACATCGCCGGCACGAACGACGCGCCGACGCTTGCCGATCTCCACATCGGGCCGCTCACGGACACCGCTGCGGCCGACACCTTCTCCGATTTGACCGGCACGCTGTCGGGCCACGATGCCGATACCGGCGAGACGGCGACGCTGACTTATGCCGTCCTCAACGCGGATCAGCACGCGGCCACGACCGTTGCGGGACACTACGGCTCGCTGACGGTCGATAACCACGGCAACTACAGCTACATTGCCAATGCAGAGGCCATCAACGCGCTGCCGGATGGGCTTTATACGGACACGTTCACGGTGCAGACCACGGACGCGCATGGTGCGACCGCCAGCGCAACGCTCACGGTGGATGTGACCGGGGCGAACGACGACAGCGGCCCAGTCATCGACACCACGCGCTTCCACGTCGAGCACATCATCGAGAACAGCAACGATATCGTCACTGATCTTGTCGTCATCGACACCGATGCGGGCGCTGCGGCGGATACGTTCACCGTCACATTGTCGACCGCCCATCCGGATGTGAGCACCGTCAGTATCTACCCGACGACCGGCTCGCTCGAGCAGATCAATGCGGCCCTCGGGGATGGAGCGGGCATCACCTATGATCCGATTGGCGCCAGCACCGATGAGTACCCGCAGCCGCCCGCGACCGACCGGATCACGCTGACTGTCGCCGACTCAGCCGGCCACTACGACACTGTCAACTTCATCTTCGTTGAGGGCGCCGACAGTCCGGACATGACGCTGCAAGGCACCAGCGGCAAGGACGTCATTTTCGCGACCGAGTCGAGCGACGAGCTGACCGGTGGCGGCGCGAAAGACCAGTTCGTGTTCGCGCCGACGTCGTCGCAGGACACGGTCCAGCACACCGTGAACGATTTCGAGACCGGCCTCGACAAGATCGATTTGCGGCAGTTTACCAGCATCACCTCGTGGACTCAGATCTCTCAGCTCGCTGAGCAGCAGGGCACCGATACGTTGCTCACGCTCGATAGCAGCGACAAGATCCTCCTGAAGAACACCGTCGCAGGCAATCTCCACGCCAGCGACTTTATCCTTCATGTGAGCTAGAGACGTCGGGGCGCGCGACTGGTCATTCCGCTTTGATCGCGGCAAAAAACCCCTATCCTGTGTCGCCGGACCGTGGCCATCTGTGCCATTGCGATCCGAGATCGAAGCCGAAGCGGTTGCCGGAAGTCCGATTGGCATGAAACGTCTCAATATCCTGCGACGGTGGTTTGCGCGGAAGCTGGGCTTTGCGCGGCTGATGTGCCTCGCGCTGCTGGTCGTGTTCGCCGGCGCCCGCCTGTGGGATCCGCCGCCGATCCAGGAATTGCGGCTGCGCACCTTCGACATGTTTCAGCTGATCGATCCGCGCCACAAGACGGCGCGGCCCGTCGTCATCGTCGACATCGACGACAAGAGCCTCGCCAGGCTCGGCCAGTGGCCGTGGCCGCGTACGCGCATCGCCGATCTGATCCAGAACCTCACCAATAGCGGCGCTGTGGCGATCGGTTTCGACGTGGTATTCTCCGAACCCGACCGGCTCAACCCGGATCTGGTCGCGAGCCAGATGCGCTATCTGGACGACGCCACCCGCACCAAGCTGCGCGAGCTGCCGAGCAACGACCAGGTCCTCGCCGACGCGATCAAGCGCTCCCGCGTCGTGCTGGGCGAGACCGGGTTGCCGGAGGTCCTGTCCGAGCTCGACAAATCGCTTCCGTTCACGGGGGTGGCCACGGTCGGGGAGGAGGGCGCCGAGCGCTTCCTGTTCGAATTCCCCGGTCTGCTCCGCAACGTGCCGATCATCGAGAAGATCGCGGCCGGTCGCGGGCTGTTCTCGATCCGGACCGAGCGTGACGGACTGATCCGCCGCGTGCCGATGATCATGCGCGCCCAGGGCAACATCATGCCCTCGCTCAGCCTCGAGATGTTGCGCGTCGTCACGGGGACCCCGACCTTGCTGGTCCGCACCGACAAGGCCGGCATCAGGTCGATCCGGCTCAAGGGGGCGGAGATTCCGACCGACAAGAACGGTCAACTCTGGGTGCACTATGCCCGGCGGGATCCTTCGATCTACGTGTCCGCGGTCGACGTGCTCGACAATAGCCTGGCGCCTTCCAGGATCGCCGGCAAGCTGGTGCTGGTCGGCACCTCCGCGGGCGGATTGAACGACATCAAGACAACGCCGGTCTCGCGGGCCATGCCGGGGGTCGAGATCCACGCCCAGGTGCTGGAAAGCGTGCTGAGCGGCGCGGTGATCTCCCAGCCGAACTATGCCCTCGGCGTCGAGTTGCTCGCCGCGCTCTTCATCGGCATCCTGGTGATCATCTTCACGCCGAATCTCGGCCCAGTGCGCCTGGTGCTCGCGGGTGCGACCTTCGCCGCCATCCTGATCGGCGTGTCCTGGTTCTTCTACGCGCAGTACCGCTACCTCATCGATTTTACCTATCCGCTGCTCTCGACCACGGCGGTGTATCTGACGCTGATCTTCGCCAGCTTCGTGCGCGAGCAGCGCCAGCGCGTGCAGATCCGCGGACAGTTCGCGCAATACATGTCGCCGGTCCTGGTCGAGCAACTGGCGCAGTCGCCGGAGAAGCTCGTGCTCGGCGGCGAGGAGCGCGAGATGACGATCATGTTCTCGGACGTGCGCGGCTTCACCACGATCTCGGAGAGCTACAAGCATGACCCGCAGGGCCTGATCGCGCTGATGAACCGGTTCCTGACGCCGCTGACCGACGTGATCATCGAGCGGAAGGGCTATATCGACAAATACATGGGCGACGCCATCATGGCGTTCTGGAACGCGCCGCTCGACGATCCCGAGCACGAGGTCAACGCCTGCGAGGCCGCGATCCAGATGCTCGAGCAGATCGACGCGGTCAACAAGGAGCGCGAGCTGGAGGCCGCCGAGGGCGGCCATGTCTACATCCCCCTCAATGTCGGCATCGGCCTCAACACCGGCATCGGCGTGGTCGGCAACATGGGCTCGGACCTGAAGAAGAACTATTCGGTGCTCGGCGACAGCGTAAACCTGGCTTCACGACTGGAAGGCCAGTCGAAGGAATACGGCTTTCCCATCATCGTGGGATCCAGGACTGCGCTTGCCGCCAAGGACAAGTTCGCGATCCTCGAGCTCGACTTCATCATGGTCAAGGGCAAGACCGAGCCCGAGGTGATCTACGCCATCGCCGGCCGCGAGGACGTGATGCATTCGGCCGCCTTCCAGCGCCTGCGCAACATCACCATCGAGACGCTCGCCTGTTACCGCGCCCGCGACTGGCAGGGCGCACTCGATGCGATCGAACGCGGCCGCCGCAGCGAGGATGCCGACACGCTTGAAAAACTGTTCGGGCTCTACGAGGCCCGCATCAAGGATTTCCAGCTCAATCCACCGCCGGAAGGGTGGAACGGGGCGTACGCACTGCTGACGAAGTAAGGCGACGTCCCCGCTTTCGTAGGGTGGGCAAAGCGAAGTGCCCACCGTTTAGTTGCGATGAAGAGCGAATGGTGGGCACGCTTCCGCTTTGCCCACGCTGCGGCAGCGGTGTTGGCCGCCCCTCACTCCATCCCGATCGTCGTCAGATCCTGGAACCAGTGCTGCGCCTGCACGAACTGCTTGATTTTCGGCGACAGCGCGTGCGGGTTGGTGTCGTGGACGACCCAGACCAGCGTGGCGTCGTCCACGATCAGCGCATGCGCCTGCGCCAGCAATTCGTCCTGCTTGGCGCTGTCGAATGTCTGCTTGGCTTCGTCGATCAGCGCATCCACCTTCGGGTTCTTGTAGCCGCCCCAGTTGACGCCGACCGGCGCGATCTGGCCGGAATGGAAGAAGCGGACGATGGCGTAGAGCGGATCCGAGGTGACATAGGCGATGTTGTTGGCGGTGATGCCGGCGTTCATCTCGTCCGCCGCACCCTTGCGCCAATGCGTATAGAGCGTCTCGAGCTCGACGACCTTGAAGTCGATGTCGATGCCGATCTCCTTGAAGCTCTGCTGCAGGAATTCGTTCATCGGCAGCGATAGCATCTGGCCGGTGCCGCCCTGCGCGATGATGAAGGTGGTCTTCAGCGGCTTGGCCTTGGAGTAGCCGGCCTCTTCGACCAGCTTCTTGGCGGCAGCTAGATCATACTTGATGTCGAAGCTCGGCTTGCCGAACCAAGGGCTCGACGGGTCGACCTGGCCCTTGGCGGGTTTTGCGAGGCCGTTCATCAAACCGACGACTTCATCGCGGTTGATTGCGAGGTTCAGCGCCTTGCGTAGCCGGATATCGGTCCAAGGCGAGCCGGGGAGCACGCTGAGATGATAATTCCAGACATGCGGCGTGACGTTGTCGACCATCTTCATGCCGGCGGCTTTCAGCTGCGGCACGGCATCCGGCGCCGGCGTCTCGATCAGGTCCACCTGTCCGGCGAGCAGGGCGTTGGTGCGCGTCAGCGCTTCGGGCATCGGCACCAGCACGAGCTTGTCGACCTTGGGAATGCGCTTCTTGTTCCAGTAGTCCGGATTCTTGCTGAGCTCGGCGAGCTCGCGCGGCACCAGCTTGGTCAACTTGAACGGGCCGGTACCGGACGGCTGGCTGGCGAACTTGTCCCAATCCTTGCCGAGCTTGTCATATTGCGCCGGGCTCGACACCAGGAACCACAGCATCTGGTAGGGGAAGAAGGAATCGATCGCCTTGGTGGTGATCTCCACGGTGAGGTCATCGATCTTGGCGTAGCCTGCAACCGAGGGCAGACGGGTCTTCACCTGCGCGCTCTGCCGCTTGTCGAATTGCGGCGCCTTGTCGTTGAGCACCTTGTCCAGGTTCCAGATCACCGCGTCGGCATTGAACTCGCTGCCGTCGTGAAACTTGACGCCCTTGCGCAACGTGAAGCGCCATTTGGTCTTGTCGGTATCGTCAACCTTCCACTCGGTCGCAAGCCCCGGCACCAGCTTGCCTGGGCGATCGGCGACATCCATTTCCCAAGCGACCAGCGGATCGTAGATCGTATAGGCCGTGAATTGATAGGCGCCGGCGCCGCGATCGGGCTGCCCCGTGGTCAGCGGGATGTCCGCCATCGAGATGCCGTAGCGCACCACCGTTTCGGCGCGCGCCGAGATTGCGGACAACGCCAGTGCAAGCACGGCGAAACAAATCGATAGACGAGTACGCATAATCCAGAGCTCCCAGGGGATTTCGAGAGCTGAACCTGCAATCTTGATGCCAGAATAGGCAGTGCCGCACGTGCACCCGCCTCCAGTTCCTAAGGACTTGTCGCCGCAGGGCCAAATCGCAGAATAAGTTTTTCTTTGGCATAGCCATTGCATACGATTGCATCAAAAATAGTCATTGAAGCCGGAAAAGGATTGAGGCGATGCTTATGAAGAAGACCACACGCGCGGCATTGATCGCGGTGCTCGCTCTAACCACGGCGGCTGCTTGGCCGCGTGCTGTCAGCGCCGAGACCGTGCTGCGCATCGGCATGACCGCTGCCGATATTCCGCGCACGCTGGGCCAGCCCGACCAGGGCTTTGAGGGCAACCGCTTCACCGGCCTCACCATGTACGACGCGCTGACCGGCTGGGACCTGTCCTCCGCCGAGAAGGCGAGCGTTGTGATTCCCGGCCTCGCGACCGAATGGAAGGTCGACGATGCCGACAAGACCAAATGGACCTTCAAGCTGCGTCCCGGCGTCACCTTCCACGACGGTTCGCCCTTCAATGCCGATGCGGTGGTGTGGAACGTCGAGAAGGTGCTGAAGCAGGACGCCCCGCAGTTCGACGCCAGCCAGGTCGGTGTCACGGCCTCGCGCATGCCGACGCTGGCCTCTGCCAGGAAGATCGATGACATGACGGTCGAGCTCACCACCAAGGAGCCCGACAGCTTCCTGCCGATCAACCTCACCAATCTGTTCATGGCAAGCCCGGCGAAGTGGCAGCACTTCTATGAGAAGGCAGAAGGCGCCGATGCCAAGGCGAAGTCGCAGGCCGCATGGACTGCGTTTGCCAAGGACGCCGCGGGCACTGGCCCGTGGAAGATGGCGAGCTTCACGCCGCGCGAACGGCTCGAGCTCGTGAAGAACGCGAGCTATTGGGACAAGGCGCGCGTGCCGAAGGTCGACAAGATGGTCCTGGTCCCGATGCCGGAAGCCAACGCCCGCACCGCGGCGCTGCTTTCCGGGCAGGTCGATTGGATCGAGGCGCCGGCGCCGGACGCGCTGCCCGAGTTGAAGCAGCGCGGCTTCAAGCTCTACGCCAACGAGCAGCCGCATGTCTGGCCGTGGCAGTTCTCGCGCATCGAAGGCTCGCCCTGGAACGACATCCGCGTCCGCAAGGCCGCCAATCTCTGCGTTGATCGCGAGGGCCTCAAGGACGGCCTGCTCGCCGGCCTGATGGTGCCCGCGACCGGCTCGTTCGAGCCGGGCCATCCCTGGCGCGGCAAGCCGACCTTCGAGATCAAGTACGACAAGGCGGCGGCGCAGAAGCTGATGAAGGAGGCCGGCTTCGGTCCCGACAAGAAGCTGGCCGTCAAGGTGCAGACCTCGGCCTCCGGCTCGGGCCAGATGCAACCGCTGCCGATGAACGAATATCTCCAGCAGGCCCTCGCCGAATGCTATTTCGACGTGAAGCTCGACGTCATCGAGTGGAATACGCTGTTCACCAACTGGCGCCGCGGCGCCAAGGATGCTTCGGCCAACGGCTCGAACGCGACCAACGTCACCTACTCGGCGATGGATCCGTTTTTCGCGCTCGTTCGCTTCCTGCAGTCGAGCATGGCGCCGCCGGTCTCGAACAATTGGGGCTTCATCAACGATCCCAAGTTCGACGAGCTGGTGAAAAAGGCCCGGCAGACCTTCGACCCCACCGCGCGTGACGCCGCGCTCGCCGAGCTGCACGCCGCCTCCGTCGATGACGCCGCCTTCCTCTACGTCGCCCACGACGTCGGTCCCCGCGCGATGAGCCCGAAGATCAAAGGCGTCGTGCAGCCGAAGAGCTGGTTCATCGACTTCTCGCTGGTGTCGATGCAGTAGTTTAAGCAACACACTCGGTGCACCCTCTCCCCTTGTGGGAGAGGGTGGCTTCGCGATAGCGAAGCCGGGTGAGGGGTCTCTTTCCGCGGATGACCCTCGCGCATTAGCAACGATTGTACCCGAGGACAGATACCCCTCATCCGGCGCCTCGCGCCACCTTCTCCCACAAGGGGAGAGGGGAAGAAAGAATCCGACGTGCTCGCCTACATCGCCAGACGCATCGTCTACGTCATTCCGATCGTCATCAGCGTCGCGCTGGTGTGCTTTCTGCTCGTGCACATCACGCCGGGCGATCCGCTGGTCGCGGTGCTCCCCGCAGATGCCTCGCAGGAGCTCGCGGCGCAGCTCCGGTCCGCCTATGGTTTTGATCGCCCGCTGCCCGTGCAATTCGGCTTGTGGCTGGTGCGCGCGCTGCACGGCGATCTCGGCAATTCCATCGCGACGGGACGCCCCGTGCTCGCCGAAGTCTTGCGCGCCGTCGGCAACACCGTCACGCTGGCGATTGCCGCCGCGATCATCGGCTTCACCATGGGCATCCTGCTCGGTCTGATCGCCGGCTATTTCCGCGAGACCTGGATCGACAAGCTCGCGACCTCCTTTGCCATCGCGGGCGTGTCGGTGCCGCATTACTGGCTCGGCATGGTGCTCGTCATCATCTTCTCGGTGCAGCTCAACTGGCTGCCCGCGGTCGGCGCCGGTCCGAACGGTTCCAACTCCTGGGCGTGGGATTGGGCGCATCTGAAATATCTCGTGCTGCCGGCGATCACGACGTCGGTGATTCCGATGGGCATCGTCACCCGCACGGTGCGCGCGCTGACCGGCGACATCCTCAGCCAGGATTTCGTCGAGGCCTTGCGCGCCAAGGGGCTGCATGAGCGCGGCGTGTTCCGCCACGTCATCAAGAACGCCGCTCCGACCGCGCTGGCGGTGATGGGGCTTCAATTGGGTTACATGCTCGGCGGCTCGATTTTGATCGAGACCGTGTTCTCCTGGCCGGGCTCGGGCTTCCTGCTCAACTCCGCGATCTTCCAGCGCGATCTGCCGCTGCTGCAGGGCACGATCCTGATCCTGGCGCTGTTCTTCGTGTTCCTCAATCTCATGGTCGACATCGCCCAAGCCGCGATCGACCCGCGCATCAAGCGGGGCTAGCCGATGAGCGAGCTTCCGTTGTCTGCCACCAGCGATGCCGCGCTCCAGGCCGCACCCGCCACCAAGGCGCGCGGCTATTGGGCGACCGTCGGCCGCCGCATCCGGCGCGACAAGGTCAGCATGGCCTGCGCGCTGGTGCTGCTGCTGATCTTCCTGTCCGCGATTCTCGCGCCATGGCTCGGCCTGGAAGATCCGTACAAGGGCTCGATGATCCGCCGCCTGCGCCACATCGGCACGGCAGGCTACCCGCTCGGCACCGACGAACTCGGCCGCGACATGCTGGCGCGCCTGATCTATGGCGGGCGGCTGTCGTTGGTGATCGGCATCCTGCCCGTGATCCTTGCGTTCTGCATCGGCACCTCGCTGGGTCTCGTCGCCGGATATGTCGGCGGCAAGCTCAACACCGCGATCATGCGCACGATCGACGTCTTCTACGCCTTTCCCTCGGTGCTGCTGGCGATTGCGATCTCCGGCGCACTCGGCGCCGGCATCCTCAATTCCATCGTGTCCTTGACGGTCGTGTTCGTGCCGCAGATCACCCGCGTTGCCGAGAGCGTCACCACGGGGGTGCGCAACATGGACTTCGTCGAGGCCGCGCGCGCTTCGGGCGCCGGGCCCTTGACCATCATGCGCGTGCACATCCTCGGCAACGTTCTTGGTTCGATCTTCGTCTACGCCACCAGTCTCATTTCGGTCTCGATGATTCTGGCGGCAGGTCTCTCCTTCCTCGGCCTCGGTACCAAGCCGCCGGAGCCTGAATGGGGCCTGATGCTCAACACGCTCCGCACCGCGATCTACATCAATCCATGGGTCGCCGCATTGCCGGGCGCCATGATCTTCGCGGTCTCGATCTGCTTCAACCTGCTCTCGGACGGCTTGCGCAGCGCCATGGACATCAGGAACTGAGATGATGATGACAGATGCGCAATGTGCTGCCGCGTTCTCCGTCCACCTCTCCCCGATGGGGAGAGTAAAGGACGGTGCCTATGAGTGAGAGCAACACCCCGGTCGCCATGCTGGAGCCGATCAAAGACCTCGGCGGCGTCGCGCAGCCGCTGCTGCAGGTCAACGGCCTGACGAAGCATTTTCCGGTACGCGGCGGCCTGTTCGCCGCGAAGCGAACCGTGCGCGCCGTCGACAACGTGTCCTTCTCCGTCGCCAAGGGCGAGACCGTCGGCATCGTCGGCGAATCCGGCTGCGGCAAGTCCACCACCGCACGGTTGTTGATGCATCTGATGCCGCGCGACACCGGCGACATCATCTATGACGGCATGACGGTCGGCCAGTCGCTCTCCTTGCGCGAATTGCGCCGCGGCATGCAGATGGTGTTCCAGGACTCCTATGCCTCGCTCAATCCACGCCTGACGATCGAGGAATCGATCGCCTTCGGCCCGAAGGTGCACGGCATGGCCGACGGCGCGGCGCGCACCCTGGCGCGCGAACTGCTCGGCAAGGTCGGCTTGGTCCCTGCAAACTTCGCCAACCGCTATCCGCACGAGATCTCCGGCGGCCAACGCCAGCGCGTCAACATCGCGCGCGCGCTGGCGCTCTCGCCGCGGCTGGTGATCCTGGACGAAGCCGTCTCCGCGCTCGACAAATCCGTCGAGGCGCAGGTACTCAACTTGCTGGCGGACCTCAAGCGCGAATTCGGGCTCACTTATCTTTTCATCAGCCACGACCTCAACGTCGTGCGCTACATCAGCGATCGCGTGCTGGTGATGTATCTCGGAGAAGTCGTCGAGCTCGGCCCGGTCGACCAGGTCTGGGATAGCCCCGCGCATCCCTACACGCGCGCACTCCTCGCGGCGATGCCGTCGTCCGACCCCGACAGGCGTACCGAGCAGCCGCCGATCACGGGCGATCCGCCCAATCCGATCGATCCGCCCCCGGGCTGCCGCTTCCATACCCGTTGTCCGTTTGCGGAGCCGCTCTGCGCAAATGCGACACCAAAGCTCGTCGCGCTCGATAAGATGGGCCACGAGGCCGCGTGCTACATGGCGATACCGGGTTCAGGCCATAGCCGCGCGCCCAGGGAGAACACCGCATGACGAGACCAACACCGAAAGAGATCAAGCTGATCGCGCAGATCGCCGGGGTCCCCGTCGATGACGAGATCGCGACGCGCATCTCCAGTTCCATCGGGCCCGCCTTCGAGGGCTTCGCGGCTATCGCCGGCACGCTGCCGTTCGATCTCGAGCCCGCGCTCTATCCGGTCGTGCAGGCGCAGAAGGTGTCGAAATGAGAACCGAGCCTGCATTGATGACGCTTGCCGAGGTCGCGCGCGCGATCGCGATGAAGCAGGTGTCCTCGCATGAGGTGACGCGCGCGCTGCTGCACCGTGTCGCGCAGTGGCAGCCGCATCTCAACGCCTTCATGTCGATTGAGGCCGAGGCTGCATTGAAGGCGGCGGATGCCGCCGATGCCGAGCTGGCCAAGGGCGATGTCCGTGGCCCCCTGCATGGCGTGCCGCTCGCTCACAAGGACATGTATTACGATGCCGGCCACGTCGCCACCTGCGGATCGCTGATCCGCCGCGATTTCGTGCCGACCGTGACCTCCACGGCGTTGCAGCGGTTGAAGGACGCCGGCCAGATCAGGCTCGGCACGCTGCATCTGGCCGAATTCGCCTATGGCCCGACCGGGCATAACGCCCACTACGGCCCGGTGCGCAATCCCTGGAATGTCGCCCACATCACCGGCGGCTCCTCGTCCGGCTCCGGCTCGTCGGTCGCAGCGCGCCTGACGTTTGCGGCGCTCGGCTCCGACACTGGCGGCTCGATTCGCATGCCCGCGCATTTCTGCGGCGTCACGGGGTTGAAGACGACCTGGAGCCGCGTCAGCCGCGCCGGCGCGATGCCGCTGTCGCAATCGCTCGACACCGTCGGCCCGCTTGCCCGCACCGCGGAGGATTGTGCGCTGTTGCTGGCGCTGATGGCCGGCCCCGATCCGGCGGACTCGACCTGCAGCCACGAGCCCCTGTCGGATTATGTCGGCGCGACCAAGGGCTCGCTGAAGGGCCTCAAGATCGGTGTGCCCACCTCGTTCTATGTCGACGATCTCGACGCCGAAGTCGCGCGCGTGCTGGACGAGACCATCGCGGTGCTCAAGCGCGAAGGCGCCGACATCGTCAAGGTCGAGTTGCCGGACCAGCGGCAATTGTCCTCGGCGAGCCAGCTCGTGCTCGCGGCCGAAGCTGCCGCCTTCCACAAGCGCTGGATGATCGAACGGCCGCAGGATTACGGTCCGCAGGTGCTGATGCGGCTGCAGAACGGTCTTGCCGTTCCCGCCATCACCTATCTCGAGGCGATGCGCTGGCGCGGGCCCGCGCTCGCGGCGCACAATGCAGCGACAGCAGGCGTCAATGCGGTGATCGCGCCGGCATCCCCAGTGCCTGCACCGACGATCGAGGAGAGCGATGTCGGCGGCGGCCCGAACGCGCCGGCGATGGTGCAGCGGCTGACGCTCTTCACCCGCCCGGTGAACTTCCTCGGCCTGCCGTCGCTCACGGTCCCCTCCGGTTTTACAAAAGGCGGCCTGCCGGTCGGCATGCAGCTCATCGGCCGCTCGTTTGATGAGGCGACCCTGCTCACCATCGGCGCCGCCTTCCAGCGCGTCACCGATTTTCACGATCGACTGCCGAAACTGCCGTCATGACAAACCTCGTCGAGATTTCAGGCCTCAACATCCGCTTCACCGGCGAGCGCACGGTCTATGCCGTGAACGACCTCAGTCTGTCGCTGGGCAACAGCGAGGTGCTAGGCCTGCTCGGCGAATCCGGCTCGGGCAAGAGCGTGACCCTGCGCGCGCTGATGCGGCTGTTGCCGAAGAAGCGCACGCAGATATCGGGCAGCGTCAACGTCATGGGCCGCGACGTGCTCGCCATGAACGAGGAGGAGTTGTCGTCGTTCCGCGGCCAGACCGTGTCGATGATCTTCCAGGAGCCGGCGTTGGCGCTGGATCCGGTCTACACCATCGGTGCGCAGATCGCCGAGAGCGTCGTGCGTCACGAAGGCAAGAGCTACGCAGATGGCAGGGCGCGTGCGCTCGAGATGCTCGAGGTCGTGCGCATTCCGTCCGCGAAGCGCCGGCTCGACGTTTATCCGCACGAGATGTCCGGGGGCATGCGCCAGCGCGCGATGATTGCGCTGGCGCTGGCCTGCCGGCCCAAGATCCTGCTGGCCGACGAGCCGACCACCGCACTCGATGCCACCGTGCAGATCCAGATCCTGCTGTTGCTGCGCGAGCTGCAGCGCGAGTTCGGCATGTCCGTCATCTTCGTCACCCACGACATTGGCGTGGCGATCGAGATCTGCGACCGGGTCGCGGTGATGTATGCCGGGCAGATCGTCGAGCAGGGCACGCTTCGCGACATCGTCCGCACCCCCGTGCATCCCTATGCCAAGGGCTTGCTCGCCTCGACCATTCACGGCGCCAAGCGTGGCGCGCGGCTCGAAACCATCCCCGGCACGCCGCCCTCGCTGGCCGAGAAGCCCCACAACTGCTCCTTCGCCCCGCGCTGCGCCGTGGCGCAGCCTCGTTGCCTGGAGCAGTTGCCTGCCAATGTGGCAGTCGGGCCGGGCCGGGCGGCGCGGTGCGTGCTGGCGGAGCAGGCGGCGGCACTGTCATAATCTTGAGCGCTGCCGCCGCTGCTCTCCCTCCTTTGAAATTCCGCTGCGGCAACACCGGGTTGTCACAATTCACCGGGGACGGCAGGCGAACGACGGTCCACTGTGCATGGGGTTGTTTTACGACTTTTTGGTCGGAGCCCGCTGAAGCGATACCATTCACACCCCATTCATCGCGGTTCCCGTTCCATGCGGCCTTTCATGGAGAGGGACCTCACCGATGCACATTTCCAACGAAGGCCTACTCGTCATCCTGTTCGTCGGCCTCGTCGCCGGTTGGCTTGCCGGCAAGATCGTGCGTGGCGCAGGCTTCGGGATCATCGGCGATATCGTCATCGGCATCTGCGGCGCGCTGGTCGCGAGCCTTCTTTTTCCAAAGCTCGGCATTCGCATCGGCACGGGTCTGGTGTCCGAGATCGTTTATTCGGCCATCGGCGCGGTCATCCTGCTGCTGGTGGTGCGGCTGGTGCGTGGCGGCGGCCGGCTTTAGCAGCTGTCCGGCTCGACCGACCGGAACTGGCCGCCTCTCCCGGACCGGGAGGGGCGGCCGCTTTGCACCAAAAAGCCGCAAAGACTGTGAAATACCGGGCTTGCGCACCGGGCCGCCACGGGTAGATGTGGCGCATCGGGGTTCGCGATGCACCCCGGCGTTGGACGCAGTGCCAATGGGATGTTAATTCGGGGCGCGTACCCTGAATTGCTTATGAAATCAGGGGCCCTGGCCCCCACCTGAAAGAGATCAGACTGATGGCAGCCGGTCCCGGCGTCCGCCGTTCAGAGCTCGGTGACGCCTTGCGCGCCTGTCGCACGGCGTTCATCGGCGTCGGCTTGATGAGCTGCATGATCAACCTGCTCTATCTGACCGGGTCGATCTTCATGCTGGAGGTCTACGATCGGGTGCTGCCGAGCCGCAGCGTTCCGACCCTGGTCGGCCTCATCATCCTCGCCAGCTTCCTTTATATGGCGCAGGGCGTGCTCGACATGATCCGCAACCGGATCCTGGGGCGGATCGGCACCGCGCTCGACGAATCCCTCAACAAGCGCGTGTTCGACACCATCGTCCGCCTGCCGCTTCTGGTCGGCAGTCGCAACGAAGGCCTCCAGCCGCTGCGTGATCTCGACAACGTCCGCTCCTTCCTCGGCGGCATGGGGCCGAGCGCGTTCTTCGACTTGCCCTGGCTGCCGCTCTATCTCGCCATCTGCTTCGCCTTCCACGTCATGATCGGCGTCACCGCGCTCGTCGGCGCCGTCATCCTGGTCGGGCTGACGCTGGTCACCGAGTTCATGTCCCGCCAGCCGGCGAAAGACGCGATGGGCCTTGCCGCGCAGCGCAACGATCTCGCGCAGGCCAGCCGCCGCAACGCCGAAGTGATGGTGTCGATGGGCATGGCCGGCCGGATGAACGCGCGATGGAGCGAGGCCAACGAAAAATATCTCGCCGGCAATCAGCGCGCGAGCGACGTCGCGGGCGGTCTTGGGGCGGTCGCAAAGGTGCTGCGCATGATGCTGCAGTCGGCCGTGCTCGCGGTCGGCGCCTATCTCGTCATCCACCAGGAGGCGACCGCCGGCATCATCATCGCCGGCTCTATCCTGTCGGCCCGCGCGCTGGCGCCGGTCGATCTTGCCATTGCGCACTGGAAATCCTTCGTCGCGGCCCGCCAGAGCTGGCACCGCCTTACCCGCCTGCTGGAGCAGATGCCGGCGCAGACGATGCCGACCCAGTTGCAGGCGCCCACCAGCCGGCTCTCGGTCGAAGGTGTCGCCATGGTTCCGCCCGGCGACCAGCGCCTCATCGTGCAGGACATCACCTTCGCGCTCGTAGCCGGCAACGGTCTCGGCGTGATCGGCCCCAGCGGGTCCGGCAAGTCGTCGCTGATTCGCGCGCTGGTCGGGGTCTGGCAACCGGTCCGCGGCAAGGTGCGGCTCGACGGCGCGGCGCTCGATCAATGGTCGTCCGACATGCTTGGCCGGCACATCGGTTATCTGCCGCAGGACGTCGAATTGTTCGGCGGCACCATCGCCCAGAACATCAGCCGGTTCGATCCCGAGGCCACTTCCGATGCCATCATCGCCGCGGCCAAGGAGGCCGGCGTGCACGAGATGATCATCAAGATGCGCGAGGGCTACAACACGCAAGTCGGCGAGCAGGGAACTTCGCTCTCCGCAGGTCAGGCTCAGCGCGTGGCGTTGGCGCGCGCGCTCTACGGCAATCCTTTCCTGATCGTGCTCGACGAGCCGAACTCCAATCTCGACACCGAAGGCGACGAGGCGTTGACCCGCGCCGTTCGCGCCGCCCGCGAGCGCGGCGCCATCGTCGTCGTGGTCGCGCACCGCCCGATCGGCGTCGAGGCGGTCGATCAGGTCCTGGTGCTGCGCGACGGCCGCATGCAGGCGTTCGGCCCGAAGGAGCAGGTGCTCGCCCAGGTGCTGCAGCCGCGCGTGACCCCGCAGGCACCAATCAAGATCGTCAGCGAAGGCGGAGTGGCCAAGCCATGAGTACGATGGCCATTGGCGGCGCGAAGCCAGCCGCGAAGACCGTGCGCGAGTCGATCAAGTTCCACCTCCTGCTCGGACTTGGCATCGTGGTGGTCCTGGTCGTCGGTCTCGGCGGCTGGGCTTCGACCGTGCTGATTTCGGGCGCGCTGATCGCGCCGGGCCAGATCGTGGTCGAATCCAACGTCAAGAAGGTGCAGCATCCGACCGGCGGCGTGGTCGGCGAGGTGCGCGCCCGCGACGGCGACCTGGTCAAGGCCGGCGACATCGTGGTGCGGCTCGACGATACCGTGACCAAGGCAAATCTCGCCATCGTCACCAAGAATCTCGACGGCGCGCTGGCGCGTGCGGCGCGCCTGCAGGCCGAGCAGCGTGGTGTCGACAGGATCGAATTTCCGCAAGCTCTGCTCGATCGCGCCGGGGATACCGACGTCAAGCTGCTGCTCTCTGCCGAAACCAAGCTGTTCGACGTCCGCGTCAACGGCCGCGCCGGACAGAAGGCACAGCTGCGCGAACGCATCACCCAGCTCAACGAGGAGATCGCCGGCCTCAGCGCCCAGGAGAAGGCCAAGGACCAGGAGATCGCGCTGGTGCAGAACGAGCTCACCGGTGTGCGCGATCTCTACGACAAGCGTCTGGTGCAGCTTTCGCGCCTGACCCAGCTCGAACGCGACTCGGCCCGTCTCAACGGCGAACGCGCGCAGTACATCGCCTCGCGCGCCCAGGCCAAGGGCAAGATCACCGAGACCGAGCTCCAGATCATCCAGGTCGACAAGGACGTGGTAAGCGAGGTCTCCAAGGATTTGCGCGAGACCAATGACAAGATCGGCGAACTGATCGAGCGCAAGGTCGCGGCCGAAGACCAGCTTCGCCGCATCGACATCCGCGCGCCGCAGGACGGCATGGTGCTGCAATCCAACGTGCACACCGTCGGCGGCGTCGTCACCGCAGGCGACGCGCTCATGCTGATCGTGCCGCAGGCCGACGATCTCCAGGTCGAGGCCAAGGTCAATCCGGTCGATATCGACAAGCTCCAGATCGGCCAGAAGACGTTGCTGCGCCTCTCCGCGTTCAACCAGCGCACCACGCCCGAGCTCAACGGCCTCGTCAGCCGCGTGTCGCCCGACGTCACCACCGACCAGCGCACCGGGCAAAGCTACTATACCATCCGTGTCACGATGCCGGCCGAGGAGATCGCCCGTCTCGGCGACGTCAAGATGATCCCGGGCATGCCCGTGGAAGCCTTCGTCCAGACCGGCGATCGCACCATGCTGTCCTACCTGATGAAGCCGCTGCACGACCAGCTGATGCGGGCGTTCCGCGAGAAGTGACGCGCGAAAGGCTCTGGTAGGGTGCGGTAGGCGGAAGGAGTGGTGGTGGGTGACGCTGCGCTAACCCACCCTCGTGACTTCTTTGCTATAGTTCGACTCGAGCCTCAGCAACCCGGCAGTCGATCCATGCAATCCCCACCCACCATCGCCAAAGAATCCTTCTCCGACGCCTCACTTGCCGTGGCTCGGCTCGAAGAGATCTACGAGCGCAACACCCGATTTCTGCGCGACCGATTCGAAGCCTACGTCAACGGCGAGGCGGTCACGACACGGGTGCGGGCCTATTATCCATTCGTGCGCGTCACCACGGCGACGCATGCGCGGCTGGATTCGCGCCTCGCTTACGGCTTTGTTGCCGGCCCCGGCGTGCACGAGACCAGCGTGACGCGGCCGGATTTGTTTCGTACCTACCTGACCGAGCAGATCGGCCTCCTCATCCAGAATCACGGCGTGCCCGTCGAGATCGGCGAATCCGCCGAGCCGATTCCGATCCACTTCGCCTATCGCCGCGACATCAACATCGAAGCTGCGATCACGACGAGCGAGAATTCGCCTGTCGCGCGATCGCTGCGCGACGCGTTCGATGTGCCCGATCTCGGCACCATGGACGATTCGATTGCCGACGGCACCTTCGAGCTTCAACCCGGCGCGCCCGAGCCGCTGTCGCTGTTCCGCGCCGCCCGCGTCGATTACTCATTGCGCCGGCTCTATCATTACACCGGCACCGACCCCGAGCATTTCCAGAATTTTGTCATCTTCACCAACTACCAGTTCTATGTCGACGCCTTCGCGCAACTCTGCCAGCAGCGGCTCCAGGCGGGAGAGGCTGGCCTCGATGCCTTCGTCGCGCCCGGCAACGTCATCACGCGAAGCGGCGGTGCCACCAGCGGGGATGCACCGGCGCGAATGCCGCAGATGCCGGCCTTCCATCTGGTCGCGCCCGGCTATCGCGGCATCACCCTGATCAACATCGGCACCGGCCCGTCCAACGCGCGCAATGTCACTGATCATGTCGCCGTGCTGCGCCCGCATGCTTGGCTCATGCTCGGCCATTGCGCCGGTCTGCGCAACACGCAGCGGCTCGGCGACTACGTGCTCGCCCACGGCTATGTGCGCGAAGACCACGTGCTCGACCGCGAGCTGCCGCTCTGGGTGCCGATCCCGGCGCTGGCCGAGATGCAGGTCGCACTGGAAGAGGCGGTCGAGGACGTCACCGGCCTCGAAGGTTTCGAGCTCAAGCGCCTGATGCGCACCGGGACCGTGGCCAGCGTCGACAACCGCAATTGGGAGATCAGCGGGCCCGAGGTAATTCGCCGCCTGTCCCAATCGCGCGCGGTCGCGCTCGACATGGAATCGGCCGCGATCGCCGCCAACGGTTACCGCTTCCGGGTCCCCTACGGCACGCTGCTCTGCGTTTCCGACAAGCCGCTGCACGGCGAGATCAAGCTCGCGGGCATGGCCAGCGAATTCTACCGTCGCCGCGTCGGACAGCATCTCGAGATCGGGCTGAAGGCGCTGGAGCGGC
Organism: Bradyrhizobium sp. SZCCT0148; assembly: GCF_018129985.1. Taxonomy (GTDB): domain Bacteria; phylum Pseudomonadota; class Alphaproteobacteria; order Rhizobiales; family Xanthobacteraceae; genus Bradyrhizobium; species Bradyrhizobium japonicum_H. The sequence continues at coordinate 319,925 of NZ_JAFCKT010000001.1, forward strand.
TCAAGCAGCAGGAATCCGAGCGGCTGCATTCGCGAAAGCTCCGCAGTTTTGCCGAAGTCGCGTTCCAGTAGGAGCGAAGAATCTGTCTGCCGCTGACGAGCGGAGAGATCTTCAGCATTGTCCGGCGCGGGGCCGGGCCGGGACGACTTGATGCCACTGATGCGCGACAGGGTCATCGGCCATGACCTCGAACGGCTCGCCTTTCGCTTCACCATGCTGAGCGGCGACGAGATCGTGCAGTGCCAGATCAGCGACGCCGCGATGGATGAGCTCGCGGGAATGCAGGGTACAGAAAGCAGCGCGCGTCAGGCGCAGTTCCTGTCCCTGCGCGAGACCATCGAACGGATCGCGTCCGACATCTACGACGAGGCACCTCGGGTGCCGGGATATGTGGTGCGGATTTTCATGCGGCATTTGAGGCGGTGATCGTCCTACTCTTCGTCGTCATGCCCGAGCTTGGCCCGGGCATCCTCGTCTCTCCCGCGTGCCGCTTTGCGTGGATGGCCGGGACAAGCCCGGCCATGACGATCCTGCCTCCGGTCACCCCTCCAATTTCCTCAACAACAACTTCAACGCCGTCGCCGCGAACACCTGCATATTTGCAAGCCGGTCACTGCTTCCCGTCTCCAGCGTCATCACCTCCGTCACGGGTCCGCTCACCGCCATGCAGCTGTGGCCGGCGGCGTCGCCGTAGCGGTTTCCGGTGGGGCCGGCAGCTCCGGTCTCGGACAGGCCCCAGTCGGCGTTGAAGCGGCTGCGCATCTGGTCGGCCAGCAGTTGCGCGTAGGGCTCCGAAGAGGAGCGAAAGCCCTTCATTCCTTCGTCCGAAATATCCATCAGCACGCGCCTGGCATCGCGGGTGTAGACGACGGCCCCGCCGAGGTAATAGGCGGAGGCGCCGGGGACCGCGAGCAGGCTCGCCGAGATCAGGCCGCCGGTCGAGGATTCGGCCACCGCAATGGTCTGTTTGCGCGCGATCAGTTGGGCCGCGACCTGTTCCGCAATGCTGACGAGCTCTTTCATCCCTTGATCCTCTCCTGCCCCGCAACCGAGCTGCGCCTTCCTAGCATATGCCAATCGCCTTGGCCGAGTTGCGGACGACGGGCAGGCCTGCTTGAATGGCAGGCGCAAGACAGCGCGGTGAAGCGCTGCGCAAAGTAATGTCACGAGGAAACGCAACGAGGAGACGTGATGGCGTCCCTGATCGCCGGCGGGGTGGATTGCGACGTGCATCCGGCCGTGCCGCATCTGACCAGCCTGCTACCGTATTTGAACGACTATTGGCGCGATCAGGTGACGACGCGCGGCATGGTCGACCTCGTCTCGCAATCCTATCCGCAGAATTCACCGATCACGGCGCGGCCCGACTGGCGCCCCGAGAGCGGCAAACCGGGCGAAAGACTCGAGGACCTGCAGCGCCATGTGCTCGATGCCTTCCAGCTCGAGCTCGCCATCTGCAATCCGCTCTATGGCGTGCAGATGGTGTTCTCGGAAGATTTGCAGGCTGCCTTCTGCCGCGCGCTGAACGACTGGCTGGTGAAGGAGTGGCTCGATCGCGACAAGCGGCTGCGCGGCTCGATCGTAATCCCGACGCAAAGCGTCGAGAAGGCCGTGGCCGAGCTCGAACGCTGCGCGCAGGACAAGCGCTTCGTCCAGGTGTTGATGCTGGTGATGGGCGATACGCCGCTCGGCAAGCGCGCGCTGTGGCCGATCTATGAAGCGGCGGAACGGCTGGAGCTTCCCGTCGGCATTCACGCGGGTTCCGCCTATCACAATCCGCCGACCGCCGTTGGATGGGGCTCCTACCACATCGAGGACTATGTCGGTCAGGCTCAGGCGTTCCAGACCCAGCTCACCAGCCTGATCGTCGAGGGCGTATTTGCCAAATATCCGCGCCTGAAAATGGTCATGCTGGAATCCGGCGTCTCCTGGATCTCCCCCTATCTCTGGCGCTTGCACAAGTTCTGGCGCGGGGTGCGGATGGAGACGCCTTGGGTCGATCGCGCCCCGCTGGATATTGTGCGCAGCAACATCCGCTTCTCCTTGCAGCCATTCGATGCGCCGCCGGAGGCCGAGACATTAATTCGCCTGTTTGATCATATGCAGTCCGACGAATTGGTCCTATTCTCCACGGACTATCCGCACTGGCAGTTCGATGGCCAGGACGCGCTGCCCGAAGGTCTCACCCCCGATCTCGTGCGCAAGATCATGATCGAAAATCCGCATGCGACCTATCCCCGCCTGACATGAGCCCGCTGCCAAAGGAGGCAAGGCGATGAATATCCAATTCCGCGAGAGCCAAGAAGCCGCTTCCCCGCTGACCGTCAAAACCGCGATCGCGGACTGCGACATCCATCCGGCGCGCGCCACCCGCACCGAGCTCTATCCCTATCTTGCCAAGCGCTGGCAGCATCATCTCGAGATCTACGGCGTCCATGCCTATCAGGGCATGATGGAGGGCCCGCCCTATCCGAAGGCCCAGCCCAACGCCTCGCGCCGCGATGCCTATCCGCCAGAGGGCGGCCCGCAGGGCTCCTCGCTGTCGTTCATGCAGAAGCAGTTGCTCGATCCCAACAACGTGCAGCTCGGCGTCCTCAATCCGCTCAACACCGGGCAGGGCATCCGCAATCACGAGCTTTCGGCCGCGTTGTGCTCGGCGATCAACGACTGGCAGATCGACAAATGGACCAGCAAGGACAAGCGGCTGAAAGCGTCCATCGTCGTCGGCAATGAGGATGGGCTCTCGGCCGCCGCCGAAATCCGCGAGCGCGCCGGCGACAAGAATTTCGTGCAGGTGCTGCTGCTCAGCCGCAATGTCGAGCCGCTCGGCCAGCGCCGTTACTGGCCGATCTACCAGGCCGCGGAGGAAGCCGGCCTTCCCGTCGGCGTCCACGCCTTCGGCTTCGGCGGCAACCCCATCACGCCGTCGGGCTGGCCGTCCTATTACATCGAGGAGATGGTGGGCCATTCGCAGTGCCAGCAATCGGCACTGGCAAGCCTCGTGTTGGAAGGGGTGTTCGAGCGTTTCCCGAAACTGAAGATGGTGATGATCGAGGCCGGCTTCGGCTGGGCGCCGTCGCTGGCGTGGCGGCTCGACAAGGTCTGGCAGCGGCTCAGGAGCGAAGTGCCGCATGTGAAGCGGCCGCCGTCGGAATATATCCGCGAGCAGGTATGGTGGACCACGCAGCCGATGGAGGATCCTGAACGCCGCGAGGACCTGTTCGACGTCATCAACTGGATCGGCTGGGATCGCCTGCTGTTCGCGACCGACTATCCGCATTGGGATTACGACGAGCCGTCGCGCGTGCTGCCGGCCGGCGTCAGCGAGGCCAATCGCGAGGCGTTCTATCTCGGCAATGCGAAGAAGTTGTACGGAATAAGTTGATGGCGCGGCATGTGATCGCGCCGGTCGACGAGTTGCCGCCCGGCACGCGAAAGTTCCTGGAGATCGACGGACGGCCGATCGCGGTCTTCAACATCAAGGGCGAATATTTCGGTCTGATGAACCGCTGCCCGCATCAGGGCGCGGCGCTGTGCGAGGGCCCGTTGATCGGTCTTGCCCAGTCGAAGGAGCCCGGCGAGATCGAGTACACGAAGCTTGGCGAGATCATCCGCTGCCCCTGGCACGGTTGGGAGTTCGACATCCGCACCGGCCAGTCCTATTGCGATCCGCGCCGCTTCCGCGTGAAGGCCTATCCGGCCCACGTCGAGCCGGGTGCGAGCGTCGTGAAGGGGCCGTATGTCGCCGAGACGATCCCGGTGAGGGTCGAGAGCGATTACGTGGTTGTGGAGCTATAAGCCCGTCAGTCCGGGCTCGCTTCTTCGAGGCGTCAGCGAATGACGCCAAGCTAATGCCCCGCCACAGGCTCCGCCACCGCATCATACGTCGGCACCGCCTGGCCGCCGCCCCGATACACCGTCGCTGCCGCGATGATGCCGAGCACGGCCGCGAGCATCAGCCAATAACCGGGCGATGCCTTGTCGCCGGTATGCTCGATCAGCAAGGTCGAGGCGAACGGCGTGAAGGTGCCGAACAGCGCGGCGGCGAGCGCGAAGGCGAGCGAGAAGCAGGTGGTGCGGACATGCGCCGGCACGATCTCGACCAGCGCGCCGAGCATGGTGCCGCTGTAGACGCCGAAATAGAACGAGAACATCATCTCGACTGCGAGCAGCTTGCCGAAGCTCGGAGCCGCCACCAGCCAGTGCAGCGCCGGATAGGCCGTCACCAGCGACAGGCAGGCGATGGCGAGCAGCACCGGCTTGCGGCCGATGCGGTCGGACAGCGCGCCGCCGACCGGGTTCCAGAAGAAGTTGGCCACGGCAACGAGCAGCGTCACCAGCAGCGCCTCCTGCGTCGACAGCTTCAGCACGGTCTTGCCGAAGGTCGGCGTGTACACCGTGACGAAGTAGAACGTCGTGGTGGTCAGGATCGCGATCATCATGCCGAGGATGACGATGCGCCAGTTGGCGAGCGCGGAAGCGAACACCTCGCTGGCCGTCGGATGCTTCTTCATGGCGAGGAAGGCGGGCGTCTCCTCCAGTGTCCGCCGCAGGAAGAAGATCAGGGGGATGATCAGGCAGCCGACGAAGAAGGGAATGCGCCAGCCCCAGGCGGCGACGGTGTCGGCCGGCATCACCTCGGACAGAAGAAAGCCGATGATCGACGCCACGAAGATCGCGACCTGCTGGCTCGACGACTGGAACGACGTGTAGAATCCGCGATTGCCGGGCGTGGAGATCTCAGAGAGATAAACCGACACGCCGCCGAGTTCGACGCCCGCGGAGAAGCCCTGCAGCAAACGTCCGATCAGCACGATGATGGGCGCGGCGATGCCGATGGTCGCATAGCTCGGACAGAACGCGATGACGACGGTACCGATAGCCATGATCCCGAGCGTGACGATCAGGCCCTGGCGGCGGCCGATGCGGTCGATATAGGACCCGAGCACGATCGCGCCGACCGGCCGCATCAATGCGCCGAGCCAGAATACGCCGAAGGTGTTGAGCAGCGATGCCGTTTCGTCAGAGGACGGGAAGAACGCCTTGCCGATCGCGGCCGCATAGAAGCCGAACAGGAAGAAGTCGAATTGTTCGAGGAAGTTGCCTGAGGTGGCACGCAGGATCGCGCCGATGCGCGACTTGACCTCAGGCGGATTGGTTGCTGATCCAGCCATGGCATTGCTCCCTTCGAGACGTGGCCGGACCGGAACTCATTCACGGTAGGGCAACTGATCGATGCTGCGACAATCTGTCTCATCCCATCCCGCGCAGGACGTTGGGAGTCAATCCATTTTGCCGCGGAAGCTGATGAATTTTCAGGCTTTATTTTGCGCTGCAGCGAGCATCCATTGGCGAAATGCGGTCAGCTTCGGCGGTTCGCGGCGGCCCTCGGGTGCGACCAGGTAGAAGCCGGCATCGGCCGGCAGCGCGATCTTGAAGGGAACCACGAGGCGGCCCTTGGCGATGTCGTCCTTGACGTAGGAGGTCCGTCCCATCGCCACGCCGATGCCGTCGATCGCGGCCTGGATGGTCATGAAGATCATGTCGAAGGTGATGCCGGGCTGCCGCGCGATATCGGCCGGGAGTCCCGCCGCAGTCAGCCATAGCCGCCAATCGTCGCTGTTGGCGTTCGAGGTGTGCAGCAGCGGATAGCCCCGCAAATCCTCCGGTTGGCGCAGCGGCTTGTCGCCGCGCAGCAGCGACGGGCTACACACTGGAAACAGCTCATCCGCCATCAGCCAGTCGGCTCGCAGGCCGGGCCATTGGCCGCGGCCATAGCGAATGGCGGCATCGACATTGTCGCGCTGGAAATCGACCAGGCTGGTGGACGTGGTGATGCGCACCTCGATGCCGGGATGGCTTTCCTGAAAATCGGTCAGTCGCGGCAGCAGCCATTTTGCGGCGAGCGAGGCCAGCGTCGAGACCGTCAGTACCTTGTCGTCGTCCTTGCGCAGCAGACGATCGGTGGCCAGCCGGAGGTCGTTGAAGGCGGCGCGGACCCCCGGCAAATAGTCGCGCGCTTCCGGCGTCAGCGCCAGCGCGCGGTTCTGCCGGATGAAGAGGCGGATGCCGAGCTCCTCCTCGAGCCTGCGGATCTGATGGCTGATCGCGGTCTGCGTCACGTTCAACTCGGAGGCTGCCAGCGTGAAGCTGAGATGGCGCGCGGCCGCCTCGAACGCCCGCAATCCGTTGAGGGAGGGCAATCTGGCAGTCATCTGGCAGCAGGATACATGACGTTAATTCATGCGAAGAGGTACAAATTGTCGTTTGTGGCAGTGCACCAAGAAGGAGATATTGGCTCTCAAGTTAGCTCAAGGAGCTCAAAATGTCTACTTTGACCCACAGTTCGATGACAAATCATCATGCGCCCAGCTTGATCCAGCAGATCGGCGAGACCCTTCACGTCTGGCACGAGCGCTACCGCACCAGGCGCGAACTCGCCCACTGGACCGCGCGCGATCTCCAAGACGTCGGGCTGTCCTGGTCCGACGTCGCCTATGAGGCCGAGAAACCCTTCTGGCGGGCCTGATTGGCCGCCAGGCCGGCGCCGCCTGACAACAGGGGCGCCGGCGGTCCTTTTTCCTCCCGAGAACGTGTCATGGCCGCTCTTCGCCTGGAAGATCTGAAGCAATATTCGGACACGCTGCGCACGCGCGACGGCGCGGTGGTCAATGTCCGCTTCGTCGAGCCGCGCGATACCGACGAGCTGCAGCACTATTTCCGCTCCCTCTCGACCCGCTCCCGCTACAACCGCTTCTTCGGCGCCATCAGTGAGCTGCCGAACGGCCTGCTGCGCGACTTCCTCCAGATCGGTGAGCGCGAACGCTTCACCGTCGTCGCGACCATGATGGTCGATGGCTTCGAGACCATCGTCGCCGAGGCGCGTTACGCGCTGCATGCCGAAAGCGCGACGCTCGAATTCGGCCTGTCGGTCCATGATCGCTGGCAGGGCCGTGGCATCGCCACTGCGCTGATGAAGAATCTCGAATGCCGCGCCGCCGCGCTTGGCGCCGTGCGTATCTTCGGCGAGACGCTGCGCTCCAACGAGACCATGATCTTGCTCGCCCGCAAATCCGGCTTCGCCTTCGTCAATCACCCCGATGATTGGAAGCTGGTGCGCTTCGACAAGGAGATCAGCGTCGCGCCCAAAGGCATTCCCTGCGCCAGCTGGCGCCTCGCCGCTCTTTCCCGTCAGGCCGATAGCCCCTCAGCCTCGGTCTGACACAACTGCAGCCCGGCCTGGCCAAGCCAGAGCCGGGCATCTTTTTGCTTAGCGGTCTCTCTGCATCGTCATTCCGGGGCGCGCTCAGCGCGAACCCGGAAGCCATCACGACGCGCGTTTTGCGGTCGAATGGATTTCGGGGTCGATGCTGCGCATCGCCGCGGAATGACAGTCCTGTTTTGGAGCTACTTCCCCGTGAACACAGCTTTGCGCTTCTCGATGAAGGCCTGCACCGCCTCCTTGTGATCGGCGGTGGTGGTCAGGCGGATCAGCCGCTCGGCCTCGTGGTCTCGCGCGGTTTCGAAGTCGAACAGCACGGCCTCGTCGAGATTGTCTTTCATGTAGCGCAGCGCCAAACGCGGGCCCTCGGCAAGCGACTTTGCCAACGCAAAGGCTTCGGCCTGCAGTTTATTGTCAGGCACGACGCGGTTGACGAGGCCGATCGCCTCAGCGCGCGCGGCATTGACGCGATCGCCGGTGAACATCAGCTCCCGCGCCCGCGCAGTGCCGACCAGACGGGTGAGCAGCCAGGCAATGCCGTAATCACCGCTCAGCGCGATGCGGGCATAGCCGGTGGCGACGAAAGCCGATTGCGCGGCGATGCGGATGTCGCAGGCCATGGCGATGGCAAGCCCGGCGCCGACCGCGGGGCCGGGCAGGGCGGCGATGGTCGGCTTGCGCACAGACACCAGCGCGCCGGTGAGTAGCCGCTGTCGCTCCTGCAGATCGGCGATGCGATCTTCAAGCGGCATCTCGAGCTTTGCCTTGTCGCGATGCGCGCCCATGCCCTTGACGTTGCCGCCGGCGCAGAACGCTTCTCCCGCTCCCGTAATCAAGAGCGCGCCGACATTGCGATCCTCGCCGCAGCTCCGGATCATCGTGCGCAGCGCCGGGGTGAGCGCATCCGACAGTGAATTGCGCGCCTCCGGCCGGTTCAGCGTGATGATCGCGACGCGATCGCGGATGACGCAGAGGAGCTCGCTGGTGCCGGTGTCGATGGTGGTTTCCGTGGTCATTGTTCCTCCCTGCTTTCGTTTGCTTCTCGTAGGGTGGGTAACCCATCACTTCAGTCAGCGCGGAGATTGAGAGGTGGGTTTCGCCTGCGGCTGACCCACCCTACGACCTCGACCTCAAAACGTCTCTACCCAGGGGCGCAGCTCGAGCTCCCAGCTCCAGGCGCTGCGCGGCTGCTGCAATACGTTCCAATAGCTCTCCGCGATCGCATCGGGATCGAGCATCGAGTCCGGCTTGTCTTCGGCTTCCGTCCTCGCCGCACTGCGGATGCCGCCGTCGATGACGAAGTGCGCGACATGGACGCCTTGCGGCGACAATTCGCGCGCCAGGCTCTGCGCGAGGCCGCGCAACGCGAACTTGCCCATCGCGAACGAGGCGGACTGCGCGTAGCCCTTGACGCTGGCGGAGGCGCCGGTGAACAGGATGGCGCCGTGCTTGTTCGGCAGCATGCGCTTGGCCGCCTGCTGCGCCACCAGGAAACCGCCATAGGCGCTGACGGCGATGGCTTGCGCGACGTCGACTGGGACGAGATCGACGAACGGCCCGCGGGTGCGGCCGCTGGCGTTGTAGACGACGAGGTCCGGCGTGCCGATCTCGCGCTCGACGAGGCCGAACAGCCGCTCGACCTCATCGGGCTCGGTCGCGTTGCAGGCATAGGCTCTGGCGCCGGTCTCGCTACAAAGCGCACCGAGCTTCTCGATCTTTCGCGCGGCCAGCGCGACGCGGATGCCCTGCTTGGAGAGCAGCCGTGCCAGCGAGGCGCTCAGGCCTTCACCGGCGCCGACGATGAGAGCGATCTTGTATTTCGGATGTTCCATGGCGTGATCTCTCGAAGACGGGAGCCGCTGATCTATGCACGGTTCGGGCTGACGACCAGCCGCGGTGATGACAATTCCGCAGAGCGAATTGCTCCTTCGCGGCGCTCATGCCTCCCTGACAATTTGCGGCTTTATCGCTTCTCTTGCCTGGAGCATGATCGACATCATTCAACGCGGCAAGCGCCAAATCAGCGCAAAATGTTCGCAGGGGCAGGAACGAAGAGGACGATCATGCACAAGCCGGTCACGGGGCAAGAAAGAGATGTGGCGGCCGCATCATCCGGCCTGCTGGCGCCCGATACGTCAGGCATGAATTTCTACCGCGCCGATCCGGCGCTGGCCGACGTGTTGCGCATCCACCTGCCGGACGCGCTGTTTCGTCACATCGAGCCGCATCTCGACCGCCTCGGCGAGCTCGCCGGAGGCCGCCTCGACGAGTGCGCGCGGCTTGCCGACCGGCACACGCCGGTGCTGCACCAGCGCGACAAGTTCGGCCGCGACGTGCAGTGGATCGAATATCATCCGGCCTACCGTGAGCTTGAAAACGCAGCGTTCGGCGAATTCGGCATTCACGCGCTTTCGCTCCGCAAGGGCATCATGGGCTGGCCGGACAAATACCCTGTCGTCGCCAAGCACGCCTTCACGTTTCTTTTCAACCAGACCGAATTCGGGATGGGCTGCCCGATCAACGTCACCGACGGCTGCGCGAAGTTGCTGGCGAATTTCGGCGACGAGGCGCTGAAGGCCAAATATCTCGACGGCCTGACCTCGACCGACATGAGCAAGCTGACGCAGGGCGGCCAGTTCATGACCGAAAAAGAGGGCGGCTCCGACGTCGGCACCCTGACCACCCGCGCGGTGCGGGAGGGCGACCATTGGCGCCTCCATGGCGAGAAATGGTTCTGCTCGAATGCAGATGCGAAAGTCGTGATGCTGCTGGCGCGCCCCGAAGGCGCCGGCCCCGGCACGCGCGGCGTCGGCCTGTTCCTGATGCCGCGCTTCCTCGACGATGGGTCGCAGAACCACTACCGGATCGTGCGCCTGAAGGACAAGCTCGGCACGCGCTCGATGGCCTCGGGCGAGATCAAGCTCGAAGGTGCGATCGCCTATGCGGTCGGCAAGCTCGACCGCGGCTTCGTGCAGATGGCCGAGATGGTGAACTCGTCGCGGCTCTCCAACGGCGTGAAATCCACCGCGCTGATGCGCCGCGCCTATCACGACGCCATGACGGTCGCGACCAACCGCGTCGTGTTCGGCAACCGCATCATCGACCTGCCGCTCGGCCGGCGTCAGATGCTGAAGATCATGCTGCCGGTCGAGCAGGCGCTGTCGATGAGCTTCCTCACCGCGGACGCACTCGACCGCGCCGAGGCCGGGAGCCAGGATGCGGCGGCATTGTTGCGGATCCTGACGCCGACCCTGAAATTCCGCGCCACCCGCGACGCGCGAAAGGTCTGCGGCGATGCGCTCGAGATGCGTGGCGGCATCGGCTATGTCGAGGAGTTCGCCACGCCGCGCCTGCTGCGCGATGCGCATCTCGGTTCGGTCTGGGAAGGCACCGGCAACATCGTCGCGATCGATGCGCTCAGGCGCGCGGTCGGCCGCCATGGCGCGGAATCCGCACTCGCAGCCGATCTGCATGCCCGGCTCGATGACAGCGCGTCAGTGCCGCAGGCCTGGCGCGACAAGCTGCGCGGTCTGGTCGATCGCGCCGTCGGCTTCGCGCGCGAGGTTGCGGCAAAATCCGAGAACGAAGCCGATGCGCGTCGGGCGACGAGCTCGCTCTACCATGTTGCCAGCGCCGTCGCGCTGGCCTGGGAAGCGCACCGCGTCCACGACATGCGCGGCGATGCGCGTCGGCTGCTGTTGTCGCGGCTGGTGATCGATCATCGGGTGTCACCGAGCGATCCGTTCCGGCTCACGGAAAATGCCACGCAAGCCAGGATCGCCGCGCTGCTGCTCGGTGACGGCTCAGCCAGCATGAGCGAGGTTGGCGAACTGGTTCTGGCGGCGTAGGCTGCGCTCGCGTTCAAACCAAAAAAAGCGACAGGGAGTGCTCGATGAAGGCCGCCGTCCTCTATGAAGTCAACAAGCCGCTGGTCATCGAGGATGTCAGCCTGCCGAAGCCGGGCCCGCGCGAAGTCCTCATCCGCACCACGGTTGCCGGGCTTTGTCACTCCGACCTGCATTTCATGGAAGGGCTTTATCCGCATCCGCTGCCCGCGGTACTCGGCCACGAGTCCGCCGGCGTCGTCGAGCAGGTCGGCTCCGATGTCACTTACGTCAAGCCGGGTGACCACGTCGTCACCTGCCTGTCGGTATTCTGCGGCACCTGCGACAACTGCACCACGGGCCGCACCGTGCTCTGCACCGACATCACAGTTAAGCTGCTGCCGGGCGTCTCAAACCGGATGCAGTGGTCCAGGCCTGAGAAGCTGCACCAGTTCCTCAACCTCTCGTCCTTTGCCGAACAGATGCTGGTGCACGAGAACGCCATCGTCAAAATCCGTAAAGAGATGCCGCTCGATCTCGCCGCGCTGATCGGCTGCGGCGTCATCACCGGCTATGGCGCCGTGGTGAATACAGCGAAGGTGACGGCGGGTGAAACCGTGGCGGTGATCGGCTGTGGCGGCGTCGGCATGGCCGCGATCAACGGCGCACAGATCGCAGGCGCCGGCCGCATCATCGCCATCGACACCAATCCTGCCAAGCTCCAGCTCGCGACCAAGCTGGGCGCCACCGACATCATCAATCCGGCCGACGGTGACGTCGTGAAGCAGGTGCGCGATCTCACCAATGGCGGCGTGCATCATTCCTTCGAGGTGCTCGGCCGCAAGGAAACCGCAGAGCAGGCGTTCGGCATGCTCGCCTCCGGCGGCACCGCCACCATCGTCGGCATGATCCCGTTCGGCCAGAAGATCGAACTACACGGCTTTGATTTCCTGCGCGAGCGCAAGATCCAGGGCTCCTCGATGGGCTCGAACCACTTCCGGGTCGACATGCCGAGGCTGGTGGATTTCTACCTGCGCGGACGACTGCACCTGGAGGACTGGATCTCGGCCAAGCTGAAGCTTTCGGAGATCAACGACGGCTTCGCCAACATGAAAGCCGGCAAGACGCTGCGCAGCGTGATCGTATTCGATAGCTAGCGCGACGGACGCCGTCGTCGCCCGCACCGCGGGTCAATGCGACGCGGCGAGCGCCTCGGCCGAAGCGCAGCGTGTCTCCTTCACGAGCAGCAGCGTCATGGCCGTGGCGAGTCCCGCGACGAGCATATAAGCGAGGGATACGTTCAGGCCGGGACCCGCGAACAGCAGATAGGAGAACAATCCCGCAGTCGATGCAGCGAAGCCGAGCCAGGCAAACCTCGCAAAGCGAAATCCGATCTTGCCGTGGCGGAGATCGAGCACGAGGTAGAACACGAGCACGGTGTTGCAGAGCGCCGCCGGCAACAGGCCCATGACGATCCCGCTGTCGAATGCGAGATAGGATAGCACGCCATCGACCTGGGCAATCACCGCGAAAGGCAGATAGCGCAGATTGAGGCAGGCCAGCGCGATGGATGCGAGCTCGAACGCATAAAAATAGCGCTCGTGCATCTTCGGAAGCAGGTAGGGCATGAGGACGAGGGAGACACACGCGACGAGCAGAATGAACTCCGGGCCCGTCCGCTTGGACTGTGCGATGAAGATCGACAGGGCAAGTCCGCTCGCCGCCGCGAGCACGAGGCCGGCGGCAACTCCGACCGCGTACGGCGTTCCGCCGGCGAACACCCAGATATTCGCCGCGTTCATCGTGAGGCGGTGAAAGGTGTGAGCCTGGTCGAGATAGACCCCGAGCACGGAGAGCAGGGATCTGCCGGCGACGAGGACTGGAATGGCGAGGAGCGCATAGGCCGCCGGAAGTGCGGCAAGCCATGCCAAATGGATCCTGCGACGCAGGATCATGCCCAACACGAACGGCCCCAGGAAGACGGCTTGGGCCTTCACCGAACAGGCGACCGCGAACGGCACAACGCCGTTTCGGTCCCGCATGAACATCGCCACGGAAATCAGCGCGAAGAAGGTCCAGATCGAATCGGCCTGTCCCCACATGGAGCCGTTGAAGAGCACCGTCGGCGCAAGCCACACCGCGCAGAAGGCGAGCGATGCGCGCAGCGGCACGCTTGTAACGCGCCAGACCATCCGGGCCACAACGATGGCGCAGCCGAACTCGAAGACGACCGAGATCATCTTCACGAGGGACAGCGGCTGGCCCAACCAGTCAAACCGGGCGGCGATCAGCAGGAGGTAGCTGTAAAACGGCGTGTAGTTGGTGAAAGCCTCGGCCAGCCCGCCAATGCCTTGATCTCGCGCAAAGCTATACCAGGTGATGTATTCGGCGGCGTCGGCGGTCGCGTGTTCCCGCGCCAGGTAGCGGAGCACGATGCCTAAAAGCCCGCATCCGATCGCGATGGCCATCGGAGTGCGCCATCTCTCGGGCAGCGTTTCGTCCGGATTGGCGCGATGATAGGGATCGCGCAGCGCGCCTATTTCGATTGTGTCCTTTATCACGCAATCACTCTTGCTGGATTTGAGCGGTCGCCTTCACCAGGCTCGGCAGCACCCCGGATTTCGCAACGCGCCCCTGCGACGCCCTCTCCGAGGAAGGGGCCGCCGTGACCTTGCAATGTCTAGGGGCGAACAATTGCCAGCCGGATAAACGTCAGATGTGCGGCTGGCACATCGCGCGGGAAAAGATTGTTTGGTTAGCGATTGATTTATGGGTGGCAAGCAACCCAGCAACGCCTCCGCCGATGCAGTCTGGATTGCTTGGTGGCAAGGTCCCCTCGCTCCGATGGGAGCCCTAATCGTCGAACATTTTCGGCGGCGTGAACCCGCCGAATTCACGCTCGATCAACTCAGCGAGCCTGAGCGGCGTGCGGTCTTCGAGGAAGGGGCCGATGATCTGCACGCCGACCGGCAGGCCGTCCTTGGACAAACCCAGCGGAACAGCCGTGGCCGGCAAGCCCGTCAGCGTGGCGATGCCGGGCCAGGCAAGCTGGTCCGGATAGACATGGTCCTTGCCGTCGATATTGATCCGGCGCTTCTCCTGCTCCGGCGAATGGTCATGCGGATAGGCGGGGGTCGGCATGATCGGACAGATCACCGCATCGAATGTCCTGAACAATTGCCGCCACTGCGCGCGCAGTCCGGCGCGCGCGCCCTCGTCGAACACCCAGGCCTGATGGGTGCTGGTCATGCCGCGCAGTCGCTCGGCGGCAAGGCTCTTGTCGTCTGGTGAGAACTGCGCCGCGCCGGCCCGCGCGCCGGCGAGGATGTCGGGCGGAAAGAAGGCGCCTAGGAAGCTCATCAGCATGCGCATGTAGAGGCGCGTGGCCTCGCGGAAGTCGGGAAATAGCGGGCTTTCGCGCGCGATGCTCGCGCCGGCGCCCGTCAATCGCCCGGCCAGCGTCTCGATCGCGCCGCGAATTTCGGCATTCGCGGGCAGCAACGGATGGCTGTCGATCACGAGCAGGCGGAAATCCTTCAGCTTGTCGTGGCGTGCCTCCGGCAGCGCGAGCTTGTAGCCGACGCCCAGGTCGGTTGGATCGGGACCGGCCATCACGTCCAGCAGCAGCGTCAGATCGGCCGCACTCCGGGCCATCGGACCGATCACCGCCATATCGCGTTCCATCGGGATCGCCGGAAATGGCGGCGGCGTATGACCGCGCGTCGGGCAGAGATTGTAGGTCGGCTTGTGCGCATAGACCCCGCAATGGAATGCGGGCACGCGCAGCGAGCCGCCGATGTCGGATCCGAGCGAGAGCGGTCCGTAGCCGGCCGCCAGCGCTGCCGACGAGCCGCCCGATGAGCCGCCGGGCGTGCGGCCGAGATCGTACGGATTGTTGGTCGTGCCGTAGATGTCGTTGTAGCTCTGCCAGTCCCCCAGGCCCACGGGAACGTTGGTCTTGCCGAGAATGACGCCGCCTGCGTTCTTCACCCGGGAGATCGACAGCGCGTCCTCCATCGGCTTGAAATCCTTTTGCGGCGTCCAGCCCCAAGTGGTGGGCAGGCCTGCAATGTTGAAGGATTCTTTCACCGTGACGGGCAGGCCCAGCAGGGGCTTGCGATCGCCGCGCGCCAGGGCGGCGTCCGCATCGCGCGCGGCATTCAGCGCGCGGTCGAAATCGCGCACACAGATCGCGTTGACCTTGCCGTCGTGACGCTCAATGCGGTCGATGGCATCCTGGGTAAGCTCGACCGCGGAGACCTTCTTTGCGGCCAACGCGGCCGACAGTTTGACCGCGCTCTTGAAACTCCATTCCGATCTGGCCACGGCATGCTCCTGCGTTACATTGATGAGATGATGCGCAGTTTTTCCTGATGTCGCAACCGTCGTACGACTGCATTTATCCTGTTACAAAAACTACCTGGGAAGCATCCGCTGCATGACGCCATCGCGATAAATGAACATGTGCGCGAGCGCTGCTGCAACATGAATCCCGACCATGACGAGAAGCGCCCATTCCGAGGCCTGATGCAAGCCGTCGATCGTGCGTCCCGCGGCGGCGTTGTCGGACGCCAGCATCGGCAGTGGCATGAGGTAAAAGAACGACACGGACCATCCGCGAAAGGACGCAAACAGCCAGCCTGAAATCGTCGTCGCGAGCACCAGTGCATAGAGCAGCCAGTGCACCGCTTCTGAGCTCACGCGCTGTCAGGCCGGCAGCGAAGTTTCAGGCGCGACAGGATGGGTCAGTCGCCAGATCAGTCGCAGCGCTGTCAGCCCCAGAATAGTGAGCCCGATCGAGAGGTGAAACGTCATCGCGGCACCGGGCGTCATGCCGCGATGCAGGTCAGGCATAAACCAGCCGATCGGATACTGCACGGCGAGCAGCGCCACGATGAGCCAATGGAAGATTCTGGCCGGTGTCCCGTAATGGAGTTGGACCGTCATGAGGTGTCCGATCTCTGGCGATCGCTTAGCTGTAGGGTTGGAAGCTGCGCGCAAGGCGCGTGCGAAAGGATTGACGGGGCCGCTGTTGATGCGCGCATTGGAAATGCCGCCATCGCCGCGATCGGCCAGTTCGCGATCCGGCCGACGGTGTGTGAACGATGTCGCTCATCGCCGCCGGCTACGCCGCCCCGATCAATATCCCCACCGCCAGCACGATGGCGCCGCCGAGCACGATCTGGAACACGGCCTGGAGGAACGGCGTGTCCATGTAGCGCGCGCGGATGAAGGCGATTGCCCACAATTCGAAGAACACGACGACGCCGGCGATCGCGGTCGCGATCCAGAACGCGTTGGCCCAATGGTCCGGCACGAGATAAGGCAAGGTGTGGCCGAGCCCGCCGAGCGTCGTCATCGCCCCGCAGGTGAGACCGCGCAGCCAGGGCGAGCCGCGGCCTGTCAGCGAGCCGTCATCCGAGAGCGCTTCCGCAAACCCCATGCTGATGCCGGCGCCGATCGAGGCGGCAAGACCGACGAGGAAGGTTTGCCAGTTCTGGTGCGTGGCGAAGGCCGCCGCAAACAGCGGCGCCAGCGTCGACACCGAGCCGTCCATCAGGCCGGCGAGGCCCGGCTGCACATACTGCAGCACGAACATGCGGCGGTTGGTGCGGTCCTCCTCGGCGCGGACGTCGGAGTTCAGGATCTCGCCGGTCAGCTTTGCGGCAGTCTCCTCGTGACCTTTCTCGGCCTCGGCGAGATCGCCGAGCAGCCGACGCACGCCGACGTCCTGGGCCTGCTCGGCGGCCTTCACATAGAAGCGCTCCGCCTGCATCTCCATGGTCTCGACTTCCCTGCGGATGGCGTCGAGCGACAGGTTCTTGGTCAGCCAGACCGGGCGGCGGCGCAGGAATCCCTTGACGTCCTCGCGCCGGATCGGCGGCAGATGCGGGCCGAAGCGCTGCTCATAGAGTTCCAGCAGCATGTGGCGATGGCCACGCTCCTCTTCGGCCATCTGCTCGAACAGCTTGGCAGAGTCCGGATAGCGCTCCTTCAGGTCCTCCGCGAAGGTCATGTAAATGCGGCTGTCCTCCTCCTCGGAGGAGATCGCGACCGCGAGCACCTCGCGCTCGGTCAAGTCGGCAAAATTCTTCACGGCGGGCCTGTTTTAGAAGTTTAGAACCATTCTAAACTATATAGGGCGCCTCCGTAGCCGGGTCAAATCAGGCCGTGTCGGCCTGGGCGAGGAAATCGAGCAGCAGCCGGCTCACCTCCGCGGGCTGTTCCTGCTGGACCCAATGGCCGGCGCCGTCGACGAGATGGCAGCCGAGCATCTTCGTGCAGCCGCGCCCCTGCATCGCCTCGAAGGTGCCGGGGCGCTGATAAGTGCCCCAATCCTGCTTGCCCGAGATGAAGCATGAGGGCACGTCGATGCTCCGGCCCGCGAACAATAGCATCTCGCTGTTGAGCATGCCCGTGGTGCCGTAGCGGTACCATTGCAGCCCGCCCTGGAATCCCGTGCGGCCATATTCGGCGGCGTAGTACGCAAGGTCGCTGTCCGGCAGCCATCGATTGGCGGCGATCGCCGCGGCCGAGGGCATCTCCTTTGCGACCGTTTCGGCCATGGTCTCGCCGGCATCCATCACATAGTAGGTCGGCAGCTTTGCCAGCTCGCCCGCTGACCACGATTTCAGCGGATACGGCTTGTTGTCGGTCCAGTCGGCGCTCTTGTGATGATAATAAGAGCGCAGGAAATCGTGCAGGCCCTGCGGCGCGTGCTGCATGTCCCCGTTCGCCGCGCGCGTCGAATAGTACCATTGATAGTGCTTGCGCGGACGCGGCAACGCGGCGAGCTCATGGTGCACGGGGTCTTCGGTGGGCGGCGTCGCCGGCGCGTCGACCGTATTGAACGGCAGCGATGGCGCTCCGCCGAACGGCGCGCTCATTAGCGTCACCGAGCGAAACACGTCGGGCCGGATCAGTGCGCACCAGGCCGCGACCGGGCTGCCGAAATCATGCCCGGCCAGATCGACCTGCGTGTAGCCGAACGCCGACACCAGGGCGAGCGCATCGCGTACGAGGTTGAGCAGCGAGAATGGCGTGAGGTCGCCGTCATAGTCCGCTGTCCAGCCCGTGGTGCGGCCATAGCCGCGCTGGTCCGGCGCGATCACGTGATAGCCGGCCGTAGCCAGCGTCGGCATCACCTTGCGCCAAGAGAAGGCGAGCTCCGGAAAACCGTGCAACAGCAGGATGCAGGGACGGCCCTTGGTCTCGAAGCCCGCCTCCAGTACATGCATGCGCAAGCCATTGATGCCGTCGATCGTGCGCGAGCGGATTCCGGCGGGCAGAGGGATGTCGGGGAGATTGGCCATCGGTGTTTCCTCGTCAGGGCCGGGCTTGTCCCCGCCATCCACGTTCGTCGTTGCGGTCGATCTTAAGAACGTTGATGCCCGGGACAAGCCCGGGGATGACGGAAGCAGGGCGATCGCCGCGCGCTAGACCGCCGCGCAGACGAACCCGCTGCCCTTGCGCTTGATCTGCCCCACCGATGGCGAGGGGAAATGCGCGGTGCAGCACAGCGTGTCGGTGTCGCAATAGCGCTCCAGGAAGCTGCGGCGGGTGGTTGCCGCCGCGGCCGGGTCGACGTCGAACTTCACCGACATCTCCGGATAAAGTGCCTGGATCGGCGAGTGCATGAGATCGCCGGAGAACACGGCATCGTCCCTGCCGCGACCAAACGTGAACGCGACATGGCCTGGCGTGTGGCCCGGCGTCGGCAGGATGCGGACGTGATCACCGATCTCATGCTCGTTGCCAACCACCTCGTGGCGCCTGGCCTCGACCACCGGCAGCACACTGTCGACGAAGGGGGCGACCTCCGCCTTCGCATTCTGCTCGGTCCAGTAGTCGAACTCCTGCTTGCCGAACACGTAGCGCGCCTTGGGGAAGGTCGGCACCCAGCGGCCGTTCTCCAGCCGCGTGTTCCAGCCGACGTGGTCGACATGGAGATGCGTGCACATCACGAAGTCGATGTCGTCAGGCGCAAACCCGGCGCTGGCGAGTCCGCGCAAATAAGTGTCGTCCGTCTTCATGTTCCATTTCGGCCGCTGCGGCCGCGGCTTGTCGTTGCCGATGCAACTGTCGACCAGAATGGTATGATGCGGCGTCTTGATCACATAGGACTGGAAACACAGGATTAGAGTGTCCTGCTCGTCCAAGGCCTTTGCCTGCTGCATCCATGCGCGGTTCTCGGCCAGTACCTCCGGCGTCAACCCCGGTAACATCTCCAGCGCCGGCAGGAACGTGGTCTCCTGCTCGATGATGCGATGGATGGTGAGGTCGCCGACCGAGAACTTCAGGCTCATGAGGACTCCAGTTGTTTACGCTGCCGGGGGCACCGAGATCTTGACCGACGGTCGCTCCAGCATTTTCTGGTGGAAGGCGTCGAGCTTCGGATAGGCCTTGCGCCAGCCGCAATCGGCGAAGCGGAAGTCGGCATAGCCGAGCACGCAGACGAGTCCGATCTGCGAGATGTCGAACGGGCCGTTCAAAACCTCAGGCATGCTCTCGAACCGCGCCATGCCGGTCCACGCCCTGTTCCAATGGTCGTCGGACCATGCCTGCCATTGCAGGCCCTGCGGCCGCACCATCTTCTCGTAACGGCACAGCAGCATGGAATCGAGCATGCCGTTGAGCAGGGAATGATTGGTCTTGGCCTTCCAGCGGGCAGGACCGTAATCGGGGATCAGGGCGCCGCCGGCGATCTCGTTGAGATATTCGACGATGACGTAGGAGTCCAAAATGACGTCGCCGTCATTGGTGGTCAGCACCGGCAATTTCTTCAGCGGCGTGATCTTCGAATAGTCTTCATTGGCCGTGCCAGGCGCGACGCTTGCGGGCGTGAATTCGATCTTGTCGATCAGACCGAGCTCGATCGCGGCGATGCGCACCTTGCGGGCAAAGGGCGAGGCGGGAGAGAAAGAGAGTTTCATGGGGGCCATCCCTGCAATCGATCTTGTGCGAACGGTGTCTCCTCCGTCATGGCCGGTCCTGACCCGGCAATCCACGCGTCGCTGCGCGGCAAGACTGTGAGACGTGGATGCCCGGGTCAAGCCCGGGCATGACGATGGAGCGTGACACGCGTGCGGCTTACGCCGCGATGATCTCCTGCCGCTGCTCGCCGAGGCCCTCGATGCCGAGGGTCACGACGTCGCCGACATTGAGGAAGGTCGGCGGCTTCATGCCGAGGCCGACGCCGGGCGGGGTGCCTGTCGTGATGATGTCGCCGGGCAGCAGGGTCATGAACTGCGAGACGTAGGAGATGCACTTGGCCATGGAGAAGATCATGGTCTTGGTCGAACCCGTCTGGCGGCGCTGACCGTTGACGTCCAGCCACATCGACAGGTTCTGCACGTCGTTGATCTCGTCCTTGGTGGCGAGCCAGGGGCCGAGCGGGCCGAACGTGTCGTGCGACTTGCCCTTGGTCCACTGTCCCAGGCGCTCGATCTGGAAGGCGCGCTCGGAGACGTCGTTGCAGACGCAATAGCCGGCGACGTAGTTCAGCGCGTCCGCTTCCGAGACGTATTTCGCACGAGTGCCGATGATGCAGGCGATCTCGACTTCCCAGTCGAGCTTGGTCGAGCCGCGGGGCTTTTCGACCGCATCGTTCGGGCCGGACAGCGAGGTGTTGGCCTTCATGAAGATGATCGGCTCGCTCGGGATGTCGGCGCCGGTCTCCTTGGCGTGGTCGGAATAGTTGAGGCCGATCGCGACGAATTTCGAGATGCCGGTCACGGGGGCACCGAAACGGGGCTTGCCGGAGACCGCGGGCAGCGAGGCCGGATCGAGGCCTGCCAGCTTCTTGAGGCTCTCGGGCGAATAGGCCTCACCGGTGAGGTCCTTCAGATGCGCCGACAGGTCGCGCAACTGGCCGGATTTGTCGATCAGGCCGGGCTTTTCAGCACCTTTTTCGCCGTAACGAACAAGCTTCATTCTCGTTTCTCCCTGGAGATTTGGACCGATCGGTTAATAGCTTCATGGAACAGGGCGGCGGGAAATTCAACCGCCGAAAAGCGGTGCATTGCAGCCCTTCCATTCGGCGGTAGGGACGTGACATTCGCGTTCGGGGCAACCGACCTATGCCAGCGCGTCGAATCTGAACGCATCCCCCTCCCGCTTGATGTGGCCGGCTGAAAAGTGCCCGCCGATCACCAGCGTCGGCGTGTCGGCAAAGCGGCCGAACAGCGTTGCCCGCGTCGCAGCCGACTGCGTCTGGTCGGAATCCGCGGTCGATGACCAGTCGAGATGCGCCATCTGGCAGGGGTGATGGGCGACGTCGCCGGTCAGCAGGGCCTGCTCGTCGTCCGAGCGGATGAGAACGCTCATATGGCCGGGACTGTGGCCGGGGGTCGGGATCATGCTGATCTCTTCGCACAGCCGATGATCGCTCGGGACCAGATCGGCCTTGCCGGCCTCGACGATCGGCTTCACGGAATCCTCGAACACGGCGCGCTTGTCCGGCTCGGTCGAATGATCCAGCCAGTGTTCGTATTCGGTCCTGCCGAAAACGTAGCGCGCGTTTGCAAAGGTGGGCTCCCATCGGCCGTCGACCAGCTTCGTATTCCAGCCGACATGATCGACATGAAGATGTGTGCAGAGCACCGTGTCGATGCTGTCGGGGGCAAAGCCCGCCGCGGCCATGGTCTCCATGAACGGCGTGGTACGGTTGTTCCAGGTCGGCACGTTGCGGCCCTGCTTGTCGTTGCCGAGGCCGGTGTCGACCACGATGCGGCGCGACGGCGTCTCCACCACCAGCGAATGGATCGACATTTTCAGCCGGCCCTCGTCGGTGGCGAAATGCGGGATCAGCCAGGGCAGCTTCTGGATCTCCGCATTGCTCGCGAGCGGCAGGATGAAGCGGGTCGAGCCCACCGTCTCCAGCTCCACGACCTTGGTGATTTTGACCTGGCCGACCTTCCACTGCATCCGCTGCGTTCCCATGTTAGTGCTTTGGCGCCGAAACATGCGGTTTTCCGCCATGACGCGCAATGGATCATCTGACGCGATGCGGCGTTATCGCGGGAACCGGAGGAGGAGCCATGCCAGAGCTTGCAATTTCGACTGAAAAGCTCGCGTTCATCATCGAGAAGGCACGTGAATTCGACGTCAAGGAAGGGAATTCCGATCCGGATTCCGGCTCCAACCCCGGCGATGACGATGCGCTCGATGTCCTGGAGGACGACGGCTCCGATCCGGTCGTCCAGGAGCTTGGCGGCTTCATCATCGCCTTGAACGAGGACGAGCAGCTTGATCTCGTCGCGCTGACCTGGCTCGGCCGCGGCGACGGCACCATTGACGATTGGGACGATTTGCGCGCCCGCGCGGTGGAGGCGCGAAGTGAATACGGCAGCCCGCGCCGCGAAACCGTGCGCTACCTGCTCGGTGATCCCATGCTGGGCGATCTGCTCGCCAACGGGCTCGACGAATTCGGCATCGACTGGACCGACGAGCGTACGACGGCCGATTCCTCCGCTCCCAGTCAGCAGGACGAAGACGAGCCGACAAAGCAGCGGTGATATTCAGCTGTCTGCTAAAGGGTCGTCATGCCCGGGCTTGTCCCGGGCATTCGTTCTTCGTGCTCTGCGGCAAATCGTGGATGGCCGGGACAAGCCCGGCCATGACGATGCGGAAGCTTCGGGCCCGCAATCGCGCTTACAGCGTCCCCGGGAAAGCGCCGCCGTCCAGCAGGATGTTCTGGCCGGTGATGAAGCCGGCCTTGGCGCCGCACAGGAAGGCGCAGGCGTAACCGAACTCGTCCGGCTGGCCGAAGCGGCCGGCGGGGTTGAGCTTGGCGCGCTCGGCCAGGATCTGCTCGGGCGTCGTGCCGCGCTTGTCGGCTTCACCCTTCGCGGTGCTGGTCAGGCGATCCGTCTCGAACGGGCCGGGCAGCAGGCCGTTGATGGTGACGTTGTTGATCACGGTCTTGCGCGACAGGCCGGCGATAAAGCCGGTGAGGCCGGCGCGCGCGCCGTTGGAGAGGCCGAGGATGTCGATCGGCGCCTTCACCGCCGCCGAGGTGATGTTGACGATGCGGCCGAACTTGCGCGCCATCATGCCGTCCACGGTCGCCTTGATCAGTTCGATCGGGGTCAGCATGTTGGCGTCGATCGCCTTGATCCAGTCGTCGCGGGTCCAGTTGCGGAAATCGCCGGGGGGCGGGCCGCCGGCATTGTTGATCAGGATGTCGGGCTCGGGGCACGCCTTCAGCACGGCCTCGCGGCCGGCCGGGGTCGTGATGTCGCCGACGATCTCGGTGACCTTCACGTCGGGATAGGCTTTACGAATCTCGTCCGCCGTCTTCTTCAAGGCTTCGGCACCGCGTGCGGTGAGCGTGACGTCGACGCCGGCCTCCGCCAGCGAAATGGCGCAGGCACGCCCGAGGCCCTTGCTGGATGCGCAGACGATGGCGCGGCGACCTTTGATCCCAAGATCCACAGTTTCACTCCCGTAAATTGCAGGCAGGTTTTGGATGGCGGCACTCTAGCCAACATCGGCGCCACTGATAAGGCATGGGCCCGCGTCAAAATGCATGGCGCTCGGCGCGGCGATGCAAATCCGCTCTAGATCCGCCGTTCCTGCTTGAGGCGGTCGATCGCGGAGGCCGCCTCCGGTGGCAGCGACTTGAAGCCCATCTGACCCGCCGTCGAGAACAGCGGCCGCAGATGCGAGCCGGCGAGAAAGGGCGGCTGCCTGTTGGCCGGCACGATTTGGTCGAACACCAGCACCAGGGTGGTGGCGACGAGGCCGACCCTCACGGCGCCGAGCGCGGCGCCGCCGAGCCGGTCGCCGATGCCGGCGTCGCGGATCGTGTCGTTCAGCGCCAGGCCGCCGATATAACCGAACAGCATGCCGACCACGACGAAGATGCCGAACAACCAGATCCAGTTCTGCAGCCATGGCGCGTTCGGATTGCCGGCGATCTGCGGCACGATCAACGGCATCAGCGCCACCGCGATCGGCGCGGCGAGGAGATAGGCGAGGATGGTCATGGCGCCGCGGAGCAGGCCGGTCCTGAAACCGAAGCCGACTGCGATGGCGAGCGCGGCATAGACGGCAAGATCGAAACTGTTCATCAGAAGAAACTTGCCTCGGTGAAACGAATGAACGCCGGACCGATCATTCCGGTTTCAGATCGATAAAATCGTCTGTATTGATGCTCCAAAAGCTCGAGGGTTACGCCGGGGAAATCGTCATGTCAGACCTATTCGATGTCAGTAAAGAAACCATCCTCGTCACGGGCGCGAGCCAGGGCCTGGGGCGGCAATTTGCCCGGGTGCTGGCGGCCCATGGGGCGGCGGTCGCCCTCGCGGCGCGTCAGGCCGACAAGCTGAAGAGCCTGGAGGAAGAGATCCGCGGCAAGGGCGGCCGCGCCGCCGCGATCGCGCTCGACGTCACCGACATCGCCTCGATCGCGCGGGCCGTCGACGCGGCTGAGGCCGCGCTCGGTCCCGTCACCGTGCTGATCAACAATGCCGGCATCGCCATCGAGAAGCTTGCGACCGAGCAGACCGAAGCGGATTGGGACGCGGTGATCGGTGCCAATCTGAAGGGCGCCTATTTCCTGGCAACCGAGGTCGCGCGGCGCATGATCGCGCGCAAGCAGCCAGGCAACATCGTCAACATCGCCTCCGTGCTCGGCACCGGTGTGTTGAAAGCGGTGTCGCCTTACGCGATCTCCAAGGCCGGCATCATCCAGGCGACGAAGGCGATGGCGCTGGAACTCGCCGGCCAGAACATCCGCATCAACGCGCTCGCGCCCGGCTATATCGACACCGAGATGAACCACGCCTTCTGGTCGGCGCCCGCAGGCGAACGTCTCGCCAAACGCATCCCGCAGCGCCGCGTCGGCGCCGAGTCCGATCTCGACGGCGCGATCCTGCTGCTGGCCTCGAACGCGTCGCGGTACATGACGGGAAGCGTGGTGACGGTCGATGGCGGGTTCCTGCTGAATTGAGCCGACACGCACGCTCGCAATGACGGAAGCGAGAGAGCTACCGCATCTCCGCCCTGATCATATCCGCTGCCTTCTCCCCGATCATGATGGTCGGCGCATTGGTGTTGCCCCCGATCAGCGTCGGCATGATCGAGGCGTCGACGATGCGTAATCCTTCGACGCCGTGCACCTTCAGCGCCGGATCGACCACGGCCATCGCATCCGTCCCCATCTTGCAGGTGCCGACGGGGTGATAGACGGTGTCGACGCGCTCGCGCAAAATGTTGCGGATGTCGTCGTCGGTCCGCACGTCGGACGTGAACATATCCTTCTTCTGCAGCGCGCGCAGCGCCGGCGTCTCCATCAGGCGGCGCGTGGTCTTGAAGCCTGCGACCATCCCCTCGACGTCTTCTTCCTCGCCGAGAAAATTCGGATCGATCAGGGGCGCCGCGAGCGGATCGGCGCTCTTCAAAAAGACGCTGCCGCGGCTCTTCGGTCGCAACAGGCAGACATGGCACGAGAAGCCCGCCTCCTTGTGCTTTTTACGGCCGTGGTCGTCGAGCATCGCGATGACGAAGTGGAGCTGGATGTCCGGTACGTCGAGGTCAGGCCGGGTTCTCAGAAAACCGCCGCACTCGGCAAAATTGGTGGTCATCAGGCCGCGCCGTTCGCGGCGATATTGCTGGATGGCGCGGAGCAGGGACGTCAGCCGGCCGAGCGAGGCATGAACGAAGTGCGGATAGTCGGAGGCGTAGACGAACACGAAATCCGGGTGGTCCTGCAGATTGCGCCCGACGCCCGGCAGATGATGGACGGCGCCAATGCCGTGCGGTCGAAGCGCATCGCCGTCGCCGATGCCCGACAGCATCAGCAATTGCGGTGACTGGAAGGCGCCGCCGGCAAGGATCACCGCGCGGCGCGCGCGCATCTGCTTTGTCTGCTTGCCCTGCCGATATTCGATGCCGACCGCGCGCCGTCCTTCGAACAGGATTTTGGTGGCGTGCGCGCCCGTCTCGACGCGCAGATTCGCGCGCTTGTCCATGTGAGGCTGAACATATGCCCGCGCCGCGCTCCAGCGCTCGCCATTGTGCTGCGTCGCCTGGTAGCTGCCGAGCCCTTCATGGTCATCACCATTGAAGTCGTCGCGGATGCGAAACTGCGCCTCGCGCGCGGCCTGATGGAAGATGTCATGGATCGGATTGTCCGAGCGCAGCCTGTTGACATGCAGCGGGCCGCCCTTGCCATGATACTCGCCGTCGAAATCGGAGTTGTTCTCCGAGCGCTTGAAATAGGGCAGCACGTCCGCATACGACCAGCCGGCATTGCCGAGCGAAGCCCAGTGATCGTAGTCGGAGCGATGGCCGCGGATGTAGACCATGGCGTTGATTGCCGAGGAGCCGCCAAGGCCCTTGCCGCGCGGCTGATAGCCGATGCGGCCGTTCAATCCCTTTTGCGGCACCGTGTCGAAGGCCCAATTGGCCGTCTTGTAGGGCAGGGCAAGTCCGAATGGTGTGGTGATCCGCCAGCTGTCGTTCTTGCCGCCGGCATCGAGCAGCGCCACGGACGTCGCCGCATCCTCCGATAGCCGCCCCGCCACCGCGCATCCGCCGGAGCCCGCGCCCACGACGACGAAATCGAATGTGTCGGTCAATGTTTGTTTCCCCCTTTATATTTCTTCTCGTCATTGCGAGCGCAACGAAGCAATCCTGCATCCCTCCGCAGGGGCAGTCTGGATTGCTTCCCTGCGCTCGCAATGTCTGACAGCTACGACATGAACCGCATCAACTTCTCCAGCCGCGCGATCTTGCCGCCATAAGGCGGATAGAGATCGGCGAGGCGGTTGAACTTGGAACGGTAGAACACCGGCTTCAGCTTGCTGAACGTGCGAAAGCCCCATTCGCCGTGATAGGCGCCGGTGCCGGATGCGCCGACGCCGCCCATCGGCTGGTTGATTTGCGCAAAGTGAAACAGGCAGTCGTTGATGGTGACGCCGCCGGATACGGTGCGCGCCAGCACGTCGTCGCGTGCGGCGCCATCCTTGCCGAACCAGTACAGCGCCAGCGGCCGGTCGCGATGGTTGATGAAAGCGATGGCCTCAGTTGGGTCGCGATAGAAAAGAATCGGCAGCACCGGCCCAAAAATCTCCTCCTGCATCGCCGCCATTTCGTCGGTCGCACCG
The DNA here is from genome assembly GCF_018129985.1 of Bradyrhizobium sp. SZCCT0148. Classification (GTDB taxonomy): domain Bacteria; phylum Pseudomonadota; class Alphaproteobacteria; order Rhizobiales; family Xanthobacteraceae; genus Bradyrhizobium; species Bradyrhizobium japonicum_H. The sequence continues at coordinate 347,083 of NZ_JAFCKT010000001.1, forward strand.
ACGATCAGCGTTGGCGGGAATTTGCGGTGTGCTTTCCAGTTGGGATCGTCCGCCTTCGCCGGTTGCAGGATCTTTGCGCCGCGCTGCGCCGCATCCGCGACGAGGCCCTCGAGCCGGGCATAGTGCCGGTCCGAGATGATCGAGGTGTAGTCCTTGTTTGAGGGATCGGTGCCGAACATCCGCCGCATATGGGCGCGCACCTTCTCGGCAAAGGCCTGCAGCGCGGGTTCGGGCACCAGCACGTAATCCGGCGCGATGCAGGTCTGCCCGGCGTTGAGCAATTTGCCATAGGCGATGCGCTCGGCCGCTTCCTCGAGGTCGGCCGAGGCGTCGACGATCGCAGGCGACTTGCCACCGAGCTCGAGGGTGACCGGCGTGAGGTTACGCCCCGCGGCCTCCGCCACGATCCGCCCGACCCGGGTCGAGCCCGTGAACACGAGGTGATCAAACGGCAGGCGCGCAAATGCCTCTGCGATCCCGCCCTCGATGCCGGTGACCAGCAGCTCGGTCGCATCGAATCGCGCGGCAACCGTCTCCTTCAGCAGGCCTGCGAAACGCGGGGTGAGCTCGCTCGGCTTGATCAGGACGCGATTGCCGGCAGCGAGCGCGCCGATCGCCGGCGCGAGCGTGAGCTGGAGCGGATAATTCCAGGGCGCGATGATGCCGGCGACGCCGAGCGGCTGCGGTATCAGCCGGTTGCGCGCTGGCAGGAATTGCAGCGCGGTCGCGACCCGCTGCGGCGCCATCCAGCTCTTCAAGTGCTTGGTGGCGTGCCGGATCTCGGAAAACACCAGCATTGTCTCTGCGATGGTGGTCTCGACCGCCGAGCGGTGGCCGAAATCGGCCGAGATCGCCTGCCGGAAGCGCTCCTCGTTGTCGGCCAACACGGCCCGCAGCCGCGCCAGCCGGTCGAGCCGCTCGGCGAGGCCGGCGGGCGGCTCGTCCCGCGACCGCCCCACCATGGCGTGGAAGGCCTCCTCCAGCGCTCCGACCGGGGCGCTCGTCAGGGATCTGTCCACGGCGTTCCTCCCTCAAGAAGCGTTTCGGCTTCAATCTTGTTGCTGCAAGCTGGCTCTTTGTGGAACTTCTGGCAAGAGCGCAGGGAACGCAGCGGAAATTGGTCGATTCCCCTGTCATAAAGTCGAAAAAAACGTTCCCTCAGCCCTTTCCAAAGACAGCCCGCCTTGATACATACGCCCAGCACCCGACGGGCTTTGCCCCGGGTTGCCTTCCAAGGAAGCCTTTGGGACGGACGAGAAAAGCCACGCGAACAGCGCCGGCCTCAACCAACCGTCCCCGGGATCCAGCCGAGGGCAAAGCAAGTGTTTAACGCGGGGTGGAGCAGCCCGGTAGCTCGTCAGGCTCATAACCTGAAGGTCATAGGTTCAAATCCTATCCCCGCAACCAAATTCGGATCGACCGGATCTGATACGAAAAATGGCCCGCATCGCGCGGGTCATTTCTGTTTCGGGGAGTGTGTGCAGGGTCGAGCGGCGCCGCTCCACCCTCGGCCGGACCTGACAATATCAGTGCGAGTGCTCCGAAAGCTTCGTTGCGACTACGAACGCGCCGGCGTCTCGACGGCAGCCTGACAATGGCTCATCCCTGTCCTTTTTCAGGGAGGGTTGATCTCGAAAAATCAAAAACATCGCTTCCTGCTGCGCATCAGCTTGAAGAGCTCTGTGCGCAAATGGGCCTGCTTGGTCGGGTACTGCGAGGGCCGGCTCGGGTTGAATTGTGGTGACCCCCGCGGTATTTCCCAGGCCGGAAGCACGTTCCCCCAAAGAGGCAGCAAGTTTGCAGATCTCGCCAAGTCGCTTCTCCGTGGCGCCGATGATGGACTGGACTGATCGCCATTGTCGGGTGTTCCACCGCCACCTGTCCCGGTCGGCGTTGCTCTACACGGAAATGCTCACGACCGGCGCCGTCATTCATGGCGACCGGGAACGGCTGCTTGGGTTCGACCAGGTCGAGCACCCGCTCGCGTTGCAGCTTGGCGGCTCGAACGCGAGCGACCTCGCGGAGGCCGCGCGGATCGGCGAGGGCTTCGGCTATGACGAGATCAATCTCAATGTCGGCTGTCCGTCCGATCGGGTGAAGGACGGCCGCTTCGGTGCCTGCCTGATGGCGGAGCCGCAAGTGGTGGCCGAGTGCGTCGCCGCGATGAAACAGGCGGTCGCCATTCCCGTGACGGTGAAATGCCGCATCGGGATCGACGACCAGGATCCAGAAGTCGCGCTCGATACTCTGGCGCGGGCAGTGGTCGCCGCTGGTTGCGATACGCTGATCGTGCATGCACGGAAAGCCTGGCTCAACGGCCTGTCGCCGAAGGAGAACCGTGACATCCCTCCGCTCGACTATGACCGCGTCTATCGTCTCAAGCGTGCGATGCCGGACGTGCCCATCATCATCAATGGCGGCATCCTGAGCATCGACGAAGCGAGAAAGCATCTTGCGCATGTCGACGGCGTGATGCTCGGCCGCGCGGCATATCAGGAGCCGTGGCGGTTACTCTCGGTGGATGCCGACATCTTCGGCGAGTTGTCGCCTCACGAGACCATGCAGGACGCCCTCGAGGCGATGATGCCCTATGTCGAGCGGCAGCTTTCACGCGGTACGCGGCTGCACGCGATCACGCGGCATTTCGTCGGCGCATTCCACGCGGTCCCCGGCGCGCGATCGTTCCGCCGACATCTTGCCGAGCAAGCGACCCGGCCGGGGGCAGACACGAACGTATTGAGAGATGCGATCGGCAAGCTGGCGTTCACGCAGGCTGCTTAACGCGTCGTCCGCGGCCTGAAGACTTTGCGCTTCGCCGGTTGTCCCCTTTTCGCGATAGCAGCCCAGCCGGTCTGCCGGCCCGCGCGCCCATGCGCGCGGCGGCAACGGACTGTCTCCCTTCACCTCGGCGAGGCCGGCGACGAGATCAGAGGCATTCGCTTCCGGGGTGGATGGGGGATCAATCCTTGTACGGACAGACCATCGTCAGATAGAGTAGCGTCGGCTTGTCCGAACCCTTCTTGTATTCCCACTCCAGCCGGATCTCGTGCCGGTGGGCGTAGGCGTCGCTCGGCGCGTGGACGATGATGTTGGTCTTCATCGGGATCGGCGGCTCGGAGTTGAAGCATTTCCGGACGCAGGCATCGAGCAGATCGCAGCGCGTCAGGGGAATCACGCCCGGCTCGTCCCTGGACAGCGGCACCGTGTTCGGCTGGGTGCTGAGGTCGAGGCGGGCCCGGCCCTTTTCCTTATGCCAGTACTTGGCGCTTCCCTGCGGCCATCTCGATGGCGGGTTCAGGATCAAATGGTACTGGCCGTATTCCAGGGTCGCCAGGTCGATGTCGTCGGATGCCTTGAGCTTGGCGACGCTCTTTTTCATGTTCGCCAGGGGATAGTAATTGGCGTTCATCAAGTCTCGAAATGCCTTGCCGCTATATGTCCTTCCGCCCATCCTCTTGTCCTTCGAAACGATCTAATCAATCAGGGAATCGTGCAGCCCAGCAAAAGCTCGTTGGCCGTTATGAAAAGCCTCGGCGCCCCACCAACGCGCGGCCCCATTTTCGCGCGACGGCGAAGCTACCACCCGAAAATGCATTTCGTCCAGAGAGCCACCTTGGACGACACAGCTATGTTTCGCTGCAAGGTCGATTGCCATGCATGTCCCGATAGGTATTCTACGCGAGGCTCCGTCGCGAGCACCGGTCGGCATAGGATGCCGTCGTGACTTTTGAAGGCTCAGGAATGCATTGTGTCGCATGTCAGGCGACGATCGACCCGAGCGATAGCTGGTGCGCGAAATGCGGGCTGGCCGTGCGACGCTCCGATCCCGACAGCGAGCGCCGGTTCGTCACCATTCTCCGTGCCGACGTCGTGGATTCGACCGGGCTAGTGGCCGAGCTGGAGCCGGAGGCGGCGATCTCGCGCCTTGAGCCGGCCCTGGCCGCGATGAGAGGGGCGGTGCGTCAGTTCGGGGGCATTGTCAGCAAGGAGCTCGGTGATGGGATCGCCGCGGTGTTCGGCGCTCCCATTGCGGACGACAACCATGCCCCACTGGCCTGTCACGCGGCGCTCGAACTCGTCCGGCGCGTTGGGAGCCTCGGCGATTCCAGCCTGCAGGTGCGGGTTGGCCTCCATTCCGGACATGTCGTCGCGTACATGGTCGCCAGCGAGTTTTCCAGGGTCTACGAGATCGGCGGGGCCGCCCAGCATCTGGCCGCGCGGCTGGAATCGGCGGCGGAAGCGAATCAGATCTATGTGTCGGAAGCCTGCCAGAAGCTTGCGGATGGGCATGTCCGTTTCGAATTCCTGGGCGACAGGACTCTGCGTGGCTTCAACCAGCCCCTGCCGGTCTACCGGATCGTCGGCGCCAGCGATCTCTCGAGTTGGCGGGTGCGGCGCGCGCGCAGCGTGTCGCGGTTCGTCGATCGTGTCACGGAGCGCGCGCTGCTCGGCCGCGCCGCAGCCAGCGTGGGTGCCGGCCGTCAGACGGTCCTGCTGCTGGGTGATGCGGGCATCGGCAAGTCGCGGCTGGCGCACGAGTTCGCCCAGGAGCGCAAGGCCGAGGGCTGGCGCCTGGTCGATGCCGAATGCAGCCCGAACCTCCAGGGCGCTCCGTTCAGTACGCTGAAGCGCCTCCTGCTCTCGTTGCTGGAGGCGGCCGCGAAAGATCCGGATGGCTCCGGGGATCCGCGAAGCGATCTGCCACCGATCCAGCAAAGCGCCCTCGATGCCGTGCTGGATCTGCCGATCTCGGAGCCTGAGTGGAATCAGCTTGAGCCTCACGCTCGGGGGCGCGCGATCTCCGATGCGAGCTGCGCCGTCGTCGAGGGCCTTGCTCGCCGTCAGCGCGCGGTCCTTTTGCTCGAGGACCTGCATTGGATCGACCGGGCCAGCGATACGGTCGTGGCCGCGATTGCTTCGTTGCAGGCGCCCGGTCTTCTCGTGCTCCTCACCTCCAGGCCGAACGGAATGCCGGTGTGGATCGCGCGCTGCCACGCCGAAATCGTGGCGATGCGGCCGCTCGACGACGATTCGGGGCTGGCTATGCTGGCAGACATGCTCGGTCCGTCGACCGCGAACGACGATCTCAAGACCCGGATCATTTCGCACACGGCCAATGTGCCTCTGTTCATCGAGGAGGTCTGCCGTGGGCTGAGGGATAGTGGGACGCTTCGCGGCCAATGGGGCGATCTCGCACTCATGCGTCCCATCGACGAGCTCGGTATCCCCTCGAGCATCCAGGGCGTGATCGCAGCACGCCTCGATCGCGTGTCGCGACAGGAACGTTCCGTGTTGCAGATCGCGGCAGCGCTTGGGCCGCGATCGACCGTAGCCATGCTGCGCAAGCTCGTCGAGTTTCCCGAGGGTCACGTCCAGGACTGCCTTGCCGCGCTTGATCGCGCCGAGCTGCTGGTCAGGATCGACAGCGAATTGGGCGACGAACTCGAATTTCGACACGAGATGGTTCGCCAGGTCACATACGACTCGATGGTCGAAAAGGTGCGCGAGGAGATTCACGCGCGCATTCTTCGGACGCTGGAGAGCGACGAAACCTGCGCGGATGAGCCCGATACGCTGTGCTATCACGCGGTGCGCGCCAAGGATTGGCACAAGGCCTTTGTCCACGGCAGGAGCGCCGGACGAAAATGTTTGAGCCGGTCGGCTTTTGCGGACGCGGCCAACTATTTCGAAATCGCCATGGGCTCGCTCGACAAGACGCCGATGAGGGTGTCGCGGGAGGCCGACGCGATCGATCTGCGGATGGAGGCGCGCTCGGCATTCATCGCGTCCGGCCATGTCGCCGAATGGCTGGACCTGGGCAAGGAAGCCGAACGGCGGGCCGACGCGATCGATGACATCGGACGCAAGGTTGCCGCGATGACGGTCAGGGCCGGCGCGCAGAACTTCTATGGAGCCCCGGTCGAAGCGGTCGCGGTCAATGAAGAGGTCGTCCGCCTCGCGGAACGGTGGGGCAATCTGGGGTGGCTCAATCTTGCGAGATATGGTCTCGGGCAAGCCTATTTCCTTGCCGGCCGTTACCACGAAGCAGAGCGGACGGTGGCATTGGCGCACGCTCAATTGGCTGGACCGGAAGCCAGCGCTCCGATCGGGACGACGCCAAGGAACTTGCTGCTGCTCTGCTGCATGATGAAGAGCTTTACCCACACGGTCATGGGCGAGTTCGACGCCGCCGAGCAGCTCCAGCGCCAGGCCGCCGCGATCGCGGCGGAGACCAATCGTCCGTACGATCTTGCGGGAGCCGCCTATAGCGGGGGCTGGCTGATGCTCGGCCGGGGCGATCCGGCGGCGGCCGCCGCCATTCTCGAGGACGGTTTTGTCCTGGCGCAGAAGCACGGCATCCGCCTGTTCGTGCCGGTGCTCGCCTGCCACCTCGGCATGGCCTATCTGGAGCAGGGACTGTTCGACCGGGCGCGCGGCGTTCTGGCCGAGGCGCGCGAAGAGGCCAAGGCGGTCGGCTATACCTCGGCGGTGCTGCGCAGCTCGATCTACCTTGCACTCGCGACCTGTCGCCTCGGCGATGTCAGGGCCGCGCAGAACATGCTGCGCGAGGCCCGCAATACCGCCCGGCAGCAGGGGTTTTCGGGCCTCGAGGCCGAAGCCCTGCTCGGCGAGGCCGTCGTGACGCCGGCCTCCAGTGCGGAGAGCAGGGCAGCCATTCTTGCGTCCCTGCGATCCGCCGTCGCGATCGCCTCCGAGAGCGGCGCGCGGCCGCTCCAGCGCAAGGCCGAGGCGATGCTGACCGAGGTGCTCGGCCAGGGCAGCGAGCTCATCTGACGCTGCGTCCGATCGGGTCTGCACTGCGCCGCCGCGGACCGAATCATCGGCCCAAAATGTCCAAAAATTTTCATAGGCAGCACAAAGGGTTAGCTACTGTGCATGGGGTTGTTTTCGAGAATTTTGATCGGGCCGGTCGCCGGGCGGCTGCGACAGGCAGCCTCGCACACCGCAGTGCCGAAGCCCTTGCACCGAATCCAAGGTCGGCTACCGTCGGGACCAGTCGCAGGGCCAGGTGACTTTTGATCTGCATTTTTTAGCATTGCATTTTGCCGGCGCCGCCATGGCGCGACGCCCATCGGACGAGGCGGGGCCATGATCATACGGGACCAGTCAGCTTTGTTGGCGCCGGTCGAGCGCGACCTCAGGCTCGATCTCTTCCGCGGCATCGGCTTGTGGATGATCTTCCTCGATCACATCCCGCACGACGTCGTGGCCTGGCTGACGCTGCGCAATTACGGCTTCAGCGATGCCGCCGAATTCTTCGTCTTCATCTCCGGCTATCTGGTCGGCTGGATCTATGGACCGATCGTGGCCGGCGGCTGGTTTCTCGCCGCATTGAAGCGGCTGTGGCGGCGGGCGGCGGAGCTCTATGTCGCGCACATCATGCTGTTCCTACTGTTCACCGCGCAGATCGCCCGCACCGCGCGGCGCTTCGACAATCCGATGTACCAGCACGAGTTCAACGTGTTCAACTTCCTGTCGCATCCGGACGAGCTGATCGGGCAGGCGATCCTGCTGAAATACAAGCCGGTCAATCTCGACGTGCTGCCGCTCTACATCATGCTGGTGCTCGCCTCGCCCTTCATGGTCTGGTGCCTGGTGCGCCGGCCGAACCTGACGCTCGCCGCCTCCGTCGTGCTCTACGTGCTGTCGCGCTGGTTCAACTGGAACATCGCCTCCTATCCGCCCGGCACCACCTGGTACTTCAACCCGTTCTGCTGGCAGCTGATGTTCGTGTTCGCGGCCTGGTGCGGCGTCGGCCAGATCGACAAGGTCGCCAGATGGGTGTGGTCGCGGGCGGCGATGGGGCTGGCCGCGGCCTGGCTCGTCTTCGCGCTGCTGATCGTGATGACTTGGCACATCCCCGCGCTCGAGGCGCTGATCCCGAAATGGATGATCAAGGCGATCTACCCGATCGACAAGACCGACCTCGACATGCTGCGCTTCACGCACTTCCTGGCGCTGGCGATCTGGGTGACCCATTTCATCTCGCGCAAATGGCGGGTGCTGCACGGCGTCTGGCTGCGGCCCGTCATCCTCTGCGGCCAGCATTCGCTGCCGATCTTCTGCCTCGGCGTATTCCTGTCATTCTCGGCGCACTGGATCCTGACGCAATACACAAAAGGCGTCTTGGAGCAGCTCGCCGTCTCCATCGTCGGTATCGCCATCATGATCGGCGCGGCCTGGCTGCTCGACCGCGCCAAACGCGTGCCGGACCTGTTCGTGAAGGTGACCGAGGTCGAGGAGCCCGAGATCGTCGAAAGCGCGCAAGCCGCGACCGCACGCGCGGCTCCCGCGAACCGCTGAAGCATCGTCCGCATGTCCTGGAGAGCCCCATGTCCAAACGCTTGTTGACGATCGCCGGCACGCTCCTGCTTCTCGTCTGCGGTGCGTCGGCGCAGGCGCCGTCGCCGGAGGCGATGAGCGCGGCGCGCAAGCTCGTCGTCACCTTGAAGGTCGCCGATCATTACCGCGTATTGCTGCCGCAGCTTCTGCTCAAGCTTCGGCCCGTGATCGCGCAGGACAGGCCGGAGATGGAGCGCGACTACGATGCGGTGACGGCACCCGGCTCCGACATCTATGCTCCGTTCGTTGCGTCCATGGTCGAGCAGATCGCGGTGGTCTATGCCCAAAGCTTCAGCGTGGACGAGCTGCGCCAGATCGACGCGTTCTATGCCCATCCGGCCGGCAAGAAGTTTCTGGAGAAGTCGGACGCGCTGGCGCAGGCGAGTGCGCAGATCAGCCAGGACGTCAGCCAGAAGGCCGCCGACGAACTGAAGCAGCGCCTGATCGAGGCGCTGCGCCAGAAGGGGCACAAGCTTTGAAGCCGAGGCCTAAGCCAGGAACGCGCGGAAGCGCCGCAGCGCGATCACGAAGAAGACGCCCCCGATCACGGCGAGCGCGGCCAGCTGCGGCCACACCGCCTCCAGGCCGGCACCGCGAAACAGGATCGCCTGCGCGAGCATCACGAAATGCGTGTTGGGCGCTGCCAGCATGATGTCCTGGACGAATTGCGGCATGCTTTCCCGCGGCGTCATGCTGCCCGACAGGGTCTGCAGCGGCAGCAGGATCATGATGAGCAGCAGCCCGAACTGCGGCATCGATCCGGCGACGGTGGCGAGAAAGATGCCCATGCTGGTGGTCGCAAACAGTTGAAGTGCCGTCCCCAGGAGAAACAGCGCCACCGAGCCGTCGATCGTGACGTCCAGCCAGCCTTTGACCACGAAGGCGATCGACAGGGCGGTGGCGACCAGCACCACGGCGCCCATCGACCAGACCTTGCTCACCATGATCTCCAGCGGCGTCACCGGCATCACCAGCAGGTGCTCGATCGTGCCGGGCTCGCGCTCCCGGATCAGCGCCGCGCCGGTCAGGATGATCGAGAGCATCGTGATCGACATGATGAGGTGGTCGATCGCGCCGAACCAGGACCTCTTCAGCTCCGGATTGAAACGGACGCGCAACGCAAGGTCGATCTGCGGTTTCCGGGCTTCGCGGGCGCGCGCCAGGAACTCCGCGATCTCGGCATCGACGATCTGCTCGACATAACCGCCGCCGTTGAAAGCCTGCGAGATGCGCGTCGCGTCGACATTGAGCTGAATCGTCGGTGCCTTTCGCGCCAGGAGGTCGCTCTGGAAGTCCGGTGGGATGTCGAGGGCGAAGGTGTCGAGGCCGGCATCCATCCGTCGGTCCATCTCATATTGCGAGATGAGCCGAGGCGTGGAGAAGTAGGGGGCGGTGAACGCCATCGCGATGCGCGTCGAGATCGGCGAATGGTCTTCGTCGACAACGGCGATCGCGGCGCGGTTCAAGGTCTCCGGCAGCGTGTTGGCACCCTCATAGACCGCAAACGTGAAGGAATACGCGATGAGCACGAGCAACACGGGGTCGCGCGCCAGGCCGCGCAATTCCTTGATTCCGAGCTGGAGCAAGTTGTCGAGACGCATGGTCAGCGTGCCTGTTTCTTCAGGAGCAGGGCACCTGCGGTCACGAGCACGGGTATCATGACGGCGAGCGCCAACAGCTCGTTGTGAAGCGTGGCGAATCCAAGCGCCTTCGAGAACGTTCCGCGCGAGATCGTCACGAAATAGCTGGTCGGATAGACAAGACCGATCATCTTGCCCGTCCCCTGCAACGAGGAGACCGGATCGATCAGGCCGGAATACTGGATCGCGGGAATCAACGTGATCAGCACGGTGCCGAACAACGCGGCGATCTGGCTCTTCATGAAGGCCGAGATCACCAGCCCGATGCCGGTGGTGGCCGTGACGTAGAGCAACGCGGCAACCGCGTAAGTCGGGAAGCTGCCGGTGAAGGGCACTCGGAACACGGTGAGCGCAAATCCGACCAGCAGCAGGAAGTTGGCAAAGGCCAGCACGACATAGGGCAGCTGCGTGCCGAGCAGGAATTCAAGCCGCGTCACGGGGGTCACGTAGAAATTGACGATCGAGCCGAGCTCCTTCTCGCGCACGACGGCGAGTGCGGCGAGGACCGCCGGAATCATGATCAGGAGCAGCGGAATGATGCCAGGCGCCATGGCGACGACGCTTCGGACGTCGGGATTGTAGCGGTAGCGCAGCTGGAGCTGATAGGAGCCGGCGATTGCGGCCTCCCCATAGAGCTCGCGGCCCTTCTGCGCGAGCCAGGTGGCGTGGATCGCCTGGGCATAGGAGCGCAGCGTTTCGGCCCGCGTCGGATTGGCGCCGTCGACCCAGGCGCCGATATCGACATGCCGGCCGCGGCTGACGTCGCGGCCGAAACCGGGCGGCAGCTCGATGGCGAGGCCGATCTCGCCGGCGCGCATCCGGCGGTCGAGATCGGCATAGTCGATGATCGGGGATTTCTCGGTGAAATACCGCGAGCCCGCGATCTGGAGGCTGTAGTCGCGGCTAATCGCGCTGTCGTCGCGGTCGAGCACGGCGAAGGTCAGGTTCTCGACGTCCATGCTGATGCCGTAGCCGAGCACGAACAGCAGCAGCACGCTGCCGAGGATCGCGAGCGTGGCGCGGATCGGATCGCGCCGCAGCTCGAGTGCTTCGCGCCGGGAATAGGCGAGCATGCGCGTCGGATTGAATGTCGCGCCCCGCTTGCGTGATGGCTCCGGCGTTTCGGCCGGTAGGGGCGACGCGATCGAAGGTTGGCCGGCCGGCTCCGGCGTGTCCGCGATTGCTTCTTCCAGGCAGGCGATGAAGGCCTGTTCCAGCGTCGTAGTACCGCGCGCCGCTACGATCGCCGCCGGTGTGTCCGACGTCAAAACCTTGCCCGCATGCATCAGCGAGACCCGGTCGCAGCGCTCGGCCTCGTTCATGAAATGGGTCGAGACGAAGATGGTGACGTTGTCCTTGCGGGAGAGCTCGGCGAGGATCTGCCAGAAGCCGTCGCGGGCGACCGGATCCACGCCCGAAGTCGGCTCGTCGAGGATGAGGATGTCGGGCGCATGGATCATGGCGACCGCCAGCGACAGTCGCTGCCGCAGCCCGAGCGGCAGGGCATCCGGCAGGGCGTCGATGACGCCGGCAAGGTCGAACCGGGCGACCATCTCTTCGATGCGCGCGGCGATGGCTTCTACCGGCAGCTCGAACAGCCGCGCGTGCAGGTCGAGATTTTGCGCGACCGTGAGCTCCGAATAGAGCGAGAAGCCCTGCGACATGTAGCCGATGCGCCGCCGCACCGACATGTCGCGGGCATCGATGGTGTTGCCGAACAGCCGCGCGGTGCCCTCGCTGACCGGCAACAGGCCGGTGAGCATCTTCATGGTCGTGGTCTTGCCGCACCCGTTCGAGCCGAGGAAACCGAAGATCTCGCCCTTGCTGATGCGGAAGCTGACGTCGTCAACGGCGACGAAGCCGTCGAACCGTCGGGTCAGGTGGTCGGCCTCGATCGCGATCTCGTCGTGGTCGTCGTCCCGCGGCGGGATCACCACAGCGGTATGATTGCCGCGATCCGCGTCGGGCAAGAGGCGGATGAAGGCCTCATCGAGCGTATCGGCCCCGGTCTGCTGCTTGAGCTCGGCGGGCGTTCCGGTCGCCAGCACGCGGCCGGCGTTCATCGCGACCAGAACGTCGAACTGCGCGGCCTCTTCCATGTAGGCGGTCGAGACGATCACGCTCATGCCGGGCCGGCCCTGTCGGATCGAGGCGATCAATTCCCAGAACTGACGGCGCGACAGCGGATCGACGCCGGTGGTCGGCTCGTCCAGGATCAGGAGCTCTGGATCATGGATCAGCGCGCAGCACAGGCCGAGCTTCTGCTTCATGCCGCCGGAGAGATTTGCCGCCGGCCGGTCGGCGAAGGGTGCCAGTCCGGTGTCGCGCAGCAGGCCGGCAATCCGCCTGTTCCGCTCGACCTTGCCGTGTCCAAACAGGCGGCCGAAGAAATCGATGTTCTCGAACACCGACAGCGTCGGGTACAGATTCCTGCCGAGGCCCTGCGGCATATAGGCGATGTCGGGGCACACGTTGCGGCGATGGCGCGAACTCGCCATATCGCCGCCGAGGACGTTGACGCGTCCCTGCTGGATCGCGCGGGCCCCAGCGATCAGCGAGAGCAGGCTGGATTTGCCGACGCCGTCGGGGCCGATCAGTCCGACCATGCAGCCTGACGGAAGGTCGAGCGTGATGGCATCGAGCGCCCGGGCCTTGCCATAGCTCAGGCCGACGCCTTCCAGCTGCACCACGCTGCCGGCGGCAGCCGATGCATCGACTGTGCCAGTCGCGCTCATCGGGTCAGCTTGATCTTGAGATTGTCGGGCCATTGCGCGGCTGGATCGAGCTGCACATAGGCCATGCCGGGCAGGCCGGTCTTCACATGCTCGATGTGCTGGCTCAGCAGCTCGGGTGCGATATGGGCCTTGATCCGGAACATCAGCTTCTGGCGCTCCTCCTCGGTCTCGACGGTCTTCGGCGTGAATTGCGCGACGTCGGCGACGAAGGTGGCCTTGGCGGGAATCACATATTGCGAGATGGCGTCGAGCACGAGGCGGACCTCGGCGCCGATGGCGACGCGGCCGGCATCGGCCGTCGGCAGGAAGAATGTCATGTAGACGTCGCCAAGATCGACCATGTTGAGGACGCGGCCGCCGGCGGCGAGCACCTCGCCGGGCTGCGAGACGCGATATTGGACGCGGCCGTCGCGCGGCGACTTCAGCACGCTGTCATTGAGGTCGGCGTTGATGCTTTCGATCGCAGCCTTCGCGGCGTCGACTGCAGCGCCGGCATCGATCACCATCGCACGGGAGGAGCTGATCGCGGCTTCCGATGCGGCGACCTGGGCGTGCGAGGCGGCGAGCGCCGCCTTCGCCGTGGCGTTGGCGGCGCGGTCGTCATCCAGCACCTGCTGCGACACCGCACTCGTTTTGATCAATTGCTCGGAGCGATCGAGCTTGCGGCTCGTGGTGTCGAGTTGGGCGATGCGCTGGTCGACCACGGCCTCGGCGGCCTTGCGTTCGGCTTCGCGCTGGTTCACCAGGCTCTTCGCGGTCTCGACATTGATGGATGCGCGCTGGAGCTGCGCCTCGGCTTGGCGGCGCTGGGCCTGCAACTGCTCGGTGTCCATGCGTGCCAGAACTTGGCCCGCACGCACGAAGTCGCCTTCGTTGACCAGGATCTCGCGGATTCGTCCCGGCGTCTTGGTGGCGATGTCGATCTCGACCGCTTCGATCCGGCCATTGCCGCGGGCGAAGCCTGCCGGCAGCGAGTTGGTATCGCGGTGCTGCCAATAATAATAGCCACCGCCCGCAACGAGAACGGCGATCGCGGCAATAACGCGACCCGGAGTGAAGTTCATCTGTTCAAAACGCCGTGAAGCGGCGCCCACTGTTGAGACGCGCCCGGCCGCTCATTTTGCGGAGGGGCGACCTCAACATTGCAGCCAAACTTTGCACCGCAACTTGATGCAGATCAGACGCCGGCGCGAAGCGTTCTTGCCTCTAATTTGAGCTACGCGCCATCGGTGCAACTCGTCCGCCCCGATGGGGGTGAGCGGACGAGCAAGGCTTGCTGAACGGATTGCGATCGGCGCAATCCGGGCCGCTTCATTTCACAAGGGGGCAGCCGCCATCCTTCAGGGGACGAAACGCCTGGTCGGCCGGTACCTCGGCGAGCAGCTTGTAATAATCCCACGGCCCCTTCGATTCTTCCGGCTTCTTCACCTGGAACAGGTACATGCTGTGCACCATCCGGCCGTCCTCGCGCAGGATGCCATTGTCGGTAAAGGCGTCCTTCACGGGCAGCTCGCGCATCTTCGCCATCACCGTCTTGGTGTCCCTGGTGCCCGCGGCCTGGACAGCCTTGAGGTAATGCAGCGTCGCGCTGTAGGTGGCGGCCTGGTTCATTGTCGGCATGCGCTTGACGCGCTCGATGAAGCGCTTGCCGAAAGCGCGGGTCTTGTCGTTGAGATCCCAGTAATAGGCCTCGGTGATGATCAGGCCTTGCGCGAGCTTTAGGCCCAGGCTGTGTACGTCGGAGATGAACATCACGATCGCCGCCAGATTCTGGCCGCCGGCGACAATACCGAACTCGCCGGCCTGCTTGATCGCGTTGATGGTGTCGCCGCCGCCATTGGCGAGGCCGATGATCTTCGCCTTGGACGCCTGGGCCTGGAGCAGGAACGAGGAGAAGTCGGCGGTGTTGAGCGGATGCTTGACGCTGCCGAGCACCTTGCCGCCCGCCGCCTTCACGACATCGCCGGTGTCGCGCTCGATCGAGTGGCCGAACACGTAGTCGGCGGTCAGGAAAAACCAGCTGTCGCCGCCGTTCTTGACGATGGCGCTGCCGACGGTGTGGGCATTGGAGTAGGTGTCGTAGGTCCAGTGCGCCGTGTAGGGCGAGCAGGACTTGCCGGTGATGTCTGAGCTCGCCGCGTCCGTCACGATCATGATCTTCTCGTACTGCTTCGACAGCTCCATCACCGCAAGTGCGGTCGCCGAGGTCGGCAGGTCGATGATCATGTCGACGCCCTCGGTCTCCCACCATTTGCGGGCGATGGTGGAGGCGACGTCGGGCTTGTTGAGGACGTCGGCCGACACCATGTCGATCGGTTTGCCGAACATCTGGCCGCCGAAATCCTCGATCGCCATCTTGGTAGCTTCGACATTTCCCATGCCGCCGATATCGGAATAGACCGAGGAAAAGTCGGAGAGCACGCCGATCTTCAGCGGCGCCTGCTGGGCCGAAGCCGAACCGATCGAGGACGTCAACAGCAATCCAATCGCAACGGCAACGCCCGCATTCCGTTTCATGAACATTTTCCCCCGTGAAATTATTGTTGGCGCACACACCTAGATTCGCACTGCTGACGCGCCAAGTCTTGCGTGATGGCGCCGGGGCGGGCCGATTTGACGCGGCCTGTTGCGGCCATTACGCTTTGCGCAGATCCAAAAGGGCGCACATGCCGAGGCTGTCGAAGCCGGCATCTGCGTCGACAACAAGAGTCCAGGGGAACGGAAATGTCGAGCGACACTGCAGCCACCATCGCGAAGGCGCGCGAGCATTCGATCGGTGATCTCCTGCGCCGTTCTGCAAGCCGCGAACCGGACAAGCTTGCGGTGAGCTGCGGTCGTGTCAGCTGGACATTTGCCGAGATGGACGCGATCTGCAACCGGCTCGGCCGTGGCCTTCTCGGCCTCGGCGCCAAGAAGGGTGACCGCATCGCGGTGCTCTCGCGCAATTCGCATGCCTTCGCGGCGCTGCGCTTTGCGGTGGCACGGATCGGCGCGGTGCTGGTGCCGATCAACTTCATGCTCAATCCGGACGAGATCAATTTCATCCTGAAGAGCTCCGGCGCGGAACTGCTCGCGACCGGCCCCGATTTCGTCGAGCAGGCGCGCGTAGCCAGCGCCAAGGACTGCGCGGTCGAAAAGATGATCTGGCTGCCGGGCGAGGATCCCACGTCGGCGCCCGCTGATATCACCAGCTTCGACGACCTGCTTGATCCCAACGTTTCGTCCCCCGACGCCTCGGTCGACAGCCGCGATCTCGCACAGATCGTCTACACCAGCGGCACGGAATCGCTACCCAAGGGCGCGATGCTGACCCATGAAGCCGTGATGTGGCAGTATGTCAGCTGCATCATCGACGGCGGCATGAGCGTGGACGACAAGTTCCTGCACGCGCTGCCGCTCTATCACTGTGCCCAGCTGGATGTGTTCCTCGGGCCCCAAATCTATCTCGGCGCCTCCGGCGTCATCACCGGCAAGCCGACCGCCGACAACATCCTGGCTCTGATCCAGGCCCACAAGATCACATCGTTCTTCGCGCCGCCGACGATCTGGATTGCGATGTTGCGCTCACCGAATTTCGACAAGACCGATCTGTCGACCTTGCAGAAGGGTTATTACGGCGCCTCGATCATGCCGGTGGAAGTCCTGCTCGAGCTCCAGCGCCGCCTGCCCAAGGTCAAGTTCTGGAATTTCTATGGCCAGACCGAGATTGCGCCGCTCGCGACCGTGCTGCGGCCGGAGGACCAGCTGCGCAAGGCAGGCTCGGCCGGCAAGCCTGTTCTCAATGTCGAAACCCGCGTGGTCAACTCGGCAATGGAAAATGTGAAGGTCGGCGAGGTCGGCGAAATCGTGCACCGCTCGCCGCATCTGCTCTCCGGCTATTATAACGATCCTGAAAAGACCGCGGCGGCATTCTCCGGCGGCTGGTTCCACTCCGGCGATCTCGCCACCGTCGATGAGGAGGGCCACATCACCGTGGTTGATCGCGTCAAGGACATGATCAAGACCGGGGGCGAGAATGTCGCCAGCCGGGAGGTCGAGGAGATGGTTTATCGCATCCCCGCGGTCTCGGAGGTCGCCGTGGTCGGCCTGCCCGATCCGCGCTGGATCGAGGCAGTAACCGCGATCGTCGTCGTGAAGAACGGCGAGAAGCTCGACGAGGAAGCCGTCATCAAGCATTGCGCCGGACAGATGGCGCATTTCAAGGTGCCCAAGCGCGTCATCTTCGTGGAGGCCTTGCCGAAGAACCCGAGCGGCAAGCTGCTCAAGCGCGAGCTGCGCCAGCGGTTTGTCGGCGGCGAGACGCTGGACAAGGCGGTGCAGAAGAGCTTTGGCACCTGAGAGGGAGCGCTTCCCATGAAAGCCTGGCAGGTCGCGCGGGACTGGTCGATCGAGGGGATGGAGCTGGCCGATCTGCCGGAGCCTGCGCCAGGACCGGGCCAGGTCGCGGTGCGGATGAAGGCGGCAGCGCTCAACTATCGCGATCTGCTTACGATCGGCGGCAAGGGCGGCGTCACCCGATTGCCGCTGATCCCGTTCTCGGACGGAGCGGGCGAGGTGGTCGCAATCGGCGACGGCGTCACCCGCGTTGCGACAGGCGATCGCGTCTGTCCGATGTTCTTCCAGTCCTGGATCGACGGACAGGTTTCGGCGGCCAGCCGCCGTTACGCGCTCGGCGGCACGCGGCCCGGCGTGCTGCAGGAGGCGATGGTGCTCGATGCCGAGGGTGTCAGCCGGATGCCCTCGCATCTGTCGTTCCGGGAGGCCGCGACGCTGCCCTGCGCCGGGCTCACCGCCTGGCGTGCATTGTTCGAAGAAGCGCGTGTGAAGCCCGGTGATACCGTGCTGGTGCAGGGCACCGGCGGAGTCTCGATCTTCGCGCTGCAATTCGCGAAGCTCGCCGGCGCCGGCGTGATTGTGACGTCGTCGAGCGACGAGAAGCTCGAACGCGCCAGGGCGCTCGGTGCCGACCACACCATCAACTATTGTTCAGTACCGGAATGGGGCAAGGCCGCTGCGGCATGGACCGGCGGAGGGGTGAATCACGTCGTCGAAGTCGGCGGCAAAGACACCTTCGCGCAATCGCTCGAGGCCGTGCGCGTCGGTGGCACGATCCTGGTGATCGGCGTGCTCACGGGCTTCTCGCAGCAGATCGCGATACCGAGCCTGTTCGCCAAAAACCTGCACGTCATCGGCCTCTCCGTCGGAAGCCGCCGCATGTTCGAGGGGATGACGGCCGCAATCGAACGCAACGGAATGAAGCCGGTGGTCGATCGTGTGTGCAGCTTCAATGCCGTACCGGATGCGCTGCGGTTGATGCAGCAGGGCGGCCACTTCGGCAAGATCGTGGTCGAATTCGACTAAAGCGCTTTCGAGCGAAAAAGGGTTTGCGTTAAGACGACGCGTTAAAAAAGAAGCTCTACTTGCTCTCGCCGGAGAGTTTCCTGACGTCGTCCGGCGTTTGCCCGAAGCGGCGGCGAAATGCGCGATGGAAGTATGAGACGTCGTGAAAGCCCGCGAGATGGGCGATCTCGATGATCTTGCGGGTGCGCATGGCTGGGTTTTGGAGCAGACGCTCGGCGCGCAGCAAGCGCTGCTCCAGCACGAAGCCGCTATAGGTGATGCCGGCCTGCTCGAACAGCAACTGGATCGTGCGCGGGCTGACCCGATGCGCGGCCGACAGGCCGGCGAGCGACAGCGCGGGGCTGTCCAGCTGCGCCAGGATGTCGGATTTGAGCGTCTCCAGACGCGCTGCGGCAAGGCCACGCGTCCGCGCTTCCTCGGCGACGTCGCCGCGGGCCCCGATCATCAACACCGCAAGATCGAACAAATGCTGCGAGACAGCATCGAGCTCCGCGGCCGCGAGCTTGTCGGCATAGGCATGCGCGAGATCGTAGTATCGGAGGAACATCGAGGTGATTGGATTGGCGCCGGGGATCGATCCTGCAATCAGGTCCTCGGCATTCGGGCAGGCGCGCAGCAACGCCTTGCGCGGTAGCAGCGCGGTCTGAAAATGGCCGTGCCCCATCTGGGTGATCTGGGCGCCCTTGATCGAGGGGTCGCCGATCGTGACGTCGCCCGCGGCAACCTCCAGGGGACGCTTCCCCATGGCGCCGCTCAGCGCTGAATTGGGCGACATCGTAATCACCAGTTCGTCATTCGTCCCCAGCGACACGAAAGATATCGGCGAGCCGAACGAGGCGGAGAGTCTGAGGCGGGGAAGGATGGCCGGCGCAATGGTCCGGTGAACGCGCCCTTCTCCAACCGGGACGAAATCGACATTCGCGACCTGACGGCAGAACTGCTCGCGCCATCTTTCATAGGCCGGGCCATTCGGGTCGCCGTCGAACGAGAGTTGAGGCTGGATCATTGATCGGAGAGGCGGTGAGTTGGCGATGTCTGCAGGTTGTATCGTCGGTCCGCTGCGCCGCAACGCCAAAAGCGCGGGATTGCGTGATAAGCCATTCGCGATGGCGCGCTGAGACGCGACCAGGTGCCGCATCCCGTGTGCCCGGATCGCAACAGGCTCCAGCTTTGCGGCGGCCTTTCATTTCAGTCCATCCCGCGCTGCGCTCCCTGCCACGAACGCAAATCGCTTCCTGCCTATCGTCGTCCGTGAGTGATCGACCGATTGGAAGGGAATGACAGATGACACCTCGTGCGCGCTATCTGCTGCAGGCTCTGCTGGCGCTTGGTCTTGGGGCGGCTTGCGCTGCCGATGCAACGGCTGCCGACGTCGCGCTGAAGGCGCCGCCTGCGCCGCTGCCGGTCGGCTTCAGCTGGACGGGCTTCTATGCGGGTGTTCATGTGGGCTACGGCACCGGCGACGGCAATGCGGCGCGGGTCGATCCCAGTGCGCTTCCGGCGCTGTTTCCCGGCGTGAACAAGCTGACCTCGACGTCATCTGCGCCGTTCGCGCTTGGTGTCGGTCAGTCGGGCTGGCTGGGCGGGTTGCAGGCGGGTTACAATTGGCAGAGCGGGCATCTGGTCGCCGGCGTCGAGGCAGACATCAGTGCCGCCGGGATCGGCGGACGCGCGTCCGGCTCTTATGCGTTCCGCCCGGTCTTCCTGGTCGGCGATTTCGACAATTACACCGGCACCGTGACGGTGACCCAGGACATCGATTATCTCGGCACGCTGCGCGGCCGCCTCGGTTATGCCAGCCACAACTGGCTGTTCTACGCGACAGGCGGTCTCGCCTGGGCGCACGTCAAGGCACGTCTCGACAGCAGCCATGTCAGGCTGACCAATAATTTCCCAATTCCCGGTCTCCCCGGCGCACTGGACGGTCATGCCTCGGCGAGTGGTTACAATCTCGGCTACGCGGTCGGCGGCGGCGGAGAGTGGGCGTTCGCGCCGCACTGGTCGTTCAAGGCGGAGTATTTGTATCTTAACCTTGGTCGTCAGCTTTCCCTGTCCATTCCCGCGACGAGCCTCGCCGCCAGCGACATCGAGCTCCATACCTTCAGGATCGGTCTGAACCGGCAATTTGCGCCATGATGTCGGTGATAGCGGCGAAGCTGAAAGTCTTCATCGTCGCGCCGAAGGCCAGCCACAACGCCATCGATGCAAGACCGAAACCGCCGATCAGCCCGGTCGACCGGCTGCGCGCCTGAAGGATGACGCCGATCCAACGCCCGACTGCATGCCGATCATGCTCGCGCCTTCTAGGCCGATCGTTGTGGCGTTGATCCGAACGTTACTGACGCCCGCCGCGTCGGTTCCAGTCACGCCGCTGCTGCTCGTCGACCTTGCTGAACGCGTGTTCGCAATGCCATCCTGGGCTCTTCCCACGGAGCTCTGGCCATGCCTTTCTGGACCTGCGAAACCTGCGGCGCGCAATTCCCGAATGGTGCAAATCCGCCGGCCTCCTGCGTGATCTGCGAGGACGAGCGGCAGTTCGTGAACTGGAGCGGGCAGACCTTTCTCACGCGTGAGGAGCTGGCGCGCGGACACCGGCTGGTGCAACGCGACGATCTCGGCCTCACCGGGATCGGCCTGGAGCCGAGCTTCGCCATCGGGCAGCGCGCGCTACTGGTGCCTCAAGGCGACGGCTGCGTGATGTGGGATTGCATTCCGCTCGCGACCGACGACGTCATCCCACATGTCGCAGCACTCGGCGGGCTGAAGGCGATCGCGATCTCGCATCCGCATTACTACGGCGCGGCCGCCGACTGGAGCGACGCCTTTGGCGGCGTGCCGGTCTATCTGCACGCCGACGATCGCGCCTTCGTCACGCGGCCGCATCCTTCGATCGTGCACTGGACCGGTGAGAGCCTCCGCATCTCCGACGATGTCCGGCTGCTGCGCACCGGCGGACATTTCGCCGGCGCCACCATGCTGCACTCGGCGCGCAGTGCGGATGGCAGGGGCGCGCTGCTCACCGGCGACATCGCCCAGGTGACGATGGACCGCCGCTTCGTCAGCTTCATGTATTCCTACCCCAACTACATCCCGCTCAATGCTGCTGCGGTGCGGCGGATCGCGGCCGCCGTCGCGCCGCTCGCCTTCGACCGCATTTATGGCGCCTGGTGGGGTTGCAACATCGCTGGCGGCGCCAAGGCCGCCTTTGCGGCGTCAGTGGAGCGCTATCTGGCGGCCATCGCGTGAATGGGCGGGCGTTCGGATTTATCTTGCCGGCCCATCTTAACTGTACTAAAAGTACAGTTATAAGAGCGTGGCGCAAGGGCGCGTCCGCGGAACCCGGCATGATCGATGCATTGCCGCGTCAGCGGCGTATTCTTTGCTGCGGGCGGAGTTCGGTTCATGACGGCGCACTACGAGATCTTCGAGGCCGGCGACGTCACCCTCCAGTCCGGGACCGTCTTCCCCTCGATGAAGCTCGCCTACAAGACCTACGGCACGCTGAACCCGGCCAAAGACAACGTCATCCTCTATCCGACCTCATTCAGCGCGCAGCACACGGACACCGAATGGCTGATTGGTCCGGAGAGCGTGCTCGATCCCACGCGCTACTTCATCGTCATCCCGAACCTGTTCGGCAATGGCCTGTCGTCGTCGCCGTCGAATACAGCAGTGCCGTTTCCCGAGGTGAGTTATCACGATGCCATCGCGGTCCAGCACCGGCTGCTCACCGAGCGCTTCGGCATCGCGAAGCTTGCCTTGGTCTATGGCTGGTCGATGGGCGGCATGCAGGCTTATCATTGGGCGGCGCTGCATCCTGACATGGTGCAACGTGCAGCCGTGGTCTGCGGCAGCGCGCGTTGCGCGCCCTACAATTACGTCTTCCTAGAGAGCGTGAAGGCCGCGCTCACTGCCGATCCCGCCTTCCGCGACGGCCGCTTCGTGGAGAAGCCGGTTGCCGGCTATCGCGCCATGGGGCGGGTCTATGCCGGCTGGGCGATGTCGCATGGCTTCTATCGCGACGAGCTCTGGCGCGAGGCCGGCTTCACCTCGCTTGAGGATTATCTCGCCCGCGTCTGGGATACGACGTTCGCCCGCCGCGATGCCAATGATCTGATGGCGCAGGTCGGCATCTGGCAGAATGGCGACATCAGCCGCTGTGCGACCTTCGCTGGCGATTTCGATCGCGCGCTGGCGGCGATCAAGGCGCACATGCTGCTGATGCCGGGCGCGACCGATCGCTATTTCGATGTCCGCGACAACGAAGACGAACTCGGCCGGCTGACTGGCGCGAGATCGGCGGTACTGCATCCGATCCCGTCGCTGCATGGCCATCGCGCCGGCAACCCCATCGGCAATCTTCGCGACCAGGCCTTTCTCAGGGCCGAGGTCGCGGCGCTTCTCGGCAAGTAAGGCAGGCATCGATCATGACCGACGCAACCGTTTCAGAGTCCGGCCACCGCCTGAAGCCGCTGTCACCGGCGATGCTGCGCGAGCTGTCGGTTCGCTCCGATCTCCGGGGTGCGGCGCAGAGCCTCGGCCATTATGGCGTGATCTTGCTGGTGGGAACGCTGATCTGGAAGATTTCGTCGACATGGGGCGTGCTCTGGGCGCTGCCGCTGATGGCGGTACAGGGCTATGTCATCGCTTTCCTGTTCATGGCGGTGCACGAGACCGCGCACAAGACCGCGTTCAGGAGCCGGAGCCTCAACCTCGTCGTCGGTTATCTCTCGGCTTTCCTCATCGGATTGCCCTACGAATATTACTGCCTGTTTCACTGGGACCATCACCGCTACACCCAGGATCCGGACAAGGATCCCGAATTGATCGTCGGGGTGAAGCCGACATCCGACACGCAGCTCGCGATCGCCTATAGCGGTGTGCTCCAGGTCGCCGGCCGCCTCCGGCTGATGCTCGGCCATGCGATCACCGGCAAGGTCACCGTGCCCTGGATCCCCGAAAGCAAGCGCGCCGTCATCGTGCGAGAGGCGCGTGCCTATATCGCGCTCTATGCACTGCTGCTCGCGCTGTCGCTGTGGTGCTCCTCGGCCTTGCTGCTCTGGGTCTGGATCGTTCCGCTGGTCGTCGGGCAGTTCTTCCTACGGCCCTATCTCTATGCCGAGCATACCGGCTGCGAGCGCACGCGCAGCGCTTTCCAGAATACCCGCACCACCTACACCGCGGCGATCGTCAAATGGTTCGCGTGGAACATGCCCTACCATGTCGAGCACCACGCCTACCCCTCGATCCCGTTTCACGCACTGCCGAAGCTTAACGCAATCGTGGACGGCGAGATCGTCCATCGCGGTCGCGGTTACATCAGAACGACGCGTGAGACCTGGATCTGGTTTCGTCGGCAGCTGGAGGCCGGCCCGATTGACGAACGTCGCTGACGACGTCCCGTAATTTGTCGGGCATCTGCCGGGTTCCGATAGCAAGTTTTACGACGTGTTCATTGCGCTTGCGCATGGCGCAGAACATTGGAATACCGTTCCGTCGGGCATCGCATAAATGCTTAGAAATTCAACGGCTTACAGCGGCCGAAAATTATACCTAACGATTCCTTCCGGATCTGGAAAGTTTTAGCCGTCTTGTATTCATGACCAAGCTAGGCCGCTGCTCTACGTTGGCGACATCAACGCCGCCGACGTGTGGAGAGCTGGGTGATGAGTGCGACGAGAGGCCGTCTTCTGGTGGTCGACGACGATCTGGTGCAACGCGTTCTGATCGGCAAGATCGGGGCGAAGCTTGGTTACGAGACGGTCGTTGCTTCCTCCTATGAGGCTGCAACCGAAATTCTGGCCCGCGACACCTTCGAAATCATGGCACTCGACCTGTCGCTCGGTGAGCATGACGGGGTGGAGTTGTTGCGCTTCGTCGCGGAAGCCGGCCTCCGCGCGATGTCGATCGTGATCATCAGCGGCTGCGATGATCGCATCATGAAAGCGACGCGACGGCTCGCAAACGGGTTGAAGCTGTCGCTCGGCGGATGCCTGACGAAGCCGCTGGATCTGAACCGCCTGCGCAGCGCACTGGAATTACCACAGCGCACGCCGCCGGCCGCGAAGTCCGCCTCGCCGCAGTTCCCGATCGTGTCGGACAGGATCTTGCGAGGCCTCGCCGACGGCGAATTCTTCGTCGAGTTTCAGCCGAAGGTCGCGCTCCAGACCGGCAGGGTCGTCGGCGCCGAGGCGCTGGCGCGCTGGCGCACGGCTGAATTCGGGATGGTCTCGCCGATGGTCTTCATTCCAATCGCCGAGGCGGCCGGCCTGATGCCCCAGTTGACCGATTGCATCCTGTCGTCGGCGATGTCGCAGGGCCGCAAGCTGATCGAGCGCAATCCCGGTTTCACCATCGCGGTCAACATCTCGGGCACGCTGATGTCGGACCTGGCCCTGCCCGAGCGGATCGAGGAGATCCTGCGCCGCGAGAACGTCTCCCCTTCGTCGCTGACGGTGGAAATCACCGAGACCTCGGCCATGGCCGACGTCGACCGCGCCAACGACATTCTGGTGCGGCTGCGGATCAAGAGGATCGGCACGGCCATCGACGATTTCGGCACCGGCTATTCGTCGCTGGCGGCCTTGGCGCGGCTTCCGTTCAGCGAGCTGAAGATCGACCAGTCCTTCATCAAGGGCTGTGAATCCGACGACGACATGATGAAGATCGTCGATGCTTCCGTGGCGCTCGCGAAGGCGTTCAACATGAAAGTGGTGGCCGAAGGCGTCGAGAGCCCGGAGGCGCTTGAGATCGTCCGGCGGATCGGCTGTGACGTCGCACAGGGCTTCCTGTTTGCGCCATCGCTCCGGCGCTCGCGCGCCGAGCGATGGATCTCTGAACGCAATGCTCTCGTGGACGACCAGGCCGCATCCGCGACGCCGACGGCGCTCGCGGTCTGAAACGGCGAGCCCCGGTCGCGAAACGACCGGGGCTGCGTCGACCGATGCAGGCGGGCTCAGTAGATCCCGTAGGCGCAGACATTCACGACGCGCACGCGCAAGCCGTGGCGGGTCCGTACGAGGCGCTCCTGGTAGCAGTTGCTCACGCCGGTGTTGACGTAGATCCCGCCAAAGCCAAAGCCCGGACCCCAGCCATGATGCCAGTGGGGGTGAATGCCGTGGGCCGACGCCGCGGTGGGCGCGAGAGCGGCGACGCCGAGCGAACCGGCAGCGATCAGGCCAAGAGCAAGCTTACGAAACATTTTCATTCTCCAGTGTGGCGCTAGGGCCGTTGTTGTGTCCCTGCATCTCGGTCGGGCCGAAATGCGAATGCGTTCACACGGCAAGGGGAGAATCGTGTTTCAGGACTGTTTCGTGGGCTTCGGCAAAATATGCCGGCATCATGTTTTCCGCGCCGCGCGGTAGCGCGCAGCCATCGCCTCTGTCATTTCGGCCATCTTGTCGCGGAGATCGACGGGCTCCAGCACCTCGACCTCGGAACCAAGCCGCAGCAATT
The DNA here is from genome assembly GCF_018129985.1 of Bradyrhizobium sp. SZCCT0148. Taxonomy (GTDB): domain Bacteria; phylum Pseudomonadota; class Alphaproteobacteria; order Rhizobiales; family Xanthobacteraceae; genus Bradyrhizobium; species Bradyrhizobium japonicum_H. The sequence continues at coordinate 372,638 of NZ_JAFCKT010000001.1, forward strand.
CGGACGCGGCGTGCCAGGACGTCTTGCCGACGGGCACGCGCGCGATGCGCCAGCCGTCCACGTCGGTGGTCTCCTCGATCTCGATGCGCGCCTTGACGTAAGGCTGGCTCAGTGCGTCCAGCAGTTTGACGCCGAACGGCGACAGCCTGACGATCGCGACATTGGGATGCATCTCCGCTTCGAGGCGGAGCGTCGCGGCCTGCCAATAGCCGGCAAGATCGAAATCGGCGGGACGATCGAAGCGATCGTCGAGCGCGGTGCAGTCCAGCACGCGCGCGATGCGGTACGTGCGCACGCTGCTGTCGACTTGTCCGGCCAGATACCAGCTGCCGCCCTTCAGCACGAGGCCGAGCGGCGCGAGGCGACGCTGCTTTTCCGCGCGCCAGCTCTGATAGCGGATCTTGATCAGCGTCCCGCGCAGCACGGCGCCTGCAATCGTGCGCAGATGCTTCGGCTCTTCGGCCTCGCCGAACCAGCCCGGCGCGTCCAGGTGAAAGCGCTCCTGCATCCCCCTGGCATCCTGGCGCAGGTGGACTGGCAGCGCCGCCATCAGCTTGTTCTGGGCCGCGATCATTGCCGCATCCAGCCCAAGCGCTGCCGCCGGGCCCGGCAAGCCTGCCAGAAACAGCGTCTCGGCCTCGCTCGGCGACAGGCCGTTCAGCCGCACGCGATAACCGTCGAGCAGACGGTAGCCGCCTTCCGCGCCACGGTCGGCGTAGACGGGAACGCCGGACGCGGCGAGCGCGTCGATGTCGCGATAGATCGTGCGGACCGAGACCTCGCAGGCCTCTGCGAGCTCAGGCGCAGTGACCTGCCCCCTGGCCTGGAGGGTGGTGAGGATCGACAACATCCGGCTCGCGCGCATGATTGCTTAAACCATACCTGACACAGGATGTCAGGTATGGCGCGCTACAAGCTCCGCCATCGCCAGCAGGCCAGAGAGGATGCGCCATGACCGATTCAAACCGTGTGACCTTGCATTATTCGCCGCAGAGCCGCGCCACCGGCACGCGCGTTCTGCTGGAGGAACTCGGGGCGCCCTACGATCTGCATGTCCTCAACATGAAAGCCGGCGAGCAGCGTCAGCCGGCTTACCTCGCCATCAATCCGCTTGGAAAGGTCCCGGCGATCAGCCACGGCGGAGCCCTCGTGACCGAGCAGGTCGCGATCACCATCTATCTCGCCGATCTCTTCCCGCAGGCAGGTCTGACGCCGGCGCTGAACGATCCGTTGCGCGGGCCCTATCTACGCTGGATCGCTTACTACGGCTCATCCTTCGAGCCGGCGCTGATCGACAAGTTCATGCAGCGCGAGCCGGCGCCGATCACGCAATCACCCTATGCCGACTACGACACCATGCTCGGCGCGCTGGAAGCGCAGCTGTCGAAGGGGCCTTATCTGCTCGGCGAGCGGATGACGGCGGCGGATGTGCTGTGGGGCGTAGCGTTCAGCTGGACCATGATGTTCGGCATCGTCCCGAAGAAGGACGTGTTCGTCCGCTATGCCGAGCGCATGACCGCACGGCCTGCGTTCCAGCGCATCAATGCGGCGGACGACGAGATGGCGGCGCAGCACGCGGCGGCTGTTGGAGGATAAGGGGCACGCTCAAAACCGCGGCGCTCGCTTCTCCGCGAACGCCTTGATGCCTTCCTTGATCTCGTCGCCGCGCATGCTGTCGCGGTGACGCTGGTCGGCGGCGGCTTCATTGAGCTCGCCGCGGGCGAATTCGTTGATTGCGCGCTTCATGCCGCGCATCGCCTGGGGTGCGTTTCCGGCGAGAATGTTGGCGAGCTTGTCGACTTCCTCGTCGAGCGCCTCCTCGGGCACCATTGCGGTGAGATAACCGATGCGCAGCATCTCCGGCGCGCTGATCTTCTGCGCCGTCAAGAACAGCTTCTTCGCATTGTCGACGCCAAGCCGGGTCACGTAGCGCTTGATGCCGCTCCTGTAGTAATGCAGCCCGAGCCGGGCCGCCGGCATGAACATCTCGGCGGTATCGATGCCGATGCGGAAATCGCAGGCGAGTGCAAGATCGGTCGAGCCGCCATAGACGCCGCCGTTGAGCCGGCAGATCGTCGGCACGCCCAAATCCTCCAGACGGTTGACGACCACCTCGAACGCGGAGCCCGCGCTCGGCTGCGCGCTTGCGCTCACCGCGCGCTCGGCGACCGAATTGAGGTCGTAGCCCGCGGAGAATGCGCGGCCGGTACCGGTCAGCACCAGCACGCGGATCGCAGGATCGGCCTCGACCTGGTCGAACAGCTTGACAATCTCGACGAGATCCTCAGCCTGCAGGCGGTTGAGATGCTTCGGCCGGTTGAGGCGGATGGTGGCGCGTGCGCCGTCGCGTTCGAGCACGGGGCCGGTGGCTGCGTCGGTGATGTCCGACATCCTTGTCTCCTTTTACTTGTTTTCGAGGGCGCGCCGCTTCGCCTCAGCGTCGATAGTCTCGGCAAGATCGGGATGGCGTGCCATCAGCACGCGGAAGTCGACGAGGTCGAGCACCAGAAGCCGCGACACTTTCGTGGTCGAGACATTGGCGCCGCGCAAATTGTTGCCGAGCAGCGCCATCTCGCCGAAGAAGGCGCCTTCGCCGAGTTGCACCTTCTTGCCGGGCAGGTCGACCTCGACCTCGCCGGCGGCGATAAAATACATGCAGTCGCCCTGCGCGCCCTTGCGGATGACCAAAGTGCGCGCCGGCAACTCCATGGTCCGCAGCATGTGGGTGACGTCGGCAATCGCTGAGGGCCCGAGGGCCGCGAAGAACGGCACCCGGCTGACAGCCTCCCAAGTCTTGAGGAAATTATCGCGCCGCGTCTCGGCGGCAAAACCTGTCGCCAGAATACCGGTCCAGAGACCGAACACGCCGAGGCCGGAGATCATCACCGCCGCCGCCACGATGCGGCCGAGCGGCGTGACCGGCACGACGTCGCCATAACCTGTCGTCGTCAAGGTGACCACCGCCCACCACAGCGCCGCCGGCACGCTGCCGAAGGTCTGCGGCTGCACGTCCCGCTCCAGGAAATATTCGGCGACGGAGGCGAGGAAGACCACCATCAGGAAGATCACGAGCACGCTGAGCAAGGGGCCCGATTCCAGCACCAGCACGCGGCGAAGCTGCCGCAGGCCGGGGATGCCCGGCACCACCTTCAGCACCCAGAGCACGCTGAGGAGCCAGGCCGTTCTGGGTTCGATGCCAAGGAGCAGCGCGACCGGCACGGCCAGCGCCCCGATTGCATCGACCAGCCCGGCGGAGGAGGACACATAGAGCGACAGCCGTCCCTGCCGCGCCATATGGCGCAGCCGAACCAGCCATTCGAACACGAAATAGGCGAGGCAGGCCCAGAGCAGGCCACTGACCCAATTGTGCGCCCCGTCGGCCCGCTTGTCCGTCAGCAGCACCATGCTGAGCACCCCGCCGGTCACCGCGACATAGGCCGCCTTGGTCATGTTGCGGCCGGCCGTGGCGGCCGTGAACTGGGCCAGAGCGGTAGTCAACGGCTTGGACATGCGGGAAGGCGGCTCGGTATCGGGACTTGTCTTACGAGTCCCGGCTGGGACGGCGGCGCCAAAGTGCCTGCCTGTGCGGAGGCCGTCAACGAGGGGGCAGGCTTTATCTGCGCAGCAGCGGGCGGCCGACCGGCGTGCCGTCAGGCGCTCTGGGCGGTCTTCACCACCACGACATTGCTGTCGTCGTGCTGGGCAGGGCCGTCCTCGCGCACCGGCTTCTCGGTTTCGCCGGCATGGCGCTTCAGATAGTCGCGGCGCATGCCGATCTCGTCGCGGACGAATTCATAGCCGAGCTTGAAGGTGTCGAGCCCGTCGGTGCTGATCGTGCCGTCCCTCAGGCCGATGACGGCGCCGCGCAAAATGCCCTCCAGCTCGTCCTGCAGACATTCAAGCTGGTCCAGGGAGTGGGCGTGCTCGATCCGCTCGCCGATGTCGAGAATGGCGGTGGAGAGTTCGCTGGCTTTCTCGGGGGCGATGCGGGTGATCTTGGCGTAGATCGCCGCGAAGATCGAGCCGATGACGCTGAGCGCGGCGGCGCCCAGATACATCAGGTCGCTATACTTATCCATGAACGACTTGGTGTCGTCGTTGATGTAGTCGGCCGCCCCCTGGTGCGCCATCACGAAGGCGTCCTTCTCGGTCGACGCCGGCTCAATTCTGCTGGCAAAGCCGTTGTCGAGTCCGAGCGCGGATTTGTTCTCGTAGATGGTGCGCGCCAGCTCGCCCGCCGTCGAGGCCGCCATCCTGGATTGCGCGACCAGCAGCCATTCGAGCCCGATCGTGTCGAGGTCGTCGTCGGGAATCTGCGGCGAGGTCGACAGCGTGCCCGCCGTCAGCGTCTCGCTGGAAATGCCGGGAAGCCTGCGCGCCAGCGCCTTGGCCTCGTCGATCGCGTTGAGCGTGAAGCCGCCGCGCCTGGCGACCTGTTCATAGGCCTTGTCACGCACGGCCCTGGATGCATGGACGATGGCAATCACCGCACCAAAGCCGTTTGACGGGGCAAACAGCTTGTCGAGCGTCATGCCTTGCGGCGCCATCTGGATCTTCGCGGCGTCGGGACCTTCGGGGATGTCGAGAATGCTGCGGACGAAGGCGAGCGAGGCTTCGCTGTCTGCGACGACGGCAATCTTCTTTTTCTTCAGCTCGGCGATTGACTTGATGTACTTGGTGCCGGGGCCGAGCAGAAGCACGAGATCGTGCTCGAGGATCGCAAGCGTGCGCGCCCGCAGCGGCACCTTGGCGTCGGTGCGCAGGACGGCGAGGTCGGCCTGCTTGCGATCGAACTGCGCGATCGCCTTGGCGTTGTCGGGGTTGTTGACGACCTTGATCCGGAAGCGCGAGGCGTTGGTCTTCAGCACGGCAGCGAGCTTGGCTGCGAACAGCGCCTCGTCGCTGTTTGGGGCGCCGACGGCAAAGGTCAGCGTCTCCGAATTGTGCAGCAAGGCGCGGCCGCCCCAGACGGTGGCGAGCGACAGCAGCAGGGTCAGCACGACGTAGAGGAAGACCTGTTGCTGATTGGTCTTGATCACCTTGGGGCGCCGCGGCGGCGGCTCGATCGGAGATGCGGCGGGGCCTTCAGTACTCATGGTCAGTACTCATGGCTGCACTCTGGCCTTATTCGCGGGTGACGGGCGGCTCGCGGACGTGATCGCGGCGGGCGCCCTGCAATTCCTAAAGCTCTGAAAAAAGAACGATAATCGGTGCCGGCAATGATAGCGTGCCAGGTTTGGAAAGCAAATTTCGAGCCGAGGGTAACCTTACTCGGTCCGGCCTCGGCGAAAGGCATCCTATCACCGGTTAGCCACACTTGGCGATTTTCCGGTTCCCCCCGGCTGCATTCCGACACGGGAGATGTCATAAATCAAAGGTCCCGGCGATTTGACCGGTCCAAGAAGAAGTTGCGCTGAACGCTCCAATTTTTCTTGTCAGCTCAATGAGGGCGTCGGCCTTGTCGTTTCCACCCATGTCATCGGCGGTTCCGGTCGAAGCGCTCATTGGCTGGATGTTGCTGCTCACCTTCAAGCACATCATCGCCGATTTCGTCCTTCAGACCGCCTGGATGGCGCATGGCAAGGACCAGAAGCACGGCTGGGCCCTGCCGCTTCTGGTGCATTGCCTGGTTCACTTGGCGGTTGCGCTGCCGCTGATTTTGATCGTGGCGCCGAAATTCTGGTTCGTTGCCTTCATCGACTTCGTGATCCACATCACGATCGACCGCGCCAAGGGACTGGTCTCGGCCAATTTCGGCGTCGACCTCGCGCATCCCTGGTTCTGGACTCTGCTCGGCGTCGACCAGGCGCTGCATCATCTCACCGGCATCGGCTTGTCCATCTTCATGGCTGCGAACTGAGGCGAGTGCCTCGGGGCGACGGTCGGGCCTGCCTGGTTCGCGACGGCGCTGCGCGCTTCCTCACCCTGCGGGGAGGCTCTGTCTGCTGCTCCAGACTTCATCCTGAAGAGCCCGCCGAACGTGGGCGTCTCCAAGAACGGCCGCGGGAAGCTCACTGCCGACCTCCTGATTCGCGGCGGGCGCGCAAGTACACCGGGTGACTACCGGAGGGGTTGGTTAACCTTTCATTAGAGAATTGCACTGCATCTTCGGAGTCGAGGGAGAACTGCAATGTTTTCAAGCCGCGACGCCTTTGAAAGCGATTCCTGCCCGGTTCAGGACGAACTCCTCGGCGAGATGTATCGCGCCAGCGAGAGCGGCCTGCCGAGGCTGGTCGAGAGTGTTTCCCCGGACGCACGCGCCAAGCTGGCGCTGTTCTGCTATCGCCGCAGCCATCTGCATTCGCTGGCGGTCGCGATCGCGGGAAGCTGTAGCGAGCGGGACCTGATCGAGAACGGCGGCCGCGTCGGCTCGACGCTCTATGCGCTGTCGCGCGAAAGCACGGCGAAATCCTCGCCGTCGCTGTCGGGCGGACGCAAGCCGATCACGCTGTCGACCAAGCCGCTCTCGGTGCTCGCACCGCTGGACGACGAGATCGACGACGACATCAGCGAAGCCGTTCCAGCCTAACTCGCTTCGATCGCCGGAAGCCCGAACTTCCGCCGCGCCATCGCGCATTCGGCGTCGCCCGGCATGCAGGTGCGGCACACCTCAGGCCGTACCGCATAGATGCCGCATGCGGTCGCTTTTCCAATGTCCCCCTGCAAGGCCGAGCAGCGATTGCCCTCGCAGCGCATGCCGGATTGGCGGTCGTTGACCAGCGCTTCCGGAATTGCGGCGAGCTCTTCGTCGCTCTCGATCGAGAAGCGCGGCCAGTTGGCCGAATAGCCGCAGCAAGCGCCGCAACTCTGGCAACAGCTCGACAGATCGATGGGGGAGCTCTCTTCCATCCTTGTTACGTATTCCTCAGGTGTCTTTGGGCGGGCCCCAGACCAGGCTCTGCCGCCATCTCGCACGTAGCACGTCGCGCCGCTCCGGATATTTTTCATCGAGATAGTTGGCATCGACCACGCGGTCGGTGCGGAAGCTGCGGAAGTCGCCGCGTAGCTCGCACCAGGCCGCCAGCAGCCGCACGGCCTCGAGATAGCCGACCGAGATCGGCCAGATCATGCGCTCGCTGGCGCGCCCCTGCTCGTCACGATAGCGCAGCATGATCTTCTTGCCTTCGTGGATCTGGGTGCGCGTGCGTACCATGTCGAGGCGGTCCGGCTCCCTGTTCCAGCTCGGTCGTGCCCGGCTTGCCGGCTCCAGCACGAAGGGACGCAGGCGCTCGGGCACGGTGTCGGCAATCTTGGCCATCAGATCCTCGGCCGCACGTGCCAGTGCCGAATCGGCGTGGCCGGCGACCCATTGTGCGCCCAGCACTGCCGCCTCGATCTCGTCGGGCGTCAGCATCAAGGGCGGCAGGTCGAAACCCTTTTCCAGGATGTAGCCCATGCCGGCCTCACCGCGGATCGGCACGCGCTGGCCGATCAGCGTCGCGATATCGCGATAGATCGTGCGCTTCGAGGTCTCGAGCTCGGCCGCGATGGCATCCGCCGTCAGCGGCTTACGGGTGCGCCTCAGCACCTGGATGATCTGAAACAGCCGGTCGGCGCGTCTCATGACGGGTCTCTCGTTGGTCTTCTTCTCAAAAGGCGGCGCGCGGCTGCTGACAGGATGTTGGCAGCAGGGGGGTTCTATACCGGGACGACACATCGACTGAAGGGGATTTGTCCATGATCATTCCGACCCATTTCGGCCCGGCGATTCCGGTGTTGCGGGCACAGGCGTGGTCCGCATCCGCGTTCGGCCGCCTCGTTTCACTCGATCTCATGGCCGTCGACCTCCGGTTTGCCCTCGCAAGCGTGGTGGCGCGCTCGCTGATCCAGGCTGCGGACGCGCTGGCCCGGCAGGTGATGAGCCGTGCCTGGCGGGGCGCCCGCTTCGCAGAAGATATCACGGCTGCTGCCACCATGGTGGCAGCAGCCCGTCACTAGGTTCCGTCAACTGGTTCAGGAGAAGCTTCATGATCACGCTCTACGGATTTGGCGCCGGCTTCGGCCTGCCGGAAATCAGCCCTTTCGTCACCAAGACGGAGGTGCAGCTCAAGATGGCGGGATTGCCCTACCGGAAGGAGCGGGCGATGCCGCCGGCCTCCCCCAAGGGGCAGTTGCCGTTCATCGACGACGGCGGTGAGGCGGTGGCCGATTCCACCTTCATCCGCGCCCATATCGAGCGCCGCTACGGCTTCGATTTCGACGCCGGTTTCTCCGTGCAGGAGCGGGCGCAGGCTTGGGCGTTCGAACGCATGATCGAGCACCACGTCTATTGGGGACTGGTCGGCGCGCGCTGGGTCGATCCGGTCAATTTCGCCAAGGGCCCTGCGCATTTCTTCGACGGCGCACCGGAGCACAATCGCGAGAAGCTGCGCGAGGATGCGCAATTCCGCGTCGCCGAGAACTATCTGCTCTCGGGGCTCGGCCGTCATGGGCCCGATGACGACGTCGCCCTTGCCGCGCGCTCGCTGTTCGCGCTCTCGGTGCAGCTTGGCGACAAGTCGTATCTGATGGGCAGCAAGCCCTGCGGCGTCGACGCCACCGCCTTCGGCATGCTCGCCGGCATCCTCTCGCCGTTCTTCGAATCGGCCCTGCGCGAGCGTGCCGAGGGCTTTCCGAACCTCACTGCCTATGTCGATCGCATGATGGACAAGTACTATCCGGAGTTCGGCTGGACCCCGCTGCGGCAGGCAGCGTGAGGAACGCAGCGTATCCGCTTCGTCATGCCCGGGCTTGTCCCGGGCATCCACGTTCTTCGCGCCGCGTGGCAAGGCGTGGATGGCCGGGACAAGCCCGGCCATGACGACCTCAGTGGCAATGCCATTCTAGACGCACGAAACAAAAGAGCCGGCCCGTCGGGGCCGGTTCTCGTTGTTTCAGAGCTGCTACTGCGCTTACTTCACCAGCGAGTACTTGCCGTCCTTCACCGTGAGCAGGATGCGGGCGCGCTCGTCGACGCCGTAGCGGTCTTTTTCGGTGAAGTTGTAGACGCCCTGGCTCGCCGCGAGGTCCTTCTCCGACAGCAGCGCCTGACGGATCGCTTCGCGGAATTCCGGCGTGCCCGGCTTGGCCGTCTTCAGTGCCACCGGCACGATCCGCTTCAGGATCTCGAACGCATCGTACGAATGTCCGGCGAACTGGCTGCGGCTGTTGGGACCATACTTGGCCTCATAGGCCGCGTTGAGCGCCAGGCCCGGCTTCTTGGTGAGTGCGCTGTCCGGCTGGTCTTCCGGATCCATCACGGGGCCCGAGGCCATCAGCACGCCTTCCGCCGCCTTGCCGGCGATACGGATGAAATCCATGCTGGCGGCGCCGTGGGTCTGGTAGATCAAGCCCTTGTAGCCGCGTTCGCGAAGCTCGGTCTGCGGCAGCGCGGCCGCGGTGCCGGATGCGCCGACCAGGATCGCGTCGGGATTGGCGGCAACCAGCTTCAGCACCTGTCCGGTCACCGAGGTGTCGGGACGGGCGAAACGCTCCTCGTCGACGATGGTCATGCCCATCGGCACGGCCTGGGCCTTCAAATCGTTGAACCAGAGGTCGCCATAGGAGTCGGAGTAGCCGATATAGCCGAGCGTCTTCACGCCCTTGGACTTCATGTGGTCGTACAGCACCTTGCCGACGATCGGAATCGGCTGCGGCATCGCCACCGACCACTTCATGCGCTCGGGCGTGATCGGGAACGGCGCGAGACCGAAATGCGGAATGCCGGCTTCGTTGGCGACGTTGGAGACCGCGATCGTCGGCGGCGTCAGCGCCGAGCCCATGATGATGTCGGCTTTGGATTCGGTCACGAAGCGGCGGGCGTTGGTGGTCGCGGTGGTGGGATCGCCGCCGTCGTCGAGCACGATCACCTTCAGCGGCACGCCGCCGATTTCCTTCGGCACGAATTCCAGCGCGTTACGCTCGGGAATGCCCAGCGCGGCGCCGGGGCCGGTCGTGGTGGTGGTGATACCGATGGTGATTTCGCTGGTCTGGGCCAGCGCGGGCAGCGCCGGCAGGGCAAGCGTCGCAGCCGCAATGGCGGCGGTCAGGTAAAAGCGTTTCATCTATTCCTCCCTTTACGTGTTTCTTTGAAAGCAGAAATCGGGGGGTAATTCAGCCCCCTCTTTTGGTGATGCGGCGATTTAGCTCCGCACTTAGCTCCCTGTGAACTTGGCTACCATTTCCGCCGGGAACGGTGCCGATTTCAGCTTGTCGGGGTTAACGGGATCGCGGCCGACCAGAACGCGGGTTTCGAAACCCTCGATCGCCAGCGCCTCGCCCTTGTAGACGTTGTGCTTCACCTCGAAGCTCGATCGCTTGATGCTCTCGATCTTCGTTTCGATGGTGATCCAGTCGCCATAGGTCGAGGGGATGTAGAACTTGGACCGCGTGTCGACCATGGGGATGCCCACCAGGCCGTATTTGCGGACCAGGTCCTGCTTGGAGAACCCGGCGACCTCGAACAGGGTCGAAGTCGAATCGTCGAACATCGCGAAATAGCGCGGGTAATAGACGATGTTGGCGGGGTCGCAATCGCCCCACTGGATCTGGACCTCGCGCCGGTTCACGAACATGTGTCGCGGACCTTATTTCGGCGCCATGCGCAGCGAGCCGTCGAGGCGCACCACTTCGCCGTTCAGGTACGAATTCTCGACCATGTGCAAAGCGAGCGCGGCGAATTCGTCGGCATGGCCGAGCCGGCGCGGGAAGGGGATGGCGGCGGCGAGCGAGTCCTGGGCTTCCTGAGGCAGGTTCGCCAGCAGCGGAGTCAGGAACAGGCCGGGCGCGATGGTGAGCACGCGGACGCCGAATTGCGCGAGCTCGCGCGCGATCGGCAGCGTCATGCCGACGATGCCGCCCTTGGACGCGGAATAAGCCGATTGCCCGATCTGGCCGTCATAGGCGGCGACCGAGGCCGTGTTGATGATGACGCCGCGCTCGCCGGTCGCCTGCGGCTCCAGCTTGGACATCTCGGTGGCGGCCAGGCGCAGCATGTTGAAGGTGCCGATCAGATTGACCTTGATCACCTTGTCGAAATCGGCGAGCGCCATCGGGCCGTCGCGGCCGACCACGCGCTTGGCAACGCCGATGCCGGCGCAATTGACCAGCACGCGGGCCGGACCGTGGGCCTTGGCGGCCTGCGCGACCGCGGCTTCGGCCGAGGCGGCATCGGAGACATCGCAGGTGATTGCGACGCCCTTGATCTCGGCAGCGACGGTCTCGGCGAGCTTGGCGTTGAGGTCGAACACTGCGACCTTGGCGCCCTGCGCCGCCAGCTTTCGCGCGGTGGCAGCGCCCAGTCCCGATGCGCCGCCGGTGACGATGGCTGCCTGATCCTTCAACAACATGGCGTTCTCCTGGTGCGGTGGTTTCTTATCCGACCGATATCACACGGTCCGACGGATTGGCAGCGTAGAGCTCCTCGATCAACTCGGTGCGATGCTCGAGCACCGCGCGCTGGTTGATCGAGCCCTTGTCGGTGACCTCGCCCTTGTCGATCGAGAGCGGCGCGTCCATCAGGATTGCACGCGTGATCCGCGTCGAGGAGCCGGTGGCCTGGCTGAGGAAACGGGTCAGGCGCTCGCGAAAGGCTTCACGGACCAGCCGGTCGCGCGTCGCGACGACGAGATCGTCGGTGGGCAGCGTCGGGTTGACCAGCCGGCAGCCGTCGAGGTCGAGCACCACGAGCGCTGAGACCTCGTCGCGGTTGATGCCGGCGATGACGACGTCGCGCACCAGCGGGGCGCAGGCCGCCGTGAGGCGCGCGCGCAAGGGGCCGACGCTGACCCAGGTGCCGCTGGCGAGCTTGAAGTCTTCGCCGACGCGGCCGTCGAAATCGAATCCGGCGTTGAAATCATCGGGATCGGACGGCTTCAGCGCGTCGCCCATCTTGTAAAATCCTTCCTCGTCGAAGGATTTCGCGGTGATGTCGGGCTGCCGCCAATAGCCGGGCATCACGTTCGGCCCCTTCGCGCGCACTTCCAGCTTGCCGTTGTTCGGCACCAATTTGGCGTCGTTGCCCAATACCGGCAGGCCGACATGGCCGGAGCGGCTGGTGCGCGGATTGACCGACATGAAGAACGGCGCGGTCTCGGTCGCGCCCAGGCCGGTCAGCATCGGCACACGATAGCCTTTTTCCTTCACGGCGAGCTCGTCGAGGCTGTCCCAGATGAACGGCGACAGCGCGGCGCCCGAGAAGAACATCGCATGCAGGCGGTCGAAGAACTTTGCGCGCAGGCCCTGGTCGTCGCGCAGATAGGGCAGCAGCGATTCATAACCCTTCGGCACGTTGAAATAGACCGTCGGCGAAATCTCCTGGAGATTGCGCACGGTCTCCTCGATGCCGCCGGGCATTGGCTTGCCGGCGTCCAGATACATCGAGCCGCCGTTGTAGAGCGTCAGCCCGATATTGTGGTTGCCGCCGAAAGTGTGATTCCAGGGCAGCCAGTCGATGATGACGGGCGGCTCGTCCTTGAGGAAGGCGAGTGTCTCGCGCAGCATCACCTGGTTGGCGCAGATCATGCGCTGGGTGTTGATGACGGCCTTGGGGTTGCCGGTCGAGCCCGAGGTCAGCAGGAATTTTGCGATCGTGTCCGGGCCGATCCTGCCATGGACATCGTCGAGATCGGCGCGGATCGGCGTCGCCATGAGGTCGGCGAGCGTGGTGACGTCGCGGCCCGGCACGTGGCCGTAGGAAGCGGCGATCTCGGTGCCGAGCGAGACGTTGGCGGCAAGCGCATCGGCGAACTTGTCGGCATCCTCGGCGAAGACGAGGCCGGGCGTCAGCAGCTTCATCAGATAGGACAGCTTGCCGTAGTCCTTCGACACCAGCGAATAGGCTGGCGACACCGGGCAGAACGGAATGCCGGCGTAGAACGCGCCGAACGCTAGCAGGGCGTGATCGATCGAATTGCCCGAGAGGATGACGACCGGCCGCTCCGCCGACAGGCCGCGCGCGATCAGGCCCGATGCAATGTGACGGCTTGCGACGAGCAGCTCGGCATAGGTGATCTTGCGCCAGAAGCGGGCGCCGTCGCGTTCGGCCATGAAGACGCGGTCCGGCGTCGTGGTGGCCCAATGATGCAGGCGGTCGGTGAGACGCACCGGATAGTCGCCGAGCGGCTGCTTCGGCCTGAGGTAGATCGTGCCGTCGTCGCGCCGCTCGATGTTGACGGCGGGATCGCCGAACGAGATGGGCCGCAGCGGGAAAGTGCTCGCGCCGCGCTCCATGCTGGAAGAGGACGGCTGCGCGCTCATGACTTCGGCTTCACCTTTGCGGTCTTGTGTTCGAGGAATTCGCGGATCCTGCGCTTTGCCTCCTTGTCGCTCTGCGCGACCGTCGCCATCAGCGATTCCATCAGCAGGCCGGTCTGCGGATTGGCCTCCGCGATCATCGGCAGCGCCTGCAGCACGGCGAAGTTCGTCAGCGGCGCGTTGGAAGCGACCTTGGTTGCAAGCTCCATCGCCTTGCCGAGCCCGTTGCCGGCCTCCGTGACATATTGCGCGAAACCGTAGGACGCGCCTTCGGTCGCACTGTAGACGCGGCCCGTCAGCATCATGTCCATCATCCGGGCGACGCCGATCAGTCGCGGCAGCCGCACCGAGCCGCCGCCGCCGACGAAAATGCCGCGCTGTCCTTCCGGAAGCGCAAAATAGGTCGAGGGTTCGGCGACGCGGATATGCGCCGAGCAGGCGAGCTCCAGCCCGCCGCCGATCACGGCGCCCCTGAGGGCTGCGATCACGGGGACCCGGCTGTACTGGATGCGGTCGAACACCCGGTGCCACATCTGGGAATGCAGCAGGCCGCCGGTGGCGTCATGCTCGGTCAGCTCGGACAGGTCGAGGCCCGAGGAGAAATGATCGCCGATGCCGTGGATGACGACCGCCCCGATATCCTCGGGCAGCGACGCAAAGCACTCGCCGATTTCCAGGATGATGCCGTCGTTGAGCGCATTGCGCTTGGCCGGCCGGTTCAGACCCACGGTCAGAACCCGGTCCGCCCTCTCGATCCGGAGTAGCCCGGAGGCGCCCGCGTCAGCGGTCTCGGCGTTTCCCTGTGTCATTTGCGTCCTTGTTAGAATAGTTATGTTGTATAACGAATTCTTGGGGAGTCAAGGAGGGGTGGACTATATCACCCCGGGGCAGGGGCTTTGACCCGGCGTCCAGCGGACTTGCAGGAATTTGACGCGCGACTGCCCCACCTCCGTCATTGCGAGCGCAGCGAAGCAATCCAGAATGTTTCCGCGGACGGACTCTGGAATGCTTCGCTGCGCTCGCAATGACGCGGTGAGGGCCTTCCTCACATCACCTGATGCACGTCGATCACGACGCGATCCGCATGGCGCGCGGCCGAGCCGACGAAGATGTGCTCCATCAGCCAGCGATACGTCTGATGCCCGGTCTCGAATTTCGGCACGGTGCGGAAGTAGATCAGCTTGGGATCGACCGGCTCGCCGCGCTTGAGCTTCTGCAGCAGCTCGACGGGACCGAAGCGCATGCCCTTGTTCTCGACATAGACGACCGCACCGTCGTTGGTTTCGAAGGCGTATTTGGCTTCAAGGTCGATCAGCTCGTTGGGGCGAATGGTCTGGAAGTCGGCGCCGAACGGCAGCACCTTGCCTGATATCGCGCCCGTGACTTCGCCGCCGATGATAGGGATGATGCGGCGAACGCCGATGCCGGTCTCACCGGCGGTGACGACGTCGCCGATGCGCGCGGTGACGGTGAAGACGTATTTGGTCTCGAGCGTCGGCGTGGTCATCGCTTCACCTCTTCAATGCGCCATCATTCGCGTCGGCAGCCAGGTCGCCAGCAGCGGGAAGGCGATCAGGATCACGAGGCGGATCAGGTCCGTCACGACGAACGGAATCACGCCCTTGAAGATCGTGGAGAAGGAGACGTCCTTCACCACGCTCTTGATGACAAAGACGTTCATGCCCACCGGCGGATGGATCAAGCCGAGTTCGACGGTCATCACGATGATGACGCCGAACCAGATCGGGTCAAAACCGAGATGCGTGATGACGGGGAAGATGATCGGCACCGTGAGGATGATCATCGCCATGGCATCCATCAGGCAACCGAGCACGAGATACATCACCATGATCAGCGCCAGCACGCCGTAAGGGCCAAGGCCGAGGCCGGTGAGGAATTCCGTCACCTTCTGCGGCGTCTGCGTCACCGTGAGGAAATAGCCGAAGATCAGCGCGCCGATCAGCACGGTGAAGACGGCGGCCGCGGTGCGCGTCGCCTGCAGCAGCGAGGCCAGGATCTTCTCGCGGTCGAGCCGTCCGGTCAGCACGCCGATGATGAACGCGCCGGCGGCGCCGACACCGCCGGCCTCGGTCGGCGTGAAGCGTGGCAAAAAGGGCAGGCCGTAGAGGCCGCCGATCACGAAGATGAACAGCAGTACCGGCGCCCAGATCTCCTTCAGGCCCGCAAAGCGCTCGCGCCATGGCGTCAACTTGCCCTTCGGCAGGAAGTCGGGACGAAAATAGCCGATCAGGAAGATCGTGATCATGTACATGCTCATCGCCAGCAGGCCCGGGATGATGCCGGCGATGAAGAGCTTTCCGATGTCCTGCTCGGTGATGATGCCGTACACCGCAAGCACGGTTGAAGGCGGCAGCATTGCGCCCAGCGTGCCGCCGGCGGCGATCACGCCGGTGGCAAAGGATTGCGGATAGCCGAAGCGGCGCATCTCTGGGTAGGCGACGGCGGAGAAGGTGGCGGCAGTTGCCACCGACGAACCGCAGATCGCGGCAAAGCCGCCGCAGGCGCCGACGGTGGCAATGCCGAGCCCGCCGCGCAAATGTCCGACGAAACCGTTGGCGGCGCGGAACAGCTCGCGGCTCATGCCGGAATTGGACACGAACGAGCCCATCAGCAGGAACATCGGGATGACGCCGAAGGTGTAGTCGGTCACCGTGCGCATCGAGGTCTGGCCGACCAGCTTCAGCGCCGCGTTGCCGTTGACGAGATAGGCGAAGCCGGAGACGCCGACGAGGCCCATGGCCATGCCGACCGGCACGCGCAACAGCATCAGGACGAACAGGGAAACGAAGCCGATTAAGGCGACGGCATCGGTGCTCATGATTACTCCGTCGCCTTCAATTTGGGATCGTGCATGTCTTCGGGATGAAAGATCAGGCGGTAGGTGCGGATTGCGATCAGCAGCACGGCCGCGGCATCGCCGATCCATGCGACCGCAAAGAACGGCCATGTCGGCATGTGCATGTCGAAGGTCTGGACGTTGTCGTTGTAGGTGCCGCGCACCTTGTCGAACAGCGTCCAGGTCTGCACGGTCACGACGAACAGCAGCACCAGGGTCGCGAACACGTCGATCCAGCGCTGGTGGCGCGGGCCGACATTGCCCCAGACGAGGTCGACCGTGATGTGGGTGCCGCGATAGGAGGTCGCTGCGATCCCCCAAAAGATGAGGATGCCGAGCAGCAAGCGGCCGATGTCGAAGGAATCGGGGATCGAGTAGTTCAGCGTGTTGCGCAGCAGCACCGACAGGAAGATGTCGAGCGCGACGATGCCGACGAAGCCGGCCGCGATCCATTCGATGGTGTCGATGATGCGGTCCATCCAGGAGCGCTTCATGGGGAAAAAATCCTTCCGACGGGTTTGCGATGTGTCCGCGATCGAGGTGCGCTCCCTCCCCCGCTTGCGGGGGAGGGATAGGCGGCCTTCGGCCGCCGTTCTTTAAGACGACGCCGATGCGAAGCATCGGCTATGGGAAAGGGTGTCTCCACAGCGGGACAATCCCCTAGATGAGAAAGCCCTCACCCGGCGCGCGGGTCGATGCTTCGCATCGCCCGATCGCACCGACCTCTCCCGCAAGCGGGAGAGGTGCAGCGAGTGCGTGGCCGCAGTTCGCCGTCACTCCGCCAGCGCGTTGTACTTCTTCAGCGAGGCCTTGAGCTCGGTCAGCGCGGCATCGGGATCGGCGCCGGCCTTCTTGGCGCCCTCGGACCAGGTCTTCACCAGCGGCTCGGCGGCCTTTTTCCAGGCGGCGGTCTGCTCCGCCGTCAGCTTGTAGACCTCGTGGCCGGATTCCGCCTTCACCTTGTCAATGCCGGCATCCTCGAACTTGCCCCAGTGCTCGCCGACCACGCCGGCCATCTCGACCGAGCAGTTCTTGTCGATCGCTGCCTTCTGCTTGTCGGACATCGCATTGTACTTGTCCTTGTTCATGACGAACACGAAGGTCGTGGTGTAGAGCGGCGCCTCCATGTCGAACTTGGTCACCTTGTCGATGCCGAACAGGACCAGCGACCCCCATGGGAACGTGACGCCGTCGGCGACGCCGCGCTCGATGATGTCGCGGACCTCAGGCGCGGAGGATTGCACGTTAGTGCCGCCGAGCGATGTCACGAAGTTCGCCATGGTGGCGTGCGCCGGGCGGATCTTCATGCCCTTCACGTCCTCGGGCATGACGATCTTCTTGGTCTTGGAATGGAACGAGGAGGGCGAGTGGACGAACGCCAGGCAATATTTGACGTCCTTCATCTCCTTCTCGGCATATTTGCGATACCAGGCGTCCAGGCCCATGGAGCCGCCTTTGGCATCCGAGATCAGGAAGGGCAGCTCGCCGGCACCGATGATCGGGAAGCGGCCGGGCTGGTAACCGGGATTGACGTAGGTGACGTCAGCAATGCCGTCGCGCGCCATGTCGTAATGGTCGAACGCCTTGCCGAGTTGCTGAGCCGGAAACACCTTGCCTTTGATGGTGCCGCCGGAATCCTTCTCGACTGCGGCCGCCCAGTCTTCCAGCGATTTCTGCAGCGGGTGCGAGGCCGGCACCCAGTGCGAGATCTTCAAATCGAAGGTCTTGTCCTGCGCGAACGCGGGCGTCACGCTTGCTGCCAGCAGCAAAGCCAGACAGGCTTTCCTCATCACACGTCTCTCCCTGTTGTCGACAGCGGGCTTCGATGGCCCGGTCTCATTAATTAACATGTTATCTAAATGGCCGACGTGTTCAAGCCGGAACTGGCGCGCACCCCCTGTCGCATCCTTAACCGTCAGCCCTGTTGAAAGAATTGTCGCCGTTCGCGCGACCAGCACTCCCTTTTGCCCAACTGTTATATGATATAATTATCCTGCGCAGGGCAACGCGACAAGCGGGCTGCGACGAAAGCCTAAGGGACAGGGAGGAGCAAGTATTGCGGACAAAAGTCGCAATCATCGGGGCCGGGCCGGCCGGATTGTTGCTTGGGCAATTGCTTCATGCCCACGGCATCGACAATGTCATCCTGGAGCGGCAGAGCCCGGATTACGTGCTCGGTCGAATCCGCGCCGGCCTTCTGGAGGAAGGAACCGTCGGGCTGCTCGACCGGATTGGGGCCGGCGCCCGGGCGCATGCCGAGGGCCTGGTGCATGAAGGCATCGAGCTTGCCTTCTCAGGCCGTCGTCACCGCATCGACATGAAGGGCGCGACCGGCAAGACGGTCATGATCTACGGCCAGACCGAGGTCACGCTCGATTTGATGAATGCGCGGAAAGCTGCGGGTCTTACGTCGGTCTACGAGGCCAAGGACGTGCAGCCGCATGATTTTGACGGCAGTCACCCGCGCGTAACCTGGGTGAAGGACGGCGTCACCCACACGCTGGATTGCAATTTCATCGCCGGCTGCGACGGTTTCCATGGCGTCAGCCGTGCCAGCGTTCCGAGATCCGCGATCGAGGAGTTCGAGCGGGTCTATCCATTCGGCTGGCTCGGCATCCTCTCTGATACGCCGCCGGTCAGTCACGAGCTGATTTACTCCAACCATGCCCGCGGCTTTGCGCTTTGCACCATGCGCTCGACGAAGCGCAGCCGCTATTATGTGCAGTGTTCGCTCGACGACCATGTCGACCAATGGCCGGACGACCGTTTCTGGGACGAATTGAAGCGCAGGCTCGACCAGGAGGCGGCCGACAGCCTCGTCACGGGCCCTTCGATCGAGAAGAGCATCGCGCCATTGCGCAGCTTCGTCGCCGAGCCGATGCGTTTCGGCAAGCTGTTCCTGTGCGGCGACGCCGCCCACATCGTGCCGCCGACCGGCGCGAAGGGGCTGAACCTCGCCGCCAGCGACGCGCATTATCTCTCGACCGCGCTGCGCGAATTCTACGACGAGAAATCCAGCGCCGGGCTCGATGCCTATTCTGCAACGGCGCTCGCGCGGGTCTGGAAGGCGGTGCGCTTCTCGTGGTGGATGACCTCGATGCTGCACAAATTCCCCGATAACGGCAGCATCGGTGCGCGCATTCAGCTCGCCGAACTCGATTACGTCACGCAGTCAAAGGCCGCGATGACGTCGCTGTCGGAGAATTACGTGGGATTGCCGTTTTAGGATGGTTGTTCTGCATCGTCATTGAGAGCGTAGCGAAGCAATCCAGAAATCCCTCCGCGGAGACAGTCTGGATTGCTTCGTCGCAAGAGCTCCTCGCAATGACGGCGGAGGTCGTTTCAAACACCTGCTCAATTTCCGTTTAAAGCTTTGTAGGTGATGCTTTCGTTCCCTCGTTCGCGTTCAATGCCGGTAACCGAGGACGCGAGATCGCCATGACCGACACCGACATTCCCGCCGGCTTCGAGCCGCATTTCCGCAAAGCGCCGCTCACTGATCCCTGGGAGCCGCTCTACTCGAAAAAGACCGACAAGGGCGTCACCGTCGGATTGCGGCTGGCAACGCCGCACACCAACGCGCGCGGGCTGATCCATGGAGGCCTGATCGCCGCGCTGGCCGATGCCGCCATGGGCTACAGCTGTGCCCAGGCAACGGGCTGGACGACGTCGTTCGTCACGATCTCGCTGTCGGTCGACTATGTCGGTGCCGCCCAGATCGGCCAATGGCTCGCGGTGGAAGGTGAGGCGATCAAGACCGGCAACACGATTTGTTTTGCGCAATGCCTGGTGAGGGCCGATGACGCCGTGATCGCGCGGGCGAGCGGGGCCTTTCGCGTCGTTCCGAAGAAGGCGTGATGCTCTCGTACCCCGGACGCAGCGCAGCGCTTCTGAGCGGTGCGCTGCAGAGCCGGGGCCCATCTCTATCTGCAGCTTATGGTACGGATTTTTGGGGCCGGGCTCAGCGCAGCAGCGTTGCACGCTGCAGCGCGTCCGGGACGCGAGACCGTCACCCAAACCTCCACTCCGCCGTTTCCACCACGAGATCAACGAACGCGCGCACCTTGGCCGAGAGCAGGCGCGAGGTCGGGTAGATGATGTGGATCGGCAGCGCCGGCTGCTCGAACTTCGCCAGCACGATCTTCAGCCGTCCGCGCTTCAGCCCCTCGGCGGCCTGATAGGCCAGCACGCGCGTTACGCCGCCGCCGGCCTCGGCGTATTGCAGGGCGGCGTCGGCGCTGTTGCTGATGAAGCGGGGCGATGGTGCGACCTCGACGTCGCGGCCGTCCTGCACGAAATGCCAGCCGGCGATTGGGCCGAACTGGATGGTCTGGTGTTGGAGCAATGCGTCCGGCGTCTTCGGCTCGCCATGGCGCTTCAGATAGCCCGGCGTCGCTACCACGATCCGCCGCATCTCGCCGACCTGACGCGCCACCAGCGAGGAATCGGCGAGGTGACCGATCCGCACCGCGACATCGACGGCGTCCTCCACGAGATTGACGAGATGGTCGGACAGGCGCAATTCCGCGCCGACCTCGGGATAGCGCTTGAGATAGGCCGTCATGACCGGCCCGACATGCAGCCGGCCGAAGCCGACCGGCGCCGAGACCACCAACCGTCCGCTGGGCCGGTTGCGCTCCTCCCGCGCGGAGCCGTCGGCCTCCTCGACGTCGGCGAGAATCCGCCGTGCACGCTCCAGGTAACGCGTGCCCACGTCAGTCAATCTCACCTGCCGCGTGGTCCGCTGCAGCAGTCGGGCGCCGAGATGCTCCTCCAACGCCGCGATCAGCCGCGTTACGGCCGACGGTGACAATTGCAGCTTGCGCGCCGCCGGCGCAAAGCCGCTGAGATCGGCGACGGTGACGAAGACGTGCATGGCTTCGAGGCGATCCATTTAATTATTGCATATATTGCAATGATGAAGTGTCAAGCGGGCAGATTGTTTTGATCGGCGAAAGGTCCATTTTAAGCGGCGAAAGACGCAGCAATGCGCCGGAATTCAGGAGATGTTCCGATGACGACAACAGTCCCAACTTATGCCAGCGACGTTGCCTTCACCCCCGCGGTGAAGGCGATCCAGGCGCGCAAGGGGTCGCGCGAGGCCTATGGCCGCGTTGAGCAACGCGGCTGGCGCACCGAGGTCGACGAAAACCTCGAGGCCTTTCTCGCGGACGCGAACAGCTTTTACCTCGCCACCGCATCGGCCGATGGCCAGCCCTATATCCAGCACCGCGGCGGCCCGAAGGGCTTCCTCAGGGTCCTGGACAAGCAGACGCTCGCCTTTGCGGACTATGCCGGCAATCAGCAGTTTATCACCCAGGGCAATCTCTCGGAGAATCCCAAGGCCTACATCTTCGTGATGGACTACGCCCATCGCCGCCGGGTGAAGCTCTGGGGTGAGGCCCGCGTGGTCGAGGATGACGAGGCGCTGACCACGTCGCTGATGCCGAAGGGCTACCGCGCACGGCCGGAGCAGGTGATCCTGTTCAAGATCGAAGCCTGGGACACCAACTGCCCGCAGCACATTCCCCAGAAGTTCGACGCGGGCGATGTCGCTGCGGCACTGGCGGCGAGGGATGCGAGAATTGCGGAGCTGGAGGCAGAGGTGGCGGCGTTGAAGGGTGAGAAGGGGTTATCTGTCAACGAAAGCTAGAGCGGAGTGTGGGCTACACACCCTCTCCCCTTGTGGGAGAGGGTGGCTTCGATACATGCATCGAAGCCGGGTGAGGGGTTCTATCCCCTCGAGCGGTGTTGCAAGTTGAGAGAACCCTCATCCGGCGCTCCGCGCCACCTTCTCCTGCAACAAGTGGCGAAGGGAATAACGAGTTCTCAGCTAAATCACACTCTCGCCTTCGTGCTGGAAGCCGAGATAGCTCGCTGCCACCCGCTCGTTGGCCGCGATGTCGCTGGCCCTGCCGCTGAGCACGAACTCGCCGAGCTCCATCACGTAGGCCTGGTCCGCGATCTTGAGCGCGGCCTGGGCGTTCTGCTCGACCAGCAGCACGGAGACGCCCGCGGCGCGCAGCTCGGTGACGATGCGGAAGATGTCGGCGACGATGATCGGGGCGAGGCCGAGGCTCGGCTCGTCCAGCATCAGCAGTTTCGGCTCACCCATCAGCGCGCGGCCCATCGCGAGCATCTGCTGCTCGCCGCCGGAGAGCGTGCCGGCGAACTGCTTGCGCCGCTCTTTCAATCGCGGAAACAGCGAGTAGACGCGCTCCATCGAGGCCTTCGCCTTGTTTCGCTCGATCCTGAAGGCGCCGAGCTGGAGGTTGTCCTCGACATTCATGGTCACGAATAATTCGCGGTGCTCCGGCACCAAGCCGAGCCCCATCGCGACGCGGTCCTCGATGTCGAGCCGGGCGAGATCCTGGCCGGCAAAGGCGACGCGGCCCTTCAAAGGCAGGATGCCCATGATGGCGGACAGCAGCGTGGTCTTGCCGGCGCCGTTGGCGCCGACGATGGTGACGATCTGGTTCTGGCCGACCTCGAGCGAGACCGAGCGTACCGCCTCGACCTTGCCATAGGCGACGTGGGCGTCGGTGACGGACAACAGGGCGCTCATGCCGCCACTCCGAGATAGGCCTTGATCACTTCGGGATTGGTCTTGATCGTGGCGGGCGTGCCTTCAGCGATCTTGGTGCCGAAGTCGAGCACCACGATACGGTCGGCGAGGTTCATCACGAAGCCCATGTCGTGCTCGACAAGGAGCACGCTCATGCCGCCGTCGCGCAAGTCGCGCAGCAGCTTGGCGAGTTGCTGCTTCTCCATGTGGCGCAGGCCGGCGGCCGGTTCGTCGAGCAGCAGCAGCATCGGATCGACGCAGAGTGCCCGCGCGATTTCGACGATGCGCTGCTGGCCAAGCGAGAGCGAGCCTGCGAGCTGATGCATCTGGTCGGCGAGGCCGACGCGCTCGATCTGGCGCGCGGCTTCCGCGAGAAGTCTGGCCTCGTCGGCGCGGTCGAGCCGCAGCATCGAGGCGATCGGCCCGGAATGACCGCGCAGATGCGCGCCGATCGCGACGTTTTCCAGTACGGTCATGTCAGGGACCAGCTTCACGTGCTGGAAAGTCCTGCTGATACCGAGCTTGACGATCTCCTGCGGCGGCGCGTTGTCGACCTGCTTGCCCAGCACCGAGATCGAGCCCGATGTGGCCGACAGCACGCCGGTGATCAGGTTGAACGTCGTGCTCTTGCCGGCGCCGTTCGGGCCGATCAGCGCGACGATCTCGCGGGCCTGGACGTCGAAGGAAACGTTGTTGACCGCGACCACGCCGCCGAACTGTTTTCGCGCCTTGTCGACCTGGAGCAGGATGTTGGACTCGCCGGGCGCGCGCGGACGTTGATCCAGCTTCAGCGAGGTGTCCGGCCTCTTGCCACTGGCCCGCTCCGGCAGGAAGGACATCAGCCACGGCCAGAGGCCGCCGGGGGCGAGCTGCAGCAGCGCCACCAGCATGATGCCGAACACGATGGTCTCGACCTGCCCGGAGCCGGGCAGGATCAGCGGCAGATAGCTCTGCAGCACCTCTTTCAACACCACGACGATCGCCGCGCCGAGCACGCCGCCCCAAACATAGCCGGCGCCGCCGACCACTGCGATGAAGAGATATTCGATGCCGGCCTGCGCGCCGAACGGCGTCGGGTTCACGGCGCGCTGGAGGTGCGCGTAGAGCCAGCCCGAGAGGCCGGCGAGCACCGCGGCATGGATGAATACCAGCAATTTGGCGCGCGGCGTGTGCACGCCGAATGCCTCCGCCGCGACGTGGCCGCGCCGGAGCGCACGGATGGCGCGGCCGGTGCGGGAATCCAGCAGGTTCATGGTGAGCAGGGCCGAGACGATCACCGCGATCCAGATCGCGTAATAGATCGAGCCGGGCGAGAGCATCTTGAACGATCCGATCGACAGCGGCGGAATCGCCGAGATGCCGTCGTTACGGCCGAGAAACTCCAGCTTGCTGAAGAGATAGAACAGGCCGAGGCCCCAGGCGAGCGTGCCGAGCGGCAGATAATGGCCGGAGAGGCGCACGGTGATCAGCCCGAGCAGCACCGCCAGCGATCCGCTGACCACAAGCGACAGCGGCAGCGTGAGCCAGGGCGACAGGCCGTAGGCCGTCGACAGCACCGCTGTGGTGTAGGCGCCGAAGCCGACGAAGGCCGCCTGTCCGAACGAGGTCAGGCCGCCGACGCCGGTCAGCAGCACGAGGCCCATCGCGACGAGGGCCGCAAGGCCGATATTGTCGAGCAGCACGATCCAGAACGGCGGCATGCCCGGGACGAACGGTATCGCGGCCATGACGAGTGCGAAGACGATGATGGGAAGGCGGCTCTGCATCTTAAGCCTCAGTCCTTCTCTTCTTCGACCGCGGGCGCCGCGAGCGAACGCAGCAGCAGCACGGGGATCAGCAGCATGAAAACGATCACCTCCTTGTAGTTGGAGGCATAAAAGGACGAGAACGCCTCGACGAGGCCGACGACCAGTGCCGCGACGGCGGTGAGGGGATAGCTGACGAGGCCGCCGATGATCGCGGCGACGAAGCCCTTCAGGCCGATCAGGAAGCCCGAGTCATAATACAGCGTCGTGATCGGCACGATCATGATGCCCGACAACGCGCCGATGACGGAGGCCAGCAGGAAGGCGATCTGTCCCGACAGCGTGGTGCGGATGCCGACGAGCCGCGCTCCCAACCGGTTCACGGCGGTCGCACGCAGCGCCTTGCCGTAGAGCGTCAGGCCGAAGAACAGCCAGAGCGCGACGATGAAGGCGATGGTGATGCTGTAGACGGTGAGGCTCTGGCCGGTGAAGCGCAGCGAGCCCGCCGTGAACGCACCGGACAGCACCGCAGGTCCGCGCTGGCCTTCGGCGCCGAAGAACAGCAGGCCGAGGCCCTGCAGCGCCAGATGGACGCCCACGGATGCGATCAGCAGCACCAGCACGGAGGTGTGTGCCAGCGGCTGGAATGCGACTCGGTAGAGATAGAGGCCGATCATCGCCACGATCACCAGCGACAGCGCGATCGAGATCGCGACCGGTGGCTTCTGGGCGGCGAAGTACACGGTCAGCGCCAGCACGATGGCCGGCAGCACGATGTTGGTGAGGGCGCTGCGGACGATTAGGCGGCCATGCAGCGCGTTGCGCGCGACGAACAGGTCGAAAGCGAAGGCGCCGATGCCCAGCGCCAGCGCGAGCTTGGCCGTGCCCGGCATCTGGCCCGCGGCCAGCGAGGCATAGGTCAGCGCGCCGTAGGTGACGAATTCGCCTTGGGGAATAAGGATGACGCGGGTGACGGCGAACACCAGCACCAGCGCCAGGCCGAGCAGCGCATAGATCGCGCCATTGGTGATGCCGTCCTGCACCAGGAACAGCATGATGGTGGTATTCAAGACCGGACGCTCCCCCTTAAGATAACGGTCCGGTCCCCCCGATTGCGGTGGACGGTCCGCTCACAGCCATTGAAAAACGCTGACGATATTTGATATGGTCCATAACAATTATCAAATATAACATCAAGGGCGGGAACGATCCCTCCCGAACTTAGCGGGATTACGAGCACGAGGCGATGACCGTTTCCAAAGCCGCCGAAAAGTCCTCCGAAAAGCCGGCCGACACGGCCAAGGGCCGCAAGGACGCGGCCGAGCTGCAAGGTCAGGGCGCCGGCGAAGCGCTCCAGCTCGGCGAGCTATCGGAACAGCTCGGCTATGTGCTGAAGCGGGCGCAGCTCAAGGTGTTCGAGAACTTCCTGCGCTGCATGGCCTCGCTCCAGCTCACGCCGGCGCAGTTCTCCGTGCTGCTGCTGGTCGAGAAGAATCCCGGCCGTAACCAGACCGAGATCGCCTCCACCCTCGGCATCCTCAGGCCGAACTTCGTCGCCATGCTCGACAATCTCGAGAGCCGCGACCTTTGCGCGCGGATCCGCTCCACCAACGACCGCCGCTCGCACATTCTGGTGTTGACCGACAAGGGCAAGGCGGTGCTGGCCCGCGCCAAGAAGCTCGTCGCCACCAAGCACGAGGCCCGCCTGAACGAGCTGCTCGGGCAGGCCAACCGCGAAGCCCTGATCGCGATGCTCGCGAAGGTCGCGAACGAGTTCTGAGGAAAGCGCTCTACGACCCCGTCATGCCCGGGACGAGCCCGGCCATGACGGCAAGGATATCTCGGCCTCAATCCACCAAGATCACCCGGATATCGTTCACATTGGTCAGCGTCGGGCCGGGCTGCAGCAGATCGCCCGTCGCCTCGAAGAACGTCGTGGCGTCGTTGTTGTCCAGGTACGCTTGCGGCTGCAGCGACAGCGCCTTCATCTTTCCGAATGTCGTCGCATCGATCAGCGCGCCGGCGGGGTCGGTGGGATGGCCGGCGCCGCCGTCGGCGCCGTCGGTGTCGCCCGCCAGCGCCGAAACATCAGGCATGTCCTTCAACAACGACGCCAGCGCCAGCGCGTATTCCTGGTTCGGCCCGCCGCGCCCGTTGCCGCGCACGGTGACGGTGAGCTCACCGCCGGAGAGGATCGCGAGGCGCTTGCCTTGCGCGCGCGCCTGCAGCGCCAGCCTGGCGTGATCGGCGGCCACCTCGCGCGCCTCGCCTTCCAGATCGGCGCCGAGGTCGATCGTCTCGTAACCGGCGGCGCGCGCGAGATTCACCGCGGCGTCGAGGGACTGCTTGGGCCGCGCGATCAGTTCGAATTGCGCGCGAGCGAAGGCAGCATCTCCGGGCTTGCAGCTTTCGTTGGCGGGATCGTCGAGCGCGCGGCGCACGGCATCGTCGATGTCGAGCCTGTATTTCGCGACGATGGCGCGCGCATCGGCCAGCGTGGTCGGATCAGGCACGGTGGGACCGGAGGCGATCGCGGAAGGATCGTCATGCGGCACGTCGGAGATCGCGAGCGTCACGATCTCGGCCGCATTCCTGCCGGCACGTGCGAGGCGGCCGCCCTTGATCCGCGACAGATGTTTCCTGACGACGTTCATCTCGCCGATCGGCGCGCCCGAGCGGAGCAGCGCCTTGTTGACCGCCTGCTTCTGCGCGAAGCTGATGCCCTCGCTGGGGGCGATCCAGTTCGCCGAGCCGCCGCCGGTGAGCAGCACCAGCAGCAGATCGTCAGGGCCGGCTTCGCCCGCGAGCGCGAGCGTGTCGGCCGCGCCCTTGAGGCCAGCTTCGTCCGGCACGGGATGCCCGGCCTCGACCACGCGGATGCGGCGCGTCGGCACGCCGTAGCCGTGGCGCGTCGTGGCGATGCCGACCATGCGTTCCGGTGCGAACTGCAGCGTATCGAGATAATGCCGTTCGGCCGCCGCGGCCATGGCGGCGGCGCCCTTGCCGGCGGCGAGGCAGATCACGCGTCCTTTCGGCGCCGGCCGCAAGTGCGGCGCCAGCACCACATCGGGATGGGCGGCGGCAACGGCGGCGTCATAGAGCGCGCGGAGCAGGGGACGGCGGTCGGTCATCACGATGGCTTTCGGCAGACGGAGAAGAGGCAGACTGGCGGAATTCGCCGCCGTTCCCCATGCCTACCGCATCAGACGGCAAAGCGTAAGCACGCTTCGCCGTCATTTGATTATGCAATCGCGTGACGATAATCGCCGCATGGCAAAAGGCCCTCCGCGATGATCTCGCGGAGGGCCTTGAACATTCGGATCAGGCTGGAGGCTAACCCCCGGCGTCAGCGCTGATCACGTCGCCGAACAGATCCCACTTCTCGCCCTTGAACTTCATGAGCTGGAGCGAGCTGATCGGAGCGAAGTCGTTGGCGCCGGTGTTGATCTTGATGCCGGGGAGCAGCACCTCGGTGCGGAAGTCCTTCACGCTCGCCGCCTGCTTCATGACGTTCTCGCGCGTAAGATTGTCGCCGCACTTCTTCAGCACCTCCACCAGCGTCTGCGCCACGCCGTACCCGACGACCGTGCCGCCGTCGAGCTTATCGCCTTCCGGGAAGTACTTGGTCATGAACTCCAGGAATCCCTTCATCCCGGGGTCGTCTTTCCACTGAGGATCGGACACGTCTTT
This sequence comes from Bradyrhizobium sp. SZCCT0148, assembly GCF_018129985.1. Classification (GTDB taxonomy): domain Bacteria; phylum Pseudomonadota; class Alphaproteobacteria; order Rhizobiales; family Xanthobacteraceae; genus Bradyrhizobium; species Bradyrhizobium japonicum_H. The sequence goes on from NZ_JAFCKT010000001.1 coordinate 400,728, forward strand.
CAGGTAAGCGGCCGAGATGATGTCCTGCGAATTCTCGAAGCCGGCGGGCTTGATCACGCTGCCGACCGAGGCCGAGACGTTGTTGAGGAAGTGGGTCGGCTTCCAGCCGATTTCGGCGGTCTTCTTGATGGCTTGGGCCGCGAATTTCGGTGTGGTGATGTTGACGAAGACGTCGGCTCCGGTCGCCTTCAGCTTGACGATGTGGTTGTCGATCGTCGGCTCCGACGTCTCGTAACTTTCCTCCAGCACGATCATGCTTGCGGCCTTGGCACCGAGCCCGTCCTTCAGGCCTTTCAAATAGTCCTTGCCGTAATCGTCGTTCTGGTAGAGCACGCCGATCTTAGCATTCGGCATCGCCTTCAGGATGTATTTGGCGTAGATCTGCGTCTCGCTTTGGTAGTTCGGCTGCCACCCCATGGTCCATGGGAAGTTCTGCGGGTCGTTCCACTTGGTGGCGCCCGTTGCAACGAAGAGCTGCGGCACCTTCTTCGAGTTCATGTATTTCTGGATCGCCGAGTTCGGCGGCGTGCCGAGCGAGTTGAAGATCAACAGCACCTCGTCGCTCTCGACCAGCTTGCGCGCCTGCTCCACGGTCTTCGGCGGCGAATAGCCGTCGTCGTAGGAGATGAAGTTGATCTTGCGGCCGTTGATGCCGCCCTCCTCGTTGATCTTCTTGAAATAGGCGGCTTCGGTCCGCCCGATGACGCCGTAGGCGGAGGCTGGTCCGCTGTAGGGCATGATGTTGCCGATCTTGATCTCGGTATCGGTCGCGCCGGTATCGTATTTCTTCTGGGCCGATGCAGTTGAGGCCGACGCCGCAATGAGCGCAAGCGCCAGTGACGCGGCCGCAAGTTTGCCGGTGACAGCGGGCATTCCTATCTCCCTATTTCTTTGGTGTGTGTGCGCCCCTTTTCTTGTCTCGGTCTTTTTGGCGACGCTGCCGCAATTCAATACGATTTGGCTGATGCCTTCAACAGAAAGCCCCCGCGACGGCGTCGCGGGGGCTGCTCCTTTAGTAGTCAAGGGCGCGGCCGGTCTCGTGTGCGACTGCGAGAAGATCCGGCTGTCTTGAGTTGATTAACCAATCTCCGAGCGATTTTGAGTTGCGCTGGGTCAGTGGCCCATTTCGCTGGAGATGATGTCGCCGAACAGCTCCCATTTTCGGCCCTTGAAGCGCATCATCTGCAGCTGCTCGATCGGGGCGAAATTGTCGGCCGCGGTGTTGATCCTGATGCCGGGCAGCAGCGTGTCGGGTTCGAAATCCTTCAGGGACGCCGCCTGCTTCATGACGTTGTCGCGGGTGAGGTCGTCGCCGCACATCTGCAGCACCTTCACCATGGTCTGGGCTGCGGCATAGCCGAACACGACGCCGGCATCGAGCTTGTTGGCCTTGGGATCGTATTGAGCGACGAAGTTGTAGAACTTCTTCATGCCGTCGTCGGCATTCCACTGCGGATCGGAGCCGTCCTTGGTGTAGCTCGCCGACAGCAGGCCTTGCGAGATCTCCAGGCCCGCGGGCTCGATCACGCCGCCGACCGAGGCCGAGACGTTGGAGACGATGTGGACCGGATGCCAGTTGATCTCTGCCGCCTTCTTGATCGCCTGCGCGGCGAATTTCGGCGTGGTGATGCTGATGAAGACGTCGGCGCCCGAGGCTTTCAGTTTCACGACGTGCTCGTCGATCGCAGGCTCGGAGGTATCGTAGGCCTCTTGCAGCACGATCATCGAGGCCTTGGGCCCGAGGCCGTCCTTCAGTCCCTTCAGGTAGTCCTTGCCGAAATCGTCGTTCTGGTAGAGCACACCGATCTTTCCGTCCGGCTTCTCCTTCATGACGAACTTGGCATAGATGCGCGCCTCGCTCGCGTAGCTCGGCTGCCAGCCCATGGTCCACGGATATTGCTTGGGATCGTTCCATTTCGAGGCGCCACTCGCCACGAACAATTGCGGCACCTTCTTCTCGTTCATGTATTTGCGGATGGCGCTGTTGGTGGAGGTCCCGAGCGAGCCGAAGATCAGCAGAACGCCATCGCTTTCGACCAGCTTGCGCGCCTGTTCCACCGTCTTCGATGGCGAATAGGCGTCGTCATAGGAGATGAACTTGATCTTGCGGCCGTTGATGCCGCCTTCGGCATTGACCTTGTTGAAATAGGCTTCCTCGGCCTTGCCGATCGCGGCGTAAGCCGAGGCCGGGCCGCTGTACGGCATGATATTGCCTATTTTGATCTCGGTATCGGATGCGCCGCTGTCGTACTTTTTCTGGGCCAGTGCCGAACTGCTCATCGCAGTGCACAAAGCGAGCGCGGTCCAGAGCGCCGCAACCTGAGAACGAACGGCAGTCATCTTTCTCCCACCCCGGAATGGATCGGTGCGGCGCATTGAACAAGAATGACGCCTAACGTCAACAAAAAGCCCCCGCGGGTTGCCCGCGGGGGCTTTGTCGTTTCTGACCGGATCCGGACTATGGCGGCAGCGTCACTCGGAGGCGACGTCGCCGCTGATGATCTCGCCGAACAGTTCCCACTTCTCGCCCTTGAAGCGCTGCATCTGCAGCTGGGCGATCGGGGCGAAGTCGGTCGGGCTGGTGTTGATCTTGACGCCCGGTAGCAGGGTATCCGGCGCGAAGTCCTTCAGGCTCGCGGCCTGCTTCATGATGTTCGCGCGGGTGAGATCGTCACCGCACATCTCCAGCACCTTGGCGAGGGTCGACGCCGCGCCGTAGCCGTAGACCATGCTGGTGTCGGACTTGTCGGCACCCGGCATGTACTTGTCGACGAACTCGTTCCACTTCTTCATGCCGGGATCGTTGGCCCACTGCGGATCGGTGGAGTCCTTGGCGTAGGCCGCCGACAGCACGCCCTCGGAGTTCTCGAAGCCGGCCGGTTTCATCACACTGCCGACCGAGATCGACACGTTGGTGAGGATCTGCAGCGGCTTCCAGTTCAGCTCGGCCGTCTTCTTGATGGTCTGGGCCGCGAACTTGGGCGTCGTATAGATCAACAGCACGTCGGGGTTGGCGGCCTTGATCTTGACGATGTGGCCGTCGATCGAGGGCTCGGATACCTCGTAGCTCTCTTCCATGATGATCATGGACGAGGCTTTGGCGCCGAGGCCGTCCTTGGTGCCCTTGAGGTAGTCCTTGCCGAAGTCGTCGTTCTGATAGAGGACCGCAACCTTGGCGTTGGGCTTTTCCTTCATCAGCCATTTTGCGTAGATCTGGGCTTCGCTCTGGTAGGAGGGCTGCCAGCCCATGGTCCAGGGGAAGTTCTTCGGGTCGTTCCACTTGGTGGCACCGGTGGCGACGAACAGCTGCGGGATCTTCTTGGAGTTGAGGTACTTCTGGATCGCGCTGTTCGAGGGCGTGCCGAGCGGATTGAAGACGACCAGGACTTCGTCGCTCTCGACCAGCTTGCGGACCTGCTCGACGGCCTTCGGCGGCGAATAGCCGTCGTCATAGGTGACGAAGTTGATCTTGCGGCCGTTGATGCCGCCCTTGTCGTTGATCATCTTGAAGAAGGCTTCTTCGGTCTTGCCGATGACGCCATAGGCCGACGCCGGACCGCTGTACGGCATGATATTGCCGATCTTGATCTCGGTATCGGACGCGCCGGTGTCGTACTTCTTCTGCGCGAATGCTGCACCGGAGGCGAGAGTGACGGCCGCCGTTGCCGTGACCAGCGCGGCGGCTCGGAGTGTTCTTCCAAACGACAATTCGATCTCCTTCTCTAATCTAACGGGTCTTCAGTTCTTCCTGAGCTTGCCGACCAATTGCTGGCCCAGGATCGCGATCTGCCTTGCGCCGTGCGGCACGAGGTAGATGACGAGGAAAAGCAGCACGCCGAACACCGCGCCGGAGAGGCCCTTGGAGATGCTCTCCGCCATGTTCGGCACGAAGATGATGAAGGCCGCACCGACGAACGAGCCGGGCAGCCAGCCGACGCCCCCGACCACCATGCCGAGGAACAACGAGATCGCGAGCGTGATGGTGTAGCTGTCGGGAGCGACGAACTGCACGGCGATGGCGCCGAGCGAGCCGGCGATACCGGTGACGGCGGCGGAGACGCCAAAGGCGAGCGTCTTGTAGCGCGCGACGTCGACGCCCATGGCGGAGGCCGCGATCTCGTTGTCGCGGATCGCCATGAAGGCGCGGCCCGAGCGGGAGCGCAGCAGGTTCACCGCGAAGATGTAGATCGCGACGGTCACGAGCAGCGTGAAGTAATACAGCCACGTGTCCTGCGACATCGGCAGGCCGAACGGAGCGTCCGGCTTGGTGACGACGAGGCCCTGCACGCCGCCTGTCCAGTGTTCCAGGAAGTTCAGCTTCAGCAGTTGCGGCATGGCAGTGGCGAGCGCGAACGTCGCGAGCGCGAGGTAGACGCCCGACAGTCGCAGGGCCGGCTTGCCGAACAGATAACCGAATCCGAAGCAGACCACGGCGGAAATCGGAATGGTCAGTGCGTAGTTGAGGTTGGCATGCTCCATCAACACCGCCGACGTATAGGCGCCGACGGCGTAGAACGCGCTCTGGCCGAGCGAGAACTGGCCGGAGCCGCCGGTCAGGATGTTCAGCGCCAGCACGGCGAGCCCGTAGATCAGGAGCATCGTCATCTGGAAGATGATGAAGTTCTTGACCAGCAAAGGCACGATCAACAGCGCTGCCAGCACCACCAGCGAGGTGCCGGTTCCCAGCGTCATGGCCCGCTTCGGAACGGCCTCGACCGCCTGATGGCCTTCGGCAACGACTTCTTCTGCTGCGCTCATGATCAAACTCGCTTGACGATGTGCCGGCCGAACAGGCCAGCGGGTTTGACGACCAGGACGGAGATGATCAGCGCGAGCGCGATCGGGAGTTTCAGCTCGTTGCCGACGCCGGGGATATAGGTACCGGCGAGGTTCTCGAAGATACCCATGAGAAAGCCGCCGACGACGGCGCCGAACGGGCTGGTCAATCCGCCGAGCACGGCGGCCGCAAAGCCGTAGATCAGGACGCCGCCCATCATGTTGGGCTCCAGGAACACGACCGGCGCGATCAGCATGCCGGCAATGGCGCCGATCGCCGACGCCATGCCCCAGCCGAGCGCGATCATCCAGCTCGTGTTGATGCCGACGAGGCGGGCGGATTCAGGCACCGAGGCGGCGGCCCGCATGGCGAGGCCGATCCGCGTGTACTGGAAGAAGAAGTACAGCGCGATCAGCAGCAGCACGGTGACGCCGATCATGCCGGCCTGGTGGGTCGAGATCAGCTGGCTGCCGAGGAACGGCGAGGAGCCGAACGGGGTCGGGTATTGCTTGATCGTGAAGTCCCAGATCAGGCCGGCCGAGGAGTTGATGATCGCGAACAGCGCGATGAAGCCGGCGACATTGGTCAGCACCGGCGCCTTGGCGAGCGGCTTGAACAGGATGCGCTCGATCGCGACGCCGCCGACGAAGGCGAAGGCCAGCGTGATCACGAATGCACCCCAATAGGGCACACCCCACTGCATCAGCTGCCACGAGATGAAAGTTGCAAACATCGCCATCTCGCCTTGCGCGAAGTTGAGATGGTCGATGGCCTGGTAGATCATCACCACGGCCAGCGCCATGCAGGCGTAAATGGCACCGGTGGCGATTCCAGCCAGGACCTGGTTGGTAAAAAGCTCCATTTGTCCCGGCTCCCTCAGTAACCCAGATAGGATTTGCGGATTTCTTCGTTGTTCGCGATGTCCTTGGCGTTGCCAGACATCACGATGCGGCCGGTCTCGATCACGTAGGCCTGGTCGGCGAGCTCGAGCGCGAGCTGGGCGTTCTGCTCGACCACGAGGATCGACACCTTGTCCTCGCGGTTGATCTTGCCGAGGATGCCGAACAGGTCGCGCACCACCAGCGGCGCGAGGCCGAACGAGGGCTCGTCCAGCAGCATCAGCCGCGGTCGCAGCATCAGGGCGCGCGCGACCGCGAGCATCTGCTGCTCGCCACCGGAGAGCGTGCCGGCCTGCTGGGTATGGCGCTGCTTCAGCACCGGGAAATGCGCATACATGCGCTCGATGTCGGAGACGATCCCGGCGCTGTCCTTGCGGGTGATGGCGCCGAGCTGCAGGTTTTCCTCCACCGTCATGGTGGTGAAGGTGCCGCGGCCCTGCGGCACGTGGGCGATGCCGAACCGCACGATGCTCTCGGTGGAGCGGTTGTTCAGCGGCTTGCCGTCGAATTCGATGCCGCCGGTGGAGCGCACCATGTTGCAGATCGCGCGCAACGTGGTGGTCTTGCCGGCGCCGTTGGCTCCGAGCAGCGTTACGAGCGAGCCCTCGTTGAGCGAGAAGGACAGGCCATGGAGCGCCTGGACCTGGCCGTAATAAGCGCGCAGATCCTTGACGTTGAGCAATGTCGTCATTGGTCCTTGCTCCCGAGATAGGCCTTGATGACGTCGGGGTCCGCCTGCACCTGGCTAGGGGTGCCCTCCGCGAGCTTCTTGCCGAAGTTCAGCGCGACGACGTGGTCGGCGATCGACATCACGAGGCCCATGTGATGCTCGACCAGCAGCACCGTCATGTGGCGCTCGGTGCGGATTTTGCGGATGAGGTCGCCGAGCACGTAGACTTCCTCGTGGTTGAGGCCGCCGGCAGGCTCGTCGAGCAACAGGATCTTCGGTTCCGCCGCCAGCGCGCGTGCCAGCTCGACGCGCTTCTGCGTGCCGAAGGGCAGGCCGGACACGATGGTGTGGGCGACGTCCTCGAGGTCGAGATAGGCGAGGATCTCGTGCACCTTCTTGTTCACGTCGCTCTCGCTGCGGCGGATCCAGGCCAGGCGCAGCGAGTCGCTGATGATGTCGCTGGAGGTTCGGGCGTGGGTTCCGACGCGGACGTTGTCCATCACCGAGAGGTTCGGAAACAGCGCCACGTTCTGGAACGTGCGGCCGATGCCGATCTCGGCGATCCGGTGCGGCGGCCGCGACAGGATGCTCGCGCCTTCCATCAGGATGTCGCCGGACGACGGCTGATAGAGCCGGGACAGGCAGTTGAAGAGCGTCGTCTTGCCGGCGCCGTTGGGGCCGATCAAGCCGAGGATCTGGCCCTTGTGCATGTCGAAGGACACGCCGTTGAGCGCAATGATGCCGCCGAACACGACGCTGACGTCGCGAACCGCGAGCAGGGGCGATGTCCCCTGCGCGAGCTGTGCCTGCGTCATCTCGTCTCGCTCACGTCGTTCAGTGAGCGAAGGGGCGATGCGAACCGCTCCCGATGATGACAAAGGCTATCTGATCCCCTCGGCCACACGAGCAAGTTTCCCTCCTGATTTCAGCTTTTTGCTGACGTCTTTTTTGGAATGCGGCATCAGACCCCCGAGTGCCGCTTCGATGTTCCTTACCATCGCTAGCAGACGCGGTCCAATGTCGTTGATCAAGCGCTCTTCCGTGAAGCGGAATGCGGGCGCGCCGCAATTGAATGCGTACGGACCGGTTCCGTCGTTGAGCCTGAGTGCGACGCCGGCGGCGCCGATGTCGTCGTGCCAGTCGCCGACGGAGATCGCGAAACCGTGTTTCGCGACGGTCTCGCCAGAACGTTCCAGTCCGTCGCGCATCTTGGGCCAGCGGCTGCCGTAATGTTCGCGCAACAGGCGCGACAGCTCCGCGCGGTCCGAATCGTCGAGCGCCCAGAAATAAGCGCGGCCCATCGCACTGGTTGCAATCGGCACGCGGGAGCCGACGTCAAGTTGAACCCCGACGGTCTCGCTGCCGCGGCTTTGCCCGAAATAAATCATGCTGTGACGGTCGCGGCCGCCGACGGCGACGGCGCCGCCGGTCGCGCGCATCAGATCCTCCCGGAACGGCTCGGACAAATGCCGAACGCCGAGATTGGCGAGCGCGGCGTAGCCGAGCGACATCGCAGCGGGTGTGAGCTGATACTTCTCGAAGCGGGGAACCGGCGCAAGATAGCCGAGCTTGGTCAAGGTGTAGGTCAGCCGCGACACGGTCGGCTTCGGCAGGTTGGTCCGAGCCGCAATCTCCTGATTGCCGAGAAGACCGTCGTTGGGGTGGAATGCGCGCAATACGTCCAGTCCGCGGGAGAGCGCGACGACGAAATTCCGATCGGTCGCGGTCTTCTTTCCTGTACGCTTCATCCCTGATCTGCTTCTTGCGCGGAGTCGTTGACAAGCCACGTGCTTCAAAATAACCCTGCCGTCAAGATGCGGAATTAAATTCCGCACCGCGAAATCGAACAAAAGCAAATCCCCACCAAGGAGGGAATACCGTGAGCGAAGTGGTCAAGCTTGAGCGTCATGATGAGGTCGGGATCGTTACGGTCGACAGCCCTCCGGTCAATGCTCTGAGTGCCGCGGTCCGCGGTGGCATCCTGGAATGCATCAAGGCCGCGATCGCCGATCCCGCCATCAAGGGCATCGTGCTGACCTGTGCCGGCCGCACCTTCATCGCCGGCGCCGACATCACCGAATTCGGCAAGCCGCCGAAGCCGCCCGCCCTCAACGACGTGCTGTCCGAGATCGAGAATTCGCCGAAGCCGGTGGTCGCCGCGATCCACGGCACGGCGCTCGGCGGCGGCCTCGAGGTCGCGCTCGCCTGTCACTACCGCGTTGCGGTGAAGGAAGCGAAGCTCGGCCTGCCCGAGGTGAAGCTCGGACTTTTACCGGGTGCCGGCGGCACCCAGCGTCTGCCGCGCGCAGTCGGTCCCGAGCTCGCGGTCAAGATGATCGTCGGCGGCGATCCGATCGGTGCGGCTGAGGCCCTCAAGCACGGTCTGATCGAGGAGATCGTCGAAGGTCCGGCCTCGGGCGGCGAGGCGTTCGTGCGCAAGCTGATCGCCGAGAAGCGTCCTCTGAAGCGTCTGCGCGACGACGATTCCAAGCTCGCGGCCGCCAAGGCCGACCGCTCGATCTTCACCAATGCGGTCGCCGCCATGACCAAGAAGTCGCGCGGGCTGGAAGCGCCGTTCGCCGCCGCCGACGCCGTCGGCTACGCCATTGACCTACCCTTCGACGAAGGTCTGAAGAAGGAGCGCGAGGGTTTCCTGAAGCTCGTCTCCAGCGACCAGTCCAAGGCGCAGCGCTATGCGTTCTTCGCCGAGCGTGAAGCCGCCAAGATCGCCGGCGTCCCCGAAGGCACCAAGCCGCGTCCCGTGAACCGCGTCGCCATCCTCGGTGCCGGCACCATGGGCGGCGGCATCGCGATGTCGTTCGCCAATGCCGGCATTCCCGTCACCCTGATCGAGACCGGCGAGGAGCAGCTCAAGCGCGGCATGGGCATCATGCAGAAGAACTGGGAAGCAACCGCCGCGCGCGGCGGCATCCCGGCCGACGCGCCCGCCAAGCGCATGGCGCTGATCAACGGCGTCGTCGGCATCGAGAACGTCGGCGATGCCGACCTCGTCATCGAGGCCGTGTTCGAGACCATGGCGGTGAAGAAGGAAGTGTTCGGCAAGCTCGACCAGTACGTCAAGCCGGGCGCCGTACTCGCCTCCAACACCTCGTACCTCAACATCGACGAGATCGCGAAGTCGACAAAGCGTCCGCAGGACGTGCTGGGCATGCACTTCTTCTCGCCCGCCAACGTCATGAAGCTGTGCGAGATCGTGCGCGCCGACAAGACCGCGCCGGATGCGCTCGTCACCGCGGTGAACATCGCCCGCAAGATCGCGAAGGTGCCGGCGGTGGTCGGCGTCTGCGACGGTTTCGTGGGCAACCGCATGCTGGCCCAGCGCGGCAAGCAGTCGGAAAAGCTGCTGTTCGAAGGCGCGCTGCCGCAGCAGGTCGACGCCGTCGTCACCAAGTTCGGCATGCCGATGGGACCGTTCGCGATGGGCGACCTCGCCGGCCTCGACATCGGCTGGCGCTCGCGCAAGGACCGCGGCATCAAGTCCGAGATCGCGGACGCGCTGTGCGAAGCCGGCCGTTTCGGCCAGAAGACCGGCAAGGGTTACTACAAATACGAAGCCGGCTCCCGCGCGCCGCTGCCGGATCCCGAAGTCGAGAAGCTGATCGACGAGACCCTGCTGCGCCTCGGCCGCAAGAAGCGCGTGGTCAGCGACGACGAGATCCTCGAGCGCATGATGTATCCGATGATCAACGAGGGGGCGAAGATCCTCGAAGAGGGCATTGCCGCGCGTCCCTCCGACATCGACGTGGTCTGGCTCTACGGCTACGGCTGGCCGATCTACCGCGGCGGCCCGATGTTCTGGGCCGACAGCGTCGGCCTCAAGCACATCGCCGATCGCCTGGCCTTCTACGCCAAGGAGACCAACGACCCGAGCCTCGAGCCGGCGCCGCTACTGAAGAAGCTCGCGGCCGAAGGCAAGACGTTCGCTTCGCTCGCAGCTTCTTCGAAGGCGGCTTGATGGGGGCCTGCACTCCCGACGTCATTCTCCGTTGCGCAATTGCGCAACGGAGATGGCCTGCAGGGCCAGGCCCGGAATTCATTTCGCCTCGGAGTGCGCTGCCCGATGGAGTCCGGGTTCGATGCTTCGCATCGCCCCGGAACGACGACCGAATGTGATGCAGAAAATGACCCATCCCGGCGAACAGTTTTATCCCGAGGGCGTGCGTTGGGACGACACCATCGTCCAGGGCTCGCTGCCTGACCTGCTGTCGAAGTCGGCTGCCGACTACGGGCCGCGCACGGCGCTCGAGTTTCGCGATCGCCCGATTACCTACACCGAGCTCGCAGCTCGGGCCGAGCGCGCGGCAGCGGCGTTCCTGCGCGCCGGTTGCGGCAAGGGCACGTCGGTCGCGCTGTTCCTCGGCAACACGCCCGATCACCCCGTCAATTTCTTCGGCGCGCTGAAGGCGGGCGCCCGCGTCGCGCATCTGTCGCCGCTCGACGGCGAGATCGCGCTGACCCACAAGGTTTCGGATTCCGGCTCGCGCCTGCTCGTCACCTCGAACCTCCAGGCCCTGCTGCCGACCGCGCTGAAGTTCCTTGAAAAGGGGCTGATCGACCGCCTCGTCGTCTGCGAGGACGATGATTGGGGCAAGGTCGGCACGCCGCAGGCCGCGATCCCAGACGATCCCCGCATCGTCACCTTCAAGGCCTTCGTCGAAGGTGCCACAGCGCCCGCGCAATGGCCGTCGGTCACGGCCGACGACGTCGCGCTGCTGCAGTACACCGGCGGCACCACCGGCCTGCCCAAGGGCGCCATGCTCACGCACGGCAATCTCACCTCGGCGGTGTCGATCTACGACGTCTGGGGCAAGCCGTCGCGCGCGGCGCGCGGCGATACGATCGAGCGCGTGATCTGCGTGCTGCCGCTGTTTCACATCTACGCGCTGACCGTCGTGCTGTTGTCCTCGCTCAGCCGCGGCAATCTGATCTCGCTGCATCAGCGCTTCGACGTCGAGGCCGTGATGCGCGACATCGAGCTCAAGCGCGCGACGTATTTTCCGGGCGTGCCGACGATGTGGATCGCGATCGCGGCGCTCCCGGATCTCGACAAGCGCGATTTCTCCTCGCTCGCCACCATCGGTTCCGGGGGCGCGCCGCTGCCGGTGGAGGTCGCGAACTTCTTCGAGCGCAAGGTCGGCAAGAAGCTGCGCAGCGGCTGGGGCATGACCGAGACCTGCTCGCCCGGCACCGGCCATCCGCCCACGGGCCCCGAGAAGCCGGGCTCGATCGGCCTGATGCTGCCCGGCATCGAGCTCGACGTCGTCGCACTGGACGATCCGACGAAAGTGCTGCCGCCCGGCGAAGTCGGCGAGATCCGCATCAAGGGCCCGAACGTTACCAAGGGCTACTGGAACAAGCCGGAGGGATCGACCGATGCCTTCGTCGACGGCCGTTTCCTCACCGGGGACATCGGCTATGTCGACGCCGACGGCTATTTCTTCCTGGTCGACCGCAAGAAGGACATGATCATCTCCGGCGGCTTCAACGTCTATCCGCAGATGATCGAGCAGGCGATCTACACGATTGCAGGCGTGCACGAGGTGATCGTGCTCGGCATTCCCGACCAGTATCGGGGCGAGGCCGCCAAGGCCTTCATCAAGCTGAAGCCCGGCGTCAAGCCGTTCTCGCTCGACGAGCTGCGCGCGCAGCTCGCCGGTAAGGTCGGCAAGCACGAATTGCCGACCGAGGTCGAGTTCGTCGACGATTTGCCGCGCACGCCGGTCGGAAAATTGTCGCGCCACGAATTGCGCCAGCAGCAGAAACCGTCACAATCCACTCAAGCCATATCAGGAGGTCGCTCTTGACCGACGCCGTCATCGTTTCCACCGCCCGCACCCCGATCGGCAAGGCCTATCGCGGCGCGCTCAATGCCACCGAGGGCGCAACCCTGCTCGGCCACGCCATCGGCGAAGCCGTCGCCCGCGCCAAGGTCGATCCGAAGGAGATCGAGGACGTCGTGATGGGCGCGGCGCTGCAGCAGGGCGCGACCGGCGGCAACATCGCGCGCAAGGCGCTGCTCCGCGCCGGCCTTCCCGTCACCGTCGCCGGTACAACGATCGACCGGCAATGCGCTTCCGGCCTGCAGGCCATCGCGCTGGCCGCGCGCTCGGTGATCTTCGACGGTGTCGAGATCGCTGTCGGCGGCGGCGGCGAGTCCATCTCGCTCGTGCAGAACGACAAGATGAACGGCTTCCACGCCCAGGATCCCGCGCTGCTCAAGATCAAGGGCGAGGTCTACATGCCCATGATCGACACCGCCGAAGTCGTCGCCAAGCGCTACGGCATCTCCCGCGAGAAGCAGGACGAGTATTCGCTGGAGAGCCAGCGCCGCACGGCGGCAGCGCAACAGGGCGGCAAGTTCAAGGAGGAGATCGCGCCGATTACGACGCAGATGGCGGTCACCGACAAGGCGACCGGCACCGTGTCGATGAAGGACGTCACGCTGTCGCAGGACGAAGGCCCGCGCCCCGAGACCACGCTCGAAGGTCTCGCCGGCCTCAAGCCTGTGCGCGGCGAGGGTTTCACCATCACCGCCGGCAATGCCAGCCAGCTCTCGGATGGCGCCAGCGCCTCCGTGATCATGAGCGACAAGGAAGCCTCGAAGCGCGGCCTCAAGCCGCTCGGCATCTTCCGCGGTTTCGTCTCCGCCGGCTGCGAGCCGGACGAGATGGGCATCGGTCCGGTCTTCGCGGTGCCGCGCCTGCTCAAGCGCCACGGCCTCACCGTCGACGACATCGGCCTGTGGGAGCTCAACGAAGCCTTCGCGGTGCAGGTGCTGTATTGCCGCGACAAGCTCGGCATCGACCCCGACAAGATCAACGTCGACGGCGGCGCGATCGCAGTCGGCCATCCCTACGGCATGTCCGGCGCGCGCCTTGCCGGCCACGCCTTGATCGAGGGCCGCCGCCGCAAGGCCAAGTATGCGGTGGTGACCATGTGCGTCGGCGGCGGCATGGGCGCGGCCGGATTGTTCGAAGTGTTGCAGTAGACGTTTCTGTCATTCCGGGGCGCCGCGACGCGGCGAGCCCGGAATCCATAACCACCGGTCGGGGATATGGATTCCGGGCCTGCGCCTTGCGGCGCATCCGGAATGACGGCGGAATTCAGTTGGAACAAGATTGGCTCACAGGAGGATCCGATGGATCTCGCATTCACGAAAGAAGAGCAGGCGTTTCGCGAGGAAGTGCGGCAGTTCTTCCGCGACAACGTGCCGCCGGATACCCGGCGCAAGATGGTCGAGGGCCGCCACCTCTCGAAGGACGAGATGGTGACGTGGTGGCGCATCCTCAACAAGAAGGGCTGGGGCGTCAGCCACTGGCCCAAGCAATATGGCGGCACCGGGTGGACCTCCGTGCAGCACTACATCTTCAACGAGGAGCTGCAGTCCTATCCCGCGCCGCAGCCGCTCGCCTTCGGCGTCAGCATGGTCGGCCCCGTCATCTACACCTTCGGCAACGAGGAGCAGAAGAAGCAGTATCTGCCGCGCATCGCCAATGTCGACGATTGGTGGTGCCAGGGCTTCTCCGAGCCCGGCTCCGGCTCCGACCTCGCCTCGCTCAAGACCAAGGCCGAGCGCAAGGGCGACAAGTGGATCATCAACGGCCAGAAGACCTGGACCACGCTCGCCCAGCACGCCGACATGATCTTCTGCCTCTGCCGCACCGATCCCGGTGCGAAGAAGCAGATGGGTATCTCCTTCATCGTGTTCTCGATGAAGTCGAAAGGCGTCACCGTGCGTCCGATCCAGACCATCGACGGCGGCCATGAGGTCAACGAGGTCTTCTTCGACGACGTGGAGGTCCCGGTCGAGAACCTGATCGGCGAGGAGAACAAGGGCTGGGATTACGCAAAATTCCTGCTCGGCAACGAGCGCACCGGCATCGCCCGCGTCGGCGTCTCCAAGGAGCGGCTGCGCCGCATCCGTGATCTCGCCGGCAAGGTCGAATCCGGCGGCAAGCCGATCATCCAGGACGCCGCGTTCCGCGAGAAGCTGGCCGCCTGCGAGATCGAGCTGAAGGCGCTCGAGCTCACGCAGCTGCGCGTCGTCGCCGACGAGGGCAAGCACGGCAAGGGCAAGCCCAATCCGGCTTCCTCCGTGCTGAAGATCAAGGGCTCCGAGATCCAGCAGACCACCACCGAGCTCCTGATGGAAGTGATCGGCCCGTTCGCCGCGCCCTACGACGAGCACGGCGACGACGGCTCGAACGAAGCCATGGACTGGACCGCCCAGATCGCGCCGAGCTATTTCAACAACCGCAAGGTCTCGATCTACGGCGGCTCCAACGAGATCCAGCGCAACATCATCGCCAAGGCGGTGCTGGGGCTCTAGCCGTCATTCCGGGCGCGCGCAGGGCGAGCTACGGTGCGCAATTGCGCACCTGAGAATCCATAACCACGATCGGGAGTATGGATCCCGGGCTCGCGCTGCGCGCGCCCCGGGATGACTAAACGAAAATTTCGGGTACGAGGAACCAAAGACATGGATTTTGATCTGAACGAGGAGCAGCGGCTTCTCAAGGACAGCATCGACGGGCTGCTGACCGATTCCTACGATTTCGATAGCCGCAAGAAATATATGAAGGAAAAGGGCGGCTGGAGCAAAGCGGTCTGGGGCAAGCTCGCCGAGCAGGGTCTGCTCGGCCTGCCGTTCGCGGAGGCCGACGGCGGCTTCGGTGGCGGCGGCGTCGAGACCATG
Organism: Bradyrhizobium sp. SZCCT0148; assembly: GCF_018129985.1. Classification (GTDB taxonomy): domain Bacteria; phylum Pseudomonadota; class Alphaproteobacteria; order Rhizobiales; family Xanthobacteraceae; genus Bradyrhizobium; species Bradyrhizobium japonicum_H. The sequence goes on from NZ_JAFCKT010000001.1 coordinate 415,790, forward strand.
ATCGTGATGGAGGCGCTCGGCAAGGCGCTGGTGCTCGAGCCGTATCTCGCCACGGTCGTGATCGGCGGCGGGTTCCTCCGCCATGCCGGCACCGACGCGCAGAAGGCTGCGCACGTGCCCGGCATCATCGACGGCAGCAAGACGCTGGCGTTTGCCCAGCTGGAAAAGAACTCGCGCTACGATCTGTTCGACGTGTCGACGACGGCGAAGAAAAAGGGCGACGGCTGGGTGATCGACGGCGAGAAGTTCGTCGTCCTCAACGGCGAGAATGCCGACACCCTGATCGTCACCGCGCGCACCAAGGGTGATCGTCGCGACAAGAGCGGCATCGGTGTGTTCCTGGTCCCGGCGAACGCCAAGGGTGTTGCCAAGAAGAGCTATCCGACCCAGGACGGCCTGCACGCCGCCGACATCACCTTCACCGGTGTCGAGGTCGGCGCGGACGCCGTGCTCGGCAACCCCGAGGATTCGCTCGCGCTGATCGAACGCGTCGTCGATGAAGCCCGCATCGCGCTTTGCGCCGAGGCGGTCGGCCTGATGGACGAGTCGCTCAAGACCACGGTCGAGTACATCAAGACCCGAAAACAGTTCGGCGTCGCGATCGGCTCGTTCCAGTCGCTGCAGCATCGGGCGTCCGACATGTTCGTCGCGGCCGAGCAGGCCCGCTCGATGTCGATGTTTGCGACCATGGCCGGTGATTTCGAGGACGCCAAGGAGCGCGCCAACGCGATCGCCGCAGCCAAGGTGCAGATCGGCAAGTCGCTGAAGTTCGTGGGCCAGCAGGCGATCCAGCTCCATGGCGGCATCGGCATGACCATGGAAGCGAGGATCGGCCACTACTTCAAGCGCCTCACCATGATCGAGAACAGCTTTGGTGACACTGACTACCACCAGCGCCGCGTCGCGGATGCGGGCGGGTTGATCTGACCTGTCATCCCGGGGCGCGCGAAGCGCGAGCCCGGGATCCGTAACCACGATCGGGAGTATGGATTCCGGGCTCGCGCCACGAGGCGTGCCCCGGAATGACGAAGCATTCGAGGAACCCTCATGAAAAACACCCCGTTCGATCTCACCGGCAAGGTCGCCGTGGTCACCGGCTCCAGCCGTGGCATCGGCCGCTCCTCCGCCGAATTGCTGGCGAAGCTCGGTGCCAAGGTCGTGGTCTCATCGCGCAAAGCGGAAGCCTGCCAGGAGGTCGCCGACGGCATCATCGCGGCCGGGGGCGACGCCACCGTCATCCCCTGCAACATCGCGCGCAAGGCCGAGGTCGAGGCGCTGATCTCGGGCGCCACGAAGCATTACGGCAAGATCGACATCCTGGTCTGCAACGCGGCCGTCAATCCTTACTATGGCCCGCTGCTCGACATCACCGACGAGGCCTTCGACAAGATCATGGGCTCCAACGTCAAGAGCAACATCTGGCTCTCCGCGCTGGCGATCCCGCAGATGGCCGAGCGCGGCAACGGCTCCGTCATCATCATTTCCTCGATCGGGGGCTTGCGCGGCTCCACCGTGATCGGCGCCTATGGCATCTCCAAGGCCGCCGATTTCGCGCTGTGCCGCTCGCTCGCCGGTGAATGGGGCCCGAAAGGCGTCCGCGTCAACTGCATCGCGCCCGGCCTCGTCAAGACCGATTTCGCCCGCGCGCTGTGGGAGGACGAAGCCAACCTCAAGCGCCGCACCGCCACCACGCCGCTGCGCCGCATCGGCGAGCCCGACGAGATCGCCGGCGCGGTGGCCTATCTTGCCTCGGATGCATCGAGCTTCATGACGGGGCAGACCATCGTGATCGACGGCGGCGTCACCACCGCCGCGGTATAGCCGCCGCCCGCAGGGCTACGGCCCGCGCGCGTCGCGGCGCCCGGCGAGTGCGCTTTCGATGGCGCGCGCGACGATCAGGGACGATCGTTCGTCGAGATGCACCCCGTCGTCCCAGCGCAGCTCGCTTCCCGGCGGATCGATCGGCAGCCAGAGGCTGCGGTCGGGGAAGGCGTCGTGGACGATCTCGCCGGTCGTCCGGACCATGCGCGAGCCCTCGATCTCCGGCGCGAAGGGAATGTGAATCAGGAAGACGCGAACGCCGCGCCGCTGCAGATCGTCGATGAGTTGCCGCATGCGGACCACGTTCGCGCGTGCCGGGGCGGTCGGGTCGCCGTCATTCATCTGCTGCAGCGCGCGGTCGAGATAGACCTTGTTGTCGAACGTACCGGGCGGGCGGCTCAGCAGGCGATCTTGCTCGGCGCGCGACCGGGCGGCATCGGGGCCGGCATGATTCCAGGTCTCATAGGCGGCGATCGCCGTCCGCACCGGCCGCAGCAGCAGTGCCTCCACGCCCGCGCCATGCGAAAATGTCTCGATCAGCGCGCCGTCGGCTTCGCGCGACAGCACATTGGTCTCGATCAGGACGGTCTTCGGCAGGCGCGCTTGCCCGGCGACAATGGCGAGGCCGGTCACCGGTGAACCGCCGGCCAGCGCCAAATTGCGCAGGCGCGGCAGCGAGAAATACTGCTCCTTGAGACGCCACGTGACCGAGCTGCCGACCAGCACGATGTCAGGCGTCGGCTCCTGAACATAGCGGTTGAGGGTGACGAGGGTGCCGTCGCGCGTGGTGACGGCAGGCTGCTGCAGGGCCGCGCCGTAGCGTGGCGTGGCCAGGCTGCAGACCAGCAGCAGCGCGGCCGCGGCCACCGCGCACCTGACCAGCCATGAAAGCGTCGAGACCTGCTGCATCGTCAGAACTGGAAGTAGATGAAGGCGCTGTCGGGGCCGGCTTCGAGAAGAGCCAGCGCCGCGAGCCCGCCATAGAGATATGGCTCCCACCGCCGCAGCCGGCCCGCGACCAGCACGCCGATGCCGGCATGCTGGACGATCACCGGCAGAGCGTAGAGCAAGGCGAGATTGATGAATAGCTTGGGCGGATTGGGCGCGTCGGTCGCGATGAACATCCCCTTGAGGTAGCCGAGCGCATGGTCGAAGTTCGGCAGCTTGAAGAAGATCCAGAGCAAGGTGACGCAGAAGAACACGATGCCCATCCTGATCACCCGCAGCGCCCGAGCCTCATGGTTGACAAGCTTCAGGAACGGCCGCTCGACCACCAGCAGCAGCCCGTGCGCCATGCCCCACAGCGCGTAGCTCAGGCTCGCGCCGTGCCAGAGTCCGCCGAGCGTCATCACGATCATCAGGTTGAGACAGGTGCGCAACCCACCATGCCGGTTGCCGCCGAGAGGAATGTAGAGATATGTCCTGAGCCAGGTCGACAGGGAGATGTGCCAGCGCGTCCAGAACTCGGAGAACGAGGTCGAGATGTAGGGCAGGTTGAAGTTTTGGGGCAACCGATAGCCGAACAGCAGCCCGAGCCCGAGCGCAATCGCCGAGTAGCCGAAGAAGTCGGCGTAGATCTGGTAGCTGTAGAGAAACACCAGCAGCCAGCGATCCTGCGTGCGCAGCGTCTCGTAGAGCGGGAAGTCCATGTAGGACGTCATCTCGTTGAGATTGTTCGCCACATACAGCTTGAAGAAATAGCCGACAAGAATCCACTTCGTCGCCTCGACGAAGGCGACGTCGCCGATCCGCTTCGGCGCGATCTGCGGCATGAACTGCGCCGCACGCGTGATCGGCCCGGACACCAGCTGCGGGAAGAAGATGATGTAGAGGAACACGTCGCGCAGGCGCGCCGTGCGCTCCCCGCGCGTGAGGTCGACCAGCAGGCTGATGTTGTGGAACACGAAGAACGAAATGCCGATCGGCAGCGGCAGCCGCAGCAGGAAGTCGATCGGGGCGGCGCCGGTCAGCTGCGCTGCGCCGGCGTCGACGAACAGAAACTTGTATTTGAAGAACGCCAGCAGGCCGAGATTGAAGACGATGCCGGCCGGCATCCAGACGGCGCGGTTATCGAACGCGAGCACCAGGCAGACATAAGTGCCCAGCACCGCGACGAGCAGCAGCGGCAGCAGCTCGGGCTGGCCGAAACCGTAGAAGAACACGCTCGCCAGCACCAGCAGCTGCACCTGGAAGCGCCGCAGCGGAGCCAGGTAATAGGCGCCGAACACCACCGCGACGAAGACGCCGAACTGAAAGGAAGTAAACGTCATGCCGCCCCATTGCCCCGGCATGGCGTTTAGCATTTTGGTCGGGATGGTCATAGCCTTGCGGGCCATGCAGGGATGCGACTTTTGGTTGCCGGCATGAGGGGCCTCGCTTACCATCCCCTGGATGGGCACGACGGGATGGGGTGAAGACGGGCCATGGTGTCAGCATCGATCCGACGCAACGCCGCGAAAAAGCTGAGGGCGAATACAATCCCACATGAGCGGATCCTGTGGCGTGCCCTCAAGGAATTGCCGATCGAGGGCTCACACTTCCGCCGTCAGGCGCCGATCGGTCCATACATCGTCGACTTCTTCTGCCCCGCCAAGCGTCTCATCATCGAGCTCGACGGCGGCCACCACAATGAAGACGCCGTGGCCGCACGCGACCTCGACCGCCAACGCTGGCTCGAACACGAAGGTTACCGCGTCATCCGGTTCTGGAACACGTAGATCACAGGAGACCTGACAGCAGTTCTCGAACGTATCTATGTCGAGCTCTACGGATCGCGCGAAGCCGAGACGACGCCGCTGAAGCATCGCCGAACTTAGCGAATCGGGCGCTCTTCTCTTACCCTCCCCTGGAGGGGGAGGGTCGGCTTACATTGAGCGTAGCGAAATGTGAGACGGGGTGGGGTGACGGTCTCTCCACATCCGACACCGCCCGTGTTGAGAGATCACCCCGCCCCGCTCGCGCTACGCGCGATCGACCCTCCCCCTCCAGGGGAGGGTAAGGAACGCGCCCTGCATCCCACCTTGACCTTCTGCCTCCAATCCGCTCCCTTTGGCCCGACACAACGACCCCTCCGGGAAACGCCAAGAAAGCATCAAGGTAACTTCCATGTCTTTCGTCCTCGCCATCGACCAGGGCACCACCTCCTCGCGCGCGATCGTGTTTCGCGGCGACATATCCATCGCGGCGAAGGCGCAAGCCGAGTTTCCGCAGCATTTCCCGGCCTCGGGCTGGGTCGAACACGAGCCTGAGGATATCTGGACGTCGACCGTGAAGGTCTGCCGCGACGCGATCGCGCAGGCCGGCATCGGCGCAAAGGACATCGCCGCGATCGGCATCACCAATCAGCGCGAGACCACCGTGGTGTGGGACCGCGCGACGGGGCAGGCCGTGCACCGCGCCATCGTCTGGCAGGATCGCCGCACCGCCGAGATATGCGCAAGGCTCAAGGCCGACGGCCGCGAGCCCGTGATCTCGCAGAAGACCGGCCTGATCATCGATCCCTATTTCTCCGGCACCAAGATCGCGTGGATTCTCGATCACGTTCCCGGCGCCCGCGCCCGCGCCGCGCGCGGCGAGTTGATGTTCGGCACCGTCGATTGCTATCTGCTGTGGCGCCTCACCGGCGGAAAGGTGCACGCCACCGACGCCACCAACGCCTCGCGCACGCTGCTATTCAACATCCACACCGGGCAGTGGGACGACGAGCTGCTGGAGATCATCGGCGTGCCGCGCTCGATGCTGCCCGAGGTGAAGGATTCCTCCGCCCGCTTCGGCGAGAGCACGCCCGATCTGTTTGGCGGCGCGATCGTGATTTCCGGCATCGCCGGCGACCAGCAGGCCGCCACGATCGGCCAGGCCTGCTTCCGCCCGGGCATGATGAAGTCCACCTACGGCACGGGCTGCTTTGCCCTGCTGAACACCGGCACCACGCCCGTGGTGTCCAAGAACAAGCTGCTCACCACCGTCGCCTACCAGCTCGACGGCAAACGCACCTACGCGCTGGAAGGCTCGATCTTTGTTGCCGGCTCTGCCGTGCAGTGGCTGCGCGACGGCCTCGGCATCATCAAGCACGCCGCAGAGACCGGGCCTCTGGCCGATCAGTCCGATTCCATGCAGAGCGTTTACCTCGTCCCCGCCTTCGTCGGCATGGGCGCGCCCTATTGGAATCCGCGCGTACGAGGCGCGCTGTTCGGCCTCACCCGCAACACCGGCCCGGCCGAGCTCGCCCACGCCGCGCTGGAAAGCGTCTGCTACCAGACCTTCGACCTCTGGGCCGCGATGCGCGCAGACTGGCCGAGCTCGGAGACGGCCAGCGTCGTCCTCCGCGTCGACGGCGGCATGACCGCGTCGGACTGGACCATGCAGCGCCTCGCCGATCTGCTCGATGCTCCGGTCGATCGCCCCGTGATTCAGGAAACCACGGCGCTGGGCGCCGCCTATCTCGCGGGGCTCCAGGCGGGCGTCTATCCTGAACCGACCAAATTCGCCGACAATTGGCGACTGGAGCACCGCTTCAAGCCGGCGATGAGCCAGGCGACGCGCGAGCGGAAGCTCGCGGGCTGGGCGCGGGCGGTTAAGGGCGTGCTGGCGAGCGATGAGGGGGAGGGGTAGAGCGAATTCAGTAACCTGAGAAGAGCACAGTCCGCTGATTCTCCGCGGTCATTGTGAAGAGCCCTCGCGACGAAGCAATCCAGATTGTCTCTGGGGAGATATCCTGGATTGCTTCGCTCTGCTTGCACGCGCCGGCTTCCGCCCCCTTTCGCCGCCAGATCGAGATCACCGACGGAACGGCGCTGAGCACTGCGGCGCGGCAGGTGCCGGGTATCGAACATCAGCCGGGCCAGAAGCAGAATTTACATCCTGTTCGTTATTGTAGCAGCAAATTCGTCTGTAAAAGGAACCTTTGGTTATCCCAACTTGCAAAGTAGCATCTGAGTTTCGAGAGATGCAAAATTGAAACTCCATCGGTCAAGTGCTTCCAATCCATCCTTTGCAACTTGGTATTCCGGATGGCCTGCCATTATCGTTGCGACGGTCGCGCTGTACTCTGACGTGGGCCTAGCCTCCTCGAGCAGCGCGAGCATTCCTCTTTCGAGTTGGTTCAACTTTCTTCGATCCGAAGGATTTGCAAGGCACTCTTTTGCTAGAGCTGACAATCGTTCGATCGCCTCACTCACAAAAGTGCCAATCTCGAACCGAGCCTTAACCGTTCGATTGGTTTCATTTAGATACGTATGTTCAACGACGCGACGCCCTTTATCATCCCGTCCCTGCAGTCGATAGTTGATTAGGATCAGATGCTGCTGAGGATCGTCCCGCGTCGGATCGACCAGATCTCCCTCGGCTACAATGTCGTAATCCCCTTTGTTGACATTGCAGCGCTTGCAGGCCGGTAGCAGGTTTACCCATTCTACGACCTTCGTGGGATGCCGGCTCTTACAGTAGTAATGATCAACCTCCATGTATTTGGATTCTTCATCTATACGCGTCTCACAATACACGCACTTGTTGCGCGACATCGCGAGCAATGCTTTGCGAATGTAAGGTTTATTCCAGACCGCCTTGCTATCATCTGCGAGATATTCGGCTGTTAGCTCCCGGACTATTGTCGGGGTAAGCTCGTGAGGACCAAGGCCGCGATGAACCCTAATCATCGAAGCGGCCCCTGATCGGTCCCGCCTGAAGTCTTATCAGTTTGCGTAGATGACTAGTTGGATGGATCATAGCGTCGAGTTCTGTCATCCAGAATCTTACCGACTCGGAATCGTCGCGCTCGATTGCTAAATCAAACTGTCGCATTGCATTTGAGAATATCTCTGAGGTGGTGTCACTAAGTCCCATAACATCAGTCAATATTTCCTCGAGGCTCCAACCTTTAAAGCCGTATCGACTCGTCTCGAACTTGCCGACGCGAGGTGCCGAAGTCCCATCACTAACGAGAGCAATAACCTCACCATTCTCTGCATGTTGAATCATATGGGGACTGTGCGTAGTCACGATGAATTGCGCAAAAGGGTATGCCTTCTTCAATGCGCTAACGATGGCTTGCTGCCATGTCGGGTGAAGATGAAGATCGAGTTCATCGATTAGGACTACACCCGAAAACGACTGAGCAGGTTCTTCGAAGCCTCTAATCTCAATCTCGCGAATTATTCCTAACAGCATAGCAAGTGAAGCTCGGAATCCGGACGATAGATACTCGAAGGGGACGCTGCCTTGAGGGGTGTCGACATATGTATCGAATGACGCGGCGTCGACTGTGCGGAAGCGAACGCGGTGATCCAAGATAGAAAAGCACTCTTTTGCGAAGGCCAAATCAGCTTCTTGCCGCGAGGTCAAGCTCCCAGGATGGGCTGAAAATAGGTAACGGTTGGCAAGCCAGCGCTTTAAATCACCCTGGTCGATACCGAGGATTGCCGAATTGCTCCAGTGGTTAGTGTCACTCGGTGGGTCACGAGCAATTGCTTCCAATCGAGAGTACAGGAAGTCCCGCGTTGCTTTAAAGTAAAGTACTGATCGACTCGATTCCACGAACACGGCTTGCGGCTTGTCGTGCTCACCTGGGAGAAGACCTTCGGACGATCCTGTCGCTCTTTGCGACACGCCACCTTTCACAAAATCTACACTCCAATTCCCCGGTTGGCTAGACGCAGACCGCCGTCGCAGAGCTGATTGATGATGAGAGAACGCGCGAGCGACCACGGACAATACGGTGCTTTTACCTACGCCATTTGCACCGCATAGAAGATTGAATCGCGACGAGAAGTCGATTTGGATTTCTTCGAAGCAACCGATATCTCTGAGCTCTAGCTTTTCAATTTTGATGGGGTCAATCCGCATAAATCACCGCATTTTCAACTTGGGCGAGCGTAGCCGAAAATCGCGCTGAAGCAAGCCGACTTTATTCTAGCGAAGCTCAATTCCATCAACTGCGCTGTCAAAAATGGCCGATCGGAAATCCTGCGCGCAGGTAAGATGTCGCGAAAAAGGATGCGGACAATGACGGATACAGGTGCCTCACAAATTCTCGGCTCTTCGCAGCTACGCTGATTCCTCTGTGTTGCGTCGGGAGCAATGGTCTCCGTCCAATATGTCTCTTGCGGCTCCGCCGCATTGGCGATGAACTACGCGGCCCTGCCGTATCCTACAACGGGAAGATCCAAGACCATGTTCCTGATCGGCCAATATGATTCCCCCTTCGTCCGCCGCGTCGCGATTGCGCTGCGGCTTTACGGGCTCGCCTTCGAGCACAGGCCGTGGTCGACCTTCGGCGATGCCGACAAGATCGCAGCCTACAATCCGCTGCGCCGCGTGCCGACGCTGGTGCTCGACGACGGCGAGGCGCTGATCGAGAGCATGGTCATCCTGGACTATCTCGATGAGCGCGTCGGCGAAGGGAAGGCGATGCTGCCGCGCAGCGGCCCGGAGCGGCGCAAGCACCTGCGCATCTGCGCGCTTGCCTCAGGTCTCGGCGACAAAGCGGTCAGCCTGCTCTATGAGCGTGTGTTGCGGAAGGAGCAGCTCACGTTGTGGGTCGAGCGCTGCCAAGCGCAGATTGCAGACGTGCTCAGCGCGCTGGAGGCCGAGCGCGCAAAGGTGACGACGCCGTATTGGCTGGGCGGTCGCATCGGCCACGCCGACGTCGCAGTCGCCTGCGTCGTCCGCTTCACCCGCGAGGCACATCCGCAGCTGTTTGACGCCTCGCGCTATCCGGCCCTGAGCGCGCATGCGAAGCGTTGCGAGGCCCTGGCGCCGTTCCAGGAGATCGTGCAGCCGCTGGCGCCGCCGAAGGGGTGAGACGCTCTCGGGGCACAAGACCGTGCGCACGGTGAGTGGTGCGCCCTATCCGCCGCGACGGCGAAGACCGTCGCAGCAGCCGATCCTGCAACAATACCCCTGTTTTGCCCGACGGCGCAAAACCTGCCCGACGCCACGAAAAAATTGCTCAACCCTTTCAACCCCATGGCTACTGTGCATGGGGTTGTTTTCGCAACTTTTGCTTTGGGGGAGCGCCTAACCCGCGCCGGCGCGCTTCTTCTGCCAGACGAGGTGCACGGCGCAGGTGCAGCCCGGCGGATGCGAGGCGAGGTCTGCGGGGGTCTCGTCGTTCGCGGGCGTTGCGGCGAACGCCCTGTCCTCGCGCGACGGGATGTAGTTCAGCACCGGCGCGAGCCAGCGCTCCGCCTCGGCCACCGTCATGCCCTTGCGCGCGGCGTAGTCCTCGACCTGGTCGCGCTCGATCTTGCCGACGCCGAAATAATAGCTCTCGGGCGCAGCGAAATAGAGACCGGACACGGACGAGCCCGGCCACATCGCAAAGCTCTCGGTCAGCTTCACGCCGGCCGTGGCCTCCGCGTCGAGCAGTGCGAACAGCGTCGCCTTCTCGGTGTGGTCGGGTTGCGCGGGATAGCCCGGCGCGGGGCGGATGCCCTGGTACTTTTCGAGGATCAGATCGTCGGTGGAGAGCGTCTCGTCCGGCGCGTAAGCCCAGAACTCGCGGCGCACGCGGGCATGCATGCGCTCGGCAAAGGCCTCGGCGAGGCGGTCGGCCAGCGCCTTGCACAGGATCGAAGAGTAGTCGTCGTTTGCCATCTTGAAGCGGTCGGCGACCGCATCCTCGCCGATGCCTGCGGTGACGACGAAGCCGCCGACATAGTCGGGAACGCCGGCCGGCGCGACGAAGTCGGCGAGCGCCGCGTTGAAACGGCCCTCGCGCTTCTCGAGCTGCTGGCGCAGCGTGTGCAGCGTCGCGACCTTCCTGGTGCGGCTCTCGTCGGCATAGAGCGCGATGTCGTCGCCTTCGGCATTCGCCGGCCAGAAGCCGATCGTCGCGCGCGCGCGAAACCATTTCTCCTTGACGATGGTGTCGAGCATCTTGCGCGCATCGTCATAGAGCGAGCGTGCGACCTCGCCGACCTTGGCGTCGTCGAGGATCGCGGGGAAGCGCCCCGCGAGCTCCCAGGTCTGGAAGAACGGCGTCCAGTCGATGTAGTCGACAAGCTCGGCGAGGTCGTAGTCGTCGAAGCTCTTGATGCCCAGGAAGGTCGGCTTCACCGGCTTGCTCTTGGCAAAATCCACCGGCACGCGGTTGGCGCGCGCGGTCGCGAGCTTCAGGCGCTTCTTGTCGGCCTGCGCGCGCAGATGCGCTTCCGAGATCTTGGCGTACTCGGCGCGCACCTCGGCGGCATAGGCATCGCGCTTCTCGGGCGAGAGCAGCGAGGAGGCGACGCCGACCGCGCGGCTGGCGTCGTTGACGTGGACGACCGGACCGGCGCGATAGCTCGGATCGATCTTCACCGCCGTATGCACCCGGCTCGTGGTGGCGCCGCCGATCAGGAGCGGCAGCTTGAGGCCTTCGCGCTGCAATTCGGCGGCGAAGAACGCCATCTCGTCGAGCGAGGGCGTGATCAGGCCGGAGAGACCGACGATGTCGGCCTTCTCCGCCTTCACGGTCTCGACGATCTTGGCGGCGGGCACCATCACGCCGAGGTCGATCACCTCGTAATTGTTGCACTGGAGCACGATGCCGACGATGTTCTTGCCGATGTCGTGGACGTCACCCTTCACCGTCGCGAGCACGATTTTGCCAGCGGAGGAGGAACCCTCCGTGCCGATGCCGTTCGCGGCGTTGCGCGCCTTCTCTTCTTCCATGAACGGCATCAGCCAGGCCACGGCCTGCTTCATCACGCGCGCGGACTTCACCACCTGCGGCAGGAACATCTTGCCGTCGCCGAAGAGGTCGCCGACCACGTTCATGCCGGCCATCAGCGGGCCCTCGATCACGTCGAGCGGACGCGACGACGCCTTGCGGGCCTCTTCGGTGTCCTGCTCGATGAACTCGGTGATCCCATGCACCAGCGAATGCGAGAGACGCTTGGCCACCGGCCATTCGCGCCAGGCGAGATCGGCCTCTTTAGTCTGGGTCTTGTTGCCGCGGAATTTTTCGGCGAGCGCCAAGAGGCGTTCGGACGCGCCGGAATCACGGTTGAGGACGACGTCCTCGCAGGTCTGGCGAAGCTCGGGATCGATGTCGTCATAGACGATCATCTGCCCGGCATTGACGATGCCCATGTCCATGCCCGCCTTGATGGCGTGATACAGGAACACCGAGTGCATGGCCTCACGCACCGGCTCGTTGCCGCGGAACGAGAACGAGAGGTTGGAGACGCCGCCCGAGATATGCGCGCCGGGGAGGTTCTGCCGGATCCAGCGCGTCGCCTCGATGAAGTCGACGCCGTAATTGTTGTGCTCCTCGATGCCGGTCGCGATCGCAAAGACGTTCGGGTCGAAGATGATATCCTCAGGCGGGAAGCCGACCTTGTTCACCAGGATATCGTAGGCGCGCTTGCAGATCTCGGTCTTGCGCTTGAACGTGTCGGCCTGGCCGACCTCGTCGAACGCCATCACTACCACCGCCGCGCCATGGCGCCGCGCGATGTTGGCTTCGTGAATGAACTTCTCCTCGCCTTCCTTCATCGAGATCGAGTTGACGACCGGCTTGCCCTGCACGCATTTCAGGCCGGCTTCGATCACCGAGAATTTCGAGGAATCGACCATCACGGGCACGCGGGCGATGTCGGGCTCGGCGGCGACGAGGTTGAGGAAGGTCACCATCGCGGCTTCGGAGTCGAGCAGGCCCTCGTCCATGTTGACGTCGATGATCTGCGCGCCGTTCTCGACCTGGTCGCGTGCGACCTGAAGCGCCGCGGTGTAGTCGCCGGCGGTGATCAGCTTGCGGAAGCGGGCCGATCCCGTGACGTTGGTGCGCTCGCCGACGTTGACGAACGGAATCGCGTCCGTCAGCACGAACGGCTCGAGGCCGGAGAGCCGCAGGCGCGGTTCGATCTCCGGCACGATGCGCGGCTTGTGCGGGGCAACCGCAGCCGCAATCGCCGCGATATGCTCAGGCGTGGTGCCGCAGCAGCCGCCGACGATGTTGACGAGGCCGTCACGCGCGAACTCGCCGACCAGGCGCGCCATGTATTCGGGCGTCTCGTCATACTGGCCGAATTCGTTGGGCAGGCCGGCGTTTGGATAGGCGCACACCAGCGTATCGGCGACGCGGCCGATATCGGCGATGTGCGCGCGCAAATCTTCGGCGCCGAGCGCGCAGTTGAAGCCGATGGTGATGGGCTTGGCGTGCCGCACCGAATGCCAGAACGCCTCCGGCATCTGGCCCGAAAGCAGGCGGCCGGACTTGTCCGTAATGGTGCCCGACACCATCACGGGCACGTCGATGCCGCGCGCTTCGGTGATCTCGGCGATGGCGTAGAGCGCCGCCTTGGCGTTCAGCGTGTCGAAGATGGTCTCGACCAGCAGGAGGTCGACGCCGCCGTCGAGCATGCCGTTGATCTGCTCGCCGTAAGACTTGCGCAGATCGTCGAAGGTGACGGCCCGGTAGCCGGGATTGGACACGTCCGGCGAGATCGAGGCGGTGCGGTTGGTCGGCCCGATGGCGCCGGCGACGAAGCGCGGCTTGCCATCCTCGGCCTCGACGCGGCGCGCGGCATTGCCGGCGAGGCGGGCGCCTTCGCGCGCCATCTCGTAGACGATGTCGGTGAGGTCGTAATCGGCCTGCGCGATCGAGGTGGTGGAGAAGGTGTTGGTGGCGACGATGTCGGCGCCCGCGCGCAGATAGGCCGCGTGGATGTCCTCGATCGCCTGCGGCTGGGTCAGGATCAGCAGATCGTTGTTGCCGCGCAGGTCGCGATGAAAATTCTTGAAACGCTCACCACGAAAGGCGGCCTCATCGAACTGCAGGTTCTGGATCATCGTGCCCATGGCGCCGTCGAGCACGAGGATGCGCTCGCGCGCGGCATTGAGCAGGGCAGTTCGCTTCGGAGAAGTATATACGGTCATGTTGTCTTACGCCGCCTTCTGCGCGCTCTTGGCGCGGATGCCGAGCAAATGGCTGATCGCGAACACGAGATCGGCGCGGTTCATGGTGTAGAAATGAAAGGTGTCGACGCCGTTCTTGGCGAGCTTCTGCACCTGGCCGGCCGCAACCGTCGCGGCCACCAGCTTGCGGGTCTCGGCGTCGTCGTCGAGGCCCTCGAATTTCGCGGCGAACCAGTCCGGCACAGTGGTGCCGGCACGGGTGACGAAATTGCGCGCCTGCTTGAAGTTATGCATGGGCATGATGCCGGGCACGATCGGAATGTCGATGCCGCGGGCGCGGACGCGGTCGAGATAGCGGAAATAGAGGTCGTTATCGAAGAACACCTGGGTGATCGCACGCGCAGCACCGGCGTCAACCTTGGCCTTCAGCGTGTCGATGTCGGCGTCGAAGTCGCGCGCCTCGGGGTGCTTCTCGGGATAGGCCGACACCGACACTTCGATGTCGCCGTGCCGCTTCTTGATCCCGGCGACCAGATCGGCCGAGCTCTGATAGCCGTCGGGATGGCTCGAATAGGGCGTCCCGATACCGCCGGCGGGATCGCCGCGCAGAGCCACGATATGGCGGACGCCGACGTCATGATAGCGGTCGACGATCTCGTCGATCTCGCCGCGCGAGGCCCCGACGCAGGTCAGATGCGCGGCCGGCAGCAGCGCGGTCTCTTTCAGGATGCGGGAGATGGTCGAATGGGTGCGCTCGCGGGTCGAGCCGCCGGCGCCGTAAGTCACAGAGACGAATTTCGGTTCGAGCGGGGCCAGCCGGTTGATGGTCTCCCAGAGATTGCGCTCCATATCCTCCGACTTGGGCGGAAAGAATTCGAAGGAAATCGCAGGCCGCTTCAGGTGCCCGTCTTGCCCGTCGGCTCGGGCAGGAATCGTCAGATCGGTCATGGCACCACTCGCTCCAGAAATGTCGCCAGATCCTGGCGGCCGACAGTCGGGTCTAGTTTGGAAGTGCCTAAGATAGGGCAAAGGCTGTTTCACCAACAGCCCATCGGATATGGGAAATTGCCCACTTTCAGCCAAGTAAGCCGTTATTTTGCTGAAAATGTATACTTGGTGGGCTGATAACGTTTGGATAAAAAATACAATATATTCAACGAAGTGCCGGGCCTAAAAGTGATTTTGGAAGCAGCGTTGGGGATGGGCAAGGTGAGGGTTTCTTCATATAGACGACAATCTGCCCAATCAGTCGCTAGGACCGAGTGCCTCGGCTCGCGACCTGCACACGTCAGACCTGCGTCGCCAGCCCATTGTCGCGGCCCGCTCCTCGACTAGGTTAGCGCGCCATGATCCCGCTCTCAGTCCTCGACCTCTCGGTCGTCACCACAGGCACCAAGCCCGCTGCGGCCTTGCGCAACAGCATCGACCTGGCGCGCCATGTCGACGGGCTCGGCTATGTCCGCTACTGGCTCGCCGAGCACCATAACCTCGCCTCGGTCGCAAGCCCGGCGCCCGATCTCATGATCGGCCAGATCGCGGCGGTGACGAAGCACATCCGCGTCGGCTCCGGCGGAGTGATGCTGCCCAATCATGCGCCGCTGGTGGTGGCCGAACGCTTCAAGATGCTGGAAGCGCTGTTTCCCGGCCGCATCGACCTCGGCCTCGGCCGGGCGCCCGGCACCGACGGAGCGACGGCCTACGCGCTGCGCAGCCGGCTTGATCGCCGCGAGGGCGACGATTTCCTGGAGCGGTTGCACGAATTGATACTGTGGGAGACCCGCGAATTTCCCGCAGGGCATCCCTACCACAACGTCGTCGCCATGCCCGACGACACCGCCCTGCCGCCGATCTGGCTGCTCGGCTCCAGCGATTATTCCTCGGAACTGGCCGCGCAAGTCGGCATGGGCTTCGCGTTCGCCCATCATTTCGCGTCTCATGATGCGGTCGATGCGATGGTGCACTATCGCAACCGCTTCCAGCCATCGGCTTGGCGTGCGAGCCCGCACGCCATCCTCGCCGTCGCCGTCATCACGGCCGATACCGACGAAGAGGCCGAACGGCTTGCCTCCTCGTTCGACCTCAACCGGCTGCGCCGCGATCGCGGACAATATCTGCCGCTGCCAAGCGTCGAGGAGGCGCTGGCCTACCCTTACTCCGAGGCCGAGCGCACCTCGATCCTCCGCAACCGCTCGCGCCTGTTCGTGGGCAGCCCGGCGACCGTGCAGAAGAAGCTCCAGCTGCTGATCGAGGCGAGCAAGCCGGACGAGCTGATGGTGATCACGGCCGTGTACGATCACGAGGCGCGGAAGAGGTCGTATTCGCTGCTGGCGGAGGCGTTCGACCTTAAGGCCGCTGCTTAAGGCTCAGTGCCCCGGACGCAGCGCAGCGCTTTTCAGCGATACGCTACAGAGCCGCGGGCTATTGGAGCCCCTGGGGCCCGGCTCGCGCTTCGCGCGTCCGGGACACGTCATCAATCCTGCTGCGTCTCGCTGAAGGTGGCGCGGAACGGGTGTCCCGGATAGACGCCGACGATGCGGAATTCGCGCGAGAAGAATTTCAGCTCCTCGATCGCGAAGGCGAGGCCCTTGTCGTCGGGGTGGCCGTCGACGTCGGCGTAAAACTGCGTGGCGAAGAAATTGCCGTCGACCATGTAGCTCTCGAGCTTGGTCATGTTGACGCCGTTGGTGGCAAAGCCGCCGAGCGCCTTGTAGAGCGCGGCCGGCAAATTGCGCACCCGGAACACGAACGTCGTGACCAGCGGGCCGGAGCCTTGCGCCGCCCATTTCGGCTCGCGCGCCAGTACCACGAAGCGGGTGGTATTATGCGCCTCGTCCTCGATGTCCTCGGCGAGGATGTCGAGGCCGTAGATCTTGGCGGCGAGGCGGGAGGCGATCGCGGCCACCGTCTTGTCTTTGCGCTCGGAGATGTCGCGGGCGCTGCCGGCGGTGTCGGCGTGAACGATCGGCTTGATGCCGAGCTTGCGGATGATGCGGCGGCATTGGCCGAGCGCATGGACATGGCTCTCGACGCTCTTGATGTCGTCGAGCCTGGTGCCCTTCACCGCCATCAATTGATGCCGAACGGGGAGAAACCATTCACCGATGATGAAGAGGCCTGAGGCCGGCAGCAGATGATGAATGTCGGCAACGCGGCCCGCGACCGAGTTCTCGATCGGAATCATGCCGAGATCGGCCTCGCCCGAGGAGATCGCCGACAGCGCGTCCTCGAAGGTGGCGCAGGGCAACGGCTCGGCGTCGGGATAAGCCTCGACGATGGCGATGTGGGAATTGGCTCCGGGCTCGCCCTGGAATGCGATCTTCATCTTGCTCATGTCTTAAAAGTGCTCCTGGGTCGGCCTTGTAACAGCGGCTCAGGATTTGGAAAGGATGCTGCGGGCGGTTTCCAGGTCCGCCGGCGTGTCGACCCCGCGGGGCACGGTATCGACGATGGTGAAGTCGATGCGCATTCCCGCCTCGAGCGCCCGGAGCTGTTCGAGCTTCTCCTGCAATTCCAGCGGCGAGGGCGGCAGCGAAACGTAACGCTCCAGCGCGGCGCGGCGATAGGCGTACAGGCCGATATGGTGGTAACGCGGTCCGTCGCCGGTCGGCGCGGTCGCGCGGGTAAAGTAAAGTGCGCGCATGCGCTTGCCGCCGAGCGAGGTTCCGATTGCCTTCACGACGCTCGGGGCGAGGTCCTCCTCCTCGGTGTGGATCTGCGAAGCCAGCGTCGCGATGTCCACGGCCGGGTCTTGCAGCGGCGGCAGCACCTCGCGGATGTTGTCGATGGTGATGGTCGGGAAATCGCCCTGCAGGTTGACCACGATCTCGGCCTTGCCGTCCGCATCGAGCTTCTGCATGGCCTCGTGGATGCGGTCGGAGCCGGAGGGGTGGTCGGCGCGCGTCATCACGGCCTCGCCGCCATGGGCCGTCACGACCGCAGCAATCTCCGGCGTGTCGGTCGCGACCGCGACCCGTCCGATGCCGGCGGCCTCGGCGCGGCGCAGCACGTGCACGATCATCGGCAGTCCCGCGATATCGGCGAGGGGCTTGCCGGGCAGACGGGTGGCGGCCATGCGGGCCGGGATCAGTACCAGGATGCGAGGATCGATCATTGGGTCCAAAGATCCGGGGTCAAGAGCCTGGAGACAGGCGTTTTCCGCGCCGGGAAATAGAGTGGGGACGAGCCGAAAGCGGGGTCGCTTATACGGGTTGCCAGACCCCGGGCAAACCGATATCTCAATGGCAAAACTCGGGGAAACAGTAAGGAACGATTGATTCTCCCGAGGCTCGTCCTGGCGGCCGCCCGGCCGCTCGATCCTTCTTGCGGTGTGGGGCCTGGCCGGAAATGGACTCTTTCGAACTCAACAAGATTCTCGGTGCCGTGCTTGGCACCTGTCTCCTTCTGCTGGTGACGAGCTTCACCGCCAACGCGTTGTTCTCGCCCAAGATGCCGGAAAAACCCGGCTTCGAGATCGCCGTGAAGGAAGATGCCGGAGGGGGCAAGGAAGGCGGCGCGGCCGCCGCGGCCGCCGAGCCGATCGAAAAGCTGCTCCAGACCGCGTCCGTCGAGAAGGGCGCTGCCGCCGCCAAGAAGTGTGGCGCCTGCCACACCTTCGAGAAGGGTGGCCCGAACCGCGTCGGTCCGAACCTCTATGGCGTCGTGGGTGAGCCGAAGGGCCAGGGCCGCGGCGGCTTCAACTTCTCAGCCGCGATGAAGGGCAAAGGCGGCGAATGGACTTTCGACGACCTCAACAAGTTCATCGCCAATCCGAAGGGCTTCGTCCCGGGCACCGCGATGGGCTTCGCCGGTATTGCCAAGGATTCCGAGCGCGCCGACGTCATTGCCTATCTGAACAGCCTCTCCGAAAGCCCGAAGCCGCTGCCCACCGCGTCGAAGTAAGGCATAAGGACTGATCTTGGACCATGCGGCCAGGCTGAAAAGCTTGGCCGTTTGCTTATCTGGGCCTCCCAGTGAGTTTACCGGGGCGTTTGGCCGCATCCGACAGGCCGCCCGGCCTTTCAAGATGAGGAAAAAGCAACATATTCGGTCGAAACCTCGCCTATATTGGGACCTTAAAGGAGTAACCTCCTTCAAGACAGGACTATTGATTTGGCCATTACCCGACGCGATCTCCTGCTCACCGGCACTGCTGCCGCAGCGCTGCCCGCCCTCGGTTCCGTTGCGGGGCTCCCCGTCTTCGGTGCGGCCCATGCGCAGTCTTCCAACGAGCTTCCCTGGCGCCACGGGTTGTCGTTGTTCGGAAAGGTCAAGTACCCCGCCGACTTCAAGCGCTTCGACTACGTCAATCCGGAAGCGCCCAAGGGCGGCGTCGCGCGCCAGATCGCGGTCGGCACCTTCGACAATTTCAACATCGTCGTATCGGGTGTGAAGGGGCAGGTCGCCGGCGCCGTCGCCTTCATCTACGAGTCGCTCATGACGCCCTCGCTGGACGAGGTTTCGACCGAATACGGTGCACTCGCCGAGGCCGTCAGCCATCCCGACGACTTTTCCTCGGTCACCTATCGTTTACGGCCCCAGGCCAAATGGCATGACGGCAAGCCGGTTACCGTCGACGACGTGATCTTCTCGCTCGATTCCTTCAAGACCCACCATCCGATGTATTCGGCCTATTACAGCCATGTGGTGAAGGCCGAGAAGGTTGGTGAGCGCGAGGTGAAGTTCGTGTTTGACGCGCCGGGCAATCGCGAACTGCCGCAGATCGTCGGGCAGCTCATCGTCCTGCCGAAGCACTGGTGGGAGGGGACCGACGCGCAGGGGCGCAAGCGCGATGTGTCCGCCACCACGCTCGAGATGCCGCTCGGCTCCGGTCCCTACAAGGTCAAGGATTTCGTCGCCGGACGGTCGATCGCGCTGGAGCGCGTCAAGGATTATTGGGGCCGTGACCTCGCTGCCAATGTCGGCCGCAACAATTTCGACGAGCTGCGCTACGAATATTTCCGCGACGCCACCGTCGCGATCGAGGCTTTCAAGGCCGACCAGGTCGATTGGCGTACCGAGAACAGCGCAAAAAGTTGGGCGACAGCCTACGACTTCCCGGCGGTCGCCGAAAAGCGCGTCATCCTCGAGGAATTCGCCAATCGCAGCTCGGGCGTGATGCAGGCGTTCGTGCCGAACCTGCGCCGCGCCAAGTTCAGCGACCCCCGCGTGCGGCGGGCGCTCAACTACGCGTTCGACTTCGAGGAGATGAACAAGCAGATCTTCTTTGGCCAGTACAAGCGCATCGGCAGCTATTTCGACGGCATCGAGGAACTCATGGCGACCGGCTTGCCGCAGGGCAAGGAGCTCGAGATCCTCGAGACCGTGCGCGCCCAGGTGCCGCCGGAAGTCTTCACCACGGCCTACAGCAATCCCGTCGGCGGCAGTCCGGAAGCGGTGCGTGATAATCTGCGCGAAGCGCTACGCCTGTTCAAGGAGGCCGGCTACGAGGTGCGCGATCGCAAGCTGACCGACATCAAGACCGGCGCCCAGTTCACCCTCGAACTGCTGAATTCGGATCCCAGCTTCGAACGGATCACGCTGTTCTACAAGCCGTCGCTGGAGCGGCTCGGCATCGCGGTGAGCGTGCGGACGGTCGATCCGACCCAATACGAGAACAGGACGCGCGAGTGGGATTTCGACATCGTCACCAACTCCTGGGGCGAGTCGCAGTCGCCGGGCAACGAGCAGCGTGAGTTCTGGTCGTCAAAGACGGCCGACATCGCCGGTTCGCGCAACATTGGCGGCATCAAAAATCCCGCGATCGACAAGCTGATCGAACGGGTGATCTACGCCACCGATCGCGACGATCTCGTCGCCGCAACCAAGGCGCTCGACCGCGTGCTGCTGTGGAATCACTACGTCGTGCCGCAATGGACCTATACGAAGGTGCGCACCGCGCGCTGGGATCGTTTCGGCCGGCCAGCGGAATTGCCGAAATACGGTCAGTCCGGCTTCCCGTTCATCTGGTGGTACGACGCAGACAAGGCGGCACGGATCGCAAAGAAGTCGTGAAGGACGCCCCCCGCATGACGCAGATGTCACGCCGCCACGTGCTGGCTTTGGGTGTCGGCGGCGCCGTCGGTGCGTCGCTGAATGGGCCGCTGTTGCGTGGCGCGCATGCGTCCGAAGGCGGAGGTGAGGCGCACGGCATCTCGGCGTTCGGCGATCTCAAATATCCCGCCGACTTCCGCCATTTCGACTACGTCAACCCCGATGCGCCGAAGGGCGGCACGTTCTCGCTCATTCCCTCGGTGCGCGCCTACAACCAGTCCTACCAGACCTTCAACTCGCTCAACGCCTTCATCCTGAAGGGCGACGGCGCGCAAGGCATGGACATGACCTTCGCGCCGCTGATGGTGCGCGCGAGCGACGAGCCTGATGCGATGTACGGGCTCGCGGCCAAATCCGTTCAGATATCGCCGGATAGACTGGTCTATCGCTTCACAATGCGGCCCGAGGCGAAGTTCCACGACGGCACGAAGCTCACCGCACATGATGCGGCGTTCTCGCTGATGGCTCTGAAGACCAAGGGCCATCCCCTGATCCTCGTGCAGCTGCGCGACATGGTCGGAGCGGAAGCGGTCGACGATGCAACACTCGTCGTCACCTTTGCCAAGGGGCGCGCGCGCGACGTGCCGCTCTATGCCGCCGGACTTCCGATCTTCTCGAAGGCCTATTACGCGTCTCGCCCATTCGATGAATCGTCCCTGGATATTCCGTTGGGTTCGGGTCCGTACAAGGTCGGCAAGTTCGAGGTCAATCGCTACATCGAGTACGAACGGGTGAAGGACTGGTGGGCCGCCGATCTGCCGCCCTGCCGCGGCATCTATAATTTCGACGTCGTGCGCTATGAATTCTATCGCGATCGCGACGTCGCTTTCGAGGGGTTCACCGGCAAGAACTATCTCTACCGCGAAGAGTTCACATCACGCATCTGGGCAACGCGCTATGATTTCGCCGCCGTCAAGGAGGGGCGCGTCAAGATGGAAGTCGTGCCCGACGAGACGCCGTCAGGCGCGCAGGGCTGGTTCATCAACACGCGGCGCGACAAGTTCAGGGACCCGCGGGTGCGCGAGGCCTTGATCAATGCGTTCGACTTCGAATGGACCAACAAGACCATCATGTACGGCGCCTATGCCCGCACGGTGTCGCCGTTCCAGAACTCCGATCTCATGGCGAGCAACGGGCCTCCGTCGCCGGAAGAGCTGAAGCTGCTCGAGCCGTTCCGGGGCCAAGTCCCCGACGAGGTGTTCGCAGCACCTTTCTCCCCGCCGGTCACGGACGGCTCCGGACAGGATCGCAGCCTGCTGCGCAAGGCGCAGCAATTGCTGACCGACGCAGGCGTGCCGATCAAGGACGGCAAGCGCGTTCTGCCGAACGGCGAGGTCTTCCGCATCGAATTCCTGCTGGACGAGCCCTCGTTCCAGCCGCACCACGCGCCCTATATCAAGAATTTGGGGACGCTGGGCATTGAGGCCAACATCCGGCTCGTCGATGCCGTGCAGTACAAGGCGCGCCAAGAAGATTTCGACTTCGACATGACGATCCAGCGTTTCAGCATGTCGGCGACGCCGGGCGACGCCATGCGCGCGTTCTTCTCGTCGCAGGTCGCGGCAACCACGGGGTCGTACAATCTCGCGGGTATCGCCAGCCCGGCCATCGATGCCATGATCGAGAAGATCATGGCCGCCGACAGCCGCGAAGAGCTCACCTTCGCCTGCCGCGCGTTCGATCGCCTGTTCCGCGCCGGCCGTTACTGGGTGCCGCAATGGTATAACAAGACGCACCGGCTGGCCTATTGGGATCAGTTCGGCCATCCGCAGAAGTTGCCGCGTTATGCCAACGGCGTCGGCGCGCCGGACATCTGGTGGCATGAACCCGCCAAGGCCGCCAAGCTCGAGCAGGCGAAATAATCATGAGCGCCTATATCGCCCGCCGCATCCTGCTGATGATTCCGACGCTGCTCGGAATTCTCTTCGTCTCCTTCGTCGTCGTGCAGTTCGCGCCGGGCGGCCCGGTCGAGCGCGTGATCGCGCAGCTCTCGGGGGCCGACACCGGCGGCACCTCGCGCATTTCCGGCGGCAGCGATTTTGCGCAGCGTGCGCCGGGGCAGGTAGGAGCCGGCGGCGACGCCATCAACTCGAAATATCGCGGCGCGCAGGGCCTTGATCCCGACTTCATCAAGAAGCTGGAAAAGCAGTTCGGTTTCGACAAGCCGGCACCCGAGCGCTTTGCGCTGATGGTCTGGAATTTTGCCAGGTTCGATTTCGGCAAGAGCTATTTCCGCGACGTCAGCGTGCTTCAGCTCATCAAGGAAAAGCTGCCGGTCTCGATCTCGCTCGGCCTGTGGCTGACGCTCCTGACCTATCTCATTTCGATTCCGCTCGGCATCCGCAAGGCGGTGAAGGACGGCACACGTTTCGACACCTGGACGTCGACCGTGCTCGTGCTCGGCTATGCGATTCCCGGCTTCCTGTTCGCAATTCTCCTCATCATCCTGTTTGCCGGCGGCTCCTTCTTCAACTGGTTCCCGTTGCGCGGACTGACCTCAGACGGCTGGTCGCAGTTCCCCTGGTACTGGAAGATCATCGATTACTTCTGGCATCTGACGCTGCCGTTGATCGCCATGGGGCTCGGTGCGTTCACCACGATGACGTTCCTGACCAAGAACTCGTTCCTGGACGAAATCCGCAAGCAGTACGTGATGACCGCGCGCGCGAAGGGCTGCAGCGAGAACCGGGTGCTTTATGGGCACGTGTTCCGGAACGCGATGCTGATCGTGATCGCAGGTTTTCCCAGCACCTTCATTCACGCCTTCTTCTCGGGCTCGCTCCTGATCGAGACCATCTTCTCGCTGGATGGGCTCGGGCTGCTCAGCTTCGAGAGCGTGCTCAACCGCGACTATCCCGTGGTGTTCGGCACCCTCTACATCTTTTCGCTGGTCGGCCTCGTGATCAATCTGGTCTCCGACCTGACCTATATGTGGATCGATCCCCGGATCGATTTCGAGGCGCGGGAGGTCTGATGACGATTACCGCGCCGACGCCGGTCGAGACCACGACACAGTCCCCGCTGGGTGAGGTCGTTCCGATCACGCGCAAGCCCTTCGCGCCTTCGCCGCTCAACAGGCGGCGCTGGCAGAACTTCAAGGCGAACCGCCGCGGCTATTGGTCGTTCTGGCTGTTCATCGCCCTGTTCGTGCTGTCGCTGTTCGCCGAGCTGATCGCCAATGATCGGCCCTTCCTGATCAAGTTCGACGGCCGTCTCTATTGGCCCGCCTTCGTGACCTACTCGGAAACCACCTTCGGCGGTGATTTCGAAACCGCGGCGGACTACCGCGACCCCTATCTGCAGAAGCTGATCAAGGACAAGAACGGCAGCATCCTCTGGCCGCTGATCCGCTACTCCTACGACACCCACAATCTCGACCTGCCGACGCCGGCGCCGTCGCCGCCGACCTGGATGCTCACGGAAGCGCAATGCAAGCCGGTGGTGGAGAAGAAGGGGCTGAAGAGCTGCCGCGACCTCGAATACAACTGGCTGGGTACGGACGATCAGGGGCGCGACGTGGTCGCGCGGCTGATCTACGGCTTCCGCATCTCGGTGCTGTTCGGCCTTTGCCTCACGATCGTCTCGTCCGTCATCGGCATCGCAGCGGGGGCGGTGCAGGGCTATTTCGGCGGCCGGGTCGATCTCATCTTCCAGCGCTTCATCGAGATCTGGACGGCAATTCCCTCGCTTTACCTTCTCCTGATCCTGTCCTCGGTGCTTGTGCCCGGCTTCTTCGTGCTGCTCGGCATTCTCCTGCTGTTCTCATGGGTCTCGCTGGTTGGTCTCGTGCGGGCAGAGTTCCTGCGCGGACGCAACTTCGAATACATCCAGGCGGCGCGGGCGCTCGGCGTCTCCAATCCCGTCATCATGTTCCGCCACCTGCTGCCGAATGCGATGGTCGCGACCATGACGTTCCTGCCCTTCATCGTGTCGAGTTCGGTGATGACGCTGACGGCGCTGGATTTCCTGGGCTTCGGCCTGCCGCCGGGATCGCCTTCGCTGGGCGAATTGCTGTCCCAGGCCAAATCCAACGTGCAGGCCCCCTGGCTCGGCTTCTCCGGCTTCTTCTCGGTCGCGATCATGCTGTCGCTCTTGATCTTCATCGGCGAAGCGGTTCGCGACGCCTTCGATCCGCGCAGGACGTTCAGGTAAACCAATGGACGCGATCAATCAGCCCCTGCTCGCCGTTCGCGATCTTTCGGTGGCCTTCCACCAGGGCGGCGCTACCACGCTTGCGGTCGACACGGTCTCATTCCAGATCAAGCGCGGCGAGTGCCTGGCGCTGGTCGGTGAATCCGGCTCCGGCAAGTCCGTCAGCGCGCTCTCGATCCTGAAGCTGCTGCCCTATCCGAACGCTTCGCACCCCTCGGGCAGCATCCGCTTCAAGGGGCAGGAACTGATCGACCGCTCCGAGCAAGAGATGCGGGAGATTCGCGGCAGCGATATCTCCATCATCTTCCAGGAGCCGATGACCTCGCTCAATCCGTTGCACACAATCGAGGCGCAGATCGGCGAGATCATCCAACTGCATGCTCCAACCAGTAATGCCGAGGCGCGCAAGCGAACGCTGGAATTGCTGACGCAGGTCGGCATTCCCGAGCCCGAGACGCGGCTGAAGAGCTATCCGCACCAGCTCTCCGGCGGGCAGCGCCAGCGCGTGATGATTGCGATGGCGCTTGCCAACGAGCCGGACCTGTTGATCGCGGACGAGCCGACCACGGCGCTCGACGTCACGGTGCAGGCGCAGATCCTGGCGCTGCTCGCCGAGATCCGCTCGCGGCTCGGCATGAGCCTCCTCTTCATCACTCACGACCTCGGCATCGTGCGACGCATCGCCGACACCGTCTGCGTCATGAAGGGCGGCGTGGTCGTCGAGCAGGGGCCGGTCGAGCAGGTCTTCAAGGGACCGAAGCATCCTTATACGCGCGACCTGCTCGCGGCAGAGCCGAAGCCCGATCCGGCGCCGCCGCAGCCGCACGCGCCGGTGGTGATGTCGGCGGACGACCTGAAGGTCTGGTTTCCGATCAAGCGTGGCCTGATGCGCAAGACGGTCGGCCACATCAAGGCGGTCGACGGCGTCAGTGTCGCGGTGCGCAAGGGCGAGACGCTCGGCGTGGTCGGCGAATCCGGCTCGGGCAAGACCACGCTGGGCCTCGCCCTGCTGCGGCTGATCTCCTCGAACGGGCGCATCGTGTTCCTTGGGAAAGACATTCAGGGGCTGCGTTTCAAGGAGATGCGGCCGTTCCGGCGCGACATGCAGATCGTGTTTCAGGATCCGTTCGGCTCGCTCTCACCGCGCATGTCGGTCGCCGACATCATCGCCGAAGGTCTTTCTGTGCATCAGCCGAAGCTGACGCGGGAAGAACGCGAGGAGCGCGTCGTCAAGGCGCTGGAGGACGTCGGGCTGAAGCCGGATACCCGCTACCGCTATCCCCACGAATTCTCCGGCGGCCAGCGCCAGCGCATCAGCATCGCGCGGGCGGTGGTGCTGGAGCCGGATTTCGTCGTGCTGGACGAGCCGACCAGCGCGCTCGACATGCTGTTCCAGGCGCAGATGGTCGATCTGTTGCGCGAGCTTCAGCGCAAGCGCGAGCTCACCTACATGTTCATCTCCCACGATCTGCGTGTCGTCGCCTCGCTTGCAAGCCACCTGATCGTGATGCGCGGCGGCAAGGTCGTCGAAGAGGGACAGGCCGCCGAGCTATTTAAAAATCCGAAGACCGATTACACCCGCGCGCTGTTCGCGGCCGCGTTCCGGCTTGAGACGGCCGGGAACGGGGCGGTGGGCACGTAAAGCCGTCATAACCGCTTGATCGCGACCACTTCGCTGCCGGCCTGCCTGATACGCGCGATCGCGGGCTCGATCGGTTCGATCGCGGTCGCCATGTGATGCGCGTTGGCGTGAACCATGGTGGTCCGATCGCGGACGATGGCGACGTGGCCCTTCCAGAAGATCAGATCGCCGCGCTGCAAGCTGCCTCGTTCGTGCGGCTCCAGCGCGCGTCCGAGGCCGGCGAGCTGCATGTCGCTGTCGCGCGGGCAGCCGATCCCCGCTGCCGTCAGCGAGACCTGGACGAGGCCGGAGCAATCGATGCCAAAGCTGCTCTTGCCGCCCCAGAGATACGGCGTTCCGACGAAGCGCTCGGCGACTGCGACGAAGTCCGGCTCGCGATGATCGAGCGGGGCGAGATGCGCCTTCGGCAGATATTGTCCGTCGCGCGTCACGGCGAAGCTGCCGTCCTCGCGTGTCACGGCAAGCCTGGATCCCATCACGAGCGTCTGGGCCGGCGGCAGCTTGATCGAGGGGCCGGGGAAGGCAAATGTCCGGAGCGCGCTGACCACATGGGTCGGCGCTGCCGAGGGCTTCATGAGCGCTGCATCCGGCAACCAGCCGACATAACCGTCGCCATTGAGCTGGCCCCACGCCCAGCCCTCGCCGTTGCGATCGTAGGCTATGACGCGTTCGCCGCGCAGCGCTTCCGTCATCAGCATGGCGTTCGAGGACGGCTGCTCGCGCACAGGCGCGACCGGGTCAACCACCTCGAACTCCTCGCCGGCGACGAAGCGATCCGCCTCGACCTTGCCTTCGAGATATTTCGCGGCGATGTCGCCCCGCGCCGGAGTTATTCGCGGATCATCCATAGCGCTCGCTCAACAAGGCGTAGATGGCCCGCGCGGCCTGGCACTCGCCGCCTTCGGGTCGCGCGGGCTTTGCCGACGGCGTCCAGCCGTAGATGTCGACATGCAGCCAGCTTTTTGCCTGCTCGACGAAGCGTTGCAGGAACAGCGCGCAAATGATCGAGCCCGCAAAGCCGCCCGACGGTGCGTTGGTGATAGTGGCGGTCTTGGAGTCCAGCCAGGAATCGTAGGGCGGCCACAGCGGCATGCGCCACAACGGATCGTTTTCCTTCACCGCGCAGCGCGCCACATCGGCCGCAAGTGGCTCGTCATTGGTGTAATAGGGTGGCAGATCCGGTCCCAGCGCGACGCGCGCGGCGCCGGTCAGCGTGCCCAGATCGATCAGCAGCTCGGGCTTCTCCTCATCGGCCAGCGCCAGCGCGTCGGCGAGGACCAGCCGGCCTTCCGCATCGGTATTGCCGATTTCCACCGTGATGCCCTTGCGCGAGGTAAAGATGTCGAGCGGGCGGAAGGCGTTGCCGGCGACGGCGTTCTCCACCGCCGGAATCAGCACGCGCAGCCGCACCTTCAGCTTCGCATCCATCACCATGCGCGCCAGCGCCAGCACGTTGGCGGCGCCGCCCATGTCCTTCTTCATGATCAGCATTCCGCTCGACGGTTTCAGATCGAGCCCGCCGGTGTCGAAGCAGACGCCCTTGCCGACCAGCGTCACCTTGGGATGATCAGGATTGCCCCAGCCGATGTCGATCAGCCGCGGCGCACGGTTCGAGGCCATGCCGACGGCGTGGATCAGCGGAAAGTTCTTCTCCAGCTCCGCGCCGATGGTGCAGGCAAAGCTTGCTCCGAATTCGGCGGCAAGGGCTTGCGCGGTGGCGGCGAGCTCTTCCGGTCCCATGTCGTTGGAGGGCGTGTTGATGAGGTCGCGTGCGAGCATCGCGGCGTCGGCGATCCGCTCGATCTCGACTGCATCCACGCCTTCAGGCGGCACCAGCCGCACGTCGGGGCTATCCGCCTTGCGATAGCGCGCGAAACGATAGCATCCCAGCGCAAAAGCGAGCGCCGCCAGCCGTACATCGTGTGGTGCATTGGCAAAGCGATAGGTGCCCGGCGGCAGCAGACCGGGCAGGGCGCCGGGCCGGAACAGGTCGCGCGATCTAGCACTATCGTCCTCAAGGCCGAACAGCACCTGCGTGATCGTGCCGTCGGGCGCCGGCAGCGCCAGATAGGCGCCCGGCCTGGCGGTAAAGGCGCATGCCGTGGCAAACGTGCGTTGCGGCGCCGGCAGCGTCTCTGCGATCCGGTCCCAGCTCGATTTGGTGACGAAGCTGATCGGGATGGCGGCGGGAGACGTCTCGAAGACAGAAGGCATTGGCGGGTCCGGATCGTCAGATCGAACGGGTGATGCGAATGGATGAGACTTCGCAGAGTTTCGCCGCCGCCGCAATCGGCTTTGCCGTCACCCTTCGGCGAGCCGCTACTCGCGGCAAGGGGGCCATGATAAGGTTCCGGCGATGGCCGCCGGAGCTGGGACATCAGGCGGCCGAAGCGCGCCGGGAGGACATGCAATGGAATTCGCGTGGAGCGTGGTCACATTCATCGTCGAGGCCATTGAGGCGATTTTTGGCTATGTCGAGCACCACCATTGGATCTTCGCGCTCCTTGCCGGCGGTTACGTTTTCTATCTCCACGACCGCTCCGTCCATGCGCGGTTCGATGCGCTCGACCGGCGCGTCGACGAAATCCGCAAGCGGCTGGCCATCGAATATTGAGGCGGCCATTGCCAACGCATCCGGGGCAAACGGGTGAGGGTGCTCGCCCTTGGCGGTGAGGCGCCGCTGTGAAGCGCGCGGCCCAGGCGCGGTGTTAACCGGCCGTTAGGGTTAACGGTCTATTGCTGGCGCGTTCGGCTCGATCAATCGGCTCGAGAGTTACAGCGTCATGCGTCTACGGTTCAGTCTTGCCCGGCTTGTTGCGTCCACCTCGCTGGTCGCGGTGGTGGCCATGGGCCTCGGCGGCTGCAGCTCGGGCATGTCGAAACTCTCAGACGTGACGGGATCGCTCGGCGGGCCGCGGGCAGAGGCGGCTCCCGCCGATCCGGTGCGCGCCGTCGAAGTCTATGGCGAGCGCTACCGCGCCAATCCCAAGGACGCCGATGCCGCACTCGCCTACGGTCAGGCGTTGCGCGCCAACGGTCAGCGCGCCCAGGCCGCCGCCGTGCTCGAGCAAGCGACCATCGCAAATCCTGGCAACAAGGCGCTGCTCGCTCAATACGGCCGCGCCCTCGCCGACAACGGCAATTTCCAGCAGGCCTACGACGTGCTGTCGAAAGCGCATTCGCCCGACAATCCGGACTGGCGCCTCCTCTCGGTGCAGGGCACCACGCTGGACCAGATGGGCCGTCACGAGGAAGCGCGTTCCTACTACGCAAGCGCACTCAAGATCGCGCCGGGTGATCCCGGCGTGCTATCCAATCTCGGTCTGTCCTACATGTTGTCGAGAGACCTTCCGAAGGCCGAAGAGGCGCTGCGGCAGGCCTACGCCTCGCCGCGTGCGGGCATTCGGGTGCGGCAGAATCTCGGCCTTGTCGTCGGTCTGCAGGGCCGCTTTGCTGAGGCCGAGACCATCGTCAAAGCGGATCTGCCACCGGACCAGGCCGCGGCCAACGTCGCCTATCTCAAGGAAATGCTCAGCCGCAGCGACTCTCCCCGCGGCGCACCGAAGCGGACGCCGGTCGCCTCGCTCAGCCAACGAGACTGATCAGCGCTGATCGTCCCTTCTATCCTGTGATCCTGAAAGCCGACTGCCGAGCCGCATGCGCGGCCCGCGTCTAGCGTCATTGCATCTCGGAAATCTTGATGCCGGTCGGTCCGAGAATGACGACGAACAGCACCGGCAGGAAGAACAGGATCATCGGCACCGTCAGCTTGGGCGGCAGGGCGGCAGCCTTCTTTTCGGCTTCGTTCATGCGCATGTCGCGATTTTCCTGCGCCATGACGCGCAGCGAATGACCGAGCGGGGTGCCGTAGCGCTCCGCCTGCTGAAGCGCGAGACACACCGACTTGACGCCTTCGAGCCCGGTGCGGCGCGCCAGATTCTCATAAGCGACCTTGCGATCCTGCAGATAGGATAGTTCGGCTGTCGTCAGCGTGAATTCCTCCGACAGCGCGATCGACTGTCCGACGATCTCGGTGGCAACTTTCCGGAACGCCATCTCGACCGACATGCCGGATTCGATGCAGATCAGGAGCAGGTCGAGCGCGTCGGGAAAGGCGCGCTTGATCGAAAGCTGGCGCTTGGAGATCGCGTTCCTGAGGAACAGCATCGGCGCCTGGAGGCCGAGATAGGCGGCGGCGATGCAGATGCCGATCTTGATCGGCATCGCCTGCTCCATATGCGCGATCACGAATACGTAGACGGCCGAGCCGATGAAGAGGACGATCGGCGCGACCATGCGGGCAAACAGGAAGGTGATGTAGGGCGCCTGACCACGGTACCCCGCCATGATCAGCTTGTCGCGCGCGGCTTCCTGCGCAAGCCATTTGGTGAGGTTGAAGTCGTCGACGACCTTGGAGACGAGCTGCTTCGGCGTCTGGCGCAGCGTGACCTTTTCGTTCTTGTGAAGGCGCTCACGTTCGCGCTGCCGGATGCGCTCGCGCTCACTGGCCACCGCCTTCATGCGTTTGGAGAGGCCCTCGCCGGCGAACAGGGGCATCACCAGCGTATAGACGGTGGCGCTGGCGGCAATGGCCGCCAGCATCATGGTCATGAAGTGGACGTCATGTAGTTTCGCGACAAGAAACTGGACCATACTGCACCGTCAGAAATCGAAATTGATCATCTTCTTCATCACCATGATGCCGACCGCCATCCAGACGACGCAGCCGACCAGCATGAGCTGGCCGGTGGGATGGGTCCACAGCACCGAGATGTAATGTGGCGTCGTGAGATAGACGAGGAACATCACGATCGGCGGCAGCGAGCCAATGATGCCGGCGGAGGCCTTGGCTTCCATCGACATCGCCTGGATCTTCTCCCTCATCTTCTTGCGGTCGCGCAGCACCTTGGAAAGGTTGCCGAGCGCCTCGGAGAGGTTGCCGCCGGATTTCTGCTGAATCGAGATGACGATGCCGAAGAAGTTGGCCTCCGGCAACGGCATGCGATCATAGAGCCGCGTGCAGGCCTCGCCGAGCGGCATGCCGATGGCCTGGGTCTCGATGATCGCAAGAAACTCGCTGCGCAGCGGCTCGGGGGCGTCGGCTGCGACGACCTTGATCGATTCGAACAGGGGCAGGCCCGCCTTGATGCCGCGGACGATGACGTCGACGGCGTCGGGCAGCGCCGCCAGGAATTTGGCCTCGCGACGCTTTTTCAGGAAGCCGAGCGCCCAGCGCGGCAGGCCGAAGCCGCCGGCAAAGGCGAGGCCGACAGCACCGATCAGGCCGCCGCCGGCGAACAGAGCGGCCGCGAAGAACACGCCCGCCACGACGGCGGACATGATCCAGAATTTCTGCGGAGTCCAATCGAGGCCTGCCTGCGACAGGCGAACGGGGAGCGGTACGCTCTTCTCCTGCAGGCGTCGTGCTTCGAGATCCTTCAGCGAGGTCTCGACCTGCTCGCGGCGCGAGCGCTGGGTCTTCTCGGCTTGGCGGATCGTGGGCGCCTCCGCGCGCGAGATCGAGGCGCGGCGGCTCTCGGCCTTTCGTTCCCCGGACAGCAGCGGATAGAGGAAGACCCAGGCGATGCCGCCGACCGCTGCGGTGGCAAGGAATGCGAGGGCGAGGACCTGCATGTTCATGCTGACCTACTCACGTCTTCGGCGCGACTTCCGCCGCGTCCAGCGCAGCGGCAAGGCGCTTCTCGTCGCCGTAATAGCGGGCGCGTTCCCAGAACTTGGGACGGCCGATGCCGGTCGAGCGGTGCCGGCCGATGATCTTGCCGTTGGCGTCCTCGCCGATCATGTCGTACAGGAAGATGTCCTGGGTGATGATGGTGTCGCCTTCCATGCCCATCACCTCGGTGATGTGGGTGATGCGGCGCGAGCCGTCGCGCAGGCGCGCCGCCTGGACGATGACGTCGATGGAGGCGCAGATCATCTCGCGGATGGTGCGTGAGGGAAGCGAGAAACCTCCCATCGTGATCATGGATTCGCAGCGCGACAGAGCTTCGCGCGGGTTGTTGGCGTGCAGCGTGCCCATCGAGCCGTCATGGCCGGTGTTCATGGCCTGGAGCAGGTCGAACGCCTCGGGTCCGCGGACCTCGCCGACGATGATGCGCTCGGGGCGCATACGCAGGCAGTTGCGTACCAGCTCGCGCATGGTGATCTGGCCCTCGCCCTCGATGTTGGGTGGTCGGGTTTCCAGCCGCACCACGTGAGGCTGCTGGAGCTGGAGCTCGGCGGCATCTTCGCAGGTGATGACGCGCTCGTCATGCTCTATATAGTTGGTCAGGCAGTTGAGCAGCGTGGTCTTGCCGGAGCCGGTGCCGCCGGAGATCAGCACGTTGCAGCGGACGCGGCCGATGATCTGGAGGATCTCGGCGCCTTCCGGCGAGATCGCGCCGAACTTGACGAGCTGATCGAGCGTCAGCTTGTCCTTCTTGAATTTTCGGATGGTGAGCGTGGGGCCGTCGATCGACAGCGGCGGCACGATGGCGTTGACGCGGGAGCCGTCGGCGAGGCGCGCGTCGCAGATCGGCGACGATTCGTCGACGCGCCGGCCGACCTGGCTGACGATGCGCTGGCAGATGTTGAGGAGTTGCTGGTTGTCGCGGAAGCGGATGCCGGTCTTCTGGATCTTGCCGTTGACTTCGATGAAGACGGTGTTGGCGCCGTTGACCATGATGTCGGCGATGTCATCGCGCGACAGCAGCGGCTCGAGTGGACCGTAACCCAGGACGTCGTTGCAGATGTCGTCGAGCAGCTCTTCCTGCTCGGCGATCGACATCACGATGTTCTTGATCGCGATGATCTCGTTGACGATGTCGCGAATTTCCTCGCGCGCGGATTCGGAGTCCAGCTTGGCGAGCTGGGCGAGGTCGATCGCCTCGATCAGCGCGCCGAAGATGGTCGCCTTGACCTCGTAATAATTGTCCGAGCGCCTGCTCTCCATGGCCGGCGGCGGCGGCGCCTTGGCAGGCGCGAGCGGCGGTGAGGCGACCGCCGGCGGAGCCGGGGCGCGCGACACCGTCGGCGCCGGAGCCTGGGCAGGCTCGGGCGACACGGCGCCGGGCTTGGGCGCCCGAAGGTCGGTGTCTGTTCCGCTACGCTTACCGAACACTTAACAACTCCATGCGGGGCTTATTTTCCCCGCAACTTGTCAATCAGGGGTGAAAGCAGGGACGACTTTTGTTTCTTGGTTTCGCTGCGCCCGGTCAGGCGCTGGGCGATCTGAAGGAACATCTCGATCGACTTGTGGTTGGCGGAGATCTCCGCGATCATCTGGCCGTTGTTGGCGGCCGAGCCGAAAATCTGCGGCTCGAACGGGATCGAGACGATCGGCTGGCTCTCGATCGCCTTGGCGAACTCCGCGGCGGCGATTTCGGGCCGTTTCGGCACCCCGACCTGGTTCAGGCAGTAAAGCGGCGGCCGGTCGTTGGGGCGCGCGGCCTTCAACAGGTCGAACAGGTTCTTGGTATTGCGCAAATTGGCGAGGTCAGGCGCGGCGACGATCAGGATGTCGTCTGCCCCGATCAGGGCGCGCTTGGTCCAGCCCGACCATTGGTGCGGAATGTCGAGCACGATGCAGGGCATGGTGGAGCGCAAGGTGTCGAATACGGCGTCGAAGGCGTCGGTGCCGAAATCATAGACCCGGTCGAGCGTCGCCGGCGCCGCCAGCAGGCTGAGATGGTCGGTGCATTTCGACAGCAGGCGGTCGATGAAGGCGGTGTCGACCCGATCGGGCGAGAACACGGCGTCGGCAATGCCTTGCGGCGGGTCCTGGTTGTAGTCCAGCCCGGCGGTGCCGAAGGCGAGGTCGAGATCGGCGACGACGGCGTCCATGGCGAGGTCGCGCGCGATTGCCCAGGCGACGTTGTGGGAGATGGTGGAAGCCCCGACGCCGCCCTTGGCGCCGACCACGGCTATGATGCGGCCGACCGCCTTGGCTTCGGGCGCGGAGAACAGATTGCAGATCGAGCGGACGACGTCGATTGCGCCGACCGGCGCGAGCACGTAGTCGCTGACGCCGCGGCGCACCAGTTCGCGGTAGAGTGTGACGTCGTTGATGCGGCCGATTACGACCACGCGGGTGCCGGCATCGCAGACGGTGGCGAGCTGGTCGAGCCCGCCGAGCAGGTCGTTGCGTCCGTCGCTTTCGAGCACGATGACGTTCGGCGTCGGGGCCGAGCGGTAGGCCTCGGTTGCCGCGGCCATGCCGCCCATCTGGATCTTGAGATGGGCCTTGCCGAGACGGCGGTCTTCGCCGGCCGCCTGGACTGCGGCAGCCGTCTCCACGGTCTCGCAGAAGGCCTGGACCGATACGCGCGGCGCAGGCGCAATATGCTCCTCGACCGGCGGAGGAGTTGCGTCCGGCTGCTCTTCGTGTGTCTGGCGTGCGTAGCTGATCATTTGCCGGTGTCGCTGAGTTTGGCCTTGTCAGACTCGGGATAGGTGGTCGCCGACGTGAGACCCTTGCGATATTTCTCGAGAGAGGTGATGCGCCGCGCCGTGTAGGACGGAGTTTCGGGACGCGGCTGCTCGAGGTCCGACGGATTGTCGACCATCGCCGCGAGGTTGCGCTGATAGGCGCAGCCGTAATTGTAATAGTCCTTGTTCTCGAACCAGCTCTTGTTCTTCATCGAAGGGCCGATGTCGTCCGGCCACAGGCCGCAAGGACCCGCGACCGCGGCGATCTTGGAATATGTGAGCCGGATCGGCGGCAGGAAGCGCTTGTCTTCCGGCTGGTAGGGGCGAATGTTGACGCCGCGAGGCGGAACGCCTGCTCCCGCAAGCATCGCCTGGATTTCACGCATCGTGTCGGCAACCGGACGCGCATTTGGCGTGCCCGACGGCACGTCGATACGGATGGCGCCCGTGCCTTCCTGCAACCATGCCGATGCGACACCCATCACGTCGGCGCGCTGGGCCGCGGTCAATCCACCGCGGGCATGGCCGACGAAGACGACGGTCGAACGATTTTGCTCCTCGATCGCGATCGGATGGCGCTGCTTGTAGTCGTCGGGGATTGAGGCCGTGACGACCTGGTCATGCTGGCAACCGCCGAGCGCGAGCGCCATGCCGACGAGCGCACCGCCAAGGCGGATGGCGCGTGTGCGAGGCTGGGGTGGTCTTGTGATCATCTTGAAGTCCCCGTTCCGCCTCACTCGGTGATGAAGCCGTAGGTGCCGCGGTAGTTCTTTGCCGGTTCGGTCCGGCCGGGCACGCCGTAGATGCGGTTGATGTTGCCGAGCAGCTGGGCCTGTGGATCCGCAGGCGGGGCGAAGCCGTCGTCCGGCCGCGACAGGTCCTTTGGCGCCACTGCGCGAACGACATAGGGCGTCACGATCACGACCAGCTCGGTCGCGTTGTTGACGAAGTCGCGGCTGCGGAACAGCGTGCCGAGGATCGGGAGCTGCATCAGCCCCGGCAATCCGCTGATGGCCTGCTTGGTCTGCTGCTGGATCAGTCCGGCCATCGCCATCGCGCCGCCGGAGGGAATTTCCAGCGAGGTTTCGGCGCGGCGGGTCCTGATCGAAGGCACCGTCAGCGAGTTCACCGACGTCGCGGTCACGGCCTGCGACAGCGTGATCGCATTTTCGTTCGATAGCTCCGAGACCTCGGTCATGACGCGCAGGCTGATCTTGCCTTCGCTCAGCACCACGGGGGTGAAGTTGAGCGAGATGCCGAACTTCTTGAAGCTGATCTGGGTGGTACAGACATGCGTGGTGGGGTCGCACGCATAGCCCGCCGGGACCGGGAATTCGCCGCCGGCGATGAACGTCGCCGATTCACCGGAGATCGCGGTCAGGTTCGGTTCGGCCAGCGTGCGGATCACGCCCGCGGTTTCCATCGCGCGCAGGGTGGCCTGCACCGACGTCGCGCCGCCGAACTTGGTCGTCAAATTGTTGCCGTCCACGAGGTTGTGGCCGAGAGCGGTGAACGGATTGGAGTTCGCGAAGCTCACCACGGACGTGCCGTAGTTGAGGCTGGCGCTCAGGTCGATGCCGAGCTGCTTCACGATGGTGCGCTGAACTTCCGCCACCGTCACCTTGAGCATGACTTGGTCGCGGCCGCGCACCACGATCGAGTTCACCACCTTGTCGGCGCCGCCGGCCAGGCGTGCGGCGAGGTCGTTGGCCTGCTGCGCTTCCATCGGGTTCGCCGCCGTGCCGGTCAGGACGATGCCGTCGCCGAGTCCGTCGATCTGGATGTCCGAATTGGGCAGAACCTGCTTCAGCGCCGCCCGCACACCGTTGAGGTCACGCTTGACCGCGATGTCATAGGCCGCGATCTGCTGGCCCGCGGAATCGAAGAACACGATGTTGGTCTGGCCGATCGCGGCGCCGATGATGTAGGCACGCTGTGCCGAGCGGACCACCGCATTGGCGATCTTGGGGTCAGCGACCAGCACGTCCTTGATGTCGCGCGGGAGGTCGATCACGATCGACTTGCCGACGCCGAGCGAGAGGAAGCGGGCGTTCATCTGTCCGTCGGCGGAGGCAGGCGCGCCGGGACGATAGTCGGCGGCGACCACGGGGGTCAGCACCGGGTTGAGTGCCAGTGCGAAGGCGGCCGAGAACGACAAGGCGCGGACCATGGAGGTTCGCATCGTCGCCTGTTCTGCCCTGCATTTCATGTCGCCTGTCCTCATCGTGCCTTCGCCGTCGAGCTCGGGATGCCGTAGCGAATGATCGAGATGCCGTCGCGCTTCTGGGCGGATTCGTCGAGCGTGATCTCGCTCATCTTGACGTCGGCAATGCTGCGCAGCGCCAGCGACAGCGTTCCGGCCTGACGGGCCGAAGAAAGCGCCTGGGTCTGTGCGGAAGTGAGTTCCAGGGTCACGGTCTTGCCGACCACGGCGTTCTGGCCGTCCTTCTCCTTCGGAGCCTGGTCGATGGCGAGCACGCGCACATTGACCAGGATGATCTCGGACGTGACGACGTCCTGGCCGCCGGCGGCCTGGTCCGGGTTCTTGAGGCGACGCGTGAGCAGGACGTCGACACGGTCATTGGGCAGGATGAAGCCGCCTGCGCCGGTCTCCGGCGAGATTTCGGTCGAGATGGCCCGCATGCCGCTGGGCAGGATGGCCGCCATGAAGCCGGAGCCCTCGGCCTTGACCAGCTTCTGGTCGCGGATCGGCTCGCCTTGAATGAAGGGGGCGCGCGCGATCGAACCGGTCACCTGGCTCACGCCCTCGGGACGCTCGTTGCGGCGGATGAAGGTGGCGCTGGCGGTCGCGGCCGGCCAGGTCTGCCATTGCAGATCTTCCGGCTTCACGGTCTGGCCGAGGCCGATGTCGTTCTTGGCCACGAGGACGTCCACGGTCGGAAGCTGCGCGACCGGGGCCGCAGGCGGCGCAGAATTGTCAGAGCCGCTCGCCAGGTACGCGGCGACACCGCCGGCGCAGATGGCGACCGTCAGGACGACAATGCGTGCCCTATTCATACGCTTCACTTTCCACAAAACGCCGCGACGCTGCCGCCGCCTTGATCGGCAGTTGACCAGCTATTCGTCAAAGCATGGTTAATGAGGCGTATCTAAATCGCCTTAACGCCGGGTTTACCCAGTGCGTTCAGCGCAGCGCGAGGTGAGCGAGATCAATCGCCTTCACCCATTCGGTCTCCGGGTAGACCATCAACGCACTCAGCGCGAGCGCGATGCCGTAGGGGATGCCGCTCTCCTTGGCGTGCAGCCGGGCGAGCCAGGCCTGGCCTGCCAAGCCGTAGGGCAGCGGCCATTGCCGGAACTGGAGCAGGAGCAGAGTCAGCGCGCCGCCGAACAGGGAGGCGTAGAGCAGGAAGTTCATCAGCGGTGCGAAGCCGAACCAGAGCGCGACGGAGGCCGCGACCTTGGCGTCGCCGCCGCCGACCCAGCCCATCGCAAAGCAGGTGAAGGCGACGACCAGGAGAAGAGCGCCTGCGCCGACATGACTGAGCATCTCATAAGGTGCCATGCTGCCGGCGAAGGCGAGCGCGAAGAAGCCGGCGACCAGCGCCAGCGACACGCGGTTCGAGATCGTCATCGTGAATAGATCGCTCGCGGCGGCGAACGCCATCAGGGCCGGGAAGAGCATAAGGCGCGCGAGGTCGAGGATCATGGGCTGCGTCTTGAGGCCTGGGATTGCCGCGGAAATGGCGTCGCGCGATGCTATCCGGCAGTGCTAAACAAACCGAAAACGCCAAAGGCCATGGAGGCCTGAAGCCGCAAAACGGGTCGTCACCACAGGCTGGCAATGCGCGCGGCGAGCGCAGCCGTGGCAAGCAGCAGGGCGACGCAGACCCAATAGACCGGAGAGCCGGCCTGTTCCTGCGCCGTCGCGTTTGCCGCGATCGCGGCATCGGTTCTGTACTTAAGCAACGCCACTGGAACTCGCCGTCTTCAGAAAAACAAAGGCCCCGGAAGCCCGGGGCTTTTGCCGTCGTTCGTCCGGTCTTACTTCAGGCCGGTCGAGATCGCGGTGAACTTGGTGTTCAGCGTGGTGCCGAGGTTGTTGACGACGGTGATGATGGCCAGCGCGATGCCGGCGGCGATCAGGCCGTATTCGATGGCGGTGGCGCCGGATTCATCCTTCGCGAAACGCGCAATCAGGTTCTTCATGAACATAACTCCAACTGGGGTGGGGATCGCCTCGTTCGGCGTCGTCATTGACGTGATGAACATGAGAGCCGAGCTCTTTCGGTAGAGTTAATTCGATCGGGCAAACCCGCTTGCGGCGCGATGCTTTAACCCAGAGTAAATTTCGTCTTAAGGCGGCCGCTGTCATTCGTTGCGGTTCTGGATGTACCGCCAGCGCGGCGCCGGCTTCACGCTCCCTTAAATTTCGCGGCGTAGGCGTAACGGAGCTGGAATTCGCAAGAGAGGCGACGATGTCGAGCCTGCCCATGCAAGTCGCCCTGATGCTCGGCGAGACCATCGTCAAGGTGATTCCCATCACCTTCGCGCTCGCAGCGGTCTTCACCGTGCTCGAACATCTCTGGGCCTGCAATGCCGGCGCGCCGTGGTGGCGCAAGCGCGAGATCGTCACCGACATCTGCTACTGGTTCTTCGTTCCGGTGTTCGCCCGCACCGTGCGGATCGGACTTCTGATCGTCGGCGCGAGCCTCGTCTTCAACATCCACGATGCCGACGAACTCATCGCCTTCTACGACAACGGCCACGGCCCGCTGTCGTTGATGCCGCTCTGGGCCCAGACCGCGCTGTTCCTGGTCCTGTCCGATTTCATGCTGTACTGGCTGCACCGGATGTTTCACGGCGGCGGGTTCTGGAAGTACCACGCGATCCATCACTCCTCGGAGGAGATCAGCTGGATTTCGGCGGCCCGCTTCCATCCCATCAATCTCGTGCTCGGCTCGATCGGCGTCGACGTCGTGCTGCTGATGGCCGGCATTTCCCCGAATGCGATGGTCTGGCTCGCCCCGTTCACGACCTTCCATTCGGCCTTCGTGCACGCCAACCTGAACTGGAGCTTCGGGCCGTTCAAATATCTGCTGGCGACGCCGGTGTTCCACCGCTGGCACCACACCTCGCTCGAGGAGGGCGGCAACACCAATTTTGCCGGCACGTTCCCGATCTGGGATGTCCTGTTCGGCACCTTCCGCATGCCCGAGGGTGAACTGCCGCAGGAATACGGCAAGGACGAAGCGACCATGCCGAAGGAGATCGCAGGTCAGCTCGCCTATCCGTTCCGCCGCTAGATTCGATGGCGGCAAGACGCCAGTCTGTTCAAACAATAGTCGGCGAGTTTGCGGAACGTTCACGAATTAAGGGCAGGTTAGCGGGGTCGGGCACCGGCTCCGCTGTTATCTGTTCGCTTCTGCCGGTTTGTGACGTCCCGGGGGTAAGAGTATGCGTAAAGAATTGCTGCGCCGTCGTGCGCGCGTCTGTCTTCTGGTTGCGGCCGCTGTGCTGGCATCGCCGGCTGCCGGTCTTGCCGATCCGACGGCCGACACCATCGCCGTCAATGTCGACCAGGCCAAGCTGGTGCGGCTCCCCGGCAAGGTGGCGACCCTGGTGGTCGGCAATCCCCTCATTGCCGACGTCACGCTCCAGCCCGGCGGCATGATCGTCGTGACCGGCAAGGGCTATGGAGCCACCAATTTCATCGCGCTCGACCGGGCCGGCGAGATTTTGGTCGACCGCCAGATCCAGGTCGAAGGTCCGAGCGACCGGCTGGTCACCGTCTATCGCGGGATCGAGCGCGAGTCCTATAGCTGCGTGCCGCTTTGCCAGCGTCGCGTGACGCTCGGCGACAGCGACACCTACTTCAACAACACGATGAACCAGGCCGGCTCGCTGAGCGCCAGCGCCAGCGGTGGTGGCGGCGCCGGTCCGGCCAAGTCCAACTAGCAGAAGCGAGCGGCGGGGTTTGCCCGGGCAGGATCGCCTCAGGTCGCGTGCGGATACGAGGCAGGTCTTCGCGGGCGGCTCTCGCTGGGCTTTAGGTCGCGGCTGGTTAACGCATCCTTAACGGCGCGTGCCGCCGGGTGCGGACCGCCTGAAACACTTAGACAATCAGTTTCCGCTATTGAACGGAACAGTTGATCGCCCGTTGTTGGGGAATTTGACGTGATGCCATTGCCTGCACCTACGAGGTTCACGCTCCGGAAAGCGCTGGGCCGGTTTCGCGGCAACCGTCGCGGCTCCGCGGCCGTCGAGTTCGCCCTGGTCGCCCCGATGTTCTTTGGGCTGCTGTTCGCCATCATCGAAACGGCGCTCATGTTCTTCGCGAGCCAGGTGCTCGAGACAATCACGCAAAGTTCTGCGCGCGCGATCCTCACCGGCCAGGCGCAAGCGCAGGGCGGTTCGGTGGCGGCCTGCCAGACCACGCCCGGCGTGGTCATGGCGTGCGACCAGACGACGTTCAAGGCCTATGTGTGCACGCAGATCCCGGCGCTGTTCGATTGCAACAAGCTTTACGTCGACGTCGTGAGCACCGGATCCTTCGGGTCGCTAAGCCTGACGAACTACGGCGATTCCTGCAATTTCAACCCGGCCGGCATGCAATACAATGCCGGGACCTCGGGCCAGGTGGTCGTGGTGCGGCTGTTCTATCAGTGGCCGCTCATCGTCACCGGCCTCGGTTACAACATCGGATGCAGTAACAAAAGGCTGATGGTGGCGACCACGGCTTTCAAGAACGAACCCTTCTGAGACAGATGGATCCGGGAGGACCGATGCAGGCGATTGCGAATATCTGGCGGAATGCATGTTGGTCCGTGCGCGACTTCGTCGCCGACAAGCGCGCGCTCGCGGCCACCGAGTTTGCGGTCATCGTCCCGCTGATGCTGGTGATGTTTTTCGGCACCGTCGAATTCTCGTCGGCGGTGGCGATTGATCGCAAGGTCACGTTGATCGCGCGGGCTCTGTCCGATTTGACATCGCAGTCCCTCAAGCTGACCGATGCCGACATGAAGGATACCTTCACGGCGAGCATCTCGGTCATCATGCCCTACGACCCTACCCTGGTGAAGGGCACGATTACTCAGATCCAGATCGATGCCAACAAAGTCGCCACGGTCCAGTGGAGCAGGGCCGGCATCATTACGAGCGGCGCGACGCAAGCGACGCTGGCGAACTCGACACGCAAGCCCGGCGACGACATCACCAGCAACATTCCCGCTTCGCTGTTGATACCGTCGACCTACCTCATCCTCAGCGAGGCGAGCTACACCTACACGCCTTCGGTCGGTTATGTGTTGAAGTCGAACATCGGACTGGGCGATGTCTCCTACACCCGACCGCGCCAGGTTGCCTGCGTTCCCTATCCCTATCCGGACAACAACAACAAATCGACGTGCTGACATCGAAGGGTAGATGCCAATGAAAAAGGCCGTGCATCGCGCACGGCCTTTTTGCTTTCCTTGCTTGCGCGAGCCGATCAGGCCACGCGCTCGTCGGCTCAGCCTTCGGAGCGGAGGTTGTCCGCTGCCGACTTGCCGGAACGGCGGTCGGCCACGATCTCGTAGGAGAGCTTCTGGCCTTCACGCAGCGTGCCGAGGCCCGCACGTTCCACAGCGCTGATGTGGACGAACACGTCCTGGCCGCCATCGTCGGGCTGAATAAAGCCGAAGCCTTTGGTCGCGTTAAACCACTTCACGGTTCCCATGCTCACGGGGATAGTCCCTTCTCAGATAATACAATGTTGGAGCCCGCTTGCGCAGGCCAGTTAGATCGAATTTTTGGAAGGGTCGTCAGCGTGTCTGAACCGGCTGTACCGGTGGATGCTAATGTCGTCCGGCCGAAAATCGATGAATTCATTTTATCGGAATTGGCACCCCAAAACAATCCGGGCGCGCACGATTTTTTGATCCGACGCGAGGTCCGCGGCGGATCGACGTTGAAGCCGGAACTTTTGATCCAAGGCCGCCCGCAGATGCCTAGCGCCGGCGGAACTGTCCGCCGCGCTGGCCCGGGCGGGGCGGTCCACCCATGCCACTGGGACGTTCGTCCTTATGGCGGAAAATCAGCCGGCCCTTTTCGAGATCATAGGGCGACATCTCCACCGTCACGCGGTCGCCCGCCAG
Source organism: Bradyrhizobium sp. SZCCT0148 (assembly GCF_018129985.1). Taxonomy (GTDB): domain Bacteria; phylum Pseudomonadota; class Alphaproteobacteria; order Rhizobiales; family Xanthobacteraceae; genus Bradyrhizobium; species Bradyrhizobium japonicum_H. Next base: position 458,816 of record NZ_JAFCKT010000001.1, read on the forward strand.
CGTCTTGATGCGGTTCTTCTTCATCTTGCCGGCGGTATAGGCGACGATCTCGTGTCCGGCATCGAGCTGCACGCGGTAGCGTGCGTCGGGGAGGATTTCGGTGACCAGTCCTTCGAACTGGATCAGCTCTTCCTTAGCCATGAATTTCTCCAGGTCGTGGACGGCTAGTGCGAGTGGGGTTTGCGGTTTGGTTGGCCGTTCGGCCGACTCTCACGGCGCAAAAAGGCCACGCCTTGTATCCCATCAGCCGCGCCGGCGCTATGCACGGAACGCTGTTCCGGACGGCCGTTTGGGGAAGAATGCGCCTTCCCACCAGAGCGCGGACGACGAGACCCCTTCGAGGCGTTCGGGCCGTTGCCGGGCCGCCCGTCGGCATGCCGCGCTTCGCCGCCATGTCGGCCTTCGCCGGAGCGTCCATCGCCCTGCTTGGCGGTATGGTGGCGTCCGTCGGAATGTCGTTCGTCGCTACGACGTCCGTCACCGTGGCGTGCCTCGCCATGCCTTGCGCCTTGCGGACGCTGGCCCGGGCGACCTCCGCGGCCCTGCCGTTGCTGCGGCGCGGGAGCGCCCGCATCGCGGCGGCCGGCGTCGGTGCGGAGATCTTCGCGGCGCAGTGCCACCTTGATCAGCCGTTCGATGTCGCGGAGATAGCTGAGCTCCTCGCCACCTGCGACCAGCGAGATCGCGGTGCCCTCGGCGCCGGCGCGCGCGGTGCGGCCGATGCGGTGCACGTAAGTCTCGGGCACGTTGGGCAGGTCGAAATTGATGACGTGAGTGATACCGTCGACATCGATGCCGCGGGCGGCGATATCGGTGGCAACCAGTGTACGGATTTCGCCGGAGCGGAACTGGGCGAGCGTCCGTTCGCGATGGTTCTGCGACTTGTTGCCGTGGATGGCGCTGGCCGCGATGCCTGCCTTTTCGAGGGTTTTCACCACCTTGTCGGCGCCGTGCTTGGTGCGCGTGAAAACCAGGGCGCGGTTGACCTGCTCCTGCTTCAACAGCTTGGCGAGGAACGCCGGCTTCGCGGAGAAATCGACCTGGATGATGCGCTGCTGGATGCGCTCCACGGTCGAGGAGACCGGGGTTACCGCGACGCGGGCGGGATCACGCAGCATGGCGTCGGCGAGCTCGGCGATATCCTTCGGCATGGTGGCCGAGAAGAACAGCGTCTGCCGCTTGATCGGCAGCTTGGCGACGATTTTGCGGATGTCGTTGATGAAGCCCATGTCGAGCATGCGGTCGGCCTCGTCGAGCACGAGGAATTCGACGCTTCCCAGTTTCAGCCCGTTGCTCTGCACGAGGTCGAGCAGGCGACCGGGGGTGGCGACCAGCACTTCGACGCCCTGCATCAGCGAGCGGACCTGACGGCCCATCGGAACGCCGCCGATGGCGAGCGTCGAGGACAGGCGAATGTGGCGGCCATAGGCGTTGAAGCTGTCGAGGATCTGGCCGGACAGCTCGCGGGTCGGCGACAACACCAGGACGCGGGTGGTCTTGGGCTGCGGCTTGATCCGATGCTCGAGCAGGCGGTGCAGGATCGGCAGCGCGAAGGACGCGGTCTTGCCGGTGCCGGTCTGGGCGATGCCGACGACGTCGCGGCCGGTTAGCGCCGTGGGAATGGTCTGGACCTGGATGGGGGTGGGGGTGACGTAGTTCTCTTCTTGAAGAGCGCGCGCGATCGGTTCGGCGAGGCCGAAGTCCTGAAACGAAGTCAAAAGGGGGGTTCTTTCCATGTCAAAAACGGGCGCCCGGCGCATTCAGCGCGGCGCACGCAGAAGGGTGTCGAGAAGACACCTGCGTGTTTGGGGTGTCGGATGGCTTGGGAGATATGGGGCAAGCCAGAGGCCCGTAAGGGCTTAAGAACACGCGGCTCGCGACGACCCCTTGATTCGCAAGAGGTCTCTGGACGTCATATGGAACATTGAGAGGGCGCTTTCAAGGCGGAGCAGCCTGAAATGGTTATTGCGGTGCAAAAATAGTTATGCCGGAATTTTAGCCACAAGTCGGCATGTGCTCAAAAAACAAACTGAGTGACGCATAAGCATACATTTTATTCGCCCAAATTATGAGCAGCCGAACTGCGGCTAAACTTGGATTGCAACAGAATTGTCTAACCTGACCAATGAGTTGGCAGGTGCTCAAGCCATGGCACGGTTCTTGCGATTCCATTAATCGCAGGCGGCCGTGGGGCCGTTTCGCAGCGTTTTTCACGTCTGCGTCAGGGAGATGAGACACTCATGTTTAGCAAATCTACTCACGATATAGCGGCGTCATTTAGCCGCCGCGGCGTGCTCGCCGCGACCGCCGGCCTGATGCTCGGTCTGGCTTCATTGACTGGCGCAAAGGCCGCGGACGACACCATTAAGGTCGGCGTCCTGCACTCCCTTTCCGGCACCATGGCCATCAGCGAAACCACTCTGAAGGACACCATCCTTTTCCTGATCGACGAGCAGAACAAGAAGGGCGGCGTTCTCGGCAAGAAGCTCGAAGCCGTCGTCGTCGACCCCGCGTCGAATTGGCCGCTGTTCGCCGAAAAGGCGCGCGAGCTGATCACCAAGGACAAGGTTTCGGTCGTGTTCGGCTGCTGGACTTCGGTGTCCCGCAAGTCGGTGCTGCCCGTTTTCAAGGAGCTGAACAACATCCTGTTCTACCCCGTGCAGTACGAGGGTGAGGAGAGCGAGCGCAACGTGTTCTACACGGGTGCTGCGCCGAACCAGCAGGCGATCCCCGCCGTCGACTATCTCATGAAGGACGAGAAGGTGAAGCGCTGGGTGCTCGCGGGCACCGACTACGTCTATCCGCGCACCACCAACAAGATCCTGGAAGCCTATCTGAAGTCCAAGGGTGTCGCCCAGGAAGACATCATGATCAACTACACGCCGTTCGGTCATTCCGACTGGCAGACGATCGTGGCCGACATCAAGAAGTTCGGCTCGGCCGGCAAGAAGACCGCTGTGGTTTCGACCATCAACGGCGACGCCAACGTTCCCTTCTACAAGGAGCTCGGCAACCAGGGCATCAAGGCCAAGGACATCCCGGTCGTCGCGTTCTCGGTGGGTGAGGAAGAGCTCGCCGGCATCGACACCAAGCCGCTGCTCGGCCATCTCGCCGCCTGGAACTACTTCCAGTCGATCAAGTCGCCGGAGAACGAGAAGTTCATCAAGGCGTGGCAGGCCTACACCAAGAATCCGAAGCGCGTGACCAACGATCCGATGGAAGCGCACGTGATCGGCTTCGACATGTGGGTCAAGGCGGTCGAGAAGGTGAAGTCGACCGATCCCGACAAGGTCATCGACGCCCTCCCGGGCATCGAAGCCAAGAACCTGACCGGCGGTACCTCCAAGATGCTTCCGAACCACCACATCACCAAGCCGGTGTTCATCGGCGAGATCAAGGCGAACGGCCAGTTCGACGTGGTCTGGAAGACCCCGGGTCTCGTTGCGGGCGATGCCTGGTCGAAGGAGCTCGACGGCTCCAAGGACCTGATCGGCGACTGGGTTGGCAAGAAGTGCGGCAACTTCAACACCAAGACCAACAAGTGCCTCGGTTCGGGCTCCTGATCCGGATCTGACACGCCATTGCACGACCGGAGAAGGCGGCGATCCCGCCGCCTTCTCCACTCATTTCTGCCGGGGTCATTCACAGTGCCAGCCCATTTGTCCGCGCGCCTCTGCTCGCTTGCGCTCTCGTTTTTCCTGATCGCGTTTGCGCTGCCGGCTCTCGCCGGTCCGTTCGAGGATGCGGTCGCCAAATTCGCCAACGATGACTATTCCGATACGGACGAGGCGATCGGCGTGGTCGCGAGCAGCGGCAATCCGCTGGCTTTCCCCATCATCAGTGCGCTTCAGGACGGCCGCCTGATGGCCGACCCCGACAGCAAGAAGGTCTACGTCACCGGTACCGACGGCAAGTCGATCGATGCCGTGACCGGCCAGCCCGTCGCTACCGTTCCCGACAGCGCGAGCGCCGTCCGTCTCAACAACCGCCTGCGCCGCAGCGTCGACGCTGCGATCGGCAGCCTGACGCTGCAGTCGCCGGACGTCGGGACGCGCCTCCAGGCCGCGCAATCCGTCTTCAAGTCGCATGAGGAGACCGCGCTCGAGGCTGTCGATGGCGCGCTTGCGAAAGAAACCAACAAGTCAGTCAAGGCTGCGCTCGGCGACGCTCGCGCGGCGATCCTGCTGTTCAAGCCGGACGCGACCGAGGTCGAGAAGCTGGAGGCGGTGGCCACCCTCAAGGCGCGTGGCGATCAGGAGGCGCTGGCGCTGCTTACAGGCATGGGCGACCAGCCGGCCTCGGTGACCAAAGCAGCCGCGAGCGCGATCGGCTCCATCCAGAACTCGCTCGCGATCTGGTCCATGGTGCAGAATGCCTGGTACGGCCTCTCGCTCGGCTCGGTGCTGCTGCTCGCTGCGATCGGGCTTGCCATCACCTTCGGCGTGATGGGCGTGATCAACATGGCCCATGGCGAGATGGTGATGATCGGAGCCTACACCACCTTCGTGGTGCAGGAGGTGATCCGCACCCGTTACCCCGGCCTGTTCGACTATTCGCTGCTGATCGCGGTGCCATTGGCCTTTGTCGTCGCCGGCGCCATCGGCGTGCTGATCGAACGCAGCATCATTCGCTTCCTCTACGGCCGTCCGCTGGAGACGCTGCTTGCGACCTGGGGCCTGTCGCTGGTCCTGCAGCAGGCGGTGCGCACCATGTTCGGTCCGACCAACCGTGAGGTCGGCAATCCCTCCTGGATGAGCGGCGCCTTCGAACTCGGCCAGATCACCATCACCTACAACCGGCTCTGGATCCTCGTCTTCACGTTGGCCGTGTTCGCGATCCTGCTCGCGATGCTGCGTTACACCGCGCTCGGCCTGGAGATGCGCGCGGTGACGCAGAACCGACGCATGGCGGCGTCGATGGGCATCGCGACCTCGCGGGTCGACGCGCTCACTTTCGGGCTCGGCTCGGGCATTGCCGGCATCGCCGGCGTGGCGCTGTCGCAGATCGACAATGTCAGCCCCAATCTCGGCCAGAGCTACATCATCGACAGCTTCATGGTCGTGGTGTTCGGCGGCGTCGGCAATCTCTGGGGCACGCTGGTCGGCGCCTTCACGCTCGGCATCGCCAACAAGTTCCTGGAGCCGGTCGCCGGCGCCGTTCTCGGCAAGATCGCGATCCTCGTTCTCATCATCCTGTTCATTCAAAAGCGCCCGCGCGGCCTGTTCGCGCTCAAGGGCCGTGCGGTGGAAGCATGACCCCTCACATGCTGACGCGTTCGCTCGACCGCAGTGCGACGATCTTCTTGGCCGTCGTCGCGGCCTGCGGCATCCTGATCCCGCTCTCCAATTTGCTGCTGCCCGCCGGCTCGTTCCTGCAGGTGCCGACCTATCTCGTCGCGCTCTGGGGCAAGTATGTCTGTTACGCGATCCTCGCGCTTTCGATCGATTTGATCTGGGGTTATTGCGGCATTCTCTCGCTCGGCCACGGCGCCTTCTTCGCGCTCGGCGGCTATGCGATGGGCATGTACCTGATGCGGCAGATCGGCACCCGCGGCGTCTACGGCAACCCTGTTCTGCCCGACTTCATGGTGTTCCTGAACTATTCGAAGCTGCCCTGGACATGGTACGGCTTCGACATGTTCTGGTTCGCCGCGCTGATGGTGCTGGTCGTGCCCGGCCTGCTCGCCTTCTGCTTCGGCTGGCTCGCGTTCCGCTCACGCGTCACCGGCGTCTATCTCTCGATCATCACGCAGGCGATGACCTATGCGCTGCTGCTTGCCTTCTTCCGCAACGATTTCGGCTTTGGCGGCAACAACGGCCTGACCGACTTCAAGGACATCCTCGGCTTCAACGTGCAGGCCGAGGGCACCCGCGCGGCGCTGTTCGCGCTGAGCTGCCTGGCGTTGATCGCAGGCTTCCTGATCTGCCGTGCGATCGTCTCCTCGAAGCTCGGCAAGGTGCTGATCGCAGTCCGTGACGCGGAGTCGCGCACGCGCTTCCTCGGCTACCGCGTCGAATCCTACAAGCTGTTCGTGTTCACGGTGTCGGCCTGCATGGCCGGGGTCGCCGGCGCGCTCTACGTGCCGCAGGTCGGCATCATCAATCCATCGGAATTCGCGCCCGGCAATTCGATCGAGGCGGTGATCTGGGTTGCAGTCGGTGGCCGCGGCACACTGGTCGGTGCAGCGCTCGGCGCCGTCGTCGTCAACTACGCCAAGACGTTTTTCACCTCGGGCGTGCTGGCGCCGTACTGGCTGTTCATGCTGGGCGCATTGTTCATCCTGGTGACGCTGCTGCTGCCGAAGGGCATCGTCGGCACCTTCAATGCATGGTGGGACTCCTCGAAGGAGAAGCGCGCCGCGACGATGGCGAGTGCCGCGGCCGAAGACGGCGTCGCCGAACCGAAGATGGCGGAGTAGGCGGCAATGAACGTCATGGACACCCGCGCGACATCCGCGATGCTCTATCTCGACGGCGTGCACGTCTCGTTCGACGGCTTTCACGCCATCAACAATCTGTCGCTGACGCTCGAGCCCGGCGAGATGCGCGCCATCATCGGCCCGAACGGCGCCGGCAAGACCACGATGATGGACATCATCACCGGCAAGACCAAGCCGGACGAGGGCACGGTGCTGTTCGATGGCGTCACCGATCTGACGCGGCTGGACGAGACCCGCATCGCCGAGCTCGGCATCGGCCGCAAGTTCCAGAAGCCGACGGTGTTCGAGAGCCAGACCGTGCAGGATAATCTCCTGCTCGCGCTCAATGTCGATCACTCGGTCCGCGGCACGCTGTTCTGGCGCGGCAGCAGGGACGAGGCAGAACGCATCGACAGGGTGCTCGAGACGATCCGCCTCACCGAGGCGCGCAACCGCCTGGCCGGCAGCCTCAGCCACGGCCAGAAGCAGTGGCTGGAGATCGGCATGCTGCTCGCGCAGGACCCAAAACTGCTCCTGGTCGATGAGCCCGTTGCGGGGATGACCGACGTCGAGACGCATTTGACCGCCGAGCTGCTCAAAGAGATCAACAAGACCCACACCGTGGTGGTGGTCGAGCACGACATGACATTCGTGCGCGAGCTCGGGGTCAAGGTCACCTGCCTGCACGAGGGCACCGTGCTCGCGGAAGGAACCATCGACCAGGTCTCGTCCAACGAGCGGGTCATCGAAGTCTATCTGGGGCGCTGAGCAAATGCTTGAGGTCAAGGACATCAACCTGTTCTACGGCGCGGCGCAGGCGCTGCGCGGCGTCTCGATTGCGGCTGAGCCGGGCAAGGTCACTTGCGTGCTCGGGCGCAACGGCGTTGGCAAGACCTCGCTCTTGCGCGCCATGGTCGGGCAATATCCGATCTCCTCAGGCGCGATCGAGTTCGATGGCAGCGATATCACCGGCCTGAAGCCCTACGAGCGTGCGCGCAAGGGTATCGGCTTCGTACCGCAGGGCCGCGAGATATTCCCGCTGCTGACGGTCGAGGAGAACCTCAAGACCGGCTTCGGTCCGCTCAAGCGCCAGGACAAGAACATTCCGGATGATGTATTCTCGCTGTTTCCGGTGCTGCAATCCATGCTCGGCCGGCGCGGCGGCGATCTGTCAGGTGGCCAGCAGCAGCAACTCGCGATCGGTCGGGCGCTGGTGATGCGTCCGAAATTGCTGCTGCTCGACGAGCCGACCGAGGGCATTCAGCCCTCGATCATCAAGGACATCGGCCGCGCCATCTCCTATTTGCGAAACCTCGGCAACATCGCCATCGTGCTGGTCGAACAATATCTCGACTTTGCCTGCGAACTCGGCGACAGTTTTGCCGTGATGGATCGCGGCGCGGTGAAGTTCACCTGCGATCGCGCCAATTTGGACGCGAGCGAGATCAGCCGCCAGATGGCGCTGTAAGCATTCTGCCGCGACCGGCTGGGGGAGGCGGATGCGCAGCGACGTTTCGGTCACGTCGGGGGTTTTCGAGGCGAACCGTGCCCGCGGCGCGGTGCGCTTCGACGTCCATGCGCGAGATGGCGTGACACGGCGCGGCGTCTTGCATGAATCCGGTTCGCTGCGCGTGCGTTTTCCCTCGCCGGAAGGCGAGGGGTTGTCCGGCGTGTTCGTCAACACGGCCGGCGGCGTCGCGGGAGGGGACGGTTTCGAGATCGACATCGCAGTGGGCGAGCGTTCGCGCCTGACCTTGACGACGGCGGCGGCCGAAAAGGTCTATCGTGCGCCGGGAGCGGCAGCACAGCTCGCTATTTCCTTGAAAATTGCCGCTGGTGCGCATCTCGGCTGGCTGCCGCAGGAGACGATCCTGTTCGATCGCGCCCGGGTCCATCGCCGCTTCGATATCGAACTCGACGAGACCGCCTCGCTCGTGCTGTGCGAGATCGTCGTGTTCGGCCGCACCGCCATGGGCGAGCGAATGGAGCAGGGCGAGTTCGTCGACCGCTGGCGGCTGCGGCTTGGTGGCAAGCTGGTGTTCGCCGAGACCGTCAGGCTCGACGGCAATATCGGCGCAAAACTTCGGCGACCGGCGGTGGCGAAGGGCGGCGCGGCGATCGGCACGGCGCTGATCGTCCCAGGCGACGAGGCCCTGGTCGAGCGCATCCGCGAAGCCTCGGACTCGTTCTGCGGCGAGGTCGGAATCTCCTCGTGGAATGGCTTTGCAATGGCGCGGTTCTGTGCCCAAGATGCGGCGCGCTTGCGCGCCGACATGATGGCCGTGCTGGCGCGTACCGGTGCCGCACTGCCGCGGCTCTGGCTGAATTGACCGGTTGAATCGACGTGTTGAACGGAAGAGATTTCGCATGAATCTGTCTCCCCGCGAAAAGGACAAGCTTCTGATCTCGATGGCGGCGATCGTCGCCCGCCGAAGGCTGGACCGCGGCGTCAAGCTCAATCATCCCGAGGCGATCGCGATCATCTCCGATTTCATCCTCGAAGGCGCCCGTGACGGCCGCACCGTCGCCGAGCTGATGCAATCCGGCGCGCAGGTCCTGACCCGCGATCAGGTGATGCCGGGCATCCCCGAGATGATTCACGACATCCAGGTCGAGGCGACCTTTCCGGACGGCACCAAGCTCGTCACCGTGCACGAGCCGATCAGGTAGGAGCAAGACGCATGATCCCCGGCGAACTCTTCATCCAGGACGGCGAGATCGAACTCAATGCCGGCCGCAAGACCGTGACGATCACTGTCGCCAACACTGGCGACCGCCCGATCCAGGTCGGCTCGCACTACCATTTCTTCGAAACCAATCCGGCGCTGAAGTTCGATCGCAAGAAGGCCCGCGGCATGCGCCTCGACATCGCCGCCGGTACCGCCGTCCGCTTCGAGCCGGGCCAGACCCGCGACGTGCAACTCGTCGCAGTGGCGGGGAAGAAGATGATCTACGGCTTCCGCGGCGACGTCATGGGGAAGCTGTGACGCATGCTGCCCGCCGTCCGCCTCATTTCCGAAGCTGCCGAAGTGGCCGCTCGCCGGCACAAAAGTATGTTGCGTAAGGGGCGAGATAACGAGCCCTACGCAAATCATCTTGCCGAAGTCGCAAATTTCCTTGCTATCGCAACGAACGGCGCCGATGCCGAATTGGTTGCAGCTGGCTGGTTGCACGATACGCTCGAGGACACTGAGACGACTACCGAAGAGCTCTCGGCAAGATTCTCCGATCGTGTGGCTTCCCTGGTCGTTGAATGCACAGATGACGTGAGCTTGCCAAAGGCCGAGCAACGGAAGCGACAGATTGTCGATGCGCCGAACAAGTCGGCTGACGCAAAGCTAATCAAAATTGCCGACAAGATCAGCAATATCGGGGCTCGTATTCGTTCCAATCCGACCGCCGAGCAGCGTGCTGATCTGATCGAGTACACCGATTGGGCCGTGCAGGTCGTCGCGGGCTGCCGCGGCGGTAATGCCTACCTCGACGAAACATTCGATGACGTGGTGCGACGAGCGAGAGCCTCGCTATGAGCACCAATCAAGAATTCAAACGAAAACGGGGCTTGTGATGTCCGTCAAAATAAAGCGTTCCGTCTACGCCGACATGTTCGGTCCCACCACCGGCGACAGGGTGCGGCTGGCCGACACCGACCTCATCATCGAGGTCGAGAAGGACTTCACCACCTATGGCGAGGAGGTGAAGTTCGGCGGCGGCAAAGTGATCCGCGACGGCATGGGGCAGTCGCAGGTCACCAACAAGCAGGGCGCGGCCGACACGGTCATCACCAATGCGCTGATCGTCGACCACTGGGGCATCGTGAAGGCCGACGTCGCGATCAAGGACGGCATGATCGCCGGCATCGGCAAGGCCGGCAATCCCGACATCCAGCCCGGCGTCACGATCATCATCGGCCCTGGCACGGACGTGATCGCGGGCGAAGGGAAAATCCTCACCGCGGGTGGCTTCGACAGCCACATCCATTTCATCTGCCCGCAGCAGATCGAGCACGCACTGATGTCCGGCGTCACCTCGATGCTGGGCGGCGGCACCGGCCCGTCGCACGGGACGTTCGCGACCACCTGTACGCCGGGGCCGTGGCACATGGGGCGGATGATCCAGTCGTTCGACGCCTTCCCGGTCAATCTCGGCATCTCCGGCAAAGGCAACGCCTCGCGTCCCGCAGCCCTGGTCGAGATGATCAAGGCCGGCGCCTGTGCGCTGAAGCTGCACGAGGACTGGGGCACCACGCCGGCGGCGATCGACAACTGCCTGTCGGTGGCCGACGCCCACGATATCCAGGTGATGATCCATACCGATACGCTGAACGAATCCGGCTTCGTCGAGGACACGATCAAGGCCTTCAAGGGCCGCACGATCCATGCCTTCCACACCGAGGGTGCCGGCGGCGGCCACGCTCCGGATATCATCAAGGTCGCAGGGCTCAAGAACGTGCTGCCGTCCTCGACCAACCCGACGCGGCCGTTCACGCGCAACACCATCGACGAGCATCTGGACATGCTGATGGTGTGCCACCATCTCGATCCCTCGATCGCTGAAGACCTCGCGTTCGCGGAAAGCCGCATCCGGAAAGAGACGATCGCCGCCGAAGACATCCTGCACGATCTCGGCGCGCTCTCGATGATGTCGTCGGACTCCCAGGCGATGGGCCGCCTCGGCGAGGTCATCATCCGGACCTGGCAGACCGCCGACAAGATGAAGAAGCAGCGGGGCTCGTTGCCGCAGGACAAGGGCAAGGACAACGACAATTTCCGCGTCAAGCGCTACATCGCCAAATACACCATCAATCCGGCGATCGCGCATGGCGTGTCGAAGCTGATCGGCTCGGTCGAGAAGGGCAAGCTCGCCGATCTCGTGCTGTGGTCGCCGGCCTTCTTCGGCGTGAAGCCGGACTGCATCGTCAAGGGCGGGACGATCGTTGCGGCGCCGATGGGCGATCCCAACGCCTCGATCCCGACACCGCAGCCGGTGCATTACCAGCCGATGTTCGGCGCCTTCGGCAAGGCACGCACGGCGTCGTCCGTGGTGTTCACCTCGAAGGCCGCCATCACCGGCGGTCTGGCACGCAAGCTCGGCATCGAGAAGAAGCTCTATGCCGTCCAGAACACCCGCGGCAAGATCTCGAAAAAGAGCATGATCCACAACGACGCCACGCCCAATATCGAGGTCGATCCGGAGACCTATGAGGTGCGCGCCGATGGCGAATTGCTCACCTGCGCCCCTGCCGAGGTGCTGCCGATGGCACAGCGATATTTCATGTACTGAAATAGCGCCTCAACGCATGTCCCGGGCGCTTGCCCGGGGGGCGGCTTTTCCGGTTTTGCGTTCGATGCCGGCTGGTCTAATGTCCCGCCCGCTATCGAACCCTAGAAGAAAAGCCGGGAGGATTCTCGTGATCTACGTCGTTGCCACCCTGACCATCAAGCCCGAGACGCGCGCCGAATTCATTGCAGCCGCCACCGCCTGCATCAAGGAAACGCGAAAAGAGCCCGGCAATATCGCCTATGATATGCATGAGAGCGTCACCGACCCTGCCAAGATGGTGTTTGTCGAGCAATGGGAGAACGCCGAGGCGCTGGTGCCGCATCGCGGCCAGGAGCACATGAAGACGTTCGGCCGCGTCGCGGTGAAGTGCTTCACGGCACCGCCGAAGATCGAAGTGATCACGCCCGAGAAGGTCGAGACACGATAACGGAGTAAAAGCGCATGATCCGGGCGACGCAGGTCAGGGGACAACACCGCTTCACGGACGCGGCAGCGGATACGGTCGTGCTCGATTTCGACGATCGGCACCGCCGCCGCATGGCCATGACGGGGACGCGCGGCCTCGAATTCCTGCTCGACCTCGAGAATGCCGTTGCACTGCGCGGCGGCGATGCGCTGGTGCTGGAGGATGGCCGGCTCGTCGAGGTGGTCGCCGCGCCCGAGCCGCTACTCGAAATCCGCGGCCGCGATCCGCACCACCTCGTCCGCGTCGGCTGGCATCTCGGTAACCGCCATCTGCCGACGCAGATCATGGCCAAGGCCTTGCGTATCCGCCGCGATCACGTCATCGAGGCCATGGTGAAAGGGCTCGGCGCGCGCGTCATCGAGATCGAAGCGCCGTTCGATCCTGAAGGCGGCGCCTATGCCGACGCAGGCCATGCGCATGGACACGACGACCATGCGCATCATGATCACGGACATCATCATGACCATGGTCACGATGGCCAAGATCATCATGGCCACGATCATCACGCTCACGACCACCACAATCACGATCATGCCGCGCATGATCATGGCCACCATCACCACGACGAGCATTGCGACCATCCCGACCACCACCACGGCCACAAGCATGCTCATGACCACAAGTGAGCGGGGCGGTGCCGGCGACCTCGCCGAGCGCGAGGCCGCGGCGCTGTACCGGCTGATGACCTGGCTGTCGCCGGCATTCCCGGTCGGCGGTTTCTCCTATTCCAGCGGCATCGAATGGGCGGTCGAGGTCGGCGACATCGTCGATACCGCCACGCTGGCCGACTGGCTCGAAGCGATGCTCGGCGACGGCTCCGGCTTTTGCGACGCGACCTTTTTGGTCCACGCCTATCGTGCCGCCGAGGCGGGCGAGGAGGCCACTTTCAGCGATATCGCCGAGCTCGCTGCGGCCATGGTGCCGTCGCGCGAGCGGCAGCTGGAGACGAGCTCGCAGGGCCGCGCCTTCATCGACATCTCGCGGGCAGCATGGGATGCAGACGGCCTGGATGCCATTGTTGCGGCATGCCGCACGCCGCTGGTGTATCCTCTCGCCGTCGGCGTTGTCGCAGCCATGCACGGCGTACCGCTGGCGCCGACACTGCACGCTTTCCTGCATGCGCTGGTCTCGAACTGGATATCTGCGGCCAGCCGGCTCATTCCGCTCGGTCAGACCGACAGCCAGCGCGTGCTGGTGAGGCTGGAAGCGGCCGTCGCCTCCACCGCCAATCGTGCGCTGAATGCGACGTTGAACGATCTCGGCGGCGCGACCTTCCGTGCCGATCTCGCCAGCCTCCGGCACGAGACGCAATATACGCGACTGTTCCGATCGTGAGCGGGTGCGGCCTTCCAATCGAGAAAGAGCAAATCACATGTCGAAATCTCACGGCCCCTTGCGTGTCGGCGTCGGCGGCCCGGTCGGATCGGGCAAGACGGCGCTGATGGACCTGCTCTGCAAGACCATGCGCGAGCGCTATGACATCGCCGCGATCACCAACGACATCTACACCAAATGGGACGCGGAATTCCTGGTGCGTTCCGGCTCGCTGACGCCGGATCGCATCGCCGGCGTCGAGACCGGCGGCTGCCCGCACACCGCAATCCGCGAGGACGCCTCGATGAATCTCGCCGCCGTTGCGGACATGCGGGCGAAATTTCCCGGGCTCGACCTCGTGCTCATCGAGTCCGGCGGCGACAATCTCGCTGCCACTTTTTCCCCGGAGCTGGCCGACTTGACCATCTACGTCATCGACGTCGCTGCCGGCGACAAGATCCCGTCCAAGGGCGGTCCCGGCATCACCCGGTCCGACCTTCTGGTCATCAACAAGATCGACCTCGCCCCCCATGTCGGAGCCTCCCTGGAGAAGATGGATACCGACGCCAGGCGCATGCGCGGCGAGCGCCCCTTCGTCATGACAAACTTGAAGAAGAGCGAGGGCCTTGACCGCATTGTCGGCTTCATCGAGGCCAAAGGCGGCCTGAAGCGGGCGGGCTGACAGCGCGCGACGACTTGGCGCATGCCCATTTCGGCGTTAACCAAGGGGCCGAGGCCGCAACCGCGGAACAAATTTCGGACACCGCGATTGACTACCTCCGGAGCCCGGGCAAGTCACCCGGTCAGACCATCGGCCGGACGGATTAAGCTTTTCAGGCGACCCACGTTGCGTACCGATGTGTCCTCATTCATTATCTCTGCCAGCGGGGTTTACCCCGATCCCGCAGGTGGCCGTTCGAGCGGCGTTGATATGCTCCTTGTTTATTGCCGACCTCCCGCTTTCGCCTGAGTAGTCGCGTGGTCCGGCTGGGTTTCATCATCGGTTTCATTGCTCTGCTCGGAGCGTTGCTCTCCGGGCTTGCAGCCTATCGCGTCCACGACCAGGAGCTGGCGCTGGATCGGATCGCACTCGCGCGAGCGATCGACGTGCATGCCAGCCTGGTGCAGGACCGGCTCACCGAGCGCGAACTGCTCGCTCGTGTCGCCTCAGGCCTGTTCCGCGCGCCATCGGTGATCAAGCCGGATATGCTGGAGCCGCTGCGCTCGGCCATCTACGCCTTCAAGACCGATTTCGTGGTGGCCGGCTGGATCGCCCGGCTGAAGCCGGACGAGCTCACGGCGGCTCAGACGGCAATTGCCGGCGCCGGCTTTCCGAATCCCACCATCCGCACTTATGACGACAAGCCGATCAATCCGGAGATCACCCAGCCGATCGACGTGCTGCTGGATCTGGAGCCTCGCAGCGATGAGACCAAGGCTCTGCCGGGCCGAAGTTACGACCAGGATCCGGTTCGCGGCGCCATGCTGACGCGGGCCCGGATCGAGAAAAGGTCGGTGGCCTCGGATCCGATTCCGCTGTTGCGTCGCAACGGGCCGGTCGGGATCATCGTGGCAGCGCCCGTCATTCCCGAGGGTGCGACCGAGCCGGCCGGGTTCGTGACGTTCTCCTACGAGCTCGCCTCGCTGATGCTGACCAATGACGACATGTCGTTGTTCTCGGTCGCGCTCAGGGATCCGCGCAAGGAAGGTGGCGAACTCGTTGCCAATGACCAGGGCATCGTCTCGACGCGCATGACGACGACGGAGGGGGCGACGCCATCGGCAACGCGCACGGTGAGCTTCGGGGGCCGGGACTGGCAGCTTGGCTATTACGCCAAGGCCAACTCGGCGCGTCGCGCTGAGCAAACCGCGATCATCGTGGCTGCGATCGGTTTTGCGATCACTGCGATGGTGTGCGGCCTGTTTGGCTATGTCGCTTACAACAATCTGCGGCTCAGCCGGGAAATCCAGGTCAGAATCGGCTTCGAGCGCCGGCTGACCGCGGTCATCGACGAACTCAACCATCGGGTCAAGAATATCCTCGCGGTGATCCAGTCGATCGTGACGCGCACCTTGCGTCACGGCGCGGACATCGACGGCGCGCGCGAGCTCCTGATCGGGCGTATTCACGCCATGTCCAACGTGGTCTCGCTGCTGAGCGAGAGCCAGTGGCAGGGCGTCAAGCTGAAGGGCCTGTTCGAAGCGCGCGCCATCCCGCACGCCGACCGCATTGCCGTCACGGGTCCTGATATCGCGGTCAGCGCGCGCGCCGCGCAAAGCCTCTCGCTGCTATTCTTCGAACTCGCCTCGCATTCCGACGAGGGCCTGTCGCTGGTTGGAAAGCACCCGCACATCACGGCCAGCTGGACGGTGACGGGCGAGGGGGCCGACGAGGTCTTCCATTTCCGCTGGGAGGAGCTCAACACCAGCGAGGCGACGCGACGCCCTGATTCCGATTTCGGCCTGATCCTGCTCGACCGTGTCGCCCCCGAGGCGCTCGGCGGCACCGCCAAGCGCTACTTCACCGACGCGTCCTACGTCTACGAGCTGACCGCGCCGATGGAGACGGTCGTCGACATGACCGAGCGTGATCGCACGGACAAGCTCTCGGCGCCGGTGCGGCCCACGCGTTAGCTAGCCCTTGGGCCGTAGCACCATGTCGACCAGATTGCGGGCATAGGCCGGCGTGATCGGCGCGATGCCGAAGACGTAGCGGTAGAACAAGCTGCCATAGATCGCGTCGTAGAGATCCTCAGCCGGCCCGTCGGCCAGGATGCTGCCGTCGTTCTGGCCCGCCGCAATCATCTCGACCAGCGCGTCGCGACGGAATTTCAGATAGCGGGCGTAGAACAGCTCGGCAGAGCCGGTCTTGGAAATGCATTCGGAGATGACGGCGAGCTGAACCTTGCCGAACTGGCCCTGGAGCGCTTCGGCGTAGGCCGCGGCATGGCGGCGGGCGCGCGCCACGGGGTTGCCGGCACTCACCGGGGGCAGCGGCAGCATCTGCGAGGCATGTTGAAGAAAAGCGTCGATCAAGAGCGCCTCGCGGGACTGCCACCATTTGTAGATCGTCATCTTCGAGACGCGGGAATGGCGGGCGACTGCGTCGATGGTGGTGGCGGCAAGGCCTGTGGAAGCCATCAGCGCATAGGCACTCTCGAGAATGGCATTGCTGGTCTCGATCGATCGCGGCCGGCCGCGCCGCGGGGCGCTGTCGGCCCCGTCATCCCCGCCTTTCGCCGTCACCACGCCCGGTCTCCTCGCCCAATCGCTCCTGCCGGGATAGCGCAGCCCTCTCGGTCGGCCTAGGGGAAATCACCAGGCGTATGCGTTAACGCACGACGAAATTCCTAGGCCTGCTGCCGCAAGGCGGTTGGCAGATCCTGCCACTTCGACCAGGCGACATAGTAAGCCACCGCGGTCATCGCGGCGAACCCGACGAGGCTGACGACGATCTGCATCGTCACCAGATTGGCGCTGGTGATGAGGATGAGGTGACCGGCGAACGACAGGAACACGCCGACGCAGAACACGGCGAGCCATTCCTCGCCGCACCGGATCACTGCCTGGAGCGGTTTCAACCGCAGGCCGGGATGATCGGCTGGAACGAGATAGGTCGCCAGAAAGGCAAGCGCGAGGAAATGAACCACGCGATAGGGTGCGAGGTTTTCCTTGTCGCTCGGCGCGATGCTGTCGAGGAGAAGGTCCGGCAGATAAGCCGACACTGCCGGCAAATGGCGCAGCAAAGTGATGGCCATCGCGAAGACGAGGTATGCGCCGGCAAGGATCCGCAGCCAGGGCATGTCGCGTAGCGCCCGCCCGGGCGCGCCCGTCACAGCGAACCAGCCCCCGAGCACCATCAGCATCTGCCAGCACAGCGGATTGAAGGTCCATTCCTGGTCCGGATAGACGCGAAAATTCCAGTCGAACCAGCGTGCCGCAACGTACAGCGCGACCGATGCCGCCAGGGTCAGGTTCGGCCGTCGCAACAGGCCCCACAGCGCGAAGGGAAAGAACGCCATCAACGGGATCATCAATTGCAGGAGGTCGAGGTTCAGCGGCTCCTCCTGGAGCACGAGGCCGCGGACCAGGATCCGCAGCGGGTGCTCGAGAATGCCCGAGATGTTGTATTCGTGGATGATCTCCGGCGCCATTGATTGCGAGGCGACGTAGGCGATGGTGTCGATGTAGATCACGAACAGAACGACATAGGCGGCGTAGAGTCGCCAGACGCGGCGGAAGATACGCGTCGCCGCCACGAGATAGCCCCGCTCAAGCGCCATCCGGCCGTGGATGATGGCAACGCCGTAGCCCACGACGAACACGAACAGGTCGGCCGCGCCGCTGAAGCCGAAATTGCGCAGCGTCAGCAGATTGACGACGTTGTTCGGGATGTGGTCGACGAACACCGACCAGTTGGCGATGCCGAGTGTCAGATACAGTCTGGCGTCGTGATGGTATGCAGCGAGGTTCGCCTTGACGGACGGTTTCATTGACTAAAATAGCTTTGGGAATCAGGATGACGCTTTTAGCGGCAACCGCCTGCTTATCCGAGTAGCATTTGCGTGATGGCGGCCATGTCCGCACCGACTTGGCGCAAGAAGCCGAGCTTCCCCAAGCCCAATTCCTGTAGATGCTCTAAAATTCACAAGGAAATATTTCCGCCCGCTCTTTCCGCTATTCGGCGGGCTCGGCCGACGCCTCATCAGGAGCGACGGCGCGGCTCGCCATGATGCCGAGGGCAACGCCCCCGATCGCCAGGATCGGCAACAGTCGCTTGACCCCGATGGCACGAACGATCTGCAGCCCGGTGGCAAGCAGCATGGGGTCCGCGAGCATGCTTGGTGCCGGCGACTTGGCGGCGCGTTCGGCCGCAATCCAGGCGCGCTTCCGCATTTCCCGCTTGTAGCCCCAATAGGAGCCCGCGGCCGCCAGCGTCAGCAGGAAGAAGATGCCGGCGCCGGCAAGACAGGCTTGCACCGGTCCGTACTTCTGAAGAACCGAGATGAAGGCGGCGGCACACAGGAAGCCTGTCGTCACGAGCAGCGCGAACGCCGCGGCTGCGGCGAGCGAGGTCAGCCGCACCGTCGTACCGGTAGATGCACTGATCCCGTCGATGATGCGCTGAAACATGGCCCTCGCTCCTCAATTCCCCAAGCCGAACCGTCACGGGCAGATGCCGGCGGCGCACTGGCGCCGCCGTGTCAGCACGTGTTCTTAAATGTCAGCGGCGCCAGGCGGCACCAATCAGGAAACCGATTCCGAGCGCGAGGCCAACGGTCGCGAGCGGCCGCTGTGTGATCGCGTCTTCGAGCGATTCCTCGATCGAGCCATAGGCTTCCTGGGCGGCACCCATCATTGCACTGCTGCGCTCCGACACGTCGTCGATCGCGGTGTCCATGTTCTCGCGGGCCTGGCGGTAGCCGCGGCGGGCCTGCTTGCTGGTGGAATTGGCGAAGGTGTTGATGGCGTCGGTGATCTGGTCGGTGAGGGCGGCGATATCGCTTTTCACGGCTGCTACATCCTTCTCGAGGCGTTCTTTGGTGGCTTTGTCCGTCCAGTCGCTCATCCCGGCTTCGGCATTGGTCGTGGACATCAGGAACTCCGAACTGTGACAGCCGGAGAACGTTTCGTGGTGGGGTAAGTTCCGTTCATGGAAACCGTCAGTCCTGCGGAAGCTGGGGCGCATCCGTAGGCATCAGATGCTCCTTGAGGATCAGCGCGACGATCAGGAGCGGTGATGACAGGAATGCACCCATCGGGCCCCACAGCCAGGTCCAGAACGCGAGCGCAAGCAGTACGGCGAGTGCATTGAGCGCCAGACGCCGCCCGATGATCATGGGCGTGACGAAATGTCCCTCCAGGAAGGTCAGGCCGCCGAAAGCGAGCGCCGCCACCAGACCGCCGCTGATGGTCGGGAAGGCGACCAGCCCCACCACGATCAGCACCGCGAACATGGCGATCGGCCCGATGATCGGAATGAAGTTGAGGGTCGCTGCGAGTGCGCCGAGGCCGGCGGCGTTTGGCATGCCGGTGATTGCGCAAATGAGGCCGGTGCCAACACCGACGCCGACATTGATGAGGGTGACGGTCAAAAGGTAGTTGCCGAGATGGACCTCGATCTCGTTGAGGATGCGGAGCGTGCGCAGCCGCGCATCATGATCGCTGAAGTTCATGATGAGGGCCCGGCGCAGGTCTCGCCAGCTCGCGATGAACAGGATCAGGGTGACGAAGAACAGCAGGAATTCGGTAAAGGTCGGTGACAGAAATTCCAGTGTCGGCTGCACCCACTCGAATTTCGGCAACTGGAAGCTCGGCAGCCCTTCCGAGCCGCCGACCATGACTTGCAGCTCGCGCCACAGCGCCAGCGGCCGGTCGAACACGTGCATCTTGTCTTTCAACTGCGCGCCGAGCTCGGGCAGGCGCGAGCTCCATTCCATCACCGGTGACGCGATCAGCGCGATGACGAAGGCAACTACGGCGGTCACGGTGATGACGATCAGCGCGGCGGCCAATCCGCGCGGTATCCTGAGTTTTTCAAGTAAGGTCGCCGCCGGTGACAGCATGGTGCCGGTTACGAAGGCCATCACCACCGGGAGAAAGAACGCCCTGCCGACATACAGTACGGTGACGATGGCGATCAGCAGGAGGCCGGCCAGCGCGAAAGCGACGAACTCGGTACGGCGGATGACAGGCGGCAGCTCGGCGGGGCTCTCGGGCAACGGGGCGCCTTCGCCATTGCCGGACGTCTGCCGTTCACCGGGAAGGACGCGCACTATTTCTCTCCCGCACGGAGGCCTCAATCCGCACGCCCATGTGCACTAACAACGCGGCACCGACCGAGCGGTTCCATCGCGGCTTCGTGAACAATGCCTCTCTTGACTGTGACAAGCCGGCCGCACGCCAGGCCGGAACTTGGGTCGTCCCTCCCGCGTTAGCCGCAAAGCGCATCACACTGATGCAGACATCCACGGGGCAGCACATGACCAAGTCCTCTCCAGCCCGTCGCAGCTTTTCGCCGCGCGCTTTCACTGCATTTGCCTTCGCCACGTCCTTGCTTGTTGTGCCGTTCAGCGGCGCGAGCGCTCAGACCTTCGGCTATCAGTCGATGCAGCTGCAGGCCTATCCGCAGGGCCAGGGTTACGCGCAGGGCGAGGTGAACGAGGCGCCGCAGGCGGCTGGCGAGGATGCCCAGCTGCCTGATCGCCTGCGCAAGCAGATGGTGGCCTTCGACCGCAGCGAGCCGGCCGGCACCATCGTCATCGACACCAACAACACCTATCTCTATTACGTGCTCGGCAACGGCCGGGCCATTCGCTACGGCGTCGGTGTCGGCCGAGAAGGCTTCACCTGGTCAGGCGTGCAGACTGTCAGCCGCAAGGCGGAGTGGCCGGACTGGCATCCGCCCGCCGAAATGATCGCGCGCCAGCCTTATCTGCCGCGCTTCGTCGCCGGCGGCCCCGGCAACCCGCTGGGCGCGCGCGCGATGTATCTGGGCTCCAGCGAATACCGCATCCACGGCACCAACGATCCCTCCACGATCGGCAAGTTCGTCTCTTCGGGCTGCATTCGCATGACCAACGAAGACGTCACCGACCTGTTCGGCCGCGTCAATGTCGGTGCCAAGGTCGTGGTGCTGCCGAAGAACGCTCCGCTGATGGCGAAAGGTGGCGACCCCGTGCGCAAGCGTCCCGCCGTGACGACGTTGCCCTCCGGCCGGCAGGCGCTGAACGTCCCCACGACCGTTGTGAACTAAGAGTGAGACAAATGACCAGACGCCTGATTGGCAAAGTGGCTGGCGGAACGACGGCTATCATGGTCGTTGTTTCTGCCGGTCTGGCATTCGCACCATCGGCACATGCGCAAGATTTCTTCTCGGCGCTGTTCGGTGGGTTTGGAGCGCGGCCTCCGCAGATCCGGGCGCCATTTCCCCGCGATGACATGCCGCGCTATGAGGTCCCGCGTCAGCGCGCCGCCTATGGTGGCGGCACGGCCTATTGCGTGCGGGGCTGCGACGGCCGTTACTTCCCGGCGCAGGGCAACGATGCCGAGAGCAAGGCGCAATCCTGCAAGAGCTTCTGCCCTACGTCGGAGACTTCGCTGGTTTATGGCGGCGGTATCGACGACGCCACCACCGACAAGGGCAAACCGTATTCCGAACTGCCCAATGCATTCCGTTATCGCAACGAAATCGTGGCGGGTTGTACCTGCAACGGCAAGGATCCGGTCGGGCTCGCGTCCGTCAAGAGCGAGGATGATCCCACCCTGCGCAAGGGTGACATCGTCGCTGGCGCGAATGGCCTCGTGGTCGCCAGCCGCAATGCAAACGACCGCCACGGCGTGGCAATGAATTTCTCGCCGCTGCCGGACTCGGTTCGCGCAAGATTCCGTCAGGTGCCCGTGGTCGCCAAGGAGTAGGCGGCTTTACGCGGTTGTAGCGCTGCCGCGCAAAGTTCGAGGATGGCGCCGCTATCCCTCCTCCACCGCGCCTCTTTTACGCCGCCCTGATCTTGCCGAGGAAGTCGCTGACCTGGTGGCCGAGCTGGCGGCTCTGGGTTTCCAGCGTTTCGGAGGCTTGCTTGACGTTCTCCGCAGCCCCGGCGGCAGTGTCGGCATCGGCCTTCACGCCGCTGATGTTATCCGAGACATTCTTGGTGCCCTGCGCCGCATATTGCGTGCTCCGGGTGATCTCCTGAGTCGCCGCGCCCTGCTCCTGCACGGCGGCGGCGATCGCGGTTGCGACCTCGTTGACTTCGCCGATGATGCCGCCGATGGCCTGGATCGCGTTGATGGCATCGCCTGCGACCTTCTGGATGTCGGCGATTTGTTCGGAAATCTCCTCCGTTGCCTTGGCGGTCTGGCTCGCCAGCGATTTTACTTCCGAGGCGACCACGGCAAAGCCGCGCCCGGCCTCGCCGGCGCGGGCGGCTTCGATCGTGGCATTGAGCGCGAGCAGGTTGGTCTGCGCCGCGATCGTGTTGATCAAACCGACGACCTCGCCGATGCGCCCCGCGGACTGTGCCAATCCCTGCACGGTGCCGTCGGTCTCGCGGGCCTGGTTGACCGCGCGGCTGGCGATGCCTGCCGCATGCGCGGCCTGCTGGCTGATGTCGTTGATCGAGGCAGAGAGCTCTTCGGCGGCGGCCGCGACGCTCTCGACGCTGGAAGAGGCCTCGTTTGAAGCTCTGCCTGCAACCTCGACACGCTCATTGGTCTGGCGGGACACTTCGGACAAGTCGCCCGAGGTCTTGCGCATCTCGCCGGAAGCCTCGCTGAGCTCGCCCAGCGACTTGCGCACCTCGCCTTCGAACTCACCGACATAGGCCTCGATCGCGCGCTGGCGCGCGGCCGCACCGGCGTTGCGCTCGCGCTCCTGCTCCTCGATCTTCAGCTTGTCGAGCGCTTGCTGTTTGAAGGTTTCCAGCGCGCCGGCGAGCGAGCCGATCTCGTCGCGTCGGTCGAGATAGCCGCTGTCGACGGCAAGATCGCCGCCGGCCACCTTGAGCATTGCGTCGCGAATCCGGTGCAGCGGGCTGATGACGCGGCGGCTGACTGCGAGCATGGCGGCGCCCGTGAACACGATGGCGGCGACGAGCAGGGCCAGTTGGATCAGCAGCGATTGCAGCGCGCCGGCGCGCTGGGCTGAGGCATGATCCCTGGCTGCGGCGAGTGCGGCATCGGCGAGCCTGATCGCGCTTGCCATGCGGCCGACCGAATAGGGGCTCCACTGGTTGGCGGTCATCGACGCCTTCTCGCCCTTGGCCACCGTGGCGATGATGCCGTCACGCGTGCCGGTATATTGCGGGTCGAAATAGACCGACTTGGTGTCCGCCATGGACGCGGACAGCGCCGGGGGCAGTTGCATGCCGGTGGCGGCCAGCTCGATCGCACTCCAGGCCGCATCGGTGGCACCGACAAATTTCGTAAAGGCGAGCTGGGCCTCCGGGGAGATCTTGCCGCTGGTCAAGGCATTGCCAACAATGACCGACGATTCGCCGGCGTTCTGGCGCAACAGCCAGGCCATCTGCTTGATCATCAGAAGCTGGTCGATCGTGGCGTCCTGGTGGTTGACGCTGGCTACGAGCACGGGCGACAGCTTTTCGAGAATGGTCATCAGCCCGTCCTCGCTCTCGAGATATTCCTTGGCGAGCGCGAGCCTGCGTGAGGCCTTGGGCTTGGCGACTTCGGTCCAGAACTCGGCTTGCTGCGCCAGTAGCGTCTTGTTCAGCCGCGCCAGATCGGTAACGATCGTGTCACGTTGCGGAATGTCGATCGCGGGAAGGATGTCGATAGCGCGCCCCAGGGCCGGCATCAGCTCGTCGCGAACGCCGCGAATGTATTTCTCGGTGGCGGGATCGACCTGGATGTCACTGGTCAACTGGCGGTTGGTGGTTGACCGGTCCGCCCGGATGTTGGCCATGGCCTTGAAGACATCGGCCGAGGCCGCTGCAATGTCGACGATCCGGCTGGCCTGCTGAAGCCGGATCCACGAGCTCCACGCGCTGATCGAGAAGCCGATGACGACGACCAGCGCCGTGGTGAAGATCACCGCCTTCAGCAGCGTGGATACGGACAAGCGGTTGAGCATCGGACACCTGGGTACGCGTTTGAAGTTTTCGGACGGCAGCCCCCGCCAACTTCGAAGCAAAGGAATGGGCGCAGCAAACGCCGATTCCTTGCGGCGCGCTTAGGGGCGCATTTGGCCCGAAAAGGGTAAAGACTTAGACAGTACTGCTGCTGTAAAATTACGTATGCGTCAGCGTTTGCGGAGCTGTCGATCGGCTGAGATTTAGGCGCGCCATTCCGTCATCGTCCAAGCTTCGCCAGGACGATATCGACAGCATGGCGCCGCCGCGGCCTACGCTGCGCGGATCTTGCCGAGGAAGTCGCTGACCTCGTGGCCGAGCTGGCGGCTCTGGCTCTCCAGCATCTCGGAGGCGTGCTTCACGTGGTCGGCGGCCGCCGCGGCCGCATCCGCATCGGCCTTGACGCCGGTGATGTTGTCCGAGACGTTCTTTGTGCCTTGCGCGGCGAATTGCGTGCTACGGGTGATCTCCTGGGTCGCCGCGCCCTGCTCCTGCACGGCGGCGGCAATGGCAGTCGCCACCTCGTTCACTTCGCCGATGATGCCGCCGATGGTCTGGATCGCGTTGATGGCGTCGCCCGCGACCTTCTGGATGTCGGCGATCTGTTCGGAGATCTCCTCGGTCGCCTTCGCCGTCTGGCTGGCCAGCGACTTCACCTCGGAGGCGACCACGGCAAAGCCGCGTCCGGCCTCGCCCGCGCGTGCGGCCTCGATCGTGGCGTTGAGCGCGAGCAGATTGGTCTGCTGCGCGATGGTGTTGATGAGGCCGACGACCTCGCCGATGCGTCCCGCGGACTTCTGCAGGCCCTGCACGGTGCCGTCGGTCTCGCGCGCCTGTGTGACGGCGCGGCCGGCGATGCCGGCGGCGTGAGCGGCCTGCTGGCTGATGTCGTTGATGGAAGCCGAGAGCTCTTCAGCCGCCGCAGCAACGCTATCGACGCTGGTCGAGGCGTCGTTGGAGGCCTTGCCGGCCACCTGGACGCGATCGTTGGTCTGGCGCGAGACGGCGGAGAGGTCACCTGAGGTCTTGCGCATCTCGCCGGAAGCTTCGCTCAATTCGCCCAGCGTCTTGCGTACCGCGCCCTCGAACTCGCCGACATAGGCCTCGACGGCGCGCTGGCGTGCGGACGCGCCTGTGTTGCGCTGGCGCTCCTGCTCTTCGATCTTGAGCTTGTCGGAGGCCTGCTGCTTGAAGGTCTCGAGCGCGCCGGCAAGCGCGCCGATCTCGTCCTGGCGATCGAGATAGCCGCTGTCGACGGCGAGATCGCCGCCAGCGACCTTGAGCATGGCGTCGCGGATCGTGTTGAGCGGGATGATGACGCGGCGGCTCACCAGCATGATTGCGCCGACGGCGAGCCCGATCGCAAGCGCCAGCAGCACGAGCTGAACGCTCAGCGCGCGCTCCGCGGCGCTACGCTGATCCTGCGTGTGGACCTTGGCAGCGTCGAGGGCGGCTTCGGCAACCGCAACCGCGCTCGCCATACGGCCGACCGTGATCGGGCTCCACTGGTTCGCCGTCATCTCGGTCTTGTCGCCCTTGAGCAGGGCATCGGCGAGACGGTCACGCAACGCCAGATACTGCGGATCGAAATAGGCGGTCTTGGCGGCGGCCATGGCGGACGCGAGCGCCGGCGGCAATTGCATGCCTGAGGTCGACAATTCGAGCGCCTTCCACATCGCGCTCGTGCCGCCGACATATTGGGTATAGTTGTAGCGTCCCTCCGGGGTGATCTTGCCGGCGGCGAGCCCCATCGAGACGATCAGCGAGGCCTCGCCGGCGGTGTTGCGCAGCAGCCAGGCGTTCTGCTTGATCGACAGCAACTGGTCGATCTCGGCGTCCTGGTGGTTAACGGTGGCGGCCAGCGTGTTCGACAGCTTGTCGAGCACGTCAAGCAGGCCCTGCGTCGTCTCCATATACTCCTTGGAGAGGCCAGCGCGCCTCTGATCCCTGGGCTTGGCGACATCCTCCCAGAACTGCTTCTGCTCTTCGACCAGCAGCTTGTAGAGGCGCGACAGCTCCGGCACCAGCGTTGCCGACTGCGGGAATTCCATGCTCGGCAGCAGCTCGAGTGCGCGTGCCATCGCCGGCATCTGGGCATCCCGGAGCGCACGCAGGTATTTCTCGATCTCGGCATCCATCGGCTCGGTCGCGTTCAGAAGCCGCGTGGTGGTGGAGCGATCGGTGCGCAGATTGTGCATTGCCTTGAACAGATCGGCGGAGGCGTCGGCGATCTGCGAGATGCGGTTGGCGGTCTTGAGGCGATGCCAGGACTCGTAGGCGGTGAGCGAAAGTGCGATCACCACGCAGATCGACGTAATCGCAATCACTGTCTTCAACAGCGCAGATACGGTCAGGCGATTCAACATCGAAGTCCCCCAAAATCCCATTTCAAAGTTCGTCAGACGCCCGGCAAAACCGAGAAAACAGGGGCGTGAATCGGCAATTCAATACCGTCGCAGCTCGCGGCAGCGGACGATTTCGCTATCTGAAACGAAAAGGGTAAAGTTTTTGGCTGCCGGCTTGACGGTAGAATTACGTATTTACTAAAGGTTGCAAAGGGTTGCCCCAATGGAACCGGAGTGCGAGGCCGGCGTTAGCACCTGGTTGGTCACTAGCCTGAAGGGGGCTCTGCAATGCTGGTCGGCGTACTCGTCACATTCCTCGTCGTCATTCTCGTCCTTTACCTCATCAACATGCTGCCGCTGGACGGCCGCGCCAAGCAGATCGCCCGCGTGGTGGTCATCATCATCGGCATCGTGTCGCTGCTGAAGTATCTCGCGGTGTTCTAGGGCGTCAGCCCGCATGCGCGCAGCGAGGGACAGTTGTTCGGATGTCACTTCGCTGATCCGGGCTGCGTCAAACAAAAAAGCCCCGGTGTGAGCCGGGGCTTTGATGTCTGAACAACGGGGCCTCAGCCGGCCGCTTTCGCTTCGCGACGACGGGCGGTGAGGATGTATTCGGTGTAGCCGTTCGGCTGCTCGCGGCCCTTGAAAATCAGGTCGCACGCAGCCTTGAAGGCTGTGCCGTCGAAGGCAGGCGCCATCGGCTTGTAGATGGCATCGCTGGCGTTCTGCTTGTCGACGACGACCGCCATGCGCTTGAGCGATTCCATCACCTGCGCTTCGGTGATCACGCCCTGGTGCAGCCAGTTGGCGAGATGCTGGCTGGAGATGCGCAAGGTGGCGCGGTCTTCCATCAGGCCGACATCGTGGATGTCAGGCACCTTGGAGCAGCCGACGCCCTGGTCGATCCAGCGCACGACGTAGCCCAGGATACCCTGACAGTTGTTGTCGATTTCCTGCTTGACGTCGTCGGGCGCCCAGTTCGACTTCGACACCGGAATGGTGAGGATGTCTTCGAGCTTCGCGCGCGGCCCGCCCTTGGTCAGCTCCTGCTGACGCGCGATGACGTTGACCTGGTGGTAGTGCAGGGCGTGCAGCGTTGCCGCGGTCGGTGAGGGCACCCACGCCGTGGTGGCGCCGGCCTGCGGATGGCCGAGCTTCTGCTGCAACATGTCAGCCATCTTGTCCGGCGCCGCCCACATTCCCTTGCCGATCTGGGCATGGCCGGGCAGGCCGCAGGTCAGACCCATGTCGACGTTCCAGTCCTCATAGGCCTTGATCCAGGCCTGCGCCTTCATCTCGTTCTTGCGGATCATCGGGCCCGCTTCCATCGAGGTGTGGATCTCGTCGCCGGTACGGTCGAGGAAGCCGGTGTTGATGAACATGATGCGCTTGGAGGCGCGCTGGATGCAGGCCTTGAGGTTGACGGTAGTGCGCCGCTCCTCGTCCATGATGCCGACCTTGAGGGTGTTCTCGTGCAGCGACAGCATCTTCTCGACGCGGTCGAAGATCTCGCAGGTCAGCGACACCTCGTCCGGACCGTGCATCTTCGGCTTGACGATATAGGCAGATCCCGTGCGGCTGTTCTTGACCTTGGAGTTGCCCTTGAGGTCGTGGATGGCGAGCAGGCCCGAGACGGCGGCGTCGAGCAGGCCTTCCGGGATCTCCTCGCCCTTCTCGTCCAGCACCGCGTCGGTGAACATGTGGTGACCGCAATTGCGCATCAGCAGCAGGCTGCGGCCGTGCAGCTTGAGCTCGCCCTTGCCGTCAGGCGTCTTGTAGCTGCGGTCGGCGTTGAGCGAGCGGGTCAGCGTCTTGCCGCCCTTCTCGAAGTCCGCCGACAGCGTGCCGTTCATCAGGCCGAGCGTGTTGCGGTAGACCAGCACCTTGTCCTCGGCATCGACCGCTGCGACCGAGTCTTCCATGTCGAGGATGGTGGAGACCGCGGACTCCATGATCATGTCGGCGACGCCGGCCGGATCGTCCTTGCCGATCGCGCTGCTGCGGTCGATCTTGACCTCGACATGCAGGCCGTTGTTGACGAGCAGCACGGCGCTCGGCGCTGTCGCATCGCCCTGGAAGCCGGCGAACTGCGCCGCATTCTTCAGCGCGGTGGCGTTGCCGCTCTTCAGCTTCACCGCGAGCTGGCCCGCGACGACGCTGTAGGCGGTGACGTCGGTGTGGCTGCCGGTTGCAAGCGGCGCGGCGGCGTCGAGGAAGGCCTTGGCCTTTGCGATCACCTTGTCGCCGCGCGCCTTGTTGTAGCCCTTGCCGCTCTCGGACGGGTCATGCGGAATCGCGTCGGTGCCGTAGAAGGCATCATAAAGCGAGCCCCAGCGTGCATTCGCCGCGTTGAGCGCGTAGCGCGCGTTGGTGAGGGGCACGACGAGCTGCGGGCCGCAGATCTTGCCGATCTCCTCATCGACATTGGCAGTCTCGACCTTCTGGGTCGCCGGCTCCGGAACGAGATAGCCGATCTCCTTCAGGAAGGCGGTATACGCATTGAGGTCGAACGCCTTGCCCTTGTTGGCGCGGTGCCAGTCGTCGATCTTGGTCTGCAGCGTGTCGCGCACCGCCAGCAACGCGCGATTCTTCGGCCCCAGATCCTTGATGATGGCGGCAAGCCCCGCCCAGAAGGTATCAGGCGCGATCCCCGTTTTCGGGGCCGCTTCGTTGGCGATGAAATCGAACAGAACAGGGGCGATCTTCAATCCGTGGGCGTCGACGCGTTTCATGATGGGCTTTCTTGTTGGAAATGGCTGTTTTTGGCTGCTTTTGACCCGATAGGCAGCAAAATGCGCCCATGAAGGACGGCTTTCGGGGCCTTATTAGCCTCAAAATCAGGGCGGTGAGAAGACCCCTAAAGGTCTGTCAAAATGTCAAGGAGAGAGGGGAGGTCGGCGTGGCGCTGTCATTCCCCGCGACCCGGCTGCGCCACGGCTTCGCCGGGGTTGAAGTCCAAGAGCGCCGAAGCTTCAGCGTAGGCGGCAAGCAAGGAATTCAGGACGCCGCGCCTTCTCTGTAACCCGACACTGTCTCGGCAATACTGGGTCGCCCGGTCAAGCCGGGCGATGACAGCGGAGTAGGACGGCCTCAAATATTCGCCGCGAGGTCCACGACCTCGTCGAACAGCACACCGGTCGTCTTCAGCATCTGTTCGATCTCGTCCGCCGCCTCGGCAACCGTCCGCGTTGAGGTATCAATCACGAGTTCGGCGGCCTCAGGCTGCTCGTAGT
This sequence comes from Bradyrhizobium sp. SZCCT0148, assembly GCF_018129985.1. Taxonomy (GTDB): domain Bacteria; phylum Pseudomonadota; class Alphaproteobacteria; order Rhizobiales; family Xanthobacteraceae; genus Bradyrhizobium; species Bradyrhizobium japonicum_H. The sequence goes on from NZ_JAFCKT010000001.1 coordinate 488,461, forward strand.
CGTTGCCGATGCCGGTGAACGACGCCAGCGCGCCGGCGCGGGCCTTCTTGTAGTGTCCCTTGGGATCGCGATCCTCGCAGACTTCTGCCGGTGTCGCGACATGGATCTCGCGGAACGCTGCGTCGGCGATGCGCCGCGCGATGGCGCGGTCCTCGCGGGCGGGTGAGACCGCCGCGACGATAGCGATATGGCCGTTGCGTGCGAGATGGGTGGCGACTTCGGCAAGCCTGCGGATGTTCTCGCTGCGATCGGCCGCAGAGAAACCGAGATCGCTATTGAGCCCGGCGCGCAGCGTGTCCCCGTCGAGCAGGACCGGCGAGCCGCCATTGCTGAACAGCCGCCGCTCCAGCGCCTTGGCGAGTGTCGACTTGCCCGAGGCGGGCAGGCCGGTGAGCCAGACCACGGCGCCATTGTGCCGATAGCGCGCGGAGCGTTCATCGGGACGCAGCGCGGATTCCACCGGCACGATGTCGACCGGCACGGCGCGCTGGCCGGCATCGACCGACAGCACGAGGCCGCCGCCGGCGATGCGCCCCGAGACTTCGATCACAAGGCGTCCGGTGCGCGGATTCTCGGTGTAGGGATCCGTGGCAATCGGATTCGACAGCGAGATGTCGATCTCGCCGACGTGGTTGCGGCCGATCGCCTTGTTCTCGACGCTCGATAGCTCGCCCGGATCGACCGCCTTTTCGATCGCCACCACCGTGGCGCGGCTTTCCTTCGGTCCGCAGCGAACCAGCAGCTGGTCGCCCTTGGCGAGCGGCTTGTCGTGCAGCCAGAAGATGCGGGCGCGCAGCCGCCGCGTCTCGCGCGGCGCAGCGCTCACATGCGAAATGATATCGCCGCGCTCGATGAACAATTCGCGGTCGAGCGTGATGCCGACCGAGCGGCCGGCGCCCTGCCGTCCCGCCACCGGCGTAACCGGCCAGCTCTCGACGCTTTTGATTTTGGCGATCTTGCCGGCCGGCATGATTACGATCTCGTCGCCGGCAATGAGGCTGCCGGATTCGATCCGGCCGGCCACGATGCGGCGGTCGTCGAACTTGTAGATCGCCTGCACCGGCAGTCGCAGCGCCAGCGCTTCCAGCGGCCGAGCCGGCTCGAGAGCGTCGAGCGCTTCGACCACCGTCGGACCCTTGTACCAGCCGATCCGGTCGGTACGATCAGCAACGCCGTCGCCGTCGCGCGCCGAGATCGGGATCACTGCCGTGGGCTTCACGCCGAGGCCGTTCAGATGCGCGGAAATCTCGTCGCTGATCTCCTCGAAACGCTCTGCGGAGAAGTCGACGCGGTCCATCTTGTTGACGACGATCGCAACCTGCTTCACGCCGAGCAGATGCAGGAGATAGCCGTGGCGCCGCGTCTGGTCGCGCACGCCTTCGAGCGCGTCGATGATCAGCACCGCGCCGTCGGCCTGCGAGGCGCCGGTGATCATGTTGCGCAGGAATTCGGCGTGGCCGGGCGCGTCGATCAGCACGATGTCGCGCGAATTGGTGCGGAAGCGGATCTGCGTGGTGTCGATGGTGATACCCTGGTCGCGCTCGGTCTGCAGGGCGTCGAGCAGGAACGACCATTCGAACGGCATGCCGCGCCGCGCGCTGACGGCCTTGAGCATTTCCAGCTTGCCGTCGGGCAGGCTGCCGGTCTCGTGCAAGAGGCGGCCGACCAGCGTCGATTTGCCGTGGTCGACATGGCCCACGATGACGATGCGGACCTGCGGTCGCGTCGTGCCGTTCGGGGTGGCGGGCGGGGCGGGGGTGACGATCATGTTCATGTCGCGCTCGCGTGCTGGGATCAGAGATAGCCGGCGACGCGCAGGCGCTCGAAGGCGTCCTCGGTCTCGTGGTCGAGCGCACGGCCGGCGCGCTCCGGCACCTTGGTCTGCTCGAGTTCGATCAGGATCTCGTCGATATTGGACGCGGTCGACGCGACCGGATTGGTGATGTCCTGATCCCCCAGCGAGCGATAACGCTTGCCGTCCTTGGCGAGATACAGCGGGATGATCGGGATGTTCTCCCGCTTGGTGTAGGCCCAGATGTCGGCCTCGGTCCAATGCAGGATCGGATGGATACGCAAATGCGCGCCCTGCGGCGGCGAGGCGTTGAAATGGTCCCAGAATTCCGGCGGTTGGTCGCGCACGTCCCAATTGCCTTCGAGCCCGCGGGGCGAGAACACGCGCTCCTTGGCGCGCGTTGCCTCCTCGTCGCGGCGGATGCCGGCGATCAAGCCGTCGAAGCCGTATTTGGCGAGCGCCATCTTGAGGCCTTCGGTCTTCCGCGCAGCGGAGCGCGCAGCCGGTGGCAGCGTCGGATCGACGGCATCGATGGGCGGGCAGGGTTCGACGCGCAGATCGAGTTCCCATTCTTTGCCGTAGTGATCGCGAAAGCGGTACATCTCCGGAAATTTCTTGCCGGTGTCGACATGCAGCGCCGGGAATGGAACCCGGCTGAAAAACGCCTTCCGCGCCAGCCAGATCATGACGTTGGAGTCCTTGCCGAGCGACCACAGCAGGGCGATCTTCTTCAAGCGGGCAAATGCCTCGCGGAAGATGTAGATGCTCTGTGCCTCCAACTGGTCGAGATGGTCCATGCTGGGAGCGGTCTGCGTGACGGGAATTTGCGTGGAAACGGGAACGGTGAAGCCCAGCCCATCTGCGCCGGAATCGGACCTGAGAAGATGCATCTCTGCCACTTTGCGTCTGGAGGCGAAAATTCTATAGTTGCGTTGCGCAGGAGAAGGAAAAATTTTCTCTTTGCGCGCTCAAAACGACACATATATAGAAAATAATTCCAGTCAACCCTGGATGTGGGGAAGCGGGTATCGCATGCGGTTCTTGCCGGTGTTTCTCGATCTCAAGGCCGGTCCGGTGGTTCTCATCGGCGCGGGAGAGCTTTTGCGCGCCAAGCTGCGCGTGCTCTCTGCTGCCGGTGCGCGTCTCCGCGTGCATGCGATCGATGGCAATCTAGACTTGGGTCTGAGCTCCGAGGACGCGGCGCGCACCGAGATCGCGACGGGGGATCCGCTTACGGCCGAACTCGCAGGCGTCATCGCGGTCGTCTGCGCCGGCGCAGGCGATGTCGGCGTCGCGATGTCGGTCCGCGCCAAGGCGCTCGGCCTGCCCGTCAACGTCATGGATGATCTCGAACATTCCAGCTTCATCTTTCCCGCGATCGTCGATCGCGGCGATGTCGTGGTCGCGATCGGCACCGGCGGCACGTCGCCCGTCGTGGCACGGCGCGTACGTGAGAAGATCGAGGCATTGCTGCCCGCCCGTATTGGTGAGCTCGCCGAGTTCATCGGCGGCTTTCGTAAATCCGTCAACGAGCGCATCGCCGAGTTTCCGTTGCGCCGCCGGTTCTGGGAGCGCGTCATCGACGGCTCGATTGGCGCCGCCGTGCTCGGCGGTCGCAGGAGCGAGGCGGATGCTGCGCTCAAGGCGATTGCCGATCCCACCGAATTCGCGCGTGCCGACAAGCCGGAGGGCTCGGTTGCGCTGGTCGGTGCCGGACCCGGCGATCCCGATCTTCTCACCATCAAGGCGCTGCGCACATTGCAGGACGCCGACATCGTCTTCCATGACGAACTGGTTTCGCCTGAGATTCTCGACCGCATCCGCCGCGACACCGCGCGCGTTGCCGTCGGCCGTCGTGTCGGCAAGCCCGGCATCGGCCAGGACGCCATCAACCAGCGCATGATCGAGGCCGCGCAAGCCGGTCAGCGCGTCGTGCGTCTGAAGGGCGGCGATCCCTTCGTGTTCGGTCGTGGCGGTGAAGAGGTCGAAGCCCTGCGCGCGGCCGGTGTTGCCTATTCGATCATTCCCGGCATCACCGCCGGCCTTGGCGGCGCAGCCCATTTCGAGGTGCCGCTCACCTACCGCCAGGAGGCAACCCGCATCACCTTCCTGACCGCCCACAAGGCGAGCGATGCGGAAGCGGTGGACTGGTCGACCCTGACCGACACCAAGATGACCGTGGTGGTCTACATGGGCATGACTGCCGCGCCTGCAGTGTGCGCCGGCCTGTTCGCTGCAGGCCGTTCGCCGGAGACGCCGGTCGGCGTGTTCGCGCGCGTGACGCGTCCCGATGCGCAAGGCGCCATCGGCACGCTGCGCGACCTTCCCGAACTGGTGCAGCGGATCAGCGGCGGTCCCGCCATTCTCATCATCGGCGACGTGGTCCGGCATGCCGGCTCGCTTCGCGGCGACACTCTCGAAAAAACTCCGAAACAAATCATCTCTGACCTATTGGATGCAGCCGAATGACCTCCCCGCTCGAGCAGAAGAAGATCAAGATCGCCGGCCCCTCGGTCGTGACCGCCAACCGGACCTGGGATGGCATCGTGGTGTATCGTACCGCCGCGAAGAGCTGGTCCGCGGACCTTTCGGAAGCCGCGATCGTGCGCAACTCCGATGAGGCCAAGGCGTTGCTAGCGGAGGCCGTCGCCGATGACGTCGGCGCGATCGGTCCCTATATCGCCCCTGTGCAGGTCGGCGCGGACGGCAAGATCGAACCCGGCAATCTGCGCGAACAAATTCGTCGCACCGGTGTGACCATCGGACAGTCGGCCCAGGTTTAAGGCGCTTTCTTATGTATGCTTACGACGAAATCGACCGCACGCTCGTCAACGAGCGCGTCTCGGAGTTCCGCGACCAGGTGAAACGGCGCCTGTCCGGCGAACTCACCGAGGACGAATTCAAGATCCTGCGCCTGCAGAACGGCGTCTATCTGCAACTGCACGCCTACATGTTCCGCGTCGCGATTCCCTACGGGACGCTGGCGTCGAACCAGCTGCGGGCGCTTGCCCACGTCGCGCGCAAATACGACCGCGGCTACGGCCATTTCACCACGCGGCAGAACATCCAGTTCAACTGGATCAAGCTCGCCGAGTTGCCGGACGCCCTGGAAGACCTCGCCAAGGTCGGCATCCATGCGATGCAGACCTCCGGCAACAACATGCGCAACGTCACGTCGGACCAGTGGGCCGGCGTCGCTCCCGGCGAGATCGAAGATCCCCGCATCTGGTCCGAGCTGATCCGCCAGCACACCACGTTGCATCCGGAGTTTTCGTTCCTGCCGCGCAAGTTCAAGATCGCTATCACGGCATCCGATCACGACCGGGCCGCGATCAAGATCCACGACATTGGTCTGCGCCTGATCAAGAACGAGAAGGACGAAACCGGCTTCGAGGTGCTGGTCGGCGGCGGTCTCGGCCGCACCCCGTTCATCGGCAAGACGATCAAGCATTTCGTCCATGGCCGCGACATCCTCAGCTACATCGAGGCGATTCTGCGGGTCTACAATCAGTACGGCCGCCGCGACAACATCTACAAGGCGCGCATCAAGATCCTGGTGCACGAGTTGGGCATCGAGAAGTTCTCCCGCGAAGTCGAGGAAGAGTGGCAGCACATCCGCAACTCCTCGCTCCAGATCGACGACGAGGTGATCGAGGACATCCGCTCGCGCTTTAGCTATCCGGCCTACGAAAAGCTGCCGCACATGCCGGACGAGCTGCGGCAGGCGGCCGCCGATCCCGATTTCGAGGCGTGGCGCAAGAACTCGGTGGCTCCCCACAAGGTGCAGGGCTATTCCATCGTCACCGTCTCGCTGAAGCCGATCGGTGCCCCTCCCGGCGATGCGACCGCCGAGCAGATGGATGCGCTGGCCGACCTTGCCGACAAATATTCCTTCGGCGAAATCCGCGTCGGCCACGAGCAGAACCTGGCGCTGCCGCACGTCGCCAAGCGAGATTTGCCGGCGCTGTGGAAGGCGCTCGACAAGCTTGGCCTGGCGACGCCGAACGTCAACCTGATCACCGACATCATTGCCTGCCCCGGCCTCGATTATTGCTCGCTGGCCAATGCGCGGTCGATCCCGATCGCGCAGGAATTGACGCGGCGGTTCGCCAACCACGAGCTCGCCAACCTGATCGGTAGGCTCCACATCAACATCTCAGGCTGCATCAATGCCTGCGGTCATCACCATGTCGGCCATATCGGCATTCTCGGCGTCGAGAAGAATGGCGAGGAGATCTATCAGATCACCATCGGAGGCCGTGCTGACGAGAACGCGGCGCTCGGGAACCTGATCGGGCCGGGCGTCAAGTTCGACGAGGTCGCCGACGTCGTCGAGGACATCGTGGAAGCCTATTTGGCGCTGCGCGAGCGGCCGGATGAGCTGTTCATGGATACAGTGAGACGCCTCGGCGTCGAACCCTTCAAGGAGCGCGTTTATGCCACTCGTTAACGGCGGAAAGATCGCCGACGACAGCTTCGCCAAGCTGGCCGTCGACACGCCTCTGCCCGAGGGCGGCGACATCCTGGTGCCGGCCGAGCGCTTCATCGGCGAGGCCGACGTGCTGCTCAAGCGCGCCGGCAAGGTCGGCGTGATCTGGCCGAACAACCGAGACATCAGCGAACTCGTGCCCTATCTCGGCAAGCTCGCGGTGGTCGCGCTGGTGTTCCCGACCTTCCGAGACGGCCGCGCCTACAGCCAGGCCCGCCTGCTGCGCGAGCGTTACAATTACCGCGGCGAACTGCGCGCCACCGGCCAGGTGCTGCGCGACCAGTTCGTGTTCATGCTGCGCGCCGGCTTCGACTCGTTCGAGGTGAAGAAGCAGGCCGACGCGGAAGCCTTCATGCAGACCGCGAAGCGTTATTCGGTGTTCTACCAGCCGACCGGCGACGGCCGCATCACGGCCTTGCACCGGCGCATGCAGCTGCGTCATTCCGAAGGCGTCGGCACGTGAACGCGATCGCGCCTCAGGTTTCGTCAGTGTCCGTTTCTGCGCTGCCCTCCGTGGCGGAGCTTGATCGCGCGTTGCGCGATGCTTCGCCCGCGGAGATCATCGCCGCGGCGCTGAAGACGGTCGGGCGCGAAAAGCTGGCGTTGGTGTCGTCCTTCGGAACGGAATCGGGGACGCTGCTGAAAGTCATGGCGGATGTCGACCCCGCCATCCCCGTGATCTTCCTTGACACCGGCTGGCTGTTCGAGGAGACGCTGGCCTATCGCGACACGTTGATTGCGACGCTTGGCCTGAAGGACGTCCGCTCGATCAAGCCTATGGAAGAGACGTTGGCGCGCGAGGACGCAGACCGCGATCTCTGGTTCTCCGATCCCGATGCCTGCTGCCGCATTCGTAAAGTCGAGCCGCTGGCGCGGGCACTGAAGCCGTTCTCGGCCTGGCTCAATGGCCGCAAGCGCTTCCAAGGCAATGCGCGCGCCGACATTCCCGTGGTCGAAGACGATGGCGTGCGGCTGAAGTTCAATCCCTTCGCCAACGTCTCGCGCGAGGAACTCGAGGCCATCTTCGTCCGCGCCAAATTGCCGCGTCATCCACTGGCCGCCTCCGGTTTTCTGTCGGTTGGGTGTATGCCTTGCACGAGCCGAACGGCCGAAGGCGAGGATGAACGCGCCGGTCGCTGGCGCGGCCGGACCAAGACAGAATGCGGCATCCACACGATGAAGATTTCGTAGCACAGCCACGCTGCGGGCTCGCGAACAAGAAAATCCGGTTTCGTTGACTTGAGCGCGTTTCGCCGCGAGTTTCGCCTTCCTTCGCTGACACCGACGTCAATGAAGTGAATGGAGATGGACATGATGCGTCGTATCGTTGCGCTCGCCGCAGGACTCATCGCGGCAGGTCTTTTGGCAAGCGCGGCTCTCGCGGCTGACGTCAATCTGCTCAACGTCTCGTATGATCCGACGCGCGAGCTTTATGCCGAATTCAACAAGGCGTTCGCGAGCGCCTATCAGAAGGAGACCGGCAAGAGCGTCGAGATCAAGCAGTCTCATGGCGGCAGCGGTTCGCAGGCCCGCAGCGTGATCGATGGTTTGCAGGCCGATGTGGTGACGCTCGCGCTCGCCTACGACATCGACGCGATCGCGAACAAGGGCCTCACGGCAACGGATTGGCAGAAGCGGTTGCCGCAGAATGCGTCGCCCTACACCTCCACCATCGTGTTCCTGGTGCGCAAGGGCAATCCGAAGGCGATCAAGGATTGGGACGATCTGATCAAGCCGGGCGTCGCCGTGATCACGCCGAACCCGAAGACGTCGGGCGGTGCGCGCTGGAATTATCTTGCGGCCTGGGGCTTTGCGCAGAAGAAATACGGCTCGGCCGAGAAGGCCAAAGATTTCATCGGAAAGCTCTACCAGCAGGTGCCGGTCCTGGATACCGGTGCACGCGGCGCGACCGTGACCTTCGTCGAGCGCGGCGTCGGCGACGTGCTGCTCGCCTGGGAGAACGAGGCGTATCTTGCGCTGAAGGAGTTCGGCGCCAGCAGGTTCGAGATCGTGGCGCCGCCGCTCTCGATCCTCGCCGAGCCGCCCGTCGCAATCGTCGACAAGGTTGCCGACAAGAAAGGCACCCGCAACGCCGCCGATGCCTACCTCCAGTATTGGTATTCCAAGGAAGGACAGGAAATTGCCGCACGCAACTTCTATCGTCCGCGCGATGCCGAGGTTGCAAAGAAGTACGAAAACTCCTTCGCAAAGGTCGAGCTGTTCACGATCGACGACGTTTTCGGCGGCTGGACAAAGGCGCAGAAGCAACATTTTGGCGATGGCGGCGTCTTCGATCAGATTTACAAGAACTGATCGGGCGCTGTCCTCGGAGGTTTAAGCAGGGGGCCTGGTGAGCGCACTCGCAGCACGACGCCGGACATTGCCGGGCTTCGGTCTCACCATGGGACTGACGCTTTCCTGGCTGTCGATCATCATCCTGATCCCGCTCGCCGGCCTGTTCCTGAAATCGCTCGAGCTCAGCCCCGAGCAATTCTGGAATATCCTCTCCAGCCGCCGCACTCTGAACGCGTTGCGCGTGTCCTTCGGACTCGCCTTCGCGGCAGCCTGCGTCAATCTCGTCATGGGCAGCATCATCGTCTGGGCACTGGTGCGCTACCGCTTCCCTGGCCGGCGCCTGTTCGATGCGATCGTCGACGTGCCGTTCGCGTTGCCCACGGCGGTCGCCGGCGTCGCGCTGACCGCTCTGTTCGCCGAAAAGGGCTGGCTGGGCGCGCCGCTCGCGGCGCTCGGCATCAAGGTGGCGTTCACGCCGGTCGGCATCTTCGTCGCCATGATCTTCATCGGCATCCCCTTCGTGGTGCGCACGGTACAGCCGGTGCTGCAGGATCTCGACCCCGAGATCGAGGAAGCCGCGGGCAGCCTCGGCGCCAGCCGCTGGCAGACCATCATCCGCGTGATCCTGCCCTCGCTCGCGCCGGCCCTGCTCACCGGCCTCGCGCTCGCCTTCGCGCGCGCGGTCGGCGAATACGGCTCGGTGATCTTCATCGCCGGCAATCTGCCGAACGTCTCCGAGATCGCGCCGCTCCTGATCGTGATCCGTCTCTCCGAATTCCGCTACGCCGATGCCACTGCGATCGCGGTCGTCATGCTCGTGGTCTCCTTCGTCATCATCTTTGCCGTCAACCGGCTCCAGCGCTGGGCGCAGAGTCGGATTCCCGCGCGCTGAGGGCGGACCATGACGATGCAGATCGCTCATTCAGGCCCGCTCACCTCATCCGACGAAAGGGCCCGCGCACGTGAAGCCCTCGCGCGGGACAATCTGCGCACCGAGCCGAAGGCCGTGCGCATCGTCGTCATCACGATCGCGATCACGTTTCTCACTGTCTTCGTCGTGTTGCCGCTGGTCGTGGTGTTTGCACACGCGTTCTCGAAGGGGATCGCCGCCTATTTCGCCGCACTCGCCGAGCCCGAGGCGCTGGCGGCGATCAGGCTGACGCTGCTGGTCGCTGCGATTTCAGTCGGTCTCAACCTCGTCTTCGGCCTCGTCGCCGCCTGGGCGATTGCAAAATTCGATTTCCCGGGCAAAACCTTCCTGATCACGCTGATCGATCTGCCGTTCTCGGTGAGCCCGGTGATCTCCGGCCTCGTTTTCGTGCTGCTGTTTGGCGCGCAGGGCTATTTCGGCGGCTGGCTCAGGGATCACGACATCCAGATCCTGTTCGCGGTGCCCGGCATCGCGCTGGCCACCACCTTCGTCACCTTCCCGTTCGTAGCGCGCGCGCTGATCCCCTTGATGCAGGAGCAGGGCACGCAGGAGGAGGAGGCCGCGATCTCGCTCGGTGCTACTGGCCTGCAGACCTTTGTCCGCGTCACGCTGCCCAACATCAAATGGGGCGTGCTCTACGGCGTCCTGCTCTGCAACGCCCGCGCGATGGGCGAGTTCGGCGCGGTCTCCGTGGTCTCCGGCCATATCCGCGGCGAGACCAACACGATGCCGCTGCTGGTCGAGATCCTCTACAACGAATACCAGTTCGTCGCCGCGTTCGCGATCGCCTCGCTGCTGGCGATGCTGGCACTGATCACGCTGATCGCAAAAGCCGTTCTGGAACGTCATCTGGACGAGGGGCAAGACGCAAATGACCATTGAAGTCAGAAATCTCGTCAAGACGTTTGGCAGCTTCAAGGCGCTCGACGGCGTCGATCTCAAGGTCGAGAGCGGCGAGCTGGTGGCACTGCTCGGGCCATCAGGGTCGGGAAAGACCACGCTGCTCAGGATCGTTGCGGGACTCGACTGGCCCGATTCCGGCGAGGTCCTCATCAACGGCGAGGACGCGCTCGCGCAGGGCGCGCGCGAGCGGCATGTCGGATTCGTGTTCCAGCACTACGCGCTGTTCCGCCACATGACGGTGTTCGAGAACGTCGCCTTCGGCCTGCGCGTGCAGCCGCGCGCGGTCCGGAAAGACGAGGCGGCGATACGTACCCGGGTGAAGGAGTTGCTCGACCTCGTGCAGCTCGACTGGCTCGCCGATCGCTACCCGAGCCAGCTTTCCGGTGGCCAGCGCCAGCGCATCGCGCTCGCCCGTGCGCTCGCGATCGAGCCGCGCATCCTCCTGCTCGACGAGCCCTTCGGCGCGCTCGACGCCAAGGTGCGCAAGGAATTGCGCAAATGGCTGCGCTCGCTGCATCACGAGATCAACGTCACCTCGATCTTCGTCACCCACGACCAGGAGGAGGCGCTCGAAGTCGCCAACCGCGTCGTCGTCATGGACAAGGGCAGGATCGAGCAGATCGGCTCGCCCGGCGACGTCTATGAAAGCCCGGCAAGCGCGTTCGTTCACGGCTTCATCGGCGAATCCATCGAGCTGCCGGTCCAGGTCGAAGGCGGCGTGATCAGGCTCGGCGACCGGCCGCTTCGGCTGGCGGCGGACGGGCTTGCGCCTGGCGCGTCAAAGCTGTTCGTTCGGCGGCATGATATGCTGGTCGGGCCCCCCGGCAGCGGCGCCTTTGAAGGCGCCGTGCGACACGTCCGCAATTTCGGTCCCGTGCAGCGTGCCGAGGTCGCATTGTCCGGCGGCGAGACCATCGAGATCGACGCCCCCCGCGACAAGGAACTGCGCGCCGGCGACACTGTCGGCCTCGAGCCCCGTCGTTACCGGATATTTGCGGGCGCCTGAGCCGCCGGGGCAGGTCGAATTTTCATCAAAATTCACCTTTCAGCCACGGTTGGTATGCAACAACGGCCCCTCATTCGGGGGCTCTTCTATGCGCGCTGCGGCCGCAATACTCATTGCTTTGCTTCTCGCCAGCTGTGCCGGCAACGAGACGCCGATCCAGCAGCAGCCGTCCATGTATGCCGATATGGCGGTCCCGGGCTCCAAGCTCGATGCGCAGGCGGCCGCGATCATGATCTCGCAATACCGCCAGAACAACGCGCTCGGCACCGTCGTCATCGACCCCGACCTGATGCGGCTTGCCGAATCCCAGTCCAATGCCATGGCGGCAGCCAACAAAATGGACCACGACGTCCGCGCACCGCTGGCCAAGCGCCTTGCCGCCGGCGGCTATCCCGCGACCGTGGCGGTCGAGAACATCTCGGCCGGCTATCATACGCTGGCGGAAGCGTTCTCAGGCTGGCGCGACTCGCCGCCCCACCGCGCCAATATGCTCAAGAGCGGTGTCACAAAATTGGGCATCGCGGCGAGCTATGCTCCCGGCACCAAATACAAGGTGTTCTGGACCATGATCCTGGCCTCGACGGAACGGTAAGCCAGACTTGATCCCGGCATGCATTGACGCCGCGGCGGAGGGTCGCCACGGTGGCGCGCCATTTGCTATTGTTCCCTTATGACTGATCATAGCCCGGAATTCGCCAGCATCCCCGCCAATGCCCAACGCGTCCTGGTCCTGCAGGGCGGCGGCGCGCTTGGCTCCTATCAGGCCGGCGCCTATCAGGCGCTGTGCGGCCAGGGCTTCGAGCCGGAATGGGTCGCCGGCATCTCGATCGGCGCGGTCAACGCCGCCATCATCGCCGGCAATGATGGCCCGACGCGCGTCAAGCGGCTCAAGGAATTCTGGGAGATGGTTTCCGCGCCGGTGCCGTGGAAACCGATCGGCAAGAGCGACCACAGCCGCGAACTGTTCAACTCCACCAGCGCTGCGCTGATTGCGACCTTCGGCGTGCCCGGCTTCTTCACGCCGCGGATACCGCCGGCGCCGCTCTGGCCGCCCGGCAGTCCGCAGGCCGAGAGCTATTACGACACCGCGCCCCTGAAGAAGACGCTGGAGCGTCTGGTCGATTTTGATCGCATCAATGACCTCAAGACGCGTCTGTCGGTCGGCGCGGTCAGCGTCACCTCTGGCAACTTCAAATATTTCGACAACTACGAGTTCAAGAAGCTCGGCAAGACCATAGGCCCCGAGCACATCATGGCCTCCGGCGCGCTGCCGCCGGGCTTTCCCTCCGTCGTGATCGACGGCGAGCATTACTGGGACGGCGGCATCGCCTCCAACACGCCGCTCGACTATGTGCTCGATGCCGAGGTGGATCGCGACATGCTGATCTTCCAAGTCGACCTGTTCTCCGCCCGTGGCGATCTGCCGACCTCGCTGCTCGAGGCCACCGAGCGTGAAAAGGACATTCGCTTCTCCAGCCGTACGCGGATGAACACCGACAAGAACAGGCAGTTGCACAATGCCCGCCGGGCCGTGCGCGACCTGATTTCCAAACTGCCCGATTATCTGAAGAACGACCCTTCCGTCGAATTCCTCGCGAAGGTATCGCGTGAAAGCACCGTCACCGTGGTGCATCTGATCTACCGCAGCAAGAACTACGAATCCTCGTCCAAGGATTACGACTTCTCGCATGTCGCCATGGTCGAGCATTGGGAAGCCGGCGTGCACGACGTGCATCTGTCGATGCGCCACAAGGATTGGCTCGAACGGCCGCAATCCGGCGAGACCATGGTGACCTACGATCTCACGGGGGACGTCTCCGCGCCCCCGGCAAAAAGGAGCGAATAGAATGGGTAGTCTGTCAGGCAAGAACGCCGTCGTGACCGGGTCCACCAGTGGCATCGGGCTCGCTTACGCACGCGCCTTCGCCGCCGCCGGCGCCAATGTCGTCATCAACGGCTTCGGCTCGCCGGAGGACATCGAGAAGGAACGCTCCAAGATCGAGTCCGAGTTCGGCGTCAAGGCGATCTATTCGCCGGCCGACATGACCAAGCCGGCCGAAATCGCCGGCATGATCGCGCTCGGCGAGAAGACGTTCGGCTCGGTCGACATCCTCGTCAACAATGCCGGCATCCAGTTCGTCTCGCCGATCGAGGAGTTTCCGCTCGAGAAGTGGGACCAGATCATTGCCATCAACCTGTCCTCGGCCTTTCACGCCATCCGCGCAGCGGTGCCCGGCATGAAGAAGAAGGGTTGGGGCCGCATCATCAATACCGCATCGGCGCATTCGCTGGTCGCCTCGCCCTTCAAGTCGGCCTACGTCTCGGCCAAGCACGGCATCGCCGGTCTCACCAAGACCGTGGCGCTGGAGGTTGCGACCCACAAGATCACCTGCAACTGCATCAGCCCCGGCTACGTCTGGACGCCGCTGGTGGAGAAGCAGATCCCCGACACGATGAAAGCGCGCAATCTGACGCGCGACCAGGTCATTAACGACGTGCTGCTCGACGCGCAGCCGACCAAGGAATTCGTGACATCCGAGCAGGTGGCGGCCTTGGCACTGTTCCTGTGCGGCGATGATGCCGCCCAGATCACCGGCACCAATCTCTCGATCGACGGCGGCTGGACGGCGGAGTAGAGGCCGGAAACGGGGTGCGGTCGGGTGGGCAAAGACGCGAAAGCGCCGTGCCCACCACTTCCCTGCAAAACGAGAAAGGCGTGGGCACGCTTCGCTGTGCCCACCGAGACTGGGACTGAGACCGAGACCGAGGCGCCGGCCGCTCCGCTCAATGCGTCCAGGCCAGCGCGGTCACGAACGCCGACGACAGGTCCAGCTCCGCAAACATGATCTTGCCGGCGACCACGAACAGCACGCTGGCGAGCGTCAGCCGCAGCACCGTCTCCGGCACCCGCGTTGCGCTGTAACTGCCGAGGATGATGCCGGGCAGCGAGCCCATCAGCAGCACGCCCATCAGCGCCCAATCGACGTCGCCGAGCGCCCAGTGCCCGATGCCGGCGACCAGCGTCAACGGCACCGCATGGGCAATGTCGGAGCCGACGATGGTTGCCATCGGCAGGCGCGGGTAGAGCAGCAGCAGCACCGTGACGCCAACCGCACCGGCGCCGACGGACGAAATCGACACCAGCACGCCGAGCACGATGCCGGTGACGACCGTCGCAATCCCTGTGGTGCGCGCGTCGACCTGTTCGAGCCGGCCGCGATAGCGCTCCATGATGGACTTGCGGAAGATCAGCGAGGTCGCGGTTAGCAGCAGCGCGAAGCACAGCACCAGATTGATCAGGCTGCGCTCGGAATCGCTTCTGAGATCGAGCTTCCACAGCACCAGCAGCGTCAGCGCGCTCGCGGGAATGCTGCCGCAGGCGAGCCGCAGCACCGCCGGCCAGTACACGCTGCGCGCCCAGCCGTGCACCACGCTGCCGCCGGTCTTGGTAGCGGCGGCATAGAGCAGATCGGTGCCGACCGCAGTCGAGGGATGAACACCGAACAGCAGGATCAGCAGCGGCGTCATCAACGAACCGCCGCCCACGCCGGTCATCCCGACAAGGAGGCCGACGCCGAATCCGGAAGCGACGTAGAGTGGATCGAACATATCCGGGGAATCTTAGGTTGATCTCGTCGGTTGGGCAATACGACGTAGAATAAACCTTCCCTCGGGCGCAACCGTTTGTGCCGAATAAGAAAAAATCTACTGCGCGTCGGAAATGGACAGGTGTTTCAGATTGTTCCCGGGCGCGCTGCAAAACAGTCGTTCCCCCAAGGGGACAAGCAAGGGCCGATCCGACTTGCCTATTTGCCAAACGCCAGCACGTGCAGCCCAAGCCGCCGCCGCACGATCCAGAACAAGAGCACCGTCTCGAAGCTGAGCGAGATCGAGGTCGCGGCCGCCGCACCGTGGCCGCCGTAGCGCGGCACCAGGGCGATGCAGAGCACGAGGTTCATGACGAAGGCCAGTGCATAAGCGAGCGCGCAGATCTTCTGCTGGCCGAGCATGTTGAGCAGCCGCTCGACCGGCCCGATCGCGGAGCGCACCACGAGTCCGATCGCGGCGACGAACATGATGTCGTAGCCGGTCACGAATTGCGGCCCGAACAGCCAGAGCAGCGGCTTGCCGAGCGCGAGCAGCACGATGGTCGCGGCCAGCGACGGCCAGAACGTCCAGTTGATGGCGTGCGCGACATAGGCCGACAGCCGGGCCTTGTCGCCGCTTGCGTTGTATTCGGCAAAGCGGTGCGCCGTGGTCGCCGACATCGCGTAGTGGATGAACGAGACCAGCGCCAGCGTCTTCACCACCGCGAAGTAGACGCCGACCTCGTCGGAGGGGCGGAATTGCTGCAGCACGAGCACGTCGGTGTAGGACAGCAGCAGGTAGAAGCTCTCGACCAGCAGGATCGGCAGCGAGACGGCGAGCCAGCCGCCGATGTCATAGGTCTTGGGACCGGGCTCGATATGGTTGGCGAGCTTGCGGTTCAGCACCACCATCTGCCCGGACATCGCGATCCAGACCGCGCCGGCGCTCGCAACCATCGCCGCGACCGCGCCGAGATGGTAGCCGAGCAGGAAGGCAGCGCCCGTGATGCCGATGATCAGTCCCTGGCGGATGATGAATTGTGGCATCAGGCCGAGCTGCATCCAGTCATGCGAGCGCGCGATGCCGTCCTGGGTGTTGGCAACGACGAAGGCGGGCAGGGTCATGCAGCCGATATAGAGCGGGAGCTCCTCGGCCGGGTCGATCCAAAGCGACAGCAGCCTGACGATGCCGGCAAGGGCGAGCGAGACCAGTGTCGACACCGCAAAAGTCAGCCAGCGGCTGCCGGAGAGAAAGCCGCGCAGCAACGCCTGCTCGCCGCTGGCGCGATATTCCGGAATGATTTTCTGCGCCGAGGCCGAGATGCCGAAATCCATCATGCTGCCGAGCAGCAGCACCCAGGTCCAGACATAGACATAGATGCCGTAGTCGGACGTGCCCATCCAGCGCGCCAGCAGCACCTGCGAGACATAGGCAAGGCCTGCGCTGATGACGCGGATAATGAAGATTGTGCCGGCCAGTCGCCGCGTCAGTGACGCCTCGCTCGAGCCGCCCGTCAGCCTGGCCCGCAGCCGCGCGATCAGCGCGGCCGGTCCGGGCGTTGCGGGTTCTGCATCCATCACGGCCAATTCTAATATCCCCAGGCAGCGGCAACTCGGGAATTAGCAACCATTCGTTAAGATTCGGTTGGGTGGGCCGGCAATGCCGCGCCACACTCAGTGGGTCCTCCCGCGAAGGCGGGGATCCATAACCCCAAGGAGAAGTCGTAACGCATGCTGGTAACCGCGAGTCTTCGCCAAACCGCGGCCGGTGGCTATGGGTCCCGGGCTCGCGCTTTGCGCGCCCCGGGACGACAGCTGAATGTGAGGCACCAGCAGCGCAACTCACTCGCCGTCGTCCTGACAGTCACGGGAACGACGGCTCGCTCTCACTCCAGATTCGTATTGAACTCGTACGACTTCTCGGGCCCGACCAGCGTGAATTTTAGCGCGGCGCCATCGGGCTTGGCGCCCGGCGGCAGCCCGTCAAGCTCGAACGAGAAACGCTTCACGCCAGCCGGGCTGTCCTTGACCGGCTCCGGAATCGGCAGTGCCCAATCGGGCGTGGGTCCTTCCACGTATAAATTGACATTGCCGCTGTCGGGCACAACGACGTCCACCAGCACGGTCTTGGGCCCGTCGCGCTTGACGTCGCGGATGGTGAGCGGATTGGGATCGCCGATATTGGCGGGCTTGGGCACCGTGTCGAGTGCTGCACGCAAATTCGCGTCCTCGGTCGAGGCAACGCTGTTGAAGCCGAGCTCGACGCTGGCCTCGACCGGAATGCAGAGTTTTTCGCACACCGCATAATTGATTTCGGCGCGCAGCGTCACCGGCTTGTCGGCCGCCTTGGCGACGATGCGCAGGGGCAGCACGATCTGGTCGTGATAGCCGATCGAATGACCGCCGGCGCCGTCGTCGAATTTCTGCGGTGCAGGCCACATCACCGTCACTGCCTCGACGTTGTCCGATTTGGAGAAGTCGAACCGCGGTGGGACGCCGGAATCGCCGGGCATGCGCCAGTAGGTTTTCCACCCTGGCTGGATCTGGAATGCAATACCGCCGAGCAGGACTGCGCCGCTGCGCGATCCCGCGAGCAATCGCACCGCGGAATGTCCGTCGCGCTGCCAAGGCGAAGCGTCATCGGCGCGAGCTGCGATGGCAAGCGACGACGCAAGCAGGGTTGTCGCGACGCCAATCGCCGCACGCAGGGGAACTCTTGTGAGCATGATACGTCTTTACAGGGTCACCCCTGGGCAAACCATTGAATTGCTTGTGATGGAGCCATCTGAATCGCGCCCCTGCAAGCCTTGATTTGACAGCAGCCCGGCCCGACATCAGGATAGGAATTGAAACCGGAGTGCTTCACCGATGGCTCCCACAGGCAAAAGAACGGGCGAAAGCACCCGCGGCGAGGGGCCCGCGCTGCCCAGTTCAGCCGGTTATCTCGACGGCCGGCTGCTGATCGCAATGCCCGTCATGGGCGACTCCCGCTTCGAACGTTCGGTCATCTATCTCTGCGCCCATTCGGCGGAGGGGGCGATGGGTATCATCGTGAACCATCCGGCCGGCAGCATTGATTTTCCCGAGCTGTTGCAGCAGCTCGGCATCATCAAGAAGGGCGAGCACATCAGGCTGCCTGAGAATGCCGAAAGCATGAAAGTGCTGCGCGGCGGCCCCGTCGATACCGGCCGCGGCTTCGTGCTCCATTCAAGCGACTTCTATATCGAAAACGCGACGCTGCGGATCGACGACGGTGTCTGTCTCACGGCGACGGTCGATATCCTGCGCGCGATCGCCAACGGCTCGGGTCCCAAGCATGCCATCCTCGCGCTTGGCTATGCCGGCTGGGCGCCAGGCCAGCTCGAGACCGAGATCCAGAGCAACGGCTGGCTGCACTGCGATGCGGACGCGGATCTGATCTTCGGTGACGACGTCGACGACAAGTACGGACGCGCCCTGCGCAAGATCGGCATCGATCCCGGCATGCTCTCGAACGAGGCCGGGCACGCGTAGCGTTGGCTGCGGCGGTCTTCGCCGCACCCACCGCTGTCATGCCCCGGCTTGACCGGGGCATCCAGTAGGCTGCAGCCGATCGACACAATCAACACCGTCTCAGATTACTGGATCGCCCGGTCGAGCCGGGCGATGACCGGTTGCAGAGGAGCCTGTCCCCGGCTACTCCGCCGCCTGCTGCTGCACCGTCGGCTCCGTCCCTGCTACCGTGGCACGGCGCATGTCGCGGGGCTGCGATTGGTCGTAGCGGCGGACGCGGTGCATGGTCTGGCGGTTGTCCCACATCACGAGGTCATGCAGCTTCCATTTGTGGACGTAGACGAACTCTGGCTGCGTCGCGTGCTCGTTGAGGTCGCGCAGCAGCAGCCGGCCCTCGGGCACGCTCATGCCGACGATCTTGCCGGCATGGGATGAGAGATACAGCGACTTGCGGCGATGCACGGGGTGCGTCCGCACCAGCCGCTGCAGCACCGGCTTGAACATCTCCTTCTCTTCGTCGGTGTATTCGGTGAAGCCGAGCGATCCCCGCGAATACATCAGCGAGTGCTCGCAGACGAGGTCATCGATCTCCGCCTTGGTCTCGTCGTCGAGCGCATCATAGGCGGCGCGCATGTCGGCGAATTCGGTGTTGCCGCCCTTCGGGTTCACCACGCGCGCCGACAGCAGCGAGAATTTTGCAGGGATCGGCCGGAACGAGCTGTCGGAGTGCCACAGGCAATTGCCGAGATTGAACAGATTGGCGCGGCTGTCCTTCGGCAGCGGCTTGCCGTCCTTGCCGAGGTTGGAGACATCGTTCAAGCCCGAACTGAGGCGGTATTCGCTGGCCTTGGTGATGTTGCCGCCACGGGCATCCTCACGCTGACCGAAGTTCAGCGCGAAGGCCATCTGCTGCTCGTCGGTGATGTCCTGGTCGTGGAAAACAAGCACCGCGTATGTGTCCATCGCGGCCTCGACCTCGCGCGCCTCGGCCTCGGTGAGGGGCTTTCGCAAATCGAGGCCGGAAACCTCGCCGACAAAATGCTTCTGAAGCTGCCGGATGGCGATCGTCATGACGTTTTCTCCCGCGTGCCGCGAGCGGTTGGTCCCGCTCTGTCGACGAAAAAACTACTCCCGCGCTCGTACTTGTCAACGCTCGCCGCGCATGGCTGACCGGGCTACGCTCCCATGCTACGCATTCCGCGCCATCAACCCGCCGTCGACCGGGATCACCGCGCCGGTAAGGAACGAGGCCGCCGGCAGGCACAGGCTCAGCGTCATATGCGCGACCTCCTCGGGATCGCCGTAGCGGCCGAGTGCGGTGCGGCGTCTGGCATAGGTCGTCTTGTGCTCTTCCGAGATGCGGTCGGTGATGGCGGTGCGGATCGGACCCGGGCAGATGCAGTTGACGGTGATGCCCTCGCGGCCGAGTTCGACGGCGAGCGAGCGGGTGAGGCTCGCAACGCCGCCCTTCGCAGCGGAATAGGGGCTGTGCAATGCGGTGGCGCCGAGCGCCTCGGTCGAGGCGATGTTGACGATGCGCGGGCAATTCGATTTGCGCAGGTAAGGCAGCGCGGCGCGGATGATGCGCGGATGCGCCGTCAGCATCACGGCAATGCCCTTGGCCCAGGAATCCTCATAAGTGTCGTCGTCGATCGCGACGCGCACGGAAATGCCTGCATTGTTGACGACAATGTCGAGCCCGCCGAAATGTGCCGCGGCATCATTCACCACGCGCTTGATCTCGCCACCGTCGGCGACATCGAGCGTCCAGGCTTTTGCCGTACCGCCGCTTGCTGCGATCTGCTCCGCGACGGTGAGCGCGCCTTGCTCGTCATGGTCGGTGACGGCAACGTTGGCGCCCTCCGCGGCGAATACCCGCGCGGTGGCGCGCCCCATGCCGCTGGCGGCGCCGGTGACGAGAACGGTCAGGCCCTTGACGGACCGGCTGAGCTGCTTGAACTCGGACATGCTGTTTCCTCGGTAGCCCGCTTGTTCTTGTTATGATTGACAAGGCTGGCATCGATCCGCAGACAGGTCAAACAAGCAAGACAAAGGGAGAGGCCGCAATGGCGAACGAGCTCGATTTCTCAGGCAGGCAGGTGCTGGTGGTCGGCGGTTCGAGCGGGATCGGCAACGGCATCGCGCAGGCATTTCGCACGAGGGGCGCAGCTGTCGCCGTTTGCGGCACGCGCGCTCACGCGACGGAATATTCAGTTGAAGAAGGCTCCGATCTCAGCGGTCTCGCCTATGCGCAGCTCGACGTCAGCAACCCCGCTGCGATCGAGGCGTTCAAGCCGTCCTTCGACCGGCTCGACGTGCTCGTGCTGGCGCAGGGCGCGGTGCTCTATCGCCGCGGTGAATTCGAGATGAGCGGTTTTCGCAAGGTGGTCGAGGTCAACCTCATGAGCCTGATGGCTTGCGCGACGCGGTTTCATTCCATGTTGCGGGATGCGATGGGTTCGCTGATCATGGTGTCCTCGACCGCGGCCTATCATTCCACCATGGGCAATCCCGCCTATAACGCCTCGAAGACCGGTGCGGTCGGATTGACGCGGACGCTGGGCGAGGCCTGGGCGGAAGACGGCATCCGCGTCAACGGCATCGCGCCGGGGCTCGTCGACACCAAGATGACGAAGGTGACGACCGACAATCCCAAGCGGCTCGAAGGCGCGCTCGCGCGCATTCCCCTGCGGCGATTGGGCACGCCGGCCGATATGGCGGGCGCGGCCCTGTTCCTGGCCTCGCCGCTGTCGTCCTACATCGTCGGACAGACGCTGGTCGTCGATGGTGGGCTGATTTTATAGGGCTACACTTTTGATGTCGCGTGGAACCGCGCCGCACCTGATCGGTTACTTCGGCTGACACCCGAGGAGGAGCAGCATGGATACGGATCGTATTGTTGGAGCGGCAAAGGACTACGCAGGTAAGGCGGAAAGCGCGATCGGAGACATCGCTGGCGATTCCAAGACGCAGGCATCGGGCAAGGCGCGGGAAGCCGCGGGCACCGTTCAGAATCTCTACGGGCAGGCCAAGGACGCCGTGCGCGACGCCACGGACACTGCGGCCAGCTACGCCAAGGACGCCTATGAGAACAGCGGCGATACTTTCCGTGACGGCTCGCAGGCGATTTCCCAGAAGGTGAAGGACAATCCGCTCGGCGCACTGATGGTCGCCGGTGGCATCGGCTTCGCGCTCGCGCTGCTGATGTCGCGGCCGGTTCGCCGCTCGCCGCCGCGCTGGCGCTACTAGGCCTGAATTAGGCAACGTCTTTCGTGCCCCGGTCGCAAAGCGGCGCAAAACGCCGCTTTGCGGAGCCGGGGCCGATTCTTTGCGAATGTGGTGAGAGAGCCGGGTCCGACACTGCCTCGCATCACCAGGGGTGCTGCGAGGCGTCCATGACGCGGACCTTCGCTTACCGGAACATTTCGGCCGAGCGCCCTACGCTACCCGGCGGACGCGGAAGGCCTGGATTTGAGGCTGGATTCGGGTTGCGCGGCGCAGGCGTCAGTTGACGGGGCGCAGGCGCGGGCTGCGGCGAGCCGAAGCCGAAGAAATCACGCATCGATGGTTGGGCCTGCGCCGGCTGCTGCACCACGGGTGGCTTTTTCGGCGCGAGTTTTTGTGGCGCGATCGTCGCGGCTGCGCCCGGCGCGGGGGAAGCCGCACCACCGTCAGGGGTCGTCGCGGCCACAGGCGTATCGCCCTTGGCCTGCTCGCGGCCCACTTCCCGGCGCGGCCAGGCGTAATCGTCGGCACGGCCGGCCGGAGCCGCCAGCGGCTCGCCCTTCACCATCGTCTTTGCGGCCAGCGCATCGACGGCGGCGGGACGCGAGCCCGGGCCACCCAGCAATTGATCGGTCGAGATCGAGGCTGCTACCAAGGGCACGATCGGCCCGGCCAGCGGCCGCGGCGCGGGCTTGCCGGGCTCGGCGCTGGTGTCCGGCGTCGCCGGCTCGCTCGGCAGCGCGATCGGACCGGAGCGTCCTGCCAGCAGGCGCGTGATCTCGCGCTCGACATAGTGCGCGAGTTTGCGCGCGCCGGGCTTGGTGAAGAAGACGCCGTCGCCGCTGCGGAGCTGGCGGATCTGACCTTCGAAGTCGGGGCCCTTCTGCAGGAAGCGGCCGGCCTCATCGACGAAACCGTCCCAGACATCGACATAGGTGATGCCGGCCTTGGCCGCGCCTTCCCGGTAGAGCGAATCCAGGAACAGCATGTCCGCGGTGCCCTTCGGACCGCGGATCGCGGGCAGGCCGACCCAGAGCACCGGCACGCCCTTGCTCTTGAGCACGCCGGCGAGTTCTTCGATCTTCTTGCCGTAGAGCTCGACCCAGCGCTCGTCGCGGAATTCGTAGAGGCCGTTCGGATTGCGCGCGGTCTTCTCCGGCGCGGCCGCCGGCGTGTCGGCATTGTCGGCATCGTCCTGCGGCAGATCGGCATCGGCAGGCTTGTCGTCCGGCTTGGCCGCGGTGTCGTTGCCGGGCTTGGCGTCCCCCGGCTTCGCCGGCTGTTTGGCGCGCGCACCCTTGTCGTTCTTCTTGTCCTTGTCTGCGGCGGCCTTGTCCGTCTTGTCGGCGGCCGGCTCGCGGATCGCGCTGCGGTCGTTGAGGCCCAGCATGACCACAATCACGTCGGGCTTTTCGGTCTCGAGGATGCCCCTTGCGGCGGTCGTCCAATCCGCGGGCTCGCCGCGCGGCTGGTACTTGATCAGGCCGGACGTGGTCTTGTGTTTGCGGATCACGCCCATGTCGGGCTGCTCGGCGTAGGCGTCTTCGAGACCGTAAGCGAGCCAGTCGGCCATGGCGTCGCCGATCACGAGCACGTTCTTCTCGGGAATGGTGTCGCGTTTGGCGGGCGAGGGGGCACGCGAAAAATCCTGGCGCGGCGCCTGCGGCTGTTGCTGCTGGAACGGCGCAAAGAAGTCGCCGCCGAACCACCCGCCGCCTCCACCGCCGCGCTGTGGCGGCGGAGCCTGGCGCTGCGGTGGGCCGCCGAAGCCAGGGAAATTGAAGAATTGCGCCGAGGCGGGTCCCGCAACCGAGACCAGAATCGCAAGCGCCGTCCCCAGCGCGATCAACGGGCCGGTCTCGGTCAACACCCTGAACAGGGACTTGGGCTTCGACATGCGATCTCGGGCCAACGCAATGGGGTCTGAAACAAGTCCCATATAATACCGGAATCAGGCCGCAAACAGGCAAATTCCATCACCATAAATCGCGCGATGGGGCCGGGGGTCAAGGCCAAGCCGTGCGACGGCGATAGGAACGGTTACCGGCCAAGAGCCAGGGCGGCGCGGATCGTCCCCAATTGTGATCCATCCAACAACCTCAATGATATTTTCGATATAAAATCCTCCTGTAATTGCAATTGTTCCATTTCTACCAACGTCGATTTGTGGAGCCTTAGCCATGCAGGACATGACGAAGTCGCGTGCGCAAGCGGAGCAGTTGCTCGATAAGCAAGCGGAACAGGCCAAAGCGAAGCGGCCGCAAGGCCATGGACGTGTCGAGCGCGGTCTGGATGCGGTGGCTTACCATCCGGAAGGTTTTGGCCGGTTCGGCCGGATGTTCCCCGAACTCGCCCGTGCCCGTTTCGGTGACACCCTGTCTCAGGAGCAGGAGGTCATGAAGGCGATCGCCGCCACCATGATCAAGACCGGCGATCTCGGCGCTCCGATCGAAAAGGCCGAGCCGGTGGATGAAAATCCGGCGATCATGGCGGGCTATACCTATTTCGGGCAGTTCATCGACCACGACATCACCTTCGATCCCGCATCCGATCTCGACCGCGATAATGATCCCAACGCGACCGAGGATTTCCGCACGGCCCGGCTCGATCTCGATTCCATATACGGGCGCGGTCCGGCGGATCAGCCTTATCTCTACAATCCGGATCTCACCATCAAGCTGGGCTTCGACAAGACGCCCGCTTACCTCAAAGGCAAGAAGCGTTTTGACGTGCAGCGCGCGCCACGCGACGAGAGCGGCGAGGTCGAAGATGCGCACCAGGATTGTCCCCGCGCCATCATCGGCGACAAGCGGAACGACGAGAACAACATCGTCCTGCAGATCCATGTGCTGTGGCAGCGTTTTCACAACAGGATCATGCTCGATCTCGCCAAGCCCTCGACTGCAAAGGGAAACGAGCGCCCGGGCATCACGGGGCTTGCGGCCTTCAACACGGCGCAGCGCATCGTGCGGTGGCACTATCAATGGGTGGTGTTGCACGACTTCGTGCGGCGCATCGTCGGGGACAAGATGTTCCATGCCGTCTACAATGGCGGCAAGCCGGACATTCAGTTCTACAAGCCGGAAGCCGCGCGCTATCCGTTCATGCCCGTTGAATTCTCGGTCGCGGCCTATCGGTTCGGTCACTCCATGGTCCGACCGAGCTATTCGCTCAGCGCGGCGATACCGCATCAAAAGACGAATTCACTGGAGCGGCTGGCCATCTTCAAGCCGAACTTCAGCTGCGACGACGTGCAGAGCCTGAACGGCTTCCGACCGTTGCCGCCGGAATGGGGCGTCGACTGGAGCTTCTTCCTCCCCGATGTGAAAAGCGACTTGCCGAAACCAACGAAGGAGCTCCCGTTCGGAAATTTCGTCAGGCCGCAGCCGGCCTATCGGATCGACTCGATGCTTGTCGACCCGCTCGCCAGTTTGCCCGATCTGCGCAATGAAAGGCCCGATCGCAGGTCGCTGCCGAGCCTGAATCTCCAACGCGGGATAGCGCTGGGCTTGCCCAGCGGGCAGGCGGTGGCGCGGCGCATGGGTTTGACGCCGCTGACCGACGAGCAACTCTGGATCGACGAGGGAAACCTCACGGACGAAGCCGCGGTGAAGGCACGCCGCGAGATGTTCAAGGCGAATTTCGCCCAGCTGCATGAGAATGCGCCGCTCTGGTACTACATCTTGCGCGAGGCTGAGCTGACCGATCAGGTCAAGACCGCCTTCGAGGATGACGACAAGAAGAAGCGTACGGCAAAGCTCGGCGGCAGCCGGCTGGGCGACGTTGGCGGCCGTATCGTCGCCGAGGTCCTGATCGGTCTCGTGGTCGCGGACAGCCAGTCCTATCTCGTCCAGGTCCCGAACTGGCGGCCCAAGGTGAAGGACATGTCGGTCCCGGGAGCCAGGTTCGAACTCTCCGACGTCGTGAACTATGTTGCAGCTGAGCAGCCGGCGCGGCGGCGATTTTACCGTCCGCGCAGCCGTTCCAGGGCGTCGGAGGAGGCAAAACCGTCTGCAGGCACTCCGATCGAGGCCTGAAAATTGCGCAGGGCTTCCCGGGTCTGGCCGCCGAACTGGCCGTCCGGGGTGCCCTTGTAGAAGCCGCGCTGGGCCAGCAGCTGCTGCAGCTCCAGCCGCTCGGTGCGGGACAGCTCGCGTTCCTGCCGCGGCCAGGGCTGCACGAAGGGCTGCCCTCCACGCAGGCGGTCGGCGAAATGGCCGATCGCCAGCGCGTAGGCCTCGGCCGGGTTATATTTCATGATGACCCGGTAATTCTGCAGCATCAGGAAGCCCGGCCCCTGCGCGCCGGCCGGCGCCAGCAGATAGGCTTTCTCTCCCGGATGCGGGAATGGCTGGCCGGTCGCCCGCTTGAGCCCGAGCTTCTCCCATTGCGCGATCGGCATCGCCTTGGCGCGGTCGGCCAGCATGTAGTTGAAGCCCTGGGGCACCACGACCTCGAAGCCCCAGGTCTGGCCGGCCTGCCAGCCGTCCTTCTTGAGGTTGTTGGCGGTCGAGGCAATCAGGTCGGTGGGATTGTCGACGACGTCGCGCCGGCCGTCGCCATCGCCATCGACGGCAAAGCGTTTGAATGCGGTCGGCATGAACTGGGTCGGGCCGAAGGCGCCGGCCCACGAGCCGCGCATCTGCTCCGGCCTCAGGTCGCCGCGGTTGAGGATCTCCAGCGCTGAGAGGAACTCGTCCTTGAAATAGGCCTGTCGCCGCCCGATGCAGGCCAGCGTGGCGGTCGATTGCAGCACGCTGCGGTCGCCCATCTGCGTCGAGTAATTGGACTCGATGCCCCAGATCGAGGCGATGATGGTGCGGTCGACGCCGGTGGCCTTCTCGGTGGCGTCGAACTGCGCCTTGTATTTGGCGAGCACCTCGCGGCCCTTGGCGAGGCGGTTTTCGTTCACGAGGATGTCGAGATAGTCCCAGATCGACTTGGTGAACTCCGGCTGCGAGTCCATGAGGTCCATGATGCGCAGATCAGGCGAAAGCCCGGCCGTGAAGCGCTGAAAATTCTCCTGCGTGACGCCGCGCCGCGCGGCATCGGGCCACATCCCGGCGACGCAATTGCTGAAATTGGAGGCCGCCTCGCGGATCGCCGCGGCCGTCATCAGCGGATGGCCGGAAGCGCCGTCCTCGCCGCTCCAGGGGAGGGCGCCGCCGGGACCGGGCGGGGCCTGCGAAGGCGCCGGATTCGCACCGGAGAAGATGCCGCCGAACAGGTTGGACAGCCCGTTCTGCGCCTGGGCCTGTGCGCTGACGGGCAGCAGCAAAGCCGCCGCGATCGTCGCAGCGCCGGTCACGGTGACCGCCCGCCTAGCCTGCCTTGCCGCCGCTCGCATCATGTCTCACCCATCGCCGTCACAATCCGCCATCAGGAGGCCTGGCTACGGTTGCCAATAGCTTAACAAAAGTGAAATTCTGGCGGCGGCCTTTTTCTTAACTCTGGGCGGACGAGGCCCCACATCCGCCTTTGTTGACGGCTGCAAACAGGCTAGCAAGGAGCCATTGCTCTGTTCCCATCCCGTTCCATGTGCCCCCAGGTATTCGAAACGATCACATGAAAATTCGCAAAGCCGTATTCCCCGTCGCCGGCCTCGGCACCCGTGTCCTGCCCGCCACCAAGGCGATGCCGAAGGAAATGCTGACCATCGTCGACAAGCCGCTGATCCAGTACGTCTATGACGAGGCGCGCGAGGCCGGCATCGAGCACTTCATCTTCGTCACCGGCCGCAACAAAAGTGTCATCGAAGACCATTTCGACCGGATGTACGAGCTCGACGCCACGCTGGCCGCGCGCGGCAAGAAGGCCGAGCAGGACGTCCTGGCGCAGAACCAGCCGGAAGCCGGCGCCGTCAGCTTCACCCGCCAGCAGGCGCCGCTCGGCCTCGGTCACGCGGTCTGGTGCGCGCGCGACATCGTCGGCAACGAGCCGTTCGCCGTCGTGCTGCCCGACGAGCTCGTGCTCAACTCGCCCGGCTGCCTGAAGCAGATGATGGATATGGCCTCGACGCTCGGCGAGAAATCCAACCTGGTCGCGGTCGAGCCGGTGCCCGACCATCTCACCCATCAATACGGCATCTGCGGCGTCGGCAAGCGCAACGGCAAGATGTTCGAGGTCGACGGCATGGTCGAGAAGCCGGCCAAGGGCACCGCGCCCTCCAATCTCTCGATCACGGGCCGCTACATCCTCCAGCCCGAGATCTTCAAGATCCTCGAGACCCAGGAGCGCGGCGCCGGCGGCGAGATCCAGCTGACCGACGCCATGATCGGGCTTGCCAAATCGCAGAAATTCTACGGCGTCGAGTTCGAGGGCGAGCGCCATGATTGCGGCTCCAAGCCCGGCTTCCTCCGCGCCAACATCGCCTACGGCCTGAAGCGCCCGGAACTGCGCGACGGACTGATCACGGAGATGAAGAAATATCTGGGGCAGTAGCGGCCACACATTCCGCTGTCGTCCCCGCCTTCGCGGGGCAGCACCGGGGCTGTTGCGGATTGCGTCGCGCTCGACCGCAGTGAGGAGCGTGTCTCACGCCACCAGCGACAGCTTCGGCAGGCTCGCGACCACCGACTGATTCCGTCCGCCGGCCTTCGCCGCGTAGAGTGCCTTGTCGGCGGCGGCGACCAGGATCGCCCAATCCATGCCGGTGGTGGGAACGAGGCTGGCGACGCCGCAGGATACCGTTGAAATCACCTCGTCGTCGGACCAGCCCTGCACCTTGGCACGGATCGTCTCGGCGACCTTGAAAGCGTCGGTGGCGGACGTGTTCGGCAGCAGCACGGCAAATTCCTCGCCGCCATAGCGCGCGGCGCAGTCGCCGGCCCGGCTCACCGAATCGGAAATGCAGATGGCGATGCCGACCAGCACCTGGTCGCCGGCCTGATGGCCGAACGTGTCGTTGTACGCCTTGAAGTGATCGGCATCGATCATCAACAGCGCGAGCGGCGCCTTCTGGCGCATGGCGCGCCGCCACTCGATGTCGATGACGGAATCGAACTTGCGGCGGTTTCGCAGGCCGGTGAGCGCGTCCGTCGTCGCCATCTCCTCGAGCTTGCGCTCGGCCTCGGCGCGGCGGCCGATCTCACGCGCGAGCACGAGCGTCGATCCCAGCATGAACAGGATGAGCGCCACCACCACGGCACCGATCCGGTAAGCCTCCTTCCGCCACAGCTCGAACACGGCGCTCAAGGGCTTGCCGGCAACGACAAACAGCGGGCTGGTGCCGCTGCTGCGAACATACAGCCTCGGGGTCGTGTCGACGGGGCCCTGGCCGGCATAGGCGCCGCCGACGCGCAGATTGTCCGCCTTCCAGTCCAGGCGCGCACCGAGGTTCTTGCCGATCACGTCGAGATCGAACGGCCGCCGCATCATGATGGTGCGGTCTCGGTTGAGCACGGTGATGGTGTCTTCGGGGCCGAGGTTCAGCCGGTCGAACAATTCGTGGAAATAGCTGAAGCGGATCGAACCGGCGACGACGCCTGTAAAGCCGCCGTCGCTGTCGCTGATGCGCCGGCTCAGCACGATCGAATAGGCGCCGCGAAACAGCATGGGACGACTGACGAACAGTCCGGCTCCGGGGTTGTCGCGATGGACCTTGAAGTAGTCCTCCTCGCTCCGATTCTCCGGTGCAGGATCGAGCGTGGAGGCGTCGATCGTCAGCCTGCCCCCGGCATCGAACACCTGGATGGCGCCGAAATGCCGGGCGGTCATGGCATGGTCGAACAGGATCAGGTGACGGATCGGCTTCGACACGGTCGCAAGCTCGGGCAGCAGCATGTTGCTGGCGACCGCCTTCAGCGCAAGGTCGTAGATCTCGATATTGCGGCCGATGTCGGACTCGATGGTCGTCGCCAGGTTCTCCAGCGTCTGGCGGGCGAGCGCCTCCTCGCCCCGGCGCATGTCGAGCATGACGTTGACGCAAATGGCGGAAAAGCCGATCACCGTCACCACGGACGAGATGATCAGCAGCTTCGCCGAAATCCGCCACGGCCGGCGGGCCGTGACTTCGCGCCATCCAGACAGCATCGCTTTCTCCCGATCCTGATGGATGCGCCCGAAAGCTTGAGTAGTGTTTAAGGAAGGACGGCGCTGCCGCAATGAGTTAAGAACCGGTTTACGCGGCTCATCGAATTGGGCAGGCAGACCGAGCGAAACCGGGCTTGGGACGAGAGGACTGATGTGAACGACTACGACGCGTTACGGGACTATCTGCTGCGGCAGAAGCAGGCCGAATTTGTCCTGAGTTTCGAGCAGATCGAGGAGATCATCGGCGCCGCCTTGCCGCGCGCGGCCAACCGCGCCTCATGGTGGGATACCTCGCGCAGTCCGGACATTCAGATGCCCCAGCGCGAAGCCTGCCTCGCCGCAGGCTTCAAGGCTACGCGGATGCCGGACGGGCAGACCGTGCGATTCACGAAGATGAAGAAGGACGGGCGACGGTAGCGGCGTGCTTTCGTTCATCTCCCACGGGGTAAGTATCGTAGGGTGGGCGAAGCGAAGCGTGCCCACGATCTGTTGCTGTGCTGGATAGATGGTGGGCACGGCGCAAGCGCGCCTTTGCCCACCCCACGGTACTGTCGATCAGCTCGCCGCTTCCAGCCGCACTTCCGTCAAGAGCCGCATCGCCGCGTCCGCGTCCATCGGCTCGCCGAAGGCGAAGCCCTGTGCGTATTCGCAACCCATCTGGTAGAGCTCGACCGCGTCGGAATCGGTCTCGGCGCCTTCGGCCACCACGTCCATGCCGAGGTCGTGCGCGAGTGCGATGATCGACTTCAGGATCACCGGGCGGGTGCCGCGGTTGGTCGTGCGCACAAAGGACTGGTCGATCTTGATGGTGTCGAACGGGAAGCGCTGCAGATAGGCCAGCGACGAGTGGCCGGTGCCGAAATCGTCGAGCGACAGCCCGGTGCCGAGCTCGCGGATCCGCGTCAGCATTTGCGCCGCGTGCTCCGGATTCTCCATCACCAGCGATTCCGTCAGTTCGAGCTTGAGGGTGCCGCGGGCCACCGAGGAGCGCGACAGCACGGTCCGGATGTCGTGGATCAGATCGTGGCGCAGCAACTGCCGCGACGAGACGTTGACGGAGGCGAAGATCGGCTCGCGCGAGCGCATCGCGCGCTGCCAGATCGAAAGCTGCTTGGCGGTCTGGTCCAGCACGAACATGCCGAGGTCGACGATCAGGCCGGTCTCTTCGGCGATGGTGATGAATTCCGACGGCGCCATGCGGCCGAGCTTCGGGTGATCCCAGCGCACCAGCGCCTCGAAGCCGGCCACCGAACGATCCTCCAGCCGCACGATCGGCTGGTACAGGATGGTAAGCTCCTGCCGCTCGATGGCGCGGCGCAGTTCGCTCTCCAGCGTCAGGCGGTCGGTCTTCCGCGCCCGCATGGCGGGCTTGTAGACGTCGATGCGGTCGCCGCCGATGCGCTTGGAGTGATACATCGCAAGCTCGGCATCCTTGATGATCTCGTCCGTCAGCTGCGTTTGCGGATCGGAGAGCGCAAGGCCGATCGATGCGGTGAGGAAGATCTCGCGGTCGTTGAAGGCGATCGGCGCGCGGATGGTCTTGCGGATGGTCTCGGCGAAGGCGGTGATGCGGGCCGGATCCTGCTCCGACAGCAGGATCAGGCCGAACTGGTCGCCGGCAAGCCGTGCCAGCGTGTCCTGCGGCTTCAGGATGCGGGTGAGGCGGCGGGCCAGCGTCAGCAGGATGGAATCGCCGACCGCGATGCCGACGGAATCGTTGACCTGCTTGAAGCGGTCGAGATCGATCACCATCAGCGTCGGCCGCAGCGTCGGCATGGTCTTGGCGAAATGCGCCACCGCACCCAGCCGGTCCATGAACAGCTTGCGGTTGGGCAGGCCGGTGAGGTTGTCGTGCACGGAATCGTGGAGCAGGCGCTCTTCGGCGTTGCGCAGTTCGGTGACGTCGGTGAGCGTGCCGACGACGCGCGAGACCTCGCCGTCGGAGCCGACCACCGGGCGCGCCTTGAGCGCGAACCACATGAAATGGCCGTCCGGCGTGCGCAGGCGGAAATCCTGCACCAGGCGGCCGCGGCGCTGGTCGAGCACGCTGTCGAGCGCGGCGCGGAAACGGTCCTGGTCGAGCGGATGCAGCACCTCTAGCCAGGAGGCCGCGGGCCCTTCCAGCGTGCCGCGCTTCAATCCGAGCAGGGCTTCGGTCTCGGGACTGGTGAAAACCTTGTCGGCGGAAACGTCCCAATCCCAGATCAGGTCGCCGGAGCCGGCCAGCGCCAGCGCGCGCCGCTCGATATCGGAGACGACGCCGGTGGTGGCGCCGCCGCCGGCAAAGGCGTGCTGCATCACCGTAAAGCCGATCAGCATCACGATCAGGACGAGGCCGCCGAGCAGGGCAGGGCCGACGATGTCGTTGGTCACCGAGCCCGCCACCGTCATGCCGGCCGCGACCACCCAGACCACGAGCAGGAACCAGGTCGGGATCAACAGCACCGCGCGATCGAAGCCGTGGGTGGAGAGGTAGACGATCAGCGCGAAGCCGGCGAAGGCGATCAGCACCAGCGAGATGCGCGCGATGCCGGAGGCCACCGCCGGATCGAACAGGGCCAGTGCCACCAGCGATCCCAGGAACGCCAGCCAGCCCACCGTGATGTGCGAATAGCGCACGTGCCATCGGCTGAGATTGAGATAGGCGAACAGGAACACCAGCAGCGTCGCCGCCAGGATCGCCTCGCCCGCCGCGCGCCAGATGCGCTCGGCGTTGTTCGACATGTCGAGCACCTTGCCCCAGAAGCCGAAATCGACGCCGATATAGACCAGCACCGCCCAGGCCAGCGCCGCGGCGGCCGGGAACATGATGCTGCCCTTGACCACGAACAGAATGGTCAGCACCAGCGCGAGCAAGCCGGAGATGCCGATCACGATGCCCTGATACAGCGTGAACGAGTTGACCTTGTCCTTGTAGGCTTCCGGCTCCCACAGATAGAGCTGCGGCAGCTTGTCGGTACGCAGCTCCGCGACGAAGGTGATGACGGCGCCGGGGTCGAGCGTGACGCGGAATACGTCGGCGGTCGGACTTTCCTGCCGCTCCGGCCGGTCGCCGGTCGACGGCGTGATGGTCGCGATGCGCGACAGGCCGAGGTCGGGCCACAGCAGCCCCGAGGAGACGATGCGGTAATGCGGGGCGACGATCAGGCGGTCGAGCTGGTCGTCGGTGTTGTTGGCGAGCGCAAACACCACCCAGTTCTGGCCGCCTTCGCGCGCGCGCACCTCGATGCGGCGGACGATGCCGTCGGTGCCGGGCGCGGTCGAAACCTGGATGCGGTCGGCATCACTGCGCTGATGCTCGAGCACGCCCGTGAGGTCGATCGCGGGCGCGTCGCTGCGGACGCTGACGGCGTCGAGCGCGCGCGCGGGATACGCGGCGACGAGAATCATGAAGCCGAGCGCGATGGGCGCGAGGCACCTGATCAGACGCAAGGTCAGTTCTCCGCGTTCGACGCAAACGACTCAGGTGAAGACGATTTCAGACCGCACGGGTGCGTTCAGTGCGTCGCGATAGATGCCACGAAAGCGAGGAAAATCAAAGGGTTTCCGCCGCCGCCTGTGGGTCAGCGGCCTAGACCTCCAACACAATTTTGCCAATATGTGCGCTCGTCTCCATGCGCCGGTGCGCATCGGCTGCCTTTTCCAGCGGGAAACTGCTGTCCATCAGCGGTTTGACGCGGCCTTCGCGCAAAAGCGGCATCACTTTCGCCTCGATTGCGGCCACCATCGCCGCCTTGTCCGCATTCGTACGGGGGCGCAGGGTCGAGCCGGTATGGGTCAGGCGCTTGACCATCACCTTGGCGATGTTGACGGTGACCTTGGGGCCGTTGAGGGTCGCGATCTGCACGATCCGGCCGTCGACTGCGGCGGCATCATAGTTGCGGTCGACATATTCGCCGGCGACCATGTCGAGGATCAGATTGACGCCTTCCTTGTTGGTCGCTTCCTTGACCACGGCGACGAAGTCTTCGGTCTTGTAATTGATGGCGCGGTCGGCGCCGAGCTTGAGGCAGGCATCGATCTTGTCCTGCGATCCCACCGTGACGAACACCTTCGCACCGAACGCCTTCGCCAGCTGGATCGCCATGGTACCGATGCCGGAGGAGCCACCATGGATCAGAAGCGTCTCGCCGGCCTTAAGGCCACCGCGCTCGAACACGTTGTGCCAGACCGTCATCAGGGTTTCCGGCAGCGCGCCGGCTTCCTTCATCGACAGCGCGGGCGGAACGCTCATCGCCTGGGCGTCCTGCGCGATGCAGTACTGCGCATAGCCGCCGCCGGCAACGAGCGACATCACCTTGTCGCCGATCTTGTGCCGCTTGGCATTGCTGCCGACCGCCACCACTTCGCCCGCGATCTCGAGACCGGGCAGGTCGCTCGCGCCGGGCGGCGGCGGATAGGCGCCGGAGCGCTGCGCCACGTCGGGCCGGTTCACGCCCGCGGCTTGCACCTTGACCAGGATCTCGTCGAGGCCGGGCTGCGGCAGCGCGCGCTGTTCCGGGATCAGCACCTCGGGTCCGCCGGGTTTGGAGATGGCGACCACGGTCATTTGCGCGGGCAGCTTGTCCATGATGTGTCCTTGGGTGAAGGTGCGGGATGAACGAGGCCTTTGATTAGCCAGCGCGGTCCGGACTGGCAACTGCCTGAGCCGTGTGGTCCGGTCCGCGGACGAGAGGAGGATTGACGATGGCGACGGAAGACGACGACCGCCCGCGCAAGAAGGTCAGCCATGACATCGGACAGGATCTCTCACTCTTGTCGGTCGAGGAACTGACCGAGCGCGTCACGCTGCTGAAGTCCGAAATCGCAAGGCTGGAAGAGGCCGCCACCAGGAAGCGCGCCTCGCGCGACGCGGCCAACAGCATTTTCAAGTCTTAGGAATTTCACAACTCTCGTGTCCCGGACGCGGTGCGTCACGCAGTGACGCTCCGCAGAGCCTGGACGCATGTCACGCGCAAGACCGTTTCGTCATTCCGGGCTCGGGACGTTGTCGCGCCCCGGAAACGACGGCAGAGAGGGAAACGTGTCATCTCGCTCGGCCACTGACCGACATGGCTAACGAACCCTCAAAGAAATCGCTCGTTTACGGTCGATTAAGCTTTCGGGTTTATGACTTGGAACTGTCCTCGTTTGGACACCGAGTGGCTCCTGTCCACTCTGTTTGACGCCTCCCTGTTATCAACTTTCAAAGCCGCCGGTTTTCCGGCGGCTCTTTTTTGCGTTTTTGCATCCCGTTGCGGTTGAATTCCGCGGGATGACCCGCGGAAACCATATCCGCGCTTGTCACTGGACTCCGCGTCCCGCCCGCGCAATGATTTGTTCATCATAAGCCGGCTGCCAAAGCCGGGCAGTCAAACAGTTGCGTAAGAGGCGTTAACCATGGAACGTTTGCAGGCCGACGGCGCTCTCGTTCAACTCAGCGAGCGATTCACCAATTCTGCGGCGTTCGGCGTCCTGTTCCGCGAGGGCATGGACCTCGTCGAAGAGACCGCCGCCTATCTCGACGGCGCCGGCCGCACCGAGGCCAAGGCGCTCGATCGTGCGGTCAGCCTCACCTACGCGACCGAGAGCATGCGCCTTACCACCCGCCTGATGCAGCTCGCCTCCTGGCTGCTGCTGCATCGCGCAGTGAAGGAAGGCGAGATGACGCTGGGCCAGGCCAACCGCGAGAAGACCAAGGTGAAGCTCAGCGCCGCCGATCCCGGCCCCGCCGACACCATCGAGAAGCTGCCCTCGCAGCTTCAGGATCTGATCCATCGCTCGATGAGCCTGCAGACCCGCGTGCGCCGCCTCGACACCACCATCCACACCCCGCCGGCCGAACACGCGGCGATCGGCAACCCGCTGGTGCCGCATCTCAACGCGCTGAAGGCGGCGTTCGAGCGGTAGGCTCCATCGACAATCTCGGTCGTCATTCCGGGACGCGCCACTTGGCGCGGGCCCGGAATCCATACTCCCGATCGTGGCTATGGATTCTCAGATGCGCAATTGCGCATCCTAGCTCGCCCTTCGGGCGCCCCGGAATGACGGTCGCAACAAAAAACGCCCCCGGCTTGCGGGGGCGTTTTCGTCTCCAGCCTTGCGGGCCGGATCAATCCTTTTTGAGAAAGCCCGAAAACTTCTTCTGGAAGCGCGAGACGCGGCCGCCGCGATCCAGCATCTGGGCGTTGCCGCCGGTCCAGGCCGGGTGCGACTTCGGGTCGATGTCGAGGTTCAGCGTGTCGCCTTCCTTGCCCCAGGTCGAGCGGGTCAGGTATTCGGTTCCGTCGGTCATTACGACCTTAATCGTATGATAGTTCGGGTGAATTTCGGCTTTCATGGCAATTCCTCGGCGCCCCGGCGCCTTGTTGGGTGGCTAGCGAATGACGGATTTGGGCGGCTCTATACCTCACGAAACCCCGCAAAACAAGCCATCCCGGTCGCGAACCGGGGGTTTGCCCCTAAGGGACATCCCGGATTTGCCACTACCCTTGCACCGGCCTATTGGGAGCGAACGAATGCAATGGGTCGGATCTCATGAGCGCAGTGGAACGGCTTGATGATCAGTATGTCGATCAGCCCGGAATGAACGCCGCGGACACGCCCTCGATCGAGGCCGAGCTGATCGAGGAGCCGGCCAAGGGTCGCGCCAAGCTCCGCCCGCTGCTTGCGCTGGCGCCCTACGTCAGCCGCTATCGCGGCCGCGCGGCGCTGGCCTTCGTCGCACTCACGGTCGCGGCGCTGACCACGCTGCTGGTGCCGGTCGCGGTGCGCCGGATGATCGATTTCGGCCTGACGCCCGAGGGCATCGAGCTGATCAACAGCTACTTCTCGGTGATGCTCGCGGTGGTCGGCGTGCTCGCGGTGGCCAGCGCTGCGCGCTACTACCTCGTGATGACGATCGGCGAGCGCATCGTCGCCGACCTCAGGCGCGACGTGTTCGCTCATCTGCTGTCGCTGTCTCCCGCCTTTTTCGATTCCGCGCGAAGCGGCGAATTGATCTCTCGGCTCACCGCCGACACCACCCAGCTCAAATCGGCCGTCGGCGCCTCGGTGTCGATCGCGCTGCGCAATCTCATGATGTTTCTCGGCGCGACGGCGATGATGGTGATCACCAGCCCGAAGCTGTCGGGCTTCGTGCTGCTGGCCATCCCCTTGATCGTGCTGCCGCTGGTCGCGTTCGGGCGCTGGGTGCGGCGTCTGTCGCGCAATGCGCAGGACACGCTGGCCGAGGCGTCGGCCTATGCGGGCGAACTGGTCGGCGCGATCCGCACCGTGCAGGCCTATACCAGCGAGTCATTCGCCGAGCAGCGTTTCGGCGGCGAGGTCGAGCAGGCCTATGAGGCCGCGCGCACCTCGACCCAGGCGCGATCCGTGCTCACGGCCATCATCATCTTCATCGTGTTTGCAAGCGTGGTCGCGATCCTCTGGATCGGCTCGCATGACGTGCTCACAGGCGCGATCTCGCCGGGCCGGCTCGGTCAGTTCGTGCTGTATGCGGTGTTCGCCGCAGCCGGCCTCGGCCAGCTCAGCGAGGTCTGGGGCGAGGTTTCGGCGGCGTCGGGCGCGGCCGAGCGCCTGTTCGAGATCCTGCATGTGCAGCCCGATATCAAGGCGCCTGCCACGCCGCGTGCGCTTCCGGTCCCGGCGCGCGGCGAGGTCGGCTTCGATCAGGTCAGCTTCGCCTATCCGGCGCGGCGCGACGTCAATGTGCTCGATGCCGTCTCGTTCACCGTGCGCCCTGGCGAGAAGGTCGCGATCGTCGGCCCGTCCGGCGCGGGCAAGAGCACGATCTTCCACCTGCTGCTGCGCTTCTACGACCCGCGCAGCGGGACGATCTCGCTCGACGGCGTGCCGGTCCGATCCGCCGACCCCCGCGATTTCCGCGCGCGCATCGCGCTGGTGCCGCAGGAAGGGAACGTGTTTGCGGCAAGCGCCCGCGAGAACATCCGCTTCGGCCGTCCCGATGCGACCGACGCCGAGGTCGAGCGTGCCGCCGAACTCGCGCATGCCGCCGAGTTCATCCGCCGCCTGCCCGACGGTTTCGACACCCCGCTCGGCGAGCGCGGCGTGACGTTGTCCGGCGGCCAGCGCCAGCGTATCGCGATCGCGCGTGCAATCCTGCGCGCCGCGCCGCTCCTGCTGCTCGATGAAGCCACCTCCGCGCTCGACGCCGAGAGCGAGACGCTGGTGCAGACCGCGCTGGAAGAGTTGATGCGCCACCGCACGACGCTGGTGATCGCGCATCGTCTCGCGACTGTCCTGTCATGCGACCGCATCCTGGTGATGGACCAGGGCAAGATCGTCGAGCAGGGCACGCATGCGGAGCTGGTGGCTGCGAACGGACTTTATGCGCGGCTGGCGAGGCTGCAGTTCGAGGGGGCATAAAGGTCCTCTCGGGGGTCTCCGTAAGTTATTGATTTTGCTTGCGTGGCCTACTGTGCATGGGGTTGTTTTCGCACTTTTTGCCTCGGCTTACCGGCACTTCGGCGACAGCGCCGGCACATTCGGCCACCACCAGTTCTTCCAGCTCCCGTCCTCGTCGACGCAGGCCGATGGGGCCGTGCCGTTCGCGTGAGCAGGCGCCCGCGTCGTCTCGAGCGATGCAAAGCGCTGGTCGATGTAGGTCGTCGACAGATAACCGGCGACAGCGACGCTTAGGAAAATCGAGGACCCCTTGGCCAGATCGCGCAGCTTCATCGGTCATCTCCGTCCGCTCGTCATCGCTCATTGCGTCAACGACTAGCAGACGGCCAGGGATCCCAGCGTGATGGATCTCACGCCCGCCACGCCATCTTCAGCACCGGCCGGCCCGAGGTCGGGTTCACATCGTCGCCGGCATGGGCAAAGCCGTTGCGCTCGTAGAAGCGGATGGCGCGGGAATTGTCCTTGTTGACGAGCAGCGTGATGCCTGATGGCGTCAGGCGTTTCGCTTCGTCGACCAGCAGCCGGGCCGCGTCCGAACCCCAGTGG
Source organism: Bradyrhizobium sp. SZCCT0148 (assembly GCF_018129985.1). Lineage (GTDB taxonomy): Bacteria > Pseudomonadota > Alphaproteobacteria > Rhizobiales > Xanthobacteraceae > Bradyrhizobium > Bradyrhizobium japonicum_H. Next base: position 527,164 of record NZ_JAFCKT010000001.1, read on the forward strand.
TCAGGGTCGACCACGAGCTGGTCGAGATAACCCTCGCCATCGATGGTGACGAAGCCGGTCAGCGCGCCGTCCTGCTCCGCCACGACGATGGACGCCTTCGGCACCAGATCTTTGCGCCAGCGCTCGCGCCACCATTCGAGCCGCGCCGCGAAGTCGATCTGCGGATAGGCCTGCTGCCAGGTGCGATGCCAGAGGTCGATCGCGGCAGCTTCGTCCTCGGGACGGTAGGGGCGGAGGTGGATCATCGGCATACACTCGCCATGGCCGGGCTTGACCCGGCCATCCATTCACTTCGAGACGATCCTGTTTGATGGATTGCCGGGTCAAGCCAGCCAATGACAAGCTGTGGCGTAGCCGACACCACTACCGCTCCGTCAGCTTCAGCTCGATGCGGCGGTTGCGCTTGTAGGCCTCTTCGGTGTTGGCAGGATCAAGCGGCTGGAATTCGCCGAAGCCGGCGGCGACGAGACGTTGGGCGGGCACGCCGAGCGAGACCAGATACTGCACCACCGAGATCGAGCGGGCCGCGGACAGGTCCCAGTTCGACTTGAAGTTCGGACCGTTGACCGGACGCACGTCGGTGTGGCCGTCGACGCGCAGCACCCAGGGGATTTCGCTTGGAATCTTCTTGTCCAACTCGATCAGCGCGGCCGCGAGCGTGTCGAGCTCGGCGCGCCCCTCGGGCAGCAGCATGGCCTGTCCGGTATCGAAGAACACTTCGGACTGGAACACGAAGCGGTCGCCGACGATGCGGATGTCCGGGCGGTTGCCGAGGATGGCGCGCAGGCGGCCGAAGAATTCCGAGCGGTAGCGCGACAATTCCTGCACGCGCTGCGCCAGCGCCACGTTGAGGCGGGAGCCGAGATCGGCGATGCGATTCTGCGATTCCTTGTCGCGCTTCTCGGAAGCGTCGAGCGCCTCTTCCAGCGCGGCCAATTGCCGGCGCAGCGCGCTGATCTGCTGGTTCAGCACCTCGATCTGCGCCAGCGCCCGCGCCGAGACTGCCTTCTCCGAATCCAGCGCCTTGCCGAGTTCGGAGGTCTTGCCTTGCGCGTCGTTGCCGGCGGCGGCGAGGCCGTCGTAGAGGCCCTTGATGCGGTCGCGCTCGGTCTCGGCCGAGGCGAGGCCCGCCTTCAACTGCGAGACCTGGTCGTCAAGCGTGAGCTTGCCGAGCTTCTCCAGCGACAGCAGCTCGTTGAGCTGCGCGATCTTGGCGTTGAGCTGCTCCAGCGCCTTGTCCTTGCCGGTGACCTCCTGCGACAGGAAGAACTGCACCACCAGGAACACCGACAGCAGGAACACGATCGACAACACCAGCGTCGACAGCGCGTCGACGAAGCCGGGCCAGTAGTTGAAGGAGGTGTCGCCGCGGCGGCCGCGTGCCAGTGCCATGTTGTCCGTCTCCACTCTCGTGTCCCGGACGCGCTGCAGCGTGCAACGCTGCTGCGCAGAGCCGGACCCATATCTGGCCCCTCTGGGCCCCGGCTCTGCAGCGCATCACTTCGTGCTGCGCAGCGTCCGGGGCGCGAGACCCTCGTTCAGTCCTCAACTCTTCTCGGGCTGGCGGGCGATGCGTTCCAGCAGGCGGCGGATCTCGCGGTTCTGTTCGCCCTGGCCGTCGGCCCATTCGCGGATCATCTGCTGCTCGGTGCGCATGTGCGAGACCAGCGCCTGAATGGCTTCGGCAAGGCTTGCCATCGCCGCCGTGGTGCCGCGGCTGGCGCTGCCTTCCTCGAGCACCGAGCGCAAGCGCTCGACCGCGGCCTGGAGTTCGCCGCTGGCGACCCCGCCGCCGCCGGAAGCGACCGCGACCTCGCCGCTGCCATATTCGCGCACGGTGGTGGCGAGCCAGTCTTCGAGGTCGGTATAGAAGCGGTTCTGCGCCTGGCTCGATTGCAGATCGAGGAAACCGAGGACCAGTGAGCCGGCAAGGCCGAACAGCGAGCTGGAGAACGAGATGCCCATGCCGCCGAGGGGGGCGGCGAGGCCCTCCTTCAGCGTGTCGAACAGCGCGCCGGAATCGCCGCCGACCTTGAGCCCGTCGATCACCTTGCCGACCGAGCCGACCGTCTCGATCAGGCCCCAGAAGGTGCCGAGCAGGCCGAGGAAGACCAATAGGCCCGTCATGTAGCGCGAGATGTCGCGGGCTTCATCCAGGCGGGTCGCGATCGAATCGAGCAGATGCCGCATGGTGGTCTGGGTGATCGACATCCGCCCCGATCGCTCGCCGCCGAGGATCGCCGCCATCGGCGCCAGCAGCTTCGGGTGCCGGGCCGGCGCCAGGCCGGGGTCGGCGATGCGGAAATTGTTGACCCAGGAGACCTCGGGGTAGAGCCGGATGACCTGGCGGAAGGCCAGGATGATGCCGATGAACAGCACGCCGCCGATCAGGGCATTGAGGCCGGGATTGGCGAAGAAGGCCTGGATGATCTGCTTGTAGAGCACCACGCCGACCAGCGCGCACAGCACCAGGAAGACCAGCATCCGCACCAGGAAGACGCTGGGTGAGGACAGCTTCGTGTACTCGATATCCATGGTGGAGCGGGGCGAGGTGCCTGACGGCATGGCCGGTATCATCCATTCCAAAAGCTTGCTTGCGGTGCGCACTATGGCACAGCGCCGGCCCAAAAAAAGCGCCGGATGCGCCGATTTCGGGGCCAGCTCGGGAACCCGGCCCGAAGCGGCGCTTTGATAAGCCGGTATTTGCAGCGATCTGCCAGTCAGGGGGCGCATGAGCGTCGTTTCCGCGATCATCGGGACTGCCGAACGCGTGCCGCTGCCGGACGTCGTCCTCCGCGCCGCGATCCAGCGCCTGTGCTCCCGCAGCGCAACGCGCCTCGCCGCGCATGATGCGGCCACTGACGCCGCCTTCGCCGGACGGATGATGCTACGGCCGATCGCCGAAAACGCGGAAGCCCGGCGCGGGGAGGTGCCCGCGTCGTTCTTCGCCGAAATGCTCGGCCCCAACCGCAAATATTCCTGCTGTTTCTACAAGACCGATGCGACCACCTTGCAGGAGGCGGAGGAAGAGGCGCTGCGCCAGACCGTCGCGCATGCCGGCCTCGCCGACGGCCAGACCATCCTCGAACTCGGCTGCGGCTGGGGCTCGCTGTCACTGTGGATGGCGCGGCAGTTTCCGCACGCCAGGGTGACGGCGGTGTCGACCTCGCAGGCGCAGCGCGCTCATGTCGAGGAAGAGGCCCGGCGGCGCGGCCTGCTGAACCTGCGCGTGGTCACTGCAGACATGAACGTGTTCGCGCCCGAAGGCCAGTTCGACCGCATCGTCTCGGTCGAGATGTTCGAGCAGATGATGAACTGGCGCAAGCTGATGACGCGCCTGCGATCATGGCTGGCGCCCGAGGGGCGCTTCTTCATGCAGATCGTCACCCATCGCTCCGGCTCGCAGCTGTTCGACCGGCTCGATCGCGAGGACTGGATCGCGCAGCACGGTTTCACCGGCGGGCTGATACCGAGCCATCATCTCGTCAGACAGTTCGGCGACATTTTCACAGTCGAAAAGGAATGGTGCTGGAGCGGCACGCATTATCAGCGCACCGCCAACGACTGGCTCGCCAATTTCGACGCGCATCGGGATGCGATCGAGATGTCCCTGCGTCAGGTTCATGGCGAGCAGACCTTCCTTTGGATGCGGCGCTGGCGCTGGTTCCTGCTCGCCACGTCGGGCCTGTTCGGCCATGCCGATGGAACCGAATGGGGCATCAGCCACTACCGGTTGAGGGCCGCGGGGTAATTGCGATGTTCCGCCGCAGCACGCCGCGATGGAACAGGTCTCACAATCGAGTGACTCGGTAAAAGATCTTTAGTTTCAGTACGATGCACTGTGTGACAATGAGCCGCCAGCAGCATGCGTTGCATCGCAGCAGGCGCATTCTATTTTGACGGCATCGGCCGCACCAAATCGCCCAGAACGGGCCGCGGGCGGAGCGTGATCAATTTCAACAACCTCGGGGCACTTAACTTCATGTCAGGACTTCGCGCGCGATCGGCATGCGTTGCAATGATGCTCGCGGCCTTGGCGCCGCTGCTCGCGGGCTGTGACGAGTCCAACTCCGCCGTTTCCGCCGCCCCGCCGGCCTATCCCGACGTCAGCGTGGTCGTCGTGAAGCCGCAGCCGCGCGCCGTGGTCCGGGAACTGCCCGGCCGTATCGCGCCGACGCGTGTCTCCGACGTGCGGCCGCGCGTCTCCGGCATCGTGGTCGAGCGCCTGTTCCGCCAGGGGAGCGAGGTGAAGGCCGGCGATGCGCTTTACCGCATCGATCCGCGTCCATTCGAGGTCGAGGTGTTGGCCAACGAGGCCGCCCTTGCCAAGGCGGAGGCTGCCTTGATGCAGGCCAAGCAGCAGGCGCACCGCATCGCCACGCTCACCAGTCAGCGCGCCGCGCCCGAGGCTGAGAACGAGAAGGCAGTGGCCGCCGAGCGCCAGGCCCATGCCGAGGTCGAGGGCCGCAAGGCCGACCTTGCGCGCGCCAAGCTCAATCTCGATTATGCCACCGTGCGCGCGCCGATCGATGGCGTGGTCGGTGCCGCGCTGGTCAGCGAGGGCGCGCTTGCGGTGCAGAATGAGACCAATCTGGCGACCATCCAGCAGCTCGACCCGATCTACGCCGACTTCACCCAGTCGGTGAACGAGCTCAACCAACTGCGCCGCGCCTTCGAGACCGGCGACCTCGAGCGCATCGCCTCCGATGCCGCCAAGGTGCATCTGGTCCTCGACGACAACACGCTCTATTCGCTCGACGGCAAGCTGCTGTTCTCCGACGCGAAGGTCGACGCCCACACCGGACAGGTGACGTTGCGCGGCGAGTTCCCCAATCCCAAGCGCGAGCTGTTGCCGGGCATGTATGTCCGCGTCCGTATCGACCAGGGCCTCGATTCCGATGCGATCGCGGTGCCGCAGCAGGCGATCCAGCGCAATGGCGGCGGCGGCAGCGAAGTGTTCGTCGTGAAGGACGACAACCACATCGCGGTGCAGCCGGTGCGCACGGGCTCGGTGCAGGACGGAGTCTGGTTCATCACCGAAGGCCTGAAGGCCGGCGACAAGGTCGTGGTCGAAGGCTTCCAGAAGTTCGCCGCCGGGGACAAGGTCAAACCGCAATCCTGGTCGGAGGCGGACGCGACCGCGGACAACCGGCACGCCCAGAAGCTCACGCGGTAACGCATCATGGCGAGCTTCTTTATCGACAGGCCCATCTTTGCCTGGGTGGTCGCGCTGTTCATCTGTTTGATCGGTGCAATCGCGGTGCCGCTGCTGCCGATCGCGCAATATCCGATCATCGCGCCGCCCTCGATCTCGATCTCGACCAGCTATCCCGGCGCCTCGCCCGAAAATCTCTACAACAGCGTCACGCGCCTGATCGAGGAGGAGCTGAACGGCGCCTCCGGCATCCTCAACTTCGAATCGACCAGCGACTCGCTCGGTCAGGTCGAGATCATCGCCAATTTCCAGCCGGGCACAAATACCAACGACGCTTCGGTGGAGGTGCAGAACCGCATCAAGCGCGTCGAGGCGCGCCTGCCGCGCGCTGTGATGCAGCAGGGCATCCTGATCGAGGAAGCGTCGAGCGCGGTGCTTCAGATCATCACGCTGAGCTCGACCGACGGCAGCCTCGACGAGGTCGGCCTCGGCGACTTCATGATCCGCAACGTGCTCGGCGAGGTCCGCCGCATTCCGGGCGTCGGCCGCGCCACGCTTTATTCGACCGAGCGATCGCTTCGCGTCTGGGTCGATCCGGCCAAGCTGGTCGGCTATGGGCTCACCGCCGACGACGTCAACAAGGCCATTGCCGCGCAGAACGCCCAGGTCGCCTCGGGCAGCATCGGCGCCGAGCCGTCGACGTCGAGCCAGCGCACCTCCGCGCTGGTGCTGGTCAAGGGTCAACTCTCTTCGCCGGACGAGTTCGGCGCCATCATCCTGCGCGCCAATGCCGACGGCTCGACCGTGCGCCTGCGCGACGTCGCGCGCGTCGAGGTCGGTGGTCTGAGCTACCAGTTTAATACCCGCCTGGACGGCAAGCCGACCGCGGGACTCTCCGTGCTGATGTCGCCGACCGGCAACGCGCTGGCGACGGCGAGCGCGGTTGAGGAGAAGATGAAGGAGCTGTCGCGCTTCTTCCCGGCCAACATTACTTACGAAATTCCCTACAACATCACGCCCGTGGTCGAGGCCTCGATCAAGAAGGTGCTGATGACCCTGGTCGAGGCCGTGGTGCTGGTGTTCGTGGTGATGTTCCTGTTTCTGCAGAACATCCGCTACACCATCATCCCGACCATCGTGGTGCCCGTAGCGCTTCTCGGCGCCTGCACCACGCTGCTGCTCGCCGGCTATTCCATCAACATGCTTTCGATGTTCGGCATGGTGCTCGCAGTCGGCATCCTCGTCGACGACGCCATCGTCGTGGTCGAGAACGTCGAGCGCATCATGGCCGAGGAAGGCCTGTCGCCGAAGGAAGCGACACGCAAGGCGATGTCGCAGATCACGGGTGCCATCATCGGCATTACGCTCGTGCTGATGGCGGTGTTCGTGCCGATGGCATTCTTCCCGGGATCGGTCGGCATCATCTATCGCCAGTTCTCGGTCACCATGGTCGCGGCGATCGGCTTCTCCGCTTTCCTCGCGCTATCGCTGACGCCGGCGCTGTGCGCGACGCTCCTCAAGCCCATCAAGGGGCACGGCCATTCGACCAACTTCGTGTTCAGCCGGTTCAATAGTTTCCTCGAAGCCTGCCGGTTTCGCTACGCGCGCACCGTCGGCTTCTCTCTGAAGCGGACCGGTCGCCTGATGCTGGTCTATGTCGCGCTGCTGGTCGGCCTGTCCTGGGCCTTCGTCAGCCTGCCGGGCGGCTTCCTGCCCATCGACGACCAGGGCTTCATCACCACCGACGTACAGACGCCGTCGGACTCGTCGTACGGCCGCACCGAGGCGGTGATCGAGAAGGTCGAGAAATATCTGGCGCAGCGGCCGGGCGTCGACAACGTCACCTTCCTCACCGGCTTCAGTTTCTCCGGCCAAGGCATGAACACGGCGCAGGCCTTCATCACGCTGAAGGACTGGTCGGAGCGCGGGCCGAAAGACTCCGCCGCGGCGATCGTCAACGACATCAACCGCGATCTGGGATCCTCGATCCGCGACGCCAAGATCTCCGCGCTGCAGCCGCCGCCGATCGACAATCTCGGCAACTCGTCGGGCTTCTCGTTCCGCCTCCAGGACCGCGGACAGAAAGGTTATCCGGCCTTGATACGCGCCGCCGACCAGTTGATCGCGGAGGCCAATGCGAGCCCGGTGTTGCAGAAGGTCTATGTCGAGGGCCTGCCCGAAGCGGGCGTTGTCAATCTCGCGATCGACCGCGAGAAGGCCGGCGCCTTCGGCGTCACCTTCGAGGACATCAACAACACGATCTCGACCAATCTCGGCTCGAATTACATCAACGACTTCCCGAACCGCGGCCGCATGCAGCGCGTCGTGGTGCAGGCCGATGCCCGCGACCGCATGCGGACCGAAGACATCCTGAACTACAACGTCAAGAACAGCCGCGGCCAGCTGGTGCCGCTCTCGTCGTTCGCGACGATCGAATGGGCGCGCGGCCCGACCCAGATCGCCGGCTTCAACTACTATCCGGCCGTGCGCATCTCCGGCGAGGCCAGGCCCGGCTTCACCTCGGGCGACGCCATCGCCGAGATGGAGCGCCTTGCCGGCCGGCTGCCACGCGGCTTCGGCTACGAATGGACCGGGCAGTCGCTGCAGGAAAAGCTATCGGGCTCGCAGGCGCCGTTCCTGCTCGCCCTCTCGATCTTCGTGGTGTTCCTGTGCCTCGCTGCGCTCTACGAAAGCTGGACCATTCCGCTCGCCGTGCTGCTCACGGTGCCGCTCGGCGTCGTTGGCGCCGTGATCGCGGCCATGCTGCGCGGCCTGCCCAACGACGTCTATTTCACCGTCGGCCTGATCACCATCATCGGCCTTGCGGCAAAGGACGCGATCCTGATCATCGAGTTCGCCAAGGATCTGCGCAAGGAAGGCAAGCCGCTCGTGGATGCCACCATCGAAGCCTGCCGCCTGCGCTTCCGCCCGATCCTGATGACCGGCCTCGCCTTCATCTGCGGCGTGCTGCCGATGGCCATCGCCCATGGCGCGGGCGGCGCCAGCCAGCAGGCGCTCGGCAGCATCGTGATGGGCGGCATGATCGCGGTGGTGATCCTGGCGCTTCTGATGGTGCCGGTGTTCTTTGTCTCGGTGCAGCGCGTGCTGGGTGGGGACAGGGAGCCGAAGGCGGCGAGGGAAAGCGAGGCGTACGGGCCGCCGGCGCAGGTCAAGCCGTAAGGCACCGTCATTCCGGGGCGCGCGTAGCGCGAGCCCGGAATCCATCGTGCGGCCAGCAATGCGGATCAATGGATTCCGAGTTCGCGCCAAGTGGCGCGCCCCGGAATGACGGGCGGAGTGTGAAGCGTGGCCTGCGCGCTACGCCGGCTTCCGCAAAATCTTCACCAGCTCCCCGTGCACGAACTCATTCCCGCACACGACATGCCCGGTCACCACCGGGTCGCCCGGCGTGTCGATGTCGGTCACCGTGCCGCCCGCCTCGCGGACCATGATCAGGCCGGCGGCGACGTCCCAGGATTGCAGGTTGCGCTCCCAGTAGCCGTCGAGGCGGCCGGCGGCGACGAAGGCCAGGTCGAGGGAGGCGGCGCCGAAGCGGCGCAGGCCCGCGACGCGGTCCTGGATCGCGGTCATCTCGCGGCGGAATTCCTCGTGGTCGCCGCGGCCGATATGGGGCAGGCCGCAGGCCACCACGCATTCGTTGAGCTGGCGGCGGCCGGCCACCCGCAGGCGCTGGTCGTTCAGGAAGGCGCCCTTGCCGCGCTCGGCGATGTAGAGCTCGTCATTGGCGGGGTTGTAGATCACGCCCGCAATGATCGTGCCCTCGCGCGACAGGCCGATCGAGATCGCGAATTGCGGGATGCCGTGCAGGAAGTTGGTGGTGCCGTCGAGCGGGTCGACGATCCAGGTGTGGCTCTTGTCGCTGCCCTCGCGGGTGCCGCCTTCCTCGCCGATGAAGCCGTAGCCGGGCCGGGACTTGGCGAGGTCCTCGTAAAGGATCTGCTCGGCGCGCTTGTCGGCGAGCGAGACGAAATTGGCCGGTCCCTTCAGCGAGACCTGGAGATGCTCGATCTCGCCGAGATCGCGCTTGAGGCTGCGGCCGGCGCGACGCGCAGCCTTGACCATGACGTTGATAGTGGCGGAATACAGCATGAGCTCTGGGTCTTGATCGGGAAATGGCGCGAAATCGCGCTTGTTTGAGGGATTGGGTGCCCTGCAAGGGCCCTCAGGTCAAGTCATTGCGTCAGGTCATTTGCTCCCAAGCCATTTTTTGGCGGCGGCCTCCGCCTTGGTCCGGTCCTCGGCCGGCAGGTCGGCCAATTGCTTGTCGAGCTCCGGGTCGCCCTTGCCGGAGGTCTTGGCCACCAGGTGCCATTTGAAGCCCTCGACCTTGTCTGCGGGAACGCCCACGCCGTTGATCAGCACCCAGGCCAGCCGGTTCTGTGCGATCGCGCTGCCCTGGCGCGAGGCCTTGCGCAGCAGGGCCACGGCGGCGGGCTGGTTCTTCGGGGTGCCGGTGCCGTTGAACATGGCGATGGCATATTCGACCTCGGCGTCGACATTGTCGGCGAGCGAGGCGGCCTGCAGCAGCCGCACCGCGCGTTCCGGGTCCTTCGGCACGCCGGTGCCTTCCTTGTAGAAGGTCGCCAGCGCGTACTGCGCCTCGGGCAGGCCGGCATCGGCGGCCTGACGCAGCAGCTCGGCGGAGCGCCTGACGTCCTGCGGCAGGGTCTGGCCGTCCAGATAGAGCAGCGCGAGATTATAGGCCGCCTTGGGCTCGCCGAGCTTGGCGGCGGACGCCATCAGCTTGACCGCCTCGCTCTTGTCGACCGAACCGCCGCGGCCCGAAATGCGCAGCATGGCGAGCGCGAACATCGCCTCGCGGTCGCCGGCGTCGGCTGCGCGCTTGTACCATTCGGCCGCCTTGGCGTAGTCGCGGCGGATGCCCATGGCGTTGGAATAGAGCTCGCCGAGCATGGTCATCGCCTTGGGATCGCCCGCTTGCGCGCGGGCGGTGGCGAGATCGAATGCCGTCTTGTACTGGCCGCGCTGATAGGCGCCGAACACCAGATCGGCGTTGGAATTGTCGGTCGACGGCGCCGGGATCACGGTGGCGGCCGGCTTGGGCGAAGGGGACGGTTTTGGCGAGGGCGACGGCTTCGGCGCCGGCGCGGCCTCTTTCTTCTTGGGAACCGCGTCCGGCTTGGGCTTTTGCTTCTCGCGCACAGCGCTCGGGATCGTGGCCGGCGGCGCGATCTGGAGCTGCGCGGCAGCGGGCCCCGTGAGCAGCAGCGTGGCCAGCATGGTGATGCAGGGAAGCTTCATGTCGGGCGCTAGCCGTGCTCGCTGCCGGCAGGATTCTGGTCGGCCGTCACCGTCGCATGGGCCTGCTTGATTGCGGCGTCCACTTCGATCAGCGCGGCCTTGGGTCCGCGCGGATCGGCCCAGACGAAATCGCCGACCAGCACGAAATCGGCGCCGCTCGCGGCGAAGTCACGGGCTTCCTGCAGCGACATGGCAAAGCCGACGCAGGGAGGCTCGAACAGCTCTGCCCACCAGTCGATACGTTCGGCGATCGCCTGCGCCGAGGGACGCTGGCCTTTTGCATCGAGCTCGCCGAACAGCAAATAATCCGCGCCCAGCTCGCCCGCATCCATGGAATGGTGCCGCGTCGTCAACCCGCCGACGCCGGCGATGCGATCGGGCTTGAGCGACGGCAGCGCCTCTTTCAGCGCGGCGATGCCGGGCAGGTGCGCGCCATCGGCGCCGCCGCGCGCGACCAGCTCGGCATGGCCCTCGACCAGTAGCGCGGCGCCCGCCTTCTGCACCGGCGGCGCGAGCGTCTTGATGCGCGAGATCATGGTGCGCTGGTCGGTTTCCTTCAGCCGCAACAGCACGGCTGCGACATCGGCCGAGCCAAGCAGGCCGGGCAGCTCGGCGGCGAGCGCAGCCGGATCATCGACGACGGGCGTCGCGAGATAGAGGCGCGGCGCCGGGCGCGCCGGAGGCGGTTTGTTCGACAAGATCTAGGCTGCCTTCTGTTCCAGGCTACTTTGCCATTCGCCCTTGGAGGCGAGGCCGTTCATGCGCGCGCGATGGCTGAAGGCGCGCTGGCCGGCTGCGACATTCTCGGCCTTGCCGGCCCAGGCCTTCTGCGGCGCAGCCTGCAGCGCGCGGCCGTATGAGAAGGTCAGCCCCCAGGGCAGCGGGCCGAGCTTGTGCATGGCGTTGAGATGCGCAGTCGCTTCCTCATCCGACTGGCCGCCCGAGAGGAAAGCGATGCCCGGCACCGCCGCGGGCACGCAAGCTTTCAGCAACCTTACCGTCTTCTCCGCGACTTCCTCGACGGAGGCCTGCTTCGGGCACTTCTTGCCTGAGATCACCATGTTGGGCTTGAGCACCATGCCTTCGAGCGCGACGCGCTGCACGCGCAATTCCTGGAACGTCTTGTTGAGCACCCGTTGGGTGACCTCATGGCAGCGGTCGATGTCGTGGTCTCCGTCCATCAGCACTTCCGGCTCCACGATCGGCACGATCTGTGCGGCCTGGCAGAGCGCGGCGTAGCGGGCCAGCGCATGAGCATTGACGCTGATCGCGGTCATCGAGGGAATCCCGCTGCCGATGTCGATCACCGCGCGCCATTTGGCGAAGCGCGCCCCGCGCTCATAGTACTTCTTCAACCGCTCGGCCAGCCTGTCGAGCCCGACGGTGACGAGTTCGCCCGGGCACATCGGCAGGGCCTGCGTGCCTTCGTCGACCTTAATGCCGGGAATGGCGCCGCTTTGTTCGATCAGCTTCACCAGCGGCGTGCCGTCCTTGGCATCCTGCCAGATCGTCTCGTCATAGAGGATCACGCCGGAAATATACTGGCTCATCGCCTCCTTGGAGCGGAACAGCATCTCGCGATAGTCGCGGCGGTTGTCTTCGGTCGACTCCACGCCGATCGCGTCGAACCGCTTCTTGATGGTGCCGGAGGATTCGTCGGCGGCAAGGATACCCTTGCCCGATGCGACCATGGCGGTTGCGACTTTATTGAGCTCAGTCAGATTCATCGAGAGGTCCTCCCAAAACGATTCTGCCCTTGCCTGTGAAGTTAGACCGTTCTCAGGCAATTGCCGAGTTAACGTTCGTCGCAGGGTAGGGGGGAGGCGACCTCCCCAGCGTCATGGCCGGGCTTGTCCCGGTCATCCACGCCTTGCCGCGAGCACCCTAGAACGTGGATGCCCGGGACAAGCCCGGGCATGACGACCTCTCGCGAAGCTCTCGATGCGGACCAGCCACGAGCGGGGCGCGTGCGATCCCCGGTCTTACGCCACCTTGGGATCGAGCTCACCCTTGGCGTAGCGCTTGGCCATTTCGGCGGTGGTCAGGACCCGCTTGATCTTGGAGGCCTGGCCGGCGGTGTTGAACTCCTGGAGCCGCTGCTTGCACAGCTTGGTCATGGCTTCCATCGCCGGTTTCAGGTATTTGCGCGGATCGAACTCTTCCGGATGATCCTTCAGCACCTTGCGGATCTGGCCGGTCATCGCCATGCGGTTGTCGGTATCGATGTTGATCTTGCGCACGCCGTTCTTGATGCCGCGCTGGATCTCGGCCACCGGCACGCCCCAGGTCGGCTTCATCTTGCCGCCGTTGGCGTTGATGATCTCCTGCAGGTCCTGCGGCACCGACGAGGAGCCGTGCATCACCAGATGCATGTTCGGCAGCTTGCGGTGGATCTCTTCGATCACGTTCATGGCGAGGATGTCGCCGTCCGGCTTGCGGGTGAACTTGTAGGCACCATGCGAGGTGCCCATCGCGATCGCGAGCGCGTCGACCTTGGTCTCCTGCACGAACTTCACGGCCTCGTCTGGATTAGTCAGGAGCTGGTCGTGGCTGAGCTTGCCTTCGGCGCCATGGCCGTCTTCCTTGTCGCCCATGCCGGTTTCGAGCGAGCCGAGCACACCGAGCTCGCCCTCGACCGAAATGCCGCCGAGATGGGCCATGTCGGTCACGGTCTTGGTGACGCCGACATTGTAGGCCCAGTCGCCGGGGGTCTTGCCGTCGGCCTTCAGCGAGCCGTCCATCATCACCGAGGTGAAGCCGGCCTGGATCGCGGTCATGCAGGTCGCGGCCTCGTTGCCGTGGTCGAGATGCACGCAGACCGGGATGTGCGGATAGATTTCGGTGACCGCGTCCATCATGTGCTTGAGCATGATGTCGTTGGCGTAGGAGCGCGCACCGCGCGAGGCCTGGATGATGACGGGCGCGTCGACCTGGTTGGCCGCGTCCATGATCGCCAGCGCCTGCTCCATATTGTTGATGTTGAAGGCCGGTACGCCGTAATCGTTCTCCGCCGCGTGGTCGAGCAGTTGACGTAACGTGATCCGAGCCATCTGTCTTGTTCTCCCGTTGGGGCTTCTAAGGCCGCTTGCTTACTTGATGCGCAGAACTTCAACGCCGGGCAGGGGCTTGCCTTCCATCCATTCGAGGAATGCGCCACCGGCGGTCGAGACATAGGTGAAGTCACCGGCCACATGGGCCTGGTTGAGGGCTGCAACGGTGTCGCCGCCGCCCGCGATCGAGATCAGTTTTTTCGCCTTGGTGCGCTCGGCGGCGTGTTTGGCGGCGGCCATCGTGCCGCGGTCGAACGGCTGCATCTCGAAGGCGCCGAGCGGTCCGTTCCAGACCAGGGTCGCCGCGTCGTCGATCGCGGCGTGGACGCGGGCGATCGATTGCGGGCCCACGTCGAGGATCATGCCGTCGGCCGGGATCGCATCGAGCCCATAGGCATGCGACGGCGCGTTGGCGGCGAAGTGATAGGCGACGGTGGCGTCGACCGGGAGGATGATGGCGCAGTTGGCGGCTTCCGCCTTCTCCATGATGCGCAGCGCGGTCGGGGCGAGATCCTTCTCGGCCAGCGACTTGCCGATTCCGACGCCCTGGGCGTGCAGGAAGGTGTTGGCCATGCCGCCGCCGATCACCAGCGCATCGACCTTGGTCACGAGGTTTTCGAGCAGGTCGATCTTGGTCGAGACCTTGGCGCCGCCGATGATCGCGATGACGGGCTTGGTCGGCGAACCCAGCGCCTTCTCCAGCGCATCGAGCTCGGCCTGCATGGTGCGGCCGGCATAGGCCGGCAGCTTGTGGCCGAGCCCTTCGGTCGAGGCGTGGGCGCGGTGCGCCGCCGAGAAGGCGTCATTGACCCAGATGTCGCCGAGCTTGGCCAGCTCAGCAACGAAGGCCGGATCGTTCTTCTCTTCCTCTTTGTGGAAGCGGGTGTTCTCCAGGCACAGGATGTCGCCATCCTTCAGCGCCGCCACGGCCTTGGCCGCGGCTTCGCCGATGCAGTCGTCGGCGAAGGCGACGGGCTTCTTCACCACTTTGGCCAGAGCCTCGGCGACAGGCTTGAGCGAGTCCTTGGCATCGCGGCCCTTCGGCCGGCCGAAATGCGCGAGCAGGATGACCTTGCCGCCCTTGTCCGAGATTTCGGAGATGGTCGGCGCGACGCGCTCGAGCCGGGTCGTGTCGCTGACGCGGCCGTTGTCCATGGGCACGTTGAGGTCGACGCGCAGCAGCACGCGCTTGCCCTTCAATTCGACGTCGTCGAGGGTGCGGAATTTGTTGGTCATCGGATGGCCCTTGTCCCGGGCGCACTGCGGCGCGCAGTGCCGCTGTGCAGAACCGGGACCCATGTTGCAGCGAGTCCGGCGGTTAGATGGGTCCCGGCTCTGCGACGCAGCGTTTCACGCTGCATCGCGCCCGGGACACGAGAGCGAAGTCAGATCACCTTCGCGATCGCAGCGGCAGTGTCGGCCATGCGGTTCGAGAAGCCCCACTCGTTGTCGTACCAAGACATCACGCGCACCAGCGTGCCGTTCTGCACCTTGGTCTGGTCTTCGTGGAAGGTCGAGGAGTGCGGGTCGTGGTTGAAGTCGATCGAGACGTTCGGCGCACTGGTGTAGCCGAGGATGCCCTTGAGCTGCTGCTCGCTGGCGCGCTTCATCGCCGCGTTGATTTCCTTGACGTCGGTGGCACGCTTGGCGACGATCTTGAGATCGACCACCGAGACGTTCGGGGTCGGCACGCGGATCGCGACGCCGTCGAGCTTGCCCTTGAGCTCCGGCAACACGAGGCCGATCGCCTTCGCAGCACCGGTCGAGGTCGGGATCATCGACATCGCCGCCGCGCGGCCGCGATAGAGATCCTTGTGCATGGTATCGAGCGTCGGCTGGTCGCCGGTATAGGCGTGGATGGTGGTCATGAAGCCGGTCTCGATGCCGACCAGATCGTTCAGCACCTTGGCAACCGGCGCCAGGCAGTTGGTGGTGCAGGAGCCGTTGGAGATGACCAGGTGCTCCTTGGTCAGCGTCTCGTGGTTGACGCCGTAGACGATCGTGGCATCGGCGCCGTCGGCGGGCGCGGAGACCAGCACGCGCTTGGCGCCGGCGGTCAGATGCGCGGACGCCTTGTCCTTCGATGTGAAGATGCCAGTGCATTCCATCGCGATGTCGACGCCGAGATCCTTCCAGGGCAGCTTCGAGGGATCGCGCTCGGCGGTCACCTTGATCTTGCCGCCGCCGAGATTGATCGTATCGCCGTCGACGGTGACGGTGCCGGGGAAGCGGCCATGGACGCTGTCGAAACGAAGGAGATGGGCGTTGGTCTCGACCGGACCGAGGTCGTTGATGCCGACGACCTCGATGTCCTTGCGGCCGGACTCGGCAATAGCCCGCAGGATGTTGCGGCCGATGCGGCCAAAACCGTTAATTCCAACGCGGACTGCCATGTTTCGTCTCCTTCAATGACCGTTGTCATCCCGCACAACGCGCCATACGCGCCTGCGAGGGTTTTTTAGGGGCGGACGCTCGGTTCGGCCGGGCGGTGCTTGATCATATGAGAGATTACCTAGTCCTTTTTTCGGGCAAGCTCAACACTCAGGAAACGCGCTTCAGGACAGCGTTAACCGCGGCCTCGGCGGTAATACCGAAGTGCTGGAAGATCTTGTTGAGCGGGGCGCTGGCACCGAAAGAGTGCATGCCGACAAACTCGCCATCCTGGCCGATCACGGCGTCCCAGCCCCAGCGTATGGCGGCCTCGATCGCAACCTTGATCGGCGCGTTGCCGATGATGGCGTCGCGGCGTTCTTTTGGTTGCGCTAACAACAGTTCGAGCGACGGTACGGAGACCACCCGTGTCGGAATGCCACGCTCGGCAAGCTGCTTCTGGGCGGCGACCGCCATCTCGACCTCGGAACCGGAGGCAAACAAGGTCGCCTTGGCTTCGCCCTGGGATGCCACGAGCTCGTAGGCGCCGTGCTGGCAGGGATTGTCGTTCGTGGCGGTGGTCCGCAGCTGCGGCAGGTTCTGCCGCGTCAGCGCCAGCACGGTCGGGCCGTCGGTGCGGTTGAGCGCGAGCTCCCAGCACTCGGCGACCTCCATCGCGTCGCAGGGACGAAACACGCGCATGTTCGGAATGGCGCGAAGAGCGGAAAGATGCTCGACCGGCTGATGGGTCGGGCCGTCTTCGCCGAGGCCGATGGAGTCGTGCGTCATCACGTAGACGACGCCGGCGCCCATCAGCGCCGCAAGCCGCATCGCGGGCCGTGCATAGTCGGTGAACACCAGGAAGGTCGCGCCGTTCGGCGCGAAACCGCCATGCAGGAAGATGCCGTTCATCGCCGCGCACATGCCGTGCTCGCGAATGCCGTAATGGATGAAGCGGCCCTTCGGCGTCTTGGCAGAGAAGGCGGTTGCCGACTTCGCCTTGTTGTTGTTGGAGCCGGTGAGGTCGGCCGAGCCCGCGAGAAATTCCATCGGCATGGCGCCGGCGATGACCTCAATCACGGCTTCGGAGGACTTGCGGGTGGCCGCGGTCATCGGCTTTTCGAGCAACTCCTTCTTGTAGGCCTTGAACGCCTTGGCGAGCGCAGCCGGACGTTCGTGGCGGAGCCGACGCTCGAACTCGGCGCGCTTGCGGCTGCCAAGCTCACCAAGCCTTGCTTCCCATTCCTGACGCGCCGACGCGCCACGACTGCCGGCCGCACGCCAGGCCTTCAGCACGTCGTCGGGCACCGAGAACG
Source organism: Bradyrhizobium sp. SZCCT0148 (assembly GCF_018129985.1). Taxonomy (GTDB): domain Bacteria; phylum Pseudomonadota; class Alphaproteobacteria; order Rhizobiales; family Xanthobacteraceae; genus Bradyrhizobium; species Bradyrhizobium japonicum_H. The sequence goes on from NZ_JAFCKT010000001.1 coordinate 544,338, forward strand.
GCTCGAGCGAAATCCCGAGATTTTCCTTGGCGGCCTTGAGCTCGTCGGCCCCGAGCGCCTCGCCGTGCACCTTGTTGGTACCGGCCTTATGCGGCGCACCGAAGCCGATGGTGGTGCGGCAGGCGATCAGCGTCGGCTTGCTGGATTTCTGCGCACGGGTGATGGCAGCGGCAATGGCGGCCTGGTCGTGGCCGTCGATCTTCTCGGCGGCCCAGCCGCACGCCTTGAAGCGCTTCACCTGGTCGACGGAATCGGAGATCGAGGTCGGACCGTCGATCGAGATGCCGTTATCGTCATAGAGCACGATCAGCTTGTTGAGCTTCCAGTGCCCGGCCATCGCGATCGCTTCCTGCGAGATGCCCTCCATCAGGTCGCCGTCGGAGGCCAGCACATAGGTGTGGTGGTCGACGATCTTCTTGCCGAACTCGGCGGCCAGCATCTTCTCGGCGAGCGCCATGCCGACCGCGGTCGAGATGCCCTGGCCGAGCGGACCGGTGGTGGTCTCGATGCCCTTGGTGTGGCCGTGTTCGGGATGGCCCGGGGTCAGCGACCCGATCTGACGAAAGTTTTTGAGCTGGTCGATCGTCATCTCGGGGCTGCCGAGGAGATGGAGCAGCGAATAGATCAGCATCGAGCCGTGGCCGGCCGAGAGCACGAAGCGGTCGCGGTCGGGCCATTCGGTGGCAGCGATATCGAATTTCAGGAACTGCGTGAACAGCACCGTGGCGATGTCGGCAGCGCCCATCGGCAGGCCGGGATGGCCCGATTTCGCCTTCTCGACAGCGTCCATCGAAAGGCCGCGGATCGCGTTGGCCATGCGGTTGTGGTCGACCTGCGTCATGTCTGAAATCCGTCTGAAATGAGGCGCTTGGAGGCGACGAGCGCCCGCGCGGGAGGAGCCTGGCGGCCTGAAGGTCGGGGCTGGGATAGCACCTCGGTTCCGGGAGTCCAAGGCAGTCAAACGCGGATTTGGCCGTAAAAGTTGCCTCTGTGGAGATCGCCATCGGCGCGGGTGCAGGAGCTGGAACTGGCCGCCAGCGCGGCATCGTTCCGATTGATCGGTGCATAGTTTTGCGGCGGCGTTGCGCTGGGCTAGCTTGCTTTGTAAATTTCTGCTTCTAACTGCTTGCCGAACCGAGTCTTTTGCCGGGCGGCGAGCCCCAGCAAAAGGCCACTGGGCAAAGGCCGCCAGGTTTCACCGCTGACTGCATGAACGATCGCGTCTCCAACAGTGCTGCCATGACGGAGTCTTCCGCGGTCGAGATCGAGATCGCGACCCGAAGATTGACGGCGGCGCTCGACTCGCTGGAAAGCGCGGTGGAACGACGACGCGATGCGGATCGCGACGAGAACGAACTCGCAGCGCGCATTCAGGCGCTGGGCGCGGATCGTTCGCGACTTGCCGATGAGCTCGACGGAGCGTTGGTGAAGGCGCGCAAGCTCGAGCGCACCAATCGCGAGATTTCCGACCGGCTGGATTCCGCGATCGTTACGATACGCTCGGTGCTCGATACCGGAGAGGACGGATGAGCCACATCAACGTCACCATCAACGGCCGGCAATACCGCATGGCCTGCGAGGAGGGCCAGGAAGTGCGGCTGCTCAAGCTCGCCGAGAGCCTGGAGACCCGCATCCAGTCTCTGCGCGGAAAATTCGGCGAGATCGGCGATGCCAGGCTCACCGTGATGGCGGCGCTGACCGTCTGTGACGAGTTGGTCGATTCCGGCAACCGTCTCCGCACCATGGAGCAGGAGCTGACCGAGCTCAGGGACTTCCGCAACGCCGCCGTCGAGCGCGCCAGGATGACGCAGACCGCGGTGGTGAATGCCCTGAACGCGGCAGCCGAACGCATCGAGAAGTCGACCCAGGTCCTGAACCGGACCGTCGGCAACGGGATTGCGATCGGGTAGGGGCGCCGATGACGCGCTGAGTTGTTGTCCTCGGTGCGGGGCAGGCTCAATCTCTCCCGCTTGCGGAAGAGGTCGCACCGAAGGCGCGGGTGAGGGCTCTGTCCTCTGGGGGATTGTCCCGTTGCGCAGACAACCCTCTCCCCAACCCTCCCCCGCTAGCGGGGGACGGAGCGGACCTCCGTCCTGGCTCGCACCCGCTTGATGATGCCGAAGTTCGGTACTTCCGCCGGGCTGGCGATTCGTCAGCATCGTTGTTACATTGCTTGGGCGAGGCTGCGACGCGCGTCAGGAGCCATAATATCCCCGGGGCCTTATCGATCCTTTAGGGAACTGTCCCTGGCCGGGCCCGTGGGCCCGGACATATGGTGCCCACCTACTTTCGTAGGGAACTCCGGGATCGAGTGCTTCAACGGCGTACGCGGCTTCGCACTGTTTTCTTTGGTTCGCGCTTGTTGAATGACGGCGGCCAGTTCAACAGGCGTCATGCCTCCCAGAGTGCGCGATTGCGCACGGGGCGGGGCATCCAGTACGCCGCGGCATTTGTGTGAAGCACTAACGCCCTGGAATACTGGATCACCCGCATGCGCGGGTGATGACGTGGGGGACGCGCATGACCAACACCAAAGCCGAACTCCGTGCCAAGGCCCTCGCCGCGCGCGACGCGCTGAGCGAGAAGAAGCGCGCCACGGCCGCCGCAAAGCTCGCCAAGCGTGGGCTGCCGTTCGAACTGCTGCCTGGCAGCATCGTCTCCGGCTATTCGCCGATCCGCAGCGAGATCGATCCGATGCCGCTGCTGAAGAAGCTCGCGGAGCAGGGCGCAAAGCTGGCGCTGCCTTGCGTCACCGCGCGCGGCCAGTCGCTGATCTTCCGCATCTTCCATCCGAACGACCGCCTGATGCTTGGCCCGCTCGGCATTCCCGAGCCTTCGCCGGCGGCGGCCGAGGTCATTCCGGACATCATGCTGACGCCGCTCGCGGCCTTCGATCGCCTGGGCCATCGCATCGGCTATGGTGCGGGGCATTACGATTTCACCTTTGCGCATCTGCGCAAGACCAAGAATATCGTCGGCATCGGGCTCGCTTTTGCGGCGCAGGAGATCAAGGCGGTTCCGGCACTAGCCCACGACGTTGCACTGGATTATGTGCTAACGGAATCGGACGTGTTCGATTTCCGGAGTTCTGAAGTTGCGCATTCTCTTCGTGGGTGACGTCGTCGGCCGTGCGGGACGCACGGCGATCGCCGACTATCTGCCCGGCCTGGTCAAGGACTGGTCGCTCGATTTGGTGGTGGTCAACGGCGAGAATTCCGCCGGCGGCTTCGGCATCACGGAAGCGATCTATCAGGAGTTTCTCGATGCCGGTGCCGACGCGGTGACGCTCGGCAACCATTCCTGGGACCAGCGTGAGGCGCTGGTGTTCATCGAGCGCGCCGAGCGCCTGGTGCGTCCCGCCAACTATCCGCGAGGCACGCCCGGCCGGGGCGCCGCCCTGGTCGAAACCAAGAACGGCAGGCATGCCCTCGTCGTCAACGCGTTGGGGCGCGTCTTCATGACCCCGTTCGACGATCCCTTCGCAGCATTGGAGCGCGAACTCGGTGCCTGTCCGCTCGGCGTTGCCGCCGACGCCATCGTCGTCGACTTCCATTGCGAGGCGAGCAGCGAGAAGCAGGGCATCGGCTTCTTCTGCGACGGCCGCGCCAGCCTCGTCGTCGGCACGCACACGCACGTGCCGACCGCCGACCACCAGATCCTCTCAGGCGGCACCGCCTACATGACCGATGCCGGCATGACCGGCGATTACGATTCCATCATCGGCATGCAGAAGGAAGAGCCGCTGCGGAGATTCACGTCGGGGATTCCGTCGGGCCGGTTCGAGCCGGCCGCGGGTGCGGCGACGCTCAGTGGTGTTGCGGTGGAGACGGATGACGCGACGGGCCTCGCGCTACGGGTTGCGCCGGTGCGCATGGGCGGACGGCTGGAGCCGGCGACACCGAAATTCTGGTTGAGCTGAAAGCCAAAGCCACTCACCCGGTGTTGTCCCCCCCCGACGACCACATCAACTTTGCCCTCAGCAGCGGACATCGGCGGGCAACTCGAGGGGCGTCGGGTTAGCTCAGTCTTGATCGTCGTGTGGCAACTTCCGCTTCGGATCAGAAGCGCCTCTCAGCGCGCATCGCCGCGAAGTTCAGCTTCGGGCCGATAGGCGATCTGCTCGCAAAGGCACGGATCCGGGCTCATGCGCAATGGCGTTCGATTGTGTCCGCAAGAGCCGTCGGCAGTGAACCTTTCGCGGGAGACCCGCTACAAACAAGCTGCCATCGTCGCGACGGCGGCGCGCGCCGGCCTATCGCGCGACGCCAATTGAGGTTTCTCATGCCGATCGTCCGGATCCTCCTGGTCTTCCTCGCGCTCGCTTCGCCGCTGTCGATGGCGGGATCCGCTGTTGCGGGGCCGCTAGAGGACGCGCAGGCGGCGCATAGCAGGCGCGACTACGCAACCGCGCTACGGCTCTGGCGTCCGCTGGCCGATCAAGGCAATGCCGAAGCGCAGTACGCACTCGGGTTCATGTACGACGGCGGCCAGGGTGTTCCGAAAAATTACGCTAAGGCTGCCAAGTGGTGGCGCCTCGCAGCCGATCAAGGCCATACCTTCGCTCAGTACAACCTGGGGACATTGTACGACAACGGCAATGGGGTGCCTCAGAACAAGGCTGAAGCATTGAAATTGTATCACCTTGCTGCCGAGGGCGGTAACGAGGGTGCGCAGTTCAACGTCGGGGTCCTGCATTTCGCGGGCGTGGCCGTAGCCGAGAACCGGATCGAGGCTGCGAAGTGGTTTCGCCGCGCTGCAGACCAAGGTCATATTGGAGCGCAGGTATATCTTGCCCTCTGTTACGCTACGGGACTAGGCGTGCAGCAAGACAATATTCAAGCATACATGTGGCTCAGTTTGGCGGCTGCGCGAAGTGACCAAGATGCGATCAGCAATCGAAATCGCATCGCGCAGAAGATGACCCCGACACAGATCGCCGAAGCGCAGAAGCTGGCGGTTGAGTGGAAGTCGAAACCGGAACGGTAGTGTTCCCGGGCCTCGCGGAGGCGACGTCTGCTGTGGGTCGTCAACAGCCGTCCCGCGGCGGCAGGAGATGAGCCGGCCCAACACTCGGAAGCGGACTCCGCTACGCTCTCAAGGATGAACCGCAGCGCCACTTCAAGACATCGTCCCATGGGTATAGATAGGGCCATCGTCCACCCGGAGAGCAGCAGTGGGCCGAATAGCAACCTTCGCATGGATCGCAACGTATTGCACGATCATTGGGGTCGCCACTCCACTCTGGGCTCAAGCAGCGCCGGCAGCGTCGGCGTGCGGATATCTCGCTGGTTTACCCGATAAGGCAGCGCCATCAGGGCCGTTGTTCCTGCCCAGCTATCCGACCGTCGAATCGGGGCCGCTCCATGGCGCCGCCTACCTCTATGACAATGCGGTTGCCGCCATCGCGTTGGTCGGTTGCGGCGAGCGAGACAAAGCGTATCGAATTGGCTCGGCGATCCTATGGGCCATCGATAACGATCGCAGCTGGCATGATGGCAGGCTCCGGAACGCATACGCAGCGGGTGTGGTGGCAAGTGGCTCCGCCAAGCTCCCAGGGTGGTGGGACAATGCTCAAAACAAATGGTTAGAGGATCGATATCAGGTGGGTAGCGATGTTGGTAACATCGCATGGGCCATGTTGGCGTTGCTGTCGATTGATGATGTAAACACCGGCGCCGGGTTCCGCGATGGTGCAGCGCGCCTTGGCGCTTGGATCGCGCAATGGGCCGATACGCGCGGTACTGGCGGTTTCACGGGTGGGACGTTTGGGCATGAACCGACGCCACAAGTGCGGACGTGGAAATCGACTGAACATAATACTGACCTCGCCGCCGCATTTGGCCTTCTTGCGATGCGTACAGGCGAGGCGCACTGGCGCGATAAGTCAACGGTTGCCGAGTACTTCGTCAATACGATGTGGAATCCGGGGTGCGCCTGCTTTGCCGCAGGGACCGCTGAAGACGGTGTTACGCATAATCCGATTTTGGCTCTGGATGCCCAGATCTGGCCTTTGACGGCGCTTCACGGAGCGGCCGGAAAATTTGCATCGGCAATGACGACGGCCGAACAGCGAATGAGTGTCGGCGGAGGATTTTCTTACGGTGAAGACCGCGACGGTGTGTGGACCGAAGGTACTGGCCAAATGGCCCTCTTGATGAAATTGCTCGGCAAGACTGAGAGGGCAGAATCGTTGATCGCTGTCATCGAATCGCAGAGGTCGCCCGATGGTGGGTTCTATGCCACGACTGTCCGCGCGTTACCGACGGGGTTCGTGTTGGATACCGACCCGACCAAACCGCGAAACTATTTCCGATTGTCACACCTTGGCGCGGCTTCGTGGGCTGCCCTCGCGGAATGTGGGTTCAATCCCTTTACGATGACAAAGGAACTACCCTAGCTAAGTTCGCTCATCCGGGACGACGGCGGAGATCGACGCGCGATCACGCATCCATCTCAGGTGACGGCGCCGCGCGCCGCGATCGGCCAAAGCGCTTCCACGCGGGCGTCCGGCGTATTGAAGCCGCGCACGCCGACATACCAGTCGTAGAGATTGACGGTCGGGTCGCAATGACCGGGGATCAGCGTCACCCTGTCGCCGAGCGCCAGCCGCAACGAAGCGCTGTCGAACTCGAGCACGCCGTGCTCGTCCGAGGGCCTGTGATAGCGTAGGTCGGGACGGCCCAGCACCGCCGGAAATCCGCTGTCGTTCGACAGGGCCTTGTGGCCGGCATCGATGACCGCGCGTTCGCCGGAGGCTGTGCTCATCACGGTCGCGATCACGAACAGCGCATGCTCGAACGGACTGGCGTTGCGCGGCCCGTCGGCGACGTTCTTGGCGTAGTCGGCGTCCATGAAAATATAGGAGCCGGCCTGCAATTCGTTCCAGATGCCGCTCGCGCCTTCGAGCTCGAAGGTCCCGGTTCCCGCGCCTCCAATCGTCCGGCATTGAAAGCCCGCGTCCTCGAGGGCGCGCAGCGTCTCCGTGGTCGCGTTCGCGGCGCTGGTGATGGCCGCGCGCCGCTCCTCCGGCGTGCGCAAATGCTGGGCGGAGCCGTGATAGGCCTGCAAGCCGCCGAACGACAGGTAGCGTGACCCCGCCACCTGCCGCGCCAGGGTGGCTGCCGCCGGGCCCGGCCTGACGCCGCAGCGACCGGCGCCGACGTCGATTTCGACCAGCACCTCGATGTGCGAGCCGGCCCGCTCCGCGGCGAGCGCCAGTTGCTCGACAGCGATGGAATCGTCGACGCAAACGCTGATGCGTGCGTGGCGCGCGAGCGCCGCGAGCCGTTCCAGCTTCCGCAGGCCCACCACCTCGTTGCTGACGAGCACGTCGCTTACCCCGCCCGCCACCAGGACCTCGGCCTCGGCGACCTTCTGGCAGCATAGGCCGACGGCGCCGCGCGCGATCTGCTTGGCCGCGATGATCGGCGACTTGTGGGTCTTCGCATGCGGACGCAACCGGACGCCGAGCTTGCCGACCGCTGCTGCCATCGTGTCGAGATTGCGCTCGAAGGCGTCGAGGTCGATGATCAGCGCCGGCGTATCGATCTCGGACAACGGCGCGCCGATTTGGGCGGGTGGAAGGGACATCGAAAGCCAGTCGATTGGATTCGGGTCCGCGCCCCGAATGTGCGGCAGCCTTTCTATGGCAACAACGGTCGCCGCACCAGTGGCGACACCTACTCCGCCGTCTGCTCCCTCAACTCCGCCACATCCTTCGCCGTTAGCTTCGAGCCCTTCGCTCCAAACCGCGCCGTCACGTAGTTCGCCACCGCCGCGATCTCGTCGTCCGTATACGCATTGCCGAACGCCGGCATCGACAGCGCGCCATCCGGCGTGTGCCGCTTGGTGCCTGACAACACGATCTGCGCGACGTTGGTGGCGGCGGGATCGTTGACCGCCCAGGTGCCGGTCAGCGTCGCCATCGGCGACACCGGGCTCTCGCCGCTCCAGCCGTGGCAAGAGGCGCAGGCGCCCGCGAACAGCATCTTGCCGCGCGCGTCCGCCGTGATGCCGTCCTTGTGCGAGGCGGGCGCGACGGGCGCCGTGGTGGCAGGCAGATCGGGCGACGGCTGTGGCGGTACGCTGCGCAGGTAAGCAACGACGGCGCGGATGTCTTCGGGGGCGAACTGGCTTAAGCTGTGGTCGACCGCTTCGCCCATCGGACCCGAGGCCGCGCCGTGGCCCGGCGCATGGCCGAGCGACAGGTACGAGATCAGGTCCGCATCGCTCCAGTTGCCGAGACCGGTCGCCTTGTCGGAGGAGATGTTGAAGGCGCGCCAGCCCGCCGTGATCGCGCCGGCGAACTTCCTGCGGTTATCCAGCGCGAAACCGAGATTACGCGGGGTGTGGCATTCGCCGCAATGCGCCAGCGCTTCGACGAGATACGCGCCTCTGTTCCACTCCGGGCTCTTCGAGGTGTCGGGCGCAAAGCGCGTGTCCGGATTGAACACGGCCGACCAGACGACCATCGCCCAGCGCTGGTTGAACGGGAACGACAGCGTATTCTCCGGCGCCTTGGCGCGCACCGGCGGCAGGCTGAACAAATACGCCTTCACCGCCAGCACGTCCTCGTCGGTCATGAAGGTGTAGGACGTGTACGGCATCGCTGGATAAAGCCGGGCGCCGTCACGGCGCTGGCCGTGCTGGACCGCGTTCAGGAAATCCTGGTCGCTGTAATTGCCGATCCCGGTGTCCTTGTCCGGCGTGATGTTGGTGGAGTAAAGCGTGCCGAACGGCAGCTTGAAGCCGAGCCCGCCGGAATACTCCTTCTCGCCCGGCTTGGTGTGGCACACCATGCAGTCGGCGGCCTTTGCAAGGTATTCGCCGCGTTCGACCAGGCTGGCCTTCTCGAGCTTGGCCGGCACGCCGCTCGGCTTGCCCGCCCGGTAATCCGCCAACGTCACCTTGGTGCCGCCGGCAAAGTCGAGCGGGCCGGGTCCGCGGATGATCCAGACGCCGAGCGCCGCTGCGACGATGGCGATCACGCCCAGACTTGTGAGGATACGCATCTTGCCGCTCATGCCTTCTTCCCCACAGCCAGCAGTTTTCGATCGATCGGCATGCGCCGCAGCGTCACGCCGGTCGCGGCGAGAATTGCGTTGCGCAGCGCAGGCGGTCCGGCATTGACGCCGGCTTCGCCGATGCCGCCGGGCGCTTCACCGCTCTTGACGACGATCACCTCGATCTTCGGTGTCTCGTTGATGCGCATCATGCGGTAGTCGTGGAAGTTGGATTGCTGCACGCGGCCCTTCTCGATGGTGATCTCGCCATAGAGCGCAGCGGTGAGGCCGAAGATCAGCCCGCCCTCGATCTGCGCCTTCACCGTATCGGGGTTGACCGCGATCCCGGTGTCGACCACCGAGGTGACACGGCGGAGCTTGATCTCTCCGATGTCGTCGATCTCGGCCTCGACCACGGTCGCGAGGAAGCTCGCGAATGACGGCTGCACGCAGACGCCGCGGCCGACGCGCGGCGGCAAGGGCTGGCCCCAGCCGGACTTTTCGGCGACCAGGTTCAGCACCGCGAGCGCACGCGGATTCTTGGTCAGCATGGACCTTCGGAACTCGACCGGGTCCTTGCCGGCCTTGCGGGCGAGTTCGTCCATCGCGCATTCGACCGCGAACACGTTGTTGTTGGGGCCGACGCCGCGCCAGAAGCCGGTCGGCACCGCCGGCGGTTCGGCACGGACATATTCGACGTGGAAGTTGGCGAAGTCGTAAGGCGCATCGACGGCGGCATCAATCGCGTCGATGTCGATGCCTTTCTGGAAGGCCGGCGGCAGCCAGCGCGCCAGCACTGCGGAGCCGGCGACCTTGTACTTCCATCCCGAGACCTTGCCGTCGACCAGCGACGCGACGATCTGGTCGCGATAGACCGGACGGTAGACGTCGTGCTGGATGTCCTCCTCGCGGGTCCATATCACCTTGACGGGATAGTCGACCTGCTTGGCGACTTTCACCGCCGCGACCACCATGTCCGGTTCGAGCTTGCGTCCAAAGCCGCCGCCAAGCAGGTGCTGGTTGACGATCACCTTGTCGACGGGGACACCCGCGGCCTTCGCCGCCTCCGCTTGCACGCGCGTCATGATCTGCGTGCCGGTCCAGATCTCGCAGGAGTCCTTCGTGACCCGCACGGTGGCGTTGATCGGCTCCATCGACGCATGCGCGAGGAACGGCAGCTCGTAAGCCGCCTCGAACTTGTCGCCGCTTGCGAGCGCCTTGGCGATGTCGCCAGTCGATTTCGCGACCACGCCGTCCTTCGCGCTCGCATCACGCAGGTTCTGCCAGATGTCACTGGTGCTGATCGCGGCGTTCGCTCCCTCGTCCCACTCGATCTTGAGCGCATCAAGACCTTTCTTTGCCGCCCACATATGATCGCCGATCACAGCGACGGCGTCGTCGAGCACGACGACCCTGCGCACGCCGGCGACCTTCACTGCGGCGCTGTCGTCGACCTTTCCGACCTTGCCGCCGAATACCGGGCAGTTCGCGATCACGGCAATCTTCATGTCGGGCAGGATCGCGTCGATGCCGTAGACGGCCCTGCCGTTGACCTTGTCCGGCGTATCCAGCCGCTTCAGCGACTGGCCGATGAGAACGAAGTCCTTGGGATCCTTGACCGGAACGTCCTTCGGCGGGGTCTGGCCTTGCGCGGCGAGTGCTACCGCGCCGTAGCCGAGCTTGCGTCCGCTCGTGGCGTGAATGACTTCGCCCTTCGCGGCCGTACAGCTGGCAGGATCGACCCCCCATTGCGCCGCTGCGGCCTGCACCAGCATCGCCCGCGCGCTGGCTCCCGCGGCGCAGCGGTTTCCACCACGCGCGGATCGAGGTCGAACCGCCGGTTGCCTGCAGACCGAAAGCGGGATTGGCGTAGAGCTTGTCATCGGGCGGCGCGTGCAGCACCTCGACTTTTGCCCAGTCGGCATCGAGCTCTTCCGCCAAGATCATCGAGATCGAAGTGTAGGTGCCCTGGCCCATCTCGACCTGCGGCATCATCAGCACGGTGCGGCCGGTCTCGTCGATGCGGATGAAGGCGTTCGGCGCGAACTTGCCGTCGGTCGCATCCGCCGGCTGCGAGGGTTCGTTGACCGCCGCGCGCAGCGGCAGATGGAAGGCGAGCAGGAAACCGGTAGCGAGACCGCCGGCCAGCAGCGAACGGCGGGAGACGCTGTTGTGTGCATTCATGGCAATTCTCACGACTGACGGCCGTTGGCGGCCTGCTTGACCGCCTCGCGGATGCGCACGTAGGTGCCGCAGCGGCAGATGTTGCCGGCCATCGCGGCGTCGATGTCGGAATCATCAGGGTTGGGTGTGGCGGCCAGCAATGCCGCGGCCGACATGATCTGGCCGGACTGGCAATAGCCGCACTGGATCACTTCGAGATCGAGCCAGGCTTTCTGGACCTTCGCGCCGGCAGGCGTGCTGCCGATGTGTTCGATCGTGGTGATGGCGCGGTTTTCGACCGCGCTGACAGGCAGCACGCAGGAGCGTACGGCCTTGCCGTCGACATGCACGGTGCAGGCCCCGCATTGCGCGATTCCGCAGCCGAATTTAGTGCCGGTCATTCCGAGGATGTCACGCAGCACCCACAGCAGCGGCATTTCAGGTGGCGCGTCGAACGATTTCGTTTCGCCGTTGATGGTGAGAACAATTGCCATATGCATCCCCTTGCTCGCTCGATCGCTTGCGGCGATCTAGTCAGCGAATTCGCGCGCGACAATAATCATACCGATACGAAACGATGAAGCGTCGCAATCTCCGGCAATGCATATTTGCGCTGCCAGCGCGTCAGCCCATGATGTTCACAAATTTGTGCGGCGCTCGCTGCACGTGTTTTGGGCTGATTGATATGATAAGCGTCATTTTTTGACGCATTTTCGTCGCGCACGTTGTCGATGTCCGGAGATCGTCGTGCGGATGCGCAAAATCATGCGATGACGAAAGTCGTGCGATTGGGAAAGCCGGATGACGGAGCGCCGCAACTGTGAGCCTTGCCTGCGGCCCATCCCTCGAGACACCGCTTCCGGCAACCCTTCAGGATGAGGACGGAGTACGCAGCAGCAGCTTCAACGGACACCGATGCAGTGAAGCCTCATGCTGAGGCGACCCGCGAAACGGTCGTCTCGAAGGACGAGGCGCTTGAACCGGCCCTGCCAAGCTCGGATGTTGAACTTCGGAAAATAACGTTGTGTCCCTGTTTTGCCCGACGCGTCAAAACGAGCCGGAAGCCTGTCCGCGTAAATCATTGATTTCGCAGGCCCCGGCTACTGTGCATGGGGTTGTTTTCCGATTTTTTGGTTCAGGACGCGCCGCGCGAGTCCGTCAGCCCTGCCGGAATCCCATCCGGAAGGCGCCCCAGTGCTTGCCGCGGATCATGATCGGCGACGACAGGTCCTTCATCAGCACGAACTGGCCGCCTCCCATGTCGCGGCGGTAGGTCTGGAGCAGGAAGGGCTTCGTGCTGCCCGCGACCTTCTTGACCGTGCGGTCGTTGAAGAGGCGGCGGTTGCGGCAATTGGCGTTATTCCACACGGGGTCCTTGCCCTGCGGCAAGCAGTAATTGGGATTATGCGTCGGCAAATATCCGTTCCGCGCCCAGGCCACGCAATAGACGATGCGCGGATCGGATTTCTGGAGCGGATCCTGGATCGCGGGCAGCACGCGGTCGGTGAAGTCGACGTAGTTGGTGAGATACTGCTTGGGATCGGTGCCGGGAATTTCGCGGTAGGTTTCGTCCATGAGCTGGGCGAGCGTGATGTCGCCGCGATCGATCGCGGCTTCGAACTCGGCCGAGATCCGCCTGGCGGTATCGACCACGATGCGGATCAGCGGTGTGTCCGACGTTTCGACGCCGCTGTCGGCGATCAGTGCGATCAGGCCCTCGGATGTGTCGAGCAGCTTCGCCACCCGCTCGTCGGCGTTCTTGAGATCGCGCGAGGAGAGATCCACGCCCTTCCCGAGTTCGTTCAGCTCGCTGATCACGGTGTCGCAATGTCCGAGATTGGAGGTCGCCGCGCGCGTGACGCTGCCGATCTGCGCCTCCACCGAGGCGAACCCTTGCTGGACCCGGGAGATGATGCCGGAGATCTGCTGGGCGCCTTCGCCGGCGGTCTTCGCGCGCTGCGAGGCGTCGCTGCTCTCGCCGATCAGGCCTTCGATCTGGCCGTCGAGATCGCGCACGGTGTCGGAGATCTGGTGCGTAGCCTGGCGGGTGGCTTCCGCGAGGTTCTTCACCTCGCTTGCGACCACGGCAAAGCCGCGGCCGGCATTGCCGGCGCGGGCGGCTTCGATGGTTGCGTTCAGCGCGAGCAGATTGGTCTGCTTCGCGATCGCCTCGATCGAGCCGGAGACTTTTGCCACCTGGGCCAGCGCCGAGCCGACAGCGCTGAGGCGCGCTTCGATGCGCTCCACCGCAGCGACGAGTTCGGAGATATGGCTGACCGCGGCGTCGACGGCGCCGCGCGATTGCGCGATCTCGCCGACCGCCGCCGACGTGGTGGTTTGCACGGCCTGCGATGCATTGGCGATATCGTGGTTGGCCGAGACCATCGTTTCGGCGGTCTTCTGGAGATGGTGGAACCGTTCCGACTGATTGGCGACGCGGTTTGCGACTTCCTGGACGTTGCCGGCGATGTCGGCGAGTTCGACGCCGAGGCCACCGATGCGATCGGCAAGCTGGTCAATCAGCCGCTCGGCCAGCGTGCGATTGGAGCCGGTGTCCATGACTGCAAGTTGTGCGACGGACATGTTCGATGAGTCCTCCAGACAGAGCCGTAGACCCGGCTCACGGCGGCATTCCCATTCCAATTCCGCTTAAAAGGACGATTCGCGGCCGGCGTCTTGCCTGAGCGTGCACTCAGGCGCATTTCGCGGCTTATTTCTCGATTCTGTTCGAGAGCTGCGGCACCTGCTTTCGGGCCCGGCTCTAAAGCTTGTAAGCCGTGCGGAAACCGCCCCAGTGCCGGCCCTGCACGCGGATCGGGACGTCGATCTCGCGCATCATCACCGTATTGCCGTTGCCCATGTCGCGCGCATAGCTCTGCACCAGGTACGAGCGCAGGTTGCGCGCGGCCGCCAGCCCCGCCGGATCGTTGAAGATCCTGCGGTTGCGGCTGTTGGCCGTGTTCCAGGCCGCGTCGCCCGGACGCTGCGGATGCGAATAGATCCGGTTGTGCACCGGCAGGAAGCCGTTGCGATCGACCATGGCGCAGAACGCCATGCGCTGGTCCTTGGCCAGAAAGGCCTCCTGGAACGGCGGCAGGGCGCGGTCAGCCCAGTCGAGATATTTCGTGCGGTATTGCTGCGGATCGGTTCCGGCGATTTCGGCATAGTCGGTGTCGAACAGGTCGTCGATTTTGATTTCGCCGCGAGCAACCGCTTGTTCAAAGATCCTTGTCAGCGCGTTGCCCGCCTCCATGGCGCGGGTGACAAATTCGGTGTTCTCTTCGTGGATCGACCAGAGCCTGTCCTCGATCTTTTCGCGGAGCCCGGCATCGGGACTGACGAATTGCGCGCGGGCGCCGGCCTTGGAGTGCTCGATCACGCGCAGGCGGCAGGCGCCGACGGCTTCGAGGGTGCCTTCGATGATCGCTTGCGGGGCGAGCCGGGCTGCATCCGCGCCGCCGATCAGCACGCCGTCCATCGCGATTTCGTAGACCGGCATCACGCCGCGAGCGCTCTCGAATTTGAGATGGCAGGGCAACCGCTCGGTCTTGCGGCGGTCCTCGTGCTCGCTCTGGCCAAGCAGCACCGCGCAGCGCGATTTCAGCTTCTGTGCGAAAGTGGTGACGGCTTTGCCGGCGCTCGCGACATTCTCGCCGTGGCTCTCGGCTGCCTTGGTCGCGGCGTCGATCTCGGCGGCGCTCGCGCCGACCGAGACGATGAACTCTGAAGCGCTGGCGGCGTTGCCGGAAACTTCGCTGGTGGTGGCGTTCTGTTCGGCGACCGCGCCGTTGACGGTCTCGAACACCGGGCGGATCGCCTCGATCGCCTGCGAAATGCGGTGCACGGCATCCGCGGAGCCGGCCGCGTCGCGCTGCAGCGCGTCGATTTTCCTCGTGATCTCTTCCGTCGCGCCTTGCGTCTGCACCGCGAGGGCCTTGACCTCGGTCGCGACGACCGCAAAGCCTCTGCCGGCAGCGCCGGCGCGCGCGGCCTCGATCGTCGAATTGAGCGCCAGCAGCGTCGTCTGCCGCGCGATCTGCGCGATCAGATTGACGACGTTGCCGATGGCGGCGGAGGATTCGCGCAGGCGATCGACATTGGCCCGGGCTTCCTGCGCCGCAGCGCTGGCCTCGTCCGCGAGCTTGCCGGCCTCGCGAACCTGCGCGCCGATCCCCAGCGCGGACTGGGTGAACTTGTCGGCGGCTTGGGCGAAGGTGGAGGCGGTCGATTGCGCGGCGTTGGTGCGGCCGGTCAGGGCGTCGGTCCGGTCGCGGATGGCGGCAAGCGTCACCGCGGTCGCTTCGGCGCCGCCCGCCACCGAATTGGCGGCGCGCTCGAGTTGGCGGATCATGGCGCCGAGCTCGAGTTCAAGCAGTTCCAGTATCTCCCGGGCCGAATCAGTTTCGACCGCGGGAACGGGCTCGGAATGGGCCGCCGGCTGCGGAGCCGCTGGGGCAGTCGCAGGCGCAGCCATGTCCGGCGGACGCTTCCGAAATAGTCCGAACGCCATCAGGTCTCTCTTGTCGGAGGACGAGCAAACGCTATTTTCGCAAGCCGGAATGAAATCAGGGTTAACGTTGCCTGACTTTTGGGCTGATGTGCTACGATACTACCTTAAAGTCGTAGAACCTCTTTCATTCCGGGCAGTTGGCGGCCTATAAGGCCGCGCTTCCCGCGCTCACCTTTTGGCTGACGATTCCCCGAGAGACCACGCATGGCCGGACATTCCCAATTCAAGAACATCATGCACCGCAAGGGGCGGCAGGATGCCCAGAAGTCGAAGCTGTTCGGCAAGCTGGCGCGGGAAATCACCGTCGCTGCCAAGCTCGGCACGCCAGACCCTGCCATGAACCCGCGCCTGCGTGCGGCGATTATCGCGGCGCGGCAGGAGAATATGCCGAAGGACAATATCGAGCGCGCCGTCAAGAAAGCACTCGGCAACGAAGGCGAGAACTATGACGAGATCCGCTACGAGGGCTATGGCCCCGGCGGTGTCGCCGTCATCGTCGAGGCGCTGACCGACAACCGCAATCGCGCCGCCTCCGACATCCGCTCCTTCTTCACGAAATCCGGCGGCAATCTCGGCGAAACCGGCTCGGTCTCCTTCATGTTCGACCGCACCGGCATCATCGAATACGACCGCAGCGTCGCCTCCGACGACGCGGTGCTCGATGCCGCGATCGAGGCCGGTGCCGACGACGTCGTCTCCGGCGAAAGCGGCCACGAGATCTACGCGTCGACGGAGAGTTATCGCGACGTCGCCAAGGCGCTGGAAGCCAAGTTCGGCGAGCCGCGCAAGGCCGCGCTGATCTGGAAGCCACAGAACACGGTCGCGGTCGACGACGAGACCGGCGAGAAGCTCCTCAAGCTGATGGACTTGCTCAACGAGCACGACGACGTCCAGCAGGTCTACGCCAATTTCGAGGTGTCGGACGCGCTGATGGCGAAGATGGGCGGCTGAAGTCCAGCCTGTCCCGGGCGCGCTGCAGCGTGAAAAGCTGCTGCGCAGAGCCGTGACCCGCCATTCTCTGGGCATCGGTGGCAAAATGGCCCCGGTTCAGCGCTGCACCGCTTCGCGCTGCGTCGCGCCCGGGGCACGAGACCGCCTTTCCCCTGTTACTTTCGTTCTGTTTCTGTTTCCCCCGCCGCGGCCAGCCGCTATCACTGGCCGATGACTGCGCTCCCGATTCGCGGCCCCGTTCGTATCATCGGCATCGACCCCGGCCTGCGCCGCACCGGCTGGGGCGTGATCGAAGCTGACGGCAATCGCCTGATCTACGTCGCCTGCGGTTCGGTGGAACCGCCGGACAACCTGCCGTTGGCGAGCCGCCTGCTCGCGATCCACGAAGGGCTTGCGGCCGTGCTCTCGACCCACCAGCCGATGGAAGCCGCGGTCGAGCAAACCTTCGTCAACAAGGACGGTGTCGCCACGTTGAAGCTCGGCCAGGCCCGCGGCGTCGCCATGCTGGCGCCCGCAATGTTCGGTGTCAGCGTTGCGGAATACGCACCGAACCAGGTCAAGAAAACAGTGGTCGGCGCCGGCCACGCCGACAAGCACCAGATCGCGATGATGCTGAAGATCCTGCTGCCAAAGGCCGAGCCGCCGTCCGCCGACGCTGCCGACGCGCTCGCCATCGCCATCACCCACGCCCATCACCGCCAGAGCACCGCGTTGAGGCTGAAGGTGGCGGGGCTATGATCCGCCAATCCAATTCATTGTCGTCATGCCCGGGCTTGTCCCGGACATCGACCTTGTTCCTTGCCGGTGTCCAGGACGTGGATGGCCGGGACAAGCCCGGCCATGACAAGAGAGACGTGTCAGACACTGCCGAGGAAGTGCGATGATCGGCAAGCTCAAGGGCCTGATCGATTCCTACAGCGAGGACTATGTGATCCTGGACGTCGGCGGCGTCGGCTATCAGGTGCATTGCTCGGCACGTACGCTGCAGCATCTGCCCTCGCCGGGCGAGGCCGCCGTGCTGTCGATCGAGACCTATGTCCGCGAGGACCAGATCAAGCTGTTCGGCTTCCGCACCGACCAGGAGCGCGAATGGTTTCGCCTGCTCCAGACCGTGCAGGGCGTCGGAGCCAAGGTCGCGCTCGCCGTGCTCGGGACGCTGGCACCTGCCGATCTCGCCAATGCCATCGCGCTTCGTGACAAGGCCGCGGTGGCGCGCACGCCCGGCGTCGGCCCCAAGGTCGCCGAGCGCATCGTCACCGAATTGAAGGACAAGGCGCCGGCCTTCGCCAATGTCGATCCGGCCGTCGTGCATCTCGCCGGAGCCGTCGACGACCAGCGCGCGCCGCGGTCTGTGGCGGATGCGATCTCGGCGCTGGTCAATCTCGGTTACGGTCAGCCGCAGGCGGCCGCTGCGATTGCATCGGCCTCGCGTAGCGCGGGTGAGAACGCCGAGACGGCGCAGCTCATTCGGCTTGGCCTGAAGGAACTGGCGAAATAGGCTATGTTCGCCGCAGACCGACCAGGGACGATATCTCGCGAATGCTGACCAAGAAGGATAAGGAGCTGATTGCCGCTGCGACCGACGCGATCAGCCAGCGTTACCGCAACGACTGGCAGGAGGTGGGGGCGGCGTTGCGCACCCGTGACGGCCGGATCGTGACCGGCGTCAATATCGATGCCTATATCGGCCGCAACGCGATCTGCGCCGAGGCGATTGCGATCGGGCGCGCGATCACGGAGACCGGCGACCACGGCATCGAGAGCATCGTCGCCGTGCGCCATCCGAAGCCCGGCGAGCCTGGTAAGATCGCCGTCGTTTCGCCCTGCGGCACCTGCCGCGAACTGATCCATGACTACGATGCCAAGGCGAAAGTGATCGTGCCAAATAATGGCAGCGCGCCGAAGGTGGTCACGATCGGCGAACTGCTGCCGAACAAGTACCGCAGAGGCAACGAGTGAACACGCCACCCCGCATGGTCTCGCCCGAGCGCCGCAGCGACGATGTCGGCGACACCGCGCTGCGCCCGCAATCGCTGTCCGATTTCGTCGGGCAGCAGCAGGCGCGCAAGAATCTCTCGATTTTCATCGAGGCTGCGCGCAAGCGCGGCGAGGCGCTGGATCATGTGCTGTTCGTCGGCCCTCCGGGTCTCGGCAAGACCACGCTGGCGCAGATCGTGGCCAAGGAGCTCGGCGTCGGCTTTCGCGCGACGTCAGGTCCTGTAATTGCCAAGGCCGGCGATCTCGCGGCCCTCCTCACCAATCTCGAAGAGCGCGACGTGCTCTTCATCGACGAGATCCATCGCCTCAGCCCGGCGGTGGAAGAGGTGCTCTATCCCGCGATGGAGGACTTTCAGCTCGACCTCATCATCGGCGAGGGACCGGCGGCGCGCTCGGTCAAGATCGAGCTGTCGAAATTCACCCTCGTCGGCGCCACCACACGCGCAGGCCTCCTCACCAACCCCCTGCGTGATCGTTTCGGCATTCCCGTCCGGCTCAATTTCTACACTATCGAGGAGCTGGAAAGCATCGTCACTCGTGGCGCGCGCGTGCTCAATGTCGGCATGAGCGCCGATGGCGCCAACGAGATCGCGCGCCGCGCCCGCGGCACGCCGCGCATCGCCGGCCGTCTGTTGCGGCGCGTGCGCGATTTCGCGTCCGCCGCCGATGCCGACAGGATCGATCGCAAGATCGCCGACCACGCGCTGAGCGCGCTCGAGGTCGATGCTGCAGGCCTGGATGCGATGGATCGCCGCTACCTCACGACCATCGCGATGAACTATGGCGGCGGTCCGGTCGGCGTCGAGACCATGGCCGCCGCGTTGTCCGAACCGCGCGATGCGATCGAGGATATCATCGAGCCTTATCTGATCCAGTGCGGCTATCTCCAGCGCACTCCGCGCGGTCGACTGCTCACCTCGCACGCCTTCCGCCATCTCGGCATCGCCGAGCCCTCGCGGGATGCAGCGACCCAATTCGGCCTGTTCGGCACGGACGAGAACGACGACTGAGCTGCGCCAACGCAGCGCGCTTCTTCTGTCATGAACTTCTGGTAATCTCGTGCACACGGCCTGCACGAACGCACCCCATTTCCGCTCCAATCGGACCGCATCAACGAGGCGCATTACGATCGGGTTTCCATGATCACGCGCCGTCATCTCATCCGTTCCATCGGCGGTCTGTCCGCCCTCGGCGTCTCGACCGCAGCTTATGGCGTCGGCATCGAGCCGGTTCTGCGGCTCCGCGTCACCCGTTACCATCCGGCGCCGCGGCAATGGCCGGCGGATCTTCCGCTGAAGATCGCCGCCATTGCCGACATCCATGCCTGCGATCCCTGGATGTCGCTGGAGCGGATCGCGGAGATCGTCGATCGCACGAACGCGCTGAAGCCTGATATCATCGTGCTGCTCGGCGACTATGTCGCCGGCGTGCATCAGGTCACGCGCCTGATCCCGTCGCGCGAATGGGCGAGGGTGCTGGCCGGCCTGAAGGCGCCGCTCGGCGTCCATGCCGTGATGGGCAACCACGATTATTGGGACGACAGGACGGTGCAGCAGGCAGGGCACGGGCCGACCATCGCCCATCGTGCGCTTGAGGCGGTCGGCATTCCAGTCTACGAAAATGACGTCGTGCGCCTCAGCAAGGACGGTCGTCCGTTCTGGCTCGCCGGTCTCGGCGATCAGCTCGCCTACTATCCCGCAAAGCGCTATGGCCGCATGCACAGGCTCGGCGCCGACGATCTCGCGGGCACGCTCGCCAAGGTCACCGACGATGCGCCGGTCATCCTGCTCGCGCACGAGCCCAACATCGCGCCGCTGGTACCCTCGCGCGTCGCGCTGCAACTGTCCGGCCATACCCATGGCGGCCAGGTTCGCCTGCTCGGCTGGTCGCCGGCGGTTTCGCCCAAGAACGGCCTGCGGCTCGCCTATGGCCATTTTCGGCTGAAATGCGACCTCATTATCTCCGGCGGCCTTGGTTGCAGCATCATGCCGGTCCGCGTCGGCGTGCCGCCTGAGATCGTCGAGGTGACGCTGGGGCGAGCGCCGGCGGTGGCGTAACCTGCGCTTGCGCGGCTGGCCGTTTTTGCGCAAAACGGGCCGGTAGCAAGAAGCGAAGAGGCGCGCGACGTGACTGCCCATCTCGACGGCGAGATCCGCGACGGCCGCCACCACATGCAGGTCCGCGTCTATTACGAGGACACGGATTTCTCCGGCATCGTCTATCACGCGAACTATCTGCGCTACATGGAGCGCGGACGCACCAATCATCTCAGGCTGATGGGCGCCGAGCAGCAGGCACTATTCGATCAGGTGGAGACCGAAGGCGCGGGCTTTGCGTTCGTGGTGCGCTCGATGCATCTGGATTTCCTGAAGCCCGCGCGGATGGACGACGTGCTCGACGTCGTGACCTGGCCGGTTGCGGTGAAGGGCGCCTCGATCATGCTGGCGCAGGAAGTCCGTCGCGGCAATGAGGTTCTGGTGAAAGCCGAGGTCCGCGTGGCCTTCATCAGCGGCGGCCGCGCCCAGCCGATTCCGAAATCGATTCGCGCATTGATGAAGGCCGATTTGATTTCGTGATCGCCCGATAAGTGATCAGTCGATAGGCAACGGCCACTCGACTCCAGCGATTACGCCGATAGATTTGCGGCCTCAATTCACCGATGAGGCCATCATGTCACGCCCGCCGCTTCCGCCCTTCACCCGTGAGACCGCCGCGCAGAAGGCGCGCATGGCCGAGGACGCCTGGAATTCACGCGATCCGGTGCGCGTGTCGCTCGCCTACACCGAGGACAGCCGCTGGCGCAATCGCTCCGAAGTCTTGCAGGGTCGCGAAGCCATCGTCGCGTTCCTTACCCGCAAATGGGAGAAGGAGCAGGATTACCGCCTGATCAAGGACCTCTGGGCCTTCGATGACAAACGCATCGCGGTTCGTTTTCAGTACGAATGGCACGACGCCGGCGGCCAGTGGTATCGCTCCTACGGCAACGAGCAGTGGGAGTTCGACGAGCACGGCTTAATGAAGCGACGCGAGGCGTCGATCAACGACATCGCGATCGCGGAGAAGGACCGCCGGTTTCACTGGGCCGCGCCCGGGCCGCGGCCCGGGGATGTGCCGGGACTTGGGACCGATCCGTTCTGATGATCTAACCTCCCTCACTGCTCTTGGCTCTTGCTTTTGGGAAGTCCTCCCAGAACCAAATGCAGCCTGGCGCCGCTACGAAACCGGCGGCCGTTACCATCCAGACTTTCCAAGCGAGCGCGAAGAATAGGAATAGACCAGAGCCAACAGCTCTATGACGATTAGGTCGAGGGGAAAGATCAAGCTTATTGTGCGACGAATTGGGCTCATGCTCCCGTCCAACCATAAGCGTCCAAAGGACGCTTATGCCCCATCATTGGAGACACTCAAGGGGAGTAGGCAGAGGGGTGTGCAACTAAATTGTAGTGCGCCTCGCCAGGAACCTCGTGATCGCCCCACCCAGCTTCGCGCTGTCCATCGGCTCCGCCAGCGACGCCCTTGCCGTCGCGATAACTTCCTCCGGCACCTTGCCGTCACGCAGCTCGCAGCATACCTCCGCAAACGCCACGTCGAACTCCGGATGCGGCTGCACCGTCAGCGTGGTGCCGTTGGCGTAGAGCAGGCCGGCATGCGGGGTGAAGTCGGACGAGAGGATCGTCAGCGCATCGTTGGGCGGCTCGATCACCTGATCCTGATGTGATGCGGCGATTGCGACCACTTCGCCATCGACCACGCCGTTTTCCGGCAGCACCCGATAGACGTGCCGGCCGATGCCCCAGCCCTTCTCGGATTTGCGTACCGTGCCGCCGAGCGCCTGCGCGATCAGCTGATGACCGAAGCAGACGCCGACCATCGGCGTCTTGTTGGCGTAGGCAGTGCGGACGAAATCCTCCAGCGGCGCGATCCAGTCGAGCCCGTCATAGACGCCGGCGGCAGCACCTGTGATCAGCACGGCCTCGAGCTTGCCCGGATCGGGAAGCGCGTCGCCATTCGGGATGCTGACGACGTCCACCGTAGCCGTGGGGTCCTCGGCGCGGACCATGCGTTCGAACATGTCCGGGAACGAGCCGTGCTGCTCGCGGTATCTTTGCGGGACCTGTCCGGTCTCGATGATGGTAATGCGTGCCATCTGCCCCCCATGGTCAAAAGGTTGCGAAGCTCAGTCGCTTTCTGCCCCATGTTGCTGGTGCGGCGCTGTACTCTCCAGCAGCGCGCTCTGCTTTCGCACCTCGTGGAGAAAGGCCTTGGCCAAACGCGACAGCGGCTCGGCCTCCGACCATAGCATATAGGCGACCGCGTGCGTCGTCGGCGTGAACGGGCGGACAACGAGGCCGCTGCCGCCGTTCTGTCGCGGCGAGTAGGGATCGACCACGGCGGCGCCGACGCCGGCAGCGGCGAGCACGCAGGCCGTGTTGCAGTAGCGCACCTCGACGGTCGGCTGGAACGGCGCGCCGGCACGGGCAAAACTGTCGCGCACGGCTTCGCCCAGCCGCGTGCCGCGTTCGAGTCCGATGAAGGGCAAGCCGGACAGATCCGAAGCCGAGATCACCGGCTTGCCTGCGAGCGGGTGATGCAGTGGCAATACGCACACCATTTCGCCGGTATGCACCACCTCATGCGCAATGCCGGGATGATGCGTCAGCCCGAGCGCGAAACCGAGCTCGGCGACGCGGCTGAGCACGCCCTCGATGATGCCCTCGTAGCGCCGCACGTCGAAGAACACGCGCGTTTCCGGGCGGCGTCGCAGGAAGCCTGAGAGCGCGGAGGGAATAATGCTGTAGGCCAGCGGCGGCGTCGCCACGATGGCGAGATGCCCGGAGCGGTTCTCGCGCAGATCGCGCACGCGGCTCTCGAGCTTTGCATGCAGCGCGAAGATGGCCTCGCTCTCCTTGTACAGCGCCATCGCTTCCGCGGTCGGAAACAGCCGGTTGTTGACCCGCTCGAACAAAGCAAAGCCCGCCTGCGCCTCCATCGTCTTCAGCGCATTGCTGACCGCGGGCTGCGACAGCGCCAGCTCGTCTGCGGCCGCGACCGTGGTGCGATGGCGGATGACGGCGCGCAGGATTTCGAGCTGACGCAGGTTCATATCACTGCCGATTATACTTGAGGTCAAAACATCATAGCAGAACGAATTGATTTTGCAGCCCCGCTCGCCCGTAATGGCAGCGAATTTGCACGTCGCATCAAAGGGTTCATTCGCCCATTGAGGCAGCACTGCGCACAGATTGGAGGCAATCTTGGTTCGTGTCCTTCGCGCCGCCGCAGCACAAATGGGGCCGACGCAAAAAGCCGATACACGCGAGCACACGTTGTCGCGGATGCTTGCACTGCTGGAGGAGGCCGCCGGCCGCGGCGCCAACCTCGTGGTGTTCCCCGAGCTTGCCTTCACCACCTTCTTCCCGCGCTGGCTGCTCGAGGGCGACGAGCTCGACCGCTATTTCGAGCGCGGCATGCCGAACCCGGCCGTGACAAAGCTGTTCGATCGTGCGCGCGCGCTGCGCGTCGGCTTCTATGTCGGCTATGCCGAGCTGACACCGGACGGCCGCCGCTACAATTGCGCCGTGCTGGTTGATCGCGACGGCGAGATACTCGGCCGCTATCGCAAGGTGCATCTGCCGGGCTCGGTGGAGCCACGGCCGGGCGCACGCTACCAACAGCTCGAAAAGCGCTATTTCGAATATGGCGACCTCGGCTTTCCCGCTTTCCGCGCCGGTTCGGCCTGGGCCCACGCAATAATGGGCATGATGATCTGCAACGATCGACGCTGGCCGGAATCCTGGCGCGTGCTCGGCCTGCAAGGCGTCGAGCTCGTCTGCATCGGCTACAATTCTGCCGCCTACGATCCAAATGGGGGCACGACGGAAGATGGGGCGCTCCGTACCTTCCATTCAACGCTGGTGACGCAGGCCAACGCTTACATGAACGCGACCTGGGCGATCTCGGTGGCCAAGGCGGGCGAGGAAGACGGCTCCGGGCTGATCGGCGGCTCCTGCATCGTCGATCCCAATGGCCGCATCGTCGCCCAGGCGCAGACGCTCGCCGACGAAGTGATCGTCGCCGACATCGATCTCGACCTGTGCCGTCAGGGCAAGGACAAGATGTTCAACTTCGCCGCCCATCGGCGGCCGGAGCAATACAGGGTGATCACCGAACGCGCCGGCGTCATCGAGCCGGCCGTCCTCGATGCGGATTGATTTCAAACGGCCGGTCACGGCGTTGGCAAAGGAGCTGACATGACACGCCTTTCGCAATTCCTCGCTCTCGCAGCCTTGGCTGCCGTGACGCCGGCGCAGGCGGCCGAGCTTCCGGCGGAGATCAAGCAGGCGGGTACGCTGAAGCTCACGGTCAACTCCACATACGCGCCGATGGAATATCGCGATCCCGCGACCAACGAGCTGGTCGGGCTCGACATCGATCTGGCCAATGAGCTCGCCAAGCGGCTCGGCGGTCTCAAGATCGTCTGGAGCGAGACGCCGTTTGCCGAGCTGATCCCCTCGCTGCAGACCAGGCGCGCCGATTTCATCATCTCCGGCATCTCCGACCGCGCCTCGCGGCGCGAGACCGCCGACTTCGTCGATTATCTCGCAACCGGCCCGCAGTTCTTCGTGATGGCGGAGAGCGAGGCCAAGGACGCGACCGATCTCTGCGGCAGGAAGGTCGGCACCACCCGCAGCACTAGCTTCCCGGTCGAGATCGAGAAATGGAGCAAGCAGCATTGCGAGCCGGTTGGCAGGCCCGCGATCCAGTATGTGCCAGGCGAAAACTCGATCGACGTCCGCAACCAGCTCAAGCAGGGCCGTATCGACGCCGCCGTGCAGGGCAGCGAGACGCTGCCTTACGCGCAAACGCAGGAGCCCGGCAAATACCGCGTCGTCGGCGAGCCTTTCGCCAAGGGCTATCAAGGCATCATGTTCCGCAAGGACGATGTTGCCTTGCGCGAGGTCGTGACCGAGAAGCTCACCGCCATGATCGCCGATGGCGCCTACAAGGCGGTTCTCGACAAATGGGGCCTGGGAGGCAACGCGGTCGCCCAACCCATGCTGAACGCGGCGCCGCAATGAAGCCGGCGCCGGCACTCGCGGAAGGTTTTCCCGATCTGTCCGGGATGCAGATCGCGCGCGAGCCGCACTGGTTTCGCTGGCTCAGCGCCGCGCTGATCGTCCTCGTGCTCGCGGCCATTGCACGCGCATTTGCGAACGGACAGATCGAATGGTCCTATGTCAGTCGCTTCCTGACCGCAAAAGTCATCCTCGAAGGCATCGTCAACACCATGGTGATGGCGGTGCTGGCGATGGCGCTCGGCATTTTTCTTGGCATCGTCGTGGCGGTCATGCGGCTGTCGCCCAATCCGGTGCTGAAGACGGTCGCCGCCGGCTACACCTGGCTGTTTCGCGGTACGCCGCTGATCCTGCAACTCCTGCTGTGGTTCAATCTTGCGCTGGTCTTCCCGACCATCGGCATTCCCGGCTTGTGGAGTGCACGCGCCGTCGACGTCATGACGCCGTTCCTTGCCGCGCTGCTCGGGCTCGGCATCAACCAGGGCGCCTACACCTCCGAAGTGATGCGCGCCGGCATGCTGTCGGTCGACATCGGGCAGTATGAAGCGGCGCAGGCGATCGGCATGGGGCGGCTGCGCGCGCTGCGGCGGATCGTGCTGCCGCAGGCGATGCGCGTGGTGATTCCGCCGCTCGGCAACGAGTTCATCGGCATGGTGAAGGCCACTTCGCTCGCAAGTGTCATCCAGTATCCGGAACTGCTGCACAACGCCGAAAACATCTATTACGCCAATTCCCGCGTCATCGAGCTCCTGATCGTCGCCGGGCTCTGGTACCTGCTCGTGGTCTCGATCCTGACGCCGCTCCAGATGCTGCTCGAACGCCGTTTTGCGCGCGGCACATTGCGGCTCGCGCGATGACAAAACCCCTCGTCGCGATCCGCTCCGTCGCCAAGAACTTTGGCGAGTTCCAGGCTCTCCGGAGCGTTTCGCTCGACGTCTGGCCCGGCGAGGTGATGTGCCTGATCGGCGCCTCCGGCTCCGGCAAGACCACGCTGCTCCGCTGCATCAATCAACTCGCTGCAGTGGATGCCGGCGGCATTTGGCTCGACGGCGAGCTATTGGGCGTGCGCGAGCAGGGCGGGCGGCTGCATCGGCTCAGCGAACGCGAGATCGGGCGGCAGCGTTTGAAGACCGGCATGGTGTTCCAGCGCTTCAATTTGTTTCCGCACAAGACCGCGCTGGAGAATATCACCGAAGGTCCGCTTCAGGTGCAGGGCCGCAAATCTGACGAGGTGCGTGCGGAAGCGCTCGAACTGCTGCGCCGCGTCGGATTGTCCGCGAAGGCGAACGCCTATCCCGCCGAGCTCTCCGGCGGCCAGCAGCAGCGCGTCGCGATCGCGCGGGCGCTCGCCATGAAGCCGATGCTGATGCTCTTTGATGAGCCGACCAGCGCGCTCGATCCCGAACTTGTCGGCGAGGTGCTCGCCGTCATGAAGGAACTGGCGAAGAGCGGCATGACCATGATGGTCGTGACGCACGAGCTCGGCTTCGCCCGCGAGGTCGCCGACCGCGTCGTCTACATGGACCAGGGCGCGATCGTCGAGCAGGGGCGCGCCTCGGACGTATTGGGTGCGCCGCGCGAGGAGCGTACCAAAGCATTTCTTTCGGCGGTGATCTAGGCAGTCATTGGAAATTGGGGACCACGTAGAATGAAGAGAATGCTGGTTGCGGCGGCGCTTGCAGGCGTCTTGAGTGCGTCAGCCCTGGCGGTCGAACTTCCCGCGGAGATCACCAAGCGCGGCAGCATCAAGCTGGCGGTGGTGCCGAACTATCCACCGATGGAGTTCCGCGACCCCGCCACCAACGCACTGTCGGGCTTCGACATCGAACTTGGCGAGGCGATTGCGCGCAAGCTCGGCGTCAAGCTCGAATGGCAGGAGACCAGCTTCGCCGAGTTCATGCCGTCGATTGCCACGGGCCGAGTGGATGCGGTCCTGTCGGGCTTCACCGACTATGCCAGCCGGCACGAGATTGCCACCTTCGTCGACTATCTCCGCACCGGTCCGCAGTTCTTCGTCCAGCAATCGCGCGCGGCTGAGTTCAAGGACATCGCCGCGCTCTGCGGCAAGAAGGTCGGTGCCAGCCGCCGCACCAAGTATCCGGAGCAGATTGCGGCCTGGAGCGAGAAGCATTGCGCCAGCAATCCCGTTTTCTTCGTTGGCACCGACGGTTCTGCCGATGCCCGTACCCAGCTCAAGCAGGGGCGAATCGACGCCGCGGTGCAGGGCAACGAGACGCTGCCTTACATCATGGATCTCGAGCCCAGCGCCTATAAGCCCGTCGGCGAGGCCATCGCGGACCAGTTTGTCGGCATTGCAGTGCCGGTCAAGGAGAAGGGGCTGCAGCAGGCGATGCTGGAGGCGGTCGATGCGCTGATCGTGGACGGCACTTACAAGACCCTGCTTGCCAAGTGGAAACTGACGGACAACGCACTCGAGAAGGCGACCATCAATGCTGGACAGTAAGGCACTCCAGAGCATCCCGCTCGTCCCGGCCAACACCGCGGATCCCGCACCGGACTATCCCTGGCCGAAGCCGTATAGCTCGGCGATGTTCCTGTCGTTCGACGTGGACGCCGAGAGTGCGTGGACCAGCAAGGACGCCGTGCACGCCCAGCGGCTCATCACCATGAGCTATGGTGGATTCGAGGCGCGGGTCGGTACGCCGAAGCTGCTTGAGCTGCTCGACCAGCTCGATCTCAAGGCCACCTTCTTCGTCACGGGGTGGTCGGTCGACGCGCATCCGGCGATGGCCGAGTCCATCCTCAAGGCCGGCCACGAGATCGGCCATCACGGCTATCACCATCTCTTGCCAGATCCCGGCGATCCCTGGATCGAGGAAGAGCTGGAGCGCGGCTTCGAGGCGCTGAAGCGCCGGCTCGGCGTCAGGCCGACCGGCTATCGCGCGCCCTATGGCGAATTCACCGAGGAGCTGCGTGCAGCACTCGTGCGCCATGGCATCGTGTACACCTCCTCGTTCCGCGACGACGTGCGGCCCTACCGGCATCGCCTTGCCGACGGCAAGCCCGGCACGATCGAGCTGCCGGTCACCGCGAGCTATGACGACTGGATGCATGGCCTCTCCGCCCGCTTCAGCCCGCGCTCGATCTTCCCGAAAGAGCACGTCTTGTCGATCTGGAAAGACGAGCTCGACGAGGTGCGCGACTGGGGCGCGATGGTGACGACGGTGCTGCATCCGCAATGCAGCGGTCGTCCGATGCGGCTGCGGCTGTTGCGCGAGTTCCTCACCTACGCAAAATCGTGCCCGGACGTCTGGATCACCACCGGCGAGAAGATCGCGGAAAACTTCCTGCGCCACGAGGCCGGTAACCGCTACAGAGCGCCATGACCCGCATCCTCGTGATCAACCCTAACTCGTCGGCGTCGGTGACGGCGGCGATCGACGAGGCGGTCATGCCGCTGCGGGTCGCCGGCGGGCCGGACATCGAAGTGGTCGGCCTTGCCGAGGGGCCGCCCGGCATCTCGTCGCAGCGCGATGCCGATAGCGTCGTGATGCCGCTCGTCAATCGTGTGTCGCGCGATAATGCGGATGCCTTCGTGCTGGCCTGCTTCAGCGATCCCGGCCTGCATGCGGTGCGCGAGGCGGCCGGCGGCCGCCCCGTGCTGGGCATCGCCGAATGCGGCATCTTTCGCGCGCTGATGCTGGGCGAACGTTTCGGCATTATCGCGCTGTCGCCGTCGAGCATCCGGCGCCAGCAGCGCATGGTGCGGGTCATGGGCGTCGACGGCCGCTATGCCGGAAGCTGGTCGGTCGGCGCGAGCGCGGCCGAGACGGCGGGTGCCGATATGCGGGGACGGCTGATCGCGGCCGGCCGCGCGCTGGTCACACAATGCCGCGCCGACGTCGTGGTGATGGGCTGCGCCGGCATGGCCTCGCACCGTGCGGCAATCGCGGATGCGATCGGCCTGCCCGTGGTCGAGCCGGCGCAGCAGGCGGTTGCCGCTGCGATCGGCGCGGTTTTGTTGAACATTTAAGATCCTTCAGGAGCGCCTTCGTAATGCCCATCTCCCGCCGCTCGCTCCTCAAGGCTGCCGCCACGGTGCCGGCTCTTTCGCGACCGGGCATCGTCCGTGCTGAATCTCAATCCACGCTGCGCTTCATTCCCGTGATCGATCTCGCCTTCGTCGATCCCATCTACTCGACCGCGCAGGTGTCGCGAAACCATGGTTTCATGGTCTACGACACGCTCTATGGCATGAGCGCTTCGCTCCAAATCTCGCCGCAGATGCTGTCGGGTCATGTGATCTCCGGCGACCAGCTTCAGTGGGACCTCAGCCTGCGCGACGGCCTGTTCTGGCACGATGGCGAGCGGGTGCTCGCGCGCGACTGCGTCGCCAGCATCCGCCGCTGGGCCGCGCGCGACGGCTTCGGCGGCGAGCTGATGGAGGCGACCGCGGAGCTGATCGCAGCCGACGACCGCACCATCCGCTTTCGTCTCAAGCGCCCGTTCCCGTTGCTGCCACAGGCACTCGGCAAGGCCGCGATCAATGCCTGCTTCATGATGCCGGAGCGGCTGGCAAGCCAGGATCCGTTCAAGCCGCTGACCGAAGTCATCGGCAGCGGTCCGTTCCGCTACCTCGCGGACGAACGCGTGCAGGGCGCGCGCAATGCCTATGCCAGGTTCGAGCGCTATCAGCCGCGTACCGACGGCAAGCCGGATTGGACCGCGGGTCCGAAGGTCGTGCATTACGACCGCGTGGTCTGGACCACCACGCCAGACGCCGGCACCGGCGTTGCCGCGCTCCAGACCGGCGAGCAGGACTGGCAGGAGACCACGCCACACGATCTGTTGCCGGTCATCAAGGCCGCCGGCGACATCGAGACGCGCATCCTCGATCCCAGAGGTTACGCCTGCATGCTACGCCTCAATCACCTGCAGCCGCCATTCGACAATCCGGCGGTCCGCCGCGCGCTCTTGGGTGCGATCGACCAGTCCGCGTTCATGACGGCGGTCGCCGGCGTCGATCCTGCGTTCCAGGTCTCGCCGATCGGCTACTTCGCGCCCGGCACGCCGATGGCGAGCGAGGTCGGGCTCGATGTGTTCCGCGGGCCCCGCGACTACGCCAAGGTCAAGGCCGCCCTGAAGGCTGCCGGCTATAATGGCGAGAAGATCGTGGTGCTCGTGCCCACCAATTCGCTGGCGCAGAAGCCGCTCGGCGAGATCGCGGTCGACAGCTTGCGCAAGGCCGGCATGAACGTCGAATATGCCGGGCTCGATTTCGCCGTCGTACTGCAACGCCAGCTCAAGAAGGACCCGATTGGGCAGGGCGGCTGGAGCGCGGCAGTCGGCAACTGGCAGGGCATCGACTGGCTCAACCCGGCCGGCAATACCAACATTCGTGGCGAAGGCAAGGTTGCCGGCTGGTATGCGAGCGAGAAGATGGGGCCACTGCGCAGCCAGTGGTTGGCCGCGTCGGAA
Source organism: Bradyrhizobium sp. SZCCT0148 (assembly GCF_018129985.1). GTDB lineage: Bacteria > Pseudomonadota > Alphaproteobacteria > Rhizobiales > Xanthobacteraceae > Bradyrhizobium > Bradyrhizobium japonicum_H. Next base: position 575,477 of record NZ_JAFCKT010000001.1, read on the forward strand.
CTCGCCGAGCAGCAACGCATCTGCCGCCAGATCCAGGCGGTGGCGTTCGAGGAGATTCCCTACATCCCGATCGGCCTGTACAAACAGCCGACCGCCTATCGCAAGGCCATCACCGGCATTCTCGACGGCACCGCCGTCTTCTGGAACGTACGCCCCGCATGAGCAAGATCGCAATCTTCGGCAGCTACGTGCTGTCACGGAAAGACGGCGCGCAGGATGTGCTGCGCGACCATTGGGTCCTCGTCGAAGGTAAAAGGATCGCCGCGGTCACGCGCGACAGGCCGCGTGCGGACGAGATCTATGATCGTCCCGGCCGCTTCGTGCTGCCGGGCCTGCTCAACCTGCACAATCACTGCTTCAGCGAGGCAGTGGCCCGCAGCCATACCGAGGACGGAAACGGCCGCAAGAACAACCAGAGCATCGTCTACACGGTGCTGTTGCCGCTGACCAAGCGCGGCGCCGATATTCTGTCGGCGGAAGAGCGCGTGGCGGTGGCGCGGCTCGGCATCCTCCAGCTTCTCAAGGGCGGCGCCACCACCGTGATGGAGCCGTTCCGCAATTCGATTCCGGAGATGTTCGACGCCGCGGAGGAGATGGGCATTCGCTTCTACGGCGCGCCCTATCTGTTCTCGACGTCGGATGCCAAGGCCGGACCTGACGGCGTCGTGCAATATTCCGGCGACGATGGCGCCGCCGACATGGCGACGTGGGACGCGCTCTACCAGCGCTGGAACAATCGCGGAGACGGCCGCATCAGTCTTGCGATGAGCCCGCACGCGACGGACACCTGCGGCCCCGATTTGCTGAAAGCCTGTGCCACGCGGGCGCGCGAGCTCGGTGTGCCCATTACCACACACATGGCGCAGAGCCGTGCCGAGGTCGAGACCATCGGCAAGCGCTATGGCGGCCGCACGCCGGCGGAGTATCTGGACTGGCTCGGCCTGCTCGCCCCCGACCTGATGGCGGCGCATTGCATGTTCTCGAGCGACGACGATCTCAAGCTGATGGCGGCGCGCGGCATGACCGTGCTGAACTGCCCGCGCGTGTTCGCGCGCGCCGGCGTCACTGCCGCCTTCAGCCGCTTCGCCGACCACGGCGTGCGCACCGTGGTCGGTACCGACGGCTACAATATGGACCTGCTCGGCGAGCTCAATGCGGCGTCGCTGATCTCCAAGATCACCTCGCAGCGCGCCGATGTGGCCAATGCACCCGAACTGATCGAGGCGAACACGGCGGTGGCCGCCGACGTCATCAAGCGGCCTGATCTCGGCCGGATCGAGCCGGGCGCGACGGCTGACCTCACCGTGGTCGATCTCACCCATCCGCATCTCCAGCCGCTGTTCGATCCCCGCCGTGCGCTGATCGCGCTCGCCAACCGCGCCAACCTCGATCAGGTCATGGTCGACGGCCGTTTGCTGGTCGACGCCGGGCGCTATCTCGGCGCCGACGAAGCGGCGATCACCGCGGCCGGCAGCGCCGCGATCGGCAAGATCTGGGACCTGCCGGAGGCACAGGCTGCGTTCAACGGCTGAGCATCGTGTTCGGGGCCACGAAGCAGGTGCGCTGCCTCTCCCGCTTGCGGGGGAGGGCTGGGGTGGGGATGCTTCCGCGTCGGAATTGTTTGAGATCTGCTGAGAATGTCCTTGGGTGGAGAGAGCCCCACCCGGCGCTGTGCGCCGACCTCCCCCGCAAGCGGGAGAGGTTGCAGCGAGCCCGCAGCGAGATCGTGTTAATCTACAGGACTTCCCGGCAGGTTGTCGAACTCGACGAGTGACTTGCGCATGGTCTCGACCAGATCGAGCGCGACCGGCGAGGGGCTGCGCTGCGCGGGAAACACCGCGGAGAACTCGAAATCGATGCGTGGCAGGAAGCGCCGCACGACGACGCCGCGGGTCGAAAATTCCTGCGCGGTGAAGGGATCGCAGATCGCGACGCCCAGCCCCGACGACACCATGCCGCACATGATCTCGGACAGTGCAGTCTCCACCCGCAGCACGCGGCGGACGTCGTGACGGTGGAAGATCTGGTCGACGAGGTGCCGGCTCGACGATCCCGACGACAGCGAGATGAAGGTCTCGCCCTCGAAATCATGCGGCTCCAGAACCTGCTTTTCCGTGAGGCGATGACCCGTCGGCAGCACCGCGACACGCGCCGGCGCCGGCAGCTTCTGGCTGGGCAGGCCGGAATGCGCGATCGGCACCTCGGCAAAGCCGACGTCGCACTGATTGTTCAGCACCCAATCGACCACGATCGGGGAGATCACGCCGAAGAAGGCCAGGTTGAGATTCGGCCGTTCCTTCAGGAAGTGTCCGGTGAGCCGCGGCAGATAGCCGTTCGATAACGCCGGCAGTGCTGCGATCCGCAGCGAGCCGGTGCGGCGGCCACGAATTTCCTCGGCCGCGGCCGTGATCCGTTCGAGGCCGACGAAGGAGCGCTCCACTTCGGTGTAGAGGGCCATTGCCGCGGCGGTCGGCACGAGGCCGGTGCCGCGCCGCTCGAACAGCTCCATCTTCAACAGCGCCTGGAGGTCGCGCAGCAACCGGCTTACCGCCGGCTGCGTCACCGTCATCAGCGCCGCCGCCTCAGTGACGCTGCCGGTCAGCATGGTCGCGCGGAAAGCTTCCACCTGCCGCGAATTGATCCGCGCCATTCTCAGTCCATCCATAACATTTAGGCATACAAAGGATGCCATTATTCATTGGACGATGGAAGTATAGGTTGCGATCTTTTTCATCAGGACTGGAGACAGCCCGCTTTTTCGGCAGACTGGAGAGGTTCAAACCTCCAGATCGCGCAAAACTCGCTGAACAGGGGCCGGAGCCCTGTCCGGATTGGATTGGCGCGGAAGGAAATGCGGCAGGCGCCTCAGTCGGAGATTTTGGGCACGTCACCTCATCCCGGTATTGGAGATCGGACCATATGAAGACTCTCAGCCTTCTGACCGCAGCCAGCATCGCAGCGCTCATTGCCGTCCCGTCGACCGTTTCGGCCCAGCAAAAGACCCTCTACGTTGCTGGCTATGGCGGCTCGTTCGAGAAGACGATCCGCGACGAGGTGATCCCGGGTTTCGAGAAGGAGAACGGCGTCAAGGTCGAATACGTCGCCGGTAACTCCACCGATACGCTGGCCAAGCTCCAGGCGCAGAAGGGCAATCAGCAGATCGACGTCGCCATCGTCGATGACGGCCCGATGTATCAGGCGATTCAGCTGGGCTTCTGCGGCAAGCTCGAGGGCCTGCCGGCGGATCTCTACGACACCGCGCGCTTCAAGGACGATCGCGCCGTCGCCATCGGCATCGTCGCGACCGGCCTGATGTACAACACCAAGGTGTTCAAAGAGAAGGGGTGGGCGCCGCCGACCTCCTGGAACGACCTGAAGGACACCAAATACGCCAAGCAGCTGGTGATCCCGCCGATCAACAACACCTACGGTCTCGAAGCTCTGGTGATGCTGTCGAAGATGAACGGCGGCGGCGAGACCAACGTCGATTCCGGCTTCAAGATCTTCAAGGAACAGATCAATCCGAACGTGCTCGCCTACGAGCCTTCGCCGGGCAAGATGACCGAGCTGTTCCAGTCCGGCCAGGCCGTGATCGCGGTGTGGGGCACCGGCCGCGTGCAGAGCTTTGCCAATACCGGCTTCCCCGTCGACTTCGTCTACCCGAAGGAAGGTGCTGCGACGCTGCTGACGACGGCCTGTCCGATCACCAAGCCGAACGCCTCGCCGCTGGCGGCCAGCTTCATCAAGATGCTGCTCGATCCCAAGATCCAGCTCGTGTTGCTGAAGGATTACGGCTATGGCCCGGTGCTGAAATCGCTGGTGGTGCCACCGGAGCTCGGCAAGATGGCGCCGATCGGCGAGCGCGCCGCCAAGCTCTATAATCCGGACTGGACCATCATCAACGAGAAGCGCGAGGAGTGGACCAAGCGCTGGAATCGCGAGGTCGAGCGTTGATCTGATCGTCGCAGCGGAGACAGCGTATGGCTTATCTCGAGCTCGATCGGGTCGCCAAGCAGTTCGGGACGCAGACTGTGGTCGACGACTTCAGTCTCGCCGTAGGCAAGGGAGAGTTCATCTCCTTTCTCGGCCCCTCCGGCTGCGGCAAGACCACGACCCTGCAGATGATCGCGGGCTTCCTCGATCCGACCCGCGGCGCGATCCGCCTTGAGGACAAGGATCTGACTGCGGTCCATCCGGCCAAGCGCGGCTTGGGCATCGTGTTCCAGAGCTATGCCCTGTTTCCGCACATGACCGCGGCGGAAAATGTCGCCTTTGGTCTCGAGATGCGCAACGTTCCGCGCACTGAACGAGCCGAGCGCGTTCGTGCCGCGCTGGCGATGGTCGGCCTCGCCGGCTTCGAGGACCGCCATCCCCGCCGCATGTCCGGCGGCCAGCAGCAGCGCGTGGCACTGGCGCGTGCGCTGGTGATCAAGCCGAGCGTGCTTTTGCTCGACGAGCCCTTGTCCAACCTCGACGCCAAGCTCCGCGAGGAGATGCAGATCGAGCTGCGCCAGATCCAGCGCACCATCGGGACCACCACGATCCTCGTCACCCACGATCAGAACGAGGCGATGTCGCTGTCCGACCGCATCGTGGTGATGAGCCAGGGCAAGATCGAGCAGATCGGCACGCCGCAGGAGACGTACGAGAAGCCGGCCTCGGCCTTCGTCTCGCAATTCCTCGGCAAGACCAATGATTTTGCCGGGATGATCGATCGGACTGTCGTCCCGACGCAACTGGTGGCGGGGTCGTGGCGAGCGCCGGCACCCGCGGGGCTTGGCGGCCCCGTCACCGTCAGCATTCGCCCTGAAAGAATCGGCTTTGGCGATGCCGGACTCAGCGCCAAGATCCTCACCCGCATCTTCCAGGGCAATCACTGGCTGTTCCAGTGCGACAGCGAATGCGGTCCGGCGATCGTGATCCGCCAGAACGACGGTCAGGCACAGCCAGTCGAGGGTGATGCGGTTCGCCTCACGTGGCGGCCGGAGGACATGAGCGTGCGCACGAGGGCGGTCGCATGAGCGCGGTCGCCGAGGAAGGCAGCGCACGTGCGCCATGGGCGCTGACCGCGCCGGCCCTGATGCTGTTCGTCGGCGTGCTGCTGATTCCGCTCGCCATGACGGTGATGCTGTCGTTCCACGATTGGGGCCAGTACAAGGGCATCGAGCCAGTCTTCATCCTCAAGAATTGGCACGAGATCGCGACCGATCCCTATTACGCCGAAATGTTCTGGCGGACCTTTCGCATTGCGATCCTGACCACGCTGCTCACCGCCCTGCTCGGCGCGCCGGAGGCCTACATCCTCAATCGCATGGACGGCCGCTGGAAGAGCTTCTTCCTGCTGGTCATTCTCGGTCCGCTCCTGATCTCCGTGGTGGCGCGTACGCTCGGCTGGGCGCTGCTGTTCGGCGGCAACAACGGCCTCGTCAACAAGCTGCTGATGTCGCTCGGGGTGATGCGCTCGCCAATCCCCTTCATGTTCACCGAAACCGGGATGGTCGTCGCGCTCGCTCATGTCATGATGCCGTTCATGGTGCTGTCGGTGTGGGCGGCGCTGCAGCGGCTCGATCCGCAGATCGAGAACGCGGCGATGTCGCTCGGCGCCGGCCCCGGCACCACCATCCGCCGCATCATCATGCCGCAGATTATGCCGGGTGTGCTGTCGGGCGCGATCATCGTGTTCTCGCTCTCGGCCAGTGCGTTCGCGACGCCGGCGATCATCGGCGGCCGCCGGCTCAAAGTCGCGGCGACGCTGGCCTATGACGAGTTCCTCAACACATTGAACTGGCCGCTCGGTGCTGCAGTCGCAACGCTGCTGCTGGTCGCGCTGGTCCTGATCGTCGTCGGCAGCAACGCACTGATCGAGCGGCGCTACGCGGAGGTGTTCCGATGAGACGGAACGGTCCGCTCGCGCTGGTCTTTCATACCTTCTTCGTCATCGTGATGGTGGCGCCGATCCTGGTGGTCTGCCTCGTCGCCTTCACGCCCGAAGGCTTTCTCTCGCTGCCGACCAACGGCTTCTCGCTGCGCTGGTTCAGGGCGATCGCGAACTATCCTGAATTCATCCATGCCTTCTGGGTCAGCCTCGGCCTCGGCGCGCTGTCGTCCTTCGTGGCGCTGCTGTTCGCCGTGCCCGCGGCGCTGGCGATCGCACGCTATCGATTCCGTGGCCGCGATGCGCTGGCCGCGCTGTTCCTGTCGCCTCTGATGATCCCTCATGTCGTTCTCGGCATCGCCTTCCTGCGCTTCTTCACGTCGGCCGGCCTCGGCGGCAGTTTCGCCGCACTGATCATCGCGCATGTCATCATCGTGTTTCCGTTCGCGTTGCGGCTGACGCTGGCGGCGGCGACCGGCATGGACCGCACGATCGAGATCGCGGCGGTCTCGCTTGGCGCCGGCGGCTGGACGCTGTTTCGCCGCGTGACCTTGCCGTTGATCCTGCCCGGCGTCATCAGCGGCTGGGCGCTCGCCTTCATTCAGTCCTTCGACGATCTGACCATGACCGTCTTCCTCGCAGCACCCGGCACCGAGACGTTGCCGGTGCGCATGTTCCTTTATATCCAGGACAATATCGATCCGCTGGTGACGTCGGTCTCGGCCTGCGTGATCGCTGTGACCATGACTGCCCTCATTCTGCTCGATCGCTTCTACGGGCTCGACCGTGTGCTCGCCGGCAAGAGCGGCGACACCGGGCGATAGGAGAATCTCATGTCAGGAGAATACGACGTCGCCGTGGTCGGCGGGGGTCTGCTCGGCTCCGCCATTGCCTGGGGCCTCGGCCGGCTCGGCAAGAAGGTGGCTGTGCTCGACGAAGGCGACATCACCAAACGCGCTTCGCGCGCAAATTTCGCGCTGGTCTGGGTGCAGAGCAAGGGCCTCGGGATGCCGGCCTATACGGTGTGGACCGTGCAGGCGTCGCAAGCGTGGAGCCGGCTTGCCTCCGAACTGAAGCAGCAGACCGGCCTCGACGTCGCGCTTCAGCAGAATGGCGGCTTCCATCTCACGCTCGGCGAGGACGAATTCGGCCAGCGCGCCGACCTGGTCAAGCGCATGCACAACCAGACCGGTGCTGCCGACTACAAGATGGAGATGCTCTCCGCATCCGAGGTGAAGAAGTCGCTGCCGTTGATCGGGCCGGAAGTCTCCGGCGGAAGCTATTGTCCGCTCGACGGCCACGTCAATTCGCTGCGGACATTTCGCGCGTTCCACACCGGTTTCAAGGATTTCGGCATCGATTATTTTCCGGAGCGGCCGGTCTCTGCGATCAGCAAGGACGGCGGTGAGTTCAGCCTGACGACGCCGAACGGCGAGCTGCGCGCCGCCAAGATCGTGCTCGCGGCCGGCAATGCCAACCAGACGCTCGCGCCGATGGTCGGCCTCTACGCGCCGATGGGCCCCACGCGCGGCCAGGTCGTCGTGACCGAGCGCACCATGCCGTTCCTGCCACATCCTCTGACCACGATCCGCCAGACCGACGAGGGCACGGTGATGATCGGCGACAGCAAGGAGGACGAGCTGGACGATCGCGCACTGAAGCATTCGATCAGCGCGGTGATGACCGATCGCGCGCAGCGCATGTTCCCGCATCTCGCGCGGCTCAATGTGGTCAGGAGCTGGGCCGGCATCCGCGTCATGCCGCAGGACGGCTTTCCGATCTACGACCAGTCGGAGACCCATCCCGGTGCCTTCGTCGCCTGCTGCCATTCCGGCGTGACGCTCGCCTCCAACCACGCCTTCGAGATCGCACGCATGGTGGCGCAGGGCGCGCTCGAGCCGGAGCTGGTCGGCGCTTTCTCCGCGAGCCGCTTTGGCGGCGCGGGCGCCGCGAACAGTAGCGGCTATTAGAGATATCAAGGAGCCCAGAGGCATCCCATGTTCAAGCGATCCGAACAGGACAAACGTCCGCAGGTGCAGATCTTCGTCGACGGCGTCGCCGTCGCGGCGCGGCAGGGCGACACCGTCTCCGCCGCGCTGCTCGCTTCCAGCGTCGATGCGCGTCGTTCGACCTCGGTCAGCGGCGCGCCGCGTCTGCCTTACTGCATGATGGGTGTGTGCTTCGACTGCCTCGTTACCATCGACGGCGTCGGCAACCGCCAGGGCTGCCTCGTGCCCGTCGTCGAGGGCATGCAGATCGAGATCCAGAAGGGCAAGCGGGAGATCGGACGATGACTGTGGCTCCCAAGCGCGAAGAGTACGATGTGGTGGTGATTGGTGCCGGGCCGGCGGGCCTCGCCGCCGCTGCGACGTCCGCCGAAGCCGGCCTTTCGACACTGCTGCTGGACGAGAATGTCGGCCCGGGGGGCCAGGTGTTTCGTGCCATCTCCTCGACGCCGGTGACCGATCGCAACCAGCTCGGCGCCGATTATTGGGTTGGTGCCGACCTCGTGAAGGCGCTGCGCGCGAGCAGCGCGGAGGTCATTCATCGCGCCACGGTTTGGAGCCTCGACCGCAATCTCGATATCGCCGTCTCGATCGGCGGCGCGTCCGCCTTCGTCAAGGCAAGGCGCGTGATTCTCGCGACTGGCGCGCTGGAGCGCCCGTTCCCGATTCCCGGCTGGACACTGCCGGGCGTGATGACCGCCGGTGCCGCGCAGACCATGTTGAAATCGTCGGCACTCGTGCCCGACGGCCGTACGGTCATCGCGGGGCAGGGGCCGCTGCTCTGGCTGCTCGCCGCGCAGATCCTGCGGCTCGGTGGCCGCATCGACCGCATCCTCGATACCACCGAGCGCGGCAATTATTTCGCCGCGCTGCCTCACGCCTTTGCGTTCCTGACCTCGCCTTACTTTGCCAAGGGCTTGTCCATGATGCGCGAGGTGAAGGCGAAGGTGCAGGTCGTCGCTGGCGTCACCGAGCTTGCTGCAGCCGGTGACGGTCAACTCGCGAGTGTGAGTTATGTCGCCGGCGGCAAGCGTGAAACCATTCCCGCCGACCTGCTGCTGCTGCATCAGGGCGTCGTGCCAAACGTCAATCTTGCGATGTCCGCTGACGTCGAACATCGCTGGGACGATCTGCAATTGTGCTGGTCGCCTGTGCTCGATGCGAGCGGCAACTCGTCGGTCGCCGGCATTGCGATCGCCGGTGACGGCGCCGGCATCGGCGGAGCCAACGCTGCGGTGGTGCGCGGCCGCATCGCGGCGCGCGCGGCGGTGGAGGCATTGGCGCCTGCGTCTGCCGTGAAGCTTCCCTCCGTGGCGACGCTTCGTTCTGATCTCGCCAGGGCCGAACGCGGCCGCGTCTTCCTCGACACGCTGTTCCGCCCCGCGCCGCAGTTCCGTATTCCCTCCGGTGACACCATCGTGTGCCGCTGCGAAGAGGTCACGGCCAAGGACGTGCTCGACTCGGTCGCGATCGGCGCGACCGGGCCGAACCAGCTCAAGGCCTATCGCCGCACCGGCATGGGCCCGTGCCAGGGCCGGCTGTGTGGCCTCACCGTCACCGAGCTGATGGCGCAGGCGCGCGGAAAGACGCCGCAGGAGATCGGCTATTACCGGCTGCGCGCACCGGTGAAGCCGATCACGCTGGCCGAGCTGGCTGCCGTTCCGAAGAGCGAGGCCGACGTCAAGGCGGTGGTGCGCGGATGAGCCGAAACGTGGATGCGATCGTCGTCGGCGGCGGCATCCACGGATGCTCGACGGCGCTGCATCTCTGCCTCGCCGGCCTGAAGCCGGTGCTGATCGAGAAGGACTATGCAGGGCGCCATGCATCCGGCGTCAACGCCGGCGGCGTCCGCCAGCTTGCCCGGCATATCCCTGAAATCCCGCTCTCGATCCGCTCGATGGGGATCTGGGAGAAGATCAAGGATCTTCTCGACGACGATTGCAGCTTCGAGAGCTACGGTCAGGTGCTGGTGGCCGAGAACGAGGAAGAGCTCGCGGCCTGCCGCGCGCGCGTGGCCGAACTCAATGCGCTCGGCTTCACCCATGAAGAGCTGATCGACGCGACCGAGCTGCGACGGCTGGTGCCGGCCGTGGCCGAGACCTGTCCTGGCGGTGTGGTCTCGCGCCGTGACGGCGCGGCTAATCCGGCGCAGACGACGACCGCGTTCCGGCGCAAGGCCGAACAGCTCGGCGCCACCGTGCGCGAGGGCGTGGCGGCCAGCAACATCCGCTACAGCGATGGCCTTTGGTATGTCGATGTCGGCTCCGACACCTATGCTGCGCCGGTACTGGTCAATGCCGCCGGCGCCTGGGCCGGCAGGATCGCAGCCGCTCTCGGCGAGCCGGTGCCGGTCGAAACCGTCGCGCCGATGCTGATGATCACCTCGCGCGTGCCCCACTTCATCGACCCCGTCGTGATCCTGCGCGGCCGCAAGCTCTCCTTCAAGCAATTCTCCAACGGCACTGTGCTGATCGGCGGCGGTCATCTGGCGACACCTTATCAGGATCGCAACGAGACGGTACTGGACTGGAAGAGCCTTGCGACCAGCGCGCGCACCGTGTTCGAACTTTTCCCGGTGATGCGCAGCGCAACGATCGTCCGTGCATGGGCCGGCATCGAGGCGAAGATGAAGGACGATATTCCCGTGTTCGGGCCGAGCAGCCGTCACAAGGGGCTCTATCACCAGTTCGGCTTCTCGTTGCACGGCTTCCAACTCGGCCCCGGCGCCGGCGCGGTGATGGCGGAACTGATCGTCAATGGCGGCAGCCAGACCCGCATCAGCGATCTCGGCATCGACCGTTTTCATCCCACGACGCTCTAGCAACAAGAGGACCTCATGAGCATCACCCGCAGCATCCGCACGCCCATCATGCACCGCGCCGTCGAGGCCAATGGCTTCGTCTTCCTCGGCGGCACCATCGCCGACGACACTTCGGTCTCGATGGGCGATCAGACCCGCAACATCCTCGGCAAGATCGCCGGCTATCTGAAGGAAGCCGGCACCGACAAGAGCCGCGTCGTCAGCGCGTCGATCTTCGTCACCGATCTCTCCAAGAAGAAGGAGATGGACGCGGCCTGGACCGAATTCTTCGGCGACAATCTGCCGACGCGCGCCACCGTCGGGGTGGCCGATCTCGGCGGCAGCGCGCTGATCGAGGTCGTGGTGACCGCGCTCAAAGGCTGAGCGCCCAGGGCTTAAAAGGGATGGCAGCGCCGAACGCGCTGCCGTGCCCCGGCCGCCTTGATCCTGCCCTCCGATCGAAGTACTTAGAGAGCTCAGCAACCAGGACCTTCGCACCCATGGATTTCACCCCGACCGCAACGCCCATCCGCCTTGCTCACGGGGAATTCCATGCCTGCTTCAGTCATCCTGTCGAACCTCTCGCTGGCCACGCCTGACGGCCGTTCTCTTCTCTCCAACATCGATCTGACGTTCGCCGCTGAGCGAACCGGTCTCGTCGGCCGCAACGGCGTCGGGAAGACGACGCTGCTTGCGTCGATCTCAGGTGAGCATCTTCCGCAGTCCGGACGCGTTCTGGTCAACGGCAGCATCGGCCTGCTGCGCCAGGACGTGCAATTGCCCGCAGGCGCGACCGTGGCCGATCTGTTCGGCGTGCGGCCGGCGCTGGAGCTGTTGCGCCGCGCCGAGCGAGGCGACGCCTCGGCTGACGACATCGCCTCGATCGACTGGACGCTCGAGGGTCGGCTGGAGATGGCCCTCACGCAACTCGGATTCGATCCGTCGTCCGATACGAAACTGTCGTGCCTGTCCGGCGGGCAGATCACGCGGGTTCGCCTTGCCGCGCTGGTCTTTGCCAGGCCTGACTTCCTGCTGCTGGACGAACCCACAAACAACCTAGACCGCGACGGCCGCAAGGCCGTGATCGATCTCCTTGCGGCTTGGCGCGGTGGCGCGATCGTCGTCAGCCACGATCGGAACCTGCTCGACACGATGGATGCGATCGTCGAGCTGACGTCGCTTGGAGCCAAGCTATACGGCGGCAATTGGAGCAAGTTTCGCGAGCTGAAGACCGTCGAACTTGCCGCCGTCAGGCACGACCTCGCGCATGCCGAGCGGCGCCTGTCGGAGATCGACAGGACAGCGCAGCAAGCCGTGGAGAAGAAAGCGCGCAAGGACAGCGGCGGCCGGAAAAAGCGTGCCAAGGGCGACATGCCGCGCATCCTGGCCGGGGCGCGCAAGGATCGTAGCGAGGACAGCGGCGGCAGGAACGCTCAGGCCGCCGAGCGGCAACGGGCGGAGGCGCTTCAAGCCGTCGACACGGCGCGCCGGCGCGTCGAAATTCTGCAGCCGCTCTCGGTCAAGCTGCCCCCGACCGGCTTGCCAGCGGGCAGGGAGGTGCTTCGGCTCGACGGCGTCAGCGCCGGCTATCGGCCGGAGCCACCGGTCCTGCGCGATCTCTCATTCGATATCGTCGGGCCTGAGCGTATCGCGCTGGCCGGGCCCAATGGCTCAGGCAAGACGACGCTGCTGAAACTGATCGCGGGTGAACTGGCGCCGCTGTCGGGCACCGTGCGGGTGAGGACGGATTTCGCGCTGTTCGACCAGAAGGTCGGCCTGCTCGATCCCGCGCTCACCATCCTGGGTAATTTCCAGCGCCTCAATCCGCAGGCGGTTGCGAACGAGTGCCATGCCGCGTTGGCACGGTTCATGTTTCGCGCCGATGCGGCCGTGCAAATCGCGGGCAGCCTGAGTGGCGGGCAGATGTTCCGCGCGGGCCTCGCCTGCGTGTTGGGTGGAGCATCGCCGCCCTCGCTGCTGATCCTGGACGAGCCGACCAATCATCTCGATATCGAGTCCATCGAAGCGGTCGAGGCAGGCTTGCGGGCCTATGACGGAGCGCTGCTCGTCGTCAGTCACGACGAAACGTTCTTGCAGGCGATGGGGATGACGCGGCGGATCGATCTTGCAGCCCAGGTGCCGCGCACCGATGGCGGGATCGCCTGATCTCGCCCGGCGGTCCTGATGGCCGAGATTTTCAAAAACCCGACGCCCTGCCCCCAGCGCGTCGGGTAGAAAAAATGAGTATCAATCCGTGATCCCAACGCGATCGTTGTGACGCGTCCCGCAGCAATTGACCATTCCGGGAAACTACCGCATCGAAATCGCGTTGAGCCGGCTGGTTTGCAACCTATGATGCTGCACTCCCGCCCGGTTCCAGCGATTCGCCGATCTGCAGCGGATGGGCCATCGTCTCGTGCAACGCATTGCGATCGAGCTCCCCTTCGGAGATGCTGATGACGACGCAGGCAACGCCGTTGCCGATCAGATTGGTCAGCGCGCGGCATTCGCTCATGAACTTGTCGATGCCCACCAGGATCGCGATCGACTGGATCGGGATGTCGGGCACGATCGACAGCGTCGCGGCGAGCGTGATGAAGCCCGCGCCGGTCACGCCGGAAGCGCCCTTCGAGGTGATCATGGCGATGCCCAGAATGCCAAGCTCCTGCCAGATGGTCAGATGGGTGTTGGTCGCCTGCGCCAGGAACAGCGTCGCCAGCGTCATGTAGATGTTGGTGCCGTCGAGGTTGAAGCTGTAGCCGGTCGGGATGACGAGGCCGACCACGGAGCGCGAGGCGCCGAGATGCTCCATCTTCTGGATCATCTGCGGCAGCACCGTCTCCGAGGACGACGTGCCGAGCACGATCAGCAGTTCATCCTTGATGTAAGCGATGAAGCGCAGGATCGAGAAACCCGCGAGCCGGGCGATCGAGCCCAGCACGATCAATACGAACAGGATGCTGGTGAGATAGAACGTGCCGATCAGGGCGGCGAGGTTGAGCAATGAGCCGAGGCCGTAGGCGCCGACCGTGAACGCCATCGCGCCGAACGCGCCGATCGGCGCCACCCGCACGATGATGCGGATGATGCCGAAGAACATCTTCGCCGCCTTGTCGATCGTATCCGCGATGGGCTCGCCGGCCTTGCCGAGAAAGGCGATGGCGAAGCCGGACAGGATCGAGACCAGCAGCACCTGCAACAGGTCGCCGCGCGCGATCGCGCCGACATAGCTGTCGGGAATGATTCCCAGCAGATGGGCGACGATACCGTCTTCGTGGGCCTTGGTGACGTACGTCGCCACCGATTTCAGATCGATGGTGGCGGGATCGATGTTGAAGCCGCGCCCGGGCTGCAGCACCTCGCCGACCAGCAGGCCGATGGCGAGCGCGACGGTCGAGACGGTTTCGAAATAGATCAGCGACTTCAGTCCGACCCGACCGACCCGCTTGAGGTCGCCCATCGAGGAGATGCCGTGCACCACGGTGCAGAAGATCACAGGCGCGATCATCATCTTGATGAGCGCGATGAAGCCGTCGCCGAGCGGCTTCAAGGCCTTGCCGAGATCGGGATAGAAATAGCCGATCAGCACGCCGAGCGCGATCGCGATCAGCACCTGGACGTAGAGGATCTTGTACCAGGGCTGGTGCCGGGAGTGGATGGCTGGCTGGATCGCGACTTGTGTCATAGAATGGTCCCGGAACGCATTGATTTTGCGTGATCTTGAATTTGCATATGCGCCGCATCATGTGATGATCGCCGTGGAAGCGACAATCACATTTTTGTCTGTTCGCACGATGATCGGTCGCTGCATTGCGACTTGGGGAAGATGTCGACGCAACGCGTCGATGTGATGGAACAAAGGGCACCCCTCGTCGATGATGTTTCATCCCGGAGAGAACCCATGCCGCCAACCGATCGCTCGACCTCCTTTCACTCGCGTCTCGTCGGCCAATACGCATTGGTGACCGGCGCCTCGCAAGGCATCGGTCGCGCCGTTGCCGTCCGGCTGGCCCAGGAGGGTGCGACGGTCGCCATCAATTATTTCCAGAACGAGGACCGGGCGGAGGAGACGCTCGCGCTGGCGCGGGCAGCTTCGAGCGATCGCGGCCACGGCGAACCCGATCATTTCACCGTCAAGGCCGATGTCGGCAACGAGCATGAGATTGCCGCGATGTTCGAGGGGACCCTTTCACGCTGGAAGCGTCTCGATTGCCTGGTCAACAACGCCGGATTCCAGAAGGAATCCCCGAGCGAGGCGCTCGACGTGGAAACCTATCGCAACATCATCGACGTCAATCTCACCGGCGCCGTACTCTGCGCGCAGAAGGCGCTCGCGCATTTCGTGGCGCGCGGAGGAGGAGGCTCCATCATCAACTGCTCCAGCGTCCACCAGATCATCCCGAAGCCGGGTTATCTCGCTTATTCGATCAGCAAGGGCGGCATGGCCAATCTGACGCGCACGCTGGCGCTCGAATTCGCCGGCCGCGGCATTCGCGTCAATGCGGTTGGTCCGGGCGCGATCGACACGCCGATCAACGAGGCCTGGCGGGACGACCCCAAGAAACGCGGCGAAGTCACCAGCCATATTCCGCTGGGCCGCGTCGGCACTCCCGAAGAGATCGCCGCCGTGTTCGCCTTCCTCGCTTCCGATGACGCGAGCTACATCACGGGGCAGACCCTCTATGCCTGCGGAGGGCTGACGCTGTTTCCCGAGTTCCGCGACAACTGGGCGAGCTAGACACGTGAGCCCGCGGACGAAATCACGAATTCATTGATCGCTTCAGAAATCTCCTGCGAGCAGGTCGTAGGAGCCCCTGCTGCCACGGACATACTTCCTAGCCGCAGTGGCACATATCAAGTCGCGATTGCAATCGAACGCGTTCAGGAGTTCCGACTCGGTCGCGTGCGCGCCCGGTTGAATCCGCTTCAACGCGCCTTCGTCGATGAAGAACGTGGCTTCGATGGCGCTGTCGTGCCCCCAGAATCGCACCGCACGTCGCGTCCGGTCATATGAGCGGCTGTGGTTGGGAAAGTCTATCATGGGTCAGGCCGATCAGGTTGCAGGGCCGCCCGCTGTGTCAGGAACACGGACGCTTCGTCCAGGCGTGCCGGTTGGGTCTCTTTCAATTGATGATCTGGCAGCTGGGTTACAACCAGGCTTGATGCCGATTGCGACGAATAGTTCTCGGCAGGCCTCGCTATTGGGGGAAAGGTCACTATATGTCGCCAATCACCGCACGCCCCTCGGCTGTTATCGGTGACTGAGAGCGTTGCGCTCCCGCCGCGGCCAAGAGGCGGTCAATATGCCGGGCTCCCCGGATTCATCCTTCGTGAATGGCTCGTACCGCCGGTCCTGCTGCCAATCTTCTTCGTGCTGGTAATCGCCGTTTTGGTGTTGCTCCAATGGGAGTCGGTTTCGGCGTGCCTTTGCCATCGGATCGGGCAGGCACCTCATCGAATTCAATTCAGCCGTCGCTCAGTTGCGAGCTGAACTCGAGGGCGACCGACGCCCTCGTCGTGGCTGGAATGAATAGAGACTTTCACCGAAACGAGGCGGCATGTTCAAATTTCTACAGTATCGCGCAAGAGCGGCCGAGTACGGTGAACTGGCCAAGAGTTCGTCAGGCAAGGATGACACCCGCAAATTCGAAAAGCTGCAGGACAGCCTTGCATGGCGCGCGGACAACGAGCAGGTCCTCGCGAACCAATACCTGGATGCAGTCAACGGCGGCGAGACGGAGCGACTGCGCGGCGCAGCCCTCGCGGCGGAGGAAGAGCGTGTCTTGCGGTGTCTCGGCGCGGCCGTCATCATGCAATGGAATTCTCTGCCGACGACGCTCCAGAGGGAGATCTTCGACACCGCCGGATCGGTCGGGACTTTGTTGGACACGGTGGCGCTCCGTGAACAGATAGCCCGTTTTCTTCACAAGCACAGGCATGACACCGATCCCGGCACGATCTGACGCCCGTCGGGAACCTCGCGGTGCAATTCGGCAACAGACAGAAAAAACCGGGCTTCCAACCTAGAGCGCCCAGACGAACTCAACCGTACGGTTGATGCTCGCCTCCATCTTTTCCCCCACGCTCTCGGCGGTCGGGGCCGACCCGGCCTCTAGACGTGAGAGCGAAAATGCCTCCTGCGATCAGCAATTCGATATTCCATTTGATAGGTTCCGTCCTAGGCCGCGCGCTTGTTCATCGCGCCGGGTTCACAGGTCTCGTCCTGACGTTGAGCGTGTCTGGTCTGGTCATCTCTCCGGTAGCCGCACAGACTTGCTATTCCAATGGGAGTGGATTCCTGGGCAGTTGTGACGCCTCAACGTTGGGGCCAGGCCAAATGACCGCAGTCGGCAACGGCGCTGCCGCGTTTGGAGCCGGTGCGACTGCCCTTGGCGATTATGCGGGCGCAAGCAACCAGGCGGCGACGGCGATTGGCGCTGACGCCTCTGCGACCGCCTCCAGCACATCGGTGGGCAGAAGTGCCGGTGCAAACTCCATCGGTGCGGGACAGGGCGTGACGAGCATCGGCGCATACGCCAACCACACCCAAGGTGACTTCGCAAATTGGAGCACTGCAATTGGTGCCGGTGTTGACGGCACCGCCGCGACGTCGTCCGGAAAGTACAGCGTTGCTATTGGCGGGGGCGATGGAGTAGCCGGCCAGACCGGCGCGAGTTCCAGTGGCGATAGATCGGTCGCGATCGGCGTGAGCAGCGCCGCGTCGGGGATATCTGCCACCGCGATCGGAAGCGGTGCGAGTGCAAGCACAACAAATGCCGTCGCCCTGGGAAACGCGGTTACGGCAAGCGGTAGCAATTCCTTCGCGGCAGGCAACAACTCCCGCGCCACCGGAGCGAGCGCCGTCGCGATCGGCGATGGCGCAACTGCCGGCACGGGCGCCAATGCCATCGCCATCGGGACCAACGCTACCGCGAGCTTCGCGAACTCCGCCGCCGTCGGCTCCGGCGCGACGGCGACGGCAGTCAACCAGGTCGCGATCGGCACGGCAAGCAACACCTATCGCCTTGCCGGCGTTGCCTCCGCCGCAAGCCTTGCGGCGCAGAGTGGACCGGTCTCCTTCGTCACCACCGATGCTGCCGGCAATCTCGCGACGTCGAACTTCAATCCGGCGAATATCACCTCCTTGCAATCGCAGGTGACTTCGCTGCAATCGCAGGTCATGGATAACCGGCTCGAGGCGCGCAGCGGCACCGCGGTGGCCCTCGCTGCCGGCTCGATGCCGGCGCTGCAGGCCGGCCGCAAATTCGCGCTGTCGGCGGGCTACGGCAATTTCGAGGGCGCCAACGCATTCGCGCTCGGCGCGACTGCGCTGCTGTATGACGGCAAGAGCTACGCCGTCATCGCGAACGCCGGCGGCGGCATTGGCCTCGAGCGCAACGTTGCAGGAGGCCGCGGCGCTGTCTCGATCCAGTGGTAGAAAGAATGCGTCCGCAATGACGCTTCGTTGGCTAAGTGCTGGCCTTGGGCTTTTGGTTCTTGGACTCCTGATCTTGGGCGCGGTGACGACGTCTGCGCAGCAGGCCTCGCCGCAGCCGCAACCACACCCGGCCACGCCGCCGCAAGCCGCAGCAAAGCCGGCCAATATCGACCGCAACGGCGTGCTGATGCTGATCCGGTCGACGCTGCTCGCGCTCGATCACGCCAACCAGACCGGGAATTACACCGTGTTGCGCGATCTCGGCGCCCCCGGGTTCCAGGTCAATACCGCAGCGAGGCTCGCGGAGATATTTGTCAAGCAGCGCGGCGACAAGCTCGACCTCTCGGGCGTCGCCGTTATCGATCCACAATTGTCTCTGCTGCCGCAGATCGAGCCGAACGGCCTGTTGCACATGGCAGGATTTTTTCCATCGGTGCCCTCACAGGTGAATTTCGAGCTGTTGTTTGCACCGGTCGAAGGACAATGGCGCCTGTTCGGCGTGTCTCTGTCGGTCGGTCAGTCCGCGCCGGTCGCGCCGCCAGCGCCCGAAGCACCGGCGGCCAAGGCTGTGGTCTCGCAGAAGCAGGCGACGCCCCCAAGGCCCGGCGCGACTTCGAAACAGTCTGCTCCGTCAGCGACACAATGATCGGCGGATGGAACTGCTTCGGCGGCCGTCTTCCCTGGTCGGCCCGAACGGGCGCCTGGTCTTCACCAATGCGCCGGGCGGGCCATGCTGGACGAGGCCTCGTTGCTGACCGAGCGAAACGGCGATTTGGCTGCAGCCGCGTCCGAGGCAGTGGGCACTCCGCGACGCGCTCGCGGCTGCCGGGAACGGCGAAGCGACGGTCGGGGGTGGTGGTCCGATTTCGCTCTCGGCCGCGCTCCCGGCGGGCGTGATCTGGCAAAATGTCGCGGCGCGAACTACATCATGCGCCATGACCAATGCTCCGCTGCCAAACTCCCCGCTCCGGGATTTCGTCGACCGTCACGAAAAACTGTTCGTGCTGACCGGCGCCGGCTGCAGCACCAATTCGGGCATTCCCGATTACCGCGACAGTCATGGCAACTGGAAGCGGACGCCGCCGGTCAATTTTCAGGCCTTCATGTCCGAGGTGCATACGCGCCGGCGCTATTGGGCGCGCAGCCTGATCGGCTGGCGGCGGTTCGGCCAGGCTCGCCCGAACGATGCGCATCACGCGCTGGCCCGGCTCGAGGCGAACGGGCGGTGCGGGATGCTGCTGACCCAAAACGTCGACCGGCTGCATCAATCCGCCGGCCACCGCCAGGTGATCGATTTGCACGGCCGGCTCGACCTGGTTCGCTGCATGGGTTGCGGGGACAAGACGCCGCGCGATGAATTTCAGCAAGCACTCGGTCGCGCGAATGCCGAATGGCTGACGCTCGATGCAGCCGACGCACCGGACGGCGATGCTGATCTGGAGCACGAGGATTTTTCGTCCTTTCAAGTGCCTGCTTGCGAAGCCTGCGGCGGCATCCTCAAGCCCGATGTCGTGTTCTTCGGCGAGAACGTCCCCCGCGACATCGTCGCGACCGCGCAGGATCATCTGGCGCAGGCCGATGCCATGCTCGTCGTCGGATCGTCGCTGATGGTCTATTCCGGATTCCGCTTTGTTCAGTCTGCCGCGCAGCGCAAGATTCCGATTGCGGCGGTCAATCTCGGCCGCACCCGCGCCGACGATCTCCTTACGCTCAAGGTCGAGGAGCGCTGCGAAGCGGCGCTTGCATTCCTGCTCTGATCGAAGGGCTCGCGAACACGCCTTGCCTATTGCATAGGTGCCAAGCAGAATAGCTTGGCGCGGCGTTTCTCGTCATCCATGGCATGGAAATTGCTGCGTTTTCGACGACAGTTTTCGACGATCAGCCGGAGAATTTGGAATGCTTGAGGGAGCCGAAGTGCGGCTTGCCGTCGATATCGGTGGCACATTTACCGACATCGTGCTGGACGTGGGTTTGGATCGCAAGACGCGCAAGCTGCTGACGACGCCGCAGCGTCCCGAGCAGGCGGTGCTGGATGGAATGCGTCTCATTCTCGCCGACGCGCGTGCCCATATCAGCGACATCGACGTCTTCATTCACGGCACCACGCTCGCGACCAACGCCATCATCGAGCGCCGCGGCGCCAAGACGGCGCTGATTGCGACCGAAGGCTTTCGCGACGTGCTCGATATCGGCACCGAGAGCCGTTACGACCAGTATGATCTCACCATCGACAAGCCGAGGCCGCTGGCGCCGCGCAATCTGCGTTTCACCGTGCCCGAGCGCGTCGACGCCCACGGTGCCGTCCGTCTCCCGCTGGACGAAGCCTCGGTGCGTGCGCTCGCGCCGAAATTGCGTGACCTGGGCGTCGAAAGCGTCGCGATCGCCTTCCTGCATTCCTATGCCAATCCCGAGCATGAGCGACGCGCAGCCGCGATCCTGGCCGAGGAGATGCCTGATATCTCCGTGACCGTGTCCTCGGCCGTTTGCCCGGAGATTCGCGAGTATGAGCGCACATCGACCGCGGTGGCGAACGCATACGTGCAACCCTTGATCGACGGTTATCTCGCCCGCATGGCCGACGCCTTGCAGGTTGAGCAGTTCCGTGGCGCGATCTACCTCGTCACCTCAGGTGGCGGCGTCACGTCGATTGAGACGGCGCGGCGCTTTCCGGTGCGTCTCGTCGAGTCCGGGCCTGCCGGCGGCGCGATCTTCGCGGCCCAGATCGCGGCTCGGCTCGGCGAGAGCAAGGTGCTGTCCTTCGACATGGGCGGCACCACGGCCAAGATCTGCCTGATCGAGAAGTACCAGCCCGAGACCTCGCGCGTGTTCGAGGTCGATCGCGCCGCGCGCTTTCTCAAGGGCTCAGGCCTGCCGGTGCGCATTCCCGTGATTGAGATGGTCGAAATCGGCGCCGGCGGCGGCTCGATCGCCCATGTTGATGCGATGAAGCGCGTCACCGTCGGGCCCGAGAGCGCCTCCTCGGAGCCGGGACCGGCTTGCTACGGCCGAGGCGGCCAGCGCCCGGCCGTGACGGATGCGGACGTCGCGCTCGGCATGATCGATCCCGATGCTTTCGCCGGTGGCACGATCAAGCTCGATCCGGAGCTTTCGAAGAAGGCCTTGCTGAGCAGCGTCGGCGAGCCGCTCGGCTTGTCGGCGGAGACTGCGGCCTATGCCGTGCACGAGGTCGTCTGCGAGAACATGGCGAGTGCGGCGCGCGTCCATGCGGTCGAGCGCGGCGAGATCGTCGGGCAGCACACGCTGATCGCCTTCGGCGGTGCGGCGCCGCTGCATGCGGCGCGGGTTGCCGAGAAGATCGGCGTCTCCCGGGTGATCGTGCCGTCGAATGCCGGTGTCGGCTCGGCCGTTGGATTCCTGGCAGCTCCCATCGCCTATGAGCTGGTGCGCAGCCGCCACGTCCGGCTCGATGATTTCGACACCGAGGCGGTGTCGGATCTCTTGCAGGAAATGGTGACCGAGGCACGCGCATTGGTCGAGCCGGGCGCTGCCGGTGCGCCGGTGCGCGAGCGTCGCTCCGCCTTCATGCGCTATGTCGGCCAGGGCCATGAGATCTCGGTCGAACTGCCGAACCGCCGGCTGACGGCGACAGATCTCGCCGGCCTGCGGCAGAAGTTCGAGGCGGATTATTCCGCGATGTTCGAGCGGTCGATCCCGGGCGCCGCGATCGAGGTGTTGAGCTGGTCGGTGCTCGCCACCACCGATGCCCGCAATCCATCCGCCGTCGCTGCCGTCGCGCGCAAGCCGGCCGGCAAGGCGAGCGGCAGCCGCAAGTTCTTCGACGGCCGCGCAGGCGAGGTGATCGAGATTCCGCTCTATCGGCGCGAGGACATGGCGCCGGGCGCGACCATCGCGGGCCCTGCCGTGATCGCGGAAGACGAAACCTCCACCTTCGTCTCCAATAGTTTCGACGCGCACATCGACGGTGCCGGCAGCATCGTCATGGAACGAAAGGCAGCCTGATCATGAGCAAGGCAAACGGCGCGAGCCTGATCGATCTCCAGATCATGTGGCACCGGCTGATCGCCGTGGTCGAGGAGCAGGCGCAGGTGCTACTCCGCACCGCTTTCAGCCCGATCGTGCGCGAATGCGGCGATCTCTCGGCCGGCGTGTTCGACCTCAAGGGGCGCATGCTGGCGCAGGCAGTGACCGGCACGCCCGGTCACGTCAACTCGATGGCGGAATCGGTCAAGCACTTCATCAATCACTTCCCGATCGAGACGATGAAGGAGGGCGACGCCTACATCACCAACGATCCATGGATGGGCACCGGCCACCTCAACGATTTCGTCGTCACCACGCCCTGCTTCAAGGATGGCAAGCCGGTCGCGCTGTTCTCCTGCACCAGCCATCTCATGGACATCGGCGGCATTGGCTTCGGTCCTGATGCCACCGACGTGTTCATGGAGGGGCTCTACATCCCGATGCTGAAGCTGATCGACCAGGGTGTCGTCAACGAGACGCTGATGGCGATGATCCGCACCAACACGCGGCTGCCGATCGACACCGAGGGCGACACCTATTCGCTGGCCGGCTGCAACGACGTCGGCTGCGAGCGCCTTGTCGAAATGATGACCGAGTTCGGCATCGACACGCTTGACGAGCTCGGCGACTACATCTGCGACCGCTCGCGCGAGGCGGTGCTCGCCGAGATCGCCAAGCTGCCGAAGGGTAGCTGGCGCAACACGATGGTCGTCGACGGCTACGACGCGCCTGTCACGCTGGCGGCCATGCTGACGATCTCGGAGACAGGCATTCATGTCGATTTCGACGGCACTTCAACGGCCTCGAAGTTCGGCATCAACGTGCCGCTGTCCTACACTATCGCCTACACCGTGTTCGGGCTCGGCTGCGTCGTTGCCTCGCAGATCCCGAACAATGCCGGTTCACTGTCGCCGCTGACGGTGTCGGCGCCGACAGGCGCGATCCTCAATGCGCCGAAACCGGCGCCGGTCGCTTCGCGACACATCATCGGCCAGATGCTGCCCGACGTCGTGTTCGGCTGCCTGCGCCAGATCATTCCCGAGCGTGTGCCTGCGGAAGGCACCTCCTGCCTGTGGAATCTCAACGTGCGCGGCCAGACGCGAAGCGGCGTCGGCGGCAATTACGGATTCTCGATGGCGGTGACCTCCAACGGCGGCACCGGTGCGCGGTTTGCCAAGGACGGGCTTTCGGCGACGGCTTACCCGAGCGGCGTGCGTGGCACGCCGGTCGAGATCGCAGAGACGCAGACGCCGCTCATTTTCTGGCGCAAAGAGCTGCGTCCGGATTCCGGCGGGGCAGGGCGCACCCGCGGCGGCCTCGGCCAGATCATCGAGGTAGGCAGCGGCGTCGACGCGCCGTTCGACATCCTGGCGGCGTTCGACCGCATCGATCATCCGCCGCGCGGACGCGACGGTGGCAAGAATGGCGAGGCGGGCTATGTCGGCCTGAAGTCCGGCAAGAAGCTGCGCGGCAAGGGCTTCCAGCAGGTGCCGCCGGATGATCGGCTGGTGGTGCTCACGCCCGGCGGCGCCGGCATCGGTGCGCCCGGGACGCGCGATCGCGCGGCGGTCGAGGCCGATGTCGAAAGCGGGCTCGTCTCCGCGGACAATGCGGTTGCAATTTATGGGTACGCGCGCTGACGCGTCGGTGCGTTTGGTAAATGGAGGGGCTCTATGATCACGCGACGTAACTTCACTGCGGGCGCAGCCACGCTGCTCGCCACCGGCCATATCTCGACCCGTGCTCGCGCGGCGACGACGAACTGGGACATGTCGACCGTCTGGCCCGAAGGCAATTTCCACACCCAAAACGCCTTTGCCTTCGCTGAAGAGGTGAAGAAGCAGACGGGCGGCGCGGTGGCCATCACCGTGAAGGCGGGTGGCCAGCTCGGCTTCAAGGGGCCGGAGCATCTGCGCGCCGTGCGCGACGGCCTGGTGCCGCTCGCAGATGTCCTCAACATCCAGCAGGTCGGCGACGAGCCTTTCATGGGTGTCGAGAGCATTCCGTTCCTCTGTGGCTCCGTAGAGGAATTGAAAGTCCTGCACAAATACGTTCGGCCCGAATATGAGAAGATCGCCGCGCGCAACAACCAGAAGATCCTCTACATCGTGCCGTGGCCGACGCAGTACCTGCATCTCAAGGCGAAAGTCGCCGACGTCGAGGGGCTGAAGAACATCAAGATCCGCGTGCCTGACAAGAACGCGGTCGACATGCTGAACGCCATCGGCATGGCAGCGGTGATGATCCCCTGGGGCGAGACGATCCCCGCGCTCGCCTCCGGCGCGGTCGCCGGCGTCTCCACCTCGTCGGTATCGGGCGTCGACGGCAAGTTCTGGGAGTTCCTGAAATATGTCTACCCGACCAACCACGTCTGGTCGTCGCAGATGCTCACCGTCAATCTCGATTCCTGGAAGGCCATCCCTGCAGACCAGCAGAAGCTCGTCGCGGATATCGCGGCGAAGATGGAGCCCGGCTTCTGGGCCAACTCGCTCAAGGCCGACGTCGACAGCCTCAACCGTCTCAAGGAGGGCGGCATGGAGGTGGTACCGGTCTCCGACACGATGATGACCGACATCCGGGCCAAGACCGCGCCGCAGCTCGACGCGTTCCTCAAGCGTGTGCCGGCGGCGGACAAGCCGGTGCGGGCCTATCTCGCCGAAATGAAACGCGGCTGAGGGGACCCGTGGTGAGCGTTTCGTCCGAAGCACAGCAGAGCCTCAATGCAGCGGCGCCCGCGCCGTTGCGCATCCTGCTCGACGGCATCGACCGGCTCGGCCGGCTCGACGGCTGGATCGGCGGCGGCTGCCTGTTAACGCTGACGTTGCTGATGCTGTGCGAAGTCGCGACGCGCTTCCTCTCGAACTTCCTGCCGTTCTTTCCCCCGACGATCTCGATCGCCTGGGAATATTCTTCTTATCTGATGGCGGCGTCGTTCACCTTCGGCGCCGCCATGACCTTGCGCGTCGGCGGCCACATCCGTGTCGTGCTGTTGCTCAAGAACGCGCCGGCGCCGGTACAGCGCGCGCTCGAGATCCTGTCGGCCGCGGCCGGCTTCGCGTTCATGGCGTTCCTGACCTCGGCCATGGCGAAATTCGCCTTTGCCGCCTACACGCGCGGCCAGGTCTCGACCTCGAGCGACACGCCCCTGTGGTTTCCGGAAGCCGTCGTCACCTTCGGCATGCTGCTACTGACGCTCCAATTCCTAGCGCGCGCGATCCAGGCCGTGCTCGGCCTTCCGCTGGAAGACCACCGGATGAAGGCGTCGCCTGTCGAATGACCTTCCTGCTCACCTTCGGATTCAAGATCGCATGACCATCGAAGTCGTCGCCCTGTTCGCGATCCTGTTTGCCCTGCTGGCCTGCGGCGTCTGGATCGGCCTGACGCTCGCGCTCACCGCGACGTTGCTGCTGGCGATGTTCCGCTCGATCCCGCTCGACAAGCTGCTGCCGCAATATGCCTGGAACATCCTGACCACCCAGGAACTGCTGGCGCTGCCGCTATTCATCCTGATGGGCGAATTGTTGTTCCGCACCCGCCTGTCGCGCTCGCTGTTCCAGGGCCTCGCTCCGTGGGCAGGGTTGCTGCCCGGACGCCTGCTGCATGTGAATGTGATCGGTTGCACCATCTTCGCGGCGATCTCGGGCTCGTCGGCGGCGACCACGCAGGTGATAGGCCGCATGTCGCTCAACGAGTTGCTGCGCCGCGGCTATTCCCGGGACATCGCGATCGGATCGCTCGCCGGCGCCGGCACGCTCGGCTTCCTGATCCCGCCGTCCAACATCATGATCATCTACGGAGTGCTGGGCGACGTCTCGATCCTGAAGCTGTTCACCGCCGGCGTGCTGCCGGGCTTCCTGCTCGCCGCGACTTTTATGGCCTGGGTCATGCTGCACACCACGCTCAGGCCGGCGATGGTCCCTGAGACGGAGGCAAAGCTCTCACAGGTGCCGTGGAGCGAGCGCTTCGCCGCCTTGAAGGATCTTGCGCCCGCGCTCTTCCTGATCGCCTGCGTGCTCGGCTCGATGTATGGCGGCCTCGCGACGCCGTCGGAAGCCGCTGCCGTCGGCGTGCTCGGCGCCGCTCTGGTCGCATGGGCGCAGGGCTCGATGTCGCAGCAGGTGATCCGCGACGTGCTGATCGGCTCGGTCGTGACCTGTTCGATGATCGCGCTGATCGTGCTGGGCGCCTCGATCCTCGGCAATGCCGCGGCGTTCCTCGGCATCCCCCAGGCGGTGGCGGCCTTCGTGAAGGGGCTCGGCCTGTCGCCTTTCATGCTGATCGTGGTGCTGGTCATCTTCTATCTCGTCCTCGGCTGCTTCCTCGACGGCTTCTCGATGATCGTGATGACGCTGCCGATCGTGTTGCCGATCGTGAAAGGGGCCGGCTTCGACGAGATCTGGTTCGGCGTCTTCCTCGTGCTCGCCGTCGAGATGGCCCAGATCACCCCGCCGGTCGGCTTCAACCTGTTCGTGATCCAGGGCCTCACCGAGGATGGCCTCGGCTATATCGCACGCGTCACGATGCCCTACCTCCTTATCATGATCGGCTTCGTGCTGCTGCTGACGCTGTGGCCGGGGATCGTCACGATCCTGCCGCGCGTACTTTACGGATAGCGAAAGCGCTCTTCGAAAACGCTGCACGGTCCCTGACCCATAAGATCGACCCTACCCGTCGGCAACGGCATGGATGACCGCCGCGCGACGGTGCGCGGTGCACGCTAATGGCCCGGCTGGTGCCGCTTTGGCGTCTTGCACCCTCTTTCGGCCGAGGAGGCCGCTGATCCGGCTAGGAACCATTCAAACAAGGGTGAGTTCGTCCTGCAACAACGACAAGAAAGAACCAAGAGGGTGAAGTCATGACGCGATCAGTCGAAGACCTGAGGCGAGAGTCGGAGCGCAGCCGTGCGGAACTCTCCGCCACTGTCGACAGGCTCAAGGACCAGATATCCGACACCACGGAAAATATTCGGCACTCGGTCTCACCCGAACACATCAAATCGGAGATGTCGGATTACGTTGACCGAAAAACCCAAAGCTGGGTGGACGGGTTCAAACAGCAAATCATGGACAATCCCATGCGTGCCGTGGCTGTCGGCACGGCCGTGGGTGTGCCGCTTCTTCGTCTTGCGAGAGGTGTACCGTTGCCGCTTCTGATGATCGGCGCCGGCCTTGCCCTAACCTCGAAGACCGCGCGGGATCGCGCTGCAGAGATGACAGCTCCCGTCATGGGTCAAGCGGAACAGATGCTCGAAGGTGCCACTGATACCGCCCAGGCGGTGCAGCGCGACGTGAAGGCTCGTTTAACCTCGGTGCAGGATCAGGTCTCCGGATTGGCCGACGATGCGCGGGAGGCTGCAACAGGTCTCGCCGACGACCTGACCGCCAGGGCCGGCCGTGCCGCGGACACCATGCGAAGCGGTATGGACGCGGTCAACGATGCTGCTGCGAAAGCGCCCGGTCAGGCCCGCCAGATCATTGGTGACAACGCTGCGCTGATCAGCGGTATCGGCATTGCCATCGGCGCCATCATCGCGGCGGCCTTGCCTGAGACGAGCGCGGAATCGCAGGCAATGGGCTCGGCCAGCGACAACATCAAGCGGGCGGCCGGAGAGGCGGCGCAGTCCGGCTTCGAAGGCGTCAAGGATGCAGCAATGTCGACGGCTGATGCGGTCGCGAAGAGCGTTGGTGGATCCGATCTTGGCGGACACGCCAGCCAAATGACCAGGAATGTGGCTGACACACTCAAGGATGCCGCCGACGAAGTCGTGACGGCGGCGTTCCGACCGGCCCAGAAAACCTAACATCGAAAGATAAACATCATGAGCAATTCAGACCTCAACAAGACGAGCGGTTCCACCAAGGGCCGCGACACCAGCCCAATCACCAATATCAAGGGCCAGATGGACGATGCCGGCGCTGAGATGAAGCAGCGTGCCGGCGACGCACTCCAGGCCTCGTCAGATCTCGCCCGCGACAAGTTCAAGGAAGCCACTGACGCCGCGAAGGAAGTGGCAGACGGCGCCATGGACAAGATCGAAGGTGAGGCAGGACAGAAGCAACAAGCGGGCGCCGATTTCGTCGACCGTCTTGCTGGCAACTTCCGGGAGGCCGCGCGTGCCTTCGAGAAGGACGTTCCCTTGGCTGCGCGCGGCATCAATTCGGCGGCCGACTATGTCGAAGATGCTGCGACCAAGATCCGCGACGGAAGTTTCCGCGATGTCCTGGAAGGGGCGACTGACTTCGCCAAGCGGCAGCCGGCAGCGTTTTTGGGAATGTCGGTCCTTGCCGGCTTTGCCGTCGTGCGCTTCTTGAAGGCCTCGGGCGGGCAGGCGTCGACTTCACCTCAGGCCGGTGCAACGAGCGCAAGCCGGCCAGGCACCTTTGCTGCGAAAGAGAGCCAGTCGACGCCAGGGTCGAACGTGAACCGGCAGCAAAAGTCCTTCACGCAAGGTAGCAGCGTATCATGAGCATCCAACACGACATCAAGACGAGCCGGGACGATCTACGATCGGTCTCGAGCCTCGTCGGCGACGCCATGTCGCAATTCGCCAAACTGTTCCAGAACGAGATCGACTTGGCCAAGGCCGAACTCGTCGACAATGCAGAGAAGCTGGTTGCGGCGCTGGGCCTCATCGTTGCGGCTGGGGTCCTCGTGATCCCTGCCGTCGTGATGCTGCTGTTCGCGCTGGCGGCTGCCCTGATTGCAGCGGGCTGGTCACCTGCGGCGTCCTGTCTGGTGGCTGCCATCGTTGCCGCTGCAATCTCCGGCGGGATGTTCGCCGTGGGCCTGAATCGCCTGAAGTCGCAGGGGCTGGCTCCGCTTGAAACCCTCCGGCAATTGCAAAAGGACAAGAACACCGTGAAAGGAATGGTGCGATGACAACTCAAAAGAGCTTCGTCGACAGTCTGGTGTCATCCGCCCGGGACAATCCGCTCGCAGCAGCGCTCGTTGGCGGGGGCGCGCTTTGGCTGCTGGTCGGCGACGACAGATTGCGGGGCGCCGCCCGGTCGGCCGCGACGGCTGCCTCCGACGCGGTCGGCAGCACTGCCAGCGGTCTCGGTGCCGCAACCTCGGGGCTTCAGCGCGCGGCAACGGCAGGCTTCGGATCCGCCGGTGATGCCGCGAGCGAAGGGGCGCAAGCCGCCGGTGACGCCGCCACGGTTGCGGTCGCGACTGCAACGGACGCGATTCGTGATCGATTCGATGAAGGCGTTGCCTTCGCCAAGGAAAACTTCAACAAGCTCGGCAATGCGGTCCCCGGCACCGACGCGTTGAACAAGACGCAGTCGTCCCTGGCTGCTGCACTCGAGCGGCAACCCCTGGTTATCGGCGTCATGGGTGTGGCCATCGGTGCGGCCTTGGCGGCGGGATTTCGAAGCTCATCCTTCGAGAACGAATATGTCGGCGAAATCAGTGACGGCGTCAAAGCGGACCTCGGCGTTCGCGCGAGTGCGGTCAAGCAAGCCCTGCGCGAAAATTCGGACACGCTGATCGCCGAACTGGGTGACACCGGTGCTGAAGCTGTGGAGGTGGTGAAGCGTGCCGGCCTCGACGCCGCTCAGGCAGCGCAGGACAAGGTCAATCGCGCCAAGAGTTGATTGTGTCTGGCCGCGGGAGACCGCGGTGGATATAACGGCATGTGATAGGACGGTTGTCCCGGCCAAAGCGGCGCGGGACAACCGGTCTGTTCGATTAAGCCGCGGCCTTCTTCCGCGCCTGTTCGGCTTTGTACAGTTCGAATTCCTCCCCGATCGCCCGGGCGATCGACGGGCGCTCTCGCAGGCGTTCGTGATAGGCCTTGACGTTCGGCCATTTCGCCAATTCGATCGGCGGCGTGGCCATGGTCCAGTTGATGACTGTAACGAGGTAGGCGTCGGCCACGGTGAAATGGTCGAGCAGGAACTCGCGTCCTTTCAGATGGCTGTCGAGAACGTCGAGCCGTGACAGGTTCTTGTCCAGCACGTAGGTCTTGGCCTCCTGCGGCGCCTTGCGATCGAGCAGGGTCACGAACAGTCCCTTGTGCAGTTCGGTGCCGATGAAGCACAGCCATTGATGCAGGCGGCTGCGATCGATGCCCGCATCTGCACCGAGGCCCGCATTCGGGAACCGGTCGGCAACGTATTGCAGGATCGCGGCGTTCTCGGTCAGGATCACGCCGTCGTCGGTGCGCAGCGTCGGCACGAGACCGAGCGGATTCACGGCGCGGAAGTCGGAGCCGTCGCTCAGCACGGTCTTGGTCGGTGGGTCGACCTCGAGATAATTCGCCTCGGCACCGGCTTCATACAGCGCGATGCGTGTTGCCATCGAACAGGCGAGTGGCGAGAAATAGAGATCCATCTGTAGCCTCCTGGGCAATTCTTGAGGGGTTCGCTCAACCTGGCCAGATTGATTTTTGTACCATCTTGCATAATATAAAACCGGTCAAGGATTAATTTGCGAAATGGTACAAAAATCGAAGCCGCCCACTGCTGCTACTGAGCCCAAGCGCCACGGCCAACCCGAGCGCGGCAGCCAGCCCAAGCGTCGCGGCCGTCCGCGTGCCTACGAGCCTGACGTTGCCCTGGGCAAGGCGCTCGATCTGTTCCGGAAGCAGGGATTCGCCGCGACTTCGCTCGATGATCTCAGCGAAGCGACCGGGATGAATCGCCCGAGCCTGTACGGTGCCTTCGGCGACAAGCGCGAGCTCTACATCAAGAGCTACCAGCGCTATCGCGAGGAAGCGCGGGCTTCTATGGCAGCGATCTTCCGCGAGGAAATGCCGGTTCGCCAGCGGCTGGAGCGCATCTTCGCCTCGGCGCTGAACATCTATCTATCCGGCGAGACTGGCCCGCGCGGCTGTTTCACGGTGGTGACCGCGGCGTCGGAAGCGGTTGGCGATCCCGAGATTCGCGCCATGGTGCTCGACGGTCTCACCGAGCTCGACAAGGCCTTTGCGAACTGCTTCCGCCGCGCCAAGGAGACGGGCGAATTGCCGGAGAGCGCCGATCCGGTGGTGCTGGCGCAGGTCGCATCAGCCACCGTCCACTCCATTGCTATCCGCTCGCGGGCCCGCGTGCCGCGCAAGGATCTGGAGGCGATCGTCACAGGTGCGATCGACGTGATGGTGGGAGCGGGCGCCAAGACCTGAGCTATGGCGCGACCCGGCGCTTCACTAAGCAGCGCGGATCTGCGCCAGGAAGCGGTCGACCTCGTCCCGCAGCCGCTGCGACTGCTTCGACAGCTCGATCGCCGAACCCAGCACTTCCTCGGCCGCTGTGCCCGTCGCGGCGATGCCGGCCGTGACACCGGAGATGTTCTGCGAGACTTCGCCGGTGCGTGCGGCCGCCTGCTGGACGTTCTGTGCGATCTCCTGCGTCGCCGTGCCCTGCTGGCCGACGGCCGCGGCGATCGCGGCGGAGATCTCGTCGACCTGCTGAATCGTCGCGCAGATCGACTGAATGCCGTCCACGGCGCCTGATGTTTCGCCCTGCACCGCCGTGACCTGTGCACCGATCTCCTCGGTCGCCTTCGCCGTCTGCGTCGCCAGGGCCTTGACTTCGGAGGCGACCACGGCGAAGCCGCGGCCGGCCTCGCCCGCGCGTGCCGCTTCGATCGTCGCGTTCAGCGCCAGCAGGTTGGTCTGGCCTGCGATGCCGTTGATGAAGGAGACGACGTCGCCGATCTTCTGCGCGGCCTCCGCCAGGCTCTGCACGCGCGCATTGGACTGCCGTCCATCGCTTGCGGCCTTGCCCACCACTTCGGTCGCGTGCGCAAGGCGCCGGCTGATTTCGGTCATCGAGGAGGAGAGCTCTTCGGCCGCCGCCGCCACGGTCTGCACGTTCTCCGAGGCCAGTGTCGAGGCCGACGAGACCGCGCGCGTCTGCTGCCGGGATTGCTCGACGATGGCCGACATCGAACGCGCCGTATGCTCCATTTCGACCGCAGCCGAGGACACCGTGGTGACGACGTCGCGGATGCTGGCCTCGAAATTGTCGGCAAGCGCGGCGAAGGCGCGGCGCTTTTCCGCTTCGGATTGCGCCTTGGCTTCCAGCTGCTCGGCCTGGAGCTTGCCGAAGTTGACCGCGTTGTCGCGGAACACCGCGACCGCCTTTACCATCGCCCCGACTTCGTCGTTCGCCTTGCTGGCGGGGATCGTGACGTCAGTCCGGCCGTCTGCGAGTTCGCGCATGACCGAGGTGATGGAGAGGATCGGGCGCGAGATGCTGCGAGCGATGAGATAACCGACGATCGCCGCCAGCAGGAGCCCGAGCGCGGCGATGCCGATCGCGAGCATCCAGGCGCGGTCGGCCGAGGCCTCGTAATCGGCATTGTCCATCACCAGCTCAACGGCCCCGAGCGGCTTTCCGGAAAAATCCTTGATCGGTCCGAGCAGCGCTGCGACGGGCGTGGTGTCGAGCTTGGCCCGTTTCACGGTGAAACTGCCTGCGGTGGCGCGGCCGTAGTCGGCCGCGTCGAAGAAGCTCATGCCCTTCAGCGTGCCGCCGAACAGCTTGAAGCCGGAGCCGTCGGCGAGGTGGAAGGCGACGTCGACATGACGGTTGGTCTTGAAATCGTCGAGGAAGGACTGGCCGAAGGTCAGGCCGAATTCGACCGAGCCGAGCTGTTTGGCCCCTTGCGCGATCGGCACCACGCCGCGGATGCCGAGTCCGGCGACGCCGCCTTCGAGGCCGACCACGACCTTGTGCTCCTGGTTGGCGACCAGAACGGTCTTGCGGAAGCCGGAAAGATCGTCGCCGAACTTGGTGGGCTGGTGCACGCGCAGGAACGAGGTCGCTGGCGCCACATGGAATTGGAATTGCTCGACACCGTATTCCGATTTGGTCGCGGCGAACACCGGCCCGAACAGCCCGACCAGAGCGTTGCGGTCCTGCCTGGCCATCGCATCCTGCGTCGCCGGCATTGCGGCCACCACCGTACTCATGGCGGCGGCGCGGCGCGATTCCTCGGCGATGCGCGACTGCAGAGCATCATAATGGCTGTGCAATTCGCGCTGGTCGGCGCGGTCGATGATCCCTGCAATGATCCACATCGCCCCGAGCACGGCAAACAGGGCAGTGGCCGCCGCCGTCACCGCGAGGGCGACCGTGATCCGCATCCTGAGGCCGAGGCTGGCGCGCATGTCTGACTCGTTCTTTGACCGTTGGTTAAGAACGCTTATCAATTTCTCGCTAAGAGAGAGTGAACGGTGTGCCGGTGACCGCGGTGGTTGTGGTGGAACGACAGCGGGTATGAGGCGCGCGTGTGCTTCTTCCAACCGGCTAAAGCCTAATACCCCCGGGTCCGGTCCACCACGTTCTCCAACGCACCGCCGGCCTCGAAGCGCGCGATCTGCTCGGCGACATAGACCGAGATCGCATCCGCGTCGGTGTCGGCTGCGTTGTGCGGGGTCAGCACCACCTTGGGGTGGGTCCAGAACCGGCTGTCCGCCGGCTGCGGCTCCTGCACGAAGACGTCGAGGGAGGCCCCGCCCAGCGTGCCGTCGTCGAGGCAGGCGAGGATGTCGGCCTCATTCTGCAAGCCACCGCGTCCGGCGTTGATCAGCACCGGCGCGCCCAGCGGACTGTTGCGGTTGAGCTTCGTAAAGACGTCGCGGTTGAGGATGCCATGTGTCTCCGGCGTCAGCGGCAGCAGCGACACCAGGATGTCGGTCTTGCGCAGGAAGGCATCCATGCCTGCGGTGCCATGGAAGCATTCGACGCCATCGATCGCGCGCGCGCTGCGGCTCCAGCCGGCGACACGGAAGCCGAGCCGGCGCAGCACGTCGGCCGCATCGGCCCCCAACGTGCCAAGCCCCATGACGCCGACCGTGACCGCGCTCGCCGGCCATTGATATCTGGGCTCCCAGCGTTTCGCGCGCTGCGAGTCCCGCAAATAAAGCTCCTGGCGGTGGTGCATCAGCACGTGCAGCACGACATATTCGGTCATGCGGCCGGTCAGGTCGGGCACGGCGACGCGGACCAGGGGCACATCAGGCAGGCTCTTGTCCGCCATCAACGCATCGACGCCGGCGCCGAGATTGAAGATCGCCCGCAGATTGGGAAAAGTGCCGAGATCGCCCGGCACCGGCTTCCACACCGTGGCATAGTGCACCTCCGCCGGATCGAGCGTGGAATCCGGCAGCAGCACCACGCGACGGCCGCCGCAGACCGCCTCGAACCGGGCCTTCCAGCGCTCCGGCAGCCAGTTCTGCTGCGTGCTGTTGATCAGGACGGCCAGGGTGCCTTTGGTCATTCGAAGTGCCTCGTCGGGTTCCGCTTGCAACGGCCCTCCTTGGCACGATCTGCCGGACTTTTCCTGCAAATTATTTCCGCAGCGCTGTCGGGGCGGGGCATATTGGCGCGTCTTCAAATCAAGCCTTCGAGGAAAGTGCCGCCTATGCTTTACGCCATTCTTTGCTATCACGATGAGGACTTCGTCGGCTCCTGGAGCAAGGAGCAGGACGAGGCCGTGATGAAGAAGCTTGCTGTGGTGCAGGAAAAGCTTACCCAGCAGGGCCGGCTCGGGCCGGTGGCGCGATTGCTGCCGACCACGGCAGCGGCGACCCTGCGCAAGGAAGATCCGCCCCTGGTGCTGGACGGCCCCTATGCCGAGACCAAGGAGCAGTTGCTCGGCTTCTACATCGTCGACTGCGAGAATCTGGACGAGGCGCTCGACGTCGCGCGGGATCTTGGTGCCGCCAATCCCGGTGGCGCCTATGAGGTGCGTCCCGTCGGCGTGTTCCGGCCCGGAGGAATTTCGGCGTGAGCGAGACCGACACCGCCTGGATCGAGACCGCGCTGACCTCGGCGCGACCCCAGGCAGTCGGCGCGCTGCTGCGTTATTTCCGCGATATCGACACCGCCGAGGAGGCGTTCCAAAACGCCTCCCTGCGCGCACTCAAGAGCTGGCCGCAGAACGGGCCGCCGCGCGATCCTGCGGCCTGGCTGATCATGGTCGGCCGCAATGCCGCCATCGACGAGGTGCGCCGGACCCGCAAGCAGCAACCGCTGCCGGAGGACGACCAGGCGATTTCCGATCTCGACGACGCCGAAGGCGCGCTGGCTGAACGGCTGGACGGCTCGCACTACCGCGACGACATCCTGAGGTTGATGTTCATCTGCTGCCATCCGCAACTACCTGCGACGCAGCAGATCGCGCTGGCGCTGCGCATCGTCTCGGGCCTCACGGTGAAGCAGATCGCGCGCGCCTTCCTTGTCTCGGACGCGGCAATGGAGCAGCGCATCACCCGCGCCAAGGCGAAGGTCGCGGAGGCCGGCACGCCGTTCGAGGCGCCCGGCGCAATCGAGCGCTCCGAGCGACTCGCCGGTGTCGCGGCGATGATCTATTTGATCTTCAACGAGGGCTATTCCGCGAGCGGCGACACCGCGGAGATCCGAAAGCCGCTCTGCGAGGAGGCGATCCGGCTGGGGCGCCTGCTGCTCAGGCTGTTTCCGAGCGAGCCGGAGATCATGGGACTTACGGCGCTCTGCTTGCTGCAGCATGCGCGCAGTGCCGCGCGCTTTGCCGCGGACGGCTCGCTGATCCTGCTGGACGACCAGGACCGCTCGCTGTGGAACGGCACCATGATCGCGGAAGGGCTGGCGCTGATCGACAAGGCGATGCGCCATCGCCGCAGCGGGCCCTATCAAATCCAGGCCGCGATCGCCGCGCTGCATGCCCGCGCGGCGACGCCGGAGGAGACAGACTGGGCGCAGATCGACCTGCTCTATGGCGCCCTGGAGGTCGTGCAGCCGTCTCCTGTGGTGACGCTCAACCGCGCGGTCGCGGTCGCCAAGGTGCGCGGGCCGCAGGCCGCGCTCGATCTGATCGAGCCGCTGGCCTCGAAGCTCGCCAACTATTTTCATTTCTACGGCGTTCGCGGTGCCTTCCTGATGCAGCTCGGCCGCAACGACGAGGCGTGCGTCGCCTTCGACCGCGCCATCGCGCTTGCCAACACCTCCGCAGAAGCCGCCCACATTCGCATGCACATCGATCGGCTGATCCGGGACAGCCAGCCGAAGCGGGCCGACGGCGCTGCCAGGCAAGGCGCGAAGGCGACGTGACACCCGTGACAACGCGGGCAAAAATCTCACGTCGCGTTGTCGGCCCCGGCGCCCTCGCATCGTCCTAGGTCCGTATCCAGGGAGCAATCCATGCTGAAAGCCATTGCCATCATCGCCATCGTGCTCGCCGTTGGAATTGCGGGCGTCCTTGCCTTTGCTCTGACCAAGCCCGACACCTTTCGCGTCGAGCGCAGCCTCGCGGTAAAGGCGCCGCCGGGTGCAATCTACCCGCAGGTCGCCGATTTCCACCGCTGGACCGCTTGGTCCCCTTATGAGGGCCGCGATCCCGAGATGAAGCGCACCTTCGGTGGAGCCGCGGCAGGGAAGGGCGCGACCTATGCCTGGGACGGCAACAACAATGTGGGCGCCGGCCACATGGAGATCCTCGAGGCAAATCCCGTGTCAAAGATTCGCATCAAGCTCGACTTCGAACGTCCGTTCGAAGGCCACAACACTGCCGAGTTCACCTTTGTGCCGCAAGGCGACGCCACACTGGTGACATGGGCGATGTCCGGTCCGGCTCCGTTCCTGTCCAAGGTCATGCAGGTCTTCATCAACATGGACAGCATGATCGGCAAGGATTTCGAGGCCGGCCTAGCGCTTCCCGACGGCAGCGTATTGATGGCTTCCGATGCGCCGCCAGAGCATTTTCACAAGCCTCAAGGCTTTTCGATCTCGCTCACAGTCAAGGATACCGAGGAAGGCGAGCGCAAGTTCAACGCGCTCGCCGACGGTGGCTCCGTCACCATGCCGTTCAGCAAGACGTTCTGGGCCAAGGGCTTTGGCATGTGCGTGGACAAGTTCGGAATTCCGTGGATGGTGAACTGCCCGGCCCAAGGAGTGTGACGGGCGCGGCCGCCTGCATGATCTGTTGAGTCGCGAATCCCTTCTCTCCAGCGTTGCTGGAGAGGAGGCGCCGGAATCTATCGCATCATACCCGGATCGGTCGCGAGCGCGCTCAACGGATCGATCCGGTCACGTCCTCGCTCTGCTGCGGCGCCTGAACGCAGCGAGGACAGATCACGAGCTTGGTGCCGAGCTTCCTGTCGTTCTCCGCTTCGATCTCGCCATGGACCGCCCACCACGCCTCCGAGTATGGCTGCAAGGTGCCGAGCACGCGTTGTCGTTCCTGATTGGGATCAGTCGCCGCGGGCGCGAGGTTCGTCGCGCGCCGCTTCGCAGCATGAGAGCGGTTCGAGACCTTGTTGGGGTCCTGGCCGAGGCCATCCCAAGCAATCGGGCGACGCTCCTGCGCCGGTGCGACTGCGCAGCCAAGCAGCGCCGTGCAGAAAGTGAGCAAGATGAAGCCGTGTCGTATCATGCCGGATTCCGGGTTTCGGTGCACGATCCGCAGGCTCCGTGCTGAGAAGCTGCGGCGATCAGATGGAACTCAAGGCAAACCCATGGGCCGGCATGGCCGAGGGAATGAACTCACGAATCGCATCACTTTGCGGGCGCAGTGGGGCCACTTCGTGAAACCCCCGGACTGCATTGCACAACAATTGACGCAAAATTGGGCTGTGATCTGCACGTCAGAATCGCTATTCGTGATTCATAAAAGCTTCAAAACGGGATGGACGTCACTTGGAGGGGGAGCGACCGATGGCAACGGCGCTACAGATCAATTTTGCTCTTTGGGGAATGCTCATCTGCGCCAGCATGAAGCTGGTGCCGGTGATTCAGACTCTTTATTGAGGGCCGCCAAAGTGTGATGGTGAAGAGCCCGGTGCGCGCATCACGTGCGAGCCCACGGAATCTGCCGTGTGGTCTTGAGCCAGCCGAGCCAAGTACCTTCCAGACCAAATTCCCTTCAAACCCTAGGCCTCTGATGGGACGGGGTCACAGAGAGCCCTTTCACGTCACGATCGTGTCGGTTGCCAAATTCGTCACCGGCAGCGCGGATAGATCGCGGCGAGATCGCGGCCTTTCATCAGCAGCAGCCGTGAGCTCAGGCCGCCGCGGCGGTTGATCCAGTCACGCACGGGGCCGGGATAGGCGGCAAGCACCGCGACCGATGCCTCCGGCTCGGCATAGAAGCGCCCGCGTCGGTCCACCGAACGCGCCGCATGGAAGCCGAGCACGGCGCGCTTGGTGACGCAGATGCGCTCGCCCGGCACGATGCTCAGCACCAGCGTGCAGGCAGACAGGCAGGGACCGTCGATCACCACGCGCTCGCCGCTCTCACGTACTTTCTCGAACAGATCGAGGAACGGCCCGACCTGTCCGCCCGGAGACTGGATGATGCGGATTTCGGCTGATGCAGGCGCGGTGGCGAGCAGCGCGGATACAATGATCAGGGCGTTGAGAAAGGCAGCGCGTTGCATGGCGTACTCCACAAGCTCGAATCCCTTGGTGGGAAAAGCGTAGCGTGCCCACCAATGGCGCCGCAAATGCGGAGAAGTCGTGGGCACGGCGCTTGCCCGCCTTTGCCCACCCTACAATTTCCGTGCCTAGCCGTTGCGGCGCTGGCCGCGCAGCGTCGGCAGACCGATACCTGCCGCATCGAACCCGCCATCCACGGCCAAAATTTGTCCGGTGATGTAACTCGCGCTGCCCGAGCACAGGAAGTAGATCGCTTCCGCGAGTTCCTCCTCCAGGCCGTAACGGTTGAGCGGAATGGCGTCGTGATAGTCGGCGCGGATCTCCTTGGTGTGCACCTGCTTCGCCATCGCCGTGTCGACCGGTCCCGGCGCGACCGCGTTGACGCGGATGTTGAGGGAAGCGAGTTCGACCGCGAGCTGCTTGGTGAGGTGCGCGAGCCCGGCCTTGCTGGTGCCGTAGGCCGAGCGCAGGGTCGAGGCGCGCACCGCCGAGATCGAGGTGATGTTGACAATGGCGCCGCCGTGGCCCTCGCGCATCAGGGGCACGGCCGCCTTGGTGCAGAGGAACGGGCCGGTGAGATTGACTTCGATCACGCGGCGCCAATCGGTCTCGGACGTTTCCATCAGCGGCGCGAACACGGCGATGCCGGCATTGTTGACCAGTGCGTCCAGCCGGCCGAAGCGGTGCTCGACCGCCTCCATTGCATCGCTCACCGCGGCCGAGTCGGAGACGTCGCAGGTCAGCGCCAGCGTCGTCTCGCTTTGGTCGATGTCGGCGACAGCGCGGCCGAGCAGCTCGCCCTCGATATCGAGCAGCGCCACGCGCCAGCCCTCGGCCAGGAACTTTTTCGCGGTCGCAAGCCCGATGCCGCGCGCGGCTCCGGTGACGAGGGCGACTTTTTGCGGAGAAGCGGGCATGGGCTGATCTTGTCCTTCTGTCGGAAACGGGAGCCGCAGGGGCGGCCAGCGCCTTTTACTGCGCTTTCGTTCCGGCAAGAAGGACGGAGATCGATCAAGGCCGTCTTCCTACGAAAGCTCCGCCGAAGCGCGCTGCATATTGGCCGACATATCCGATGTCACGATGCTCTGCTCCTCGACCGCTGCGGCAGTGGAGGCGATGAACTCGTTGACGCCGGCAATCGCGGCCTTGATCGCAGTCAGCGAGCTGGCGACGTCGCCTGAGATGGTGTTGAGCGCGTCGATCTCGGATGTGATGGTGTCGGTCGCCTGCTTGGCCTGGTTGGCGAGGTTCTTGACCTCTGAGGCCACCACCGCAAAACCCCGGCCGGCTTCGCCCGCGCGCGCCGATTCGATCGTGGCGTTCAGCGCGAGCAGGTTGATCTGGCTGGTGATGCCGGCGATCATCTCGACGATGCCGCTCATGGCCTGCGCGGCCGCGTTCAGCTTCTGGGCTTGGCCGTCGGCGGCCTCGACCCGGTTGGTCGCGACCTTGGAGTTCTCGCGCGACTTCGCCATGGTCTCTGAGATTTCGCGGATCGAGGCGCTCATCTGTTCGCTGCCGGCCGCGACCGCCTCGATCAGCCCGCGTGCGTTGTCGGCCTTTTTGCGGCCGATCGCTTGCGCGGTGATGTCGGTGGCATATTTCACCACCTTGTAGGGCCTGCCGTTGAGGTCGAAGATCGGATTGTAGGACGCCTGGATCCAGATCTCCCGCCCGCCCTTGGCGATGCGCTTGTATTCCGCGGCCTGATATTCGCCGCGGTTGAGAGTCTCCCAGAACTGGCGATAAGCCGGCGCATTCCGCTCGTCCGGTTCGACGAACATGGAGTGGTGCTGACCCTTGATCTCAGCCAGCGAATAGCCCATCGCCTTCAGGAAATTCTCGTTGGCGGAGCGGATCGTGCCGTCCATGTTGAACTCGATCACCGCCTGCGACTTCTGGATCGCGGCGAGCTGGCCGTCATTGTCGGCCGCCTTCATCTTCTGCGCAGTGACGTCGGTTGCGAACTTGACCACCTTGAACGGTTTGCCGGTTTCGTCGAGGATCGGATTGTAGGTGGCAATGATCCAGATCTCCTTGCCGCCCTTGCCGAGCCGCTTGTATTCGGCCGCCTCGAACTCGCCACGGTTCAGCTTGGCCCAAAACGCGGCATAGCCGGCGCTCGCGCGATCTTCGGGCGTCACGAACATGCTGTGATGCTTGCCCTTGATCTCGTCGAGCGAGTAGCCCATGGCGGTCAAGAAGTTGTCGTTCGCGGTGACGATGGTGCCGTCCATGTTGAACTCGATCACGGCCTGTGCGCGGTTGATCGCGGCGATCTTGCCGGAATCCTCCATGGTCTTGATCTTGTACGCCGTGATGTCGGTGGCGAACTTGATGAAGCTGATCACCTTGCCGTTCTCGTCGCGCAAAGGCGCATAGGACGCATGGACCCAGACTTCCTTGCCGTCCTTGCCGAAACGCTTGTATTGCGTGGTCTGGAATTCGCCACGGTTCAGGCTGGCCCAGAAGTCGCGGTAGCGAGCGCTCTCGCGCTCGGCGGGGCTGACGAAGATGCTGTGGTGCTTGCCCTTGATCTCGGCCAGCGTGTAGCCGCTCATCTTGAGCAGGTTTTCATTGGCATCGAGAATGGTGCCGTCGAGACTGAATTCGATCACAGCCTGCGACCGGTCGAGCGCCTCGACCTCCGCGACCGCGTGCCTGACCTTCTTGCTCTGGAAATTAAACACGTAAGCTCCGCAATGCTTCAGAGGCGAATCGACCGGATTGCCAAAAATACCGTTCCCCGGAGTGAAAAGTTGCACTCTCTTATTGAGCAACCGTAAAGCACGAGTCGTCGCCCACGCTGGT
This sequence comes from Bradyrhizobium sp. SZCCT0148, assembly GCF_018129985.1. Taxonomy (GTDB): domain Bacteria; phylum Pseudomonadota; class Alphaproteobacteria; order Rhizobiales; family Xanthobacteraceae; genus Bradyrhizobium; species Bradyrhizobium japonicum_H. The sequence continues at coordinate 616,773 of NZ_JAFCKT010000001.1, forward strand.
TCTAAGATCATGCGGGTATCGGCCATGTACTTCAACCAACAGCGGTTCTTGGCTCATATGCACGTCGGGGTTCACAATCGGCGGCCGTGGTTTTACGGGGGGCGCAGCGAAATATTTTTCGTGTTGAGCCGGTGTTGCGCAGCCGCGGTGTCGGCGTGATCCGGTGTGAATCGTCTTCAGCGCAATGCTTCCTTTGCGGAGACAGCGGACGTCCGACGACCGAGAACGCCTGATCCGAGGCCTCTTCGCCGCCTATCTCGCCAGCGACCGGCAGCGGGTCGCCGACGCATTGGCCGACGATTTCCGGTTCACCAGCCCGTCCGACGCGACTTCGACAAGGCGACCTATTTTGAACGCTGCTGGCGCGACACCGGTTGGATCGCACGGCATGACATCGATGCATCTTCGTCCGGGGCGAGGAGGCCTTCGTCACTTGTCTCTGCCTTTCGACGGATGGCAGGAGTTTTCGCAACATGGAGTTCTTCACCGTCGCAGGCGGCAATCTCCGGCGCATCGACGTCAAATGCGGCGCAGCCCGTCAGCACGGCCGCTTCCCGCCGCAGCCGCGCTAGGGCGGGAGCCTCCGGATTATTTTCCGCGGGCGTGTCGGTTCCGCGAGAACTCATTCGTCTTTGAAGGCAAGCGGGCGTGCGCCTCACGGCGCATCCCGGACATCCGCGGAAGCCAGCACACGACTAGGACACGACCTATGCGATTCATGATGTTGATGATCCCGCTCGGCTACGAGGCCGCGCCGCCTGACGTGCAGCTCGATCCCGATCGCGTCGCCGCGATGATGCGCTACAACGAGGCGCTGAAGGACGCGGGCGTGCTGATCACGCTCGACGGCCTGCATCCGCCGTCGATGGGCGCGCGGGTCTCGTTCGCGAGCGGCAAGCCCATCGTCACGGACGGCCCCTTCACGGAGGCCAAGGAAGTGCTGGGCGGCTATTGGATGATCGAGGTTGCCTCGCGCGCCGAGGCGATTGCCTGGGCGAGGCGGTGCCCGGCCTCGCCGAACGAGATCATCGAGATCCGGCAGGTGCAGGAGATCAGCGACTTTCCGCCCGACGTGCAGGCCGCTGCCGCCGGGTTTGGCGACCTGAAGCAATAGCCGCAAGGGTCGCGATGAGACCGCGGCTACATCAAGACTCAACAACGGAGAGACCGATGAGCACCCAACACAACTTCCTCGCCGTCTATCTCGGCAGCATGAACGGCGAGAAAATGAAAGCCTGGCATGCGATGCCCGAGGCGGAACGGAAGGTGAAAGAGCGCGAGGGCATGGCCGCCTGGCACGGCTGGGTCGAGAAGCACAAGGACGTCATCGTCGAGCTGGGCGGCCCGCTGGGCAAGACCCGCAGGATCGACGGACGCGGCATCACCGAGACCAGCAACGCGCTGACCGGCTTCACGGTGGTGCGGGCCGCCTCGCAGGAGGAGGCTGCCAAACTGTTCGAAAGCCATCCGCATTTTGCGATCTTTCCGGGCGAGGCGATCGAAGTGATGCCGGTCCTGCCAATTCCGCAGATGTAGCTTCGGTGGCGGGCCCGTTCCGGGCGGGCGCCAACGCATCGGCATGCCGATGGAAGCTGAGGTTAATCCTGCCTCGCCGCTAGTGACCTTCGCGTCCGGCTCATGTAAAGCTCGTTCACATGAGCTGGCGCAAGGAGCAGCGCCGCGCCGAGCGCGGCTATCATCACGGCAATCTGAAGGAAGCACTTCTGCAGGCCGCTCTCGGGCTGATCGCCGAGAAGGGCGCGGCCGGCTTTACCTTCGCCGATGCCGCGCGCATGGCCGGCGTCAGCGCGGCGGCGCCGTACCGGCATTTCCGCGACCGCGACGAGTTGTTGTCTTCGATTGCCCAGCGCGGCTTCGAGCAATTCGAGGCGCGCCTGACTGCGGCCTGGGACGACGGCCGCCCCGACACGGTCACCGCGTTCGAGCGCGTCGGCAGGGCCTATCTCGCCTTCTCCCGCGAGGAGCCCGCCTTCTATGCCGCGATGTTCGAATCCGGTCTGCCGGTCGATGCCAATCCGGCGCTTCAGGCCGCCAGCGAGCGCGCATTCAACATCATTCGCGCCGCCGCCGAGCGGCTTGCGGCGTTGGCGCCGCCCGGCATTCCGCGCCCGCCGGCGATGATGATGGCGCTGCACATCTGGTCGATGGCCCACGGCGTGGCCTCGCTGTTCTCCCGCGGCGACGCCGCGCGAAGAAAGCTGCCGATGTCGCCGGACGAGCTGTTGGAGGCCGAGGTGCTGATCTATCTGCGCGGTCTCGGCTTTCCGACCGACCGCCGCCCTTCGCCCAAAGGGGCCGAGCCGCCGCCGGTACCGCCGGAGGCATCCTCCGGTTCAGGCGTGCCGCCGGGCGGCCCTTGGGGCAAGCCGAAATAAAATTACGCAAATAATCACGCGGGCGTGTCAGGCGGCCAGCTTGACAAAATCGCGGGATGATCTAGCTATGTAAATGTTATTTACATTCACAACGGCCGACGCCGTCATGGAGAAGGAAATGGCCTACACCGCTGATGTCAATCGCTGGCGCGGCCCTTCGGACCAACACCAACCGTACGAGCGTCCGCGCATGCTCGATACGCCCTGGCATCCGGGCTGGATCGCCGTGACCATCCTCGGCTTCATCATCTGGTGGCCGATCGGACTCGCCCTTCTCTTTTTCACACTCGGGAGCAGAAGAATGTCGTGCTGGAGCAATCAGGACCGCTGGCAGAACAAGATGGAGCGGATGCAGTACAAGATGGACCGCATGCGCGGCCGGATGGAGCGCCGCGGCTTCGGCTTTGGCTTCGGCCCGCCGTCCTCCGGCAACCGCGCCTTCGACGAGTACCGCTCTGAAACGCTGCAGCGGCTCGAGGAGGAGCAGGTCGAGTTCAAGAACTTCCTCGATCGCCTGCGCCACGCCAAGGACAAGGAAGAGTTCGACCAGTTCATGGCGCAGCACAAGACGCGTCCGACCCCGCCGCCGACCGATCAGCAGCAGGGCTGACCTTCGAGCCTGATCCCTCTCAAAGCCTTCAGGCGCATGCCCCCAAAGTCCTGATGGCCCCGAGCCGCTCGTCTGCGCAACCCGCAGGCGGGCGGTTTGGCTTTAGGGGCTGACCTCGCCCCCGTTTGCGGGGGAGTCGGATTACGTCGCAAGATGGCAGAACCCAATCCGCGCGAGCACCGACCAAGTCTCGACCGCGCGCTTTCCGCGCGCCGACGGGTCCGACCATGGCCACGGCTGGATGCAACGAGACCACGCAACGCATCGCGCTGCTCGAGCGCGTCTCGGACCTGTTCGACCGATTCGGACGCCTGGTGCCGCTGGCGATCGCGTTCCTCAACGGATGGCCGACCGAGATCAAGTTCTATCCGGACTTCGTGGTCGGCAACGCGTGGAAGGTTTTTCTCAGCTGCATCCTCTACCAGCTCGCCGCGTTCGCGCTCAGGCGCGCGGTTACGTTTGCGTCAGGGAGCCTCGACCCATGATCCTGCTACGCGATTTCGCGCTCTATGTTTTGCCTGGCCTGGTCGCCGCGGGCGGCTGGCTCTATGCGTTCAGCCTGCGCAAGCAGGCGCGCAGCTGATGAAAGCCACGCCAATCCGGCCGCATGGTCGCTTGGTTCAGCGCGCTGTCACGAGCTGTGCACGAACCGAAGTCAGGAAGTGTTCGTAGGCATGATCCACGATCTCGTTGAGTGATCGCGTCCGTGCGAACATCGCCTTGGCCTCTGCGAGGAATTCCTCGCGCGTCGGTATCCTCGGCAGATGCAGATGTGTCAGCGCGTCGACACCGTCATGCGCGCGATTGAGGATGTCGTGCAGCGTCGGCAGCTGCAGCTGGGTCGGGTCGGCGCGGTGCAGCGCCGAAGATATCGCATGTGCAAGCTTCGGCGCGTCGAACCGCCCGGCAAGTTCACGGGCTGCCCGATTGATGACGCGGGCGCCGAGCGGCTGCTCGTTGCGCAGCACCTGTTCAGGCGGCGATTTCATGTTCCAGACGATGCCGAACCAGGACAGCAGCTTCAAGACGTAATAGGTGACGTCGATCTCCCACCAGTAAAAGCCCTGCCGCACGCTGCTCTGATAGGCGTGGTGATTGTTGTGCCAGCCTTCACCCATGGTGAACAACGCCAGCAGCCAGTTGTTGCGGGAGTCGTCGCCTGTCACGTAGCGCTTGCGTCCGTGCACATGGGCCAGCGAATTGATGCAGAAGGTTGCGTGATAGACCAGCACCGTGCTCCACAGGAAGCCGACGATCAGGCCCGGCCACCCCGCAACCAGAAAGCAGAGCGCAGCGAGCACGAAGGCCGGCAGCAGCTCCAGTCGATGCAGCCACATCAGTTCGGGATAGACCGTGAGATCGCCGACCTTCACGAGGTCGGTCGCGTCATGCTCCCGGTAGAAGATCCAGCCGAGATGGCTGTAAAGGAAACCGCGCTGACGCGGCGAATGCACGTCAAGTTCCGTGTCCGAATGCAGATGATGATGCCGATGCTTCGCCGCCCACCACAACACGCTCTTCTGCGCGGTGCTTTGCGCAAGAAAGGCCAGGATGAACTGAAACACGCGGCCGGTGGCGAAAGCCCGATGCGAGAAGTAACGGTGGTAACCCGCCCCGATCGCAAACATGCGCACGACATAAAGCGAACCGCAGATCGCGACAGCCTGCCACGTGACGCCCGACCAGATCGCCGCAAAGCAGCCGAGATGGACCAGCACGAACGGTATGGCGGAGGGATACATGACGTCGTCGTGGTGGTCGTCGGCGGGCGCGTTGGGCGACATATTTTGGCGTGACCTCAGTAACGGGGATCCGGTTTTCGCGTCGGCAGCGCGGACGATCGCCGGGTATGAAAAACCCGCGGATGGCGGACCACCGCGCGGGTTTGAAGGAACTGCTTTGCAAGGACATCCGGCCAAAGCAGCGTTGGCCGAATATTCGGGTGAATATATGGTCGCGGATAGCAGGCATGCAACCTCGTAGCCTCACGGGGAGCTGCGGCATCGTGTTCGGGTCGTCGCAATGCTGCGGCGCCGCGTGGCGCGCGGGCTGTCTACGGCCTATAGTCGGTACGTGAAGGTAGCACCCAAGCACCGGAGGCGGCCTGATGACAATTGCGACCGCAACGGACGATCGTCTCTGGCAGACCATACGCGAGGAGGCGCAGCGCGCCTGCGCATTCGATCCCGTTTTCGGCACTTCGCTTGTCGATGCGGTGCTGGCGCATGATAGTTTCGCCGCAGCTCTGGCCGATCTGATCGGGCGTAGACTCGGCGGCACCGCCGCAGGCCGAACGCGTTTCACATCCTTTTCTCTCGACGCCTTTCGCGACGCGCCGGAATTGATCGAAGCTGCCGCCCGTGATTTGCAGGCAATCGTGCGCAGCGATCCCGCCATCGCCGGTCTGTTGGCGCCGCTGCTGCATTTCAAGGGCTATGTCGCGCTGCAAGCCTGGCGCGTCTCGAACTGGCTCTGGCGTCATGACCATCGCGATGCGGCGCTTCTGTTTCAGAACGAAGCGTCGAACCTGTTGCAGGTCAGCATTCATCCGGCAGCCAGCGTCGGCTCGTCCGTGTATCTCGACCACGCCACCGGGATCGTGATCGGCGCCGATGTGGTGATCGCAGACGAGGTCACCATCCTCCAGAATGTCAGCATCGGCCGCGGCAGCGAGTTGCCGACGCGCTCGCCGCGTATCGGGCGGGGCGTCTATATCGGCGCCGGTGCGACCGTCTTGGGGGACATCAGAATCGGCGATTTCGCCAAGATCGGAGCCGGCACGGTGGTGACCCAGGACGTGCCAAGCGGCTGCACGGCAGTCGGCGATCCTGCGCGGCTGACCAACTGCCCCGAGCCCGCTTCGGCGGCGTGACGCACCATCTCAGGCATTGGATGTGGCGGGATCCGGATCGACGCGGCAAAGGCATCGCCTGCAGGATGCGTCCGGTCACATGGCCCTGGGCGAAGGGTTCCGGCGCCAACCTCCTGCGCTGCCTACCTTTCCGGCAGCCAAATTGGCCTGTGGTAACCTCGCATTAACCAACGCCGGGCTCTGGTAAGGGCGGACAATCGCGCCCAAAGCCCAAGGCCATGGATCGTCAAGGCCCGGGGCCAAAGGCCCATAGTTTTGACATCTTGGCAGGGAATGCAGACGGCGGCTTTGGACGAGCCCCTGCACCCAGAAAGACAAGGCTTTGAGCGGGCTTGCCGGCCGCGCCGGTTCTAGCGCGGCCATTGGGGAACCGGCGGCCATTTGCTGGCCGGTACATCGGATAACGATCGCCTTGAGAGGATACTGCTTATGAATCCGGCCGACGTGGCTCAGTCAGCCCTTCCGGTTGCCGCTTCCGCGGACGTGTCGCTGATCGCGCTGTTCTGGCAGGCTCACTGGATCGTGAAAGCGGTGATGCTGGGGCTTCTCGCCTGCTCGGTCTGGGTCTGGGCGATCGCCATCGACAAGATCTTTCTGTTTGCCCGCACCCGCCGCTCGATGGACCGTTTCGAGCAGGCGTTCTGGTCCGGCGAATCGATCGAGGAGCTCTATCGCACCCTCTCGGCCAAGCCGACACATTCGATGGCGGCCTGTTTCGTGGCGGCGATGCGCGAGTGGAAGCGCTCATTCGAGAACCAGGCCCGCTCCGTCGCCGGCCTTCAGATGCGCATCGACAAGGTCATGAACGTCTCGATTGCCCGCGAAGTCGAGCGGCTGGAGCGTCGCCTGCTCGTGCTGGCGACCGTGGGCTCCGCCGGCCCCTTCGTCGGCCTGTTCGGTACGGTCTGGGGCATCATGTCGAGCTTCCAGTCGATCGCGGCGTCGAAAAATACCTCTTTGGCGGTGGTCGCGCCGGGTATCGCGGAAGCGCTGTTTGCGACCGCAGTCGGCCTTATCGCCGCCATTCCTGCCACTATCTTCTACAATAAGTTCACCTCGGAGGTGAACCGGCAGGCTCAGCGGCTGGAAGGCTTCGCCGATGAGTTTTCCGCCATCCTGTCACGTCAGATCGACGAGCGGGGCTGACGGGCGGGATGTATAGTGTGAAGGGCAATTTGGGCACCAAGCCATGGGCATGAACGTTGCGAGTTCGTCCGGAGGCGGCGGGCGCCGCGGCCGGCGCAAGCCCGTCGTGGCCGAGATCAACGTCACGCCGATGGTCGACGTGATGCTGGTGCTGCTCATCATCTTCATGGTGTCGGCGCCGATGCTGACGGTCGGCGTGCCGCTCGACCTGCCGCAGACCCAGGCCAAGAGCCTCGAAAACAACGACCAGAAGCCGATCCAGATGTCGGTCGACATCAAGGGCAAGGTGTTCATCAACGACACCGAGATCGCGATCAACGAATTGATCCCCAAGCTGAAGGCGATCACCGACGCCCGCGGCGGCCTCGAGGAACGCATCTATCTGCGCGCCGACAAGAAGGCGGATTACGGTACGGTGGCCAAGGTGATGGGCCAGTTGTCCGGAGCCGGTTTCAAGAAGCTCGCCCTCGTCACGGAAGCGGATCAGGGATCCTAAGCCGGTGAAGGTGAACATCGACAAGACACTCGTTGCGTCGATTGCCCTCCACGTGCTCGTGCTGGGATGGGGGCTCGTGACCTTCAGCAGCAAGGCCTACATGGCGCCGGAAGAGTCGCTCCCGATCGACATCATCTCCACCGATCAGCTCGCGAAGATGATGGCCGGGCAGAAAACCGGCAAGAAAGAAGAGATGAAGCCGAAGGTCGAGAAGATCGCGGAGCCCAAGCCGGAGGAAGACGCTGTCGGCAAGGTCACTGAGAAGAAAGAACTGATCAAGACCAATTCGCAACCGGAGCCGCCGCCGAAGCCGGTCGAGAAGCCGGTGGAGAAGAAGCCCGAGCCACCGAAGCCCGTGGCCGAGGCGAAGCCGAAGGAAGAGCCGAAGCCGCCGGAAAAGAAGCCTGATCCGGCCAAGGAAGATCCGATCGCCGAGCTGCAGAAGAAGCTGGAGACCAAGAAGCCGCCGCCCAAACCCGTCGAGCAGAAGGTCGCGGCGGTGCAGCCGCAACAGCAGCCGAAGCCCAAGGAGCGCAGCTTCGATCCCGCGCAAATCCAGCGCGACCTCGACAAGCGCGCTGCGACCCGGCACGAGCAGACCGGCTCGGCACTGAATGCGTCGGCTTCGCTGGGGGCCGCGACGGGCACGGCCTCAAACAACATTGCGACCTGGCGTGGTGCGTTCCAGGGTGCGGTCAAGCGCTGCTTCACGCCGACCTATAACGGGCAGGATGCCGACCAGTACGAGGCCGACATCGACATTCCCATGAAAATCGACGGATCGCTCGCGTCCGAGCCCGTCGTGGTCGCGGTGAGGGGACCGTCGCGCTCGATTGCTCAGGCGATCGCCGAGAGCGCCAAGCGCGCCATCGTGCAATGCCAGGTCTACTCGTTCATGCCGAAGCAGCAGTACGAGAGCTGGAAGCTCATTCCGATGACTTTCGGCCTGAAAGATATGTTGTGACATCCAACAAAAGAATTTTGCAATGAATGACGTCCGATCGATGAACCGCCGCCGCTTCATGACCCTGACCGGATCGACGCTCGCGATGCTCGGGGGCGGACAAGCCTTCGCGCAGGCCCAGCCGCGAATTCGCATCGACCCGACCGAGTTTCAGCCGATCCCGATCGCGATCACCAATTTTGTGCCCGGCTCGCCGTCCGACGGCGATGTCGGCAACGGTGTGACCCAGGTCATCACCAACAATCTGAAGCGTTCGGGGCTGTTCGCGCCGATCGACCAGGCTGCCTTCATCGAGCGCATCAGCAACATCGACGTCGCGCCGCAATTCCAGAACTGGAAGACCATCAACGCGCAGGCCCTCGTCACGGGGCGTATGACGCGGCAGTCAGATGGCCGGCTCAAGGCCGAATTCCGTTTGTGGGACGTGGTCTCCGGCCAACAGCTTGCCGGGCAGCAATATTTCACCTCGCCAGAATATTGGCGCCGCATCGCCCACATCATCTCCGACCAGATCTATGAGCGGATGACCGGCGAAAAGGGCTATTTCGACAGCCGCGTCGTGTTCGTGGACGAAAGCGGGCCGAAGGAGCGCCGCGTCAAGCGGCTTGCGATGATGGACCAGGACGGCGCCAATGTGCGCTATCTGACCCGCGGCTCCGACCTCGTGCTGACGCCGCGCTTCTCGCCGAATTCGCAGGAAATCACCTACATGGAATTCGGGCAGGGCGATCCGAAGGTCTATTTGTTCAACATCGAGACCGGCCAGCGTGAGATCGTCGGCAACTTCCCCGGCATGACCTTTGCCCCGAGATTCTCGCCGGACGGCCAGCGCGTCATCATGAGCCTGCAGCAGGGCGGCAATTCCAATTTGTTCGTGATGGATCTGCGCTCGCGCTCGACCACGCGCCTCACCGACACGCCGGCGATCGACACGTCTCCGTCCTACTCGCCGGACGGCGCGCGCATCTGCTTCGAGTCCGATCGTGGCGGCCGGTCGCAGATCTATGTGATGGCGGCGGGCGGCGGGCAGGCGCAGCGAATCTCCTTCTCCAAGGACGATACCAACGCCAGCTATTCCACCCCGGTCTGGTCGCCGAAGGGCGATTACATCGCCTTCACGAGACAGGGCGGCGGGCAGTTCTCGATCGGCGTGATGAAGCCGGACGGCTCCGGCGAGCGGCTGCTCACCTCCGGCTTCCACAACGAAGGCCCGACCTTCTCGCCGAACGGCCGCGTGCTGATGTTCTTCCGCGATCCCGGCGGCAATGGCGGCCCATCGCTGTACAGCGTCGACATCTCCGGCCGCAACGAGCTCAAGGTGCCGACACCGGGCTTCGCGTCCGACCCAGCATGGTCGCCGCTGCTATCCTCGACGGCGGGCTGACGAGAACACTAAAACATCGCGCGTTCCGATGCGCGATGTTGTTGAAAAACGCACCGGGTTTTTCGACTTCTACGCGCAAAGCAAGCTTTCCTTCACCTTGTGCTCGGCAGCACTTGCCTAGTTGCTTGATATTTAAGCGAAAATCAATTCGCAGATAACGAAAACAACTCGACTTTAACGATGTTCCCTCAGAAAGGCTTCACCTGGGCTGGGTAAAAGTACGCGCCAAACAGGACGCGTAACAAGCCAATGCAACTGGCCGACCAGAAGCAGAGTGATCGAGACGAGCTGGAGCCGATTCTCTACGCCGCTCTCATCAACTCCATGGTGCAGAATTTCTGGGCGATCTTCCTCGGCTCGGCCTCCGCGGCCGTGGCCGCGGTGATGACTGCGTTGAAGACGGGCGACGTCTGGCTGTGGCCGCTTGCGTTCCTGCTGATTGCCATCGGCACCGCGCGCGCGTTCCAGATGCGCGGGTACGAAAACCGCACCCAGATGCTGTCCTTCGAAGAGGCCAAGCACCTCGCCCCGCGTTACTGGATCGGCGCGCTGAGCTATGCGGCTGTGCTCGGTGTGTGGGCCTTCGTCGTCATCTACAACAACAACGATCCGGTCGCCGACATGCTGTGTGTCGCGATCGGCATCGGCTACACCGCGGGCGGCGCCGCCCGCAATTACGGACAGCCGCGGGTGATCCAGTGGCACGTCGCGCTGGCCTGCGGTCCGATGTCGCTTGCCTTGCTGCTGCACGGCGGCTTCTACCATGTCGGGCTCGCCATCCTGCTCGTGTTCTTCTTCATCGGAATGAAGAACATCAACCTCAGCCTGCATGCGATCTTCGTCAAGGCGCTGACCTCCAGCTTTCGGGAATCCGCACTGGCGAGCCAGTTCGACACCGCGCTCAACAACATGCCGCACGGCCTGTGCATGTTTCGCGCCGACGGCCGCCTCGCGGTGATGAATCATCGCTTCGGCGAGCTGATGGCCCTGCCCGAGGACCTGGTCAAGCGTGGCGCTATTGCTTCCGACATCATCTCGGCCTGCGTCGCCGCCGGATCCATTTCGGCCGGGAGTGGCGACCAGATCCTGGCCGAGATCGAGAAGGCGAAGATCTGCGAGATCGTCACCGCCGATCCAAATCCGGCACGCGGGCGCACATTGTCCTGGACGTTCCAGCCGATGACCGGCGGCGGCACCGTGCTGCTGCTGGAAGACATCACCGAACGCACCGTTGCGGAAGCCCGCATCAGCCATCTCGCCCGTTATGACGAGCTCACCGCGCTGCCGAACCGCGTCAGCTTCCGCGACGAGATCGAGCGGCTGCTGGCCAACGCCCACGGCGCCGAGCGCCTCTCGGCGCTGCTGTTCGTCGACCTCGACCAATTCAAGCAGGTCAACGACACGCTCGGTCATCCCTGCGGCGACCAGCTGCTGTGCGCGGTCGCCAACCGTCTGCGCGAGATGCTGCGTCCCGAAGATTTCGTCGCCCGCTTCGGCGGCGACGAATTCGTCGTGTTCCAGCAGAACATCTCGTCGACGGAAGACGCCGCCTCGCTCGCCCGCCGCATCGTCGAGCGTCTGAGCGAGCGCTACCGCATCGACAATCATCTGGTCGAGATCGGCGCCAGCGTCGGCATCGCGCTGACCTCGCCGGACGACGCCGTCAGCGCCGATACCCTGCTCAAGAACGCCGACATGGCGCTGTACCGCGCCAAGGCCGACGGCCGCGGCACCTTCTGCTTCTTCCGTGACGAGATGGCGGCGACCGTCGAGGCGCGCCGCATCCTCGAGCTCGATCTGCGCAAGGCGCTCGCCAACGAGGAGTTCGAGCTGTTCTATCAGCCGCTGGTCAATCTGAAGTCCGGCAAGATCACCACCTGCGAGGCGCTGCTGCGCTGGAATCATCCGGTGCGCGGCACCGTCTCGCCGGTCGACATCATCCCGGTCGCCGAGGACATGGGCCTGATCGTCGACCTCGGCCGCTGGATCCTGCGCCGCGCCTGCATGGAATGCATGAAGTGGCCGGAGAGCGTCAGCGTCGCCGTCAACTTCTCGCCGCAGCAATTCCACCAGCGCGACGTGCTGAGCGAAATCCGCTACGCGCTCGAAGTGTCGGGCCTGCCGGCGCACCGGCTGGAGATCGAGATCACCGAGTCCTCGCTGCTGCGCAACACCCAGCTCACTCACGACATCCTGTCGCAATTGCACGCGCTCGGCGTGCGCATCTCGCTCGACGATTTCGGCACCGGCTATTCGAGCCTCAGCTATCTGCACAATTTCCCGATGCAGAAGGTGAAGATCGACCGCTCCTTCCTCGAAGGCATCGACACCGACCGCCCGCTGACGCTGCTGCGCGGCGTGGCGCGGCTGTCGGCCGATCTCGGCATGGCCGTGGTGGTCGAGGGCATCGAGACCAACGAGCAGCTCGATCTGATCAGCGCCGACGGCACCGTCTCCGAGGCGCAGGGCTATCTATTCAGCCGGCCGGTGCCCGCCGTGCGGATGCGCCAGTTGCTCAACGCCTCGCATGGACGGCGCGGCGAAGGCCAGCTCCACGTCGCCAGCTCGCGCTCCTTCGCTTAAACCCCCTTCTTGAAACGTCCCATCATTTCAGACTGTTGCGGCTAACCGTAGTGCTACGGGGGTTAACCCTAACTATTCGATTGCTTTGCATCCTTGTTAAGAGGGTGTTAATAATTGCCACGCGCGCGGAAGTTGTTTGGCCAGAATTGGCTTTCGAGCCCGCGGCGTGAGTGTGGGTAGGGAGTTGGAATGCAGTCCTCAGCCAGATCTGTCATTTCGGCTGTTGGACGGGGAGCGGAGCTCCTGACCGACGTCGACTATCATCTTGCGGAAACCGCCGCGGAGAAGGAGGAGATCTACAATCTCCGCTACCGCGCCTATCTGCGGGAGGGCGCCGTCAAGCCTTCGGCGGACGAACGCGTCACCGACCGCTATGACGAATTGCCGAACGCGTGGACCTTCGGCGTCTATCTCCATGGCGAGCTTTGCAGCTCGGTGCGCATCAGCGTGCTGACGTCGGAATGGCGCGAGTCCACCTCGGCCGATGTCTTCCCGGACATCCTGATGCCGCGGCTCGATCGCGGCGAGGTCATGATCGACCCGACCCGCTTCGTCGCGGATCCCGACCAGGTGAAGCGCGTTCCGGAGTTGCCCTATCTGACGACCCGTCTCGCTTACATGGCCTGCGAGCATTTCAATGCCGATCTCGGCCTCGCCATCGTGCGTTCCGAGCATCAGGCCTTCTACCGCCGGGTATTCCTGCATGAGACCATTGCCGAGCCCCGGCTGGTTCCCGGCCTCACCAAGCCGTTCGGATTGATGGCGGCGGACTTCCCGAACTTCCGCAAGAAGGTGTTCGAGCGTTATCCGATCATGCGGTCGACCGCCTTCGAGCGGCGGATGCTGTTCGGGCGCGGGGGCCAGCGCCAGGTGCCGCAGCGGCCGGTGCTCGTGGCGGACGCCGCACACGCCTGAGTCGGCGGTTGCGAAGATGCGGCTCAGGCTGTTGAGCCTGGGCGCTTTGGCCGGCTACAGGTCGCCACACATCAACTTCTGCGCCCAAATTCCGGCGAATGCCGGCGGTTTTGCCGGTTGGCGAGGCTTGCCTTCACCCTCGTGCCACATTTACAACCCATTAACCATGACGGTTGCTTTTCGCTGGTTGGGGGCATTTGATCGGCTGAGGCAAGGTTCCGTCAAGGTTGACGGAACGTTCGCTTAACCAACCCCCTGTAGACCGGACAGCAGTGGACGAAACGTGAGCGTGGAGGCTCCGGAATGAAACATCCTATGCGTATCCTCCAGGGATTGAAGCTGGTAGCGGTGCTCGCCGTCGCGCTGTCGATGGGCGCCTGCGCCAACAAGAATGCTGCGACGGATGCGATGGCCAATGCGGCGACGCCCGGCAGTCAGCAGGACTTCGTCGTCAACGTGGGCGACCGCGTGTTCTTCGAGAGCGACCAGACCGATCTGACCCCGCAGGCGATCGTGACCCTGGAGAAGCAGGCGCAGTGGCTCCAGACCTATCCGCGCTACAGCTTCACCGTCGAGGGCCATGCCGATGAGCGCGGCACCCGCGAATACAACATTGCGCTTGGCGCTCGCCGCGCCCAGTCGGTGCGTTCGTTCCTCGCCTCGCGTGGCATCGATCCGAACCGCATGCGCACGATCTCCTACGGCAAGGAGCGGCCGGTCGCCGTCTGTAACGACATCTCCTGCTGGTCGCAGAACCGTCGCGCCGTCACCGTGCTGAACGCCAGCTCCTGACGCCGGACTGACACTCAGTCAGGCGCCGTTCATCTTCCAGAACCGATTATACCGGCGCCCTCTCGGGCGCCGGTTTCGTTTCAGCAATCCGTGACAGAATCGCCGTGGTGCCCGACACATTTTTGGCGTACTCCCCTTCAATGTGTGGCGCGTCGCATGTTCCGTCGCAGGCCATTTCGCTTTCGTCGTCAGGGCAAGATGTCATCCAGATTTAAGGTCTTTACCCGCACGGTGGCCATCGCCGCGCTGCTCTCCGTGTGTTCACCCGTCTTCGCCCAGACCGATGACGATCCTGAGATGCGGATCGAGCGGCTCGAGAACCAGCTGCGCCAGCTGACCGGCCAGAACGAAGAGCTGCAATACCGCAACCGCCAGCTCGAGGAGCGGCTGCGGGCGCTTGAAGGCGGCGCGCAAGGCGCGCCCGCACAGGCGCCCGGCGTCGCGGCGATGCCGCCCGCCCAGATCGGACCAGGCCAGGGCGCGCCCGGTTATCGCCAGCAGCCGCAGCAGCAGGCCGTGCAGCCGAATTACGAGCAGCCGCAGATTGCTTCTCCCGCGCCGATCGTTCAGGAGCAGCCGGCGCCCGGCGCGCCCGGGCGAAACCGCCGCGGCGATGCGTTCGACCCGAACCAGAATCCGAATGCGCCTGGCGCGCCGCGCGCGCTCGGCGGCGGCCAGCAGCCGATGTCGGCAGGCAACCAGACAGCCTCGCCCGGCGGTCGCGGCGCGGGCGAGCCGCTCGATCTCGCCAATACCAGCCCACGCTACCAGCAGGGCGCACCGGCCCAGCCCGGCTACCCTCCGGCTCAGCAAGGCTATCCGCCGGCCCAGCAAGGCTATCCGGCACCTGCCGGCGCTCCGGCCCTGACGACGCTGCCACCCTCGGCCACGCCGCGCGACGAGTTCGATCTCGGCATCGGCTACATGCAGCGCAAGGACTATGCGCTCGCCGAGCAGACCATGAAGAACTTCACGCAGAAATATCCAAGCGACCCGCTGCTCGGGGATGCGCAATACTGGCTCGGCGAAAGCTATTTCCAGCGCCAGCAATACCGCGACTCCGCGGAAGCCTTCCTCGCCGTCACGACCAAATACGAAAAGTCGGCCAAGGCCCCGGATGCGCTGCTGCGGCTCGGTCAGTCGCTCGCCGCGCTGAAGGAGAAGGAGGCCGCCTGCGCCGCCTTCGGCGAGGTCGGTCGCAAATACCCGCGCGCCTCCGCCGGCGTCAAAGCCGCGGTCGACCGCGAGCAGAAGCGGGTGAAGTGCTGACCCGCGGCGCCGAGCGCTGACAAGGCCGATGGCGTTGCGCTAAAACGGTGCCGGCATTGCTGGGCAGCGTCATGTCAGACGACGACACTTCTCCGATCTCGACGCGCGAGGCGAGGCGGCTCTTCGCCGGCCTGAAGAGCGCGCCGGCGCTGGTGCTCGCCGTATCGGGCGGGCCCGACTCGGTCGCGCTGATGTGGCTTGCGGCGCGCTGGCGGCGCAGCCTGGCGCGCGGCCCGGTTCTCACCGTCGTCACGATCGATCACGGGCTGCGGCGAGAGGCGGCGCGCGAGGCGCGTGAAGTCAAGCGGCTCGCCGCCGAACTCGGATTGCCGCACCGGACGCTGCGCTGGCGCGGCGCAAAACCGAAGACAGGTCTGCCGGCCGCGGCGCGCGAGGCGCGATACCGCCTGCTCGCGCAGGCCGCGCGTGCCCTCGGCGCGAGCCACGTGCTGACCGCTCACACCCAAGACGACCAGGCCGAGACCCTGTTGATGCGCCTGTTGCGCGGCAGCGGACTTGCCGGGCTGTCGGCAATGGCCCCCCACAGCCAGCGCGACGAAATCGTGCTAGTGCGTCCGCTGCTCGAAGTCCCGAAGGCGCAGTTGATCGCGACCCTGAAGCGGGCTGGAATCAGCTTCGCCGACGATCCCACCAACCGCGACACAGCCTTTACCCGGCCGCGGCTGCGCGCGCTGATGCCGCTGCTTGCGGCCGAGGGGGGCGATGCCCGCACACTGGGACGGCTCGCCGCCCGGCTGGCGCGGGCCAATGCCGCGGTCGAACTGCTGGCCGATGGCGCCGAGCGATATCTCCGTTTACGGGATCGCGGCAATGCGCCGCAGGTCGGTGTGCGAAGCTTCGAGGCCTCGGCCTTTGCGGCCCTGCCGGAAGAGGTCCGGTTGCGGCTCCTGCTGCGAACCATCAACGCCCTCGGGCATGAAGGGCCGGCGGAACTCGGCAAGGTTGAAGCCGTCCTCGCGGTGCTCGATCAGGCCATCGCCACAAGCCCCCGCGCAGGCGCAAAGGGCCGGACGGCCTTGAAGCAGACCCTTGCGGGAGCCTTGATCAGCCTTGCCGACGGGCGTATCCACGTCGCGCCGGCGCCGGCCCGGCGCCGCAAGGGTGGATAGAAACGGACGAGGGCGGACCATGACACCGGCCGTTTCCGGGCGGCCATCGTCAGGTCACCTTAACCAGGCAGGAAAAACCCCGGCCGGGTCGCCATTATTTCAGCGGGAATCGCTCTAAGATGGGATAAATAGTCCCATCTCGTTCCCTTGGCAGCGACCGGGGCGGCACCTAAATTGTTATCGTCTAACGATGAGGATTCCTTGGGGATTTCCTCGTAGAGCCCAAGGATGAGGCCGCGATCCGCGCGACCACGAAGGAAGATCGATGAACGCCAATCTGCGCAATTTCGCCCTCTGGGTCATCATTGTCTTGCTGCTGTTGGCGTTGTTCACGCTCTTCCAAAATCCTGGCCAGCGCGCCTCCTCGCAGGACATCGCCTTCTCCCAGCTGTTGAGCGAGGTTGACCGCGGCAACGTGCGCGACGTCGTAATCCAGGGGCCGGACATCCACGGCACCTTCACCAACGGCTCCAGCTTCCAGACCTATGCGCCGAACGACCCGACGCTGGTGAAGCGCCTCTATGACAGCAAGGTCCAGATCACCGCGAAGCCGCCCGGCGACAACGTGCCGTGGTTCGTGTCGCTGCTGGTCTCCTGGCTACCGTTCATCGCGCTGATCGGCGTCTGGATCTTCCTGTCGCGGCAGATGCAGGGCGGCGCCGGCAAGGCGATGGGCTTCGGCAAGTCGCGCGCGAAGATGCTCACCGAAGCGCACGGCCGCGTCACCTTCGAGGACGTCGCGGGCGTCGACGAGGCCAAGCAGGATCTCCAGGAGATCGTCGAATTCCTGCGCGACCCCGGCAAATTCCAGCGTCTCGGCGGCCGCATTCCGCGCGGCGTGTTGCTGGTCGGCCCTCCCGGCACCGGTAAGACCCTGATCGCGCGTGCGGTCGCGGGCGAAGCCAACGTGCCGTTCTTCACCATTTCGGGTTCGGACTTCGTCGAAATGTTCGTCGGCGTCGGCGCGAGCCGCGTCCGCGACATGTTCGAGCAGGCCAAGAAGAATGCGCCCTGCATCATCTTCATCGACGAAATCGACGCGGTCGGTCGTCATCGTGGCGCAGGCCTCGGCGGCGGCAATGACGAGCGCGAGCAGACCTTGAACCAGTTGCTGGTCGAGATGGACGGCTTCGAGGCGAACGAGGGCGTGATCCTGATCGCCGCGACCAACCGTCCCGACGTACTCGATCCCGCGCTGTTGCGTCCGGGCCGCTTCGACCGCCAGGTCGTGGTGCCCAATCCCGACGTCGTCGGCCGCGAGCAGATCCTCAAGGTTCACGTCCGCAAGGTGCCGCTGGCCCCCGATATCAACCTCAAGACCATCGCGCGCGGCACGCCCGGTTTCTCCGGCGCCGACCTGATGAACCTCGTCAACGAAGCCGCGCTCACGGCCGCCCGCCGCAACAAGCGGATGGTGACGCAGGCCGAGTTCGAGGAAGCGAAAGACAAGGTGATGATGGGTGCCGAGCGCAAGTCGCTCGTCATGACCGAGGAAGAGAAGCTGCTGACGGCCTATCACGAGGGCGGTCACGCCATCGTCGGCCTCAACGTCGTCGCGACCGACCCGATCCACAAGGCGACCATCATCCCCCGCGGCCGTGCGCTCGGCATGGTCATGCAGCTGCCGGAGCGCGACAAGCTGTCGATGTCGCTGGAGCAGATGACCTCGCGGCTCGCCATCATGATGGGCGGCCGTGTCGCTGAAGAGCTGATCTTCGGTCGCGAGAAGGTGACCTCGGGTGCGTCCTCCGACATCGAGCAGGCGACACGCCTGGCTCGCATGATGGTGACGCGCTGGGGCCTGTCAGAGAAGCTCGGCACCGTCTCCTACGGCGAGAACCAGGACGAGGTGTTCCTGGGCATGTCGGTCTCGCGCACGCAGAACGCGTCCGAGGCGACCGTGCAGAAGATCGACTCCGAGATCCGGCGTTTCGTGGAAGAGGGCTACAACGAAGCGACGCGCATTCTCACCGAGAAGCGCGCCGACCTCGAAGCTCTCGCCAAGGGCCTGCTCGAGTTCGAGACGCTCTCCGGCGACGAGATCGTCGATCTCCTCAAGGGCAAGAAGCCGAACCGTGAATCGGTGCTCGAGCCGACCACGCCGCGTGCCTCCGCGGTGCCCCCGGCCGGCAAGACGCCGCGCCCGCGGCCTGATGCGGATCCCGGCCTGGAGCCGCAGCCGCAGGCCTGATCGGAAGCCACAGTCGAGATTGCAAAACGCGGCGGAAACGCCGCGTTTTTTGTTGGCTGGTGGTTCGCGGATGCGGGCGGTCTCCCGGCGTGGGCGGGGCGCGCGGCTTTGGGACAAACGGCGGAATCACTAAAGAAGAACTTAACGCTTGCGTCCTAATTTGGCCCGCCATGACTGACCAGGTCGTCCACAGCGCGGTTCAACCGTTTTCGGCACGTGCGGCGCTCCCCTGGGCCGTAGGCCTCGGCGTCTATGCCATGCTGCTGGTCGTCGGGCCGTGGCTGCTCGGTGATCCCGACAGCTATTCTCACATCGAGGTCGGGCGCTGGATCATCGCGCACGGCGCGCTGCCGGAAAGCGATCCGTTTTCGTTTTCGAAGCACGGCGCGCCCTGGATCACGTTCGAATGGCTCTCGGAAGTCGTCTACGCCGGAGCCTACGCATTGTCCGGCTGGCCCGGCGTCGTCGTGGTGGCAGCCGCGGCAATTGCGCTCGCCTTCGGCCTGTTCACCTTCTTCCTGCTGCGTGAGCTGTCGCCGGCCCTCACGGCGCTCATGGTGATCGCGGCAATCATCCTGCTGGCGCCGCATATGCTGGCGCGGCCACATGTCCTCGTGCTGCCGGTGATGGTGACCTGGGCGGCTGCCTTGGTGCGCTGCATGGATCGCGGCGGGCCTCCGCCATACTGGGCGCTGCCGCTGCTGGTGCTGTGGACCAATCTGCATGGCAGCGTGGTTCTTGCGCTGGGGCTGATCGGCCCGGCGGTGCTCGAGGCGCTGCTGCGTGAGGGGCGGAGCGAGTGGCCGCGCGTGCTGCTGCGATGGCTGCCCTTCTCGGCCCTAGCCCTCGCGGCGTCCTGCCTGACGCCGCATGGGCCGGAACCGCTGCTGATGCCGCTGACGACACTCGGCCTCGGCTCTGCGCTCGCCTGGATCGGGGAATGGCGGCCGCAGGATTTCAGCCATGTCGGTGGATTCGAGCTGCTGCTGCTCGGTGGCATCTTCGCGCTCACGCGCGGCGTCACGCTGCCGGTCGTGCGGGCGCTGGTGGTGATCGGCCTGCTGCATTTCGCTCTGGCGCAAGTGCGCAATGCGGACCTGCTGGCGATGCTGGCGCCGCTCTATCTGGCGGCGCCCTTGGGTCGGAAGTTCGGCGGGCGGATCACCGACGACGAGGCGGGCCCATCGCGCGGCCTGAACCTGGCCGCGTTTGGTGTCGTGATCGCGATGAGCGGGGCGGCGCTGGCGCGCGACTTACGGCCGGCTGCCGTCATCACGCCCCAGGCTGCCGTCGCTCAAGCCGACCTCGCCAAGGCGGGGCGCGTGCTCAACGATTATTCCTTCGGCGGCTATCTGATCTTTGCCGGCATTCCCACCTTCATCGATGGTCGCGGCGAGCTGTACGGGGGACCGTTCATCGACCGCTACAATCGTGCCCTGGCGCTGGTCGACCTTGCAGATTTTCTCAAGCTGCTCGACGACTACGACATCGGGGCGACGCTGCTCGCGCCGCGAACACCGGCGGTCGCGATGCTCGACCGGATGCCCCAGTGGCAACGCGTCCATAGCGACGAGGTGGCGGTCGTGCACAAGCGGCGGGATCCGCCGCAGAGATAAAGTCAGGCGGTGCCGAAGGCCGCGTATTGACCGCCGAGCGACACGCCGCGCAGGGCCTCTTCGAGGCGACGCGCCGGTTTGGTGTCCCAGGGAAGCAGCAGGAAATGGCGCGCGCCGATGTCGCGCAATCCGCCCGCCGCCATGAGCTTTCGGGTCTTGCCGGCACTGAGCAAGACGGCGTCCCGGTCGAACTCACAGCGCGCGACGGCAAGACGCGTCAGCGGGTTGTACGGATTGTGCTCGATCACGCAGACGAGCCCCCCGGGGCGTACCACCCGCCGCATCTCGGCGATGAAATGCGCCCATTCGGCGGGGACGACGTGGTGCATCACGCAGATGGCCGTGACGAGATCGAAGCTGGCGTCCTCGAAGGGAAAAGTGCGGCCGTCGAACTCGCGGTAGTCGACCCCGCTATTGGCCGCGCGGGCCTGCGCCAGGCTGGCCGACGAAACGTCGATGCCGCTCAGGCTGCCGGCGATGCCGTGCAGCAGCGGATGAAGGCTGCCGACGCCGCAGCCGGCGTCCAGCATGTCGGGCCTCTCGGTGCCCAGCCGCTGCGCGATCAGGTCGCGTAGCAGGTCGGCCTTCGCGCGCATAAAGAAATCATGCGGCAAGCCCGAGAAGTCGATCGAGGATTGCACGACGTCGCGGTAGTTGGCGTGATAGCCATCGAAGAGCTCGCTCATGCGCCGGGTCACTCGTTGACGGCGTGGATCGCGGGCGCGCCCGCCGCCTCGTTGCGATCGAAGCCGGCGCGCGTTTGCACCACATAGAGCGGGCGGCGTTTCACCTCGGCATGAATGCGGCCGACATAAAGTCCCACGATGCCCGTCATCAGCATGTTGATGCCGCACAGCAGGGACACCACGACCATGGTCGAGGACCAGCCGGTGACCAGATGGCTGTCATTGCTGAGCCACAACAGGATCACCCAGCCGCCGTACAGCAAAGCCAGTCCCGAAACCGTCAATCCACACCAGATTGCGAGCCGCAGGGGCAGGTCTGAAAAGCCGAGCGCGGCGTTCATCGCGAGCCGCACCATCTTGAACAGCGGGTATTTGGTTTCGCCCGCCGCGCGCTCGAGGCGGTGGAAGGCGACCTCGGCCTGCCGGAAGCCCAGCCAGGCGATCATGCCGCGCACGAAGCGGTCCTGCTCCGGCATCTGCATGAGTGCGTCGAGCACCTTGCGATCGATCAGGCGGAAATCGCCGACGTCGGCGGGGATGCCGACGGAGGACATCCTGCCGAGGAGCCGGTAGAACACATGCGCAGTCGCCCGCTTGAACCGGCTTTCGCCGTCGCGCGACAGGCGGCGGGCGTGGACGACGTCGTTGCCTTCCTTCCACTTCGCGATCAATTGCTCGATCACTTCCGGCGGATCCTGCAGATCGGCGTCCATGACGATGATCGCTTCACCTTGCGCGGCGTCCATGCCGGCGGTGATGGCAACCTGATGGCCGAAGTTGCGCGACAGGCCGATATAGCGGAAGCGCGGATCGCGCTGGGCGAGCGCCTGGAGCACGATGGAGCTGGAATCGCTGCTGCCGTCGTCGACGAAGATCGCTTCTGCAGGCCCGTCGAGCCGGGACAGAACCAGGTCGAGCCGGCGCAGCAGGACCGGCAGCACGGCTTCCTCGTTGAACACGGGGATGACGAGGCTGTAGCGGATCGATCTGGTATTGGCCGCCATGCGATGGATTCCGGCTGGTTTCAGGGGCGGAAGTCTAGTTCACCGGTGGTTAAGGTCGCCTTGCTGCAACCGTTAAGGATTGGGCGGCAGGAGCGACTGAGGGAGGCGGAATGGGCGCGATGCCTGACGATCAACCTCGCGGTGCAGCCGCAGCGTCGCGTGAGGGCCTGCGGTGGATCTTGTAGAGGACAAATCGCTTCGAGGTATCCAGCACCTCCAGCAGGTCAGGCAGCGGGTTCGCAGCCTGGGGCCCAAGCACGTACAGATAATCGAAGTCCCGGTACCAGGTGCGGACGAACGGCGGAGCGCCCGCCGGCGGTTGGCTCGTCGCGATTGCGGCAAGCATCTCCGTCGGCACCGGTCCGCCATAGGGGATGGCAAGACCGCGCACGCCCTCGCGTGGCCGCACCGGCTGCTTGCCCGCTTCCGTGAAGAGATTGGGCACGAACGCGTTGGCATAATGTACGGCCAGCGTCGGCGCATAATACATCGGATACGAGGTGAGGTCGGCAAAGGGCGGATCGCCATTGTCGCCCGTGCTGCCGACGAGGACGCGCGAGCCGCGCTCGATCTTCTGGAACGAGGTGATGATCGCCGCGTAGTCGGCGCGGTAAGGCAGCCACACCGCGAGGACGATGGCGAGATTTATCAGGATGATGCCGCTGATCGCGGCGAGCGCGGCTGTTCTCCAGGCACGGCTCGGCAGCGTCAGCGAGCTGAAGGCGGGGAGGATCAGAGCCGCAGCGGGAATGACACGAAGGTCGACAAATGCGGTTCCAAACAGCTTCGAGGGGATGACGAGGTAAAGCAGCGCAAAGCCGATCGCGAGCCAGGTCCCGGCTGGCTCGAGCCTGAGGAGGCCGCGCCGTGCGGCGAATAGCAGCGAAATCATCAATACCAGGCCGGTCGCTGCCGCTGCCGTCAGATTGTAGCCGTTCAGGATGCGCAGCGGCCAGACGGGCTTGAATCCGAAGAACCAGCTCGTCCCTTCGCTTCCGATCGAGCCCGCGGTCATCTGCATGATCGCAAACAACACGAGCGCGGGCAGGGCCAGCGCGCCGAGCCGGGCGGCGGCGACCCGGTAGGCTATTCCGTGCTGACGCATGCGCGAGAGCTCGTAGAGGCCGAGCGTCGCGCCATAGATGCCGAGCGAGAAGAAATGCGCCGCATACAGCGCCGCGACGAACACCAGATTGGCGACGAAACGCAGCGGCCATGGGCCTTCGGCCAGCATCAGGTAGATTGCGATGCCCCAGAGCGCGAGGCCGAGGCCAAACTCGAAATTCACGAAGCCCCAGCTGAACGGCAGACAATACAGGAAGGCCAGCGCAGCGAAGCCGGCAAGATGAACGCGTCCTTTTCGGACCCATTCCAGCAACAGCGCGCCGCCGACAATGAGCAATTGGCTCAGCAGCAGAAACAGCCGCGTGGCGGTCTCAACGCTCATCAGACGCGCCAACTGCGGCACCAGCAGGTCCATGCCAAGGTTGGGATAGAAGGCCCAAGCCACCTCGTAATGCGGATTGGCATCGGGGGTGCCGTTCTGGCTCAGGATGTACATGCGGGCGAGGTGATTGGGATAATCGACCATCGCGGGGATCGGGGTCAGCAGCACCGGCAGAAGCGAGAGCGCCGCCAGCACCGCCAGGACGGCGATCGGCACCGACCGCTCCGAGCCCGACCTAGCCGGCATTGTCACAGTCGGCCTGTCAAAAGAAGACATGTCGCGGGATCGCCGGGGTTTGAGCGCAGCGGTCGTGTCCGCGGCGCATTTGCTCACGGTTACGCGTGCGTGCCGTCACGGGGGTGCTCACTTCGAAGGCGTCGCGGTCGCGCTGCCCGCATGGTCTCGCACATGGATCACGGCAATGTCGTCCGTATAGATCCGCTTCCAGCCCTTCAGCTGGTCGAGGATCTGCGGGCCCGGCGCATCGGCAACCAGGAGCGTGGCGTCGATCTTGTACTCGTCGAGCAGGCGGGGCAGCAGCTCGGGCTTCTTGCCTTCCGTCGCCTTGAAGAAGTCCATCACGAATTTCTCGCCATAGAGCTCGGCACGGCCGTCGACGAAGACCGGAATGTCGCGCGAGATCAGATAGCCGCCGAACTGGTAGGCATTGAAGACGCGCTGCACCTTGCGTTGCTCCAGCAGATCGACGGCCGCAACGGGCGTGTGCGTCGTCGTGAAGGTGAAGCGGTGGTGCCCCATGTAGAGCGACGTCGAGGTCCAGCTCGCCGCCACGATCATCAGCGCGCCAAGCGCGGTGACAGTGCGGGCCGGCCAGCGCCCGGCATCGACTGGGTCAGGCGCCGTGCGGGGGAACATCTCGCCGAGCGGCTTTGCCAGCACCAGCGGCACCAGAAACGCAAATGCCTCGATGCTCCTGACATGGGTCAGCGCGCCCCAGGTCAGGAAGAGGATCAGGAATATCCGGGGCGCCGACAGCACCAAGCCGCGGTAATAGCCGAATGCGATCAAGCCGAGCAGGGCTCCTTCGAATGGCGTGAAGGTGGAGAAGTTCGCCGGCATCCATTCGAAGATCAGCGACAGCAGCTCGCCGAGGCCGAGGATGTTGGTCGCGCCGAGCAGCGTCCGCCAGCCATACGGCGTGAGGCAGCTCGCGGCCAGCGCGCCGATTCCGAACAGCACCCAGCGCGTGAACAGGGCAAGCCGTCGTCCCTTTCCGGCATGCTCGATGGCCTCGAGCGAGATCGGGCCGATCAGCGCGAGACCCAGCACGAAGCCGCCATGCAAATTGGCCCAGAGTGCCATCAACGGCAGCCAGGACCAGGACGGCGCGCTCTTGCGGTCGGCAGCTGCCATCAGCACGCCGACCCACGCCACCATGACCGGCAGCGCCAGGATATGCGGACGCGCCAGCACGTGATGGGTCGACAGCAGCAGCGCCAGCATCGCGAACAGCACTGCGCGAGGTGCCTCGATCTGCGCGTCGAGCAGATAGACGAAGATCGCAACCGTGATCGCGACCGCGACCGCAGTGAGGATGACGGGGCCCGCCCAGTCCAATTGCGCATGGGACCAGGCGAACAGCACCTGCGACAGCCACGACGTCGAAATCCATGGCGCGCCCGTGCGCGTGAACGAATAGAGGTCGGTGGTGGGCATGGCGCGGTGATCGAGGATCCATTGCCCGATCTTGACCTGCCAGAAGGTGTCGGAGTCCTGCAGCCGCGTGTCGCCGAGATAGAGGTAGAACAGATAGACGCAGGCGCCGACGCACAGCGGCACCAGCGCGCGCGCGCGGCTGTGCGCCGCGATGCTGTTGGCAAAGGAAAGGGACATGCCGCCTCGTCGTCCTGTTGTTCTTGTCGGTCGGGCACGGACCGGAGTTGGCGCAATGTGCGGCGCGGCTTTCCGGAAGGATCATGCTCGAACAATCACCTGCCGCGCGATGAATGTTGATCGCGTCGCGCGTCAGTCCGGGCGAGCGGCATTGCACCACGGGCGGTGATAACTTCGGGTAAACTGGCCGGTCACGCCGGTTTCATGTCCCGACACATTTAACGGATTGTTTTAGATTTCAATTTACCATGGCCGAATACACGCAAACCGTTTGGTGTTTACGCAGTCGAATTAACTGCGGTGCAATTCTTTGCCTCTACGTTCGGTGCCATGGTCGGGCGGCGCTGGGAAGCCGGAAAGACCAGATCAGTTGTAGCCTCGTGTACTCATTTGGAGCACTCTATGAAGAACCTCGTTGCGCGTTTCCTGAAGGATGAATCCGGCGCCACCGCCATTGAATACGGCCTGATCGCCGCCGGCATCGCGCTGGCGATCATCACCGTCGTCAACAACCTCGGCACCACGCTGAACACCAAGTTCACCGCGATCTCGACCGGCCTCAAGTAAGACCGGACGACCTGGGAATTTCGGAGAGCCTCGTCCCTGACGGGGCTCTCTTTCTTTTGGGCGAAGCCCATAATGTGGCCGATGGTGCGGGCCGCACGCCCCGGCTACGGCGCGCCAGTCCAGCCGTCGTGACGCTTCGTGCATTTCCCATCTTGTCATCCCTTCTGAATAGTTGTTCAGTCCTTGCGGGGCGATTTATATCTTTTGACATGACGAAGCGCTTGGCCGCGGGGCGTGCGGCGGCGTGTGGGACAGGAAGCGCGCCATGGTTTATCGGCGGACGCATCAAGTGGTGAAGCGCCTTGCGGCGCGGCGCAGTGCGATCCTGACGGCCGCACGGGAGACTGCGGCGGAAGGCGGGATGGCGGCGGTGCAGATCGCACCCGTCGCGGTCAGGGCCAATGTCGCGGCCGGCACGGTCTACCGCTACTTCCCCTCCAAGGCCGAGTTGATCTCCGAACTCATTGCCGAGGTCTCCCGCGACGAGCTCGCGGCGATCCGTCGGGCGGCCGATGCCGCGCCGGGGCCGTCTTCGGCGCTGGCCGCGGCCGTGACGACCGTCGCGGTCCATACCCTGTCGCAGCGCCGGCTGGCCTGGGGCATTCTGGCCGAACCCGTCGATGTCGATGTCAGTGCCTCGCGCCTGGCCAGCCGGCGCGAGATCGCAGGCGAGATGGCTGCCCGGATCGACGCTGCGGTTCGCGCCGGTCACCTGCCGGCGCAGGACACCGCGCTCGCTGCCACCGCCTTGCTCGGCGCGCTGCATGAAGCCCTGGTCGGGCCGCTGGCGCCTGACAACCTCGACGATCCCGTCAAGATGCGCGACGCGGTGCAGACCGTGACGCTGCTGGCGCTGCGAGCTGTCGGCGTCATGGACGCCCGCGCCAGGGGTCTCGTGGTGCAGCAGACGCTGCTGCCGACCGCGAAGGCGCTGGTTGGGGCTTGAAATAGCCCTACCGACGAACTGGCCGGCCTGACGACGCTCAGGTCGTTGACCGAGCGATGCCTTTCGCGAAACCGCAGCAGGCTCGCCGAGTCCTCCGGCTACTTTGCATGGGGTTGTTTTTCGATTTTTGAGTCCGGCGGGCCCTGGCGGGGTCTTACATGTCCGCGTCGCCCTCGGGGCCGACCGAGGCGATGCGCACCATGTTGGTGGTGCCGGGGATGCCGAGCGGCACGCCTGCGACGATGATGACGCGTTGGCCGGCACGGACGAAGCCATCCCGGAACGCGATCTGGCCGGCGCGGCTGACCATGTCATCCTGATCGCGCGCGTCCTCTGCCACCACGCAATGCACGCCCCAGACCACCGCGAGCCGGCGGCCGGCGGTGATGTTCGGCGTGATCGCCACGATCGGCGGCTTGGGTCGTTCGCGCGCCACGCGCACCGCGGTCGAGCCCGATGAGGTCCAGCAGATCAAGGCAGGCAGGTCGAGGGTCTCGGCGATCTGCCGCGCGGCGTCGGCGATGGCGTCGCCTGCGGTGGATTCCGGCGCGGGGCGCTGCGCCGTGAGCACGGAACGATAGATGGGGTCGCGCTCGACCTCCTCGCCGATGCGGTTCATGGTCGAGACCGCCTCGACCGGGAATTTGCCGGCCGCCGATTCCGCCGACAGCATGATAGCGTCGGCGCCCTCATAGACCGCCGTGGCGACGTCGGAGACTTCGGCGCGGGTGGGCACTGGCGACTGGATCATCGATTCCAGCATCTGGGTTGCGACCACCACCGGCTTGCCGGCACGACGCGCCATCCGAGTCATCTGCTTCTGCAGGCTCGGCACGCGCTCCAGCGGGAGTTCGACGCCGAGATCGCCGCGCGCCACCATCAGCGCGTCGGAGGCTTCGAGGATGTCGGCAAGACGGTCGATTGCCTGCGGCTTCTCGATCTTGGCCATGACCGCGGCGCGGCCGCGGATCATCCTCTTGGCTTCGATGACGTCGTCGGCGCGCTGCACGAAGGACAGCGCGATCCAGTCGACGCCGGTGACCAATGCGGCCTCGAGGTCGGCGCGATCCTTCGGCGTCATCGCCGAGACCGCAAGGTCCGTATCCGGCAGGCTGACGCCCTTGCGATCGGACATCCGGCCGCCGACCACCACGCGCGTCACCGCGTGTTCTTTCGAGGTCTCTTCCGTGATCAGCCGTACCTTGCCGTCGTCGAGCAGCAGCGCGTGGCCGGGCCGCAGCGCGGCCAGGATTTCCGGATGCGGAAGATGCACACGCGTGGAATCGCCGGGGGTCTTGTCGGAATCCAGCGTAAACGTCTGGCCATTCTGCAACTGCACCGAGCCTTCGGCGAAGGCGCCGAGCCTCAGCTTCGGGCCCTGGAGATCGACCAGGATGCCGATCGGCCGGCCATAGCTGCTTTCGACGTTGCGGATCGTCGCCACCAGCTCCCGCATCTTGTCATGCGGCGTGTGGCTCATGTTGATGCGAAACAGGTCGGCGCCGGCTTCGAACAGGCGGCGGATCATCGCGAGGTCTGAAGAGGCTGGTCCGAGCGTCGCGAGAATCTTGATACGGCGGAGACGCCTCATGGCTTACTTCCAGACGGTGGCGAGGGAGCTGGCGGGAGGCCAGGCGCGGCGGGGGGCGTACCACCGGGCGGGCCATTGGGCAAACCCGGAACCCCGCCACCCGGGCCGACCGGGCCCGGCAGGCCCGGCACACGCTGCTGCTGCGACGGCTGCTCGTTGGCATCGGTGAGCTGCACCGTCCAGGCTCGCTGCTCCCCGGTGTCGACCTCGAAATAGCCGGTCCGGTCATAGCCCCGCGCGAGGCAATCCTCAGTGCCGCGGATGGTGAACTCCTTGTCGCGCGAGCACATGAAAGCCTGCCCCGACCACTCGCCGCCGCGGTCATAGTCGATCGCGTAGATGTAATAATAGCGGGCGACCAACGTTCCCCGCAGCAGGGTCTCGCAGGAGCGCGACGAGATGTTCCACCAGCCTTCGGTGGTCCAGCCCTCGGCGTCCTTGTAGCCGAGCGCAATGCCGACCCGGCTCGAGGTGTTGTTGCAGAGACGGAAATCGGCGGAGGCCGGGGTGGCGCAGAGGCACAGCAGCGCGACCACCAGCACCGGGACCAACCGGGCGAGCAGGCGAAGCGGGGAGCGGGGAGATTCGGCGATCATTGTCGCGGAAGCTATATCAGATCATTGATGATTTGGCGTAGGGGACGAGGAGGTGCCTCGAGGCCGGGTTCGGGTCCGTTTGCGCCGGGATATGGCAAAATCTGTGACAGGCCCCACCTGATCCCGTAAGGGTGACCACCATCGGGGCAGGTCCAAGGATATAGCCATGGCAATCGACGACAAAACCAGAACGGAGCTCGAGGCGGCCGCTTTCCGGCATCTGGTCGAACATCTGAAGACGCGGACCGACGTCCAGAACATCGACCTCATGAATCTGGCGGGCTTCTGCCGCAACTGCCTGTCCAATTGGCTCAAGGAGGCCGCCGACGCTCGAGGCGTCGCCTTGAGCAAGGACGAGAGCCGGGAGGCCGTCTACGGCATGCCCTACGAGACCTGGAAGTCGAAATACCAGGGCACGGCGACGCCCGAGCAGATCGAGACGATGAAGAAGGTCCACCCCCACGGCCACGGGCACTGAGCGGCCCCGCGAGCCACGCCTGAGACGCATCACACAACAGCTTTCTCGGCCTCGCCGCAGGAAGGTGTGGGCGCGCTGTGGACGAGCGCGATGCTGCCTTGAACGCGGTCGGTACGGACCCTAAGGGTCTATCAGCACGCGCGGTGAGGATGCCGGCGTCACCTCGTTTTGCCAGTTCCATTGGGAGTACCTAGATGGCCACCTCCGCCGCCGTCCGCGACGACGAGCCCGCGACGAAATTTGCCAAGGACCAGCTCAAATCCATCATCGAGCGCATCGAGCGGCTGGAAGAAGAGAAGAAGGCGATCTCCGACGACATCCGCGACGTCTATGCCGAGAGCAAGGGCAACGGCTACGACGTCAAGGCGCTGCGCACCATCGTGCGCCTGCGCAAGCAGGATCCCAACGAGCGCGCCGAGGCCGAGACCATTCTCGAGACCTACATGCAGGCGCTCGGCATGATCTGAGGCGCGTCGCTTCAAGCATCCCAGCCGTAGCCCGGATGGCGCGATAGCGAAATCCGGGTTCTTGCTGTGGGGACGCATCCCCGGATGACGCTTGCGCTCCATCCGGGCTACAAACTGAGCGTGTTTCGTTTGTGAACGGAGACGCGAATGATTGCGCCATCGTTGCCGCGCGAGGTGGGCCGTGCCTTCGGCGCTCTTCCCGTGCCGATCGGCAAGCGGCTTCAGGTGCGCGCGCTGATATTCGCGACCGCCGAGGCGCATCGCTGACGTATCATCTGGACCGGCGGGGGAAAAAGGCGAAATCGGCGCGCTTGTAGCTGGGATGAGCGAAGCGATATCCAGAAGGTCTCGGCGAGCGAAGCTATCCCGGACGCCTACTCGCTGATCCGGCCCACGAGACCGAATTCGCGGAGGGAG
Organism: Bradyrhizobium sp. SZCCT0148; assembly: GCF_018129985.1. Taxonomy (GTDB): domain Bacteria; phylum Pseudomonadota; class Alphaproteobacteria; order Rhizobiales; family Xanthobacteraceae; genus Bradyrhizobium; species Bradyrhizobium japonicum_H. The sequence continues at coordinate 647,190 of NZ_JAFCKT010000001.1, forward strand.
TTCGGCGCCTCAGCGCAACGCGGCCGTTCGCATCACGAACGACGTCGTCTGGAGCTTCGCGGTCGCGCTGCCCGAGAAACTGTCGCAGGACAGGCCGTGCATCGGGTCGTCGGCAAAGCCCATCGCGACCACGGCCTGCGGCTTGACGAAATAGCCGCGCAGCGCTGCTGTATCGAGCTCGCCCAGCAGCGTGACCGACATCGCGCGGCTGGCGCTCGGCGACAGCATCACGATCTTGAGCCAGATGCTCTCGTTCTTGGCGGCGGAGAGGCGGGTCGCAGTAGCAACCGCGCCGTCGACGTTCTTGCCGACCACCGTGTTGATTTCAGTGGCCTGGGCGACATTGCGCGACGCAGGACGGGCGGAGCGGGGGATTGGCGCGGAGGCGGCAACGACATTGGCGCGATCGACCGGAGAGGCGGCCGGCGCATAAGCCAGCGCCTGAAGGGCCGCGTTGGACACGCTCGCGGTTGGTTGTGCCTCGGTCGCGGCAGCCAGGGCCTGGCGGGCCTTCAGCGCGGCGATTTGAGCCGGCGTCGCCTGCTGCGGCGCGGTCGGGACATCATCCCAGAAGCCGCGGGCATTGATGATGTCGGCCGGGGTCTCCGGCTTGCCGTCCGCAGATTTGGCGGCCGGCTTGTCAGCCACGGCGGCGAGCTTCGGCTTGGGCGGCGCAACGAGTTGCGCGTCGGCCGAGGCGAGCTGGATCGTGGCGGCAATCTGGGGCTTGGCGCGCGGCGTCGGCACCGGGTCTGCGGGCTTGGCTGCCGGGGCGGGCGCGCCCTCGTCGTCCTCGTCGCTGCTGCCGGCGGCCGGTGCTGCCGATTTGCCCTTGAACAAGGCGGCAAAGAAATTCGGTTTGCTGCCGGAATCGTCGCCATTGCCGCGGCGCTCGATCTCGGCCTTGGCGAGCTCATAGCCCTTGAGCGGCGTGCCGTCGGTCGGCAGATGCACCGTCTTGCCGTCCGGGAAGACGCGAGCGAGCTGGTCATGCGTCATGCGCGGCCAGTGCCGGATGCTGCCTGTGTCCAGATGCACGAAGGGCGAGCCCGAGGTCGGATAGAAGCCGACGCCGCCGCGCTGCAGGCGCAGGCCGGCGAAGCGGATCTGCTCCAGCGGCACGCCCGGAATGTAGAAGTCCATCGCATGTCCCAGCATGTGCTGGCTGAAGCGCGCCACCCCGGAGGAGCGGCGGCGGAGCATGGCGTTGGTGGCGGGGGAGCGGTAGGAGGAGATGATCTGGATCGGCTGCTTGGCGTCGACGTCGCGGTAGACTTCCCACAGGATATCGAACAGGCGACGGTCCATGACCGTCTCGTCCTGGGTGCGCCAGTCGCGCAGGAAGTGATTGAGCTGCTTCAGCGCCGCTTCGTCGTAACGGCCCTCGCGCTTGAAGGTGACGGTCAGGTCTTCGCCGGAATGGGTGTGGTGGAAGGAGAGCGTCTTTGTCTCGCTCAGCGCGGCAGCGTTATGGACGGAACCCGCGGCAGCAAACAGCAATACGGCAGCCAGGCCGATCCGTGATCCGGCCTTCACTCCCGCATGGGACCACGACAGCACAGTAGATCGGCGTGCGAGACCAGTCAGCACGTTAGAGCCCACCCAGTCGACCAGCGTTCAAAATGGACTCTCCCGCAACCCCGTTTAGCGCGCGAAAGAGGGTGAACGCTTTCTTAAAACGAGAAGGTTAATTCGAGGTTGACCTTCTCGCCCCCAAACCAAGTCAGAATACAAACCTAACCGGGTGAGTGTGGCAAAAAAACGCCCGCTGCCCCAAGCGAGATGGACAATGGTTAACGTTAAAACGGCCCCATCCATGAGATGAGGCCGTTGATTTCGCTGTCGAATTCAGAAAACGGAGGCCGTGTGGGCTTACCGGGTGAACACCCGCTGCTGCTGAGGCCGGCGGCCGACCGGAGCCGGCGGGGGCGTCGGCGCCCCGAACAGCCGCTCGAAGAAGTTTGGTCCGGACGAGCCGAAGCCACCGCCATTATTAGCCACCGCCACGCCTGAGGGCAGGGTCGTCGCCGGGCGCGAATAGCTCGGCTGCGAGTGCGCAACGACGGCCTCGAGATCCTTGCCGCTCTTGTTCTTCAGGATGTTGATCATGGTCGCGTCGCGGCCATAGACATCCTTGCGGAACTGCAGCTTGCCGGCGTCGTCCACGAAGGCGGTCTGATAGGTGATGTTGACCGGGATCGGTGTGGGGAATTTCAGGTCGACCTCGCTCTTGCCGTACATGCTGCGCACGCGCTCGGGCGTGTACTTCTCGTTCGGCATGACAATGTTGAGCAGCACGGACGCATACTGATCCGGGTTCTGCACCCGCATGCAGCCATGGCTGAAGGCACGTTCGTCTCTGGCAAACAGATTCTTGTCCGGCGTGTCGTGCTGGTAGACCAAAAACTTGTTCGGGAAGTTGAAGCGAATGCGGCCGAGCGCGTTGGCCTCACCCGGCGGCTGCGAGATGTGCACCGAACCGTCTCGGTTCTGCTCGAGCTTGAGGCCCATGCGCTGGAGCACAGTCGGGTCCTGCTGAAGCGCCGGCAGGTATTCGTTGTAGACGATCGAGGGCGGCACATTCCAGGTCGGGTTGACCGTGATGTACTTCATCGTCTCGGTAAGCAGCGGGGTCGCGTGCGTGCCCGGCTTGCCGGTGACGACGCGGGTGGTCCAGACCTGCTGGCCACGCTGCATGACCTTCAGCGTGTAGTCGGGAATGTTGAGGATGACATAGGCGTCGCCCAACGCGGGCGCGCCGAGATCGCGCGGCAGCCAGCGCCAGCGTTCCATGTTCACCAGGACTACGTCGATCTGCTTGTCGCGTTTCGGGGTGTTGAGCGCCTTGACCGTCTTGTCGTCGAGGATGCCGGTCGCCTTCATCTCGGCGCCGCTCTGGAATTTGCGCACGGCGTCGGCGACCGCTGCGTCATAGCGGGTGTCGCCGGCGTTCTCGGCGAGGCCGAGCTTGACGCGGAGCTGAGGCACGCGCGGATCTTCCACGACGATCTCAGCCTGCTTCTTGTGGGCCGGGGTATATTTCAGCGCCGGACCGTCGGCGATCTCGATCACCGGGCCGTTGCCCTGGCCGCGAAGCTCCGCAAGCTTGGCCTTCAGCTCCTTGTAGAGCTTGTGCGGCGGATTGTAGCTGTCGAGCGCGGCAGAGGCATCCGTCGCGGTCGTGACCTTGGCGAGCACCTCGTTCGGATCGACCGGATGCTCGGGATAGAGGATGTCGCCGCTGACCTGCGACCAATGCATGCGGCCGCTCTGAGCCTGGCGCGCATAGTCGAACATGCTGGCGGTGAGCTTGAGCTCGGCGTCGGCCAGCGCATCGGGCGAGGTGGCGCCGGCGAAATCGGGCACCGGATAATCGGCGGGATTGAGGCCGTCGGACGCCGCGTCCTTCAGCCGTGCGATGACGCCCTTGGCTGCGGGTGTCACGCTGCCGGATTGGGTCCAGACCGGGGCGAAGTCGCGGGCACCATAGAACTTCTCGATCGCGGCGCGCTCGTTCTTGCGGTCGAAATAGCGCGAGGTCTTGGTGCCGATGATGTCCTTGAGCTTGTCGGCGACCGGCTGGTCGGCGGCGGGAACGTTGCTCGCGGCTTTCACGGGCTCAGCGGCTGGAGCTGCAGCCGTGGCGGGTGCCGCCGGCGCAGCGGTTGCGGGCTCGGATTTCGCGGTCTCGCTCTTCGGCGCCTCGGGCGCAGGCGTGGTGGCGACGTCGGACGGCTTGGTTTCGACCTTCTCGGGGGCCGGAGCCGGCGCGACGTCAGCCCTCACAGGCTCCTTGGCGGCGTCCTGAACCGTGGCGGTGGTGTCGAGCTTGATGTCCGACGCCGTCGGGGGCGGGACGTTGGCCGGCTCGGGACGCGGAATCGCGGCTTCGATTGCGAGCTCGGCGGCGCTGCTGCGCGCCTGATCCTGAGCCAGGGCCGAGCCGGCGGACACCGTGAGGAAGGTTGCCGCGACCGTCATCAAGACGCGGTCGAAGCCTGCACGGTGGTTTAAACAGTCACGCATTGTGTCGCACCCCTCGGGTGAACTGTCCCTCGTGGAACAGCTTTGTTGTCGCCTATAGAGCTTCGGCTAAACCGCGCCGGCCTCTCGAAAGTTGCACGCCTGCACGCAACGATTCCCACGCAGACGATATACAGGGCCCGGTTTTGCAGCCAGCGCTAACCGGGACAACTCACGCCAAACTGACTTCACGGGAGCCTCTTGGCAACGCATTGTGCGCTTGCCCGACGCGCTTTTCCCTGTGTCTGTCACTTCCAAGTCACGGTTCAAGCCACGGTCGAATTCTGTCGTTGTGCGAACGGCTTACAGCTGGTCGCATTTCGTCCTGCGAACCTCCGTTCGCATGAGGCTCAGTGCGTCTCCTGATCGCTTTTCCCGCCATGCCCGGGAACACCGGCTTCGTCGAGTTTGCGGTAGAGGGTGGACCGGCCGATTTTGAGGCGGCGGGCGACCTCGGACATCTGGCCGCGGTAGTGCGAGATCGCGAAGCGGATGATCTCGTTCTCCATCTCGTCCAGCGAGCGGACGTCACCGGTCGGGGTGAGCAGGGCGAGAGTTCCCGCCGCCGGAAGCGGCGCGATCGGTATTTCATTACCTGATACCATCGAAGGGGCTGCAGCCGGCTCGAGCATCAACGGGGCGGTTGGAATCTCTGTTGCGGGATGCGGCTGCGAGGCGAGCAGAGGGAAATCGCCAAGGCCGAGCTGGTCGCCCTCGCTCATCACCACCGCACGGTAGACCGCGTTCTCGAGCTGGCGGATGTTGCCGGGCCAGTCGAGCTTGGCGAGATGCGCCATGGCCTCGCCGCTGATGCCTGTGATCTGACGGTTCTCCTCGGCGGCAAAGCGCGCCAGGAAATGCCGGAGCAGATGCGGGATGTCTTCGCGGCGGCTCCTGAGCGAGGGGATCGTCAGCGGCAGCACGTGCAGGCGATAGAACAGGTCTTCCCGGAAGTGTCCCTGTTTCACCCGCTCCAGCAGCCGGCGATTGGTTGCCGAGACGATGCGGACGTCGACCTTGACGGGCTTGCGGCCGCCGACCGCCTCGACGGCGCCTTCCTGGAGCGCGCGGAGCAGCTTGACCTGCGCGGCCAGCGGCAGCTCGCTGACCTCGTCGAGGAACAGCGTGCCGCCATGGGCCTCGACGAACTTGCCCATGTGACGTTCGGTGGCGCCGGTGAAGGCACCCTTTTCGTGGCCGAACAGAATGGACTCGACGAGGTTGTCGGGGATCGCGCCGCAATTGACCGCGACGAAAGGCTTTGCCTTGCGCTCGCCGCTGCCATGGATGGCGCGCGCGAACATCTCCTTGCCGACGCCGGACTCGCCTTCGATCAGAACGGGTATGGAGGAGTTCGCCGCCTTCTGCGCCGCGCGCATGACCGGCGCCATGGCTTCGGCGCGGGTGATGATGTCGGAGAAGGTCAGCCGGCCCTCGCGGCTGTGCCGGATGCGCTGCAATTCGCCCTTGAGCGCGGAGGCGTTGAGCGCGTTGCGCAAGGAAACCTGGAGCCGCTCCACACCAACCGGCTTGACCACGAAATCGGCCGCGCCGGCGCGCATCGCCGAGATCACATTGTCTATGCCGCCATGGGCGGTCTGCACGATGACGGGGACGCTGAGGCCCGCTTCGCGGATTTTCGCCAGCACGCCCATGCCGTCGAGGCCGGGCATCACGAGATCGAGGATGACGGCGTCGATGGCCGGCGCATCGGGGGCGGTGAGGGCGGCGATCGCGGCGTCACCGGAGTCCACGACGACCGTCTCATAGCCGCATTTCTGCACCATGTTCTCGACCAGCCGGCGGGCCACGGCATCGTCGTCGGCGATCAAAATACTGGCAGCCATGGTGTTCCCCGCACGCTACTACTATCTGTCTCGAATCGGGGCACTCTGGCCGAAGCCGATTAACGCACTCTTAAACCTTGATGCCCCCGCCCGTCGCTGCGATTGTTGAACACAGGTTTCCCACACAATGAATTCGCGATCCAAGCCTGCTCTCAAAACGCCTGCTCTCAAAACGTCCGCCCTCAAGAAGTTCGCTTCCGGCAAGCCCGCGCTTCGAAATCCGAAATCTGCTGCCAAGGCCAAATCCTCCAAACCTTCAGTCGCCAAGCCGTCATCTGCGAAGCCGTCACCCGCGAAGGCTGCGAGCAAGACCGGCAAGCTTCCGGAGTGGAACCTGGCTGATCTCTATTCCGGAATCGATGCGCCGGAAGTGGCGCGCGATCTCGAAAAGATGGATGCCGACTGTGTCGCGTTCGAGACCGACTACAAGGGCAAGCTGGCGACAGGGACAGCAAACGAAGACGGCGGAAAATGGCTCGCGGGAGCCGTGCGACGCTATGAGGCAATCGACGATCTAGCCGGCCGGCTGGGTTCCTATGCCGGGCTCGTCCACGCCGGCGACAGCGTTGACCCCAAGATTTCAAAGTTTTACGGCGACGTTTCGGAACGCCTGACCGCGGCGTCCACGCATCTTCTGTTCTTCGCGCTCGAGCTCAACCGTATCGATGACGATATTTTGAACCGTGCGATGGAGACGCCGGAGCTCGCGCATTATCGCCCGTGGATCGAGGATCTGCGCAAGGAGAAGCCGTATCAGCTCGACGACAAGCTCGAGCAGCTTTTCCTGGAAAAAGCGCAGACCGGCTATTCCGCCTTCAACCGGCTGTTCGACCAGACCATCTCCGGATTGCGCTTCAAGGTCGGGTCCAAGGAGCTGGCGATCGAGCCGACGCTCAACCTGCTGCAGGACCGTGACGGCGCCAAGCGCAAGGCTGCAGCGGGGGCGCTGGCAAAGACCTTCAAGGCCAATGAGCGCACCTTTGCCCTGATCACCAACACGCTCGCCAAGGACAAGGACATCTCCGACCGCTGGCGCGGATTCAAGGATGTTGCGGATTCCCGCCATCTCAACAACCGCGTCGAGCGCGAGGTGGTGGATGCGCTGGTCGCCTCCGTGCGCGCGGCCTATCCAAAGCTGTCGCATCGTTATTACGCGCTGAAGGCGAAGTGGTTCGGCAAGAAGCGGCTGGCTTATTGGGATCGCAACGCGCCGCTGCCCTTTGCCGCGACCGATACCATCGGCTGGCCCGACGCCCGCAACATGGTGTTGACGGCCTATCGCGGCTTCTCGCCCAAAATGGCTGATATCGCCGAGCGCTTCTTCACCGATCGCTGGATCGACGCGCCGGTGCGGCCGGGCAAGGCGCCGGGTGCCTTCTCGCATCCGACCACCCCGTCGGCGCATCCCTATGTGCTGATGAACTACCAGGGCAAGCCGCGCGACGTGATGACGCTCGCTCACGAACTCGGCCATGGCGTGCACCAGGTGCTGGCGGCGAAGAACGGGGCGCTGATGGCGCCGACGCCGCTGACGCTGGCCGAGACCGCCAGCGTATTCGGCGAGATGCTGACCTTCCGGCGGCTCCTGGCCCGGACCAAGAATGCAAGACAGCGCCAGGCGCTGCTCGCCGGCAAGGTCGAGGACATGATCAACACCGTGGTGCGGCAGATCGCGTTTTACTCGTTCGAGCGCGCGGTCCACACCGAGCGCAAGAACGGCGAACTCACCGCGACGCGGCTCGGCGAGATCTGGCTGTCGGTGCAAGGCGACAGCCTTGGTCCGGCCATCGAGATCAAGGCGGGTTATGAGAACTACTGGATGTACATCCCGCACTTCATCCATTCGCCCTTCTACGTCTACGCCTATGCTTTCGGCGACTGCCTCGTGAACTCGCTCTATGCGGTCTACGAGAACGCGGCCGAGGGTTTTGCCGAGCGTTATCTCGACATGCTCGCCGCCGGCGGCACCAAGCATTATTCCGAGCTGCTGCGGCCGTTCGGGCTCGATGCCAAAGACCCGAAGTTCTGGGACGGTGGGCTTTCGGTCATCGCCGGCATGATCGACGAGCTGGAGGCAACGGGCTGAAGGGCGCGTAAAACATTTGTTGAACAGTCATTTGCCACGTGTTATACAAGTGTATAACGAGGTGCAGCCTTGGACGAGAATGCGGATCGCAAGGATCTGACGAGCAATTCCACTGTGCTTCAGGTGCGCAAGATCGGCAATTCCATCGGCGTTATCCTGCCGAAGGAGCTTGCTGCTCGTCTAAACCTCAAAGAGGGCGATAAGCTGTTTCCGGTCGAGCAATCGGACGGTGGGGTGTTGCTGACGCCCCGAGATCCCGACTTCGAAAGAGCGATGGAAGTCGCGCGGCGAGGCATGAAGCGTTATCGCAACGCTCTCGCTGAGCTTGCTAAGTGAACGAGCCGTTCTGGCTGACGCGTCGAATCATCATTGCGATCCACGACGAACAGCTTGCGATCCACGGTGGTGCCAGCGGCCTGAGGGACGAAGGCATGCTCGACTCCGCGCTCGATCGGCCCAGAACCAAATGGGCGTACGATCTCCCTGAGTTGGCTGCGACGTATGCGGTCGGTCTCGCACGCAATTGTCCGTTCGTCGACGGCAACAAGCGCACGTCTCTGCTGGCGCTATACACGTTTCTCGGCATCAATGGCGTCGACTACGTTGTGCCCGAGGCGGAAGCCGCCGTCATCATCCTGTCGCTCGCCGCCGGCGAAGTCAGCGAGGAGAGTCTGACGCGCTGGATCCGCGACAATTCGGATTCCAAATGAGCCGATTTGCAGGAAAACCGCGCTTGCCTGCCGTTGCCCTGCTCGCAGGTTTCAGGTATCCCAGCCCAAGAATTCGACTTTCGACTGGGGACATTCCATGGCTGACCATAGCGAAGTGGCGTACACCACCGCCGACGGCAACGACTACATTGCCCACGAGCAGACCTATGAGGGCTTCATCAAGCTGGTGAAGTACGGCACGGTCTCGGTTGCGCTCATCGTGATCCTGATGGCGGTCTTCCTGACCTGATCCATCGACGGTTGCATCCGCCAGCGCCGGCGGCTGCTCATAGAATTTGCATACAAGCCGGTTCCAAAACCGGTATCGAAACGTTGCGGGAGTAACGCTAAGTTCGCGTGCGCGTTTTTGTCCGCGTCGCCGGAGGGCCTATGAAGATCGCCGTTGCCAAGGAAATCGATCCGTCGGAGCCGCGCGTCGCCGCTTCGCCTGATACGGTGAAGAAGTTCAAGGCGTTGGGCGCCGAGATCGCCGTCGAGCCGGGCGCCGGCATCAAATCGGGTCTTCCGGATTCCGAGTTCACGGCCGCCGGCGCCACCGTCAGCGCAGATGCGCTGAAGGACGCCGACATCATCATCAAGGTGAAGCGCCCCGAAGCCTCCGAGCTCGCGCAATACAAGCGCGGAGCACTCGTCATCGCGATCATGGATCCCTATGGCAACGAGGCCGCGCTGAAGACGATCGCCGATGCCGGCGTTTCCGCTTTCGCGATGGAGCTGATGCCGCGCATCACCCGCGCGCAGGTGATGGATGTGCTGTCTTCGCAGGCGAATCTCGCCGGCTACCGCGCGGTGATCGAGGGCGCCGAGGCGTTCGGCCGCGCCTTCCCGATGATGATGACGGCGGCCGGCACCGTGCCTGCCGCAAAAGTGTTCGTGATGGGCGTCGGCGTCGCCGGTCTCCAGGCGATCGCGACCGCGCGCCGTCTCGGCGCCGTCGTCACCGCGACCGACGTGCGGCCCGCCACCAAGGAGCAGGTCGAATCGCTCGGCGCGAAATTCCTCGCCGTCGAGAACGAGGAGTTCAAGAACGCCCAGACCGCCGGCGGCTACGCCAAGGAAATGTCCAAGGAATACCAGGCCAAGCAGGCCGCGCTCACCGCCGAGCACATCAAGAAGCAGGACATCGTGATCACCACCGCGCTGATCCCGGGCCGGCCTGCGCCGAAGCTCGTCTCCGGCGAGATGGTCAGGTCGATGAAGCCGGGCTCGGTGCTGGTCGATCTCGCCGTCGAGCGCGGCGGCAATGTCGAGGGCGCCAGGCCGGGCGAGGTCGTCGACCTCGATGGCATCAAGATCGTCGGCTACACCAACGTCGCCGGCCGCGTCGCCGCATCGGCCTCGAGCCTCTACGCGCGCAACCTGTTTTCCTTCATCGAGACCATGGTCGACAAGAAGGAGAAGAAGCTCGCCGTGAACTGGGACGATGAGCTCGTCAAGGCCACCGCCCTGACCAGGGACGGTGCCGTGATCCACCCGAATTTCCAGCCCAAATCATCTTAATCGGGCGTCAGGAGACATCACCATGGAGCATGTTGCACAGGTCGTCGACCCCTTCGTCTTCCGGCTGTCGATCTTCGTCCTCGCCGTCTTCGTCGGTTATTTCGTGGTGTGGTCGGTGACCCCGGCACTGCATACGCCGCTGATGAGCGTGACCAACGCGATCTCCTCGGTGATCGTGGTCGGCGCGCTGCTCGCCGTCGGCGTCGGCATGATCTCGAGCGGTTCGGGATGGGCGCGTGGCTTCGGCTTCATCGCGCTGATCTTCGCCTGCGTGAATATCTTCGGCGGCTTCCTTGTCACCCAGCGCATGCTGGCGATGTACAAGAAGAAGGTAAAGTGACCGGCGTGCACCTCGGGGTGACGAAGACAAAGGGGACCTGAGATGAACGCCAATCTGGCAGCAGTTCTTTATCTTGTGGCGGGTGTGCTGTTCATCCTGTCGCTGCGCGGGTTGTCCAGCCCGGCGACGTCGCGCCAGGGTAATTTCTTCGGCATGATCGGCATGGCGATCGCGGTCGCCACGACGCTGGCGAGCCATCCGCCGGCCGATGGTCTCGCCTGGGTGCTGGTCATTCTCGGCATCGCGATTGGTGGCTCGATCGGTGCGGTCATCGCGCGCCGCGTGCCGATGACCTCGATGCCTGAACTGGTCGCCGCCTTCCACTCGCTGGTCGGCATGGCCGCGGTCCTGGTCGCCGCCGGCGCGTTCTACGCGCCCGAGGCCTTCGACATCGGCACTCCCGGCAACATCCATCCGCAGAGCCTGGTCGAGATGTCGCTCGGCGTCGCCATCGGCGCGCTGACCTTCACCGGCTCGGTGATCGCGTTCCTGAAGCTGTCCGCACGCATGAGCGGCGCACCGATCATCCTGCCCGCCCGTCACATCATCAACATCGCGATCGCAGTGGCGCTGGTGTTCTTCATCGTCCGCCTGGTCCTGACCGGCGGCGCGTTCGACTTCTGGCTGATCGTCATCCTGGCGCTGGCGCTCGGCGTGCTCATGATCATCCCGATCGGCGGCGCCGACATGCCGGTCGTGATCTCGATGCTGAACTCCTATTCCGGCTGGGCCGCGGCCGGCATCGGCTTCACGCTCGGCAATTCCGCGCTGATCATCACCGGCGCGCTCGTCGGCTCGTCCGGTGCGATCCTGTCCTACATCATGTGCCACGCGATGAACCGGTCCTTCATCTCGGTCATCCTCGGCGGCTTCGGCGGCGAGACCGCTGCGGCCGGCGGTGGCGGCGGCGAGCAGAAGCCCGCCAAGCTCGGCTCGGCCGACGACGCAGCCTTCATCATGAAGAATGCCCAGAAGGTCATCATCGTGCCCGGCTACGGCATGGCGGTGGCGCAGGCGCAGCACGCGCTGCGCGAGATGGGCGACATCCTGAAGAAGGAAGGCGTGGAGGTGAAGTATGCCATTCATCCGGTCGCCGGCCGCATGCCCGGCCACATGAATGTGCTGCTGGCCGAGGCCAACGTTCCCTACGACGAGGTGTTCGAGCTCGAGGACATCAACTCGGAGTTCGCGCAGGCCGACATCGCCTTCGTCATCGGCGCCAACGACGTCACCAATCCGGCCGCCGAAGAGGACAAGACTTCGCCGATCTACGGCATGCCCGTGCTGCAAGTCTGGAAGGCCGGCACCGTGATGTTCATCAAGCGCTCGCTAGCCTCCGGCTATGCCGGCATCGACAATCCGCTGTTCTACCGCGACAACACCATGATGCTGCTCGGCGACGCCAAGAAGGTCACCGAGAACATCGTCAAGGCGATGTAGCACGCGACGGAAACCGACCGTGGCCATCGACAGGGAATGGCACCGGTCTCATCGCAGGCCGCTCAGGGCGACGCTCGAGCAACGCGTCGCATGGCATGCCACCCACAAGGTGGCGTGCGGTGGCCGCGACGTACCGGCGAGCCTCCGGCCCGACGTCATGAAATTGCTGTGGAGCCGTCGCAAGCCCGCACAATGATCACCATCGCCAAATGGGCCGTCATCCTGTTCGCGACCGTCTATCTCGCCGGACTCGTCGTGCTCTACGCCCGGCAGCGCGAGATGCTGTTTCCGATACCGACCGCCCAGCGGACCCCGCCTGAGGCGGCAAATTATCCCGAGGCGGAGGAGCATGTCCTGAGCACCTCGGATGGCGAGAAGATCATCGTCTGGCACGTGCCGGCGAGGTCCGGCCGGCCCGTGATCCTGTATTTCCCAGGCAATGGCGATTTTCTCGCGGGCAGTGTCGGCCGCTTCAAGGCCATGACGGCCGACGGCACCGGCCTCGTCGCGCTGTCCTACCGCGGCTATGCCGGCTCGAGCGGCGCGCCGAGCGAGGAGGGGCTGCTGCGCGATGCCGCCGCGGCCTATGCCTTCAGCACGGCCCGCTACACGGCCGAACGCATCGTCGCCTGGGGCTTTTCGCTCGGGACCGGCGTGGCGGTCGCGCTCGCCTCGGAACAGCGTGTTGGGAAACTCGTCCTGGAGGCGCCCTATACGTCGACGACCGACATTGCATCCTCGTCGTTCTGGTTCATGCCGGTGCGCCTCTTGATGCGCGATCGATTCCCTTCCGACGAGCGGATCGCGCGCGTCACTGTGCCGCTCTTGGTGATGCACGGCACCAATGACCTTGCCATTTCGATCGTGTTCGGAGAGCGTCTGTTCGCGCTCGCGCATGAACCGAAGCAGTTCGTTCGCTTTGCGGGTGGTGGACACGACAATCTCGATGCGTTCGGTGCGATCGAAACAGCAAGGCGCTTCATTGGATCCTAGACAACTCGTCACTCGGCCCTGGGGAATATCCCTTGCCGCCATTCTCGCTTTGTCACCGCAGCAGGCATGGGCCGCAACCGGTCTCGACGGTGCGGCGATGCGCTGGCCCTATGCGCTTCCGTTTGCCGGCCTGTTGCTCTCGATCGCGCTCGGACCGTTGCTGTTTGCGAAAGTCTGGCACCATCATTACGGCAAGATCGCTGCCGCCTGGTCGCTGCTGGCGCTGGCCTCGCTCCTCGTTTTTGCCGGAAGCACGGCGACGCTGGCAGCGCTTGTCCATGCGATGCTCGCCGAATATCTCGGCTTCATCGTGCTGCTGTTCGCGCTCTATGTCGTGGCCGGTGGCATTCTGATCACGGGCGACATCAAGGCCACGCCGGTGACCAATGCCGGCATCCTCGCGCTCGGCACCTTGATGGCAAGCATCGTCGGCACCACGGGGGCCGCAATGATCCTGATTCGTCCGCTGATCCGCGCCAACCGGCCGCGGCGCTACAATGCCCATGTCATCATCTTCTTCATCATTCTCGTCGCCAATGTCGGCGGCGCGCTGAGCCCGCTCGGCGATCCTCCGCTGTTCGTCGGTTTCCTGCACGGCGTCGACTTCTTCTGGACCACGCGGAACATCTGGTTACAGACCGCGATCGTCGCCGGATTGCTGCTCGCGATCTTCATCGTTGTCGATCTCTGGCGCTTTCGCAGCGAGCCTGAATTCGGCGACGCCGGTCCTGCCGCCCCCGTCCGCATCCGCGGCCTCGTCAACCTCGTGCTGATCGCAGCCATCGTCGCGAGCCTGCTGGCCTCGGCGATGTGGAAGCCCGCTATTGCTTTCGACATTCTCGGAACGAAGCTGGAGCTCGAAGACATCGCCCGCAATCTGGCGCTGTTGTCCATCGCGGCGCTGTCGGTGTGGCTGACGCCGGACGAGCACAGGCTCGCCAACGGCTTCACTTGGGAGCCGATCCGCGAGGTCGCAAAGCTGTTCGCGGGCATTTTCGTCGCCATCATTCCGGTCATCGCCATGCTCAATGCCGGGCATGACGGCGCCTTCGCATGGCTGTTGTCGGCGGTGACGGCGCCGGACGGTGCGCCGCGCGAGGTCGCCTATTTCTGGTTCACCGGCCTGATGTCGGCGTTCCTCGACAATGCGCCGACCTATCTCCTGTTCTTCCAGCTTGCCGGCGGCGATCCGCAGACGCTGATGCATGAGCTGTCGGGCACGCTCGCCTCAATCTCGATGGGCGCCGTCTACATGGGCGCGCTCACCTATATCGGCAACGCGCCGAACTTCATGGTCAGCAGCATCGCCAACGAGAACGGCATCGAGATGCCGAGCTTCTTCGGCTATCTCGTGCGCGCCGGCGCGGTGCTGATCCCGCTGTTCATGCTTTTGACGCTGCTCCCGGTCGCGCCGATCCTGCGCTGGCATTGAATCTGGCCGCCGATTTGCTACTGCTCGCTTTCAGCGATTGGAGCCGGTAGATGAGCGCGCATAATTCGATGCCAAGGTCGGCCTGGATCTTTCCGGCGCTGGCCGTGCTGCTGTTCGCAGTCGCCAGCGCGACCGGCTACGTCTTTACGCTGTCGCTCGGCGGGCTCGTCTTCGCCATCGTCCTCCTGGTCATCCTGTTCGGCACGGTGTTTGCCGCGGTTCATCATGCCGAAGTGATCGCCGAGCGGGTCGGCGAGCCCTACGGAACATTGGTGCTGACGCTCGCTGTGACAATCATCGAAGTGGCGTTGATCACCACGATCATGCTGGGCGAGAAGCCCGCCCCCGAGCTGGCGCGTGACACCGTGTTTGCCGTGGTCATGATCGTCTGCAACGGGTTGGTCGGGCTCTGTGTCTTCATCGGTGGCCTGCGATACGGGGAGCAGGGATTTCAGGTCTCCGGCGCCAATGTCTATCTCAGCGTTCTTTTCGCGCTGGCAACGATAGCTTTGATCATGCCGAACTACACGACCACGACGCCGGGCCCGGTCTATTCGGCCATCCAGCTCGGCTTCGTCGACGTCGTCACGCTCGCGCTGTACGGAGTGTTCCTCTATACCCAAACCGTTGCGCACAAGGACTACTTCGTTCATGAGCGAGGCGAGGGCGAGGATGCGAGCGCCCATCTCTCGGGCAGGATGCTCGCGCTCAGCGTCGTGCTGTTGCTGGTGTCGCTGCTGGCGGTGGTGCTGCTGGCCAAGAAATTCTCGCTGGTGGTCGATGCGGTCGGCGCTCAGATCGGAGCGCCCCCCGCTTTTGCGGGTCTGCTGGTTGCCCTTCTGATCCTGCTGCCCGAGGGCGTCGCCGCGATTACGGCGGCCCGCAGGAACGATCTCCAGAAGAGCATCAATCTCGCCCTTGGCTCCTCGCTTGCGACCATCGGCCTGACCATACCCGCCGTCGGCGTCGCGACCTGGGTGCTCGACAAGGAGCTCAAACTCGGACTGAGCCCCCAGGGCAGCGTCCTGCTCCTCCTGACCTTCTTGCTGAGCATGATGACATTCGGCACAGGCAGGACCAATCTCCTGTTCGGGCTGGTCCATATGGTGGTATTTGCCGTCTACGTGTTCATGGTTTTCGTGCCCTGAAGCGCGACGTCCGAGGAGAAGTTCCAGATGCTTGCCGCCAAGTCCGAGGTTCAGGTCGATAACGAGGAGGTCCGGGTGACGGAATGGCGCCTTCCGCCCGGTGGCGCCACCGGCCATCACACCCATGGCATGGACTATGTGATCGTCCCCGTGGTCGCTGGTGAAATGACCATCGTCGCGCCCGGCGGCGAGCGGTCCAAGGCGCAGCTGGCAGCCGGGAAATCCTATTTCCGCAAGGCCGGCGTCCAACATGACGTACTTAACGAAACCTCAACCGAGATCGTGTTCCTTGAGATCGAGCTAAAGCCGTAAGTCCGGCCCTGCAACTTGCCATCGATCCGTCGCAGTTGATCCCTTACAATGCCCCAAAGTTCCCGCATCAGATCGCGCGGGGAGTGGCCGGAATGCTGAAATACCTCGCTAAAATCTCGATGGATATTTTCCCCTCGGTGCTCGCGACGATCATCGGGGCGTACATCGTCAACCACTACATCAACGCCAAGCCGGCGGCTGATGCCCCTGCGGCTGTCGTGGCCCCTGCCGAGGCCGGCAAGAACGGCAAGCCTGCCGATGTGGCCAATCTCCCTGCGCCCGGCGTCAAGGCCAAGGGCATCCTTGAGAAGAGCGTGACGGACAAGCCGGCGGCTGAAAAGGCTGCCGATCAGCCGTCCGCCGAGCACAAATCCGCTGACGTGGCCCCGGCCGAGGCTCCGCGTGGCAAGCCGTCGGCGCGCGAGAAGGCTGCGGCCAAGTCAACCCCGGCCGCAGGCACCCCCGCGCCCGTGGTAGAGGCCAATTCGGCGCCGGCTGCTGCGGCTTCCGGCCCTGACGCCAACGACCTCGTGCGTGCCGCGGTCGAGCGGCTGCGCAAGTCTCCTGAGGGCAAACCTTCTGAAGCCAAGTCTTCAGAAGGCAAGTCGGGGGAGAGCAAGTCCGCCGAAACCAGGCCGGTTGAGACCAAGCCTGTCGAGACCAAGTCAGCCGAGAGGCCGACCGAGCCTGCCGTGCGAGAAGCTGCCCGCACGCCGGAAGCCCCGCGGGTGATCAGCGTGGAGCCGGCTACGGTCCGTCCGCTGCCGCCGCCAATCACGGTATCGACGCCTTCACCGGACGCCTATGGCAAGGATGGTGCCTCGCCGGCCAATCCGCCTTACACAGCCTCGGTCGGCAACGATGATCCGAATCGGATGACGCCGCCGGCTGACATTCCCGTGCCGGTGATCGCGCCCCCGCTCGATCTGCGCGCCGACGCCGGTGGCTTCATTCCGCGGCCGAAGAAGACCAATGTCGCCGACGAGATGCTGTCGGGCATGAAGTCGATGTTCCACTCGGTCCTGCCCAAGGGCGCCACCCCCGATTAAGACGGCGCCAGCGCCGCCAAAACGTCAGCCGCCGACGCGGGCGAGGCCGTTGCGCGCGGCGTCGTCGCGTGGGCGAAGCGAGACAGCCCTGGTGTAGGACGCCGCCGCCTTGGCCTTGTCGCCCAGCCGCTCATAGGCCTGTCCGCGCGTGGTCCAGACCTGTGCGTTCTGCGGATCGGCCTCGGAAGCCTCATCCAGATCGGCCGTGGCCTCCTTGACCTTGCCGAGCGCGAGGTGGCTGGCGGCGCGGCCGAGCAGCGGCTCGACCTTCTGGGGATTGAGCCCGCTCGCCGCGCTGAAATCTGCAATCGCGAAATCGTGCTGATTGTTGCCCTGGTAGATCAGGGCACGACCATACAGCGCCTGCGCATTGTAGGGATCGAGCCCGACCGCGCGATTGAACTCGTCGAGCGCGGCAGCGGTCTCGCCTGACTTGGCGAGGGATTGGGCTTTTGCGGTGTGGGCCTGGGCTTCGGCGACGTTGCCCGCGCTCACCGCGCTCTCGGCGGGCGCCGCCGCCTTGGGAGCCTCCTGCGGCTTGTCCTTCTCCGGCGTCAGCGATCCCAGATCGAAAGAACAGCCGCAGAGCGTGATCCCCATCAAAGCCAGCGCGAGTGGCTGCCAGATCTGGCGTAGCCGCGCCAAGCCGCGCTGAGGGTAGGGGAAGGCCATCTACGGTTCGCTCGCGCTAGAGCTTGATCCGGACCCGAAGGGCCGCGTTGGCGAAAAGCATGCAGCGGTTTCCTCGCGACAAACGTCGAACGCGTTTGCGTAGAGATCATGCTCGAACAACAAATTAAAGCGCGACGACGTTCAATCCAAATCTCATCGCGCTTGCGTGACGCATCCGTGGTACGGCCCGGAAAGGCACTGCGCGCAAACAATAACGCGGGCCAGAGGCCCGCGTCATCCAAAACTGAAAGTCTTGCTAGGGTCGGTAAATCAGCGCGGTCCGCGCGGACCTGCACCCGGGCCGCTACGGCCGCCGCGATCACCGCCGGGACCTGCGCCGAACACCGGCTTGGGCTTCATCGGCAGCAGGCCTTCACGCTGCAGCTTCTTGCGGGCCAGCTTGCGCGCGCGGCGCACGGCTTCGGCCTTTTCGCGGGCCTTCTTCTCGGAGGGCTTCTCGTAATGACCGCGGAGCTTCATCTCGCGGAAAATTCCCTCGCGCTGCATCTTCTTCTTCAGCGCCTTGAGGGCTTGGTCGACATTGTTATCGCGAACGAGAACCTGCACGCGGCATCCTCTTCAGTGGATCGGATTTGAATTCTGGTAAGTCAAAGGGGATGGCGAAAACGCGCAAGCCCTTAACCTTGAGGGCGCGGATGTATCAGACAAATCCCGCAATGTCCACCGGCCAAGCGGGCTTTCGGGCCAAGTTCAGCCATTAAATGAGGCGAAAATACCTCTGCGCGGCCCTGATTTGGGCGATTCGACGCCGGCGATGGGGCCGTTTCCGGAGCTTTGTTCCGGAATCTCGAGAAGCAGGGGACGACCCATGGATATCAAGAAATATGCCGCCGAGGCCATCGGCACTTTCTGGCTCACATTCGCCGGCTGCGGAAGCGCAGTGATTGCTGCGGGCTTCCCTGAGGTCGGAATCGGCCTGGTCGGCGTTTCCCTCGCATTCGGACTGAGCGTGGTCACCATGGTCTACGCGATCGGCCATATCTCGGGCTGCCATCTGAACCCGGCCGTCACGGTCGGGCTTGCTGCCGGCGGCCGTTTCCCCACCGGGCAGATCCTGCCCTATGTGATTGCGCAGGTGGCCGGCGCGATCATAGCCGCCTGGCTCCTCTACGTCATCGCGAGCGGGGCTCCCGGATTCGACGTCGGCAAGGGCTTCGCCTCCAACGGCTATGATACGCATTCGCCCGGCCAGTACAGCATGATCGTGTGCTTCCTCACCGAGGTTGTGATGACCATGATGTTTCTGTTCATCATCATGGGCGCAACCCATGGACGCGCGCCCGCAGGCTTCGCGCCGCTCGCGATCGGGCTTGCGCTGGTGATGATCCATCTCGTCAGCATCCCCGTCACCAACACCTCGGTGAACCCGGCCCGCAGCACGGGCCCTGCGCTGTTCGTCGGTGGCTGGGCGACGGCTCAGCTCTGGCTGTTCTGGGTCGCACCGCTGATCGGTGGCGCGCTGGGCGGGGTGGTCTATCGCTGGCTCAGCGAGGAGCCCGCTGGAATCGTCGCAGGCGCGAAGACGGCGTAGTCGCAAAGCGGGATCGCAGCGATTGCTGCGGTCCCGTTACTTGCCCGTGGTGGGACGCACTTCGGTGACGTGGCCCATCTTCCGGCCGGGGCGCGGCGCACCCTTGCCGTAGATGTGCACGGTCGCGCCCGGCACGCTCAGCCACTTCTCGTAATCGTTGATCTCATCGCCGATCAGATTGGTCATGGTGACGACTTCGCCGTGGCGAACGGGCTTGCCGAGCGGCCAGCCGGCGATGGCGCGAATGTGCTGCTCGAACTGCGATACCGACGCGCCGTCCAGCGTCCAGTGCCCCGAATTATGCACGCGCGGCGCGATCTCGTTGACCAGCACCTTCGGGCCGGTGCCGTTGGCGAGCACGAACATCTCGACAGCGAGCACACCGACATAGTCGAGTGCGCTTGCGATCTTGCCGGCGATGCTACGGGCTTCCGCGGCGAGCGCGTCGGGGATCCGGGCGGGCGCCCGGGATATCTTCAGAATGTGGTCGCGATGCTCGTTCTCGGTGACGTCGAAACACTCGACCTCGCCGGTGGCAGAGCGTGCGGCGATCACGGAGATCTCACGCTCGTAGGGCACGAAGGCTTCCAGGATCGCGGATTTGGTGGCAAGGCTGGTCCACACCTTGGCGATGTCGTCGCCCTCGCGGATGATGGCCTGGCCCTTGCCGTCATAACCGAAGCGGCGGGTCTTGAGCACGGCCGGAAGGCCGATCTTGGCGATCGCATCGCGCAGCGAGGACACCGAGGTGACGTCGGCATAGGCCGCGGTGCCGATGCCGAGCCGCGTCACGAAATCTTTCTCGGCGAGCCGGTCCTGGGTGGTCTCGAGGATCTTGCGGTTGGGCAGCACGGGTCGACGCGCGTCCAGCACCATCGCGGCGGCCGATGGCACGTTCTCGAATTCGTAGGTGATGACGTCGACGTCGTTGGCGAACAGTTCGAGCGCTTCGACATCGGCATATTCGGCGCAGGTCGCGTTCAATACGACGTCGAAGGCCGGCGAGTCCGGATCGGGCGAGAACACCTGGCAGCGCAGGCCGAGCCGCGCCGCAGCCATGGCCAGCATTCGGCCCAATTGTCCGCCGCCGAGGATGCCGATGGTGTCACCGGGCTTCAGCTTCACCTGCCTGGTGTCGGTCACGCCTTGTCCTCCGGACGCTCGGAGACCGCCTCGGTTTGCGCCTTGCGCCAGGCGGCGAGGCGATCGGCCAGGGCCGGGTCCGACAACGCCAGGACGGACGCCGCCAGTAGCGCGGCGTTGATCGCGCCGGCCTTGCCGATGGCGAGGGTACCGACCGGGATGCCGGCGGGCATCTGGACGATCGAATAGAGCGAGTCGAGGCCCTTGAGCGTCTTGGATTCGACGGGAACGCCGAACACTGGAAGCTCGGTCAGCGCCGCCGCCATGCCGGGCAGGTGTGCAGCGCCTCCGGCGCCGGCGATGATGACCTTGAACCCGGCAGCCTTGGCCCCCTTGGCGAAAGCAAAGAGGCGGTCGGGGGTGCGATGGGCCGAAACGATGCGGGTTTCGGCCGCAATGCCGAGCTCTGCCAGCGTGTCGGCGGCATGCCGCATCGTGTCCCAGTCCGACTGGCTTCCCATGATGATGGCGATCGGCGCGGTCATGACGTTAATTGTGCCTGAAAAACAGAAAGATAGGCCAGATTGACGGTTCCGGCCGGCGGCTCGCAAGGCGGTGGCAAGGAGAAGGGAATCCACTATCCTGTCTTGGTGAATCCCCGCAAGCCTTCATTGAGCAGGACGCCCATGAAGAAACCAAAAAGGGCGGCCCCTGCGAAGGCCAAAAAGGGCCGGAAGACCAGCGCCGGCCGATCCAGAGCTGCCCCCCACCGGCTGACCAAGCGTCCGGCGAAGCCGGCGCGGCGCAGCGCGTCGGACGAGGATGGTGCCAAGAATAGCGTCAAGGCAACGATCCGGGACTTGCGGACCAAGCTCAAGCAGGCGCAACGACGGGTTGCGGAACTCGAAGCTGCGGCCGACACCGATTTCCTTCTGGACATTCCGAACCGGCGCGGCTTCGAGCGCGAGCTGGCGCGCGCCATCGCCTACATGAAGCGCTATCGCGCCACTGGGGCGCTGATCGTGCTCGACGTCGATCGGTTGAAGCCGATCAACGATTCGTTTGGACATGGTGCAGGCGACGAGGTGCTCAAGGCGATTGCCACCACGCTGACGCGGCAGGTCCGTGCCTCCGACGTGGTCGGGCGGCTCGGGGGCGACGAGTTCGCGCTGCTGCTCTGGAATCTCAGCGGGACCGACGCCAAGGCGAAGGCGGTTGCCTTCGAACAGGCGGTCGACGAATTGTCCTTTGTCTTTCGCGGCCAGCACGTGACCGCGGGCGCCTCCGCCGGTGTTGCGCTGCTGGGGGCGCAGTCCGATCCCGGCCGCGCCCTCGAGGAGGCGGATGCCGCCATGTATGTCCGCAAGGCGCAGCGGCGGCACGAGCCGCGGATCAGGCTGGTCGGCAGCTAAAGCGCGCTGAGATCCGGCGGTACGGCACCGAACTTCCGCAGCAATTTTGCGTCGCCAAACTCGCCGGTCAGGGGATCGCCACTGCGGCTGAAGGCGACGGCGCCGATATGGCCGGCGCCGCGCGCCAGCATTTCCGCACGTCGCAGGGCGGCAGCCGATGTCTGACATTCCTCGGCCGCGCCTGCCACCGGCGAGCCGTCCTCGTCGGTCAGGAAGGGCAATGCAACGTAGTAGGTGACGTCGGGCATGGTCGGCTCCGATGGGCTGACGGTTCAGCCAGCGCTGCTCTTGCTCCGCATCTTGCTGCGCGAAGTGTCTGGAATGCAGCCGGCGGAAATCGCCGCCTGCAATTCCTCCAGCTCGGCCTCGAGATATTCGTTGGCCATGATCAGCGCCTTGATGGTGCTGCGCAGATTGCCGTCACACATCGCGATCGCCTGATCGCAGGCCTGTTCGTAGTGGCTATTGTCGGGAGGGGCGGCTGGCGACATCTGCGTTTCCTCGTGCGTTCCAGGGGCGCGTTGGCTCTCAAATGTTCTTATTTTGTTCTTTTCGAGTCAAGCGGATTCCTTTTACCGTGGAGCGGTCACGCACACGTCTGCCGATCAGGCGATGATGTCGGGGGTGATCTGGTCTTCGATGAACGCGATGCGGTCTCGCAACAACAGCTTGCGCTTCTTCAACCGCTGCAGCCGCAACAGGTCGGGGGCGGGCGATTGATGCAGTGCATCGATCGCCGCATCGAGGTCTCGGTGTTCCTGCTGCAACCGGGTGAGCTCGGCTTCGAGCTCACGCTCGTCTTCATTGGTCATGTCTGCGGTGGCCGAAAACCGATAGGCGTGGGATGAAGGCTGTGGATGCCCTGTGGAAATTATCGTCCTTGCGCGGCGTGACCGCAAGCGATCTGCGACCATCGTACGCCGATCTCCAGCGAGATATTTCCGCTGATCGCTGCGGTGCTGCGCAAGCGCATTGATATCATGGATATTTCCCGTGCGGTTCCTTTACTCACGCTTCGTTACATATGAATTTTCAAAAATGAAGCTGCGACGACGGATACCCATCGACAGGACGAATCGGTGATGTAGACTTCGTTGTCCGGATCGAATCCTGAGGTTCAACCCTACCGAGGAGGTTTCGAATGACAATTCAGGCACATCTCGTTGAATTGGAGCGGAAGCACAAACTTCTCGAAAACGAATTGCACGATGCTCTCGTGCACCTTTCAACGGACGACCTGCAAATTGTTGAGTTGAAGCGCCGGAAGTTGATGGTCAAGGACCAGATCGAGCGTTTGAGGCACGGCGACACGCTCCACTAGCAACCCCCGTAACAGTGTTGAGTTGATCATACCTTGTCTCACAGGGGTGGGAGCTTTTGCGCTCATCCCTGCCTTAAGGTGCGCACCGTGCAGAGACGTCTGCGCGGTGCTTAATTTTGGCGGAACGCGTAGTCTTGCCGCGAGCCGCCTCGCTCGAAAACGCTTCAGATTTCCGCGAGCTCGGCGACGTGATCTGCGATCGCGAGCGACGACGTCAATCCCGGCGATTCGATGCCGAACAGGTTGATCAGGCCGGCGACGCCGTGATCGCGCGGGCCCTGCATCAGGAAATCCTGCGTCGCGACCGCGGGCGGTACGATCTTCGGCCGGATACCCGAATAGCTCGGCATCAACGCGCCGTCAGGCAGCGTCGGCCAGTATTTGCGGATCGCCGGGTAGAACCGCTCGGCGCGTGACGGGTCGACTTCGTAATCGATCGTTTCGATCCACTCGACGTCAGGGCCGAAGCGCGCCTGCCCAGCCATGTCCAGCGTCAGATGCACGCCGAGCCCGCCTGGTTCGGGCACCGGATAGATCAGGCGCGAGAACGGCGCCTTGGCGTTGCAGCTGAAGTAATTTCCTTTGGCGAGATAGGCGCGTGGAATGCGGTCCAGCGGCATGCCGTCGATATTGCGCGCCACGTGGGTCGCCGAGAGTCCCGCAGCGTTGACGAGGAGGCTGCATTGCAGCGTCATCGGCGCCTCGCCGCCGGCGTCGATCTCGATCAGGCCGTTCGCAGCCCTGGCGCGGACCAGCGGCGTGTAAAACGCGAACGCCGCGCCGGCTTCCTCGGCCTCGCCGCGCAGCGAGAGCATGTAGGCGTGGCTGTCGATGATCCCCGTCGATGGCGACAGCAGCGCGGCGTCGCAGGCCAGCGCCGGCTCGAGCGCGCGTGCCGCCTCGCCCGTCAGCAGCTGCATGTCGAGCACGCCATTGGCCTCGGCATGCGCCTTGATCGATTGCAGCTTCTCGGTCTCCTTCGGGCTGGTCGCAACGATCAGCTTGCCGCAATTCCTGTGCGGGATGCCGCGCTCGGCGCAATAGCGGTAGAGCGCGTGCTTGCCGTCGACGCACATGCGCGCCATCCAGCTCCCGGCGCGGTAGTAGATGCCGGCGTGGATCACCTCGCTGTTGCGCGAAGAGGTGATGGTGCCGATCGCCTCGGCCTCCTCGAGCACGATGACCTCGCGCCCAGCCTGCGCAAGCTTTCGAGCCACCGCGAGCCCGACCACGCCGGCTCCGATGACGACGCAATCGACCCTATCCATGGCTGTGCAGGACGTGTGCTGGAAACGCCGGTGGCATCCGGCCTGGAGAGAATGGCGCGGGGCCATTTTCCGTTAAGGAAGAATTTATCATGTCAGGGCAATTGCCGTATTTCACGTCACATTTTTCCGTTGCGCGTACAGGCGTTTACCCGATCCAAACCCGTGAAGCCAGACAATCCAACGTTGAAATCGCGGGTGGCTGATGGCTGAGAAGAACTGGCATGAGGGCAGCACGCTTCCGATTGCTGTGCAGGCCGTTGTGTGCCTCGCCGGCACGGTTGCGCCCGCGCGCGCCGTTGCGCTGTCGGACAGCTTCGCCGCGCCGAGCTATCTTGGCGAGCTCGATCCCAACGTGGTCTGGGAAGTCCTGATCGCGGGAATCGTCGTCTGTGCCTTCCTCGCCGCGATCGCGCTGTGGATCCATTCCTCGCTGCGCCGGACCCGGCGCTTGCAGCTCCGGCGCAACGCCTTCGTCTCCTCCGCCATGAACAATCTCAACCAGGGCGTGGTGATGACGGATGCGCAGCGCCGCATCATCTTCTGCAACGACCGTTATCTCGAGATCTATGGACTGAAGCGGTCGGACCTCTGGGCCGACATGAACGGCTATGAGCTTCTGGAGCTGCGACGCAAGCGAGGCGTGCTTGCCGCCTCCGATGACGAGTTCTACGAGAAGGCGGCCAGCCCCAACGGTCTGATCACCGAGCTGCCGGACGGGCGGGCCATCCTGGTGAAATATTTCGTGCTGCCGAACGGCGGCTCGGTGGCGACCCATCTGGATGTCAGCGAGCAGCGCAAACTGTCCCGACAGCTCGCCTCGACCAAGCAGTTCCTCGAGACGGTGCTGGACAACGTGCCGGCCTGCGTGGCTGCAAAGAACATCGAGGACGGCCGCTACATCTTCGCCAACAGCGCCTATGAGCGGTTCTGGGGGTTCTCGCGCGATCACGTCGTCGGCAAGAATGCGCGCGAACTGTTCGAGTCCGTCTCGGCGGCCAGCATCGAGGCAACCGACCGGGCGGCGCTCAATTCACCGGACGGCCAGTTCCGCAACGAATTCGAGGTCGATCGTGGCGGCGAGCGGCGTCTGGTCGCCTCGATCCGGATCGTGGTCCGCAACGAGAGCAACAAGCCCGAATTCCTGATGCTCGTGTTCGAGGACATCACCGACCGCCGCTCGCTGTCGAAGGAGCTGGAGAGCACCAAGAAGTTCCTCGAGCTGGTGGTCGACAACATCCCGGTGGCGTTGATCGTCGAACAGGTCAAGGACGGCCGCTATCTGCTTGCCAATCGCAGCGCCGAGACGATCCTCAACCGCCGGCGCGAGGAAGCGACCGGCCTGACCGCTTCGGACATCTTCAATCCCAAGGAAGCCAAGCTGATCATCGCGCGCGACGAAGCCGCGATCAGGAAACGCGGGATGATCTCCGAGGAGCACCCGATCTCGACCAAGGCGGGCTTGCGCCTGTTCCTGACGCGCCGCGCCACCGTGGTCAACGAAGCCGGCGAGCCGCAATATCTGATCAAGACTCACGAGGACGTCACCGACCGCCGCCAGACCGAGTCGCGCATGGCGCACATGGCGTATCACGACGGCCTCACCGACCTGCCGAACCGCGCCGCCTTCCTGCAGGCGCTGAACCAGATGATCGAGGCCTGCGAAGGCACCGGCGAGGAGTTCGCGGTCCTCTCGATCGACCTCGACGGCCTCAAGGAGGTCAACGACGTCTTCGGCCACGCGCTCGGCGACAAGCTCCTGATCGAGGTCGCGCAGCGGCTGCAGGACGTGGCGCGGGGCGGCCTTGTCGCGCGCCTGTCCGGCGACGAGTTCGGGCTCATCATCGACGGCAAGCAGCCTGAGGCCGGCCTCGCGCTGGCGCAGCATGTCGGCGAAGCCGTCTCCCGGGATTTCCATATCGACGGCCGCCCGGTGCGCGCCGGCGTGACCACCGGCATGTCGATCTTCCCGCATAACGGCACCGACGGCGCGTCTTTGCTCGCCAATGCCGGTGCGGCGCTGTTCCGCGCCAAGCAGAAGTCGCGGGGCACGATCAGCCTCTACCAGCCGGAGATGGACCAGCAGATCCGCGATCGCCGCGTGCTGCACCAGGACCTCTCGGTGGCGATCAAGAACGGCGAACTCTCGCTGGCGTTTCAGCCGCAGGGTGTCGCGGGCCACAGCGTCCCCGAGAGCGAGATCATCGGCTTCGAGGCGCTGGCGCGCTGGCAGCACCCGGTGCGCGGCCAGGTCTCGCCGGCCGAATTCATACCGATCGCCGAGGAGAGCGGCCTGATCGTCGAGATGGGCGAATGGATCCTGCGCGAGGCCTGCCGCGAGGCAGCGTCCTGGCCGAAGCCGCTCCAGGTCGCGGTCAACCTGTCGCCGGCGCAGTTCATGCACGGCGACGTGGTCGGGCTGGTCCATTCGATCCTGATCGAGACCGGGCTTGCGCCCGGCCGGCTCGAACTGGAGATCACCGAGGGCGTGCTGATTGAGGATTTCGACCGGGGCCTTGCGCTGCTGCGCCGCCTCAAGGCGCTCGGCGTGCGCATCTCCATGGACGATTTCGGCAGCGGATATTCCTCGCTGAGCTACCTCCAGGCGTTCCCGTTCGACAAGATCAAGATCGACCGGGCCTTCATCATCAATCTCGGCCGCAACCCGCAATCGGCTGCGATCGTTCGCGCGGTGATCGATCTTGGCCACGGCCTTGAAATGTCGATCGTCGCCGAGGGCGTCGAGACCATCGAGCAACTTGTGTTCCTGGCCAAGGAAGGCTGCGACGGCGTGCAGGGCTATCTGCTCGGCAAGCCGCTGCCGATCGGAAAGTATGCCGGGCTCGTCGGCCGCGCTGAGATCATGGAGCTTGCGCTCAAGACCGGCTGAAGCGTCTTCGAGCGACGTGGCCGCCGGTTCTCGTCAAGAAAATGCGTCAGAACCAGAATCCAGGGCCCCGTTCCGATTTCATCGGCGCGGAAATGGCTCTAGTGATGATGGAGCGCTTTGCTCCTTCTCGACGGCTTCATGGCGGATTACGACCTCGCGATCATCGGCGGCGGCCTGAACGGTGTCAGTCTCGCGCGCGATGCGGCAGGCCGCGGCCTGCGGGTGATCCTGTTCGAGCAGGGCGATCTCGGCGGCGCGGCATCGTCGGCGACATCGCGGCTGATCCATGGCGATCTGTCGGTGCTGGAGCGGCGCGGGTTCCGGCGGGTGCGCCGGGCCCTGGCCGAGCGCCGGATCTGGCTCCGGATCGCGCCGCATCTGGTCCGGCCGATGCGCTTCGTGATCCCCGCGCATTCCGACGAGCGGCCGCCGTGGCTGCTGCGCGCCGGCCTTTATGTCTATGACGGTCTCACGAACCGGGGCGGCCTGCCGCCATCGGCAACGCTGGACATCACGCACCATGCGGTGGGCAACGCGCTGAAGCGCCCGTTCGGCACGGCGTTCGAATATTCGGACTGCGTCGTCGACGATTCTCGCCTGGTGGTGCTGACGGCGCTGGATGCGGCCGAGCGTGGCGCTGCGATCCGGACTGGCGCGCGTTGTGTCCGTGCCGACAGAACCGATACCTGGCGGCTTGCGGTGGTCGATCGTGGCCATCGCCGCACGATCACGTCGCGGGCGCTGGCCAACGCCACCGGTGGCTGGTCGCCGATGGTCGCCGATACCGTGCTGCGGCAGCCGCAGCCCGCCATGGCGGCCACGCAGATGAGCCAGATCATCGTGCCCAGGCTGTTCGAGTCCGAGAATGTCTACGTCTTTCAGAACAACGATGGACGGCTGATCTTTGCCCGGCCCTTCGAGCGCGACTTCACGCTGATCGGCACTGTCACGCACGCCTTCACCGGCGATCCCGCCATTGTCGCGATGCCGGGGGCCGACGTCGGCTATCTCTGCGACGCCGCCAGCCGCTATTTTCGCGAGCGCGTTGCCCCGACCGATGTGGTCCGGACGGTCTCCGGCGTCAACCTGACGCTGGCGTCCACGCGCGGCCGCGACGGCACGATGCTGTTCCATGCACGGCGACGCAAGGCGCCGCTGCTGACGATGTTCGGCGGCGACGTCACCACCTCGCGGCTTCGCGCGGAGTGGGCGGTGACGAAGCTGACGCCGTTCTATCCGATGTCGCCGCCCTGGACCGCCGGCGCCGCGCTGCCTGGCGGAGATTTTGCCTGGGACCGGTTCGACACTGAAGTCGATCTTGCGCGCGACCGCTGGCGCTTTCTGTCGGAGCCGGAGGCGCAACGTCTGGTCGGAGCCTATGGCTCGCGGTTGTCGGCAGTGCTCGGCGAGGCCAGGAGCCGCGACGAACTTGGTCCGGCCTTCGGCCCCGAGTTGACGGGTGCCGAGATCCGCTACCTGATGGCTTGTGAATGGGCGCGCTTTCCGGACGATATCCTCTGGCGCCGATCCAAGCTGGGCCTGACCATGCCTGCGGCGAACCGCGACGCAGTTGCGACGTTCATGGCGAATGTGATGTGAACGATCTTTCCGATGCAGTTGAGCCAAGGACAATCGGCGGATAGCGTGCGGCGGAATCGGGGTTGGCAGAAACATGACGGACGAGTTGCCCAGAACAGACGGCGTGGCCAACGCGGGCGGCGGAGATCCGCTTCCCGCAGCGCGCCAACCCCTGCTGCGCATCGAGGGCGTCGCCAAGACCTTTGGCACTTTCCGCGCCGTGGACGGGGTCTCGCTCGACATCAAGGCCGGCGAGTTCTTCGCGCTGCTCGGTCCCAGCGGCTGCGGCAAGACCACGCTGCTGCGCATGCTTGCCGGCTTCGAGGCGCCGGACGAAGGGCGCATCTTGCTCGGCGATAAGGATATCGCGCAGGCGCTGCCGCATGAGCGGCCGATCAACATGATGTTCCAGAACTACGCGCTATTTCCGCATCTCTCCGTGCGCGACAACATCGCCTTCGGCCTGAAGCGCGCTGGCATGGCGCGCGCAGAGATCGCCACCCGTGTGGCCGAGATGGTCGCGCTGGTGAAGCTCGAAGGCCTCGAGAGGCGCAAGCCGGACCAGCTCTCCGGCGGCCAGCGCCAGCGCGTGGCGCTCGCCCGTGCCCTGGCGCGACGACCGCAATTGCTGCTGCTCGACGAGCCTCTCGCCGCGCTCGACAAGAAGCTGCGCGAGAGTACGCAGGGCGAGTTGATGGAGCTGCAGCGCCGGCTCGGCATGACTTTCATTATCGTCACCCACGATCAGGAGGAGGCGATGACGGTGGCTGATCGAATCGGCGTAATGAACGCCGGCAGGCTTGCTCAGGTCGCGAGCCCCCGCGAACTTTATGAAGCGCCGCTCTCGCGCTGGATCGCGGAGTTTGTCGGAGACATCAACCTGTTCGACGGCGAGACAAGATTGCGCGACGGTCATCGTCTGATCATTGGCACGCGTGATGCGGGGACGCTGGTGGTGGCCGAGCCGCGTGAACCGGTCGGTGCGGGACAATTCTCGATCGCGATTCGTCCCGAGAAGATCAAATTGTCGCGCCGCGCTCCGGTCAGCGAAGCCGGGCGTGAAACCACGATCAATAGCCTGGACGGCGTGATCGCGGATGTCTGCTATCTCGGCGGCACCACCACCTACAAGGTCAAGCTCGACAGCGGCGCGATCGTACGGGCCTCCGTCGCCAACAGCGCGCGCCTGGATGTCGACGCCTATAGCGTGGGCCAGCAAATCGTCGCCTGGTTCACGCCCGATGATTGCTTGGTGCTGCCGTCATGAGTGCCCGCCGCATCTTCGCGCGGCCGGCGCGCTTTGCCGCGATCGCGCCCTATGTCTGGATGGTGCTGTTCTTCCTGGTGCCCTTCGCCTTCGTGCTGAAGATCAGCCTGTCGCAGACGGCGATCGCGCAGCCGCCTTACGAGCCGGTATTCGACCTGACGGCGGGGTGGGACGCGCTGAAGGCGGCCTTTGCCGCACTCTCGATCGACAATTTCAGGCTGCTCGTCTCCGACGACCTCTACGTATTCGCCTATGTGCGCAGCCTCACTGTCGCCGTAACCTCAACGGCGCTCTTGCTGCTCGTCGGCTATCCCATCGCCTATGGCATGGCGCGGCTGCCGAGACGTTGGCAGGCGGTGGCGATGGTGCTGGTCATCGTACCGTTCTGGACCTCGTTCCTCATCCGCATCTATGCCTGGATCAACATCCTCCAGCACGACGGGCTGCTGAACCAGATCCTGCTGGGGCTGCACCTGGTCAGCCAGCCCGTGGTCTGGCTCTCCACCGACAGCGCGATGTATATCGGCATCGTCTATTCCTATCTGCCGTTCATGATCCTGCCGCTCTACGCCACGCTCGCGAAGATGGAGCCTGTGCTGGAGGAGGCAGCCTCCGATCTCGGCGCGCCGCCGTGGCAGGTGTTCTGGCTCGTCACCTTTCCGCTATCGCTGCCCGGCGTCGGCGCCGGCGTGCTGTTGTGCTTCATTCCCATCGTCGGCGAATTCGTCATCCCGGATCTTCTGGCCGGCTCGAATTCGTTGATGATCGGCCAGACCCTGTGGCTCGAATTCTTCACCAACAAGGACTGGCCCGTCGCCTCCGCCGCGGCGATCATTCTGCTGGTCGTGCTGCTGGTGCCGCTGCTGCTGTACGAACGGCTGCAGAAGCGGCAGCTGGAACAGGGGCGGTGACGCGATGCGCAAGGTCTCCCGCCTGTCCCGTTTCAACATCGCCTCGCTCGCACTGGGGCTGGCCTTCCTCTATCTGCCGATCCTCATCCTCGTCATCTATTCCTTCAATGCCTCGCGGCTGGTGACGGTGTGGGGCGGTTGGTCGCTGCGCTGGTATCATGAATTCTTCAACGACCGCGCCATGATCGAGGCGGCTTGGATGAGCTTTCGTGTCGCGGCGTCCTCGGCGACCATCGCCACGCTGCTCGGCACGCTCGCCGCGGTCGCATTGTCGCGCGGTGAACGCTTCCGCGGCCGTACGCTGTTCTCCGGCATGCTTTACGCGCCATTGGTGATGCCCGAGGTGATCACGGGGCTGTCGCTGCTGCTGTTGTTCGTTGCGCTGAACGCCGAGCGCGGCTTCTGGACAGTGACGGTCGCCCATACCACGCTGACGATGTGCTTCGTCGCCGTGGTCGTGCAGTCCCGCCTCGGCTCGCTCGATCGTTCGCTGGAAGAGGCGGCGATGGACCTCGGCTGCGACCCGGTGCGGGCTTTTCTGTCGGTGACGCTGCCGCTGATCGCGCCCGCAATCATCGCCGGCTGGATGCTGGCCTTCACGCTGTCGCTGGACGATCTCGTGATCGCGAGCTTTACCACCGGTCCCGGCTCGGCGACGCTGCCGATCCGGATCTATTCGGAGGTGCGGCTCGGGGTGAAGCCCGAGATCAACGCGATCTGCACGCTGGTGATCGCCCTGATCGCGGCGGTCATCGTGATCGCCTCGCTGGCCTCGAAGCTGTCGAGCTCGAAAGGCGAGAGCGCGGCGCCATTGTAAGGGATGTCGTTCCGGGACGCGCACAGCTCGCCCCGGAATGATGGTTTGCCCTACGACTTCACCGCACCCGCCGTGAGCCCGCCCACCATGTAGCGGCGGAAGGCGTAGTAGATCGCAGCCGGCGGCAGTGCGTAGATGAAGCCGGTCGTCATCAACAGTTCCCACGGCGAGTCGTCTGCGGCGAGGAAGTTGCCGAGCGCGACGGGCAGGGTGATCTCGCGGTCGTTCGAGAGCAGCAGGAACGCGTAGAGATATTCGTTCCAGGCCAGCAGCACCGCATAGGTGCCGATCGCGACCAGCGAGGGCATCATCAGCGGCACATAGACCATGCGGAAGATCTGCAGCGTGGTGGCGCCGTCCATCACCGCGGCCTCATCAAGCTCCACGGGCAATTTGTCGGAGGCCTGCTTCAGCACCCAGATTGCGTAGGGGCTGGCGATCGTGACCATCGCAAGGATCAGCGACCAGTGATTGTTGAGCAGGCCGTAATTGCCCATCGTGCGGTACATCGGCACGGCGAGGAACGCCGCGGGGATGAAATAGGTGAAGAGCGCGAGGTTCATCACGATGCGGCCGCCGGGCACCCGAAGCCGCGAGATCGAGAACGCCGCGGCCGTGGCGATGACCAGCGTCAGGACGCCGACGGCTGCGGCGATCACCAGCGAGTTCCAGAACTGGGCGTAGAAGTCGCGCAGGAAGTAATGCTGCTGCTTGAACACGATCGTGAAGTTGTGGAGCGTCGGATGGTCAGGCCACAGCTTGCCCGAGAACGCGTCTTCCTTCGGGGAGATCGCGAACAGGAACATGTGGTAGATCGGGATCATCGTCCACAGGAAGACGGGAATGCCGATCAGCAGCAGCCGCGCTTCCGTCGCGACGTCACGGAGAGAGGGAAGCTTCATCGCGACAACCGTTTCATCATGAAGTACACGAGCGGCAGGACGAACGGCATCGCACAGACGATGGAAGCCATCGCGAGTGAGAGCTGGTCGAGCCGGAGATAGCGGATACCGAGCGTCGCCAGCACATGCGTGAGGTCGGCCGGACCACCGCCGGTGAGCAGATAGACGCTGTTGAAGTCGCCGAGCGTCCAGATCATCGAGAGCAGCGTGCAGGTGATGTAGAGCGTCTGCATCGACGGCCAGGTGATGTAGCGGAACTTCTGCCACCAGCTGGCGCCGTCGACCTCGGCGGCCTCGAACAGATCGTGCGGGATCGCGAGGCGGCCGGTGATCAGGATCAGCGTCCAGAACGGCAGCGACTTCCAGATGTGAACGCCGATCGCCATGGTCAGCGCCACGGTCGGGTCGTTCAGCCAGTTCGGGCCGTCGTCGCCGGTGAAGGAAAAGATGAGGTGGTTGATCACGCCCCATTCGGGATTGAACATGAAGCGCACCGACAGGATGGTCGGGATTGACGGCACCGCCCAGGGCAGAATGAAGATCACCGACAGCCATTTGATCCAGGGGCGCTGCACGGCGAAGAAGCCGGACAGGAACAGGGCAATCACCATCTTGATGTTGATGCCGATGACCAGGAAAATCAGCGTGTTGACCGCGGCGCGCGCGAAAATCGGGTCGTTGTAGAGTGCGACGTAGTTCGACGGCGCGCGCGCCAGCCACAGCCCGTAGCAGACGGGATAGACCACGAAGGCGAGGAAGACGAGCAGATAGGGCGCGAGCAGTATGATGCCCCAGACCTGCGCCGGGGTCAGTCGCGACGACAGGGGCGGGCCGGGGAGTGCCTGATCGCCAGAGAGCGTGATCGCCATTCTATTCGGACTCTTCAAAGAGAAGCCGGCCGCGAAACGCGGCCGGTGATTGTTCTAGCACCTCTCCCCGCGAGGCGGGGAGAGGGAGGATGACTTAACCCGCGACTTGCTTGATGCGGGCGATCAGCTCGTCCACGGCCTTGTCGACGGGAACCTTCTCGCTGACGACGCGATTCATCGCCTTCGCCCACACGTTCTCGTTGTTGAGGATCGTGAACTTCCAATTCTTGGTGAAGTCGAACGCCGCAGTGCCGCCCTTGAACTGCGCGTACACGGCCTTGCGGTGCTTGTCAGCCTGCCAGAACGGGCTCTCCTGGCTTTCCTTCGTCACCGGGAACCAGCGGCCGAGCGCGCCCTCGATATAGGGACGCACGTTCTCTTCCTGCAGCAGGAAGCTGATGAACTGCTTGGCCTCGGCCTTGTTCTTGGCCGCGGTGAAGATCAGCCCGGTCTTGACGTCGGAGCGATAGCGGATGGTCGAACCATCCGGCGCCTTCGGGAAGGACGCCGTGATGATGTCCTGCTCATAGGCCTTCTTGCCGGCCTCGCGCTGCTCCGGCGTGAGAGCCTGGTTCTGCGAGTCCTCGTACCACTTCGCCGCGATCGAGATCGTGAAGTTGTGGGTCATCACGATGGTCTTGTTGTGGAAGGCGACGTTGTTGTCGGGATCTTTCCAGGTCGTGGAGGAGGGCGGCGTGCAGCCCTTGATATAGGTGTCGGTATAGTCTTTCAGCGCGTGGATCAGATTCTCGCGAACCTTGGGATCGTCGACCGTGAGCTTGCCGTCATCGTCGACCAGCTTGACGTGGTAGGCGTCCATGAAGGTGTAGAACGACTGGAAGGCGTCGGTGGATTCCACGCCCATCGGCTGGCCGACGGCGTAAATGCGCTGTCCGGTCGCCTTGCGGATCCCAGGCTGCACCTTGTCGCACCAGAACGTCCAGTAGCCAGCCCAGTCGGTCGGGATATCGGGCTGTTTGAAGCCGGCTTTCTCCAGCATGTCGTTCCAGATCTGGACGTGCATGCTCTGCTGCTTCAGCGGGAAGCCGTAATAGGCCTTCTTCTTGGTGACGTCGTTGTAGAGGATCGACGCGTCGAGCGTATTCTGGACGAAGCGGTCCTTGATCGGCTCCATGATGTCGGAGAGATCCTCGAGCTTGCCTTCGTAAGCCCACTTGCCCTGCGCCTGCACGTCATAGGAATCGGAATAGGCGACATCGGGCACGGTGCCGGCATCGAGCGCGGCGACCGTCTTCGGAATCATGTCCTGAATCGCGTATTGCGACAATTCGACCTTGATGCCGGTCTTGGCTTCGAACTTCTTGATCGTGTCGAGCAGCGCGTCGTCTTCGGAGCGATAGAAGCCCTTGCCCCACCAGACCGTAATCGTCTTTTGCTGCGCAAATGCGGGTGCAGCGGCTGCAAACAGCCCGGCCGCAGCGACCGCCAGTGATACTGCGCCAATAACCTTGGATTTCACGTTTTTCTCCCTCAAACGGCCGGTGTTTTTAACCGGTCGTATAAAACACTAGCGCAGGATGGTAGCGCAATCAACGCATCTTGTCGGACGCGGGTCAGATGCTTAACGCGTGCATCAATCCAATCGTCGCATCAATTCGATCGGATCAATTCGCGATGGTCCCGCCAAAGAGTGGCCGTCCTCAGTCGAAACTCCCCTGAGTTACACGACAGCCGAGTTGGACCAGCCAGGTGAACTCGTCAGTTGGACTTGGCGTTCTCTTTGGAATTTTCCGCCGTCGGCGCGTCCGTCTGCGCGGGACGCTTTCCGTTTCCAGTGATGCGCTCGATCGCGGAGCGCACGGCGTCGCCACCCTTGCGGTCCTTCAGCATGTCGAGCAGCGGCGCGGAGGCTGGCGAGCGGCGGATCAGGCTTTCCGGATCGGGGAAGATCAGGGGATCGTCCCACGGGCCCTGCACCACGAATGGCAGTTCGAAGCCCGACGTGCTGTTGAGGCTCGCCACGCCCTTCATGTCGTATTCGCGCGTCGGCACCGAAGCGGTGCCCGTTAGCGTGATCTTCGCCGCCGGCCCTTCGACACGGATGTCCTCGGCGGTGGCGACCCCATCGGAGAATTTCACGGCGATGGTGAGATTGTTGTAAGGCGTCGAACCGTTGCGGAAATTACCGCCGCCAGAGAGCGGCCGCCGCTCCAGGCGCTTCAGCAATTGCTCGGCATTGAAGCCCGCGATCGCGCCGTCATGACCGGTGATGTTGGCGCTGCCGTCGAGCGACTGCACGAGACCGAACGGGCTTGAGCCCGAAGCGAAGAGCGACACGTTGATGTTGCCGCGTCCCGACAGCTTGTTGAGGCCGAAGAGTTCGGTGGCGCAGGCCTGGAGATCGACGTCGGTGAACTGGAATTGCGCCTTGATGTCGGCGACGGTGTCGGAACGCGCGATGCCGAACGAGCCCTTGGCGATGCCGCCATAGACCTGCGCCTCGCCGACCGAGAGCGCCAGCGTGCCGTTGCGCAAATTGGCTCCGATCGCAGTGCGGCCGAGCTTGGTCGGTCCAACCGTCAGCTTTGCCGCCGACAGGCGCATGTCGAGGTCGGTCGTCGACAATCCGTTGAGATCGAACAGCTGCCTGTTCCAGTCCCGCGCGCCGCTCGCGAGCAGGCGGAAGGTCGAGATATAAGGCGTGAAGTCGAGTGCGTCGGCAGCAAGCGTCGCCTGCAGCGTCTGCCGGCCGTTATTGGCGTAGGTCATGACGCCCTCGGCGGCGTTGCCGTCGAGCTCGACATTGACGTTGGTTAGCGCGATCGAGGCGCCGACGACGTTGGCGCGCGCTTTCAGCACGAAACGACCGAAGCCGCCGCTGGCGGGCTGTGGTTGCCCGGTCCAGCGCAGTGCGTTGCGCAAGGAGGGGCTGTCGACCGTCAGCATACCTTCCATCATCGGGCTGGTGCGGTTGGCAACGCTGCCGTCGAAGGCGAGCTTGAGCGGCGCGCTGGCGATCCGCGCCTTCAACCCGGAGCGCTCCCCGGAGAGGGCGGCGACGAAATCGGAGAAACTGATCGAGCCGTCGACACGCTCGCCGCGCCAGTCGAACTGTCCGGTCGCAGCGAAGGAACGCGAGATCGAGGGCCAGGCCAGCGAGAGGTCGATGTCCTCGAGCTTCTCGGTGCCGGGCGTGGCGGCGTCCTGGTAGTCGAGCACGCCGTCCTGGATCCGGATTTCGGAGAACGAGACCTGGTTCTCGGCACCGGGCTTCATGGTGCGCGCGATGGTCTGGATGAAGGGCGTCCAGTTGCTCTGGCCGTCCGGCTTCAGGCTGACATGGATGCGCGGCCGCAGCAGCGTGAGGTCGGCGATCTCGAACCGTTGCATCAGCAACGGCAGCAGCCGCAGATTGGCGGTGAGCACGTCGACCTGGAGCGCGGGATCGCTGGTGCCGCCGCCCTTAAGGCCGACGTCACGGAAGGAAATGTAGCTCGCCGGCAGCACCGAGATGTCGATTGCGCCCGCGACACTGAGCTCGAGCCCGGTGACGTCGCGGATCTGCGCTTCGACCGCCTTGCGCAGCGCGTCGCGGTTGATGAGCCATGAGGTCGCGATCAGGGCGATCAGCGCAACGCCGAGCAGCGCCGCGATCGGCGTCCCGAGGCGCTTCATTCCTTGGGCCATTGTCAATGGCATGTCCTGATCGGGTTGGTCGTTGGAGCCAGAAGGGCGGACCGGGAAACCTGCGTGCCCACGCCCAACCCTCGCAACTTGATGGTTTTTCTTGTCGCTTTCAAGGCCGCGGGCGGTTCTGCCCACGGTGTGGGCAGCTTCTATCACCCGGGCGCGGTGCAGAGAACCCCGTATCATTGACGGCTTTGGAGGATTTCGCCTAATAATCGCCGCCAATAGGGCGCGACGCCTCAAGCCGCAGGTTCAGCCGAAGGTTATTTGCATGAACAAGGTCTATCCCGACGCCAAGTCGGCTCTGTCAGGCATTTTGAAAGACAACATGATGATCATGTCGGGAGGCTTTGGCCTCTGCGGCATCGCCGAGGAGCTATCGGACGCGATCCGCGAGTCCGGCGTCAAGGGCCTGACGGTTGTCTCCAACAATGCCGGCGTCGACGGAATCGGCCTCAGCCGCCTCCTGGAAACCCGGCAGATCAAGAAGATGATCTCGTCCTATGTCGGCGAGAACAAGCTGTTCGCCCAGCAATTCCTCGCCGGCGAGCTGGAACTCGAATTCAATCCGCAGGGCACGCTGGCCGAGCGCATTCGCGCCGGCGGCGCCGGCATTCCGGCCTTCTACACCAAGACAGGCGTCGGCACGCTGATCGCCGAAGGCAAGGAAGTGAAGGAGTTCGACGGTGAGAAGTATCTGATGGAGCGCGGCCTGTTCGCCGACCTCGCCATCGTGCACGCCTGGAAGGGCGACACCGCCGGCAACCTCATCTATCGCAAGACCGCGCGTAACTTCAACCCGATGATGGCGACCGCCGCCAAGATCACGGTGGCCGAGGTTGAGCATCTGGTCCCGGCCGGTGAGCTCAATCCCGACCACATCCACACGCCCGGCATCTTCGTGAAGCGCATCGTCGAGGTCGGTACGGCCAAGAAGCGCATCGAATTCCGCAACACCCGCCCGCGTCCGACCAAGGCGCCGGCCGCCGGCACTGGAGTTGAAATCTGATGGCCTGGACCCGCGAACAGATGGCCGCACGCGCAGCAAAGGAACTGCGCGACGGTTACTACGTCAATCTCGGCATCGGCATCCCAACGCTGGTTTCGAACTACATTCCCGACGGGGTCGATGTCAGCCTGCAGAGCGAGAACGGCATGCTCGGCATGGGTCCGTTCCCCTATGAGGGCGAGGAAGACGCCGACCTGATCAACGCCGGCAAGCAGACCGTGAGCGAGCTGCCCTCGACCTCCTATTTCTCCAGCGCGGATTCGTTCGGTATGATCCGCGGCGGCCACATGGATCTGTCGATCCTCGGCGCCATGCAGGTGGCCCAGAACGGCGACCTCGCCAACTGGATGATCCCCGGCAAGATGGTCAAGGGCATGGGCGGCGCGATGGATCTCGTCGCCGGCGTGAAGCGCGTCGTCGTCGTGATGGAGCATTCGGCCAAGGACGGCTCCAAGCTCCTCAAGAAGTGCAACCTGCCGCTGACGGGCGAGCGCGTCGTCGACATGGTCGTCACCGACCTCGCCGTCTTCACCATCGACAAGCACGGCGACGGCGGCATGGCCCTGATCGAGCTCGCCGACGGCGTCTCGCTCGACGAGGTCAAGGCCAAGACCGAAGCCGAATTCCGCGTCGCGCTGACGAACACGTAAGGTCTTCCCAAAAAGGGCGCGTATGACGATAAGGTCTGCGCGTCCCGAAGACGCTGCTTTCATCGCAAGAACCATCCTATACTCGATGCGCGGCAACCGGCCGCGCGGCTGGTTCGACGTGGCGCTCAGCTGGCCGGAAGCAGCGTGCCTGGATTTCATCGCGCGCGTCGCCGTCGCACGCGCGGTGTCGATGTGGCATGTTTCGCAGTTCCTGGTCGCCGAGATCGACGGCAAGCCTGCTGCTGCGCTTTGTGCCGTGCCTGCGGCCGGCACCGGATCTGCGGCCTGGCGCGCGCTCGAAGAGGTTGGTCTTTCGACTGGGCTCACGGCGTCAGAATTGGACGCCATCCGCCAGCGCGGCGCCTATTCGCGAGCTTGCTGGGTCCAGGGCGGCGAGGGCGACTGGATGATCGAGCACGTCGCAACCGATCCTGCCTATCGGGGTCGCGGCCTGATGCAGGCGCTGATCGCGCAAGCGCTGGTCAGGGGTCGGACGGCCGGCTTTGCTCGGACGACGATATCGTTCCTGATCGGAAACGAGCCTGCCGAGCGCGCCTACGCCAGGGCCGGATTCGCCTTTGCGGAGGAGAAACGCGATCCTGCGTTCGAGGCGATCATCGGAGCACCCGGCTTTCGCATGTTCGCGCGTGCGACGTGACCCGCCGCGCAAGCCGTGACGATTGAGAGCGGGGTGCGCACTCGATCTCGTTGCAATGACGGAGTATGCGGCGCAGCCGCGCTTCTGCTATCCGCGTGTCGGGCCGGGCTACGACCTCGCCGCCCACACCTTGCCCCAGCGCGCCGACACGCTCGCGACCCACGAGGTCTCCTCGCGCACCAGCCGGAAGCCGAGATTGGCGGGCGGCACGCCCTGGGCGCAGCCGCCGGCGCGGGCGTCGCGGATGAAATCGGTGACATAGGCGCGGTGCGCGCCCTCGGCGACACGTACACCGCAGTTCACGGTCGGTCGGCCGGCATTGCCGGCGGCGTCGATGCGCGAGCGCACGAAGCAGGTCGAGGTCCATTCCCAGACGTTGCCGGCGAGATCTTCGACGCCGTACTCGTTCGGGCCGAACTTGCCGAACGGGTAGGCCGTGGTGTCGGAGAGGTCGCGTTCGGATTCGCGCTCGTAGCGGCTGATCCAGCGCTTCGAAGGATCGTCTGCATCGACCGGTACGCCGTCGTCCCTGAAGCGGGAGCCGGCCGCAAAAGCCCATTCCGCATCGCTCGGCAGGCGATAATGCTGGCCGGTCTTGCGCGACAGCCAGCCTGCATAGGCCTCGGCGTCGTGCCAGCTCACCTGCACCGCGGGGCGATCAGGCGCGACGGCGACGTCGCGATCGAGTGCGCGGCAGGCGCCCTCTTGCACGCAGAGTTGATAGTCGGATGAGGAGACCTGGTTTCGCATGATGTGCAGGGGGCGGCCGACGCGCATCGCGCGGAGCGGCGCTTCCGCCTGCTGTCCGCCGCGCGTGAAATCGCCGGCCTCGCGATAGGACAGGGTGCCCGGCGCGATCCTGACGGTCGCAGGCTCCCCGACCGTGCCGCGGACCGCCATGTTCGAGACCAACGGCGCCACCGCGATCGGTCCTGCGAGCCCGGCGGCGCAGGCGAGTGCCAGTTTGAGCTTGAATGCGATCAGCATGGTCGTTTCCCGAAGGAAGAAGGGGCCGGTGATGACCGGCCCCCTCGTCGCGTCTAGTTGGTGTTGGCAGCCGGGATTTCGGCAGGTGCCTTCACCTGGGTCATCAGATCGTCGTTCCACTTGCCTTCGACCTTGAAGTGCGCGGTGGCACCGAGGTCTGCGGCCTCGATCAGATTGTGCGTGACATAGGCGTAGATGCCGGGCTGCTGGAATTTGTACAGCGCAGCTCCCGCCGAGCCGCCGCGGATGAACCAGGTCTCGAGCCCGACTTCGGGTGCATTGCCGAACTTGCCGGTCTCCCAGACATAGTCGCCATGGCCGCCGATCAGATGCGGACGGCTGTCGCGGTTGGCCTGAGAATGCACGATCAGCACGTTCTCGCCGACATTGGCCGTCAGCGCGTTCTTGCCGGTGAGCGCGCCGACCTTGCCGTTGAACACGACGTGGGTGGGGATCAGCTTCTTCATCACCTCTTCGGTCTCGGTGAAGGCTTCGCCCGGCGAATCGTAGGACTTGAAATTGCCCTTCTCGTCGCGCGGCACATACATGTCCTGCTCGCCGACGTAGTAGACCTTGTCGTACTTCAGCGCGTGGCCCTTGCCGTCGTTGAGGCCGTCGCGCGGCAGCACCATCACGGCGCCGTTCATGCCGGAGACGACGTGCCAGGGGATCATCGGGCCGCCCGGGGCGCAGTGATAGACGAACACGCCGGTCTTGGTCGCCTTCCAGCGCAGCACGACCTGCTCGCCGGGATTGATCAGCGTGAGCGCGCCGCCGCCGAGCGCGCCGGTCGCGGAATGGAAGTCGATGTTGTGCGGCATGGTGTTGGTCGCGGGATTGACCAGCGTCGTTTCGACGTAGTCGCCCTCATGCACGACCATCAGAGGACCCGGCATCGAGCCGTTGAAGGTCATGGCCTGGAAGGTGGTGCCCTTCTCGTCGATGATGACCTTCTTTTCCTCGATCGTGAGCTTGAACTCGATGATCTTGGGGCCTTGCTTGGTCGCCTGCTCGTGCGCATGCACGAAGGGCGGCGCGACCAGCTCGACCTTCTGGCGCGGCAGTTTGAGATCTTCGGCAGCCAAGGCGGGGGTCGCCAGCATCAAAGCTGTCGCGGCGGCACTGATTAATGCGGCTCTGCGGGTGAACATCGGAAGCATCCTTCATCTGAAAAGGTTTTGATGACGGATGCAGTGTGCGCCGATCGCGGCAAGAGTGTTTGCGCTGCGACAAGTTATTGCCGGATTCAGCTCCGCAACAGCACCTAGGTGTTTCGACGGAGCAGGATCGGTGACACGACGTCAACCGCATCCGACGGCGCGATGCGGATGTCGAGGCCTGTAAAAGCGGGTGGCTCGACAAGGCAGGCCGGGATGACGATGCCGGCGAATGCGCGCCTGAATGAGACGACGATCGGGGCCGCGGAAAAGACGCGGCTAGAAGAGATGGGCGGCAAGCCGGGCCGCAGCCCAGATCGCC
The DNA here is from genome assembly GCF_018129985.1 of Bradyrhizobium sp. SZCCT0148. GTDB lineage: Bacteria > Pseudomonadota > Alphaproteobacteria > Rhizobiales > Xanthobacteraceae > Bradyrhizobium > Bradyrhizobium japonicum_H. Next base: position 689,061 of record NZ_JAFCKT010000001.1, read on the forward strand.
AGCGACAGGCCGACGAGGACAGCGATCAAAGCGGCCAGGGCGCGCGCGGCGCCGACCGGGGTCGGTGCGGCCGGGGCAGGGCGGACATCGTTGAAACGCGGGATATGGCCGCGGACGTCGAGCAGGGAGAAGATTAGTTCGAGTGCGAGAAGCCTCATGGGCAAACGCTCCGGGTGCGGTGCGAAGTGCTGCGATCATGGTCCGGAACCGGCCGCTGCGCTTTGCGCGAACGCAATCTTCGGCGGATCCGCCCGGCCGACTTTGCGCGAGCGCAAGGTCGCCTCCTCGGATCCAAGGTAATGGAGCGAATTCCGTGATTTGCCGTGGGGTGTGCGCACGGCGGAAATTTACGAATGGGTAAGATATGAGAGCTGATCTTGCGGCGAGTTACGGCGAAGAGCGATTGCCACGCTACACGAGCTATCCCACCGCACCGCATTTCTCGTCGGCTATTGGTCCGGACACCTACGCCCGGTGGCTGGCGGAACTGCCTTCGGGCGCCAGCGCGTCACTCTATCTCCACGTACCGTTCTGCCGCGAGATGTGCTGGTACTGCGGCTGCCATACCCAGATCGTCCGCCGCGACGAACTCATCGCTGGCTATCAACGGACGCTGTGTGACGAGATCGCGCAGGTCGCCGAAACCATCGGCCGCCGCATCAAGGTGGAGCACATCCATTTCGGCGGCGGCACGCCGACGATCATGCAGCCGGAGGCTTTTGCCGAGTTGATGGCGACGATGCGCCAGAAGTTTTTCGTGCTGCCCTCGGCCGAGATTGCGGTCGAGATCGATCCCCGCACATTGACCGCCGACATGGTCGATGCCATGCGGCTCTCCGGGGTCAACCGCGCCAGCCTTGGCGTGCAGAGCTTTGATCCCGTGGTGCAGCGGGCGATCAACCGCGTGCAAAGCTTCGAGCAGACGGCTTCCGTGGTCGGCATGCTCCGGCGCGCCGGCATCGAGGGACTCAATTTCGACCTGATCTATGGCCTGCCGCACCAGACCGTCGCATCGTGTCTGGATACCGTCCGGCGCAGCCTCACGCTTGCACCCGACCGCTTCTCCGTGTTCGGTTATGCTCATGTGCCAAGCTTCAAGAAGCACCAGCAGATGATCAACGAGGCTGTGCTGCCGGACGGCCTGGCGCGCCACGATCAGGCCTGCGCGATCGCGAATGCATTGAAGGAGGCCGGTTACGTGCAGATCGGGCTCGATCATTTCGCGCGACCCGGCGATTCCATGGCGGTGGCTTTCGAGGAACGGACGCTGCGGCGCAATTTTCAGGGCTACACCACTGACAAGAGTGAAGTCCTGATCGGTTTCGGCGCCAGCGCGATCGGGCATCTGCCGCAGGGTTACGTCCAGAACGAGGTGCAGATCGGCGCCTATGCGCAGAGCATCGCCGCAGGTCATTTGGCCACCGCCAAGGGCTATAGGCTCACCGACGACGACCGGCTGCGCGCCGACATCATCGAACGTATCATGTGCGAGTTCAGCGCCGACCTCGGCGATATCTGCGCGCGCCACGGTACAGAAGCCGGCGCGATGCTGGACTCGGCATCGCGCCTGAAGCCGCTGATCTCCGACGGCGTCGTGCGGCTGGACGGCAACCGCCTTGCCGTTGCAAAGGATTCGCGCTTCCTGGTCCGCAGCGTGGCGGCCGCGTTCGACGCGCATCTCAATCCTGCGAAGCAGCTGCACAGCCGGGCGGTTTAACCTCGCTCTGTCATTCCGGGGCGCGCCTCTTGGCGCGAGCCCGGAATCCATCTCTCCACGGCATCTGCTGCGCGATGGATTCCGGGCTCGCGCTCTGCGCGCCCCGGAATGACGCTCTGAGGGACCTCACACCAGCTTGCGCTGCCACAAAGAAGCTCCGCGTCCCTCCGTTATCGTCGTGACGGAATGGAGTTGTCCATGTCTTTCGGATCCGACGATCTGGTCGATGACATCATGCGCACGGCGCCACACACGATCCGGGTGTTTCTGGCTTTCAGGATGGCTTGTGTCGGTTGCCCGATCGCAACCTTCCACACAGTGGATGATGCCTGCCGCGAGCATGGCATCGACCGCGAAAAATTCCTCGCCGCATTGTGCGATTGCGTGCCGGCGTGAAGCAGTCTGGAATTCGCGCGGGCGCGCGCGGGTTCCCGGGTGAGGGGCGGCTTTCGCCGTAAGCGAAGCGCCCTCACTCCTATCTCGACCTAACTTGTGCGGAGAGGTCCCGGCGCGGCTGTCACGCCGCGCCGCTGTCGGCGCTCCGTTCCGCCAAAACGACGATCCTGTGCGGTTCGCGCAGGATGATGCGCTGACGGCCGCTCTCGACGAGGCCCTGGCTCTCCCATCCGCTCAGGATGCGGCTGACCGTGTGCAGCGTGGTGCCGGTCATCTGGGCGATGTCCTGGCGGCTGATCGGAAAGTCGATTTCGATGCCGTGATCGAGCTTCCTGCCGGATTGCTTGGCGAGGCGCAGCAGCGCATGCGCGACGCGTTGTTCGACCTGCTGTGTCGACATTTCCAGGATGCGGGTATGGCTCTCCTGGAGGCGCGTGCCAACGGTCTGGAGCGTATTGGCGGCCAGCGAGGGGAATCGCTCGACCAGCCGGGGCCAGGCCGAGGTTGGCCAGATCAGCACCACGCTGTCATCGACCGCGATCGCGGTCGCCGGATACTGCACGGCACCGATCGCCATGGCGAGCCCGAACGTTTCGCCGGGCGCGACGTAGCGGACCACGATCTGCTCGCCGGTCGGCGTGGTCTTGGCAGCGCGGACATGGCCGTGCAGCAGCAGGAAGAAGGACTGTGCGTCCGCGCCCTGCTCGAAAATGGCACTATTCCTGGGATAACGCGCCGAACGGGCTTCGCGCAGGATCTCATCCAGCGCTTCCGGCGTGACCCCGGCAAACAGCGGCAAATGCGCAACCAGCGATGTGTCGACCTTGGCCATTCTGCCTCCTTGGCAACAGGGAGTGTGATGGCACCTGCAATCGTTCTGGTGTTTGCGTTAGCGCAAAACGGAACAGCCGGCTGGCAGTATTTTTCCTGACGACCGTCTGAAATCTATTGGAGTTGACCCATGGCTGGCGCCCGATCCCGCAACTTTCAGGGCTGGCCGCTGTTTGCGAACAGTTTTCGGCCCTTTTTCCTGCTCGCTGCGATCCAGGCGGGGCTGTCGATCCTGGCCTGGCTGCCGATGTTCTATGGCGAATTGTCGGTGAGTTCCGCGTTCGCGCCGCGTGACTGGCACGTCCATGAGATGCTCTATGGCTTCCTGCCGGCTGTCATCACCGGGTTCCTGTTCACGGCCATCCCGAACTGGACCGGGCGGCTGCCGATCCAGGGCAGCTCGCTGGCGGCATTGGTGTTGGTCTGGCTTGCCGGGCGTGTCGCGGTGACGGTGTCGGCCGACACTGGCTGGGCATTCGCGCTTCTCGTCGATGCCGCCTTTCTGGCGTTGGTCGTCGCCGCCGCGGCCCGCGAGATCATCGCGGGTGGCAATTGGCGCAACCTGCCCGTGGTGGTGCTGGTGTCCGTTCTGCTCGCCGGCAATGTCGCGTTTCATCTCGAGGCGCACTACCACGCCGCGGCCGATGTCAGCATCCGCGTCGGCATCGGTGTGGTCGTGCTGCTGATCTCGCTGATCGGCGGCCGCATCATTCCGAGCTTCACCCGCAACTGGCTGGTCAAGTTCAATCCCGGCCGCCTGCCGGTACCGTTCGGGCGCTTCGATGGCGCAGTGATCGGATGCAGCGCGCTCGCGCTCATCTTCTGGATCGTGGCGCCGCTGAATGCCGTCACCGGTGTCCTGATGGCGCTGGTCGGCGGGCTGCATCTAATGCGGCTTGCGCGCTGGGCCGGCGATCGCACGTTTCGCGAGCTGCTGCTGGTGATCCTGCATATTGGCTATATCTTCGTGCCGCTCGGCTTCGTCCTGCACGCGTTGGCGGTCTTCGGCGCGCTGCCGCCGAGCGCCGGCATTCACGCCTGGATGACGGGTGCGGCGGGGACCATGACGCTGGCGGTGATGACCCGCGCGAGCCTCGGCCATACCGGACAGCCGTTGACCGCTTCGCCGGCGGTCCAGGGTGTCTATGCGGCGATCATCATTGCGGCCCTGGCGCGGGTCGCCGCCGTGGCGTGGCCTGCGCACAGCGATGCGTTGCTGCACATCGCCGCCTGCGGCTGGCTGGTCGCGTTCCTTGGATTTGCCGTGGCGTTCGGCCCGCTGCTCGCGGGAAGCCGGCGGCGGACCCTCGCCACGATGGGCGTGCCGGCGCCGGCGGGCTGAGTTCAGGCTGCGGTCGCCGAGGCCGTATCGGCGGGCGGGCCTTGTGGCCGCACGCCCTTGCGCCAGTCGGTGATGGTGCAGCCGAACCGCCCGCGAAACCAGCGCGCCATGGCGCTCTGCGCGGAGAAGCCGAGCTGGGTCGCGATATCGGCCAGCGGCCGGTCGGGATCCTCGATCAGCTGGATCACCAGATCGGCGCGTTGCGCATCCATGATGGCCGAGAAGCTGGTGCCGGCTTCGGCCAGGTGCCGGTGGATGGTGCGGCGGGTGCAGGCAAAATGCTCGGCGACGCGCTCGACCGTGCAGTCGCCGCCGGCGAGCAGGCGGCGCACGACCTCGTCGACCTTCCCTTCCCAACTTGCCGGCCGGGTCTCGATCGCCTCGATCCGCTTGCGCAGATAGCTCGCGATCAGCGGATGCGCGCTCGGAATCCGGCGCTCCATGTCGTGTGTCGACAGCAGGATCGAATCGTCCTCCGCATTGAAGGTCACGCGGCAACCGAAGAAGTCGCGGTAGCGCTTGCGGTCGCGCGGCGGCGGATAATGCAGATGGACCTCCTGCGGTCGCCAATCGCGGCCGAACAGCGATCGAATGATACGGTGGACGCTGCCGAGAGCCATGTCGATCGACTGCCGCGGCGCGCTCGGATGCCGGCCGCGCAGATGCAGCGTGACGGTCACGGTCTGCTCGTCGCGGGTGACATCCAGCCGCATGCCGTCGTGATGAATATGGATGAAGCGCGAGAATGCCTCGATCGCTTCGCCGACGGTCGCCTGTTCGCGCACGATCAGGCCGACCGCGCCGAAATTGGTCAAACCGCCGCGCTCGGCGAGACGCAAGCCGAAATCCTCGGCGCCGGAGGCATCTGCCGACAATTCGAGCAGACGGCGCAGGCCGGAGACGGCGATGGGTGTGTCGGGCTTGTCGAGGCAGGCCAGCGGCAGCCTGGCCTTGCGCATCATCTGCTTGGGATCGAGTCCGACCGACCGGGCAATCTCCGGGTAATAGCTCAAGCCCGCGCTGCGAACGAGGTCGGTCATGCAAACCGTTCCTGCCAGCCATTCCCGCAGATGTCCCGAAAAGTAAAGTTTCTGTCCCAATTCGTCAAATCCTGGAACCAGCCGGAACATACATAGGGGAAACCGAAGCATTGGCGCGAATGCCAGGCTCATGGCGGCGCGGCAGGGCGATGGGGCCCGCCCTCCGTCTCGGACCATTTGACCAAGACATTGCTGGATCGGGATTATGCCGGGGAACATGCTTTCCAAGGGCGAGGTATTCGTCATCGATACCGACGCTGCCTCCCGCGAACAACTTTCGACCGCGCTCCAACAGAGCGCTTATGACGTGATCTGCTTCGCTGACGGTGCCTCGCTCCTGTCCGAAGCAAAGGCGCGGATGCCGGCCTGCGTCCTGATGGAGCTGCCGCCCGATCGCTCCGGCCTCGATATGCTGAGGCGGCTGCGCGAAGAAAACTGCATGGCGCCGGTGCTGGTGACCTCGGCGAATGGCAACATCGCCATGGCGGTCGACGCCATCAAGAGCGGCGCGGCCGACTTCATCGAGAAGCCGTTCCGCACCCACGACATCATCGGCCGGATCAACGCCGCCATCGACGAGTTCGCACAGCCCGGCACGAGCCGGCAGCGCTGGCTGCCCGGCTGCGAGCCCTTGACCGAGCGTGAAGGCGACGTGCTCGAACACCTCGCCGCCGGCCTTACCAACAAGGAGATCGCCCGGCGCATGCATTTGAGCGCGCGGACCGTCGAAGGCTATCGCGCCGGCATCCTGAAGAAGGCCGGGGCCAGGAACGTGACCGATCTGCTCCGCCGCATCTTTGGTCAGGGGACATCGGCCCAAGCCTGAAGCCCGCCGCGGGATTGCGGACGCCGTCCGCGGCCTTGGTGCCGCCGCCGCGGCGCCCCACGGAAACCCCAATCGAACCGGTTCCTTCTCTGCCGCGTCCAACCATGTTGGCGAGGCATTTGATCGCGCGTCCGGCTGGCGGCGCGGCGATACGGCAGGAGGGACTTCATGCGCATCACCGCAAAATATCTGGCGACGACGAGCCTCGTTCTGGTGGCCACGGCATTCGCGTTGCCGTCATGGGCGGCCGATGTGGACGCCACATCGGCGATCGATACCGTCACGGTTTTCCCCGACGGCGCCACCGTCACCCGTGTCATCGCGCTGGACCTTGCCTCCGGCGACTCAACGTTGGTCGCCAGGGACTTTCCGCTCTCGCTCGATCCGTCCTCCCTGCGCGTCGAAGGCGAGGCGGGCGCCAAACTCACCATCGGCACGATCGATGCGCGGCCGCCGCGCGCGGCGCCGCCCGTCAACCTGCCCGAGCTCGACAGGCGCATCGAAGCGTTGAAGGACCAGCGCGCCGATCTGCAAGGGGCGATCGACTCCGCCGCCGCCCGGCGCAAATTCGCGCAGCACTTTGCGGAGGCCTCTCCCGCCGGTCTTGGTGAGAAGGGCGAGGCGCGGCCGATCACCGAATGGCGCGCAGCCTTTGCCGCGGTTGCCGAGGAGATCGCGACCGCCGACACCGCGATTCGCGATGCCACTCGAAAACAACGCGAGATGGACCGCCAGATTGCCCAATTGGAAGCCGAGCGCTCGGCCAAGCCGCCGAGCAAGCTCGAGGTTCGCATCGACGTCGCCTCGGCGGCGGCCACCAAGGCGACGCTGCGGGTGACCTACGCCGTGCGCAATGCGCGCTGGGTGCCGCTTTACGATGCCCGGCTCGACACCGGCGCCAAGGACCGCAAGCCGCAACTCGAGCTGGTCCGCCGTGCCGAGGTCACGCAATCAACCGGCGAGGACTGGTCCAACGTCGCGCTCGGCGTCTCCACCGTCCGAATCGGTCGCGGCGGCAGCGCGCCGGAGCTGAACTCGCTGGTGGCACAATATCCACAACCGCAAAAGCCAACGGCGCTGGGCGCAGCCTCTGAATTGGCACGGCCTGCGCCGGTGATGCGCCAGATGCAATCGCCCGCCATGGCCAAAGTCGCGGACGCGCTCGAGCGCGTCGACGAGCAGCAGGCAGTTGCGGAGATCGGAGACTTCCAGGCCACCTTCAAAGTTCCCGGTCGTGTCAGCCTTGGCGCCGCCGACGGCGCCAAGAGCCTGCGTATCACCTCGATGAACGTGCCTGCCGATCTGGCGGTGCGCGCCGCGCCGGTGATGGACCCGACCGCCTTCCTTGAAGCCAGCTTCAAGCAGACCGACGACACCGCGCTGCTGCCCGGCAAGGTCGCGATCTACCGCGACGGCGTCTACGTCGGTCGCGGCAAGCTCTCGGCTTCCGCCAAGGACGACATCGTGCGGCTCGGTTTCGGCGCCGACGACAAGATCAAGATCGAGCGCGCGGTGCTCAAGCGCAACGAGGGTTCGGCGGGCCTGCTGGTCACGACGTCCAAGACCGACGAGCGCACCTTCAAGACCACCATCCGCAATGGCCACGATTTCCCGATCAAGGTCGCGATCGAGGATCAGCTGCCGGTGAGCGAGAGCGAGGACATCGTCGTCGAGATGTTGCCCGCGACCACGCCGCCCACCGCCAGCAATATCCGCGACAAGCGCGGCGTGCTGGAATGGTCATTCGACGCCAAGCCGGGCGAGGTCAAGGACATCAACTTCGCCTGGCGCGTCCGCTGGCCGAAGGACAAGAGCATAACGATCGTGCCGGCGGGGTAGGGCCAGTCGCGTCACGAGCGAGGTCGGCTCCCTCTCCCGCAAGCGGAGGAGGGAGCTTACCCTCACCGCGGCGGCGGCGCCGCCCGCATCGACTGCGGCAGCACGTACGGCACGCCGTCGTCGGCCTGATGAACCACGGCGTCGATCTCGAAGATGTCGCGAATGGTCGTGCTTGTGATGACGTCCGCGCGCGAACCGTCTGCGGCGAGCTTGCCGCCGGCCAGCATGACCAGCCGGTCGGCGAAGCGGATCGCGAGATTGAGGTCGTGCAGGATCGCGATCACGGCCGTGCCGCAGGCCGCCCGGCGGCGCGCGGCCTCGACCAGGTCGATCTGGTGACGCAGATCCAGGCTCGAGGTCGGCTCGTCCAGCAGCAGAAGTCCCGGACCATGCTCGGCTTCGCCGCAGGCGAGCTGCACCAGCACGCGGGCGAAATGGGCGCGCTGCTGCTCGCCGCCTGACAGCGTCGGCAATTGCCGTTCGCGGAAATGCGTCAGCCCAACCTCGTCGAGGGCAGCGTCGAGGAGCGAGCCTGCTTCACGCCCGCTGCGCTCGCCCGCGCCCATCATCACGATCTCCTCGACGGTGAAGGGGAAGGTGACGTTGATGTGCTGGGACAGCATGGCGCGGCGCGCGGCGAGTTCGCGCGGCGCGTAGCTGCTGATATCGCGCTGTTTGAGGCGAACCGCTCCAGCATTCGGCCGAAGATCGCCGGAGAGTAGCCGCAGCAACGTCGACTTGCCGGCGCCGTTCGGGCCGATGATCGCGACCATCTCGCCGGCCGCAACCGTCAGGCCGACGCCATCGAGCAGCGTCGCGCGGCCGGCGCGCTTGCTCAAATCCCGTGCCTCGATCACCGCACTCATAGCGAGGCGAGCCCGCGCTGCCGCAGCAGGATAAAAAGGAACACCGGCGCGCCGACCGCTGCGGTCAGAATGCCGATCGGCATCTCCGCCGGCGCCACGACGGTCCGCGCCAACGTGTCGGCGCCGACCATCAGGATAGCGCCGAGCACCATGGAGGCCGGCAACAGCAGCCGATGCGCAGGTCCGATGACGAGACGGAGCAGGTGCGGCACGACGATGCCGACGAAGCCGATGACGCCACTGATCGACACCGCGACGCCGGTCATGGCGGAGACCAGGACGATCGCGATCCGCTTGAGACGCTCGACGTCGGTGCCGCCGTGAAAGGCGTCGGCCTCGCCGAGCACCAGGAGATCGAGGCCGCGCGCGATGAAGAAACAGGCGACAAGGCCAATGATGAGGATCGGCGCGAGCACGGCGGCTTTGGTCCAGGTCACGCCGCTCATTGAGCCCAACATCCAGAACGTGATGTCGCGGAGCTGACGATCGTCGGCGACGAAGACCAGAAGTCCGATGCCGGCATTGGCGATTGCAGTGATGGCGACGCCGGCGAGCAGGAAAACCGCGATCGAAGTGCGGCCCGAGCGGCTCGAAATGCCGTAGAGGATCGCGGTCGTGGCCAGCGATCCCGCGAATGCCGCGATCGGCAGGAGTTCGGTCTGGAGGAAGCGTAGCGTCTCGCCGAAGCGCGAATCGGTGAACACGATCGCGCTCGCGGCTGCGAGCGCGCCGCCGCTGGAGACGCCGACCAGCGCGGGATCGGCGAGCGGGTTGCGAAACAGCCCTTGCATGATCGCGCCGGCTGCGGCGAGCAAGCCACCGACCATTGCTGTTGCCGCGATTCGAGGGATGCGGATCGACCACAGCACGAGCTGGTCGCGGGCTGTCATGGCCGTGACTTCGCCCGATAGCCCGAGTGCGGCAGGCAGGCGGGAGAGGGGAATGCCGGCGGCGCCGAAGCCAAGCGCCACGACCGCGGCGACCGCGAGCACCGCGATCAGGAGAGGGATGGCGAGCGATGCGGCCCGCCGTCGTGCGCTGGCGCGTCGTGTGCCGATCGCCACGCTCATTGCCGGCAATCCACCGCCGACAGGGCCGAGGTGAATGCAGCTCCCGGTCCGGCCAACGACGGATAGAGCTTGACCGAGAGATCGCGCGCCGCCGCCGGCGTGCGCGGTCCGAAGCCGAGCAGATAGAGCCCGTCCATGGTGATGAAGCTCTTGTTGGCCGCGACCGGCGTCAGGGCAAAGCCAGGATGGGAGTAGACCGCATCGGCCTGGAGCGAATCCTTGCCGCGCTCGATCGACAGCACGACGTCGGGCTTGGCCGCCACGATCGCCTCGTCTCCAATGGTCTTGTAGCCCTCGTAATCGTCGACGGCGTTGGTGGCGCCGGCGAGCTGGATGATCTCGTCGGCAGCTGTCTTGTGGCCGGCCGCCATGGCCCGCCCGTTCAGGAGCGACATGACGAACATCACCCGTACTGGCTTCGTCACCTTGGCGCGCAACGCGCGGAGCTCCTTGAGATCGGCGCCGACGGCGGTCGCCAGGCACGCGGCCCGCGCGTCGACGCCCATGGCGTGGCCAACCAGTCTTATCCTCTCGATCAGGCCGTCCTCGGAGTAGGTGTCGGGCACCAGCACCAGCGGCACCTTCGCCGTCTCCAGGATGTCCATGGTCTCGCGCGGCCCCGAGCCCTGGATCGCCAGGATGAGGGTGGGGTTGAGGCCCAGCACGCCTTCGGCGGAGATCTGACGCATGTAGCCGACATTGGGTTTGTCGTGCAGCGCCGCTGCTGGATGGAGGCTCGTGGTGTCGATGCCGACGAGCCGGCTCTCCAGCCCGAGCGCATAGATGATCTCGGTGATGGCGCCGCCGATCGAGACCGTACGCGCGACGTCGGTCACGGCGACGTCGCGATTGCGCGCGTCACGCACGGTGATACCGGCGGCGTGCGCGACTGTGGCAAGCGCGATCGTGCTGCAGACCAGGAGGCTTTTGAGGGTGCGGCAAAATGTCATTGCAGGTTACTTCGTCAGGATCAGCTTGTTCTGCGAGGTCAAACGCAAGCGATAGGCATCCTCGCCATGCGCGATGATGATCTCGCGCTCGGCCGCAAACAGTTCGCGACTGTCGATCCGGCTCCCGCGCATGGTGAGCGTTCTCGTTGCCGCAGAACGGCTTGATGCCGGCCCCGCCGCGCTGCCGCCGCCGTCTCCTGATATTGCTGACATGTTGGTGTGATGCGCTTTCAAAACTCTGGAGTGCTGCTCGTTTGTACAGGCGGCATGAAGCGCATTCCAACGGCCGCAATTTACAATCGATATAAATTGCAACCTTGCGACATTGACCGTCAGAGGGTTGCCACGTAACCAACTATGGCGGCGCGGCGACTTGCCCGCGTCTTGAGAAAATCAGCCAGCCAGTCGTTCGCGTTGCGAACGCACGCCAGCCAGAAGACCCAAAAATTAAAGTGAAGTGCAGGCTGGGGCTGATATGGCTGACGGGGCTAGGTATTCGCGCGCCTTGATTTTTGGCGCGTCCGTGGTTTCATTTGCAGCATTGACGACGCAGGGCGGTCTTGCGCAGACCGGATCGCGGCAAGCCGAACGCGCGTCGACGGAACGGCCGAAACAGACCAGGCGCAACCAGGCCAAGCCGCCGGTCGCGCAGCAGGCAACGCCGGAGGTCCTCAACGCCCGGGCCCAGGCCGGTGGCACGGTGCAGGTTCAGGCGCTCGACACCATCACCGCAGCCGCAACGAAGACCAAGGAGCGCGCCATCGACTCGCTCGCGCCCGTCAGCTCCATTTCTCTCGATCAGATCCAGGGAATTCAGCCGAACCGGCTGTCGGGCATCTTCTATGCGGTGCCCGGCGTGTCGTTCCAGGAGCGCGGCGATGATCCCGCGACCGTCATCAACATCCGCGGCCTGCAGGAGTTCGGGCGCGTTGCGGTGGTCGTCGATGGTGCGCGCCAGAACTACCAACGCACCGGCCACAATGCGAGCGGCTCGTTCTTCCTCGATCCCGAACTGGTCGGCGGCGTCGACGTCGTGCGCGGTCCGACCGCGAACATCTACGGCTCCGGCGCGATCGGCGGTCTGGTCTCGTTTCGCACCAAGGACATCGACGACGTGCTGCGTCCCGGCGAGCGCTGGGGTGTCGATCTCTCCGGCTCCTACGGCTCCAACAACAATCGCGGCCTCGGCTCGGTCTTCGGAGGCGTGCGCGCGACCCCGGACGTCGATATCTTCGGTGGCGCGGTCTATCGTACCCAGGGCAATTACAAGGACGGCAACGGCACCGAGATCGGCAACACCGGCAACCAGGTCGAGAGCGGCCTGATGAAGCTCACGGTGCGTCCCGCGCTCGGCCATGAGGTCAAGCTCGGCGCCATATTCCAGGACTATCAATACGATATCGGCCAGTTCAACAGAGGGCCCGTGGCGACGGCAGCCCAACGGGCGCTCTATCAGGGCTCATCGGTCTACGCTTCCGATGCCAAGAACTACACCGGCACGATCACCTGGAATTATGCGCTGCCGAGCGACAACCTGTTCGACTGGCACATGTCGGTCTACGGCAACCGCGTCGACAACGACCAGACCAAGACCTACCACTATTCGACCTCCGGTGCGGCCCTGTGCGGCACCGGCAATTTCGGCAACAACATCTCCGGCTGCGTCGGCGACAAGCGCGGCTATGTCCTCAATACCTACGGCATCGACGCCAACAATACCACGCGGTTCAACGTCGGCGACTGGCGCAACGCCCTCACCGTGGGCTTCGACGCGTTCCAGGACGATGTGATCACGACCGACAGCCGCGGCAATTCCAACATCACCACGCCGAGCGGCATCCGCACCGTGTCAGGCGGATTCCTGCAATTGAAGCAGAACTACAGCACCTGGTTCGAGGCGGTGAGTGCGATCCGATACGATCGCTACGACCTGGAGTCGGGCAAGACCAACGGCAGCGGCGACCGCTTCTCGCCGAAGATCACCCTCGGCGTCACGCCCGTTCCCGGCTTCCAGCCCTATGTGAGCTATGCCGAAGGCTATCGCGCCCCGTCGATCACCGAAACCGTGATCTCCGGCGCGCATGCGACAGGCGGCGGACCGGCCTTCTTCCCCTGTCCCGATGGCACCGTCGGCCTGTTCTGCTTCCTGCCGAACCCGAACCTGCGTCCCGAGGTCGGCAAGAACAAAGAAGTCGGTTTCAATTTGAAGTACGACAACATCTTCTCGGCCTCGGACTCCTTCCGCGGCAAGATCAATCTGTTCCGCAACGACGTCAGCGACTATATCGACCTCGTCGCCTCGGCGCCGGTCGCGGTGCCGCCTTTCGGCTCGTTCAGTCAGTACTATCAGTACCAGAACATCGCGCAGGCCCGCATCCAGGGTTTTGAGGCGGAGACGATGTATGATGCCGGCAGTTGGTTCATCGGTGTCGCCGGCCATTACATCCAGGGCAAGAACGCCGTCACCAATGTCGGGCTCGCTACCATCACCCCGCGCAAGGTCGTCACGACCGGCGGTGTCCGCCTGCTCGATCGCAGTCTGATCCTGACGGCGCAATGGGCCTCGTACGGTGCCAACAATGACGTGCCCGCCGGCTATCTGCCGGCGACCGGCTACGAGCTTGTCAATCTGTACATGACCTACAACGCGACCAAGGACATCGTGTTCACGGCCTCGATCGACAATCTCCTGAACCAGTATTACCGGCCCTACGCCATTCCCGGCAGCTCGACCGACGGCACCACGCAGAACGACGTGCTGTGGTCGAGCCCCGGTCCGGGCAGGGTCTACAAGGCCGGCATGAAGATTCATTTTGGAGGTGCGTAGGCGAGGGCCCGCAACACCGCCAATCCCGCCCGGCCGCGCTGATGCTCCAGCGCGGCTTCGGCACGTTTCGTATAATCAGGAGGAGAGACTTTGATGTTCATCGCCATGAATCGTTTCCAGGTGAAGAAGGGCGCGGAGACCGCGTTCGAAACCGTCTGGGCCACCCGCGAATCCTATCTCGGCAGCATGCCGGGCTTCATCGAGTTTCATCTGCTGAAGGGACCGGAGGCCGAGGACCACACGCTCTATTCGTCGCACACGACCTGGGTCGACAAGGCAGCGTTCGAGGCCTGGACGCGCTCGGAGCAATTTCGTCGCGCCCATGCCCGCGCCGATAATCAGACCGGCGAGAGCCTGTATCTCGGCCATCCCAAATTCGAAGGCTTTGAGGTGATCCAGAGCGAGCGCACGGCCGCGGCGGCCTGAGCGAAGACTAAGGAGAGAACATGCCGAGCACCGATCACGCCGACCTCAAGGCGCACATGGCCGACAATCCCGGCGCGGTGATCGAGGACGTCGCGCGCGAGCGCAACGTTACCCCGCGCAGCGTGATCGAGGCGCTGCCATCCTCCATGGTGCGCATTGGCAGTGGTGAGCACTTCGCCGCCGCCATGCAGGACATCGCTGCGTGGGGCGAGGTCACGTTGATCGTTCACACCTATGATGCGATCTTCGAATTCACCGGCGCCATTCCCGCCGGTGAGATTGGGCGCGGCTATTTCAACCTGATGCAGCCGAAGGGCCTGCACGGCCATCTTCGTCACGAGCGCTGCGCAGGCGTCGCCTTCGTCGAGCGTCCGTTCATGGGGAAGTCGTCGGCCTTCGTCGCGTTCGTGAACACCGATGGCGGCATCATGTTCAAGGTGTTCGTCGGCCGCGACGAGACAAAGGCACTGCGGACGGATCAAATGGAGCGCTTCCGGCAGCTTGCGGGCCGGATCGCGCTCGCGCTGTAGTTCGTTTCAACCCGTCGGGAGATCAGGATGCAGAGCAAGTCCAGGCTTCGGCATGCGATCCTTACAATCGTCCTGCCGCTTGCGCCGACACAGGCCTTGGCGATTGACCAAGCCCTGCTGCCGCGCAATCTGTCGCCCTGGGGCATGTTCGCCGGCGCCGACATGATCGTGAAGACAGTGATGGTCGGGCTCGCCGTCGCCTCGCTGGCGACATGGACGGTATGGCTCGCCAAGACCATCGAGCTGCGTCGCAAGGGCGCGCTCGCCTTGCGGCGGACACGCGCGCTCGAAGGCAACATGACGTTGGCCGAGGCATCTGCGCGGGCCGGTGACGCGCACGACGCCGTCGCCCAGCTGATCCAGTCCTGCGCCAGGGAAGCCGAACTCTCCGGCGGCATCCTCGACGATGGCCTGCAGGAGCGGGTGGCGCTGCGGCTCGAGCGGGTCGAGGCGGCGATGTCCAGGCAGATCGCGCGCGGCACCGGCGTGCTCGCGACCATCGGCGCCACTGCGCCCTTCGTCGGCCTGTTCGGGACCGTCTGGGGCATCATGAACGCCTTCATCGGCATCTCCGAGAGCCACACCACAAGTCTTGCGGTGGTCGCGCCCGGCATCGCGGAGGCGCTGCTTGCCACTGCGCTCGGCCTCGTCGCGGCGATCCCGGCGGTCGTGATCTACAATCACCTCGTCCGCAGCGTCGCCAGCTATCGCGCGCTGCTCGGCGACGCGTCGGCGCAGCTCATGTTGCTGGTCAGCCGCCAGCGCGACCACCGGGAATTCCGTCTGGCACGGGCGGCGGAGTAGGCCATGGGCGCAAAGCTCGGCGCATCGAAGCTCGGCTCGCGCGGCGACCCCAATGATCTCGACGTTACCCATGAGATCAACGTCACGCCGTTCATCGACGTGATGCTGGTGCTGCTGATCATCTTCATGGTGGCGGCCCCTCTCGCCACCGTCGATATCGGCGTCGATCTGCCGGCCACCGCGGCCGAGCCTGCGCCGCGGCCCGACAAGCCGGTTTTCGTCACCGTCAAGCCGGACCTCTCCATCGCGGTCGGCGAAGACATCATCGCCCGCGAGGTGCTCGCCACCTCGCTCGATGCCGCCACCAAGGGCCGCAAGGACGAGCGGATCTATCTGCGCGCCGACAAGGTCGTCCCCTATGGCGACGTGATGGAAGTGATGAACACCTTGCGCAATGCGGGCTATCTCAAGGTCGCCCTCGTCGGCCTCGACGGACGCAGTTGATGAGCGCCAGCGTCTTCGCCCTTCACGAACCGCTTCGAGAGCGCGAAGCCGCGCGCTGGGGCCTCTCGGCGGCGGTGATCGTGTTGTTGCATCTGGCTGCCGCGCTGCTTGCGATGAATTGGATCAGGTCGCAACCGGAGCAGGGCGTCAGTCTGCCGGCAATCATGGTCGACATGGCACCGATGACCTCGGCGCCGCAGTCGACACAGGACGACGTTGCGCCGGGACCGGTGATGCAGGAGGCTGACGCCTCGCCGCCGGAGCCCGTGGAGCAGCAGATGGTCGAGGAGACCGTTGCTCCGACGCCGCCGCAGGAAAAGCCCGATGTCGTGGCGCCGCCGGAGCAGAAGCTTGAGCCGACCCCGGCCAAGCCGGAGCCCGCGAAGATCGTGCCGGTCGAAAAGCCGGCCCTTTTGAAGCCGAAGGTGGTCCGCCGCGAGGCCAAGAGACCGTCCGATGCGACGCCAGCGCCGCGCACCAGCGCAGCCCCGCGCGCCGAGCGCGAAGCGCCGCTGGCATCGGCCCAGAGCGCGGGCGCGGTGGCGTCGGCGGTCTTGTCCTACAATCAACGCGTCCGCGCACATCTTATGCGCTTTCACTCTTACCCAAGCGGTGGCGGCGGTCAGCGTGGCGTTGCCAGGCTGAGCTTTACCCTCAGCCGCAGCGGACAGGTCACGTCCAGCCGCATCGGCGGTTCGTCCGGCGTTCCCGCTTTCGATGCCCAGGCCATGTCGATGATTCGCCAAGCCTCGCCGTTTCCGCCGTTCCCGGACGAGCTCAATAACGGCGCGATGAGCTTTTCGATCCCGGTGGAGTTTACGGTGCGGTGACGTGGGTCCGTTTCCTCAAACTCATCGAGAGTGCGGAAATGGACTCTATCCTCGTCATTGCGAGCGCAGCGAAGCGATCCAGGCTTCCTCCGCGGAAAGATTATGGATTGCTTCGCTGCGCTCGCAATGACGGAGGGTGAGGCGCCGACGTTGGTTCCAATCCTCTCCCCGCAGAGCGGGGAGAGGGAGAGGAGCAGGCCTTATTTCGCCTTCAGGAAGTCCGCGACCTCGAGCAGCATGAACTCGTCGTCGTCGGCTTTGTTGGGATCACGGCTGGAAGAGAACGGCAGATTGTTGTCGTTGCCGACGATGATGTGCGTGTCGTCGACGCGATCCACGTTCTCGATGGTGAAGAACGGGAAGGTGTAGACGCCGTCATTGAGCGGCTTCCTGGCCTTTTTGTCGGGATCCCTGATCTTCATGAGATCGATATAGCCGATCTTGCGCACGGGCTTGCCGACATTGGCGTCGTTGAGCTCGATCTTGTAGATGCGCTTGAACTTGGCGAGATCCGGAAAACAGTTCTCGCCGCGGGTGCCTTGCGGACAGGCTTTGTCGGCCGTGCCTTCGCCATTGTCGCGCTCGATGATGAGGCCGGAGGCTTGGTCGAGCATGTTGAAATCGCCGATGGCGTTGCCGTTCTGCTCGAACACATATTGCCAATAGCGGCCGGTGAACTTCTCGGCGGCGACGTCGAATTCGAGGATGCGGGAGGCTTCCTTGCCGTCGACCTTCTCCCAGTCCTTCTTCTCGGCATCCCACAGCGGCCCCTCGAGGAGGCCGTACAGGAACTTGCCGTCCTTGGAGGAGGCAAAGCCCTCATAGCCCTTGGAGCGGCGGAGGTTGACGTTGGTGTAGGTCGCACCCGGCGCGCCCGGCGTCGCCACCGCCCAATGATCCGGCGAGCGCACCGGCTTGCCGTCGGCAACCGTATCGAACACGCCGAGGATCTTGCCTAATTTGTCGGCCTTGAGGATGTAGGGGCCGAATTCGTCGCCGATCCAGAAGGTGTCGCCAATGATCTGGAAGCCTTCGGTGTCGAAGTCGGAGCCGGTGAGATAGCGCCTCTCGGTGTCCTCGTGGACGATGCGGAACGGGACCTTCTTGTCGGGATCGTGCAGGAAGATCGTTTCCAGCCGCTCGATCTTGCCGCCGGCCCAGTCCATCTTGTAGCGGTTCAGGTACAGCATCGAATCCGGCGAGTTGGCGCGCGCGCCCATGCCGTTGTCGGTGATGACCCAGAAGCTGCCGTCGGGCATGGTCTTGATGCCGGAATGGCCCTGCAGCGGCTGGCCCTTGAACGGCAGCGACACGCCGGTCGCCCGCTCATAGGACTTGCCCATCACGGTGCCGAGCGCGTCGACCCGCTTGCCGGTGGTGTATTTGCCGGAGGTTTTGAGATCGGCAGGGGCATCGGCGGGGGCTTCGATGAAGGTCGCGGCCGGCATTACCACGTGGCCGGCGAGCTTGGCGGGGAATTCACCCTCGCTCTGCGCGAGCGCGGAGCTCGCGGCGAGAATGACCGTTGCGACGGTGCTGAGAAAAGTCGCGCGCATGTGCGTCTCCTGTTGGCGGACGCACGCCTTATGCGGATTGCGTGTTGCAGTATTGTGAAACCGGGCCAAACGCCGCAGCGCTCTTTGGCACTCCCTTGGAATCCGTCGAAGCCGCCGCGTCCGTGGCGACCTCGCGTGATCCGGTCAAAGCTCAGGCAATCTTGCGGGCGAGGAAATCGCGGATCAGGGGCGTGACCTCGTCGAACCTGTCTTCGAGTAGGAAATGCCCGGAGTTGATCAGGTGAAACTCCACCTGGGGCAGGTCGCGCTTGTAGGGATGGGCGCCGTCGGCCGGAAAGATGAAATCGTTCTTGCCCCAGACGATCAGCATCGGCGGCTGGTGCTTGCGGAAATAGGCCTGTACCGCCGGGTACAGCGGCAGATTGGTTCGGTAGTCGTAGAACATGTCGAGCTGGACGTCGTTATTGCCCGGCCGGTCCAGGAGCGCCTGGTCATGGACCCAGTTGTCGGGCGAGATCCGGGCCACGTCCGACATGCCGTCGGTGTACTGGAACTTGGTCGTCTCCAGCGTCAGCAGCTTCATCAATGCCTGACGGCTCGTCGCTGAGCCATCGGCCCAGTATTGCTTGATCGGATTCCAGAACTCCTTCAGTCCTTCGTCGTAGGCGTTGCCGTTCTGGACGATGAGGCCGCTGACGCGTTCGGGATGCTTGAGCGCCAGCCGCCAACCGACGGGAGCACCGTAATCCATGACGTACATCGCATAGCGCTTGACGGCGAGCTGGTCGAGCAGGCCGTCGACGAGCTCGCCGAAGCGGTCGAAGGTGTACTTGAATGATTCCCGCGGCGGCATGTCGCTCTGGCCATAGCCGGGATAATCGGGGGCGATCACATGGTAGCGATCGGCCAGAGCCGGGATGAGGTTGCGGAACATGTGCGAGGAGGTCGGAAAGCCGTGCAGCAGCAGCACAACGGGCGCATCCTTCGGCCCGGCTTCGCGATAGAAGATCTTGATTCCGTCGACCGTTTTGCTCCGATGGTACGTGACCGGATATCCGTCGTCGGTGCCTTGCGGCTTCGCCGACGCAGCCGTCGATACCGCGGCAACGGACATTCCGGACAAGCCGAGAAGGATGTGGCGGCGATCGAGGCCGTTTGATGGGGGCGTTGTCGTCTCGGTGCTCATATCGATCTCCATTGAAGTCGGTGATGACAATTCTTCGGTTGCTGCGCGCTTGGTGTTTCTGGGAAGTTGTCGACGTCAGTCTCGGTGCACGACTCCGCGATCTCCCGACCGCATGGTCGGCGAGGCAAATCGCGGGTCGCGTCGTTGCGGTGGAGCGTCCTACACGCCCTCGTAGACCAGCCTCGTGAAGTAGCCGGGATCGACGAGGAACTGGCCGAATTGCGCGTCGAAGACGGCAGTGGGCTTGGCGGCGACCGCTTCGTCGCGCGTCTTTCCCTGCTTCTTGAGATTGCCGACGTTGTCCCTGATCGCGACAAGCATGTCGCGGAAACCTTGCAGCTCCGCCTTGGTGCTGACCGGCTTGCCGTGGCCGGGGATAATGATGGTATCGCTCTTGGCGACCGCCAGATTGGCGTCGGATGCCGAGATCATGCCGTCGATGCTGCCGCCGGTCGAATAGTCGATGAACGGGTAGATGCCGTTCCAGAAGGTGTCGCCAACGTGCAGGACGTTGGCCTCTTCAAACATGACCGAGACGTCGCTGTCGGTATGTGCCGGCCCGTAGTACTTCAGTGCGATGGATGCGCCGTTGACCTTGAGCTGACGCTCCTTGTCAAAAACCTCGGCCGGCAGCGCGCCGGCGGGAGAGGCGAGGAAATTGTAGTCCCAGTCCTCGACCCGCTGAACGACGGACAGGTGCTTGCGGGTATTTTCGTGCGCGATGATTTTCGCGCCGGCTGCGTGCAGCCACTCATTGCCGTCGGCATGATCGAAGTGCCAATGCGTATTGATCAGATGCGCGACCGGCTCGCTGCCGAGCTCGGCCAGCGCCTTGCTGAGCTGAGGGCGCGAAACGCCGATGCCGGCGTCGACCAGCAGCTTGCCGTCGGGGCCTGTCAGCACCGCGATATTGCCGCCGGATCCTTCCAGCACGCTGATGTTGTTGCGCAGCTTGTGGGTCGTGATCGGGGAGGTCGCAGCACTATCCTTGATCAGGCTGACGATACCGCGGGCCTCGGCATATGCCTGCCTCGGCGTAAGCCATCCCGTCGTGGCGGCGATAGCGCCGCCGACGCAGCACAGGCAAAAGCCTCGCCGGGACATAGAGGGGAGTTTGGGCGATCCCATGGAATCCTCGCTTTCTGGAGCGAGTATCGGTAGCGCCAAACGCTCCCCCGCCGCCGGTGCAGGAGGTAACACCGGAGCAGGGATCCGATCTATCACGATAGCACGATCGCTTGTGCGAAGCGGACAGCTACTCCTTCACCGCGCCGGTCAGCGAGGACACGTAGTAGTCGACAAACAGCGAGTAGAAGATCGCCACCGGCAGCGAGCCTAGCAGCGATCCCGCCATCAGCGCGCCCCATTGATAGACGTCGCCGGTGACCAGCTCCGTCAGGATCGCGACCGGCACGGTCTTGTTGGCGCCGCTCTGGATGAACGCGAGCGCGTAGATGAATTCGTTCCAGGACAGCGTGAAGGAGAAGATGCCGGCCGAGATCAGTCCGGGTACGGCCAGCGGCAGCGTGATCCGGCGCAGGATCTGCAGCCGCGTGGCACCGTCGACCAGCGCGCATTCCTCGAGCTCGTAAGGGATCGACTTGAAATAGCCGATCAGGAGCCAGGTGCAGAACGGCACCAGGAAGGTGGGATAGACCAGGATCAGCGCGAGCGGGGAGTCGAACAGGCCGAACTGCACGATGACGGTGGCCAGCGGAATGAACAGGATCGACGGCGGCACGAGATAGGCCAGATAAATGCCGAGGCCCACATAGGGGCTGCCGCGGAAGCGCAGGCGCTCGATGGCGTAGGCGGCGAGCGTGCTCGCGATCAGGGACAGCGTGGTCGAGCCGATCGCCACCGTCATCGTGGTCCACAGCCAGCGCGGATAGGACGTGTCGAACAGCAGGTGCTTGATGTGGGCGATCGTCGGCGAAGAGATCCAGAACGGGTTGTGCTGCTTGTAATTGAGCAGCTCCGCGTTCGGCTTGAACGAGGTGATCGCCATCCAATAGAACGGAAACAGCAGGATCAGCACGAAGCAGCCGAGCGGCAGGTAGATCATCATCAGCCGCCGCAGCCCGGAATCCCAAGCCATGGTATCTGGTGCCGCTTTCGCGTCGGCCACGGCAGCGGTTTGCGCGACGGTGTCAGTCATTGCTCTCTCCTTGCTGCCATTTCCGGCGGGCCAGGCCGAAATAGGAGAACAGCGTCGCGAAGACCAGAAACGGGATCATCGACACCGCGATCGCCGCGCCTTCGCCGAGCTCGCCGCCGGCAATGCCGCGCTGAAACGCCAGCGTCGCCAGCAGATGGGTCGAGTTGCCGGGGCCGCCGCGGGTGATGGCATAGACCAGCTGGAAATCGGTGAAAGTGAAGATGATCGAGAAGGTCATGACGATGGCGAGGATCGGCATCATCATCGGGAAGGTAATGTAGCGGAAGCGCTGCCAGGCGCTGGCACCATCGAGCATCGCGGCCTCGTAGAGCGAGGGCGAGATGGTCTGCAGGCCGGCGAGCAGCGAGATCGCGACGAAGGGAATGCCGCGCCAGATGTTGGCGGCGATCAGCGAAAAGCGCGCCGGCCAGGCCGAGCCGAGGAAGTCCACATTGCTCGACCGCCAGTGCAGCACGTCGACCAGCAGATAGGAGATGATCGAGAACTGCGGATCGTAGATCCACCAGAACGCCAGCGCCGAGAGTACGGTCGGCACGATCCATGGCAACAGGATGATCGCGCGCAGGATGCTCTTGAACGGAAAATGGTTGTTGAGCAGCAGCGCGAGCCAGAAGCCGAGCGCGAACTTTCCGAAGGTCGCGATGCCAGTATAGACCACGCTGTAGAAGACCGCGTTCCACCACAGGGAATCGGTGAGCAAATACTGGAAATTCTCGAGGCCCACGAACACGCCGCGCCGGCCGATCGTGGTGTCGGTGAAAGCGAGCCAGATACCGAGGCCGAGCGGATAGGTCAGGAACACCGAGAGCAGCCCGATCGCGGGTGCCAGGCACATCACGATCAGGAACGGCTTGTAGTCGAACAGCCGCACCAGCCAGGACGGCTGCCGTTGCGCCAGGGCTTGGGAGGAAAGGGTGGTCACGGACATTCGTGTGTTGTCCTGTTCTGATCTGTCACCACGTCGTCATTGCGAGGAGCGAAGCGACGAGGCAATCCAGACTGTCGCTGCGGGGACGGACTGGATTGCTTCGTTTCGCTCGCAATGACGATCTTTACTTCTGTCGGCGGAAGTACCGCTTGCAGCGTTGCTCGGCTTCCGCGGCCGCGGCCTCCGGGGTTGCGGCGCCTGTCGCAACGGACGATAGCATCTGTATCAGCACGTAATCGGCGGTAACCGCTCCGCTGGCCGTCGAGATCGGTCCCTTGTAACCGCTATAGTAAGTGCTGTTCATGGTGTTCTTGAAGATTGTCACCTTGGGGTCCTGCGACCACACCGCGGCATCGGCATAGGCAGCCAGCGGCTGCGACCAGTAGCCGGAATTGGCGTTGAGCCACGGCTCGTACTGGTCTTTTTCCAGCATGTATTGCAGGAAGGCCTTTGCGGCGTTGGGATACTGGCTGTGCTTGAACACCATGGCGTTGAGCGTGAGCCCGTCCATCGGTGAGACCTTGGCCAGGCCCTTGGGCAGAAGCTGATGCTCGCTGTCGTCGGCGATCGCCTTGGTCGCCGGGTCGTTCTTCAGCGAGAAGTATAGCGAGACGCCGTTGGCGGTCAGCGAGATTTCTTGTGCGGAATAGGCGCGATTGTTTGACACGTCATTCCACGACGGCGTGCCGGCGATGAAGGTCGGGTAGATCTGCTTGACCCAGTTCAGCGCGGCGATCGTCTCCTTGCTGTTGATGACGACGTTGCCTTCCTCGTCGAGCAGGGAGGCGTTGTGCGACCACAGCGTCCAGTTGGCGAAGCCGGTGCCGTCTCCTCTCGCGTTGCCGAGCGCGAAGCCGGCGGGCTTGCCGGCCTTGTGCAGCTTCTGGCACAGGTCGAGGATTCCGGCATGGTCTTCCGGCACCTTGTCGAACCCTACCGATTGCAGGATCGACTTGCGGTAGATCAGGGGCCCCGCGGTCGCACCGAACGGCAGGCCGATCCAGGCGTCGCTTTTGTTCTTCTTGCCGTAGCGCTGCGCCAGCGGCAGCCAGCCGCCATAGCGCTTGCCGACATAATCGGCGACGTCGGTCAATTCGATCAGCTTGTCGATATAGATGTGCGGCGCGTCGGAGAAGCCGATGATGATGTCGGGGCCGGCGCCGGAATTGGCGGTCACTGCGGTCTGCTGGTTGATGTCTTCCCAGCCGACGAAGTCGACCTTGACCTCGACCCCGGTGTCCTTGGTGAACCTTGCCGCATTGGCGCGGAAGACGTCCTCGTCGGCCTGGACGAAACGCACCGGGCGCAGCATGCGCAGGGATGCGCCCTTCTCGATCTCGCGCTTGGGGGCCGGAACGTCGGCCGCCTTGATAGTGGATGTTTGCGCCGCAGCACCGGTGGCGGCGAGCGTTGCAGCGGACAGGCCCAGCGCCAAGGCATCACGACGTGTGATGTCGTTCCTCATCAGTACCTCCCTATGATGTTCCCTTCCCGGCGTTGATCGCCGGTGAAGGGTCGTCCGTTCCGGCGCCTTTACGCCGACCGCCTAGCTGTTCGGCCCGCGATCCATGCTGACGGGTTGCCAGCGGCGGAGCGCGGTGTCTTGCAGCACCGACGGATTGACGCAGCTTACCGGCCACATACCCTGAAGCACCAGTGACAATTCGTAGCCCACCCGCCGCTTGCGCGCTTCGTCAAACCGTGCCGAGGCCGAGGCGACGTGGGCGGTCAGGGTCACGTTCTCCATGCCCAGCAGGGGATTGTTATGGGAGGGCGGCTCCTTCTCCAGCACGTCGAGGGCGGCGTGCGCGATCCAGCCCTCCTGCAGCGCCTTGATCAGGCTCTCCTCGTCCACGGTGGCGCCGCGCCCGGTGTTGATGAAGATCGAGCCCTTCTTCATCTGCCGAAAGTGCTTCTCGGTCAGCATGTGATGCACCTCGGGCCTTGCCGGGGCATGCATCGAGACGAAGTCGGATTGCGACAGCACCTCGTTCAGCGTCGCCGGAATCACGCCGTGGTCCCACATCAGCGTCTCCTGGATGAAAGGATCGTAGGCCACCATGCGCAGGCCGAACGGCGCCGCGCGCTTCGCAACTGCACGCGCGACGCGGCCGAACGAGACGAAGCCGAGCGTCTGGCCCATCAGCCTGGGGACTTTGAGCAGCGCCGGCCGGCCCTCGGCCCAGCGGCCGCTGCGGACCATGCGATCCTGCTCGACCAGGCGGCGGAAGCCGGCGAGCAGCAGCATCATGGCGTGATCGGCGACCTCTTCGATAAAGGTGTCGGGTATGTTGGTGACGGGAATGCCGCGGGCGGTGGCGGCCTTGACGTCCACGCTGTCGACGCCGACAGAGCCGAGCGTGATGACCTTGCAGGTCTCCAGAGCGTCAATGATGGTCTTGGTGATCGGGATGCCCTTGGCATAGATGGCGTCCGCGGTCCTTGCGGCGGCGATGAACCCGGCCTCGTCGGCGGGGGCTTCGATGATCTCGGCGTCGATCGGATCGAGCGCCTCGCGCTCATAGGAATAGTCGCTGCCCGCGACGGTGAAGCTCGCGCCCTTCGGCGTCACCACCCTGTATTTCGGCATTTCCTCGCTCCCGATTTGGGTTGTCGGTTCTTGTTGTGACCCGCCTCGACGCCGGGCCTTTGCGTCTTCTACGCGAAATCGGAGCGGTTGCGTACAATCATGGGTTGCCGCCGCTTCGATAAATTGCCGATTTGGGCCGCTGCTTCCGGGCTTCTACGGAGGCACGTAAGTAACTTGCTAAGGCTCTCTCCCTAAAGATTGTTGCGATTTTGATCGATCCGTCGCGTGCCCCTGTCCCATTATTGCCGGAGCCAATCGTGAAATTGAGCAATCTGAAGATCGCCCCGAAGCTCGGCATTCTCGTCGGCGTCACCCTGTTCGGCCTCTGCATCTCCGGCGTCCTCGCCGGCTATCTGATGAAGCAGGAGATGGTGAATGCCCGCATCGATCAGGCCAAGGCCATCGTCGAGCTGGCACGCAACTATGCGGGCGCTCTGAAGAAGCGCGTCGATGCCGGCGAGCTGACGAAGGACGCGGCCATGGCCGAGCTTCGACGCTACGGCAATTCGATGACCTATGACAACGGCGCGGGCTATCTGTTCGGTACGTCCTACGACGGCATCACCCAGCTAGCGCCCGATCCCAAGCAGATCGGCGCCAACCGCATGGACGTCGTGACCAACGGCCGCAAACTGTCGGTCGAGCTGATGGACGGCGTGAAGGCCAATGGGTCGATCCTGCTGTACTATGAATATGTGAAGCCCGGCCAGCCGACGCCTATCCGCAAGATCGGCTACGCGATGGCGGTGCCCGGCTTCGACATGTATCTCGGCACCGGCGCCTATCTCGACGACATCGACGCCAAGATGGGCCCGGTCTACTGGTTGCTCGGCCTGGCCATGCTCGGCATCTTCATCGTCGCCGGCAGCGTCGCCTGGCTGATCGGCCGCGGCATCAGCCGCCCGCTGGCGCTGCTCGGCGCCCGCATGAAGGATCTCGCCGAGGGCAAGCTCGAAGGCGACATTCCGGGCGTCGGCCGCGGCGACGAGGTCGGTGCGATGGCCGCCACGGTGCAGATCTTCAAGGACAATGCGGTTCGCATCCGCGACCTCGAAAAGACAGAGGCCGATGCAAAGGAGCGCATCGCGGCGGAGCGCCGCAGCGCTATGGAGGGCATCGCCAACGACTTCGAGCGCAGTGTCAACGGCATCGTCCGCTCGGTCTCCTCGGCCGCGGCTGGCATGCAGACGACGGCGCAGTCGATGACCGCGACCGCCAGCGACGCCTCTTCGCGCGCGGCGACGGTCGGTGCCGCCTCGCAAAAGGCCTCCGGCAATGTCGGCACGGTCGCGGCGGCCGCCGAAGAGCTGTCAAGCTCGGTTGCAGAAATCTCCCGCCAGGTCACCCGCTCGACCGAGGTCGCGAGCCGCGCCGTCAGCGACGCCGAGCGTACCAATGCCACGGTGCAGGTGCTTTCGACCGGCGCCGAGAAGATCGGCGAGGTCGTCAAGCTGATCCATTCGATCGCCGCGCAGACCAATCTGCTCGCGCTCAACGCCACGATCGAAGCAGCACGCGCCGGTGAATCCGGCCGCGGCTTCGCGGTCGTCGCCTCCGAAGTCAAGGCGCTCGCCAACCAGACCGCCAAGGCGACCGAGGAGATCTCCGCGCAGGTCGCGGCGATGCAGACCTCGACCAGCGACGCGGTCACGGCCATCTCCGGCATCACCCAGACCATCGCCGAGATGAGCGAGATCACCGCCGGCATTTCCGCGTCGATCGAGCAGCAGGGTGAAGCGACCCGCGAGATCGCCCGCAACATTCAGTCGGTTGCGGCCGGATCGAACGAGATCAACGCCAATATCGGCAGCGTCACTTCGGCTGCGGAAGCGACCGGCACGGCGGCAACCGACGTGCTCACGAATGCTCGCGAGCTGGATAGCCAGTCCGGCGCGCTGCGCAGTGCAGTGGACAGCTTCCTTGCCAAGGTGCGCGCGGCGTAGGGCTTTCGCGCAAGCCGATCTCGATCCAAAACGTCGTCATGCCCGGGCTTGTCCCGGGCATCCACGTTCTTGGGCACCGCACGTACGGATAGACGTGGTTGGCCGGGACAAGCCCGGCCATGACGGAGAATGCGGCCTACGCTTTCGCGCGCCCCTACTGCTTCTCGATCTTCGCGTTGGTGATCAGCTTCTCCCACAGCACCAGCTGCTCGTTGACGAACTTGCCGAGATCTTCCGGCGTGCCCGAGAACGCGTCCATGCCGAGGGTGGCGAGCTGGGCCTTGATCTCCGGCTTCTCGACGATCTTCCGGATCTCGGCATTGAGTCGGGTCACGATCTCCTTGGGCATGCCGGCGGGACCGAAATAGCCCTGCCAGGACGAGATGTCGAAATCCGGCACGCCGGCCTCCTGCATCGAGGGCAGGTTCGGCACCAGTGGCGAGCGGTCCTTGGTGGTGACGGCGAGCGCGCGCAGCGCGTTGCCGTTGACGTGCGGCAGGCCGGTGAGAATGTCCACGAACATCATCGAGACGCGACCGCCCATGACGTCGTTGAGCGCCGGCGGCGAACTCTTGTAGGGCACGTGCAGCAGGTCGAGCCCGGCATTGTGCGCAAAGGTCGCACCGGAGACGATCGCGGAGGACGATCCTGAGGCGTAGCTCAGCTTGCCCGGATTGGCTTTGCCGTAGGCAACGAGTTCGCCGACGGTCTTGGCCGGCACTTCCGGATTGACGACCAGCATGAAGGGTAAATCGCCGGTGCGCGCAATCGGGGTGAAGTCCTTCACCGGATCGTAAGTGAGGCTCTTGAGCAGGTAGGGATTGGCCGAATGCGTGGTGTTGGTGGTCACCAGCAGCGTGTAGCCGTCGGGGGCGGCCTTGGCGACATAGCTTGCGGCGAGCATGCCGTTGGCGCCGGCCTTGTTCTCGATGACGATGCCGACGCCGAGCGCCTGCGACAGGTGCTGCGAGATCAGCCGCGTCGTGGTGTCGGTGCCGCTGCCGGCCGCGAACGGCAGCACCAGCGTGATGTTTCGGCTCGGATAATTGTCGGCCCTCGCCGCCGATGCGGCGGCAAGACCCAATGCGACCGTGGCGGCCGTACCCAGCTTTCGAATCAGCCCTGACATCATCTTTGATCGTTCCCTCTTTTTGGTTGGCGGGGAACCTAGCGTCTCCTCGTCGAAATCGGAAGCCGGGAGTTTATCGACCGCTCGCGTGCCCCGGACGCAGCGCAGCGCTCCTTCAGCGGTGCGCTGCAGAGCCGGGGCACGCGCTTTGGCACGCTGGGTTCCGGCGATGCATCCATCTTATCCGGGACACAGATATCTTTCCGTACGTCCGTCGTGCGGAATTACTTCACCGCCGAACCCTGGCGTGAGGCGATCACCACGCCGGCGAGCACCAGCGCGTAGCCGATCAAATGGAATAGCTGCAGCTTTTCGCCGAGCAGCAGGATCGCCATCGCCGAGCCGAACACCGGCACGAGATGGAAGAACGGCGCGGCGCGGTTCGGGCCGATCAGCGCGACGCCGCGGTTGAAGAACAGATAAGCCAGCGTCGAGGGAAAGATCAGGATGTAGCCCAGCGTCGCCAGCGTGATCCCGTCGAACTGCAGCACGCGGCCGCTTGCCGCCTCCCAGATCGCGGCGGGGATCAGCATCGTCGCGCCGCAGCAGGTGGTGAAGGACAGGAACGACAGTTGGTGGATCTTGGGCCGGCGCGGGATGAAGGCCGAGTAGATCCCGAATGCCACCAGCGAGGAGGCGAACATGAGGTCGCCCCTATTGAAGCTGATGCTTGCGAGCGCGGCGAGATCGCCGCGCAGGATGATGATCAGCACGCCGAGAAGCGAGATCGCGATGCCGGCGAACTGGGCACCCGTCAGCCGCACCCCGAACAGCACCAGCGACCACAGCGCTACGAACAGGGGACCGGCCGACTGGATCAGCAGCGCGTTCAGCGCCTCCGTATACTGCATCGCCCAATAGGAGATCGCATTGTTGAAGGCGAAGCCCACCAGCGACAGGAACAGCATCAGCGGCAGGCTGTTGCGCAGGGCAGGCCAGTCGCGCTTGAGATGCGGCCAGGCGAACGGCAACAGGATCAGGAAAACGCCGAACCAGCGGATCGTGGTCACCGTCAGCGGCGGCACATGCGCACCGACATGGCGCGCGAGCACGATGTTGCCGGCCCAGAACAGCGAGCTCAGGCTGAGCAGCAAATAAGGCTGGTTGTTGAGCCAGCCGGCCGGACTGGAGGCGGGTGGCGCGGGTGAAGCGGTCGTCATTGGCGTTGGATACGAGCTTGCCCAGATCGGCATCGTGGCACAAGTCACGCGGCCGCAATGCTACAATGCAGGCAAACCCTGAGGAGGCGACTTTGCCGGTGAATATGTTGAACATCGCGGGGCTGGAAGGGTTCGATCCCCAGGCGCCGGTGGTGATGTTGAACCTGATGCGATTCCACGCCCGCTCGCGCGACGGGAACGGATCCGGCTGGGACGCCTATTTGCGCTACA
The DNA here is from genome assembly GCF_018129985.1 of Bradyrhizobium sp. SZCCT0148. Taxonomy (GTDB): domain Bacteria; phylum Pseudomonadota; class Alphaproteobacteria; order Rhizobiales; family Xanthobacteraceae; genus Bradyrhizobium; species Bradyrhizobium japonicum_H. Next base: position 718,662 of record NZ_JAFCKT010000001.1, read on the forward strand.
GCGCCGTCACCGTGCCGATGATCAAGGCGCGCGGCGGCACCTTGCTCTGGACCGGCGAGGCCAAGGGCGTCGCGCTGGGACCGCACGCCGGCAACGACTGGGATTTCGTCGCGCTGGTCCATTACCCCACCGTCGCGGCTTTTTTGGACATGATGACATCGGAGGCCTACGAGACGCAGGCCGATCCGCATCGCCTCAACGGCTGCGCCGAGCACGTCATCATCGCGACGCGCGAGGCCTACAGCAAGTTCAGCGCCGGCTGACACGGCCGGCCGGCCCCGCCAGCCTATCACCGAGCCGCGTGTTGCAGCCGGGTTCTGCAACCTCTTCGAAGCAGCCGACTGCCACAGAATGTGAACTATTCGATTGCGCGCGGAGGACAAAGATGGTGCCTTTGGCATGTCCGTCGGGGCATCGCGGCCCGGCGTGACGTGTTGTGGTGCTGCTGCCTCCCGGTCGATTGTCGTTTCGTAGGGGATCAGATGCTTTGTGAGCGGTGCGGCGGGGACAATCCGGCGACGAATCGCTTCTGCCACGGTTGCGGCGCGGCTCTGCCGATGGCGTGTCCCGCGTGCAATCATCTCAGCCCACCCGGCTCCGGTTTCTGCGGGGGCTGCGGCGCAGCCTTGGGTGCCGCGAGCAGGCCCGTCTCGGCGCCGGCCCTGCGGTCCGTTCGTGGCGAACTGAAGCAGGTGACGGTGCTGTTCGCCGATCTCGTCAGCTCGACCGAGATCGTAGCCGGTCTGACCGCCGAAGACGCCATGCAGCGGCTCAAGCCGGCGCTCGATGCCATGTGTACCGCCGTGGAGCGGTTCGAGGGCACGGTCGTACGCACGCTCGGCGACGGCATCCTCGCCTTCTTCGGGGCGCCACGCGCGCAGGAGGGCCACGCTTTGTTGGCATGCGAGGCTGCGCTGGCGATCAGGGACACGTTTCGCCTGCGCGACGATGGCATGTCGGTGCGCGTCGGTCTGCATTCCGGTGAGATCGTCGCGGATGCTCCGCTCGTCGACACGGTCACCGAGCACGGCGCTTACGGCCTCACCATTCATCTCGCAAGCCGCCTGCCGGCCAAGGCCGATCCGAACGAGATCTGCTTGACCGACGAGACCTACCGTCTGGTGCGCTCGTTCTGCGAAGTCGGCCCGCTCGGCCGTCATCGTCTGCGTGGTGTGCCGGAGCCGATCGAGCTTTATCTTCTGAAGGACCTAAAGCCGGCGGTCGCTAGCCAGCAATTCCGGGGAGTCTCTCTGGCGACGTTCCGCGGGCGTGAGCGGGAAATGACCGTGCTGCAGAGGACCCTTGCGGCGGTCGAGACCGGCGGATCCTGCGTCACCGGCATCGTCGGTCCGCCCGGAACCGGCAAGAGCCGGCTATGCTATGAATTCGCGGAATGGTGCCGAGCGCGTCTCATTCCGGTGTTGGAGGCCCGCGCGCAGCCCTATGGCGCGGCAACGCCGCTGCAGCCGGTGCTGGAATTCCTGCGGTCGACCTATTTCAACGTCTCGCCGGACGACGAGCCCGATCTGGCGGTGAAGCAGATCGCCACGCGCCTGGCCGAGCTGGGCTCGACCTTTGAGGCGGACCTTTGGCTGGTCTGCGATTTCCTCGGGGTTCGGCACGGCCAGGGGCCGCCGTCCTGGCTTAGTCCGCGCGCACGCAACGTTCGTTTGCTCGACATCGTCCGACACATGGTTCGCCAGCGGGGTGCCTCGGCGTCGGTGATCATCATTGAAGACCTGCATTGGCTCGATCAGGCCAGCGAGGAATTCGTCGCCACGCTCGTCGATGCGGTGATCTCCACCAAGACCGTGCTGATCGTGAACTTCCGGCCGGCCTATTTCGCTCCCTGGATGCGCGGGCCACAGTACCAGCAGATCGAGCTCGCCGAGCTGTCGCCGACGGACACGGACGATCTCGTCGACGAGCTGCTCGGTCCGCGGGACGAACTCCTCGACGTGCGCCGGCGCGTCGCCGAGCGAAGCGGCGGCAACCCCTTTTTCGCCGAGGAGCTGATCCGCTCCCTGGTCGAGCACCTGGTCATTGTCGGCGAGCAAGGCAGTTACCGACGCGGCCTCGCGGGGGCCGCCGACGTGTTGCCCCCAACGGTGCAAGCCGTGATCGGCGCGCGGATCGATCGACTGGCGCCCGGCGATCGCGACCTCCTGCACACGGCCGCGATCATCGGCAAGGAATTCCAGCTCGCGGTGCTGCAAAGTGTCGCCAGCCTGCCCGCGGGTGAGCTCGAAGCGGCGCTGGTCCGACTCTGTTCCGGTGAAATGCTGCAGGCGCGCGGCGGCAAGGATGGCCAGGACTACAGCTTCCGGCATCCGTTGATCCAGGAGATCGCCTATTCGACCCAGCTCCGCGCGCGGCGCAGCCTCCTGCACGCGCGCGTGGCGCGGGCGATCGTGCAATACTTCCCCGAGCGGCTCGACGAATTCGCAGCGCTTCTGTCGCATCATTTCGAGCAGGCCGGCGAACTCGATGCCGCCGCCGAATTTGCGGCACGGGCCGCACGCTGGATCGGCTCGACGAATCCGGCGGAAGCGATCCGGCATTGGCACAAGGTGCGCGCGCTGAAGGGGGGCCAGAAGCGCAGCCCGGCGGGCGACGCGCTCAGGATCGCGGCCAGCAGCCAGATCGCCTGGCTGGGTTGGCGCGAAGGCATGACGTCGGAGGATGCAAAGCCCTTCATCCAGGAAGCGCTGGAATGGGCGCGTGACATCGACGATTCGATGATCCCGCTCCTGCTGTTCGTCGAAGGGCGGATTGCGGGTGCGAGCGGGGGGCAAGCCGATGCGTATGTTGACACCGTCAAGGAAGCGCTGGCGCTGACTGAAGCGCGTCAGCTGACCAGCCGCACTGCGACGCTCAATGCCTCGCTCAGCCAGGCCTATGGCTGGGCCGGTCTCTTGCGTGAAGCGCTCGCGGCGAGCGATGCGGCACTCGCAGGCGCATCCGGCATCACCGACTTCGAGCACCAATTCCTTGGCTACAACGTCGAACATTGGATTCTCAGCCTGCGCGGACGGATCCTGGTCCGACTCGGTCGTTTCGACGAGGCACGGCTTTGCCTGGATCGCATCCTCGCCATCGATCCGACGCTGATCGACCCAACGGTTCAGTTCATCGCCAATCTCGGCTATGTCGATCTCGCCTGGTGCCTCGACGATTCCGCGATGGCGTCTACCCATGCTTGGCGCGTGATCGAACTGGCGACGCGCCAGGCCAGCCCATATTTGCGCGCCTATTCGCTGGCCTGCATCGGTACGGCCCAGGGCATCGCCCAGAACTATCAGGCGGCCATCCCATCGCTGACGGAGGGCGTTGAGTTCGTGCGCAGTGCGCGCGTCGCCATGGAGATCGAACCCGAGATGCTGGCGAGCATCGCGGACTATCAGCTCTGTGCCGGCGCCCACGCCGCAGCCGTCGACAAGGCGCGGGAAGCGATCCGCGTCGCTCAGGAGCGGCATGCCCGCCTGCCGGAATGCCGGGCCACCATTACGCTCGCAGCAGCGCTTGCTGCGAGCAACGAGCCGGAGCACCTTGGCGAGGTGGCCCGCCTGGTCGAGCACGCCGAGCGCCTGTTCAATCTGACGGGCGCCGCCATCTACGGCGGGCTGCTCGAGCAAGTGCGACGGCGGCTGTCGGTCGGCGCGTGAGGCTACAGTTTCCGCACGATCAGCGTGAACTCCATCAATCCATAGCCCTCATGCACCTCGGCTGTAGAATTGAAACGGGTAGCGCAGTGTCGCGCCCATGATGCGGTGTCGGTGGTGTAGAGGCCGTCGCGTCTGGCTGCCGGCGGCCGCTGTTTCATGAAATTGACGGCGAAGCCGCGCGCGGTGGTGCAGTGGAGGTCGTCGAGGGTCGCCGCGATGAAGCGCTCCCAATCTTGCCGCTTTTGGGTTCGCGCGACGTTGAAGATGCCGCTCGCGACCGCATAGTCGGCCGTCCGCGGACTGGCATGGCCGAGGACGAAGGCGGCGCCGTTGTGCTCCCGCCATTTCTGCCGGGCACGCCGCACCATTGCATGCGAGACGTCGATGCCGAGATAGTCGACCGCACAGCCGCGATGCCTGCGGTCAAGATAAGCGATCAGCGCGCCATAGCCGCAGCCGTAATCGTTCAGCGAAAAGGGCGACGAGAAATCGCACAGCTTCAGCAACTGGACGAATCGCAGCTCCTGCGTGGCCTGGCACGTCCAGTCGACACCGTTGGGCGTCGCACCAAAGCGTGCGACCTTCGCCGAATAATAGGCGGCGATGTCGTTGTAGACGTGGGCGAGCGCTTCGTTCGTTGAACCGGCCAGCTCGCTTGCGATGGTGGCGCGCACCGTTCCGGGCCTATTTCTTCTTCGACTTCTTCTTCTTGTCGCTGCCTTTGCCCGCCGGCGGGACTTGGGGCGCCATCGGCACTGAGATCGTGAGATAGGTTCGGTCGATGTAGAAGATCGGAGTATCCTCGCGAACGACGACCTTGAGACCGTAGCCGCTCGGGTCGCGGGAATCATGCGCTTTCATGAAGCACGGCAGCGGTGACTTGCGCGCGAAGTTCTTGATCAACGCGTTCACGATGCGCTGCTCGCCGTTTTCTCCGTCCTGGTCGGACGGCACCTTGGCGAGCCACTTCAGCACGCTGTACCAACGGTTCTTGGCACGGTTGTTGTTGAGGCCTCCCAGTCCGAGCAGCTTCGCGCTGTCTACGAAGGGCCGCCCTTCCTGAAAGATGTCGAATTCATCCTGCAGAGCCTTGATCTCGGACACGCCGCCGGCGGCGAATTCGACGTCTCCCTGCTCGGGACCGAATCTCAAATTGAACAGATCAAAAAGCGGACCGATATAAATATCGTCCTCGGCCATCAACGCGCCCATACCACTCTCCCTGACAATCAGAGCTGGGTTATCGGATCGGAAGTCAGCAGTGCGATATTCAACCTTGATCCCAGGCAAATTGCAAGCAAGCTGGGCGGTGGGCTGCGCCCGGGACGATGCGCGCTCGTCTCGCCGTTCAGCTCGCCTGCTTTCGTGACGCCACGAACACGCCCGACAGCACCAGCGCAAACCCGATGAAGTGGAACGCCTGCGGGTGCTCGCCCAGGAAGGCCATCGCCATGATCGAGCCGAACACCGGCACGACATGGAAGAACGGCGCGGCGCGATTGGCGCCGATCAGGCGGACGCCGCGATTGAAGCAGAGATAGGCCAGCGTCGAGGGAAAGACGGCGACGTAGAACAGCGTCAAGAGGTTCGGTCCGTCGAGCTTCATGACCGGGCGCGCGGACAATTCCCAGATCTCGAGCGGAATGAGACAGGCCGCACCGACTCCGAAGGTGAATGCGAGGAACGACAGCCCGTGCATCGGTGGCCGTTTCAGCGTCAGCACCGAATACAGCGCGAAGATGATCAGTGCGACGATGAAGATGAGGTCGCCCTTGTTGAAGTCGATGCTGGACAGCGTGGTGAAATCGCCGTGCAGCAGAATGGTCAGCACGCCGCACATCGAGAGGGCCACGCCGAACGCCTGCGCCGCGGTGAGCCTGACGCCGAGGATGGCCAGCGACCACAGCGCCACGACCAGCGGCGCTGCCGACTGCAGCAGCAGCGTGTTGAGGGCCTGGGTATGCTCCAGCGCCCAATATTGCAGCGTGTTGAAGGCGCCGATGCCGGTGATCGAGAGCGTGATCATCAGTCCGAGCCTGCCGCGGATCGCGGGCCAGTCTTGGGCAAGGTGTTTCCAGGCGAATGGCAGCACGAGGAGGAAGGCGAAGAACCAGCGCAGGAACGACAGCGTGACCGGCGGGATGTGGCCGGCCGCCAGCCGCCCGACGATGGCATTGCCGGCCCAGCACAGCGCGGTGATGCTGAGCAGCAGGTAAGGCTGGTTGGCGATCCAGCCGTGGCCGGATGTTGCGGTGCCGGTGGTCTGGCCGGTGGCGGACATTGTGATTGTTATGGCCCCGCGTCATGCGCCGGGGCTCCCGGCCCGGCGATGTCCGGGCCGGCTCGTGGCCCGGCCTGCCCAAAAGACACGGAAACAGGCCCGATATCAATGGCGCGGGGTGCATCGCCATCATGCGCCGGCGAAGCGGCGGAACCCTCATCGCTTGCGCGCGCTGCGGATCGCGAACGACTTCAACAGCTCGGCGCAGGCGAGGTAGAGCACGACGAGCAGCGCGATTGCAGCCATCACGACCGGCGGAGGTGTAACGAAGCCGAACCAGGTCCCCAGCGGTGTGAACGGCAGCACCATCGCGACCAGCAGGGCGATCAGCGAGGACGCCGCGAGCGCCGGATCTGGCCGGTTGCGCCAGGGCCGGCCATTGGTGCGGATGATGAAGATGACGAGGATCTGCGTCGCCATGGATTCGACGAACCAGGCGGTGCGGAATTCCTCCGGCGTCGCCTTGAACAGGAACAGCAGCGCGACGAAGGTGAGGACGTCGAACACCGACGACAGCGGCCCCATGATCGCAGCGAAGCGCACCAGCCGCGACATGCTCCACACCTGCGGCTGTGCCGTTGCCTGCGCCGATACCCTGTCGAAGGGAATGCCGAGCTCGGAGAGATCGTAGAGCAAATTGTTGAGCAGGATCTGCGTCGGCAGCATCGGCAGGAACGGCAGCGCGATCGAGGCCGCGGCCATCGACAGCATGTTGCCGAAATTCGAGCTGGCGCCCATGCGGACATATTTGAGGATGTTGGCGAAGGTGCGCCTTCCCTCCGCGACGCCGTCGGCGACGACCTCGAGATCCGAAGCCAGCAGGATCATGTCGGCGGCGGCCTGCGCCACGCCGGTTGCGCCGTCGACCGAGAGGCCGACATCGGCGACTTTCAGGGCCGGTGCGTCGTTGATGCCGTCGCCGAGGAAGCCGACCACCTCGCCGCCCGCCTGCAACGCCTTCACGATCCGCGACTTCTGGTCCGGCGCGAGCCGGCCGAACGCGTCGGTGGAGCGCACCTGCACGGCGAGCGCCTCGTCGCTGAGTTCGGCGATGTCGGCCCCCGACAGTACCCGTTCGGCGTTGAGCCCGACCAGGCCGGCCAGCCGCTTCACCACCACGGGATCATCGCCCGAGAGGATCTTCAAGCTCACGCCGCTTTCCGCGAGCCGGGTGATGGCGGCTGCGGCCGTCGGCTTCGGCGGATCGGCGAAGGCGCAAAAGCCTTCGAAGATGAGGCCGGTCTCGTCCTCGGTCTCGACCTCGCGGGTTGCGCCGCTCCATGGCCGCGAGGCGATGGCGACGCAGCGCAGGCCCTCTGCCGCGAGCTGATGAACGCGCGCCATTGCCGCCGTTCGCGCATCGTCGTCCATCACGCCGCTGCGCTGGGTCGTGCACAATTCCAGCACCGCCTCCGGCGCGCCCTTGACGATCAGCAGCGCGCCTTCGGGGCCGGTCGCAAGCGCCGATCCCAGCCGCCGCGAGAAGTCGAACGCCTGCCGTCCCGCAAGCGACCAGCCCTGCGCGGCATTCGGCTGGCCGGCAACGAGCGCCGCATCGAGCGAGCCGCGATCGCCGCCGAGTTCGGCGGCGATCGCACCAAGCCGCGCGGCGCGGACATCGTCCTTGCCGTCGGCGTCGAGGCTTCTCGCCAGCGTGATCTGGGCCGAGGTCAGCGTGCCCGTCTTGTCCGTGCACAGCACGGTCATGGCGCCGAGATCGTGGATCGCGGCGAGGCGCTTGACGATCACCTTGCGGCCGGCCATGCGCAACGCGCCGCGGGACAGCGTCACCGTCGTGATCATCGGCAGCAGCTCCGGCGTCAGTCCGACCGCGAGCGCGACGGCGAACAGCAGCGAGTCCATCACCGGGCGGCCGAACACCACGCGGACCGTGAGCACCACCAGCACCAGCGCCAGCGTGGCGCGCGCGACCACGAAGCCGAATTCGCGCAGATCGCGCTCGAACGGCGAGGGCGCCTGCATCTCGGCAAGGGCGGATGCCGCCGCCCCAAACACGGTGTCGCGTCCCGTGTCGGCGACGAGCGCGATCGCCTCGCCGGTCTGCGCCACGGCGCCGCGGAACAGCGCGTTCGAGGTGTCGTCGGCATCGGCGCACGGTCCGGCCCGCTTCTGCACCGGATAGGGCTCGCCGGTCAGCGCGGCTTCGCCGGCCGTGAAGGCCGTGCTCTCCAGGATCAGCGCGTCGGCCGGGATGATGTCGCCGGCACGGACGCGCAGCAGATCGCCGGGCACGACGTGATCGACATCGATCTCGCGGAAGATGCCGTCGCGCCTGACTTCGGCCTTCAGCGCCACCGAGCGGCGGAGAATCTCCGCGGCGCGGACCGCATGGCCCTCCTGGATGGTGTCGAGTCCGATCGAGAGCACGAGGATCAGCACGATGATGAGGCCGCCGATCTCGTCGCCTGTCAGCATTGAGATGATGCCGGCCACGAGCAGGATCAGCGACAGCGGTTCGAGCAGCCGGCGCAGGATCGCGCGCGCCGCGCCCTCGACGCGCGGCGGCGCGTCGCTGTTCGGTCCGAAGCGGTCGAGGCGCTGCGCGGCCTCGGCGGCCGTCAGTCCCTGCAAGGAGCAGCCGAGCCGGGTGCAGAGCTCGGGCGGCGCGAGATGCCAGAATTTGGAAGCGACGCAGGTTGGACTTTCCGGCAAGCGGAGCTCCCGGTGGCAGGACATGTCATGCCACCAGATGCCTCTAAATTCGCAGTAACCTATTGACCTAAAGCAATCCGGACTTCCGATCGCCGGCTAGCATGATGCGGTCGCTCCGGCCTTGCCGGACTCAACAAACGAAATCGAGACGTGCACCCGCCGGTTGGTCTGGTGTGATTTGCACGGCATTGTGCATGGTCGAGCAAACAGCAATCCTGCAGCAGCCCAAGAGTAGGCTTTCCGCTGCGGCCCTATGGTCGGGCTTCCTCGGTCACAAATGGTTCATCCTCGCGGTCGTCGTCCTGGCCGCCCTCGGCGGCTGGCAGGGCACGCGGGTAATCGTGGGGCCGGCAATCGTCGTCGATCCGGTCAGGAGGGGTCGGCTGGTCGAAACGGTGGTGGCGAGCGGCCATGTCGAGACGCCCTATCGGGTCGAGATCGGCAGCCAGATCACCGGAACGGTGCAGGACGTCCTGGTTCAGGAAGGCGAGAAGGTCACCAACGGCCAGCCGTTGATTTCGCTGGAGGCGCGCGAGCTGAAGGCGGCGGTGGTGCAGGCGCAGGGCGCGGTGGCGCAGGCCGAGGCCCGCATCAGACAGCTCGAGGAGCTGACGCTGCCGTCCGCCAACGAGGCGCTGACGCAGGCCAAGGCGACGCTGCGGAATGCCCAGCAGACCTATGACCGCACCGCGCAACTCGAACACAACGGCTATGCGACGCGCGCCGCGCTCGACGACGCGCAGAAGACGCTCGACGTCGCGCGCGCTCAGATGCGCTCGGCGCAATTTCAGGTCTACACGGCAAGTCCGGGCGGCAGCGACTATGTGATGGCCCAGACCCTGCTCAACCAGGCCCGCGCCAACCTCGACACGGCGGAGTCCCGGCTAGGCTATGCGACGGTCGTCGCGCCGCGCGACGGCGTCCTGATCACGCGCAGCGTCGAACGCGGCACCGTGGTGCAGCCGGGCAAGGCGCTGCTGGTGCTGGCTCCGGCGGGCGATTTGCAGCTCGTGCTGCAGATCGACGAGCGCAATCTCGGCAAGATCGCGCTCGGGCAGAAGGCGATCGCCTCCGCCGATGCCTATCCCGACCGGCGCTTTCCCGCCGTGATCACCTACATCAATCCGAGCGTCGACATCTCCCGCGCCTCGGTCGAGGTGAAGCTGACGGTCGCCGATCCTCCGGACTATCTGCGCCAGGACATGACGGTCTCGGTGGACATCGAGGTCGCGGCCAAGGACGATGCGCTGGTCCTGCCGTTGCGTTCTGTGCACGACGTCCTGTCGGGCGCGCCGTGGGTGCTCGGCGTCAAGGACGGTCGCGCCGTCCAGCGGCCGGTGAAGATCGGCCTGCGCGGCAACAACTATGTCGAGATCACCGGCGGCCTCGCCGCCGGCGACGTCGCGATTCCGCAGAGCTCCGGTGTCCTGACCGGCCAGCGCGTACGGCCCGTCCTGCAATGACCCCTTGGCTGCCCATCGAGTGGACGATGGCGGTGCGCTTCCTGCGCGAAGGCCGGCTGCAGACCATCTTCATCATCGGCGGCATCTCGATCGGCGTCGGCGTCATCGTCTTCATGTCGGCGATGCTGGCGGGGCTCCAGGCGAACTTCATCAAGCGCGTGCTGACCTCGCAGCCGCAGATCCAGCTGCTGGCGCCGGATCAGATCGCGCGCCCCTTGCGCAACGGCCCGGGCGAGATCGAGGACCCCGCGGTGCAGCGTCCGAGCCAGCGGGTGATTTCGATCGATCAATGGCCGAAGATCAGGAGTCAGATGCAGGCGATGACCGAGGTGGTCGCGGTCTCGCCGACGATCCTCGGGTCGGCGCTCGCGATCCGCGGCGACGCCAGCCGCTCGGTGAACCTGTCGGGCGTCGAGCCCGATTCCTACTTCAAGATCGTCAGGGTGCCGGACTACATCGTCGCCGGCGAACCGCGGCTGACCAGCGAGGACATCGTCATCGGCGTCGAACTCGCCAAGGATCTCGGCGCCACCGTCGGCGACAAGCTCAACATCCGCGCCGCGTCGGGAGCGACGCGTGTGCTCACGGTTTCCGGCCTCGTCGATCTCGGCAACAAGAGCGTCAACCAGCGCGTCTGCTACGTCGCGCTACGCACCGCGCAGTCGCTGCTCGGCATGATCGGAGGCATCACAACAATCGACATCACGGTCAATGACATCTATGCGGCCGAGGAGATCGCCCGGCGCATCCAGGCCGCCAACGTGGTTGAAGCCGACAGCTGGATCAGGACCAACGCGCAGTTCTTCAGCGCGGTGCAGGCCCAGCAGAACACCAACACCCTGATCCGCCTGTTCGTCGGGCTCTCGGTCGCGTTCGGCATCGCGGCCGTGCTGGTCGTCTCGGTGATCCAGCGCTCCAAGGACATCGGCATCCTGCGCGCAATGGGCACCTCGCGCGGCCAGGTTCTGCGGGTGTTTCTGGTCCAGGGCGGCCTGCTCGGATTCGTCGGCTCGCTGTTCGGCGCGGCGATGGGGGCTTTCGCGCTGGTCTACTGGCATTCGGTGGCGCGCCAGGCCGACGGCACCGAATTGTTTCCGTTGATCCTGGAGCGGAGCCTGTTCGTCTACACCGCGCTGCTGGCCACCGTCACGGGCCTGCTGGCTGCGATGGCCCCGGCGGTGCGCGCGGCCAAGCTCGATCCGGTGGTGGCGATCCGTGGCTAGCGAGATCCTCAGGCTCGAGAGCGTGTGCAAGGCCTACAATGTCGGCCTGCCGACCGAGACCGAGGTCCTGCACGACATCGATCTCAGGCTCGACCACGGCGAGTTCCTGGCGCTGATGGGCCCATCCGGCTCGGGCAAGAGCACGCTGCTCAACATCGTTGGCCTGCTCGACCGGCCGACCTCGGGCCGGTTGCTGATCAAGGGCCAGGACACCGCCGCCCTCGGCGACGCCGAGATCACCCGCCTGCGCGGCCACACCATCGGTTTCGTCTTCCAGTACCATCTGCTGATCTCGGCCTTCACGGCGCGGGAGAACGTCATGATGCCGATGCTGGTCGATCGCGGCTTTCCCGGGGCCGACATCGAGGCGCGGGCAGACCGGCTGCTGGGGCAGGTGGGGCTGGAGAAATTCGCCTGCAATCTCGCCAACAACATGTCGGGCGGCCAGCAGCAGCGGGTGGCAGTGGCCCGCGCGCTCGCCATGAGTCCCGACCTCGTGCTGGCGGACGAGCCGACCGGCAATCTCGACACCCGGTCGGCGGACGCCGTGTTCGAGCTGATGCGGCAGGTCAATCGCGAGAGCGGCACGAGCTTTCTGCTCGTCACCCATAATATGGACCTGGCGCGGCGCTGCGACCGCATCATCGAAGTGATTGACGGCCGCATTCGGTCCTGACGCCGCAAAGCCGGTCCCGCGGGACGGATTTTTAGGGTATATCAAGGGCTTGGATTGCTTTCGGGCCCCGAAAAAGCCCCCTTCTTGCTTGCCTAGAGAGGCCGCTTCCTTTATCGGGTTGGCAGCCTCGCGTGCGAACGGCCTTCGGCCGGGAATTGGGCTGGGCGCATCTAAATTCTTCGAAGGATACCCCGCGAATGGCCAATGTTGTCGTCGTCGGCGCCCAATGGGGCGACGAAGGAAAGGGCAAGATCGTCGACTGGTTGTCGGAGCAGGCGGATATCGTCGTCCGCTTCCAGGGCGGTCACAATGCCGGCCATACGCTGGTGATCAACGGCAAGACCTACAAGCTGGCGCTGCTGCCCTCGGGCGTGCTGCGCGACCAGAAGCTCTCGGTGATCGGCAATGGCGTGGTGTTCGATCCCGCCGCCTTTCTCGACGAGGTCACCAAGCTGCGCTCGCAGGGCGTCGCGGTCTCGCCGGACAATCTGCGCGTCGCCGAGAACGTCACGCTGATCCTGCCGCTGCACCGCGAGCTCGATGCCCATCGCGAATCCGCCAGCGCGGCGACCGCCATCGGCACCACCCGCCGCGGCATCGGGCCTGCCTATGAGGACAAGGTCGGCCGCCGCGCCATCCGCCTGATGGACCTCGCCGACCTCGACACGCTCCCGCACAAGATCGACCGGCTGCTTGCCCACCACAACGCATTGCGGCGCGGTCTCGGCCTGCCTGAATTCGACGGCAAGGTGATTTTGAAGGAGTTGAGCGCACTGGCTCCGGAGCTGCTGCCCTATGCCGAGACGGTTTGGCGGCTGCTCGACATCAAGCGGCGTGAAGGCAAGCGCATGCTGTTCGAGGGCGCACAAGGCGCGCTGCTCGACGTCGACCACGGCACCTATCCCTACGTCACCTCGTCCAACACGGTGGCGGCGCAGGCCGCGACCGGCTCGGGCCTCGGCCCCGCCGCGGTCGGCTATGTGCTCGGCCTGTGCAAGGCCTACACCACCCGCGTCGGCCAGGGCCCGTTCCCGACCGAGCAGGACAACGAGACCGGCCGCAGGATCGGCGAGCGCGGCCGCGAGTTCGGCACTAACACCGGGCGCCCACGCCGCTGCGGCTGGTTCGATGCCGTGTTGGTCCGTCAGGCGGTCCGCACCTGCGGGATCAACGGCCTCGCGCTGACCAAGCTCGACATTCTCGATGGCTTCGACACCATCGAGGTCTGCACCGGCTACAGGCTCGACGGCAAGGAGATCGACTATTTCCCGGCCGGTGAGGGCGCCCAGGCCCGGGTCGAGCCGATCTACGAGACCATCGAGGGCTGGAAGGAGCCGACCGCCGGGGCGCGGTCCTGGGCCCAGCTGCCCGCCCAGGCCATCAAATATGTCCGTCGGATCGAGGAATTGGTGGGGTGCCCGGTCGCACTGCTTTCCACCAGCCCCGAACGCGAAGATACTATCCTCGTGCAAAACCCGTTTGAGGCTTAACGATCTCTTACCAGGACGCGCGTATAATTGAGTTGAAATGGCTGATTACTATCCGCTGATCGCCCGCGCTATTGCCGCCCTGGACCCCAATGCTCCCGGCGAAAGCCGTCGCGCGCTCTATGAGCGGGCGCGGACGGCGTTGATCGCCCAGCTGCGCAGCGTGCAGCCGCCGCTTTCCGAATCTGAGATCACCCGCGAGAGGTTGTCGCTGGAGGAGGCCGTCCGCAAGGTCGAGTCGGAGGCCGCCCAGCGCGCGCGAGAGGCCTCGCGCCCCGGTGGCGGCGCCCGCAGCGGCAGCAGCGGCGACGCCTTCCGCCGCGCAAGTACCCGAGCCGCCGAAGGCGCCCCGGCTGCGGCTGCGCCGGCCCCGCCGCGCACGCGTCCGGCCCCGCCGCCACCGCGCGCCGACCGTCCGTCCTTCAACGTCGATGACCAGGGCGAGGCCGCGCGCCCGCCGCGCGCCCCCCGTTTCGACGCCCCGCGCCAGCCGGGAACGTCCGCCCCGCCCCCGATGCCGGAGCCGGCCGCCGGACGCGATCGCGCCGGTCCGCGTCGTCCGCCCGATGTCGGACCTCCGCCGGCGCTGCCGCCGGCCCCGGGCGTGCGCGGCTTCCGCGACATCACGGCCGACGCCAACGATCTCGGCGGCGCGGCCGCGCAGGCCAACCGGGCCGCGCGCCGCACCTACGCCAATGTGCCCTCGCCCTCGCCGGAATTCGACCGGCTGGAGCCGAGCCTGGAAAACCGCGTCGGCGAACAGGATGCGCCCTATTCCTACGACGAGTCGATCGAGGAGGCGGAACGCTACGCGCCGCAGGCGCAGCCGCCGTCGCAGCGTCCGCGCATCGCACCCGATCGCGACGCCAAGAAGCGTGCCCGCACCCGTTCCGCCTTTCCGTTCAAGAGCGCGATTGCCGTCGGCATCGTGCTGATCCTGGTCGGGGCCGGCATCCTCTGGGGCAAGCAGCTGGTCCAGATCGCGACCAACTTGTTTAAGTCCTCGCCGACCCAGGTGGTGGAGGCGCCGAAGGATCCGTCCCAGCCGCAGAGCAAGCCGAAGATTCCCGATCGCGTCGGCCAGCCCTCGGCCAGCAACCAGCCGGTCGCGCCAGTGGCGCAGAAGGTCGTGCTCTATGACGAGGACCCGTCCGATCCGAAGGGCAAGCAATATGTCGGCTCGGTGGTCTGGCGGCTGGAGCCTATCAAGGCCTCGGGCGCCCAGAAGGCCGACGTCGCCGTACGCGCCGACATCGAGATCCCCGATCGGAAGTTCAAGATGACGATGTCATTCCGCCGCAACACCGATTCCTCGCTGCCGGCGAGCCACACCGCCGAGCTGACTTTCATCCTGCCGCCGGATTTTCCGGGCGGCAGCATCTCCAACGTGCCGGGCATCCTGATGAAGTCGAACGAGCAGGCGCGTGGCACGCCGCTCGCGGGCCTCGCGGTGAAGGTCACCGACGGCTTCTTTTTGGTCGGCCTGTCCAATGTCGACGCCGACCGCTCCCGCAACGTCCAGCTCCTGAAGGAGCGCTCGTGGTTCGACGTGCCTCTGGTCTACGCCAACCAGCGTCGCGCCATCATCGCCATCGAGAAGGGCGCCCCGGGCGAACGCGCCTTCAACGACGCCTTCGCGCAGTGGGGCGACTAACAGAGCTCCAATTGTTCTTCTTCAGTCCGGGCGCGTGTAGCGCGACCCGGAATCCCTCGTGCAGCGGGTGACCTGGACAAATGGATTCCGGGTTCGGTGCTGGGCACCGCCCCGGAATGACAGACTGGATGGTCGGCGCTACTGCGCCGCCGCTTCCCGCTTCCGCGATGTCGCGGCTGCGTGCTCGCGGTCCATCACGGCGCGGCAGCCGGGGCTGACCTCCGCTCGCTTCTGCACCATGCAGGCCCTGACCCTGGGAATGTCGGGGATCTCATTGGAGCATAGCCGCATCGCATCGCCGGTGCACATCTGCTGCGCTTCGGACGAGAAGGCGAGGCCAGGTGAGGTCTGAAGTGCGAGCGCCGTGGTGGCGAAAGCGAACAGCGAAACGATGGTCCTGTAACGTATCATGCGGAATGCATCCCCGAGTTCCGTGGCTTGAACCACTTTGTTTTGGGGCGCCGCACACGGCTTGATCTGCCGCATGTCACAGCCTTCACGCCGGGACCCTGGTCCCGCATGTGGTCGCTCGATTTCTTGATTGCTCGAATCGAAAAGTGCTGCGCCGCCCGAGCGAAGTATGCGCCATTGTTGCGAGGCTGCAATGGCAGGCGCAAAGGAATTTGCAATTGTTGCGTGAACGTCACGCAACAATTGTGTTCAAGCGATCAGATCAGTCGATCGGAGGATGAGCTAGCCTGTTCGACATCGCTTTCACCAAGCGCGGCGGCGTGCTCCTCGACGGCGGTCGCACCCTTGGCGGTGAGTTCGAACAGATCGCCGTCCTTCATCACGTAGCCGTCGGCGATGAGTTCGCCGATCTTGCCGTGGCGGTCGTCGGCGAAGGCAACGGACTGGCTGATGTCCCGGAGGATGGAGAGTTGTTCGTCGCGTAACATGGCTTCACGCTCCATTCGCCGGGACGGTGCCGGTTCTCACATGCCGTGGCTCTGGAAAACCTTGTTGCAGGACTTCGACAGCTTGGCCCGGTTGGCTTGCAGGCAGCCCTGCACGGCCATGTCGTTGCCGAGATCCTTACGGCAGAAACGCTGCGCGTCCCGCGAGCAGGCCTTCTGCTCCTGCGGCGTGCCCATATGGCCTTGCGCGAAAGCGCTCGGCTCGAGAAAAACGGTCAGGGCTGCCATCGTGATCGTCGCCAGGAGAATTTTACGGGCCATCAGCACTCCAATCTTGAAAGGTAAGTTCAGGTCCCTGTTTGAACTCGTCGTGCTGCCACTTGTTCCGACAAAGGCCGAACCACGCTATTCAAGGTTCCCGCGGCGCTGCTATAATCGGTGCAGACGTGTGAGGGTGTTTGATGAAACGCTATCTGGTGTTTGCGCTGGTCGGGCCGTTCGTCGGCGGGTTTCTGCTGCTCCTGACGACGACCTATCAGTCCGGCTATTGGGCCCAGACCAATCTCGGCGAGGTCGGCAAGCTGTTCGCGGTGTTCTTCAAGACGCTGCAATACAGCTATCTGTTCGGCTTCCTGCCGTCGCTGATGATCGGCGCGATCGACGACATCCTGGTCCACATCAGGCGGATCGGCCCGGGCTTGCGGATGCTCCTGGTCGGCCTGTTCGCCTTCGTGCTGGCCTCGCTCACTTACAGCTCGCGCGGGCCGGATTCGGGCGCGGTGCAGTTCATCCTGTATGGCCTGGTCGGGTTCGTGCCGGCGGTGATTTCGTCCTGGCTCGTGCATAAGTACATCAAGGAGCCGCAGCCAGTGACGGCACCGACTTGAGCGCGACGTTCGGGCGCGGCGCAGCAACTTCTGCTGCGTCCGTGCGTTTCCTGAAGGCCATGACCATGTCCGACGACGACATCCTCGCTCCACGCAGATCCCGTTCGGGAAGCTCGCGCACGACCTCTTCCTCGTCCGGCACGGGGGCGCGCGGGCCGATCATCGACCAGGACGGTCGGGAAATCCGCCCCGAAACGCTGGAGCAGGGCTTTCGCGAGTTCCGTTTCGAGCTTGGCAAGGACAATCCGTTCGCCGGGAGCCCGTTCGGTAATCTGACGCGCGAGCAGCGGATCGCGCGGATCGAGGCGATCGCCAAACTGCTCGACGTCGCCTTTATCCTGCCCGGCACCAATATCCGCTACGGCATCGATGGGTTGATCGGCCTGATCCCTGTTGTCGGCGACATCATCACCACGGCGATCTCGCTGTGGCTGGTCCGCGAGGCCCGCGCGTTGGGCGCGCCTTGGTATGTCACCGGCCGCATGCTCGGCAACGTCGCGCTTGACGGCGTCGTCGGCTTGGTCCCGTTCGCGGGCGACGCGTTCGACGTCGTGTTCCGCGCCAACATGCGCAACGTGCGTCTGCTCCGCCGCTGGCTTGACAAGCAGCCGCGGGTCTAGCGCTTCAGCGGCCTCTCCCCCTCGCAGTGGGACTAGAAACGCAGAAAGCGCGACAGCCTCTCGGCTATCGCGCTTTCCGCACACATCGGGATGGACGAAACGGCTTACGCCGCGTCCGCGTCGGTCTCGGCGGCCACGGGCTCCGGCTTGCGGTGGCGCTCCAACGGGAAAGCTTCGCTCTCATAAAGTGAGCGGATGCCGTTCTGGTCGAAACGCGCTTCCTCGACCTGAAGATAGGCGCCGTTCAGCGAGTCCGTCGGCAATTGCTCCATCGCGAACTGCACGGCTTCGGCGGCAGTGCCGAACCGGCGATAGGTGAAGCCTGCACGCTTCTTCTTGCGGATCGCGGCGGGAAAAAGTTCGGCGGAAGTGTTGAAGTTGAACGGACGCAGTGGACGCATGGTCAAAGACCTCGTGATCTTCTCTGGGGCTTTAAGCGCGTGGGATCTGGGAGGGCAGGGGCCGCAACCGAGCGAGCCCGCCGCACATGCCATTTTCGTCCTCTAATATAGGCCGATTTGACAAAAATGCGACCCCCGCGATGGGAGATGATGAATCCGCGCATGGCAGCCCCGCGGATGAAATAAGTCTAACATTTTCAATGTCTTGCTGGTCTATAGCTTGCCAAGAAGCAGCAGGACGACCAGCACCACCAGGACGACGCCTCCGATCCCCATGCCGGAATGGCCCATGCCGTAGCCGTAACCGCCGATGCGGCCGGACAGGCCACCGAGCAGATAGATGATCACCAGGATGATCAGGACGGTCCCGAGTGACATGGCATCCTCCCTGACGGTCGCCAGATGCGATAACCGGCCGCACCGTCAGACAAGAAAAGCACATCGCGCGGCTGGGCTCCATGAAGGAACCCGGCCGCGCGTAACGCTATTTCGGCTCCAGCTTCAGTGCTGCCGAGTTGATGCAGTAGCGCAGCCCGGTCGGCCCGGGGCCGTCAGGAAAGACATGGCCGAGGTGACCGCTGCATTTGGAGCAGAGCACCTCGGTGCGGACCATGCCGTGGCTGACGTCGCGCTCCTCATCGACATGGCTCTCGACCGCGGGCCGGGTGAAGCTCGGCCAGCCGCAGCCGGAATCGAACTTGGCGTCGGATTCGAACAGCACGTTGCCGCAGCCGGCGCACACATAGGTGCCGGCGCGGTGGTCGTGCTCGTACTCGCCAGAGAAGGGACGCTCGGTCGCCTTCTCACGCAGCACCGCGTACTGCATCGGCGACAACTCGCTCCGCCACTGCTCTTCGCTCTTGATGACCTTGTCGTCTGTGGTTTTCATTTTGGTATCGGGCATGGGTCTCCCGTTTGCTTTGGTGATCTCGCGATCAGTTGGTGGCCTTGCTGGCATTCACCAGCGTCGGCTTTTCAATGTAGTTATCGGCGAACAGCTTTTTCAGGTTCTCGACCTTGGGCAGGTCGTTATAGGCGATGTAGGGCTGGTTCGGGTGCAGCGTCAGATAGTCCTGGTGGTAGGCCTCCGCCGGGTAGAACGCCTCCAGCGGGCCGACCTTGGTCACGATGGGCTTGCTGAAGACCTTGGCGCCGTTGAGCTGGGCGATATAGGCCTCGGCCACCTTCTTCTGCTCGTCCGAGGTGGTGAAGACGGCCGAGCGATATTGCGTGCCGGTGTCGGGGCCCTGGCGGTTGAGCTGGGTCGGGTCGTGCGCCACCGAGAAGTAGATCTGGAGGATCTTGCCGTAGGAGATCTTCTTCGGGTCGTACTTGATCTCGACCGCCTCGGCATGGCCGGTCCGGCCGGTCGAGACCGACTGGTAGTCGGCGGTCGCCTTGGTGCCGCCGGCATAGCCGGAGACCGCGTTGACGACGCCCGCGGTATGCTGGAATACGCCCTGCACGCCCCAGAAGCAGCCGCCGGCGATCACGGCGGTCTGGATCCCGCTCGCAGGTGCCGCATCCATGGCGGGGGCGGGGATCACGACCGCTTCCTCCGCAGCCCGGGACGGCATCGCGAAGGCGAGCCCGAGGGCGGTGGTCGCGGCGAGCAGGGACAACAGGACAGGTCGGCGCATGGCGATCCTCTTTCGGAAGGTTTGACAGTCTACGGCGGCGGCGGCCGGGCGAACAGCCTGCCCGGCGGCGTTTTCGCACCATCCAAGGTACGGACGCGACTGCCGAATGTTACGACCCGACGGACACGAGTCCGTGAAATAAGCCGTGCGGGACTAGCCGCGCGCCGGCGGCTTGGCGAGACCGGGAACTCCGCGCTAGATGAACCCGGGCGGTCGCCGATCGACTCAAAACCAACTTGCTGGCTGGAGCAGGCCGAGATCATGTCGCGCGCGGCTTTCCTGACCCTTGTCACCCTAGTCGCCGGCGTGTCGACCGCCGCGGCCGATCCGCAGGCCGACGACCTCACCCTCTGCCGCGACCGCCAGGCCGAGACACAGGCGCGCGCGAGCGCCTGCGACAATCTCCTGAAGACCGACAAGCTCAGCGGCAAGGACAAGGCGATCGCGCTCTCCGTGCGAGGCAACACGCTGCTCAATAAGCCGGACTACGTCCGTGCGATCGAGGTGCTGTCGATGTCCCTCGACCTAGATCCCGACAACGTCGTGACGCTCAATTTGCGCGGCCTCGCATACTACCGCTCGGGCAAGGACGACCTCGCGTTGGCCGACTACAATCTCGCGCTGCAGAAGCGCCCGAACTACGGCGTTCCCTACAACAATCGCGGCGTGATCCTGCTGCGCCAAGGGGCGCTGCAGAGCGCGCTCGAAGATTTCAGCCAGTCGATCAGGCTGACGCCCAAATTCATTCTCGGCTGGACCAACCGCGCCCGCGTGCGCACGCTGCTGAAGGACTACGACGGCGCGCTCGAAGATTTCGCCGAGGCCGAGAAGATCGACCCGGACGCGCCGCAGATCGCCGGCAACCGATGCATCACCTACGGCCTGATGGGCAGGTTCGATAAGGCGCTCGCCGACTGCAACGGCCTGATCGACAAGCAGCCGAAGAACGTCTTCGCCATCAATAATCGAGCCGACGTCTATCTTCTGAAGGGCGATCTCGATACCGCGCTGAAGGGCTACAACGCTGCGCTTCAGATCAACCCCAACAACATTCGCGCTCATTCCGCCCGCGGCCAGATCTACGAGCGCCGAAAAGATCTCGCGCAGGCGCGCGCCGACTATCGCGCCGCGGCGTATTCGCTGACCAAGTTCGACGAGCCCGACGTCGCGCGCGCCCGCGCCATCGCGCAGGAGCGGCTCGCCGCGCTGACGCCGGGAGGCGCGCCCAGCGGACGACGCGTGGCGCTGGTCATCGGCAACGGCGCCTACACCAGCGTCCATGCCCTGCCCAATCCTCCGCGCGACGCGAAATTGATCGCAAACGCGCTGAAGGACGTCGGTTTCCAGACCGTGATCTCCGTCAATGACCTCACCCGCGACAAGTTCTTCGCCGCGTTGAAGGCCTTCGCGGAGGAAGCAGAGAAGGCCGACTGGGCCATGGTCTATTACGCCGGTCACGGCTTCGAGATCGGCGGGGTCAACTATCTCGTTCCCGTCGACGCCAAGCTCGCCGCCGACAAGGACGCCGAGACACAGGCGGTCGCGCTCGAGCAGGTGATCGCCGCGGTCGGCGCCGCGCGAAAAATGCGTCTCGTGGTGCTCGACGCCTGCCGCGACAACCCGTTTGCGCCGGCGATGCAGCGCACGCTGTCGCTGAAGCTGGTCGACAAGGGCTTCTCCAACATCGAGCCCGGCGCCGGCTTCATGGTTGTCTACGCCGCCAAGCACGGCGAGACCGCAATGGACGGCGACGGCAGCGCCAACAGCCCGTTTGCCACCGCGCTCGCCCGCGAGATCAAGCAGCCCCGCGTCGAGATCAGGAAGCTGTTCGACATCGTCCGCGACGACGTCTGGGCCGCGACGAAGCATGGGCAGCAGCCGTTCACCTACGGCTCGCCGCCGGGCCGTGAAGATTTCTATTTTGTCGCGGGGAAATGAGGGCGCGCGTATGAGACACGACGGCAGGGAGTGTAGCCCGGATTGAGCGTAGTGCCGTAGGGTGGGCAAAGCGAAGCGTGCCCACGCCTAGTTCTTATGGAGGGAGATGGTGGGCACGGCGCGTTGCGCCTTTGCCCACCCTGCGGCAGCGTCACACCACGATGCTCAACCTTTTCGCCGCCCGCGTGATTCCCGTGTACAGCCACCTTGCTCGGCTGTCCTGGAACGCAAAGCTCTCGTCGAACAGCACGACGTCGTCCCATTGCGAGCCCTGCGACTTGTGTACGGTGAGCACGTAGCCGTAATCGAACTCGTCATAGGGCTTGCGCTGTTCCCAGCCGATCTGCTCGACGCCACCTTCGAAGCAATCGGCGCGCACCGAGACCTTGGTCACCTTGTGGCCGAAATCCTCGTCCGGCGACAGCCGCATCGACAGGATGCGCGATTTGGAGCGCGAGGTGTTGCGCGACTTCACCCGCCACAGGCCGCCGTTGAACAGGCCTTTCTTGCGGTTGTTGCGCAGGCACACCAGCTTGTCGCCGGCGACCGGGAAGACGTCCTCGATGTTCTGGCGCTGGCGCACCCGCATGTTGTAGGCGCGCCTGGTGTTGTTGCGGCCGACCAGGACCTGGTCGGCGCCCATGACGCGATCGGGATCGAGCTCCTTGCGCGAGACCACCTCGCTCTCGCCGTAGCGGCCGATGTCGAGCTCGCGTCCCTCGCGCACGTCCATCGACATCCGCACGATCGGATCGTCCTGGGCCTGGCGGTGCACCTCGGTCAGCATCGCGTCGGGTTCGGTGTTGGTGAAGAAGCCGCCGCCCTGGATCGGCGGCAGCTGCGCGGGATCGCCCAGCACCAGCAGCGGGCAATCGAACGACATCAGGTCGCGCCCCAATTCGGCGTCGACCATCGAGCATTCGTCGATCACGATCAGCTTGGCCTTCGAGGCCGGCGCGTCATCCCATAGCTCGAAGCTCGGCTGCTCCTCGCCGGATTCACGGGCGCGGTAAATCAGCGAGTGGATGGTGGAGGCGTCGTCGCAGCCCTTGTTGCGCATGACGAGGGCGGCCTTGCCGGTGAAGGCGGCGAACTTCACATCGCCGTCGACGCCGTCGGCGATGTGCCGGGCGAGCGTGGTCTTGCCGGTCCCGGCAAAGCCGAACAGGCGGAACACCGGCGGCGTACCGTTGCGGCCCGGCTTGGCCTTGAGCCAGTCGCCGACGGCCTTGAGCGCGGCATCCTGATGCGGGGTGAATGTGGCCATGTCTGCTTTGAGGAGGGGCGAAACGAGGCGATTCGCCAACCCTCAAACTAACCATTCGCCCCGCCGGTTCAAGCGGGGCGAACCCGGCCGCCGGCGCCCCTACTGCCAGCCGGGCACACCCCGCATGTCCGGCAATTGGTGGGCGATGCCCTTGTGGCAGTCGATACAGGTCTTTTCCTTGGTGAACAGGAAGCGCTGGTGGGCGACCGAGGCGCGCGGCGACTGCTTGGTGATGTCCATGGAATCGGCGCTGTGGCAGTTGCGGCATTCCAGGGAATCGTTGGCCTTGAAGCGCGCCCACTCGTGCGCGGCGAGTTCGAGGCGGTGGTCCTGGAATTTTTCCCGCGTGTTGATCGTGCCGAAAATCTTGCCCCAGACTTCCTTGGAGGCCTGCATCTTTCGCGCGATCTTGTCGGTCCAGTTGTGCGGGACGTGGCAGTCCGGGCAGGTCGCGCGGACCCCGGAGCGGTTGCTGAAATGGATCGTCGACTTCAGCTCGGCGAAGACGTTGTCCTTCATCTCGTGGCAGCCCGTGCAGAACTTCTCGGTGTTGGTGATCTCCAGCGCCGTGTTGAAACCGCCCCAGAAGATCACGCCGGCAACGAAACCGGCGAGGACCAGGGTGCCGAGCGCGAACACCGAGCTCGGCCGGGTCAACACCCGCCAGAGCTCCAGCGCAAAGTCCCAGCTTCGCGCGATGAAGCCGCGCTTGGTTTTCAACGCAGTATTGGGCCCGTCGGCGGTCGTCGTCATCGCCGTCCACCCGGGCTCGAGCGCGACAGCAGCGTGTCGATGTCGGTGAAGTCGTTGCTGACCGGTGGATTGGCCGTGCTCTGCGGCACGTGGCATTCGGTGCAGAAGAAGCGACGCGGCGAGATCGAGGCCAGGAACTGGCCGTCGCGGTCCATGAAATGCGTGATCGAGACCATCGGCGCCTGCGATTCCGCCGTGCGCGCGCGCGCATGGCACGACAGGCATTTGTTGCCGTTGAGGTCGATCTGATAGCCGTCGATCGTGTGCGGAATCACCGGTGGCTGCTCGGGATAGTTGCGCACCTCCCTCTCGGCGGTGTTGCGGTTCGGCAGGATCGGCGGTGCCGGACCCTCGTCATTGAGCGGCGCCGGGCCGCGCAGGCCCGACGTCACGGTCTGCGCGGTCAGCGAACTCGCGCCTGCTGCTACCGCGAAGGCGAGCAGGGCAATTCCAAATCGGTTCATCATGACAGGCTCACCCGCTCGATGCGCACGGCGCATTTCTTGAAGTCGGTTTGCAGCGAGATCGGATCGGTGGCGTCCAAAGTCACCTTGTTGATCAGCTTGGATTCGTCGAACCAGGGCACGAAGACGAGGCCGCGCGGCGGCCGGTCGCGGCCGCGCGTCTCGACGCGCGCGCGGATGAAGCCGCGTCGGGAGACCACCTTCACCTCGTCGCCGCGGCGAAGCTTGGCCTCCGAAGCATCGTCCGGATGCATGAAGCAGACGGCTTCCGGAAACGCCTTGTAGAGCTCGGGCACGCGGCGCGTCATGGTGCCGGAGTGCCAGTGCTCCAGCACGCGGCCGGTCGAGAGCCAGAACGGGTATTCGTTGTCCGGCGATTCCGCCGGCGGCTCATAAGGCAGCGCGAAGATGCGGGCCTTGCCGTCGGAGTGACCGTAGAATTGCACACCGGTGCCGGACTTGACGTAGGGGTCGCTGCCTTCGCGGAAGCGCCATTTCGTCTCCTGGCCGTTGACGACCGGCCAGCGCAGGCCCCGCTCGCGGTGATAGGTGTCGAACGGCGCGAGGTCGTGGCCGTGGCCGCGGCCGAACTGGGCATATTCCTCGAACAGGCCCTTGTGGACGTAGAAGCCGAACGCGTTGGACTCGTCGTTGAGATAGCCGGGCTCGATGTCGCTCACGGGGAATTTGTCGACCTGGCCGTTCTTGTAGAGCACGTCGAACAGCGTCTTGCCGCGAACATCCGGCTTCTTGGCGATCAGCTCCTCGGGCCACACCTCCTCGATCTTGAAGCGCTTGGAGAACTCCATGAGCTGCCAGAGGTCCGACTTGGATTCGCCGGGCGCCGGGACGAGCTGGTGCCAGAACTGGGTACGCCGCTCGGCATTGCCGTAGGCGCCTTCCTTCTCCACCCACATCGCCGTCGGCAGGATCAGGTCGGCGGCGAGCGCCGTCACCGACGGATAGGCGTCCGAGACCACGATGAAATTGTCGGGATTGCGGAAGCCGGGATAGGTCTCCTCGTTGACGTTGGGGCCGGCCTGCAGGTTGTTGTTGACCTGCACCCAATAGGCGTTGATCAGGCCGTCCTTCAGCATGCGGCTCTGCAGCACCGCGTGTGCGCCGTTCTTGTCGGGAATGGTGCCCTCCGGCAGCTGCCAGATGTGCTCGGCGTGGTCGCGATGCGCCTTGTTGGTCACGACCATGTCGGCCGGCAGGCGGTGCGAGAAAGTGCCGACCTCGCGCGCGGTGCCGCAGGCCGAGGGCTGGCCGGTCAGCGAGAACGGACTGTTGCCGGGCGAGGAGATCTTTCCGGTCAGCAGATGGATGTTGTAGACGAGGTTGTTGCACCAGACGCCGCGGGTGTGCTGGTTGAAGCCCATGGTCCAGAACGAGACCACCTTGGTTTTGGGATCGGCATAGAGCTCGGCGAGCGCCTCCAGCCGGTTCAGCGGCACGCCGGACATCTCGGCAGCCTTTTCCAGCGTATACTCCGAGACGAACTTGACGAACTCGTCATAGCTCATGTCGGTGGAGTCGTTGGCCTTGGCGGCCCCGGTAGCCTTCTTCTGCAGCGGATGCTCGGGCCGCAACCCATAGCCGATATCGGTCTGGCCGCGCTTGAACACGGTGTGCGCGGCGACGAAGTCCTTGTTGACCCGGCCGGTCTTGATGATGTGGTTGGCGATGGCGTTGAGCAAATAGAGGTCGGTCTGCGGCTTGAACACCATGCCGATGTCGGCGAGGTCGAACGAGCGGTGTTCGAAGGTCGAGAGCACGGCGACCCGGACATGCGGCGCCGACAACCGGCGGTCGGCGAGGCGCGTCCACAGGATCGGATGCATCTCCGCCATGTTGGAGCCCCACAGCACGAAGGCGTCGGTGGCCTCGATGTCGTCATAGCAGCCGGGCGGTTCGTCGATGCCGAAGGTGCGCATCATGCCGGCGACCGCGGATGCCATGCAGTGGCGCGCATTGGGATCGATGTTGTTGGTGCGGAAGCCGGCCTTGAACAGTTTCGAGGCGGCATAGCCTTCCCAGATCGTCCACTGGCCGGAGCCGAACATGGCAACGCCGTTCGGCCCGCGCTTCTTGATCGCGTCCTTCCACTTCACCTCCATGATGTCGAAGGCTTCGGTCCAGGACACGGGCGTGAACTCGCCATTCTTGTCGTACTTGCCGTTCGTCTTACGCAGCATCGGCTGCGTCAGGCGGTCATGGCCGTACATGATCTTGGAGAGGAAGTAGCCCTTGACGCAGTTGAGGCCGCGATTGACCTCGGCCTTGATGTCGCCGTGGGTCGCGACGACGCGATTGTCCTTGGTCGCGACCATCACCGAGCAGCCGGTGCCGCAGAAGCGGCATGCGGCCTTGTCCCATTTCATCTCTGCGTTGCTGCGCTCGGTGACGAGGTTGGCGGCGAGTGCCGGAGCGGGCATGCCGGCTGCCGCGGCAGCGATGGCAGCCGCCTCGAGCTTCAGCATCTGGCGGCGGTCGAGCTTGGGCGATGACATGATGGCTCTTCCTTGGTCAGGCGGTTTCGATGGCATGGAAGACGAGCGCCGCGGAATAGACGTCGGGCAGCGACTGGATGGTATTGAGAAGGCTGCCGAGGTTGCCGGCGTCGGGCGCTTCGGTCACGACAACGAGCTTGCCGCGCGCATCGCGGCCGTGAATCTCACAGCCGGGAAGGGCGTTGATCGCGGTTTCCAGATCGACCAGGCGCTCGGGGCGCGCCTGCACGATGATGCTGGCGATCTCGCATCCGGGTGGTGCGATGACGCGCTCAGTGCTGAGCACCCGGCCGGTAATCAAGGCGCGGCGATTGAGTTTGGCGTTGGCCATGATGCCTGTCTTTCGTTGTCGGGGATCAATGCGGGGAGGGCGGCGGGCCGGGAGGACCGGCGAACATCTGGTAGATCCAGACGCCGAGGCCGTAACTGCCCACGGTTCCGACCGCGAGGACGGGCATCACGACCGCGGTCAGGAACAGGAAGGCGAAAATCTCCATGCGCTTACGGCGCACGCGCGACATCGCGTCGTCAGGGGCCGACATGTTCGGTCTCTCAAGATGTGATGGGAATCGAGACGGCATCCGGGCCGTTGCCTTGCTGCACTTCTGGTACAAAAGGGCCGGCGCGGCGTTGATCTGGATCAAGCGCGGGCCTGCACTGATGTCGCAGCGCCGCGCGGCAAGGCCAGGTGTCCGCCGCCATTCGAGGGGAGGATCAATCTCCCGCACGGCGGAATTGGCGCTCCATGGACAGCGGCGCCTCGCCCATTAAAATGAGCCTAACCATAAAAAGCGGGAGAGCGCGCCATGAAGTTCGGCATCTTCTACGAGCTGCAACTGCCCCGGCCTTGGGTGGCCGGCGACGAGCTCGGGCTCTACCAGAACGCGCTCTCGCAGATGGAGCTCGCCGACCGCCTCGGCTACGACCACGCCTGGGTGGTCGAGCATCATTTCCTCGAGGAATATTCGCACTCGCCCTCGCCAGAATCCTTTCTCGCCGCCGCAAGCCAGCGCACGAAGAAAATCCGGCTCGGTCACGGCATCCTGCAGCTCACCACCAACCATCCGGCGCGCGTTGCCGAGCGGGTCGCGGTGCTCGATCTGCTCTCCAACGGCCGCTGCGAATTCGGCATGGGCGAGAGCGCCTCGATCACCGAGCTGACGCCGTTCGGCCGCGACATGGAGACCAAGAAGGAAGTGTTCGAAGAGGCGGTCGCCGCGATCTTCCCGATGTTCAAGGACGCGGGCAGCGAGCATCACGGCAAGTATTTCGACATTCCCCTGCGCAACGTGGTCCCGAAACCCGTACAGAAGCCGCATCCGCCGCTGTGGATGGCGTGCTCGCAGCTGCCGACCATCGAGCGCGCCGGCCGCCACGGCTTTGGTGCGCTCGGCTTCCAGTTCGTCAGCGCCGATGCCGCGCATGCCTGGGTGCACGCCTATTACAACGCCATGACCAAGCGGCTTCACAAGCTCGCCGACTACAAGATCAATCCGAACATGGCGCTGGTGTCGTTCTTCATGTGCGCAAAGACCGACGAGGAGGCGCGCGCCCGCGCCGACGGCGCCACCTTCTTCCAGTTCGCGCTGCGCTTCTACGGCGCCGCGCAGAACCGCCAGCGGCCCGCGCCCTACACGGTCAACATGTGGGACGAGTACAACAAGTGGAAGCGCGACAATCCGGAGGCGCAGGAGGCGGCGTTGCGCGGCGGCCTGATCGGCTCGCCCGAGACGATCCGCAGGAAGCTGAAACGCTTCCAGTCCTCACACATCGACCAGGTCATCCTGCTGAATCAAGCCGGCAAGAACAGCCACGAGCACATCTGCGAATCGCTGGAGCTGTTCGGCCGCGAGGTGATGCCGGAATTCCAGAACGATGCGGCGCAGGAATTGTGGAAGCAGGGCGTGATGAGCGGCGAGATCAAGCTCGAGGAGATCGACACCGAGGCGTTCACGGACCGCTACGGCAAGCTCGCGATCAACGTCGCCCCGGCGAAGGCGGGATAGGCGCCCTGCATCCGGCACGACAGTGTCGACCGACCCCACTCTCGTGTCCGGACAAGGGGCGAACGGCTGCGACCGATAGCACCCGCGATGTTTCCGATCGTGCTGGACCGCTCACGCCGAGCCGGAACAAGGAGGAGAGAAAAGCAAGCGGCCTCAGCCCGGGAAGGGTAATGAGCTGAGGCCGCTGACGCTTCGGCACGAGGCGAATCCAACCGAGGCCGGACGAGGTTAGGCTTTCTTCCTGGTCGCACGATGTTCACATCTGAACATACGCGCGACGTTGTTCTGTTCGATGCTTTACATCTCGTGAATGGGATGTTGCGGCGTGCTGGCTCGCCTGGCGCGAACCGATGGCATCAATTCGAGGCTGTCCTGCGCGGCCAATCGACGCCTTCGCCTGACGTACCAGCCAAATGCTCCGGCCATTCGATCGGCCTGCACACGAGCCCGCGACGTTCGATCTCCTTGAACAGACGTTCAGCGCGGTGTCTGGCGGGAAGCCCGACCAACCTGGTACCGGCCAACGCATCGGCCTGCACCTCGTTGCGAATGAACTCGTGCATCCGCATGATGAAATGATCGGAAAGTCCTGCGAATTCGCTCATGGTAAGCTGCGCTCTAGCTAGAAAAAAAGCCACTCGATCAGGCGCCAGCCGACCCATGAGAGTGCGGCGATCCATGCGATCATGGCGATGCCGACGGCGCCGAGGAATGCCAGCCCGACGGCGTAGTCGTTGGCCTCGCGACGCTTGGCCTTCGACAGCGTGTGCTTGTCAGTTCTCTCGAGCATGTCATCCCTGCCTGGTTGCCAGGCTAGCGAGAGCAGCTTCGATGGACAAACGCCGGCTCGAATTAACCTCACCGGTCAACCTTACCTGTCCCTACGGCCGGGCTCGCCGTTCGGATGCCGCGTCACTGGCGCGTCAAGGTGCGTATGGATTCCAGGAGCCGCTCGAGCCGGTAGGGCTTGTGGAGCATGATGCTCCCTGACACCGGGCGCGGATCTGATTGAGAGTATCCAGTGGCGTAGATGACGGGAATGGCGGGATGACTCTGTCTGCACCTTATTGCGACGTCCCACCCGGAAATCTGTCCCGGCAGCTTGACGTCCGTGAAGATGAGGTCGGGAGTAACTTCGGCGCAAAGCTGCAGCGCGTGCTCTCCGCTCTCGGCTTGCAGAACTTCGTGTCCGTGACCCTCCAATATGTCCACGACCACATCGCGGATCAGGTCTTCGTCTTCAACGACCAGAATTTGCAAATCATTCTCCCGGCTGGCACGCCCTGTTCCGGGCTTGCCTCGCTGTCGAGCGGGTTGCGAAGCATCAGGATCAAAAGCGTTAACCATCGACGGCGGTTCCATTCCGGGCGGAATTGCTTCGATGTTTCTTAAATCTTGCTGGATACCTCTGTTGGGCATGGTGACTGAGGCAAAGCGATGAAGAAGCGGGCCAAACGCGGAAAGGCAGAGACTTTCGCTCTGCCGATGGCCGCGCGCATTGCGATCGGCGTCGTGGCCGTCGCTGTCGTGGGCTACGGTTTGCTGTCCCGACCGGCGAGCGTGCAATCAGTCCGGAAGCCCGCACAGGAGGCCAAGGCATCGTCGACGCCGGTCTACGTGGCGCCTCCGGTTCATGCCGCAGCAGTGGCTCCGGCCCCGGCCGCAGTTCCAATTCCCCCGCCGGCTCCGGCGCCTCTGGCCGAGCCGCCAAAAGCCGATGCTGACGCTCCCGGAGCCCTGGTTCGGCAGGTGGTCGACTACGCCAGCCGCCAGACACCCGGCACCGTCATCATCGATACCGGAAATACATTCCTCTATCTCGTCCTGAACGACAGGCAGGCGATGCGGTACGGCATCGGTGTCGGCCGCGAAGGTTTTACATGGTCCGGCGAGCAGACTGTGGCCCGCAAGGCCGAATGGCCGGATTGGCATCCGCCCACTGAGATGATCGGGCGTCAGCCTTATCTGCCGCGATTCATGGCGGGCGGTCCCGGCAATCCACTCGGGGCGCGCGCGATGTATCTCGGCGAGACCGAATATCGCATTCACGGCACCAACAACCCCAATACGATCGGCAAGCGGGTATCGTCCGGCTGTATCCGGCTGACCAATGACGACGTCACGGACCTCTACGAGCGGGTGAAGGTCGGCGCGAAGGTGATCGTGCTGCCGGCTGATTCACCCCGCAGACCATCCCAGGGCACGCCGCCCGACGCCGCCTTCCGATTGCCGGATCCGGCATCGCCGTCGAAGCGGCCGTTGTCGGCTAACGCGCAAATGCCGTCACCCGGACCGAAGGTCGCCGAGGTTCGGTAGCTCCAGAGGTCTAGCTCCAAGGGCCTGCAGAGCGTCGCGCAGCATCGTCCGGCACGCGTAGCCCGACGGGCAGTGTCAGTTGCCACCATCAGCCAGTTGTCCGGCTCCAATGACGTGCTTTCCCGGCTCGCCGGCAACAGCCGCCTCGATGAGCCGCCGGGCCACATGGGTCACCGAACTGACGCGCGCAACCGGCGGCAACAGGGGCGATACAAAGCCCAGGACGTTCCGCACGGCTCGCTGTACCGGCCTGCTTTCGGCACGCTCGCCATCCAGGAATCCCGGCCGCAGAATCGTCAGGGACCGGAAAGCGAGCGCCCCGATCGC
Source organism: Bradyrhizobium sp. SZCCT0148 (assembly GCF_018129985.1). Lineage (GTDB taxonomy): Bacteria > Pseudomonadota > Alphaproteobacteria > Rhizobiales > Xanthobacteraceae > Bradyrhizobium > Bradyrhizobium japonicum_H. The sequence goes on from NZ_JAFCKT010000001.1 coordinate 749,773, forward strand.
TTCCTCCACCTCGCCCTTCGTCCGTGTGTAGAGAAACAGGGATCGCGGGTCGGCGCCCAGCGACGATACCAGCGCGAAGCGGCCAACTCCGGCGTCGCACAGCCGTCGCGCGATCAGCAGCACCAGTTCGTAATCGACAGCTCGAAATGCTGCTGCCGACCCGGCCGCCGCCCGCGTCGTGCCGAGCGCGCAGATTGCGCCGTCGGCTCGCCATTCCTCTTTGCCGGCACCGGAAATCAGATCATCGAGCCGAGGGTTGCTGACCCGCTCCTCGGGCGGCAGTGCACGCCGCGTTGGCGCGATGATGCGTGTAACGCGGGAGTCCGCGAGAGCGAGTGTCATCGCGCGGCCACCAACCAGCCCCGTCGCGCCCAGGATGAGCAATGTGGTCATGACCGTTCCGTCTTGGCTTTGCAGGCTAAACCTTGCAGACCAAGAGTACAGGAACGGGTTGCCACGGCAAATTCGGGGAGCTTCTTGCCGTTTTGTCCCGTCAGCCTGACTTGCACCGAATTGCCTCCTGCCGTTCGTACCCATCACGAGGGACTGACGCCGGCGCTGTCGTTCGCTAGTCTGGCCTGAACGATACGACAACCTCGGGAGGCCGCCTTGAGCACCGCGCCGCACATCGATATCGACCCTGTCGCGTTCTGGGCCGATCCCTATCCGATGCTTGCGAAAATGCGCAAGGAGGTGCCGATCGCGTTCGTGCCGCAACTCGGCTCGACGCTGCTGACCAGCCGCGACGACATCTCGATCTCCGAGAAGCAGATCGACGTGTTCTCCTCGCACCAGCCCGCGGGCCTGATGAACCGGCTGATGGGCCACAACATGATGCGCAAGGACGGCGAGGCGCACCAGGTCGAGCGCCGCGCGATGTTTCCGACGGTCTCGCCGAAGACCGTGAAGGCGCATTGGACCGCGCTGTTCCAGGCCCATGCGGACCGCATCCTCGACGCGATCGAACCTAAGCGGATCGACTTCATGCGCGACTTCGCACTGCCGTTCTCCGGCGAATGCCTGAAGTCGATCACCGGGCTCACCAACATCGGCTATCAGGACATGGACGCGTGGTCGCAAGGCATGATCGAGGGCATCGCCAACTACGCCGGTGACCCCGAGGTCGAGGCGCGCTGCCACGCCGCGACCTCGGGCATCGATGCTGCGATTGACGACATCCTGCCGATGATGCGCAAGCGTCCCGACCAGAGCATTCTCGGTGTGCTGCTTGCCTCCGGCATGCCGATGGAGAGCGTACGCGCAAACGTCAAGCTCGCAATCTCAGGCGGCCAGAACGAGCCGCGCAAGGCGATCGCCGGCACGGTGTGGGCGCTGCTGACCCATCCCGAACAACTCGACCTTGTCAGGCGCGGTGAAGTGACCTGGCTCCAGGCATTCGAGGAATATGCCCGCTGGATCTCGCCGATCGGCATGTCGCCGCGGCGGATCGCAAAGCCTTGGAGCATCCGCGACGTCGCCTTCGAAACGGACGAGCGCGTGTTCCTGATGTTCGGCTCCGCCAATCGCGACGAGACCCATTTCGAGCGCGCCGACGAGTTCGACGTGCGCCGTGATACGGCCAAGAGCGTCGCGTTCGGCGCCGGCCCGCACTTCTGCGCCGGTGCCTTCGCCTCCCGCGCCATGATCGCCGACGTCGCGCTGCCGACCGTCTTTGCGCGGGCGAAGCAGTTGGAGATCGCCGACGACGAGCCGGTGCGGATCGGCGGATGGGCGTTCCGAGGGTTGCAGAATTTACCCGTCATTTGGTCGAGCTGAGCAGTCATCCAGAATCAGCACGCAAGTTTCACCTCGAGAGGGTGAGGGTGGTGACAAATTACCTCCCGCTCGCGCCGCAAAGAACTGCCAATCATTGCGGACGTCCACGAAGAGCTCGCGGTGTGGCAAAGGCGATCGGCATAGCTCTTTCGATCTCCCGTCGAAATCGCTAAGCTGGCCTCACCAGCGGCGAAGTTGTGACGATCAAAACCGGCGACATTTGGATGGCCGTGACGCTTCCAATCATGCGGCTTGCTCTGGTCCTGGCCGCCCCGATCTGCGCGTCGCTTACTCCGGCGATCGCGCAAGGCGTGGGTGGTATTGTTGATATCGATGAAAATGTGCGTATCGAGCAGGTTCGGATCGCTATCCAGAATCCGAGCGGTGATTCCGCCATCAACGGCAGGGTGATCGACGCGGTGCGCCGGACACTCGGGGTATTTCCGGGCGACTTGTTTTCCCGCACGCGGGTCGATTTTGCTCTGGTCTCCGTGCGCCGGCAGCCGCTGGTCGCTGCGACCGACTACAGCGTCGACCCCGGCGCCTCCGGTGGCGTGAACATCAATCTCAGGATCACGCTTGCCACCAGCGCTCTCGGCAAGAAACCAGGCGGCATGCTGCCGAACGGATCGCTCCGCGATTTTCCGGTACTTTATGATTGGGAAGGCACCTATGTGAAGCTTCGCCTCGAAGCGCTATCGATGTACTACGGCAACAACAATGCTTGGTACGGGCGTCCAGATGTCTTCCTCAAAGGGAATCCCTTGGTAGCAGGGACCCCCGCGGGGTCCGGCTACAGCCATTGGGCCGAGGGCTTCATTCATGCGGGCATCTACGGCATCACGCCGATCACGGATAATTTGAACGCGTATGCCGGCTTCAGCTCGATCCAAAGCGGTTCAGTCGGTCAGGAGTTGTTTACCGATCTCTCGCGGTCCTATTTCGGAGTCGAGGATGCATTTGTCGGTCTCGTTGGCGGTCGGACGGGTGACGTCGGAGACCGCCTGATCTTCAATGCATCCGTTGGCCGCCAGCGGTTCACGCTGGGCGACGGGTTCCTGATCATGAATACGGCGCAGAACGGCGAGATGCGCGCTGCGCTGCAGTCGAATCCCCGCTGGTCCGCCGATCTCCTGGGCTTGGCCCAGGTCAGGTACAACAACGTCAAGGCGGAGGTTTTCTATCTCAAGCCGGACGAGCTTCCTGTCGTCGATTCCGAGACCGCTCTGGTTGGCGCAAACGTAGAGGCAAAGCTGGGGCAGGCGTTTGATCTTGCTGGAAGCTATCTCTACGTCCCCGAATCGAAGTTTTCCTATTTCACGACCACACAAACGTTCAGCCGGCAGGGGCTCAGGGTTTGGGACGCTCGCCTTCGCTGGCAACCCAACCCGGCGGGCACTTCCGGCGTATTCTGGTCGAGCGAAGCGGCCGTGCAAACCAACGAGCATTTTCCGATGCTGGCGACGGCGTTTTACGGCGAACTTGGCTATTCCTTTGCGGAACTGCCATGGAGCCCAACAATCAGCTATCGCTACGCGCAATTCTCCGGCGACAATCCCACCACGTCCAGGTTCGAACGGTGGGATCCGCTCTATTCCGGCGGGACTGGAGAGCAATGGGTTCAGGGTCTCAATCACTTCAAGCTGTTTCAGGATTCCAACCTCGTATCGCACCGGTTTCAATTGCGATTGAGGCCGTCGGCAAATGTCGAACTCGTCCCCCAGTTCTGGATGTTTCGCGCGGACTCGCTGGCTAACCTGGGCGGCAATCCTGGCCTGTCATTCCTCGGCTCCAACGCGTTGGGAAGTGAAATCAATCTGACGGCGAAATGGTTCGTTTCGCGAAACGTCATGCTTCAGGGCCATGTTGCCGCAACGTTTCCAGGTGAGGCGGTGGTGCAGGCGCTCGGGCAGAAGCCCGGACCCTGGCTCAGCACGATGGGATTCTTGCGTATCGCCTACTGAATTCGAAAATGGAAAGGGACGCACCATGGAACGCAGAGATGTGCTGAAGGGAGTGGTTCTTGCCGCGGGCGCAGCGTCAGCGATCGGAGTGGCAGGAACACCAACGCCGGCTCACGCCCAGACGGCCGACGGTTCGGGACAGTCCATCCTGCCCGTCGATCCCGAGCTCACGTTTCCGGACAGGTTCAAGGGCAAGACGCTGCTGGTGACAGGGTGTGCAAGGGGCATGGGTGCCGCGGCGGCGCTTCGGGCCGCGCGCGAAGGCGCCAATATTGTTGGCGTGGACTGGATCGAAGATCTCGGCCGCCAAACGATCCAGCAAATTGTCGATAAAGGTGGGCGCGCCATTTTCGTTCATGGAGATGTTGGTGATCCCGCGGTCTGCGACCGCATGGTGAAGGCGGCGGTCGATACCTTCGGCGGGCTGGATCTGGCGCTCAACAATGCCGGCGTCATGGACGGCGTCCACTCAGGCGATCCGGTTGACTACGAGAAGCAGCGGCGTCTGATTTTCGCCCCGATTCATCAGGCGACGGACGAGTATTGGGACAATGTCTTCCGGACTAATGCCGCCGGCGTCTTTCGGTCGCTGCGCGCCGAATTGCGGCAGATGGTAGCGCAACAACGCGGCGGCGCCATTGTCAATGTCGGATCGATCGCTGGTATGACGGGGCTTGCCGGCAATCCGGCCTATGTGGCCAGCAAGCATGCCGTGAACGGTTTGACGCGCAATGCAGCCATCGACTACGCGCCTTACGGGATTCGCGTCAACTCCGTGAACATGGCTGCAACCGATACACCGATGGTCGCCCGCGCGGGCAAGCTGGTTGCCGAGGCGGCCAAGGACGCGCGGCTGACGATGGGACGCATCAAGACGCAAAGCACCCTTGCCTATACGGACCCGAACCATCGTCCTGCTACGGTATGGGAGCAGGTGAGCGTGATGTTGTTTCTGTTGTCCAGCGAAGCATCCAATTTGACGGGAGGCGTTTTCCCCACGGATGGTGGCTGGACTGGGTACTGACGGCGCCGGTCCGAAGCCGGTCGGGACGTCGTCGCGGGCATCGCAAAACCCCGGTTCACTGGGTCCGGCAAGGGTCGTTTTACCCCGAACGCCGCCGTGATGCCCTCACAACCCTGTTTTGCGCGACGGGTCAAATAAATCGGATAAGTAGCAACCGGCCGATCCGCGCACTTCGGCTACTGTGCATGGGGTTGTTTTCGCACTTTTGAGGTCGGGGCCTCCCGTGGCCGCGACAGAGGCGTGCGGCGCTCACATTCGCGTGCGGGAAGAATTTCCTGCATTTGCACCGTCGGTTGAAAGATCGATCGCGCCTGCGGCCGTCCGACAGCATGCGCATCAATCGCCATGACATCTCGACGCCTCCGGCTGGCCGCTCCATCGTTAGGCACTGTCGGTGGCTCGACGACCTGCTCCTCGAGCTACCTTTTGTCGGCGGACGATCGTACCTAGATAAGGGGAACCCCGACTCCGGGGAGCAATGCCATGAATGTAGTGCCCCGCGATCTCATGACCGAAATCCCCGTCTCGTCCGCCGATTTCCGCGGCGCCATGCGCCATCTCACCGGCGGCGTCAGCATCATCACCGCCGGGCGGGGCAAGGACATTACCGGCATGACGGTGACGTCGGTGGCCTCATTCTCGGTCGATCCCCCGACGCTGCTGGTCAGCATCAACCGCGATGCCTCGTCCTTCCCGTTGATCCGGCGCTATGGTGCCTTTGGGGTGAACATGCTCGCGGCCGACCAGCTCGACGTCGCCGAACGCTTTGCCGGCAAGGGCGGGCTGAAGGGGGCCGATCGTTTTCCGGGCAGCCAGTGGGTGACGGCGGTCTCCGGCGTTCCGCTGCTGGTCGGTGCGCTGTCCGCGGTCGATTGCGAGGTCGAGGAGATCGTCGAGCGCCATTCCCATGGCATCGTCATCGGCCGTGTCAGGTCCGTGAGCAATTCGGCCCGCAGTGCTGCGCTGGCCTATTGGCACGGCCAGTACGTGGCGGTCGACCAGGAGGAGGACGCGGCCACGCTGGCGGATGTCGGCGTTCCCGCGCGCAGCCGGCGCGGCGTTTGACCGCCGCAGGCTGTCGGCGCAGAGGCTGGTCTTTTCTCCGTCATCGCTCTAGAAGCGCCCTGGCCCCGTTTCGGGACTGCAATGGAGCGGATCGATGAAGCGTATCGCGACCTTCGCCTTCTATGCTGTCGGCGCGCTCGCGATCGCCTATCTCGCGCTCTACGCCTACGCGATGTTCTCGGGCCAGCCCGTGATCATCCCCGGCGATCCCATCCACATCTTCCGCAAGCCGGACGCGCCGAGTTACTCCTGAGTGGTGCATCACCGTGTGGCACGGCGCTCTCTCGATTCGTCATGGCCGGCCTTGACCCGCTATGACGACAGAGTGTGTGACTTCACCCCCGCAAAATTGCCAGCGCAAGCGCCTGCGCGCGCGGCACGATGCTGTCGATATCGAGATATTCCTCCGGCGTGTGCGCGAGCCCGCCGACCGGGCCGAGGCCGCAGATGGTCGGCGTACCGACCGCGGCGGTGAAGCCGGAATCGGCGCAGCCGCCGGAGAACTCGCCCTGCAGCGTGGTGAGCCCGGCCTCCCTTGCTGCAGCCTGGTAGCTTTCGAACAGCGCCTTTGATTCCGCGCTCTGCACCACCGGCACGAACTCGCCCTTGATCGTCAGCGTCGCATGCGTGCCCGGCACGTAGGATGTCGCGACGATGGCCTCGATCGCGCCCATCACCCGCGCACGATCGGCCGGATCGACATAGCGCAGGTCGATCTGGCCTTCGGCGTAGGGCGCGGTGGTGTTGACGGACTGACCGCCCGAGACCAGGCCGACATTGAGCGTGATGCCCTTGTCGAGGTCGGTGAGCGCGTGGATCTGCACGATCTTGTGCGCGAGCTCGCCGATCGCGCTGACGCCGGCGGCGAAATTGGCGCCGGAATGCGCGGCTTTGCCGGTGATGCCCAGATGCATGAAGATGCCGCCCTTGCGCCCGGTCACGATGTTGCCGGTGGGGCGGCCGGGCTCGGAATTGAACACGGCGCGGGCCGAGCGCCCCTCGCGCTCGATCACGGGCCGTGAGGAGGGCGAGCCGATCTCCTCGTCCGAGGTGATCAGCAGCTTGATGGGATGCGGGTTGCCGCCGAATTTGTGGAAGGCGGTGGCGACGAAGATGTTCATCACGACGCCGGACTTCATGTCGGCGACGCCGGGCCCATAGGCGCGGCCGTCCTTGATCGTGAACGGACGTCGCTCCGCTTCGCCCTTGCCGAACACGGTGTCGCGATGTCCCATCAACAGCACCGGCTTCTCGTTGCTGCCGGGCTTTGCGACGTCGGCATGGATCGCGTCGCCGAAGGTGGCGTCGGCCTCGCGCCGGCACGGAATGCCGTGCTCGGTGAAATGCCGCTCGAACCGCGCACCGACCGCATCGACGCCGTCCTTGTCATAGGAGCCGGAATCGATGTTCACGACGTCGCGCAGCAGATCGATCATCGCCTGCTTCTGCGATGCCAGCCAGTCCGTGATTTGAGCTTGAGACATGTGGTTCCTCGCGTGGTTCTCATGCGGGGTTATAGGGTCTGGCGTGGCGGCGACCTAGTCGCCGGATGCGGTGCCGCCATGTGTTCGCTCCCGTAGCCCGGATGAGCGGAGCGATATCCGGGATGCCACAAGGAGAGGTGTCCCGCATCTCGCTGCGCTCATGCGGGCTACCAGACCGTCACTGACGGCTCACAAAAAAATGCCCGGGACCGGCCCGGGCATTCGCAATCTCGGCCAGCGTGGACGCAGCCCTACGCCCCCACCATCGGCATGCGCGGATACTCGCGAGGCGCTCCCGCCGGGGTGATCGGGATGCCGCCGTCGGAATATTCGTTGAGCTTGTTGCGCAGCGTGCGGATCGAGATGCCGAGGATATTGGCGGCGTGGGTGCGGTTGCCGAGACAGTGCTTCAGCGTTTCCAGGATCAGGTCGCGCTCGACATCGGCGACGGTGCGCCCCACCAGCGCCCGCGTCACCTGCTCGGCGGCCATCGTGGCATGCGCCACGGCCGGCACGGTCTTGGCGAGGTCGAGGCGGTCGCCGTCCGGCGTCAGGATGGCGTCGGGGCCGATCTCGTCGCCCTGCGCCATCAGCACCGCGCGATGCATCGTGTTCTCGAGCTCGCGGACGTTGCCCTGCCAGCGGTTGGCCGAGAGCACGCGGCGTGCTTCCGCCGAGATCGGGCGTACCGGCACGCCGTTGGCCTCGGCGTATTTCTTCACGAAGTGCTGGGCGAGCTCGAGGATGTCGAGAGGACGCTCGCGCAGCGGAGGGATCTTCAAATTGACGACGTTGAGGCGGAACAGCAAATCCTCGCGGAACGTGCCCTCGCGCACGGCGTCCACCAGATTGCGGTTCGAGGTCGCGATGATGCGGATGTCGACGGGGACCGGCTTGGTACCGCCGACGCGATCGATCACGCGCTCCTGGATGGCGCGGAGCAGCTTGGACTGCAGGCGGACATCCATCTCCGAGATTTCGTCGAGCAGCAGCGTGCCGCCGGTCGCTTCCTCGAACTTGCCGATGCGGCGGGCGATCGCGCCGGTGAAGGCGCCCTTCTCGTGGCCGAACAGCTCGGATTCGAGCAGATGCTCGGGAATCGCGGCGCAGTTGATCGAGATGAAGGGGCGCTTGGCGCGGGCCGAACGGGTGTGGACGTAGCGGGCCAGCACTTCCTTGCCCGTTCCGGACTCGCCCGTGACCATCACCGAGGCATCGGAGCCGGCGATCTGCTGCGCAAGCTTGATCACCCTGGCCATCGACTCGTCGCGATAGACCAGCTCGCGGGAATCGTTGGCGACCGCGGCCAGCACCGCGGCGATCAGCTCGGGGTCCGGCGGCAGCGGGATGTATTCCTTGGCGCCGGCGTGGATCGCGGCGACCGCAGCGCGGGCGTCGTTGGTGATGCCGCAGGCGACGATCGGCGCGTGGATGTGCTCGGCCTCGAGCCGCATCACGAGGTCGCGGATGTCGAGGGCGACGTCGACCAGCAGCAGGTCGGCGCCCTTGCCGCCGCGCAGCACGCGCATCGCCTGATCGTGATCCTCGGCATGGGTCACGGTGGCGCCGTTGTCCATCGCGATCTTGGTGGCGGTGGTGAGCTGGCCCTTCAATGTGCCAACGATGAGAAGCCGCATGTCAGTCTCCTGTCCGTCTGGTCGCGCGCGCTATCAGCTGCGTTCGGTCTTGATGATTTCGGTCATGGTCACGCCGAGCTTGTCCTCCACCAGGACGACTTCGCCGCGGGCGACCAGCTTGTTGTTGACGTAGATGTCGATGGCCTCGCCGACGCGGCGGTCAAGCTCGAGCACGGTGCCGGGTCCGAGCTTCAACAGTTCGCTGACGTCCATCTTCGAGCGGCCGAGCACGGCCGAGACCTGCACGGGAACGTCGAACACCGCCTCGAGGTCGGCGGCGGCACGCGCCGCATATTCGTCCTCGTTGTAGCCGACGTCGGTGCCGGTGGGCGGCATCGGGCCGTTCAGATCGGGCAGCGGGACCTGTCCGTCGGTGTCGCTCATGGCTTAGCTCCCCCTGCGGGACGCGACATAGCGTCCAACCATTTCGTCGATTTTGGCCGCGATGGCGGCGCGCTCCAGCACCACACCGCCATCGGCCCATTCGATCCGGCAGTCGCCGGTCACAATCTCCGGCTCGGCCAGGATCACCAGCCGTCCTTCGAAGCCGCTCTGCTTGGCGAGCCGCTCGATCTTCTCGCGCGCGCTGTCATAGAGCGCGTCGTTGATGCGGACCACCAGATGCGGCGTCGCAACCAGATGCGAGAAGCAGTCCTTGACCAGGGCGACGATCTCGCCGAGCGGCTCGGCGGCGACCAGGTCCGCGCACAGCTTGCGCGCGACCGCCACCGCGACGTCGACCGCCTCGGTCTCCATCTTGATTTCGATGTTGCCGATCCCGGAAGCAATGCCGCGGATGCCGATGTTGATCTCTTCCATGGCAAGTGCGACGCGGCGGTCGCTCTCGGCCTTGGCCTCGTGCTGGCCTGCGGCGAAACCTTCCTGATAGGCGCGCGCCTCGGCTTCCGCGACTTTCTGGGCGATCTCGGCGGCGGTCGCGGCCTTCTCGCGGGTCGCGCGCTCGGGCGCCGCGAAGTCGGTATCGAACAGGAATTTTGCCGGAGCGGCCATCAGTACACCAGTTCGTCGTCGGCGCGGTTCTTGGTCAGCATGATCTCGCCCTTGGCGGCGAGATCCTTGGCGAGGTTGACCAGCAGCGCCTGCGCCTCGTCGACGTCGCGCAGGCGGACCGGGCCCATCGCGGCCATGTCGTCCTGCAGCATCTTGGCGGCGCGCGAGGACATGTTGCCGAAGAAGAAGTTGCGGACGTCCTCGTTGGCGCTCTTGAGCGCGACGCCGAGCTTGTCCTTGTCGACGTTGCGCATCAGCGTCTGCGCCGAGCCCGAATCCAGCTTCACGAGGTCGTCGAAGGTGAACATCAGCGCCTTGATGCGCTCGGCCGATTCGCGGTTGTCTTCTTCCAGCGAGGTGATGAAGCGGGTTTCGGTCTGGCGGTCGAAATTGTTGAAGATTTCCGCCATCACCTCGTGGGCGTCGCGGCGGCGGGTCTGCGACAGGTTGGACATGAATTCGGTGCGCAGGGTCTTCTCCACGCTCTCGATCACCTCCTTCTGCACCGCCTCCATCTTCAGCATGCGATTGACGACGTCGAGCGCGAGCTCCTCGGGGAAGATGCCGAGCACGCGCGCGGCGTGTTCCGGTTTCAGCTTCGAGAGCACGACCGCGATGGTCTGCGGATATTCGTTCTTGAGATAGTTGGCGAGCACCTCTTCCTGCACGTTGGATAGCTTCTCCCACATGTTGCGTCCCGCAGGGCCGCGGATCTCGTCCATGATGCCGTTGACGCGCTCCGGCGGCAGGTACTGCTGGAGCAGCCGCTCGGTGGCGTCGAAATTGCCCATCAGCGCGCCCGAGGCCGACATGCGCGAGACGAACTCGAGCAGCATGTCCTCGACCGTATCGACCTCGACGGTGCCCAGCGTCGACATCTCCAGCGAGAGCTGGCGCACCTCGTCGTCGTCGAGCATCGACCAGATCTTGCCGCCGTACTGTTCGCCCAGCGCGAGCATCAGGATTGCGGCTCGCTTGGGCCCCGTCACCGCCTCGGTCTGGCCCGCGCGGCTGCCGGCGCGCTGGCCGAGCGTGGAGATCACGCTGGTGATGTCGTTGGAGTTGGCATTTTGCAGATTGGCGGCCATGTCAGATCACTTCTTGATTCACTGGCTGGGTTTCTTGGTTCGATTACTTGGCTGGTTCGGTCAGCCACTGGCGGATGATGGCGACGGTTTCGTTGGGGTTGCGCTCGGCGAGTTCGCCGACGCGATGAACGGACTGGGCATGAACCTGGCCCTGGACGGTGGCGACGTCGATCGCGCTGGCGGCGCCGCTCGGCAGCAGTGCCTGGCCGCTGGCCGGCGCCGCCTCTTCCGAGGCGGCCGGGCCTGAGAGCACGCCGGAGATGGCGGCTGCGACTTCGTCGGAGGCCAGGATGCGCTTCACCAGCGGGCGGATCACCAGGAACAGCACGATCAGGCCGAGCAGCATCATCACCCCGAGCTCGACGAAGTACATGACGTCGTCCTTGGTGAACTGGAGCATGCCAAGGAAGCCGGAGGGCTCGCTGATCGGGGCAGTGGAGGGCGCATCCGCAAAGCGCAAATTGACGACCTCGACCTGGTCGCCGCGCTTCTGGTCGAATCCGATCGCCGAGCGCACCAGGGTGGCGATGCGGTCGAGCTGCTCCTTGGTGCGGTCGGTGTAGACGAGCTCGCCCTTGTCGTTCTTGGTGTAGATGCCGTCGACCAGCACCGCGACCGAGATGCGGTTGACCCGGCCGGCCTCGGTCACTTCGGTCTTGGTGGTGCGGGAGATCTCGTAATTGTTGGTCTCTTCGGACTTCTTGCTCTGGTCCTTGGCCGTGGCGCCGCTGTTCTGCTGGTTGCCCGGCAGCTCGTTGTTGACGGTGACCTGGCCGTTGTTGTCGGCGGTCATGCTCTGCTCTTCGCGGGTCTGGCTCGAGCGCAGCACGCGGCCCTCGGGGTCGTACTTGTCCGAGGTCTGGGTGATCTTGTTGAAGTCGAAATCGGCGGAGAGCTGGACGCGGGCGCGGCCCGAGCCGACCACGGAGGAGACGATGTCCTCGACCTGCTTGCGGATCCGTTTCTCGAAGGAGATGCGGCGCTCGTCGCCGAGCGCCTGCTCCGGATCGGTGGCGGCGCCGTCGGCGAGCAGCTGGCCGGCCTCGTCGACGATCGAGACCCGCTGCGGCTTCAGGCCGTTGACGGCGGAGGCGACGAGGTGGCGGATGGCGCGGATCTGCTGGGCTTCCAGTGCGCCGCGGACCCGGACCACGATCGAGGCCGACGGCTCCGGCGCCTCGCGGGCGAACAGCGGGCGCTCGGGCAGCACCAGATGGACGCGGGCGGCCTGGATGCGGTCGATGGCGCGGATGGTGCGGGCGAGCTCGCCTTCCAGCGCGCGGAGGTGATTGATGTTCTGGACGAAGGAGGTGGTGCCGAGGGCGTCCGACTTGTCGAACACCTCGTAGCCGACGCCGCCGCCCTTGGGCAGGCCGCCCTCGGCGAGCTTCATCCGCAGGCGCGTGACCTTGTCCTTGGGCACCATGATGATGCTGCCCTCGTTGCGGATCTCGAACTGGATGCCCTGGCGTTCCAGGTCCTTGATAATGCCGGAGGAGTCCTCGACGCTGAGGTCGGTGAACAGCGTCGTCATCTGCGGCGTGGTGACGCGCATGATGACGAACGCGAAAAAGCCGATGAGCGCGGCGGTGACCGCGATCATCGCCGCGAACCGGGCAGCGCCGATACTCTTCAGAAAGTCCGCAAGACCTTGCAAGCAACCGCCCCAACAGATTCGGCCGCTTTCACCGGAAAGGCCGACTGGGCAATTATTGCCTAGGTGATGGTTTCGATATGGTTAACGAAGGTTAAGAGGTCGGACAAAAGTCGCGCGAAAGGCGGATATGAAAAAAATCGGCCTCGCGGGGCGGGGCCGATTTTCGTCAAAAGCCGCAGATTTCCGGATCGCCTACTGGCGATATTGCTGGATGCGGGTGGTGCGAAGACCCGCCAGACCATGCTGGTCGATGGAAAACTGCCAGGAAAGGAATTCGTCGACCGTTAGGGTATAACGGCTGCAGGCCTCCTCAAGCGAGAGAAGTCCACCACGGACGGCGGCGACGACTTCGGCCTTGCGGCGGATGACCCAGCGTTTGGTGCCGGGTGCAGGCAGATCCGCGATCGTCAACGGACTGCCGTCCGGCCCGATGACGTATTTTACCCTCGGGCGATGGGGTTCTGTCATGGCGTACTCACAAACTCTCAACCACTGAACTCACACCCGTAACCCTACGCCCGGCGGCTTAAAAATCCGCTAAGCCTAAGGCTTCAATACAATTCTCGTTGAAAATGGCTGGAACGCGCTCGTCTCGACCGGCATCCAGGCCGGTCGAGGGGGACTTCGTAAATACTTTACTAACGAATGGAGCCGCCAAGCCGGCTCGATGGTCATCCCGGGGTACGCGGAGCGTGAGATTCGTGATCCCAGGGAGTAGTCTGACGAAATTCGGAGTTATGGTCTTACACGAAACGACTTGGTGGTTATTGGATCTCCGCTTTCGCGGGGATGACTCTGAAGTTGCGGCAGTGCTCCGCTATCAATTGCTGCTTGTCGCGATGATGCTCTTCACCTGGCTCAGGGTGTAGCTGGCGCCGTCGATGGTGAGCAGGGGCGGCGACTGGGTCAGGTCGACCGATGACACCACGCCCTGCACCTGCGCCGCGATGCCGACGTTGTTGTTGGCGACGTCCTTGCCCGTCGCCGAGATCGTGTACTTGCCGTCGGGCCACTGCGTGCCGTCATTGCCCATGCCGTTCCAGGTGAAGGGAACGTCGGTGCCGGCACCGGCCGTGTACTTGCCGGTGAATACGGTCTGGCCGCTGGCATTGGCGACGGTGATGTCGACGGTGGAATCGGTCGGCACGTTGAGATGCCAGGTCGCGGACGAGTTCGTCATGGTCGCGGTGGTGCCGTCGACCAGGGCGGTCTTGCCGACGAAGCCCAGCGCCTGGGTCGCCTGCGTGGTCTGCTGCAGGGTGACGAGCTGGGACAGCGCGTCGTTGGTCTTGAGCTGCTGCTCGACGCCGGCGAACTGCACCAGCTGCTGGGTGAACTGGTTGGTGTCGAGCGGGTCCAGCGGATTCTGGTTCTGCAGCTGCGTGGTCAGCAGCGTCAGGAAGGTCTGGAAGTTGCCGGCGAGCGTCGATCCCGTGGTGGAGCCCAGCGAGTTCGACGAGGAGGATTTCGGGAGGTCCGTGGTCCCGGAGACGACCGTAGGAGCGGTAGCGCCAGTCGTGGTGGTCATGTCGAGTACTCCCTCACACTCTGATGTCGACGCCGCTGCTCGGCCCGTACATGCGGCCATAGCCGCGCCCGACGGGTGCGGCAGCAGCGGTGTCGTCCTCGCTGATGATCAGCCGGCGGGCATTGCCGCCGTTGTCGTTATTCTGGCCGGTGTTCTGGCCCGATGAATTCTGGTCGCGCAGGCTGAAGGACAGCCCGTTGCTGCCGGACTTGAGGCCGGCATCGTCGAGCGCGCGCTGCAATTGCGGCGCGTCCTGGCGCAGCAGCTGCAGCGTCTCGGGCTTCTCCACCGTGAGATGCGAGGTGACGTTGCCGTTGCGGTCGACATTGATGCGGACGTCGATGCGGCCGAGTTCGGCCGGGTCGAGGCTGATGTCGAAGCGGGACTTGCCGGAGCGGAACGCAGCCGCGATCTCGATCGGGATGCCATTGACCGGCACCGCCGTCGCACTGGCAGCGGTCGCGGTCAGCGTCGCGGTCGATGCGGAAGCGGTCGAGGTCGTGTTGGTCAGCGGCGCCTGTATGGCGGAAGCGGCCTGCGCGCTGGTCTCGGTCGGGGCGACCGCGCCTTGCGCGCCTGCATGAGGAAGCGTCGTCGGTGCGCCCTGGGTCGCATCGGCGGTGCGGTCCGAAGCCTTGGCCTCGGTCGCGGCGCCGTCCGCCTGCGGCTTCGCGGCCTGCGGATGCGCGGCGGTGCTGGCGGTCGCAGTGCCCGGCGCTTGTGTCGGGACGGCGTCGGTCTTGCCGGCGTCCTGGCCGATATTGGAGATGTCGGACTGTCCTTGCGCGGTGGCGACGGCAGCCTGGAACGAGGTCTTCGGCGTGCCCTGGTTGACGGGGATCAGGCCGCCGTTCGGCTTGGCGTCGGTCGCGGCTGCATCGGTTGCCAGTGTCGCGGCATCGGCCAGCGTCGCGGTGGTCTCGGCATCGACCTTGGCACCGGCGGTCTTGGCGCTCTTGTCGGCCGGCGTGGCGGTGTCGGTCTTGGTGCCCGCGATCTGCGCGGCGATCGAGGCGCTGGCGGCGATGCCGGCGGCGGCGATCGTCAGCGGCGAGGTGGTGGCCTGGTCGGCAGCCGCGTTGGGATCGACAGGGACGACCGGCGCAGCAATCACGATGGCATTCGGATCAGGCACGGCGGCCTGCGCCGCGTCGGCTGGCGCGGGTGCCGCGGCATCGATTGCGGCGGTGAGCGTGTCGGTGCCCTCGGTCTTGTCGTCCTTGGTTTTCCCGGAAGTATCAGCCGACTTGGCGTCTGATGCCTCGGCCTTGTTCTTATCCTTGGCCTTGTCTTTGGCCTTGCCGGCGTCCCTGGCCGGATCGGTGGCCGTGTCGTTTGCCCTGTCGTCCGTCTTGTTGTCCGTCTTTTCGCCCCTGGCGGGCGCGGATGTGTCGTCGTTCGCCCTGCTCTGCGAGGACTGATCGGTGGGCGAGGTGTCGCGCGGGCCCTTGTCGGCGGAGGACGAATCGCTCCGCCGCGGCGCGCTGTCCTGGGCCTGGGTGGCCGCATTGCTGTTGATCGCCTGGGTGTTGCTGTCGACCAGCGAGCCGAAGGCGTCGTTCGCCGACCCCTCCCTGGTGCTCTGCGACCGCGCAGGCTTTTGCTGCGCGCTCGGAACTGGCACGTTGGCCACGACATCTGACGTACGACTGACCACAGGCAACCCCTCGGAAACAACTTCGGCATTCAAAGGAGCAAGGAGCGGGCCAGTGCCGGCCCATGTATATTTATACAGCAAAATCAATATTTTGATTAATATGGCCAGCCGCCGCGGGACCCGCCGCGACCCCGTCATTTCTGCCTCCCGGCAAGAATTGCCCTAAGCTGGCGGCGTGCCTGATTGCTTCACTGGAATGCCGCCTATATTAAAGAGGTTACTCTCCGCCGCTTTCGACCGGGCAGTCGTGCCTTGCGGGAACCAATGTTCCCGGGGATCGACCACGTCCCGCGAGAAGCATGAAATCGCGGATCGCCGCACGCCGCCGTCACAACCCTCAAAGGCCCATGCTCAACAGTCTGGATCTCGAAGGCCGTCCTGAGGACACCAGGGTCGTCGTCGCCATGTCGGGCGGCGTCGATTCGTCGACGACGGCTGCGCTTCTGAAGGCGGAAGGCTACGACGTCGTCGGCATCACCCTGCAGCTCTACGACCATGGCGCTGCGACCCATCGCAAGGGCGCCTGCTGCGCCGGCCAGGATATCCACGACGCCCGCGACGTCGCGGCAAAACTCGGCATTCCCCATTATGTGCTCGACTACGAGGATCGCTTTCGCGAATCCGTCATCGACAATTTCGCCGACAGCTACGCGCTCGGCGAGACGCCGGTGCCGTGCATCGAGTGCAACCGCAGCGTCAAGTTCCGCGACCTTCTGAAGACCGCGCGCGAACTCGGGGCTCAGGCGCTCGCCACCGGCCATTACGTCGCCTCGCGGCGCCGCGAGGACGGCTCGCGCGCGCTGGTCTGCGCGGCCGATGCGGACCGCGACCAGAGCTATTTCCTGTTCGCTACGACACAGGAGCAGCTCGACTTCCTGCGCTTTCCGCTCGGCGACATGACCAAGCCCGAGACTCGCGAGCTGGCGCGTCGCTTTGGCCTGTCCGTCGCCGACAAGCACGACAGCCAGGACATCTGCTTCGTGCCGACCGGCCGCTACACCGACATCATCACCCGCCTGCGTCCCAACGCGATGGACCCCGGTGATATCGTCGATCTCGAGGGGCGCGTGCTCGGCCGGCACAACGGCATCGCCAATTTCACCGTCGGCCAGCGTCGCGGCCTCGGCATCGCGGCTCACGCGCCGCTGTT
Organism: Bradyrhizobium sp. SZCCT0148; assembly: GCF_018129985.1. Lineage (GTDB taxonomy): Bacteria > Pseudomonadota > Alphaproteobacteria > Rhizobiales > Xanthobacteraceae > Bradyrhizobium > Bradyrhizobium japonicum_H. The sequence continues at coordinate 766,814 of NZ_JAFCKT010000001.1, forward strand.
CGTGGTGCGGCTGGAGGCAGCCACCCGCCGCGTCGTCGTCGGCCCGCGCGATGCGCTGAAGATGCACCGCATCTCCCTGCGCGACGTCAACTGGATCGGCAATGGCGATATCGACCGCGCCATCGGCGCAGGCCTTGAACTGTTCGTGCGCGTGCGCTCGACCCGCGCGCCGCAGCCCGCGTGGTTGCGCGGCAGCGACGGCCATTACGAGGTCGAGCTCGTCGGCGGCGAGGAGGGCGTCTCGCCGGGACAAGCCTGCGTGTTCTACGATGCGCCTTCGGGACAGGCCCGCGTGCTCGGCGGTGGTTTCATCCAGAGCGCCGCGGCCAAGGTCGCGAGCAACGCAGCGAGGCCGCTGGTGGAAGCGGTGCGCGGCTAAGAACATAGGCTGGGGCAGGGGGCATGGCAGCAGACATCTCGCGGGCCGGGGTCGAGAAGGCCTATGGCCGCTGGGCGCCGGTCTATGATCTCGTGTTCGGCAAGGTGTTCGACGCCGGAAGGCAGTCGACCATCGCGGAGGCCGACCGCATCGGCGGCCGCATCCTCGACGTCGGCGTCGGCACCGGGCTCTCGCTCTCAGACTATTCGCGCACCACGAAGATCTGTGGTGTCGACATTTCCGAGCCGATGCTGCGCAAGGCGCAACAGCGCGTGCGCTCGCTTCGCCTCTCCAATGTCGAAGTGCTCTCGGTGATGGACGCGAAGAACCTCGCCTTCCCCGAAAACTTCTTCGACGCGGTGGTCGCGCAATATGTCATCACCGCCGTGCCCGATCCCGAAGGCACGCTCGACGAGTTCGTGCGCGTGCTCAAGCCCGGCGGCGAGCTGATCCTCGTCAACCACATCGGCGCCGAGAGCGGCCCGCGCAAATTGTTCGAGCTCGCTTTCGCCCCCATCGCCCGTCGCCTCGGCTGGCGCCCGGAATTCCCATGGCAACGTCTGGTCGATTGGGCTGCCAAACACGGCGGCGTCACGCTGGCCGAGCGCCGCCCGATGCCGCCGATGGGGCACTTTTCGCTGATCCGCTACCACAAATCGTGATCGTGTCGCGGGAACACGCGCCGTGATCGGCGCGTTTCCCTTGCATGCGCACCACATTGAACATCATTCTGGCCAGCCTCGTGATCGCCGCTTCAGGTAGCGCAATCGCGCAGGCGCCGCCCGCCCCGGCCACGCCGCCGCAAGCGACTGCGCCGCCGTCCCCACAACGCGCGGCTGGTTGCGCGCCCTCGGACCGGATGACCTCCGCCCCCGACGGCACCGCCACCACCGGCCAGTCCCGTGAACCGCTCGGCGACAAGCTCGCCAAGACAGACGGCGTGCTCTGCCCGCCCTCCGGCGTCGACCCCGACATGCACGCCCCGGCTCCGGACACCGGCGGCAACACCCCGGTTATCCCGCCCCCCGGAAGCCCCGGCGGCGACCAGACGGTCCGGCCGAAGTAACAGATTTTCGCGCTTTTGCGGTCTTCCGCCTCCCTGTCGGTAGAGGTGAACTCTGTGCAAAGCGCGGATTTCGGGTGAGGGGGCTCTTCCGCGAGTCGGGCGCTCGAAAATGGGGAAATCCGGCGTCAAAATCGGCGGCGTTTCGACCCAAACCGCCTTATCCCGCCGAAGCTTGAGCGAAGGCGGATTGACTTCCCGGCTTCCCCTTCATTATATGCCGCGCGTTCGCGAGATCGGCCCTACAGCCGTTCGCGACCCTGTGGCGGGGTAGCTCAGCTGGTTAGAGCACGGGAATCATAATCCTGGGGTCGGGGGTTCGAGTCCCTCTCCCGCTACCAACAAAATCAGGTACTTCTCGCTAACTTCCCGCCCTCGGAGTTTGATGTACCACGTTTGGTACAGGAAACTCGCGAGCTTTCAGGCCTGAACTACGCCGGACGGCGCAAGGGCGCCGATCTCGTCTACGCCGGCAAGGTCGACGACGGATTCGACAAGACATCGAGGGCGGCGTTCCGGAGACGGCGGAGCCGCTTGTCAGGAAGACCCTCAGAAGGGCGTTTGGGTCGGGCTGAAGCTGCTCACGGAGATCGAGCACAGCGCGAAGTCAGCGGTGGGGAAGGTCAGGCACCGTTCTTTAACGGGCTGCGGATGAGGGCTGACCGTGTGTCGACGGGCGAAGTCCCTAACCTGACCAAAGTTGGAAGGAGTCAGCGCAGAGCGCCATCCGTCCTCCGCCGGGCCCTCCGGCCATGGGGCAAATTCCGCCGCCGCCTGACGTCGGATAAACGAAAGGGGCCGTCCAAGCGGCGGCCCCTTCCTCGAAAGTCTCGTCGATCACCAGCCCCGGGTGCCGAAGCTGAAGCCCACGCTCGGCCCGCTGGAGTAGCCGTAGCCACGATCGTAGTAGCCCGCTCCGCCGTGGTAGCCGTAGCTCCGGCGCGCGACGTAGGCGTCGCCATCGCCATAGTAGCGCTGGACGTAGCGGGGGCCGCGCGTCCGGAAGCAACGACCGTATTGGTCGCAGACCAGGCGCACCTGCTCTACATTGGTCATCTCTACGGTGGCCAGGCCCCCGACGTTGAGCGGTGCGGCCGAAGCGGCGGTTGCGAGCGATGCCGCCGCGGCGGCTGCGAGCAGAATGGTCTTCATCGTATTTCCTTTACTGGGTTTGGTTAGTCGATTTCTTCGATGACGCGCCGCTCCTGCGGCTCGACGATGTAGGTGCGACTATCGCGGTGGATGTAACGGTATTCCCGCATTGTCGGCGCATCGCGATAGACCTCCTCCGGGAAGGCTTCGATCTCGACGCCGTCCGGCACGCGTTCGCCTCTGCGGATCTCAGTCCGCACCGTGCTGCCCGTCGTCGTCGTCCGCCGTTCGGCGGGCGCCGCGCGAACGTGCTTTCGCACGGTCTCGCGATCGCGATCGCTGAAGGTCACCTTGCGCTGCTCGCGGGGCGCCGGAGCGGTCGCCGTCGATCGTCCCGAGTACGGCATGGTGGCGACGATCTGGTAGCTCGAAGGGTCGACGATCACGATCTCGTCGCGGACTAGGACGAAGTTGTAGCCCCGGTACTGCGGAACGATTTCGACCACGTCGGCGGGAAGTTGCTGAAGGCGCACGTCGCGCGGAATTGCCGTCCCGATTGACACCGAAAAATTGACATTGGTGAGGGGCTTGACGTTCAGATGCGAGACGGATTCGCTGACGCGAGTTCTCTGCGTGTCATTGAGCTGAACCGAAACATTCGCCCGATCGGAACCAGTTCCAGCTCCCGCGCTCTGCTGCGTACCCTGCTGCCGCGCGGAGGGGTTCGATGAACTGCCCATCGACGGCGTCTGCTGCGCCTGGTTGGTGCCCGTGGACGGCGCCGGATTCGTCGACTGCTGCTGATTGGCTGCCGGCTGGCCCGGCTGACTCTGGCTCGCCGTAGCCGGTTGCTGAGTCCCCGCCGAGGGGTTGGCGTTGGTGCCGTTCGTGGCCGTCGAGTTCGGGGTTGAGCGGGCGCTGTCTGTCGCGGTGTTCTGCTGCGTCTGAGTGGTCGTAGACGCGGAGGGGGTTTGGGACGAGGCGGGCGGAGGCGAGGCCTGCGACTGCGTCGACGTCGCGGTCGAGGGATTGGAAGTCTGTGGTGTCGATGTTGATTTTTCGGTCTGCTGCGCCGAAGGGGCCGCGCTCGGAACATCCTTGGAATTGCTCTGCGCGAAAGCCGCGGTCGAAATCAGAATGGCTGCGGTGGTGGTCATCAACTGGCGTTTGATCATGGTGTGTCCTCCAGCGAAAATCGCACACCAACCGCGCGCCCGGCCGATCGTTCCTCAAATCGGGAAAAAGTGGCAATTCAAATTCGGAACCGACGAAACGACTATGGGGCGGCCCTAAAGCCGCTCTTGCTCCATCGCCTTGAGCACGGCCCGGCCCTTTTCGGTGATCCGCCAGCCGCCGTCGCGACGCTCGACCAGTCCTTGCGCGAAGATGTCGAGGTCCGGAACCCGCGCCGCGAGACGCCTTGTGCGCTCCGCCCAATCCCGCCCGCTCGTCGCCAGTAACGCCATGTCGCGCTTCAGCTCCGCCATCGAGGCATGGCCTTGCAGGTAACTCACCAGGATCTTCAACACGGTCACCTGGAAATTCACAAACCGCCTCTGCGAAACGGCTGACAACCAGGCACGAGGCGAATGCCGCTTGCATTTGGTTCAGAAGTGAACAAAGGAACTCTTGGTATTCCGAGGGCGCAAACGGCATCGGCGAATCTGTGGCCCGTTTGTCGCAGACCATAGGCTTGGACTGAGCTAGATTGCCAGAAATTCCCGTCGATATGCGGCGAGGAATCTGGAAAGTGCATGATGGACTACACCCCGGTCGGCCTTGCCGGCATCGATGAATTGCCATGGGGCTCGCATCTTTGCCAGTTCTTCGCCAGTGTCGACGATCTCCGCGAGACGATTGTCCCGTATTTCAAGGCCGGGCTCGAGAACGACGAGCGATGTCTGCTTGTGGCGATGGACCCGCTCGGAGCCGAGGACGCCCGCAGCGCATTGCGAGCGGCGGTCGGCGACTTCGACCGGAGGGAGCTCGCGAAGCAGATCGAAATTCACGACGTCCGCACGTGGTACGATGCCGGCGGCGTTATCGATGCAGAACGTATGGCCGGCGGCCTGCTGCGCAGCGAAGAGCAGTCCCGTGCCGACGGTTACAACGGTTTCCGGACCAATGGTAACACAGGCTGGCTCCGCCGCGAGCAGTGGACGAATTTTCAGGACTATGAAACGCGCGTGTCGCTCGGTCTGAAAGGGCGTCGCATGATCTCGATGTGCAGCTACTGCATGGACAGTTGCGGACCTCGCGACGTGCTCGACGTTGTCCGCCGACACGACGTCACCGTCGGTCGCGACCGAGGCGGTTGGACTGCGGTGGCCACCAGCGGCGACGAGGTCGCGAGACGGTCTGCGACCGAGCAGCGACTGTCCCTTCTCGTCCAGGAGCTCGAACACCGGATCAAAAACAGTTTGGCCACGGTCCAGGCGTTAGCAGGTTCGACGATTCGCAGCGCGCGTTCGCTGGACGAATTCGGCAAGTCCTTTAACGGCCGCATCGAGGCGCTCGCAAGGACGCACTCCATGCTCATCGCCGGCGACCAGGGGCATGTCGTGCTGCGAGAACTTGTGGAGAACGAACTGGCCATGTACGGCGATGAAAAAGCCGATCGCGTCACGATTGCGGGTCCCGACATCGTTTTGAGCGCGCAGCCTGCGATGGCGTTCGGCATGGCCCTCCATGAACTAACCACCAACGCGGTGAAGCACGGCGCCCTGTCCGCCCGCGGCGGCAAACTCGAAGTGGTCTGGCGACGTATCGCCGACGGCTTGGCGTTCGAGTGGATCGAAAAGGACGTCTATCTTTTGGCGCAGCCGGCAAGAATGGGCTTCGGTACGCAGCTTCTCCGACGTCTTCTTCCGCACCAGCTTGGCGCCCGCGTCGACATGAATTTCGATTCCGGTGGACTGAGGGCCAAGATCGAAATTCCTCTCGATCGTGCGTAGTCGATTTCCGGGGAGAAGTTGCATCGAGTTCGCGGCGGGGCATCAGTTCGACGACCCGCCGCGACCCGTTACTCGACTTCCTGAATCACGGCGCGGGTTTCGGGATCGACCAGCATCACGCGCTCGCCGGAATAGACATAGCGGTATTTGGTGAGCGACGGGCCCCACTCGGTTGGCACCGCCTCGAGCTCGACGTCGCGCGGCACCGGCGAGCCGATCACGATCTTCTCACGGGTCTCGACCGGACGGATCTTGTGCTCGGTGACGTAGGTTCGGATCTTCGTACGGTATTCCGGCTCGATCTGCACCGCGCCCGAATGTCCCGTGCCCGTCGTCGTGATGACGGTCGTCTGAGCGAAGGCGCTCGTCGAGACCAGCAGTGCGGTGGCGGAAAGCAGCAGCAACTTCTTCATCATGTTCTCCAGGCCGCTTGATGCGGCGCCACCAAGAACCTGCCCGCCACGGCAATGTTCCTCCTGCCAGGAACCATTTGCCACTTTTTCCCGTTAGCTCCATGCCCCGCGGATATGCCCCCCCCCGGGAGTATTGGAGGAAACGACATGAAGTTTAAAACCCTTGCTGCTGCGACGCTGATCGCGGCTTTCGTAACCCCGGCGTTCGCAGCCGACGAATTCTACGTCGTCCAGGACGCGAAGACCAAGCACTGCACCATCGTCGACAAGAAGCCCGTCGACACGACCACGACGGTCGTTAGCCCGTCCGGTACGGTCTACAAGACCCGCACGGAAGCCGAAGCCGGGATGAAGACCGTCAAGGTCTGCTCCTCCAACTAACCGCAGCCGAAGGAGACGAAGATGCCCGTTCTCATTCTTTGGGCGGTGCCGGCCGTCCTTTTCGTCGGCGGCGGCATCTATCTGATCGGTCACATGCACTGATCGTGGTTGTAACGGTGAAGAGGCTTGCCGAATGCGGCGACCTCTTCACCATAGCCCCCTACGCGGCCCACGAGCCGAGCCCGCCCAGCGGTATGCAGCGGGTCCTGCTGATGTTTCCGAAATCGTCAAACCAGAATTTCGTCCGCACGTTGCTACCATCGTAATCACGGTAATCCAGGACGACGCAATCACCCTCGGGTGACACCTCGTGGAGCTCGAACGCCGACGGCGCCGCGTCCCGCAGCTTGCCGGGCCAATAGCGAAGCAGGCCGCTACGGCCGACGAAACGTCCGCCGTCGCAGCAATCGAGGGTCGCCCGATCGGCGTAGAGCTCCAAAAGGTCCGCTAAGCGTCCCTGCCGGCACGCATCAAGCCAATCGATCACGACCCCGATGGGATCGAACTCCGGTCCAGAACCAGACATGTTCCACCTCGCGCACTGTCCCCGGTGGCGCGGGTTGCTTAGGCCGGGCGCGTTGAACGCCGCATGAACCGCCGGTTCTGCTTCCGTTTAGGATCCTTCGATCTGGCTCAAGGGGTGTGGCAACAATGCTGCCTCGGGCTGTGACGGGAGGTATGAAATCCGTAGCTTGCAACGCGGTGATGCTTCGCTCCGGCGCCGTCTTGTGCCCGGGCGATTTCGAACCATTGACGCCCCCGCGACGTTCCTCTCGTGCAAATCGAGGAAACGCAGGTGCCTAACAAGGAAAGTCGATCATGCGGGTGCTAATCGTCGACGATCATCCCGTGGTCGTATCGGGATGCCGCGCCCTGTTCGCATCCGACCCCTCCGTCGAGATCGACGAGGCCTCCGACGCGAAAGCCGGCCATCGCGCGTTCCTGCAGAAGCATCCCGATGTCACCGTCGTGGACATCAGGCTTCCCGACCTGACGGGATTCGAATTGACGCGCCGGATCCGCAAGGACGACCCGGACGCACGGATCGTCATGCTCAGCGTGACCGACGATCCGGCCTTCGTGGTGCGAGCGGTCGGAATGGGTATCCAGGGATACGTCTCGAAAAGCGACGAACTCGGAGTCCTGGCCAAGGCCATCCGGAAGGTCGCGGCCGGCGAGCGCTTCGTCTCGCCCCGGCTGGCCGAAGCGACGGTCTTCGCGAGTGCGACGATCAAGGCCAGCCCCCTGACGCAGATGAGCGCCCGCGAACTCGAGATACTGCGGTTATTGGGTCGAGGCGAGCGGATATCGGAAGTCGCGTCCGAACTGGGCATATCGTACAAAACCGTCGCCAACACGACGTCGGCGCTCAAGATCAAGCTCGGCGCCAAAAGCCACTCCGACCTGGTTAGGATCGCGGTCGAGATCGACTTGAGCTGAGGGCGCCGCAATTCATGATGTCATCATCTGATCCAGTCAGGAGTGCTCCTGATCGACGCCAACGAAGGCTGTTGATCGTGCTGGCTTTGGGATTCGTCGCTTTCGGCGCGGCTGCGGTTGCCCTGTTCTACGTCTTGCAGCCCGAAACCCTCCGGATCGCGGTCGGACCGGCAGGCAGCGATGATCATCAAGTGGTCGAGGCGATGGCCGAGGCTTTTGGCGAAGAAAGCAGGACCGTCCGGCTCTCCCCGATCACGACCGAGGGGGCCGCTGAATCGTTGGCTTTGCTGGGCGCCGGCAAAGCCGACCTGGCGGTGGGGCGCGGCGACCTCGGCATGCCCGCCGACGCGCAGACAGTGGCGGTCTTGCGGAAGAACTACGTCGTGCTTTGGTCCCCTAAAGGGGGAGCTCGGAACGACTCCAAGAAGAAGCCCACCGCTAAGATCGGAGAAATCGCCGATCTGGCGGGTCGTAAGGTTGCCATCATCGGAAGGACGGGAGCCAACCTCGCGCTGCTGCGAACCATCCTCATCGCCTCGGGTGTAGAGCCGGACAAGGTTGCGACGGTCCAATTTGGGACCGACGAGATCGAAAAGCTCGCGCAGGACGCCACGATCGACGCCTACCTCGCCGTCGGCCCGCTCGACAGCAAGATCACGTCCGACGCGATCACCGCAACCTCGCGAGCGCGCGCAGCTCCCAAGTTTCTTCCGATCGATGCATCCGAGGCCATCGCCCTGAGGCATGCCCGGTACGAAGCAGAGGAGATTCCCGCGAGCGTCTTCAACGCGAAACCGGCCTGGCCCGAGGACAAGGTCGACACCATCAGCGTCAGCCATCTGATCCTGGCCAGGAAGGAACTGTCAGAAGCCAAGGCGGCGGCTTTCTTCCGGCAGCTTTTCGCCGTCCGAGACACGATAACCCAACGCGTCGCCGGCGCTGCGCACATCACCAAGCCCGAAACGGAGAAGGAAGCCGAGCCCGCCGTTCACCGGGGCGCCGCATCGGTCATCAACGGGACCGAACGCACCTTTCTGGATAAGTACAGCGACTACTTCTGGTTCGCCTTGCTCCTTCTTTCAGGGATTGGTTCGGCCGCCGCATGGCTGCGTCGCTATCTGAATCGGGACGACCGAGACGATACCACCAGCCATCGCAACCGAATCCTCGCCGTGGTTTCGGAGCTTCGCAATGCTGTTTCAGAACAGGACCTGCTGGCGTCACAGCGTGAAGTCGACGCGATCATCGGCGAAACCCTGAAGTGCTATGATGAAGGAGCGATCGAACAGGATGACCTCGCCGCCTTCGGCTTGGTCCTCGAGCTTTTCGATCATGCCGTCGCCGAACGGAAAGCGGCGCTACAGAGCGGCCCCGCCAATCAGGCCAAAGCTCCGGGTTCAACCCTTGCCTCGCGCCGGTAGGCCCGACCGGCATTCGTGTTCAGATTCGGCCCCCGCTGCCGTTGCCGGACGCGGCTTGAAGCCGAGCCGGGACCGAACGAGCGTTCCGAAATTCGGGCGCTGCTCGCCAAGATCGAGACTGCACTGAAACTGTTCGGCCCGCCGAATCGTGCGGCGGCAGGTGAAAAGGATAGTCCCAGTTCGAAGCAATTTCGGCCGGCGAAAGCTGCTTCCTCGCCGCGCTTGCCATCCTGACGAATACGAGACGCGCTCTTTTCCGAACGAGTTCCCTGATCGTCCTGACGAGCTCTTCCGGATGGAAAGGCTTTTTCACGATGCGGCTGCCCGGGACGGGCGCGGCGCGACCGGCGAAAAGCCGGTGGCGCAGATGACTGGTGCTCCGGGTCGTCCTCGTGGTGCCGCTCCACGATCTGCCATTCGCGAATCAAAGGGTTGTCCTCGGCGAAAAGTATGCTCGCTAGAGGCTCTTAAAGTCGCATTGTTCTGCAGTCGAACGGCCCATGAGACGGAGATGTGCAGGCGCTTGAGCCGCTGACCGTCAGCATGCTTGAAAGTTAAGCTGCAGCCGATCGGCAACCCGCTTGGCGATCTCTGTAGGCGCCTCGCGCGGGTAGGGATGCACCGAACTGACGTTGATCTCACCGAGCACGTAGCTGTCTCTGCCATCAGCCTGAACGGGGCCGAGCATGAAGTCGGCGTCCCAGATGGCAGGCAGGTCATCTCGCGCGATCTCCAGCAACGAGGTCAGCTCCGGCGTCCACTCGTCCTCCATCAGCCGGCGCAGCCGCTGGAAGCGCGGGTCTGCGTTGGACGTGTAGAGCCGCGGCCCGGCCTCGGACCGCGCCGCAGGCAAGTCGACCAGGGCCTTGACCTTGTGACGGCCGAAGCCAGCGCAGCGATCGCCGGCCATGTAGCAGCGAACCACGCCCTCGCTCAGGCGAGGCTGGAATGGTTGGTCGATGACGCTGCCGTTTTCGAAATACTCCGCGCAGCGACCGAGGAAACCATCCAGGGTCAGTTCCTCGGACGCCTCCTTTGTCGCGTCGAGCACTCTTATCTTGAGGGAAGCCGGCACCTTCTCGACCTTCCAGATGCCTTGACCACCGTTGCCGCGGTTGCGCTTGATCACGCGCGGACCCTCGGCCAAGCGCGTCGGCAGTTCGGCGCGCATCTCGGCGGCGGTTCGATACAGCGCAGTATCGCTTCCCCACCCCATCGAGCGGGTACGGTGGAGAACCTCCTTGGTGCCCATCTTGAGGATGACGTCCGGATGGGCGCTGACCCACACGCCTTGCGCGGCGACGTCGCGCAGCAGGGCGTCGAGAGCGACGCGGTTTCGGCCGTCTTGAATGGGGTTGACCCAGACGAGCACGCCGTCCACCGCGAGCAATTGCTCGCGGACCTCCTCGGCGAACCCTTCGTCGTAGATGGCAGGGCGCCCTTCGATGCCGACCGCGGCGAGTGCTTCGAAAAGGTCGACGAAGCGGCCGTTTTTCGACGTCGCATCCCGACGCGCGAGGGCGTCTCCTCGCGAAAGGATGGCTACGGTGCGTCGAGGGAGGTTTCTTTCGGTGTCCATGCGCGAGCTCCACGTGATGCGTGCTGCGCAGAGCTTGGACCGAAGTCTCACGGGGAGTCTGCTTGTCCCCTCGGGAACATTGTACGGGAGATCGTCAGGGCGTTTCAAGACGAGCGAGAGCGGCTTTCTCCCAGATGCGCCCGCCGGATTGGCTCGGAATTGGTGAAATCTTCGTGACGTTCCCGCATGGAGTTCCTGATGCGGACTTGTTGACAGCTTGGGGGTCCGGGAGTTCAATTCAGGACATCGGGGACTTGCGATCTCCCCGTGAGGCGACATGCCCAAGAATCGCGTCCTTTACCCAAGGACGCAGCATGCCTTCATTTCTCATCCACATTTCGTCCGATGCTTTCCCAAGTGGTAGGCGCGTCGACCGCGCCGAGCTGATTGATCTTGCGCATCGACACGGACCTCTACGCCGAATGCTCGTCGTGGCTTGCCGGAGCGGCAAGAGGCTCAGCCGAGGCATCGCGGCCCTTCTCCGCTGCACCCGGGATAGAACTTACATGCCAGGAGGACCCAAATGCGAATACCGATGATTTGTCGCGCCGCCATGCTGACGGCGATCGTGGGATGGCTGTCGCCCGCCCAAGCCCTGACACAAGAGGAATTGATCGCCAAGATCCAGGCCGCCGGCTACTCGCAGGTCAGCGACATCAAGTCGACGGCAGAAGGCACGACCGCCAAGGCGATGAAAAACGGCAAGCCGGTGACGCTCGTCATCGACAGCAGCGGTCAGATTAAACAGCGAAACTGAGCTCGAGGAGCAGTGAGGATGAAACGGACAATTCAGGCAACGGTCGCGCTCGGCGCATGCATCGTGGCTTTTGCTGCGCCGGCGCGTGCGCAGGGCGTCGACTGGCAGAAGGTCGACGAGACGCTGGGGCGGAAGGCTGCTGTCTCAGATGATGTCCACCGCTACGGCTTTCCCCGTACCGATCTGTCCGTGACGCTGGACGGAGTCGCGATCACGCCCGCGCTCGCGCTCGGCGGCTGGGTCGCCTTCAAGCCTGCGCATGGCGGCGCCATGGTCATGGGGGATCTCGTGCTGCTTGAGACCGAGATCAATCCCGTCATGGCGAAGATGATCGCGAGCGGTCTCGAAGTCACCGCCGTACACAATCATCTGCTACGCGCGAGCCCGGCCACCTTCTACATGCACGTCGCCGGTCACGGTGACCCCGTCAAGATCGCCTCGGCAGTGCACGAGGCGCTGGCCGAGAGCAAGACGCCCCTGACGGCCGCGGCGCCCGCGAGCCAGCCGCCAGCCCTCGATCTCGACACGGCGAAGCTCGACCAGATCATCGGCGTGAAGGGACAGGCTAACGGCGGAGTCTACCAATTCAACGTCAAGCGGCGAGACCCCATCACGCAGGACGGCATGCCGCTGACCCCCGTCGGCCCAATGGGTGTCGCCATCGGCATCAATTTCCAGTCGACCGGCGGCGGGAAGGCCGCCATCACGGGCGACTTCGTCCTGACCGGCGACGAGGTCAACTCCGTCATCCTGGCGCTGCGTACCCACGGCATTGAGGTGACCGCCCTGCATAGCCACATGCTCGACGAGCAGCCCAGACTGTTCTTCATGCACTTCTGGGCGAACGACGACGCTGTGAAGCTTGCAGAAGGCTTGCGCGCAGCACTCGACAAGACTGCCAGCACGAAGGGTTGAGCCATAGATTAAGCCAAGGCGTCGCGTGATGCCTTGAGCAGGCAAGGCCGCTGCCGCCGATCCGAAATCCTTCAGCGGCGTCTCCGAGATGTGCTCGTCAGCCATTTTGAGAACAACCACGGCGGCGCGGAGGACGGCTCGACGCGATCGGCGCCAATCTCGCCGAGATGGACTTCGCCAAAGCGCCGAAATTCGTCATCAACGGCCTGAAACGCGAACAGCTGTCGGGACGGTCCACTTCACTTTGAACCTCGCACATGCGGCAGGTCCGCGTCCGTCATGCTTCGGAGTAGGCGTTTCGCCGCAGTCAGCCGTGATCGAAGTCGCAGCAGTTCTGGACGGTCCGGGCGATAGCAGCCGGGAATGCGACTAAGCGGCCTGCTCCGCGTCCACCGGGGCGGCGGCATCGCGCTTCTTGTTGATGAGGTTCAACAGCCGGGCCGCCGCCCGCGCGTCGCATAGCGCCCGATGGTGTTCTTCGAGCTCGATGCCGTAGATCGCGCACAGCTTTCCGAGTCCATACGACTTGTGCCCGGGATATCGGCGACGCATTCCGACGCAAGTGCACAGCTTCGGAAAGCGAAAGCGCCGTTCAAGCCGTTCATACTCGAACGACAGGAAGCCGTAATCGAAGTTTACGCTGTGGGCGACGAAGATGCCGTCCGCCATGAACGCCATGAAACTGTCGGCGATTTCATGGAACACAGGCGCGTCCCGGACCATTTGGTTGGTGATGCCGGTGAGTTCGACGATCTTCGCGGGGATCGGCCGCTGCGGATTGACAAGGGAGTGCCACTCACCGACGACTTGATGGTTACGGACCTTGACCGCTCCGATTTCGGTGATGCGGTCCCCCGATGACCACGATCCCGTGGTTTCGATGTCGACGACCACGTAGTCCTGCTCCGGATCGAACCGGTAGTCCACGCGGCCGATCTCGGCCGGAATGCCGGCGTTCCCCAGTTGGCGAAGACGGGTCAACTGGTTGCGGCGTATGGCGTCGCCTTCCGCCTTGACCTCAAGGAATGACAACTTGCCGTCGCGCACGTGCATCAGATCGGGAAAGCCGTCGCGCATGCTGCGGAAGTCTTCGCACATCGCCCGAACAATCCCGGCCAAACCGTCCGCGCCTGCGCCTTCGAGCAAGGCACGCAGCGCGCCCATTTGCACGTGGTCCCAAGCGAAGATTCCGTTGGGCCTGCCCCATCTGGCGGCGATGGTGCGCAGGACGATCGGAAGCGCATTGCCGGACCTGATCTCCGCGAGCTTGCCGTCGATCTGCGAGGCGAACCGCCGATGGAAGGTGCGGTCGCGTAGGCAATGCGGGACCCGGTCGAAGCCGCTGTGAAGTTGACCGGATTCGAATAGCTCATCCCAGAACAGCAGCCCGAACAGCGTGTGCCAAAGCGTATTCTCCGCGAAGTACACCTGTCCGCCCTGGCGTCGCAGCACTCCGGCGACACCTGCCTCGGGATTCCCGCGATGCGTGTCATCCACAACGATCGTCCGCCCCGACCGCAGCAACTCGGTGCACAGACCCGTTCGCCGTCCATCGAACTTGCGCGCGTAGAAATCCGTCGCGAAGACATGCTCGTCGTCGCTCTCGGGATCGTCGATCATGTGCCTCAGCAGATTCTCGGCCGCTGCCTTGTCGCCCCCTCCGTACAGCAAACGGACGAGGCGTTCGCGACAATCGGCCGAGCCGCCGAACCGATAAAGCCGTTCGGCCAGGTCCTTGTCGCCCTGTTTCTCGAAGAACTGCCCTACCTGACACGCGGCACGGCCGGCAAGGTCGGCGGCGTATTCGGTCGTCCGCGGGGGTCCATCCAGGATCGCTACAGCCGCTTGTCGGTAGATGTCGGGGGAGCGGACCTCGATGCGGTCCAGCACCTGACTATAGTGAAAGCACGCATGCGCTTCGTCGGCATCGGCGAAGCGAGCACTAAACGACGTCTCTCTGTTGGTGCGCAGGACGCCGAGATCGCGCAGTGCGAAGTTCTTCAGGTCTTCGGTCGTCTTCCCGAAATAGAGGTACAGCAGGAATTCGATCGGTCGCGTATTGTCGAGCGCAATGAAGGCGCCGGCGCCGCAATGCCTTGCGGCAAGATCGAAGGGAATTGTAGCGACGAAAAAGTCGGCCAGCACCGGCTTTGACCATGAGGTACGGATGTCGCGGCCAAACCCCGCGGCACGGGCGCCGTCGAGAAGCGCGGTCTTCGGCAGGCAAAGTACGAAGGCTGAATAATCCTCGACACGCAGGCCGCGGGCATGGCCACACGCGATCAAGTGGCGAGCCGCTGTTTCGAGATCGGTGATCTCCGGGTACTTGAAGAGAGCGCGATTGAAGATCGCCCCCCGACGGTTGACCATCCGGATGAGCAGGCACTGCGCGTCCTTGGAGAGGGCGCGAAAGCGTGCGGTGAACGAACGATGCTCGTCGGTGAGGATCTCGCCATACGTCCTCTCGACGAAGTCGAGCATTTCGACGAAGTGGTCGAGATAATAGTAGACCGGCAACATAGCAGGCTTCATTTGACGCGCGCCGGGCTCCCATCGATCCTGGCCGACGAATCTGTCTCGCGACCAGGCAAATACGGTTTATCGTTCCTTTTTTGTTCTTGGGGAGCTATTTGTCAAGATGGAACGCAGGGCCGACGGATCGAGATCAAAGTGCCGGGCGAGCGCCGGTCTGGTGCCGGCTGTTCGCTGCGTACACCACGCAGCCATAGGCATCATGACGGCGTAACCGGCGAATTGCGCCGCGCAGCTTCACGGAATGGCGGATCGCTTGGCAGCGACCGGCACCGCAACCGCCGTGCGCTGCGCCGCCTGACTCAATCATTCGTCTCAATCTCATTTCTGACCTGGCCATGAGCCAGCACGGCAAAAAGCCCGGTGCCGCCGATGAGGTTGCCGACCAGCGCGGGCAAGATGAATCCGCCCACGGCGCCGGCAAATGTCGTTTGCCCCATCAGCATCAAGAGCCACGCTTCTCCCGATCCGGCGACGACATGGCTGAATTCACCGAGCGATATGACATAGGTAATCAGGATGATCACCCATATCGCGCTTTCGCGGGCGGACGGCAGGATCCACGCGACCGACGCGATGAGGAAGCCTGCCGGCATGGCGGCCAACAAGGTTGCTTCCGGCCCCTTCTTCAGGATCGCTCCGGAAACATCCACCGCAGCGGCAAGCTGCTCCGGTCCGACGATGATCTGCTTGGCCACAAGCAAGGCGACGAAGAACGTACCCGCCAGGTTCGCCGCGAAGACGATGGTCCACAGGCGAAGCAGCCGCCCCAGGTTGCGAAATGTCGGATAGGTGGCCAAAGGCAGGACCGCCGTGACCGTGCTTTCGGTAAAGAGCTGAAGCTTGCCCAGAATGACGATCACGAAGCCGACCGTGTAGCCCAAAGAGACCACAAGCTTGGTCCATTCCTCGTGGGGCAGGCGCATGCGCAGGAACGCTTCCGTCAATGGCGATGCGCTGATAGCCACGCCGGCCGCCAATCCCGAGAAGAGGAGGGACTGAAGCGGCCGTCCCAGTTCCTCATCCCCCTGCAGCCGCACGACCTCATGAACCACCTTGGCGGAGCCGGAGCTCTGATCGGTCACGGCCTGCTTGTCATCCTCGGACATGTCTGCCGAGGGTTTGGCCTCATCAAGGGGTTTTGCCTCGAGATCGTCCCGGCAAAGCTTACGATCCATCAATCCAATATCCCGTGCTCCACCCAACATCGCGCAACAGCAGCTCCAGCTTGTAAATTGCCGGTCAGGACTTCTTCACCCGGCGGGCCGAAGCGCTGGACTAGGCAGACAGCCGCACCACGTTGGCCGCTACGATCTTGCGATAATTGTCGATCACGTGCTGCGAATTACCGCCTCGCACCAGGATGTTGCGGGCTTCGGCCAAGGCGTCGACTTTCTCGTTGACCATCAGGAACATCTCTTCGGAAGACCCTTTTCCGCTCGCGATCAGCTTGAGGCGCATGTCGATGACCTGCATGGCATCGATCATTAGCGTCAGGACGGGGTACCAAAAGAACATTTGAGAGCTCCGGGCGAGACAAGGCGGTGAGACGTGCCCCCTACCAAGCAAGCGGCAATCCGGTTGTTCCAACGGCGAGTTTGCACTCAGCACCTGTGGCCGGGCAACGCGCTGCCCGCCTCACAGCCAATCATCCGTCATCAGGAACGACGGTCCGTTCCGTCCATTGTGGGATGAAGGGAAACATGGTGCCACCATCGAATGCAGACCGATTCAAGCGCAAGGCAGAAAGCTGTCGCCAGCTGGCAGCCCGCGTTTCAAGTGAAGCAGACAGCACCGCCTGGCTTCGTCTGGCCGAAGAGTGGGAGAGGCTTGCCGAACTCGCTTCGCAAGGCCTGGGCATCTTCGATCGGTACGACTAGGTAGGGGATCGATGGCTGATCACTCTGGTGCCGCGCCAGGAAGGCATCCCCGAAGTCGTGCCAAGGCGGAGTCACTACTGCGGATCGGCACAGCCGGGTGGAGCATCGACCGTCGCTATGCCGACGAGTTTCCACCACCTGGAAGCCATCTGGAGCGATATGCGCGCCGGCTGAAGGCCGTCGAGATCAATAGCTCGTTTCGTCGCAAGCACCAGCCCAGGACTTACGAGCGCTGGGCTCGCTCGGTGCCGGATGACTTTCGCTTTTCGGTGAAGTTGCCACAGGCCATCACCCATGAGCAGGCCTTGACCGGGTGCAGCGAGTTGGTGAAGGGCTTTGCGGATGAAACGGCGGAGTTGGGAACGAAACTGGCAATATGGCTCGTTCAGTTGCCGCCAAAGCTAGCTTTCGACGCCAGGACGTTCGACCACTTCTTCGATCTGGTCGACTTGTGTAGCCGCGCGATGGTGGCAATCGAGCCGCGGCATGCCAGCTGGTTCACCGGGAAGGTGGAGCGCAAGCTGATCGAGCGACGCATCGCGCGCGTGGCAGCAGATCCGGCCAAAGTGCCGGGTGCCGGAGAGCCAGGAGGCTGGGACGGTCTGGCCTATTTCCGCTGGCACGGGTCTCCCCGCATGTACTATTCCACGTATGATCAGGAAGCTCTGTCCTCCCTGGGCCGGCGACTGGACGATAGCCGCCATCGGGGAGCGGCGACCTGGTGCGTCTTTGACAACACGGCGGCGAGCGCCGCATTGGGGAATGCCCTGTCGCTTGAAGCCTCGCGGGATACCAACCGGCCAGGAAGTTCTGCGCCGGAGCAACGATCATGAAACCTCGGCCCGGCTTGGCGCTTAAAGCAGGATGCAACGGGTTCATTTGGTTCGTGTCATGACCGACGGCGGCGAGCACCAGATCTGGCTCGCTGCCACCGGGCGCGGCGAAGCCGTGGGTCGGGTGCTCGAGGCCGTCCCGGAGGGATGGAGCGCCTGCTTGGTCGAGCGTGAACTGGGGGGCTACGAAGCCGCAGCATTGAATCTGATGCCAGGAGAAGTTCGGCAGCATCAGCGTTCTTGACCGTTCCGATGGTTGCCGTGATCGGCTTGCCATCCGGCGCGTCCGTCTCTGATAGGCCGCCCTCAATCCCGACAAAGCCCGATCCGCCTCAGTGGCTTGAACAGCTTTCCGGAACGAATCACTCCTCTTCAAATTGAATCCCGGTTCTTTTGGTGGAGTTTTTTATGCATTCCAGCTGGACACCTTCGCTTGTCCCCATCGACCAGCCCACCGTCTATCTCGTGGCGGATGACTTTGGCCCGGCCGGCAAAGCCTGGCGGGAGGTCGATTTGGAGACGACCGACCTCGAGACTGTCCTCCAGGATCTCATGGCCGGTGAGTACAAGCGCCCGATCAGAGTCGTGGCCTTCAATACGGTCGAAGCGTGGTCGGCGGATGTGTCCGAGGATGTCGCACGCGAAATCCAGCATCGCTGCGATATGAAACTGATTGACGTCCCTTCGCATCTTCAGGAGTTCGTCGATCGCTACGCCGCGCAGGATCTGCGGCAATTCAGCTTGCGCCTGGTTTAACCCGCCGCACAACGTGCCGGCGAGCCGTCGGCCGGACATTTCGGGCGTCTTCTTTTGCTGCTGCGGCCCCCAGGGAACAAAGCGGCAGCTTGAAGCCTTACTGTGGAACAGGAGATAGAGATCATGGCAGTCAATAAACCGGTCGGCGATAACGCACGCAAAGGCGCGGTGAAGAAGCGCAGCCAGCTCAAGAACCCCCTCACAAAGACCTCGACCAAGCGCAACAAGAAAGATGGTCAGTTCATGGCTGTCAAGAAAAGTGCGGTAAAGTACAAGGGCGTCCGGAAAGAGGCGTGACAAAGCTCGTCATCGCAGCTGCAATCATCCTCACCCTGCTTATTGCGTTTTCGGTGTGGGTGATTGCGTTATGACTTGAGCTGTGTTGTTGAGCTGTTCGATATTCGTCCAGGTCGTCCTGGCGTCGGCACTGTATTTCGCCAGATGCGCCCAACGATCCGAACACGCCATCTGGAAAGACGGATTCCCTGGGTCGTTACTCGGCACCGAAGAGGCTTTTCATGGATAGAGTCACGCGTTGTTTGCGGTGCGGCAAGCGAACCGTCCCGGTGCCCGGACTTTACGGCAAGACTGAACTTCAGTGCATCGTCTGTGACGGGATCGATCCCCTGAAGAAGACCAAACCGATCTCCGACACAGCCCCTTGAGCGCGACCCGCGTCGCCTTGATTGTTTCCGGCTACGCGTATGGTCGTTCTTGTCAGTCCGGCGTCGCTTCGGATGCCTGCGTGCTGCTGACCGGATCGGAGGCTGGAAAACTGTCTTTCAGCCCCTTTTGCAACTCGTCGTCCTTCGCCTTGTCCCTGCGGATACCCTGCTTGGGATCGACCGCGTGCTTGTCCTCCGGGGCCGGATCGAATTTCTCGGTCATGCTTGCGTCCTTTCGTTGCACAGGTCGAACGCTGAACTTGGAGAGCCGTTCCGTACAGGAACCATCGCTCTGCTGCCGGCTTGCCCACCGAAGGAAGCCAAGCCATGAATTTCAATCGTAACCGCAGCACCTCCGAAGGCTCCGCCGAGCCCGACACCAACGTCCTTGCCCTCCTACTCGGCAGCCTCGCCGTGGCCGCGGTGACCGTCGTTGCCATCTGGACAATCTATTTTCAGGTCGGAAGCTAAGCTCGGCGCAATTCCCTTGCGCTTGCCTGAGCGGTTGGGAGTCTGAAAGCATCCGGTGACACCGGACGGCCGCTACGGCGGTCCAGCCGCGGAGGATCCTGATTTGCCGAGAGCCGCAATCTTCGACATGGACGGGACCTTGCTGGATTCGGTCGATCTTCACGCTCTCGCCTGGCACGAGGCGATGCAGCAATTTGGCCATGACGTGAGCTTCGAACAGGTGCGAAGCCAGATCGGCAAGGGCGGCGACAAGCTCATTCCCGTGTTCCTGTCGGCCGACGAGCAGCGCGACCACGGCAAGGCGATGGAGGAGTGGCGCGGCATCCGGTTCAAGACGGAGTACCTGCCGCTGGTGCGTCCGTTCTCCGCAGTGCCCGATCTGCTTGGGCGCGTACGGGCCGCCGGCACCAAGGTTGCCATCGCGTCTTCGGCCAACAAGGATGAACTCGACAAGTATCTCGACATCGCGGGCATTGTCGACCTCGTCGATGTGACCGCGTCCTCCGAGGATGCCGAACAATCCAAGCCGGCGCCTGACATCTTCGAAGTCGTGCTCGAAAAGCTCGGCATCGCCGGGGCCGAAGCCGTCGCGATCGGGGATACGCCCTACGATGCGTCAGCAGCGGGAAAGGCCGGCATCATGACCATCGGCGTCCTCTCGGGCGGCTTCACGGAGGTTTCGCTGCGGGCCGCGGGCTGTGTCGAGGTGTATCCTGGACCGGCTGCGTTGTTTGCCCGATTTGAAGCGTGCCTGCTCGCGACGTAGCGGTCACGGAATGATGCGCGCTTCGCGCAGCCGCGCAAACAGTTGGAAGAAGCTGTCGTCGGTCGCCTGGTAGTCCAGGAAGCCAAGCTGCCGGCTCTTGCTCATGTCGGTCACCACTTCGATCGGACGCCCGAGATCGGCATCGGTGTGCCAGGCAGAGGCAAGCCTGCCGAGATCAGGCTCTGCCAGACGATACTTACGGGCGATGTCGCCCCAGACCGGACCGGCATCGGCCAATTGGCGCGCCAGCGGAATTCCTTCACCGGCATACGGCGCCGGCGGGATCCCGAACCAATCGGCCAGCCGGGTCCACATCCAGCTCCAGCGGAAGACATCGCCGTTGACGATATTGAAGGCGTGGTTGCGCGCGGCCTTCGTCGTTGCGGCCCATTCGAGATGACGCGCCAGCAGTGTCGCATCGGTCATGTCCGTGAGACCGTTCCACTGCACAGCCGACCCGGGAAAGGAAAACGGCCGCCCCGTTTCCCGGCAGATCGTCGCGTAGACCGCAAGCGTAACGCCCATGTTCATGGCGTTTCCGACGGCATAACCGATGATGGTGTGTGGCCGGTGCACGCTCCAGCCGAAGCCGTCGCGCTTCGATGCGGCGAACACCGCGTCTTCCTGTGCGTAGTAGAAATTCTCGATATCGAGCCTCGGCTGATTCTCGCGGAACGGCGTCGCCGGCAGTTTGCCCTTGCCATAGGCTTCAAACGGACCAAGGTAATGCTTCAGGCCGGTGACGAGCGCGACGTGCCTGACTGAACCAGCCGCCGCGACCGCATCCAGAACATTGCGCACCATAGCGGAATTGACGCGGATGTTCTCCGCCTCGGTTTGCTGCCGAAGCCAGGTGCTGAGAAAGACAGCAGTGGGTCTTAATCCTTGCAGGGCCGAACCAAGCCCAGCCGGATCGAGGAGGTCGGCGGCAACCGGGGTGAGGCCGTCGATGTCGGCCGGCGGCCGCCGGGCGAGCCCGTGGACCTGCCATCCCCGCTCGAGGAGGTGCCGGGCGAGATTATTGCCGACGATGCCGCTGGCGCCGACCACAAGCGCGGAGCCTGCCATATTCCCTCATTTCCCATTCTGTGATCCATATCAGATAGGGACGAAGCGACGATCGGCGAGATCTTTCTCGCCGGAGCCGATCACTGTTGCGACATCGCAAGCGCATCCAAGTGGATAAGACATTGAAGGCGTGGTCAGTGGCAGGCGAGTGGCCCAGCTTACTTGGATTGTACCGCTGATCTCGCCTCATGCTCCCAATGTGCCGTGACGTCGGCACCCGTCCTGTTCAGGTGCACGTGCTGATCGACTCGACCGATCCAGGTCGTCGGGATGAAATGATGATGTTCGCCATCAGGCGAGCTTTGCCTGGTCAGCTTGATCTTCGCCCCGTCGAGATGGTCGACTTTTCCCACCGACTTATGATCGGAGGAAATGACGTCCATATGTTCTCTCACCTTCGAGACCTCTGACATTGCAAGCTCCATATTCGCTTCGACCAAAAACGCAGGGCAAGCTCCAGGGTTGCAAAGCCGTGGTGGCCGTTCCGAGAGTTCCGTCGCCACGCTTGAGTTCTGCCAAGGGGCCAAACGGAACTTCGGCAACACCGATGGATTGCCGTGGGTCGTCCGACGTCGAAGACGCCGGCGAACCCTCTCGACATGCAGGAGCTGTCAATGATCCTCCCAACGGATACCATCGTGGCCGTCGCCGACGGAGAAAAGCTGAACCTCTTCCGCAACACCGGCACCGAGACGCAGCTCACCCTGATTGCCGCTCCACGAGAGGATGTCGAGGCTGCCAGTGGCAGCGGCGGGCACAACAACAGTTCAGCGAACCCCGATCAGAGCCAGGCGGAGGAGGATGGTTTCGCCTCGGGCATCGTCGGCATGCTGAACTCCCAGGTGCTCACCAACAAATTCAGCGACATCGTCATCATCGCCGCGCCCAAGACGCTCGGTGAGATGCGCAAGCACTACCACAAGAAGCTGCAGGAGGCTCTTGTCGGCGAAATTGCCAAGGACCTGACAGGTCATTCGATCGCAGACATCGAAAAGACGATTGTCGCGGCTTAGCAGGGTCACGGAAGCCAATGGCGGTTGATGAGGTGGGAGCCGCGCCCAAATTGCCTGATCAGGACGACGAGAGGAAATCGGAGGCGGCTGCCGGGATCGGCCTCCCCGATCGTCTCGCGGAGGAGCCGGTCCGCATCGTCAATTTCGACCTCGCCCGGCAATTGTTGCGCAGCGGCGGCGTGCGGCAGGCTGGCTTCAGGGCGGAGCTGCTGGAAAAGTTTGCGGGGCGCACGCACGCTCCGGTCTTGTTCCAGGACGGTGAGGCGCATCAGAAACAGCGCAGCGCCACCGCCCGGTTCTTTGCGCCCAAAGTCGTCGCGACCCGGTATCGCCAATTGATGGAGAGCCTGAGCGATCGGCTGGTGGAGCGCTTTCGATCGGCCGGTCACGCCGAACTGGATGTCATGAGCCTGGAATTGGCTGTGGCCGTGGCCGCCGAGATCGTCGGGCTCACGCGAAGCGATCAGCGGGGCATGTCGCGCCGGTTAAACCGCTTTTTCGCCGCAAGCGGATCGCAGCCGGGCTGGCTCTCGGCATTCACGGGATTTGCGCTTGGCCAATATCGTATGCTCGCCTTCTACCTGCACGACGTGCGGCCGGCGATCCGCGTCCGCCGCGCTGCGCCGAGAGAGGACGTGATCTCCCACCTGATCGAGCAGGGGTACTCGAATCGCGAAATCCTGACCGAGTGCATGACCTATGCCGCAGCCGGCATGGCGACGACCCGCGAGTTCATCGTCATGGCGGCTTGGCACCTGCTCGAGCGCGAGGATCTGCGAGCCAGGTTTCTCGACGGCAATGAGCAGATCCAGGTGGCGATCCTGGAGGAGATTCTCAGGCTGGAGCCGGTGGTCGGCGCGCTCTATCGCCGCACGGAGCGCGAATTGAAGTTGGATGACGATGGCGCAATCACGACCCTCGCGGCCGGCACTCTGGTGAAGATCGACGTTCGCGCCATGAACTCCGATCCCGTCGCATCCGGGGGCTGTCCGTTCAAGCTCGATGCCAATCGCGAGGTAAGGGCAAGCAAGGCCTCCGCCAGCCTCATGAGCTTCGGAGACGGCCCTCACAAATGTCCCGGCGCGTCGGTGGCGCTGCAGGAGACCGCGATCTTTCTGGATCGCTTGCTTCGTGTTCCGAATATTCGCTTGACGCGCCCGCCGACGATTGGCTGGAACGCCCTGATCTCAAGTTATGAGCTGCGAGATGCGCAAATTGCAAGCCAGGCCGGTTGATTGACAGGCCGGCTGTAGCGGGACTTCGTCAGCACTTGGGCCGCATGTCTCCGGTGTTTGCCAACGCCGCGTCCACGGCTGCGACCGCGTCTTCCGGCTACGCTCATCCGCTTGAACGGACCACCCGGACGACCTCAATCAGCTCAGGCCGGTGGATGAGGATCCCGACGACGGCGAAGAGCAGAAGCACAGCCGAAGCCATGATCGCGATCCAATATCGATCCATGAGAACAATCCGACCTCCACAGCTGCGTTCCTAACCCAGTCTGGCGAGACGGTCGGCCCCCGGTCCCACCACCTGAGCATTCCGAGGTCGTCGGCACAGTCCTGGCAGCGTCAGATCGCGACCGGATCAAACCAGAGCGTCATCTGATAATCGATGGTGAGTTCCTCGCCGGCCATGATCGCCCGCTTTGCAATGACATCGATGAGCAGTCCGTCGATATGGCGCACAAAGTTGCAATTCGGGGCATAGGAATGGCTGAGGAGGCTGGTATATCCCAGCGCGATCGCTGATCGACCCCGGTGATGATACAGATCCTGCTCTGTGGTGTTGTGCTCCCACATGAAGACATAGGTGAATATCACCGTTTGATCGACCGCGGCGCGATCACCGGCCGGGATGATAAGAACCGGCGATCTCTCGACCAGTTGTCCGGCTTGCATGTCTTCGAGGGCGACGACGCCGCGCCCCCGTTTTCCGAAGTCAGCGATAGCCAGCGCGCCGCGCGTCGCGACGGGCATTGATCTCGATATTTCAGCCAGTTGTTGCTCGCTCATACCATTGCGAACAGTGGCCCGTTTGCTTTGTTCCTAATAGGAACGCCATCTGGCCGCGATGGTTGAGCCGTATGCAACTTACCTCCCATACGATGATGGACGCCGGACTTGACTCGCTCGTCCTGTTTCTGCGCGAAGCAAGCTATGAATTTGTCACGCCCACCCCGGCGACACATGCTCGGGTCAACAGCCGGCCGGGGCGGCGGGAGGCGACGCTTCTAACGGACGTGTTCGGTTGGAGCAGACCCTTCGGAAGAGGCCTCCTTCCATTAGCCCTGTTCGAGACTTTGCGGAACAGTGGAATCGTTCGCGAGACGGAAGGCGGCTGGAGGAGCACAGTGCGTGCGTCGACGTTGCAGGGCGAGATACTGCTGCATTCGGCGTTCCCGACGTTGTCTCCCGACGCCGTGTTCTTCGGGCCGGATACCTATCGGTTTGCGAGGGCCATCAAGAACCATCTTCGTCCGGGGACCCGCCAGCTGCGCAGGGTTGTGGATATCGGTTGCGGTGCGGGAGCTGGAGCGATCGTCGTTGCCAAGAATGCGGCCTGCGACGAAATCCTCATGGTCGACATCAATGAAGCGGCGTTGCAGCTGGCGCGGCTGAATGCGAAGGCCGCCGGCGTCGATGCAACCTCGCGGTGGAGCGATCTGCTCACGAATGTCGATGGCCAGTTCGATCTGATCGTGGCCAATCCGCCTTATCTCAATGATCCACTGCTCCGTGCGTACCGACATGGCGGAGGCGAGCTTGGCAGCGGTCTCTCACTTCAAATAGCCGAGATCGCCAAAGCCCGGCTGTCCCGGGGCGGATCGCTGTTGCTGTACACGGGTTCGCCGATTGTGGACGGCAAGGACCGTCTTCTTCAGGCCGTGGAGCGGAGCTTTGGAAACTCCGACCTGGTCTGGTCTTACGAAGAAGTGGACCCGGATGTGTTCGGGGAAGAACTCGAAACTGAAGCGTACAGCTCGGTCGATCGAATTGCGGCTGTTGTACTGACGGCGCAAAAGCCGGAGAGACCACATGTTAGATAGACTTTCGACGCCAGTCGATCAGGACAGAAACTCGCAATTTCAGCTCAATCGCCTGAATGCCCTGCGCTTCAACCCGGCCTTGCCTTCATCGACCTGGGAGGATGATGTGTCCGAGGCTGCTGCGCTCTCGATTGTGGAGGGCGGCATCATCGAGCGGGCCCGAAAAGCGGTTGCAGCCCGAGCGGCGTCCGCTCCCGCCGATGCGGACGAATTCATCGCCTGGTTCGAGGAACTGAAAGAGAACGGCCCGGGACAGAACGACCCGTTGTTTCCCTGGCTCGCCGAGCAATGCTCCATGGAGCAGATGAAATGGTTTTTGACTCAGGAAGTTGCCGGCGAGGCCGGCTTTGAGGATTTGACCGCGCTGACGCAGTTGAAGTTGCCGGTCCAGTCCAAGCTCGAACTGGCCCGAAACTATTGGGACGAAATGGGGCGCGGGAACCCCAAGGGCATGCATGGTCCACTGTTGCACGCCCTGTCCGAACATCTCGGGCTCGATCCCCAGCCGGAAACGACCGTCACTGAGGCGCTGACATTGGCCAACACGATGGCTGCGCTCGCAGCCAACCGTCGGTATGCGTATCATTCGGTCGGCGCACTCGGCGTGATCGAAATGACGGCGCCTGCGCGCTCGGCTGCGACGTCCGCCGGCCTGAAACGCCTCGGCGTGAGAGCTGGAGATCGGCACTATTTCGCGCTTCATGCCGTGCTTGATGTCAAGCATTCCTCGGCCTGGAATGCGGAGGCCATCAAACCTTTGGTCCGGCAAAATCCTGCGGTCGCGAATGCCATTGCCGAAGGTGCGTTGATGCGGCTGGAGTGCGGAGCGCGTTGCTTCGAGCGTTACCGATCCGAATTCCGGATCTGAGCGCAATGCGCTTTCTCGGTATCGGTGACAGCTGCGATCTCGGCGCTTTGTATATGAGGCTCGTCGCTGATGGTCACGAGGTCAGGACCTACGTCGGTGAGCCGCTGGCGCACGGCACAATGGCGGGTCTGGTCGAGCGCGTGACTGACTGGGAGGCCGAACTCGACTGGATTGGAGCGGCCGGAGAGGATGGCATCATCCTGTTCGAGAACGTGGCCAAATCGCGCGGGCAACTTCAAGATCGGCTGCGCCAGGATGGATTCAACGTTATCGGCGGCAGTGCATACGGTGATCGGCTGGAGAACGATCGGGCATTTGGCCAACGGATTCTCGCCGGCATCGGGCTCCAGACTGCCCGGGTTGAAGAGTTCACCAGCTTGGTCGACGCCGAGCACTTCCTTGCGCAATATCCCGGCCGCTACGTCCTGAAGTTCAACGGAGCGAATTTTGGCCCAAGAGACAATTATGTCGGGAGGCTGTCCAGCGGGCTGGACGCGCTGGCTGTGCTGCAGAGCAAGGCACCTCAGCTCGGAGATGGTGGCAGTTTCATATTGATGGAGCATGTCGAGGGCGTGGAGATGGGAGTTGGCGCCTATTTCGATGGCCAGTCGTTCGTGGGAAGGCCTTGCCTGGACTGGGAGCACAAGAGATTCTTCCCCGGAAATCTCGGCGAACTCACCGGCGAAATGGGAACGATTGCGACGTTCGATCGCTCGGAGGTGTTTTTTGAGCGGACCCTGAAGCCTATGGCTCCGCTGCTGTCTGCGGGCGGCTACTGCGGTTACGTCAATCTCAACACCATCGTGAACAGGTCCGGCATCTGGCCCCTCGAGTTCACGTGCCGGTTTGGCTATCCGGGTTTTGCAGTCCTTGGGCCATTGCAGGAAACTCACTGGGCTGATCTGTTCGCAGCCATGACCGGACGACCGGGCCGAGTGCAGATGCGCCCTGGATTTTGTGCTGCTGTTGTCCTGACCACGCCTCCTTTCCCCTATGATCGCAAGGCAGTGGATGAACCCGTTGGGCTACCCGTGATCTTCGATGGGGGACTAACGCCGGATGAGTTGGAGGGCCTCTACTATGGCGAGGTCGGCGTGTCGAATGGCCGCCTCGTCACATCGGGCCAGTACGGCTGGACCATGGTGGCAACCGGAACGGGGACGACGATCGGAGCAGCGCGCGAGGGTGCCGTTGCACTGGCCGACAAGGTGGTGGTGCCAAACCTCCGGTATCGACGTGATATCGGTTGCAGCCTGATCGATCGGGATTTCGCGCAGGTGGATGACCTGGGCCTGCTGGGATAATATTGCCTTCACCGCAACGGAAGGCCTTGCGTGCCTCACGCTCAGCCTTGCTGGTCCGCCGGCGGTTGGTAGTAACCAGCCGGCTTTGTCACCCTCGATCCAAACGATCTTTGCGAGTCGGATCAGTTCTTGTTCGTCGGCCGGGCATCTCGCGCCAGGCGCTCCGCCCTGAGACGCTTATGATTTTCCTGGAACTCCGGATCGGCGTGGCTGTCCGCTATCGTTTGCCGCGCCCCGATAGGATTTTGCGCCTTCCTGTCCGCCTCATCCGCGACCTGTTGCTCGGCGGAGCGCTTTCGTTTGGCCATTGCTCGATCCTTGCATCCGTGATGCGTCCGCAACTGTTCAAGTGATTCCCTGGAACAATAGACGCTTGTCGCGCAGGCGGCGACCTCAAAAGCGCAAAGCGTCCTATCCCCGCACCGGCGATCTCCCACACATACGCCTCTGGTGGGAAGATCGCAGAGGGCGATGGACCGGCCCAAGCCCGGGAACAAGGGGCTGGACGCGGTCGGATCGCGCCGCGCTGTGTCCTGCTTTTCTGAGTTTCAGCGGGAAGCAATGGTTACATTGCGTCACAGCATGCTCTACGCTAGGGCGATCGTAGACGACTTCAGAGGTGAACACATGTCATGCGCCTATAAGCTGAATGAAGACGTTCGCCATCAGCCCCAAGGTCCACAAGGACGTGCAGCAAGCGATCCAGCAATGATTTACACCGTCGTTCAATGCATGCCCATCGAGGCAGATGGACGACTTCGATATCGGATCAAGAGCAAGGCGGGGAATGTCGAACGGGTCGTAACGGAAGATCAGCTGTCTTACTTTCAGTGATCGGGCGCGCCTGTTGGCAGGAGGAGTTTCGTCGTGCTGAATGATCGCGAAAAGATCCTGATTGCGCTCCGGGAGAAGCCGCTCAAAGTTTACGAGGTCATGAAGCGCGCCAATGTCGCGAACGAGGAAGCCTGCCAGTCCCTCTTGTTGAAGATGCGAGACGAAGGCTCGGTGAAGTTCGATATTCACAAGGGACGCTGGCACATCGGATAGGCCGCGCCTGTGTCGGCCTCTGTCAATCCGCAAGCGCGAAAATATTCCACTTTACCGAAATTCGGTTTCGGCGTATGTGTCGCCCATCCCGGCTCACCCAGGAGGGGCGACGTGAAGTCGTCACGATCGCGAGCCGGGCTTGCGGTGGACGCGGCAGCGTCGGCACGAAAGGCGCGGGCAGGGCGGGTAGTCCCTGTGAGCCCGAGGCCACGTGCGGACGACGGCGCTGTCAGGCTTCGTCTCGCTCGTAAGTTTCCGGCTCCGTCGACAGGGCCGGGAATACTGCGGCGACATGGCGGGCCGTGCGTACGGCAAAACCGTGTGGTCCTGGCCGTCGTTGCCACGGTCAAGCCGTTCGGAGATGTGCGCGAGCCCAACCGGGTGGACGGCATCGTCAATTCGAACGGCGAGGGAGGCCAAAAGGAATGGTCGGCTCCCGGGAGATCACGGCATAAGCCGTCCAGCCACTGCGCAGGGAAGGCCGAGTGATCGGCGACACCTGTATGCTGCTGTGCGGTTCTTCCTGCGTGTGCATTTTCGCGCAGCGGACCGCGGGTGCCAGCCGGCACCCGGCCTTCCCTGCGCCCTCTTGGATCAGAGGGTAGCGAGACCAAGCAAAGCTCGGGCGAAACGCGCCGCGAGAACGAGAAGGCATGTTTGCAGCCACACACTCAGTGTGATCACCCGAGGAGAGAGAGTGCCGGCCCTCTCGGTCCCGGCTCCAACACTGGGGGTTGCAGCTTGTCCGGGACGTAAGCCAAAGCCACTGAGAAGGGAGCGTGCCCGACTCGGCTGCAGGGATCACCGCGTGATAGAGCTAACCCGGAGGTGATGTTAGGCAAACAAAATCTGAGGTTGTATGCCTATTCCGTTTCGAAGGTATCTTGGTAGTCCCTCCCGTGTCTTCGCGGTAACGATTGTGGTGTCTCCGCAACACTCATTCCGGATTTAACCTTCCTCACCGGTGGTTCGCATCGCCGCCGCTTTTTGGCCACACCCGAACATGAATAAAATCACTCTAATGTTTTAGGGCAGCGGCAGCCTTCGACAGCGACGAGAAATCCCAAGGTCGATTCAAATCTTGGCTGTGATTTTTCGGGTCTGAAAAGGTCGACCGGGGAAGCTGGTTTGCGATGGACGCGAAGACCGACATCAAGCAGAGGCTGCCGAGCCGTCACGTGACGGAAGGTCCTGCGCGCGCGCCCCATCGCTCCTATTTCTATGCGATGGGTCTGACCACACAGCAGATCCACCAGCCTTTCGTCGGCGTCGCTTCGTGCTGGAACGAGGCCGCGCCCTGCAACATCGCGTTGATGCGCCAGGCGCAGGCGGTGAAGAAGGGCGTCGCATCGGCCGGCGGCACCCCGCGCGAGTTCTGCACCATCACCGTCACCGACGGCATCGCCATGGGCCATGACGGCATGCGCTCCTCGCTGCCGTCGCGGGAATGCATCGCCGACTCCGTCGAGCTGACCGTGCGCGGCCATGCCTATGACGCGCTGGTCGGCCTCGCCGGCTGCGACAAGTCGCTGCCGGGCATGATGATGGCGATGGTCCGTCTCAACGTGCCCTCGATCTTCATCTATGGCGGCTCGATCCTGCCCGGCACGTTCCGCGGGCAGCAGGTCACCGTGCAGGACATGTTCGAGGCCGTCGGCAAGCACTCGGTCGGCGCCATGTCCGACGAGGACCTCGACGAGATCGAGCGCGTGGCCTGCCCCTCGGCCGGCGCCTGCGGCGCGCAATTTACCGCCAACACAATGGCGACCGTCTCCGAGGCGATCGGCCTTGCGCTGCCTTACTCGGCCGGTGCTCCGGCACCCTATGAAATCCGCGATGCCTTCTGCATGACCGCGGGCGAGCAGGTGATGGAGCTGATCGCCCAGAACATCCGGCCGCGCGACATCGTGACCCGCAAGGCGCTGGAGAACGCCGCCGCCGTTGTCGCCGCCTCCGGCGGCTCGACGAATGCTGCGCTGCACCTACCGGCAATCGCGCATGAATGCGGCATCAAGTTCGACCTGTTCGACGTCGCCGAAATCTTCAAAAAGACACCATATGTCGCGGATTTGAAGCCGGGTGGCCGTTATGTCGCCAAAGACATGTTTGAAGTAGGTGGCATACCGCTTCTGATGAAGACGCTGCTCGACAACGGCTTCCTGCACGGTGATTGCCTTACCGTGACGGGCCGTACGATCGCCGAAAACCTCAAGAGCGTGAAATGGAATCCGCACCAGGACGTGGTGCACCCCGCAGACAAGCCCATCACCGTCACTGGCGGCGTGGTCGGTCTGAAGGGTAATTTGGCGCCAGAAGGTGCGATCGTGAAAGTCGCGGGAATGTCCAACCTCAGGTTTACCGGTCCGGCCAGGTGCTTCGACCGTGAGGAGGATGCTTTCGAGGCGGTCCAGAAGCGCACCTACCGTGAAGGCGAAGTTATCGTGATCCGCTACGAGGGGCCCAAGGGCGGTCCCGGCATGCGGGAAATGCTCCAGACCACCGCGGCGTTGACCGGCCAGGGCATGGGCGGCAAGATTGCGCTCATCACCGACGGCCGGTTCTCCGGCGCCACCCGCGGCTTTTGCATCGGCCATGTCGGGCCCGAGGCGGCCATTGGCGGCCCGATCGGGCTGCTCGAGGATGGCGACATCATCGAGATCGACGCGGTCGCCGGTACCCTTAACGTAAAATTGAGCGACGCCGAGCTCGCCCAGCGCAAGACCAAATGGAGCGCTCGCGCGACTAACCATACGTCAGGTGCGCTCTGGAAATATGCTCAGCAGGTTGGACCAGCGGTCGGGGGGGCAGTGACCCATCCGGGCGGCGCGCACGAGAAGCAGTGCTATGCGGACATCTAGGCGTGCCATAGTTGCGTTCGTGTTGGGGGCCAGTGCGCTGGCCGCGCCGGCGCTTGCCTTCGACGGCGCGCCGGTCAACCCGAAAGACGCCACCATCCCGGTCGTGACCGCTTTGCCCAATGCCACGGGCGGCATGCGCGGCAAGGTCGCGCCGGCGGCCGTGCCCCAGGAGACCTCGCTCAGTGCGCTGCAATATGCCGCCGAGGGTGGTCACCCCATCGCGCAGTGGAAGCTCGGCCGCATGTACGCCAATGGCGACGGCGTCGCCCAGGACGATCTGCGCGCCTTCGAATATTTCAGCCGGATCGCCAATGCGCATGCCGAGGACAGCCCATCGGCGCCGCAGGCGCAGATCGTGGCCAACGCCTTCGTTGCGCTCGGTCGTTATTATCTCAGCGGCATCCCAAACTCGAAGATCAAATCTGATCCGGATCGGGCGCGGGAGATGTTCTCCTATGCGGCGTCCTATTTCGGCAATGCCGACGCGCAATACGATCTCGCCCGGCTCTATCTGAAGACGCCGGACGCCTCGCGTGAGGATTTCCGGTACGGCGCGCGCTGGCTCGGCCTTGCGGCGCAGAAGGGTCAGCACCAGGCCCAGGCACTTCTCGGCCAGATGTTGTTCAACGGCGACCGCCTGCCGCGGCAGGCCGCGCGCGGCCTGATGTGGCTGACGCTGGCGCGGGACAGCGCCGGTGCGGAAGAGACCTGGATCAAGGAAAACTACAACCGCGCCTTCGCCAAGGCCTCCGACGACGACCGCGCCATGTGCCTGCAGATGCTGGAGCAGTGGGTGCAGGGTCGCCGCGACTAAAGCCTGGAATCCGGTGCCGCAGGGCGGATTAGTCTAAGCGTAATCCGCCGTCTCGGCGTCCGATCACGCCGCCTCCAGATCCAGATCTGCCCACACCGGCACGTGGTCCGACGGCTTCTCCCAGCCGCGCACATAGCTGTCGATCCCGACATTGGCGAGCCGGTCGCTGGCCTGCGGCGACAGCAGCAGATGATCGATCCGCAGGCCCTGATTCTTCTGCCAGGCGCCGGCCTGGTAATCCCAGAAGGTGTAGAGGCCCGGCTCGTCGGTCACGGCCCGCAGGGCGTCGGTCAGGCCGAGGCCGAGCAGGGACTGGAAGCTCTCCCGCGTCTCGGGCTTGAACAGCGCGTCCTCGGTCCAGGCGGCGGGATTATGGACGTCGCGGGCGTGCGGGATGACGTTGAAGTCGCCTGCGAGGATCAGCGGCTCCTCGGTCTTGAGGCGCTCCTTCGAATACTCAAGAAGCCGGGACATCCATTTGAGCTTGTAGGGATATTTCTCGGTCCCGACCGGATTGCCGTTGGGCAGATAAAGGCAGGCGATGCGCAGCACGCCAGACTTCAGCGTCACCACGCCTTCGAGGAATCGGGCGTGGGCATCCTCATCGTCACCGGCCAGGCCCGACTTGGTCTCGTCGAACCGGAGCTTGGAGAGCAGGGCGACGCCGTTGAACGTCTTCTGCCCGTGCGTGACCACGTTGTAGCCGAGCGCCTCGATCTCCAGCCGCGGGAAGGCCTCGTCGACGCATTTGATCTCCTGCAGGCAGACGATGTCCGGCTGGCATTCCTTCAGCCAGGTCAGGAGAAGGTCGATCCGCTGCCGGACCGAGTTCACGTTCCAGGTGGCAACTCTGATGGTCATGTCGGCGGGCTCCGGGCAGGGGCCATGGTTAGAACAAAATGCAAACACGCCCGTCAAGGACGCCGCAAAATCTCCCACAAAATTAACCCGGCTTAAGCAGGCGGCAGGCCATTGATCTCAAAAGGTTCCGCGGATGGGATGGCCGGACAAAATCGATGAAGCGCATTGAGCCGCGTGATGGACTGATCGGCGCGTTCCTGTATTGGCTCGGCGGTTTCGAGATCGAGGACAGCCTCACTGCCAGCCTCAGCGAGCGCGAGATCGCTCGCATCCGCGCCAAGCAGATCGACGCCGTGACGCGGCTGATCCCGGTGACGATGGCGGTGACGATGCTCAACGTCGCCATCGTGCTGATCCTGTTCTGGGGCCGCGGCTGGAACGACTTCCTCGCGATCTGGGGCCTGACGCTTGGCGCCACCGCTGCGCTGGCGGTGCGCTCGTGGCGGCGGTCGCATCGCAACCCGCCGCAGGAGGCCTCGCCACGCGCCGCGCGTCAGATGCTGCGCCAGGCGGTGTTCCTCGCCGCGATCTGGGGCGCGCTGCCGCTCGCTCTGTTCAGTCGGATCGAGCCGACCAGCCAGTTGATCCTGGCCTGCCTGATGGTCGGCATGATGTCCGGCGGCGCATTCACGTTCTCGACCTTCCCGCGCGCCGGCCTGGTCTATCTCGCCACTATGACAGTCGGCTGCGCGGGCGCGCTGCTGCTGTGCGGTACCGGGCCGTACCTCGTGACGGCGGTGTTCCTGCTGCTGTTCGCGTTCTTCATGGCGCGCAACATCGTCTCGCAGGGCAATCTGTTCCTCGGCAATCTCAAGGCCCAGCTCGAGCTGGAGCGGCAGACCGAGATCATCTCGCTACTGCTGAAGGACTTCCAGGAGAACGCCAGCGACTGGCTGTGGCAGACCGACGCCGAGGGACATCTGGTCGATGTGCCCCAACGCTTCGCCGACGTTGCGCAATTGCCGCTGCAGCTGCTGAAGGGATCGTATTTCGCCGACGTGCTCGACATGCTGTGCCCCGAGGAAAAGAGCGCGGCCTACAACGTCGTCGGCCTGATGGAGCAGAACGAGCCGCTGCACGAGATGAACCTCAAGGTCGTCGCCGGCGGCGAGGCGCGGCTGTGGTCGCTGACGGCCAAGCCCGCCTACGACCGCGAGGGCCAATTCCTCGGCTACCGCGGCTTCGGGCGCGACGTCACCGAACGATGGCGCGCGGAAAAGGCCGAAGCCGAGAGCCGCGCCAAATCGGACTTCCTCGCGGTGATGAGCCACGAGATCCGCACGCCCATGAACGGCGTGCTCGGGCTCGCCAGCATGTTGCTGGAGACCAAGCTTGATCCGGAGCAGCACGAGGCGGTCACCACGATCCGCGAGTCCGGTGACAATCTCCAGCGCATCCTCAACGACATCCTCGACCTGTCCAAGCTCGAGGCCGGACGCTTCGCCTTCGAGGCGATCGACTTCGCCCCGCAGACGCTGGTCGAGACGGTCGCGAACGTCGCGCGCGCGAGCGCCAAGGGCAAGGGATTGGCGATCAAGGTCGAGCTCGACCCGAACCTGCCGCCGACACTGCGCGGCGACGTCGCGCGCATCCGCCAGGTGCTGCTCAACCTCGCGTCAAACGCGGTGAAATTCACCGATGCGGGCGAGGTGACGATCTCCGCCACCTGCCAGGCCCGCCGAGACCTGCTGGCGACCGTCGAATGGACGGTGACCGACACCGGCATCGGTATCGCCCACGAAAAGCTGGGCCAGCTCTTCAGCGACTTCGCCCAGGCCGATGCCTCGATCAGCCGGCGCTTCGGCGGCACCGGCCTTGGACTTGCGATCTCCCGGCGCATCATCGAGCAGATGGGCGGCACCATCGGCGTCACCTCGACGCCCGGGGAGGGCTCGACCTTCCGCTTCACGCTTGTGCTGCCCTGGAGCCAGGCGCAGGCCTGCGAGCAGGCGGCCGGCCACGACGAGGCCGAAGAGCTCAAGGCGCGCATCGCCGGCCTCGATCGGCCGTTGAAGGTGCTGGTCGCAGAGGACGACGCCGTCAACCGTCTGGTCGTGAGCAAGATGCTGGGGGCTTTCGATGTCGAGCTGCGCGTCGTCACGGACGGCGTCCAGGCCGTCGAGGCAGCTTCTGCGGGCGACTACGATGTCGTGCTGATGGACGTGCGCATGCCGGACATGGACGGGCTTGCCGCCACCCGCGCGATCCGCGCGCAAGGCGGGCGCCTGGCGGCCTTGCCGATCGTCGCGCTGACCGCCAATGCCTTCCAGGACGACGTCAGAATCTGCCGCGAGGCTGGGATGTCGGATTTCCTCTCCAAGCCGCTGCGCAAGCCGGCGCTGGTCGCGGCCCTGCTGCGCGCGCTCGACGGCCACGTGATGTCGGAGGACGCGCCGCTTCAGCCGGTGCTGATGCCGGTCGATGTCGAGTGGACGGACGAGGAAAGGCAGATGACGGGCGCTTAGCCGATCAGATCGAGAAGCTCGTCCCGCAGCCGCAGGACGCGGTGGCGTTGGGATTATTGACGCGGAACGAGGCGCCGATCAGATCGTCGACGAAATCGACCTGCGAGCCCGCCAGGAACGGCTGCGAGGCGGAATCCACCAGCACCACCGCATTGTCCTGCTCGATCACGAGATCGTCGTCGGTCCGTGCCCGGTCGATGTCGAACTTGTACTGGAAGCCCGAGCAGCCGCCGCCCTCGACCGAGATGCGCAGCATCGCGCCTGTGCCTTCACCCTTGAGGATTTCCCCAATTCGGCGTGCGGCGCGGTCACTGATGGTCACGTCGGTCGTCATGGCTCGTCTCCGATAGTCCCGCGGTCATAGCCAATTCATTTGGTATCCCGCGCCCGGCATAGTTAAGTGCAAGGATACGCAGAATCAAATGGATAGGGACTAAATTCGTCGTGTCCGTCGGAATGGCTGCCCCCCATGCGCCCTATGCCTGCGATCCCGACCGCAGCCGTGGCCGGCTGGTCGCGGAGCCGCCGAGCCGCACCCGCAGCCCGTTCCGGCGGGATTGCGACCGGGTGATCCATTCCACCGCGTTTCGCCGCCTGAAGTACAAGACCCAGGTGTTCGTGTTCCACGAAGGCGATCATTACCGGACCCGGCTGACCCATTCGCTGGAGGTGGCCCAGATCGCCCGCGCGCTGGCCCGGCAACTCGGGCTGGACGAGGACCTCACCGAAACCCTGGCGTTGGCTCACGATCTCGGTCATCCTCCGTTCGGCCATGCCGGCGAGCGGGCGCTGGACGCCTGCCTGAAGGACTTTGGCGGCTTCGACCACAACGCCCAGACGCTCCGCGTCGTCGCTTCGCTCGAGCATCGCTATCCTGAATTCGACGGCCTCAACCTGACCTGGGAGTCGCTGGAGGGGATCGTCAAGCACAATGGTCCGCTGACCGATCGCAGCGGCGCGCCGGTCGGACGCTATCGCGAGCACGGCATTCCCGTCGGCATCGCCGACTACATCAAGACCTACGATCTGGAATTGTGGAGCTTCGCCTCGCTGGAGGCGCAGGTCGCCGCCATCGCCGACGACATCGCCTATGATGCCCACGATATCGACGACGGCCTGCGCGCGGGCCTGTTCCACCTCGACGATCTCAAGGTGATGCCGCTCACGGCCGAGATCATCGCCGAGACTTCCGCGCACTATCCCGATCTCGAGGACCTCCGGCGCGGCGCCGAATTGGTGCGCGAACTGATCTCGCACCTGATCGGCGCGGTGTTCGCGGAGGCCGAGAAGAACCTCGCCGCCGTGAAGCCGCAATCGGCCCAGGACGTCCGCCAGCAAAGCCGGGCGCTGATCGCGTTTCCGGCCGAGGTCGCCGAGGAAGAGGCCGCCATCAAGACGTTCCTCTACCAGCACATGTACCGCCACAAGCGGGTGATGCGGGTGATGGGGGAGGCGGAGCAGATCCTGTTTGACCTGTTCGCGAAATACCTGAATTTCCCCCGTGAGCTGCCGCCGGAATGGCTGCTGGGGGCGGAGGCTGACAATGAGGGTGACCGGGCCCGCCGGATCGGCAATTTCATTGCCGGCATGACCGACCGTTTCGCCCTGACCGAGCACCAGCGGCTTTTTGACTCGACCCCGGATTTGCGTTAGGCGGCGGCCATGCCCGACACATCCTCATCGCTGCATTTGTTCGCCGACGTGCTTGCACGCGTGCACGCCGCCTGTCGTACGCTGGCCGTGGAAGCCAATTGGCCCGAGGGCATCGATTTTTCACGCGTCGTGGTCGAGCCGCCGCGCGATCCCTCTCATGGCGACATGGCGACGAACGCCGCCATGGTGCTGGCGAAAGAGGCAAAGGCCAAGCCGCGCGATCTCGCCGAGCAGATCGCCGCGCGGCTGCGCGCGGACGCGCTGATCGCCAAGGTCGACGTCGCCGGCCCGGGCTTCATAAATTTGACGCTGAAGCCGGCCGCCTGGGCGGAAGCGCTGCGCACCGTGCTGCGCGAGGGGGCCGATTACGGCCGCGTCCGCGGCGGCTCCAAGGTCAATGTCGAATACGTCTCGGCCAATCCGACCGGACCGATGCATGTCGGGCATTGCCGCGGCGCGGTGTTCGGCGACGCGCTCGCGAGCCTGCTGCAGTTCGCAGGGCACGACGTCACGCGCGAATACTACATCAACGACGCCGGCGCGCAGGTCGACGTGCTCGCGCGCTCCGCGTTCCTGCGCTATCGCGAGGCGCTCGGCGAGGACATCGGCGCGATCCCGGAAGGGCTTTATCCCGGCGACTATCTGAAGCCGGTGGGAGAGGCGCTAGCTAAGGAGCATGGCGACAAGCTCCTCGCTGCGAGCGAAGCCGAGTGGCTGCCCACGGTGCGCGCCAAGGCGATCGCGATGATGATGGACGAGATCAAGGACGATCTCGCCGCCCTCAACATCCGGCACGACGTGTTCTTCTCCGAGCGTTCGCTGATCGAGACCGGCAACAACAAGGTCGCCGAGACCATCGATTTCCTGAAGGCCAAGGGCGACATCTACGAGGGCCGCCTGCCGCCGCCGAAGGGCGCGCCGGTCGAGGACTGGGAAGACCGCGAGCAGCTGCTGTTCAAGGCGACCGCCTACGGCGACGACGTCGATCGCCCACTGATCAAGTCGGACAATTCCTATACCTACTTCGCCTCCGACATCGCCTACCACAAGAACAAGTTCGACCGTGGCTTCGCCGAGATGATCGACGTCTGGGGCGCCGACCATGGCGGCTACATCAAGCGCATGCAGGCGGCGGTGAAGGCGACGACGTCGGGCAAGGGCGCGCTCGACGTCAAGATCGTCCAGCTCGTGAAATTGCTGCGCAACGGCGAGCCGGTGAAAATGTCGAAGCGGAGCGGGGACTTCGTCACCTTGCGTGAGGTGGTGGATGAGGTCGGCCAGGACGCCGTCCGCTTCATGATGCTCTACCGCAAGAACGACGCGGTGCTCGACTTCGACCTCGCCAAGGTCATGGAACAGTCGCGCGACAACCCGGTGTTCTACGTCCAGTACGGCCACGCCCGCGGCCACTCGATCTTCCGTAACGCGCGGACGGAGGTATTCCCGGAACTCCCCGAGGATGCCGGCGAGCGGATCGCCTGGCTCGCTGAGTCGGCGGTGGAGCGGCTGTCAGACCCCGTCGAACTTGACCTGCTCAAGCGCCTCGCAATATTTCCGCGCATGCTGGAAGCCGCGGCCAGCGCCCACGAGCCGCACCGAATTGCCTTTTATCTCTATGATTTAGCCAGCGAATTTCATGCACTTTGGACGAAGGGGCGCGATTTGCCCTATTTACGCTTCATTATCAATAATGATGCAGAGCTAACGAAGGCGCGACTGGCCATGGTCCAGGGCGTCGTCTCTGTTCTGGCATCGGGCCTCGCCATCCTCGGCGTCCATGCTCCGAACGAGATGCGGTAGTTTGGGGCGAACTACTTAAGGGGAATATTGGGGGTAACCGGCAGAAGCCGGATCGCTTAGACTTGGTTGGAAGCCTTGTGGGTCGAAGGCCGTGCCTTGGTCGAGGGGCGCGCGGCTTTCCCGAAGGGACGCATCATCACGATGGCCGAACGATATCAGGACAGACGGTTACCCTCCGATGACTATGGTCACGGCGGCGCCCAGCATGGCAAGTCGGAAAGCGATCCCTTGGCCGAGCTCGCCCGCTTGATCGGGCAGACCGATCCATTTGCTGCGCAAGCGCGGCCTGGCGCTCATTCGGCGACGGCGGCTGCGCCGGCGCAGAGCTATCAGGACGACGATTATCGGCAGGACGACTATCAGCAGGACTACGCTGAGCCGACCGTGCAGCCGCCGGCCGGGCCGCCCTCATGGATGCGCCGCGCCAATGTGCAGCCGCCGCCGTCCCCGGAGCCCGACTATCAGGTCGCCGTCAATCCGGTTCATCCGCTGCATCGCTATTCGGCCCAACCCGCTGCGCCCGAGCCTGATGGTCATCAGCCGCAGGCCTATCAGGATCACGCCTATCCGGGGCAGTCCTACCCGCAGCCGGATCAAGCTTACCAGCAACAGGCCTATCAGGAGCCGCATCAGCAGCCCGATCCGGCGCGCTACGACGATGCGCTTTACGGCCGGCTGGAGGCAGGCGAACAGGACTATCAGCGCGAGCCGGCCTATCCCGACGATCCCTACGCGTATAAGAGCGACTATCCCGAAGCCGAGCTTGACGAGCCCAAGAAGCAGCGCGGCGGAATGATGACCGTCGCGGCGATCCTGGCGCTGGCCGTCGTCGGCACCGGCGCTGCCTTCGCCTACAAAACCTATGTCGGTTCGCCCCGCAGCGGCGAGCCGCCGATCATCAGGGCCGACAACACCCCGACCAAGATCGTGCCGGCGCCGTCCGATTCCTCTTCCAAGGTGCCGGATCGCATGGTGAGCGGCGATGGCACGGAGAAGATCGTGCCGCGCGAAGAGGCGCCGGTCGACGTCAACGCCAAGGCAGGCGGCCCCCGCGTGGTCTTCCCGCCGCTGAACCAGAATGCAAACCCGCCGTCGGTGGCAAGCGTGTCGCCGTCCGCGGTGCCGCCGGCGAGCACCGGCGCGAGCGCCAGCAACGGCACGTTGCCGAACAACTCGCCGCGGCCGATCAGGACCGTCGCCGTGAAGGGTGATCAGACCGATAGCGCCACGCCGCAATCGGCCGCTGCCAGGCCCGCGGCCGCGCCGAAGCCTGTGGCTGCGCCCGTTGCACCGGCCGCGCCGCGCAATCCGCCGACCTCGGCCAATGCCAGCGCCAATCAGCCGATGTCGCTGGCGCCGCAATCGGCCCCGGCGGCCGAACCGCCCCAGCGGATGGCTGCGACCGCCCCGACACAGATCGCGCCTGCCAGCAGCAGCGGTGGGGGCTACATCGTGCAGGTCTCCTCGCAGCAGAGCGAGGACAGCGCCGCCGCGTCGTATCGCGTGCTTCAGGGCAAGTATGGCAGCGTTCTCGGCTCGCGTTCGCCGGTCATCAAGCGCGTGGACCTCACCGACAAGGGCAAGGGCGTCGTCTACCGCGCCTTCGCCGGGCCCTATGCTTCGGCCGAGGAGGCGACGCAGGCCTGCAACAGCCTGAAGTCCGCAGG
The DNA here is from genome assembly GCF_018129985.1 of Bradyrhizobium sp. SZCCT0148. Taxonomy (GTDB): domain Bacteria; phylum Pseudomonadota; class Alphaproteobacteria; order Rhizobiales; family Xanthobacteraceae; genus Bradyrhizobium; species Bradyrhizobium japonicum_H. The sequence continues at coordinate 807,578 of NZ_JAFCKT010000001.1, forward strand.
CCTGTCTGCCTGCTTCGTCCAGAGGAATTAACGGCCGTTTCCTTGACCCCCTCGCGGGTCAGGGTTAATCGGCCGTTATGAGCACGCGGGCCTTCATTACCGGTGTATCCGGAACGGAACTGACCGCCGTCGAGCGGGAGTTTATTCGCGACCACCGCCCATGGGGCTTTATCCTTTTCAAGCGCAATGTCGCCACGCCGGCTCAAGTTGCTGCATTGGTTGCGGAATTGCGGACAGCGGCCGGTGCCGCCGACGCGCCTGTCCTGATTGATCAGGAGGGCGGACGCGTGCAGCGTCTGGGTCCGCCGCACTGGCCGGTCTATCCGCCGGGCGCCGTCTTCTCGACCCTTTACGAAACTGATTCGGCACTTGGGCTGACCGCGGCGCGCCTGTCGGCCCGCCTGATCGCCGCCGATCTTGCCGATCTCGGCATCACCGTGGATTGCTTGCCGCTGGCCGACGTGCCGGTCGAGGGCGCCGACGCCGTCATCGGAAACAGGGCCTATGGCACCGAGCCCGGCAAGGTCGCTGCAATTGCCCGCGCGGTCACCGAGGGTCTGGAGCAGGGCGGCGTGTTGCCGGTCCTCAAGCACATCCCCGGGCATGGCCGGGCCACCGCCGACACCCATTTCAAGCTGCCGACGGTCGATACGCCGAGGGCTGAACTGGAACGGACCGACTTCGCCGCGTTCAAGCCGCTGTCGGACCTGCCGATGGCCATGACTGCACATGTTGTGTTTAGCGCGGTCGACCCCGCCCATCCGGCGACGACATCTGCGACAATGATTGCTGACGTGATTCGCGGCGCAATCGGGTTCCAGGGTTTGTTAATGAGTGATGACGTGTCGATGAACGCGCTGTCGGGAAATATCGCCGAGCGGACCGGCGCCATCTTCGCGGCCGGCTGCGACATGGCGCTGCATTGCAACGGCAACATCGGGGAGATGCGCGAGGTCGCCGGCCAGACACCTGAGCTGTCGGGCCGGGCGCTGGAGCGGGCAAACGCCGCGCTCGCCGCGCGCAAGGCTCCGCAACCGCTCGACCGGGCAGCGGCGCGCGCCGAACTGGACGCATTGATCGCACGGGCAAACACGGCATCCGCATGACCGCAGAAATCCTATCGTTTGAAACCGGGCGGCCCGCAGAGCTTGCCGAGGGTGAGCCGGCGTTGGTGGTGGACGTCGAGGGCTATGAGGGCCCGCTCGACCTGCTGCTTGCGCTGGCGCGGCAGCAGAAGGTCGATCTCGCCAAGATCTCGATCCTGGCGCTAGCCGACCAATATCTCCACTTCATCGAGGCCGCGCGAAAGATTCGGCTCGAGCTTGCCGCCGACTATCTCGTCATGGCGGCCTGGCTCGCTTTCCTGAAGTCGCGCCTGCTGCTGCCGGAGCCGCCGAGCGCGGAAGGCCCGAGCGCCGAGCAGATGGCGACCGCGCTCGCCAACCGCCTGCGTCGGCTGGAGGCCATCCGCGAAGCGGCCAACCGGCTGATGAACAGGCCGCAATTGCTGCGCGACATCTTCCCGCGCGGCGAGCCCGAGCGGATCGCCGAGATCAAGCATCCGAAGTACACGGCGACGCTGTACGATCTGCTCACCGCCTACGCCTCGCAGCGCCAGTCACGCGTGCTGGCGAGCGTGCATCTGGCCAAGCGCACCGTGTGGTCGCTTGCGGAAGCGCGTGCCACGCTGGAGCGCTTGGTCGGCAGCATCAGCGAGCAGGACGATTGGGGTGTGCTCGACGACTTCCTGGTCCGGCACGTCGCCGATCCCACCCAGCGCGCGACGGTGTTCGCCTCGAGCTTCGCTGCGGCGCTGGAGCTGGTTCGCGAAGGTCAGCTGGAACTGAACCAGAAAGAGGCGTTTGCGCCGATCTATTTTCGGAAGGGGCGCCCAAAGCCGGTGCCGGACGCAGCTCCTGCGCCTGATGCGCCGGTCGCTTAAGTGCAAGAAGGAGAAGCTACCATGGCAAGCCTGGCTGAAGTGCGGGTAGAAGAGGCCGAGCCGATGGAGAACGAAACCCAGGCGCGTCCCGAGGAATTGCGGCTGCTGGAAGCGCTGCTGTTTGCTTCGAATGAGCCGCTGGACACCGCGACGCTGGCCAAGCGCATGCCCGAGGGTGTCGATGTCAAGGCTGCGCTCGAGCAGCTGCAGGCCGACTATTCGTTGCGCGGGGTGAATCTCGTTCGTGTCGCCAACAAATGGACCTTCCGCACGGCCGGTGATCTCGCCTGGCTGATGACACGGGAAAGCACCGAGACCCGCCGGCTGTCGCGCGCCGCGATCGAAGTGCTGGCGATCATTGCCTATCATCAGCCGGTGACGCGCGCCGAGATCGAGGAGATCCGCGGCGTCGTCACTTCGAAGGGCACGCTCGACGTGCTGCTGGAGACCGGCTGGATCAAGCCGCGCGGCCGGCGCAAGACGCCGGGCCGTCCGCTGACCTTCGGAACCACCGAGGACTTCCTGTCGCAGTTCACCCTAGAACAGCTCGGCGATCTGCCGGGCCTCGAGGAGCTGAAGGGGACGGGCCTGCTGGATTCGCGCCTGCCGACCGGATTCAGCGTCCCGACGCCGTCGGACGACCCGCAGCTTCGTGAAGATGAGGATCCCCTGGAACCGGGCGAGGAGCTTGATCTGGCGCTGGCGCCCGCGGTCGAGCCCGAGGCTCCGGAGGAAGCGCCGGAAGGCGGTCATGAGCGCGGCGGCGAAAGCAGCGCCGAAGAGTAAGGCTCCGGCGTTTCACCGGCCCTGCGACAGGTTAACACTAGCAAGATTACGTAGTGCCAACAGCGAATTGGCACTGCCTAGGTCCTTGTTTTTGACACCTGCCAAGCCTAGGTTTCGGAGAAGATCGGCCGGGTCCCCGGCCATGCGCGTTTGGAGGGTTGCAGGATGGGTTCACTCAGCATTTGGCACTGGATCCTGGTGATCGCAGTGGTCCTGCTGCTGTTCGGCCGCGGCAAGATTTCGGATCTGATGGGCGACGTGGCGCAGGGCATCAAGGCCTTCAAGAAGGGCATGCAGGACGACGACAAGCCTGCCGAGAAGCCCGAGCCGGCGAAGTCCATCGAGCACAACAATGCGCCGACCGCGGCGCGGTCCGACGTCGGCAGCAAGGCCGTCTGAGCCGGAAAGCACGCGAGACGCGGGGTGCGGCCCGATCCTGCGCGCAAGGGATTGGGCCGGCTGCGGCTTCGCGTGAACGGAAGACCTCATGTTCGACATCGGGTGGAGTGAACTGGTCCTGATCGGGGTCGTGGCCCTGATCGCCATTGGCCCGAAAGAGCTACCGGGCGTGCTGCGCATGGTCGGCCAGTGGATGGGCAAGGCCCGCAAGATGGCCGCCGAATTCCAGGGCCAATTCCAGGAAGCGATGCGCGAGGCCGAAATGGCCGACCTCAAGAAGAGCTTCGACGAGGTCAAGGAAGCCGCGACCGGCTTCACCAGCAACAATCCGCTGACCTCGCTCCAGAAGGACGTCAGCGACGCGCTGCGCGTCGATGCGCTGGACAAGCCGGCCGAGACGCCTGCGACTGCAGCTATCGAGCCGCCGACGACGCCCACCACCCCGGAAGCGCCGACGCCCGCGACCTTCATGGAAGCCGAGGCGCATGCGGCTGCCAACGAGCCGCTCGTGATCACCCGGGAGGTCGAGCAGGCAGCAGTCGCGCAGGACACCGCGCCATCCGAAGCGATCAAGGACGCCAAAGCGTCATGACCGACGCCGATATCGAGGCCAGCAAAGCCCCGCTGATGGACCATCTGATCGAGCTGCGTTCGCGGCTGATCAAGGCGCTGCTCGGCTTCGGCATTGCGTTCATCTTCTGCTTCTTCTTCGCCAAGCAGATCTACAACGTGCTGGTCTGGCCGTTCGTGTGGGTCGCGGGTCCGGAGAATTCCAAGTTCATCTACACGGCGCTCCTGGAATATTTCATCACCCAGCTCAAGCTCGCGCTGTTCGGCGCCGGCTTCATCTCTTTCCCGGTCATTGCGACGCAGATCTACGGATTCGTGGCGCCGGGCCTTTACAAGCACGAGAAGCAGGCCTTCCTGCCGTATCTGGTCGCGACTCCCTTCTTCTTCGTGCTCGGCTCGGCACTGGTCTACTTCGTCGTGCTGCCGATGCTGGTGCGGTTTTCGCTCGGCATGCAGCAGGCCGGCAGCGACGAGACCGCGCAGATCCAGCTCTTGCCCAAGGTCGGCGAATATCTGTCGCTGATGATGTCGCTGATCTTCGCCTTCGGCATCGCCTTCCAGCTCCCGGTGATCCTGACCCTGCTCGGCCGCATCGGCATCGTCACCTCGAAGATGCTGCGCGAGAAGCGACGCTATTTCATCGTCATCGCCTTCGTCATCGCGGCCGTGCTGACGCCTCCGGACGTGCTCAGCCAGTGCTCGCTCGCGTTCCCCTTGCTGCTGCTCTACGAGGGCTCGATCATCGCGGTGGGGATGGTTGAGAAGAAGATGGCGGCGACACAGGGCTCGACCGGTACGGACGTGTCGACGCCGGCCAATCCGGCGGAGTAGGGCGCTTCAGCTCTATCATCGCCCTGTTCAGCCAAGGATTCGTCATGCCCGGGCTTGACCCGGGCATCCACGACTTGATCTAAGGCGGCAGACACGTGGATGGCCGGGATCAACCCGGCCATGACGGGAAGACAGCCATGCACGACATCAAAGCGATCCGCGACAATCCGCAAGCCTTCGACGCCGGCCTTGCCCGGCGAGGCCTGAAGCCGATGTCGGCCGCGCTGCTCGCGATCGACGAGACGCGGCGCGCGGCGATCCTGGCGTCCGAGCAGGCGCAGGCGCGACGCAATGCGGCCTCCAAGGAAATCGGCGACGCCAAGAAGGCCAAGGACGACGCGCGCGCGGCCAAGCTGATGGCCGAAGTGGCCGAGCTCAAGACCACGATGCCTGAGCTCGAAGCCGCCGCGAAAGCCGCGGACGACGAGCTGGCGAAAGAGCTGTCCGCGATCCCGAACATTCCGTTCGACGACGTGCCCGACGGCGTCGACGAGCACGGCAACGTGCAGCGCCATGTGTTCGGCAACAAGCGTGACTACGGCTTCGCGCCGAAGCTGCATGACGATCTCGGCACCGCGCTCGGTGACATGGATTTCGAGGCGGCGGCAAAGCTCTCCGGCGCGCGCTTCGTCGTGCTGAAGAGGGGACTGGCGCGGCTCGAGCGCGCGCTCGGCCAGTTCATGCTGAACCTGCATGTCGACGAGCACGGTTATACCGAGATCAATCCGCCGCTGCTGGTGCGCAACGAGATCATGTTCGGCACCGGACAATTGCCGAAATTCGAAGACGATCAGTTCTGGGCGATCAAGGGCGAGCTCCTTGCGTCGCCCGACCAGGAGCGGCTGAGGACGGAGCGCCTCGGCCTGATTCCGACCGCGGAGGTCTCGCTCACCAATCTCGCGCGTGAATCCATCCTCGACGAGAAGCAGCTGCCGATGCGGCTCACCGCGCTGACACCGTGCTTCCGTGCCGAGGCGGGCGCTGCGGGACGCGACACCCGCGGCATGATCCGCCAGCACCAGTTCACCAAGGTCGAGCTGGTCTCCATCACGACGCCGGAGACCAGCAGGGACGAGCACGAGCGCATGCTCGCCTGCGCCGAGGAAGTGCTGCGCCGACTCGACCTGCATTATCGCGTGATGACGCTTTGCGCGGGGGATATGGGCTTCTCGTCGCAAAAAACCTACGACATCGAGGTCTGGATGCCGGGCCAGGGCGAGGGCGGTGCGTTCCGCGAGATCTCGAGCTGCTCGGTCTGCAGCGATTTCCAGGCCCGCCGCATGGACGCGCGCTCGCGCGGTCCCGACGGCAAGCCGCGTTTCGTCCACACGCTGAACGGTTCTGGCACCGCGCTCGGCCGCGCGCTGATCGCGGTGATGGAGACCTATCAGCAGGAGGACGGCTCGATTGCCGTTCCCGACGTGCTGCAGCCCTATATGGGCGGCGTGAAGGTGATCGGGCGCGACTAACGCTGTAAACCATTGGTTGCGTGGATCAGGCGGCCGGCTATCCTGCCGGCCTCCGGACAACGCGAACCCACCGTTCATGGCCTTGCACCGCGATATCTTCTGGGTTGGCCGACAATGGGCGGTGACGGGGGCCGGAATCCAGGCCGTCGATCAGCGCCTGCGCGGCGTGCTCGACATCGAGATTGTGCGGCTCTGGGACGCCGATTTCGTGCAGAGCCGGCGGGCCAAGCCCGGTGTCAATGCTGCCGACTTCGACAAGGCGCTGACGGTGGCCCGCGAACGCTTTCCGCGAGAGCCGGAGCCGGACGCGCTCGTTGCGGAATTGGAGGCGCTCGGCGTGATCGAGGCGCCGATCGTCAGTCCGGCGGTGCCGGCGATGACGCTGCATGCGGAAGGCCGGCTGGCGCGCTTCCTGCCGCAATGGCGCATCCGACGCTAACTCATGGGTTCAGGCCGGTCCCCCGGATCAGCCGGTTTGCCTGATCGGCCGCAGCCCTATAAGACGGCTCAAACCCGCTTTTTTTTGGAATCGGCCCTTCGCATGCGCATTCTCTGCACCAATGACGACGGCATTCACGCCCCCGGCCTCAAAGTGGTCGAGGAGATCGCGCGCGCGCTGTCCGACGACGTTTGGGTGGTGGCGCCCGAACTCGACCAGTCCGGCGTGTCGCATTCGCTGTCGCTGAACGATCCCTTGCGCCTGCGCGAAGTCGGGCCGCGGCACTTCGCCGTGCGCGGCACACCGACCGACTGCGTCATCATGGGCGCGCGCCATATCCTCGGGACCAAGCTGCCCGATATCGTGCTGTCCGGTGTCAACAAGGGCCGCAACGTCGCCGAGGACGTGGTTTATTCCGGCACCATCGCGGGCGCGCTGGAGGGCACCATCCTGGGGTTGCCGTCATTCGCGCTGTCTCAGGAGTTCAGCGTCGAGACCCGCGAGCGCCCGCCATGGGACACTGCGCGCAAATTCGGGCCCGACATCCTGCGCAAGGTGATCGCCGCAGGCATTCCGAAGGACACCGTCATCAACGTCAACTTCCCCTCCTGTGCACCGGAGGACGTGCTCGGCATCCGCGTCACGCGCCAGGGCAAGCGCAATCTCGGCTTCTTGCGCATCGACGAGCGCAAGGACGGCCGCAACAATCCGTATTTCTGGATCGGGTTCGAGCGCTCCGCGATGCTGGACACGCCAGCCGACGGCACTGATTTGGCGGCGCTGCGCGAGCGCTATGTCTCGGTCACGCCGCTCCGGCTCGACCGCACCAACGAAGCGTTTTCGGAAGAGCTCCGCGCGACGCTGAAATAGCGCCTAGCCGCCGCGAAGGGCGGCTTCGATGGTCTTGCTGAGCGCGTCGAGCTGGAACGGCTTCTGGAGCGCCGGCCGGTCGCGGTACTGCTCGGGCAGCCCGGAGGAACCATAGCCGGTGGCGAAGATGAACGGACAGCCTTTCGCCTTGATCACGTCGGCGACCGGCGAGATCACCTTGCCGTTGACGTTGACGTCGAGAATGGCGATGTCGAATTCGGTCGCCTGGGCGAGACGCATGGCCTCGGGGATGTCGCCCGCCTCAGCTGCGACCTTGTAGCCGAGCTCTTCGAGCATGTCCGCGACCATCATCCTGATCATCACCTCGTCTTCGACGAGGAATACAGAGCGGCCTGAAAGCCCTGTCGCGGTCATTCGTTGAGTCCCTTGCCCATTGCCAAAAACGTTCGCAGATTACACGAATTGACGCAATGCGCGTTTCGACGATCGAATACCTGAAAATGGTCATGGCGGCTCGCCCGTGGCAAGCCAATTTGTGGTCAAATGCTTCAGGCCAAGGATATCATAGGTTCCTGAGCAGGAACACGATTCTTGTATCCGGGTTGAACGTCCACCGGACCCGGCAAGACGGCACAAGCAGGCAATGACCTCCGATCAGCATCCGCCGGAAAAAATGATGTTTCAGCTCACGCTGAGGCGTCGGGGCATCAGCGACCAGGCGGTGCTGCGAACCATGGAGGCGGTGCCGCGCGAGCTTTTCGTCGACGTGGCCAATCGCGACGGCGCTTATCGGGACAGCGCGCTGCCGATCGCCTGCGGGCAGACCATCAGCCAGCCCTTCGTCGTGGCTTACATGACCGAGCAGCTCCAGCTCCAGAAGCAGCATCGCGTGCTGGAGATCGGGACAGGTTCCGGCTATCAGGCCGCCGTGCTGTCGCGGCTCGCCGGCCAGGTCCTGACGGTCGAGCGCTATCGCAAGCTTGCCGACACGGCACGCGCCAGGCTCGAAAAGCTCGAATGCCACAATGTCGAGGTGATGCTCGGCGACGGTCTCAATCTACCGCCCAATATCGGCCCGTTCGACCGCATCATCGTCACCGCCGCGTTAGAGCAGATGCCTGAGAATCTGGTGGATCGGCTCGAGGTCGGCGGCATCCTGATTGCGCCGGTCGGCCCGCATCAGGGCGTGCAGACGCTGATCCGCCTGACTCGCACCGCAGCCGGGATCGAGCGCAAGGAACTCGTCGATGTCCGCTTCGTGCCGGCGCTGCCCGGTGTGGCGCGCGAGCTTTAGATTTCCGGATCGGCTGTGCCGCCAACATCTTATTGGGAGGGTTAAGCCGTTATTTACTCGGCGCGTGTTTACTTAAAACACCAGTTCTGTTGCGTACGAGTGAGTAACCATGTCAGCTGTCGCCGAGTTGCTTTACTCGCGCCGCGTACCGCAAGTCGCGGTGCTGGCGCTGATTTCCTTCAGCTTCGCAGGGTGCAGCGCCGACATGTCGTCGCGACTGTCCCAGTCGAACTTCTCCAACCCCTTCGCCTCGGAGCAGACCGGTTCGGTGCAGCAGGCGCCGCCGCCGCAGCGCGAGCTGCCGCAATATTCGCGGCCGCAGACGCAGCCCGGTTATTATCAGTCGCAGCCCTTGCCGCCGCCGGCGGTGTCCGCACCTCAATCCTATCCCGTTGCGGGTGGTGGCGGTGTGTCCGGAGGCGGACGCGGCGTCAGCTCCTACGCGCCTCCGACGCAGCCCCATCTTGAAACCACGGCCGCGGTGCCGCCCCGTTCCGTTGCCGCGGCCCAGCCGGCCGGAGGCACCAAGATCATCGTCGGCACCAGCGACACGCTCGATCTGCTCGCCAAGCGCTACCATGTCACGCCGCAGGCGATCCTCGCTGCCAACGGCTACAAGGGGCCGCGCGCGCTCTCGCCCGGCCAGCAACTGATCATCCCGCATCCGGCTACGGCCGCTGCGTCTGCGCCTGCGCTGGCCCCCGTCGCGGCGGCTCCTGCGATGGCGCCGAAACCGGTTGCGGCTGCTGTCGCCCCGTCGACCATGCACTTCGTCAACCACGGCGACACGCTGGCCAGCATCGCCCGCAAGAACCGCATCTCGTCGGCTGAGCTCGCCCGTGCGAATGGCCTCGACCCCTCGGCCAAGCTCAAGCTCGGCACCAAGCTGACCGTGCCCGGTGCCAAGACGGTCGCCCTCGCGGCGCCGGTGGCTGCCGCACCCGTCGGGGCTGCTCCGGTTGCGGGGACGCTCCAGCCGGTTGCTGCGGCTCCCGCGCCCGCCACCCGGATGGCCGCCGCCGCGGCGCCTGTTCAAAGCGCGCGACTGGCCCAGGCCACGGCGAATGTCGAAGAGAAACCCGCCGCCGAGGCTCCGGCCAAGGCTGCCGAGACCACCAGTGCGCTGCCGACCTTCCGCTGGCCGGTGCGCGGCAAGGTGGTCACCAGCTACGGGGCCAAGACCAACGGCAAGTCCAATGACGGCATCAATCTCGCGGTGCCCGAGGGGACGCCGGTCAAGGCGGCCGAAGACGGCGTCGTCGCTTACTCCGGCAACGAGCTGAAGGGTTACGGCAATCTGGTCCTGGTTCGGCACTCCAACGGCTACGTCACCGCATATGCCCATGCGAGTGAGCTGCTGGTGAAGCGCGGCGATACCATCAAGCGCGGTCAGGTCATTGCCAAGTCGGGTCAATCCGGGGAGGTGGCGTCGCCGCAGCTCCACTTCGAAATCCGCAAGGGATCGAGCCCGGTTGACCCGCTTCAATTCCTCAACGGGGCGTGAGGCGCGGGCAGGCACGCAGTCACCACAAGCGCGGCGTCGTCGCCCGGCTTGACCGGGCGACCAAGTACGCCGCGGCCTCACGATCGATCATAACCGTGACTGGAATACTGGCTTCCCCGCTCGCGCGGGGAATGACAGTTTTGAACTGCGCTGCCGCTTTCCGCTACTTCGCCGTCAGCTTCACGCCCAGCCGTCCCGCCAGCTCCTGCACGAATTGCCAGGCGACGCGGCCCGAGCGGGAGCCGCGGGTGGTCGACCATTCCAACGCCTCGCGCTCCAGGGCCTCATCGTCGACCTTGACGCCGAAATGGCTGCAATAGCCGCGCACCATGGCGAGGTATTCGTCCTGGCTGCAGCGGTGGAAGCCGAGCCAGAGGCCGAAACGATCGGACAGTGACACCTTCTCCTCGACGGCTTCACCGGGATTGATCGCGGTCGAGCGCTCGTTCTCGATCATGTCGCGTGCCAGCAGATGGCGGCGGTTGGAGGTGGCGTAGAGGATCACATTCTCGGGCCGGCCCTCGATGCCGCCTTCGAGCACGGCCTTCAGCGATTTGTAGGAGGCGTCGTTGCCGTCGAAGGAGAGGTCGTCGATGAACACGATGAAGTTGAAGCTGGCGTCCCGGAGCTTTTCCATCAGCATCGGCAGGCTTTCGATGTCCTCGCGGTGGATCTCGATCAGCTTCAGCCTGTCGGCCGGTTTGCGCTCCGCATTGATGCTGGCGTGCGCCGCCTTCACCAGCGACGATTTGCCCATGCCACGCGCGCCCCAGAGCAGCGCATTGTTGGCGGGCAGGCCATTGGCGAAGCGCTCGGTGTTCTCCATCAGGATGTCGCGCATTCGGTCGACGCCCTTGAGCAGGAACAGCTCGACGCGGCTGACACGCGGCACCGGCGCAAGGCGGCCATCGGGGTGCCAGACATAGGCATCGGCCTCTTTGAACGACTCGCGTTCGAGGGCCGGCTTGCCCTGGGCGGACAGGTGCGCCGCAATGGTCTCCAGCGCGCGGACGATGCGCTCCTGAGAAAGGGCCGCGGATGCCTGGACGGCCACCTTGGCAGTCCCCTTGGGGCGTTTTGCCGCGACGGGGGCGGCCTTGCGGGCAGGGGTGCGGAGGCCTTTGCCGGCCGGGCTTTTGCTGAGTTTTCTGGGCATGTCCGAAGTTCCTGAAGATGCAGCCTTATCGGGCCTGACGGCGCGCCGCAAGGTGGCCAAATGAGCGGTCTGGCAGCGTTGCAATTGGGGCAATGGCCGCTATAGTCCGCGCGAATTTGACCGAACCGGTCGCCTTTAAGGGCCTGACCGGTTTTCCCCCGTGTCCACGAGGATCGTCCGAATGTTCATTACCCCTGCGTATGCCCAGGCCGCGGGCGCCGGCGACACCAACAGCATGTTGATGTCGCTGCTGCCGTTCGCCCTGATTTTCGTGATCATGTACTTCCTGATTCTGCGTCCGCAGCAGAAGAAGGTGCGCGACCACGCCGATCTCGTGAAGAACATCCGCCGCGGCGACACCGTCGTGACCTCGGGTGGCCTCGTCGGCAAGGTCACGAAGGTCGTCGATGACGACCAGATCGAGTTCGAGATTTCCGATGGCGTGCGCGTCAGGCAGATGCGCCAGATGATCTCCGGCGTGCGCGCCAAGGGCGAGCCGGCCAAGGAATCCAAGGAAAGCGCGAAGGATAGTGCCAAGGACGACGCCACCTCCAAGTGAGCGCGTCCGCGAGCATCTCAAGTCTCCTGATCTGACAGGTCCAGTCTATGTTGTATTTCACGCGGTGGAAGGCGCTCGGGATCATCCTGACGGCGCTGATCGTGTGCCTCTGCGCGGTCCCGAACTTCTTCCCCGAGGCGCAGGTCAAGACCTGGCCCGCCTGGGCGCAGCGCAGGCTCGTGCTCGGCCTCGATCTCCAGGGCGGCTCCTATCTGCTGCTCGAGGTCGATTCCAACTACGTGAAGAAGGAGCGGCTCGACCAGGTTCGTGACGACGTTCGCCGGACGCTGCGCGATGCCAAGATCGGCTTCACCGGCGGTGTGGTCGTCCGCAATGATGCCGCCGAAGTTCGCATCACCAAGGAATCCGACGTTCAGGCTGCGCTCGGCAAGCTGCGCGAACTGTCCCAGCCGCTGGGCGGCCTGATGGGATCAAGCGGTCAGCGCGACCTCGAGGTGAGCGAGGCCGGCGGCGTGATCCGCCTGACCGTTCCGCAGGCCGCGATGCTCGACCGCATGCGCAAGACCATCGAGCAGTCGATCCAGATCGTCGAGCGCCGCGTCAACGAACTCGGCACCGTCGAGCCCGTGATCCAGCGCCAGGGCAATGACCGCATCCTGGTGCAGGTGCCCGGTCTTCAGGATCCGACGCGCCTGAAGAAGCTGCTCGGCGAGACCGCGAAGATGGAATTCCGCATGGTCGACACGACCGTGTCGCCGGACCAGGCCCAACAGGGCAAGCTGCCGCCTGAGTCCGAATTGCTGATGAGCGCGTCGCCGCCGCCGACGCCCTACGTGGTCAAGAAGCAGGTGCTGGTTGCCGGCGGCGATCTGATCGATGCCCAGGCGACCTTCGACCAGCGTACGAGTGAGCCGGTCGTCAGCTTCAAGTTCAATACCTCGGGCGCGCGCAAGTTCGCGCAGGCCACGCAAGAGAATGTCGGACTGCCCTTCGCGATCGTGCTCGACAACAAGGTGATCTCTGCACCCCGGATCAACGAGCCCATCACGGGCGGGCAGGGTCAGATCTCCGGCAGCTTCACGGTCCAGTCCGCCAACGATCTCGCGATCCTGATGCGCGCCGGCGCGCTGCCGGCGCCGCTGACCGTGGTCGAGGAGCGCACCGTCGGTCCCGGCCTCGGCCAGGACTCGATCGAGAAGGGCGAGCTCGCGGCCTATGTCGGCTCGATCCTCGTCGTCGTCTTCATGCTGCTGACCTACCGGCTGTTCGGCGTGTTCGCCAACATCGCGGTGGCCATCAACGTCGCCATGATCTTCGGCCTGTTGTCGCTGCTCAACGCCACGCTGACGCTGCCCGGCATCGCCGGCATCGTGCTCACCGTCGGCATCGCGGTCGACTCCAACGTGCTGATCTACGAGCGTATCCGCGAGGAGCTGCGCGGCGGCCGCAACGCGATCTCGGCGATCGACGCCGGCTTCAAGCGGGCGCTGGCGACCATCCTCGATTCCAACATTACAACCTTCATTGCCGCCGCGGTGCTGTTCTACATCGGCACTGGCCCGGTGCGCGGCTTCGCCGTGACGCTCGGCATCGGCATCATCACCACGGTGTTCACCGCCTTCACCATGACCCGGCTGATCGTCGCCTGGTGGGTGCGGTGGAAGCGGCCGCAGAGCGTGCCGATCTAGGAGCCTGATCGTGACTCACACCGTTCTCATCGGGCTCGGCGTCCTCATCGCCATTCTCACCGTGGTCGCAGCCTTTGGCTGGCTGCCATCGCTGCGGATCGTTCCGGACGACACCCATTTCGACTTCACGCGTTTTCGCCGCATCAGCTTCCCCATCTCGGCTGTGCTGTCGATCATCGCGATCACGCTGTTCTTCACCCACGGGCTGAACCTCGGTATCGACTTCAAGGGCGGCACGCTGCTGGAGGTGCGGGCCAAGTCCGGCGCCGCCGACATCGCGGCGATGCGCACGACGCTGGAAGGCCTGCGGCTCGGCGAAATCCAGCTGCAGCAGTTCGGCGGCCCCGAGAACGTGCTGATCCGCGTTGCCGAGCAGCCCGGCGGCGACAAGGCGCAGCAGGATGCCGTGCAGAAGGTCCGTACCGCGCTCGGTGATTCCATCGAATATCGCCGCGTCGAGGTGCTCGGTCCGCGCGTCGCCGGCGAGCTCTTGGCCTACGGCATGCTCGGCCTGATGCTCGCGATCGTCTCGATCCTGATCTATCTCTGGTTCCGGTTCGAATGGCAGTTCGCGCTGGGCGCCATGATCGCCAACGTGCACGACATCGTGCTGACGATCGGCTTCATGTCGATCAGCCAGGTCGATTTCGACCTGACCAGCATTGCCGCGCTTTTGACCATCCTGGGCTATTCGCTCAACGACACCGTCGTCATCTACGACCGCATTCGCGAAATGCTGCGGCGTTACAAGAAGATGCCGATGCCGCAGTTGCTCAACGAGTCGATCAACTCGACGCTGTCGCGCTCGATCATCACCCACTTCACGGTGACGCTGGCCCTGTTGGCGCTGCTCCTGTTCGGCGGGCACGCGATCCACAGCTTCACCGCGGTGATGATGTTCGGCGTGGTGCTGGTCGGCACCTACACCTCGATCTTCATCGCGGCGCCGATCCTGATCTATCTCGGCGTCGGAGAGCATCGCGAGGATGCGTCCGATACGGCTACGCCGGCGAAGAAAAGCAAGGCATGATCCGAACCGCATGCCCTCGCAGGCGTTTGCGAGGGCGGTAAGCTCATTCGGACGAAGCTCATGGCCGGAGATCCCAACGCACCGCATTTCCCGCGCTCGGCGCCGATCGACGCCTATGGCAAGGGCCGCTTCGCCTTTGCCGGCATGTCGCATCGGGGATCGCTGCTGTGTCTGCCCGACGCGATCTGGGCCTGGGACGTGACGGATCCCGCGAAAATCGACCGCTATTCGCTGGACCGGGTGTTCGCGGCCGCCAACAGCATCGACACGCTCCTGATCGGCACCGGAACCGGGGTCTGGCTGCCGCCGCCGGCGTTGCGCCAGGCGCTCAAGGCGGCGAGGGTGGTGCTGGACACGATGCAGACCGGCCCCGCCGTGCGCACCTACAACATCATGATCGGCGAACGGCGGCGGGTCGCGGCTGCGCTGATCGCCGTGCCATGAGCGCCGCGGCAGCTCCGCCCGACAATTTGTCCTTCTGCGCCGATCTCGTGCGCAGCCACGACTTCCCGCGCTATGCCGCGACGCTGTTTGCGCCCGCTGCCGAGCGCCGAGCGCTACTGGCCCTCTACGCCTTCAACGTCGAGATCGTCCGCGTCCGCGACCAGGTGAGCCAGCCCTTGCCAGGCGAGATCCGCTTCCAATGGTGGACCGATCTGTTCTCGGGCCTGGTCCACGGCAGCGCCGAAGGCAACCCGGTCGCGGCCGAGTTGCTGCGCGCGATCCGCGATTTCGATTTGCCGGTCGGGCCGCTGTCGCTGCTGGTCGACGAGCACCAGTTCGACCTCTACAACGATCCGATGCCGACGATGGCCGCGCTGGAAGGCTATCTGGCCGCGACCTCGTCGGCGCTGTTCGATCTCGCGGCCCGGATCATGGCGCCGCCCTCGGAGGCCGTCGAACATCTCGCCCGTCATGCCGGGCTTGCGCAGGGCATCGCGCAGATCATCACGAACCTGCCGCGCGATGCCGCGCACAGGCAGCTGTTCCTGCCGCAGCAGCTGCTGGCGGACCACGATTGCGACATGGAGGCCGTGTTCGCCGGCAAGGACACGCCGGCCCTGCGCGCCGTGGTTGAGCAACTCGCGGGCGAAGCGAGGCAGCATCTCTCTACGGCCCTGTCGTTGCTGGCGGAGGTGCCGCCAGCGGCTCGTGCAGCATTTCTGCCGCTCGGACAGGTGCGGGCCGACCTCAAGCTCCTGTCACAATCCGGGCTCAATCCTTTTGCGCCGAGGCAATCGTCCCGGCTGCGCACGCTGTGGGCGCTGTGGCGGGCTTCGCGGTCGCGTGAGTTTACCAAATAGCGGCTGGCTTATCGCCTGAGCCTGCCAAATGCCGTATGCTGTCCCATGGCTGAATTGTCCCCAACCTCGCCCGTCGATCTCAGCGGTTTGCCGGTCGCCCCAAGCGACATTGCCGCCGCCGCCGAGACGATCAGGGGCGCCGTCGTCGAGACGCCCTGCAGCTACAGCCGCACGCTCAGCAGCATCTGCGGTTGCGAGATCTGGCTGAAATTCGAGAATCTCCAATTCACCTCCTCGTTCAAGGAGCGGGGCGCGCTCAACCGCCTCACCTCGCTGACGCCGGAGGAGCGCGCGCGGGGCGTGATCGCGATGTCGGCGGGCAACCACGCGCAGGGCGTCGCCTATCACGCCAAGCGGCTCGGCATTCCCGCCACCATCGTCATGCCGGTCGGCACGCCGATGGTGAAAGTCGAGAACACCCGGCATCACGGCGCGGAGGTGGTCGTCACCGGCGCGACGCTGGAGGAGGCGGCCGCGTTCGCGCGCAGCCACGGCGAAGCCAAAAGCATGATCTTCGTCCATCCCTACGACGATCCGCTTGTCATCGCGGGCCAGGGCACGATCGGGCTGGAGATGATGAGGGCCGTGCCGGAGCTCGACACGCTGGTCGTGCCGATCGGCGGCGGCGGGCTGATCAGCGGCATTGGCATCGCCGCGAAATCGATCAAGCCATCGTTGCGAATCCTGGGCGTCGAGGCCTGGCTCTATCCGTCGATGTACAATGCCATCCACACCGGCAATCTGCCGGCGCGCGGCGATACGCTGGCCGAAGGCATTGCGGTGAAATCGCCCGGCAAGATCACCACCGAGATCGTCCGCCGCCTCGTCGACGACATCGCGCTCGTCAACGAAGCCGAGCTGGAGCGCGCGCTCGCGACCTTGATCTCGATCGAGAAGACGGTCGTCGAGGGCGCCGGCGCCGCCGGCCTCGCTGCGCTGATGTCGGATCCCTCCCGCTTCGCGGGCCAGAAGGTGGGCTTGGTGCTGAGCGGCGGCAATATCGACACGCGGCTGATCGCATCCGTCCTCACCCGCGAACTTGCGCGCGAGGGGCGGTTGACCCAGCTCTCGCTCGATATCCCCGACAGGCCCGGGCAATTGGCTGCTGTGGCGGCGCTGCTCGCCGAAGCCGGCGCCAACATCATCGAGGTCTCGCACCAGCGGACTTTCTCCGATCTGCCGGCCAAGGCGACACTGCTGCAGCTCGTCATCGAGACGCGCGACAGCGCGCATCTCGACGAGGTGATGGCCAGGCTCGGCGCATCCGGACTGAGCGCGCGCTGCACGTGATCGACGGCTTCTATCGCGGCGCCAGGCTCGCGACGTGGCCGATCAGCCGATCGATCTCCGCTTCCGTGTTGTAATAATGCGGCGATGCCCGCACGACATGCGGCAACGAACGAAGTTCGGCATCGATGCGCGTGCTCGACGGATCTGAAGCACCGATGGTAATGCCCGCTGCTCCGGCACCGGCGACAATTGCGTCGGCGTCGTGCCCGTCCAGTGTGAAGCTGACGATGGCACCCGGTGCGCGGCCGAGGTCGCGAATGGTGATGCCGGGAAGGGCCGCGAGGCCGCTGCGAAGACGGCCGGCAAGCATGCGGCAGCGTTGTTCGATCGGGGCGATGCCGATCTCCAGGGCGTAATCGACGGCAGCGCCGAGCCCGAGCCGCGCCGCGTAATTGTTTTCCCAGGTCTCGAAGCGGCGAGCGTCGTCGCGCAGTCGATATTCATCTCGTGAGACCCAGGGCGCCGCGAAGTGATCGATCATCGGCGGCTCGAGCCGTTGCAGCGTCGCGCGGCGAACGTAGAGAAATCCGGTGCCGCGCGGGCCGCGCAGGAATTTGCGACCCGTGGCAGACAGCATGTCGCAGCCGAGGGCCTCGACGTCGACCGCCATCTGGCCGACCGCCTGGCAGGCGTCGAGCAGATAGGGGACGCCGTGCGCCCGCGCGATCTTGCCAACCGCTGCCGCCGGGTTGACCAGCCCGCCATTGGTCGGAACCCAGGTGATCGCGATGAGCTTGACGCGCGCGTCGATCATGCGTTCGAGCGCGTCGACGTCGAGCTCACCCCTCGCATCGCTTGGTACGACGTCGATCGTCGCGCCTGTCCTTTTGGCGACCTGAAGGAACGCGACATAGTTGGCGGCGTATTCCGCCTCGGCGGTCAGTATGCGGTCGCCCTGGCGAAACGGAAGCGAATAGAATGCCATCTGCCAGGCAACCGTCGCGTTTTCCACGAGGGCGATCTCGTCGGGTGCGGCATTGATCAGCCGCGCCACCGAGCCATAGACCGCGCCGAGCCGGTCGGCCTCGCGATCGGCGGCGGCATAGCCTCCAATTTCGCTTTCCAGATCGATATGCTGCTTCATCGCTACGACAACGGAGGTCGGCATCAGAGCCGCGCCTGCGTTGTGGAGGTATGCGAGCCGGCTGGCGGCCGGCGTGTCGGACCGAATTTGGTCGATGTCGATCACCAATTCCTCCATGTCTCGCGATCCCTGATGCAGGAATTAGACGCGCCGAAGGGGCCGGGCAAGACGTCAGGCCGGGGAGGCCGACCGAATCTCAGATGCAAAGGCCGAGCAGCTTGACGTGGCAGTTGCTGGACTTCGGCTTGCTGGCGGCCGGCGCAGCCTCGCGTTTGACGGCAACCAGCGGCTCCTTGTCCTTCTTCTTGTCCTTGCCTTTCGGCTCGTAGTCGCCGGCGATCACCATCGCCCAATAGGTACGCTTGCCGCTCGCATTTTTCGCGCTTGCGATGCCGACGCGGGAGGCGTTGTGCAGCAACAGATTCTTGCGGTGACCAGATGAGTCGATCCACTGGCCCAGCGTCTTCTCGAAACTGTCGTAGCCGTAGGCGATGTTCTCGGCGGCGCGGCCGGCGCCGGCCGGTGCGACGCGCTTGTTGAACGGGCCGAGCGCGTCATGGCTGAGGTCGTCCTTCGCCGCCATCGCACGGACCTGGTCCATGGCGATACGGTCGAGCGTTGAATCGCGGACGACGCGGACTTCGCCGTGCTTGAGGCGGAAGCTCGAGATCAAATCGGCCGGCGAGTCCGCCATCGCGGCTGTGGCGTTCAGCAGCAGAAGGCCGGCGATCATCGCGCCGATCCCACCACGCGTCATTGTCCACTGCCTGCGCATGACTCCACCGCCCCCGATTCTCCGACCGCTTCTCTATTGCCAATGTGGACGCTTCAAGGCGCGTTCCGACCCCTCAGCTCGCTGGCAAATCCGCCTCGAAATTGAAGCGGTCGCGCAGGTTCTTCCGCTGTTCCAAGATGTCCTTGAGAAAGGCGCGGTCCTGATCGTTCTTCATCATCGGCTCGATCAGGTCGAGCTGGTTCATGGCGACCAGTTGCAGGATCTCGGTACGCGGCTTGCCGTTGGCGTCGCGTGGCAGCGCGTGCACCACCTGGATATGCTCCGGCGGTTTCGGCCCCTTGGCGGCCGCAAGGTCGTTCCGCAACTGGCCTTCGAGCGTGGCCTGATCGGCTTCGACGAAAGCGTAGAGCCCGACGCCGGAGCGACGGTCGGCAAAAGCGACGATGGCGGTGTCGCGCACGGCCGGATTCTTCCGGATCAGCTCGGTCAGCACCGGTGCGTCGTTGACCAGCCTGCGACCGCCGCCCTCGCGGTCGGTGAAGTTGAACAGCCCGCGCGTGATGGCACGATAGACCTTCTTGCCGGTGGCGAGCCACAGGCTCGCGGCAAATGACTTCTTGGCGAGGATCTTTCGCTCGCGCGGCGTCAGCGCCTCGGGTGCGTAGGAGCGCTTGTGCTTGAGCAGATGGCGGAGGTCTTCATAAGCGAGGATGCGATAGAGCCGGCCGCGCCGGTCGAAGCAGGCGGCGAGCTGGAAGTCGGTGACATAGGCGAGGCCGTCGCGGCCGACCAGCCAGTTCTGTTCCTTGGCGAGATCGTTGTGGCAGATACCGGCGCGGCGTAGCCGGCGCAGCGCCGCCTTGGCCGAACGGAAATAGGCGAGGTCGCCGTGCGGCTTTGCCAGATGCAAAGCGACGCCGTCGACGAAGCCGCGCACCAGCGCACGGCGCCCGGCCCACAGCAGCTCCGGACCAACGTTGAGGCCCTTGGCGAGCGCCAGAGCATGCTTCTCGCGGGCGAACAGATGGCGCGCCAGAGGGAAAGACCACCACGGCACCTCGTCGAGCCGGCGCAGCACGGCGTCGACCTCGCCGCTCTCGCCGCGGAAGCGCCCGCGTTCGACGGTCGAGAACACGTCGCGCTTGAGCAGCACGCCCTCGGTCCAGCGCGCCGAGAGCGTCGCGGCGTCGTCTTTGGGGAGGCTCATTGCAAACTCACGCGGCTGCGGCCATGCGCAAATGATCGGCGATCCAGCGATCGAGATCGGCGAGTGCGAGAGCGCTCATCGCCTGCTTCTTGGCCACCGTCTTCTCGTTGCCGCGCAGCCGTGTGCCGTCGGGCTTCTTCGTCGGCACGCTTGCAAGCGGCGGGAACAGACCGAAATTGATGTTCATCGGCTGGAACGACCGTGTGCCGGGCTCGATGGTCTCGATATGGCCGCCGGTGATGTGGCCGAGCAGCGATCCGAGCGCGGTGGTGCCCGGCGGGCCGACAAGCGTCTCGCCGCGCGCATCCGCTGCTGCATAGAGACCGGCGATCAGGCCGACGCTGGCCGATTCCACATAGCCCTCGCAGCCCGTCATCTGGCCGGCGAAGCGCAGCCGCGGCTGCGCGCGCAGGCGCAGCTGGTGGTCGAGCAGCTTCGGCGAGTTCAGGAAGGTGTTGCGATGCAGGCCGCCGAGGCGGGCGAACTCAGCCTTCTCCAGCCCGGGGATAGTGCGGAAGATGCGCTGCTGCTCGCCGTATTTCAATTTCGTCTGGAAGCCGACGATGTTGTAGAGCGTGCCGAGCTTGTTGTCCTGGCGCAGCTGCACGATCGCGTAGGCCTTGGTCGTGGGATCGTGCGGATTGGTGAGGCCGACCGGCTTCATCGGACCGTGGCGCAGGGTCTCGGGGCCGCGCTCTGCCATCACCTCGATCGGCAGGCAGCCGTCGAAATAGGGTGTGTTGGTTTCCCACTCCTTGAATTCGGTCTTCTCGCCTGACACCAGCGCGGCGACGAAGCCGTCATACTGCTCCTTGGTCATCGGGCAGTTGATGTAGTCCGCGCCGGTGCCGCCGGGGCCGACCTTATCGTAGCGCGACTGGAACCAGGCCACCGACATGTCGATGGACTCGCGGTGCACGATCGGCGCAATCGCGTCGAAGAAGGCGAGCGCGTTTTCGTCGGTCAGTTCGCGGATCGCGTCGGCGAGCGGAGCCGACGTGAGGGGGCCGGTCGCAACGATGACGTTGCTCCAGTCCGGCGGCGGCAGGCCTGCAACCTCGCCGCGGGCGATCTGGATGAGGGGATGGTCGTTGAGCGCCTTGGTGACGGCCTCGGAGAAGCCGTCACGATCGACGGCAAGCGCGCCGCCGGCGGGCACCTGGTTGGCGTCGGCCGCGCGCATGACCAGCGAATCGAGCCGGCGCATCTCCGCGTGCAGCAGGCCGACGGCATTGTTGGCGGCGTCGTCAGAACGAAACGAATTGGAGCAGACGAGCTCGGCGAGCCCGTCGGTGCGGTGTGCCTCGGTCATGCGGGTCGGCCGCATCTCGTGCAGCACCACGGGCACGCCGGCTTTCGCCACCTGCCAAGCGGCCTCGGAGCCGGCGAGGCCGGCGCCGATCACGTGCACGATGTTGGAATGGGATCCTGTCATGGGGCGGACAGGTAGCGCTTTTCGGCGGGGAGTGGAATCGCCGAGATCGAGTTTTCTGCCACCAGATACGAGAACGCCCGCACGAGGCGGGCGCTATCGGTCCGTTCCGGTGACGGGCTGAACGATATCAGCCCTGATACTGACCAGCGGCAACGCGCGG
Organism: Bradyrhizobium sp. SZCCT0148; assembly: GCF_018129985.1. Taxonomy (GTDB): domain Bacteria; phylum Pseudomonadota; class Alphaproteobacteria; order Rhizobiales; family Xanthobacteraceae; genus Bradyrhizobium; species Bradyrhizobium japonicum_H. The sequence continues at coordinate 829,253 of NZ_JAFCKT010000001.1, forward strand.
GATGTCCGAGCGATCGAGGCCGATATCGGCCAGTTCGCGATCGCTGAGCTGGGACAGCTCGGCAACATTGCGCTGATAGTCCCGGAAGGCCTGGATCATGCGGATGAGCGAGAGCAGCATTGGTAGTCTCCTGTAGTTCGATTCAGCTCTTGCCCGAGCCTCATCGTTGAAATGAATATAGGAGAGAGTGGTGCAGTGCGAAAGTTCCGATGTTGCGATGCAGCTAAGCGACTAGCGCATACCGCAGGTAACGAACGATTAACCTCTCGCCAGTCGTGCCCAAGGCGTGAGCGATAGGAGTTCAACCAAGCGATAAGGTCCGGGAAATCACGGGCTTAACCAGCGATCATTAATCGTTATCAAGGCGAAATAAGTTGCGCTGCGATCATCGGCAAGTCGATCACTTAGCTTGTGCACCCAAGTCCCGCATGCGTGATTCGCATGGGGAGGGAGGTAATTCTCATGAATCTATGTTCATTGCTTCATGAGATTGTGTTGCTGACAGCTTCTGTCCAAGCAGAAGTGCAGCAGAACCTGGCGCCGAGGATTGCCGGTAGCAAGCCTCTAGGGAGCGCGGGCCAGCTGGGTGGCGAAATAGGCGACCGTCCTGGAATAGACATCGCTCTTGTTCCACTGCTGGAGCACCGCGAAATTCGGACTGCCCGGCTGCCAATCCTTGCCCTTCTGCCAGCCATAGCCGGCGAGATAGTTGGCAGTGGAGGCGAGCACGTCGGGCGCGTTGTGCAAGAGGTCGCGCTTGCCGTTGCCGTCGAAATCGACGGCGTATTTCATCCAGGACGACGGCATGAACTGGGTCTGGCCGAGTTCGCCGGCCCATGCGCCCTTCATCTCGGCCGGCGCGAGATCGCCGCGCTGGACGATCCTTAGCGCGTCCAGCAGTTCGGCGCGAAACTGCTCGGAGCGCCGGCAGTCATAGGCCAGTGTTGCGAGCGAGCGGATCGTGGCGAACTTGCCGGTGTTGACGCCGAAATCGGTCTCCAGGCCCCAGATCGCGACCAGGACCTCGCCGGGAACGCCGTAGGTCTGTTCGATGCGCGACAGAACCGAACCGTATTGCTTCATCCTGTTGGAGCCGCGCTCCAGACGTGGCGGCACCATGCGGCCGGAAAATTCCTCGAAGGTCTGACTGAACACTTTTTGCGAGCGGTCGCGGTTGAGCACGCTCGGATCGGGCGTCACGCCGGTGAGCGCCGATGCGATGGCCTGCTGTGAGATGCCCTTGGCCGCAGCGTCGGTTTTGAACTCCGCAAGCCAGGCATCGAAATTGCCCGAGCCGCAGGCAACCGCGGCGAACGCCGGCTGGGCGGACAGGATTGACGCGGAAATGGCGAAGGCTGCGAGGGCGAGACGAGAAATCGTCGAGGTCATTCGAGGTAATGAATTCCGTGAGATGATCGGCGCACGCAATCTCGATCGGAACCGCGGCCAAAGCAAGGCGTGCGATCCTGCCGAAGCATGGGCAGGATCGCATGTCACGAGATCGTCAGGCGTCCGTGCGGCTACGCCAGGGGAAGAGGTTGGCCGGGAAGTCGGCCGCCGGCTTGCGCGGACGTTGCGGCGGGGGCGGCACCGGACGTGCACCTGGCTCAGAGACGATCACCTTGCGGTAGAGATGCCAGGTGGCATGGCCGAGCAGGGGGATCACCACGGCAAGGCCGAGGAAGGCCGGGATCGTGCCGAGCGCGAGCATCACCGCTACGATCACGCCCCAAGCGGCCATCGACACCGGGTTCCTCGCGACCACGCGCAGCGAGGTGCTCATCGCCTCGAACGCGCCGGCATGGCGGTCCAGCATCATCGGGAACGATACGGCGCTGATGCAGAGCGCGGCGAGCGCAAACAGGAAGCCGGCGCCGCAGCCGACCACGATCAGCCACCAGCCCTGCTGCGTCGTCAGCACGCGTGTCATGAAGTCCGAGATGCCGGTGACGCCCTCGTAGCCGAACGCCGCGACATAGATCGCCTGCGCGGTCGCAACCCAGGTCACGAACAGAGCGAGCAGCAATGCGCCGAGGCCGAGCATCGCCCCGAACGAAGGCGAGCGCAGCACCTCCATCGCATTCCAGGCGCCGGCTTCCTCATAGCGTTCACGTCGGCTAGAGAGCTCATAGAGACCGAGCGCTGCGAAAGGGCCGATCAGCGCGAAGCCGGCGGCGAGCGGAAACAGCAGCGGCAGTACCGAATAGCCCAGCACCATACGGGCGAGCACGAGGCCGAGCACCGGGTAGATCACGCACAGGATGATGGCGTGGCTCGGCACGGCCTTGAAATCTTCCCAGCCGCGCCTGAGCGCATCGTGAAGGTCGGACAGCTGAATGGTTCGGATCACCGGTCCAGACGCATCCGTGGTCTGGGCCATCGTGGGGACATTGCCCTGGTAGAGTGTGGCCATGGTCGCTAGCTCCCTTGCCGAGCGGCCGAATCCGGCGCCGGCAAACGGCGCGAGCGGCCGCCATTCTCTGAAGTCCCGCGATCCCGACCAGACGCGAATTCCGGACGGCATCGCGAGCTGAAGCCGAAGCGTACGCCGATTTCCGAGTCCTGTCCCTCACGCTTGGGTGAGATTCGATGCCGCATCGCAACCTCGACGATGTCATTCGGCCGTCATTTCGCCGCAGATAAGCTGATGCTGGCAGATGGTTCGCAGAACGGGCGGGCGCAACTCAGGAACTTCGTCTATAAGTGCCATTCAAGGTCCGTCCAACGGATCCTTTTCGGGGAGCAGATATGAGTATTTTCGGGAAAATCATGAGCGCGATCTTTGGCACCCAGCCGGCCTCCGCCGCGCCCGCCGGTGGCACAGCGTCGCCCGCTGGAGCCGCGCCGAATGCTTCGGCACCCGGCGCCGCGCCCATGGCTGCGGTCGACGTGGCGGCGATCGTCGACAAGGCGGTGGCCGCGCACAAGGGCGAGAAGCTGGAATGGCGGACCTCGATCGTCGACCTCATGAAGGCGCTCGACATCGATTCCAGCCTTGCTGCGCGCAAGGATCTTGCCAAGGAACTCGGCTACACCGGCGACATGAACGACTCCGCCAGCATGAACGTCTGGCTGCACAAGCAGGTGATGTCCAAGCTCGCCGCCAATGGCGGCAAGCTGCCGCCGGAGATCAAGCACTGACAGATCGGTTGCTGCGAAGCGATCGCAAGGGCCCGCGCTTGTCGCGGGCCCTTTTGCTTTCACGCGACGAGATCCGCATCCTCCGGATGCCGCTCGAGATAGTCGACCACGAAGCCGCAGCCGGCGATCACCTTCTTGCCGTCGCGGCGGATTAGCTCCAGCGAGCCTTTCACCAGTTCGGAGCCAATGCCGCGACCGCGCAGCGCATGCGGCGTCTCGGTATGGGTGATGATGACCGCCGTCGGGGTCAGCCGGTAATTGGCGAAGGCGACGTCGCTGCCGACATCAAGTTCGAAGCGGCTCCTGTCCTTGTTGTCCCGTACCGATGCCACCATGCAAGATCCTTCCGATTGCTTTTCGCTGATCTAGGCGCCTGAACCGGCCCTTGCCAAGGTGCGACCAAGGAAGGTTGCTGCAGGGGAGATATCCGCAAATGCGTGTCCGGCTCGGTCTCATGGTGCTGCTCGCCGCGCTGGCCGCGACGGCGAGTGCTGCGGCTGAGGGCGGTCCGGCCTGGGAGGCTTGCGTGGGGCTGACCAGCACGCCGGACCAGCGGGTCAAGGCCTGCACCACCGTGATCGACACCGGGAGCGAGACCGGCAAGCGGCTCGCCGGTGCCTATTGCAATCGGGGGCATGGTCTCACCGAGAAGCGCGACCTCGAAGCCGCGCTGTCCGATCTCGACGAAGCCGTCAGGCTCGATCCGGACTATGCCTGCGCCTACAACAATCGCGGTCGCGTCTACAGCTTCAAGCGCGATTATGATCGCGCCATTGCCGATTACGACCAAGCCATCAAGCTCGATCCGTCGCTGGCGCTTGCCTACAGCAATCGCGGCGAGTCCCGCTTCAACAAGGGCGACCTCGACGGCGCCCTGGCCGATTTCGATGCGGCGATCAAGCGCGACCCGAATTACGCGCTGGCCTATGGCAATCGCGGCCTCGTCCATTACCGCAAGCGCGACATGGCCCATGCGATTGCCGACTATACGATGCGGATCAAGCTCGCGCCCGATCTGCTCGCCTATATCGATCGCGGCAACGTCTACCGGGACAGCGAGCAGCTCGACCGTGCCGCCGCAGACTATGGCGAAGCGATCCGCGTCGCACCGACCGACGCGCGCGGCTGGCGCAATCGCGGCATGATCCGCCTCTACCAGGGCGACAACAAGGGCGGCCTGTCCGACTACGACAAGGCGCTGTTGTACGATCCCTCCGACGTTTATTCCTGGAACAATCGTGGACAGGCCCGCTTGCGGCTCGGCGATAAGCAGGGCGCGATCGCCGATTTCCGGAAGGCGCTGGAGCTGAAGCCCGGTCTGGCGACCGCGCAGGACTCGTTGCGGAAGCTTGGAGCGCTGCAATAACGCGGTCTGCTCAATCGGCTGCTTTGGCGAGCCTGGAATCTTCGGGCTGCTGCGGCGGCCGCAGGCATCCCTGGCAGATGACCAGGGAGCGGTTGACCCTGGCATCCTGCTCGGCCTCGCTGGCGTCCTGTGCCTGCCACCATTCCTTTGAATGGGGCTGGAGACCGGCCTGTGATGTGTTGCGCTCGGATCGGGCGGCGGCGCGGGCCGGTCGTGAGGCTGCACGCGGCCGATTGGGATCCTCGCCCGCGCCATCCCAGGCATAACGTGCAGGCCTGAAGGCGGGATCTGAGGCGAGCTGCGCTTGCGGCCCCACGGCACATCCGGCGAGCGCCAGCGACAACAGGAGGAGGGCGGGCGCTTTGACCATGATGCGGCACTCTGTACGCGAGAACTGCGCGAGGGTGCGCCGATCATGTTTAAAATTCCCTGAACGATTGCGGCGGCGCCGGCGACAAACGCGCATGCGCTTTTTGATGTGTCTGCTCGCTCTGTTCGTCTCCGCCGCGCGTGCCGAGAATGCCAAGCCGTTCAATCCGTCCGACTATCCGCCGGGTGTGCAGACGGCGCTGCGCTACGCCAACGAGGAATGCACCGGCCAGGACGGCGGCGAGGTGACATTTGCGCCCGATACGGTTCGCAAGATCGATCTCACCGGTGACGGCCGCGACGATTACATCATCGACTTAAGCGAGACCAAATGCGGCGATCGCGAGACGACCTATTGCGGCACCGGCGGCTGCGTCATCAAGATCCTGGTGACGTTGCCCGATGGCAGCGTTCGCGAGGTGTTCGACGGCCGTGTCCGCAGCTACAAGATCGCGCCGCCGTCCGTGAAGCGCGGAGCCGCGCGCGTGATCCGGTTCGATCTGCATGGCAGCTTTTGCGGCGGTTTTGGCGCGCAGGCCTGCGTCAGGCAGAAGGCGATCTCGGCGACGCCGTTTGCGTTCAAGCAGCCGTAGGGGAGCCGTGCATCCGGCGGCCTTGCAGGGGCGCGGGCGATGGCGATAAATGGGCTGCAATGAGCCGGCGGCCGATGCGCCGTCCGCCCTCCAAGAGGAAGCCCGATGCAGCCCCTGCGCATGTCCCGCCGCGTCATGAATCTCGCTCATATGCTGACCCAGAATGCGCGGCGGCACGGCGCGCGTCCCGGTTTCGTCTGGGGTGACAGATCCTGGACCTGGCGCGAGATCGATGCGCAGGTCTCGGCGCTGGCGGCGGCGCTCGCCGCGCGCGGCATCGCCAAGGGCGACCGTATCCTGGTTCATTCCAAGAACGGCGACGAGATGTTTGTCTCGATGTTCGCCGCATTCCGGCTCGGCGCGGTCTGGGTGCCCACTAATTTTCGCCTGATGCCGGATGAGGTCACCTATCTCGCAGAGGCCTCCGGCGCCAAGGCGTTCCTGTGCCATGTCGATTTTCCCGAGCACGCGGCGGCCGTGAAGGGCGGCACGCTGGAGTTCACCTGGAGCGTCGACGGCAAGGCTTCGTTCGGCGAGCGCTCGGTTGCCGATGCCATTGCCTCGCAAGCCGGCGCCGACGTTGCGAACGTCGCTGTCGAGCACGATGATCCCTGCTGGTTCTTCTTCACGTCGGGCACGACAGGCCGCTCCAAGGCCGCGGTGCTGACCCACGGCCAGATGGGTTTTGTCGTCACCAATCATCTCGCCGATCTCACGCCCGGCGTGACAGAGAACGATGCCTCGCTGGTGGTGGCGCCGCTGTCTCATGGCGCCGGCGTGCATCAGCTGGTGCAGACCGCGCGCGGCGTCTGCACCGTCTTGCTGCCGACCGAGAAGTTTGACATCAGCGAGGCGTTCCGCCTGATCGAGGCGCATCGGGTCGCCAACCTCTTCACCGTGCCGACGATCCTGAAGATGATGGTCGAGCACCCCGCCGTCGACAAATACGATCACTCCTCGCTGCGTCACGTGATCTATGCGGGGGCGCCGATGTACCGCGAGGACCAGAAGACGGCGTTGAACAAGCTCGGCAAGGTCATTGTGCAGTATTTCGGCCTCGGCGAAGTCACCGGCAACATCACCGTGCTGCCGGCCGCGCTGCACGATCCCGAGGACGGCCCGCACGCCAAGATCGGCACCTGTGGCTTCGAGCGGACCGGCATGCAGGTCTCAATCCAGGATGACGAAGGCCGTGAGCTCGCGGCCAACCAGAGCGGCGAGATCTGCGTGATCGGGCCTGCCGTGCTCGCAGGCTATTACAACAATCCCGAGGCCAACGCGAAGGCGTTCCGCAACGGCTGGTTCCGCACCGGCGATCTCGGCCACATGGACGAGGAGGGGTTCGTCTACATCACGGGACGCGCCTCCGACATGTACATCTCCGGCGGCTCCAACATCTATCCGCGCGAAATCGAGGAGAAGATCCTGACGCATCCCGCGGTCGGCGAGGTCGCCGTGCTCGGCGTACCCGATGCGACCTGGGGCGAGGTCGGCGTCGCCGTTTGCGTGGCGCGCGAGGGCGAGAAAGCGGTGAGCGAGGCCGAGATGGCGGCGTTCCTTTCGCCCAAGGTGCCGCGCTACAAGATGCCGAAGCGCTTCTTTTTCTGGGAGGCTCTGCCGAAGTCGGGCTATGGCAAGATCCCTAAACGCATGGTGCGTGATGAACTCGAGGCGCGCGGCCTGCTCGATCTCGACAAGACGAAGGCTGGCTGAGCGCGGGTGATGCGGAATATCAAGCAGCCGGGCGCGCCCGTCGCGGAACGTATCCAATGGGTGGAGGCGAGGGGACGTGCCTTCTCGTTCACGCTTCAGGCAGGTCTGCCGTTGCTGGAAGGTGCGCGACGCGGCTTTGCGGCCGAAGGTTTTACGAGCGGCGTGCTCAACTTCCGGCACGGCGCGCTCGGGCCGTTCGCCTATGTGATGCCGGCGCTGTCGAAGACGGGGGAGAATGCCGCGTTCTACAGCGATACGTACCGGCCCGGCGGCGTGACCCGCACCAAGCTGGGCTCCATGACATTCGGCACGCGCGACGGCGCGCCGTTCTTTCATTGCCATGGGCTGTGGACGGAAGCGGACGGCAAAGCGAGCGGCGGCCACATGCTGCCGGACGAGACCGTCGTCGCCGAACCGTTCGACGTCGAGGCCTTCGGCCTCGATGGTGCGATGTTTACCGCCGAGCCCGATCCCGAGACCAACTTCAAGCTGTTCGGGCCGGTGGCTGCGGCGCGCACCGGCGCGCGCGCCACGAGCCGTGCTTTCGCGCTGCGGCTGCGTCCCAATCAGGATTTTGCCGGCTCGCTCGAAGGCTTCTGCCGCGCGCACGGTATCGCGCGCGCGAAGATCCATGGCGGCGTCGGTTCGACCATCGGCGCGCGCTTCACCCATGGCGGCGTGACCGAGCCGTTTGCAACGGAGCTTGCGGTGACGGCCGGGGAGATCGCGCCCGGGCCCGCCGGCGCGCTCGAAGCTGCGCTCGACGTCGCGCTGATCGACTACACCGGCGGCCTGGCCGAGGGGCGCCTGATCCGCGTCGACAATCCCGTGCTGATGACCATGGAGCTGGTGCTGGAGGTGCTGGACTAGTCTGGGGTTTGTTCGTCCGCCGGAAAGCCACTTCCCCGTCGTTATTGTTCCTGATATGTTCCATCGTGAGGGACCGGCGAGGAGCGGCGGAGATGCGAGGACGACAGCGCGACATCAGACTGCCGGCGCCCTATCTCCGGCGCGTCTGGCTCGACCGCGCACTGGTCTCTGACTGGGACGCTTATCCCTACTGTCTTCCGATCTTCAGCGAAGATTTCGACCTGAGCTTCGACACTGCGATCACCATCATCGTCGGCGAGAACGGCACCGGCAAATCGACCATCCTCGAGGGGATCGCAGCGCTTGCCGGGTATGACGACGCCGGTGGCGGCAAGGGCTACCGCCCGGTCGATCATTCCGATGCGCGCGAGATCATGGGCGGCGAGTTGTCGGCCGCGCTTCGCGCCGGCTGGGTGCCGAAGATCACCACCGGCTGGTTCTTCCGCGCGGAGACCTTTTTCTCCGTTGCACGACATCTCGACGATGTTTCGGACATGCCGCCGGATTTTCTGTCCTACTCCCATGGCGAGGGCTTTCTGCGCTTTTTCCAGGAGCGATGCCAGAAACAGGGAATCTTCATCTTCGACGAACCGGAATCGGCGTTGTCGCCGGCGCGCCAGATGGAGTTCCTGAAGCTGCTGCATCGCATGGACTCCTCGCAAAATTGCCAGGTCATCATGGCGACCCATTCGCCGATGCTGATGGCCTATCCGAACGCGCGACTGCTGCGGCTGACGAAGTACGGCCTCGAACCCGTGACGGTGGAGGAGACGGATCATTACCGGGTCATGCGCGAATTCTGCAACGATCCGCGCGGCTTCGTCGACGCGACGTTGGCGGAATAGACGGGCGCAATCTGTTCTCGCTTTCCGCCTCGTCGTCGCGAGTGCAGCGAAGCGATCCAGAATCTTTCTGCGGCGGCAGTCTGGAAGGGCTCCTCGCAATGACGCTGGTCGGAAGAAGACATCCTTCGCTCTCGTGTCCCGGACGCGCTGCAACGCTTTCGCGTTGCTGCGCAGAACCCGGGACCCAGGAGGCCGGGCAACGTGCCGATGCGTGGGCCCCGCTCTGCAGCGCATCACTTCGTGCTGCGCAGCGTCCTGAGCAAGAGACTGTCGTTGAAGGTCTGGCATACGCACTCATTCTCGCGGCACCTTGTGCCCGAGTTCTGCGGCAGTTGCCGCCCTCAAAAATGCCGAGGGCGCAGGGAAGGCCGGGTGCCGGCTGGCACCCGCGGTCCACTGTGCGAATCCTGCGTAACAAGGAAGCTGCACAGCGGCATACAGGTGGAGCCAGGACAGCCCGGCCTTCCCTGCGCAGTGGCCTTACGGCTTATGTCGTGATCTCCCCGGAGAGCGTTGCACTATTGCCCCCGTCGCCTCGCGGATGGCTGATGCATGTGCCCGGTTGGGCCGCCTGCATCACCGCAAGACTTGGCGCACAGACCCCGGGCGCCAGGACCACACGATTTTGCCGTACGCAAGCTGCACCGGTCGTGTGCGCGCCGGTCCTTGCTCACGGGGGACCCGCCCTGCAAACCACCTTCGCGCCGACGCAGCCTGCGTCCTCCACGTCCCATCCCGCGTTCGTGACGATCGCGATACGCCCTCGGTCCGGGACGGGATGAAGGCGATATACGATAATCCGAAATTCTGATAAAGAGAAATATTTTCGGATGTCGGCGTTGACCCTGCCATGGCTGTTTTGCCCGCCGGGCCGCGCGAGGGATTGTGGGTGGGCGGACATCTCCGCCGCAACCACGCCACGAACCGGTCTCCCCTCGGCCCCAAAATGCGCTAGGATGACCGCAGCGCGCATTCAAGTCGCGCACGATCAACGAGACGTATGAGGAAACGAGATGAGGGTGACGATTGGACGGCGTGCGGCCATGGCGTCGGCGCTGGCTGTGATGGGGGCGGCAGGCTTGATGGCGACACTGGGCCCGGCTTTTTCACCGGCGGCCTGGGCGCATGGGCCGACCCGGCAGAAGGTGCGGGAATCCATCGAGATCAACGCGCCGCAGGACAAGGTCTGGGCCGCGATCCGTAACTTCCAGGACATGAGCTGGCTTCCCCCCGTCACCAAGACCACGGGCGAAAAGGGCAACGAGGTCGGTGCGACGCGGACGCTGACGCTGCAGGGCGGCGCGACGGTCGAGGAGGAGCTCTACAAATACGAGCCCGACATGCTGAGCTATTCGTACCGGATCACCAAGGTCGACGTGAAGGTTCTGCCAGTGACCAATTATTCCTCCACGCTGACGGTGTCGCCGGCTTCCGACGGCAAGTCGAAGCTGGAATGGGCCGGCGCGTTCTATCGCGGCTTTCCCAACAACGATCCGCCGCCGGAACTCAACGACGAAGCCGCGGTGAAGGCGGTGAGCGGGCTGTACAAGGCCGGGCTGGAGGCGCTGAAGAAGAAGATCGAGAGCGGCAGCTGATCGTGCGGGGGCTGGCTCTGGCGGCTCTTGCCGTCGGCCTTTACAGCGTCGCCTTCGGGAGCGCCTCCGCCGAGGAGGCGTTCGTCACCAACCAGCTCAGCGACGATCTGATGGTGGTGGATCTCGGCACGCTGCGGAGCGTCGCGACCATCCCGATCGGCGGCAAGCCCGCCGGCATCGCCGTCAGCGCGGACGGGCGCTTTGCCTATGTGACGAGCCCGGACGCCAAGGCGGTTACGGTGGTGGACGCCGCGAGCCGGCAGGTCGCGGGGCGGATCGAAGTTGGCGGCGGGCCGCTCGGCATCGCTGTGGCGCCCGATGGCAAGACCGTCTATGTCGCCGACTGGTACGCGGCGGCGGTGCGGGTGATCGATGCGCCCTCGCGCAGCGTCGCGGCCAGCATCGCGGTCGGCGCCTCGCCATCGGGCCTGGCGGTGACGCCCGATGGCAAGCTGCTGCTCTCGGCGGACCGCGACGACGACAGCGTCTCGGTCGTGGACACCACGACGCTGCAGCGCAAGGCGACCATCAAGGTCGGCACGCGTCCGTTCGGCGTCACCATCGATACAGAGGGCAGGCGCGCCTATACCGCCAATGTCGGCTCCGACGACGTCTCCGTGATCGACATTGCGGAAGCGCGCGAGATCGGCCGCGTGCCGGTCGGGATGCGTCCCTACGCGGTGGCGCTGACGCAGGGGCGCGGTTTCGTCACCGATCAATATGGCGGCACGGTCAGCGTGTTCGATGTGGCGACGCTGAAGCCGATCAAGCGCATCAATGTCGGCGATTATCCCGAAGGCATCGCGGCAACCGCCGACGGCAAGCGCATCATCGTCGCCTGCTGGGAAAGCAACACGCTTGTCATCATCGACGCGAGCGAGCTGAAGGTGACCGGCGAGGTCAAGACCGGCGACGGCCCAAGGGCATTCGGGGCGTTCTTGCGCAAGACGGAGTAGGGAAGAGTAGCGCGGATTAGCGCAGCGTAATCCGCCATCCGCCATCGACGGTCGATCGGCGGATTACGCTTCGCTATTCCGCCCTACGGCAGCGGGCACACCGCGCCCGCAATCTCATCCAACTGCTCAAACACATGATCCGGCCCCAGCGCCCGCAGCGCCGCTGGCGCCGCATAGCCCCAGCACACCGCGCCGCAGGCAATTCCCACCGCGCGGGCCGCCTCGATGTCGCGGACCTCGTCGCCGATCGCGATGACCTCGCCAGGCTCAACGCCCGCACGGCGGATGACGCGGCGGAATTTCGCGGGCTTGCCGAACAGCGATGCCGCGCAGTCGAAATGCGAAAACAGCGCGGCGCTCGGCCCAAGCTTCTCGCGCGCATTGGCCTCGCTGTCGGAGGTCACGAGCGCGAGCTGCACGCCGTTGTCAGCCACCGTCCGCAGCATCGTCTCGACGCCCGCGAACAGCGCAATCTCGGAAGCCGCCTCCGCCTTCAGCCGCCGCGCATGCCGCGCGATCGCCGGCAGCTTCCACAAGGGCACATCGAGCCGGCTGAGGATCTCGCGCGTCGAGGCATGCCGCAGGCTCTCGATGTCCTGATCGGCGACCCGGCGAAAGTTGAAGTGGTCAGCGATGTCGTTGATGGTGCGCAGGAACCAGGGGAAGCTGTCGGCGAGAGTGCCGTCGAGATCGAAGATGGCGAGAGCGTAGGGCATGGAGGTGGTTTTGCGGTCGCTGACAAGCGTGGTGTGTTGCGCTAACGTTCGGCAACTCGTGCTTTGGAAACCTAAGTGCCGCGTGAACATTGAGCGCGATGTCGATGTTATTCCGACACGAACTCTCGCTGGAGCCAGTGGCTGTGCGGGCGCCCAAACCAGTGACACTGGCGAGCTTCGGACATCGCTATTCGCCAGACTTGGTGGAGCTTGAGGAAGCAGTGGCGGAACGCAGCCGCTCGGTCGCCCATTCGGCAAAAGCAGCGCGTGCGGATGGGTCAACAAAGGCTCGGCCCGGTATGAAAAAGCCATGCCCTGAATTGTACCATATCGCAACCATGACTGGCGCAATCGCAACCATGACTGGCGCATCCATCACGCCCTGGACCTGTCTTCCTCTATGGAGATGCTGAATTGGAATCGAAAGCTTGACTGGTCAACTATATCGCTCAAATCTGATCTCCGCCGCATTGCCAGCTGAGGATAGCCACCACCTGTCAAATAACCACAGATTGTGTCGGCGATGAAGTCATAGTCGCCCAAACGACTTTGGGCATCGACGGATGGGCCGATACCCTTGGCCTCTCAATCTCCGATATTTATCTGATTGTAGACATTCGGTTTTGCGTAGATCGGCGGAGCTCGAAGCGATGCTACTCCGCCGCCTCGCTCGCCGTCCGTCGCCGCTTCGGCTTCCGCGCCTTCTCCAGCACCGGCGCCAGGAACTTGCCCGTGTAACTCCGCGGCGCCTTGGCGATGTCTTCCGGCGGGCCCCAGGCGACGATCTCGCCGCCGCCGTCGCCGCCTTCCGGCCCTAAGTCGATGACCCAGTCGGCGGTCTTGATGACTTCGAGATTGTGCTCGATGACCACGACCGTGTTGCCCTGCGCGACCAGCTCGTGCAGCACCTCTAGGAGCTTCTTGACGTCGTGGAAATGCAGACCGGTGGTCGGCTCGTCCAGGATGTAGAGCGTGCGGCCGGTGGCGCGCTTTGACAGTTCCTTGGCGAGCTTGACGCGCTGGGCTTCGCCGCCCGACAGCGTGGTGGCCTGCTGGCCCACGTGGATGTAGTCGAGGCCGACGCGGTGCAGGGTCTGGAAGGTCTCGCGCACACGGGGCACCGCCTTGAAGAACTCGGCGGCTTCCTCGACGGTCATGTCGAGCACATCGGCGATGGACTTGCCCTTGAACAGGACTTCCAGCGTCTCGCGGTTGTAACGCTTGCCCTTGCAGACGTCGCAGGTGACGTAGACGTCGGGCAGGAAGTGCATTTCGATCTTGATGACGCCGTCGCCCTGGCAGGCTTCGCAGCGGCCGCCCTTGACGTTGAAGGAGAAGCGGCCGGGCTCGTAGCCGCGCGCCTTGGACTCCGGCAGGCCGGCGAACCATTCGCGGATCGGCGTGAAGGCGCCGGTGTAGGTGGCGGGGTTCGAACGTGGCGTGCGGCCGATCGGCGACTGGTCGATGTCGATGATCTTGTCGATGTGCTCGAGGCCCTCGATGCGGTCGTGCGGGGCGGCGCCCTCGCTGGCATTGTTCAGCTTGCGGGCGATGGACTTGTAGAGCGTGTCGATCAGCAGCGTCGACTTGCCGCCGCCGGAGACGCCGGTGACGGCGGTGAACAGGCCGAGCGGAATTTCGGCGGTGACGTTCTTGAGATTATTGCCGCGTGCGTTCACCACCTTGATGGTGCGGCGGTGGTTCGGCGGGCGCCGCTCCGGCACTTCGACCTCGAGTTCGCCGGTCAGGTACTTGCCGGTCAGCGATTTCGGGTTGCGCATGATTTCGGCGGGCGTGCCTTCGGCGATGATGTTGCCGCCATGCATGCCGGCGCCGGGGCCGATGTCGAGGACGTGGTCGGCGAGCAGGATGGCGTCCTCATCATGCTCGACCACGATCACGGTGTTGCCGAGGTCGCGCAGCCGCTTCAGCGTGTCGAGCAGGCGCGCGTTGTCGCGCTGGTGCAGGCCGATCGAGGGCTCGTCCAGCACGTAGAGCACGCCTGTGAGCCCCGAGCCGATCTGCGAGGCCAGGCGGATGCGCTGGCTCTCGCCGCCGGACAGCGTGCCGGAGGAGCGGGACAGCGTGAGGTAATTGAGGCCGACGTCGAGCAGGAAGGTGAGGCGCTCGCGGATTTCCTTGAGGATGCGGCCAGCGATTTCTTTCTGCTGCGTGTTCAGCGCTTCCGGAACCGTGGCGAACCATCCGCCGGCGCCCTTGACCGACAGCTCCGAGATCTCGCCGATATGCTTGCCGCCGATCTTGACGCTGAGCGCCTCGGGCTTGAGCCGGAAACCGTGGCACGCCTCGCAGGGCACGTCGTGGAAATACTTCGCGAGCTCCTCGCGCGCCCATTCGCTCTCGGTTTCCCGGTAGCGGCGATTGATATTGGTGATGACGCCTTCGAACGGTTTCTTGGTGTCGTAGGAGCGCACCCCGTCCTCGTAGGAGAACTTGATCTCGTCCTCGCCGGAGCCGTGGAGAATCGCGTTCTGCGTCTTCTTGGCCAGATCCTTCCACTTGGTGGTCAGCGTGAACTTGTAGTGCTTGCCGAGCGCCGTCAGCGTCTGCGTGTAGTAGGGCGACGACGATTTGGCCCAGGGCGCGATCGCGCCCTTGCCGATGGCGAGCTCCTTGTCGGGAATGACGAGGTCCTCGTCGACATGCTGCTCGACGCCGAGACCGCCGCAGGCAGGGCAGGCGCCGTAGGGGTTGTTGAACGAGAACAGCCGCGGCTCGATCTCGGGGATGGTGAAGCCGGAGACCGGGCAGGCGAATTTTTCCGAGAACAGGATCCGCTCGGGCCCGCTCTTGTCGTGGATCTTGGCGGTCTTCTTCTTTTCTTTCTCGTCCGCGGGTGCAGCAGCAGCCGGTGCATCAGCATATTCGATCACGGCGAGGCCTTCGGCGAGCTTCAGCGCGGTCTCGAAGCTCTCGGCGAGGCGCTGGCCGATGTCGGCACGCACCACGATGCGGTCGACCACGACGTCGATGTCGTGCGGGAATTTCTTGTCGAGCGTTGGCGCTTCCGCGAGCTCGTGGAAGGTGCCGTCGATCTTGACGCGCTGGAAGCCTTTCTTGAGCCATTCGGCGAGCTCCTTGCGGTACTCGCCCTTGCGGCCGCGCACGACGGGCGCGAGCAGGTAGAGGCGGGTGCCTTCGGGCAGCGCCAGCACGCGGTCGACCATCTGCGAGACGGTCTGACTCTCGATCGGCAGGCCGGTGGCGGGCGAATAGGGCACGCCGACGCGCGCCCACAACAGACGCATGTAGTCGTAGATCTCGGTGACGGTGCCGACGGTCGAGCGCGGATTCTTCGATGTCGTCTTCTGCTCGATCGAGATCGCCGGCGACAAGCCGTCGATCTGGTCGACGTCGGGCTTCTGCATCATCTCGAGGAACTGGCGCGCATAGGCCGAGAGCGATTCGACGTAGCGGCGCTGGCCCTCGGCATAGATGGTGTCGAAGGCGAGCGAGGATTTGCCGGAGCCGGAGAGGCCGGTGAACACCACCAGCTTGTCGCGGGGAATCTCGACGTCGATGTTCTTGAGGTTGTGCTCGCGCGCGCCACGGATCGTAATTGCGCGCAGGCTGGAGCCCGCGTTCTGCTGTTGGCGCTTCGCCTTGATCACTTCATCCATCCGAGTTGCCCCTAGGGAATCCCATGGGTGCGCGACCGCGCCAGCAAAAAAGGCGCGCTTCGTCCGGAACCGGGATCGGCGCCGATGGGGTTGCCAGCGAACGTAGGAAGAACGGGAGCGGATTTCCAGAGGCAGTTGCGAATCGTCAACGGATTGTTGGCGTGCTGGCGGCATCTGGCAGCAGGGGATTTTGCGGAACTGGGAGGCAAGCGCATCGATAAACAAAAAGGCCGGCGCAAGGCCGGCCTTTCGTAACGCTAAGGCGCGTTGAAGCGTGGCTTAGTACTTGGCGACCACCGGGGCGCCGAAGTGATAGTTCACGCCGAGCTGCACGGTGTGGAAGTTGAGCGTGCCGGTGTTGACGGCGCCGAAGTAGGTCTCGCCGCCGAGGCTGCGATAGAGGTACTCGCCCTTCACCGACCACTGCGGAGCGATGTAGGCTTCAACGCCCGCACCGACGGTCCAGCCGGAGTGGAACTTGCTGTCGGAGATCGAAACGCCGCCCAGGGTGGCGGTGATCTTGTTGTCGATCCAGGCGTAACCACCGGTGCCGTACAGCAGCACGTTGTTGACGGCCCAGCCGATGCGACCGCGCACGGTGCCCATCGCGTCGGTCTTGGAGCTCACCGTCAGCGGAACGCCACCGACGCCGGGAACGAAAACCGCACCAGCGGCCGAAGCGCTGACGTCAGCCCAGGCGCCATCAGCCTCGAGGCCGAACACGACGTTGGCGGTCTGCCAGTTGTAGCCGACGGTGCCGCCGACGAAGCCACCCTGCATGCGGGGCGAGTTCGCGTCTTCCCAAGCGCCGCCACCGACGACACCGAGATAGAAGCCGGTCCAGTTGTAGACCGAAGCCATCGGAGCGACCGGCGCCTTGGTGTAGGGGCGGGCTGCGAGGTCGGCCGCCGAGGCGGGCGCAGCGAGAGCGAACAAACAGGCCGAAGCCAACAAAACCTTTTTCATCTTACTTAATCCCAGTCCCAGTTTCTGTTGTTGCCTTCCTTGACCGGAAGGGCAGCGGACTCGATGGCCCAACTGATGAGGTGCTTACACCACTGAAGCCGGAAGTTGTGTCTCCTGAAAGCCACAGTCGCGCGAAAGGTGATGGTTACTGACTTGTTGCTTCGGCATATCCGACGTCACGCCGACCGGGTTCCAATCTCGGAACAATATCAGGGCGCTATGCGATGCGGTCGCGGTCTGACCGTCGCGAGATTCGCGCCGATCATGCCGACTGGACGTTATGTTGATATGGCCGAAGCATCTGCGAGCGCGGCCTCAACTGGGGCTCGCTTGCCCGGTTGAACACGCGGACAGGGACGACATCCGCCGGCGTCACGGGCGGCTGCGCGGCCAGCCTTCTTGCAGTAGATTCCGAAAAGAACAAATCTGGAACGGAGCGAGGTTCGGTGCTATATATGGGGATAACCTTGGGCGCGCCGGGCTGAGCTGCGCCTGCAAGCGTATAGGGTCGCCTCAACGGGCGCAGAGAAACGCGGGCAGCGTGCTCGCCTTATGAAATTCGATGGCATTCGGAGTGGAGAGCGGCGATGGCGGGAAGCGTCAACAAAGTCATTCTGGTTGGAAATCTCGGCAAGGATCCTGAAATCCGCCGCACCCAGGACGGGCGGCCGATCGCGAATCTGAGCATCGCGACGTCCGAGACCTGGCGCGACAAGAACAGTGGCGAGCGCAAGGAAAAGACCGAATGGCACCGCGTCGTGATCTTCTCTGAGCCGCTGTGCAAGATCGTCGAACAATACCTGAAGAAGGGCGCCAAGGTTTACATCGAGGGCGCGCTGCAGACCCGCAAGTACACCGACCAGAGCGGCGTCGAGAAGTATTCGACCGAAGTCGTGCTCCAAGGCTTCAACTCGACGCTGACGATGCTCGACGGCCGCAGCGGCGGCGGCGGAGGCGGCAGCTTCGGCGACGAGCCGGGCAGCGATTTCGGTTCGTCCGGCCCCGTCAGCAGCGCACCGCGCCGTCCCGTGGCTGCCGGTGGCGGTGGCCGCAACAGTGACATGGACGACGATATCCCGTTCTGAGACCGGGACGGGACGTTAGGGGCGTGCGAGCTTCGCGCCGGTGCCTCCCACGTCGTGTCAGGAAATCGGACTAATCGATAGGGCGGGCTCGGGATTTCCGGGCCCGCTTCATGTGTGGGTTGAACTCGGATCGCCGGCGCCAAGCCCTCGACAGGCATCTTAGTCTGAGCGATTGACGGGGACTCGGAAGGCGATTTGGAATGGCCTGTTCCGGGTCGATCCAAGATGATCCCCGTAAGGCCGTAAGCTATTGGAAAAATAAGCGGAAAAAGCGCTTCCCTGGAGCCCGCGAGGGTGGTTATCAGGGGGCCGATGCGCTATATGATTCCCAGATAAAACCTCACCGGATTTCCCCTTGGCTGACGACGACGACAAGCCCGGCGACCAGCCGGCGCAACCCTCGGATATTCGCCCCGTCTCCATCTTCGAGGAGATGAAGAAGTCCTATCTCGACTACGCCATGAGCGTGATCGTGGCGCGGGCGCTGCCTGATGCCCGTGACGGCCTGAAGCCGGTGCACCGCCGCATCCTGTTCTCGATGAACGAGCAGGGGCACACGCCCGACAAGAAGTACGTCAAATCCGCCCGCGTGGTCGGTGACGTCATCGGTAAGTATCACCCGCACGGCGACCAGTCGATCTACGACGCCATGGTCCGCATGGCGCAGGACTTCTCGATGCGCGTGCCGCTGATCGACGGCCAGGGCAATTTCGGCTCGGTCGACGGCGATCCTCCGGCTGCCTATCGTTACACCGAAGCGCGGCTGACCAAGGCCGCGCTGGCTCTGCTGGCCGACATCGACAAGGACACCGTCGACTTCCAGCCGAACTACGACAACAACGAGACCGAACCGTCGGTCCTGCCGGCCAAGTTCCCCAACCTTCTCGTCAACGGCGCCGGCGGCATCGCGGTCGGCATGGCCACCAACATCCCGCCCCACAATCTCGGCGAGGTCATCGACGCCTGCGTTGCGCTGATCGACAACCCCGCGCTCACGATCGACGAACTTATCAACATCGTGCCGGGCCCGGATTTCCCGACCGGTGGCGTCATCCTGGGACGGCAGGGCGTCCGCGCCGCCTATCACCTCGGACGCGGCTCGGTCGTGATGCGCGGCAAGGTCGCGATCGAGACGATCCGCAAGGAGCGCGAGGCGATCATCATCACGGAGATTCCGTACCAGGTGAACAAGGCGACGATGGTCGAGCGCATCGCCGAACTGGTCAAGGAAAAGAAGATCGAGGGCATCGGAGATCTCCGCGACGAATCCGACCGCGACGGCTACCGCGTCGTCATCGAATTGAAACGCGACGCCGTTCCGGACGTGGTGCTGAATCAGCTCTACCGGTTCACGCCGCTGCAGACGAGCTTCGGCGTCAACATGGTCGCGCTCGACAGCGGCCGTCCGCGGATCATGCATCTGAAGGACCTTCTGGCGATCTTCGTCGACTTCCGTGAGCGGGTCGTCACGCGGCGAACCAAGTACCTGCTCGCCAAGGCGCGCGACCGGGCCCATATTTTGGTGGGTCTGGCGATCGCGGTGGCCAATATCGACGAGATGATCCGCGTCATCCGGACCTCGCCGGATCCGACCACTGCGCGTGACACCCTGATGTCGCGCGACTGGCCGGCCCGGGACGTCGAGGACATGCTGATGCTGATCGACGATCCGCGTCACCGCATCAGCGCGGACGGCACCATCCGGCTGTCGATGGAGCAGGCCAGGGCCATTCTCGACCTGCGTCTGCAGCGCCTCACCGCACTCGGCCGCGACGAAATCCGCGAAGAACTCGACAAGCTCGCCGGCGAGATCGCCGATTATCTCGACATCCTGCGCTCGCGCGAGCGCGTGCTCGGCATCATCAAGACCGAGCTTGCCGAGGTGAAGGCCGAGTTCGCCACGCCGCGCCGCACGGTGATCATCGAGCAGGAAGGCGAGGTCGAGGACGAGGACCTGATCCAGCGCGAGGACATGGTCGTCACCGTGTCCCATGCCGGCTACGTCAAGCGCGTGCCGCTGTCGGCCTATCGCGCCCAGCGCCGCGGCGGCAAGGGCCGCGCCGGCATGCAGACCCGCGACGAGGATTTCGTCAGCCGCTTGTTCGTGGCCTCCACGCACACGCCGGTGCTGTTCTTCTCCTCGCGCGGCCAGGTCTACAAGGAAAAGGTCTGGCGTCTGCCGATGGCCGCGCCGAACGCGCGCGGCAAGGCGCTGATCAACATCCTGCCGCTGGAGCAGGGCGAGCGCATCACCACCATCATGCCGCTGCCGGAGGACGAATCCACCTGGGGCAACCTCGACGTGATGTTTGCCACCACGGGCGGCAACGTTCGCCGCAACAAGCTGTCCGACTTCGTCGACGTCCGTCGCTCCGGCATCATTGCGATGAAGCTCGATGAGAATGAAGCGATCGTCGACGTGCAGATCTGCACCGAGCGCGACGACGTCCTGCTCACCGCCGCCGGCGGCCAGTGCATCCGCTTCCCCGTCACCGACGTGCGTGTGTTCACCGGACGCACCTCGATGGGCGTGCGCGGCATCGCGCTTGGCGAAGGCGACAAGGTGATCTCCCTGGCGATCCTGCGCCACGTCGACACCAGTTCGGACGAGCGCTCGGCCTATCTGAAGATGCGCCGTGCGGTTGCCGGCGAAGCCGCGGCCGAGGAGCCGGTTGCGGACGCCGAGGCCGAAGAGACGACCTCCGGCAGCTTCCAGCTTCCGCCCGAGCGCTATGTCGAGATGTCGGCGGCCGAGCAGGTCGTGCTTACCGTCTCCGTCAACGGCTACGGCAAGCGGACCTCGTCCTACGAGTACCGCACCACTGGCCGCGGCGGCAAAGGCATCGTCGCCATGAGCGTCAACAACCGCAACGGCAACCTGGTGGCCTCATTCCCGGTGGAAGACGCCGACCAGATCATGCTGGTCACCGACAAGGGCCAGCTGATCCGCTGCCCGGTCGAGGGCATCCGCATCGCCGGCCGCTCGACCCAAGGCGTTATCGTGTTCGACACCGCCGAGGACGAGCACGTCGTGTCGGTCGAGCACATTACCGAGGAGGCCGAGAGCGGCAACGGCGCGAATGGAGAGCCGAACGGGGAGTGATGCGCAGCCCGTGGATGAGCGCGGCGAGATCCGGGACACCTCTCCCCGCATGTCGCTCCGTTCACGCGGGCTACGTGCCCACGTTAAATCTCCAGCTCCGTGCCGAACTCCACGACCTGCTTGGTCGGCACGCCGAAGAAGGCGGCTGAGCGCTCGGCGTTGCGCTGCAGGAAGGCGAACACGGTCTCGCGCCAGACCCACATGCCCGGGACATCCTCGCGCGGGATGATTGTCTCGCGGCCGACATAATAGGTGATGTCGGAGAGGTCGATGCCGGGCAGCTTGCCCTGGCGGCAGACGAGGCTCAGTCCCTCATAGATCGTCGGATTCTGCATGAAGCCGTAATGAAGGACCACGCGGGTGATGCCGGGAATGATCTCGATCACCTCGGCACGCTCGTCCTCGGGGATGTGCGGCAACTCCTCGATCAGCACGGTGACCAGCAGCACGCGTTCGTGCAGCACGCGGTTGTGCTTGACGAATTGCGTCAGGGCCAGCGGCACGCCCTTCGGCGCCGCCGCCAGGAATGCGGCCGTGCCGGGCAGCCGTGCGCTGCACTTGTTGACGGCGGTCTCAATCAAATCCTCTTCCGGCTGGCGCAGCTTGGCGCGCGCCGTCTCGACCAGCTTCACGCCGGCGCGCCACGTCAGCATCAGGAAGGCGACCAGCCCGGCGAGCAGCAGCGGAAACCAGCCGCCCTCGAACAGCTTGATCGAGTTGGCCGAGAAGAAGATCAAATCGATCACGAAGAAGAAGCCGTTGACCGCGATGACGAGCCAGGGCGAAAAACCCCACTGGATCGCAAGCAACGCGGCCAGCAGCGTTGTGATCGCCATCAGCAGCGACACCGCGATGCCATAGGCGCCGGCCAGCGCATCCGAGGTGCCGAAGCTCAACACCGCGCCGAGCGTTGCGGCGGCGAGCAGCCAGTTCACCAGCGGCACGTAGATCTGGCCGATGGCGTCGCTCTGGGTGTGGCGGATCTGCATGCGCGGCAGGAAGCCGAGCTGGATCGACTGCTGGGTCAGCGAGAACACGCCGGAGATGATCGCCTGCGAGGCGATCACGGTTGCGACGGCCGAGAACGCGACCAGCGGATAGTGCAGGGCGTCGGGGCAGAGCTGGAAGAACGGGTTCTCGATCATCGTGGGATCGGTGATCAACAGCGCGGCCTGGCCGAAATAGTTCAGCACCAGCGCAGGCAGGCAGATTGCGAACCAGGCCAGGCGGATCGGGAAGCGGCCGAAATGCCCCATGTCGGCATACATGGCCTCGCCGCCGGTCACCGCCAGGAAGGCCGCGCCGAGGATGGCGAAGGAGACGTGGAAGTCCTGGTGGACCAGGAACTCGAAGGCATAGAGCGGGCTGAGCGCCGCCAGCACCGCCGGCGCCTTCACGATGCCGTGGATGCCGAGCGCTGCGAGCACCACGAACCAGGCCAGCATCACCGGTCCGAAGATGCGGCCGATGAAGCCGGTGCCCTGCTTCTGAATCATGAACAGGCCGATCAGGATGGCGACGGTCACGGGCACCACGGCAGGCGCGAGCGAGGGGGCGTCGACCTTGAGTCCCTCGATCGCGGAGAGCACCGAGATTGCCGGCGTGATCGCACCGTCGCCATAGAGCAGCGCGGCTCCGACGAGCCCGACGACGAGCAGATGCGCACGCCACGTCCCGGGCTGGGCGTGGCGGGCATGCAGCAGCGCCAGCAGGGCGACGATGCCGCCTTCGCCGCGGTTGTCCGCGCGCAGGATCAACAGCGCATATTTCAGCGAGATGATCAGCAGCAGCGCCCAGAGGATCAGTGAGGCAACGCCCAGCACGGCTTCGTGGGTCACCGTGGCGCCGTGAGCGGCCGCCTTGGCGGCTTCCTTCAGGGCATAGAGCGGGCTGGTCCCGATATCGCCATAGACCACCCCGAGGGCGCCCATGGTCATTGCGATCGGCAGCGGGGCGGGAGGATGGCCGGAAGCGACAGCGGGTGTACTGGACAATGGCAACCCCCGAGATGGGATCGCGCCCGACGGGCAATTCCGCCGGGCGCGAGCATCATGCAGTCTGCGACGGGACGTCGCAAAACTCCATCGGGATTATATGACGTGAAGCTGACAGGCCGGCCTACGGGGTCCGGTTCGCGGTCACGAGGCGCGCCTCGCGAACGTTCGCCTTGGTGCCCGCTTTGCGCAGACACGAGGCCTCGAAATTCGGCCAGGCCTGCTGCGAGCAATCCTTGCCGATGGTGCGGATGTCGAGCCGGTCGCTCTTGGCCAGCGGCTGCGGCACGCTGGCTTCCACTTTCGGGGCAAAGCCGGGCAGAAGGGTGAGGGCGGCGGCAACACACGCAGACAGAGCGATCGCCGAGAGAGCCTTGATCATTTGACAGTCCCCTGTAATGCGGCCGCTACGCCCAGTATGCGGCCCGTCGTTCGTTGGCCGGATTAGTAACCATGGCCAGTTTCCGGACGTCTTCGCCGGCACGAGAAATGGTTTCGTGTCCGCGCCGCTTTGTTTCGTGGCCGCCGGAGGGATGAAACAAACTGGCCGTAGGCGACGCGGTCGGCGGGATGTCTCGGCGGAATCGGCGGCGGGAACCCGCCCGGCTTGCCGGGCCGGGCCGGGCGGGTTAGGAGGAAGCCATGCCGCGCATTGCCTTCTATCCCGGTTCCTTCGACCCCATCACCAACGGCCATCTGGACGTGGTCCGTCACAGCGTTTCGCTGTGCGACCGCCTCGTGGTCGCGATCGGGGTCCACCCCGGCAAGAAGCCGCTGTTCTCAACCGAGGAGCGGCTGCAGATGCTCCATGATGTCTGCGGGCCGCTGGCGGCCCAGGCCGGCTGCGTGCTCGAAGCGGTGACCTTCGACGATCTCGCGGTGACCGCAGCGCGCAAGCACGGTGCGACCATCATGATCCGGGGTCTACGCGACGGCACCGATCTCGATTACGAAATGCAGCTCGCCGGCATGAACGGGGCCATGGCGCCGGAGGTGCATACGGTGTTCCTGCCGGCGTCGCCAATGGTTCGCCCGATCACCGCCACTTTGGTGCGCCAGATCGCCGGCATGGGCGGGGACGTCTCGGCCTTCGTCCCGCCGCAGGTTGCGGCACAGCTCAAGGCCAAATTCGCCGCGTAACGGCGTTTCCTTTTTCTCTCTGATCCGGAGTTGTCATGATCCGAATTCTCGCAGTTCTTGCCGCGCTTCTGTTCGCGGTGCCGGCAGTGGCTCAGCAATTGCCGGCCAATCTCGACAAGGCCAACGCCATCGTCATCGACACCACCAAGGGCCGCATCGTCATCAAGCTGCGCACCGACATCGCCCCCCAGCATGCCGAGCGCATCAAGCAACTGGCGCGCGAGGGCTTCTACAACAACGTGCCGTTCCATCGCGTCATGGACGGCTTCATGGCACAGACCGGCGACGGGCAGAACTTCAACGGCACCGGCGGATCGAAATATCCGAACCTGAAGCAGGAATTCTCCAAGGTGCATTTCGCCCGCGGCATCGTCGGCATGGCCCGGCGCGGCGACAGCGTCGACAGCGCCAACTCGCAGTTCTTCATCATGTTCGCCGACGGCGGCAGCCTCGACAACCAGTACACCGTGATCGGCGAGGTCGTGCAGGGCATGGACGTCGTGGACAAGCTGAAGAAGGCTCCTCCCGGCTCCTCCGGCGGCGCCGTGACCGATCCCGACAAGATGGTGAAGGTGCAGGTCGCCTCCGACATCAAATAATGGGAGAGGACGATGGCGCGCTGCGGCGACAAGCTCCTGCTGGTTGCCGCATTGCTGCTGTTCGGCCTGTCCGGTGCGGCCGCCGAGGGTGGGCAGGTCAACACCATCCAGGACCTATTCCGGCATCTGCGCACCTGCTGGAAACCGCCGCCGGCCGCCAAGGCCCGCCCACTCGACATCACCGTCGTCGTGAGCTTTAACCGGTCCGGCGACATTCTGGGCCATCCGAGGATCTCTTATGAATCCGTGGAGGCCTCCGACAATGACCGGCTGCAATACCGGATCGCGGTGATGGAGGCGTTGCAACGCTGCACGCCGATGCCATTTACCGATGCAATGGCGGGCGCTGCCGCGGGACGTCCATTCGCGATCCAGTTCCGCAGCCGCAAAACGTCACCCGACAAGACTTCACCACCAACACAAGAGAGACGAGCATGAGCGCCACCGAAAACACCCTGATCCTCGAGACCACGCAGGGCCCCGTCACCATCGAGATGCGGCCTGATCTCGCGCCCGGCCATGTCGCGCGCATCAAGGAACTGGTTCGCGAGGGTTTCTACGACGGCATCGTGTTCCATCGCGTGATCGACGGCTTCATGGCGCAGACCGGCTGCCCCCAAGGCACCGGCACCGGCGGCTCGGGCCAGAAGCTGAAGGCTGAGTTCAACAAGGAGCCGCACGTGCGCGGCACCACCTCGATGGCGCGCGCCGCCAGCCCGGATTCCGGCGACAGCCAGTTCTTCATCTGCTTCGACGACGCCCGCTTCCTCGACAACCAGTACACGGTGTGGGGCAAGGTCACCGAGGGCATGGAGAACGTCGACAAGATCAAGCGCGGCGAGCCGGTGCAGAACCCCGACAAGATCGTCAAGGCGCGGATGGCCGTGGACGCGGCATAAGCCGGCTTTGTCGGTGTCGTGCCCCCGCAGGCGGGGCATCCCGTAACCACCGACAGTGGTTACGACTACGATCGTGAGTACTGATCGCCCGCCCCAGTGCGCAAGTGCGCACGAGGCGGGCGATGACAGAAGCTGGACATGCGCACCGATCTTTTCGATTTCGATCTGCCCGCCGAGCGCATAGCGTTGCGCCCGGCGAGCCCGCGCGACTCCGCGAAGATGCTGGTCGTGCAGAACGGCGCGCTGCGCGACCAGACCATCGCCGACCTCGCACAATGGCTGCAGCCGGGCGACCAGCTCGTCGTCAACGACACCAAAGTGATCGCGGCGCAGCTGAAAGGCCGCCGTATCGGCCGCGAGACCGAGCCGAAGATCGAGGCGACGCTGATCAAGCGGCTCGACGGCTCGCGCTGGCAGGCGCTGGTCAAGCCGGCAAAGAAGCTCGCGGCCGGCGACCGCGTCCGCTTCGGCAATGAGGGCAAGGTCTGCCTGCTCGGCCATCTCGATGCCGAGGTCGAGGCCAAGGGCGAAGACGGCGAAGTGACGCTGTCGTTCTCGTTCCACGGCCCGGCGCTCGACCAAGCCATCGCCGATCTCGGCAGTCCGCCGCTGCCGCCCTACATCGCCTCCAAGCGCACGCCCGACGAGCAGGACCTCGCCGATTACCAGACCATGTTCGCGGCGAACGAAGGCGCGGTCGCGGCGCCGACCGCGGGCCTGCACTTCACCCCGGCGCTGGAGCAGGCGATGCGTGACCGCGGCGTCGGCATCAACCGCGTGACGCTGCATGTCGGGGCAGGGACGTTCCTCCCGGTGAAGGTGGACGACACCGAAGGCCACAAGATGCATGCCGAGTGGGGCACGATCTCGGCCGAGACGGCGGAGCGGCTCAACAGCGCGCGGAAGAACGGCGGCCGCATCGTCGCCGTCGGCACGACATCCCTACGGCTGCTTGAAAGCGCCGCCAGCGAGGACGGCACGATCCAGCCGTTCGCGGCCGAGACCTCGATCTTCATCACGCCCGGCTATCGCTTCCGCGCGGTCGATATTTTGATGACGAATTTCCATTTGCCGAAGTCGACGCTGTTCATGCTGGTGTCGGCGTTTTCCGGGCTGGAGACGATGCAGCGGGCCTATGCGCATGCGATCGCGAACGGATATCGGTTCTATTCCTATGGCGATGCGTGCCTGTTGTTTCGAGCGGCACTTTAGGGCGGGCAAAGCGAAGCGTGCCCACGTCTTTTTTGAATAAGAGCGAGAGTGGTGGGCACGGCGCTTGCGCGCCATTGCCCACCCTACGAGACCCGGTTATGCCATCACCCGCTGCGGCAACAGCTCGGCGATCTGCACCGCGTTCAGCGCCGCGCCCTTGAGCAATTGATCCGCCGCGACGAACATCGAGATCGAATGGCCTGAGGGATCGCTCAGATCCTTGCGGATGCGGCCGACGAGGACGTCGTCCTGGCCCGAGGCGTCGATCGGCATCGGGAAGTAGTTCTTCACACGGTCGTCGATGACCTTCACGCCGGGCGCCTGCGCCATCAGGCTGCGGACCTGGTCCTCGCTGATCGGCTTCTCGCATTCGAAGGTAATGGCCTCGCAATGGGCGCGCAGCACCGGCACGCGCACGCAGGTGACGCCGATGGCGATCGTCTCGTCCTCGAAGATCTTGCGGGTTTCCTTGATGACCTTGGTCTCTTCGTCGTTGTAGCCGGTCTCGGGGTCGATGGCGGTGTTGTGGTTGAAGAGATTGAAGGCGTAGGGATGCGGCATCACCTTCGGCGTATAGACCTGCCCGTTGAGATTGGCGCGGGTGGATTCGACCAGCTCGTCCATCGCGGCCGCGCCGGCGCCGGACGCGGCCTGGTAGGTCGAGATGATGACGCGCTTGATCCGGTTCTTCTGATGGATCGGCCACAACGGCACCAGCGCGGTGATGGCGGCGCAGTTCGGGTTGGCGATGATGCCCTTGTGGTCGCGAATCCGGTTCGCGTTGATCTCGGGGATCACCAGCGGCACGTTCGGGTCCATGCGGAAGGCGGAGGAATTGTCGACCACGACCGCGCCCGACTTGACCGCGATCGGCGCATACTTCCTGGAGATGCTGCCGCCGGCGGAGAACAGCGCGATATTGACGCCTTCGAACGAGCGCTCATTGAGCTCCTCGATCACGACCGGCTGGCCGCGGAACGACACCGTCTTGCCGGCCGAGCGGGCGCTGGCCAGCGCCTTCAGCTTGCCGACGCGAAAGCCGCGCTTGTCCATGGTGGCGATGAATTCGGCGCCCACCGCACCGGTGACGCCGACAATCGCGACGACGGGATCGTTACTCACTTTGTCCTCCATTGCGTTTGAAATTCAGACAACAAAAAAGCCCCGGACCATCATGGGCGGGGCTTCGGTAGATGGATTGCGGTCTAGTCGACGACTACGCGCGCACGCCTCCCCGGGCCCCTGAGGCCGTGGTGGTTTTGGTCGTGCGTTTGGTGGTCGTGAACATGGCGGCGACTTATGCGGGAGAGTCTTGCGCCCGTCAATGCCCTTTCTCCCCGGTCGATGCCGGGGGCCGGACACCCGTCACTTGGCGCCCGGCGGCTCGAGGGTGACCTCCTTGAGGTCGTCGCCGCTGACGACGACGATCGAAAAATTGAGCCGGCCGCGTTCGCGCACCAGCCCGCCGCTGATCGCCTTGCCGGAGGCGGCGCGTTCAGCGACGCGCACGGCCTCGGCGAGCCGGTGCCTGATCGCACCGAGCGCTGCGAGGTTGTCGCGGTCCTCATGGTCGAGCTCGGCGAGGGGAAGGGCGGCTTCGCCGCCGACCAGTTCGCCGGTCGTCGCATTGATGGTGTGGCGCCAGATTCGGTCGTTGTGCAGGGTCTTCACCCGATACACCGGGACCCCCGCGGCGCCGTCGAAACTCACATCAGCCGTGGTGGCGCCGGCGTGCCGGCCTTCGGCAATCGACATCGCCTGGCTGATCGAGATCGATGAGCTGCGGAAGCGCTCGATCTCGCGGCTGATGGCCCGGCGTTCGGCCTCGGCATCGTTATCCGCGTCGCTGTGAAGTGCGGTCGGCGCGCCCGCGGAGACGATCGCCCGGGCCGGTGCGGCGATGAGGATCGCTGACAGGGCGGTCGCAAGCCATCGCGAGATATGTCGTTTGGCGGTCGTCATGCTCGAAGCCTCGGCCAGCGAGTCTGCCGGATGATCGTTAAAGAAATTCGCGGCCGGCCTTGGGCGTCGGCCGGCCGCGGAACGTCGTGGGCGGGCTGTACCCGGCACGGCGATCTAGCGGTATGGACCACCTTTGGGGCTGGTGAAAAAAGCGGTCCGTATCGCCTATAACTAAACCATACCGTATCGTTTTATTTCGGTCAACGGCGCAGGCGGGTCCGGTCGCGGAAAGCGGGCCGTCTCACGGAATTGTCAGCGCGAAGGGCGTCGCCGCGACGCGCTTTTGGTCGTGCCCTGGATGCGGTCGGCAGGTCCAAGCGCACCGGCGAGAAACAGCTTGATGGCCGTGCGCATGCGCTTTTCGGCGGGCTTCATCTCGAGCGCCGTGCCGAACGTCGCCAAGCGGTGGGTGTGACCCACGACCACGTCGAGAAAAACCTCGGCTGCGATGGTGGTGTCCTCGATGTCGAGCGCGCCCTGTGCCACCAGACGGTCGAAGAAGCGCGCGGTGGCGTCGACAGCCTTCAGCCAGCCTTCCTCCTTGCCGAGCTTGGCGACATCTGGGAAGTTGATCGCCTGCGACGTCATCATGCGGCTGAACGCGACGGCGTCGGGTCCGCATGTGAATGTCAGCATCTCGCGCCCGATCTCGACCAGGCGCTGCTCGACCGAGATGTCGGAGGCGCTGGAGAGCTGTGTCTCGGCGGCCGCCGACAGCGGCGCAAGCCAGCGCGCGATCTCGCGCCTCAGCACGGCGGCAAACAGGCCGCGCTTGTCGCCGTAGCGGGCATAGACGGTGGGCTTGCTGACCCGGGCCGCTTCCGCGACCGCGTCGAGCGACGTGGCATCGAAGCCGCGGTCCAGGAACAGGCGGGTGGCGACTTCGATCAGCCGTTGGTCGCGCTCGATGGCGGCGGTTTTCGTCGGCCGGCCGCCACGGGATTTCGGCATCTCGCGCCGCGGCGCAGCCGGTTTTGTCCTGGTCGCAGTCAATCCCATGCCCGCTGATTCCTGCGCGTTTCTGACAGTCGTTCTATATCGCGCAGGAGCCGGGGCGTCATGGCGAATTTGGCCGAATTGGCCGTACCATCAACGGTTTCGCCGAGGCCTCGTTCCGCCTCACGGCACCGTCGAACTCCAGGCCTGACCGGCGGCGGCCTTGTCGTATCCGTACTGGTAGAGCGCCCGCATGTAGCCGGTGTCGAATCCTTCCGAGGGCGGCGCCGGGTATTCGCGCGCGATGTAGGAGAGGTGGAAGCCGAGACGGTTGCGCTTGGCGAAATCGTAAGTCGAGAAGATGATCGATCGCGTCTGCGACTGGGTGATCGCCGACAGGCTGCGCGAGGCGACGTCGATGGTGCCGTTGGAGACCAGTTCGAAATTGCGCTCGATCTTCTTGTTGACGAGGATGTAGATGTCCAGTTTCGCGTTGCCCGGTAGGCGGCTGCCCTGGAACAGCAGGGCTTCCGGCAGCGTCAGCACCGGCGCGGTCACGCCGCCGTCGACATGCATTTCCTGAAACTTGCGGCCCTCGCCCTCGGCGTCGATCATGATCGGCGGAAACACCAGGGGAATACTGGCGGAGGCGGCCATGACGTCGCGAAACAGTTTGAGCGCCTCGGGCGTGCCGACCGCGGCGATCTTGCCCATGTCCCAGATCGCGGTGCGCTGGGTGTCGAGATCGGTCGTCACCACCAGCAGCTTCCGGCCCTTGGCATTTTCGCGCGCGACTTGCGCCATGAGCTCCGGCCCGACATAGCGTGCCACCAACTCGCGCAGCCGTGTGTTGCCGAACAGACCGGATCCGAACAGCACGCGCACGATGCTGGGATCGTTCAAAAGGCTCTCGGCGATGCCGCTGGTATAGACCTCCTTCAGCGTGTCGTCGTATTGCGAACCGAGAAACGCGAACGGCGCGATCAGGCCGCCGGTGCTCACGCCCGAGACGACGGAAAAGGTGGGACGGGTTCGGGTCGCGGTCCAGCCGTTGAGAACGCCGACGCCGTAAGCGCCATCGGCGCCGCCGCCCGACAGCGCCAGGTAGGACCTCGTTGCGTTGCCGGTGTCCTTCTCGAAACTGAATTTGCTGACGGGGTCGTCGGCGTAGCGCCTGAGGCCGTCGATATCGAGCACGCGCGATGTGCTGGCTTCCGCGGCCGTGTAGGGCGTACGGGGCAGGGAGGTGCAGGCGCCGAGCACCAGGCTGCACGTCAAAGCCAGAAATGCGGTCAGGCGTGCGCCTGCCTGTCTTTTCCGGCCAGGCAAGGGGCCGGACATGTCAGTCGAACCTGAAGGGAAGGGCATTGTCGGTGGCTGGCGATCACGCATCTACCGCCGCCGGCAAATTTGCCGCGGCAGTTCGTCCAGCCCCACCGGTAAACTACACGGTATCGTTTTGTTTAACAAGTGCAGCGGCTCAGATATCGGCGTCAGTCCTGTCCCAGTCTGAAGCACAGGGGCGCCGAGGGCGGGTTGATCGGCTTCGTCCGACACGCAATAAGCAGCACTATGACTCCCGACAATGATCTTCCCAATCACTTCGAGTTGCTCGCCACGGACGGGACCGCGCGGACCGGGCGCCTGACCACGCCGCATGGCGTGGTGCGCACCCCCGCCTTCATGCCGGTCGGCACCGCCGGCGCCATGAAGGGTATGCACTGGCGCGAGGTGCGCGACGCCGGTGCCGACATCGTGCTCGGCAACACCTATCATCTGATGCTGCGTCCGACCGCCGAGCGGATCGCGGCGCTCGGCGGCCTGCAGAAATTCACCGGCTGGAACGGGCCGATGCTGACGGATTCCGGCGGCTTCCAGGTGATGTCGCTGTCGGACCTGCGCAAGGTCACCGAGAACGCCGTCACCTTCCGCTCGCATATCGACGGCGCCAAGGTCGAGCTGTCGCCGGAGCGCTCGATCGAGGTGCAGCGCTTGCTCGGCTCCGACGTCGCCATGCAGATGGACGAGTGCGTGCGGTTGCCGGCCGAGCGCGCCGACATCGAGCGCGCGATGCAATTATCGCTGCGCTGGGCCGAACGCTCAAAGCGCGCCTTCGAGAGCGCGCCCGACGGCTACATGCTGTTCGGCATCGTCCAGGGCGGCGACATCCCGCAGCTTCGCCATGAGAGCGCGCGAGGCCTCGTCGCGGTCGGCTTCCATGGTTATGCGATCGGCGGCCTTGCCGTCGGCGAGCCGCAGGCGGTGATGCTGGCGATGATCGACGAGACCGCACCGTTGCTGCCGAAACAGCGCCCGCGCTATCTGATGGGCGTCGGCACGCCCGACGACATCCTCGAAGCCGTCAAACGCGGCATCGACATGTTCGATTGCGTGATGCCGACCCGCAATGGCCGGCACGGCGTTGCCTTCACGCGCTTCGGCCAGGTGAATTTGCGCAACGCGCGCCATGCCGACGATCCTCGCCCGCTCGACGAAGAGAGCTCATGGCCGTCGACGCGCAGCTGTGCGCGCGCCTATCTGCATCATCTCGTCAAGGCCGGCGAGACGCTCGGAGCGATGCTGCTGTCCGAAATCAATATCGCCTATTATCAATTCCTGATGCAGGGCATCAGGGACGCGATTGCGCACGGAAGGTTCGACGAGTTCTATCAGCGGACGCGCGCGGACTGGGCGAGGGGCGATATCGCCCCGCGCTAGATCCATGGTCCAGGTTCAATTGCACATGATCCGATGCTTCACGGCGTGCTTGGTGACGAAGCCGTAGCCGCAATTGTCGCAGGTCCAGAGATAGCTGATCACGTGGTCGGAGACGTAGGCGGATGCTTCGGCGGCGACCATGGAGTCGGCGCAGACGGGACAGGCCGGCAACTCGCTGCAACGCGGATCACGCCTTAGCGTTACGGTCGACATCACTTCAGCAACTGCTGACATCGTGGTGACCTCCCTGCTTTGAGACCTAAGTCTAACATAAGCAGAATCAGTTTGCGAGGTCGCAACACAATTGCGTTGGTTTTCTGCTAATTGGAGCTCACGCGATTTTGCGATGCAGCGAATTTTAACATGTGCCGCATTGTCGCTTGCGTGTCGTCGCAGGCTGTCCGTAACTGCGTATGACTTGCGCAAGAAATGCAAATTGTCGCCACAGGGAGTTCGTCATGGACGCATCGTCCACCACGGGTGCAGCGCACCAACCCGGCCGAGGCCGGATCTATGACTCGATCGTCGATGCCTTCGGCAATACGCCGACCGTGCGGTTGCGCCGGCTGCCCGGCATGCACGGCGTGAATGCGACGATTCTGGCAAAACTTGAATATTTCAATCCTGCCGCAAGCGTGAAGGACCGCATCGGCGCGGCCATGATCATCGCGATGGAGAAGGCGGGCATCGTCAAGCCCGACACCGTGCTGATCGAACCGACCTCCGGCAATACCGGCATCGCGCTCGCCTTCGTGGCGGCGTCGCGCGGCTACCGGCTCAAGCTGGTGATGCCGGAATCGATGTCGATCGAGCGGCGCAAGATGCTGGCTTTTCTCGGTGCCGAGCTGGTGCTGACGCCGGCGGCGCAGGGCATGAAGGGCGCGATCGCCGCCGCCGAGGAGTTGGTGAAGACGACGCCGAACGCGGTGATGCCGCAGCAGTTCAAGAACCTCGCCAATCCCGAGGTGCACCGCCGCACCACCGCGGAGGAAATCTGGAACGACACTGGCGGCAATATCGATTTCTTTGTCGCCGGCGTCGGCACAGGCGGCACCATCACCGGCGTCGGCCAGGTGCTGAAGCCGCGCAAGGCCTCGCTTCGCGTGGTCGCGGTCGAGCCGGAGGAAAGCCCTGTGCTGTCCGGCGGCCAGCATACGCCGCACAAGATCCAGGGCATCGGCGCAGGCTTCGTCCCTGATATCCTCGACCGCGCCGTGATCGACGAGATCGTGAAGATCAACTCGACGACGGCGATCGAGACCTCGCGCGCGCTGGCGCGGCACGAGGGCATTCCGGGCGGTATCTCATCGGGCGCTGCGATCGCCGCCGCGCTCGAGATCGGCAAGCGGCCGGAAGCGACGGGAAAGACCATCCTGGCGATCGTGCCGTCCTTCTCCGAGCGGTATCTTTCGACAGCATTGTTTGAGGGAATCTAGGACATGGCGGATCAACCACCGAGGCGACCGCGCACGCTCGGCGATGCCAGGACGGAGGCCGAGGCAGCGTTCAAGAAGGTGACGGCCAAGGTCGCGGTCGCGCCGCCGAAGCCGAACGTGGCGCCGGGGGTCCGGGAGCAGGTGACGCTGCGCATCGACCAGGACGTGCTGGAGTTCTTTCAGGAGGGCGGCCCCGGTTGGCAGGATCGCATCAACGAGGCGCTGCGCAAGGCCGCAGGGAAGTAGCCAACCTCCTCACGGACGGTGCCCCTCCTTTCCATGAGGAGCGCAAAGAAAAGCCCGGCGCGAGCCGGGCTTTTATATCTTCGATCGCGTCGCACTCAGCGGCGGAACATGCCGCCCATCATGCCGCCAACGACGCCGCCGACGAAGGCCGCACCGGCCGCATCGCCGGGATTGCTGCGGTGTTGCGGCGCCGGCGCAGGCGCACTGCTCTGGGGAGCGGTGGCGGCACGGCGAGCCGGCTTCTGGCTGGTGTCGCTCGCCGTCGCCGGGGCGGCCACGACTTCCGAGAGCAGGGCCTTGTGCTGGTTCTTGTTGAGGTAGCCCGATGAGGGGTAGCCGCGCGCGGCCTGCCACCGCTTGAGCACGGTGCGGGTCTCGTCGCTGAACACGCCGGTCTGCTTGGTGTCGAAGCCGAGGCCGGTGAGGCGGCGCTGCACGTCGCGGCGCTGGGTCTTGTCGAGGCCGATCTGGTCCTCGGTGAGCTGGGTGGCCTCGTCGGTGAAGGTTGCGGGATCGACTCCGGCGTTGAGCGTGCGGGTCGCGGTCGAGGGGCCGCTCTTGATCGCCGCGAGGCGAGCCAGCGCCAGCGCCTTGAACTGGCCGTTCGGATAGGCCGAGAGATAAGCGTTGAGCTCTTCCGGCTTGTTGGACTCCTTCACCGAGCGCCAGTATTCGAGCTCGACGCCGTCCGAGCTGCCGCTCGCCGCCGGCACAATGCCGGAAGCGGTCGGTGCTGCGTTGGCGACCTGGGTCATCGGAGCCTGGTTGAGATAGACCGAGCCGGTCAGGTTGGTGTGACCCCACGGCAGCTGACCCTTGCGGGTCTCTTCATTGACCTGGGCACGCACCGACGTCATCGCCTGCTGGATCTCGACGCCGGGCTTGGTGATGTTGTCAATCAGCGCGCGGGTGAAGGGACTGTTGTTGCCCTCCTGGCCATCGAGCGCAGTCTGGCCCGGTCCGGTGGCAAAAGCGATCAGCGTGCCTTCGCCGGACTTCATCTCGGCGAGGCCGCTCTGCACGTTGACGCTGCGGGTCGCGGAGTTGGACTTGATCTTGGCGGCGAACGGATTGTCGCGGCAGGCATCGAGGAAGACCAGCTTGACCTTGGCATCGCCCATGGTCTGCTCGAGCGTGAGGTCGATGTTGATGGCTGCGCCGAGCTTGACGTCCATCTCCGACTTGATGTCAGCGTCGACGGGCAGCAGGTAATTGGTGCCGCCGACTGCGATGCCGTGGCCGGCATAATAGAACAGTGCGATGTCGGAGCCCTGCGCCTTGCGGCCAAAGTCGAGCAGCTTTTCCGTCATCTGGTCGCGGCTGAGATTGGATCCTTCAATCACCTCGAAGCCGACATTGCGCAGCGTCGATGCCATGGCCTTGGCGTCGATCGGCGGGTTCGGCAATTGCGCGACGTTCTTGTAGGAGCCGTTGCCGACGACGAATGCGACGCGGCGGTCGGCCTTCGCGGCACTGACCGACAGCGCCATGCACATCAGCGAAGCGAGGAGGGTGAGATAGCGCATCTGAAATCCCCAGAATCGAATTGCAGGCAGCAACAAATTGGCAACGAACGTACACGAAGTGCCCGACCCCGTGCCACCAAAACGGCTGTCCGTTGCGTTCAACCCGCTGCTGTGTGGCCGAATGTGCACGGTGGATTGATTCCACAACGTGATCTAAATCACACGGCCACTTCGTTTTGTCGCGCAAGGCGGCGGGAGGTTCACTGCGCGCGGGCGGGAACCGGGGGCGCGGGCTTCAAATTCAGGAGATTGCCGCACAGGATCAGCACGGCGCCCAGCACCGTCCAGGTGTCGAGCCGCTCGGAATAGAGCAGCCAGCCCGCGGTCGCGGTCAGCGGCACCCGCAGGAAGTCCATGGGAACCACGATCGTTGCGTCGGCGTATCGAAGCGCGCTGGCAAGGCAATAGTGCGAGAAAGTGCCGCAGACACCGATGACGAACAGCCAGCCCCAGAGATAGGCCGACGGCCAGGTCCAGACGAAGAGCGTCGGCAGCAGGCCCACCACCATCTGCACCACGATCATCCAGAACAGGATCGACAGCGCGCTTTCGGTTCGGGTCAGGGACTTCGCAAGGATCATGGAAATGCTGAAGCCGATCGCGGCGCCGAGCGCGATCAATTGACCTGGATTGACCTCGCTGGTGGCGGGCCGCACGATCATGACGACGCCGATGATGCCGAGCACGACGGCGGCAATCTTCCAGATCGTCATGCGCTCGGAGAGGAACGTTGCAGCCAGCACGGCGGTCCAGATCGGCATCGTGAACTCGATCGCCACCACCTGGCCGATTCCGATCAGCGTCAGTGCGTAGAACCAGCCGAGTTGCGCCAAATAATGCACCCCGTTGCGCGCGAGGTGCTGGGGCAGGCGTTTGGTCGCGACCGCCTTGAAGCCACCAGCGCGATGGATGAACGGCAGAAGCAGCGTGAGACCGATCACCGAACGCACTTCCATGATCTGGAAGACGTTGAGTTCACGCGTGGTCTCGCGTCCGGCGACGGCCATGACCAGCATCAGCGCCAGCCAGCCGGCCATCCACAAGGCCGCCATCGTTTTGGACGGGGTTGCGCTCATCAAGGCAAGTGCGGGGAATGTGAAGGACGGGAATGTGAAAGGATGGCCGGTATCGGCGACATCGCCGCCGTTTGCAACGGCCAAATCTGCGGATGCAGCGATGCAGGGCGACGTGCTAAGGCATCAACGAACAACGACAAAAAACGGGAGAACTTCGCTCATGCAGATCCTGCAGCCGGCCGAATGGAAAAAACCCCGCGGCTTCTCTCACGGCGTCGTGGCGGAAGGCCCTGGCCGCTGGGTGGTTCTGGCTGGCCAGACCGGAGGCGACGAGGCCGGCGAATACGCGCCCGACATGGCGGCACAGGTCGGAACCGCGCTGAAGCGGATCATCAAGCTCCTCGGCGAGGCCGGGGCAGGTCCGGAGCACATCGTCCGCCTGACCTGGTACCTGACCAGCCGCAGCGAATATGAGGCGGCCGGTGCCGGCATCGGCGCGGCCTGGAAGGAAACGCTCGGACGCAATTTCCCGCCATCGACGCTGCTCTATATCGGCGGTCTCGTGGACGAGCGGGCCAAGGTCGAGATCGAGGTCACGGCGTTCGTGCCGGGCGCATAAAAAAATCGATCCGGCGCGGGCGCCGGATCGATTGTAAAGTGCCTGTGTCAGCTTAGCGCGACAGCGAGATGTTGGCGCCGCGGAACTGGCTGTCCGCGCGCATGGTGACAGTCTGCTTGTTGCCGCTCGTCTTCAGCGCGATGTTGGCATTGAAGCCGGCTGCGGAGGCGACCACGTCGAAGCTCCCGCCGCCGCCACGGCCCTGGAGCGAGCCGGAGATGTTGCGGCTGGCCTCGGACCAGCTTCCGGTGATGGCGCTGCCCTCGGCCTTGACGTTGGCCCCGAGGTTGAACTTGTAGGCATCGCTGGCACAAGTCAGCGACATCTCCAGGGTCGGGCCGATCGGGGTATATTTGGCCCTGCAGCGGATCCGCTCGGTCGAGCCGTCATCCAGTGTCACGACACCGCCGCCGCTCCAGCTGCCTGCCATCGGGGCAAACGGGCCGGACTGAGCCTTGCTTTCGGAGGTGACGATCCCCGCCGCAAACAAGACCGCGGCCGCGATCAGCAGCCGGCGGCTCAGGGCGCGAGCCTCAATTGGTTTATTGGCGCGATGCTTCCCATCGCCCGCTGCACGGTATGCCTGCAGATGCTCCATTCCACTTTCCCGATCCGGCGTTGCCGTTGAGTTGACCGTTAGCATATGCACCATTGATCGAAACTTTCACAAGTCCCCCGCTACCGATGGTGCCGGAAACGTTAGCGCCGGGCGCGGTGATCCGGCCGTCGGCAACCGTCAGCATGGAGCTTGCGGTCGGCTCGCAGGTACCGCTCTTGGTGACGATGACGACCTGCCAGTTGCCGTCATAGGGGCTCTGGGCGAGGGCGGGAGCGGCGAGGGTGCCGGTCAAAACTGAAGCGGCACAGAACGCCGCGATGCGACCAAAACGCATGAATTCCGTCCTTGAATTTGTCTGATATGCTGACGCTTATTCGGACGAAATGTGACGGAAATTTGTTGCAATGCAAATTGAAAATTGTTCCTGCGTGAACAATGGTTTATTTGCGATCTAGGGTCCAATTTCTGAAGCGGAATCAAGGCCGCCATACGTTAAGGATGAACGTCAGGACAGACTCGGTGCGGAGGTCGCGAACTGCTCGTCCTGAGCCTTGGACGGAAGCGCCTTGTGGACCTTGGCATAATCGACCACGTCGGCCAGCAATTTGAGCCCGAGCGGGGCGAGCGCGCGCTCCCAGAGCTCGCGGGCAGTCTCGCCTTTCCTGACGAAGCACCAGTCCTGGGCGGCGATGGCCCCGGCGTCCATGCGGTCGGCGAGATGATAAATCGTGCCGCCGGCGATCGGATCGCCTTCCTTGATCGTCCATTCCACGGCCGCCTTGCCGCGGTGGCGAGGCAGCAGCGAGGGGTGATAGCCGATCCCGCCGAGCTTGGCGGCCGCAAGCGCGTCCTGGCCGATCCGGGCGTGGCTGTGCGCCGTGATGATCAGATCGGTATCCGGAGCGATTTCAGAGGCCACCACAAGCTTGGGATTGGCCTGGACCACCACCTCGATGCCGGACGCCTTGGCGGTCGCGGCGAGGCGATCCTCGGCATCGGCGACGACGACCCGGACGATCGAGACGCCGTGCTCCCGGAGCATGTTCAGGGTGGTCACGCCGAAATGGCGGGAGCCGACGAGGGTGATGCGCATGGGTGTCCGATCCGGTTTCGCAACTGCGTCATCCCCCGATAACACGTCCGGACGCCCTGTCACCACCCGCGCGGGGGTTGCGCCGGTTATCAACAATGTGCCGTCGCGGACGCGATGAATTCCGCGATTGCGCAGCCGGCCTTTCCGGTGCTCCATACGTGTATTGGACGGCTCGGGAGCGAATGCATGCGAGGCGCCTGGCTTGTTTTCGCGACGCTGATTATGCGCTGTCCGGCCCAAGCCGGCGGACCGTACCCCGCTGTGCCGCCCGAGACCGGGGTCGCCCCGTTCCTGGGCCCGACCTGGGA
This sequence comes from Bradyrhizobium sp. SZCCT0148, assembly GCF_018129985.1. Taxonomy (GTDB): domain Bacteria; phylum Pseudomonadota; class Alphaproteobacteria; order Rhizobiales; family Xanthobacteraceae; genus Bradyrhizobium; species Bradyrhizobium japonicum_H. The sequence continues at coordinate 868,475 of NZ_JAFCKT010000001.1, forward strand.
CGGCTATCGTTGCGTCGGAGGGCCGGTCACCAATTTTTATCACGGTGCCTATTACGGCGAGGAGCCGCCGGCGCTCTATCGCGGCTACGCTTATCGGCCCTACCACCGCTATGGCGCCTACCGCGGACATCCGCGCACCTATTTCTGCGTCACGGACTGAAGCGCGAGGGATCAAGATGGATCGTCACTCCGCGTCAGGCTGTTGTTGATTACGAGCTTTGAAAGCCGCTCCGTCTTATCCGGAACCCTGCTGGCGTTGCCGTGCGGCCACGGTGAGGCGGCAAGCGGCCGGCAAGTCGGTTCCTGTGTTTCTTTTTTAACAGAGGTAGACCCGACCGGCTGATAAGAGTGCGCCTACCGGGGCTGGCGACATTTCAACCCGCATCCGTTTTTAACCCGGCTTGGGCCGCTGGCGCATCCGTCAGCGGCCTTTTCAATGCCGCGCATTACGACTTCATCCGGCGGTAACACGATCTCAACCAGCTTGGCGTATCGACTAAACCGTCGCGGATTTGTATTGCGTACCGCGACACCGAAATTGTCTCGCCGGCCTTTTGTGCGCCGCGCGTGCCATTTCGACGGGACAAATTTCATGCCGAGCGCCATTGAGCAGATCGTCGACAGCTACGTGCGGCTGAAGAACCGGCGCGGGCTCGACGAGCTGATGATGCACAGGCAGCGGCTCGCGGTCGACCTGAAGAGCAGGTCCGGCTATGATTTCAGCCTGCCGATCGGGCAGATCGACGAGGAGATCGCGATCATCGAGGCCGGCCTCAGCCGGCTCAAGGCGGAAAATTCCAAAACGGATTGAAGGCGGCGAGGCAAGCTCCTGCAAGCAGCGGAGACGACGCATCGTCCCGGTCTAAACGGTTCATGCAGGGTTCAGACCCGCCATGTCTCAATCTCCGGATCGTTTCGTGGGACGCGAATCCTGCTAGGCTTGTCCCCGTGATCTGGAGGAAACGTCATGATTGAGCTTGCGTTGGCCGGCCTGCTGGCATTTGCAACCGTGCCCGCGGCATCGCCGGCACCCATGGTGGAGCAAGTTCAGTTCAGGGCTGCTCCTGGCGGACGATGCCCGGACGGCTATGATTTCAACCACTCGAACGGCCGCTGCTATCCCAACGGCTATCATGCGCCGGGTGTCTACACGCGGAATCCCGGGCCGCACGAATACTATGGAAACTACGACGGCTATCAACGACGTGGCGGGCTCTGCCCGGACGGCTTCGCGTACAATTACGCGGACGGTCAATGCTACCGCAACGGCCGCCAGCCGCCCGGCCTATACGGGCGATAATTGATCGCCGCGCTAGGGGCGGGCGCGCTCAGTCGCGCCGGCCGCCGTCGATCACCGTGAACAGCGGCCGCGCCGGGGTCGGCTCGACCAGCAATTCATCGACCAGCGCGGTAGCTGCATCGACATATTTGCGTGTCGGCTTGTCCAGGGGGCGCTTGGCCTCGTCGTCGAGCGCGACCTTTGCGGCTTCGACCAGCTTGCGCATGCGCGCCGCGTGGTCGTCGCCCGCCGTCAGCGTGGCGCGCGCCAGCGAACGCAGCACGAACAGCTCGCCCTCGAGGCGAAGCAGGCGGTCGTTGAGCCTGGTAAGGACGGCGTTGAGATCGGCCATGTCTGCTGTTCGGCGCGAAGGATCCGTCCTGATCTAGCGGCGATCGGTGAACGGAGTCCAAACGGTAATGACGCAATTGGGGCGATCCGGCGTCACGCCGCGTGCCGTGCCAGATAGTCGCGCGCGAAGGCGAGGTACCAGTCGAGGCAGGCGGGGTTGGCCATCGCTTCCTTGTTGATGACCTTTTCGACGGGCTGGCCGAGCAGGAGCTTCTTGATCGGCAATTCCTGCTTCTTGCCGGAGAGCGTGCGCGGGATCTCGGCGACGGCAAAGATCTCGTTCGGCAGGAAGCGGCGGGAGAGGCCGGTCTCGATCGCCTTGTTGATCCTGGCTTGCATCGCGGCGTCCAGCGTGACGCCGTCGCGCAGCACCACGAACAAGGGCATGTAGCTGTCGCGGCCGAGATATTCGAGGTCGACGACCAGGCTGTCGAGCACCTCCGGCAGCGCCTCGATTGCGGAATAGAGCTCGCTGGTGCCCATGCGCAGGCCATGGCGGTTGATGGTGGCATCGCTGCGGCCGTAGATGATGCAGGAGCCATCAGGGTTGACCTTGAGCCAGTCGCCATGCCGCCACACCGGCCCGCGGCCGCTGCCGTCGAAATTGTCCGGATAGGTCTCGAAATAACTGGCGCGAAAGCGGGCGCCGTCCTTGTCGTTCCAGAAATACAGCGGCATCGAGGGCATCGGCTCGGTGCAGACGAGTTCGCCGACCTCGTCCGTGACGGCGCGGCCCTGTTCGCTGAAGGCTTCGACGGCCGCGCCCAGCAGGCGACACTGCATCGCGCCGGGCGTTTGCGGCAACTCGCGATTGCCGCCGATGAAGGCGCCCGCGAAATCGGTGCCGCCGGAGATATTGGCCCACCAGATGTCGGCCTGCGCCTCACTGCCATTGGTTTTCGACAGCGCTGCAAAGCGGTCGTTGAACCAGGCTTGCGTGTCGGCGCTGAGCGGTGAGCCCGTCGAGCCGAGGCAGCGCAGCCGCGACAGATCGCCGGCGGCGGCCTGATCGACCTCGGCCTTGGCGCAGTTGGCAAAGAATGCCGCACCCGCGCCAAAGAAGGTCGCCCTCGACTGCGCGACGAAGCGCCACAGCGTGGTCCAGTCCGGATTGTCCTTTGTGCCGCCGGGGCTGCCATCGAAGATGCAGCAGGTGGTGCCGCTGAGGAGGCCGCCGACCTGGCTGTTCCACATGATCCAACCGGTCGATGAGTACCAGTGATAGCGCTCGCCAAACGAATTCGAGTGATAGGAGCAGCCGATGTCGTTGTGCAGGCCGAGCAGCGCCAGCACCACGACGACGATGCCGCCATGGCCGTGCACGATCGGTTTGGGCAGGCCGGTGGTGCCGCTGGAGTAGACGATCCAGAGCGGATGATCGAACGGCAGCCACATCGGCTCGAACGCATCGATCGCAACACTCGTCCTTGCGAGGATGTCGGATAGCAGAGCCTCCGATGCGGCAGGCAAACCGGTCTCGCTGTGCAGGATGACATGCTCGACCGTGGGCAGCGATCGCCGCAGTTCGGCAACGACGTCCTTGCGATCGTGCCGCCGGCCGGCATAAGTGACGGCGTCGCAGGCGATCAGCACCTTGGGTTCGATCTGCTTGAAGCGATCGATCACGGCGGGCGCGGCCATGTCGGGCGCGCAGACACTCCAGACCGCACCGATGCTGGCGCTTGCGAGAAACGCGACGATGGTCTCGGGGATATTGGGCAAATAGGCCGCGACGCGATCGCCGGGCTTGATGCCCTGGTCCTTCAGGTGCAGCGCGAGCGCGGCCGACTTGCGCCGCAAGTCCGGCCAACTCGTCTCTGTCAGCCTGCCGTCTTCACCGGCGCTGACGATCGCGGGCAGGCCGGCGGCATCAGCAGACGCGACGTGCCGGAACACCTGCCGGGCATAGTTGACCTGCGCGCCTGGAAACCACAGAGCACCCGGCATCTTGCGCTCGGCGAGCACGGCCGCAAATGGCGTCGGCGATTGCAGATCGTAATAGTCCCAGATGCTGCGCCAGAAGCCGTCGAGATCGCGCACCGACCATCGCCGCATGTCCTCGTAATCAGCAAACGTGAGGCCCCGATGCTCGGCGAGCCAGTTGCGGTAAAGGGCGATCTGGGGAACGAAGGGAGCGGACATTGGCCATCGGCTTCAGTTGAGGGACGGAGAATCTAACTGATGCCGCAGAGTAGCAAAAGCCGCAGTTCATGCAGGCTGCAATGACGGTCGGAGGTGCCGCGCTCAGCCTACCATTCGACGCCGGCCCAGCGCCTGCCGAACACGGGCGGCCTGGTCTTCACGGCCTGCCAGCCGAAGAAATGATGCTTGCCGGACCAGGTGTGCACCATGCCGCTGCAGATGCTGCATTTGAAGCTGCCTGTGTGGGCCTCGCTGTGCTCTTCCCTGGTCGCGGTGTAGTTCATGCCGCAACCTGCACAGGTGAATTCTTCGATCGTCCAGATGCTGTTGGCCATTTGCACGGGATGGTTCTTGTTGACCTCGGCCCACGGTAGTCATCGGCGTTTGCAGTGGCGTAAACCGGCGCGGGGAAATCCGGTTAACGGGCGTTAGCCAAGCCGGCCGCCGCCATCGCAGGACATGCGGAAGCAGCGGCTTGGCATCAGCTGCCGTGTCGCATGTCCCGGTCGATACGCATCTGCACCCGCCTGACCGCGAGCAGCCGCAGCCTGCCTTGCACCCGACCGGAGCGGACCCTGCCGCCAACCGCATAGGCATAAAGCCAATAGCCCGGCGCGGCATTCGGCCTCAGGGAATAGTGGATACCGCGGTGCAGTCCCGCGATCGCATCGGACCTTCCGGGCGGGCGTGTCATCGTCTTTGAAATGCGGGATGGTCCGATGCGTTCCTAATCTAGGGCAAGGGCGGTTCCGCTCGTCTTGACGCCGGATGCGTTGCTGGCAATAACCGCCAGGCCTCGCATGCACCGGGGGTTGCGTTGATGTTGCAGGGAAGGCCGTGCCCGTGAAAAGTCTCCGTCAGCTGTTGACTGGAGAGGACGTCATCCAGCTCGTGATCCGGCTCGGCCTGCTCGCCCTGCTGATCATCTGGACCTTCCTGATCATCCGACCGTTCGTGCCGATCCTGGCCTGGAGCGGCGTGCTCGCGGTCGCGTTCTATCCGGCCTTCAGCTGGGTCGCCAAAATCCTGGGCGGCCGGCCCAAGACCGCAGCAGTGATCCTGACCCTCATCACGCTCGGCATTGTCATTGGCCCGGCGACCTGGCTCGGCATCAGCGCGGTGGACGGCGTGCGCGAGCTGGCGCATCAGCTCGGCACCGGCGATCTGGCGCTCCAGTCCGCGCCGGAACAGCTCAAATCATGGCCGCTGGTCGGCCCCTTGCTCTACGAGCTCTGGGACCAGGCCTACACCAACGTCCGCGCGGTGGTGCGCGAGGTGGCGCCGTATCTGCAGCCGCTGGCAGGGCCGCTGCTTTCGCTCGCGGGCGATGCCGGCGTCGGCACGCTCCAGTTCCTGGTCTCGGTGTTCGTGGCCGGCTTCCTGTTTCCACATGGGCCGCGGCTGGTCGCGGCCAGCCGCGGCTTCCTGTTTCGGATCGTGCCCGAGCAGACCGAGCATTTCCTGTCGCTTGCGGGTGCGACCATCCGCGCCGTGGCGCAGGGCGTGATCGGCGTCGCGATCGTGCAGGCGCTGCTGGCCGGCATTGGTTTCAAGCTCGCGGCGGTGCCGAGCGCCGGCCTTCTCGCCTTCCTCGTGCTTCTGCTCTCGATCGTGCAGATCGGCGCCTTTCTCGTGCTGCTGCCGGTCATCATCTGGATCTGGACCGCCAAGGACGTCACCACGGCGCTACTGCTCACCGTGTTTCTCGTCCTCGTCGGCTTCATCGACACCATGCTGAAGCCGCTCGTGATGGGGCGCGGCCTGACCACGCCGACCATCGTGATCTTCGTCGGCGTGATCGGCGGCACGCTGGCCCACGGCATCGTTGGCCTGTTCATCGGACCGATCATCCTGTCGGTGGCCTGGGAGATGATGATGGCCTGGATCAGGACCGAGGACCGGGTGGGGGCGGGTGAGGCCTGATCTCGCCGCAAAGCGCAATCTCTGCGCCGGGTCGGGTTACCACCCGAGGACTCGCGTCTGTGATCAAAACGCCCCGGGAACTTGTCTGTTAGACTAGACAAGTTACGATTGGGACGATTCTGGTTTCAACGACGGCAGCAATGGCGAAGTCTTCCAAACTGGTTGCCGCCCGGCGCGGTAAGGTATTGTTGGTCAGACGGCGGTCGGACGGCCTGTGGATGTTCCCGGGCGGCCGCAAGCGGGCGCGCGAGTCCGATAAGGACTGCCTGCGGCGCGAGATCAGGGAAGAGTTGCCGAAGCTGAAGCTCGGCAGGATCAGCCTCTGGAAAGAAGTGACGGCGAGGAACAAGCGCTCCGGCCGCAAGATGAACGACGCGATCTTCATTGCCAAAACGGCCAAGGGCAGGCTGGCGATCGGCGACAAGAAGGAGATCGACCGCGCCGCCTGGCAGAAGCCGCGCGGCATCCGCCTGACGCCGACCTCGCGCTATATCCGCGACCGCCTGTTCCCGAGGAAGCAGCGGCGAAGGTGAGCTAGTCCTCTCGTCCGACCGGCCGCGCTCGTCCGGCGAACCTCCGTGACTGCGTCCCCTGCGGTTCGGGCGCGGCACGCTTCGCGGTCTCGGCTTCCCGCATCTGCTTGCGCACGTTGCGTGCATCGCGCATCGCACGCCTGACGAAGGGATGTTGGGAATCCTCGGCGAAGAACAGCACCACTTCGCAGCTTGGACATTGCCTGGAATAGCCGTCCTGCAACCGCCCGGCGCGATCGCGGAACACACCCTTGCACCGCGTGCACTGAATCTGGACCGAACTCATGCGCGCACAACAATGTCATTGGAAAATGGATCGTTAGATGATCCCAAATGTCTGAAGAAAGCTTGAATGTCTTCGCACGGGCAAGCGCCAACGGCCGGTCACAGCCGGCGGAAGAGGCCGGATGGAACTGCCGGTCAACCGCTATTGCTTGGCTGCCAGCGTGGCCAGGCACTGGTTGAGAAAGGCGGTGCGATCCCTGGGCAACACTTTCTCGAGATCCGCCTTCAGCGCGCATTCGCGTTGCCGCAACTGCTCGGCCCGGCGCTTCTCGGCCGCCTCGCGATATTCGGGAGCAACCTTGTTGGGATCGACCAGCGGCTGTGAGCGGGCGGGCGCCGTTGCAAGCAGTGCGATGGCAGCGATGAAAATGATTGGTTTCAAATGAGCCTCCGTCAAAGCGGGCACCCTAGCGCGTGGCGCGTGCGCTTCAAATCGAAGAATGTGGTACCCTATTCCGGCGCGATCGGACGGGCAAATCTCTGACGTCGGCTTTGGAACGACTGCACCAAAGCCCCCCGCGAGAGAACCTTTCCGACAAGGGCCGGCACCCAAGGCCCACGCGGGAGGTGGTTTGTTTGCCGCAACATGTGAACCAGTTCACAAGCGTGCGCTGAAATCGCTGCTATGAAGACGTCATTGCTTGACCAGTTCATTTTGCTCGAAACGCCCCAGCGTGGCTCCAAGCGCTGGGGTTTTTTCGTTTCTCTCCGTGCGCAGAATGTTTACAATCACGCCAAGCGTCGCATCGACAGACGCGGATCCCGCGTCGCGCTAGTTCCGGCTTGAGCTCGATCAACAGACAAATTATCGGGATCGCGGCGCCGCGCCGAACGTTGCCACCAGGCGTGCGTTCGCCGGGCAAATCCCATATGCATGGCGAGAAGTCGCCGAATCGAGAATGAGGGCGGCTGGCGTTCAGTTGACGACGGTTTACGACCAGAAACGGATTCAAGTGAGGCTTACCAAGAAGGCGCGAGCGGCCAAGACGCCGCCGAAGCAGACGTCACCGGTCAAGGTGTCACCGAAGAAGGCGTCGCCGACCAGGACGTCGTCACGCAAGCCGCTGCCAGGGAAGAGCAAAGAGGCGCAGCGCGCCGCGATCTCCTCTTCGTCGCCGCTCGGCATGCTGGCGCTGCATCTGCTCGGCCAATGGAAACAGTCGGCCCAGAGCGGCATCGTTTTTCTCGCCGAGAACGAGAACAGGGCGGAGCGGCTCGGCAGCGTCATTCACGCGCTCGACCCCTCCTGCGAGGTGCTGGTGTTTCCGCGCTTGAACACCTTGCCGTTCGATCAGCTCGAGCCGTCGCACGAGCTCGCAGGACGTAGAGCCTCCGTCCTGAGGCGCATCGCGAAATCCAAGACGCCGCTCTTTCTCGTCGCGACGGCGGAGGCCGTGATGGAGCGACTGCCGCCACCGGCGAGCCTGTCGCGCCTGAGCTTGAGCCTGAAGGTCGGCGGCGCGTTCTCGGAGCAGGATCTGGAGACGCGCCTCGCAGAGCTCGGATACGATCTCGATGACGAGCCGGACTATCCGGGCGGGGCGCTGTTCCACGGCCAGACCTTCGAGATATTTCCAGCCGGCGCGCTCGGGCCGTTCCGGATCGAGCATTCGGATCGCGCGATCAAGCGGATCGTGGCATTCGATCCGAACGAGCACAGGATCATCTTCGAAACCAGGGAGCTGGTCGTCGATCCCATGTCGGAGCGGCTTGGCCTTGCCGGCAAAGGCGGCAAGCGCGTCAGCCTGTTCGACTATTGCGGACGCGCCAAATGGATCGCCGATGCGGGCGTCCCGGCACATGTCGACGGCTGGTTCGATACGATCGAGGAGGCCGCGCCGCGTGCGGAACGTGAGCGCGAATATCTCGGACGGCGCGACTGGAAGCAGCTCTGCCGGGGCATGAAGGTGTTGCCGCGCGCTTCGTCCTTCCAGACCGTTCCTGAATTTTCGAAGCTGACCTCCGCGAGGAAGGCGTTGCGGGCTTTCGTCGACGACACGCGGCGGGCCGGATCGCGGCTGGTTCTCGTCGCAGCGCATGAGGACGATCTGCGCGTGATGGAGCGGATGTGCGGCCTCAAGGCGCAGCGCTGCGAAGATTGGCACGAGGCTGTGCGCGGGCGGGGCGGCGAGGCGGCGCTGCTGGCCGACCTCGATGCCGGCTTCATCGTGCCGGGAAAAAAGCCTCTCGTCGTCGTGACGGCCTCCGACGTGCTCGGCAGCCGCGCGCATCATCCGCAGCCGATGGCGCGCGCCTGGAGCGCGGCGTTCGACCATGCGGATGTGCCCGAGCAGGGCACCGTGGTCATCCATCTCCAGCGCGGCCTCGGCGTGCTCGACGGCCTGCAGACCGTGAACACCGGCGGCGGCGCGATGCGCGAGATGATCCGCCTGAAGTTCGCCGGCGACCACGCGGTGCTGGTGCCGCCGCCAGATCTGGCGCTGATGTGGCCTTACGCGGCCGAGCTCGGCAAGCTCTCGCTCGACAAGGCGGACGGCAGCACATGGTGGGCGCGCCGCGGCGAGGCCGAGCGCGAAATCCAGGTGGCGGGCAAGGCGCTCGCCAAGCACATCAGCCAGCGCCGCAAGCGCCGCGGCGAGAAGCTGGTGCCGCCGGGATCGGCCTATGAGAAGTTCGTTGCGCGTTTCCCCTACTTCACGACGATCGACCAGGCCAAGGCGATCGCCGACGTGCTGGACGATCTTGCCTCCGGTCACCCGATGGACCGGGTGATCTGCGGCGACGTCGGGTTCGGCAAGACCGAGGTGGCGCTGCGCGCGGCAGCGGCCGTCGTGCTGTCGGGCAAGCAGGTGGCGATCGCTGTGCCGACGACGGTGTTGGCACGGCAGCATGTGGCGACGTTCCAGAAGCGCTTTGCCCCGTTCGGCATCGAGGTCGGCAACCTGTCGCGAGCGACCTCGGGTGCGGCGCTGCGCGAGACCAGGGAGGGACTGCGCAGCGGCCGGATCAAGGTCGTGATCGGCACGCAGGCGCTCACCGGCAAGGACGTCAGGTTCGACGATCTCGGCCTCGTCATCATCGACGAGGAGCAGCATTTCGGCGCGGCCGAGAAGGCCAAGCTCTCCGGCCTCGCCAAGAACGTGCATGTGCTGATGATGAGCGCGACGCCGATCCCGCGCACGCTTGCCGCGGGCCTGGCCGGCTTCCGCGACCTCAGCGTGATCGCCTCGCCCCCGGTGCACCGGCTGCCGGTCGCCACCCGGATCGCGCCGCTGTCGGATGCGGCGATCGCAACCGCACTGCTGCGCGAGCAGCGCCGCCACGGCCAGAGCTTCCTGATCTGTCCGCGCATCCAGGATCTCGATCCCATGCTGGCGCGGGTGCAGGCGGTGGCGCCGGACCTGCGCATCGTCTGCCTGCACGGCCGACTGGCGGCCGACGAGATCGACGATCGCATGATGAGCTTCGTCGAGGGCAGGGCCGACGTGCTGCTCGCGACCAACATCGTCGAGAGCGGCCTCGACATTCCCCGCGCCAACACCATCGTGGTGTGCTGGCCGGAGAAGTTCGGCCTCGCCCAGCTGCATCAGCTGCGCGGGCGCGTCGGCCGCGGCGGCATTCGCGCCTTCGCCCATCTGTTGACCGAGACGGCGTCCGGACAATCCGAGAAGCGGCTGGCCGTGCTCGAGGAGTTCAGCAAGCCCGGCGCCGGTTTTGCCATCAGCGAGCGCGACCTCGATCTGAGAGGTGCAGGTGACCTGTTCTCCGAGGAGCAATCCGGCCACGTCCATGTGTTCGGGCCGGTGCTCTACAGCCACCTCCTGAAGATGGCCTCGGAGAAGCTCGACGAGGGGCAGGCGGTGTGGGTGCCCGACCTGAACCTGCCGGTCGCGGACATGCTGCCCGAGAGCTACGTGCAGTCCGAGCCGGTGCGCCTCGAACTCTATGCGCGCGCCGCAAGATGCAAGGATGAGGACGATCTCGAAGATCTCGAGGAGGAAACCGCACGTCGCTTCGGCCCGCTGCCGCGGGGCGCGCTCGATTTCTTCGCCGCAGCCCGGATCAGGATCGAGTGCAAACGCAGAGGCATCATTCGCCTCGACGTCGGGCCCGAGGCGGCAGCGGCAACGTTCCTGCCCGGGCGCCTGCGGAAGTCGCGGGGCAAATCGTTGCAGCGCGATGGCGACCGCGTGGTCCATCACGCCAAGATGCAGGACGCGCCGTTCGATCGGGTGGAGGAATTGTTCGAGCTGCTGGACGAGGGGTAGGGACAGCAAAAAACGCGAAAACAACCCCATGCACAGTAGCTAAGTGCTGCTGGTGCAAGGCTTTTTGAATCGGGGTTGAGCGGCGCGTTTGCTCCGTCGGGCAAAACAGCATTTGTCTGCGTGGCGCCTCCGCTGCTCGCATGATCTCCGTAGTCGGCCGGGGTTCGCGGGCCCTGCCGCTAACGTGGAATTAATCCGAAATGCTCACAATTTTAGACAGTTGTGTAAGGGTGCTGCGTACAAAGGGTCGTCGCGAGGACGGTTCAGGGGCGGCTTCCTGTTGCTCGCTCACTGGGGTCAATGCAGATGACCGCGACTTTCGAAACGCAAAGCTTCGCCGAAGAGCTCGACGCCGCAGCCCTCGCGGCTGCCGCATCGGCGGACCAACCCGAAATCTCCGAAGCTCCGCCTCTGCTCAAGCGGTCCAGCCGCAAGTCGATCCTGGTCCTGTCGGTGTGTGCTCTCGCCATCAACGGTGCAGCGGCGATCTACACCTCGCCGACCGATTTTCGGTCGCTGAGCGCCGACAGCCTGGCGGAGCTGCTTCCACGTCTGCAAACGCCCGTACCGAAACCGGATCCCGTGGTGGCGGCCTTGAAGGACATTCAGGCGGCCCAGCAGCAGCACACCGCGTTGCTGCAACAGAACAATCAGGTATCGGATCAGAACTCGGTCTTGCTGCAGCAGGATTCGATGGTGCTGCTGTCGCTGCGGCAGAGCATCACGGAGGAGCGGGTCGACGTGAGGAAGATCTCGTCGCAATTGTCGGCGCTGGTGGCGAAGATCGACAATTTGCAAAACACGGTGACGTCGGACGTCACCTCGTCCGTCCGGCGCGCGCATGCGCGCTACGGGCTGCCCGCCGCGATGCGCAAGCGGATGGCAAGGGACGTTCGGGATGTTCGGGACGTTCGGGAAATTCGGGACGTAAAGCCCCTGGGTCCCGTTTCGGTCGGAGGCGCGCCGCTGACCGTGCCGGCCGCGACGGCGGGTCCCGAAAGCTGACGAGCGCTTCCTGATCGAGAGAGGCTGAACCGGGTGGTCCGGGAGGCCTGACAGCCCGTCACTTCGCGGCGTGGTCGATCTTGTGCTGCAGATGGCCGGTGTCGTGATCGCGGCGCAACTGGCTCAGCGACGTCTCGTTCAGCTGAACCAGGACCTCGCTCAGTTGCGCCGTGTCGGGATAGCCGGCTGCAAAGCCCCGTCCGTAAATCTTGCGCAGCGTGCCGACCAGCGTGTTGCCGTGCTTCTTGCTGATTGCGCCATCCTTGTCGCGGTGGCGGCCATCCAGGCCCGGTTCTTTCATGGTTCGCTCCCTGTGCGGCGTCTCGAGCGCCTCGCGCGAGCCTGCTCCCAAACGCGTTGACTGGCAATGGCGCGCGGCAGTTGAAGGCTGCTGGGGCAAGCGCAGGTGCTCGCGCCTCTCTCCAACTCGTGAAGCCGCGCTCGGTTGTGGCGCGACGCTCGGCTCATCAGATCACAGCGGGCGATTGCTCGATTGGAGTTGCTGCGATGCGGTCTCTATCCGCCATGGGTCTGTTGCTGGTGCTGTGCAGTTCCGCAAGCGCGGCAAACGTGCATCACGCCCGCGCGCGTCATCCCGCAGTGGACCGGCCGCACGCGAGCGGAGCGCCGCCGGTGCGCTTCGCCGTCCCCGGCTGGAGCGACGAGGCCACGGCGCGCTGGCTGAACAAAGCCTCGTCAAACGTCGGCCGGGGCGGTTAGCCGCGGAGAAGGGCGCTGGGCGATGCTCGAATGGCGAGGGGCTAGGCGGCCTGCTCTTCGAACGAGGTGTAGACCCGGCCGGCGGGATCGACGACTTGGACGTCCCTGCAACCGTCCCGGACAAGCTCTCTGGCTTTCTTGAGGGCGGCTTCGAGTGACAGCCGCTTGAGGCTGACGACGCCCGCCGTGTCGAAACCGTTGATTTCAAACATGCAGTTCCCTCCGGTTTTGGTGAATCCTACACGTTTCCGGCGGGTTGTCAGCGGGTTTTTAGGAAGGTTTTTGGAATGGCTGCGGATGCCAGGCACTCGCAGCGTGCGGCAGTTGAGCCCACCGTCACCACAGTCATTGCGAAAGTCATCACGGCAAGTCCGCCTCAAGCCAGCGGGATCGTGTCCACCCGCCGACAGGGACGACACTGATAGGCATGCTCGCCGGGAAGCGTGAAGATGGCCGGCAGCGTGGCCAAGAACGTCATCGGCCGTCTGCACTTGGAGCAGATCAGAACGGGCGGACTGTCCTTCGCTACGCAAGCCATCGCCAACATGCCCGGTGGGGTAGGGCACAATAGGCGAAGGCTGTGCGGAGTTCATCTCGGGGCGACTACTGGGCGCTATCGGAAATTGGCGCGTTTGCGACGGGCTCGGGTGCGCGGCGTCGCAAGACGAGGCAACATGAAATGATAGAAGATAAGTGCACTGTCACCGTTATCCCCGTTATCCATTGAGAGGGATTGGCAACGGCGTGGGGAGGAGGGCGGAGTCTTGCAGACGGGCGGATCGTCCCGAAGCGCCCGACGCGCTGCTGCTCAGCGCGGACTTGTGCGGAAAACTATTGTGGCTCGGTCGGCTTGTCTCGCTCATGGCTTTCGGCGTCGGCTGCCGCGCACGCGTCCATGCCATGGCATCTGCTGAAATAGTAACGAGCCCCCGCGACGACTGCGCCAACGATCACCACGGAAACCAGCAGGACAATCATCTTTCGTCGATTTGACATTCATGACTTTCTTATCAAACCGGATTTGCGATGACAGCACCTTACAGGTTGCTGAATTTGGCCGGATTTAATGCGCCTTGCTGCTCATGGCAAACAACCATCGGGTCGCAATCCTGGGCCGGCGGCGCGGTATCCGCGGGGATTGTAAATTCTCGAAACTGGCAGCGGCGACGACCGTCACGGCGAAGGAGGGATCGCAAGGCAGGCGACGATTCTTCACCGGATCCGATGGCAGCGCATCCAGCATTGGCTCGACTAGGCGCCTGCCATCTCGGGAAAGACGGCCTCGATCTTGGTTTTCAGCGTGGCGGCGTTGAACGGCTTGACGATATAGTTGTTCACGCCCGCCTTCTTGGCGGCAATGACGTTCTCGGTCTTCGATTCCGCCGTGATCATGATGAACGGCGTGGTGGCGAGATTGGTGTCGGCGCGGACCTCCCGCAGCAAGTCATAGCCGGTCATCGGCTCCATGTTCCAGTCCGAGATGACCAGGCCGTATTTCTTTGCGCGCATCTTGTTGAGTGCGGCCGATCCATCGCTGGCGTCGTCGACATTCTCGAAGCCGAGCTGCTTGAGGAGATTTCGGATGATGCGGATCATGGTGCTGTAGTCGTCCACCACCAAGACAGGCATCGACAGATCAACTGCCATCTTGCTCTCCTACGCAACGAAAACGCACATTCGGGACAGATTGCTTAGGCCCGGTCAAGCCGCTCCGAGGACTAACATCGGTCCTTAAACAGGGCGTTAACTGCTGTATCAGTCGCTCTCCGTCGAACCAATGAGACATGAGAGAAGAGAATATCTTTCGCAGAGGGAGGCGACCTTACCGCTTATTAACGACCGCTTGCTTTGGTGGTCGACGAGAGTTGAGAGCGCGAAAATGCATCCACTCATTCGAAACTTCCTTTTTAAGCCACCATAGATTGCTGTGGCACACGAACGACAAGTCGCCACCGCCGGGGATTATGATGATTACGCCGCAAGAAGAGAGGGTGCTGAAAACGCATCTGGTCGAGATGTTCGGCCACATCAGCAGCATGCGGCGGGAATTCGCCGCTCTTCAAGGCAACAGCAAGGGCAGTTTCGCGACGATGACAGACACCCTCGACGCGATCGTCGAGAATACGGAGGCAGCCGGGAACGCGATCCTCGAAAGCATGGAGGCGATCGGCGCCAGCGTCGCGAAGTTGCAGGGCGTCGACGAGCCGACCGTTGCAGCGGTATGCGGCGAGATCGTCGATAGCACGAATAACGTGTTCGAGGCCTGCGCGTTTCAGGACCTCACAGGTCAACGGATCACGCGGGTCGTCAAGTCGCTTCAGTTCATGGAAGACCACATCAACAGGCTGGTCCGGATGTGGGGAAAAGAGGAGCTGGCGCGGATGGCCTCCGAGCTTGCTGTTCCAAGCGCACCGAACTTGATGGAGGGTCCGAAGCGGCCCGGCGTGGCGATTTCCCAGGACGACATCGACAAGCTGTTCGCGTGAGCTGCAATATCCTCTGAGCTGCGGTTACCCGGGCTTTTCGGCTGTCAGACTTCGATCAGATCACCAGCGAGCAATTTCTGGCTGATCGGAGTCGCGCGCAAGTACGCCCTTTTTGTTCATCTTCGCTATTCGTACAGAAGCTTGACCCCGAAAATATGGTCAGTGTTTGGTGAGTGCGCTGGGGCTCGAACCAAGTTACGGGGACAGTGCACTTAACCCAGCCCGAGCCTCATCACGTCCTACAAATTAAATGCACTGTCACCGCAATACCCAATTGCCCAATTCAACATCGCTTGATGTCGTCATCTGACAAATTGGCGAGCGAGCGGCCGCGATCCATGTAGGATTCGCGACTTCGGCCCCAAAAGAATGAAAATGGAATTGGCGATGCGCGCGGTTTCTCCGAGGTGTCCAAAGTCGTAGCTCGATGCGGACAGTCTCAAAGCTCCGTGCTGATTCAAAAAGGCCCGGAGAAGCCCGAATCTGGTTCGCTTCAGCATTGGCTTACTTGCCGGGCATTCGGTTAAAGGTGTAGGGCGCCTCGGTGTTGTGCCTGCACTTGGGGCACTCATAGACAGCGCGCGAACCACCATCGCGGCCGGTATTACCGACCGTCAGCATCGGAACTGGGGGAAATTCGCATTTGCAAAGCTGGTAACCCAGCGCCTGAGCAACCTCTGCTTCCGCGATCGCTGCCGCCTTTGCTGCCTTGTCGAGCGCGGCATCGATGAGTTCGCCCTCCCGCGACGGCGCGTCACCGCTGTCACGCAGGTCGTGGAGCATTCCGATAGCAGAGCGGAGACCGTCAAAGATTCCTTTGAACGCCGCGGCTCCTTGGGACCAAGTATTCGGATCGTCAATCGGCATGATCGATTCCCTCTTTGCGACCAGTATCGCCGCGGTTCGCGCTTGACGGAAGGCGTCGCGCCGGATGGAGCGGATCTGCCGGGACTTGACCGACAAGACTCCTTTGCCGGAGGAGCGGACAGGCCTGCTCGAGATGGCCGAGAACTACCGAGCCGCGGCCGTCAGCGTGCGTGACCGGCATATATCTCGGCGCGCCGCGCGTGCGCGTAGTCAATTTGCCAACACGGTGCCGACACAGAAATTATTCAAGCAGGATGGCGATTCGCGCTAAGTCATTGATTTGGCTTGGTGAGCGCGCTGGGGCTCGAACCCAGGACCCCGTGATTAAAAGTCACGTGCTCTACCGGCTGAGCTACGCGCTCCCATGGCCGCTGATGGCTTCAAGACGATCGCCATCGTGTTCGGACATTCGAGAAGCATGTCTTGCCGCTTCGCTTTGTGGGCGTCGCGGGGAAAACCGGCTGTTTCCGGATCATGCTTTCGGCCCGCGCTGTGTAGGGGGATGGGGCGCTGAGGTCAATAGCGGGAGTGGCTGCCGAAAGTCGCGGCAGGGGCGGGGATTTGCTTGCTGTCTCCGCTGCTTAGGCCAGGGCTCTCAACTTGATTGTCGAGCTGTCATCCACTCTGAACTGTCGAGGTCAGCGAAGGAGCTCGACCTCCATGGTGCGAGACGTCCGCTTTGGCGGGCTTCTCACCATGAGGGCCCGCCGGGAGCTGGCGTCTCGAAGGATGGCCGCAAGGCGAGGTCAGCCCGTCACCTTCGTCTCTCGCCGCACCTCGTTCGTCACGGCTTGCGGTGCGCCGACGGGGGGCAGCGCGACCGGGCGCAGGCCGATCAGCTCGGCGGTGCGGATCGCGCTGTCGTGCCAGAACTGGAACGAGTTGATGCGGCTGAGCTCGAGGATGGCGATCGCAACCGCGGCCAGGAACGGCAGGCTCTGCAGCACCAGCACGCCTGCGAAGATGTAGATCTCGGTGATCTGGCGGAAGCTGTTGCTGGCGATCAGGACGCCGGAGCCGATTAGCAAGAGGGCGCCGATCACGGCCTCCCAGAACGCCTGGAACTCGATCGACATCCGGCTCAGGCCGCCCTTGGAGGTGCGGGCGAAGGCGATGTGCTCGGTGATGAGGCCCTGCGCCACCGCGCGCGACACCGTCCACTGCACGCTCATCGCGGCGATCATGGCACCCAGCATCTGCCCGGGCTTGATGGCGACGCGGGCGCGGTACATCGACAGGAAGTGCGCCAGCGAGACCACGAAGGCACCGATGATCGGCAGCGTCAGGATCTTGTCGGGAATGGCGATGTCGGCGAAGGCGACGATCGGCACCCAGACGAGGTTGAGCAGCGCCACGACCACGCCGAGGCTTTCGGCGCCCAGCCAGTTCAGCCAGCCGAGGCCGTATTCGCGCTTCTGGTCGGCGGTCAGCCGGCTCGCGCCGGGCAGGAAGCGGCGCCAGTGCTTCTTGACGATCTGCAGGCCGCCATAGGCCCAGCGGTGGCGCTGCTTCTTGAAGGCCTCGTAGGTGTCGGGCAGCAGGCCCGCGCCGTAGCGGGTGTTGGTGTAGTGCGTGGTCCAGCCGAGTTCCTGGATGGCGAGGCCGAGATCTGAATCCTCGCAGATCGTGTCGGACGACCAGCCGCCGGCCATGTCCATCGCGGCCCGGCGGATCAGGCACATCGTGCCGTGCACGATGACGGCGTTGAGCTCGTTGCGCTGGACCATGCCGATGTCGAAGAAGCCGGCATATTCGCCGTTCATGATGTAGTGCATGATCGACAGATCGCCGTCGCGGTGCTCCTGCGGCGCCTGCACGAGGCCGACGCGCGGATCGGCGAAGGCGGGCACGAGATCCTTCAGCCAGTCGGGCTCGACGACGTAGTCGGCATCGAGGATGCCGATGATCTCGGCATCGACGGCGGTGCGGTCCATCGCGATGCGCAGCGCGCCGGCCTTGAAGCCCTGCACCTTCTCGGCATTGATGAACTTGAAGCGTTCACCGAGCGCGCGGCAATGGTCCTGGATCGGCTGCCAGAACGCGGGGTCCGGCGTGTTGTTGATGATGACCACGCATTCGTAGTTGGGATAATTCAGCCGCGCCAGCGCATCCAGCGTCTGCTTGAGCATGTCGACCGGCTCGAAATAGGCCGGGATGTGAATCGAGACCTTCGGGAAGTAGCCTTCGGGAACGTTTGCGACCGGCTTGTCCTTCGTGATCAGCCGCTGCGGCGGCCGCCCGAAGGCGACCGCGGCGATCTCGTCGATGCGCGCCATCGCAATCAGCACCAGCGGAACAAGCAGGATCATGCCGAGAGTCAGCGCGAAGGCCGAGCCGAAGATGAAGTAGTGGCTGTTCCAGAACGCGAACACGGTTGCGGCCCAGGCGCCGACGCCGTTGGCGCTCGCCGACAGCAGGAAGGCCTGCTTCGCGGTCGGCTTTTCGATCCGCAGGATCGGCAGCGACAGCAGGATGCCGACCAGCAGCGCGATGCCCATCAGCTTCCAATAATCAGGATTCTCGACCGGACCGGTCCAGGAGAATTTCGGCTCGCGGCTGGCGTTGAGGATGCCCCAGTACGGACCGACGCCGCCTTCGAAGAACTTCCAGGGCTGATCGATCGCCTCGACGATGTTGTATTCCATGCCGATGGCTTCGGCGCGGTTGACGAAGTTGCGCAGGATCAGCGCCTGCTGGAACGGACCCGGATCGGCGTTGCGCAGATTGTAGCCCTGGCTCGGCCAGCCGAACTCGGCGATCACGATGCGCTTGCCGGGAAACAGGTTGCGCAGGAGATTGTAGCGATCGACGGCCTGGTCGACCGCCTGGTCCGAGCGGAAGTTTTCCCAGTACGGCAGCACGTGGGCGGCGATGAAGTCGACATTGGAGCCGAGGTCGGGATTGTCGCGCCAGATGTTCCAGATCTCGCCGGTGGTGACGGGCACGCGGACCGAGCCCTTCACCTTCTTGATCATGTCGATGAGGTCTTCGACCTTCTGCTCGCCGCGGTAGATCACCTCGTTGCCGACGACGACGCCGACGACGTTGCTGTTCTTGCGGGCGAGCTCGATCGCTGCCTTGATCTCGCGCTCGTTGCGATCCTTGTCCTTGTCGATCCACGCACCGACGGTGACCTTGATGCCGAACTCGGCCGCGATCGGCGGCACCAGTTCCACGCCGCCGGTGGACGAGTAGAGTCGGATGGCGCGCGTCATCGTCGACAGCGTCTTCAGGTCGGCGCGGATTTTCTCGACGGACGGGATGTTGTCGATGTCGGGGTGGGCCGAGCCTTCGAACGGCGCGTAGGACACGCTGGGCAGCAGCCCCCTGAAGTCGGGCGCGGGTTCCTTGTCGCGCATGACTCCCCAGATGCCGGCGTGAAGCGCGGACACGAGCAACAAAACGGCGGCGACAACGCGCATCGCTAAACCAAAAGGGGCTGAGGGGGCAGGGAAGCGGATCCGACCCCGAGATCCGACCAAGTCCGCGGCAAAGGGAGCATACCTCTGCCGCGCGGTTTCACAACTGTCATGGTCTCATGTCCTTATAAGGGCATGGCCTTTTCGAGAAGACGCGCGGCAGTGCCGACCGTCTCTATCGCCGACCGATCCTGAACCACAGCTGAAACGATCGCGGCTATTTCGGGGGCGTGGGCGACGGACTTGCCGCCGGCGAGGGGCTCGCGGCCGGCTGCGGTGCCGGCGGATTGCCTGACGCAGCTGCTGCGGGCTGTGACGCCGCGGCCGCCGCCTGCTGCGGCTGGGCCGCCGGGTTGATCCAGCAGGCATGCACGCGGCTGTCCAGGGTTTCGGCGACCTTGGGATCGATCTGGCCGCCGAACCGGGTCAGGCAGCGGAACGCGGCCTGGATGTGCCCGCCGGGACAGCCGAAGCGGTCGTAGAGATCGAGATGGCGGAACGCGGTATCGAGGTCGTCCCGCCACATCAGCCGCACCACGCGCCGGCCGAGCCAGACGCATTCGGGATTGCCGGCCGGGCCGTTGATGACCTGGGCGGCCTCGGCGAACTCGTCGGTGCGGCGCTGGTTCTGGGCAGCGTCCTTGGCGGCGTCAGCGGGCTGGGCGGCGGCCTTGCCTTGCTCTGGGGCGGGCGTGCCGCTCTGCGCGGACGCGCCACCGAGAGCGGCGAAAACGAGAAGGCAGGAGACGGCCAGCGTGGCGGCGAACTGCCGCAGGACCGCATTTCGTGACTCGAACACCCGTTGCCGCATGAATTCCCCAATGTATCCGCTGCCCGTCCGCGTCAGGATCCCGCGGACGCGCCGGTGATGGCGTCCAAATGGGTCTCCAATGCGGCGGAAAAGTCTTTCGGAGTCCATGACCTGAATTTGGAATTTTGTCCAGCAAAGTCACGATGCTAGGTGACGGTCGCACGGTCGCGGCCGGATTGCCGCAGGGTTGGAGCGGATCGGCATCGGGACACCCCCTTGGCAGACGGCGTGCAAGCAGGTAATCGACGGACCCTTCGCGGAGGACGGAACCGATTTCTCTTCGTACGCCACTGGCGCTTCTGATCGTTTCACTGGGTGCGATTGCTGCCGTGTGGTGGTGGTTGGCGACGCCGATCACACTCGCGCGCGCCCCGATCGATCCCGCCGAGAAGGTGCAATGCGTCTCCTACGCACCGTTCCGCGGCGAGCAGACGCCGCTGGAGGCGTGGACTCATATCGAGGCCGAGCAGATCGAGCAGGATCTGCGCCAGTTGAAGGAAATCACCGACTGCGTCCGCACCTATTCGATGGAGAACGGGCTCGACCAGGTGCCGGCGATCGCCGCCAAGGTCGGCGGGCTGAAAGTGCTGCAGGGCATCTGGCTTTCCAGCAACCGCACCAAGAACCTGGAGCAGGCCGCGCTCGCCGTTCGGCTCACCAAGGAATTCCCCGGCATCATCACCGCGCTCATCGTCGGCAACGAGGTGTTGCTGCGCGGTGAGATGACGACGGCGGATCTCGTCTCGATCATCCGCTCGGTGAAGACGCAGGTCAGCGTGCCCGTCACCTATGCCGACGTCTGGGAGTTCTGGCTGAAGAACCGCGAGGTCTATGACGCCGTCGACTTCGTCACCATCCACATCCTGCCGTATTGGGAGGATTTTCCGGTCAAGGCGAAGTTCGCCTCCGCCCATGTCGAGGCGATCCGCGAGCGCATGGCGGTGGCGTTTCCCGGCAAGGAGATCCTGATCGGCGAGACCGGCTGGCCGAGCGAGGGGCGCATGCGCGACGGGGCGCTGCCGTCACGCACCAACCAGGCGCGGGTGGTCTCGGAAATCCTGGCTCTGGCGAAGGCGCAGAAGTTTCGCGTCAACCTGATCGAGTCCTACGACCAGCCGTGGAAGCGCAAGCTGGAGGGCACCGTCGGCGGCTATTGGGGCCTGTACGATTCTGTGCGCCGGACCCTAAAATATCCGCCGGGCCAGCCGATCAGCAATTTCCCGTACTGGAAATGGTACATGGGCGCCGGCATGGCTCTTTGCGTGCTGGTGTTCGCGGTGGCGATGATCACGCTGCGCCGTCGGCCGTGGACGCCGCGCGTCTCGGCCTGGCTCGGGGTCGCCATCTCGGCGACGACGGCGGGCAGCCTGCTCGGGATCGGCGCCGACAAGATGTTTTACGAGAGCTACGGCATCGGCGGCTGGCTGCTCTGGGGCGCGCTGCTAGCCGCCGGAATCCTGTCGCCGATCTTCTGCGCGCAGGCGATGGTGATCGGCCGCAGCCTTCCGACCTTCCTCGATCTGCTCGGCCCGCGCGAGGGCCGCAAATGGTCGAAGCTTACCGCCGTGCTCGGCCTGACCCTCGCGGTGACGGCGGTGATCGCGGCCGCCACTGCGCTCGGTTTCGTGTTCGACCCGCGCTACAAGGATTTCCCCTACGCCGCGCTGACGATGGCGGTGGTGCCGTTCGCGCTTTTGATGCTGAACCGTCCGCAGATCGGCCAGCGTCCGATCGCGGAATCGGTGTTCGCGGGCGTGCTGGCGCTGTCGGCCGTCTTCGTCCTGATCAACGAGGGCCGCGACAATTGGCAGTCGCTGTGGACCTGCACGATCTATCTGTTGTTCGCGCTCACGCTGTGGCGGGCGCGGGCCGAGCAAATCCAAGGATGAACAGGCCGATCGCCAGGCCCGACAGCACGACATTGTAGAGCACGATGCCGAGGCCGGCGGCGACGATGCCGACGGTGAGCAGCACGATCGACGGCCGCATCAGGTTCAGCGTCGCAACCACCAGCGCGACGATGCCGAACACCGAATTCTTGAACAGTACCGTCGAGACCGACCTCGCCTTGCACAGCAGCGTCTGCAGCCCGGCGTCGCAGGCGAGCGAGACCTGCGACAGCTCGATCGCGAGGTAGCGCACATAGAGCGCATAGCCGATCGAGGCGAAGCCGACGACGATCAGGAACTGGACCTGGTAGGGCGAAAGGCGGAAGGGCTTTTTTGTCATGGCGGCAATATGGTCGGGATGGCGCGGGCAGGCAACAGGGCTGGTGATGTTTCCGGTGATCCGGCTCGCGCGAGGCGTGGTCAGAGCCGGCTTTTCGTCGCCCGGTTTTGGTCCGCGAGCCGTCGCTCGTATGTCTCGGCCAATGCGAGCAGTCGCTTTCTGAGGTAGGGATCCGCCTTCTCTGCCAATTCCCGGATCAGCGCGAGTTGCTCCCGCAGAAACCTGGCGTCCGTCATCTTCGCTCCGAATCAAATCCGTCGCGGATACTGCCGTCTTACGCTGATCGCTTCCGTATCATTTGGTCTGCCCGTGATTTCAATCCGAGCCGGGGCGGAGACTAGCGGCGGAAGAACGACGTCAGTGTCGAGGCAGCAGACGCGGTCTCCGGCTTGGCCGGCGCGGGCGGGGCTGCAGGCGGCGGCGCGGGATCCTCGCGCCTCGACGAGCGTTTGGAGGAATAGCCGCGGCGGCGCTTGTCCGGCTTCTCGGGTTTTGCGACGGGTGCGGTTTCGGCTTGCGGGACCGCGTCCTGGTTCTTCTCGGCGTTCTTCTCCAAGACTCTGTCCTGGGACTTCTCTGGTCCCTTCTCCTGGCCCCCACGCAGCGACAGGCGCTGGCCGTCGAACACGGTGGTCTCGCAGTGACGGTCGCTCTCGGCGAGGCTCGCGCAGAATTTTGCGGCCGCCGCGGCGTTGACCAGCGGGCCGGCCCCCAAACGGAGCTGCATGCCAAGCCCGGTGGTGCCTTCCTTGATCATGATGATCGGCCGCAGCGCTGCGATCTCCGGATTGGATTTGCTCAGGCCGCGCCAGAGCGCGCGCAGGCCGTCGACTGAATTGGCACCGCCGAGGTCGATCGCGAAACGCGTCTGCTGAACCGCGATGGCGGGGGAGTCATTCTCGCTCGCCTCGGGTGTCTTCGTGGCTGCTGCGACGATCTCGGCCGGGGCGGGCGCCGGATCGGCCTTCTTCTCGGCGGCCTTCTCGCTTGTCTCGGTCTGAATCAATTTCGACGCGGCCGGATCGGGTGGCGCCATGATCGACTTGGAGGGCACCAGCGGAATCGTCGGCAGCGCAGAATTCGTTGCCAGCGGCTGGTGCGCGAGCGAGGCGGCGGCGGCCGTCTGCGGCGGCAGGCTCGACGGCTCCTTTGCAGTCTCCTTGACCGTGTCCTTGACAGCCTCGGTCCGCGACTTGTCGCCGGCGGAGGCGGGGGTCGATGCGACCGGCGCGACAGTGGGGGCTGTGGGCGCGGCATCCTGCGGCTTCGCAGCCTGCGGCGGCGTGGTGGGCTGCCTGGCGATGGCGCCGGTGACGGAATCGAGTCCTTGCTCCACAACGGTGACGCGGGAATAAAGCCGGTCGCGATCCGTGTTCAGCGTCTCGATGGCGGCCGCGAGCCGGCGGGCCTCGTTCTGGCTCTCCTTGGTCAGCGCCTGGAGCCGCTCCGCCTGACGCGCGAGATCGGCCGACGCAACCTGGTCGCGCCGCCAGCTGAGCTGGGACTGGTTGGCCATCACCGCGACGACGACGGCGCCCACGGCCGCCACGCCCCATGAACCCAGCCGCCACATCAAGCGGCGGTCGAACGCGCTTTCCTCGGCCACAAGTCCGGAGAACAGCCCGCCGGTCTCCTTGGTGCCGAAGGCATCCGCCAGTGGGTCGGAATCCTTTGCCATGAACGTTAAGTGCCCAGCCCTGTCCGGCTTCCCCGAATCAATCAGGGAACATTAACAGGAAAACCCCGTCGCACTTGAATTCCGGGCGTTTGCGGGGGTAGCAAGGCGGCAGCTTTTGAGGGCGGCCCGCCCGGCGCGCCAGTTGATTCGGCCTTATCTGACAGGATTTCGATGACCGCCCGTTCCAGCCTCACGATCGTGCTCGCCGCCGGCGAAGGCACGCGCATGCGCTCAAACCTGCCGAAAGTGTTGCATCCGGTTGCCCACCAGACCTTGCTTGCCCACGTCCTTGCCGCGGCACCCAAGGGAACCGGCACATCGCTTGCCGTCGTGATCGGCCCCGACCATCAGGCTGTCGCGGACGAGGCAAAGCGCATCAGGCCCGACGCGCTCACCTTCGTTCAGGCCGAGCGGCTCGGCACCGCGCATGCGGTGCTGGCGGCACGCGAAGCGATCGCGCGCGGCGTGGACGATCTCCTGATTGCGTTCGGTGATACGCCGCTGATTTCGGCCGAGACCTTTGCACGGCTGCGCGCGCCGCTCGCCAAGGGCGCCGCGATTGCCGCGCTCGGCTTCCGCGCGGCCGATCCCACCGGTTATGGCCGTTTCATCGTCGAGGGCGAACGCCTGGTCGCGATCCGCGAGCAGGCCGATGCGAGCGAGGCGGAGCGCAAGATCGATCTGTGCAACGCCGGCGTGATGGCGATCGACGGTCGCCGGGCGCTCGCGATCCTGGACAAGATCGGCAATGCGAATTCCAAGGGCGAATATTATCTGACCGACGCCGTCGGCATCGTCCGCGAGCAGGGATGGGGGTCCGTGGTGATCGAGACCAGCGAGGACGAAGTGCGCGGCATCAACACCAAGGCGCAGCTCGCCGAGGCCGAAGCCGTGATGCAGGAGCGCTTGCGGAAAGCGGCGATGGACACCGGCGTCACGCTGATCGCACCGGAGACCGTTCATCTTGCCGCCGACACCGTGTTCGGCAAGGACGTCACCATCGAGCCGTTCGTGGTGATCGGCCCCGGCGTGTCGATCGCCGACGGCACCGTGATCCATTCCTTTTCGCACATCGTGCAGACGACGCTGGGCAAGAACGTTTCGATCGGGCCCTATGCGCGCCTGCGGCCCGGCACCTCGCTCGGCGACGGCGCGCGCATCGGCAATTTCGTGGAGACCAAGGCGGCGACGCTCGAGGCCGGCGTGAAGGTCAATCATCTCTCCTACATCGGCGATGCCACGGTCGGCGCCAATTCCAACATCGGCGCCGGCACCATCACCTGCAACTACGACGGCTTCAAGAAGCACAAGACTGTCATCGGGAAGGGCGCCTTCGTCGGCACCAATTCGTCGCTGGTCGCACCCGTGAAGATCGGCAACGGCGCCTATATCGGCTCCGGGTCGGTGATCACGAAAGACGTGCCTGACGATGCCATGGCGCTGGAGCGCAGCCCGCAGACCATTCGCGAAGGTGGCGCCACGCGCTATCGCGAGCTGAAGACGGGCGGCACCAAGACCGAGAAATAAGCGGAGCTAGTCGTCGTCGGCGACTTCCGAGAACATCGCGCGCGTCAGGCGCCAGCCACGCGGCCTCGCTCGCTTGGCCGGTTCGCCGGCGGGCTGCGAAATCAATTCAGGCTTGCTCTGCTTGCCGCGCTCCATGGCGCGGATCGGCGGCGGCCAATGGGCAAGGCGCGTTCCGCCTGATCCAAGGCCTCCCTTATGGTCGGATGAACTGGTCATGACCTTGAGACTCCTGGCCCCGAACACTCCTGGCAACGAATCGTTCGCCAAATTCGTTGACACCAGGTTAATGCGGGAGAGGCTAAGGTCGGCTAAGTCGATCCAGGACCTGCTGTCTCAATCGGCAATAATTCTTGAGTATCTGGTTCGTTAGCAACTTCGCTAAAAACCGGGCGCGTCGTTTAGGCGATTTTTCGGCGATTTGGGGGTAAGTGATCCGCATGTGCGGGATTGTCGGCATTCTCGGGCGCGAACCGGTTGCAGAGCAGCTGGTGGATTCGCTCAAACGTCTTGAATATCGCGGTTACGACTCGGCGGGCGTCGCCACGCTCGAAGGCAAGCACCTCGAGCGCCGTCGCGCCGAAGGCAAGCTGAAAAATCTGGAAGCGCGGCTGCGCGCCGAACCGCTCCAGGGCACGACCGGCATCGGCCACACTCGCTGGGCCACCCACGGCAAGCCGACCGTCAACAACGCTCATCCGCACGCGACCGAGCGCGTCGCCGTGGTCCATAACGGCATCATCGAGAATTTCCGCGAGCTGCGCGCGGAGCTCGAGAAGAAGGGCACGGTGTTCCACACCGAGACCGATACCGAGATCGTGCTGCATCTCGTCGACGATCTCCTGACGCGCGGCAACAAGCCGGTCGAAGCGGTCAAGCTGGCGCTGGGGCGCCTGCGCGGCGCCTTCGCCCTCGGCTTCATCTTCGCCGGCGACGACGACCTGCTGATCGGCGCCCGCAACGGCCCGCCGCTGGCGATCGGCTATGGCGACGGCGAGATGTATCTCGGCTCGGATGCCATCGCGCTCGGCCCGTTCACCGACACGATCAGCTATCTCGAAGACGGCGACTGGGTGGTCCTGACCCGCAAGAGCGCCGATATCTTCGACAAGGACGGCAATTCCGTCCAGCGCGACAAGATCAAGCATGCCGCTTCGACCTCGCTGGTCGACAAGGCGAACTACCGCCACTTCATGGCGAAGGAGATCCACGAGCAGCCGGAAGTGGTCGGCCACACCCTGGCGCGCTACGTCGACATGGCGACCGAGCGCGTCTCGCTGCCGGTCAAGCTGCCGTTCGACTTCAAGGACATCCAGCGCATCAACATCACGGCGTGCGGCACCGCGAGCTATGCCGGCTACGTCGCCAAATACTGGTTCGAGCGCTTTGCGCGCGTGCCGGTCGAGGTCGATGTCGCCTCCGAATTCCGCTACCGCGAAGCGCCCTTGCGCAAGGGCGATCTCGCCATCTTCATCTCGCAGTCAGGCGAAACCGCCGACACGCTGGCGGCGCTGCGCTATGCCAAGGCCGAAGGCGTCCACACGATCGCCGTCGTCAACGTGCCGACCTCGACGATCGCCCGCGAGAGCGAGACCGTGCTGCAGACACTGGCCGGCCCCGAGATCGGCGTCGCCTCGACCAAGGCCTTCACCTGCCAGCTCATGGTGCTGGCGAACCTTGCGATCGCGGCCGGCAAGGCCCGCGGCGAATTGTCCGAGGAGGACGAGACGAAGCTGGTCCATGGCCTCGTCGAAGTCCCGCGCCTGATGGCGGATGCGCTCACCACCGAGCTGCAGATCGAAAAGCTCGCGCACAGGATCGCCAAGTCCCGCGACGTGCTCTATCTCGGCCGCGGCACCAGCTTCCCGTTGGCGCTCGAAGGCGCGCTGAAGCTGAAGGAGATCTCCTACATCCACGCCGAGGGCTATGCCGCCGGCGAGCTGAAGCACGGGCCGATCGCGCTGATCGACGAGACCATGCCTGTCGTCGTCATCGCGCCTTACGACCGGGTGTTCGAAAAGACGGTGTCCAACATGCAGGAGGTCGCCGCCCGCGGCGGCAACATCATCCTGATGACGGATGCAAAGGGCGCGGAAGAGGCGACCGTCGAATCCCTCGTCACCATCGTCATGCCCGACATGGCGGCGGCGTTCACCCCGATGGTCTATGCCATCCCCGTGCAACTGCTCGCCTATCACACGGCTGTCGTGATGGGGACCGACGTCGACCAGCCGCGCAACCTCGCGAAATCGGTGACCGTGGAATAGGCAGCCGGGATATCAGTCGGTCGCGGTCTTCCAAAACCTGCTAGAAGACCCTAGCTTGTCTGCTGCGACCGACCTGGAACCCGCATGAACCCCCGCGACGACGCGCCTGCGCCTATTGATCCGCTTCCGGAACCGCATACCGGCCTGATGGGCCGCTTCCGCAACTATTTTCTGACTGGCCTCGTGGTGACGGGGCCGATCGCGATCACCCTGTATCTGGTCTGGTGGTTCGTCACCTGGGTCGACGGTGTGGTGCGGCCGTTCGTGCCGCTGGCCTACCGTCCGGAAACCTATCTGCCGTACGTCATCCCCGGCTGGGGACTGGTTGTCGCATTCTTCACGCTGACCCTCGTCGGATTCCTCGCGGCCAATCTGATCGGCCGGACGCTGGTCGATGTCGGCGAGACGTTCCTCGGCCGGATCCCGGCGGTGCGCGCCATCTATCGTGGCCTGAAGCAGGTGTTCGAAACGCTGTTCTCTGGCAAGGGCTCGAGTTTCCGCAAAGTCGGCCTGGTCGAGTTTCCATCGCCGGGCATGTGGTCGATCGTGCTGATCTCGCAATCACCGAATGAAGAGGTCGCGCGCAGCCTGCCCGGGCAGGAGGAGCATGTATCGGTGTTCCTGCCGTGCTCGCCGAACCCGACGACGGGATTCTTCTTCTACGTGCCCAGGAGCAAGATCGTCGAGGTCGACATGAGCACCGAGGATGCGGCGACCCTGATCATGTCGGCCGGCGTGGTGCAGCCGGGCGCCGCGCCCGACCCGAAGAAAGCCGCCGCGCTCGCGGGCATGGCGAATGCCGCGCGCATCGCCAACGCGGCGGCGCTCCAGCCCGAGCCCGCGAAGGTGGAGTAGGGCCATTCCCCTGCGGGATGGCCGCGGTCACGCGCGCGTCGGCATCCTCTGCTAGTCTCCGATTGAGCGAGCGCCTCGCTCGGCGTTCGATCTGGAGTGCACGATGTCCAAGACCATTGCGATCCTCGCGCCCGGCGCCATGGGCAGCGCCGTCGCCCGCCGCCTCAGTGAGCATGGCGCGCGGGTGTTGACGTCGCTGGAAGGTCGGAGCGAGGCGACGCGCAAGCGCGCAGCAGAGGCCGGCATGGTCGGCGCCGACGACGATACGATCGCGGACGCCGACATCATCCTCTCGATCGTGCCGCCGGGCGAAGCGGTTGCGCTGGCCAAGCGGCTGGCGGCCCTGATCGTCAGGCGCGAGAAGAAGCCGGTCGTAGTCGATTGCAACGCGGTCAATGTCGATACCGTGCGTGCCATCGAGCAGATCATCGGCTCGGCGCAGGCCCCGTTCGTCGATGGCGGCATCATCGGCTTCCCGCCGCAGCCAGGGGCCAAGAGCCCGGCCTTCTACATGTCGGGCGAGCACGCCAGGGACGTCGCGGTGCTGAAGGATTTCGGCCTCGACGTCCGCATCGTCGAGGGCCCGGTCGGCGCGGCGTCCGCTCTGAAAATGTCCTACGCAGGCATCGTCAAGGGCCTCGCCGGAATCGGCTCGGCGATGGTGGTCGCGGCGACCAAAGCGGGCGCTGCGGACGCGTTGCGTGACGAACTGGCGCTGAGCCAGCCCGCCATCCTGGCGCGGCTCGAGGTCGCGCTGCCTGACATGATTCCGAAGGCTTATCGCTGGGTTGCCGAGATGCGGGAGATTTCCGGCTTTCTCGGCGCCGACCATCCCGCCAGCCAGATCTATGAGGGCTTCGCGCGCTGGTTCGAGCATCTGGCGGAGGACGCAAAGGGCGAGGCGGCGGATGCTGACCTGATGAAGGCCTTCGCTGCAGGAATCGCGCGGACGAAATCCTGACGTCGCCAACCCCATCTGCTATTGATCTTGCGGGCGCTGTTGTTCTGTCGTGGGAGTTCGAATGAGAGTGCTGGTGATCGGCGCGGGCGCGCTGGGCGGCTACTACGGTGCTTGCCTCGTGCGGGCAGGCCGAGACGTGAGCTTTCTTGTGCGCGAGAAGCGCGCCGAGCAATTGCGGCTGCACGGACTCCAGGTCGTCAGCCCGCATGGCGACTTCGCCGTGCAGCCGAAGCTTCTTGCGGCCGGCGATCTCAGGGAGCCGTTCGACATCGTGCTCGTCGGCGTGAAGGCCTACTCGCTCGATGACGCGATGAGCCAGTTTGCGCCCGCCATCGGCCCGGACACGATGGTTCTTCCCATTCTCAACGGACTGAAGCATATCGATGCTCTGACCGTCAGGTTCGGCGCCGCTCACGTTCTCGGCGGGCTCGCAAACGTCAGTGCCGGGCTCGATGGGGAGGGGCGGGTCAATCATTTCATGGCCAACCAGACCATCGTCTTCGGCGAGATCGATGGCGCGCTGAGCGAGCGAGCGCTTGCGCTTGAGACATTGCTCCAGGTCCCCGGTATCGACGTGCGTGCCAGCGAAGCGATCATGCAGGACATGTGGGAGAAGTTCGTCCAGCTGTCGACGCTCGCCGGCATCACCTGCCTGATGCGCGCAAGCATCGGAGACATCCTGGCCGTGCCGAATGGCGAGCAGTCTATTTTTCGCCTGTTTGCCGAATGCTGCGCCGTTGCGACCGCCTCGGGCTACGAGCCACGCGCGCCGTTCATCGAGTTTGACCGCAAGCTGTTCACGACCCTGGACTCTCCGCTGAAGGCCTCGATGCTGCGCGATATCGAACGCGGCTCGATCACCGAGGCGGAGCATATTCTGGGCGATATGGCCAATCGAGCCCGGACGCTCGGCATCGAGACACCGCTGCTGGATCTGGCCCGCGCGCATGTGGCGGCTTACGAAGTCGGGCGGCGAAGGGCAGCGGGCTAGCCCGCCCCGATCAGCGGGATCGCTTCGTCCCGCTCGTACAGATACAGCAAACAGCGTAGCGCCTCGCCGCGCTCGCCCTTCAGCTTGGGATCGTCCTTGAGGATCCGCAGCGCCTCGTCTCTCGCCTGGGTGATGAGCTGGCCATGGACCTCCGATCGCGCAATGCGGTAGCCGGGCAGGCCACTCTGGCGGACGCCCAGCACGTCGCCTTCGCCGCGCAGCTTCAGATCCTCCTCGGCGATGCGAAAACCGTCAGTGGTCTCGCGGATCACCTTCAGTCGGGCCTTGGACATCTCCCCGAGCGGCTCCGAGTAGAGCAGCAGGCAGGTCGAGGCCTCCGAGCCGCGCCCGATCCGGCCGCGCAGTTGATGCAACTGCGCAAGGCCGAAGCGTTCGGCATTCTCGATCACCATGATGGTCGCCGCGGGCACGTCGACGCCGACCTCGACCACGGTGGTCGCGACCAGCAGGCCGATCTCGTGGGCGGCGAACTGGCCCATCACGCGGTCCTTCTCGGCTCCCTTCATCTGGCCGTGGACGAGGCCGACCCGCTCGCCAAACCGCTTCTGCAGGCTCTCGAAACGTTTGGTCGCGTTGGTGAGGTGCTCGGTGCCCTCGGCCTCGGACTCTTCGACCAGCGGGCAGATCCAGTAGACCAGCTTGCCGGCCTCGAGGGCCCGGCCGATGCTGTCCGTGACCTCGGCGAGACGGCTGATCGAGACGGTGCGGGTTTCGATCGGCTGGCGGCCGGCGGGCTTTTCCCGCAGCTCGGAGATGTCCATGTCGCCGAAATAAGTCAGCACCAGCGTGCGTGGAATCGGCGTCGCGCTCAGCACCAGCACGTCGACCGCCTCGCCCTTGGATGTCAGCGCGAGCCGTTCCCGCACGCCAAAGCGGTGCTGCTCGTCGACGATGGCGAGGGCGAGATCATGGAAGACCACGTCGTCCTGGATCAGCGCATGGGTGCCGACGAGCAGGTCGATCTCGCCGGCTTCGAGCTGCGCCAGCAATTCACGCCGCTCCTTGCCTTTCTCGCGCCCGGTGAGGATCGCGACCCGCATGCCGGCCCGTTCGGCGAGAGGGGCGATGGTCTTGATGTGCTGGCGCGCCAGGATCTCGGTCGGCGCCATCAGCGCCGCCTGCTTGCCGGCTTCCGTGACGGCTGCCGCGGCCAGCAGCGCGACCACGGTCTTGCCGGAGCCGACATCGCCCTGCAGCAGCCTGAGCATGCGGACGGGCTGTTGCAGATCGCTGGCGATCGCTGCGGCCGCGTCGCGCTGGGACACCGTCAATGCATAGGGCAGGGCGTCGATGATCTTGTTGCGCAGGTGCCCGTCGCCGGCATTGCGTACGCCGGCCGGGCGACGGAGTTGCGCGCGGATCAGGGCGAGCGCGAGCTGGCCGGCCAAAAGCTCGTCAAAGGCGAGACGCGACCAGAATGGCTGGTCAGGCAAGATGTCCGTGAGCTCGACCGGCTGATGCACGCGGTTGAGCGCTTCCGCGATCGGAGGAAAATGACAGCGCCGCATGACCTCCGGGCTGATCCACTCCGGCAATGCAGGTAGCTTCTGGAGCGCCTGGGCAATCGCGCGGCGCAGCGAGCCGAGCGCGAGGCCCTCCGTCAGCGGATAGACCGGATCGATGCCTGAGAGCTTTGAAATGGCCTCCTCGTCGAGCACGCGATCGGGATGCACCATCTGCGGGATGCCGTCGTACATCTGCAGCGTGCCGGAGACGTAGCGCTTCTCCCCGATTGGGAGCAGCTTTTCGACATAGCCGGGCTTGGCGCGAAAGAAGGTCAGCACGACGTCGCCGGTGTCGTCGCTGGCGTGGACCAGATACGGCGCGCGTGCGCTGCGCGGCGGGGGCGGGCGGTGGCGGTCGACGGTGACCTCGAGCGTCACCATGGTTCCGACCGCAGCGTCGCGGATCTTCGGCCGGGCGCGGCGGTCGATGACCTGGCTCGGCAAATGCA
This sequence comes from Bradyrhizobium sp. SZCCT0148, assembly GCF_018129985.1. Classification (GTDB taxonomy): domain Bacteria; phylum Pseudomonadota; class Alphaproteobacteria; order Rhizobiales; family Xanthobacteraceae; genus Bradyrhizobium; species Bradyrhizobium japonicum_H. The sequence goes on from NZ_JAFCKT010000001.1 coordinate 901,005, forward strand.
GCAACAGGTCGACCAGGCGCGGCGTCTCGCTGCGGCTGAGCAAATACTGCAGCAGCTTGTCCTGCTTCGGACCGACGCCGGGCAGGCTGGTCACGGGAGCAAACAGCGGATTGAGCAGGCTTGGGCGCATCAAGGGAATCTAGGATTGTTCCTCGCCGTCATGCCCGGCTTTAGGCCGGGCATCCACGTCTTTTTTTTCGGCTTGACGTGGATGGCCGGGACGAGCCCGGCCATGACGGTTTGGAGGGACGAACTGCAGCAACAAAGGGCTGACACGGCCACCCTCAATGGCTATATCAGCCCGGCCCGGCACGTCCGGGCTTTCGGCGTTTGACTGGATTTGAGACATGACGGGAACGACACGATCGAGTGACGGATTGGACAATCGCCGCAAGCGGCTGCTGTTCCGCTGCTGGCACCGCGGCACGCGAGAGATGGACCTGATCCTCGGGCGCTTCGCCGACGCCGAGATCGGCAATTTGTCCGACGCGGAGCTGACCGAACTCGAGACCCTGCTCGAAGAGTCCGATCCCGACCTCTATGCCGCCATCACCGGCGACAAGGTCCTGCCAGCTGCTGTCACCGGCGCGCTGTTTGCCCGCATCAAGGCGTTCCCGATCACGGACGGCAATCTATGAAACCTGGGTTGAAGTCGCCGGCCGAGCTGCTCACGCCCGGCCGCGCGGTCACGCTTGCCAATGTCGCGGAAGGCGCCGAAGGCCTGGTGGTCTCCGATCTCGCCCGGGCGATCGCGGCGCGGCCGAAAAAGCCGGCCGTCAGTCTTGCCGTGATCTGCCGCGACGGGCCACGGATGCAGCAGCTCGAACGCGCGCTGCAATTCTTCGCGCCCGATCTGCCGGTGCTTCAGTTTCCGGCCTGGGACTGCCAGCCCTATGACCGCGTCTCGCCGCATGGCGGTATCCTGGCGCAACGCCTGACCACGCTGGCGCGGCTGGCCTCGCTCACTGGCAGCGACAAGCCGCTGATCGTGCTGACCACGGTGAACGCGGTGGTGCAGCGCGTGCCCGCGCGCGAGCTTGTCGCGGCGCAGGCACTGTCGGTTGCGCCCGGCAACGTCGTGCCGATGGACACCATCGTCGCCTGGCTCGAGCACAACGGCTACAACCGCTCCTCGACGGTGCGCGAGCCCGGCGAATATGCGGTGCGCGGCGGCATCCTCGACCTGTTCCCCGCTGGTCTCGATCAGCCGGTGCGCTTCGATTTCTTCGGCGACAGCCTCGAATCGATCCGCACCTTTGATGCCGAGACCCAGCGCACGCTGCTCGACATGCGCGCGCTCGACCTCGTGCCGATCTCTGAATTCCAGCTCGTCACCGACACCATCCGCCGTTTCCGCATGGGCTATGTCGCCGAGTTCGGCGCACCCGAGCGCGACGACGCGCTGTACGAAGCCGTCAGCGAAGGCCGCCGCCATCCCGGCATGGAGCACTGGCTGCCGTTGTTCCAGGACCGGATGGACACGCTGTTCGACTACCTGCAAGGCGCGGCCGTCGCCATCGAGCCGCAAGCCGAGGACGCAGTCCGCGAGCGCTTCAAGCAGATCCAGGACTATTACGAGGCCCGCCGCGACGCCATGGAGCATCCGGCCGGTGGCGCCATCTACAAGCCGTTGCCTCCGGACCGGCTTTATCTCACCGCCGAGGAATGGAGCAGGCGCGAGAGCGAGATGCCGCTGGTGCGGCTGACGCAGTTCTCGGTTCCTGCCGACGGGACCAGCGTCGTCGACGCCGGCGCGCGCAAGGGCCGTGACTTCGCGCCGGAGCGCAACGATACGACGGTCAACGTTTTCGGGGCCGTCGTCAGCCACGTCATGGCGCTTCACGCCCAGCGTAAGAAGGTCGTCATCGCGCTGTGGAGCGAAGGCTCGCGCGACCGCATGAATTCGATGCTGCGCGACCACAAGCTGGCCCACACCACCAGCGTCAACAGCTGGCGGACGGTGCAGGCCACCCCGCGCAACGAGACCATGCTGGCCGTGCTCGGCCTCGAAAGCGGTTTCGAGACCGACGAGATCGCTGTGATCAGCGAGCAGGACATTTTGGGCGACCGCCTGGTGCGGCCGCGCAAGGCCAGCCGCAAGCTCGACAATTTCATCTCGGAGATCACGAGCCTGTCGGCCGGCGACATCGTCGTCCACGTCGACCACGGCATCGGCCGCTTCGTCGGACTGCAGACGCTCGACGTCGCCGGCGCGCCGCATGACTGCCTCGAATTGCATTATGCCGCCGAGACGAAGCTGTTCCTGCCGGTCGAGAACATCGAACTGTTGTCGCGCTACGGCTCCGACCAGACAACGGTCGAGCTCGATCGCCTCGGCGGCAGCGGCTGGCAGACCCGCAAGGCAAAACTCAAGAACCGCATCCGCGAGATCGCGGGCGAGCTGATCAAGATTGCGGCCGCGCGCCATTTGCACGAGGCACCCAAGGTGCCGGTGCAGCCGGGCCTTTACGACGAGTTCTGTGCGCGCTTCCCCTATGACGAGACCGAGGACCAACTCGGGGCGATCGAATCCACGCTGAAGGACCTCGAGCTCGGCCGTCCGATGGACCGGCTGATCTGCGGCGACGTCGGCTTCGGCAAGACCGAGGTGGCCTTGCGCGCGGCCTTTGCCGTTGCGCTCGAAGGCAAGCAGGTCGCGGTCGTGGTGCCGACCACGCTATTGGCGCGCCAGCACCACAGGACCTTCACCGAGCGCTTCAAGGGCTTTCCGGTCAACGTGGCCCAGGCTTCGCGCCTGGTGCCGACCAAGGAGCTCAATCTGGTCAAGAAGGGCATCGCCGACGGCTCGGTCGACATCGTCGTGGGCACCCACGCGCTGCTCGGCAAGGCCATCAAATTCCGCGACCTCGGCCTCGTCATCGTCGACGAGGAACAGCACTTCGGCGTCACCCACAAGGAGCGGCTGAAGGCGCTGCGTGCCGAGGTGCATGTGCTGACGCTGTCGGCGACGCCGATTCCGCGCACGCTGCAACTGGCGCTGACCGGTGTCCGCGAGCTCTCGATCATCGCCTCGCCCCCGGTCGACCGCCTCGCGGTGCGCACCTTCGTCGCCCCGCACGATCCGCTGATGATCCGCGAGGCGCTGCTGCGTGAGCGTTACCGCGGCGGCCAAGCCTTCTACGTGGTGCCGCGCATCGACGATCTCGCCGAGGTCAAGGATTTCCTCGACAAGAACGTGCCGGAGATGAAGGTCGCGGTCGCGCACGGGCAGATGCCGCCCGCCGTGATCGAGGACATCATGACGGCGTTCTACGACGGCAAGTTCGACATCCTGCTGTCGACCACGATCGTCGAGTCCGGCCTCGACATTCCCAACGCCAACACGCTGATCGTGCACCGCGCCGACATGTTCGGCCTTGCCCAGCTCTATCAGCTGCGCGGCCGTGTCGGCCGTTCCAAGCTGCGGGCCTATGCGCTGTTCACGCTGCCGGCGCAGCAGAAGATCACCGCGCAGGCCGAGCGCCGGCTCACCGTGCTGCAATCGCTGGAGACGCTGGGCGCGGGCTTCCAGCTCGCCTCGCACGACCTCGATATCCGCGGCGCCGGCAACATCCTCGGCGAACAGCAGTCCGGCCACATCAAGGAGGTCGGCTTCGAACTCTACCAGTCGATGCTGGAGGAGGCGATCGTCAACCTCAAGGCCGGCGTGTCCGAGCCGGCCGCCGACCGCTGGTCGCCGACGATCACGATCGGCATGCCCGTGCTGATCCCGGAGGACTATGTCGGCGACCTCTCGGTGCGGCTGTCGCTGTACCGGCGCCTGGCTGATCTCGACAGCGAGGAGGAGATCGAGAACTTCGGCGCCGAGATGCGCGACCGGTTCGGCGTGCTGCCGGACGAGGTCCGCTACCTGTTCAAGGTCGCCGCGATCAAGGCGTTCTGCCGCCAGGCCAATGTCGAGAAGATCGATGCCGGTCCGAAGGGCGCCGTCATCGCCTTCCGCGACAATTCCTTCGCCCATCCCGAGCGCCTGGTGTCGTTCATCCGCAGCCACGGCCAGGCCGCCAAGGTGCGGCCCGACATGAAGGTGGTATTCCTGCAGGACTGGGAGACCCCGGAAGAACGTCTCGCCGGCACCACCGAGATCATGCGCCAGCTGGCGAACCTCGCGCAGAGCAAGAAGGCGGCGTAGGATGAGGGCGTCCCGGACAAGCGCAGCGAAGCGGAGCGCAGAGGCGGGATTCAGTTCTTGCAGGTGATAGTGGGCCCGGTTCTGCAGCGCACCGCGAAGGGGGCTGCGCTGCGCCCGGGGCTCGAGCGTCGCTAGGACGCCGCGCGCGACGCATCCGCCGACAGCCGCGCCAGCAGCGACCTTGCCGTGTCCGACGGCGACAGCGAATCCACGCTGACGACAGGCTCGCTGCGCATCTCGTGCTTGCCGTTGGAAGTGTGCCGCATCACCGCTGAAAGGCGGCGGGCAATCATGTGGGCGGTGCGGAAGTCGGTCTCCGCGAACACGACGATGACCGAGCCGTCCTTCTGCGCGGCGCCGAAATCCATCTGGCGCATCAGCCGGCTGAGGATGCGGGCGGCATCGAGCTGAGCGCGGGAGTTGCCGGGGTCAAAGGCGAACCGCGCGACCGACAGGCCGCCGCCGCGGGCCAGCGCCTGCTCGACCGCCTTGGCAAAGTCACGGGCGAAGGCTTCCACCGTGAGCAGGCCGCTGCGCGGATCGAGCCAGCCGCCGGCGTCGATCGAGCGCAGCGTGCGGCTCAATTGTGCTTCCATCGCATGCTGGCGGATCAAGGGCAGTGCGTTGGCCGCAACCTTCGCCGGCTCGCCCGGGATCAGCTCGAGATTGGGCAGGTCGTAAGTCTGTGCCAGCTGGTGCGCGGTGACGACGACGGGCAGGCTGCGGAAGCGGGTGTCTTCGGCGAGCACCGTGAGAAAGGCGTCGGTGACGCGCGCGGTAAAACCTTCGGCGAGCACGACGCCGTCGAGGTCGCGGGTGTTGAGGTGTTTGGCGGCGGCCTCGATCGAGAGCGCGCCGACCACGCCGACGCGCTCGCCGAGCGCGACGGAGAGCGCGGGATAGGCCGAGCCGCGGCCGATCAGGAGCACGGTGGCATCACGGGCGGGATCGCCCTCCGGCAGCGCGACCTTCACTTCCGGCAGCCGGCGGAGCACCGTCGCATGCAGGGTGCGCACGCGCAAAGCGGCGCGAAGCCGCGCGATCAGCCGGTCGGGATTGGTGCCGCGCGAGGAGAAGGGCAGGGCGTTGGGAGGCAACGCGCCCGAAGCATCCAGCGCGACAAAGGGAAGATAGGGCGACTGGTCGGCGATCTTCCTGGCGAGCGGCGCGATATGCGGCTCGTGACCACCGGATGTCTGGGCGAGAACCACGGCCGGCTGGACCTGCTCGACCGCGCGCGCTGCGCTGGCCCAGTCGCTATCGACGACGGGAAAAAGCCGGGCCTCGTCCAGCGCCGCGATGAAGGGCGGCCGCTCGGCATTGGACACAAACAGGATCGGGCCCGCCTGGGACATTCGAAAACTCTGATCACGCGACAGATGCCGCGCAATCTAGTTCCACCCCCCTTAATGCGCCGTCAACGGAGGTGGCGAAACTGTGCTAGGCGGCTCCGGAGCGGTCGCGAAAAGCCTCGACCATCAGGGGGTTAAGCCCGAGCTCGTTGAGTGCTTCGCGGGCCCGGGTGTTGTCCTGGGCGCGTCCGGCCAGCCGGTGGCCGGAAAGCCGGTCGGGCAGCGCGGTGAGCAGGGCGCCCTGGCCGAGCCGGCGGGCCCATTCCTGGAGGTCGTTGGAGAGGAAGCGGTAGCCGCCGACGGCCATGATGCCGGAGGGTGGCGCGGTAATGCAGATCGCGCCGCTCGGGCGGTCGAGTCGCGCGGCATAGCCGGTGTCGACATAGTCGCGCGGCGGCTGCGCGATCAGCGTCTCGCCGACCGGCTGCGGCGGCGCATAGGCCGCGATCGGCACCATCGCGCCGCGCAGGCCGAGCGTGCCTTTTGGCGTCAGAAGGATCTCGCCGGCAATGGACGAACCGGATTGCTCGCGCGGGGCGCCGTGCGGCCCGGGCATCACCGCAACAGGCATGCCGTCCTCGCCGCGGCGGGCGCCGAACAGCCCGGCCTCGCCGAACAGGTAGACATCGGTCAGCGGCGCATGCGGCGCGATCCAGGCATCGCTCGCCGCCACCTGCTCGGGTGCGCGCCACAGGCCGATGACGTTGCGCAAGGATGGCATCCGCGCCGCCAGGTCGGCGTCGCCGAGGCGCAAGGCGAGCTGTGCGGGCGCGATCAGAACCTCGCATTCATGCTCGTTGATCTGCCGCTCCAGCACCTCGTTCTCGAACGGGTGATGCAGCGCCAGCGCACCGCCGGAGAGCAGCCACACCGCGAGCGACGAGGCGAGCCCGGCGAACGACATCGGCGTGAACGCCGCCATCACGGTCGCGCCCTGCCTGATGTCGGCTTCCAGCGACATCGCAAGGCCGCCGGCGATCAGGCTGAAATGCGGTCGCGGCACCGGGCGAAAGCCTTCCGCCGTGACGTCGAAGGAGATCATCGCCGCCTTGCGGCCGTCCTGGATCACGGCACGCGTGGTGCCGGGCGGACGGGCCAGCACATCGTCGAGCGAAGCCATGCCTTCGGGCAGATTGGTGCCGAAGCCACACACGTGACGGATCGAGAAGGCTTCGGCGGCCGCATGCATCGCCAGGTCGGCATAGCTGACGCCGTCGACCGTGCTCATGGTGACGATGGCGCGCGCCGCGGTGCGGTTCAGCGCCGCGGTCAGTTCCGCATGCCGCCACAGCAGCGGCAGCACCGCGACGACGAGGCCGGCGCGATGGGCGGCGAGCACGGTGAGCACGAACTCCACCGTCGCAGGCAATTGGATCGCGATGACGGAATTGGCCGGCAGGCCCGATTCGACGAAATAGGCCGACAGCGCCTCGATGGCCGTGTCGGCCTCGGCATAGGTCATCCGCCGCGGCTGGTGCCCGGTCACGCGGGCCTTGTTGAGGGGATCGAGCAGAGCGGGCGCGTGCGGCTGCCGTATCAGCGTGCGCTGAAACAACGTATCGAGCGTCGGCGATGTAGCTGGCTGGTTCACGGCGTCACTTTGCTTGATGAGCTTGCGGCTGCCCCTTCGACCACCAGGTCTCCGGCAAATAGCCCGACAGCGAGGTGGTCTTGGGCCGTTCTATCCGATTCCACCGCGCGATCCATTGCTCGGATACGTTAAACAGAGGGATTGTGTAGAAGCCCGCGATCAGGGCGCGGTCGAGCGCCCGCACCGACGAGACGAAATCCGTATGTTCACGGGCTTCGAGCAGGGCGGCGATCATGGCATCGACGGCGGCGTCCCTGGCGCCCATGTAGTTGCGGGTCCCCGGATTGTCGGCCGCGGCGCTGCCCCAATAGAAGGATTGCTCGTTGCCGGGCGACAGCGACTGGTCCCAGCGGTTCTGGATCATGTCGAATTCGTAAGCGAGCCGGCGCTGGTCGAACTGCACGGGATCGACGGTTCGCACGCTCGGCTCGATGCCGGCGCGCTTGAGGTCGCGCTGGAACGCGAGCGCGATCCGCTCCTGGTCGCGGGTCGTGACCAGGATCTCGAAGGCGAAGGGCGCCTTGGTCGCGCGGTTGCGCAGCACCGTGCCGTCGAGATCGTAGCCGGCGTCGGACAACAGCTTCAGCGCCGCGCGCAGCTTGGTGCGGTCGCGCCCTGAGCCGTCGGTCACCGGCAAGCGGTAGCTGCCGTCCATGATATCGGGCCGGATCTGTGCCGCGAAGGGTTTCAGCAGCTCGCGCTCGCGCGCGTCCGCAGGCCGGCCGTAGGCCGACAGGTCGGAGCCGGCGAAATAGCCGGCCACGCGCGAATAGAGCCCGAAGAAGTAGTTGCGGTTGACCAGCTCGAAATCGAACAGCAGCGTCAGCGCCTCGCGGACGCGGATGTCGGCGAACAGAGGACGGCGGGTGTTGAACACCAGGAATTCGGATGGCTGCGGCAGGCCCGGCTTCACGGTGTCGCGGATCACCTCGCCGCTTTTGACGGCCGGAAAATCGTAGCCGTCGTGCCAGCGCAGCGGCTCGTGCTCGACTCGGAAGTCGTAGAGGCCGCGCTTGAAGGCTTCGAACTGGCCGTTGGCCTCGCGAAAATAGTCGAGCCGGATCTCGTCGAAATTGTAGAGCCCGCGGTTGATGGCGAGGTCGCGGCCCCAATAGTCGGGATCGCGGGTGAGCGTGACGCTGGCCCCGGGCTTCACGGCCGTGACCCGATAGGGGCCGGAGCCGATCGGGCTCGTCAGCGTCGTCTCCTCGAAGGTCGCGACGTCCACTGCGTGCTTGGGCAGGATCGGCATCAGGCCGAGGATCAGCGGCAGCTCGCGGTCGTTGGCACCTGCGAGGTCGAAGCGGACGGTGAGGGGATCTGTCGCCTCGGCCCTGGCAACTTTGGCGTAGTACTGCCGGTGGTTCGGGCGGCCGTGATCGCGCAGCAGCTCCCAGGAGAACAGCACGTCTTCAGCCGTAACCGGCTTGCCGTCGGAGAAGCGGGCGCGCCGATCGAGGCGGAACGTGACGAAGCTCCGCGCGTCGTCGGTCTCGACGCTCCTGGCCAGCAGGCCATAGAGCGTGAACGCCTCGTCATTGCCGCGCGCGAGCAGGCTCTCGATCACGTAGCCCCGCATCTGCTGCACGGCCAATCCCCTCACGATGAAGGGATTGAGGCTGTCGAACGTGCCGAGGACGCCCCAGGTCAGGCGGCCGCCCTTGGGAGCATCGGGATTGGCATAGGGCATGTGGGTGAAATCGGCCGGCATGGCCGGCTTTCCGTGCATGGCGATGGCATGTGCTTCCTCGGCCCGCGTGCTGCCAGGGGACAGCCCGATGAAGAGCGCTGAGGCAAGGACGCAAAGGCGGAGGCCGGGGCCCTCGAAAAGGCGCTGGAACTTGAACATCGGCACACGTTGATTCGAGGACCGGCTGGCCTTGAATCCTATCACAGGGAATTTCACTGGGCGCAGCTGCGGATGTGGCCAAAGACGCTTGTCGGCATTGATCTTTTCGTCGGCCACGTTAAGAAGGCACCCAATCGCGCAAGAGCGCCGAGCCCGTCACTCAACTGCCTCAATTGACGGGAAGAGAGCCGCGCCCAAGGCGGCCAGGCTCGGTGCTTCGGAGCGGTTCGGGCGCTTCCCGTTCAGAAAGGGTTTTCCGCAATGAATTTCCGTTACTTGGCCGCGTCCGTCCGGCCGCGTGGGCGACTTCTCGCCCTGTTGACGGCGACGGCGTTGGCCGTTCCGTTTGCCGCCGAGGCCCAGACCCCGGCGCCGGCTCCCGGTGCGCCCAAGGCGGCGGCTCCGGCCCCGAAAGCGGCTCCCAAGGCTGCCCCCAAGGCTCCGGCGCCGTCCGCACAGGCCCCCGCCCAGCAGGCTCCCGCAGGCGCTCCGGCGCAGCAGGGCGCGGCGCAGCCGGCTGATCAGCAGATCCAGCTGATCTACGCCCCCTGGACCAAGTTCTGTCTCAAGGGCCAGGATGCCAACGCCAAGCAGGTCTGCTTCACCGGCAAGGACGGCCGCATCGAATCGGGCCAGCCGGTCATCGCCGCCGTCATCATCGAGCCGGACGGCGAGCCCAAGAAGATCCTGCGCGTGACGCTGCCGCTCGGCATGCAGCTCGTGCACGGCACCCGGATCATCGTGGACAGCAACGCGCCGCTGCAGCAGCCTTACGTGATCTGCTTCCAGAACGGCTGCATGTCCGATTACGAAGCGACCCCCGAGCTCATCAACAGCATGAAGAAGGGCCAGAATCTCGTCGTCCAGGCGATCAACGCCAACGGCGCGCCGCTGACCCTGCCGCTGCCGCTCGCCGGTGAATTCCAGAAGGCCTATGACGGTCCGCCGACCGATCCGAAGGTATTCGAGGAAAACCAGAAGAAGCTTCAGGAAGAGCTTCAGAAGAAGGCCGAGGAGCTGCAGAAGAAGCAGCAGCAAAGCGGGGGCGCCCCCGGCGCCGCTCCGGCGGGTCAGAAGTAATCGGGATCAGATCCCCGATATGAGAAAGGCGCTCAAATCGAGCGCCTTTTTTATTGGCCGGTTGCCGGTGGAGAAAACTCAGTTCAGCGAGGGATTGCGGGGGCGATAGCCGCCGGTCTTGTCCTTGACGAAGATCTCGGCGACCTGGGAATGCCGGACCGGCTCGCCGGACTCGTCGGGCAGAAGGTTCTGCTCCGACACATAGGCAACGTACTCCGACTCCGCGTTCTCAGCGAGCAGGTGGTAGAACGGCTGGTCCTTGTGGGGCCGTACCTCCTCGGGGATCGACAGCCACCATTCCTCGGTGTTGTTGAATTCCGGATCGATGTCGAAGATCACGCCCCGGAACGAGAAGATCCGGTGGCGTACGACCTGTCCGATCTGGAATTTGGCGGTCCGCGCTTTAATCATTCCCCGTCGATAGACCAGGATTGTGGCCGATGCTAGTGGCCTGATCTGGAATTAACGTTCACTCACGGGGCGGATAGCGCCCGAGTCTTCAGAAAACGCTTTATCAATGGTCGATATCCTCAATCTGGCGCTACCTTATTTCGGCTTGATCTTCGTCGGCTTCGCCTGCGGCAAGGTCAAGTCCCTGCCGGAATCGGGCCTCGCCTGGATGAACTTCTTCCTGCTCTACGTGTCGCTGCCGGCGCTGCTGTTTGCGATCATGTCGAAGACGCCGTTTTCGGAATTGAACAACCCGCCGTTCCTGGTTGCGACCACGCTGTCGACGGTTGCGGCGTTCACGCTGGCATTGGTGGTCGGCAAGGTCCTGGGACGGCTGACGCTGCGTGAAGCGACACTTGCGGGTCTCTCGGGGGGCTACGGCAACATCGGGTATATGGGGCCTGGGCTCGCGCTTGCGGTGCTGGGATCGAAGGCGTCGGCGCCGACCGCGCTGATCTTCTGCTGCGACAGCATCTTTTTGTTCACGATCGTGCCGCTGTTGATCGAGCTGTCCGACCGCGATCATCCCTCGATCGTGCATGCCTTCGGCGTCGTGCTGAAACAGATCGTGCTCAACCCGCTGATCATGTCGGCCTGCTTCGGCGCGGCGTTCGCATCGCTGCACATCGAAATGCCGGTCGCGCTCGATCGCACCATCACTTTCCTGCAGAACGCGGCGGCCCCGACTGCGCTGTTCGTGCTCGGCGTGACCGTGGCGCTCCGGCCGTTCGACCGTGTGCCCTGGGAGGTGCCCGGCGTGATCGCGATCAAGCTGCTATTCCATCCGCTCGCGGCATTCGGCCTGATGCTGGCGTTTGGGCCGTTCGCGCAGCCCTGGGCGGCGACCGCCGTACTGATGGCCTCGCTGCCGCCGGCGCTGAACGTGTTCGTCATCGCCCGGCAGAACGATGCCTGGATCGAGTCCGCTTCCGTGGCGGTGCTGCTCGGGACGTTTGCGTCGGTCGTCACGCTGACCAGCGTGATGTGGCTGCTTCAGAGCGGCCGCCTGGTATTTCCGTGAGCGGCTCTACCTTCGCCAGGTCGGCGTCAGGCCTTCGCGCATCGCAAAACGCCGGAGCGGGCCGATGGCGCCGAGCAGGTGCATGCCGACGGCGCGGACCGGCTGCAGCGGCAGGAAATCGTTCAGCAGCGAGCGGTTGGCGATATCGATCGCAAAGGTCCGGCTCAGGATGTCCGGGCGACGTGCGCGGTCGTAGCGCCTGAGCACCTCGTCCGCGCCCGGATCCTCTCCGGCGCCAATGGCCTCGCCCGCGAGCCGTGCGATATCGGCGGCATCACGCAGGCCGAGATTGAGGCCCTGGGCGCCGATCGGCGGGACCACATGGGCGGCTTCGCCGACCAGAGCGATGCGGTCGCGACCGTAGGATTTCGGACGTTCGATCGCCAGCGGGAAAAGGTTGCGGCCGGGCTCGACCGTCATGCGTCCCAGGATCGAATGGGACTGCTTCTCGATCGCGGCCGACAGTTCGGCGTCGTTGAGGCCACGGAGCCGTTCCGCCTCGGCAGGCGCCGAGACCCAGACGACGCTGGAGCGGTCGCCGGGCAGGGGCACGAACACGCAGGGACCGTGCGGCGTGTGGAACTCGGTCGAGATGTTGCGATGCGGCCGCGTGTGACCGACGTTGAACGTCAGCGCGGTCTGCGTCAGCTCGCGCCGCGTCACTTCGATGCCGGCGGCGTCCCGGCACAGCGAATGCCGGCCGTCGGCGCCTACCACGAGGCGCGCGATAAGAAACTGTCCGGACGCCGTGCGGATAGCGACGTCGTCGGCTTCGATGACGACGCTTTCGGCCTCGTCGTCGATGCGGTTGAGATTGGGTAATTCAGCCGCACGCTCTTCCAGCGCAAGCATCAGCGAGCGATTGTCGATGTTGTAGCCGAAGGCGTCGAGCCCGATTTCGTGACTGGAGAAGCGGACCTCGGGGCTGCGGAACAGCCGGCCGGTGTCGTCGACGAGGCGCATGACCTCGAGCCCGGCGGCCCTGTCCCTGCAGCGGGACCAGACGTCGAGCGTCTCCAGCAACTCAATGGAGGCGCCGAGCAGTGCAGTCGTGCGGTTATCGGCATAGGGGACGCGCCGCGCCACCAGAACGGTCCGGGCGCCCGCCTGCGCCAGCGCGATCGCCGCAGCAAGTCCCGCCGGTCCGCCGCCGATCACGGCCGCGTCATGGAGTGTCGATGCGTCTGTCATGGAACAACAATTGACATGCTCCACGGCAAATTCAAGCCCACCTATTTTTCCATGGATTTATGACGAGTTGCGCGACGGAGCGTCGCAGTGGCTTATGTGCAAACCGGCCCCATTCTGATAGCAGAAGCCATGGATACCCAGCAGGATTCTCTGAAGCCGAAACCGGCGATCCGCGCCGCAGCCTTCTCGGTGCACATCTTCACCGCATTCGGCGCTGCGATCGCGCTATTGGCGATGCTGGAGGCCGTGCGCGAGCACTGGGCGGCGATGTTTCAATGGCTGGGCGTGGCCCTGATCATCGATGCGATCGACGGGCCGATTGCGCGCCGGCTCGACGTCAAGAACGTGCAGCCGAACTGGTCGGGCGACGTGCTCGATCTCGTGGTCGACTTCGTCACCTATGTCTTCGTGCCGGCCTACGCGATCGTCGCCAGCGGCCTGCTGCTGCCGGTCGCGGCGCCCTTGCTCGGCGTCGCCATCATCGTCACCAGCGCACTATATTTCGCCGATCTGCGCATGAAGGCGGACGATAACCATTTCCGCGGCTTCCCGGCGCTGTGGAATGCGGCGGCGTTCTATCTGTTCCTGCTGCACTGGCCGCCGCTGTGGTCGACGCTGCTGGTGGCCGCGCTCGTCGTGCTGACCTTCGTGCCGTTCCACGTGCTGCATCCGGTCCGCGTCGTGCGGCTGCGCTGGCTGACGATGTCGCTGATTGCGGTATGGGCGCTGCTCGGCCTCTACGTGCTGGAGATGGATTTCCGCGTCGGCGCCGGCGTCACCCTCGCACTCTGTGCGATCGCGCTCTGGATCAGCTTCAGCGACGCACTGATACGTCTGGCAAGATCTTTCGCATGATGCACCTCCTGACAAGTCCTGAAGCCTGGGCCGCGCTGCTCACCTTGACCGCGCTCGAGATCGTGCTCGGCATCGACAACATCATCTTCCTGTCGGTACTGGTCGCGCGTCTGCCGGCACATCAGGCCAACCGGGCCCGCCAGATCGGGCTGGCGCTCGCGCTGATCTTCCGCCTCATTCTGCTCAGTCTTCTGTTCTGGCTGACCGGCCTGACTGCGCCCGTCTTCTCGCTCGGCGGGTTCGATTTCTCTTGGCGCGACATCATCCTGATCGGCGGCGGCTTGTTCCTGATCGCGAAGGCGACTCACGAGATTCACGCCGCGGTCGAGCCGCCCGATGCAAAGGAAGATCACGCCTCCGGCCGCAACGCTTTCTTGCTGGTGATCGCCCAGATCATTGTCATCGACCTGGTGTTCTCGCTGGACTCGATCATCACCGCGATCGGCATGGCGGAGGAGATCGAGATTATGATCGCCGCCGTTGTGATTGCCTGCGCCGTCATGTACGTCTCGTCCGGACCCGTGGCGCGGTTCGTTGCCGAGCATCCGACCACCAAGATGCTGGCACTGGCCTTCCTAGTGCTGATCGGCGTCGCGCTGGTGGCCGATGGATTGAAATTCCACATTCCGCGCGGCTACATCTATTTCGCAATTGCGTTCTCGGCGGCGGTGGAATTCTTCAACGTTCTGGCCAGGCGCAACCAACGGAAAACCGGCAACAAGACTTGAGGAGCCCAGGCAATGACCAAAGCCATCCGTGTGCACAAGGTCGGAGGCCCCGAGGCCTTGGTCTATGAGAGCGTCGATGTCCCGGCGCCCGGCCCCGGCGAGGTGCGCATCCGCCAGCATGCGGTCGGCCTGAATTTCATCGACGTCTATTACCGCACCGGTCTCTACAAGGCGCCGGGGCTGCCTTTCACCGTCGGCAACGAGGCCTCGGGCGAGGTCGTCGCGGTCGGGCCGGGTGTCACCAACTTCCACCCCGGCGACCGCGTTGCCTACTACCACAATCTCGGCGCCTACACCGCCGAGCGCAACATTCCCTGGGAGAAGCTGGTCAAGCTGCCCGACCACATCACGCACGAGCAGGGCGCCGTGCTGATGCTGAAGGGGCTGACGGTCTGGTATCTCCTGCACAAGACCTTCAAGGTCGAGCCGCATCACCGCGTGCTGATCCACGCTGCTGCCGGCGGCATCGGCCTTTTAGCCTGCCAATGGGCGAGGGCGCTCGGGGCCCACGTCATCGGCACGGTCGGCTCGCGCGAGAAGGCCGAGCTTGCCGAAGCCAACGGCTGCGATCACGTCATCCTCTACAACGAGGAGGATTTCGTCGCACGCGTCAAGCAGATCAGCCGCAACGAGGGCTGCGACGTCGTCTATGACGGCGTCGGCAAGGCGACCTTCCCGGGCTCGCTGTCGTGCCTGAAGCCGCGCGGCATGTTCGTCTCCTTCGGCAACGCCTCAGGTCCGGTGCCGCCGTTCTCGATCGCCGAGCTCAACAATCACGGCTCGCTGTTTGCGACGCGGCCGAAGCTCAATGACTATGTCGGGACGCGCAAGGAACTCTTGGAAGGCGCCGACACGCTGTTCGCCGCCGTCATCAATGGCAAGCTGCACGTGCCGATCAATCACGCCTACGCGCTCAAGGACGCCGCCAAGGCCCATATCGATCTCGAAAGCCGCAAGACCACGGGCGCGTCGATCCTGAAGCCGTAGGTCCTCGCCTCGCGGCTCCCGGACGCGCTGCAGCGTGAAGCGCTGCGGCGCAGAGCCGGGACCAGCTACGGCTTCGTCGAGGAGAGATGGGCCCCGGGGCTCTGCAGCGCACCGCCGAGGGGCGCTGCGCTGCGTCCTCGGCACAAGACGGCTTCTACGCCACCCGACGTGCGGCTCCCGCTTTCGTCAAAATCCCATCGAGACAATCGATCATCTCGGCGATCTCCGCCCGCGTGACGTTCAGCGCCGGCATGAAGCGGAGCGTGTCGAGCTGGGGCGCGTTCAGCAGGACACCCGCCTCGAACGCCTGCGCGACGATGCCGGGTGCGATCGGCAGCTTGAGGTCGAGCGCGAGCAGCAGCCCGCGTCCCCGCACGCCTCCGAGGCCATGCCGCGCCGAGACCTTCTGCAACTCGCTTTCGAGCAACAGGCCGGTCTCGGCGACCTGTTTGAGGAAGTCGGGCTTGCTGACCTCCTCGAGCACGACGAGCCCCGCCGCGCACATCAGCGGGTTGCCGTTGAACGTGCCGCCCTGGTCGCCGTGTTCGAAGCAGGAGGCGCGTTCGGTCGCGAGCAGGGCGGCGAGCGGTACGCCGCCGCCAATGCCCTTGCCGAGTGTCATGATGTCGGGCGCAATCCCGGTGTGCTCGTAGTGGAAGAGTTTTCCGGTCCGTCCCATGCCGGTCTGGATCTCGTCGAAGATCAGCAGCAGGCCGTGCGCCTCGGTGAGCGCGCGCAGTTCCTGCAGGAATTGATCGGTCGCAGGCCACACGCCTGACTCACCCTGGATCGGTTCGAGCATCACCGCGACGGTGTTGTCGTTGATCAGCTTCTCGACCGAGGCGATGTCGTTCAGCTTCGCCTTCTTGAAGCCCGCGACCTTCGGCTCGAACAGCGGCTCGAACGCCTTCTTGCCCGACGCCGACATCGTCGCGAGCGTTCGGCCGTGGAAGCCGCCTTCGAAGCTGATGATCTCGAACGCGCCGCCCTTGTGGAGGCTGCCGTACTTCCGCGCGAGCTTGATCGCGCCTTCGTTGGCCTCGGCGCCGGAATTGGCAAAGAACACCTGGTCGAACGCGCTGTTGTCGACCAACGCTTGCGCCAGCTTCAGGCTTGGTTCGTTGTAGAAAGCCGGACTCGGCGTCAGCAGCCGGTTGGCTTGCGCGGCAACAGCTTCCGCGATGACGGACGGGGAGTGGCCGAGGCAGTTCACGGCCCATCCCTGCACGAAATCGAGATAGCGCTTACGGCTGTCGTCCCAGAGGTAGGAGCCCGCGCCGCGGACGAACACGGCCTTCGGCCGAGCGGTGATGTCCATCAGCGCGTCATACGGATGCGTGGTCATGTCGTACTCCTCTGGAGGCGGGTGGAAATGGGCGCAAAAAGCAGAAAGGCCGCACCTTGCGGGTGCGGCCTTCTCGAAAACTCGGCTGAATTCAGTGGTTCAGCGGCGTCGTCGGACATGGCGCACCCTCTCATCGTCGCGGGAGCGACGGCGGAGCATGTTGGTGCGCTGGTTGGTCCGGTTGATCATGGGGCGCGGCAATACATGCGAATGCCGGGCCTTGTCAAGCGGGCGTTTTGCCGAACACCCGCCTGGCGTGCATCGGTCAGGTCAGGTGGGTAGCTTGCTCGGTATCCCCGTCGCCCCAATCCGCGTCCGCAATCGCGCTGTCGATCAATTCGCCGCGCATCAGCTTGAGCGGCGAAGTCCAGTACAGCGCGATGTTGTGGAAGGGGTCGGTCAGCACCTTGAACGCCCAGACGAGGCCGGTCGTGACGTCGCGGGTGGCGCACAGCTGGATCATGCGAATGAGACCGCCGCCGATGCCGATCGCGAGCCAGAGCGCGCCGACATGACGGACGAAATCAAGCCGCCTGGCGGGTGGATCGAACAGCCCGAACAGGGCAGGGAACGCGTACAGCATAATCGGCGCGCTGCCCCACACCAGCAGCAGGACGATCTTGCGGGTCTGGTTGTAGCCGACCTTCACCGCCTCCTTGTAATCGTTGCTGACGTCGTTGACGGCGTCGTAGCCGTTCGGCTCGAAGAAGAAATGCCCGGTCTGCCGCGTCAGCATAGCCAGCCAGCCGACGATGCCGGCGAGCGCGGGATTTGCGAAGAGCAGCGCGTAACAGCCAAGGAAGATCACGGCACTGATCAGATGCAATGTCTGGTTGGCGGTGCTCTGGTGGTAGAATCGGTAATCATCGAAGCGCTGCGTGCGCAGCATGTCCGAAAGGCGGCTCATGAGATCCTCGCTCGCGTTGAAGGCGCGGCAGGACTAGGACGAGTCGGTGACCTCTGCGTGAATGCACTATAGGGTCACGTTGCGGCGCGTCTTCGGTCTCGCGTCATGGAAACCATCGCGCCGCTGGCGCGTTTGTGATCGAACGACGCGGCTTGGTTCGAACCGGACGCAACTCGGATCAGACCAAGAGGGACGGGACCAACCGGACAGTTTTCAGCCTTGCCCGATACGCCTTATCCCATTGACCTTGACAGCATTCGCGGCGCATTTCCGCCGGGCATCGAGGCGCCGCCGTTGCTCGTCGACTTTGCCTCCTGGCTGGAGGGGCGCGCATGGGGCAGCGTCGGCTGCTTCTCGCTGCAGGGCCAGTTCTCGGATCACGCGCCGATCACCGACGGCAGTCCCCTGCGCAACAGCTTCTCGCTGTTCATGCGACTGCCGGACGGCTCGGCCGTCGGCGGCTGGTATGGTGCCGGTCTCGACCGTGACAATCCGCCGATCGTGGGGCTGGGCTCCGAGGGCGACTACGAGCTGCTGGCGCCTAGCCTCGACGGGTTGCTGGCGAAGCTGACGTCGCAGCAATTCGACAAGGCGTGGAGCGATCTCAAGCCGCATGACGAGGTCGAGCCGCAGACCGTCGAACTCGCGCGATGGCTGGCCGGGCGGCCACTCGGCGAGTCGGCGACGGCCGACCGCAATGCGTCGGAGCTGCCCGACTTCCGCGGGTTCATGGAGAAGTGGAGCCGGGACCGCGAAGAGTATTGGGCCAATCATCGCCTGATGGCCGAGCTTGGTTGGCGGCTGGCCGCCCATCTGCCCAAGGGCAAGAAGCCCTGGGACCGAACGAGCTTCGAGATCGCGATCGTCGGCAAGCAATATCAGGCACGTGTGCTCGCGCAGGGACCACAACCGTTCGAGGAAGCCGCCTCGATCGAATCCCTGCTGCGCGACTTGCGCGAGGAGATGTGCCGCGCCCAGCCCGAACTCGGCCTGTGGTACGCGATGAATTTCGGGCTCTACGCCGACGGCCGCGTCATGCCGAACTTCGAGTACGATGTGCGCCCGACCATCGACGGCGAGCCGGCGGCATTGTCCGAAGCGCAGGCCGATCTCGCCCGCGCCCCGCGCCCGCAGCGCTGGGTGCCGAAATGGCTGACGACCTCCTGACGTCCCGGATTCCGCTGTCGCGCCGGCAGTGCGCTGGAGCTCTTGCTTGGGCGAGCCAAGACGTACCCCTCTTGACTTAGAGCGCGCTCGAAGGGGTATCTGTACGTGCGTCAGTTTGAGGACGGGCACATATGAAGATCGGCGACCTCGCAAAACGAACCGGCTTGTCGACCCATACGCTGCGCTACTACGAGCGCATCGGGCTGCTGCCATACGCTGACCGGGATCGCTCCGGTCAACGTGATTTTGACGCATCGATCCTCAGATGGATCGAATTCCTCGGTCGGCTCAAGACCACGGGAATGCCGATTCGCGACATGTTGCGTTACGCGGCGCTTCGTGACGACGGCGACGCCACCGGGCCAGCCCGGCGGCAGATGCTGGAAGTCCACCGGGAACAGGTTCGCACGCAGATTGCCGAACTCCAGGAATGCCTGCTCGTCCTTGATGCCAAGATCGCCGGCTACGCCGGCGGCGAACAGAGGACGAAGGAAAATGATGCACGCCCAAACACAAGCCGAAAGCCGCTTCGATCGCGGCCAGCGGGCCCTGTCACGCATTGACGGTAGTGCCGGCGAGAAAGTCATTGCTTCGCTTGCCGACATCGCGCCGGACTTCGCACGATACGTGATCGAGTTTCCCTTCGGCGACATCTACTGTCGCCCGGGCCTTGGCCTGCGCGAACGTGAGATCGCGACGATCGCCGCGCTGACAGCGCTAGGAAATGCCGCGCCTCAGCTCAAAGTGCATATCGAGGCAGGGCTGAACGTCGGGCTGTCTCGCGACGAGATCGTGGAGGTCATCATGCAGATGGCCGTCTACGCGGGCTTCCCGGCGGCGCTGAACGGGCTGTTCGCAGCCAAGGAGGTGTTCGCCGCGCATGATGCACAGCAGGCGTCGGGCAACGGCACATGATGCCGTGACCGTCAGAACCCCGCGACGCTGCCGTGCAGATCGTACTGGTCGGCGCGCTCGATCTTGGCGGTGATGATCTCGCCGACGCGCAAGGGACGGCGGCTCGTCAGGTACACCGCGCCGTCGATTTCCGGTGCGTCGGCCTTGGAGCGGCCCTTGGCCACCGTCGGACCGACCTCGTCGATGATGATCTGCTGGCGGGTGCCGACCTTGCGCTTCAGCCGGCGCGCGGAGATCTTCTGCTGTCGCGCCATCAGCGCGTTGTAGCGCTCCTGCTTGACCTCTTCCGGCACGGGATTTGCGATCGTGTTTGCCGTCGCGCCCGCAACCGGCTCGTATTTGAAGCAGCCGAGCCGATCGATCTCGGCTTCATCCAGCCAGTCGAGCAGGTAGGCGAAGTCGGCGTCGGTCTCGCCGGGGAAGCCGACGATGAAGGTCGAGCGTAGGGCGAGATCAGGACATTCCTCGCGCCAGCGCTTGATGCGCGCCAGCGTCTTGTCCTGCGCCGCCGGGCGCTTCATCGCCTTCAACACCTCGGGGCTCGCATGCTGGAACGGGATGTCGAGATAGGGCAGCACCTTGCCCTCGTTCATCAGCGCGATGACCTCGTCGACATGCGGGTAGGGGTAGACGTATTGCAGCCGGACCCAGGCGCCGAGTTCGCCGAGCTCACGCGCGAGGTCGAGGAATCTGGCGCGGACCTGGCGGTCCTTCCACGGGCTCTCGGCATATTTGAGATCGACGCCATAGGCCGAGGTGTCCTGTGAGATCACGAGGAGCTCCTTGACGCCCGCACCGACCAGGCGCTCGGCCTCGCGCAGCACGTCATTGGCCGGGCGCGAGACCAGATCGCCGCGCAGTTTCGGGATGATGCAGAAGGTGCAGCGGTTGTTGCAGCCCTCGGAGATCTTCAAGTAGGCGTAGTGGCGCGGTGTCAGCTTGATGCCCTGCGGCGGCACCAGGTCCACGTGTGGATTGTGTGCCGGCGGCAGCGCGCGGTGCACGGCGTCGAGCACGCTCTCATATTGTTGCGGGCCGGTGATGGAGAGCACGCCGGGATAGGCCTGCTCGATCTGCTCGGGTTCGGCGCCCATGCAACCTGTGACGATCACCTTGCCGTTCTCGGCCATGGCCTCGCCGATCGCCGACAGCGATTCCTGTTTTGCGCTGTCGAGGAAGCCGCAGGTGTTGACGATGACGATGTCGGCCCCGTCATGCTTGCGGGCCAGCTCATAGCCCTCGGCGCGCAGGCGCGTGATGATGCGCTCGGAATCCACCAATGCCTTGGGACATCCGAGCGACACGAAGCTGACCTTGGGCGCAGCCGTCTGATCCATATCCAAATCTGCCTGATTGACAGGCCTGAGCTAGTCCCAATTGCCCATAATTACAACCCTTTGCAGGGCGATCCGGCGTGCTATGGATGAATCACCTGCGGTGAGTGAGCCATGAGCGCCGAACAGTCCCCCAAAATCGTGATCGTCGACGAAAGCCCGATCCGGGCTGCGATCCTGCAGGAGGGGTTGCGGGAAGCTGGATTCACGCAAGTCGTGCACATCAGCGAGATGCAGAGCCTGCTCGCCCGTATTTATGCGGTCGACCCCGAGATCATCCTGATCGATCTGGAAAACCCCAGCCGCGACGTGCTGGAGGCGATGTTCCAGGTCAGCCGCGCCGTGAAACGGCCGATCGCGATGTTCGTCGACCAGAGCGATTCCGCTTCGATCCAGGCCTCGGTCGAGGCGGGGGTCTCGGCCTACATCGTGGACGGCCTGAAGAAGGAGCGCATCAAGCCGATCCTCGACCTCTGCGTGTCCCGCTTTAACGCCTTTGCCAAGCTCCAGGAGGAGCTCGAGCGCACCAAGTCACAGCTCGAGGACCGCAAGGTCATCGAACGCGCCAAGGGCATCCTGATGAAGGTGAAGGGCCTGACAGAGGATGAGGCCTATGTGCTGCTGCGCTCGACCGCGATGCGCGAGAAGAAGAAAATCGGCGAGATCGCGCAGTCGATCATCACCGCGTCGGAGATGCTGAAATGACCGTCCCCCTTCGCATCGGGTTCATTCCGCTGGTCGATGCCGCCGCGCTGATCGTCGCGGTCGACAAGGGATTTGCCGCCGCCGAAGGGCTCGACATCGAGCTGGTGCGCGAAGTCTCGTGGTCGAACGTCCGCGACAAGCTCAATATCGGCCTGTTCGACGCCGCGCATCTGCTCGCGCCGGTGGCGATCGCGTCCTCGCTCGGGCTCGGTCACGTCAAGGTGCCGATCGCCGCGCCCTTCAATCTCGGCATCAACGGCAACGCGATCACGGTGTCGCCGGCGCTGCATGCCGCGCTGATGGAGGAGATCGACGGCGACCGTTTCGATCCGATGGTGACGGCGAAAGCGCTCGCGAAAGTGGTTGCCAAGCGCCGCAAGGCCGGGGCCGAGCCGCTGACCTTCGGCATGACCTTTCCATTCTCGACCCACAATTACCAATTGCGGTTCTGGATGGCGGCAGGCGGCGTCGATCCCGACGAAGACGTGCGCCTTGTGGTGCTGCCGCCGCCCTACATGGTCGACAGCCTCAAGAGCGGCCATGTCGATGCGTTCTGCGTCGGCGCGCCCTGGAATTCGGTCGCGGTCGATCTCGGCATCGGCCACATCCTGCATTTCGTCTCCGACATCCTGGTGCGTGCGGCGGAGAAGGTTTTGGCTGTTCGCCAGGTCTGGGCCGAGAAGAACCCCGACACGGTCGCAGCACTGGTGCGTGCGGCAGTGAAAGCCGCAGCGTTCATTGAGGATCCCGAGAACCGGACCGAGGCGGCACGCATTCTGGCGCAGCCCGAGCGGATCGGTGTCGATGCCGAAGTCATCCAGCGCACCCTGACGGGACGCCTGAAGATTTCCCCGGATGGCACCTTCCGTGAAAGCGGCCGCTACCTGCTGGTTGGACGCGAAGAGGCAGGACGCCCCGATCCGGTCCAGGCCGCCTGGCTCTATGCGCAGATGGTACGTTGGGGGCAGACGACGCTCAGCCCGGAGGGCGTCAAGACGGCGATGGCCGTGTTCAGGTCCGACCTCTACGATGCGGCCCTCGGCCGCCGGCCGCCCGAGCAGCCTCCCGCAGCATTCGGGGCGTTCGCCGGCCCCGTCTTCGATCCCGACAACATCCGGGGGCATCTCGAGGCCTTCGAGGTCGGGCGCTGGAAGGCCTGAGTCGGGCTCGCATGTTCTTTAGGCAACTGGATCCATTGCCTAAAGGTTGCTCTCGCTGCCCGAATTTCGTGAAAGCTCGCCGGCGCAGATATCCCGGCTAGTGCCTAACCATCTGAATTATTGGTATTTTCCATTTTTGCCAAGCTGGCACGCAACTTGAATGTTGCAGTGCGGCTAGCTTGGCACAGGTGCCTGCTGAGCCAAGTCCCACAGCAACGAAGCTGATTGGACCGTTGGGTAACGAAGCCGGGCTCTTTGAGGCCAGCCCAGTACCTCGCGGGTCGCGCCAACATCCGTCGATGCCACCCAGGTGGCCGCAGGAGCTTCGTTACCGACCATGAAAATCGATACGCTCTCAGTCGACTTTACCGACGAGCAGAAACGCTATCTCGAAGGTTTTACGACGGGCCTGCAGATCAGCCGGGTCGGTCGCGGCCTCGGCGGCGGTGCCGGCAAGGCGAACGCCGAGCCTGTCGGTCCCGACGCCGTGCACATCAAGGCGCAGGACAAGGTGATCGCGTCGGGCAAGAAGCTTGCCGACCAGGAGAAGATCAAGCGCGACGAGCATCCCTTCGATGCCTATCCGCGGCTGCGCCAGCAGGCGCAGGACAACACGCCGCCGAGTCCGGCCGACAATTTCCGCTGGCGTTATTACGGCATCTTCTATGTCGCGCCGACGCAGGATTCCTACATGAGCCGCCTGCGGATTCCGAACGGCATCATGAAGCATTGGCAGCTGTCGGGCCTTGCCGATCTCGCCGACGAGCTGTGCGGCCCGTACAGCCACGTCACGACGCGCGCCAATCTCCAGTTGCGCGAGATCCCGCCGAAAGATGCCGTGAAGCTGCTCGAGGGCATCCAGGAGCTCGGCCTCTGCTCGCGCGGCTCCGGCGCCGACAACATCCGCAACGTCACGGGGACGCCCACCGCCGGCATCGACCCGCAGGAGATCATCGACACGCGGTCCTATACGCGCGAATGGCACTACCACATCCTCAACGATCGCTCGCTCTACGGCCTGCCGCGCAAGTTCAACGTCGCCTTCGACGGTGCCGGCAGGATCGCGGTGCTGGAAGAGACCAACGACATCGCCTTCACGGCCTACGAGGTGAGGGACGGGTTCGGCGTCGAACCCGGGGTCTGGTTCCGCCTCGGTCTCGGCGGCATCACCGGTCACAAGGACTTTGCGAAATACTCCGGGATCATCGTCAAGCCAAAGCACGCGACCGCCGTCGCCGATGCCATCGTGCGCGTGTTCATCGACCACGGCGATCGCACCAACCGCAACAAGGCGCGGCTGAAATATGTGCTCGACGCCATGGGCCATGACGGCTTCCTGAAGCTGGTCGAGGAGCGGCTGAAAACGCCATTCACGCGCGTGCCGGAGGAAGCTTTCGCGCCGCGGCCTGCCGCGGACCGCATGGCGCATGTCGGCGTGCACAAGCAGAAGCAGGACGGCCTCAACTGGATCGGCGTGTCGCTGCCGCTCGGCAAGCTCACCTGCGATCAGATGCGCGGCCTCGCCAAGGTCTCAGGCGACCTCGGCGACGGCGAGATCCGCCTGACCGTCTGGCAAAATCTGCTGATATCAGGGGTGCGCGACGAGAACGTCGAGCTCGCCATTGCCGCGATCAAGCAGATCGGGCTCGCGGTCGAGGCCTCGCACATCCGCGCCGGCCTGATTGCCTGCACCGGCAATGCGGGTTGCCGTTTCGCAGCGTCCAACACCAAGCGAAACGCGGCCGAGATCGCCGACTGGTGCGAGCCGCGCGTCGCCATGGACAAGCCGGTCAACATCCACGTCACCGGTTGCCACCATTCCTGCGCGCAGCATTACATCAGCGACATCGGCCTGATCGGCGCGCGCGTGCCCGTCAACGACGAGGACACCGTGGAGGGCTATCACCTCTTCACCGGCGGCGGGTTCGGGCCCGACGCCGATGTCGGGCAGGAGGTCTACCACGACCTCAAGGCTGAGGACGCGCCCAAGACGGTCGAAGGCTTGCTCAAGGCCTATATCGCTAATCGCTCGTCTCCAGACGAAACCTTCCTGTCGTTTGCGCGCCGCCATGACGGCGAGACGCTGCGCAAGCTTGCCGATGCACAGGTGTCCGCATGAACCAGATCACCCCTCCGCCGAAGCTCGATATCATTCCCGCCAGCGCACCGTTCTCCGATGCGCAGCGCTCCTGGCTGAACGGCTTCTTTGCCGGGCTGTTGTCACCTGAGGTGGCAACGCCGTTGTCGGCGGAGCAGGGCGCCGCCGTCATGCAAGCCGGTGACGGCGACGACGGCGAGGCCCCGTGGCACGATCAGACCATGCCGATCGCCGACCGGATGAAGCTCGCCGAGGGCCGTCCCGTGCGCCGCAAGATGATGGCGGCGATGGCGCAGCAGGATTGCGGCCAGTGCGGCTACAATTGCCACGATTATTCGGAGGCGATTGCGAGCAAAAGCGAAGCCCGGCTCAATCTCTGCGTCCCCGGCGGCAAGGAAACCGCGCGGATGCTGAAGTCGCTGTACGAGGAGCTGGACAAGGCCCCGGCGGCCAAGGCGTCTGACAAGACGGTGACCGCGCCCGCCGTGACCGTGACGATCGCAGAGCCGGGCCGCTCGCGCGACAACCCCGTGACCGCGACCTTCCTGTCGCGCCGCCTGCTCAACAAGGGCAAGTCCGAGAAGGAAACCTATCACGTCGAGTTCGATCTCTCCGAGAGCAAGCTCGACTACGTCGTCGGTGATTCCTTTGGCGTATTCGCGCGCAACGATATCGGTCTGGTCGACCAGATCATCGCGCTGCTCGGCGCCTCCCACACCACCAAAGTCAACGGCAAGACGTTGCGCGAAGTGCTGATCGACGACGTCTCCCTGTCGCCCGCGCCAGACACCCTGTTCGAATTGATCTCCTTCATCACCGGCGGCGCGCAGCGCGAAAAAGCGCGGGCGCTGGCGCAGGGCGAGGATCCCGACGGTGATGCCGCCACCCTCGACGTCATGGCGGCGCTGCAGAAATTTTCCGGCACGCGGCCGCATCCGGAGGCCTTCGTCGAGGCGTTGGAGCCGCTGCAGCCGCGGCTCTATTCGATCTCGTCCTCGCACAATGCGACGCCCGGAAAACTGTCGCTGACGGTCGATTCCGTGCGCTACGTGATCGGCAAGCGCAAGCGGATCGGCGTCGCCTCGACCTTCCTGGGCGAGCGCATCGCCGACGGCGAGAAGCTCAAGGTCTATGTGCAGAAGGCGCATAATTTCGGCCTGCCGCAGGATCCGAAGACGCCGATCATCATGATCGGCCCCGGCACCGGCATCGCGCCGTTCCGCGCTTTCCTGCTCGACCGCAAGGCGACCGGCGCGCCCGGCAAGAACTGGCTGTTCTTTGGCCATCAGCGCAGCGATTGCGACTTCTTCTACCAGGAAGAGCTCAACGCGATGAAGACCTCGGGGCAGTTGACCCGTTTGTCGCTTGCCTGGTCACGCGACGGCGAGAAGAAGTTCTATGTGCAGGACCGCATGCGCGAGGTCGGCCGCGAATTGTGGACCTGGCTCGCCGAAGGCGCGCATCTCTATATCTGTGGCGATGCCAAGCGTATGGCCAAGGATGTCGAGCGCGCGTTGGTCGATATCGTCGCGCAGTTTGGCGCGCGTTCGACGGATGAGGCCGTCAGCTTCGTCGCGGAGCTGAAAAAGACGGGCCGCTTCCAGGCGGACGTGTACTAGTCATCCGGGCCGGTTCCAACTGACTCGGATTTGAACGAATAAGATTCTCGGAACCTGTCTCTGGAGAGAATTTCTCGCTGCGGGACGGCCACGTCGGAGGAGGCGCATTGCTATTTCCTCCGGCATCTTGCCTCCCGCCCTGGTTGATCCCTCATAATCCCGCAAATGGGGCGTTGGAGATCGACCATGCGCGAACTATCGGCGGAAGCCAGGCTGCACCTCTATGCGCGCTCGCTCTCGCGGCGGACCGCGGCGAGCATGCACCACGTTGGTCTCTACAGCGCCTTTGCGGTCATCGCGGCCATCGTGTTCGGCACGCTGTCGGTGCACCCGTTCTGATCACGCGCCGCGCTTGAACGGCGCGACTTCGATCCCCGCATCCTTCAACGCCTCACGCAAGGTTCGCGCGATCTCGACCGCGCCATGCGTGTCGCCATGGATGCACACGGTATCCGTGCGCATCTTGATCACCTTGCCGGTCACCGAGACCACCGCGCCGTCCTGCACCATGCGCACCACGCGATCGGCGATCGCCTTGGCATCATGCAGCACCGCGCCAGGCTTCTTGCGCGAGACGAGGTTGCCGTCGTCCTCATAGGCGCGGTCGGCGAACACCTCGTGCACCATCGGCAGGTTGGCGTCCTCGCCGGCCTTCACCAGCTTCGAATTGGCGAGCACGACGAAGATCAGGCTGGGATCGACCGCCTTGATGCCGGCGGCGATAGCCCTCGCCGTCATGTCGTCCTCGCAGGCGACGTTCGACAGAGCGCCATGCGCCTTCACGTGCGTGACTCTGTGGCCGGCCGCGGTCGCGATCGCCTGCAGCGCTCCGATCTGGTAGGCGACGAGGTTCTCGATCTCGGACGCCTTCAGGCCCGCGATCGGATGTCGGCCGAACCCGTGCAGGTCGCGATATCCGGGGTGGGCGCCCACCGAGACGCCGCGCGCCTTCGCCAGCTCGACCGTCCGGCGCATAATGTCGGGATCGCCGGCATGGAAGCCGCAGGCAACATTGACCGAGCTGGCGAGCTCGATCATGGCGGCGTCGTTGCCCATCTCCCACGCGCCAAAACCTTCGCCGAGGTCGCAATTGAGATCGATCGTCTTCATGGTTGCTCTCCGGTCGTTGTGTCGCCTATGGCTCCGCCGTCACCTGCCAGGTCCCGGCATCCACGGCGCTCACCGCATAGCCGGCGACGTTGGCGTCGCTGAGCGCCTCGATGTTGAGCGCGACGCCGTCGGCGGGGCGCAGGCGATCAGGCAGGTTGCGGACCAGTTGCGCGAACTTCCTGGCCTCGTCCTGCGCCTGGGCCATGCTGACCGCCTTGAAGCGGAACGCGGTTCCCGCCGAGGTCTGGGCGAGACGGCCGACATCGGCCGTGGTCACCGTTGCGATCTTGGGATAGCCGCCTGAGGTGCCGCGGTCCATCATCAACGCGATCGGCGCGCCGTTGCCGGGCACCTGGATGCTGCCATTGACGGTGCCGTCGGAGACGATGTTGTGACCGTGCAGATGCTTGATCGCGGGACCTTCGAGCCGATAGCCCATGCGATCGGAGGTCGCCGAGATCTTCCACTCGCTATCCAGGAACAGCGCCTTGTTGGCGTCGTCGAACTCGTCGTCCTGCGGACCCAGCAGAACTCGGATCGGGCCGCTCACCGGCCTCGGCAGCTCGATCCGAAGCTCCGGCGCACCGCTTGCGGCATCGACGCTGAATTCGTCGCCGGCCTGGAGCGGGCGCGGGTAGGGGCTGCCCAGGCCGGCGCGGGCATTCACCGCGAGGCTGCCGAACACCATCTCGCCCTTGATGGCGCCTTCGATCGCGAGATAGGTGAACGCACCTCCGCGGGCAAAACCCAGCGTCAGCGTCTCGCCGTCCTTCAAGGTCACCGATGCATCCATCGCGACCGGGTTGCCGGCGACGTCCGCATTGCGCGGCGCACCAGAGATCGCGACGCGCACCGCACCGTCACGCGCGGTGAAGGCTGCGCCGAACGGGCCGATCTCGACTGCGGCCGCGAACGGTTCGTTGCCCACCAACGCATTCGCCGCTGCCAGCGACAGCCGATCCATGGCGCCGCTGACGGTCAGGCCGTAGCGCTGCGCGCCGTGGCGTCCGCCGTCCTGCACGGAGCTTGCCGGGCCGATGCTGGCGACGACGAGGCGGCTCACGCGACCACCTGCTCGGCGACGATCTCGCCGGCTTCCGCGGCACGATCCAGCTCATCGAACGCCTTGTGGTCGATGGCGAAAAACGTCACGCGATCACCGGGTTCGGTGAGGAAGGTGGGATTGCGGTGGAGCTGATAGGTTCTGACCGGCGTGCGGCCGAGCAGATGCCAGCCGCTCGGGGCGGCCAGGCACTGGATTCCGGCCTGAACGCCGCCGATCGAGATCGTACCGGCGGGCGTCAGCAGCCGCGGTGACTGCCGCCGCGACATGTGCAGGGATTTGTCGAGGCCGCTGAGATAGGACCAGCCGGGCGTGAAGCCGATCATGGCAACCTTGTAGTCGCCGCCCGCATGCCGGGCGACGATGTCGTCCGGCGTGGTGTTGAGCGCCTTGGCGACATCCTCGAGGTCGATGCCATGCTCGCCGCCATAGGCGACGGGAATGCGCCAGCGGCGCGCCGTGGTCACCGGCGGCGGCGGCTGAATGGCGATCGGGAGCAGCTTCTCGCCGAGCGCATCGAAACCGATCTTGCCGGGATCGTAATGCACCAGCAGCGAGCGATAGGTCGGCACGGTCTCGGTGATGCCATCGATGGGGTTTGCTGCAAGCGCCTTGTCAAGCGCCAGCACGCGCTGGTTGGCATCGTCGTCGATGGTGCGGCTGAACTCGACCGTGACGGCGCTGTCGCCACTGGGCAGAAGGCGGGGCGGGGGGAGCGTCGCGGCCATGAGCTGTCGAAATCGGGCCTTGAGGAAATGCGCGGCGCTCGACCTTGAGTTCCGCCTCGACCCTGCTTCGCGTAAATGCGCCCGCAAGTCCAATAAATTAATGCAGGGGAACGCGATAAAGCGTTGTTATCGCGTCGCATAACAGCCCAGCGGCCCTGCGTTGATGGCCCTTGACGCAAAGGCTGCGGCTCGCAAGATGCGCGCGTTGTTTCCCGCACCCCGGAGCTCGTTGCCGTCCATGTCGCTGTCTCCCGAAGCCCGCAAGATCCTCGCCGGCATCACCACCGCCACCATCACCACGGTCCTGCTGAAGAAGGGCCTGCGCAATGTGTGGATGCGGGGTGCACGGCCGCTGCGTCCGGGCCTGCCGCGTCTGGTGGGGCCGGCCTTCACGTTGCGCTTCGTGCCGGCGCGCGAGGATTTGGCAACGCCGGAATCATGGTCGTCGCCGATCTCGACCCGCACCGCGATCGAGGCGATGCCGGAGGGCTGCATTGCCGTGGTCGATGCCATGGGCATCACCGATGCCGGCATCTTCGGCGACATCCTCTGTGCCCGCATGATGAAGCGCGGCGTCACCGCGCTCGTCACGGACGGCGTCGTGCGTGACGTCGAGGGCGTGCTCGGCACCAATCTTCCGGTGTGGTGCGACGGCTATGCCGCGCCGCCCTCCGTGGCCGGCCTGACCTTTGTCGGCTGGGGCGAGCCGATCGGCTGCGGCGGTGTGGCCGTTTTTCCAAACGACATCGTGGTCGCCGACCAGGACGGCTGCGTGCTGATCCCGCAGGCGATGCTCGATCACGTGCTCAACGAGGGCGTCGAGCAGGAGCGCATGGAAGCCTGGATCGTCAACGAGGTGAACAACGGCGCGGTGCTGCCGGGCCTCTATCCCATGAACGCCGAGACCAAGGCGCGTTACGCCGCCAGCAAGAAGTAACGGAAGCGAGGACACCCATGGAGATCACTGTTGCAGGCACGCGGCCGACCCGCCGCGCGCCCAAGGAAAACTTCACCGGCACGGTATGGCAGGACCCGGTGATCATGGCTCCCGCGCCGGCGCGGCTGAACTGCTCGCGTGTCGCGTTCGAGCCGGGCGCGCGCACCAATTGGCATCACCATCCGCTCGGACAGACGCTTTACGTCATCTCCGGCGTCGGCCGCGTCCAGACCAAGGGCGGCCCGGTCAGGGAGATTCGTCCCGGCGACACTGTCTGGATCCCGCCGGGCGAACTGCACTGGCACGGGGCCTCGCCGACCAACGGCATGTGCCACATCGCCATGCAGGAAGCGCTCGACGGCGTCTACTCGACCTGGCTCGAGCCGGTGAGCGATGCGGACTACGGGGCGGCAGTCGGCTAGCCTCTCGTCCCGGACAAGACGCATCGCTCCAAGGCGATGCGTCGCCGATCCGGGACCCGGAGGATGTGGTCACAAGAAAGCTGGGTCCCGGCTCTGCGCAGCAACGCTTCGCGCTGCTGCTTGTCGGGGACACGGCAGAGTTACATCTTCTCCGCCGTCCACGTGCCCGTGCACAGCGCACCGCGCCATGTGCCGAAGCCAGAGGTGCCGCTGAGCCGGCCGAAGCCGACGGCGCGCTTGATGCCGGTGCTCAAGGTGACATTGATGCTGCCGGCATCCGCCACGCGGCCCGACGCCGACACCGCGGCGTTGCTCGAGGCGATTTGGCCGTTGCTGATGCCGATCGAGACCGTTGCACCGTTGCCGCAGGTCTCGCTCGATGACGAGATCCGGACATTCCATGCACCGTCGAAAGTGGAGGTTGCCGCGCCTGCCGGCGTCAGCGGGAAGGCGATGGCGACAATGGTGGCGAAGAGACCTTTGCGAAAGCCGTTCATGACACGCCCCTTGGGTTGATCATGCGGGGATCGTGGCACGCGTGCGGAACCGGCGATGTGAGGGCAGTCACGCGCCGACGAGGCTGTGTGAGGTTGCACACGTCACAATAATTGCTGCGACCAAAAGCAAAGGGGCCCGGATCACGGGCCCCCTTGTCTCGGTCGAGACGTCTGGTCAGAACTCAATTCACGCGCGTCCAGGTCTGGCCGCCGCAGAACATGCCGCCGAAGGCGCAGCCCTGCACGCGCAGACGGTCGGTGCCCTTCATCGCGATCGTCGAATCGTAGGTCGAGCCGGAGTTCGGATCGAGGATGCGGCCGGACCATTTCTGGTCCTTGCCGGGCTTCATGTTGATCAGCACCTGCTCGCCGTTCTGGTTCGATTTGCTGTCGACCGAATAGCCGCAAAGGTTGTTGCCGCATTGCTCGATGCGGACCTTGCCTTCCTTCTCCTCGGTCAGCCAGACGCCGAGCGGTGAATTGAGATCACGCGTGAGCGCGGCTGCAGGCGCTGGCGGCGCGACGGCGGCGGCCTGAACCGGGGGACGAGCCGGCGCGGGCGGTGGGGGCGGGGCCGCAACCGGAGGTGCGGCGGCCACGGCCGGGGCCGGCGGAGGCGCGGCGGGTGCTGCCTGCTGCCCGACCGGCGCAGGGGCCGGAGGGGGCACGGGCGGCGGCAAGACGGCAGTCTCGGCCGGCGCATTGCTGGCGGTCGCGGCTGGTGGCGGAGCCGGCGGTGGTGCTGCCGCCGCGGGGGCGGGCTCGGGCACCGGTGCGGCGGCCGGCGCGGCGGTCGTCGGGGCGGGGACCGCAGGCGCAACCGGCGTTTGCGGCTCGACCGTGGCTTGCTGCGGCGCCTGCTGCTGGCCCTGGTTCGGCTCGTTCTTCTTGGCCTTCTTCGCTTTGCCCTGGCCGGTGTTGTCGTACACGCCGGGAATCTGCACGGTGCCGCGGTCCGGGTCGATGCGGATGGTGCGCCCGCCATATTCGAAGGTGTACTGCGCCTGCGCAGCGGTGCTCGCCAAAAGGAATGCGGCCGTGGCCAACAGCTTCCTCATTTCCATCTCCTGAACAGGTGGTCCCCGCACCGACGCATACGCGCCGGCTTGATCGCAAAAAGTGATCTAGATCACTGTCGTCCGTATGAGTCGCCGTCCTGCGGTTTCCGGTTCAATAGACCCCGCGGGCCGGTCCAAAGTTTGACGGGGACTAGCGACAGGAAGACGCGGCCTGAACCGCCGTTCGGCGTGATCGGAGCGGCGTTCTGGTGTCTTAGGTGACCTGCTTTGCCTGGCGCGAATCGGCGCCGATTTCGCGTAAAAAGCTTAGTCGAACCAGGCGGCGTAGATCTTCTTGTAGCTGCCGTCTTCCATGGAAATGTGCAGCCACTGGTCGACGAAGGCTTTCAGCGCCACGTCGCGCTGGAGCCAATAGGCCTTCTCGGAGAAGTCGAACGGCTTTTCGGGATGCACCGCGCAGAGCACGCCGGGGTGCTGCTTCTGCTGGTAGCGCGTCTCGGAGGCATCCGTCATCATCAGATCGGCGTTGCCCTTGGCGATCTCGTCGAAGATCACGGTGTTGTCGGAGAAGACGGTGATGTCGGCATCCCTGATGTTGGCACGCGCAAAGCGCTCGTTGGTGCCGCCGGGATTGACGATGACGCGGGTGCCTTTCTTGTCGATGTCCGCGATACTCTGGTACTTGCCGACATCGGCGCACCGAGCGATCGGCGTCTTGCCCTCGCGCATGATCGGCGTCGAGAAGAAGCCTTTCTTCTGCCGGTCGAGCGTGACCGAGACGCCGCCCATGGCGACGTCGAACTGGTCGGCCTCGAAATCCTTCATCAGCTTGGGCCAAGCGGTGGGCACGAACTCGACCTTGACCCCGAGCGCCTTGCCGAGTGCTTCGGCCATGTCGACGTCGAAACCGGTGAACTTCTGCGTCGCCTTGTCCAGATAGGTAAAGGGCTTGTAGTCGCCGGTCGTGCCGACCCGCAAGGTGCCTCGCTTGACGATCTCGTCGAGGCGCGAGGGCGCCTGCTGTGCGTGAGCCGAAATATGCGCCAGCAGCACCACGGCCAATGCCGCCAGGATTCGAACAGCCATTCGGACGGTCATCTCTTCTCCACCCCTGCACGAGCTGTCATTGTGCAGCTCTTGAGGGTGGATTTAGACCAGATGCCAGGCGCTGGCGAGATGGAATTGAAGGGAATTTCGACGTGACGATCTCGATGTACGAGGCCTCTGTCGGCCTCTTCGTGCCGCATTTGCGCAACCTGTCGGGGTTGCTCGACAAGGGCGTGGCCTATGCGGAGACCCGTAAGTTCAATCCGGCGATTCTGCTCGGGATGCGGCTGGCTCCGAACATGTACGATCTGGCGCAGCAGGTCGGCGAGGCCTGCCGGCATGCGGTGGTCGCCCCGGCCTTGCTGGCGGAGCGCGAGCCGGTGGCGCTGCCGGCGCTGGAGCACGACATGGCCGGGCTACAGGCGCGGATCGCAACCTCGATCGATTTCATCGAAAGCCTGCCGCGCGCGGACATCGATGCGGCGGCGGAGCGGAACGTCTTCTTCAGGCTGAAGAACGGGACCGAACTGCCCTTCACCGGGCGAGCGCTGCTTCTGAGCTTCAGTGTCCCGCAGTTCTTCTTTCACGTCACGACCGCCTACGACCTGCTGCGGCACGCAGGCGTCGAGCTCGTGAAGAAGGATTATCTGGGACGGACGTAGTTGCGAAGCGCGATTGCACCTTTCCCCAGCGGGGAGAGATGTCGAATTCGACCGGCCTCAGGCTTCGCCCTTGCGCTCATAATCGGCGAGCGAGCTGCGGCCGGCGATCTCGCTGCGCAGCTGCTCGAAGCGCTTGTTCGCCTCGTCCTCCTGGACGTCGACGAAATGCACCGCGGCCTCGCTCGTCATGGGACCGCTGACCACGGGCACGGATTGTTCGCCGATGGTCTCGTGGACGTAATACTGGCCGTCATCGCCACGATGGACCGCCCATTTCAGGCGGATCGCCACCATGGGGCCGGGCCCTACCTTGCTGTAGCCGTCGGCATCGGTATGCTCGGGCACCAGCGGTTGTTCTTCGACGACCGGATGTTCGTCGAGAGCCGAATGTTCTTCGAGCGCCGGATACTCGTCCACGACCTGATGCTCGTCGGCGTCAACGTGCTCGCGCTCTCCGGCCACCACGATTTCGGTTTCGGTCTTGCGAATGACCAGCACGGGCTCGGGGCGCTCCAGGATGCTGGCGATGGTCGCCAGCGCGTGGTCGGTCGGGTCGATCTCTGACAAGGTCCATCCTCCAGCTCGACGCGGCCGGCCAGTTTGTCCCACTGCCGCCGCGGCTGGCTTATTACGCGCGTTTGATTAAGGCTGAGTTGGGGCTCGATCTGCACCAAAATGGGACGCATTCTGGCCATCCAGAGGCGGGCAGATTACCCGCCCGCCTTCGGCTCGTTCAGCCGAGCACATCCTGATTGATGATGTTCTGCCGGATGGGGTCACCGTCCAGCACGCTCAGGATATTGCGCGCGGTCTGTTCGCTCATGCGCAGCACTGCCTCGACCGTGACGCCGGCGACGTGCGGGGCGATGATGACATTGGGCAGCGCGAACAGCGCGTTGCTCACCGGCGGCGGCTCGACCTCGAACACGTCGATGCCGGCACCGGCGAGCTTCCCGGAGACCAGGGCGTCGTACAGCGCGGCCTCCTTCACGATGCCGCCGCGCGCGGTGTTGATGAGATAGGATTTCAGCTTCATCCGGCCGATCCTGTCAGCATCGAACAGGCCGATCGTTTCCGGCGTCTTCGGGCAGTGGATGGTGACGAAATCGGCGTGAGGCAGCGCGGCATCGAGGTCGGCGACGGGCTCGCAGCCGGCGGCCTTGATTTCGGCGGCCGGCTTGTAGGGATCGTAGACCTGCACGGTCATTTCCATCGCCAGGCACCGCTTGGCGGTCCGCGTGCCGATGCGGCCGAAGCCGATGATCAGCACTGTCTTGCCGTAGAGATCGAATGGCAGCATGCCGAGCCGGTCGGCCCATTTGCCGTCCTTGACGCAGGCGTGCAACTCTTGCGCGCGCTTGGCCAGCGTCAGCATCATGAACAGCGCCTGCTCGGCGACCGAGGGTGAGTTGGCGCTGCCCGCGACCATCAGCGGCACCTTGCGGCGGGAGAGGGCGGGCACGTCGACGGCGTCGTAGCCGACACCGATGCGGGTGACGACTTTCATGTCCTTGGACGCCTCGAGCTCGGTCTCACCGAAGGCGGTGGCGCCGAGCGCAACGCCATGGACCGGCGCATGGCTCTTCAGCAATGCTTCGAAGTCCTTCGCCGAGATCAGGTTCGGAAACTCGACGAGCTCGATATCGTCCCGCTGGGTGAGGAGGGCGCGGGCCCCTTGCGACAAAGTTTGTGTAACGAAAATCTTCTTCTTGTTGGTCGCCATCGTCCCCTGCCTGCGCGAGTTTCTTGGACCGGCGTCACAACACGACGCCGGTCGCCTCGTTTAGCAGGTGCATGTTATTGAGGTCCATCGCCAAACGCATGGGTGCCCCGTCCTTGGCGCCGGCATTGGGATCGACGCGGCCACAGACCGGCGTGCCCTCGAGGACGAAATAGACCAGGGTCTCCATGCCCATCGGCTCGGTGACGTCGAGCACGGTGTCGAAGGTCTCGACGCCCGGTCCGAGATGCGCGTGCGCCTCGGTGAGATGCTCGGGCCGGAGGCCGAGCAGCAGCTTGTCGGTGCGCGGCAGCGAATTGTAACGCGCCGCGCGGGCCGGCGGGAGCGCAAAGGCGATCCGGTCGGTGAGCCGGATCTGAAGCGTGCCGCCGACGTCCTCGAGCCGGCACGGCAGGAAGTTCATCGCGGGCGAGCCGATGAAGCCGGCGACGAAGCGCGTGGCCGGCCTGTGGTAGAGCTCGTTCGGCGTGCCGATCTGCTCGATCCGCCCTTTGTTCATCACCACGACACGGTCGGCCAGCGTCATCGCCTCGACTTGGTCGTGGGTGACGTAGACCGTGGTGGTGCGGACCTTCTGGTGCACCTTCTTGATCTCGATCCGCATCTGCACGCGCAGCTTGGCGTCGAGATTGGACAGCGGCTCGTCGAACAGAAAGACCTTCGGATTGCGCACAATGGCCCGGCCCATCGCGACGCGCTGGCGCTGGCCACCGGAGAGCTGTTTCGGCTTGCGGTCGATCAGGTCGGTGATGTCCAGCAGGCGGGCGGCTTCCGTCACCCGCGCCTTGATCTCGGCCTTGGGGTAGTGCTTGAGGCGGAGCCCGAACGACATGTTCTCCGCGACCGTCATGTGGGGATAGAGCGCGTAATTCTGGAACACCATCGCGATGTCGCGGTCTTTCGGCGGCACGTCGTTGACGATATCGCCGCCGATCATGATGTCTCCGTCGCTGATGTCCTCGAGGCCTGCGATCATGCGCAGCGTCGTCGACTTGCCGCAGCCGGAGGGACCGACCAGCACGATGAACTCGTGGTCGGCGATATCCAGGTCGATGCCGCGCACGGCTTCGACGTCGTCGTAACGCTTAACCACTTTCCGCAAAGCAACGTCAGCCATCGAACTTCAGCTCCTGGTCATCAACCCTTTGTCGCACCGGCGGTCAGGCCGGCAATGTAATAGTCCATCAGGAAGGCGTAGATGATGAGCGGTGGCGCCGCGCCGAGCAGCGCACCGGTCATGATCTGTCCCCAGTTGAAGACGTCGCCCTTGATCAGCGTGGTGATGATGCCGACCGGCAGCACGAGTTGATCCGTGGAGGTCGTGAACACGAGCGGATAGAGGAATTGCGCCCAGGACACGGTAAAGGCGAAGATGGTCGCGGCGATCAGACCCGGCAGCGCTACCGGAATGAAGATCCGGGTCAGCGTCTGGAACCAGGACGCCCCATCGATGATCGCGGCCTCGTCGAGCTCCTTGGGAATCGATGCGAAGTATCCGATCATGATCCAGGTGCAGAACGGGACCGTCAGCGTCGGATAGATGAAGAGCAGCACGTACCAGCGGTTGATGAGCTGGATGCCGGTCCAGTCGCCGAACTGTGCGAACACCTTGAACAGCGGAATGAACAACAGGCTGTCCGGGATCAGGTAGGTCAGGAACACGCCGGTCGCCAGCGTGGCCGACCCCCAGAACCGCATCCGCGCGAGGGCAAATGCCGCGGGCACGCTGATCAGCATCGTGATGGTGACCACGAAGATCGAAACCAGCGCGGAATTCAGGAAGAACCGCAGGAACTGGTTCGACGTCAGCAGGCCGACATAATTCTCGAGGGTGGGGTGGAAGACCCACCATGGATTGGTCGCCGCCGAGATTTCGGCGCTGCTCTTGAGAGAGGTGATCAGCATGTAAATGGGCGGCAGCAGCGAGAAAATCGCAAACAGCGTCAGAAAGAAGTACGACCATCGCAGCGCCCATTTGCGGTCGCGGCTCATGCTTCCCAACTTGACGGTGCGCGTCGGCGCGGCCTTGTCTATCGTGACTGAGCTCATCAGGATTCATTCCCGCGCTTGTTGACGTCCCGCAGGATGAATATCGCTGCGACCGCCAGGATCGGCACCATAAACAGGGAGACGCTTGCGCCAAGCGGAATATCGCTTCCTTCGATACCGATCCGGAAGGCCCAGGTGGCAAAGATATGGGTGTGGTCGAGAGGGCCACCGGCGGTCAGGATTCTCACGATGTCGAAATTGGCGAAGGTCACGATCAGCGAGAACAGCGTCGTGATCGCTATGATGTTGCGCATCATCGGCAGCGTGACGTACCAGATGCGCTGCCACCAATTGGCTCCGTCGATCGCCGCGGCTTCATAGAGCTGCTCGGGCACCGATTTCAGGGAAGCCAGGTACATGATCATGAAGAACGGCGCGCCGTACCAGACATTGACCAGGATCACGGAAAAGCGCGCCCAGTCGGCATCGCCCGTCCACGGGATCGGCCCGATCCCGAAAAACGACAGCGTATAGTTGAACGCGCTGTAGGAGGGGTCGAACAGCCACAGCCATGCGAGCGTGCTCATCGCGGGCGGGATGACCCAGGGCACCAGCAACATGCCGCGCCATTTGCGCTGACCTTTGGCCGGAATGTTATGGACGAAGTGGGCGACAATGAACCCGATCAGCGCTTTGAACAGAACGGCGGTGATCGCAAAGATGCAGGATTGCTTGACGACCAGCCAGAACGTGTCGCGTTTGAACAGGAACTCGAAATTTCCTAGACCGACGAATCTCTGCATCGACTTGTTGAGCGTCGCCAGATGCAGCGAATAGAATGCAGGATAAAGCACCAGAAGTGCGATCAGGATGATCAGCGGCAGCGTCATCAGGAACGCCGCGGTCGATTTGCGTTTGAGCGCCTTCTTCAGACCGGAGCGTTTACGTACCGGTTGCGCTGCGCCGACGCTGTCCGGCTGCAATGCGACATCCGCCATGATGCATTTTCCTCGCGCGATGTGGTCGATCAACCCGACTCTTGGAAGGTGCGAGAACCGAAGCCGGCTCTCGCCAAGTGAGTGAGACGGAGGACTCGCCGCGGACGGCTTGATGCCGTCGCGGCGAGCCTGTCCGGCTTAGCTCCGCATGAAGCCTTCGCATTCGCCTTCGGCCCAGGCGAGCGTCTTTTCCATCGCTTCGCCCTGATGATACCGCAGGCACATCTTGGTGAGCGTGGCCTGCGCGTAGATCTGCTGGGCGATCTTCGGGGGAGCTGGAGAGGCCGCAATCGACAACGTCTGATGCTTGTAGGGGTTTGGATAGTGAAAGAGTGTCCCTTTCGGCGGACCCTCTTCCTGCCAAACCTTCAGCGTTGTGAGCTTCTCATAGGCCGGCAGATCGTAGCCTCCGCTGGCGTTGACCATCTTTTCGATGGCTGCCGGCTTCGACAACGCCACGAGGAGGCTCTTCGCTGCCTCCTTGTTCTTGGAGAAATTCCAGATGCTCCAGAAATAGGGCAGGTAGGGTGCAAAGCGCCCCTTCGGCCCTTTCGGGAATCCGTGCGTCCAGCATTGCTCCGCAACCTGCGGCGCGTCGCGCTTGGCGACGGCCCAGGCGCTCGGCGGATTCATGATCATGGCGCCCCGGCCGGAGACAAGCCATTTGTTGTTGGATGCGTCGTCCCAGGCTGCGACATCGGGCGGCAGGAAGCCGATCAGCTTTTTGTAGAAATCAAGCGCCTGACGAACCGCATCGGTCTTGACGGTGAGATTGCCCTTGGCGTCAACGAGCTGGGCACCGAACGACAGGAAGATCGCGCCCGCCGTATCGACGTTGTCGGTGGTCTCGCCGAGGCCGATACCGAAGGGGACGCCGGCCTTGTGACAGGCTTCGGCGGCTTTCAGGAATGTTTCGAGCGTCCAGTCATCCGCCTTCGGTTCAGAACCGGCCGGATACATCGCCTGCACGTCGATGCCGGCATGCTTCTTCATCAAATCGATGCGGGAGCAGGGGCCCTTGATCTGGCTGCCGACGCAAGCCGGAACGCCGAGCCATTTGTTCT
This sequence comes from Bradyrhizobium sp. SZCCT0148, assembly GCF_018129985.1. Lineage (GTDB taxonomy): Bacteria > Pseudomonadota > Alphaproteobacteria > Rhizobiales > Xanthobacteraceae > Bradyrhizobium > Bradyrhizobium japonicum_H. The sequence continues at coordinate 940,789 of NZ_JAFCKT010000001.1, forward strand.
CGGACATGCCCAGATATTTGACCGTGCCGTTCACCTCGCCGTTCTCCGCGATGATCGGCCCCATGATGTCGGCAACGTTCTCCAACTGGTCGGCGTTCGAATGGGCCCACCAGGTCGGCATCGCAAAAATGTCGTGACCAGACTTTGCCTGCGCTTCCGCGGCGATGGTCAGCAGGTTCTTGTTGCCCTGGCTGGGGATGTAGTCGATGGAGACTTCGACCTTCTCCTTGGCGGCCCATTCATTGACCAGATCGGTCGAGGCCTTGTTGGCGCCTGGCACCCAATGGTCCCAGAAGCCTATCGAGAGCTTGCCGGCGGCGTTAGCGCCCCGGACGTAGGGCGCTGAAATCAGCGCCGCGGAGGACATTGCAGTGGCAGCCACAAATTGACGTCGCGTCAGTTTCTTGCGTGACATCTCGTTTCCTCGCCTGGGTGTTTGTTGTTGGAGTTTCCTCTGAGCCTTCTTTTCAAGTTTCTTGTTGTTGGATTTTCTTATTGACGCCGTCGGCCCAAGTGAACGATTCACGCAGGCCGCAGCAGATTGGTAGCGCGATCAGATCATGATTGATCGCGTCTGTCGAGAAAGCCGAACGGCTCATGCCTAGAACTAACGTTGTGTGCTAAATGTCGGGAGCGCTATGCCGCCCGTCAGTTGCGACCGCTCGTTTTTTGCGACGCACACGTGGCATGAGCCGGCCTCGAACGATCCGTGCGCAATTACGCCGCAGTTTCGATTAAGCCTGCATAACCGCTTCGCGCGAAAGCGTTTTCGGGCGTGGACAGCGCGTCGCTGCGTCTGGACCGCGAAGCGGCAGAAACGATAGAGTCGCAATTGGGGTGACCGCACCCCAACAGGCTATTCAGATCGACGATGGAGACGAGAATGACCAACCCTGCGCTGTCAGCGCGGCTTCACTTGCGGCGATGGCTCGCGCTGGGGGCCGTGCTCACGCTGCTGCTCGGTGCGGCCGCAGTGGCCCATGCTCAAGGCTTGGTCAAAGGCGTTCAGGACGGCGCGGCGGCCGGAAACAAGGCGGCAGGTCCGGTCGGTGGCGTGCTCGGCGGAGCGATCGGCGGCGTGGTCGGCGTCTTCACCGGCGTGCTCGGGGTCGGAAACAACAATGCCAATCAGGCTCCGGCCCCGAAGGATGCCGGCAAGGACGCGGGCAAGGATGCCAAGCAGCAGGGTGCAGCCAAGGACAAGGAGGCAAAGGGCGCCAAAGCGGGCAAGGGCGCCAAGGCGAGCAAGGAGGCCAAGAACGCACCTAGTAAGGACGTCACGGTCCTCACCCAGCCCGGCGCGCCGCAGCAGAGCGCGGAACAGATCGTCGCCAACAGCGATTCCTATATCGAGCGGATCAAGACCCAGCTGAACCTCACGGCTGATCAGGAGAAGCACTGGTACGGCTTCTCGAGCGCAATGCACTACCTGGGGCATAATGGTGCGGAGCGGCTCAACTTGCGGGTTGCTCGCGCCAAGCGCGATCCACCCGACGACATCATCGAGCAGATGCGCAACGAGGCGCAGTTCCTGATCGATCGCGCCGCCGATCAGCGCAACGTCGCCGATGCCGCCGAGCCGCTCTTTTCAAGCCTCGATGATAAGCAGAAGCAGGTCTTCATTCAGGAGATGGTGCGGCTGAGCCACGAGCGCGGATTGGATTGATCCCGGTTCATTCGATCGGATCGGGCGCGCGTGAATTAACGGCGCCCTCCACGAATTCGTGAATCTTTCTCGGCAATTGAGTTATGATGAGGTCTGGAAGCGGACTGCGGGGTTGAAATGGCGGACGGACTTTCCGTTTTCCTGGTCGAAGACGAGGCGTTGATCCGGATGATGATCGCCGACATGGTCGTGGAACTCGGCCACCACGTCGTCGCGGAAGCGGACAATGTCCAGGATGCGAGCGCGTTCGCCATGACCGCGCAATACGACATGGCCATCCTCGACATCAATTTGATGGGCGTCTACGTCGATCCCGTTGCCGACCTGATCGAACGGCGTGGAAAGCCGTTCATGTTCGCCACGGGGTATGGTCCGGAATTGTTGCCGTCCTTGCTGCGGCGCAGGCCGATCCTGCGCAAGCCGATCGCAATGGATCAGCTCAAGGCGATGATCGATTCCCTGTTTCCGGGAGCGCCGGTGAAAGCGCCACACTGAGCGACGGCCAAGACACCGCACCGGTGAAGGCGAAGACGCCGCACAGAGATAGTCCAACGAAAATGGCCGCCCGTTAGGGGCGGCCATTGGGCAACGGAAACTGCCGCGGTCTCACATCAGGCCGGCGCTGAGGTCGATGCCGTACACCATCAGGCCGAACGAGGCGACCAGGCCCGTGCAGCAGAACAGCAAAATAGTCTTGAAGGACGAATCGGCGAAACGCGCTTCGACGACGGCCGGCACCGCAGCGATCGAAATCATGCTCATGTTCATTGCCCCCTTGTTGATCCTGAATTGCATCAGGTGTGAGGGAACTTTAGAGCGGAAAGTTTGACGTCGGATTGCGAGGCATCCTTAACGAAATCCGAATTGGATCCCGCATTCCCGGGCCCCGCAGGGCCGGATTGCAAGCCTCAGTTGCGGCCGTTCTTCAGCACGGTGGCGATGGTGTGGGCCGTCATGGCGGCACGGTCCGAGGCGCGTTGGGCGGCGAGCCGGTCTCGCGCCTTTTCCTCGATCAACAGATCTATCAGGGCCAACCGCTTGCCTTCGTCGTCCGCTTGGCTCAGCAGGCGGTGATAGCGGTGATAGTCGAAACCAAAGTCCTGCTTACGCATGTCACGCCCCCGCAACTACGCCACGTACACGGCAGGATTGTTTCTCATCCGAAGCACGCAGGCAAGCTCGTTCATGCCTGGAACCGCGCGTACGCAGCAGTCAGCTGTGCACGGCTGGAACCATAAGCGAAGACGAGGGCTCGGATTTCAGTTCAGGTTGGAGTCGGCGAACATTTTCAGACCGAGGAAGCTTGCATCCGGCTTGATCACGAGCCTCGTCGGGATATTGCGCAGATAATCCTGGAAGCGTCCCTTGGCTTCGAAGCGCGCCCGGAACGCGGAGGCGAGAAGGAACTCGGGGAAGCGCGGCACGATTCCGCCGGCGACGTAGACACCGCCACGCGCGCCGAACGTCACTGCGAGATTGCCGGCGACCGAGCCAAGAATGGCGCAAAACATCTCCAGCGCCGCACGGCTGACGGAGCAACTGCCCTCCAGCGCGGCCTTGGTGATGGCGGCAGCCTCGCGATGCGGCACTTGAGCGCCGTCGACTTCGGCCAGGGCTTCGTAGAGGTTTTGCAGTCCCGAACCCGAGAGCGCGCCACGCTCGATGGAGACGTGGCCGAGGCGCCGGCGCAAGCACGCGATCACACGCTCCTCGCGCTCGTTCTCCGCCGGAAGCGTCGCGTGTCCGGCTTCGGTCACGACGGCCAGCCGCGAGCCGTGGCGCTCGACCAGACAGGAGACGCCAAAACCGGTTCCGGGTCCGACCACCAGCAGCGGCTCTCCAGGCAAGCCATCGCCTCCGCCGAGCGGGATCAGATCGGCTGGCTGCAAGGCGGGCAGTGACCAGGCCACCACCTCGAAATCGTTCAGCACATGGACGCTATCGAAGCCGAGAGCCGGCTGCAGCTCGTTGCCGTCGATGACCCATGGGCTGTTGGTCATGACGCAGCGGTTGTTGGTCACGGGACCTGCCACGGCCAGCACGGCTCTCTGCGGCGGCTCTCCGCCTGACCGGCGCGCCAGCACATCGGCGATCGCTTCCCGGACGGTCGGGAAGTCGGCGACCTTCACGTAATCGATCGGTCCGGCCTGATCGCCCTGGCCCAACCCGATTTGACTTAGCGCGAAGCGCGCATTGGTGCCGCCGATATCGGCGAGAAGAATCTGTCCTGTCTTGCCGATATTCATGACTCTGGGGCTGCCGCCGCCTTGGGGCTCGGCAACCCTATCCTCCACGTCTTCGATCCGCGCCGCACAGTCGCGGGCAGTGCGAGAATCCGCCCTCGGGTATGCCTAGTCAACACGGACGAGGCCAAACCGTTGCATCCCGACTGCTGTCCGGTGACCAATTCACGCGGGGGGCGCACGGCGTCGGCGGTTGCGAAGATGCCCGGGAAGGCCGAGACTGGAGGGCAGACCTGTCCGGCACCGCCGCCGGGCACATCGAATGAGCCTGGCGATGCAGATTTCCGACCGCGACGTGCTGCTGGTGATCGACGTGCAGAACGATTTCTGCACAGGCGGAGCGCTCGCCGTACCCGGCGGCGAGAAAGTGGTCCCCGCCGTCAACCGGATCGCCCAGAAATTCGCCAATGTGGTGCTGACCCAGGACTGGCATCCGCGCGACCACGTCTCGTTCGCCTCAAATCACGCGGGCAAGCAGCCGTTCCAGGCCATCGAGCTCGACTACGGCACCCAGGTGCTCTGGCCGGCGCATTGCGTGCAGGGTACGTCGGGCGCGGAGTTCCATCGCGATCTCGATGTGGTCAGGGCGAACCTCGTGGTGCGCAAGGGCTTTCGCCGTGGGATCGATTCCTATTCGGCGCTGTTCGAGAACGACAAGCGGACGCCGACCGGCCTGCTTGGATATCTGCGCGAACGCGAGCTGAAGACCGTGTTCGTCGCCGGGCTCGCGCTCGACTTCTGCGTCCGGTTCTCGGCGGAGGACGCCCGCAAGGCCGGATTCGAGGTCGCGGTCATCGAGGACGCCTGCCGTGGCATCGATCTCGACGGCTCGGTCGCCGCGACCCGTCGGAGTTTTCGGGACCTCGGGATCTCCATGGTGAGCTTGGAGGCCCTCCTGTGACGATCGTGAGGTGGCCATGGTGAATCAGGCCGGCAAACAGGGCGGCGCGAAGGGGCCCGTCCCGGACGACCCGCTGCTGTGGCCGTTTGCAGCGGCGCGCCTCGCCATGGACAGCTGCTTCTGGTGGCTGGAACGCGGTCCGCCGGAGCAGGACGACAGCACTTTGTCCTGGACGACCCCGAGCATTGTGGCGCTCGAACTGGCGACCATGCGCCTGCGCGATTGCTCGAAAACGCGGTCCGGCCAGCCGGCGCTGGTCTGTGCGCCCTATGCGCTGCATCGGGCCCTGATCGCCGATTTTGCCCCCGGCCACAGCGTGGTGCAGTCGCTGCAGACCGGCGGCATCGATCGGGTCTATCTCACCGATTGGCGGTCAGCGACGCCGGATATGCGCTATTTCTCGATCGACAGCTATCTCGGCGATCTCAACGTTGCCATCGACGAGATCGGCGCGCCGGTCGATCTGGTCGGCCTGTGCCAAGGCGGCTGGCTGTCATTGCTCTATGCGGCGCGCTTTCCGGCCAAGGTGCGGCGGGTTGTGCTGGTCGGCGCTCCCGTGGACCTGTCGATCGAGTCCTCGTTGTGCCGGCTCACCCGCGATGCGCCCGAGTTGGTCTACGACCAGCTCGTCGCACGCGGCGGCGGCAATGTCCGTGGCAAGGAGATGCTCCACTTCTGGTCCAAGGCGCCGAACCGCGACGACATTGTAATGGCGTTGCAGAGAGACCTGGCGGACGCGGAGGGCGCGGCGCTGCTGGCGCGTTTCGAGCGCTGGAACGCCGAGACACTCGATCTGCCGGGCAAATATTATCTGGAGATCGTCCACCGGATTTTTCGCGAGAACCAGATTGCCGGGAGCAATTTCGTGGCTCTTGGCCGCACCGTCGATCTGAAGGAGGTCAGCGCGCCGGTCTTCCTGCTGGCCGGGCTCGACGACGAGGTCGTGCCGGCTGCGCAGGCGCTCGCCACCGCGGCTCTCCTCGGCACACCGCCCGCCTTCATTGCGGCGGCGTCCGAGCCGAGCAATCACCTCGGCCTGTTCATGGGCGCGCGCACGCACGCCCATGCCTGGCCGCGGATTGCAGAATGGCTGCGCGGCGATCTGTCCGGCGTGCTGGCCCGCACCGCCTGAGCCAAAGGCGCTAGGGCAGACTGCGGCGCAAATCCGTTATGCATGACGGCGGATGGCCTGCACGGGATGGAGGTGATGGGCTACATAGGGTTCGGAGCTGACGGCTTCGGCAGCGAAGATATCAAGGGTACTGCGCTCGATGACTTTTCACTCGATCTACGCCCACGGATTTGCGCGCGTGGCGGCCTGTGTCACCACGTCCCATGTCGCCGATCCCTCGGCCAACGCCAAAGCTGTGTTGGCGGCGGCCGGTGCCTGCCATGAGCAGTCGGTCGCGGTCGCCGTGTTTCCCGAACTTTGCCTGTCCGGCTATGCGATCGAGGATCTGGTCAAGCAGGATCCGCTGCTCGATGCGGTCGAGCGCGGCCTCGCAAGCCTCGTCGAGGCTTCCGCGGGACTGATGCCGGTCCTGATCGTCGGCGCGCCGCTGCGCTTTGGCCATCGCATCTACAACTGCGCCGTCGTCATTCATCGCGGCACCGTTCTCGGCGTGGTGCCGAAATCCTACCTGCCGACCTACCGCGAATTCTACGAGGGCCGGCATTTCGCCTCCGGCGCCGGCGTGGCCGGAGAGTCGATCGCATTCGGCGGGTTGCACGCACCGTTCGGCGTCGACCTCCTGTTCTCAGCCGAGGATGTTCCGGGTCTCACCATCGGCGTCGAGATCTGCGAGGACATGTGGATCCCGGTGACGCCCTCTGCCGAGCTCGCGCTTGCGGGCGCCAGCGTGTTGGCCAATCTCTCGGGTAGCCCGATCACGATCGGCCGGGCGCGATCGCGCGCGTTGCTGTGCCAATCGACATCGGCGCGTTGCCTTGCCGCCTACGTCTATTCGGCCGCGGGCGCCGGAGAATCCACCACGGATCTCGCCTGGGACGGCCAGACCTCGATTTACGAGAACGGCGTGCTGCTGGCCGAGGGCGAGCGGTTCCGCCAGGGCGGCCAGATCACTTATGCCGATGTCGATCTCGATCTGCTCAGGCAGGAACGTGCCGCGATGGGCACGTTTGACGACAACCGGCGCCAGCGCGAGGCGTTTTTCCGCAAGGTGACATTCGCGCTGAAGCCGCCGGCCGCCGACATCGGCTTCATGCGCAAGGTCGAGCGCTTTCCGTTCGTGCCGAGCGACGAAAGCCTCCTCGAGCAGGATTGCTACGAGGCCTACAACATCCAGGTCGCCGGCCTCGTGCAGCGCATGCGTGCCACCGGCACCAAGCGCGTCGTGATCGGCGTCTCCGGCGGGCTCGATTCCACCCATGCATTGATCGTCGCCGCCAAGGCGGTCGACCTGCTTGGCCTGCCGCGCGAGAACATCTTGGCCTACACCATGCCGGGCTTCGCCACCGGCAGCGAGAGCAAGACCCATGCATTGGCTCTGATGCAAGCGTTGCAGACGAGCTGGCAGGAGCTCGACATCCGTACCACGGCGACGCAGATGCTGAAGGACATCGGTCATCCCTTCGGCAGGGGCGAGAAGCTTTACGACGTCACCTTCGAGAACGTGCAGGCCGGCTTGCGCACGGATTATCTGTTCCGCCTCGCCAACCAACACGGCGGCATCGTCATCGGCACCGGCGATCTCTCCGAGCTCGCGCTCGGCTGGTGCACCTATGGTGTCGGCGACCAGATGGCGCATTACAACGTCAATGCCGGCGTGCCGAAGACGCTGATCCAGCATCTGATCCGCTGGGTGATCGCATCGAAGCAGTTCGGCGCCGACGTCAACCGCACGCTTGGCTCGATCCTCGTTGCCGAAATTTCGCCCGAGCTGGTGCCGGTGGAGCCCGGCCAGAAGCCGCAGAGCACCGAAGCATCTGTCGGCCCCTACGAGCTGCAGGATTTCAATCTGTTCTACACGCTGCGGTTCGGCATGCGTCCGTCCAAGATCGCCTTCATGGCACAACACGCGTGGAAGGACGTCTCCAAGGGCGAGTGGCCGCCGGCATTTCCGAACGATCGGCGCAAGGCCTATGATCTCAAGGAGATCCGCAGCTGGCTCGAGGTGTTCCTGCGCCGCTTCTTCGCCTTCAGCCAGTTCAAGCGCTCGGCGATGCCGAACGGGCCAAAGGTCTCGGCGGGCGGCTCGCTGTCGCCGCGCGGCGACTGGCGCGCCCCGTCGGATTCGAGCGCGGTGGCCTGGCTCGAGGATCTCGAGCGGAACGTGCCGCACTGATCGGGGCGGATTGTTGGGGAGATGATCGGATGTCGGCCGGGGATGGGGCGAAAGCGGAGGAGGCCAGGGTCGTCAACGGCCTCTACATCTTCGACATCGAAATGCGCGACGGCAAGCGCGGGCAGGCGAGGGGCGTCGTCGTGCTCTGCGACGGGCGCATCTTGGGCGGCGACAGCTATTTCTACTACACCGGCACCTACACCTTCCGGAACGGCAAGTGGCGCGGCGACATGACCGTCAATCAGCACACCGAAGCCGTCGGCCGAACGCTGGCGTTCGGTGGCAGGGAGGTCACCTGCGGTTTCTCGGGTGACTACTCCGCCGGCGGCGCCGAGGTCGAAGGCATGGCGCTGGTCGGCAAGACCAGCGTGACATTCACCGCCCGGCTGACGTTGAAGGACCCAATGGTGAGCTCAGGCTGATCGCCCCTCGTTCCGCTCAGGAACAATCGCATCGACAGAGCGTTCGCGTCTGTTGTTACGAATTGTCGAGGAGAGGGACCATGCGTAAACACTTGATGCTGTCGACTGCTGCCGTTGGACTTATGCTCGCATCCGGATTGGCCTACGCCCAGGCGCCCGGCGAGCGCAGCGAGCCGAAACGGACCGAGGAACCGGCGAAGGGCGCTGCGCCCGAACGCGGCGCCGCTCAGGAGCGCGTTCAAGAGCGCGCGCAGGGGGCCCAGGAGCGACTGCAGGGCGCCGGCCGCGAGGAGAAGGGCGGCGCTGCCAAGCAAGAGGCCAATGACGACAAGCGCCAATCTGCCGGTTCTGCCGAGCGCAACCAACCCAAGGCGAAGGATCAGGCACAAGAATCCCGCGAGCCTTCGCGCGATCGCAACCGTGAAGCCGACACCGCGAAACAAGGCCGCGAGACCGGCAAGAGCAGCGCCGAGACGAAGCAGGACAAGTCCGCGCCGCAGAAATCAACCGCCGAGTCCGAGAAGTCCAAGACTGGCACCGCTGGCCAGCAAAACGAGCGGGCGGGAGCCGCGGCCAACCAGAAAGAGCAGAACCAGTCCCCGCGCGATGCGGCCGAGCAGAAGAACAACCGGCCGGCCACCGCGACGGACACGAACCGCACGGCGCCCACCAACAACGCCCAAACCGCGCCTTCCGGCACGCAGACCAATCAAGCCAATCAGACCACCCGGACCGACACGCAGGTCGGTCAGCAGACCAGCGTCACGACCGAGAAGCAGGTGCGGATCTCCGAAACCGTGAGCCGCGCGCGTTTGGCGCAACCGGAACGCAACCTGAACATCTCGATTCGGGTGGGCGAGACGATCCCGCCGCGCGTGCGTCTCTACCGGGTGCCGCCAGAGATCACCTCGATCGAGCCGGAATACCGGGACTACGAATATTTCACGACCGATGACGATGTCGTCATCGTCGAGCCGCGCACGCATCGCATCGTCAGCCAGGTGCCGCGCGATCCGTCGCGAGCCCGGGCGCAGATGAGCGGCGGCGCCACGTCGAGTGTTGCGGCGGCCGGAAGCACGACGAGCAATAGCCTGAATTGCCGGATCATGCGCCGCGATGCATCGGGCAATGTCGCCGAGGCCGAGCCGACAACCGTCGGTTCGACCGGGCGTACGGACTCGCTGAGCGTGACAGTTCAGATGCCGGATGGCAGCTCGTCCGCACCGATCGCGCTCGGTGCGCCGGCCGGCAACATCGTGGTCGCGACGCAAGGGCAGGGCGACTGCACCGTGACGATCGAACCGCAGACGCGCTGATCGAAAGACGCTCCTGGAACGACAACGCGCCGCCCGGATGCCCCAACCGGACGGCGCGTTGCTGCGTTCAATTTCAGAAAGCTTCGAGGTCCGGAGTGCCTAGGAGTCCGGACCTCGTCACCTGCCCCAGCCTTCAATCCCCCGCCCCATGCGGTCCCCCAACCCCATGTAGCGCGATCGTAGGGTGATGCCCGTGGAAGTGGCCGCCGATCGATGCACGCGATGTACGTGACATCGCGGCAGGATTCCATTCCGGAGCACTACGGACACGGATACCGCTTGCGCTGTGTCCATTCGGCATCGGCACCGCGATCGCGAAGGCACAAAACGGAACCGCACCAGGAGATGTCCACATCTCCTCGCCCTGCGGAATCTGCATTTCACCGGCCTGTCATTGAACTGGTCTAGCGCTGCTCCCGTCATCGCCGACGATCAAGGAGCAAGCCATGTCGAAGCCGGTGCTGGGCGCAGCATTGTCCATCAAATCGATCCCCGCGCATCGTGACTGGCTTCTCGACCGGCAGCGCGATCTCGAGATCCAGGATTTCTTCCGCGCCGACCTGCTCGATGGCGACTGGCGAAGTGCTGCGACCGACATCAAGCAGATGCTCTCCGGCCATACCGGCCGGCTCGGCATCCACGGCCCATTCTGGGGCTTCAAGATCGACAGCCACGATCCGATGATCCGCCAGGCCGTGACCAAGCGCCTGATCCAGGGCCTCGATGCCGCCGAGTTCCTCGGCGCGACGCAGATGGTGATCCATTCGCCGTTCACGACCTGGGATCACAACAATCTCGATCTCTATCCGGACAATCGCGGCAATCTGGTCGAACGCGTCAAGGCGACGCTCGCCGAGGTGATCGCCCGCGCCGAGACGATCGGCTGCGAAATCGTCATCGAGAACATCGAGGACAGGGATCCGCGTGACCGGGTGCGCCTCGCCAAGGCGCTCGAAAGCGCCAAGGTCCGCGTCTCGCTCGACACCGGACATGCCAACTACGCCCACAGCTCCACAGGCGCGCCGCCAGTCGACTACTACGTCGAGACCGCCGGCGACATGCTCACGCATGTGCATCTGCAGGACACCGACGGCTTTGCCGACCGGCACTGGGCGCCGGGCGAGGGCAACATTCCCTGGGTCGCCGTATTCCGCGCGCTAGGCCGGCTGACGTCGAATCCGCGGCTGATCCTCGAACTCCGCAACCACGACGACGTCCGCGCCGGTGCCGCCCATCTCGCCGCGCTCGGTCTCGCCGAATAACCGCATTATCCGAGGCTAGCGCCATGACCAAATTCACCCGTCGCACCATCCTGAAGACCGGCGGCGCCGCCGCAGGCACACTGCTGCTGCCGCGTTTTGCCATCGCGCAGGGCGACAACCGTCCGTCGGTGACGATCGCCGTGCAGAAGGTGACGAACGCGAACGTGCTCGACGTGCTGCGCGAGCAGTCCAATGTCGGCGAGCGCGTGTTCTTCTCCTCGATCTGGGAAGGCCTGATCTCCAAGAATTGGCGTGGTAACCTGGAGGCTGTGCCGGGCCTTGCCACCGAATGGCGCCGCATCGACGACCAGACCGTCGAGGTGAAGCTGCGCCAGGGCGTCAAGTTTCACAACGGTGACGAGCTGACCGCAGAGGATGTCGTCTTCACCTTCAGCCGCGAGCGCATGTTCGGTGAGACCGAGGCCAAGAGCCGCTCGACCATCCAGGCCTTCGAGAAGATCCCGACGCCACGGCCGGGCAAGGAATTGCCGCCTGATGTCCCCGCGGTCGCACGCCGGATCTGGCCGGACCTCGTGCGCGTCGATGCCGTCGATAAATACACCGTGCGCTTCTACAACGCGACGCCCGACGTCACGATCGAGGGCCGGCTGTCGCGCTACGGTTCCGACATCATGAACCGCCGCGCCTGGGACGAATCCGCGAGCTATCTCGACTGGGCGCGCAAGCCCGTGACAACCGGTCCCTACAGGGTCGTCGAGCTCAAGCCCGACGTGTCGCTGACGCTTGAAGCACATGACGAATATTGGGGCGGCCGTCCGCCGCTCAAGCGTATCCGCTTCCTCGAAGTGCCCGAAGTCGCGAGCCGCATCAACGGCCTCTTGTCGGGCGAGTACCAGTTCGCCTGCGACATCCCGCCGGACCAGATCGCCGGCATTGAGAAGAATGCCGCGTTCGAAGTGCAGGGCGGCACTATCCTGAACCATCGCTTGACCGTGTTCGACAAGAACCACGCCGTGCTCGCCAATCCCTTGGTGCGCCGCGCCTTCACCCACGCGATCGACCGCCAGGCCATCGTCGACAGCCTGTGGGCGGGCCGCACCCGCGTGCCGAAGGGCCTGCAATGGGAGTTCTACGGCGACATGTTCAACGCCGACTGGAGCGTACCGGCCTACGATCCCAAGCTGGCGCAGGATCTGCTCAAGCAGGCCAACTACAAGGGCGATCCGATTCCGTATCGCCTGCTGAACAATTACTACACCAACCAGGTCGCGACCGCGCAGGTGCTGGTCGAGATGTGGAAGTCGGTCGGCCTCAACGTCCAGATCGAGACCAAGGAGAACTGGTCGCAGATCATGGAACGCGCGCCGACCCGTGCCGTGCGCGACTGGTCGAACTCGGCCGCCTTCAACGATCCCGTCTCGTCGCTGGTCGCCCAGCACGGCCCGAACGGCCAGCAGCAGCAGATCGGCGAATGGACCAACGCCGAGCTGAACAAGCTCTCGGAGTTCCTGGAAACCTCGACCGACCGGCCCGCGCGCAAGAAGGCGTTCCGCCGCATGCTGGAGATCGCCGAGCGCGAAGATCCTGCCTATACGGTGCTGCATCAGAACGCGACCTTCACGGCCAAGCCGAAATCGATCAAGTGGAAGGCGTCGCCCGCCTTCGCGATGGATTTCCGCGCCGGCAATTTCGAGGCGTGAGCGTGACTCCACTGGTCAATATTCAGGGCCTTAGCGTCGCCTTCAACGGCGTGCCGGTCCTGCGCGGCGTCGATATCGCTCTCGGCAAGGGCGAGGCGCTTGGCCTCGTCGGCGAGTCCGGATCGGGCAAGTCGGTCACCTGGCTTGCCGCGCTCGGACTGTTGCCGCGGCATGCCAAGGTTACGGGTTCGGTGCGGCTCGACGGACGCGAAATCCTGGGCGCGCCGGCCGGCGAGCTCGACCGGGTCAGGGGCGGGCGGGTTGCCATGATCTTCCAGGACCCGGCGAGCGCACTCAACCCGGTGCTGACCATTCGCAAGCAGCTCTCCGAAGCCTTGGTGTTGCATCGCGATCTCCAAGGCAACGCCGTGAAGGCGGAAGCGCGCCGGCTGCTCGATCTCGTCGGCATTCCCGACGCCGGCCGTCGGCTCGAAGCCTATCCGCACGAATTCTCCGGCGGCCAGGTCCAGCGCATCATGATCGCGATGGCGCTTGCTGGAAATCCTGACGTTCTGATTGCGGACGAACCCACCACCGCGCTCGATGCCACCATTCAGGCACAGATTTTGGAGCTGATGTCGTCGGTCCGCCGCGAGTTCGGCATGGCGATGGTGCTGATCAGCCACGATCTCGGCGTCGTCGCCGAGAACTGCGATCGCGTCGCGGTGATGTATGCCGGCCGCATCGTCGAGCAGGCCCCGAGCAACCAGCTGTTCGCCGATCCCGTGCACCCCTATGCACAAGGCCTGATCGGTGCATTGCCGCCGCTCGATGGACCGCGCCGCCGTCTCACCGCCATTCCCGGAACGGTGCCCGATCCCGCGATGATGCCTGATGGCTGCGCCTTCGCGCCGCGTTGCGCGCTGGCATCGGATTCCTGCAGTCTCGCCGCGCCGACCCTGGCACCGATTGCCGACCAGCGCACCGTCGCCTGCATCCGCGCCGAGGCCTCGCGCCGCACGCTGCTCGGGATCGCCGCCGAATGAGCCCGCCGCTCGTCGAAGTCTGCGACATCTCCCGCACTTATTCGATGCGCTCCGGCATGTTCGGCCGAGCTGCGGCCGTGCATGCTGTCGACGGCGTCTCGCTGACCATCCCGAAAGGCCAGACGCTGGGCCTCGTCGGCGAGTCCGGTTCGGGCAAATCCACCACCGGCCGCATCGTGCTGGGCCTCGAGCCGCCCGACAGCGGCGAGGTGAGGTTCGACGGCAAGCCGATGGTTGCGCCCGGCACGGCAGCTTGGCGTGCGCAACGCGCGCGCATGCAGATGATCTTCCAGGATCCGCTCGGCGCGCTGGACCGACGCTTGCCGGTCGCAACGCAGATCCGCGAACCCCTCGACATCCACAATCTCGGCACGCCCGCCGAGCGCGAGGACCGCGTGCGCGACTTGTTGCGCGCGGTCGAGCTCACGCCGGCGCATGGCGCGCGTTATCCCGGTGCGCTGTCCGGCGGCCAGCGCCAGCGTATCGTGCTGGCACGCGCGCTCGCGACGAAGCCGGATTTCCTGGTCTGCGACGAGCCCGTCAGCGCGCTCGACGTCTCGATTCAGGCGCAGGTCGTGAACCTGCTCTGCGATCTCCAGGCTCAACTGGGACTGACGCTTTTGTTCATCAGCCACGATCTGCGCGTCGTCAGGCAGATCAGCAATGTCGTCGCGGTGATGTATCTCGGCCGCATCGTCGAGATCGGCAGCGCCGACGATCTGTTCGCGCGGCCCGAACATCCCTATACGCAGGCGCTGGTCTCGGCTTCGCCCGCGCCGGGCCGCCGCAGCGCAGGCCGTATCGTGCTCGCGGGCGATCCGCCGAATCCGGCCGCGCGTCCACAAGGCTGTGCCTTCCATCCGCGCTGCCCGCGCGCCATCGCGCGCTGTACGCGCGAGGTGCCTGCGTTGTCGGCCGTCGGCGGTAACAGGCAGGTCGCCTGTCATCTTGTCACCGGTGCCGAGACGCGGGACGCCGCGTGATGGGACGCTATCTCGCCATTCGCTTCGGCCGCGCGGCACTGACGATCGTGCTCGTCGTCACCTTCGCCTTCGTCGTGCTCCGGCTGTCAGGCGATCCCGCGCTGATGATCCTGGGGCCGGAGGCGCCGCCCGAGGTGCTCGCAGCGTTCCGCAAGGCGTGGGGCCTCGATGATCCCATCTGGTTTCAGTACCTCGACTATTTCGGCGCCATTGCGAAGGGCGAGCTCGGCCGTTCCATGCGCGACGGAAGGCCCGCGATCGAGCTGGTGCTGGAGCGCATTCCGGCGACGCTGGCACTGACGCTGCCGGCCTTCGTCTTCAAGGTCGTGCTCGGTATCCCCGCCGGCATCTACGCCGCTTTGCATCGGGGCTCGGCCATCGATCGCGCCGTGATGATGACCGCGGTCGCGGGCTTTACCGTGCCGAGTTTTGTTCTCGCGCTGCTGCTCGTGCTCGTCTTCGCCGTGCAGCTCGGCTGGCTGCCGTCGGGCGGACAGGACAGCTGGCGTCACGCCATCCTGCCGATCGTGACGCTGAGCCTCGGTGGTGCGGCCGTGCTGGCGCGCTTCACACGCAGCGCGATGCTGGAGGTTTTGGGCCAGCCCTATATCCGAACGGCGTCTGCCAAGGGCGTGCCGTGGCGCAAGGTGGTGACCTCGCATGCGCTGCCGAACGCGGCAATTCCGACCGTCACTATTCTGGGCTTCATGGTGGGCACGCTGATCGCGGGCGCCGTGGTGGTCGAGAGTGTGTTTTCCTGGCCGGGAGTAGGGCGCCTGCTCGTCGTTGCCGTCGCCAACCGCGATCTTGCCGTCGTGCAATGCATCCTGCTGCTGGTCGCGATGACAATGGTCACCTCCAACCTGGTGGTCGATTTCCTCTACGGCTTCCTCGATCCGCGGCTGCGCGCCAAGGGAGCGCACGCATGACCGACGCGACGCTGAAGGACACCGCCGGCCGCCGCCGCATCAGTCTCCCGGCGATTCCGCTGTCGGTGGTGCTTGCGGTGATCTGGATCATCGCCATGCTGGTGATCGCAGCCCTCGCCGAAAAGATCGCGCCCTACGGCTACACCCAGCTCGACCTCCGCAATCGCCTCGCGGCGCCCGGCAACGTCGCGCACTGGCTCGGCACCGACGAACTCGGCCGCGACGTGCTGTCGCGGCTGCTCGTCTCCATTCGCATCTCGCTGCTGATCGCGTTCGGCGCGACCGCGATCTCGGCAATCGTCGGCACCACGCTCGGCTTCCTGGCCGCGCATTTTCGCGGCGCCGTGGAGCACCTCGTGCTGATGCTGACCGACTTCCAGGCCAGCATGCCGTTCCTGATCATGGCGCTCGCCGTGCTCGCCTTCTTCGGCAATTCGCTGCCGCTGCTCATCGGGCTGATGGGCATGTTCGGCTGGGAGCGCTACGCCCGTATCGCCCGCGGCCTTGCCATCTCCGCCAATGCGCAAGGCTATGCCGCCGCGGTCCGCCAGCTGGGCGCGACGCCGGCCCGGATCTACCTGCGCCACATCCTGCCTAACATCGCCTCGACCCTGATCGTCTCGACGACGCTGGTCTTTCCCGAGGTGATCCTGATGGAGTCGGGCTTGTCCTTCCTTGGTCTCGGCGTGCAGCCGCCGATGACCAGCCTCGGCAACATGGTCGGCTACGGCCGCGAATACCTGACCCGGGCGCCCTGGATCATGCTGGCCCCGGCCACGACTATCGTGATCACCACGCTCGCGGTGTCCGTGATCGGCGACTGGCTGCGCGACCGGCTCGATCCGACGCTGCAATAGGTCTCGGAGGTATCGTGTCCGGGCGCGGTGCGGCACGGAGTGCCGCTCCGCAGAACCAAAACCCATCCCGCCGCAAGTTCTGGGCCGTGGCTCTGCAGAGCACCGTCGCGCCGGACGATACTTCGCATCGCCGGGACAACGCTGCGCTGCGTCCGTGGCACGGACCAGCCCAAGCGCCGGGAGCAGGGGAGGCCTGCGAGGGGCCGATCCGGCCATCTTCGCCCCAAGTTCCCGTTGCGCGCGTTCCCCGGCTGCGCTATCCGGCCACAAAGGCCTGAGGCGGCATCACATTTTTCACGCCCGGCCGGTCAAACCGAGGACGGAAACCGCCATGCCAGCCTATCGCTCCCGCACCACCACCCACGGCCGCAACATGGCGGGCGCCCGCGGCCTCTGGCGCGCGACCGGCATGAAGGACGGCGATTTCGGCAAGCCCATCATCGCGGTCGTCAACTCCTTCACCCAGTTCGTGCCGGGCCACGTCCACCTCAAGGACCTTGGCCAGCTCGTCGCCCGCGAGATCGAGCAGGCCGGCGGCGTCGCCAAGGAGTTCAACACCATCGCGGTCGACGACGGCATCGCGATGGGCCATGACGGCATGCTCTACAGCCTGCCGTCGCGCGAGCTGATCGCCGACAGCGTCGAGTACATGGTCAACGCCCACTGCGCGGACGGAATGGTCTGCATCTCCAATTGCGACAAGATCACGCCCGGCATGCTGATGGCCGCGCTGCGGCTGAACATTCCCGCCGTGTTCGTCTCGGGCGGACCGATGGAGGCCGGCAAAGTCAAGCTGCAGGGCAAGACCAAGGCGGTCGACCTCATCGACGCCATGGTCGCCGCCGCCGACAGCAAGGTCAGCGACGAGGACGTCAAGGTGATCGAGCGCTCGGCGTGCCCGACCTGCGGCTCCTGCTCGGGCATGTTCACCGCCAACTCCATGAACTGCCTGACCGAGGCGCTTGGACTCGCGCTGCCCGGCAACGGCACTGTCGTCGCCACCCACGCCGACCGCAAGCGCCTGTTCGTCGAGGCCGGCCACACCATCGTCGATATCGTGCGCCGCTATTATGAGCAGGACGATGCCTCGGTGCTGCCGCGCAACATCGCGAATTTCACGGCATTCGAGAACGCGATGACGCTCGACATCGCCATGGGCGGCTCGACCAACACGGTGCTGCATTTGCTGGCGGCGGCGCATGAAGGCGAGGTCAAGTTCACCATGCAGGACATCGACCGGCTGTCGCGCCGCGTGCCCGTGCTGTGCAAGGTCGCGCCGTCGGTCGCCGACGTGCATGTCGAGGACGTGCATCGTGCCGGCGGCATCATGGGCATTCTCGGCGAACTCGATCGCGCCGGCCTGATCGACACCTCGGTCTCGACCGTGCATGCGCCGACCATGAGGGAGTCGCTGGAGCGCTGGGACAT
The DNA here is from genome assembly GCF_018129985.1 of Bradyrhizobium sp. SZCCT0148. Classification (GTDB taxonomy): domain Bacteria; phylum Pseudomonadota; class Alphaproteobacteria; order Rhizobiales; family Xanthobacteraceae; genus Bradyrhizobium; species Bradyrhizobium japonicum_H. The sequence goes on from NZ_JAFCKT010000001.1 coordinate 958,748, forward strand.
CAAGCGCTCGAAGAGCGAGTCGGTCCGCACCTTCTTCCGCGCCTCGCCCGGCGGCATCCCGACCCAAGTCGCCTTCAGCCAGGAGCGCCGCTACGACGAACTCGATACCGATCGCGAGAAGGGCGTCGTGCGCAATCTCGAGCACGCCTTCAGCAAGGACGGCGGTCTTGCAGTGCTCTACGGCAATCTCGCGCAGGACGGCTGCATCGTGAAGACCGCGGGCGTCGATGCCTCGATCCTGACATTCTCCGGCCCGGCGCGTGTGTTCGAAAGCCAGGACGCAGCCGTCGAAGGCATCTTGGGTGGCAAGGTCGTCGCCGGCGAGGTCGTGGTCATCATCTATGAAGGCCCGCGCGGCGGCCCCGGCATGCAGGAGATGCTGTATCCGACCAGCTACCTGAAATCGATGGGCCTCGGCAAAGCTTGCGCGCTCGTCACCGACGGCCGCTTCTCGGGCGGCTCGTCCGGCCTGTCGATCGGCCATTTGTCGCCGGAAGCAGCCGAAGGCGGCAACATCGGCCTGGTGCGCACCGGCGACCGCATCGCCATCGACATACCGAACCGCAGCATCACCCTCGAGGTCTCCGACGAGGAACTCGCCAGCCGCCGTGCCGCGGAGGAGGCGAAGGGCGATACCGCCTGGCAGGCTGTCGGCCGCAAGCGCAACGTCTCGACCGCGCTGCAGGCCTATGCAGCACTCACCACCAGCGCCGCGCGCGGTGCGGTGCGCGAGGTCAAGCGTCGTTCGAACTGAGAGCGTCGCGCGCCTGCTGTGATCGCGAACGATGCGGTCGCACATGGTCAACAAGTTCTGAACGGCCGGCGAAAGCCGGCCGTTCGTATTAAGGATGCCTCGACGAACTTCAGCAGCCCCAAATTTTGCGGCGTATAATGCGGCGACCTTCGCAAATCCATTTCGGGCAACTGGGGCGCCGCAAAATGTCTCGTACTCTCGCTGTTGTTTTCTCCACCGCCGTCGCCGCGATTTCCATGACGGGCGCGGCCTCCGCCGGCTGCTACAATTGCTACGCGCCGCCGCCGTGCCAGACCTGCTATCAGCAGCAATACGTGCAGCCGCAATACCGCACCGTCGACGAGACCGTGATGGTGTCGCCGGGCGCAACCGTCGCGCACCGCACGCCGGCGCAGTACCGCACCGTGATGGTACCGCAGACCGTCATGGTTGCGCCGCCGAGCGTGCAGTACCAGCACATCCCGCCGCAATATGCCACGCGCCAGCGCGTCGAGATGGTGTCGCCCGGCTACTCCTATTACGCCCCGGTGCAGATGAACTGCGCGTCCTGCGGCTACTGAGCAGCCATCGTCACGAACGGATTTGGCGCGGCGCTCCCAAGGGCGCCGCGTTTTCTGTTTTCCGGATCAAGGAATCACGACCCTGTTCGACACGACTATTCGATGTCGCAACCGGTCGGTGAGCGTGACGTAAACCGCCCTTGGCCGCTCGGTGATGGGAACCGAGAAAAAGAGCTGCGAGAGATTGGACGGATCGGCGAAGTCACAGAATCCATAGAGCATTCGGCCTCTGGCGTTGTAGATATCGACCCAGGTCCGCGACGCCGAGGTGTTGAGCCCGCACGGCGGCAGCTTGGGCGATTCCGCAAACAGGGAGTGTGAGTAGTCGCGCCAGTTGACCACCGTCAGCCCGACAATGAGCGTCGGGCCGAAGATCAGTTGACCGGTAAATTGCAGCACCGGACGCGGAAACGGCTGCGCCAGTGCAGGTGTGACAAATCCAACCAAGAGCGCTACGGCTACCAGGAGTCGCTTCAGTCCCATCGTCATCCTCCGTCCATGGCGTCAACCAACGCTAGTGACGGGCGGCGGAAATACCTTGATCCGGGTCAACGGAGGGTTGCGCTCCGCAGCCGCCAAGGCGTCTCAAACGATAGCCGCAGCAGGGCCCCCGCAAATTTCCAGCGGCCACAACGCCTCAGCCCGGCCCAAACCTCGATCGCGTCGGCATGGCCCAACTTCGCGTTGCCTTGCGCGGTCGACTGCGTTAAGCGACAGCCATTCCGAGTTTGGAAGGGTGGCCGAGTGGTTTTAAGGCACCGGTCTTGAAATTCTGGAATTGGGGTGCCGGCCTGTAACTGCCGGTCCCATTTGGTGCTGAAATACTAGGAAATTTCCCAAGGTCCGCGCCCCTTCGTCCCCGTCATTCCTGCGTCGTCCCAACCAGTTGGGTAGCAAATCCGGTAGCAGCCCGATTGCGGCCCGCGACGGAGCAGGGGCATATGATGGATGCCGATACAATCACTTTGATCGGGCTCACACTGTTCGCTGGCGGTCTTGTTGTCCGCTGGCTTATGTGTCGCGGATCAAGCTTTCACACCCACAACAGGCAGTAGCTCGGGCTCGTTCTGAGCCGCTAGGAATCGACAATTTGACTCTTGAGAGCGGCGCGCTTCGATGCGCGCAATGCCTCGCTCTAAACGCCATACTGAGACGCACGCAGACGGCCGGCCGCTCAAGATCACCTTCGGAGAGATGCGCGAGATGGGCTTGCGCGGCGTCCTGGTCTACTGCCACTGCGGCAATCATACAGCGCTAGAAGCCGATCGATGGCCCGACGAGGTGCGGCTGTCCGATATCGAGCCGCTCTTTGTCTGCCGGGGCTGCGGTAGCCGTGAGGCCGATGTCCGGCCGGATTTTGAGACGGGTAAGCCGCCCCAATTTGCCGCGTCGAAACAAGCTCCGTAGATTTTCCCGAGAACGCGTCAGGTATAATCGCCCGTCAGCCTTTTGTCGGACTCGACTTCGCGTGCGAGCTGTGGTTGCGTAACGCGGTTGATTAAACCTTTTGGGGGGGCTGAATATGAGAACCATTTCTCTTGCTTTGGCGTTGACGCTCGCTGGGACCGCCGCGCACGCGCAATATCTCAGCGGAACCGGTTCGAACCCGAGCACACATACTTCGTCGGGCTACACCCGCAGCAACGGTACCTACGTGGCGCCCTATGTTGCTACAAATCCGAACGGCACCCAACGGGATAACTTCGGCACCAGCGGCAACATGAATCCCTACACGGGATCTGCCGGTCACAGGACCCCCCGGTACTGAGGCCGAGGTTCAATGAGCGGTCAAGTGATCGCGTTGTGGGGTTGGGCAGCCTATGATGCTGTCCACTTCGCGGCGAAGAAGATTCTGCCCTATGCGGCGCTAATCACACCATTGGTTGCTATCATCGCGAGCAGCATCGCCTTCTATTCCATCCACGTCACCCGCACGATCGCGCGCAGAAGGGCGACGATCGATTTCTTCCTGAAGACCGAGGCCGACAGCTCGATCGTTAAGCTGTTCCAGTCGTTTGACGGCCATGTGGAAGCTGTCAGCAAGCAAATCGACGATGGAAAGACCCTCAAAGAGATAGTGAAGAGCGACGAATACAAGACGGTACACGCGTGCCTGAATATTCACGAACTTATCGCTGTAGGAATTGACAACAAGGTTTTCGACGAAAAGGTGGCTTACCATTATTGGTCTAGTGCCCTCGTTGGGCACTGCAAGGACGCGAGCAAAATCATCGACTTCAGCCGAATCGACCCGGACGACCTTTCCGCCTACATCGCGATGCTGGACTTGAATAAGCGTTGGAAGAAGAAGCTAGACGGTTGGGCGCTCCGACAACGCAAGCGAAAACCACCTGCTATTGTGGTGCCAGGACCGATCACGCCCATGGCGCCCCCAGGAGGTGCACAGCCTCCAGTCGAAACGCCCTCGAAGATCTTAAACTGAAGTTGGCCCATGCAAGAGCGAGAGCCCCGCCGGTAGTGATGCCGGCGGGGCTTTGGTGGTTAGAGGATCAGGCCTCGATACCGGCGCATGACGCGCCAGCGTGCCCATCTAAGTCGCTGGAGCGCCCATAGGGCTCGGATCGGGCGCATCAGACATAACCGTCCAGTTGCCAGCTCTGCGAGCCCACCTGCTCAAGCAAGCCCTCCATGTCAGCAATGCCACTCTCGTCTGGCTCCCGGCCGTCGTGCTCGTCCTCAAGGTCGGTTCGGTTGCCTGCGGCCCACTTGGTCTGATCGGACCATTCCCCCGTGCCGAGGCTTCCCAGGGACGGCTCGTCATCGAGGTCATTCTCTGCCGGGTCGTCGTCCTCAGCAGGGTCATCGTCCTCCAGGTCGGCCGAAGTGTCGTCCTCGAGTTCGGTCGTCACGTAGGGGTCGGAGGCGTCCAGGAAGGCGATTAGGCGTTCGATCTCGGCGGATGCCTCTTTCCTGAGTCTGGCGAGGCTCTGGAGCGAGGTTTCCCGCTCCCGCTGTTGGAGTGCGAGGCCGTGCAAAATCGCACGGGTGGACTCCGCTGGTAGTTCTCTGACGTTTTCCATGGTGGTTGCTCTGGTTGAGGGCTTTCCAAGGCCCATGTCGCGGGTCAGCCGCGGCAGCCGGGGTTTGGAAACGTGCCAGAGCGACACGCCGAGCGCTTTTAAGGGTTGCCCCTCTGGACAGCACGCCCGACCTCGGCCAAAAGGGCAGAGTTCGGAGCCGCACCGCCAAGTGCGTCCGTTGGTAAACCTTCCAACCAGGAAAGTTTACGTTCAGCCGTCACCCCTCGACGCCAATCGAGCGGACATGCTGACCAAGCATGATGCGGCTATAGCTCTGGTCCGGGTTTCCAAGCCCACGGACATGCTGCTCCTGATTTGCTTAAAAATCCATCCCCATCAGGGGGCCCAAAGCCGATCGGCATCTGTTTTCGTGTCCAGCCACGTCATATCGCAGTCGGCGCCCACAGGGCTGTCTAAGCTGAACCGGGCTTCGCCATACACCCGAGGGCGGCGCCGGTGATCTTTCAGAAATTCCCAAACGCGGGATCGTGCCTCGGACAGTGTCAGGCAGCCTTCGGCGATAGCGAGAAACATCCTGGACATGACGTCCCGGCGGTCCTCATCCGGTAAATGGGCTGTCGCTCTGCAGACCGCCTCATAGGCATCCTCGCCGTTGTTCTGGGTCAAGGCTGAGGCGGCAAACCTGCGCCTAGCTCTCTGTGCGGCGCTCCTGTGCACGGATGCGTTCTTTTCGGAGATAGCGCGCAGCCGATTACCGAGCCTCGGATTTGCCCTCATGAAATTTCTCATGGACTGCTGCACGTGCGACGGCTCGGCACTCAATGTCCCACCCTCCTGAAGCGATGCAATGGTAGCTCTAACCTGTACCGGGGTAGGCATCAGCAACTGGCGACGGATCTTGATGCAGTCCTTGCAGCGCCTGACGAGATAGCCCAGATGCTGCTCGTAAAAGGTATTTTCCAGCGTCCGGATGTGACCGTTCTTGCATCGCTCGGCTGTTCGGCGCTTGTCAGCCGATCGCTGTATCGCGAACCTCCACGTCACGGTTGCGCGGATGTGCGCCGCGGCTTCCTCGTTTGCCTTGATTAGACGCTTTGCTTCGACGGCCCATTCGGGATGCAGTTCGCAATGCTTTAGGAAGCGCTGTCTACTCACAAATGCCGGTTCGAGCCTCCCCGATGTTAGCTTGCTCAGCGTGCTCCCGGCGTTAAGCCTCCGCATAAATTCATCAGCCATAGCCGGCGTCATGCCGGGTGGCACATTTATCCACTTCAGTCTGGCTGCACTACGCTCCTCATGTGATCGACTTGCTTGGGCACGGGACATGCTCGCCTCCACAAAGCGCCGAATTGCGCTGGGGCAGGGCACGCCTGAGTCGAGGCGTCAGCATGTCGTCCAGTGCCATCGAAAGCCCAAGAATCGGGAAGGCAGCACTTGTGTTCACGCTCTGGTTGCGTCAGCATTGGTCCAGCAACGGGAGGCGCGATATGGTGGTGGATTGGCGCGAGTACGCGGAGGGTATTGAGAAGCAGTTAGAGCAACTGCGACGCGACCTTCAGCCCTTGGAATCGGGAAGCATGAAACTCGGAGAACGCGAGGGTAGTGGCGCTTGGAGAGACGTTACCCAGGAGGCGATCGATCGTAATAGGCAGGTGATTGCGACATACGAGGCGATCCTGAAAGATGTACGCGAGAACAGGATCAAGGACTGACGCGTGCGAGTCGTGCTAAGCCGCCAGCTGTGAACGGAAAAACTTAAGGGCATGCGATGGGCGTGTTGGACGATGTTAGAAAGTGGCTGAATGACGTCCCGCTCTGGAAAGAGCTGGGCACTATCCCGGACCGGACCGCAGCACTAGAAAAGAAAGTTGCGGCTCTGGAAGAGCAGTTGAACGGTAAATATCCGGCGGACATTTGCCTCAAGTGCGGTAGTCGGTCGATGCGCGCAAGGAGCAGTTTCGGCCCAAACGCAAAGGGTATGATGACCCAGATGTGGCAGTGTCAGGATGCTGCCTGCAATTTTCACGAGGAGCGGTTAATCAAGCCGAAGTGAGCCGCCCCGCCGCATCGAATTTGTGCCTGCTGCGTCCTGTTGGTGGGATGGGCATTTTACCGATGGACGCATTGCCATGGCCGATGAGCACGCCGATGTGAAATTCATAGTCGACTCAGCACCGCGATTAGCCGGGATCGCCACTTTAGCGGCCATGTCATTTGGGCTTGGTGAGGGGGTAAACGAAGCCATCAAAGAGTCGCGCGGAAAAACCAATTACCCTTACGGATGGTCACAGGCCGCCCTCGGGTTTCAGGATGGTACGCTCATGATGGCAGTTGTGCGAACCTGCATTCTCCTAGACAGCGACCCGAAGACGGTAAGTTTACAAGGGGTCTTTAGGCGTCTGAAAATACCTGGAGTCCAGCGCGCCCTCATCGAAAAGGTCTATGGCGAACACGAAGGCTTTCAAGCCATGTTCGGTCCTTCACCTACTGAAATGGTCGCGGATTTTCTTTCGTTGTACGGCGAGATTGATTGGAAAATGCATTCAAGGCTCATCCACTTTCGCAATTTTGGAGTGGTCCACCTGCTAGATCGCAAAAATTGGAAGTCCATCAGGTTCGACGAGATGCGCCATATGGTCGTGTTGGTTGGCAGGCTCAGTGACAAGCTAACAGAACTTTGTCGCTCACCTGTCGCACCTGTCGGGCACTTAATCAAAGAATGGCGCCTGTACGGCACGGAAGCTCTCGCCAGATAGTAATTTCGTGGCGACGATCGCGCTTGCTGTCCGCCCCCTCACAGTCGGGCTCAGCCACTCATCCACGCGCCGCTATCGTGCCCGCCGCCCCATAAGAACCCGCGCCGGCGCCGTGGCTTGTCTCGCCGATAGATCTGCTCAGCAAAGCGCAGCATCATCATCGCGTAGCGGGTGGCCGATAGAAGGTCATCACCCAGCTTCACCACCTTGCCGTCCTTTCGGTGATAGAGCCGGAATTCCTCGAACCAGTCGAGCAGGGTGCTGAAGACCTTAAACTTGCCGGTCTCCATCCGCGTTAGCATGTCCATCAGCCCGGCCTCGACGCTCACAGAGCCGTCCTGAAACTGAGCGTGCATGTCCAACATGTTGAGCTGCTGATCCCGGTACTGCTGAGCTAGGGCCACGCCGGCACCCTCCAGCGTTTCCCGGCGGCCGTCACGCGGCCACGCCCAGGGCAGGGGACCCCACGACCTGATGGCGCCGGCATGCACCACCGGTGTGGCCTCGCGCAGCCGGTGAGCTTTGACGACGTAGACGATGTCCTGATCCGCGTCCCAAGCAAGTTCTACAGCAGCAAAGGGGTGATCCCAGCCGAAGTCCATTCCGCCGATGCGGTGCCAGTGCGCGGGGATCTCAAAAGGCGCAACGGTAAGCGTCTCTTCGGCTACCGGGAAGATGCGGCCCGAGCCCAAGATTGGGATGCCCTTTGTGCGCGCGTCGCGTTCGTGCGCCGCGTACCCGGCAGTGATCTGCTTACGGCGTTCGGGCGTGAAGTGCTCGGCCTCCTCGATGGTCATGGCGGTGTCGTTCCGGTCCGGCGACTTTTCCATCAGGAAGCGCCGCACCACCTCGGACATGCCGAGCAGGGGAGTGAAGGTCAGCCAAACCGGGCCACCGGTGACGTTCGTTCGCGTCAAGCCTTCCGAATAAATGTCGTCCGGAGGCTCCTCATCGAACCAAAGCCAGTGCAGAGTTTCGCCTTGCCACTTCTCGCGGCCCTGCACGTAGGATTTCAGCCCGATCGAGCTTTGACCGGCCTGCACGTCGCCACCGCCGCCCCACCGAACAATGATGGTCCCGACAAGATCGGAGACGCCGGCGCCGGGCACTGTCTCCACGATCGCATCTTTAGGGATTGAGCCGGTCCCGTGCTGTCCGACGCGACCAAGCAAGATGCGTTGCGGATTGTCTCGCAAGGTCTCGCCCGTCGGACTGCCAACCCATGCGAAGGTCGGCTCATCGAACACCTTACCCTTCCAATCGTCAGGGTAACGGCCGGTCGCATGCATGGCCGCCTCAAATCCGCCGGCGATGGTTTTGCCGACCTGGTTGGCTGCCCGGAATAGCCGCTCCCGATAGACCAAGCCCGCTTCGTGGAAGGCGCGCTGCTTGGGGTAGGGGCGATAATACTTCAGCCGGTTCTCAGTTAAGCGCCGGTTTAGCTCCGCTTGCGCCTTCGCCAGCGCTTTGGCCTCTTTCTCGCTCAGATGCTTTGCGACGGAAGTCGTCGATGATTTCTCTAAGTTCTTCGTCGCCGACGTCGTCATACCGGTTGTCCTCGATAGTGTATTCCTTCGGCAGCACGCTCGCGATTAGCTTCAGGTAATCGCGCGGGTTCTCCCGGTAGACGATCTCGATAGCGGCCTGACCACGCGGAAGGCTGGCGGCGTTTTCGGCAGCACCCCGCATGTGGAAGTGGTCCAACAGCGCCTGGATAAAATCAGCGTGTAGCTTGTTGCGAGCGCCCTTATGGCGGCCACCATTGCCGCTATTCCCAGGCAAGAAGCGCCCGGTCTTGGGATCCTGCTCCGCCATCAGTTCTCGTCGCTCTGATTGTTCGCCAAGATGGACCCAAGATCGTGCACGGTCTCGTGTTCTACGTAGCCCGCTGGTCCATCCGACGTCGTGACGGAGTTGCCGTTTTCCAGATCCGCCAGCATGTCCATGTCGATCACTCCGTTTTTGTCAGTCGCCTTCTCCAGGTTCGAGCGACTATCCTTTTTTGCTGGCATTTCAACCTTGCTGCCATCCGGCCTGGTGTCGCCGTATTTTTCCACGAGGAAGCGCACGAGATCATTGTCGTGGTCCGGCTCATCTTCGTACTGCCGCTCAAATGCCGCTTGAGCGGCTTTGTGGTGCTTGCCGTCGGCGATCATGCTGTCCAGACGCTCGCCGCGGCCCACATGGTCGCGTGACAGCTGCGCGTACTTTTGATCGTCGATTGTGCCGTCAAGCCATTTCATTTCGAGGGCGTCAGCCTTGACCTTTCGGTCGATGGCCTTCCGAACCTCGACCGGATCAAGCTTGTCCAGGTCTGTGTAACCGTCCTTGTCGGTCGCATTCTTCCAATCAGCATCGGAATCGCGATCGTTATTGCCGTGCGCCAACGCCTCAAGGTCGTTGAGCGAGCCATCGGCTTGCATCTCCGAAAAAACTTCCAAGGGCATTTTTTCCAGCATCTCAGACCAGAGATGGGACTCGTATTCCTTGAACTCTCTCTGCGTCAGCTTGCCCGCGGAGAGCATGCTATGAGCATGCGCGATTGCAATGTTGGCCCCTTTCAGATCATCTTCCCACTCAGGGTGACGCTTGGAAAACGCGGTGCGCTTCAGGAGTTCACGGCTGGTCATAGGGGGTGCCTACAGTTTGATGAACGTGGTGGCGAGGATGGTCGGCTGCACGGTGCGGTGAGCATTACCGCTCGTGCCCGTCGACGTCACGCTGATGGAGTTGCTGCCGGTCAGTGATTGAAGATCACCCGATGAGCTAGCCGAGAAGGGCACGTTCACGGCACCGGCATTGTTGGCGAGAGCCGCGTTGGAATAATTTGTCGCGGCAAAGGGGATGTGGGCGGTGGTGCTTACCGTGATGGACTGCGTAGCATTGGTCGACGTGATCGAGGGCAATTGCGCCGTCGCGAGCGCTAAGCTTTCAGCTCCGCCCGTCGCGCCGAGCGTGGTGGCCGCAGACCCGAAATAGGATGCCGTGAGCCGACCAGCAGCAGCACCGCCCATGTCATCGAGACCGGCCAGAACGCGGCCGCGGCAGTCGGGCAGGGTGAGCGTCTTGTTTGCGGCGAAATCAGCCGCCGCGCTAGCGCCGCGGCCGCCGCTCACAGCAAGATTGGCGTCGGCGGTCCACAGAAACGCAAACAGCGCTGAAGTATCCGCATTGGCACGCTCGGTCGCGCCGGAGCTTGCGGATCCGATCGTCCGACCATTACAGCGCACCCACCCAGAAAGCGTGCTCGCGCTGTAGAACTGCATGAATGCGCCGGTCTGAAAAATCGTGGTTGGGTCGACCGTGCCACCACCGCCGCCACCGCCAGAAGGACCGACGACCAGCAGATTGTCCTGTACGAGCTTCTGATTGAGGTTCCGGTCCGTGAGCCGGATCTTGATGACGCCATCAGCGCAGAAGACCTGCGGAACGCGGCCAGCAGCATCTAGCGTGAGCGGGTTCGGATAAGCCTGGGTGAGCGCCGTGTCCTGGTAGCAGTTCTGCGGCGTCGCGGTGGTGCCAGCCTGAATGAAATAGAGCTTCCCGCCGGCGAGCGGGCGCGCATTCTCGTCCAGTTGCTGCGTCATGCTGATGCCGGGAAGGGTGCCGGCGCCAAAGGCGAGGGTCGAGAAGGCCGAGAGGGCGATGGCGAAAACCAGACGTTTCATGACACCACCGACAGATTTTTCCGCAGCGCGGTTCGCGCCAGCTTGCCGGGGTGCTCGCGAAGGACTGAGCACAGGTCCGACAGCTTCACCGGGTTGGCGTTGGCCGCCTGGATGCGGTCGGCAATACCGCACAGCAGCAATCCAATGCGCTCCTCAGGCGTGCCGCTGTCGATCTCGCAGCAGAGGTCTTCGTACAGCCTGTTGTGAATGATCTTCATCAGGTTGCTCCCACCGTCGCGCGCGGGGAGGGGATCACACCCTCACGGCGGAGACGGTCGACAACCGTGTCGCGAAGGTAGTTTGATCGCGTGGTGAAGCTCGCTGCTGCCGAGCGGTCGATAACCTCAAGCAGCTCAGGCGAGCACTTGAAGACGGCTCGCTCGGTAAAGTGGTCGGACGTTTGATCGGGCATCTTCGTTCGCACCAGTGAGTTATTTGGTGCGGACACTGTAGCTCTTACGGGATTCCGAACAAAGAGGAAAGTGTAATGTGGTCAGGCACTTAATGGCAACAAATAGCACTTCGCGGCATCGCTTGGGATTCGCGACCCTAGAAGATGTGGAAAAATTCGACTACGCGTCTATCGGTTTGAAATGTGCGCTGGGGAGCGATGGCCGTGCATGGATGAGGCTGGTCCAACTGGGGATCGCGGATTGCCCCAGCAATTGTGCTGGATGATGATCTCAGCACGATCGAGAGAGACAAAACGCGCGTCGGGCGTACGATCAAGCTTGTTAGGTGGATACGGCCGCAAGGCCCTCTCAGATGGCAGACGGTGTCGTTCTATCTTTCGCACCCGAGAGATGCCGTGAACGACGGGCGCTATACCATCAGGATCACAGCGACAGTTGAGCGTGCTACCGAGCGCGGGCGCAGCTGGACGATCACCAGAGAAGGGCAGTTGCCACAATCGCCGGGCGATCCTGGTGTGTTCAGCGAAAACGGTCCTGTTCCTTGACCGTTGCCGATCCCAACGGATCGCGAGGGAGCTGGACGCCCTTTACCTGAAGGAAAGCCAGCCCATAGACCTGCTCATCTGCCCACCACGGGCACTTGTAGGTCTTCCCCAGCTTGGCGCGGCTGTACCCCCATCGCCAACTCAGGTTCTGACGCCAGCCCCAACCCTCGCCCATTTGTCAAATCTCCAGCTGCTCCCGGACCATGCATACCGCTGGAGGATCGAGCAACGCCAGTCTGCGTTCGCATTCAGCTTTGGTCTTATCGGAGTAGGTGAGCCCGTCATGCCATCCGTGGCGCGGCTTGGTGCCGTAGCGGAGGAGGTACTCGATGCCATCGACCTTGGACGGGTAAACGTCGCCCTCGGGCTGCTGCGCCAGCGCTGAGCCGGTCGCGATGGCGAGAACTACAATCATCAAAATGCGCATCTTGCCTCTTGAACCGAATTGCCAAACCGGTGCTTGTCGCCATCTAAGCTATTGAGCCGACTCAAATTCTGTCACGTCGGAATGTGCGGTTGCTACCGCATTGCTACCAAAGGCCCTGAAAACGACCCCTCCAGGCCGATCACGGCGCACGCGCTTTGCCACTCGCTCGGCAGCTCGGACGATTGCCCAACGGTGCTTCCGTCGAGGCTCACCCTCCAATCGAGGATAGCACCATGCTGCCAGCTGAGCCGTCGTCAGTTCCTGATCCGGCAGAGCCATGAAGGCGCGCCAAACCCGCCGCTGGATCTTGCCAGCCCCGTACAAGTCAACAACCGGCGCCGTCTCGCCGCTTTGGCCGAGGGCTGTTGGGGTCCTTTTCACGTCTCTTCCTCAGTTACGGGTTACGGTTCGGGTTACGTTACGGTTACGGGTGCCACGGGTTACGGGGTTACGTTACGGTTCGCCTCTCTCTATGAGAGGCGACACCACCGTAACCGACCGTATATGAGCGGAACGTAGAGATGGATGAGCTGGCAGTGTTCGGGTTGCTTGTGCTGATGGCAGCCGGGGCAGGGTGGCAGGTGCGCCGCCTTTGGGGTGCCGAGGCTCTGGCCGCGTTCCTGATTGGGTTTGGCATAGGGTGCCTCATCGGGATTGCTGTTGGGAGGGGCTACGTCTAGCCATGGTCCACCTTCCATCGGCCGCCGTACTCTCTCACCATTGATCGGTCCTCCAAGGCTTTGCGAAGGTCATGGAGCGTGGCTTTGCGGTTGGTACCTATTCCGATGGCTTTGGCGCGATTGTTCCACTCCTCCAGCGTCAGACCATCAGCGCCGGCGTCGTAGAGAAGCCGAAAGAAGGTTTGCTGGTTCGCGGACAGTTTTGGCTCGGACGGCTTGGCGGCCGGGGTGGTGACGTCCTCCGGGCTCACGATGTTGACCGTGATAGGGTCTCCGTCCTCGTCTAAGCCGAACTCATGCACAATCGACTTAAAGGAAAACAGCGGGCCTTCTGGCATGTCGTTGGCTTTGACCACCGTGGCGGTTTTGATCTCGCTTCCGGAGATCGTCACCATGACGTCAACGTCCCCCAGGAACGCGTTGGAGCCTCGGGAACCGCGGGTCTCGTCCTTGCCGGTATGACCGACCAGGGCGACGTGCGGCCGCCCCAGATCCTCTTTCAGCCGTTCGATATTGGTGAAGAGCCGTCCCTGGTCCTTCGCCTTGTCTTCGTCGCCCCCGCCGGCCGCGATCAGCTTGGCGAACGTGTCAAAGATCAGCACCCCGGCAAAGCAGCCGGTGAAAGCTTCCGCGTTCTGCACGGTCCGCACGACCTTAGGGACGTTGCGGGCGTCGAGGAGGTCGATCGTACTCGGCACGATGATGATGCGATTGCTGGTTTCCTCTAGTCCTAGGCGCTTGATCTGGGCGTCAATGCGCCGGCGGACGAGATCGGCGCGCTCCAGTGCGAAGTAAACGACGGCGGGGCGAACGGTAGACTTGTTCTTTCGGCCGTGCCAATCCCGGTCATAGGCGATGCTGACCGAAAGGTCTGCCATAAGGGCAGATTTCAAGCTGCCCGGCGCACCGATCCACGCTGAAGTTTCGCCGTACGCCACGACGCCTTTGATAAGCCAGTTGCGCCGGTACTCATCACTTCCGACGAACTCGCTCAGCGTCTCGAACTTGTAGCCCTCGCCATAGGGCTGCCTGTCTGGTTTGGTCTTTGCTGCAAGGACGTTCATTCGCACCTCATCAGCTCGGGATAGACGAGGTTGAGCGCGCCCATTTGCTCAAGTCGGGCATCGACCTCCCGACTTGAGAGGTTGCCGTTCTTTAGGCTGGTGCCGAGAAGCTTCGCCTCACTCTCAAGCCACCGCGCGCGCGAGCACATGAAGCGGAGGCCGGCGAGCTGGAGTTGTTTGCGGACTTCCGGGTCCGAGACCATGAGGGGATGGCTCATGCACCAACTCCGATCAGGCGCATGGTTTCGGCACCATACCGAGCGATCAGCGCCGCCTCGGCCCGCCCATGATCCTTTTTCCTTTTGAAGTGGTCTCCGCACGCCGGAAACAGCCTTAATGCTAGCGCGCGCGCCTCCTCTTTGTCGGAGGTCAGTCTGAGGTGCCCCTTCCATTTTGCGGGCGTGACTAGGTGCAGCGGGATCGTTGCTGCGCCGATCACTCCGAGAACCACGCCATAGGCGCGCCCGAACTTGAAGGTGGATGACACGCCTTGCCCAGGCATCGCATTGACGCGCTCCAGGAAGACGATGTCCGGCGCCATAGCTGCGACACGCTTTGCAAGGTTCACCGGGTCCACTTCGCCAGCGGCGAGCGGCATGTCTTCCACGGCCACCCTTTCCGGGTGGTCGGGGAAGTAGAACGCGATCGCGCCGGACGCTCCGGGGTCGATACCGAGAATGCAACGGCTCATGCTGCCCCCTTGGGACCAGAGGACAACAGCGACGCCACAAACCCGACAGTCTTACTGGCTTCAATAAGGCGTGCGGCTTCGCGCAATTGGCGCGCAAGGTCTTCCTGCTCCCCGCGCGCATAGTGCGAGAGGGCATGATCGCGGATGCAATCGATTTGCTGTTTGAGCGCTTCTAGGTGCATTACCGCGCCTCCCCAAACGCCAGTTCGGCAACGGTAAGGGCCATGCCAGCGGGGAGGCAGAAGATCTCCGCGAGGTATTGCGCGCGAAGATGGGCAAGGGCATATTCCGGGGTGTTCGAGCCGTCCGCCTGAACAGTTACCGGACAACCCCGTGCCGCCCGCGCGGGGTTTTCCATTTTGGAGGCCATGATTTATGCGGCCTCCGTCTTGCGCGGGTTTTCGAGCATCTGTTCGAGAGCTTTGACGGGGACTCTCAGGAGCCGTCCGATCTTGATAGTCGGGATATCGCCTCGCTCCGCTGCGGCATAAGCCGAATTTCTGCACAGTCCAAAATATACCCGGCCGGCTTCCGGTACACTGATCGTCAGCTTTTCAGGATCCATCTTCAGATCTCCTTTTGCGTGGGGTCGAATGTGACCCCATGTGCAGAGAATGTGATTTGATTGGGTTTCGTCAAGAGGGGTCACATATGGCCCCAAATAATTCTGTGGGGTCACTTGCGGCCCCACCCATTACGTGCCATCCTGTACCAGTCGCAGGGAGAAACCGGTGGTACGCAAGCCTTCAGAAACCGTTCAGCTCAAGTTGCGCTTCAGCGAAGACCTTCGGCGAAAGCTCGAAAAAGCCGCTGAGCGCAATGCTCAATCCATGAATGCAGAAATTATTGCCCGGCTGGAAGAGTCTTTCCGTAAGGCCGAAGTGAGAGAAGTGGTTCGCGAGGAAATGACCAATTTCCTCGAAGCGCTGGATCCAGTCTTGTTCAACAAACTCAAAAAGGATGCCAACAAGTGAAGGGGCATATCCGAGAGCGCTCGCCCGGCCATTGGGCAATCATCCTCGATCAGCGCGACCCTGCAACGGGCAAACGCAAGCGGAAGTGGCATTCGTTTAAGGGCACCAAGCGGCAGGCCGAAGCGGAATGCGCCAGGCTTGTTACGGAAATGAACGGCGGCGGCTACGTTGAGCCCTCCAAAGTCACGGTCTTGCAATTCCTTGAACGTTGGTTGAAGCACATCAAGCCCAACGTCTCGCCACGCACGCATGAACGCTATGAGCAGATCGCGACCAAGAACATTGCCCCTCTGCTGGGCGCCAAGATCCTGTCCAAGCTTCAGCCGATCGATATCAGCGAGGCTTACGGCAAGGCCCTGGAGAACGGTCGGCGGGACGGGAGGGGTGGTCTCTCGCCGCGCACCGTGCACCACATGCACCGCGTTCTTTATTCGGCTCTAGGACAAGCTGAGCGCTGGCGCTTAATCACTCGAAATCCGGCAGCGCTCCTCGAAAAACGTGATCGGCCGAAGATCGAGCGTAAGCCGGTCAGGACGATTGATGCGAACGCGACGGCTGCCGCTTTCGATGCTGCTCGGGAGCGCCGCCTGTTTATCCCGCTTATTCTTGCAACCCTCTGCGGCCTCCGCCGTGGGGAGATCACAGCGCTCCGCTGGCGTTCGGTGGACTTGGAGAACGGGCAATTGGCCGTTGTTGCGAGCACAGAGCAAACCGATGCCGGCACCGTCCGGGAAAAAGAAGCCAAAAGCGGCCGCGCGCGCACCATCGCAATGCCCGCCATGGCAGTTGAAGAGCTGCGGCGCTGGCGCGTCATGCAGGCTGAAGAGCTGCTTCGGCTTGGCGTTCGCGGTGATGATGACCGACACGTGGTCACACAGGCGGATGGTTCACCCCTCCAGCCGCGTAGCCTCACTCATGCCGTTTCCGAGTTCCTGAAGGAGTGGCGGGTCACGCTGCACGGTCTCCGGCACAGCCATGCCAGCCATATGCTGGCCTCGAACATCCATCCCAAGATAGTCCAGGAACGGCTAGGCCATTCCTCGATTGCGATCACGATGGACATCTATAGCCATCTGATGCCGAACATGCAGGGGGAGGCTGCCGCGGCGGTTGACGGCGCGCTTCGAAACGCCTTCGCTAGTCGAAGGCAGGAGGGAGAATGATGCCGGAGAACTGGTATTTGTGGGTTAGCCTGATGGGCTGCGTTCTCTACGCAGGTCAACAGATTGAGACGTTGATCGGGAAGCGGCTCGACAAGATTGAGCGGGAGCTTGAGGCTCTGAGAGAAGGCATCGGCCAGGTCGATATTGACCTGACGAGGCTTTGGGCAATAAACAAGGCCACCGACGACGTTGGGTAGCAAAGCGGTAGCAGAGTCCTCAAAATGTTCTCTGCGAAGCGACGAAAAGCCTAGCAATTTCAAGTCTCGGAAGGGTGGCCGAGTGGTTTAAGGCACCGGTCTTGAAAACCGGCGTGCCCGCAAGGGTACCGTGGGTTCGAATCCCACCCCTTCCGCCAGGATATTGTCGTGAACGTTCGAACTTCCGAATGACTTCAGTGACTTACGGCTAAAGGTTTGCGTCGCGCTTCACCGCTGCTCCAACTTATGGGCCCCGTGCGTTTGAACTCGTGACGCACTGTTGTGGTTTTCCCGAGCGCGAATATTGCTAGCTCCGTTTGGTGGCTACGCGCGAGGCCAGCAGTTACCTCACCGCCCGCCGATTTGGCTCGATCACCCCTGCAGCTGCGACAGAAACTCCGCGACCGCTTGACCTGGATCAAGCCCGCGGCTGTAGCCCGACGCTGTGTAGGCGCGCCACTTTACGGTTCATGAGACTCCAGCCTTGAAGCCTCCTCGCGATCTCGTCAGCGCCGAAAGCATTGTCCAGCTTTTGATCCGGTTGGCACTGCTGGCCCTGTTGATCGTCTGGACTTTCATCATCATCCGGCCCTTCGTACCGATCCTGACCTGGAGTGCGGTGCTTGCGGTGGCATTCTATCCGGCGTTCGGCTGGCTCGCCAAACGCCTCGGCGGACGCCCACGGATCGCCGCAGCCATTCTCACCCTGGTTACGCTAGGCATTGTTCTCGGCCCCGCGGCATGGCTCGGGCTGAGCGCGGTCGAAGGCATCAGAGACCTTGCGAGCCAGATCGGCACCGGTGATCTCGCGCTGCAGGCCGCCCCGGAGCAGATCAAGCGCTGGCCGCTGATCGGCCCCCAACTCTTCGATCTCTGGAATCTGGCCTACACCAATATTCGCGCCGTTGTGCGCGAGGTGGCGCCGTATCTGAAGCCGCTTGCAGGCGTGATGCTGTCATTTGCCGGCAGCGCCGGCGTCGGTGCGCTGCAGTTCCTGGTGTCGGTCTTCATCGCCGGCTTCCTGTTTCCCTATGGGCCGCAACTCGTCGCCGCGATCCGGGGTTTCCTGGTCCGCATCGTGCCGGAGCAGAGTGAGCAATTCCTGGAGCTCGCGGGCGCCACGATCCGCGCCGTATCTCAGGGCGTGATCGGGGTGGCATTCGTGCAGGCCCTCGCCGCCGGGATCGGCTTCAGGCTCGCAGGCTTGCCGAGCGCCGGTCTGCTGGCCCTGATAGTCTTGTTGCTGTCGATTGTTCAGATCGGCGCATTCCTCTTGCTCGTGCCCGCGCTCATCTGGATCTGGGTGGACAAGGACGTCACCACGGCCGCGCTGTTGACGGGATTTTTCGTTGTCGTCGGACTCCTGGACAATATCCTGAAGCCGCTTGTGTTGGGCCGGGGACTGACAACACCGATGGTCGTCATCCTTATCGGAGTGATCGGCGGCACGCTTGCCCACGGGATCATCGGTCTCTTCATCGGGCCGATCATCTTGTCCGTCGCCTGGGAGCTGGTTGCGGCCTGGATTAAAATCCAGCGAGGAGTGCCCGCGCAATGATGTTGCAGTTTGCCGTCGGCGTGCTTGTCAGCGCGATCAACATCGCGATTCATGCGCTCGTGACCGTCATTGCCGTGTCGATCGCGCGCAGGGCCGGCCTTCGGGAATCCGGCCGGCAGAATTGGCACCTGATGGGCGTCATGACCGTGACCGCAGCGGTGCTGGAACTCGCTCACGTCCTTGAAATCCTGGTTTGGGCCTTATCGTATCATGTGGTGCAGGCGGCTCCGCCCGGCAGCGATGTGCTCTATTTCGCCTTCGTCAACTACACCACGCTTGGCTACGGCGACATCACGCCGACAGCGGCATGGCGCCTGATCGGCCCGTTCACTGCGATGAATGGGGTCCTGCTGTTTGGCTGGTCCGCGGCCATCTTGTTCGAAGTTCTGCTCAAAATGCTGGGGCACCTCGGACTGAGGGAATTGCCGCGGGGCGATGCGATTGGATAGAGAGCCTTGTCCGGTCAGGACTGGAGATCAAGACCCGCCAGCCGTTCTCTGTCCAGCAGCACGATTTGGCGCTGCGTATTTCCGACAAAGCCCAGGACGCCGAATTCGTGCAGGCGCGACAGAGCGCGCGACACGGTCTCCAGTGTCAGCCCGAGATAGTCGGCAATATCGCGCCGCGACATCGGGAGGGCCATGATCCCAGCCGCCGTCAGCCGTTTGTCCATTTCGAGCAGGAAGGCCGCGACCCGCTCCAGCGACGTCTTGCGGCCGAGCAACAGCATGTGGTCTTCCGCGTGCTGGAGATTGTTCGTGGTCAAGCTGAGCAGATTTTTTGCCACCGTTGCATCGCTCTCGGCCACCGTTTCGAGACTTTGCCTCCTGATCAGACGCACCGTGGTGTCGATCACGGCCTCCGTTGTGAACCGATGCTCGCTGCCGTTCTCGAGGCCGAAAATATCGCCCCTCAGGTGGAAGGCCCCGATCTGTCGGCGGCCGTCAGACAGCAGCTTGTAGCTTCGGACTGCGCCAGCCTTGACCTGATAGACGTACTCGGCGGGCTCCTTCTCGCCGTAAATCTCCTTTCCTTTTCTGTATGAAAACTCGCTTAAACTGACGATCGCCTTTGAATCGCTGGTCATTCCGAGGTCGCGGAGGGAATTGGGGCGCTGTGCGGAATCGGTGGCAATGCGAACAAACATGGCAAAACCCCCAACCTCTTGCCGAATTAACCCGCCAGACGAGATACTTCGAGCCGGGAGTACGCCGTGCTGTCTCGCTCTCGCCGAGGTTGATTTTCTGCCAAGGCGGTATTTCAATCCATTGTCCCTAGGTTCATTGTACCAAGGGACAAGCCCCGCGGCTTGATGCGTGGAATGAGACTTCGCTGCCGAGGCCGGGATTGATGGTGTACCGTTAGTCCGATTTGCGGACTGTTGACGATGGACTTTGCGGAGCGGGGCGTCGATTGTGCTGGAACTGGCCGAGAGGTGAAGGTGCCGGGTCTCGTTCACGTAGTTGATGACGATGAGTCCTTTCGGACGGCGATTGGGCGGCGCCTGAAGCTCGCGGGCTACAAGGTGGTGACCTATGCTTCGGCGCTGGAGTTGCTGGAATCTCCGCTCGATGACGCGCAGGTGGGATGCATTCTGCTCGACGTGCGCATTCCCGGATTGAGCGGTCCCGATTTGCAGGCCAAACTGATCGCATCCGGCTCGACGCTGCCGATCATCTTCCTGACAGGGCACGCTGATACCCCGACCACCGTAAGGGCGATCAAGGCGGGAGCCGAAGACTTCCTGACCAAGCCGATATCGTCCGAGCAATTGATCGATGCCATCGAACGGGCTCTGGCGGGTCAACGGGCCGCGCGCGCCCAGCGCACCAAGCTCGACACGTTTCGAACTCACCTCGCTACGCTGACGCAACGCGAGCGGCAGGTGTTCAACCTCATCGTGCGCGGCCGCATCAACAAGCAGATTGCGCACGAACTCGGAACGACCGAGCGCACCGTGAAAGCGCATCGACACCAGGTGATGGAAAAGATGCAGGTTCAATCGCTTGCCGCTCTCGTGTCGATCGCGGAGCGGCTCGGAATGCTCGGTACCAACGAGAGTTAGTTTCGGTCATTGGTATTTGGCTGCCACCGCTCCCCAAAGACAGTATCGAAGCGTGTTGACACGGCTTCACGAGCCGTGCGCAATGATGGACAGGCAACGCGCAGCAAGCGGATCCAGTATCCAATTGCCAGCACGGCGTTCACCGCGCGATCATCTTTCGAAAAGGCACATCGCCTTGCCGCTACGCAGGTCCGTCTTTGTCCTCGACGACGATGCATCCATGCGGACCAGCATGAACAGGCTGCTGCGCGGATACGGCTTCAAAGCGACGCTGTTCGAGTCCGCGGGGGCCTTGCTCCAGCACGGCAAATTCGACACTGCGATCTGCATCGTTCTCGATATCGATCTCGGGGGACAATCCGGTATCGACGTGCGGCGACGCCTGGCCGAGCAGGGCGTCACGGCGCCGGTGATCTTCATCACTGGAAATGACAGCCCTGCGAACCGCGCCGCGGCGCTTGAGTCCGGTTGCATCGCCTATCTGACCAAGCCCTTTACGGCGGCGTCACTGATCGGATTCGTCGAACGCGCCAGGACCTCCTGAGATCAGCGCGGGCCGTCATTCGTCGATATCCTGCTCCAACGTCCTGGCTGGCGTCCCCTTGTGGACGGAGGCGAATTGCGTCAGGGGGATCGACGTCGTCATGGCGAGGAGGTTGGAGTCAATGAGTTCGATCGTCAGGATCTTGCCGGACTCCATCTCCTTGACGATCTTCGGCGCCGCGACATCTGCGGCGATGCAGAGATTGGTGAGACACCACGTATAGGGCACGCGGAAGGGAGTGCCCTGGTCAATGCTCAACCTTGGTGGCTGTTGCAGATACATGCCGACGGGCACGAACAGTTGCAGCCGGGCCGTGGCAGAGTCTTCGCGCTCGATCAGATCCACCCGTACTGCCGTCTGTCCGGTTGCGAACTGCCCCGTGATCGAGGTCCGGCAAAGCGTGGGTGCACCGCCGGCTTTGAAGCAGAGCTTCTGCCAGGCGCCATAGTTGATGTCCTTGGCCTCGCGTTGACCGCGCGGCGCGACTTCGGCCGGCTTCTCGGCCCGGGCGCCCTTCGGGGTGGCCTGTCCCGACGGCGTCGCGGTGCCGGCGAGGGCGGTGACCAGAAGCGCTGCAAGGCAGTTGCGGGCATTGAGCATGGTCGGGTCTTTCGTCGGGAGCTCACTTTTGCGCGTCGAGGAATTTCGTGACCAGCGGCGACCAGAGGGAAATCGCATCTTTCGACCCGATGAAGAAATGCCCCTCATCGCCAAAGGGGGGCATGAGGTGATATTCCGCGCGGCCGCCGGCAGTCGTGAAAACCGCGTGCATGCGCTTGGACAGATCGGGACCAAAAAAAGTGTCGTTCTCGATGTAGATCCTCAGCATCGGCACACGCGAGGTGCGGCCGAAATCCGCGGTCGTCTCTACCAGCCGGTCGGGTGCGCAATTGTTGTTCGGCTTGCCGTCGACTCTGCCACCTCGGCCTGCAGCAAAGGTGATGATGGCTTTGACCTGAGGTAGATTCAGGCTCGACAAGGCGATCGAGGCCCAGCCGCCGGCGGACTGCCCAACGACGATCACATCCTTGGGGACGATGCGCTTCTCGGCGGCCAGATACTCGATAATCGCGAGGTCGACATGGGCGACGGCAAGGCCGGCGTCTCGGAAGTTAGGATTGCTGCACTTGCCGATCTTGGAGAAGAACGGTCCGTAAACGGCGCGCTCGGGAATGTCGATGGCCGCTGCGCCATAACCGGTGCCGACCGGCGCCACCACAAGGTAGCCGCGCCTCGCGAACCATTGCGCGGCGGCGCGAAATTCGACCAGCGGAAAGAAGCTGCGGTCCTTCGGATTAAGCGAGACCCCGTGATTCATGATCACGAGCGGGAAGGGGCCGTCGCCGACCGGACGCACCAGATACGCAAACATCGGAAGCGCTAGTGGCAGTGCCCAGACTTCCTCCTGGATGCGTGCATCGTCCCCATCGCGCGCCGTGGCTGCGAGAGGAGCGCACGCGAATAGCACAGCCGCAAAATATCCCAGCGCTGATCTGACCGGCCGCACCATCATTGGCTTCCCTCATCCGGTGTAGGTTGCAGCCACGATGATCGGTCCGAGGACCGTGAGCAGCACGTTTCCGACCGCGTAGGGGACGGCGACGCCGAGGACCGGCGTCTGGCTCTCGGCCACCTCGCAAGCACCGGTCACCGCGGCATCCACTGTCATGGCACCGGCCAGGGCGCCGCAGGTGATGACCGGGTTCATGCGCAGCACATGGTAGGCAAACAACGTCGCGACGATCAGCGGCACGATGGTGATGACGAGACCCATGCCGACCAGAAGCAGCCCGTGAGCCTGGATCGCGGCCCAGGCGGCAGCGCCGTTGCCGAGACCGATCGCCGCGATGAAGCCGCCGAGTCCGAGGTCGCTCAAGGTCTGTTGCGCGGCCGGAGGCATTGCACCCAAGGTCGGCTTGCGCGACCGCAGCCAGCCGCAGAATAGGCCCGCGATCAGGGCTCCGCCGCCACCGCCAAGCGTCAGGGCGACGCCGCCGACCCTGAAGCTGACCAGCCCCGCGAGCAGGCCGGCCGCGATGCCAGCGGCCAGGAACGCAATATCGGTGCGATCGCCCGAACGAAGGATCTGTCCGATCGTCTTTGCCGCACGTTCGATGTGGCGCGTGCTGCCGACCAGCGTCATGACGTCTCCGACATAGACGCGCGTGTCCGCGCTCAAGGGTACCTCGCGGCCCATGCGGATGAGGCCACGCAGAAACACGCCGCGGGCGTCGGCGCCGACGCGGGCCGCAATCTCCTGGATCGAGCGGCCGTGGAGATGGCGATTGTCCACAAGCACTTCGAGCACGTTGCCCGGCACGGCCTTCAGGATCTCGTCGGCGTCGATCTCGGTGCCGATAATCGGCCTGGCGGCGACAATCACCGCGGTGCGGCCCGCGATGACGATATCGTCACCGGCCTCGAGCACTGTCTCCAAATGGGGCTCGACGTCCGCGCCTCGACGGACGATGCGCTCGACCACCGTGCGGCTTCCGATTTCCTCCTCGATCGACTTGACGGTACGTCCGGCACCTGCGGTCACCCGGTAGGCGCGGGCCTGGAACTTGCGATAGGCTAGGTTTTCGGTCTTTGGCGGATCACCGCCGGCCAGCTCGGCCTCCAGCTTCTTGGCCTCGGCTTTCAGGTCGATCCCCATCAATCTCGGCGCGACAAAGGGGACGAACAGCAGGGTCAGGATATAGCCGAGCACATAGGTCACCGCGTAACCCGCTGCGATGTTCGCCTCCTGCTGGTCCAGCGTTTCCTTGGGCAGACCGAGCTGGGCCAGTGCGCCGGACGCTGTTCCGATCACGGACGATTGGGTCAGCGCTCCGGCCGCAATTCCGGACGCCGTGCCGGGATCGAGCCTGAGGCCGTAGGCGAACAACAGCACGATGATGAGGCCCGTGCCGCCCAGCACCAGCGCCATGGCGACCTGGGCGAGCGTGCGGACGCTCAAAGATGCAAAGAATTCGGGGCCTGACCGATAGCCGATCGTGAACACGAACAGGCTGAACAGGATCACGCGCAACAGCGAGGGAAACGCGAAATGCCCGAGCTGACCGAGCAGCACGGACACGATCAGGATGCAGGCGGTGGTCCCGATGGCGAAACCGCGGATCCGGACACGGCCCAGGACGGTGCCGATGGCGACGGCCAGCAGCAGGAAGATTTCCGGAGCGGCGGAGATGATCCACCTGACGGTATCCATGTCGTAGTCCTCCGGCGGTTTGCCACAATCTCATTTGCGAAAACGCGAGGGATTGCTTGATCCAGATCAAGCCTTCGAAGCGACGAGGGACCGCCTATCGCATGATACAGAGTTCGCGGCCGGCATCGTCGACATGAGCGCTCTTGACCTCGCAGCCGGCACGATCCGCCGCGACGAGACGGTCGAGATCGTTCTGTTGCTCGCCTTCGCCGGCGGCTATATCGACGCCTATACCTGGATCATCCACGGGGTGATGGCGAATGCCCAGACCGCCAATTTGATCTTTCTCTGGGTCAATGCGACCGCCGGCGACTGGACCAAGGCCCTTCATTTCGTGCCGCCGCTTCTGGCTTTTGCGGCTGGTATCGTGGTCGCCGCGTGGCTGCGCCGGGTCGCGTGCGAGCGGGCCAGCGCAATCAGCACCTTGCTCGAGATATTGCTGCTGATCGCGATCAGCATCCTCCACAACAGGGTGCCGGATCTGGCTGGCACGCTCGGTATCTCGTTCGTTGCCGCGATGCAGACCGCGATCTTCACCAAGGTCGAAGGCGTTACTTGCAGCACGGTGATGGCCACGGGCAATCTGCGGCAGGCGATCGAGACGGTCTTCGGCGCCTTCGCCGGCGGCGCGCCGCCCGGCACGCTGCGCCGTTCCGGTATCTTCTTCGCGCTGTGCGCCGTGTTCGGCGTCGGCGCTGCGGCCGGCGCGTTTGCCACGAAGACCGTTCCGAACCTCGCGCTCGGCATTCCCGTGGCCACGCTGCTCATCGTCTTGCTGCGCTGCGAAGCCTCGGATCAGAGCGCCGTCCAATGAATGCGCCGTCGGAACCCCGATGGATGCGCTTCTTGCCGCCGGCCAGCTGGCTTGCCGCCTACCGGCGGGAGTGGCTCCTTTCAGACGCGGTCGCCGGCGTCACGCTCGCGGCTTACGCCATTCCGGTCTCGCTCGCTTATGCCGCGATGGCTGGCTTGCCGCCTCAGGTTGGGGTTTACGGCTATATGCTCGGCGGCCTCGGTTACGCGGCGTTGGGAGCTTCGCGGCAACTCGCGATCGGTCCGACCTCGGCGATCTCCCTGATGATTGCGGCCACCGTCGGAGCGCTGGCCGGAGGGGATGCCATACGTTATGCGCAGATCGCAAGCCTTGCGGCTTTTGCCGTGGCGGTGCTGTGCCTCATCGCCTGGCTGTTCAAGCTGAGCGTGCTGGTTCGCCTCGTCAGCGACAGCATCCTGGTCGGTTTCAAGGCCGGGGCGGGGCTCACGAT
Source organism: Bradyrhizobium sp. SZCCT0148 (assembly GCF_018129985.1). GTDB lineage: Bacteria > Pseudomonadota > Alphaproteobacteria > Rhizobiales > Xanthobacteraceae > Bradyrhizobium > Bradyrhizobium japonicum_H. The sequence goes on from NZ_JAFCKT010000001.1 coordinate 984,285, forward strand.
CATCATGAGCCAGTTGCCGAGCCTGCTCGGTGTCGCCGGTGGCGGCCACAATTTCTTCGACCGGGCGATCAAGCTGTCCGGACAGATCGGCGCGACGAACCCGCTCGTGCTCGCCATCGGTGCTGTCGCGCTGTTACTGCTTCTGTCCGGCGAGCGGCTCCTGCCAGGCAGGCCGGTCGGAATCGCGATCGTCGCCTTGGCGATCGCGACAGCGACGCTGCTCGGCCTTCCTTCGCTCGGCGTGCCCGTCACCGGCACGATACCGCAGGGACTGCCGGCGTTGTCGATGCCGACCTTCGGCCTGCTTGACTTCGACGATCTCTTCCCGCTCGCCGCCGGATGTGTGCTGCTGGCCTATATCGAGGGGGTTTCGGCCGCGCGCAGTTTCGCCGCCAAGCACGGCTACTCTCTCGATGTCAGGCAGGAGTTCCTGGGGCTCGGGGCCGCGAACCTCGCGGCCGCGCTCGGGCACGGCTATCCCGTCGCCGGCGGCCTGTCGCAATCTGCGGTCAACGACAGCGCTGGCGCCCGGACCCCGCTGGCACTGGTGATCTGCTCGGCGGCGCTGGGACTTTGCCTTCTGTACTTCACGGGACTGCTCACCAATCTGCCCAAGGCGGTGCTTGCGGCCATCGTCTTTGCCGCGGTCTACAAGCTGGTCGATATCCGAGCGCTCGTACGCATGTGGCGGGTCAGCCGGATCGACTTCTACGCGGCGGGAATTGCCTTGATTGCCGTGCTGCTGCTCGGAATCCTCCAAGGCGTCCTGCTCGCCTCGATCGCGTCGATCCTGTTGTTGCTGGCACGGGCCTCGCAACCGCACGTCGCCTTCATCGGTCGTTTGCCGGGGAGCGGCCGTTATTCGGACAGCGCGCGGCATGAGGGCGTCGAGCCCCTGACTGGAATCATTGCCTTCCGGCCCGAAGCCTCGCTGCTCTACATCAACGCCGAGACCGTCCTCGACCGGGTACTGGACGCGCTCGCGGCCTCATCCGGGCTTCGGCTGGTGGTCTGCGACCTCTCGGCATCGCCCTATATCGATCTCGCCGGGGCGCACATGCTGCACGACCTTCACGACGAACTCGCCTCGCGGAAGATCGTGCTCTGTATCGTCGGCGCGCATGCGCAGCTTCGCGATCTCCTGCATGCAGAAGGGCTCGCGGAGAGGACCGACAGCGTCCAATGGCTGCGCACGCTCGACAGCGTCCTCGCTGACGAGCAGGCCGCCACCGCGCACCGGACAGCCTGAGGGCTACGTGCTGCCATGCGACCTGTCGTGTCGGCCGATGCTCTCCTGAGAATGAGTCCGACCCTTGACTTGGATCAATGGAGTTGCCGGCCCCGAACTCACGGTGACGCATCATTCTTGTCCCGGAGACCATCAACAGATGAGCAGGGACTGTCGAGGAATCGGAGAGACACATGGCCAAGGACACGAAGCCGGCGCAAAAGCGCATCGACCAGTTCTTCTCCGGCCCGGGCGCCCGGGCGGACGATTGGCGCGATCTGGTCGAGGCAGCCAAGACCTGGGCGCGTGACGGCAATCGCGCGGCCTACGATGCGGTGCTGGCCGATCTTGCGATCACGGAAGAATTTCACGGCTATCCCGGGATGCATCTGATGGCGGCGCTGCGGGAAGCCGCGGCCGCCGGCGACGGCGCGACCTCGCTCACTCTTGCAACAAGGATTGCCCAGGCTCTGGCCACGCGGTCCTTCCGCCAGCATGCCGGCGACTGGAACGCCAAGGATGACGGTAATGGCGATGCGCCCGAGCTGGTGCCACCGAGCTTCGGCGCGCATACCGTGCGCAGGCCGTATTTCGAGACCCTGGTTGTCACCGGTGTGTCGCCCGGCCAATGGCCCGTACTTGCAGCCGAATGGCGCAAGCTGCGGCGGCCGGTCGATGCCTTCATTTATGAACCTGTCATCGTCGGTAGCCTCGAGGATGCCTTCTGCGCCACGATGCTCAATTCGAATATCGGCGCCGTCATCATCAACGAGGGCTTTGGCCTGCGTTCGCGCCACAATGCGCCTGTGCTGCGCTCGATCATGGCGACCGCCGGTCTCAACGACGAAACCGACGCCTCGGCGCTGCGGCTGGCCCACATCATCAAGCGCGTCCGGCCCGAGCTCGATCTCTACATGATCTCGAACCGCGACGTGGAGGAGCTGGCCGGCAATCCCGAGGCGGATGTGGTTCGCCGCATCTTCTATTCCGTTGAAGAGCTTCTGGAGCTGCATCTGTCGATCCTCGAAGGCATCCAGGATCGCTACGACACGCCCTTCTTCGACAATCTGAAGAAATATGCCCAACGTCCGATCGGGACTTTCCACGCGCTGCCGATCGCGCGCGGCAAGTCGATCTTCAAGTCCGATTGGATCCGCGACATGGGCGAGTTCTACGGCCCGAACCTGTTCCTGGCTGAGAGCAGCGCCACCACCGGCGGCCTCGACAGCATGCTCGAGCCGACCGGCAACATCAAGAAGGCGCAGGAGAAGGCGGCAAGGGCGCTTGGCGCCGACCGCGTCTTCTTCGTCACCAACGGCACCTCGACCTCGAACAAGATGGCGGTGCAGGCGCTGCTCGCGCCCGGCGACATCGCGATCGTCGACCGGAATTGCCACAAGTCGCATCACTACGGAATGGTGCTGGCCGGAGCGCAGCCGCTCTATGTCGAGGCGTTCCCGATGACGGAATACTCGATGTATGGCGCGGTGCCGCTGAAGACGATCAAGCAGGCACTGCTGAACGCCAAGGCTGACGGACGCCTCGACCGCGTCAAGATGGTCGATCTCACCAATTGCACCTTCGACGGCCACATCTACAACACCCGCCGGGTGATGGAGGAATGCCTCGCCATCAAGCCCGATCTGATCTTCCTGTGGGATGAGGCCTGGTTCGGCTTCGCGCGCTTCTCGCCGTTCCTGCGCCGCCGCACCGGGCTTGGCGCCGCCAACGAGATCGAGGCCTGGATGCGCGATCCGAAGTCGGTTGCGGCCCATGAGAAACAGCAGGCCGAACTCGGCAAGAACCCGTCCGAGGAGGTGCTGCTCAAGACTCGACTGATCCCGGATCCGCGCCTGATCCGGCTGCGTGTCTACCAGACCAACTCGACCCACAAGTCCATGTCGGCGATCCGCCAGGGCTCGATGCTCTCGGTCAAGGACGTCGAGTTCCACACAGTCGAGCAGCAATTCAAGGAGGCGGTGTTCACCCACGCCTCGACCAGTCCGAACCAGCAACTGATCGCCAGCCTCGACATCTCGCGGCGGCAGATGGAGCTGGAGGGTTATGGCCTCGTCGCCAATGCGATCGAGATCGCATTTGCAATCCGCCAGGCGGTCAACAACAATCCGCTGATCTCGAAATACTTCCGCATCCTCGGTGCCGACGCCATGGTGCCCGCGCAATATCGCCAGAGCGGCTTTACGGACTTTCTCGCTCCCGGCGTCAACTGGGCGAATACGCTCAAGAGCCTGGACGAGGACGAGTTCTGCCTCGACCCGACCCGCATGACGCTGGTGTGCGGCATGGCCGGCTACGACGGCACGCAGTTCAAGGGCATTCTCGCCAACGAATACAATATCCAGGTCAACAAGACCTCGCGCAACTCGGTCCTGGTCCAGTCCAACATCAACAACACCCGCAGCGACGTCGCGCATCTCGTCCGCGTGCTCGCGGAAATCGCGGGCGAGATCGACCGCGGCCTCGCCCACGGCGGCGCCAATGCCCGCAAGACGTTCGAGGCCCGGGTCACGAGCCTCATGAAGGATGTGCCCGATCTGCCGAACTTCTCGCATTTCCACCCGAGCTTCCGTGGCGATGCCGGCACCAAGACCAATGAAGGCGATATTCGCACCGGCTTCTACTCCGCCTATGACGCCGCCGGCTGCGAGCACCTCCGCCTCAACGATCCCGAGATCGACCGGCGGCTGAAGGCCGGACCGGAGCTCGTCTCGGCCAACTTCGTGATCCCGTATCCGCCCGGCTTCCCGATCATGGTGCCCGGGCAGGTCATCACGCAGGAGACCATCGACTTCATGCGCAAGCTCGATGTGAAGGAGATCCACGGCTACGACGCCAAGGAAGGCTTGAAGCTCGTGCGCACGGAAGCCTTGGCGAAACTCGGACGGCTGAAGCCGGGCGCGCAGCCGAAGCTCAAGGCCGCGTCATAGGTTTGGAGGGGACGAACATGCAGGCTTTCTTCACGTTCCTGCAGCAGAACCCGTATCTGCTGCTGTTCTTCGTCGTCGGTCTCGCCGTCTATATCGGCCGGGCCAGCATCAAGGGCTATGGCCTCGGCATGGTTGCCGGCGCCATCGTGGTCGGGGCGGGCGTTTCCGTTTGGGCGTCCAGCTACGGCGTGAAGCTGGAGCTGAACAATTTCGCGAAGAGCCTGTTCTACTATCTCTTCATGTACGGCGTCGGCCTGCGTGTCGGCCCGTCCTTCATCAACAGCCTGAAGGGTGACGGGCTGAAATTCTGCATCCTGGCGGTGGTGTCGAGCGTGATCGGCTTGGCGCTGGTCGTCATCGGGGCCAAGATGTTCTCGCTTCCGCCCGGTGCTGCCGGCGGCATGCTGGCAGGCTCCCAGACCATGTCGGCGGCCATCGGCTCGGCCGAGCAGGCCATTACGTCGGGTGTCGTCAAGCTGCCCGAGGGAATGAAGGCTGAGGACGCCTCCGGCATGATCGCGCTGTCCTACGGCATCACCTATATTTGGGGTACCGTCGGCATCATCCTGATCTGCAAATATCTGCCGCGCTGGTGGGGCGTCGACGCGAAGGCGGCGGCCCGGCAGTACGAGCAGGAGTTTGGCGTTAGGGATCTCGAGGGCGGCGGCCTCACGGGTTTCCGCCAGTTCGGCCTGCGCGCCTATCGGCTGGAGAATGCCGCAACGGCCGGCATGAGCATCGCCAAGTTCCGGGCGATCAATCCGGAATACCGCATCGTCAACGTCTCGCGCGGTGGCGAGGCGCAAGGCGCCGATCCCGAGCTCGTGCTGCAGAGAGGCGATATCGTCGCACTCGGCGGCTCGACCGAACATCTCACCGACAAGATGGGCCTGATCGGGCCGGAGGTCGCCGATGCCAAGACTCTCGGCATCCCGATGGACCAGGCCGATATCCTCGTCACCAACAAGGAGATGGTGGGACGTACGTTCGAATCCTTCCGCGACACCGCACTTGCCGGCCAGTTGCAGGTCACCAAGGTCGAGCGGGGCGGCGTGCAGATCCCGGCCGGACTCAAGACCAAGCTGGAGCGGATGGACATCATCTCCGTGGTCGGCCTGAAGTCCGCGGTCAGCGAGCTCGGCGAGATGTGGGGCCGGATCGCCCGGTCCAACACGTCGACCGATCTGCTGACGCTGGCCGTCGGCATGATCATCGGCTTCCTGATCGGCAAGATCGAATTCCCGGCGTTCGGCGCCAAGATCGGCCTCGGCAATGCCGGCGGCCTGTTGCTGTCGGGCGTGATCGTGTCGTCGATCGTGTCGCGCCTGCGCTTCTTCGGCAACACGCCGAATGCAGCGCGCAATGTGTTGGAGGACCTCGGTCTGGTCGTCTTCGTGGCCATAGTGGGTGTGAATGCGGGCGCCGGGCTACTGGCCCAGCTCACCGGTGCGGTGGCTCTCAAGATCTTCCTCGTCGGCTTCATCGCCTGCACGATCCCGCCGTTCATCGTCTGGGCGATCGGCTTCCACATCTTCAAAATCAATCCTGCGGTGCTGATGGGCGGCGTTGCAGGCGCGCGGTCGCATTCCGGTCCGTGCCGCGAAGCCGCAGTCGAAATCCAGAGCTCCGTGCCCTGGATCGGATTTCCGGTCGGCTACGCCGTCTCGGGCATCCTGCTCACCGTGTTCGGCTATTTCGCGATGATCCTCGCGCAATGATCAAAAGGGAAAAGAGAGTCATGAAAAGATATCCGATTGTTGTCGCGCTCGGTGCCTCGCTTGCTGCTCTGACCGGTCTCAGCACGCCGTCGCGCGCGGACACCGGCCAGGTTGCCGTCGTCTTCACCAAGGGAGGCTTCATCGTGGGCGTCGGCGGAGGAGAGGGCGTTCTGCTCTATCGGGGCAAGAAATACCCCTTCACCGTCTCCGGCATGAGCGTCGGCCTCACTGTCGGGGCCTCGACCACCAAGTTCGTCGGCCGAGCGCTCAATCTGAAGGGCCCTGCGTCCATCGAAGGCTCCTATGCGGTCGGCGGAGCGGGTGGGGCGATCGCCGCAGGCGCCGGTGCCGTGCAACTTCAGAACGGCAATGGGGTGATCCTGCAGCTCAGCGGTCCGAGGGTCGGCGCGGAAGTCTCGGCGGCGGTCGGCGGCGTCACGATCCGCCTGAAGTGATTGGAAAGGACGAAGGGAAGGGGTTGCGCTTGCGCGGCCCCTTTGCGTTCAATATCGCTCGGCGATGAAGTTCATCCCCTTCAGGCTGGCTTGGTCGTTGTAGCGTCCTTTGTCGGAGCGCCTCGGCAGTTTGATCTTGTCCTTCTTGATACGCTTGTAGGATATGGCGCCGAGAAGATGGGCGATGCAGTTCAGCCGCGCCTTACGCTTGTCGTCGGAGCGGATGATGTACCATGGGGCGTCCTTGGTGCTGGTCTTCTTCAGCATAAGGTCGCGCGCCCGTGAATAGTCGTACCACCGCCGGTAGGATTCTAAGTCCATCGGACTGAGCTTCCATTGCCGGACGGGGTCGTCGATCCGGGCCTTGAAGCGGCGCTCCTGCTCCTCCATTCCGACCTCGAGCCAGATCTTGATCAGCAAGATGCCGCCTTCGATGACGTATCTCTCCATCTGAGGACACAGGTTGAGGAAGCGCTCATGCTCCGCGGGCGTGCAGAAGCCCATGACATATTCGACGCCGGCGCGATTGTACCAGCTGCGGTCGAAGATCACGATCTCGCCGCCGGCCGGAAACTTCTCCATGTAGCGCTGGAAGAACAGCTGGGTCTTCTCACGGTCCGACGGGGCGGGGAGGGCGACAACGCGGAACACGCGCGGGCTGACCTTCTCGGTGATGGCCTTGATCGTCCCACCCTTGCCGGCGGCATCGCGGCCCTCGAACAGCACGATGACGCGGAGCTTGTTTTCCCGGACGTAGTCCTGGAGATGACAGAGCTCGACCTGAAGCTTCTCCAACTGCTTCTCATAATCCTTCCGCTTCATTCGTTCTGCGGGCGCGTCGTTGGCCATGCCGGTTCTCTCGTCATCTGTTCCGGGATTCATTCGTCCCACGAAATGGTCACGCCGATATCGCCGGGCACGCCGCCGGGAAAATCGATGATCTGGTAGGCGATGCGGTAGCCCCGCGGCTTTAGATAATCGCTCCAGAGCTGGAAGATCTCTTTCGGGATGCCGGTCAGTGTGCTCTCCCACCCCTTCTCCATCTGGTTTATCGCTCGCCCCTTGTCGGTGCAGAGCGAATTTGGGAAGCGATAGACCAGCACCTCGGTCAGGCCGTTTCGCACCGCGCGCTGGATAACGGTGGAGGCGAGCTTGATCTTTTCCTCCTCGCTCTTGCCAGAGGGTTGTCTCAGCCGCTCGATCAGCGCGCGCTTCTCGGCTTCGGCAGCGGTCGCGAGGCGAACATATTCATCAGCCTTCTCCGCCTCCTTGAGAGCGGCTTCCTTCCGAAGCTGGGCAGCGTTGGGGATGAGATCGTCGAGGCCGGGCATGGCTACGGCTCCTGATAGTTAGGCAATCAGCATCGAGGAAACGCTAGGTCCGGCTGGGGGCATTCCCTTGATTCAAGTCAAGCAATCCGAGAACTGCCTGAACACAGTGATGCAAGTGAACCTGCGCTGACCGGGAGGGACGTTTGAGCGAACAGCTGCATCCGATGGCTCCGCACCATCTGCCATTCTATTTGGCACCCGAAAGCGGAACCGACACGCTGATGGTCGTGATGGGCGTGTTCCTGATCGCCGCCGTGCTCTGGGTCGGCACCCTCTATTGGAAACTGCACAGCCTACCGGAGCGAATGGCACACAAATCGCAAAAGCTGCAATTCGAATTCGTTGCGGTGCTTGGCCTTATTTCGCTGTTCACGCACATGCATATCTTCTGGATTGCCGGGTTGCTGCTCGCGATGATCGATCTTCCCGATTTCGGCACACCGCTGCGCAGCATTGCGGGTTCCGTTGAGAGAATTGCTGAGGGGGCTCCTACGGCTGACGGTCAGGACCTCCGGACAGGGTCTGACATTGCGATGCCGCCGGCAGGTGAGCCGGACTCTGCCGCGAAGGAGCCCACCCATGCTTGAGCTTCTGATCTGCTCGCTCGTCACGATCCTGCCGGACTATCTTTACCGCCGCTATGTCCAGGGCAAGCGCCTGGGCAGGGAGATTACGTTCTATTCGATCTGGTACGAGCTGCGCTGGGGCATCACAGGCTGCTTGATGCTGACCGTTTCGCTGATCACTATGATTTTCTATTTCCACCCGGCGACCTCGTCCGCGACGCTGTATTTTCGCACGGTGCCGATCTTGCCCGAAGGCTCGGGCCGGGTTGCTGAGGTCAAGGTTGGCTTCAGCGCGCCAGTGAAGAGGGGCGACATCCTGTTCACGCTCGATGCGTCCAAGCAGCAGGCCGCGCTGGAAACCGCCAAGCGGAAGATCGCGGAGGTCGACGCCGCCCTGCAGACAGCGCAAGCCGATGTGGTCAAGGCCGAGGCGCAGATCGGGGAGGCGAGGGCCAATTATCAGCAGGCCAAGGATGAGCTCGAGGTCAAGAGCGAACTTCAACGGCGCAATCCCGGTATCGTACCGCAGCGCGACATTGACAAGCTCCAAGTCCTGGTCGATCAGCGCCAGTCCGGCATCGATGCTGCGATGGCCGCCAAGCAATCGATGGCGCTTCAGGTATCGGCGCTGTTGCCGGCACAGAAAGCCAGCGCGGAGGCAGCGCTCGATCAGGCACAAGTGGATCTCGACAAGACGTTGGTCCGAGCCGGTGTCGACGGGCGTGTCGAGCAATTTTTGCTTCGGCCCGGAGATGTCGTCAATCAACTGATGCGGCCCGCAGGCGTTCTGGTCCCGGACGGTGCCGGCCGCAAGACGCTCCAGGCCGGCTTTGGCCAAATTGAAGCTCAGGTGATGAAAGAAGGGATGGTCGCGGAAGCGACCTGCATCTCGAAACCGTGGGTGGTCATTCCGATGGTGATCACGACCGTGCAGGATTACATCGCTGCGGGACAGTTCCGATCAGGCGAGCAATTGGTCGATCCTCAAAACGCGGTCCGCCCTGGCACCATTCTGGTGTTTCTGGAGCCGCTGTACAAAAACGGCCTCGATGGCGTGACTCCCGGCAGCAGTTGCATCGTCAACGCCTATACCAGCAACCACGAAGAGATCTCGGCCAAGGATACGCCGACCGGCCGGAAGATCGTGCTGCATGTCGTGGACGGCGTGGGACTTGTCCACGCGCTGCTACTGCGACTCCAGGCGCTACTACTGCCGATCCAGACTTTGGTACTGAGCGGTCACTGAGATCGTCCGCGGGAGTGACGAAATGCGCGCATGGAAGTGGCCGCAACCCCGTCCGCGTCCGACGGGGCGCGGCGGTAGCGGCCCAAGCGCGCGGCTACAGCCCCCGTTCTGGTTCTTGGCGGCCAGGGCGGAATCACAATGCCGCATGAGCGCTGAAGCGTTTTGGTCTTTGCCTGTGCTCGCGAGACATGTTTCTATGCTCATGCTGTGATAATGACGAAGCAGGAGGAGCGGAGGCGTCACGCCGGCTTTCCGGAGCACTCCCGCATGCGTCGGCAGGTTTGTGTCCTCGCTGTCCTGGCCGTGTCCATGTGCATGTTCAACCTCTCGGCAGCGTTCGCTCGGGAGGCCAAGCGCGTCGTCATTCTTCATTCGTTCGGGCGCGATTTCAGGCCATGGGGGCAATATGCAAAGTCCATCCGGGAGCAACTGGATCGTCTTTCGCCATGGCACCTGGAGATTCAAGATCACTCCCTCGTTTCTGCCCGTTTCCCCAATGACAATCCTGAGGCCGCCTTTGTCGCGTATTTGGATGCTCTGAACGCGGGACATCCGCCCGATCTGATCGTCTCGATCGGGGCTCCTGCCGCCAATTTCGTGCAGCGAAACAGGACAAATCTTTTTCCCGGCGTGCCCATGGTGCTCACGGCGGTTGAAAGGCGGCGAGTGGACCTCGCAAACCTTTCACCCCAGGACAGCGTCGTTGCCGTTGCGCATGACTTCCCTCGGTCCTTCAGCACCATCCTCGAATTGCTTCCTGCAACCAAGAGGATCGTCGTGGTCAACGGCGCGTCACCGAACGAACTGGTATGGCGAAGGGAAATTCAAAAGGATGCGGATCTCTTCCAGGGCAAGGTCGAATTCCTCTGGTACGACGGTATGTCGTTTGGAGCCATCCTGCAGGTCTGTGCTGCGCTTCCGCCCGACTCCGCGATCTTCTGGCATCTCATGAATGTCGACGCGACGGGAGTGGCCTACGAGGGTGACCGTGCCCTGCAGGCGCTCCACGAGGTCGCGAATGCTCCAATCTTTTCCTACGATGATGGCTTCTTCGGCCAGGAAGTCGTAGGCGGTCCCATGCACTCCGTCGATGAAATCAGCCGCTTGACAGCGACGGTGGCGGTACGGCTTCTTGGAGGCGAGGAGCCGGCCCAGGTCAGGCCAGCTGCGGTCGGCTTTGCTCCGGCGAAGTTCGACTGGCGACAGCTGCAGCGCTGGGGCATCGCCGAGAGCCGCTTACCTCCTGGCAGCGAGGTGCTGTTTCGAGAACCCGGTGTCTGGGAACGCTATCGTTCGCAGATATTGATGATTGCAGCCGTGTTCCTGGTGCAGGCGGGTCTCATCAGCGGGCTCTTGCATGAGCGCAGGCGACGCCGGGTCGCCGAGATCGAATCGCGCCAGCGCATTGCCGAACTCGCCCGCGCCAATCGCTATTCGGCGGTCGGCGAGTTGACCTCCTCGATCGCGCACGAATTGAACCAGCCGCTTGGCTCGATCCTGACCAACGCGGAGACAGCGGAGCTCCTGTTGCAGGCGGCCTCACCCGATATCACCGAGCTCAGGCAGATAGTCGCTGACATCAGGCGTGATGATCAGCGGGCGAGCGAGGTGATCCGCAGGCTACGCAGCATGCTGAAGAAGACGCCTTTCGAGGTCGAGGAGATCGGGCTGAATCATCTCGTGCGCGAAGCCATTGATCTGGTGCAGGCTGTGGCGGACGGGCGGCGCGTCAGTTTGATGTATCAGCCTGTCTTGATGAACCTTTTGGTCAGAGGCGACCCGATCCAGCTTCAGCAGGTGGTTATCAACCTGATCATCAACGCGATAGATGCGATCTGCGAGGTTGAGGCAGCAAAGCGAGAGGTCAGCGTTATGACCTTGCGCAACGGCAATGAGGCCGAGCTCAGGATCAGCGATACTGGTCCCGGGATCAACGTCTCGGATCTCGCAAACATTTTCGATCCCTTCTTCACGACAAAGCCGCAAGGCATGGGCATGGGCCTTGCCATCGTCAAAACCATCGTTGAGGCGCATGGCGGCAGCATCTCGGCTGCGAACTTGCCGGCGGGTGGGGCGCTGTTCGCCGTCCGTCTGCCGATCATCTCCTGACCCCCAGTAGTCCCGATCCCCATTTGAGCATTCCATGAGTGTTCGCGCGCCGGAGCAGCCGCGATGTCGTTTCGTTGATCTCGATCAACAAACGCCTCCGTCCCGGCCCGATCTTCCGCATTGGAAGACCGAGGGAGGATGTGATGCTTCGCTGCGGCAAGACCCTGATGGCACTGGTGCTTCTCATGGCGGCGTCGGTCGCCGCAACGGCGCAGACCACAACCACACCTGCCGCCCCGGCCCCGCAGGCGCAGCCCGCCAGCCCGGGCGCGCCGGCTGCCGAGCTCTTGAAACCGGAGCAGCTCGAAGCGCTGGTCGCGCCGATCGCGCTCTATCCCGACGAATTGCTGGCCAATGTCCTGGCGGCGTCGACCTATCCGCTCGAGGTGGTCCAGGCCGACCGCTTTCTGAAGGAGCGCAAGACCCTGAAGGGCGATGCACTCAAGTCCGAGGTCGACAAGCAGGGCTGGGACGACAGCATCAAGGCGTTAGCCAGTACAGCCGATGTCCTGACCATGATGAGCGACAAGCTCGAATGGACACAGAAACTCGGCGACGCCTTTCTCGCCCAGCAGCCCGACGTGATGGATGCGATCCAGCGTCTGCGCAGCAAGGCCTATGACAACAAGAAGCTCGTCACCACAAAGCAGCAGAAGGTCAGCGTGCAAAGTCAGGAAGGCAAGCAGGCCATCGTGATTCAGCAGGCCGACCCTTCGACGATGTACGTGCCCTATTACGATCCCGCCACCGTCTACGGCACGTGGCCTTATGCGGAATATCCGCCGTATTACTGGGGCTATCCCTCCTATATCGGCGCGGGCGTGGTCGCAGCCGGTATCGCCTTCGGCACGGCCTGGGCAATCGGACGCTGGGGCAACTACTGGGGCGGCGGCTGCAACTGGGGCAACCGCAACGTCTATGTCAATCATCGCAACACCAACATCAACACCGGCTGGCAGCACAATCCGGCGCATCGCCAGGGCGTGCGTTACAACAACACCAACGTTCAGCAGCGCTTCGGCAACAACAATGTGCGCGCTGGGGCCTCGGACCGCATGGATTTCCGCGGGCGTGACGGCAACCAGGTGCTGCGTCCCAATCAGGGTGGCCCGGGAGATCGAACGGGAGACCGGGCTGGCGATCGTGCGGGTGATCGCGGCGGGCCTGGTGATCGCGCCGGCAATCGGGGAGATCGTCCAGGCGCAGGCAATCGTCCCAGCGCAGGAACGCGCGATCGACCGGGCGGTGGTGATCGTGCTGGTGCCGGCGATCGCGCCAAGGGCAGTGGTGATCGCGCCAAGGGCGGCGACCGGGCCAAGGGCGGCGGCGACCGGGCCAAGGCGGCGAACCGGGCCGGCGGAGGCGCAGGCAACCGCGGTGGTGGCGGCAATCGCGGCGGCGGGATGAACGTCTCCTCCGGCCGGGCGGCGGCCGCTGCATCCGCCCGCGGACGATCGAGCATGGCAAGCATGCCGCGGGGAGGCGGCGGCGGGCCAAGCTTCGCCGGGCGCGGCGGCGGTGGCGGAATGGCCGCGCGTGGCGGTGGCGGTGGCGGCTTCCGAGGTGGTGGCGGCGGTGGCCGGCGCTCCGATATCGCGCTGAAGCACGACATAGTCCTGCTCGGCCATCTCGCCGGTGGTCTCGGCTATTACCGCTTCAGCTACATCGGGAGCGAGAAAGCCTATGTCGGCGTAATGGCGCAGGAGGTCGAGCAGGTGATGCCTGGTGCCGTGACTCGCGGCAGCGACGGTTATCTGCGCGTCCATTACGACAAGCTCGGGCTGACATTCCGGACCTACCGCGACTGGCTCGCCGGCGGCGCGAAGATTCCTGCGGAGGTGATCCCATGAGCGGTCTGAAATGGCTCCGGCGTGCGGCTGGGCTCGGCTTGCTGACGCTGGCCCTGTCAAATCCATCCCTGGCGCAGCAAACCTACAAGTCGCCGGAAGATGCGGCAGCCGCGCTCGCCGCCGCGGTCAAGAGCGGACCCGCCGACATCCTGAAAGTGCTCGGCAGGGCCGCTGAGGACATCGTCTCGTCCGGAGACGAGGTCGCCGACAACGATATCCGCGCGCGCTTCACATCGATGTACGCCGCCAGGCATGGCATCAAGGCGGAGGGCAACAAGACCGCGACCCTGATGCTGGGGCCGGATGATTTCCCTTTCCCGATCCCGCTGGTCAACACCAGGGCTGGCTGGGAGTTCGACACCGCCGAGGGGCGCATTGAGGTGCTTCGCCGGCGCATCGGCCGCAACGAGCTCGACGCGATTCAGACCGCGCTCGCCTATGTCGACGCGCAGAACGAATATGCCGACAAGGACCGCGGTGAAGGCGCCGGCGTCTACGCCCAGCGTATCGTGTCGTCGCCCGGCAAGAAAGACGGACTGTTCTGGCGCGACGACAGCGATCCGAGCCCGCTCGGGACGCTCGCCGCGGAAGCCTCGAAGGAGGGCTACAAATCAGGTGACGTCGGGCCCGCGCCTTATCACGGCTACTACTTCCACATTCTCAAAGGGCAGGGCCGGAATGCGCCGGGCGGTGCGCTCAACTATGTCGTCAAGGGCAAGATGATCGGCGGCTTCGCGCTGATTGCCTGGCCTGCCGAATATGGCAATTCCGGCGTGATGACCTTCCTGGTCAATCATGCCGGCACCGTCTACCAGAAGGATCTCGGCAAGCGCACCGAGTTCATCGCCGAGCGCACGACGCTGTTCGATCCGGACGAGACCTGGAAGAAAGTCGATGCCGCAAAGCCCTGAACGGCGCGCTCACGTGCTCCGATTGATCGCGGCTCTCCTGCTGGCCCTCGGGCTTGTCGCGCCGCCGCTACCATCCTTCGCCCAAGCCGCGGGGCAGGTCCGGGTCAAGATCGTCAAGGCCGGCCTCCTGCTCGGCGGCGGCGCCGGCCGCGGCGTGCTGACCTATCGCGGCAAGACCTACCCCTTCAAGGTCAACGGCCTGAGCCTCGGGATCACGGCCGGCGCCACGATCGGTCGTCTTGACGGCTGGGCCTCCGATATCCACGACGTCGGTGACTTCGCCGGCACCTACAGTTCCGTCGGCGGCGGCTTTGCGCTCGTCGGAGGTGTCAACGGCGTCCATCTCCGCAACGAGAAGGGCGTCACCATCGTGCTGCAAGGCCCGAAAGCGGGGCTCGAGCTCGCGGCCAATATCAGCCAAGTCACGATCTCGCTGAGATAGGCACGAGCTTCTGGACGCGGCGATTCCCGGTTTCAAAGCGCATTCCACGCAGGCGCATTCCTTGTCGTCATCCCAGGTGCTGATCGCACCGATTCAGGACGCAGCTATTAGGAACCCGGCCGTCCTTCGTTGCTTAGAAGTGGGATGGAAATGTGTAGCAGTGGGTGTCAATGCAGCTTGGAAGTCTTCCGCATTCGAAGCTTTCCGTGGTCGCGGTTCCCGCCCACAACGAAGAGCGTTACATTGGAGGTTGTCTTGCGGCTCTGGCGTTGCAGCGCGACGAGATGGGAGCTCCGATCGCGCCCGGCTGCTTCGAGATCCTGATATTCGCCAACAATTGCACCGACCGAACCGCCGCGGTTGCGCGGCAGGCCGCCCAATCCATCCCGCATCCCGTCATCGTCATCGAAGAGGACATGCCATCGGGGCAGCGTAACGCAGGATGGGCTCGCAAGCGCGCGATGGACCTGGCGGCGGCGCGGGTCGCCGAGGTTGCCCCGGTCCGTGGCCGCGTGTTGACGACCGATGCGGACAGTCGCGTGGCGCCGACTTGGTTTGCCGCCACGGTGCGCGAATTCGAAAAAGGCGTCGATTGCGTTGCGGGCTACATCGATGCGCTTGCCGAGGACTACATCGCGCTGGGTTGCGAATTCGTGTCCAGGGGGCGTCTGGAAGATACCTATTTGCGCTATCTCGCCGAGATCAACGCGCGCTGCGATCCCAGGCCACATGACCCCTGGCCCAACCATCGCGTTTCATCCGGAGCCAGTCTCGCGGTTTCCCTTGCCGCCTATTCGGCAATCGGCGGTCTTCCGGCTCGTCCCGTCGGAGAGGACGCCGCGCTCACCGAGACACTGGCCCGCGCCGGGTTCAAGGTGCGCCACTCGATGGATGTGTGCGTGACGACATCATGCCGTTTCGATGGGCGTGCGACCGGTGGAGCCGCCGACACGATGCGGCACCGTCATGCGGTGCCCGACGCGCCCTGCGACGAGGAGATCGAGACCGCACTGCAGGCGACCCGGAGATTTCTGTGCAAGGGATTTCTCAGGGAGCGATGGACCAATGGCCCGAGCGGGCGCCCGTGGCCGGCAGCCCTGGCGGCAGTGAGTGATATGGCCGATCTGCTCGATGGCAACCGGAGCGGCTCGTTCGAAGACGTGTGGGAGGAGGTTTGCCGTCGAAGTCCCGCCCTTCAAAGGGGCGCGCCGCTGCGGCCCTCGGATCTGCCGCGCCAGATCGCCGTCGCAAAGATGATCGTGAGGCAGCTGGCAAGCCCGGTCAGGACGCCGAGAATCTCTCGAGACGATAGACCTCGTCATGCAGAACGGAACGAACCGGCAATACGGATCTCGTGACTTCGGCGAACAGTTCGCTGGCCTCGCGTCCGGTCAGCGGATAGTCGGTTTCACCGAGCCAGTGGCACAGGACGATCTCGCCGTCCTGCGCGATCGACTGGATGCATGATCGGGCAACACGCTCCAGGTCGGCTCTTTCGAAATAATACAGCACCTCTGATAGAACGATGAGATCGAATGTCCCCGCGGGGTAGTCCTCGGGGAGAGTAGCCCTGCGAAACGACACATTGCTGTCGTTCACGGATCTGGCTGCTTCGATGGCCGTCTCCGACGTATCGATCGCGAGCAGATTGACGCAGCGGGCGCTGAGCAGTTTCGTCAAGACTCCGATCGAGCAACCGACCTCCAGCCCGGCCGGGTAGCTGTCCCGGGTAAGACTTCGCAGCGTTGCGCGATACTTGTCGCGCTCGTAAGCGCTTGTCCGAAACCGCCAGGGATCGATGTCGGACTTGTATTTCTCTTCGAAATATTCGGGCGGCAACGTTGCCTGTCTCCGGGTCAAATTCGCACCTCGATGAAATACTCGTAAGAGCCCAGAAAGGGCGCGAGCGACTCCGGATTGAAGCGAAAGCCGTCGGGATCATCGCTGATGAGGTCCGTCATCTGGGATGCATGGGCCTCGATCGCCGCGAGCTTGCGGGCCTGGTGGATCGAAATGTCGATCCGCCAGGCGTGAGGGGCGGGCAGATCCAACTCGGCATCGACCTCGGCATGCCATCCCCAGATCGGATACGCCCAAAGCTTCAAACCCGGGATCATTCCCGCGACGGCTTTCGCCAGTTGCGCCGAGGCCTCGTGATCGCAATGTGGATCGCCTTCCCAGGTGACGAGAAGGGAGCCCGCGCCGGAACGGCGAACGATGTCGGCAATTTGCTTCACGGCAAGGTCAAACTGCGGTCCCGACTTCGGCACCAGCGTGTCCGTGAGACCGAGGAACGTAATGCGATCGGGCGGCAACCCGAGGGTCAGGCCCGCCTCGTGCAATTCCGAATAGCGCAGATCGACCAGCTTTTGTTTGGGATATTGCGTTGATCGGGGATGTGAGCCGGACCCGTCGGTCACCACCACCACATCGACTGCTTGCCCGGCGGCGCAGGCTTCCGCAATCAGTCCTCCTGCGCCGAGGGTCTCGTCATCGGGGTGGGGGGACAGGATGACAATAGGACGTCCTCCGGTCAAATCGCGAACGCTGGCGACAGGGCTTGCGCGGAGGGCGTCGAGATATGCTCCCGCCCGCATTCTAGAAATCTCCGACGGAAAGCCGCGAGTTCAGGAACGCCTTTGCTCCGTCGCTCATGGCCAGATCCGGGACAGGTTGGCGCAGATACGTTGCCAGGTCGCGCGATATCCGCTCGATCGGATTCGGACGGACGAAGGAGGTGAGTCCGACGCCGCGCTGAACTGCTTCCATCACGTCCAGCGCGCACCGTTCGGTGACCATCCGGGTCAGGTTGGCGAAAGCAACCACATTGAACGAACCTGGATCAACAGTCGAAAGCCGGCGGGCGGCTTCTTCCACCCATTGCCGTGCCGTCTTGGCAGAAGCGATGCAGTGCGCCAGGCGGTCCAGCTGATAGGGATCGCCACCCCGGCCTCGGGTCAGGAGGTGGTCCCTGAAGAGATCGACGAGACGCTCGATCGCTCCGGTATGGGCCGCACAAAATCGCCATGCGCCTCCGGAGAAATGGGGTTGGCGCATGAAGTCTCCGGCCACGCCAACCACGTTGTCGGACGAGATGACGGTACCGGACAGGTCGATTGCACCGGTTGCAGTCGATCGCATTCCCTGCGCAGTCCAGCCCGACAGATCCACCTTCTGATCGCTCAGATGCAAAAGGCACATGATCTGTGAACCTTCGGCAACCGCGGTGACGATAGGATCGGTGACAAAGCCGGCGCCGGACGCGAGGATTTTTCGTCCGCGCAGGACACGTGGATTTCCGTTGATGACGTGCAGTCCCTCGGCGTCGTCAGCGCCCCACACCGCCGACAGCCCGCCGTTTGCAACATGCTCCGACAGCGCCTGCATTTGGTCGCGATGACCGTATCGCGCCAGCAGCGACACCGCGTTGACGTGACCCTCGTAGATCCGCGCAACCGACAAATCGGCCGAGCCGAGCAGCCTCAGGATCGTGCAGAGTTCATTATGCAGGACAGGGTCGCACAGGCCGGCTCCGCCGAATTCCCTAGGGAAGGGGGACATCGCGAGGCCAAAGTTCCGAAACTCTGTCCACGTGCGCTCTCCGATCACGCCGGCCTGATCCGTTTCCGCGGCGGCATCGAAGGCCATCGTTGCGAATTGCTCTACGCCCTGCAGCAGGACCTGGTTTTCTGTGAGGGCTAGAATAAGCGTCGCTCCCGTCATGATGCGCCGAAGGCCGACGCTCGGTCGCTAAAACCGCCCAACAAATCGATTGTTCCTAAACTAGGAACGATGCGCCACAGAGGAGCTTAGCGTCATGCGCACATCTGTGGAGCGCACCCCGGACAATCGATGGCAACCATCCAGCTCACTGGAGACAACGTGAAGTCACGCATCTGGTGGATGACGTGGGTCGAGCGCAACGAAATCATCGGCCGCATCGTGCAAGATGACGTCGGACGCTGCCAGATCTGGCCCGCAGGCCCTCACTGGAGCCCAATGAAGAGTTTTGCTGCCTTCACTTTCGACAGTCCTGAAACAGCTGCCGCCGAAGTGGAATTGTACTTTCGAGGCCGCTGATATCCGTTTGATTCACCATCACGGCTCGTGTAGCACGTTTCGCATTCGCGCAGTTCTAGGCGCTCCCGGGCCGGTGACCAGTGAATCAAACGTCCAATCCGGCCGCGCTCGACAAACTGAAGGCCCGCATTCAGGCGTTGCGCGCCAAGACCATCGCCAATGGTTGCACCGAGGATGAGGCGCTGTCGGCCGCCGCCAAGGTTGCCGAGCTGCTGGATCGCCATGATCTCTCGCTCTCCGACGTCGAGCTGCGCGGCTCGCCGTGCGAGCGCAGGGTCTACGAGACCTATCGCAAGAAACGAATCCCGCTGGATGACTGCATCGGCGCGATCGCTCAGTTCTGCGATTGCCGGGTTTGGCGCGAGAAGAATGCTGCCGGCGACAACAGCTATGTGTTCTTCGGTCTCGGTGCCGATGTCGAGGTCGCGCATTACCTGGCAGAACTGATCGACGGCGCCGTCCGCGCCGAGCTTGGCCGCTTCAAGACCTCGGTCGACTACAGCAGGTTCCGGCACCAGGAGCGACATCTGGCCAATGCCTCCTTCGCGCTCGGGATGGTGGCGTCCATCGCGGACAGGCTGGTGGCGATCAAGGCCGGCCGCGATCAGGTCAACGAAGGCACCGGCCGCGGGCTGGTGGTCCTCAAGAGCTCGGTGGTCGATGCAGAATTGGAGAAGCTCGACCTCAAGCTCCGGACCACGCGCAGCACCGGCCGGATGGTATCGATGACGGCCTATGAAGCCGGGGGCGCTGCCGGCGCGTCGCTGGCGATCAATCCCGGCCTTGGCGGCTCGCGGTCAGGGAGTACTCCGAAAGGAAGCTGAAGGGGCTCGGTTTCGGCCGGAGTCGAGAACATGGCGATGCCAGTCGTCGATGCTGCTCGGCGAATGGATAAAATCCAGCGTCACCATAATGCTTGCCGTCGTCGTGCTTGGCCGCCGGCATCGATCGGCTCGCTGGTCCTGGAGGAGAGGGCGCCGACCCGCGCTTGGCTCTGGAAGAGCCAGGCGCGCTCCTGCGCCCCGCCTCTTTGGGGCTTTCAGCGACGCGGAAACCTCAGCTCTTGGGACTTGCGCCTTTCAGAGCGTCCCATGCGGCCTGGTTCGCCTGATCGAAGGCTTTGCGGGATTCCGCGAGCGCGGCGCTCAAGACCGACCAGGATTCGCTGCCGGCCTGCTTCAGCTTCTGCAGACGCACCTCTGCCTCGGACGCATCGGATTTCATCTGCTTGAGCGCGGCATCGACATCGACGGTGCGGGCTGCTGCGACCTTGCCGGCGGCCTCGCGGAATTTGTCCGCGGCGTCACGCCAGGCCTTTGCCTGTGCGGCCGCAACGTCCTTGAACGTGGCCTGCTGCTGCTCGAGCTGTTTGCCGGCGCCTTCGAAGTAGGTTTTCACCTGGGCTTCGAATCCGGCCCACTGCTTTTCCAGATCGGCCTTGGCATCCGTCCAGGCGGCTTCACCTGCTTCCGCCTGGGTCTTGAGCATCGCCTGAAACGCATCTCGGCGCGCCGTCAGATCGGACAGGAGCTGATCGGTCTTGACCTTGGACTCGGCCTTGGCCTGGCCGGCCTTGACTTCGAACGAGGCCAATGCCGCATCCATTTCGTCGATCCGCTCCTTGGCCCAGTTGAGGTAGAAGTGCATGGTGCTTTGCTGTGACATGGCCGTCTCCATCTGCTTGCCGGCGCCAGGATCCCAGAACCTGAACTTGCTCGTGTTGACCTGTCGCAATGACACTGCGCCATGGAGTTCGCACGGACTCCGTCCTGCCGGGTCATGGTTCCGGCGTTGGCGGAGTGCCGGTGTTCTGCCCGACCTGTCAAATGGCGCTTTTTCGCGCCTCGAAAAAAGCGTGACGGCAGTGAGACTTAGCTACTGTGCATGGGGTTGTTTTGCGAAATTTTAGGGAAGGGCCTGTCCACCAGGCAGCCGGATCCACCTTGTGGAACCTTTTCCCAACGACTGCGTTGCCTTCGCATGACTGAAGACCTTTCCTTCCGACGCAAACCCCTGACCCCCGAGCAGCGCCAGGCGCGTGATGCGACACGCCGGATCGAGGCGGAAAAAGCCATGCGCGAACATGAAGAGGCGCAGAAGGCGTTTTACGCCAACAAGGAGCGGTTGAGGGCCGAGCGGCTGGCCCGTGAATCGGGCGAAAAGGCCTGATCCAGCCAAAGTCCTGCGGTCCAATACTCCAAGGATGTATTCAGGCGATGCCGCCGACTAATGTCGGTTCGGCATCCGTGTTGCGCTCCATACTTGCATCAACGCCTGGACGGCTCCGGGGAACGCGCGCCGGGGCGATTTCGCCTCGATCGCTTCAGCTGCGATGCGGCAATCGTCGGCGACCTTGAGCAGTCCGCCTCGCGTGAGGTCCATGGTGGAAAGAGCGGCCTGCTCCAGGCAGACCCGTTCAAGCCTTCGAAACTCCCGCAGCTCTTTGTTCATGCGTCGGCTCCCGGTATGTCCCAAGCCATGCGGCGCTGAGTCTGCTTAACAAAAGGTAAACAATCTCAACCTAGCCGAATTGGCTGGCGGCGGGCTGGTGCGAGCGCGGAACGCGCTGGGCGCACCAGCAGGCTTGACGGCGTCTGGCTTCCGCCGGAAGCTTCGACCAATCCAAATGCGAAGCACGGAGATAGTTCGCCCCAGCAGGTCCAATCCCCATCAGCGAAACCAGAATGGAGCTGACCATGACCACGTTCGACAAGCGCGAGCAGGGCTTCGAGGCCAAATTCGCCCACGACGAGGAATTCATGTTCAAGGCTGCCGCCCGGTCCAACAAGCTGCTCGGGCTCTGGGCCGCAGGTCAGCTCGGGCTCGGCGGCGATGCCGCGGCAAGCTACGCAGCCGCGCTGGTGACGGACCATCTGGAGAGCCGGACAATCGCCGATGTCGTAGACAAGGTGTCAGGCGATCTTGCTGCCAAGGGCATCGCGCGGGAGCAGGTCGCGGCCAAGCTTCAGGAGTGCCTGCACCAGGCGCTGGCGCAGCTCGAAGGGGATACGCAATAGGGCCGACCTGGTGGCTCGCGCTGCATCCTCGCAATCGAAACGAACTCGCTTTCCTCTACCCCGCGCGCGTCCCGCTTTCGTCGGCGCACGTTGTTTCGTGCTAGCGTGCCCGACGGCCCGTCGCGCGACGGGCGGGATCGGGAGGCGGCGAATGACGAGGAGCGGCTTTGGCAGATGGTGCGGCGGGATCGCGCTCGCCGGCGCGATCATGGCCAGCGCCGGCTCCGCGGAAGTCTCGGCGACACCGCTGTCGCCGTTTCGCTACGAGGCACAGGCGCAGCGTTATTGTCCGCACGACAAGGTGGTCTGGCTCGATTTCCGCAAAGGCATCTACTACCGCAAAGGCCAGAAGCGATATGGCCAGGGGTTCGATGGCAGCTTCGTCTGCTTGAACGAAGCTCGCGACGGCCGCTATCGCCGCTCCCTACTGGGCCTGCGCTGAGTAGCGCCGGCTATTTATGCGCCGGCAGCCTGACCGGTACGTGCGGGGAGGTGCTGATGATGCGGGGGCTTCCGTCCGGATAGGTGCGGTCGCCGCGGATCAGGGACTCCAGGATCAGGAAGAATTTCTCGGCAAGCATGTGCGTCACCCGGTTGGTGATGGCCTCTGGAAATGAGTCGAGGCATCGAGCGCGGAAATTCAATCAACAGAATGGGAACGGGACATCGGCGCATGCTGCGCCGCGGTTGAAGCCGCGCTGGAGAGGGACGAAGCGGCGCTTAGGCGAACGCGAGTGCCACGAGGCTCGAGCAGAGCAGGACCAAACCGCCGGCGGTCAATGCCAGGAAGCCGTCAGATACCAGGTCATGGTTGCGCATGGGACACCTGCCGCTCTCGTCTTCGATGCTCGGTCGGATCGATTAAAATTGTCCGAACGCGCCGTCTGGAAAGAGGTGATGCTTGCCTTTCGCGCGGGTGCCCTCAGGCCCTCGTGCGGTAGCCTTCGAACGCATGGGCCAAGAAGATCCCCGCGCTTACCAAACCCATCAGTGCCGAAACCGTCTCGATCATCGTTAAATTCCAAATCCCGCCCTTGCACCCGAGAGAACGCGGACGCCCTTGCACAGTCAAAAGAATTCCAGTGAAGCCGGAGACAATGAGGGTGGAGTGAGGATTCGGCGCAACAGAATGTCCAGCCGTGGCACAGAGCAGGCCCTATCGCTCCGTAGAACAACGGAAAAATGCGAACGCTCTGTTTACCATCCCGGCGGGATCGCTGTGCGCTCCCCATTTCCGCCGTGTTCGGGTTGCGTTATCGTTACCGTATCCGATGCGGTGGTGGGCCGCCTCGGATCAAAGGACCGGACAGCGCTCCCCGTAGCCAAAGCGGGTTGGGTAAGCCTCCGGCAAAGTGGTATTTGGGGCGCATGGGGATCCGACGGTCAGATTCGGTTTTGCGGGCCGCACGCGGTGTTGCGGCGGTCGCAACCTGCCTTGCGCTGGCCAACTGCGCCTCGTCCAGCAAGTTCGCCAGCCGCGTCGATCCGAAATACGGCGTGTCCTCGAGCCCCCGGGTCGTGGCTTTCGGCGAGCCGGTCCCGAAGGGCGGCGGCACCTACCGCATCGGCAAGCCCTATGTCGTGGCGGGTAAGACCTACGTCCCGGAAGAGGACGTCAACTACCGCGCCGAGGGCATGGCGTCCTGGTACGGCGACGACTTCCACGGCCGCCTGACCGCCAATGGCGAAGTGTTCGATATGACCTCGCTGACCGCGGCGCATCCAACCCTGCCGATGCCGTCCTATGCGCGTGTGACCAATGTCTCGAACGGCAAGTCGCTGATCGTGCGCGTCAACGACCGCGGGCCCTATCACGGCAATCGGCTCATCGACGTCTCGAACAAGGCCGCCGAACTGCTTGAATTCAAAGGCAATGGCGTCGCCAGGGTCCGCGTCGAATATGTCGGCCGGGCGCCGCTCGAAGGCTCCGACGACCGCCAGCTTCTGGCGACCCTGCGCACCGGCGTCCCGGCGCCGTCGCCCTCGATGGTCCGGGTCGCTTCGGCCAAGCCGTTCGTGCCGGAATTGGCGGGAGCGAGCCGCGGTGCCATTCGTGGCGACGTGCCGATGCCGGAGGGACGGCCGTATAATCTCGGTACGACCTCAGCCGACATGGCTTCGCTCAATGCGACCTCGGAGATGTCGGCCTCGAGCCGCGGCCGGGGCCGGGCGGTCCATAACGCCCGCGCCGTGTCGTATGAGGACGACGGCCGCTATGCCGCGGAGAGCGCTCCCGCGTCGGCCGACGGCGCTGCCGAGGCCCGCAGCATCCTGAGCGGGCGCGGGCTTTACTAGACCGCGCTTTCCTTCAGGAACTGTACCAGCGCCGCATTCACCTCGTCGGGCCGTTCCTGCTGGACCCAATGGCCGGCGCCCTCGATGATCAGCTTTCGCTTCAGGTTGGGCAGCACGCGCTCGAGTTCGTTGACGCGCTTGGCGCCGATCAGGCCGGTGATGACGGCGTCCTTCGAGCCCGCGATGAACAGCGAGGGCTGGCGGATCTGAGCATCCTGCCATGGCGCCGTCAGCTCCCAATTGCGGTCGAGGTTGCGGTACCAGTTCAGCCCGCCGCGAAAGCCGGACTTGCGGAAGCTTTCGGTGAAATGGGCGAGGTCGGCCTCGCTGAGCCAGCCGGGCAGCGGCTCGTCGGTGGTCGCATGGCCGAGGAAGCCCTTGCCCTCCTGCACGAACATGGCGGCGCTGGGATCGGCGAGGCCGCGTCCACCGAGCACGATGCGCATGGTGCGGCCAACGTCACGCTCGAACTCAGCCTCGGCGACGCCAGGCGCCTGGAAGTACTGCCAATAAAAGTTGGTCACGCCGCCCTGGCGCAACAGGTCGAGCGGCTTGCCCCGGCCGCGGAACGGCGGCGGCACGCTCAGGCCCGCCACCGCCGTGAAGATGTCGGGCCGGAACAGCGCCGCGTGCCAGGCGACCGGCGCGCCCCAATCATGGCCGACCACCATCGCCTTGGTCTCACCGAGCGCCTGCACGAGGCCGACGACGTCGCCGACCGTATCGAAGATCGAGTAGGCTGCGGCGTCCGGCGGCGCCGCGCTCTGGCCGTAGCCACGCATGTCGGGGGCGACGACGTGAAACCCGGCCTCGGCGAGCGCCTCGATCTGATGGCGCCACGAATAGGACAGCTCCGGCCAGCCATGGCACAGCACCACCAGCGGACCCTGGCCGGCTTCGCGGATGAAGAGATCGATGCCGTTGGACTTGATCATGCGGGTGGACGACATCGCTTTTCCGCCTTGTTTCAGGGGTTTGGTCGAGAAACGTAAGACACCACGATAGGGGCGCGGCGAGAATCGTGCAATCTCACGGCAGGCGTCCGCGCTGTGTTGTTCGCATCGGTTCCAACTGTTAGAACGCCGCTCTCAGGGCTTGGCCATGGCATTTCGTCTTTTTTCGTTCCATCGCACCCGGCTCACCGCCGCAGCGATGGCGCGCGGGCTTGTCGCCGCTGCTGTGGTGGCGGGGATCGGCTGGGGCGGGGCTCTCTATGCGGCCAACCAGAGCGTCCAGGGTGCCAAGAAGACCGAGGATGCCGGCTTCGACGGCGATGCTCCGACCGCGATCCTGATCGAGGCCTCCAGCGGCAGCGTGCTGTTCGAGAAGAACGCCGACGAGCTGCGCGCGCCCTCCAGCATGATGAAGCTGATGACGGCCGAGGTCGTCTTCAACGCCATCAAGAAGGGCGACATCAAGCTGACCGACGAATACCGGATCAGCGAGAACGCCTGGCGCAGAGGCGGGGCGCCCTCGGGCGGCTCGACCATGTTCGCGGCCATCAACAGCAAGGTCTCGGTCAACGACCTCCTGCACGGCGCGATCATCCAGAGCGGCAACGATGCCTGCATCGCGCTGGCCGAAGCCATGGCCGGCAACGAGAAGATCTTCGCGGCCGACTTCATGACCAAGCGCGCCCGCGAGCTCGGCATGACCAAGTCGACCTTCGGCAACTCCAATGGGCTGCCCGATCCCGCCAACAAGATGACGGTGCGCGAGCTCGGCATGCTCGCCCGGCACATCATCCTGGACTTTCCGGAGTTCTACAAACTTTTCGGCGAGAAGGAGTACACCTGGAACAAGATCCGTCAGCCCAACCGAAATCCGCTGCTCAATTCGATGGAGGGCGCCGACGGGCTGAAGACAGGCTACACCAAGGAAGGCGGCTACGGCATGGTCGGTTCGGCGGTGCAGAACGGCACGCGGCTGATCGTCGTGATCAACGGGCTGGAAGATCCCGAAGATCGCGCCACGGAAGCCAAGAAGATGCTGGAATGGGGTTTCCGCAACTTCGAAACCCGCACGCTGATCGCGGCCGAGCAGCCCGTCGGTTACGCCAAGGTGTTCGGCGGCGAGAGCCGCTCGGTCAGGCTCGTCGCCAAGACTCCGGTGAAGGTGATGGTGCACAAGAACGGCAGCGACAAGCTGATCGCGCGCGTGGTCTATAGCGGCCCGGTGCGGGCGCCGGTCGAGGCCGGCCAGCAGGTCGGTGTGGTCCGGGTCTGGCGCAGCGGCAACATCGCGGTGGAGACGCCGGTTTATGCCGCCGAAGCCATCGGCACCGGCTCGACCGTGCGACGCGCGATCGACGGCGCCAGCGAGCTCGTGATCGGGATGTTCCGCGCAGGCGCCGAGAAGCTCTGATCATGAGTGAGCACGCAGGACAGCGGCCGTCCGGACGCGGACGCTTCATCACTTTTGAAGGCGGCGAGGGCACGGGCAAGTCGACCCAGATCAAGAAACTTGCCGACCGCCTCAAGGCGGCAAAGCTGCGGATACGCGTCACGCGGGAGCCGGGCGGCTCGCCGGGCGCGGAGATCATGCGTCATCTGGTGCTGTCAGGCATGGGCAGGCTGCTGGGCCCCGAGGCGGAGACGCTGCTGTTTGCCGCCGCGCGCGACGACCATGTGCGCACCGTGATCCTGCCCGCGCTCAGCCAGGGCACTTGGGTGCTGTGCGACCGCTTCGCCGACTCGACACGGGCCTATCAGGGCAGCCTCGGCCAAGTGCCCGAGGGCCTGATCAACGCGATGCAGCGGGTCACGATCGGCGATCTCAAGCCGGACCTCACCATCATCCTCGATCTGCCGGTCGAGATCGGCCTGCAGCGCGCCGCCGCGCGCCGCGGCAGCGCCACGCCCGACCGGTTCGAGGGCGAGAGGCTCGATTTTCACCAGGGCCTGCGCGAGGCCTACCGAAAGATCGCGGCGGACGATCCGGCGCGCTGCGTGCTGATCGACGCCAATTCCGACCCTGACACGGTCGCAGGCCGAGTCTGGGCGGTGCTGCGCGATCGTCTCCTTCCCACACCAGCCTCGGTGGTCTCCGCATGAGCCCGCGCCAGACCGAGCGTGAAAGCGCCATTCCGCATCCGCGCGAGACATCTAAGCTGTTCGGCCATCGCGACGCCGAGACGGCGCTGCTGGCGGCCTATCGCAGCGGGCGGATTCCGCACGCCTGGCTGATTGGCGGGCCGCAAGGCATCGGCAAGGCGACGCTGGCCTATCGGATGGCGCGCTTCGTGCTCGCCCACGGGCAGCCTCTGGCGGAAGCCGTGCAGCGCGCCGAAAATCTCGCGATCGATCCTGATGACGCCGTGGCGCGGCAGGTGGCAGCCGGCTCGCATGGCGGCCTGTTGACGCTGGAGCGGACCGCCAACGATCGCGGCGTGATGCGCACCGTGATCACCGTGGACGAGACGCGCGAGACCATCGGCTTCTTCGGCTCAACGGCCGCGGCCGAAGGCTGGCGCGTCTGCATCGTCGACACCGTCGACGAGCTGAATCCGAACGCGGCCAACGCGCTTCTGAAAATCCTCGAGGAGCCGCCGCAGCAATCGCTTTTCCTTCTGGTGAGCCACGCTCCCGCGCGCGTGCTCGCCACCATCCAGTCGCGCTGCCGCAAGCTGCGGCTGCGGCCGCTTGCCACCGACGATGTGATCGGCGCGGCGGCGGCGGCGGCCGAGCTCGATACGAACGATCCCGCGCTGCGCGAGGCCGCAGAGGCCTCCGAAGGCAGTGTTGCACGGGCGCTGACGCTGCTCGGCGGCGATGCTCTGAAGCTGCAGCAGCGCACGGCGGCGATGCTGGCGCGACTGCCGCAGGTCGATCCGCGCGAACTGCACACGCTCGGCGATTCGCTTCCCACCAACGATCGTGTCGCGCTCGGCGCCTTCATCGACGGCATCGACCGCTGGATCGCGGAGCGCCTGCATGCGGACGATGCCAATGCCAACCAGAATCTGCCGCGCCTTGCGCGCCTAGCCGAGGTATGGGAAAAGATCGTCCGCGCCGCGCGCGACACCGAAACCTACAATCTGGAGCGCAAGCCCTTGGTTTTCTCGGTGTTCGGCTGGCTGGCGGACGCAACCCGCTGAAGCATGATCCGGGAAAGTGCGGAGCGGTTTTCCGAAACGATCATGCGCAAAACGGCGACCTGACGCAGGTTCGTTTCCAGATTTTTGAGAAGCCGACAAAAGGAATTCGTCGTGGCAACGCGAGCTAAGAAAACCGCCAAGGGCAAGAGCAGCAGGAACAAGAAGGCTGCCAAGAAGACCGTGAAGAAGGCCGCGAAGAAGGCAGCAAAGGCGCGCGCGTCCAAGGCCCTCAAAAAGACGAAGAAGGCTGCAGCCAAGAAGAGCGTGAAGAAGAGCGCGGCGAAGGCGTCAAAGAAGGCCGGCAGGAAGGTTGCGAAGAAGCGCGTCGTCGCCAAGAAAGTCTCCGCGACAGCTATCGCCAAGAAGCCAGCTAAGGCTTCAGCCAAGACCAAGCCTCCAGCGAAAAACAATGCTCCGGCGAAGACGATCGCGAAAACGGCGACTGCGCCTGCCGTGATCGCTGCACCGGCACCCGTCGCCACGCCGCCGAACACCGTGAAGCGCAAAGTGTCGAATCCCAATGTGTCGAAGGCCGAGGTGCCGCCTGCGCCGAAGGTTGCTGCTGCCCCGCAAGTCCGCGCCCCCGTTGCCGCCCACGCGCGCGACAACGTCTTCTACATCACGACAGCTATCGCCTATCCCAACGGTGTCCCACATATCGGCCACGCCTACGAGGCCATCGCGACCGACGTGCTGGCGCGTTTCGCGCGGCTCGACGGCAAGGACGTGTTCTTCCTGACCGGCACCGACGAGCACGGTCAGAAGATGGTGCAGACGGCGGCCGGCGAGGGGATGTCTGCAGCCGACCTCGCCACCCGCAATGCCGGTCGCTTCAAGGAGATGGACGAGCGTCTGAACGTATCGTTCGACCGTTTCATCCGCACCACCGAGGAGCAGCATCATCGCTCGAGCCAGGAGATCTGGCGGCGCATGGAAGCGAATGGCGACATCTATGCCGACAC
Organism: Bradyrhizobium sp. SZCCT0148; assembly: GCF_018129985.1. GTDB lineage: Bacteria > Pseudomonadota > Alphaproteobacteria > Rhizobiales > Xanthobacteraceae > Bradyrhizobium > Bradyrhizobium japonicum_H. The sequence goes on from NZ_JAFCKT010000001.1 coordinate 1,013,539, forward strand.
CTATGCCGGCTGGTATTCCGTGCGGGACGAGGCCTATTACGCCGAGGACGAGACGCGCTTGAACGACGACGGCGTCCGGCTCGGCCCGCAGGGCACGCCGGTCGAATGGGTCGAGGAGAAAAGCTATTTCTTCCGCCTGTCGGCCTATCAGGACAAGCTTTTGCAGCTCTACGCGGACCAGCCCGACTTCATCGGGCCGGATTCCCGCAAGAACGAGGTGGTAAGCTTCGTCAAAGGCGGCTTGCGTGATCTCTCGATCTCGCGCACCACGTTTGATTGGGGCGTCAAGGTCCCCGGCGACGAAGAGCACGTGATGTATGTCTGGGTCGACGCGCTGACCAACTACATCACCGGCGTCGGCTTCCCCGACGAGAGTGACAAGAACTGGCGCTATTGGCCGGCCGATGTGCACATCATCGGCAAGGACATCATCCGTTTCCACGCGGTGTACTGGCCGGCATTCCTGCTGTCGGCAGGGATTCCGCTGCCGAAACGGGTCTATGCCCACGGCTTCCTGTTCAGCCGGGGCGAGAAGATGTCGAAGTCGGTCGGCAATGTCGTCGACCCCTTCAACCTCGCCGACCAGTACGGCGTCGACCAGGTGCGCTATTTCTTCCTGCGCGAGGTGCCGTTCGGACAAGACGGCAATTACAACCACGAAGCCATCGTGGCGCGCATCAACGCCGACCTCGCCAACGATCTCGGTAACCTCGCGCAGCGTTCGCTGTCGATGATCGCAAAACAGCTCGGCGGCGTGCTGCCTGAGCCAGGCGAGTTCAGCGACAACGACAAGGCGATTTTGGCGATGGCCGACGGTATGATCGCCGCGTCCCGCGCGGCCATGGCGACGCAGCAGATCCATCACTGGCTCAACGCCGTGTGGGCCGTGGTCGCGGAGGCTAACCGCTATTTCGCGGGCGAGGCGCCGTGGGCGCTCGCCAAGACCGATCCTGTCAGGCAGAAGACGGTGCTCTATGTCACCGCCGAGGTCGTACGCCAGATCGCGATCCTGGCGCAGCCCGCGATGCCGACCGCCTCGGGCAAGCTGCTCGACAGCCTCGGCGTTCCCGAAGCCGAGCGCACCTTCGCCATGCTCGGTGGGGCCAAGCGGATCGCGCCGGGCTCGACGCTGCCGGCGCCGACGCCGGCATTCCCGCGCTATATCGAGCCCGCGGCTTAAACACTCCTCACCGACTCGGCGCCCCCGGGTCCCGGCCTTACGCTTGCCTCGGGGGGCTTACGCGGGATGCCGGGACGTGTGCAGCCCCTTGCCGACAGGTATTCAGATGGGCGGCTAACCGCACGACTGACGCCGCCCACGCAATTTGATTCGTGTCATTGATCCAGATCAATGCAACTTGAGCGCCGGACTCTGCTTTTCGCACCTGGGCAGGATAGGTGAGAATTGGGTCCACCGGATATCACGGACGACGGCAAGTCCCCAAGAAAGCCTGGGAGGTCGCGCAGACCGGGACTTCGGCAGCGACTGCGTAATCTGAGATCGGGGCAGGGGTTCGCCCATCGAGACCGCGCGGCCGCCGATTTACGCGAAAGCGAAGCGAGGTTCAGAGGGGTCCTGGCGGCCAGTCCGGACGCCGTTATCATGATCAACGCCGCTGGCGTGATCGAATTCGCCAGTGACCGCGTCACCGCCATCTTCGGATACGCGCCCGACGAGCTTGTCGGCAGCTCGATCGAGGTGCTGATCCCCGAACGATTTCGCGGCGAACACGCCAATCAGCTCAAGGCTTATTTCCGCAAGCCGACCTCCCGAATGATGGGTGGTGGATTGGTACTGTATGGGCGTCGTAAGAACGCGACGGAATTCCCGGCCGAGATCAGCATTAGTCCAATCGTTGTGGCCGACCGGAATGCCGCGATCGCTGCAGTGAGGGACGTTTCCAGCCGCAGAACCCTCGAAGCGCTCCAGCAAGGAGCGGCGGAAGCCTTGCGTGATAGCGAGGAGCGCCTGAGATATTTCATCAAATACTCGCCCGCCGCGATCGCGATGCTCGATAATAATCTGTGTTACATCGTCTACAGCGACCGCTGGCTGGTCGACTACGGTCTCCTTGGACGCGATCTGCGCGGGCTGTCACATTATGAGGTGTTTCCCGAAATTCCGGAACGCTGGCGCGCAATCCACCGCCGCGCCCTTGCGGGCGAGACACTTCATGCCGACGAGGATTCGTTCACAAGACCCGACGGACGGCTGCAATGGCTGCGCTGGGAGGTACGCCCCTGGTTCGATGCGCTCGGCAACATCGGCGGGGTCGCCTTCCTGACGGAAGACATCACGGACCGCAAGCGGATCGAAGCGCAACTCGCACAGGCGCAGAAGATGGAAGCGATCGGCCAGTTGACTGGCGGCATTGCCCACGACTTCAACAATCTGCTGACTGTCGTCCTCGGCAACGCAGAGGTCCTCAAGGAGGAGATCAAGAACGACGAACTTCGCAAGCTGGTCGAGCCGATCATCGCCGCCGCCGAGCGCGGCGCGAGCCTGACGCAACTGATGCTCGCCTATGCGCGCCGTCAGGCGCTCGAGCCCAGCACGTTCGATCTGAATGAGGTCGTGACGCACATGTACGCGCTGCTGCGGCGTACCATCGGCGAGAACGTCGAAGTCGAACTTCGACTTGCGAAGCCGTTGTGGAGCGTGACCGCCGATATCCGCCAGACAGAGACTGCCATTCTCAATATCGTCCTCAATGCGCGCGATGCGATGCCGCAGGGTGGCAAGCTGACGATCGAGACGGCCAATGTCGATCTCTCGGACGATTATGCCGCGCACAACCTGGAGGTCGATGCAGGCCAATACGTCATGATGGCCTTGTCCGACACGGGCAGCGGCATTGCCCCGGAGATGCGTGATCGCATCTTCGAGCCGTTCTTTACGACCAAGCCGGTCGGCAAGGGGACAGGGCTCGGACTCAGCATGGTGTACGGCTTCGTCAAGCAGACGGGAGGACACATCCAGGTCTACAGCGAAGTCGGGCACGGCACGTGTCTCAAGATCTATTTGCCGCGCGCCCACGTTGGCACGACGACCGGTGTCCCGTCGTCACAGGCTCCGGAAGCCGCCGCGACCGGCGCTGAATCCATTCTTGTCGTCGAGGACGACCCTCATGTGCGGATGTTTGCCGTCCAGCAATTGCGCCGCCTGGGTTATCGGGTGACGGAGGCCGGCGACGGACCGTCAGCGCTCCTGGAAGTTTCGCGTTCCGGTGCGCCCGATCTGTTGTTCACGGACGTCGTGATGCCTGGCGGCATGACCGGACGTGAACTCGCGGCGCGGATCAGACAGAGCGTCCCAGGCATTCGGGTTCTGTTCACCTCGGGCTATACTGAGAACTCGATCGTCCATCACGGTCGGCTCGATGCCGGGGTGCATCTGCTGCAAAAGCCCTACAGGAGCGACAAGCTGGCGCGGAAGGTGCGCGAGGTCCTGGATCTCTGATCCTGATCACCGACGGCGCGCTTGGCCCGCAGGAACCGGCCGGGGCGCGAGATCGGCGGTCCGGTTGACGTCTCCTCGCACTACCCCTACCTGTGAGTTGAGGCCCCCGTCGACAGCGATTGAGCAGCGTCGAAGGTCGGGACCGCGGACGACCGACCTCCGGTTTTTGAAAGCGACGCTCGATAATGCTTGTCGACAGCCACTGCCATCTGGATTTCCCCGACTTTGCGGAGGATCTCGACGGGATCGTGTCGCGAGCGCGCGCGGCCGGCATCGGTCGCATGGTCACGATCTCTACCCGGGTGCGAAAGCTCGATCAGCTTCTGGCCATCGCCGGGCGCTACGACGACGTCTACTGCTCGGTCGGCACTCATCCGCACAATGCGGATGAGGAGGACGGCATTTCGCCGGACGAACTGGTTGCGTTCACGGACCATCCCAAGGTCGTCGCGCTCGGCGAAGCCGGGCTCGATTATTTTTACGACAACGGCTCGCCCGATGCACAGGCGAGGGGCTTTCGCGCCCACATCGCCGCCGCGCGCGCCACCGGCCTGCCGTTGGTGATCCACACCCGCGAAGCCGACGCGGACTGCGCGCGCATCCTGGAGGAGGAGGTGGCCAGGGGACCGTTTCGCGCCGTGCTGCATTGCTACACCGGCGGGCGCGAATTGGCGTTGAAGGCTGTGTCGCTCGGCCTTTATATCGGCTTCACGGGCATCCTGACCTTCAAGAAATCGGAGACCTTGCGCGCGCTGGCAGCCGAACTGCCATCCGATCGCATCCTGGTCGAAACGGACTCGCCTTATCTTGCGCCCGGCAAATTCCGGGGCAAACGCAACGAGCCCGCTTATGTGGTCGAGGTGGCGAAAGTGCTGGCAGAAACGCGCGGCGTATCGTTTGACGAGATCTCGCGCCAGACCACCGAAAACTTCTTTCGCCTGTTTTCCAAGGTGAAGGCATAGGACTGGGAGCCGCATGACGCTGACGTTGACGATCCTGGGCTGCGGCTCCTCCGCCGGCGTGCCACGCCCGGCACTGGGCTGGGGTGCCTGCGACCCCAGCAATCCCAAGAACCGCCGTCGCCGCTGCTCGCTGCTGGTCGAACGGACCTCAGAGCACGGCACCACGCGCATCGTGATCGACACCTCGCCGGACCTTCGCGAGCAATTGCTCGCGACCAATGTCGATCACATCGACGCCGTGTTTCTGACCCATGAGCACGCCGACCAGACCCACGGCATGGATGATCTGCGTTCGGTCGTGATGCACATGCGCCGCCGCATCCCGACCTATTTCAACCAGTCGACGGCCAAGGACATCCTGTCGCGGTTCTCCTATTGCTTCATCTCGCCGGAGGGCAGCGACTATCCGCCCATCCTGACCCGGCATTCGATCGAGGCGGGCGAAAGCCAGACCGTTCTGGGGAAAGGCGGCGCCGTCACGATGACGGCCTTTCTGGTGCAGCACGGCAACATCCCCGCGCTCGGCTACCGCATCGGCGATGCGGCCTACACGCCCGATCTGAACGACATCCCGCGCGAGAGCTGGGGTGCGCTGGAAAACCTCGATCTCTGGATCGTCGACGGCCTGCGCTACACCAGTCATGTCAGCCATTTCAGCATCAACGACGCGCTGTCCTGGATCGAGCGGTTCAAGCCGAAGCGCGCCGTTATCACCAACATGACGGCCGACGTCGACTACGAGGTCATCCGGCAATCGCTGCCCGCAGGCGTCGTGCCCGCTTTTGACGGGCTGCGGCTGGAGACGCATTGAACCTGCGGTAGAAATTCCACCCCGGCAGGCATAGTCCTTGCTTGCATCCGCTGCATCATGTTGATCTAACGTCTGAAAGACAGTCGTTGGGCAAGGGCGGTAGGCAGGATCGGTGACGCGCGATATTGATCGCCCGGCCGGCTGATCGCCTCGTATGAGGATGGGGATTGCGTGGCAGGGGACGACGTAACGACGGGGGGGCCGCTGCGCCGTGCGCTGGATCTTCTCTATCTCTGGGCGGGCTACGCCGCCGGCGCCTTCATGGTTGCGATCTTTGCAATCATGATGGCGATGTCGGTCGGGCGCCAATTCGCGATCAACATTCCCGCCGGCGATGATTTCGCGTCATGGTGCATGGCCGCGATGGCTTTCCTCGGCCTCGCGCACACCTTCAAGCGCGGAGAGATGATCCGCGTCGGCCTGCTGCTGGAGCGTTTGCACGGGCGAACCAAGCAGATCGCGGAGATCGTGGCGCTCGGAATCGCCACCGCCTTCATTCTCTATTTCACCCGCTACGCGGTGCAGATGACCTACGATTCCTGGCGCTTCAATGATGTGGCGCAGGGCGTCGTCCCGCTTCCGCTCTGGATCCCGCAGCTCGGCTTCGCCGGCGGTCTTGCGATCCTGTCGATCGCCCTCATCGATGAAATGGTCGGGGTCGTCGGCGGCAAGCGGCCGACCTACGAGAAGGGATCGCCGGACGAAACCCCGGAAGAGTTCGTCGAGCGTATCTCGCAGGGCGGCGGAGGTTGACCATGGCCAATCTCGGCATGATCGAGCTGTCGTTCGTCCTGCTCGGCGTCATGATCCTGCTGCTGGGAAGCGGCGTTTGGATCGCGGTCTCGCTGGGCCTCGTCGGCTTCGTGGCGATGGCGCTGACGACCAGCCTGCCGCTCGGCGCCGTGCTCGCGACGACGACCTGGAGCGCCAGTTCGTCATGGACGTTGGCGGCGCTGCCCCTGTTCATCTGGATGGGCGAGATCCTCTTCCGCACCAAACTGTCGGAGGAAATGTTTCGGGGCCTGTCGCCCTGGGTTCAATGGCTGCCAGGGCGCCTGACCCATGTGAACGTGATCGGTTGCGGCATCTTCGCCGCGGTATCCGGCTCGTCGGCCGCGACCTGTGCGACGATCGGCAAGATCGCGCTGCCCGAGCTCGACAAGCGCGGCTACGACAAGGGCCTGAGCCTCGGATCGCTTGCCGGCTCAGGCACGCTCGGCCTCCTGATCCCGCCCTCGATTCCGATGGTGGTCTACGCGGTCACGGCGAACGTCTCCGTGCTTCAGGTATTCCTTGGCGGCTTCCTGCCCGGCGTGCTCGTGATGGTGCTCTATTCGGGCTACATCATCCTCTGGTCGCTGCTCAATCCCAACAAGGTTCCGCCGCGCGATCCGCCGATGCCGTTCCGGCAGAAGCTGCGCGAGTCGGCGCGGCTTGCTCCCTGCCTACTGCTGATCCTGGCGGTGTTCCTCTCGCTCGTGCTCGGCTTTGCGACCGCCACGGAATGCGCCGCGTGGGGTGTGACGGGCGCGCTGCTGCTGGCGTGGTGGAGCGGCACGCTCACGCGCAAAAACTTCCTCGAAAGCATCATGAGCGCGACGCGCCTGACCTGCATGATCATGCTGATCCTGGCAGGCGCGGCGTACACCACGGCTGCGATGGCCTATACCGGCATTCCGGCCGCACTCGCCACCTGGGTCCAGGGGCAGCAGCTCACGCCGGGCATGCTCGCGCTGTATCTGAGCATCATGTACATCATCCTGGGCTGCCTGATCGACGGCATCTCGATGATCGTCCTGACCGCCGTCATCGTGCTGCCGATGGTCAGGCAGGCCGGTCTCGACCTGGTCTGGTTCGGCGTCTACCTCATCATCCACGTCGAGATGGCGCAGATCACGCCGCCGGTCGGATTCAATCTGTTCGTGCTGCAGAACATGAGCGGACGCGACACGTTCACGGTTGCGCGCGCGGCGTTTCCGTTCTTCGTCCTGCTGCTCGCCGCGGTATTCATCATCACGGAGTATCCGCAGATCGTGATGTTCCTGCCCAAGCTCGCTTTCCCAGACTGAGCGTAATCAAATCGAATGTGAGGAGAAGTCCGATGATGTCTCGTTTGTTGCGCGCGTCCTTGATCGCGGGCGTTATGGCGATTGCGACCCCCGCCTTGGCCCAAACCAAATGGAATCTGCCGGCGGCATATCCGGCGGACAATCCGCACTCCGAAAATCTCGTCGCCTTCGCCAAGGATGTCGATGCCGCCACGTCCGGCAAGCTCCAGATCACGGTTCATCCCGGCGCTTCGCTGTTCAAGGCACCGGACATCAAGCGTGCGGTGATGACCGGGCAGGCGCAGATGGGCGAGGTGCTGCTATCGATCCACGAGAACGAGGATCCGATGTTCGGCATCGACGTCGTGCCGTTCCTGGCGACCAGCTTCCCGGATGCGATGAAGCTGTATCAGGCCTCCAAGCCCGCAATCGCCAAGAAGCTCGACGCGCAGGGTCTCAAGCTGCTGTTCGTGGTGCCGTGGGCGCCGCAGGGGGTCTACGTCAACAAACCGCTCGCCACGATCGAGGACATGAAGGGCCTGAAATGGCGCGCCTACAATGTCGGTACCGCGCGTATCGGCGAGTTGGTCGGCGCGCAGTCGGTCACGATCCAGGCCGCGGAACTGCCGCAGGCGCTCGCGACCGGCGTGGTGAATTCGTTCATGTCGTCGGGCGGTACGGGCTACGACGCGAAGGCGTGGGAGTCGCTGAAGTATTTCTATGACGTGCAGGCCTGGATTCCCAAGGACTACACCTTCGTGAACAAGGCCGCGTTCGACGCGCTCGACAAGCCGACCCAGGAGGCCATTCTCAAGGCGGCTGCAACGGCGGAAACCCGCGGCTGGAAGGCCTGGCAGGACAAGAGCACCTGGTACATCGATCAGCTCAAGGCCAAAGGCATGACCGTCGAGCCGCCGAGCCCGGCGTTGAAGGCCGGCTTCCAGAAGATCGGCGAACAGCTCACGACCGATTGGCTCAAGAAGGCGGGGTCCGACGGGCAGGCCGTCGTCGACGCCTACAAGAAGATGTGAAACTCAGCGTCTTCCGCCCGCCATGCTCGTGCGGGCGGGAGACTCTCGGACGATGTTCAGGCCGTGATCGCTTTGGCTGATCCGACCTCGTTCCGCAGCAGAAATTTTTGAATCTTGCCCGTGGACGTTTTCGGGATGGGCCCGAACACGACGGCCTTCGGCGTCTTGAAGCCCGACATGTGGCTGCGGCAGAACGCGATGATGTCGGCTTCGCTGGCGGTCGCGCCGTCCTTCAGTTCGACGAAGGCGCAGGGCACTTCACCCCATTTCGGATCGGGCTTTGCCACCACGGCGGCGAACAGCACGGCCGGATGCTTGTAGAGAATGTCCTCGACCTCGACGGAGGAGATGTTCTCGCCGCCGGAGATGATGATGTCCTTGGATCGGTCCTTGATGATGACGTAGCCGTGCTCGTCGAGCACGCCGAGGTCGCCCGTGTGAAACCAGCCGCCTTCGAAAGCTTCCTTCGTCGCTTTCTCGTTCTTGAGATAGCCTTTCATCACGATGTTGCCGCGGAACATGACCTCGCCGATGGTCTCGCCGTCGCGCGGCACCTGTCGCATGGTCTGCGGATCGATGACGGTGACGCCTTCCTGCAGCGGGTAGGGCACGCCCTGCCGGCGCTTCATGCGCGCGCGTTCGGCCGGCGGAAGCTCGTCCCAGCCGGGCTGCTCGGCGCAGACGGAGGCGGGGCCGTAGACCTCGGTCAGGCCATACACGTGGGTCAGCTTGATGCCGATGCTCTCGGCGCCCTCGAGCACGGCGACCGGCGGCGCGGCGCCGGCGATCAGGCCGACGACGCGGCGCGCAGCGTTGCCTTTTGGCGCATCGGGGGCGTTGATCAGCACGTTGTACACGATCGGCGCGCCGCACATGTGGGTGACGCCGTGTTGCTTGATCAGTTCGAAGATCTTGGTCGGCTCGACCTTGCGCAGGCAGACATTGATGCCGGCCGCAGCCGCGATGGTCCAAGGGAAGCACCAGCCGTTGCAATGGAACATCGGCAGCGTCCAGAGATAGACCGGATGCTGGCCGAGTTGGCCTGCGAGGATGTTGCTGACCGCGTTGAGATAGGCGCCGCGATGATGGGTGACGACGCCCTTGGGATTTCCGGTCGTGCCCGAGGTGTAGCTCAGCGCGATCGCGTCCCATTCGTCGCTCGGCGTGATCGCCGCGAAATCCGGATCGCCTTGCGCAACCGCTGCCTCATATTCGATCTCTCCGATGCGGCAGCCACCCTTGAACGACGCATCGTCAACATCGACCACCAAAGGCTTCGCGCCCTTCATCTGCGCCAGCGCATCGGTGATCACGCCCGAAAACTCGGGATCGACCAGGATGATCTTCGCGCCGCCGTGATCGAGCTGGAACGCGATCGAGGGCGCATCGAGGCGGATGTTGAGCGCGTTGAGCACGGCGCCGGTCATGGGCACGGCGAAATGCGCCTCGTTCATCGCCGGGATGTTCGGCAGCATCGCCGCGACGGTGTCGCCGACGCCGATGCCCTTGCGCGCGAGCCAGGACGCAAAGCGCTTGCAGCGCTCATGGGTCTGCGCCCATGTGAAGCTGCGGCCCTCATAGACCGTGCTGACATGATCGGGATAGACGGCGGCGCTGCGCGCGAGGAAGCTCAAGGGACTGAGCGGAACGTAATTGGCGGGCGTCTTGTCGAGACCGATCTGGTACTGGTTTTGCCGCTCACTCATCGACAGCCTCCGTCAAACGCCTCAAAGAAATCCGATCGAGATCCAGGGGAAGATCGCGACGATGATCAATCCCGCCAGCAGCGCCAGCAGATAGCCCCAGATGGGCCGGATGCCTTCGGCCGGATCGACGCGTCCGATGGCGCAGGCCGCATAATAGCCGACGCCGAACGGCGGGGCGAATAGCCCAATACCCATCGCGAGAATGATCACCATGGCGTAGTGCACCTCGTGCACGCCGACGGCCCGGGCGATCGGAAACAGCAGCGGCCCGAACAGCACGATCGCCGGGATGCCCTCCAGCACGCTGCCGAGGATGGTGAAAGCCAGGATCGAGACCGCGATGAAGGTCGCAGCGCCCCCCGGCAATCCGGTCATCGCCGCTGCCAGCGCGCGCGAGAAGCCTGATTGGGTCAGGCCCCAGGCCATGCCGGTCGCCGTGCCGATGATCAGCAGGATGGCGCCGGAGAGTGCCGCGGTCTCGACCAGCATCGGAAACAGCCGCGACCAGTCGAAGCGGCGGTAGACGAGGAGGCCGACCAGGGCGCCGTAGACGATGCCGATGGTGGAGACCTCGGTCGCGGTGGCGATGCCCTCGACCACGGCGTAGCGGATCACGAAGGGCAGCGCGAGCGCGGGCAGGGCGATGACGAAGGTCTTGCCGATCTCGCCGCCCGTGGCGCGGCGGACGTGGCTCATGTCCTCGTGGCGGTAACGCCACCACACCAGCATGCACAGCGTGATCGCGAGCACGACGCCGGGGAGGAGGCCGCCGGTGAACAGGGCGGCGATCGAGACGCCGGTGACCGAGCCGATCGTGATCAGCACGAGGCTCGGCGGAATGGTTTCGGTCTGAGCTCCGGTCGCCGCCAGAAGCGCGACGAGATCGCCGGGCTTGGCGCCGCGCTGTTTCATCTCCGGAAACAGCACGGGTGCGACGGCTGCCATGTCGGCGGCCTTGGCGCCCGATATGCCCGAGACCAGGTACATGGCGCCGACCAGCACGTAATGCAGGCCGCCGCGGACATGGCCGAGCAGGCTCGCGAGAAAAGCCACCATGGCCCGCGCCATGCCGGTCATCTCGATCAAGAGCCCCAAAAACACGAACAGCGGCACCGAGAGCAAAATGAGGTGGCTCATGCCCTCGTCCATCCGCCCGACCAGCACCATCACGGGCGTCCGCGTCGTCAGCGCGAGATAGCCGAAGATCGCAAGGCCAAACCCGAACGCAATGGGAACGCCGGCGAAGACGCAGAAGCCGGCGACGCCGACGAAGAAGATGACGAGGTTGAGATTGCCGAGCGGCCGCAGCGACGGCTCCGCCAGCCAGAACAGGCCGATGACGGCAGCGACGGTGACGATGGCCGCCGCAACCATCCGCCAATCCGCCGCGCGCAGCAGCCGCAGCAAGGCAAAGGCCGCCATGAGGCCGATGCCGACCGGCAGCGCGGCGGCGCGCCACATGTTCGAGATCTGCAGCGCCGGCGTGGTGATGTAGCTTTCTTCATAGGCATAGTCGCAGGCCGGCCAGACGATCAGGATCAGGAATGCCAGCGCCGCAGAGGTCGCGACCAGGTCGAGATAGGCCCTCACGGATGGCCTGGCGCTGGCGACGATCGCGGTCATGCGCATGTGCTCGGAGCGACGGAACGCAACCGCCGCCCCCAGCATCGCGAGCCACAGGAACAGGATCGAGGCGAGCTCGTCCGACCAGATCAACGGCCGGTGCAGGCCGTAGCGGGCCACCACGCCGGCAAACAGGATCACGATCTCGGCGACGACCAGGGACGCCGCCGGGATTTCGACGGCGAGACCGAGCACGCGCTCGAGCGAAGCCAGCACGGAAGGTCGGCGAGGGGACTGAAACGCCACCTCGCCCGCCACTGTGGTCACCTCGACCTCGACATGAGCCATGACGGCCCCAACGGGTTACGACAGCTTGCCGACCGCCTTTTCCAGGAGGTCCCAGGCCTGGTCGCCATACTTGCCCTTCCACTCGGCATAGAAGCCGGCGGTCCGCAGCTTGTCGCGGAACGGTGCCACCGTGGGCTGATTGAAGGTCAGGCCCTTGGTCGCGAGCTCCTGCTGCAGACTGGCATTGAGCTTGGCGGTATCCTCACGCTCCTTGACGGCGGCGGCATTGATGTTCTTGGCGACGATCGTGCGCACGTCCTGCGGCAGCTTTTCCCAGGCGCGGCGGTTGGCCAGGAACCAGAAGCCGTCCCACATGTGGTTGGTCAGCGAGCAGTACTTCTGCACCTCGTAGAGCTTGGCGGTCGAGATGATCGCCAGCGGGTTCTCCTGGCCCTCGACGATCTTGGTCTGCAGCGCCGAATAGACCTCGCTGAAATTGATCGAGGCGGGCGCCGCGTCGAACGCCTTGAACATCGAGGTCCACAGCGGCGACACCGGCACGCGGATTTTGAAGCCCTTGAAGTCGTCGGGACCGGTGATCGGCTTGCTCGACGAGGTGGTCTGGCGGAAGCCGTTGTCCCAGATCTTGTCCATGACCTCGAGGCCGGCCTTCTTGATCTCGCCGCGGACATGGGCGCCGAGGTCGCCGTCCATGGCCTTCCAGACCGTGTCATAGTCCGGGAACGCGAAGCCGATACCGTTGATGGACGCCGCCGGCACCAGAGTCGACAGGATCAGGCCGGACAGCGTGAAGAACTCGACGCCGCCGGAGCGGATCTGGCTCAGCATGTCGGTGTCGGAGCCGAGCTGGTTGTTCGGGAAGATCTGGAGGTCGAACTTGCCATTGGTCTCGGTCTTGATCGCCGCCGCCATCTCCTTGGCGCGGACGTTCAGCGGATGGGTGTCCGGCAGGTTGTTGGCATATTTGTAGGTGAACTCGGCGCTCTCGGCGCGGGCCACATGGGGCGCACCGATGCCGCCCAAGACCGCGGATGCGGCGGAGGCCTTGAGAAGCGTGCGTCGGGAATAGCGCGTTGAAAAGACCATGGGTCTGCTTCCTCGGAAGTTTGTTGTTGTTCTGAGTCGCAAACCTATACGGACGGAAGCCCTGAAGGTCATCTGCGATCTCGCGAGGCCTCGCTTATTGCAGCCGGACAAGGTCACGGCAATATCGGCTTTCGGCGAGATGGGCCGGATGCAAAATTTGAAAAACAACCCCATGCACAGTAGCCGTCAAGCATCGAGGCGGGCGTGGATGCCCGGACCGGGAATCTTGTTGGCGCGAAGGTGCGATGACAGGAGTTTCGTCTAAATAACTGATCTGATTGTACATAAATATATTCCATAATATACCTTATGCGAATCATGGATATGGGCATGCTGTCATAGGCAAAGCTTCACCCTCCCGATCTCCCGCTCCTGGTGACCCGCTCGTGGTGAAAAGTCCGGGCCGGCTTGCGACCTCGACGGTTGCCTCGGGTGCTCCAGCTAGCCACCACAGGCAGTCTACTCCGTCGCCGGTTTGGGAGGCCCGGCATGCCGGAGAGCTGCTCGTGACGTCTGGCGCTTCAGCGCAGCGGCAGCAGATCGAGCTGGCTCTGTGCCTTCTTCACGGCTGCGGCGTACCAGCTCTGACTGGGCGCTTCCTTGGCAAAGCATTTGGTATAGGCGTCCATCGCCTGGTCTTCCTTGGCCATGGCATCCTGCGGCGTTTTCCTGGCCATCATCTGTTTCCAGACCTTCTCGCAGGCCGGGATTTCGGCCGTCTTCGCGGCGTTGGTTGCGGCAAGGAAGAAGACCTTGTCACCCTGGATCGCGACCACGCCGATCTCGCTCGGCGGCCCCTTCAGATCGCCGTTGCCGCGCACGCCCAGCACGGCGACCGCGACGCTCGCGGATGCGGGCTTGGTGACCGGCAGCTCGGCATATTTGGCAAAGGCAGCGTCCTGGATGGCGTAATAATAGAAGCGGTCCGACTTGAGCGCGGAACCGATCTCCTGCGGCAGGCCGTCCTCGCGGCGCTCGCGCAACCAGTGCCTGAGCAACCCGGTCGTCGTCACCACGGCCTGCATCTTGTCGCCTTCGGAGGCAAAACCGAGGCCGTCGAGATGGCCGAAGCCGGAGTCGCCCTTGAACAGCGTGTCGGCGTTTGACTTGCCGTCCGCAGCCAGCCCCTTGATCGTCACGGGACCGATCAGACCGCGCAGTACGCCGGTCAGCTCGTTCAACGCCGCATCGTGCTGCTTGTAGGTCGCGTCATTCTCCTTGGCTTTGGAGAATTTCGCGATGTAGCGATCCCGCAGGTCGAGATAGTGCTGCTCGGGCGTGGCCGCCTCTGCGCTCGTGGCCAAGGCAAGCAGGCAGAGTATGGCGAGGCACTTCATAACGATCTCACGAGGCAACAACGGCTTCAAGCTTTGTGCCTTTGGTTCGAGGGAAGGTTCATCAGCGACGGGCGGCGGGCCGTCGTCCCGCCCTGCTCCACCGGCACGCATGGACGCGTCGCCCGGCTTCCACCTTGATCGTGCTCAATGACGGCGCCGCTGTGCGGTCTAGAGAATTGACCTGTCAGGAGGAGGATTGCGTGATGACCAACGAGGCAATCAAGGTGCTGCTGATCTTCGGGCTCTACGTAATTCTGGAAGTCATCCTGTGCTTTTCGTCATTTCGCGAGCTCAAGGCAGCGCTGACGATGAAGGCGCCTCGCTCCCCGGCTGCCGAACCTCGGCGTTCTCCAGCAAAGAACTGAGCTGACAAGCCGAGCGATCGCGGCGGGGATCGCGTCACAACGGCTCGTCGTCGATGGTGGACGGCTCGGCCTGGAGCGACACGATATCTCCGCCGCCATAATCGTCCTCCGGATCGGGACGAACTGGTTGAAGGCACAGGCGATCCTCGACCTCCCGAACACCCGGGACGGTCTCGCAAGCCACCAGTGCCGCCCGGCGGGACGTCTCGCTCCTGACGACGCCCCGCAAGGTGACGACGCCGCCCCTGACGCTCACGTTCAATCCGATCGGCTGCCACGCCGCCCCCGCCATCGCGGCAAGGACCGAGCGACGTATCTGATAGTCGTCCTCCAGACCCGCCGGGGCGCTCGTCAGCGGGCCAGCGACCGCGGACAAGAAGTCGGACCGTGTAATGATCCCGACGACCCGATCGGCGCGCATGACGGGCACGTGGTTCAGATTTCGACGCTCCATCAGGGCGGCGATCTCCTGGAGCGGCGTCTGCTCGATGACCGTTTCCGGGACTGGCGTCATCACCTGCTCGACCGTACGCCCGTGTTCCTTGACGAACTCACGCGCAATTCGGTCTGCCCCGAGCAGGATCGAAAGCAGCCGCTTGCGCTTATGCTCCGTACCGATTTCGCTTCGCCGCAGAAAATCGCTCTCGCATACGATGCCGACCAGCCTTCCGGTCGAATCCGTGACCGGCAAGCCGCTGATATGATGCGCAAGCATCACCCGGATCGCGTCTGCGATCGAGGATTCAGGGCGGATCGTTATCACCCGCCGGGACATTATCTGGTGTGCTTGCATGTCTTTGACTCCAGAGCACTCATGGATAGACCCGGCATCGGACCGCAGCTTGACCGAAATCAACACGAGCCCGCCCCGCCGCGCCATGCTTGGTCCCGAACCGATCGGAGACTGACGGCATGCGCCTGCGAGACGTGGTGGTGGCGGCGACGTTTGCAGTGCTCCCTGCCCTTTGCGATGGATCGCCGGCGGCATCAGCCGAGGCCGACAACGCGATGGCCGTTTCCGATATGATGACTCGGCTTCAGCTTCAGCACGCCAAATTGTGGTTCGCGGGCAAGTTCAGCAACTGGGAGCTGGCGAGATACGAGATTCAGAAAATCGACGGCGGCCTCGAAGCGACGAGCAAGCTGCTGCCCGACCGGGGGCAAGTGGGTCGCGCCAGGAATCAACTGGAGGCGTTGCGCCGGGCCGTGCAGATCAAAGACGCCGCAGCTTTCACCAAGGCGTATTCGGCCCTCACGAACGAGTGCAACGCCTGCCATCGCGGCAGCGGCTATGCCGCCGTCACCATTCAGGTGCCGACCGTCCCGCCAGTGCCCAATCAGCTGTTCCTCGATCAGGTTCGCGAGGGGCAAGCGCTTGCACGCGGGTCGTGCGGAGCCTGCCACGTCGTGTCCGACCCAGCAAAGGAAACGCCGACGTCGCGCTTCCCGGCACCGAGCTTTCCGGACATCACAAGCCGGCCGTCATTCTCCGCCGACGACGTCAGGCAATTCCTGCTGTCGAGCCACCGCCGCCTCGGCCCCGCCCAGGCCATGCCGAATCCGAGGCTCGCCGAATTCCAGATCGAGGCGATCGTGGCGTATCTCGAAACGTTACGGGCCGCAACGCCTCGCTAGGCAACCAAACCGGTCACTCCCGGGTACGCACCCGCCAGAGCGTCACCGCCAGCAAGACATAAGCCGCGCAGGTCCACAGGGCCTGCCAGTTCGACGGCCCTTCGTTGAACGCGACATAGATTGCCGCGACCAGATAGACGCCGGCAAACATCGATTCTGCCAACGGGCGAGTTCCCTTCGCGGCTGGATCAAGCAGCGTCATCGCCGCAAAAGGCACCGCTGCCATGGTCAGAGCCGCAAACGGAAAATCAATGTTGCGCGGGTCGAACACAAGGCCGATCGCGGTGGCAGTGCCGATCACGATCGTCACGATCCAGACCAATCCATGCATAATCGCCAGCGTCGATCTGGTCCGTTCGCGCTCCGGACCGAGCAACTCCAGACAGACAGGTGTCGCGCGCCCCGACATGAGAGCGTTGGCACCAAGGACCGGTGACGCGGTTGCTGCGATCAGAAGTGCGCCCCAGAGAAACCAGCTGCCTCCGTAACTTTCGTGGAGCATCCGTTGGGCGGCCACTCCCAACAGGATTCCGCACGTGGTTGCCGAGACCGCAACCGCAAGCCACGAGACAGGCCGGGGATCTTTGGGCATCCGACGCAAGGTCAGCCCTGCCACGCCGAAGACCAGGATTGCCAGCGCCATTCCGCTCACCATCTGCAGCTTCCAGAACGGAAAGTTGCTGATGGGAACGCCGGGCGGGTATTTCAGCGTGCGTTGTTCGGAGTCGAACAGGCCCCAGGACCCACCGACAGTGCCCTCGATCTCCTGCTTCCATGATTCATCATAGGCTTCGAACAGGTTGACCCGGAAGTTCTCACGCCGGGCGAGGTCGAGGACTTCCGAGACCACGCGGGCCTGGTTGACGCGCGATGGCAGCGCCGACTCGCGCATCCGCCCCTCGCTCGGCCAGCCGATTTCTCCAATGAGGATTTCCTTACCGGGAAAAGCCGACGCGACCCGCCGTCGGATGGCGTCCGCATGCGCGGCCGCGCGCTCCGCGCGGATCGGGATATTTTCCCAATACGGCAGGATGTGAATGGTGACGAAATCCACGACGTCGTAAAGTTCTCGATTGCTCAGCCAGAACTCCCAGACGTCCGCATAAGTGACGGGCACCGCGGCCTGCGCCTTGACCGAACGTATGGTGGAGGCGAGTTCGGATGTTGACATGCCATGCCGCAGCAAGACCTCGCTGCCGACCACGAGCGCGATGATCGTATCGGGATATTCGCGGGCGAGCCGGATGCCGGTCGAAATCTGATGACGATTTTTCTCCCGGTCCCTGTCGAGGAAAATGCCCTGCATGACCTTCAGCCCAACCTTGGCCGCAAGCTCGGGAATTTGATCAAGACCGAGATCGGTCGCATAGGTCCGGATGCAGCCGGATATCTTCGCGAGCTCGGCGAGATCTTCCGCGATCTGCTCCCGCGACACCCGCGTCGCCGACGAAAGGGACGTCTGATGATTGCGGAAGGGGGCGTACGATACACACTGTACCTTGTCGTTCGGGTCGATCGGTGCGCGCACCAGATCTGCGGGCATCCCCAGCCAGCGCCAAACCACACCGATCACAAACAGGGAGATCAGAAGAAGCACCAGCGGCGCCTGAAATGAATCCCGTTCCACCCTCTTTGCAGGGACACTCTTCCGGGTCTCTTCAATCCCCGACAACGGCACATTGAAGAGCTGGCGCGCTTGCGGACCGCGGATCATTCTGGTCATTCGATCATTCGCCTGAATCCGAAGGACGCGTCCTTCCGATTGAGGACTCGCCGATCTTGCGGCAGCTGCTTGATCGAATGAATCAAAATCAAGAACGTCACACGGCTCATCGGGGCACTCCCGAACCGACTTCAACATTCCCAAAATATCCGCGGACACCTTGATGCATGTCAATCAAGGCACGTTGGTCGCGCCAAACGCCCGCCAATTGCGGTAGCATGGCAGCGGATCGTGCCGCCGCGATCGACATGCACTAATCGAACGCTGCTGAGCCGACCTGGTCGCCCTACTCTGCGGGCGTGAGCTGCCGGCTCAGGCGTATCGCCGCCGCTTCGCGCACGCGGACACGGGCGCGGCGTTTGCGCCACCAGATCACCACGCCGGTGACGGAGAGCGCTGCCACCACCAGCCCCATGATCGAGATCAGGATGCGGCCGAACAGGCCGACGATACGGCCCGAATGAAGCGGGAACTGCGCCTGGACGAAGATATCGGCGGCAGTACCGACCCAAGGCAGACGTTCGCCGATCGGGCGGCCGTCCTCGCTGTCGTAATAGAGCTGCGCCGGACCAACGCCGCCGGCGCCGTGATCGTCGCCGGGATGGAAGAAGGCGGCGGCGTAGACGCCATGGGCCGGGCCATAGCTGAGCGCGCCGACCGGGGTGGACCACCCTCGCCCCTTGCCGTCGGCCGCCGCGCGTACAGCGATGTCGGCGAAGCTGACCTTGGGCTCGATGGGATCGTCGAGATCGCGGTATGGTCGCTGCTCATAGGGCGTCGGCGTGTAGTTCGACACCATCTTCATCAGCGGCGAGAACACCTCGAAATAGAGGTTCAGCGAGAACGCCGTGAAGGCGATGACGAACAAGACGCTCCAGGTCCAGAGACTGAAGGCGCGGTGGATATCGAAATTGATCCTGTAGGCGCTGCCGGAGGTCTTGATGCTCCAGGCCGGCGCCCAGCGTGCCCAGAAGCCGCGCTCGAGCTGGCGCGTGACGGCAGGTGCCCGCGCCGCCTTGGAGCGCCGCCGCGACGGCAGTGTCAGATAGAACCCCACGAAGCAATCGATGGTCCAGATGATCGCGATGACGCCGAGCAGGCGCATGCCCCAGCGATCGCTGCCCCAGAATTCCGGGATGTGCATGGTGTAGTGCAGCTTGTAGAGAAAGGAGACGAAGTTCTCCCGCGTGACCGGCCAGACCGCTCCCCAATAGCGCCGGCCCAGCTCCGCGCCGGTATTGGGATCGAGGAAGACCTGATTGTAGTCGAGCGCATAGCGCTTGCCGGTCGCCGGATCGATCCGCGGCGTCACGAAGAACCACAGCGAATGACCCTGCTCCGGCGTCATGAAGACGTAGACGACGCGCGCACGGGGATCGCGCTGCTCGATCATCCTGGCGAGCTCGATCGAGGGGATCGCCGGACCTTTGCTGCTGACGTCGAACAGATGGCTGTTCAGGACCTCGTCGAGTTCGTGATCCCAGGAGATGATCGCTCCGGTGATGCCGGAGAAGAACAGGAATCCGGCCGTGAGCAGTCCCGCCCAGCGATGCAGCCTGCCGAATATCGCTCTCATCGTTGTCTTTCACAAAGCTTCGACGCCGTCATGCGCGGGACAAGCCCCGACATGACGACCTCTTGTGGAGGACCACACTGCCTGCTCCGGCAATCGATCACCCTGTGCACTCACCAGCGGTATGTCAGCTTGCCGATCGCCTTGCGTCCCTCCGCGTAGAAGCAGCCCGACAGGCTGTAGCAGGCGGCGACATAGCGGGTGTCGGCAAGGTTGGTGACGTTCAGCGACAAGCGCCAATTGTCACGGGTGTAAGCGAGCAGCGCGTCGAGCACGGTTGCCGATCCCACCTTGAAGGTGTTGGCATCATCGCCCCAGGTCGCGCCGACATAGCGAATGCCGCCGCCGAACTGCAGGCCCGCGAGCAGCCCGCTCTGGAGCGTGTAGTCGCTCCACAGCGAAGCGCGGTTGAGCGGCACGGTGACCGGGGCCTTGCCGACATTCACCGGATCCTGCGTGACCATCGCATCGACATAGGCATAGGCCGCGCGTAAGTTCCAGCCGTCGGCGAGCGACATCGAGCCCTCGAGTTCGACGCCGCGCGACTTCACCTGCCCGGTCTGCTCGGCGACGTAGAGCGGCGGTGCGTAGGTGACGACGTTATCGCGCGTCAGGTCGAAGGCCGCGAAGGTGAACAGCGCATTCCAGCCAAGCGGCTGGTACTTGACGCCGACCTCGTACTGCACGCCGGTCTCGGGATTGAGCATCTGTCCGGACGCACCGGTCGCGAGCACCGGCAGGAACGATTCCGAGTAGCTGAAATAGGGCGCGATGCCGTTGTCGAAATTGTACATCAGCGCGGCCCGGCCGGTGAAGGCCGACGCATCTCTCGAGACCGACCTGTCGGCTGCAGGCAGATTGCTGTCGACCTGCGTCGTCACGAAGTCCTGGCGGCCGCCGAGCTGGAATGACAGCCGGCCGAGCTTGATCTGGTCCTGCGCATAGAGGCCCACCTGCGACTGCTTGACGCCGGTGTTGTCGCTCATGGCGCCGACGGTCCAGTCATAGTTGTAGACCGGGTTGAAGACGTTGATCTCGGGCGCCGACGTCGTGACGGAGAAAGCGGTGTCCCGGAATGAGGTGTTGCGATAGTCGACGCCGACCAGCGTGGTGTGGCTGAGAATGCCCGTGGTAAACTTGCCCTGGAGCTGGTTGTCCACGGCGAAGGAATTGATGTAGGAGTTGCTGTAGCTGCCGAAGCGCGCGAGCTGGCCCGCGGCCTCGTCGGTGTAGCCGCCGCCGTAAAACACCTTCTCCTCGTTGTGCTGATAGGCGTAGCGCAGGTTCTGCCGGAACGTGATGTTGTCGGTGAAATTGTGCGAGAGCTGGTACCCTGCGGTTGCGATCTCGGTGTTGAACGCGTTGAAGCTCGGCACCCCCGCGAAGAACGAGACCGGGATGGTGCGGCCGTTGTTCGGCCACACCGTGCCCGAGGCCGGCAGGAACTGCAGGCCCCACCCTGCCCGGTCGCGCTGGTAGTTGGCCAGCAAGGTGATGGTGGTGTCCTCGTTCGGCTTGAACGTGACGGCGGGCGCGATGAAGACGCGGTTGTCCTTGGTGAAGTCGACCTGGGTCTCGCCGTCGCGGACGACGCCGGTGAGGCGCCACAGCACCGTGCCCTCCTTGTTGGCGGCGCCGCCCATGTCGAACTGGCCCTGATAGCGGTTGAAGCTGCCGCCGGAGATCGAGACCTCGCCGAACTGCTGCGCCGTCGGCAGCTTCGACACGTAGTTGAGGATGCCGCCGGTGCCGCTGCCGCCATACATCGCCGATGACGGCCCCTTGAGCACCTCCAGGCGTTCGGCACCGTAAGGATCGAGGCCGTTGAAGTGCACGTAGTTGCTGGATGGAATTCGCAGGCCGTCGACATAGAGGCCGGTCATGGTGGTGTCGAAGCCGCGGATCTGCAGAGCGCCGAAGCGGGTGTCGGAGCCGCCGTTGACGTCGCCGCTGACACCGGCGGTATAGCGGAGCGCCTCGCCGATCGAGACCGCCCCCTGGTTCCTGACCTGGTCGGTGGTGACGACGGAGACCGACTGCGGCGTTTCGATCAACGGCGTATCGGTCTTGGTCGCCGTGCCGCTTCGCGTGGCAACGAAGCCGCGCACCGGCCCATTGGCCCGTTCGCCGGTCGCGCCGTTCGATGACGCCGACTGGGTCGGCGTGGCCGGTTGCGCGGGAGAGCGACGATTGGCACGGGAGGTCTGTGTTGCCGCCCTCCTCGACGAAGCCACCGTCGCAGGTCGGACGCGCTGAGCCGGCGCGTCGACGGTGACGGCGGGAATCTGCGTCTGCGCCTTCACGGAGCCCCAGGGCGTCACGAAGGAGAATGTACTGACCGCCCCAAGCAGGAGCATCTGGATCTGTCGATGGCGCGTGTCCCCACGCGAAGAAAATTGGAAGTCGGTCACGTCTTGCGAGGCCCCACGCACTGCCGGCTTTGCCGGTATCGTTTTTGATGCCCCGCCCTAACTCAGGCGATGTACGAGTGCGATAGGAACGCCGTTAGAATTTCTCCAGACGTGTGCGCAGCGCGTGCGACGAATGCGCTCACGCGCACTGCGATGTCGGCCTTTTAGAATTGGAATATTTCCAGTCTGGGGATCAGTGATGCCGGAGCCGGCGATTGACCCGCCGCGCCAGATAATCGCCCACGCTCTGGACGAGCTGCACCAGCGCAATCAGTACGACGACGACGGCCAGCATCATCTCCGGCATGAAACGCTGATAGCCGTAGCGGATGCCGAGATCACCAAGGCCGCCGCCGCCGACCGCACCGACCATGGCGGAATAGCCGAGCAGACTGACCACGGCGAGCGTCAGCGCCAGCAACAGACCCGGCAGCGCCTCGGGGATCAGCACCTTGAACACGATCTGGAGCGGCGAGGCGCCGAACGAGGATGCGGTCTCGATCAGGCCGCCATCGACCTCGCGGATGGCAGCTTCGACCAGGCGCGCGATGAACGGCGCCGATGCGATCGTCAGCGGCACGATCGCCGCGGTCGAGCCGATCGAGGTGCCGGCGACGAGCCGGGTGAACGGGATAATGGCCACGACCAGGATGATGAAGGGCGTCGACCGCGCCGCATTGACGACGATGCCGAGCACGCGATTGACGATCGGAGCGGCAAACAGCTCCCCTTTCCGGCTGGTCGCGAGGAAGACGCCGAGCGGGAGACCGAAGGCGGTGCCGAGCAGTGCTGCGATGCCGACCATGTACAGGCTCTCGAAGGTCGCCTGGATGATGAGATTGATGAGTTCAGGCGACATAGCCGAGATGCTCCGCCGGGAATTGATATTGAGACAACCAGGCGAGGACCCGCGCGTGCACGTCCTCGCGGCCGGGAATGCCGAGCACGAGCGAGCCGACATGCTGGCCGCCGATCTCGTCGATACGTGCCGACAGCAGCGCGACGTCGAGACCGAGTTCGCGGGCGAGCCGCGCCACCACGGTGTCGCCGGCCCCTGCCCCGCGCACCTGGATGCGGATCACGGCCTGCCCGCCAGCAGAAGGCTCTGCCACGATCCGGCTCGCCAGCGACACCGGCAGGCTGTCGCCGATGACCTCCGCGAGGAAGGACTGCGTGATTGGATGTTGTGGGCGGGTGAAGATATCAGCGACATGGCCGCTCTCGACGACACGGCCGGCATCGAGCACCACCACGTCCCTGGCGAGCTGACGCACCACTGACATTTCGTGGGTAATCAGGACGATGGTGACGCCGAGCTCGCGGTTGATGCTGGCGAGCAGATCGAGGATCGCGCGCGTCGTCTGCGGATCGAGCGCGGACGTCGCCTCGTCCGACAGCAGCACGCTCGGCCGCGTCGCCAACGCGCGGGCGATGCCGACGCGTTGCTTCTGGCCGCCGGACAATTCCGATGGATAGCGGTCATGCTTGTCGCCAATGCCGACCAGCGCGAGCAACTCGGTGACGCGGGCTTTGATGTCGACCTTGGCCCAGCCCGCGATCTCGAGCGGCAGCGCGATGTTGTCGGCCGCGGTGCGCGAGGACAGCAGGTTGAAGTGCTGGAAGATCATGCCGATCGAGCGCTGCGCCAGGCGCAGCTCACGCCCCGCCAGCGACGAGATATCGTTGCCGTCGACGATCACGCGGCCCGTGGTCGGCTTCTCCAGCCCGTTGATGAGCCGAACCAGGCTCGATTTACCGGCGCCGGAGCGGCCGATCACGCCGGTGATGGAGCCGCGGGGAATCACGAAATCGATGTCCTGCAGCGCGTTGACGCCGGGCTTGCCGCGATAGGCCGGATAGGTCTTCGAGATGCTGTCGAAGCGGACCATTGCGTCCGGCTCAGCTGCGGCATGGGCCATCGCTTCAGGCGGCGCAATCGGCTGTCCAACGGCAAACGATTGGTGGGCGTTCATGGAGACGGCCTTCATGCACAATAGTTCTCTCGCCTGCCCGAAAAGGCAACTGAGAGCCAGGTCGCATCGGCGACGTGAGATGGAACAGCAGGCACACGCCTCAAAGTGGAGCGCGCTGCACCGCCGCACGCACCATCGCCTTTTCCGGTCTTTCCTGCAATTTCAGATATCTGCGAGGAGATGGATGAAGATTTTCCAGTTCCTCTCCGGAGAAGAATATTCCTCCACCGGGCGCATCATCGTCCCGTAGGGAACCATCGCATCAGCAACCGGCCGCGCTTTACCGCCCCTTGAAGCGTGGCTTGCGGCGACCCAGGAATGCCTCGACGCCCTCCTTGTGATCCTCGCTGAAGCTCGCCAGCGCGAACTGGTCGACATCCATGTGACTGGCGAGGTCGTCGAGCGCATGCGCGAGCCGGTTGACGGTGAGCTTCGTCATCGCGACCGAAAGCGGCGGCTGCGCCGCGACTTTGCGGGCGAGATCCATGGCGGCCTCGAAGGCATGGCCGGGATCGACCACCTCCTCCACCAAGCGCCATTCACGGGCCTCGTCCGCCGAGATGCGCTGGTCGGCCAGGATGACCGCCTGCTTGGTGCGGGCAGGTCCCATCAGATGCAGCATGCGCGGGATGCTCTGCCAGCTCATGTTCATGCCGAGCCCGATTTCGGGCACGCGCAGATGCGCGTCGCGCCCCATGACGCGGAAGTCGAGCGCCACGGCCAGAGCCACGCCGCCGCCGACACAGAAGCCCTCGATCGCCCCGATCGTGATCTGCTCCATCTCCTGCCAGGCGTGGGTCAGGCGCGGCCCGAGCTTGAGGTGCCGCCTGAGCGTGCCGAGGTCCATGTCCTTGCGCGAACGCCCTTCGGCATCCTTGAGGTCGAAGCCGGCGCTGAACGCGCTGGTGCTGCCCGTCAGCACCACGACGGAGGTGGCGGAATCGTCTTCGAAGCTGCGCGCGGCCGCGGTCAGTTGGCGCAGAGCTTCCGGTGACAGCGCATTGATGCCGTCGCCTCGGTCGAACCGCACGATCGCGATCCGCCCGTCCGGCCCCAGGCCCTTCTCGATCTTGACATAGTCCGTCAACGCAAACTCCCTGGTCTTGTTGGTCTTGACGCTAGAGATGACCGGTACGGTGATGCTCGGGCTGCGCGCCCGGGACCGGAAACCGGATCGTGGTGCCGAGCGTGATCCAGTTGGCGTTCTCGCCGGTGATGTTGTGGCCATAGATCACATCGACGGAGAATATCTCATTCGGACGGTAGCGCACGCCGGTCTGGAGGCGCGGCTGCACGACACTCGCGATCTCGGACGCGCCAGCCTGCCCGTACGCCTCGATCGTCCACTGCAATGTGTCGGTGAACTTCCAGTCGAAGCCGACGCCGTAGGTCAGATAGTGCCGGTCGACGGTACGATCCCAGAGCCAGCCGCCGTTGAGATTGATGCGCATGGTCTCGGACAGGCGAAAGGTTGCGGGGATGACGGCAAAGGCGGTCAGCGTCTCGCCGGTCGCCGCGTCGAACGATCCACCGCCATAGGCCGACAATCCCCAGCGGCCGATCCCGGTCGGGATGAAATTGGTCTTGGCTTTCGGAGCCAATGTCGTGCTCCAGTCGCCGTCGCTGCGGGCCCGGATGGTTTGAAGGCTCAGCTCGATCGGCCTGAAGGGGTCGACGACGCAGGAGGGATTGGCGACCGCGGAAAAATCCGTGTTGGACGCAGCCGACATCCAGCTCTCGACCTTGCAGGAGCCGACTTCGGAGATATCGGCGGCATCTACCGCATAAGCGCCATTCGCGGCACGCGCATCCTGGGCCGCGAGTGCGACAAGTGTCGCGATTGCGGCGGTCCTTCCGGTGTGTGCAGCCCATCCCATGGCGCGATGTTAGCAGAGTCTTCGCCTCGACAACGCCCGGATTCTGGGACTATCTTCTTACCCATGAGCGAGCATCACCACCACGATCACGACCACTCCGAGTTGTCGGAGACCGAGCTGCGCGTGCGCGCGCTCGAGACGATCCTGACCGAAAAGGGCTATGTCGAGCCGGCCGCGCTCGACGCCATCATCCAGGCCTATGAGACCAAAATCGGCCCGCACAACGGCGCCCGCGTCGTTGCCAAGGCCTGGACCGATCCGGCGTTCAAGCAGGCGCTGCTGGAGGATGGCTCCAAGGCGATCGGCACGCTCGGCCATGTCAGCCGCGTCGGCGACCATCTCGTCGTGGTCGAGAACACGCCCACGCGTCACAACATGGTCGTGTGCACGCTGTGCTCCTGCTACCCTTGGGAAATGCTCGGGCTGCCTCCGGTCTGGTACAAGGCGGCGCCCTACCGCTCGCGCGCGGTGAAGGACCCGCGCGGCGTGCTCGCCGATTTCGACGTCAGCCTGCCGAAGGACGTGGAGATCCGGGTGTGGGATTCCACCGCCGAGACGCGCTTCCTGGTGCTGCCGATGCGCCCAGCGGGCACCGAGGGCTGGAGCGAGGAGCAGCTCGCCGAACTCGTCACGCGCGATTCCATGATCGGCACCGGATTCCCGCGACAGCCGGGAGCGCCGTCATGAACGGCGTGCACGACATGGGCGGCATGGACGGCTTCGGCAAGGTCGAGCCGGAGCCGAACGAGCCGATGTTTCACGCGCATTGGGAAGAGCGTGTGCTGGCGATGGTGCGCGCGATGGGCGCGGCCGGTGCCTTCAACATCGACACCTCGCGCTTCTACCGCGAAACGCTCCCGCCGGAGGTCTATCTCTCGAGCTCCTATTACAAGAAATGGTTTCTCGGGCTCGAGGAGATGCTGATCGAGAAAGGCTACCTCTCCCGTGAAGAGGTCGCTGCCGGCCATGCGCTGCAACCTGCCAAGACGCTCAAGCACGGCAAGTTCGATCTCACCCAGGTCGAGCGCGTGATGGTCCGCGGCAAGTTCGGGCGCACACCGCCTGCGCCCGCCAAGTTCAACATCGGCGATCGCGTGCGCGCCAGGAATATCCATCCGGCCACGCACACGCGGCTGCCGCGCTATGTCCGCGGCCATGTCGGCGTGATCGAACTGAACCATGGCTGCCACGTCTTTCCTGATACGGCGGCGATGGAGCGCGGCGAACATCCGCAATGGCTCTACACGGTCGTATTCGAGGGCCGCGATCTCTGGGGCGAGGATGGTGATCCCACCCTGAAGGTCTCGATCGACGCCTTCGAGCCCTATTTGGACCCGGCGTGATGAGCAGCGCGGCAGCAGCGGTCGCCACGGCAGCCATACCAGGCATTCCCCGCGATGAAGACGGCGGCCCGGTGTTCCGCGCGCCCTGGGAGGCGCATGCTTTCGCGATGGCGCTGACGCTGCACGAACGAGGCGTGTTCACCTGGCCGGAATGGGCGGCCAGCCTCGCGGACGAGATCAAGCGCGCGCAGGCCGCCGGCGATCCTGATACGGGCGAGACCTATTATCTGCACTGGCTCGCGACGCTTGAGGGCCTCGTCGCACGCAAGGGCGTCGCGTCGATGGAGACGCTGCATCGCTATCGCGATGCCTGGGACCATGCGGCGGATCGCACCCCGCACGGCAAGCCGATCGAGCTGCGGCCGGAAGATTTTCGGTAGCTCGGTGATTGGCACACTTGTGCCAGGCCCTGGGCTGTCATTCCACGCGAAGGCGGGGAATCCGTACGCTGCAGCTTCTCGGCTCAAGCACGGTCTCTGGGATACTGGATCGCCCGCCTTCGCGAGCGACGAGTTGCGGCGAGGGTGGCAGCGAAGCCAGACCTCCTAACGCCCCGCCGCGTACTCCCGCCACCCCTTCGCCCGCAAGCTGCAGGCCGGACACTCGCCGCAGCCATAGCCCCACTCGTGTTGCGCGCCGCGTTCGCCGAGATAGCAGGTGTGGGAGTGCTCGCGGATCAGGTCGACCAGCCCGTCGCCGCCGAGATCCTGCGCGAGCTGCCACGTCGCGGCCTTATCGATCCACATCAGGGGCGTGTACAGCTCGAACTTGCGCGCCATGCCGAGCGAGAGCGCGGCCTGCATGGCGCGAATGGTCTCGTCGCGGCAATCGGGATAGCCGGAATAGTCGGTCTCGCACATGCCGCCGACGATGTGCGTGATGCCGCGCCGGTAGGCCAGCGCCGCGGCGAACGTCAGAAACACCAGATTGCGGCCGGGCACGAACGTGTTCGGCAACCCGTCGGCGCCCATTGCGATCGCGACGTCGCGCGTCAGCGCGGTCTCGGACACCGCCGCCAGCGTCGGAATCGACAGCGTATGGCTCTCGCCAAGCTTTGCGGCCCAGTCCGCACGCAGCGCTTTGACGCCGTCGAACAGCCGCTCGCGGCAGTCGAGCTCAACCGCATGCCGCTGACCGTACTCGAACCCCAGCGTCTCCACGCGCGCGAAGCGGCTGAGCGCCCAGGCGAGACAGGTGGTGGAATCCTGGCCGCCGGAAAACAGCACCAGCGCGGTTTGTGATGAGAATGTGTCGCTCATGGCCCGCGCTTTAGCACCGCGGACGCGGCTCGCCAATCGGTGGAAATCGGCCTGTTCCGCCCCGCCGCGCTGGGAACGGCGGACCGCTTTTGGCATAAGGTTATGGAGCCAGGAGAGCGCCCCGCAATGACCCCTTCCCGCGACATTTCCCGCCTGATCGAGATCATGGCGGCGCTGCGCACGCCGGTGACCGGCTGCCCCTGGGACCTCGAACAGGACTTTGCGACGATTGCGCCCTACACGATCGAGGAGGCCTATGAGGTGGTCGATGCCATCGACCGCGGCGATCTCGATGATCTCAAGGAGGAGCTCGGCGACCTCCTGCTCCAGGTCGTGTTTCACGCCCAGATGGCGTCCGAGCAGAACGCTTTCGCCTTCGGCGATGTCGTCGAAGCCATCACGCGAAAAATGATCCGCCGCCATCCCCACGTCTTCGCCGACAAGGACGGCAATCTCGCCTCCTCCCATGTCAAGGAAGTCTGGGACCGCATCAAGGCCGAGGAGAAGGCCGAGCGCGCTGCGCGGCGGCCGCCGGAGCAAGTGCCGACGTATAAGTCGCTGCTGTCGGGCGTGAAGGCCGGCCAGCCCGCGCTGACACGGGCCATGGAGCTGCAGCGCAAGGCCTCCACCGTCGGCTTCGACTGGAACGACCCACGCGCGGTGCTGGCCAAGATCCGCGAGGAAGCCGACGAGATCGAGGCCGCGCTCGATCGCAACGACAAGCAGGAGATCGCGGAAGAGACCGGCGATCTCATGTTCGCGCTGGTCAATCTCGCCCGCCATGTCGATGCCGATCCGGAAGCCGCGCTGCGTGCGACCAACGCGAAGTTCGAGCGGCGGTTTGCGTCCATCGAGCGCGCTCTGGAGGCGGACGGGCGAACGCTGGAGCAAGCGTCGTTGGCAGAGATGGACGCCCTGTGGAATGCGGCGAAGAGCGACGAGAAACCGGCTACGCCGGCTGAGAGACACGACAAAGTGCGCAGCTAGCTCAATCGTCGCCCCGGCGAAGGCCGGGACCGGTTACCGCGTCGCCACTGCTACGCCGTCAGATGCGGCACCGCGTCGAACCTCGATACGACGATATCCCGCTTGGTCTCGTCCACTCTCACGGTCATATCAAAACGGCCGTCGTGCAGCTCTTTCGCCAGCACCTCGGCATTGCGATGCAGCCAGCTGATGCCGGCGCCATCGGCGGCGTCGATCGAGAGGTCGAGCGTGGTTCGCTTGGCCGCCAACCGCTCCTCGATCGCGGCGAGCAGCGCGTCGACGCCCTCGCCCGTCACAGCCGACACCAGCATCGCGGGATGATCCTCCGGCCGGCGCGCGGCAATGTTGAGGATCTCTTCGCGCTGCTCAGCGTCGTAACGGTCGATTTTGTTCCAGACCTCGATAATGCGGCCGCTGTCATCAGGGTTGATGCCGAGCTGACGCAGCACGGCGTCGACGTCGCTCTGCTGGGCCTCGGCATCTTCATGGGAGATGTCGCGCACATGCAGGATGACGTCGGCTTCGAGCACCTCCTCCAGCGTGGCCCGGAAGGCGGCGACGAGCTGGGTCGGCAGATTGGAGATGAAGCCGACGGTGTCCGACAGCATCGCCTTGCCGCCATGAGGCAGGTTGAGGGCGCGCAAGGTCGGATCGAGTGTCGCGAAAAGCATATCCGCCGCCTGAACGTCGGCGCGGGTCAGGCGGTTGAACAGCGTCGACTTGCCGGCATTGGTGTAGCCGACCAGCGCGACGACACGATACGGCACGCGCTGGCGGCCGGCACGATGCAGTCGCCGCGTCGCCTGCACCTTCTTCAGTTCGCTTTCGAGCTTGGAGATGCGCTCCTGGATCAGGCGTCGGTCGGCTTCGATCTGCGTCTCGCCGGGACCGCCCATGAAGCCGAAACCGC
The DNA here is from genome assembly GCF_018129985.1 of Bradyrhizobium sp. SZCCT0148. Classification (GTDB taxonomy): domain Bacteria; phylum Pseudomonadota; class Alphaproteobacteria; order Rhizobiales; family Xanthobacteraceae; genus Bradyrhizobium; species Bradyrhizobium japonicum_H. The sequence goes on from NZ_JAFCKT010000001.1 coordinate 1,043,908, forward strand.
CGCGCTGGCGTTCCAGATGGGTCCATGAGCGCACCAGGCGCGAGCGCTGATAGTTGAGATGCGCCAGTTCGACCTGAAGCGAGCCTTCCTTGGTCTTGGCGCGGCGGCCGAAGATTTCCAGAATCAGCCCGGTGCGGTCGAGCACCTTGGCCTGCAACTCCTTTTCGAGATTGCGCTGCTGGATCGGTGCCAGCGCGCAATCCATCACCACGAGCTCGACATCAAGGCTCTTGGCCAGCGCAGCGATCTCTTCGACCTTGCCCTTGCCGATATAGGTCGCAGGGCGGATCTGGTTGATCGGCGCGATAATGGCATCGGCAACGACGAGATCGATCGCGCGCGCGAGGCCGGCGGCTTCATCGAGCCGGGCTTCGGCATTGCGCTGGATATGACTCTCCGATTGCGCGTCGGCACCGCCTGCGCGCACCCGCAAATAGGGGCCGATGACAAGCACCCGCCCCGTCTGCTTAGCCCCTGACGACCGCGGACGGTCGGCATCCCCGTCAAAATTCCGGGGTTCCAATCAGATCACTCTCAAGCCGGCTGATCCTCGCCACCTTCGAACAACTGGATCGGCGCACCCGGCATGATGGTCGAGATCGCATGCTTGTAGACGAGCTGCGAATGACCGTCGCGCCGAAGCAGCAAACAGAAATTGTCGAACCAGGTCACGATGCCCTGGAGCTTCACTCCGTTGACCAGAAAGATCGTCAGTGGCGTCTTTGTTTTGCGAACGTGGTTGAGGAAGGTGTCCTGTAGGTTTTGTGCGCGGTCTGCCGCCATTGTTTTTTTCTCGCTTTGAGTTTCTTTTTATTGCGCCGGTTGCGGCCCTCATTGTGGCGTTTGGGGCCTCTTCCGGTTGCCGTTCCTCATGAGATCCCCCTCGGAAGGAACAGCTGTGCGATTAGAGGACAGGTGGACTTATTAGGCAAGCCGCTTCACGCGGCAGCGGGCGCCGTATCGCCCCGAAAAACTACGGAAAGCGATCTATTCATCGCTTTATTCATAAGGTGACGTCGCGGCGTTAGCACGTTGTTTTGACGGCATTTTCCCAATGCGAACCGGTGCCCTCGCGTGGCGGGAAACCGGTCAGCCGACACCGAGTGCTTTCAACTTTCGATGCAGCGCCGACCGTTCCATGCCAACGAACTCGGCCGTGCGAGAAATATTTCCTGAGAAACGGCTGATCTGAGCAATCAAATAGTCGCGTTCGAACACTTCGCGGGCCTCGCGCAGCGGCAGGCCCATGATGTGCTCGCCATTGTTGCTGGTCGGCATCGCCGGCACCATGGAGCCGACGTCCTGCGGCAACATGTCTGCCGTGATGATGACCTCCGGTCCGCCGGCGGCGAGAATCATGACCCGCTCAACGTTGTTGCGGAGCTGGCGCACATTGCCCGGCCAGACATGCGATTGCAGCACCGCCATCGCGTCCTGCCCGATCTGCCGCTTGGGCAGGCCGCTGCCGGCCGAAATCTGCTCCATGAAATAGTCGATCAATTCCGGGATGTCCTCGCGCCGCTCCGACAGCGCGGGCACGCGGATCGGCACCACCGAGAGCCGATGATAGAGGTCCTCGCGGAAATGGCCGGCCGCGATCTCCTCTTCAAGATTGCGCGCGGTCGAGGAGATGATGCGGACGTCGACCTGCATCTTGGCGGTGCCGCCGACGCGCTGGAACGACTGCTCCACGAGCACGCGCAGGATCTTGTTCTGGGTCTCGCGCGGCATGTCCGCGATCTCGTCGATGAACAGCGTGCCGCCGTGGGCTTCCTCGAGCGCGCCGGGCTTGCGCGCCTGCTCGCCGTTGGAGTGCTCCACGCCGAACAGCTCCTGCTCCATGCGGTCGGGGGTGATCGCGGCTGCGTTGATGACGACGAAGGGACCGTCGGCCCGGCCCGAGGCCGTATGCAGCGTGCGCGCCGTCAGTTCCTTGCCCGCGCCGGCGGGGCCGACGATCAGGATGCGGCTGTTGGCCTTCGCGGCGCGCTCGATGGTCTGGCGCAACTGGTTCATGCTCGGCGAGCGGCCGACGAGCTGGCTTGCGCTCGGCGCGAGCTGCTTCAGCTCCTTGACCTCGCGTTTGAGCCGCGAGTTCTCCAGCGCTCTGTTCGCGACCAGGATCAGCCGGTCGGCCTTGAACGGCTTTTCGATGAAGTCGTAGGCGCCGCGCTTGATCGCGGCGACCGCGGTCTCGATGTTGCCGTGGCCGGAGATCATCACGACCGGCAGGTCGGCATTGTCCTTTTTGACCTGCTCCAGCAACTGCAAGCCGTCGAGCTTCGAGCCCTGCAGCCAGATGTCGAGGAACACCAGATGCGGCCGGCGATTGCCGATTTCAGCCAGCGCGGAGTCGCTGTCGCGTGCGGTCCGCGTGACGAAACCCTCGTCCTCGAGGATGCCCGCAACGAGATCGCGAATATCGGCTTCGTCATCGACAATCAGAATTTCACTAGCCATGGGTCGCGCCTGTCTTGTCAGCTGCCTGTTGAGGCTTCGATTTTCGTTGAATCATTGGTCTTTTCGGCGGCGTCTTTGGTTTCGGCCGCCGGCTTATTTGTTTCCTGCGCCAGGTCCTTGACAGAACCGCCGGCCTGCGCGCCGGTTGCGTCCTTGACCGCGACTGCCGGGGCCCGTTCGGCTCCCGCCGGGGCCTGTTCGGCTCCCTCCGACTTCGCGGGTTGGCCGGAGATCGCAAAGCGCATCCGCATCCAGGCGCCGCGCTGGCCCTCGCGAAAGTCGGAAGCATCCTTCAACTCGATGCGCCCGCCATGGTCTTCCAACACACGGCCGACGATGGCAAGGCCGAGGCCGGTGCCCTTGGCGCGCGTCGTCACGTAGGGCTCGAGCAGACGCGAGCGCGCGACCTTGGGCAGGCCGATGCCGTTGTCGATCACGTCGATCAGCACGTCCTCGCCCTGGCGCGACACCACGACGTCGATGCGGCCTTTGCCGAGCTCCTCCGGCGGGACCTGCTCGATCGCCTCGGTGGCGTTCTTGACGATGTTGGTGACCGCCTGCGAGATCAGCCGCCGGTCGAACTGGGCGCGGAGCGGATCGTCTTTGAACTCGGCTTCGATATCGATCTCGGGATGGGCGACCTTCATCAGGAACACGGCCTGCCGCACCGCGTCCGCGACGTCCTCGCCTTCCATCACCGGTTTCGGCATTCGCGCAAAGCGCGAGAACTCGTCGACCATGCGGCGGATGTCGTCGACTTGGCGCACGATGGTGTCGGTGCACTGCTCGAAGATCTGCTTGTCCTTGGCCTCGGTGATGTCCTTGCCGAACTTGCGGCGGATGCGCTCGGCCGAGAGCTGGATCGGCGTCAGCGGGTTCTTGATCTCGTGGGCGATGCGCCGCGCCACGTCGCCCCAGGCCGAGGTGCGCTGCGCCGAAACCAGCTCGGTGATGTCGTCGAGCGTGATGATGTAGCTGTCGTGCGGCTGGTTCTTCTCGGCGCTGACGCGGACGGAGAGATTGCGCTCGGTGCCGTCGCGGGTGATCGTGATCTGGCCCTGCACCAGACGCTGGCTGCCTTCGCGCGCAGCCGTCATCATCTCGTCGAGCTCGGGCAGCACGTCGGAGAGCGGATGACCGAGCGTCTCCGCCTCGGAGTGCCCGATCAGCTTCTCGGCCGAGCGGTTCAAAATGCCGACGCTGCCCGATGTATCGACGCCGATAATGCCCGCGCTTGCGGAAGACAGCACCGCTTCGATGAAACGGCGGCGGCTGTCGATCAGGTCGCTGGCGTTGACGAGCTCATCGCGCTGGCTGCGCAACTCCTGCGTCATCTTGTTGAAGGTCTCACCGAGCTGGGCGAGATCGCCTTCCGACTGGTGCACGGGCACCTGGACGTGCAGGTCGCCGGTCGAGACCGTGTGCGCCGCGTTCATCAGCCGCCGGATCGGCGAGACCAGTGAATTGGCGAAGTTCAGGCCGATCAGCACAGAAGCCATCAGGATGGTCAGCGCGATCACGGCGAACATCAGCGCGAAGGCCACCTGGATGCCGAGCCGGCGCGACTCGATCTGGGCGTATTCGGCGACGCTGACCTCGGTCTGCTTGAGCTGATTGACGACATTCGGATCGAGGGGACGGGCAACGTAGAGGAAGGTGTCGCTGAAGGCGCGCAACCGGATCACCGCGGCGACGTAGCTCGCATCGGGAAGGATTGCGATCTCGGGCTCGGATTCGTTGACGTTGCTGAGGAAGTCGGACGCGGGCGGAGAATAGGCGAGCCGCATCCCGGTATCGGCGGATTCCAGGATGTTGGTGTTCTTGTCGATGATCATCGCGCCCGGCAAATTGCGCGAAGCAGCGCTGGCGCTCAGCATCTCCCGGAACGAGCGGCGATCCTGATCGTAGAGCGGCCGGGCATGCGCGATATCGTTGGCCATGCCGAGAATGTCGCCGCGGATCAGCTGCGCATGGTCCTGCATATAGGCCCGCGCGATCGTCAGCGAATTCTGGATCACCTCCTTGGTCGGGCCGGAGAACAACCGGTCGAGGCCGCGTTCGATGGTGACGTTGGCGACCACGGCGACCAGCACCGCCGGCAGCACCGCCACGATCGAGAACAGGCTGACGATCTGGACATGGAGCCGCGCCGCCGCCCTCCCCCGCCGCCGGGCCAGGATCAGCTGCCAGAGCTCGCGGACGATGATCCCGACCAGCAGCAGGATCGTGGCCGCGTTGATCAGATAGATCGAGCGGACCACCGCAGGGGTCGGGTCGATCGTGGTCAGGCCGGTCAGGACCAGGAAGGTCAGGAAGGCCGAGAGCAGCGCCAGCACCACGGCAACGGGCGCGAGCCAGCGCCGCGCCGACCAACGCCGGGGCTCTTCCGCTGGTGCCGTGTCAAAGTGTGCGGCCGAGGTGTCTGCGCTGGTCATTCCGGCAATGGCGATGCTGAAAACGGGCCCGCGACGGGCGGATACTGATGTATTCGTACCACATTGTTGCCGAATTGCGACAATTCCGCGGCGCCTCCGCCGTGACGGGCTGGCGCATCCACAGGCGGATCATGGCCGGGAGTGTGGAGACCTCATATGCGGGAACGGTTTCCGCCCGTGCTGGCTTGACCCCGCATGGACAGGTTCTTCCTCGCGATAATGGCGTCTGCCGTTCTGCTGCTGATCGTGGCTTCCGATCTGCTGGTCAATGGTCCGGCGATGTCGGAGCCGACCAACGTCGCGCGTCTGGTGCCGTCCACCGAGCGCTTGGTCAGGTGAGCGGGCGCGGGTGCAGGTGGCCTAATGCCTCACCCTTGTGTGACCGCGGAACATTCGTCCCTGCCCCGACTTTTGCTCACCGCGTCAGCCAAAAAGGCTCGCGCGATCCGGACAGGCTCGGCTCCGCTCTGGTAGGGGGAGCCGAGTCACCGTCCGTGATGAGCGTTCGTCGCGGCAGAGCTAGCCCCCGCTCCGATACACCTGGATGTCGAGATCCCGGATCTTCTTGCGCAGCGTATTGCGGTTGAGGCCGAGCAGGTCTGCGGCGCGGATCTGGTTGCCGCGGGTGGCCGCGAGCGCAGCCGTGAGCAGCGGCACCTCGATTTCCTTGAGGATGCGGTGATAGAGGCCCGGCGGCGGCACGCCGTTCGGGAAGCCTTGGAAGTGCGATGAGAGATAGGCCTCCACGGCGCCGCCGAGATTGTCGACGCCCTGCTGGACCGCGGCACCGGGGCTGACCGAGGGCGGCGCGAGCTCGCCGTCGATGACGGAGGCCGTGATCACGTCCTGCGGATAGAGCGCGGCAAGGCGCCGTGCGAGGTTTTCCAGTTCGCGCACGTTGCCCGGCCAGCGATGCTGCTTCAGCCGCTCCAGCGCCAGCACGTCGAGCTTCTTGGGCGGCAGGCCGTCCTTCTCGGCCAGCGCGAAGAAGTGACGGATGAGATCGGGCAGATCCTCGATGCGTTCGCGCAGCGGCGGCAGCCGCAGCGGCACGACGTTGAGGCGGAAGAACAGGTCTTCCCGGAACAGGCCCTGCTGGATCAGGACGCGCAGATCCTTGTTGGAGGCCGCGACGATGCGCACGTCCGTCTTGATCGGGGTGCGGCCGCCGACGGTGGTGTATTCGCCCTGCTGCAGCACGCGTAAGAGGCGGGTCTGCGCCTCCATCGGCATGTCGCCGATTTCGTCGAGGAACAGCGTGCCCCCCTCGGCCTGCTCGAACCGGCCGGAGGCGCGGGTATTGGCGCCGGTGAAGGCGCCGCGCTCATGGCCGAACAGTTCGGATTCGATGAGGTCGCGCGGGATCGCCGCCATGTTGACCGCGACGAACGGGCCGTTGCGGCGCTTGCCGTAATCATGCAGCGCGCGCGCCACCAGCTCCTTGCCGGTGCCGGACTCGCCGGTGATCATCACGGTGAGATCGGTCTGCATCAGCCGCGCCAGCACGCGGTAGATTTCCTGCATCGCCGGCGAGCGGCCGACCAGCGGGATCGCCTCCATCTCGGCGTCCTCGTCCGGCGTCGAGACGCGCTCCTTCGGCTCGGCAAGCGCACGGCCGACGATGGCGATCAGTTCCTTGAGGTCGAACGGCTTCGGCAGATATTCGTAAGCCCCGCGCTCGGAGGCGCGGATCGCCGTCATGAAGGTGTTTTGCGCGCTCATGACGATGACGGGCAAATTCGGCCGCATCTTCTTGATCCGCGGCAGGAGGTCGAAGGCGTTTTCATCCGGCATCACCACGTCGGTGATGACGAGATCGCCCTCCCCCTGGCTGACCCAGCGCCACAGCGTCGCGGCATTGCCGGTCAGCCTGACTTCATACCCGGCCCGGGAGAGTGCCTGGTTCAGAACCGTGCGGATGGCGGTGTCGTCATCAGCTACGAGAATGCTACCTGCGGGCATCGTTGATCCTCATTTTGCCCCCTGAGATGCAGCCGACGACTTCCCGGCAGAGTCGTCGCGACTGCTGTGATCGGCATGTTTTACCGATGTGGAATACATCGGCATCAGCACGCGAAAGGTTGTTTTGCGCGGCTGAGATTCGCATTCGATGATGCCCCCGTGATCGCCGATGATCTTGGCGACCAGCGCGAGACCCAGGCCCGAGCCGGTCTGCTTGGTGGTCACGAAGGGATCGAACAGATTGGGCAGAAGATCGTCCGGCACGCCTGGTCCATTGTCCCTCACGCAGAATTCGAGCGGCAGGGATACCCGGGATTTTTGACCGGGGACTGACAGGCGCACGCCGGGGCGGAACGCGGTGGTGAGCTGGATCTCGCCGTCGGGAACGTCGATCAGCGCTTCGGCGGCGTTCTTCACGAGATTGAGGAACACCTGGATCAGCTGGTCCTGGTTCGCCAGCACCGGCGGCAGCGAAGGATCGTAGTCCTCGATGAAGCGGATGTTGCGGGCAAAGCCGGACTGCGCCAGCCGTTTCACATGGTCGAGCACCGAATGGATGTTGACGGGGCCGCGCAACACGGGGCGCTCGTCGCCGAACACCTCCATGCGGTCGACCAGCGTCACGATACGGTCGGCCTCGTCGCAGATCAGGCGCGTCAGCATGCGGTCCTCGGACGAGGCCTGCTGTTCGAGCAGCTGCGCCGCGCCGCGGATGCCCGAGAGCGGATTCTTGATCTCGTGCGCCAGCATCGCAGCCAGCGCGATGACCGAGCGCGCCGCGCTGCGATGGGTGAGCTGGCGGTCCATCTTGTCGGCGATGGAGCGCTCCTGCAGCATCACCACGATATGGCCGGGCCGCTCGGTCAGCGGCGCGACGTGAAGATCGACCTGGCGGTCGCCGCCCATGCGCGGCGTGCCGAGATCGACCTTGTATTCGTTGACCGGCGCGTTCGACGAGCGCACCTGGTCGATCAGCGCCAGCAAGGGACTGCCGAACGGCACCAGCTCTTTCAGCGACTGCCGCTTCAGAAACTGCGTCGAAATGTCGAAGAAGGCCTCGGTCGCGATGTTGGCGGCGACGATCTTGCCGTCCGGCCCGATCATGAGCACGGGATTGGGCAAGGCATCCAGGATCGCGTCGCTGTCGGACGAAACCGGCCGACGATGTTCAGCAGCTGAGCTCATGCAGCAGCGCTCCATGCGAAGTCGTCGAAGGCGTCTTGCAGTGATTGATGGACGCGGCCCGGATCTTCCGAGGTGAGGATGGTCTGACGCCAGGATTTCAGCTTCTCGGCGGGCGCGCGGCTCGCCTGCGCTGCGACGTCGAGGGCCCAGCCCAGATGCTTGCGGGCATGCCTGAGGCCGACGCGCAGACCATAGAGCGCGCAGACGCCCTCATAGAGCGTGCGGACATAATGCAGCTGCGTGTCCAGCGAAGGCACAGCCTCCTCGGCCCCGCCCTTCAGGCGGCGGCCGATCTGACCCGGCAGCCAGGGCTGGCCATTGGCCCCGCGGCCGATCATCACGGCGTCGGCGCCGGATGCCTCGAGCGCCGCGAGCGCCTTCTCGTAAGTGGTGATGTCGCCATTGACGACGAGCGGAATTGAGACCGCCTCGCGCACGGCACGGATCGCATCCCAATCGGCCTCGCCCTTGTAGAACTGGCTGCGGGTGCGGCCGTGGACCGTCACGAGCTTGACGCCGGCGGCTTCCGCGCGCCGTGCCAGCTCCGGCGCGTTGCGGCTGCGGTCGTCCCAGCCGAGCCGCATCTTCAGCGTCACCGGCACTTTCACCGCCGCGATGGTCGCATCGATCAGGCTGACGGCATGGTCGAGATCGCGCATCAAGGCCGAGCCGGACTGGCCGCCCGTGACGTGGCGGGCAGGACAGCCCATGTTGATGTCGATGATATCGGCGCCGTCGGCCTCGGCGATCCGGGCGCCCTCGGCCATCCAGTGAGCCTCGCAGCCGGCGAGCTGCACCACGTGCGGCCCGATGCCGGTGGCTTCGCAACGCAACCGGGACATCCGGTGGCCATTGACCAATTCATCACTGGCGGTCATTTCGGAGACGACGAGACCGGCCCCGAGCTCGGCGGCCAACCGGCGGACGGGCGAGTCCGTCACTCCCGACATCGGCGCCAGGATGACCGGGGTGGCGACATCAATATCGCCTATTTTCAACGGCTTAGAGCCGAATACTGCCGAACCGGTCACAGGGGTCTTCTCGACTGGGCAGGGCCTCATCGCGCCTGCCATGATCTATCTTGCGCACAATTCTTGTGCAGTCAAGCGTCATGCCTACACTTTAGACAATTCTACAAATCTTTCAAGTGCAGTGCAGCAAAATGCTGTCGCGAACAATCCGGGGAAACCCCCTTTTTTTGCGGGCCTGCCGTGCTAGAGGCATGCGGCAATCACCCCACTCCGCGACTCTTTCCATCACCGACTGAGTATTTGAGTCCTATGGCGAAATCACAACGCACCGCAGTCGTCCTCGTCGCAGCCGGACGCGGATTGCGCGCCGGTGCCGGCGGGCCGAAGCAGTACCGGACGATCGGCGGCCAGCCCGTGATCTATCGTGCGATGGAAGCCTTCAGCCGCCATCCCGACGTGTTCGCGGTACAGCCGGTGGTGAACCCCGATGACAGCGCCATGTTCACGGCGGCGGTCGCAGGATTGAAGCACGAGGCGCCGACCAGTGGCGGCGCCACCCGCCAGGCTTCGGTGCTCGCAGGTCTCGAAGCGCTCGCCCGGCACAAGCCGGACGTCGTCCTGATTCACGACGCCGCGCGTCCCTTCGTCTCAGCCGGCGTGATCTCGCGCGCAATCGAGGCCGCAGGCCGTACCGGTGCCGCGATCCCCGTCGTTGCCGTCACCGACACCATCAAGATCACCGGCGCGGGCGGCGATGTCGAGGGCACGCCAGAGCGGGCTTCCTTGCGCATCGCGCAGACGCCGCAATCCTTTCGTTTCGACGTCATCCTCGAGGCGCATCGTCGCGCCGCGAAGGATGGCCGCAGCGATTTCACCGACGATGCCGCGATTGCCGAATGGGCGGGATTGACGGTTGCAACCTTTGAAGGCGATGTTGCCAACATGAAGCTCACCACTCCCGAGGATTTCGTGCGCGAGGAAGCGCGCCTGACCGCCCAGCTCGGCGACATCAGGATCGGCACGGGCTACGACGTGCACGCCTTCGGCGAAGGCGACCATCTCATGCTCTGTGGCGTGCGCGTGCCGCACACAAGGGGTTTTCTCGCCCATTCCGACGGCGATGTCGGCCTCCATGCGCTGGTCGACGCCATTCTTGGCGCGCTTGCCGACGGCGACATCGGTTCGCACTTTCCGCCGAGCGATGCGAAATGGAAGGGCGCCTCCTCCGACCAGTTCCTGAAATACGCCATCGAGCGCGTCACGGCGCGCGGCGGCCGCATCGCCAATCTCGAGGTCACGATGATCTGCGAGCGGCCGAAGATCGGCCCGTTGCGCGACACCATGCGCGCGCGCATCGCCGAGATCTCCGGCGTCGACATCTCGCGCGTCGCGGTGAAGGCGACCACCAGCGAGCGGCTCGGCTTCACCGGCCGCGAGGAAGGCATCGCGGCCACCGCGAGCGCCACCATCCGCCTCCCCTGGAGTGTCTAGGCCATGGCCGGCAGCGACGCACGCGCCCTCTCCCGTTCGCTGCTCGACCTCTGCCGAATGCGCAAGCTGACGATCGCCACGGCTGAATCCTGCACCGGCGGCCTCGTCGCGGCCGCGCTGACCGACATCCCCGGCTCGTCCGACGTGATCGACCGCGGCTTCGTCACCTATTCCAACGACGCCAAGCGCGCGATGCTGGGGGTCGAGGCCGGCACGCTCGCCAATTTCGGCGCCGTCAGCAAGGAGACCGCGACCGCGATGGCGGTCGGCGCGCTGGAGCGCGCCGATGTCGATCTCGCCGTTGCCATCACCGGCATCGCCGGTCCCGGCGGTGCGACGCCCGGCAAGCCGGTCGGTCTCGTGCACTTCGCCGCCGCGGCGCGCGACGGCCGCATCATCCACCGCGAGCACCGGTTTGGCGCGATCGGCCGCAGCGCCGTACGGGCCCGCTCGGTGGTCGAGGCGCTGCGCATGTTGATGGATCTGGCCCGCGGCCCGCAGGCGCAGGCCAAGCCGAAACGCGCCGCCGCAGTCACCCGCCTGCGCCCGCGCGTCACCCGTTCGCCGCGCCGCCATGTCGCCAAGCGACGGCCCCCGCGCTCGCCGCGGGGCTGAACGCTTCAGGCCGCCGCCAACAGCGCGCTCGCGTGATCGAGCACGCACTGCTTGACTGCAGCGGCCTCCGAGGGTTTCGCCTTCGCACTGACGGTCAATTCCAAAATCGGTGCCGCGGGATTGCCCACATCGAGGACCTTTGTGACGGAGACGGTCGGTTGCGCATGGCCGTCGATGCGGGCATCGTTGCGCAGCTCCTTCAGAATGCGATCCGCGAGCGCATTGGCCGCGCCGGCCGGGACTGGAAACGCCACCTTGACCTCGCCCGTGCCGGGATAAACGCTGTGATTGACGATCGCCGCGCCCCACACCTGTCCGTTCGGCAGCAGGATCTGCGTGTTGTCGGCCGCGACCAGCTCGGTCATGAACAGCGACAGCGACTTCACCCTGCCGGCCTTGCCCGCGACCTCGACGTCATTGCCGATATGAAAAGGCCGGAACAACAGCAGCATCACGCCGGCGGCGAGATTGGAGAGCGTGCCCTGAAGCGCCAGACCAATGGCGAGCGATGTCGCGCCCAGCACGGCGACCAGGCTCGCGGTCTGGATGCCGAACAGCTGAAGCACGGCGATGCCTACCACCGCCAGCACGCCGTAACGGACGAGGCTGCCGACGAACAGCGTCACAAGCGGGTCGACGCGGTGCGTGACGTTCAGCAGGCGCGTGACAAAGCGTTGCATGGCGCCGGAGAGGTACCAGCCGACGGCGAGCAGCAGGATCGCGTAGATCGCATTCAGACCGTAAAGAACGAGCGAGGCCTTCAGCGTGTCGAAATTGATGGTCATGGCGGCTCCAACCCGGACAATTCCCTGCAAACTCGCTGCGGCGCGAAATGATCCGATGGAACCCGGACCCGTTAGCCGTATCGGCGCAGCACAATCGACCGCATTTCGTCGCGGGGAACAGTGGCGGATTGCGCCTTCGACCAACGCGCCCTTCGGCCCACGATTTCTTGTGTTACCTGTCGGGCAAAACAGCCAGTGGTAGGACAAGACCCCGATGAAAAAATATTCGCCTTTACAGAATTTCGGCTTTAGCGCATTGTCCCGCCACCTCATCCCGGTCAGAGGGGCGTATCGCGATCGTCACGAAACGTGGGGTGAGCCGTGGTGGACGTTTGTCACATCGGCGCGAAGGCATCGCAGGGCGGGCAACCGTGAGTGAGAGCCTACCGCGCGCACGACCGGTGTGACCCGCGTACGGCAAAACCGTGTCGTCCTGACGCCCGGGGTCTGTGCGTCAAGTCTTGTGGTGATGTGTGTTGCCCGACCGGGGGCGCATGTCAGCGATCTGCAAGGCGACGGGGGCAATAGTGCAACGCTCCCCGGGGAGAACTCGGCATAAGCCGTAAACCCACTGCGCAGGGAAGGCCGGGCTGTCCTGGCTACACCTGTATGCCGCTGTGCAGCTTTTAACACGCAGGATTCGCACAGTGGACCGCGGGTGCCAGCCGGCACCCGGTCTTCCCTGCGCCCTCTGACAAAAGAGGGTGCCGAGATGAAGCAAGACTCGGACAGAGACTGTCGCGAGACTGCATGGCCATGTCCGGTTTTCCAAAAAGCACGCAAGTTTGTCTAATTCGATCGAAATCGCGACGTAGACGGCGCAACCAAATGCCTTCGCGCGTGTCCGAGCTTGCGCGAGGATATATTGGCGCAATAATGCCGATCTACGTTGTGATCCGGAATCAACCGGACCAGCCCAGTGGAGGGCGACGAAATTGTTCGCTCGCGCCGCGACGCCAGTCGCTGTGATCATCACCTTGGCCGCCTTTGATGGTGCGGCCGCGCAAACAGCGAGCCAGCCGCCCGATACGATGGCGGCACGGGTCGAGGCCTGCACGCCCTGTCACGGCAACAAGGGCGAAGGCACCAGCGACGTCTATTTCCCGCGGCTTGCCGGCAAGCCGGCCGGCTATCTCTACAACCAGTTGCTCGCCTTCCGCAGCGGCCGCCGCAAATATCCGCCGATGAACTACCTGCTGGAGTTTCTGCCTGATCCCTATCTCGAGGCGATGGCGGAGTACTTTGCCGGCCAACATCCGCCGCTGCCGCAGCCGGCGCCGAGCGAGGTCAGCAAGGACGTGCTGGCGCTGGGTGAGCAGCTCGCCACCAGCGGCGATGCCGGCCGCAACATTCCGGCCTGTGTGAGCTGCCATGGCCCAGGACTCGCCGGCATGCAACCCGGCATCCCCGGCCTGCTTGGCCTGCGGGCTCCCTATATCAGTGCCCAGCTCGGCGCCTGGCGCTACGGCACCCGCACGGCGAAGTCGCCCGACTGCATGCAGCAGGTCGCAGGCCATCTGACCGAGGCCGACGTCACAGCAGTCTCTGCTTGGCTGGCGACACGTCCGGCGCCCGCGAACCCGGCCCCCGTACCGAAGGGCACCTACGCGCTGCCGTTCGGCTGCGGCAGCCAGCCCAATTGACGAGGCGGATGATGGGCTCGAAACTGTCGATCGCATTCCTCGTTCTCGCCGCGTTCACGACGGCAGCGCCGGCGCAGGACAAGTCTCCGAACAACGCCAACGACATCATCGCGCGCGGCGAATATCTGGCCCGGGCCGGCGACTGCACGGCGTGCCACACCGCGCCGGAGGGCCGTCTGTTCGCCGGCGGCCGCGCCATGCCGACGCCGTTCGGCACGCTCTACACCTCCAACATCACGCCGGACCCGGACACGGGAATCGGCAAATGGAGCGCCGACGATTTCTACAAGACCATGCACAGCGGCCGCTTCCCGGACGGCGGGCTGATCTATCCGGCGATGCCGTTCGCGTCCTACACCAAGGTCACGCGTGCCGACAGCGATGCGATCTACGCCTATCTGCGCTCGATCGCCCCGGTGAGCCAGAAGAACAAGCCGCACGAGTTGCGCTTCCCGTACGACAATCGCCAGCTCATCCTGGGATGGCGCACGCTGTTCTTCAGCGAGGGCGAGTTCAAGCCCGATCCGAAGAAATCGGCGGAATGGAATCGCGGCGCCTATCTGGTCGAAGGCCTCGGCCATTGCGGCATGTGCCATTCGCCGATCAATGCGCTCGGCGGCACCTCGCAATCGGATGCCTTCAAGGGCGGCCTGATCCCGATGCAGAACTGGTACGCGCCCTCGCTCACGTCCAACCGCGAGGCCGGCCTCGGCGACTGGAGCATCAAGGACATCACCGACCTGCTGCAGACCGGCGTGTCCATGCGCGGCGTGGTCTACGGCCCGATGGCCGAGGTCGTGCACAACAGCCTGCAATATCTCAACGACGAGGACACGCGCGCCATGGCGGTGTACCTCAAGGGCATCGCCGAGGGCTCGTCGCCGCCACCGGCAGCTACAGCTCTGCCGACCACCGAAAGCAGCCTGCTGATCAGTCTCGGCAAGACCGTCTACGACAAGCATTGCGCGAGCTGTCACGGCACGCAGGGCGAAGGCAAGCCGCCGCACTGGCCGCCGCTCGCCAACAACCAGTCGATCGAGATGCAGTCGGCGGTCAACCCGATCCGCATGGTGCTCAATGGCGGCTATCCGCCGGGTACCAAGGGCAACCCGATGCCCTACGGCATGCCGCCGTTCGCGGGCCTGTTGTCGGACAACGAGATCGCCGCCGTCGTCTCCTATATCCGCACCGCCTGGGGCAATCGCGGCACGCCGGTCTCGGCGCGCGAGGCCAACGAGCTGCGCTCCGCACCGCTGAACTGAGAGGCCGCATGTTCAACTCCGATCCGCCGACCAGCCCGGCGACTGCCGACCAGGCCGTCGAGGAGGTCGTCGCACAGGGCCCGTCCGGCGCAATCGTGCTGGCCGGCATCGCCACCGCTTGCGTGGTCGCGATGTGGTTCGCCTTCTATCTGTTCGTGTTCCTGCCGCGCGGGTCGCTGCAATGAGCGCCGAGGAAACGCATCAGGCCAGCGCCGAGGTGGCGGCCCGGGTCGAGCGGCGCTGGGCCACCATTGCCGTGATCATCGTCGTGATGATGGCGCTGCTGGCGGCTTTCGCCGGCATTCATCGCGCGACCATGCCGCAGCCGCGCGTCGAAACCATCGACCCCGCGCGAATTCATCTCTCGGGCGAGTTCGTCGAGGGTAATCTCGGCAGCGTGCTCGAGGCCAATGGTACCGTGACCGTGCGCGCCATCGGCCAGCAATATTCCTTCACGCCGGCCTGCATCGTGGTTCCCGCCGACACGCCGATCACGCTGCGCGCCACCAGCGCCGACGTCGTGCATGGCATCCTGATCCAGGCCACCAACGTCAACACCATGCTGGTGCCCGGCTATATCTCCGAGCAGCTGATGCGCTTCACCAGGATCGGCGACTATCTGATGCCCTGCCAGGAGTTTTGCAGCTTCGGCCACGAGGGCATGTGGGGCAAGGTCAAGGTGATCGACAAGGCCGAATTCGCCGATCGCGCGAAGGGTGGCGGGAGGCTGAGCTGTGTTGGTCAATAGGAAGCTCATCCTCGCCCATTTCTGGCTGGCCTTTGCCGTATTCGGCATCGCGCTCACGCTGGGCGCGTGGCAGATGTTCATCCGCAGCCCGATCGGCACCTGGCTGTCCAATCCCGAGCTCTACTACCGATCGCTGACCGCGCACGGCACGGTGATGGGCTACGTCTTCCCGACGCTGGTCGCGATGGGCTTCGGCTACGCCATCAGCGAAGCGGCGCTGCAGCAGCGCCTGGTCGGGGTGCGCTGGGCCTGGGTCGGATTCTGGCTGATCGTAGCCGGCAGCGTCATGGCGGTGATCCCGATCGCGCTCGGCCGCGCCTCGGTGCTCTACACGTTTTACCCGCCGCTGATCGGCAACGTTTTCTACTACCTCGGCGTCGTCCTGGTCGTGGTCGGCTCGTGGATCTGGGTCGCGCTGATGTCGGTCAATCTGCGCGTCTGGCGCAGGGCCCACCCCGGCGCCCCGGTGCCGCTCGCCATGTTCGCCAATGTCGCCGGCTCCTATCTCTGGGCATGGACCGCGGTCGGCGCCGCGCTCGAACTGCTGCTGCAGATCATTCCCGTTGCGGCCGGCCTGAAAAGCACCATCGATGCCGGCCTCGCCCGGGTGTTCTTCTCCTGGACGCTGCACGCCATCGTCTATTTCTGGCTGATGCCGACCTACATCGCCTACTACACCATCGTGCCGCGCGCGATCGGTGGCCGGATCTACTCCGACAGCATGGCGCGGATCTCCTTCATCCTGTTCCTGGTCGTGGCGATGCCGATCGGCATGCACCACACCTTTGCCGATCCGCAGGTCGGCGCCGGATTCAAGTTCATTCATTCCGCCTTCACTGCACTGGTGGCGCTGCCGACGCTGCTGACCGTGTTCACGATCTGCGCCTCGGTCGAGATCGCGGCGCGGCTGCGCGGCGGCCGCGGCATGTTCGGCTGGATCAGGGCCCTGCCCTGGGACAATCCGATGATGCTGGCGCTGGCGTTCTCCTTCATCATGCTCGGCTTCGGCGGTGCCGGCGGGCTCATCAACATGAGCTACCAGCTCGATGCGTCGATCCACAACACGCAGTGGATCACCGGCCATTTCCACCTGATCTTCGGCGGCGCCATCGTGATCATGTACTTCGCCATCGCCTATGATCTGTGGCCGCATCTGACAGGACGCGAGCTGATCGATGTCAGGCTGATCCGCACCCAGCTCTGGCTGTGGTTCATCGGCATGATCGTCACGACCTTCCCCTGGCACTGGGTCGGCATCCTGGGCATGCCGCGCCGCATGGCGTATTTCGACTTCGGCGATCCCGCGATCGCGCCGCAGGCGCTCTCCGTCACCCTGTCGGCGATCGGCGGCTTCATCCTGCTGGCGTCGGGCATCATGTTCATCGTCATCCTGGCGCGTGGCATGCGTACGCCCAAGATTGACGCCGGCCCCTACCGCTTTGCGCTGGCCGTGCACCAGCCGGCGACCGTGCCGGTCGCGCTCAACACCCACGCGCTGTGGGTCGCGCTGATGATCGGTCTCACACTGACCAATTACGGCTATCCGATCCTGAACCTGGCGCTGAGTTCGGGCACGTCGGTACCGGCCGTCTATGTGGGAGCGCAGTGATGAGCACGCGCGACCTCTTCACCCTCCGCAACAGTCATTTCAGGATTGGCGTCGGCATCACCGCCGCGATCCTGATTGTGACGGCGATTGCGGGCTTCATCGTGCTGCCCTTCGCACAGCCCTGGGTGAAATTCGCAGATGTCTGGGACGCGATCTGCAGTGCCGCCGGCGTGCCGCAGCGAGCGGCCGGCGTGACCGCGCCCGAACAGGGAAAACGCCTGTCTGAGGTCGTGCTGACCTCGAATACGCTGGCGCGCCCGAGCCAGGAAGCGATCGGCCGCGGCGCGACGCTGGCGCAGCGC
The DNA here is from genome assembly GCF_018129985.1 of Bradyrhizobium sp. SZCCT0148. Taxonomy (GTDB): domain Bacteria; phylum Pseudomonadota; class Alphaproteobacteria; order Rhizobiales; family Xanthobacteraceae; genus Bradyrhizobium; species Bradyrhizobium japonicum_H. The sequence continues at coordinate 1,061,376 of NZ_JAFCKT010000001.1, forward strand.
TGTGCGATCTGTCACGGCCCGACCGGCGTCAGCCGCGCGGACTCGCCTAATCTCGCCGGCCAATATGCCGCCGTGATCTACAAGCAGTTGCACGATTTCCGCTCCGGCGCACGCACCAATGCCGTGATGTCGCCGTTCGCGATCAACCTGACCGACCAGGAAATCACCGATCTCTCCAACTATTACGCCTATCTGCCGCGGCTTCCGGCCTATCATCCGACGCCGCAACTGCCGAAGCCCAACATCGTCATCTACGGCGCGCCGATGCGCGGCATCGCGCCCTGCGGCGCCTGCCATGGCAGCCTCGACAACAAGACTGGCAGCCCGTGGCTGGAAGGACAATCCGAGGCCTACATGAAGGCGCAGCTCCACGCCTTCGCCGCCGGTGAGCGGCGCAACGACATCAGCCAGCAGATGCGCAATATTGCGCGCGCAATGACGCCGCAGGAGATCGAGGCGGCCGCGGCGTATTACGCCTCGCAGCCGCCGGACGTGGTGAAGGCGGTGGATTGAGCCCGGCTGTCATCGCGAGCGCAGCGAAGCAATCCAGAATCTCTCCGCGGTGGGATTTCGGTATGCTTCGTCGCTACGCTCCTCGCAATGACGATGAAGAGATGACTCCCTACGACGGCGCCAGCTTTCGCCCGTAGATCGCGTCCGCCCGCTTTTCGAACGCGGTCGAGAACCGCGCGAAGGCGGCATCGAACATCGAGCCCATCAGCAACGCCAGCATGCGGCTCTTGAATTCGTAGGAGAGGTAGAAACCGACGTCGCAGACGCCCTCAGCCCCCTCTTGGCCTTTGGGCTCGAACGTCCAGCGGTTCTCGAGATTGCTGAAAGGGCCCTGCAGATATTCGACCAGGATCTTCAAGTTGGCGCGGTCGAGGCTGACGCGGCTGGTGAAGGATTCCCTGACCAGCTTGAACGACACCGTCATGTCGGCGACCAGCACCTCGGTGCCATCGGGCTTGGCCATGCGCTGGCGCACCTTCAGCGCGCTGCACAGCGGCACGAACTCCGGATAGCGCTCGACGTCGGCGACAAGATCGAACATCTCGGAGGCGCTGTGATTGACACGGCGCTTGTTCGAAAATTTGGGCATGGTGACTCAGATGGCGGTTCAGCGGACGGTTGCGGCCCGCGCGGCCTTCAGTCTCGCAAAATCCTCGCCGGCATGATGCGACGAGCGCGTGAGCGGGCTCGCCGACACCATCAGGAATCCTTTGGTGTAGGCGACCTTTTCGTAGGAGGCGAACTCATCCGGCGGCACGTAGCGCATCACGGCGTGGTGCTTGCGGGTTGGTTGCAAATACTGGCCGATGGTGAGGAAATCGACGTCGGCAGAGCGCAGATCGTCCATCACCTGCTGCACCTCGTGTCGCTCCTCGCCGAGGCCGACCATGATGCCGGACTTGGTGAAGATAGCAGGGTCGAGCTCCTTGACCCGCTGCAACAGCCGGATCGAATGGAAGTAGCGCGCGCCCGGCCGCACCGTGAGATAGCGCGACGGCACGGTCTCGAGATTGTGGTTGAAGACGTCAGGCTTGGCGGCAACCACCAGCTCGAGCGCCCCCTCCTTGCGCAGGAAGTCGGGCGTCAGGATCTCGATCGTGGTCGAGGGGCACGCGGCCCGGATCGCCCGGATGGTCTCGGCGAAATGCTCGGCGCCGCCGTCGGCGAGATCGTCGCGGTCAACGGACGTGATGACGACGTGGGCGAGGCCGAGCTTGGCCACGGCCTCCGCAACGTTCCGCGGCTCGGCCGCATCCAGCGCGTTGGGCAGGCCCGTCTTGACGTTGCAGAAGGCGCAGGCCCGGGTGCAGGTATCCCCCATGATCATGAAGGTCGCGTGCTTCTTGTCCCAGCACTCGCCGATATTCGGGCAGCCCGCCTCCTCGCACACCGTGTGCAGGCCGTTGGCACGCACGATGTTCCGGGTGTCGGCATAACCGCGGGTATTGGGCGCGCGCACGCGAATCCAGTCCGGCTTCGGCGGCGAAGCGGAGTCGGGACGATTCACCTTTTCGGGGTGACGCGGGCGCAGCGGGTTCGTGATGGTATCGACAATAACGACCATGGTCTGTCCGGTCTGTTCAGGTCCTACCTAGTCTGTCTGCCTGCCTGCCGCAACCCGGCTCGCGCCGCTTCAGGGAACATGGCAGATATGGGCAATATCCTGCTCTGTTCTCAGGCGATTCTCACCTCGAATGGCTCCAGTATCGAAGACTTCCACACCGCGGCTCGGCAAGGTCCTGAAGCGAGCCTTTTTCGACCGCGACGTCCGCGAGGTCGCGCCGGACCTGATCGGTGCGACCATGCTGGTGGACGGCGTCGGCGGCATCATCGTCGAGGTCGAGGCCTATCATCATACCGAAGCTGCGGCGCATTCCTACAACGGGCCGACGCCGCGGAACCAGGTGATGTTCGGCCCGCCCGGCTACGCCTACGTGTACCGCTCCTACGGCATCCATTGGTGCGTCAACTTCGTTTGCGAGGAGGCCGGCTCCGCCGCCGCCGTGCTGATCCGCGCGCTGGAGCCGACACATGGCTTGGCGGCGATGCGCCGCCGCCGTCATCTCCAGGATGTGCACGCGCTGTGCTCGGGCCCGGGCAAGCTCACCGAGGCGCTCGGCATCACCATCGCCCACAACACCCTGCCGCTGGATCGGCCACCGATCGCGCTGCATGCGCGGACGGAAGACGTCGAGGTGGTGGCCGGCGTCCGGATCGGCATCACCAAGGCGGTCGAGCTGCCCTGGCGCTATGGCGTCGGGGGCTCGAAGTTTCTGAGCAAGCCGTTTCCGAAATAGGCCTCGAGCGCGATGAAATCGTCGCGCCTAAGGTTATTGTTTGAGCATGATCTTTCCGGAAAACCGCTGCACACTTTTCCGGACCATGCTCTACGAGGCCTGCTTCAGCCGCTCCAGCGCCTCGAGCAGCTTGGCCTTGCGGGCCAGCGCGGCCTCGCGCTTCTCGCGCTCCTCCTCGACAACCTCCTCGGCCGCGTTGGCGACGAATTTCTCGTTCGCCAGCTTGGACTCGGCGCGCTTGATATCGGCGTCCGCCTTGCCGATCTCCTTGTCGAGACGCGTGCGCTCGGCGGCGACGTCGATCACGCCCTTGAGCGGCAGCGCGGCCACCTCGCCGCGCACGAGCAGCTGAACCGCTCCGTCGGGTGCACGGTCGGCGAAGGAGATGTCCGACAGCCGCGCCATGCGCTTGATGATTTCGGTCCAGCGCGGCGCGCGCTCTCTCGTTTCGGCGGACGCGCCGACCAGAACCAGCGCCGTCAGCGTTGCCGGCGGAATGTTCATCTCGGCCCGTATCGAACGGATCTGCGTGATCAGGTCGATCACCCAGCCGATCTCCGCTTCCGCCTTGGGATCGGTGAAGTCGGCATGATCGAAGATCGGCATGACCAGCATCGGCGACATCAGCGGATCGGTCGGTCCGGCCGCAGCGGCAAGCATTGCGAGTTGCTCCGGCGTCGGCTCGGCCGGCTTCAGCGGCCATGGTGCCAATGCGAGCAGACCGCCGCGCTTGGCCGTCACTTCCCACAGCTCCTCGGTGATGAAGGGCATGAAGGGGTGCAGCAGCTTCAGGATCTCGTCGCGTGCCCAGGCGACCATGGCGCGGGTTTCGTCCTTGGCCGGGCTGTCCGGTCCAAGCAGGACGGGCTTTGCGAGCTCGACGTACCAGTCGCAATAGACATTCCAGACGAAGCGGTAGATCGCACCCGCGGCGTCGTTGAAGCGATAGGCTTCGATGGCCTCGGTCACCGCACGCGTGGTGTGCGCGCTCTCATGCGCAATCCAGCGGTTCAGCGTCTCCTTGGCCTTCGCCGGCTCGAAACCGTCGGGCACGGCGCAATGGTTCATCTCGGCGAAGCGCGACGCATTCCACAGCTTGGTCGCGAAATTGCGGTAGCCCTCGACACGGCTGGTGGCGAGCTTGATGTCGCGCCCCTGTGCCGCCATCGCGGCCAGCGTGAAGCGCAGCGCGTCCGCGCCGTATTCGTCGATCAGATTGAGCGGATCGATGACGTTGCCCTTCGACTTCGACATCTTGGCGCCCTTCTCGTCGCGGACGAGGGCATGAATGTAGACGGTCGAGAACGGCACCTCCTTCATGAAGTGCAGGCCCATCATCATCATGCGGGCGACCCAGAAGAAGATGATGTCGAAGCCGGTCACCAGCGCATTGGTCGGATAGTAGCGCTGCACTTCGGGCGCATCCGCGGGCCAACCGAGAGTCGAGAACGGCCACAACGCCGAAGAGAACCAGGTGTCGAGCACGTCCTCGTCACGGGTGATGAAGCCCTCGCGCTTGTTGCGGTCGAGCGCCATCTCACGGCCCTGCTCGGCCGTGATGACTTCCTGCTCGACGTAGTAGCCGAGCGCGTGGCTGACGGCCTCCTCCTCGGTCTCGGCGACGAACACCTTGCCGTCCGGGCCGTACCAGGCCGGAATCTGGTGGCCCCACCACAGCTGGCGCGAGATGCACCAGGGCTGGATGTTCTCCATCCACTCGAAATAGGTCTTTTCCCAGTTTTTCGGCACGAACGTCGTCGCGCCCGAACGCACCGCCGCAATCGCGGGCTTCGCCAGCGTCTTGGCGTCGACGTACCATTGGTCGGTCAAATACGGCTCGATCACACTGTTCGAGCGGTCGCCGTGCGGCACCATGTGGGTGTGCGGCTCGATCCGCTCGACGAAGCCGAACGATTCCAGCCGCTCGACGATGCGCTTGCGCGCGACGAAGCGGTCGACCTTGTGGAATTCCTCGGCGAACTGCGCGGCGCCTTCCGGCAGGTCCCGCAGATAATCCTCGTTGTCGACGAGATCGAGACAGCCTTCCCTGTCGATCACGCTGATGCGGGCAAGGCCGTGGCGATTGCCCACCTCGAAATCGTTGAAGTCGTGCGCCGGCGTGATCTTGACCGCGCCCGAGCCCTTTTCCGGATCGGAATAGTCGTCCGCGACGATCGCAATCTTGCGGCCGACCAGCGGCAGGACCACGTTTTTGCCGACCAGGTTCAGATAGCGCTCATCGTCCGGATGCACGGCAACGCCGGTATCGCCGAGCATGGTCTCGGGGCGCGTCGTGGCGACGACGATGAAGCTCGAGGGATCCTCGGGGCTGAATGTCCTGCCCTCGATCGGGTAGCGCAGATACCAGAGGTGGCCCTTGACCTCGGTCTGCTGCACCTCGAGATCCGAGATCGCGGTGAGCAGCTTGGTGTCCCAATTCACCAGCCGCTTGTCCTTGTAGATCAGCCCGTCGCGGTGCAGTTCGACGAACACCTTGACGACGGCCTTTGAGAGGCCCTCGTCCATGGTGAAGCGCTCGCGCGACCAGTCGCAGGAGGCGCCGAGGCGCTTGAGCTGGTTGATGATGGTGTCGCCGCTCTCGGCTTTCCACTGCCAGACCCGCTCCAGAAACTTCTCGCGGCCCATCTCGCGGCGGCCGGGCTGCTGGCGCTCCATCAGCTGCCGCTCGACCACCATCTGGGTGGCGATGCCGGCATGGTCGGTGCCGGGCTGCCACAGCACGTCGCGGCCGCGCATGCGCTCGAAGCGGCACAGGATGTCCTGCAGCGTGTTGTTGAGGGCGTGGCCCATGTGCAGCGAGCCCGTCACGTTCGGCGGCGGGATCACGATGGTAAACGGCACGGCGTCGCGGCGGTCGGGACGGCCGGCCTTGAACGCAAGGCTGTCCTCCCACACCACGGACATGCGGGCTTCGATATCGGCGGGCTGGTAATTTTTCTCGATCATGGGCGCTAGAAAGCCGCGTGTGCGGGGCAAGTCAACGGGAAGCTCGGCGGCAACGGCTTTCCTGCCCCGTCCGCAGGCCGAATATGCCGCAGGAGCAGGGCTTTATCGGGGCCGCTGCGCCGGATCAGCGGCCGCCGCGCGAGACCCGCTCGATTTCGGCCTTCACGATGCGTTCAACCATGCCCGGCAGATTGTCGTCGAGCCAGGATTTCAGCATCGGACGCAGCATCTCCTTGACCAGATCCTCCAGCGTCCGCGCGTTGCTGCTGAGCACCGTATGGGCCAGGGAATTGAAGGCGGATTCAACTGCCGAGACCGTCGATTGCGCCAGGATCGGCTGCTGGGGCGGCACCGGGGGCGCGTCGAAGTCCACCGGCGCATAGGACGGCGGTGGCATCGGACGCGGCGGCGATTCGGCGAATTCGAGATCGTCGCGCGGCTCGACCTTGCGGAAGCTTGGTGGCGGCGGAGCCGGCGTCGGGTCCACCGCCATCTCGTCGGTCAGTTCGAGCACGTCGGGCTCGGGCTCCGGCTCCGGCTCAGGTTCCGGCGCGCGGACCTCGGGCGCAGGCGTCGCCGCGTCAAGCCCTGCCAGCAGCGCGTCGATATCGTCCTGGTTGTTTGACGCATCCGCCGCAGGTGGCGGCGGTGCTGGAGCGGGCTTTGCAGCCGGCGGTGGCGCGGGCTTCTCGGCGGCCGGCTTGGCGGCTGCGACCTTGGACGGCGGAATGTCGTTCATGGCCTGCGGCTTTGGTGCAGCCGCGGCGGGCGCGGGCTTGGCGGCTTCGGCCGGCGGCGGCTTGGCTTCATCGTCGGCAATGATGCGCCGGATCGAGGCCAGAATCTCCTCCATCGAGGGTTCTGTGACCTTTGCAGGCTGCGTCATCTCCGACTCCACATCATCAACGCCCTCGCATGCGTTGTTTTACACCAAGCACGAACAGGATTGGCCGGTTCCGGATGGGTGGCCCGACATTTTCGTCGCGGCAGCCCGACTTGTCCCCAGATCACGGCTCAACGTGCAGCGGTGCGCCCCTGCCCCCGGTACTCAAGCTTTACGCACGCAGCATCGATGCGATGCCGAATCGACACGCATCATCTCGGCAAGGCTATGTCAGGGAATTTGACGATTGCAAGCAAAGCGCTGGTCGGCCTCGTTCAATCACGAGGCCGACCGGACAACTACGGAGTTAGCGTCCGTCAGGCGTACGCACGCCGGCCCAGCTGTCGCGGACCTGATGGTAGTGAACGCTCGGATCGTAAATCGTCGTCGCAAGGCCCAGGACCTGCGGCGACAGACGGCCTACGGCAGCCAGCACCTGATAGGATGCGACGACGCGGTCATGCTGCGCGGTCACCAGCGCAACGCGCGCATTGACCAACGCCTGCTGCGCGTTGAGGACGTCGAGCGTGGTGCGTTGACCGGCCTTGGCCTCTTCACGAACGCCATTGAGCGCGATTTCGGACGCCGTCACCTGCGCCTGCGCCGACTGCACCTGCGCCTTGCCGGCCTGCAACGATCCCCACCACTGCACCACGGTCGCACGGGTCTGGTCGCGCGTATTTTCGAGATTGAGACGCTGCTGCGCCAGGTTTTCCTTGGACTGGCGGATCAGCGCATATTCTGTGCCGCCCTGATAGATCGGCACCGAGAGCTGAGCGGTCGCAGCGGCATTGAACGCCCGGTACTGGATAAGCGACTGTTCGTTGGCTTGGGTAGCGTTGGCCTGTAGCGTCACCGTCGGCAACAGAGCGCCCTCGGCGACCTTGACCTGTAGAAAGTTGACATCGATGCCGAACATCGCGGCCGTGACGTTGGGATGCTCAATCAGGCCGAGCTCCACCGCGGCGGACAGCGTCGGGGGCAGGTAACGATCGACCGGCGAACCTGGCGCAAGGTTTGTCGGCTCATTGCCGATGATGCGGCGGAAAGTGGCACGGGTCGTGTTGAGATTCGCTTCAGCAGTCAGCGCCTGCGTCCTGCCGGCTGCCAGCTGTGCTTCCGATTGCGCGACGTCGGTGCGCGTTACTTCGCCGACATTGAAGCGGTCGCGAGTCTGCTTGAGGGTCTGCTCAAGCACCCGCACGTTGCTGCGCTGGACTTCGAGCGTGGCCGAGTCGCGCAAATAATCCATGTAGGTTGTGGCGGCCTGGAGCAGTACGCTTTGATCAAGGCTGCGCAACGCTTCGCGGGATCCGGACACCTGGCTCTCCGCGGCGCGGGTCCTGTTAGCCGTCTGGTTGCCGTTATAGAGCGTCTGCGACACGTTCAGGCCAACACTGCGGGGAACCGTGGTCCCGTTAATCGGAACGGTGCCGGGTGCGCTCAGCGTGTCCTGGTATTGATAGCCGGCGCTCGCCGTCAGATTGACCTTGGGCCGATAGCCGGACAGGGCCTGAGGCACGTTCTCGTCCGTCGAGCGCACCTGTGCGCGCTGTGCGTTGAGCTGAGGATTGTTCTGATAGGCGCGCACCAGCGCGGACTCGATCGTATCCGCCAAGGCAGGCGCCGGCCCGGCAAGCGCGAGCAAGAGGACCGAAACCGCAGCTCCGGTGAAGAGCTTCACCCCATGCATCCCAAAATTTCCGTTCATTCTAGCGCCCGGCTCGTGCCCGCGAGCTGGGTTACCATCAACCGAGTGGAGTCGTTGCCCCGCCGCAACATAGGCTGCGGATCGGCGCGACGGAACTACCTCAGCGCAGTTCCCAGTGGAAACTCTTCACGTGCAGCATCCCAGCCACACTTCTGATTCAGAACGGGATTTTAACGGGCTTTTGGCCGTCAGAAGACGAAGGCGGGCGCCCGTGCCAGCCCCGGAAGCACCGGGGCGGCGGCGTCGAACAGTGACCGATGGCCGTATTCACCGTGGGTACGGGTCACGATCATCGCCCGCGGCGGCCTGGATTCGGCCGATACCCCTACCAGACGCCCGCCCTCCTTCAGCTGCCCGAGGATCGCTTCCGGCGTCACATCAGTCGCGCCATTGAGGACGATCACGTCGTAGGGAGCGGCGGCTGGATCACCTTCGGCGCAGGCCGCGGCCTTGCAGGTAACGTTGGCAAGGTTCAGCGCGCCCAGCGCGGCCTTGGCCTTTGCAGCCAAAGCCGAATCGCATTCGGTCGCCGTCACCTGCCGCGCGAGCTTGGCGGTCAGTGCGGCGAGGTAGCCGGTGGCGCAGCCGACCACCAGCACGTTGTCGCCCTCGCCGATTTCGCCGGCCTGGAGCAGCTTGCCGGTCAGCTGCGGCTTGATCAGGAAGCGCTTGGCGCCGCCTTCGCTCACATCGAGGTCGAGATCGAGATAGGCCAGCGCCTGGCGGTCGGCCGGCACGAAGGCCTCGCGCGGGACGGTGAGCATGGCATCGAGAACACGACGGTCGGTGACGTCATTGGTGCGCACCTGGCCATCGACCATTTTGAGGCGCGCGGTCGAGAAACCGGACATTTGCAGACCCTGCAAGGCGGACGATGCCGCGGACGAAATTCGCGGCATCTTTGGAGCATGCACGTCCAAAACGCAACACGGCTGTTAGCCGGCGGGGCTGCCGCTTCCGCATCTTACCGCATCAGGGTCCGGGCGGGATTATTCGATCGCTATCGCCAGGCGACCGATCAGGGCGGCAACCTCGTCCAGCCGTGCCGAATCGGGCGTCTCGACCGCCCGCGCCAGGCAGGCGAGGCATTCGTCGTCGCTCAGCTCTGGAATCTCGGCCGGCAGAATCGAGGGGGCCAGATGGTCGTCGACCTGGATGTTTGGCATGGGAATCAGCTCCGCTAAGATCCGGCTGTCGCGAAGGTCGATTTCAATTAAGTCGATTTGGCGCCGTCCGCGTGGCGTGACGGGGCCACTCCACACACGCCTGCTTGAATGCGATTCCCGGCCGGGAACACGCAAAACGTGGTTCAGAACGCGTGACAACGAGATCGCGCGTCGCTTGAGATCGCGACCGTAAACCACTGATTTTGCGGTAGGATTTGGCTCCCCGGGCTGGATTCGAACCAGCGACCATCCGATTAACAGTCGGATGCTCTACCGCTGAGCTACCGAGGAAAAGGCGAACCAGTCGTTCGCGCGCGGCTGCGTATAACAAAGCCGCTTGCGCTTGCAAAGGACGAATTCGTCATCATCCGCAACAGGCCGGAAGGAGGTTAGGACGCCTCTTCCTCCGGACCATGTCCGCCGAGGACTACTCCGCGAGGAACGAGGTCGTCTTGGTGCCGGGATCGTAGCGCAGCCGAAGCGCGGTCATCTTGCAGAGGTTGACGTTTTTCCAGAGCACGGCTTCGTCGTAGCTCTTCCAGTCGACGCGGATGTTCCAGACGCATCCTTCATCGTCCTCATCGAACTCGACATAGGTGCTCGCCTGGTTCTGCAACACCTTGTCAAGTTCGTTGTCCCATTCGTCCAGGCCATCGTCCGGCGCGTTGAAGCCGAGGAATTTGATGGCATAGCCGGTCTCGTTGACGACAGTGACATTGCGGGCGTCGGCGGCGAACGAGGGCATGGCGGCGATGGAAAGGCCGATCGCGATCAGTCCAGACAGAAAATATTTCATATGAAATTTCTCCGATCGAAACAGGCTTCAGCGCCTGGCGTCGATCGGCGCAGGCGCCGCGGCAACCAATGGTGTTGCCTCACGAGAGTCATCCGGAGTGCGATCGAACGGTTCAAGACGATCAATCGGCACTCCGGGACGTAGCGCGACGCGAGACGCGCTCAGCCTGTTTTATCGCTTCGAATTCTCCGCAGCAATGAACCGGCGTTCATAGATCGGCAGTGTTCGTTTTCGCCGGCGCCGGCGCCGGAACAGCAGCGCCGTTGCTCTTCCCCGTGACGGCGCCGACCAGCGCCTTCACGGGATCGTCGCCGGGCGCAAAGCCGCTCTGGCGCAGGATCTCGTCGATCATCGGACGCAGCGCGTGCACCTTGAGCAGCTCGCCGGCAAGCCCCTCGCCGAAACCGACATTGCCTCCGCCGGCACCATTGCCGCCGAACGCGCCGCCGGTGTGCAGGATGCGGACGTCCTTGAGGTTTCCGATCGGCTTGACCATCTCCGCCAGCGCCGACGGCATGATCTCGATCCGCTTCTTGGCGATCTCGAAGTCGATGACGTTGCTGCCGAGCTTGTTCTGCGCCTCGTTCTTCATGGTGATGACGGCGGCTTCCGCCTCACCGATGTTGCGCACGCCGACGGCCTTGATCTTGTTGGACTCGGCTTCGGCCGTGGCCAGCGTCTTGACGGCCTCGGCGCGATCGAGCGAGGCCTTCTTCTCGGCTTCGGCCGCGACGATCAGTTCGGTTGACTTCCGTTCGGCCTCGGTCCGCGCTTCCAGCACCTGGGTGAGACGCGCACGATCGGCGACCTCGACTGCGCGTGCGGTCACGACCTTTTCCTCGGCGGAGACGGCGAGCGCTTCGGCGGCCTTGGCCTCGGCGACGGCTTCCGAGGTCTGCTTGCTCTTGGCTGCGATCTGGATCTCGTTCTCCTGCGTCGCGATCTGGATCTCGCGCTGGGCGTCAGTCTTGCGCTTGTTGATCGCCAGATCCGACTCGATGACCGCAGTTTCCTTGACCTGCTTGGCGCCGGCCTCCTTCTCGGCAACGGCCCTGTCCGTATCGATGCGAGCGTTTTCCTCGGTCAGGCGCGCGGTCTGCGTCGCGGTTGCCACCTCGGCGCGGGTGCTCGCGGTCTTGTTGGCGATGTCGCGCTCCTGCGACAGCTCGGCTTCCTTCTTGGTCCGCTCGATGGTCAGGGTCTGCTGCCGCGCCTCGAGGTCCTTCTGCGCGATCGCCACCTCATTGTCGCGCACGATCGAGTTGCGGTCACGCCGGCGCGTCTCGGTGACGGTCTTAAGCTGAGTCAGACCTTCGGCGTCGAAGAAGTTTTCCGGGTTGAAGAACTTGACGTCCGTTTGATCGAGTTTGGTCAGCGACACGGATTCAAGCTCGAGGCCGTTGGATTTCACGTCGGACTCGACCGTCGCCTGCACATGCTTGACGAAGTCCGAGCGCTTTTCCTGGAGCTCGAGGATGCTCATGGTCGCCGCCACTGAGCGCAGGCCGTCGACGAATTTCGCCTCGACCTGGTTACGCAGCGCTTCGGCGTCATTGGTCAGCGCACCCAGCGTCTGGCTCGCAAGCGCGATACTCTCGTCGTCCGGACGGACGCGCACGTAGAACTCGGCGACGATGTCGACGCGAAGGCGATCCTTGGTGATGAGGGATTCCCGCTCCTTGCGCTCCACGGTGAGCCGCAGCGTCTTCAGGTTGACGCTGGCATAGGAGTGAAAGATCGGCAGGATCATGGCGCCGCCATCGAGCACGACCTTCTTGCCGCCGAGACCGGTGCGGACGAAGGCCTCGTCGCGGGTGGCGCGCTTGTAGAGGATCGTGAAGACGACCCCCAGGACGACGATCAGCGCGACGCCGATCATGGCCGGGACAGCGATGTCGAACATGACTTTCTCCGATAATGGCTTGCTAGCTGATTAGAGTGGGCTTGGACGGTTTGAGTTCATCGTCAGCCTTGACCGCGACGAAGCGGGTGCCGTCGCGATCGACCAGCAGGACCATGGTTCCCTGCGGTAACGGCGATGAATCGGGCGCTGCAACTGCCGAGACAAAATGGCGGTTGCCGTGGACGTCCGCGACGCTGACGCGGCCGGGCGGCCCCTGGTCGAGCGGGCCGATGACGACCTCGCCGATGCGGCCGACGAGCTCCCCGAGGCCGATGGCGTAGCTTTCATCCTTCGGAATGACGCGCGCGATAGCCCGGCTTGCAGCGCGGACCAGCGGAATCGAGACGGCGACCGCCCCGACCGAGGCGAGCGTCGCCGGCAAGGGACCTGCCACCATTCGCGCGACGTCCTGGATCAGGAATCCGGCGATCGAGAAGGCCCCGAGCAAGAGCAGCAGAAAGATCAGCAGCGGCACGCCGCCGACATTGATCCAGGAAATGGCGTTGATCACGCCATTGTCGCTGGGGTGGCCAAAATCGATGTTGGTGCCGAGCATCTCGCTCAAGGAAGCCCCGACCAGCATCGAGACCACTTCGATCGAGCCGACGATGACGATCATGGCCGCCGCGACTGCGAACGGCCTGACCTCCGGTGACATGACGTGTTCGAGCAAAGCGCTCATGACACGGCACTCAGGAGCCCGACTTCAACCGGGCCAGCCGCGCTGCAATTTCCCTGTCGCGATGCAACGTGCTGAGCTCGTCGATGTCGCTCGAATAAGGGATGCCCGGCGGCACGCCGGTGGCCCGTGCCACCGCCTTGCCCGCGCGCAGCGCCTTGGCGGCCGCAGAGCCGGCGCCCTGCTTCCGGGACGGCGTCGAGGCCTGATGGCTGGCAGCCTCGCTCTTTTCGAGATCGGAGCGGCGCTGCTCGGCATCCTGGAGCGCGGATAACACCGCACGCAGCGAGGTGATGCATTGCTCGATCTTCTCGTTGTTCTCGTCGATGGCGCGGGAGAGCACGTCGAACTGCGCCTCCAGATCCATCTGGCGCGCGATGCCGGCGCGCGCGAGATCGTCGCGCCCGTCCGCAATCGCCCCCTCGATCTTGGCGGCAAGATCGGTCATCGCGCGCTCGATCTCGCTGCGGCGTGCATTGAGGCGGTATTCCTCGGCACGCGCAGCGGCGAGCGCATCGCGCGCTTCGGTCTCGGCGCGCTCGATCTCGCGGATAGCCTGCCCCACCACCTTCAGCTTGTTCTTGCCTTCCGCCTGCTCGATCGCGTCATAGGCGATCCCGGCGATCAGGCGCCCGACCCGGGACAGGAAGTTTTCGGGAGCGGCAGCGATGGTCTCCATGGCGTTCTCCTCCTCTGGCGGATTGTTCGGCGTGACGCCGTAGTGAACTTCGAAAGCGTCGTCGTCGGTGCGGATGAGGCGCGCGGGCACGCTCTGCCCCCAGCCCTCGGCATAGCCGGCATAATCGAAGGGCACTGTGAAGCGCCCTTGCACGGTCGCGATCGAAATGGTGGCCGGGCCCTTAATCTTGGCGAGCTTGTCGTCGAGCGGCAGACGGCGGCCCTGCGCCGCGCGATACTCTGTGCGGTCCCGCAAGCCCAGTGTCACCAGCCGCGAGGGCAGCGCAGTCGCTTTTCGGATCGGGTCATAGGCGTGGGCATGGAGCAGCACGACATTGGAGCCGACATTGTGGCTTCGCGCGACGTCATCGAGGATTTCCATCATGCGGTCATACGCCCTGAACGTCGCCTCCAGCGCGGCCTTGGCGGCCGGGTCAGGGGCAAGCCTGTAACGGAGCGCGGAGGGCGCGTTTCGGGGCTGCTCTTTCATCGAAAGCACTAAAGCACCATCTTGGTGCTTTAGGAAGGGATGGGGCCATCACGTTCCGCTGATCCTTATTCACTGCAGGGATTAGTCGCTGTCGCCTGAGGCCGCGTTCAAAGGGTCCGATCACCTCTCCATCACCGCGGATCAAGACTTATTGCACGCTTTGGTTGCAATTTTTTGGAGAGCTTGGCGAAGATGGCCAACAGGAGTCGTAGAAACGTGAAGCCGATTGGTCGAGGGCCTAAGCCGCCGATCTCACCTCCGGGACGAATAGCGGCGGATGAGCTTCGCTAATCCGCCCTACGCTGCTCTCATGGTCGCCGGCAGACCAGATCGATCTCGATCAATGCGTCATACGCCAAGCCGGTGACACCGACGCAGGTGCGGGCTGGCAGGCGGTCCGGCGGAAAGTACGTACGGTAAGTCTCGTTCATTGCCGTGTAGTCTTCCTTGAAACGCGTCAGATAGATCCGCGTCATCACGACGTGCTCGAGGCCGAGATCGAGACCGGCCAAGACCACTTTCAGGTTCTCCATCACCGCGTGCGTCTGTGCAACGATGCCGTCGGGCAGCACGCCCGGCGTCTGCGGCGTGTCCGGCATTTGGCCGGTGACGAAGACGAAGCCGTCGGTCTCGACGGCGTGGCTGAACGGCGCGACCGGCTTCGGGCCGCCGCTGATCATGTGGAATTTCACTTGAGCTGTCCTTGTTAGGGCGCGTCCTGAAACAGACGCTTGCTGAGAATGGCGTGGACGCCCCAATTGCCGTCGACGACTTGGGTGACGCCGAAATCAACGGCGGCTGACATCAGCGCGATCGCTTCGTCCTCGCTGAGGCCTTTGACGTTCATCAGGAAGCGCCGCATCTTGCGAAACGCGTCTTTCATGGCGAGATCGAGCGACGACTTTGCGTAGACCTCGCTTTGCCCCTGGGCGCCGAACTCCGCGAGGTAGTTCGGATGGCTGAAGCCGGTCAGCACCCAATCGGTTGCAGTCTCGATCAGGGGATAGGAGAGATCGGCGAACGGCTGTCCGGCGAGATCGGCTTTCTTGTGCAGGATCACCTCGAAGGTGCCGGTCATCGAGCATTCGATCGCGGTGCCGCTGAGTTCGCCATCGCCCTGGGCGGCATGGGGGTCGCCGACCGACAACAGCGCGCCGGGGACCGAAACGGGAAGATAGACCGTCGCCCCCTTCCCCAGCCGCCAATTGTCCAGATTGCCGCCGAAATAGGACGGTGGCACCGAGTCGATGAAATCGACCTCGCGCGGCGCCACCGCGATCACGCCGAAATGCGGCCGCAAGGGAATCTTGATGCCGTCGAGCACGGCATGCCGGCGCTTGACCGTGCCAGCCGCCACGGGAACCCCGGGATAGTCATAGGCCGCATGTACGACTCCGGACGGATCGGTCTGCGGTTCCCAGCGGTAGGAATAGAGCGCGCGGGCGTGCGGCGCGTCAGTGTCGTCGAAGATCTCGTAGATCGTCACGACCTCGCGCGGCTTCGGACCTGCGAGAAACTCGTTGTAGTGATAGCCCCACCAGGCTGCGACGGAGGAGCCGAACACGCGTCCTGAATGTTCGGGATGGCGGCTCGCGCGCGGCACGATGTCGAGGATCCGCACCTCCAGCACGTCGCCGGGCTGGGCGTCCTTCACCGCCACGGGACCCGTGCAGATGTGTACGCCAAAGCCTTCTCCGGCGCCGCGTCCGAACACGCTGGCATCCATGGGACCTGCGCCGCGGCGATCCACGTTCTTCCTGGCCTTGGTCCAGCCGAACACGCTTTCAGCGGCGGGATCGCCCGCGATCATCAGTTCTGGGTCGTCGGAGGCATGCTGGGTCAGCGTCTCGATGGTGATGGTATCGCCCGAGGCGATCTCGAGTTGCGGCCACAACGAACGGCTGAAGTAGCCCCAGTGAACACGGTCGGCTTCGATCGGGAGATGATGGTGCTTGCGACCCGAAATTCCCGGCTCCTCGAACTCGGCGAGGCAGACATTGCTGCGCGTCTCCGTACCGGTCTGATGTGCGCGGAGTTGTGCCAGCGCGTCCTGCGGCCAGCCGCGCTGACCGATGTTTCCCTGCTGTGCCGTCGCGCGTTCCGCCTCCTGCTGGCGAAACTCGCGCGGCGGCAGGCCGAAGCGATGGCGGAAGGCGCGGCTGAAATGCGCGGAGTCACCGAATCCATAAGCGTAGGCGATCTCCGAGATCGAACGATGCGCCTCGGTCGGATTGGACAGGTCGGCCCAGGCACGCTGAAGCCTTCGCTCGCGAACGTAGTGGGTGAAATTGTCGCCGACCGTCTCGAACAGCTTCTGCAAATAGCGTTCGGAAATGCCCTCGGCTTGCGCGACGCGGACCGGCACGAGATCGGGATCGTCGAGGCGACGCTCGATGACCTGGCAGATCCGGTGCAGCAGCGCAGACTGCGCCGCGCTGGATCCAGCATCGGTGGTCGATGCGGCCAACTGATGCGCGAGCGTCAGGAGAAGATCGACGAGCGACTGCGCGAGCGAATTCCATTCGGCATCACTCAGCGTGTCGAGCGTGCGCGCGGTCGCGTCCAGCAGGCGCGAGAATACGTCGGCAAAGCCGGTGGTCGGCACGACCCTGGGCTCGCCGAGCCGCGGCTTGCCCGACAGGCGCCCGTGCAGTGCCTCCGACGTCACGGATAGCACGATGGCGCGCATGTCGCGCTGGAACACGATGCTCCAATCGCCGCTGCGCGGCAGCAGCACGAGGTGGCCGACGGGAATGATCCGGTGACTGCCGGCGCTTTTCAGCACCACGCCGTCCTCGACCGGCATCAGCGCGATGGGCAGGTCTTCGTTCGCTCGCGAGAGCGGACCGACGCTCTGCGCGCCCGCAGCCATACGCGTCAATGCGACGCCTGCGGCGTGCCGGTGCGAGGCGGTTGCGTGTCCGTCTAATAGCGCGTGACCGCCCGCCGGTTGCAGGCCGACCGCAGCCAGAACGTCCCGCCAGGCCTCGGGGCGGTCGTCTTGCGCGTAGGACTCGCTCGTGAACGGGCGGAAGCTCATCGGATCGACCCAGATTGCAGTGGATCGAAGCAACCTCTGTGCCAGACGTGCGCTGTCATCGGTCGCAGCGACGGGCCGCAGATGCGGGTTCTCCTTCACGCCTTATTCCCAATATCGAATACACATCAATGCATTAGTCGCATCGGAAAATGTTCTTTCGGATCGTGCCATGGACGCCCCAATTGGCGTCGACGACCTGGGTGACGCCGAAATCTGCGCCGACCGACAGAAGCGATATCGCCTCGTCCTCGCTGAGACCGTGCACCGTCATCAGAAACCGGCGGAGTTTTCTGAACGCATCGCGCATCGCACGGTCGAGACTCGAGTGATTGGCAATCTCGGTTTGCGCATCGGCGCCCAGCGCGGCGAGATAGTTCGGATAGGTAAAGCCGTAGAACGACCAGGCCTGATCGGTCTCGAGCATGGGATGGTCGAGGCCCTCGAGGCTGGTGCCGGCCAGATCCGCCTTCTTGTGCAGAATGAACTCAAAATCGCCGGTCAGCGAGGTCTCGATCGCGGTGCCGCCGAGCTCGCTGTCGCCTTGCGCGGCATGGGGATCGCCGACCGAGAAATAGGCGCCTGGAACGGCGACGGGATAGAACATCCGCGCGCCCTTGCCGATGCGCCAGTCGTCGATGTTCCCGCCGGTATAGCTCGGCGGAATCGAGCTGACGAAATCGGCCTCCGAGGGCGCAAGGCCCATCGTGCCGAAGTGCAGCCGCGCCGGCACCTTTACACTGGAAAGGATGTTCTCGCGCTTCCTGATGGTGGCGTGGTCCACGCGCACGCCGGGATAGTCGATGGTCGGATGCACGATTCCGTCGGGGTCGGTCTGCGGCGTCCAGACGTAGTTGTAGACCGCCTTTGCGTAGGGCTCGCCGGAGGTGTCGAGCTCGAAAATGGTGATGACCTCGCGCGGCTTCGGCTCCTCGATGAGGTCGTGGTAGTGAAAGCCCCAGTTCGCGGCGACGTTGGAGCCGAAGCAACGGCCGGCGTGGCAGGCACTGCAGCTCGGCCGCGGCCGGACATCGAGAATGCGCACCTCCAGAATATCGCCGGGCTCGGCGCCTTCGATCGCGACCGGACCGGTGAGGAGATGCACGCCGATCCCCTCGCCTGCGCCGCGGATGAACGGACCCTCGACGGGACCGGAGCCGCGGCGCGCCACCGCCTTGTGCTCCCGGGTCCACTGGAACACGCTCTCGGCGCCGGGATCGCCCTGGATCATGCGCTCGTAATCGTCATTCGCATGATGCGTAAGCGTCTCGATCGTGGCGCGATCTCCGGAACGCAGCGTCAGGGCCGGGGCGACCGCCTTGGAAAAATAGCCCCAGTGAACGGTCTTCGGCGAAACCGGCAGCGTGACATGCTTCATGACTTCAACTCTTCTGACCTGGCCTCTTCGGGTGTCGTGAATTTTGCCGCGGCGGCGCTCATCGCACCGTCTCCGGCGTCTTGTCGGCTTCCATCACATTGAGGAAGCGCGCCGTCAGCGGATTGCGGGGATTGGAGAGCACCTCGTGCGCCGGCCCCTCCTCGATGATCGTGCCCCCGCTGAGGAACGCGACGCGGTCGGCGACCTCGTCGGCGAAGCGGATCTGGTGCGTCGAAATGATCATGGTGAGGCCGTCGTCGATCGCAAGGCGGCGGATCACCTCCAGCACTTCGTTGACGAGCTCGGGATCGAGCGCGGAGGTCGGCTCGTCGAGCAGCAGCACACTCGGATTCGGTGCCAGCGCGCGGGCGATGGCGACGCGCTGCTGCTGGCCGCCGGAGAGATGCCGCGGCAGCGCATCGGCCCGATGCGAGAGACCGACGCGGTCGAGCAGCTCGGTGGCGCGGCGGTCGGCATCAATGCGGGTCATTCCATGCACCCAGCGCAGGGGGCCGGCGATGTTCTCCTTCGCCGACAGATGCGCGAACAGATTGAACTGCTGAAACACCATGCCGACGCCAACGCTGGCGCGCTCATTGGCGATGGCGCGCGGCGACAGCCGCTTGCCGTTTTCGTCGAAGCCAAGGCGGCGGCCGCCGACGCGCACGGTGCCGGCGTCCCAGTTTTCGAGATGGTTGATGCAGCGAAGCAGCGTGCTCTTGCCGGAGCCGCTGGGCCCAAGTAGCGCAACGACCTCGCCAACGCGCACGGTGAGGTCGAGGCCGTCGAGCACTTTTTGTGCGCCGTAGCTCTTGGTGAGGTCCTTGGTTTCGACGGCGATGTTGTTGCGCGTGATCGTCGCGGCGCGGCGGATGCGTTCCTCACGGGTCAGCGCCAGCGGCGGCGTATCGGCCGGCTCGGCCTGTACAGGCTCGGGATCACGTGCTGTGGCCGCGGCGAGCTCGAGCTTGGTCGTAAGGTCGACACGACGCCATGGCAGGTAATCGGCCAATTGGCGCTGTCGGCCCTTGGCCCGGTCGAGATCGAGCAGCCATTCGATAAAGAGCTGGATGATGCTGATGGCAAAGGTCAGCACCAGATAGAGCAGGCCCGACGCAAAGAAGATCGAGAAGAAATCGAAGGTCGAGGACGCCAGCTGGGTCGAGCGCAGCGTCAATTCCTGGACCGCGACGACGGACGCGAGCGATGAGTTTTTCAGCGCGCTGACGGCTTCGTTGCCGAAGGCTGGGATCATGGTGCGGATCGCCTGCGGCGCGATCACGCGCCACATCAGGATCCGCGGTGTCATGCCGAGCGCCTGCCCGGCCGTCACCTGCCCGCGATCGACACCGAGCACGCCGGCGCGCAGCATCTCCGCGATGAATGGCGCCTCGTTGCAGGCGAGTGCCAGTCCGGCTGCCAGCACCGCGGGCAGCTTGATGCCGATATGGGGCAGCGCGTCGTAGGCGAACACCATCTGCAGGATCAGCGGCGTGCCGCGGAAGATCACGGTATAGGCCCTGGCGATTGCCGCCAGGAGCCAGAAGCGCGAGAGCTGCATGCCTGCGAGGATCAATCCGAGGATCAATCCGCCGCCGAGACCGAGGGCTGTCACCTCGAGAGTGAGCTCGATGCCCTCGAGCAGATACGGCATGCTCAGATAGTGGAGAAACAGCGACATCAGTCGACAGTGCTCAAAGCAAAATGAGGTTGGCAGAAGGCGAGTGAGGCGGGCTCGGTCGACCTCTCCCATAGGGATAGGTCGGACCGCATCCTCAGATGCCATCCGGGTGAGGGGTTACGCTGCAACGAGTTTGTTGCGCCCCCTCACCCGGCGCTTCGCGCCGACGTCTCCCCGTCGGGGAGAGGTAAGCCCCCTAGTCCGCCGTCAGGATGTCAGGCTCCTTGAAGTTGTTCACATCGAGCCCATGCTTCTTCAGGAGCGCCATGTGCGTGCCGGCCTTCTGCACCTCGATCAGGGCAGCCATCACGGCGTCGCGGAATTTCGGCTTGTCCTTGGGGACCGCGATGCCGACCGAATACGGGATCGTCACCGCGATCGCTTTCTCCAGCTTTTCCGGATAGGCCTTCACCGCGCTGTCGACGGTGTTGACGTCATTGATATAGGTGTCGGCACGGCCGGCGAGGATCGCCTGGATGCAGTTGGCGTTGTTGTCGTAGAGCTGGATGGTCGGCTCGGCCTTGCCGGCCTTCTTGCACTCGGGAATCAGGGCCTGGATCAGGGGCACCTCGACATAGCCGGTGTTTTCGGCGGCCGCCGTGCCGCACATCGACATGTTGATGCCGTTGATCCCCTTGGGGTTGCCCTTGGCGACCAGCACACCGTCGAACACCTTCGAGTAGGTGATGAAGTCGGCCGCCTTCGCTCGCTCCTTGGTGGCGTAGATGTCGGAGATGACGATGTCGGCCTGGCCCGCGGCCAGAGTGGTCAGCAGTGCCGCGAACGTCACCGGCTTGTAGGTCAGCTTGAAGCCGAGGCATTCGCCGATGGCTTCGCCGAGGTCGATGTCGAAGCCGATATATTTGCTGGGATCCTTCGGATCGATCGTCTCATAGCCCGGCGTGTGCGGATTGATGGCGTTGACGAGCGTCTTGCCTTTCCAGTCCGGATATTTCTCCTGCAGCGCCGCACAGGCGGCGGGCGCCGCGGCCTGTGCACCCAGCGGTGCTGCGGCGACCAGGCCAAGGGCGACGCTGGCGCCGAGCGCGAGCTTGCGCAAAAGCGTTGCGCGCGCCGTTCCCCGTTGCGCCTGGGGCAATTCCCGTCTCTCCATGTCCCGCTCCTTCGAATTGTCATGGCAAAGGCCATGTTCCAGATCTCGGAAGCGAGCCTAGGAGGAGAGCCAACGGGAAAGCTTGTCCGCGGGCGTACAAAAAATTGGATGGAGCGGGCCTGCGATTTGGGCAGGCGGCTGCCCAAAAACTGCTCGGGTCGCGAATTGCGCGTTGAGCACTTTGTTGGATCGGAGGAAATCAATTGGTTTCGATTTGACAGAGGATCTGCACGATCGAAGCCTCACTCGTGAGGCCGCTTGACCGAGACATGACGTGCGGCGGCCGCATCTTCCCGCCGGCGCGGCGCTATCCACAGCCTGTCCGCAGCATATCCACAGGCCGACCATGCCGAATTCGCTACATCTCGCCAGCCACTTGCTGCGCACAAATCCACCGAGCCTGCCGTGTCAGCCGCCGGCTTGCTCGAACACGCTCCGGCAAGCCTCGCTCAAGCTTGAGCGGTTGCGGCGCAGGCAAGCCGTGATGGCGCGCACATTGGGGATCTCGCCGGCGCAGAGCCGGTAAACATCGGGCGTGCAGGCCCGGCGCTGGTCGGCCGTCCCCTGCCCGTGTGCGGCGGAAGCAAACAGCGTCAGGAACAGCCCGACCGTGGAGGCGCGACGCGCCCGGCTCTTCACACCCGCAGACCGCAAGAACCTCGCCTTCATGATCAGTCTCCCGTTCCGCCCTGCCCGCTCCGGCCTGCATTGGGCCGGTGTGGGAAGGGGTAGGAGAAATAAACCGCCCAGGATGTGATCTCTTTCACACTGGGGATGCTCGCCCGGAACGTAGGTTCCCGACGGGACTTCTTCACAAATCGCTAACCAATCGGGGCCCGATCGGCGGATCGCTAAAATGCGAACGATCGGTTCAACCGGGTAACAAACCGGCTTTGCGACACTGCGCAGTCCGCGTTCTGCGAGGGTGCGATGAGAAGCGAAGCCGAATTCAATCTGCTGCTGGATGCCGTCCGGGACGCCATGGTCACTGAAGATTTTGCTCACGCGCCGGAGGAGGAGTTCGTGCCCCGCTCGTGGAGTTTTGACGCGATGTCCAGGACAACTCCGACGGCCGCCAACGACAACGAGGGTGCCTGGCCCCTTCTGCCGTTCCCCGACGGCTGGTACGCGGCCTGCTGAGGCGGGTGTCGCCGCGAGCAATGGCGCTCGCCTCGCCGGCATCTTGCCGTGGGCGCCGCGTGAAGCCGGCGCCGGGACGATCAGGTCTTGACGCGTTCCTCGCCATCGTGCGTCACCCGGTCGGGTGCGGTCGGTGGAAAGATGCTGTCATAGATCGCGCGGGCCTCACGGATGAGACGAGCCCGCTCCAGCTCGGATTTCGGGACAAATCGGACGATGTCGCCCACGGGTGCTCCAGCGCTCGTTGATGTCAGTCGCATTACTTCGCAGATGCGAAGTGTGTGCCAACGGGCGTGAATCCAGGGTTTCCAGCGAGCCCCGGGCAAACCCGGGGAACATCGCATGACGCATCGCGCCGCGCGCGCTCTCCGGGCTACGCCTCAGAACTAATTCCGTTGCGAAATCAAATGCTTATGATGGAGGCCACGTCGGGACTCGAACCCGAGTAAACGGTTTTGCAGACCGGCGCGTAACCACTCCGCCACGTGGCCCCGTAAGGTCGGACCAATATAGGGGATCAACGGGTTAGGCAACCGCCTTCGCCGATTTCGGCCGGCCGCCGCCCCTAAAGAGCACCGCATCGGTTTGTCTTGCTGTTGCTCATGATCTCTCGCAAACCCGGTTCACACTTTTCCGGATCATGCCTTGGCGGGGACCTTCGAACCGCTACGCCTTCTTCGCGCCCGACCCCGCCAGATATTGCGCGAGAATCGCATCGGTTGCGCCGGCCCCGATGATCCGCCCCTGCTCCAGCAGGATCGCCCGGTTGCAGGTGCTCTGGATCAGCTCGATGTCGTGCGAGGCGAGCACCAGGATGCCCGCGCGGGCGACGATCTCATCGAGCCGCTGCCGCGCCTTTTTGCGGAATTGCTGGTCACCGACGCCGATCCATTCGTCGAGCAGCACAATCTCGCCCTCGACCGCGGTTGCAACCGCGAAGATCAGGCGCAGCATCATGCCGCTGGAGTAGGTGCGCAGCGGCAGGTCGAGGCGGTCGCCGAGCTCGGTGAACTCGGCAATCTCCGCCCGCCGCGCATCGATCTCGGCGCGCCGCGCGCCGATCACGAGGCCGCGCCGCATGATGTTCTCGTAGCCGGTCGCCTCCTCGTCGAAGCCTGCCTGCAAATCGAACAGCGACAGGCAGCGGCCGGATATGTCGATGGTGCCCGCCGTCGGATGATAGATGCCGGCGAGAACCCGCAGCAGCGTGGTCTTGCCGGCGCCATTGGCGCCAATGATGGCGAGCCGGTCGCCGGCGCGGATGTCGAGGCTGACCCCGCTCAACGCCGTGATGATATGCGAAACCGCAGCCTTCCGCCGCAGCGTCACGGCGCTGACGAACCGGCTGCGCAGCGAACGGTCGCGAAACGACAGCACGGGAAACGCGACCGAGACGTCCCGAAGCGCGATGTGTGCCGTGGTGGTCATGCGCCCATCACAGCCAATACGCTAAGCGATGGCGGTATTTTGCGTAGCAGCCGAGGCCGATGACGGCCACGACGCTCGCATAGACGGCCCCCAACAGCCATTGCTCCGCATCGGTCGGCTGCGACAACAGCGGCCGGCGCACTAGATCGAGCAGCGTCGCGAACGGATTGGCCCATGTCAGCCAGTGAAACGCGGTGCCGCGCGCGCTTTCCTCGGTCCAGATGATCGGCGTGAGAAAAAAGACGAACTGCAGGCCGCTGACGATCGCCGAACCAATGTCGCGAAAACGCGCGCAAAGCATGCCGAGTGCGACCGAGCCGCCGAGCAGCGCGAGGAACAGGATCGCAAAGCCGGGCAGCGCGAGCAGCATGCGCCAGTGCAGCGGCCAGGGCATCACGACGTAGAGTAGCGCGACGATCACCAGATGATGCGCGAAGATGATCACGTTGCGCGCGATCATCTGGAGGACATGAACGATCAGCGGCGCCGGCACCGCCTTGATCAGATGGCCCGACGCCACGAAGACGTTGGAGCCCTCCTGCAGCGTCGTGGCCATCAGGGTCCAAACGATCAGCCCGACCGCGAAGGACGGCAGGAAGCCGGCGATGTCCTGCTTGAACAGGGCCGCATAGACCATTCCGACGCTTGCAATCGTCGCGGCCAGCGTCAGCGTGATCCAGAGCGGGCCGATCACGGTCCGCCGGTAGCGCAGCGAAATGTCCATCAGCGCGAGCGTGCCCCATCGATCGGGCCGCGCCGCCTGTACCAGGATTTCCTTCACCGCGAGCTGAATTCGACTGCCCCTTCGGTTGCCGCTCTCTGGCGCCGCAACAGGACCGCAGATCGCGACCAGTCCGGCCGACGGTCTCTAGACGCCCGCGCCTCGCGGTGCAATCGACCGTACAGATGAGTTGGGCCGAAGTCAGGCCCGTTTGCGCCGCCTGAAGTCGCGCCGGGCCTTTGGGGCAGGTTTGGGCGCCAGTTCCGGCATCTCGGCCTGGACCTCGCGGTAGCGTGTTAACAGCCGTTCAAAACTGGCGTTCAGCGTCTCGGCGATATCGGGACGCCGCTCGAGGCCGGCGAGAATCGTCGCCGCGGCCTCGATGGTGGACAGCCCATCCTTGCGCGGCTCCTTGCGCAGACGGCCATAGCGCGAGGGGTGCGCCGGGTTGAGGATCACGCGCTGGCATTTGAGCATCCAGGGATTGCGCCACCATAGTGCCTTGGCCTGGCTCCAGGTGCCGTCGAGCAGCACAATGCCTTCGAGCTTGCCGAGGATGGCGCGCTGGTTGTCAGCGACCTCGCCCTTGCGATTGAGCGCAACGATCTCGGCTTCCGCTTCGAGATCGGCGGCTCGGGCCGATCCGAGATAAAGCACGGCCCAGTGGGAGGCGTTCTCGACATGATGGCCCAGCGCCTTGGACAGGCTCGGCCAGGACAGGCCGACCCGCACCGTCGCCTTGGCGAAATGCCTGGCCAGCAGGCGCGCGGTGCCGAGCGCCCTGTCCTGTTCCTGGGGGTGCTGGAGGATCAGGAGCGAGAGCCGATTTTCAATCGGCGTGACGCTGTCGCCGATGCACAGCGGCATCGGCTTCTGGCAGTGCGGGCACTCGGGGATCGGCTCGGCGGCGGCTGTATCTGCTGGGTTCGACATGGGCGCCGCTATACGCTTGATGCGGCGCTTCAACAACCTATTCCGCCGGCGCAGGCACCGGACGCAGCTCCGACCGCCGCCGCAGGCGGTCGATCAGCAGGTAGATCACGGGCGTGGTGTAGAGCGTCAGGATCTGCGAGACGAACAGGCCGCCGATGATGGTGATGCCGAGCGGACGGCGCAACTCCGTGCCGGGGCCGGTCGCCACCACGAGCGGAATGCCGGCGAAGAGCGCCGCCATGGTCGTCATCAGGATCGGGCGGAAGCGCGCCTGGCAGGCCTCGAAGATCGCTTCCGCCGAGGACAGGCCGCGCTGGCGTTCGGCGTCGAGCGCGAAATCCACCATCATGATGCCGTTCTTCTTGACGATGCCGATCAAGAGGATGATGCCGACGAAGGCGATCACCGTCAGCGGCGTATTGGTGAGTTGCAGCGCGAGCAGCGCACCCAACCCGGCCGACGGCAGGGTCGAGATGATCGTGAGCGGATGGGCGAGGCTCTCATAGAGCACCCCGAGCACGATATACATCGCCACCAGCGCGCCGAGGATCAGCAGCGGCTGGCGGCCGCTGGTCCTGGCGAAGTCGGCGGCATTGCCGTCGAAGCTGCCGCGGATGCCTTCGGGCATGTGCAGCTCTTCCACCGCGCGCTGGATGTTCTGCGTCGCCGCCTGCAGCTGCACGTCCGGCAGCAGGTTGAACGACACCGTGGTCGAAGGGAACGACTGCGAGTGATAGACCGCAAGCGCAGCCAGCCCGCGCGTCGCGTGCACCACCGCCGACAGCGGCACCTGCGCATCGCCGGCGCCGGCAACGTAGATGCGCTCGAGGTTGGAGGGATCGACCTGGAATTTCGGATCGATCTCCAGCACGGTCATGTACTGGTTGCGCTGTGTGTAGATGATCGAGATTTGCCGCTGCGAGAACGCGTTGTTCAGCGCATTGTCGATGTCCTGAACCCTGACGCCGAGCGCGGATGCCTTTTGGCGATCGATGCTCAGGGTGAGTTGCAGACCGCCGGGATCGCGATCGCTGGAGACGTCGGTGATGCCCTCGACGCTTTCCATCCGCTTGGCGACGATCGGCGCCCATTTCTGCAGCAGACTGAGGTCGGTGCTGCTTAATGTATACTGATAGCTGGAATCGCTCTGCCGGCCGCCGGCGCGAACGTCCTGGGCGGCGAACATGAAGAGACGGATGCCCGGGACGGGATAGAGCGCGCGCCTGAGACGGTCGATCACGACCTCCGTCGACACATGATCGCGCTCCTTGGGCGGTTTCAGGCTGATGAACATGGTGCCGCGGTTCGAGGTCGCTCCTCCCGGCCCTCCTCCGGCACCGACGGTCGAGCCGATGCCGGCCACGGCGGGATCCTTCATGACGATGTCCGCCAGACGCTGCTGCAGGCCGAGCATCGACTGGAACGAGATGTCGGCCGAGGCGCGCGTCGCGCCGATCACGAAGCCGGAATCGTCGGTCGGGAAATAGCCCTTGGGAACCTTGATGTAGAGCGTCACAGTGAGGCCGATGGTGGCGAAGAACACCAGCAGCGTCGCCAATGGATAATCCAACACTGCGCGCAAGGTCCGGGCGTAGAAGGCGACGATGCGCGACAGCGAGCCCTCGATGATCCGATCGAACAGCGTCGCCGTGCCCGACGTGGGCTGCCGGATGTAGTGGGCGCAGATCATCGGCGTCACCGTGAGCGACACCAGCGTCGAGACCAAAATCGCGAACGTCAGCGTCAGGGAGAATTCGCGCAGCAGGCGGCCGACGATGCCATCCATGAAGATCAGCGGCGTGAATGCCGCGACCAGCGACAGGCTGATCGAGACCACGGTGAAGCCGATCTGCCTTGCACCTTCCTGCGCTGCCCGGAACGGACGCATGCCCTGCTCGAGATTGCGGTACATGTTCTCGATCATGACGATGGCGTCGTCGACCACGAAGCCGACCGAGATCGCGAGCGCCATCAGTGACAGATTATCGATCGAGAAGCCCGCCACCCACATGCCGGCGCAGGTGCCGGCCAGCGCCAGCGGCACCGAGATGCCGGCAGCGATGGTCGGCGTCAGCCTGCGCAGGAACACGAACACTACGACCATCACCAGGATCGCGGTCGCCAGCAGGGTCCATTGCATGTCGAGCACGCTGGCACGGATCGTGCCGGTGCGGTCGACCAGGATGGAAATCTCGACGCCGGCGGGGATCCACTGCTTCAACTGGGGGATCAGATCTTTCACCCGATCGACTGTGTCGATGACGTTGGCGTCGCCCTGCTTGGTGATCTGAATCAGCACCGCCGGTTGCTTGTTGAACCAGGCGATCGAGCGGGCGTTGCGGACGGAATCCTCGATGTCGGCGACGTCGGACAGCCGCACGAAATTGCCGTTCGAGCTCTTGACGATGACGTCCCGGAACTCTTTCGCGGTGCGCATCTGCCGATTGAGCCCCAGCGTCTCGCTTTGGCGCTCGCCCTCGAAGATGCCGACGGGACCGAGCGGGTTGGCGTTGACGATCGCGGTCCTGACGTCGTCGGTGGAGATGCCGGCATTCGACAGCGCGACGGGATTGAGCTGGACCCGCACGGCCGGCTGGTCGGCGCCTGACACCGTAACGTCGCCAACTCCAGGCACCTGCGAGATACGCTGCGCCAGCACGGTGTCGGCGACGTCGTAGATCGCACTGGCGGACAGTGTCTTCGAGGTCAGCGCCAGCACGAAGACGGGCGCGCCGGCGGTATTGGCCTTGCGAAAGCGCGGCAGCGTCGGCAGGTCGCTCGGCAGATCGACCATCGCGGCGTTGATGGCCGCCTGCACGTCGCGCGCGGCTTTGTCGATGTTGCGGCCGATGTCGAACTGGAGCTGGATGCTGGTCGTGCCGAGCGTCGAGGTCGATGTGATCTGGTTGATGCCTGAGATTTCGCCGAGCCGCCGCTCCAGTGGCGAGGCCACCGTTGCCGCCATCACGGACGGGTCGGCGCCGGGCCGGCTGGCCGAGACGAAGATGGCGGGGAAATCGACGTTCGGGACCGAGGCGACGGGAAGGAACTCGTAGGCGACCACAC
Organism: Bradyrhizobium sp. SZCCT0148; assembly: GCF_018129985.1. Classification (GTDB taxonomy): domain Bacteria; phylum Pseudomonadota; class Alphaproteobacteria; order Rhizobiales; family Xanthobacteraceae; genus Bradyrhizobium; species Bradyrhizobium japonicum_H. Next base: position 1,089,957 of record NZ_JAFCKT010000001.1, read on the forward strand.
CCAGCAGGAACAATCCGATCGACAGCAGCGTGGTGGCGACCGGGCGGCGGATGAAGGGCTCCGAGATCGATGCCATCACTGCACCCCCTCGGTCGCGCCCGCGACCGGCGGACCGCCGGATTCGGCCGGCGGCAGCGCTTGCTCAAGGCGGCGGTTGATGCGGTCGAGCGCGAGATAGATGACGGGCGTCGTGTAGAGCGTCAGGAGCTGGCTGAGCAGCAGGCCGCCGATGATCGATATGCCGAGCGGGAAGCGCAGCTCGGCGCCGGTGCCGCTCTCGATCGCCAGCGGCAGTGCGCCAAACAACGCCGCCAGCGTGGTCATCATGATCGGGCGGAAGCGCAACAGGCAAGCCTGGACGATGGCTTCGTTCGGCGACATGCCCTGCCCGCGCTCGGCCTCGAGCGCAAAGTCGATCATCATGATCGCGTTCTTCTTGACGATACCCATCAACAGGATGATGCCGATCAGGCCGATCACCGAGAGATCCTGACCGCACAGCAGCAGCGCCAGGATGGCGCCGACGCCGGCTGAGGGCAGCGTCGACAGAATCGTGATCGGATGGATGTAGCTCTCGTAGAGCACGCCCAGCACGATGTAGATCGTGATCACGGCGGCGAGCAGTAGCCATGGCTGTCCTGCCAATGCCTTGGCGAATTCGGCGGCATCGCCGGCGTAGACGCCGGCAATATTGTTGGGCATGCCGATCCGTGTCTCGATCGTCTTGACCGCCTTGACGGCATCGCCGAGCGCGGCGCCGGGCGCGAGGTTGAAACTGAGCGACACCGAGGGGAATTGCGCTTGGTGCGAGATCGCGAGCGGCGCGGTGGTGCGCTTCAGCGTCGCCACGGCCGACAGCGGCACCTGCGCGTTGGGCGCGCCCGCGGTGGCGCTTGCGGCCCCCGGCAGATAGAGCTTCGACAGGATCGAGGGATCGCGCTGGTACATCGGCAGCGCCTCCAGCACGACGCGGTACTGGTTGGCCTGGCCGTAGATGGTCGAAATCTGCCGCTGCGCAAAGGCGTCGTTCAGCGTATCGGTGATGCCTTGCAGGCTGACGCCGAGCTGGCCGGCGCGGGTGCGGTCGACGTCGAGCTGCGCCCGCAATCCACCCTCTTGCGCCTCCGAGGAGACGTCGCGGAACAACGGATCGCGCCGCATCTCCGCGACCAGCTTGCGCGCCCATTCCGACACCAGCGTCGCATCGGTGCCGGTCAGCGTGTACTGATATTGCGAACGGCTCGACTGGGTCGAGATCTGCACGTCCTGCACGGGCTGGAAATAGACGGTCATGCCGGGAATGCCCGAGACCCGCTCCTTCAGCCGGACGATGACCGCGCTGACATCGTCGCGCCGTTCGCCGCGCGGCTTCAAGGTCATGACGAGACGGCCGACATTGGTGGTCGGATTGACCGAACCGGCACCGATCACCGAGACGACGCCGACCACATCGGGGTCGGCCTTGATGGCGGAGGCCGCCTCGGCCTGCCGCTTCTGCATCTCCGCGAACGAGACATCGGGCCCGGCCTCCGTCACCGCCGTGATCGAGGCGGTATCCTGCAGCGGCAGGAAGCCTTTCGGCGCGACGACGTAGAGGACGAGGGTTGCGACCAGCGTGGCGAAGGTCACAACCAGCGTCGTTCGCTGGTGCTGCAACACCACCAGCAGCGTACGGTGGTAGGCCTCGACGGTGCGGTCGATGAAGCGGCTGACGGCGGCCAGGCCCGGCACCGCCAGCTCCTCATGCGCGTGCTTGAGCAGGCGCGAGCACATCATCGGCGTCAGCGTCAGCGAGACCACGGCCGAGGTCACGACCGCGATCGTTAAGGTCAACGCGAATTCGCGGAACATGCGCCCGACGAGACCCGACATGAACAGCAGCGGGATGAACACCGCGATCAGCGACACCGTCAGCGAGATCACAGTGAAGCCGATCTCGCTGGCGCCCTTCAGGGAGGCCTCCATCGGCCCGTCACCGTTCTCCATGTGGCGGACGATATTCTCGATCATCACGATGGCGTCGTCGACGACGAAGCCGGTCCCGATCGTCAGCGCCATCAGCGACAGATTGTCGAGACTGAAGCCGGCGAAATACATGATGCCAAAACTGGTGATCAGCGACAGCGGCAACGCCACGCCGGCGATCAGGGTCGCCCGCAGCGAGCGCAGGAACAGAAGCACCACCAGCGTCACCAGCACGACGCTGAGGACAAGCGTGAACTGCACGTCGTGGACCGAAGCGCGGATGGTCACGGTGCGGTCGGAGACGATGGTGAGGTTCACGCCGGCCGGGATCGCGCGCTGCACCTTGGGGATTTCGGCGCGGATCTGGCTGACGACATCGATGACATTGGCGCCGGGCTGGCGCTGGATGTCGATGATGACGGCCGGCGTGCCCTGGTACCAGCCGCCGGTGCGGTCGTTCTCCAGGCCGTCGACGATCTGCGCGACGTCGGCGATGGTGACCGGCGAGCCGTTGCGGTAGGCGATGATGACGGGCTTGTAGGCGTCGGCGGCTGCGATCTGGTCGTTGGCGGCGATGATGTAGGATTGCTGCGCGCCGTCGAGCGAGCCTTTCGGCCCGGACACATTGGCACTGGCAATTGCGCTGCGCAGATCTTCCATGGCAATGCCGTAGGCTGCGAGCCGCGCGAGGTCCGCCTGGATGCGCACGGCCGGCTTCAGCCCGCCCAGCACCGAGACGCGCCCGACGCCGGAAATCTGGCTCAGCCGCTGCGCCAGCAGCGTATCCGCGATGTCGCTCATCGCCCGCAGCGAGATGGTGTCGGAGCGCAGCGCCAGCGTCATCACCGGAGCGTCCGCCGGGTTCACCTTGGCGTAGGTCGGCGGATACGGCAGCGTCTTGGGCAGCACGCCCGCCGCGGCATTGATCGCCGCCTGCACGTCCTGTGTCGCGCCGTCGATGTCGCGGTTGAGGTCGAACTGCAGCGAGATCTGGCTGACGCCGAAGGAGCTGATCGAATTCATCGCCGACAGCGACGGGATCTGGCCGAGCTGCCGCTCCAGCGGCGCCGTGATCAGCGAAGCGATCACGTCGGGGCTCGCGCCCGGAAGCTGCGTCGTCACCTGCACGGTCGGGAAATCAACCTGCGGCAACGCCGAGACGGGCAGCGCGAAATAGCCCAGCAGCCCGCCGATCAGGAGCGCGATGCCGAGCAGCGAGGTCGCGATGGGACGGCGGATGAAGGGTTCGGAAACACCCATGGGATCTGCCTGCCGCGTCAAGCGGCTGTTGTCGGGATCATGGCTGTTTGGCTCCACTTCCCGATGCACCAGGCCCTGGTGCCGGCCCGGTCTGTCACTTCTGGTCGCCCTCGCTGCTCTTGCGCTTGGCGCGGAACTCGCTGTCGTTGCCCTGTCCGTCCTTCTGACCCTCCTTGGCGCCGTCCTTCTTCTGGCCGTCCGGCCCACGCGAGCGCTTGCGCGGGGCGAGATCGGCCGAGGGGGTCTGGTCGTCGCGTCCGATGGTCACCTTGGACCCGTCGGATAGATTGGCGAAACCCGTGGTCACGACCCTGTCGGTCGCCGACAGGCCGTTGGCAATCACAGCGTCGTGCTCGTTCTGCTGGGTCACCGTCACGGGCTTGGCCGAGACGATATTGTCCTCGCCGATGACATAGCTGAATGTCCCGATCGGGCCGCGCTGCACGGCCGAGGTCGGCACCACCAGCGCCTGCATCAGCGTCTCGACCTTGAGGCGGACATTGACGAACTGGCCCGGCCAGAGCTGGTAGTCGGCGTTGGGAAATTCCGCCTTGAGCCTGAGCGTGCCGGTGGTCTGGTCGACCTGGTTGTCGATGCCGGTGAGCTTGCCGGTATCGATCACGGTGATGCCGTCATTGCCGAACACATCGACTGCGAGCGAACCCTTGGCGGCAGCGGCGTTGACGCGCATGATCTGTTGCTGAGGCAGGCTGAACCACACCGCGATCGGCTGCAATTGCGTGATCACCACGAGCCCCGTGGTGTCGGAGGCGTGGACGATATTGCCCTGGTCGACCTGGCGCAGGCCGGCGCGCCCGGAGATCGGCGCTACGATCTTGGTATAGCTCAGCGTGGCCGCCGCGTTGTCGATCGCGGCCTGGTCCGCCTTCACCAGCGCCTCGGTCTGCGCCACCAGCGCGCGCTGGGTGTCCGCCTGCTGCTTGGAGCCGGCATTGGAGGCTGCGAGCTGCTCATAGCGTGCCAGGTCGATCCGCTGGTTGGCGAGCTGGGCCTGGTCCTGCGCCTTCTTGGCGACCGCCTGGTCGTAGGTGGCCTGGTAGAGCGCGGGATCGATCTCGCCGAGCACGTCGCCCTTCTTGACGTCCTGGCCTTCCGTGAAATTCACAGCGATGAGCTTGCCGTCGACCTGCGAGCGCACGGTCACGGTGTTGAGCGCGCGGATCGCGCCGACGCCGTCGAGATAGACCGGAACGTCCTGGATGCGCGGCGTCGCCGCCAGCACCGGGACCGGCAGATCGGGCCGCTGGTTGCGGCCGCTGGCCTGCTGCGGCTGCTGGTGCCAGACGGTCCAGCCATAATAGCCGAGTCCGCCGAGGATCGCGAGCGTGATCAGGGTCATGATGACGCCGCGGCCGCGCGATTTCTTCGACGTCCCCTGCTCTACGCCCTGCTTGCTGTCCGGCTTAAAGAGCATTGACCGGTTTCTCCATTCGCGGCTCCCAGCCACCACCGAGCGCCTGATACAGGCTGACGATGGCGAGCAAGCGGGCCAGTTGCGCCTGTGACAGCGCGTCTTCCGCCTGGAACAGGGTCAGTTGAGTGTTCAGCACGGTCACGATGTCGGAGGTGCCGGCGCGCAATTGCTGCTCGGCCAGATCGAAGGCGCGGCGCGAGGCGGCAACGACGTCCCGCTGCAATTGCAGCTTGATCGTGGTCTGCTTGATCGAGAACAGCGCAGTGTCGACGTCGGTAAACGACTGGATGATGGTCTTGCGGTAGGTCTGGAGCAATTCGTCCTGCCGCGCCTTGGCAAACTCGAAATTGCCGAGGATTCTGCCGCCGTCGAAGATCGGCTGCGTAGCGCTGCCGACAAGCTGGAAGAAGGCGGCATGCGGCTGGAACAGCGAGACCAGGGCCGAGCTCTGATAGCCGCCGTTGCCGGTGAGCTGAATGGTCGGAAAGAACTGCGCGCGGGCGTTGCCGACATTTGCCGTCGCCGAGGCGAGCTGCGCTTCCTGGCGGCGAATGTCGGGCCGCTGCGTCAGGAGCTCCGAGGGCAGGCCGGGCGTCACGCGCGGGATCGCGATCCGGTCCAGCGAGCCGCCGAGCAGGCGCACGCTTTCGGGCGGGCGCGAAACCAGCACGGCGAGCGCGTTGGCGTTCTGGTCCAGCGTCTGGCGCAGCGGCGGCACCAGAGCCTTCTGGTTGGCAAGCACGCTCTCCTGCTGGGCGACGTCGAGATCGGTGCCGGTGCCGGCCTTGCGCCGCTCCCTCACGGCATCGAGGATCCGCTGTGCACTCGCGATGTTGCGCTGTGAAGTGCGGATGCGGTCCTGCGAGGCCAGCACCTGGAAATAGGCGTTGGCGACGGCTGCGAGCGTCGTCAGCGCGACGGTGTCGCGGTCGAAGCGGTTCGCGTTCGCCGTCTCCTCGGCCGTCTGCAGCGCATCCCGGTTCTGACCCCAGAAGTCGAGCTGGTAGCTCGCGCTCAGCGATGCCTGGTAGTTGACGACCTCGCGGCCGCCGATGGTGAGGCCTGAAGCCGAGGAGCCGGAGGTGCGCGAGTAGGCCTCCTGTCCGGCTCCGGACAAGCTCGGCAGCAGCGCCGCGCCCGCCTGCCGGGCCTGGGCGTCAGCCTGGACGATGCGCGCCACTGCGGCGGCGATGTCGAGATTGACGGTCTGCGCCTCCTCCATCAGCTGCGTCAGCTCCGCCGAGCGGAAGCTGCGCCACCAATCCAGCGACGGCGGCGCATCCGCCTTCCCGGCATATTTGTACTGCGCGGGAATATCGAGCGCGGGATCGGGAAGATCCTGGGTCAGCACGCAAGCACCGGAACTGACGGCAAGACACACCACCGCGAACCAGCGCGCCGCGCGCAGCGTCGTCCGGGATGCAGAACCTTCGGACCGCTGCACGGCGATCCCAGGAACATCCTGTGTCACATCCATCCCCCGCCGGGCAGATCGAACCGCCGCGCAGCCGGATTAACCGATTCGCGACCGGACAGTCGGGGGCCTTTGGACAACTCATTCACAGCGGCGATGCTTTCTGCGGAACCTCAATCATACTAGCCGGGCACCGAACTGCGGGACAGTCCCGCAGTTGCGAAAGGCCCACGCGGATGATGAGGAACGAACCGCCTCAAATTCAAAAGGTGATTGTCTTGCAGGGATTTCTCTCATTCTGAAACATTGAGATGCATAACCAAGCTTACCAACATTTCATGTGATATTGCTGCCACATCCATAGTTGGCCTCTCGGTCCGAACGCCACGCGCCGCCTCCAGCACGCTCCCCCGGCCTGGTCATCCCACGCCCCCCAATCGCCGAGCGGGGGCCGTTGTTCGGACAGATTTGATTTCGGCCGTCCGGGCGCCATCTACAGCCATCCATGGCGGAAAGTCTTGCCCTTGGCAAAAATTGGTCGCGAGGGTGCCGATGACGACTGTCATCTTCCCTGGCCGGACGGAGCGCGGGCATTTCCTCCTACCGATGTCTCAGCTTGCGGCCGAGCGCATCGTCGTCGGACGCGTCTTTCAGAAATATCGTTGTTTGAGCAGAGGTTTCGCTGGGTTTGCCGCAGCGCAAAGGCCTTCCCCTTTGGTCTCCCAAGCACTACGTTCTGGCCAACCCGATCAACCCCCTTGGTAGCGATTTCCCCCACATGATCATTCGAAACGACGTTGTCGAAGCCATCGGCAACACCCCGCTCATCAAGCTGAAGCGCGCCTCGGAATTGACCGGCTGCACCATTCTCGGCAAGGCCGAGTTCATGAATCCCGGCCAGTCGGTGAAGGATCGCGCCGGCAAATGGATGATCCTCGAGGCCGAGAAGCGCGGCGAGCTCAAGCCCGGCGGTCTCGTGGTGGAATCGACCGCCGGCAATACCGGCATCGGGCTTGCGGTCGTCGCGAGCGCGCGCGGCTATCGCACGCTGATCGTGATCCCGGAGACGCAGAGCCAGGAGAAGAAAGACTTTCTGAAGCTGTGCGGCGCCGAGCTGCTGGAATCGCCAGCCCTGCCCTACTCAAATCCCAACAACTACCAGCATGTCGGCCGCCGCCTTGCCGACGAGCTGCGCAAGACCGAACCCAATGGCGTGCTGTTCGCGGACCAGTGGAACAATCTCGATAATGCCAAGGCGCACTACGAGTCGACGGGGCCCGAAATCTGGCAGCAGACCGACGGCAAGGTCGACGGTTTCGTCTGCTCGGTCGGCAGCGGCGGCACGCTCGCCGGCACCAGCCGCTACCTCAAGGAGAAGAACAAGAACATCCGTATCGCCTGTGCCGACCCGCACGGCGCCGGCATGTTCGAATACTTCAGGACCGGCGAAGCCAAGGCCACACCGGGCGGCTCGATCACCGAGGGCATCGGCCTCAACCGTGCCACCGCGATCGTCGAGACTGCGAAGGTCGATGATGCCTATCTCATTCCCGATGCCGAAGCCGTCGGCGTGATCTATGAACTGCTGCAGCACGAGGGCCTGTGCCTCGGCGGCTCGACCGGTGTCAACGTCGCGGGCGCGATGCGCCTCGCCAGGCAGCTCGGACCCGGCAAGACGATCGTCACCGTGCTGTGCGATTCCGGCAGCCGCTATCAGTCGAAGCTCTTCAATGCGGATTTCATGCGCGCCAAGAACCTGCCCGTGCCGGAATGGCTGGAGAAGCGCAGCAACATCAAGCTGCCATTCGTGTGATCATCACGCGCTCCTCGGGTCGGGGGCGCACGTCCACAAGCCTTGCGCGGTTCGGTTGATTCAAGCGATCTCGCCGGGTTTCGCGGCGGCCGCACAATAGTCGCGCCAGAACTGGCGATAGCCCTCCTCGACCCTGCGCGTGTAGATCTCGACATTGCCGGCCGGCGAAGCTGCGATCAGGGCCGGCAATTCCGTGCGCAACTTCGCCAGATGCTCGGGCTGCGAGGCAAATTTGCGAGCGATCTCGACATAGCCATCGTCATCCTCGGCGACCCAGTCGCCGAGACCGACTGCGGTCACGATGGAGGCGCCGGCACGCGATGAGGCACCAATACCGAGCTTGGCGACGACGGGAACGCCCGCATAGAAGGATTCCCAGGTGCTGACGCCGCCGTTTTGCGGGAATGGATCCAGCGAAATGTCGACCTGCGCGAAGGCCCGCAGATGCTCGGCGCGATCGGACGAGCCGAGGCAGGTGATCTTCTCCTCAGCAATCCCGTGCGCCACGAACCGTGCGAGGAGGCCGTCGCGCACCAGGGGATCGTCGAGCAGCGTATGCTTGATGATGATCTTCGATCCCGTCACCTCGCGCATCACCTTCGACCATACGCGGATGGCCTCGTCCGAGATCTTGTTGATTCGGTTGAACACGCCGAACGTCACATGGCCGTTGCGGAGCATGGGAAGCTCCGAAGGCGCCACATCTGGGATCGGATCGGTCGTGATCAGGCACGGCAGGTCAAAGACCTTTTCGACCAGCAGAGGCCGCGCCGACTGCGGAATGAAGACGGGGTCCGCGAGCACGTAGTCCATGGTCCGAAGGCCCGTTCCCGTCGCGTGTCCGAAGCCCGTGACCTGGATGGGGGCTGGCTTGCGGGCGAAGACCTGGAGCCTGTTGCCCGCCGAATGCCCTGACACGTCGATCAGGACATCGACCTTGTCGGCCTCGATACGATCGGCCAGCTGATCGTCCGAAAACTGCCAGGCGTCGACCCAGACGTCCGCCGACGACTTGAACCTGGCAGTCATCTCATCTCGGACCGGCGAGCACGAATAGCAGACGATTTCGAACTTGGCGTGGTCATGGTGGCGCAGCACCGGTAACAGGCCGAACGCCGCCGAGTGGTACCAGAACTCCGCCGCGACATACCCGACCACGATCCGCCTGTCGGGATCAAGCTCACGGGGCGCGAGCTTCCTCTGCGCAACGCGAGCGCCGATAGCTTCGCCCCAGGACTTTCGCGCGGCCTGCTGGACCGCAAAATCGGCATCAGGAAGGAAGTCCAGGAAGTAGATCTTCCGCGCCATCAAGTCCGGATCCGGCGCGATCGCCAGCGCCGCGTCGAGATGTTCGATTGCCGAGGCGATATCTCCCTGATTTGCAAAGCAGGAGCTCAGCAATGCCAATGCGATCGTGGAGCGTGGGTTTTGCTCGAGCAAGGTCGTGCAGGCCAGGATTGCCTGTGCGGTGTTTCCTATGTTGAGTGCGACCTCTGCCTTTCCCCGCAAGGCCACCTCGAACCGGGGTGTGATTGCGAGTGCCGCATCGAAGTCCGCTGCCGCCTGCTCCAGCCGCGACAGTGCCGCGTTGAGGCGGCCACGTTGGGCCAGAATCTTTGCGGAATCGGGTTTGATCGCGAACGCCGCTGCGAGCGCGGCCTCCGCCTCGTCGTAGCGCCTGAGCTCGATACCGACCACACCTTTGCCGATGAGCGACTCGACGTGGCGCGGCTGAAACAGCAGCGCGCGATCAAAGCTCTCCCTGGCGCGGTCAAACCGACACAGCGCCAGTTCCGCCACGCCACGGTTACAAAGCGCGTCGGCATAGTCGGGCTTCAGCTTGATGGCGCGATCGTATATCTCGATGGCCTGCTCGGGCAGGTTCATCTGAAGCAAGGTGTTGCCGAGGCCGGCCAGGGCCGGCGTAAAATTCGGCTTCAGCGCGACCGCCTTCTCATGACAGGCGCGCGCCGCCTCCAATTGCTGGAGCGCCAAATAGACCGTCGCGAGATTGCTCTGGGCCTCGTGCGAACGCGGATCGATCGCGATCGCACGTTCGAGCAGCTGTCGCGCCTCTTCAAGGCGACCGCCCTGTTGCGCGCACACGCCGAGCAGATGCGTGGCGTCGAAATGATCCGGAACCGCTTGCAGTATCTGGCGGCAGAGCGCATCGGTCTCGGCATATCTCCCCTGACCATAGGCGCTCGCCGCAGCGGAGATGATCGCCTCGGCCTGCTTCTTCAACTTCTTCTGCAACCGCGCATTCTGGAATGCGCGGGCGCCGGCGCTGCTCTGCAAGGTATTTCTCCGGAAGATGGCTGGTGACGAGTCTAACTGATTCGCTCGTCTGGCCGGCTGGCCTGAACATGCCTTCCGGAATGTAACGGGGCTTCCCGCAGGATAGCGGCTCAGGAACCGCTGGGTACGTCAGCCTTGTCGGCCGCAGCATCGCCGCCATCCGCAGCCGCGGCACAATAGTCGCGCCAGAACTTGCGGTACCCCGCTTCGAGTTCGCGCGTGTAGACTTCGACATTGCCGGCGGGCGAGGCCGCGATCTGAGCCGGCAGGCCCGCGCGCAACTTCGCCAGATCGGCGGGCTGCGAAGCAAACCTGCGGGCGATCTCGACATAGCCGTCGTCATCCTCGGCGACCCAGTCGCCGAGACCGACAGCGGCAACGATCGAGCCACCGGCACGCGAGGACGCTCCAATGCCGAGCTTGGCGACGACCGGAACGCCCTTGTAGAGGGATTCCCAGGTGCTGATGCCGCCGTTCTGTGGGAACGTGTCCAGCGAAATATCGATCTGATCGAAGGCCTTCAGATGATCGTCGCGCGAGGTGGTGCCGAGGCAGGTGATGTTATCCTCGGCGATGCCCTGCGCGATGAAGCGGGCGACCAGGCTGTCGCGCAGCAAGGGATCATCGAGCAAACTATGCTTAAGGACGATCTTCGATCCTGGCACCTCCCGCATGATGCGGGACCACACGCGGATCGCATCATCCGAGATTTTGTAGATGCGGTTGAATACACCGAAGGTGACGTAACCGTTGCGAAGCATCGGCAGCTCGGAAGGCTGCTGATTGGTCACGGGTTCCATCGTGATCAGGCACGGCAGATCGTGGATCTTTTCCGGAAACAAATGCCGAGCCGATGGCGGAATGAAAATGGGATCGGCAAGCACATAGTCCATGGTCTGCATGCCCGTGCCAGTCGCGTGTCCGAAGCCCGTGGCCTGGATCGGCGCCGGCTTCCGCGCGAAACACTGCAGCCGGTTGCCCGTCGTGTGGCCGGACACGTCGATCAGGATATCGACATTGTCCGCCTGGATGCGATCGGCGAGCTCGTCATCCGACATCTGCCAGGCGTCCACCCAGACGTCCGCCATCTCCTTGAACTTGGCGGTGTACTCGTCCTCTCCCGGCCAGGAGTAATAGCAGATGATCTCAAACTTGGTGTGATCATGGTTGCGCAGCACGGGCAGCAGGGTGAGTCCCGCAGAGTGCTGCCGGAATTCCGCGGCGACATAGCCGACCACGATCCGCTTGTCCGGATCGAGCGGCCGCTTGGGCAACGTTCTTTGCGGAATCTTCGACCCGATCGCATCCCACCAGGACTTTCGCACAGCCTGCTGGACCGCAAAATCGGCGTCCGCGAGGTAGTCCAGCAAGAAGATCTTGCCCCGGATCGCATCTCCGTAGTCCGGTCGGAGCGCAAGCGCGCGATCGAGATATTGGATTGCGGAGTCCATGTCTCCCTGGTTCGAATAAGCGAAGCCCATCAGCGCCAACCCCATCTCGGAGCGCGGATTTCGCTCGATCAGGGTCGTCGCGGCCGCCATCGCCTGCGCGGTCCTTCCCATGACGAGGCAAACCTGGGCCTTGCCCCGAAGGGCCAGTTCGAGCTTGGGTGAAATCGCGAGCGCCGCATCGAAATCCGCAAGCGCGGGCTCCAGGCGCTGCAGCTCGTAACTGAGACGCCCGCGCTGCGCCAGGATCCTCGGCGCGCCGGGCTTGATCGCGAGCGCGGTGGCAAACTTGGCTGCCGCCTCCTCGTGGTGCCGCAACTCCATGCTGACCATGCCGCTGCCGACGATGGCCTCCGCGTGACGCGGCTGAAACAACAGGGCGCGGTCGAAACTCTCCTTGGCGCGCATGATCTGCCCGAGCACGATCTCGACCATGCCGCGATTGCAGAGGGCATCCGCATAATCCGGTTTGAACTTGATGGCGCGCTCGTGCATCTCGAGCGCCTGCTCGTAAAACCCAAGATGCATCAGCGTGTTGCCGAGATTGGTCAACGCCACCGCGAAATTCGGCTTCAGCGCGATCGCCCTCTCCTGGCACCGCCGCGCCTCCTCGTAATTGCCGAGGTCGAAATGCACTGTGGCGAGGTTGTTATGCGCATCGTGCAGGCGCGGATCGAGCGCGATCACGCGCTCCAGCAGCTGTTGTGCCTCCTCCAGGCGCCGGCCGTCATGGGCGCACATGCCGAGCAGGTGCAGGGCGTCGACATGATCCGGAAGGGCTTTCAGGATCTCGCGGCACAGCGCCTCGGTCTCGGCATAACGGCCCCGGCCATAGGCGTTCGCCGCGGCGGCGATGACGGCGTCGGCCTGCTTCATCAACTTCTTCTGCAATCGCGCATTCTGGAATGCGCGCGCGCCGCCGCCGCTGTTCTGCAAGGTGTCTCTCCGGAGGATGCCCTTAAATGAGTCTAACTGATTCGCAGCGCCCGCCGGCCGGTCACCCGACCTGCAGCGACTCCGGGATTTCCCGGGGGGTGGCGTGAGGTCGAGCTACGCCTCCTCGCCAGATTCCGAGGCGCCGGCACAGTGGTCATGCCAGAAGCGGCGATAGGCCGCCTCGACCTCACGCGCGTAAAGTTCGACGTTGCCGGCGGGCGAGGCTGCGATCCGAGCCGGCAGATCCGCTCGCAATTTGGCCAGATGCGCAGGCTGCGTCGCATATTTGCGCGCGATCGCGGCGTAGCCGTCGTCATCCTCGGCGACCCAGTCGCCGAGGCCGACGGCCGTCACGATCGAACCGCCGGCGCGCGCCGAGGAGCCGTTGCCGAGCTTGGCGACGACCGGAACGCCCGCATAGAGAGATTCCCAGGTGCTGATACCGCCGTTTTGCGGGAATGTGTCGAGCGAGATGTCGACTTGCGCAAAGGCCAGCAGATGCTCGTGGCGCGTGGTCGAGCCAAGGCAGGTGATATTGTCCTCGGCAATGCCCTGAGCCACGATCCTTGCAATCAGGCCATCGCGCAGCAAGGGATCGTCGAGCAGCCCGTGCTTGATGATGATCCTCGCTCCCGGCACCTCCCGCATGATGCGCGACCACACCCGGATCGCGTCATCCGATATTTTGTAGATGCGGTTGAAAACGCCGAAGGTGATGTGGCCATTGCGGAGCATGGGAAGCTCCGAGGGCGGCACGTCCAGGATGGGATCGATCGTGATCAGGCACGGTAGATCGTGGACCTTTTCGGCCAGCAAATGCCGCGCCGATTGCGGAATGAAGACAGGATCGGCGAGCACGTAGTCCATGGTCTGAAGCCCCGTGCCGGTTGCGTGTCCGAAACCCGTGACCTGGATCGGCGCCGGCTTGCGGGCAAATACGGGGAGCCTGTTGCCGGCCGTATGCCCGGACACGTCGATCAGGATGTCGATCTTGTCCGCCTGGATGCGATCGGCCAATTCATCGTCCGAAAGCTGAGCCGCGTCGACCCAGACATCCGCGAGAAGCTCGAATCTCTCGGTGATCTCGTCCTGCAGCGGCCAGCAGGAATAGCAGACGATCTCGAACCTGGTATGATCGTGATGGCGCAGCACCGGCAACAGCGCGAACGCTGCCGAGTGGTTCCTGAATTCCGAGGCGACATATCCCACGACGATGCGCCTGTCAGGATCAAGCTGCCGGGGCGACAGCGTCCGGCGCGGCAGTCTGGCGCCGATCGCATCCCACCAGGATTTTCGCGCCGCCTGCTGGACCGCGAAGTCGGCCTCAGGCCAATAATCCAGGATGAAGATCTTGCGTGCGATGGCATCCGCATAGTCGGGCGTGATCTCGAGTGCCGCGTCGAGGTGCTCGAGCGCCGTCGCGACATCTCCCTGGTTCGCATGGCAGGCGCCGAGCAGAACGATGGCGTAATCGGACCGTGGATTGTCTTCGAGCAGGGTCTTGACGGCCGCGATCGCCTGCGTCGTATTCCCCAGCAGAAGGTTGACCTGAGCCTTGCCACGCAGCGCGAGCTCGAGCCGCGGCGATTGCGCCAGCGCAGCATCGAAGTCCGCCGCCGCCTGTTCCAGCCGGTGCAGATCGAAATTGAGCCGTCCGCGCTGCGCCAGAATGCGCGGTGAACCCGGCTTGATTGCGAGCCCTGATGCGAGGGCGGCTTCCGCCTCCTCGTAATGCCGGAGCGCAATGCACACCATGCCTTTGCCGGCGATCGCTTCCGCATGGCGCGGTTGAAACGAGAGGGCGCGATCGAAACTCTCCTTGGCGCGGTCGGACCGGCCGATCATCAGCTCCGCCATGCCTCGGTTGCAGAACGCATCGGCATAGTCGGGCCGCAGGCTGATCGCGCGTTCGTGGAGTCCAATCGCCTGTTCGCCTAGCCCAATATTCAGGAGTGTATTGCCGAGATTGGTCAGGGTGATCGGACAATTCGGCTTCAGCGCAAGGGCCTTCTCCTGGCATGCGCGGGCATGCCGGAACTTCTGGAGGTCGAAATACACGGCGCCAAGATTGCCATGCGCATCGGGCGAGCGCGGATCAAGGGCAATCGCGCGCTCGAACAGCTGTTGCGCTTCCTCGAGCCGGCCACCGTCGTAGGCGCGCAGGCCGAGCAAATGCGTGGCGTGGAAATGATCCGGAACCTCCTCCAGGATCCCTCGGCACAGCGTCTCGGCCTCGGCAAATCGGCCCTGCCGGAGAGCCTCGACCGCGAGGAACATGACGGCGTCCGCCTGCTTCCTCAACTTCTTCTGCAATCGCGCGTTCTGGTATGCGCGCGCGCCGACACTGCTCTGCAAGGTCTCTCTCCGAAGGTTAGTCCGAAAAGAGGCAAAGCTGATTCGCTGGTGCCAGGCTGACGGTCGGTCGGGCCGGCGTGGATGGCAGGTCAGCGCAGGATCTGGCTCAGGAACAGTTTCGTGCGGGCGTGCTGGGGCGCCGCAAAGAACTCCTTCGGCGTGTTGGCCTCGATGATCTGGCCGGCATCCATGAAAATCACGCGGTTGGCGACCTCGCGGGCAAAGCCCATTTCATGGGTGACGACCAGCATGGTCATGCCCTCCTCGGCAAGGTCCACCATGGTGTCCAGCACCTCCTTGACCATCTCGGGATCGAGCGCCGAGGTCGGCTCGTCGAACAGCATGACCTTCGGGTTCATGGTCAGTGCCCGCGCGATCGCGACGCGCTGCTGCTGGCCGCCGGACATCTGCCCCGGAAACTTGTTGGCCTGGTGCGGGATCTTGACGCGCTCCAGGAACTTCATCGCCGCGGCCTCGGCGTCCTTCTTCGGGATGTTACGGACCCAGATCGGCGCCAGCGTGCAATTGTCGAGCACGGTGAGATGCGGGAACAGGTTGAAGCTCTGGAACACCATGCCGACCTCGCGGCGCACCGCATCGACATGCTTGAGGTTCGGACCGAGCTCGATGCCATCGACGACGATTTCGCCCTCCTGGAACTCCTCCAGCGCGTTGATGCAGCGGATCAGGGTCGACTTGCCGGAGCCGGAGGGACCGCAGATCACGATGCGCTCGCCCTTCTCGACCGCGAGGTCGATGTCACGCAGCACGTGAAAATCGCCGTACCATTTGTTGAGGCCGGAAATCTTGACGATGGGGTCGGACATGGTGACCTCGATCAGTTGCGACGATGGGCGTTGAGGCGATGCTCGACGAACAGCGAGTAGCGCGACATCCCAAAGCAGAAGATGAAATAGATGATTCCGGCGAAAGCGAAGCCGGTGAACGCGGTCGACGGCGTCGACCATTTCGGGTCCGAGAACGAGGCCCTGAGCGAACCGAGCAGGTCGAACAGCGCTACGATCGAGACCAGCGACGTGTCCTTGAACAGCGAGATGAAGCTGTTGACGAGGTTTGGAATGACGTGCCGCAGCGCCTGCGGCAGCACGATCAGCGAGGTCGTCTTCCACCAGGAGAGGCCCAAGGCTGCGGCCGCCTCGCCCTGCCCGCGTGGGATCGCAGCGAGCCCGCCGCGGACGTTCTCGGCCTGGTAGGCTCCGGTGAACAGCGCGATGCCGATCAGCGCACGGACGAGACCATCGACGGTGAAATTTCCGGGGAAGAACAGCGGCAGCATGTAGGTGGCGAAGAACAGCACGGTGATCAGCGGCACGCCGCGCCAGAATTCGATGAAGGCGATCGAGAAGATCCGGATCAGCGGAATGGTGGAGCGGCGGCCGAGCGCCAGCGCGATGCCGATCGGCAGCGACGTGACGATGCCGGTGACGGAGACCACCAGAGTCACCAGAAGGCCGCCCCACAAATTCGTGGTTACGACCGGCAGTCCACCGCGATCGAGCCCCATCAGCTTGATCACGATGGCGATGGCGATGAAGGCAGCGATGCTCGAGGCGAGAGCGCGCCAGCCGGTGCGCAACCCGCCGCCGAGGCTGAAGGCGATCAACGAGACGATGACGGTCGTCACGGCGAAATCCCCCCAGACCGGCTGGCCCGTCCCCTGGATCTGATCGCGCAGCCAGGTCAGCGGAAGGATTACCCAGGAGATCGCCACGCCGACCAGCAAGATAAGGTTCCCGACCACCCACAACAACGGCGCCACGGCGGACGTCTTGCCGACACCGAGCACGGCCTGCCCGGCGCCGATAATGCTGTCGTCGAACAATTCCAGCACGCCGGCAGTCCAGCTCAGGCCGAACCCCTTGATGCCGCCACCGTGCAACAAAAAGAACGCGACAACCGGAAAGGCGAAGAAGAACAGGCTGGCGTTGATGCCCTTCGCCGGCAGACGCGGCACGAGCAGCGGCACCAGCAAAGCCACCGCCAGGATGAAGGTGAGGTCGACCCGCCAGCGCTCGGCCTCGGGATAAAAACCGTAGATCAGTTGCGGCAGCTTCGCCTGGATGTAGGGCCAGCAGGCGCCGACCGCAAACCCGGCATTCTCCGTGAGGCATGCCGCGCGGTCCTTGCCGCTCCACACCGCATCGACCATCAGGAACCGGACCGAGGGGATGATGGTGAACCACAACAGCAAGACACCCACGATCGTGAGCAGGATGTTGGTCGGCGAGTTGAACAGCCGCGTACGCATCAGCCCGACGAAGCCCGTGGTCTTCACCGGCGCCGGACGTTCGGTGAGCAGGTCCTTCCGGACGAAGCTGCTCGAGGCGATATCGCTCATGCGCCCAGACTCCGGCTGACGCGCCACCCATACACGCTCATGATCGCGCTGGTGAGCAGCGAGATCAGGAGATAGATGCCCATGGTCATGGCGATGATCTCGATCGCCTGCCCGGTCTGGCTCAGCGACGTCCCGGCGAACACCGAGACGAGGTCGGGATAGCCGATCGCGACCGCCAGCGACGAGTTCTTGGTGAGATTGAGGTACTGGTTGGTCAGCGGCGGCACGATGACGCGCATGGCCTGCGGCACGACGACCAGCCGGAGCGTGGCGCCGCGGCTGAGACCGAGCGAGGCCCCCGCCTCCATCTGCCCTTTGTGGACGGACAGGATTCCGGCACGCACGATCTCCGCGATGAAGGCAGCGGTGTAGGTCGACAGCGCCAGCGTCAGCGCCACGAATTCCGGGATGATACGCGAACCGCCGGCGAAGTTGAAACCCTTGAGCTGCGGCAGCTCGAAGGTGAACGGCAAGCCGAACACCAGCATGGTGGCGAGCGGCAGTCCGACCAGCATGCCCAGCACAGTGGGCCAGATCCGGATCATTCGCCCTTCCTGAAACAGCGCGCGCCGCGCATAGAAGCGAAGGGCGAGTGACGCGACGACGCCGAGCGCCAGCATCGCCAGGAACGGCTGCAGGCCGCTCCCGCCGATCGGGCTCGGAATGACGAGGCCACGATTGCTGATGAAAGCGATGCCGAGCAGCGAGATGCTCTGGCGCGGATTGGGCAAGGCCGCGAGAACCGCGAGATACCAGAACAGGATCTGGAACAGCACCGGCAGGTTGCGGATGATCTCGATATAGATCTCACCGACGCGCGACAACAGCCAATTGGGCGATAGCCGGCACAGCGCGACGATGAAGCCGATCAGCGTGGCGAAGATGATGCCCACCACGGAGACCACGAGCGTGTTCAGGAGCCCGACCATGAACACGCGCAGGAAAGTGTCCGAGCCGGTATAGGAGATCAGGGTCTGGTTGACGTCGAAGCCGGCATTGTTCCTGAGGAAACCGAAGCCGGCGGCAATATGCTGGTTCTCCAGGTTGGCGCGGGCATTGGAAACGATCTCATAGCCGATCCAGCCCAGGATCGCCGCGAAAGCAAACTGGATGGCAACGCCGTTCCAGCCTGCCTTGCCGCCCAGAAGGCGCCTGATCTTCAGGGCGATCTGCGGCGGCGGATTTCGGGCCTCGGTGCTCATGCCGCTGCCGGCGGGTCAGAGGCGATCAGCGGATCGGCGGCGCGTACTGAAGACCGCCCTTGTTCCAGAGATTGTTGAGACCTCGATTGATGGCGAGCGGCGAGCCCGCGCCGACATTGCGATCGAACACTTCGCCGTAATTGCCGACCGCCTTCACGATCCGCACCACCCAGTCCTTGGTCAGGCCGAGCTGTTCGCCGAAATTGCCGTCGGTGCCGAGGACGCGCTTCAACTCGGGATTTTCCAGCTTCGCCTTCTCATCGATGTTCTTCGAAGTCACGCCGAGCTCTTCGGCGGTGACCATCGCAAACAGCGTCCACTTCACGATGTCGAACCATTGGTCGTCGCCATGACGCACCATGGGGCCGAGCGGCTCCTTCGAAATGATCTCGGGAAGCACCATGTGGTCATTGGGATTGGCAAGCTTGAGACGGTTGGCGTACAGGCCCGACTGGTCGGTGGTGAAGACGTCGCATCGCCCGGCTTCATAGGCCTTGACCGTTTCGTCGTTAGTGCCGAACGCGATCACCTCATACTTCATGTTGTTGGCCTTGAAGTAGTCGGCGAGATTCTGCTCGGTGGTGGTGCCGGTCTGCACGCAGACCGAGGCGCTGTTGAGCTCAAGCGCCGAATTCACCTTGAGCGACTTCTTCACCATGAAGCCCTGCCCGTCATAATAGGTCACGCCGGTAAAGTTGGCACCGAGCGAGGTATCGCGCGAGATGGTCCAGGTGGTGTTCCGAGAGAGCACGTCGATTTCGCCGGATTGCAGCGCGGTGAAGCGGTCCTTCGCGGACAGCGGCACATATTTGACCTTGGTCGGGTCGTTGAAGACCGCTCCGGCTATCGCGCGGCAAACGTCGACGTCGAGGCCGGTCCAGTTGCCCTTGTCGTCGGGCGAGGAAAAGCCCGGCAAGCCCTGACTGACGCCGCAGGACAGCATGCCCCGGTCCTTGACGGTCTTGAGCGTTTGCGCATCGGCGGCTTTGGCGGAGAGGCCGGCGGCGAGAGCAAGTGTGAGAGTCAGGGTTACGCGTTTCATGGGCTTAGGGCCTTTCAAAGTCGTCTCAAGGATCGTTGTCTCAGGATCATCCCTGCCAGGGCCAGTCGTATCAAGGCCAGCCTTGCAAGAGTCATGCTGGAAAACCTTGCCGAACACCCGCCGATCCCGGGAGGCCAAACCTTAATCCCCGCCGTAGCGCCCGCCGATGTGGCCGTGGCGCAAGGTCCGGTCAGACGATGGACGAAGGTCGCGGCAGGCCCCTCAACATGCGGCGACTGAATAGCACCCGCGCATTGGAGGGCGGCTGGCGTGCCGGGTCAAGGGGTTGACGGGAGTCTTCTGTGTTCTGTTATTAACGACAGCGGCCACCGGCCGGCCTGCAGGGCGCCCGTCGCGTCCGGCGGAAACGCGCTTTTGAAGGCAGACGCATGGATTCCTCGCACCCCTCCCAGCAGCAGGCCGAGACCCGGCTGGTCACCTCCGGCCGCGACACCAAGGCGCAGAAGGGGTTCGTCAATCCGCCGGTCTTTCACGGCTCGACCGTGCTCTACCCGACCGCCGAGGATCTGCACGCCCATCGCGGCGAGTTCACCTATGGCCGCCACGGTTCCCCCACCACCAAGGCGTTCCAGGAGACGCTGATGGCGCTGGAGGGACCGCAATGTGCCGGCGTCGGCATCGTCCCGTCGGGGCTATCGGCGATTTCCACCACCCTGCTCTCGGTGCTCAAGGCCGGCGACCATCTGCTGGTCTGCGACAACGTCTATCGGCCCTCGCGCAATTTCTGCAACGGCATGCTGAGCCGGTATGGCGTCGAGACCACCTATTTCGATCCGATGATCGGCGCCGGCATCGACAAGCTGTTCAAGCCGAACACCCGCGCGGTGCTGGTCGAAGCGCCGGGCTCGCAGTCGTTCGAGATGCCGGACATTCGCGCCATCGCCGAGGTTGCGCATGGGCGCGGCGCGCTCGTCATTGACGACAACACCTGGGCGACGCCGCTCTATCACCGCTCGCTGGAACAGGGCGTCGACATCAGCATGCAGGCCGCGACCAAATATATCGGCGGCCATTCCGACATCATGTTCGGCACGATCTCGGCCAACGCCAAGGCCTGGCCGCAGATTGCGGAAGGCATCCGTCTGCTCGGCGTCTGCGCCGGTCCCGACGATGTCTTCCTCGCGCTGCGCGGCCTGCGCACACTGTCGGTGCGGCTGGCGCAGCATCACCGCTCCGGCCTCGACATGGCGCGATGGCTCGCTGCCAGACCCGAGGTCGCGCACGTGCTGCACCCGGGGCTCGAGACCGATCCCGGTCACGCGATCTGGAAGCGCGACTTCACTGGCGCTTCGGGCCTGTTCAGCATCGTGCTGAAGCCTGCGCCGCAGAAGGCCGTCGACGCCATGCTCAACACGCTCAAGCTATTCGGCATGGGTTTTTCATGGGGCGGATTCGAGAGCCTTGCGATTCCCTTCGATTGCGACGCCTATCGCACCGCGACCAAGTGGTCGCCCGGCGGTCCGACTCTGCGTCTGCACATCGGGCTCGAGAGCGTCGATGATCTCAAGGCCGATCTCGATCGCGGCTTCGCTGCCTTCAAGGCAGCAATGTGAGCTCGCTCACAAGGCACAACGCCTGCGGACGCGCCAACGCGCGCCGCGGGAACGTGCAGCTGGCGCAAACGTTAACGTCGTTGCGCCAACAAAAGGTTTGAACCTCAGGCATTTGGCGCTAGCCTCACCAATCGACTCCAATCCGGACACGGAGCATGGGAACGTTGGTTTTGCTCGATCTGATGGGCGGCGTTGCGCTGTTGCTGTGGGGCCTTCACATGGTCCACAGCGGGATCCTGCGCGCCTTCGGTCCTGACCTCAGGCGTCTGCTCGGCAAGGCGCTGAGCAACCGCCTCAGTGCGTTCGCTGCCGGCCTGGGCCTCACCGCACTGCTCCAGAGCAGCACCGCGACGGCCTTGATCACGAGCTCGTTTGCGGCCGAAGGCCTCGTCAGCCTTGCCGCGGCGCTCGCCATCATGCTCGGGGCCAATCTCGGCACGACGCTGATCGTGCAGGTGCTGTCGTTCAACATCGCAGCCGTTGCGCCGGTGCTGTTCGTGCTCGGCCTCGTCGCCTTCCGCTCCGGCCCGCGATCCCGGATCAAGGACATCGGTCGTGTTTGCATCGGCCTCGGCCTGATGTTGCTCTCGCTGCATATCCTGCTCGACACGCTGGCGCCGGCGGAGAACGCACCGGGCGTCCGGATCGTGATGTCGGCCATCACGGGCGATCCCATCCTGTGCATCGTCATTGCCGCCCTCGTCACCTGGGCCGTGCATTCGAGCGTCGCCAGCGTGTTGCTGATCATGTCGCTGGCCTATTCGCAGTTCATCACGCCTGAGGCGGCGCTGGCACTGGTGCTCGGGGCCAATCTCGGCAGCGCCATCAATCCCGTGTTCGAGGGCGCCAGGCGGGACGATCCCGCGAGCTATCGTCTGCCGGTCGGCAATCTCGTCAACCGCGTGGTCGGCATCGCCCTCGTCCTGCCATTCCTCGGCACGATCGCCGAACACATGCACGCCTGGCAGCCCGATCTCGCCAGGATGACGGCGGCGTTCCACATCGCCTTCAATGCCGGTACTGCCGTGATCTTCATCGGCCTGCTCGACTCCATGTCGCGCCTGCTCATTCGCCTCTTGCCCGATCGCGTGCAGGAGGCTGATCCGGCCCGCCCGCGCTATCTCGACGAGACCGCGCTGGAGACGCCGTCACTGGCGCTCGCCGACGCCTCTCGCGAGGCGCTGCGGATGGGCGACTTCGTCGAGGTCATGCTGCGCAAGGTGATGGCGGCGATGATGACGGGCGACCGCGCGCTGGTCGACCAGGTCTCCAAGATGGACAATCTCGTCGATGGCCTCGACGAGGCCATCAAGCTCTACGTGACCAAGCTGATGCGGGGCAGCCTCGACGAAAGCGAGGGACGGCGCGCGATGGAGATCATCTCCTTCGCCATCAACCTCGAACATATCGGCGACATCATCGACAAGAGCCTGAGCGAGCTCGCCACCAAGAAGATCAAGCGGCGCTTCCAGTTCTCGGCGGAGGGGGCCGACGAGCTCGCCGCCTTCCACAAGCGCACGATGGACTCGCTGCGGATCGCCTTCGGCGTCTTCATGTCGGGCGACGCCAACGAGGCGCGCAAGCTGCTGGTGGAGAAAACCGCGCTGCGCAACACCGAGCTTGCCGCGGTCGAGCGGCATCTCGACCGCCTGCGCGAAGGCCGCCCCGAAACCATCGAAACGACCTCGCTGCATCTCGACGTGCTGCGCGACCTCAGGCGTATCCACTCGCACATCTGCTCGGTCGCCTATCCCGTGCTGGATGCGGCCGGCGAGCCTTATCGCCGGACCGAGGTCGAGACGGCCGCCCTGCCCGCCTCGGGTACGGCGTCGGCAGTGCCGCGCTGACTGCTTAAGCTAGCGCTCCAGCGTCTTCGACGCCTTGCTGCGGTTCTTGATGATCAGCATGATGTTGCGGATATAGATCACCGTCGCGAGGGATTGTCCGAGGATGATGACCGGCTCGCGCTTCACGACGCCGTAGACCAGCGTCATCAGCCCTCCGCCCATCGAGCAGAACCAGAACGCCATCGGCACCACGCTGTTGCCTGCGCGCTCGCTCGCGATCCACTGCACCAGGAAGCGCGCGGTGAAGAACAGCTGCGCAACAAGGCCGAACGCCAGCCAGAAATCGAACTTGGCGACGAAGACGTCGTAGAGATAGTTGCTCAGCGCCTGACCGTATTGGATGATCATGCGGTCACCTCAGTCACTTCTGGAGTCGGCTTCTTGCGTCGGATCAGCCACCACACCCCGGCGAGATCCATGATTCCGATCCACAGCCGGTCGAAGAAGCCGTAGTTCGATACGCCGGAATGGCGCGGCCGGTCGATCACGTCGACATAGGCGATGTCGTAGCCTTCGCGGCGGACCAGCGCGGGCAGGAAGCGATGCAGCCCGTCGAAATAGGGCATCATCAGGAAGACCTCGCGGCGAAACGCCTTCAGCCCGCAGCCGGTATCTCGCGTGCCGTCCTTCAGGATGGCGTTGCGGACGCCGTTGGCCACGCGCGACTGGAATTTCTTGAAGCCGGTATCCTTGCGTCCGACGCGCTGTCCCGCGGCGAGGCCGACGCGCCCTGCTCCCTTCTCGACCGCCGAGATCAGGTCGGGCAGGAACGCCGGATTGTTCTGGCCGTCGCCATCGAGCGTCGCCACGATCGCGCCGCGCGCCGCGCGCACGCCGCTGCGCACCGCCGCGGATTGGCCGCCTGATCTGGCATGGCGAAGCTGACGCAGATTGTCCCGCTGCGCCATGATTGCTGCGAGGCGTTCGCCGGTCGCATCGGTCGAGCCGTCGTTGACGTAGATGATCTCATAGGCCCAGCGGCCATCGAGCGCCGCGCCGATCTCCGCGATCAGTGGCGCGATGTTATCGGCTTCGTTGCGCACGGGAACGACGATGGAAACCGAGGGCTGGGACACCGAAGGCTGGGACGACGACAAATCGAGGCTCGTGGTTGGAATGGGCCTTGCCGGGGAACCGGCGGCCCCGACAGGCAGCCGCTTTTATGGGGCGGATGCCCCGCGGGCAACCCTTTTGAGACGGCCCGGGACGGGCCCTGCAAGGGGCACAATGCTGCCGTCGGCGCGGATGGCAAAGCTGAGCCGCCTGGCCGCGAACCAGTAGCGGACCGACATGGCGCCGATCGTGCCGATCAGGGCGCCGGCCACGACGTCGCTCGGGTGATGCGCAACCAGCACCAGCCGCGTCAGCAGGATCACTATTGCGTAAGTGAACATGAACACGCGCAGCCGCGGCCACAACGCCGAGACCGCGAACGCCAGGGCGAACGCCGCCACGGCATGGCCCGACGGCAGGCTGGCATAAGCCCCCGTCCCCTCGAACGGCACGAAGTTGAACGGATTGGCCTTGCCGCCGACGAACGGACGTCCGCGGCCGATGACATATTTCAGGATCTCGGCAACGAAGGCCGAGACGGCGATCGACAGAAACATGAACTGCAACCGTGTGCCGAGGCCAAGGAGCAGTGTGCGGCGTGTCCCGTGAAGCGCTGCTGCAACGAGCGCCAGCACCACCAGCGCAGCCCCGAGCACCGAGAGCAGATACTCGTCCTTGCCGAAGTCGGTGAGGATGCGGATCGGCCACAGGCTCGGCGTGCCGCGCGTCGGCATGAGTTCGATCTCGGTCTGGTCGAACGCGACCATCAGCGCAATGACGAGGGCTGCCCCCGCCGCGCTGAGCCACAACGAATGCCGCGCCAGCTTTCGCGCGGCCTCTGCCCGGCGCGAATGCGAGGGCGTGCGAACGAGCTGCTTCAGCGCGCGGCCCGACACGGTCAGCAACTGCGCAGGATAGGAAGCGCGCGGCGCGGGGCTCGTCGTGACAGGCATCCTATTCGGTGCCTTCCGAGCGGAAGATCGAGATCGAGATCGCACGTCCCTGTGAGAAATTGTAGCCGTCGATGCGGGTGCCGACCTTGTAGCGCAGCCCGATCGCCTCGGCGCGTTGCACGAAGCTGCGCTCCGAGCGCTGCTCGACCAGCGCGAAGCGGCAGCTGCCCTGCCGGAGGAAATCCGCCGCGCCCGAGCCGTCGGTGAGCAGCGTCTGCGTGCCGGTCAGGAACACAAGGCTCGGCTCGTGATAGCCGGCCGCCGCCGCCTTCGGCCCGACGCAGGTGACGTTGCGGAGCGCGCGAGCGATTTCGATGCTCGGAAACAGCGGCGTCAGCGACGGCAGCACGATGCCGTAGACCACCACCGCCAGCATCAGGGCCGCGACCAGCGCATTGAGCAGCGAGCGCTCGGCGCGGTTGTTGTCGTAGAGCCACCAGGCGAACAGGCCGAAGATGAGCGCCGCCGCAATGAATGGCCAGGCCACGAAAGCGGGCTGCCGCGTCAGCATCACCGCACCCACCACCGCGGTGATCGAGGCGACTGCGGGGATTGCGAACCACCAGGCCGAACCGCGCATCAGCCAGGAGCGCGACAGCACGCGCCGCTCCACCGCGCCGGCGGTGAGGATGGCGATCGCCGGATACAGCGGCAGCACGTAATGCGGCAGCTTGGTCAGGACCACCTCGAACACGATCCAGGACGGGATCAGCCAGGCCAGCAGAAACTGCGCGCCGGGCTCGCGCCTGGCCCGCCACACCGCGGGCGCCGCCAGCGCCGCCAGCGGCGCGCCCGGCCAGAACGTGATCCAGAACAGCGCGAGATACAATCCGGGCGGCGCGCCGTGGGATTCCTGGGCCCCGATCTTGCTCAACATGTCGCCGCCGACGGAGTCCGCAAAGAAGGCATCGCCCGCGCGCCAGAAGATCGCGACGAACCAGGGCAGCACCAGCACCAGCATCCACATCAGGCCCCAGACCGGGCGCAACCGCCACAGCCAGGAGGAATCGCGATCCTGGATCGCGAGCACGACGATGGTCAGGCCTGCGAACATCAGGATCAGCGGGCCCTTGATCAGGATGCCCACCGCAAGCGCGGTCCAGAAAATCGCGGGCCAGCTCCAGGGCGGACGTGTCTCTTCCTCCGCGCGCTGCCACGACAGATAGGCCCGCGCCATCGCGCCCATCGCGGCGACCACGCAGAGCAGCAGCATCGCGTCGGTCTTGGCGAGACGCGCCTCGACGCCGAGCAGCACGGATGCACACATCATCAGCGCCGCCAGCACCGCGGCGCGCCGCGTGACGAATCCGAGCGCGGTCCAATAGGTCATGAGCACCGCGCCGACCGCGCCGATCAGCGACGGAATCCGGTAGACCCAGATTCGCAATTCGGCCTTCGGCAGCTTCAACGCCGAGGCGATCTCGACTGCCGCCGATTGCAGCCAGTAGATGCCGACCGGCTTCTTGTAGCGGACGTCCTCCTGGAAGCGGATATCGACATATTCACCGCTCTCGACCATCTGCTTGGTGGCCTGGGCGAACCGCGCCTCATCGCGGTCGATCGGCGGGATCGTGAAGAAGCCTGGCAGGAACAATAGAAGTCCGCACAGCAGCAGGAAGGCGACGGCGCGGGCATGGCTGGCCGTGACGACATCCAGCAGGCGCACGAGCCGGCTGCCCGGATTCGCGGGCGATTTCGGCTCGCGGGGCGCTCCAAAACGGGGGCTAGGATAGGTCTCGACCATTGGTTCCGCTTACGCTGAAACCGCCATCGCCACAACCGCTTGAGGCGGGGTCATTGAATTCGAATGACGACTGTGTCCGCGGCGCCCGCGGCATCGATCACGGTGAGCCGCGCAAAGCCGGGACCGGGTGGATCGATCAGGCGCTGGCGGCGGCCGTCGATCTCGCCGAGCGCCGTACCGTTAACCATCACGGTCATGGGCAGCACGCCGCCGGCAACCTTGACCGGCATCGCAGCGCTCTCCTGCCCCCCGGATCGATCCACGTCGATCCGCGAGCCGTTGAGCGGAAATTGGATGTGCAGCGGCTGATCGCGGCCCGTTCGCACCAGCTCTCCTACCGGCCGGAACCGCTTCAGCGGCAACGGCAGCTTGGCATTGCTGGCAACCAGGGTTCCCCTTGGCGGCTTCGGCAAAGCGGCCAACGTCCTGCCGGTGCGGGCAAAGGCATCGAACAGGATCGGTGCGGCGGCGACGCGGCCGATCAGGCCCGGAACCGGCGCGCCGTCGGGACGGCCGACCCAGACGCCGATGGTCATCCGGCCGTCGAATCCGACCGACCAGGCGTCACGATAGCCGTAGGAGGTGCCGGTCTTGAAGGCGATGCGATTGTGAGCGGCATTATCCGGTGGCGGCGTTCCCAGCAGAACGTTGCCGACCTGCCAGGCGGCAACGGGGTCCAGCAGCCGAAGTGGCTCCCGGTCGTCCTTGTCAGCCATCACCTCGCGCAGCGCCTTGGTGGTGCCGAGCCGGGCGAAGCCTGTGTAGAGCTGGGCAAGATCCTGCAGCGTCACACCGACGCCGCCGAGCCCCATGGCGAGCCCCGGCGCTTCGTCCTTGGGAAGAACCAGATTGCCGCCGGCCTGCCGCAGCCGCGAGGCCAGCCGGCTGGAGCCGACGCGATCGAGCAGCACGATCGCCGGCACGTTCAGCGAGAGTTGCAGCGCCTTCCGCACCGGCACCGTACCCTGGAAGGTCATGTCGAAATTCTCCGGCGCGTAGGAGCCGAAGCGAACCGGCCGGTCGTCGATCAGGCTCTCAGGATGAACGAAGCCGTCCTCGAAGGCGAGCCCGTAGATGAAAGGTTTGAGCGTCGAGCCCGGCGAGCGGATCGCGCGGGTCATGTCGACCTGCCCTGCCCGGCTGTCGTCGAAATAATCGGCCGACCCCACGCGCGCCAGCACGTCGCCGCTCTCATTGTCGACCACGATGATGCCGACCGAGATGTTGGGCCCCAGCGCAATCGCGCGATCGCGTGCGAGCGGCTCCAGCACCTTCTGCAGGTTCGCATCCAGCGTCAGCCTGACGACCGGCGTGTCCTTGGCCGTCGACAGCGCGGTGTCGGAGGCATGCGGCGCCAGGATCGGCATCGGCTTGCGCAGTTTTGGAACAGGCACGGCCTTCGCTTGCCTGGCGTCGTCCGCGCTGACCACATGCTCCGCGACCATGCGGTCGAGCACGCGGTCGCGCGCCTTGCGCGCCGCCTCGGGATGGCGGTCTAGGCGGCGCGTCTCCGGCGATTGCGGCAGCGCGACCAGCAGTGCGGCTTCGGCCAGCGACAGCCGCTTCGGCTCCTTGCCGAGATAGCCGATCGACGCGGAGCGGATGCCTTCGAGATTGCCGCCGTAGGGCGCCAGCGCAAGATAGAGATCGAGAATCTGCTCCTTGCTCATGGTGCGCTCGATCTCGATCGCACGAACCATCTGCCGCAGCTTGGCGTAGAGCGAGCGTTGCCGCCGCGGCTCGATCAGCCGCGCCAGCTGCATGCTGATGGTCGAGCCGCCCGACACGATGTGGCCGCGGGTCGCGAGCTGCAGCGCGGCACGCCCGAGCGCCAGGGGGTCGAGACCGTTATGCGCGTAAAAGCGCTGGTCCTCATAGGCGAACAGCAGTTTCAGATAGGTCGGATCGACGTTGGATTTGGCATCGACAGGCAACCGCCACCGTCCGTCCGGCATCGCATAGGCACGCAGCAGCTTGCCGTTGCGGTCGACGATGGTGGTGGAGACGTGCCGGGGTTCGTCGAGCGGGAGCGGTCCGAGGGAATAGACCCAGCCAACGAAGCCGACGATGGCGAGGACGAGGGTCAGCGCGAGAGCAGAGAGCGCGCGAAACCCCCAGCCTCCTGCTTCGTCATGGCCGGGCGTGTCCCGGCCATCCACGTTCTTCGCCGCGGCACCGCAGTCCGTGGATGCCCGGGACATCCGCGCGAAGACGCGCTTCGCGCTTTTGCCCGGGCATGACGGCGGAGTATGTGGCGCGACCTCGCTCATCTCACTCACTTCGCCGGTCGCACCTCGACCGTCCCCGTGCCCGTCCGACCGTAGCGCGAGGGATTGTACATGTCCTCAACATAGGCCTGCGGCAGCACGTATTTGCCGGGAGAGACCACGCGCACGATATAGGCGACGGTGAAGACCGACTTGGAATCCGAGGCGCGATCGACCGCGGCGGTGAAGCGGTCGTCACGGAACTCGGTGTCCTCAGGCTCCTCGCCGTCCTCGATCCAGTCCAGCGTGCCGCTGTCGCCCGACGACACCAGCCTGGGGTTGTCGATCTCGAGACCCGCCGGAAGATAGTCGGACACCATGATGTGGCCGTACTCCGGCTTGGCCTCGGTGATCTTCAACACCACCGCAAAGCGCTGGTTCTGCTTGACCTTGCTGATGTCGGCCGGCTTGCCGTCAAGCGTGAAGAAGTTGCGCTCGATCTTGAAACCGTTGGACGCTGCCGGCTCCGGCGTCACCGGCGAGCCCGACACCGAGATCACCGCCTGCACGGGCGCGTCGCCAGTGTTGGTGATCTTCAACGGCTTGCCCTCCAGCGTCGCGGCCTTGTAGCTGCGATAGAGCGCGGTCTTGACCGGCTGGCCGTCCACTTCCATGGACAGGTTCTCCTTGGCCAGTGCGCGCGCCGCCAGCACAAGCCACGCATTTTCCTGCGTCGAGGTGTAAGGCGTAAGCCCGCGCGCGGTCTCGACGCGCGAGACCGCCTGCGTCAGCGTCGCCTTCGGCGCGTTGCCTTCGCTGGCCAGCGACACCAGAGCTGCGGCATCGCGAAGCTGCGAGCCGTAATCGGTACGGCCGAACTCCAGGACGGGCTTCGGCGCGAGGCTGTCGAGCGCGGCACCATAGACCCGTTCGGCGCGATTGCGGTCGCCGACGAGAGCGAGCGCTGCCGCGAGCTGCGACTTCGCGATCGGGGTCGCGAGGTTGTTCAGCTTGGTGTCGGCGAGATAGCGGAGATCGCCGATCGGCGCCGCGCCGTTACGGGCGAGCACGTAGAGGCCGTAAGCGAGATCGCGCCCGCCGTCCTTCTCCGGCTCGTTGCCGTTGACGACGGAGTTACGAACGCGGTCGAGCGCGTTCTTGAACAGCACGTCCGGCACCGCAAATCCCTTTTCGCGGGCGCGGGTCAGGAAGTCCGTTACGTAGGCATCGAGCCAGGCATCGTCGCCACCGGCGGACCACAGGCCGAACGAGCCGTTCGAACCCTGACGGGCCAACAGCCGCTCGATCGCATCGCGGATGCGCTGATCGACTTCGGTGTCCATCGCGAGGTGGGCACCGGCCGCGAGGTCGTTGACGTAAAGCAGCGGCATGGCGCGGCTCGTGATCTGCTCCGAGCAGCCATAGGGATAGCGATCGAGCGCTTTGAGGATCGTCGCGGCGTCGAGCGCGGTCGAAAGGCTTGCCGAGACCGAGACGCTGCCGGTGCCCGGCACCAGGTCGGAGAACATGTCCGAGGTGAGCGTCAGGCTCTCGCCCTTTGCCAGCGTGCGGATCGACCGCCGAGCCAACACCTGCGTCGCCGCCTTGACGTCGAACGCGTAGTGGCGCGCCAGCGTCAGGCCGTTCGGCCCCTTGATGTCGACGTCGAGCGTCGCCTGCCCCGCCGCGGTCGCATCGATCGCGAGCGCGAACGAATTGCGCTGCTTGGCGGCGAGCTTGACCGTGGTCGCCGGGTTGCCGGTCGTCTTTACCGGCCCCCCCGTCTTCACGTTGATGACGTAGTCGCCAGCCTGGCCCTCGACATTGTCGATCTCGAGATTGACCGTGCCATGGTCGCCGTTGAGCAGGAAGCGCGGCAAGGTCGTGGTCAGCACCACGGGGTCGCGGATCACGACATCGGTGTTGGCGCGGCCAAGCTTCGTCGCGGTCCACGCCACCGCCATCACCCGCGCGGTACCGGCAAACTCCGGAATGTCGAAGCTGACTTCCGCGCTGCCGTCAGCGCTGACCGTCACGATGCCCGAGTAGAGCGCGAGCGGCTTTTGTGTGGGCGGCGAGCCCTGCAGCTCGGCTGCTCCGGCGTCACCGCCCGACTTGATCTGGCCGCGCGTGCCGGACATGCCGTCGATCAGCTGCCCATAGAGGTCGCGAATCTCGGCGCTCAAACGGCGCTGGCCGAGATAATAATCGTCCGGCGCCGGCGGCTTGTAGTTGGTGAGGTTGAGGATGCCGACATCGACGGCAGCGATGACGATCTTGGCGTCCTCGCCCGGATTGAGTCCGTCGAACTTGACCGGGATCTTCAACGCCGCATTCGGCCGGATCAGCGCCGGCGGCGACAGCTTCACCTGCAAGGTGCGGGTCTGCTTGTCGATGCCGAACCATTTCAGGCCGATCGCCCTGCCCGGCATGCGCTGGGCCGCCGCGTCGAGTGGACGGCGCAGCGTCGCGACCACGTAAGCGCCGGTGCCCCAGTCCTTGCCGACCGGGAGCTTCACCTGGGCAGTGCCTTCCTTGACGTCGATGGTCTGGGTCGTCAGCAGGCGGTCGCCAAGCACGTTGATGGTGAGCTTGCCGGCGCTGCGGACGTTGACCGACACGGTCATGGTGTCGCCGGAGGAATATTGCGGCTTGTCGATCGAGGTTTCCAGCAGGTCCGGAGTGTCGGCGCTGCCGTCGGAGTACCAGCCGACGTCGAACTGCACCGAGGTCACCGGGCCGTCGGCATCGTTCGACTTCACGTCAAGCCGGTAGCGGCCCGGTTGCGGGTTGAGCGAAATGCGCGCCGGCTTATCGGCCGTAATGGTCACGTCACCGTCGGCGACGCGCGAGGTCGACTTGACCGGCTCATACTCCCAGTAATTGTTCTGGCGATACCATTGGTAGCGCGACTCCATCTTCAGGAGTTCGTAGCGCAGGCCGTCGCGGCGCAGCTTCTCGCCCTCGGGTGAGACGAACAGAACGTCGAACTCGGCCTTGTCGCCCTCGGCGACGTTCTTGGTGCCGAACAGCGGCTTGACGCCGATCTGCGCCGTGCTGGGCGCCACTGGCAGCACGATCTTGCGCTCGACGGCGCGGCCGCCGGTCTCGACCATGCGCACGAAAATCTGCGCCTCCTGCGGACGGGTCGAGGCCGGCTGCTTGTCCAGCGTCACCGGAAAGGTCGCAACGCCGTTGGCGTCGGCCTCAGGCAGGTTCTCGAGCGGCGTACGCTCGTTCGAGGTGGTTTCCTCGTCGGCAACGCCGAACTGGTAGCCGGCAAAGCCCGGACGCTCGGCCGCGGGCGCCACCAGCATGTCGCCTTCGAGCTGCAGGCCCGAGGCCGGCGCGCCATAGAGGAAATGGCCGTCCGCCTTAAGCTCCACTGGAGCGTTAGCTTTGATCAGCTTGTCTTTGGCGGACAAGTCGAATTCGATCCGATCGGGAACGTAGTCCTCGACCATGAAAGTGGTCTCGCCGACCGAGGAGCCCTTTGGATCGGTGAAGGCGCGCGCCCGCCATGTCCCGGTCGGCACGGCCGAGTTGAGCGGCACTGACAGCGTACGGCCACCCGCGCCCTGGTCGGGAAGCACGGCGCGTCGGTATTCCACGCCGTCGGGGCGCTCGATCACCATGGTCAGCGGCCCGCCGCTGACGGCGTTGCCCTGCCCGTCGCGCAAGAGTGCGGTCAGATAGACGGTCTCGCTGGAGCGGTAGACGCCGCGCTCGGCATAGACGAAAGCATCGGCGCCTGCCGGCACTGCCCGGCCGGAGACGCCGCGATCGGACAGATCGAAGGCGGAAGACTTCAAGCTGAGAAAGGCATAGTCCGCCTTCTCGCCGGTGACCGTCAGCATCGCCGGCGACAGGCCGCCCTCGCCGCGCGCAAGGCCCGCCTCGAACAACACATGGCCGCTGTCATCGGTCTTGCGGGTCGCCAGGATCTCGTTGTTGCGGGCAACCAGCCGCACCTCGGCCTTGCCGACCGGATCGGTCGAGGCCAGCGAGTTGACGAACACGTGGATGCCGTCATTGCCGGAATAGGCGGCGACGCCGAGATCGGAGACGATGAACCATTGCGTGGCGAGCTGATAATCGTCGTCCGAGCCCGGGCCCTTGGCGGCGGCCGTCATCACGTAGACGCCGGGCTGGAGCTCGCCGAGCGCCTGGTCGACCGGGAATGCCGTGGTGACATCCTGGTTCAGGGTCATCGCGGTCGCGAGCTCGCCGGTCCAGACCTTGACGCCGCGCTCGTCGCCGAGATCGCTGAGCTGGTATTTCGACAGCGTTTTCTGGAAATCGCTGTCGACCACCGTGTTGATCAGGTTGCGGTCGCCGATCCGGAAGACGCTGATGTTGACCGCTGGCGTGTTGACGCTGACCACGGGAATGCCGCGCTGGCCGGTTCGAGGCAGCACATAGGCCCGGCTGGTGAAGCGCACAAACGGCTTGCGGTCGCGCACATAGACGTTGAATTCGGCCGATTTCGGCAAACCCTCCTTCACCGTGGACGGCAGGCCGGCGCGCAGATTGATGTTGTAGCGCTCGCCATGCTTCAGGCCGTCGACGCAGAGCTGCTTGCCTTCGGCCGAGAGCGCCGGCTTGTCCTGGCCCGCCAGTGCCAGGTAAGGCGCGAAGTCGGTGCGCTTGGCCAACTCCTCGGAAAACTGGAAGCAAGCCCGCGGGCTCGCCGAATCCGAGTCCACGGTATAGTCGAGCAGCCGGAAGCCGTGCTCGTCGCGCATCTTCTCGTATTGGCCGCGGACGTCGGCTACCTCGCGCATGTCGAGGGACAGCCGCAGCGAATCCAGCGCCGGCCTCCACAGCTTGCGCTCCGACAGCGACTTGCCGAGCACCGCGAGCGCGTCGGCCTCCTCGCCCGGATTGCCGGCGCGCTGGTAGGCGATATAGGCTGCGGTCGAGGCGCGCTCCAGCAGGAAGGTCTGCTCGCTCGAGCTCTTCGGCGAGATCTGGAAGATGACCTTGGCGAGCCGCAGCCAATTGCCGGCGTCCTCGGGCGTGGTCGCCGCGATCTGACCGAGGACCGACAGGCCGCTGCGATAATCGTTGCGCCGGAAGGCGGCGTCGGCGTCCGTCTTCAGCGTCGCGTTGGTCTTGGCGACGGGCCCCGCCTCGCTTTTGATCTGGGCCTCGAGCTTGATCGCGGAATCGGCGAGGTCGTCGCGCTTGAACGCCTTGTCGGCGGCATGCGCTACGCCGAGGCCGAGTGCCAGCGTGGCGCAGATTGTGACGGCGCGAACAAGACCGATCATGATGGACTCCCGGAAATCGCGGCCAGCCGCCCGTGGGCAGCATGAAATGCGCGGAAAGGTGACGGACTCAAGGCGATGGAACCAAAGGTGCAAATCGTCGCATTCGCCATGGAAAGGCAAGCCCAGAGGAGACCGATCAAGATACCGCCGCTCACGCCGTCCTGATGGCGCAGCAATACCCGACCCGTCGACCGGCGGCCACATCCCGGAAGCTGACCAGCGTTTCCGGCGATGTGATCCATCGTCCAGTCCGCTGCCGCTCAACCCGGCACCCTGACATGCCACCGTCTCGCTTTGTCGCGGCTCTGAGCAAAACGGTTCGGTTCAGACTTGGCGAAAGACGATATTTTTCATATTTGGCATGGTAGATGAACAGCCGCCTCGTCTCCGGGGCGGCTCAAGACGGTCCCGTAGCTCAACTGGATAGAGCATCAGATTTCTACTCTGAGGGTTGCAGGTTCGATTCCTGCCGGGATCGCCAGCCTCATTCTGAATCCACCGCCCTTCACGAACGCGTGGGTAACCATACGCCGGCCTTTGAACGGCGCCGATCAGTCCTATGTAAGCGCCGGGCAAATTGCGCCCGGTTAAGGACTCCGATGCTTCCAGCCGAATGGACGAGAATGGCCATTGCATTCGCGGTGGCAATCGTCGCGATGTCATATCTGGCCATTGACGCTGGCGTTGTGAACCCCAGCGTGATCACGAGGCCCATCAAGGTGGCTCAAGCATCGATCATCGGCGCCGCCATGGGCCAGCATCAACTGTCCTTCGCCGTTCAGGAGTGGGCGCGTCCCACCCGTGACAACAACGAAAAGCCGGTCTTGGAGCATTGCCTGGCGATCGACTGATCGAGGCGTCTCTTCCGCGCAAGCCACGATAATCAACCTTCGCCACCTCTCGCCTGACGAACCTGCCACCACCGCACGATGGCCGCGGTGAGACCGTCCCACACCTGCGTCGGCAGGTCGGAGACCGCCACCCGCACGCTGTACTGGTCCGTTGTCGCGTCGTGAAACCATTCGGTCGCGGCAAAGTCGAAACCGAAGCTGCCGGCATGGCGAATCGGGAAGCCCTCGGCGCGGAGTTGGTTACTCATGTCCTCGGCGGCCTGCCGCGCGCTCGCCTCGTCGAGAGGGCGACGGCCCCGCAAGGTGACGTAGAGACCATGGGCGAAATGGAGTTCGGACGACAGCGCCGGGAGCCTTGCAGCAAAATAGCGCGCCGTGCTTCGACCGTTGCGCAAGATCGCCGCGACACGCCGCTTCGTGAGGGCCCAGTAGGTCGCGCTGCCGACAAAGGGTGGGAAGTGCGCCGGCAACGCCGCGCCGCCGAGCAGTCGCACCGCGTTGCGGGTTTCGGCTTCAAGACGCGTCCATTCAGGCCGCCTCGATCGCTGCCGGTGATCATCCCCCCGCACGAAAACCGCCGAGCCGAGGCGGCCATATTCAGCCCCGAGCGAATCGAGCTTGTTGTGGCTTCGCGCCAGCACCAGCGGAATGCCGTAACGCCGTGCCCAGCTCAGGACACGCCGGATCCGGCCCGAGCTGCCCGCGAAGCATGTCGTATCGAAAATCACGAGATCGAGACCGGAGCCGTCGCTTCGGACCGCCGCCTCGAAAGCGCCGGCGAGGGAGCACGAATCCAGCAACAAAATCTTGGGCGAGTTCGCCGAAGCGAATGCATCGCCCAGCGGCAGACTCAAAGCCACGAGCCGCAGATGAGGAACCAGGCCCTCGATCAGCTCCAGCGTCTCGCCATAGGAGCCGGGTAGCACAAGCAAATCAGCCTTC
Source organism: Bradyrhizobium sp. SZCCT0148 (assembly GCF_018129985.1). Classification (GTDB taxonomy): domain Bacteria; phylum Pseudomonadota; class Alphaproteobacteria; order Rhizobiales; family Xanthobacteraceae; genus Bradyrhizobium; species Bradyrhizobium japonicum_H. Next base: position 1,125,928 of record NZ_JAFCKT010000001.1, read on the forward strand.
TCGACGATTTGCGCCGAGGCGAGCAGCACAGCTGAGATCGCGGCCATGCCTGAAGCCGTATAGATCGCCTCGCTCATGCCGCTGTCGAGCTCGTAGAAGGAAGGACCGCGCACGGTAAGATCGGCCCGCTGGTAATCGTAGCGGAACTCGAACGGCCCGCTGACAGGTTTGGCGGCGTGCGACCAGGACGTTTCCGTCGCCTTCCACGCCTGCAGCTCGTGCTCTGCCCTGAGCGCCGCAGTGATCCGGAATTTGGCCGCGACGACCTCGTCGACCGATCGCGGACGTGTCAAATCGAGACGATGGCTCAGGCAGTCATTCAACAGCCGGAGTTCGCAGTGCTTCCGTTCAAGATAGGCTTCAATGCTCTCCATGGGCATTTTGGCAGATCGACGTCTCAGGAGATCGGGGTTTTCGTTGGCGAAACGGGCCTTCAACGTGCGGCAAGCGCGTTGGCTCCTATTGCGCATGCGCCTGCAACGAACGTCGAGCTTCGCTGTTGGGACCAGACAAGGAGGACGACATGTCTGAGATCAGCGAGCATATGAAAATCATCGGCAAAGGCGGCGCACATGTCGGCACGGTCGACAGCGTCGAAGGCAACCGCATCAAGCTGACGCGCAAGGACAGCCCGGAAGGTCACAAGGATCATCATCATTACATCGACACAAAATATGTCGGCGCCGTCGAAGGCGATGTCGTGAAACTTTCGATGAATGCCGACGCCATACCGAAGACGGAAGCCACCTGAACATCGAGCAGTTCGTGGGGCATCATGTTTGTTCACGATCCGACTCCGCTTCGTTCCAAACAGGACGAATCGCAATCTCAATATCGGCGCTGCCGATGTCTTAACGTTGCGTTTCGTCGGATCGGAGCGGATCGATCACGTAGCGACGGACACGAGCATCGGTCGCAAGCGGTACGCGTCGATCGCGGCATTCGACAACAACAGCCTGCGCCGCTCTCCTCGCAGCATCAACCTGTCGATCCGGTTCAGGATGAAGCGGGCGGAGTCCTCGCGCTCGCCTGTCAGCAAGCCGGATCGGTCGAGATATTTCCAGGCGATGTCGAAGGATTGTGTGCGCAACTCGGGGTCGGTCATGGACGGCCAACGTCCGCAGGGAACGGAGGTTCCTGTTCGAGCGCGAGCAAGCCGAGCCTCCCAGCACAACGCTGAGCCTATCGAACACGGCACAACAAAATGCGTCGCGGCACGGAACGAGATCTCGACCGGTACGTTGGAAGACACGAAATCTGGTGGTGCCGACCTCCCTGCCCCGGTCGGCTTTGAAGGGCCCCGTGCTTGTCCCCCGAGCACGGGGTTTTTCTCATTGAGATCAGCCCTCTGCCACCGATCGCGGCCCGCATCGTTCTGCGAAAATCCCCAGAGAAGGGCCTCAGTCCGCCCGCTCATCGCGGCGTTCGCGGGCCAGCTCGTGCCAGGCAAGGGCCAACTGGATCAGCCGTTGCCGGTCGGCACCTTCCGATGCCGCGGCCCGCTTCATTGCGGCCTCCGCTTCGTGCTGTGGGTCGTACTTGATACACATGAGACCGGACTCTAGCCGGCCATCTGGACCAGCACATGGCAATTTCATCCGTATGATTGCGGGGTAACGTCTGCATTTGCCAGACGGGGGGTGCGGGCGACTGGCTCACCACCCATGACTGCTTGCGAAGCCATTCGGCTGAGTTCATCCAGGCCAACTGTGAATTGCGTCACAGTCTGCGACCGGTATCTCGGTTAAACCATACCTCGACACTCTCGGCAGCACGCGGAGACATCGATGGCATTTCCCGTCATGACACACGAAGCAGCAGCCCCGGCCCACGTCCCGACGCAACGACAAAGGGCCGACCTGCTCGGTATCGCCTATCTCGGGACCATCGGCGTCGTGATGGTGGCCTGGATCGCCGGCCTGGTCTGGGGCGCGATTGCGTTCTTCAACTGGCTGGTGTGACGCAGCGCGAGCGTTGGCGCGCTCAGGGCTTGCGACGCTTCAGAACAGGCAGTGCACCACCTGCCCCATCTTGATCCCGCCGCAAACGATCATGGCCCAAAGCGCCAAGCTGATCTGGATTGCATCCAGCATGTCCCACGTCCCCGCGAATCGCTTTCCCAAATTTTTTCTTTTGAGAATCGCGTGAAGCCGCGCCGGGAGCCAGTGCTTTTTTGAGGCAGTTGTTGTGCGCCGCCGAACGCCGGACCGAGAGACCTCTCGGACAATCGGTGACGGCACCAAAATATGAAAAGAGGCGGGCAAATGCGCCCGCCTCCGTCAGCTCAGCATGAAAGCAGTGCCTTTAGCGGCACGCCCGCGGATCAGTCGGCACGTACTGCCCATCCGGATAGCGGTAGTAACAATTGCCTTGCGACCAGTAGTAGCCCGGCTGGGATGCCGCGGTGGCACCCGCGATGGCTCCGGTCGCGCCGCCGAGAACCGCGCCCGCGGCCGCCCCGCTCGCATTGCCTGAGATTAATCCACCGAGCACGCCGCCGACGATGGCGCCGCCCAGCGCGCTTACGCCGGGATCAGCCGGCGGCGGAGGCGGAGGTGGCGGTGCATAGGCGACCGGAGGCGGCGGCGGGGCGTAGGCCACCGGCACGTCATCGTAGTACTCTTCAGAGATATAGCCGGGCGGGCCAGCCATCCGTTGCGGATAATAATACCAGACACCGCCAACGTCCCACCACCAGCCGGAGCGGCCGTTGTGGACTTCGTGGCGCCAGCGCCCGCCGTCCCAAGAGCGATTGCCCCGGTAGACCTGTCCGCCCCAGTCGCGCGTCGGAGCGGGACCACGGGCGACGTGACGTCCCGGCGGCGGACCGCCGGCGCCGTGCGGACCGGGACCGGCATGGGGCGGGCCATTGGGCTGCGGCGCGGGCCGGGCCGCCTGCTGCGGCGGGCTCTTGCGGATGGTCTGGCTGTCCGGCGGCGGCGCCCCAGCGCCCGCGCGCGCCGGAGGCTGGCCGGCGTCCCTCGGCGGCCTGGCGTCCTGGGCTTGCGCCGGAATCGCGAGCAACGACATGGCCGAAACCACGGGAATGATGATCTTCATGCGACTGAACGCAGTCATGCGTGCTTGACCCCAACTTTCTCGATTGCCGTGGTGCCCGCCGCGATACACGCTTCGAATCGCGCTTGGCTTGATGCCGGCTGATATAGCTGACCCCGCTTGGTCGGCTAAGTCGCGTTACAAATGGTAGGATCAGGGCATTTTTTCGGCTCGACGGACCGCGTGGGGGCGCATCTAGCGGGCCGGTTCGATCACGTTGCAATTGCGTCGCCCGGACATCAGACAGTCCTGCATCTTGCTGGCTGCGGTGAGGTCCCGCGCGAGCCACCAGCCGACGCCGAGGATCAGGATCGCGATGATCAAGCCGGCGATGGCACCGCGACGGCTGTCACCGGATTGGGGCCTCGGCCGGGATTTCGGCTTCTCGCCCGGGTCGGGGGCGGACTCCAGCTTGGACTCGGGCTTGGACGTGGGCATGGCAACCTGTTGCGCGGGCGAGCCGGCTTACCACCTCTGCGACGCCCCGTCACATCCGGGCCCCATTCGGCAGGCTCAGCCCCGGGTCGCCCGGATCGCATCCTTGCGCGAGGTTTCGACCGCCGGAATCGCCTGCTGGAGCCGCGGTGCGCAGGTCGTGAGCACGAACGCGGTCTGGGTACATTCCCAGTCAGCCCCCAGGACGGCACTCTCGATGGGCTGCGGACGAGCGAGCAGCAGCGCGGCCCCCGCCGCGGCAACCAAAGCCAAGGCGATCGCGAGCGCCTTCAGGCGGAAGTGGAAGATCGTCATGCCCGTGCTCCGTCACGTATCGGGGCGGACGCTAGGCGTCGCCCTCGTGGTCCCTTATGAGGGACATCACAATTCGGCAGTTTTTCCGGGCTACGATGAGGTCGTCTGGGCGGCGACTTTTCGTCTACCTGATCGGCTGCGATTATGGGTGGCGTAGCGACGCGCGGCGATGTAAACGCTTCTGCGTCGCGTGGCGCCTGCTATGCCCAGCCGACGTACCAACCGATGTGATGTAGGATCGGAAGCGAGGAAGACAAGGCTCGTCGATGAGTGGATTCAGGGAACCCGGTTTCGCAGACCGGCAGAAGGCGGCGCAGGACGCACGCAAAAACCTTTTGAACAAATTCAAGTCGCAGCCCGGGGCCGATGATCCCGCGGTTGTGGCGAAGCGTGCCGAGCGCGAGGCCCTCGCGGCCAAGCGGGCCGAGGCGAAGGCTGCGCGCGAGGCCGAGAAGGCCGAGCAGAAGCGCCTTGCAGAAGAGGCTGCCGCGCTCGAAGCCGCCCGGATCGCCCGCGAAGCCGAAGAAGCCATCGCAAGGGCGGCCGAAGCCGAAGCCGAGCAAAAGGCCAAGCGCGACGCTCGCTATGCCGCCCGCAAGGCGAAGCGTAAGTAGCTATCGCAGTCACGTTCAATTGAATTTGGACTGAAAGACTCAGGGGCGGTCGGCGTGACTGCCCCTGGCTTTTTGGCGCGCGTTTGCCTGTCGCCAACGCTGCCACGACGAGAGAAGATCAGTTCTTCTTCATCATCCCGTCGTCCTTCTTCATGCCGTCCTTCGACATGTGATCCTTCTTCATGCCGTCGTCCTTGGACATGGTGTCCTTCTTCATCATGCCGTCCTTGGACATCGTGTCCTTTTTCATCATGCCGTCATCCTTGCCCATCTTGTCCTGAGCAAAGGCGGCCGGCGCGAGCGCGAGGCCAAGCGAGAGGACGGCAGCGGAGACGCCGAGCACGATGCGGGTACGAATGATCATGAGTGCAATTCCCTTCGGGATTGAGTTTGTCAGCGACGGACGCCGCTACTCAGTTTCGACGGAGTGACGCCCGGCGTTGTTACGGCCTCGCCGATAAAATTCTGAGGCGTTGCCGCCTCTCGCAATCGCGGACGCGCGGGCCCCACCGATTGCGAACGGCCCAGGTGCTGCAGCGCAGCACGGCCACCCCCTTGCCCCCGCATTCGGTCTCGAACTATCAGATGAGAGAATATCGGGTGAAAGACCGGCTAGGATGGGCCTACGCACCGGTCGCACGACCCGCTCACATCACGCCAACAAGAACCGTCCAAAGAAACGTTCAAGGGATCACACCATGCTCACGCGCCGCCATCTGATCGCGACCGCTGTCGCTGCACCCGCCATCCTCCGCTTCGGCACCGGGACGGCCCATGCCGCGACCACACTGAAGATTTCGCATCAATTCCCGGGCGGCACCATCGACAAGGGCGATTTCCGCGACCGGCTCTGTCGCATGTTCGCAGCTGAAGTTGCCAAGCGCAGCAATGGCGACATCGCCGCCGAGATTTACCCGAACTCGTCGCTGATCAAGACCAACGCGCAGTTCTCCGCGATGCGCAAGGGCGCGCTCGACATCAGCCTCTATCCGATGCCCTACGCCGGCGGCGAATTGCCGGAGACCAATATCGGCCTGATGCCCGGCCTCGTGACCACCTACGACCAGGGCCTGCGCTGGAAGAAGGAGCCGGTCGGCAAGGCGCTGACCGACTTCCTCGCCGACAAGGGCATCATCCTGCTCACCTGGGTGTGGCAGGCCGGCGGCGTCGCCAGCCGCTCCAAGGCGATCGTCGCGCCGGAAGACGCGAAGGGCCTCAAGGTGCGCGGCGGCTCGCGCGAGATGGACATGGTGCTGCAGACCGCCGGCGCTTCGGTGCTCTCGGTGCCCTCGAATGAAATCTACGCGGCGATGCAGACCGGCGCCTGCGATGCCGGCATCACCTCCTCGACCAGCCTGATCTCGTTCCGTCTCGAAGAGGTCGCGAAGTCGCTGACCTCAGGGGCCGGCGCATCCTACTGGTTCATGCTCGAGCCGCTGATGATGTCGAAAGCGATCTTCGACAAGCTGCCGAAAAACCAGCAGGACATCCTGCTCGCGGTCGGCACCGAGCTCGAAGCCTTCGGCCGCAAGGGTGCGCAGGACGACGACGTCGAGGTCGCCAAGGTCTACGAGAAGGCCGGCGCGAAGGTCTCGGCGCTCGATGCCGCGACCGTCGGCAAGTGGCGCGACATCGCCCGCGACACGGCCTGGAAGGACTACAGCGCCAAGACCGCGACCGCTGCAAACCTGCTCAAGCTCGCCACCGACGTCGCGGCATGAGCCACGGTCCGATTCCGGATCGTGACGCCCGCTCTGACGCTGCCGCAGGCACGGGCCCTGCGGCGGCGATTGATCGCGGTCTCGCCATCCTCAACAACATCATCGTCGTGTTCGCCGCGATCGCGCTGGTCGCGGCCTGCGCCATCCTGAGCTACAGCGTGCTCAGCCGTGCCCTGTTCAAGGCCGCCAATTACTGGCAGGACGAGGCCGCCGTGTTCCTGCTGGTCGGTGCCACCTTCATGACGGCCGCCTATGTGCAGCAGAACCGCGGCCATATCGGCATCGAGGCTTTTGTCGGCCTGCTGTCGCCGCTGGCGAACCGGATCAGGCTCTGGCTGGTCGATGCCGTCACGTTCCTGTTCTGCGCCTTCTTCACTTGGAAGTCCTGGACGCTGGCCCACGAGGCCTATGTCGACGGCCAGGTCTCGAACTCGATGTGGTCGCCGCCGCTCGCTATCCCCTATTCGCTGATGGCGCTCGGCATGAGCCTGCTCTGCATCCAGATCCTCGTGCAGCTTGCGCTGCCCTTCACCGGAGCCAAGCGTTCATGAGCGTGTTAGGAATAGGCATCGCCTACGGCGTTGCGACACTGCTCGTCATGTTCTCGGGCATGCCGATCGCATTCGCGCTCGGCGCGGTCGCGATCGTCTTTATGGGCATCTACATGCCCACAGCGTCGCTCGATACGGTGACTCAGAACGTCTACGAGGAAATGGCCTCGATCACACTGTTGTCGATCCCGCTCTTCATCCTGAAGGGCGCGGCGATCGGCAAGTCGCGCGCCGGCCAGGATCTCTATTCAGCCCTTCATGCCTGGCTGCACCGCGTGCCCGGCGGCCTCGGCGTCGCCAACGTGTTCGCCTGCGCACTTTTCGCGGCGATGGCGGGCTCGTCGCCCGCAACCTGCTCGGCGATCGGCTCGGCCGGCATCCCCGAGATGCGCAAGCGCGGCTACTCCGGCGGCTTTGCGGCCGGCATCATCGCTGCCGGCGGCACGCTTGGCATCCTGCTGCCGCCATCGATCACCATGATCCTGTTCGCGGTCGCAGCCGAAAAATCGCTCGGGCGGCTGTTTCTCGCCGGCATCGGGCCGGGCCTGCTGCTCGTCACGCTGTTCGGTGCCTACGCTGTCATCCGTTTCCGCCAGGAATACGCCGCGGCCGAAGCGGTCTACAAGAATGGCGGCCCGGAGGCGCCGATCCTGCAGCGCGACGAATATACGCTGGCCGAACGCTTCAGCGTACTGCCGCGCGTGATCCCGTTCGTGCTGCTGCTTACCGGCGTCATGATCGCGCTCTATGGCGGCTACGCCACCCCGTCGGAGACCGCCGGCCTTGGCGGACTGCTGGCGCTGGCGCTGATCGCGGCGATCTACAGCGTCTGGCGGCCGAGCGACCTCGCACCGATCATGAAGTCGACGATCCGGGAATCGACCATGCTGATGATGATCATCGGCATGTCGCTGCTCTATTCCTACGTGATGAGCTATCTGCACATCTCGCAGTCGGTCGCCGAATCCATCGTCGCGATGCACCTGCCGCGCTGGGAACTGCTGTTTGCGATCCTCGTCATGGTGGTCGTGCTCGGCTTCTTCCTGCCGCCGGTTTCCATCATTCTCATGACCGCGCCGATCATCCTGCCTCCCTTACGCGCCGCCAATTTCGACATCATCTGGTTCGGCGTGGTCATGACCATCGTGATGGAGATGGGACTGATCCATCCCCCCGTCGGCCTCAACATCTTCGTCATCCGCAACGTCGCACCGGACATTCCGCTGCGCGAGGTGATCTGGGGCACACTGCCGTTCGTGCTGCTGATGATGCTCGCAGTGCTGTTGCTATGTTTCTTCCCGGGAATCTCGACCGGGCTGCCGGATCTGGTGATGGGGCCGGACGGGAGCCACTAGCTTCCAATTGCCTTAGGGTGGGCAAAGCGAAGTGTGCCCGCCGATCCGCAGATACTCTTCCTAAGGGATGGTGGGCACGGCGCTACGTGCCTTAGCCCGTCCTACGAAGCAGCCCGCTTCCTCTTCGCATTCAGCGCGGACGCCACGCGGCTCACCGGCGGCTTGCCGAGCACGTCGCTCATCGTGTTGGTGGCAGCGAGCAGCTTCTCCATGTCGACGCCGGTCCTGACGCCCATGCCTTCGAGCATGTAGACGACATCCTCAGTCGCGACATTGCCGGTCGCACCCGGCGCGTAGGGACAGCCACCGAGGCCGCCGGCGGCGGCATCGATGACGCGCACGCCCTCCTCCATCCCCGCATAGAGATTGGCGAGCGCTTGCCCGTAAGTGTCGTGGAAGTGCATGGCAAGCTTTGCCGGCGGGATGTTGGCGGCAACCGCGCGCAGCATCTCCCTGGCCTTATCAGGCGTGCCGACGCCGATGGTGTCGCCGAGCGAGATCTCGTAGCAGCCGAGATCCCACAGCGTGCTCGCCAGATCAGCCACTGCCTTCGGCTTGATCTCGCCGTCGAACGGACAACCGAGCACGCAGGAAATATAGCCGCGCACCGGTGTGCCATCGGCCTTCGCGCGCGCCAGCACCCGCTTGAAGCGCTCGATCGACTCTGCAATCGTGCAGTTGATGTTGGCGCGCGAAAAGCCCTCCGAGGCCGCCGCGAACACCGAGGCCACTGTCGCCCCGGCCGCGCGCGCGGCGTCATAGCCCTTTTCGTTTGGCACCAGCACGTGGAACTCGGCGCCCCTGACGTGGCTTACACCGCGCAGCACGGCATCCGAGTTCGCCATCTGCGGGATCGCTTTGGGCGAGACGAACGCACCGACCTCGACCGTATCGAGGCCGGCCCCGACCAGCGCTTCGATGAAGGCGATACGGTCCTCGACGCTGACCGGCGTCTTCTCGTTCTGGAGCCCATCGCGCGGGCCCATTTCGATGATGCGGACCTGGTCGCTCATCTCACTCTCCCCCAGTCATTCGTTCGAAGGCTCGACCACGGCGAGTTCGACGCCCTCCTGCACGATGTCGCCCACCTTGCACTTGATGGACGTCAGCACGCCGGCATAGGGCGCGCGAAGTGTCTGCTCCATTTTCATCACTTCCAGGGTGAGGATCGGGGCGCCCTTCTCCAGCTTCGCCCCTTCCTCCGCCAGCACGGCGACGACCGTGCCCGGCAACGGTGCCGCGATCTTGTCCGCGCCGGTCTGCTCCTCGGTCTCGCCGCCGAACGGATCGACCCAGTGCAGGTCGAAGCGGCCGTTACGCGTGCGCAAGTAAAGCTCGTGCCCGGTAATGACCGCGGCGACCGACGATTTGACGCCGTCGAGCGTCAGGTCAAAGCCGCCGTCCTTCGCAACGATCGAGAACGCCAATTCGCGCTCGCCGATGACCAGCGTCGATGGTCCGCTGCCGTAGTTCAGAACGACCTGCTGCTCGGGCCCATGCCCGACGCGAAAGGCAAAGCGCCGCTGCCGACGGCCGACCGGCTGCCAGCCGAAGGTCTGCCAGGGCGAATTCGCCTCGCTTTGGGCGGCCTGCTGCTCGCCGTTGATAACAGCAGCGACGGCCGCACAGAGCTCGAGCTCACCCGGCACCTGCGACGCCTGTGTCAGCACCGCCAGTTCGCGCTCGATGAAGCCGGTATCGATGGCATTGGTCCGCACCTTCGGATGCGTCATCAGCGCCGACAGGAACGGGATGTTGGTGACGATCCCGCGGACGTCGGACTCCTCCAGCCCGCGGTTCAGCCGCTCGATCGCGACCTCCCGCGTCGGCGCCCAGGCAATCATCTTTGCGAGCATGGCGTCGTAATACGGCGAGACGCTATCGCCCTCGCGATAGCCGGCATCGATCCGCAAGCCCCCGCCTTCTGCCGGCAAGCGCCAGGTCGAAATCCTGCCGACCGACGGCATGAAATTCTTGGTCGGGTTCTCGGCATAGACGCGCGCCTCGACGGCGTGGCCGTTGAGCCGGATCTCGTCCTGCTTCAGCGGCAGCGCCTCACCGAAGGCGACGCGCAATTGCCACTCGACCAGATCAATTCCCGTGATCAACTCGGTCACGGGGTGTTCGACCTGGAGCCGGGTGTTCATCTCGATGAAGAATACATCCTTGCCGTCGGAGACGAACTCGATGGTGCCGGCGCCGACATAGTTCACGGCGCCCGCCGCTTTTCGCGCGGCGGCACAGACCGTCTCGCGCTGGGCAGGATTGAGCGTCGGCGACGGCGCCTCCTCGATCACCTTCTGATGACGGCGCTGCAGCGTGCATTCGCGCTCGAAAAGCGACAGCAGATTGCCGTGGCTGTCGCCGACGATCTGCACCTCGATATGCCTGGGATTGTCGACATATTTTTCGATCAGCATGCGATCGTCGCCAAACGCGGCCTTGGCCTCGCGCTTGGCGCTGACGATGGCTGGCGCAAGCTCTTCGGCCGAGCGCACGATGCGCATTCCGCGGCCGCCACCGCCGGCGGAGGCCTTCACCAGGATGGGGAAGCCGACCTTGTCGGCCGCCTTCGCCAGCGTGGCGTCGTCCTGCGCATCGCCGTGATAGCCGGGCACTAGCGGCACCCCTGCTTTCTCCATCAGTGCCTTGGAGCCGGATTTCGAGCCCATTGCGTTCATCATGTCGGCAGTTGGGCCGACGAAGACGAGGCCGGCATCGTAACAGGCCTGCGCGAACTCGGCATTCTCCGACAGAAATCCGTAACCGGGATGGACGGCCTCGGCGCCTGTCTTCTTCGCAGCTTCAATCAACCGATCGACATTGAGATAACTGTCGCGGGCGCGAGCCGGCCCCAGCAGCACGGCTTCATCCGCGAGTGCGACATGCATCGCGTCGCGATCGGCTTCGGAATAGACCGCGACCGTGCGCAGGCCCATGGCACGCGCGGTGCGGATGACGCGGGCTGCGATCTCGCCACGGTTGGCGATCAGGAGCGTGCGAAAACGCCGGTAGAGCTTTGAGCGGTCCATCGCATCACATCCTGAACAGGCCGAATTTCGTCGGCTCGATCGGCGCATTCGACGCCGCCGAGAGACCAAGACCAAGCACGAGGCGCGTGTCGGCGGGGTCGATCACGCCGTCGTCCCACAGCCGCGCGGTGGCATAATAGGGATGCCCCTGGCTCTCATATTGCGCGCGGATCGGCTCGCGGAATTTATCTTCTTCGTCCTTGGACCAGCTCTCGCCCTTGGCCTCGATGTTGTCGCGGCGGACCTGGCTCAGCACCATCGAGGCCTGCTCGCCGCCCATCACCGAGATGCGCGCATTCGGCCACATCCACAGGAAACGCGGTGAGTAGGCGCGGCCGCACATGCCGTAATTGCCGGCGCCGTAAGAACCGCCGATCACCACGGTGAATTTCGGCACCGAGGCGGTGGCGACCGCCGTGACCAGCTTGGCGCCGTCGCGCGCGATGCCGCCGGCCTCGTATTTCTTGCCGACCATGAAGCCGGTGATGTTCTGCAGGAACACCAGCGGGATACCGCGCTGGCAGCACAGCTCGATGAAATGTGCGCCCTTCAGCGAGCTCTCGCTGAACAGGATGCCGTTGTTGGCGATGATGCCCACCGGATAACCCCAGATGTGGGCGAAGCCGCACACCAGCGTAGTGCCGTAAAGCTTCTTGAACTCGTCGAACTCGGAGCCGTCGACGACCCGGGCGATGATGTCGCGTACGTCGAACGGCTTGCGGCCGTCGACGGGTACCACGCCGTAGATCTCCTCGGCAGCGAACAGCGGATCTCGCGGCGGATGCATGTTGAGATGAGGCCGTGCCGACGGCTTCAGCGTGCCGACGATGCGCCGCGCGATGCCGATCGCATGGGCATCGTTTTGCGCATAATGGTCCGTGACGCCCGACTGACGCGAATGCACGTCGGCGCCGCCGAGCTCCTCCGCGCTGACGACCTCGCCGGTCGCGGCCTTCACCAGGGGAGGACCGCCGAGAAAGATGGTCCCCTGGTTGCGCACGATGATGCTCTCATCCGACATCGCCGGGACATAGGCACCGCCGGCGGTGCACGAGCCCATCACGATCGCGATCTGCGGAATGCCCTGCGAGGACATCTGCGCCTGGTTGTAGAAGATGCGGCCGAAATGCCGCTCGTCCGGAAAGATCTCGTCCTGCAGCGGCAGGAAGGCCCCGCCGGAATCGACCATGTAAACACAGGGAAGATTGTTCTGCCGCGCCACATCCTGCGCGCGGAGGTGCTTCTTCACGGTCATGGGGTAATAGGTGCCGCCCTTGATGGTGGCGTCGTTGGCGACGATGACGCATTCGCGGCCCGCGATGCGCCCGACCCCGGTCACCACGCTGGCCGAATGCACGTCACCGCCATAAAGGCCGTAGGCCGCGAGCGGCGACAGCTCCAGGAACGAGGTGCCGGGATCGACCAGCAGATCGACCCGCTGGCGCGCCAGCATCTTGCCGCGCGAGGTGTGCCGGTTGCGCGAGACTTCGCCGCCGCCGCCAGCGACCTGGCTGAGCTTTTCGCGCAAGTCCGCGACAAGCGAGCGCATGGCCTCGGAGTTGCGCGCAAAGTCTGACGACGACGGATCGATGCTGGAATGGAGCGGCATGTTGATTCCAATGGAGTGAAGGTGTTAGTCCGTCTCGGACATCAGTTCGCGGCCGATCAGCATGCGGCGAACTTCGGACGTCCCAGCGCCGATCTCGTACAGCTTCGCGTCGCGCCACAGGCGCCCCACGGGGAAGTCACTGGTATAGCCGACGCCGCCAAGCGCCTGGATTGCCTCGCCCGCCATCCACGTTGCCTTCTCCGCGGAATAGAGGATCGCAGCCGCCGCGTCCTTGCGCAAGCTGCGGGCGTGGTCGGCGCGGTCGCAGGCGCGGCCCACCGCATAGACGTAGGCGCGCGTGGCCTGCCAGGTCGAATACATGTCGGCGAGCTTGCCCTGCATCAGCTGGAAGTCACCGATCGGTTGGCCGAACTGCTTGCGCTCGTGCATGTAGGGCACAACCGCATCCATGCAGGCGGCCATGATCCCGAGCGGCCCCCCCGAGAGCACTGCGCGTTCATAGTCGAGCCCGGACATCAGCACCTTGACGCCCTCGCCCACCCTGCCGAGCACGTTCTCCTCGGGCACCTCGCATTCGTCGAAGAACAGCGGATAGGTGTTGGAGCCGCGCATGCCGAGCTTGTCCAGATGCTGGCCGTGGGTGAAGCCCTTGAAACCCTTCTCGACCAGGAAGGCGGTCATGCCGCGTGGGCCGGCCTCCGGATCGGTCTTGGCGTAGACCACCAGCACGTCGGCATCGCCGCCATTGGTGATCCACATCTTGGAGCCGTTGAGCACATAGCGATCGCCGCGCTTGTCGGCACGCAGCTTCATCGAGACCACGTCCGATCCCGCACCGGGCTCGGACATCGCGAGCGCGCCGACATACTCGCCGGAGATCAGCTTCGGCAGATAGCGCTGCCGCTGCGCGTCGTTGCCGTTGCGGCGAATCTGGTTGACGCAAAGGTTGGAGTGGGCGCCGTAAGACAGGCCAACGGCTGCGGAGCCGCGCGAGACCTCCTCCATGGCAACGATGTGGGCGAGATAGCCCATGTTCGAGCCGCCATATTGCTCCGGCGCGGTCATGCCGTGCAGGCCGAGGTCGCCAAGGCGCTTCCAGAGGTCGGCCGGGAACAGATTGGCTTTCTCGATCTCAGCGGCGCGGGGCGTGATCTCCGCCTCCACGAAGGCGCGCACGGTGTCGCGCAGCATGCTGATGTCTTCGCCCAGATCGAAATCGATGCTCGGGATGTTCAAGGCGATTCCTCCGTCTTTTATCGCCCGAACCTACCTCCGTCCGGGCGCCTTGGCGGTCGAAAAGGTTGCATTTTCCGCCAACTTTGGCGAGGATTTTTCATGCCTTTTCAAGCCGCCACCGCGACGCCCCGCCGTGCCATGACCCCCGCCGCCTTCGTCCGCGGTGTGGTCGCCGCTTATGCCCGCTACGGGGGGGACGCGACCGAGGCCCTGGGCAAGGGCCAGGTCACCGAAGACCTCGTCTATTCCGGGGACGGACGTATCACAGCGGCCCAGTTCGAGGCATTGGCCGGTCACGCCATGCGTGAGCTCGACGACGAGGCGCTCGGCTGGTTCACGCGCCGGCTGCCCTGGGGCACCTATGGCATGCTGTGCCGCGCCTCGATCACGGCGCCCAATCTCGAAGTCGCTCTCAAGCGCTGGTGCCGGCATCATCGGCTGTTGACCGAGGACGTGCTGTTCGAGCTCGCGGTTGGCGACGAGACCGCGACCATCTCCATTCGCGAGCAGCGCGACCTCGGAAATCTCCGGGAATTCTGCCTGGTCACCCTGCTCCGTTACGTACTCGGCTTTTCATGCTGGGCGGTCGATTCCGCCATCGCGCTGCGCGCGGCGGAATTTCCCTTTGCCGAGCCCGGCCATGTCTCGGTCTATCCGACCATCTTCTGCAAGAACCTGAGCTTCGATGCCGGCAGCGCCCGCATCGTCTTCGACAAGCACTATCTTTCGCTGCCATTCACGCGCAGCGCGGCCGATCTCGACAGCATGCTCAAGGGCGCGTTGCGGCTGACCGTGCTCCCTTACAGGCGCGACCGGCTGCTGGTCGAGCGCGTTCGCCGCGTGCTTCGCAATGGGCGCGGCCGCAGTCTCGGCGCCGAGGATGTCGCAAGCGAGCTCGCGCTATCAACCCGCACCATGCATCGGCGCCTGCGCGAGGAGGCCACCTCGCTGCGCGATCTCAAGGAAGAGGCAAAGTTCGAACTGGCAAAACAAGAGCTGATGCGTGGACGTGCGCCGATCAAGCGCATCGCGGAGATCGCCGGCTTCCGCAATGAGAAGAGCTTTTCCCGCGCCTTCCGCACCTGGACAGGCGCGAGCCCGCGAGAGTTTCGCGGCAGGTATCGCTGAAACTTCATCCGGAATGGGGCGTCGGGCCTCGTCGCGTCAATCCAAACAGGCGAGCGCCGTTCAC
The DNA here is from genome assembly GCF_018129985.1 of Bradyrhizobium sp. SZCCT0148. GTDB lineage: Bacteria > Pseudomonadota > Alphaproteobacteria > Rhizobiales > Xanthobacteraceae > Bradyrhizobium > Bradyrhizobium japonicum_H. The sequence continues at coordinate 1,141,006 of NZ_JAFCKT010000001.1, forward strand.
CTCATGACAGGCAGACCGCGCTAGCTCGCCGACGCCGCCGCCGCGACGTCTTGCAACGGCAGCGGCACATCCTTCGCAACACCCAGCACCGGGAAGCTGCGGACGTTCTTCACGTCCGGCATCGCGGCGAAGTGCAGCAGCTGCTGCCGCATGCTCTCGACGCTCGGCGCCACGCATTTGAGGAGATAGTCGGTGTCGCCCGAGATCCGCCAGCACTGCTGGATGCGCGGGATCGCGGCGATCGAGTTCTCGAACGCCTCGAGCACCGGCTGCGCCTGGCTGCCGAGCTGGATCGAGACGAACGACACCACCTCATAGCCGAGCCGCCGCTCGTCGATGATGGCCCGCACCGCCCGGATCACGCCGCGGCCAAACAACGATTTCAACCGCCGCAAGCAGTTCGGCGCGGACACGCCGACGCGCAGCGCCAGCTCGTTGTTGCGGATTCGCCCGTCCTGCTGCAGCTCGGATAATATCCTCAGATCGACGCCGTCGAGCTGGTCACGCCCGGCCATACCCTGCCCCGTCATGGTCGTGTCATGAGCGGCAGCGAAGCACGGGGCGGAAGGGGTGCCAAGAGGCTGACACGGCGCATAGCGCCATAGCGTTCGAGCGGCCTCTCCGCCCTCGGGGCCGGGAATAGCCATCCGAACCCCGGCTTTGCTTCCGCTCGCCTATGTCCTGGCTATCCAGCCATTTCCGGTTGCAAAAACGTGGATGCCCGTGCCTTCGCCTCGCCAAAGCGGTTTGCGGCCACGCAACCGGGACAAGCCCCGGCATGAAGTCAATCGCGAGGAATGATGTGGAATGGACCGCGCCAGCCGCCCTCAATGCGTCCAGGGCTCGCCGCGGCGGAACGAGAAATTGTCGGCATAGGCGACCGGGCGGCGGATCGAATCCTGGGGCTCGATGACCTGGTAGGCGATGCCCTTGCGCTCGCAATAGGCGACCGCCTCTTCCTTGCTGTGGAAGCGCAGCGTGATCTGCTGCTTCATGTCGCCGGACGAAGTCCAGCCCATCAGCGGCTCAACCGAGCGCGGCTGCTCGGGCTCGTAGTCGAGCTGCCATTCCTTCGTTTTGGACCGGCCGGATTGCATCGCGTTTTTGGCGGGCTTGAAAATGCGTGCGGTCATGGGTGATCCGGGCCTCTTTCGTCTTTCGTTCGATTTCGATGCGTCACGGTGGCAGTTGGTGGAAACCGCGGGCATAGTATAGAGACACCGGTTGGGAACTGATCGGTGATTCCGGCCCCGGCACCCTCCCCGACGGTATAGTCATTATGCTGCACCGTGACAATTGCGTACCCGTCTTCCGCGCCGGGGTCCCGCCCGGCGGCCCCATCTCGCCGATTTCGGCGTATCCGTCCCCTTCGAGAGCTTCCGTCGCATGGCCTTCCTGAACATCAACGCCACGCTTCCTGAAAAAGGCCGTGACCTCCGGCTCGACCTGTTTCGCGGCGTCGCGAACTGGGCAATCTTCCTCGACCACATTCCCGACAACGTCGTGAACTGGGTGACGACGCGCAATTACGGCTTTTCCGACGCCGCCGATCTGTTCGTGTTCATCTCCGGCTATACCGCCTCGTTCGTCTATGCCCGGATGATGCTGGACCGCGGCTTCCTGGTCGGCGCCACCAGATTGACCAAGCGGGTCTGGCAGCTCTACGTCGCCCACATCATCCTGTTCGTGATCTATATCGCCTCGATCAGCTATCTGGCGCTGCGCTTCGGCGACAGCGAGATGATCAACGAGTTCAACGTCGCCGGCCTCGTCGACAACGCGACCGAGACGCTGCGCCAGGGCCTGTTCCTGCGCTTCAAGCCGCTCAATCTCGACGTGCTGCCGCTCTACATCGTGCTGATGGGCCTGTTTCCGCCGGTCCTGTGGTTCATGCTGCGCAAGCCCGATCTGACGATGGCGCTATCGATCGTCCTGTGGCTGACGGCCCGCCATTTCGGCTGGAATCTGAACGCCTATCCGGCCGGCCAGTGGTACTTCAACCCGTATTGCTGGCAGGTGCTGTTCGTGTTCGGCGCCTGGTGCGCGATGGGCGGCGCGCGGCGCTCGATGACGCTGATCAACGCACCGATCACGCTCTATCTGTGTCTCGGCTATCTCCTGTTCGCGCTGGTCATGACCATGGCCGGCCGCTTCCCCGCGTTCGGCGGCATGTTCCCGGAGTGGCTGTTCTCGGCCTTCAACCCGAACGACAAGACCAACCTCGCGCCCTACCGCTTCATCCACTTCGTCGTGATCGTGATCCTGGTGATCCGCTTCGTGCCGAAGGAATGGCCGGGGCTGGAATGGAGAGTGTTCGATCCCCTGATCGTCTGCGGCCAGCAATCGCTCGCCGTGTTCTGCGTTGGCGTGTTCCTGTCCTTCGTCGGCCATTTCGAGCTGTCGATGAGCTCCGGCTCGCTGCTCGCGCAGATCTTCGTCAGCGTCGCCGGCATCGCCATCATGACGACGGTCGCATACTACATTTCGTGGTCGAAGAAGCAGGACAAGCCGCTCAAGCCACCGCCGCCCAAGCCTGCGACAGCCGCGACGAAGACGGCCTGAGCTAGGAACGCCTGCCGGTTAGAGCCGCCTCTTCAATCGCCACGAGCCTAGTCGATGGTCAGAGTGCGGTTGACTTGGGTCAACCGGAGCCGGCGACGGTCGGTCTAGTGTCGTTATGACACGCGCCGCCGCACCGGCGGCCTCCCCTCGGACAAGGCCATAAGCACATGCCCTCTCATTTTCATGCCGTGGTATGGATCGACCATTCGCAGGCCAGGATCTTCCATCTCGGCCTGAGCGGCTCGGACGAAATCACGTTGCATCCGCAACTGGCGACGCGTCACCTTCATCACAAGGCCAACACGGTCGGCAGCGGCCATGCCGCCCCTGACAAGGCGTTTTACGGCGAGGTGACCAAAGCCCTGGCCGATGCCGGTGAGATCCTCATCATCGGTCCGGCCAGCGCAAAGACGGAGCTTGCCAGCCACATTCGCGCGAACGCCCCCGATGTCGCCAAGCGGATAGCCGCGGTGGAAGCCGCCGATCATCCCTCGGACGCCGAAATCGTCGCCTATGCGAAACGTCACTTCAAGCTGCCGCTGCCGCGCGTCCAGGCGCCGGGATAGGCTGCGGTCGAACGACCCGCGGGTCGGGGCCGTACGGCCTCAGGAATTGCCCGGGGCGCGATGACGGCTCATCCGGGCACATCGCGCTTCAGGCGGCTTCTTCGCCGTCGAACTCGGTGAACTTCTTGTAGATCCAGTCGCGGCCGTCGTGGCGGCGCCAGACCTTGCCGACCACGAGCTGCCCGTTGATCGAGCGGCGGGGCACGATCACGGTCCAGAGGTGCCAGATCTCGCTCCAGCTCGATTGCGGGCCGGCGGTTTTGAAGTTGCGATCGGAGGACATGACGCAGAACTCACAGGATACGTGCGCTGCGACGAACCGTGACCGTGTGCGAGCACGAACGTCGGGCAGCCCATCACGAGCCGCAATCGATCTGATAACGATCGCCGAAGCGGCCGCAACAGCCGCTCGTCCTTAACCTAACCGGTCAACCTTACCTCTCCCGGCCTGGAGCCGAGATCGGTTGAAAGCCGCCGCCGAATTACCTAGAATGCGCGCACGATTTGAGAATGACCGCGCCATTCGGGCGCGTTGCTAATTGATTGAGCTGACGTCCAATTTTGTAAGCTGAATTTCGAGACGATTCGTCAGGGCGACCACAATGAATTTGCAATGTGAACGCCTGCGCCTGACGCTGGCATCGACACCGCCTGCGCCCATCGCGAGGACGCCGGCGCAACAGCCAAAAGCCGCCAACGATAACCACGGGATATGGCCGCTGCTGCCGTTCCCGCTCGGCTGGTACGCTTCCAGCTGATCGGCCGGATCCGAAAAAGCACACCTGAAAAAGCGCAACGCCGCGCAAGCGGAATATCATCGCTTGGCGGCGTCCGTTTAGACATTGGGCGCTGAAATCCCCAACACACATATGTCTGTGGCGACAGCCAAAGGTTCGACGCGGCGTCGGCAATTCTGTCCTGGTGGGCAGGACAATGACTTGAAACATCGCGCAGAAATCGCGGGACCACCGGAAGCGCCGCCTGTCGGATCACGTCGCAGGCCGCAGGGAAATGTCTCGGAGATCGAACCCCGGGACTGGTCGGGGCAGCTGGATTCGAACCAACGACCTGCAGTACCCAAAACTGCCGCGCTACCAGGCTGCGCTATACCCCGAATGTCCGGCGAGCCCCGTCGATACACGCTTCCCAGCGTGCCAGCAAGACACCCAAGGCGGCAGCAAGCCCCCAGGGCGGCCGCCGCCTGCCCGCGCTATTTGCTGCCGAACAGCGGGTGGCCGACACGGTCGCCGGGCCGGATGCCGTATTTCTGCGCCGTGCCCGCCACCACCTCCAGCACGGCCCGGGCGGGCCCGCGGGACGAGATGATCTTGGTCGACAGCGGCTCGGTGTTTTCGGCGATGCGCAGGATGCGGCCGTTGGCGCTGATGAAGATCATGTCGAGCGAGACATAGGTGTTCTTCATCCACATTGAGATTTCCTGCTCGGGATTGAAGTCGAACAGCATGCCTTTGCCGTCCGCGAGTTCCTTGCGGTACATCAGGCCGGTCTGCTTCTCCTCCTCGGTCGTCGCCATCTCCACCGAGAACACCTGCACGCCGTTCTTGGTGACGATCTCGAGCGGCTGGAAGCTGGCGGCGTGGGAGGGCGCGCCGGCAACGGCACAACCGGCGATGACGAGGACGGCGGCAAGCCAGCCCTTCAGAGCGGACCAGACAGCCTTGCGATCAGGATTCATGGGGGCACTCGAGGCGTAGGACGGAAACCAGTCCTTACGCGGCGGTCGCCGGAAAAGCCAGAGGCGCGCCGGCCTGCCAGCGCGCCTCTAATGCTCACGATTGCGGGAAATGAAAGCCAGAGCCCGAGATGTGCCGCACCTAGTGCGACTGCAATCCCGGCGATCCGGTCTCGGGATGGATCTCGGCCGCCATCATGCCCTTGGAGCCGGGCCCGAAGCGGACCAGGACGTATTGGCCGGGCCTGAGCTCGGTCATGCCGAAGCGGCGCAGCGTCTCCATGTGCACGAAGATGTCGGGCGTGCCCTCGCCGCAGGTCAGGAAGCCGAAGCCGCGCAGCCGGTTGAACCATTTGACCTGGGCCCGTTCCAGCCCGCTGGTCGCGGTGACCGTGACGTGGGTGCGTGGCGGCAGCATCTGCGCCGGATGGATTGCGGTCGACTCGTCCATCGAGACCACGCGGAACGCCTGGTAACCCTTGGCGCGCTGGATGCATTCGACGACGATGCGGGCGCCCTCATAAGCGGTCTGAAAGCCGTCACGCCTAAGCACGGTGACGTGCAGGAGTACGTCAGGCCAGCCGTTGTCGGGAACGATGAAGCCGTAACCTTTGGAAGCGTCGAACCATTTGATGACGCCGTGGACCTCGACGAGATTGGCGCTGGCCTCTCCCAACCCGCTGAACGGACTGAGCGCGCTGTCGCGACCGGCACCGCCGTGCTCGCCCGGCGTGATCCGCCCGGGCGATATTTGCCCGGGAACTCCGAGCTTCTTGGACTCAAATCCGTCCGACGACCCCATAACCCCGGACCCCACACTGCCATGCAACCCGCCACATCGGCGGCGCTCGAATCACGCGTCTTAAGAGAATGTTCTCAAATGGACGCGACGCGAATCTTTCGACTCAAAAGATAACACTCCCGGTTGCGAGGCATAGACAAAAAAGAGATCAGCCGGAACCTATGAACAGCTTGCACAGCCGCGAATCAAACTGACGCCTCAATTGCCGGTAAAGGGCCCGAGCGCTTCGCCGATGTCATCGTGGATGACGAGGTCGGCGAGGTCGTCCTGTTCGGTCGGCTCGCGGTTGATGATCACCAGACGAGCACCGGCGTTCTTCGCCATCATCGGAAAGCCCGCCGCGGGCCACACCACGAGCGAGGAACCGATCGCGATGAAGAGATCGCAGGCTCGCGACAGTGCGGTCGCGCGCCGCATTTCATCGTCGGGCATCATCTGACCGAAGGATATCGTGGCGGTCTTCACCGGTTCGTCGCAGGCGGTGCAGTTGGGCGCGAGGCCGTCGCCGTCGAAGCGCTGCCTCACCCAATCGAGCGGATAGGTCTGGCCGCATCCGATACAGCGCGCATAAGTGGTATTGCCATGGAGTTCAATCACGTCGTCGCCGGCGACACCTGAGGCCTGGTGCAGGTTGTCGATGTTCTGGGTGATGACGGCGGGAACCTTGCCCGCGCCTTAGAGCGAGGCGAGTGCCCGATGGCCGCGGCCGGGCTTTGCCGCCGCGAACACCTCTTCCATCGCAAAACGGCGGCGCCAGGATTCGTCCCGCGCCTCCTGGCTCGCGACGAACTCGTCGAACGGGATCGGACGGTTGCGCGTCCAGATTCCCCCCGGCGAGCGGAAGTCGGGAATGCCGCATTCGGTCGAGATGCCGGCGCCCGTGAACGGCACGATGACCCTTGCCTCGGCGATCATCTCGCCGAGGCGTTCAACGCCGCTCTGAAGATCCGATGCAATCAATCGCAACTCCCGACTCGGTTTGCCTGACAGCAACAATCGCACGCGGCAAGATTGCTGACGCTCTTATCAAGCGCTAACGCAATGCGCTCGGCAATTTTTTCCGCCCCTCGCATATCACAATCCTGCAATGCCTCCTCCCCATTGACGCCCCATTCGGGAGCATCAATGGATGTTTCAATGCGACTCAAGATGATGCGGCGGCAGTGCTTGGGTTCAGTAGCAAACTTGAGGGGATGGCTATGACCGAAGACGAAGAACGCAAAGCCCGTGAGCGCGACGAAATCGCCGCCCGTGTCGCCGCCTTCCGTGCCACGCAGGAGAAATTCAAACGAGAGCGCGAAGAGTATTTCGTATCGACCCTGGAAAACGCTCGCAAGGTCGAGCGGCCTTCGCTCTGGCCGTAAAGCACGGTCCGATCAACGCGCATGAAAAAAGCCCGGAGCATCGCTCCGGGCTTTTCGTTTGAGAGTGTCTTACCAATGGCGCCAATGGCGATGGTGCCGGTAGTACGGTCCGCCACCATAGTAGGCGTAGGGGCCCGGTGAATAGTAGCCGGGTCCGCCGTAATAGCCGTAGCGGGGGCCATACCCGTATCCATATCCGTAGGGCTGCGATGCAGCGACGGCGCCCGCGGTGATCGCTCCGGCCGCAAGACCGAAAGCAAGGCCCGGGCCGATCCCGCGCCCGCGCGCTTCGGCGGGCGCAGGCGCCGCGACCGCGGTGACACCGACCGCTGCGATGGTGGCCAAAACTGCCAATGTTTTCTTCATTCTATTTCTCCTTCGCGTCTGCCGGGATAACGGCGAGCAGCGGCGATGGTTGCGCCAAGGCGGGGAACCCGTGCGACAAAAAACCTTGGATCCGGCTGGAACTAAATCGACGCCCGTGAATTGGACCTCCAGCGCAGCAGCTTCCGCCATCCGGTCGAGGTAGCCGCGCCGAAACCCCGTCAGCATCTCCGCGATGCCGGCGGGGTTTTCGGTTTAACGGGAGCAGATGGCAGCAGACGAGGATTGCTGCCAGCGGGGCGGACGACCGAGGAGGAGAGTTTGCCGTTATCTGCCTTGCTGGCCCGTATCCGCAAGCTGGTTCCCCGTTCCGAGGATGGCCACTACGACGAGATCGTTCGAAATTTCGGGATAGGGACGCTGCACGCGCCGCCGACGCCGATGAGCGACGGCGAGCTCGCGCGCGCAATCGCGGAGTTCCTGAAGCAGCAGCCGTCGAGCGAAACCGTTGCGACCCTCGGCCGCCGGCTCGACCCCTCCTCTCCGCTCTGAGTTCTCTTTTGCGTTTTCGGACGGGAGCATGAAACCAGATTAGCGCGCGGCCGTTGATGCCGTCTTCACGCAAAAAATCAGAAGAGGCCGACATGCCCGTGTGGCTGGAAGTACTGCTCAATTTGTCCGGCTATGCCGGCTTCGTGGCGCTTGCTTCGCACGGCGGAGCGTCAGCTTCCGTGCGCGCCGACGAGCCTATCAGTGGCAACGGGCGCTAGCTGGCGTGTTGCGCTTTAGTTGGCGGGCACTGGCTGGCCCGCCGTGCGTACCAGCCGGTCGGCCTTGATTGCGACGCGCGTGTCTTCGAGCTGCGGCCGCAGCGAGAAGCTGATCAGCAAGAAAGCGAGGCAGAACAGCGTGCCGACGATCGCGACGCGACGATAGGTGTGACGGTCGCCCTGGTAAAAGGACGGTTCTGAAAAAGGTGTCATGGCAAAATTGCTTCTTGGCAAAGTCGTTTGTTGCTTGTCCTTGCCAGACACCTACCGCAACAAGGGCCGTACGCAACGCGATTAGTCTTTTAACCTAACTGAATAGGGTTATCGGCTTTGGCGAAAACTCTCGTTAGCAACTGATCGAACCCTTCCATTAATGAACAGCAATGGGTTTCTCGTGAGCTGAGGCTGCCGTGTCCCGCCGACCGGCTTTGTTCCAGCTTCGACACCATTTCGTTCCTGAAGAACGAATCGGAATCGAAGAATCGGCACGGTGAAGATCTTAACAATACGTGCGCGCGTGACGGTCGGATCACGTGGCATCGGGAGACGACGTGTCGAGAGACGTCGATCGCGGCGGCGGCACTTGCGGCACCGACGGCTTGCCTTTGCGCAGGCGCGGATGCCGATCGTACCAGAACACTTTTGCGATCTCGGCGAGAAACCAGCACGCATTCATGTCGCTCTCCCTCGCCTCACGGCTTACGAAGGAGACGAAGACGCGGCTGTGCTGCGCATCACACCGTCCCTTTATGATACGGGCGGCCGCATCGTCGCGGCAGGCGCAACTTGTTCTGCATCCGACTCCATTTCATTCTCGAAGAACGAATCGGAGTCGGAAAAATCAGGGCGGATCGATTCCTAACGATCGATGAAGGCGCGCGGCGCGACCTCATAAGCGGCAGCACGCGTCGGCACGATGCTCGGCGGCAGTTGCTTCGCGACAACGCCGAACACAATGACGATCTCGCGGCAAGGTTCGCATCGAAAGCTGTTGGTGGAAGTCGCCATCGGCTGGGCGCATCGCGGGCATATCATGCAGGCGAACGCTGCTTGCACATGTTCGTTCCTGACGAGTCCGCGGCGAATGCGTGCGCCGCAATCTCTCCCCCAAGACGAACTTCAAAATGCTCGCCCGGTCGGGGCAGCGACAGCCGTCTGATCAAGCGCGAGTGGTCCAATTGAGCCCGCGCTGGCCGCACGTCCGGTGTCGTCCGTATCTGCCGGCGCAGATCAAGCCGCCCGCTTCGTCCGGCTCGTCTCCGAGAAGCACTCCAGGATCTGGATGCGGAGCTCTTCTGCGGCCGGGCCCTCGAGCTTCCGGAGCTCATTCCAGAGTCTGATCACTTCGCGCTGCTTTTCGACGGTCATGAGTCACCTCCCAAGCGTCCTTAAGGTGGCCCACTAGAACAAAAAAAGAACGAAAAGTCCAGTCCCCCGGTTGGAAATTCCCGGCGTGTCGCGTTGAACCTTTTCAACGCCGCGTGGACCCATGGAAGCTGGGGATTTCAGCGCCCAGTCATATCGCAGCGCCGCGGTGGACGAACATATTCCGTCATCGCGGCGCTGTTGCTTTTTGGATTTTCAACTTTAAGTTATAAATACGGCTGGCGGCCAGGCGCTGAAATCCCAACGCCGTCAGCCAGAAAAGCCCCGTGCCAAAGCGCGGGGTTTTTCTTTGGTAGCCGTGTCTGGCTAAAATGGGCGCGGGCCCTGGGGCTCGTCCCTATCGTCATGGTGATGTTCGGGATCTCAATCGCCGAGCACCGCCTGTTTTCAGTCGCGCTGCGGCATCTCCCGGCAGCAACGATATCGCCGGCGCTTAGACGGCGTCCTTGGCGACCTTGAGCGGCGAAGCCTTCACCGACTTGCTGGCGGGCTTGGCCGCAAACTGCATCGGCTCCTTGGTGAAGGGATTGACGCCCATGCGGGCTTCCGTCGCCGGCTTGTTCACGACCGACATCTTTGCAAAGCCGGGAATGACGAACTCACCGGACTCGTTGAGCTCCTTGTAGCCGACCGTCGCCATGTACTCGATCACAGACTTCACGTCGTTCTTCGAAAGCTGCGTGCCTTCGGCAATTGCATCAATCAATTGGGTCTTCGTCATCTTCGCCATGTCTGAATTCCTTTGAAGAGGTGCGCGCGAACAACTCTGCTGTGACGCGGCCGGACCGCGGAGGCGCGCTTCTGATTCATGCCAGAGGTCATGAATTGACCGGGCTTAGAGCCTATCAAGGCCAAAAACGCAAGCAGGGTTCTGCGGGGTTCCCGACTTCCTGCGCAAGGTGCGACAGGGACACGCAATTTCGCTTTGAACCATTTTGCGGATGGCGCGTCATATCATTGAAGTCCCCAAGCTTCACCCCACCAGAAAGCCCCGCTTCCCCCAGGCGGGGTTTTCGCTTTTGGGGCATGGCAGAACGCCCCTTCTGCCTATAATGGTCTGAAGGCTTTTCGAGGGGTGTTCATGAAGGTCGCTATCGTCATCGCAGGCTTGATCGTCGTTGCCGTCGCAGCCCTCGTCGCGATCCAGCCCGGCTTCCTGAGGCCTGCCTCCCTCGCCGTGCTGAAGAAGTCCGACATCTTCGGCTTCTCGCCCGGAATGACATTTGACGAGACCAGCAAGCTCGTCAGTCAACGCCGCTATCTCTGCCGCCGAAGCCGCGACACCTACACCTTCGACTGCGATATCAACGGCGCCAAGGTTTCGGTCGATAGCGATGAGACCGACGCCCGGCACCCGATCTGGCGGGTCAAGGCGGAGTTGAACAATCCCGGGGCACAGGATGCTGCCGTCAAATCGATCTCCGAACAGTTCAATGCGGAAGCCATCAGGGAGCGCGAGGGATGGACATGGATCGTCGGCCGCGGATTCAAGTTGAGTTATGACGGTGTCGCCTTGAAACTCGTGGACGAGGCCGCAGAGGCGCGGCTTCGCAAGGAACAAGCAAAGCGCTAGACGCGAAGTCACCTCGTCGTGAAACCTGTGGCCCGGCACGCCTTGTTGACACTTCAGTAACCCAACGCCGCCAAGCTCCATCCAGTCCTTGTTGCGTTGGAGTACCCCCACAGTGCTGGATTTTGACGAGCTGCGTGAACTCGCGGCTGATGTTCGTGTCTTCGTCGACGTCGCCGAAGACAAGGCCGAAGCGCTCAGAGCCGTCATCACGGCCTATGACGTGGTGCTGGCGATCTTCCCCACCGAAGATGGCATGGGACTTCATGTCATCAAGGGCAGCCAGATCCTGGACACGATTGCAAACTCGAGGACGCATGCGGTCTACAGCCACACGGCGATCGCAGTCCCCGACCTGCAACACGCCCAGGCGCTCAAGTTGCTGACCGCTCCGGTCGAGCACCGGATTGCGGCCTAACTCGATCCCAGGAACGCGCGCCACCGTCGTCCTCGTACGAACGCGAAGCGCGTTCGTACGCAGCTTGCGTGTCGACGACCTTTCAATGCGATGAAGATGAATGGTCATCGCGCTGCGCCCGAGTTGGAACCCTTGTCACGAACAACTTTCTCCTCGATCGCCCAATTTAGGAACAGGACTTTCGCCCTCCCGTTTGGCTCATGCACCAAACAGGAGTTCACAATGAAGAAGTTCATGATCGCTACCGCCGCCCTCGGTTTGATGTGCGGCTCGGCCTTTGCGCAGAACGCGACCGGCCCTGCGCCGCAGTCCAACAACATGCAGAAGCCCGGCATGGCCAACACGGACAGGGGCTCGATGAACAACAGCACGACCGGCATGAGCAATGACGGGATGAAGAAGGGCGGAATGGTGAAACCCGACGCGTCCGGCCAGGGCGGCTCCGGCCCAGGTAGTGACCAGGGCGGCACGAAAACCCGCGGCAACATGAAGTAAGCCGCGTCTCGACAGACGGCCTCAGAGTCGCGTCGTTCCCTGCGGAACGGCGCGGCTTTTTGTGTCTCCTGCGCCGAAGCCGGTGTCTGCGGACGGTGGGGTTAGACAATCCGCGGCTTCCGTCGCGGGCCGATGCGCGTTTCCGGAAGATTTACGCCGAGTTCGATCGCCCGCGATCTGATCGAGGCTACAGGGCGCTTGAGCTTCACGATCATCAAGGTGAGGCTCTTTCCGGTCTCGGACATGGATCGAAGCAGCCGGTCGTCATCCTTCGACCAGCGTTCGTGATTGTACGTGCGGGTAGCCATGGTCGTTGCCTCTGAGGCCAGTGAGGCGGGCCAGGCTTGGGGAGTCTCGAAAGACCCAGCTTCACCCTATCTGAGCGCGGCGGCTGGGTGTCAGTTGAGGGGCGGCTTGTTACCCTGCCGCCTGCCGTTGGGATAGTTTTGCGAGATTGGTTTTCAACTAACCTGCGGATTTGTAATAGCAGGCTCCCAGCAACCGGCGAACTGAGCAGCTTGTAGCACCAGCGCAGCCCACGCCGGCGATGCAGCGCGATGGCTCTCGTCGGCGGTCTTCAGTGGTCCAGAAGGAAGACTGTGAAGCCAATCAAAATAAAGCTAAGTCCGACGATGGCACTCGCGATCTCGACAAGGTTTTCTGCACCGAGCAATCTCACGGCGGCACTCCATGCCGCAGACAAGATGAGTTCCACGATTGCGCTAAGCAGGCTTTGAAGCATGCCGGTTGGTCGCAATGGGCTCGGCCAGGTTCATACGGAAAATTCGTGTTGGTCTTTGAACTTTCCGCCGGCTTGAGCGTCTTACAGTTGAAGCGTCCCTAAGCTTCACCCCAACAGAGAACCCCGCTCCCCCCGGCGGGGTTTTCGCTTTTGCGCGCTGCATCAGCTCACATGCAAATTCAAGCCCCTCTTTGCCGTTGACCCGTCGATCGCTTCCACGCATTTTTTCAACGGGCAGGGTTTTGAGGAAAGATGATGCCTAAGACCCTCGTGGAATTCAGAGCGCAGAACCTTCGTTTGCTCGAGCGGCTTTGTGCCGACGATCCCGGCTACATCGAAGCGTGGCTGAAGCAATTCGATGAGCAGAACGGGATCATCTGCGAAGTTCATTCGAAATCCGGTAAGACCCGCCGTGCGGCCTCGCCTCGAAAGACCACATCTTCCGGTCGGACCAGACAATCGCGTTCGTCGGTTCACCGAGTTTCATGAGGTCGGAAAGCGCTTCTTCGCGACCTGGCAGCGGATCTATGCGGCGCGTCGCTTCTTTCGCGCAGCTGCAGGTTTCGCTTTCGATTTGTCGGAGCTCGCCTTCGACACCCGCGCCACGGCGCCCAGAGATGCCGAGAGAACTTCGCGCTGGGCGTCGAGCCAATGTCGTTCGGCGTGGCCATGCTCGGCACCGCTTTCAATCCAGAGCTGGTAAGCACGTTCGCGGATCGCCTGTTCCAAGTCCGACATTATCATCTCCTCCGATTTGGGCGGCATCCTGAGGGCGGTCGGTTAACAAGCTCTCAAGCGATCGACGTTCCGTTTTCGGAACGCGGATCGCGCCCGCCTGCGCTGACAAGTCGGCAACGTGGTAATGCGCGCAACTCGAACACGCACGTCGCGTGTACGGCGCGCTCGCAAGGTGGTGAGATCGCGGCGTCAACGCCTCACGGAATGTCCGCGGCTTTTCTGCTGTCGCCGATCGAAACGGGCTTGTTCAGAAAGTACTCGCGGTTGCCTGTCGCGGCTTCCGCGTATTGGTCGATAGCAACGATAATGGCCTGGACGTGGGCATAGCACCACCCTTCCCGCGTCGCTCTTCGGCGAACACTTTCCAGCGCGATCAGAAAGGGCGACAGTTCTCTTTCGTCGTCGAACCATCGCTTGCTCACCACGTCCTCCCGCCGAGCACCCTGCCCTTGGTCGCGCGCGGCTCCGCCGCCTTCAGCGCATCGCGCTGAGCACAGAGACCCTCGACTTTTGCTTCCATCCGCGACAGCAGCGCTTCGGCAGAAGCGGTTCCGATGCCGGCCCGCTGCAACTGAAGGATCTCCCTCCTCTGCCTGCCCATCTGGATGCGCATCCGTTCGATCTCCCGCCTGACATAGTCCAGGTCCGGCATGTTCCGCCTCGCAATTTGAAGTTGGCCAAAGAGAACAAAAACGGAACGAAAAGTCGAGTCCGACGTTGTACGGAGACCGAAAAGGAGATGCGCGATGGCCGACAATACGCAAAAGGACCCTAAAGACTGGGTGTCCGGGGGCGACCCGATGACCGGAGCCCAGGAATCCTACCTCAAGACCCTCGCCGAACAGGCCCATGAGAACCTGCCCAAGGAGGATCTGACCAAGGCCGAAGCCTCGGAATTGATCGACCAGCTGCGGCAAAACGCCGGGCTCGACGAGTAGCCATAGAACGTTGCGGCAGCCGGGAGCCGTGTGTATGCAAACGAAATTGGGAATCGAAAATGCCTTATTTCGTTTGCGCCCGCGACGGCGCCGGCCAGATCATCTTGAAGCGGGACACCAGGGAAGCGGCCGAGAAAAAGGCCGACGAGCTCCGCGACATGGGCTATTTCGAAGTCGAGATCATCGCCAAGGGCGTCGAGAAGGCAGCCTGAGAGACCGGCTCGTCGTCGCCGAAGCTGGCGCAAGCTGCCCGGCAACGCCCCGCCGCTTTCTTCAGGCGTCAGCATCAGGCGCGTAAGCACCTGCCAGGAACGAGTCCTCGAAATCGGAATTGGGTGCCTGAGCGGCGCCGACCGACTCCCCCGCTTGTCGGCACTGATTGCCCCGTAGCGCCGCCGCTGCGGGGCTTTCTTCAAGGAGCCTGCCATGAGTGACCGTACCGGTAACGAACCCGCACCCTTGGTGCTCTTCGGCGTGGCCGTCCTGCCCTTCAATTCGGTACTGGCCTGGTTCGCGTTCTGAGCTTTCGCTGAGAATTAGGTTGTCACAGTGTGCCGACATGGTGAGGTCGCACCCTGTTATTGCTCGTTCTCGAAGAACGACATCAGAAATGACCCGAGGTGGATGGTTGTTGCGAATAACGGCTGCCGGTGGGTAAGACGGGGAGAGAGACCCGTCGTGGATTTTGTTGCGTGAAAGCATGATGGGTTTTGCAAGTGCTCTACATTGCATCATCTGTAAGGCGGCCACGCGTCCGCTGCGCCATTTCATGGGTGAGAGTCCTTGCGTAGCATCTGAGTCCACGCTTGGCTGACCTGGTTCTCCAGCCGCCCTGACACGCATGTCCCGCGCCCCCTGCCGCTCCCCCAACTTTCCTGCTATCTCCTACCCCCGCCGTCCCCGGCCCAATGCAAAACTCCGTCTGTCCAAAGGGAGCAACAGCCATGCGATACCTTCACACCATGCTGCGCGTGCGCAATCTCGATGTCGCGCTGAAGTTTTATGTTGATGCTTTCGGGCTGAAGGAAGTGCGGCGGATCGAGAACGACAAGGGGCGGTTCACGCTGGTCTTCCTGTGCTCGGCGGACGATCTCGAGGCGCTGAAGACACAGCCGCCAACGCGCGGCGCGCCGCTGGTCGAGCTGACCTGGAATTGGGACGAGGAAAAATATGGCGAGGACCGCTTCTTCGGCCATCTCGCCTATGAGGTCGACGATATCTACGCGACCTGCGAGAGGCTGCAGAAGGCCGGCGTCACCATCAACCGTCCCCCGCGCGACGGCAACATGGCCTTCGTCCGCTCGCCGGACTTGCACTCGATCGAGCTGTTGCAGAAGGGCGAGCCGAAGCCGCCGCAGGAGCCCTGGGCGTCGATGCCCAATACGGGCCATTGGTAGGCGCGAAGCACTGGAACAAGCCCGCGCTGCCCGCGTTCACTCTCCGACAATGCGATTGGAGGAGAAAATCATGGGACGCGGACTTCTGTTGTGGATGCTGGGCGTGCCGATCCCGGTCATCATTCTGTTGTGGCTGTTCTTCGGCCGCTGAGCGACAGCTTCAACTGGCCAGGTTGTTTTGCAAACGAAGCTCCGCCTCCGGCGGAGCTTTTTGCATGAGGGGCGCGCCGCAATCGCGCATCGCGCGTTTGACGAAATTCCGCTATCACCCGCGGCCAAGGACAACGCGCGGGGAGATACGCTTCATGCCTGACACCAAGCTCACGATCTGGGGCCGTGCCAATTCGGTCAACGTGCAGAAGGTGCTGTGGTGCCTGACCGAACTCGCCCTGCCCTATGAGCGCATCGACGCCGGCATGGCCTACGGCAAGACCCGCGAGGCCGACTATCTCGCGATGAACCCCAATGCGCGAATCCCCACGCTGGTCGAGGGCGACTTCGTGCTGTGGGAATCCAACTCCATCATGCGCTATCTCTGCCTCGCGCATGGCAGCGGCACGCCGATCTACCCGCAGGCGCCGAAGAGCCGCGCCTCCGTCGACCGCTGGCTCGACTGGACGCTGTCGACCGTGCAGCCGGTCGATCGCCCCGTGTTCTGGGGCATCGTGCGCACGGCGCCCGCCGAGCGTGACATGATCCAGGTGCAGCGCGATGCCGATGCCGCCGCGGAGGTCTGGGCGATTGCCGACCGCCTGCTCTCCTCGCGCCGTTTCATGGAGGGCGATGCGTTCACGCTCGCCGACATCGCGCTCGGCTCCTATGCGCGGCGCTGGCTCGGCGTCGAGGGCATCACCCGGCCGGCGCAGCCGCATCTGACTCGCTGGCTTGCCGAGCTCGGCAAACGGCCCGGATTTGCACAACATGTCGCACCGCCGATGTCGTAAGCGGGGCGGCACGGTGCAAGTCGCGGTGGAGCCGCGATGAATCTGCGTTGGGACGCAAAAGCTGCGGCGCAACTCGGCGCTTGACGGCTACTGTGCATGGGGTTGTTTTCGCGTTTTTAGGTCTTGCTCAGCCCCAGCCGCGCTCGACCAGCAGCACGCAGACGATCAGCACCAGAGTCACCGCCGCGGTCGCCAGCCGCGCCGTCCAGCTCAGGCCGCGGCCGACCCACCACAACATTGCGCAGGACATCAGCACGGGAACGATGAGGTCGAGGCGCAGCAGATCCTGGGGCATCGGCTCTAGCGCCTGACAGTGGTGTCGATGCTGATCGAGCCGCCGATCTTCACGCAGGTCCCGGTGCCCTCCACCATGACGAAGCGCGGACCGTAATTGGCGCAGGAGCCCGCTTGTGTCTTTCCGGCCGCGCCCTTCAGCGGCAGCGTCTTGCCGGCCTGCGGCCGCTCGTTGGTCGGCAGACGAAGGCTCTCCGTCGCCGCGGCGGGTGTGACCAGCAACGAGATCAGGATGAGGAGCGGTACGCGCATGGCGGCGTTCTAGCCCGGAGCGGCGCTGCGCGCCATCGGGGCGGCCGTGATCGTGATCAGATGAACTTGATGCCGGCGGATTTGCCGCGGCGCCAGACCACCTGGCAGCTCCGCCCGGTGCGCGCATCGCGTGCGAAGGCAAGTTGGATCACGCCCGGGAGCTGGCTCGCGTCCTCCTCCAGCGTGATCTTGGCGCCGGAATCCGAGATGTCCTGGACCAGGCACTGCCGCGCAGCGAAGCCGCCGTCGAGGGTGATCCAGGCTTGCTGCGACAACAGCTTGCGGCTGGCGCGCTTTTTCGGCGGGGGCATTGGCGAAGATCTCCTGACCCAGCGCTACTTGTGTAACCCTAAGAAACCGTTGAAATCGCCTCCGGATCATCCCGGGGCCAGCGCTGTCCACCGGGGTCAAAAGACCGCTTCCGGACGGCTTGCCGGGAGCCAGAAAGGCCACTATACGTTCGCCCGCTGCAAGCCGCCGGGCTCGACTCGGCCAGTAGCGGCCGGGCCGGCAAAATCGGCAGGGCCCTGCGTTTGCTCCCTTCGTCTATCGGTTAGGACGCCACCCTTTCACGGTGGAGAGAGCGGTTCGATTCCGCTAGGGAGCGCCAGCAAAATCAATCCCTTACAGTCGCGCGCTGCCGCCGTGTTCAAACACGTGGCTGATACATGGGTGGGGGCCGTTGGTCCCCGTATTGTCGACCTCGCGCCTTCAAATCCTCCTCTTGCCGATTGGAGCGTGAGCATTGACGGCGGCACGTCGCCTTCCCGTCACTGGACCGGTCATGGCATCGCATCGATAGTGCCGGACCGGCATTGCAAGATCAGAGACGCCGCAGCCCCGATTTGTTGGCTACGAAGAATGAAAGGATGGCCCTCATGTTGAGGAAGGTTCGAACGGTCATATTGATGGTCGTCCTGACGGCCTCGGGAGCGGCGATGGCCGCGTGGCCCGAGGACAAGCCGATCGAGGTCGTCGTTGGCTTCGCCGCGGGCGGCGGGACCGACGTCATGGCTCGCAAGCTGCTTCCCTTCGTCGAGAAGCGGCTCGGCGGAAACGCGCGGTTTGTCGTCCTCAACAAGCCGGGCGCCGGCGGCGAGATCGCGTTCACCGCGATCGCACGCGCTGCTCCCGACGCTTATGCGATGGGTGTGGTCAACGTGCCCGGCTACAACTTTCTGCCGATGACGCGCAAGACCCAGTACACCATGGACGAAATCCGTCTGGTTGCGCGCGTGGTCGACGATCCCGGCGTGATCGTCGTTCGCAACGACAGCCCGTTCATGACGCTCGCCAGCGTTGTCGACGCGCTGCGCAAGAAGCCCGGTTCGGTCACGTTCGGACATAACGGAGCCGGCACCAACGGCCATCTGGCCATCCGCATGCTCGCGAAGGCTGTCGGCGCCGAGCCAAACGAGATCTCCTATCGCGGAACGGCAGCGCAGAGGACCGACGTTCTCGGCGGCCATCTCGATGTCGGAATGGTCAGCCTGAGCGAAGTGCCCGAACTGCACGGCACCAACAAGGGAGAGCTCCGGGCCCTCGCGATTCTGTCGAAGGCTCGTTCCCCGTCCTTGCCCGGTGTACCCACCGCCGAGGAAGCGGGCGTTCCCGTCATCATGACCGCGGAGCGTGGCTTTGCGCTGCCGAAGGGTGCGCCCGACGACGTCGCGAAGAAGCTGGAAACGGCGATCGCCGAGAGCCTCACCGATCCCGACTACGTCAAGAGCTCTCCAGGTGATGCTCCGGTGCTCGCCTTCATGCCCGGAGCCGAGTGGCAGAAGCGCCTCGACGAGATGACTAAAAACTTGCAGCCTCTCGCCAGCGAGTTGGCGGAGCCGAAATAGCTGAGTCGCGCGGAGGGTATTCGGTCCGTTACGAATTGAAAGGCTTGGCCCTCAACCTCAGCGGAGCCGAGCGCTGGATTTTAATGAAAGCGTTGGTGGCATATTGGCTGAACTGCGCAGCTTCCTCTTGGCCTCCAAAAAGTCGATGGAGACATTGACGGCGACCTCGATTGTGGAACGGCCCCTTAGGGCGCCGGGCAGCCCCGGTGCCCTCACCTCTGTTCCAGAAAACTGCTGCGCACCTTGGCGCAGGCGAGCCCGACGGTATAGACGTGGATCCCTTCGATCACGCAATGGTCCGGATTTAGCGCCAGCAGTCCGATCGAATTTTCGGCATCGAGCGCCGCCGCCGAGCGGACGATGATGCACGGATAGTCCGCCCCGAGCTTGGCGTAGCTGTAAGGTCGAAAGTTGTTCTTCAGCACGTGTGTATAGCTGTTGTGGTCCAGCAACGGGACTCTGAACGCGCTCGCATAGGCCGCGGAAAACCTGTCCCGCATCGGCTGATCGCCCCAGAGCTGCAGCGTCATGTCCCAGCCGTGGTTCATGTCGTTCTCCGGCGCGCGCACGAACATGCCGGAGACGTTGGCGCAGGCGGGACCTGCCGCGACCACGGCCTTCGAGAGCCGGGCCCCGATCGCGTTCAAGTGCGACGCCTGCAGCGCTGCGGCGCGGACATCGACCAGAGTCATCGCGCTCATGGCGGCACACAGGCTGCCTGCAAGCAGGCTGAGCGCGACCGGAGGGACAGCGGGAACCAGACGCTTGACCTGCACCACGATCAGGACCAGCACGCCGCCGGTCAGGACCCACGGCGCCATCATGTAATGCAGCGCATAATGTTTCGACGTCGCCACGAGATGGGCCGCATGGATAAGGACGGCGGCACCGAGCGTCAGGCTGAGCGGATCACGCCAGTTCCGGTGCTCGATACACCCGGCCAGCGCCGCGACCGCCGCTGCGGCGTACACGCCGAACACGAGCGGCGCGGCCTTGATGATCTCGGCCATGTTTGACCAGAACAATCCGAAATCAATGAAACCGGGCTCGCCCTCTCCGTAATTCCCCTTGTGGGTGGCGATCTGCACGAGCCATCCGAACCCGCGCGTGATCGTTCCCGGATTGAAGACCAGGCTGAAACCAACGAATCCGATCGCCCCGGTGACCGTAGCGGCGACGAAGGCGCGCCTGTTTCGAAGCAGGCACACGGCGAACAGCGCCTGCGGCAGATAGAGATATTTCGTCGAGAACCCGAGCGCGAAGATGCCCCCACATACGACGCCGAGACGCATCGACGGCGGATGCGCATCAAGCGCGGCCTTGATCACGATCGCCATGCCGAACAGCGCGATCGCGGCCATCAGGCTTTCCGGCGCAAGCACCGTCTGGAAGTGAAACGCGTCCGCGTGCACGAACGCGCCGGCCTGAAACAGCGTCGCAGCGATCGCGCTGTGCGTCGTCCGGCCGACGATGATCCCGCCGGCCAGCAGCGCGGCCGCGAGCACCAGCGCCTCACCCGTGCGCGCCGCCCATGTGATCGCGTCGTAGTGCGCGAGCCCGAACGCGACGATGTCCCCAGCCCTGGCGAGCAGGGCCCAGCCCCTCACGATCAGTTCGACGAGCAGCGTCGTCGTCGTTCCCGGATGATCGAATTTCAGCGAGCCGTATCCCGCCGCCGCCACCAGCCCGTTCATGGTGTACGCCGATTCCGGATCGACCTGGACACCCCAGACGGCCTGGTAGGCCGAGTAGAGCAGCGTCGCCGCCAGATACAGCGACGGCACGATGAGGATCAGCAGTACTCTGATCATTCCGCTCACGCGTGCGTCGGGAAAGCAGCGATCGTCTGACATCATCGTCGTTGGCTTCCGCGACCTAGATCGCCTTGATCTTGAGAAAGGCGAAAGCCACCATCTTCAACAACATCCAGCCATGGCGAAACCTGGAGATCTGGGTTTCGCCATAGGTGCGCGCGGCATAGCGGATCGGGAGATCCACGGATTTCAGGTTGAGCTTCGATGCGCCGAAGATCAGGTCGAAGTCGCCGAACGGATCGAAATCACCGAAATAGGCCTTTCCGGCCTTCAGGCGCTGATAGTCGCTACGGCGCATGACCTTGGTGCCACACAAGGTGTCGGTATAGCGCTGATTGAGCAGCCAGGAGAACAGATAGGAGAAGATCTTGTTGGCGATCAGATTCAGGAAGCGCATCGCGCCATCGTCCATGGGATAGACCAGGCGGGATCCATTGACAAACTCGCCCTTGCCCGCCCCTAGCGCCTCGACGAATTTCGGAATCTGCTCCGGCGGCATCGTCAGGTCGGCATCGAGAATGATCAGCACGTCGCCGCGCGCTGCATCGAAGGCGGTGAAGACGGCGTCGGCCTTGCCCTTGCCGGGCTGGCGCATCACCTTGATGTCCTTGGATGGATAGGCTTGCCTGACCCGCTCCATCTCCTCGAAGGTGCCATCCTGGCTGTGGCCTTCGACGAAGATGATCTCGATGTCGCTGCAGAAGTCGGGAATTCGCCGGACCGCGGGCTCGATATTGCCGCGCTCGTTGCGCGCCGGGACGACGACGGTGGCGGAGGCGAATTCTTCCCCCGCCGTGCGGTTGGACCTTGCGACCAGATAGTGCCGAAGCGCCAATTGGCGGACTCCCGGCAGCACGCTGACGAAACGATTGAGAAAACGCCCGAGCCCGAACATCCGCACCGGCGAGAGAACGCGCTGCTCCGACTTGACCGGATCGAAATCCGCGAGCCTGGCAAGGCTGCGCAGGTCGGACGGCGACAGCACGTTCTGGTCCGGGTGCGGCATTCGCAGGCCGACGAACTCGGCCAGTTTCAGCAGGGGGTACCACAGATGCGAGAAGTACCCGATCACCAGCCGCGTATCCCGCGTGCAGAGCGGATGCAGTTGGGCGATGAACTTCTGACAATCCTCCATCGCACCGATCGTATCGAGGACGAGGATGTAGTCGAACGGACCTTGCAGCGCATCCAGCGTCGCGGGGTCCTCGACATCGCCTTCGACGAAAGTGAGACCGGCGTGGCGCTGCCGCGCGATCGCGATTTGCTTGCGACAGAAATCGACCCCGACGCCGTGTGACGGCGCGAGACTCGCGAGCGTATCGCCAATGCCGCAGCCGATGTCGAGGACCCGACTTCCCGGCGGGATCAGAAACCGGAGATAGCGCTCATCCTCGTCGTGGAAAAAGCTGTTTTTTGCGCGCCATGCCACCCGGTCCGTGGCGATACGGTCAGCATGATCGAGAATACCTGCCTTCCGCGGCGACAGGCAGCTGGACATCACGGTCATGTCCATGGCAAGACGCAGGTTTTATTGAGCCTGCCCGAACTGAAACTGACTACAAAATCCAACACTGCGGCGCGAGACGCCGCAGCCACAAAAATAGACATCAATAGGGTCCCCCCAGACCTGCCGATACTCAAGCGCAACTGTGGGGCGAGATCAACAAGAAGATCATGAGCAAGCTTGCCGCCGGTCGCGGAGCACCTTCGTGCCGGAACGCAAAATATCCCCTGCGGATTGCCGAAAGCCGTCGCCAACTCGCCCTCCGTCCTAGGTGACAAGCGGCATGAATTCGTCACCCCGGCATGAACCTGCCCGGCCCTTGTATCCGACCAACGTGCGCAGCAGTTGCCTCGCCCGCCGCGACGCCGGCACGGTTTGAAGGATCCCGTTCGGTTCATTGAGCAGCGCAAGTCGACCACGGAAGGCTACTCCGGCACCCCCGCGGTGACGACGACGCCGCCGGCATGGATACATCGCACGCCGACATATTCGCCGGACCGGCTTACCAAAATGCTTGAGCACCTGGCGCGCGCCAGATCGAAGCCGGAGCCGCAGCCGGACTCTGCTCCCGCCGCGCCTGAGCCGCCGGGCCGGAGCGTCGAAAATATTCTCGCCGATGTCGTCGGCTACGCCATCGTGTTCGGTATCCTCGCTTTGCTCTTCCAGTCGCGCATTCCGCTCTATCTCGGCGCGTTCGTCGTCCTGACCGACGCCGGGCGCATCGAAAGCGCGCTGGCTAAGATCGGTATCCGCTTCGAGCCCGAAGCAATTGGCCCCGACATCGTCAAGCGGTCCGCATTCTGGTTCGGCTGGTTCACGTTGCTTCCAGTTTTGAAAGACTCCGTGCCCGCCTGGCTCGCGCCATGGATACCCCCCGCCGAGTCATGGTCCTTCATCGCCGGTATCGCGCTCCTGCTCGCCGTCGCCGAAGCACTCGCGGCGCTGGCGATGCGGCGTGCATTGCCGCCGCTGGGATTGGAGATCAGCCCGAACGGCCTGACATGGTTGGCGATCCAACTCGTCTTGGCCGTGGGCACGCTGGCTTTGCTGGTGCTGTTCGGATTTCTCTAGCTGCCGGGGCGCCTCGTTGCTTCATTGAGCCATCGAGCCCTCATTGACGAGCTTGTGATACCGCCTGCACCCCAACGGGTCCTTTTGCCGCGTTTTCGTCTGCGCGACCGAGGCGCGCATTTACCGGAAATTTACCCCTGCTCCTGAGCGCGGGTATCACTTGCTTAGAATTTGACCGCTACCGTGGAATTACGGAAATAATCCGAAACACGATTGGCCCGCATGTCCGTCGCAGAGTTCCTCAGGCAACGCGCAGTGGAAGTCACGGTGAGCGGCAGCTACTCGCTGCCCCGCTGGTACGATTGTGAGGGCAAGCTGCGCAGCTTCGCCTGCCGCACCAAGCGTGTATCTCCTTTCCGCATGATCGTGGACGTGCCCGTCGTCGGAAAGGTCGGGGAGCGCCTCACCTCCTATTTCCAGGATTTCGGGGAATTCCAGTGCACCATCAGCGCGACGCTGAAGTCGGGTTTCCTGATGGAGCTCGACATGACGCGCGCGCGGCGCGCCTGGATGTCGGAAAAGCTCACCTGGCTCGAAAAGAAGCAGAAGGATGACAGCATCAAGGAACTGCGGCGCGACGCACGGTTCGTTCCGCAGGTCTCGCACACCGTCCTGACGCTCGCCGATGGCCACACCTATTCCTGCTTCATCATCGACGTCTCCACGGCGGGGGTGGCGATCTCCTGCGAGTACGACCCACCGGTCGGAACCCCGCTTGCCGTCGGCGCCTGTGTCGGGCGCGTCATCCGCAAATTCGACAACGGCTTTGCGGTCAAATTCGCCGAAAAGCAGTCGCGGGACGACCTCGTCCGGCTCATCGTGCGCTCGCCGCTGCAGCAGTCGGCCTGAAGCCGGCGCGTCGATTTTAACCTTTCCTTAACTAAATACTGGAGGTGGCAGCGCCCACGCGTTAGGGTGTGGCCCAGCACGTCCGCAATCACTGCGGGCCCCGAGTATCGGAAGTCCTGGAATGTCCATCGCCGACGCCGAGTTCGCCCCGGCAGAGATCGCGCCGAACGCGCCCGTTACGTCCAAGCCGCAGCTTCCACCCGGCG
The DNA here is from genome assembly GCF_018129985.1 of Bradyrhizobium sp. SZCCT0148. GTDB lineage: Bacteria > Pseudomonadota > Alphaproteobacteria > Rhizobiales > Xanthobacteraceae > Bradyrhizobium > Bradyrhizobium japonicum_H. The sequence goes on from NZ_JAFCKT010000001.1 coordinate 1,165,552, forward strand.
TCGTCACCGAGGGACCGCTGGTCGAGGCCAAGCTGCGCGAGAGCTATCTCCTGCTCGGCATCCTCTATGTCGGCGCGGTCGCCGGCATCGTCTGGGCCGTGACGCAAGGCGTCGGCAAGGTCGAGCTGTTCACATTCGCCTGGATGTTCGCGCTGACGACATTCGGCATCGGCGCCGGCATGCACCGCCTGTTCGTCCATCGCAGCTTCCGTACCGGCCCGATCATGCGCGTGTTCTTCTGCGCCATCGCCCAGATGGCGATCCAGGGCTCGATCGCGAAATGGGTCGCCAACCATCGCCGCCATCATCTCTATGCCGACGACGTCGGCGATCCCCACAGCCCGCAATTCGACGGCTTCGGCAATCGCTATGTCAGCGCGCTCAAGGGCTTCCTGCACGCCCAGGGTAGCTGGGTGTTCGACCAGGCCACCACCGACAACGAATACTACGCCAAGGACATTCTCGCCGACCCGATCGCGATGTTCTTCGTGCGCACCCGCTGGGTTTGGTACGGGATGTCGGCCGTCTTCATCCCGGGCGTGATCGGCTATACTTTCGGCGGCGTGCACGCCATGATCGGCTGCGTGCTGTTCTCCGGCTTGCTCCGCGCCTATCTGCTGATCCTCACCAGCCAGCTCACCGGCTCGGTCTGCCACGCTTACGGCTATCGCCGCTTCGAGGTCGACGATGCCTCGACCAACGAGTTCGTGACCACGATTCTCACCTTCGGCGAGGGTCTGCACAACAACCATCACCGCTTCCCGCGGGACGCCTACATCTCGCACGCCTGGTGGGAGATCGATCTCAACGGCCTGATCATCCTGGGCATGGAGAAGATCGGCCTCGTCCACGACGTCTTCCACGCCTCGCACCGTCAGCTGGAGCGGGCGGCCGAAGCAGAGGCGGCCTCGACGGCGCGCTGAATTGGCAAGCAGCGGCCACCGCCGGGCCGTCTTGCCTCCGCATCGCTGCCCTATCGCGGCCCCATTGCGGGATCAGCTTTTGAACGTCCGTGCCTCCAGGCCGGGCGTCATTTGCAGGCTTGCGATCGGGGGACCGAATGGCAGTCGACAAGATCACGCCGGACAAAATCAAAGTCGATAAGATCACCTGGGACAGGGTCGGCCGGGTCACCGAGCCCGGACGCTACATGTACACGTTCGGCTGGCTTACCATCACCGCCTGCGATCTGGAGATCTGGAAGCTCTACCCGCAGGCCGCGTTCACGTTGCTGATGCAGTCGGGCGAGGCCGACGAATCCCTTGCCGAGGAATTCCATCTCGGCGCCTTCGACGTCGCTCCCGGGGCGCCGCCGCCGTTCACCACACACTGAAAGGCGGAAAACGCTGGCCGCTCCGGGAACGGATGGCATGGGCGTTGCTTTATTTATGGCCATGATACACATGCCCGCCGTGGACCAGGCCTTCCTGCTGTTGCTCATCGTCTTCTGCCTCGGCACGTGCCTGGTGCGCGCCGTCTGGGAGTTGGAGCAGACGCGGACGCGCCGGATCGCCTCACCGCCCCGTCGCGGACCGACCGAGCGCAGCTAGCTGGCCTATCTGGCGCGCGGCTGCGTGGTGAATCGAAGAAACTTGCGCAGTTCCTTGATCCAGCTTGCCGATCGGCGCCCTGCCCCGGTTGGGCAGTCGTTGCCATGGATGACGAACGGGTGCTGGCATGTAACTGATTACGCGTGTATTTTCCTGCCACGGCTGATCGCAGATGAATCGAAGCTGTCAGTTCATCAAGCGAGCCAGACAGCAAGCGCCTGACAGATGGTCGCATCGGTAAATGTGGATAAGCGGATCAAGGGAACCTATTTTCGGCGCCGATGTACCTGATTGAAGCATTGCCCACCGTCATCGGAACTGCCGCCATCGCCCCGGCGCTGCTGATGCTGTGGCTTGTCATCGCCGCCGAGGAGCGCCCAGGACCGCCGGCCCAGGTCTGGACTGCGTTTCTGTTGGGGGCGGCCAGCATTTCGCTGCTGGGCCTCGCCCGCGCGCCTTTCGCCAAGATGGTCGCGGCTCCCGACGACCCCTGGGCGGCCCTGGCCATGCATTCGATCTTCGGGGTCGCGCTGCCCGAAGAAGCCGTCAAGGTGATTGCCATCGTGGTGATCTCCTCGGCCAAGCGGCGGACCTTTGCCAATCCGATGGATACCGTGGTCTACGGTGCCGCGGTCGGCCTCGGCTTCGCCGCCTACGAGAACCTGGCTTATCTGGTTCAGCACGCCGACATGTGGCGCTCGCTGGCCGCCTTGCGCAGCGTCCTGACGGTGCCGTTCCACGGCGCGCTCGGGATCATCGCGGGCGCTTACCTGACGATCGCGCGCGCCGGCACGGCGCTCGGCGCCAACCGCCACCATCGCGACTGGGCCCGCCTCTCCAGCCGCCTGCTGATGCTCGCCGGACCGCTCGCGCTGCATTCGGCCTTCGACTTTCCGCTGCTGACCCTGCAAAGAATGCCCGACCTCGATCCGACGCTCCGGATGTGGCTCGGCGCCGCGAGCCTCCTGATCGGCTTCAGCTCGATCGCCTTCGCGGTCCGCCTGGTCCGGCGCGTCGCCCGCCACCATGCCCCCCGGACCGATGTCGCGCGGGAGCGGCTCAGCCAGCTCCGGCGAATGTGGGCGCTGCTGCTTGCCGGCGGCGGCGTCGGCTTTCTCGGGCTCGCCTTCGTGCTGACCTCGATCCATCACTGGCTGATCAACCCCGAGCGCAATCTGACGCTGGCCCTGATCCCGATCGGACTCGTCTCGATCCTGCTCGGCCTGGCGCTTCTGATTGTCACAACGGCGATCTATGTTCTCGGCCGCAACCGCATCCGCACCAGCGCGGAAGGTTTCTCCTCGGCGCCTGGCGGCGGGTGAGCCGCGGGATGGCAAGCGCGCCGCGCGCATACTAGACTGGGCACTGACCTTTCGACCTGGAGCCTGCCGATGACGTCGCCCGAAGAGTTTTCACGGCTGCAATCCATGATGAGCCGAACGGTCAAGGATCACTGGAAGGCTTTCCTGTTCGAGGGCATCCTGCTTGCCATTCTCGGCGTCGCGGCGCTGATCCTGCCGCCGCTCGCAAGCCTTGCGATCACGATCTTCCTTGGCTGGATGTTCCTGATCAGCGGTATCGGCGGGTTGGTCGTGACTTACTGGGCGCGCAGCACGCCGGGATTCTGGTGGTCGCTGATCTCGGCTGCGCTCGCCGTGCTTGCCGGCCTGCTGCTGCTGGCCCGGCCGATGCAGGCCGTGCTGACGCTGACCATCGTGGTCGGCGCCTACTTCCTGGCCGAGGGTGTCACCACCATCATGTACGCGCTGGAGCATCGCCGCGAGCTCAGCGGCCGCTGGTCATGGCTTCTGATCTCGGGCCTCGTCGACATCGCGATCTCCTTCATGGTGATCACGGGACTGCCGAGCTCGGCGGAATGGGCCATCGGCGTCCTCGTCGGTATCAACCTCCTGTTCGGCGGCGCCAGCCTGATCGGCATGGCGTTGGCGGCGCGCAACAGCAACACCTGACCCGCCTCGTCACCTCCGCGCCGATTGGGGGGTGACAATCCGCCGATGGCGCGCTATATGCCGCTCCATGATCACCGTCGCCACCAGCTATTTTTGGTATTTTAGCTACGACAGCTCGCTGGCGGCAGGAGGATCGCGCTCAATCTGAATATTGAAGCAAACGTCCGAACAAGCCGCCAGACCTGGCGGCTTTTTTATTGGCCGGCAGGTTCGAAACAAACAGGAGCCCGCCGTGCTGAGCACGACCGACGATCTTCGTATCCGAGAACTGAAAGAGCTGAGCACGCCGGAAGAGGTGATGCAGGAAGTCCCGCGCACGCTCACCGCGACGCGGGTAGTGATGGCCTCGCGCAACGCCATCCACGCCATTCTGGCCGGCCAGGACGACCGCCTGCTGGTCGTTGTCGGCCCCTGCTCTGTGCATGACCCCAAAGCTGCGCTCGACTATGCCGAGCGCCTGGCGAGCTTGCGCGAAGAGCTCTCCGACCAGCTCGAAATCGTGATGCGGGTCTATTTCGAGAAGCCGCGCACCACCGTCGGCTGGAAGGGCCTGATCAACGATCCCGATCTGGACGGCAGCTTCGACATCAACAAGGGCCTGAGGCTGGCGCGCAACGTGCTGTCAGCTGTGAACAATCTCGGCCTGCCCGCCGGCACGGAATTCCTCGACATGACGACGCCGCAATACATCGCAGACCTCGTATCCTGGGCGGCCATCGGCGCTCGCACGACCGAGAGCCAGATTCATCGCGAGCTGGCCTCGGGCCTGTCCTGTCCGGTCGGCTTCAAGAACGGCACGGATGGCAATGTGCGGATCGCAGCAGACGCCGTGAAGTCGGCCGCGCATCCGCACCACTTCATGGCCGTGACCAAGCTCGGCCGCTCGGCGATCGCTTCGACCGCAGGCAACGAGGACTGCCACATCATCCTGCGCGGCGGCAGCAAGCCGAACTACGACGCGGCAAGTGTGGCGGCGGCCTGCAACGAGCTGACCAAATCCGGCGTCGCACCGCTGGTGATGGTGGATGCCAGCCACGCCAATTCGCACAAGAAGCCCGAGAACCAGCCGCTGGTGATGGCCGACATCGCCGGTCAGATCTCCGGCGGCGAGAACCGCATCATGGGCGTGATGATCGAGAGCAACCTCGTTGCCGGGCGCCAGGACGTCGTGCCGGGCAAGCCGCTCGTCTACGGCCAGAGCATCACCGATGGCTGCATCGATTGGGCAACCACCGCGACCGTGCTCGAGCAGCTTGCCGACGCGGTGGAGGTCCGCCGCAACCTCCGCGGAGCGGGCCTGCACGAGCGGTCGGCATAGCGGATGACGCGACGCAGCGTCGATCGCGGGACTGGCTATCAACCTCTCCCTGTCGGGGAGAGGTTGAGCCTCAGCAGCCGCGGCAGATGCTCTTGATCTTCTTGTCGAGCGCCTGGTTTTCCTTGCTGAGCGGATCGTTCGGATCGCTCAAATTCTTTTCATTCGGCACGTCGCTGGCGCGCGGCTGACGATGACCGACGGGTGCAGACGGCAGAGAGCCCGCCGACTGCCCGGACGTGGCGCCGCCTGACGTTGATCCCTTGCTCCCGGTCTGCGCGACCGCCGCGCCACCGAGCAAGACCGCGAGCGATGCTGCCACGATGATCTTCTTCATGTCTCGCCTCCATTCCTCAAACCAGCGTCGCCCGCTTTCACCGCTCACGTTCCGGGCGGGTAGAGATGAACGTCGCCGCAATAATCGACGATACGATAGCGCGTTTCGGTGTCGGCATCACGCGCGTCAGGTGCGGTATTTTGCTCCGCCAACACGTAGTTCGGTCCGACCGGCGACTTCCCGGCACCGCCGGGAATATCGATGACATAGTCGGGCTGACAGAGCCCCGACACCCGCCCCCGCAACTGCCGCATCAGGTCCTGCCCCTCCGCCAGGGTCGTCCGCAGATGGGCGGTGCCCGGCGCGAGATCGCCGTGATGCAGATAATAGGGCTTGATCCGGCATTCGACGAAAGCTCGCATCAAATCCGACAGAGCGGCGACGTTGTCATTGACCCCGCGCAAGAGCACGGACTGGCTCACCAGCGGAATGCCGGAATCGACGAGCCGCGCGCAGGCGGCGCGCGCCGTTTCCGTCAATTCCCGCGCATGGTTGACATGCACGGCCACCCAGGTGGTCGCACCCTCGACCTTGAGCGCCGCGACCATCTCGTTGCTGATCCGCGCGGGATCGGCGACCGGCACCCGTGTGTGAAGGCGGATGATCTTGACGTGATCGATCGCCGCGAGTTCGGCCATGATCTCGCCCATCCGGCGCGGCGACAGCATGAGGGGATCGCCGCCGGTCAAGATCACTTCCCAGATCTCGTGATGCGAACGGATGTAGTCGATCGCCGCGCGATAGGCGTTGTCCGACAGCGCATTCTCCTTGCCGGGGCCGACCATCTCGCGGCGGAAGCAGAAGCGGCAATAGACCGCGCAGACGTGAACGAGCTTGAACAACACACGATCGGGATAGCGGTGCACGATGCCGGAGACCGGCGAGTTCGGATGATCTCCGATCGGATCGGCATCCTCGCCCGGCTGCATCTCCAATTCGCTTGCACTCGGAACAAACTGAAGGGCGATGGGATCGTCGGGGTCGGACGGATCAATCAGTTCGACCAGTGCCGGCGTGATTGCCAAGGCATAGCGTGCGGCAACGCGCTCGAGCGCCGGCAGCGCTGCTGCGGGCGCCAGACCTTCGGCGACGAGCTCAGCCGGCTCGCGCAGAGTGCGTGCAGGGTTCGTTTTCGTCATGTCGCAGAAAATACTTCATTGGCAGGTGGCGTCCAAACCACCTGATCGATCCGCGATGCGCCGCTTGCCAGCATCACCAGCCGGTCGAGGCCAAGCGCGACACCGCTCGCCTCCGGCATTGCGGCGACCGCGGCCAGAAAATCCTCGTCGAGCGGATAGGCTTCCCCGTAGCGGCGCTGCTTCTCCGTCATCGATTCCGTAAAGCGCTTTCGAAGCTCTCCGGCATCGGTCAGTTCCCCAAAGCCGTTGGCGAGTTCGACGCCGCAGGCGTAGACCTCGAAGCGCTCGGCGACCCTGGGATCGTCAGTCTTCACCCGAGCCAACGCCGCCTCGGGAGATGGGTATTCGAACAAGATGGTCAAACGCCCCTGCCCCAGATGCGGCTCAACATGTTCGACCAGGACCTTGCTGAAGATATCCGACCAGGTGTCGTCCCCGGCCACACGGACCTTGCCGCTGGCCGCCTCAGCCAGCGCGGCACCGTTACCCTCGCCGTCCCTGATTGTCGACAGCAGGTCGATGCCGGCAAACCGTTCGAAGGCGCCCGCGACGGTCAGGAGCTCGGGCTCGGCGAAGGGATCGGCGGTCCGGCCGCGGAACGAGAAGGTCCCGATGCTGGTCGCCTGCGCGGCGCGGGCGATGACGACGACGCAATCGGCCATGATGGCGTCATAGGAGGCGCCCGCCCGATACCATTCCAGCATGGTGAATTCGGGCAGATGCAGGTCGCCGCGCTCGCGGTCCCGGAACACCCGGGCAAGCTCGAAAATCCGCGTCTCGCCCGCCGCCAGCAGCTTCTTGCAAGCGAATTCGGGCGAAGTCCGCAAATATCGGCTGGCCCGGCTGCCGTCCGGCCGCATGATCTCGGTCCGGGGGGCATGCAGATGGGTCTCGTTGCCCGGGGAAACCTGGAGGATGGAGGTTTCGACCTCCACGAACCCCTGCTCGGCAAAAAAGCCCCTGAGCGCCCCGGTAATGGCACTCCTGGCCTGCAAAAACGGCCGGCGATCAAGGTGCCTGCCAGGCGACCAGAATGGTGAGATGGGCTTGTCCCCAGCCATTACCCGACCGCCCCAGGTTCGAGCAAAATGCTGGCATCTAACGGCAAAATCAGTATGTTGCGGCCCGAAACGGGTGCCGCGGTCTGATTTGAGGCCCCAGGTCCTCCATCAATTTGATCACGTCCTGGCCGGTGCCGGGCCAAGCAAGCAGGAAATATAGCTTTGAGAGTCATCGCCAGTTCTATCCGCAAGGGCAACGTGATCGAGCAAGACGGCAAGCTTTATGTCGTCGTGAGCGCCGAGAACATCCATCCCGGCAAGGGCACCCCGGTCAGCCAGATCGAAATGCGCCGAATCTCGGACGGGGTAAAGATCTCCGAACGCTACAAGACCACCGACCAGGTCGAAAAGGCCACGATCGAGGAGCGCAACTACACCTTCCTGTATGAAGATGGCGACGGCTACCACTTCATGAACCCGGAGACCTACGATCAGGTCCAGGTTTCCAAGGACGTTGTCGGCGACGCGGCCGCGTATCTGCAACCGGACATGACCGTCAAGCTGTCGACCCACGATGTCAACGTGGTCTCGCTCGCGCTGCCGCAGCGTGTGACTTTGGAAGTGGTCGAGACCGAGCCGGTGACCAAGGGCCAGACCGCCTCGTCGTCGTACAAGCCGGCCGTGCTCTCCAACGGCGTGCGCACCACCGTGCCGCCGCACATCGCCGTCGGCACCCGCATCGTGGTCATGACCGAAGACGGCTCCTACTCCGAACGCGCCAAGGACTGACGGGGAACAGAGCGAGCGCAACAGGTACCGCCGGGGGGCGAGACAGTGGTTGGGAAGGGTTTCCGCTTCGTCTCGCTGCTCCTGGCGTCGCTTTCGCTCCTCAGCACCACTCCACTCGCTGCGGATGAATTCCGCAGCCCCTCGCTCACGGCCCTGCGCGTCGACTGGCGCGCAGCGCTCGACCAGCTCCGCACCGAGATCAACAGCCGCCCAAGGGTGGCGGGCGATTTCGTCTTTGCACCTCGCCGTTCGGTGCCGCGCTACGATCCGCGCGCGACGCCGGCACTGGTGCAACTTAACGCGGTCTCGTCGCGATTCTTCACCGGCATCACCCGCAGTCCCGTGCCCGTGCTGCTGCCGTTCGATGCCGCCGCTTACCTCGAGGCGCAGCGAGGCGGCGCGCCCGCGACGCTTGCGCTGTCGCGCTACCAGGCGGACTTCAATCCCGTTGACATGTTCGATGCCGGTCCCGCCGGCTACAGCGCGACCTTCTCGCTCGAGCCCGGCGCCGGCGACGGCATGCCGGCCCGGGTGTTCACGAGGCCGGTCGAAGTGCAGATTACAGGCTCGGCGCTCGTCTACGACATCGCCGATCCCGCCGGCGGCAAGGGCGAGCCAATCAAGCCGCTCGCGACGATCTACCCGGACTTGCGCAGGTTCATCCGGGAAGGCTATGTCCGTTACGCCTTCACCCGTTTCGGCGTCGCCTATGTGGTGTCGATCCAATGCCTCGACAGCGTTGCCAGGCCACGGCGGCTGGCCTGCAGGGAAGCCTCTCCGGTCGCCGAGCGCTTCCTGAAGGCCCTGCGTGTCGCCGGCGGCCAACGCATGCGGCCATTGACGGACATCGCCTCCAACATCCTCGATCGTCCGGCTGGGCGCTCACCGGACTTCAGCTACCGGCCGAGCGGCGACATCATCCCGAACACCGGTTATCGCAAGCAGGGCGGCCATCCCGACGCCATGGCCTATGCACAAATCCGCTTTCCGCTCGAGAAGGCTCCTGCCTTCGTCCGCTCGCAATCCTATGCCAAGCGCGACAAGAGTGAGAGCACGACCGCCTATCCCTGGCGCGACAATTTCTGCGAATCCCGCAGTTTCGAGGTCTGGCAATGCGCAGGCGGTTACGGCCATCAGGGCGAGGATATCCGCGCCGCCGACTGCCCGCCGCCCGGCGAAGGCCGCGAGCCCTGCGATCCCAAGCAGCGCGCCGTCGTCGCCGTGCGCGATGCCATCGTGATCCGCGCGTCCAAGGACCAGGCCGCGACGCTTCAGGTCAACAGCCGCACCGAACACATCCGCTTCCGCTACATGCACATGAATCCGCATGCCATGAACGCCGATGGCGTGCTCAATGGCCGCCTCGTCACCGAAGGCGAGAAGATCGGTGTGATCTCGAACTATCTCGACCATCCCGCCGGCACCTCGATGCATCTGCATTTCGATGTGCAGGTGTTTACGCGCGACGGCTGGATCTGGGTCAGCCCCTACGTCACGCTGGTCTCTGCTTACGAACGCCTGATCCGCGCCCGCGGCCGCGAGGTCGGCCCGGAGATCGCGGTCACGACGCAGCCGGTCGCACATGCGCTGCCCGAGGACGTGATGAAGCCAGACCTCCGCGAGGGGGCAGGCGGCGAAGAGAATTGAGAGCTTGCTCGCCTCCAAACAAGGGGCACAGCAATATGCAGTCGCGGACACCGCTGGCTCGAACGAACAAGGGATCGGGTTGATGAGTGTCGGACTGCTTGGGCTTCTCGACGATATCGCGGCGATTGCAAAGGTGGCAGCGGCATCGCTCGACGACGTGGCGGGCCAGGCTGCCAAAGCGGGCGCAAAGGCGGCCGGCGTGGTCATCGACGACGCAGCCGTCACGCCGAACTACGTCATCGGCTTTGCCGCAAAGCGCGAACTGCCGATCGTCGGCAAGATTGCGGTCGGATCGCTGCGCAACAAATTGCTGATTCTGCTGCCCGTTGCCCTGCTGCTCGGATATTTCCTTCCTACCGCGGTGACCCCGCTGCTCATGCTGGGCGGCGCCTTTCTCTGCTACGAAGGCGCCGAGAAGGTGCTCGAAGCCGTGATGCCCCATCATGCGCACCACGAGGCCCAGCTCCAGCCGACGGCGGCGGATGCCGGGTCGGTCGAGGACGAAAAGGTCGCGAGCGCCATCAAGACGGATTTCATTCTGTCGGCGGAGATCATGGCGATCACGCTGGCGGCTATCCCCGCAGGCAATATCTGGACCCAGGCATTGGTGCTGGCTTTGGTCGGCTTCGGTATCACGGTCGGTGTCTATGGCGTCGTGGCCCTGATCGTGAAGGCGGACGATGCCGGCGTGGCCCTCGCGCGCTACGACGGGACCTCCTTCATTGGCGCAGGGATCCGCTCGCTTGGACGCGCACTCGTCCGCGGCATGCCTGTCTTCCTGGCGGTGCTGAGTGCCATCGGCACCGCCGCCATGATCTGGGTTGGCGGCGGCATCATCCTGCACGGCATCGAAAAATACGGTCCGCCCATGGTCGGCCGCATGGTCCATGCTGCAACCGAGGCTGCCGCGCACGCCCTGCCCTTCGTTGCCGGCATCGTCGAATGGTCGGTCGAGGCGGCCATCTCAGGGATCGTTGGATTGCTTGTCGGCGCGGTTGCGATTCCGGCGGTCCAATATGGAGTCTCGCCGGCTTGGAAACGCTTGAAGGGCTTGCGGCAGCAAGCCTGAGCGCTACCGGCTATTATTCAAGCAACGTCGTAAGCTGCGCGCCCTCGTCGGCCACGAACACCGCGATCAATTCCGCGGGCTCGGTCAGGCTCGCGTTGGCCGAGACGAGATGTGTCGAGCCCGGCGGCTCGAAGAAGGATTGGCCGACACCGAACGTCTCGACAGGACCGCCGCCGAGCTGCGAGCGGATCTCGCCCTTGGTGATGTAGGCGGTCACCGATCCGGCGTGACGATGCGGGCGCGAGAATCCGCCAGGGCCATAGGTCACGCGCACGATGGTGACGCGCTTGCCCGGCACGTTCGGCAAGGCGTAGGAGCCGATTGGTTCGACCTTGTCGAGCGGCGAGCTCTCCGCCGCCGTGTTGCAGAGCGGCGCCAGCGCGCCGGAGACGGCATCCATCGTCAGCGGCAGCATCTTGCCGATCGCAAATGCGCAGGCAAGTCCTGCGACGACGGCGAGCGCCGTCGAACGTGATGGCGCCGGCCGTTGCACGGCAGATAGGTTCATTGCTGTCATCGTAACCTCCATTCGTGCTGGTCAGGATGCCGCGGCATTCGCGGCCACCGGCCGCGGCGCCGGCGTCCAGCGAAACGCCGCGCCGAAACGGTTCCAGACGTTGATTGAAGCGACCGCCGAGGTCAGGTACATCAGCTCGGTCTCGGAGAACTCCCGGGCAGCTTCGGCATAGACGTCCTCGCCCACGCCGTCGGGTAGCAAGGTCAGCGCCTCAGCCCAGGCCAGCGCCGCGCGCTCGCGCGGCGAGAAGATCGGCGCCTCGCGCCAGACCGCGACCAGATGGAGCTTGTCGACGGGCACGCCGATCTGTTCCGACAGCAGGACATGGTGCTGCACGCAGAAGGCACAGCCGTTGATCTGCGAGGCGCGCAGCTTGACGAGCTCGAGAAGCTGCTTGTCGAGGCCGGCCTTGGCCGCAAGCTGGCCCAGCGCGAGCACCAGATCATACGCATCGGACGCGATCTGCTTGAACTCCTCGTATTCACTGCGGGCATGTGACATTGCCTTCCACCTCGTCTAATATAAGATTGCTTACATCTTATAAGAGCTCTTATATGTTACGCAAGACACCGAACATCACGAGATCGAAATCCCGGGGCAAGACCGCCGAGCCTGGTCCCGTTCAGGTGCCCGCCCCGGGCGAAGGCAAGCGCGGCGAGCAAGGCTATCTCGGTTATCTCCTGCGCCAGGCCCATGCCGCGGTCCGCCTGACGATGGAGCGGACGCTTGCAGACCTCGGCGTGACATCGCCGCAATTTGCGGTGTTGACGATGCTGAATGCCTATCCGGGCCTGTCGGGCGCCGACGTGGCCCGTCTCACGTTCCTCACTCCGCAAACGGTCGGGGTCATCATCCGCAATCTCGAGCGCGACGGCGCGATCGTGATGACGCCTCACCCGGTCCACGGTCGTATCCAGCAATGGGCGCTGACCAAGCGCGGAACGACGTTATTGATGGCCTGCAGGGAACGCGTGATCGCGCTGGAGAAGCGCCTGGCTGGCGGCCTCGACGCCAAGGCCGAGGCGAGCGTTCGCCGCTGGCTCGCCAGCGTCGCGAAGGAGTTGCAGGAAGACTAGGGGAGGATCAGTCGCCCCCTCCGTCACACCCGCCGGCATCCGAGAGATCGCCGCTCGAACCGCCATCGCCGCCGCCTTGAATACCGCGGCCAAAGTTCTCGGCGATGATCATCAAGAGAACGACGAAGAGCCCGGCGCCGAAGGGCCAGGGATTGGCACGAATGATGTCGAAGAGCTCCCGCATGCCACATCCTACGCACACGCAAGCGAACCAACCGTAAAAAGACAGGCCCTAGACGTCAGAGTTAATCGAAAGCGCGGGAGCTGGTTAACCGTCCTTCAAGACATCCTTAACCTCACCATCGACCCAGGTCCCGTCCGCCGCGATGACTCGCACGCGGCTGTTGTCGGTGGCATTGACCAGAACATGCGAACTCACCCGGTCGCCACTCGGCTCCAGGTGCAAATCGGTCTCGGGCTTCCAGCTCAGTGTCGTCGCGAGATCGCCGGGAAAGATCTGCCATTGCGATCCGTCTTCGAGCTCGACGACGTGGCTCTCCGCATGCGCGCGTATCTTCATTCCACCCCGAATTCTCGATGTAGGGGAGCGGCCCCGGCGCTCAGGCCGGGGCCATTCCGTCAATCGTTGTCGTGGTGGATCACGGTCTTGCTGCGATTGCCGTACTCGTCTTCCTTCTTGATCACGGTGGTGCGGCTGGACGGCTCGCGTTCCCGGATGACCGTGGTGCGATCACGCTCGCGGACGCGATAGTCCGGCGACTGGCCGACCGTTACGCCAGCACCGACCGGGCCAACGTGAACACCGACTTCGTCGGCGAATGCAGGGGCCGCAATGGCGGTTACCACGGCGGCGGCGAACAGATATTTCCTCATCTCGTCCTCCTCGTTGTCGTGGGGTGGGAATGCCGGAGTGCGACACTTTGTTCCGCATGACCTGCCTATTCCGGGGGACCCGGAACCGGCTCACAGCGGCCATGTTTCCGGCTAGACTGGATCCATGAAACAAGCTGATTCCTCGGCCCATTACACCCGCCGCACAGTGCTAAAGTCCGTGCTCGGCGCGACCGCCGTCCTCGCGGCACCCGCAGGCGTCCTCGCAGCACCGCCGGGCTTCGACGAATGGCGCGAGAGCTTTCGCGCACGTGCCATGGCCAAAGGCATCTCGGCCGCGACCTGGCAGCGCGCGATGGCACGGGTCGAGCCCGACATGAGCGTGTTCAAGCAGATGCGCAGCCAGCCCGAATTCCACGAACAGGTCTGGCAATACATCAACCGCCGCGTCTCCGACTGGCGCATCATCAACGGCAAGATCGCGCTGAAGAACAACGAGGCGCTGCTGGCGCGCATCGAGCGGGATTTCGGTGTCGAGCGCGGCACCTTGCTGGCGCTGTGGGGCGTCGAGTCCGCCTATGGCGATCCCCTGGTGCAACAGAACCACATGACGCCGGTGTTTCCCTCCCTCGCCGCGCTTGCCTGGAACGAGCCGCGTCGCAAGGCCTATTGGGAGACCGAGCTGATCAACGCGCTCCGCATCGTCGACAAGGGCTGGAGCACGCCGGAGCAGATGCAGGGCTCCTGGGCCGGCGCGATGGGCCATTCGCAATGGATGCCGGAAGTCTGGCTCAACGTCGGCATCGACTACGACGGCGACGGCAAGGTGTCGCCGTTCGGCAAGCCGGACGACGCACTGGGCTCGACCGCGAAATATCTCGTCAACCGTGGCAAATGGCATCGCGGCGAGCATTGGGGCTACGAGGTGCGGGCGGCCGGCAATATGAGCGGCAGTCGCACCTATGCGGCTTGGGCATCTTCGGGCGTCACCCGCGCCGACGGCCAGCCGTTCCCGCAGCCGAACGCATCCGCGCAAATGTGGACGCCGGTCGCCGGCGGACCGACCTTCCTGCTGGGACCGAATTTCTACTCGGTGAAGAGCTACAACCCTTCCATGAATTATGCGCTCGCGATCTGTCATCTCGGCGACCGCTGCCTCGGCGGGCCGCCCTTCATCCAGCCCTTCCCCGGCTCCGAGCGCGCGCTGACGCTCGCCGAGGTGCAGGAAATGCAGACGCGATTGACGAAAGCCGGTTTCGACACCGGCGGCACCGACGGCCGGGTCGGCAACGACACCATGAAGGCGATCAAGGATTTCCAGCAGCGCGCGGGGATCACGCCTGCGGACGGTTATGGCGGGCTGAAGGTGCTGGCGAAGCTGCGACAGGGGTCGTAAGAGCCAGCGCCTCGCTCTGTCATTCCGGGGCGCGCCCTTGGCGCGAGCCCGGAATCCATTTCTCCGCATGACTTGCTGCACGATGGAGTCCGGGCTCGCGCTTCGCGCGCCCGGAATGACTACCAGTTCAGTGCCGGTACTGCGGCTCTTCCGCATCCAGCTGACGGCGGATCGCGGCGAGATGCAGCCGGGCGGATTCGGAATCGCCTTCACGCATCTGCCGGTAGGTCTCGGCCGCGATCGCGGGATCGACCGGCAGCACCTTGCGTCCCGTCGACATCGCCAGCACCTGCACCTCGGCGGCGCGTTCGAGATAATAGAGATCGTCCCAGGCTTCCGCGATGGTCGGGGCCAGCACCATCACGCCGTGATGCTTCATGAAAACGATATCGGCGTCGCCCACGGCCGAAGCGATCCGCGCGCCCTCGCGGTTGTCGAGCGCGAGGCCGTTGTAGTCGCGGTCGACCGCGGTGCGGCCGTAGAACTTCAGCGCGGTCTGGCCGGCCCAGATCAGAGGCTCGCCTTCGGTCATAGACAGCGCCGTCGCGTAGGGCATGTGGGTGTGGAACGCGACTTTGGCGCGCGGCAGCAACCTGTGCATCTCGGCGTGGATGAAAAACGCTGTTGCCTCCGGCACCCCCTCGCCGTCGAGCACATTGCCGTGGAAATCGCAGATCAACAGCTTCGAGGCCGTGATCTCGCGAAAGGCGTAACCATAGGGATTGACGAGAAACAGATCGTCATGGCCGGGCACCACGGCCGAGAAGTGGTTGCAGATGCCCTCCTCGAAACCGTTGCGCGCCGCCATGCGGAAGCAGGCGGCGAGATCCTCGCGCGCGGTGCGGATCGCATCGGTGGCGAGATCCGGCCGGTTCGAGCGGAATGGGGCGGGCGCGGGTGAGGAAGCGTGAAGGCTATGCGCCATGACGAAGAACACCTCTGTCGGTCGGAAGCTGTCCGCCTTGTACAGGGGCCGCGCGTGCACGTCAGCCCCTGTGCGTGCCACCCTGCCCTGCGCCCTCAGGCCCGCCGCGGCACACCGCCGGCATTCATGCCGCCGTCGATGACGAGTTCACTGCCCGTGACGTAGCGCGAGGCATCGGAGGCCAGATACAGCACGCCCGAAGCGATCTCTGCAGCCTGTCCGGCGCGACCGAGCGGGGTTGCGGCCCTGGCGCGCTCCTCGGGATCGATCGGCGCATTCTGGCCGGCGCCGGTCGCACCGGTCGGGATCTTGCCCCAGATCGGGGTGTCGATGATCCCGGGATGCACAGAATTGACCCGGATGCCGTCGCCGGCTGCCGCGCATTCCATCGCGATCGACTTGGCGAACAGCCGCACGCCGCCCTTGGTCGCCGAATAGGCCGACAGGCCCGGCGCGCCGCGCAGGCCCGCGAGCGAGGACATCATGATGATCGAACCGCCGCCATGCTTGCGCATCAGCGGCAGGCAATGCTTGACCGAGAGAAACACGCCGTCGAGGTTGATCGCGTTCTGCTTGCGCCAGTCTGCGAGCGTCATGTCGACGATCGAGGGCACGGCGATGCCGATGCCGGCATTGGAGACCATGACATCGAGCCGGCCATAGCGCTTGGCAATGTCGCCGACGATGTCGATCCAGCGCTCCTCGCTGGTGACGTCCTGCTCCAGGAAGATCGCCTTGCCGCCGGCTTTTGTCACGCGTTCGGCGAGCTCGGGTCCGCGCAGCTCATCGATGTCGGTGATGACGACGGTCGCGCCTTCGCGCGCGAACAGCTCGACGATGGCCTCGCCGATACCCGAGGCGCCGCCAGTCACCAGCGCGACCTTGCCCTCAACCTGCCCTGCCATGTTCACTCCCTTTTTTGTTGTGTGAGCGACCTATTGTATGCCGCATGATCCCCGCGCAAACGCGTGCCGCGTCTATCGCGTCAGATCTCGCGTTATCTAATCACGGATGGCCCCTGGTCCGGTAGCGCGACGTCGATGACACGGAATTGCACGCGCTCGGCGCCCTGGTAGCGATCGACCGAGAGCGAACCGGCGACATGCAATTGCTGGCCCCGGTTGGCGAGTAGCGCGTTGCCGAGCTTCTGGCCGATCGAGCGGAACGCGATGCCGTTGACGATGGCGCCGTCGCCCGACTTGAAGCGCAGACGCAGATGCGCCTGCCCGACCTCGTCGGCAAACACGAGCTGATGTGCCGGCAGCGCCAGCACGGCTTCCGGATTGCCGCTGCCGAACGGGCCGGCACGGTTTAGCGTCGCCGCAAGCTCCGGCGTCACGGCGCGCGCGGAGACCGCCCCGTCGATGTAGAGCTCGTTGACGTGGCGCGCCTCGGCGACGTCCCGCGCCAGCGCGTTCTCGAGATAGGCGCGAAATTCGGCGAGCTTCTCTTTCCGGAGCGTCACGCCCGCGGCCATCGCGTGGCCGCCGCCCTTCAGCAGAATGCCGTCAGTGACCGCCTGCCGCACGGCCTTGCCGATGTCGACGCCTGCGATCGAGCGCCCCGAGCCGGTGCCGATGCCGCCGGGCTCGAGCGCAATGGCGAAAGCGGGTCGCGAAAACTTTTCCTTCAGCCGGGAGGCAACGAGGCCGACGACGCCGGGGTGCCAGCCCTCGGACGCCGTGACGATGACGCTGAGCTTGTCCTCCAGCCCGATCGAGGCCAGCGCTTCGGCTTCGGCCTGCGCTTCGGCGGCCTGCTCGATGACGCGGCGCTCGCCGTTGAGGCGGTCGAGCTCGGCGGCGATCCGCGCGGCCTCGACGCTGTCGCCTTCGAGCAGCAATCGCACGCCGAGATCGGCGCGGCCGATGCGGCCGCCGGCGTTGATGCGCGGCCCCAGCATGAAGCCGAGATGCCAGGCCTCCGGCGGCCCGTTGAGCCGCGCCACATCCATCAACGCGGTATGGCCGACATGGTCGCGCCGCCGCATCGCGATCAGCCCCTTGGCGACGAAAGCGCGGTTGAGACCGATCAGGGGCGCGACGTCGGCAACCGTCCCGAGCGCGACGTGGTGCAGCATGCCGAGCAGATCCGGTTCAGGCATTTCCGCAGTCCAGAAACCGCGCTGGCGCAGCTCGCGATTGACCGCAACCAGCGTCACCAGCACGAGACCGACCGCGGCGAGATGGCCGAGGCCGGAGAGATCGTCGAGCCGGTTCGGATTGACCAGGGCATCGACCTCCGGCAGCTCCGTGCCGGCCTGGTGATGGTCGATCACGACAACGGACATGCCGAGGCGCTTGGCTTCCGCAAGCGGCTCGATGCTGGTGGTGCCGCAATCGACGGTGACGAGCAGCGTGGCGCCCTTGGCCGCCAGCCCGCGGACCGCTTCGACGTTGGGGCCATAGCCCTCGAAAATGCGGTCGGGAATGTGGATCAGCGGATCGAGCCCGCAATGGCGCAGGTGCCAGGTCAGCAAAGCCGCCGAGGTCGCGCCGTCGACGTCGTAATCCCCGAAGATCGCGACCTTCTCACCCTTCACCGCAGCATCCGCGATCCGCTTCGCCGCGGCCTCCATCTCCGTCACGGTAAAGGGGTCCGGCATGAGCTTGCGGATGGTCGGATCGAGAAAGTCGGGCACCGCGTCGATGTCGACGCCGCGGCCGGCCAGCACCCGGGCCAGCAGTTCGGGAAGCTGGTGCCGCTGCACGATCGCGAGCGCCTGGGCCGCCCCGCGGGCATCCAGCCGGTCGCGCCAAAGCTTGTCGGTCAGCGAACGCGCGACGCCGAGAAAGGCCTGGGGCGATTCGACGGGCAACGCTGTTGCGGGCGGCGTCATGGGTTGCAGTCGGTTTGAGGGACCCGTGATCGACGGTCTTGCGCCGGTCGGCTGTGCAGGACGATTGGCCCGGAATCCCCCGGCATTTGCAATCTCCGCACCGCACAAAGCGGTGGATTGCCGATTTGCCAGGTCGATTGACTATCATTTGGGCATTCCGCGGAACAGCAAATTAAGCGGGCGTTAGGCGGAATCTTCGAAAAAGAATCGTATTCGATCTGTCAGCGATTGGTCCGGGTTCGTTGCAGATCAGACCTCATTGCCAAGGGAAGTCCCCGATGTCTGCTGCGCTGGGTCTGAAGGCCAAGCCGATCGCCCCCGAACCCGCTGAGGACGATTCCGACATTTCCGCGCTGATCAACCGCCTGACTGCGGAGGTCAACCAGATCGCGGTCGACAAGACCAAGTCGATCCAGCAGATCACCAACCAAATGAAGATGCTGGCGCTGAACGCGCTGATCGAAAGCTCGCGCGCCGGCGCGCAAGGCGCGGGCTTTGCGGTGGTGGCGCAAGAGGTCCGCGGCGTCGGCCAGCAGGTCGAGACCATCGCCCGCGAACTCGAAAGCCAATTGACGAAGCGGACCGGCGATCTCGTCTCGTCGATCGAGCGCATGAGCCAGCGTTCGCGCGGCGAACGCATGATGGATCTGTCGCTGAACGCAATCGAACTGATCGACCGCAACCTCTATGAGCGCACCTGCGACGTACGCTGGTGGGCGACCGATTCCGCGGTGGTCGATTGCGCCGCCTCGCCCGGCGCTGAGGCCGTCTCGCACGCCTCGCAGCGCCTGGGCGTGATCCTCGGGGCCTACACCGTCTATCTCGACCTCTGGCTCTGCGACCTCGACGGCAACGTCATCGCCAACGGCCGTGCCGACCGCTTCCGAGTCGTCGGCCAGAACGTCGCCCACACCAAATGGTTTCGCGAGGCGAAGACCTTGCGCTCCGGTGACGACTACGTTGCCGGCGACGTCGAGAACCAGCCGTTGCTCGGCAACGCACAAGTGGCGACCTATTGCGCCAGTGTCCGCGCCGGCGGCCAGGCCAACGGCGCGCCGATCGGCGTGCTCGCCATCCATTTCGACTGGGAGCCGCAGGCCCGCGCCATCGTGCAGGGTGTGCGCGTCGGCGACAGCGACAAGGCCCGCGTTCTGCTGGTCGATTCGAATTTCCGCGTGATCGCGGCGTCCGACGGCCAGGGCATCCTCAGCGAGCGCATCTCGATCTCGCTGAACGGTCAGCGATCGGGCTTCTACCACGACCGCACCGGTGGGCTGATCGCCTTCCATGCGACGCCCGGCTACGAGACTTATCGCGGCCTCGGCTGGTATGGCGTGATCGTCTGCGGTGCGTGATGCGGCAGACTCGCTAAAAATGCGAAAACAACCCCATGCACAGTAGCTAGAGGATTGTTTTTACTAGCTTTTTCATTTGAATTTTTTCGCCTTTCCCCCGGAAATTTTGACACGACGGGCAAAACATTGGCAGGCTGCGATCTTCGCAGAATGTGTTGCGGCACGAGGGAATGCCCCCTAGCGGCTTTGTGAAATCACACCCCGGCTTCTGAAGCATTTTCCGGCAAGCCGCGCCCGTTACGGGCAAGAGCCCGGCGCCCTTGTTCGACTAGAGTCGCTTCGCATCACGTTCATCGACGTGAGCGCGCGAATTCGCACTGGCATTGGCCATCTCTCGCGCACGTCACATAGCAAGGAGACAGCCCATGAAGATCGTCGTGATCGGCGGAACCGGATTGATCGGGTCCAAGCTCGTGGCGCGGCTCAGGCAGCAAGGCCATGAGGCTGTGGCAGCTTCACCGAAATCAGGCGTCGATGCCGTGACCGGGGATGGTCTCGCCGCGGCTCTGACAGGCGCGGATGTCGTCGTCGACGTCGCCAATGCGCCATCGTGGGAGCCCGCCGCCGTGCTCGACTTCTTCGCGCGGTCGAGCAGGAATTTGGTGGCGGCAGAAGCCGCCGCCGCCGTGAAGCATCACGTGGTCCTGTCGATCGTCGGAACCGAACGGTCGCCCGACAACGCATACTTCCGTGCCAAGCTTGCCCAGGAAACAATCGTCAAGTCATCCTCGGTCCCCTACTCGATCGTGCGCGCCACCCAATTCTTCGAATTCCTCGGCGCTATCGCCGACATGGGTGCGATCGACGGCAGGATCGTCGTTCCCTCGGCCTCGTTTCAGCCGATCGCCGCCGACGACGTCGTCGCTCGCCTCGCGGAGGTCGCAACCGGGACGCCGCTCAACGGCACGATCGACATCGCAGGCTCCGAGAAGGCCCCCTTCAATGACTTCATCGCACGCCGCCTGAAGGCGTCGGGCGACGCCCGTCCCGTGGTCGGAGACCCGAAGGCGCCCTATTACGGCGGCCCGATTGACGACACATCGCTGGTCCCGCTCGGCGAGGCACGCCTCGGACCAACGAAGCTCGCAACATGGCTCGCTGGCCTCTGAGATCGGCAATCACGAAACCCACCGCAGATAAGGAGATCCCATGCGCAGATTGCTGATCGCGACAGCGATTTATGCCGCATCATTGCTGCCGGTCCACGCAGCCGAGCCGGCAGCGCCATTGGCGAAAGTCACGGTCGTCTTCGACCAGGCACTGCCCAACGTTCCCGGCAAGAGCATGAAGGGCGTGCTGGTCGAGTACGGTCCAGGAGGCTCGTCGCCGGCCCACATCCACGCGCCTTCCGCTTTCATCTACGCCACGGTGCTGGAAGGCGCGATCCGCAGTCAGGTCAATGACGGCCCCGCCAAGGTCTTTCACAAGGGAGAAAACTTTGCCGAACACCCCGGTGACCGCCACGGCATCAGCGCGAATGCCAGCGCCACCGAGCCTGCCAAACTGCTGGCCGTGTTCGTGGTGGACACGACGGACAAGGAGTTGACGACGCCGATTGCGAAATAGTGCTCATCCACGGCGCGTGCCGGCCGCCGCCATCTCCGCCGCAAGCAACACCGCCGCACGGCCGGCGCCGATCGACGCGATGCCCTGCCCTGCGATGTCGTAGGCGGTGCCGTGTGCGGGCGTGCAGATCGGGAACGGAAAGCCGCCGAGCAAGGTGACGCCACGATCGAAGCCCATCAGCTTCATCGCGATCTGGCCCTGGTCGTGATACATCGTCAGCACCGCATCGAAGGCACCGCCCTTGGCGCGCAGAAACACGGTGTCGGCGGGAAACGGTCCTTCCGCCGCGATGCCCTCGCGCTGGCCGGCCGCGACCACGGGCGCGATGATATCGATCTCCTCACGGCCGAAATTGCCGCCATCGCCCGCGTGCGGATTCAAGCCAGCGACTGCGATGCGCGGCCGCGCGAAGCCGGCGTTGCGCATGCAGGCATTGGTCAGCTCAAGCGCACGATGGATGCGTTCGCTGGTCAGCTTGGCAGCGACGTCCCGCAGCGGGATGTGGGAGGTGACGCGCGCGTTCCACAGCCGGTCCAGCACGTTGAATTCGCTTGCCGGCGTCTTGAGCCCGACCACTTCGGCCGAAAACGCGATCTCGTCGTCGTACTCCGCACGGGCGAGCCGCATCGCCTGCTTGTTGAAGGGGGTGAAGCAGACCGCGTCGACACGGCCGTCGCGGCCGAGTTCGAGCGCATGCCGGTAGTTCGCCAGCGCGAATTCGCCGCCGGCCAGCGATGCGGTCTTCGGCTCGACCTGTTTGGGATCGAGGTGACCAAGATCGAGAAACGACGAGTCTTCCTCCGCCGCTCGAAGATCGGCCCCCTGCTCCACCATCTTCAGCGCCGGCTTGACACCGGCAATGCGCGCCCCCTCCTCGAAGATGCGGCGGTCGCCGATCACGACGAGCCGGCAACTCGCGCGGATGTCGTCCTGCGCCACCAGTTTCGCCGTCAGCTCAGGGCTGATGCCGGCAGGATCTCCCATGGCCAGTGCAATCAGCGGCTTTGCGGTCATATGATCACCTTCTCCTGGGCGGTCGGCGCGGTCGCGGGGGCTGCGGGCTTGCGCCAGAGACGTGCGAGCTGCAGCACGAGCGGCAGCAGCAAGAGCGCGATGCCGGCCACGATCAGGCATGTCACAAGCTTGTTGGCAAAGAAGATGCCGAGCGATCCCTTCGACATCAGCATGGACTGCCGAAAGGCATCTTCGGCCTTGTCGCCGATGACGATGGCGAGCACGAGCGGCGCCAGCGGATAGAACAGCTTCTTGAAGAGATAGCCGACGATTCCAAAGCCGAGCATCATGACGACGTCGAGATAGGAGTTCGACACCGAATAGGCGCCGACGACGCAGATGATCACGATCAGCGGGGCGATCACCACGAAGGGAATCCGCATCAGGGCTGCGAAGACCGGGACAGTCAGCAGCACCAAAGCGACGGCGACGATATTGCCGACATACATCGAGGCGATCAGGCCCCACACGAAATCCTTCTGGTCGACGAACAGCATCGGCCCGGGATTGAGGCCCCAGATCATCAGCCCGCCCATCATGACGGCTGCGGTCGCCGAGCCGGGAATGCCGAGCGAAAGCATCGGCAACAGCGCACTGGTGCCGGCGGCGTGATCGGCCGTCTCCGGCGAGATGATGCCTTCGACTTCTCCGGTGCCGAAATGGCGGCCACGACGCGAGAAGCGGCGGGCAATGCCGTAGCTCATGAAGGATGCCGCAGTCGGGCCCCCCGGCGTGATCCCCATCCAGCAGCCGATGGCGGCGCTGCGCAGCAAGGCAACGCTATGCCTCGGCAGGCGGCCGACCGCGCGGAACACTTCGCGCCAGTCGATCTTCGAGGACACCGCGCGGGCATGGAATTCCTCTTCGACCGCGACCAGCAGCTCGCCGATCCCGAACAGGCCCATGACCGCGACGACGAAGCTCACGCCCTTGACGAGTTCATCGACGCCCATGGTGAGGCGGACGCTGCCGGAGACGGTGTCGATGCCGATCGCGGCGATCGAAAACCCGATCGCGAGCGCCACGACCGTCTTGATGGGTGCGGCGCCGCCCATGCCGACGAAGCTGGCGAAGGCCAGGAAATAGACCGCAAAGTATTCCGCCGGCCCGAAGGCGAGCGCGACCTGCGCCACCCAGGACGCCAGGAAGGTGATCAGGATGACGCCGACCAGCGCGCCGAAGGCCGCCGAGCCGAAGGCGGTCGCGAGCGCCGTGGTCGGCCTTCCGTCACGCGCCATCGGATAGCCGTCGAAGGTGGTCGCGACCGACGACGGCTCGCCCGGAATGTTGAACAGGATCGAGGTGACGGAGCCGCCGAACAACGCGCCCCAATACATGCTGGAGAGCAGGATGATCGCCGACACCGGCTGCATGCCGAAGGTCAGCGGCAACAGCAGCGACACCCCGTTGGGCGCGCCCAATCCCGGCAGCACACCAACGAGAATGCCGAGCAGCACGCCGACGACCATCAGCACCAGATGCGGCACGGTGACCGCGATGCTGAAGCCGTGCAGGAGTTCTCCGAGATTGTCCATCGGACCCGCCCTCAGAAGCCGAGTGCGGCGGCGAGCGCGCCGTGTGGCAAGCTGACCTGGAACATGCGCTCGAACACCACGTAGAGCGCGAGCGCCGTCGCCGCCGCCATCACCAGCGCGCGCGGCACCGATTGATGCCGCGGGATCGCCAGCACCGCGAAGACATACAGCGCCGAGGCGACGTACATCCCCGCGAGCGGGATCGCGGCCACGAAGATCGCGGCCGGAACGAACAGACCTGCAAGCCGGCTCAATTCTATCCGCGTGATCGCGACGGGGACATTGGCCAGCGATGCAACCGGCAACACGCCCCGCACCAGGTTGTAGAGGCTCCCGAGCACGATGATGGTGCCGGTCAGGAGTGGGAACGTGCCGGCATCGACGCCCGCGCTCGACCAGCCGACGCCGTTGTCGAGGCTTTGGACCACGACGGCGACACCAAAGCCGCCGGTGAGGACGGCAGTCGCAAGTTCAAGCGCGCGGCGTGAGATCATGGGCAGCTCCGGGGAAATAGTCGTCTTGAGGCCTGCGCTTGGCGCGGGTCTCGAAGGACGGCTCCAGGCGACATCGCATCCGCTGCCATCCTTCGAGACGCCCGCCTCCGGCGGGCTCCTCAGGATGAGGACCAGGGCTGCAGTCGGCTGCGCGATCGAAGCCCATGCGCCGCCTCACTTCACCAGCCAGCCCTGCTCGCCTGCGACCTGCTTGACGTGCTCGAGATCCTCCTTGATGAATTTGTCGAACTCGGCGCCGGTCAGGAAGGTATCGACCTGGGAGGTCTTCTCGATGTAGTCCTTCCACTCGGGCGTCGCCTGCACCTTCTTCATGAGGTCGACATAGAACGCGGCCTGGTCCGGCGTGACCTTGCCGGGCAGCCACACGGTGCGCGGCTGCTCGTATTGCTTGATGTCGAGCCCCTGCTCGACGCAGGTCGGAACGTCGCCCCAGCCTTCGGTCGCGGTCACCTTGGCGCCCTGCGGCAACCGCTTCGGGCTGAAAACGCAGAGCGGCCGCTGCGTGCCGCCGCGCCATTGCCCGAGGCTTTCGCTGGGATTGTTGACGTGGGAATCGAGGTGTCCGCCGGCGAGCTGCACGGCGGTCTCCGCGCCGCTCTTGAAGGGAATGTAGGTCAGCTTGACCTTGCCGGCCTTCTCGATCATGCGCGTCAGGACCTCGTCGGTATCCTTCGACTGCGCGCCGCCCATCTTGAACTCGCCGGATGCTGCGGCCTTCAGATAGTCGCCCGCATTCTTGTAGGGCGCGTCCTGCTTGACCCAGAGCAGGAACTCATCCTGCGCCATCGCCGCCACGGGCGTGAGATCGGTGTAGTTGAAGGCGACCTTGGAGACGAGCGGTTGCTGCCAGGCGTTCGAGGTGCCGAAGATCACCTTGTAGGGATCGCCGGCGGAAGCCTTGCCGTAGACATAGCCTTCGGCGCCGCTGCCGCCGCCCTTGTTGACGACGACGATCGGCTGCTCAATCAGCTTGTGCTTGGTGATGATGTTCTGCACCGCACGCGCGAGGTTGTCCGTCCCGCCGCCGGGCCCGGCGGTGGCGACGAATTCGATCGGCTTTTGCGGTTGCCAGGCGCTCAGCGCCGGCAGCGTGCCGGCGAGCATCGTTGCGGCTGCGGAGAGCAGAAATATCGACGTCCGACCCATAATTTCCTCCAGCTGATTTTTTGTCTTTTATCGTTGTCGTATCGACGTCCGGTCAGGCGACGCGTTCCTCGCGTCTTCCCGAGCCCAAGACAATTGCGCCTTCTTTTTCGAGCGCCTCGATCTGCTTCTGGTCGAACCCGTATTCGGCCAGGACCTCGCGCGTATGCTCACCATAGACCGGGGCGCCCGTCAGCACTTTGCCTGGGGTCTCCGAAAACTTGACGGGAAGACCGATCGTCTTGACCGGGCCCAGCGTGGAATGCTCGACCTCGACGACCATCTCGCGCGCCAGCGTCTGGGGATCGCTCAGCGCCTCCAGCATGTCGTGCACGGGTCCGCACGGCACGCCCTTCTCGTCCAATGCCGCAAGCCAATGCGCTCGCGACCGGGTCCGGAAGCGCTCGCTCAGGACCGCTTCCAACTCCTTCAGATTGGCCATACGGTCGGCGCCATTGACGAAACGCGGATCGGCGGCGAGTTCACTTGCCCCGAGTGCTTCCAGCATCAACAGCCAATGCTTCTTGTTGGCGCCTCCGACCACGAGCCAGCCGTCCGAGGCTTCAAACGCCTGATACGGCGCATTGAGCGGATGGGCCGAGCCCATCGCGCGCGGCGCCGTGCCCGCGGCGAGCGCGATGGTCGACTGCCAATAGGTTTGCACCAGGGCGGCCTCATAGAGCGAGGTCTCGACCCACTGCCCTTCCCCGGTCTTGAGCCGGTGCGCATAGGCCGCGAGGATGCCCATGCTGGCGAGCAGGCCGGCGGTAATGTCGGACAGCGGCGGGCCGCATTTGACGGGCGGACCGTCGGGGCGTTCGCCGGTGAAGCTCATGATGCCGCTCATCGCCTGCGCCACAAGGTCGAAGCCGCGGCGATGCTTGTAGGGACCGGTGCGGCCGAAGCCCGACAGCGAGCAGTAGATCAGCGCCGGGAATTGCTGGTGCAGCGTCTCGTAACCGAAGCCGAGGCGCTCCATCGCGCCCGGCGCAAAATTCTCGACCAGCACGTCGGCGTCCGCGATCAGCCGCCGCAACACCTGCTTGCCGCCCTCGGTCTTGAGATCCAGCACGATGCCGCGCTTGTTGCGGTTCATCATCAGGAAGGAGGCCGCCTCATCGCCGATCTTCGGCGGCACCGAATGACGGGTGTCGTCGCCGTTCGGCGATTTCTCGATCTTGATGACGTCGGCGCCCATGTCGGCGAGCATCAGGGTGCAGGTCGGCCCCGCCATGACATGGGTGAGGTCGACGACCCTGAGGCCGGCAAGAGGCCCCGAACGGCGGGAGGTGGATTGCGTTCGATCGCTTTGCATCGGAGCGTCCTATTGGCCGCGCCATTGCGGGGCGCGCTTGTTGAGGAAAGCATCGAGCCCTTCGCGAAAATCCTGGCTCGTGTAGCACATCAGGATGAGGTCCTCGCCTTCGTCCGTCAGCCGCTGTTGCAGCCGGCCGACCGCCTGCTTGGTCGCATTCAGCGTCAGCGGCGCATGACCGGCGACGAGCCGGGCCACTTCGTCGGCGCGCCGCTCCAGTGCAGCCAGATCTTCGACGACCTCACCAAGCAGCCCTATGCTCGCCGCCTGCGCGGCGTCGATCAGGCGTGCGGTGAAGATCAGGTCCTTGACGCGCGCGGCGCCGATGAGTGCGGTGAGACGGCCGACATTGGACATCGACAGGCAATTGCCGAGCGTCCGGGCGATCGGGAATCCGATCTGGGCGCTGCGTGTGCCGATGCGCAGGTCGCAGGCTGCGGCGATGCCGGCGCCCCCGCCGGTGCAGAACCCGTTGATCGCAGCGATGGTCGGCACCCGGCACTGTTCGAGCGTGGTCAGGACCCGATCGATACGCTTCTCGTAATCGATCGCGTCCTGCGGCGATTTGAACTCCCGGAACTGGTTGATGTCGGTGCCCGCGGCGAACGCCTTGTCGCCGGCCCCGCGCAGGACCAGCACCTTGATCGCATGATCGCTATTGGCCTCTTCGCAGATCGCGGCGAGCCGCTCGTACATGGCGAAAGTGAAGGCGTTGCGGGCCTGCGGGCGGTTGAAGGTGATCCGCCCGATGCCGTCTTTGCATTCAAAAACGAGGTCGTCTGCCGCTACCGCCCGGTCCATTTCCTCAGATCCTCTTGTTTTTTACATTTTTGAATGCAAAATTTGCGATTAGCAAGCTGGAACTTGGCGAACAGCGATCGCCTGACCCATTTTTGCATTCAAACCGGAGCGCGGGCCCCATGCTTCACGAGGACGTTGTCAGCCGCATCCGCGCCATCCTGCTCGACGGCGAAATCCCGCCGGGCGCGCGAATCCCGGAGCGCGAGCTGTGCGAGCGGCTGGAGATCTCGCGCACGCCGCTGCGCGAGGCGCTCAAGGTGCTGGCCGCGGAAGGACTCGTGCAGCTGTTGCCGCATCGCGGCTCGCGCGCGGCAAAACTGACCGACAAGGACATGCGCGACCTGTTCGAGGTCTGCCAGGGGCTTGAAGCCCTCGCCGGCGAGCTCGCCTGCGAGCGCATCACGGATGCCGAGATCGACGCGATCGCCGCCGCGCATGCGGCCATGGTGCAGCATTATCGCGACGGCGATCTGATCCAGTATTATCGCGGCAACCGCGCCATTCACGAAGCCATCGTCAGCGCGGCCGGGAACCCCGTGCTCGCGGGCCTGTATACGTCCGTGACTGCCCGCATCCGTCGGGCGCGCTACGTCACGCCAATGACGCCGCAGCGCTGGGCGCTCGCCGTGAAGGAGCATGACGCCATCCTGAACGCGCTCCAGCGTCGCGACGGCGCCGGCCTCTCTCATATTCTGCGCGCGCATCTCCGCCACAAGCGCGAAGAGGTGTTGCAGGCGGGCTTTGCCGAGACGGAAGGAGGCGATCTCACGCTGAAAATTGCGTGAGGCGCAATTCGCGTCGTCTGTGCGGGCGCAGAGCGTCTCCACACGCGGCCGTCCCGCTGCCGCAGACGGTTCTCGGCCGGCGTGAATCTGCGCACTAATTCCACTTGCTAGCTTGTCGCGGCCGGAGCAGCATACTTTTCTGCCGGGCCGCGGCCGCGTGGCCGATCAGGCCGGCCCCAACGCGCGAACAATCGCGCAAAACAAAAGACAAAAGCGGAGGAAATGCATGACAATCGATGTCTCCCGTCGATCCCTACTTGCACTTGGAGCCAGCCTTGGAGCCGGCCTTGGTGCCAGCGCCATGCTCGGCACCAGCGCATTGGCGCGGGCTCCCAAGCTCGGCACCCAGACGCCGTACTGGCACCGCTTCGTCCTCGGCGATGCCGAGGTCACCGTCGTCTCCGACGGGCCGCTGCCGCTTGGCGATCCCTCCGGAACCTTCACCGGTGTTCCCAAGGAAGAGGTCAAGAAGATGCTGGCGGACAATTTCCTGTCGCCGGACAACGTCGTGCTCGAACAGAACTCGCCGATCGTGAACACCGGTGACAAGCTGATCCTGTTCGACACCGGCATGGGCTCCTCGAAGATGTTCGGCGCGAGCACCGGGCGGCAACAGAAGAGCATGATGGAGGCCGGGATCAAACCGGAGGACATCGACGCCGTGGTCTGCTCGCATGCCCATATCGACCACATCGGCGGCATCGTGGATGCCAACGACAAGCCGCTGTTTCCGAACGCCCAGATCTACATCTCGCAGACCGATTTCGACTTCTGGACCGATGAAGGCAAGCTCGGCAGTGCGGCCAAGGACTTCGTCGTTCACGCCCGCAAGAACCTGCTGCCGGTCCGCGATCGGATCAAGTTCTTCAAGGACGGCGAGGAATTCCTGCCCGGCGTGCAGGCGATCTCCGCGCCCGGCCATACCGTCGGCCACACCATCTTCATGGTCTCTTCGGCCGGCAAATCGTTCGCCTTCCTGGGCGACCTCTCGCACCATTCCGTGCTCCTGCTCGAGCGGCCGCGCATGGAGTTCTCCTACGACACCGACCCCAAGCAGGCAGCCGAGTCGCGCGTCAAACTGCTGACGATGCTCGCAGCCAACAAGACGCCGGTGATGTCCTATCACTTCGCCTGGCCGGGCTACGGCCACGTCGCCAAGGCCGGTGAAGGCTTCCACTATTATCCCGAACCGATGCAGATGACGTTGTAGGTCGAGATCAACCCCGGGTGGCGCACGCGCCGCCCGGGTCGTTGCTTGCTACTCCGCGGGCTCTGCCAGCGCGCGCGGCTGCCGGCCGCATTCTGGCTTTCACAGGATTCAGCGCCGACCAAGCGGTCCGACATCAGCAGCCGAGCTTGTCGGCGATCCCGCCAAAATCCCTCGCGACGATGTCCCAGCTGCCGGTCGCCTCGAAATCGACTTTCTGCAACGGACCGTACTCCGTCGGCCGCGCCACGAAGGCGGTCTTCAGCCCGTTCTTCTGGGCGGCCGCGAGATCGCCGTTGTGGGCGGCGACCATCATGACCTCCTCCGGCTTGAGGCAGAGCAGCTTTGCTGCGCCGAGATAGGTCTCGGGATCGGGCTTGTAGTGCTCGAACAGCTCGGCCGACATGATGAGGTCCCACGGAAGCCCCGCAAACTTCGCCATGTTGGTGAGCAGCGCGACGTTGCCGTTGGAGAGCGGCGCGATCACGAATTTCGTCTTCAGCCGCGTCAGGCCCGCGACGCTGTCCGGCCAGGGATTGAGGCGGTGCCAGCCCTTGGTGAGATAATCGAGATCGGCCTCGGTGAGGCCCTTGATCGCGAACTGCGCGACCAGCTTTTCCAGCGAGCGGCGGTGCAGATCATCCAGCATGACGTAGCCGCGCTCTGGATGTTTGCGCACATCGTCCATCGAGGCCATGTACATGCCGCGCCAGCCATCGACCAGAGCAGTCCAGTCGGCGCTGATGCCGCGTCCCTTGGCCCACCACATGAAGTCGGTGATCAGGCTGGTGCGCCAGTCCACGACGGTGCCGAACACGTCGAAGACAAGGGCTCTGACGGCGGAGAGATCGGACATGGCGCTTCCCTGAATGTTGCTTGTTCTTGGTCGTCCCGGGTTGCGCCGCGAAGCGCAGGCCCGGAACGAGGGTCGCGTATCTTAACTTAGTCTAGATGGAACTTCGCAAGCTCGCGGTGCTCGGCCTTGATGTAGCGCACGGTGCCGGTGACGGAGCGCATCACCACCGTCTCGGTCTCGATCACGCCGTCCTTGCGGAACTTGACGCCCGACAGCAGCGAGCCCGTGGTGACGCCGGTGGCGGCGAACAGGCAGTCGCCGCGCGCCATGTCCTCGATGCCGTAGATCATCTTGGGATCGTTGACGCCCATCTTGGCGGCGCGCTCGATCTTCTCTCCGGAATCGAGGATCAGGCGGCACTGCATCTGGCCGCCGATGCAGCGCAGCGCCACGGCCGCCAGCACGCCTTCCGGCGCGCCACCGGTGCCGAGATACATGTCCACGCCGGTGTTGTCGGGATCGGCGCAGTGAATCACGCCGGCGACGTCGCCGTCGGTGATCAGGCGCACGGCAGCGCCGGTCGAGCGCACGCTCTCGATGATGCTGGCATGGCGCGGACGATCGAGCACGAGCACGGTGATGCCGTCGGGCTGGACGCCCTTGGCCTTGGCGAGACGGCGAACGTTGTCGGCCGGCGTTGCATCGAGATCGACGACGCCCTTGTCGTAGCCCGGCCCGATCGCAAGCTTCTGCATGTAGACGTCGGGCGCATGCAGCAGCGTGCCGCCGTCGGCCATTGCCATGGTGGCAATCGAGCCCGGCATGTTCTTGGCGCACAGCGTGGTGCCTTCGAGCGGATCGACCGCGATGTCGACCTGCGGGCCGGCGTTCATGCCGACCTTCTCGCCGATGAAGAGCATCGGCGCCTCGTCGCGCTCGCCCTCGCCGATCACGATGGTGCCCTCGATCGGGAGCTTGTTGAGTTCGCGGCGCATCGCATCCACCGCAGCCTGATCGGCCGCTTTCTCGTTACCGTGCCCGCGCAGGCGCGCCGACGACACCGCCGCCCGCTCCGTCACGCGCACGATCTCCAGCGTGAGGATGCGCTCGAGCAACGCTTGCGGGGGGACTGAAATATGGGTCGACATCGGCTCACTCCTTCGAAACGTTTGGGACGGACATCTCTGCCCGCATCAACTCTCAACACCTACGGTTCGTTCGAACCGCTCGTCTGGTCACGCTCTAGTTCTTCTCGATCCGGATCACCTGCGGCCGTCCGCTGATCACCTTGTCCTTCTGCACGGCGGCGAGCGCACGGCGCACGGCGTCTTCGTGCGTGGCATAGGTGATCAGGATGACCGGCACGGGGACCGCCTTGCCGTCGGCTGGCGCAGCGCCGCCATTGGGATGGCGCTGCACGATCGACTCGATCGAAATCTTCTGCTCGGCAAGCCGCGTCGCGATCGCGGCCGCAGTGCCGGGGAAATCGCGCGCCAGCAGGCGGATGTAATAGCCGCCCTCGTGCCGCTCCATCGGCGCCTTCTTGGTGTCGCGCAGTTGCGAGATGGGCCGGCCGAACGGGTTGGCGCGGATGCCGCGCGCGACGTCGGCGATGTCGGCAACGACGGCGGATGCGGTCGCAGCACCACCGGCGCCGGGGCCGACCAGCGTGATCGGCGGAATGCCCTCGCCGTCGATCGTGACCGCATTGGTGACGCCCATCACCTGCGCGATCGAGGAGGACTTCGGCACCATCGTCGGGTGCACGCGCTGCTCGATGCCCTTGGCGGTGCGCACCGCAACGCCGAGCAGCTTGAGGCGGTAGCCGAGATCGGCGGCCGCACGCAGATCTTCCGGCGCGATGGAGGAGATGCCTTCGACATACACCGCGCTTTGAGCAACTTTCGTGCCGAAGGCGAGGCTGGCGAGAATGGCGAGCTTCTGCGCGGTGTCGTGGCCGTCGACGTCGAAGGACGGGTTGGCCTCGGCATAACCGAGCCGCTGCGCATCCGCGAGGCATTCGGCGAAGGACAGGCCCTCCTGCTCCATGCGTGTCAGGATGTAATTGCAGGTGCCGTTGAGGATGCCGTAGACGCGGTTGATGCCGGTTCCGGCAAGACCCTCGCGTAACGTTTTGATGACGGGAATCGCGGCGCCGACGGCTGCCTCGTAATTCAGCGCACCGCCGTGCTTTTCAGCGGCCTTCGCCAGCTTCAAACCGTGCTTGGCGAGCAGCGCCTTGTTGGCGGTGACCACCGACTTGCCGGCGCTGAGCGCAGCCTCGACCGCCGACAGCGCGGGATCGCCGGCGCCGCCCATCAGCTCGACGAAGCAGTCGATGCCGGGATGGGTGGCCAGAGCCATGGGATCCCTGACCCATTCGACGCCGCGCAGGTCGATGCCGCGCTTCTTCGCCTTCGAGCGCGCGGTGACCGCGACGACGCGGATGCCGCGGCCGCTGCGGCCGGCGAGCACGCGGGCCTGCGCTTCAATCAAACGGACAACTTCGGCGCCCACGGTGCCGAGCCCCGCTATGCCCACTTTCAGGGGTGCAACCATGATGACTAAGAAAACCTGCCGAAGAGAACTTAACGCCGATTGGCGAGCGGAACGACGTTGTGCAACGTTTCGATGCCGCTTTCAAGGAAGCGTCGCACGCCGCGCGCGGCCTGCCTGATCCGTTGCTCGTTTTCCACCATGGCGATGCGGACATATCCTTCACCATGCTCGCCGAAGCCGACGCCGGGCGAGACCGCGACACCGGATTTCTCCACCATCAGGGTTGCGAATTGCATGCTGCCAACGCTGCGGAAGGCTTCCGGCAGTGGCACCCAGGCGAACATCGAGGCCTCCGGCGGCGGAATCTCCCAGCCGGCGCGGCCGAACGATTCCACCAGCGCATCGCGGCGCTTGCGGTAGGTGTCGCGCATCTCCTTGATGCAATCGTCGGGGCCGTTCAGTGCGGCGGTCGCCGCGACCTGCACCGGCGTGAAGGCGCCGTAGTCGAGGTAGGATTTGACGCGGGCAAGGGCTGCGATCACGCGCTCATTGCCGACCGCAAAACCCATGCGCCAGCCGGCCATCGAATAGGTCTTGGACATCGAGGTGAACTCGACGGCCACGTCCATCGCACCGGGCACCTGGAGCACCGAGGGCGGCGGGTTGTTCTCGTCGAAATAGACCTCGGCATAAGCGAGGTCGGACAGGATCAGGATCTCGTGCTTCTTCGCGAACGCAACGAGGTCCTTGTAGAAATCGAGGCTTGCCACATAGGCGGTCGGGTTCGAAGGATAGCAGACGACGAGCGCCAGCGGCTTCGGGATCGAATGCACGATCGCACGCTCTGCGGCCTCGAAGAACTGCGGCGTCGGCTCGGAGGGCACCGAGCGGATCACGCCGCCCGCCATCAAAAAGCCGAAGGCGTGAATCGGATAGCTCGGGTTCGGACAGAGGATGACGTCGCCGGGCGCGGTGATCGCCTGCGCCACGTTGGCAAAGCCTTCCTTGGAGCCCAGCGTTGCCACGACCTGGGTGTCCGGGTTGAGCTTCACGCCGAAGCGGCGGGCGTAGTAGCCGGCCTGGGCCTTGCGCAGGCCGTTGATCCCTCGGGACGCGGAGTAGCGGTCGGTGCGCGGCTTGCCCAGCGTCTCCTTCAGCTTCTCCAGCACATGCGCAGGTGCCGGCAGGTCCGGGTTGCCCATGCCGAGATCGATGATGTCGGCGCCGGCATTCCGCGCGGCCGCCTTGGCCCGATTGACCTGCTCGAACACATAGGGCGGAAGGCGGCGGATGCGGTAAAATTCTTCCATGGCTCTCTGGGCTCCGGGGCAACCGGTCAGGACAGAATCGACAAGCCGGGACGGCAATTCGGAAAAGCGTCCACTCTCGTCGTGAAAATTACTCAAAATCAAATGCTTAGAGCAATCATCGACGACGAAGACTGAAGTCGTTAGCCCTGACTCTCGGCTGAACCGTGGTCTTTTAGCACGGCAAGGCGGGGGCGCCAGCGATTACCTTGGAGCGGCTCATTTCGGATCCTTGCCGGCGGCCGCCTGCCGGTCACGCGCGGCAGCGAGCTCAGCCTCGATCTTGGCGCGCTGCTCCGGCGTGATGACCGCCTGATCGCGATCGGGCGGCAGATCGTGCACCGGCAGATAGGAGCCGGGCTCCCTCGGATGCGCCTGCGCATCCGAGGGCGTCATATCCGCGAGCTGGCTCGAGCAGCCGCCGACGGCGAGCGCCGCGATCAGCAGCGCGCCGCGGATCGGCAGCGTCTTTTGCAGGTCCCATAACGCCAACACTTGGGAAATCCCCTACTCGTCCCAAAGCACGGCCCCGGGCAATCTTACCCAAGACCGCGCCCAAGCTCAAACCATTGCTGCCCAAATGTTGCGAGCTTGAAAACAGCCATTGCCCAACAAACCGAGCCGTGCGGCCCGAATGTGACGGAACCGAGAAGATTTGTCGCAGTGCAACACATCTTCGAGAGGGTTTAACGTCAAACATGCGAGCTTCGCGGTGACGAATACGGAATGAATCGTTACTGTTCTGCTCATGAGTATGGCCACGACCGATACGCCCAAACCCGAGACGAAGTTCGATGCGGAAGCCTTCGCGATGAATGTCGCGCGGGCGATGGAGAACGGCGGCAAGGCGCTTGCCGCCTATCTGAAGCCGCGCGAGAGCGGCGAGGTGCAGGATCGGCCGCCGGCCGAGCTCACCGAGGTCGTGAAGACCTTCACGTCGGTTGCCGAATACTGGCTGTCGGATACGTCCCGCTCCTCCGATCTGCAGATCAAGCTCGCCAAGGACTATCTCGACCTCTGGGGTTCGGCGGCGCGCCGCATGGCCGGCCAGGACGCAGCGCCGGCGATCGCGCCCTCGCCGCGTGACAAGCGCTTTGCCGACCCGGAATGGAAATCGAACCAGTTCTTCGATTTCGTGATGCAGCTCTATCTGCTCACGACCAAATGGGCGCAGCAGCTGGTGCACGACGCCGAGGGGCTCGATCCGCAGACCCGCCGCAAGGCGGAGTTCTACATGCAACAGCTCACCAACGCGCTGTCGCCCTCGAACTTCGTGCTAACCAATCCGGAAGTGCTGCGCGAGACCGTGGCCAGCAGCGGCGAAAACCTTGCGCGCGGCCTGAAGATGCTGGCCGAGGATATCGCCGCCGGCAAGGGCATGCTGAAGATCCGCCAATCCGATCCGGACAATCTCGTGGTCGGCGTCAACATGGCGACGACGCCGGGCAAGGTGATCTACCAGAACGAGTTGATGCAACTGATCCAGTATTCACCGACCACGGAGACGGTGCTGCGCACCCCGCTCCTGATCGTGCCGCCCTGGATCAACAAGTTCTACATCCTCGATCTCAAGCCGGAGAAGTCCTACATCAAGTGGTGCGTCGACCAGGGCATCACCGTGTTCGTGATCTCATGGGTCAATCCCGACAAGCGGCTCGGCAACAAGAGCTGGGAAGACTACATGAAGCAAGGTCCGCTCACGGCGATGGACGTGATCGAGAAGGTCACCGGCGAGATGAAGGTGCACACTGCCGGCTATTGCGTTGGTGGCACAATGCTCGCGACCACGCTGGCCTGGCTCGCGGAGAAGCGCCGCCAGCGGGTGGCGTCGGCGACGTTCTTCGCGGCGCAGGTCGACTTCAGCCATGCCGGCGATCTCCTGGTGTTCGTCGACGAGGAGCAGATCTCGGCGCTCGAGCAGGACATGAAGGCCGCCGGCGTCCTCGAAGGTTCGAAGATGGCGATGGCCTTCAACATGCTGCGCTCCAACGACCTGATCTGGTCCTACGTCGTCAGCAACTATCTGAAGGGACAGCAGCCGAGCGCATTCGACCTGCTGCACTGGAACTCGGACGCGACACGCATGACCGCGTCGAACCATTCCTACTATCTGCGCAATTGCTATCTGGAGAACCGGCTCTCCACCGGCACAATGGTGCTGGACAACACGCTGCTCGATCTCTCCAAGGTCAAGGTGCCCGTCTACAATCTCGCCACCCGCGAGGACCACATCGCGCCCGCTGAATCGGTGCTCTACGGTTCGCAGTTCTTCGGCGGCCCCGTGAAATACGTGCTGTCGGGCTCGGGCCACATCGCCGGCGTGGTCAATCCGCCTGCCTCGCACAAGTACCAGTACTGGACCAACGACAACATCAAGGACGTGAGCGTCGCCGAGTGGATGAAGGGCGCGGTCGAGCACAAGGGCTCTTGGTGGCCGGACTGGCGCCAGTGGCTCGGCGAGCTCGATCCGGAAGAAGTCCCGGCGCGCCCCGTCGGCAGCGAGGCGATGCCGCCGATCGAGGACGCGCCCGGCAGCTATGTCAGGGTCCGCGCATAGCGGAATCTTCCACGCTTTTGTATAGACTCGCGCTCAACGCAGCGACGATAGAGGGAATCGAACCATGACGCGCGAATTGTTCTGGCTGACACTGACGGTGATCCTGACCGGAGTCCTCTGGATTCCCTACACCATCAACCGGTGCCAGGTCCGCGGTCTCTCAGGCGCCATGGCCAACCCCTCGCGTGGTGACAAGCCGCAATCGGAGTGGGCAAACCGCCTGATGTTCGCGCACGACAACGCGGTCGAGAACCTCGTGCTCTTTGCGCCGCTGGTGCTGATCCTCAACGCGATCGACTATTCCTCGAAATGGACCGTGCTCGCCTGCGCCGTCTATTTCTGGTCGCGCGTCGCGCATCTGATCGTCTACGCGCTCGGAATTCCGGTGTTCCGCACGCTGGCCTTCACCGTCGGCTTCCTCGCGCAGGCCGTGCTGGCTTTGGCGATTTTCAAGGTGCTTTAGGCTTCACATCTGGTGAAGATAAGGCCTTTCGCACGACGAGATTCAGCATGTTGGCTGGCGTCTCGTCGAAGCTCTTGATCACGCTGGTTTCGGATGACAGCGTGATCCACGGACCCGCGCTGGCATAGGTTGCTTCCAGCCACTCTGGCGAGACATAGCTGTAATAGCGACCGAGGCTGTCGCGGCCGTCGCTCTCGCCCATCTTGTAGCTCGCATAGAACACGCCTGACGGTTTCAGGGCGCGATGAATCCGCGCCAGGATGCCGGCGAGTTCGTCGCGCGGCACGTGCAGCAGACAGGCGCTGGCCCAGACGCCGTCATAGGCCTCGTGCGCCTCAAGCTGGTCGAACCGCATCGCCTCGACCGGATGACCGAGCCGCTGCGAGGCGATCTCGGCCATTTCGGGGGAGCCATCGGTCGCACGCACCGAAAATCCCTCGGCCAGCATCACCGCCGAGTGGTTGCCGGCGCCGCAGCCGAGTTCGAGGATCGCGCCGCCTGGCGGCAGCAGGGACAGAAAGCCACGCAGCCGCGTCGAGGGCGCCTTCGCCCAATCCGCGTAGGACCGGGCGTTGATCCGATAGAATTGCAGGGTCGCATCGTCCACCGCAGGACCTCGTGTCATGGAAACAGCGCGATCTGCTCCAGGCCCGTCGTCTCTGGCAGCCCGAACATCAGGTTCATGTTCTGGATCGCCTGCCCGGCCGAGCCCTTCACCAGATTATCGAGCGTTGAAATCACGATCGCCCGGTTCTTGATGCGGTCGGCGACGACACCGATCTGCACATAGTTGGAACCGCGTACATTCTGCGTCTGCGGCAGCACGCCCTTTTTCGCGACATGCACGAAGGGTTCGTTGACGTAGGCCCGCTCGAGCGCGGCCCGCAAATCGTCGGGCGTCGCGCCATTGAGCTTGACATAGGACGTACAGAGTTCGCCGCGCGCCATCGGGATCAGATGCGGCGTGAAGTTCACCGTCACCGCAGAGCCGGCGGCGACGCCGATCTCCTGCTCGATCTCGGGCGCATGCCGGTGGGTGCCGACCGAATAGGGCGAAAGCCCCTCGCCCGCCTCGCTGAACAACGTGTTCTGTTTCAATCCACGTCCGGCGCCTGTCACGCCCGATTTCGCGTCGATGACGATGTCGTCGACGTCGATCAGTCTGGCCTTCGCAAGCGGGACTAGCGCGAGCAGCGCCGCCGTTGGGTAGCAGCCAGGACAGGCCACCAGCCGCGCCGACGTGATTTTCTCGCGATAGAATTCGGTGAGACCATAGACCGCCTCGCCCTGCAGCTCGAGCGCCCGATGCTCATGGCCGTACCATTGCGCATAGGTGTTCTTGTCCCGCAGCCTGAAATCGGCGGACATGTCGAGGACCTTGATCGCCGGATTTGCCTTGAGCACCGCGGCGATGATCTCCTGCGTGGTCCCGTGGGGCAGTCCGCAGAACACGGCATCGAGCCGGCTCCAGTCGACTTTTTCCCATTCCACAAGTTGAGGCAGGTCCAGCATGAAGAAATGCGGAAACACCTCGCTCATGGCTTTGCCGGCGTGGGTATTGGCCGTGAGTACGGTGATCTCGGCATTCGGATGCCGCGCCAACAGGCGCACCGCGTCGGCGCCGGTGTAGCCGGAGGCGCCGAGAATGCCGATCTTCTTCGTGCTCATCAGATGCTCCTTCAACGCCAAATCGGTCACGTCTCTGCGAGGCCGAGCATCAGCCGCGTGTTCTGCACGGCTGCGCCCGAGGCACCCTTGCCAAGATTGTCGAGCCGGGCGACGAGCACGGCCTGGTGATGTTTGTCGCTGGCAAAGACGTAGAGCTCGAGCATGTTGGTCTCGTTCAGCGCTTCCGGCTCGATCCGGCCGCCTTTGCTCGCCTCGTTCTGGAGCGGCATCGCCTTGACGTATTTCGAGCCGGCGTAGCGCTTGGCGAGCGCTGCCTGGAGGTCGGCACCCCCGGGTTTGCCCGGCAGCGTGTCGAGCTGCAGCGGCACCGAGACCAGCATGCCCTGCCGGTAGTTGCCGACCGAGGGAATGAAGATCGGCCGCCGCGTCAGGTGCGAATAGAGCTGCATCTCCGGCAGATGCTTGTGCTCGAAGCCAAGGCCGTACAGCTCGAACGACGGCGCGCTGCCGTCCTCGAAGCTCGCGATCATCGACTTGCCGCCGCCGGAATAGCCGCTCACCGCGTTGACCGTGACGGGATAATCCTGCGGCAGCAGGCCGGCATCGACGATCGGCCGCAGCAGTGCGATCGCACCGGTCGGATAGCAGCCGGGGTTGGAGACTTTCTTCGCCGCCTTGATCTTGCCGGCCTGGTCCGGCGTCAGTTCCGGAAAGCCGTAGGCCCAGTCGGGTGCGACCCGGTAGGCGGTCGAGGCGTCGAGCACCTTCGGGCCCGAGGTGCCCATGCTGTCGACCAGCGCGACCGTCTCCCTGGCGGCATCGTCGGGCAGACAGAGGATGACGAGGTCCACCTCCTCCATCAGCGCCTTCTTGGCAGCGGGGTCCTTGCGCTTGTCGTCGGGGATCGTCTTCACCTCGACGTCGCTCTGGTGCTTCAGCCGCTCGTTGATGCCGAGACCGGTGGTGCCGGAGCCGCCGTCGACGAAGACGGTTGCGGGTTTGGTGGCAGCGCCCTTCGGGGCCTGTTTGATGTCAGCGAGGCTCATGGCGCGCTCCCTTCGAGCATGTTCGTGTCGTTTGCAAAAACCTGCGGCCTTGCCTGCCGCATCAAATGTGAGATCTGCCTGGCGTCGGCATCGCCGGCACTGAGCGCATTGGCGATCGCCGTATAGTCGGCGTCGGATTTGTGCTGGTTGAGCTTGAAGCTGCCTTCGACCTCATCAACCGTCATCACCAGACCAACGATCCCCTTCTTCAGCGTCTCAAGCCGTCCGGCCGTCATCTTGCCCGACGTCCACGGCGTCTTTGGCAACAGCCAGATCTCGAACTTGTCGCTGAGCGTGTCGATCTGTACCGCCAATTCGTCATCCGACAGCATCCGCACCGGCCCGCTCAGATGCACCGACTGGTAGAGCCAGGTCGGCACCTGGTCCGGCGAGACGTACCAGTCCGGCGACACATAGGCATCGGGGCCGTTGACCGCGAGCAGCCAGGACGCATCGCCGCTTGCGAGCTTTAGCAGCGGATTGTGACGGGCGACATGAAAGGCGGCCTGCGGTGTGCCGTCGGCCGCATAGGTCAGATAGAACGGCAACGGCGAGGCAATCGGCTTCTTGCCGTCAAAGGCGCACATGGTGCCGAAGCCGCGCTCCTCGGCGAATTTCAGGCTCGCGGCGCGGTCCTGCTTGAAAAAGGGTGGCGTGTACATCGTGGTCTCCTGCTGGGCCTCCTCGGGGGGCCGCCGGATCAGATCGCGCTGACAGGAGAAAGAATGCCGCGGATCGGATCCAGCGGCAAAGACGATGATCTCAAACGCGATCGACCGCCCAAACCGCAAGAGTGCGGCGGCGGCGACGGGCAAACAGGATGGTCGCGGCGTTGATCATGGCGCGCGGCTATAAGGCCAGATCGGGCTTCCGTCAAGGTTTCGGCG
The DNA here is from genome assembly GCF_018129985.1 of Bradyrhizobium sp. SZCCT0148. GTDB lineage: Bacteria > Pseudomonadota > Alphaproteobacteria > Rhizobiales > Xanthobacteraceae > Bradyrhizobium > Bradyrhizobium japonicum_H. The sequence continues at coordinate 1,206,334 of NZ_JAFCKT010000001.1, forward strand.
TCAGATCACCCGCCAGATCCATTCCATGATCTTGGCGAGCACGTCGCCGAACAGCAGGAGCACAGCCGACCAGATCAGGGCCGATATGAAATTGGCGGCTTGGAAGCTCCAATAAGGCATCTCGAAAATGCCGGCCGCCAGCGGCACCGAGGCGCGCAACGGGCCGAAGAAGCGGCCGATGAAGATGCTGGGGATGCCCCAGCTGCGCACGAAAGCCTCGCCTCTCGGCAGGAGCTCCGGATAGCGCGAGAGCGGCCACATCTGGGCGACCCTCTCCTTGTAGCGGAAACCGAACCAGTACGAGACCCAGTCGCCCAGCGCCGCACCGAGGCCGCCGGCGATCCAGACCGGGTAGAAGCTGATGCCACTTGCCCCGATCAGCGCGCCGATCGCCACCAGCGCACCCCACGCCGGGATCAGCAGCGAGATGAAGGCAAGCGACTCCCCGAACGCCAGCAGGAAGACGATCGGAGCCGCCCAGGCTTGGTGAACGCGCACGAAATCGGCCAGGGCGTGCGCAAACTGCTCCATTCCAGATTAGCCTTCCCGCCCTGTCTCAAGGTGCTGCTTCAATAAAAAGGACTGGTAAGCCAAGGGGTTGTGTGACATCAAGTCACAAAGCTCGGCTCAGCCCGGACCAGCCGGTCAAATTGCCGGCAATTGCTGGGCCTGCGGCGTAAAATCGCCGGGATGTGGCTCCCAACCGCACCGCCCGGCTCGCCCCGCGGTAACCTTTCCAATTCAGAAGTGGCATAGTCGGCCCAACCGATTCGCCGCTGATGCGGCCCCTCACAGCGTATCAAGATATATGTCCAAGCAGTTGAAACCCAAAGCAAAAGACGATTTTTTTGGCGGCGATGAGCCAAAAGCGCGCAGCGCGCCCAAGACGGCGCCGCGCGGAACCGGCGGCGAGGCCGACTACACCGCAGCCGACATTGAGGTGCTCGAAGGCCTGGAGCCGGTACGGCGGCGGCCCGGCATGTATATCGGCGGCACCGACGAAAAGGCGCTGCATCATCTGTTCGCCGAAGTCATCGACAACTCGATGGACGAAGCGCTGGCCGGACACGCCACCTTCATCGGCGTCGAGCTCTCCGCGGATGGTTTTCTTACCGTCACGGACAACGGTCGCGGCATCCCGATCGATCCGCATCCGAAGTTCCCGAAGAAGTCGGCGCTCGAAGTCATCATGTGCACGCTGCATTCGGGCGGCAAGTTCGACAGCAAGGTCTACGAGACCTCGGGCGGTCTGCACGGCGTCGGCATCTCCGTGGTGAACGCCCTCTCCTCGCTGCTCGAGGTGGAGGTCGCGCGCAGCCAGAAGCTCTACCGCATGACGTTCGAGCGCGGCCATCCCAAGGGCAAGCTCGAGGACCTCGGCAAGATCAACAACCGGCGCGGCACGCGCGTCCGGTTCAAGCCCGATACCGACATCTTCGGCGCCAAGGCCGCGTTCAAGCCGCAGCGCCTGTTCAAGATGACGCGTTCGAAAGCGTATCTGTTCGGCGGCGTCGAGATCCGCTGGAATTGCGCGCCCGAGCTGCTCAAGGGCGTCGAGGACGTGCCGGCGGAAGCGACCTTCCACTTTCCGGGCGGGCTCAAGGACTATCTTGCGGCAGCGATCCACGCCGACACGCTGGTGCACCCGGATATCTTCTCCGGCAAATCGGGCCGCAACGGCGCGCATGGCGCCTGCGAATGGGCCGTGGCCTGGACCGCGGATGCCGACGGCTTCCTGTCCTCCTACACCAACACGGTGCCGACGCCCGATGGCGGCACGCATGAATCCGGCTTGCGCAGCGCGCTGCTGCGCGGCCTGAAGGATCACGCCGAGCGCGTTGGCCAGGGCAAGCGCGCCTCGTCCATTACGTCGGAAGACGTGATGGTCGGAGCCGCGGTGATGCTGTCGGTGTTCGTGCGCGAGCCCGAATTCCAGGGACAGACCAAGGATCGTCTCGCCACGGCCGAAGCGCAGCGCATCGTCGAACAGGCGATGAAGGATCCGTTCGACCATTGGCTGTCGGGCAATCCGAACATGGCGAACCGGCTGCTCGATTTCGTGATCGACCGCGCCGAGGAACGGCTGCGGCGGCGGCAGGAGAAAGAGACCGCGCGGAAAACTGCCGGCAAGAAGCTGCGCCTGCCCGGCAAGCTCGCCGACTGCACCGATGCCGGCACCGACGGCTCCGAGCTCTTCATCGTCGAGGGTGACTCGGCCGGCGGCAGCGCCAAGCAGGCACGCGATCGCAAGACGCAAGCGGTGCTGCCCTTGCGCGGTAAGATCCTCAACGTCGCCTCCGCCGGGAAGGACAAGTTGACGGCGAATGCCCAGCTCTCCGACCTCGTGCAGGCGATCGGCTGCGGTCAGCTCCTGCAATATCGCGAAGAGGATCTGCGCTATCAGCGTATCATCATCATGACCGACGCCGACGTCGACGGCGCCCACATCGCCTCGCTCCTGATCACCTTCTTCTACCGGCAGATGCCGAAGCTGATCGACGAAGGACATCTCTTCCTCGCGGTGCCGCCGCTCTACAAACTCACGCACGGCACCAAGTCGGTCTACGCGCGCGACGACAAGCACAAGGAAGAGCTGATCAAGAGCGCGTTCAACGCCAACGCCAAGGTCGAGGTGAACCGCTTCAAAGGCCTCGGCGAGATGATGCCGGCGCAGCTCAAGGAGACCACCATGGATCCTGCCAAGCGCACGCTGCTCAAGGTGGTTCTGCTGCCCGACGACCGCGATACCACTGCGGATTCGGTGGAGCGCCTGATGGGCACGAAGGCCGAGGCGCGATTCGCCTTCATCACGGACAAGGCCGAATTCGCCAGCGACGAGCTCCTGGACGTTTGAGCCGGCGGCGCAATAGCGCTTCGTCGAGAGCCCCGGCCAAAAGCCGGGGCTTTTTGCGTTTCAGGGGGCGAGACGGCGTCACCGAGGGTCTGCATGGGTTTGAACGAATCGCGCCACCGTCGCGGCGACTCGGCCAGCGACTCAGGCGCTCAAGGCGAAGCACGGCTGCCTCCATTTCGGACAAAGCCGGATTTCCTAACGAAACCCTACCTGAATCCGAGACTCGAAAATCCCGACAAGCTACTGAATACAAATGGTTATTTCATATTTTGACAATTGCAGCCAAAATACCCACGCACCGGCGTTTTCCGGCGACTGTGCTTGCCCTGCAACAGCATTCCCGCAGGAAACGTCTATAGTCCGGGCATCAGATGAAACGAACACAGTGCGCTCGCGCTGCTAGACAGACCAAGGTTGGGGATTTTGACATGAAGAAGATTTTGCTCGCTCTGACCGCGGTTGCCGCGATGACGGGTTCCGCCTCGGCTGCCGATCTCGGTGCCCGTCCCTACGTGAAGGCCCCCATGCCGGCGCCCGTCGCCAACTGGACCGGCTTCTACGTGTTCGGCGGCGGCGGCGGCGGCCTCTCCAATGCCGACCAGCACGTCCAGACCACCGTTGGTGCGATTCCGCTGACGATCGACCAGCGCCAGGGCGGCTCCGGCTGGTTCGGCACTGTCGGCGCCGGTTACGACTGGCAGTTCAGCGGCACCTGGGTTGCCGGCGTGTTCGCTGACGGCCAGTTCGGCAGCATCCGCGCCACCATCCAGGATCCGATCGCTGGCATCACCGGCAATCAGAAGCTGGAAACCTCCTGGGCCGCGGGCGTGCGCCTCGGCTGGCTGGTCGCCCCGAACGTTCTATCCTACGTCAACGGCGGTTACTCTGGCGCCCACTTCGGCCAGACCAACTTCACGACGCTGGGCGGCACTCCCGCTGGCATCCACCTGAACAGCTACAACCGCAACGGCTGGTTCGTCGGCGGCGGTGTCGAGAACAGCCTGAACATCTTCGGCGTCTCCTCGCCCGGCTGGTTCATGAAGACCGAGTATCGTTCGGCCTTCTACGATGCCAAGACCTCGAACGAGCTGTTCGATGGTACCAATGCGCTGGTCGGCCGCGACATCCGCGCCAACAGCTGGAACCAGACGATCTCCACCTCGCTGGTCTACCGCTTCAACTGGACCGGTCCGGTCGTCGCCAAGTACTGAGCCGAACGCAAGTTCAGACGTCAAAGCCCCGGCATCGCCGGGGCTTTTTCGTTATGGCGTCGTCGGGCGACCAATGCTGCCCTTCGCCAGCCGCAGCGGCGAGCCGGGTTTCCATCACTCACATGATTTGGTGACCGCCCGCCCCGGGATCGCGACCTGTGCCAGGCTTCGCCGCGTTGGCCGCTGCCGGCGGCGCCATTGTATCCGAGCCAAAGCTACGGTTATGTGTGGCCCAAGCTTTCGTGGCCGCGGCAATCGTTGATGCCGCGAGTCGCGATAGAAGCGGACCGCCGGGGAGGAATGCATGCGCAGATTTCTGCTTGTGGCAGGCCTGTTTGCTCTCGCCATCGGGCTGCTCTGGATCGGACAGGGCACGGGCACGGTTCCCTGGCCGCGATCGAGCTTCATGGTCGACCAGCTGCAGTGGGCTGGCTATGGCGCCGCCATGGCCGGCTTCGGACTGGTGCTGATCTGGCAGAGCAACCAATAAAAGAAACCAGGGAATACAAGCATGACATCCAGCCGGTTCGATCTCCGCGGCAAGGTCGCGATCGTCACGGGAGGTAACGGCGGCATCGGGCTCGGCATGGCCCGCGGCCTTGCCGATGCCGGTGCCGACATCGCCGTGGTCGGACGCAACGAAGCCAAGTCCAAGGCAGCCGTCGAAGACCTCAAGCAGCGTGGCGTCAAGGCGATCGCGGTTGCGACCGACGTCACCGACAAAGCGGCGATCGAGGCCATGATCGCGCGCGTGGTGAAAGATCTCGGTCGCATCGATATCCTCGTCAACAATGCCGGCATGAGCATCCGCAAGCCGCCGCACGAACTCGAACTCGACGAGTGGAACAAGGTGATCGAAACCAACCTCACCAGCGCCTTCCTGTGCTCCAAGCTCGCCTATCCGCACCTGAAGGCGTCAGGCAACGGCAAGGTGATCAACATCGGCTCGATGATGTCGATCTTCGGCGCGAGCTTTGCCACCGCCTATGCTGCCAGCAAGGGCGGCATCGTGCAGTACACGCGCGCCTGCGCCAATGCCTGGGCGCCGGACAACATCCAGGTCAATGCGATCCTGCCAGGCTGGATCGACACCGACCTCACCCGCGGCGCGCGGCAGCAGGTGTCGGGATTGCACGAGCGGGTGCTGGCGCGCACGCCTGCGGGGCGCTGGGGCGACATCGACGATTTCGCCGGCATCACCGTGTTCCTGGCATCGCCTGCATCGACCTTCGTCACGGGCACCGCAATCCCTATCGATGGCGGCTTCTCGGTGATGGCCTGAGCCTGAGCCGCACGCTATCGGAGAATGCAAAAAGAAGCCCCGGACAAAGTCCGGGGCTTTTGAATTTTGGCAGTGCTTTTTTTGATCGTTGGTCGCGTTGCGTCGACGTGCTCAGTAACGGCCGATGGTCGGGGCGTCGAACTTGTAGCTCGCGCGCACGACCGCCCATTGAATGTCGCGCGGCTTGGCATCGAAAGTGTAGTTCCCCGAGGTGCCGCCAAGCTGATAGGTCTGGCTGCCGAAGGCCGCGTAATTGTACTCGAGGCCGACGATCCAGTTGCGGGTGATGCCGTATTCCCAGCCGGCGCCGACGGTCCAGCCGTTGGCCCAGTGAGTCTGACCGCCGGAGCCCGTCGCCGGGCCGACAGTGTCGCTGACCGACAGGCGGTTGTTCACGCCGGCATAGCCACCCTTGATGTAGAAGAGGTTGTTCTGCACGGCGAAGCCGGCGCGGCCGACCACGGTCGCGAGCACGTTGGCGCGCCAGGAGAACACGTCGTCACCGGCACCGAACGCGGTGTTGGTGAACGAGCCCTTGTTGTCGAGGCCGGAGATCGTGCCTTCCATGCCGAACACGTAGTTGTTGGCCTGCCAGTTGTAGCCGATCTGCGCACCGCCCATGATGCCGGATCCGCGCTGACGATAGCCCTGGCCCGGGACGAGATCGCCGAACGGCGCGCCGATCCCGTTGTTGACGAACTGCTCGTTGGTCCATGCGCCACCGATGTGGCCGCCGACATAGAAGCCGGTCCAGTTGAACAGCGGCTCCACATAGGCCGGCGCCTTCGTATAGCGCGCACCGAGATCGGCGGCGGAGGCCGCGCCGGCCGTAACCAGAGCGGTCGTGCAGGCGAAGGCGGCAATCAACTTGTTACGCATGGTACACCCCGTGTCCTTTGATGCAGGCACGGTCACAGACGGGTGTTACTAAAATTCGAATCAACAAAGTTAACGTGGCGCGTGGGCCCGCGCTGGTCCGCAAATCCCTCGGCGCTGTTGCAGGCACGCAACGCCGCAGGCCCGATTTAACGCGAAATTATCCCTACCGAATTGCTGCGCTCCGATGACGGCGCAGCCTTCGAATGCACATGCTCGGGTCGCACGCCGAGCGCAAGCAAGCGCGCCGGGATGCCCTGCAGCCACGGTAGCGCAGTGATCAGGCGCACGATCAGCGGCACCTGCAGCGGCCGATCGTTCCCGTGCAAGGCGCCGCTGATGATCTTGTTCTGCACGATCACCTGCATCCGCTGCGTCATCCTCACCGGGAATTCGCGACGGCGGCGTACGGCGTCGAGATCGTTCTCGGACGGGCAGCCGTGCTGCAGCTTGTCCGCCAGGAGATTGGCGGTCGCGACCGCGTCCTGCACGGCGAGATTGACGCCGACGCCGCCGACCGGCGACATCGCATGCGCGGCATCGCCGATGCAGAGCAGGCCCGGCCGCGTCCAGCGCGCCATGCGGTTGATGGCGACGGTCAGCAGCTTGACGTCGTCGAAGCTCTTCACGTCGGCGATGCCGGCCTTCAGGATCGGCGCCATGCGCACGACGTCGTCGAGCAGCGCCTGCAGTCCCCTCGCTTTCACCGCCTCATACTGTCCCTTGGCGATGACATAAGCGCACTGCCAATAGTCGCCGCGATCGAACATGATCATCATCTTGCCCGGCTCGACGCGCGCGAACACGTTTTCCGTTTCGTCGGATTTGCGGCCGGCGCGGAACCACAGCACGTCCATCGGCGCGCCGATTTCCTCGACGCCGAGGCCCGCACGCTCGCGCACCGTCGAATGGCGGCCGTCGCAGGCAATGGTGAGATCGGCTTCGATGTCGACGATGCCGTCAGGCGTCTTCGCCTGCACCCCGGCGATCGTCTCGCCGCGGCGGATCAGATCGACCGCCTCGGCTCTCATCATCACTTCGAGCGAGGCGAAGCGCCGGCCGGCCTCGCGCAGGAAGTTCAGGAAGTCCCATTGCGGCATGAAGGCAATGAAGGGGTATTTGGTGCGGAGCCGGGAGAGATCGGCGATGCGCACCGGCGTGCCGTCGAACAGGCCATCCATCTTCTGCAGGCGCTGATGCGGCAGCTTCAGGAAGCCATCGATCAGGCCAAGCTCGTCCATTACCTCGAGCGTCGAGGGATGCACGGTGTCGCCGCGGAAATCGCGGAAGAAATCGGCATGCTTCTCCAGCACCAAGACTTCGATGCCGGCCCGCCCCAGGAGATAGCCGAGCATCATCCCGGCGGGCCCACCGCCGACGATGCAGCAACGGACTCTTTTCGTCCGGTTCGCTTGTTGGCCGGAGGTCATGGCAGCCACGATCCGCGATGCGAGTTCGATCAAGACATGGCGGACAATGTAACGCCGATTCCGGCCGCGCGCCTAAATCTGGATACGTATTTCAACGCCGGCCGGCACCTGTGATCACGCCGGCCCGTGCTCTAGCATAGCCTGCTCGAAAGCCGGGAGCACCTGCGCATTTTAGGACGCCGATCGCCCGAGACGAGAAAGGCCCGCACTGCGCGGGCCTTTCATGGACGGAAGCCGATTTATTTCTGATCCTCGTTGCTGGTCCCGGTGCCCGGGCTTCCGATCGGCAACCCGTTCGGGGCGTGACCAACCCCGGCGTTCCGCTCAGCTTGCGCGGCTGTCGGCGACGTGCCGTTCGCAGTCGGCGACTGAACGTTCGGATTGTTCTGGCTGTTGTTGGTGTTGACGTTGGCTCCAGTGGTCGTGCCATGCGTCCCCATGCCTGATGGAGCCGACGGCCCCGAATTGGCGCTGCTGGATGACGTGCCTGTTCCCGCACCCGAGCTTGCCGCGGATCCCGCGCCGCCACTCGCCGACCCGGCAGCAGCACCCGCGCCGGCGCCGCCCCCCGCACCACCGCCGCCTCCCCCTCCGCCACCGCCGCCTCCCTGGGCAAAGGCAGTCGTCGAAAGCGCCACACATGCGAAGGCTATGAGAATGGACTTGCGGATCATGGATCGTCTCCCTGGTTCGGTGGACAATCCAGCTGACCGAGGAGTTGTTCCTCTCGCCAGCGGCGAACGGCGATCTGCTCGTCTCAGGGCTTTGACGATTTCCGTTCCCACGGACGCTTGCCGTCGGCGTCGCGATCCCACGGACGGGTGGACGGAGCCCCCTTTTCATCCTCGGCGGCTTTCGCACGGTCCGCTTGGACGCGTTCCCTGTCGGTGACTGGCGGCGTGGGGATTGGGGTCGTTTGCGCCAGCACCGGAAGCGTCGTGAGCAGCGCAACGATCAGGAATTTTATCATCCCCGGCTCTAACACTTCCAGTGCTGGCTTGTCCGATTAAACTTCGTCCATCCCGTCGCGCCCTGCGCGATCACTCCGGCTTCAATTGTTATTGCGGTTCGCGGCTCGGAAACTCTTGATCTCCGAGACGCTGCCGTCGCGATAGGTCAGTTCCACAGAGACGGACTGCGTGCTTGGAGCGAGCTTCATGTAGAGCGGCATGCCGGCGGTGATCGCACTGGGGTCGCGCATGTCGCAAGCGGGCATCTTCAGCACCTGGTTGGGCACGGCGCTGTCGATGCCGATGCGCACCTCGCGGATGGCGCAGCGGTACGACACGAGGTGCGTGTAGTAGACCAGCAGCCCGTTGAACTCACGGAACGACAGCCAGCTCGTCGACGTCATGTCGAGGATCTTGCGCTGGTCGCGGATCAATGCGGCCTCGGGATCGAACCGGATCGGGAACGGCCCCTGCATGTCGCCGGACTGATCGACATAGCGGACCTCGATGGTGCCGGCCGCGGCATCCGGCGGCAACTCGATCGACGGGTTCGGCATTCGTTTGCGCGTGCGCGGATCGAGCGTGTCGATGAAGCCGGTCTCGCGGAAGTCGCCCTTGCCGGCCATGCGCCAGGAAATGCCGAGCGTCGGGTCGGCAAAGGAGAACACGACGCTCCAGCCGCCATTGTGCCGCGAGAAACTCGCGATCGGCGCGTTGATCGTTTCTTCCTTCGGCATCTGCGGCACCGACACAGGCGGTAGCGCGGCAAGCTTCTGCGGCGGCGGATCGGCCGGCCGCGCGATGGAATCCTTCGCTGTGCCGCTGAGGAAGACGTCGTCGACCATCTGGTCGAAATAGACCGGCACCTGCCTGTGCTTGACGGTGTCGGCCATCTCGCTGACGGCACGGCGGGTGCGCTGCGCCACCTGCACGAGATTCTCGCCGGGCCGCAGCAGCTCTTTGGCGAAGGTGCGCGTGAACACCGAATTGGGATTGGCGTCGTCGTTGGAGAGGCGATCGAGCGCGGTCTGGCGGGGACCGGCCGAGAACACCGAGAACACGCCCTCGGGCAGTTGCACCATCGGAGCAAGACCGCCGCCGCCGGCGACCGCGCGGGTGCCTTTGCGCTCGAACGGGTTGTTGCGGCAGGCGTCGAACACCAGGATCGACGTCCGCGCCTTCTTGTTCTGGAGGCGCTCGACGATGCGGTCGGCCAGGATCGAAGCGTCGCGCACCAGCTCTTCCTGACCTTCGGTCGCCGCCGGCACGTCGGTCGGCAGCAGGTAGTTCTGGCCCGCGATCTCGAAGCCGTGGCCGGCGTAGAAGAAGAACGCGGTGTCGCCGGGCTCGATCGCCTTGTCGAAGGCGAGAAGCGTCTCGGAGAATTGCTGCCGGCTCTGGTTCTCGGCGACCATCACCGAGAAGCCGAGCTGCTTGAGCGTATCGCCCATGGTGCGGGCGTCGTTGACCGCCTTGAGCAGCTTCGGGACGTTCCGGTAATCGTTGTTGCCGATGACGAGCGCAACACGCTTCTCGGCATGTGCGGGGGCGACGAAGCCGCTCAAGCTCGCCGCCAGGCCAAGGACCGCCAGAATTCCGAAAAGCCGACGCGTCATCGCAAAATTCCCGTTGCAGAACGGCGCCACGCCGGTTCTCTCGAACGGCAGTTCATTGGACCCCTTGCCGCTGTGTGATAGTCGCCCCAGACGTAACGAGGGTTCAAGCGCCCGGGCCCCGGTTTCCAGGTTCTGCCTATGGCAGATTACGCTGGAATCTGCTCCTTCTTTGGCATCGCGCAAACGCACTGGACGCGAGGGGGCTGACGTGTATCGCTGGTGTACCGACGAAGTCGAGGCGAAGGATCGCTTCGACTATTGGCGCGAGGTGCGCTCCAAAGGTCTGTTCGGCGTCACCGCCGAACTCGAGCGCGAACGGCGCGGGGATTTCTTCGGCGAATTCTCGCTGCGCCAGCTCGGCGGCGCCGGCCTCGTCGAGCTGAAGGCCTCGCACTATACAGTCGAGCGCAGCAGCTCCGACATCGCTTACGCACCCGGCGACAGCATCTGTGTCTACCAGCAGCTCGGCACTGGCGGCTGGTTCGGCGGCATGCGCGGAAACGACTTTGCCATCGCCCCGGGCGATTTCGCCACCAGCCACACCGATCTGCCCTACCGCACCGCGCCGGTCGGCGCCGGAGGCTTCCACCTGCGGATCCTGAAGATCCCGGTCAGCAGCATTCCGGCGCAGGACAGGCGGATGCGCGAGCTTGCGCCCCGGACCTTCGGCGATCCCACGCTGGCGCCGCTGCTCGGCGCCTGCTTTGCCGACCTCGATGGGGCCACCGACGGGAGCGCCGACGTTGCGACCGCCCTCGTCCAGGCTCTGGCCCATCTGGCGCTGATCGAGCGAGGCATCCTCAGGCCCGGCAGCCGGCGCGGACAGGCCGCGCTGCGGACCGCCCGCCTCTCGCAAGCCCGGCGCCTGATCGCGGGCCACCTGCAAAACCCGGATCTGGCGCCGACGATGGTGGCCGACCAGCTCGGCGTGTCCGTGCGCCACCTGCACATGCTGTTCGAGACCGCGGCGAAGAGCTTCTCGCAAACGGTGACCGACGAACGCCTGAAGCAGAGCCGCCGCCTGATGCGGGAGGCACCGGAGCGGCTGATCGCCGACATCGCGACCTCCTGCGGCTTCGAGAGCCTGGCGACTTATTACCGGGTCTTCAATGCCGCCTACGGCATGGCCCCCGGCGACTTCCGGGCGCGGGGCTCGGATGGGCGTTAGCCGCCGTTTTGGCGGCTCCGGCCCGGGCGCGCGGTCGGGCGGAAAACCCCAGTCGCACCCGCTATTTGGCAAAAACCTCAGGTTTTTTAGGGCCTTCCCGCGCCCGCTCCATTGACTTTGGCCGATTCCCCCCTATGTTCCGGTTCGACGCGGTTCGGTATCGAAGAGCGATTCCTGAGCCTGGCGCTTTGTTCGCGTGAGTCAGCACCCCCAGCTTCTTTGAGAGCGCGCCGTTTCGGGGTGGAACGCGACAGCCTTATTACCCTCGATTCCGAACGGCGGTTTCGACCAGAGGCTCAATGTCCTTTTCAAATCTCGGACTATCCGAAAAAGTCCTCGCCGCAGTGGCGGCCACCGGTTACACCACCCCCACCCCCATTCAGGAACAGGCGATCCCACACGTCCTCGCTCGCAAGGACGTGCTCGGCATCGCCCAGACCGGCACCGGCAAGACCGCGGCCTTCGTGCTGCCGATGCTCACCATCCTCGAGAAGGGTCGCGCCCGCGCACGCATGCCGCGCACGCTGATCCTCGAGCCGACCCGAGAGCTCGCGGCGCAGGTCAAGGAAAACTTCGACCGCTACGGCGCCGGCCAGAAACTCAACGTCGCCCTCCTGATCGGCGGCGTTTCCTTCGGCGACCAGGATGCCAAGCTGACGCGCGGCGTCGACGTGCTGATCGCCACCCCCGGCCGCCTGCTCGACCATACCGAGCGCGGCGGTCTGCTCCTCACCGGCGTCGAGCTGCTCGTCATCGACGAAGCCGATCGCATGCTGGACATGGGCTTCATTCCCGACATCGAACGCGTCTGCAAGCTCGTCCCGTTCACGCGGCAGACCCTGTTCTTCACCGCGACCATGCCGCCGGAAATCCGGCGCATCACCGAGACCTTCCTGCACAACCCGCAGAAGGTCGAAGTGTCCAAGCCGGCCACCACGGCCGTGACCGTCACGCAGTGTCAGGTCCCTGCCGGGCGCGAAGCGCATGAGAAGCGCGAATTGTTGCGCCGCCTGCTGCGCGAAGCCAAGGACCTCCAGAACGCGATTATCTTCTGCAATCGCAAGCGCGAGGTCGCAATCGTTCACAAATCGCTGCAGAAGCACGGCTTCAGCGTCGGCGCGCTGCACGGCGACATGGACCAGTCGGCCCGCACGGCGGCGCTTGAACAATTTCGCAAGGGCGAGCTGCCGCTGCTGGTCGCCTCCGACGTCGCCGCCCGCGGCCTCGACATTCCCGAGGTCAGCCACGTCTTCAATTTCGACGTTCCCCACCACCCCGACGACTACGTCCATCGCGTCGGCCGTACCGGCCGCGCCGGTCGCACCGGCACCGCGATCTCGCTCGTCACGCCGCTCGACCAGAAGTCGATGGTGGCGATCGAGAAGCTGATCGGCCAGAGTATTCCGCGCGCCGAAGGCGACTATGAAGTGAGTGCCGACACCGGCGAACACAGTGATCGCCCGCGCGAGTCGCGCGGCCGCGAGCGCACACGTGGCGGACGCGGCAAGCCGCAGCGCGGCGGTCGCGACCGTGAGCGCAGCCACGAGCCGCGCGTCGAGGCTCGGCCAGCAGCCGAAACACGGCCCGCTCCCGAGGCAAGACCCGAACGCGAAGCGAGGCCCGCACGCGAGGCAAGACCTCCGCGTGAAGCCAGGCAGTCATCCGAGCGTCATGGTTCACGCCAGCAAGCCAATCCGTCGCATGTGCCGTCGATCGGCCGGCCCGAGCCACGCCGACCGCGCGAGGCCGACACCGAGCCGGGCGATCACTCGCATCTGCCGGCATTTCTGCTGCGGCCGGTTCGTTCCCCCGCCGGGGCCTGAAACGCAAAGCGCTTCAGGCTTTCGGTTGAGCAAAGTCTCCGCACAATTTTTTAGGCGTATCCGGGAACGTATATTTACGGGGCATTCACGATCGTCCGTTAGCCTACGAGCATAATTTAAGTATTGCTGCGGTCGTCGGCGCAACGACCGCTGTGGGGTATGTCCGTGGTCAACGTTCTCGACGAACACGAACGCACGATGGCGTTCGCCGAGGTAGCGCTCGGGCAGATCCGATCGCTGCGGCAGACGGCAATTCCCCGCAACTATGAGATCTGGTACGTCTACGCCACCGGCTACAACGCGCCCCTCAACAAGATCATCAACGAGACGCTGGCGCGCAGCGGCAAGCTGACTGAAGCCGATCTCGAGCAGATCTACGAGACCTATCTCTCCCACATCAAGACCACCGACCGCATCGACAAGGTCGGCGCGCGCGTCATCGGCGAAATCGACGACGTGATGAAGGTCTTGAGCGACGCACTCGGCGTGACCGGCTCCTACGATGCCAGCCTGTCGGGCGCCACCGAGAAACTGGCGTCGGCCAAGAGCCGCGAGCAGATCAAGTCGATCGTCGAAACGCTGCTGCGTTCGACCAGCGAGATGCGCGAGACCAACAAGACGCTGGAAGACCGCCTGACGCTGTCGAAGAACGAGATCAGCAACCTCCAGCAGAGCCTCGAGGCGATCCGCGCCGAAAGCCTAACCGATCCGCTCACCGGCCTTGGCAACCGCAAATACTTCGACCGCATGATCGACATGGCTGTGCAAACCGCGCTTGCCTCGGGCGAGCCGCTGTCGCTGTTGCTGTTCGACATCGATCACTTCAAGTCGTTCAACGATTCCTACGGCCATCTCACGGGCGACCAGGTGCTGCGGCTCGTCGGCCTGTCGCTGAAGCAGACTATCAAGGGCCAGGACATCACCGCGCGTTATGGCGGCGAGGAATTCGCGGTGGTGCTGCCCAACACCGGGCTGCGTCAGGCCCTCACGGTGGCCGACCACATCCGCCGCGCGGTGATGGCGAAGGAATTAAAGAAGAAGTCCACCGGCGAGATCCTCGGCCGTGTCACCATCTCCGTCGGCGTCTCCATGCTCAAGCCGGGCGACGACACCGATGCGCTGATCGAGCGAGCCGATTCCTGCCTCTACGCCGCCAAGCGCAACGGCCGCAACCGCGTGATCTGCGAGGCCGATCCGGAATACGCTGTCGAGACCCACGGCCGCGTGGCGTAACGCGATCGCGGCGTGGCGGACGGCTGCGCTTGACATTCCAACCTGACGACCGACATCCTCTGCGCCCCCAGACCGCGAGCATCGAGGATTTGTCGTCGTGCCCAATCCGCATGATTTCCACACGCCGCAACCGTCCTACACCAGGGACGAACTGCTGAGATCGAGCGACGGCGGCTATTTCGGGCCGGGCAATGCGCAATTGCCGGCACCGCCGATGCTGATGATGGACCGCATCACGGAAATCAGCCTCGACGGCGGCGAGTTCGGCAAGGGCCATATCGTCGGCGAGCTCGACATCGTGCCGGACCACTGGTTTTTCGATTGTCACTACCGCGGTGACCCGATGATGCCCGCGTCGCTCGGACTCGACGCGATGTGGCAGATGATCGGCTATTGGCTCGGCTGGTCGGGCTCCCCCGGCAAGGGCCGCGCCATCGGCGTCGGCGAGGTGGAAGCCACGGGCACCATCACACCGGATACGCGATCCGTACGCTACGAGGTCGCCATGCGCATGGTCCGGCGCGGCAAGCTGGTGCTCGGAATTGCCGATGGTCGTGTGCTCGCCGACGGCGGCTGCGTCTTCGTGGCCAAGGATATGAGGGTTGGCCTGACGAACGCGCTGGAGTGAAGCACTTGGCGGGCAAAGGACGCAGCGTTCCGTGCTCACAACCTAGCATCATCTTCGTTTACGTTGGGCACGCTTTGCCTTGCCCACACGTACCGCCTTCTTGGCCGCCTTCCTTGCCTTCTTCGCAACGGCCTTCTGCGGCGCCTTCTTTGCCCTGGGCCGCTTCTTCACCTTGGCGCGCTGGGCGGCGGCGAGTGCGCCCCTCGCCCATCTTACAAGATCCTCGGAATCGTCGAACAGCCGCGCCGGCAACTCCCAGTAGGAGTTCACCACCACGGTCTTGGCGCGGGTGGAATACTGAAATGGTTTTGAGCCTTCAGCTTCAAAGTCCGGAATCGTTACTTCGTCGACACGGAAGAACAGACCGGCGCGCAAGGCGAGCGCGAAATTGACGCCGTCGGCGGAGATGCCGTAGCCCGAGAACATCTTGCGGATGGTGACGGGGCCGAAATCGGCAAACAGGTCGGCCAGAAACTCGCGGTCCATCGAAGGCTCTCTCGTGCCCCGGACGCAGCGCAGCCTGAAACGGTGCGCTGCAGAGCCGAGGCCCAGATCTCTTGCGCTAATCACTATAGCGTGGGTCCCGGCTCTGCGCAGCAGCGCTAGCGCGCTGCAGCACGTGCGGGACACAAGAGCATAGCCTGGAGGCGAAACTACCCGTCGATCTTGGCCGGACGCAGCTCGACCGACTCGCCGCAGCCGCAGGCGGAGATCTGGTTTGGGTTGTTGAAGACGAACTGGGCCTGCATCTTGTCGGCCTTGTAGTCCATCTCTGTGCCGAGCAGGAACAGCACGGCCTTGGGGTCGACCAGGATCTTGACGCCCTTGTCCTCGACGACCTCGTCGGTCGGGCGGATGTCATGGGCGTATTCGACCGTGTAGGACTGGCCGGCGCAGCCGCCGTTCTTCACGCCGACCCGCAGGCCCACGATCTCGGAATCGGCGCGGCTCGTCAGTTCGCTGATGCGCTGGGCGGCAGCGTCGGTCAGCCGCATCACCTGCGGGCGCGGCCGCCGCGGCTTCGGGGGGGATGCTGGTGTCGAGCCTGACGATATCTGGGTCATGTCAATGATGTGGTCCGTTGCGGCGCGAATTCAATGCCGAGGATTCGAAGCAAGCGATTACGCGTCACCACATGTTGAGGACGAGGCGGGCCTCGTCGCTCATGCGCTCGGGCGACCACGGCGGCTCCCAGACGACCTTGACGTCGACCACGCCGACGCCGGGAACGCTGGCGACCGCGTTTTCGACCATGGTCGGCAGCTCGCCGGCGGCCGGACAGTTCGGCGTCGTCAGCGTCATCTGGACGTCGACGGAGCGGTCGTCCTTGATCTCGACCTTGTAGATCAGGCCGAGTTCGTAGATGTCCGCCGGGATTTCCGGGTCGAACACGGTCTTCAGCCCGGCGATGATCTCGGTGGTGAGACGCTCAGTCTCCTCCGGCGGCAGCGCCGAATGGGTTTCCATTGGGCTAGCTTTGATTTCGGCCGTGTCACTCATGCGAACATATCCCGCGCCTTCAAAAGCGCCTGTGCCAGATGATCGACTTCTTCCCGCGTATTATACATGCCGAACGAGGCCCGGCAGGTGGCCGTCACGTTGAACCGCTCTAAAAGCGGCATCACGCAATGGGTGCCGGCGCGCACCGCGATGCCCTGACGATCGATCACGGTGGCGACGTCGTGGGCGTGCGCGCCCTTCAGCTCGAACGAGATCACCGGACCCTTGCCGCGTGCCGTGCCGATCAGCCGCAGCGAGTTGATCTCGCGCAGCTTCTCCTGGGCATAGGTGGTGAGATCGTGCTCGTGCGCGGCGATGCGCTCCTTGCCGATCGAATTGACGTAGTCAATGGCGGCGCCAAGGCCGACGGCCTCGACAATCGCGGGCGTGCCCGCCTCGAACTTATGCGGAGGATCGCCATAGGTAATGACATCGCGCGAGACCTCGCGGATCATCTCGCCGCCACCGTTGAAGGGGCGCATCGCGACGAGGTGGTCATACTTGGCCCAGAGCACACCGATACCGGTCGGACCATAGACCTTGTGGCCGGTGAAGACATAGAAATCGCAGCCGATGTCCTGGACATCGACGGGCAGATGCACCGCGCCCTGGCTGCCGTCGACCAGCACGGGAATGCCGCGGGCATGGGCGATCTTCACGACGTCCTTGACCGGCACGATGGTGCCGAGCGCGTTCGACATCTGCGTGATCGCGACCAGCTTGGTCTTTGCCGTCAGCAGCTTCTCGAACTCGTCGATGAGGAAATTGCCCTCGTCGTCGACAGGTGCCCATTTGATCACGGCACCCTGACGTTCCCTGAGGAAATGCCAGGGCACGATGTTGGAATGGTGCTCCATGATCGACAGGACGATCTCGTCGCCCTCTTTGATGTTCGGCCCGCCCCAGGACGAGGCGACCAGGTTGATGGCCTCCGTCGCGTTGCGGGTGAAGATCACTTCCTCGGTGCGGGGCGCGTTGATGAACTGCGCCACCTTGGTGCGACCGCCCTCATAGGCTTCGGTCGCGGCATTGGCGAGGTAATGCAGGCCGCGATGCACGTTGGCGTATTCGGACGTATAGGCCTCGGTCATGCGCTCGAGCACGGCACTCGGCTTCTGCGCGGAGGCCGCGTTGTCGAGATAGACCAGCGGCTTGCCGTACACCTGCATCGCGAGCGCCGGGAAATCCTGGCGCACGCGCGCGACGTCGTAGGAGCCATTCCTGACTGCGGGATGCGTGCTCATGACCGCCGCTCCAGCCAGCGCTCGGCGATGCCGATCACGTGCTCGCGCAAGCCGTCGTCGGCGATCTGCTCGATGGCTTCGCCCACGAATGCCTGGATCAGCAGCGCCTGGGCCTGCTTCTCGGGCAAGCCGCGCGCCTTGAGATAGAACAGCAGGCTGTCGTCCAACGCGCCGGCTGTGGCGCCGTGGCCGCAGGAAACGTCGTCGGCGAAGATCTCGAGCTCCGGCTTGTTGTCGGCCTCGGCTTCGTCCGAGAGCAGCAACGCGCGGATCATCATCTTGCCGTCGGTCTTCTGGGCGTCGGGACGCACGATGATGCGGCCCTGGAACACCGAGTGCGCACGGTCATCGAGCACGGCGCGGAAAACCTCGCGGCTGACGCAGTTCGGCACCGCATGGTCGACCACCAGCGTGGTGTCGCCGTGCTCGGTCTTCTGCAACAGGTTCGCGCCGTTGACCAGGAGCTCACTGCCCTCGCCTGCCAGCGTGATGAAGCCTTGCAAGCGGCTGACGGCAGCGCCTGTGGTCATATTGAAGAAGTTCAGCTTGGTGTTCGCACCGACCGTGACGAACTGCGAGGTGATGTTCACGGCGTCAGGCGCATCGTCCATCAGGCGAATATGCGCGACATCGGCGTTGTCGCCGATCGTCACGATGACGGCGTCGTTGACCTGATAGGCTTTCGCATCAGCCGCGACGAAGGTCTCGATGATGGTGGCACGGGCGCCGTTCCCGACCTTCACCTGCGAGCGGGTGAAGGTCGACGCTGACGCGGCAGTCGCGATGTGGATGATCTGGATCGGTGCAGAGAGTTGCGCACCATCCGCAATGGACAGCACGACACCGTCGGTCGCCATCGCAGCGTTCAGAGCGATCACCGCATCCGTAGACGCGGTCTTCAGCAGACCGGCATCCTTTTCAAGCGCCTCCCGCGACGTCCCAAAGCCCGCCTCGGAGGCCAGCGCCTTCACGTCAGAGAGATCGGCTGCGAACACGCCGTCGACCAGCACCAGCTTGCGGGCGCCTGTGATCGCATGCGCCTTCACGGCGTCCGCGGCTCGCTTCAGCGCAGCCGCATCGGGGGCGGCCGCCAGCGGCAGCACCTCGCCGACCAGCGCGCGCAGGTCGGTGTATTTCCATTCCTCGATCCGGCGATGCGGCAGGCCGAGACGCTCATAGGTCTCGAACGCCTCGCGGCGCACCGCAACGACCGCAGGCGAACCCGGCAGCCGGCCTTCAGCGCTGGTGAAGAGATCGCTCACCGCGCGGCCCTTTCCGGTCTTTGCCACAGCAACGTTCATCGCAAAATTCCTTACGCGGCGTCCTCGAACTGGGCGTAGCCGGACGCCTCCAGCTCGAGCGCCAGTTCCTTGCCGCCGCTCTTCACGACACGGCCCTTCGACATCACGTGCACGATGTCGGGCACGATGTAGTTCAGAAGCCGCTGATAATGGGTGATGACAACCATGGCGCGCTTGGGCGAATGCAGAGCGTTGACGCCGTCGGCCGCGATACGCAGCGCATCGATGTCGAGGCCGGAATCCATCTCGTCGAGAATGCACAGGCTGGGCTCGAACAGCGCCATCTGCAGCACCTCGTTGCGCTTCTTCTCGCCGCCGGAGAAGCCGACATTGACGCCGCGCTTGAGCATGTCTTGCGGAATGTTCAGCGACTTCGAGACCTCGCGGACCTTCTTGAGAAAGTCGGGCGTCGAATATTCGCTCTCGCCGCGCGCCTTGCGCTGCGCGTTCAGCGCCGTGCGCAGGAAATTCATGGTGGCGACGCCGGGAATTTCGACCGGGTACTGGAAGGCCAGGAACACGCCCTTGGCGGCGCGCATGTCCGGCGACATCTCCAGCAGGTCCTCGCCCCGAAACAGGATCTGGCCGTCGGTGACCTCATAGCCGGGCTTGCCGGCGATGACGTGGGAGAGCGTCGACTTGCCGGAGCCGTTCGGCCCCATGATCGCGTGGATCTCGCCCTCGTTCACGGTCAGATTCAGCCCGTGGAGGATCTCACGCTCCTCGACACGAACCTTGAGGTCTTTCACTTCAAGCAAAGCCATCTTGGTATCCAGTCTATTCAGTGATGTTGGAGCGCCCGTGGCGCACCGCTGGGGTCGGCGATCAGCCGACCGACCCTTCAAGCGAGATCGAGATCAGCTTCTGCGCTTCCACCGCGAATTCCATCGGCAGCTGCTGCAGCACGTCCTTGACGAAGCCGTTGACGACGAGGCCGACAGCCTCTTCCTGCGAAAGACCGCGCTGGATGCAGTAGAACAGCACGTCCTCGGAGATCTTCGAGGTTGTCGCTTCGTGCTCGAAGGTTGCCGAGGAGTTCTTGGCCTCGATGTACGGCACGGTGTGCGCGCCGCACTTGTCGCCGATCAGCAGCGAGTCGCAAGCGGTGAAGTTGCGCGCGCCGGTCGCCTTGCGGTGTGCGGTGACGAGGCCGCGATAGGTGTTCTGCGACTTGCCGGCGGCGATGCCCTTGGAGATGATCCGGCTCGACGTGTTCTTGCCGAGGTGGATCATCTTGGTGCCAGAATCGACCTGCTGGAAGCCGTTCGAGATCGCGATCGAGTAGAACTCGCCGCTGGAATTGTCGCCGCGCAGAATGCAGCTCGGATATTTCCAGGTGATTGCGGACCCGGTCTCGACCTGGGTCCAGGAAATCTTGGAGCGGTCGCCGCGGCAGTCGCCACGCTTGGTGACGAAATTGTAGATGCCGCCCTTGCCTTCCGAATTGCCCGGATACCAGTTCTGCACCGTCGAATATTTGATCTCGGCATCGTCATGGGCGACGAGCTCGACCACGGCGGCATGCAGCTGGTTCTCGTCGCGCTGCGGCGCAGTACAGCCTTCGAGATAACTGACGTAAGCGCCCTTGTCGGCGATGATCAGCGTGCGCTCGAACTGGCCGGTGTTGCGCTCGTTGATGCGGAAATAGGTCGACAGCTCCATCGGGCAGCGCACGCCCGGCGGCACGTAGACGAACGAGCCGTCGGAGAACACCGCCGAATTCAGCGTCGCATAGAAATTGTCCGAGGTCGGAACCACCGAGCCGAGATACTTCTGGACGAGCTCGGGATGCTCGCGGATCGCCTCCGAGATCGGCATGAAGATCACGCCGGCCTTCTTCAGCTCTGCCTTGAAGGTGGTGGCGACCGAGACCGAGTCGAACACCGCGTCGACCGCGATCTTGCGCCGGTTTGGGTCTTCCTCGCCGGGCTTGGGCTCGACGCCCTCAAGCATGGCAACTTCGCGCAGGGGAATGCCGAGCTTCTCGTAGGTCTTCAGGATCTCCGGATCGATCTCGTCGAGCGAGGTGATCGTCTTCTTCGGCTTCGGCGCCGAATAGTAATAGAGGTCCTGGAAATCGATCTTGGGATAGTCCACGCGCGCCCAGGTTGGCTCGGTCATGGTCAGCCAGCGCCGATAGGCCTCGAGCCGCCACTGGAGCATCCAGGCGGGCTCGTTCTTCTTCTCGGAGATGAATTTGACGGTTTCTTCCGAAAGCCCCTTGGGAGCCTTGTCGGACTCGATCAGGGTCTCAAACCCATAGCGGTATTGGTCGACGTCGATGCGCTTCACGCGATCGACCGTCTCTTGCACGGCTGGCATTCTATCCTCCGCTCGCGGTTTCAAGGACCGCGGTGGATCAAACTCGGACGAGTATTACGATGTCTATTACGATGTTTTTTGGCGGAAAGCACGGGCTTAGAACCGTTCAAGCCCTGTTTCATCGCCTATCCCTTAAGTAGGGTATTACCGAGCTTTCGCCAAGCCTCTAACGCCCTATTGATGTGATCCGGTTCCGTGGACCAGCCCAGACTGAGGCGGACCGCTCCTTGGGCCACGGCGGGATCGTACCCCATGGCCGATAGCACGTGGGACGGCTGGACCTTGCCTGAGGAACAGGCCGAACCCGAGGAGACTGCGATACCTTCGAGGTCAAAGCCGATCACGGCGGTCTCCGCTTTGAGGCCGGGCGCGGCGAAGAGAACGGTATTCGGCAACCGCTCCACCTCGTCCGCGAAGATGGTTGCGCGGGCAATCGCCCGGATGCCATTTTCCAAGCGATTTCTAAGAGTTGTCAAACGCTCCGCATCTTTCGAAAGAGTCTGAAGCGCAGCCTTCACCGCTGCGCCGAAGCCGGCGATGCCCGCAACATTCTCTGTTCCGGCGCGACGGTTCAGCTCCTGGCCGCCTCCCCGCAGTAACGGCTCCAATCCGATCAACCCCTCCGCCACGACCAGAGCGCCGACCCCCTTGGGGCCGCCGACCTTATGTGCAGAGAAAGTCGCAAGATCCGCACCCACAGCGTTGATATCGAACGGAATTTTCCCGAGCGCCTGGATTGCATCAACGTGCAGCAGGCCGCCGGCCTCGTGGACGATCCGGGCGACTTCCGCGACCGGCTGCAGCGCGCCGGTTTCGTTGTTCGCCGCCATGACGGAAACCAGAGCCGGAGGGCCGTCAGCGAGCAGGCCCCGGAGACGGTCGAGATCGACGACACCGGAGCGCAGCACCGGGATGAGACCGATCTGGTCCGCCGGAAACCGGCCGCCGGCGAGCACCGAAGCATGCTCCACGGCCGAGACCAGCAGCCGTTGAACCGGGCCGCCGGATGATCGCCGCAGGCCAGGCGACAGCGCCATCGCGTTGGCTTCCGTTCCGGCGGAAGTGAAGACGACATTACGCGGCACCGCTCCGACCGCCACGGCAAGGGCCGCCCGGGCGTCCTCAACCAGCCGCCGTGCCTCCCGCCCCTCGGCATGAATCGAGGACGGGTTGCCGACCAAGTCGAAGGCGGCGAGCATCGCGCGGCGAGCCTCGGCGCGCAGCGGCGTGGTCGCATTCCAGTCGAGATAGACCCGGTCAGGCATGGCGCCCTCTTAGCACCTTTTCCCCGCGCGCCAATCGGAGGCTCCCCCGAGGGATCAGGCCGGCTGATTCTGCGCGATCCCGCCAGCGGAATGCGGCGCCATCCGCAGCCCGAATAACGGGCGCAGCCAGCCGATGCGCCGGGCGATCTCGTAGCTGACCAGACAGGTGAGCGCGGTACCCGCAACCACAACGGCGGCCTCGCTGCCGGCAGACAGCCCGCTTCCCCGCAACGCGTGAG
The DNA here is from genome assembly GCF_018129985.1 of Bradyrhizobium sp. SZCCT0148. Taxonomy (GTDB): domain Bacteria; phylum Pseudomonadota; class Alphaproteobacteria; order Rhizobiales; family Xanthobacteraceae; genus Bradyrhizobium; species Bradyrhizobium japonicum_H. The sequence goes on from NZ_JAFCKT010000001.1 coordinate 1,229,276, forward strand.
CGATCACGATGATCGCGGTCTGATGCACGATATAGAAAGGGAAGATCGCGTCGGTAAGATAGCGACGCACCGGACCATCGGCGGTCAGATGGCGCCGCGCAAAGCCGAGCACCGCCACCATCGCGATCCACTGATAGCAGCCATAGGCCGAGCCGGCCAACCATCGCAGCATCGGCGACCGCGGCAGCAAGCCGGCATAGATGAGAATAAAGACGGTGAAGCAGACCGCTGCGAGCAGCAACGCTGCCCACCGCTGCCTCTCGATATTGCTCCAGACGCCGCCCTCGCGTGCGAGCAGGAAGCCTATCAGGAATGAGGTCGCGTAGTCGGCATGGTTGTACCAGTCGCCGAACAGCGCGTGCGTGGATGGGAAGATCGGCCACAAGAACAGCCGCCAGGCTGCGAACAGTATGCACGGCCGCACGATGAGCCAACGGCCGGTGAGCGCGACCGCCAGCCTCTTGCCGATCCAATCCGCAGCCGCCGGCCACACCAATAGCACGCCAGCCAGCGCCAGCGTGTAGACCCAGAGATAGACCACGAACCAGAGATGGTTCCAGGTTGGCTGCACGATGCACGGGCTTGGACAAAACTGTGCGCTGAACGACAGATAGTGCTGGAGATAATAATCGGCGAAACCTGCGGGATAGCCCAGGCTCTCGACAATCTGCAGATACGACTGTGGCGGCACGATCACGAGCATGCCGAAGGCCAGAGGCACCAGCAGCCGGACCGACCGGGCCCGGGCAAAGGCGGCGAGCCGATACTTGCCCAGCATGATGCGGCTGGCGACACCGGAAACCAGGAACAGCAGCGACAGCCGCCAGGGGTTGAGCAGCAGCATCACGGGCTCGAGCCAGGTCAGTCGGTGCTCGCTCTTGATGTGAAAGCCCCACGACACGTAGAGCATGCCGACATGGTAGAAGATCAGAAGCCCGAACGCTAAAATCCGCACCCAATCCAGATCGACGCGTCGTTCCGGGTTTGATGCTTGCTGTGGTGTTGACATGGGTTTCTGCTCCTTGACGGGACGACATCAGCGGTTTTGGCGCCATGGCTGACCGCCAAAATGCTCCGGAAGCGGAGTTCGTCGAGACGTCTTGGGATCGGAACCGGGCGCCCGGGGACGAGGCGTCGTCTTCGGGGACGAGCGGTGGGGCTCGCGGGATCAGCGGCGACTGGGCCTTGTTCGCTGCGATCGCCGCCATCGCCTTCGCCAGCGGCATCGTCAATGCGCTCTCCGGCGCCCAGGACGCCGCCTGGCGCGGTGACGGCTATGACATCGGCCGGCGCATATTCTGGGAGATGACCAGCATCCTCGTCATCCTCGTCCTGGTGCCCGGCTTGATCCTGTCGGTTCGGCGCATGCGCCGGACGACAAATTTGGCGGCGACAATCGGAATCGGTGCGGCCGCCCTGCTCGGCTTCTCGGCCCTGCACATCGCCGGCATGGTGGGCTTGCGGAAGTCCGTGCTCTGGCTGGCGGGCAGTGCTTACGACTTCCACTTCTCGATGGCGTCGGTTCTGTACGAGTTTCGGAAGGACGCGGTGACCGCATTGCTGATCGGGGCAACGCTTTGGCTGATCGACAGCCGCCGCGAACTGCGCAAGGCTGTACGAGAAGCCCAGGCCAGGCCACTCGCCCCGCAGGAGCAACCATCTCCCGATCTGATCTGGCTCCGCGACGGCAGCAGCCGCATCCGCGTTGCACCTCGTGATATTCTGTGGGTCGCCTCCGCCGGCAATTACATCGAGTACAGCCTTGCCGACGGCACGCAGCACCTGATCCGGGGGACGCTTGCCGCGACCGAAAGCGAGCTCGCCCGCTTCACCATCGCGCGGATTCACCGGACCCGGCTGGCCAATCTCGACCGGGTCAGCGCCGTCGACTTCAAGCCGTCAGGGGATTTCGAGCTCACCTTCGACAATGGCAAGACGCTGGTCGGCAGCCGCCGCTACCGGTCCGCCGTTGCCTCGCTCGGAAGCCGCGGTGCGCCCGCCGAAATCGGTGCCGGTTCGGGCAATCCCGCTAAACCATTGTGATTTCAAATAATTGCCAAGGCCGGGCAAGATCCTCGGCCTGCGCGATTCCAGCCGTGTCACGCGCCCCCTCAAAAGGGCTAAGGCCTTGAGCGGATTGGCAGATGTCGAAGATGCTTGCTTTTTGACCCTGAGCCTATGTTAGAACCCGCACCGTCAAGTCACCGCGCGCCTCCAGCGCATCACCGCAAGGCGCGCCTTCTCACCCTTCATTCGCGCTTCCGTCGGCATCCGCCGATGAAGCCACAATCGGTTGATTGCCGAGGAACGTCGCTCCAGCAAATCAATCAAGAGATCATCGATGCCTGAAGTTATTTTCACTGGCCCTGCCGGCCGTCTCGAAGGCCGCTATCACCCGGCCAAGCAGAAGAACGCGCCGATCGCGATGATCCTGCATCCGCATCCGCAGTTTCACGGCACGATGAACCATCAGATCGTGTACCAGTGCTACTACGCGTTCGCGCATCGCGGCTTCTCGGTGCTGCGCTTCAATTTCCGCGGCGTCGGCCGCAGCCAGGGCTCGTTCGACCACGGCACCGGCGAATTGTCGGATGCGGCCGCAGCGCTCGACTGGGCGCAGACCATCAATCCCGAAGCGCGCGCCTGCTGGGTTGCCGGCTTCTCCTTCGGCGCCTGGATCGGCATGCAGCTGTTGATGCGCCGCCCCGAGGTCGAGGGCTTCATCTCGATCGCGCCGCCGGCCAATCTCTACGACTTCTCGTTCCTTGCACCCTGCCCGTCCTCGGGCCTGATCGTGCATGGCGAGAAAGACGCGGTGGTGCCGCCCAAGGACGTCAATACGCTGGTCGAGAAGCTGAAGACGCAGAAGGGCATCGTGATCGACCAGCAGGTCATCCCCGGCGCCAATCACTTCTTCGACGCCAAGCTCGAGCCGCTGATGGAAACCATCACGGCCTATCTCGACATGCGCCTCGCCAACGTGCGCTGACGCTCGCAGCTCAAGCCAGCTTGAGCGCAGCGATTCCCAACAGCACGAGCGCGATGCCCGCAAGTTTCATCGCGCTCAGGGTCTCGCCGAACAGCACGACGCCCATGATGAACGCGCCGGCCGCGCCGATGCCGGTCCACACCGAATAGGCGACGCCGACCTCCAGCACCTTCAAGGCGCGCCCGAGCAGGACAACGAAGGCGGCGAGCAGCACGAGCGACGCGATGCTCCAGCCGGGCCGCGTGTAGCCCTCCGCATATTTCATCGAAATCGCCCAGCCGACATCAAGCACGCCGGCAATGATGAGCATGAGCCAGGCCAGCGATGGCGACATCGCAGCGCGCTCAGGCTGCGAGCTTGAGCAGATGCGCGTCGTGACGCACGAGGAAAGCGCGAAGCAATTGCGGATAGTCGGCGCCGACGGCGGCGCGCACGCTCGGGCGCTTGGCAAGTTCAGCCCGCCACGCACGCACCTTGGGTATATCCTTGAAGATGCCGAGTTCGGTCAGTTCGTCGAACACATCGAAATAGCGGAAGATGGGCGCGAACACCGCATCGACCAGACTGAATTCATCGCCGGCGAAATACGGCCCCGCGCCCAGCGCCCCGTCGACACGCGCGAATTTCGCGGCGAGCGCCTGCCGCTTGCTTTCGAAGGTCGCCGGATCCGTCGTGGTCTCCAGGCCCCAGAGATCGCCGAGGATCGCCGAGCCGAACTCCATCCAGGCGCGATGCCCGGCGCGCTTCAAGGCATCCGCCGGATGCAGCTTGAGGCCCGCCTGCGTCTCCTCGATGTATTCACAGATCACGTTGCTCTCGAACAGCGCGACCTCGCCCCTCTCAGTCGTCACCACCAGCACCGGCACCTTGCCGAGCGGCGAGAGCTGCAAGAACCAGTCCGGCTTGTTGGCGAGATCGATGTCGATCCGCTCGAACGGCACGCCCTTTTCCTCTAGCGCGATCACCGCACGCTGCACGTAAGGGCAAAGCTTGTGGCTGATGAGTTTCAGTGACGCAGTCATGGCGAATATCCCGGCGGTTGAATGCAGCTGCATCCAATATAGATGCATTTGCATGCACTCGTCAAGATCAATGCAGCTGCATCAATTCAGGGCCGCGCGATCACCCCGCCCGTCATCGGCATCGGCACCCCCGTCGTGGACGGATAGGACAATGGCAGGCCCTTCAGGCCGCGGGCCGCGAGGAAGCCGAAGGCCTGGGCCTCGATCGCATCGGACGCCCAGCCGAGCGTCTCGGCGGCCTCGACCGTGGCCGTTCCCACCCGCTCCCGCAGCATCCTGAGCATGGTGAGGTTGCGCGCGCCGCCGCCACAGACGATCCAGCTCCGCGGCCGCCGTGGCAACAACGGGATGATGCGGGCGATCGCCGCCGCGGTGAAAGCGGTGAGTGTCGCCGCGCCGTCGGCCGGCGCGACATCGCCGAGCTTGAGCGCCGCAAAGTCGTTGCGATCCAGCGATTTCGGCGGAGGCAGCGCAAAGAACGGCAACTCCAGCGCGCGGGCAATCCAGGCCTCATCGACCTTTCCGAGCGCCGCGAACTTTCCTTCCGCATCGAACGCCTGGTTCATGGTGCGGTACATGAAATCGTCCAGCAGCGCGTTGCCAGGCCCGGTGTCGCAGGCGATCAGCGCCTCGTTGCCGTCGATATAGGTGATGTTGGAGACGCCGCCGATATTGACGACGACGATCGGACCCTCGCGATCCAGCGAGTTGGCGAGCGCGCGGTGGTAGACCGGTACGAACGGCGCCCCCTGCCCGCCGGCCTCGACGTCGGCGGCACGGAAATCATGCATCACGGGAATATGGATCGCTTTCGCCAGCGAGGCAGCGTCACCGATCTGCACCGTCAGCCGCCGTTCGGGGCGATGAAGGACGGTCTGGCCGTGGAAGCCGACGATGTCGATGTCCTCCGCCTTCATGCGGTTCTGGGCGAAGAATGCGGCGACCGCCTCGGCATGGGCCCGCGTCACCGCGCGCTCGGCCTCGGCGAGGATGCCCGGCCGGGCATCACGTTGCGCCAGGTGCACGGCCTCGCTCAGCGCCTGACGCAGCAGATTGCGCTCCGCCGGGCCGTAGGCCCGGTAGCCGGACGGCCCGAACGCCTTCACCTGCTTTCCATCGGTTTCGATCAGCGCGACATCTACCCCGTCCAGCGAGGTGCCGCTCATCAAACCGAGTGCCGTCAACATCATGGGATCAGCGCCCTCAAACACCCCTCCAGCATGCCGATCTTGTGCCAGAGGGACACATCTTATAATGCCACAGCGCCAAGTGGCGGGCAGCAATCGGGTTCCGACGGTAGACCCTTAAATTGCGCCCAAAACAGTAAACCAAGAATTTCTGGGCATGCCGACAGATGACTGCACTTAAATCGGATTTCCTCAATACCCTGCAGGAACGTGGTTTCATCCACCAATGCTCCGATTTCGAGGGGCTGGACGCGCTCGCCGCCAAGGGTGAAGCGACCGCCTATGTCGGCTACGATTGCACCGCCCGCTCGCTGCATATCGGAAACTACCTGACCATGATGATGCTGCACTGGCTGCAGCAGTCCGGCAACAAGCCGATCACGCTGATGGGCGGCGGCACCACCATGGTGGGCGATCCCTCCGGCAAGGACGAGACGCGCGCGATGCGCACCGTCGCCGAGATCGAGGCCAACAAGGAATCGATCCGCGGCGTGTTCGCAAAGGTGCTGCGCTATGGCGAGGGCAAGAGCGACGCCATCATGCTCGACAACGCGGAGTGGCTGACCAGGCTGAACTGGATCGAGATGCTGCGCGACGTCGGCCGGCACTTCTCGGTCAACCGCATGCTGACCATGGACTCCGTGCGGCTGCGCCTCGAGCGCGAGCAGGAGATGAGCTTCATCGAGTTCAACTACATGGTCTGCCAGGCCTACGACTTCGTCGAGCTTGCCAAGCGCACCGGCTGCAAATTGCAGATGGGCGGCTCGGACCAGTGGGGCAACATCATCATGGGCGTCGATCTCGGCCGCCGCATGGGCACGCACCAGCTGTTCGCGCTGACGACGCCGCTGCTGACGACGGCATCGGGCGCCAAGATGGGCAAGACGGCACAAGGCGCAGTCTGGCTCAACGCCGACGCGTTCTCGCCATATGATTTCTGGCAGTACTGGCGCAACACCGAGGATGCCGACGTCGGCAAGTTCCTGAAGCTGTTCACGACGCTGCCGATGGCCGAGATCAGGAAGCTCGAGGCGCTCGGCGGCTCCGAGATCAACGAGGCCAAGAAGGTGCTCGCCACCGAAGCGACCGCGCTGCTGCACGGCCGCGACGCCGCGAGCGAGGCGGCGGAGACTGCGCGCCGCACCTTCGAGGAAGGCGCGCTGGCCGAAACCCTGCCGACCGTGGAAATTGCGCGCGGCGAGTTGGACGCCGGCCTCGGCGTGCTCAACGCGTTCGTGAAGGCGGGCCTCGTTGCCTCCAACGGCGAAGCGAGGCGCCAGATCAAGGGCGGCGGCCTTCGCGTCAACGACGAGCCGGTCACCGACGAGAAGATGGCGCTCTCGGCAAACAATCTGACGCCCGAGGGCGTGATCAAGCTGTCCTTCGGCAAGAAGAAGCACGTCCTGATCAAGCCTGCATAGGCGTATGAGCTTTTCGCTGCTTGTCAGGGCGCGCGGATGCGCGCTCCCTGACGGGCAATGGATCAGAACACGCCCAGGGAAACGGCCAAGGCAACGCCTGTTGGAGCGACCACGGAACCTGAGCGCCCGCAGCAAGCTGCGGTGCGCACCGCACTCGTCGTGCTCGCGCTGTGCTTCATGCTGGCGGTCCTGGGCCGAGGCCTCAGCGAGAGCTTCACCGTTTTTCTCAAACCGATCTCCGAAAATTTCGGCTGGGACCGCGCGCAGGTCGTTTCGATCTATTCACTGACCTGGCTGATCAGCGGGTTGACCGCGCCGCTGGTGGGGCGGCTGTTCGATCATTCCGGACCGCGCATCGTCTACGCGCTCGGTCTTTTCCTGCTTGGTGCGGCCTTCCTGGTCGCAAGCCAGGCGCAGGCGCTGTGGCAATTCCAGCTTTCAATCGGACTGTGCGTGGGCATCGGCGTCGCCTTCATCGGCAATGTGCCGAACTCGATGCTGCTCGGCCGCTGGTTCGGTCCAAGGCTGCCGACCGCAATGGCGGTGGTCTATTCCGCGATGGGCGGCGGCGTGTTGGCCTTGCTGCCGGCCTCGCAGCTGCTGATCGACCATCTCGGCTGGCGTGAGACCTACCAGCTGTTCGGCCTCGCCGCGCTCGGCTTGCTGGTGCCGCTGCTCTTGCTGCCGTGGCGGATGTTTTCCGCCGGCTCGCCGCATGTCGCCAAGAGGAGCGATCCTGATTTCATCGATCACGGCTGGACGCTCCCAAGCGCCATGCGTCACCACGCGTTCTGGGCGCTGTTCTCGACCTTCTTCTTCACCGCCGTCGGCATGTATGCCATCGCCGCGCAGATCGTGGCCTATCTGATCGATGCCGGCTTTCCACCGCTGCAGGCTGCCACCGCCTGGGGCTTTTCCGGCGTCGTGCTGGTGTTCGGCATGCTTGGCGTGTCCGCGCTCGACGGCCTGATCGGGCGCCGGCCGTCGGTGCTGCTGAGCTACGCGATCTCGATCGTCGGCATCGTTTTGCTTTGGCTGCTTCAGTACTATCCGAACATCATCCTGCTCACCGGCTTCGTCGTCTGCTTCGGCAGCATGATGGGCTCGCGCGGCCCGCTGATCACGGCAACCGCGATGAAGATCTTTCGCGGGAAGCGCGTCGGCACGATATTCGGCACCATCTCGATCGGCAGCGGCCTCGGCTCCGCCTTCGGCTCATGGAGCGGCGGCCTCATCCACGATTTTACCCATGGCTACAACCTGCTGCTCGTATTCGCACTTGCAAGCGTGATCCTCGGAATGATTCCATTCCTGATCGTGCCCGCCTTGCGGGAATAGGTCTCCCCAACGTAACCTGCATCCCTCGGTGTCACCGGGAAACTACGGATGATCTCCAGACAACCTACGCAAAAAAATCCGGCGCGGGCGGCGTGAACGGGCGAGCTGCGGTGTTTTGTCCGACATGACAAAAATGTCAGCGCAAATTGACGCGGGGTCGCTTGCGGGGTTGACCTGAATACGGTCCTAGTCGGGCATTGGATGGAGGGCAAAAACCAATGGACTTTCCTTATCTCACTCGCTTTCAACCGGTTCTCTTGAGCCTGTTTCGCTTCATCACCGGATTGCTGCTGTTCCAGTACGGCGTCGCAAAGATCTTCAAATTCCCGGTGCTCCCCTACTTCGCCAACATCCCGCCGCTGATCTGGACGGCAGGCGCGCTCGAACTCGTGCTCGGCGCGCTGCTGATGCTCGGCCTGTTCACCCGCCTCACCGCATTCATCCTTTCAGGCGAAATGGCCTTCGCCTACTTCATGGGCCACATGCTCAAGGGCGAAACGCCGGTGTTCCTGCCGCTGCTCAATGGCGGCACTGCTGCGATCCTGTTCTGCTTCGCCTGCCTCTATCTGTCGGCCGCGGGCGGCGGCTCGGTCAGCGCCGATGCGGCGATGGGCAAGGACTAGCGGCACGTTCGCGCGGCGCCAAGGCGCTCGCGAGTTGACCTGAAAGCAAGACGGTACCGGCGGGTCTGCCGGTGCCGTCTCAGCGCGCCCCCAGCACGTTCCAGATCAGAACGAGGGCCGCCACGAGCAGCACGGCCATGACAAGGCGGTGACCGATTCGGTTCATTGCCGCTCCGATAGCGCTCGATCAGCAACATAGTCCGGCTGCTTTATCCTCCCGCAAGAATGCGGGCAAACGGCGATGCATGGCGTTCTGCCTGCACGCTTGCGCATCAGGCTGCAAAGCGTCCTTCGCGCGGCCGGCCGACCCAGGCCTACATTCATGATTGGTAAGAACTTCATGCTACCCATGCGAGCAATAACAACCATTCCGTAGGGCTGTGATGAAGCTGTTGAGCCATCTGACGATCCGCACCAAGCTTGCCAGCATGGTCTGCCTTGCGGCTCTCACGGTCACGGCCATCATCGGCGTATCGTCCGTCCTCAGCAAGAGCCGCATGATGGAGGACCGGGTCCAGCAGATGCGGACTGCGGTGGAGCTGCTCTACAATTACGCACAATCGCTTCAGGACGAGGTGACTGCCGGCAAGCTGACGCAGGCCGACGCCAAGGCCCAATTCCACCAGCGTGGCCGCCGTATGAACTTCAACGGCAACCAGGGCTACCCCGTGGTCTACAACGCCGACACCTCCATCCTGGTGAATGGCGCCAACCAGCAGCTGGAAGGCAAGATCACCGGAGCCAAGGACTCCAACGGCGTCCTGATCGCCGACGCCATCATCAAGGCCGGCAGCGACACCGCGCAGGGCGGCGTGACCTCCTATCTCTATCCCCGCCCCGGCCAGACCGAACCCGTGCGCAAGACGGTGTTCGCGCGCAAATTCGCCCCCTGGAATGCGACCATCAGCTACGGCCTCTATGTCGACGACATCGACGCCGACGTGCGCGCCCTGACGCTGGAGCTCGCCGCGGTCGGCATCGGCCTGATGCTGCTGATGGCGATGCTGTCCTGGCTGATCGCCCGCGACGTGCTCAGCGCACTCGACCGCCAGAAGAACCGCATGCAGGAGATCTCCGCAGGCGCCATCGACAAGCCGGTCGAGGAGACCGATCGCGGCGACGAGATCGGCCGCATGGCCGAGACGCTCGAAGTGCTCAGGCAGACCGCGCTGACCGCGCGAAACCTGGAAGCCGAACAGGTCGCCACCAAGACCCGGACCGAGCAGGAGAAGCGCGACGCGCTGATCGCGCTTGCCGACCGCTTCGATGCCTCCGTCGGCCAGCTCGTCGGCCTGATGGCGTCCGGCTCCGGCGAGCTCGAGACCACCGCCAAGTCGATGTCGTCCACCGCCGAAGGCACCAACCGCCGCGCCGCCGTGGTCGGTACCGCCGCGACCGAAGCCAGCCAGCGCGTCCAGACCGTCGCGGCCGCCGCTGAAGAACTCTCCTCCTCCATCACCGAGATCAGCCGCCAGGTCGCGCAATCCGCCGAAGTGACCGGCCGCGCCGTGGACAGCGCCCGCCGCACCGACACCATCGTGCGCGCTCTCTCTGACGGCGCCCAGCAGATCGAGCACGTCGCCGAGTTGATCTCCAGCATCGCCGCCCAGACCAACCTGCTCGCGCTCAACGCCACCATCGAGGCCGCACGCGCCGGCGAAGCCGGCCGTGGCTTTGCCGTCGTCGCTTCGGAGGTGAAGTCGCTCGCAAGCCAGACCGCCGAAGCCACCCGTGAGATCGGCGACAAGATTGCGCAGATCCAGGGCGCGACCAAGGAGGCCGTGGATGCCATCGGCGGCATCACCGCCACCATCGAGGAGGTCAGCCGCATCGCCACCTCGATCGGCGCCGCCATCGAGGAGCAAGGCGCCGCCACCGCCGAGATCGCCCGCAGCGTCTCGCAGACCGCGGAAGCCACCAAGGAAGTCACCACCAATATCGGCGGCGTCTCGACCGCCGCGAACGAGACCGGCAATGCCGCGGGCATGGTGCTGGCCGCAGCCAGCAACCTCTCCAAGCAGGCCGAACAGCTCTCCGGCGAAGTCGGGACGTTCCTCGCCGGCGTGCGCGCGGCGTAGGCTGCGCCCGCCTCTTGGCGCTTGGCGCAAAGCGGCGCCACGTCCGTCGTGGCCGGGCTTGTCCCGGCCATCCACGTTCTCCGCGCTTACAGACAAAACGTGAATGCCCGGGACAAGCCCGGGCATGACGGCCTCTTCAACAGCCCTGCGCTTAACGCCGCGTCACGGTGCAGCCGCTCGAGAGCTGGCGCGTCGACCCGGTCGAGCCGTCATTCGACTGCGAGGGGAATTCCTCGAACGGCGAGTTCTGCTTCCCGGTGTTGAACTCGAAGATCTTGCGGAACAGGCCCGGGGCCATCGCCGAGATCGGATTGACGCGCATCACGGGTGCCGACGGCGTGCCGACGACCTCATAGGTCACGCCGATCAAGCCTTCATTGTTGCCGCCGCCGAGGAAGATGCCGAACAGCGGGATCTGGCCGAAGATGTTGTTGACGCCATACATCGGCACGAAGGTGCCGCTCATGCAGACCTGGTTGCCGGGATAGTCGATCGAGCCCTCGATGGTCGCGCCGATCATGGGACCCTTGACCACGCCGTCGCGGACCGTCAGCGCGCCGTTCTGCCGCGTGAATTCGGCACGAAGCGCACTGAACGAGACCCCGCTGCTGCCGCCGTTCGGCGCGCCGGCGGCAACGCGTTCGAGTTGCGCCTCGCCCTTCACCGTGAAGTCGCGGACATTGATGAGGCCCTCGCGCGAGGTGTTCGGCTCGGACGTCGGCGGCTCCATCGCCACCACCATCTGGCCGCCGACGGCCTTGGTATAGGTGTCGGTGAACCGCAGCAGCGCGCCGGCATCATTGGTCTGGAGGTAAATCACCTCGCGGCTGCCCTGCGCACGTCCGCCGCGCAGATCGGCCGCCACCGGCGTGTCCTTGCCGATCTTGCCGCTCAGCGTGAACGCCTTGATGGCACCATTGCGTTTCGACATCTTGGCATCGACGCTGCGCATTGCCTCGCCATTGAAGCCGGCTACGGCGCCAAGCTTCACGTCGATGTCGAAATCGACGTTCTTCATCTTGTTGTTCTTGTCGTCCTTGGAATTGCCCGAGATCGCCGATTTCAGGAAGCCGCGGCCGTCGAACACGTCGCCACGCATGGTGCCCTTGACCACGCCGTCCTGGCTGCGCTCCACCTTCAGCGAGGCCTTGTCTCCATCCGACGGCGAATAGGTCGGGAAGTTCGCATTCATGAGGTCGCCGTTCGCGTCGACTTCGAGGGAGCCCTTGATCGAGGCGCCACCGCCTTCGATGACGATGTCTTCCAGACGTGTCGATTGCGCCGTCGGCACGACCTTGAAGCTGGCCTTGCCGGACTTGCCGGGCAGCTTGACCCAGCCCGGCAGGATGTTGTCGAGCTTGACCGGGGTCAAGTCGGCCTCGACGCCGAGCTTGGTGGTCTGCTCTGGCCCGCCGGCGATCTTGCCTGAAAGCTTGATCGGCAACGAACCGCTGACGGCGGGGCCGAGATCGAATCCCAGGCGCGCCCGGCTCGCATCGTCCAGCGTCGCCTGCAGCCTTACATCCGCGTCACCCTCGGCGGGCTTGCGATAGTCGAGGGAGGCCGCCTGACCGTTGATCTTGACGTCGCCCTTGACCTGATAGCCCTGGTTGCTTGCAACGATCTTGAGAGTGTTGGCCTCCAGCTTCTGGTTCATCACCAGCTTGTCGGCGGCAAAACCGTTGAGATCGGCGGTGACGGTGTAGGTGGTGTCCGCCTTGGTCAGCTCGCCCTTGACCGGGAGGCCGAGCTGGATGTTCGCCGTGAACGTCCCCTTGCTGGTGTTGGGATCGATGACGGTCGACGACAGGTCGCTCAGCCGATCATTCGAGAGCATCTCGGCGGCAGCAGGCACGGGTCCGTCGACGCGAAACCTGGTCCGCGACGGCGACGGCTTCGGCGCCATGTCGGGCACCTCGAAAACGAAATCGGAAATCGTGACCTTGCGGCCGGCGGGCGTATCGGCAATGCCCTGTCCGATGGTCACGGTCGCGGTCCGGCCGGTCACGCGCGCCTTCATATCGGCATCGTGCACAACAGGCATGCCGTCCACCGGACGGACCGCGACGCCGCTCGCCACGATGTTGACGGAGAGGCCGTCGTCGGGAATGGGCGGGCCCTTGCGCGGAAGGTTCTTCGTCGGCGAATTGACGCCGATCTCGATGCGCTGGAGCGTACCGCGCTCGATCCGCTCGATCACCCATTCGCGCAACTCGGGAACGACCAGCGTCGGCCACATCCGCTTCAGCGCGGAGGCCGACATCGGCGTTCCCGCAAAGCCCAGCGTCAGCCGCGGCTCGCCGGAATAATCGATGGCACCGGTGCCGGCGACGCCGATCTCGCCATTGCTGATGTCGGCCTGCGTCAGCAGAAGGCGCTTGTGATCGGTGTCGAAGCGGAAGCCGACGGCGATGCGGTTGAAGACGAGCGGCGGCTCGTTGTCGATGCCGCCCAGCAGGATCGAACCGCCGCTGAACCCGAGCTGCCAGTCATTGACGGTGCCGTTGGGCGGCTCGAGATGGGCCAGGAGCGTCAGACGGTTCGCGCCCGACAGGATCTTGAATGGGGCCACCAGCACCCGCCGATTGGCGTCCCACTCGACGTTGATCTCGGCCTGGTCGATCGCCATCGGATAGTCTGGCGTGTCGGTGTCGATGATATTGCCGGCGCCGACCGCGATCTTGCCGCGGAAGAAGGTCGGCACGCCGTCACGGCCGAGCTCGCCCTTGAGCTCGCCCGTCAGCGGCAGGTCGGCCGTGTAGGTGAGATCCTTGACCCGCAGCGCCAGGAGGATGTTGGAGGTCGAGACCTTGTCGGCCTTGATGTCGACCGAGCGCACGCCGTTCTCGGCCGGACCGATCGTTGCGCGCAGCATCCAGGGGCGCGCGCCTTCTTCGCCCAGGCTGAGCGTGACGCCACCGCGGCTCGGCCGGCGCAGGCTCAGCGTGATGTTCTCAAACGACCATTTGCTGCCGCGCTGCTGATCGTCGACGATCAGATTGCCGTTCTTCAGGCCGATCTCGTTGAGGTTCTGGCCGTCGAGGCCGGTCATGCTCAGACTGTCGAGCCAGTCGAGGCCCTGAAGGATGCCGCTCTGCGCCGTCGCCTGAGGCGAGCCTTGAGGGACGGCCTGGGATGGATCCTGGCTCCCAGGCGCCGTGGCGAATGGCGGCGGCGGGACGCCATTGCGCGGGAATGTCGGCGGCAGGCCCGCGTCCTTCTTCGAGGCAACGCCGGTTGCGAGCGGCTTTGCGGTATCGCCGGCGGACACGGTGACGGTGCCGTCGGGCGCAATGCGGATGGCGAGCTCGGCATCGACCAAATTGAGACTTTCGGCGCGCAGGTGCCCCATCAAGAGGCCCGCACCCGACAGTTTGACTTCGGCTTTCGGCGCGCTGGCGACGACGGCATGATCGCGATCGCGGACGATGATGTCCCGGATGCGGACGGCGATGCGGACCCGGCCGGCACGCTCGATCTGGGTGCCTCCGATCTCGACCGTGTTGCCGTGGCCGATATTGTCCTCGATGGCGGCCGCCAGCCATGGCGTTGCGATATCGAGATTGATGGGGCCGGCACCGAGTCGCCACCACAGCGCCCCGAAGCAGCCGACGAAGACGACGGCGAGGGTCGCGACGACGAGCGCGACCCGTTTCAGCCAGCGATCGGCGGCCAGCCAGCGCCGCACCCCGCCGAACCCGCTACCGAAGCGATGAAAGCCCGAATTGGAACGCGACAGCAGCCGGCGCGCGCGATGGCCCGCGGCCGCCTCCTGATCCGGATCCCAATCGGCGTCGTCCCATTCCTGCGGCTGTTGCTGAACGCCGCGCCGATCGAAGTCCGGATTGTAATCCTGGGGCGACCTGTTCCTTGCCATTGCCTCTCGATACAGGCGCCCGTCAGAGGATTGAGCGCCGCCGGGACCGCAGCCGTCCACGGGAAGCGAAGCTCCCTGCGCCGGCATTGCCGCCATACCTCGAATATTCCTGCTGTTCGTCATTTCGCCCCGGGAGCGCGTTCAACGAGCAGTGGGGTGGTGCGTGGAATTCCTTGTAACCATACTCCGGCGCCGCCAGACTTGCCCAGCCGAGGGCGCGATTCCGGCATGCCGGACGAGAGCTGCAATACCGGTTCGGTTGACCCGCCGAAAGCGTCGAAAGGAAGGCGTATGTCCCAGAAATCCCGAAAGAAATCGTCCAAAACGCCCTCCGGCAGTCCGACGGCTAAAAAGAAGGCCCTCAAGACCCGGGCCTCAACGCCGGCCAAATCCGCGAAACCACCGCGGACACGGGCGAGCAAATCAGCCGGGACCTTAGCAAAATCAGGATCACATGGCGCCGCATCGAAACAGTTAAATTCGTCCAAATCGGCGTCCCCGCCCGCAAAGGCCAAGTCCGGCCTGGCCGAGGGCCAGAAAGCCCCCGCCTTCCGCCTGCCCCGCGACGGCGGTGACGTCGTCACATTGGCGGACTATGCCGGCCGAAAGCTCGTGCTGTTCTTCTACCCCCGCGCCGATACCCCGGGATGCACCCGGGAAGCGATCGACTTCACCCGCCTGGCCAGCGCCTTCGCCGCTGCCGGCACCGCCGTGCTGGGCGTTTCCGCCGATCCGTTAAAGACCCAGGAGAAATTCCGAGACAAGCATAAGCTCGGCATCCCCCTGCTCTCGGACGAGACCCAACAGATGCTGGAAGCCTATGGCGCCTGGGGCGAAAAATCGATGTACGGCAAGAGCTTCCTGGGAATTCTTCGCACCACGATATTGATCGGGGCCGATGGCAAGCTAGCCAGGATCTGGCGCAACGTGCGGGTCGACGGCCATGCCGACGAGGTGTTGGAAGCGGCAAGAAGTCTTTAACCAGTCCATTGAATTCGCGCGCTTCCGTTTCCGGAAAATTAACCATGACCGGCCCAGATTGCTGCGGCAATTAAGGCCGTACGGACTCATCCGACCGGCGCGGGAGTGCCGATGTCGAAAAGTTCTGCCCAATATTCGCAGTACCCCCAACATCATCCCCACGACCACGGACGGGCCTTCCAACGCCGCCCCGCCCCTGCGGCAGCTGCAGCGATTCCCCTCCCCGCGACCGACGACGCCTACACCATCGTCCATGCCGGTAAGCAGGTCCGCTTCGGGCCCGTGGTGTTCTGGATCGTGGTCGGCACGGTCGTGCTGCTTGGTCTCTGGTCGGCGGCAACCGCCACCTATTTCGCGTTCCGTGACGACGTCCTGACCCGGCTGATCGCCCGCCAGGCCGAGATGCAATACGCCTACGAAGACCGCATTGCGGAGCTACGCGCCAAGGTCGACCGAACCACCAGCCGCCAGCTGCTCGATCAGGAACAGTTCGATCAGAAACTCGACCAGATCATGAAGCGCCAGACGGCGCTGGAGTCCCGGGCCACGGCGCTCGGGTCCATGCCCGATGTAACCGGCTCGATTCCACGTGCGACGCCTCAGCGCGGCGATTCGAGCCAGAGCACGCCGAAGCCATCGCCGATCAGCGACACCGTCATCTTCGTAGCGCCGCCGGACCGTGAGGCGCGGCTGGAGTCGCGCGCTCCGGCTGTCGCGGCGCCCCCGACCAACCAGTTCGCCAAGAATCAGGGTTTCGACAACGTTCTGGTCCGGCTCACGACCTCGCTCGACCAGGTCGAGCGGCGCCAGATGGCGGCGCTCAGCGCCGTCGAGGAAGGCATGGATTCACGGATGCGCCGGATGCGCGGCGTCGTCAGCGATCTCGGCCTGAATCTCGCCAATCTCGAAGCCGCCGTGCCGCGCACCGCGATGGGTGGGCCGTTCGTCCCGGTGAAACTGACAGCCAACGCCGGACCGTTCGAGAAGCAGCTCTCCCGCATCAACACCACGCGCGCCGAGATGGACCGTCTCAATCGCACGCTGGCGCTGGTGCCATACCGCAAGCCCGTGATCGGAGAGGTCGAATTCACCTCCGGCTTCGGCGTTCGCAGCGATCCCTTCCTCGGCCGGCCCGCGATGCATACCGGGCTCGATTTCCGCGCCGCCAGCGGCGATCCGGTTCGTGTCACCGCCAACGGCAAGGTGGTGTCCGCCGGCTGGTCCGGCGGTTACGGCCGCATGGTCGAGGTCGACCATGGCAACGGGTTGTCGACTCGCTACGGCCATCTCTCCGAGATCAACGTCAAGGTCGGCGAGATCGTGAAGATCGGCCAGGTCGTCGGTCTGGTCGGGTCGACCGGCCGCTCCACCGGTCCGCATCTGCACTATGAGACCCGCATCGAGGGCGAAGCGGTCGATCCGCAAAAATTCCTGCGCGCCGGCGTGCGTCTCAGCGCGGGCTGACCTGATGCGTCAAGCGGCTGCCTTCGACTAGGAACGGAACCTCCGCAGGCGGCTTTAAGGACTCCATGGGCGCCCCGGGAGATCCTGACGATGGCAAAGACGACGAAATCGACTCGCGTAACCGCGAGGACGGTAACCATCCACGACCAAAAGCTGGAACGCGGCGAAGGCGGCGAACTTCATCAGACCGCAAGCGGCAAGGCGAGCGTCCTCACCACGGCCCAGGGCGGCCCGGTGTCCGACGACCAGAACTCGCTGAAAGTGGGGCCCCGCGGGCCAACCTTGCTCGAGGACTTTCATTTCCGAGAGAAGATTTTCCACTTCGACCACGAACGCATTCCCGAGCGGGTCGTGCATGCACGCGGCTACGCGGCGCATGGGTTCTTCGAAACCTACAAATCGCTCGCGAAATACACCAAGGCCGACCTGTTCCAGCGCGCGGGGGAAAAGACCCCAGCCTTCGTACGATTTTCAACCGTTGCCGGAAGCAAGGGCTCGGTCGACCTCGCCCGGGACGTGCGGGGCTTTGCGGTCAAGCTCTATACGCAGGAAGGCAATTGGGACATCGTCGGCAACAACATCCCTGTCTTCTTCATTCAGGACGCCATCAAGTTTCCAGACCTGATCCACGCCGTGAAGGAAGAGCCGGACAGCGCATTTCCCCAGGCCCAATCGGCGCATGACAATTTCTGGGACTTCATAAGCCTCACCCCCGAAAGCATGCACATGGTCATGTGGGTGATGTCCGACCGCGCCATCCCACGCTCGTTTCGCTTCATGGAAGGGTTCGGCGTTCATACGTTCCGGCTGGTCAATACCAAGAACGAATCCACCTTCGTCAAATTCCACTGGAAACCGAAGCTCGGCCTGCAATCGGTCGTGTGGAACGAAGCGGTCAAGATCAACGGCGCCGATCCCGACTTCCACCGTCGCGATCTCTGGACTGCGATCAAGACCGGCAATTTCCCCGAATGGGAGCTGCAGCTTCAGCTGTTCGATCAGGACTTTGCCGATAAATTCGAGTTCGACGTGCTCGATCCGACCAAGATCATTCCCGAGGAAATTCTGCCGCCCGTCCCGGTCGGACGGCTGGTGCTCGATCGGATGCCGGATAACTTCTTTGCGGAGACCGAACAGGTCGCCTTCATGACCCAGAATGTTCCACCTGGGATCGACTTCTCCAACGATCCCCTGCTCCAGGGGCGCAATTTCTCGTACCTCGACACGCAGCTGAAGCGGCTGGGTAGCCCCAATTTCACTCACATCCCGATCAATGCGCCCAAATGCCCGTTCGCTCATTTTCAGCAGGACGGACACATGGCGATGCGCAATCCGATCGGTCGCGTCAATTACCAGCCGAACTCCTTCGGTGAAGGACCAAGAGAGTCGCCACAACGCGGTTTCACGCCGTTCCCCGAGGTGGTGGAAGGCGAAAAGCGCCGTCTGCGTGCTGAAAGCTTCGCCGACCACTACAGCCAGGCCCGCCAGTTCTTCATCAGTCAGACGGCAGGCGAGCAGTCGCACATTGCCGCAGCCCTGACGTTCGAGCTCAGCAAGGTGAAAATTCCGGCGATCCGGGAGCGTATGGTCTCGCATCTCCTCAACATCGACGAGACACTGGCAAGCAAGGTCGCAGACAACTCGGCCTGCAGAAGATGCCGAAACCTGCCGATGCAGCCCTGCCCACGCGTCAGGATCTCGATCCTTCCCCAGCCCTGAGCATCGTGGAAAACGGTCCGGAGCGCTTCGAGGGGCGCAAGCTCGGTATCCTCGTCACCGACGGTTCGGACGCAGGCATCCTTAAGGCGCTCAAGGCTGCCCTGGACAAGGCCGGGGCGACCTTCGAGATCATTGCGCCCAAGGTGACGGGCGCCAAAGCCAGCGACGGCAGCTGGATCGACGCCGATCAGATGATCGACGGCGGACCGTCCGTTCTCTACGACGCGGTCGCGCTGCTGCCGGCTGCGGATGCGATGGGCGATCTGCTGCTGGAATCCTCGGCACGCGATTTCCTCGCCGACGCGTTCGCGCATTGCAAGTTCATCGGCTACGTGGATGCGGCGCTGCCGCTGTTCGAAAAAGCGGGCATTGCCTCCGACGATTTCGACGAAGGCTGCATCTCGATCGCAAGCGCGAAAGCGGCCAAATCGTTCGTGGACGGCCTCGCCAAATTGCGGGTCTGGGAACGTGAGCCTCACGTCAAGATGCCCTGAGCAAGGAAGCCGAGGCGCGCTAACGTGCGCCTCGGTTCTACTCAGCGGGCCGGGCGCCCATCCCGCCGCGAGGAGTTCAGAAGCCGCCACCACCCGTGCCGCGCTGCTGAACTCATCTGGTCGATTTCAACGAGGATGGATGTCTGTGCTCGGCGTCGCGACGGCGCGGTGCTGAAGCGCATCCGGCCCTGACTACTGGCCGCGTTCGTGGCCGACCTCGCCGGTAATGACGTCGCCGAACAGCTCCCAGGCCTGTCCGTTGAAACGCATCAGCTGCATCTGCTCGATCGGGAAGTAGTCGTCGGCCGAGGTGTTGACCATGATGCCGGGCAGCATCAGGTCGGTGTGAAAGTTCTTCAGGCTGGTGGCTTGCTTCATCGCGTTCTCGCGCGTGAGGTTGTCGCCGCACTGCTTCAGCACCTGCGCCATCGCCTCGGCCTGCACATAGCCATAGAGGTTGTTGGCATTGGTCTTGTCGCCATCGGGATAATATTTGTCCATGAATTCGCGCCACTTCACCACGGCCGGATCCTTGTCCCAGGTCGGATCGGTCGGGTCCTTGAGGTAGGCGGTCGAGATGATGTCCTTGGCATAGTCGAGCCCGGCAGGCTTCAGCACCGAGGCGATGGATGTCGCCGTGTTGGCGAGGAAGAATTTCGGCTTCCAACCGAGCTCGCCGACCTTCCGGATCGCCTGCGCCGAGCCCTTCGGCGCCGCCCACGAGAAGAAGATGTCGGCGCCCGAATCGTGCAAGGCGACGATCTGGGAATCGATCGAGGGATCGCTGACCTCATAGGACTTGTCGGCGATGATCATGTTGACCTTGTCGCCGAGCCCATCCTTCAAGCCCTTGAACTGGTCCTTGCCGGCGTCGTCATTCTGCCAGAGCACCGCGATCTTGCTGTTCGGAAACTTGTCACGGATATACTTCGCGTAGATTCGCCCCTCGCTCTGGTAGTTCGGCTGGAAGCCCATCGTCCACGGGAAGTTCTTGGGGTCGCCGAACTTTGTGCCGCCGGAGGCGACAAAGAGCTGCGGCACCTTCTTGGCGTTCATGTATTTCATGATCGCGGAGTTCGAGGGCGTGCCGAGCGGCTGGAAAATCAAGAGGACCTCATCGCTCTCGACCAGCTTGCGCGCCTGCTCGATCGCCTTCGGCGGCGAGTAGGCATCGTCGTAGCTGATGAAATTGATCTTGCGGCCGTTGATGCCGCCCTGGTCGTTAATCATCCTGAAGAAGGCGGCCTCGGTCTTGCCGATCACGCCATAGGACGACGCCGGCCCGCTATAGGGCATGATGTTGCCGATCTTGATTTCGGTGTCGGTGGCTCCGGGATCGTATTTCTTCTGCGCCGAGGCCGGTGTCGTGACGAGCACGCCGGCAAGAATGGCGAAGGCAGCAAGGTTTTCGCGACGGCCCGGCATCGGTCTCTCCCCTGTTTTGTAGTCTTGTTTTGCCGGGAGTGTCGCAAGGCCGTTCGCGGCTGGCAAGCGCTTCGATTTTCCGCGCGGTGAAACGGCGAATCCGGAACCTACGTGACGCGCCGCAGCACATTGAGAATGCGTCCATCGATCACGAGCAGCGCGCTGCCGATGACGATGGCACCAGCGATCTCGCGTATCGAGATCGGCTCACCCAGCACCAGCCATCCCAGCAGGATGGCGGTGACGGGAATGAGCAGCGTCACCAGCATGACGTTGGCCGCACCGGCGCGCCGTATGATCTGAAAGAAGACGATGTAGGCGAGCGCCGTCGACAGGCCCGCGAGGCCAAGCACCGCGAGCCAGATCGTCAGGCCCGGCACCGGAAGACGCCAGGGCTGCTCCACCACGCCGGCGACGATCGCCATCATGACCGTCGACGCCATCAGCTGAAACGTCGCCGTGCCGAGCGGAGCTGCGTCCTTCAGCATACGCCGCGCTGCCAGCGCCGCAAAACCGTAGCTGAGCGCGCCGCCAAGGCAGAGCAGGATGCCGAGCCCCTGCCCCGGGCTCGTCTCGAGGCCCCATCCGCGCAGGACGATCACGCCGGCAAGGCCGAGTGCCACGCCGGCAACGCGCCGCATCTGCAAGGCCTCCTCACCTGCCGCGGCCATCACCATGACCGTAAAGAGCGGCGTGGTCGCATTCAGGATCGACGCCAGTCCGCTCGGGATGAAGGTCTGGCCGATCACGATCAACGAGAACGGAATGACATTGTTGAGCAGCCCGATCACGATGAACGGCGTCCAGTCTGACATGCTCCTGGGAAAGCCGATCCCCTGCATGCGCAACAGCGGCAGGAGAATGGCCGCACCGAGCGCGACGCGCAGGAATACCAGCGTCAGCGGTGACAATTCCCGCAAGGCCGCGCCGTTGAAGAAGAACGAGCCGCCCCAGAGGATCGAGAGGAGCGCGAGCAGCGACCAGTCTCGCGCGTGGATCCTGTTGTCGATCGGGGTCATGGGCTCTCACATCGGCGGTCGAGCCCGCTGGCCTAGGACCATTCAGCGAACAGCGCCACCCGATTTCCGATGAATGCCGGTTTGCGAAACCGATGCCGGCATATAATCGGGCGATGAGTTTGTCCCGCGAGATGCTGGCCGGCTAGGGCGTGTTCTCGGGACCGATTGGCCCGGACGCAGCGCCGTCTTCGGTGCGCTTGGCGCCATGCTCCAAACAAAAGGAACTCGAAATCGGGCCGAGAGTTAACTCCGGTTACAGTCTCGCCGGAAAGTCTGACGATCTGCCGAGCATTCCATTTTTCTGCATATAGCTAAGTATCCCGAATCCTGCGCGGAAAGTCATGGTCGATTTTCAAAAGGTCTTCGAGAGCTCCCCTGCTCCGTTTCTCGTTCTTGGCGCTGACGAAACCTTCCCGATCCTGGCCGCAAGCGACGCCTACCTCCGAGCAACGTACACCGACCGCGAGGCGATCGTGGGGCGCCGCCTGTTCGAGGTCTTTCCGGACAGTCCCGACGACCCTTCGGCGACCGGCATACTCAACCTGCGCGCGTCCCTGAAACGGGTTCTCACCGAGCGCCGACAGGATGCGATGGCCGTGCAGAAGTACGGCGTCCGCCGGCCGGACGGTGTCTTCGAGGAGCGCTACTGGTCGCCCTTGAATGCTCCGGTGATCGGCTCCGATGGCCGGATGCAATACATCATCCACCGCGTCGAAGACGTCACTGACATCACCCGTGGCGACCGCACGACCGCCGCGGCGGACGAGGCGATGCGGCTGGACATCATGCTGCGGGCGCAAGAACTGCAGGAAGCCAACCGGCAACTGCGGGAGGCTACGGAGCAATTCCAGGCGGTCTACGATCAGGGCCTGTTCGCCGCGCGTCTCCGCTTGGACGGAACGGTGCTCGACATCAACCGGTCGGCCCTTGAGGTGTGCGGCTTCAAGCGTGCAGACGTACTCGACCGGCCGTTCTGGGAATGCGGCTGGTGGAATCGCTCGCCGGACGTGATGGCGTGGGTCCGCAGCGCGGTTGAGCAGGCCATCGCCGGTGAACCATTCCGCGGAATGTCCCTTTATTTCTGGGGCGACGGCTCGGAACATATCGTCGACTTCGCCTGCATGCCGGTTCGCGACGCGTCCGGACGCGTGTCCGTCGTGGTGCCGACGGGAATGGACGTCACCGAGCGAGTCAGGGCCGAACAGAACCAGCGGGAACTGGAAACCGAGCGCAGACGCGCGGAAGCGCTCGCCGAGATTGATCGCGGCAAGACGGCGTTCTTCTCCAACATCAGTCACGAATTCCGGACGCCTCTGACATTGATGCTGGGCTCGCTCGAGGAGATGAAGCGCCAGGCCGCCGACGCGACGATTCCGGCAGCGTATCTCGATCAGATGGATCTGGTCCACCGGAACGGCCTGCGGCTACTCAAGTTGGTCAATACCTTACTCGACTTTTCGCGGATCGAGGCGGAGCGCGTTCAGGCCGTCTATGAGCCGACCAACCTGGCAGAGACGACCGCGCATCTCGCCAGCGAATTTCGTTCTGCGATCGAGAAGGCGGGCCTGGCCCTGGCCGTGGATTGCCCACCGATTGCGGAAGCCGCTTTCGTCGACCGCGAGATGTGGGAGAAGATCGTCCTCAATCTCCTCTCAAACGCGTTCAAGTTTACGCTCGACGGCAGGATCGAGGTCTCGCTGCGACGCGAACGTAGTGGCTTTGAGCTCGTCGTCGCCGATACTGGAACGGGCATCCCGCCCGCTGAACTGCCCCGGTTGTTCGAGCGCTTCCATCGGGTGGAAGGCGCAAAGGGAAGGACATATGAAGGCTCGGGCATCGGGCTCGCGCTGGTCAAGGAGCTTGCCCGACTGCATGGCGGCGACGTGACCGTCGATAGCGAGTTGGGCAAGGGCAGCACATTCAGGGTGATGATACCTGCGGGATCGGCGCATCTGCCGCAGACGCAGATCGGTGGTGTCCGCACACAGGCATCGACGGGCCTCAGCGCTCAACCCTTCATCGAGGAAGCGTTGCGTTGGCTGCCCGATGCCTTCCCGGTACCGGAGGACATCATCGAGGTCGCGCTGCCCGTGGACCGGACCGAGGTGCCGGACGCGCAGCGTCCGCTCGTCCTGCTGGCGGACGACAACGCCGACATGCGTGAGTACCTGACGCGCATCCTGCGCGAACAGTATCACGTCGAGGCGGTACCGGACGGCGAGGCCGCACTGAAGTTCATTGCGCAAAAGTTGCCTGATCTCCTGCTCAGCGACGTGATGATGCCACGCGTAGACGGGATGGAATTGCTGAGACGTCTGCGCGCCGACCAGCGCACCCGGTCCTTACCCGTGGTTCTGTTGTCCGCGCGCGCGGGCGAGCAGACCAAGGTCGACGCCCTCGGCGCCGGCGCGGATGACTACATCGTGAAGCCGTTCACCGCTCGCGAACTGGTGGCACGCGTCGACGCGCATCTGAAGATCGCGCGCGTGCGCGGCGAGGTTATGGAAAGTCTACGCCAAAGCGAGGAACGCTACCGCGCGTTCGTGACCGCGACCTCGGACATCGTTTATCGCATGAGCCCGGATTGGAGCGTCATGCACAATCTCAAGGGCAAGGATTCGATCCACGACACGGATGATCCGAGCGCTACCTGGCTCCAGACCTACATCCATCCGGACGAACAGCCGGAGGTCATGTCCGCCATCGGCGAAGCGATCCGGACGAAGACTCCATTCGAATACGAACACCAGGTCAGGCAGATCGATGGCACACTCGCCTGGGTGCAGTCACGCGCCGTGCCGGTATTCGATGCAGCCGGTGAGATCGTTGAGTGGTTCGGGTCGGCCCGTGATGTCAGCGAGCGCAGACGGCACGACGAGACGCAGCGTCTGCTGGTCAGCGAGCTCAGCCATCGCGTCAAGAACATGCTGGCCGTCGTACAGGCGATCGCTCAACAAACGCTCAGGCGCGCGAAAGACCCGACCGAGTTCGCGGCGAGTTTCGGCGGGCGCATCCAGTCGCTTTCGAGCATGCACGGGCTTCTGAGCCAATCGGGCTGGCAGCACGCGGATCTCCAGGAGATCGTGCGCGATCAGCTTGCGGCGCACGAAGCGTCCCGCATCCTCACCTCTGGTCCGCCGGTGCAGCTTGAGCCGCAGGTCGCGCTTCATCTCGCGCTCATGCTGCACGAACTGGGCACCAATTCGGTCAAGTATGGTGCTCTGTCTCGGTCGGAG
Organism: Bradyrhizobium sp. SZCCT0148; assembly: GCF_018129985.1. Taxonomy (GTDB): domain Bacteria; phylum Pseudomonadota; class Alphaproteobacteria; order Rhizobiales; family Xanthobacteraceae; genus Bradyrhizobium; species Bradyrhizobium japonicum_H. Next base: position 1,254,149 of record NZ_JAFCKT010000001.1, read on the forward strand.
GGGGCCGTGAGTGTCGATTGGTCGGTCAACGACAACAAGCTCAGGCTGGAATGGCGCGAGCGCGGCGGACCGCCGGTCAAGTCTCCGCTCAAACGCGGCTTCGGCACGACCCTGATCGAGCAGACTGCGAAAAGCGAGGGCGGAATCTCGCACATGATTGCGGAAGCGGACGGTCTCCGCTGGGAAATCGTGATGCCGCTCACCGTGGGGAGGTTCGCGGGCGCAGAGGAGCGCAGGCCCGTCGCGCCGAACTCCTTGGGACCGCGAAGCGTTCGTCAGTCCGCGCCGGCCGAGCCGCTCAGTGGCAAGCGGTTCTTGATCGTCGAGGACGAGCCACTGATCGCGCTCGACATCGTATCGGGCCTGGAAAGCGTCGGCGTAATCGTCGAAGGACCGGTTGGTTCGGTCAAGGAGGCTCTTCGCGCGGTCGAGCAAGGCTCGTTCGATGCCGCGTTGCTCGACGGCAATTTGCGAGGAGAGGCCGTCGACGAAATCGCTGCGGCGTTGACGCGTCGGCAAACTCCCTTCACGTTCGTGACGGGATACGGCCGCCAGGCCTTGCCGGAAAGCTTCGCCCAAGCAACGGTGCTGACGAAGCCTTTCACGCAGGAGCAACTGCTGCAAACCGCCTCTCGCCTCATCGATGGAAAACCGTCGGGACTGCACCTGCACAGGGATCGCGACCATCATTGATCGCCAGCTTCACCGCGTTTCCCTCTACCTGAGGCACAAGTGGTTTTGGTGTGGTGCGCGATTTTCCCACTCGGCGCCTTCTCCGAGGCAAGCGGATGCGCCGTCTACGGGAGCGTCACTAATCCCGACGCGCTTGTGCCAATAGTCCGCGCCTGTCGAAGCCGACGCTTCGAGCGGCAGGCCCGACCAAGTCGGCGTGACCCAGACGCGAACGCGACTCCCGTCGACTTCCCGTAGTTTGCCGGGCATCATAAGGTGACCCGGAATGCTAGCGTAACTGATGTCACTGACCGAAAGTCGCCAGAAGGAAAAGCTACCGCCGACGTGTTCCCGCTGCGGTTCATTCCCCCGTCTCGTCCAGCACCTTCTCGATCCTACCAATGGCCGTTCCGTGCGCTTGTTCGTGTGCGAATGCGGTGGCCGCGTTTGGGACGAGTAGCGCTCCCAAACCCGGTCGTCGCATCCCGGCAGGTCAACAGCTACGGCGTCGCCGTAAATAGCGCGCCTCCTTATGTTCCTAATCTGGAGGCCTGAGACCAGGCGAGTCGAGCCACTCGCTCATGTGCGATCCGGTCTCGGCTTGCCGGGCCTTGCGAAGGGTTTCATCACGAGCATGTCCAGGGGGAAGGCGCTCGGCCTCCTCGCGCAGGCGCCTGGCTTCGTCGACGAGGCGCGCTTCGAGGGAGATGGTTTGCTTCACTCTGCGGCGCTTCTCGGACACGGTCTCCTCCTCCCTATTTCGTCCGCTGACGCCGTAACGGCCATCTGGATGTTTGGTTCCTCAGGTCCGCACACTCCCTTCGCGGGTATGCAGGTCGGGCAGCGCCGATACCAGTCTCGCGCTGATACCGCGGCTGATCAGCGACGGTCGCTGGATGTCGGCTGACGGTCAAAAGCGTGCCCTCGCACATCATGCCGCGATTGGTCTGCTATGGGCCATATCCCGGCTGGCCCCCAATCCGATCAATCTAGGGCAAATAGACCAAGCGCGGCACGAACATCGCGCAAAGTGGCATCTGTTATCTCCCGCGCTCGCATTGTGCCACGCTTGACGACTTGGCGCACATAGCCGGGATCACGAGCGAGTGCGCGGCGACGGTCTCGGATTGGCGCGAGAAGCGCCTGCAGCACGTCATCCAGACGTTTCTTCACAATGCTGTCGCCCAAACCGCCACGGATGTAGCGTGCCTTGAAATCCTCAACCGCAACGTGATCTTCGTCGAACGCATCCAGGTACGTGAAAACAACGTTGCCTTCGACGCGACCCGGGTCGGATGCCTTTATATGGTTTGGATCAGTGAACATACGCCGGACAGCCTCACGTATTTCATCGACCGTGGCTGATAACTGAATAACGTTGCCCTGCGACTTGCTCATTTTGGCTTTGCCGTCGATGCCTGGAAGGCGTCCGATGCGAGGAATAAGCGCGCGGGCTTCGGGCAACACGTCAACACCAGCTTGGCGATTGATGCGGCGAACGACCTCATTGGTTTGCTCGATCAATGGAGCTTGGTCTTCCCCAACCGGGACAATCGTCGCTTTGAAACCGGTGATGTCGGCGGCCTGGGCGACGGGATAGCATAGAAAGCCTGCTGGTATATCTCTGCCAAAACCTCGCGCCTGGATTTCGTCCTTGATGGTTGGGTTGCGCTCAAGCCGGGCCACCGTGACATAGTTCATGTACAGCAGGGTCAAATCGGCAAGTGCCGGGAGATGCGATTGAAGACAGATCGTGGTCAGGTTCGGGTCGATCCCGACAGCCAGGTAGTCTGTCGCGATCTCAAGGACATTGTCACGCACCCGACCAGGATTGTGCGCGTTGTCCGTGAGTGCCTGGGCATCCGCCAGCAGCAAATATTGCTGGTGCGTCGTCTGTAGGGTGACGCGGTTCTTCAACGAACCGACGTAGTGCCCCAGGTGCAACGGACCGGTGGTTCTGTCGCCGGTCAAGATAACAGGGAGTGCGGTTGACGAATGTTGCATCACGGTTCTCCAGATAAGAACCGCCATTCAATCGGACTGTCGATGCAGGCAACCTCGCAAGCCGATGAACGGCGGCGACGGTTGGGTGAATGACAAAGCCGTGCCGCTCCTAAGTGGAGCGCCACCACAAGTTCGCGAACATGATCACGACGATAGTCATGCCACCGATATTGACGAAACTTCAGTGGAAAGCAAGCGGGCTGGATGTCTCAAATGGGTCACAAGCAACCGAACGCCTTCAACAGCGAAGACGTCCGCTTGCCTTGCCAAGCTGAACTCCATGAGTCCCGCCCTAGGGTCCGTACTCAATAAGGTCTGGCGTTGGAGTTGAGTTGCTGATTCAAGGATTCCGGGAGGAGCCTTGGAGATGGCAAAGCAGGTTCAGTGGCTGAGTGATGAGGAGTGGTCTCGGATCGAGCCGCTGCTGCCGCGGGGGCGCAAAGGTGCGCATCGGGTGGACGATCGCCGAGTAATCTCGGGGATCGTGCACATGTTGAAGAGTGGGGCGCGATGGCGCGACTGCCCTCCTGAGTTTGGGCCCTACACAACGGTCTACAATCGCTTCAACCGGTGGAGCCGGCAGGGTCTGTGGCTGCAGATGTTCCAAGCTCTGACGGGGCATAATGGCATCTTTGACGGAGCGGCGATCGATGCCACCCACGTCAAAGCGCACCGCTCCGCCGCCGGCGCAAAAGGGGGGCCTTCTCCCAAGCAATAGGCCGCTCGCGTGGTGGCCGGACGACCAAGATCCACGGCCTGGTCGATGATCGCGGCAAGCCTCGCGTCCTGCTGCTCAGCGCCGGAAACATCAACGACATCAGCATGGCTGAGGCCTTGATCCAAGCTGCAGGCCCTTTCCGAAGGCTCCTGGCCGATAAGGGGTACGATGCAAACCACCTGCGGCGTCGCCTCGCCGAACGCGGCGCCGAGGCCGTCATCCCTTCAACAACCTCGCGCCGCGACCCGATTCCCTACGACATCATGCCTATAAAGATCGAAACCGCGTCGAGCGCATGTGGTGTAGACTTAAGGACTTCAGACGTGTCGCAACCCGATACGACAAGCTCGCCGCAAACTACCTCTCAGGCGTCCTGATCGCGGCTGCCTGTGCTTACTGGCTCAATTGAGTCCGGACCCTAGGACGGCTTCTTCGGCCGCGACACCAGCTCGATCATCCGGCCTTCGTCGTCATCGGGCATCGTGGCTTTCGCCTGCGCGTAGGAGTCGACCGCGGCGCGCGCGACCAGCGGCTTGTCGGCTAAAAGGCTCTCGGCGAGCCTCACCGCATAGGCGGCATCCTTGTGCCGCAGCGCTGTCGTGAAGGTCGCACCGCTGAAATCGCGGGCGACCATGCGCTTGGAGTGGCGCTGCACCTGCGGGCTTGCGGCCACACCCGCCTGGATCGATTCCAGCACCAGGTTCATGTCGAGCCCGGCCTGCTCGGCGATGGCAAGGCCCTCGGCAAGGCCGGCGATCTGGATTGCGCCCATCAGGTTGTTGATGAGTTTGTAGACCGTGCCGGCGCCAACTGGTCCGAAATGGCGGATGGTCGAGCCGATCGGCGCGAGATACGGCCGCGCGCGATCGAGGTCAGCCGCATTGGCGCCGACCAGCAGCGTCAGTTTTCCGGCGGCGGCCGCATCGGGCAAACCCGTTACGGGGCAATCGATATAGATGAGGCTGCGCGCGTTGAGTTCACGCCCCATCTCGCGCGCATGGTCATGGGAGACGGTGGAGCATTCGATCGCGATGGTGCCGGATTTCGCCGTCTTCGCCGCGCCCTTCGGCCCGAGCCACACCGCGCGCGAGGCCTCGTCGTCGGCCACCATGGTCACGACCGCATCGGCATCGATCGCGGCGTCCTCGGGCGAAGTCGCCCAAAGCGCGCCGCGTGCGATCAGATCTTCCGCCTTGGCCTTGCTGCGATTCCACAGCGTTACCGTGAAGCCGGCATCGAGATAGCGGCCGGCCATGCCGTGACCCATCCGCCCGAGCCCGATGAAGGCGACGCGTGCCATGCTAATCGACGTCCTCGATGTCGGCACCGGGAGTGCCGAAGGCGCGCTGCGCCAGCGTTGCGGCCATGAAGTCGTCGAGATCGCCGCCGAGCACGCCCGAGGTGTCCGAGGTCTGCACCCCCGTGCGCAGATCCTTCACCATCTGGTAGGGCTGGAGCACGTAGGAGCGGATCTGGTGGCCCCAGCCGATATCGGTCTTGGCGGCCTGGTCGGCGGCCGCCTTCTCCTCGCGCTTCTTCAGCTCCATTTCATAAAGTCGAGCGCGCAGCATGTCCCAGGCCTGCGCCCGGTTCTTGTGCTGGGAGCGGCCGGCCTGGCAGACCACCGCGACACCGGTCGGAATGTGGGTCAGCCGCACCGCGGATTCGGTCTTGTTGACGTGCTGACCGCCGGCGCCGCCCGAACGCATGGTGTCGACGCGGACGTCGGATTCCTTGATGTCGATCTTGATGCTGTCGTCGATGACGGGAAACACCTGAACGCTCGAGAACGAGGTGTGTCGCCGCGCGTTGGAATCGAACGGCGAGATGCGCACCAGGCGATGCACGCCCGCTTCGGTCTTCAGCCAGCCGTAGGCGTTGTGGCCGGAGACCTGGATGGTCGCGGACTTGATGCCGGCCTCTTCGCCCTCGGACTCTTCCAGCACTTCGACCTTGAAGCCGTGGTTCTCGGCCCAGCGTGTGTACATGCGCAGCAGCATCTGCGCCCAGTCCTGGCTCTCGGTGCCGCCGGCGCCGGCATGGACCTCGAGATAGGAATCGAACCGGTCGGCTTCGCCCGACAGCAGCGCCTCGAGTTCGCGCCGCGCCACTTCCTTCTTGAGAGTCTTCAACGCGGCTTCGGCCTCAGCAACCACGCCGGCATCGCCCTCGGCCTCGCCGAGCTCGATCATGCCGATATCGTCTTCGAGCTCCTGCTCGACCTTGCCGATGCCGCCAAGCGAATCCTCGAGCGAGGTCCGCTCCTGCATCAGCTTCTGTGCCTTCTGGGGATCGTTCCAGAGGTTGGGATCTTCTGCGAGCTTGTTCAGCTCAGCGAGGCGCGCCGTCGATTTCTCGACGTCAAAGATGCCTCCTCAGCAGCCCGACTGACTGCTTGATCTCTTCTACCAACCGTTCGATTTCGGCGCGCATGTCGTTCTCTGGTCTCGCGGAATGGGTCCGCGTTACGCGCATGATCCGGGAAAGTGCGAAGCGGCTTCCCGGGAGTTCATGAGCAAGGCAAAATCCAAGGCGCGATCAACATCGCGCGTGACGGGGATGTAACGGTGGCAGCGCCAAAGCGCAACCGCCCGCCTCGTCCGTATCAGGCGTTATCCGCTACCACAGCCCGCCGGTGCCCGGCCGCATGAGGAAGCCGGAGTCCGGCTGCTGCTGCTGCGAGGCCGGCATGCCGCCGCGCCCGTCGGCGTCGGCCACGCCGATGACCGAATAATTATCCGGCGGCGCCGTGCCCGGCTTGAAGGCTTCGAGGATGGTTCCGCCGGATTCGCCGGGGCCGGCGCGCATGCCGGTCTTGGCGACGACGCGAACCAGCTTGATGCCGGCCGGCACCTTGAACGGCACCGCGGGCTTGTCGGCGAGCGCGAGCTGGAGGAAGTCGCGCGCGATAGGAGCCGCGAGATGGCCACCGGTCGCGGCGTTGCCTTTGCCGAGCGGACGCGGCTTGTCGTAACCCATATAGATGGCCACGGCGACGTCAGGCGAGAAGCCGACGAACCAGGCGTCCTTGGCCTCGTTGGTGGTGCCGGTCTTGCCGGCGATCGGCTTGCCAACCGCCTTGATCACGGTCGCGGTGCCGGCCTGAACCACACCTTCCATCAGCTCGGTGATCTGATAGGCGGTCATGGAGTCCAGCACCTGCTCGCGGCGGTCGATCAGCTGCGGCTCGGCCTGGTTCTTCCAGCCGCCCGGCGCGTCGCAGCCGCGGCATTCGCGCTGGTCGTGCTTGAAGATGGTGTGGCCGTAGCGGTCCTGGATACGATCGATCAGCGTCGGCTTCACGCGGCGGCCGCCATTGGCGAGCATCGAGTAGGCCGTGACCATGCGCATCGCCGTCGTCTCGCCGGCGCCCAGCGCGTAGGAGAGATAGTTCGGCAGTTCGTCATAGACGCCGAAACGGCGGGCATATTCCCCGATCAGGGGCATGCCGATGTCCTGCGCCAGCCGCACCGTCACGGTGTTGAGCGACTGTCGCAGCGCGTTGCGCAGCGTCACAGGTCCCTGGAATTTGCCCGAGGAGAAGTTTTCCGGCCGCCATACGCCGGCGCCCTGCCCCTGGTCGATTTCGATGGGGGCGTCGAGCACGACGGTCGAGGGCGTATAGCCGTTGTCGAGCGCCGCCGAATAGACGATCGGCTTGAACGACGAACCCGGCTGCCGATAGGCCTGCGTGGCGCGGTTGAACTGGCTCTGGTCGAACGAGAAGCCACCGACCATCGCGAGCACGCGGCCGGTCCAGGGATCCATCGCCACCATCGCGCCGGACACTTCGGGGATCTGGCGCAACCGGTACTGGCCCTCGACCGGCTGGCCGTCCTTATAAAGCGGATCGGCATAGATCACGTCGCCGGGCTGCAGCACCTGCGACACCGCCGTCGGCGTCTTGCCTTTGGCGCCGCCTTGGGCGGCCCGCGCCCAGCGGACGCCGTCAACCGTGACGATGCCGGTCTCGCGCTGCTTGCTCACGGCGCCGCCGAGCTCGCGGCTCGGCTGGAAACCGATGCGGGCAGACTGGTCGCTGGTCTCCAGTACCACCGCCATGCGCCATGGCGAGATGTCGGAAAGCGATTTGATCTCGGCGAGCTTCACGCCCCAATCGCCCGAAATATCGAGCTTGCTCATGGCGCCGCGATAGCCCTGCTGCTCGTCGTAATTCACGAGCCCCGTAACCATCGCCTTGCGCGCCATCACCTGGATCTTCGGATCGAGCGTGGTGCGGACGGAAAGACCGCCCTCATACAGCTTCTTCTCGCCATAGCGCTCGAAGATGTCGCGGCGGACTTCCTCGGCGAAATATTCGCCGGCGAAGGTGTGGGCGCCGTTGGACCGGTTGGTGACAGCCAGCGGCTCCTTGCGGGCCTTGTCCGCGTCGGCCTGCTTGATCCAGCCGTTCTCTACCAGACGGTCGATGACGTAATTGCGGCGCTCGATGGCGCGGTCACGGTTGCGCACCGGATGCAGCGTTGCCGGCATCTTCGGCAGCGCGGCCAGGTACGACGCTTCCGCCACCGTCAGCTCGTTCACCGACTTGTCGAAATAGACCAGCGACGCGGCCGCGATGCCGTAGGCGCCAAGGCCGAGATAGATTTCGTTCAGATACAGCTCGAGGATCTTGTCCTTCGAGTAGGTCTTCTCGATTCGCATCGCGAGCAAGGCTTCCTTGATCTTGCGGGCGAAAGAGACCTCATTGGTCAACAGGAAGTTCTTGGCGACCTGCTGGGTGATGGTGGAGGCACCCTGCGGACGGCGGTTGGAGCCGTAGTTCTGGATGTAGGCCACGCCGGCGCGCGCCATGCCGGTGTAGTCGATGCCGCCATGCTCGTAGAAATTCTTGTCTTCGGCCGCCAGGAACGCGTTGATCACGAGCTTTGGCACCGCCTGGATCGGCAGGTACAGCCGCCGCTCCTTGGCATATTCGCCGAGCAGCGAGCCGTCGACCGCGTGCACGCGGGTCATCACCGGCGGCTCGTAATCCTGAAGCTGAGAGTAGTCGGGCAAGTCCTTGGAGAAATGCCATATCAAGCCTGCCACGGCCCCGACACCGACAAGGAACACCACCGTTCCCGCGGCGAACAGGAAGCCCATGAACCGCACCAGCAAGCGCATTATGTGTTTATCCGTTCAAACTCTGGATCAGCCCAGTATCAGCCCCATCGGACCTAAAATCGGCACCCCAAACAGGTGCCGACCTCACGTCGCGAATTGGCCGGCTTACGAAATACCATAAGTGCCGGGCTCAAGACGCTTGCCGAACAGGATTTTCACGCGATTCCGGAACCCCCTGCGGCCATTTCTATAAAGCGCCCGCTGTGGCCAAACTAGGGCTTTTGCGGCGGGACCCGAAAACCCTTTCAGCTCGAGGCTCCCGGGTCCTCACTTCAACGATCTCGGACCGTTAATTTGAAGGTCCCGCCGTAGCCATCCGTTTGGTCAGGAACCCGTCGATCGCCTGCGCCATCGAGCCCACCGCGCGGGACCGCCAGCCCTCCGAGACCAGATGCTCGAGGTCACCTTTATTTGAGACGTAGCCGATCTCGACCAGCACCGAGGGCACGTCCGGCGCCTTCAGCACCCGGAAACCCGCGGACTTCAGGGGATGCTTGTGCATCCGCACGGTCGACTTCATCTCGCCCATCAGAAGGCGCGCGAAACGATTTGAAAAGGTGCGGGTTTCCCGCTGGGTGAGGTCGATCAGGATATCGGCGACGTCGGTCGGCTCTTCGGCGAGGTTGAAGCCGGCGATCGCATCCGCCCGGTTTTCAGCGTCCGCCAGCCGCTGCGCCTCGGCGTCGGACGCCTTGTCGGACAGCGTATAGATGGTCGCGCCCTGCGCATCACCCTCGGCGCGAGGCAGCGCATCGGCATGAATGGAGACGAACAAGGCCGCCTTCAGATTGCGGGCGACCTTGGGGCGGTCATTGAGGGGAATGAAGGTGTCGTCGTCCCGCGTCATGACCACCCGGTATTTGCCGGCCTTTTCCAGTCTGTCGCGGAGCGCCAGCCCGAAGGCCAGCACAAGGTTCTTCTCGCTCTCGCCGCTCGACTGCGTGCCGTTGTCGATGCCGCCATGGCCGGGATCGATCACGACCACCGGGCGGCCATCGGCCTTCTGTTGCGCCGTGTCCGGGGCTGCCGCCGCAGGAGCCGTCGCAGGCTTCGCTTCGGCGATCGTCGGGCGCAGCTCGGGGCGGTTTTCGGGTGCGAGCGACTGCACGAAGGCGGTCCGGTCAACCTCCTCCAGTTCCAGCACGAGCCGGGCCGGCTGGCCGTTGGCCGCCTCCACCACATAGGAATTGGCGATCCGGGCCGGTCCGGTCAGGTCGAACACGATTCGCGAGCCGCCGGGCATGACGAGCCCATAGCGGAAGGCCTTGACCAGTCCGCGCCCCGCGCCTCCGGCCCCCGCGGGCAGCTGAAAATTCACCTGCGGCACGTCAACGACGACCCGATAGGGGTCGGCCAGCGTGATGGCGCGGAAGGTGACGGTCTGGTCGAGGTCGAGAATGAAGCGAGTCTGCTTGCCATCGCCGGCCAGCCGGGCGGCGGAGGCGGTTGGAAAATTCGCTACCGCAACAACGGGTTGCGGCTTGCTTTCCGCGGCACTCAGGCGCGAGGAATCAGCACAAGGCAACGCTGCGGCGCACAGCAGAGCGCATCCCAGCAAAACCCGTTGATGTGTGCGGCTCGCCACCGATTCTGTGCCTCCGAGCAGCCCTTTTAACGCAATAGAACCACAGGGTTAATTGATCCTTAATGACAGAAGCGCGAAACTCGCTGACTGTGACCGGCGTGCGACGCTCCCTTGCACCGATGGCCCATTCCTCGTATGAACGGAATGCTGACGGCCGATATTTCCGGTTGTGTCGCATTCAGCCTCCCGGTGCAGCGCCGGAACTCTCAAGGTTTGGGAATTCCAGCGTTTTCCGTTCTCTTCTAACGCCAGCGCGATGCGCGGCAGCGAGGTGGAGCGGGTCAAGCACCGGCGGCGGACGGTCCTGGATTACCACTCGCGTTTCCGGGACAGTCTGACGGCGACGTGACCCATTACCCGGTCCTTTGATCCCAAGGGAGCGGTTCGTGACACCAAGGCGAGCGCGCTCGCGCCATGCCTGGCCAGCAGCAACTGATTGAAGGGCGGCCTCACCGCCCAGTGTTTCATACGGGCCGACGCTTGATGCGCCAGACTGTGCCGACGAAATCTGAAGGATCATTCGCGACGCTGCGGAGTGAAAATCCCGCGCGCCGCCGTGGCCCTGAAGCTTCCGGTTCGGCAAGGCGCGAGAGACGGCGTTTTGGCCTTCCCCTCACCCCCGAATCAGGTGGACCGTCGCGTCACCCGGCAGCGCAGCTCGCGCCCACGGTGAAAAGCGCCCGCCGCCGCCAAGAGTTAAGACATGCCCAACAAGATGTTGATCGATGCCACCCACCCGGAGGAGACCCGGGTCGTCGTGGTCCGCGGCAATCGCGTCGAAGAGTTTGATTTCGAGACCGCGCAACGCAAGCAACTGCGCGGGAATATCTACCTGGCCAAGGTCACAAGGGTCGAACCCTCGCTCCAGGCCGCTTTCGTCGAATATGGCGGCAACCGCCACGGCTTCCTCGCCTTCAGCGAAATCCATCCCGACTATTATCAGATCCCGGTCGCGGACCGGCAGGCGCTGATCGAGGCCGAGGAACAGGCCCATCGCGAGGCCGAGGAAGAGAGCGAGAACCGCTCCCACGGCCGCCGCCGCTCGCGCCACCGCAACTCCCGCCGACGCAGTCACGGCGAACGCGTCCGCAGCGACGTCGTCGAAGGCGCCGATCCCACGGCCCAGCCGGTCGAGAGCGAGGCCCTGATTGCCGAAGGCGCGCCGCACGAGGGTGAGCATCTGCACGCCGATGCGGAGCACCAGGGCGGGCACGATCATCACGACCACGAACATCACGACCATGGCGATCATGATCACCACGATCATGACCACCAGGACCACGCGCACGATCATCAACACGGCCACGGCGACGATCACGCGCATGATCATGACCATGGTCACGATCATCACGAGCATCATCACGCCGATGAGGCCCCCGCGCCTGTCGCGGCCGTCGGCGCCGAACCCGCGGTTGCTACCGAACCGCAGGCCCAGACCTTCGAGGCTCACGTCTCCGAGTCCCACGAAACGCATGCCGAGGATCTCGCCGAAGCCGTGACCGCTTCGACTGAGCCGGCCGACGCCGTCTACGGCGAGGCCCCGCATGCCGAGGCTGCGGACACAAACGGCGAGGACGACGAGGATGAGGACGAGGACGACGAGGAAGCCGAAGAGGAAGTCGTCGAATCCGTCGGCGGCGACGACGTGCTGGAGGAGGTGCCGGAGCGGACCTTCCGCCCGCGCCGCCAGTACAAGATCCAGGAAGTCATCAAGCGCCGGCAGGTGATGCTGGTGCAGGTCGTCAAGGAAGAGCGCGGCAACAAGGGCGCGGCGCTGACCACCTATCTCTCGCTCGCCGGCCGCTATGCCGTGTTGATGCCGAACACCGCCCGCGGCGGCGGCATCAGCCGCAAGATCACCAGCGCTCAGGACCGCTCGCGCCTGAAGGAAGTGGTGCAGGATCTGGACGTGCCGGAGGGCATGGGCATCATCCTGCGCACCGCCGGCGCCGCCCGCACCAAGCCCGAGATCAAGCGCGACTTCGAATATCTGATCCGGATGTGGGAGACGGTGCGCGATCTGACGCTGAAGTCGCAGGCCCCGACCCTCGTCTACGAGGAAGGCTCGCTGATCAAGCGTTCGCTGCGCGACCTCTACAACAAGGAGATCGACGAGATCTCGGTTGCCGGTGAAGCCGGCTACCGCGAAGCCCGCGACTTCATGAAGATGCTGATGCCCGCCAATGTCAGCGCGGTGAAGCAGTATCGCGACGGCCAGCCGCTGTTCTCGCGCATGGGCGTGGAAAGCCAGCTCGACGCGATGTTCTCGCCGACCGTGCAGCTGCGCTCCGGCGGCTACATCGTGATCAATCAGACCGAGGCGCTGGTCTCGATCGACGTCAACTCCGGCCGCTCGACCCGCGAGCACCATATCGAGGACACTGCGCTCAAGACCAATCTGGAAGCGTCCGAAGAGGTCGCCCGCCAGCTTCGTCTGCGCGACCTCGCCGGCCTGATCGTCATCGACTTCATCGACATGGACGAGAAGCGCAACAACCGCGCAGTCGAGCGCAAGCTGTCGGATTGCCTGCGGCAGGACCGCGCGCGCATCCAGGTCGGCCGCATCTCGCATTTCGGCCTGCTCGAGATGTCGCGCCAGCGCATCCGCGCCAGCGTGCTCGAGAGTTCGACTGATCCTTGCCCGCATTGCGGCGGCACCGGTCATGTCCGCTCGGTGTCTTCGGTGGCGCTGCAGTTGCTGCGCGGCCTTGAGGAGATCCTGATGAAGGGCGCGACCCACAATCTGGTGGTCCGCACCCGCACCGATGTCGCGCTTTACGTGCTGAACCACAAGCGCGGCCATCTGCGCGATCTCGAGAACGGCTTCAAGGTGACGCTGTCGGTCATCGCCGACCCAAGCGTCAGTGGGCCGCAGGCCTATCTGATCGACCGCGGCGAGCAGGTCCACACGCTGGAAGCAGCCAAGGCGCTGCTGGCAGCGCAGGCGGCCGCGAGCCCGCCCCCGCTGGCGGAAGAGGCCTTCGACGACGAGGACGGTTTCGACATCGAGACCGAATCCGAGGTCGAGACCGAGGAGAGCGAAGGCCTCGTTGAAGAGGCTACAGGCGAGGCAGGTTCCGAGCAGGACGGCCAGCGCCGCAAGCGGCGCCGGCGCCGGCGCGGCCGCGGTGGCCAGCGCGACGGCGAGTTGCGTGAGGATAGCCCCGCCACCCTTCCCGAGCCGGCTGTCGCGGCCGGTGAAGGCGAAGAGGATGTCGAGTCCGAACAGGATGGCGAAGAGGGCGAGGAGCAGGCGGCTCGCGGTGAGCAGCAGGGAAGCGCTGACCGCCGCCGCCGGCGCGGTCGCCGTGGCGGACGCCGTCGGCGTGGAAGCGGCGAGGAAGGTCTCGCAGGCTCCATCAGCGACGAACTCGGTACCAGTCAGCCGCCAGAAGCATCCGACGCAGTCGCCGATTTTGACGGCTTCCGCGGCGAGGCTGCGCCGTCGATCGCCCAACCCGATCACACCGCCGAGCATTCCGCCGGGCCTGAGGTCTCGCAGCCCGAGCCGCGCGCCGAGGTGAAGACCGAGGCGGCGCCACCGGCCCAGCCGGAGCCCGTTGCCGCAGAGGAAGAGCCCGCCGACGACAAGGCCGCGCGACGCCGCTCCACGGTCCGTGAAAAGGTGAGCTTCCTGTCGAGCAGCCCGAGCGAGCCGCCGGCAGCCCCGGTGGCGCAGGCGCCGGAGCCGGCCACACCGCCGGTATCTCAGCCCGCGCCGGAGCCGGCAGCCGAAACGCCGGCCACGCCACGCCGCGCCGGCTGGTGGTCCCGCCGCTTCGGCGGCGGCGAATAAAACCGAACACTCAAGAGAAAACGCCCGGTCAAGCCGGGCGTTTTTTGATTTGGCGAGGGCAGTTTCAATGCAAAGCGCAATCGTTCTCGGCGGCGGCATGATCGGCGTGAGCGCGGCGCTGCACCTCCAGCAGCGCGGCTGGACCGTCACGCTCGTCGACCGCAGGGAGCCCGGGCGCGAGACCAGTTACGGCAACGCCGGGATGATCCAGGCCGAAGCGGTCCGTCCCTATCCGATGCCGCGCGACCTTGCCTCGCTCCTGAAGATCGCGACCGGCCGCACCAACGACGTGCGCTACAGCCTGTCGTCGCTTCATCTCCATATCGAGCCCCTGCTCCGTTACTGGTGGCATTCGGCGCCGAAGCGCCATCGCGAGGCGATCGAGGCATGGGCACGGCTGATCGCCTACGCGACGAGCGAGCACGACATCCTCATTCGCGAAGCCCATGCCGATAATCTCATCCGCCGCGCCGGCTACCGCGCGCTGTACCGTGATGCTGCCGCCCTGGAGCACTCGGTCAAGGACGCCGAACAAGACCAGCGCGAGTTCGGCGTGAATTTTCGCGTGCTCTCGGGTAGCGAGCTTGCCAAGGCAGAGCCGGTGCTGCGCGACGATCTCCCCGGCGCGATCCACTGGCTCGACACCTGGACGGTGTCCGACCCCGGCGCGCTGGTCACGGCCTATGCCGAGCTGTTCGAGCGCCGCGGCGGCACCATCGTGCTCGGCGATGCACAGTCGATGCGGCAGACCGCGACCGGCTGGTCGGTCGATACGGACCAAGGGCGCCTCGACGCCGCCCACGCCGTCGTGACCCTCGGGCCGTGGTCGCCCGATCTCCTCCACAAATTCGGCTATCGCATCCCCCTGGTGCGCAAGCGCGGCTACCACATGCATTACAGCGGCGGCGCTTCGCTCGACCTGCCGCTGATCGACAAGTCAGGCGGCTATGCCATGGGGCCGATGGCCAAGGGCATTCGCATCACCACAGGAGCCGAGCTGACGAGCCCTGAGGCTCTCGCGACGCCCGTGCAGCTCGCCAGCGCGGAAAGCTCCGCACGCGAACTGATCGACCTCGGCAAGCGCGTCGAGCCGGATCCGTGGTTTGGCACCCGCCCCTGCACGCCCGACATGCTGCCGGTGCTCGGGCAAGCGCCGCGTCATCCGGGCCTCTGGATGAATTTCGGCCACGGCCACCAAGGCTTCACCCTTGGACCGGCGACGGGGCGCCTGCTTGCGGAGATGATGAGCGGCGAGACGCCTACGATCGATCCGACGCCGTACCGGCCCGGGCGGTTCTAAGCCCATCAGGCAAGCTTGCCTGCTTCCGTCAACCTGGTCGCTCGCCAAGCAGCTTTCTGATGCGCTCGGCGTCTTCGGGCGTCGCCGGGTTGTAGACGATCATGCTGAGATCGGAGCGGCCCTCGACGCCGAAGCTCGAAAATTCGAACGACATCATGCCGTGCACCGGGTGACGCAGCCGCTTGGTGCCGTCGCCGTGATGGCGCACGTCGTTGTCGCGCCAGAGCGCGGCAAACTCCGGGCTGGTGCGGCACAACTCATCGACGAAGTCGGCGACATGCGAGACCGCGCCGGCGCGCGCGGCGTCCGCCCGGAACGCGGCCACGACGAAGCGGGCCACGTTGTCCCAGTCATATTGCGCGGCGCGCACGCGCGGATCGCAGAAGATGAAGCGCAGGATGTTGCGCTGTCCCGGCGGGATCGCGCTGTAGTCCGTCAGGACGGCGGTTGCGGCACGATTCCAGGCGACGACGTCCCAGGTTGCGGTCCGCACCAGCGCCGGGCTGAATGCGAGCGCGTCGAGCACGCGCTGCAGCCGCGGCGAGACGCCTTCGCTGGCCTGGTAGCGCACCTCGGGCGGGCGGCCGAGGCCGATCAGGAACAAATGCTCGCGCTCGACATCGGTCAGCATCAACGCGCGGGCGATGCGGTCGAGCACGTCGGCCGACGGTGCTCCGCCCCGGCCCTGCTCCAGCCACGTGTACCAGGTCGGACTGATATTGGCGCGCTGCGCAACCTCCTCGCGGCGCAAGCCGGGCGTGCGCCTGCGATTGCCGGCAAGGCCGAACGCCGCGGCATCGAGCCGGGTGCGGCGATCCCGGAGATAAGCCCCGAGCAGGTTCTCGGCGGTGGCGGTCTCGCTCATGCTGTTAGCTATTATACCCTGATAAGGTCCCTACTTTACCCGGATAGCTGTAACGCGGATGGTCGTCTCCACCAACCCCTCGCTGCCAATTCCTGGAGATATCTCATGCGCGTGTTCGTCACCGGCGCCACCGGCTTCGTCGGCTCCGCCGTTGTTGCCGAATTGATCGCCGCCGGGCACCGCGTCGCCGGCCTTGCCCGAACCGACGCCGGTGCCGCCGCCCTCGCCGCGATGGGCGCGGAGGTCCATCGCGGCTCGCTGGAGGATCACGCCTCCCTGCGCAGCGGCGCGGCCGCCTCCGACGGCGTGCTGCACCTCGCATTCAACCACGACTTCTCGAAGTTCGCCGAGAACTGCGAGCTCGACCGCCGAGCGATCCTCGCGCTCGGCGACGAAGTGAAAGGCTCCGCACGTCCGCTGATCGTCACGTCGGGCGTCGCGCTGCTCGCGCCGGGACGGCTCGCGACCGAGGACGATGCAGCGGCCCGCCAGTTTCCCCGGGTGTCGGAAGCGACCGCCGAAGGGCTCGCCGACCGCGGCATCCACGCCGGCATCGTGCGGCTGCCCCCCACGACCCATGGTGAAGGCGATCACGGCTTTGTCCCGCACCTGATTGCGATCGCCCGCGAGACAGGTGTGGCGGCCTATATCGGCGACGGCATGAACCGCTGGCCGGCCGCCCATCGCTTCGATGCCGCCAGCGTCTTTCGACTGGCGCTCGAAC
Organism: Bradyrhizobium sp. SZCCT0148; assembly: GCF_018129985.1. Lineage (GTDB taxonomy): Bacteria > Pseudomonadota > Alphaproteobacteria > Rhizobiales > Xanthobacteraceae > Bradyrhizobium > Bradyrhizobium japonicum_H. Next base: position 1,270,940 of record NZ_JAFCKT010000001.1, read on the forward strand.
AAGGCGCATCCGCTCGCCGCTATCACGCCATCGCCGAGGAAGGCGTGCCGTTCAAGGCGATCGCGGAGGTGATAGGCAAGAGGCTCGGCGTGCCCGTGGTCTCGAAATCTCCCGACGAGGCCGATTCTCATTTCGGCTGGCTCGCGCGGTTTGCGACTATCGACGTTCCGACCTCGAGCGCGAAGACGCGGGCTGCGCTCGGCTGGGCGCCCAAACAAAAGGGGCTGATCGAGGATCTCGACCAGCCCCATTACTTCAAGGTCTGACAGCGCTGCGCGCTGTCGGATCCCGATCAGTCCGTCGTGATCGCCGTCTCCATGTCGGTCGGATCGATCTGCCTGGAGAGGTTGGCGTTGAGCTTGTCGCGGTCGAGCTCACCCTCCCACCACGCGACGATCACGCAGGCGACGCCGTTGCCGCACAGGTTGGTCAGCGCACGGCACTCGCTCATGAACTTGTCGATGCCGAGCACGATCGCCATGCCCGGCACGAGGCGCGGATCGACCACGGCCAGCGTTGCCGCCAGCGTGATGAAGCCCGCGCCGGTGATGCCGGAGGCGCCCTTTGACGTCAGCATCGCCACGACCAGAATGGTCAGTTGCTGGCTGAAGGTAAGATCGACGCCGAGCGCCTGGGCGATGAAGAGCGTCGCCAACGTCATGTAGATGTTGGTACCGTCGAGGTTGAAAGAGTACCCCGTGGGCACCACGAGGCCGACCACCGACTTGGAGCATCCGAGCCGCTCGAGCTTCTCCATCATCGACGGCAGTGCGCTTTCGGAGGAGGAAGTGCCGAGCACGATCAGCAGTTCGTCCTTGATGTAGGCCAGGAACTTGAAGATCGAGAAGCCGGCGATGCGCGCGATGATGCCGAGCACGACGAACACGAACAGCGCCGCGGTCACGTAGAAGGTCGCAATCAGGCCGAGGAGATTGCCGAGCGCCGTCGGTCCGTACACGCCGATCGTGTAGGCCATTGCGCCAAACGCACCGAGCGGCGCCGCGCGCATGACGATCGAGATGACACCAAACACCGCATGGGCCGCGTCGTCGATGAAACTGCGGATGGTGTGGCCGCGCTCGCCAAGGCTCATGATGGCGAAGCCGAACAGCACCGAGAACAACAGCACCTGAAGGATTTCACCCTGGGCGAACGCGCCGACCACGGTATCGGGAATGATGTGCAGGACGAATTCGGAGCTCTTCTGAGCCTTCGCCTGATCTGCGAACTTCGCAACGGCCTGCGCATTCGCCGCAGCATTGCCGAAGCCTGCACCCGGCTTGACGAGGTTGCCCACGACAAGCCCGATCACCAACGCGAAGGTGGAGACGATCTCGAAATAGATCAGAGCCTTGATGCCGATGCGACCGACCTTCTTGGCGTCCTGGATGTGGGCAATGCCCGAAACGACGGTGCAGAAGATGATCGGTGCGATCACCATCTTGATCAGCTTGATGAAGCCATCGCCCAGCGCCTTGATCCATTCGTTCTTGGCAAAGTCAGGCCATAGCCAGCCGACGATGGCACCGAGCACGATAGCGATCAGCACCTGGACGTAGAGAACCTTGTACCACGGTTTGGCGACGGGCGGCGCGGGAGGCGCCCCCGTCATGGTTGTCGTCGTCATTGTTTCACTCCCCCTCAAAATACTGGGCCAGCCAAGATCAACTTGGCCGGCCCTGTCAATCGGAACTGCCGCGTTTGCGCGTTTTACCGGCGGCGATCGATCAGCCTGCGCGCGGCCGGCATCAAGGTTGCGCCGAGCGCATTCTTCACCAGCGAGGCCGCAATGAACGGCACGATGCCGACCTGAAAGGCCTTCGCAGCGCCCAACCCAAGACCGAACGCCAGCCAGCCGAAGCCGGTCGCCAGAATGACGATATGGCCGACCGCCATCGCTGCAAACAACAGCATCACGCTGCGGTCCCAACCACGCTCGGCAAGCCAGCCGGTCACGAAAGCTGCCGCAATGAAGCCGAACAGATAGCCCGCGGTCGGTCCAACCAGCGGCGCGATTCCGCCGACCGGCCCGGCAAAGACCGGCGCCCCGAGCGCGCCTTCCACGAGGTAGGCGACCATGGTTGCGCTGCCAAGACGCCAGCCATAGGCAGCGCCGATCATCAGCACCACCAGAGTCTGCAACGTCATGGGCACATAGGGCAGCGGCAGGTTCACCTTGGCTGACAGCGCCATCAATGCGGTGCCGAGCGCGACGAGAACGACGGCACGCACCGCGCCAACAGTTTCGCCCGGTCGGGTCGGCCACATCAATGCGGCGAGAGGGAAATGCGACGTGGCGGGGGTCGAGGCAGATCGGTCAGACAAGTTGAACTCCGGATCGGTCGAAAACTGGCGGCTATTTAAGCCAGTGAGCGATCCGGTCAACTGCCTCGCGCATCTCACCGGGCGAGCGCGCATAGGAAAGACGAATGAACGAGCGGCCGTGAACGGGATCGAAATCAAGCCCCGGCGTGGCCGCGACGCGAGCCTGTTCGAGCATCTGCTTGGCGAATTCAAAACTGTCGGACGTGAAGTCCGAGACGTCGGCATAGAGATAAAATGCACCATCGGCCGGCAGGAACCTGGTGAGGCCGGCTTTCGGCAAACCCTCGATCAAAATCCGCCGGTTTTCCTGATAGCCGTGCTTGATCGCCTCCATTTCGGCTGCGCCGTCGAATGCGGCTTCAGCGGCAATCTGTGAGAGCGACGGCACCGAGATCGAGAGGTTCTGCTGCAGCCGCTCGATCGGCCGCACCAGGATGTCAGGCACGACCATCCAGCCGACGCGCCAGCCGGTCATGCAGAAATACTTCGAAAAAGAGTTGATCACGAGCGCGTGCTCGGAGAGCGCGGCTGCGGTGACTGCCGGAAAGGCGTAATCGAGCCCGTGATAGATCTCGTCGGAGATGAAGCGAATGCCGGCGTCGTCGGCGGCCGCCATCAGGCCGGCGAGCGCTTCGCGCGACATCATGGTCCCCGTCGGATTGGCGGGGCTGCCGACCAGCACACCCTTCAGCGGTGCCTTGCGATGCGCCGCAAGCAACGCCTCGCCGGTCAGCGCGTGGCGCGTCTCGTTGGTGGTCTCGATCAGCACGGGCTCGCAGCCGAGCGCGGTGAGGATATGGCGATAAGGCGGATAGCCGGGCACCGTCACGGCGACGCGGTCGCCGGGCTCGAACATCGACAGGAAGGCCAGGATGAACCCGCCGGAGGAGCCGGTGGTCACCACGATGCGGTCAGGGCTGACGTCACAGCCATAAGCATCGCGATAATGGCGCGCGATGCGCTGGCGCAGGCTGGGAATACCAAGGGCGGAGGTATAGTCGATCCGCCCGGCCTCCAGCGCCGCATGGGCGGCAGCAATCGCGGTCTGCGGGGCGCCAGTTGCGGGCTGGCCGACCTCCATATGGATGACATGGCCGCCGGCGGCTTCGATTCGGGCCGCCGCGGCCATGACGTCCATCACCATGAACGGGGGAACATCGCTGCGGCGGGAGGGCTCGAGCCACTGCCCCAACCGGGTCCTCAATGTCGCATCGTGCATCGATTTCTGCTATTTCGCTGGCGGACCGGTGCCTCCGGTCCGGAAAACCGGGCGCTTGCGCCCCAGACTGGCCGCATTGTACGGCTCATAAGGGTAACGCTCATAAGGGCATATCGCGTATCCGGTCCGCCGCCAATCGCCAAAACCAATCACGAAACTGCTGTCCAGACCGTTTGACCCAGACCGTTTGATGTCGTTCCAGATCGCATTGCGCAAGAAGGCCTCCGCCCTCACCGCCCTCGTCACGGCCGGGGCGATCGCGCTGCTGCCGCTCCCGGCGGCGCAGGCGCAGCAGAAGGGGCCGCCGGTCCTGCGCGACACCGAGACCGAGCAGCTTCTGCGCGAATATACGCGCCCGATCCTGCGCGCCGCGGGTCTGGAGAAGCAGAACATCCAGATGGTGATCATCAACGACGGCTCGTTCAACGCGTTCGTCGCCGACGGCCGCCGCATATTCGTCAATTACGGCGCACTGCTTCAGTCGGAAACGCCGAACCAGATCATCGGCGTGCTCGCCCACGAGACCGGGCATCTGGCCGGTGGCCATCTGTCCAAGCTGCGCGAGCAGCTCGCGGCCGCCCAGACCCAGATGATCATCGCGATGCTGCTCGGCGCCGGCGCCATCGCCGCGGGAAGCACCCAGCGCAGCAGCACAGGCAACAACGGTCTCGCCAATGCGGGCGCCGCCGCGATCTCCGCTCCGCAAGAGGTGATCCGCCGGACGCTATTGTCCTACCAGCGCCAACAGGAAGAGAACGCCGACCGCGCCGGCGTGAAATTCCTCACCGCGACCCAGCAATCGCCAAAAGGCATGTACGAGACCTTCAAGCGCTTCACCAGCGAGAGCCTGTTCGCCGCCCGCGGCGCCGATCCCTATCTCCAGTCGCATCCAATGCCGGCCGAGCGCGTCGCCGCACTGCAGGAATTCGCCAGTTCCAGCCCCTATTGGAACAAGAAGGACGATCCCGCGCTGCAGCTCCGTCACGACATGGTTCGCGCCAAGATCTCCGCGTTCATGGAGCGGCCGGAAACGGTGTACCGCCGCTATCCCCAGACCAATGACAGCATGCCGGCACGCTATGCCCGCGCCATCAGCACCTATCTGCACGGCGATCTGCGCAGCGCACTTGCCCAGATCGATGCGCTGATCCAGGTCCAGCCCAACAATCCGTACTTCTACGAGGTCCGCGGCCAGGCCCTGCTGGAAAGCGGCAAGCCGGCCGAGGCGATCGCTCCGCTGCGCAAGGCCGCCCAGCTCTCCAACAACGCCCCCCTCATCGAGATGTTACTTGGGCAGGCTCTGGTTGGAACCGATAATAAGGCCTACACCGACGACGCCGTTCGGATTCTCCGCGGCGCGGTCGCCCGAGAACCCGAGGCGGTGCTCGGCTATACCCAGCTCGCGATGGCCTATGGCCGGAAGGGCGATTATGCCGAAGCGGATCTGGCCTCGGCGCAAGCCGCTTACTTGCGCGGCGATAACAAGACCGCCCGCGAGCTCGCCACGCGCGCGAAAACCCGTTTCGCCGTCGGAACGCCCGGATGGGTCAAGGCCGACGACATCGTAGCGGCGAAACCGTCGCGCAACTGACGCCACTCGAACGACGCCCGATACCACGACGTCACGACACCGAACTCAAGTCCGCCGGGACGTATTCCGAAACCCGCTTTCAATAAGAGGATTTACCGATGCCTTCGCTGCGCCTGCTTGCTCCCGCGCTGTTTGCGCTCGCTATGTTGGGCGCAGCCGCGCCCGCGTCGGCCGACAGTTTCTCCGATGGCCAGCGCACCGATATCGAGAAGATCATCAAGAACTATCTCGTCAGCCATCCTGAGGTGCTCGAAGAGGCCATGGCTGAGCTCAGCAAGCGTCAGGCCGCGGCCGAGACGCAGAAGCACGAGGCCAGCATCGCGCAGAATGCGGACGCGATCTTCAACTCGCCGCGCCAGGTCGTGCTCGGCAACAAGGACGGGGACGTCACCTTCGTCGAGTTCTTCGATTACAATTGCGGCTACTGCAAGCGCGCCATGGACGACATGCTCACCCTGATGAAGGGCGATCCGAAGCTGAAAGTGGTGCTGAAGGAATTTCCCGTGTTGAGCCAGGGCTCGGTCGAGGCGGCGCAGGTCGCGGTTGCCGTGCGCATGCAGGATCCCTCGGGCAAGAAATATCTCGACTTCCACCAGAAGCTGCTCGGCGGCCGCGGCGCTGCCGACAAGGCGCGCGCGCTTCAGGCCGCCAAGGAAGCCGGCCTTGATACCGCCAAGATCGAGAAGGACCTCGCCAGCCCCGAGGTGCGCGCCACCATCGAGGAGAACTTCAAACTCGCCGAAGCGATGGGCATGAACGGCACGCCGAGCTACGTGATCGGCAAGCAGATCGTGATCGGCGCCGTCGGCGTCGAGGGCCTGAAGGAAAAGATCGGCATCGCCCGCTGTGGCAAGGCGACCTGCTGATCACACGCCTGCAACGCTGAAACGCACCGAGGCCGGCTGAAAAGCCGGCCTTTTTCTTCGAGCGGCGAACGTTGGCCGCTTCGTGCAAAGTCATTCATCTGGCGTTCAACAAACAAATGCCGCGGAACCGCCGAAGTTCCGGAACAACTCAAATCCCCTTTCGTTGTCGGCGCGGGCAATGACGCAAAGAACCACGTGAGGAGAATTCGATGTTGAACCGCTTTATGATCTCGGTTGCCGCGGCCGCACTTGTCGCGGGCGCCGGTGTGGCGAACGCACAGGGCATGAAAGGCGACACCGGTGGTGCAGCCGGCGCACAGCCGACGCAACAGCAGCCGTCGGGTGGCGCAGGTGGCACCATGAGCCGGGATAAGGGCACTGTCGGCCAGGCCGGCGGCGCCATGAAGCCGGGCGGCGCTGCCGAGGAGAAGTCCTCGGGCGCGATGGAAAAGTCTGGTGCCATGGAGAAGTCGGGCGGGATGGAAAAGTCCGGCGCGATGAACAAGAACGCGGCTGACGAGAAGGCCGGCACGGCGAAGGGCGAGCACGCCCAGGGCGCGCAGGACAAGCCCATGCAGGACAAGTCGAAGAGCTCGATGGACAAGTCGCAGATGGACAAGTCCAAGAGCACTGAGACGGATACCAAGAGCGGCAACATGAACGCGCAGACCAAGGGCGCGGACAGCAAGACTGGCGACACCAAGTCGCAGACCACGACCGGCACCGCCTCTGCAACGGCTTCGGCTCCGCCTCCCGAGAAGCGGACTGAAATCTCCTCGGCGATCAAGTCGACCAAGATTCAGGAGACGACCAACGTCAACTTCAATATCTCGGTCGGCGCCGCGATCCCGGCATCGGTCCACTTCCATCCGCTGCCGCCCCGGATCGTGGAAATCTACCCGGAATGGCGTGGCTATGAAGTCATCTACGTCCGCGGTCAGTATGTGATCGTCCGTCCGCAGACACGCGAGATCGTCTATATCATCGAAGGCTAAAACTGCCTCGCTGAACCCCAAATGGGCCCTTGCCGAGAGATCGGCAGGGGCCTTTGGCTTATGCCTCGCCCTCCCTGGTCGGCCTCCCTTCGGCAGCCACGATTGGAACTGGTTAACAAGCGATTTCCGTGGCTTCCGCACAGGTTTTTGCACTTGGGATGAGGTACTTGAAGGCTCCAGGAAGGCCCTTCTAGGCTTCCCCTAGGCCGCTTTGTTACCTATAACCCCCGCCACGCCGAAGCACCTGCCGGGATGGGAATGGCCGAACCAGCAACCGATACGATCCTCGTTCTTAACGGGCCGAACCTCAACATGTTGGGGACGCGCGAGCCCGAGACGTACGGCCACGCCACGCTGGCCGATGTCGAGGCACTGTGCCGGGACACCGCCGCCAGCTTCGGTCTCAAGGCCGACTGCCGGCAGTCCAATCGCGAGGGCGAGCTGATCGACTTCGTCCACGAGGCGCATGCCCGCAAGATGAAGGGCATCATCGTCAACGCCGGCGGCTATTCGCACACCTCGATCGCGCTGCACGACGCGCTGCTCGCGGTGCAGATCCCGACGGTCGAAGTGCACGTGACCAACATCCACGCCCGCGAGAGCTTTCGTCACCACTCCTACACCGCGCGCGCGGCTTTCGCCTCGCTCTGCGGTTTCGGCATCGAGGGCTACCGCCTCGCCATCCAGGGCCTTGCCGCCAAGCTTGCCATCAAGCCCAAAGCCTGAAGCCCCCTTCATCAAACAGAACATTCGGATCAAACAACATGGCGCGCCAGCCAGACGACAAAGCAGCCGCAAAGTTTTCCAGCGAAGATTCCGCGCTCGTCCGCGAGCTCGCCTTGCTGCTCGATGAGACCAGTCTCACGGAGATCGAGATCGAACGGGCGGGCCTGCGCCTGCGCGTCGCCCGCAACATCAGCGTTGCCGCGACCATGCCGATGCAGATGGCAGCCGCTCCCGCCGCACTTCCCGCAGCCTCCGCGGCGCCCGCCGCAACGGGCCCCGACCTGTCGAAGCATCCCGGCGCTGTCAGTTCGCCGATGGTCGGCACGGCCTATTGGGCGCCGGAGCCCGGCGCCAAGCCGTTCATCGAGGTCGGCAGCAAGGTTTCGGTCGGACAGACGCTCCTGATCATCGAAGCCATGAAGACCATGAACCAGATCCCCTCGCCGCGCGCCGGCACGGTGACGCAGATCCTGGTCGAGGACGGCCAGCCGGTCGAGTACGGCGAGCCGCTCGTCATCATTGAGTGAGGCACTGGCGAACAGGGAGGCAGCGGATAATGCCTCTTCCCGGTTCGCCAATCGCTATCCCCCGTTCGCCCCCTGAGGCACCATGTTCGACAAGATCCTCATAGCCAATCGCGGCGAGATAGCCCTTCGCATCCTCAGGGCCTGCAAGGAACTCGGCATCGCGACCGTCGCCGTGCACTCCACCGCCGACGCGGACGCCATGCATGTGCGCCTGTCCGACGAGAGCGTCTGCATCGGACCGCCGGCGTCCAAGGACAGCTATCTCAACGTGCCCGCGCTGCTCGCGGCCTGCGAGATCACGGGCGCCGATGCCGTGCATCCCGGTTACGGCTTCCTGTCCGAGAATGCCCGCTTTGCGGAGATCCTCTCAGAGCACAATCTGCATTTCATCGGTCCCAAGGCCGAGCACATCCGCCTGATGGGCGACAAGATCGAGGCGAAGAAGACCGCCAAGAAGCTCGGCATCCCCGTGGTGCCCGGCTCCGACGGTGCCGTCGGTCCAGACGACGACGCAATGGGGATCGCCAGGCAAATTGGCTTTCCGGTGCTGGTGAAGGCGGCGGCCGGCGGCGGCGGCCGCGGCATGAAGGTCGCGCATAGCGAAGCCGACCTCCTGATGGCGCTGTCGACGGCGGCCAACGAGGCCAAATCCGCCTTCGGCGATGCCTCCGTCTATCTCGAAAAATATCTGCAGAAGCCGCGCCACATCGAGATCCAGATCCTCGGCGACGGTCGCGGCGGCGCGATCCATCTCGGCGAGCGCGACTGCTCGCTGCAACGCCGTCACCAGAAGGTCTGGGAAGAGGGCCCCTCGCCCGTCCTTACCGCCGCCGCGCGCGCCAAGATCGGCGAAACCTGCGCCAAGGCGATGCGCGACATGAAATATCTCGGCGTCGGCACCATCGAGTTCCTGTTCGAGGACGGCGAGTTCTACTTCATCGAGATGAACACCCGCATCCAGGTCGAGCATCCTGTCACCGAGAGCATCACCGACATCGACCTCGTGCTGGAGCAGATCCGCATCGCCGCCGGCGGCGATTTGCCGGCCAGGCAGGAAGACATCCAGGTCATCGGCCATGCGATCGAGTGCCGCATCAACGCCGAGAATCCCCAGACCTTCCGCCCGTCCCCCGGCCGCATATTGCAATACCATCCGCCGGGCGGCCTTGGGGTCCGCATCGATTCCGCAGTCTACCAAGGCTACACGATCCCGCCCTATTACGATTCCCTGGTCGGCAAGCTGATCGTGCACGGCAAAACCCGCGCCGAATGCCTGATGCGATTGCGCCGGGCCCTGGACGAGATGGTCGTGGAAGGCATCGAGACCACGCTGCCGTTGTTCCGCGCGCTGGTGCGGGAAGGCGACATCATCAACGGCGACTACCACATCCATTGGCTGGAACAGTACCTGGCCGGCAAGACGGAACCCGCCCCGCAATAAATTCGTTTCCGTGTGGAACCCTTTGGTGCCCATTGCGTTCTCGACGCGGGGACAGTTCCATGGGGGCGTTTTGACTTCCGCTGAGTGTGACAGAACGAGGCCGTCGTGACGGCCGAAGCCCAACGACGGCGTACATTTTGGCAGATCCTGCTGTTTGCAGCGGGACTTCTGGTGCTGACCGGCATCAGCGCGGGTTCGGTCTACCTCGTCAACAAGGCCAGAGATGACAACAGATGGGTGGTTCACACCATCGAGGCGGAAAACCAGATCAACGCCCTGCTGTTGGAAATCCGGCGCGCTGAAAGTGCCGCGCGCGGCTACCTCCTGACCCAAGAAGCGGTTTTCAAGGCCGACCATGAGAGGGCGATCGCGGCGATGCCGCCGGCCTTCGACAAGCTCACGCGCCTGACCGTTGACAACCCGGTTCAGCGCGACAGCATGGCAAAACTCGGCCCGGCGATACAGACCCGGCTCGGGCAATTCCGGCAGGAAATGAGTTTCATCGGCCAGGGTCAGCCCGACAAGGCCGCCGCGGTCGTCCGCGAGGTCGCCTCCACTGACGCGACAGCCGAAATCGCCAAAATCGCCTCGGGCATGATCCTGGAGGAGGAACGGCTATTCCGGCAGCGCTCGGAAAACGCCGACCGCAGCCAGACATTCGCGGCCTCGATGACCGGCATCGGCTCCGGCCTCGTCGTGGTGCTGGCGCTGATCTCGATCTGGCTGGTGCGGCGCTCGACTCGCGCCCGTGACGAGGCTGAAACGCGGCTGCGCGATGCCAATTTCAATCTCGAATCCATCGTCGACGAACGCACGGCCGATTTGCGCGAGGCCAACGACGAGATCCAGCGCTTTGCCTATATCGTCAGCCACGATCTGCGCTCGCCGCTCGTGAACATCATGGGCTTCACCAGCGAGCTCGAGGAGCTCAGCGGCGACGTCTTCCGCCGGATCGGCGGCCTCACCCAGGTCCCCGCCGGCGGGCCGCCGCTGGCGCCCGGGGCACCCGGCGAGATCATGCTCGAAGGGGCCGACAAGCAGCTCTCGGACGATGTTTCCGAAGCGCTCAGGTTCATCAAGACGTCGATCGCCAAGATGGACCGGCTGATTTCGGCCATCCTCAACCTCACCCGCGAGGGCCGACGCGAATTCCAGCCCGTGAAGATCGACACGCGCGAACTGATCGAGGCCATCGTGTCGACGTTGGCGCACCAGGCGGCCGAGGCCCAGGCCCAGGTCCACATCGAGCCCCTGCCCGACGTCGTGAGCGACCGCCTCGCACTCGAACAGATCTTCTCCAATCTGGTCGACAATGCGATCAAATATCTGAAGCCCGGCGTGCCCGGCGAGATCAGAATCCGCGGGCGTACCAAGCTCGGCTACGCTATCTTCGAGATCAGCGACAACGGCCGCGGGATCGATCCGAAGGATCACCAGCGTATCTTCGACCTGTTCCGCCGGGCGGGAACCCAGGACAAACCTGGGCAGGGCATCGGCCTTGCCCATGTGCGTGCACTTGTACGTCGCCTTGGCGGCACCATGTCGGTATCATCGGAACTGAACGCCGGCAGCACCTTCACCATCACGTTGCCGATTGCCTGGAATGTGAAAAACCGGAACGCAGATCGATGACCCAGCCTGTCACCATCATCATGATCGAGGACGACGAGGGCCACGCTCGCCTGATCGAGCGCAATATCCGCCGCTCGGGGGTGAACAACGAGATCGTCTCGTTCCCCAACGGCACGGAGGCGATGCTGCATCTGTTCGGCGCCGACGGCAGCGGACTCGTGCAGAAGGGCAACGCGCTGCTGATCCTGCTCGACCTCAACCTGCCCGACATGAGCGGCATCGACATCCTGAGGCAGATCAAGGAAAACAAATATCTGAAGGCCTCGCCCGTGGTGGTGCTGACCACCACCGACGATTCCCAGGAAATCAAGCGCTGCTACGAGCTCGGCTGCAACGTCTACATCACCAAGCCCGTTAACTACGAGAATTTCGCCAATGCCATCCGGCAGCTTGGTCTGTTCTTCTCGGTCATCCAGGTCCCGCCCGCCGCCCCATGAACCAGCGCTCGCCAACTTTGCTTTACATCGACGACGACAGTGCGCTCGCGCGCCTGGTCGATCGCGGCCTGACGCGGCGCGGCTACAAGGTGGTCCATGCCGCCAGCGGCGAGGAAGGCCTCGAGCGCATCCGCCGCGCGTGTGCCCAAAGCACGAACGGCAGCATCGACGGCTTCATCGACGTGGTGGCACTCGACCAGTACATGCCCGGCCTCGACGGGCTGGAGACGCTTGAGCAGATCATGGCGATCCCGGGCTCGCCGCCGGTGGTCTTCGTCACGGCCTCGCAGGATTCCAGCATCGCGGTCACCGCGCTGAAGGCCGGCGCGGCCGACTATCTGGTCAAGGACGTCACCGGCGATTTCATCCCCCTGCTTCACGTTGCCGCCGAAGGCGCGCTGCGCCAGGCCGAATTGCAGAGGGCGCGCGAGGAAGCCGAAGCCGAGATTCACGCCTCGCGCGACCGCTACGCAGCTCTCGCGGCCGAGCGCGAAATGCTGCTGCGCGAAGTCAACCACCGCGTCGGCAACTCGCTCCAGATCATCGCTTCACTGCTGCACCTGCAGGCAAGCTCCGCCGCCCAGGACGAGGTCAAGGCGGCACTGACCAACGCGATGGGCCGCGTCGCCGCGGTCGCGCAGGTGCACCGCCGCCTCTACACCTCGCAGGATTTGAAGAGCGTGGTCCTGAACCAGTACCTGGACTCGCTGCTCGAGGATCTCCGCCGCTCGGCCGAAGGCAACCGGATGTCGCGCCTGACCCTGAAGGCCGAGCCGATCGAGATCGACCCCGACCGCGCGGTCGCCGTCGGCATCATCGTCAACGAGCTGGTGATGAACGCGGTGAAATACGCCTATCCCGACCGCGCCGGCCCGATTCATGTCGAGCTGCACGCGCACGGCGAGGATGTCCTGCTGTCGATCACCGACAACGGCGTCGGCGACAACGTCAAGGCCGATCCGCGCTCCACCGGCATGGGCCAGCGCATCGTCGCGGCCATGGCCTCCAAGCTCGACGCCATCGTCGAGCGCGATCCCGCCCATTCCGGAACCCGGATCGTGCTGAAGTTTGCGCGCATGCCCGCAGTCCCGGGCAGGCCCAACACCGCCGCCGCGAGCTGATCTGCCCGCCCCGCCGCGCACCCCATCGCAACCACATCGCGATCCTGCTATGATTGCGAACCATGACTTCGCGCGACTCCGCTCCGTCTGAAATTACACCGGCCGTGCTGCTGCGCGCCTATGCCTGCGGCATTTTTCCGATGGCCGAAAGCGCAGACGATCCGACCCTGTTCTGGGTCGAACCGGAGCTGCGCGGCGTCATCCCCCTCGACGGATTTCGCGTCGCCTCGCGACTCGCGCGCACCGTGCGTTCGGATGTGTTTCGCGTCACCGTCAACACCGCATTCAAGGCGACGATCGCCGGCTGCGCCGCGCCGCAGGCCGGGCGCGAGGACACATGGATCAACAAGCGCATCCGTGACCTCTATGGCGGTCTGTTCGAACTCGGCCATTGTCACAGCGTCGAGGCCTGGCAGGGCGAGGACCTCGTCGGCGGTCTGTATGGCGTGAGCCTCGGACGCGCCTTCTTCGGCGAGAGCATGTTCCACACCGCGCGCGATGCCTCCAAGGTCGCGCTGGTGCATCTGGTCGCGCGGCTGATCCATGGCGGCTTCGAGTTGCTCGACACCCAATACGTCACGGATCATCTGAAGAGCTTCGGCGCGGCAGAGATCTCGCGGCGGCGCTACACCGCGCTGCTGGACAAGGCGCTCGCGGGCGAGCCCGGCGATTTTCTGAGGCTCTCTGCGGGTGAACCGATCCCGGGAGCACGCGCGCTCGAGATCATCGCCGCCAGGCAATGATCGATCGGTAGGTTTAGCGGCCGAATGTGATGGGATCTGGCCTATCGGCCAGACCGGCGGATTTGGCCTAGCGGCCAAACCCGGGGATGCCGAACAGACCCGGTCGCTGCTCCGGCGGCGGGGGCGGAGGCGGCGGTGCCGGTTGCTGCTGCTGGATCGGCGGCAGAGGCTGCGGCGGACGCTGTTGCACCTGCTTCGGCGCAGCCTTCTTCTGCGCGGGCGGCGGCGGAGGTGCAGGCTTGGTCGCAGGATCCGGCGCTGCGGTCGCAATTGTCTGCTGCGGCTCTTTGCAGTCGGTGAGCCAGATGTCGTAGATCGGGTGCTCGACGCCATGCAGGCCCGGGCTCGCCGCATACATCCAGCCGGAGAAGATCCGCTTCACCTCGCCCTGCAGAGTGATCTCGTCGACCTCGACGAAAGCGTCGGTGTTGGTGGCTTCCGTTGCCGGCCGCGTGTAGCAGGCATCCGTCTTGACCCTGAGCGCGCCGAACTGGACGGTCTCGCCGATCTCCTCGTCGAAATTGATGATGCGCCCGGTGATCTTGTCGAGGCCCGAGAAGGTCGCCTTCTTGTTCACGATCTTCTGGGCGGGCGGCTCGGTGACGACCTCGTCGCCCGGCTGCAGGCTTGCCGGGGTCTGCGGCACGGCACCACCCGGTCCGCCCTTCTGCTGCGGCTGGCGACCCGGCGCGCCCGGCGGTGCGACCGCGGTGGACGGCAGCTGGTTTGGGGGCGCAACGGTGGAGCCCGGTGGCGGCGCCAGCGGCTGGGTCTCGACCGGCCCCGGCATCACATTGCCCTGGCGCCCCTGGGGCGGAGGCATCGGACGCGACGGCAGCACGCGGCCCTGCGGCGGCAGCTCCGGCACCTCCTCGTCGTCATCGGGGAACGGCTGCGGCTGTGGCTGGCCGCGCGGAATGTTGCCGGGCGGCCGCAGCGGCGGCGGGTCGGAAAAGATCGTGCCGATCTGCGCCTGGGCCGGCGTCGCAGCCGTCAATGCGGTGGCGGCCAAAAACGCCGCAAGACCTGTCAGGGTAATGGTTCGAAACATCTCGCGCGGCTTCAACAGCGAATCGGGCTTGTTGGACATTCTACAGGGGATACCGCCGCTCGCAGGCCCTCCGGTTAACACGGGGAATACGGCGGGGGAAGGGCGGCATCCCTGCCCTGTCCGCCGCCCGCTGGCCAGGGCGGCTGACGGGTGGGATAGTCCAAAGGCCCCACCCTAGGGCGCGCGGCGGGCATCGCCCCGAAAACGACGTCCGACGATAACCGGAAACCCAGAGGTACGCCCTTCCATGCCCGTCGTGCTCGATCCCGATGCCGCCGCCGTCTACAGGGCTTTCCAGGAGGCCGGCCGCCCCGCCTATGAGGCCCTGACCGCGCCGGAAGCGCGCGCCTATTATGCGCAGGCCCGCTTTGCCACCAATCCCGAGCCGCCCGAGCTCGCCCGCGTGGCACAGCTCTCCATCCCGGCCACGCAGGGGGTGATCCCCGCCCGCCTCTACGTGCCGAAGGAGCCGCGCCTGCACGACGGCCTGGCGCCGGCGCTGGTGTTCTTCCATGGCGGAGGCTGGGTGATCGGCGATCTCGACTCCCACGACGTCGTCTGCCGCCAGCTGGCCGACGCCGGCGCGCTGATGGTGATCTCGGTCGACTACCGCCTCGCGCCCGAGCACAAATTTCCCGCTGCCGCCGATGACGCCATCGCCGCGACCCAATGGATCGCGGCGAACGCACGCGAGCTCGGCATCGATGCCTCGCGCCTGTCGATCGGCGGCGACAGCGCCGGCGGAAACCTGACCGCGGTCGTGGCGCTCGCCGGGCGAGACGCCGGCGGCCCCGCGCTCGCAGGCCAGGTGCTGATCTATCCGGCGACCGATTTCGCCATGACGCACGGCTCCCACAGCGAGCCCGAGACCAGCGTGCTGCTGACGCATTCGGTGATCCGCTGGTTTCGCGACCACTACCTCAATGGCGCCGCCGACATCCACGACTGGCGCGCTTCACCGGCGCGTGCGCAAAACCTGGCCGGCCTGCCGCCGGCCTATGTGCTGACCGCCGGCGCCGATCCGCTGCGCGACGAAGGCGACGAATATGCCGCGCGGCTCAAGCAGGCCGGCGTATCGGTCACGACCAAGCACTATCCCGGCCAATTCCATGGCTTCTTCACGATGGGCAAGCTGTTGCCGCAGGCCAATGTGGCCGTCGGAGAGATCGGCGCGTGGTTGAAGGGATTGGGATAGCGAACTCCCATAGCCCGCATGAGCGACAGCGACATGCGGCACCGCTCTGACCTCTCGCAAATATCTGTCTCGGATATCGCTGCGCTCCATCCGGGCTACGCACCGACACCCATCGCAATGCCGTCCACGCTCCAAACGACTCTCGCCGTCCCGCTGCGCGTCCTGACATGGCTCGGCAGCCAGGGCACCCGCGGGGTCGCAGCTATCGTCTTCATCGCGGCCGCGGTGCCACCGCTCGGCGCGCTGCTGCGTCCCTACCTCACCGAGGCCATCCTCTGCCTGCTCTGCATTTCCTTCATGCGGGTCGATCTGGCCGCCCTCTACAGCCATCTGCGCCGACCGGCGCTGGTTGCAACTGCCACGGCCTGGACCACGATCGGCGTGCCGTTGATCGTCGGGTTGATCGCCCACGCCACCGGGCTCACGGCGCGCGCGCCCGGGCTTTCGCTCGCGCTGATGCTCCAGAGCATGGCCTCGCCGATGATGGCCTCCCCGGCACTGGCCGCGCTGATGGGTCTCGATGCCACGCTCGTGCTGATCACGCTGGTGACCTCGACCGCGCTGGTGCCCTTCACGGCCTCGCTCTTCGCCGGCCTGTTCCTCGGCGACATGCTCAGCGTCACGCCGTTGACGCTGGGCCTGAAACTGCTCGGCATCCTCGCGGCCTCGCTGCTGGCCGCAACCGCCATCCGATGGATCTTCGGCGCGGAGGCGATCCAGCGTCACAAGGCGCCGATCGACGGTCTCAACATCATCATCCTCTTCATGTTCGCTGCCGCGATCATGGGCGACGTCGTGAGCGACCTCCTCGCACAGCCGCTGTTCACCCTTGGCCTCGCGGCTCTCTCGTTCGCGATCTATTTCACCCTGCTTGCGATCACCACGCTGCTGTTCCGCCGCATCGGCACGGAGCGCGCGCTCGCGCTCGGGCTGATGGTGTCACAGCGCAATTTGGGCCTGATGCTGGCGGCAACCGCCGGCGCATTGCCGCCGACCACCTGGCTCTATTTTGCGATGACGCAGTTTCCGATCCACCTTGCGCCCTACATGCTGATGCCGATCGCGCGGCGCTTGACGGCTCGCGCGGATACGACCGGCGCGGCGACGAACGGCAAGGCGGCATCACGCTGACGACCACGCAAGCAGTCTACGCAGTGTCGTCAAGAGCGGACAAGTTCGGCACGACCTGGCCCCTCGGCTGAGAGCACCTAACCCGCCCGCGCCGCGCGCCGCAGCGCCTGCGGGGGCTGGCCGAAGGCGCGGATGAAGGCGCGGCGCATGCGCTCGGGATCGCCGAAGCCGGTTGTCTGGGCGACCAGCTCGATTGCCTCGCGCGAGGACTGCACCCGCTCGCGCGCGACTTCGAGCCGAAGCCGCTCGATCGCTTTCGACGGCGTCGTGCCGGTCTCGGCGGCGAAGGCGCGGGCAAAATGCCGCGCGCTCATGCCGGCGCGATCGGCCAGGTCCTCCACCGTCAGCGGCGCGTCGAGATTTTCGCGCGCCCAGGACAACAGCGCGCCGAAGCGGCCGTTCGGCGTCTTCAGCTCCAGCAGCGAGGAAAACTGCGACTGGCCCCCGCTGCGGCGGTGGTAGAGCACGAGGTGCCGCGCGGCCTCTTGCGCGATCTCCTCGCCATGATCCTCGGTGACCATCGCAAGCGCCAGATCGATGCCCGCGGTGATCCCGGCCGAGGTCCAGACATTGCCGTCGCGGGTGAAGATGTGGTCCGGCTCGAACTTCACCTTCGGATAGCGCGCGACGAAATCGCGCGTTCGTCCCCAATGCGTGGTGGCGCGGCGGCCGTCGAGCAACCCCGCCTCGGCAAGCACATAAGCGCCCGAACACACGCTCGCGACGCGCACGCCGCGCCGCGCCAGCCGCTGCACGAAGGCGCGCGTGAACTCGCAGCGCGCGGCGTCCGCAACCCCCGCGCCGCCCGCGATCACGAGCGTCGTGATCGCATTGGCCGACTTGAAGTCACGCGCCAGCATCTCGACGCCCGACGAGCTGCGCACCAGTCCCGCGCTCGCGGCCAGCACCCGCAGCGCAAGCGGCTTGCCCGTGCAGCGTGCTGCGACCTCGAACACCGAGATCGGGCCGGCCGCATCGAGCAGCTGAAAATCCGGGAAGATCAGGATGCCGATCATGGGATGTCCGAAATAGAGGGAATTACGCCATTTCAGACACAACCGCACCATGCCAGTCTTCGCTCGTCAAGCTCATCTTTGGAGGACCCTGCCGATGTCGTCACCACTCCAGATCGGTCTTCTGGTGTTTCCGCGCGTTACCCAGCTCGACTTCACCGGGCCCTTGCAGGTGTTCTCCATGGTGCCCGGCGCGAAGCTGCATCTGATCTGGAAGCGGATCGAGCCGGTGCCGAGCGATTCCGTGATGATGCTGACGCCCACCACGACGTTCTCCGACTGTCCGCAGCTCGACGTGATCTGCGTGCCCGGCGGCGGCGGCACCAACGACCTGCTCAACGATGAAGAGGTGCTCGACTTCCTGCGCAAGCAGGCCGATGGCGCAAAGTATGTAACCTCGGTCTGCACGGGCTCGCTGGCGCTCGGCGCGGCCGGGCTGTTGAAGGGCTACCGCGCTGCTACCCATTGGAGCGCGATGGGGATGCTCAGCCAGTTCGGCGCCACGCCGACCAAAACGCGCGTCTGTGTCGACCGCAACCGCATCACCGGCGGCGGCGTCACCGCGGGAATCGATTTCGCGCTGACGCTGGTTTCCCTGCTGGTCGATCGTACCACGGCTGAAGCAATCCAGCTCCAGATGGAATACAATCCCGCCCCGCCATTCAATTCGGGCTCACCAGACACTGCGCCCGCTGAAGTCTTGGCATTGCTGAAAGAGCGCGGCGCGCAAAACCAGGCGCGGAGGCTCGAGGCCGTCAAGCGAGCGGCGGAGCGGGTGAATTAGCCTCTGCTCCCGTGTCCCCGACGCGCTGCACCATCACCGCTGCCGCGCAGAGCCGAGACCCGGAAAGCCCACGCGGTCCGCTGCTGCATAGGCCCCGGCTCAGCAGCGCATCATTCCGTGCTGCGCAGCGTCGAGGCGCGAGACCCTGCACAAGGCCCCAAAAGAAAAAGGCCGCTCGGTTTCCCAAGCGGCCTTTCCTGTCTTACGGCGGCTGCACATTCCATCGGGCGATTTCGGAACTTCCAGACCGGGGGCCTATCTCCCGATCGAGTCCTGGTCGGCGGCCGCTGCATCTCGGGACAGTCGCGAACTGTTGCCCGAACCGAACGCGATGGTCTCCCATCTCCGTAAGATGGGATTATTGAGCCGCATGGCACGCGCGGCCGCAACGTTCGCGCAGATACCGTCCCCACTGTTCCCGTTGTCCACAGCCGGGTGAGACGGATGCGGGCGCATTCAATCGAACGATCAAATCGATCAAGATGGGTGGCGGACGGGAAGTCTAGCCAGGCGTCCAGGGCTGATAATCGCCGGTCGCCTTCGGACGCTTGCCGCTGGCCAGGGTCGAGCCCGAGGGCCGATAGGCCTGTGCCGTGCCGGTGAGATTCGGCTGGTGCGGCTTTTCCCACTCGCGCGGCTGATAATTGTCCTCGGTCGGCGGAACGTCCACGGTGTGATGCATCCAGCCGTGCCAGGACGGCGGGATCCGGCTGGCTTCGGCGTAGCCGTTATAAACCACCCAGCGCCGCTCGAAGCCGAGCGTGGGATCGACCACCCCGCCGCGGGTGCGATAGTAGAGATTGCCCTGCTCGTCCTGGCCGACCAGTTCGCCGTACCGCCTGGTCCAGAGCTGGGTGCCAAAGGTCTGGCCATTCCACCAGGTGAAGAACTTGAGGAAGAACTGTTTCATGCGGCTAGGGCCCTGCTTCGTCGGGTCCTGATGCCATCCGGGCGGCGAAATGTCCAGTTCGGCGGGCGCGGCTGTCCCCTCCCCAGATGCGCGTCCGGTAACACGAACACGAAGGTGGCCGCAAATTCGGCGCGATCCGTTCATGCCGGATACAGCGCCCGTGCGCGAGTCTTTCATTCACGCGCAAACCGGCGTGATCCCAGGAACCCTCGCCCCTTCTTAGGGTTTGCTTCCGGGAAAAGGAGTTCACTCATGAAAAGTCTGAAAGTTTTAAGTGCCGCTGCGGCGGTGGCATTGGTTCTCCCGATGGCGACGCCGAGCTTCGCGCAGGGCCTCGGTGGTCGTGGTGGCGGCGGCGGTGCACATATCGGAGGTGGCGGCGGTGGCGCTCACTTCGGTGGCGGTGGCGGCGGCGCACGAATGGGCGGCGGCGGCTTCGGTGGCGGAGCGCGGATGGGCGGCGGTGGCGCTGCGTTCCACGGCGGTGGCGGCAATTTCGCGGCCGGTGCAGCGGTTCGCCCGAGCGGCGGCACGTCATTCACTGGCGGCGCAGCGCGTAACTTTGCGGCCGCGAGCGGCGGCAATTGGCAGGGTGGCGGTGGTAACTGGAGCGGCCGCGGCGGCAATTGGCACGGCGGCGGGCACCATCATCGCCACGGCGGCGGCGGCTTCTGGCCCGGCTTCGCGACAGGTGCCGCGATCGGCGGAATTGGCTCCTACGCTTACTATGGCGGCGGCGGCTATTACGGTGATCCCGACTACTATGGCGATAGCTACTATGACGAGCCGTCTGTAGCGGTCGTTCCCGATGGCGGCGGCGATTCCGTGGCCTACTGTTCGCAGCGCTACAAGTCATATGACCCGGCTTCGGGCACCTATCTCGGCTATGACGGGCAGCGTCACCCCTGTCCGTAAGATGGACTGAACGATCCAACGAACCAATGGGCGGCGCCGGTGAAGACCGGCGCCGCCCATGTCCGTTTTGCAAGCCGCTCAGGTTTCTCCATTCTCGCTCCGCGACGGAGCAAGCGACTATGCCTGCCGCCGTCGCTCTAGACTTGTACTTCGGATGACCTGCCCAGGGATCCCTGAAACGATAGTTGAAAATTTCCGGTTGTGTTCCGAGAGGTACAGCATCCGCTTCGTCGGGCTTTTAAGCTAGCCGAATTCTGGCACGAAGAATGGCCAAACGCATTAGGGGGAAGGGCATGACTACACGCACGATCGTGGTGATGGCAGCAAGCGCCCTTTTAACAGGGGTTGCAACGGCCGATGCCGCCGACATGGCGGTCAAGACCCCCCTGGCAATTCCAGCACCGGTTTTCAGCTGGACCGGCTTCTACGTCGGCGGAAATATCGGTGGGGCCTGGAGCCGCAATTCGTCGGACGCCTACAACGGTGTTGTCTTTCCAGGCTTCATCGTCCTTCCGCCAAACGCCGCGATCATAACCATCTTCCCTGGACAACTGGACACGCTGGCAGGACCCGGCACCAGTAGCGCCGCGATCGGCGGCCTTCAAGCCGGATACAATTGGCAGGTCCAGCGCGTCGTGCTGGGAATCGAAGCCGATGCCGTCGGTACCGGCTTTGATGGCGCCATCGAAACAAGGTCGCGGACATTCGGGGCTCCGGTGATCATCGGCGCGCCTGTCACCCAGACCGTGACCGTCGATTATGGTCACATCCAGTGGATGGCTTCCTTCCGCGGCCGGCTCGGATTTACCGCTGAGCGCGTTCTGTTCTATGCAACCGGTGGTGCCGCTGTTGCCGATGTCAGCGGCAGCAAGGCGACCGTCGTGAATGGTCCGGGTATCGCGCTCCCCGCGGGCTCATTCACGTCGGCCGGGAGCGGCTCGGAAACTCGTTGGGGCTGGACTCTGGGCGGCGGTGTCGAATGGGCGTTCGCCAGTCAGTGGAGCCTCGCCGCCGAATATCGTCATTCGGATTTCGGCCGCCGCAGCGTCAACATCGTGATTCCCGATGGCTTCGGCGGCACGGCGGGAGCCGGAATCTCGACCGGCAGATTGACCGCTGACCAGGTGACCGCACGCGTCAACTACCGCTTCGGCGGTCCGGTCGTCGCGCGCTATTGATCTTGGCTTGGCGGGCCTGAGCCTTTGCCGCAATGGCGGCAAGGGGCATCCCTTCTATCACTTGCAGCAGCATCCTTGTCTGCCGCGTGATTGGGGCGTGCGGCCGTGTCGGAACACATTGGCAAGCGCTGCGCTGACGTCATGCAGGCGCCTCGGCGCGTGTTTGGCCGGTTGCATTGGTCCAGATGGTCCCTGGACTTTGCATCAACCATTTATCGAATCCACCCCGGTTGCCGCGCAAACCGTGACGGATGGCCCAAACATCTCATGGAACCCCGCGCAAAGGCCATATGCACCGCACGGTGCATATCCATCGCGATCCAATCCAAAATTGACCCGACACACGATTCGCGGATATCACCCATCACAGTGGGGACTTCGATGACTGGGAAGTGTCATGCCGCGTATTCTCGTGGTTGATGACGATCCGATGGTCGGCGCGACCATCGAGGTCCTCCTCCAACGTCAGGGCTTCGACGTCACGCTGGCTGACGGAGGCGAAACAGGACTGGCTGCGCTGGAAGCGCAGACCTTTGAGGTGATGCTCGTTGACATCTTCATGCCGCATATGCGCGGCTTCGAGTCCATCCGCATCTTCCACGAGCGCGCGCCGGCTACTCCGTTGATCGCGATGTCCGGTTACGCCTTCGCTTCATCCGCCTCGCCCTCTCCCGATTTCCTCCGCATGGCGCTGGAGCTTGGAGCCACGCGCTGCCTGCGCAAGCCGTTCACGCCGGAAGCGCTGCTGACCACGATCCGGGAATGCCTCGCCAGCCCGGGCGAGAGCGCACAGCCGAAGGACAAGAAAGAAGCCCCTTGATCCCAACGCAGCGCGTCATTCTCGGTGTCGGACTTGCCATCCTCCTGATCATCACAGCGGCCTCGATCGCCCTTGACGTCAAGTCGCGGTCCGACGCGGCCTGGGTCCATCAGACCGTCCGGGTACAGAAGAATATCTCCGATCTGCGCGTACTGCTGCGCCGCGCCGAGAGCGCCGCGCGCGGCTATGAACTCTACCGTAGCCCTGCCTTCAACGCCGAATTCCAGGCCGCGCAAGCGCAGATCGCGCCGGCCCTCGCCGAGCTCAAGCGCGACGTGCGTGACAATCCGGATCAGGTCAAGCTGCTGGAGGGCACCGAGCCGCTCGCACTGCGCCGAATCGAGATCGCGGCCGAGGCAATGCGCCTTCGCGCGGCGGGCGACGAGGCCGGCATAGCCGCGCTCAGCAGCAAGGCCGAGGGCCGCGGCCTGATGGACGCCGTGATGGGCAACCTCGACCACCTGAGCGCGGAGGAGGAACGCGTGCTTGCCGCGCGCTCCCAGGATTCGCGCCGGACCGGCATCGTGCTGCTCGGCATCGACGTCGCCGGCGCCCTGCTGATCCTGCTGCTGGTCGCGCTGGTGATGCGCGAGAGCCGGCGCGCGACGGTCCAGCTCGAGAGCACGCTGAGCGAGACCACGGCCGCCAAGCACGCGCTCGAAGCGGCGGTGGCCGAGCGCACCGAACACCTCGTCAACGCGCATGACGAGCTGCGCCTGTCGGTCAACGTGCTCCAGAGCACGTTTCACAGCATGGCGGAGGCGGTGCTGGTCATCGACTCCGAGGGCAACGTCCTGCTGTCCAACCCGGCCGCGGAGCGCATGCTGCTGCATCACACCGGCATGAACCTGCGCAATCTGCGCGCGCTGTCGGATGTGTTTCACGGCGACGGCGTCACGCCGCTCAAGGCCGACGAGCTGCCCTCGGTGCGCGTGCTGCGCGGCGAGAAGTTCGAGGACATGGAGATGATCGTCCGCCCGCACAGCGGCAATCCTCCGCGTCATCTCATGGTCAGCGGCCGGCCGATGCTGGACGGGCACGGCGACATTTCCGGCGCGGTGCTGGTCTATCACGACGCGACCATGTCGCGCGAGACCGAGCGGCAGCTCTACCAGTCGCAGAAGCTGGATGCGATCGGCAAGCTGACCGGCGGCGTCGCGCACGACTTCAATAACATGCTGACCGTGATCTCCGGCAACACCGAGACGCTGGTGGCGAGCCTGAAAGGGCAGCCCGAGCTCCAGCGCGTGGCGAGGCTGATCGACGAGGCCGCCGAGCGCTGCGCCGAGCTGATCCAGCATCTGCTGGCGTTTGCGCGCAGGCAGCCGCTGCAGCCGCGCAACGTCGAGATCAACGCCGCGATCGCCGACATCGCAAAACTGCTGCGCCCCACCCTCGGCGAGCAGATCGAGATCGAGACCGTGCTCGAACAGGGGCCGATGACCGCGCATATCGATCCGTCCCGGCTCACCAATGCCGTGCTCAACATGGCGATCAACGCGCGCGATGCCATGCCGAACGGCGGCAAGCTGCTGCTGGAGACCCACCGCGTCGTGCTGGACGAGGCCTATGCGCAGGCCCATGCAGACGTGGTCGCCGGCCCCTACGTCATGCTCGCCGTGAGCGACACCGGTACCGGCATGTCGCCCGACACCCAGCAGAAGGCGTTCGAGCCATTCTTCACCACCAAGGAGGTCGGCAAGGGGTCAGGCCTCGGCCTCTCCATGGTCTACGGCTTCGTCAAGCAGTCCGGCGGCCACATCAAGATCTACAGCGAGGAAGGCCACGGCACCACGATCAAGCTCTATCTGCCGCCGGGCGATGGCATGGCCGACGTGGCCGCAACCACCGCGCCGCAGGTCGAAGGCGGTGCTGAGACCATCTTCGTCGTCGAGGACGACAGCCTCGTGCGCACCTTCGTCACTGCGCAGCTGCAGAGCCTCGGCTACAAGACGATTGCCGCCCCCGACGGCAAGACCGCACTTGAATTGATTGCTGCCGGACAGCCGTTCGATCTCCTCTTCACCGACGTCGTCATCCCCGGCGGCATGAGCGGGCGCGACTTGGCCGACGAGGTGGCCAGGCTGCGGCCGGGCGTGAAGGTGCTGTACACCTCCGGCTATACCGACAACGCCATCGTGCACCACGGCAAGTTGGATGACGGCGTGCTGCTGCTGACGAAGCCCTATCGCCGCAACCAGCTCGCCGAGATGATCCGCAAGGCGCTGGGCGGCGGGGCGGCTAGCGCGTCGCCAGCACCACCGCCGCCAGCGTGAAGACCAGCGCCGCGATCTGGCCAGGCCCGAGCGGCTCGCCGAGCGCGATCGCCGAGGCGACGACGCCGATCACCGGTACCGCCATCGTGCCGATCGCGGCGACCGAGGCCGGCAGGCGGGCGAGCGCTGCGAACCAGCTGACATAGGCGATGCAGAACTGCACCACGGTCGAATAGACCAGCAGCCACCAGCCGAGCGGCGTCACGTTGGAGAGGTGCGTGCTCTCGACCATGAGGCCGATGATCGAGATCGGCAGGCAGCCGATCCCGATCTGCCAGGCCGCAGCCGTGATCGGCGGCAGACGGATCGGGTACTTCTTCGAGAACACCGTGCCGACGGCAAAGCCGAGCGCGCCGGCGAGCGCCATGACGATGCCCGGCAGCTTCTCGACGCTGGCGGCGATGCCGTTGCCGCCCATGATCGAGGCAAGCCCGACGAAGGCCATCACCAGCCCCAGCGTGCGCAGCAGTGTCGGCCGCTCGCCCAGCACCGGCCAGGCGATGATCGAGGCCCAGACCGGCATCGTATAGGCGATCAGCGCCGCCTCGCTCGCGGGCAGCCAGAGCAGCGCCAGCCCCATCAGGACCATCCAGCCGGTGACGTTGAGTAATGCGGCGGTCAGCAGCCGCGGCCAGATCTCGCGCGGCACCGTCAGGCTGTCGCCGCGGACCAGGGCCAGCGCCGCCAGCAGCACGGCCCCGAGCACGCCGGTCACCCCGCGCAACGTCAGCGGCGGCAGCTCGGAGAGCAGGAATTTGGTCACCGGCCAATTGAAGCCCCAGCCGATCGAGGTGATCGCGAGGAACATCAGGCCGGCCGGGGCGATGCGCGGCCGCGCATCCCGGCTGGTCGAATCAAGCATGTGGGTGGTCCGGCAAAATCTGAGCGTCAGCTTGGCCCGGATTCGCCGCGCTCACCACCACCTCGGCGGGCATGCCTGCCCTCACCTTCCGTAGGGCTACGTGAGTCCCGCTGGCGCAATCCCTTCGCCCAAAAATATACCTGCCCTGTGAACAGCGGGATGAATGCTCCGGGCACCTCGAACTACAAATTTTTTCGGTTGGGAATCTCTGAGGACTCACTGATACTTGCCCCCACAACAGGCGCGGGCTTGCCCCCTGTTATCCCCTACAATCCACCATATTTAGTATTTGATTCAGGAACTCGCACTAGTTCTTGACGGGCGCAATGGAGAGTCCTAGTTTTCGATCCGTTCGGCGCGAGTGAGTTTGCGTCCCGCCGGCACTCCCCCAAAGGGTCTCGCAAATCTCAGCTCCGCCAGCCAGCCGAAGGCTGCGGAATGAGGGCTTGTCTGCCCGCGATGAGCGGACTTTTCGGGCGTCAGACCGGGCCGGCAACAGGCTCGGATGGCATCGAAAGAAGTTGTGGTGTGGGGCGTTGAACGCGTGTCGCGCGCATCCCGTTGGGGCGGATGGGCGTGGACAGGCCGGCCGATGATCGATGCAGGCATCGAGAAGTCGCGTCGGGAGAACAAGGGCCGGGTCCACCGGCTGAACTGCGATGCACGAGGGCCGAACGGCCGGAAGGCGCCGCGAAACGAAATGTCGACCCGGCACGCCTGAACGGAGGCGGGACCGGTCAAAGAATAGGACGGGGCAATACGATGCGGATTGAGCGGCGCCACACCACTGCGGGACAGTCACCTTACGCGGGAATCGATTTCCGCCAGACCACGTCGGAGATCCGGAATCCCGACGGCTCGGTCGTGTTCAAGCTCGACGGCGTCGAGGTCCCGACCGCCTGGTCGCAGGTCGCCTCCGACGTGCTGGCCCAGAAGTACTTCCGCAAGGCCGGCGTCGCCGCGCGCCTGAAGAAGGTCGAGGAGGAATCCGTCCCCTCCTTCCTGTGGCGCTCCGTGCCCGATACCGAGGCCCTCAGCCTCCTGCCCGAGAAGGAGCGCTATGTCAGCGAGCTCAGCGCCAAGCAGGTGTTCGACCGCCTCGCCGGCTGCTGGACCTATTGGGGCTGGAAGGGCAAGTATTTCTCGACCGACGATGACGCCCAGGCGTTCTACGACGAGCTCCGCTACATGCTCGCGATGCAGATGGTCGCGCCGAACTCGCCGCAATGGTTCAACACCGGCCTGCATTGGGCCTATGGCATCGACGGTCCCGGCCAGGGCCATTATTACGTCGACCCCTTCAGCGGCAAGCTGACCAAGTCCAAGTCGGCCTACGAGCATCCGCAGCCGCACGCCTGCTTCATCCAGGGCGTCGGTGACGACCTCGTCAACGAGGGCGGCATCATGGACCTCTGGGTCCGCGAAGCGCGCCTGTTCAAGTACGGCTCGGGCACCGGCTCCAACTTCTCGCGCCTGCGCGGCGAAGGCGAAAAGCTCTCCGGCGGCGGCCGCTCCTCCGGACTGATGAGCTTCCTCAAGATCGGCGACCGCGCCGCGGGCGCGATCAAGTCGGGCGGCACCACCCGCCGCGCCGCCAAGATGGTCGTGGTCGACGTCGATCACCCCGACATCGAGACCTATATCGACTGGAAGGTGAAGGAGGAGCAGAAGGTCGCCGCTCTCGTCACCGGATCCAAGATCAACCAGAAGCACCTCAAGGCGGTGCTGAAGGCCTGCGTCAACTGCGAAGGCTCGGGCGACGATTGCTTCGACCCCGAGAAGAACCCGGCGCTCCGCCGCGAGATCAAGCTCGCCCGCCGCAGCCTCGTGCCCGACAACTACATCAAGCGCGTCATCCAGTTCGCCAAGCAGGGCTACAAGGACATCCAGTTCGACGTCTACGACACCGACTGGGATTCGGAAGCCTATCTCACCGTCTCCGGCCAGAACTCCAACAATTCGGTCTCGCTGAAGGACGATTTCCTCCGCGCCGTCGAGACCGACGGCGACTGGAATCTCGTCGGACGCACCACCAGGAAGATCACCAAGACGCTGAAGGCGCGCGACCTCTGGGAGAAGATCGGCCACGCCGCCTGGGCGTCGGCCGACCCGGGCCTGCACTTCAACACCACGATGAACGACTGGCACACCTGCAAGGCGTCTGGCGACATCCGCGCGTCCAATCCGTGCTCGGAATACATGTTCCTGGACGACACGGCGTGCAACCTGGCGTCCGCGAACCTGCTGACGTTCTACAACATCGAGGCCAAGCGCTTCGACGTCGATAGCTACGAGCATCTCTGCCGCTTGTGGACCATCGTGCTCGAAATCTCCGTGATGATGGCGCAGTTCCCGTCGAAGGCGATCGCCGAGCTCTCCTACGAGTTCCGCACCCTCGGCCTCGGCTATGCCAACATCGGCGGCCTCTTGATGACCATGGGCCTGCCCTATGACAGCAAGGAAGGCCGCGCCATCGCCGGCGCGCTGACCGCGATCATGACCGGCATCAGCTACAAGACCTCGGCGGAGATGGCAGCCGAACTCGGCACCTTCCCCGGCTACAAGAAGAACGCCGCGCACATGCTGCGCGTCATCCGCAACCACCGCCGCGCCGCGCACGGCCAGTCCAACGGGTACGAGGCGCTCAGCGTCAACCCGGTGCCGATGGACCTGGTCTCCTGCCCGCAGACCGACCTCGTCACCCACGCCCAGGCCGCCTGGGATGCGGCGCTCGAGCTCGGCGAGAAGCACGGCTATCGCAACGCCCAGACCACGGTGATCGCGCCCACGGGCACGATCGGCCTCGTCATGGATTGCGACACCACCGGCATCGAGCCCGACTTCGCCTTGGTGAAGTTCAAGAAGCTCGCCGGCGGCGGCTACTTCAAGATCATCAACCGCGCGGTCCCCGCGGCGCTGCGCGCGCTCGGCTATCGCGAGAGCGAGATCGCGGAGATCGAAGCCTACGCCGTCGGCCACGGCTCGCTGTCCAACGCGCCGGGCATCAACGCCTCGACCTTGAAGTCGAAAGGCTTCACCGACGACGCCATCGCCAAGGTCGAAAAGGCCCTGCCGACCGCCTTCGACATCAAGTTCGCCTTCAACAAATGGACCTTCGGCGAAGACTTCATCCGCGACCAGCTCGGCATCGGTGCCGAGGCGATCGCGGCCCCCGGCTTCGACCTGCTCCAGGCCGTCGGCTTCACCAAGCGCGAGATCGAGGCGGCCAACGTCCACATCTGCGGCGCGATGACGGTGGAAGGTGCCCCGCACCTCAAGGCCGAGCACTACGCCGTGTTCGACTGCGCCAACCCCTGCGGCAAGATTGGCAAGCGCTATCTGTCGGTCGAAAGCCACATCCGTATGATGTCGGCGGCGCAGCCCTTCATCTCGGGTGCGATCTCCAAGACCATCAACATGCCGAACGACGCCACGGTGGAGGACTGCAAGTCCGCCTACATGCTGTCGTGGAAGCTGGCGCTGAAGGCCAACGCGCTCTATCGCGACGGCTCCAAGCTGTCCCAGCCGCTCAACTCGCAGCTCATCAGCGACGATGAGGACGAGGACGATGCGGTCGAGGCCTTCCACGACAAGCCGATGGCGGCGCGCACCGCCCAGGTCTCGGAGAAGATCGTCGAGAAGCTGGTCGAGCGCATCATCGTGATGCGCGAGCGCGAGAAGATGCCGGATCGCCGCAAGGGCTACACCCAGAAGGCGGTCGTCGGCGGCCACAAGGTCTATCTCCGCACCGGCGAGTATGACGACGGCCGTCTCGGCGAGATCTTCATCGACATGCACAAGGAAGGCGCCGCACTGCGCTCCTTCATCAACAACTTCGCCATCGCGGTGTCGCTGGGCCTCCAGTACGGCGTGCCGCTCGACGAATATGTCGACGCCTTCACCTTCACCCGCTTCGAGCCGGCCGGCCCCGTGCAGGGCAACGACTCGATCAAGTACGCAACCTCGATCCTCGACTACGTCTTCCGCGAGCTCGCGGTGAGCTACATGTCGCGCTTCGACCTCGCCCATGTCGATCCGACCGAGTCGAACTTCGACGCGCTCGGCAAGGGCGTCGAGGAAGGCAAGGAGCCGGAGGAGACGCACCACGCCAATAAGCTGGTGTCGCGCGGCCTCACCCGCTCCCGCACCGACAACCTCGTGGTGATGCGCGGCGGCTCGGCCGCGATCGCCCAGGGCAATGACAGCGCGCCCTCGGGCGGCAGCAAGGTCACGGCGCTGGCCCACGGCACCTCGGCCCGCGTCGGCGACGCCATCGAAGGCGCCGTGGCCCTGAAGCAGGAAGTCCAGCACGACCTCTCCCCCACGGAGAAGCTGGAAGCCCTGCAGTGGAGCAAGGCCGGCAGCGCCGCAACGGTCGCGGCTCCCAGCAAGGCCGAGCGCCGCGCGGAAGCCAAGGCCAAGGGCTACGAAGGCGAGATGTGCTCGGAGTGCGGCAACTTCACGCTGGTGCGGAATGGGACTTGTATGAAGTGCGATACTTGCGGCAGCACGACGGGGTGTAGCTAACCCATTGGCCGCACCAACCACACCAACTGAATTGCCGAGGCCGCTCCTGTTTGAGCGGCCTCTTGCATTGTGCGACGAAAGCAAGGCTGAGCAGTTCGTCGCCGGAGGGATACTATGGCTCCCACCTATTGCCCGCGAAGACGCTCGGAGCGCATTGGTCCGCCTGAAGGCCTCTCGCGATGTTCCGACAGATGCAAAGATTCACTGCCGAACTCTGTTTAGCGGCGACGCGCGTCGTCGCTCACCATTCGCGCATTTTGAGCCGGCAGATGTTTACAGCTTCGTGGAAGAATGCGCGAAATTGATGCTTAACCTTGGCGGACTCTGGTTCTCGGCCTGGATTGATCAAACGCGCTACCCTCGACAGCTAAAATTCGTCGACGGACCGTTGTTTGACGTCAGCGAAAAACACTTAACAGGCCTAGCCTGCTTTGCAGCCATCGTGAATATGCAGCACCGCCAAGGGGCAACATACGAACTAGCATTCGACCCCGACCGCACCAAGATCGATTGGGGTCTTGCGCGTCTGCAAGCCACTAACTTCGCTCGCGTTCATTCAAATGCAATCGACTTAGCATCGGATCAGTCCCGCCTTTTGGATATGGCGGACATCTGTGCATATGCCAGCGCGCAAGCGCTTCTTGCTGGCAATAATAGACTCAACAAGAAGACGGCTCGCTTTGTAAGCCTTGTCAAAGATATGAACATTCGCACCTTGGAGTTTTGCTATCAGCCGAGAGACGTCGGATAGCGGCGTCCTTTAACGGTTAGGCCCTTCAACCACCCCAAGGTCCAAGTCTACCTTCAAATGCCGATCGCAAGCTTCAATATCCAGACCGAGCTCCCGCCGTTCGCGTTCAAGCACGATATTCAATGACCCAGCGTTGAATTTTGATCTCGTAGGCGCGAATCGTCCCACAAAGAGACGCCTTCACAAAACCTCCATGAGATGGAGATCGACTGGCACAAATCCGCGGGAACTGACTACGCAATCGTGAAGATCAGAATGTTCTCAAATCTAGGAGCGCCGACGTACCGGGTAATTGCAGGGAGGCGCTGATATTAGGCAACCAGGGAAGAGGATGCGATGCGGGAGCCCGTACGATGGGTAGAGCACTTGCCAAACCCATCACTCCACGATGGCGATTGATCGGTATCGCTTCACTCTACCCATCCTACGAGCTGATCCGCTCAGTCTGACACCTCATTAGAATTGACACGGCTGACCAACCCTCCCCCTACTTCGTGTTGGCCTCGACCGCGTCGAGCAGCGGCATTTCGCGATGCGACTCGCAGAAGCGCGAGAGCTTGTTGCCGTTCCTGTTCAGCGCTTGCGTGTCCACAACGGGATTGTTGCGACGGCCGGCGTAGAACCCGGCGAGCCAGACGTTCACGGTCTGCATGTGCGTAATGCGCTGGGTGATGTACTGGTCGCAGCTGATCTTGGAAACATCGACCAGCACCTGGGCTTTGGCCGGCACAGCCAGCAGCACGGCCGCGAAGGCACCAAGGACGCTCGCTCTTGTCTGAACCATGTTTTCCTTCCGATTGAATGTCTGCACAGTGGGGCGGTCGGGGGCGGCATGCTTGATCCAGATCAAGGCGCGGCCCGTCGCACACCCCGCGCTCCATCCCCGCAATTATAGCGGCAGAGCACTCAACTCTCGGGAACAAATCGTTGCAGCTTCGGCCGCAGCACGTTCCAGGAGGGGGCGCAGGGATACCCATACCCCAATCGACAGGGCTATGCGGTTTTGCAAGAGTTCAACCAATCCTTAGGGCCGAATTGCCTTTGCGGTCGAGCCCTTCCCTCCTAAACTCCAGACCACCACCGATATGGGTTCCGATGGCCCCGGTAGAAGCGGAGTCAGATTATGCCCAAGCCGGAAAGCTTCCCGATCGAGACAATCTTCGTTCCCACAAAATTAAAGAAGACCCTCAATCCGGCCACCGTTGCGGAGATCGCGGAAAGCATGCTGGACATCGGGCAACAGACCCCCATTTCCATCAGGATCGACGGAGATCGACTCGTTTTGGTCGAGGGACTGCACCGGCTGGAGGCCTGCAAGGCGCTCGGCGAGACGACCATTCTCGGCGTCCTGGTCCCGGCCGAACTGGCTCACCCCAAGTCGCTGCTCGCCGAACGGCCCGAAGTCGAGGCGGAGCGCACCAAGATGGCGCGATTGAAGCAGTTGCGTCTCGAAAAGGAAGCTGCGGAGGCCTCGAGAGGCAGCTCAACGCAAGCGCCGCGCGCAGGCTCGACAAAAGGCCTGCGCGACCATCCGAAGGCATCACCCGTCCGGATGGTGAAAGCGAAACCGAAATCATTGTCGGACTGGATCACGCAGCAGAAGGGCACCGGCAGCCGCTATTGATGGCGGGCTTCGGTTGAGGCGGTCATTCCGGGGCGCGCCCGCTTGGGCGCGAGCCCGGAATCCATCGGGCGACAGCACGCGTGGCGCAATGGATTCCGGGTTCGCGCTTCGCGCGCCCCGGAATGACGGTGAGGTCTCACCCACCTTGAATCATAGTTGCAGTGCGCTCAATTTGGACTCGTTCACGTCCTGCTGAGCTCGCCGGGAATCTGCTTCCTGATCTCGGCAAGCGCCTCCAAGGCAATTTCGCAAGATTTGTCGATAAACTCCTCGCCTCGCGGCGTTGCATTGATCACGTTCCTCATCTCGGCCTGATACTGCGCTTTCGCGAGATTCAAGCGGTTCAACGCGGAGGATACCACATGACCAGTGATGGCCGGACATCGTGCGATCTCGCCGAGCGCTGAACGATCACAGACATGGATCGCGGCAAGATCGAAGACGTCGCGCGGCGTGTATGTCGATGCGCGATAGACGAGTTTCTTGGTTGCGATTTCGGCCGGCCGCTCTGCCTTGATGGAACGAGCGCCAAACGTCAGTTCGTACGTCGGATTGTCGATGAACGAGGGTGCGTTCAGGAAATCGATCTCGCCGACATCGCGCAAGATGAGCTTCAGGTACTTGCCCGGCCATTGCCAGCTATCGCAAAGCGACTTCGTCACCGGGTTCGTGTTCGGCGCGAGGTTCTTCAGGACGGAACTGGAATCCAGGAAAATATCGACGTCGTAACTGATCCGATGATAGAGGATCTGCGCCAGCGCAGTGCCGCCACCGAACGTCCAGGCGCCGGCACCCCCTTCGAGACTATCGAGCGCGACCAGCGCCTTCTGCAGCAGCTCTTCCCACCTCGAAGGACGCCATCTCCCTGACCCATCTTTCATTGTCGGACTCCGTGACCTTCCAGGCGTCGATTGCCTTCGATAACTCGTCGAACGTCACGACATGGTCGACAACGAGATTGTGGATGACGGATACATCGACCTCGTCGAACAACGCCTGCACATGCACACGCCATTTTCGTTCGTAGATGTCGCCCTTCAGACAGGCCAGCAGAGTGTCCTCGTCGATGCTGTAAGGCATCGGCGTGTTGATCGTCGTCACGGCGGCAGTCAGGTTCTCGAACGCATCCTTCAACATCCTCGCAATATGGGGCTATTCGGAGAAAGCCTCAACCGGCGCCGGCGCGTCCTCAATCAAAGGCTCGGGGACGCCTCTGTAATCTGTTGAAAATGCTCACTTTTGCTTCTGATACGACCCGGCCTGTGCGCGCGACGCTAGATGCAGCCTCGTCCCGTCGCTCCCGCAGGACAGCCGCGATTGCCTGGACCGCGGCCGTCTCGCCCTCACCGATCAACCCGCGCGTCTCACGCCGCCTTCGCCTGCTCCGGCGTGGCCGTCTCCATCGCGCGCATGTAGAGGTCGAGAAGGCTTTCGCGTTCGTCGCGCTCGTTCTTGTCTTCCTTGCGCAGCTTGATGATCTCCTTGAGGATCTTGACGTCGAAACCTTCGCCCTTGGCTTCCGCGAAGACTTCCTTCTTCTGCTCGCTCAACTCCTGCATTTCCGTGTCGAGGTTCTCGATCCGCTCGACGAACGACCGGATCTTGCCGCCGGGAATGGTGATGTCGGACATGGTGCCTCTTTGCTGACTGAGGTCGCGAAAATGACCGCAAAGAGATGACCAATGTATTAACCTCGCCGCCGCGCGGGGCTATCGCATGTGAGAGCTTTCCCCTGCGGCCATCCTTCGAGACGCCCGCTTTAGGCGGGCTCCTCAGGATGAGGACTGAATGCGTGGCACCAGTCTCAACGGGCACTGACGCCCGTTAGCCTCATCCTGAGGAGGCGCGTAAGCGCCGTCTCGAAGGACGAGGCGTGCGCGCAGGCCGCCACAACAAATCATATGCAATAGCCCCCGCTGCGCAAACGCGCGTTCCACACCGTTGAGATCTGCGCCCGGCCTTGCGCGGCAATCTCGACGCGACGGCTGCGCTGCCCGGCCTGCTGCGCGTTTTATCATCGCCGCCCCGCCGCAACTTTGTGCGCGACATGGCTGGAAACGGTCTGGCGCAATGATCTATGTGTTGGCCACGCGGCCCGGTGATCGACACCGCGCGTCGTGATCTAGGACGCGACATCGCCGGGTCGCGTTCAAGGGGCGCGTGGGATGGCGCTCGCGGAATGGAGCAAGCGAAAATGCTTGAGCAGGATTACGACACGATCATCATCGGCGGCGGTTCCGCCGGCGCGACCCTCGCCGCGCGGCTCAGCGAAGACCCCTCGCATCGCGTGCTCTTGCTCGAGGCAGGGCAGGATCTCCGCACGGCGACCACGCCGGAGCATATCCGCATCCCGAACCCGATGCGGGCCATCGGCGATGACGACTTCCGCTGGCCGAAGCTGCTGGCGCGGCGCACCGAGCGGCAGGAGCCGCTGCTGCTCTGGCGCGGCCGTGCGATGGGCGGCAGCTCGACCATCAACGGCCAGATCGCGATCCGCGCCGTTCCCGATGATCTCGACCGCTGGGCGGCGGCAGGCTGCACCGGCTGGTCCTGGGACGAGATGCTGCCGTTCTTCTGCAAGCTGGAGACCGACAAGAATTTTCCTGATGCGCCCTATCACGGCGACCGCGGTCCGATCCCGGTCTATCGCGCGCCTGTTCCGGCTTGGGGCAATGTCGACCGGGCGCTGCGGTCCTCGGCGCTCGCGCTGGGCTATGGCTGGTGCGAGGACCACAACGCGCCCGATGGCACCGGCGTCTCGCCCTATGCGATCAACAGCGAGGCGGGCCTGCGCATCTCCACCAATGACGGCTATCTGGAGCCGGCCCGCGGCCGCGCCAACCTCACCATCGTCGGCAACGCGCTGGTCGACACCCTCGTGTTCGAGGGCAACCGGCTGCATGCCAGCGGCGTCCGGGTCCGCGTCGACGGCCAGTCCCACACGCCTCGCGCGGCGCGCGAGGTGATCCTCTGCGCCGGCGCGATCCATTCGCCCGCGATCCTGCAACGCTCCGGCATCGGCCCCGCCGCGCTGCTGGAGCGGCTCGGCATCCCCGTCCGCGCCGACCTGCCGGTCGGCGAGAACCTGCTGGACCATCCGATCGTCAACGCGCTGCTGCATCTGCGCGACGACCGCCAGGTCTCGACGCTGATGCACCGGCACACCAATTGCTGCCTGCGTTATTCCTCCGGCCTTGCCGGCGCCGGTGACAACGACATGATCATGATCGCAGGTAACCTCGCCCGCACGCCGCAGGCGCTGGCCGTGGTCTCGCTGGGACGCATCGCGGTCTCGGTCTATCAGGCGTTCAGCCAGGGCCACGTCCGCATCACCACCACTGACCCCGAGGTCGATCCCGCGGTCGAGGAACGCATGCTGTCCGACCCGCGCGATCTCGAGAGGATGCGCGACGGCGTCCGCCGCCTGCGCGAGATCTGCCTGCAGCCTGCGGTGACCGAGATCGCCTCCCGCGTCGACTACGGCAACAGCGGCCGCTCCATGGACGCGCCGTTCAGCGATGCCGAGCTCGACGACTGGCTGTTCGCCGAGTGCAGCGACGCCCAGCACGCCAGCGGCACCTGCCGCATGGGCGCAGCCTCCGATCCGCGCTCCGTCGTCGATCCCGACTGCCGGGTGATCGGCTGCACGGGCCTGCGGGTGATCGATGCCTCGATCATGCCTGAGGTGCCGCGCGCCAATACGCACCTGACCACGGTCGCCATCGCCGAGCGCATGGCGGAGCGGTTGAGGAACACGTCGATTTCGTAAGGCGAATGAGCGCCGCGTCATCCACCTCTTCTCTTCTTTGCGCGTTCAGGAACTTGAGCCGGTCATTCGATTTGTATGACCATGCGCAACCTTCCTGTCCTGATCATCGTCCTCGCCATCATCGTTCTCGGTGCCGCCAGTGTGCTGTCGCTCCCGACCAGGGAAGCCGATGCCGCCCGCCCCGTCACGACGGAGCAGGCCGCCGCCGATGCCGGCGCCACCGTGCTGCCGACCGACCCCAAGCTGAGCATCGAGCCGAAATAGGCGCCTGATGAGCGAGGATGCACGCTGGATGGGCGAGGCGCTGCGCGTGGCAAGCTCCGAGGGAACCGATCCCGCGCTGAGCCCGATCGGCTGCGTCATCGTACTGGATGGGCGCGTGCTCGCAGCCGAGCGCAATCACGTCGCCGAGCATCACGATGCCGTCGCCCACGCCGAGATCGAGGCGATCCGAGCCGCGGGCGCGGCGTTCGAGAACGGCGAGATCCGCGGCGCCACGCTCTACACCACGTTGCAGCCCTGCGGCATGTGCACCATGGCATCGATCTGGTCGAAGGTTTCGCGCATCGTCTACGGCGCCGGCCGCGACGACGTCCACAAAATGTATTTCGAGGCGCGGCACGTCGACACGCTCGACTTCGTCGCCAAGGCCTATCGCGATGATCTCACGATCGAAGGCGGTGTCCTGCGGGAGGAATGCGCCCGGCTCTATTACCGGCCCTGGGACAAGGTGCCGGAGAGCGAGCAAGGCAACATCTGAGGATTGTGCCTTGCCTGTAGCCCGGATGAGCGAAGCGACATCCGGGATTGCTGTCTACGCGAACGTCCGGATGTCGCTTCGCTCATCCGGGCACCGTCGTCAGCACGCGGCCGCTACCACCAATACGGCCAGCGCCAGCCCTCGTAGCGCACATAGGACGGCACCAGCGGCGGGCCGTAGGGATCGACCTTGTCGTCCTCCGGGCGATAGCGGTAGCGCGGAACGACGTTATAATCCCACGGCGTCGGCCGCAGCACGGGCGCCGTGATGATCAGGCGCTCTTGGGGTGCGCGAACCACGACGGCTTTCCGCGTCCGGGCTTCAGCACCCGATGTTGCGAGGCTGCCCAGCACCAGGGCGGTTCCGAGCGCACAGGCGGCGGTCATTCTTGTCATGCATTGGTCTCCTTCGCCGCGAGAGTGCAAAAGGACAAGGAGCAAGGCAAGCAAATTTCGCGCGAGCTATTCTGCGGCCATCCTTCGAGACGCCCGCTTGAGCGGGCTCCTCAGGATGAGGGCGGAGTGTGCTGCGCCAGTTGCAACAAGCGCCGGCGCTTCCCAGCCTCATCCTGAGGAGACCGCGAAGCGGTCGTCTCGAAGGACGAGGCGCGCGCTCAGACGCTTCAGCGCGCAGAACCTGCCCCCGCGGGATCACCCCTCGCGCTCGCCGTTCAACAGCGCGAGCGCACGCGGCACCTGGGCACGGTCCTCGACCAGCACGTATTCCTGCCGCTGCAGGCTGGCGCCGCTCGCGACCACGATCGACCGCTTCGGGCACAGGCCGAAGCATCCGGTCATGACCAGCTTGGCGGGCTTCAGGCCATCAGGCCTCCGCGCCTTCAATTCGGATTTCAGCGCGCGACCGACATCGCGGCCTTCGTCGCTGCGCTTGAGACATTTGCGGCAGACCAGCACCGGCGCCGCGCGCTTGGGGCGCACGAGCATCGGGTTTAGGGATTTCGAGAGTTTTTCGGGCATTGAGGACCTGTATGAGACATCAGCTCATATAGGCACGGAACCTCGATCCTGCGGCGCGCGCGAGACATGTTGGGCCCGCGTTTTCGCTGCCCTACTCCCGCGCCCGGCGCAGC
Organism: Bradyrhizobium sp. SZCCT0148; assembly: GCF_018129985.1. Taxonomy (GTDB): domain Bacteria; phylum Pseudomonadota; class Alphaproteobacteria; order Rhizobiales; family Xanthobacteraceae; genus Bradyrhizobium; species Bradyrhizobium japonicum_H. The sequence goes on from NZ_JAFCKT010000001.1 coordinate 1,309,219, forward strand.
GCCTCCTGCAGCTTCATCCGCTGCTTGTCCCAGCGCTCCTGTTCCGCTTCCGCACGGTCGTCCAGCGCGGCGCGCTCGGCCTCGATCGCCTCCGCCCGGGAGTCGTGCTCCCGTCGTGCCTTCCCCAGCGCCGCCTCGGCGACAGCGACCGCCTTGTCGCGGCGGGCGCGCTTCCTGGCACGGGCGGCCTCCTCCTTGGCGCGCGCGGCCTCGCGCCGCCGCTCCTCCTTTTCGAACGCGGCTGCGGCCTTGCGGGCTGCCTGTTCGTCGCTCTTGCCGGATGATGTCTTCGCGGCCTTGGCGGGACGCTTCGCCGATCGCGCCTTGCTCTTCGGCTGCGTCTTGGGTTGTTTCTTGCGCCTGCTTCGGGGCTCGGCGTCGTCATCGCCGAGATCGGTCGGCAGTGCGGCGCTTTCGCTGAACGCGCCGTCCGAGCCGACCGGGCGCCTGAGCACGACGCCCGGCTTCGCCATGGTCGCCGCGACCACGTCGGGGTCGTCGGTTTCCTTCGCCGCGCCCTGGTGGAACAGGTTGGAGCTGGCGCCCCAGGCCTCGAGCGCTGCCTTCATCGAGGGTGCGGCAATGGCCTGGTCGTAGAAGCCGAGCGAGGTCTGGTAGGTCTTCAGCTTTCGTTTCGGCTTGGCCGGCATGTCGTCCTGCAGGTGACTACGAACGTTCGATCAACGCATCATACCCTTTCTCGCTAAACGCCAGCAGACAAAACCCGTGCCCGAACGGATCGGCCAGCATCGCGATCCGCCCATAGGACGCATCGCGCGCCGGCGCCTCCAGGATCGCGCCGGCGCCAAGCGCACGCGCGACCGCGGCATCGACATCCTCGACGACGACGTCGATATGCATCGGCGTCCAGTGCCGCTCGTAGCGGCGGTGGTCGCCGCCGGCGCCTATCGTGCCGGCCTGCTTGGTCAGGAGATAGACCGGCGCGGGCCAGCCGAGCAGCTCGACGAAATCAGTGCCGAAGCGGCGGCCGACGCTGAGGCCGAAGGCGGCGGTGTAGAAGCGCGTGGCTTGCGCCACGTCGGGGACGTCGATGTTGAGCAGGAATGTCATGGCGGGCTCGTAGCGGATTGCGCGGCGAGCCTAGCCGGGATGGCGCGCAGCGCAATCCGGGATGATGCCGCACGCCCGGATTTCGCCAAGCCTGCCATCGGGCCGCGCTTCGCGCCGATCCGTTGGCCTCTCCGGCCTACACACTCCGCACGGACTCCTCGCGGTCGAGCATGCCATCATGCCCGTGTTTTGCCCGACGCCGCAAGCCTCTCTTCGGCTCTACCGAAACGCGAGCTTTATCAACGACATCTCTACTGTGCATGGGGTTGTTTTCGCAAAATCGCCCCGGCGGCCTCATTGGGCTCTCAGGCTGAGGATGTAGGCCGACAGCGCATCGGCCTGCTGCGGCGAGATCACGAGGTTCGGCATGGTCTGGTGGCTGGTGCGCCAGAACACCTTGAGCGAGAGCGCGGTGGTGCCGCTGCGGTCGGCGATGGACTGGAAGCTCGGAGCCTCGTCGAAAAATCCCGTCATGTGCGGCTCGACGGCGTGACAGCTTTCGCACCACGCCTCGGCCAGACGATGTCCTTCGGCCACGGCGCGCGGACCGGACCGCGGCGCCCCCGCGGCGGAGTGAATGATGCCCAGGAGGAACAGCACCGACAACGCGATCAGGACGATCAAGCCGAGATAGATTCGTACGCCGTGCGACATCGCCATTCCCCGCTGTTGCCTCGAGGCGCATCGAGCGTAGGTCGGACGCAGACACTGAAGTTGATCTGCGTCAAGCGAGCGTGTGGGCTGGCTCAGATCTTCGTCGCGCCGTTTCGGTGATATCGCACCGGCAGCGATCGCAGGCAGCAGCTTTCCCTTGCTTTCCGCGATTGCGCCCCTACGGTCGCGCCGCGAACGAAGCCCGAGACGAGTCCCAATGACCGACACGATGAAATGCCCTGCCTGCAACTCCGAGCACGCCTATCAGGACCGCGATCTCTGGGTCTGCCCGGAATGCGGTCACGAGTGGAGCGGTGTGGCGGAAGCCGCGGCTGACACCGCGCAGGACGCCGGCGTGCGCGATGCCAACGGCAATGCGCTCGCTGATGGCGACAGCGTCATCGTGCTCAAGGATCTCAAGGTCAAGGGCTCCTCCTCGGTGGTGAAGGGCGGCACCAAGGTGCGCAACATCCGCCTGCAGGACGCCAGCGACGGCCACAACATCGCCTGCAAGATCGACGGCATCGGCGCGATGAACCTGAAGTCGGAGTTCGTGAAGAAGGCCTAGCCCGCGCTTAGCTCTGCCGCTGCGCCAGATAGAATCCGCACAGCACCGTCACGAGTCCTGCGGCCTGCAGCATGGTCGGCGGCTCGCCGAGCAGCAGCCAGCCGGTGAGCAGCGTCAGTGCCGGCACGCAGGCCGGAAACACCGCCGCACGGGCAACGCCGAGGCGCTGCACCGAGACGGCGTAGAGATAGAGCGCCGCGGGCCCGGCGAGCACGCCCTGCGCCAGCGCCTGGATCGCATTCTCGCTCACGCCGATCGCCGCGACATGGGCGAGACCAACGGTTGCGATGTAGACCGGCAGCAGCAGGAGCGACAGCACGTTGATCACCAGCGCAGCCGACACGGCCGAGACGCGCCAGTGGCGCAGGGCTGCGCCGAAGCCTGCGAACATTAATCCGGTCACCACGAAGATCAGATCGCCGAGCACGCCGTCGGGCCCGATATGGCCGATCGATTCCGCGCCGATCACACCGAGGCCGCCGACGATGACGATCGCACCGGCCAGGCGCGAGGCGGAGATGTGCTCCTTCAGCAGCAGCGCCGCGAGCAGCAGGCCGCCGAGCGTCGCACAGGAGGGCTGGATCACGCTGCCATGGCCGAGTGGCACGAACAGGAAGCCGGTGTAGGAGATCAGCGACATCACGGGGCCGCCGAGCACCATCAGCACGAGGCCCCTGCTCCAGCCGATGCCGCAGAGATCGGAGATGCCGGCGCGGAACACCAACGGCAGGAACACGAGTCCCGACCAGACATAGCGATGCACCAGCAGATCGACCGGCGTGAAGCCGACCTTGAGGCCGTGCCGCGTGGCGGCGAAGCCGAACGCCCAGAACAGCGCCGCGGCAAGCCCGCAAGCGACGCCGAGCAGTGCCGGCGCCGTATCGTTGTTCTGAGAGAGAGCGCCGGCGCGGCTCGTGCGCTGATCCATGGGCTCAAGCCTTATGGCAGCGCCTATATCGGCTCAACCCACGCGGTTGCAGGGCTGGCAAGCGGCGGTGATGTTCGGGCTTCAGCGCGGCGCCGGGTGTCGCTCAGAAAAATCCGGGGCTGAGATCGAGCCCGTAGGTCAGGCTCAGCACGAACACGAACAGGACGGCGGCTGCGCACAAGGCGGCTTGCTTGAGAATGAACGCACGCGGCGAGGTGGTGACGGTAGCGGCTTTCTGCGCAACGGGCATGACGCCTCCAATATGACTTCAAAAATTGCCGCAACGATGCGGCAGCCGCATCAGGCAACGCGACATGCAAATCAACTGTTAAAAGGATCACACCCGTTATGAACCGGGATACATCTCCGGCACATTCACGCGAACTTGTTCGCGGCCGGTTTCTCGATCAGCGCATCGAACTCGCGCGGTGCGCAAGCAGCGGTGATGTCGCTCACTTGAGGCAGGAGGCCCCGCATTTCCGCGGAGCCCGCTGCCGTTCAAATTGTCAGCCTAGCGCGCCGCGCCGATCGTGGCGGTCTTCACCTTGCGAGGGCTGAGCACGCTCACCTGATGGGCCGAGGCGAGCGTGGTGGGCGCTGCGGTCTGCTGCTCGACATGCGCGGCACCGAGGACGCGAACCTGCAAGGGCGAGACCGGAAATCCATGGGTCTCGTAAGTCGGCAACTCGGCGGCAAAAGCCGCGGTGCTGCCCGCGATCGCCAGGATGGCGGCGGCGATCGACAAAGTCTTCTTGTTCATTGTGATGCTCCAGTGGAAGTGCTGGAACCAATTTAGGTGCGCTTTGCTGCATTGCGACATGTTTTGTTGCATTGCAACAGCGCGTGCGCTGCATGGCGATATGTTTAATGCGTATAAGGCGTTGATCGAATCACGGCTGCCCGCGACATGACGGCTTTATGACGGTGTTCAGCAACCGAGCACGCTGGCTCAGTCATCGACGAGGCAGGCCTCCGGGCCCGGTTGGTCGCCACGCATGTCGGGCAAGAAGTGATGCCCCCTACCACGCTATTTCAACGCCGTCGCCAGCGACTGCAGCTTTGCGACGAGATTGATACCAAGCGCTTGGATGATCTCGATGATCGCCAGCGCGATTCCGGCTGCGATCAGGCCGTATTCGATCGCGGTGGCGCCGGATTCATCGGCGAGGAATTCAAGGCATTTGCATTTCAAATTCACAATCGCGTCCTTCCCAACTCTTGCCGGAACGCCGGCAAGCGAGAAATGAACCACCACAATCCAAGATTGAGTAAACCCGATCGCTTCAAGTTGACGACAATGGACGCCGCCTTTGGTTGCCGTCCTTCGAAACGCCGATGGAACCCGCGTTGCACCTCGGCAACACCCCCCGCGAAAAGCCTGTTTCGCCGATTTACGCCATTGCGCTGCCACACCGTCCTCCGAACAATCGAGGCGCTGCGTGCCTTTCCGTGCAACACTGTTCTTGCATCATCACTGTTCCGACAGAGCGTGTCCGAACAGAACCGTTTGGAGGCAGGGATCATGAACGATCGGCGGTCTCTTCTGGTGGCGGTCGCGTGCCCCTCGGCCGTTGTGGCCGGCTGGCTGGCGCTCTCCCTCTCCGCCTATGCTCCTATCCTCGTCGAAAACACCGGCGCCAACGCGGCTGCCGTGTCCCGCGCCAAGGATCTCAGCCGGTTCGACCTCGCCGACGTGCCGCGCGCTGCGATGATCGAGGACGGCATCGCCTTGACCGCCGACATCGCAGCTGCCGTGGCCGCGGAACCGGCCCCGACGATCACTGAAACGGTGCCCGAGCCGCAACCCATCAAGCTCGCCTCGGCCGATCCGGTGCTGATTCTGCCGGCGGAGGCGCCGCCCGCGCCGCAGTTGCAGATGTCGCCTGAACCAGAGCCCATCGTCAGTGAGGCTCCCCCAGTTGCAGCGCCAGCGACCATCAAGCTCGCCTCTGCCGATCCCACCGAGATCGTGACGACGCAAGAACTGTCCCCCGCGGCGATCGCGACCGGCCCCGTCACACCTGTGAGCAAGGCATCACCACCGGCCGACACCGTCGCCGTGCTCGACGAATGCTTCGTCATGGATGCCTGCATCGACCGCTATCTCTGGGCGCTCTATCAGCGCACCGCAAAAGAGGACTCGATCAAGGTCCAGGAGCGCCGCGCCGTTACCGTCAAGCGCAAGGGCAAGACGGTCACGGTGATGCGCAGCTTCACCAAGCTCGTCGATCAGGATTTCGGCTGGAAGGATCCGAAGGCGGCCGAGCATGCCGGCATGTCGATGATGGACTACGTCATCGGCGGCATGGACAAGGGCTTCAAACGGAAGCTGTTCCGCACGTTGCTCGCCGCAGAGGCCGCCGGCCTCTCGCCCGGCATCACCAGCGCGTTCCGCGACGATTACCGCCAGTCGATCGCGAGCGGCCTGAAGGCCGCCTCCGACCGGTCCTATCACGGCGGCAGCACGCGCGGCGGCTACGGCCACGGCATGGCGGCGGACATCGTCAGCACCCAGGGCAATAACCGCGCGCAGCGCTGGGTCTCGACTGAAATCCTGTGGAAGTGGGTCGACGCCAACGGCAAGGCGTACGGCATCGGCCGGCCCTATCTCGGCCGCGATCCGCCGCATGTCGGCCCGGTCGACGGCGCCGAATACATCTCGAAGCGCGGCACGGGTGAGCGCAAGGAAATCGCCAGCGCCAAACCGAAGAAGTCGCGGGCTGTCGCGAGCGCCAAGCCGCCAAAGGCCCAAAAGGCCCAGGCCGCGCGTGAGCAGAAGAGCCCGGCCAAGCCGCAGAAATCGGCGCAATCGACCGGCAAGCGCGCCATCTGAGGACGTTACGTTCCGCGTCCCGGCATCGGCAGCGGCACCAGCCACATCTCGGCCGTGCCGGCGCCCTCTGTGCGCACCAGCACCGCAAAGACCGTTTCGACCGCAAGCCGCACTGCGGCCTCGATCGCCTCGCCCTTGGCCAGATGCGCGGCGATCAGGCCGGTGAGGAGATCGCCGGTGCCAGAGGGGCGGATCGGCAGGCGCGGCGTCGCAAAGCGCGACAACTGCCCCGAAGCAAACAGGATAGTCTCCACCTGCCCTTCCGGCGTATCGGCGAGCGTGCAGCCGGTCGCGACCACGTCGATGCGGCCGCTCACCGCCAGCGCCGAACAGGCCGCACGCAGGTCCTGCGCATCCATGATCGTGAGGCCTGAGAGCAGCTCGAGTTCGAACTGGTTCGGCGTGGTGAGGTTGGCTGCCGGCAGCAGCCGGTGCCGGACCACGTCTAGAATGCCGTCGGCGACATAGACGCGGCCGTCATCGCCGATCACGGGGTCGCAGAGATAGACGAGCCTGGAATTCCGCGTGAGTGCCCGCTCCACGAAATCGGCGATCACCGCGGCGTTGCCTGGCGAGCCGAGATAGCCGGTGACGAGCACGGCGGCCTCGTCGACCAGGCCGCGCTCCTCCACACCGGTCAGAAGATCGGCAACGAGTTCGGTCTCCAGCACCCGCCCGCGCAGGCTCGGATAGCGCGGATGGTTGGACAGCAACGTCGTCGGTACCGCCGCAACGTTCACGCCCTCCGCCTGGATGGCATAGACGGCCGCGCTGTTGCCGACATGGCCGTGGACCACCTGGCTTTGAATGGAGATGACGAGCATGGAGGAGGTCCGTAAGGAGAAACATCAGGCGATGCAAGAGTAGCCCGTCTCAGCCCCGAGAGCACGCAGCGCCCGCATGTCAGCGTCGTGCCAGCTCGCCGAGATAGGCGCAGAACATGTCGGCCAGCCCGTCGGCATGACGCGCGATCTCGGCCTCACTGCGCGGCGTCTCCGAAAACCGCTTGCCGACCTCGCTCAGCGTCGTCTTGATCAGCTCGCCGGCAAGCATACGGGTGGCCGCCGAGGCCTTGGGCAGCGCTTCCCGCATGAACGCCGCGATGATCCCCTCACCGGCGGCCCGCGCGTCCTGCGCCTCGGGCGCGTCGCGATAGAGCGGCGCTGCATCGGCGAGCGCGCCGCGGATCGCGGCCTCCTCGCACTCGGACAGAATGAAGGCATGCCCCAGCGCGCGCAGCCGCACCGGCGGTGGCTTTGCCCGATCTTCGAGGATGCCACGCAGCAGCTCGCTCGTTTGCCGCCACTCGTCGCTCTGGAGACGGAACAGGATCGCGGCCTTGTTCGGAAAATATTGATAGAGCGATCCGACGCTCACCCCGGCCCGCTCCGCCACCCGCGCCGTGGTGAAACGCTGCGCGCCCTCCTTCGTCAGAACCTGAACAGCGGCATCGAGGATGGCCGCGACAAGCTCGCTGGAGCGGGCCTGTTGCGGCTGTTTTCGTGAAGAAATTGAACGGCTTCGACGTTCTGCCATGGCTCACGTGGCGAATGCGAATAGGAAATGCGACGAATTAGTCGTATTTCACGCGGCACGCAAGCAAGCGTTTCTCTTCGAGTCTGGAGACCCAAATGACCACCCCAACCATCACATCGCTTGCGCCGCTGCTGGAGCGCCTGATCGACGAGGCCGAGGCAGCAAATGGCGCAACGCTGGCCGCCGTCGCGGATTTGTCCGGTGCCGACCGGGCACGCTTGATGCGGAGCAAGACCGATTATCGCGACCTCTACGGACGCCTGAAGGACGCGCCGCTCGCGGTCTCGCGCGAGACTGGACGCCTGCTCTACATGCTGACACGCGCCTCCCGCGCCAGGACCATCGTCGAGTTCGGCACGTCGTTCGGCGTCTCGACACTGCACTTTGCCGCAGGCCTGCGCGACAATGGCGGAGGCCACCTCGTCACCAGCGAGTTCGAGCCGTCCAAGGCGGCGCGGGCACGGGAAAATCTCGCCGCCGGCGGCTTGATCGATCTCGTCGAAATCCGCGAAGGCGATGCGCTGAAGACGCTCAGCGTCGATCTGCCTGATAGCATCGATCTCGTGCTGCTCGACGGCGCCAAGGCACTCTATCCGGAGATCCTCGACCTGCTGGAAGGCCATCTCGGACCGGGCGCGATCATCGTCGCCGACAACGCCGACGACAGCCCGGATTATCTGGCGCGCGTGCGCGCCCCCGGCAGCGGCTATATGTCCACACCCTTCGCCGAAGACGTCGAGCTCTCGGTGCGGATCGGCTGACACTGCACTGTCCGTTGTCCAGCCGGTGTCGCAGCTTCGTCACTTACGGATGATATTCGCCGTTAGCGAAGAGTCTGTTCATGATTGACCTTGGCTGTCGCGCAGCATCTTTCACCCGTTGAGAGACTCATGACCCCCGCTTTCAATGCCTACGCGGCACTCGCGCTCGCCATCGTGTTCGAGGTCACCGCGTCAGCGTTGTTACAGCAGTCGGCACAGTTCACCCGTCCGTGGCCGACACTGGGGATGGTCCTGCTCTACGTCGCCTCGTTCTATGCGCTGTCGGTGGCGATCCGGGTTGTTCCATTAAGCATCGCCTACGCGATCTGGGGTGGGGTCGGCATCATCCTGACCGCCACCGTGTCCTTCGTGTTGTTCCGCCAGATCCTGGACGCCGCAGCCTTCGTCGGCATTGCCCTGATCGTATCGGGCGTCGTGGTCATCAACTTGTTCTCGGAGACCAGTGTGCGTTGATGCCGGGAGCCGGCTATTGGCTCTGCACGGGCTTTGCCGGACGCGGAGCGGGTCGTGCGGGCTTCTTGGGCCTGACCGCAGTGCGCGGCGGCGGCTCGTCAACGGACTGCAGATAGGCGGCGAGCGACTTGGCGGAGTCCGCGCTGGTCGCGTAATGGTCCTTCAGGAACCAGGTCAGCGTCAGGCTGAAGCGCCCCTTGGCGAGGCCGCGCGGGCTGCGATGGCAGGTCGCGCAGCCTTCAGCGAACAGCTTAGCGGCCGGCTTGCCGGCGTCGAGGTTTTGCGCCGCGGCAACTGTCGCCGTCATGACAGCGGCGGCTGCAACAGCAATCACGAGCACGATCCGGTCGCGCCCCGATTGAAACAGCGGTATCAAATGCCGTCCCGTCTTTCGGTCACGCAGCCAACAGTTGATCGAACTCCGGTGGTGCGTAAGCCTTGCCGTCCTGGTCGGTGATGACGACTTGCCAACCCTCGCTCGCCCACACCTTCGCTTTCGCTACGATGAGCAGCCGGCTCTCGCGGGCGAAACTGTACTTCGCGTTGTCGCGTTCTGCGATCATTTTGTAGGCCAATTCGCATCCCCTTGCGTCGCCCTGCACCCGCCCTCCTCGTGGCAGCGGGCTTTGGCGGCAATTCGCCGGGAGCGTGGCAATTTGGTGCCCTCCGCAGGCATGGCGCCGATGATCGGCGCTGGCGACCGGCGTCGAAGGAACCGAATCTTGCCTTCCGCAGCCCCTAGTGCATGCGGATGATGTGAGGGCGGCCGAGATCGATCAGCCCTTGCACCGCCGAGAGGCGGTCGTCGAGGGCTGCGATGGTGAGCAGCAGGTTGTTGCGGCGCTCATCGAGCAGGCCCATCTCGGCGCCGCTGAGCTTGGCGCCCATCCGCTCCCTGTGAATCCCCTCGAGGGATTCGCGCAGCCCCGCAATCAGGCCGCTGAGTTGCCTGGCCTCCTTCGTCATCGAACGCTTCGCGACATTTTGGCGGCGCGTCTCTGCCTGGCTCTGTTTCATGTCATCCTCCCGTGCCCCGCTGCCCCGAGTGGATGCTTACAGCTTTGGGTAGACATGTTACGATCGATGAAATCTGCCAGCGAAGAACTATCTTAAATTGTAAAAGCCCCGCCGAGTGATGAAAAGCCCGGCACCAAGGCCGGGCTTTCCAATGCAATGCTAGTGCTTCTGATGTCCGCCCCCGGGGCCGCCCGCCGGGGCGCCGCCGCCACGGGGCGCAGAATTGATATGCGGGACACCGCCCCCGCCGACGTGCGGCGTTGCAGGCGCGGCAGCCCGTTGCGCCGGCATTTGCGCACGAGCATTCATCGGCGAACCACGGCTCACGTTTGGCTGGGCGACATGCGGCATCGCCGGACGCGCAGGAGGCGCGGCCGATACGCGGGGCGCTTCATGCGCGCGGGCCATCGGCTGCGCACGCACCGGAGCGCGGGTCGCCGCCCGCTCGTGCATCATGCGGGCCTGCGCATCGCGCGGATTGCGGGTCTGCACGTTGGTCCGTTCATGCACGATGCGCTCGTTTCGTCCAGCGCGGGTTCGGTCGGACATCACAGCGTCGCGCTTCGCGATCGCAGCGTCGCGTTTCGCAATCGCTCCATCGTGCTGCATGGTCGCGGCGTCACGCCTTGAAATCGCGGCAGCGCCCTTGCCGCGCACGCCGCTGCGTTCGAGCGCAATCGCGGCATCGCGCGTTGCCGCACGGCCGATGCGAGCCGCACGCGGATCAAGCGTCATCCGCGTCGCGACGCGCTCGTGCGAGGTCCAGTAGTTATTCCAATAGGCGTGGCGGCGATAGAAAGGACGGCTTGCGTAGTGGCTGGACCAGTATGAGGTCAGCACGAAGGGGACGACGCGAACGTCGATCTCATCGACATAGTCCGGGAGATAGACGTAATGATTGCGGTACAAATATTCGAGATATTGCGACGACACCCAGCCGCGGTCATCGGAGAAGCTGACATCGCACCAGGCGTTGCCGCGCAGGCAGCCATGGATGTTGACGCGGGCGCCCTCGGGGACGCGATCGACAAGGGGAAAGCCCGGACCTGGCCCGGCGCGCAATCCGGTCGAGACGGTGACGATGCCCGGCGCGGCCAGCGCGGCCGTCGGGGCCAGCAACAATGCTGCAACGAGAGCGGTTCTGAACTTCATGGCGGAGTCCTCCTTTGAAAGGCGGAACGCGCCAGCGAACAGGCGTTCCGCGTACGGCGCGCCGTCGATCGAAAGATTGAGATTAACACCCGCGCGCGGTTCAATATTCATCCGCCGTTCATCGGTGCACCGCGCATGGCGCGCCGAAGGACAGTCAGTTGACCTGCAACATGAACGCATCGAAGTATGACGCAAGCCCGGTAAAGTCGGAGAGCGGCAGCACGTTCGCGACATACTGGTCCGGCCGCACCACGACCACGCAGCCGGCTTTCCGATCGATGCCGCGCATCGTGAAAATGTCCTGGCCGCTCTTGAGGTCCGGACAGAACATCTTTTCGTAGTCGCGCAAACCATACCGCCCCTTGCGCGGGAGCAGCAGCGACGGCATCGCCGCGACGTCGAGCTCGCGATGATTTTGCTGAAAGACCGCCCGGAAATCGATCACGCTGTCGATGTCGGCGCCAGCGGGGGTGAATCGCTTCAGCGGAGATTCCAGGGCTTCCGTGAGGAAGTTGCACAGCGCGCGAATGGCGGAGCCTGCGGCCGCAGGATCTTCGGCCCGCGAAAACGCGTAGATCCGGAAGCGGCCATCAGCCTGCGCAGCGTGGCCGAGATGAACAGGCTTGGCATCCGCCAGCCGGATCACCGGTGCGGAATGAAAGCGCTTGCCGATGACGAGGCCTTGCGCGAGGTGCTGATGCGAGGCTGCGCCGGTGAGGATCGACGGCTTGTAATGTGTCGCCGTGCCCGCGGTGTAGCGGCCGTGCCTGACGAAATAATCCTGCGTTCTGGCGGCATCGGCGCCGCCCGCTTTTGCTGACGACGCCAAAATCCCCGCCCACTCGCGATCGAAATCGATCAGCTCTTTCGCAACCGCCTGGCGCTCCACCGAATAGGAGTGCAACAGGTGTGGAGCACACTGCTTCCGCAGGACGCCGGCAAGTTTCCAGCCGAGATTGAAGGCGTCCTGCATCGAGACGTTCATGCCCTGCCCGGCCTTGGGGCTGTGGGTATGGCAGGCATCTCCAGCGATGAAGATACGCGGCAGGCGAGATGCGATGTCGGCCTCCGGCACGTCGTCGAACTTGTCGGTGAGACGCTGGCCGATCTCGTAGACCGACCACCAGGCGATCTCCTTCACTTCCAGCGTATGCGGCATCAGTATCCGCTGCGCTTTCGCAATCACATCGTCGGCGGTGATGTTGCGGTTGGCGACGCGCTCGCCGACATCGAGCTTGGCGAGCTCGACATAGATGCGGACCATGTATCCGCCTTCGCGCGGGATGATCAGCAGGCTGCCGTCCTTCGCAGACTGGATCAGGGACTTGAAGCGGATGTCCGGAAAATCGGTCACCGCCAGCACGTCCATCACGCCCCAGGCGTGGTTGGCGGAATCGCCGTGCAGCTCTCGCCCGATCGACTTGCGCACCATGCTGCGCGCACCGTCGCATCCGACGACATAGCGCGTCTTGATCGTTTCAATCTTCCCCTCGTTCGCAGCATCGAGGCGTTCCAGATGCACGGTCACCGCAGGATCCGCGGGACCTGCCTCCGGATCGACCTCGAGGTCGACCAGGCGGCGGCTGTAGTGAGGTTCGAGCTTGGCCGGCGATTTGCGCATGACGTCGAGAAAGCCGTCATGGATGCGCGCCTGGTTGAGGATGACGTGCGGGAATTCCGACAGCCCGTCCTCGACGTCCTGCACCCTGCCGCTGCGGACGATGGTCTCGGGCTGCCGCTCGTCTGGCTTCCAGAAGGTGGTCTCGTTGACCCAATAGGCCTCCTTCAGCACACGCTCGCTGAAGCCGTAAGCGTGGAACATTTCCATGGTCCGGCAGGCGATGCCGTCGGCCTGACCGACCAGCAGGCGTTCCGGCTTCTGCTCGACGATGCAGGTCTTGATATCCGGAAATTGCGCAAGCTGGGCGGCGAGCGTGAGGCCCGCAGGGCCACAGCCGACGATGAGGACATCGACCTCGTCAGGCACGGCGCCCGCTGCGCCTGACGTCTGAACGCGCTCGGCGGGGTCGGCGATCTCGGGGTCGCCCGGCTGAAATCCATTCAAATGGAATTGCATGCGCCTCTCCCGTCAACTTTCAGTTCGATATTGCTCAGTATGCTGACGATCAGTATACTTGTCAACGCGGCTTCCCTGGCTCCGAGGAGAAATCGGTGAAAGACAACAACGATATGCCCGGGCATCTGGCGCGCCGGTTTCAGCAGATCGCCGTTGCGGTGTTTTTGGCCGAGGTCGCGGATGCCGGGTTCGACCTCACGCCGGTGCAATACGCCGCGCTGGCGACCATCAAGGCCAATCCGGGACTCGACCAGGTCACGCTCGCAGGCTTGATCGCCTATGACCGCACCACCATCACCGGCGTGATCGACCGCCTCGTGCAGAAGGGACTGGCCGAGCGCCGCGCCTCCAGCCGCGATCGCCGCGCCCGCGAGCTCGAGATTACCGACGAGGGCCGGCGCACGCTGCGCAAGATCACACCGGCCGTGGAATCGGCCCAGCGCATCCTGCTGCGCGGCCTCAGTACGAGAGAGGGCGAGGAATTGATGCGGCTGCTGCGCAAGGCGATTGCCGCCGGCAACGATCTCAGCCGTGCGCCGCTGCGCAGTCCCGACGTTTGACCTGGTATCATGGTCCTGTATTCATCCCGGGATCGGCGAAACCTTGAACTAACTTTCGGCTGCTAGTGTCGGCAACATTCTGCGCTTAACGCGCGATTAACTTTGTGGCTCGGGGGATCGAATGTTGAGGTGTGTCATCGCGGCCGCGGTCATTGCGCTCTCGACCGCTTCCGCGCTCGCAAACAGTCACGGTGGTGGCGGTGCCGCTCCTCCGCCGAAGACCGAGACACCGCCCTCGCCCGCGAAGGTGATCCTGACCAAACAGGGGCCCAAGCTCGTCGATCTCAAGGGGATGACGCTTTATACCTATGAGCGCGACACCACCGGGAAAACCTCAAACTGCAACGACAAGTGCACCGAGAGCTGGGTGCCCCTTCCGGCGACCGCAGATGCCAAAGCCGTCGGCGATTTCACCGTGATCAGTCGCAACGACGGCAGCAAGATGTGGGCGTACCGCTATCGCCCGCTCTACACCTCCCCCGCCGACAAGGCGCCAGGTGAGGCCAACGGCATCGCAACCACGCTGCAATGGCGCATTGCCCGGCCTGAGGACTAGAGCCAGATCGTCACCGGTTGTCGCGACCGGTCGGGCCGGCCAGTTTGGTCGGAACGGGCCTGAAGACCGGCATATCTTCGCTCGGCTGAAGCGGCTTGATCTCGGCATTCACGATCACGGGCCCGGTCGTGAACCAGAGCACCGCTACCGCCGCGATTGCCAATCCCGCGCCAAGTGCCGCAAGCGCTTTCATGTATCCGTCCCAGGCGATCAGTTGCTGAGGATGACGCCATGCTGCTGGCGCGACGGATGATCGGAATCGACCAGCGTGTTCGGATCGGTCGCGATCACAGCCTCCGGCAGCGGCATCGGCTCGAGGCCGGCGAAGCGGCGGTAGATCGCGCCCATGACAGCCCCGCAGAACGCTGCCGGCACCACGAGAAAGGAAAGCAGCGGCAACGCGAACGCGAGCAGCAGCATGCAGGCGAACGCCGCAACGCCGCCAATCGCCGCGTACTCCCACGCGTTGCGGCGGCTCATCGCCCGCGCGGCGTGGTGAACGCAGAGCATGAAGATGCTCGAAGGAACGACAGAGATCACCAACATGACCATGAAGGTCTGGGCCGGGATCACTGCCGCAAAAATATGTGAGGTGCTCTTGTCGGCGAAACCGTTCATCAGCAGCGGCACCAACGTGTAGGGCAGCAGAGTAGCAAGCACCGTCGGTATCAGCGCGGCGATGATGATGCCCGCGAAGGAGGTGCGAACGCGGACCGGCCCGTTGAACGCCAGCGGCGGCAGCTTTCCCGACGCGTCGGCGGCGGAAGCGTCCACGGCTGCGCGTACAACCGGGCTCAGTCCGGCGAACTGACCGTAAAGGAAGCCACCGATCATTCCCGCAATGGTCGGCAACAGTCCGATCGTCATCACACTGCCGTCGCCAGGCGCCGTCAGCTCAATGTGGTTGCGGATCGCAATGCCGTAGCTCACCGCCGCCATGACGCCACCCATCAGGCCGTAGGCCAGCCGGCTGGAGACCGTCCATTGCCGCAGCACAATATGTCCGGCGAACAGCAAGGCCGCGTTGATCGCCATGCGGCCGGCATACAGCACCAGGATCTGATCGGGCGCCGGCACGCCGACCGGATCAGTTACCTGGCTTCCTGCGAGAGCGTAGGCCAGAAGCACAGCTTCGACGATGGCCAGCGGAATCAGCGCAGCGAACAGCGCGCGCGGCGAATTCTTCACGACATACATGCGAGCAACCCCTTGCTCGCCACACGCTAGGCGCGAGACGTTAGGGACCGCGCAAGACAATGGCTAAAATTGTCGGCAAGCAGCGCGCCGGGCGTGCACGCCTGCGAGCCTTCACCCGCGCCAGCTTCCCCGCGCCTCGGCCTGCGCACTCTGTCCCGGCGGCAGCACCACGACCGTCGAATTGAGCTTCACGCGATCGTAGAGGTCGATCACGTCCTCGTTGCGCATCCGGATGCAGCCGGACGAGATCGCCTGCCCGATATATTCCGGCTGGTTGGTGCCGTGGATGCGGTAGAGCGTGTCCTTATTGCCGGAATAGAGATAGATGCCCCGCGCGCCAAGCGGATTGGAGGGACCGCCGGGAACCCGTGCCGGATACGGTCCGAGCCGCGCCTGGATGTCTGCCGTTGGAACCCAGTCCGGCCATTCCGCCAGACGGCCGACCCGTGCGACGCCGGAAAACGCCATGGCTTCCTCGCCGACCGCAACGCCGTAGCGAATTGCCTTACCATCGGGCAGCACGAAATAGAGGTAGCGCGCATCGGTGTCGACCAGGATGGTACCTGGCTGCTCCTTACGCTGGTAGTCGACGACGTGACGGAGAAATTGCTCGGGCACGTTCGCTTGCGCGTAAGGCGTGTGCGCGAGCAACTGCCGATCCCGCGGCGTCATGCTCGCGTCGGTCGACGGCGAGAGTGTGGTCTGCATGCAGCCGCCCAGCGGCAGCACGGCAACAACGAATAGAGCGATCAGTAATCTTGGCACCGCGTCGGCCCCCAATAGCGGATAGCAGCGCCCCCAGCGTTTCCAGATGCCGCCCAAATCGTGCTGAAAACAAGGCCATGCGGAACAATTGCTCGTGTTTGACGAGGCGGGTTCCATCACCACAAACGGCGTAAGAGCGTCGCATCATCTCCATCCCCTTGCCTTGCTTTGGTCAAACCCGGCTGGACTCGTGCGTCATCGTGCGAGGCCCGTCCGATCGGGATGGGCTCACCTCAATAGATCGGCTCGCGCCAATGCGGACGACCAGTATTTCAAGCGCCCGGGATTCACACGCCCGGCTTCAAAGGAGCTGCGATGCTCGCGACGCTGAACCCCAAGCAAATCGTCGATGAGATCGTGAAGGACACGGTCGAGGACAACGATCCGCACGACGCGATTCAGATTTCGCCCGACATTGTGCTGGCTTCGCGTCCCATAAGCCTTGCGCCCGCGCTGGCACCTGACATCGCAACCCGACCGGAGCCAAAATTCGTGCCGGCGCCCGAAACCTCGTTCGAGCGCAAGATCTCTCTGGAGCCCCGGTTTAGTCCGGTCTCGGAGCCACAGGAGGCACCCTCGCCCTCTGTCGACACGGCCATCCGCGTCGCCGCGAGCGATGGTGCCGGTCCGCGGAAGCGATCGGCCGCCGGCAAGTGGCTGCGCGGCGCTTTCGTCACGTTTTTATTTGCGGGCGGCAGTGCAGCCGCCACGATCGTCTGGGCGCAACACGGCCACACCGCCAAGCAGATGATCGCCGAATGGACACCGGCACTGGCGTCGCTGCTGCCGTCGACATCGCAGACCGCACCTGTTGCTGCCGCGCAGGCCGCACCGCCCACGGAGCAAGTGGCCAGTGATCGACCGGCCGATCTATCTGCGACGCCGCCGGCAGCCCAGGTCGCCGCAGTTGCGCCTGCAGCGACGCAGCCCGATGCAGCGCAGTCGGTGCAATCGATGACGCGCGATCTCGCCGCGATGGCGCAGCAGATCGAAGCGCTCAAGGCCGACATCGCCGAGTTGAAGTCCGGACAGGAGCAGATGGCGCGCGAGATGACCAAAGCGACTGCGCCAAAGCCGACAGCTGACGTCAAGCCGGTCGATCCGCGCGCACGCGCCGCTGCGCTCCCACCGCGGGCTCCGTCACCACCGCCGGTTCGCAAGCCGAAACCGGTGGTGTCGCATACCTATATGCCGGCCTCTACGCCCGCGCCGCTCGCGCCACCGCCGTCGCAGGCAGCCGCAGTGCCGCCGCCGCCGGTCGCGCCTGTCACCACGTCTCAAGCCGTCGCAGATGACGACGGACCAATCGTGCGTCCGCCGATGCCGTTGCGCTAGACTACCTCCACGCAACAGCACGGCGCGCTGCGACAAACGTCGCATGGCTGTCCTGGTCGATGTGGTGCGGTTAGGTCCGGACAGTGCGAAAAGCCGTTTTCTCGCTCAAGAGAAAAGGCCGTCGGGATCTATGCCGGCGGCCTTCTCTTGCAGCTGCCGGTTCCCGGAGCCCGGTTCTGCTGCAATTCCATGCCTCATGATCGCGTCGACATGTTTAATAAAATGTTAACGTACTCACATGCTGCACATCATTTCTGCGCCATAAGCACAGAGATTGCGCGGTCTGTTCACCCGATAGATATCGACTCAGTGGTACCATCCGAGATGTGTTGAGACTTCAACCGAAGCTCATCTCGTCACACCGGGGAATTCGGATGCCGTACTACTCTTTCGATCTTGTGGTTGGTGGAGAGTTCAAGAACCAGGGCGGGATCATCCTCGAAGACATCGAGGTTGCCTCCGATCGGGCCGATCAGCTGGCCACCGAGCTGTCGCAGGTGAAACCGGAGCTGCAGCAGAGGGGTTGCGCGGTGCGCGTCACCGACCGCGACGACAACGAGCTTTATCGCACGCCGCTCGATCCCGTGCCGGCCTGGCGCCGCTGACTACTCGTCCAGCACCGGCGGCTCGAACCAGTTTGTCAGCGACAATCCGCCGTCGACGACGAAGGCTGCACCGGTGACGTAAGCGGAGAGCTTGTTCGACAACACGGTAAGCGCCATCGGCGCAAGGTCATTGGCCTCGCCGAGGCGCCCGAGCGGAATGTGCCGCGCCAGCGCGGGATCCGCGACGAACCCGCCGGCGGCGATCGCGCCGGGCACCAGCGCATTGACGCGGATGCCGTGGCGGCCGAACGATTTCGCCAGTTCCTTCACCAGCATCGCCATTCCCGCCTTTGCCGTCGAATAATGCGGCAGGTTGCGCGGTGTGCCCGCATGCAGCGAGGTGAGGAACAGGAACGAGCCCGGCCGCTTCGCCGCGATCAGCCGCTGTGCGAGTTCGCGCGCCAGGTGAAAGCCGGCATCGAGATTGACCGCATGCATCTGCTGCCAGGTCCTGCGGTCGACCGCGAGCGCGTGATCGGCCTCCCACCGCGGCGGCGAGGCGCTGTGGACGAAATGCGTGATCCCACCGAATGCTGCGTCCGCGGCGGCAAGCAGTTCATCGCACGCATCGGGCTCGGCGAGATCGCCGATCCAGGGCACCGCCAGATCAGGCTTCTTGCTCGCGCTGATCGCAGCACTCACACGGTCCGCACTGATGTCGGCGAACACGGTCCGGACGCCCTCGCCGACCAGGGCCTGCGCGATGGCGCGGCCGATGCCGTTGCCTGCGCCGGTGACGAGCGCCGTGTGGCGGGTGGGATCGAACGGCGTGCTGAACAGGCTCATATCGCTCTCCGAGACGGGATGCGGGCCACGATAGCGCACTGCAGCGCGGCGCGACAAATCTGCCCTTCGCGCCATTGCAGAGCAGCCCGCCGGACGCTAGCCTCCCAAAAAAACGGAGGAGATACCTGGGATGCGCTACGGTTTCCTGATGGCTGGCCTTTTGCTGATCGCCGCTCCGGTCCAGGCCGAGGAGCACCCACGCTCGACCTATGTGACCCTGGTCCTGCAGGCCTTCGCCGCCAAGGTCGAATGTCCGGGCACGGATGTCGTCTACCAGGATCTCGTGCAGAAGGCGGAGCAGATGAAGCTACCCGAAGGCACGACGGAAAAGGTGCGCAAGGCGATTGCCTGGATGCACACCGGCGGCAAGATGGGCGAGAAGCAGGACGACGATTTGATGGCCGAGGTTGCGGTGGCGACCCAGGCGACCGATCTCAACCAGCGCCGCCTTGGCATGCCCACCTGGTGCGAGGCCCAGAAGACCAACCTCGCCGGCCTGATCCGCGCCAAAGGCGGTTAGCCAGCCCACTGTCGGGGCGTTAACGACACTGCGACAGCCCCCGTGTTTCGGCCAATAATTGTCACATTCCTCGCCAGCATGCGGGCTCCTTTCGCACAGGAGAAGCCCAATGCGGATGACGCATCTCATTGTCGCCGGCGCGCTCGCGGTCACCGCCGCGCTGGCCACCTCGGCGCAGGCAAAGAATTCCGACGCCCAAAAGGGCGAGGACAAATCGACGACCTCTCCGTCTTCGTGCAGCGCTTATCAGCAGGGGCCGGACGGATCGTGGGAACCGCTCCCCTGCAAGGAGGCGGGCGAACGCGCCCAGCCGCAGACGCAGCATCGATCCCCGTCACGCGGGCCGGATCGCGTGGAGCGCTGAAGCCTTTGAGGTCCTGAAACGTTTTCCGGTCGTGCGGTCAGCTATGGGCGGGCCCGCGCATGATCTTCATGGCATCGGCGATGTGACGCCACTCCTTGGCCTCATCGGCCTCGCCGCGGCCCTCGCAAGCCTGGGCCTGCTCGGCGGCCTTCGCGATCGCAGCAAACCCGTGCTGTTCGAGCATCTGCCGCGCAACGGTGTGGACCTGGACCTCCGACATCATGGGCTTTCTCCCGCTGTGAGGAAACCGCGGCGCACGGATCGGCGCGCCGCGTCCCAGACAACGATCTCGCCATGATCACCGTTCCGGCCGAGCCGATCACATCGACACTCGCCGGAGCTCGATCCGCCCGGAACGACGAAAGCGGCCCGCCATGCCCGGCGGACCGCCTTCTCACCCACCCCAAAGCTGGGAGTCGCCGGTCGCGTCCCTATGCGACCGCCACTTTCTTGCGTTCGAAATCGTTGGGCACCTCGATATCGACCTCCAGGGTCGACACCTCGTCGCCGCGCTCGAGCCGGACGATGACCTTGGTCGGATCCAGCGTGACGTGTCTGGAGACGACCGCGAGAATTTCCTCACGCAGCACACCGAGCAGGTCGGGCTGGCCGCGCATGCCACGTTCATGGGCAAGCAGGATCTGCAGCCGTTCGCGAGCGACGGGTGCAGAGGCCTTGTTGCCGCGGAGGAGCCGAAGCAAACCCATGCTCATGCAGCCCTCCGTCGCAGCAGACGATCCATGAACCCCTTGCGCTCGGTCGGCACCTGCATGGCGACGGTCTCGCCGCACAGACGGCGCGCCGCGTCGATATAGGCCCGCGCAGGTGCGCCGTCCGCATTCGACAGCGTGACGGGCGTGCCGACATTGGAGGCGCGCAGCACGTCCTGGCTTTCGGGAATGATCCCGAGCAAGGGTGTTGCGAGGATCTCGAGAATGTCCTCGATGGTCAGCATCTCGCCGCGCGCAGCGCGTGAGGGATCGTAGCGGGTGATCAGGATGTGCTTCTCGACGCGCTCGCCCTTCTCGGCCCGCACCGTCTTGGAATCGAGCATGCCGATGATGCGGTCGGAATCACGCACCGAGGAGACTTCCGGATTGGTGACGATCACAGCCTCGTCGGCGAAGCGCATGGCCATGGAGGCGCCGCGCTCGATGCCGGCCGGGCTGTCGCAGATCACCCAGTCGAAGCGGGCGCGCAGCTCGTCGATGACCTTGCCGACGCCCTCTTCCGTCAGCGCGTCCTTGTCGCGGGTCTGCGAGGCCGGCAGCAACCAGAGATTCTCCAGCCGCTTGTCCTTGATCAGCGCCTGCGGCAGTTTCGCAACGCCCTGCACCACGTTGATCAGGTCGAACACGACGCGGCGCTCGGCTCCCATGACGAGGTCGAGGTTGCGCAACCCGACGTCGAAATCGACGACGACGACCTTGTCGCCGCGTTGTGCCAGCGCAGCCCCCAGCGCGGCAGTCGTCGTGGTCTTGCCGACGCCCCCCTTGCCTGATGTCACGACCAGTACCTTGGCCATCTCGAATATCTCCTTCTGGTCAGTTCAGCGCGGTAATTCGCATGGTGTTGCCCTGCAGCCAGGCCTGGGCCGGCCGGCCGCGCAAGGCAGCGTCGATATCGTCGGCGGTCTGATAAAACCCATCGATTGCAAGCAGTTCGGCCTCGATCTTCTGGCAGTAGATGCGCGCGCTCGTGTGACCGTTCACGCCCGCCATGGCGCGGCCGCGGAGCGCGCCGTAGATATGGATGGAGCCCCCGGCAACGACTTCCGCGCCGGAGCCGACCGAGCCGAGGATGGTGACGTCGCCTTCGGGAAAGATCACGGTCTGGCCCGAGCGCACAGGCGCTTCGAGCAGCAGCGATGTCGGCTTGGCCTTGGTCTCGGGCTTCTTCGGTGCACTCGGCTCGACCACGCAGCTTCGCCCACCCGAGAGCAGCGGCGGCATCATCTGGGTCAGCCGCGACTCATCCACACCCTCGATGCCGAGGACGCGGATGTTCCGGTCCTGCAGGCTGGTGAGCAGATGACCGATGGCGGACTGGCTGAGATCAACCGAGGACAGGTCGATCACCACGGGCCGGCCGGCAAAGAAGCCCGGCGAGCGCGCAATGGTGGCGTCGATCTCCTGCAGCCAATCATGCACCGGAACCGTCGGCGTGAACACGAAGGCCACATAGGAGCGCCCGCGCAGGCGCACCATTTGGCGTTGAGGTTTGACTGCAGCCTCCATAGCGGCCGACTCGTTCCCTGTTATTGAATGGTTAACGATGCGGCGGATATGGTTAACGGCCGGTTAATTCCTCCGTGGGATTACGCGGCTGGGTCCCAGCTGAAACCCGCCGCTCTCGTGTCCCGGACGCGCTGCAACGCACCAGCGTTGCTGCGCAAGCCGGGAGTTATGCCACATGGCTGGCCTCGGCGAGGTGGGCCACGGCTCTACAGCGCACCGGCAAAGGGACGCTGCGCTGTGTGCGGGGCACGAGAGCGCGCGGAGCCCCTACTTCTTCACCTTGCTGGCATCCATCTTGATGGCGGGATCCAGCATCTTCGTCGTGAACGCCGTCGTCACGTCGAACGGCTTCTCCATGCCGAGATAGGTCTGGACCAGTTCGTAGTCCTTCTTCATCCGCTCGCCGTCGATCCACCCGAGACCCTTGGTCGTCGTGAACTCGTCCGTCATCAGGAACTTGATGCGCTCCCACTGGCGCTCCTGGTTTGCCTGGTCGAGACCGGAGACCTGGTCAAGCAGCGCCTTGAGGCACGGCGCGACGTCGGCGACGCAGGCGGCAAATGATTTCTGCGTAACGCGCACGAAGTCTTCGACGACCTTCGGATTCTTCTGCAAGTAGGCGCCGTTGACGATCAGCGAATTGCCGTAGGGATTGAGCCCGATGTCCTTCCAGTTGACGTAACCAAGATCCTGACCGAACTCGATCACCTTGAGATCATGCTCGTTGTAGAAATCGCTGATGATATCGACGGTGTGGCTCTTCAACGCCGCGATCTTTGCGGTCGGTCCGACATTGACGAAGCCTACGGAATCCGGCGCGAGGCCTGCTGCCTTGGCGAAGGCCGGCCACATCACGCGCGAGGCATCTCCGGGCGGATTGCCGATCTTGTGGCCGGCAAAATCCTTCACGCCGTTCACGCCATAGCTCTTCAGCCAATAGAACGTCTGGCCGGTGTTGGCATAGACGCTCATCACCGCGACGGTGTCGGCGCCCTTGCTCTTGGCCACCAGCATGGTGGCAAGATCGGCGACGCCGAACGGCGAGCCGCCGGAGCCGACCTTGGCGGCGGAGACGCCCGAGCCCTTGCCGGTTTCGATGGTGAGGTCGATGCCCGCCTTCTCGTACCAGCCTTGCGCCTTGGCATAATAATACGGCGCGTGATCGGCCGTCGGCGTCCAATTGAGGATCAGGTTCACCGCCTCGCCCGCGTTCGCCGGCACCGCCGGCAAGCCGAGCATCAGGGCCACAACAGCCGCCTGCAAACGCTTCATCGCATCTCTCCTCATGCCAGCGACCCGGCTTGTCGCTCTCCCCGTGTGAGGATACCAATGCAACAAGCCCGCCCTCCACTTGTCAACTGTTTGGTTGGAAATGCCCGCAAAACGATCTGGCGACACCGTGCCGCAGCGCCGCGATCCCGTCGCCACCCGCAAAAAACTGCTCACCGCGGCGCGGCTGGAATTCGCCCGGCACGGCTTCGCCGGCGCCCGCGTCGACGAGATCGCCGAGCGCGCGGGCGTCAACAAGCAGCTGGTCTATCACTATTTCGGCGATAAGGACGCGCTCTACCTCGCCGTGCTCGAATGGGTCTATGAGGACATCCGCGAGCAGGAGCGCAAGCTCAATCTCGAGGGCCTGCCGCCGGAGAAGGCGATCCGCAAGCTGATCGAAGCTTCGTTCGACCACCTGGCCGCAAACCCTGATTTCATCGTGCTTTTGAACGACGAGAATCGCGGCGGCGCCCGCCACGTCCGCGGCTCGACGCGACTGGAAGCGATGCATTCCCCGCTGGTGAAGAGCGTCTCCCACATTCTCAACGAGGGGGTACGCGCGGGCGTGTTCCGCAAGGGCATCGATCCCGTCCAGCTCTATATCTCCATTGCGGGCCTGAGCTATTTCTTCTTCTCCAACACGCCGACGCTGTCGGCAATCTTCGGCAAGGACCTGTCGAGCCGCACCGCACGGCGCGCCCGCCGCCGCCATGTCGCCGACCTCGTGCT
This sequence comes from Bradyrhizobium sp. SZCCT0148, assembly GCF_018129985.1. GTDB lineage: Bacteria > Pseudomonadota > Alphaproteobacteria > Rhizobiales > Xanthobacteraceae > Bradyrhizobium > Bradyrhizobium japonicum_H. The sequence goes on from NZ_JAFCKT010000001.1 coordinate 1,333,216, forward strand.
GCAGTCGCTCCGGCCGTAATCAACCAACTGGTTGAAACTTGCTTCAAGGGCGGCTAGGCTGGTGACTTGCTTGGGCTGAAGATTTGCGGCATCGCCGCCGCGCCAACAGGGAGCAATCGGTGGCAGCAGACAGCGCACGGGCCTCGCGCAGCTTTGCGATCATCCTGGTCGTGCACCTCGCCGTGCTCGTGCTCTGGCAGGTCGCCGTCGACGCCTTCCATGTGCCGAAATTCATTCTGCCCTCCCCTCTCGCGACGATCCAGACGCTGGGGACCGCGAACTACGCCTGGGCCGCCAACACGCTGGTGACGGCGGTCGAGATCCTCGGCGGCTTCGCGCTCGGCGCCTTTGTCGGCGTCGCGCTCGCGGTGATCTTCAGCTGGGCCCCGCTGCTCAGCCTGGTGCTGCTGCCGTTGTTCGTGACGCTGAACATGATCCCGAAGGTCGCGCTTGGCCCGCTCTTCATCGTCTGGTTCTCCTACGGCATCATCCCGAACATCCTGATCGCCTTCAGCATCTGCTTCTTTCCGATCCTGCTCACGACCGCGCGCGGGCTGCGCGAGGTCGAGCCTGACCTGCTCGACCTCGTCAGATCGCTGCGCGGCTCGCGCTGGACGCTGTTTCGCAAGATCCAGCTGCCGGGATCGCTGCCTTACGTGTTCTCCGGCATGAAGGTCGGCGCCATCCTCGCGGTCGCCGGTGCCATCGTCGGCGAATTCATCGCCTCCGAGCGCGGGCTCGGCTACCTCATGATCCAGGTGCAGTCCTCGCTCGACACGCCCGCGATGGTGATGGCCGTCGTGCTGCTGACCCTGCTCGGCGTCGCTCTCTACGGCCTGGTCCTCGTCCTCGAGCGCATGTTCGTGGTCGGCGATGCTAGGCAGAACTAAAGAAGGACCGACTATGCTGCTCACCCGCGAGACCCTGCCGAAGACCATCCCCGATATCGCGGCGCTCGACGATCTCCTGTGCCGTCCGACGCAAGCGCTGATCGACGACCTCGCCAAGGTCGAGGGCGACATCATGATCCTCGGCGTCGGCGGCAAGATGGGCCCGACGCTGGCCGGGCTCGCCAAAGCCGCCGCGCCGGACCGCCGCGTCATCGGCGTCGCCCGCTTCAGCGAGGCCGGCGTGAAGGAATGGCTGCACGCGCGCGGCGTCGAATCCATCAATTGCGATCTGATGGATGAAAAGGCGATCCGATCGCTGCCGAAGGCACCGAACATCGTCTTCATGGCCGGCCGCAAGTTCGGCGCCGAGGGCGATCTGTCGCTGACCTGGGCGATGAACGCGCATGTGCCGGCGCTGGTGGCACAGGCCTTTCCATCCTCGCGCATCGTGGCGTTCTCGACCGGCTGCATCTATCCGTTCGTGCCCGTCGACGGCAAAGGCTCGACCGAGGAGATGGCACCGAACCCGCCCGGCGAATACGCGCAGTCCTGCGTCGGCCGCGAACGGATGTTCGAATATTTCTCGCGCAAGTTTTCGACGCCCGGCCGGCTGTTCCGCCTCAACTACGCGATCGACATGCGCTATGGCGTACTGCACGACATCGCGACGAAAGTGCTGACGGGGTCGCCGATCGACGTCAGCCTGGGCCACGTCAATTTCATCTGGCAGGGCGACGCCTCCGCGCAGGCGCTGCGCTGCCTCGCCCATTGCACCGCGCCGACCTCGCCGATCAATGTCAGCGGCCACGAGATTTTGGCGGTGCGTGATCTCGCGGCAAAGTTCGGCGCAAGATTCGGCCGAGCGCCGGTGCTTGTCGGCGAGGAGCAGCCGACAGCATGGCTGACCGACACCTCGAAGGCCGTGGACCTGTTCGGTCTGCCGGTCGTCGACACCGAGCAGTTGATCGCCTGGACCGCCGATTGGGTCTCCCGCGCCATGCCGAGCCTCGGCAAGCCCACCAAATACGAGGTCCGCGATGGCCGCTACTGACGCCCCCGACATCGTCCGGCTCGGCGTCGACGACGCGATCGCGGGGCTGGCGCTGTCGACGGAAGCGCACTGGAACCAGACCGACGAGGACTGGCGCATCTTCCTGCGCGACGGAATCGTGTTCGGCATACGCGACGGCATGCAGCTGGTCGCCACGGCCGCCCTGCTGCCCTATTCCGGCAACAACGCCTGGATCAGCATGGTGCTGGTCTCAGGCACGCATCGCCGCCGTGGGTTTGCCACGCACCTTGTCGATGCCTGCCTGGAGACGGCGCGAAAGAATGGCCTGACCAGCTGGCTCGACGCCACGCCCGACGGCGCCGCCGTCTACGGACCATTGGGGTTCACGCCAACGCTGCAATTGCGCCGGCTGAAGCTGACGCAGCCTGCGCCGGCCGAAACCCCGCCATCGACATCCGCGACCATCGAAGCGCTTCGTGCGAGGGACTTGCGAGCCACCGGTTTCGACCGGACCGCACTGCTCGAAGCCTTCGCAGAGCGCTCCGGCTCACGCATCGTCGGTGTAAACGGTGCCATCGCGCTGGTCCGCGACGGCCGCACCGCGCGCCATATCGGCCCACTGTTTGCCGACAACGCCGCCGAGGCGCTAGCGCTGGTTCATGCGATCACACGGTCCGAGACCCGCCCCCTCCTGCTCGACGCCGTCGCCTCGCAAGCAGCGTTCCTGGAAGGCCTGACAGCATCCGGCTGGACCATCGAACGGCCGTTCCAGCGCATGCGGTTCGGCCCCGCCACCACTGCCGGTGAGGAAATGCCGTTCGCCGTCGCCGGCCCGGAATTCGGATAGGACATCATGCACCACAGCCAGATCAACGCCGACATCCGCAAGCTGATTGCCGAGGGCACCGTGATGCCGGCGCATCCCCTCGCGCTCACCGCCGATCGCCAGCTCGACAAACAGCATCAGCGCGCGCTGACGCGCTATTACATCGACGCCGGCTCCGGCGGCCTTGCAGTCGGCGTACACACCACGCAGTTCGCCATCCGCGAGGTCGGTCTCTATCGGCCCGTGCTCGAGCTTGCCGCCGAGACCGCGGCCAACTGGACCAAGCGTCCGCTGGCGATGGTCGCAGGCCTCGCCGGCCCGACCACGCAGGCAGTGGCTGAGGCCCGTACCGCGCGGGACATCGGCTATCATGCGGGCCTCCTCAGCCTTGCCGCGATGAAGAGCGCTTCCGAGGACGAGATCATCGCCCATTGCACGGCTGTTGCCACGGAGATCCCCTTGGTCGGCTTCTATCTTCAGCCGGCCGTCGGCGGCGTCATCCTCTCCGCCCGGTTCTGGCAGCGCTTCGCCTCGATCGACAACGTCATCGCGATCAAGATCGCCCCGTTCAACCGCTATCGCACCCTCGACGTCCTGCGCGGCGTCGCGGCCGCAGGCGCCCTCGACCGCGTCGCGCTCTATACCGGCAATGACGACCACATCCTGCTCGACCTGATGCTGCCTTTCGACCTGCGCGACGACGGCGTCACCACGCGCACCTATTTCAAGGGCGGCCTGCTCGGCCATTGGTCGGTGTGGACCGCGAGTGCCATCAAGCAGTTCGAGCGTTGCAAGGCGGCGCGGCACAAGGACAGCGTACCGGCCGACCTGCTGGCGCTCGATGCCCGCGTCACCGATTGCAACAGCGCCTTCTTCGACGTCGCCAACAATTTCCACGGCTGCATCGCCGGCTGCCACGACGTGCTGCGGCGCCAGGGCCTGATGCGGGGCCTGTGGTGCCTCGATCCGAACGAGGGCCTCAGCCCCGGCCAGAAGGAGGAGATCGACCGCGTCACCCGCGAGCACGCCGACCTCAGCGACGATGCCTTCGTCGCGGCCCATCTAAGCAAATGGCTGGCATGAGTTCAGAACCCTTCATCAGCCTGCGAGGCGTCCGCAAGGTTTATCGCAGCGGCGGCGCCGAATTTTTGGCAGTCTCCGACGTCACCATGGACGTGCAGGAAGGTGAGCTGGTCTCGCTGGTCGGGCCGTCCGGCTGCGGCAAGACGACGGTGATGAAGATCCTGGCCGGCCTGCACGGCGCCGACGGCGGCAGCGTGAAGATCGGGAATGCCGAGAGCCCGTTCGATCCGAGCCGCGACATCGGTATGGTTTTCCAGCAGGCGCTGCTCTTGAAATGGCGCACGATCCTGGACAACGTGCTGCTGCCGGCCGAAATCGTCGGCTTGCCGATGAAGGCGGCACGCGAGCGGGCGCGTGACCTGCTCAACCTCGTCGGTCTCTCAGGCTTTGAGCAGAAATATCCCCGCGAGCTCTCCGGCGGCATGCAGCAGCGCACCGCCATCGCGCGCGCTTTCATTCACGATCCGAAGCTGATCCTGATGGACGAGCCGTTCGGCGCGCTGGATGCGCTGACGCGAGAGCAGATGAATTTGGAGATGCTGCGAATTTGGCGCGAGAGCGGCAAGACCATCATCTTCGTCACGCATTCGATCCAGGAAGCGGTATTCCTGTCGTCGCACTGCGCGGTGCTGACGGCAGGCCCTGCGAAGATGGCCGACTATTTTCCGATCGACCTGCCCTTCCCGCGTGACCTGCCGCTCAAGACGACCGATGCGTTCGGTGTCTATGCGCGGCGGATTTATGCGAAGCTGGGGCTCAGCCCGTAGCGCGGATGGCGCGCCAGTCCTCTTAGGCTGGGCAAGGCCAAGCGTGCCCACGAATGCAAGCACATGATGGTGGGCACGGCGCAAGGGCGTCTTTGCCCACCCTCCGAGAGAGGGGCGCGGCGTGACACCGCGCCCCTCTCAATCAGCCCTTGTTGCGCATCTTGCTGAGCAGATAGTTGTCGTAAAAATTCTCCGCGATCTGCGTATAGAACAGCAGCTCTTTCATATACGCGTCGTGGCTGTCCTTGGTCCGCTTGAACAGTTCGCTCTTGGCGGCGAGCTCATTCAGATGGTCCTGGGTCGCGTTGTAGCAGGCCTCCAGCACCGGCTGCGGGAACGCCTTCAGCTCCGCGCCATTGGCGAGCAGCCGCTTCAGCGCCGCCGGATTCACGCTGTCGTATTTCTCGAGCATCCAGGCGCCGGCCGCCGCGCCCGCCTGGTTGACGATCGCCTGGTACTGCTTGGGCAGCGAGGCCCATTTCTCGTCGTTGACGATCATGTGCAGCATTGCGCCGCCTTCCCACCAGCCCGGGAAGTAATAGTATTTGGCGACCTTCTGAAAGCCGAGCTTCTCGTCGTCATAGGGGCCGACGAACTCGACTGCGTCGATCGTGCCCTTCTCCAGCGCCGGATAGATGTCGCCGCCGGCGATCTGTTGCGGCACGACGCCGAGCCGTGCCAGCACATGCCCGCCCATGCCGGCGATGCGGAATTTGAGGCCCTTGAGATCGTCGACCGTCTTGATCTCCTTGCGGAACCAGCCGCCCATCTGGGTGCCGGAATTGCCGCAAAGGATGGCGTGCGCCTTGAACGGCTTGAGCGCCTCGTTGGTGAGATCGGCGCCGCCGCCGAAGTGCCACCACGATTCCTGATGGCGGTGGTTCATGCCGAACGGCGCGCCGGTGGCATAGGCCAGCGCCGGCTCCTTGCCGATGTAGAAATAGAGCGGGGTCTGCGCCATCTCGACCGAGGCGGTGCTGACGGCATCGAGCGCCTGCAAGCCCGGAACGATTTCGCCGGCACCGAAGGTCTGGATCTGGAATTTGTTGTCGGTGGCCTCGGCGACATATTTCGCGAAGGTCTGCGCCGTGCCGTAGATGGTGTCGAGCGACTTCGGGAAGCTCGAGGTCAGGCGCCATTTGATCTCGGGCGCGCTCTGCGCGATCGCAGGTGCGGCAACCAGCGTCGTCGCGCCGGCGACTGCGCCGCCCTTGAGGAATGTACGGCGTTTCATGTTGGGTCTCTCCCTGAACTAAATTTCAAACATATTGGCTTGCAGCGACGATCTTCGCGGATCGTTTGCCCGTTCCCGTCGTGGAGTTCAAGATGCGCGAGGGGAAGGCTCACGGCCGGTCGCCCGCATGACGCGGCGCGCTCCACCCAGGCCTCGGGACCGTGAGCAGACGAGCTTCAGAGCAGCTTGGCGCTGACGAACAGCGCGCGCACGGCGTTGGTTGCCTGCACCGCCAGCATCGCGTTACCGGCCGCCCCTTCCAGGGCTTCGACGGCGTCCTCGTGCAGGGAGCGGAATTCCATCCATTCGACCGACTTGAAGTTGGTGAGGAATTGATAGGCCTGGCCGACGGTCGCTATCGCCAACGTGTCGCCGTTCAGCTTGATCTTGAACGTCGTGCGCAGCGGGGTCTCTGAACTAGATGGATCACTCATGGGCTGCTTCTGGACGATGACGGCTTAACGAAGGGGAAACGGCAGCCCCGCCGCAGCAGGCGAAGATCAGGAGTTGGTGCTGGCGCGCTGCGAGGCGGTCGCCGGTCCGCTCAGGCTCGGCACCACGACAAGACGGTTGAACTCGCCATTGTCCCAGGCCTTGAGGAAACGATCATAATCCTTGATCGAGACGCAGCCGTTGGAATCGCCGCGCGGGCCCAGCATGTAATTGTGGGTGAGAAGGCCGACGCGGCCGAGCGCACTGGTGCCCTCGGTCGGCGTCAGGCGCAAGGCGCGGACGCCGTGGAACAGCTTTTCGCGCGGCTTCAGGTCGTAGATCGCGGGCGGGGTCGCACCGACCATGCGCTGGTCGACATGGTCGGGGTCGTCCATCAGCGCGCCCATACCGGAATGGGCTTCCAGCGTGACGCCGCTCGGCAGGTAAAGCGCCTTGGCCTTGATGTCATAGACCGCGGTGCGCGAGTCGTAGCCGAGGGCTGCCAGATCCGGCGCCTTGCCGAACAGGCCGTCGCCGGGCGTCAGCGAGGCGAGCCTGATCTTGTCGGTGAATTTCTCCAAGAAGTTGCGGTTGTCGACCCTGGGGTTGGTCTCAGCGTACGCCTGGCTCGACGCGATCTGGGCAGAGAGGTCCGCCTGCGGCGGGCGCGAGCGCGGCATGGGCACCGCGTCGGCGCGCTGCGTACCAGGCCTGGTCTCGTCGATCACGTGCCGGTCGTCATCGGTCAGGGTCGAGCGCCAATCGTCGCCCTGGAGCTTCTGGGCGAGCATCGCCTTGGCGTCGCGAAGCTTGAGCTGGACCGCGCTCAGGGCGGAACGCTCCATCGTCCGCAGCCCAAGCTCGCGGGCCGGCGGATTGCCGGACGCCGATGCGAAACGATCCTCGAAAGACGGGGTATTGGCCGGCGGCAATGCGGCAGTGACCAATGCGGGCGTATCGCCGATATCAGCGACCCAGGCAGCAGCCCCCAATGCCAGCGCGACGGCAGCCAAAGACAGCAGTATCGTCTCCGCTCGCCCCACACGGCGGCGCGACAACAGCCTTTCGGCGCTTGCGCGGTCGGAAACCATTAGATCCCCAAAACGACCCCCGGGGGGCCCAACCCCCACCCGGCGACTCTATACCAGCTAACACATTGGGAGCCAAAAGTTAGGCATAATCGCGGCCGCCGGGGTCCGACAAGGGGTCCCAACAAAGCGTCTTGAGGTATCTAATGACCGACTCTTTCGATCTGGAACGCTTTGTCAGGGCTCAGAACCCGGTTTACGCCGACGTCCTGGCGGAGCTCGCCCGAGGGCGGAAGCAGAGCCACTGGATGTGGTTCGTCTTCCCGCAAATCGCCGGCCTCGGCCTCAGCGCCATGTCGCAGCGCTACGCCATCGGCTCCCGTGCCGAGGCCAAGGCCTATCTCGCCCATCCCGTGCTCGGAGCGCGCCTGATCGAATGCACCAGGCTGGTGCTTGCGGTTCAGGGGCGGAGCATCAACGCGATCCTCGGCCAGCCGGACGATGCCAAATTTCGCTCGTCGATGACACTGTTCGGAGCTGTGTCCGACGAGCCCGTGTTCGGCGAGGCGCTTGCGCGCTACTTCACAGGCGAGCGCGACGCCGCGACGTTGCAGATCCTCGCTACCCTTGGTCGCTAGGCCAGGTCCGCACCCGCGGTCCCCGGCAGCGTAAACCCCCGATTAATACGGGTCTGTCAATTTTCCGGAGAATATCTTTCTCCCCTCCCGCGCCACTTGCCGGACAGATCATGAAAATCGGAACGCTCCTGACCACCGCCATCGTCTCGCTCTCGACCGTCGGCGGCGGCCTCGCCGTCTACGTCGCCGTGACGAAGTACCAGACGATGGACAGGATCGGAGAAGCCCAGGGCCGACTTGCGATCGTCCGCGCCGCCAGCGACATCCCCCGCTATCTCAATCCCGAACGGGGCTTTTCGACCAATATCCTCTACGGGCCTGCGACGGTGGATCCGGCGCAGATGGCCGAGCAGGACAAGCTGCGCAAGCAGACCGATGGTGCGCGCGAGCGCATGAACGCCCTGCGCAAGGAGCTGCCCGGCTCGTTTGACGACGGCACCACCATCGGGACGGAGATCGACGCCATCAATTCGAAGTTTACCGCGCTCCGCGAAGCCATCGACAAGGCAATCGCAGGCCCCGCCGAGGCGCGCAAGGATGCGGCCCGCAAGGTGGTCGCCGACAACGCCGTTCTCAATGCGGGCGTGACCGCACTGCTCAACGAGCAGGTTCGCCGCATGGCAATTCTGAACGGCGATGCCTACCGGCAGTCGAACTACGCGAACATCGCCATGACGCTGCGCGACATCGGCGGCCTCAATGCCAGCGTGCACAAGAACCTCGTCGGCGGCAAGAAGGTCGCGACCGACGCGGAGAAGGCCGACGTCGCCCGCATGCAGGGACGCAGCGACCAGATCGTGATGTCGCTGATGGAGTTGCGCGGCCATCCCGCAACGCCCGCCAATGTCAGCACTGCGCTCGAGACGATGAATTCGCGCTATGTCGAGGAGTTCGGCCGCGAGCTCAAGCTGGTCAAGGACGGCGCCCTCAGCGGCAAGTATGAGCACGATGTCGACACCTATTACGCGGCCTCGCAAAAGGGCCTCGGCTCCATCATCGGAGTGCGCGATGCGCTCTACGACAATGCCGAGCATATCCTCGCCGGGGCCTCCTCCGCCGCGCGCACCAGCTTCACCATCGCGCTCGCAGGCCTTGTCGCCGTCCTGATCGCGAGCGTCGGGCTGATCGTGATGGTTCGCCGCCGCGTCTGCGCGCCGATCGTCAACCTGACGAGCCGGATGTCGCGGCTCGCCGAGGGCGAGGTTGCGGACAGCATCCCGGGTGCCGAGCGCTCCGACGAGATCGGGGCGATGGCCGCGGCCGTGCAGGTCTTCAAGGACAATATGATCCGGGCAGATCGGCTCGCGGCCGAGAAGCAGGCCGAGAACGACGGCAAGATGCGCCGCGCCCAGGCGCTCGACGAGCTCACCCGCGCGTTCGAGGCCAAGGTCACCGAACTCGTCGGCGGTCTGTCCAAGGCGTCCTCGACGATGGAAAGCACGGCACAGTCGATGACCTCGACGGCGGCCCAGACCAACAGCCAGGCCGCGGTCGTCGCCACAGCCTCGGAGCAGACCTCGACCAACGTGCAGACCGTCGCCAGCGCCACCGAAGAGCTGACCTCCTCGATCTCCGAAATCGGCCGTCAGGTCGCACAATCCACCGAGATCGCGGCCCGCGCCGTCGAGAACGCCCGCCGCACCGGCGACACCGCGCGCACCCTCGCCGAGGGTGCGCAGAGGATCGGCGACGTCGTCACCCTGATCCAGAGCATTGCCGAGCAGACCAACCTGCTCGCGCTGAATGCCACCATCGAGGCCGCCCGCGCCGGCGAGGCCGGCCGCGGTTTTGCTGTGGTCGCCTCCGAGGTGAAATCGCTGGCGGGCCAGACCGCCAAGGCGACCACCGAAATCTCCGAACAGATCACGGCGATCCAGACCGCGAGCGACGAGACCGTGGCCGCGATCCGCAATGTCGCCGACGTCATCGGCGAGATCGACCAGATCGGCACCGCGATCGCCGCGGCGATCGAGCAACAGGGCTCGGCGACCAAGGAGATCTCCCGCAGCGTCCAGGAGGCCGCCCGCGGCACCCAGGAGGTCAACACCAACATCGCAGGCGTGCAGCGCGCCGCCGACGACACCGGAGCTGCTGCCAGGGAAGTGCTCGGCGCAGCCGAGCAGCTTTCGACGCAATCGCGCGATCTCGCCGGACAGTTCGACCGCTTCCTCGGCGAGGTCAGGGCGGCGTAAACAAGTTCAGTAGGGCGGCGCCTTGCGCGCCCGCTGCGCTTTCGCCGCCTCGATCCACCAGGCGAGATCGTCGGCAAAGCGCGGGAACGCGCGCTCTAGGGCCTTGCCGCCGTCGCCGATCGGCTCGCCCTCGGCCGACAGCGTCTGCCCGATCGGGCCGACGCCGATGGTGCTCGACACCACCACCATCCCCATCTCGGAGAGCGTGCCGTGCCAGGCGGTTGCGGCGCGCGCGCCGGACAGGCGGCCGGCCGAATAGCTCACGATCGCGGCCGGCCGCCAGAACCACTCTTCGAGGAAATGGTCGGTGAGATTTTTCAGGCCGGGCTGCATACCCCAATTGTACTCGCCGGTGACGAAGACGAAGCCGTCGGCGCTGCGGATCTGACCGGCCAGAGTCTCCAGCGCCTCGGGCGCCGAGCCCTTCGGGTACTCCTTGTACATGCGGTCGAGCATTGGCAGCCCGATCGCCTTTGCGTCGATGAAGGTGACATCGTCGCCGCGCTCGCGCAGGCGGTTGAGGACGAAATTCGCAAGGCGGATGCCCATGCGGTCGGAACGGTAGGAACCGTAGAGAACGAGGATGCGATTGCTCATACCTAAACGGTAGCACGAAACCGGCGACCGCCCTACCCGATTTGCTGACTATCGGCCGCGTCCGGACTCCAGCGTTTGCGAAGGCGTCTCGCCAAACTGGTCGCGGTAACTCCGGGAGAAGTCGCTGAGATGCCAGAAACCGAACGCGAGCGCGACGGCCTTGACACTCTCGGCGCCCGCCAGCAACCGCTGCCGCACCAGCCACAGCCGGCGCAGCCGCAGGTAACGGTGCAGGCTCATGCCGCGATAGCGGCGCACGACGTCGTGCATCGTGCGGACGGACAATCCGAGCTTGCGGGCAATCTCCTCGCTGTAGATCGGCTGCGAGAGATCGTCGGACAGAAGAGCGTTGATATCCTTGAATATCCTGAAGTTCCGCTCGTCGTTGGGACGCAGGGTCCAGCGGGCCGAGACGACGTTTTCCAGCGCATGGTCAACGGCCGCGAGAATAGATTCCCTCATCGCTCTCGCCTTGAGCGGAATATCCGACGCCTCGACCGGCGCTGAGGCCGCGGCCAGGATCTCGCGAACCACACTGCGCAACCGCTGAATGCCGATGGCGCTCGTTTCGAAAATCTTGAAGCTCTGACTTGGTCTCGGCCAGCCGCGTTCGGTCACCTCCGGCCTGAAAACCACAGATGCGATCTGCCGCTGCACTTCTTCGATGATGGTATAGGCCGCGCCGCCGCTACCGATGACGACAGCCGGACGCATACGCTGCGAGCCGTTGAAGCGTATCGGCACGTCGAGGTCGTCCATCGTGAAACCAACCGCCGTGCAGTTCTCGACAAGCTGGGCGTCGACCACGCGCGGAAATGCGGTCGTCAGATTCACGTCGCATCCAGGCATCGACAGAATGATCTGCTCGGCCGAAATCTTCCGAACGAAAGGCGTAAATTCGAAGTTCAGGCCTCGGATGGCATTTCGAAATTCATCGACATCTGAAAAGCGAAATATTCTGGGTGCCAAGCTTGGCACATCATCAATGCTGTTCATGGCGACGAGAAGCGCAGCGTCGCAACGGCGCGCGCCCGGCGATGAGCCGTTCGCTCCCTCCTTCGGTTTTACGTCAGACCAAGGGAATCAATCTGAACGTGTCTCTCAGGAGACTGGCGTCCAGTCCTGAGGACAAGGACGGACGTTGGATATCGCCGAATTTCGATAGCGTTTTCCGGTCATTCGGCACCCAGCCGCGCAATCCCTAAAAAGCAAATTAACGGCTTTCGGGCGAAATGAAACGCGTTAGATCGAAAATTCATTGCAATTCGGGCTCCTGCCATGATGGCAAACGCGCCTGCTAATATATTGATCGAGCTGGAGGATGCGGTCGCAACCTGCCCGTTGGACCGCTGCGCCCGCATCCTCGAAGGTATTTTGCAGCTGCTCAGCGGCAGCCGCGACCGGCGCCAGCAATTGCTTGCCACTGTCGTCGACCGGATCCTGCTGCGATTGGTGGAGCGGCTCGAGGTCAGCGCGCTGATCCAACTCGGCGATGCGCTTGCCGAACTCGAAGCGGCTCCACCGGAGACTTCGAGACGTCTTGCCTCGCACGACGATCCCGACGTCGCCTGCCGCGTTCTGCTCAAATCGCTCGCGCTGTCCGCGTCCGATCTCAAAACGATCGCGATGACGAGCGGCGCGCCGCAGCAGCTCGCGATTGCTGCCCGCGCGCGCATCGAACCACAATTGACCGAGACACTCATCAGGCGCGGCGGCCGCGCCGTCCTCCTCGCGCTGATCGGCAACGCGGGCGCACAATTCTCCGACGCCGCCTACGTCGCGCTCGTCGAGACGTGCGCAAGCGATGACGAACTCACGAAGGCTCTGGCGCTGAGACCAGGCACGCCAGATCCGGTCTTGAAGAAATTGCTGTCGGCCTCGCCGGCCTCCAACGCTCGCGCGGAGACAAAGGCCTCCCCCGTTTTGGCTCCGCAAGCGGCAGCGCCGATTGTGCCCCGGTTGCCCAGTGCGGCAGACTATGCAAGCGCACGGCCGGAGATCGTCGCGCTCAACCGCATCGGCAAGCTCAACGACTCCACGGTGAATCGCTTCGCGATCCGCGGCGAGACCGCCAATTTGCTCACAGCCTTGTCGGTGCTTTCGGGCACTCCCATCGAGATCGTCGAGCACGTCATGACTGACCGCGATTGCGAAGGGCTGGTCATGGCCTGCCGGGCTTCGCGGCTGAACTGGCAGACCACGCTCGCCATCCTGAGCAACCGCAGCTGGACCAGGCTTTCCTTTGCCGAGCGCGAACGCGCACAGCTCATTTTCGAGACGCTGCTTCTGTCGACCAGCCAGTGGACGGTGCGGTGGGGACAGATCGCCGCAAGCGTCAAGGGGAGCGATCGGGGAAATCGCGTCGCAAAAGCGGGGGGTAACCGATGAAGTTCGATGGCCGCAAGATGGCGCGCGTGCGGATGGACCACCGGCAGCCCGTCAACCTGATGGGCTCCGACGGCACGTGGCGGCGCAGCTGCGTACTACTCGACGTGTCGCAGACAGGCGCAAAGCTCGAGGTCGAGGGCACGTTGGACGTGCTGCAGGCCAAGGAATTCTTCATGTTGCTGTCGTCGACCGGGCTCGCCTATCGGCGCTGCGAGCTGGTCTGGATTGATGGCACCACGGCGGGCATTCACTTCATCACCGCCGATGGCAAGAAGCGGCCCGCGATCGCGCCGTCAGCCGCTCCTCAAAGCGCGGTCCAAAGCAAATAGGCCGACATTCATCCCACCCATTGGAATCGTGACAGACCAGGTCAAACCGTGCAGAACGCGCGAACCATTCTCAGCCCAGATCGGGGCGCCAACGGCGAGAAGGACCCGGCCCGCGCCTTCGTGCATGTGCTGGCCGACACGTCCGACAAGCTGGCCGGCGTTTGCTCGATCCTCGAGGAGCGCTTCGTCGTCGCGGGCGAACGGTTGGACGCCGAGGCCAAGCTGTCGCAGGTGCCCTCTGCCATCGTCATTCGTGCCGAGCTGCGCGACGTCGACAACATCGCGGCCATCAAGAAGCGCGCCTGCAAGCTCGCCAAGGCGAAGAAGCGGATCTTCCTCCTCGAGCACACTTCGCACGTCGGTATCTCGCAAGCCTACGCGCTCGGGGCGACGCACGTCCTGCCCGGGACCATCAACCGGAACAAGCTGCTGTCCACTCTGTCAGATCCAGCGGGTCCACCCTCCGCCTCGCCGGGCGAGACAGCCCAGTCCGACAACGCGGTCGAGGCCGCGGCAACCGCGATCGCCTCGATGTTCACGGCAGTTGCGCTTGGCCAGCCTCTTGACGTCGATGGCACCAGGGAGGCCGGCCGGCAGATTGCCGATCACATTGCCGCGCGAGGCCTTTCGGAATGGCTCACGACCGTGCGGCGCCACCACGAGGGAACCTATCAGCACTGCCTGCTCGTGACGGGTGTCGCCGTCGACTTTGGCCTGAGCCTCGGTGTCGGAAGGACCGACCTGGAGCGGCTCTACTCGGCGGCCATGTTCCACGACATCGGCAAGGCGCAAATTCCGCTTGCCATTCTCGACAAGCCGGGCCGCCTCGATGCGGAGGAACGCGCCCTGATCGAGACCCACCCGGTCGCCGGCTACGACTTCCTCAAAGGACACGACAAAATCTCGCCGGAGATCCTCGATGCCGTTCGCCATCATCACGAATATCTCGACGGCAGCGGCTATCCCGATGCGCTCTGCGCCGAGAGCATTGGCGACATCGTGAGAATTCTCACCATCTCCGACATCTTTGCAGCGCTGATCGAGCACCGGCATTACAAGCCGACCATGCCGCGCGCGGAAGCCTACGAAATATTGCGCGGGATGGGCGGAAAACTGGAGAAAGCCCTGGTGACCTCGTTCAAGCAGGTCGCACTCACGCGGTGAGCCCCAGGCAAAGACGGCGCAGCGAGCCCGGTCTAGTGGATGGCACGATGATGACTGGCGCGGCGCGGGATAGACCGGCAGGCCAGCCCGTCGGCCAGCAGCTTCATGTCCTCATGCCGGCCGCTGCGTATCAAGCGGCCGAACTCCTCTGGCGTAAAAGGTAGACTTGGATCACCATCGATTGGGCGCCGCAATCGCGGGCCGAAGAACCGCCGAACCAGACTAGCCAGCCGCCGCATGTCAAATTCCCTCGCGCCAGCAACAAAGCTCTCACGAGGCATATTGTTCCTCCCGCGTCTTCGAGATTGCAAGAGGCCGCAAGGAGTCCGCACCAAAAATTTCCGCCGGAGAAGAATCTCCTCTCTGTCGCCCTAGTCGACAAAACCGACGTAGCGCACGAACTCCTGATTGTGCTCGCGATCCGAGCGCACGGCATTCGCGGCAAAATCCTCGTCAGGATAGCCCATCGCGACGCAGGTCATGATCACCTCGTCTTCCGGAATTTTCGCGACCTCGCGGACGATGTCGGAGCGCATGATGCCCTGCCCGTTGATGACGGAGCCGAGACCGCGATCCCATGCCGCGAGCACGATGCCGTAGCAGAGCGCGCCGAGATCGAAATGGCAGACGGCGCCGGGGTCCAGCACGCGATCGTAGGTCAGGACGAGCGAGACCGGCGCGTCGAACTGGCGGAAGCCGCGCAGCACCCAGTCCTGCCGCATCGGCTTGTCGTCGCGCGCGATCCCCATCGCGCCGAACAGCTTCTTGGCGATGTCGACCTGCCGCGTGCGATGCACGCCCTGGTATTCCCCGTGGCTGACGATGTCGCGTTTGACCTTGGCCCCGCCGATCATCTCTTCCATGTTGCGGCGGCGAAGCTCCTCGAGCGGCGGGCCGGTGAGCACATGGACGTGCCAGGGCTGGGTGTTCATCGACGACGGCGCGCGCTTGGCACTCTCGATGATCGCCTCGATCACCGCGCGCGGCACCGGCTCGTTCCGGAAGCCGCGCACGCTGCGGCGCGACTGGACCAGCGTTTCGAATTCCACCTCGTAAACCTCCCTGCCGTTCGCTCGGCCTTGAACACCGTTGCCGATGCGGCTCGCGAAACTTATGCTACCCCGCAAGCAAGACCAAGAACCCAGTGAGGAACAATGCCCGCACCGCTCGATCCCGTCATCGCCCAGATCATTCCGCTGCTGCCGCTGCGCGATCCCACCGCGATGACGCCACAGAGCGCCCGCGATTCCTTGCGTGCACTGGCTGCCTCCCGCGCCGCCGTTCCGCCGCCACCAGTCGAGACCGTGCAGGATATCGAGGTGCGCGGCGGCGCCGGCCCGCTTGCTGCCCGCGTCTACCGGATCGGCACCACGCCCGCGCCGACCGTGGTGTTCTTCCACGGCGGCGGCTGGGTCGCCGGCGACATCGAAACCCACGACCGGCAGGCGCGCAACCTCGCCATCGAGACCGGCGCGGTCGTCATCTCGGTCGATTATCGTCGCCCGCCCGAGACACGGTTTCCCGGCGCTTTCGAGGATGCGTTCGCGGCGGTCTACGACATCTTCAACCGCGTCGCGGAATTTGGTGGCGACGCAAGACGTTTCGGTGTTGCCGGCGATAGCGCCGGCGGCAATCTCGCGGCCACCACCGCCATTGCCTGCCGCGACGCCGGCATCAGGCTTGCCGGGCAATTGCTGGTCTATCCCGTAACCGACGTCCTTGGCGCCTACGCGGATGCCGGCGAGAACGCGCGCTATCCTTCGCGCGCCGAGAATGCCGAGGGATACTTTCTGACGCGTGCCACCATGGAATGGTTCTGCGGCCATTATCTCGCCGACCCCGCTCACGCCCTTGACTGGCGCGTCTCGCCGCTGCGGGCACCGTCTCTGGCTGGCCTTGCGCCCGCGGTCGTGACCACCGCCTGGTTCGATCCCCTGCGCGACGAAGGGACGGCCTATGCGCGGGCGCTGGAGGCTGCCGGCGTGCCCGTCAAGCACCATGAAGGCCCCGGCCTGATCCACGGCTATTTTGGTCTCGGCGATGCCTCCGAGGTCGCGCGCGCCGAAGCGCAGCGCGCCCGGGCCGACTTCAAGGCTTTGCTCATGCAGGGCGCATGAGCAGCCGCTAGGCGCGCGGCACAGGCTGCGCCGCCGCGTGCCCCCAGGTTTCGTCCCAATCCTGACCGGCAGCATCGACGACACGACCGTCGGCTTCGAAGAATTTGTTTGGCACCTGGAAGATCGCCAGGATCAAGGCCCCCTCCGGACACCAGGCGGCATGCCGGCTGCCCGCCTCGCGCCAGATGAATTCGCCGGCCTTGCAGGCAACGCCCTTGGCCGGCCCCTCCTTGTCGACGAGCGCGCCTTCGATCACCCAGCTCTGCTCGATGCCGACATGCTCGTGATCGGGCAGCACCGATCCCGGCGCAAATCGCATCAAGGCGGTCATCAGGCCGGTCCGGCGATCGAACAGCAGCGTCTTGGCCTCGCAGCCTGGAAAGCGCGTCGTCTGCCAATCCATGTCCTGAGGCCGAACCAGATGCGAATGCTGATCGGCGGCTTCCGAGTGTTTGGCGATCACGGCGTCCATCACGATGCTCCGTCCGGTTAAGCTGGCCGAGCCTAGCAGGGTTGCCCGGCGCGGTCAGCGAGCACTGCAACAGGACGCGAGCCCAGCCAACGCCAACCCGGAAAAATCGCCAGCCGGACCGGACGGCGGGCCTCCATCCAGCTTGATTGCGCCACGATTCCCGGTTCCTATCTCTCCACCATTTCTGGTTTACGGAGACACCCATGATGAAGCGGATTTTCCTGGCTGCGATCCTTGCCACCTTTGCAGCAGGCTCGGCCTTCGCGGACGACACCTGCGAGAGCAAGGCGGTCGGCAAGGACGGCAAGGCGCTGGCCGGCGCCGCCAAGGCCTCGTTCCTCAAGAAGTGCAAGGCGGACGCCTGTACGCCCAAGGCCGTCAGCGCCGATGGCAAGCCGCTCGCCGGCGCTGCCAAGAACAGCTTCATGAAGAAGTGCGAGATGGGCGCGTAAGTTGCTGTGACACTCTCGTGTGCTGGATGCAGCGCAGCGCTTCTCCGGCGATGCGAAGCATCGTCCGGGGCTGTGCGCTGCAGAGCCGCGGCCCATGCCTTCTGCATGGTTCGATAGATGGGTCCCGGCTCTGCGCAGCAGCGTTAAACGCTGCAGCGCGTCCGGGACACGAGACGTCCGGATCGGGCCTCTACTGGTTTCGCCATCACTCGCGCTTGAACCGATAGTCAAACGCCCCGCCCAGAGGCTTGATGAGCCCGACCGTCGGAGCCGGGAAATGAACCGGCAAGATCAGCGTGTCGGTGTCCGCAACTGACGAAAAAAACTTCCGCCGCGACACCGCCGATTGTTTCGGCTCCCAATCCGGCTTCGCCGACCAGTCCGGCTCGCGGCACTGGATCTGGTGATGCATGAGATCGCCCGCGACCACCGCGCGCTGGCCCTTCGAGACAATGTTCACGCAGCAATGGCAGGGCGAATGCCCCGGCGTCGGCGTCAGCGTGACAGTGTCGTCGAGCGCGTAATCGTCGTCGACCAGGAGCGCCTGCCCGGCCTCGACGATCGGCAGGCAATTGTCGCGAAACACGGTACCGGGCGGATTGCTGCCCTTGGCGTGCTCGGCCTCCCAGGCCGCGTACTCGCCCTTGTGGAAGACGTATTTGGCATTCGGAAACGTCGGCACCCAGCGACCGTCGCGCAAACTCGTATTCCAGCCGGTGTGATCGATGTGCAGATGCGTACAGAACACGTAGTCGATCTGCTCGAAAGAGATGCCGAGCGCGAACAGCTCGTTGCGCCAGCGCTCCTTGCCGGGAAAATCGAACGGCGGCGGATGGCCCTTGTCCTCGCCGGTGCAGGTATCGACCAGGATGGTGTAGCGCGGCGTGCGCACGACAAAGGTCTGATAGGTGATGACGATCATGCCGCGCGCGGCGTCGAACACCTCCGGCTCCATCGTCGGCAGATGATGGGCGAACACGCCGTCGTCATAGGCCGGGAAGAAATCCTGCGGCCGCCGCCATGGCCCTTCCCGCTCGATCACCGCATCGATGGTGATGTCGCCGATCCGAAGTTGCTTCATGGTGGTTCGCTCCCCTTTTTTGCAAGGAGCGTAGCGCAAGTCGCTAACCCGTCAAGCGACGCCGCGACATGCTAGCTCCGCAGCCCCGGCGCTTCCTGCCCGGTGCGCGCGACGTATTCCGTGTAGCCGCCGCCGAACTGGTGGATGCCTTCCGGCGTCAGCTCCAGCACGCGGTTCGACAGCGTCGCCAGGAAGTGACGGTCATGCGAGACGAACAGCATGGTGCCCTCGAAATCCGACAGCGCATTGATCAGCATTTCCTTGGTGGCAAGGTCGAGATGGTTGGTCGGCTCGTCCAGCACCAGGAAGTTCGGCGGGTCGAACAGCATCTTGGCCATCACCAGCCGCGCCTTCTCGCCGCCCGAGAGCACGCGGCAGCGCTTCTCGACGTCGTCGCCGGAGAAGCCGAAGCAGCCCGCAAGCGCGCGCAGGGATCCCTGCCCCGCGGTCGGAAACGCGTATTCGAGTGACTGGAACACCGTCTGCTCGCCATCGAGCAGGTCCATCGCGTGCTGGGCGAAATAGCCCATCTTGACGCTGCCGCCGACCGCCACCGTGCCCTGGTCCGGCTCGCTCGCGCCCGCAACGAGCTTGAGCAGCGTCGATTTGCCCGCGCCGTTGACGCCCATCACGGCCCAGCGCTCCCTGCGCCGGATCATGAAATCGAGCCCGTCATAGATGCGCTTGCTGCCGTATCCCTTGTGGACGCTCTTGAGCGCCACGACGTCCTCGCCCGAGCGCGGCGCCGGCGGAAAATCGAATGCCACGCTCTGGCGCCGCCGCGGCGGCTCGACCCGCTCGATCTTGTCGAGCTTCTTCACCCGGCTCTGCACCTGCGCCGCATGAGAGGCGCGCGCCTTGAAGCGCTCGATGAACTTGATTTCCTTCGCGAGCATGGCCTGCTGGCGCTCGAACTGCGCCTGCTGCTGCTTCTCGTTCTGCGCGCGCTGCTGCTCGTAGAATTCGTAATCGCCGGTATAGGTGGTGAGCGAGCCGCTATCGATCTCGATCACCTTGGAGATCACGCGGTTGATGAACTCGCGGTCATGCGAGGTCATCAAGAGCGTGCCTTCGTAATCGTGTAGGAATTTTTCCAACCAGATCAGGCTTTCGATGTCGAGATGGTTGCTCGGCTCGTCGAGCAGCATGACATCGGGACGCATCAGGAGGATGCGGGCGAGCGCCACGCGCATCTTCCAGCCGCCGGAGAGCTTTCCGACATCGCCCTCCATCATCTCCTGACTGAAGCCGAGGCCGGACAGCGCCTCGCGCGCGCGGCCGTCCAGCGCATAGCCGTCGAGCTCCTCGAACCTGTGCTGCACCTCGCCGTAGCGGGTGATGATCTCGTCCATCTGGTCGGCCTTGTCGGGATCGGCCATGGCGGCCTCGAGCTCGCGCAGCTCGGCCGCGACCTCGCTGACCGGACCGGCCCCATCCATCACCTCGGCCACGGCACTGCGGCCAGACATCTCGCCGACGTCCTGGTTGAAATAGCCGATGGTGATGCCGCGATCGGTCGAAACCTGCCCCTCGTCTGGCAATTCCTCGCCGGCGATCATCCGGAACAGCGTGGTCTTGCCGGCGCCGTTCGGCCCGACCAGGCCGATCTTCTCGCCCTTGTTGAGGGCGGCGGAGGCTTCGATGAACAGGATCTGGTGGCCGGCTTGCTTGCTGACGTTGTCGAGGCGGATCATGGGGTCTTTTCAGGGGGGATTTTTGCGTTGCAGCGTCATAGGCCATGCGGGCCGCCGGGGGAAGCCCGGCGGGACGCGGGATTCCCGCCGAAAGCAGCCCATTTTCGCTCGAAGCGGCCGTAGACGGGCCACCTGGCCCAAGGCTGGCTAGCGAATGGCAGTTGCGCTCTTGAGCAGCGCGACGAGTTGGCTTTGCTGGCTGGTTCCGGTCTTGCGAAAGATCTGTTCGAGATAAGAACGCGCGGTCGCAAACTTGATGCCGCTCTGCTCGGCCGCCGCCTTGAGCGTCTGCCCCGAGGAAAGGCTTGCGGCAAGTTTGGCCTGGGCAGGCGTGAGGTCGAACAGGCCCGACAACAGACCGGGTGCCGGAACGAGCGCACTCGCCTGTGCCGGCGTGAACACCAGGATCGTATCCCCGCCAGAGAAGAGGTCACGGGCAGACCGCAACAAGGGCAAGACGTGAAGAACGCCCGGCGCAGTCTCATCCGGACTGGTGATGGGAATGGAACGAACCGCTTGTGGAATGGCGCTTTGCCGGTTTTCCTGGAGGGCAGCGCGCAGCAGTTCATTGGCCCGCCCCTGAGCAATGGTGACCCGGTCGCCAAGTCCGAAACCGAACAGATCGGAACGCTCGAGAAACCGCTTGTTCGCCGCGATGGCGACGCCGTTGACGCACACGGTGGCGGCAAGGCCGAGCGCTTCGAGCGCCGTGACCGTGCCGTTTGCGCGCTCCAGACCGAGCCGCGAAGCGATCAGCGCCGCGCGGGCCAGATGTGGGCGCAAGGCATCGAGGCGCGCTAGCTCCTCTGGTTCGTAACGGCCGGCACCGAGCCCCTTCTGCAGGACGTAGATCGCCAGCTCGCCTGTCGGCATCGGCACCGCGGTGCAGACGTGCGCGCCGATGCCTCGGGCGCGCAGACGCTGGCGAATGAGATCATTCTCGATCTCGGAGGCGGACATGTAGTCGTCGACTTGGACGAAGCTGTTGGGCTTGGCATCGCACATGCGCACGACCGACGTCGAGAAGCGCAAATCCGGGCTGATCAGAAATTCTTCGAGGAGATCTTGGAGGTTGTTCAGCGTGACTCCGCTCGCGCGCGCATCATCGCCGAACAGGAAAAGGGTCGCGCCGATAGATTGTGATGTCGCAGCCAGATCGGTCAGAAGTTTGGGCCATAGCTCGGGAACAAATGCGCTCTCATAGGCAAGATCGATAATCTGCACTGGCACACCACTAACAGACGAACCGTCAGGCTTGCCTGTTCATTTCAGTCTCGAATGTTGGCCGTGCGCGGCATGGACTGCAGTCCTCGCAAACCGAAGCGACGGACTGGAAATTGCGACGTGCGGCAACGTTGAGAACTCATTGTTCTTCTTGAAATCATCATGGGCCGACAAGTCCGTCGGCAATGACAACGGCGAATGAAAAATCGAGCAATCCGGCAAACGGATTATCGAACGGCGCCGTTGAGTTTGCAACGGCCGCTTCGAACCTCGGCGCGCTCGGGGGAAGCAATTGCAGGCGAGACGACAAGTGGCTCGCATCGAATAGACTGCCGGTTCCCTGACCGGGAACCACAACAGACGCTCGGATCGATGAGTCGGCGCAACCGTCAAATGCCGGTGTTTATTCAATAAAGTTGGTGTGGCGGCGGCGCTACAACGATACCGCGAAGGTGATGCTAAACCAATTGCATTCGGCTTTTGGGAGATTCCAAATGATATTCCAACAAGGCTTCATCACCAGATCTTTGACAACCTCGGTCCCCCTACTGGCGCTTGCCGCAACACTGCTGACACCTCGCCCCGCTCACGCCATCCACGCCGTCTGCTCCTTCGTGAGCGGCAGCGAGCAGCAGGTTCTTGTGGTTCAGGACGACGACTGTTCCAATCCTTTCACGCCGTTCGCAGGCGGACCGTTACTCTTCGGAGACAGCATCCACGCCTCCCAGGATATGACCGTGGACGGCACCACGACGACCGGCACGACGAACGTCAACGGCAACTCGACCTTTGGCGCGGGGACAACGGCGACGTTCAACGGAAACGCCGTTTTCAATGGGACGGTCTCCTTTGCGGGCGCGCAGAATTTCGCAGGCATCACCAACACCGGAAATATCTCGACGGACACGCTGAGTACGACCGGCGCCGCCACGATCGGAGGCACGCTGAGCGTAACGGGCCAAGCGACCTTCAATGGCATCACCAACACGGGCAATCTGACCACCGACACAATGACGGCGAACACATCGATCAACACGCCGCTGATCACAGCGACTACCGCCAACGTGACGACGGCCAACATGACCACCGTCAATGCCACGACGGCCAACATAACAACCGCCAACGCGACAACGGCCAACCTCGGTACGGCCAATGTCACGACGGCACTCCAGGTATCCCCGGGCGCGACGGTCAACATGGGCGGCAACAGGGTTCAGAACGTCGCCGCACCGGTGGCAGGAACCGACGCGGCCAACAAGAGCTATGTCGACGCCAGCGTGGCCTCCCTGGGAGGGCAGTTCGACCAGGCGCTCGCGGGGGTCAACAGCAGGATTGACGACATTTCGAACCGGACGACCAAAGCAACTGCCGGCGTCGCCATGGCATTCGCAATGGCCGGCGTGCCGACGGTGCTGCCCAACGAGCGAGTTGCCTTCACCATGAACTACGGCAATTTCCAGGGACAGAACGGCTTGGCGCTCAATGGCGCAGTCCGCCTGAGCGACAATTTGCAGTTCACAGGCGGCGTCGGCTATTCGACCAACCAGAACCTCGTCGGTGCCCGCGCCGGCTTGCGTGTCGGCTGGTAGCCACCATGCGCTCCAGGCCTCATGCCGTCTTTGCACTGACACTATGTCTGGCCGCTCTTGGGCCGACCGCCGTCTTGCCGCAGACAAGCCCCGCCCAAAATCCGCCGGGCGGCGCAGCTCCAATTCCTGGTGCTAGGCCTGCGGAGACGAATGCGGCGCCCGCCCGTGCCAAGGTTCAGGTGCCGCTGGACCAGGCGCTGCTATTGGTGCGTTCGACCCTGTTGACGCTCAACGATGCCAACCATTCCGGCAACTACACCGTGCTGCGAGACCTTGCCTCGCAGGAGTTTCAGGCCAGAAATACGTCCGCGGATCTCGCGCTCGTCTTTTCCGACATGCGAAGGAGTAATCTGAGCCTGTTCAGCGTCATGCTGCTGTCACCTCAGCTGTCCAGCGCCCCCGAGATCGACGCCGAAGGACGTCTGCGGGTTGCGGGCTATGTTCCTACGAGCCCGCAGCAGGTGAAATTCGAAGTTGCGTATGAAGCCTCTTCTCGCCAGTGGAAGCTGTTGAGCCTCAATATCTCGACCGCGCCTCTCCAAACGGCGGCACCTTCCCAGGAGGCGCCGAAGAGCGAACCCAGAAAGCAGGCGCAGGCTCCAAAGACCCCACCAAAAGCGCCGGCCGCAAAAGGCCCTCCAACCAAATTGGAGGCAGCTCAGAGCCCCGCTCCCCAGCCTCAGGGAGCGTCCAGCCAGGAGTAGAGTTCGGGCCTGAAGGTGCGCCGCAACCGTCGTCGTTCTGCGATCCTCAAAGCGTCGCGCGACATTTGAGGCCAAACAGAAGCTAACAGAACAGGTCGTGACGCCGTGAGGGCCGACGGAAACGGCACAGTCCCCTGGAGGTCGCTTGCCGACATCCGACAGGCGGCGACCAAGGTCAGCCAGCGGTAATGCGCCTACCTGCCGTGATGACAGCCTCGACAGTTGGAGGAAGAAGTCATCATGGTCACTTCGCGTAACCCTGTGATCGCAGCCACGAGATCCGACGCTCTCCGTTCATCCAATCGTCAATTTCAGCCTTGCTCGTGAAGCCCGTGATTTCTCGGGGTTCTGCGCCCGGGTACTCGGCGATGATCGCCCAGTCGCCCTCGGCTTTGCGGATTGGTTTGAAGCTCACTTTTACTTTTGCCATGCCCAACTATGCAGGAAAGTGAGCGAAAAGGGAACCTCTCCAAACACTCAAGGTCACTCCCACCATCACTCATCGGTTCGTGCGGCTTTCAACCACGGAACCGATGCACCGATCATGAAAGAACGGCCGTCGGCTTCTTCTTGAAGTTTCGCGGCGGCTGCTGTAAAGTGTTCGTTATCGATACTGGCCGAACAACTGTTCCGCTTTCGCCTCATATCCTGACGGCGCGCACGTTTCAGACATTCTCCAACATCGACTAACCGGAACGTTGGCCGCAAGTCCGCGCGCCAGCATTGCTGCGCGCATTCGAAAGGAAGACCTGATGAATACAGGTACAGTGAAGTGGTTTAACAGCCAAAAGGGCTTCGGCTTTATCCAACCGGCAAACGGCAGCACCGACGTTTTCGTTCATATCAGCGCGGTCGAACGCGCTGGCATGGACACCCTCAACGAGGGGCAGACGCTGTCTTACGACGTCGTGGCAGACCGCCGCACGGGCAAGTCCGCTGCCGATAATCTTCGTGCTGCTTAATTAAGAGCACGACAGACCTGTCGCTCTCGCCACGGATGTACTGGCAGAGCTTGTGGTCCTGCCCCGCTCCTGAGTCGTCAGGGCGGGGTTTTTGCTTCACCCCGAGCAAGGGCGGGGGCCGGCAGAATGTGTTACGTCACGCCCGCGCTTGACGTCACAGCAGCTGCAAACATCGAGGTAACACATGTCGTATGCCTATAAGCTGAATGAAGACGTGCGCCACCAGCCCCAAGGTCCGCAAGGACGTGCCACCACCGAACCGCCCATGATCTATACCATCATCCAACACATGCCGATCGAGTCCGACGGACGCGTGAGATACCGCATCAGGGCCAAGTCCGAAAAGATCGAGCGAGTCGTTACGGAAGATCAGCTTTCGTATTTTCAATAATCTTCCGACCGAGACCGGCAGCCGAGCCACGCGGCGAGAACCTCATGACGACGTCTCCCTGCGCGCAGAATGCCGGCGCTCGTCTCGGCTGAAAACGACAAGATTGCCGGGCGCGCAAGCGCGGGCTCTAGGCCCTTCTCATCAGCCTGAGCGAAGCCGCCAACCGCAGGCTACGCTTGCCGGCGAGCGCGATGCCTTCGAGCTCGCCGCTGTCTTGGTTGCAGGTGCCGGAGAAGCCGATCCCGACCTCGTAGCCACCGAATACGGGATTCTCGCCCTTCGCTGGCGTGTGCTCCTGGTTGAGCATCTCGCCCTTCCAGCGGCCGTCCGCCGAGGAATAGGAGCCGAGATAGTAGAAGAACGCATCCCCGCCGAGGATGCGGCCGTCGATCAGCAGCATCACGCCGGAGAGCCCGGCCTCGACGCCGTCGAGCGCGCGCAGGCTCATGCCGTAGAATCCGTTGGCGATGCCGCCCTGCCCGATCGTGCCGCGGGGCGGCAGCGCCCCGTCATCGAGCCGCGTGAGATTGGCCCAGAAGTTGGCACCCGGCATGGTGTCCGCACCGCCTTGTAGACGGATCTCGTTGCCAACCAGCCGGCCGCGCGCCGCGATCGAGGCCACGTCCGCCCCCATCAGCGGCTTGTAGTTTGGATCGTGGTTGTGCCGCTCGGTGATGACCTCGGCGATGATCTCGCCATCGCGCTCGACATAGGTGCCGAGATGAGCAAAGCCCGAATTGCCGCCCAGCATCTTTCCGTCATGCAGGCACATGATGCTGCGGCCTGCCGCATCGTTGACGCCGTATTCTACCTTGTAGAGTCCATCCAGCAACGTAACCAGCCCACAACATCGGAAAGGAACGCAGGCTACCTAGCATTGCCGCCGCAGCTCGGCCACCCGGCTTTTCCGCGCAGGGGCCTTGCAGGACAGCGGCCGCCCGATGCCACATCTTCCTGTTTTGCCCGACGGGTCAAAGCAGATTTTGCAAAATTCGAGGCTCGCAATTCCGCTGCGATTTCAAGGACTCCCTACTGTGCATGGGGTTGTTTTCGCGTTTTTTGGTTTGGCGGATCTCTATCGCGCATCAATGCCGCTTGAAATACTGCACCTCGCGCTCGTGCTTCTCGGCAGCCGCACGGCTCTTGAAGGTCCCGAGGTTACGACGCTTGCCTGTCTTCGGATTCACCTTGCGTGAATAGAGGCGGTATTCGCCCGACGCCAGTTTGCGGATCATGACCGCACCTCCTGCTTGACATGGTCTCAACCGCCCGTGCTGGAGCTGGTTCCTGCCTCGAACCATCAGGCGGGAGCGCCCGACAAAGAGGCGAATGAGTAAGACCGAGCCATCAGCCGAAGCGCAGATCGCAGCGTTTGTCGCCAGCGCGTCGAAGCAGCCGCTGCTCGATGCCGCCTTCGAACTCTGGCGCTGTCGCTTCCGGCTGGATTCGATCGAGGGACGCCCGACCGCCGACGAGGTCCGCATCAATCGCGCCCTCAACCCGCAGCAGTTGGCGGTGAAATACCGCTACGACCGTGACCACGCCCATGAAGGGCCGATGTTCGGTTATGTGAAGCGCGCCCATCCCGATGCCGATGACGAGGCGATCCGGCGAGCCATCATCACAGCGGTCAAATTCGAGGCCGCGACTGAAGCTCATTTCAAATGGGACGGCGATTTCTGGGAATGCGTCGTTCGCGCCGTGGCGCAGGCCGCAGCAGAGTATCCCGATTTCCTCGAGACGACCTATCGCGACGCCCGCAACAATCTCGCCTATTACATGAAGTGAGCTGCCGGGGCGGACGCCAGGCTCATCTCTCGCAAAGGGAGCATTGCGCTAGAAGCACAGCGTGGTGACGAGCTTGCCCTGCTTGTCCTTGATCGCATAGGGACAGCGCAGCCGCTCCAGCGCAGCCTTGGCGTCTGCGTCGCCGAGCGCGGCGGCGCGTTCGTAATAGGCTTTCGCGGCGTCCTTGTCCTTTGGCCCGCCGCGGCCTTCCTGCGCGAAGGCCCCCATCCGCTCCAGCGCGCCGGGATGGTTTTGCGCCGCCGCCTTCTCGAACAGCGCACGCGCCGCGACGTCGTCCTTCGCACCGCCCGAACCTTCGGACAGCATCAGGCCGAGCTGGTATTGCGCCTCCGCATTGGTCTCGGCGGCCTTGCCGAGCAGCGCGCGCGCCTGTACCGGATCGGCCGGCCCGGCGCCACCCGCACCGCCGAGCGCGGCGAGGTTGCTGACGCCGCGGGGGTTGCCTGCTTGCGCCGCCTTCTCGAACAGCTTGCGCGCCTGGGCCTCGTCCTTGGCGATGCCGGAGCCGGTGCCATAGGCAACGCCGAGCTCGACCATCGCCGCGCTCGATCCCTTGTCGGCCGCCTTGCGCCAGGCGGCGATCGCCTCCGCCGTTTGCCGGTTGGCGGCGTAGGCGCGGCCAAGCGCGAACATCGCGCGGCGCGACGATGCTGCGGCCTGCTTGCAGAACCTGATCGCGGTGGCGACGTCGGAGGATGCGATCTCCGCCACGCCCCTCACGTCAGCCGGCTTGTCGGGATCGCTGGGATCGGCCGCGACCCGGTCGCACAACACGAGATCGGCCGATTGCGCGCGCGCCGCCAGGGGCGCGGCAAGCACCAGGACAATGGCAAGGAAACAACTCCGCATGCTCATCACGTTGCGTCCCCGCTCCGGCAAATTCAAGGCTCGAGTCCTGATTGACGCAGGACCGGCACGACCTCGGGCGAGGCCAGATAGCGCAGCAGCCAGTCCGCGGCGTCGGCATTTGTCGCAGCCGCGATGCGGCCGGCGGAGAACACCGCCGGGGTCTGCAGCTCGTGCGGAATCGGGCCGACCACCTCGATGCCGCCGACCTGCTTCAGCTCGCTGATCTGCTGCACGGCGAGGTCGGCCTCGCCGCTGACGAGACGCTCTGCCGTAAAACCCTGCTCGACGACGGTGGCCTTGGCGTTGATCTCGGCGGCAATCCCCATCCGCGCGATCAGCTGGGCGAAGTAGACGCCGCTGGCGCCCAGCCGCGAATAGGCAACGGATCGCGCTGCGAGCAGCGTCCCGCGCAGCGCCGCTTCGCTTCCGATATCGGGATGCGCCTGCCCTGCCCGCACTGCAATGCCGACATAGGAGCGCGCCAGATCGACCGTGCTATCGGCGGGTACGCGGCCCTCCGCGATCATGTCGTCCAGCCCCTCGCGCGTGAGGATCACGAGATCGGCGGCCTCGCCCGCACGCAACCGCTTCAGCAAGGCGAGGGTCGGCGCAAACTCGGCGTCGATACGGACTCCGGTTGTGGCTTCGTACGCGGACGACAGGCTGCGCATCGCCCCCATCAGGCCGAGCGTCGAGAGCATACGAAGGTTTTCCATGAGCTATTCCCGTCGCGATCAGGCGCGATGCATCAGCTTGAGCGCGGCGGTCAGGCGCAGGCTGCGCTTGCCGGCAAGCGCGGTCGCGTCCAGGACCGCCTGCTCTGAATCGTACGTACCGGAGAATCCGATGCCGACCTCGTGGCCGCCGAAGATCGGATCGTCCTTGGCCGGCGTATGCTCCTGGTTGAGGATCTGCCCCTTCCAGCGGCCGTTTGCGGCCGTGTAGCTGCCGAGATAGTAGAACGCGGCATCGCCGCCGAGGATGCGGCCCCGGTTGAGCAGCATCACGCCGGTGAGGCCGCCGTCGAGACCGTCGAGCATCCGCAGATGGATGGAGTAGAGGCCGTCGGCGATTCCGGCTTCGCCAACGCCACCAGCGATCGGCGCCTCGGTTTCCGTGATGGGCGTCATGACCGACTGGAAGGGAATGCCGGGCAGCTCCTTCAGCTCGCCCTTGAAGCGATAGAGGTCGCCATCGGCCCAACCCTTGGCGAGCAAGGTGGCATCGTCGGTGCCTGCCATGGCGCGGTAGTTCGGATCGGGGTTGTGGCGGACGGTGTTGATCACGACGTCGACGCCGCTGTCGGTCTTCTCGTAAGTGCCGATATGGGCAAAGGCCGAGTTGCCGCCGAGCATCTTGCCATGGCCGGCATGCATCACGCTGCGGCCGACGGTGTCGCCGAGCTGAAATCGAACCTTGTAGAAGCCTTCAAACACCAGCCGTGTCCCCGGCCCTTGCGCACAGCGCACTCTATCCCGCTTTCCGGCGCGAAGGACAAATATCGCTGGGGCAAGGCAAGAATGACCACAGGAGCGGCTGCCATCCAAATACAAAAATCCGCCGGAGCCTCGCAGCTCCGACGGATTGTAAGCCAACCCGGGCCAGCCCCCCAGCCCGGGCCGGGAGGATCTTAGGCCGCGGCCTTCTTGTCGGCCGGCACGGACGCGATCGTCTTCAGGATCTGCGAAGCGATCTGGTATGGGTCGCCCTGCGAGTTCGGACGGCGGTCTTCCAGATAGCCCTTGTAGCCGTTGTTGACGAAGGAGTGCGGCACGCGGATCGAGGCGCCGCGGTCGGCCACGCCGTAACTGAACTTGTTCCACGGCGCGGTCTCGTGCTTGCCGGTCAGACGCTTGTCATTGTCCGGGCCGTAGACGGCGATGTGATCCATCAGGTTCTTGTCGAAGGCGGCCATCAGCGCTTCGAAATACTCCTTGCCGCCGACGGTGCGCATGTACTCGGTCGAGAAGTTGGCGTGCATGCCCGAGCCGTTCCAGTCGGTGTCGCCGAGCGGCTTGCAGTGGAATTCGATGTCGATGCCGTACTTTTCGGTAAGGCGCAGCATCAGGTAGCGGGCCATCCACATTTCGTCAGCGGCCTTCTTGGAGCCCTTGCCGAAGATCTGGAATTCCCACTGGCCCTTCGCGACTTCCGCATTGATGCCTTCATGGTTGATGCCGGCGGCCAGGCAGAGGTCGAGATGCTCCTCGACGATCTTGCGGGCGACGTCGCCCACGTTGGAGTAGCCGACGCCGGTGTAGTACGGGCCCTGCGGCGCCGGATAACCGGAGGCCGGGAAGCCGAGCGGACGGCCGTCCTTGTAGAAGAAGTACTCCTGCTCGAAGCCGAACCAGGCGCCGGGGTCGTCGAGAATGGTGGCGCGCTTGTTGGAGGGGTGCGGAGTCTTGCCG
This sequence comes from Bradyrhizobium sp. SZCCT0148, assembly GCF_018129985.1. Taxonomy (GTDB): domain Bacteria; phylum Pseudomonadota; class Alphaproteobacteria; order Rhizobiales; family Xanthobacteraceae; genus Bradyrhizobium; species Bradyrhizobium japonicum_H. The sequence goes on from NZ_JAFCKT010000001.1 coordinate 1,363,551, forward strand.
TCGGGCATCATGACTTCGCACATCACGAGCACGCCGTTGGTGCGCGCGGCGTCCGGGAAGACGGCGACCGGCTTCAGCACGCAATCGGAGCTGTGGCCTTCGGCCTGCTGGGTGGAGGAGCCATCGAAGCCCCAGAGCGGAAGCTGCTCGAGCGTCGGAAACGACGCGAATTCCTTGATCTGAGTTTTGCCGCGCAGGTTCGGAGTCGGCGTATATCCGTCGAGCCAAATGTACTCGAGCTTATACTTGGTCATTGAGCCTCTCTGTAGATGATGCGAAAGGTTGGGGGCCTGGCGGTCCCCGAACGTCTTGTACCCGGCCATCATCGGCCAGCCGTTTACAAGCATTTTACGTGCCAAAAAGCCGCAGTCGGACGGTTCGCCTTCGTGATCGGCGGTCTCCCGTCCCGAGCCAACTAGCTCGAGCACGATGCGTCATAGCCGCGCACCTTCGCGTGAAGCTGCAGCGCAAAAATCTCTGGAAATCGCCCGATTCTAAAGCAAACCAGGCTGTTCTGAAATGTGCCGATGAAACGCGCATCAACGCCCGGCAATTTTTGCAAAGTCCTGAGCACCGCCCAGCAACCTTCGGAACAGCTCAGACGTTAGTCACGGCCAAGCTGCCTTGCAGGATGCAGAGCTCCATCTGCTCACAAATTGGGCGGCAACTGATTTCCTTTTCAGCACTTTCCAATTCGGGAGGGGCGGACGATATGGGGAGTCCGGTAACCACAATCGAACGAGTCGGGCGCACCATGGGAGGCTATGGCGCTTCGACCAAGGAGAATCTCAATGATGAACAATGGTCTGAGTCAGGGATCGGCGACGATCTATCAGTTTCCGGTCGGGGGCCGCGCTGCTCTCGCCCGAGGCCGCTATGGCGAGACCCGCCTTGCCGCCGATCATGCTTCGCTTCCTGCGAACGTCTCGATCTGCAGCGACAGCTGGTACCATCAGGACGCGGTCGACGAGGCCAAGCCGAAATGGGATCGCTGATGCCTATGGCTGGTTTAAGAACGCCGCGCCCTCGCAGGTGCCCAGCGGCAGCTTGAAAAGGGGTCGAAACAACGATGTTTCGGCCCTTTTTGATTCCCGCTGTCCGCGCAGTCAGATCCCGGACCTTTCGACCACCGCACAGGCCGTGACCGGTCGCCTCAGATGTTTCACCGTCGTGGGGCCGGTCTTTGGAATCTTCAGAGTCACCCCCGCCCCCGAATAGCGAGCGCCTGAAACCGACAGCCGCTTTGCGAGCGTGACCGGCTCACCATCGATCTGAAGGAACGCGCGCTTGTCCTCGTCGTAAAATCCAGCGATGAACTGCGTACCATCGGTGCAGCGATAGGTCCGGAACGTCTGCGCTTCAGTCGGCGGCGCCCCGGTCAATCCAGCCGCCAGCATGGTGATCCCCGAAAGAATGGCCTTGTGCCGGCCCATGATCGCCCCCTGTAATAGCCTTCAAGGACGCCCCCTCGTGCGTCCAATGGAACTATAACCATATCATGTCAGAATCCCCTGCCCGTCACCTTGCCCTGCAGGGCGCCAGCAATTTTCGCGATCTCGGCGGCTACCCCACCACCGACGGCCGCACCACGCGCTGGCGGCACATCTTCCGCTCCAACCATCTCGGCCTGCTCACCGCGGATGATATCGAGATCATCCGCGCGCTGGGGGTGCGCAGCGCTTTCGATTTCCGTGGGGTTGAGGAGCGCGCGGCCGGCGTCTGCGCTGTCAGCGAGATCACGGTGCATTCGCTGCCGATCGAGCCGAGTGTCGTGGCTGCGCTGCGGGCCGAACTCGCGAGGGGCGCGCTGACTGCACCGGTTGCGCTGGAGCTCATGCGCGAATCCTATCGCAACTACGTTCGCCACCACACCAACAGCTTTCGCAGCCTGTTCGGCCATCTGCTGGAAGATCGCGCGCCGCTGGTGATCCATTGCACGGCCGGCAAGGACCGCACCGGCTTTGCCAGTGCGCTGATCCTGCATGCGCTCGGCGTACCCGATGACATCATTGCCGAGGACTACCTGCTCACCAACCGTCATTACCGGCGCGATGCAACGGCCGCCACCGACCTGCCGGAAGACGTACGCAATGCCATCGGCAGCGTCGAGGCCTCCTATCTTGCTGCGGCTTTCGAGGCCATCGGCCAGGACTATGGCGATCTCGAAACCTATCTGCGCGACGGACTCACGATCGGCGCGGCGGAGCGGACCGCGCTGAAAGAGCGCTATCTGCAGGCGTAATCCGCGGCGGCCTCAAGCCATCGGCTCGACGGACTTGATGATGGCGTTCTTGAGCGCCAGGGACACCTGCTGGGTGCTCCAATCGTTCTGATGCAGCTTGTCGGGATCGCTCGCATCTATCAATTGCTCGAGCGAGACGCCGTTTTGCACGTGCCAATGCCGCATCAGCGCCCAGCGCTGGAACAGATTGACCTCCACTTCATTTGCAACATCGCGGATTAGCCGGACCATCCGGTCAGAGAGCTCGGCGCGGTCGTCCCAGAGCATCTTCGGCACATACTGAGGATCGATCACCAAAACCTCGAAGCCGCGGGCGCGCAGTTGCGCCAAGCCCTTCCTGATGTCCCCGGCAACAACATCCACGTCGTACTTTCGTTGTGAAAGACAGCGTTGGTTCCAACCTGCCAGATGACCAGTGCCGGATCATCACGAAAGATATCGGTCTCGAAGCGCCCGAGTTCTTCAGTGGCCTCTTCTCGCCCCTGCCGCGGTTCAGCACATCGATCCGGATGTGCGGTCGCTGGACAACGTCCTTGAAGTACTGCCGTAGATACATCTCCAGCCGATAGGGATACGGGACAACATCGCCTCGTCCAGCTGTTGACGACGAGCCCATGGCCAGGAAGCGCACCGGCCCCTTTCCGCCCAACGCCTGCCGGAGCCGCATCAGTGGATATTTCAGATCGACGATCGCAGCGGGAAACTCGATGGTCGGAAGATTGTCGGACATGAATCAACCTCTTCAACGATCTCAAGTTGCATTTATAGCCCGGCCTTGAAGACGCCGCCATTGCAGGTCCAATTCGGCCCGCGCAATGTCGACGCGCCTAACGAGGGAGAGCGATGTGCAGGGAAAAGTCATTGTCGTGACAGGCGCGCTTGGTGCGCTCGGCAAGGTGGTCGCGGAGATCGCGCAATCGCGCGGCGCGCGCATTGCCAGCATCGATCACGCGCCTTCACAGAACTCCGCGACGCCTGAAAGCATCGAGATCGGCGGCGTCGATCTCTCCGACGCGGCGCAGGCAAAGACGGCGGTCGAGACGGCGGCAAAGCATTTCGGCCGGGTCGACGCACTCGTCAACATCGCCGGCGGCTTCGCCTTCGAGACCATCGGTGACGGCGACATCAGGACCTGGCAGCGCATGTACGCGCTGAACGTCCTGACCGCGCTCAACACCTCGCGCGCGGCGCTGCCGCATCTGGCCGCATCGAGCGCCGGCCGCATCGTCAATATCGGCACCATGGGCGCTCTTCAGGCCGGCTCCGGCATGGGTGCCTATGCTGCGTCGAAGGCAGGCGTACATCGCCTGACCGAAGCGCTTGCAGGCGAGTGGAAGGGCAAGGTCACCGTCAACGCCGTGTTGCCGTCGATCATCGACACCAAGGCCAATCGCGCCGACATGCCGAAGGCAGATTTTTCCAAATGGGTCACGCCGAAGGAACTGGCCGAGGTGATCCTGTTCCTCGCCAGCGATGCCGCAAGCGGCATTACCGGCGCGCTGATTCCGGTCAGCGGGCGGGTGTGATCGCAGTTTGGTCGTCCGTGCCGGGCGCCGGCTCGGATTCAATCGGAGCCGGGAAGGCTCTAGACTGCCCGCAACTGATTCGCTGATCGGATCCCCCTTGGAAACCGCGCTCTATCTTCCCGTCAAACGCTTCCTCGAAGAGCTCGGCTTCACGGTCAAGGGCGAAATCGGCGGCTGCGATCTCGTCGGCCTTAGCGCCGGCGATCCGCCCGTGGTGGTGATCGGTGAGCTCAAGCTCGCCTTCAATCTCGAGCTGATCCTCCAGGCGGTCGACCGTGCGCCGGCCGGCGACGAGGTCTGGATCGCGGCAAAGATGTCGATCCGGGGCAAGGGGCGCGAGAGCGACGCGCGCTATCGCAATCTCTGCCGCCGCCTCGGCTTCGGAATGCTCGGCGTCACCGACCGCGGCCAGGTCGAGGTGCTGGTGAAGCCTCCGACCGCAGCGCCACGCCGCGAGCCGAAGGTGCGCTCGCGCCTCGTCGCCGAACATCAGCGCCGCCAGGGCGATCCCGTGCTCGGCGGCAGCACCCGCGCGCCGATCATGACGGCCTATCGGCAACAGGCTCTGGCCTGCGCCTCGGCGCTCGCCGACGGGCCGCGGCCCGTGCGCGAGTTGCGCGTACGCTGCCCTGACGCGGGCAAGATCTTGCTTAACAATGTGTATGGCTGGTTCGAACGGGCCGACCGGGGAATCTACGGGCTCACCGAGGCCGGGCATGCCGCCCTGAAGCGCTGGCCGCAACAACGGATTGAGGTCGAGACCGGTGTCGCGTCACCGCCCTGACACCCGAGCGGTGCATAGCTGAGATGCCGCACCAATTTCATATTGCAATGCAACATTACCGGCACTAGGTATCCCGGCATCAAACGAGGCCGTTATGAGCGCAGACTGGAATACCAAATATGGCACGCGGCGCGTCCGCCATGATCCGCCGACCCTGGACGAGGCGATCTTCGCCGCCGTCGGCATCACCGACGATCAGGGACAGCAGGCCGAGATCGCCGCAGCCTTGATGGGGATGCCGCTCGATGTCGTGCAGGCCGAGGTGAAGAAGCAGGCGCGTACCAACAGCCGCATTACTGCGACGCGCGTGATCGCCGGCGAACAGGGCGCACAGCGCTCCGTCGTGGTCGAACGCCGCGTCGTCCGCCGTTTCGGCAACGACAAGCGCACCGGCACCTGAGCGCTTCATTTTTGCTTGTTTCAATGAAAAGCGGACCGGTTAGCCGGTCCGCTTTTTTGATTCAGCCCCGTTGATGTCAGGCCGCGCGATTGCCGTACATACTGGAGATCAGCTTCCAGCAGGTCGTATTGAAGCTGAGAAGAGCACGTCCCGCCTTGAACGGTGCTGCTGCGAGATCCGCAAGCTCGTCCTGGGGCGTCTTCGCAAGATCAATCGTGCCGGTGGACTCGCCATGGCGGAAAGCGAGATGCGCGCCGAATTTCCGGGCGAGCGCGCGCATGGCGTGATTCTCCGCGCCTGTGGTGATGCGCAGGGTCTTGTAGCCCTTCCAGCGCGCTTCGGCGATTAGGCGACTGAACAGCACGGTGCCGACGTTCTGGCGGCGCGCGGAGGCCTCTACACTGAAGGCGACTTCGGGGAGCGAGTCGCCTTCAGGCGGGTGCAGTTCGGCCGCGCCGCGGACCACGCCGTCGACGATATAGGCGACGATCACCGTGCCGTCCTCGGCGCAGCGGGCGGCATAACGCTCGATGAAAGAATCGTCGAGAAAGCCGTTGAAACGGTCGTGCCGGCTTTCGGCATCGAGCCTCAGCAGATGATCACGCAACAGCGGCAATTCTTCGTGCTGGATCAGCGTCCGCACATAGCCCGGAGTGGTCCGGACAGCGTCTTCGAGTACCACGTCAAAACTCCTCTTGGTGTCCCTCGAGGAGGCGTTCGAATCCCTAGGCCTCCTTATATTGTGCATCGCACCATCTTTTGCAAGACGAGGACTTGCCCAAGTTGAAGGCACGGGAAACGACTAATTCGTTAATAGAATCAAAGACCCGTAATCTTACAGGATCAGCTGGGTCTGGGTGACGACGGCAACCAGCTTGCCATCCTCCGTTTCCAGCCGGGTGGTCCAGACCTGGGTCCGCCGGCCACGATGGACCGGGGTCGCGGTGGCAATGACCTTGATTCCCTCCTTGGCCCCGCCGATGAAATTGGTCTTGCTCTCCAGCGTGGTCGTGCCCTTGGCGTCCTCGGGCAGGTTGATCACGGTCGCCGCCGCCCCGACGGAATCGGCCAGCGCCATCACCGCCCCACCATGGATGGTGTGGTGGAGCGTACAGAGATCAGGCCGGACCATCATGCGCGCCACCACGCGGTCCTTCCCGGCCTCGATGAACTCGACGCCTTTGAGCTCGGCGAACGGCATCTTCATCGCTTTAAGCTTCTCGAGCGGCGTCATCAAAAGTCCTCCCAATTGATTGTTGCGCCAGCGTGAATTGCTTCGTGCGGCAAAGCAATGACGTCAGAGGTAATGGTCGGGCTCACGGGCGCACGGCGATGACTCTCGTGTCCCGGACGCGCTTCAACGCCCAGCGTTGCAGCGCAGAGCCGCCGCAAGGCGGAGCGAGGCGCCGCGTCGGGGGCACGGCTTCGTTCACGTCACCGCATTCACCACCTGAAATTCCGGCCGTCGCCACACCTCCCCTGAAATCACCTCGTCGATGATCTCTGCCGCTCGGACGATCTCGCTCTCGCCAATGTACAGCGGCGTGATCCCGAACCTCATGATGTCAGGGGCGCGGAAATCGCCGATAACGCCGCGGGCGATCAAGGCCTGCATCGCAGCGTAACCGCCGTCGAAAGCGAAGGAGACCTGCGAGCCGCGACGGTCATGCGCACGCGGGGTGACCAGCCGCAAGGACGGGCAGCGGCGTTCGACTTCGGCTATCAGCAAGTCGCCGAGCGCCAGGGAACGCGCACGGACCTCCGCCATATCGACGCGGTCCCAGATATCGAGCGAAGCCTCCAGCGCCGCCATCGCCAGCACCGGCGGCGTGCCGACGCGCATGCGTTCGACGCCACCTGCGGCCGCATAGCCCAGCTCGAACGCAAACGGCTTTGCATGTCCCATCCACCCCGACAGCGCGGCGCGTGCGCTGTCGGCGTGGCGCGGCGCGACGTAGAGGAAAGCCGGCGCGCCGGGGCCCGCATTGAGATATTTGTAGGTGCAGCCCGCCGCGAAATCCGCGCCGCAGCCGGCCAGATCGACCGGCAGCGCGCCGGCGGAGTGCGCGAGATCCCAGACCGTCACGATGCCGAGCGCATGCGCCTTTGCCGTGAGCTTCGCCATGTCGTGGCGGCGGCCGGTGCGGTAGTCGATCTCGGTGACGTAAAGCACTGCGACCTCCTCCGACAGGGCGGCCTCGATCTCCTCCGGCGCCACCAGGCGCAATTGATGGCCGCCCCCGAGCGTCGCAATCAGGCCTTCGGCCATGTAGAGATCGGTCGGGAAGTTGCCGGTGTCCGACAAGACGATCTTGCGGGACACGTTCATGTCGAGCGCGGCGGCGAGCGCCTGATAGACCTTGAGCGACAGCGTGTCTCCAACCATCACCGAGCCTGCCTCGGCGCCGATCAGCCGCGCGATGCGGTCGCCGACATGGCGTGGCTGGGCATACCATCCTGCACTGTTCCAGGCGCGGATCAGCTCGTTGCCCCACTCCGTCGTGATGACGCGGTTGACGCGCTCGGCAACGCCGAACGGCAACGCGCCGAGCGAGTTGCCGTCGAGATAGATCACGCCATCAGGCAGATGGAACAGAGCTTTGGTGTCGTCATAGACGCGATATCTGGTCATGGATATTCTCTTGGATATTCTTGGGAGCTTTTACAGAATTGTTCGCACGCGCCAGAGTTCGGGAAACAGCTCCACCTCCAGCATGCGCTTGAGATAGCTGACGCCGCCGGTGCCGCCGGTCCCGCGCTTGAAGCCGATGACGCGCTCGACCGTCGTCACGTGATTGAAGCGCCAGCGGCGGAAATAGTCCTCGAAGTCGACCAGCTTCTCGGCGAGTTCGTAGAGCATCCAGTAAGCTTCCGGCGCCTCGTAGACGATCCGCCAGGCCTGCAGCACGCCCTCGTTGAAGCCATGGGTCTCGCGAACATCGCGCGCCAGCACCGCGGCCGGCATTTTCAGCCCGTTGCGGTCGGCCAGCCTGAGCACCTCGTCGTAGAGGCTCGGCGTCGCCAGTTCCGCCTCGAGCAGCTTCGTCGTCTCCGCATCGTGCGCGTGCGGCTTCAGCATGGCGTGGTTGCGGTTGCCGAGCAGGAATTCGATCAGCCGGTACTGGCGCGACTGGAAACCGGAGGACTGTCCAAGCTGCGAACGGAAACGCGTGTACTCGCTCGGCGTCATCGTGCGCAGCACGTCCCAGGCGTTGTTGAGCTGCTCGAAGATCCGCGACATCCGTGCCAGCATCTTCATCGCAGGCTGCACCTCATCTTTTGAGATGGCGCGGCGTGCGGCACTGAGCTCGTGGATGGCGAGCCGCATCCAAAGCTCCGTGGTCTGATGCTGGATGATGAACAGCATCTCGTCATGCGCTTCCGACAGCGGGTGCTGCGCGCCCAGGATCGAATCCAGAGCAAGATAGTCGCCGTAGGACATGCGCCTTGCGAAATCGGTCTCGGCGCCTTCGCTGCTGGGATCGTAATCGCTGGACGACATGGGCAGGCCCTTTCGATCGATCTTCCCCGGCTTTGCTCAGTCGAGGCCGATCAGGCGCGCGGTGATCGGCGACGACGGATCCTTCAGCCCGTCGATCACGGTGAAATGGTTCAGGCCGGGGTCGACGACGAGGCGCGTCGGCACGTCGAAGCCGGTCCAGATATTGGCCATCAGGTCGGACTGCCGGATGAATTCCGGCCGCTCGCTGCCGCCGACCCAGGCGGTGACAGGTGAATGCCCGCGCGGCAGATGCAACGCCGCGCTTTCGAGCGTCGCCTCCTCGATGGTCAGACCGAGCGTCTCGTTCATCTTCGTCTTCAGCAGCGGACGCAAATCGTGCAGGCCGCTGATCGAGAGGGTGCCGGCGACGCGGTTGTAGACGGCGGGCTCCAGCCGACTGTCGTCACACAGCATGCGCGTGACGAGGTGGCCGCCGGCCGAATGTCCGGCGAGCCGGATCGGCCCGGAGACCAGCGAGGCCGCCTTGCCGATCGCCGCGGCGATCTCGGTGGTGATGTCGGAGATGCGGGCGGCCGGCGTCAGCGTATAGCTCGGCAGCGCCACGCTCCAGCCGTGGCGGCGCGCGCCTTCGGCCAGATCGGTCCAAGTCGACTTGTCGAAGCGCATCCAATAGCCGCCGTGGACGAAGACGACGAGCCCGTTGCTGTCGCCATCGGGCAGGATCAGGTCGAGCTTCTGGCGCTCGCCTGCGCCGTAGGCAATATCGGGTCGAAAATACTTCAGCCCGGCACGATAAGCTTCGGCCCGCTCCGCCCATTGTGCCGGCATTTTATCCGACCCCGGGATATGGGCCGAGTTGGCGTAGGCATCATCCCAATCGCGCATCGCAACTCCCAAGTCTCGACCAGCGAACTAGGTGCCAGTCTGCCATCGGCAAGCTCCGCCTCCTAGTCTTTATTTTAAGCTTAAAGGATCTGGATCGGCCTGAGTGGTGTCCAGCGAAGCGGCAAGAAACTTCCCTGCCCCTTAGCCAGTGTTGGGACAGATGGCGCGAGACGCCGCAGGGCGGGCAAAGCGTAGCATGCCCACCCTTCGCACGAAATCGAGGAAGGCGGTGGGCACGGCGCAACTGCGCCTTTGCCCACCCTACGAGAGTTGTGCCTGAGGCGACGCTACGCCTTTTCCACTCCGCACCATTCCGCGATGAACAGCGCCATCGCCCTGGTCGTCTTCTTCAACGACTCCAGCTCGACGAACTCGTTGAAGCCGTGCATCTCGCCGCCGCTGGCGCCGAAGCACAGGCTGGGGATGCCCTCATTGAGGCCGTAGAAGCGGGTGTCGGTGAGCGCGGTGAAGACAAGGTCCTCCGGCATGCCGCCATAGACCTTGCCGAACGCTTTGGCGAACGCGGCCTCCGGCGCAGCGGCATCGGTCAATTCGTAGCCTTCCGACAGGAAGCCCGACCACTCGATCTCAGGCGGATTGTTGGCGAGGAAGCGGTGGTTGCGCGCTGCAGCCGCGACGCAGGCCGCAATCTCCTTCTGGTGATCGGCAATCGACCAGCCCGGCAAGACCGCGATCCGGCAATCGACGTCGCACCAGGCCGGCACGCTGGAGGCCCAGTCGCCTCCCTTGATGATGCCGGGGTTGAAGTTGATCGGATGGTTGAGCGTCTTGAAATGTTTGTCAGCTTTGGCGCGCTCGTTCCACTCGATCTCGAGCTTCTGCAGCGCCTGGATCAGATGGTAGGCGGCCATGATCGCGTTCGCGCCGGAGCCGGCGAAGGCGACATGGGTCGGGTGCCCCTTCACACGCAGCCGAAACCAGATCACACCGACCTGCGAGCGCACCATCTTGCCCCCGGTCGGCTCCGGAATGAAGCAGGCGTCCGCGCGATAGCCGCGCTGCAGCGTCGACAGCGCGCCGACGCCGGTGCTCTCCTCCTCGATCACGGACTGGAAGTGGATCCGCGCCGTCGGCTTGAAGCCCGCGGCCTTGATCGCATCCAGAGCATAGAGCGCGCCGATGGTGCCCGACTTCATGTCGCAGGCACCGCGGCCGAACATCTTGCCGTCCTTGACGACGGGAGAGAATGGCGGCGTGTCCCATAATTCTAGGGGACCGGCGGGCACGACGTCACAGTGGCCCTGCAGGATCAGCGATTTGCCGGCGTTCGTTTGCGGGCGGTAGGTACCCACCACCGAACGCGCCTTGGAGAAGTCATGTTCGATCGGACCGAAGCCGCGCAGATCCTTGAGGTCCTCGACATCGATGTGCCAGTCGTCGACCTCGTAGCCGCGTTCGCGCAGGAGGTCGCCGATCATGTCCTGGCACGGCCCCTCCGCCCCGCGGGTCGAGGGGATCGCGACGAAATCGCGGGTAGTGGCAAGCTGGGCCTCGAAGCCGGCATCGACGGCGTCGAGAATCCTCTGCTGCGTTTCGGCATTCATCAGGCAACTCCAGGCAGTTCATTGGTCCCAAGGAGGCGCAAGCTAGCCGATTTCAGCCGTTCGGGTACTCCACAAAATATGCATCCCGCAATGCATCTTCGAGCAGGCGGCCTTCCGAATAGCCATTGAGCGTCGCGGGCCGGCTGACGCCGTCGAGCAGGCGCGGGCACGGCTCGGGCGCGCCGAGCACCGTGCGAACCGGGATGCGTTCGGCATAGATTGGCAACGCATAATCCTCGTCGTCGTCGGCAACACCCTTGGCGCGTATCTTGGCCGAGGCTTCCTCGATCTCCATCGCGATGAAGGACGTCGCCTTGATCTCCTGCGTGGTGCTTGCCCGCAGGCTCGCGGTGCGATCCGGGAAGAAGCGGTCGACCATCGCGATCACCGCCCGCTCCTTTTCCTCGGGATTGGTGACGAGATAGGCGGTGCCGAATGCCATCACTGCGCGGTAGTCGGCCGAGTGATTGAAGCCGCAGCGCGCCAGCACGAGGCTGTCGAGATGGGCGACAGTCAGGCACACGCGCTCGCCTTTGGTTTGATTCCGCAGCATGCGGCTTGCGCTCGAGCCGTGCCAATAGAGCTTCGTACCCTCGCGCCAGAAGAAGGTCGGCGTGCAATAGGGCTGGCCGTCGATCACGTAGGAGACATGGCAGAGCATCGAGGAGTCCAGGATGCGATGCACGGTCTCGTGATCGTAGAAGCCGCGGTCGTGCCGGCGCTTCACCTGGTTGCGCACAGACGTCGGATAGGAATGCGAAGTCTCGGTCTGGCTCACGGCCGCTCCTGCTCGGATTGGAAGAAATCTCGAAGCAGTTGTAGCGGCGCGTTTGGTCTGCGATAGTTCCAATTCCATGCGAAATATTCCGACCAATTCCCTGCCCTCGGCCGCCAAGCCTTCCTTGCCGGCCAAGACCGGGCTGCCGCTCGACCTCACCGGCCCGCACGTCACGCCGGGCGCCTCTGCCGCGCACCGGCTCTATCAGGCGCTGTGCGAGATGATCGTCTCCGGCCTGGTCAAGCCCGGCGAGCCGCTGCCGCCGTCGCGAACGCTCGCCACGCAGACCGGCTTCCGGCGCAACGCCGTCGTCATCGCCTATGAGCGCCTGATCGCCGACGGCTTCGCCGAGGCGACCGTCGGCTCCGGAACGTTCGTCGCCGCGCGCATTCCTGCGCGTACGGCCGAACCGAACAAGCCGAACGTCATTGTGGAGACGCCGGGCCAAGGCGCGTTCGCGCTCGGCTGCACCCATATCGACGAACGCGCCGTACAGCGCTTCCGTGCCTTCGTCGGCCGGCGCATGCGCAATTTCGGGTCGGAGCATCTGCACTATGGCGATCCCCGCGGCAGCCGCGAACTGCGCGCCGCGATCGCCGATCATCTGTTGTCGGCGCGCGGGCTGCGCTGCGATCCCGATCAGATCATGCTGACCTCAGGCACGTTGCACACGCTACGCATCGTGCTGAGCGCGATCCTCAAGGCGGGCGACCAGGTCTGGTGCGAAGACCCCGGTTACCCGGCAGCGCGGAAAACCATCGCGAATTGCGGCTATGGCGCCGTGGGCGTTCCCGTCGATGAGCAGGGGATGCGGGTCGCGAAGGGCCGCATCGCAGGGCCGTCCGCGCGCGCGGCCTATGTCACGCCGTCGCATCAATTTCCGCTGGGCGTGCAGATGTCGATGCAGCGGCGGCTCGAGCTTCTGGACTGGGCGAGGCGGGCCGGCGCTTTCGTGCTGGAGGACGATTACGACAGCGAGTTTCGCTATGACGGCGCACCGCTGATGTCGCTCGCCGGCATCGACCGCCTCCAGCGTGTGATCTATCTCGGCACCTTTGCCAAGACGCTGTTTCCCGGCCTGCGCATTGGCTATTGCGCCCTGCCCGAACGCCTGATCGCGGACGTGACGGCTGCGCGCGCGGCGCTCGACCGCTTCCCCGGCACGCTGATGGAAGGCGCGGTCGCCGACATGCTCAACTCGGGCGCGTTCGCAGCGAACCTCAAGCGCGTGCGAAAGCTCTATCGCGAAGCACGTGATGCATTGGCGGAAACGCTGGAGGCCGAGTCCGACGGCGCGCTGTCGGTCCCGGTGCCGTCACAAGGCCTTCATCTCGTCGCCCGGTTCGATCGCTCTGTCGACCTTTCGGTGGCAGCGCGAGCCAAACATGCGGCCAGCGCGGAAGGTTGGCTGTTGGCCGATACCTATTCGCGCGCGCGACCTCTGCCCGGCTTCGTGCTGGGATTTTCCGGCCATCCGGTTCCTCTGCTTGTCGCCTCCGCAAAACGCCTCGCGCAGGAATCGCGCGCAGCCCTGCGCACCGCGAACAGATCGGCCCGGCAGATCTGACGAAGGTTCACTATCAGAATCGCGAGCCCGTCCTTACATTGCGGTATCAATGCCGGGATCTTTCGCCATGCTGCTGCGCCGTGCTGGTTGCCTCTCAGTCCTGATCTCCGCCGCGCTCGCGACGACGGCGCACGCCGTCACGGTCGGGCGCGAGCAGGACATCGTGGACCTCAAGCTTGGTCAGCGCGTGCAGGTGGACGACGGAACCTGTCCCGCCGGACAGGTCAAGGAAGTGCGCGGAACGAAGATGACCGAAAAGGGGGTCGCGCGCACCGCCGCCTGCGTGCCGCGCTACGGTCCGAAGACGAGATAGCTACTGCTTCGCCGGGTCGAACATGCACTGCAGGGTCGGCTTGGCGATCTTGGTGAAGGTGGGGCCAATCTCACTTTGCTTGGACGCCGGCACCCAGTCGGTCTCGATGGTGGGCACGCCGGTTTCGCTGATGCCGCGCAACAGTGCTTCGCGCAGATCGCGGTCCTCGACGGCGGCTGCGGCATGATCGTGCAGGCAGCCGCAAACTTCCTCGGGATGTTCCCACCGTCCCAGCATCCGCGGCGCGCATTGGCGCACGAATTCGGTGCGGGGATCCGGTAACCTGGAGGGCGCGCGCACTTGCGCCTCGGCGGCAGCAATCGTCAGAACAGACACGAACGCAGCGGCGCAAAATCGAACGATCATGACGGCCTTTATCGGCTGAGTTTCTTGTTGATCAGAAGCGCGCGGCGACCACGATCGATTGCGTCGCGGCTGTCGAGATCGGCGAGCCGCTGTACTGGAAAGTTCCGACACCGGGGAGATTGCCGTCCGGCGAGCCTGCGAACGAAGAACCGGCAACAACGAAAGCAAAGGCAAGGATGAGGCTGAGGGCGCGCATGATCTTGTCTCCGAGTTCCATTGGCCGGCGGTGCGCCGTTCGTCGTTGTGAAGCTGATAACCATGGGCGGTTTCGTCCGTGATGCGCCAAAAGCGCAAAATGGTTTCATCTGACGTGAGGAATGTTTCGTCCGGCCCGGGGCGACGACACAATTCGCCGGAAAGACCAATCATTTCAGATGGGCCTCACCGCAGCTCAAAGCATCCTGCCAAGTTCCAGACCCTCAGCGCAAACGCTCCGGAGGCGGCAGCCGTCATGCTCCCGCCTCACCCGCTTCACACGCATTTTACGTTTTTCTGCTGAATGGAGCGGCAAACGAAGGCTGGGTCGAACCGAAGGCGCATCGGCCGCGACCCAAGCCTTCGAAGCCAGGACGCCCGGATCACCGGGCGCGTTCACTTGAGGGATAGTCATTATGGTGGTGCAAGTTCGCGCAATGCCGCGCGACGCGGAGCAACGGACCGACGGCGGAGATCACCGATCGAATCGCGCCGCCTCAGCCGGCGCGATGTCGCTGCAATCCGACCGCGGTTTCGAAGCCGCGCCACAAGCGTTCGTGCGGCTGACCGGCTCGCACCTCGTCAAACCGCAGTCCCGCCGCGCCGAGTGAAGCACCGACGCGTCACTCCGTGAAGAACTCGCCGCACTTCTGGACGTTTGTGTCCGCCGGCCCCCACGGCATGATCGGCACGGTCGAGGTCGAGTTCTTCGGCGAGCCCTCGATGATCCTGTCCGAATAGACCATATAGACCAGCACGTTGCGCTTGGCGTCGCAGCCGCGCACGATCTGCATCTTCTTGAAGAACAGCGAGCGGCGCCGGCGGAACATGTCATCGCCCTGCTCCATCTTGTTCTTGAATTTGATCGGGCCGATCTGGCGGCAGGCCAGCGAGATGTCCGACACCTCCTCGGCAAGGCCCAGCCAGCCCTTGAAGCCGCCCTTCTCCGGCACTGTGAAATGACAGGCGACGCCCTCGACCTCGGGATCGTCGAGACCATAGGTCGCGAGCTTGTCGTTCGGGCTCATCCATTTGAACACCGTAGAGCGGCGGAAGATCAGATCGGGCTCGTCGGCAGCCAGCGCGGACGCCGCAGGCACGACAAGGGCCAGAAGGAAGAAGGCAAAGCCTTTCAAGCCGATGCTGGAAAGACCGAGGAAACGAGATGACATGAAGTTCTCCGGTAACAAGTCGCCACAATGTAGGTATGAGACGGCCGCTCAGGAAGACGACGGACGGACCGGCGCGGCCGCCGTTTACCGCTCCGTGAGGCTTTTTTGCTACGACTTGGACAAAAGTAGCTGACGGCAGAACCGCCATGCTGGTGAACGCGTATCCCCTCTGCGAGACTAACGTCTGATTTGGATTATGGATTCGAGGATGAACAGCGTGAACGGGTCGGGTTTATCTGCCAAGCCGGCGCGGCTGTGGCAGGTCGCCATTTTGACGGCGGCGGGTGCGATCGGCACGACCAGCCA
Source organism: Bradyrhizobium sp. SZCCT0148 (assembly GCF_018129985.1). Lineage (GTDB taxonomy): Bacteria > Pseudomonadota > Alphaproteobacteria > Rhizobiales > Xanthobacteraceae > Bradyrhizobium > Bradyrhizobium japonicum_H. The sequence continues at coordinate 1,379,113 of NZ_JAFCKT010000001.1, forward strand.
GGCGGACGCAGCATTTTATTATTGGACGGATTATTCCGACGGGTCCTATTACGCCCGTCAGGACCGGCGCCCCGAAATTCCGCGCCAGAAGCCGCAGAAGCGCGGCGCGACCGGCAAGAAGGAGGTTGTCGCCGAGAAGGAAGCCGGCACCAAGCCGCAAGGGCCGCTCGTCATCGTCGTCTCGATCGACCGGCAGAAGGTCACGGTTTACGATACCAACGGCGTGTTCGCGCAATCGCCGGTGTCGACGGGCATGAAGGGCCATTCGACGCCGATGGGTGTGTTCAGCGTCATCCAGAAGCACAAATTCCACCATTCCAACATCTATAGCGGCGCGCCGATGCCGTACATGCAGCGGATCACCTGGTCCGGCGTCGCCATGCATGCCGGCGTGCTGCCGGGTTATCCGGCCTCTCATGGCTGCATCCGCATGCCGATGGCATTCGCGGTGAAGATGTGGAATTGGACCAGGATGGGCGCACGCGTCATCGTGGCACCCGGCGAGATGTCGCCGCACAGCTTCTCTCATCCCCTGCTTGCCTCCGTGCGCGTGCCGCCGCAGCCTGTGGTCAGCCTCGGGCCGCAAACCAATGTCGGCGACAAGGCCGACAAGGGCGCCGCGCAAACCAAGGCCGCCGAAGCTAAACCGATCGAAGCCAAGCCCGTCGAAACCAAGACCGCCAGCGCCGACAGCGTGCTGGAACTGCGCACCTCCGTCGGTCACAGCGTGATGTCGGATGTGACCACGGGCAATGCAGCAGCTCACGAAGAAGCCACAGCGCCGGGCGACAACGCCAGGACGGCCGAAGCGTCGGATGCAGCCAAGCCTCCGGCGGAAGACGTTGCCAAGCCGGCGAACGCGGACAAGCCTGCCGACAAGGTCGAGGCCGGGAAGAGCGAGCCGGTCAAGACGGACGCGGCCTCCGCGAAGACACCTGATGCGCCGGTTCCCGCGGTCGCCGCCTCGCCCGACGCGAAGAAGGACGACAGCCGTGTTGCCGAACCAGCGCCGGCTGCAAAACCGGAAGCGCCCAGGCGGTCCGGCCAGATCGCCGTTTTCATCAGCCGCAAGGATTCCAAGCTCTACGTGCGGCAGAATTTTGCGCCGCTGTTCGAGGTGCCGGTGACGATCGCCAGCAGCGAGCGGCCGCTCGGTACCCATATCTTCACCGCCGAGCTCGACAAGACCGATTCCAATGCGCTGCGCTGGTCCGTGGTGTCGCTGCCCGTCTCCGCTCGTTCGGCGGCCCGCGAGGACGACGGCCGCTTGACGCGCCGCCAGCGTGGCGCCGCCGTGATCCCGGTTGCCGCCAAGCCCGTGACCGCCAAGCCTGTGGTGACCCCCGATAGCCCCGCCGAAGCACTCGACCGCATTGCGATCCCGGCGGACACCATGGCGAAGATCAACGAGATGCTGACATCGGGCGGCTCCATCATCGTCTCGGACCAGGGCATCAGCCAGGGCGAAACCGGTGAAGGCACCGACTTCATCGTCCGCCTGTACTGAGCTGTTGCAAGGCGCCCGATAACGCGGTGTTGACGCGGCAGGTCGCAGCGGCGGAGTACCATGCGGTCCGGATCATCTCGGGGGGACGCCGTCATGATGAATCGCAGACACGTGCTCTTAGCCGCGGTGGCCGGCACGCTGGTGCCGGCAACGCGCGCGCTTGCCGATAGCGGCATGAGCCGGATTCCGGCCTACGCCTTCTCCTTCCCCGCGTTGTCCGGCGACGATATCCGCCTCGCCGCTTTCTCCGGTAAGCCGCTGCTGGTGGTCAACACGGCCTCGCTCTGTGGCTACACGCCGCAATATGCCGGCCTGCAGCAGCTCTGGAACGAGTTTCGCGCGCGCGGACTCACCGTGATCGGCGTGCCGTCCAACGATTTCGGCGGCCAGGAGCCCGGCGGCAGCAGCGAGATCACGGAGACCGCGCACCACCAATATGGTGTTACCTTTCCGATCACGGCCAAGGCCATCGTGGTCGGAGCAAAGGCACATCCGTTCTACAAATGGGCCGCCGAGGCGCGGCCAAAGGATGTTCCGCGCTGGAACTTCCACAAATATCTCATCGGCCGCGACGGCTACATCGCCGAGGTCTTTCCGTCCTCGGTCGAACCGGCCGACACACGGATCAAGACAGCCATCGCCAGGATGCTGGCCGACAGTTGATGCAAGGCGAGCCCATCCGGCTGGGCACAATTCTGGCGGAATGCCAAACAGCCGTTGCAATGGCGATGGCCCACCATCTAGGCTAGGGTCGTTTGGGGCAGGACGGTTTTGCCGAAGGCGAAAAGCAGCGGCGGAACAACGGGATCAATCTCGAGGACAACACCATGCGCGTGGCGGCAGGACTGATTTTGGCAAGCGCGATGTCGGTCGCGATGACCGGCGCAGCCTGGTCGCAAAGCCCGGCCGCAAAACCCGCAGCCGCCCCGGCGGCGACGCCGGCTGCAGCCGCGCCTGCCGCGGCTCCGCCTGCAGCTCCCGCGGCCGCCGCGGCACCAGCGGGTTTCGTCAATCCGCCCCCACCCAAGCAGGCGTCGCAGCCGGCCCGCGCGGCCTGCAACACGCCGGGCGCGCTCGGGGTTGCCCGCACCGTCGAGATCGACACCACGGGTGGTCCCGGATTCGGCTTCGAGCACTTCAAAGAGCTCGACTTCCTGCGCGACAAGGAGGTGGTGCTGACCTTCGACGATGGTCCCTGGCCTAAGAACACGCCCGCCGTGCTGAAGGCGCTCGCCGACGAATGCACCACCGGCATCTTCTTCTCGATCGGCAAGCACGCGACCTACGAGCCCGAGATCCTCAAGCAGGTCTACAACGCCGGACACACGGTCGGCACTCACACCTGGTCGCACGCCAATCTCAACAACAAGAAGCTCACTGAAGCGCAGCGCAAGGAGGAGATCGAGAAAGGCCTGTCCGCGGTGAAGTGGGCGCTCGGCGGTATTTCGCCCTCGCCGTTCTTCCGCTTCCCGGCGCTCCAGCATCCGCCGGAGATGGTCACCTATCTCGGCAACCGCAACACCGCGATCTTCTCCTGCGATATCGACTCCTTCGACTTCAAGGCCTCCAAGCCCGAGAAGATCGTCGAAACCGTGATGAAGAAGCTCGACACCAAGGGCAAGGGCATCATCCTGATGCACGATTTCCAGAAGCACACGGCGGAGGCCCTGCCCGAGCTGCTCAAGCGCCTGAAGGCGGGCGGCTACAAGGTGGTCGCGATGCGCGCCAAATTCCCGGCCTCGTCGCTGCCCGACTATGACCAGGAGCTGCTCAAAGACGCCAAGCTGCCGACGGTGAGCCAGCGCCCGGTTAATTCCGTGGTCACGACCGTTTCCGAATAGACGGCATTGTCTTTCCGTATCGAAGGCTACGTCATCGTCTCCGCCGACGGCATGCTCGCCGACGCCGGCCACGTCATGCCCGACAGCCTGAAGTTCGAGGGCGACAAGCTGTTCTTCGAGCAGGCGCTCGACCGCGCCGCGCTGATCGTGCACGGCCGCAACTCGCATGAGCAGCAACCGAACTCGCCGCAGCGCAAGCGACTGATCGTCACCCGCAAGATCAAGCCGCTCACTGTCGATCCTGAGATGCCGAACGCGACGCTGTGGAATCCGGAACACGCGAGCTTCGAGGAAGCCTGCGCCTTTGCCGATGTCGCCTCCGGCATCGTCGCCGTGATCGGCGGCCCCGTCGTGTTCGACATGTTCATGGACAGCTACGATACGTTCTGGCTATCGGAAGCCCCGCATGTGCGCCTGCCCGGCGGCGACGGCTGTTTCGTCGGCGTGCCGGAGCGTACGCCGCACCAGGTGCTTGCGTCACACGGGATGAAGCCGGGAGCGCCCTACGTCCTCGACGCGGAGCATGATGTGACCGTCACACCGTGGGGGCGGTGAGAGGCTCCAGCTAGAACTCGAAGGCAACCCCATGCACAATACAGGTATTTGCTACCTGTAACTATCGCCGTCCATCACCACGCATAACGAACGACGCTCTTGCCCGCATAGGACCGCGTCACGGTCGAGAATTCGCCCTCGAACGTCGCTGCCGCCGTCCAGCCGTTCTGCCATTTCTTCTCGACGGCAGCCGTCACCAGCGCGGAGTCCGCCGTCTGCGCGGCGCCGTGGACGACGAAGCCTGCATCCGGTAGCGCCTGGAAGGTCGCGGCAATCGACCGGTTCGGATTGAAATCGTGCGCCCAGGCGAGCCGCCCGCGCAGCATGAGGGCGCCATCGGTCAGGCCGAGAACCTTGTCGGCGCGCAGACCGAGCTCGGTGCGAGGATTGGTCACGCTCTTGGCATTGTAGGCCAGCGCAAACGCGCCGCTGCCTGACTGCACGGACTCCGCATAGGACGGCAGGGCTACGGTGGTGAACAGCCCAGCCACATAAGGCGCGAGGCCCAACTTCATCGATGGCGCAGCGAAGCGATGACCGCCTTCGACACGACCCGACAAGGCGTTGACGTTGAACTCGGCGTGCAGGCGCTCTGAATCCGCAATGGTCACGATGCGATCGGTGGTTATGCCCTGCCAGCCATAGGCCAGCGCCGCGGAGATATAGGCCGGACCATCGACGTGCCGGAGATAAACGCCGGCCTGGAACAGGTCTGAGCGTCCGCTGCCAAGCCCGTTCACGCTGAAATTGGTCCCGCCGCCGGCCAGCGCAAAGCCGGCTAGCGTATAGGCCGAGAGCCGGTAATCGGCCCCGACGGCGGTCCCAAACACGCGGCTGGTCGCGTCGTGCGATCCGAGCGCGGCATGTCCGCTGCTGTCCTGCGCGCCGCCGAACCCGGCCGCCCAGACGTTCCAGCGCGCGGCCTCGAAACACGGCCACGGCTTGCCTCGCACCTCCTGCACGGCGCAATCCATGCCCCGATCAACCAGTAGCCCGGTGAACTGCCCCATTGCCTCGAACGTCGTCTGCTGCACGCGCGTAGCGAGTTCGCCGGAGGCCAGCGTCAACCCACCGGCCGACAAGGCAGCGTAGACGCCGGGAATGCCGCCGTTCCGGTTGAACGAATTCGTCAGCCCGTTGCCGACATTGTGCTGGTTGATGTTGAGGTTTGGAGCGATCGCGAAATCGAGTGCAAGGTTGAGATAGACGTTGTTGGCGTCGTAGCTCAGCGAGCTGTGGACGTTCGACGGCAGCCCCGTGTTGACGATGCCGGATGCGAACGTCCCGGAGACGCCGCCAGCCGCGCTGAGGATCGTGTAGGTCTTGGACACATAGCTGCCGGGAGCGAACACTGCCTTCACGGTCGCGCCGCCGAGATCCGCCGTGCCCGTAACCGTGGTGGACGCCGCCACCGATGGGTTCACCTGCAGCAGATAGAACGCGCCGGACGCGAAAGCGAGACTGCCTGAGATCGACAGCACTGTCCCGGCGCTGCCATTGCCCGGCGCGAGCGTGCCGCCGCTATCGACCGACACGAACGGCGAGACGATGCTGCCGGCGCCCATCAGGACCGCGCCTGTCTGCACGGTTGCGGAGGACGTGCCGTTGAGCGAGCCCTCGACGTCGAGCACGCCGCCGGCCACCACGGTGTCGCCGGTGTAGGTGCTTGTTCCGGTCAGGCGGAGAGTGCCTGTCCCGACCTTTGTCAGCGAGCCGCCGTCGCCCTCGCCCGCGCCCCCATCCCGCAACACGCCAGAATAATTGGTCGACAGATCGTTGCCGCCGACCTCGAGATTGCTCGAGCCGAGATAGATGGTGCCGGAGCCCTCGATCGATCCCATCGTGATATTGAAGGCCGTGCGGTCCGAGACGTCGATCTCACCATGGTTGATGAAGCGCGCCGTGCCGCCGCTGCTGCTCGCCCGGAAATAGACGATGCCGCCGATGGAATTGGTGAGGGTGGCGTTGCCGGCGGTGCTGCCGTTCCTGAAATCGATTTCGCCGTCGCTGGTGATGACAGCGCTGCCGGCCGAGGCAGTTTGCGCAAAACTGAGCGAGCCGTTGTTGACATTGATCGTGGCCGTGCCGGCGCTGCTGGTATTGCCGAAGCGGACGAAGCTCGAATTGATGTCGAGAGCAACGCTGCCGCCGTTGACGACGATGCCATCGCCAAGGAACTGGAACGCCGCCTCGCCGTCCACGGTGATCGTGTAGTCGCTCGCGCCAGGACTGAAGATCCAGGTGCCTACCGTGCGCGAACTTCCGATCGTCAGGCTGGTGATCGTGGACGTTCCGAACGTCGCCGTTCCGTTCGGCACGGCGCCGCCGCTCCAGTTTGCGCCGGCCAAGTAATCGCCGGACGACGGGTTGGAGAGCCAGTCCGCATCGACCGCGTCCGCGCGCCCTACCGTCACGACCAGCGCCGCCGTCACCAGAGCCGAACTCCCGAGCCAGCGGCCGAATGACCGCGCCAATCCAGCCAGGTCAGCTGCCCGGCCTTGCAAGACCGAGCCGAGTTCTCCACGCAACAGCATTCCAGCACTTACCTTGCCTTCGACGTCATCATGACGTCCTGGGCACGGTCTCCCGTCGCCCATGGCGCTATTCGAGCGTTGGCGGCACAGGGTCAATACGCGCGGCGGCGGCGGGGACAGGGTATCAAGAGGTTGAGACAAAAGCGCAAAACAGGGGAGCCGACCGCCTTCCGGCCGGGCCCTGCCTCGTGGCTTCTGCCACTTCCGTTCGACCGGAACCCGTCTTATACCACCCGAAGGCCGTTTTCGATGGGGTATCTAGGCACCCCCAGTGACCGGCCTAATTCAGCCATGGGAGCACATGGAGAGCCGGTTAAGCGGCACCGCCGGGCTCATCACGACGAACAAGACTGACCGATCGCCGCCGCCATGACCAACGACCATACCACGACCGGCCCGGCCCGGCTCACCGGATTGAGCGGCGAAGCTGCCGCGGTCTCATCCCAATTGTCGAGTTTCGCTTTCTCGTCCGACCGGATGGACACCGCGCGTAACATCGCGGTCTGGCGCGAGGCTGTCGCGACGCTGTTCGACGTCGACGACCTGGCGCAGGGCGAGCCCGGCCCATTCCGCGCCGACGTCCGCTCCTATGCGATGGGTCCGGTGTTGATCGGATTGAGCCGCGCCAGCGGCCAGCGCTTCCGTCGCACCGCAGAGACCGTCGCGCGCAGCGGGGTCGACCACATCATCCTGCAGCTGTATCTGAAAGGTGGCTTTGACGGCGTTGCGGGCTTGCGCCCGACTCGCGTCAGGGCCGGCGACATCTGCCTGTTCGACTTGGCGCAGACGCTCGAGACGCGAGCTGTGGCATTCGAGAATGTGACGCTGGTGGTGCCGCGCCCGCTGCTCGGCGACCATCTGCTCCGGGTCGAAGATCTGCATGGTCTAGTGCTGCCCGGCAGCAGCGTGATCGCCCGGCTCCTCGCCGGGCATCTGTCGGCGCTGCTCGAATCCGCCCCGCGCATGAGCCTGCACGAATGCCAGTCTGTGGTCGAGGGCACCGTCTCGCTACTGGCCGCGTGCCTGCGCAACGAGATCGAGAGCTCCGATGTCGAGCCCGGCGCCACCGCGGGACCGTCGCTGATCCGCATCCGTCAATATATCGAGAGCCAGCTCGCCACCGAGGAGCTGTCGGCCAATTCCGTCGCGGCCCATTTCGGCATGTCCCGCGCCTCGCTGTACAGGTTGTTCGCGCCCGCCGGCGGCATCGCCGACTACATCCGCAGCCGCCGACTTCACCGCGCCTTCTTCGACCTCGCCAACTCCGGCGGCCGCGGCCCCCGGATCAGCGAGGTCGCGCGGCGATGGCGGCTCGGGACCGACGCGCATTTCACCCGCTCCTTCAAGGCTGCCTACGGCATCACGCCCCGCGCAGCCCGCGAGGCCGCCCTGCTCGGCCTGCAGCGCGGTACGGACGGAGCAAGCAACGCGACGATTTCCCGGTGGATGCGCGAGATCGCGCCGCCGCGCGCGGCGGATTGAGCGCGCGACGCCAGGGATTGACCCGCATCAATGCGCGCGATCCGGCTAGCGCTAGCATTGGAATGCCGGGACTTCAGGTGCGAAAGGCTGCTAAATGTCCCATATCCTCGTTCCCGACCACCCCCGTGAGGAAACCGAACGTCTGCTTGGGCACGCTCAGCACTGCCGCAGGCTCGCAACCTCCGTCATCGAGGAAGCGCTAATCGAGCAACTCGTGACGCTGGCGAAATCTTACGAGGCCAAGGCCACCCTGCTCCGCGCGAGCTGCGATCTCAGCCACTAGGCTCTTCGCCTAGACGTCCCCGTAGGCCGCCTCGGCCGGACGCGTGGTGCGGCCGTATCCCATGATCATGAACAAGGCGCCCATGATCGACAGGTTTTTCAGCGCGTCGACCACCATCTTGGCATTCTCGGGCGGCGCCTGGTTCCAGAAATCGTCGAACAGCACGGTCGCGACCGCGACATAGATGATCATCAGCATCGCGAAGAACCGCGCGCCGAAATTCAGCGCGATCATCAGGCCTGCGATGATCTCAAGACCGCCGACGGCGATCGCCAGCAGTTGCGGCGTGGTCATGGCGGTTGCCGTCTCGATTTGCTTGGCGTAAGGCGCGACGATGTCAGGCACCACCACCTTGGTGGCGATGAAGTCGGCCGTCGCCTGGATGGCAAAGAGCTTGGTCGCGCCCGTGTAGATGAACAGCACGGCGAACAGGATCCGCCCGAAAGTCACGAACGCTGGCATGATCGGCCTCTTGTCAAAGCTTAAGGGCGGGACGCTGACGGGATTATGAAGAGTCCGCCTGAGGTTTACAAATGTGTAAATTGCGACGTGCAAGCAAATCAACGGGACAGGGCACACCAACCTCGCTCCCCTTGCGGGGCGGAGGCCTCGCCGGCAGCGGCAAGACGGCGAGTCGCTGTCTCCACGAATGGCCGTCGCCATGTCGATTCGCGAGATATCCCCTGGAACGCCTCTTATTTCGAACTGTCGATCTGGCGCCTGATCTCCCCGATTAACGCCGCCAGAGCCCGATCCTCCGGCGTGATGACCGCGAGCATTTCGGCGTAGCCCAGCGCCGCCTTTGTATCGCCGGCCGCGCGGCTGAACGAAACCAGGGCCGACAGCACGTCCCTGTTGTTGGGATGACTTTTCAGAGCCTCGTTCAGAACCTTCATTGCCTCGTCGGCCCGCCCGCCGGAATGCAGCGCCACGGCGTAGACATAGGCGTATCGCGGGCGACCCGGCTCCAGTTCGGCTGCTCTGCGCAACTCGGCGATCGCCTGGTCCGGCCGCTTCAGCCGGGTCAAGGTCAGGCCGAGCGCATGATGCGCGGCCGCGTCGGCGGGTGACGTTGCAATCGCTCGGCGGAGAACAGCTTCTCCGTCGTCCTCGCGACCGGTCTTGCGATAGAGGTCAGCCAGATTGACCGCGGCCGTCGCAGATTGGGGGCTGATCCTGAGCGCAGACTTGTACTCGATCTCCGCATCCCCGGTCTGGCCGCGCAGGGCGAGGAAATCTCCAAGGGCGGTGCGAGCCTCGGGGCGTTCGGCGTTGGCGCGCTGCGCCGCGACAAATTCCCCTGCCGCCTGATCAAAGAGGGCGCGATCACGCGCCGCCCGGCTTGCAGTCGGAACAGGCGCGAGCAGCGAGGCCGCCCTGATCCGCACCCCACGCACGGGATCCACGAGCAGCGGCGAGGCCAGCGGCCAAATCTGGCTGGTGGGCACGGATGCCAGCATGTCCAGAGCTCCGATCCGCACCATGGGATCGGGATCGGCCAAGCCTTCCCGGGCGGTCGCAAGATTCGCAGGAGAGATGCGGGAAGCGAGTTCGTCGAGTGCACTCGCGCGCGCCACGGCCGGTGCGATCTTGTCTGCGGCTAAGACGCCAAGCAGCGCGGCGGCGTCGGCCTGATCGCTGCGCGCTGCACGGAAGGCCGGCCCATAGGTCTGGAAACCCTTCCGGTCGGGCCCGAACCGTTGTTCGACTGCTGCGGCGGCCCATTGGGCCGGCTTGTCGCTATGGCAGTCGTTGCATGCGTTCGGAGTTTCCAGCTTGATCGAAAGATCGGGTCGCGGAACGCGGAAGGCGTGATCGTGACGTGGGTCAATCATCATATAGGTGCGCGACGGCATGTGGCACGACATGCAGGTTGGCACCTGATCGGCGCTGACGTGATGGCGATGCTTCGCATCAGCATATTTTTCGGACGCATGGCATTGCAGGCAGACGCCCTCGCCGGAGACTCGGAGCTTTGCGCTGTGCGGCTCGTGACAATCACTGCAGGTGACGCCGGCGGCAAACATCTTGCTCTGCTTGAACGGCGTATAGTTGTAGGGTTCCTCCCCATCTCGGATCTGGCCATCGACATGATAGGTGGTCCGCGTCAGCGCCTCGACGACATGCGTCTGGGACAGCGACTGACCTGGTACCCAAACCTCGCTGAAGCTGGCGCGGCGCGCGTGGCATAACCCGCATGTCTCGACCTCCTTTCGCAGCGCAGCCGGCGCGGCCGAACGCTTCGCATTTCCGCTCTGCGGATCGATCGGCCACGTGGCGCTAAGCCGTTCGTCGAACCGAACCAGCAATCCCTTGCTCGAATCCTCACGCTTGCCAAACGGCCACCAACTCTGCTGGCTCCGCGCCCAGGATACGTGAGCGGAGCCCTGCCCATGACAGGCCTCGCAGCCGACGCTGATTTCCGCCCAAGTGGTCGCGAAGCGATCCGTCGCGGCGTCATAGTGCTTGCGCAGACCGGTCGAGTGGCACTCCGCGCACATGAAATTCCAGTTCTGATTCAGCTTGGTCCAATGCAGGACGTCGTCGTGCTTGATCGCTTCATCGGGATGGAGATGGAACCAGCGTTGGCCGCCCTTACCCTGCGGTCGGCTATCCCAGGCGAGTGACAAGGCCTGAATTCTCCCATCTGGAAATTCGACCAGGTATTGCTGCAGCGGCTCGATGCCGAAGGTGTATTTCACCTCGAAAGTACCCAGCTCGCCGTCGGAGCCGTCGGTCTCGATCATGAATCTTCCGTCATCGCGGAAAAAGCGCGAACGCACGCCGAAATGGTCGAGGCTTTTGTCGTTGAAATCGCCGAGCACGGTCTTGTCCGTCGCATGCGCCATCGCGGCCTTGTGCTGCGACTTGTCCCACAGTTTGGCTTCGGCCTGGTGGCAGCCGGCGCAGGCTTGGCTGCCGACATAGGTTGCGACGGATGTGGCTGGCGCTTCCGACGTTGGCCCGCTGATGCCGGGAAGGAGGAAGGCGAGACCTAGACCGAGAATGGCTGCAACTGCGCCGACGGTCACAATCCAGAGATGGCGCTTCGACGAGGGGATGGCTTCTGACGTGCCGCCGGCAGCGGGTGCAGCCCCTGCCAGCGAGGCGCCACCGGCAGCCATTTTCCGTGATGCTTTGGTGCGGGATTTCCGTCGTTTGCCTGCCAACGACAGCCTCCTCAACGCTCGCCGAGTGGCGATCGAGCATCCTGCATCGGGATCGCCGCACGTATGATCGGCCGCCTTTCCATCAAGTCAAGAAGCACATCGGATCAAAAGTGTCTCGGCCAAAGCGGCGTCGCGTCCTGCAGCCTCATTTCTTATTCCGGTTCTTGCTGGCGCCTCTGAGAGCGGTCGTGGGGGCGAGCGATTTGGCGAAGTCTGTCATCTGCAGGCACGTCAGCAGGTCAACGTAACTATCGCTTCCGCCCGCGGTCGCCTCGCCTTCGCACTGATTTCTGACCTGGTCGGAATTGGTCAGCCAAACGGAAGCCAGTTGCTGTTGCGCTGCATCCTCATCGCGCATGCAATCGTCGTAGGACTGGGCCAGATCCAGGCCCATCGCCTTGTCGGTTGCGACGGTCGCCTTACAGGTGGCCTCGACATTGAGCCTCGGTACGCGATCGCTTACGGGGGTCACCAATAAATCTGCAAGCATCGCCAAAGACAGCAGTGCAATCTTCATGACGTCTTTCTCCCAACAGCCCTGATGATTGAAATCGGAGTTTTGGGGCCCTCAACGCCTGCCGACGCGGTTCACGGGACCGCCACGATTCATCGGCGTTCCGACCCGCACTCCAACGCCTGGTGCACCGACGCCGGGGGCAACTACGGCTCGCGCAACCGGCCGCGGCCGTAGCACGACGCCGGGCCTGACGATGCAGCCGACGGGATACTCGACGTATTGACAGTATACGACCGCAGCGGCCTTTTCGGTGCTCGCCACCAAGCATCCAGCGGTTGCCAGAACAGCAGCTAACGCAATTGCGGACTTCATATTGGCCTCCCTCGTTTCGGAATGGCCAGAATGGTCCTCAAGTCGAGTTGCATCTTGATGCAGCTCAAGCGCAGTTGGACGCCGACCGATGACAAGATCGCTCGCAAAATCGGGCGGTCCACTCTGCGAACACATCAGTGATGCTGACGCAAATGGTGTTTGCTCTCCTCGGCGTTGATGTGAATCAAACCCAAGTCCTGCAATGGCTGCAATGATGTACGATGCGCACCTTTCATGCGGGGAGCATTTCACCATGAATTTGCACCGAACATTCTTCATGCTGAGCTTGACGTGCATTGTTTCGGCCGGGGCACTGGCGGGGCCAGCGAATGCCCAGCAGCCGGTGCCGGCAAGCGTCGTGCTTCCGACTGATCGCTCGAACTTGCCGATTCCCGAACCTCAATATCCGCACAGCACGGTGCTCGACGCTCGCAACGCAACGCCTCCGGCGCGGTTCGAGGTCAAGGCTCCAGCCAGGGCCCCTAACGTGCTTATCGTATTGATCGACGATATGGGCTTCGGCCAGTCGAGCGCGTTCGGCGGGCCTATCCAGATGCCGACGGTAGAGAGCCTTGCCAATTCGGGACTGCGCTACAACGAGTTTCACACAACGGCGCTTTGTTCGCCGACGCGCGCCGCGCTGTTATCAGGCCGCAATCATCACATGAACAACATGGGCTCGATCACGGAAACCGCGACTGCTTTTCCCGGACAGACCGGGCAGCGTCCCGACAGCGTCGCCCCGCTCGCAAAGATGCTGCGACTCAATGGTTACAGCACGGCGGCGTTCGGCAAATCGCACGAAACCGCAGCATGGGAGGTGAGCCCGTCCGGACCGACCGACCGTTGGCCGACCCGCTCCGGCTTCGACAAATTTTACGGCTTCCTCGGGGGCGAGACCAACCAGTGGGCGCCGTTGCTCTATGACGGAATGACTCAGGTCGAGCCATCGACGGATCCGAACTATCATCTGATGACGGACATGACCAACCAGGCGATCGACTGGATGAGCTACCAGAAATCGCTGACCCCGGATAAGCCGTTCTTCATCTACTTCGCACCGGGCGCGACGCATGCGCCGCATCAAGTCCCGAAGGAATGGATCGCCAAATACAAGGGCAAGTTCGACCAAGGCTGGGATGCGTTGCGCGAGGAAACGCTGGCGCGACAGATCAAGCTTGGCGTGGTACCCGCTGGCACAAGGCTGGCCCCGAAGCCCGAGGCAATCAAGGATTGGGCTACGCTGAACGCGGACGAGAAGAAGCTGTTCGCGCGGCAGATGGAGGTCTTCGCTGGATTTGGCGAGTACGCCGACACGGAGATCGGTCGGCTGGTCGACGCTGTCAAGGCAACCGGTCAACTCGATAATACGCTGATCTTCTATGTCGTCGGCGACAACGGTGCGAGTGCCGAAGGCGGCATGAACGGGCTGTTCAGCGAGATGACCTACTTCAATGGTGTCAGCGAAAGCGTCCGGGACATCCTCAAGCATTACGACGAACTCGGCGGCCCTTCGACCTATGGTCATTACGCGGCCGGATGGGCGGTCGCTGGCGACACGCCCTTTACGTGGACCAAACAAGTTGCGTCCAGCTACGGCGGCACCCGCAACGGGATGGTCATTCATTGGCCCAGGGGAATTGCGGCCAAGGGCGAGGTGCGCTCGCAGTGGCACCACGTCATCGACATTGCACCGACCATTCTTGAAGCAGCCGGTCTGCCCGAGCCAAAGAGCGTCGACGGCACGCCACAGACCCCGATCGAGGGCGTGAGCATGCTCTATAGTTTTGCCGATCCGAAGGCTCCGAGCACGCATCTTACCCAATACTTCGAGATATTCGGCAATCGTGCCATCTATAATGACGGCTGGCTCGCCGGTACGGTTCACAGGGCTGCCTGGGAACGTAAGCCGCGACGACCGCTCGAACAGGACGTCTGGGAACTCTACGACACCCGGTCGGACTTCAGCCTGACCAACGATCTCGCCGCGAAGAACCCCGACAAGCTCAAGGAGATGCAGGACCTCTTTCTCAAGGAAGCGGTCAAGTACCAGGTGCTGCCGCTTGACGATCGAATGGAGGAGCGCGTCATCGCCTCGATGGTCGGCCGGCCCGACCTGATGGCCGGCCGAACCTCCTTGACCGTTCACCAGGGAATGATCGGCATGTCGGAAAACGTCTTCATCAGTCTGAAGAACCAGTCGCACAGCATTACCGCCGATCTGGACATCCCGAAGGGTGGCGCCAATGGCGTGATCATCGCCCAGGCCGGCCGGTTCGGGGGCTGGAGTCTCTACCTCAAGGACGGCAAGCCGACCTACACCTACAATTTCCTGGGGCTGCAGCGCTATACGGTGGCTGCCAAGCAGACGCTGCCGGCGGGTAAAGGCACGCTGCGCTTCGAGTTCGCCTACGACGGCGGCGGCATCGGCAAGGGCGGCGTCGGTACGATCCTGTTCAATGGCAAGCCAATCGCTACCGGCCGCATCGACAAGACCCAATGCTGCATCTTCTCCGCGGATGAAGGCGCCGATGTCGGTGCCGATGAAGGTACCCCGGTCACGGAGGCCTACAAGGTGCCGTTCAAGTTCACCGGAAAGATCGAGGCCGTGACCATCGAGCAGAAGGAAATGAAGCGAGCCGACCGCGATGACGCCGCACAAGCCCGCAAAGCGGCGGTATTGAAGAAGGGCCTTTCCGATTGAAGAAGCGGTCGGCGCGCGACATCGAAATCGCGCGCCGCAGGAAAGCTTCAGGCGGAATGATCGACGCCGTCGGTCACTCTTTGTGTTGTGGCGGGAAGCCTTGGGGAATCAACTGGCATCATGATCGAGCGTGGGGGGCGACCAATGCAACGCGATAGATCGGCACACAGATCCGGATTCCCGCGGTTAAGCGCCGTTCTCGCGACCTCCGCCGTTGCGTTGCTTTCCTCGCAGATCGCCCGTGCCGACGAGAGTGGAATTTCGTTCTGGCTGCCGGGATTGTACGGGAGCCTCGCCGCCACTCCCGCCACACCGGGCTGGTCGATTGCCGCCATCTACTACCATACAAGCGTTAATGCGTCGGGGGCGGCTGCTGCGGCACGGGAATTTCAGGTTGGGAGGTTCTCTCCGACCATCAACATCAATCTCAATCTGGCCTTGAGTGGTCAGGCCGATCTGATGTTCATCGCGCCGACCTATACGTTTGCGACGCCCGTGCTCGGTGGCCAATTGTCGGCCACTCTGGCGAGCGTTTACGGTAGAAATTCCGCAAGCCTTGCCGGCACGTTGACGGCAGCTGCCGGACCGATCGTCACCACACGCAATGGATTTCTCGAAGACGCGCTCGTCTCCTACGGCGATCTTTATCCGACCCTTAAGCTGAAATGGAATAGCGGCGTTCATAACTATATGGCCTACGCTGCTGGCGACATTCCCGTCGGCGACTACAATCCCAACCGGCTGGCCAATGTCGGCATCGGCCATGGGGCCATCGATTTCGGCGGCGGCTACACTTATCTGAACCCGGCGACGGGCACGGAGTTCTCGGGCGTCGGCGGCTTTACCTATAATTTCAAGAATTCCGACACCCAATACCAGAGCGGTATCGATTTTCATCTGGACTGGGGCGTGTCGCAGTTCCTGTCCAAGCAGGTCTTCGTCGGCTTCGTTGGCTACGCCTATCAGCAGATTACCGACGATTCAGGGCAGCCCGCCGTTCTCGGCGGCTTCCGCTCGCGAGTTTTCGGTGTCGGTCCGCAGGTCGGATATATTTTTCCGATCGGCAGCAATCAGGCATTTCTTGGCCTGAAAGGATATGGCGAGTTCGACGCGGCGAACCGGCCGTCGGGCTGGAACACGTGGCTGACGTTCTCGATTTCGGAGGCCGCTCCCGCCAGCACGGTGACTCCGACCCGACACAAAGTGTCGAAATAGACGAGTTGCTGCGCTCGAATTCGCCCCTCCCGGCAAGGCGGCAAGCTCAAGCACCGATGCCGCCTTTTACGTAAACAACGTCGGCTGCCGCGCGGCGCGCTCCTGAGCTTCCACAACTGCGACTGCGGTCATGTTGAGGATGCCGCGTGCCGTCACCGAGGGGGTGAGGATATGTGCCGGGCGCGCCGGCCCGATCAGGATCGGGCCGACGGGAAGCGCATCCGCCAGCGACTTGATCATCTGATAGGCGACGTTGGCGGTGTCCAGCGTCGGCATGATCAGTATGTTGGCCTCGCCCTCGAGATTGGAGTGCGGCAATACCATTTTTCGCGCGGCCGCCGACAGTGCGGTGTCGCCCTGCATCTCGCCGTCGGCCTCGAGCTCCGGATGCTTGTCCTTGAGCAGCTGGGTCGCGCGGCGCATCTTGCGAGAGGAATCGGTGTCGTAGCTGCCGAAATCCGAATGCGAGACGAAGGCGATCTTCGGCTTGATGTTGAAGCGCTGGACGTGGACCGCGGCGAGCGATGCGATCTCGGCGAGTTCTTCCGCGCTGGGATTGGGCCGCACTTGCGTGTCGGCGATGAAGAAGGCGCCCTTGCTGGTGATCAGCAGCGCAAGCGCCGCGTAGTCGCTGATGCCGGGGCAAAAACCGACGATCTCCCTGACATGGCGCAGATGGCTCATGTAGCGACCCTCGACGCCGCACAGCATCGCGTCCGCCTCCCCTCGCGTCACCGCGAGCGCGGCGATCACCGTGTTGTTGGTGCGCACCACGGTGCGCGCCGCATCCGGCGTCACGCCGCGGCGGCCGGCGACCTCGACATAGGACTGCACGTAGGAGCGGTAGCGCGGATCGTCCTCGGGATTGACGAGGTCGAAATCCTTGCCGGCGCGGATCGACAGGCCGAAGCGCTTGATGCGAGCGTCCACGACGGAAGGACGGCCGACCAGGATGGGCCGCGCCAGGTTTTCCTCCAGCACCACCTGCGTGGCGCGCAGCACGCGCTCGTCCTCGCCTTCGGCGTAGATCACGCGCACAGGCTGGGTCTTGGCCTTGGCGAACACCGGCTTCATGACGAGGCCGGAGCGGAAGGCGAAGCGCTCCAGCAGCGCGGTGTATTCGTCGAAATTGGTGATCGGCCGCGTCGCGACGCCGGATTCCATTGCCGCCTTCGCCACCGCCGGCGAGATGCGCAGGATCAATCTGGGATCGAACGGGCTCGGGATCAGCGAGCCCGGGCCGAAGCCTTGCGTCTCGCCGGTGTCGAAACCCTGCGCGACGGCATCCGACGGCGCCTCGCGCGCGAGCTGCGCGATGGCTTCGACGGCCGCGAGCTTCATCTCCTCGTTGATGGCGCTGGCGCCGACATCGAGCGCGCCGCGGAAGATGAAGGGGAAGCACAGGACGTTGTTGACCTGGTTCGGGTAGTCGGAGCGGCCGGTGCAGATCATCGCGTCGGGGCGCACCTTGCGCGCCTCCTCCGGCATGATCTCCGGCGTCGGATTGGCGAGCGCCATGATCAGCGGCTTGTCGCCCATCGCCTTGGCCATCTCCGGCTTGAGCACGCCCGGTGCCGAGAGCCCGATGAAGATGTCGGCGCCGCCGATGACGTCGCCGAGCGTGCGCTTGTCGGTTTTCTGCGCATAGACCGCCTTCCAGCGGTCCATCGTGGTGTTGCGGCCTTCGTGAACGAGGCCATCGATGTCGCACACCCAGATGTTCTTGCGCTGCGCGCCCATCGACACGAGCAGATTGAGGGTCGCGATCGCAGCAGCCCCTGCGCCCGACGCCACGATCTTGACGTCTGAGAGCTTCTTTCCGTTGAGTCGCAGGGCGTTGGTGACGGCGGCGGCGACGATGATGGCGGTGCCGTGCTGATCGTCATGGAAGACCGGGATCTTCATGCGCTCCTTGAGCTGCGCCTCGATCTCGAAGCATTCCGGCCCGCGGATGTCTTCCAGATTGATGCCGCCGAAGGTCGGCTCCAGCGCCGCCACCGTTTCGACCACGCGCTCGATGGTGTCGGCGGCGATCTCGATGTCGAACACGTCGATGCCGGCGAACTTCTTGAACAGGACCGCCTTCCCTTCCATCACCGGCTTGGAGGCCAGCGGGCCGATATTGCCGAGGCCGAGCACGGCGGTCCCGTTGGAGACCACGGCGACCAGATTGGCGCGGGTGGTGAGCGTGGCGGCTTCCGCCGGATTCTTGGCGATCTCGGTGCAGGCCGCGGCAACGCCCGGAGAATAGGCCAGCGCGAGGTCGCGCTGGTTGGCAAGCGGCTTGCTTGCCTGGATCTCGAGCTTTCCAGGGCGCGGCAGACGATGGTAGGCGAGCGCCGCCTGGTGGAGATCATCAGAATAGGACGACATGCGGTCTCTCGCTTCGCGTTACCGGCCTCAAAATGCACGATCCGAAAGCGGCTGTCCAAGCGGACCGAATTTCCGGGTCATGGAAACGGGATGAAGCACGGCGGGCGCCCCGGTGGCAACATCCGATTGCTCCCCCATCAACAGGGCGCGCGGTCAAATATCTGATAGCGCTAGCTTTCCCTGGACCGCGGGGCCTTTCCCGAATATGCCGGGTTGCGCAGTGCGGAATGAGCAACTGGAGCAGGGAATGAAGCGTGTCCTGATCGGCCTGATAGCAGTCATCGCGCTCACCGCGGGCGGGTGGTTCGGCTTCAATCTCTATGTCCAGCACCGCGCGACGAACGAGGTCGAGGCGGCTTTCGAGCAGATCCGCACAGGCGGGGGCAAGGCGAGCCACGGCAAGATCGGGTTCGAGCTTGCGACCCGGACACTGACGATTGAGGACATCACTGTCGAGCCCGCCCAGCCGCAGCTCGCCACCGTCAAAGTCGCAAAGCTCACGGCCGTCGGCATCCGCCAGCCGGATGAGGCCCGTTTCTCGGCCGACAGCCTGGAAGTGGCAGGGGTTGAGGTCGCGTTCACCGCTACCGAGCGGACGAAGCTGAAAGCGAGCTACAAGATCCCGCAGATCAGCGCCCGCGACTTTTCCGGCCCGACCCGTGCAGCTGGAGCCTCGCTGTCCGGCTCGATCGTCGACATGTACCGGTTCATGCTCGCGCAGTACGCGACCGTGTCGGCGTCGTCGATCGCCGTGCCAACCATTGCGGTCAACGTCGACGCGGGCACCGGCAATGCCGGCAGCGGCGATTATGTCTATTCCGGTCTGTCGGTTCAGAACGTCAACCGCGGCAAGATCGAAGCGGCAAAGACCGACCGCATCACCTATTCGATCGACCTGGCCCAGCCTGGCAAGCCCGCGAAGATGACCGGCGATCTGTCCGGCTTGGCCGTCCTCGACTTCGACGCAACCGCTGTGAGGGCTGCGCTCGAACAGCAGGGATCGAGTGACGATACTCTCCATAGGATCTACCGGCGCATCTCGGCCACTTCCTACTTGTTGACTTTGGCGCCGGACGTGCGCGTGCAGATCGACGGCTTTACATTCGACGACATTGCGATCCAGCCGTCGAAATTCCGTCCCGCCGAGATCATCGCGCTTGTGCCGTCCGACGGCTCGATCCCGACACCGGCGCAGTCGCGCGACATGATCGCGAAGGTCGCCGATTTCTTCGAGGGCTTCCAGATCGGCAAGGTCGAAATCGGCAAGCAGACGGTCGAGACGCCGCAAGGAACCGGACGGCTCAGCGCCATCAAATACGATGAAGACACCATCGCGTTGGAAGGCCTCGACATGCCGCTGCCGCAAGGGCAGCTCAAGATGGATCGCTTCGCGCTGAAATCGTTCAGCGCGGCCAACCTGATGCGCTGGGCGGCAAGCCTCGGAACGCCAGGACAGCCGCCCTCGCCGGACCAAATGCTCGGCCTATTTCACGTGCTTGCAGGCGCCGAGATCAAGGGCGTGGCGGTGCCCTACAGGAACACGCGGCAGCTCGTCACGATCGATACGATCAGCCTGAACTGGGGCCAACTGGTCGGGTCGATCCCAAGCAAGGCCAATCTGGCCGTGAAGATGGTCGCCCCTACCGACCCCTCCAATCCGGCGCAGCTGCCGCTCACCATGGCCGGCATCGACAAGCTGGCGATCAACCTCGACCTCGGCGCGGCCTGGACGGAATCGTCAGGCGCATTTGCGCTGGCACCGGCCACGCTCGATCTCGGCAACCTCGCCAAAGCGCAGGTCAGCGTGGCTCTCGCCAAGGTGCCGCGCGGCATGTTCACGACTGATCCCGCCCAGGCCATGAGCCAGGCGGCGCAGGTTGAGACCGGCGCGCTCGAGCTTTCCTTGCGCGACAGCGGCGTCGTCGATCTCGTCGTCGCGCAGTTCTCGCGCATGCAGAACGTCAGCCGCGACGCCGCCCGCAACGCCATCGTCGCAATGATCAGGGCCCAGGGCGAGCAGATCGCGGCCTCCAATCTCGATGTCAGGGCGGCGGCGGATGCCCTTGCTGGCTTCGTCGAGACCTCAGGCCAGACGCTCACCATCAAGCTAACGCCGTACGGGAAGCTGCCTGTGCTTCAGCTCATGGACGTCCTCAACAATGAGCCGATCATCGCGCTGGCGCAGTTCAGGATCGAAGCGTCGACGGGGTTGTAGGACAAGCTCTCTCGGGTCTTGGACGCGCTGCGGCACGCCGTGACGCGGCAAAGAGCCGGGACCTAGCAAGCTGCCGAAGCTCCGAATGCATAGGCCCCGGCTCTGCAGCGCACCGCTTCGCGATGCGCTGCGTCCGGGGCACGAGACCTTTACTTCTGCGGCAGGTTGACCCGCACGTGCAGCTCGCGGAGCTGTTTTGTCGTGGCTTCCGACGGCGCGCCCATCAGGAGATCCATCGCCTGCTGGTTCATCGGGAACAGCGAGATTTCGCGCAGATTGTTGGTGCCGCAGAGCAGCATCACGATGCGGTCGACGCCCGCGGCCATGCCGCCATGCGGCGGCGCGCCGTACTGGAACGCGCGGTACATGCCGCCGAAGCGGTCGACCACTTCCTGCTCGCCGTAGCCTGCGATCTCGAACGCCTTCACCATCGCTTCCGGCACGTGGTTGCGGATGCCTCCCGAGGCGATCTCGTAGCCGTTGCAGGTGATGTCGTACTGGAACGCCTTGATGGTCAGCGGGTCCTGGCCCTTCAGCGCGTCGAGGCCGCCCTGCGGCATCGAGAACGGGTTGTGCGAGAAGTCGACCTTCTTGTCTTCCTCGTTGTACTCGTACATCGGGAAGTCGACGATCCAAGCGAGCTCGAACCGCTCCTTGTCGGTAAGGTTCAATTCCTCGCCGACCTTGTTGCGGGCCAGACCTGAGAACTTCCAGAACTTGTCGGGATCGCCGGCGACGAAGAAGGCGGCATCGCCCTCCTTGGTGCCGATCTGCGCACGGATCGCAGCCGTGCGCTCGGGGCCGATGTTGTTTGCAAGCGGACCTGCGCCCTCGCCGCCCTCGCGCCACATGATGTAGCCGAGTCCGGGCTGGCCCTCGCCTTGCGCCCACGAATTCATGCGGTCGCAGAAGGCGCGGCTGCCGCCGCCCGGTGCCGGAATTGCCCACACCTGGTTCTTGGGATCCTCGAGCATGCGCGCGAACACCTTGAAGCCGGAGCCGCGGAAGTGCTCGGAGACGTCCTGCATCTCGATCGGGTTGCGCAAATCCGGCTTGTCGCTGCCGTATTTACGCAGCGCCTCGGCGAACGGAATGCGGCGCCAGTTCTTGCTCACCGGCTTGCCCTTGGCGAACTCTTCGAACACGCCCGTGATCACCGGCTCCATGGCCGCGAACACGTCTTCCTGCGTCACAAAACTCATCTCGACGTCGAGCTGATAGAACTCGCCGGGCAGACGATCGGCACGCGGGTCCTCGTCGCGGAAGCAGGGCGCGATCTGGAAGTAGCGGTCGAAGCCCGACATCATCAGCAGTTGCTTATACTGCTGCGGTGCCTGCGGCAGCGCGTAGAACTTGCCGGGATGGATGCGCGATGGGACGAGGAAGTCGCGCGCGCCTTCCGGCGAGGACGCAGTCAGGATCGGCGTATTGAACTCGAAGAAGCCCTGCCCCTCCATGCGCCGGCGCATCGACTTGATGATCTCGACGCGGGTCATGATGTTCTGGTGCAGCTTCTCGCGGCGCAAATCGAGGAAGCGGTATTTCAGCCGGATGTCTTCGGGATATTCCTGGTCGCCGAACACCGGCAGCGGCAGGTCGCCGGCCGGCCCCAGCACCTCGATCTCGGTGACATAGATCTCGATCTTGCCGGTCGGCAGATCGTCATTGTCGGTGCCTTCGGGGCGGCGGCGGGCCTTGCCGTCCATCCGCACCACGAATTCCGAGCGCAGCTTCTCGGCCTGCGCGAAGGCCGGCGAGTCCGGGTCGACCACGCACTGGGTCAGGCCATAATGGTCGCGCAGGTCGATGAACAGCACGCCGCCATGGTCGCGAACGCGATGGACCCAGCCTGACAGGCGGACCGTCTCGCCGATGTTGCTCTCGCGGAGCGCGCCGCATGTATGTGACCGGTAGCGATGCATGGTCGTCCCAAAAATGATGTCGGAGGAAACGAATCGGACGACCTGTCACGGCCGGTCCGAGATTGCGGCAGGGTTTACCCGACGAGGCCGGAGGCGGCAACCAAGGGAAAGCCCTGTTTTGGGCCGGAAGCGTCCAATTTTGCCCAATCCGGGCCCGTCCCTTTGCCATCAGCCGTTCCAGCCCTATCTTGAGGGCATGACAGTGCATTTCCCCTTCCAGAACTCCTATTCGGCGCTGCCGGACAGCTTCTTCGCCCGCGTCGCGCCGACCCCGGTCGCGGCCCCCCGGCTGATCAAGTTGAACCGGCCGCTGGCGCTCCAGCTCGGGCTTGATCCAGATTTGCTGGAGACCCCCGAAGGCGCGGCGATCCTGGCCGGCAAGACGGTTCCGGATGGCGCCGATCCCATCGCCATGGCCTATGCCGGTCACCAGTTCGGGCATTTCGTGCCCCAACTCGGCGACGGCCGCGCCATCCTGCTCGGCGAGGTCATCGACAAGGACGGCGTCCGCCGTGACATCCAGCTCAAGGGTTCGGGTCCCACCCCGTTCTCCCGCCGCGGCGACGGCCGCGCCGCGCTCGGACCCGTGCTGCGCGAATACATCGTCAGCGAAGCCATGTTCGCGCTGGGCATTCCGACCACACGCTCGCTCGCCGCCGTCGTCACTGGCGAGCACGTGATGCGCGAGACCGCGCTTCCTGGCGCGGTGCTGACGCGTGTCGCCTCGAGCCACATCCGGGTCGGCACCTTCCAGTTTTTCGCCGCCCGCCGCGATACCGAGGCGGTCCGCCGGCTCGCCGACCACGTGATCGTCAGACACTATCCGGAGCTGCGCAACGCGGAGCGGCCCTACCACGCCCTGCTCGCCGGCGTCGTCGCGCGTCAGGCCGATCTCGTCGCACGCTGGCTGCTGGTCGGCTTCATCCACGGCGTGATGAACACCGACAACAGCTCCATTTCCGGCGAGACCATCGATTACGGCCCCTGCGCCTTCATGGACGCCTACAATCCTTCGCAGGTGTTTTCGTCGATCGACGAGATGGGGCGCTATGCCTACGCCAACCAGCCACGCATCGCGCTGTGGAATCTGACGCGCCTCGCCGAATGCCTGCTGCCGCTGTTTTCCGACGAGCAGGAGAAGGCGGTCGCCGAAGCCCAGGACATTCTCGGCGCCTTCTCCGACCAATTCAGCGCCGCCTATCAGGCCGGCCTGCGCAGGAAGGTCGGCTTGTTCACGGAGCGTGACGGCGACGAGGCGCTGATCCAGGACCTGCTGGATGCCATGGCCAAAAACCAGGCCGACTTCACCCTCACCTTCCGCAAGCTTGGCGATGCCGCCGTTGATGACAGCGCGGATGCGCGTGCGCAGTTCATGGAGCCCGCAGCCTTCGACGAATGGGCCGGCCGCTGGCGCGCGCGTATCGCGCTGGAGCCGCAAGGCGCTTCCGAGCGCCAGGCCGCGATGCACGCCGTCAATCCCATGTTCATCCCGCGCAACCATCGCGTCGAAGCGGTGATCCAGACCGCCGTCGACGATGACAATTACGCGCCGTTCGAGGAACTGGTGAAGGTGCTGGCCAAGCCGTTCGACGATCAGCCCGAGTATGCCGCCTACGCCGACCCGCCGCTGCCGGACCAGCGGGTGCTGCAGACGTTCTGCGGGACGTGAGGCGGGTACGGCCCTCACTACGATTCCCTAAATTATGTGCTGCGTGGATCGCGCCTTGCGCGATCCGTTGCTGTCCCGCGGACCCTGTGGACACATCCCGAGCGCCGGAACCGCTGTCATCAAACTGAAACACTCACGCTCTAACCGCCTGTCAGGGTCGTCTTGCCGGAGACGTCCGTTCTCCAACACCCCTGACAAGCGCCATGCCCTTCAAGTTCATCCACATCACCGACACGCATCTGGCGAATCCCGGCTCGACCCTCTACGGCCTCGACCCGCGCGCCCGGCTGGACGCGGCGATCGCCGACATCAACACGCATCAATCAGACGCCGCCTTCGCGGTGGTGACCGGCGATCTCACCCATTGGGGCGAGGCTGACTCCTACGCCAATTTCGCCGACGCGATGGCCGCGCTGAAGATGCCGTACATCGCCATGGTCGGCAATCACGACCGGCGCGTCACCTGCCTCGATAGCCTGAAGGCCGCGCCGCGCGATTCAAACGGCTTCGTGCAGGGTACGCGCACCACCGAGCACGGCCTGTTCGTCTTCCTCGACACGCTGGACGAGACCAGCCACGCCGGCGAGATGTGCCCCAAGCGCTTCGACTGGCTTGCAAAGACGCTCGCGGCTGCGCCCGACGACCAGCAATTCGTCGTGTTCATGCATCACCCGCCCTTTCCGGTCGGCGTCCATGCGATGGACGAGATCGGCCTGAAACAGAGCGCGGAGTTCGCCGAGCTGATCGCGCCCTATCGCTCCCGCATCCGCCATCTCTTCTTCGGTCATGTGCACCGTCCCATCTTCGGCAGCTACGGCAAGATTCCCTTCTCCACCCTGCGCGGCACCAACCATCAGGTCTGGTTCGAGCTCGACGCCGGCGCGCCGCATTTGGCCAGCCACGAGCCGCCCGCCCATGGCGTGGTGCTGATCGACGACGACAACCTGGTCGTCCACAGCCACGACTTCCTCGACACCAGTCTGCGCTTCCCATTCGAGCCGCCGGCAGGGGTGGACGGCCGCGACTATGCACTCAACTTTCCGGCGCGGTGAGATGAGCCTCGCCGGACCCGCGGCTCTTCCGGTCGCGACCTCGGCGGCGCCGCGCCTGGACTTGCCGAAGCGCCTCTTCACGCGCTTCAGAGCTTCGCTGCCCGCCTATCTCCTGTTGCTGCCCTCGCTGGTCTTTCTCGCGCTGTTTACCTATGGCGCGATGGGCCGCGTGTTGATCGATGCGCTCTACCAGCGCGCCACGCCGAAGGCCCCGGTCCGCTTCGTCGGTCTCGACAACATCAGCGCCGTGCTGGCCGACCCCGCCTTCACCGGCGCGGTCGTCAACAATCTCATCTATGCCGTCGGCACGGCGATCCCGAGCATCGGGCTGGCGCTCTTGTTCGCGCTGACGCTGTCGCGCACCCATGCCGTGAGCAGCGCGCTGCGCGCCGCGCTGTTCCTGCCGGTGCTGATCCCGATGGTCGCGGCCTCCGCGCTGTTCATGTTCATCTTCCTGCCCAATGTCGGCCTGCTCGACTATTATATCGGCCGGCTGATGCCGGTGCTGCCGAACTGGCTCGGCGATCCCGACATCGCGCTTTACGCGATCATGATCATCACGATCTGGAAGAACGCCGGCTATTACATGCTGTTCTTCCTCGCCGGCCTGCAGGCGGTGCCCGAAGACGTGATGGAAGCCGCGCATCTCGACGGCGCCGGGCCTTACCAGCGCCTGCGCCATATCATTCTGCCGGAGCTCAAGCCCACCTTCCTGTTCGTCATCGTCATCGCGATCCTCAACGCGGTGACGCAGGTCGACCACGTCTTCGTCATGACCCAGGGTGGACCGTCGAATTCGACCAATCTCGTGCTGTTCTACATCTACCAGCAGGCGGTCGAGCATTACGACGTCGGCAAGGCCTCGGCCGCGACGCTGCTGACGCTCGCGGCATTGATGGGCCTCACCGCGCTCTCCTTCCGCACCATGGCCAACCGCGAGGGCGGGCCATGAAGCTGATCGACTGGCTCACCAAGGACGCGCCGCTCGCCACACGCGGCGAGATCACGTCCAAGCTCGGCTTCCTGCTGACCATGCTGCTCGCGATCGTCTGGCTCATCCCCTTCGTGTGGATGGTCGTCGCGACGCTGCGCCCGGCCTCCGACGGCATCAACGCCATGGCCGAGCTTATGCCGAGCCTGAAGCCGACGCTCGACAATATCAAAGACGCCTGGGAGATCGGCGATTTCCCGCGCTACACGCTCAACACCACGATCATCTGCGCCGGCATTCTGCTGGTGCAGTTCGTCACGATCACGCTGGCGGGCTTTGCCTTTGCGCGCCTCGACTTCGCCGGCAAGTCAGTGATCTTCTATCTCTTCCTGTTGCAGCTGATGCTGGTGCCGGTGCTGCTGATCGTGCCGAATCTCAGCCTCGTGGCGCGGCTCGGCCTCTACGACACGCTCGCCGGCGTGATGATGCCGTTCTTCGCGTCCGCCTTCGGCACCTTCCTGATGCGCCAGGCCTTCGAGGCGATTCCGACCGAGCTCGAAGATGCCGCCCTGATCGACGGCGCCAGCCTGCTCCAGCGCATCCGCCACATCTACGTGCCGCTGTCGATGCCGAGCTTCTCGGCTTTCGCCATCATCTCGGTCACCAGCCACTGGAACGACTTCCTGTGGCCGCTGATGGTGATCAATTCGCCAGACAAGCGGCCGCTCACGGTCGGGCTCTCGGTCTTCACCAAGACCGCCGAGGGCACACAGGCCTGGGGCACCATCGCCGCCGGCACGCTGATGGTGATCGCACCGCTGCTCGTCACGTTCCTGATTTTCCAGAAGCGCTTCATCAGCTCTTTCGTCACCTCAGGCATCAAATAGGAGATTCTTCGATGCTGTTTTCCCGCAGGCTCATGTTCGGCCTCGCCATTGCAGGCACGATGGCCGGCGCCCTCGCAGTCCCGGCCCTTGCCGGCGAAGGCCCGACCGAGATCGATCTGTTCTTTCCCGTCCCCGTCGACGGCAAGCTCGCCCGCGACATGGGCACCCTGATCAAAGAGTTCAACGAAGGTCACCCTGACATCAAGGCGACCGCCGTCTACACCGGCTCCTACGACGACACGCTGATCAAGACTCGCGCCGCGATCAAGGCCGGCAAGCCGCCGTCCGCCGTGATCATGTCGGCGAACTTCCTGCTCGACATGCAGATCGAGAACGAGCTGACCAATCTCGATGCCCTGATCAAGGCCGACGGCACCACCAAGGAGCAGTTCCTTGGCCAGCTCTTTCCCGCGCTGCAGGGCAACGCGGTGATCAACCGCTCGGTCTACGGCGTGCCATTCCACAATTCGACGCCGTTGCTCTACATCAACGCCGACAAAGCCAAGGAAGCCGGCCTCGATCCGGAGAAGCCGCCGCAGACCTGGGCCGAGCTCACCGACTGGGCCAAGAAGCTCACCAAGCGCGAGGGCGACAAGGTGACCCAATGGGGCATCGCGATCCCCTGCGCTTACGACTATTGCGGCTGGATGATGGAAACGCTCACCATGAGCAATGGCGGGCGCTACTACAACGAGGAGTTCGGCGGCGAGGTCTATTACGACACGCCCTCGATGCTGGGCGCGCTGACCTGGTGGAATGACCTCGTCACCAAGCACAAGGTCCACGCCCCCGGCGCGACCCCTGGCCCTGCCGTCAGCACCTCCTTCATCTCGGGCAATGCCGCGATGATGATGCTATCGACGGGCTCGCTGACTTACGTGCGCGACAACGCCAAGTTCGCCTACAAGGTCGCCTTCATCCCGCGCAACGTCCGCAACGCCGTGCCGATCGGCGGCGCCTCGCTGATCGTTCCGGCAGGGCTCGAGGCCGACAAGCAGAAGGCCGCCTGGACGCTGATCAAGTGGATGACCTCACCCGAGAAGAGCGGCTGGTGGAGCCGCGCCACCGGCTATTTCGCGCCGAACATGGCGGCGTACAAGACGCCCGAGATGGTCGAGTTCCTGAACAAGAACCCGGACGCCAAGACCGCCGTCGAGCAGCTCGACGTCGCGAAGCCCTGGTTTGCGACCTACAAGACCGTGCCGGTGCGCAAGACGCTGGAGGACGAGGTGATGCTGGTCCTCAACGGCAAGAAGCAGCCGAAGGAGGCCCTCGCCGCCGCGCAGAAGGCTGCAGACGAGACGCTGAAGCCGTACAACGCTGAGACGTCGCTGAAGCTGCCGTAAGGGCTGCTGCAACGGCAAACAAACATCGGCGCTCCGCCCGGCGGGGCGCCGAATTCGTTTCGGCCCCCCGTTAACCCCCCGTCCACCATCCGCCCGGCCGCTGCGCCGGTAACCATTGCAATTAACAGACCCTCAACGCACCCCCGACAAATTTACCTATGTTTCTGGAGGTTTCGCCGTGGATCTGTTGGTTTTCGAGTTCCTGGGATTGGCGCTGGTCGCCATGTGCGTCGTCGTGGTGGCGTTGCCCTGCGCCCGCAAATCCTCGAACCGGGTCCGTTACGAATAGGAATTTCGTCGGAAAAAGCGATTCCGGCCCGAATGCAAGGCTCGAATTCGCACTGAGCCCCTTGACATCACAGCACTTTCGGCAGATCGGCTGATAGCAAGTGTCATGGGCCGTTCATGGATTTGATTACCACCACCGCTGACCTCGCGGCTGCCTGCAGCCGGCTTGCCAAGCACCCCGTCATTACCGTCGATACCGAGTTCCTGCGCGAGACCACCTATTACCCGCTGCTATGCGTGGTGCAGATGGCCAGCGCCGAGGAGGCCATTGTCGTCGATACCCTGGCCGAGGGCATCGACCTCAAGCCGTTCTTCGAGCTGATGGCCAACGAAGCCGTGCTGAAGGTCTTCCACGCCGCCCGCCAGGACATCGAAATCATCTGGCACCAGGCCAACATCATCCCGCACCCGGTGTTCGATACCCAGGTTGCCGCGATGGTGCTGGGTTACGGCGACAGCATCGCCTACGACGCCCTGGTCGAGAAGGTCACCGGCCACCGCCCCGACAAGACCCACCGCTTCACCGACTGGTCGCGCCGCCCGCTGACCAAGGAACAGATGCATTACGCGGTGTCCGACGTCACGCATCTGCGTGACGTGTTTGCAGCGCTCGACGCCGATTTGAAGAAGCGCCGCCGCAGCGAATGGGTTTCCATCGAGATGGAGGTCCTGACCTCTCCCAAGACCTACGACTTCCACCCGGAGCGTGCCTGGGAGCGGCTGAAGACGCGGGTGCGCAAGCCGAAGGATCTCGCGGTCCTGATGGAGGTCGCAGCCTGGCGCGAGCAGGAGGCGCAGAGCCGCGACGTGCCGCGCGGCCGTGTGCTGCGCGACGAGGCCGTCAGCGACATCGCCACTCATGCGCCGAACACGGTGGAGAAGCTCGCAAACCTGCGCTCGGTGCCGAAGGGCTTTGAGAAATCCAAATGGGGCGCGGACATCGTCGCCGCGGTCACGCGCGGACTGGCACGCGATCCTGCCACGCTGCCGAAGCTGGAGAAGCCGCGCAACAACAACAATGGCGCGGCCATTGTCGAACTGTTGAAGGTGTTGCTGCGCATGACGGCCGAAAAGCATGCAGTCGCCAGCAAGGTGATCGCGACGGTGGACGATCTCGAAGAGATCGCAGCCGACGACGAGGCCGACGTCCCCGCCTTGCGCGGCTGGCGCCGCGAGCTGTTCGGCGATGCCGCCTTGAAGCTCAAGCGCGGTGAGCTGGCGCTGGCGGTCGAGAAGGGCCGCGTGATCGGGGTTCAGCGGGCCGAATAGGCAAACTCGTCTTGCACCTTCATTGCGAGCGAAGCGAAGCAATCCAGACCGTATCCACGGAATTGTCTGGATTGCATTGTCGCTTCGTTCCTCGCAATGACGAGCAGAAAGATTACGCCGGCGTCAGCTTCGTCACTTCCGCCTTCATGTCATTGAGCACGCCTGAAATCGCGGCGATGAGGTCGTCGATCTGCGCCTTGGTGACGATCAGCGGCGGGCAGATGGCGATGGCGTCCAGCATGTTGCGCGAGATCACGCCGCGTTCCTGGAGCATGCGGCTGGCCATGCCGCCGACCGCACCGGGCGTCGCCGCGGCCGTCTTGCGCCCCTTGTCGAGCACGAGCTCGATCGCCGCGATCAAGCCGACGCCGCGGACCTCGCCGACCAGCGGATGGCTGGTGAGCTCACGCAGCTTGCCCTGCATGTAGCCGCCGAGCTCGGCGGCATGCGCGACCAGGCCGCGCTCCTCGATGATCTTGAGGTTTTCCAGCGCAATCGCCGAGCCGACCGGATGGCCGCCCGCGGTGAACCCGTGGCCGAGCACGCCGATCTTGTTGCTCTCGTCCGCGATCGGCTCGAACATGCGCTCGTTCATGATGATCGCCGACAGCGGGAAATAGCTCGAGGTGATCTGCTTGGAGACGACCATCGCGTCCGGCTTGATGCCGTAGGTCTCGCAGCCGAACATCCTGCCGGTGCGGCCGAAGCCGCAGATCACCTCGTCGGCGACCAGCAGGATATCGTACTTCTTCAGGACCGCCTGGATCTTCTCCCAATAGGTCTTCGGCGGCACGACGACGCCGCCCGCGCCCATCACCGGCTCGCCGAAGAAGGCCGCGATCGTATCCGGTCCCTCGTTCTGGATCAGCGCATCGAGTTCCTCGGCCCGGCGGGTCGCAAAGGCTTCCTCGCTCTCGCCAGGGGCGCCGTCCTTGTAGAAATGCGGCGAGCCCGTATGCAGGATGTGCGGCAGCGGCAGGTCGAACGAGCGGTGGTTGTTTGGCAGGCCGGTGAGGCTGGCCGAGGCAATGGTGACGCCGTGATAACCGCGGATGCGGCTGATCACCTTCTTGCGCTGCGGTTGGCCGAGCGCGTTGGAGCGATAGGCAATCAGCTTGAGCACGGTGTCGTTGGCTTCCGAGCCGGAATTGGTGAAGAACACCTTGCTCATCGGCACGGGCGCCAGCGCCACCAACTTCTCGGCGAGGTCGATCGAGGGGCCGTGCGATTTGGAAGAGAATGTGTGGTAGAACGGCAGCGCTTGCATCTGCTTGTGCGCGGCCTCCACCAACCGCTTCTCGCTGAAGCCGAGCCCGACGCTCCACAAGCCCGACATCGCCTCGAAATAGCGCTTGCCCGACGCGTCGAATACGTAAGGCCCCTCGCCGCGCTCGATCACCAGCGGACCGGCCTGCTGATGCGCGCGCGCATTGGTGTAGGAGTGGAGCTGGTAGGCCACATCACGGGCTTCTTGCGAATTGGGCAGCATCGACATTTGCGCAGATCCTTGAAAGCGTCACGTCGCAGGCAGAGCCGGCGTCATCACGCGATGATCAATGACCTTGGCTATTGCGACAACACGGAACTTGCAACGCCAATTCGTCGGCAGCAAGCGCTCAGCAGCGATGCACAAAGGTGCACGCGACCACGCTGCACGTGACAAAACCGCCCATGGCGGTCCTGACCAAGCAGCCCCTGGAGCAGCTCACGCCGCGTCGTCGTCATGTCCGCCGTCAGCGCCTGCAGCGGCTTCCCACACCTCCACCAGCGCCATCGAAAGCAGATAGACCGTGGTCGGTAAACCAAGCCCGCGCGCCCTCTCGGCCGCACGCGACAGATCGCTCGCCAGCTCCTTGAGCTCGTCTCCCCGCGACACTTTCCACCCCATCCGCCGGTCGCGGCCGTCTACACCGCAACGGCGCCGCTGGTTCTGAGCAGTTCGGCGCTGAGCTGGATTGTAGCAAAATTCCCGATGACATTCACTACCGCATGCTTATAGGCGGCAGCATCGCCCGTTCCAGGCTGACGGCAAGCCACGGCGTCGGCGACCACATGGTAGCGATGACTGCGGTGAAACCCATCGGCGGCGGTGGCCAAAATGGTCTCGTCCAGGGAGAAACCGACCAGAATGCAGCGCACAGCGCGGATATTGGACGTGTAATCCACGAACCGCGACGAGCTATAAGCGGATGGCAGCGGGTGATCGAACGTCAGCTCTCCCGGCCGCGGCCTGGTCGCCGCGATCCAATCGGTCAGCCTCGATGCCGGATTGAACCAGGCAGCCTGCGCGATGCGCTTCAGATGCATCACCGGCCAGAGATTGCCGCGCCACAGGGTGAGGAGTTCCAGGCAGCGCGACGTGACCGCGTCGCCGTCGAGGATGACGTGGCGACGCCCGGGGGTCAGATATTCGACCTGGAGATCCGCGCAGACCAGGATCGGCGGATCATCATGGATGGAAGCCAGCATTGTCTTGCGCAGAGCTGCACCAGTTTCAACGGTCGGCGAGCGCGAGATCCCGCAGCGGTGAGGTCACGGCCCGCCCTGCCGAGGCGTCGAGCACGCCCGGCCGGTCCCAATCGCCCTCGGGACGGATGATCACGTAGGGATCGCTGTCCAGCGTGATTGCGTCCGGGCCCGGCTCGATTTCCAGCAGCATTTCCGTGTAGGAAAAATCCGAGAAGGTGACCTTGCGATTGTGGCCGAGCGGCTTGGCGCCGAAATGGGCCCAGAAATCGACCAGCCTGTCCTGTGCCTGGCCGTAGATCTTGCGAAAGCCCTTGCGCTTCACGTAGTCGACGCTGGCCTGCACCAGCTTGAATGACACGCGTGAACGCCGGTATTGGTGACGCACCGCAAGCCGCTCCACCTTGGCGAAATCGCCGAAAAAGCGCACCCGCAGACAGCCAGCGGGCTCGTTGCCGACGAAGCCGATGAAATGGGCCGCGACCATGTCATTGCCGTCGAACTCTTCCTCGAACGGACAATCCTGCTCGGCGAGATAAACCGCGGAACGGATGGCCGTGATGAGCATGAGATCGTTGGGATCGCGCGCAAGACGGACGGAGATGGCGCGGGAACTGGGTTTGGCGAGAGGAATCCTAGTACCGTGCATCTGCAAAACTCCTTGCCTGGATGATCGCGCCCGGCATCCGCAGCGGCTGGCGATGCCAGGGCCGCTCGTAGCACCAGAGGTCGGGCTGGAAGCTCGGGATCGGCGCAAAGCCGGTCGCCTTCATGATGTCGCGTCCGGCCACCGTTGACGGCTGCGCATAGCAATCGGCGTTGCGAAACCTTAGCTGTCGCAGATGCGCTGCAGCCTTGCCGAGACCGGCGATACCGCGTCCTGTCGCCGCGATCGCCCAAAGGTAGATGGCTGCGACCTCTTCGTTCGCGGAAGCGAGATAGTGCGTCTCGGGCGCGGTGAGGCAGATCTCGTCGAGCAGCAACGCATCGTGCCCGCGCTCGTTGAGAAACAGGAAAGCCATGCCGCCGACGAGATCGCCCTTGCGTTTGAACGTCAGAATGCTCTCGGGATCGAACGAGAAGTAATGCGCAAGCTCGGCCGTCCCGATCCGCACACCCGGCACCAGCCGGTGTGCCATCTGCGAAAGCTCGGCAATTTCGGAAAATTGTGCGCAGCGAACGTCCACATTCTCGCTCAGCGGCAAGGCGTCGAAATCATGCCTTGCGGCAAACGAGCCCCTTTCCATAGCCATATCACGCCTCTATCGTCCGGGGCTTTCGTACCCCGCTCTGCCAATGAGCTTAGCGGCTGGGGATCAGGAGTATGCAGCAGTTATTGCACCGGGGTGCTGCGATGATGCAGCACCGTGAAGAAGCCCTGGATGCGTCCTGGGATGATTTGAAGCTGTTTTTAGCGTGCGCAAAATATAAAAGTTTTCGCAATGCCGCCGAAGAGCTCGGCCTCACCTCCACCACGCTTATGCGCCGGGTCGACCGGCTCGAAGAGAGCATCGGCTGCAAACTGTTCCTGCGCGACCAGAGCGGGCTCACGCTCAGCGATGAAGGCACCGCGATGATCGCCGACGTTGCGCATATGGAGCGTCATGCCTTCAACGTCTTTCGGCGCGCCTCGCGGTCATCGAACGACACTGCCGGCACCGTGCGCGTTGCGGTGACCGAAGGCCCCGGCAATTTCTGGATCCTGCCGCGACTGATCGACTTCCAGAAGACCTACCGCAAGATCACCGTCGATTTGCGTTGCGCGATGGAGCAGGCCGACGTCGCGCGACTTGAATCCGACATCGCGATCCAGCTCGAGCCTCCGACCAATCCCGACCTGATCGTCGCCAAGCTCGGTCGTCTCCACATCTATCCTTTCGTCTCCAAGGAGTACGAAAGCCTCTACGGCGTGCCGACGACGCTCGCCGAACTGAACAACCACCGCATCATCAAGCAGAGCGCCCCACAGGTCGACGACGGCGCCTACGCCCGCGTGCTCGGACTGAAGTCGCTCGAGGGCATCGTCGGGATCAAGACCAATTCCTCGGTCGGCGCGCTCTATGCCGTCGAGCGCGGCGCCGGCATCGGCTTCCTGCCGACGGTCTCGATCGCGCTCGGCGCGCCGCTGATCGCCGTCGATCTCGGCGTCAGTCACCACGCCGACCTCTGGCTCACCTATCACAAGGAGTTCCGAACCTCCGAGCGCCACAAGATCGTGATCGACTGGCTGAAGAAGATCTTCGATCCCAAGACCTATCCCTGCTTTCGCGACGAATTCATCCATCCGAACGCGCTGGTGCCGATGATGACGGCCGCTCGCGAGGGATTTGGATTGACGGGATATGTCGCGGCGACGCCGACCTAGCAGGCTGAGACTACCAGCGATATTCGAAGCCGAGTGTGCCCTGGTGTGACGTCAGCTCGTTACGGAACTTGCCGTCGTAATTGACGTAGAGCCGCGCCACGCTGGTCAGGCTGAGCGAAGCCGAGGCACCTGCATCCATGCCGTAACGGCTCTCGCCAATACCGGGCACCACGATGTTCTGGGTGCCGAGGCTGACCTGCACCGATCCCAGGTTCTGGTAGAAATTGTCGACGAACTTGCCGTAGGCTGACAGGTCCAGGATTTTCTGGTCGAAGATGAAGTAGCGTCCGATCTCGGCCCCGATCATGACGCGCGCGCGCGAGAGCGCGGTTGAGCCGACATCGAGGGGATCGAGACCACCGGCCTCCTGAAACGCCGCGCTGGTGGCGCGGACATATTCCAGCGCGCCCTTGGGCACGACGCGCATCTGGTCCTTGGTCCAGTAATAGCTGATCTCGGTCAACGCGCCGTCGACTGCGGCGCGATAGCCCGCGGTTGCGAGCCCAGCACCGGTGTCGCGGCTCGAACGGATCTTGCCGAAGCCGTGCACCACGGCAAAGGCCCAGGTCCACGGCCCCTTGTCGACCGAGCCGCTGAAACCGAGTTGCGTCAGGTCGAGCGTAGCCGATTGCAGCGCCAGCGGCACGTCGATGTCGGTATGGCTCTGATCGACAGAGAAGCCGAGATTGACACCCGGCGCGACCCGCGCACCAAACCCGGCGACGCCGCCGAGCGTCTTGCGCTTGTCGCCGACGAAGTCCCCTTGCGCATCCGTCCGGACCGAGATGCCGTAGCCCTCGAACCAGGTGCGGTAGCGCGGGTCTTCGGTGCTCGCCGACGCACCGCCGCCGCCGGGATTGGTGCGAAACGCCCGGTTGACGCCGCCGGATGACTGGTTGCCGAGCCGCTCCAGGAAGTTGGAGCCTAGATCGAGCGTGCTGTTGCCGGCCGACTGATCGTAATTGGTCGAGACGGCCGACGGCGTGGGTGGCGGTGGCAGCGGCGGGGCGACCTGAGCGAAACCCGGCGTCGCTGCCGACGTCGTCACGACGAGCACCAGCGCGAGAGCGGTTGCGACCGACGCCGCGATTTCGCGAGCGCGGTCAAGGCCGACTTCCTGCGGTGTCGCGGAAAGCTGCGATGTGCAGCACATGACGAAGATCCCGAAGCAAATGGCGGCGCGCATGAATGCAACAGGCGCGGCGCACGTCGCGATTTGCGCCGAACTGCGACGGAGGGTCAACCGCTCGGCCCACTGTCGCCGCGGCTATTGCCCTCGATTGTGGTTCCGCGGCCACAGGTCGGAAATTGCAAACCGGCACAAACGGCCCGCCCTTGAAATCCGCGCACGGCTTGCTAACCGGCGATTTTCATGTTGCAATGTTGGTCACAATCGGAATTGGCCGCTCGGCTGTGCGTTTCAAGACATTGAGCCTCGAGATCGAACAGACTTCCGGAAGCCCGTTTGTGGCGTGGCACGCGAAAAGCGGCCGCGTCTTTTTTATCTAGTGGAGGAGACTAGCGATGCCGCAAAAGGGCACCGTCAAATGGTTCAACCCGACCAAGGGCTATGGGTTCATCAAGCCGAACGGCAGCGACAAGGACGTGTTCGTCCATATCTCCGCCGTCGAGCGCGCCGGACTCTCGACCCTCAACGAAAACCAGGTGGTTGAATACGACCTCGTGGAGAACCGCGGCAAGGCATCCGCGGAGAACCTCAAGGTCTCCTGAATTCTCTCAAGGCTACACGAGAGATCATGACGTTGCCCCCGGCTCTGCCGGGGGATTTTGTTTGTGAAGACCGCAGCGAGGACGGGGGTTCAGCTCACTACCGGCGCCACCAGGAAATTCTCCGACGCTGCACTCCCGGCCGTCCTGCACACATCGCCCTCGATCCGGACCTTGCCGGTCGCGAGCAGCCGCAGCGCTTCCGGATAGATGCGATGCTCGACTTCGAGGATGCGCTCCGACAGCGTCTCGCCGGTATCGTGATCGCTGACGAGCACCGCGCCCTGCATCACGATCGGGCCGGCATCGGTCTCGGGGATCACGAAGTGCACCGTCGCGCCTGACAGTTTGACGCCGGCGCGCAGGGCCTGGCCGTGCGGGTCGAGGCCGGGGAAGGACGGCAGCAGCGAGGGATGGATGTTGAGCATCCGCCCGTACCAATGTCGGGTGAACTCGGCCGTGAACAGGCGCATGAAGCCGCCCAGACAAATCAGCTCGATACCGTGCTGGTCGAGGGCTGCCTGCAGTACCTTCTCGAAGCCGGCGCGGTCCTTGCCGAACGGCTTGCTCTCGATCACCAGCGTGTTCACGCCGCTCGCCTTGGCCCGTTCGAGCCCGAGCGCATCGGCCTTGTTCGAAATGACCAGCGAGATTTCGGCCGGGAAA
This sequence comes from Bradyrhizobium sp. SZCCT0148, assembly GCF_018129985.1. GTDB lineage: Bacteria > Pseudomonadota > Alphaproteobacteria > Rhizobiales > Xanthobacteraceae > Bradyrhizobium > Bradyrhizobium japonicum_H. The sequence continues at coordinate 1,416,410 of NZ_JAFCKT010000001.1, forward strand.
TCCACGGCCGCAGCGGCTTTGATCAGCGCGGCCATGTTGGAGCCGCGGCCGGAGATCAGGATGGCGACGCGGCGCTTCATCACAGCGCCAGTTATTACAGTGCCAGTCATTACAGTGCCATGTCGAGATGGCCGTTGTAGACGACGCGGTGCTCGCCCTCGGCCGGGATCACGGTGCCGAGCTGCGCCACGGTCTCGCCCGCGTCGGTGAAGACCTGCACGACATCGTCGACCTTGTCGGGCTCGACGATCACGATCATGCCGATCCCGCAGTTGAAGGTGCGCAGCAGTTCGAGTTCGGCGATGCCGCCCTGCGCGGCCAGCCATTTGAACACCGGCAGCACCGGCAGGCGGGCCAGATCGATGCCGACGCCGAGCTCCTTCGGCAGCACGCGCGGAATGTTATCGGTGAAGCCGCCACCGGTAATGTGGGCAAGGCCCTTCACCGCACCGGTCTCGCGGATCGCGCGCAGGCAGGATTTGACGTAGAGCCTGGTCGGCGTCAGCAGCGCGCCGCCCAGCGTCATCACCGGGGCGAACGGCGCCTGGGCTTCGAAGCCGAGGCCCGATTGCTCGACGATCTTGCGGACCAGCGAGAAGCCGTTGGAATGCACGCCCGACGAGGCGAGGCCGATCACGGCGTCGCCCGCGGCGATGTCCCTGCGTGGCAGCAGCGTGCCCCGCTCCGCAGCACCGACGGCAAAGCCGCCGAGGTCGTAATCGCCGTCCTTGTACAGGCCGGGCATCTCGGCGGTCTCACCGCCGATCAGGGCGCAGCCGGATTCGCGGCAGCCCTCGGCAACGCCCGCGACGATCGAAGCCGTGGCTTCCGGATCGAGCTTGCCGCAGGCGAAATAATCCAGGAAGAACAGCGGCTCGGCGCCCTGCACCACGAGGTCGTTGACGCTCATGGCGACGAGGTCGATGCCGATCCCGCCGTGCAGCCCGGTCTCGATCGCAATCTTGACCTTGGTGCCGACCCCGTCGGTCGCAGCCACCAGAACCGGGTCCTTGAAACCGGCCGCCTTGAGGTCGAACAGGCCGCCGAAGCCGCCGATCTCGGCGTCGGCGCCGGGCCGTGCGGTGGCACGCACCATCGGCTTGATCAAATCGACCAGGCGATTGCCCGCGTCGATGTCGACGCCTGAATCGGCGTAAGTGAGGCCGTTTTTGCGGTCGGTCATGCCCGATTTCCAGTGGGTTTGCGGCTGGTTACGTCGAATTCCGGGGACGCGCAATGGCTCGCATGGCGCTCCCGCCTATACTATGTAGATATCAACCGGTTCAGCCTCCCGAGGGGGCCGGATTCGAGGTCAGACCGGGTGCCGGGAAGCGCTTTCGTGAGTATTCCGAATATCATTACCCTGGGCCGCATCTTGCTGGTCCCCATCATCGTCTGGGCCATCGTGTCGAGCCAAATGGAGGTGGCGTTCGCCGTCTTCCTGATCGCCGGTATCAGCGACGCTGTGGACGGCTTCCTGGCCAAGCGCTTCAACATGACGAGCGAGCTCGGCGCCTTGCTCGATCCGCTTGCGGACAAGGCGCTGCTGGTCTCGATCTACATGGCGCTCGGGATCTGGGGCGCAATTCCGCGCTGGATCGTGATCCTGGTGGTCTCGCGCGACATCATGATCGTAGCCGCCGTGATCGTGTCTTGGCTGTTCGACCGGCCGGTCGAGATGAAGCCGTCGAAAGTGTCCAAGCTGAACACCGTGGCGCAAGTGGCGTTCGCGGCCCTCGTGCTGGCGGCGCTTGCCTTCGGCTTCAAGCCGGCCCCTTATGATATCATCCTGATGGGCCTCGTCACGGTCTTCACGCTCTCCTCCGTGTCGCTCTACCTGGTCGAGTGGCTGCGGCACATGAGTACGATCGAGGCCAAATGAGAGGCGATGCGGCCCCGCAAAAGGCCAACTCCCGCTCGATACGTTCGGTCTCTTCACATCACGCCGGCCCGCCGGCATGGAGCAAAGCAAGCGTGCCAGGCCGCGTTCACCCCCGACAATTGGCGTTTTCGCTTCCGCATGCGGAAAGCCTCAGCCGGGACAATTTCCTCGAAGGCCCTGCCAACGCGGCCGGTCTCGGCCTGATCGATAGCTGGCCGGAATGGCCGAACCGGATCATGTGGCTGGCCGGCCCGGAAGGAAGCGGCAAGAGCCATCTCGCCGCGATCTGGGCCGAGGAGGCCGGCGCCCGCTCCACGACGGCCAATGCGCTGACCGCCGCTGGCGTTCCCGGCGCGCTCGCCACCGGCGCGCTGGTGGTCGAGGATCTCAAGGGCGGGGACTTTGACGAACGCGCCCTCTTCCACCTGATGAACCTTGCCCGCGAGGACGAGGCCTACCTCCTCTTCACCGGACGCGAGGCGCCGTCCGCGCTGGCGATCGAGCTCCGCGACCTGCGCTCGCGTCTGCGGGCCGTGCCCGTGGTTGCGCTGTTGCCGCCTGACGACCGGCTATTCCGCGGCCTGATCGTCAAATTCTGCGCCGACCGCCAGCTCGCCGTCGACGAAACCGTAGTCAGCTACCTCGCCACCCGCTTGGAGCGGTCCTCGGCGGCTGCCCGCCAGGCCGTGGAGCTGCTCGACAGCGAAGCCCTCAGGCTCGGCCGCCCGGTCACCCGAGCGCTGGCCGCCGAGCTGTTGCGGGACGCCTGACCTGAGCTTCCGGCCGACGCGAAGCCAGCTTGACGCAGCGAAGCGGCGGAACATCAATGTCATCGAAACGTCATCGCTCTAACACATGCTCCGGCCGGTTTTGCGCATAAGTCGCAAATTGGGGCGAACTGGATGGACCGACTTCTGATGGACTCTGCGCAAGTTGTTGAAACTAAAGAAAAAACCACAGAGCCCGAGAGCTTGCCGGCGATCGCATCGAGTCCCGAGCGATTCATCAACCGCGAACTCTCATGGCTGCATTTCAACCGCCGCGTCCTGGAGGAATCGGTCAATCCCAACCACCCCATGCTGGAGCGGGTGCGATTCCTGTCGATTTCAGCGAATAATCTCGACGAGTTCTTCATGGTCCGCGTCGCCGGCATCAAGGCCCAGGTGCGCGAGGGCATTGCGGAACGCAGCCCCGACGGCCTGACCCCGTCCGAGCAGCTCGCGCTGATCAATCGCACCGTCTCCGAGCTTGCCTCCGACCAACAGGCGATCTGGCGCGACTTGCGCGGCACCCTGGCCGATGTCGGCATCGTGCTGGTCGAGGGCAAGGAGGTCACCAAGGCGGAGCGGACCTGGATCGAGGAATACTTCCTCAACAACGTGTTCCCACTGCTGACGCCGCTGGCGATCGACCCCGCCCACCCCTTCCCGTTCATCCCGAGCCTCGGCTTCACCATTGCGCTCCAGCTCACGCGTGCCGCCGACGGCAAGCAGATGAACGCGCTGATCCGCATGCCCGGCAAGATCGACCGCTTCATCCGCTTGCCGACCGAGGGCAAGGTGGTCCGGCTGATCTCGCTGGAACAGGCGACCGCCCTGTTCATCAACCGCCTGTTCCCCGGCTACAACCTGCACGGCCAGGGCGCCTTCCGCGTCATCCGCGACTCCGAACTCGAAATCGAGGAAGAGGCCGAGGATCTCGTCCGCCTGTTCGAGACCGCATTGAAGCGCCGCCGCCGCGGCTCGGTGATCCGGCTCGAGATCGACGCCAAGATGCCGGAGCAGTTGCGCAGCTTCGTGCAGCACGCCCTGTCGACCGCCGACGACGAGGTGTTCCTCGTCGACGGCGTGCTCGCCATGAACGAGCTTTCGCAACTCACCCGCCTCGACCGGCCCGACCTGGAATTTACGCCTTACGTGCCCCGGCATCCCGAGCGCGTGCGCGAGCAAGGCGGCGACATCTTCGCCGCGATCCGACAGAAGGATCTCGTCGTCCATCACCCCTACGAATCCTTCGACGTCGTCGTGCAGTTTCTGCAGCAGGCGACGCGCGACCCCGACGTCGTCGCCATCAAGCAGACGCTTTACCGCACCTCGAGCAACTCGCCGATCGTGCGCGCGCTCGTGGAAGCTGCCGAAGCCGGCAAATCCGTCACCGCACTCATCGAGCTGAAAGCGCGCTTCGACGAGGAGGCCAACATCCGCTGGGCGCGCGACCTAGAGCGCGCCGGCGTGCAGGTTGTCTACGGCTTCCTCGAACTGAAGACGCACGCCAAACTCTCGATGGTGGTGCGCCGCGAGGGCGGCAGCCTCACCACCTATGTTCACACCGGCACCGGCAACTATCACCCGGTCACCGCGCGCATCTATACCGATCTCTCCTACTTCACGTCCGATCCGACGATCGGCCGCGATGCCGCGCGCGTGTTCAATTTCATCACTGGCTACGCCGCGCCGAGTGATCTGGAAAAGATGGCGGTGTCGCCGCTCACCCTGCGCAAACGCATCATCGAGCACATCCAGGGAGAGACCGCACACGCGAAGCACGGCCGGCCCGGCGCGGTCTGGATGAAGATGAATGCGCTGGTCGATCCTGATATCATCGACGCGCTGTACGAGGCCTCCCAGGCCGGCGTGCAGGTCGAGCTCGTGGTGCGCGGCATCTGTTGCCTGCGGCCCGGCATTCCCGGCCTGTCCGAGAACATCCGCGTTAAGTCGATCATCGGACGCTTCCTGGAACACGGCCGAATCTACTGCTTCGGCATGGGTCAGGGTCTGCCGAGCGCCAAAGCGGCTGTGTATATCTCGTCGGCCGACATGATGCCGCGCAACCTCGACCGCCGCGTCGAGGTCCTGTGTCCGCTGCAGAATCCCACGGTGCATCAGCAGGTTCTCGAACAGATCATGGTCGCGAACCTGAAGGACAATGAGCAAAGCTGGCAATTGTTGCCGGACGGGTCCTCAACGCGTATGAAGACCGCGAAGGGCGAGGAGCCTTTCAACGTGCACAATTACTTCATGACAAATCCGAGTCTGTCTGGCCGTGGAAAGTCGCTCAAGGAATCCTCGCCGCGTCGTCTCACGCGCCGGAACGAACGCCATCAATCCTGACCGGGGATTTTCGACGTGAAGCGGCCGCGCAAGCGCGGCTCGAGCGTCGCGGTTATCGATATCGGGTCCAACTCGGTCCGTCTCGTCGTCTACGAGGGACTGACGCGGAGTCTCATTCCGATCTTCAACGAGAAGACGCTCTGCGGCCTCGGACGCGAGGTGCAGAGCACCGGCCTGCTCGCGCCCGATGCGGTCGACAAGGCGTTGACCTCGCTGAGGCGCTTCCGCGCATTGTGCCGCGTGATGCAGGTCGGACGCGTGTTCGCGATCGCGACTGCGGCCTGCCGCGACGCCTCGAACGGCGCCGATTTCATCGCCAGGGCCGAGCGCATCTGCGCCGTGAAGATCGAGATCCTGTCGGGCCCGCGCGAGGCGCGGCTGTCGGCGCTCGGCGTGATCTCCGGCATCCATCATCCCGACGGTATCGTCGGCGACCTCGGCGGCGGCTCGCTCGAATTGATCGACGTGCGCAGAAACAGCGTGCGCAGTGGCGTGACGCTGCCGCTCGGCGGGCTGGCGCTGCAGGACCTCGCGCATAAATCGCTCAAGCGCGCCGACCGCATCGTGCGCGAAGAGATCGACGAGGTCGAACTGCTCACCGCGGGCCGCGGCCGCACCTTCTACGCCGTCGGCGGCACCTGGCGCGCGCTCGCACGCATTCACATCATCCAGAGTGGCTATCCGCTCCAGGTGATGCACGGCTATTCGATTTCGGCCGCCGAGGCGCTCGACTTCTCGCGTCGTCTGCGTCGTCTTGCGGCCGCGGACATGCTCGCTGACATCGAGAGCGTCGCCGATGCACGCCGCCCGCTCCTCACCTATGCGGCGCTGGTGCTCGAGCACATCATCCGGGTAGCGAAGCCGAAGACGATCGTGTTCTCGACCTTCGGCGTGCGCGAGGGCCTGCTGCACGAGAAGCTGTCGGAGGCGGAACGCACCAAGGACGGCCTGATTTGCGCCGCGGAAGAGCTCAACCGGCTGCTGTCGCGCTCGGCGAAGCACGCGCACGAGCTGATTGCCTGGACCGAGCGCCTCGTGCGCGTGGTGAAGCTGCGCGAGACCGAGGAGGATCGCCGCTTGCGCCACGCCGCATGCCTGCTGTCCGACATCGGCTGGCGCGTGCATCCCGATCATCGCGGCGAACAGACCCTTAGCCTCGTCGTCAACGGCAATTTCGGGGCGATCACCCACACCGAGCGGGCCTTCGTCGGCCTCTCGGTGTTCTATCGCTATGCGGGCCTGAGCGAGGAAAACCAGCCGCCGTTGACGATGCAGGAACTGCTGACGCCGGCACAGCTCGAACGCGCGCGCCTTCTCGGCGCCGCGTTCCGCGTCGCGCATCTGATCTCGGCGGCGCGTCCGGGCGTGCTGCCGGCCACGCATTTTCGCAGCGAAGGCCGCAAGTTGATGCTCATGTTCGAGCACCGCCTCGGCGACCTCGTCGCCGACCGCGTCGGCAGCCGCTTCAAGCAGCTCGCCCGCCTGGTCAACCGCGCCGGCTCGATCGTGCGGCGCTGACGTTGCAAATGCGAGTCCATTGCATCTAGGCGGCGTCGCCTAGCGTCGGCGATCATGAAACAATTCTCCATCCACTGTGGCGGTTGATGCATGTCAACTCGCCCGCAGCGTGGCGGATTAGCGTGCAGCGACGTTGATCCGGACCCCCATTTGCCATGCAGCTGTATCACGGGATTCGCCTTTCGGTCCGCGCCCGGAAAGCGGCGGGCGTGGCTTTCCTTGCGCTCGCATTCGGCCTGCCGGCTTCCCTGTCGACGGCGCAGGACGAAGTGAAGCTGAGCGACGCGCAGGCGCGCAACCTCGGCGTCCGCGTCACGCATCCGATCCCCAGCCGCACCGATCTGACGCTGCCTTATCCTGTCCAGCTCGTGATCCCGACGCAGCAATTGTGGGTCGTCAGCGCGCCGGTGGCGGGCATGGTCGCCAATCTCCTGGTCGGGCGCGGTGACCGCGCTACCGCCGGCCAGCCGCTGGTCACCCTGGAAAGTCCGAGCTTTGTGTCCCAGCAACGCGACTATCTGCACGCGATTGCGCAAGAGCATCTCGTCAGCCAGCAACTCGCGCGCAACGTCGATCTGTTCGAGGGCAAGGCTGTGCCGCAACGCGTGCTCGAGGCCAGTCAGGCCGAAGCGCGCCAGGCCGCTCTCGTCGTCGCCGAACGGCGCCAGATGCTGCATCTGAGCGGGATGTCCGATGATGCAATCTCGCGCCTCGCCCAGCAAGCAGCGATCAGCGCGACGCTCACCGTTCATGCGCCGCAAACCGCATCGGTGGTCGAGCTCGCGGTGTCGCCAGGGCAACGGCTTGAACAATCCGCGCCGCTCGTCAAGCTGGCGAGGCTCTCGCCGCTATGGGCCGAAATCGCGGTCCCTGCCGCCAATATTCGCGCGATCCACACCGGCGCGAAAGTCGAGATCGAGGGCTATTCCATTGCAGGCAAGGTCGTGCTGGTCTCAGAGACCATCGATGCTGCCACCCAGACCATTCTGGTTCGCGCAGAAGTCCCCAATGACGGCGAGCTGCATCCCGGCCAGACCACCGCGGCCCGCATCGGGTTTCTCTCGGCGGGCGAAAGCGCCTTCGAGATCCCTTACAGCGGGCTGATCAGACGGGGCGAGCAGACATCGGTGTTCGTCGCCTTCGACGGCGGCTTCCGTCTGGTGCCGGTCAAGCTGCTCGCGGAAGACCAGGACCATGTCGTCGTATCGGGCGCCGTCACGGAGCGGGACGCGATCGCAATCGGCGGCATCTCGGCGCTGCGCGGTATGCTCTCGGGACTGGGGCAGTAAATGCTCCGGCGCCTGGTCGCGTTCGCGCTGTCGCAGCGACTGTTCGTTCTGCTGAGCGTGCTGCTGGTGATCGGCGCCGGCGGCGTCCTGCTGCCCGGCCTGCCGATCGACGCCTTTCCCGACGTCTCGCCGGTCCAGGTGAAGATCATCATGAAGGCGGCGGGCCTCACCCCTGAAGAGGTCGAGCAGCGCATTACCGTCCCCGTCGAGCTCGAGCTGCTCGGATTGCCGAACAAGAAGGTGCTTCGTTCGACCTCGAAATATGCGCTGGCCGACATCACCGTCGATTTCGAGGACGGCACCGACATCTACTGGGCGCGCAATCAGGTCTCGGAGCGGCTGTCGAACATCTCGCGCGATTTCCCGGAAGGGGTGACCGGCGGGCTTGCGCCGATCACCAGCCCGCTCGGCGAAATGTTCATGTTCACGATCGACAGTCCCGAGCTCTCGCTCGCCGAGCGCCGCACCCTGCTCGATTGGGTGATCCGCCCTGCCCTGCGGACGGTCCCTGGCGTTGCCGACGTCAATGCGCTCGGCGGCTATGTGCGCGCCTTCGAGATCGTGCCGCGCAACGATGCGCTGGCGGCGCGCGGCATTTCCTACGATGTGTTTCGCCGGGCCATCGAGGCCAACAGCCGCAACGACGGCGCCGGACGGGTCAACCAGGGCGAGGACAGCGCTTTGGTGCGGATCGAAGGCAGCATCCGTTCGATCGAGGACATCAAGGCCATCGTCGTCGACACCCGCGAGGGCGTACCGATCCTGGTCAACGACGTCGCGAGGGTCAGAGTCGGCACGCTGACGCGCTATGGCGCCGTCACGGCGGACGGCCGCGGCGAAACCGTCGAGGGACTGGTACTCGGCTTGCGCGGCGCCAACGCTGGTCAGCTCATCCGCGACGTGCGCGCCCGGCTCGCGGAGCTGCAGCCTTCGCTGCCGAAGAGCGTGTCGATCAACGTGTTCTACGACCGCAGCCGCCTGGTCAACCGCGCCGTCGGCACCGTGGTGCGGGCCCTCGGCGAAGCCACCGTCCTCGTCATCGTTCTCCTGCTGCTCTTCCTTGGCAACTGGCGCGCTTCGCTGGTGATCGCGCTCAGCCTACCGCTGGCCATCGTGATTGCGTTGATCATCATGCGCCTGGTGGGCATGTCGGCCAATTTGATGAGCCTCGGCGGACTTGCGATCGCGATCGGCATGCTGATCGACGCGCTGGTCGTCGTGGTCGAGAACATCGTCGGCAATCTCGCCAAGCACGAACCAGGCAAAACCGCGCCGCTGATCCATCTGGTTTACCGTTCGGTCTGCGAAGTCCTGGAGCCGGTCGCCTCAGGCGTGCTCATCATCATCATCGTGTTCGTCCCGCTGCTGACGCTGCAGGGGCTGGAGGGCAAGCTGTTCATCCCGGTGGCGCTCGCCATCATCTTCGCGCTGGCCGGCTCGCTGCTGCTCGCGCTCACCGTGATCCCGGTGGCGACTTCCTTCGTGCTCAAATCCGCCTCGCATCGCGATCCCCTGCTGGTGCGTGCGGCGCAACGGGTCTACGCACCGGCATTGGGCTGGGCCCTCGACAACGAGCGCAAGGTGATGGTCGCGGCGCTGATCGGCCTCGTCGCGGCAGGCTTCGCCTATACCCAGCTCGGCAAGACGTTCATGCCGACGATGGACGAAGGCGACGTCATCGTCAGTGTCGAGACGCTGCCCTCGGTCAATCTCGACGAGTCGCTTGCGATGAACGCAAGGCTGCAGACCGCGCTGCTGGCCGTGCCTGATATTGCCGGCATCGTCGCCCGGACCGGGTCGGACGAGCTCGGCCTCGATCCCATGGGCCCCAACCAGACCGATACGTTCCTGGTGCTCAAGCCGGCGGCCGAGAGGCAGACGGAGGACCGCGAGGCCCTGCTGCAGAAGCTTCGCGAGGTCCTCACCGGCTTTCCCGGCATCTCGCTCAGCTTCACCCAGCCGATCGACATGCGCGTGCAGGAGATGATCAGCGGCGTGCGCGGCGACGTCGCCGTGAAGATCTTCGGCCCCGACATCGCCAGGCTGAACGAAACCGCGGCGAAGCTGTCGGCGATCCTCTCCGGTATCGACGGTGCCGAGGACGTCTACACCACGCTGAACGAAGGCGCTCAATATTACACGGTTGCGGTCAATCGCATGGAGGCCGGCCGCCTTGGCCTGACCGTGGATTCGATCGTCGCCTCGCTGCGGACCCAGATCGAGGGTCGGGTCATCGGAACCGCGCTCGAGGAAGGGCGTCGTACGCCGATCCTGGTCCGGGGCAGCGAGACGACGCGGGAAGCGCCGACATTGCTGGCGAGCCTGCCGCTGACGCTGGCGTCGGGACGGCATGTCGCGCTGTCGCAGGTCGCCCGCATCCAGCGCGTGGACGGCCCGGTGAAGATCGACCGCGAGGACGGCGCCCGCATGAGCGTGGTGCGCGCCAACGTCCGCGGTCGCGATATGGTCGGCTTCGTCGAAGCCGCCCAACACAAGGTGGCGACCGAACTGCCGCTGCCGAGCGGCTATCGGCTGACCTGGGGTGGACAGTTCGAGAATCAGCAGCGCGCCGCCGCACGTCTGTCCGTCGTGGTCCCCGTTGCGGTCGGCCTGATCTTCGTGCTGCTGTTCACCACCTTCGGGGCCATCCGCCAGGCGCTGCTGGTGCTGGTCAACATTCCCTTCGCGCTGATCGGCGGCGTGTTCGCGCTCGTCGTGACGGGGGAGTATCTGTCGGTGCCGGCCTCGGTCGGATTCATCGCGCTGCTCGGCATCGCCGTGCTCAACGGCGTCGTGCTGGTCTCCTATTTCAACCAGCTCCGCGCCCACGGCCTTCCCGAAGATCGCATCGTCGTCGAGGGCGCCATGCGCAGGCTTCGGCCGGTGCTGATGACCGCGAGCATCACGGCGCTGGGCTTGATCCCGCTGCTGTTCGCCACCGGCCCGGGATCAGAGGTGCAGCGGCCGCTCGCCATCGTCGTGATCGGAGGACTGCTGTCCTCCACCCTGCTCACTCTGATTCTGCTCCCGATCCTCTATCGCCGCTATGGCGGGACGCCGAAGGTGACGACATGACTGAGCATCCCGTCTGTCTCACACTGATCGTGCCGCATCTCCTGCGCGAGGAGGTGTTCGACTATCTCACCGAGCAGACCGACCTGGTTTCGGGCTTCACGGCATCCCACGGAGCCGGTCACGGCACTGAGATCCGCTTGCACACCGCAGCCGAACGCGTGAAGGGCCACGCCGATCAGGCTGTCGTGCAGGTCGTCCTGGCGAGCAGCGATGCCGGCCGCTTGCTCGACCGGCTGCGGCTGGCCTTCGCCGGAACCAAGCTGGTGTACTGGACGATCCCCGTGACGGAGCTCGGCACGATCGACTGAGCGGCCCTACTCTGCCGACGCCCGGGCGTGCCGCTCGGACGATGCCAGTGCGGCAGAATTCAGTTTGCGCCGGCGCCAGATGCTGCCGACCACCAGCACGACGACGACGCCGAGCGCCGCGCAGAAATATTCGCCGCCGGCACCGCCATGGCCGAACTGCGGCGGGATGCGCAGGGCACCGAGCATGCTGTCGAGCGAGGCGCCGAACGGTCCTTCGAACAGCGTGTGCAGCCTGGGCGCAACGCCCGGATCGGTCGCCATCACCTCGCCGGCGATCCAGCCGAGCAGCGCCGCACCGGCCCAGACCAGCACCGGCAGCTTTTCGAGCAACGCCATGATCAGCGCCGCACCGGCCACGATCAGCGGCACGCTGATGGCAAGGCCGAGGATCAGCAGCGGCACGCTGCCATTGGCGGCCGCGGCGACCGCAATGACGTTGTCGAGCGACATGACGATGTCGGCGACAACGACGATCTGCACGGCCTGCCACAGATGCGAGGCGGACTCGACGTCGTCTTCGTCCTCGTTTTCCGGAACCAGCAGCTTGGCCGCGATCACGATCAGCGCGAGACCGCCGATCAGCTTGAGATACGGCAACTCCATCAGGGTTGCGACGATGCCGGTAAAGATGATCCGCAGCAGCACCGCGGCGCCGGCACCGAAGATCATGCCCCACAGGCGATGTCGCGGCGAGAGGCCGCGGCAGGCGAGCGCGATCACCAGCGCGTTGTCACCGGACAAGAGGATGTTGATCCAGATGATCTTGCCAACCGCAATCCAGAAGGTCGGTTCGGCCATCTCGGTGCGAAACTGGGTGAAGAATGCCCCGATCGTGGCGGGATCGAAGATCTGCCAAAGCCAGTTCACAATAAGTCCTTTCGCCCGGTCTTTGAATTACGGCTGATGGATCAGCCGACGATCTCGTTGCCCGAGAAGAACTGCGCGATCTCGATCGCGGCGGTCTCCGGCGCATCCGAGCCGTGCGCGGAATTCTCGCCGATCGACTTGGCGTAAAGCTTGCGGATGGTGCCGTCGGCGGCCTTGGCCGGGTCGGTCGCGCCCATCGTGTCGCGATATTTGGCAACGGCGTTCTCGCCTTCGAGCACCTGGACGACCACGGGGCCCGAGGTCATGAACTCGACGAGTTCACCGAAGAACGGCCGCGCCTTGTGGACGGCATAGAAGGTCTCGGCCTGTTCCTTGGTCATGCGGATGCGCTTCTGCGCGACGATGCGCAGGCCCGCCTTTTCGATCACGGCGTTGACGGCGCCGGTCAGGTTACGGGCGGTCGCGTCGGGCTTGATGATCGAGAAAGTGCGTTCGATGGCCATAATCTTGTCCTTGGGAAGAATAGCGGTGGTTGGCGAGTTGCCGGGCTTATATCGGCGCCTTTGTCATCCGGCAAGCGACCGCCGGGGTGACGTCACAGGCGCTTCGCCGCAGGACCGGAGGTGCGGTTTCGACGTGGATTACGACAATTTCACCCAGATGAACCCATTCTGAAGGCGCCGTCAGGATTCGGTTCAGCCTCACCGGCATAGGGTTGGGCCCATCGAAACCGAAGCCTGATCATCGGGCGGACCGTTTCGGAGGCCTTTCCATCGGACGCGATAGCCCCGCGCCGGCAGTTTTGAGGAGATCACCATGTTGAGGAAACTTTCGCTTGCCGCTGTCGCTGCGGTTGCGCTGGGTGCCGCGGTGGCGCCGACCTCGGCTTCGGCCCACTGGCATGGCGGCGGCCCGGGTTGGCACGGCGGTGGCGGCTGGCACGGCGGCTACCGTTGGGGCGGACCGCGCTTCTATGCCCCCGTCTCCTACGGTTATGGAGGCTGCTACGTGCGCCGGCTGGTCCCGACCCCCTGGGGACCCCGCTGGCGGATGGTCAACCGCTGCTACTGAGCCCGACAGCACCTTCCTGAAGACCGACAGGTACCTGCGCCCCCACAGGTACCTTCCAAGAGAAGCCCCGGCGATCCCCCCGCCGGGGCTTCGCATTTTGAGCGGACATGCCTGGAATCATGCAATTTTGACGAGAATGCCGGCATTGCCCGAAAGCGGCGAAACTATTTTGGGGGTCAATGACTTGGTACCGTATCCTGACTATGAACACACGGAACCAAGGCTATGGCTGGCGCTTTTGCCAATGACAGCGAGCAGATCGACCGCCGCACCAGTCGCTCGATTCGCGATGCCGTCGGCGAACGTCTCCAGCAGCGCCTGCGTCCCGAATCCCAGCTTCCGAGCCATCTGGAGCAGCTCATGAATGAGCTACGGCAGCGCGACCGCGACGCTCATTGAGCGGGTGCGAAAAACGGGTTGCGTTCGACGCGCCTTGCGGTGACAAGGCCGCATGCTTGGGATTACCGACCTCTCCATCCGCCTCGCCGGACGCCTTCTGATTGACCAGAGTTCCGTGCAGATCACGCCGGGATCGCGCGTGGGTCTGGTCGGACGCAACGGCACCGGCAAGTCGACGCTGTTCAAGGTGATCCGCGGCGAGCTTGCGGCCGAGCACGGCGCGGTAAGCCTGCCCCCGCGCTGGAGTGTCGGCAGCCTCGCTCAGGAGGCCCCGAACGGACCCGAGAGCCTGATCTCCGTCGTGCTCAAGGCGGACCTCGAAAGGGATGCTTTGCTCGCCGAAGCCGAGACGGCGACCGATCCGCACCGCATCGCCGAGATCCAGACCCGGCTGGTAGACATCGACGCACATTCGGCGCCGAGCCGTGCCGCTGCAATCCTGTCCGGCCTCGGCTTCTCCGCCACCGACCAGCTTCGACCCTGCGCCGAATTTTCCGGCGGCTGGCGCATGCGCGTCGCGCTCGCCGCCACGTTGTTTGCCGCCCCCGACCTGTTGCTGCTCGACGAGCCCACCAACTATCTCGATCTCGAGGGCACGCTGTGGCTGGAGGATCATCTCGCGCACTATCCGCGCACGGTGATCGTGATCAGCCATGACCGCGATCTGCTCGAAAGCTCGGTCGACCAGATCCTGCATCTGGAGCGCGGCAAGCTCACGCTCTATAAGGGCACCTACTCCTCCTTCGAGGAGCAGCGCGCCATGCGCGAGATGCTCGATGCCAAGGCGGTCAAGCGTCAGGAGGCCGAGCGAGCCCGCCTGCAAGCCTTCGTCGACCGCTTCAAAGCCAAGGCCTCCAAAGCCCGCCAGGCCCAGTCTCGCGTCAAAATGCTGGAGCGGCTGAAGCCGATCACGGCGCTGGTCACCCAGGACGTGCGCGAGATCAGCTTTCCGGCGCCGGAGAAGATTTTGTCGCCGCCGATCATCGCGGTCGACAACGCTTCGGTCGGATACGATCCCGCAAACCCCGTGCTCAATCGCGTCACCTTGCGCATCGACAATGACGACCGCATCGCCCTGCTCGGCTCCAACGGCAACGGCAAGTCGACACTCGTCAAACTGCTCGCAGGCCGCCTTGCGCCGTTTTCCGGCAAGGTGACGCGCGCAGACAAGCTGTCGATCGCCTATTTCGCGCAGCATCAGCTCGACGAGTTGAATGAGGACGGCTCTGCCTACGACCACGTCCGCAAGCTGATGGGCGGCGATGCGCCCGAGGCCAAGGTCCGCGCCCGCGCCGGTGCGATCGGCTTTTCCGGCAAGGCGGCCGACACCAAGGTGGGAAAACTCTCCGGCGGCGAGAAGGCGCGGCTGCTGCTGGGACTTGCGACCTTCTTCGGCCCTAACATGATCATCCTGGACGAGCCGACCAACCATCTCGATATCGACAGCCGTGCCGCGCTGGCCGAAGCCATCAATGAATTCCCCGGCGCCGTGATCATGGTCTCGCATGACCGCTATCTGATCGAGGCTTGTGCCGACCAGCTCTGGATTGTCGCCGACCGCACCGTCACGAACTACGACGGCGACCTCGACGAGTACCGCCGTCTGGTGCTGTCCACGCGCAACGGCGAGCCGGCCCCGCGCGAACGCAGCGTCGCAAGCGAAAGGCCGCAGCGTCCGAAGTCGGACAATCGCGGCTCGCTGAAAAAGCGCATCACCGAAGCCGAAGCCGAAATCGCGCGCGTCACCGACATCATCAGCAAGATCGACACCGCTCTCGCCCTCCCCGATATCTTCAGCCGCGATCCCAAGCAGGCCGCGCAATTATCAAAGGCACGCGCGAACGCGGCAGACGCGCTGGCGCGTGCGGAGGAGCAATGGTTGGAAGCCAGCACGCAGTTTGATGAGGCGGCAGGGTAGCCCATGTGCGCCGGCTCAGGCGCAGCTTGCACGCTGAAGCCTGGGTCCCGGCCCAGCGTTGCGTCGTTTCATGCCGCGCCGCGTCCGGGACGCGGGCATTTCATTACGCGTGCTTCTTCTTCGGCTTGGCTGCCTTCGGCACCGGCTGCGGATCGGGATTGCCCTCGATCGACGACAGGCGCCCCGCCGTGAAGGTGTAGATGCCGGCGCGCGGCCCCGTGGACCAGGTGACGACGGCAACGCGACGGCCGGCGCCATCATTTGAAAGATTGACGTTCGACGGCGCGCCGATGCCGCGCACCACGTCGCATTCGGTGTGGCCGAGCGCGACGGTGCCCCCCATCGGAGCCGGCGCCGTCGTCGAGGCATTGGCATCGGCCGGCCCGGGAGGTGGCGTCATGCCGGGACAGGCGCCGTCGGCGCTGACGAGATCCTCAGCTCCGACCGGCTTGTCGGGGGTCAGCGGCGGCGACTCGATCGAGATGTTCTTGATGAACAGCCGGCTCGGCGTGTTGAACCATTGTGCGTCCTTGGCGGACGCGAGCAGGTCGGTCCCGCCGGAGCAGCCCGCAACCAGAGGCCCGACGGCAGCCAACGCGATGATGAGCGAGCTGGGAAGCTTTTGATGTCGCACGATAAACCAAATTCCCCGCGTGAAGGACCAGCCCTAAGCGTTTGTTCCAACATCACTTTGCGGCACGAAGGTGACAAAAGCCAGCATCGCCCGAAAAGTCAAAATTATCATTAATTTGCGAACGACCGCTAATTCCGACGCTGCCACCGGCCCCGCTCGTCGGCTTGCCAATAAGTGACATCAAATCCCCGCGCCTTGCAATCCGTCCACGCATTGCGGGCGAGCGCAAGGGCATCCGGATCGTCGCCGTTGAACAGAAGCACCATGCGCTCATAGCCCTGCGTGTCCTGCGGCAGGGCTGCGTTGTCGACCAGGAATCTAACATGGGCACCGTTGGGGTTGCCCTCCTCGATCGCCAGCACGATCGGCTGATCGGCAGCATCGTCCACGCGCCAAGTCGCGTGAGGCAGGAAGGAATCGTCGCGATAGGTCCACAAATGTGCGTCGAGCGCGTCGGCGCGCTCCTCCGAGGTCGACTGCACCACGACACGCCAACCGCGCTCGAGCGATTTCTCGAGAAGCGGCGGCAACACGTTCTCCACCGTCATGTTTTGCAAATGATAGAACAGGACTTCAGTCATCTCGGATCAGTTGCGCTCGTAATGGTCGGCGACCAGGCGGTCGAGCAGGCGGACGCCATAGCCGCTTGCCCAACTCTGGTTGATGTCGGTCTTCGGCGCGCCCATGGCGGTGCCGGCGATGTCGAGATGGGCCCAAGGCGTGCCGTCGACGAAGCGCTGCAGGAACTGCGCCGCGGTGATCGAGCCGCCATGGCGGCCGCCCGTGTTCTTCATGTCGGCGAACTGGGAATCGATCAGCTTGTCGTATTCGGGACCAAGCGGCATGCGCCAAACTTTGTCCCCGGTCTCGATGCCGGCCGTCAGCAGGCGTTCGGCGAGTTCGTCATTGTTGGAGAACATGCCGGCGTGCTCGGTGCCGAGCGCGACCACGATCGCACCGGTCAGCGTCGCGAGGTCCACCATGAATTTCGGCTTCACCTTTTTGGCGACGTACCAGAGCACGTCGGCCAATACGAGGCGGCCCTCCGCGTCGGTGTTGATGATCTCGATGGTCTGGCCCGACATCGAGGTGACGATGTCACCGGGGCGTTGAGCATTGCCGTCGGGCATGTTCTCGACCAGGCCGATGGCGCCGACCACGTTGGCCTTGGCCTTGCGGGCGGCGAGTGCGTGC
The DNA here is from genome assembly GCF_018129985.1 of Bradyrhizobium sp. SZCCT0148. GTDB lineage: Bacteria > Pseudomonadota > Alphaproteobacteria > Rhizobiales > Xanthobacteraceae > Bradyrhizobium > Bradyrhizobium japonicum_H. The sequence goes on from NZ_JAFCKT010000001.1 coordinate 1,433,636, forward strand.
ATCAGGCCGACGACGCAGGCCGCGCCCCCCATATCCCCCTTCATGTCTTCCATGCTGCCGGCCGGCTTGATCGAAATGCCGCCGGTGTCGAAGCAGACGCCCTTGCCGATGAAGCTCACCGGCGCCTCGCCCTTCTTGCCGCCGTCCCAACGCATGATCACGGTGCGGCTCGGCCGCGCCGAGCCCTGGCCGACGCCGAGCAGCGCGCCCATGCCGAGCTTCTGCATCGCCTTGACGTCGAGCACCTCGACCTTGACGCCGAGCTTGCGGAGTTGACTGGCGCGGCGCGCAAATTCCTCGGGGAAGAGCACGTTCGGCGGCTCGTTGACGAGGTCGCGCGCGATAATCACGCCGTCGACGACATGGCCGGCCGAGGCGAACGCCTTCTTCGCGGCGGCGGCATCGCCGACCGCAAGCGAGATGTCGGCGCGCGAACCGCCCTCCTCGCCGTCTTTCTTCTTGGTCTTGTAGCGGTCGAACTTGTAGGCGCGCAGGCGCAGGCCCGAGGCGATCGCAACCGCCTGCTCGCTCGTCATCGCACCATTGGGGAGTTCCGCCATGATGGTCATGGCGGCCGCTCCCGCGGCAAGCTTGCCCGCTGCGACCCCGCCGAATTTGAGGAAATCGTTCGCCTTCAGCCCCGCCCCCTTGCCGGCGCCGATCACCAACAGGCGGGTGGCCTTCACCCCTTCCGGCGCCAGGATGTCCAGCGCAGCCCCGGTCTTGCCCTTGAAGGCGGCAGCGGCGGCCGCGCGCTTCACAAGTTCGACAGCGCCGCCCAGCGCCTTGGCCGTCGCCGGACCGACCTTCAGACTGTCGTCGCAGAACACGACCAGGATGCCACGGGCGGCAGAAGACAGTGGGACGAAGCCGACCTTGATGGCATCGGACATGGGTAACTCCTTTAAAAAGCTTGGTCTTTTTGCGGTTCAGGGCCCCTGGCCAAGGCCAGACCTGAACGACGATTCACTGAGCCATGTGCACTATGGGCCACCGCCCCGGCAGATGCCAAGCACCCCCGTGGCCGCAAGGTCACAACGAGGGAAATATTAACCATATATTGAGGGTGCCACGGGGCAGCCATTTTGTTGACGGATCAAAGGGATGGTAGTGAGAGACTGAGCTGGCGGAAGAGGCGCTGGCCAACCTTGGGGATCCCCTGATCGGGGATTGGTTGGGCAGCGGAATTTCGGCCGACATTGGGGACTTGGTGGGGTTCGTGCGGTAGCGCATGGGGTCGATCGACAGGTATATCTTCCGCACGACGCTGGCGTCGTTTGCGCTGATCCTGGTCAGCCTTACCGGCGTGATCTGGATTACGCAGGCGTTGCGCGGCATCGACCTGATGACGAGCCAGGGTCAGACCATCCTCACCTTCCTCGGTATCACCAGCCTCGTCGTGCCGGCGCTCGTCCTGATCATTTCGCCGATCGCGCTGATGATCGCGATCTCGCACACGCTGAACAAGCTCGCGACCGATTCCGAGATCATCGTGATGAATGCCGCCGGCCTGTCGCCGATCCGGCTGTTCCTTCCGTTCTTCTACGCCACCTGCGTGGTGGCGCTGCTGGTGGGCTTCATCGCGGCCTATCTCGCCCCCGACGGCATGCGGCGGATCAAGCAGTGGGATGCCGAGATCACCGCGGACGTGCTCACCAACATCCTGCAGCCCGGCCGCTTCGCCCAGCTCGACCAGAATCTCACGATCCGGATTCGCGAACGCCAGCCCGGCGGCATCCTTGCCGGCATCTTCATCGACGACCGCCGCGATCCCCATGAGCGCGTCTCGATTGTCGCCGAGCACGGCGAGGTCGTGAAGAACGAGACCGGCTCGTTCCTGGTGCTGGAGACCGGCAATCTCCAGCGCTTCGAGGCGGGCAAGCGCGATCCCGCGCTGGTGGCCTTCGGCCGCTACGGCTTCGACATGTCGAAGTTCTCCAACCAGGGCCGCGACGTCACCCTCGGCATCCGCGAGCGCTATCTCTGGGAGCTGCTTTCGCCGTCCGACAACGACCCCGTCTACAAGCAGATTCCCGGCCAGTTCCGCTCGGCCCTGCATGACAGCCTGCTCGCGCCGATCTATCCCTTCGCGTTCGCCGTGCTGACCTTCGCCTTCCTCGGTGCGCCCCGCACCACTCGCCAGAGCCGCAATTTCTCGATCGGCGGTTCGGTCGTCGCGGTGTTCGGCCTGCGCATGGCCGGCTTTGCATGCTCGGTGATGGCGGTGAAGTCATCGAGCCCGGTGCTGGTCCAATACGCAATGGTCTTTGGCGCCATCGGCGTCGGGTTGTGGATGATCATCGGCGGCGTCGTGGTCGAGCCGCCCCCTGGCCTCATGGAAGCCATCAACAGGTCGAATGCACGCATTGCGCGGCTATTCGGACGGCCGGCCACCGCATGAGCATGCTCACCAACACACTCGGACGCTACTTCGCCGGCCGCTTCGTGGTCGCGGCGCTCGGCGTATTCCTGGGCATTTTCCTGCTGCTCGTGCTGGTCGACTACATCGAGATGGTGCGCAAGACCTCGGGGCTGGCGTCCGCCTCGGCGCTGATGGTGGCCGAGACCTCTCTGTTCCGAGTGCCGCAGCTGCTGGAGAAGCTGACGCCGTTCTGCATGCTGATCGGCGCCATGACCTGCTATCTTGCCCTCTCCCGCCGCCTCGAGCTCGTGGTTGCACGCGCCGCCGGCATCTCGGCTTGGCAGTTCATTTCCCCGGCGCTCGGCAGTGCGCTCCTGATCGGGGTGATCGCGACGATCGCCTACAATCCGATGTCGGCAAACCTGCGCGAGCTCTCCAAGCGCATGGAAGCCGAGCTGTTCGGCTCGGCCCCCGGCGGCGGCGTTCAGGACGCCTCCGGGTTCTGGCTCAATCAGCTGACCAGCGACGGCCAGACCATCATCAACGCCGCGCGCAGTGAGCAGCAGGGCGTCCGACTCACCGGCCTGACGCTGTTCCGCTTTGACACAGACAGCCATTTCAAGGAGCGGGTCGAGGCGCGCGAGGCGACATTGGAGGCGGGTCACTGGCTGTTCAAATCCGTTCGCCGATTCTCGTTGGACTCCCCGCCGATCGACCAGGCCACCCTGGAGATTCCGACGACGCTGACCGAGGCCCAGGTCCGCAACAGTTTTTCCACCCCCGAGACTGTGTCCTTTTGGCAACTACCGAGCTACATCCGCTCCTCCGAGAGCTCGGGCTTCGCGACAGCAGGATACCGACTCCAGTATCAGAAGCTTCTGGCACAGCCGTTTTTGCTGGCCGCCATGGTGATGCTCGCGGCCTCGGTGTCGTTGCGCTTCTTCCGGATGGGCGGCGTGCAGAAGATGGTTTTGAGTGGCGTGGGCGCAGGCTTTCTGCTCTACGTTCTGTCGAAAGTGACTGAAGACTTGAGCAAGGCTGAGTTGATGCATCCGATCGCTGCGGCGTGGTTGCCCGCGGTGGTGGGCGGCCTCACCGGCTTTTTGGCCTTGTTGTACCAGGAGGACGGTTAGTGACTGCCGTCCGTCGAGGACCCGTGTCTGGTTTGACGCGCCGCATCGTTATGCGCGCGAACGGGTTCGGCTTGGCTCTTCGCAGACTCGTGCTGGCTGGCGCCGCCGTGGCATCGCTCGGCGCGCTGATCGATGTTGCCGCCGTGGCCCCCGCTTCGGCCCAGAGCTTCACCTACAATCCGCTGCCGCCCCGCCCGAAGCCGCCGAAGGCCGCCAACGACAACCAGATGCTGGTTCAGGCGACCGAGGTCGACTACGACTATAACAATTCGCGCGTCTCCGCGGTCGGTAACGTCCAGCTGTTCTACAACGGCACCAGCGTCGAGGCCGACAAGGTCATCTACGACCAGAAGACCAAGCGGCTGCATGCCGAAGGCAACATCCGCATGACGGATGCCGACGGCAAGATCACCTATGCCGAGATCCTGGATCTGTCCGACGATTACCGCGACGGTTTCGTCGATTCGCTGCGCGTGGACACCGCCGACCAGACCCGCATGGCCGCGAGCCGCTCCGACCGCTCCGACGGCAATTACACCGTGTTCGAGAACGGCGTCTACACGGCCTGCGCGCCGTGCAAGGACGATCCGAAGAAGCCGCCGCTGTGGCAGGTCAAGGGTGCGCGCATCATCCACGACCAGCAGGAGAAGATGCTGTATTTCGAAACGGCGTCGCTCGAATTCTTCGGCGTGCCGATCGCCTACATGCCCTATTTCTCGACGCCCGACCCGACCGTGAAGCGCAAGAGCGGCTTCCTGATGCCGGGCTATTTCCCGGGCACGACGAACACGGGGTTTGGCGCCGAGGTTCCGTATTATTGGGCGATCGCGCCCGACATGGACGCGACCTTCACGCCCCGCTTCATGTCGCGGCAGGGCGTGCTGTTTCAGGGAGAATTCCGCCAGCGCCTGATCGACGGCGCCTACCAGATACGCGCCTACGGCATCGACCAGCTCGATCCCGGCGCGTTTTCCGGGCAGCCCGGCGACAAGCAGTTCCGCGGCGCCGTCGATACCAAGGGTCAGTTCGCGCTGAACGACAAATGGGTCTGGGGTTGGGACGGCGTCCTGATGTCCGACTACTATTTCTTCTCGGACTACCGGCTCTACCAGTACCGCGACCCGCTCGGCTCGTTCCTGCTGCTGCCGACGGAAGCGCTGTCGCAGCTCTATCTGACCGGCGTCGGCAACCGTAGCTTCTTCGACGCGCGCACGATGTACTGGCTGAGCTATTCGGGTAACCAGAGCCAGGTGCCGATCGTCTATCCGGTGATCGACTATTCCAACGTGCTCAACTATCCGGTCTTCGGCGGCGAGTTCAGCTACAAGACCAATTTCGTGAACATGTCGCGCGACCAGGCGGTGTTCGATCCGATCACCACGGTGGCGAACACCAGCAGCCTGTGCACGACGGCGTCGGCCGATCCGCTGGCCCGCACACCGTCGCAGTGCCTGCTGCGCGGCTTCCCCGGCACCTATACCCGCCTCACGGCCGAAGCGCAGTGGCGCAAATCCTTCACCGATCCGCTCGGCCAGATCTGGACGCCGTTCGCCAGCCTGCGCGCCGACGCGATCAACTCCTCGGTCTCCAACCAGCCGGGCGTGTCGAACTATCTTCCCGTCGGCGACACCCAGGCGTTCCGCCTGATGCCGACCGTGGGCCTGGAATACCGCTATCCCTTCATCAACATTCAGCCCTGGGGGTCGACCACCGTCGAGCCGATCGCGCAGATCATCATCCGGCCGAACGAAACCTATGCCGGCAAGCTCCCGAACGAGGACGCCCAGAGCATGGTGTACGACGCATCGAACCTGTTCAGCGTCGACAAGTTCTCCGGCTACGACCGCGTCGAGGGCGGCGGCCGCGCCAATGTCGGCGTGCAGTCCACCACGCAGTTCGACAAGGGTGGCGCCGTCAAGGTGCTGTTCGGCCAGTCCTACCAGCTGTTCGGCCTGAACTCCTTCGCGGTGCAGGACTCCATCAATACCGGCCTCGATTCCGGCCTGGACAAGCCGCGCTCCGATTATGTCGCGAGCGCCAGTTATTCGCCCAACAGCACCTACACCTTCAGCGTCCGCTCCCGCATGGACGAGCAGACCTGGAACGTGCAGCGCTTCGAGGCGGAAGGCCGCGCCAACTTCAATCGCTGGGCGGTCAGCGTGATGTACGGCAATTACGCGCCTCAGCCGGAACTCGGCTATCTGACCCGCCGCGAGGGCATCCTGACTTCGGGCTCGCTGAAGGTGGCGACCAACTGGGTGGTGTCGGGCTCGGCGCGATGGGACCTCGAGGCCAACAAGATCAACCAGTATGTGCTCGGTGCCGGCTATGTCGACGATTGCTTCGTGCTGGCGGCGAACTACGTAACTTCGTATAGCTATTCGGCGGGCACGGCGCCGCCCGTGCTGAGCCATGCGTTCATGTTCCAGATCGGCCTGCGCACGCTGGCGACCTCGTCGACGACCAGCAGTTCCGCCGGCCTCCAGTGAACGGTTTGAAGTGCCGGCGCGTTGCCCCATCACAGGCTCGACGCGGCTGACATGCGAGCGACAATCATGACGACCCCATTGCCTATCTTCCGCCTCCTCCTCGCCATCGCTGCCGGACTGATCCTGACCGGCCTGCCCTCGCCGTCGCGCGCGCAGAACATCGTCGTGATGGTCAACGGCGACCCGATCACCGATTTCGACATCGACCAGCGCTCCAAGCTCGACCAGCTGACGACGCAGAAGACCCCGTCCCGTCAGGAGGTCATCAACGAGCTGATCGACGACAAGGTGAAGATGAAGGAGGGCAAGAAGTACGGCGTCGATCCTGGTATCTCCGATATCAACCAGTCCTACGACGGCATGGCGCAGCGCATGCGCATCACGCCGGACCAGCTCACCAAGTCGCTCGAAACCAAGGGTGTCCGCCCCGAAACGCTGAAGGGCCGCATGAAGGCCGAGATGGTCTGGACCAGCCTGGTGCGCGGCCGCTTCAAGGAGAAGCTGCTCGTCGGCGAGCGCGACGTCGCGCAGGCCGTGCAGGCCCAGACCGGCGACAAGCTCCAGATCGAGGGCACCGAATACAAGATGCAGCCGATCGTGCTGATCGTGCCGCGCGGCTCGTCCGCGGGGTTCCTGGAGACGCGCAAGAAGGAAGCCGAGAACTATCGTGCCCGCGTCGGAAGCTGCGAGGAAGCCAACTCGCTGTTCCGTTCGACGCCGAACGCCACCATCCGCGACAGCGTCACCAAGACCACCGCGGAGTTGCCGGAGGCGCTGCGCAAGGTGCTCGACGACACGCCGATCGGCCATTTGACCGCGCCCGAGACGACAAAGAACGGCATCGAGATGGTGGTGCTGTGCTCGCGCAAGCCGACCATGATCGACACGCCGAAAAAGCGCGAGGTCCGCGAGAAGATGTATCAGGAGAAGTACGAGAAGACCCAGAAGGCCTATCTCGACGAGCTCCGCAAGGCGGCGATGATCGAATATCGCAATCGCTGATGGCCAACCGTGCAGCCAATCCGCTTCCCCTTGCCCTGACCCTGGGAGAGCCCGCCGGCATCGGCCCCGACATCACGATCGCAGCCTGGCTCCGGCGCCGCGAACTGAACCTGCCGGCCTTCTATCTGCTGGGCGACGAGGCACTGATCGCGCGGCGCGCCAAGGCGCTGGGCGCCGATATCAGGACCGTGGCGGTGAGCCCCGGTGAAGCCGCTTCCGCCTTCTCCGATGCCCTCCCCGTGGTCGCCGCCGGCGAGCCCGCGACCGCCGAGCCCGGCAAGCCCGACGCATCGAGCGCGCCGGCCGCGCTCGCCTCGATCCGGCAGGCGGTCATGGACGTGCGCGAAGGCCGCGCCGGCGCCCTCGTCACCAACCCGATCGCCAAGAGCGTGCTCTATCGCGCCGGCTTCCGCCATCCCGGCCACACCGAATTCCTCGCCGAGCTCGCCGCGGACGACGGCCGCGTGCCGCAGCCGGTGATGATGCTGTGGTCGCCGCGGCTCGCTGTGGTGCCCGTGACCATCCACGTCTCGATCCGCGATGCGCTGGCAGAGCTCACCAGCGCGCTGATCGTCTCGACCGTGCGCATCGTCGCAGCCGAGCTGACATCGCGCTTCGGCATCGCGCAGCCCCGCATCGCGGTGTCCGGCCTCAATCCGCATGCCGGCGAGGACGGCTCGCTCGGTCACGAGGAGCAGACCATCATCGCTCCCGCACTCAAGACCTTGCGCAGCGAGGGCATCGAGACCCGTGGCCCGCTGCCCGCCGACACCATGTTCCACGAGGCCGCGCGCAGCACCTATGACTGCGCAATCTGCATGTATCACGACCAGGCGCTGATCCCGATCAAGACCGTCGCCTTCGATGACGCCGTCAACGTCACTCTCGGCCTGCCCTTCATCCGCACCTCGCCCGATCACGGCACCGCCTTCGACATCGCCGGCACCGGCAAGGCCAATCCGGCCAGCCTGATCGCGGCCTTGAGGCTGGCCAGCCGCATGGCGGCTTCGCAAAGCTGATGAGCGCGATCGACGACCTCCCGCCGCTCCGCGAGGTCATTCGCCAGCACGCGTTGTCGGCGCGCAAATCGCTCGGCCAGAACTTTCTGCTCGACCTCAATCTCACCGCCCGCATCGCGCGCGCCGCCGCGCCCCTCGACGAGGCGACGATCGTCGAGATCGGCCCGGGCCCGGGCGGGCTGACACGTGCGCTGCTCGCGCTCGGTGCCCGGCGCGTCATCGCCATCGAGCATGACGAGCGCGCGATCCCGGCCCTGCAGGATATTTCCGCGCGCTACCCTGGCAGGCTCGAAATCGTAAATGGCGATGCCATGACCTTCGATCCCCGCCCGCTGCTCGCAGGCGAACGCGCCAAGATCGTCGCCAATCTGCCCTACAACATCGCGACCCCGCTCCTGATCGGCTGGCTCACCACCGAGCCATGGCCGCCCTGGTACGACATGATGGTGTTGATGTTTCAGCGCGAGGTCGGCGAGCGCATCGTCGCGCAGGCCGACGAGGAGGCCTATGGCCGGCTCGGCGTGCTCGCCAATTGGCGCTGCGAGACCAAAATCCTGTTCGACATCGCACCGTCCGCCTTCGTGCCGCCGCCGAAAGTCACGTCTTCCGTCGTGCGCCTGGTGCCGCGCGCCGAGCCGCTTGCCTGCGATCGCAAGCTGCTCGAGCAGGTCGCAGCCGCCGCCTTCGGCCAGCGCCGCAAGATGCTGCGCCAGAGCCTGAAGTCATTGGGCGTCGATCCGGCGCGGCTGGCGCACGCGGCCGGCGTCGATGCGACGCGGCGGGCCGAGACCATTCCCATCTCAGGCTTTGTTGCCATGGCCCGTGAATTGGCCAATATACGAACCGAAGAAGCATGATCCGGACCCGAAGGGCCGCGCCAGCGCAAAGTGTGAAGCGGTTTTCCGAAGCAGATCATGCTCGAACAATCGGCTAAAGCGCCTGGCGCTTCAGCGATAATTTCGGAGGAAGAAATATGGCGCTGATGCGCAGGCAGTCCCTGGTCAAGTTCGATGCGCCCTTGTGCGAGACCATCGTCGATACGCCCAAGCCGAAAGGCGCTGAGGTGCTGGTGCGCATCGAGCGCTGCGGCCTCTGCCATTCCGACCTGCACATCCAGGACGGCTACGCCGATCTCGGCGGCGGCAAGAAGCTCGACACAACGCGCGGCATGACGCTGCCCTTCACGCTCGGCCACGAGATCGCCGGCGTCGTCGACGAAGTCGGCCCGGACGTCGCGGCCGGCCTGGTCGGCACCAAGAAGGCCGTCTTCCCGTGGATCGGCTGCGGCCAGTGCCGCGACTGCGCCAACGGCGACGAGAATCTCTGCGTCAAGCAGCGCTTCCTCGGCGTCTCCATCGACGGCGGCTTCGCCACCCATGTGCTGGTGCCCGACGCGAAATACCTGCTCGACTACGATCCGCTGCCCGTCAACCAGGCCGCGACCCTGATGTGCTCGGGCGTCACGGCCTACGGCGCCCTCAAGCGCCTGGTCGATCGTCCCCGCCAGCGCAACCTCCTGCTGATCGGCCTCGGCGGCGTCGGCATGATGGGCCTGTCGTTCGCGCAGGCGATGTTCAAGCAGCCGATCACGGTCGCCGACCTCTCGCCGGCCGCCCGCGACACCGCGCTGAACAACGGCGCCGCGGTCGCCTACGACCCGTCCGAACCCGACGTGATCAAGCGCATCCTGAGGGAGACCGAAGGTGGCTTCGACGAGATCGTCGATTTCGCGGGCAACGAGAAGTCGATGGCCTTTGCTGTCGCGGTCGCCGCGCGCGGCGGCAAGATCGTGGTGTCGGGCCTGATGGGCGGCCAGTTCACGCTGCCGATGGTGCAATGGGTCTACAAGCGCATGACCATCGAAGGCTTCATGGTCGGCACGCTCGCCGAGGCCAAGGAGCTGATGGCCTTGGCGCGCGCCGGCAAGATCAAGCCGACGCCGATGCGCGAGGAGCCGATGGGCGACGTCCAGAAATGGATCGACGAACTGCGGGCCGGCAAGGTCGTCGGCCGCATCGTGCTGAAGAACTGACGATCGCCGCGGCGGGCCCGACGCAAGTTGGACCCGCCGCGGAACGCCTGCGGCCTCGCCGCGTTGGCTGCGCATGACCATTCGATGCACCGTCGAAAGCGCATTCTTCATTGCCTGGAGCTGCCTCGAGCAGAGCGGCGAGCTCGGCCCGCCCGACGAGAGCGCCAACGTCCTTCTCGACTCCATCGAAGCCCAGCTCAAGACCGGCGAACGCCGACAGCTGATGCTGGCCAACAAGGCGATCGACGCCTACCGCGCGCATGCGGCGCTGCACCGCTCCTCCTGGAATCGCCAAGCCCGCTTCGGGTGATGACGCTCACCGCCCTCGGGCGCCGACCAAGCCCCGCAAGGCCCGCGAGCCAACTTCTCGACCGGCGATGCGCCCTTGTGTGCACTTTGGAACCGTCGGTTCCGCCACGGAAACGTAGGCTTTTGGCCGGCGCCGATTCCCGGCCAGCCAAGAGAAGAAACTGTGACCGGTCGGCCCCCGAACGAACTGCTGCGGCAGCTTACCTCCCAGGATTTCGAACTCCTCGCGCCTCACCTCCAGCCGGTCGAATTCGCGGCGAGCCACGTCCCGCATCACGCCGGCGACGAGGTTGCGGCGGTGCATTTTCCCTGCGGTCCCGCCCTGGTATCGTTCGCGGTGCCGGTCGAGGACGACCGCGAGGTCGAAAGCCTGCTGGTGGGCCGTGAGGGTGCGGTGGGCATTGCCGCAGGCCGCAACGCCTCGCTCGCTTATTCGCGCATCGTCGTGAAGCTGGGCGGCACACTGGTTCGGTTGCCGCTGCGTGCACTCGAGCAGGCGCAGCAGAGATCGGCGACGCTCCAGGAGGTGTTCTCCCGCTATGCCGATTGCCAATTCGCGCAGCTGCTGCAGACGGCGGCCTGCAACGCCGCACATTCGATCGAGCAGCGCGCCGCCAAGTGGATCATCTCCGCCAAAGCGAGCATCGGCGGGACCGAAATCCCTCTCACCCACGAGCAGCTTGCCGGCATGCTCGGCGTCTCCCGCAGCTATGCCAGCCGCGTCATCCAGATGTTCAAGGCCAGGCGCATCCTCGCGACCCGGCGCGGCGCCATCCTGATCCTCGACGGCGCCGCGCTCGAAGCCAGAGCCTGCTGCTGCAACGACTGGGTGAGGAAGCATTTCGACGAGGTGCTGGGCGGAGCGGCAGCCGAGGGCTAGCATCCTAGAGCCTCAGGCCTGGGGCGGCGACTGGCGCTTCAGGTGCAGATAGGCCGGGTTGAAATCGCCGAGCCGCTGCAGCTCGCGCCATTTCAGGACGATGAGCTCCCCGTCGCGCAGATCCATCGTGCCGCTCCGCCTGAGTTCGGCGAGCGTCCTGTTCACGGTCGCGATCGCCATGCCCAGCGTCTCGCCGAGTTGCGCCAGGCTGATCGGCACGTGGAAGCGGTTGCCGCGGACGAGCTGCGCGGCACGGGCGCGGTAGAACAGCTCGCAGAACAAATGCGCCATACGCGCCTGCATCGGCCGGGCGCTGTTGTTGGTGATGGCCTCGCGAAAGATCGAGGAATCGAGCAGCGTCTCGCGCCAGACCGAGAGCGCGAAAGTTGGCCGGCGCCGGAAGGCCGTGAACAATTCCCGATGCGGGATGAAGGCGACCGACGCGGGCCCGAGCGCAGAGAGCCCATGATCCATCTGGTCGATGAACAGGCCCTGGGAGTCCGGCAGGTCACCGGAGAGATGGAACGAGAGATATTGGCGCCCCCCGCTGCCGAGCAGATGGTAACGCGCGACCATGCCCGATACGACCAGCGCCGAATGTTCGGGCTCGTCGCCCTGGCGGATGAAATCCTCGTTCGGCGGGATATCACGCACCGTGAAGGTCAACGCCCGGATCTCGTCGAGATCCGCCTCGGCAAGCGCGGTGTGCTCGCTCAGGTTCCCGATCAGCACGTCGTGGGCTTTTTCCATGACACTCCCAAAAATCGCATCGGACCTATCAAATGATACGACTGGCCCTGGCTCAGCGGACTAGAACGCAAGACGACCGCTGAAGTTGCTAATTGTTGGCGCCTCACCGGTCGCACCCTCGTCTCGATTACTAACCGAGCCGGTCCTGTCTCATGAGCCCTGCAACGATCCTGGAGCGCATCCGCGGTCTGTTCGCATCCGACACCAGCGAGCACCTCGACCGCATTGGCGACGCCTTCGAAAACGACAGGCAGCAAGAGCCGGCGCATCCGATGTCGGATGAGGACCTCGCCCGCGCCATCCGCACGTTCCAAGGCGCTGAGGTCTCCGACCCTACCGTTGCCAAGCTCTCGCGGCGCTTCATCGAAGCGCCGGAAGACGGCTGAAGCATACTGCGAGCCCGATGCCGCATCCGAAGTTCATCACACGTCTCCAGGCCATCGAGGGCCTGTCCGAGGACGAACGCCACCAGATCGCGGGACTGCCGTCCACGCTGCGCCAGGTCGCGGACGGCGAAATCGTGCTGCGCCAGGGCGAGGCCGCTTCGCGCAGCGTCTTCGTGGTCAGCGGCTTCCTCTACCAGGCCCGCATCGTCGTCGACCGCAGCCAGATCCTCGCGTTCCACGTCCCCGGCGACATGCCCTGCCTGCACACGCTGCTGGTCTCGCCGATGGATGCGGACCTCGTCGGCCTCGGCCCGACCATTGTCGGCTACGTCGGGCACGGCCAGCTCCGCCAGCTGCTCGATGGTTCGATCCATCTGACCCGCGCGTTCTGGCGCGAGACGCTGATCGACGCAGCGATCTCGCGGCAGTGGATCGCCCGCCTTGGTGCGCAAACGGCCCTGCCGAAGGTCGCGCATCTGATCTGCGAGCTTGCAGCGCGGCTGGAGATCGTCGGCCTTCTCAAGGATTCCTGCTTCCAGATGCCGATGACGCAGCGTCATGTCGCCGATGCCTGCGGCCTGTCGATCGTGCACGTCAACCGCACCATCCAGGAACTGCGGCATCGCCGATTGATCGCATGGGAGGGCAACGAGATCGAGTTGCTGCAGCCTGACGAGTTGCGCCAGCTCGCCGATTTCACCCCCGACTATCTGACCTGAGCGCAGAGGATGATGGAACTGCGCGACGCCCGTCGCGCGGCCGCGCCGTCCGCCATGTATGCGCAGCGGGCCACCGCGGCCTCGGACAGGAGCCGGCTTACGGCGTGATGATATCCAGCCTGTCCCGGGACGGCAGCGTTGCCTTGAAGGCCCGAAGAGCTGCATCGACCACCGCCGCATCGGCGAGCGGCGTCCGGTAGAAATCGACATTCTGCCGCGACAAGGTCACGCTTCTCGTCTGAAGCACCGCCACCTTCGTCCAGCTCGGCGGCACGCCCTTCTCGAACCAGCCCTCGTAAATCATGATAAGACCGACGTCGTGATCGTGGGCAAGGGCCGCCATCTCGGCCGGCCCATATTCGTCCGCCATTCTCGCCTTGCGCACCTGCTCCGAACCCAGGCCCCAGAGATCGAGCGTGTAGTTGGCATTGCGATAGGCAACCAGGCCGAGATCGTTGACCCCTACCGAATGCCTGTAGAACGAATGTGCGAAACGAGCCATCTGGTACTGCTGCTCGTAGATATCGCTTGCGCCCAACGGCGTGACCACTGCCGCCGTCATGTAGGGGATCGCGGCGGTGCCGAGCCCAAAGACCACGCCGATCTTCACACGCGACCATTGCAGCGTCGAGAGCCGCGGCTTGAGCTGTGCGACGCCCCACAGCAACGCGGCCGCCGCGAGAGCCATGATGTAGACCTCGTACCGATTGAACCAACCGTATTGCCCGCACGCCAGATGGGCTCCGACGGCAACCATGACGCTCAGCAGGACGATCAAAGCCTTGCGATCGGCGCGCAGCAGATTGGCGCACCAGGCAACGGCGAGACCGAGTGCGATGAGCCGCAATCCATACGACGTCGTCACGCTGCGCAGCATGTTTCTGACGATGGCAGGCAACTCGCCTGCGGGCTGATCAAGGGTCGTCAGATAGCCTTTCAACAGCACCGAGCTCGGCAGCAGCGGCAGGCCACGCGACGCCATGAGAACGGCATAGCCCGACAGGGCAACGACAATGACAAGGGCAGCGCCGGCCGCGAAGCGGCGCTGGCCCAGCAGCGCGAACGCCACGATTGCGGCACCGGCGAATGCGATCCCCTCGAAGCGGATGAGCGGAAGCAGCACCAGCGCAAGGAAATGAACTGATGTCGGCGCGAACCCACGCGCCGCCGCCACGAGACCCGCAAAGGTCACGATCGACGCCCAGACGTGGGCACTGTGCTCCATGCCGGTCATGGGCAGCGCGACTGCGCTGGTGCAGAAGATGACGAGCAGCGCAATCACACGGGCGAACAAAAGCTCGCCTAAGCCATCGAACAGGCCACTCGCCTCCAGGAGGCGTAGGATCGCCAGGACCGAAGCACCCGCGGCGGCGACGTTGATCAACAACGGACCAAATGCACCGAGATGAAGCGCTTCAGTCAGAGCCAGGAAATATGGCCAGATGATCGACGAGCTGGGTGATGAATATTCACCGGCATTGACCCCATATCCGCCGGACAGGATCTGATCGGCGACCGCAAGATGGATGTACGCGTCGTCCAGGGTGAAGAAGAGCCTGAAGTCACACAGCGCCAGGACCGCGATGATCTCCATCGCAAGCAATCCCAGCCAGGCGAGCATGGCCACCGTCGAAGGTTCTATCCGGGCAATGACACCCGCCGACGCCCTGCCTGTCTTGTCGGGGCGATCGTATTGATCAACGACAGCCATCGCACTCCCACGTCAGTCCCTGGCAATGCGGCTGTCTGCGCGCTCACCAGAGATCGAGAAGCCAACGACCTCGTTCTGCCGATCTCGACAATTGCAGATCAAGCCATCGATAGCTGTCAGCATCCGGTTTCACGCTGCTTCACGATTGACGCCCTGCCCGGGTCCACTCCTCGCAGCTTGCGGTTTACCGTAGGCTCCCTAACAATCGATGACTGCAAGGCTTCGATTGGGAAGGCTTGGAATCGGGAAGGCTGGATATCCGGGGCCCCCTTGATTGCCCACCGATGCCCGGTCTTTCGCTGACAACGTATCCGCCGGCCGCCGGCGTCCGGACGGCCGCAGAAGTAGAGGAGTGGAACCAAGCGAAAGCGGGCCTCAACAACGGCTGAGACCCGCCCGCGGATCTCTACCTGACCGCGAACGGCGCCTGATAAGGCCGGCCGAACGGCACGCCGTTGATGACGGTCTGGATCGGCTTGAGCTGCGCCTTGCCGTCTCTCTTGTTGTTGCGGGTGTCGACGAAGCTGACCGGCCCTTCCACCAGCTCCATGATGGCGACGTCGCCGGGCGCACCGACTTGCAGCGTGCCGATCTTCGGCGCGCGGTTAATGATCTTCGCCGGCGCCGTGGTGGCCATCGCAACCACCTGTTCCAGCGTGAAGCCCAGCGTCATGAACTTACTCATCACGTTGGGCAGGAACGGAATGCCGGGCGAATTGCCGGAGAAGACGTGGATGTCGGAGGAGATGGTGTCCGGCGTGCATCCCCCGGGGATCGCGACTTCCGCCACTGTGAAATCGAAGCTGCCGCCGCCATGACCGACGTCGAAGATGACGCCGCGCTGCTTGGCCGCCAGGGCTGCAGGCAGCAGCTTGCCCTCCTGCACGATGTTGGTGAAGACGTTGGACATGTTCGGCGCGCCCGAATAGGCGTGTGTCAGCACGTCGCCCGGGCGCAGCAAATCGAGGATCTGCGACATCAGCTCCTTGGACTCGACTCCGCCGATATGCACCATCATCTTCGCCGGCCAGCCGCACATCTCGCAAGCCTGGATGCCGCGCTTCAGCGGCTCGAGCCCGTGCTTGTAGATCACGTTCTCCGACATCCGCACTTTGACGCCGAGCAGGAAATCGGCGTTCTCGGCGAGCGCCATCGCGCAGGCTTCAGTCTGTGCGACGTCGATATTGTACAGCTCGGCGGCCGGGAACGCCGACAGGCCGTTATTGGCGATATGGACGAAGGCGTACATCCGCGCCCGCGTCTGGGCCACGATGAAGCGGCGCAACGCCGCCAGATTGTTGACCCCGGCGTCGCCCGCGGAGACGACGGTCGTCGTGCCCTGGAATTGCACCAGTTCGTCGGCAGGAATCCCGATCGCCGAGCCGTAGGGATAGACGTGAGAATGCAGATCGATCAGACCAGGCATCACGAGCTTGCCCGACGCATCGATGCTCTTCAGCGCGCGCTCGGCCGGGATCGCCTCCTGCACCGTTTCGATCACGCCCCAGCGGATGCCGATGTCACGCTTGGCGCGCAGCGACTGGCTGGGGTCGAGCACCTCGCCGCCCCGGATCACCAGATCGTACTTGTCGTTCGGCCCCATTGCGGCTCGCGCGGGCGCGGCGAGGCCGACAAGCGCGGCGGACGTCGAAAGTGCCAGGAAATCGCGACGTGACAACACGGACATGATGGTCCCCCCTTGTGCTTCTTGTTTCTTGGCCAGGCAACGCTTCGACGCGCAGATGCGCCGCTGGCGCCAACGTCCGAGATCGGAATGAACGCGATTGGAATTGCAGCATCTTCGCGCGGACGTTTCAATCCTATGATTGCACGCGGCCACTGAGGAGCCGAGAAATTTTCCGGAATCGCATGAACCTTCCTGCATGAGCGCCGACCAAGCGGGCACGTCCGTTTGCACATTCGCGCCGATGGAGCGCTTGCCGCTATGCAGCATTGCAAACGTAACTTGACGGCGGCTCGGGAGGGGCGTCGGGCAAAACACCCGGTCAAGCCCTCGGCGCAAAAATATTCCTCTTTCCCGAATTTCGGATTTGTGGCAGAGAGGCGCCATCTTGGCCCTTCCAAAGGGGCGCTTCGCGATCGTCACGAGATGCGGGCCGGGGTGCGGTGGACGCGGTAGCGCCGGCGCGGCTCGGCATGATGACAGGGCGGGCAACCGTGAGTCATCAGGCGACGCGATACGACACGGCGCGGTCACAGCGGTCTCATTGAGACCTGAGGGCGAGCACACGCAAGCCTTCGGGGATTTCGGCGGGATCGTCCGCGGACGGAGAAGTCGTGTGGTCCTGGCGCCCGGGGTTCTGGCGTCAAGGCTTGCGGTGATGCGGCGGCCCGACCGGGCACGTGCATCAGCCATCCGCAAGGCGACGGGGGCAATAGTGCAACGCTCCCCGAGGAGAGCACGAAGGACACCGTTAAAACCAGCCGCGCAGGGAAGGCCGGGCGACCGGCAACACCTGTGGTCCAACCCGTGTGCATTTTTTGTTGTGCACGGACTTGCGGGTGCCGCCGGCGCCCGGCCTTCCCTGCGCTCTTTGGCCTTCAAAGAACGCAAACGACAGCAAGCCTCGGGCGAAACGCGCCGCGAGATTGCGATGGCGTGTCTGCTCGCCGCTCTGTCATGAATTTCCGCTCGCGTGCCCCGGACGCAGCGCAGCGCGCTTGGCGGTGCGCTGCAGAGCCGGCGCCCATGTCGCCGCGGACTCCCAGGCGCTGGGCTCCGCGCCGCAACGCCTACGCGTTGCGGCTTGTCTGGGACACGTGGCTACCACCGCTCGCGCCCACTTTTCGCTCGCGCGCCGGGCTGCTAGACTGGCGCCATTATTTTGGGGAATTTCGATGCGCGCGAGGATTTTCAATCGCGTTTTGGGGCTGGCAGCGCTGGCCTTGCTGGTCGTCACCATACACCCGGCATCGGCCGAAAGGCGCATCGCGCTGGTGGTCGGCAACTCCGCCTACAAGAACATCACGCCGCTGGACAATCCCTCCAAGGATGCGAGCCTGATGGCGGAGACGCTGGGCCTGCTCGGCTTTACGCTGGTGGGCGGCCGCGCCCAGCTCGATCTCGACAAGGGCGCAATGGACATCGCGGTGCAGAACTTCGGCCGCCAGGTCCAGGGCGCCGACGTTGCGCTGTTCTACTACGCCGGCCACGGCGTACAGGTCGCCGGCTCCAACTATCTCGTGCCTGTCGGCGCCAATCCGACGCGCGAGGCCGACGTCGATTTCCAGATGACCGACGTCAACCTGGTGCTGCGCCAGATGCAGGGTTCGGGCACGCGGCTCAACCTCGTGATCCTGGACGCCTGCCGCAACAACCCGTTCGGCTCACGCGGCTTGCGCGCCGCGGACGGTGGCTTGGCGCAGATGCGCGCGCCCGAAGGCACGCTGATCTCCTACGCGACGCAGCCCGGCAATGTCGCGCAGGACGGCAGCGACGGTCACAGCCCGTATACGAAGGCGCTGGCGACGACGATCCGGACCGCGGGTCTCGACGTGTTCCAGACCTTCAACCAGGTCGGCCTCGCCGTGAAGCGCGCCACCGCGGGCGCGCAGCAGCCCTGGGTGTCGTCCTCGCCGATCGACGGCACCTTCTATTTCGTGGCGCCAACCGAAACGGCCCCGCCGAAAATTGCGGCGATGCAGCCCGATCCCTTGCCGGCAGAGCGCCTGCGTGCCGATCCTGATCGTGTCCCCTTGCGCGATGCTGCCCTGCTCAGTGAGCTCAGCGAGCGGCTCTATGAACTCAATTTCGACCCTGATACGCCCGACGGCCTCACCCGCGCCGTCACCAAGCTGCAACAGCGGATCTCGATGACACCCACGGGTGAAGCCACCGAAGGCCTGCTGCTGCGCATGCGCAAGATGGAGGATCTCAAGCCCTGGGGCTCGATCGTCTACGGGCCCGACAGCAGCAAATGGGGCATCTCGTGGAATCACGCCTCGCGGCGCGCGGCGGTCGCGGATGCGCGCGGCAATTGCGCCGGCGCAAAATGCCCGATCGAGCTGTCCTTCTACGGGCGAAGCTGCGGCGCGTTTGCGATCTCCGACAAGTCCTGGTCGCTGGTCCAGCGCGAGGGCGTGCAGCGTGCCAAGGACGCCGCGCTTGACGAATGCGGCAAGGCTGGCAAAGCTTGCCGCATTATCGGATCCGTCTGCGCCGACGGCTCCGGCCGCTGATATCTTTTTTTCAATTTGGATGTTTGCTCATGCCTGTTGTCGTGATCCGCAGCACGATTGCGCTTGCCGTCCTCCTCACCGCAGCCATCGCCTCGTCACCCATCTTCGCCCAGTCCGGCAGCGCCGGCGGCTCGATCGGCAATGACGAGAAGTCGTTGTCCGGCTCGCGCCAGGATCGCTCGGCCGAGCCCGCCGCTCCCGCGCGCCGGAGCAAGCCGGCAGCCGACGACACGCGCTCGTCGTCACGGCGAAGCGGCGGCGGAGGTGGAGGTGGCGGTGGCTTCGACGGTGCATGGATCGTAACCAGCGTCGGCTGCGGAGGCTCGACCAGCGGCGCAGTCGTCGTCAGTTCGGGCAAGGTGATCGGTGAAGGCGTCAGCGGAACCGTCAGCTCCAGTGGCTCGGTCAGCACACGCGGCCAAGGCCAGGGCGTGACATTCACCGGTGCAGGCCGCCTCTCCGGCCGCAGCGGCTCCGGCACCTGGCGTCGCTCCGACGGCTGCGGCGGAACCTGGACGTCGGCCAAGCAATAAGCCGGCAACCGCTGAACCCGCGGCGGACCGGCTGCTCCGCGAGGCCCGATTCAAGCCACATCCTCTCCGGAATTGCGGCTCATTGCCACCCAAGTCTTTGATGACAAGGGCTGTTCAAGAGTTGCGTCATGCGTAACCGGGAGACCAGGATGGGCAACCGCACCGCAAAATTCGTATCCGCGCTGATCGGCAGCATCGTTGCCGGCGCGCCACTGGCTGCCGTATCGCAAAGCGCGCCAAGCGCACCAGCCACAGCCAATGCAGCCGCCGACTGCCTCGCCTCGCCGAAGGGCGCAGCGCCGCAGGGGCAGCACTGGCACTATCGTCTTGAGCGCTCGACCAAGCGGCAATGCTGGTATCTGCGCGCCGAGGGCGGCAAGGTCACCCAGAGCGCCCAGGCGACAACCGAAACGCCAACGCCGGATCCGGCGCCGTCAAAGCAGCAGACGGTGCAGGACGCACGAGCCGAATATCTGACGCCACGCAGTGGCGTCACCTCCAGGACGTCGAACGCCGTCGCGCAGGCCACAGCCTCGACGCCGGCGCAACAGACGCCGGACCAAGCCACCGACAGCAGCCCGCAGCAACCTGCCGTCGCCACGCCCTGGCCCGATGTCTCGACCTCAGTCGCACCGCCGACGCCGGAGCCTGCTCCCATCACGGCCGCCGTGTCGCCGAGCGCGAAGCCGGCAAAGCCTCCCGCCCCGATGGCCCTGGCCGCGGCAGACAGCACCACCGACAAACCGGTCGGCTCGTTGCAGATGCTGCTGCTCGTGATCGGCGGCGCGCTGGCGCTCGCCGGTCTGCTCGCCAGCGTTATCTATCGTCTTGCCCGCAGGCGCGTGCGCGTCCAGGTCGCCGAGCGCCGCGGCCATTGGGACGATTGGGGCACGCAGGATCAGGACGGAAGCCGCGCGCCTTGGCTCGGTGCGACACCGGACGCGCGACCGCGCCCGGTCGACTTCGATGAAGCGCGGCCGCAGCAGACCGCGCAACTCACCGCCTTCAGCAGGGAAATCGGCAGGATCGCGGCGCAATCCGCCGCCGTTCGCAGCGAGGCCGCCGAACTCGACGAGGCCGACATCTTCGACGGCGCCTTCGAGATCGAAGCCGCGCCTCGGCTAGCGGCACGGAAGGCCGACGCAGAAAAGCCGGTCGCTCGCGACCAAGACCGTCGCGACGAAGATGTGCAGATCGAGGATGCCGTCGACGTCGACGTGATCACCGCCATGCTGGAACGCCTGGCCACGCAAGGGCCGCAACTGCCGCAGCCTAGGCCTGAAGCTGCCCTTGCAAACCTCGCACGAAACCAACGAGGCCAGTCCGCCGCTCGCGCTTGAGGCGCTCGGCCTTCAGGATCGACTGCACCTCGGCAAAGGCCTCGTCGACGTCGTGGTTGATCACGATGTAGTCGTACTCGGCCCAGTGGCTCATCTCGTGGCTGGCGCGGCTCATGCGCTTGCGGATGACCTCGTCGGAGTCCTGCGCGCGTGAGTGCAGCCGTTTCTCCAGATCGGCCGCCGAGGGCGGCAGGATGAAGACACTGACGACGTCGGCGCGCGCCTTCTCGCGCAGCTGCTGCGTGCCCTGCCAGTCGATGTCGAACAGCACGTCCTGCCCGGCCGACAGCGCGGCTTCGACGGGGCCACGCGGCGTGCCGTAGCTGTTGTCGAACACGGTGGCCCATTCCAGCAGTTCGTCGCCCTTCACCATCGCCTCGAAGCGCGGCTTGTCGACGAACAGATAGTCCTTGCCGTCGACCTCACCCGGCCGCTTCGGCCGCGTGGTCGCCGAGACCGACATTTTCAGGCCGGACATCCGGTCCATCAAAAGACGCGACAGCGTCGTCTTGCCCGCGCCCGAGGGCGAGGACAGCACGAACATCAGGCCGCGCCGCTCGACACCGTCAGTTCCGTGACCGCCGCCGCTCGTCATCGATCACTCCAGATTCTGGACCTGCTCGCGGAACTGCTCGACCACGTTCTTCATGGCGAGCCCCGTGTTGGTCAGCTCGATGTCGTTCGACTTCGAGCAGCAGGTGTTGACCTCGCGGTGGAACTCCTGCGCCAGGAAGTCGAGTTTGCGGCCGATCGGGCCGCCCTTGCCGATCAGCTCGCGCGCCTGCGCGATATGGGAAGCGATGCGGTCGAGCTCCTCGCGGATGTCGGCCCGGGTCGCGATCAGGATCGCCTCCTGCATCAGGCGGTCGGAATCGAAACGGTCGGAGGTGTCGAGCAGGGTTGCGATCTGCTCGGCGAGCCTGGCCTTGATCGCCTCGGGCTTGCGACCGGGCGCGGCCTCGGCCTGCTTCGCCAGTTGCTCGACCTCGTCGACCCGCTGGGTCAGGATCTGCCCGAGCGAGGTGCCCTCGCGCTTGCGCATCTCGACGAGCTCGGCGAGCGCCTTGTCGAAGGCCTCGGCGGCAGCCGCTCGCGCAGCCTTGTCCTCCTCCTCGTCGCCCTCGGGCTCCGCGACCTCGATCACGCCCTTGATGGCGAGCAGGCCGTCGACGCTCGGCGCCACCGCGTCGACCTTGCCGGCGATGACCGCGGCGGCCTTCAGGACGGCATTGAGCACGTCCTCATTGACGCGAACGGCGGCAGCGGCGTTGGCGCGCTTGACGGTGAGATTGGCGTAGACGGTGCCGCGCGACAACAGCTCGCCGGCGCGCTTCTTGGCGTGTGCCTCGAGCTCGTCGAACCCCTGCGGCAGCCGCACCCGGAGATCAAAGCCCTTGGCATTGACCGACTTCAATTCCCATTCGAACGTGTACGGCCCGCTTGCGCCGTGGCTTCGGGCAAAGCCGGTCATGGACGACAGCGCCATCAGGTCAAATTCTCCAGAAACACGGGATTCGCGAGGCATCAAGCCCCGCGAAACTTAAGACTATTTTGCAGGAAAGTGGAATCCGCAAAGTCCGCGGGCAGGTCTGCAGCGCGCCTAGCGCTGGACCACCGGTGGCGAGGGTTGCACCGCGCCCTGCCGCGCCGGCGCCGGACCAGCGGGGCGTGCTGCGGGCGGCTTCTTTTGCTGATTGGGCCGCGCCGGCGTTGCTGCCGTCGGCGTATCTGCAGTTCCGGGCGCTGCGGCGGCCGGCGGCTGCGCGTCCTCGGCCGGCTCCACCGTGTCGTTCTGGATCTGCTTCTCCATCGCGCGGAGCTTGGCGACGTTCTTCTGGTGCGCGTCGTAAGTCTCGGTGAAGGAGTGGCCGCCGGTGCCGTCGGCGACGAAGAAGAGGTCGCGGGTGCGCGCCGGGTTGGCGGCGGCCTCCAGCGAGGCGCGGCCGGGATTGGCGATCGGACCCGGCGGCAAGCCCTCGATCACATAGGTGTTGTAGGGTGACGGCTGCGTGATCTCGCTGCGCTTGATCGGGCGGCCCAGCGTGCCCTTGCCGCCGACGAGGCCGTAGATGATGGTCGGGTCGGACTGCAGCTTGATCCGCTGCTTCAACCGGTTGGTGAACACCGCGGCGACGCGGCTGCGCTCGTCCGGCTTGCCGGTTTCCTTCTCGACGATCGAGGCGAGCGTCACCAGTTGCTCCGGCGTCTTGACCGGAATGTCCTGATTGCGGCGCTCCCAGATCTCGCCGAGCACGCGCTTGTGCGCCTGCTGCATGCGCTGGATCACCTGCTCGCGCGGAGTGCCGCGCGGGAATTTGTAGGTCTCGGGCAACAACGTGCCCTCGCGCGGCAGCTCGCGCACGCTGCCGGTGAAGATGTCGTTGTCGGAAAGGCGTGCCACGATCTGCTCGGAGGTAAGACCTTCCGGAATCGTGACGGCATGCTGCACCACCTTGCCTTCGACGATGGTGGCGATGACGTCGCGGAGCGAGGCGTTCTTCTGGAACGAATATTCACCCGGCTTGAGGTCCGAGCTCGCCTTCAACGCGGCGACGCTGGCAATGAACACCCAGGGATTGACGTCAGTGACGCCTTCCCGGTTCAGCGTCTCGGCGATGTCGCGCTTGCCCGCACGCTGCGGGATGTTGACGATCTTGTCGTCCTTCAACGGCCCGGGCGCTTCCAGCACCTGCCGGCCGTAATAATAGATGCCGCCGGCGCCCAGCATGGCGATCAGCAGGAGGGTGATGATGGCGTTGCCGACGACCACGAATGGATTGCGCGCACGCTCCGACCGCTTCGGCGGCGGCGGGAGCTGCTCAGGCTCAAGCGCTGCCCGCGGACTCCGGGGCGAAATGGGCGGCCTTTCACTCATCAAAACAACCTGAATCCTGCCGGTTCAACCGCGGCCCGACAATCGCTTGCCCTGCCCAATGCACGCGCCCACGTCCATGACTATCGCCGAATACGGCAAAACGGTGGATTTGTTTCAAACTCAAACTAACTGACCAAGCGCCGGAGGATGACCGACGCGTTGGTACCGCCAAAACCAAAGGAGTTCGACAAGGCGACGTTGACCTCTCGCTGCTTCGCCGTGTGCGGCACGAGATCAATCGCGGTCTCCACCGACGGATTGTCCAGGTTGATGGTCGGCGGCACGACATTATCGCGAATCGCGAGAATGGCGAAGATTGCTTCGATCGCACCGGCCGCGCCGAGCAGATGCCCCGTCGACGATTTGGTCGAGGACATCGCAACCTTGGAGGCGGCATTGCCGAGCAGACGCTCGACGGCACCGAGCTCGATCTCGTCACCGAGCGGCGTCGAGGTGCCGTGCGCGTTGATATAGTCGAGATCGGAGGCGGTCAGGCCGGCGCGCTTGAGCGCGGCCGACATGCTGCGGAAGCCGCCATCACCATCGGGCGACGGCGACGTAATGTGATAGGCATCACCCGACAGGCCATAGCCGATCACCTCGGCATAGATTTTGGCGCCGCGGCGCCGGGCGTGCTCGAGCTCTTCCAGCACGAGGACGCCGGCGCCCTCGCCCATCACGAACCCGTCGCGGTCCTTGTCGTAGGGTCGCGAGGCCTTCTCGGGTGTGTCGTTGAAACCGGTCGAGAGCGCACGCGCGGCGTTGAAACCGGCAATGCCGATGCGGCTGATCGGAGATTCAGCGCCGCCCGCGACCATCACGTCGGCATCGCCCAGCGCGATCAGGCGCGCGGCATCGCCGACGGCATGTGCGCCGGTCGAGCAGGCCGTGACCACCGAATGGTTCGGTCCCTTCAGCCCGTGCTTGATCGAGACGTATCCGGAGGCGAGATTGATCAGGCGGCCCGGAATGAAGAACGGCGACACCCGGCGCGGCCCGCGTTCCTTCAAAAGGATCGCAGTCTCGGCGATACCGCTGAGGCCGCCGATACCGGACCCGATCATGGTTCCGGTCGCGCATTTGTCCTCTTCGGACTCGGGATGCCAATTGGCGTCGTCGAGCGCCTGCCCCGCGGCCGCCATGCCGAAGATGATGAAGTCGTCGACCTTGCGCTGGTCCTTCGGCTCCATCCAGATATCAGGATTGAAGCTGTCGTTGGTGCCGTCGCCACGCACGACAGTGCAGGCGTATTGGGTCTGCAGATCGGAGACGTCGAAGCTCTCGATCTTGCGAGCACCACTTTCGCCGTTGAGGATGCGCTTCCAGGTCGGCTCGACGCCACAGCCGAGTGGCGAGACCATGCCGAGACCCGTAACGACGACCCGCCTCATATCCGAAAACTCCGCATCGAAAGATTCACGGCCAATAACAAGAAACCGGCTGACCGCTGGGAAGCGGCCCGTCCGGTTTCAATGTTGTCCCCGCGAAAATGAAGAGCCTTAGCTCTTCGCGTTCTTCTCGAGAAACTTCGTGGCGTCGCCGACGGTGAGAATCGTTTCCGCGGCGTCGTCCGGAATCTCGCAACCGAATTCTTCTTCGAACGCCATCACCAGCTCGACGGTGTCCAGACTGTCGGCGCCGAGGTCGTCGATGAAGCTCGCGTTGTCGACAACCTTCTCGGGTTCAACACCAAGGTGTTCGACCACGATCTTCTTAACCCGTTCGCCAATGTCACTCATTGCATAACCTCGTGTTGTTCCCTGTAGACCCGACCCCCCGGGACGATACGAGCCGTCGTGGTCGCGTTACTTGCCTTCGCTTACGAACTTTGATTTGGCCCCATGCTAACCGATACAGGGCCCGGCGAACGTCGGCCAAGGCTCCGCATCGCCAATATACAGGGTTTCAAAAACCTGCAATGGCGTTCTTTGCCCATCCGTTGGAGGTCCGGTTATCATACTTCAATTGCCTTGACTACAAGCCTCATTTCGCTCCGGAAACGGCCGTTTGCCGCATTCCGGCCGCCCCGAGGGGCGGTGCGGAGCGAGACGTCAGATCATGGCCATACCGCCGTTGACGTGGATCGTCTGCCCGGTGACGTAGGCTGCTTCGTTTGAACTCAGGTAGACGGCGGCCGCGGCGATGTC
This sequence comes from Bradyrhizobium sp. SZCCT0148, assembly GCF_018129985.1. GTDB lineage: Bacteria > Pseudomonadota > Alphaproteobacteria > Rhizobiales > Xanthobacteraceae > Bradyrhizobium > Bradyrhizobium japonicum_H. The sequence goes on from NZ_JAFCKT010000001.1 coordinate 1,459,523, forward strand.
CTCGGGCGTCCCCAGGCGGGCTGCCGGAACCCTGGTCAGAATCGTTTCGCGCTGCTTGTCGTTGAGCGCATCGGTCATCGGCGTCTTGATGAAGCCGGGCGCGATGCAGTTGGCGGTGACGCCGCGCTTGGCGTATTCGGCTCCCAGCGTCTTGATCATGCCGATCAGGCCCGCCTTCGACGCCGTATAATTGCCTTGCCCGGGATTGCCGGTGACGCCGACCACCGAGGTGATGGCGATGATGCGGCCGAAGCGCTTGCGCATCATCAGCTTTGTGGCGGCGCGCGCCAGGCGGAAAGTCGAGGTCAGATTGATGTTGATGACCTCCTCCCAATCCTCGTCACGAAGCTGCACGAAGAGATTGTCGCGGGTGATGCCGGCGTTGGCGATGAGGATATCGACCTGGCCCATTGCCGCTTCGGCAGCAGGCACCAGCGCCTCGACCTCGTCGGCCTTGGAGAGATTGCAGGGCAGCACAAAGGTGCGCTCGCCGAGCTTGCCGGCCAGCTCGTCCAGCACCTCCTTGCGCGTTCCCGAGATCGCAACCGTCGCGCCCTGCGCATGGAGCGCCTGCGCGATCGCGCCGCCGATGCCGCCGGTCGCGCCGGTAACGAGCGCCTTTTTGCCATTCAGATCGAACATCGATAACTCCTCTAGCCCTGCTTCGCAGCGGCCAATGCATCCTTGGCGGCGGCAATGTCATTCGGTCCGCCGACGGCAACGCCGACAGCGCCGTCGGCAATACGCTTGACGAGTCCCGTCAGCACCTTGCCGGCGCCGATCTCGAAGAAACGGGTGACGCCCTGCCCTGCCATATAGGCAACCGACTCGCGCCAGCGCACCGTGCCGGTCACCTGCTCGACCAGGCGACGGCGGATCTCGTCGGGATCGGTGATGGCGCTCGCCAGCACGTTCGACACCAACGGCGCTGCCGGCGCCTTGATCGTGACATTCGAGAGCGCTTCCGCCATCGCGTCGGCGGCAGGCTGCATCAGCTTGCAGTGGAACGGGGCGGAGACCGGCAGCAACATCGCGCGCTTGGCGCCCTTGGCCTTCGCGATCTCGACGGCGCGATCGACCGCAGCCTTGTCGCCGGAGACGACCACCTGCCCGCCGCCATTGTCGTTGGCGGCCTGGCAGACCTGCCCCTGCGCCGCCTCGCCCGCGACAGCCATGGCAGCCTCGTAGTCGAGACCGAGCAGAGCGGCCATCGCGCCGGCGCCGACCGGGACGGCCTTTTGCATTGCGAGACCGCGGGTGCGAAGCAGACGGGCAGTATCCGAAACCCTCAGGCTGCCGGCCGCTGCCAGCGCCGAATATTCACCGAGCGAGTGGCCGGCAACGAAGGCGGCATCCCGCCCCACGGAAAAATCCGCTTCAGCTTCCAACACACGCAGGGTGGCGATCGAGACCGCCATCAGCGCCGGCTGGGCGTTCTGCGTGAGTTGAAGGGTTTCTGCCGGACCATCCCAGATGATTGCCGTCAGCTTCTCTCCGAGCGCGGCATCGACCTCGTCGAACACGGCCCGCGCGACCGGAAAAGCGTCGGCCAGGGCCTTGCCCATGCCGACCGCCTGGGAACCCTGCCCAGGAAATGTAAATGCAGCCGTCATCGGCGCTCCCTGCTTGTCGGGCACGATCCCGTTCGAGGACCGGCAGCCGTTTACACGCGGCCTTTACGCACGGCCCTGGGCCGTAGTTCCGGATCATGCTCCAAAGGGGGCCGTAGACACTGTCAGGGGCCGGACTGTCAAGCCGCGGCGAAACTCCTGGCCGGCATTCAACTGGGGATACGTCCCGTCAAAATCCACCGGCGGTCTGGTTGGCATCAACCTCTGCTCCAGCCCGCGCACGGCGCGCGCTGCTCGCCAACTGCCCCGGCTGATCCTCCCTGTCCGGCCTTGCCGTCGCCAGCCGCAGCACCGCTGCGTAATTCGGCTGCACCTCCATGCGGCCAGCGTGCCGGCTGTCGCTCAGCAGGCGATGGACCTTCGGCAGATTGTAGCAGGGCACGTAGAACAGCAGATGATGCTCGAGGTGGTAGTTCACGTAGTAGGGCGCGATGAACAGGCGTTCGAGAACATTGGCATGCGTGGTGCGGGTGTTGCGCAGGGGATCGCCACTGTCAGGCACGACGGCATGCTCCGCAATGTTGCGAATGCGGGTGATGACCATCATCCAGGTCAGAAGCGGCACCAGCCAGAGCAGCGGATAGGCCCACCACACGCCGGCCGCCGCGAGCGCTGCGAACATCGCGGTGTTGACGATGCATTGCGGGCCGAGCTTCTCCCAAAAATGCGCCGCGCGCTGGCGCCACGGCCAGTCCTTCGGACCGAGCGCGTTGAGCAGCTGTGACTTGCGCTGCTGGTATCCGGTTTGCCCGGTGATGTCGCGAATGAACTTGCGGCGATAGCTCAGCTTCGTAATCGGAAACGGCGCCGACAGCACGAGATCGGGATCATCGTCCTGCTGGGTGTGCGCATGGTGTTGAAGGTGATAGCGCCGGTAGCTGCGGGTCTCCGCAAAAATTGGGTAGGCACAGAACCACTGGCTCAGGGCCAGATTGGTTTTCTCGTCGGCGGTCAGACAGCCATGCGCGCCGTCATGCATCAGGATCGCAAGGCCGAGCTGGCGCGAACCGATGATCGCGACAGCGAGGACATAAGTGACCGGATTTGGCCACCACGCGACCAAGGCGATCGCACCGATGATGAGCGCCCAGGCGTGCGCGATCAGCGCGACGCCTTTCCAGGTCACGCGCTGGCGCACGTCGGCAAGCTGGGCGTCGCTCAGGAAATCGCGGGCACGCATGCGAAGCGCGGTCATGGCCTAGCCTTCCTCGTTCGAATTGCCTGCGTCGTCATCGACGAGACGCAGAGGTGTCGCGTCGCCGGTGGTTTTCGCCTGCTCGCCGAGCACGCGCAGCATCTCGGCGCAGAGCGCCTCCGGCGAACGCCCCATGGCGTAGCCTTCGAGAATGATTCCGATCGCAACGGCCCAGAACCGCCGCGAGCTTTCGTCGGGCGCGCGCAGCGAGCGCCAGCCGTGCCGCGCCACTTGGCTCGCATAGGCACGCGCGCCTTCGCCGTGAAGGCGCTCGATCGTGCGCTCGACCAGCGGTGCGAGGTCCTGGCGGCGCCGCGTCAATGTCAGCGCTTCGGCGAAAAACGCCACGGAATCGCTCGCCGTCACGGTCTCCGCCAGCGCATGCGTGTAGTCCCGCGGCGTGCGCGCCTTAAGCGCCGCCTGCTCGGTCGCGCGCGCCAGATACAGCAGCTCGCGGCAGGCGCATTCGACGAACAGCGCCTCCTTGGTGCGGAAATAGTAGGTGATCTGGCTCGGGAATGCGTCCGCGGCCGCCGCGATATCGGTTATCGCCGTACCTGACAGCCCCCGTTCCCGAAACAAGGGGCTCGCCGCATCCAGCAGCAGCGAGCGCATCTTGCGGCCGGCCGACCGGGTGGCCCGCGCAGCGTGCTTGGGGTCACCCGTCGAAGCCTCGAACGGAGCCTGGATCGCCTCACCCGTCATCAGAGCCTCCCGAAGCACTATTTGTATGCTATACAAACAAATAGATCAAGCGGGTTTGGGGGGACCTGGCCGTCTCGGCGGTATCGTCTGGCCCAAAACGAGGGGTTGAAACCTTGCAAAGCCGGCCAAAATCCGTATAAGGCGCGCATCCGCAGACCCCGGCCGGGAGCTGAACGGACGGTCTCAGCAAATCATTCGTGATTTTGGTGTGGCAGGGCCAGTCGGCCCGTCGTCCCGTGTTTCCGCCTTCTGAGCTTAATCCCAGAGTCCTTTCCGAAGGCCTCTTAAGGGCTTGACGCCGGGCGATGCGCCAACATGAGGAAAGGACCACCATGGCTCTTTATGAGCATGTCTTTCTCGCGCGTCAGGACGCGAGCACGCAGCAGGTCGAAGAGCTGACTGCGCAGATGACCGGTATCGTCGAGGGTCTCGGCGGCAAGGTTACCAAAACCGAGAATTGGGGCGTACGCTCCCTCACCTACCGTATGAACAAGAACCGCAAGGCGCACTTCGTGCTGCTCAACATCGACGCGCCGTCCGCGGCGATCGCCGAGATCGAGCGCCAGGAGCGCATCAGCGAAGACGTGATCCGCTATCTCAGCGTCCGCGTCGAGGAACTCGAGGAAGGCCCGTCCGCGATGATGCGCAAGGCGGACCGTGACCGCGAGCGCGACGACCGTGGCGGCGGCTTCCGTGGCGACCGCGAAGGCGGTGGCTTCCGCGGCGACCGCGAGGGCGGTTTCCGTGGCGGCGATCGTGAGGGTGGTGGCTTCCGCGGTGACCGCGGCCCGCGCCGTCCGCGCGAAGACGCTGAAACCACGACCACGACGGATGGGGAGTAAGAACAATGGCTGAAGCTGGTGCACGCCGCCCGTTTTTCCGTCGTCGCAAGAGCTGCCCGTTCACGGGCGCCAATGCTCCCAAGATCGACTACAAGGACTCCAAGCTGTTGATGCGTTACGTCTCCGAGCGCGGCAAGATCGTGCCGAGCCGCATCACCGCGGTGTCCGCGAAGAAGCAGCGTGAACTCGCCCGCGCGATCAAGCGCGCGCGGTTCCTGGGCCTGCTGCCCTACGTCATTCGTTAAGACCAATTCAGCCGGCGGCGACATCGCCTCCGGCTGCACTCTTTAAGTTTCATAAGGCTCCCGGGCCGTCCGGTTGCCGATGGTTGGGGCGAAACGCCTCTAACCGCTCGAAGGGAGCGGGACAGCTGATGATGGCCTTTGTGCTCATAGCCCTGATCGCCGGCGCCGCGTCGGCTCTGATGTTCGCCTCGATCATTTCGGGCGCGCTGATCTCGCTCGTCCTGTTCTATCTCGCACCGCTGCCGCTGATGGTCGCCGCGATCGGCTGGGGGCCGCTTTGCGCGAGCCTCGGCGGCATTGCTGCCGCGATCGGCCTCGGTGCCCTGTTCGGCCTGCCCTATTGCATCGCCTTCGCCGTTACCGTCGCACTGCCGGCGTGGTGGCTCGGCCATCTCGTCCTGCTCAGCCGTCCAGTCGGACAGGCCGCGCCGGACGCCGCTGCGACCGCCGAGCCCGAGCTCGAATGGTATCCGGTCGGCCGCATGCTGCTGTGGCTCGCGGGCTTCGCCACGCTGACCACGATTGCCGCCCTGCTCACGCTTGGGACCGACGCCGAGACCATCCTCGGCGCGCTGCGGCGCGGCCTGATGCGCATGCTCCGGGCCGCCGACCCGCAAAGCTCCGGCGAGGCGGGTCAGTTCGTCGATGCGTTGGTGCGGATCGCACCGGCCGGGGCCACCATCATCACTATGATGACGCTGACCCTCAACCTCTGGCTCAGCGCCAAGATCACGGCGACCTCGGGCCGGCTACGGCGACCGTGGCCGGACATGAAGACGGTGGAGCTGCCGCCGATGACGCTGGTGGCGCTTTGTATCGCGCTTGCCTTCTGCTTCACCGGCGGACTGCTCGCGATCGCCGCACAGATCACCGCGACCGCGCTGATGATGGGCTATGCGCTGACCGGCTTTGCCGTGCTGCATACGCTCACGCTGGCATTGAAGAGCCGCACGTTCTGGCTCGGCTCGACCTACGCCGTCGTGGTCGTGTTCGGATGGCCCGTGATCGCGATGGTGATCCTCGGACTTGCGGATGCCATGTTCGGCTTCCGCGAACGCTTCCTGCGCAGCCGGCAACCACCTCCGCTGCCGACCCCCTGAGTTCAAGCCGAAACCGTAACTGAAACCATACAGAGCACTTCAAAAGGAGAACGAATATGGAAGTCATTTTGCTGGAACGCGTCAACAAGCTCGGCCATATGGGCGAAGTCGTGAAGGTTCGCGATGGCTATGCCCGCAATTTCCTGCTCAAGCGCGGCAAGGCGCTGCGCGCCACCGCCGACAACCGTGCCAAGTACGACGGCATGAAGGCAGACCTCGAAGCCCGCAACCTCGCCTCGAAGGGCGAAGCGTCCAAGGTCGCCGAGAAGATCTCGGGCAAGAACATCATCGTGATCCGCCAAGCCTCCGAAGCCGGCCAACTGTTCGGCTCGGTCAATGTGCGTGACATCGTGGTCGCGTTTGAAGCCGACGGCATCTCGCTGGCTCGCCCGCAGGTCCAGCTCGACGCACCGATCAAGACCATCGGCAAGCGCTCCATCACCGTCGCCGTCCACCCCGAGGTCGAGGTCGAGATCACCGTCACGGTCGCGCGCAGCCAGGACGAGGCCGAGCGCATCAACCGCGGCGAGGACATCTCGACCCGCAACGAGGACCGCGACGCGGCCGCCGAGGCGATCGCCGCCGCCGGCGAGTTCTTCGATCCGGAAGCCGAGCAGGACGTCGAGCCGGCGCCGGCTGCGGAAGAGAAGTAAGCCTCTTAGTCCTGCGCGAAGCGAAGCCCGGTCGCCTCAGGCGGCCGGGTTTTTCGCTTTTGCGGCGACGTCCTCGCTCAACATCGCGATCGAGGCCAACGCCGTTGCCGTGTGCTTCTCGACACCGTCGCTGACGCAGAACACGTCGGCCGCGACCACCGACACCTGCCGCCCAGGCTTGATCACCCGGGCACGACATACCAGCTTCTCGCCGACGGCGGGCGAGAGCAGATTGAGCTTGTATTCCGCCGTCAGCGCCTGCTGGCCACGCGAGGTCGCGGCTGCGATCGTCGTGGCATTGTCGACCAGGAAGGCGGTGACGCCGCCGTGGAAGAAGCCGTGCTGCTGCAGCAGTTCGGGACGGCGATCCACGGCAATCGTGCAGGTGCCGCGCGACAATTCCGAAAGCTCGGCGCCGACCAGGTTCATGAAGCCTTGCCGGCCGACATTGGCGTGAATGCGTTCGGCGACTGCCGCGAATTCGGGATCTGCTTCGGCGTGCATGAGGCTTCTCCTTATGTCCTGTTGATGCGTTCGGGCGGCCGCAGCGCACGGCTGGCGCAGGCAATCAGCGTATCGGCCTCGACGCGCGGATCCGCGCGGTCGCGTCCCGACAGGAAAGCGCGGCAGAAAATCTGCGCGGGGCCGATGAGCTGGCTCACGAACATCACCGGCGTCATCGGCAACAGCTCGCCGTTTGCAACCAGCGGCGCGCGCCAACGCTCGATGCCTTCGGCGAGCCGTGCATTCTGCGCACGCTGGGCGTCGCGGACGTCCTCGCCCCATTCGCTGCGCGAAATCTCGAACAAATAGCGCGCCTCGCGCCGGCTGGTCACGACCCAGTCGAGATGGGCCCGGATCAGCCGACCGATGCCCTGCTCCGCATCGGGCACGGGATCGAGCGCCGCCAGCACCGCAGCGTGATAGTGCCGCAAGACCTCCAGGAACAGCGCGCCGGCGAGCTCCTTCTTCGAGGCAAACGCGTGGAAGAAACTGCCATTGGAAGCGCGCGCCCGGGTGCGGATCGCGGCCACCGTCGCGGCTTCAAAGCCGACGCGGTCGAACACGATCAACCCGGCTGCCAACAGGTCGTCCCGCATGGTCGCCGTCATCAAGGCCTCCTAGAGTATCACTCTAGAGCAACGCTCTAATGATGGTCAAGACGATACGGAGGCCGCGATGAACGCGGCCTCCGTATGTTCATCAGAAAACAGGCTGGCTCAGCGCGAGATCGGCGGCGCAGGCGGACCGGAGGACTCGGCTGGCGCGGCAGGCGGGGCTGCGGCGGTGGCAGGCGAAGCCGGCTGCTGCGGCTTGGCCGACGGTTCGGAGCTGGCCGCAGGCGCCGCCGGCTTGGAAGCAGGCTCTTCCGCCGGTTTGGAAGCGGCCGGCTCGGCGGGCTTCGCGGCGGCCGGGGCAGCCGGCGTCACGGCCGGGACCGGATCGGGCCGCAGCGCCGGAGCCTCATTGCCGCGGGGCTCGACCTTGGCGCTATCGGGCTTCGCCTCATCGGACTTCGGCTCGGGCTTGGATTCCAGCTTGGGCTCGATCTTCTTCTCTTCAGCGACCGGCGCAGCGGCGTCGGCCTTCGGCGCTTCCTCGGTGCCGGGCTTGGCGCGCCGCTTGGCCTTGCGTCCTTCGGGCGCAGCCTGCCCCTCGGGCTTCGTGCCCTCCTCGGCGGGACGTGCGGCCCGCTTCTGGCGCGCACCTTCCGCGGCGGGAGCGGCCTCGCCATCCGGCTTGGCGGCCTCATGGGCGCGCGGGCGGCGTCCCTGATGATCGGGATTGGAGCTGGCGTCCTTGTCCTTGGCGGCGTCCTTCTTGTCCTTGCCGTCCTTGGCCTGATAGCGCGTATCGGCGGCGCCGTTCGAGACCAGATAGGAGGCGAGCACGCCCGCCATGTCCGAGCTCGTGGTGTAGTGCTGCCGCAGGAAGCCCGGCAGCGAGCCCGGCGCGACGGACTTCAGAAGTCCGCGCGGGCTCTTGTGACACGCGTTGCAGGTCTGCGAGAAAATCTGGGACGGAGTCTTGCCGGCCTCGAGGTTGGTCACCTGCGCAAAAACGGCATCGACCGCGCCGAAGCCGGTCAGAAGCAACACCGTCGCGAGGCTGAGCGCTCGGCTCGACATTCCCATCATCTCCATTGAATTCCGAGAGTGCAGCCGGCGCCGGGCGCGGCGGCGGGTCACCTTTTATCCGATTGAGCCACGAATGGAAGCAGGCACCCCACGCAAGGATGTGATTAAGCCGCTTGAGAATATCGGCTGTGAACTCAGCGCATTAGGGCAGCCGATACCGAAGGCGCGGCCGAGTGCACCGTGCAGACCTCCGACGTGTTGCTGGTGACGCGCGACCACATGCCGCGTGAAGAGACCCGGCAAGCCCGCCAAGGCTTGAGCAAACCCACGGGGTCATTGCTGGTGAATAAATTCTAGTGCCGGAGGGTCGAAATCTGGCAGGAGCGGATACCGGCTGTTAACGCCAGCTGCGCCCGCATTTCGACGAGAATTTCGGGGGCGACAGGCTGGCGACGGGTTTCGGGCCGTTCCGCGTGCTCCATGGCTGCAATCAGTCCCGAGAGCCAAAGCCGGCTGGCGGCTTCGCTCCGCCAAATCTGGTGCCGCCGTTCTGGCCGCATGGCCTGCCTCGCTCCTGTTCACGGATCGCGGGAGACAATTCCCTTCTCCGCCTGCCTGTTCCGTCCATACCCCCGAAAGAATCCGGGGAGATGTGATCCAATTCACATAAGTCTGGTCGGGCCTGGCTTAGACCGTCGCCATGAGCAAAGAGACCCAAACCTCATTCGACGTGCAGGACGACCTCCGCACCGATTTTGCCCTGATCGTTACCGGCGTCGGGGCGGCTCTGGCGGCGCTGGTCTACCTCCTGCTGATCTGAAGGCGAGCCGAGAGCCGCCAGCGTGCGTCATTCCGCGCGCCTCAGGATTCGTCTGTGAGCCGATCCCTGAGGTTCACGCGATTCGGACATTTCGGTAGAGCTTCATCGCCGGAACTGCGCCGCCCAAGTTCCCACCAAAATCTCAGCGTTCTCAATTGCTTTTGAATGTCGTCGTCATCGAGCGCGGCCTTCTTTGGGAATTCCGGCGTCAAGGCGTTGACAGCACATGATCAGAGGATTCACACCGCACATTGTGTGAATCGGGCATAAGGCACGGGAGCGCTTTCTCCGAGGCAGAGAGAAGCGCTTTATCCCCGGCCCGCGCTCCCAACAACAAGCATGAACTATGGCTCTGACTGACTCCAACGTCCTCAAGCTCGCGCCCGAGCCCGGCACGCCCGCCTACCGGAGCGCGCCGCATAATATCGAAGCGGAACAGAGCCTTCTGGGCGCGATCCTGGTCAACAATGATGCTTTTTACCGTGTCTCCGACTTCCTCGAGCCGAAGCATTATTTCGAGCCGCTGCACCAGACCATCTACGAGACCGCTGCCAGCCTGATCCGGATGGGCAAGATCGCCACGCCCGTGACGCTGAAGACGTTCCTGCCCGCCGACACCGACGTCGGCGGTATGACCATCGGGCAGTATCTTGCGCGCCTCGCGGCCGAAGCGACCACCATCATCAACGCCCAGGACTACGGCCGCACCATCTACGACCTGGCGCTGCGCCGCGACCTGATCGGCATCGGCGAGGACATGGTCAATGTCGCCTATGACGCGCCGGTCGACTTCGCGCCGCGGGCGCAGATCGAGGATGCCGAGCGCCGCCTCTACGAACTCGCCGAGTCCGGCCGCTATGACGGCGGCTTCCAGAAATTCTCCCAGGCACTGGCGGTCGCGGTCGATCTCGCCGCAAAGGCGTTCCAGCGCGACGGCAAGCTGTCGGGCATCTCGACCGGCATGCGCGACCTCGACACCAAGATGGGCGGCCTGCAGCACTCCGACCTCATCATCGTCGCGGGCCGTCCCGGCATGGGCAAGACGTCGCTGGCGACGAACATCGCCTACAACGTCGCGCAAGCCTATGTTCCCGAGATCCAGGCGGATGGCACCACGAAGGCGGCCAATGGCGGCGTGATCGGCTTCTTCTCCTGCGAAATGTCGGCCGACCAGCTCGCAACCCGTATCGTGGCGGAGCGCACCGGCATTCCCTCCTCCCACATCCGACGCGGCGGCATCTCGGAAGCCGATTTCGAAAAGATCCGGGAGGTCTCGATCGAGCTGCAATCGCTGCCGTTCTATGTCGACGCGACCGGCGGCCTGTCGATCGCGCAGCTGATGGCGCGCGCGCGCCGCTTGAAGCGACAGAAGGGCCTCGACCTGCTGGTGATCGACTACATCCAGCTGCTGTCGGGTTCGGGCAAGCGGAGCGACAATCGCGTGCAGGAAATCACCGAGATCACGACCAGCCTGAAGGCGCTGGCGAAGGAACTCAACGTTCCCGTGATCGCGCTGTCGCAGCTGTCACGACAGGTCGAGTCCCGCGACGACAAGCGGCCGCAGCTCTCCGACCTCCGTGAATCCGGCTCGATCGAGCAGGACGCCGACGTCGTGCTGTTCGTGTATCGCGAGGAATATTACCTCGCCATGAAGGAGCCGCGCCCCGGCACGCCTGAACACGAGAAGTGGCAGCTCGACATGAGCCTTGCGCACGGAAAGGCCGAGGTCATCATCGGCAAGCAGCGTCACGGCCCGACCGGCACCGTCGACCTGGCCTTCGAAGCCTCGGTCACGCGGTTCGGCGACCTCGCCCCCGACAGTCAGCTCCCGGCCCGCAGCGGCAACGACTACTGAGTTCCTTGAACAGGACCTGCCTCTTGCGTAAAACGACGCCATGACACTGGCGTCCGACCCGAAAACCATCTCGCAATCCGGCCTTCTCTCCGCGGAGGCCAATCAGGCTGCCGCGCTCGCTGCCTATGGCGGCGTGCTGACTGTCGATCTCGACGCCATCATCGCCAACTGGCGCAAGCTCGAGAAGACCGCGGTGCCGGCCGAATGCTCGGCGGTGATCAAGGCCGACGCCTATGGCTGCGGCGCAGCCGAGGTCGCGCGTGCGCTGAGCAAGGCCGGCTGCAAGACCTTTTTCGTCGCCACCGTCGAGGAAGCGCGCAAGGTGCGCGCCGCCGTCCCTGAGCCCACGATCTACGTGCTCGGCGGCTATTTCCAGAACACCGGCGAGCACTACGCCAAGATCAATTGCCGCCCCGTGATCGGCGACCTCAACGAGCTCGCCGAATGGGACGTGTTCTGCCGGCGCACCGGCTGGACCGGCGGTGCGGCGATCCACATCGACACCGGCATGAACCGGCTCGGCCTGACATTGTCGGAAGCGCAGGCCATCATCCCGCGGATCAATGCCGGCGATCACGGCATCACGCTGGTGATGAGCCATCTGGTCTCGGCCGAGCAGCTCAACAGCCCGGTGAACGCCAAGCAGCTCGCTGCCTTCCGCAGCATCGCCAGCGAATTCTCCAGCGTGCCTGCGGCGCTCGCCAACTCCTCCGGCATCTTTCTCGGCGCGCCCTTCCAGTTCGACATGGTGCGGCCGGGCGCCGCCCTCTACGGCGTCAACCCGACGCCGGAGGCCGACAATCCGATGCAGCCGGTGGTCGATCTCAAGGCGCGCATCGTGCAGATCCGCACCATCGAGCGCGGCGAGAGCGTCGGCTATGGCGGCACCTGGACCGCGCGACGGCCGACGAAACTGGCGATCATCGCGGTCGGCTATGCCGACGGCTATTTCCGCGCCGCCAGCTCCAATGACGGCACCCGCGGTGCGGAAGTCATCGTCGCCGGCAAACGTTGCCCGGTCGCCGGCCGCGTCTCGATGGACCTCATCGCGATCGACATCACCGATCTGCCGACGAACGCGGCGCGGCGCGGCCATATGGTGACGCTGCTCGGCGACGGCATTACCGTCGACGAGCTCGCGCATCATTTCGGCACCATCGGCTATGAGGTGTTGACCAGCCTCGGCCACCGCTACGCCCGCCTCTACAAGGGCGGCAATGTAGAGGAGCCGCTGGTAAAGCCGACCCCGGCGAGCACAGCTGAGCAACCGCCCTCCCCGCCACCGATCGAGCAACCCGCGGCACCGCCGCCGCTACCTGGCTAACGATACTCTCGTGCGCGCTGCGCGGCGTTGTGCGCTGCTGAGCCGGGGTCCATCTCTCAAAATCCGAGCACGCTGCCTTTCTGCGCCCCGGCTCGCGCTGCGCGCGTCCGGGAGACGAAGGGATCGCTTACTTCTTCTTCCTGTTGTCCAGAGCGGACTTGCAGGTCGCGCTGAGCTGGTCGCGCTTGTCGGTGAGGCAAGCGACGACGCGGCCGCCACCGGGCGCGATGCCGGCGCAGAATTTGTCATAGTCTGCCTTGCACGCACCGCGCGGGTCGGACGATTGTGCCGACGCAGCCCCAGAGAACGCGAGGGCGACGACGATGGCGGCAAAGTTCAACTTGGACATTGTATCTCCGGATACGGAAGGCAGGAGCGGGTAGCTCTACATGAAGATCGCGACATTCAACATCAACAACGTCAACCGCCGCCTGCCCAATCTGTTGGCATGGCTGCGCGCGGCAAAGCCCGATGTCGTCGCGCTTCAGGAATTGAAGGCAAGTGATGGCGATTTTCCGGCGGCCGCGATCGAAAAGGCCGGCTATGGCGCAGTGTGGCGCGGACAAAAGACATGGAACGGTGTCGCCATCCTCGCCCGCGGTGCAGAGCCCATTCTCACCCGCGACCGCTTGCCTGGAAAGCCCAGCGATCTCGAAGCCCGCTACATCGAGGCTGCCGTGCGCGGAATCATCGTCACCAGCATCTATCTCCCGAACGGCAATCCGCAGCCGGGACCGAAGTTCGACTACAAGCTGGACTGGTTCGCCCGCCTCAGGCGCCACGCCCGGAGCTTCATCAAGCAGGATTTGCCCGTGGTGCTCGCCGGCGACTACAACGTCGCGCCAACCGAGATCGACATCTATCCGACGCGCTCATGGGACAAGGACGCGTTGATCCAGCCGAAGAGCCGCGCGGCCTATGCCTCACTCGTCTCGCAGGGCTGGTGCGATGCGATCCGCGAACTGCATCCTGAAAAGCGCATCTACACGTTCTGGGACTACAAACGGAACCGCTGGCCGCGCGACTCGGGGCTGCGGCTCGATCATCTCCTGCTGAGCCCAGCGCTGGTCTCACGGCTGACGAAGGCGGGGGTGGACAAGAAGGTGCGCGGTGAGGATGGGGCGAGCGACCACGCTCCGGCATGGGTGGTGTTGCGATAATGCTTGCAGCGGCTCGGCCGGCGCAAAAATCGCGAAAACAACCCCATGCACAGTAGCCGACGCCAGTCGTTTCAATGACTTAGAGCCTCCTGAATCTTGCGTCGATGCGCCACACATCCGGCGGTCGGGGCGCTTCAGGTCGCGCCTTCATCGGGAATATTGAGGAGGACACCGCAGGCCTTGCAATGCACGGCGTCGGCGTCGTGCCTCTGCAGCCCGCAATCCGGACATGGAAATCGCACTTTGTTGGGACTGAGAAGCGCGCGGGCGAGATTAAAGAAAAGGGTGACGCCGAAGATCATGATCACGACGGTGATGAGACGGCCAAGCGTTCCCGGCAGCGTGATGTCGCCGAAGCCGGTCGTCGTCAGCGCCGTAACCGTGAAATACAGCGCATCGGCGTAGTTGTGGATATGTTCGTTACGAAACTTCTGGGTCTCGTAAACGATGCCGGTCATGACGAAGATGAAGACGGCGAGGTTCGTGACAGCGAAGATGACCTCTTCGTTGCGACGAAAAAACGGAGAGTCGATCCGGAGCCTCGCGAGCATCTGATAGTCGCGAAGCAGCCCCAACGTTCGCAGGATCCGGAGGAAGCCGCCGGCCTCACCGGCAAGCGGTGCCAGGAAGGATACGATCGCGACCATGTCAGCCCAGGTCGCCAGCTGACGAAATTTCCGGAATGGATGGCGGCCGGCGAGCAGTCGTGCCGAAAAGTCGGCAAGCAACAGCACGCCGAAGAGCACGTCGAGCGTCTCGAGGACCTCGCTGGGATGCAGGAACGAGGTGGCGATGATGAACAGCACCGTCACGATATCGAAAGCGAGCAGCGCATAGCGGAAACGCACGCCATTCGGCGTAGCGCCCTCATACAGCCGCCGGACGTCGCTTCTGAGAGACAGCAGGGTCACGGCTTCATGATCGCGATTTGCCCAGACAATTGCAACCAGATCCGGTCGAGACAGGCGCGCTCGATGTCGCGGTGAAAGGTCATGGCCGACCAAGCCGAACGATGATGTCGCCCGGCAGCAACGCCTTCTCTTCAGCCGGCCCTCCCCGCCAAAGGCATTCGCCCACCAGCAGCTTCGGCATGGGCAGCGGCCGGTCGGCAAAGTTCGCGACAATCTGCAACGTGTTGCCCTTCCCTGTCGTCCAGCGCACGTCGATCCCGCCCTGATGCGGGTGATCGCCGAGCAGTTCGCGGTGCGCAGACATGAAACCTTGTTCGATCAGCGGCACGATCTTCTCGCGCCGGATCGTTAGCAGCCGCGACGTCAACGCTCGAAACCGCGCGCAGCGGGGAGACCGATCGATGTCGTTCCAGTCAAGCTTCGAGGCATGAAAAGTCCTCTCGTCGCACGGATCCGGAATTCTGGCGCGCATCTCAGGCGTCGAGAATGACTTGAAGTGCGAGAACTCCTTGCGCCGTCCTTCCCGCGTCAGCTCGGCGGCTTCTTCCTTCCAGTCTGCGAAGAACAGGAACGGCGTTTCGACCGCCGCTTCCTCCCCCATGAACAGCATCGGAATGTGCGGATTGAGCAGGACCAGCGCCATGGCCTGGCCAAGCTTGTCCGGGCTGACCAGTTTGGACAGTCGTTCACCCAAGGCCCGGTTACCGATCTGGTCGTGGTTCTGCGCGAAGAAGATCGTCGCTTCCGGCGGCAGATGGGCGCTCGGCTCGCCGCGAGGTTCGTCATGAAGCGCGAAGACCTCGCCTTGGTAGGCAAAGCCTTCGGTAAGCGATCGCGCAAGATGTTCAAGCGGCTTGTCCGCAAACGCGCGGTAATATCCCTCGTCTTCTCCCGTCAACAGGACATGAAGCGCATTGTGGAAATCGTCACCCCACTGAGCGTCGTAATGTCTGGGGCGTCGTCCCTCCGCGCGATCCAGCAAATGCGCCTGGTTGGCCTCGTTCTCCAGCATCAGATGCACGCGCCTGCCCGGCAATTCATGGCGGATGGTCTCGGCAAGCTCGGTGAGAAAGTGCCGATCGGAATCGTCCTTCAGCGCGTGCACCGCATCGAAGCGCAGCCCGTCGAAGCCGTAATCACGCAGCCACATCAGCGCGTTCCCGATCAGGAATTCGCGCACCAGGGCGCCGTCTCGTCCCTCCAGGTTGACGGCAGGCCCCCAGCCGGTGGTGTGACGCCGGGTGAAGAAATTCTCCGCGTAGCTGTGAAGATAATTCAACTGCGGCCCAAAATGGTTATGGACCACGTCGAGATAGACCATGATGTCCAGCGCGTGAGCCGCCCGCAAAAGCCGCTTGAGATCCTGCGGCCTGCCGTAGCGCGCATTGGGCGCATTCAGCAGCACCCCGTCATAGCCCCAATTGTACTGGCCGGGGACATCGTTGATCGGCATCAGCTCGATCGCGGTGATGCCGAGATCGCGCAGATAGGGCAACCGTTTCTCGACGCCGGCATAGGTCCCCTCCTCGCTGAAGGTGCCGACGTGCAGCTCATAGATCACGGCTTCCGACCATGCACGACCCGGATAAACAACGGAATCACGCAGCGTCGCCGTATCGACCACTTCGCTTGGTGCGCCGACATCATCCGGCTGGAAGAAGGAGGCCGGGTCCGGGACGATCAGGTCCTCGTTGATCCTGAACTGATAGCGCGTGCCGGCATGCGCAGTCGGGCTAAGCAGCTGATACCAGCCATCGTCATCGCGCGACATCCGTTGCGCGGGTCGGCCGGCCTCCAGCAATTCCACCGAGCGGGCCGACGGGGCCCACAGGTTGAAGCTCACCCCATGATCGACGATGTGAGCACCGTGGCGCCGAGCCTGGCCGGCTAGTCCCAATCTTTGTATCAAGTTCGTCTGCCTTCGCCTGCAAGGTCCGAGGACGGCATGCCCTGGATGAAGTGCCATCGGCGAACCGTCACGAGTATTTAAGGATGCCTGGGGACAGGAAAGCTGACGTTCGTATATTCGTTCCTCGCAACAGTCGTGCGCGCGTCCACATTTCTTCATGCATTCCGCCAAGTAAGCTCGGTTGGCCGACGCGGCTCAGCTGTGTACACTTTTGCACTCACCAACAAAAAAAGCTCAGTCGCAGGCAGAGCTTAGGAACTTTTGTTGCATCGCAGAATTCAGAGAAGCAGCGCTTCACTGAGGAAGCGCCCTTGGAATTCGAAGATGGTTGGCAAAGACCACGTTTGTCCCGGTTGGTGGGCATAGCGAATGCGGATCCTGTTCGCGACGCCTGAAGTATCAGACTTCATTCAAGTTGGCGGACTTGCCGCCGTTTCTGCGGCCCTGCCGCGCGCCTTGCGAGATTTTGCTGACGTACGCGTCATCATTCCAGGCTATCCGGCGGTCCTTCGCGGCTTGAGCGATCTCAAGACCGTGGGTCGATGCCCGCCATTCGCTGCCCTGCCGGCGTTCGACGTTGATCTCGGACACACTGCGGACGGTCTGGCCTACTATGTCGTGCGCTGCCCGGAGCTATTCGAGCGCGACGGCACGCCCTATGCCGACGGCAGCGGCGCGGATTGGGGCGACAACAATGTGAGGTTCGCGACCTTCTCGTATGCGGCCGCGCAGCTTGCCAGGGGGTTGGTCGACAAGGATTGGTCGGCCGATCTGGTTCACGCCAACGATTGGCAATGCGCGCTGATCCCCGGCTATCTGGAATGGCACTACGCGCACATTCCGACCGTCTTCACGATCCATAATCTGGCCTACCAGGGTGTCTTCGACCGCAGCTCGCTCGCTCCGCTTGGGATTCCCGAAGCCAGCTTCAACATCGACGGCGTCGAATTCTACAACCGCCTGTCCTTCATCAAAGCGGGTCTGGTCTACGCCTCTCACCTGACGACGGTCAGCCAGACCTATGCGCGGGAGATCACGACCGCCGAATTCGGCTGCGGTCTCGAAGGTCTCCTGAGGCAGAGAGCTGACCGCAACCAATTGTCCGGCATCCTGAACGGCATCGACGAGAGCTGGGATCCGAGGACCTGCTCATCGCTGCTCCAGCCGTTCGGGGCCGGCGACTGGGCCGAACGTTCCTTGAATGCCGACGATGTCAGGGATCAGTTCGGGCTGGCGGTCTCTCGTGGCCCCTTGTTCGCCCTCGTCGCGCGCCTCGTTCACCAGAAGGGTGTCGACCTCGTGATCGAAAGCGCACAAGCCATCGTCGATGCCGGCGGCCAGATCGTCGTCACCGGCAAGGGCGAACCGCGGTTCGAACAGGCCCTGCTGCAGGCGCAGGCTCGCGCGCCCGGCTCCATCGCCGTCAAGATCGGCTTCGACGATGCCGAGGCGCGGAAGATCTTCGCCGGCAGCGACTACACGTTGATGCCGTCGCGCTTCGAGCCATGCGGGCTGAGCCAGATGTATGCCCAGCGCTTCGGCTCCCTGCCGATCGGCCATCGCACCGGCGGCCTCGCGGAGACCATCGTCGACGGCGAGACCGGCTTCCTGTTCGACCATGTATCGGCGCCGGGCTTCCTCGGGAGCCTCTGCCGCGCCTTCTCGACCTTCGGCATGAAGGATCGCCTCGACCACATGCGCAGGTCCGCGATGGCTCAGGCGTTCAGCTGGAGCCAGTCGGCCAAATCCTACGCCGCGCTCTACAAATCATCGATCTAGCAGGCATCGGGGACGAACCATGAAGATCGCGCAAATCGCACCACTGGTTGAAAGTTGCCCCCCGCGTCTTTATGGCGGCACCGAGCGTATCGTCTCCTACCTGACAGAAGAGCTGGTGCGCCAGGGGCACGACGTCACGCTGTTCGCGAGCGGAGATTCGATCACGTCAGCGGAGTTGGTGCCGTGCTCGAAGATGGCCTTGCGTCTCGATCCTGATGTCAAGGACATGACGCCTCATCATATATCGTGATGCTCGATAAGGTGGCGCGGCGTGCGGACGAGTTCGACGTCCTTCATTTCCACATCGATCACCTGCACTATCCCTTGATGCGGCCCCACGCAGACCGGATTCTCACGACACTGCATGGGCGGCTCGATCTGCCGGATCTGCTGCCGTTCTACTCGGCCTTCCCCGAGTCTCCGCTGGTATCGATATCGAATGCGCAACGGCGTCCGATGCCGCCGGTCAACTGGCTCGGCACCGTGCTTCACGGCTTGCCCGAGAATGTCCTGCCTTACCAGCACGCGCCTTCCGGCGACTATTTTGCGTTCCTCGGGCGGATTTCACCGGAAAAGGGGCCAGAGAAGGCAATCGAGATTGCGGCCAGGGCCGGCGTCCCACTCAAGATGGCGGCCAAGATCGATGCCGCCGATCAGCGCTATTGGGATGAGGTCATCGCGCCCATGGTCGCGGCCCATCCGAACGTCGAGTTCATCGGCGAGATCAACGAATTCCAAAAGGCCGACTTCCTCGGCAACGCTCGTGCCCTGCTGTTTCCCATCTGCTGGCCGGAGCCGTTCGGCCTGGTCATGATCGAAGCCATGGCTTGCGGCACGCCCGTGATCGCTTTCGCCCACGGCTCGGTGCCCGAGGTCATCGACCACGGGGTCAGTGGATTTGTCGTGAATACCTTGGACGAGGCAATCGCAGCAGCGAAATCGGTCGGCACTCTGGAGCGCCAGGCAATCCGCAAGCGGTTCGAGCAACGCTTTACGGCCGAAAGGATGGCGCGGGATTATCTGGCGGCTTACCGCCGTTTACCTGCGCTCCGGCAAGCACCGCAGCTCGACGTCCTCGCGATCTCTGCCGGCGAAAACGCGATCCGGATGCCCATGCCTTCCGTCGGCCGCGAGATGAGTACCGTCAGCGCGGGCTGACGCCGCTGCGACCGCGGGAACGGAATCATGGGGCGACGGTTACGACCACTTACAGGAGTTGCCGCCGTGCGCCGCTCGACACCCAGACCCGTCCGCAACAAGCTCGATCTGACCGACCGAGTACAGATGCGCCTCGTGAGAAAACGTTTGAGCCTGTCCGACGCCGAGTTGACCGCCATCGTCGGGCGGATCGGCAATTCGATCTCTGCGATCAGCAAGGAAGTCGCCAAACAGCGCGCCAACGTGCCGCCAAAGCCGGCCGATGTGCCGCCGGCGGCCGTGATCGCCGCGACCGGGGCCACCGAGCAGGCCTCACCGGAAATACCTTTAACAACGCCGACATCCTGACCGGATTGTCATTGGGGGCAAACATGGACCAAAAAACGCATCCGGACGACGCCCTGACGCGGGCGGCGTCGAGCCTACGCCGATCCCGGATCACGGAGGGAAAGCCGTTTCCGCTCGGCGCAACCTGGGATGGCCTCGGCGTCAATTTCGCGCTGTTCTCGGCCCACGCCACCAAGGTCGAGCTGTGCCTGTTCGATGATGATGGTAAAACCGAACTCGAGCGGATCGAGCTTCCGGAATATACCGACGAAGTCTGGCACGGCTATCTGCCGTCCGCCCGCCCCGGCACCGTCTACGGCTACCGCGTCCATGGACCCTATGAGCCGGACGCCGGGCACCGCTTCAATCCCAACAAGCTCCTGCTCGATCCCTATGCCAAGCAGCTGGTCGGACGGCTGCGCTGGGGACCCGAACTGTTCGGCTACAAGCTCGATCACGCCGACAAGGACCTGTCCTTTGACGAGCGCGACAGCGCCCGGCTCATGCAGAAGTGCCGCGTGATCGACCCCGCCTTCACCTGGGGCGCGTCGCGCAAGCCCGAGGTGCCGTGGGAGCGCACGATCGTCTACGAGATGCACGTCAAGGGTTTCACCCAGGCCCATCCGCTGGTGCCTGAAGCCGACCGCGGCACGTTCGCGGGGCTCGCGCATTCGGAAGTCCCCGCCTATCTGCGTTCGCTCGGCATCACCAGCGCAGAGCTGCTTCCGATCCATGCCTTCGTCGACGACAGCTACCTGGTCGACAAGGGCCTGCGCAATTACTGGGGCTACAACTCCATCGCGTTCTTTGCGCCGGAGCCGCGTTACCTGAAGACGCCGGTCGCGAACGAATTCAAGGAAATGGTCAACCAGTTCCACGCCCACGGCATCGAAATCATCCTGGACGTCGTCTACAACCACACCGCGGAAGGCAATGAGCTCGGCCCGACCCTGTCGTTCAAGGGGATCGACAACGCAAGCTATTACCGCTTGCTCCCGGACCAGAAGCGCTACTACATCAACGACACCGGCACCGGTAATACGGTGAACCTGTCGCATCCGCGGGTGCTGCAGCTGGTCGCGGATTCCTTGCGTTACTGGGCAACGGAGATGCGGGTCGACGGCTTCCGTTTCGATCTCGCCACCATCCTCGCGCGCGAACCCTACGGCTTCGACGAGGGCGGCGGCTTCCTCGATGCCTGTCGTCAGGATCCGGTGCTGTCCAGCGTCAAGCTGATCGCCGAGCCCTGGGACATCGGCCCCGGCGGCTACCAGGTCGGGCAGTTTCCGCCCGGCTGGGCCGAGTGGAACGACAAGTTCAGGGACACCGTGCGGGCCTTCTGGAAGGGCGATGAAGGCGCGCTTGCAGACTTCGCCAAGCGGGTCTCAGGGTCCGGCGATCTCTTCAACAAGCGCGGACGGCGGCCGTGGGCCAGCGTCAACTTCGTCACGGCGCATGACGGCTTCAACCTCAACGATCTCGTCTCGTACAACGACAAGCACAACGAGGCGAACGGAGAAGACAATCGCGACGGTCACAGCAACAACCATTCCTGGAATTGCGGGGCGGAGGGACCAACGGACGACCCTGAAATCATCGCGCTGCGCGAACGCCAGAAGCGGAACCTGCTCGCGACGATGCTGCTGTCTCACGGCACGCCCATGCTGCTTGCCGGCGACGAGTTCGGCCACACGCAGAACGGCAACAATAACGCCTATGCCCAGGACAACGAAACCTCCTGGCTCAACTGGATGGGAATCACGGCAAACGGCCGCAGCCTTCGTGAATTCGCGCGCAAGCTGATTGCGACGCGCAAGGCCTTTCCGATCCTCTATCGCAGCCGTTTTCTGGTCGGGTCTCACAACGAGGATCTCGACGTCAAGGACGTGACCTGGCTGTCGCCCTCCGGAGAAGAGATGAGCACCGAGCAATGGGAGGACGGCAAGGCCAAGTGCTTCGGCATGCTGCTCGATGGCCGCGCCCAGGAGACCGGCATCAAGCGCCGCGGATCGGACGCGACGATGCTCCTGGTCTACAACGCCCACTACGACGTCGTGAACTTCACTTTGCCGCCCGTCACCGACGGAAGCCGTTGGCTGGGATTGATCGACACCAACCAGCCGGATGCGCAAATGCCCGCGTTCGAGTTCGGTCATGATTATGGTGTGACCGGACGATCGCTCGTTGTCTTCGGCCTCGCCACCGAGAACGCGGCCACGCAACGCCTGCGCCAAGGTCTGGGGGCGCTGCTCGATATCGTCGAGACGCCGCTGCCCCGTTAGCCTTCGACGGTCTCCGTCGGAGCCATATCAGAGCCCGGCCGGCCTCCCGATCCGCGGCCAAGACTTTGCCTCGACCCGGCCGCAGGGCCGGATCGACGGCGAGTGCGCGGGCCGTGGCCGCAACAGCTGTGGCCAGCTTAGTGCCTTGCGCTTCCATGAGCGGAGGCGCTGCACGCTTGCGACCGATCATAGCCCCTTGACCGTCTCGTACTGGTTAGCATACTGGTCTGACCAAGATCAGACCAACGAGATCGGGATGGAACTCAAGCGAACCGCCGACGGCGAAACCGGGTTCGAGAAGGTATTTGCCTTCCTGCGGGAGCGGCTGCTTGCGGGCTCGCTCAAGCCGGGCGACCGCCTCATCTCGGAGCGCGAGCTGGCCACGCTCCTCGGCGTCAGCCGGCCGATCGTCCGCGAGGCGCTGCGCGCCCTCACCGTGCTCGGCATCGTCGAGATCCGCGACCGCATCGGCACCGTGGTAACGCGGCCGGACGTCTCCGTGCTGAATGACTTCTTCACCTTCGCGCTCGCCCAGCAGGCGGACATGCTCGACGACGTCATGCAGGCGCGTGTCGCGATCGAATGCCAGGCCATCCGTCTCGCCTGCGAGCGCGCCAACATTGCCGATTT
Source organism: Bradyrhizobium sp. SZCCT0148 (assembly GCF_018129985.1). Classification (GTDB taxonomy): domain Bacteria; phylum Pseudomonadota; class Alphaproteobacteria; order Rhizobiales; family Xanthobacteraceae; genus Bradyrhizobium; species Bradyrhizobium japonicum_H. The sequence continues at coordinate 1,482,127 of NZ_JAFCKT010000001.1, forward strand.
CGAACGCCTGCAGCGCGCGCTCGCGAAAATCGGCGAGACGATCGACGAGGCGGATGCCGGCGGCATGGCCGATTTCGAATTCCATCGCGCCATCGTCGTCGCCTCGCATTCGGAGACGCTGACCGTGCTGCACGGTTCGCTGGCCGGCCTCTTGACCCATTCGCATCGCAGCCGCCGCAAGCTGGTCCAGGCCTTCCCGTCGATGAAGACGTACCTGATCGACGACCACCGCCGCATCTTCGACGCCGTGATCGCGCGCGACCCCGAGCGCGCCGACGCGACGCTGCGCAAGCACTTTGCCATCGGCGACGAATACCGCAGGCGCGCCATCGTCGGCGACATCGACAGGACCATCGCCTCGGGCTGATGCAGGCCGGCCAAGGGACCAGGACTTCAATCAATCAAGAAACGGACTGACGACATGGGACGGAATGACAAGGGCAGCGTCGGCTTCATCGGCATCGGAACGATGGGCCGCGAGATGGTGCGCAACCTGCTGGTGGCCGGCCACGCCGTCCGCGTCTTCGACCTCAACGAGGCCGCATTGGCCGACAGCGTCAAGGAAGGCGCAGTTCGCGGCCGAAGCGCGGCCGATGCTGCGCAAGGCGCCGACATCGTCATCACCATGCTGCCCGACACACCCCATGTCGAAGCGACCATCTACGGCGAGCAAGGCCTGCTGAAGTCGCCGCCGCCGGGCAAGCTGATCGTCGACATGAGCACGATCTCGCCGGTCGCGGTCCGCAAGATCCACGCCGACCTGCAAAAGGTCGGTGTCAGCTTCATCGACGCGCCGGTCTCGGGCGGTCCCGTGGGCGCCAAGAACGCCGCGCTTTCGATCATGGCCGGCGGCGATGTGGACGCCTTCGCCAGGGCCGAGCCGTTCTTCCGCGCGATGGGCACGACCATCACGCATGTCGGCGCGTCCGGCGCCGGACAGACGGTCAAGCTCTGCAATCAGCTGATCTGCGGCATCAACATTCAGGCGATCTGCGAGGCGCTGGCGCTCGGCCGTGCTTCGGGCCTCGACCTCAACCTGCTGCGCCGGGTGTTGCTCGGAGGCTCCGCCGCCTCCTGGATGCTCGACAAGCTCGGGCCTGCGATGATCGCAGGCGACGTCTCTGCCGGCTTCCGGATCGATCTGCAGCTCAAGGACCTCCGCCTCGTGCAGGAGCACGCGCAGGCGCTGAGCGTGCCCCTGCCCGGCACCGCGCTCGTGACCAGCCAATATGTCGACGCCCGCGCTCATGGCGAAGGCAGCAACGGCAACCAGGCGCTGTTCCGCGTTTACGACCGCATGACCAACCAGACCACGGGTTGAACCTCCGACAATGAGCATCCAACTCGACTTTCCCGCAGTCCTGGAACGCTGGCCAAGCTTTTTGGCCGGCGCCGTACTGACGCTCGAGTTGGCATTCTTCGCGACCGTGCTGGGCGCCCTGATCGGCACGCTCGCAGCCGTCGGCCGCGGCTCGCGGAGCGCAGCGATTGCAGGCGCCTGCAAATTCTATGTCGAGGCGATCCGCAACACACCGTTGCTGGTGCAAATCTTCCTGGTTTATTTCGGCCTCGCCAGCCTGGGGCTGAAACTCTCCGCTTTCACCGTGGCGGTAGCGGCGCTGACGATCAATGTCGGTGCGTACACCGCCGAGATCATGCGCGCCGGCTTCGAGGCCATCCCTCGCGGGCAGATCGAGGCCGCCGAAGGCCTGGCGCTGTCGCGGTTGCAGATCTACTGGCATATCATCCTGCTGCCCGCGATCGAGAAGGTCTATCCGGCACTCACCAGCCAGTTCGTGCTGTTGATGCTGGCCTCCTCGGTCTGCTCGCAGATCTCGGCGGAAGAGCTCACCGCCGTCGCCAACTACATCCAGTCGGACACCTATCGCGCCTTCGAGACCTACATCATCGTCGCCGTGCTCTACATCATCCTGTCGCTGGTGATGCGCGCGGGCTTCTGGGGCCTCGGCCTTGTACTGTTCCCGCGCCGTCGCCGGCTCGGCACGCCGCTGTGAGATGACCATGGGCGGACATCTCAACATCAACCATCTGATGTTCCTCGGCCAGGGCGCGCTTTGGACGATCGGCCTGTCGGTGATCGCGCTGATCGGCGGCGGCATCGTCGGCTTCGTGATCGCGCTGGCGCGGATTTCGCCGCTCAAATCGGTGCGGATCGCCAGCGCCGTCTATGTCCAGCTCATCCAGGGCACGCCGCTGCTCGTCATCCTGTTTCTTGGCTATTTCGGCTTCGCCGCCATCGGCCTGAAGGTCTCGCCGCTTGCGGCCGCCGGCGCCTCGCTGACGCTCTATGTCGCCGCCTATCTCGGCGAGATCTGGCGCGGCTGCATCGAGTCGGTGCCGAAGCCGCAATGGGAGGCCGCCGAGGGCCTGGCGCTGAGCCGGACCCAGCGCATGATGAAGGTGATCCTGCCGCAGGCGATCCGCATCGCCACGCCGCCGACCGTCGGCTTCATGGTGCAGATCATCAAGAACACCTCGCTCGCATCGGTCGTCGGCTTCGTGGAGCTGATGCGTTCGGGCCAGATCGTCAACAACTCGCTGTTCGAGCCGTTCGCCATCTACGCGATCATCGCCGTCACCTATTTCGCCATGTGCTATCCCCTCTCCCTGTTCAGCCAGAAGCTGGAGAAGCGGATGGGGCGTGGCAGGTCCAACCTTGCGCCAGCCTGACATGCAGCAGAACCCATCATCCGAACCGATCGTGTCGCTCCGCGACGTGCAAAAGAGCTTTGGCCCGCTCCGGGTGCTCGACGGCGTCTCCTTTGCCGTCCAGCGCGGCGAAGTGCTCGCGCTGATCGGCCGCTCCGGCTCCGGCAAGAGCACGGCGCTGCGTTGCATCGACCGCTTCGAGAAGGTCGACGGCGGCGAGATCGTCGTCTGCGGCCACCGGGTCGACCGCCCCGACGTCGATCTGCGCGCGCTGCGCCAGGACGTCGGCATCGTCTTCCAGAGCTACAACCTGTTTCCCCATCTCACGATCGAGCAGAACATCACGCTCGCGCCTTGCGCGGTGAAGGGCATGGCGACGGCCCAGGCCCGGGATCTCGCCCGGAAGGTGCTGGCGCAGGTCGGGCTCGAGGAGAAGCTGCACGCCTATCCGGAGCAGCTCTCGGGCGGCCAGCAGCAGCGCGCCGCAATTGCCCGCTCGCTCGCCATGCAGCCCAAGGTGATGCTGTTCGACGAAATCACCTCCGCGCTCGATCCCGAGCTCACCAGCGAGGTGCTGAAGGTGATCGAGCAGCTCGCGGCCGACGGCATGACCATGGTGATGGTCACCCACGAGATGGGATTCGCCAAGGGCATCGCCGACCGGATCGTGTTCATGCATCGAGGCAAGGTTCACGAGACCGGACCCGCCTCGATCCTGACGTCGCCGACCACGCCCGAACTCACGCAATTCGTGGGGACGGGAAACCTAAAATCATAACAAGCAGAGGAGAACCAGGGATGACCAGGAAGATAATGCTGGGAGCTGCCGCCGCATTGTGCGGTTTCATCATGATGGCCGCGACACCGGCATCGGCCGACCTGCTCGACGACATCATGAAAGCGAAGAAGATCCGCATCTCGACGGACCTTGCCATTCCGCCATCGGGCATGATGGATTCCACCATGAAGCCGACCGGCTCCGACGTCGAGGTGGCGCAGCTGCTCGCCAAGGACTGGGGGCTCGAGCTCGAATTCATCCAGACCACCGGCGCAACCCGCATTCCCAACGTCCTGACCGGCAAGGCGGATATCATCATCTCGACCCTGTCGGTGACACCGGACCGCGCCAAGGTGATCGACTTCACCAAGCGCTACGCGACGCTGCAATCCGATGTCGGTTGCCTGAAATCCTCGACCGTCAAGGACTGGCCCGACCTGAAGGACAAATCGATCGGCGTCTCGCGTGGCACCACGCAGGACACCACCCTGTCCAACATGAAGGACAAGGACCTCAAGATCGCACGCTACGACGACGACGCCACCATGGTGACGGCAGCGGTCTCGGGCCAGGTCGATTGCGTCGGCTCGTCCGCGACGATCATCAACCAGATCGGCGTAAAGAATCCTTCGCGCGTGTTCGAATCCAGGATTCCGCTGGCAACCTTCGACCTCGCCATCGGCCTGAAGAAGGGGGAGCAGCCCCTGATGGACAAGCTCAACGCCTGGATCACCGAAAACGTCAAGAACGGCAAGCTCAACGCGATCTACAAGAAATTCCACGGCGTCGATCTTCCCGCGGATATGCGTAGCTGAAATCAGACGCCGTGACAGCCGCGTGCGGCTGTCACGGCCATTGCAAGGTCAAGAAGGACATCACATGCGTCTCGTCATCGGATCCGACCACGCCGGTTGGCCGCTCAAGCAGACCGTCATCGACCACATCCGCAAGCTCGGCCACGACGTCGTCGACGTCGGCTCCTATGACGACAAGCCGGTTGACTTTCCCGACATCGCCCGGGCGGTTGCCCAGAAGGTGACATCGGGCGAAGCAGCGCGCGGGATCATGGTCTGCGGCACCGGCGTCGGCGCTTCCATCGCCGCCAACAAGATGAAAGGCATCCGCGCCGCGGTCTGCCACGACGTCCATTCGGCGCATCAGAGCGTCGAGCATGACGATGTGAACGTCATGTGCATCGGCGCGCAGATCGTCGGCGCGTGGCTCGCCGTCGACCTCGTCACGTCCTACCTCTCCGCCGAATTCTCCACCGACGAGGATTTCCGCCGCCGCGTCGAAAAACTGCGCATCATGGACGAGCAAGGCTGACGTCGCGTCATGATCCTGGTGTTCGGGTCGATCAACATCGATCTGGTGGCGCAGGTCCCGGTGATTCCCGGCCCCGGCCGGACCGTGCTCGCACCCTCCTACCAGCGCCATTTCGGCGGCAAGGGCGCCAACCAGGCCGTCGCTGCCGCGCGAATAGCCGCACCCGGACAGGTCCGCATGGCGGGCCGCGTCGGACGGGATGGATTTGGCGACAGTGCGATCGAGAATCTCCTGGCCAATGGCGTCGACGCCGCGCTGGTCGTCAGGGCGGATGAGCCCACCGGCTGCGCCTTCATCACGGTCGATCCGGCCGGCGAGAATGCGATTACGGTGGCCAGCGGCGCCAATATGACGGCGAATGCGGGCGAGCTTCCTGCGGTGCTCTTCGGCGCCGGCACGGTGCTTGTGCTTCAGATGGAAATACCCTTTGCGCAGGCGCTGGCAGCGGCACGCCGGACGCATTCCGCTTCCGGCACTGTCATCTGGAATCTCGCACCCGTTCCCGAGGAGATGACCCGCGAGATGGTAACCGAGCTTCTCGCCGCCACCGACTTTCTCCTCGCCAACGAACACGAGGCGCGCGACGCTGCCGCTGCCATCGGCCTCGCTCGCTCCGATGACGAAGCCGCAGCAATGGAGCTCGCGAGGGCCGGCGACCTCACCTGCATCGTCACCGCCGGCGCCCAAGGCGCCTTGGCTGTCACAGCGGACGGAACCTGTCAGCGCGCGCCCGCGCCGCGTATCGTGCCCGTGGACACCACCGGCGCCGGCGACACCTTTGCCGGAGCATTTGCGGCGATGATCCACGAAGGGGTTCCGCTGCAGACCGCTCTTGGGGTCGGATGCGAAGCGGCAGCCCAACAGTGCCTCACGCCGGGTGCGCAGGCCGGCATGCCGACGCGGGCGAAGATTTCGTCTCTCGCTTAGCGCCGTCCGCGGCTAAAGTGCTGCGATTCCGGAGCCCTCCCCTTTGGCCTTCCTCTTTGTCCTTGCCGTCGGACTCGTCGCCGGCACCATCTCTGGCATCGTCGGCACCGGCTCGTCGATCATGCTGATGCCGGTGCTGGTCTATGCCTATGGGCCGAAGGAAGCGGTGCCGATCATGGCGGTGGCGTCCGTGATGGCGAACTTCTCGCGCATCCTGGCCTGGTGGCGAGAGGTCGACTGGCGGGCCTGCGCAGCCTATTCGGTCACGGGCATTCCAGCGGCCGTGCTCGGCGCACGGACGCTGTTGGCGCTGCCTTCGCACGCCGTCGATCTTACCATCGGCGTCTTCCTGATTGCGATGGTGCCGGTGCGGCACTGGCTGGCGCGGCACGACCTCAAGGCCAATCTCTGGCATCTGGCGATCGGCGGCGCCGTGATCGGCTATCTCACCGGCATCGTGGTCTCGACCGGCCCGCTCAGCGTGCCGCTGTTCCTGTTCTATGGCCTGTCCAGGGGGGCTTTCCTGGCGACCGAGGCCGCGAGCTCGCTCGGCCTCTACTTCGCCAAATCGGTGACCTTCGAGCGCTTCGGCGCGCTGACCGGCGATGTCTTCATGAAGGGCCTGATCGCGGGCTGCTCGCTGATGGCGGGCGCCTTCATCGCAAAACGCTTCGTGCTGCATCTGAAGCCGGACATGTTCCGCCTTGTGATGGACGCGATCATGATCGCAGCCGGGCTCTCGATGCTGTGGAATGCGACGCAGCCGTAACGGCTGCGCTCAGGCGGCAAATTCGGGAGCGATCGAAGGGCTGTCGGTGACGATGCGGCTCTCGGACTTGGGCCGCTTCGCGAGCCATTCGAGCATGGCGTCGAGTGGCTGCGGCCGCTGGTAGAGATAGCCCTGCCCGAACCTTACGCCCATCTCGCGCATGGCCGCCGCCTGCTCGGGCCGCTCGATGCCTTCGGCGATCAAAGTGAGGCCTAGCGTGCCGGCGAGCGATGCGATGACGCCCACGATCGCCTTGTCTTCTGCGCTGTCGGGAATTTCGCTGATGAAGGCTTTGTCGATCTTGACCTTGTCGAGCGGGAAGCGCCTGAGATGGGCGAGCGATGAGTAGCCGGTGCCGAAATCGTCGAGCGCGATGGTGGCACCCAGGCGGCGCAGGCGATGCAGCGTCGCGGTGGCGCTGGCGATGTTGTTGATCAGCGATCCCTCGGTGATCTCGAGCTCGAGCGAGCTGACCGCAACGTTGAAGCGCGCGCAGGTCGCGCGCAGCTCGGCGGCGAGCGAGTGGTCGGCAAGCTCGGACGGCGGCAGATTGATCGCGATCCGGATCTGCGGTCGGCCGGCGGCGGCCAGGCGCTGCAAGGCCCAGCAGGCCTCGGTCAGCACGTAGCGGGTCAGCCGCGCATTGTTGCCGCTGCGTTCGATCAGCGGCAGGAATTCGCCGGGACCGATCACGCCATGTTCGGGATGGCGCCAGCGGATCAGCGCCTCCAGACCGACGACGTCGTGGCTTTCGAAGTCGACCTGGCCCTGGTACCAGACCTCGAACTGCCCCTCGGCAAAGCCCGTTGGAATGGCGAGCTCGAGATCCCTGCGGCGGCGATAGTCGCGCTGCAGCGCTTCGTCGAGCACGGCGACCGTGCCGGGCGCCTTGCTCTTGGCGTGATAGAGCGCGATGTCGGCCAGCGTCGGCAGATGCGACAGCTCCGGATCGTCGGCGCGGCGCACGGCAAGGCCGATGCTGGCGCGCGGCACGACCTGCTTGTCGTGGAGCCGGATCGGTTCGGAAATGGCGTCCAGCACCTGCTGGGCGAATGCGTGCGCCGCCTTTTCGTGACCGACCTCGGGACGGATGACGACGAACTCGTCACCGCCGAGCCGGGCGACCCAGTCCTCCGCCTCGACCGCGCCGCGAAGGCGCTCGGCGATATGAACCAGGAAATTGTCGCCGGCTTCGTGGCCGAAAGTGTCGTTGATGCCCTTGAAGTCGTCGAGATCGATGAAGCAGAACGCGACCAGCGCATCCGGCCTGCCTCCATCGCGACTCGCCACGGCCAGCCGCTCGGTCAGGGAGCGCCGGTTGGGCAGTCCCGTGAGCGGATCGTGCCCCGCCATGTGCCCGAGCCGGTCGAGCGCGCCCGATGTCGTGTGCTGCATGGCGTTGAAGGCGCGCGCGAGCTGGCCGAATTCGTTGGAGGATTTGACGTCCGCCGGATAGGCCCGGCCGTCTTGCTTGCTGCGCTGGATCGCCGACATCATGGCCGCCAGCGGCCTGCCGATGAAGATGTTGGCGGAGATCCGCATCGCGATCAGGGTCGCGAACGTCGCGAGCAGGCCGACGACCAGCAGGCGCACCATCCGGCTGCCCGCGCCCGCGTAAAGCCCCGCATAGGAATAGTCGATGACGATACGACCGGCGTGGACCGCTATGTTGCCGTTGCTGTAATGGACCGGGCGCGAGATCTCTGCGATCGAATGGTCTGCGGAGCGCGCCACCACGCGGGCGATCGCGGCGCCCGTATCGTCATAGACGGTCGCTCCGGCGATGGTCTCGTCGTTCATGATCTCGTTGAGCACGCCGGTCACCTGGTCGTAGCGCATCTTCCAGAGCGGCTCGGCGATCAGCTCGGCCCGGCTCTCGGCGACGCGGGCCATGTGGGCATCGAGCTGACTGATCTGGGACCAGAAGCTCGAAGCCTCCATGCCGGTCGAGGCGAGCAATTGCACCAGCAGCAGCACGGGCACCGTAGCCCAGATCATGGCGCGAACGACCGGGCGCAAGCGCGGTGCGGCCGGCTCGTGGCGTTCAGGATCAGTCATCGCCTCATCCTTGCTCATCAGTCGGCAACGCCTTCAGGAACCGGCATGGACGAAACGAGCGCGTCGAGGGAGAAGTCATAGTGGCCGCAGCGACCCGCCTTCGCCCTGAAGCGGGCAAAGTCGATCCGGTCGAACGCGCGCGTCTTGATGAGGTCGGCGACCGAGCCGAGATTTTGGCGCGTGATCGCGGACGTCTTGACCTCGACCCGAGGCGACACAGCCGCGAAATCGCAGCCGTCGGCATAGTCGCGCAACAGGACGATCGACCAGCCGCCCAGCAGGAAATGCCCGCCATCGGTCAGCAGCAGGCGGCCTGCCCTGATCTCGCGCAACGCCTCCTCCGACCAGTTGAGGCCAACGAGCTGGATGTCGCGGCCAGGCACGAGGCCGGCGGCAGTCGCCGCGCGCATCGCACCGAGTGCCATGGGATCGTTGCCGGCCCAGATACCGGCGGGTCGGATCTGCTTGCGCGAGGCCCAGCTTAGATAATTCGCGGTGACGGTCTCGGCTTCCGACTGCGTCCAGTTGGCGAACAGCAGCCGATCCACCACAACGTCGGGCGCGGCATCCACCGCGAGCTTGAGACCGGCGTTGCGCGCGATCGAGGCCGGCGTGATCTCGTCACCGCCGATGCCGAGAATGTGGATCTTGCCGTCCGGGCTCTGCCATTTCTCGTCACGCGCAGTTCGGATCAGCGCATTCGCCATCCGTTCGCCTGCGGTCTGAAGATCGGTCGTGATGTCGCCGAGCCAGGTCTTGAGCTTCTGCCTGGGCGGTCCAAGACGCACCGCGTCCTCGCCGATGAGCGTGTTCGAGAGCAGCAACGTCTTGACGCCGGCAGCCTCCGCCGCTTCCATGATCGGGACGGCGGCGGATTCCTCGTTCGACAGGATGAGGAAATCGGGCTTGTCGTGACGCGCCACCACGCCGAAGCCGAGCTCCTGCATGGTGCGATAGTTGCGCTCGCTGGTTAGCACCTCGACACGCGCGTCGAGCTTGCGGCCGGCGGCCTGCATGGTCTGCGCGACCATGTCCCAATAGACCTCGCCAATCTTGCCGGGATTGACGAAGACGATCTCCAGACGCTTCGCAGCCGCCGCGACAGCGCCGCCTTGCGGCATAAGAACGCCCCAGGCCATGCCCGCAGCGAGCAATATCCGCCAAAGCCCCGTCATTCGTATCGCCATCCCCGCTTGGTTCCAATGCTGGACCCGCGTCTGCTAAAATTTGGCAAAGTTCCGCAAGGCGCGGCCGGTAGAGCTAACAAAGGGTGTATCGGGCACGCGGAGTTGCGGTAGTCGACGTGCGTCGGGTTCGCTCCTCGACCTGTCATTCCGTGCTATCAGCGCAAACCCGAAACCCGCGACTCGCTGTCCCTATGGCCAAGAACACGCTTTCCTTCGTCTGCCAGAACTGCGGCGCGGCCTACAACCGCTGGCAGGGCAAGTGCGAATCCTGCGGCGAGTGGAATACGCTCGCGGAAGAGGACACCAGCGGCAGCGTGCCGGTCTCGATTCGCTCCAAGCGCAAGGGACGGACGTTTGCGCTGGAGAGCCTGTCGGGCAAAACCCAGGATGCGCCTCGCCTGTCCTCAGGCATGACCGAGCTCGACCGCGTCACCGGCGGCGGCTTCGTCCGCGGCTCGGTGCTGCTGGTCGGCGGCGATCCCGGCATCGGCAAATCGACGCTGTTGACGCAAGCCACCAGCATGATGGCGCGCGCCGGCCACCGCATCGTCTACATCTCGGGCGAAGAGGCGGTCGCGCAGGTGCGGCTGCGGGCCGAACGGCTTGGGCTGTCGGATGCACCGGTGCAGCTCGCCGCCGAGACTTCGGTCGAAGACATCGTCTCGACGCTGTCCGAGGGCGCGGTGCCCCGGCTGATCGTGATCGATTCGATCCAGACGATGTGGACCGACACGGTGGAATCGGCCCCGGGAACGGTAACCCAGGTCCGCGCCTCGGCGCAGGCGCTGATCCGTTTCGCCAAGAAAACCGGCGCTGCCATCATCCTGGTCGGCCATGTCACCAAGGACGGCCAGATCGCCGGTCCCCGCGTCGTCGAGCACATGGTCGACGCCGTGCTGTCGTTCGAGGGCGAAGGCTCGCAGCAATTCCGCATCCTGCGCGCCGTGAAGAACCGTTTCGGGCCGACCGATGAGATCGGCGTGTTCGAGATGACGGGCCTGGGCTTGCGCGAAGTCACCAACCCTTCCGAGCTGTTCCTGTCCGAGCGCGACCTCGGCACGCCCGGCACCGCAGTGTTCGCGGGCATCGAAGGCACGCGGCCCGTTCTGGTCGAATTGCAGGCGCTGGTGGCGCCGACCTCACTTGGCACCCCGCGCCGGGCCGTGGTCGGCTGGGATCAGAGCCGGCTTTCCATGGTGCTGGCGGTGCTGGAGGCCCATTGCGGGGTCAAGCTGTCCGGCCATGACGTCTATCTGAACGTCGCGGGCGGCTTGCGCATCCACGAGCCGGCGGCAGACATGGCGGCCGCGGCTGCGCTGGTGTCGTCCCTGGTTAACGCTCAGTTACCCACGGATGCAGTCTATTTCGGCGAGATTTCGCTCTCCGGCGTCATCCGTCCGGTGGCGCAGACCCCGGCGCGGCTGAAAGAAGCGGCCAAGCTCGGCTTCAAGCGCGCCGTGCTGCCCGAATCGGCCCGGGGCGGTGATGCCGGTGGCGACGCCGGACTGTCCCTGAACGCGGTCAACAGCCTGACGACGCTGGTCGCGGAGATCGCCGCCCGAGGCTCCCGCCGGGGCGAACAGAACCCGCAGGCGGAGAAAAATGCCACACCGGCAAGATTCCGCCGCGGAGAGGGTTAGCTGGTGGTGACGTCCCCCGCCCCCGCCGCTATACAGCCGTCACAAAAGCAGCATGGGATTGCGTAGTTGCGGCCTTGCCGGGAACGCCGTCTGCCCCTCTTTTAGGTCAGCGGCCAAGCACCGATTCGGCTAGAGCACCTTCGACGTACGAGCGGACCAGACCAGCCGATGCCAGTAACACTCCTCGACCTGATCCTGCTCGGTGTGATGCTGATCTCGGGCCTGCTCGCCATGGTCCGCGGCTTCATGCGCGAAATCCTGTCGATCGCGGCATGGGGCGCGGCGGCGATCGTGACGCTCTACTCCTTCTCGAAGCTGCTCCCGACCGCCAAGAGCTATTTCAACAACGACACCGTCGCGAGCGTGGTCGTGGTCGCCGGCGTGTTCATCGGCACCCTTGTCGTGGTCTCCGTGATCACGGTCCGGATCTCCGACATGATCCTGGATTCACGAATCGGCGCCCTGGACCGCACGCTTGGCTTCCTGTTCGGCCTGGCTCGAGGGCTTTTGATCGTCGTGGTCGCCTTCCTGTTCTTCACCTGGCTGGTTCCGGACAAGCAGCGCCCGGACTGGGTCACGGGGGCCAAATCCCGCGTGGTTCTGCAGGGAACCGGGGATTGGCTGATGGCCCTCTTGCCTGACGACCCCGAGAACACCATCTTGAAGAGATTCAAGAAAAACAAACCAGATGATGATCAAGCTGAATCCGAGCAGCAGCCTTCGGGCAGTGGCGACGGATACAGTAAACCTGCTCGTGACGGCCTGAAAAAGCTGATCGAGAAACCTGCGGCGCGTTGATTGCCCCTAACGAGAGGCGTGGACGAGATGCGACACCCTGACCAGGACGCCCAATTCGATCTCGATCCCATCGCCGGCCCGGGGCCGGCCGCGCTAGAGGTTCAGGACGACCTGGAAGGAGATACGCTGCGCGAGGAATGCGGCGTCTTCGGCATCTACGGCCACCCGGACGCTGCCGCCATCACCGCACTTGGCCTGCACGCCCTTCAGCATCGCGGCCAGGAAGCGGCCGGCATCGTCTCCTACGACGGCAGCCGCTTCCACAGTGAACGCCGCCTCGGCCTCGTCGGCGACACCTTCTCCCGCCGCGAGGTGATCGACCGCCTGCCCGGCAATATGGCCGTCGGCCATGTCCGCTACTCCACCACCGGCGCCACCATCCTCCGCAACGTGCAGCCGCTGTTCGCCGAGCTCAACGCCGGCGGCCTCGCGGTGGCCCACAACGGCAACCTCACCAACGGCCTGACGCTGCGCCGCGAGCTCGTAAAGCACGGCGCGATGATGCAGTCGACCACCGACACGGAGGTGATCCTGCATCTGGTCGCGCGCTCCAGGCGCGCCCGTTTCATTGAGCGCTATGTCGATGCGCTGCGCGAGATCGAGGGCGCCTATGCGCTGGTCTCGTTAACCAACAAGAAGCTGGTTGGCGCGCGCGACCCGCGCGGCATCCGCCCGCTGGTGCTCGGCGAACTCGACGGCTGCCCGATCCTGACGTCGGAGACCTGCGCGCTCGACATCATCGGCGCCCGCTTCGTCCGCGACATCGAACCCGGTGAAGTCATCGTGTTCGACGAGAAGGGCCAGGACATCCACAAGCCGTTCCCGCCGATGGCGCCGCGTCCCTGCATCTTCGAATACATCTATTTCTCGCGGCCGGATTCCATCGTTCACGGCCGCTCGGTCTACGAGGTGCGCAAGGCCTTCGGCGCGCAGCTCGCGCGCGAGAGCCACGTGCCGATCGACGTCGTGGTGCCGGTGCCGGATTCCGGCGTGCCTGCCGCCGTCGGCTACAGCCAGCATTCCGGCGTGCCGTTCGAGCTCGGCATCATCCGCAACCATTATGTCGGCCGCACCTTCATCCAGCCGACGCAGGCGATCCGCGAATCCGGCGTGCGCATGAAGCACTCCGCCAACCGCGCCGCGATCGAAGGCAAGCGCATCATCCTGATCGACGACTCGCTGGTGCGCGGCACCACCTCGAAGAAGATCGTGCGCATGATGCGCGATGCCGGCGCCAAGGAAGTACATTTCCGCCTCGCTTCGCCCCCGATCCTCTATCCCGACTATTACGGCATCGACCTGCCGGATCGCGGTGGCCTGCTGGCGGCGACCCATTCGCTGGAAGAGATGCGCGAGATCATCGGCGCAGATTCGCTCGCCTTCCTCTCGATCGACGGCATGTACCGCGCCATGGGCGAGCCCGGCCGCGACCCCGCCAATCCGAAGTTCTCGGATCATTGCTTCACCGGGGCGTATCCGACCCACCTCACCGACCAGACCCAGACCGAGCAGCAGCCGCGGCAGTTGTCTCTGCTTGCGGAGGCGAGCTGACGGCGCAGCCGTCATCCCGGGGCTCATCAGAGAGCTGTTTTTTCGTCATGGCCGGGCTTGTCCCGGCCATCGACGTCTGTAATACCCGCCGCAAGAACGTGGATGCCCCAGGCCTTCGCCTCGCCGAAGCGGCTTCGGCCGCGCCGGCGGGACAAGCCCGGGCATGACGGAAGTATCCGACGATGACAAATCCCCTCGCCGACCGCATCGCTCTCGTCACCGGCGCCTCGCGCGGCATCGGCTACGCCACGGCGCTCGCGCTGGCGAAAGCCGGCGCGCATATCGTTGCCACCGCGCGCACGCAAGGCGGGCTCGAGGAGCTCGACGACGAGATCCGGAAACTGGGCGGCAGCGCCACGCTGGTGCCGCTCAACCTGACCGATTCCGACGGCATCGCGCGGCTCGGCGCAGGCCTGCACGAGCGCTACGGCAAGCTGGACATCCTCGTCGGCAACGCCGGTGTGCTCGGCCCGTCCTCGCCGATCGGCCATATCGAGCTGAAGAGTTTCACCGACGTGATGGCCGTCAACGTCTCCGCCAACTTCCAGCTGATCCGCTGCATGGAGCCACTGCTGAAGCAGTCCGACGCCGGCCGCGCCGTGTTCGTCACTTCGGGTGCCGCCAACAAGGCGACAGCCTATGTCAGCCCCTACGCGGCGTCGAAGGCCGCGCTGGAGACGCTGGCCCGCGCCTGGGCGCAGGAGACCGCGAACACCAAGCTGCGCGTCAATCTGTTCAACCCCGGCCCGGTCCGCACCCGCATGCGCGCCACGCTGATGCCGGGCGAAGACCCGGCGACGCTGGACACCGCCGAGCAGGTCGCCGAATTCATCGTGCCGATGTGCGCGCCCGACTGGACCGAGACCGGCAAGTTCTACGACTACAAGACCCGCAGCCTGATGAGCTTCCGCTCTCCCGCGTGAATCCCTTGGCTGATTGACTCGACTGCCTCCCCGCGATTGACTGCCCGCACGCAAGCGGCAGCAAGCCGCACGCCAAAAAAGGGAGGTTGCCATGGCGCCATGGCATGATTGCGCAGGCTCTGCGTCTGCGCTCGTACGTCACGCGCTCTCCATTCTGATCACAGCCGTGGTCGTCGTGCTTCCAGGCAGGGCGATCGCCGGCGACGTTCCGACCTTCGCGGTCGATGCCTCCTGGCCGAAGCAGCTGCCGAACAACTGGATCCTCGGCCAGGTCGGCGGCATCACCGTCGATGGCCAGGGCCACATCTGGGTGATCCATCGCCCGCGCTCGCTCACCGACGACGAGAAGGGCGCAAGCCTCACCCCGCCACGCTCGAAATGCTGCGTCTCGGCGCCGCCAGTGCTCGAGTTCGATGCCGAGGGCAATCTGCTGCGCTCATGGGGCGGTCCCGGCCAAGGCTACGAGTGGGTCGGCCGCGAGCATGGCATCGAGGTCGACGAGCGCGGCTTCGTCTGGGTCGGCGGCAACGCCGACAATGACAACGCGATTCTGAAGTTCACGCTCGACGGCAAGTTCGTCGCCCAGATCGGCAAGATCGCGCCGAGCCTCGGCAGCAACGACACGACCCAGCTCGGCAAGCCCGCCGAGACCGCGATCGACAAGGAGGCCAACGAGATCTACGTCGCCGACGGCTACGGCAACCGCCGCGTCATCGTGTTCGATGCAACGACGCTTGCCTACAAGCGGCACTGGGGCGCCTATGGCAACAAGCCCGACGACGCCAAGCAGGCGGCTTACGATCCCAAGGCGCCGGTGTCGCAGCAGTTCGGCAATCCAGTCCATTGCGTGAAGCTCGCCAATGACGGCCTCGTCTATGTCTGCGACCGTATCAACAACCGCATCCAGGTGTTCAAGAAGGACGGCAGCTTCGTGAAGGAGTTCTTCTTCGAGAAGAACACCCTCGGCAACGGCGCGGTATGGGACATCGCGATCTGGCCCGATCCGAAGCAGACCTGGCTGCTCAGCGCCGACGGCGAGAACAACGAGATCAGGGTGATCAAGCGCGACGACGGCAGCGTCGTCGGCAGCTTCGGGCATAACGGCCGCAACGCCGGTCAATTCCACTGGGTGCATGCCATGGCGATCGACGCCAAGGGTAATGTCTATACCGCCGAGGTCGATACCGGAAAGCGCATCCAGAAATTCAAGCTCACCTCGGACGCCCTCAAATAGCGTCTCGACGCATTTTGCCCAAAAGTTAACCGACGGATGACGCTTCGACGCAGCGTCATCCGGCTTTAGGCGCATTGCCGCCGGCCCTGGGACAGGCTAGAGCCATCAGCCGGAACAAGGCTCCGCAAGAGAGCCGTCCGCATATTTGACAATGGAGGAAACCTTTTATGACGACGACGTTCGTGCGCCGCTCCGCGGCCCTTCTGGCCTGTGCCGCCTTCGGTTTTTCAACATCCGCCTACGCGCAGGACAAGACCGTCAAGATCGGCGTGCTCAACGACATGTCGAGCCTCTATGCCGACATCGGCGGCCCCAATTCCGTGGTTGCGATCAAGATGGCGGTCGAGGATTCCGGCCTGCTCAAGAAGGGCTGGAAGATCGACGTCATCAGCGGCGATCATCAGAACAAGCCCGACGTCGGCGTCAACATCGCCCGGCAGTGGATCGACAACGAGAAGGTCGATGCGATCGCCGATACGCCGAACTCCGGTGTCGCGCTGGCAGTCAGCAACCTCGTCAAGGAAAAGAATGCGGTGCTGCTGAACTCCGGCGCTGCCTCCGCCGACCTGACCGGCAAGGCCTGCACGCCGAACACGATCTCCTACACCTACGACACCTACATGCTGGCCAACGGCACCGGCAAGGCGCTGACCAAGGCCGGCGGTGACAGCTGGTTCTTCCTGACCGCGGATTATGCCTTCGGCCACGCGCTCGAACGCGACACCACGGCGGTCGTGACCGCAAACGGCGGCAAGGTGCTCGGCAGCGTCAAGCATCCGATCAACACCGCGGACTTCTCGTCCTTCCTGCTGCAGGCACAATCGTCCAAGGCCAAGGTCGTGGGCCTCGCCAATGCCGGCGGCGACACCACGAACTCGATCAAGCAGGCGGCCGAATTCGGCATCGTGTCCGCCGGTCAAAAGCTCGCGGCATTGCTGCTGTTCATCAACGACGTGCATTCGCTGGGCCTGAAGACCGCACAGGGGCTGACCTTCACGGAATCGTTCTACTGGGACATGAACGACAAGACCCGCGAATGGTCGAAGCGTTTCTCGTCGCTGGCCAGCAAGAACGCGATGCCGTCGATGACCCAGGCCGGCAATTACGCGATGGTGCTGCACTATCTGAAGGCGATGGACGCACTCGGCGGCAATCCGCGTGACGGCGCCAAGGTCGTCGCCAAGATGAAGGAGCTGCCGACCGACGATCCGCTGTTCGGTAACGGACCGCTGCGTCAGGACGGCCGCCGCCTCATCCCGGCCTACCTGTTCGAGGTGAAGAAGCCCGAGGAGTCGAAGGGACCGTGGGACTACTACAAGCAGATCGCGACGATCTCGGCGGAAGATGCCGCCAAGCCGCTCAAGGACAGCGACTGCCCGCTGGTTAAGAAGTAACCGCGTCGCGGTCATCCCGGGGCGATGCGAAGCATCGAACCCGGGATCTCGCGCGGTATTCTCCGCTGCCGTAGGGTGGGCAACGCGAAACGTGCCCTCGACTTCTTGCGATTCTGAACAGATGGTGGGCATTGCGCTGCGCGCCTTGGCCCACCCTACGAAACGGTCTTCGTCCCCAGCGTCCGCACCGCGATCACCACGCAGACCACCATCAGCATCGCCGCGAGCAGGAACGGCGCGCCGGGCAGATGCAGCGGCGCGCTGGTGCCGATGAAATATGAAAATGTCAGCGTGAACAGGAACGGGCCGACGAGCTGCGAGACGCTTTGCACGCTCGCGGTCGCGCCCTGAAGCTGGCCCTGCTGATCGGGCGCGACCAGCCGCGTCATCAGCGCTTGCGAGGCAGCACCCGAGATGCCCCACAGCGCCAGAATGGGAATCCCGATCCAGGACAGCGGCCCGGTCGGTGCACTGCCGAGGACCAGAAAGCCGAGCGCCCCGCAACACAGGCCGAGCAGCAGCGCATTCCGCTCGCCGAGCACCCGCACGATGGCGCCGATTGCGAGTCCCTGCACCACCATGGCGCAGATGCCGACCATCGCCAGTGTCAATCCGACGGTCTTGGAATCCCAGCCGTAGCGATAAGTCGCATAGAGCACGAAGGTCGAAGGCAGCACGACATGCGCGACCTGCGCGATGAAATTGACGACTGACAACGCGGCAAGCATCGCATTGGAGCGCAGCAGGCGCAGCGCACCGACCGGACTGGCGCTCCTCCAGCGGAACGGCGAGCGCTTGTCGGGCGCGAGAGATTCCGGCAGGACGAACAGCCCGTAGAGCGCATTGGCGAAGCTGAGGGCGGCCGACGCCCAGAACGGCAGCCGCGGATCGATATCGCCGAGCAGGCCGCCCAGCGCCGGCCCGAGGATGAAGCCGGCGCCGAAGGCCGCGCCGATCCGCCCGAATACCGCCGCGCGCCGCTCCGGCGGCGTGATGTCGGCGATGTAGGCAAACGCCGTCGAGATGCTGGCCGAGGTGATGCCGGAGATCACGCGGCCGACGAACAACCACAGCAGGGACGGCGCCAGCGCCATCAGCACGTAGTCGGCGGCGAGGCCGAAATTCGACAGCAGCACCACCGGCCGCCGCCCGAAGCGATCCGACAGTGCCCCCAACAGCGGTGAGAACACGAACTGCATCAGCGCCCAGGCCGTGCCGAACAGGCCGAAGATGCGCGCCGCGTGCGCGGTGTCGTTGTCGACGAAGCTCTCGATGAGCTTGGGCAGGATCGGCATGATCACGCCGAGCGCGAGCATGTCCAGGAGGATGGTGACGAAGATGAAGGCAACGGCACCGCGCCGGACCGGCGCAGCGCTCTGCGCCATCGCCTCGCCGGCATCGTTGCTCACGACGGTCGCTTGCGCTTGTGGGCGAAGGGATTGGCCTTCTCGCGCAAGGTGATGCGAACCGGCGTGCCCGGCAGTTCGAAAGTCTCGCGCAGGGAATTGATGAGGTAGCGCAGATAGGACTGCGGCACCGCGTCGGCGCGCGAGCAGAACAGCACGAAGCTCGGCGGGCGCGCCTTGGTCTGGGTGATGTAGTTGAGTTTGAGCCGTCGGCCGGACACAGCCGGCGGCGGATTGGCCTGCACTGCCTGCTCGAACCAGCGGTTCAATGCCGAAGTCGACACGCGCTTGTTCCAGAGCGCGTAGGCATCCTGGATCGCCTGCATCAGCCGATCGATGCCCTCGCCCATCAGGCCAGAGACGGCGACGATCGGCACGCCCTTGATCTGCGGCAGCAAATGGTCGGCATCGCGACGCAGGCCCGAGATCGCGCCGCCTCCCTTGCTCTCCATCAGATCCCATTTGTTGACGGCGAGCACGACAGCGCGGCCCTCGCGCTCGATCAGGTCGGCGATGCGCAAATCCTGCTCCTCGAAGCGGTTCTGCGAATCCATCATCATCACGACGACTTCGGCAAAACGCACCGCGCGCAGCGCGTCGGCGACCGAGAGCTTCTCCAGCTTCTCCTCGATGCGGGAGCGCCGGCGGAGACCGGCGGTATCGAACACGCGAAACTCGCGGCCCTTCCAGTTGATCTCGACCGCGATGGAGTCGCGCGTGGTGCCGGCCTCCGGGCTCGTCAGCAGCCGTTCCTCGCCGAGCAGATGGTTGATCAGCGTCGACTTGCCGGCATTGGGCCGGCCGACGATGGCGACACGGATCGGGCGCGTCGCGGCCTCTTCCTCGGTGAGCGGCGCGTCGTCCTCGATCTCGTCGTCGTCGACGGGCTCCGGCATCAGCTTGGCAAGCGCGTCGTAAAGCTCGCCCATGCCCTCGCCGTGCTCGGCCGAGATCTGGATGGGATCGCCGAGGCCGAGCGCAAACGCTTCCATCGCGCCGGCATCGCCGTGCTTGCCTTCGCTCTTGTTGGCGACCAACAGCACCGGCTTGTTGGCCTTGCGGGCGAAATCGGCGAACGCGCGGTCGGTTGGCGTGAGGCCGACGCGGGCATCGATGACGAAGAACAGCGCGTCGGCCTGCGCGATCGCGGTCTCGGTCTGCTCCTGCATGCGCGCGGTCAGCGAGCCCTTGGCGCCTTCGTCGAGGCCGGCGGTATCGATGATGGTGAACTCGAGATCGCCGAGCCTGGCCTCACCCTCGCGGCGGTCGCGGGTGACCCCGGGCAGGTCATCGACGAGCGCGAGCTTCTGCCCAACCAGACGGTTGAACAGCGTCGATTTGCCGACATTGGGCCGGCCGATGATGGCGATCGTGAAGGACATGAATCATTCGTGCGCTGCCGGAGCCGCGTCTGTCAATGCAATGAAGAAGATCAGCGCGAGAAGCTGCCGCTCGGCAGCGGCGCCGGGAAGCCGCCCTGCGTCTGCTGCTGCGTGGTCTGGGTCGGTTGCGCCTGCTGGACCGGCTGGTCCGGCGGCGGTGCAGTGGTGCGCTTGCGGACGATCTTGTGCTTGGGCGGCGGAGCGGCTGTGGCCGGCGCCGCCTCCGGCTGGGCCTCGCCGTCAACCTCGCCCGCAGGCGCCTCCGCGGGCGCCACCGCTGCGGCGGCGGGCTGCCTGGTACGCTTCGCCTTGGCACCCTTCGCCGGCTTCGCCTCGGGCGGCGGCTCGGCGGGCAAAGCCGCGACGGCCGGCGCGTTCGGATCGGGCTGTTGCTGCGCGCCCTTGTACAAATCCTTCGGGACGCCCTGCTCGAGGCCCGGCACGCCCTCCGGGAAGACCGGCTTGCGGTCGCCCGGCAGCTTCTTCTTGGTGTCGAGGAAATCGAGCATGTCGCTTGGATCGAAGCTGGAGCAGCCGCCCAGGACGCCCGTGAAGGCAATCAGGACGGCGGCTGCGATCAAGCGTGGCGTGCGGCGCATCTTGTGTGTCTCGTCTACGTCAAAGGGCCGTCGTCAGCTGTTCTTGCTCAGCTCTTCTTGCTCAGCTCTTGGCGACGGGCGGAAGCAGGGCCTGGAGCGCCTCGGCGCGCGAGCGCAGGCCGGGCGGCGTTTCGCCGTCCTCGCCGATCGCGTCGAGCCATTTGCGGGCGGCGGTCATGTCGTTGTTGCGCCAGGCCGACAGCGCCAGCATCTCGCGCGCGCTGTGGCGGAAAGTCGATTTGGGCGCGGCGGAGGGCTCCAGCCGCTGCTTCATGTCGGCATAGGACGCGCTGTCGAGCAGCAGGCCGGCGGCGCGGATCCTGGCCAGATCCTGCCACTCACCACCGACGCTGCGGTCCGCAGCGATGTCGTCATACATCTTGGCGGCAGCCTTGGCGTCGCGGGGCGCCGCCTCTGCCGCGGCACGCAGGCGCGCCAGGGTGCGATAGCCCGACGGCGCCTTGGCGGCGAGTTCGGTGAACGCGGCCTCGGCCTCGGCATGCTTGTCCTGGTCGGATAGCTCGGCCGCCTTCTCGAAGGCGGCTCCGGCCTCGGCGGCCTTCTTGGCCTCCAGATACTGATAGCCGCGCCAGCCGCCGACGGCCGCCACGACCAGCACCATCAGGGCGATGAAGTAGACCGAGTATCTATCCCACAGCTTCTTGAGCTGTTCGCGACGTACTTCCTCGTCGACTTCGTCAAATAATTCAGACACTTATGCTAATCCCATGCCCGTCCGGGTGCGCGCGCCGAAGCGTTCGCGTCAGGAATCCCGTCCCCCACGTGGCGGCGAGGTACCCTAACGATATGGCGCTGGCAAGGCAAAGCGAGCCCGATCAAGGCGTTAACAACCTGGGAGACCCGGGGCGCGCCTGTCCGCTCAAGCGCCCAGCAGCTCCCGCAGCTGTCGCTTCAGCACCTTGCCGTTGGCGTTGCGGGGCAATGGCTCGGGCGTGATCGCCAAGGTTTCGGGAACCTTGTAGTCGGACAGGCGCTCAGCGCACCAGGCCCGCAAGGCCTCGCTGGCGACCGGCTCCCGCGTCACCACCACGGCGTGGACGCGCTCGCCCAGCACCGGGCAGGCCTTGGCGATGATCGCGCTCTCGATCACGGCCGGATGGCCGGCCAGCACGGATTCCACCTCGGCCGAATAGATCTTCAGGCCGCCGCGATTGATCATGTCCTTCTGCCGGTCGAACACGCGCACGAAGCCGTCCGCATCGACCGAGCCGAGATCGCCCGAATGCCAGAACCCGCTGGTGAAGCTCTCGGCGGTGGCCTTCGGGTTGTTCCAATAGCCCTTGATGACGGAGGCGCTCTGGATCCAGAGCTCGCCGATCTCGCCATGGGGCAGTTCGCGCCCGTCCGGATCCATCGCGACGATGCGAGCGCCGGGACATGGCAGGCCGACGCTGTCGATATGGCTCTCGGTCAGCTCGCCCGGCATGATCGTCGAGGGCGACGTCGTCTCGGTCGCGCCGTAGCAGTTCATCAGCTTCAGGCCGGGAATTGTCGCCTTCAGCTTCTCGATGGTGGCGACCGGCATCGGCGCGCCGCCGAAGCCGCCGATGCGCCAGCTCGACAGATCGTAGCGGTCGAAATCCGGCTGCAGCAGACAGAGATTGTACATCGCCGACACCATCACGGTGTACGTGACGCGCTCGCGCGCGGCGAGCTTGAGGTAATCGGCGGCCTTGAACTCGGGCATGATGATCAGCGCACCGGCGCAGCGGATCATCGTCGTGATGTTGGCGACGACACCGGTGACATGGCCGAGCGGCACCGCCGCGATCGATCGATCCGCTTGCGTCAATTGCAGGCAGGACACGAACACCATCGAGGAATGGACGATGTTGCAATGGGCAAGCATCGCGCCCTTCGGCTTGCCTGTGGTGCCCGAGGTGTAGAGGATCATCGCAGTGTCCTCTTCGCTCACCTCGGCCGGTGCAGATGCCGGCGGGTTGTCGGCGAGTTCGGCAAAGCGCGAGCGAGCCGGATCGTCGTCGACGGCGATGCGGTGGACGAGATCAGGCACCTCCCGCGCATCGGGCAGCCGCTCGGCGAGGCCTGCTTCGGAGATCAGTATCTTGGCGCCGCAATCTCCGAGGACATAGGCGATCTCCGGCCTCTGCTGGCGCGGGCTCAGCAGCACCGTCACCAGCCCCTCATGCGCGGCGGCGAACAGCAATAGCGGGAATTCGATGCGGTTGCCGAGCAGGATCGCAACGCGGTCACCGCGCTGCAGGCCGAGCTTGCGGAAACCCGTGGCGATCCGCGTAGCCTGCTCCACAATTTGCCGCCAGCTCAACCGGACATCGCCTGCGATCAACGCCTCGCCGTCGGCATTGCGATCGCGCGCCTCCGCGATCATCGCCCACACGCCCGACGGCCTGTCGCAAAACGCGGGTACCACGCGGTCGCCAAAGCGCGCCTCGAACCGCATCTGAGGAATCTGAGATTGCGACCAATCCATCGAAGGGCCCTCGGCTTGTTGCTCGTGTCAGCTTTCGCGCATGGACATCCAAGTCTCGCCTTGTGCCGACCGGCTAGACCCCGATCACGGGAACGCCGATCACGACCGGATGGAACGCAAAGGCCAGCGCAAGATAGGCGACGACACCCACCGCGACCGCGATGAGATCGTTGGAGAGACCACCGACCGGGATCGGCGGGCCACCGGCGTCGGTGCGATGCTTCAGCGAGATGCGGTCAAACACCGCCCAGCCCAGGAAGGAGCCGAACAGGATGATCGAGCCGAGATCGCCATTGGCCAACAGATGCGCCGCTGCCCACAGCTTGATACCGGCCAGCATCGGATGCTTTAGCGTCGCGTAGATGCGGCCGCGCAGATAAGAAGCGACCACCATGATCACCGCGGGCAGCATCAAGGCGACCGCGATGTGCTTCATCGCCTTCGGCGGATACCAGACGTCGATCCACCCCGTCGCACGGTAATGCGCAAAGCCCCAGATGATCAGTGCGAGGCCCGCAAGCGACACCACGGCGTAGAGGATCTTGTAGGTCCCCTCGCCCAGCCTTGCAATCGCCTGCGCGCGCGCGTCTCGTTTTGTTGTGAAAACATGGGTGGCAAAGAACAGCACCAGCCCCAGGATCATGACCAGCAGACCCACGACATCCTCCCCGCAAAGCAGCCCCCGCCAATGGCGTATCATCGATTGCCCGGCGGTCGCAACTCTCACCCCTCATGATGAGGAGCGCGCCCTTGCGCGCGTCTCGAACCATGCAGGCTAGGCTGCGGCAACAGCGGGGCCTTTCATCCTTCGAGATGCGCGTGAAGAACGCGCTCCTCAGGATGAGGGGATAGAGCTATTTTCCCGGCTCGCGATTGTCGACATAGCGGATCGCGATCGGCCGCCCGGCCAGGGCGCCGGCGAGTCCGCCGGTGAATTTCAGCGGCAGGCAGGCGTTCAGCGATGCGTTGATCGCCTTCAGATATGTCGTGCGGGTGTCGGCCGGAACGCCTGGGGTCGCGAATGTGAGGCGCGGCGGGCCGATCAGGCCACCGGCCCTGTTGAAACTGAAACGCACCGACACCTGCATGCCGGCGCGCGCACCATCCGGTGGCGGCGACCAGCAGCTGCGCAACTCGGCGAAGAGGTCGCCGATCGTGTCGAGATCGTGATCGGGCTTTTGATATTTGGCGCGGTCGGACTCGGACGGCACGCTCTGGATGGTGAGCTGGAGATTCTGGCCGTAGGGATAGTCGATCTCGGGAATGCAGGGACCGGGTTCGAGCGGGCTGCAATAAGACGGGGTGCAGGGCCGGCCGTCGAGCACGCTGCAGGGCTCGTGGGAGAACGGGATCGGATTGATCTGGCGGGGACGCGCGTCGGCGTGAGCCGCGACCACGAACAGCAGAAGGATGAAGATGCCGCGCCACATGGACTGAACTCGCAAGGTCAGACGAGGTGAAGGTGGCATTGCCTCCGACAACGTCAAGCCTGTTGCTGTTCACGTGCTTGCGTTCAAGGCACACTGTCGTCGTCGGGCTCGACCGGGCGACCCTGTACGCCGTTACGGCGGCGATGGAATCGATGGGCTGCGGCGTACTGGATTCCCCGCCTTCGCGGGGAATGACAGCTCAGGGTGAGGCTGCAAGCGGGGCGCGTTCACGCTACCCCTTCTTCTTGACGTCCTTGACGTTGGTAAATTCGATGCCCTCGGCGCGCTCCTTGGTGTAGCCGAGATAGAATTCGTTCCGCGCGAGATAGACGGGATCGCCGTCGACGTCGTCGGCGATGCTGGAGGTGTTGGCGGCGATGAAGGTGTCGAGCTTCTTGCGATCGTCAGAGGAGACCCAGCGCGCCAGCTGGAATTCGCTGACCTCGAACTCGACGGGCAAGGAATACTCCGCCTCCAGCCGCGCCTTCAGCACGTCGAGTTGCAGCGCGCCGACGACGCCGACCAGCGCAGGCGCGCCGTCGCGCGGGCGGAACACCTGCACCACGCCCTCCTCCGACATCTGCTGCAGCGCTTCCTTCAGCTTCTTGGCCTTCATCGCGTCGGTGAGCCGGACGCGGCGGACGATTTCCGGCGCAAAGCTCGGCACGCCGACGAAGTTGAAATCCTCGCCCTCGGTCAGTGTGTCGCCGATGCGCAGGGTGCCGTGGTTGGGAATGCCGACCACGTCGCCCGCGAAGGCCTCATCCGCGACCGAACGGTCCTGCGCGAAGAAGAATTGCGGGCTCGACAGCGGCATGCTCTTGCCGGTGCGCACCAGCTTGGCCTTCATGCCGCGGCTGAGCTTGCCCGAGCAGAGGCGCGCGAACGCGATGCGGTCGCGGTGGTTCGGGTCCATGTTGGCCTGGATCTTGAACACGAAGGCGCTCATGCGCGGATCAGTGGCCTCGACCCTGCGCTGGTCGCTGTCCTGCGCGCGCGGCTCCGGCGCGAACTTGCCGAGGCCTTCGAGGAGATCGCCGACGCCGAAATTGCGCAGCGCGCTGCCGAAATAGACCGGCGTGAGATGACCTTCGCGGAACGCTTCGAGCTCGAACGGCTTCGACGCCGCGGTGACGAGCTCCAGTTCGTCCTTCACCGCGGAGACATCGAGGTTGGCGTTGAGCTTGGCCAGTTCCTCAATCGCGATCTGCTGCGCCGCGCCGGTTTTGGCTCCGCCTCCTTCGAGCAGGCGCACGCCGCCGTTGACGACATCGTAGGTGCCGAGGAAGTCGCGGCCGCGGCCGACCGGCCATGTCATCGGCGTGGTGTCGAGCGCCAGCGTCTTCTCGATCTCGTCGAGCAGCTCGAACACGTCGCGGCTCTCGCGGTCCATCTTGTTGATGAAGGTGATGATCGGGATATCGCGAAGACGACACACCTCGAACAGCTTTCGGGTGCGCGCCTCGATACCCTTGGCGGCGTCGATCACCATCACGGCGGAATCGACCGCCGTGAGCGTGCGATAAGTGTCTTCCGAAAAGTCCTCGTGGCCCGGCGTGTCCAGGAGGTTGAACACGAGGCCCTCGAACTCGAAGGTCATCACCGAGGTCACGACCGAGATGCCGCGCTCGCGCTCGATCTTCATCCAGTCCGACCGCGTGTTGCGCCGCTCGCCCTTGGCCTTGACCTGGCCGGCGAGGTTGATGGCGCCGCCGAACAGCAGCAGCTTTTCGGTCAGCGTGGTCTTGCCGGCGTCGGGATGGGAGATGATCGCAAAGGTGCGTCGCCGCGCCACTTCGGCGGCAAGCGGCGAACGAGCCGGCGATTCGGCGGTGGTGGTGGCGATGTCGGACATGGCGGCAGCGTGTGGCAGGGAAAATGGGCCTTATCAAGCCTCATTTGGTGATTGCGGAGCCTTCCAGCCAGCCCCATATCGGCCTTGGCCCTACCGGCCTTGGGGGGAGGACGGCCTCCCCGCCCATCAGCATGTCAGCCGCGGGGACGACCCTGCCTTGAATGGAGGGTTGTCATGGCCTGGAGCATCCTGTTCGTCGCGGGCCTTCTCGAGATCACCTGGGCGATCGGCCTGAAATACACCGAGGGCTTTACCAGGCTCGTTCCGTCCGTCGTCACGCTCGCGGCCATGGCCGGCAGCGTCGTCCTGCTCGGATTTGCGCTCAAATCCCTGCCCGTTGGAACCGCCTATGCGGTGTGGACCGGCATCGGCGCGGTCGGCACCGCAACGCTCGGCATCATCCTGTTCGGCGAACCGGCGACCGCCCTCCGCCTGGCCAGCATCGGGCTGATCGTCGCCGGGATCGTCGGGCTGAAGCTGGTTACCTGACGAAGAGCTTGACTGCCCACCAGGTCAGCGCCGCGACGATGGCCGAGGCCGGCATCGTGATGACCCAGGCATAGACGATCGAGCTTGCGACATTCCAGCGAACCGCCGAGAGGCGCCGGGCGGCGCCGACGCCAACGATCGCACCGGTGATGGTGTGGGTGGTCGAGACGGGAACCCCGAGATAGGTCGCTATGAACAGGGTCGCGGCGCCTCCGGTCTCGGCGCAGAAGCCCTGCATCGGGGTCAATTTGGTGATGCGCAGGCCCATGGTGCGGACGATGCGCCAGCCGCCCATCAGCGTGCCCAACGCCATCGCCGCCTGGCAGGACAGCACCACCCAGAACGGCACCGAGAACTCGCTGCCGAGATGGCCTTGCGAATAGAGCAGCACCGCGATGATACCCATGGTCTTCTGCGCGTCGTTGCCGCCATGGCCGAGCGAATACAGCGAGGCCGACGCGAATTGCAGGATCCGGAAGGCGCGGTCCACGGCGAAAGGCGTTGAGCGGACCGAAGCCCAGGAGACGATCGCAACCAGCACCATCGCGAGCAGGAAGCCGACGAGCGGAGACAGCACGATTGCGAGCACCGTCTTGGACAATCCGCTCCAGACCGCAGCCGAAAGCCCGGCTTTGGCCACGCCGGCACCAAACAAGCCGCCGATCAAGGCGTGAGACGAGGACGACGGGATGCCGAGCGCCCAGGTCACGAGGTTCCAGACGATGGCGCCGACCAGGGCTGCGAAGATCACCTGGGCATCGACGATCGCGGGATCGATGATGCCGGTGCCGATGGTCTGGGCGACGTGCAGCCCGAACACCAAGAAGGCGACGAAATTGAAGAACGCGGCCCAGAATACCGCGAATTGCGGCCGCAACACGCGGGTCGAGACGATGGTGGCGATCGAATTGGCGGCGTCGTGCAGGCCGTTCAGGAAGTCGAACAGCAGCGCAACGGCGATCAAGCCGACCAGGACGGGAAGACCCAACGCGGCATCCACGGCGGCCCTGCCTTAAAGTTGGCGCATGATCTCCGCGCAAACGCGTTCGGCGTTCGTCGCGAAGGAAAACCGCTGCACACTGTTCCGGATCATGCGCTAGACCTGCTCGATGACGATGCTGTTGATCTCGTTCGCGACGTCATCGAAGCGATCCGCCACCTTTTCGAGATGGTCGTAGATCTCGACGCCGACAATGAAGTCCATCGCATTGCCGTCGCGGTGCTTGAGAAACAGCTCCTTCAGGCCGATGTCGTGGAGATCGTCGACGCGGCCCTCGAGCTTGCCGAGCTCCTCCGTGATCGCGGTCAGCATGGCAACGTTCGGGCCGATCGATTGCATCAGCGGCAGCGCGCGGCCGACCAGATTGGCGCATTCGATCAGCAGCCCGCCGATCTCGCGCATCGGTGGCTCGAAGGTGCGGACCTCGAACAGCATCACCGCCTTCGCCGTCTGCTGCATCTGGTCGATGGCGTCGTCCAGTGACGTGATCAGGTTCTTGATGTCGCCGCGGTCGAACGGGGTGATGAAGGTGCGGCGTACCGCCGTCAGCACCTCCCGGGTGATGTTGTCGGCATCATTCTCGAACTGGTTGACGCGCTGGCAATAGACCGGCGTCTCCTCGCCCCCGTTCAGCATGCCCTGGAGCGCGATGGAGCCTTGGATCACCGTCTGCGCATGCCGGTCGAACAGGTCGAAGAACCGTTCTTCCTTGGGCAGGAAAGCACGAAACCATCGCATCATGGGGGTAGGCTACCGGTTGGAAATGGCCCGGCCCTGTCAGGCCGTCATGAAACTGTCATAGACCATTTTCGATCCGCGCGCGTGCCATCTCACGCCCGCGGAGCCGGGTCATCCACCGCTTTCAAGCGGCCGGTAAGCCGCTTTCGTATCAGACAGTTAGAGCGACCGCCGGAAGTAATGCGCGATTTCACCGATGACGCCGCGGCGGAAGGTCAGCACACAGATCACGAAGATCGCGCCCTGGATCACCGTCACCCACTGGCCGAAGCCCGCGAGATATTGCTGCATGGCGATGATCGCGAAGGCACCGACCACGGGGCCGAAGATGGTTCCGAGACCGCCGACCAGCGTCATCAGCACGACCTCGCCCGACATCGACCAATGAACGTCGGTGAGCGAGGCATTCTGCGCCACGAACACTTTGAGCGCACCGGCAAAACCGGCCAGCGTTCCCGACAGCACGAAAGCCAGGAACTTGTACTGGTCGGTCCGGTAGCCGAGCGAAATCGCGCGCGGCTCGTTCTCGCGGATCGCCTTCAGCACCTCGCCGAACGGCGAATTGATGATGCGGAAGATCAGCAGGAAGCCGGCGAGAAACCCGACCAGCACGACGTAGTAGAGCACCGTCGGCTTGGACAGATCGAGGACGCCGAACATGCGTCCCTGCGGGATGCCCTGGATGCCGTCCTCACCGTGGGTGAAGGGGGCCTGGAGGTAGATGAAGTACAGGAGCTGCGACAGCGCCAGCGTGATCATCGAGAAATAGATGCCCTGGCGGCGGATCGAGATGTAGCCGGTGATCAGCGAGAGCACGAAAGCCGCGGCGATGCCGACGAGGATGCCGAGTTCGGGCGGCAACGCCCACACTTTCAGCGCGTGCGCGCAGCAATAGCCGGCGGTCCCCAGGAACATGGCGTGTCCGAACGACAACAGGCCGCCATAGCCGATCAGCAGGTTGAAGGCGCAGGCGAGCAGCGCAAAGCACAGCGCCTGCATCACGAAGAACGGGTAGACGCCCGTGAATGGGACCGACGCCAGCAACAGCGCCATCAGCACAAAGGCGATCATCTCGTCGCGCATCGCGCGAGGGGTCACCGGCAGCGTGTCGTCCGTCAGGGTTGTCATATCAGGCTGCCCTTCCCGTCAATCCCGTTGGCTTCACCAAGAGCACCAGCACCATCAGCACGAACACGACGGTGTTGGAGGCCTCGGGGTAGAAGTACTTGGTCAGTCCCTCGATCACCCCGAGCGCGAAGCCGGTGATGATGGAGCCCATGATCGATCCCATACCGCCGATCACGACCACCGCGAACACCACGATGATGAGATCGGCGCCCATCAGCGGCCGCACCTGGTTGATCGGCGCCGAGAGCACGCCCGCAAGCGCGGCAAGGCCGACGCCGAGACCGTAGGTGAGCGTGATCATACGCGGCACGTTGACGCCGAAAGCGCGGACCAGCGTTGGATTTTCAGTCGCTGCGCGCAAATAGGCGCCGAGCCGCGTCTTCTCGATCAGGAACCAGGTCGCGATGCACACCACCAGCGAGAAGATGACGACCCAGCCGCGGTAGATCGGCAGGAACATGAAGCCGAGATTCATGCCGCCCTTGAGCTGGTCCGGAATCGCGTAAGGCAGGCCGGAGGAGCCGAAATAGTTCTGAAACACGCCCTGCACGATCAGCGCGATGCCGAAGGTCAGGAGCAGGCCGTAGAGATGGTCGAGCCCGGTCAGCCATTGCAGCATGGTCCGCTCCAGGATCATGCCGAAGATGCCGACGATAATGGGCGCCAGCAGCAACGCCCACCAGTAGTTGATGCCGCCGAGGTTCAAGAGGAAATAGGCGACGAAGGCGCCCATCATATAGAGCGCGCCATGGGCGAAATTGATGATGTTGAGCATGCCGAAGATAACGGCAAGCCCGAGACTGAGCAGCGCGTAGAACGAGCCGTTGATCAGTCCCACCAGTAGCTGAGCGTATAGAGCCTGCATCGATCCCGCACCCGGTCCCTTCGGCGTTCCCTGAAAGTCGCCCGCGAGCCTGACGGCGCCGCGGGCTGTTGTCTTATTTCTTCAAGAGCGGACACTTGCTCTCGGACAGCGGCGTGAAAGCCTGATCGCCCGGCACCGTGCCGACCAGCTTGTAGAAGTCCCACGGCCCCTTGGATTCGGAGGGCTTCTTCACTTCGAACAGATAGGCGCTGTGGATGGTGCGGCCGTTGGGCTGGATCTCGCCCTTGCCGAACAGCTCGTCCTCCGTCGGCATCGACTTCATCTTCTCGACGACCTTGACGCCGTCATGCGGATTGCCGCCGAGGGCTTCGAGCGCCTTGAGATAGTGACGCACGCCCGCATAGACACCGGCCTGCACCATGGTCGGCATCGCGCCGTTCTTCATCTTCTCGCCGAAGCGCTTCGAGAACGCCCGGGTCTGGTCGTTCATGTCCCAGTAGAAGGTCTCGGTGAAGTTGAGGCCCTGCGCCGTTTCCAGACCGATCGCCTTGACGTCGGTCAGGAAGAGCAGCAGCGCCGCGAGCTTCTGACCGCCCTTGCCGATGCCGAATTCGGCTGCCTGCTTGATCGAGTTGGTGGTGTCGCCGCCGGCATTGGCCAGACCGATGATCTTTGCCTTGGACGACTGCGCCTGGAGCAGGAACGACGAGAAGTCCGGCGTGTTCAGCGGATGCTTGACGCCGCCGACCACCTTGCCGCCGTTGGCGGTGACGACCGCGCTGGTATCGCGCTCGAGCGCCGCACCGAAGGCGTAGTCGGCGGTCAGGAAGAACCAGCTGTCGCCGCCCGCCTTCACCAGCGCCTGGCCGGTGGTGTGGGCCAGCATGTAGGTGTCGTAGGTCCAGTGCACGGTGTTGGGCGAGCACTGCGCGTTGGTGAGATCGGAGGTCGCCGCGCCCGAATTGATGTAGACGCCGTTCTTTTCCTTGACGACGTTGTTGACGGCAAGGGCCACGCCGGAATTCGGGACGTCGACGATGATGTCGACCTTGTCGACGTCGAACCACTGCCGCGCGATCGCGGTGCCGATATCGGGCTTGTTCTGGTGATCGCCTGAAATGATGTCGATCTTCCAGCCCTTTGCGGCAAGGCCGGAATCCTCAACGGCCATCTGTGCAGCGAGCGTCGAGCCGGGACCTCCAAGGTCGGCGTAGAGGCCGGACTGATCGGACAACGCGCCGATCTTGACGGTCTTGTCCTGGGCGGATGCGACGCCTGTCACGGCGAAGGTGAGCGCGGTGCTCAGCAGCAACGATGCAATCGACGTCGTCTTCATGCAACTTTCCTTTTTTGAATTTTCTCGTTGGCGGTATCAGACACCAAGATAGGTGTGGAGCTTGTCCATGTTGGCGGCAAGATCCGCATTGGCAAATCCGTCAATGATCTTGCCGTGCTCGACGACGTAGTAGCGGTCGGCAACGGTCGATGCGAAGCGGAAATTCTGCTCGACCAGGAGGATCGTGAAACCCTCCTTCTTGAGCCGCGCGATGGTGTGGCCGATCTGCTGGATGATGACCGGTGCGAGACCCTCGGTCGGCTCGTCCAGCATCAGGAAGCTCGCGCCGGTGCGCAGGATGCGCGCGATCGCCAGCATCTGCTGCTCGCCACCGGACAGCTTGGTGCCCTGGCTGTTTAGCCGCTCCTTCAGGTTCGGAAACAGGTCGAAGATCTGTTCGAGCGGCAGGCCGCCTTCACGGACCACCGGGGGCAACAGCAAATTCTCCCGCACGTCGAGGCTGGCGAATATGCCGCGCTCTTCCGGACAGAATGCGATGCCCATGCGCGCGATCTTGTCGGAGGTCGCGCGGATGATCTCCTGGTTGTTGAACTTCACCGAGCCGGTACGCTTGCCGATGATGCCCATGATCGACTTGAGCGTCGTCGTCTTGCCGGCGCCGTTACGCCCGAGCAGGGTGACAACCTCGCCCGCGTTCACGTCGAAGTTGATCCCGTGCAGGATGTGGGACTCGCCGTACCAGGCTTCCAGGTTGCGGATCTGAAGGATGTTTCCGCCGGTCGCAGCCTTGGCCGGAGCCCCGGCGATCGCAGTGTCAGGCATGACCGGCTCCCAGGTAAGCTTCCTTGACGCGCTCGTCCTTGGTGAGCTCCGAGTAATGGCCTTGCGCCAGCACCTGCCCGCGCGTCAGCACGGTGATGATGTCGGACAGGTTGGCCACGACGCTTAGATTATGCTCGACCATCAGGATGGTGTATTTCGCCGAGATGCGCTTGATCAGCGCCGCGATCTTGTCGATGTCTTCGTGGCCCATGCCGGCCATCGGCTCATCCAGCAGCATCATCTCAGGGTCGAGCGCAAGCGTGGTTGCGATCTCCAATGCACGCTTGCGTCCATAGGGCATCTCGACCGCGGGCGTGTTCGCGAACTCGCTGAGGCCGACATCGTTCAACAGATCGCGTGCGCGATCATTGAATTGGTTGAGCACGGATTTCGAGCGCCAGAAATCGAACGAGGAGCCGTGCTGGCGCTGAAGCGCGACGCGGACGTTTTCCAGTGCGGTGAGATGCGGAAACACCGCCGAAATCTGGAACGAACGAACAAGCCCCAGGCGCGCCACGTCGGCCGGCGCCATCGCGGTGATGTCCTGCCCCTTGTAGAGGATTTTTCCGGCAGACGGTTTGAGGAACTTGGTCAGAAGATTGAAGCACGTCGTCTTGCCGGCCCCGTTCGGGCCGATCAACGCATGAATGCTGCCACGGCGAACCTTGAGCGCAACGTCGCGGACGGCGAAGAAGCCCGCGAACTCCTTGCTCAAGCCTTCCGTTTCGAGAATAAACTCATCGGCCAAACAGATTTCCCCCTGCCCGCGAAAAGCGTGGCTATCCCTAGTTGCTTCGGCTTTCCGGGGGCCTTGGAGCTTATCCTTGCAGCCTGTCCCGAAACGTCGCCTCCGGGCGCGGAATATGCCGGAGGTGACGGGGGTTAGGCAAGGCGGAAAGCTGAGCAGATCAGGTCTCCGCCCGGGAGACTTATGCTCCCTTAGTCGGACCCGTTTCGATATCGCCTGCCCGGCCTCCCGGCTCGCAAGACACCGGTCGTCAAGCCGTCGTTAACGGTCTTTCGGCCCGCGCGCCAGCCTTCATCAAAAATTTTCCCGCGCGGAGGATCATTCGCGGGTTTCGAACTGCCGGGAATATTGTTTTGAATTTCGCTAGCGCCGCTCCCTCCATCGTCAAATCGATCAGGCAGCGTGATCTCCTGAACACGTGGCTGCGACTTTATGCACGCCAGCAGAACGCGCCGGCGATCTGGGAGTACCAGCCCGCCCGCCTCGAAGACGAATTGTCCGATCTGATCTACTATACGGTGGATGCCTCGACAGCGGAGCCGCGGCTCACCATCCAGAGCGAAGGCACGCGGATCTCGCGCGCCTACGGCCATACCGGCAAGGGCGTGCTGCTCGATGACTATATCGGGCCGCGTCTCGTGCCTTTCGTGATGCCGATCTATTATGAATGCGCCGCGCGCGGGCTGCCGGTCTACAGCGTTGCCGACGTCGACGACATCTATGGTCGCGTGGTCGCCTACGAACGGCTGCTGCTGCCGTTCCGGACCGACGGCAAGGTTTGCCACATCATCGCCTCGCTGAAGACCTTCTGCGAGGACGGCGGCTTCGAGATCAGAAATCTGATGCGCGGAAATGACGCGCTGCCGCGCCCGAAACTGCGTGCCGTCATCGAACGCGATCTGTTCCACCGCGCGCCCGGCCGCATCGCGGCCGCTGACGTGGTCGAGTTCGCCGACTCGTCCGGTCCCGCCGTCGCTACCGAGACCGTCGAGCTCAACTGACCTTCAGCGCGATTTGACGTCCTTGGAATAGATGTCGGGTTTGAAGCCGACCAGCAGCTTGCCGCCGATCTCCAGCACCGGCCGCTTGATCATCGATGGTTGCGCTAGCATCAGCGCCAGCGCTTTTTTCTCAGTGAGGCCTTCCTTGTCGGAATCGGGCAGCTTTTTGAACGTCGTGCCGGCGCGGTTGAGCAGCGTCTCCCAGCCGACCTTGTCGCTCCACTGCTTGAGCTTGTCCTTGTCCACGCCTGCCGCCTTGTAGTCGTGGAATTCATACGCGACGCCGTGGGTGTCGAGCCAGGCGCGCGCCTTCTTCATGGTATCGCAGTTCTTGATGCCGTAGATGGTGGTGGGCAAGATGTCCCTCGCGCATGGCCTACGTGACGTTCGCAGCGTTGTACGAAACTCCGCCCCGCGCGACAATATTGCGAACGACGCCAACTCGCCGAACGGACATCCCATGCACGTCACCCACGATCCCGCAGCCGCCGCCACGCCGACCATCGACTTCAACAGCTTCCTCGCGGTCGATATCCGGGTCGGCACCGTCGTCGATGCAAAGCCGTTTCCGGAGGCACGCAAGCCGGCCTTCCGGCTGTGGATCGATTTCGGCCCGGTGATCGGGGTGCGCAAGAGTTCGGCCCAGATCACCGAGAATCATCCGCTCGATACCCTGGTCGGGCAGCAGGTCGCCGCCGTGGTCAACTTCCCGCCGCGCCAGATCGGGCCCGTCATTTCCGAAGTGCTGACGCTCGGCTTCCCCGATGCCGACGGCAAGGTCGTGCTGGTGCAGCCGAGCAAGCCGGTGCCGAACGGCGGCAGGCTGTTTTGATCTCTCAGGGCCGCGGCGGAATGTTCAACCCACGCTGCACCGCCGGGCGCGCCAGCCCGCGTTCGAGCCAGGCTCCGACCGATTTGAACTGGCTGAACTCGACCAGATCGCCGGCGCCGTAGAAGCCGATGAGATTGCGCACCCACCCAAGCATCGAGATGTCGGCGATGGTGTAATCGTCATCCATGAACCATTGGCGTCCCGAAAGATGCGCCTCCATCACACCGAGCAGGCGCCTGGCTTCGGCGACGTAGCGGTCGCGCGGACGCTTGTCGTCGAAATCCTTGCCGGCGAATTTGTGGAAGAAGCCGACCTGGCCGAACATCGGCCCGATGCCTCCCATCTGAAAGTGCACCCACTGGATGGTCTGGTAGCGGCGCGCAGCGTCCTCGGGCAGAAGCTTGCCGGTCTTCTCCGCGAGGTATTGCAGAATCGCGCCGGACTCGAACAGCGGCAGCGGCCTGCCGCCGGGACCGTTGGGATCGAGGATCGCCGGGATCTTGCCGTTCGGGTTGAGCGAGAGGAATTCCGCCGTCTTCTGGTCGTCCTTGCCGAAATCGACGAGATGGACCTCGTAGGGAAGCCCGATCTCTTCCAGCATGATCGAGACCTTGACGCCGTTCGGCGTCGGAAGCGAATAGAGCTGGAGCAGTTCGGGATGTTTGGCCGGCCAGCGCTTGGTGATGGGAAAGGCGGCGAGATCTGACATCGGCACTCCGGCTGCGTTGGTGAAACGCCGCCTAATCTAGGCCAGCCTGCCGACGGCGCAAGGTCGACCAGCCGTCAGATCAATGCCCGAATCGCCCGTCCGTCACATCGGCCGCAACACGTGCCCGCTGGTGTAGGCGACGTCGCGCTGCGCGCGTTGCTCGATGAAGAGCTGACCGGTGACGAGCAGTGCTCCAGTGAAAACGAGAGCGAGCATCGCAGTGGCGAACTGACTGGCATCATTCATCGCAAGAGCTTCTCCGGCATTTGTTCGGACGGGAACGCCGAGCGACTGGCGCAAGTTCCTGCAAGCTTCAAATAAATTGCCGCTTTTTCCCGAACAGCCTGCTCTTCTCAATAGTTGATCTCCATCCGCAATCCGCGCGGATCTGTCTCCTCGCCCCCGGCACGCTGTGCGCTGTCGCGCGCCGCCACCGCGCAGGCACAGGCGTCGATGAGATCGTCGCGACCGATGCCGGTGCCGTGGCGCAGCGTCAGCCATCTCTCGACCTCGGTGAAGCCCCGAGCTTTCAGCAGAGCCACGCGCTGCTCGCGGCCCTGCGCCGAAGTTTTTTTCGCGAGCCGGACTTGTCCGGCGAGATTCCAGAAAATCAGCTCCGGATGCGCTTCTCCGACCGTCGCTTGTCGCGCCGGCGTCATGAGATCGTCGACTTCCCTGATCTTGTCCCTGATATTCCACAGCTGTGCCGACACACCCCTGCCCCTACCTTCACGCGTCCAATAGTGGCGGTTAGCCTCCGCCATGTCGGAGAAAGTCCAGAGATCGCGGCGCGCGCCGAGAAATACGGCAGGGCCGATCAGCTCTCGCGCGCGCAGGTCACACAGGCGATAGCCGGCCGGTTTCAATCCGATCGGCATGTCGATCATCGCACGCGCATGCGGCATTGCGAGCAGGCGCGTCAGGCCTGGCGAATAGTCGAAGCCATGATCGCCGCGCTCGTTGATCCAGGCCGCGACCCAGCCAAGGCGAAATCCGTCCAGGCCAAGATAATTTGGCAAGTTACGCGTCCGTCATGGTCGATGTCCTCGCGCGTCCCAAGACCTACAACGTCTTGTCGTGATGGCGTTCAAACAGACGCTGCGCCAGCAACGCATGCCCGAGCGTGCCACCAGCCCGGACGGCCGCCACGATCATTGCAGCTTCTGCTACTTCTTCCCGGGAAGCGCCGACGCTGGCTGCTGCGGCCGTGTGGACGTCCAGGCAATAGGCGCACTGCGTGGTGAGGGCGACCGCGAGCGAGATCAGCTCGCGGTATTTCGGCGGAATCAATCCGTCCTTCCGCTCGACCGCATGGTTGAAGGCCAGGAACGCCTTGGCCTCGACCGGCGCGAGGGCTGCGAATGCCGGGACCGACTTGAGATCGTCAGGGTTTTGATAATCGGTCATGGCTCACCTCGTCAGATATTCGCGCATCAAGGCGCGGGCGCGATGCAGGCGCGCCTTTACGGTTTGCCGGGTCGCACCAATTGCGTCGGCGATTTCATCGATGGTCATCTCCTTGACGTCCCGCATCAGCGCGACATCGCGATAGTGCGGCGGCAGCGCCTCGAACGCCGCGGCCACGTCGATCCGCAGATCGTTTTCGGGACGCGTCAACAGCAGAGCTTCGGCCGCATCGTCATCAATATCAGGCGCGAGGCCTGCTCTGCGCGCCAGCCGCAGGCATTCGCGGCGGACAACGCTGAACAGCCACGCCGAAAACGCGAGCCACGAGCGGATGGTGCCGACGTGACGGAACAGGATCCACAATGCTTCCTGCGCCGCATCCTCGGCATCCGCCGAGCTGCGGCAGGTTGCGCGCGCATACCGGCGGATGTCGGGCTGCGCCGTCTCGAGCAGCGCAGCGATCGCATGGGGATCGCCGAGCCGTGCGCACTCGAACAGCTTAGATGAGATCGCAGCCGCACTCACGACACGCCCCCTCGCCCGATCCCTGCCACCGCGCACATCGGGCAATAACCGACAAGGCCGGTCAACGCGACGCCGGCACCGCCGAGCGCGACCAGCAAGGCGGTCGCCCCGACCAGATAAATGAACGCCGCGGCCACCATCGCTGCGCCCAAGGCGATCCGCAACGCCTGGTGCAGACCGCCGATGTTCTTCCTGTAAAACGCCATTGCATCCTCCGAGATGAGCCGAGGCTCAATGCCTCGACCATCAAGAGGGTGCGTCGGCCGAAAAGGATTCGCGGGGGGCGTAATTATTTTCGCGTCAGCCTCCGACAGCCTGATAGGCCAGACGCTTGAACTCGAAGAAGAACGGATTCCAGAAGCCCATGTAACGCTGGGCCATCAGGACGCCTGCCATGTTGGCCTGCGGACATATCCACCAATGGGTGCCGGCAAGGCCGCCCCACTGGAATTCACCGGTAGAGTTCGGCGGATCGAACGGCGTCGGCGCAAAGGTGACGGCACCGCCGAGGCCGAAACCCTTGCCGGGGATCGGGCCGAGATTGGCGAAGCGGATGGTCTGCCCTGCCGGGAGCTGGTTCGTCATCATCTGCCGCAGCGTTTCCGGCTTCAGCAGCGCATCCGAACCGGGTAGCAACGCGCGGACCAGCGCGAGCATGTCGGGCAAGGTCGAGACCAGACCGCCGCCGCCGGAGAGCCGCGGGAACGGCCGTCGATAGGCTTGCGGAAACGGCAGATTGTCGGCCCGCGTGAGGCCCGGCTTCATGGGATCGAGCACGTCGGCGCCATTGTAGAGCGCAACCAGCCTGCCCTGCTGCGCCTCGGGAACGTGGAAGCCAATCGGTCATACCCAGCACATCGAAGATGCGCGCCTTGAGGAAGGCATCGAGCGCCCGGCCGGAGACGACCTCCACGATCCGGCCGAGCACGTCGGTCGCCACCGAATATTCCCAGGCCGCGCCGGGATGATAAGACAGCGGCAGATCGGCCAGCTTGTCGATCATGTCGGAGAGCGGCGTCAGCGGATTGAGCACGCGCGCTTCGTTGTAGCCTCTGAACAGCACCGAGCCGGGATCGAAGATGCCGTAGCTGAGGCCCGCGGTGTGGGTCAGGAGATGCCGGATCGTAATCAGGCTCTTCGCCGGCTCGACATCGGCAAGGCTCTTCGCACCCTGCTTGAGCACCTTGCGATTGCCGAGTTGCGGCAGGATTGTCTCGATCCGGTCGTCGAGCCCGATGCGGCCTTCCTCGACCAGCAGCATGATCGCGCAGGTGACGAAGATCTTGGTATTGGAGAAGGCGCGGAAGATATGGTCAGGCCGCAGAGCAGTGTTCGCCTCGCGATCGGCAAAGCCGATGCATTGCTGATCGACCAATTCGCGCCCGCGCAGCACGGACCAGGATGCGCCCGGGATGATCTCCTGATCGACGTAACGCTGCATAGCCGTCCGCACGGCGGAAAAATCGGTCGTTCTGGCGTCCATGTGCTTCCCCCAAAATCTGGTTAGAACGGATATAGCGAACTTTCGTTGGAAATGAAGGCCGCCTATCCTTCCCTCATGAACGCCGTCACGTACAGCCGACGCCGGATCCGCATGCCCTGCCGCTGATACAGCGCAATCGCGGAGGTGTTGTTCGAGAATACGTGCAGGAATGGAACGTCCCCGCGCGCTTCGATCCGTCGCGCCACCGCCGCGAGCAGCGCCTGCGCATAGCCGCGCCCGCGATAGTCGGGATGCACGCAAACCGCCGTCATCTCGACGAACTTGCCCGGCTTCATCCGCTCGCCCGTCATCGCAACCAATTCGCCGCCGGCGCGGATGCCGAGGAACGTGCCGAGTTCGTGGGTGCGCCGCGCGAACGGCCCGGGCTTGGTTAACTCCACCAGCGCCGTCATCGCAGGCACGTCGGCCGCTCCCAGCGTGATAATCTCGGCATCCCGCAACGGACTGTCGGCGGGCGAGCCGATCATCTGCTCGCCCGTCTCGGCCAGCACGACCTTGAATCCGGAGGGAATCTCGACCGGCTCCGGCGTGAACAGCGCTGCGACCTGCGAGGGCGACATGAGATCGCCGAGCGCTGCAAAACTTGTTGCGGACATGTCGACCATGTCGGCGAACGGCGTCATGTCGACGGGATAGCGCCGGGCTAGCGGACCTCCCTCGGCCAGATGCTTGTGGCTGGTCGTCAGCGCGCTCCAGATCGGACGATCAAGCAGCGCCTCATCGCTGTCGGACACCGCCTCAGTCCTTCTCGAAGCTGACGATGACGGCGGCATTCGCGATCAGGATGGGATCGTTGGCGACTTCCGTGGCGGAGGGAATCTCCAATCCACCCTTGACGGCGGTGACGGTGACGGTGCCGTAAGGCAGCTCCTTCGCAACGGCTTCCTTGTCCACCGCCTCGGGGTTCGGCACCGCGATCGTGACGTCGACGAACATGTCGTTCGCAGTCTTGCCGATCATGCGGAAGAAGCCGAGGCTCGAATGCCTGATGGCATCCGAAACCGCGCGCTTGGCCGCCTTGGTGGCGTCCCTGCCGTGGACGTCGACGCCCATGCCCATCTCGGTGATACAGCGAATGCGAGCCATGTTTTATTCCTATCGTTGGTGGCTACTCAGTTTCGGCGCCCAGCGGCGCGGCGCAAGTTATCACTCTCGTGTCCCGGACGGGCTGCAACGCTTTAGCGTTGCTGCGCAGAGCCGGGACCAGCAGGCGATAGGGCTCGCTGGTGGAGGGACTCGGCTCTGCAGCGCACCGCCAAGAGGCGCTGCGTCCGGGGCACGAGACCACTGTCGTCAAGCCTTCGCCTTCTCGTGCGCCCGCAGCTCGTCGACCAGCACCCGCACGTTCTCCGAATAGTCGATCGGGATCACGACCAGATGCACGCCGCCCTCCTTGAACGCGGCATCC
Source organism: Bradyrhizobium sp. SZCCT0148 (assembly GCF_018129985.1). GTDB lineage: Bacteria > Pseudomonadota > Alphaproteobacteria > Rhizobiales > Xanthobacteraceae > Bradyrhizobium > Bradyrhizobium japonicum_H. Next base: position 1,522,961 of record NZ_JAFCKT010000001.1, read on the forward strand.
AGCGTCGGGCCGAAACTGTCGATGTTCTCGATCCGATGCCCCTTCGCCCCGTATGCCTTCGCATACAGAACAAAGTCGGGATTGCCGAAGGTCATGCCGTAATCGGCGAAATGATCAACGGCCTGCTTCCAGCGGATCATGCCGTAGGCATTGTCCTCGAGCACCAGCACGACGAGGTTGAGCTTGAGACGGATGGCGGTCTCCATCTCTTGGCTATTCATCATGAATCCGCCGTCGCCGGCGACCGCGAGCACGCGGCAGTCAGGATAGAGCATTGCGGCCATCATCGCCGACGGCAGGCCGGCCCCCATGGTCGCCAGAGCATTGTCGAGCAGCAGCGTGTTGGCGACGCGTGTGCGGTAATTGCGCGCGAACCAGATTTTGTACATGCCGTTGTCGAGCGCGACGATGCCGTTCTCGGGGATCACCTGGCGGATGTCGTGCACGATGCGCTGCGGCGTCGGCGGCCAGCGAGCCTCGGTGGCGCGGTCGGCGAGGTGGCCCAGGATCTCCTCGCGCAGCGGCAGCAGCGCCGCCGCCTGCGGCAGCTTGCCTTCGAGACGGTCGGCGAGCAGTTCGAGGCTCGGGCCGACATCGCCGACAACCTCGGCATCCGGAAAATAGACCTGCTCGACACTGGCCGACGTGTAGCTGACGTGAATGACCTTCGGCCCCGATGGCCCCATGATGAAGGGCGGCTTCTCGATCGGATCGTGGCCGATCGCGACGATCAGGTCGGCGGCATCGATGGCGTCGTGGACGTAGTCGCGCTCGGAGAGTGCGGCGGTGCCCATGTAGAGATTTGTGCCGCCGGGTACGGTGCCCTTGCCCATCTGCGTGGTGAAGAACGGAATGCCGGTGCGCCGCACGAAGCTCGATATGCCGTGCGTCGAACGCGGTCGGCTGGTTGCGGCCCCCATCATCACCAGCGGACGCTTTGCGGACAGGATCATCTCCGCGGCGCGGTCGAGCGCGGCGCGGTGGGCCACCGGGATCTCGATCGGATGCACCGGGATCACGGGGACATCCGACACCTCGTCACCGGCGACGTCCTCGGGCAATTCGAGGTGCACCGGCCCGGGCCGCTCCTCCATCGCGACGCGAAAGGCGTCGCGCACCACGGTCGGAATGCTCGAGGCATTGATGATCTGCCGCGACAGCTTCGTCAGCGGCTTCATGGTCGCGACCACGTCCACGATCTGGAAGCGCGCCTGCCGGCTGCTCATGATCGGCTTCTGGCCGGTGATCAGGATCATCGGCATCGCGCCGAGATGCGCATAGGCCGCGCCGGTGGACAGGTTGAGCGCGCCGGGGCCGAGCGTAGACAGGCAAACGCCGGGCTTGCCGGTCAGCCGGCCATGCGTCGCCGCCATGAAAGCGGCGGCTTGCTCGTGACGGGTCAGGACCAGCTCGATTTTGGAGGTGCGCAAGGATTCCACGAGATCGAGATTCTCCTCGCCGGGAACGCCGAAGATCCGATCGACCCCCTCGTTCTCCAGCGCCGCGACGAACAGGTCGGATCCCTTCACCTTGCGCTCCTGCCCGCTCATGTCGCCTCCGCTTTGCTGGCTCCCGTGTTCCACGGCAGCTGGCATATGGTAGCGGCCTGCCGCTCGGGCACAACTCACAAAGAAGCGCGACTGTTCGCTTGATCGCGCAATTGACAGGCAACGATACCTGACTAAAGTCAGACATCATGCTCGACCCCGTCTCGCGCGTTCGCCGCTTCAATCGTGCCGTCACCTCCGCCGTCGGCGCGCTAGATAGTTCCTTCCTGGGGCGCGGCCGGCCGCTGGGTGCGGCGCGGGTGCTCAACGCGATCGGGCACGGGCGTTCGGATGTCGCCGAGATTCGCGACTATCTCGGTCTCGACTCCGGATTGATGAGCCGTCTGCTGCGCAGTCTCGAGGACGAAGGACTGGTCGAGACCGAAGCGCATCAGGACGATGCACGCCGGCGTGTCGCGAGATTGACACGGACAGGCCGGCGCGAGTTCGCAGCGTATGAGGCGCTGTCGAACACGCAGGCCGAGGGCTTGCTCGCGCAGCATTCGCAACGCGAGGCGCTGCTGGCGGCGATGGACCTGATCGCGTCCGCGTTGACGCGCGAGCGTGTTGCGCTGGAGGAGATGGATCCGCGAAGCGAGCAAGCGCGCTACTGCCTCGGCGAGTATTATGCCGAACTCGGCCGCCGCTTCAAACAAGGCTTTGACGTCTCGCTGTCGCGCGACCCCGACGCCAAGGACATGCGCCGCCCGCGCGGCTGCTTCATCGTCGCGATGTCAGACACGCTGCCGATCGGCTGCGTCGGCCTCAAGGGAACCGATCACGGCTATGCCGAGATCAAGCGGCTGTGGGTCGCGCCCGCCGCGCGCGGATTGCGACTCGGCCGGCGGCTGATGGACGCGGCAGAACGCGCCGCGCGCGAGCTCGGCATCACGCTGCTGCGGCTCGACACCAACAGCGCGCTGCCAGAAGCCGCCCAGCTCTACCGCAGCATGGGCTGGCGCGAGATTCCGCGCTTCAACGACGATCCCTATCCGGACCTGTTCTTCGAGAAGCGCCTCTGAGTTCTCCGATCATGCGGCCGCCGGGGCAACGGCGACCTGCGGCTTCGCGAAGGGCTTGAACGTCATCGCCATCAGGAAGGCGCCGAGGCCCATCGCCCAGGAAAGAATGTACAGCCAGGCGTAGCTGGAGAAGGCGTCGTAGATCAGGCCGCCGGCGAGCGGGCCCGTCGCCATGCCGAGGCTGCCGGCCATCGCCGTGCCGCCGATCACCGTGCCCATCATCCTGAGCGGAAAGTTTTCGCGGATCAGCACGGCGTAAAGCGGCATGGTGCCGGCATAGATGAAGCCGAACACCGCGCCGACGGCGTAGAACGTCGCCAGCTGATGGGCGAAGACGTAGGCGAGCGCGCCGAATGCCTGCAGCAGCAGCCCCGAGACCAGCACGCGCTTGGCGCCGAAACGGTCGCCCATCAGGCCGAAGGCGATGCGGCCGCCGAGACCGGCAAAACCCTCGATGCTGTAGATCGTCACCGCCGCGACCAGCGGAATGCCGCAGCTCACGGCGTAGCTGACGGTGTGGATGATCGGACCGGAATGGGTGGCGCAGCAGAAGAAGTTGGTCGCGAGCAGGATCAGAAATTGCGGCGAGCGCAGCGCCTCGCCCATCGACATCTCGTCCTGCCCGGCCCCCTCGCCCATCGGTGCGGCCGCGGCCTGTACGAGCGCCGGCGGACGGCGCACCAGGAACGAGACCGGGATCATGATGGCGCCGACCACCAGAGCCACGATCTGCATCGAGGTACGCCAGTCATGGTTCGAGACGAGCCAGGCCGCCAGCGGCGACATCGTCATCGGCGCCACGCCCATGCCGGCGGACACCAGCGACACGGCAAGGCTGCGATGGGTATCGAACCAGCCGGTCACGGTCGCCATCATCGGCGCGAAGATCGCCGCGCAGGAGGCACCGGTCAGAAGGCCGAACACGACCTGGAACACGATCAGGGAGGTCGCATGGCTCGCCGCGAACAGGCTGAGCGCCAGCACCGTCGATCCCGTCAGCACCACCGGCAGCGGACCGAACCGGTCGGACAGCGTGCCCCAGACCATGCTGGTGCAGGCCATTGCCAGGAAGCCGATCGTCATCGCGCTGGAGATGCCGGTCACCGACCAGCCGGTGTCCTTGGCGATCGGCTGCAGGAACACCGGCAGCGAAAACATGCCGCCGATCGCGACGCAGCCGAGCAGGCCGCCGGCGGCGACGATCACCCAGCGATAGGTGGAAGAATTCATCTCTGGCCTCCGCATTTAATCTTGTCCTAGGGGAAGACGGACGGGAACTGCGCCGGCCGACAGGGATCACGCAAGTTTTTGCAGGACCTGCCAGGCAAAATTCGCGAAAACAACCCCATGCACAGTAGCCGGCCCCTGCGGGATCAAGGACTTAACGATCGGCGTCGATGAGCTGAAGGCGGCCCGCCGCGATTTGACCCGTCGGGCAAAACACCTGTCCGACGGTCGGTTCCTGCGCAGAGACGACTCAGCCCGATTGCGACGCATGGGACGTGTGATGCAAGGCCTCACGCGGCGGCGCTGCGGCGCCAGGTGCTGACCGTGAGCCAGACCGCCGAGACCAGGAAGTAGACCGCGCCGACCGCGGCGTAGCCGGCGACGTTCGCGATCGACGGGATTGCCGGCATCGTGGCCTGAAAGATGAAGAAGCCGCCGGCGAGCGCCGATTGGCCGCCGCTGAGCACCATGGCCCATTGCGCGCCGTAAAGCTTCCAGCGCCGCAACGCCGTGCCGAGTTGCAGCAAGCCCGACACCATCGCCCAGGCGCCGAAGATCCCGAGCACCCAGTTCATGCTCACCCGCAGGGCCCACGCGACCGCGAAGGCGGTCAGCAGGCTGACCAGCACGTTCAGGGCCTGCGTGCTGTTCTGACTCAATCCGCCGCTGCAGAGCGCGTCGAGATAATTGGCGGCGGCATCCCACGCCGGATAGGCGACGAGCAGCGTAGCGGCGACGACCGCCGAGGATGGCGCGATGGCCAAGGCCGCGATGACCCAGGCGAGCGAAAACGCCGCTCGCAGGAAGTAATACTGCTTCAGCCATTGGGCGCGGTCGGCGATGTTCAAGGTTGTCTCACGATCTGTCATTTCAGTTTCTTCCTACTAGTTGGTAGATTGATAGTTCAAATTCATTATCGCAGGCCGGCTGCACCACCGGCCTCGCGCGACCTCCGTCAGTGCCTGGTGGACAGCCGGTCCAGCAACGGCCGGGTGATCGTTCCGAACATCCTGGCATCACCATAGGCCCGCGATGACAGCATCGCGCCGTGAACGGTCGCCATGAAGCTTTCAGCCTCGACCTTCGCAGAACTGGACAAGTGCAGCCGCCCCTTCCGCTTGCCGCGCTCCAGAACCGCCGTCAGCCACGATGCCACGGCACGAAAATGCGCGCGGACTTCAAGCGCGACCTCGTCGGGGAGTATTGGAAGCTCGCTCGCCAGCAGCGCACAGACGCAGAAGGGAGCTGTCGCATCGGTGATGCACGCCTCCCAATAGGCCACGTAGTTTTCGAGCTGGTCGCGCGGGTCCGGGATGTTGCGCTCGAGCGCCGCCAATCCTGCCTGCGCCTCCTCGCGATAGCGCGCCACGAGGGTGCGGACCAGATCGACCTTGCTGGCGAAGTGATGGTGAATGCTCGGCTTGCGGATGCCGACGACGTCAGCGATGTCGGCATAGCTGAAGCCGTTATAGCCCCCTGCAATGATCAGCGAGCGCGCACAGGCCAGGATGTCGTCGGCAGTAGAGGAAACGTTGCTCATGCAAGCTATCTACCTTCCAGTTGGTAGAACTGGCAAAGCAGTATGCTTCAATGATCCGTGAATGCTAGGAGCCCTGTATGACCATCCGTCCCATCATCCGCTATCCCGACCGCCGGCTCGCGATGCCGGCCCGCCCCGTCACCGCATTCGACGAGGGCCTGCGCGAGCTTGCGGCGGATCTGCTCGACACCATGCGCGCAGCGCCCGGCATCGGCATCACCGCACCGCATATCGGTGCGCCCTTGCGGCTCGTCGTACTCGAGCTCGACGCCAAAGATGGCCCTCTCACTTACGTCAATCCGGTCATTGAATGGACCTCGCCCGAGATGATCCTCCACCGCGAGGGCAGCGTCTCGATGCCGGGGGTCAACGACGAGGTGCAGCGCCATGCGCGCGTGCGGATCAGCTATCAGGATCTCGACGGCAACGTGCGAAGCGAGGACTCGGACGGCCTGCGCGCCGTGTGCCATCAGCACGAGATCGACCAGCTCGACGGCCTGTTCTGGATCCAGCGGCTGTCGCGGCTGAAGCGCGAGCGGCTGGTGAAGAAGTTCGAGAAGATGGGGCGGAGTTCGTAATGCATGCATTCCCGCTTGCAGGACGATCGCATCCGTCGCGTTGCGCCATCTGGACGGACGCCGCGTCCTGCAAGACGACCGCTTTGCGGTCTCCTCAGGCTGAGGCTGAGCAGCATCGGTGCTTGAGACCCGTGCCACGCATCAGGTCCGCATCCCGAGGGACGGCCAACGACAGGCGCCTGGACGGATGGCAGGCGAAGCCGCCCCACCAGGCAACCGCGTCCTCACGCCCTCTTCCCACCCCGCTTGGTGATCGGCGCGTTGCGGCGCTCGCGCTTGCCGCGCGCGATCTCGGTTGCCAGCGCGTCCAGCTTCGGCTCCCAGAAATTCCGGAACTGACCGACCCACGCATCCACCGCGCGAAGCCCGGCGACGTCGACCGAATAGAGCCGCCTCTGCGCGTCCGCGCGCACGTTGGCAAAGCCGCTCTCGCGCAGCACCTTGAGATGCTGCGAGACCGCCGCCTGGGTGATCCCGAACTCGACCCCGATCATTTCGACGACCTCACCGGAGGCCATCTCGCCGCGCGCCAGCAACTCGAGGACGCGGCGGCGCACGGGATCGGCGAGGACTTCGAAAATTTGCATCAGCTTCCTGTGCCGGGATGTGCGATGTCGGGCGGCATCTCGCCGCGATAGAACGCGATGGTCCTGTCGGAGCGCCGCTTCGCCTCGGCGGGATCGACTCCGCTGGCGACATGCGCCGCGCGCCAGGACTCGCCGCTGGTCGTTATGAACTCCTTGCCCTCCGGCGAGACCATCCAGGCCTCGGCCGTCTCATGGTCGACCGATGCCCCCGTCGCAACATAGCGATCCAGCCCCGCGAGCGCGAGGTCCCAGCCGACGCCCACCGCGCCCGGACCGAACTGAGTCCAGTGATCCTCGATGATGGCGGTGTGCTCGAGCGTCAAACGCGCCTGCTCTCGTTCGGCCGCCAGCGTGACGTCGATCCAGCTGATCGCGCCGCCGAACTCCCATGTCGCTGCGAAATGAGTCGGCGGCGTGCACGCCGTGATGGTGCCGCCGGCATTGCCCTTGACCTGGTAACGTCCGCCGAGCTGGAGGTCGCCCTCGACCGCCGCAAACCAGCGCGGAATGCGGTCCCTGTTGGTCACGGCGTCCCAGAGATCGTCGACACCGGTGTCGTAGAGCCGCGTCAGTGTCACCGCGCTCGCGGGTTTCCCGTCCTTGTCGAAATTGCGCACCGAGCGCGCAACGAGGCCCAGGACTCTGGCGACGTCGATCTGCATGGCATTTCTCCCGATCGTTTCGTTCGAGCCGGAATATCGGTCTCTACGAATATAAGTCAACACTTATATTACGTCTCGGTGCGTCAAACCACCTCGCAGGCGGCGTGAACCAAAGCCCTGCCCAAGCGTCTATTCCGTCCCCACCCCACCCCCAGTGCTCGCAGACGGAAGGCTGTCATGAAAGTTCGCAAAATCACCCTCGCCGACGCATCGTTCGAACGCTCACCGGGACAGGACGGCGAGATTTTCGCGGCGAACGTGATCGACCAGCGTCACGGCGGGCCGATCACCATCGGCTTCGGCCGCTACGCACCGAACCAGCAGCTGGACGAAAAGCTCGGCGTCGACGACGTCATGCTCGTCCTGGAAGGAAAGCTCTCGGTCAGCAGCGCCGGCAGCACCGTCACGGCAGGTGCCGGCGAGATCGTCTACATGCCGAAGGGCGAGACGGTCACCATCCGCTCGCACGAGCAGGGTGCCGTCACCGCCTATGTCACCTATCCGCATTGGCAGGAGGCTGGCGAGTGAGCGCGAGCCCGTCCGCGGCCCATCCTTCGATGGCGCCCGCCTGCGGCGGGCAAACGGGATGAGGTCTTCTTGCGGCCAGTTCTTGGACCTCATGGTGAGGAGCCCGCACAAGCAGGCGTCTCGAACCATGCAGGCCAAGATCGCTACTTCAGCGGCAGGAACACGTCCGCGACCGTCTCGTGCTCCGGCACCTCCGGGAAGAAGCTCAGCCGCTGGCAATAGATCGGGAAGTCGCGCGCCTCCTCGCCGCTGGCCGGAAGCCAATCGCGATAGAGGTAGAGTGCGGCGGGCTCCAGATTGTCGGTATAGCCCGTGACGCGCAACACGGCGCAGCGACCGCCGGGGATCTCGCCGGCCTTGATCGCTTCGCCGTGCGCCTCGATCGGCTGATCGGTCCCGACGCAAAGGTCCACGCTGTAGTCGGCCTGCTGCGCAGGACGCCCCTCGGAATGCCATACAGTGAAAGTCGGATGATTCCTGGGGTGCAGGTTGGCCGCCTTGCGCCACGCGATGAACCGCCTGATGGTGGCACCGAGCGTTCCGGGGTTTCCCCGATGCTCCATGATCGCCACCCGTGTCGGAGGCACGTCGCGGACCGTCACGTCGGCCGTGGTAAAACGTATTTGCATGAGCTTGCTCCTCGCCTTGTCGAGAGGCCCGAAGGCCGCAAGCCACGGCTCCCATTCCGGCGATTTCCGGAACAACGACGGCGATTGCCCGAACCGTTGCCGAAAGGCGCGGGCGAAGGCATCGGGCGCGTCGTAGCCGGCGTCCATTGCGATATCGGTGACATCGCGCGCGTCGCTGTAGGCCAGCTGGTGCGACGCGCGCTTCATGCGGGCGAGCTGGACGTAACGATGCACCGATAGCCCGAAGGTCGCGGTAAACTGCCGGTGGAAGTGGAATTTCGAGAAGGCGGCGATTGCTGCGAGACTGTCCAGGTCCAGATCGTCGTCGAGATGCCGGTCGATATGCTCCAGCACCCGGCGCATCCGGTCCTGATAGTTTTGCAGCGCCGTCGTCATCGTCCTTCCTCCGTGGCGGCTGCAGTTAGGCGAAGATGGGCGGGACGCGCTCGACCGATCTTGCGGTTTGGCAGGGTGTCGTTCGTAGGATGGGTAGAGCGAAGCGAACCCATCATGGCTGGCGCTCGGCGAGAGAAGCCGATGGGTTTTGCTTCGCTCTACCCACCCTACAAGCTACGCTCGCCCTACCCGCCCGCCATCAGTTCCTTCGCCAGCGCCATGTAGGCCGGCAGCGTCACGGGATCGTTGGCGGCGTTGCCCGCCACCGGATGCGATGCGTAGCGCGCGATCACCATCTCGGCCTTGGGATCGATGTAGATGCCCTGGCCGTAGACGCCGCGCGCCATGTAGGCACCGTGTTCATTGTGCGTGACCCACCATTGGTTGCGGTAGGACGCGCCCGGCAGCGTCGGGTAACCGGCCGGCGCGAATTTTGCGGGATCGCCGCCGCGCGCGATGTCCTCGACCACCTGCGACGGCACGATCTGGCGGCCATTGAAGCGGCCGTGATTGCGCATGGTCTCGCCGAAGCGGGCGAGATCGCGCAAGGTGGTGGAGAGGCCGCCGCCGCCGCTCTCGGTGCCGATGCGATCGACGTGATAATGCGCATCCTCCTCCGCGCCCATCGGTTGCCAAATCCGCTCGGACAAGAGCTCCGCCAGCGTCAAGCCGCTGACGCGTCGGCAGATCCACGCGAGCACGTCGGTGTTGACGGTCTTGTAGGCGAAGGCCTTGCCGTGCTCGCCCTGCTTCTGTTGCGCGATCAGAAAATCGAAGATGTTGGTCGGCCCGTCGTAATCAGGCGGGATCGGAGCCATGCCGTTAGCCCGCCGCAGGCCCCACACGTCCGAATTCTTGTCGGTGTAGACCTCGGTGTAGGCGAGCCCCGTGGTCATATCCATGACCTCGTGCACGCGCGCATCGCCGAACCCGCTCGCCTTCAGCTCCGGCACATAGTCGGTCACGGGCGCCTGCGGATCGATCTTGCCCTCGCTGACCAGAATGCCGGCAAGCACGCCGGTGAACGACTTCGTCACGGACATCCCGATATGCGGCTTGTGCGGCTTCAACGCGCCGAAATAGCGCTCATAGATCAGCCTGCCCCGATGCAGCACGGCGATGCCGTCGGTGTAGGTCTCCTCCAGCATCTTGGCGAAGGTCATGGGCCGGCCGTCCATCGTGGTCGATGCGACCGCGCCGATGTCGTGATCCTCGCGCGGAAGCGGCGACGCCGGCCCTGCCCCGCGCCAGACGTTCACCGTGGGCACGAGCTGGCGGATGTTGCTCCAGGCCCAGCGCAGTTCGGGGAAGCTGCGGAAGGAGCCGTTCTGGAAGGTGATGAGGCGATCGGGGGACGGCGGGAAACCGCGCATCCAGCCGAGGGTTTCGGGATCGGTCTCGGCGGCGGTGGGCTGGCTGGCGGCGAGTGTGGTGGTGGACATGGACAATGGCTCCAGACGTTCGGCGCCGATGTCGTAGCATCAGACAATACCGCGGACATCCCGCGTTTGCGACGGGCACCTGCGCGCCGGACACCGGGGGTGCAACCGGAGTTTGGTACGAGAACGCGACCGGTACGGTCGGATCACTTTTTGGTCGTGTCCTCCGATGGCAGCGCTGCCGAGCCGCCGATCTTCTTCGAGACCACGTAGACGTCGACGGCACTCATCGAACATTCCTCGCTCGATGCCTGGCTGTTCGTGATGACCTCGATCGTCGTGCCATCCCGAGTGCGAAACGTGATGTCGTAAACCTGCTGGTAGCGATCCTTGCCGATCTTTTCGGACGCGAGACGAACGGCCTTGGTCTGCGTCTCGTTCACGGACGGGATATCGATGAGGCCGGCGTTCTTGAGATGCACGAGGGCCATGTTGGTGGGCCAACTCGCGCAATCCGGAGTCTTCGCCAGCGCCGCCGCAGGCGGCATGGCAAATATCGCAGCCATCACCATTGTCAACGCGGCGCGCATCAATGCATGACCTTGAAGGTGTGGTCGCCACCTGTCCAGATCTGCTTGCGCTTGGTGATGGGCAGGACGGCAACGTCGATGCCGTCGCGGTCGCCGCGCTTGTAAAGCTTCTCGCCAGTCTCGAGTTGCCGAAGTCCTGTGTAGGTCAAACAAGGTATTCTCCGTTTGGTTCGCCGCCAGATACCATAGCGCTCGCGCCGAGCACTTGCGCGACAATCAGGACGGCGGCACGCCCCTGAAGCGATCGAGCACGGGCACGCCGAGCGGCTCGAAGTGCCTGACATTGCGCGACAGGATCGTCAGAGCATACTGGCGTGCAGTGGCAGCAATGATGACATCGGCAAATCCTGGCCCATGCTCCTGCCCCAGGGCCGGTCTGATTGAAGTGCCATCAATTTCAAGGACTCCCGGACGCGCCACGTCAGGCGACATTCGAGCGAAGCAAGGCTCACCTGCCTATTGCTTGAAGCAATGCTCGCGGTGCCACCTCAGGAAATGCGGATGCGGGTAATCCGATGCCCGCTGCGGCGCAATTGCGTAGCCGGTCTTATTCATCATCGACCGCACTCCATCCAGATCGTTTGTCTGGCGAGAGATCAAGATTTCCAGATTATCCGCCAAGCTGACGAGGCCGCGATCAAACATCCAATGCGCGGTGCCAGAAAGTGCGACGCCATTGTTAATGATGTCTGGCCCATTCGCCTCAACCGGTCGAATGTGAGCGGCCGCAACTTCTGCCCGTCCCATTCCATTGATGAGCTTCAGCCCGGTAATGGCACAACGCTCATCATAAGCGCGCAGTACGACACGGCGAAAGACGCGATCGCGCAAAATTCTCGAGACAGTCAAACTAACACGATCGCGCTGCTGTTCGAACCTGAACTGCACCTGTGTCTCATTGAGATCAAGCTGTCGGACATCTCCATCAAGCCGCGGCAGCAGCGGTGCACTCTCGGCCAAACCGAGTTCGCATATTCTGTTGAAATCGTCAGGAGAGATTGGCCGGACTGCCGCCTGGGCACGCCCCGAAATTCGTCCTTGCTCATTCAGGACGCCCCGCTCCACCGGACCATTTGGCCCGTTGAAAGAAACCGGATTGGCAAAGTCGAGATAACTTCCGGGTTCAATCAGGGCGAGATACATTCCCGAAATAGCAGGGTCGGGAATGACCTGCTGAACACGAGCTATCGCAAAGTAGCCACGCGTTTCAGCCACCTTGCTCGGTTCATAGTAGATGATCCAATCGCCGATGCAGGCTTCGACGCGGCGCAGGTACTGGCTCGGAAATTGATATTGTTCAGCGGGACTGTCATCGTAGATCGAGTCCGACCGATGGATGAATACCCCAAATCCCATGATTATTGCGGCGTCGCCTCTCCGGGACGTAACTACCTAATTCAGTTTGCTTAACTTGGCGAGGAAGCTACTCCCACTCAATCGTCCCAGGCGGCTTGCTCGTCACATCATACACCACCCGGTTCACGCCCTTCACTTCGTTGATGATGCGTGTGGCGGTCTCGCCCAGGAATTTCATGTCGAACTGGTAGAAGTCCGCGGTCATGCCGTCGGTGGAAGTGACGGCGCGCAGGCCGACCACGAAGTCATAGGTGCGGCCGTCGCCCATGACGCCGACGGTCTTGACCGGAAGCAGCACCGCGAAGGCCTGCCAGATGTCGTCATAGAGGCCATACTTGCGGATCTGGTCGATGTAGACGGCGTCGGCCTTGCGCAGGATGTCGAGCTTGTCCTTCGTGATCTCGCCGGGGCAGCGGATGGCAAGGCCCGGCCCGGGGAACGGGTGGCGGCCGACGAAGATTTCGGGCAGGCCGAGCTCGCGCCCGAGCTTGCGGACCTCGTCCTTGAACAGCTCGCGCAGGGGCTCGACGAGCTTCATGTTCATGCGCTCGGGCAGACCGCCGACATTGTGGTGCGACTTGATGGTGACCGAGGGTCCGCCGGTGAAGGAGACGCTCTCGATCACGTCGGGATAGAGCGTGCCCTGCGCGAGGAAATCGGCGCCGCCGATCTTCTTCGCTTCGGCCTCGAACACCTCGATGAAGAGTCGGCCGATGGTCTTGCGCTTGGTTTCGGGATCAGTGACGCCTTCGAGCTCGCCGAGGAAGCGCTCCGACGCGTCCACGTGCACCAGCGGGATGTTGTAGTGGTGGCGGAACAGATCGACGACGGTCTTGGCTTCGTCGAGACGCAGCATGCCGTGATCGACGAACACGCAGGTGAGCTGGTCGCCGATGGCTTCGTGGATCAGCACGGCCGCGACCGCTGAATCGACGCCGCCGGACAGGCCGCAGAGCACCCTGCCTTTGCCGACCTGGGCACGGATCTTCGCGATCTCCTCCTCACGGAAGGCGCGCATCGTCCAGTCGCCGGAGAGGCCTGCGATCTTGCGCACGAAATTGCGGATCAGTTTGGCGCCGTCGGGCGTGTGCACCACTTCGGGATGGAACATCAGACCGTAATATTTGCGCGTCTCGTCCTGGATGATCGCGAACGGCGCGTTCGGCGAGGTGCCGGCCACCGAGAAGCCCGGCGGCATTTTGGTGATGCGGTCGCCATGGCTCATCCACACCTGATTCTTGCCGCCCGATGACCAGACGTCCTCGAACAGCTGGCTCGGCGCCTTGACCTCGACGTCGGCGCGGCCGAATTCGCGGTGATGGCCGCCCTCGACCTCGCCGCCGAGCTGGGCCGCCATGGTCATCTGGCCGTAGCAGATGCCCATCACGGGCACGCCGGAATCGAAGATCAGCTGCGGCGCGCGGGGCGAGCCTGCCTCATGCACCGACTCCGGACCGCCGGAGAGGATCACCGCTTTCGGCTTCATCTCCTTGAAGGCCTCTTCGGCCTTGTTGAACGGGACGATCTCGCAATAGACGCCGTCCTCGCGCACGCGACGGGCGATCAGCTGCGTCACCTGGCTGCCGAAGTCGACGATGAGAATCTTGTCATGCGCCGAGGCCACCGAGGGCGTCGACGCGGAGCGGTCGTGCTGTGCTGCTGTCATGGCCAGCAGATACGCGACGTGCGACCGGCCCGCAACCGCGCGGACCGCGCGCCCACATTCTTCTTTGGGCATGGACAAACGCTAATAGGTCAGTATTATTGACATAATTCGCTCCGGATCACACAGGAGCCCATCAGGGAGAGCGCTCGTGTCACAGCACCATCAGCCATCAACGCTTGCCGCGCTCGGCCGGACCTGGGTCGAGGCCTGGAATGCGCGCGATCTCGACCGCGTGCTCGCACTCTATGACGAGGCCGCCGTGATGACCTCGGACCGCATTCCGATGCTGGGGTTCGATGCCAGCGGCACGGTGCGCGGCAAGGCGGCGTTGCGGGCCTATTGGGGCAAGGCGCTCGGGCTGATTGCGAACCTGCATTTCACGGTAATCGACGTCTTCGTCAGCCCGGACAGCGTCGTCGTGTTCTACGAGAACGAGCGGGGCAAGCGGATCTGCGAATATCTGCGGGTGAACGAGGCGGGGCTGATCGTGCAGGGTTCGGCGAACCATCTGGTGGAGTAACCTGTCCTCGTCATTGCGAGGAGCTCTTGCGACGAAGCAATTCAGCCTGTCGCCGCGGATGCATGACTGGACTGCTTCGGTTCGCTTGCAGGACAGAGACCGCTGGACGAGCGTACGCTAACACTGCGCCCGCCGGCTCTGAAACAGGATCTCCTCATGAAGCTCCCCACCTCCCCCTTTACCGTCACCGACTGGAGCACGGTCAGCCCGACCGCACATGCCGGCGAACGCGGTGAGGCCATTTGGCGCACGCTCACCATCGGCGATCTCCGGGTCAGGATGGTGGAATATTCGCCGGGCTATCTGGCCGACCATTGGTGCGATCGCGGCCACGTGCTCTACGTGCTGAAGGGCGAGCTCGACAGCGAGCTGCGCGACGGGCGAACATTCAAGCTGACGGCGGGGATGAGCTACCAGGTTTCGGACTACGGCGACGCCGCGCACCGGTCGTCGACCGCAACCGGCGCGACGCTCTTCATCGTGGACTGAGATCCGACCGGCGGTTTATTTGCACCGCAAAATAGCAAAGTCATGCGACGTGCCGGGTCGCGGGTGATGCCTTGAACTGGCCCCAAATTCTCGCTATATTGTGATCATCGATACTTGGCCGAACGACTGGGCCGCTTCGCTTCGTTGCAGACGGGCGCGCACGCTTCAGATGACTTCTCCAAACATCGACTGAACAGGACCATGGGCGCATGCTGCGTACCGGTCCACGTGCGTAGGCTCTTTAACTAACTAAAGGAAATTCCCATGGCTATGGGCACCGTGAAGTGGTTCAACACCCAAAAGGGTTATGGTTTCATCCAGCCGGACGACGGCCAGAAGGACGTGTTCGTGCACATCAGCGCCGTCGAGCGCGCTGGCCTCTCCTCCCTCAACGAGGGTCAGAAGGTCTCGTTCGACATCGTCGCCGATCGTCGCAGCGGCAAGTCCTCGGCTGACAATCTCCGCGTCGGCTAACGCCAACGCACCGTTCTGACCACGGACGTACCGGCAGAACGTTAGAGCTTGAAAACCCCGCGACCGGGATCCGGTCTGCGGGGTTTTTGTTTTGGGGCGGTCTGTCATTCCGGGGCGCCCGCAGGGCGAACCCTGAATGACGGGCGAGTCATTAGGCACCCTTCTTCAGCACCGACACGAAAAACCCATCCGTCCCGGTCCGCCGCGGCGTCATCAGCCAACCCTCCGGCGATTGCAGCGCGGCCTCGCCGAACGCCTCTGCCTTGTCCCAGAGCACGCTCGCGGTCTGCTCGGGCGGGACGGGCGCGAACTCGGGATGGCGCGCGACGAATGCCCTCACCTGCTCGCCGTTCTCTTCCGACAGCACCGAGCAGGTGATGTAGGCGATGCGGCCGCCGGCCTTCACCAGCGGCACTGCGCGCTCCAGCACCTCGACCTGGTCACGCAGGCGAATCTCCAGCGCGCCCGGGCGCATGCGCCATTTGGCGTCGGGGTTGCGGCGCCAGGTCCCGGTTCCCGTGCAGGGCGCATCGATCACGACGAGGTCGGCGGTGCTGCTGATGTCGGCCAGGGGATCGGCGTCGCCCTTGGGCGTGCGGACATCGGCATTGTGGACGCCGGCGCGCGACAGCCGCTCGTGGATCGGGGCGAGCTGGCGCTTGTCGCTGTCGGTCGCGATCAGCCGGCCCTTGCCCTGCATCAGGGCAGCGAGCGCGAGCGTCTTGCCGCCCGCGCCGGCGCAGAGGTCGATCACCTGCTCGCCGGGTTTTGCCGCAGTGAACTGGGCGGCCAGCTGCGATCCCTCATCCTGCACTTCAATCGCACCCTTGATGAAATCCTCCTCGGCCTGGATCCCGGGGTTGCGCGCATCGGCCGAAAGCGCGATGCGCAGGCCCGTTGCCGACCAGGGCGTCGGTTTCGCGTGAAGATGAGCAAGCGACTGCAGAGCCTTGTCGCGATTGGATTTTAGCGTGTTGACGCGGAGGTCGAGCGGCGCCCGGCTGGCCATCGCGGCCGCCTCCGCCGCGCGGTCCTCGCCGAACACTTTTGCCAGGTGCGGATCCAGCCATTCCGGATAGTCGCCGGCGATCGCCGCCGGCGCGTCCTTGAGGGACCGCGAGCCGAGCGCGGCCTGCTCGGCGTCGGTCAGCGGCGCCGGCGCGAAGCGGCTACCGTCGAACAACGCACCCATCGTGGCCATGTCCATGTCGCGCTCGAGCCGGAGCATGCCGATCAGCCTGGCACGCGCGGTATCGGACTCCATCAGGAACGCGCTCGAGGCGTAGCGGCGCAGCACGTCCCAGACCAGGCCGGCAATGGCGGCGCGGTCGCCCGAGCCGGCAAAGCGGTGCGCGGTACCCCACTCCTTCAACGCCTTGGCCGCGGGCACGCGGTCCTTCTCGATGGTGTCGATCAGTTCGATGGCTGCGGACAGCCGGGCAGCGGGAGTCATTTGAATCTTTCAGGTCAGGATCGGCGCGCAAGCGTCAGATCAACAACAGCATCTTCAGCGCGAAGTAGATCCACATCGCGAGCAGCACCAGCACGCCGGCGAGCCAGGCCATGGAGCGGCGGCCGAGATCGTTCGAAGACACGAACACCCCGGCATGGGCGAACCGCGTCACCACGAACACCCAGGACATCAGCACGATGAAGAGATCGGCATGGCGCAACGGCAGCGCCAGCGCGATCAGGACATAGAACAGCACCGGCAGTTCGAACTGGTTGCGGTAGCAATTGGCGAACTGCGTGGCGCCCTTGGGCCAGTTCGGCTCGCCCAGCGCGATGTCGCGAATTTTGGTCTCGCCCGCGACCAGGGTTCGGCGGCGCGCCAGCACCATGCCGATCAGCAGCGCGAAGGTGAGACCCACCTGCACGAACACAGGCAGCAGAACCATCTGGATGGACATCGGAACTTTCCCGTAAGGCGGCATGCCGCGGACCGTCATTAGCCGCGTCCGCCGGTCCTGACAATCAACGAGTTGAACCGGCGTTCCCGTTCCCGCGACCAACCGCCGATAGCTCAAGCGATTTTGCTTCTTCGGGCCGCACGGCGAGCCAGCCATGACAACCTTGTCCAGCCTTCTGACCGACTCCGCCGACGGCAGGCTTGGTATCCTGATGTCGGCGCTGTCAGGTGTTGCGGCGGCCCTCGCGGTCGCGCTGGCAATGACCGTGTATTTCCGCCTGTCCTACCGCACCTGGCGCGACGTCGTCAGGCATGGCCTCGCCACCCTCGCCGCGCTCGTCCTGTTTGCCTTCGCCGCCTACGACATGCGCCATGCCGCGGCGGCCTATCTCGGCCTCAACCCGTCCAAGCCGGCGGTCGAGTTCGAGATCCGCATGCCCCGGGACACGTTGACGACCGCGTCCGAGTCCCAGATCGAGCTGCACACCGACCGCAACCAGACCCTGGCGCTGGTCGACGGTGTGAGCGAACTCGGCGACGGCCGCGCATTGCTGCGCGGCGCGGTCGCGCTCAACCACCGCACCGCGGACCGCGTGCTGGTCGTGAACCTGCCGGGCAAGGGCATTTTCGAATTCCGCCTCCGCCTGCCCGCCGAGCCGCATCGCTCCCAGGAGTTCGGCCCCTGGCACCTCGCCGACCGCATCGCCGCACCGCTCGCCGACACCGTCGCGCCGCAAGACGCCTACAAGATCCGCTACCGCGTGCTTTAAACTTTGTTCGCTGCGATCGATGTCCGCGCTGTCATCGTTCCGACGCGCCGGCGCGGGTACGCTGATCGCATGTCCGAATTTCGCCTGACGCAGATTTCCGACACCCATCTCGGCCGGCGCTTTCCCGGCCTGATCGCCAACTTCCAGGCGATCCGCGCGCATATCGACGGCAACCGGCCCGATCTCGTCGTCAACACCGGCGACATCGCCTTCGACGGGCCGACCAGTCGCGACGATGCTATGTTTGCAAAAGACCTGCACGACGCCCTGCCCGTCGCCTGCCGTTACCTCCCCGGCAATCACGACATCGGCGACAATCCGACGGCGGTCGGCCCGGCGCCGAAGCCGCCGGTGACGGAAGCGTACCGCCAGCAGTTCTGTGACCTGATCGGCGAAGACCATTGGTCGTTCGAGGCCGCCGGCTGGTGCTTCATTGGCCTCAACTCGCTGGTGATGAATTCAGGGCTCGCCTTCGAGGCCGAGCAGTTCGACTGGCTGAGCCGCGAGATATCGCGCGCGGCCGGCCGGCCGGCTGCGCTGTTCCTGCACAAGCCGCTGTTTCTCGACCGACCCGACGATGCTGAAACACCGGGGACCGCGATCCGCTACGTGCCGCAACCGGCGCGGGCGCGGCTGATCGAGATGTTCGGGACAATCGATTTGCGCCTGGTCGCCAGCGGCCACGTCCACCAGCGACGCGACTTCAGCTATCGCCACACCCGCCACATCTGGGCGCCATCGGCAGGCTTCGTCATCAACGATGCAAGGCAGGACCGAATCGCGATCAAGGAGGTCGGGCTGGTCGAGTATCGCTTCCGACCCGACAGCTTCGAGGTCCGCCACGTCAGGGCCGTGGGCCAGGTCGATGTCGACATCGAGGAGCTGCTTGCCCGGATGGGCGGCCCGCATTGAGACGCACCGTTCGGCTCAGGCCACGCTCTTGAGATCTTGCTGGATCGCGGCGAGCAGGGATTGCAGCGCGTCGCTGTTCACCGGCCTTGCCGAGAGATCGTTGGCGGGCGGCTGCCTGACGGGCTGCGCGGCCTTGACCGGGCGCTTCGGGAATGGCGGCGGCGGTTCCGGCATCGCCGGGCGGGTAAGATCGCCCTCATGGTCGATATGGACGAACTTGCCATGGATGACGTCGTCGTGGCGGCCCATGATGAACATGGCCGTCCAATAGCCGGCGGCAAGCAGGATAACGCAGAAAACACTGATCTCTAACATCGTAGCACCTAAAATATGCCCAATGATTCAACGTCTTCGCCCCGCGGTCAATGAACCGGCGGTCACACCTGCGGCTTTTACGGAGCAGGTGTGGCCGATCGGTCACTCTTTGTTAACCATATTCGCCCGCCTTCGTGTGGCGGAGGTGGTGGTTCAGACCTTGTCCGGCCCGACCCGAACCAGCTGCTTGCCGAAATTGGCGCCCTTCAGCAGCCCGATGAAGGCGCTTGGCGCGCTTTCCAGGCCCTCGGTGACGAACTCCTTGTATTTGACCTTGCCGTCGCGGACCCAGGAGGACATGTCGCGCAGGAAGTCGCCGTGGCGGGAGGCGAAGTCGGAAACGATGAAGCCGCGGAAGGTCAGCCGCTTGGTCAGCGTCGCGCGCATCATGCTCGCGGCCCATTTCGGCGGCTTGGCCTCGGTGTCGTTGTAATGCGCGATCAGGCCGCAGACCGGCACGCGCGCGAACGGGTTGAGCAGCGGGAATACCGCCTCGAACACGGCGCCGCCGACATTCTCGAAATAGACGTCGATCCCTTTCGGGCAAGCCTCCTTCAGCTTGGCGGCAAGATCGGGATCGCGGTGATCGATGCAGGCATCGAAGCCGAGCTCTTTCACGACGTAGTCGCACTTGTCCTTGCCGCCGGCGATGCCGACCGCGCGGGCGCCCTTGATCTTGGCGATCTGGCCGACCGCCGAGCCGACCGCACCGGAGGCGCCCGCAACCACGACGGTCTCGCCTTCCTGCGGCTTGCCGATGTCGAGCAGGCCCGTGTACGCCGTCATGCCGGGCATGCCGAGCACGCCGATTGAGGTCGAGATCGGCCCGAGCTTGGGATCGACCTTGATCAGGCCTTTGCCGTTCGAGATCGCGTGGGACTGCCAGCCGGTCCGTGCACGGACGATGTCGCCCTTGGCGAAATCCGGATTGCTGGAGGCTGCGACCTCGCTGACCGCCTCGCCTTCCATCACGCCGCCGACCGGCACCGGCGCGGCATAGGACGGACCATCGCTCATGCGCCCGCGCATATAGGGATCGAGCGACAGCCAGATCGTACGCAGCAGGACTTCGCCGGCGCCAGGCGTCGGAACCGCGAATTCCTCAATGCGGAAATCGGAAGGCTTGGGTTCGCCGACGGGACGGGCGGCGAGAACGATGCGTTTGGCTTGGGACATGTTGGCTTCCTCCGAATTGTGTTTCGGCGTGAACGGAAGCGGAGCGAGGTAGCCGCGTCAACACAAAAGCGGTGGAGCCACACACGCGCTGTCATCGCCCGAGTTGATGTTTAGCCCGGACAGATCACTGACGGGTGTTCGGAGACATAGCTGACACATCAACAATGGCTGGATTGGTCCGATTCGGGAGGCCGTCCATGCCCTGGAGTGAGAATGGATCAGCGCCATGAGTTTGTGCGGCTGGCCTTGCGGGAAGGCGCTAACCGGCGCGAGCTGTGCCGACGGTTCAACATTAGTCCTGACGTCGGCTACAAATGGCTGCGGCGCTGGCTGGCTGGCGATCGGGAGCTGGCCGACAGTTCGCGGCGGCCGCATGCGATGCCCAGGCGCAGCGAGCCTGCGGTCGAGGCGCAGGTGCTCGCGGTGCGTGACAAGCATCCGGCCTGGGGCGCGCGCAAGATCGCCCACTGCCTGAAGCGGAACGGCCAGACGGTACCTGTGCCGTCAACGGTGCACCGGATCCTGTGCCGGAACGGCCGGGTCAAACCGAGCGAGAATGCGCCGCCCAACCCGGGACACCGCTTCGAGAAGGAAGCACCCAATCTGCTGTGGCAGATGGACTTCAAGGGCCACCTGCCGCTCGCTGACGGCACGCGGTGCCATCCGCTGACCATCGTCGACGATCACTCGCGCTATGTCCTGTGCCTGAAGGCGTGCGCCGACGAACGGCGCCTTACCGTGCAGGATCACCTGACGGCGACGTTCCGCTGCTATGGCCTCCCGGAGGCCTTCTACACCGACAACGGCTCCCCCTGGGGCGATACGTCCGGCGTCCGCTGGACTGGATTGAAGGTGTGGCTGCTCAAGCTGGGCGTCAGGGTGGTGCATGCCCGGCCATGTCACCCACAGGCCCGCGGCAAGAACGAACGCTTCCATCGCACGCTGAAAGCTGAAGTCTTTGCGATGCGTCGCTTCCGCACTCTCCCGGAAGTCCAACGCGCCTTTGATGCCTGGCGGCCGGTCTACAATCTGGAGCGCCCCCACCAAGGCCTCGATATGCACGTTCCCGCCGATCGCTTCCGACCGAGTGCCCGTGCCATGCCGGCCCGTATCCCGAGCGTCGAGTACGATAGCGGCGAGATCGTGCGCAGGGTCTCATCGACAAGACCCTATATCTCCTTCAAGGGACGCTTCTGGAAGGTTCCTCAGGCCTTCGCACGCGAACGGCTGGCCATCAGGCCACTGGATCGTGACGGCCGTTACGGCATCTTCTTCGCCAGTTGGCAGGTCGCATCAATCGACTTGACCAACCCCCAACCTGTCAGTGATGTGTCCGAACAGGTGTCAGCCATGTCTCCGGACTAAACATTGAACCGGGCGATCCAGTATTCCAGAGACGGTCGCAATCGAGCCGAGAGGCCGCGGCGTACTGGATGCCCCGGTCAAGCCGAGGCATGACACCAGCACTTAGGCAAGCGCGTTGAAACCCACGCGCTCGCGCGGTGCCGAGAGCGAGCGACTAACCCCCGCCCGGATAGTTCGGACTCTCACGGGTGATGGTGACGTCGTGGACGTGGCTCTCGCGCAGGCCCGCGCCGGTGATGCGGACGAACTGGGCCTTCTCGTGCAGTTCCTTCATGTCCTTTGCGCCCACATAGCCCATCGCGGCGCGCAGGCCGCCGGCGAGTTGGTGCATGACATGGCCGACCGCGCCCTTGTAAGGCACCTGGCCCTCGATGCCTTCGGGGACGAGCTTGAGCGTGTCCTTGATGTCCTGCTGGAAATAGCGGTCGGCCGAGCCGCGTGCCATCGCTCCGACCGAGCCCATGCCGCGATAGGCCTTGTAGGAACGGCCCTGCCACAGGAACACTTCGCCGGGCGTCTCGTCGGTGCCGGCCAGCAGCGAGCCGACCATGGCGATGTCGGCGCCGGCGGCGAGCGCCTTGGCGAGATCGCCGGAGAACTTGATGCCGCCGTCGGCAATGACGGGAATGTCGGCCTTCTTGGCCGCCTCGACCGCATCCATGATCGCGGTGAGCTGGGGAACGCCGACGCCGGCGACGATGCGCGTGGTGCAGATCGAGCCCGGACCGATGCCGACCTTGATGCAGTCTGCGCCCGCATCGATCAGTGCCTGCGTGCCTTCAGTGGTGGCGACGTTTCCGGCAACGACCTGAACGGAGTTGGACAGGCGCTTGATCCGGTTCACGGCATGCAGCACGTGGCGGGAATGGCCGTGCGCGGTGTCGACGACGATGAGATCGACGCCGGCATCGATCAGCCGCTCGGTGCGCTCGAAGCCGGTGTCGCCGACGGTGGTGGCGGCGGCAACGCGCAGGCGCCCCTGCGCATCCTTGCAGGCCAGCGGATGGGCGACCGCCTTCTCCATGTCCTTGACGGTGATGAGGCCGACGCAGCGATATTGCTCGTCGACCACCAGCAGCTTCTCGATGCGGTGCTGATGCAGCATCCGCCGCGCCTCGTCCTGGCTGACATTCTCGCGCACCGTGACGAGGCCTTCATGCGTCATCAGCTCGGAGACTTTTTGCCTGCGGTCGGTGGCAAAGCGCACGTCGCGGTTGGTGAGAATGCCGACCAGCTTGCCGGGCGTGTTCTTGCCGGCGCCGGTGACGACAGGAATGCCGGAGATGCCGTGATCGCTCATCAGCTTCAGCGCTTCGTCGAGCGTGGCGTCGGGACTGATGGTGAGCGGGTTCACCACCATGCCCGACTCGTAGCGCTTGACCTGCCGCACCTGGGCAGCCTGCCCTTCCGGGTCGAAATTGCGGTGGATGACGCCGAGACCGCCGGCCTGCGCCATGGCGATCGCCATGCGGGACTCGGTGACCGTGTCCATGGCCGAAGCCATGATCGGGATGTTGAGCGGAATGGCGCGGGTGACGCGGGAGCGGATGTCGACCTCGCCCGGCATGACATCCGACAGGCCCGGCTTCAACAGCACGTCGTCGAACGTCAGGGCTTCGCGAATGCCTTGTTGCACCGTGGCCATGTGCCAACTCCTTCCGCGGCCCTGCCGCAAATGCTTATGGATGAGCGCCGCCCTCGGCGGACCTTGCGGCATCGCCTGAGAATCGGAGCCCATCGGTGGGGTTGACGCGGGTCGATAGCACGGCCGGATGACGAATCAAAGCAATTCGGATGGCTGGCCAGCCATGCACAGGCTTTTTACGTAAATTCAGCGGGGAAAGCCCGTGCGTGCCCCATCGTCATTCCGGGGCGCTACGAAGTCACGAGCCCGGGATCCATCCAGCAGCAGTCGCTGGGGCCGAATGGACTCCAGGCTCGCGCCAAGGGGCGCGCCCCGGAATGACGAGGGGAGCGAGCACAACCGTCTTGGGCGGTCGCACCGTTGTCACGCAGGATTTAGGTGCTATGCGTCGATCCGCAATGGTCGTGGGCGGGCGGCGGTGTTAAGCCGCAACTCTATCCCTCTTCCGATTTTCATTACCAATCCGTCCTCATGGTCGAAAAGCAACGCGTCATTCCGCTGATCGTGGCCACTGCTCTCTTCATGGAGAACATGGACTCGACCGTGATCGCCACTTCGCTGCCGGCGATCGCGGCCGACATCGGCACCAGCCCGCTGACGCTCAAGCTCGCGATCACGTCCTATCTGCTGTCGCTCGCGGTATTCATCCCGGCGAGCGGCTGGACCGCGGACCGGTTCGGCGCACGGATGGTCTTCGCGATCGCGGTCGGCGTGTTCATGGTGGGATCGATCGGGTGCGCGCTCTCGGGGTCGGTCACCGATTTCGTGTTCGCGCGCATCCTGCAAGGCATGGGTGGGGCGATGATGACGCCGGTCGGGCGTCTCGTGCTGCTGCGCTCGGTCGACAAGAGCGCGCTGGTCAACGCCATGGCCTGGGTGACGGTCCCAGCCCTGATCGGTCCGGTGATCGGCCCGCCGCTCGGCGGCTTCATCACGACCTATGCGTCGTGGCACTGGATCTTCCTGATCAACATCCCGATCGGGCTGCTCGGCATCTTCATGGCCTTGAAGTTCATCGACCCCATCAAGAGCGAGGACCGCGAGCCGTTCGACCTCTATGGCATGGTGCTGGCGGGCATCGGCCTCGCCGGCATCGCCTTCGGCCTGTCGGTTGCCGGTCTCAACCTGCTGCCATGGAGCACCGTCGCCGCACTGATCGCGGGCGGCGCGATCTCGATGACGCTCTACGTCATCCACGCAAGGCGCACGGGCTCGCCGGTGCTCGATTTCTCGCTCCTGAAGCTGCCGACGCTGCGCGCGGCCGTGCTCGGCGGCTTCCTGTTCCGGCTCGGCATCGGCGCCCTGCCGTTCCTGCTGCCGCTGCTGATGCAGATCGGCTTCGGCCTGTCGCCCTTCCATTCGGGCCTCGTCACCTTTGCCTCCTCGCTCGGCGCGATGGGCATGAAGACGCTGGCGGCCCGCCTGATCCGCACCTTCGGCTTCCGCAACCTGATGACCGTGAATGCGATCATCAGCGCGTTCTTCCTGGGCGTCTGCGCGCTTTTCACGGTGACGACGCCGCTGCTGATCATCATGGTGATCCTGGTGGTCGGCGGCTTCTTCCGCTCGCTCGAATTCACCGCGATCAACACCGTCGCTTACGCCGACGTGGAGACCCCACAGATGAGCCGCGCCACCACGCTCGTCAGCGTCAACCAGCAGCTCGCTGTGTCGGCGGGTGTCGCCGTCGGCGCGGCCTGCGTGGAAACGACGATGTGGTTCCACCATGTCAGCGAGATCGACGCCACCGTGTTCGCTCCCGCCTTTCTGGTGATCGCGCTGACCTCGGCGGCGTCGAGCTGGTTCTTCTGGCAGATGCCCGTCGATGCCGGCCACGAGATCTCCGGCCGCAAGGTGGGAGACATTTCCAGCCGCAAAGGTGCGGACAAAAGTGCGGCCAAGGCGGCCGTCAAGGCGGCGACGGAGGATACCCAGGACGTGCGGGATCAGCGGTTGGGGTGAATATTTCCTCTGGGATTCCGCAGCGATGCGCAGCATCGAAACCGAATTCCATCGGACCGCAAATCCGCTGAGACAGGGCTTTTGGGCTCACCTCTGCGAGGCGCACCGGAAAGACGGAGCTTGTAGCTACTCCTTCGTCGCGCCCCGAAATCCCGTCGCCAGCACGTAACGCTCCGAGGAATCCTGCCGGCTCGCCGACGGCTTCACATGGCGCACCGTCGCAAAGTCGCGCTTGAGCTGGGCGAGCAACTCGGCGTCGGCGCCGCTTTGGAACGTCTTTGCCAGGAACGAGCCTCCGGGCTTGAGCACGTCGCAGGCAAACGCCGCGGCGGTTTCGATCAGGCCGACGATGCGGAGCTGGTCGGTCTTGCGGTGGCCGGTGGTGTTGGCGGCCATATCGGACATCACAAGGTCGGCGCCGCCGCCAAGCATGGCCTTGAGCTTGTCCGGGGCGTCATTGTCCATGAAGTCGAGCTGCGCGAATTCGACGCCGGCAATCTCGGGCATATCAAGCAGATCGATCGCGACAACCTTGCCCTTGCCGTCGACCGAGCCGACGCGCTTGGCGGCGATCTGGCTCCAGCCGCCTGGCGCGGCGCCGAGATCGACCACGGCCATGCCGTGCTTCAGCAGCCGGTATTTGTCGTCGATCTCCAGCAGCTTGAAAGCGGCGCGCGAACGATAGCCCAACGCCTTGGCCTTGACGACGTAGGGATCGTTGAGCTGCCGCTCCAGCCAGAGCTTCGACGACAATTTGCGCTTGCCGCCGGTCTTGACCTGGACATGCAAGCGGCCGGTGGTGTCTTTCGCCATCTCACCAGCTCCTGAGGGCGCCGTCCTCGCGCATCATCTCGACCAGCATGCCCTCGCGCAGGCCCCGGTCGGCGACGCGCAGGCGCGGCAGCGGGAAGAAGCGCCTGATGGCATCGAGGATGGCGCAGCCGGCGAGCACGAGATCGGCGCGCTCGACGCTGATGCAGCTGTTGTTGGCGCGCTCCTCGTAGCTCATGCCGAGCAGCTTGTTGATGGTCGCGGTGATGTCGGAATCGTTCATCCAGATGCTGTCGATGCGGCGCCGGTCGTAGCGCGCGAGATTGAGGTGGATGCCGGCGAGCGTCGTCACCGTGCCCGAGGTGCCGAGCAGGTGCATGTCGGCGAGATCGCCGCCGTGCACTTCGGCGAACGGCGCGACGTGGTTGGCGACCTCCTGCTCCATCGCGGCGTAGATCTCCGGCGTCACGTCGCGGCCGCCGAACTGCTCGGCGAGCGTAACCACACCGTAAGGGATCGACATCCAGGCCTTGATGCGCGGCTCCGGATTGTCTGCGTCGCGCTCGATCCGCACCAGCTCGGTCGAACCGCCGCCGATGTCGAACAGGATCGCGCCGCGTCCCCTGGGATCGACCAGCGGCGAGCAGCCGACCACCGCGAGCGCGGCCTCGGTCTCGCGGTCGATCACCTCCAGCTCAATGCCCGTCTCGGCCGCGACGCGGCTGCGGAACCCCTCGGCGTTCGAGGCCGCGCGGCAGGCCTCGGTCGCGATCAGCCGCAGCCGGCGCGCCTTGCGCAAATTGATCTTGTCACGGCAGATGCTGAGCGCAGCGATGGCGCGCTCGATCGCGGCCTCGCTGATGCAGCCGGTCGACGAGACCCCCTCCCCGAGCCGGATGATGCGCGAGAAGGAATCGACAACGCGAAAGCCGTCCTGGGTCGGACAGGCGATCAGCAGCCTGCAATTGTTGGTGCCGAGGTCCAGCGCCGCATAGACGCCGGTTCCCGACGCCTGCGCGCCGACAGCCGGTCCGGTGGCCAACGCCACCGCCGCCATCGACCCCTCCAGCTCACCGTGCGGCGCATGGCCGTCGCGGAGCCGCGTGTGGTCATTCATACAAACTGTCTTTCCGCGGCCGGTCGGGCCGGTCTGGAATTGATTTTTCGCCTGAAACCTTAGCAGCGCGGCGGGTATGCGCAACAACGCATCACATGGGACCATGCCCATTCGTGCGTTGTCGTGAACGGGGCGGTGGGTTATTTGAGGAGAGCCCGGTGCCCCATTGCCGCGAAATTGCGCAAATGCCGGCTTTTCAGGTCAATTCCATGCAAGATCACACCTCATCGTCCACGCTCGAAAACGCTATTGCACTGCAAAAATACGGCGTCGGGCAGCCTGTCCGCCGCAAGGAGGACGACACCCTGGTGCGCGGCAAGGGCCGCTATACCGACGATTTCAACCTGCCCGGCCAAGCCCATGCAGTGGTCGTTCGGTCCACCCACGCCCATGGACTCATCCGCGGCATTGGCATCGACGCCGCCAAGGCCATGCCGGGCGTTCTGGGCGTGTGGACCGGCAAGGATCTCGACGCCGCCGGCTACGGCCCCTTCACCTGCGGGCTGCCGCTCAAGAGCCGCGACGGCTCGCCTTTGCACCAGACCAACCGCCAGCCGCTCGCGACCGACAAGGTCCGCTTCGTCGGCGATCCCGTCGCCTTCGTGGTCGCCGAGACGCTGGCGCAGGCGCGCGACGCCGCAGAGGCGGTCGAGCTCGACATCGAGCCGCTGCCGGCGGTGACCGATCCCGAGGAAGCCGCAAAACCCGGCGCGCCGCAGCTCTACGACCACATCCCTGGCAACGTCGCGCTCGACTACCATTATGGCGACACGGAAAAGGTCAACGCGGCCTTCGCCAGCGCCGCCCATGTCACCAAGATCGACATCGAGAACACCCGGGTCGCCGTGGTCTCGATGGAGCCGCGCGTTGGCCTTGCCTCCTACGACAAGAAGACCGAGCGCTACACGCTTCAGGTTCCGACCCAGGGCGTCGCCGGCAACCGCGCCAACCTCGCCAAGAACCTCAAAGTGCCGAACGAGAAGGTACGCATCCTCACCGCCAATGTCGGCGGCTCCTTCGGCATGAAGAACATCAACTACCCCGAGTACATGTGCATCCTGTACGCGGCGAAGGAACTGGGCAAGCCGGTGAAGTGGCTCGACGAGCGCTCCACCGCGTTTCTCTCCGACAGCCACGGCCGTGCGCAGAAGATCCATGCCGAGCTCGCGCTCGACGCCGAGGGAAATTTCCTCGCGGCCAAACTCGAAGGCTACGGCAATCTCGGCGCCTACATCACCGGCGTCGCGCCGGGGCCGCTGTCGCTCAACACCGGCAAGAACTTTTCCAGCGTCTACCGCACGCCGCTCATGGCTGTCGACATCAAGGTCGTCCTGACCAACACCACGCTGATGGGCGCCTATCGCGGCGCCGGCCGGCCCGAGGCGAACTATTACATGGAGCGGCTGATCGACCGCGCCGCCGACGAGATGGGCATCAACCGGCTGACCTTGCGCAAACGCAATTTCATCAAGCCGAGCCAGATCCCGTTCGCGGCCTCCTCCGGCGTCACCTATGACAGCGGCGACTTCCAGGCGGTGTTCAACAAGGCGCTCGAAATCTCCGACCACGAGAATTTCGCCAAGCGCAAGAAAGAGAGCAAGAAGGCCGGCAAGCTGCGCGGCATCGCCGTCGGCTCCTATCTCGAGGTCACCGCGCCGCCGAGCCCGGAGCTCGGCAAGATCGTGTTCGATGCTGACGGCACGGTGCAGCTCATTACGGGCACGCTCGATTACGGCCAGGGTCATGCCACGCCGTTCGCGCAAGTGCTGAGTGCGCAGCTCGGCGTGCCCTTCGAGAGCGTCAAGCTCGTGCAGGGCGACAGCGACATCGTCCACGCCGGCAACGGCACCGGCGGCTCGCGCTCGATCACGGCGACCGGCCAGGCCATTGTGGGGGCCGCCAAGCTCGTCATCGAGAAGGGCAAGCGGGCGGCGGCGCATATGCTCGAAGCATCCGAAGCCGACATCGAATTCGAAGGCGGCCGCTTCACCATTGCCGGCACCGACCGCAGCATCGACATCATGGAGCTCGCCAAGCGCTTGCATGACAGCAAGACGCCGGAGGGCGTGCCGGACAGCCTCGACGTCGATCACACCAGCGAACCGGTCGCCTCGGCATTCCCGAACGGCTGCCACGTCGCCGAGGTCGAGATCGATCCCGAGACCGGCGTGGTGCAGATCGTGCGCTACAGCGCGGTCAATGATTTCGGCACGGTGGTCAATCCGATGCTGGTCGCAGGCCAGCTCCATGGCGGCGTCGTCCAGGGCATAGGGCAGGCGCTGATGGAGCACATCCGCTACGACGAGAGCGGCCAGCCGATCACCGGCTCGCTGATGGACTACGCCCTGCCGCGCGCCGAGGACGTGCCCAACATGGCGATCGGCGACCACCCGGTGCCCGCGACGACCAACCCGCTCGGCAGCAAGGGTTGCGGCGAAGCCGGCTGCGCCGGCAGCCTCTCGACGGTTGTGAACGCGGTGCTCGACGCCTTGTCCGAATACGGCATCAAGCACATCGACATGCCGCTGACCTCGGAGCGGGTGTGGCGCGCGATCCAGGACGCGAAGACGAAGGCGGCGTGAGGCTGGCGTTCTTTCTCCGCCGTCATGGCCGGGCTTGTCCGGCTATCCACGCCTTCGCGCATCAAGACCGTGGATGCCCGGGACAAGCGCGGGCATGACGATGAGGTGACGGTGTGCCCGTTCCTGCGACCTACGCCACCGCCTGCTCACGCGGCTGGGTGATCGCCACGTGCTGGCAGTGCGCGATCGGCGTCGTGCCGTTGGCGACGACGAGTGCGTCGAACTCGACGAAGCGGTGGCCCTTCTTCTCGTAATTCGCAGTGACTTTCGCCCGCGCGGTGATTTCGTCGCCGGCGCGCGCCGCCGACAGCAGCTGCATGCGGCTGCCGACGTGGATCCACGGGCCCAGAATGGTGTTGTCGACCAGCACGCGGTTCATTACCCGCTGGATCAGGCCGGGATGGCCGAGGCCTTCGCGCGCAAAGATCGGATCCGTCTCCCTGATGTCGGCGAGGTAGTCCGCGGCATCCTGCCCGGCCCAGCGCCGGGGCGTGGTGCCCAGCCATTTGCCGGTCTCGAAGGTCGCAGGGTTGACCGGCGTGCGGTCGGCCACGACGGGCACCGCGACATAGTCGCTCAGTGACACGACAGGCGCCGCCGCCGGCAGCGAGGCCGTGCCCGTGGCACACAACGTGGTGCGACTGAACACCTCGATGGTCAGCAACTCGTTGTGCTCGGTCGCATCGACATCGGCGGTCTCGCCGTCATAGACCGGCTTGATGAAGCGGGCCTCGATCAGCCCACGGGACAGGAAATCGCGACCCCACCGCGCCATGGGCACGTGCATCATGTAGGCGAAGACATCGACGCCGGGGACCAGCCCGCCGGAAAAGCCGAAGCGGCGCGCGACCGTGTCGTCATGCATCTTGTTTTCGGATTGCTTGGCGGTGTTGTAGGCCTCGACGCGCCAGGTTTCGAGCCGGTTCGGCATGGGGTCGTCTTCCCTGTTCTTGTTGTTTCGGCACGATCGTAAGCCCCGGGGAACACCGGTCAATCCCCTCGCCTTTCCGCCCCGGATGGGGTACCACGCGGCGAATGACCGACACCCCCACCCGCATCTATGTCGACGCCGACGCCTGCCCGGTAAAGGACGAGATTTACCGCGTCGCGCTGCGGCACGGCGTGCCCGTCAGCGTGGTCGCCGGCAATTTCATCCGCGTGCCACAGGACCCGCTGATCGAGCGCATCGCGGCCGGCGCCGGCATGGACGCCGCCGACGACTGGATCGTCGAGCGTGTCAAACCCGGCGACGTCGTCGTGACATCGGACATTCCGCTCGCGAGCCGGTGCGTGAAGGCCGGCGCCGACGTGATCGCCCCGAACGGCAAGCCGTTCACGGAAGAGTCGATCGGCATGACGCTGGCGGTGCGCAACCTGATGACCGATCTGCGCTCGGCCGGCGAAGTGACCGGCGGCCCGCGCTCGTTCGCGCCGCGCGACCGCTCCACCTTTCTCTCGGCGCTCGACCAGACGCTGCGCCGGATCCAGCGCCGCCGCGCCGATCAGGCCGCAACACATCAAGGCTGATCATGGCGCCCCCGCTGATCCAACTCAAGGACATCAAGCTCACCTTTGGCGGCACGCCGCTTTTGAGCGGTGTCGAGCTGAACGTCGCACCCGCCGAGCGCGTCTGCCTGATCGGCCGCAACGGCTCCGGCAAATCGACACTGCTGAAGATCGCGGCCGGCCTCGTCGAACCCGACGGCGGCACGCGCTTCGTGCAACCGGGCGCAACCGTGCGCTATCTGCCGCAGGAGCCTGACTTCGGCGACCACAAGACCACGCTGGCCTATGTCGAGTCCGGGCTCGCGCCCGGCGACGACCAGCACCAGGCACGCTATCTGCTGGAGCAACTCGGGCTGACCGGGGAGGAGGACCCGCATAAGCTCTCCGGCGGCGAGGCGCGCCGCGCAGCGCTGGCCTTCGTGCTGGCGCCCTCGCCCGACATTCTGCTGCTGGACGAGCCGACCAACCACCTTGATCTCGCGACCATCGAGTGGCTGGAGCAGGAGCTGGACAGTCGCCGCAGCGCGCTGGTGATCATCAGCCATGACCGCCGCTTCCTCACCAATCTGTCGCGCTCAACCGCCTGGCTCGACCGCGGCAAGATCAAGCAGATCGACCGCGGCTTTGCCTCATTCGAGAGCTGGCGCGACGAGGTGCTGGCGGAAGAAGAGCGCGACCAGCACAAGCTCGACCGCAAGATCGTCGACGAGGAGCACTGGCTGCGCCACGGCGTCTCCGGCCGGCGCAAGCGCAACGTCAAGCGTCTCGGCAATCTGCATGCGCTGCGCGACCAGCGGCGCAATTATCGCGGCACGGCCGGCAGCGCCAGTCTCGCGGCGGCCGAAGCGGAGCAATCCGGCAAGCTGGTGATCGAGGCGAAGGGCGTCACCAAGGCCTATGGCGACCGCATCATCGTCGACAATTTCTCCACCCGCATCCAGCGCGGCGACCGGCTCGGCATCATCGGCCCTAACGGCGCCGGCAAGACCACGCTGGTCAACCTGCTCACCGGCGGCATGCAACCGGATTCCGGCACGATCCGTCTCGGCGCCAATCTGGAGGTCGCAACGCTCGATCAGCATCGCGAAAGCCTCGATCCGAAATCGACGCTGGCGGAAGCGCTGACCGGCGGCCGCGGCGACCAGATCATGGTCGGCGGCAAGCCGAAGCATGTCGTCGGCTACATGAAGGACTTCTTGTTCGCGCAGGAGCAGCGCGGCACGCCGGTGGAAGTGCTCTCCGGCGGCGAGCGCGGCCGGCTGATGCTGGCGCGCGCGCTGGCCAAGCCCTCGAACCTGCTGGTGCTGGACGAACCGACCAACGACCTCGATCTCGAAACGCTCGACGTGCTCGAAGACATGCTCGGCGACTACGAGGGCACCGTCATCCTGATCAGCCATGACCGCGATTTCCTCGATCGCGTCGTCACCTCCGTGATCGCGCCCGAAGGCAATGGCAAATGGACCGAATATGCCGGCGGCTACAGCGACATGCTGATTCAGCGCGGCGCGGATTTGAAACGCGAAACGGCCAAAGCACCGCCGGCTGCCGAGAAGAAAGAGGGACGCGCCGCGGCTCCCGTCTCCACGCCAAAGCGCAAGCTGAGCTTCAACGAGAAGCATGCATTGGACACGCTTCCGAAGAAGATGGAAGCGTTGCAGGCCGATATTGCAAGACTGCAGCGTGTGCTCGACGATCCCAATCTCTACACCAAGGATCGCAAGAAATTCGACGACACCTCCGCCGCCATCGCCAAGGCGCATGAAGAACTGTCGGCGTCAGAAGAGCGCTGGCTCGAGCTTGAAATGCTCCGTGAAGAGATTGAACAGGCATAACCCATGACCACCACTCTCGCCGCCAAGATTGCCCGCGAATACGGCACGCCCTGCGCCGTCATCGACATGGATCGGGTCGAGCGCAACATCGCGCGGATCCAGAAGGCCTGCGATGACGCCGGCATCGCCAACCGTCCCCACATCAAGACGCACAAGAACCCGACGCTCGCGAAGATGCAGGTCGCGGCCGGCGCCAAGGGCATCACCTGCCAGAAGATCGGCGAGGCTGAGATCATGGCCAATGCCGGCATCGACGACATCCTGATCAGCTACAACCTTCTCGGCGAAGAAAAGATGGCGCGGCTCGGCGCGCTGAATGCCAAGGCCAGCATGACGGTCGCCGCCGACAATTCCACCGTCGTCGCCGGGTTGCCCAAGGCTGCAGCGGCGTCAGGCCGTCCGCTCTCGGTCGTGGTCGAATGCGACACCGGCCGCAAGCGCGCCGGCGTCGAGACGCCGGCAGAGGCGATCGCACTGGCGCGCGAGATCGCCTCATCGGAGGGGCTGCAATTCGCCGGCTTCATGATGTATCCGACCGAGACTGGCTGGGGCGATGCGCAGAAATTTCTCGACGAGGCGCTGGCCGGCGTGCGTGCTCGCGGGCTGGACGCCAAGATCGTCTCGACTGGCGGCACGCCGAACCTCACGAACATCGGCAAACTCAATGGCGGCACCGAGCACCGCTTCGGCACCTACATCTACAACGACCGCATGCAGGTCGCGGCCGGCGTCGCCTCATGGGACGACTGCGCGCTGCACATCTATTCGACCGTGGTGAGCCGCGCCGCACCCGAGCGCGGCATTCTCGACGCCGGCTCGAAGACGCTGACCACGGATACCGGTGGCCTCGACGGCCACGGCCTGATCCTCGAGCACCCCGAAGCCAAGATCGCGAAATTCGCCGAGGAGCACGGCTTCCTCGATCTCTCCCGCAGCAACACGCGGCCCAATGTCGGCGACGTCGTCCGCATCGTGCCCAACCATGTTTGCGTCGTCGTCAACATGATGGATGAAGTGGTGATGGTCCGCGGCGAGGAGATCATCGGCACGCTGCCGGTGGCGGCGCGGGGGAAGCTTAGGTAGACGAAGTTCTCGAGCCGTCATTGCGAGGAGCTCTTGCGACGAAGCAATTCAGACTACCTCTGCGGAAAGATTTTGGATTGCTTCGCTACGCTCGCAATGACGATGTTTTCGACCACTGCAGCACGCCGCTGCCTGCCGCAGCCCCCGTCGCGAACGACGCCTGCAGCAGATAGCCGCCGGTCGGCGCCTCCCAGTCCAGCATCTCGCCCGCGACGAACACGCCGGGCAGCTTGCGCAGCATGAAGTGCTCGTCGAGTTCGTCGAAAGTGATCCCTCCCGCGGTCGAGATCGCGCGCTCGATCGGAGCAACGCCGGTGAGCTGAACCGGAATCGCGTTCACCAGCTGCGCAAGCTCGGCCGGCGAGAACGCGGCCAGCGGCCGGCCGGATGCAAGCGCGGCCTCCTGCATCAGGCCGATGCCGACCGGCGACAGCTGCGCCGCCTTCCGCAGGAAGTTCGCGAGCGATTGCTTGCCGCGCGTGCCCGATAGCCGGGTGGTCAGGGCGGCGGCATCGAGATCGGGCCGCAAGGCGATCATCAGCGTCGCCTGCCCGAGACCCAGCACCGCTTCGCGCAATTCCGCCGACAGCGCGTAGATCGCACCGCCCTCGATACCGCCGCGCGTGATCATGGCTTCGCCGCGCACCGTGTGCGCACCAATCGTCAGCGCCACGCCCTTGAGCGGCTGGCCCTCGAAGCGATCTCGAAACACGTTTGACCAGGCAACCGTGAAGCCGGAATTGGCTGGTCGCAGCTTTGAGACGGCCACACCTTTCGCGGCGAGGATGTCGGCCCAGCTGCCATCTGACCCCAGCCGCGGCCAGCTTGCACCACCCAACGCCAGCACGGTCGCATCGGCGACCACGGGCGCTACGCCCTGAAACAGCAGCCGTCCCTCACCGTCCCAGCCGGTCCAGCGATGGCGAAACGCAAACCGCACGCCGCTCGCATCGAGCCGCCGCAACCAGGCGCGCAGCAAGGGCGAGGCCTTGAACGCTTTTGGAAACACCCGCCCGCTGCTGCCGACGAAGGTCGGCTCACCCAGCGCTTCGCTCCACGCGCGCAGTGCGTCCGGCGAAAACGCTTCGATCGCCGCCTGCAGCCGGGGCGCCGCCTCGCGATAGCGCGCCAGGAATTCGGCAAGCTGCTCGCTGTGGGTAAGATTGAGCCCGCCCCGGCCCGCCATCAGGAATTTGCGGCCCGCGGACGGCATCGCGTCGTAGACGGTGACGCGGGCACCGCCCCGCGTCAGCACCTCCGCCGCCATCAGCCCGGCGGGACCGGCACCGATGACGGCGACATCGGTCAGAGCTTGATCCCCGCCCGTGCCGCGGCTTGCGCCACGTATTTCTGCGTCTGCTCGAACGCGCCGGTCAGCGCCCTCGCCTTCGACATGTCGCTGATCTCTTCGAAATGCGCGGCGACCGCGTCCGGCGTCCATTCGGACTCCGGCAGGTTGACGCCTTCGCTCTCCAGGATCTTGATCACCGCGAACGAGCCGGCACCGGCGCCCATGATGGTGCGGGTCGGCGCATCCTCGCTCAGCATGTACTCGACCGCGGGCGTGATCGCGTTCGGCTTCATCAGTTGCAGCGCCTGTGGTGGCAGCAGCTCTTCGGTCATGCGGGTCGCCGCCGTCGGCGAGATGATGTTGACGCGGATGTTGTTCTTGCGGCCTTCCTCGGCGAGCACGTTCATCAGGCCGACCATGCCGGACTTCGCCGCGCCGTAATTGGCCTGGCCGAAATTGCCGTAGAGGCCGGAGGACGACGTCGTCAGCACGATGCGTCCGTAATTGC
The DNA here is from genome assembly GCF_018129985.1 of Bradyrhizobium sp. SZCCT0148. Taxonomy (GTDB): domain Bacteria; phylum Pseudomonadota; class Alphaproteobacteria; order Rhizobiales; family Xanthobacteraceae; genus Bradyrhizobium; species Bradyrhizobium japonicum_H. The sequence goes on from NZ_JAFCKT010000001.1 coordinate 1,558,898, forward strand.
GGTCGCGCATGCCGGCCCAGACCGCCTTGCAGCAATAGAAGGTGCCGACCAGATGCACGTCGAGCACCTTCTGGAAATCGGCGGCCTCCATTTTGCCGAACGACTTGTCGCGCAGGATGCCGGCATTGGCGCACATGATGTCGACGCTGCCCCACTCCCTGGTGGCGCGCTCGACCATCGCGGTGACCTGCTCGAAATTCGAGACGTCGGCGCCGTCGGCCATCGCGGTGCCGCCGGCTTTGCAGATTTCCTCGACCACGCTCTCCGCCGGCGACAGCGAACCGCCGGTGCCGTCACGCGCGCCGCCGAAATCGTTGACGACGACTTTTGCGCCGCGGCTGGCCAGCCCAAGCGCATGCGCCTTGCCGAGACCATTGCCAGCGCCGGTGACGATGGCGACGCGTCCGTCGAACCTGATTGCCATTGTGCAGTTCCTGCCTCTTCTTCCTTCTCCTCCTGTGGGAGAAGGTGGCGCGAAGCGCCGGATGAGGGGTCTCTCGCAACAGATGCGCTGGCGGAGAGAGACCCCTCACCCGGCTTCGCGTTCCGCGAAGCCACCCTCTCCCACAAGGGGAGAGGGTGAAAGTCCTCCGCGCAGATTTGGTCAGCTTTTGAGCAGCGATGGATTGCCGGGTCAAGTCCGGCAACGACCCCTGCGTCAGGCGAAATAGATCAACCCGAGCCAGTCCGCGACCAGCGCCGGCTTGTCCTCGCCTTCGATCTCCACCGTGACATTGGTGCGGGATTGCAACTCGTTGGGCTTGCGCAGCTTGGCTTCGGCCAGCACGAAGCGGCCGCGGACGCGCTTGCCCGAACGGACCGGCGAGATGAAGCGCAGCTTGTCGAAGCCGTAATTGACGCCCATCGTGGTCCCCGCAATCGCCGGCATCACTTCGTAGGACATGACCGACAGCATCGACATCGTCAGGAAGCCGTGCGCGATGGTGGTGCCGAACGCCGTCTCCTTCGCCCTCTCGGGATCGACGTGGATGAATTGGTGATCCTCGGTCACGTCGGCATAGGTGTCGATGCGCGGCTGATCGATCAGGTGCCACGACGACACGCCGATCTCCTTGCCGACCATGGCCTGATAGGCCTGAAGCGTGATCGGCGGCTTCTTCCAGATTTCGTTCATTCAGCACTCCAACCTCAGTCATTCCGGGGCGATGCGCAGCATCGAGCCCGGAATCCATCCTGCCGTAGAGTCTGTTGCCAAATGGATTCCGGGTTCGCGCTTCGCGCGCCCCTGAATGACAAGAGCAAAGACGTCCGGGCTTCGTCCACTTATGTGTCGCCCCTGGTTTTCACCAGCTCCGAAAAATCCTCTTCCCGGAATTCGCGGCCGCGCAGGGGATCCTCGCGGTCGCCGTCGCGCTCGAGCCGCCGCAGTTGAACGCGCCGGATCTTTCCTGAGATCGTCTTCGGCAGTTCGGTGACGATCTCGAGGCGGCGGATGCGTTTGAAGGGCGCAAGCCGCGCATGCAGATGTTTGAAGATCGACAGCGCGGTCTCCGGCGTCCGCTCCGCGCCGGAGGTCAGCAGCACGAACGCCTTGGGGATCGCGAGCCTGATCGGATCGGGGCTCGGCACCACTGCGGCTTCCGCAACCAGTTCGTGTTCGAGCAGAACGCTTTCCAGCTCGAACGGGCTGATGCGGTAATCCGACGATTTGAACACGTCGTCGGAGCGGCCGACAAAGGTAAGATAGCCCTCGTCGTCCTCGAACACGACATCGCCGCTGCGATAGAGCTCGCCCTCGGCGCCGGAGAGCTTGCCGTCGTCGCCCTGATAGCCCTGCATCAGGCCGGCGGGCCGCTCGGTGCCGAGCACCAGCGCGACCTCGCCTTCCCTGGCCTTGTTGCCGTCGGCGTCGCTGATCTGGACGCGATAGCCCGGCAGCGGCCGGCCCATCGAGCCGACCTTGATCTTTTGGCCCGGCGAGTTGCCGGCCAGTGCCGTGGTTTCGGTCTGACCATAGCCGTCGCGGATGGTGAGGCCCCAGGCCGCCCGGACCTGGTCGATCACTTCAGGGTTCAGAGGCTCGCCAGCGCCGCAGACCTCGCGCAGCGCCACTTTGAAGGATGCCAAGTTCTCCTGGATGAACAGCCGCCACACGGTCGGCGGCGCGCACAGCGTGGTGACGCCGCAACGGCCGATGGTGGCGAGCAGGCCCTTCGCATCGAAGCGCGGCTGGTTGACCACGAACACGGTGGCGCCCGCATTCCACGGCGCGAAAAAACAACTCCAGGCATGCTTGGCCCAGCCGGGCGAGGAGATGTTGAGATGGACGTCGCCGGGTTTTAGCCCAATCCAGTACATGGTCGAGAGATGACCGACGGGATAGCTGCGCTGGCTGTGCCGGACGAGTTTTGGTTTTGCTGTCGTGCCCGAGGTGAAATAAAGCAGCATCGGATCGTCGGCATGGGTCGAGCCGTCGGCGGTAAATCCCTCGGAGGCCTTTGCGGCCTCATCGTAGGAGAGCCATCCGTCATGGGCCGGGCCGACCACGATGCGGACGATGTTCTCCGCGCCCAGGCTTGCAAATTTCGCGACCTGATCCTCGGCCGCCACCACCGCCTTCGCCTTGCCGCGATCGAGCCGGTCGCGCAGCTCATCGGCGGTGAGCAGCGTGGTCGCGGGAATCACGACGACGCCGAGCTTCATCGCCGCCAGCATCGTCTCCCACAGCGGAACCACATTGCCGAGCAGCAGCAGGAGATGATCGCCGCGTTTCAGGCCCTGCGCACGCAGGAAATTCGCGACCTGGTTCGAGCGCTTCGAGAGCGCTGCAAAGGACAGTTTCGTCTGGCGATCCTGCGCGGCGTCGACGATCCAGAGTGCCGGCCGGTCCTTGGCTTCGGCGTCCATCGCCAGCTCGTCGAACCAGTCAAGCGCCCAGTTGAAGGGAACAGGGTCCGGCCAGCGGAATCCTTTGACCGCGGCATCGTAATCGGTGCGGTGCTTGAGCAGAAACGCGCGCGCGTCCTGAAATGTCGTCATGTTCCGGGCCCGTCGAATTGATGTTCGAGCGTAGCCCGGTTGGAGCGAAGCGCAATCCGGCGCGGCTGGCCCCAGATGGAGCCATCCCGGATTTCGCTTCGCGCCATCCGGGCCACGAAGCCTCGCTATTGCCCAGCGAGGCTGCGAACGTGCTTGATAATTCCGGAAAAATCCACCCCGCCCTGACCGGCTGCGTCGAAAGACTGATAGATCTCCTGCGCATGCTTGCCGAGCGGGGTCGCCGCGCCCGCGGCCTTGGCGGCGTCCTGCGCCAGCGTCAGATCCTTCACCATCAGCGCGGAAGCAAACCCCGGCTTGTAGTCGTTGTTGGCGGGCGAAGTCGGCACCGGGCCCGGCACCGGGCAATAGGTCGTCAGCGACCAGCACTGCCCCGACGAGGTCGAGGCGACGTCGAACAGGGCCTGGTGCGAGAGCCCGAGCTTCTCAGCCAGTGCAAACGCCTCGCTCACCGCAATCATGGAAACGCCGAGGATCATGTTGTTGCAGATCTTGGCCGCCTGCCCCGCGCCGGCGCCGCCGCAATGCACGATCTTCTTGCCCATGTTCTCCAGCACCGGCTTGGCCGCCGCGAATGCGTTCTCCTCGCCACCGCACATGAAGGTGAGCGTTGCGCCCTTGGCGCCACCGGTGCCGCCGGAGACCGGCGCATCCACCGACAGCACGCCGTGCTTGGCGGCGAGCGCATGCGCGGCCCTCGCGCTCTCCACGTCGATGGTTGAGCTGTCGATGACCAGTGCGCCCTTGGTCATCGCAGGAAGGATTTCGTTCCAGACGCCGAGCACGTGCTTGCCTGCGGGCAACATGGTGACGACGACATCGGCGCCCTTCACCGCGCTCGCGGCACTGTCGGCAACGCCGGCGCCATCGGCCTTGGCTTGATTGCGCGAGGCTTCGACAAGATCGAACGCCACTACCTTGTGGCCCGCCTTGACCAGGTTGGCGGCCATCGGGCCGCCCATGTTGCCGAGACCGATGAATGCGATCGTGGCCATTGTCGTTTCCTCCGCTTCAATTCGTTGCTTAGTTGAACTTCAGCTCGTCGGCACCGATCCCGGCGAGATACGGCGCAAGCATCTCTGGCGTCACATCCTCGATCCGCGGCGGCGACCAGACCGGGTTGCGATCCTTGTCGATCACGGCGGCTCGCACGCCCTCGCGGAAATCGTCGCTGCGGAACACTTCGAGCGCAGCGCGATATTCCCGCACCAGGCACTCCTCCAGGCTCGACGCGGTGCGCGCGAGCCGCAGCAGTTTCAGCGTCACCACCATGCCGCGCGGCGATTTTTCGTTGAGCGTCTTCAGGGTCGCCAAGGCGAACTCCGAGCCGTCACGTTTCAGCGCGGCAAAGATGTCTTCCATACGATCGAAGCCGAACAATGCGTCGATGAGCGGCTCCTTCGCGGCCACGGGACCCGCGGTCTCACCAGTCGCGAAGCCGTCGATGAGCCTGGTGATATCCGCGGCCGTGGCATCTCTTCCGGCATTGGTCAGCGCCTCGCGCAGCTCCGGCCACTTCGCCGCCGGCACCACCGCATCGGCAAACCTGGCGTGGATCGCATCGGGGCCGTTCATGGTCTGGCCGGTCAGGCCGAAATAAGTGCCGATCTCACCGGGCGAGCGCGACAACAGCCACGTGCCGCCGACGTCGGGGAAGAATCCGAGCCCGACCTCGGGCATCGCGAGCTTGGTACGATCGGTGGCCACACGATGGCTGGCATGGCCCGAGAGACCGACGCCGCCGCCCATCACGAGGCCGTCCATGAACGCGACATAGGGCTTCGGATACTTCGCGATCCGCGCGTTCATGACGTATTCCTGACGCCAGAACCGCGCGCCGAGATCGCCGCCTTCGCGCGAGCTCTCCCAAAGGCCGCGAATGTCACCGCCGGCACAGAGGCCGCGCTCGCCCGCGCCTTCCAGAATGATCAGCGCAACGTCCGGATCAGTCTCGAAGCGGTCGAGCGCAGCGTCGATACCCTCGGACATCTCCAGGGTCATGGCGTTGATCGCCTTGGGCCGGTTGAGGCGGATCACGCCCGCCGCGCCCTCACGGCGAACGATGAGATCGCCCTCTTCCACCGAATTCATCGCGCGCCCTCGATCAGCTTGCGCGCCACGATCAGCCGCATGATCTCATTGGTGCCTTCGAGAATCTGGTGCACGCGCAGATCGCGCACGATCTTCTCGATGCCGTATTCGCTCAAGTACCCGTAGCCGCCGTGGAGCTGCAGCGCCTGGTTGGCGACCTCGAAGCCGACGTCGGTGCCGAAGCGCTTGGCCATCGCACACAGCATGGTGGCGTCGGGGTCTTTCCGGTCCAGCGCCGCGGCCGCCCGCCACAGAAACGTGCGCGCAGCCTCGAGCTCGATCGCCATGTCGGCGAGGCGGAATTGCAGCGCCTGGAATTCGTCGAGGCGCTTTCCGAAGGCCTTGCGCTCCTTCATGTAGGCGCGCGCCTTGTCGAGTGCGGTCTGCGCACCACCCAGCGAGCACGCCGTGATGTTGAGCCGGCCGCCGTCGAGACCGGCCATCGCGATCTTGAAGCCGACGCCCTCCTCGCTGAGGCGATTGGCGACCGGCACACGGGCGTTCTCAAACATCACAGCGCGGGTCGGCTGCGCGTTCCAGCCCATCTTGCGCTCATTGGCGCCGAAGGAGACGCCCGGCGTCTTGCCGTCGATGACGAGCGTCGAGATGCCGCCGGGACCATCGCCGCCGGTGCGCACCATCGCGACCAGGAGATCAGTGCCACCGGCACCAGAGATGAACTGCTTTTGGCCGTTGAGCACGTAATGCTCGCCATCCTGCACCGCGCGGGTGCGCAATGCGGCCGCATCGGAGCCCGCACCCGGCTCGGTCAGGCAATAGCTCGCGATCAGCTCCATGGTGCAGAGCTTCGGAAGCCATGTGTGGCGCTGGGTGTCGCTGCCGAAGGCATCGATCATCCAGCTCGCCATGTTGTGGATAGAGATGAAGGCCGAGGTGGTCGGACAGCCCGTCGCCAGCGCCTCGAAGATCAGCGCCGCGTCGAACCGCGTCATCGCGGATCCCCCGACATCCTCGCGGATGTAGATGCCGCCCATGCCGAGCGTCGCCGCCTCGCGCATCACGTCGACGGGGAAATGCTTCTCCTCGTCCCAGCGCAGCGCATGCGGCGCGATCTTCTCGGCCGCAAACGCCAGCGCCATGTCGCGAATTGCGATCTGATCCTCGTTCAGAGCGAATTGCATGCTGCCGCTTACCTTATTTCCGTCATTGCGAGCGCAGCGAAGCAATCGAGACTGTCTCCGCGGAAAGGCCCTGGATTGTTTCGTCGCAAGAGCTCCTCGCAATGACGGCTGAGGGAGTTTACTTCATCAGCGGGATCGAGAACTCCGCGCCTTCCTTGACGCCGGACGGCCAGCGCGAGGTCACCGTCTTGGTCTTGGTGTAGAAGCGGACTGAATCCGGGCCGTGCTGGTTGAGGTCACCGAAGCCCGACTTCTTCCAGCCGCCGAACGTGTAATAGGCGATCGGCACCGGGATCGGCACGTTGATGCCGACCATGCCGACATTGACCTTGGCCGCGAAGTCGCGAGCGGCATCGCCGTCGCGGGTGAAGATGGCAACGCCGTTGCCGTAGTCATGCTCGGACGGCAGCGCCAGCGCTTCCTTGTAGTCGTGCGCGCGCACGACCGAAAGCACCGGGCCGAAGATCTCTTCCTTGTAGATCCGCATGTCCTTGGTGACGTTGTCGAACAGCGAGCCGCCGAGATAGAAGCCGTTCTCGTAACCCTGCATCTTGAAGCCTCGACCGTCGACGGCGAGCGTGGCGCCTTCCTTGATGCCGATGTCGATGTAGCCCTTGACCTTCTCGACCGCCTCACGCGTCACCAGCGGGCCGTAATCGGCGGATGGATCGATCGAGGTGCCGATCTTGAGGCTCTCGACGCGCGGGATCAGCTTCTCCATCAGACGGTCGGCGGTGGACTTGCCGACGGGGACCGCCACGGAGACGGCCATGCAGCGCTCGCCGGCCGAGCCATAACCCGCGCCGATCAGCGCATCCACGGCCTGGTCCATGTCGGCGTCCGGCATGATGATGGCGTGGTTCTTGGCGCCGCCAAAGCACTGGCAGCGCTTGCCGGTCTGGGCGGCACGTTCATAGATGTACTGCGCGATCGGCGTCGAACCGACGAAGCCGACGGCCTTGATATCGGGATCGTCGAGGATGGCGTCGACCGCCTCCTTGTCGCCGTTGACGACGTTGAGGATGCCGGCCGGCAGGCCCGCTTCCATCATCAGTTCGGCGAGCAGCATCGGCACGCCCGGATCGCGCTCGGACGGCTTGAGGATGAAAGCGTTGCCGCAGGCGATCGCCGGCGCAAACTTCCACATCGGGATCATTGCCGGGAAGTTGAACGGCGTGATGCCGGCGACGACGCCAAGCGCCTGGCGCATCGAATAGATGTCGATGCCGGGGCCGGCGCCCTCGGTGTATTCGCCCTTCATCAGATGCGGAATGCCGCAGGCGAACTCGGCGACCTCGAGGCCGCGCTGGATGTCGCCCTTGGCGTCCGGAACGGTCTTGCCGTGCTCGCGGGCGAGCAACTCGGCGAGCTTGTCATAATCGCGCTGAACCAGCTCGACGAACTTCATCATGACGCGGGCGCGGCGCTGCGGGTTGGTGGCTGCCCATTCCGGCTGTGCGGCGCGCGCGTTCTCGACGGCGGCGCGGACTTCGGCCTTCGACGCCAGCGCCACCTTGGCTTGGACGTCACCAGTCATCGGCTCGAAAACGTCGGCAGTGCGGCCCGAGGTGCCTTTGACCTCCTTGCCCCCGATGAAATGTCCGACTGAACGCATGGAATGCTCTCCTTAAGGCCTGGTCCGCTTTGACAAATCCTATCGACCTGCATTTTATAGGATTCAAGTCCGAGATAATGCACCATAGATGTGCGAAAATGCTGGATCAAGGCGCTATCGATTGGGACGACTTTCGCTTTGTGCTGGCCATCGTGCGGGGCGGCTCGGTCTCGGCTGCGGCGAAACAGCTCGGAGTCGACCACGCCACGGTGATCCGCCGCGTCGACCGGCTGGAAAAGCACCTCTCGGCCAAGCTATTCGACCGGCGCAAGACCGGCTACCTCCTCACCGAGGCCGGCCAGCGCGTTGCCGATAGCGCCGAGGCGATGGAATCGACCATCGTCGCCAACCAGGAGCAGGTCGGCGGCTCGGTGGCGCGGCTGACCGGGACGGTGCGGATCGGAGCGCCCGACGGGTTCGGCACCGCTTTCCTGGCGCCACGGCTGGCGCCCTTCGCCGACCGGTATCCCGATCTCGATCTGCAACTGGTGGCCACCGCGCGGCTGTTCAGCCTCTCCAAGCGCGAGGCCGATATCGCCATCAGCCTGACCATGCCGAAGGAAGGCCGCATCGTCGGCCGCAAGCTGCTCGATTACCGTCTCGGCCTCTACGCCGCCCCCGCCTACCTGGAGCGTTTCCCGAGAATTGCCTCGCGTCAGGACCTGCCGCAGCACCGCTTCGTCGGCTACATCGAGGAGCTGCTGTTCACGCCGGAGCTCGATTATCTGCCGCAGGTCTCGCCGCGGATCTCAGCCCGCTTCCGCAGCGCCAATCTGATCGCGCAGCTCAACGCGACACTCTCGGGCTTCGGCATCGCGGTGCTGCCGCACTTCATGGCGAGCGATTATCCTCAACTCGTTCCGGTGCTGCCGGACGACATCTCGATCACGCGCACGTTCTGGATGCTGATGCACGCAGACAGCAAGGATCTCGCGCGGATCAGGGCGGTGGCGGACTACGTCAGCGAGATCGTCGAGCGCGAACGGGCGCTGTTTGCGGGGCCGTGAGTTCCGTTTCGTAGGGTAGGCAAAACGAAGCGTGCCCACCATGCAACCGACATCGCGGAGAGAGGGTGGTCACGGCGCCACCGCGCCTTTACCCACCCTACGGGAGCTAGCCCTGCTTTGGCTTTTTTGCTGCGGCCTTAACCGGCTCGCGCTTCACGCCATCCAGCGCGCTGTCCCGGCCCACCTTCAACACCTCGTCGGAGAGCTCGCTCGACCCGGCGATGCGCGCCAGCAGCATGGTGCCGGCCATCGTCGCCAATGTCGCAACTGCCTGCTTGCGCGCGGCCTTGCGCGGCACGTTCGGGATGTTGTCGGCCAGCAGCTCGATCATCTCGTCGAGCTTGCCGGCAAATGCCTTTCGCGCCTTCGGGCTCTCGCGGGCGATCTCGGCACCAAGCGCAGGAATCGAGCAGCCGTGGCCGGGATTGTCGCGATGAAGTGTCGACAAGTAGGCGTCCGCGATCATCGCCAGCCGCTTGTCCGGCGAAACCTCTTCCGTGAGCTTGCGCCAGTGCTCCATCGAGCGGTCCATCGCATACCCGAACGCCTCGATGACCAGCGCCTCGCGGGAATCGAAATGCGCGTAGAAGCCACCATGGGTCAGGCCCGCCTCCTTCATGAGGTCGGCGACGCCAATGCCGTGGGCGCCCTTTTCGCGCAGCCGCACCGAGGCCTTCCTGACGATGCGGTCGTGGGTTTCCTGCTTGTGTTCCGGAGAGTAGCGCATGCAGTTCTCATTGAATGTCGAGGGTCATCTCATAGCACGCAAATGACGCCACGGGTGCATTAATTCATGTTAAGTTGCTTCCGATCATGGAAAACGTTGCAGTTGCATGCACCGCCAGGCTTCCCTTGCCGTCCCGGACGAAGCCTTCGGTGTAGCTGGTCTGCCGTCCGAGCTTGACCACCTTGCCTTCGGCCGAGATCAGGCCCGAGCGAACCGAGAGCGGACGCAGGAAGGTCATTTTCAGGTCGAGCGTCACAGAGCTTTGCCCCGCTTCCAGCCGGGTCGAGATCGCGCAACCCATCGCGGTGTCGATCAGTGCCGCCGCCGTCGCCCCATGCAGGAGGCCGATGGTATTTTCGAGATCCTCGCGCGGTTCCAGTTCCATGACGATCCGGCCCGGCTCGACAACGGCCATGGTGAAGCCGATCAGTTTGGCAAAAGGCGGCGGCGGCAGCCGGCCATCGCGAATGCCCTGCATCGCGGCCATGCCCGACAGGCCCATCGCCACCTTGGCGACGGGCGCCGGCACCTGCCAGTCCACCACGCGCTCACGCCGTTGCGCGGGTGAAAACAGATCGAATTGGTCCGGGTCAGTCATGGGATGCCTTTTGTATGATATGCATCATGCTATGCCACGGACTTCGCACTTGCAACTCGCCTCCCACCCGCTTGACAACAAGGACCTTTCGGCCCGCAAGTGGCACCGACCGCCGCGCCTCGCGCCGGTCCACGAAACCTTCGAGATGCCACGATGGAAATGCTCAACCCCCACTGCGGCGTGACGCGCGATGCGCGCGGCGTCGTTCAAGTCGCGATCTGCAACGCCGGCCCGCTCAATATTCTCGGCTCGCCGGTGACCGACGCCGTGCGCGAAGGCCTGCAGCAGCTTGCATCCGACCGCAGCATCCGCGTCGTGGTACTGCGCGGCCAGAGCGAGAAGAGCATGATCGGCGGTGCCGACATCAAGGAGATGGCCAGGCTCGACCAACGATCCGCCGAGGCCTTCATCACTCGCCTGCGCGATCTCTGCGAGGCGGTACGCCAATTCCCGGCACCCGTGATCGCGCGCATGCCCGGCTGGTGCCTCGGCGGCGGGCTCGAAGTGGCGGCGGCCTGCGACTTCCGGATCGCCGCGCATGATGCGCATTTCGGCATGCCCGAGGTGCGCGTCGGCATCCCCTCGGTGATCCACGCGGCGCTCTTGCCTCGCCTGATCGGCTGGGCCCGTGCGCGCTGGCTGGTGATGACCGCCGAGAACATCGACGCACCGACGGCACTGGCTTGGGGACTGGTCGACAAGGTCGCCCCGCCGGGCGAACTGGACGCCGCCGTCGAGCATCTGGTGAGCACGCTGCTCGACTGCGGCCCCGAAGCGCTGCGCTCGCAGAAGGCCCTGCTGCGGCAGTGGGAGGAACTGCCGCTGACGGAGTCGGTGAATCTGAGCGTGAAGGTGTTCGGCGAGTCGTTCCTGACGGACGAGCCAACCCGGCTGATGGGCGCGTTCGTGAACCGGAAGCGATAGAGCCGCTTCCTCCGATCGACGAGCAAATCTCATCCCACCCACGACAATTTCTCATCCCTGGCGCGGTTGCATTTTTTGCGGCGCATCATATGATGATCATAATCTTATACGTCATCGCCAAGGGAGCTCCATCATGGCCGAAGCCGCCGATCCCGTCGTCATCGTTTCCGCCGCCCGCACCCCGCTCGGCCGCTTCATGGGCGAGCTGTCGCCGCTCCCCGCGCACAAGCTTGGATCGCATGTGATCGGCGCAGCGCTGGAGCGCGCGAGGCTGGCGCCGGAGAAGGTCGACGAGGTCTTCATGGGCTGCGTGCTGCCGGCAGGACAAGGCCAAGCGCCGGCGCGGCAGGCGGCGCGCGCGGCCGGGCTGCCCGACGCCACCGGCGCGACCACCGTCAACAAGGTCTGCGGTTCCGGCATGAAAGCGACCATGCTGGCGCACGACATCATCCGTGCGGGCTCGGCCGACATCGTCGTCTCCGGTGGCATGGAGAGCATGAGCAACGCGCCTTATTTGCTTGCGAAGGCGCGCGGCGGCTATCGCGTCGGTCATGACCGCATCATCGACCACATGATGATGGACGGCCTCGAGGACGCCTACGAGACCGGCCGTTCCATGGGCGATTTCGGCGAGGCCACCGCGGAGGCCTATCAGTTCACCCGCAAGGACAAGGACGCCTTTGCGATGGAGACACTCGGCCGCGCCCGCAAGGCGGTCGAGGGCGGCGCGTTCAAGGCCGAGATCGCGCCGATCACGCTCGCGGAAAAGGCGGGTCCCCGCATCGTCGCCAATGACGAGCATCCGCTGAAGGTCGATCCGGCCAAGATCCCCGGCCTCAAGCCGGCATTCCGCGCCAACGGCACCATCACGCCGGCCGCCTCCTCCGCCAATGCCGACGGCGCGGCAGCGCTCGTTCTGACGAAGCGTTCGCTTGCCGATCGGGACGGCTTGCCCGTTCTCGCTGAGATCAGGGGCCACGCCACCCACAGCCAGGAGCCGCAATGGTTCACCACGGCGCCGATCCCGGCGATCCGCAAGCTGCTCGACAAGGTCGGCTGGGCCGCCTCCGACGTCGATCTGTTCGAAATCAACGAGGCCTTTGCCGTGGTGGCGATGGCGGCGCAGCGCGACCTCGGCATTCCCCGCGACAAGCTGAACATCAATGGCGGCGCCTGCGCGCTCGGCCATCCCATCGGCGCCACCGGCGCGCGACTGATCGTGACGCTGCTGCATGCGCTCGAGGCGAACAACCTCAAGCGTGGTATCGCCGCGCTCTGCATCGGCGGCGGCGAAGCCACGGCGATCGCGGTGGAGCGGCCCGGGCGCTGACCGCTTTGTCCGAAATAGAGGGAAGTCTGTCATTTCAGACTTCCCTTGTTCGTGCCAGACTGCAACGATGACGCGGGTCCCTCGGGCCTCGCCAACCCACACTGAGGCACTATGATCTCGAACTGGCTCGCGGCAGCATTGTCCCGCCGCAATATCCATTATGGCTGGGTGATGGTCGGCGTCACCTTCCTCACCGCGCTCATCAGCGCGGGCACGGTTGGCGCGCCCGGCGTGTTCATCATTCCCTTGCAGAAGGAGTTCGGCTGGAGCACGGCGGAGATCTCCTCTGCGCTGTCGATCCGGTTCATCCTGTTCGGGCTGATGGCGCCCTTCGCCGCCGCCCTGCTCAACCGCTACGGCCTGCGCAACGTCACGCTGTTGGCCCAGCTTATCGTCGTCTCGGCGCTGCTCGTCTCGCTCGGCATGACCCAGGTCTGGCAGCTCGTCGCGCTCTGGGGCGTCGTGATCGGCATCGGCACCGGCATGACCGCGCTGGTGCTGGGCGCCACGATTGCCACGCGTTGGTTTGCGGCACGGCGCGGTCTCGTCGTCGGCATTTTGACCGCGAGCGTCGCCACCGGCCAGCTCGTATTCCTTCCGCTGCTCGCAAGCCTGACCGAGCGCTACGGCTGGCGGCTGGCACTCGGCTTCGTCTGCATCGCGCTTGGCGTTTCGGCACTGGGTGTCCTGCTGGTCATGCGCGACCGTCCGAGCGATGTCGGCCTGCGCCCGTTCGGCGACGAGGGCACCGAGCCCCTGCCCGCTCCGCCCGTGAGCCACGGCTCGATCACAGGCGTGGCGCTCGGCACGCTGCGCGATGCGTCGAAGTCGCGCGCGTTCTGGATCCTGTTCGCGACCTTCTTCGTCTGCGGCGCTTCCACCAACGGTCTCGTCCAGGTCCATCTGATTCCGATGTGCCTCGATTTCGGTATCCCGCAGGTGCAGGCGGCGAGCCTGCTCGCGGCGATGGGCATCTTCGACTTCTTCGGCACCATCATGTCGGGCTGGCTGTCAGACCGCTACGACAACCGCCATCTGCTGTTCTGGTACTACGGCCTGCGCGGGCTCTCGCTGATCTTCCTGCCGTTCAGCGATTTCTCGTTCTACGGCCTGTCGATCTTCGCGATGTTCTACGGTCTCGACTGGATCGCGACGGTGCCGCCGACGGTGCGCCTCACCGCGCAGAAATTCGGGCCCGAGCGCGCCAATCTGGTGTTCGGCTGGATCTTTGCCGGCCATCAGCTCGGCGCCGGAACCGCGGCGTTCGGTGCGGGCCTGTCGCGCACGCTTCTCCAGAGCTACCTGCCCGCATTCTTCATCGCCGGTGCGCTCTGCGTGTTCGCCGCGCTGATCGTGCTGGCACTCTCGCGGCAACCGAAGCTGCAGCCAGCGGCGGCCTCGACCTAGCAGGCTTTGCGAGAGTCTCGCCTCCGCCGGGATGCGGACGCACGTCCGCCTTCTCGCGACTCAGTTCGCCCGAGCTTTGCTCTCTTTTGCGCCCTCTCGTTCGAGAAAAGGGCGCAGGGAAGGCCGGGCGCCGGCTGGCACCCGCAGTCCCGTGTGCGAAAAGAGACGCGCACGGGGTGGACCACAGGTGTTGCCGGTCGCCCGGCCTTCCCTGCACGGATGGTTTTACGGCTTATGTCGCGCTCTCCTCGGGGAGCGATGCACTATTGCCCCCGTCGCCTTGCGGATGACTGATGAGCGAACCCGGTTGGGCCGCGACATCACCGCAACACTTGACGCACAGACCCCGGGCGTCAGGACCACACGATTTTGCCGCCGCGCACATCCCCGCCCCTGTCTCCGATGGCTGGCGTGCGCTCGCCACCGGGACTGAACGAGGACGCTGTCAGCGCCGTGTCGTATCGCGCGTGCGGCTGCTCACGGGGATTCCCGCCCTGCAGTCTGCCCAGCGCGCCGACGCCGTCGCGGCCACCGCCTCCCGACCCGCGTCTCGTGACGATCGCGAAACGCCCCTTTCGGCGGGCGGGATGCGCAAACCTACGGTATATCCGAATTCTTGTAAAGCGAATTCTTGAGCTGACGGCAGGCGTCCGGCCGGCCGAAAATGCCAAAACAACCCCATGCACTGTAGCCGGATCATTCGTGATCAATGATTTAGCGGGGTCGCGGCTCGCTCGCCCATCGGCCCCAGTTCGGGACATCTTGCCGTTAGACTCCCCGCGCCAATCGTGAACAATAGCGGGGCACGTTACGTGCGCAGTGCACAGCAAGATGCGCCAAGGGGAAACGAAAATGCCGACTGCCTTCCCGTCGTCCGAACCCATCATTCCGACCACTCCCTTGACCAGCGAGATGCGCGATGCGTTGCGCGCGATCGTAGGCGAGAAGGGCCTCATCGAGGACGAGCACGGCAAGCAGCCGTTCGTGACGGATTGGCGGGGATTGCTGGCTGGCAGTGCCGGCGCCGTCGTCCGGCCCGGCAGCACAGAGGAAGTCGCGAAAGTGGTCCGGCTTTGCCATCAGCACGGCGTCGCCATCGTGCCGCAGGGTGGCAACACCGGCCTGATGGGTGGGGCCACGCCCTGGCCTGCACACACCGGCATCGTGTTGTCGCTCGGCCGCATGAACCGCGTGCTGGACGTCGATCCCGTCGGCTATGCCATGACGGTCGAGGCCGGCTGCGTGCTGCAGACCCTTCAGGAGACGGCGAGCCGGCACGACAGGTTCCTGCCGCTCAGCCTCGGCGCCCAGGGCTCGTGCATGATCGGCGGCAACCTGTCGACCAATGCCGGCGGCGTGCAGGTGCTGCGCTACGGCAATGCCCGCAATCTCGTGCTGGGGCTGGAGGTGGTGCTGCCAAGCGGCGATGTCTGGGACGGATTGCGCGCGCTGAAGAAGGACAACACCGGCTATGACCTCAAGCACCTCTTCATGGGCGCCGAGGGTACGCTCGGCATCATCACCAAGGCCGTCCTCAAGCTGTGGCCGGCGCCGAAGGACATCTCGACATCATGGCTGGCGATCCGCGATCCGCGCGCGGCGCTGGAGATCCTGTCGGAGGCGCATGCGGCATCCGGAGACAATGTCGGCTCGTGCGAGTTGATGAGCCGCGCCGCCATCGACATGGTGCTGCGCCATATTCCCGGCACCCAGGATCCTCTCAAGGCGAACACGCCATGGTACCTGCTGCTGGAATGGTCGTCCTCGCGGGCGCGCCAGGACGGCGCGGAGGGCATGTCCGAGAAGATGGAGCAGTTTCTCGGCCATCAACTCGAGGCCGGCCGCGTACTCGATGCGGTGATCGCCCAAACGGTCGGTCAATCGCGTAACATGTGGCGCATCCGCGAAACTGTCGCCGAGGCCTCCCGGGCCGAAGGTCCGGGACTGAGCTTCGATGTGTCGGTGGCCATCTCGCGGATTCCGGAGTTCATCGACAAGGGCACCAAGGACGTGCGCGATATTCTCCCGACCATCCGGCCCTACCCGCTCGGGCACATCGGCGATGGCAATCTGCATTTTTCGTTCATGGGGCCATCGGGCATGGATCAGCAGACGCTGACCCAATACAAGGGCGCCATCACGCGGGCCGTGAACGATCTCGTTACCTCGATGGGCGGCTCGATCTCGGCGGAACACGGCATCGGCATCGACAAGCTCGACGAGCTCAGCCATTACCGCTCGAAGACCGAGCTCGACATCATGCGGACCATCAAGCGCGCGCTCGATCCCGAGAACATCATGAATCCCGGCAAGGTGCTCCGGCTGTGATGAACGCCGGGCACCTGCGCCACGGTCTCAGCCGCGCGGATTGACGACCGTGTAGCCCCGCAGCGAACGCGCGTGGATACGCGTGGCGTGACCGCCGGAATTGGCGTCATACGCCATCCAGGTGTCGCCTGCGAGATGCTGCTCCAGAACGAAGACATGGCCGCGGCGCGCCGCGACCATGCCCGGCGCCGGCGCCGTGCGCGGAAAGCGCAGCCAGTTGGACGCCAGATTCAATTCCGGCACGACGCGGCCGAACACGCGCAGCGAGGCACCGCAGCCGCAGAAGGATGAGGGACAACCGGCCGGCCGGCCGCCGACGACGCGATCGCCCGACGTGCCGATAATCGTGGTGGCGCTGCCTGCATCGCCCACCGTCATTCGCGTGGAGCGATAGGCCTGTAGCTGTTGGCGGGGAGCCGGCGCGCGACGCGTTTGCGAATACGAGAAATCGCAGGGCATGGTGACGTTGCATTCGGGCGCTTGAAGATTGCGATAGTGCCGCGCTTCGGAAGCGGCGGAGGCGGCGATAAAGAGGAAACACGCGGAAACAACTTGCTTGATCATTGCAGGACTCTGAGCTGGAGGGTCCTGCCCCACTTCGGAGAAACCAATATTGGTTTGACCGAAATGGGCCGAAAGCGCGGCAGAAAGAGGCTTCTGCTTCCGCCCTTAACTTAGGTTATGTCCAGGTCGCGCCAAAGCCGCGAACGCGCGAGGACTCAACCGGACTGCATCATCGCATCCGCAATCTTCTCCGCCGACATCAGCACGGGGAAGTTGGTGTTGGCGCACGGCACCACCGGAAAGATCGAGGCGTCGACGACGCGCAGGCCCTGGATGCCCTTGACGCGTCCCTGATTGTCGACCACGGCCATCGGATCATCGACACGGCCCATGCGGCATGAGCAGGAGGCGTGCCAGACCCCGATGGTCGCCTTGCGCACGAAAGCTTCCAATGCGTCGTCGTCGTTGATCACCTGATCGAAGGTGAACCCCTCGACCACGAAATTGTCGATCATGTAGTGGCGCAGCGCCGCCGGTCCGTCCATCAGGGTCGCGGCGATCTTGGTCAGGAGCCTGTTCTTGTTATTGACCACGCCGATCTTGCGGACCTTGTCGGTTAGGCGGCTGGAAACGGCTTGTCCGTCACCTTCTTCACGATGTCGCTCATCTGAATGGCCGCCATCTTCCGGAAGCCGCTCATCAGGCGATCGAGATCGCGCCGGTCGGACAACAGATTGAACTCGACGATCGGCTCGGCCGAAGGATCGCGCGAGGCGAGCTTGACCTGACCGGTCTCGGAATAGGTCTTGTTGACGAAGGTCAAGAGCGAGCCGATCTGTTCGCCGACCGCATGCCATGCCGATTTGGAGAGCAGCACGACGAACATGTCGCCCTTCGGTACGCCTTCGAGACCGGAGGAATAGCGCAGGCCGAGCTGCATGTGGCGCCTGGTGTGCTCGTTCATGCGCGCGCCGCGGCGTACGAAGGACGATAGCGAGATCGAGGGATGATCCATCAGGCGTTGGCCGACGCCGGGCAGCCCCATCAGCACCGGAATGCCCATATCCTTGAGGTGGCCGACGGGACCGATGCCGGCGCGCAGCAGATGCGCGGGAGAATGGATCGCGCCGCTGGAGAGGATGATCTCGCGGCCTCGGAATTCCTGCTCGCGTCCGTTCACCACGGCCTTCACGCCGACGCATTGGGTGCCTTCGAACAGCAGCTCGCGGACTTGCGTGTTGGTGGAGATGGTGAGATTGGCGCGCTGGCGGGTGTCGCGGTCGAGATAGCCCATCGCGGCCGAGACGCGCTGCTCGGCCTGGTTGGAATGCGTCACCGGGAAGAAGCCGTCGACGAACTCGCCGTTCTGATCGGGCAGGAATCGATGGCCGGCCTGCTGGAAGGCATCGGCGAAGGCCTGCGAATGCTTCGTCCAGTGCTCGCGCGGGATGCGGCGTACCGGGATCCTGCCGTCCTTGCCGTGGTAGGGACCGTCGAAATCGAGGTCGCGTTCGACCTTCTTGAAGAACGGCAGCACATCGTTCCAGCGCCAGCCCTCGGCGCCGCGCGCGTCCCATTCGTCGTAATCGGTCGGAGCGCCACGGTTGGCCATCTGGCCGTTGATCGACGAGCCGCCGCCGAGCACGCGCGCCTGCTCGTATTTGCGCAACGGAGGACGGGCTTCGTTCGGATTGTTGTGGCTGACCACCTGGGTCGTGACCTTGAGCTCCGTCCAGTGGAAGCGCGGATCGAAATAGGCCGTGCCCGGATAGCTGTCCCTGATCTCGGCCGGCTCGTTGCCGGGCGGCGTGTCCTGACCGGCTTCGCACAGCAGGACCTTGTTGGCACTCTTCGCCGAAAGACGGTGGGCCAGCACGGACCCCGCCGAGCCGCCGCCCACGATAATGAAGTCATACACGATTGGCGCTTCCTGTTGTTCTTTCCGGGCTGTCGCGCGTTTATTGAGTTACTCGATTGCTTCGCAACAACAGCCGCACTGCTACGGCCTGATCGAGAAATTCTCCGCCGGTCCCGGCTTGCGCAAGGGCTCTGCCAGCCGCGCGAATTCGCACAACAGCGACCGAGTCTTGCGGGGATCGATGATTTCCTCGACCCAGAATTTCTCGGCCGAGCGGAACGGCGAGCGCAGCTTATTGAGACGCTCCTGGATTTCCTCCAGCTTGGCCGCCTTGTCCTCGGCCGCGTCGATGTCGGCACGGTAGGCCGCCTCGATGCCGCCTTCGAGCGGCAGCGAGCCCCAATAGGCCGAGGGCCAGGCGTAGCGGATCGAGAAGCGGTCGGCCGGCTGGTGCACAACACCGGCAACACCGAACGCGTTGCGCAGGATCACGGTGCACCAGGGTACGGTGGTCTGGTTCACCGCGGCCATGGCGCGGACGCCGTGACGGATGGTCGCCGCCTTTTCGGCGTCGAGACCGATCATGAAGCCCGGGCAATCCATGAGATAGACGACCGGCAGATGGAAGGTCTCGGCGAAGTCGACCCAGCGCACCACCTTCTGGCACGCATCCGCCGTCCACGAGCCGCCATAGTGAAAGCTGTCACTGGCGAGCACCAACACCGCCCTGCCCTCGAGCCGGGCGAGGCCGACGATGATGGGCTTGCCGAAATTCTTAGCCACCTCGAAGAACGAGCCCCTGTCGACGACCGACTCGATGATCGGCCGCATCTTGTAGACCTGCTTGCGATTGCGCGGCACCGCGTTCATCAGCGCCTCGTCACTGCGCTCCGGATTGTCGGTGCAGCGCAAGGTCGGCGGCAGCTCGTAGACCGAGGACGGCAGGTAAGACAGGAAGCGCCGCGCGCAGGCGAAGGCTTCCTCCTCGGTGTCGACGGCATGATCGACCGCGCCGGCGCGGGTCTGGATATCGGCACCGCCGAGCTCCTCCTTGGAGAGGTCCTGCCCCAGCGCCTTCACCACCGGCGGCCCAGCGACGAACATCGCCGATTTGCGCGTCATGATCGAATAGTGACTGGCGGCAAGCCGCGCGGCGCCCAAGCCTGCAACCGAGCCGAGACCGAGAGCGACCACCGGCACGCGCGACAGGTTCTCTGTCGTGAAGCGATACCAGCGCGTGCCGCCGATGCCGCCCGGCAGGTTCGCCGCGCCCTTGGTCTCGATGGTCTTGACCGAACCGCCGCCGCCGGAGCCTTCGACGATGCGGACGATGGGCAGACGGAAATCATGCGCCATCTCCTCCGCCATCAAAGGCTTTGCGGAGATCGACGCATCCGCCGAACCACCACGGACCGTGAAATCGTCGCCGACCACGACCACGGTGCGGCCATCGACCCGCGCGCGGCCGAACACGCAGTTCGCCGGCGTCAGTTTCTGCAGCTCGCCGCTGGAATCGTACTCACCGATGCCGGAGACGGCACCGATCTCGTGGAAGCTGCCGCGATCGATCAGCTTGTCGATACGCTCCCGAACAGTCAGCCGGCCCTGGTCATGCTGTCGCTTGACCTTGTCAACGCCGCCCATCTCCCGCGCGAAGGCTTCGCGCCGGGCGAGCTCGTCGAGTTCCGGCTTCCAGTTCATTCACTCCCTCCGAATTGATCGGCTTGTTATTGTTGTGCACGGCCATTGCGACCGGTTTACGCGAGATGCGGTTGTTGAAGGCGTCACCCTCCGTGCCCTCCATCAGGCTGGCGAGCGAACGGCCGAGTTCGAGCATCAGCGGTGCGACTTCGGCATGCAGCCTCTGCTCGTCATACATCGTGGACAGAAGGCCGATCGTGATGACGACATAGGTCTGGTACTGCGGCGACCAGATCGGCACCGCGAGCCCGTTGATGTGCGGGCTCCACAGGCCGCAGGCCACGACATAGCCGCGCTCGCGCAACATCTGCCGGTTGGCTTCGATGCGGGGCTTGAGGATCTTCGCGGCCTCGGGCGCTTCGCGCTCGATGTCCGCGATGAAGGCGTCGCCGATCTCCGGCGCCAGTGCCGCGGTGTAGGCTGCGCCCGCCGCGGTCGAAGCCATCGAGATGCGGCTGCCGGTGCCCTCGTGCAGGCCCAGCGCCGAGGCCGAGCGGGCGAACTGGAGATAGACCAGATGGAAACGATCGGGCACGACGAAGCCGACGGTGCCCGGCAGTTGCTCAGCGACTTCCTGCAGCCGTTGCCGGATCATGCTGCGCAGCTGCGCGCCCTTCATCATCGAAGCGCTCATCGCCACCGCGCTCGGGCCGATGCGATACTTCTGATCCCGCGGCAGATAGACCAGCTGGCCCATCCGCGTCAGCGTGTGCGTGAGCCGCGACACCGTCGAGCGCGGCAGGCCGCAGCGGTTTGAAATTTCGAGATTGCCGAGCCTGGCCTCGTGGCCCTCGAAGCATCGCAACACGTCGAACGCGCGCGACACCACCTGGATGACATCACCCTCGCCGGCATCGCCAGCGAGCACGCCTTGCCTACTCAACCGCTCGGATCGTCTTCCCATGTTCCCTACCACTTGTTCCGCTGTGCGGAATTAAATTCCACTTGGAGACGACGCTACCTCACTCATTTTGCAACGACAACAAAAAGGCGATGGCATGCCAGAAATTAAGATGCGTCACGGGCATCGCGCGGCGCGTCTGCGCAACTCCCGTTCAAGTTGGAGGAACCGTTGCGGATGGCGATGAAATTGTAATCGGCGAAGCCGTGGAGATGGAGATGCCGGCATCCTCGCCGGCCAGCGGCATGATCACGTCGCCTCCGATGAAGCTCGATGACGTCGTCGGGGAGACACAACGCGGCCGCGATCGTCGCGAGTCGGCTGCGTTCTCCATTGTTTCCGCGGCAATCTGTCAGTCTCATTCCCACATGCGCGGTACAGCGTTGCCATCGCCTGATACGGATGACATGATCCGTCTCAAACAAAACTCTGTTTCAAACAAAGAACGAAAATCTTCGCGGCGAACGCGAAGTTCATTGGAGGGAAACATGCTTCGTGGGCTGCTATTGCTCGCGCCTGCCCTGGTGGCCGGCATTTCTTTTGCGTCTACACGCTATTCGTTCGCCGAAGACATCAAGCTGCCGGCGACGCTGACGTTCACCGCCTATGACACCGGAACGGCCGGCTTCAACATCGCGGTCGGCGTCGGCAAGATGATGAAGGACAAATACGGCACCGACGTGCGCGTGCTGCCCGCGGGAAACGACGTCGCCCGCCTCGCGCCGCTACGCGCCAAGCGCGCCGCATCCTCGGCGATGGGATCCGGCACCTATTTCGCACAGGAAGGCGTGTTCGAATTCGGCGCGAAGGAGTGGGGCCCGCAGCCGCTCCAGATCCTGCTTTCGACCGTCGACTGCAATTGCGGCTCGCTCGGCGTCGCCGCCGACACCGGCGTGAAGGAGCTGAAGGACCTCAAGGGCAAGCGCGTCGGCTTCGTGGTCGGCTCGCCCGCGCTGAACCAGAACTCGCTCGCCGTGCTCGCCTTCGCGGGGCTCACCCAGAAGGACGTCAAGGTCGTCGAGTTCGCAAGCTACGGCGCGATGTGGAAAGGGCTGATCAACAACGACGTCGATGCCGCTTTCGGCACCACCATCACCGGTCCCGCCAAGGAAGCCGAGACCTCGCCGCGCGGCCTGATCTGGCCGCCGTTGCCTGCCAAGGACAAGGAAGGCTGGGCGCGGATGCAGAAGGTCGGCTCGTTCTTCTTCCCGCAAACCGCGACCTGCGGTGCCGGCATCTCGCCGGAGAAGCCGGTCGAACTCGGCAACTATCCCTACCCGATCTTCGTCGCCTACGCCTCGCAGCCGGCCGACCAGGTCTATGCGATCACCAAGGCGATGATCACGAATTACGATGCCTACAAGGATTCAGCGCCCGGCGCCGGCGGGCTCGCGGCCGACCGTCAGACCAAGAACTGGGTGGTGCCGGTGCATCCCGGCTCGGTGAAGGCGCTGAAGGAAGCCGGGCAATGGAGCGATGCGCAGGAGACGCACAACAACAGACTGATCAAGCGGCAAGAGGTGCTGGCGGCCGCGTGGACCGATTACGGCAAGTCCAATCCCCCCTCGGACGACAAGGCATTCCTCGACGGCTGGATGAAGGCCCGCGCGGCGGCGCTTGCGAAAGCCGACATGCCGAACGGGTTCGAGGATTAATCTCTAGCGTTCAACTGCCCACGCACGGGGTCGATGATGTCTTCTGTTTCCACCTCCATCGCCCCGCAAGACGAGCCCAAGCGGGTCGTGTTCGACGATCCGCACGGCGCCGCCGCCAACATGCAGGAGGCGGAGGTGACGCGCGTGCGCACCTTGCGCGGCGTCTGGCGCTGGGCGCTGGTGGCGGCGACCGCGGCGACGATCCTGCTCTGCATCAACCAGCAATTCTCGCTGCGCTTCTTCATCGGCTACACCCAGCTCAACACGGAGTATTTCTATCTCCTGATCGCGTTGATGCTGCCGTTCACCTTCCTGATCTTTCCGGGCACGAATCGTGCGCCGCTCGACCGGATCCCCTGGTACGATCTCGTCCTGTTCGTGGCGACTTTCGCCGCGGCGCTGCTCCTGATGTCGAGCGTGCGCAAGGCTGCGGAAGCCGGCTGGGAATTCGGCGGAGCGCCGACCAACGTGATCGCGGCGGGCCTCGTGATGTGGGCGATACTGATGGAAGCGCTGCGCCGCACCGGCGGCTGGAGCCTGCTGTTGAGCGTGCTCCCTTTCACGCTCTACCCGCTGTTCGCCGAATCCGGCTGGCTCGGGCCGTTCCGCGGCACGCAATCGACTCTGGAGCAGGCAACTGCCTATCACGTGCTATCCGGCGAAAGCCTGCTCGGCATCCCTATTCAGGCCTTCGCCGACACCGTGATCGGCTTCCTGGTGTTCGGCACCGCGCTGATGATGACCGGCGCCGGCAAGTTCTTCATCAACCTCGCCTTCGCGCTGTGCGGCACGTTCCGCGGCGGCGCGGCGAAGGTCTGCATCTTTGCCAGTGGCCTGCTCGGCATGATGTCGGGCTCGATCATCTCCAACGTGCTGACCGCCGGCACCATGACCATCCCCGTGATGAAGAAGAGCGGCTTCCGCGCCTCCTATGCCGCCGCGATCGAGGCCTGCGCCTCGACCGGCGCGGTGCTGGCGCCGCCGGTGATGGGCGCCACCGCCTTCGTGATCGCGCAATTCCTCAACATCAGCTACGCCGAGGTCGCGGTCGCCGCGATCATTCCGGCCGTGCTCTATTATATCGGGCTGTTCATGCAGGTCGATTCCTACGCCGCGCGCCATGGGCTGAAGGGCATTCCACGCGCCGAGCTGCCGCGGATCATGGATACGATCAAGGACGGCTGGTACTACGTCTTCGTCATCGCCCTGCTGATCGTGATGCTGCTCTACTTCAAGCGCGAGAGCCATGCGCCGTTCTACGCGACCGCGCTGCTGCTGGTGCTCAACCAGCTCTTCTCCAAGGACACGCGCTGGACCTTTGCGACCATCGGCAAATTCCTCGAGGTCAACGGCCGCACCTTCGTCGAGCTGGTCGGCATTCTCGCCGGATGCGGCCTCCTGATCGGCGCGTTCTCGATGACCGGCGTGGTGTCGAGCCTTGCCAACGACCTCCTGCACATTGCCGGCGACAACCCGTTCCTGCTGCTCGGCATGTGCGCGCTCACCAGCCTCATCCTCGGCCTCGGGCTGACGACGACCGCCTGCTATATCTTCCTCGCCATCCTGGTCGCGCCCGCGCTGGAAAAGCTCGGACTGAACAAGATGGCCGTGCACATGTTCATCTTCTATTGGGGCATGCTGTCGTCGATCACGCCGCCGGTCGCGATCGCCTCCTTCGCCGCGGCCGGCATTGCCGGCTCGCCGGCGATGAAGACGGGCTGGGAATCGATGTGGGTCGGCAGCATCATCTATTTCATCCCGTTCTTCTTCGTGCTCAATCCGGCGCTGGTGCTGCAAGGGCCGAGCCCGTATCTGGCCGGCCTCGGCCTGATGGGACTCGCTGCGTTCGGCACGCTGTTCATCTGCGGCGGCATCCAGGGCTACCAGCCCTTCGTCGGGGATCTGCGCGGCGCAGGCAGCCTCGAATGGCCGATCCGCGTGCTGCTGGTGATCGGCGGCTTCGTGGTGGCAACGCCGGGCGGCGGGATCATGCCGCTGTCGCAGATGCAGGTGACGCTGCTCGGCCTTGGCATCCTCCTGCCCACGATTCTGCTCGCCCTGCTGCTGGTCCGACGCCAGAGCATGGTCCCGAACGGGTTGCGCGTACCCTGATTGCGTTGCACAAGAGAGGCGATGACCCGCCTCTCGCCTCTCGCCGCTGCCTGGACCCGCTCGAAGCCGCCCTTGCTGCGGTTTCTGGACAATTGCCTGAACGAATTCTCTGCCGAAACTTCAGGCAGCGTCGCCGATTACATTCCCGAACTGAGCAAGGCTGATCCTGCCTGTTTTGGCATCAGCCTCGCGACACTGGACGGCCATGTCTACGAAGTCGGCGACACCAGGGTGCCCTTCACCATCCAGTCCATGTCAAAGCCGTTCGTGTTCGCGCTGGCGCTGGACCTGCTCGGCGCGAGCCGGGTCGAGAGCGCGATCGGCGTCGAGCCGTCGGGAGATCCCTTCAACTCGATCCGGCTCAATGCCGACAACCATCCGTTCAATCCGATGGTCAATGCCGGCGCGATCGCCTGCACCGGGTTGATCTACGACCGCAAGGGGCCCGAGGCCTTCGAACAGATCCGCCTCGCGCTGAGCCGCTTCGCAGGCCGCGATCTCGCCGTGGACGAAGCCGTCTACGGCTCGGAGAGCCAGACCGGCGACCGCAACCGCGCCATCGGCTACCTCCTGAAGACCAATGCGGTGATCTCGGACAATGTCGCCGGCGTCCTCGACGTCTATTTCCGGCAATGCGCGGTGTTGGTCACCGCGCGCGACATCGCGGTGATGGCGGCAACGCTCGCCAATCGCGGCGTCAATCCGGTCACGGGCGAGCAGGTGCTGAGCGCCTACGCGATCTCCCGCACGCTGTCGGTGATGACCTCGTCGGGCATGTACGACTATGCCGGCGAATGGATCTACCGGATTGGCATCCCTGCCAAGAGCGGCGTCGGCGGCGGCATCCTCGCCGCTCTCCCCGCCCGCCTCGGGCTCGGCAGCTATTCGCCGAAGCTCGACAAGCACGGCAACAGCGTGCGCGGCATCAAGGTCTGCGAGGCGCTGTCGGCGCATTACGACCTGCACATGCTCAACCGCAGCGACGACGCCCGCAACGCCGTCATCGCCGACTACGACATCGGCAAGAGTCCGTCACGCCGCGTACGCCGGCCGCAGGAGCGCGAGATTCTCGCCGCCCACGAGCAGGAGGTGCGGATCATCGAACTGGTCGGCACGCTGTCGCTGTCGGCGGTCGACTACGTCTCCCGGCGGCTCGCCGCCCGGCCCCGTCCCCAATTCGTGATCTTCGATCTGCATCGCGTCACCTCCACCACCCGCGCCGGGGCGCGGCTCGTCGCCGAGGCGTTCGAAGAGCTCGCCGCACTCAACGTCACGGTGGTGCTGTCGGGCGTCAGGCGCGCATCCAAGGAATGGGATACGTTGCGGGAATGGACGGCCGAGCTGAAGAACGTCCGCGACTTCTATCTGCTCGACACCGCGATCGAATGGGCTGAAGACCAGATCGTCTACCGCTATGGCGGCTCGATCGATTTCCACGAGACCACCGAACTCGCCGAGCAGCCGCTGCTCGAAGGGCTCAGCGAGGAAGAGCTGACAGACCTCGCCTCGATCGGCATTGTCCGCACATATCCGTCGGGGGCGAAGATCCTCACCACGGGTGATCCCGCCAATTCGCTGTTCTTTCTGCGCAGCGGCGCGGTGCACGTCACCTTGCCCGACGGCGTCCGACTGGCAACCCTCACCGCCGGTATGGCCTTCGGCGAGATGGCGCTGCTGGAGCCGACGCGCTCGGCCGACGTGTTCGCCGACATGGCCGCGACGGCGTACGAAGTGCCGCTGAAGGATTTCGAGCGCTTCCGTAAGCAGCATCCGCGCGCCAGCGAACGCATCATGCGCAACCTGGCGAAACTCCTGGCCGACCGCCTGATCGTCGCCAACGCCAAGGTGGATATCCTGACGTCGACGTGATGTCTGTCGACCTTGCGCCGCAAGAAGTCGTCTTGCCCGGGCTCGTCTCGGGCATCCACGTTCTTATTACCGCTTGGCAAGACGTGGATGCCCGAGACGAGTCCGGGCATGACGCTGTGGAAGCTGTCTTGTCTCCAATTGGCGCCGTTCTTTAGCGGCTCGCCGCCTCGCTCAGCCGCCGCCTGATCTTCGCCGCGCTTCTTTCGAGCAGATCGGATGGCTGCTGGCCGGTCGCGGCACACAGGCAGGCCTAGTAGTAGATGACATCGCCGAGTTCATCGACGAGCCCCGCCTTGTCGAGCCAGTCGTCGCGCAGCAGCTTCTTGATGTGCTCGGCGACCTCGCCGGCCTCACCGGCCAGGCCCAGCCCGAGATAGGACAGCCGCTCGTTGGAAGGATGCTGATCGACTTTCGCAATGCTTGCGGCCCAGGCCGCATATTCATCGATCGTCATCGGCATCCCTCATCGCGGTCCTTCGATCAGCCCACCACTTCGGTGACGGGTTGAAGATCGATCTCGAACGTTTCCAGGAATTTCGAGGTCATGATGTAGAAGCCGACCGAGAGCTGCAGCTCGACCAGCGCGGCCGGCGTCAGTTTCGCTGCGATCGCCTTGAAGGTCGCATCTGTCGGCTTCTTCAGCTTCACGATCTCGTCGGTGAAGGCGAGCGCGGCGCGCTGGACCTCGTCGAAGCAGGTTGCGGCCTGCCAGTTTTCGAGCGCCTCGTTCTGCGCATCGGTGACGCCGACATTCTTGCCGATCCGCTTGTGCGCGACGATCTCGTACGGGGCCTCGCACAAGATGCCGGTGCGGGTGATCGCGAGTTCGCGCACGACCGGATCGAGCTCGCCCTTGTGGCGGATGGCGCCGCCCAGGCGGCAGTACTGCTCGAAGTAGCTCGGCGAGTGCGCCATCATGCGGAAGATGTTGGCATTGCGATTCTTGTCGAGAATTTCGCGGGTACGGTCGGATGCCTTGGACGGGTCGCTGTAATCGATGCGGGCCATGATTTTCCTGAAGTTTTCCCTGAGTTTTTGATGCTTTTTGTCGCCAGCGGCGAAAGTTTCGCGAAACTGTATTCTTGCGCGTCCTTCGGAGCAACAACATCGAGTCAAAATGCCGCCGCATTGCTGATCGACCTTGAGACAGTCGATATTCGCTGCGTGGGGACACATCGCGGTGAGTACTCGCAAATGGGGTGTTCCGAGTAAAACAATTGGCCGTCGGGGTGCGCGAGCCGCACGACGATGAGTCACGCCCAAGTCTAGGGAGAAAAGGCATGAAGGAAGCCACCAAGGGGGCGGCCTCGGGAGCGCTCGCGCATATGCTGGCGGTGACAGCGATGCTCGTCATCGCCAGCATCTTGTTCTACGGGCGTTAGTTCGCGTTTCAGAGTTTTCGTCATTCCGGGGTGGCTCTCCCGGGACCGCGCAAAACGCGGCCCTGGCAAGCCAGGCCCAGAATACCCGTTCCAGGCTCGGTCGTCTGACCGCCCCCGAATGACGAATCCCTCTACGTTTCCTTCGTGAAGAACGGCACAAGCTTTCCGGCAAACGGCTTGAAGCTCGCGGTGACCGTATCGCCGATGGCAAGATCGTTCTCACCGTGAGCCATCATGCGAAAGCCCTCGGCGCAATCGACCAGCAAGATGTTGTAGGGCACGTGAGCGCGGGTCTCAGGCGTCGCGGCGCGGCAGACCAGCGAGGTCGCGTACACCGTGCCCTTGCCGCTGGCGCGCTGCTCGCCCGGATCCGATTCGCCACACGCCGCGCAGAAGGCGCGGTGGAAGTACTGCACATGGCCGCAGGCGCCGCAGGTCTGAAATGTGACGGCCGCTTCGCCCTTGGTCCAGTCCGCCAGACGCTCGCTCATCGCACCCGCTCCAGGAACATGCTGACATGGGACGACAGCACGCCGCCGTCGCCGTGCAGGAGCGCGATCGAGGCGTCGCGCACCTGGCGGGAAGCCGCCCGCCCCGTCATCTGCAAATGCGCCTCGACCAGATGCGCCATCGCGCCGCCGACGCCGCAATGGCCGTAGCTGAGCAGGCCGCCATGGGTGTTCAGCGGCATCGCGCCGTCGCGGCTGAAATGGCCTGATCGGACGCGGGCCGCAGCCTCGCCGCGGCCGGCAAGGCAGAGGTCTTCCAGCAGCATCGCGAGCGTGATGGTAAAACTGTCGTAGATCGCGGCGTAGCGCACGTCGGAGATCGCAAGGCCGGAAGCCTCCTTGGCGCGCGCGATCGAGATTTCCGCACCGAGTTCGCTGAGTGCCGGCGCCGCCGTGACATGCTGATGCGTGTGGGCCTGGGCGCAGCCGCGGATGCGCACGCCCGCCTCGCCGGTCCGTTCGCGACTAATGATGAAAGCCGCGCCGCCGTCGGACACCGGACAGCAATCGAGCAGCTTCAGCGGCATCGCCACCGGCTTCGAGGCCATGACGTCGGCGACATTGATGGGCTCGTGGAATTGCGCGCCGGGATGGGTGCAGGCGTGGGCGCGCATCAGCACCGCAAACTCGGCGAGATCCTGTTCGGTCACGCCGTATTCGTGCATGTAGCGCGTCGCGACGAGGCCGTAATAGGCGGGGATGGTCGGGCCGAGCGGCACCTCGTAATCGGGATGGCCGACCTGCGCCAGCGCCTGGATCGAGGCGTCGCGGCTCTGCCCGGTGAGGCGATTCTCGCCGGCGACCACGAGCACGTTGCGTGCGACGCCTGATGTGACGAGGTGATGTGCCAGCATCGTCATCGCCAGCCCCGTGGCGCCACCGACCTGCACGGCATGCGCATAAGACGGGCGAATGCCGAAGTGCTCGGCGAACACGGTTGCCAGCATGATGTGGGGCGAGACCGTGGAATAGCCGCACAGGATGCCGTCGATGTCGGAGCGCTTCAGGCCTGCGTCGTCGAGCGCAAGTTGCGCGGCCTTGCTCATCAGGTCGAGCGACGATGAACCCTCGTGCTTGCCGAACGGCGTGAGGCCGACGCCGGTGATGAAGCTCATGTTCTCTCCTCCTCGTCGTTCCGTGGCGGCCCGAATGGCCGAGCCCGGAATCCATCGAGCGGCATGTGCGGAGGATGAATGGAGGCCGGGCTAGCGCCCAAGCGGGCGCGCCCCGGAATGACGGATGAGAGAGCGAAGGTCATCCCCTACTCCGGCGCTGATCGAGTGACGCCGTCGCGGACCATGGCGGCGATCTCGTCTGTGGAGTATCCGATCTCGCGCAAAATCTCCGCGCCGTGCTCATTGAGACGCGGGGCCAGCCGCACCGGCCCGGCCTCCGTCTCCGACCACGTCGCCGTCACCTTCATGCTGCGGATCGGGCCTTCGGTCGGATGGTTGACGACCGGGAAGAAGTTCGTCGCCTCCAGATGCTCGTCGTGGAGCACACCCTGCAAATCATGCATCGGCATCACGGGCACATCGGCCTTGGTCAGCAGGTCGATCCACTCGGCCGTGCTGCGCGTCTCGAAGATGCGCGCGAGCTCGGCATAGACGACATCGATGTTCGCGGCGCGGCCGGCGAAGGTCGCGAATTTGGGATCGGCGCGCAGATCATCGCGCGCCGTCGCCTTGAAGAAATTCTCCCACTGCTTGTCGTTGTAGACGATGACGCTGAGATAGCCGTCCGAGGTCTTGTAGGGCCTGCGGTCGCGCGAGAGGTGGCGGGCATAGCCGCCCTTGTCGAGCGGCGGCTCATAGGTCAGCCCGCCCATGTGGTCGCCCATGACGAAGCCGGCCATGGTCTCGAACATCGGAATGTCGACCCGCTGGCCGCGGCCGGTGCGGTCGCGATGGACGAGGCTGGCACAGATCGCGCCGACGGCGGTGAGGCCGACGATGCGGTCGACAAGCGCATTGGGTACATAGCGCGGCACGCCGTCGCCGGTCTGCGCCATCAAGGCCGGCAGCGCGGTGGCGCCCTGGATCAGGTCATCATAGGCGGGCTTGGCGGCGTAAGGTCCGTCCTGACCGAAGCCGAACACGCCGGCATAGACCAGGCGCGGATTGATTTTCGAGACGACGTCGTAACCGAGCTGAAGCCGCGCCATCGCCTGCGGACGGACGTTGTAGACCAATACGTCGGCATCCTTCAGCAGCCGCAACACGGCGTCGCGACCGGCGGGCTTCTTGAGGTCGAGGCAGATCGAGCGCTTGCTGCGGTTGGTGTTGAGGAACACCGGGCCCATGCCGGCATGGCGCGTCGGGCCGATCAGCCGGGTGACGTCCCCATCGAGCGATTCCACCTTGATGACGTCGGCACCATAGTCTCCGAGCATCTGGGTCGCATAAGGCCCCATCAGCACGGTGGTCATGTCGACGACCTTGATGCCCTTCAGCGGCCCCATTCGTTCACTCCCGATCGCGCAGGGGGCTCAAGCGCGGCCCCGCGATTTCGGTCCAGCTAAGGGCAGCGGTGCCGCGCGCGCAAGGGCGGCCTGCGTATGGCCGCATGCGTCGCGCGGTGATATCGGCCGCTATTTCTTCTGGCGGGATTCGCGGATCTTGAGGAGCCGGTCGAGCTCTTCGTTCTGCTGGCTGATCCGGTCGGCGATGCGCGACTCGTTTTGTTCGCCCGAAGCGGCAGCGGCCTGCTCGATGAGCTGCCTTATGTTGTCCTCGAGGATCGCGATACGATCATTGAGTGCGTCCATCGACAGCGAGTCTTCGTAGTCAGTGCTCATGATGCTTTTCCGCCAATCAGTCAGGAGCGTTAGGATGGGCCCAGCGAAGCCGGCTCACCATGATCTAACGCAAGGAAGATGGTGGGCAAGGCGCCTTCGCCTCTTTGCCCACCCTATGGGCGCCTACTTCAGTGGCTCCAGCACGGAGACGTAGTTGGCGACCGCGGCGCCGCCCATGTTGAAGATGCCGCCGAGCTTGGCGTTCTTGAGCTGCATGCCCTCGGGCGCCTGGCCGGCGAGCTGCATCGCGGTCATCACATGCATGGAAACGCCGGTGGCGCCGATCGGATGGCCCTTGGCCTTGAGGCCACCGGACGGATTGACCGGCAGCTTGCCGTCCTTGAGCGTCCAGCCTTCCTTGATGGCGCGGGCGCCCTGCCCCCTCGGCGTCAGGCCCATCGCTTCGTATTCGATCAGCTCGGCGACCGTGAAGCAGTCATGGGTCTCGACGAAGGAGAGATCGTTGAGCGTGACACCGGCTTGCTCCAGCGCGCGCTGCCAGGCGACCGTGCAGCCTTCGAACTGGAGGATGTCGCGCTTGGACATCGGCAGGAAGTCCTGGGCATGCGCGGTGGCGCGGAAGCCGATCGACTTGGTCATCGTCTTGGCGGTCTCGGCATCGGCCAGGACCAGCGCCGCGGCGCCGTCGGAGACCAGCGAGCAGTCGGTCCGCTTCAGGGGACCGGCAACGTAAGGGTTCTTCTCGCTCTCGGCCCGGCAGAAGTCGAAGCCGAAATCCTTGCGCATCTGGGCGAAGGGATTGGCAACGCCGTTCTTGTGGTTCTTGGCCGCGATCAGCGCCAGCGCATCGGACTGGTCGCCGTATTTCTGGAAATAGGAGCTGGCGATCTTGCCGAACACGCCGGCGAAGCCGCCGACGGTGTCGCCGTCCTCGGGCAGGTAGGACGCCTTGAGCAGGTTCTTGCCGATCTCGGGGCCCGGAGTGCGGGTCATCTGCTCGACGCCGACCACCAGGACGATCTTGGCGGCCCCCGCGGCGATCGCGCGCAGGCCCTGATGCACGGCGGCCGAGCCGGTGGCGCAGGCGTTCTCGACCCGGGTCGCCGGCTTGAAGCGCAGCTTGGGGTCGGCCTGGAGCACGAGCGAGGCGGTAAAATCCTGCGCCGAGAAGCCGGCGTTGAAATGGCCAAGCACGATCTCGTCGACATCGCCGGCCGAAATGCCGGCATCGGCCATCGCTTCATTGGCCACGCGGGTGACGAGGCTTTCGACTGTTTCGGTGTCGAACTTGCCGAACGGCGTATGCGCCCATCCGACGATGCTGGCGGTCATGGTCATCTCTCCCTGGGGGTCTCTTCCTGAGCTAAGTCTTAGCCCAGAGAGAGCAAGACTTCACGCGGGTTTCAGGGCCTTGAGGGTGCGCTGGCAGATGGCAGTTATGCCGGCCCAGTTCCCGGCCTTGATCTCGGCGGACGGGCACAGCCAAGACCCGCCGACGCAGAGCACGTTGGGCTCGGCGAGCCAGTTGGCCGCATTGGCCTCGCCGATGCCGCCGGTCGGGCAGAACCGCACGTTCGGGAACGGTCCGCCAAGCGAGCGGAGGCCCTTGATGCCCCCGGCCTGCTCGGCCGGGAAGAACTTTGCGACGTCGAAGCCGTGCGACAGCGCCATCATCAGCTCGGACGCGGTGGCGATACCCGGCGCGAACGGCAGGGAGCTGTGGGCTGCGGCCTTGAGGAGATCCGGGGTCAGGCCCGGGCTGATGGCGAAGGCGACGCCGAGCTTCTCGACACGGGTGAAGTCGGCGGGATTGAGGATCGTGCCGATGCCGACGACCGCCTCGGGCACTTCGGCCATCATCGCCCGCGCCGCTTCGATCGCAACGGCGGTGCGCATGGTCACCTCCAGCGTGCGGACGCCGCCGGCCACCAGCGCGCGCGCCAGCGGCACGGCATCCTGGATGCGCTCGATGGTGAGCACGGGGATCACGGTCGCCGCCTTGAACAGCGCGGCAAGGTGGTTCTGTTGGGCGCTGGTGGTCATGGGTCTCGATCTTTATTTGGTCGCCTGGCGGGAGGTCGCCGGCCGGTGCCGCTTCTTCGGCGGCATGGCATAGCCCGGAATGATGGCGCCGGCATAGCAGATCACGACGCTGGCGAGGCGATGCCCTGATAGTGCGGCCTCGACCGGATCGGAACCGGCGAGCCGGGCCGCGATATAGGCCGCGGCGAAGCTGTCGCCGGCCGCCGTGGTGTCGACGACAGGGTTGGTCATCGGTTCGGCGCGGACTTCGTGGGTCGCCCCGGGGAAGCGCAGCAGACTCGCCGGCTCCGCGAGCCGGAACACCAGCTCGGACGTCGGAATGCGCGCCATCAGCTGATCGTTGCTCTCACCGGGATAAAGCGCGAGCAGGTCCTCGGTCGAGGTCAGCACGATGTCGGCGGCCGCGAAGGCCGCCTCGAACACCGCGCGGGCGACGTCGCGGTCCGGCCAGCCACGCGCGCGAAAATTGGTGTCGAACACGAAGCGGGTGCCGAGCAGGCGCGCGCGCTTGATCGCCGCGAACAGGCGCTCGCGCCCGGCCTGATCATAGATCGAGAGCGTGATCGCGGAGAGATAGATGATGTCGTAGCTCATCAAAGAGTTGAGCAGTTCGCCGGTCTCCGGCAGGCTCATCAGCTGCCGCGCCGCCGCGCTGTCGCGCCAGTGGAAGAACTGGCGCTCGCCGTTCGCATCCGTCTGGATCATGTAGAGGCCGGGCAGCTTGCCCGCCAGCCGGACGACGCGGCGCGTGCCGACGTTCTCCGCGGCCCAGGCCGCGATCATCTCGTCGCTCAGGGCGTCGTCGCCGAGCGCGGTGAGATAATCGACCTTGACCTCGAGCCGCGCCAGATAGACGGCGGTGTTGAGGGTGTCACCGCCGAAGCCGCGCGAGTACAGCCCACCGCCCTGCCCGGCAGACGCGCCACTTTGCGCCTGCCTGAGCTCGACCATGCATTCGCCGATGCAAGCAACGCTCGCCATCTCGGGTACCCGCTCTGCCGGAGATCAGGCGACGAAATTGCCGCCGAGTTCATCCTCGATGTGAATGCGGATGATGTCGTCGAAGGTCTTCTCGGCGGTGGTGAAGCCGAGCTCGAGCGACCGCTTCGCATTGAAATTGCGCGGCCAGCCGCCGACGATGCCGACGATGAACGGATCAGGCTCGCGCTTGATGCGCGCGGCGACCTTGTCGCCCGCCACCCGCTTCAAGGCGGCGATCTGCTCGCCGACGGTCGCGGACAGGCCGGGCATGGTCAGGTTGCGGCGCGGGCCGACCTTTTCGAGGTCCATGGTGCCGGCGTGCAGCAGGAAGCCGACCGCGGAGCGCGGCGTGGCATGCCAGTGACGGACGTTCTCGGACACCGGGAGGATCGCTTCCTTGCCGGCCAGCGGCTCGCGCAGGATGTTGGAGAAGAAGCCCGATGCCGCCTTGTTGGGCAGACCGGGCCGGATGCAGATCGTCGGCAGGCGGATGCCGATGCCGTCGAGGAAGCCGCGGCGCGAATAGTCGGCCAGCAGGAGTTCGCCGATCGCCTTCTGGGTGCCATAGCTGAGCAGCGGGGTGTGGAAGAACTCGTCGCCGATCGCATCCGGGAACGGTGCGCCGAACACCGCGATCGAGGACGTGAACACCACGCGCGGCTTGTAGCCGCCGCCGACGAGCCTGACGGCGTCGAGCAGCATCCGCGTGCCGTCGAGATTGATGCGGTAGCCCTTGTCGAAATCGAGTTCGGCCTCGCCCGAGACGATCGCGGCGAGATGAAAGATCACGTCCGGGCGGCCGGCGATCAGCTTTTCGGCCGCGCCGGGCACGGCGAAATCGCCCGACACGGTCTCGACGGGGAAACCGGCCTTTTCGGGCTGCTTGGGCTCGACCACGTCATGCAGGGTCAGCTTGGTGATGTCGCTCTTGCCGAGCCGGCCGTCGCGCAAAAGCCGTTCACAGAGTTTGCGGCCGACCATGCCGGCGGCGCCCAGAACCAGAATGTGCAAGAGCTCAACTCCTTCTTATTGGCCGGAACGCGCAGCCGTTGGCAGTTGTCCCGGGCGCGCGCCCGTGGCAGACCGCGCGACTATTCCTTCACGGCGCCGGTCATCGCGGACACATAATGCTCCACGAAGAAGGCGTAAAGGATGACGAGCGGCAGCGAGCCGGCCAGGGCTCCGGCCATCAGCGAGCCCCAGCGGTA
The DNA here is from genome assembly GCF_018129985.1 of Bradyrhizobium sp. SZCCT0148. GTDB lineage: Bacteria > Pseudomonadota > Alphaproteobacteria > Rhizobiales > Xanthobacteraceae > Bradyrhizobium > Bradyrhizobium japonicum_H. The sequence continues at coordinate 1,594,566 of NZ_JAFCKT010000001.1, forward strand.
GATGTCACCGTCCACGAACTCGTTGACGATCGCGACCGGCACCGTCTTGTTGCTGGTCGACTGCAGGAAGGTCAACGCGTAGATGAACTCGTTCCAGCACAGCGTGAAGCAGAAAATGAAGGCCGAGATCAGCCCGGGAATCGCGAGCGGCAGCACGATCTTGGTCAGGATCTGCCAGCGGCTCGCCCCGTCGATCAGCGCGCATTCCTCGAGCTCGAACGGGATGGTCTTGAAATAGCCCATCAAGAGCCAGGTCGAGAACGGGATCAGGATGGTCGGATAGGTCAGGATCAGCGCCAGCGGCGAATCGAACAGGCCGTACTGGAACACGACGGTCGCGAGCGGGATGAACAGGATCGACGGCGGCACCAGGTAAGCGAGGAAGATCAGCCCGCCGACGAGATTGGCGCCCTTGTAGCGCAAGCGCACGATGGCATAGGCAGCCAGCACCGACGCGATGATTGAGAGCATGGTGGCGCAGATCGCCACGTACATCGTGTTCCAGAGCCAGTGCGGATAGTAGCTCTCGAACAGCAGCTTGTGGAAATGCTTGAAGGTCGGATTCCAGGTCCAGAACGGGTTGAACTTGTCGAGATCGAGCAGCTGGTCGTCCGGCTTCACCGAGGTCAGCGCCATCCAGTAGAACGGAAACAGGAGGACAACGACGATGATTGTGAGCGGCAGGTACAGCGTCACGAGCCGGCGCGGCACCGACTGCAGATAGCTCATGCCCTCGCTGTGATCGTCCTTCGCCACCGTCGGAGAGGACCCCGATAGCACGGCCTTGAGATCAATCGATCTGGTCGGCAGATCAGTCATTGCTCTCTCCCTGCTGCCATTTCCTGCGCTGCAGGCCGAACCAGGACACCATGATCGCAGCGAGCAGGAACGGAATCATGGCACTGGATATCGCCGCGCCCTCGCCGAGCTGCCCGGCGATGATCGCGCGCTGGTAGGACAGCGTCGCCATCAGATGGGTGGCGTTTACCGGGCCGCCGCGCGTCATCGCCCAGATCAGCTGGAAGTCGGTGAAGGTGAACAGCACCGAGAAGGTCATCACGACGGCGATGATCGGCGTCAGCAGCGGATAGGTGATGAAGCGGAAATTCTGCCAGCGCGTGGCGCCGTCGAGCGTCGCGGCTTCATAGAGCGACGGCGACACCGTCTGCAGGCCCGCCAGCAGCGTGATCGCCACGAACGGCACGCCGCGCCAGATATTGGCGAAGATCACGCAAATGCGCGCCCATGTCGTGTCGCCGAGGAAATTAATGTTCTGGTTGATCAGGCCGAGATGCTTCAGCGACCACGAGATGATGGAGAATTGCGAATCGAAGATCCACCAGAACGCCAGCGCCGAGAGCACCGTCGGCACGATGAAGGGGATCAGCACCATCGCGCGCAGCATCGCCTTGAACGGCATGTTCTCGTTCAGCAGCAGCGCGAGATAGAGCCCGACCGCGAATTTGATGGCGCTTGCGACCGTAGTGTAGAGCAGCGTGTTGAACACCGACAGCCAGAATATCGAGTCGTCCCACAGCCACTCGTAGTTCTCGGTGCCGACGAAGTGCCCGACCCTGCCGATGCGGGTGTCGGTGAAAGACAGCCAGATGCCGAGCCCGAGTGGATAGGCCAGGAAAAAGATCAGGAACGCCATGGCCGGCACCATGAACCAGAAGCCGAGCCAATTGCGATTGTGTTTGAGCCGGGTCCAGGCGGTGTCCTCGCTCATCTGAGGCTTGGCCCGGGGAATTGCGACATCAGCCATGCCCGATATCCCTGATCGAAATGTTGACGAGCGGGCGGCCGGATGGCCGCCCGCTCCGTGACGCTCAGCGATAGATGCGCTTCAGTTGGCGCTCGGCTTCCGCCATCGAGCCCTTCGCATCCTTGGTGCCGGTGCAGTAGTTGGCGAACATGTCGACGACGATGAAGTCGGCGATGGCAGTTGCCGCCTTTTCGCCGACGGTGCCGATACCGGCCGCCGGAAGAGTGCGCTTCGAGGCCTGAGAGAAGACCTCGTTCTTGGGATCAGCCTTCCAGATCGGCGCCGATTCATAGGCGTTGAGGGTCTGCGTCAGGTAGCCCTGCGCGCCGTCCAGCCACTTCTCGTAGTTCTCCTTCTCCAGCATGAAGGCGATGAAGGCCTTTGACGCATTCGGATATTTGGTGAAGTTGAAGGCGAGGATCGGCAGCGCAAGCTGCAGCTCGGTCGGCTTGCCGACCGGTCCAACCGGCCAGAGCGCGTGATAGGTGTCCTCGGCGAGTTCCTTCTTGCTCGCATCGGTCTTGGCGGCGACGTAGATCGAGATGCCGTTCGCCGTGCAGTAAAGCTCGCCGGCGAGGAACGCCTTGTTGTTGGAGGAATCGTTCCAGGACGCCGTGCCCGGAATGAAGGCGTCGTACAGCGCCTTGCAATATTCCAGCGCCTTCGCCGTCTCCGGCGAGTTGATGATGATCTTGTCGTTCTGGTCGACGGTGTAGGCGCCGTGGCCCCACAGGACCCAGTGCAGCCACGAATTGCCGTCACCCGAGGCATGTCCGAGCGCGAAGCCGGCCGGCGTGTTGTTCGCCTTCAGCGCCTTGCACATCTCGAGGAAGCCGGGGAAGTCCTTCGGGAATTCCTTGAAGCCCGCCTTCTCGATCGCCGACTTGCGGTAGGTCATGTAACCGCCGTTGGTCGCAACGGGAATGCCGAGCCAGTCATTGCCCTGCATGCATGTCTTGGCCGCCGCATCGGTCCAGCCGCCGTATTTCTTGCCGAGATAATCGGCGACGTCATTCATCTTCAGAACTTTGGTGGGGAACAGCTGCGGCAGCGTGTGCAGGCCCCATGCGAGATCGAGTCCGGAGCCGGTGTTGGCCGCAACCGAAGCCTTCGGCTGCACGTCCTCGAAGGACTCGCTGAACACGTTCATCTCGGTGCCGGTGGCGGCCTTGAACGCGGCGACCATGGCGTTGAACGCATCGTCCTCGGCCGGCACGAAGCGCTTCCAGCGCATCACGGTCAGCTTGGCGCCGGGCTCCGCCTTCCAGGGCGAGCTCTGCGCCCAGGCCTTGGCGAAATCGAACAGTGCCGGCCCGGTGAGCATGCCGGTCGCAGCCAATGCCGTTCCGCCCTGAAGCAGAGTCCGGCGGGTAAAGTCTTGCATGGTGTCCTCCCTGTGATGCTTTTTTATTGTCTTGGCTTGGTCTTACGCTACGAGTTCAGGCGTTTTCCCGTCGTCTCGTCGAACAGATGCACCAGTGACGGCTCGGGCTTCAGCCGGATCTTGTCGCCCGGGTTGAACTGATGGCGTTCGCGGAACACCGCGACGACCTGCTCGCCGCCGATCTTGGCGAACACCTGCGTCTCCGAGCCGGTCGGCTCCACCACCACGATCTCGGCTTCGGCGCCGTCGTCGGCGATGGTGAAATGCTCGGGCCGCACGCCGTAGACCGCGGGACGGCCGTCGGACGCCGCGGGCGCGGTCTTGAGCGGCAGCTTGACGCCGTTCGGCCCCTCGAAGGTCGCCACGCCGTTGACCCGCACATGCCCCTTCAGGAAGTTCATCGCGGGCGAGCCGATGAAGCCGGCGACGAACTGGTTGTCGGGCTTGTCGTAGAGCTCGAGCGGCGTGCCCATCTGCTCGACGATGCCGTCATGCATGACGACGATCTTGTCGGCCATGGTCATGGCTTCGATCTGGTCGTGGGTGACGTAGACGGTCGTCGTCTTCAGCCGCTGGTGCAGCTCCTTGATCTCGGTGCGCATGGCGACGCGCAGCTTGGCGTCGAGGTTGGACAACGGCTCGTCGAACAGAAAGACTTGCGGATCACGCACGATGGCACGGCCCATCGCGACGCGCTGGCGCTGACCGCCGGAGAGCTGGCGCGGATAGCGATCAAGCAGCGGCCCCAGCGCGAGGATCTCGGCGGCGCGCTTGACGCGCTTGTTGATCTCGTCGGCGCCCGCGTTCCGCAGCTTCAGCGAGAAGCCCATATTGTCGGCGACCGTCATGTGCGGATAGAGCGCGTAGTTCTGGAAGACCATCGCAATGTCCCGCTCCTTGGGCTGGACATTGTTGACGACGCGGTCACCGATCGAGATCGTGCCGGAGGTGATGTTCTCGAGACCGGCGAGCATGCGCAGAAGCGTCGACTTGCCGCAGCCGGAGGGGCCGACCAGAACGACGAACTGGCCGTCCTCGATCGGTACAGTCACGCCGTGCAGGACTTCAAAATTGCCGAACGATTTCCGCACGTCGCGGATTTGCACAGACGACATCTAGCTCCCTCCTCGAAAGTCAACGACGCCTCGAGCGCCGCGACCGTCTTGTTTTTCAGACTTTACCGAACTCGGCCCGATCTTAGCGAGCAACATTGTCGGCAGTTTGTGCGGTTTTGGCAATTTGTCTTTGGTTAGTCGTTGCTGGTAGCGCTGTCAACGTTCCTTTGTTTGCGGGAATGACTGTGTTAAGAGCAGCAAATGGGTCGAAAACGCACCAAGTCAGGCAAGATCCGGCTGGCGGAAGTCGCCGAGCTTGCCGGCGTCAGCCCGATCACGGCGTCCCGTTTTTTCCGCAATCCGGAGGCCCTGTCGATCGGCAAACGGACACGGGTCGAGAGCGCCGCCAAGGAGCTCGGCTATGTGCCGAACCTCGCGGCCCGCGCACTCGCCTCGCAACGGACCGAGGTCATCGGCGTCCTGATTCCCTCTCTCACCAACAATGTCTTCTCGGACGTGCTGCGCGGCATCTACGACGCGTCCGAAGGCAGCCGCTACTCGATCCAGTTGTCCAACACGCGCTACAGCATTCTGCAGGAGGAAAAGCTGCTGCGGCTGTTTCTCGCGCAGAAGCCGGCCGGGCTGATCGTCACCGGGATCGACCAGACCCCGGAATCGCGCGCCATGCTCGAGGCCGCCGATTGCCCGATCGTGCAGATAATGGAGATCGGCCCCGACCCGGTCGACATGATGATAGGCTTTTCGCACTATGATGCAGCCCGCGCAGCGGTTGCGCACCTCTTCGAACAGGGCCGCCGCAAGATCGGCTTCGTCGGCGCGCGCATGGATCCCAGGGTGCAGCGGCGGCTGGACGGATACGTCTCGGCCATGAAGGACGCCGGGTCGTTCGAGCAGCGGCTCGTCGTCACCACGGCGACACCGACCTCGGTGACGCTGGGCGGCGCCCTGTTCGCCGATCTGCTGGCGCGCGAGCCCAATCTCGATGCGGTGTTCTGCGCCAATGACGACCTCGCGCTCGGCGTGCTGTTCGAATGCCGGCGAAGGGAGATTGCCGTCCCCGACCAGATCGCGATCGTCGGCTTCAACGACCTGGAATTCATGGCCTCCGCCGTCCCCACCCTCACCAGCGTGCGCACCAACCGGTACGAGATGGGCAGGACGGCCGCCACCATGCTGATCGAGGCGATCGACGGACAGCGCCCGGAGCAGCCGGTGCTCGATCTCGGCTTCAAGGTGGTCGAGCGGCAAAGCTCGTTGCCGCGCCATTCGGACAGCAGGCCAGCCGTTTCAGGCGCGGGCGCAACGAACAAAATGGTAGCGTTACCAAGTAGCCATGACTAGTATTGCGTTTGTGAGGAAACGACCCGCCAGCGGGCCAGCGATCCGTCATGTCGCACCGTTGGGCATCGCGCAAGCCGACGCCCCCAGGACTGACGTAAGTGGACGGACGCCAGTGCGTTTGCATTGCAGGAGAAACCAATGACAAAAAAGCCAACCAATGGGCATGCCCCCGCCGGCAACGGCTCCCGCCGCCACCTTCGCTCGCAGGAATGGTTCAACAACCCGCATAATCCGGGCATGACCGCGCTCTACATGGAGCGCTACCTCAATTACGGCCTTACCCGCGCCGAGCTGCAGTCCGGCAAGCCGATCATCGGCATTGCCCAGACCGGCAACGACCTCTCTCCCTGCAACCGCCACCATATCGAGCTGGCCCATCGCGTCCGCGAGGGCATCCGCGAGGCCGGCGGCATTGCGATGGAATTCCCGACCCATCCGATCCAGGAGACCGGCAAGCGCCCGACCGCCGCGCTCGACCGCAACCTCGCCTATCTCGGCCTGGTCGAGATTCTCTACGGTTATCCGCTGGACGGCGTCGTACTCACCACCGGCTGCGACAAGACCACGCCGGCCTGCATGATGGCGGCTGCGACCGTGAACCTCCCCGCGATCGTGCTGTCGGGCGGCCCGATGCTGAACGGCTGGCACGCCGGCGAGCGCACCGGCTCCGGCACCATCGTCTGGAAGTCGCGTGAGCGGCTCGCGGCGGGCGAGATCGACTATGAAGAGTTCATGGAGATCGTGGCCTCCTCCGCGCCATCGGTCGGCCATTGCAACACCATGGGTACGGCCTCGACCATGAACGGTCTTGCCGAAGCGCTCGGCTTCTCGTTGCCGGGATGCGCTGCGATCCCCGCGCCCTACCGCGAGCGCGGCCAGATCGCCTACGAGACCGGCAAGCGCGCCGTCGAGATGGTGTGGGAAGACCTCAAGCCCTCGGACATCCTGACCCGCAAGGCGTTCGAGAACTGCATCGTGATCAATTCGGCGATCGGCGGCTCGACCAACGCGCCGATCCACATCAACGCGCTGGCCCGCCACATCGGCGTCGAGCTCACCATCGAAGACTGGCAGAAGGTCGGCCACGACGTGCCGCTGCTCGTCAACATGCAGCCGGCCGGCTTTTATCTTGGCGAGGAATTCCACCGCGCCGGCGGCGTGCCCGCCGTGGTGCGCGAATTGATGAAGCACAAGCGCATCCATGAGGACGCCGTCACCGTCAACGGCCGCGGCATCGGCGAGAACTGCAAGGATGCGCCGAAGCCCGACAACGACGTGATCTGGGCCTACGACAAGCCGCTGGTGAAGGATGCCGGCTTTCTGGTGCTGAAGGGCAATCTGTTCGATTCCGCGATCATGAAGACCTCGGTCATCTCCAAGGAATTCCGCGATCGCTATCTCAGCAATCCGAAAGATCCCAACGCCTTCGAGGGCCGCGCCATCGTGTTCGAGGGTCCGGAGGACTATCATGCGCGGATCGACGATGCCTCGCTCGACATCGACGAGCGCTGCGTGCTGTTCATCCGCGGCACCGGCCCGATCGGCTACCCCGGTGGCGCCGAGGTCGTGAACATGCAGCCGCCGGCAGCGCTGATCAAACGCGGCATCCTGTCCCTGCCTTGCATCGGCGACGGCCGCCAGTCCGGCACCTCGGGCTCGCCCTCGATCCTGAACGCCTCGCCGGAAGCCGCCGCCAATGGCGGGCTTGCGGTCCTCAAGACCGGCGACAAGGTCCGCGTCGATCTCAACAAGGGCAGCGCCAACATCCTGATCTCGGACGAGGAGCTCAAGAAGCGTCACGCCGAGCTCAAGGCCAATGGCGGCTTCAAGCACCCACCGAACCAGACGCCGTGGCAGGAGATCTACCGCAACACCGTCGGCCAGCAATCGACCGGCGCCTGCATGGAGCTCGCCACAAGGTACCAGAACGTCGCCGGCACGTTCGGCGTGGCGCGGGATAACCACTAGACCTGTCATTCCGGGGCGCGACCGAGTCGCGAGCCCGGGATCCACTGAACAACCCACGCTGTGACCCGATGGATTCTCAGGTGCGCAATTGCGCACCGTAGTTTGCGCCGAGAGGCGCGCCCCCGGAATCACAGAAGAAAATTCAAAGGAGAAACAACATGGCCAACCGCCTCAAGGGCAAGCGCGCCGTCGTCACGGCTGCGGCCGCCGGCATCGGGCGCGCCTGCGCTCTCGCATTCGCGCGTGAAGGCGCAACCGTGATCGCGACCGATATCAACGAAGCCGGCATCGCCGATCTGACCAAGGAAGGCATCGCCGAGGTCGCCAGACTCGACGTCCGCAACACCGCCGACGTCAACGCCTTCGCCAAACGTATCGGCAAGGTCGACATCCTGCTCAACGCGGCGGGCTTCGTCCATCACGGCACCATCCTGGAATGCTCGGAAGAGGACTTCGATTTCTCGTTCGACCTCAACGTCAAGTCGATGCACCGAACCATCAAGGCGTTCCTACCAGAAATGCTCGCGGCCGGCGGCGGCAGCATCGTCAACATCTCCTCCTGCGCTGCCCTGAGGCCGCCGGCGAACCGCTACGTCTACAGCGCCTCGAAAGCGGCAGTTTCCCTGCTGACCCGCGCGGTCGCGCTCGACTTCATCACCAAGGGCATCCGCTGCAACTCGATCTGCCCCGGCACCGTCGAGACGCCCTCGATGCTCGACCGCGCCGCCGCACAGGGTCCGCAGGGCAAGGAGATGTTCATCTCCCGCCAGAAGATGGGGCGGCTCGGCACCGCCGACGAGATCGCGTCGATGGCGGTCTATCTCGGCAGCGACGAGAGCGCCTTCACCACCGGCGTCGACCTCGTCGTCGACGGCGGCTACATGCTCTGACGGCAAGAGGATCAGTCTCATGAACAAGATCGACCTCGACGGCCGCGTCGCTGTCGTCACCGGCGGCGCGCAGGGCTTTGGCCGCGCCATCACCCAGCGCTTCACCGCCTCCGGCGCCAAGGTCGCGATTTGGGATTTCGACGTCGCGCTGGCCGAGAAGACGGCGAAGGAGATCGGCGGCGAGACCAAGGTCTTCAAGGTCGACGTCACCGATACGGCAGCCGTCGAGCAGGCGCGCGATGCGACGCTGGCCGCGTTCGGCAAGATCGACATCCTGGTCAACAACGCCGGCATCGCCGGCGTCAACAAGCCGGTCTGGGAAACCGATCTGGAGGAATGGCGCAAGGTGCTGCGCATCAACCTCGACGGTCCCTTCATCGTCTGCAAGGCGATCGTGCCGGTTATGCTCAAGCAGAAATACGGGCGCATCGTGAACATCGCCTCCATCGCCGGCAAGGAAGGCAATCCGAATGCCGCGCATTATTCCGCGTCGAAGGCCGGCCTGATCGCGCTGACGAAATCGCTCGGCAAGGAGCTTGCCGCACACGACATTCTGGTCAATGCGGTGACGCCGGCCGCGGCGAAGACCGCAATCTTCGATCAGATGACGCAACAGCATATCGATTTCATGCTGTCGAAGATTCCAAAGGCGCGCTTCGTCCTGGTCGAAGAGCTCGCCGCTATGGTGGCCTGGCTCGCGTCCGAAGATTGTGCCTTCTCGACAGGCGCGGTGTTCGACATCTCGGGCGGTCGCGCAACCTATTGAGGACGGCATGATCCGGGAAGGCGGTTGCCTCTGTGGCGCGGTGCGGTTCAAGGCAGAGGGCGAGCCGCTCAATGTCCGTGTCTGCCATTGCCGTCTCTGTCAGAAAGCGATGGGCTCGCCCTTCTTCGCCCGCGCGCAATTCGACCAGCGCGCGCTGACGGTTGAAGGCCACACCGAACACTATGCGTCGTCCGAGCACATCGATCGCGTGTTCTGCAAGCGCTGCGGCACGCGCCTGTTCTCCTGGCGGCGCAACGGCACGCTGGCGGGCGTTTCGCTCACCACCTTCGACGACCGCAACGCTTTTGCCCCGACCGAGCATATCTGGGTCTCGGAAAAGGTCGCCTGGGTGAAGCTCGACGACGGTCTGACGCAATATCAGGGGACGATCCCGACGTGACGTCAGGATGTGCCTGGCGCAGACGTGCTCACCGTCTGGCCACGCCGGCCCGTTGTCGTTGCGATCCAGATCCCGGCAAACACCGCGACGATGCCGGCCGCGAGATTCCAGCGCAGCGGTTCGTTCAGTAACCACGCGCCGACCAGCGACGCCGTGATCGGATTGACCGTCACCGAGATCGCGACGCGCGTCGGCGTCGTCCGCTCCAGCGCAAAGGCCCAGAGATAGAAGGTCAGCGCGGCGCCGAACGCCCCGAGATAGGAGGCTGCGAGCCATTGCGGCGTGCCGAAACCCGCGACTGGCGCGAAGCTGCCGCGGACGTACGAGAGCAGGATGAGGCAGGCTGCCCCTGCTGCCATGCTCATGGTCGTGAAGCCCAGCGGGCCGGAGCGCCGGATCAGCGGCTTCGACCAGATGCCATAGAGCGCCATGCACAGCGCGGCAGCCATCATCAGGAGATCGCCGCGCCATGCGCCCGCCGGCGCGGAGGTCAGGTCGGTGAGGAGCGCGACTGCAACACCGAGAGTCGCAATCACCACACCGATCGATTTGCGCCAGGTCAGGGCTTCGGCGCCGAGCGCAGAGCCGATCAGGAGCGACAGCAGGGGAAGCGTCGACAGCGCGAGGGCGCCGCGCGCCGCGGTCGTGAAGATCAGCGACGCATTGAACAGGATCGGAAACATGGCGAAGAACAGAAAGCCGAGACCGACGGCGGCCGACCAGTCCCCTCGCCCCGGCCAGCGGTCGCCACGCAGCAGCGTCAGCGGCAACAGCAGGAGAAAGCCGATGCCGAACCGGAACGAGCCGATCGCGAGCGGATCGAGGCTGCCGACGAGATAGCGTGTTGCGCCAATCGAGGTGCCGCCAAGACCACTGGACAGCACGGCAGCCAGAACGCCGGATATCTCGCCCACACTTCCTCCCTTTTCCGCGGTTCGGCGCGCAGCATACGAGGCGCGCCGAAACAGGGAATGGAATTTCCGTCATGGTGCGATAAGTTCTTGTCATGAGCGCGCCCGATCTCGATCCCGATCTACTCAAGGCCTTTCTCGCGGTTGCCAGGCATCGCTCATTCACGCGCGCTGCCGAGACGCTTCACCGGACGCAATCGGCCGTAAGCGTTCAGATCAGGCGTCTGGAAGAGCGGCTCGATACAAGATTGTTTCATCGCACCCGGGCCGGCGTGACGCCGACTGCCGCAGGCAAGGAGCTGCTCGGCTATGCGAGCCGCATCCTCGACCTCAATGCGGAGGCCGTCGGTGCGCTTCGCGCGCGCAAGGCCGAAGCCGTGATCCGCCTCGGCGTGATGGACGACTACGGCACCCTTGTCATTCCGCCCCTGCTGGCGCGCTTCGCCCAAAACAATCCGCAGGTCCGGGTCGATGTCGAGACCGGGCTGACCGCAACGATGCCGGCGCGGCTCGGCGACGCCTATGACCTCGTCATCGCCATGCATCCGGAAGGATGCGGCAACGGCGAGCTGTTGCGGCGCGATCAGGCCGTCTGGGCCGCTGCCGCGTCATATTCAACCAAGCCGCACGACACGCTGCCCGTCGCACTCTACCCGCCGGGCTGTCTGTTCCGGCAATGGGCGGCGGATGCCCTTGATGCCGCCGGCCGGCCCTGGCGCCTCGCCTTTGTCAGCCGCACACTTGCAGCGGTAGAGGCGATCGCAGTGCAGGGCCTCGCGGTGACCGTCGTGAAGGCCGGCACCCTGTCTTCCCGCCTGCGCATCCTGCCGACGTGCGACGGCCTGCCGCCGCTGCCCGCGGCCGACATCCGCCTCCACCGCGCGCGCAACCTGTCGCGCCCGGCGACACTGCTGGCGGATCATTTGCAGCGTGGCATTTCGGAACCGGCCACCCTATCTTGAGCTGAAGCGTTGCTGCACCGCCGGTTTGGCTGGAACGGCTGCAAGGCCGCGAGCGAACCGGGATCAACGAGCCGTGAACATCTCCTTTTATGACCTGTCGGTATGGGTGCTTCCGCTGGTGCTCGCCATCACCTTCCACGAGGCCGCGCACGCCTTCGTCGCCGACCGGCTCGGAGACAATACGGCCGCGCAGCTCGGCCGCGTCAGCTTCAACCCAATTAGGCATATCGACCCGTTCGGTACCGTGATCCTGCCGGCGATGCTGCTGTTTACGCATTCGCCCTTCCTGTTCGGCTATGCCAAGCCGGTGCCGGTCAACTTCCGCAAGCTGAACAACCCCAGGCTTGACATGGTCTGGGTGGCACTGGCCGGACCTGCCACCAACATCCTGCTGGCGCTTGCAGCGGCCCTCGCCTTCCACACCCTGCCGCTTGTCCCTGCCAGCTCGGCGAAATGGGTCGCCGACAACCTCAAGAATGCGCTCATCATCAACGCCATCCTCGCGGTGTTCAACATGTTGCCGATCCCGCCGCTCGATGGCGGCCGCGTCGCGGTTGGATTGCTGCCGCGCGTCCTCGCGATGCCGCTGGCCCGGCTTGAGCCATTCGGGATGCTGATCCTGATAGGCCTGCTGATCCTGCTGCCTCTTGCAGGTTCCCAGTTCGGTCTAAATCTTGATGTTATTTCAGCAATACTGCGAACGTTGACCGGTCATGTGATTCAGGCTGTTCTCTTCCTGACCGGCAATGCGTAGTTGAACAACCGCACCCGAACTTTTAAGCCGAAGGGCCAGAGGCCGACTTGGTCAAAGCTGCCGATATGCTGATCGCGCGACGCGCCGACACCCGCGCCCGCGCCGATTTCGCCACCTGGAAGATGATGGCCAAGCTCAATGGGGCGTCCGCGTTGCCTTCGGGCGCCCAGGAATTCCTCGCGAGCTACCAGAACCTGCTGGCTCAGATGAGCGAGGGCGAGGCCACCGAGGCGACCATCGGCGCGATCTACAAGGCTTATTATGCCGAGATGGGCGGCGGGGGAAACCCGCCCGACGTCCGCCCTCGCCCGGCCGAGCCGGCAGCGGACAATGTTACCGCGTTCCGGCGCCCGGCACCGAAACCGAAGACGACCAGCTTTTTCGGGGCTGGCGCGGCAGCTGGAACCCAGAAACGGCCCCTTCCGGTGGCGCTGATCTTCGCCTGCCTTGTCGTCGTCTATGTCGCAATCAGGCTCTATTGGCGCTGAGCCGTCTTCTTCTTTTTCGCGTCAGCCGGCGTGAAAATGATGTCCACGGTCCGCTCGAACCGGTCCTCGGTCAACCCGGCGGGCGGCTGCGGGATCGGATCCGACTTGCGGACGATCGAGACCGCAGCCGCGTCATAGGCTGCGTCCCCTGATGACTGCACGACATCCACCGACAGCACGTTGCCCTTCCGGTTGATCGCGAAGCTGACCTTGACCTTCTGGTTATTGGGCTGTTTGCCTTCCGGATTGATCTTGTGCAGCGACAAATGCGCGCTGATCTTGCGGTTCCAGTCGGCTGTCAGCTTCAGGACGTCCTTGCCGATGCCGATGACGGGCGCCACCGCCTTCTCGGCCTCGCGCGCGTCCTCCTCGAGGGTCTGCCGCGCCGTCGCGACCGATTTCGGCGAAGCCTCGGCGGCCGGCGTTTCGACCGCCTGAATCTTCGGATCGTCTTCCGTCGGCTTCTTCGCGTTGTTCTCGGTCACGACGCGGTCGGGATCCACGACCTCCTGCGACTGGTCCTTCGGGAGCTCAGTCTCCTTGGTCTCGGCCTTCTGCTCAGGAAGCGCCTGCTGTTCCTGCATCGCTTCGCTGTCAGGCCCGGGCGGCAGATCGGTTTCGGGCGCCTTGGGCGAGGCCATCTCAACTGCGAATTCCGCGCCGTTCGCACCGAGGCCGTCGCCGTCGTCGTCGGCACGCAAATGCGCCAGCGCGAGCGCAGCACCACCCAGATGGAGCACAAGCGCGGCCACCGCCGCCAGGATCCACAGCTTCCGGGATGGTTTGAGTTCGTCCGACATAGCGGGCCTCTAAGGCTGAGCGGCGCCTGCCGCAGGCGCTCCCGGCGCGCCTTCCAGCGCCACCAGCTTCACCCGCGTATAGCCGCCTGAGCGAAGGAGCTCCATGACGCCCATCAACTCCCCATACGGTACCGACTTGTCGGCACGCAGGAATACGTACTTGTCCTTGCTCATGTCGGACAGTCCGTCGAGCGTCCCGATCAACTCGGCACGGTGGACCGGGTTCTCCCCGAGGGCAAGCGTCAGATCGGGCTTGATGCTGAGATAGGTCGGCTTGTCCGGCTTCTTCTGCGGCGTCGCGCTGGACGTCGGCAGATCGATCGGCAGGTCGACCGTGGAAAGCGGCGCTGCGACCATGAAGATGATCAGCAGCACCAGGATGACGTCGATGAACGGCGTGACGTTGATGTCATGCGTTTCGGAGAAATCGTCGTCGTCGCCGTCATTGTCTGCGAGCGAAACGCCCATGGCTCACTCCGCTGCGCGCGAATGCACGCTGCCGTGGCTGCGATCGAGATCACGCGAGAGCAGCCGGCCTGCGGCACCCGAGGCGCGGCTGACGAGCTCGAGATAGCTCTTCGTCACGCGCGAGAAGTGGTTGTAGATGATGACGGCCGGGATCGCGGCGACGAGGCCGATCGCGGTGGCGAGCAGCGCTTCGGCGATGCCGGGCGCGACGACGGCGAGGTTCGTGGTCTGCGACTTTGAGATGCCGATGAAGCTGTTCATGATGCCCCAGACCGTGCCGAACAGGCCGACGAAGGGCGAGGTCGAGCCGATGGTCGCGAGCACGCCCATGCCGATGCGGATCCGCCGCGCCTCGGCGCGCACGATCTCGGAAAAGCTGGAGGCCGCGCGCTCCTTGATGCCGGAATCGCTCGACAGGCCGGCCGACATCCGCGCCTCGCGCAGGGCCGCCGCCAGGAACGACGGCAGGATGCCTTCCTTGGCTCCGAGTGCCATCTGCGCTTCCGCGAGCGAGCGCGACTCCGCAATCTTCTTCAGGGCCGAACGGAGCTTGGTGGAAGCGACCGACAGTTCGATCGACTTGGCGATCAGGACGGTCCAGGTCACCAGCGATGCGAAGGCGAGCCCGATCATCACCGCCTTCACGATGACGTCCGCCGACATGAACATCACCCAGGGTGACAGCTCCTTCATCGCCGGCGCGACGCCGGCCGCCGCATCGGGCTTGGAATCGGGCTTTGCGGTAGTCGAAACGGTGGCCGCCGTAGGTGCCGGGACAGCAGGCGCGGTGACTGCCGGGGCCGGACCGACAGGGGCCGGCTGGGCCGCCGACTGCGCCGGTGTCGACGGGGTCTGTGTCTGGGCCAAAACGGGGGATGCGAGCCAAGCAGCCGCCAGCAACGCGGCGGCGGCAAGGCTGGCTTTCGAGGACATGATCTTCATACTTCGGCCCAGTAGCGAATGAGGTTGTGATAGATACCCGTCAATTTGACCGTTTCGGGATCGTCACGCCCGAGCCTGTCCACCAGCGCCTGAATCGCGGTGTCGAGGTCGAAGATCATGCTTCGGGCTTGATCGTCCCGTATCATGCTCTGGAGCCAGAAGAAAGACGCAACCCGCGTTCCCCTGGTTACCGGCGTGACGAGGTGCAGGCTGGTCGAGGGATAGAGCACGCAATCGCCGGCTGGCAACTTGACTTCGTGCGAGCCGTAGGTGTCCTCGATCACAAGTTCGCCACCGTCGTACTCTTCGGGCTCGGCGAGGAACAGCGTGACCGAAAGGTCTGTGCGGATGCGAAGGCCGGTCAGACGGTCGCCGCGGATCGCATTGTCGACATGCAGGCCGAAATGGTGCCCGCTGTCCGCCGCATAGCGGTTGAACAGCGGCGGGAAGATCTGGAGCGGTATTGCAGCCGCGATGAATCGCGGGTTGGACGTCAACGCCGAGATGATGCGGTTGCCGAGCTTGCGCGCGACCTCGCCGTCCGGCGGCAATTGCTCGTTTCGCTTGACCATGGCCGACTGCGCACCGGCAGTCGACCGGCCGTCCTCCCATGCGCTGGCGTTCATGATGCGGCGGAAATCCGCCACATCGTCCTTGCTCAGAATGCCAGGCAGGCACGTCAGCATGATCAGAACTTCGCCGTCGTGATCAGGTAGAAGGCACGGCCCGGCGCGACCGCCACGAACGGCACCGCGCTACGATAGAGCGTATCGTAATACAGCTTGTTGGTCAGGTTCTGCGCGTAGAACTTCATGGTCCAGTTCTTGTCGATCTTCTTCTCGACGAACGCGTCGAAACGCCAATAGCTCGGAAGTTCGTTGCCGGTATTGGCCGCGAACGTGCCGCCATAGACCTTCGAGCGGTACACCGCCTGGCCGCCCAGCTCCCAGCCGTCGTCGAACTTGTACTTGGTCAGCATGCTGAACGACTGGTGGGCGACGTTGGCGAGCTGCAGGCCGATGTTGGAGGCGATGCCGCTTTGCGTGACCTTCGACTGCATCAGCACCAGGCCGCCGAAGATGCTCCAGCGATCCGTGATCTTGCCCTCGGCCTCGATGTCGATGCCCTGGATGCGATAGGCCGCGCCCGAGGTGAGCAAGTTATTGACGGTCTCGCGCGCGTTGTCCTTGGTGGTCTGGAACAGCGCGGCGCTGACCAGCAGGTGACGGTCGGCCAGCTCCCATTTGGTACCGATCTCCGCCGCCTTGTTGCGCTCGGGCCCGAGCAGGATCGTCGAGTTGGCGGGAACACCGCCGTAATCGGTGCCGGTCGCGTCGAGCTCGGAACCGAACGGATTGGCGGAGGTCGCATAAGCGGCATAGACACTGCCGATCGACATCGGCTTGTAGACCACGCCGACGTTGTAATTGACGAGATCGGAGCTTTGCTTGAGATAGGCCGAATTGGTGGATGAGCTCTGACTATAGCCATCGTAGCGCACGCCGCCGTTGACGATGACCGTGTCCTGCCAATTCGCGGTATCCATCACATACACGCTGCTGGTGTTGACACCATAGCGCGTCGGATTTCCAACCAGCGACGGCGTGCCGAACGGAATGTTGGTGTATTGCGGGGAGTAGAGATTGACCCCCGTCACGGCGCCGGTGCTCGTGAAGGGGCTGCCGGCCAGCTCCGACGCGAGGCCGGCGTAACGGTCGATCGAGATGTTCTCGTTCGAATATTCGACGCCGAACACCGCGGTGTGCTTGACGCCGCCGGTGTCGAGCTTGAACGTGGCCTCGTTCTGGTTGGCCCACACGTCCACGTTCTGGTAGCGGCTCTGCGCGCTCGCCGTCGTGGTCCAGAGCAGCGGATTGGGGTTGGTCGTGATCGGATTCTGCGGCAGCGTGCCGATGTAGTTGAGAAGCGAATGCTCGCCGCGCACCTTGCTGGTCAGCGTAATGGCCTCGTTGACCTTGTACTCGATCGTGCCGGTGCCGAAATCCTGCCGCGCCGTCTGGAAGTCGCGGTTGAGGAAGCCGTACCAATTGCCGCGCGGAATCCCGGCCGAGGTCACCGGTACGTTGCCCTGCTTGTAATAGGGCACGCCGAAATCCGGGTAGCCGCTGAGGTCGGTGTGGACGTAGTTCGTGGTGATCTTGATGTCGGTGGTCGGGGTGTACTTGGTCGAGATGAAAGTGCCCCAGCGATTGTCGGTCACGTAGTCGCGGCCGGCGACGTTCGCGTCCTGGAACAGGCCGCCCGTGCGCACCGAGAAGGTGGGGTCGATGACCTGGTTGACGTCAAGCGTGACGCGCTTGGTCATGTCGGTACCGAACTCGGAATCCATGCGCTTGAAGTTGACGTCGCCAGCCTGCTTGGTGACGATGTTGATGGCGCCGCCGGCGGTGCCGCGGCCGGCATAGGACGATGCGGGGCCGCGCAGGATCTCGATCTGCTCGGTGAAGAAGTTCTCGCGGATGGACACCGCGGGATCGCGGATGCCGTCGATGAAGACGTCGTTGCGCGCATCGAAGCCTCGGATGAAGAAGCGGTCGCCGAATGCGTTGCCGCCCTCGCCCGAGCCCAGCGTCACGCCCGCGGTCGAGCGCCCGATCTCCTTCAGCGTCGTCGCGTTCTTGTCCTCGAGTACTTCCTTGCTGAGCACCGTGATCGTCTTGGGCGTGTTCAGCATCTTCTCCGGGAACTTGCCGGACGCCTGGACGTGATCGACCTTGTAGGGCGCGGCCGGATCGGCATAGGGATTGCCGTCGGGAGCGCCGGAGGGCGTGGTCGGCGCGGCCTGCTGGGCAGCCTGCTCGCGCTGCGCGGCGCGACGAATCGCGTTGCGGGCACGAACCTGCTCCGGCGAAGGCTTCGATGCCGTCGGACGCGGACGCTCGACGGGCGCATCGACCGTCACCGGCGGCAGGTTAGACTGCTGCGCCTGCGCGCCGCTCGACACCGAAGCCACTGCGATCAAGCTCGCAACTGCTGAGGCCTTCTTGCCGGAAACGCCCGTGAATTTTTCATCTGCAAAATCGAATGCTACGACCGAACGCAACGACTTCGGTGCGACCACCTGCCCCATTACCAAACGCCCCATCTTCCTGTTCGCTCGTTCACTTCGACGAACGATGAGTTGTTGGTATCGGCCGCAAAATAGCGGGTCAATGCGAGCAGGTCGCAAGAACCGTTGAATCAATCCAGATCAAAACGATTCTAAACTTCACTTTGAAATCGTTCTAAATCGAGATTGGACTCGTTCTAAAAAAACAACGCCGCGAGCTGCACATCGCCGCTTCGTTTACAGCATCAATCGCTGCTCGGCGGCTTCATCAACGAAAACAATTCATCGACGGTTTTCAGCGCGACAGCGCGCACGCGATCGGTCGAGTCCATGCCGGCGATGTTGACGCCGTTCACCACAGCTTTGATCTCGTCTCGGAAGTCGGTGAGGAAGCGCAAGGGATCTCGCTGTTCGTTGGCGACACGCGCGATCAATCCCGTGATCAGAATCTGACACGCGATCAGCTTGCCGTTCAGTTCGTCCATGTTGCGCTCCATGTGTGGCGGCGCCGATATGGATGATGGCGATATCCCTGACAACCGAAACGGCGGTCGCGCGATTTAGAACCGTTCTTGTCCTCGCCATCGAACTGCGGACTCTGCGCGGCGTCGTTCGGGTCGAGCGCACCGTCTGCGAGTGCCGTACAGGACTTGCTTGCAGTTCGGCCGGCCGGGCAAATGCAACACTGCACGCCGCCGCGCCACGGCTCTGCCTGGACGGTGCAAAGCTTTCCAATTGTTTAGGATTCTCGACGGATAGTGCTGTTTACACTCGAACTTGGCGTGTATTATACAAGCCCGCTGGAACCCTGCGATTGCCCTGGAATTCGTAGCTTGGGGGCATACGAGCCGACACGAGACGACATGAAAAAGTCCCGGCCGATCCTCTGGATTCTGATCATCGCGGCCGTGGCCTCCGCGGGCTACTATGGTTGGCAGAAATACGGACATAGCGCCGGCAAGACCCAGACCGCCGAGAAGGGGCCGTCCCGCCCGTCCGCCGTCCCCGTCAGCGTCGCCCCGGCGCAAAAGGTCGACTTCCCGGTCTATCTGACCGGCCTCGGCACGGTTCAGGGGTTCAACACCGTGCAGGTCCGCACCCGCGTCGATGGCCAGATCAACAAGCTCGCCTTCAAGGAAGGACAGATCGTCCAGCAGGGGGAGCTTCTGGTCTCGATCGATCCCCGTCCCTATCAAGCCACGCTCGACCAGGCCAAGGCCAAGAAGGCGCAGGACGAGGCTAGTCTTGCCAACGCCAATCTCGAACTTCAGCGCGCCATGAAGCTCGGCGAATTCGCGACCGCACAGCGGGTCGATACCCAGCGCTCGACCGTCGCCCAGCTCACCGCCCAGATCGCCGCCGACGATGCCGCGATCTCCAACGCCCAGACCCAGCTCGACTACACCCAGGTTAAGGCGCCGATCACCGGCGTCGCCGGCCTGCGCCAAGTCGACGTCGGCAACATCGTCAACGCCTCGACGCAGACGGGCATCGTCACGATTTCGCAGGTCGAGCCGATCGCCGTGATCTTCACCGCACCGGAAGACCAGCTACCCTATATCAGCGAAGGCCAGAAGACCGGCGCGCTCAAGGTGATCGCCTTCACGACCGACGGCAAGAAGACGCTGGCCGAGGGCAAGCTTGCGGTCATCAACAACCAGGTCGACACCGCCAGCGGGACGGTCCGGCTCAAGGCGGTGTTCGACAACAAGGACCACGCGCTGTGGCCGGGCCAGTCGGTCTCGACGCGGCTTCTGGTCCGGACGCTGAAGGATGCGACCGTGGTTCCGGATGACGCGGTCCAGCATTCCACCAACGGCCTTTATGCCTATACCGTCAACCAGGACAACAAGGCCGAAATGCACAAGATCAAGGTCAGCTACGCCATCGATGGACATTCGGTCATCGAGGAAGGGCTGAGCCCGGGGCAGCAGGTGATCACCGGCGGCCAGTTCAAGGTGCAGCCCGGCAGCCTCGTCTCGACCGCGGTGGCAAGTTCGAACCCGGCCCCGGCCCAGAACAAGGTACGTCAGGAATGATCGGGGGCGGGATTTCGGCACCTTTCATCCGGTACCCGATCGGCACCTCGCTGTTGATGGCCGGCATTCTCTTTGTCGGCCTCGTCGCCTACCCCCTGCTACCAGTTGCACCGTTGCCGCAGGTCGACTTCCCGACCATCCAGATCACCGCCAACCTGCCGGGCGGCAGCCCGGAGACGATGGCCTCGTCCGTGGCGCAGCCGCTGGAGCGCCAGTTCGCCCAGATTCCCGGCATCGCCCAGATGACCTCGACGAGCTATCTCGGCACGGCGTCGATCACCATCCAGTTCGATCTCAACCGCAGCATCGACGGCGCCGCGAACGATGTGCAAGGCGCCATCAACGCGGCATCCGGCCAGTTGCCGAAGAACCTGCCGTCGCCGCCGACCTATCGCAAGGTCAACCCGGCCGACGCGCCGATCCTGCTGCTGTCGGCAACATCGGACACGCTGCCTCTGACCAGCGTCAGCGACTCTGTCGACGCCCAGCTTGCCCAGCAGATCAGCCAGCTCTCGGGCGTCGCCCAGGTCTTCATCGGCGGTCAGCAGAAGCCCGCCATCCGCATCCAGATCGACCCGGCGAAACTGGTCGCCAAGGGCCTGTCGATGGAGGACGTGCGCAGCCAGATCGCGATCACCACGGTCGACAGCCCGAAAGGCAACATCGACGGCGAGAAACGCGCCTACACGATCTACGCCAACGACCAGCTCACGCACGCGAAGGACTGGAACGACGTCATCATCGCCTATCGCAACGGCGCTCCGTTGCGGATCCGCGATGTCGGCCAGGCGGTGAGCGCAGCTGAAGACGCCAAGCAGGCGGCCTGGGCCAACGGCAAGCGCGGCGTGTTCCTGGTGATCTTCAAGCAGCCGGGCGCCAACGTGATCGAGACCGTCGACAGGATCAAGGCGACGCTGCCCCGCCTCGTGGCGGCGATCCCGCCCGCGATCAAGATCGAGCTCATCAGCGACCGCACCACGACCATCCGCGCGGCGGTCGAGGACGTCCAGTTCACGCTGCTGCTGACCATCGCCCTCGTGGTCATGGTCATTTTCATCTTCCTGCGCAGCTTCTGGGCCACGGTCATTCCCACCATCACGGTTCCGCTGGCGCTGCTCGGCGCGTGCGCCCTGATGTGGGTCGTCGGGTACTCACTCGACAATCTGTCGCTGATGGCGCTTACCATCGCGGTCGGATTCGTCGTCGACGACGCCATCGTGATGCTGGAGAACATCACGCGTTACATCGAGGACGGGGAATCGCCGATGGAGGCCGCCTTCAAGGGCTCCAAGGAGATCGGCTTCACCATCGTATCGATCAGCATATCGCTGGTCGCGGTGCTGATTCCGCTGCTCCTGATGGGCGGCATCATCGGGCGTCTGTTCCGTGAATTCGCCGTCGTGCTGGCCATGACCATCTTCGTCTCGATGTTCGTGTCGCTGACACTGACGCCGATGATGGCGTCACGCTTCCTTCGCGCCCATGGCGAGGTAACCCATGGCAAATTCTATCAATGGAGCGAGCGCGCCTTTGACGGAATGCTGCGCGGCTACGAGTATGTGCTCGACCACGCCCTGGCCTGGCGGCGCACCACGCTGGCGATCTTCTTCGCCACGCTCGGTCTGTCGATCTACTTGTTCGTCCTGATCCCGAAGGGCTTCTTTCCGCAGCAGGACGTCGGCCTGATCACGGCGACATCGGAAGCCTCGCAGGACATCTCGTTCAAGGAGATGACGCGGCGGCAGGAACAGCTCGGCAAGATCATCCTGGCCGATCCCGACGTTGCCAGCGTCGCGATGTCGATCGGAGGCAGCGGCCGCGCCGGCAACAACGGCAACTTATTCATCACGCTGAAGCCGCGCGACAAGCGTGAGGCCTCGGCTCAGCAGATCATCGCGCGACTGCGTCCCCAGTTCGACAAGGTCCAGGGCGCCCGCCTCTACATGCAGGCAGCCCAGGACGTGCGACTCGGCGGCCGGCCGACGCGCACGCAGTTTGAATTCACGCTGCAGGACGCCAATCTGGACGAACTCAACGAATGGGCGCCCAAGATCCTCGCCAAGATGCAGACCCTGCCGGAGCTGCGCGACGTTGCGACCGACCAGCAGACCCAGGGCACCACGGTCCAACTCAAGATCAACCGCGACACCGCCGCGCGCTATGGCATCCAGCCGCAGCTGATCGACGACACGTTGTATGACGCTTTCGGCCAGCGGCAGGTAACGCAGTATTTCACCCAGCTCAACACCTACAAAGTGATCCTGGAGATCCTGCCGGAGATGCAGGGCAATCTCGACAGTCTCAACAAGCTCTATCTGAAGTCACCGCTGACGGGCGATCAGGTGCCGCTGTCGACCTTCGCGACCTGGACCACCGATCCGGTCCGCCCGCTCTCTATCAGCCATCAGGGCCAGTTCCCGGCGATCACCATCAGCTTCAACCTTGGCCAGGGCGTCGCGCTCGGCCAGGCGACGGAAGCCGTGCAGAAGGCGATGGCCGATCTCGGCGCGCCGCCGACGCTGAACTCAAGCTTCCAGGGCACCGCGCAGGCGTTCCAGCAATCGCTCGGCACCGTGCCGCTCCTGATCCTCGCCGCGCTCGTCGTAGTCTATTTGATCCTCGGCATCCTCTACGAGAGCTACATCCATCCGATCACGATCCTGTCGACCCTGCCCTCGGCCGGCGTTGGCGCACTTCTGATCCTGATGGTGGCGGGCTTCGACTTCAGCCTCATTGCCTTGATCGGAATCATTCTCCTGATCGGCATCGTGAAGAAGAACGGCATCATGATGGTCGACTTCGCCATCGCGGCCGAACGCGACGAGCACAAGACACCGGAAGAGTCCATCCGCCAGGCCGCGCTGCTCCGCTTCCGCCCGATCATGATGACGACGATGGCCGCACTGCTCGGCGGCGTGCCGCTGATGCTCGGTCACGGCACAGGCGCCGAAATCCGTCAGCCGCTCGGCTATGCCATGGTCGGCGGCCTGATCGTCAGCCAGGCGCTGACGCTGTTCACGACGCCGGTGGTCTATCTCTATCTCGACGAGCTCAACAACTGGTTCTCGGGCTGGGGCCGTTCGGGTGACGGCGAAGGCGGCGAGAGGGTCGAGCACCGCACCGTTAAGGAAGCTGCCGAGTAGCGGCTTGCACGGCTCTTCCGGCGACGCTACAGCGAGGCTCCCGGTTCACGCCAACGCGGTTCGCCATGCTCATGCAATCCAGACTTGTCGCCCTCGCCGCTGCTGTCCTGCTGTCGACCGGCGCCGCTTCTGCCCAGCAGGCCGCCAAGAAGAACGCCCCCGCTCCGGCGGCACAGCCGGCTCCGACGCAGCCACAGGCCGACGGCTCGCCTGCGCAACAGCCCGGCTGGATCGTACGCTGTACCAGTGCCAGCCGTGACGCGCCGCTCGAATGCGCGATGGAGCAGAACGCGGTACTGACCAAGACCGGCCAGACCATCGTCCTGATCAATATCCGCATCGCGCCCGATACCCGCACGCCGGTGGCGCTGCTGCAATTGCCGCTCGGCCTCAACCTTCCCATCGGCGCCAAGCTTCAGGTCGACGAGGGCAAGACGGTCGACCTGCAGATCCAGACTTGCGAGAACCGCGGCTGCTACGCCTCGTCGCCGATCGCGCCGGACCTGCTTGCCGCGTTGCGGTCGGGCAAGCAGCTCAAGGTCTCCTTTCAGAACATGGCCAAGGAGACGATCGCGATCCCGATGCCGCTGGGCGACTTCGCGGCGGCCTACGACAAGATCAAGTAACAGGCACGCTGTCATCGCCCGCCTTGCGCGCAATTGCGCCACTGCGGCGAGCAATCCAGTATTCCAGAGACGGCGGTGATCGGACCGAGAGGCCGCGGCGTGCTGGATGCCCCGCCTTCGCGGGGCACGGCACCGGTTTCCGCTACTGCCGCGCCATCTGCGCGTTGCCGACGGCCTCGCCGTCGAGCTTCTGATCGCTGTTCATGGTGACAGTCACGCGCAGCAGGTTTCCCCTGAATTCGAACGGCGCCTCGTAATGTGACACCGGGCTGCCGCGGTCGCGGCCGATGTCGAGTCCGGACCACGAGATCAGCGTGTGAAAGCCCAGCCGGGTCTGGAGCGAACCCGCGGGCTCGCCGTCGATCAGCAGCGTGTATTCGGTGACACCAGTGCGCGAGCCCTTGGCCGGCGCCTCCTTGCGCACCAGACGTTCGACGTGCACGCCGAGCCGGCGCGCGCCTGTCGGCACCTTGCGGTCCGAACGCACGATCTGGTGGCTGCCGCCGATGTTGAGATCGTGCACGAGATGGCCATCGCTGACATAGAGGCTGTAGCCCGACGTCGCATCGCCGTGCGCGATCAGCACGCCGTCGGCGCCCGCTTCGCCGATCTCGACATGCGCCTCGATCGTGTAGCTGCGGCTGCGCACGTCCGGCGCGACGTCGGTCGCGCCTCGATCGTGTAGCTGCGGCTGCGCACGTCCGGCGCGACGTCGGTCGGCACGTGCCCCATACCGGCGTGGAAGACGAAATGGTGACGCGCGCCGTGGAAACGCGCGGCATTTTCGGCAAAGCGCGGCCCGAAGCGGTCGTCGAGCGGCAGCACCTTGTGCTTCTCGGCCTCCTTCCACCATGTCGCGATCATCGCTGCGAGACGCTCCGGCTCCCTTGTCGCGAGATCGTCGGTCTCGGAGAAATCCGCGTCCAGATGGAACAGCTCCCATTTGTCGTTCTCGAACGGCGTGCCCGACGGATGGAAGGCAACCGCCTTCCATCCGTCGTGCCAGAGACCGCGATGGCCGAACATCTCGAAATATTGCGGCGAACTCTTCGACGGTGCCGAGGCATCGATGATCGAACGCGCAAAGCTCTCGCCTTCCAGCGGCATCTGCCGGCAGCCCGCGAGATCGATGGGCGCCTCGATGCCGATGAGCTCCAAGAGCGTCGGCGTGAGGTCGCAGGCGTGAACGAACTGGTGCCGCAGTTCGCCTTTGGCCGCGATCCTGTTCGGCCAGTTGATGACGAAGGGATCGCGGATGCCGCCGCCATGGGTGTTCTGCTTGTAGCGCCGCAGCGGCGTGTTGGACGCCATCGCCCAGCCATGCGGAAAATTGCTGTGGGTGTCGGGCCCGCCGATGTCGTCGATGCGTGCAAGCTTCTCGGCGATCGGCTCCGGCTTGAAGTTGAACGGTCCCATCGCATTGACGAAGCCGAGCGGCCCGCCTTCCTGGCTCGCGCCATTGTCGGACATCACGATGATCACCGTGTTGTCGCGGATGCCGGCCGTGTCGAGAAATGCGACGAGACGCGCCAGATGGCGGTCGGAGTGGTCGAGCATGCCGGCAAAGGCCGCCTGCAGGCGGGCGAAGACGCGGCGCTCGTCGGCCGAGTGCTCCTCCCAGGCCTTCACGCCGTCGTTGCGCGCGGGCATCCGCGTATCTCCGGGCACCAGGCCCATCGCCTTCTGGCGCGCGAGACGCTGCTCCCGCTCGACGTCCCAGCCATGGGCGAAGGCGGTGTCATAGCTTCTGATGATCTCGACCGGCGCCTGATGCGGCGCGTGGCAGGCCCCGAGCGCGACCCAGGTCAGCCAGGGCACATCAGGACGATCAGCGACGTGATCGCCGATGAAGCGGATCGATTGATCGATCAGATCCTCGGTCAGATGATAGCCGTCCGCATAGGTCCCCGGCGGATCGATATGCGTGTTGTCGGAGACGAGTTCCGGCGCATACTGGTCGGTTTCGGCGTCGAGAAAGCCGTAGAAGCGATCGAAGCCGCGGCCGAGTGGCCAGCCGTCGAACGGACCGGTGGCGCCGCTCTCGGTCAGCGGCGTGACGTGCCACTTGCCGACCATGTAGTTGCGATAGCCATGCACGCGAAGCATCTCGGCCAGCGTGCCCGCCTCTCGCGCGATCTTGCCGCGATAGCCGGGATAGCCGGAATCGAAATTGGCGAGGCACCCGACTCCGACCGAGTGATGGTTGCGCCCGGTGAGCAGCGCGGCGCGCGTCGTCGAGCACATCGCGGTGGTATGGAAACCGCTGTACCGCAGGCCCTCCTCAGCAAGCCTGTCGATGGTCGGCGTCCTGATCGCCGAGCCGTAGCAGCCGAAATTGGAGAAGCCGACGTCGTCAAACAGCACCACAAGGATATTCGGCGCCCCCGCGGGCGGCCTTGGTGCATCCGGCCACCAGGGTGTTGACTCCGCAACCGTCTTGCCGACTTTCCCGCCGAACGGCGTGCCGCTGCCTGCGCTCATCTGATCCTCCCTGCCGGACCCGGTGTTTTCATTGTCGTAGCGCCCGCGATTGACCTGCAGCCCGCCACGCCCTAAATTATAATCAGAATTATGATTATAGTTTTTAGCGGATGCAAGCACGGATGCGCCCACGGTCAGATCAGCCGGAGCTTCGCGATTTCGACCTGCCGGGTGTCGCGCCGTCGCGGCAGAAGCGCAGCCGGGAAACCACGCTGGCGCTGCTGCGCGCCGGCGCCGAAATGCTGAGGACGCGCAGCCTTGTGGAGCTCTCGATCGAGTCGCTCTGCACCGAAGTCGGCGCCACCGTCGGGGCCTTCTACAGCCGCTTCGAGAGCAAGGAGACCTATTTCAACGCGCTAATGGCGCTGGCCATGCGCGACGGCGAGCAGCGGCTGGGCAAGATCCGGCGACCGTCACCGGAGGCAAGCCTCGACCAGCTCTGCCCCATCATCGTCGGCGGCATCATCGCCTGGATGCGCAGCCACGAGGGCGTGCTGCGCGCCGCGCTCCAGCACGACGACACCCGCCCGGACAAATGGACACCGTTCAAGGCGCTCGCGCAGGCGACGACCGCGCGCGCCATCCCTCTCCTGCTGCCGGCCATGGGCAGGGGCCGCAAGGCGGCAAAGACACGCACCATCGCCTTCGGCTTCCAGATCGTGCTCGGCACGCTTGTGAACGTGATCCTCAACGATCCCGGTCCGCTACAGCTTTCGTCGAAAGAGATGGAGACGCGGCTCGCCGATTGCCTGCTGCTGCTGCTTCAGGCCGAGGTCGACCGATAGGCCTATTGCTCCCGCTGTCAGCTGGTAAGGTCGCCCGCCCGCAACAGCGTCGTGAAGCCGCCATAGATCATGCGCTTGCCGTCGAACGGCATGCCCTCCATCTTCAGCCGCGGATCCGCCATCACCTTCTTGTTCACGGCGTCGCGGGTCTCGCGGTCGCGGTAGACGATCCAGGAGAACACCACGACCTCGTCTTCCTTCGCCATCACTGCGCGTGGAAAGGAGGTCAGCTCGCCATAGGGAACGTCATCGGCGATGCATTCGACGTACTCGAGCGCACCGTGCTCCATCCAGATCGCGCAGGCGCTCGTCGCCAGCGTCTTGTAGGCCTCGATATTATCCTTCGGCACGGCCAGAACGAACCCATCGACATAGGGCATCAGGATCTCCTCGCGTTGTGTGATCCAAGGACGATGGAGCGCGCAACGATCCGACCGGGGAAACGCAATTTTGGATGAGGCAAACGGTCGCCATCGCCGACGCGGCCAGCGGACCAATCACTGTCGCTGAGGGGCTGGAGAGCCGGACCTTGGAAGGCCTGAGCTGGCTGGGGAACCTGGATTCGAACCAAGACAAACAGAGTCAGAGTCTGTTGTGCTACCGTTACACCATTCCCCACCGAAGCGCTTGAAATCACTAAGCTTTCTTCGGAAGTTCTGCAAGGCAAGCTAATTGCTTTGCAAATCAGCGGCTCGCAGGCCGCTCATATAGCCGCGCTGACCTTCGCGGTCCAGCCCCTCTGTGAACATCGTCCGCTTGTTCTTGTTCTCCCTGCGTTCGCACCGACAGGACGTAAGGTCTCAACCCTGCGGAGGAATCCTGCGGCCCTTTGAGGCTGCGGAACAGCGATCGACCCGCATGTCGATCTATTTCTGCGCCGAGAACCCGAAGGCGAGCGCGGCCATCGTAGATGCGAGCAGGATGCCCAAGGTCTGAAACGGAATTCGCTGACGGCTCGCAATATACGGAGTGGTGAGCGTGACCGCTTCCAACGGCTGCTGAATGGTGGCGATCCGGACGACGAGTAAATGCGAGAGACAGACGCCGTGTCCCGCGACCTTACAGCCGACGATCTGCATTCGAATATCATTGTGAAAGAGCTTCGACGACCTATATCCGCAAGGCTTCCTTCCGAAACCCCATCTTTCCTTGCGAAGAACCGTGCTCATTTTCTTCTTGCTTCTGTTTGTACCGATTGGCCTGTCGGCCGCGCGGTACTATTGGCTTGGAGATGGCCGCGGCAATTGGCAGACGGCCGACCGTTCCAGCGCGGGCTTGCTGCCGCCCGCTTCTTCCCATCCCGATGCCCTGATCCGGGTCTATGCGGCGCGAACGGTCCGGTGGCGAAGCATCTTCGCCGTCCATACGTGGATCGTCGTCAAGGAAAAGGATGCGACCCACTACAGCCGATACGACTACACCGCCTGGGGCGAACCGATCCGGAGCAACGGCTTCGCTCCCGATGGAAGGTGGTTCGGCGCCCCGCCGGAAACCGTTGTCGCCTTAGATGGCCCACAGGCCGAGCCCCTCATTCCCAGGATCCGGAGCGTGATCGAAACCTACAAGTTTCGAGCTTACGGCGACTACAGCGCCTGGCCGGGACCGAATTCAAATACCTTCGTTCAAGCCGCGCTTGATGCCGTGCCGGAACTTCGCGCAGTTCTGCCGCCGACCGCGATCGGCAAGGATTATCCCTATTCCGGAGAATGGATCGGGCTGACCGCCTCGCGCACCGGCTTCTATGCCTCGCTCTCCGGCTATCTCGGCCTGACGCTGGGCTGGGTCGAAGGCCTCGAGATCAACTTCTTCGGTGCCGTGCTCGGCCTCGACATCCGGCGGCCCGCCATCAAGCTGCCGGGCATCGGCCGCCTCGGTGTTGCCGCCGGTCTATAGCGCCGGACGGGACGGCGATTGACGATATTTCGTCACGACGGTCAGATCACGATGTGATCGAAGTCGGCGGCGATCCGGCTGTTCGGAAAGATCCTTGCCGCCTCGGCGAGAACCTCTTCGTCTTCATAGCGTCCCGACATGTGGGTCAGCACGAGCTGCTTCACACTGCTCGCTGCCGCAAACGACGCCGCTTCTGCCGCGGTGAGATGCCCATAGTCCCGCGCGGTCGACGCGTCACGATCGAGAAACGTTGCCTCGATCACCAGCAGATCGGCATCAGCGATGTGTTGCGCCAGCCCCTCGGTGGTTTCGGTGTCGCCGATGACGACGAGCTTCTTGCCGCCGCTCGGCGGACCCAGGACGTCTTCCGGATCGATCGTGCGATCGGCTATCACGATGGCTCGTCCCGCAGCCAATTCTCCACGCATTGGGCCATCCGGCACACCCAGAGCCGAAAGGCGTTCCGGCAAGAGATGACGGCGCGCGGGACTTTGGAACACGAAACCGAAACTGTCGGTGTCACGGTGCCGAACCGGAAAGCAGGCGATGGTGAAGTCGCCGGCGTCGATCACCTGTCCTTCGCTCAGGGCCGCGAATGCGACAGGGATCGGCGCCCTGCCCGGACCCCAAAGGCCCGCGAACATCCGGACGACGATGTCGAGCGTGCCAGGCCCGCCATGAATGGTCATCGCGTCGGCACTCCGCCGCAATCCCAATGTTGAAAACAGACCGGGGATGCCGAGCACATGATCGAGATGCGCGTGCGTCAGCAGCACGCGGTCGAGCCGCCGAAAGCCGGCGCCGCTGCGCAGCAACTGGCGCTGCGTGCCCTCGCCGCAATCGACCAGCATGCGCTGGCCGGCCGCCTCGATCAGCAGGGCCGGATGGTTGCGTTCGGCGGACGGAACGCTCGCAGAGGTCCCGAGAAATGTCAGGGCGAACATGCTTGTCGTTTGTCCAGAGATGAAGCGTCCTTCCGCCCTGACGTCTCTAAGACCTTACAGCTTCACAACGACCTTGCCGAAGTGGGAGCCGGTCCGGAGATGGGCGAACGCGTGAGGGACCTCGTCGAAACCGTACACCCGATCGACGATCGGGTGGATTGCCTTGTCGGTCAAGAAGCGATTCATGGCGGTGAAATGCTCGCGCGATCCGACGGTGACGCCAATGATGTCGGCGTTCTCCCACTGAAGACGCGCGAGGTCCGGCTTCGGGCCAAACCCTGTCAAGACACCGATCTGGACGATCTTGCCTCCCGCAGCGACCGATCTCAGCGATCGGTCATAAGTGCCGGGTCCGCCGAGTTCGAGGATATGACTGGCGCCTTCGCCGTCCGTCGCCTTCATCAGCGCGGCATCCCAGTCAGGCGTGTCGCGGTAGTTGATGAGGAGTGAACCGCCCAGCGCCTTGGCGCGGGCGAGCTTCTCATCCGAGGAAGAAATCACGATCGCGCGCGCGCCCAGCGCCGCGGCGAACTGAAGGCCGAACAGCGCGACGCCGCCTGTCCCCTGGACCAGCAGCGTGTCGCCTTTGCCCATCCCGCCGCGAGCGATGAGGCCGTGCCAGGCCGTAACGCCCGCACAGGGCAGGGTCGCCGCTTCGACCGCGGACAAGTGCGCCGGCGCGGAGACAAGCGCGGTTGCCGGCAGCACGACATACTCCGCAAGCATACCGTCCATGGTGTTGCCGCCGAGGGCAGACGAAACATAGCTGGACTTGAATGGCCCCGCGATCCAATCGCGAAAGAACGACGCGGCGACGCGGTCTCCGGGCTGCCATTGCGTGACGCCCGAACCGATGGCATCCACGACACCCGCGCCGTCCGACAGCGGGACGCGACCATTCAGTCCACCTTGGCCGACGCGGTCGAGGATCATCAGGTCGCGATAATTCAGGCTTGCGGCTTCGACCCGGATACGGACCTCGCCTTTGGCGGGTTCAGGTCGACTGACATCGGCCAGCACAAGGCCACCGGCACCGGCATCGCCGTTCAAATGGTAAGCTTTCATCTTGCTCCTCCGCGATGGTGTTCACATGGACGAGCACGACCTGTAAGGTCTGACAGCACTGTCAGGGTCAAGAGGATTTTCCAGTGAAGATAGGTGAGCTTTCCCGCCGGACGGGAGTCAGTGTTAGGATGCTGCGCTACTACGAAGCCGAAGGACTGCTTGCGCCGCAGCGGACAGACTCCGGCTATCGCGATTACGGTTCGACGGAAGAGGAGACCGTTCGGCGGATCAAAATGCTTGGCGCGGCCGGGATGACGCTGGAAACGATCCAGCAATTGCTGCCGTGCGTGCGGAGCAACGATCCGGAATTCACGCCGTGCAACAATCTGCGCAGAATACTCGCGCAGCAGGTCAGCCTCATCGACGAACGCATCGAGACTCTTAGCCAAAGCCGGCGGATTCTGGCGGGCTTCCTGTCGAGCGTGAACTGAGCGTCAACCGCCCGCTCGACTTCACCGCCCCCAATGCCACGAGAGCAGCAGCGCGTACAGAGCCGTCGAGGCGGCGTAGAGCGCGGCAGAAGTGCGTAGCCCGCGATCTGGCGCGGCACGATCCCCGCTTCGCGCCGCTGCTGTCGCGGATGATCGTCGGTGCCGTCTGCCTGATCACCTTCAACACGCTTGGACGCGGCGCCACCATCATCACGCCGTTCCTGGTCGTCTCCTTGTTCGAGACGCACGGCGTGGCCGGCGTCACTGATGATCGGGCTGCTGGTGGTGCAGATCATTGCGGTCTTCGCCCTCGGCATCGAGCGCCGGCATCGCAGTCTCGAAGAGCTCAAGGCCGAGGAATCGGCGGCGCCGGTGCTGAAGGAAGCTTCCTGAGGCAAGCTCGGCCTGCATGTTCGAGACGCCCGCTTTGGCAGGCGTCTCGAAGAATGGCTACAGGCTACGGTCCAGCCCCCCGCCCTGACCGCGGGCAGATCCGGCTCCCGTTGCGCGGCCTCCTCATCCCCATTTCAAAATCGCATGTTCGGTGCCCCGAGCGATCGGCACGGCGGGTAGCGTCGACCCAGCGATGAGATACATTGAGGCATTGGAGGTCGTGATGACCGCAGATGCTGCTGACCTGAATTATGGCTCGATCGGCGCCCTGCTGAGCGCCCTGCACGCGCGTAAGCTCTCCGCAGCGGAGCTGCTCGAACACACGATCGCGCGCATCGAGGCGCTGGACGGACCGATCAACGCGATCATCGTGCGCGACTTCGAGCGCGCCAAGGACGCCGCACGCGCGGCCGATGCCGCGCTCGGCCGCGGCGAGCGCCGGGCCTTGCTCGGCATCCCCGTGACATTGAAAGAACCGTTCAACGTCGCCGGCCTGCCGACGACATGGGGCTTTCCGCAGTTCAAAGACTTCCAGCCGACGGAAGACGCCCTGGTCGTCTCGCGGCTGAAGGCGGCGGGCGCCATCATCATCGGCAAGACCAATATCCCGATCGGACTGCGGGATTTCCAGAGCTACAACGACATCCACGGGACGACCAGCAACCCGTGGGATCTTGGCCGGTCGCCCGGCGGCTCCTCGGGCGGATCGGGGGCGGCGCTGGCCGCGGGCTTCGGTCCGCTCTCGATCGGCTCGGATATCGGCGGCTCGATCCGCGTCCCAGCCCATTTCTGCGGTGTGTTCGGACACAAGCCGAGCTTCGGCCTGGTCCCGCTGCGTGGATACGGCCTGCCGCCGGCACCTGGCCAGGGCGATCTCGCCGTCGTCGGACCGATGGCACGCACCGCATCGGACCTTGCGCTGTCGCTCGACGTGATTGCCGGCCCGGACGAGACGCGGGACGGGATCGGCTATCGGCTTGCACTGCCCGCCCCGCGACACGAAAAGCTCCGGGATTTCAGCATCCTCGTGATCGAGACGCATCCCTTGATGCCGACGGGAGACGCTGTGCGTTCCGCCATCGGACGGCTGGCAGAACGGCTCGAACGATCGGGCGCACGGGTCGCACGTTCAAGCACGGCGCTGCCCGACCTCGCCGAATCCGCACGGCTTTACATGAAGCTGTTGAACGCAGCGCGCAGTCCGCGCCTGACACCGGCTGCCCTCGCAGAGGCGCAAGGACTCGCTGCGGCACTCTTGCCCGACGACCGCAGCCTGCAGGCCGAGCGTGCGCGCGGCTGGGGCATGAGCCATCGCGACTGGCTGGCGACCGATGCGACACGCCTGCAGCTGCAACAGAAGTGGCAGCGATTCTTCCGCCAGTTCGACGCCGTGGTCTACCCGGCCGCTGCCGTGCCGGCGTTTCCACATGATCATTCCGAGCCGTTCGACGCGCGACTGCTCGACATCGACGGACAGCCCGCCAACTACTCCGACGCGTGCTTCATCTGGGCAGATCCTGCATCGACCTACGGACTGCCGGCGACCGCTGTTCCGATCGAGCGGACACCATCGGGTCTGCCGATCGGCGTCCAGATCATCGGGCCTTATCTCGAGGACCGCACGACGATCGCGCTGGCTGGGCTCATCGAACGCGAGTTCGGCGGCTTCGTCCCGCCGCCGTCGCTCTCTGCCATGCAATCGGCGAGGTGACACAGGCCGATCGCGCTTGCGGCGATCAACTTCGGTCGGTCGACTGCGCCTCGACCGCCTGCACCGCCACGCTCGCCACCTGCCGCAGCGCTTCACGATTCGCGCCCGAGGATGCCATCACGCCCATACCGACCGATACGGCCGAGACGTAGCGCGCGAGCGCGGCGGGGTCGGCACCTTCCTTGAGATCGCCTTCGGCCTTGGCGCGGATGAAACGGTCGCGGAGCTGGTCTTCATTCCGGGCGCGGTGGGCGGCGAGTTCGAAGGGTACGTTCTCGGAGCCGGTACCGCAGGCGATGCCACCCTGCACCAGCAGACATCCGGGCGGATTGGCGGGATCGGTCTGCTTGTCGGCGATGCCCATCAGCATCCGTTCGGCCACCTCGCGGGCGGTCGGTGCGGCCACCACCTCGTTCATCCAGACGTTGCGCAGTTTGGTGTAGCGTTCGAGTGCGGCCTTCAGCAGGCCTTCCTTGTTGCCGAAACACGCGTAGAGACTCGGGGGATTGATGCCCATGGCCTCGGTCAGCTGCGCGATGGTGGCGCCCTCGTAGCCGTGTCGCCAAAACACTTCCATCGCCTGATCCAACGCCGTTTCGGCGTCGAATTCGCGCGGGCGTCCCATGCGCATGTGCCTGTCTCCTCGGAAGCGGCGGTCAGTAGCAGCCTAACGCCGGTCCCTATCTGATTGTTCTAGCTTTATTTTTCTTGTGTCTTCC
The DNA here is from genome assembly GCF_018129985.1 of Bradyrhizobium sp. SZCCT0148. GTDB lineage: Bacteria > Pseudomonadota > Alphaproteobacteria > Rhizobiales > Xanthobacteraceae > Bradyrhizobium > Bradyrhizobium japonicum_H. Next base: position 1,628,781 of record NZ_JAFCKT010000001.1, read on the forward strand.
CATCGTCGCGGTAAGCGGCTACAATTTTCTTAGTGAATGGTACATAAGTATCTTGCACTGCGACATCCAGCTCCACATCTGTAGTGAACACTACATATCTGGAGCGCGCAAATGCACCCCTCCCAAAATACCTCCCGCACCGGCCGTTTCCGCCGCCTTCTGGGCGGCGTTGCCGTCGTCGGCGCCCTTGCCGTGGCCGGCGCGATTGCGACCGGTCACTACCTTCATCCCGCCCAGGCAACCGCGACGGCGGCCGCGGCTGAACAGGCAGTGCCCGTCACCGTCGCCATGATCGAGCCGCGGCAGACTGCGCTGTGGGACGACTTCTCCGGCCGATTGGAAGCCATCAACCGAGTCGAACTCCGGCCGCGGGTTGCCGGTGCGATCTTTGCGACGAAATTCACCGAAGGCGCGCTGGTGAAGGCCGGCGACGTCCTCTTCAAGATCGATCCGGCACCTTACGCGGCCGAGGTCGACAAGGCCAACGCCCAGCTCGAGGCGGCAAAGGCGCGCGTGGTGTTCACCAACAGCGAGGTCGAACGCGGCGCGCAGTTGGTCGGCAACGCCGTCGTGACACGCCGCGATTTCGACCAGCGCGAGAACGCCAACCGCGAAGCGATCGCCAACGTGAAGGCGGCCGAGGCGACGCTGCAGACCGCAAAGCTCAATCTCGACTACACCGAGGTGCGCGCGCCGGTGGACGGCCGCGTCGGCAAGATCGAAATCACCGTCGGCAATCTCGTCGCTGCCGGCACGGCCTCCCCGGTGCTGACCTCGCTGGTCTCGGTCAATCCGATCTATGCGTCCTTCGACGCCGATGAAGAGGTCGTGCTGCGTGCGCTGAACTCGATCGCCGATCCCTCCGGCCAGCGCGGCAAGCTCGACCAGATCCCCGTGGAGATGGCGACCTCCGGCGGCTTCTCGGCGAAAGGCCACATCCAGCTCATCGACAACCAGGTCAACGGCCAGAGCGGCACCATCCGGGTGCGCGCGCTGTTCCAGAACGAGGACGGGCGCCTGATCCCCGGCCAGTTCGCCCGCGTCCGCATGGGCCAGCCGAAGCAGCAGACGCTGGTGATGATCGACGAACGCGCAATCGGCACTGACCAGGACAAGAAGTTCGTGATGGCGGTCGGCGACGACAGCCGCGCGGTGTACCGGCCGATCACGCTCGGCGGCGCCGTCGACGGGCTTCGTGTCGTCACCTCGGGCCTGAAGTCCGGCGATCGCATCGTCGTCAACGGCCTGCAGCGCGTGCGTCCGGGCGCCCTCCTCAAGACGGAGGTCGCCACGATGGGCGCGCGCGGGCAGCAAGCAGCCTCCAACCACAGCAACCAGGACGTGGTGCAACGCTAGTCACCTCGTTCCGGGGCGCGCGGGCAGCCCGCCCCGGAACTCGGAATCACAGAACGGCCAGGACATCCCATCTCGATTCCAAACTCGCGGGCGCTCCCGCGACGGAGTGACGGGAGAGCTGTCTCCGGCGCAGGGGCAAGGCCATGAATCTCTCGAAATTCTTCATCGATCGTCCGATTTTTGCCGGCGTGCTGTCGGTCCTGATTTTCCTTGCCGGCCTGATCTCGCTTTTCGCGATGCCGATCTCGGAATATCCGGACGTGGTGCCGCCCTCCGTCGTGGTGCGCGCGACATATCCCGGCGCCAATCCCAAGGTGATCGCGGAGACGGTCGCGACCCCGATCGAGGAGCAGATCAACGGCGTTGAGAACATGCTGTACATGTCGAGCCAGGCGACCACCGATGGCGCGATGACGCTGACGGTGACTTTCCGGCTCGGCACCGACCCCGACAAGGCGACGCAGCTGGTGCAGAACCGCGTGCAGCAGGCCGAGCCGCGCCTGCCGGCCGTGGTGCGGCAGCTCGGCATCATCACCAAGAAGTCGTCGCCCGACCTCACCATGGTCGTGCATCTGTTGTCGCCGAACGGCCGCTACGACATGACGTATTTGCGCAACTATGCGGTGCTCAACGTCAAGGATCGCCTCGCGCGGATCGACGGCGTCGGCGACGTCCAGCTCTATGGCGCCGGCGACTATTCGATGCGGGTCTGGGTCGATCCGCAAAAGGCCGCCGAGCATGGCCTGACCGCGAGCGATATCGTCAAGGCGATCCAGGCACAGAACGTCGAGGCCGCCGCCGGCGTCGTCGGCTCCTCCCCCAACGTCAGCGGCATCGACCTGCAATTGTCGGTCAACGCGGAGGGCCGGCTCGCGACCGAGGACCAGTTCGGCGACATCGTGGTGAAGACCGGAACGCGCGGCGAAGTCGTTCGCCTGCGCGACGTCGCGCGCATCGAGCTCGGCGCCTCCGAATACGGGCTGCGTTCGCTGCTCGACAACAAGCAGGCGGTGGCGATACCGATCTTCCAGGCGCCCGGCTCCAACGCGCTGCAGATTTCCGACAACGTTCGTGCCACCATGGCCGAGATCAAGAAGAACATGCCGGAAGGCGTGTCCTACCAGATCGTCTACGATCCCACCCAGTTCGTCCGTTCCTCGATCGAAGCCGTGATTCACACGCTCTTGGAAGCGATCGCGCTGGTGGTGCTGGTCGTGATCCTGTTCCTGCAGACCTGGCGGGCCTCTATCATCCCGCTGCTGGCGGTGCCGGTCTCGATCGTCGGCACGTTCGCCGTGATGCACGTGTTCGGCTTCTCCATCAATGCGCTGAGCCTGTTCGGCCTCGTGCTCGCGATCGGCATCGTCGTGGACGACGCCATCGTCGTGGTCGAGAACGTCGAGCGCAACATCGAGTCCGGATTGTCGCCGCGCGACGCCACCTATCAGGCGATGCGCGAGGTCTCGGGCCCGATCATCGCCATCGCCATGGTGCTGATCGCAGTGTTCGTGCCGCTCGCCTTCATCTCCGGCCTCACCGGGCAATTCTACAAGCAGTTCGCACTGACGATCGCAATCTCGACCGTGATTTCCGCCGTCAACTCGCTGACCCTGTCGCCGGCGCTGTCGGCGCTGCTGCTCAAGGGCCACAACGAGCCGAAGGACCGGCTGACGCTGATCATGGAAAAGGGTCTTGGCTGGTTCTTCCGCGGCTTCAACAAGGCCTTCACGCGTTCCTCGGAGAATTACAGCGGCAGCGTCACCAAGGTGATCTCAGGCAAGGCCGCCGTGATGGGCCTCTATATCGTGCTGGTCGGCCTCACCGCCTTCCTGTTCCAGCAGGTGCCTGGTGGATTCGTGCCGGGCCAGGACAAGCAATATCTGGTCGGCTTCGCCCGTCTGCCGGACGGCGCCACGCTCGACCGGAGCGAAGAGGTGATCCGCAAGATGAGCGACATCGCGCTGACCCAGCCCGGTGTCGAGAGCTCCGTCGCCTTTCCCGGCCTGTCGATCTCCGGCTTCACCAACTCGTCCAACGCCGGCATCGTGTTCTCGACGCTGAAACCGTTCGACGAGCGCAAGGGCGCGGAGTTGAGCGGGAACGCGATCGCAGCCGACCTGAACAAGAAATACGCCGGCATCCAGGAAGCCTTCATCGCCATGTTCCCGCCGCCGCCGGTCAACGGCCTCGGCACCATCGGTGGCTTCAAGCTGCAGATCGAGGACCGCGCCGGCCTCGGCTATGAGGCTCTGAATGAGGCGACCAATACATTCGTGGCGGCGATGCAGAAGGCGCCGGAGATTGCCGGCGTGTTCTCGAGCTTCCAGGTCAACGTGCCCCAGCTGTTCGCCGACATCGACCGCACCAAGGCGCTGCAGCTCGGCGTGCCCGTCACGGAAGTCTTCAACACGCTCCAGATTTATCTGGGCTCCTACTACGTCAACGACTTCAACAAGTTTGGCCGCACCTATTCGGTCCGCGTCCAGGCCGATGCGCCGTTCCGCGCGCGGGCCGACGACATCAGGCAGTTGAAGGTGCGCTCGTCCTCGGGCGACATGGTGCCGTTGTCGGCGCTGCTCAACATCCGCCAGAGCGCGGGGCCAGAGCGCGCGATCCGCTACAATGGATTCCTGTCGTCCGACATCAACGCCGCCGCCGCGCCCGGCTTCTCATCGGGCCAGGCGCAGGAGGCCGCAACCCGGATCGCGGCGGAGACATTGCCGCCGGGCTTTGCCTTCGAATGGACCGACCTGACCTATCAGGAGTTCATCGCCGGCAATTCCGGCCTCTGGGTGTTCCCGCTGGCGATCCTGCTGGTGTTCCTGGTGCTGGCCGCGCTCTACGAGAGCCTGACCCTGCCGCTCTCGATCATCATGATCGTGCCGATGGGCCTGCTCGCCGCCATGTTCGGCGTCTGGATTTCCAAGGGCGACAACAACGTCTTCACCCAGATCGGCCTGATCGTTCTCGTGGGGCTCTCGGCCAAGAACGCGATCCTGATCGTCGAATTCGCGCGCGAGCTCGAATTCGCCGGGCGCACGCCGATCCGGGCCGCGATCGAGGCAAGCCGCTTGAGGCTTCGCCCGATCCTGATGACGTCGATGGCGTTCATCATGGGCGTGCTGCCGCTGGTGCTCTCGACCGGCGCGGGCTCGGAGATGCGGCGCGCCATGGGCGTTGCCGTGTTCTCCGGCATGATCGGCGTCACCGTGTTCGGTCTGTTCCTGACGCCGGTGTTCTACGTGCTGCTGCGGACGGTGACCGGTAACAAGCCGCTGGTGCATCACGGGAGCGACATCAGCGCGGCACCGGTCCAAGGTTCAATTGCCAGCCCTGGCCACTAGACCAGGGAGACTCCGGAGAGCAGCAACAGGACGAGCACGGTCTTGCGAAAGACCGTCTCGTTGACGCGGTGGAAGGCGATCACGCCGAGCGCCGAACCGGCGAACAGCGCCGGCAGGCTGACCGCGAGATCGATGAAGACCTTCGACGACAGATCCTGATGTCCGACCAGCAGGGCGATCGCAAAGACCTGCATTGCGGCGATGAAAGGCTGCACCAGACCGCGCTGCTCGCTCTTGGGCATGCCGCGCATGTCGCACCAGATCGTCGGGATTGCGCCCGGCATCGCCGTCAGCCCGCCGACGAGCCCGCCGCCGAAGCCGATCAACGCGACCCAGTGCCGCCCGACCGCGTCACCGGCGGTGATCAGCGTCGGGCGCAGCAGCATGTAGGCCGCATAGAGCGCGACGACGATGCCGAAGCCGCGCCTGAGCAGATGGGTATCCGCGCTCTGCAGCAGCGAGACCGCAATGGGAACGCCGATCAGTCCGCCGACGATCAGCAGCAGGCTGCCCTCCCAGCGGATGCTGCGCCGGAGCGCCCACAGATTGGTCGCCTGCACGCCGATGCTGCACGCCATCATCAACGGCACGGCTTCGAGCGGCTGAAACACCCGCAGCAGGATCGCGCCCGCGACAGCCGAAAACGCGAAGCCCGAGAGCCCGGAAACAAAGGCGCCGGCGAACACGGCAACGCTGAGCAGCATCAGAGTCGAAACATCAGGCACGGACCGCCCTCCGGTCAATCGTAGGGGATTTGCGGAACGGCAGCATCCGGGCTGTCGGTGCAGGCGGCCGGCTCGCCTTGAAACGACATTTGCATCGCATGAGCGTGGGATCGTTCCAGGAGCGCCAGCCCGAGCAATTGGAGCGCGACGAGCACCATCGTCAGCGCGATCGCAACGATGTTGAAACTACGCGCAGGCCGGCGCGCCGACGGCGCGCTCGCGCGCATGAGATCCGTTGGCATGTCCCGGAATGTCATCTTGCTTCCTGAGCAAATGATTTCGTTCAAAGGCAATGTTTCGCCGGGCCGGGCCAGCAAATGGTGATAGCGCTGCAATGCGCGCTGCGCGTCTATCTTGCGTTGCTCGCGGAACACAGCGCCGACGCGGGCGACGATGTCGCGAAACTTGTCGGCCATCGCAAGTGACGTCCTTCGCATGACGATCTCCTCTCACCCCTTACGGGAGACTGATTAGATTCACCGCGGCCTGCTGTGAGTTGCTTCACAAAGAAGTCTGATATGCCGAACAAGAAATCGTGTGACGCGTCTGTAGAAGAGAACGCAAAAACGCGCGTCATTCGATTGAATGACGCGCGATAACTTTCAAATGATGTCTCTGTTTGAACCCGTTCACGAGCTGCCGCGAAGGGCTCGCGGCGCGCGTGCGCGTCAGTGCAGCAGCGGATTGGAGAATCCCGCCGCGAGCTTGACGAGATCGGCCTGACGGGACACACCGGTCTTGGCGAAGACGCGGTGCAGATGCGTCTTCACCGTCGTCTCGGCGATCCCCAGCGCGGCCGCGGTCTCCGGCACACCGCCGACCTCGACGATCGACTGCAGAACCCTCAATTCCGCCGGCGTCAGTTCGAAGGTGCGGTCGATCAGGCCGGCACTGGAGCGACTGTTGAGCTCGGCTTTCCAGACCAGCAAGGCTCCGATGGCCGAGCTGCGCTCGGTCGCCCCATCGCGCAGCAGTGAGGGCAGCGCAATCACATGCGCGACGTAGTGCGAACCGTCATGTGACGTCAGGGAGATCTTTCGACCGTCGGCCGCGGCCATTGCCACTTCGCCAGCTTCACGAAAGATGTTGCGCAGGGCCAGATTGGCCTCTGAGGACCTCGTCACCAGCCGACCGGAGATCGAGCGCAGGACGTCGTCCGCCGCCAGGATCGTCTCGGCCGCCGCGTTGGCGTGGACGATCTGGCAGGCTGCATCGAGCAGGATCACGCCGGCATTCAGACGGTCCACGACGTCGGCCAGCGCGCTCGCGCGTTGCTGCTTCCGGTCGATCGCGCGGTTGATCATCAGCGCCCGGCTCGCATGCGGGACCAGGAACTGCATGCGCGCGCGCTGCTCGGCGTCGAGCATCTCGCTGCCCGGGATGACGGTCAGTAGCATCGGACAGGACGAGTTCGACTGCTCCAGCACCACGTTGGCGACGTCGGTGCAGCCCTGCGGGCGCAGCCATTCCTGATAGAAGCGCCCGCGCCGGTAGTCGTCGTAATTCACGAGGTCAGGTATGTTGCGCACCTGGCCGTATCGGGGAAGCCGGGCGAGCGGATCATACCGCGAATAGGTGTCGGAATAGAGCTGGATATAGTGGGGATCGACGCCGCAATAATAATGCGTCGCACCGGATTTGCTGACCGTGTCCTTTGAAATCAGGCCACAGGCCTGGCTGCCGATGAACGCATTGAGCTTGACGACGACGTCGCCCCACAACTCAGGGTGGAGTCCTGCATCATAGATGCTGTCGATCAGCTCGGAATGTCCTTGAGGTCGGGGCATCGGAAGAGCCAATGGTCACATGCGGAGATTTGCGGAATGGTGTTCGTGCCTTGCGGCTCCTGTGAGTCTGTAGTGAGAGCAAAAGGTTCAACGCCGACGCGATCTGTCAGTGGACGAGCGGATTGGCAAATCCCGCTGCGAGCTTGACGAGATCGGCCTGCCGGGACACGCCGGTCTTGGCGAAGACGCGATGCAGATGCGTTTTCACGGTCGTCTCGGCAATACCGAGCGCAGCCGCCGTTTCCGGGACGCCGCCGACCTCCACGATCGACAGGAACACGCGAAGCTCCGCCGGCGTCAGCTCGAACGTTCGCGCGATCAGTTCGCCACAGGATCGTCCACCGAGCGACACCTTGCGCACAAGCAGCGCACCGGCGGCATCGGCCACGCGTTCGCTGCCATGGCGCAGCAGGGACGACAGCGGCAGCATGTGAGCGACGTAGCGCTCGCCGGTTGCAGTCAACAGCGGAATCGCATGACCGCCTTCGGCAAGCGATGCGCCGTCACGGCAGCCCGCGAGCGCCTTGCGCAGGGTCTGATTGGCTTCGGTGCTGCTGGTCACGAGTTGCCCGGCGACGGACCGCACCACGTCGTCGGCCGCGAGCAGGATCTGACCGGCCGAGTTCGCATGCACCAGGCGGCAGAAGCTGTCGAGCAGGAAGATCCCGACCGCCAGATTGTCCAGCACATCCGCCAGGGCCGACGCCAGCGTCAGTTGCGCAGTCATGGCGCGGTTGACCAGCAGCGCGCGGCTGGCATGCGGCACCAGCAGAGAGAGGCGCTGCTTCATGCCCCGATCGACCATGCGGCGGCCCGACAGCACGGTCATCATCACCGGGCAGCTCGCGTTCGACATCTCCAGTACGACATTGGCCGCATCGCTGCATCCCTGCGGCTGCATCCATTCCTGGTAGAAGCGCCCGCGCCGGTACTCATCGAAATTGACGAGATCCGGAATGCTGACAATCCGGCCGTATGGCGGCAGGACAGTGAGCGGATCGAACTTCGCATGGGTCTCGGAATAGAGCTCGATGTAGTGCGGGTCGGCTCCGCAATAGTAGTGCGTGACACCGGATTTGCTGATCGCGTCCTTCGAGAACAGCCCGCAGGCCTGGCCGCCGACGAAGTCCCGGATGCCTGCCACCACATCGTTCCACAGCGAAGGATCGAGACCGGCATCGTAGATGGACTCGACGAGAGCTGACAGCTTGTGCGATCCGTGCATGGCTCAAAATGGCACTGAATGATCAATGCCGGGAGCATAACACAACCGCGACATGCGACATCCTCCGATCGGAGGAGGAGGCGCCGGCCGGGCGGATGGAGCCCGGCCGGCGGCATCGCGTTCGAGCCGCCAGGGCTGATGCCGGCTCAGAACGCGACGCGAACGCCGCCCTTGGCCGCGCCGGTCCGGCTCTGGTCGGACATCATCATGCCCTCCACGGCGCCGAACACCGACACGTTGCGGCTGGTGCGATAGTCGAAGCCGAGGCCGGCCACCGCGCCGACCGTGCTGCGGCTGCCGGGCGTCACGAAGGCCAGGTTCTGGCCGATCAGCACCGTGTTGATGGTGGTGTCGCCGACGCGCTGGAGCGCGATGACGCCGCCATGGACGTTGGCCTTGAACTCGCCGCCGGCCAAGCTCGTCACCCGCGAGAGATCGACCTCGCCCCGCTCCTCGAAATTCTGCAGCGTGCGGCCGCCGACCGAGAGCGACTGCGCCGAACCCGCCTCGCTATAGCCGTCGAACCGGCCGGCGACATAGCGCAACCGCGCCGTCGGCGTCAGCACGTAGCCGTTGCCGATGTTGAGCCTGTAGCCGTAAGCGACCTCCGAGCTGACGTACCAGCCGCCGTAATTCGCCGTCGCCGTCTCCATGCCGCCGGCGGCTGCGTTGTTCAGCACCAGGCGGCGCGATCTGTTGTCGGCATTGCCGCCCTGGACGGTGAAGTCGAAGAATTGCGAGGCCCATTCGAAGCGGCCGTAGGCGCCGGCGAACACGTAATTGGTGTCGACCGATTGAGAATTGAGATCGACCGAGAGGCCACCCTGCCCGCCACCAAGGAAGGCGCCGACGAGCCAGTTCGGTCGCACCTTGCGATCAATGCCGATCGCCCCACCCCACGCCGTCGAGGTCGCGCGCAGCGTCGCCGCGGTCTCGTCCTGGATGCGCTGGCCGCCAAAGCTGTTGGCCCAGACAGTGATCGGCGCTGGATCAGTCCATAGGCTGCGCGGCGACTTGGCGAAAGGACCGGCCGGCGCCGTCTCCGGCGCATAGGCCATCGCCATCATGTTGCCGCCGGCGGGACCCGCGCCGCCGTTGAGACGGCCCTGCACCAGCGAAGAGGCGCCGCCGGTGAAGTCCATCAGCGTGCGGTCGGTTTGCGCCAGCGCGGTCGGATCGAGCGTCGCGAGCGTGTCGCCGGCAAACACCTTCGGGCCAACGAAGCCGCCGCCTCCGGTGTTGGTGTTGATGACGCCCTCGAAGTTGACGAAGGTCGGGAGCTGAATGGTCGTTAGCGACGATACCCGGCTGCTTAGCGGAACGAAATTGACGTTGACGACATCATTTCCAAAGCCGAAGTCGACCACGCCATTGATCTTCGAACCCGGCAGCAGCGTCAGCGTGTCCGCTTTGGCGGAAAGCCTGATCGCGACCCCGCCGCCGCCAGTGATGGTACCGGAATTCGTGATGTTCGATCCGTCGGTTGATTCGATGCCGATCCGGCCGATGATCATGCCGTAATTGGCGATGTTCGCCTGGGTCGTCAGAATTCCATGACCATTGACGGTCGAGCCCTGAAGCAGGCCTGTATTCGTCACATTCGCGATGTTGGCGTTGACGGCGGCGCTCTGCCCGATGATCGATCCGGAATTCCTCACGTTGCCGAAGATCGCGTTGACGCCGCGGTCTGCCGTGACGGTTCCGGAATTGTCGAGGTTCACCGTGACGCCGCCCAGGCCGAAACCGAGCGTCGTCGCAATCCGTCCCGTGTTGGTCACGTTGACGGTGGTGGCGAAGATGACGGTCGAGCCGCTGGTGATCGTGCCGCTGTTCAGGACGTTGGCCGCGCCGTTCCCGGCGTTAATGCCGGACTGGGTTCCGCTGATCGTGCCGCTGTTTCGGACGAAGACGTCTCCGGTGTCCACAACGACGGCAACGCCCATGCTCCCTGCGGCACTGATCGTCCCGGCATTGTCGATGACGGCGGAAGTAGCGGCGAAAGCCGCATTCTTGTCGCCAATTACGACGCCGCCCGCGAGGTTCGTCAGATCGATGTTTTTCGCCATTATCCCGGCTTCGTGGCCGGAAATCGTGCCGGCGTTACTTACTTTCGCCAGGCGGTCGGAGAAGATCGTGGCGCCGGAAGTTCGGGTCTGCGTGATCAGGCCCGTGCCGAGATTGGTGATGGTTGCATTGCCGCTGGTGTCGATGGCCCTGTCCTCGCCACTGATCGTACCGGCATTGCTGAGAACGATGGTCGCGGGCGTAATGGCGTTGAAGCCGGCAATCGTTGCCCCTTCCACGTTGGTGATCGTCATGTTGCCGCCGGTAATGCCCGCCGCATTCGTTCCACTAATCGTACCCGCGTTGGTGAAAACGCTGTTGTCGCCGACCTTGAAGCCAAAGTCGTTGCCCCTGACGGTCACACCCGCGCGGATGTCATAGGCGTTATTGTCATCCCCGCTCGTTCCGTAGCCCGTGCCGCTGCCCTGCTGGGTGTCCGTGTCACTTGCACACACACCACCGTCGCGTTGCTGACTGGCGCCGTCGGGGTACAGGCGGCCATCGCGGGCTCGCTGGTAGACACCGCAGCGACCACCGCGGCCGGTATTAATAGCCACAGCGATCGCAAAGCCAAAGGCCATCGCGCGACGCCGCCCGGATCCGACACAATCATTCCCAGTCCCTCGAAGCTATTTCGTCGCTCACCTCCTGCGATCGAAGCAGAACGGTTCCCGCGACTCTGAATTCGCAGAACCCAACGTAGAAAGGAGCAATGCCGTCGACTTGGACGGATGCGACCGGGGCCCGGCCTGGAACGAACAGACGCGGTTTTGGCGAAGCGATGATGCAAAGGCGCGACACCTCCGAAAGTACTACGGTTGGTCCCAGCCGATTCTTTCCCCGCTCTCGGCCCAGACCGGCGCGCGATAGATTTCACGGCCGCTGTTGTCCCTGACGCGGATCCAGGCGTTGCGGTCGCGCAGATCGTCACGCCAGACGAAAAGATGGTTTGCCATCTCGTTGGCCACCACGACTGTGGCTTCCGTAGATTCGAACACCATGCCGCCGGGATCGATCTTCACGATGTTGCCGACCAGAAGGTCGAAGAAGAAACGGTGCATTCAATACTCCGGCTGTGGATGCCGCACGCAACGCTGGGGGCAAGGCTTCGCAATCGGGACTCTTGTCGGATCCCCGTCTGCTGGTTGATATCGGCAGTTGGCAGAATTTCAGTCGCGCGCGGTCATGGCATCCCGCCGCTCCTGACGTCGCTCGGCGTCGCGTTATAAGTCCGCCTGAAGCAGCGGTTGAAATAAGAGAGATCGCCGAAGCCGACGTCGTATGCGATCGAGCTCACCGTTCGCCCGGCGTGTCCGGGTTCGCGCAGCATGCGATGCGCGCGCTTGACGCGCTGCTCGATCAGAAAGGAGGAGAACGTCTTGCCGTCCGCCTCGAACAGGCGCTGGAGATAGCGGGGCGTCACGCCGAGTTCCTGCGCGACCGACGCCACCGACAGGTCCTGCCGCCAGCAATTGTTGGCGATGGAGACTTTCGCCTTCTGGAGCCGGGCCGCTTTCACACCGCGCCGGCCGGCCAGCTCCCGCGTTTCACCGGTCGCGCCGAGAACGAGCGCCAGCAGATCGTGCAAATGGCTGACTCCGACCTGCCGGAGTTCGGGCGTTGCGAACGCCTGCTCTCGCACCAGCGTCACCGCGTAGTCGACCAGCAGCCTCAGTCCGATGGACTTTTCCGGCAGGACGCGCATCACGGCATCATCGACGTCCACGATCATCGGGGCCAGTACGCGCCTCGGCACACGCAACGAGAAGCAACTGCCCAGCGACAACCGCTCGAACGTCGTAACGTCCTCCGCGCTCGTCAGGACCGCCTCTCCCGCATTGAGCTTCAGATCGTACCCTCGCTCGGATATCCCGAGAACGCCGGACCTGTTCACGATCAAAGCAAGACTGTCGTCGCCGTCGGCCACCAGCTGCCTGGTTCGAATGACCCGCGCTCCGCACAATCCCCCGATCAGCAACTGGGCTTCCGGCAGGAGGTGGGACGTGAAGCTCGCCGCGGCTGGCTTGCCGTCCCTGGCCTCGACCTCTGCCTTCAGCACTCCGCGACAATAGAAATCGCGAAGCATCGAGATGCGGTCGCCTTCAGGAATTTCATTGGTCGAAACGTTGAGAACGGAAAAATCAACCATGCTGCTCACTGCAATGCCTCCAACCGACGAGCAGGCCGGCCATACGCTGTCGTTTCCTCACACGCGCGTTCGATGCCATCGCGGCATGTTCGTGCGGCGGGCGCTGCTCTTCTTTTCAGAGGCGCGATATACGAAAGACTCGAATGGCTCGCGTCCTGCGTTCGGAGGACCAGCGGGCTCGCCCCATCACAATGGATTGAAAGCGCGGCCGGTGACATCGAGCATGGCGAGAGAATCACGAGGCGCCGTCATCGCCATCTGTCCGCCGGGCGAACGGCACGGCAAAGCCGGCGGCGATCTTCACGAGATCGGCTTGCCTGCCGGCGCCCGTCTTCTCGAACAGGCGGCCGAGATGCGTCTTCACCGTCGTCTCGGCGATGCCGAGTTTTGCGGCGATGCCGGGAACACCGCCGATCTCGACGATTGCCATGAGCACGCGCAATTCGGACGGCGTTAGTCTGAAGGCTGCTGCAATCGCATCGGCTGCGAGCAAAGGCGGCATCGTAGCTCTTTGAACGAAGAGCACCGTGGCTGCGATGTCACGCGGCAGGCTGCGATCCCGCTTCAGCGGAAAGGCATGGAGCAGATAATGCCGCCCATCGCCCGACGTCGCAAGTTGGATCTGTCGACGAGCAGCGGAATGTGTGCCGTGATCGAATTCGCACAGGCCGCGGAATATTTTGTCGGCCTGGGTGTTGCGGGCCACGATCCGGTCGCCGACCATCGCAAGCAAATTCGCGTCGGCGAACAGCCGGCGGCATGCCGCGTTGGCATGGACGACCCGGCCGTCGGCGTCGAGCAGGCAGATCGCCATGTTCAATCCGTCGAGGACGTCCGCGAGGTCGTCGACTGTATGGGATCGTGCCCTGATCTGCCGGCCCATGAGCTGCGACCGCTGGATGTGCGGCGCGAGCAGCCGCATGCGTTCGCGCGTGGTCTCGTCGACGGTTCCGCGGGAGCGATGACGCAGCACCTGCAGGATCGTGGTGCGGGCGGTCGTCTTCTCGAGCTCCACCGTCGCAATGTCTATTGCCCCTTGCGGCTCCACCCACTCGCGATAAAAGCTCGTCTCAATAAAATCCGCATAGGGCATGATGTCGGTCACGCCGATCGTCCATTCGGGGGCGAGGGTGAGATGACGGTCGAGCAGAGGATCGAGCTCCACATACCGGTCGCGATAAAGCTGACGGAAGCGGGCGTCGATTCCAAAATGCTGGTGAATCTCGATCGAAAGCCGCGCCGAATCCCTGGACAGGATCATCGCGGCGCAACCACCGACGAACTGCGAAATCTGTTCCAACGCGCCGCTGCGCAACGCCGGGTCAATCGCAGCGTCGTAGATCTCGCCGATGAGAGACGAGAAGCGATTTGCCTGATGGATCGTCATCGGACGGACGACGCCATTTGCCGGCGGCCGGTCCGAGACGGTGTGCTCGCAATGCGGCAGCTGACGGAGACGACGGACCGATCAATTGCCGCCTTCGGCGAGAAAAAAACGTCGTAGCCGGATGCTTGAATCTCGAACATCGTCCTTGCGTAACGTCAACCGCAGGGTGCGGCTTGGACGGTTTCGCCAAAGACTAGGATAAATGCGAACAGCGTGTTGGCTCTGTGCGATGAGTCACGCGCGGGCTCGCAGCTAGCCGCTTCATCGCCGACATACTGTCGGCTTCACAACCGGCAGCGGCGAACTATTTCCGGTTCTCCTCGCAGAACTTCAACGCCGCCAGCGCTTCGCCGGCACGGGGGATCTGCATCTCGATACTGTCCTCGTCATCGTCCTCGAAATCGAGCGTGAGGCGTTTTGCCTTCGACAGGCGGTCCATCACCGACTGGTCGTACTCGAAGATACCGCGCACCGTGGTCTTGTCCATGACCTCCCACTTCGCCTTCTTCATGATGTCGGCGTCGTCGGTGCCGACATCGGCGCGGAGGATCTCGCCGACTTTGTCCCACTCCCAGCCGTCGTAGATCATCACGATCACGATCGCCTTGTCCGAATAGGTGATCACGATGACGTAGTCGCGGTTCTCGTCATCCTTGTCCTTGTAGCCACGGCTCGCATTGCAATGCGTATCCTGCGTACGCTTTTCGATGGTCCAGTCACCGACTTTGGATTGCTGCGCGAGCGCTGGCCCGGCGCCCAAGGCGCCTGCGGTCAGCAAAGCGGCGAGAAGGTATCGTTTCATGTCAGCCTCCAGCGCGTTCCCGGGCCGAGATGACCACCTCCGCGGGAGTGCCGCAAGGCCCTACCTGGCAGCCTTACCGGCAGTCTTGCCCGGGCAAACCGGCGCCTGTGCCTATTGCCGCCGCGGCACGATCGCGATGGGGGTGAAGGTGTAAACCTCCTCGCCGCTCTGGTTGAACATGGTCCATTTCACCAGCGCGATACCCTGCGGCTTCGACTTCGAGGGCGTCAGGCTCATGACCTCGCCGACCAGATGCAGGCGGTCGTTGGGCCGCACTGGCATCGTCCAGCGCAGGCCGTCGACGCCGGCGCCGATCAACGGATGCGGGCCGAACGGGCGGGTCTGGATCGCGAGGTTCATGGCAATCGCAGCGGTGTGCCATCCCGAGGCTGCAAGGCCCCTGAACAGGGTCGCCTTGGCCGCCTCGTGATCAAGATGCATCGGCTGCGGATCGAACTCGGCCGCGAAGCGCTTGATGTCGGCTTCGGTCACCGTCATCTCGGGAGATTTGAACCGCATCCCAACGCTGAGATCGTCGAACCATTCCACGTGAGCCATGATTTTGCCTCGCAACGCGATTGTTCAACCCGCTGAAAGACGCGGCCGACGTCATTAACCAAGAATGGGATGTAGCTTCTCTGCAGCGCACAAACCAGCCCGGGGTTCCACGCGAAACCCCTTTCCCGGTGCGACGAAACACGCCTGAAACAGACGGCCGTCTAAGTAGTTGTCAAAATCAATACAGGGACGGCCACCATGCAATTCCTCCTCGACCTGATCTATGACTATTCCTGCTGCCGCAACCTCGTCGCCCATTCGCTGCGGGAGGACGAGTCATGATCGAGCTGATCTCGGGCCTGCTTGCCCTCTGCAGCATCGCTGTCTTCGCGGCGCATGCGCTGGATGCCTACCGCACCACTCATTGAGCACCGCGCGATCTGTCGCTGTGCCGCTAAAAAGGGCGCCGGTAGAAATGCTCAGAATGCGACGCCGGCGGGAACCGGTTAGCGAGCGCGAGCGCGCCTTTCTCGTCCGTTTCGAGCGCGATCTTCTGGGCCAGCATGACGTCGCCCGGCACCAGGAAGCCTGATGGCACGAAGCACCATCCCATCGTCGCCCGGCCGTTGCTGTCGATCTCGTGAACGTTGGCGGCCGTGCCGTAATGAATGCGATAGGTCTTGCCGGTGTCGCTGCCGGTAACGTCGAAATACCGATGCTCTTCGAATTGTGCACGCTGTGCAGGCGAGAGCCATTCGAAGAGCAGTCGCCGGCCACGCGAATCCGGCGTGTTCTCGCCAAAGAAGCGCCGATAGAGCTCACGCAGCGCGTGCAATCGCGCACGCGCCGGCGCGCGGAGCCAAACCGCCGTCATCATGAGCAGCTCAGATCAACCGCCGACGAGGCGGGGATAGAACAGCGTTTCCTGCGCGGTCGGGTCGAACGATTTGACGCGAGTGACTTCGCCGGGTCCGTTGCGGAGGGCGGCGGTGAAGCCGGCTCCGGTGAGCTCCCGAAAGCGCCGTTCGGCTCGCGCCAGCGCTTCGGCATTGCCAGGATCAAACTCGTGGCGCGTATCGCCAGTCTGGTCCATCACGATCTGGGTTGCCATGTTGAGTCTCCTCATGCCCAGCCCTGAATCTGATCAAAGCAAACCTCGTGCCGTCTGTTCCAGATGGCAACAACTTTCTCGTGCCGGCGCATCACGCCTTGCTGAGCAGGAGCGTTTCGAACGCAGCGATCGAGGGGTTCGTCAGCGCGAAGCCGCTGTCCCGCCCTCGTCGATCTGCCGGCCCATCAGCGCGATCGCCTTCTGATAGACACCCGCGGCATTCCAGGCCTCGATGGCAGCGAAGTTCGGCTCGCCCGGCTGGTATCCGGCTCCCGCGCGCCAGCCATGGGCCTTGAGGAAATTCGCCGTCGAGTTCAGGGCATTGGCGGCAACTTCGAGATTGCCGGTGCCATAGGCCAGGATATTCTTGGGCATGAACTGGGTCTGGCCGACCTCGCCGTGCATCGAGCCGCGGGTCGCCCCGGACAGCGTGCCACGGTCGACCAGCTTCAGGGCGGCGTAGAGCTGGTCGGTGAAGAATTCGGGGCGGCGGCAGTCATAGGCAAGGGTTGCGATCGACGACAGCATGTTCTGGTTGCCGCGCTGGCTGCCGAAACCGGTCTCCATGCCCCAGATCGCGAGCAGCGGCCCGGGCGGAACGCCGTAGCGCTGCTGAATGGAGGCGAACAAGGCCGCCTGCGACTGCTTGAGCTGGCGCCCCTTGGCGACGATGGTGGTGGCGCCGCGCTTGGCGAGGAACTGGTCGAGCGTCAGCTGGAAGCTGCGCTGGCCGCGGTCGGCCGCGATGGTGGCGCTGGCGTAGTTGGTCTGCATCAGCGCCGCGAGCGCGGTCTGGCCGATGCCCTTGCCTTGCGCCTCCGCACTGAACTCGCGCTTCCAGGCTTCGAAGCCGCCGGGACCGTTGCCGCAAGTCGCGGCCTTGGCGGCGGGCGCCAGGCAACCGAGCAGTGCCATCGCCCCAAAAACCGCCCCGGCTACAGTCCTGCCCCTGGTCATATTCGCGTATCCTCTCTGTCTGCCGACCGTGGACCTCGGCGGCCACGGGATGCCGACCTTACCCGGACGAAGGCGCCGACTCCAAGGCAGGATCATACGATAGTTCCAGCCCTTCCAGGTTGCCTTCCTTCCGCCATTTGTCGAGAAGCCGCAGGAACGCCATCGGCCCGCGCCAATATTGGCTGTTTCGTGCCGCGATCGGGTCGAAGACGCCTTCGTTGTTGTAGTAGCCGGGCGTGCATTCGGCGAGATAGGTCTGCCGGCCGATCGCAGCCTTGACGACCTCGTCGACCCAGGCGTTCTCGGCCGCGAGCGTCGGCTCCAGCGTTCGGGCTTTGCGCTTGCGCGCTTCGGCGATCACATAGGCGATGTGCTGCGACTGCTCGTCGATGATGTGCGGGAAGTTGGCGCTCTGGCCGGCCTGCACCGTGACGATCAGGAAGCAGTTCGGGAAGCCGCGGCTATAGAAGCCATGCATCGTCTTGACGCCGCCCTGCCAGCGCTCAGACAGGCTCATGCCGTCGCGGCCGTAAACCTCGAAGCCCATACGGCGGGCGTAGTCGGTGCCGACCTCGAAACCGCTGGCATAGATCAGACAGTCGAGCTCGTAGGCCTTACCGCCGGCCACGACGGCGTTCGCGGTGATCCGCTCGACGCCCTGCCCTTTGGTGTCGACCAGATGAACGTTCGGGCGGTTGAAGGTGTCGAGAAATTCGTCGTGGAAGCATGGCCGCTTGCAGAATGCCTTGTACCAGGGCTTGAGCGCGTCGGCGGTGGCCGTGTCCTTGACGATCGCATCGACCCGGGCGCGGATCTCCTCCATCTTGCGGTAGTCGGCCTGCTCGATGAGCTTCAGCGCCTCCTCCATGGAGGTCACCGGCTGCTTCTGGCGACGCGGCGCCAGCAGGATCTCGCCGAGCAGGCCGGTCCAGCCGTCCTGCACAAGATCCTTCTCGAACGGCTCGCCTGAGATCACCGCGGTGAAATTGTCCATGCGCTCGCGCTGCCAGCCGGGCTTGAGACTCTGCGCCCAGGCCGGATCCGTCGCGCGGTCGTCGCGCACGCCGATCGCCGACGGCGTGCGCTGGAAGACGTAGAGCTGCTTTGCCGAGCGGCCCAAATGCGGCACGCATTGCACGGCGGTGGCGCCGGTGCCGATGATGCCGACGCGCTTGTCGGCAAGTCCGCTCAGACCACCATCCGCATCGCCGCCGGTGTAGCCGTAATCCCAACGGCTGGAGTGAAAGCTGTGGCCTTTAAAAGTCTCGATGCCGGGAATGCCCGGCAGCTTCGGCCGGCTGAGCGGACCCCCGGCGAGGATGACGAAGCGCGCGTGAATTCGGTCACCCCTGCTGGTCTCGACCAGCCAGCGCGCCTCCTGCTCCTGCCACGCCATGCGCGAGATGACGGTCTGAAACAGCGCGCGATCGTAGAGGCCGAAGTGCCGGCCGATACGGCGGGAATGCTCGTAGATCTCGGGCGCCCGGGCGTATTTGCGCACCGGCATGTAGCCGGTCTCTTCCAGCAGCGGCAGATAGATGTAGCTCTCGGTATCGCAGGCCGCACCGGGATAGCGATTCCAGTACCAGGTGCCGCCGAAGTCCGCAGCCTTTTCCACGATGCGGAAATCATCAATGCCGGCTTCGCGCAAGCGCGCGCCGCAAAGCAGTCCGCCAAAGCCGCCGCCGACGACGAGTACTTCAGTTTCTTCACTGGTTGGTGCGCGCGTAAATTCGGGATCGGCCCAGGGATCGTCGACGTAGCGGCCGAAATCGCCAGATACCTCGACATATTGCGCCTTGCCCTCGGCGCGCAGGCGGCGGTCGCGCTCGTCACGGTAGCGCGCGCGGAGTGCGTCAATGTCGACCGTAGGATCGCCGGCTACACCGGTCTTGTGTCTTTCCGCTGACATTCATTTCCTCCACGGCGAACGCTGCTTCGCCGGCAGCTCACCTCACGTTAGCCCCGAAAAAGTGATGCACGCAATCGCGTCCCATGCTTTTTGCGTGAACGCTGCGCGACGTTCCGCTAACCTCGCGCACAAATCACGAGCGTCCGCCACGCAACGACGTGGCTTCCGGAGGAGACCATGCAGGGATTGATGATGGATATGCCGCTGCTGATCAGCGGCCTGATCCAGTACGCCGCCGACTATCACGGCGAAGCGGAGATCGTCGCGCGCGAGATCGAGGGCGACATTCATCGCACCACCTATGCCGAGGCGCATCCGCGCATCAAGCGCATGGCGCTGGCGTTGAAACGGCTCGGCATGAAGCCCGGCGACCGCGTCGGCACGCTGGCCTGGAACACGCACCGTCATTTCGAGATGTTCTACGCCGCGCCGGGCATGGGTTATGTGCTGCACACCGTCAACCCGCGGCTATTTCCCGAACAGCTCGTCTACATCATCAACCATGCCGAAGACCGCCTGCTGTTCATCGACCGCGCCACGCTGCCGATCGTCGAGGCGATCGCGCCGCAGTTGAAGACGATCGAGGCTTACGTCGTGATGTCCTCGCGCGAGCGCATGCCCGAGACGAAGCTTGCCAACGTCCATTGCTACGAGGAGCTGCTGGACAAGGAGAGCGACGCCGGCTTCATCTGGCCGGAGTTCGACGAGAAATCCGCCTCCACCATCTGCTACACCTCGGGCACGACCGGCAATCCCAAGGGCGTGATCTATTCGCACCGCGCCGCGATCCTGCAGACCATGACCTGCAGCAGTTTCGACTTTCTGCCAGGACATGCCGAAGGCGTGCGCGAGGTGATGATGCCGATGGCGCCGCTGTTCCACGGCAATGGCTGGAACATGCCGTTCACCGCACCCTACACCGGCTCGAAGCTGGTGCTGCCCGGCCGCAATTACGAGCCCGACAAGCTCTACGAATTGCTCGAAGGCGAAAAGGTCACGCTATCGGCGGGCGTGCCGAGCTTCTGGCTGATCCTGCACGACTGGCTTAGCCGCACCGGCAACAAATTCTCCACGCTGCGCGCGACACTGTCGTCGGGCTCGGCGCCGCCGCGCGCCATGGTCGAGAAGCTCAAGCGCGACTACGGCATCGACTACATCCAGGCCTGGGGCATGACCGAGGCGCTGGGCTGCTCGATGCCGGGCTTACGGCCCGGCTCGGAGCACCTCAGCGAAAAGGAGAAGTTCGACCGACGTCAGGTGTCCGGCCGCGCCTGTTTCGGTACAGCCTTGCGTATCGTCGATGACGCCGGAAACGAGCTACCGCGCGACGGCAAGACCGTCGGTCATCTCCGCGCCCGTGGCCCGTGGGTCGCCTCCGGCTACATGAAGCTGGACGAAGGTCTCGACCGCGATGGCTGGCTGATCACCGGCGACATGGCCGTGATCGACAGCCAAGGCCACGTCACGCTCACCGACCGCTCCAAGGACGTGATCAAGTCCGGCGGCGAATGGATCTCCTCGATCCAGCTCGAGGACGTCGCATTGTCCCACCCCGATGTGCTTCAGGCCGCGGTGGTCGCGATCAACCATGAGAAATGGCAGGAGCGCCCCCTGCTCCTGGTCGTCCGCAAGAAGGGCGCGACCGTCGACGGCAAGACGCTGCTCGACCATATGCGCCCGAAAATCGCGAGCTGGTGGATGCCGGACGCCGTCGAATTCCTCGACGAATTGCCGATGACCGGCACCGGCAAGGTGCTCAAATCGACGCTGCGCGAGAAATTCAGGGACTATCGCGTCGCATGAAGCGTCGCGCGCTCGCACTGGAGCCTGCACCATTCACCGATCAAGGAATCAGAGATGCTCTACCCAATGTCGCCGAAGGTCGTCGAGCTCAAGCGCAAGCTCGAGAGCTTCATGGACCGGCACATCTACCCGAACGAGGAGCGCTTCTATCGCGAGGCGGAGGAGCTGGGGCCCTGGAAGGTCTATCCGCTCGTCGAAGAGCTGAAGCCGCTGGCGCGTGCGGAAGGCCTCTGGAACCTGTTCCTGCCGGAATCCGGTCATGGCGCCGGCCTGACCAATCTCGAATACGCCCCGCTCTGCGAAGTGATGGGCCGGTCGCATCTTGCGCCTGAAGTGTTCAATTGCTCGGCGCCCGACACCGGCAACATGGAGGTGCTGGAGCGTTATGGTTCGGAGCAGGATAAGGAACGCTGGCTAAAGCCGCTGCTCGCCGGCGAGATCCGCTCCTGCTTCGCCATGACGGAGCCTGCGGTCGCCTCCTCCGACGCGACCAACATCGAAAGCTCGATCGTGCGCGATGGCGAGCACTACGTCATCAACGGCCGCAAATGGTACACGACCAACGCGACGGATCCGCGCTGCAAGATCTGCATCTTCATGGGCAAGACCGATCCTGACAATCCCGACCGTCACAAGCAGCAATCGATGATCCTTGTGCCGATGGACACGCCAGGCATCGAAGTGAAACGTCCCCTGCCCGTGTTCGGCTTCTACGGCGTGCCCGACCGCGCATCGGAGGTCGTCTTCACCAATGTGCGGGTGCCCAGGGAGAACATGCTGCTCGGCGAGGGCCGCGGCTTCGAGATCGCGCAGGGCCGCCTCGGGCCTGGCCGCATCCACCACTGCATGCGGCTGATCGGCCTTGCCGAACGCACCCTGGAGAAGATGTGCCGCCGGGTGCGCAGCCGCGTCGCCTTCGGCAAGCCGGTCTCCGAGCAGACGGTCACGCAGGAGCGCATCGCGGAAGCCCGCATCATGATCGAACAGGCCCGGCTGCTGACGCTGAACGCGGCCTATGCCATGGACACCGTCGGCAACAAGGTGGCGAAAGCCGAAATCGCGATGATCAAGGTCGCTGTCCCCAACATGGCCTGCCAGGTCATCGACTGGGCGATCCAGGCCCACGGCGGCGGCGGCACCTCGAATGATTTCGGCTTGACCCAGGCCTATGCCACCGCGCGCCTGCTGCGGCTTGCGGACGGACCGGACGAGGTCCATCGGAACCAGATCGCGCGCTTCGAGCTGAAGAAATATTCGAACGCTTGAAAGACGACGGCTGGCTCACCAGGCGACCCTGTCTCAGAGATGCCCTCTTCCACATGGGGAGAGGGCACGCGGATGCGCGACGTCCAAGCCTCAGTTCACCACATACACGTCAGGATCCGCGCTCGAGCTCGGCTTCTTGAAGGCGTTGCGCAAGGCCGGCGACATCGAGACGTTGTAGTTGAGGCCGTTCGGCGGCGTCGGCGACTGCAGCCATTTCTTGTAGAGCACCTCGATCTCCGGGCTTGCATAGAGCTCTGCAGTCGCGCGGTCGGCGAGCGCCTTGAACGGCGCGTCCTCACGCCGCAGCATGATGCCGTAGGGCTCCGGCTTGGAGAACGCCTCCTCGCTGATCATGAAGGCTTGCGGCTCCTTCGAGCGCGCGATCGCGACCGCGAGTTGCACGTCATCGAGTGCGTAGGCCTGTGCGCGGTCGGTTTCCAGCAGCAGGAAGGCCTCGGCCTGGTCCTTCGCCGGCATCACGCTGATGCCGAGATTGCGCTCCGTATTGACCTTGGCGAGCTGGGTCAGGTTGACCGAGCCGGCCACCGCCGTGACCGCCTTGCCCTTGAGATCGTCGATGGTGTTGATCTTCGAGGCCTTTTTGGCTGCAAAGCGTGTCGCACTGAGGAAGTGCGTGTTGGTGAAGGCGACCTGTTTCTGTCGATCTGCGTTGTTGGTGGTCGCCGAGCAATGCAGGTCGAGCGTGCCGTTGACCATCAAGGGAATCCGGTTCGACGAGGTGACAGCGAGCGTGTCGACGGTGATGTCGGGCATGTTGAGTTGCTTTTTCACCGCATCGACGATCGCAAGGCAGATGTCCATGGCAAAGCCGACCGGCTTCTGGTTGCCGTCCAGATAGCTGAACGGGACCGACGCCTCCTGATAGCCGAGCGTGATCTTCTTGGTCTCCTTGATCTTCTGGAGCGTGCCCGTGAGGTCTTCTGCGGAAGCTGCGCTCGCGAGGCATGTGACGGCCAGAAACAGGGTGGGAAGACGCATCGGGGGCTCCTTGAAGAGGTCTCGGCAGTGCTGGCGCGCCGCCGCAGCTGTGATAGCGCAGGCCGGCATCGATCGCCAGACGAGGTTCCGCTTAGCAGCTATCGCGGTTTTTGATCGGCCGGACCAAGGCCGACGTCACGCCCGGCCTAGTCGCAGGTGAGCTGTTGCTCGAACCAGCCGGCGACCCGCCCCGACAGTTGCGGCCACATGCGCTCGAAACCGCCGAGCTTGCCGACATTGACGCGATACATTGCCCGCAATTCCTGCTCGATGGCCGGCAGGTCAACGCCGGCACACACACCATCGCCGACGATCGTTTTGCCCGAAACGACGACCTCCCTGACAAGCGAGGCGTTGCCGCGCGCGAACAGCAGCGTCATGGGATCGACAGGCATGATGCGGTCGCGGTCGAGCCGATCGAGGTCGATCACGACATAGTCGGCGGGGTTGCCGACGACGAGCTCCCCACTCCCGGGCGCACCGGTCGCACGGCGCCCATTGCGGATGGCGAGGGAGAACAGCTCGGCCGGTGTCCAAGTCGCCTTGAAGCCGAGGCCACCATGGACCATCTGCACAAGCCGCATCTCGCGCAGGATGTCGTCGTCCTCATCCAGCGCCAGCCCGTCGACGCCGACCGCGATGGCGCAACCGCATTTGTGTGCGGCCGCGATCGGGGCGAGGCCCGACCTCAGATGCATGTTCGAGCTGAAATTGGTGACGATGCGCGCACCCGACGCAGCGATCATCTCAAGCTCGTCCGAGCGGGCGTGGATGCAGTGCGCCAGCGTCAGTCGCTCCGAAAGGAAACCTATGTCGCGAAGCCAGCGCACCATGTCCGGAAAGTTCTGGTCGGCCCAGGCGCGCTGATACACGGTCTCCAGCAGATGCATGTGGATGCGCCGGCCTGTCCGCGCCGAATTCTCGGCAATCGCCTCCAGCAGCGGCTTCGAGCACCATTGCACGCCGGCGGGCCCGAGCTGCACATCGATCATCGGACCGGCGATGGCGGCCGCGATGGCGTCAGTCAGCTCGATATAGACCTTCGGCGACATCGGCGCGCGGATGAAGAGGTCTTCGATGGCCTTGCGATCTTCGGCCGGAAGTCCCGAGAGCGCCGGCTCTGCATCGCCATAAACGATCGGATTCTGGTCACGCACCGCAAGCGCAAAGGCCATGCGGATGCCGACGTCGGATGCCGCCCTTGCGATCGCCATGGCCTCGTCGAGCAATGGCATCGTCCCGCTCGGCCGGGTGTAGTGCACCATCATGGCCGCGCAGCCGGCCTTTGCGGAACAGGCGAGCGCAGCGGCTGCGGTCAGGTAAGGATCGACCGGCGTGCCGAGCGCGGTTCGCAGGATCCAGCTTTCCAGGGGCATGCCGACCGCGCCAAAGGATGATGCCGTGGCGCGGGCGTGGTCGTGGGCGTTCACGAACGCGGGAACAACGAAGGAGCGTGCGCCGCCAGCGGCCCCCGCCCGTGTCGAGATGTCGGTGATCACGCCGCCGTCGTGCCTGAGCACGACGTCGTCGCTGATACCGAGGTCGGGGCCACGGAACAGGCTGCTCGCCGAAATTTCCGTGGCCATGGCGGTCTCTCCGGGCTCAGTTAGCGGTATACACCAACTCCCTCTCGGCCCGCGGCGGCAGGAACTCGCGCGAGAACACTTCGGCCGTAGCAGGCGCGCGGGCGAGCTGATAGCCTTCGACGATGATGCCGATGGCGCGCGTCATGCGCTCGTCCTTGATGTCGCCCACGCCGATCTCCTTCATCTCCGGCGAGACGATCAGCTTGTCAAACGAATATTGCAGCCGGCGCTTCTCGACCGCGACGTCGATGAGATTGTCGTAATTCAGCGCGGCCTTCATGCCGGCATTCTGGTCCTTGGCCACCGCGATCGCGGCCTTGTTGATGGCACGCACGAGACCCGCGACCGCTTTCGGGTTCGACGCGATCAATTTCTTGGAGACCATGACGCCGTTGGAATAGAGGTCGAGACCGTAGTCACCGAACGAGAACCATTTGAAGTCCTTGTCGGGGTCCTGGCGGTTCAGCACCAGGTTGAAATAACTGGTGATGTTGAAAACGAGCGCGCCGTCGATATCGCCCTTGATCAGCATCGGCTCCTGGAGATTCGGCGCCATGTTGGAGATCTTGATCTTCTCGCCATCGAGGCCGTTCTTGCGCGTGAACACCGGCAGCAGGCGGGTCGTTGGCGTGCCCTGCGCGCCGCCGAGGGTGCGGCCTTCAAAATCCTTGATGGTGTTGATGCCGCTGGTCTTCTTGGCGACGATCGCGAACGGCGGCTGGTTCCACATCATGTAGACCATGACGGGCGCCTCCTGCGGCTTGGTCGAAGCGTTCTGGATGATGGCGTTGACGTCGCCAAAGCCGGCGTCATAGGCGCCGGACATGATGCGCGTCACGGTGGCACCGGAGCCCTCGCCCTGGTCGATGACGACGTTCAGGCCCTCTTCTTTGAAAAGGCCGTTGTCCTTGGCGTAGAAGAAGGCCGCATCGCTGCCTTGGGTCTTCCAGCCCAGGGTGAACTTGATCGTGGTCTCCTGGGCCGACGCGGCCCCCGTGGACAGGGCCAATCCCAGCAGCGCGATAATTACGTTTCTCAACATCGAGACCTCCTCAAGCTTCATTGCGTAACGGTTCAGAAATTCAGGTGGCAATCACGTCGTTCTTGCGCGTCGCCCAACCGGTGACGCGGCCCTCGATCAGCGAAAACACGGCGTAGAGCGCGACACCGAGGCCGGCGAGCACGAACAGGCCAGCGAACACCAGCGGCACGTTGAAATTGGAGGACGCGGTCATCATGACGTTGCCGATGCCGCGGTTGGAGGCGACGGTCTCCGACAGCACCGCGCCGACGAAGGCGTAGGAGATCGCGACCTTCAGCGAAGCGAAGAAGAACGGCATCGTCCGGGGCAGACCGACATTCCAGAGGATGTCGAACTTGCTGGCGCCGAGCGCCTTCAGCACGTCCTCGAGTTCCGGCTCCGTGGTCGCAAGGCCCGTCGCGATATTCACGACGATCGGGAAGAAGCAGATCGACAGCGCCGTCAGGACCGCGGGCACTGTGCCTGATCCGAACCACAGCACGAAGATCGGCACCACCGC
The DNA here is from genome assembly GCF_018129985.1 of Bradyrhizobium sp. SZCCT0148. Taxonomy (GTDB): domain Bacteria; phylum Pseudomonadota; class Alphaproteobacteria; order Rhizobiales; family Xanthobacteraceae; genus Bradyrhizobium; species Bradyrhizobium japonicum_H. The sequence goes on from NZ_JAFCKT010000001.1 coordinate 1,655,293, forward strand.
GACCTTGGGGATCGAGGAGAAGCCGATCAGCAGCGGATAGCAGGTGTCGTAGGCGGTCTTCGATACACCGATGATCGCGCCGAGCGCGACACCGAGCGCGACGCCAAGGACGAAGCCGAACATCGTCGTCCCGAGCGTCTGCAGGATATGCGGCCACAGCACCGGGAAGCGCTGGACCAGCGTCACGAACACTTGCGACGGCCGCGGCAGCACGAGGTCCGACATGCCCGTGATCACGCAGAACAATTCCCAGGCGACGAAGAACAGCACGATCAATCCGGCCGACCACGCCTTCTGCCTGATATCGATCCCGAACATCAGCCTGTCCCCTGCTGAGCCGCGCTGCGCGCATCCTCGATGAAGGCGCGCAGCTTCTGATTTAGCGCGACGAATTGCGGTTCGAAGGTCATGGCGACAGTGCGCGGGCGGGCGAACTCGACGCGGCTGTCGTCGAGGATGCGGCCGGGGCGCGCGCTCATCACGCAGATGCGGCTGGCGAGGAAGCCAGCCTCGCGCAGATCGTGCGTGACCAGCAGCACCGTCGGCCTGTGCGTCATCCAGAGGTTCTGCAAGATCGCCCATAGTTCCTCGCGGGTGAATTGGTCCAGCGCGCCAAACGGCTCGTCGAGCAGCAGCATGCGGGGCTCGTGGATCAGCGCCCGGCAGAGATTGGCGCGTTGGAGCATGCCGCCGGAGAGCTGCCAGGGGTACCGGTTGCCGAAGCCTTTGAGGCCGACCTGCTCCAGCAGCGCGTTGGCCTTGTCGCGGAATTCGGTCTTGCGCAGCCTGCGGAAGCTGGAGCGGAACGGCTCGACGATCTTCAGCGGCAGCATGATGTTCCGCTCGATCGTCATCCACGGCAGCATGGTCGGATTCTGAAACGCCATGCCGACCCGCAACGCGCGTGCTGCGACCTCCCGGCCACCGACGATGACGACGCCGCTGGTCGGCTGCACCAAGCCGCTGACCAGACGCAAAATGGTCGATTTGCCGCATCCGGACGGGCCGACCAGTGCGACAAACTCACCGTCGGCGATCTTGAGCGTCGTCTTCGACAGAGCGGGCACGGCCCGGTCGCCGCGCCCGAAGGTCACGGCGGCCTCGGATAGCTCGATGGCGGTGACCGCGGCTCCTTCGGGAACAGGCCGGCCGTCAAACTGGGTTTGGGGGTGCATGCGCATCACAACCAAAGTGCATGCAAGCTGGATGCCAGCCCCCGCTCCCCGAAAAATCAATGGCTTGGCAAAATTGCGCCATGAACGACCGGATGTGTTTTGGGCAATTCGGGCATCAAACTGCATGCAATTGCAGCGCTGGATTGCGCCACGGCCGTGCTAAAAACGGCTTTCGACCGCATTCTCAAGGATTCGCCCGATGGCGGCGCGCCCCACCAGCAAGACGTCTGAATCATCCGACAAGGTCAGCGTGATCTGCCGCGCGCTACGCCGCGCGATTATCGAGCAGGCACTCGAGCCCGGCGCAAAGCTGCCCGAGGATTCGCTCGGTGAGCGCTTCGGCGTCAGCCGCACCATTGCGCGTTATGCGCTGGGGCAACTCGCGGCCGAGGGCCTTGTGGAACTGCGTCGCAACCGCATCGCGGTGGTGGCGACGCCGAGCTGGCAGGAAGCGCGCGATGCCTTCGATATCCGTATCGAGCTTGAACGCCTCGTCGTCCGCCAACTCGCGGGCAAGCTGACCAAGGCGCAGATCGCGGAGCTGAATGCCCATGTCGACGCCGAGGACGGCGCACGCGGCGGCACGGACGCGGTCTCGATCCGCCTGGCCACTGAATTCCACATCCTGCTCGCGCAGATGACGAACAGCCCGATATTGGTGCGCTATGTCAGCGAAGTCGCCTATCGCTGCTGCTTGACGCTGTCGCTGTACAGCCGTCCGCATTCGACGGAATGCGCGATCAACGAACACCGCGCCATTATTTCCGCGCTGGCCAAAGGCGATGAGGCCAAGGTGATGGACCTCATGCATCATCACCTGGATTCGGTGGCCAATCGCGCGCTGGTCGCCCCCACTCCGCAGCGTGGTCGTGATCTGCTCGACATTCTCGCGCCCTATGCCGACGACATCGCCGGCAACCGAGTGGTCAAGCTGCCAAAGGTCGCGCGACGCTAAAGCACAATGAATTGCGCTTTGGCCTGTCTTGTTTGCGCATGATCTGATCGGAAAACCGCTGCACTCTTTTCCGGTTGTGCGCGTCAGGCCTCGATCCCGCGTTGGACCAGAATCCGCTCGGCGCTGTCGTTCCAGACGTCCATCTTCACGATCTGCCCGCCCTTGACGACGAAGCGATCGACATAGCGATTGCCTTCGAACGGCGTGCCGTCGATCCACTCCCCATAGAGCGTGCCGACGCTGTAGACGACGGTTTCATCTGCGCCGGGACAGACGTCGAACCGGTCCATCTTCTTCTTCACCCATCGATAACGCTTGGCGTTGAACCCGGTCGGCCCGCGCGGATGATCAAACCCCCGCCCGCCGGTAAAGGTGATCACCGTGCCGGGCTTCATGAAGACCGCGGCGGCGTCGGGATCAGGTATCATCGAGGCCGTCAGATAGGCCTCCACAATCTCGGCGTCGGTCATCGGGCGTTCGGCTGTGTCAGGGGCTGACATGCTGGTTCTCCGGGGTGCGGCATCCTACAATCCACGCCCGAAAGTGCATGCACATTTTTTGGACAAGTTGGCGGAGCAACTGCACACAATCTGGAGCTGCCCGCCCTGGGACCTTCCGCTAGATTACCGCAGCTGAATCGATGCCATGACCACGCAGACCGCCTTCGACCTGATCTTCCGCCACGCGCTGTTGCGCTCATCCGCCGCAACCGTCGATATCGGCGTGAAGGGCGGAAGGATCGCCGCGATTGCGCCAAGGCTCACCTGCGAGGCGGTCGAGATCGATCTCGGCGGGAATTTGGCCCTGCCGGGCTTCGTCGACACCCACATCCATCTCGACAAGGCCTGCCTGCTCGGCCGCTGCGCGCACAATCACGGCAGCGTCTCGGAAGCCATCCGCGCCGTCGCCGGAATGAAGAAGGACTTTACCGTCGAAGACGTGTACGCCCGCGGCGCCCGCGTGCTCGAGCGCGCCATCGTGAACGGTACGACGCGGATGCGCACCCATGTCGAGATCGATCCGCGCATCGGCCTGCGCGGCTTCGAGGCGGTCAAGTCGCTCAAGCGCGACTATGCCTGGGCGATCGACCTGTCGCTCTGCGTCTTTCCGCAGGAAGGCCTGACCAACGACCCCGGCAGCGACGAATTGCTGGTACAGGCGCTGCGCGATGGCGGCGAAGCCATCGGCGGCTGTCCCTACATGGACACGGATCCGAACGCCCATCTGGCGCGCATCTTTGATCTCGCGGAGGAATTCGATGTCGACGTCGATCTCCATCTCGACTTCGATCTCGATCCCTCGTGGTGGCATCTCGACGAAGTCTGCCGCCAGACCGAACGACGCAACTACGGTGGACGCGTTGCGATCGGCCACGCCACCAAGCTCTCGGCACTGCCGCCGGAGCGGATGAAGGCCGCGACCACGCAATTGGCGAAAGCCGGCGTCGCCGTCACCGTGCTGCCGGCGACCGATCTCTATCTGATGGGCCGCGAGGCCACCCACAACGCGCCGCGCGGGCTGACGCTTGCCCACAAGCTCGCGGACGATGGCGTGCTGTGTTCGGTCGCCACCAACAACGTGCTCAATCCGTTCACGCCATTCGGCGACGCCTCGCTGCTGCGGATGGCAAATTTCTACGCCAATGTCGCGCACGCCTCGGTTAGCGACTTCGACACCTGCCTCGATCTCGTCACCGAGCTGCCGGCGCGGCTGATGAATCTCGACGATTACGGCGTCAAAGTCGGCAATCCCGCCGATCTCATCGTGCTCGACACGCAGGACAGCCGGTTTGCGATCGCCGAGCTGCCCGACGTCATGATGGGCTTCAAGGATGGCCGGCAGACCTTTGTACGGCAGCGGCCGGTCCTGTTCCGGCGAGGGAGCTCAACGCCTGTCCAGTCAGGGTTCCAACGGTAAAATCGTCGGAACAAACCGTCTATCATTGGACCGTTCCGGACCGGTTTCGCGGCTCCAATCCGAGTCCGGTAGAATCCCGGACCGTAGCTGCGCGCATTGCACAACGTGCCACCCAGATCATACTAAGTGGACGCACTGAAGGATCGATGTTCAGTGGAGTATGTATATGTTCAGCGCATTCAGTAGCATGGATTATCGTTCCATTCGGGCCAGCACGCCGGCGGAAACGGCCGTCAAGCGACTGAATGGTATCGGCGAAGTCCTGTCCAGCCTCGACATCTCGACGAGCCACACGCAGGACGACATGACCCGCGCGCTCTGGACACTCGACACCGCCGACAAGTGCATCCGCATGATCCTCAGCGAGTTCCGCACAGCCCCGGCCAAGGAGCAGGTCGTCCGCGAGGCCACGCGCCTGGCCGACCTGATCGAGCTTGCCCGTGATGAAATCTCAAACTATCGCGACCGCGGCATTGTGCTGAGCTGAACCTGCGCGTTCGGCCTCAGCGCTTGATCTTGGCCAGGATCCGGTCTGCCTCGGTACGCCAGTCGGCACTGCGGGCGAACTCTTGCGTGCCTTTCATTCCGAACAGCCCTTCATCGGCCAAATCAGCCACCCAGGCCTGACGCTCGGCTGTGCCCTGCGCCGACCACGGCGTCAGCCCCACCTCGCGCACGGTCTCGGCGACCTCACGCACCTCCTCGGCACGGCGGCGACCGTGCTCGATCACGCGCTGGAAGCAATAGGCGCCCTGCTTCTCCCAGTCGATCGCGGGAAAGGTTTCCGAAAGCGAGGCCAGCACGGCGTCCTCGACGCCATAGGCGCGCGCGGTCGTAAAACTCTCGATGACCATGGCCTCCAGGCCCTTGATCATGATGCTGCGACACATCTTCATCGCCGAGGACACGCCGAGCTTGTCGCTCGCAACCTTGGCGGCAAAGCCGATGGCGTTCAGAAGCGGCTCCAATTCTCTCGCGCCGGGGCCGCCGAGCAGCAGCGGCACCTTGATGCGATACGGCGGCACCGAGGTCATCACCGCGCCCTCGACATAGCGCCCCGCAGCGCCATCGATCAGCGCAGCGGCATGCTGCTTGGCTCCGGGCGAGGCCGAGTTGAAATCAAGGAACCATGTGCGCTGGTTGATCGCAGCGGCGCAAGCCTTTGCGACAGGCACCGCCTGGCTCGCGGTGACGGCGGAAATGATGCAGTCGGATTTCGCCGTCAGCTCGGCATGAGATACCGCCAGCGTCACACCGAATTCCGCCGCATGCTCCTTGAGCGGCGCGGCCTGCTCGCCCCCGAGCTTGATGTCGTAGGCGGCGACGTTGATGTCTTGTTGGCGCAAATCCTCGGCCAGGATACGGCCGACCTCGCCGTAGCCGACCAGCCCGATCTGCCATCGCTTCGGATCCGCCATCAATTCATTCCTCGTGTCGTCGTGTCGAACAGTTCCTCGACCGCATAGCGGCGCGGGATCAGCGCCTGCTGGAATGCGTAGTCGACGATCAGCTCCAGCGGCTTCCGGTTGGCCTCGACCCCGAACGGGACGAGATCCGGCGAGGCCGCGGGCCCCACCTGCTCTTTGTTGCGCTTGAGCAGATCATAGACGCCAGCAACCACATCAGGGCGCGATTTCGCGAGTTGTTCGGTCGCGACGACGAAATGATTGACCGGCACGACGCCGCGCCGGGCAAACCATCTGGCAGCTTCTGCAGCAGGATCGGGAAACAAAGGCTTCAGCTCGGGATGATCGGAGATTTCGCCAAGCACGGCGTCGAGCTCGCCGTCGAGCAGCATCTGCAGGATTTTCTTGTCCTTTGGGGCGCGCTCGGTGGTGCCGACATATTCGGCGACATGCGGATCCTCGAAGGTGACCCAGCGGATCCTGTCGAGATCCACGCCGTAATCGTTGGCGAGGATACCCCTGATCCAGGCGCCGGTCGTCGTCGTGAACGAACGGATGCCGACGCGTTTGCCTTCGATATCCGACGGCCCGAGCGTTCCCCGCGCAGGATTGTAGAGCGCGTAGGAATGCTGGAAGCGGCCGAGCATGGTCGCCGGCAACAGCACCAGCGGCTTGCCGTGTGCCTTCGCCATCAGATAGGTGACGATCGCCATCTCGCAGACGTCAAACGCCTGCTCACGCACCATCGGCTTGAACGCCGAGTTGGTCGGCGTGTACTCCACGAAATCGAGATCGAACAGGTCGGAGCGCAGCGCGCCGCTCTTCACTGCCTGGACGTGGGGGTGATTGCCGAGCACGGTCTTCAGCTTGAGGCGATCCATCCACCCGCTCCGCTTCTCTTCAGACATCCCCGGGATTGTCGACATAGACGAGTCCGGCCTTCGCCAACGCCTCGCGCATGCTGTACATGTCGAGACCGAGTTCGCCCGAGGCAAGCCGCGTGCGCTTGCCGCCTTCATCCGAGGTGCGCTTCTTCGCCTTCTCGGCTATTTCGGCGGCGTAACGCTTCGGCACCACAACGACGCCGTCGTCATCGGCGACGACGATGTCGCCGGGATCGACGCTAACGCCCGCGCACACCACGGGAACATTGACCGAGCCGAGCGTCGCCTTGACCGTACCCTTGGCCGATACTGCCCGCGACCACACCGGAAACTTCATCGCGTGCAGCGCTTTGACGTCCCGGCAGCCGGCGTCGATGATCAGGCCCTGCACGCCGCGCGCCTGCAGCGAGGTCGCCAGCAGTTCGCCGAACATGCCGTCGGTATTGTCGGTGGTGCAGCCGACGACGAGGATGTCGCCCTTCCTGCACTGCTCGACTGCGACATGGATCATCCAATTGTCACCGGGCTGTGCCAGCACGGTGACGGCGGGCCCCGCAACCGAAGCACCAGCCCAGACCGGCCGCACATAAGGCTTCATCAAGCCCATGCGGCCGTAAGCTTCGTGCACGGTCGAGACGCCGTAGTCCGCCATGCCGGCGGGATCGGCTCGCTCAATGTTGCGAACGACGACCGGCCTCATGCCAGCTCCTCGGCGACCGTCGGGAAAAGGCGCTGATAGGCCTCGCCATAGGTCATAGGCACGCCGGTGTTGCGGCTGCCCTGGATGCCGCGGTTGAGCGCCACGCGCTCGTAATAGCCCCAGAGATGCTTTTGCGCGGCGAGGATCTGGAACGCTTCGTACTTCTCCTTCCAGACCTCGTCGATCTTGAGGAGCAGATCGGGCTTGTAATTGCACTGCTCGGGCTGGTGCGGCTCGAACAGGAACACCGGCGGCGCGGAATATTTGTACTGCGCGCCGGGCTTGTGCCCCATCGCCTGCGCGACGATTCGGGTCTCCTGCGCGAAATGCGCCGCGTTCGGATGGTCGAAATTATAGGGGTCTTCCAGAGCGTGGGTCAGCACGAAGCTCGGATTGAGCTCGCGGTAGATATCGACCATCCGATCGAAATGCGCCTCGGTGAGCTTGAGCGGATAATCCCCGCAATCGAAGAACTCGATCTCGGCGCCAAGCAGCTTTGCCGCCCGCTCCGCCTCGTCCTTGCGGCCGGCCTTGACCGATTCCAGCGTCGCGCCCTTCTCCTTCCAGGCGAACTGGCTCTCGCCGCGCTCGCCAAAGGACATGCAGACGATCTTCATGCGATAGCCCTTCTTCGCATGCAGCGCGATGGCTCCCCCGGCGCGCCAGACGAAATCGCCGGGATGAGCAGTAACGACGAGACCTGTCTTCATGGGACGAACTCCCCTCTTTCATTCGTAGGCTTGGATCGAGCGCGTCCGCCGTCATCGTCGAACCCGAACAAGCGCGCGGGATTGTCGACCAGGATCTTCTGCTGCAACTCCGGCTCCGGCGCGAACAGAGGAATCAGATCGACGAGGTCGCCATCATTCGGCATTACCTTGACGTTCGGGTGCGGCCAGTCGGTTCCCCAGATGACGCGATCCGGCGCGGTCTCGACGATCTTTCGCGCGAACGGCACCGCGTCGGTGAAGGGCGGACCAGCGGAAGACACCCGCTCGGAACCGCAGATCTTGACCCAGCATTTCTCGTCGCGCTGCATCAGCTCGATCAGACTCCTGAACGAGAGCTGGTCGAGGCCTTCGGAGGCCTTCACTCGTCCCATATGGTCGATGGTGTAGCTCAGCGGCAGTCTTGCCAGCATGTCGGCATAATCAGGCAGGTCGATCGCGTCGAAATGCAGGTCGATGTGCCAGCCGAGCGGCGCGACCATCGCGATGACGCGGTCGAATACGCCCTTGTCGGGGACGCCGCCGAGATGGCGGACGAAATTGAAGCGGCAGCCGCGAAAACCGCCTTCATGCAGCGCGCGCAACCCGCGTTCGGTGATGGTGTCGTCGATATTGGCGACCGCACGGTAGGCCCCGTCACTCTGCGCGATCGCATCGAGCGCCACACTGTTGTCGGTGCCGTGCACGCTGGCATTGACGATGACGGCGCGCCCGACGCCGAGCCTGGCATGCAGCACCCTGAAATCTTCGAGCGGCGCATCCGGCGGCGTGTAGGATCGATCCGGCGCATAAGGGTATCTCGCACCGGGCCCGAAGATGTGGCAATGCGCGTCGCAGGATAGTTTTGGCAGCTTGAACTTCGGCGTGCGCGTGTTTGGATCGGGCGGAGGAATGGTGGGCGTGTACGTCATCGTCATCACTCGACCGCCGGGAACCGCGTCTTTCAAATCTTGCTGCCGACGACCGGCCGCCGCCGCGCCGGCGCGACATGATCGAGCGGCGGCGCCTGGAACGCGGCGACCGTGGCCTGCACCAGCTGCTCGATGGCGCTGGCGGCATCGCCGCCGTCGGCCTCGCCGCGTGACAGGCGCGAGACGCGGTCCGGCGTCACCAGCGAATAATAGAGTGCGCCGAGCAGGAAGTGACTGCGCCAGACGATGTCGGTGCGCGGAATGTGCGGCAGGCTCTCGTGGATCGCATCGACGAAGGCGTGGCTGGTGTCGTCGAACGTCTGCGCGATGATCTTTCGCGCGACCTCGTTGCCTTCCGCCGACATCACGGCCCGCAGCCGCGTGAAGCGCGCCCCACCGCCGGCGAGATCGCTGCCCGAGGTGAAGGCCGGCACCACATAGGCGCGAACGATCGCCTCGAGCCGATCCTGGAGATCGCGGACGCGTTTTGCGGCGGCAAGAAGCTCGAAGCGGCGCAGATTCATCGGACCGCAATGGCGCCGGTAGATCTCCAGTAGCAGGCCGTCCTTGGTCTTGAAATGATAGGTGACGCTGCCGGGATTGGCTCCGGCGGCCTGCGCGATATCGCGCACCGAGACGGCATTGAAGCCGTTGGTGGCAAACAGCTCCTCGGCCGCGGCGAGGATCGCCTCGCGCATGTTCGGCTTGCGGGCTGTTTCCTTGCTGGTGGGCTTGCGTACCATGTGATTTGTACTATCGTACAAGAAATCAGGTCTCGTCAACAAAAACCATGGCGGCATCCGGACGGATAAAGACCGATTAATGGATGCGTGCCCTCGAGGAGTGCTGGGAAAATGACGAGTTTGAAGAAGATGTTCGGCGGGGTGATGCTGGGCGCCAGTTTGCTGTTCGCGGGCAGCGCGACGCAGGCCGCCGACAATTATCCGAGTAAGCCTGTTCACATCCTCGTGCCCTACGCGGCCGGCGGTGCGGTCGACGTGCTCGCGCGCACGCTGAGTCAGGCGCTGGCCGAGACCTGGGGGCAGCAGCCGGTGGTCGACAATCGTCCCGGCGCCGGCGGCATCGTTGCCTCGCAGGCACTGACACAGGCGGCACCCGACGGCTACACGCTGATCCTCGTCGCCAGCGGCCATCCGCTCAATCAGTTCATCTATCCGAGCGTACCCTACGACACGTTCAAGGACTTCACCGCGATCACCGAGATCGCCTCCTCGCCGCTCGCGATCGTCGTGGCCAAGGACAGCCCTTACAAGACGCTCGGCGATCTTCTGGCTGCGGCAAAGAAGGAACCCGACAAGCTGTCTTACGGCATGTCCGGCAACGGCACCTCGGCGCATCTCGCCGGTGAGCTGCTCAAATACATGTCCGGCACCAAGATCGTCGCAATCCCCTACAAAGGCGGCGCGCCGGCGTTGACCGCCGTGATAGCAGACGAGATCCCGCTCAGCATCAATCCGCTCGCGGAAGCGATCGGCCAGCTCGAAGGCGGCCCGGTGCGCGCGCTTGCCGTGACCTCGGCCGAGCGCTCCAAGGCCCTGCCCAACGTTCCGACCGTCGCGGAGTCCGGCGTCGCCGGTTACGACGTCTCGGTCTGGTGGGGTGTGCTTGGTCCGGCCAAAATGCCGCCGGAGATCGTGGCGAAGCTCGAGACCGATCTCAAGGCGGCACTGCAGGATCCGAACCTGCTGTCGACGCTCGGCAAGATCGGCGCTGCGCCGGTCGGCTCGTCGCCCAAGGAGTTTGACGCCTACATGCACGCCGAGGCGGCCAAATGGCAGCCGGTGCTAAAGGCTGCCGACATCCGCGCGCAGTAAGGCGCTTTGATCCGCGTCACCAAGGGCTCGATCTCCGAGCGCACCCTGCCGGCAAGAACGCGCTGCCCCGCTCAACCGTCTCTCAATGAAAAAGCAGTGGTCAGGCGCGTTCGACGCGATCCCGCCGGCAGGGCTTGCGCGGCGCAAGCAGCGGGCTCTACGGCCCGCTCCACAAATGTCGACGGCGCTCGTACCTGCGAACGCTTAGCGATCGCAGCATCGTCGATGACCTGACTCCATTTGCTGCACATCAACGCGGCAACGTGGACAAAGCGTCATTTGTCTTCGGGGCTGCACCAGGCGATGCGTGGCCAAGATCGCCGGAGACCGAAGATGAACAAACCCCTGTTGTTGATGCTCCATCGCTGGATCACGCTGATCTTTGCGCTTCCCCTGTTTGCGATCATCGCCACCGGCCTGATCCTGTCGTTCGAGCCCATGCTGCAACTCAGCGGGATGGGCGGGCCGGCAATCGATCCCGCACGCGTCGTCGAGCTGGTGAAGCAATACGATCCGGACAACAAGGCGCGCGGGCTTTCGATCGATGCGGCGGGACACCGGATGACGCTGCAAGGGTCCGGCACGCCGGCGATCGACCTCGTGACCGGCACGCCTGCCGCCGCCGGCTCCGGCCTCAGCGATCTCTTGCGGTGGGCGCGCGGCACGCATGAGCGGCTGCTCGGCCAGGCGTGGCTGGTGACGAGCTCGACCATTGCCATGGTGACTCTGATGATGCTCGGCATCCTCATGGGGCTGCCGCGGCTGCGCAACACGTGTCGGGATGGCACAAGGGCATCGCCTGGTTTGCGTTGCCGCTGGTCCTGTTGAGCCCGCTGACCGGCCTGTGCATGGCGTTCGGCCTGACGTTTCAGGGCGGAGCGGCCCCGGCGGGCGGCCGTCCCGTGGCCTTGCCCGACGCGATACGCATGGTCGCGGCCTCCCACGACCTCGCGCACGTGATCTCCATCGGCACGCGCGGAGGCCGCGTCATGGCGCGTCTCTATGAGGATGGAGAGCTGCGCGCCTACGCCATCAATCCGTCGGAGGTCACGCCGCTGCCGCGCAACTGGCCCCGGCTGATCCATGAAGGAAACTGGTCGGCCTTGATCGCCTCGCCGCTCAACGTCGTGACGTCGATCGCACTGTTGGCGCTGCTGTCCACCGGCCTGCTGATCTGGGCCCGACGCAAACTGCGCAAGCGGCGTCCGCATTCCGACCGGCAATCCGGCGCGGCCATGGTCGGCGCCGCCTGATCGCGCCATCAATTGCGCGCGCTCGCCCGCGTCTTCTCCGGGCGCGCGGCGGGCCGCAGAAAATCGTCACGATCGTCTGCCGAGGGGATCAGGATCGCCCGCTCGCGCGGCAGCGCCTCCGGCATCTCGTCGCGGATGAAGGCAATCAGCTTCTCTCGCATCTCGCAGCGCAGATCCCAGGATTGCGGCGCGTTTCGCGCGCTGACCAGCGCGCGCAGCTCGATGGTGCGCGAGTCCGCGTCGATCACCTGGAGATTGACCACCGCCCCATCCCAGAGCTTGGATTGCTTCACAGCCTCCTCCAGCCAGCGCCGGAGGCGCGGGACGTCCGCGCGATAATCGACATGGAGCGCGATGACCCCGATCAGGGAGGCGGTGTCACGCGTCCAGTTCTGGAACGGCTTTTCGATGAAATAGGACAGCGGCACCACCATACGGCGCCAGTCCCAGAGCCGGATCACGACGTAAGTCGAGGCGATATCCTCGACCCAGCCCCACTCGTTCTCGATGATCACGGCGTCCTCGATTCGGATCGGCTGGGTGATCGCGATCTGCAAACCCGCGATCAAATTGCTGAGAAGCGGCCGCGCGGCAAGACCGACGATGATACCGGCCGCACCGGCGGAGGCGAACAGGCTGACGCCATATTGCCTCACCGAATCGAATGTCATCAATGCGGTGGATACCGTGATGACGACGATGATGGTGTCGGTGACGCGCTTGAACACGCGCACTTGCGTGACGTGCTTGCGCGCGACGAAATTCTCGGTGACATCGCGGAAATTCTGCAGATAGCGCGCCGCGCTCATGTCGACGATCCGGATCGAAATCCAGCCGATCAGGGCGATGAAGGCCACGACAAACAAGCGCATCATCGGCGTGCGGATCGTGTCGTCGAGTGGCGCGAGCGGCAGCACCAGTGCGACGGCCGCCAGACAAAGCGCCAACTGAGCGGGACCCGCCGTCCGCTCGATGAATACGCTCAGCAGCGGAAGGCGCGTTCCGAAGGCCCGGTTGAGCAGCCATGTCGCGATCCGGTAAACGAACAGGGCCAGCAGGATCGCCCCGGCAATCAGGCTGATGCCGATGAACCATGTCGGTATCCAGCCGAAGATCTTGTCGATATGGGCCATCAAGGCCTGCAAATCCATTGGCTGGTTCCGTCATTGCATTCGCGTAGCCCGCTCAACGCTTCCCGGCCAGCTTCGCTCCCCCGCCTCGTGCAATGCAGCATTCCGCAGATGCAACCGTGTCCGAACTGCGCTAATTTGAGGCATCATGACTCGACGTACCGGCAGCGCCGATCTCCCCTTGCACAGTGGACGAGTTCCGCCATGGCTCGCGAGCCGCATGGCTTCGCTCGGATCGATCGTCACGCAGGCGATCGTGCATTATTACGGCCGCGACGCGTTTCTCCAGCGGCTGTCGCATCCGTTCTGGTTCCAGTCATTCGGCGCCGTGATGGGGATGGACTGGCACTCCTCCGGTATCACGACGTCCGTGATCGGCGCGTTGAAGCGTGGGCTTGGCCCGCTTCAGGACGAGCTCGGGATTTACGTCTGCGGCGGGAGAGGCCAACACTCGCGCAAGACGCCGGACGAGTTGATGCAGCTCGGCGACCGCGTCGGCTTCGACGGCGCAAAGCTGACCCGCGCCAGCCGCCTCGTTGCGAAGGTCGACAGCGCCGCCGTGCAGGACGGCTTCGACCTCTATCTCCACGGCTTCTTCGTCACCGCCGACGGCAAATGGACGGTGGTGCAGCAGGGCATGAATGGCGACAAGCGGCAGGCCCGTCGCTATCACTGGCACTCGGAGGCGCTGAAGAGCTTCGTCGATGCGCCGCACAGCGCGATCGACGGTCCGCAACAGGGCGAGATCGTCAACCTCACCGACCACCGCGCCGATGGCTCGCGCAGCGCGCAGCTCGAACTGCTCTCCGGTCTCGGCCCGGATCGTATCCTCACCGAGTTCGAACAGCTGACCCGGACCGCGCCCGAGCCTGCGCAGGCCATGTTGCCGCATCTTATCATGCCCGCGCATCACGATGTCCGACCCAAGGATGTGTTCGCACGGCGCCTGCAAGGCACCCTCGCCGCAGCCGCCGAACGCGGTCCGGTCGATTTCCCGGAATTGCTGCTGACGCCGGGCGTCGGCGCGCGCACCGTGCGCTCACTGGCAATGGTTGCCGAGGTCGTGCATGGCGCTCCTTATCGCTTCAAGGATCCCGCGCGCTTCTCGCTCGCCCATGGCGGCAAGGACCGGCATCCTTATCCTGTCCCGATCAAGGTCTATGACGAGACCATTCGCGTTCTGAAGGGCGCGATCCAGAATGCCAAGCTCGGCCGCGAGGAAGAGATGCAGGCGATCAAGCGGCTCGACGACCAAGCGCGACGGCTGGAGCGTACGGCAAGCGGCCCGTCGGTCGAGACCATCATCGCCGGCGAGCGCGCCGCCTCACCCGATCTCGACGGCCGCTCCGTGTTCGGCTGGGAGCGCGATCTCGCGCCGACACAAAAGCGGACAGGCTGAACACCGGTCCACAAGTTCAGCGCGAGGAATTCCGCTCTCAGAACTCTCTAGCGCTCCGGCGAACGCTGCCCCGACTTGCGCTGCTGCGTGTATGCGTCCCAATGGCTCCAACTGCCATTGCTGAGGCTCTGCAGGTCGGTGCCGAGCGGACGGCGCGTGCGCTTGTCATGATCGGCGATGACGCGCTCGGACTGCGCGATCTTGCGCTTGAGTTCCGCGACCGTCGTCTGGGTCTGGCCGTTCCGCTTCGAGGAGGCGATTTCGCCCATTGTGAAGCGCGCGGTCTCGAGCGCCTTCAACTCGGCACGGTTCTTCTTCAACTGGACCCGGTGCCAGGCGATGTTGCTGTCGCTGTCCGCAACCATGTGGGAACTCCGCTGATTCGCTCCCACAGTGTATCGCGCGCCGAATCGGCGCCGCAACGCCCGCCAGACGGCGAAACTACGGTCTTATCGGGCAAGATTGGGGGTTAGCGCTCGGCAAAGGCCTTTTCGACCACGAATTGGGCCGGCTCGCCGTGGTTGCCCTCGATCAAGCCGCGTTCGCCCAGAAGCACGCGGGTATCCGCGACAAGGGCCGGGCTGCCGCAAATCATGACGCGGTCGTGGGCGGCCTCCAGTGCCGGCAGGCCGATATCGGCGAACAGCTTGCCGGACGTGATGAGATCGGTGATGCGGCCGCGGTTGCGGAATGGATCGCGGGTCACGGTCGGGTAATAGATCAGCTGGTTCTGGATGTATTCGCCGATCAGTTCGTCCTTCGGCAGCGTCTCCGTGATCATTTCGCCATAGGCGAGTTCCTTGACGTGGCGGCAACCGTGGAGCAGCACGACCTTCTCGAACCGCTCGTAGGTCTCGGGGTCCTTGATCACGCTCAGGAACGGCGCAAGGCCGGTGCCGGTGCCGATCAAATAGAGGTTGCGCCCCTCCTCCAGATTGTCGATCACCAGCGTGCCGGTGGCCTTGCGGCTGACGATGATCTTGTCGCCTTCCTTTAGGTGCTGGAGCCGAGAGGTCAGCGGACCGTCCGGCACCTTGATCGAGAAAAATTCCAGCGTGTCCTCGTAATTGGCGCTGGCGACGCTATAGGCCCGCAGCAGCGGCTTCTCGCCGACCTTGAGCCCGATCATGGTGAATTCGCCGTTGCGGAAGCGGAAGGTCGGGCTGCGGGTGGTCTTGAAGGAGAACAGCGTGTCGGTCCAGTGGTGGACGCTCAAAACGCTTTCCTGATTGAAATTGCTCATCTCACCTATCCGTGTCGCGTCAATGCGGTTGTCGAGGCGGGGCAGCTATGCGTCGTTTGTATACGATCATTCGTATACTAATGAATAATCCCGCTTGCTCCTGGGGTCAAGGCTGCCCAAGATCGGGAGCGTTGCAGTTCAGGACAAGGACCCCTTCCATGGCGCATGACGCACCCCAGGCCACCGGACCGTCGAAACTCGTGATCCGGAACATCGGCCTGATCCTCTCCGGCGCGCTGGAAAAGCCGATCCTGGATGGCGACACAATCGTCGCCGAGAACGGCAAGATCACCGCGATCGGCCGTTTCAAGGACCTCGACATCGACGGCGCGACCACCATCGTCGACGCCCAGGGCACCACGGTGGCGCCGGGCCTGATCGACAGCCACGTCCACCCCGTCGCCGGCGACTGGACGCCGCGCCAGAACCAGATCGGCTGGATCGACAGCTATTTGCATGGCGGTGTCACCACCATGATCTCGGCCGGCGAGGTTCACATGCCCGGCCGCCCCCGCGACGTCGTCGGCCTGAAAGCCATGGCCATTTTTGCCCAGCGCGCATTCTGGAATCTGCGGCCGGGTGGTGTGAAGGTTCATGCCGGTGCGCCCGTGATCGAATGCGAGATGGTCGAGGAGGACTTCAAGGAGCTGGCCGCGGCCGGCGTGAAGCTGCTCGGCGAGGTCGGCCTCGGCGGCGTCAAGGACGGCCCGACCGCGCGCAGGATGGTCGGCTGGGCGCGCAAATACGGCATTCAGAGCACGATCCACACCGGCGGCCCCTCGATCCCCGGCTCCGGCCTGATCGACAAGGACGTGGTGCTGGAAGCCGACACCGATGTCGTCGGCCACATCAACGGCGGCCACACCGCGCTGCCTGACGACCAGATCCGCTGTATTTGCGAGGGCTGCAAGAGCGGGCTCGAACTCGTGCATAACGGCAATGAACGCTCGGCCCTGTTCACCCTACGCACGGCGCGCGAGATGGGGGATCTGCATCGCGTCATCCTCGGCACCGACGCGCCGGCCGGCTCCGGCGTGCAGCCGCTCGGCATTTTGCGCATGGTCTCGATGCTGTCCTCGCTCGGCGAGCTGCCGGCCGAGATCGCATTCTGTCTCGCCACCGGCAACACCGCGCGGATGCGCGAACTCGATTGCGGCCTCATTGAAGTGGGGCGGTCCGCCGACTTCGTCATCATGGACAAGGCGCAGCACTCGCCCGGCAAGAACATCCTGGAGAGCGTCCAGCTCGGCGACCTCCCCGGCATCGGCATGACCATCATCGACGGCATCGTGCGCACCCAGCGCAGCCGCAATACGCCGCCCGCCGGCAAGGTGCCGGAAATCGTGGCGAAGTGACGCAGCCGGTGCGGCGCACCGCTCCGCATCGCCCCTCGATGGCGTTGAACAAGTCCGCGGCCTGCTGCGTCTAACGCAGGCAGCCCTCGGTGGCGGCAGTTCATTGCTGGACCATCGAGGAGACATGAAGAACTCATCACGGATAGCCCTCGGCGTTGCCGGCGCGGTGGCAGGCTATGTCGCGACCTTCGTGCTGCTTTCTCTGGTCGATTTCGGCAACCGGGCGGATCCCATCACAGCTGGGCTTGTGGGACTTTTCGTTTACGCGCCCATCGGCGCCATCGCCGGCGCGGTGCTTGCCAACTGGCTGGTGACGCGTTCGGGTAAGGACACCAGCAATGGCAGCGTCGCGGGCAACAGCCTGAAGTCGCTCGGCGTTGTCGTCCTGCTCTGCGTCGCCGGGATCGGGATTTACATTGCCTACGCCTATGCGACGGCAACGCCCTGGCTCAACCGCAACGGTGCCAATCCCCTGCTCGTATTCGAGATCCGCTTTCCGGCCGGGTCCACGGTGCCGACATCGACCCAGGGCATCACCATCGAATTGCAGACCGACCTCAATAGGATGCCGGGCGAAGTGACCCCGGCCGCCTTCCATCGTGACGGCGACCAGCCCGTCATCGCAGGCGAGGTCGAGCTCGCGTTTCGAACCTCGCACCGGCAGCTCGCCGTGGACATCCAGGGCCAACCGAGCCGGATCTATCCGATCGATTTGAGCGCCCGGGCGCCGCATACGCCGGAGTTCGGAACATGGCGGCGGTTCGGCGATGGCAGCGAAATCCGTTACCGCGCCAAATGGCCGGGACAGACGTAAGAGACCTGATTGAGAGAGTTGGTGGGCATGCTTCCGCCTTCGCTCTGCGAGCTACGACGCACGAGCCGCTTTGCCCGCCCTACGGCACCGTCGTTACCGCAGCTTGTTCAACAGCGCCATCAGCGTCTCGCGCTCCTTGGCGTCGAGCGGTGCCAGCGTCTCGCGCGTGATGGCGAGCGCGTTCGGCGCGACCTTCTCCGAAAGCTGCTGACCGGCGCGCGTGAGGCTGACAAGGAGCCGCCGACCGTCCTCGGGATCCTGGCTGGTCTCGGTCAACCCGCGCGCGGTCAAGCGGTCGATCACGCCCTTGATGGTCGCGACGTCCATTGCCGTCAGCCGGCCAAGCTGGTTCTGCGAGCACGGCCCGGTCTCGGCGAGTTTCGACAATGCCGCCCACTGCGTCGGCGTCAGATTGGTGCCGATATCGCGGGAGAAGATCGAGCTGTGACGCTGCCAGACCTGGCGCAGGATGAAGCCGACCTGCTCATCGAGCACGTAAGGCGGCTTTCCCGGCTTGACGCTCTTCTTCGCCGTGACGCTTCTCGCCATCGTTTGCAGCCTTTTCTTTGCCGTCACAACGACAGATGCGCGTCGCGGATATCGGGACGCGCGTCGAGCTCGGCCATGGTGCCGCCGAAGCAGATGCGGCCGCGCTCGATGATGTAGGCGCGATCGGAGATCAACCGCGCGAAGTGCAGATTCTGCTCGGAGACGACGATGCTGACGCCCTCCTTCTTCATGGTCAGGATGGCGTCGACCATCTGCTCCACGATCTTCGGCGACAGGCCCTCCGAGGGCTCGTCGAGCAGCACCAGCGACGGATTTCCCATCAGCGTGCGCGCAATCGTGAGCATCTGCTGTTCACCGCCGCTCATGCGGCCGCCCGGGCGGTTCTTCATCTCCCCGAGATTGGGAAACAGCGCGAACAGCTTTTCGCGGGTCCAGTATGGCGCGTTCGGACGCCTGGGCTGCTTGCCGACTTCGAGATTCTCTTCCACCGTCAGGTCGGTGAAGATGCGCCGCTCCTCCGGCACATAGCCGAGCCCCTCACGCACGATTTCGTGCGTCGGACGCAGCGAGACATCCTTGCCCTCGAACATGATGCGGCCGGAGCGTTGCGCCACGAGCCCGACGATCGAGCGGAATGTGGTCGACTTGCCGGCGCCGTTGCGACCAAGCAGCGCAACGACCTCGCCCTCGCCAACCTCGAAGCCGATGTCGAACAGGATATGCGCCGGGCCATAATGGCTGTTGAGTCCTTCGACGGTGAGCTTCATGTTGATGCTCCCTCGCGATGGCGGGCGTCGTAGACGAGGCCCTCTCCGAGGTAGACGGCCTGCACCTGCGGATTGCCGCGCACCTCGGCCGGAGTTCCCTCGGCGATCAGCGTCCCCCGATTCAGCACGATAATGCGGTCGGCGTGCTCGAAGACCACGTCCATGTCGTGCTCGGTGAAGAGCACGCCGATCGATTTTTCGCGTGCAATTTGAGCCGTGAGCCGCATCAGGTCGACGCGTTCGCGCGGCGCCATGCCGGCGGTCGGCTCGTCCATCAGCAGCAGCTTCGGCTGGTTGGCGAGTGCCACCGCAAGTTCGAGCCGCTTGAGGTCGCCATAGGCCAGCTCACCGCAGGGACGATCCGCGTAGCCGCCCATGCCGACCAGCTCAAGCAGCCGGCCGGCCTCGCCGCGTTCGAACCTCGGCGCCGAGCCGAACAGGTTGAACAGCTGCTTGCCGTGCGAGATCAGCGCGACCTGCACGTTTTCGCGCACCGTCATGGTGGCGAAGGTCGCGGTGATCTGGAAGGTGCGTCCGACGCCCATACGCCAGATCTCGCGCGGCTTCTTCCCGGTGATCTCTTCGCCGAGCAGGCGGACCTGCCCGGTATCTGGCTGGTTCTGGCCGTTGAGCATGTCGAAGCAGGTGCTCTTTCCGGCGCCGTTAGGCCCGATCAGCGCCAGAATCTCGCCGGCGCGCAGCGAGAACGAAACGCCGCGCACGGCATGGATGCCGCCATAGGATTTGCTCAGGCCTTCGACCGCGAGAAGTGGGGTTGCAACGCTCATTCGGCGGACTCGATCGGCTTGGCAAGCAGAGATGATCCCGGCGGCGAGGACTTCCTGCGCCGTTGCGCCAGCATTTCCAGCATGCCGACGATGCCCTTGGGAAAGACGACGACGATCAGCATAATGAAGCCGCCGAGCACAAGCTTCGACAGGTCGGTCTGGCTTATCAGCCAGATGCTCAAGGCCTTGTAGACGATGGCGCCGATCACCGCGCCCGATACCGTTTCGACGCCGCCGAGCAGCACCATGACGAGCGCATCGACCGACAGCGAGATACCGAGATTGTCCGGGAAGACGCTCCCCTTCAGATAGGCGAACAGCGCACCGCCGATGCCGGCGGTCGTGCCCGCGATCACGAACGCCGTCCACTGGATGCGCTTGGCATTGATGCCGATCGCTTCGGTACGCAGCAGCGAGTCGCGCGTGGCCCGAAGCGCGTAGCCGAACGGCGAGAACACCATGGCCCGCAGCGCGATGGTCACCAGCGCTGCAATGCCGAGCGCCAGCCAATAGAAGTGCGACGGGCTGCCCGCCCATTTTTCCGGCCAGACGCCCAAAATGCCGTTGTCGCCGCCGGTGACGCTCACCCACTGGAACGCGATCGACCAGACGATCTGTGCGAAGGCGAGCGTCAGCATCGCGAAGTAGACACCGGAGAGCTGCACGGCGAAGAAGCCGAACACGGCGGCCCCCATGCAGCCCATTAGCGGCCCGAGCAGCAGGCAAAGAATCATCGGCAGCCCCGCCATCTTGGCGAGGAAGGCAACGCCGTAGGCACCGAGGCCGAAATAGGCGGCATGGCCAAACGACGCGAGCCCGCCGACCGACATCAGGAAATGCAGGCTGACGGCGAAGATCACGAAGATCGCGATCTCGGAGCCGACGGTCAGCGCGTAATTTCCGGCGAACAGCGGCAGCGTTGCCGCGATCACCAGCGCCGCAAGCGCCAGCAGCCGCTCGTTCGACGTCAGCGGTCGCCATGGATTGACGGTGAGACCGGGTGTCTTGCGCGCGGGCGCCTCCGGCTTGCCGAACAGCCCCCAGGGCCGCACGATCAGCACAACCGCCATCACCAGGAAGACCAGGATGATGGAGATCTTCGGAAAGATCAGGATGCCGAAGGCATTGAGCTCGGAGACCAGCACCGCCGCGACGAAGGCGCCGACGATGCTGCCCAGGCCGCCGATCACGACGACCACGAAGACCTCGACGATGATGCGCAAATCCATGGCGTGGTGCACGGCATCGCGCGGGATCTGTAGCGCGCCCCCGAGCGCGGCCAGGAAGACGCCGACCGCGAACACGGACGTGAACAGCCATTTCTGATTGACGCCGAGCGCTGCCACCATGTCGCGGTCCTGCGTCGCCGCGCGCACCAGCACGCCCCAGCGCGTGCGCTGGAACAGCAGCCAGAGAATGCCGAGCACGACGGGGCCGAGCACGATCAGGAACAGATCATAGCTCGGGATGTTTTGGCCGAAGAAATCGATCGCGCCTCGAAAACCCGGCGCGCGGCGTCCGACGAGATCATCGGGCCCCCAGATCAGCACCACGAGATCCTCGACCATCAGGGTCAGGCCGAAGGTCGCGAGCAGCTGGAACAGTTCGGGCGCGTGATAGATGCGGCGAAGCAGCACCATCTCGACAAGCACGCCGATCAGCGCCACGGCAATCGCGGCTAGCACCATGCTGCCCCAGAAGCCGAACGCACCCGACAGACGCTCCGTCAAGGTGAAGGCAATGTAGGCGCCGATCATGTAGAAGGCGCCATGCGCGAAATTGACGATCCGCGTCACGCCGAAGATGATCGACAGGCCCGAGGCCACCAGGAACAGCGACGCCGCGCTGGCGAGACCGGTCAGAAACTGTACGACATAAAAGGCCATCGGCGGTCCGGGTTCAGGAAGTCTCAGTACTGGGCTTCATCCTTCGAGACGGCGCTACGCGCCCCCTCAGGATGAGGTCCGGGACTCTCATGGTGAGGAGCGCGGCGACGCCGCGCGTCTCGAACCATGAAGGCCCCGGTCTCTCGTCGGATCAATCCTTCGGACGCATCTTCTCGACTTCGGCATCGCTGGGCAGATAGTCGGAGCCCTTCTTGTAGACCGAATCCACCATCACGCCCTTGCCGTCCTTCAGCGCGGTCTTGCCGACATAGGCACCGAGCGTCGACTGGTGGTCGATCTTGCGGAAGGTGATCTCACCGAACGGCGACGGCATCGAGAGCCCCTCCGCCGCGGCGATCAGCTTCTCCGGCTCGCTCGAGCCCGCCTTCGCCAGAATGGCGGCGGCCGCCTTGATGGTCTGGTAGCCGACGATCGAGCCGAGGCGCGGATAGTCGTTGTACTTGGTCTGGTAGGCCTTCAGGAACGCGTCATGCTCGGGAGTCTTGATCGAGTACCAGGGGTAACCTGTGACGATCCAGCCCTCGGGGGTCTCGTCCTTGAGCGGATCGAGATACTCGGGCTCGCCGGTCAGGAACGATACGACCTCGCGTCCTTTGAACAGACCGCGGGTGTTGCCCTCGCGCACGAGCTTGACGAGATCGGCGCCGAACGTGACGTTGAGGATCGCCTCGGGATTGGCGGCGGCAACGGCCTGCACCACCGGACCCGCGTCGATCTTGCCCTGCGGCGGCCACTGCTCGTCGACCCACTGAATATCGGGACGCTTCTCCGACATCAGCTTCTTGAACACGGCGACTGCGGATTGGCCGTACTCATAGTTCGGCGCGATGGTCGCCCAGCGTTTAGCGGGCAGCTTCGCAGCCGCCTCTACCAGCATCGCCGCCTGCATGTAGTTGGAAGGACGCAAGCGGAAGGTGTACTTGTTGCCCTTGGACCATGTGACGGCGTCCGTCAGCGGCTCGGCCGCCAGAAAGAACACCTTCTTCTGGTTGGCAAAGTCGCTGACGGCGAGGCCGATGTTCGACAGGAACGTACCCGTCAGCATCGCAACGCCCTCGCTTGACACCAGCTCATTCGCCGCGGTCTGCGCGTCCGCCGGCTTGCCGCCGTCGTCCTTGGAGATGACGACGAGCTTCTTGCCGTTGATGCCCCCGGCCGCGTTGATTTCTTCGACGGCGAGCTGCCAGCCCTTGCGATAGGGCTCGGTGAACGCCGGCAGCAGCGAATAACTGTTGATCTCGCCGATCTTGATGTCCTGCGCCAGGGCCGAATGAGCCATGCCGCCCGCCAGAAGCGCAAAGGCCGCGCCGACGAAGTAATTTCTTGCTCGCATCCCAACCTCCAGTTTTGAACTCTCTTACGTCTTCTGCGTGATCTCATCGGAGAGGCTGTGCCCGCCTCCCGCTCCGAGTTCTATCTCAAGCCGTCCTCGCCCTTCACTTCCGCAACCGTCAGCCCGCCGACGCGCGGCAGCGGACGGCCGCTGTCGGTCACGGCGACCGCGACCATGATCTCGTTGGCGCGCGGCGCGTCGTTGATCTGCACCTCCATGCCGTCGAAATGGCTGCGCACGAACGCGGCATCCTTGTGCCCGAGCGGGATGTCGAGCGTCGTGCCCGGCCCGCTCCGCTTCTTGGACGACGGGATCAGCGCCGCACCCTTGCTCAGCACTTTGCGCACCGGGGCGCCCATCTTGGGATGGAGGATCGCGGCGGCATGCTCCAGCTCACCGTTTTCGCCGACGGCGGCGGCCTTGCCGTAGCTTTGCGCCTTCGCGCCATCGATGCCGAGCGCAGCCACCGCTCGCTTCGACAAGAGCTCGCCCAGTTCCTCGCCGATCGCGATCAGCGGCGAGAGATCTTCGACATATTGTCCGGCGAAGGGGTTTTCGATGACGGCGATCGCCGCCGCACGCCGGGTCGGCGGCGAGACCCGGCGGCCCATCTCCATCTGAGTCTCTTCGACGACGGTGACGATCTTGCGAATGATCGCGCTCATGCTTCGCTTCCCCGTTCAGGCACAGACCGCGTTCTCCAGCAAAAGCGGCCGCCTTCGTTGCCGTTCAATATTTTTCGGTCCGATGACAAGCATATCACCACGAAGCTGCAGGACGGCACCCTCGATCAATCCGCGATCGAACAATTGACGTGCACATTCCGCGCCAGATTCAAGCGCTATCGCGATCTCATCCTGCGACAATACACCGACGTTGCGGGTCACAGGTCGCGCGCCGAGGTCGCTGTCGGGCTGAAGCTCGTTTGCCGGCATCCGGATGATGGCGGGATGCCCGGGCAGATCGACAGCGTTGGCGATCACCGTCGCAGCGGCATCGGCTTGCGACGCCGTCGCTGCCAGCACCGTCACGGCATCGGCGATCCCGAGCGAAAAACTGCGGCCGTGCCGTCCGCTCGTCGCGATACCGCGCACGGGATCATCGGCATCCACCCGCATCGTCCGCATCACGCCGTCGCGATCGGGGCGGTCCATCAGGCCGACTGAGAAATGTTCGGCGTGACCGAGATGAAGCGCAATGTCGCCACCATTGTTCACATAGACGCGGTCCAGCGTCGCAGCGCCGAGCATGGCGCCCAGGATCTCCTCCGCCACGCTCCCGGCCACGGCGGCCATCGGCGTGATGAAGCAATCGGCCGCAAATGGCGCGACAGCGGCGTGCATTCGACGCGCAACCACGCCCTTCAGCGAAGTGGGTGTCACGGCGGCGCTCCGCAGCTCCGGCAATTCGGCGCAGAGTTCGCCGAGCAGCCCGGTGAACCGTTGCGCCGCAGCCTCGTGAGCCGCATGCACACCGTCCGCGCGTCCCTTCGCCTCAATGACCAGATCAATCGGACCATCCTGCAAATGCAGCCGCCGGCCATCAGACAGCCATGCGATTTGCGGAAGCCTCGTCACGACCTCGGCGCCGGGATCGGGTTCTGCCACGGCAGCTGACGCACATCGTCACCAGCCTGCACTTCGGCCAGCGGCTTCACGTAATCCATGTGACCGCCGAGCGCGGCGTAGTCGGACAGCTTCATCGTGAATTCGATCGGCGCAACCAGTGCCGGCGTAGGCACATAGCCGAACGCGCCCGCCGGCATCTGCGTCACGTCGACCATGTAGGTGATGCCGCCGCCCGGCCAGACATAGACCGGCGCGCCGCCGCTGGTGACGCGCGTCAGCGCATCTTTCACCGACCGTGTCAGCCGCACCGGATTGTCGGTGACGCCTGCGCGCAGCGAACCGCCGGCTCCAGCCATGAACAGCACCGTGCACAGCGCCGGTTCGCAATTCTCCTGAATGCGCTCGACCGAGAACTTCAGATCGGCCGGCATCTCGGTTTCGACCGGCTTGAGGGCCTCGTCGAGCACGTAATAGGACGAATGCTCGCCGGTCGTGGAGACCATCAGCATCGAGAGACCCGGCTTTGCCTCCTTGGCATCGAACGGCCCGAGGATTGCGAGCGGATCGGAGATGTTGGTCCCACCCCACCCCGTGCCGGGATCGGCGACCTGGAAATAGCGGCCGGGCGTCGAGCGGCGGCCCTTCATCTTGATGCCGGTGTCGGCGATGTCGAGCAGCTTGCCGGCCTGGTGCTCGCTGAGCACGCCGGTGATGTGGTCGTCGACCACGACGACCTCGTCGACCTTGCCGTGCCATTGCTTGGCGAACATGCCGATCGTCGCCGAGCCGCAGCCGACCCGCATGCGCTCTTCTTTCATGCCGTTGACGATCGGCGGCTGGCCTGCCTGCACCACCACTGTTGCGCCGCCGTCGATGGTCAGCTCGACCGCCTTGCAATTGGCGAGATCCATCAGCGTGTCGCAGGTGACGCGGCCCTCCTTCTTGGAACCGCCCGTCAGGTGATGAACGCCGCCGAGCGACAGCATCTGCGAACCGTACTCGCTGGTGGTGACGTGACCGACCGCCTCGCCCTGCGCACGGACGGTGGCGGTCTCAGGCCCCAGATAGCGATCGGTGTCGATCTTCACCTTGACGCCGCAATAGGAGAAGATGCCCTCGGTGACCACGGTCACCATGTCGACGCCGTCGACCTCCGCAGAGACGATGAACGGCGCCGGCTTGTAGTCGGGATAGGTCGTGCCCGCACCGATCGCGGTGACGAAGGTGGAGGGTTCGTGGACGATCTTGCCGTCCCAATCTTCGGTGCGGCTGAACGGGACCAGCTTGCCGCCATGCGAGACCGTGCGTTCCAGGATCACGTGCGGATCGACTCGGACGAGCTTGCCGTCGTGGTTGGCATAGCGATCGCAGGCGCCCGCAGCGCCCGGCTTGATGTAGCACATCACCGGACAAGCATCGCAGCGGATCTTGTCGACGGCAGCGCTCGTCGTTTCCATCATCACCATGTCAGAGCCAGCGAGACCGCGGTTATCATTCGTATACGAACGATGGTGCGCGCGCCCCGGATGACTGTCAAGCGGCGGTGCAGCGCAAAAGATGCGGCTGCTGCTTAAAACCTCATTTGCCTATCCGCTCTGTCCACAAAGAAGGCAGCCGCGCTGCAGTGCGGCATGCATGGCTTGCACGTTTGTGTACAAACGGTATCGTCGCGACGTAGATTTTGCCACGACTTAGCCGAGCGCTTGGAAACGAGGATGACGCAGACACCGATCCGCCTCACCGTGAACGGGGCGATTCACGAGGTCGCCGCAGCAGCGGAGACGCCGCTGCTCTACGTGCTGCGCAACGACCTCGCGCTCAACGGCCCGAAATATGGTTGCGGCCTCGGCGAGTGCGGCACCTGCACCGTCCTGATCGACGGGGCCCCGGCCCGCTCCTGCGTAATTCCGGTGAGTGGCTGCGCCGGCCGTGACATCGTGACGCTCGAAGGACTCGGCACGCGCGACAAGCCCGACGTGGTGCAGCAGGCCTTCATCGACGAGCAGGCCGCGCAATGCGGCTATTGCCTCAACGGCATGATCATGACCACCAAGGCGCTGCTCGCGATCAACCCGCGGCCGACCGAGCAGGAGGCGCTCGCGGCACTGCGCTACAATCTCTGCCGCTGCGGCACGCATGTCGAAATCCTGCGCGCCGTGATGCGCGCGTCAGGCCAGCTCACCGAGGCGGCTGACTGATGGCCTCCCCTGTATCGAACGGAGCCGAGCGCCAATCCGGTTCGCTCGTCGTCGTCCGCTCGGTGGACGAAGTCACATCGGAGACCTTCGTCCGCATCACCGCGGACGGTTCGGTCACGGCCTATAATGGCCATGTCGATCTCGGTACCGGCATCCGCACCGCGCTGGGTCAGATCGTCGCCGAAGAGCTTGACGTGTCCTTTGCGCGCGTCGTGATCGTGCTCGGCGACACCGCGCTGGTGCCGAACCAGGGCGCGACGATTGCCAGCGAAACCATCCAGATCACCGCCGTTCCCTTGCGCAAGGCAGCGGCCCAGGCGCGGCAGTTCCTCATCGCGCGCGCGGCGGAGCGACTGGAGCTGCCGGAGGTCGATCTCAGGATCGAAGACGGCCTCGTGCGAGGACACGACAACCGCAGCGTCAGCTATGGCGAGTTGATTGGCGGCGAAGAGATCCGGCTCGAGCTTGCCGACGATGTCGCAGTCAAACCGGTCGGCGATTATGCCATCGTCGGTCAATCCGTCCCGCGTGTCGATCTGCCCGCCAAAGCTACGGGCGAGCTGACCTTCGTGCACGATATCCGCGTCCCCGGCATGCTGCACGGCCGCGTGGTGCGGCCGCCCTATGCCGGCGTCGATGCCGGCCCATTCGTCGGCACCAGCCTGCTCGCGGTCGATGAATCATCGGTGCGCGACATTCCCGGGCTCGTGGCCGTGGTGCGCATCGGCGACTTCGTCGGCATCGTCGCCGAGCGCGAGGAGAATGCAATTCGCGCGGCTGAACAGCTCAAGGTGAGCTGGAAGCCGACGCCGGCGTTGAACGACCTCTCCGACGTCGAGACCGCGCTGCGCGCCAATCCATCGACGCCGCGCACGCTGATCGACAAAGGCGACGTCGATGCGGCGATATCAGGCGCGGCCAAGCCGATGCAGCGCACTTACGTGTGGCCGTATCAGATGCACGCCTCGATCGGCCCGTCCTGTGCGGTTGCCGATTTCGCCGACGGCAATATCCGGGTCTGGTCGGGCACGCAAAATCCGCACGTGCTGCGCAGCGACCTCGCGCTTCTGATCGAGCGCCCCGAAAGCGAGATCGAGGTGATCCGGCTGGAGGCCGCCGGCTGCTACGGCCGCAACTGCGCAGACGATGTCACCGCCGACGCCCTGCTCCTGTCGCGCGCGGTCGGGCACCCCGTGCGCGTGCAGCTCACGCGCGAGCAGGAGCACGCCTGGGAGCCCAAGGGCACCGCGCAGCTCATCGACGTCAATGGCGGGCTCGATGCCAACGGCGGCATTGCCGCTTACGATCTCGCCACCCGTTATCCCTCGAACGCTGCGCCGACGCTGGCGCTGCTCCTCACCGGGCGCATTGCATCCGAGCCCGCCGTGCTGCAGATGGGCGACCGCACCGCAATCCCGCCCTACGATTACGATCACATGCGCGTCGTCGCCCACGACATGCCGCCGATCGTGCGCGCCTCCTGGTTCCGCGGGGTCTCCGCGCTGCCAAACACCTTTGCGCATGAATCCTATATCGACGAAGCCGCCACCGAAGCCGGCGTCGACCCGATCCAATACCGCCTGCGCTACCTCAGGGATCAGCGCGCCGTTGATCTCGTCAATGCGGTGGCCGAACGCGCGGGCTGGACGCCGCGGCCGGTGCGCGAGGAGAAGTATGGCGACATCGTGCACGGGCGCGGTTTCGCCTATGCGCTTTACGTCCATAGCAAGTTTCCCGGCTATGGCGCGGCGTGGTCGGCCTGGGTCGCCGACGTCGCGGTGAACAAGACGACCGGCGATGTCAGCGTGACGCGCGTCGTCGCCGGACAGGATTCCGGATTGATGATCAATCCGGACGGCGTGCGCCACCAGATCCACGGCAACGTCATCCAGTCCACCAGCCGTGCGCTGAGGGAGGAAGTCTCGTTCGAGCGCGGCGCGGTCGCGGCACGCGAATGGGGCGCCTATCCGATCATTCCCTTCCCGGACGTGCCCAAGATCGACGTGCTGATGCTGCCGAGGGCGGATCAGCCGCCGCTCGGCGTCGGCGAATCCGCCTCGGTGCCGAGCGCCGCGGCGATAGCGAACGCGATTTTCGATGCCACCGGTGTGCGCTTTCGTGAGCCGCCGTTCACGCCGGAACGTATCCTGAGGGGACTGCACGGCGCTGCACCGGCGACGCCGCAGGCCCTGCCCGCGCGCGCCAAGCCGTCTTCGCACATCTGGGAGAATCCCTTCGCCAAGCGCGCCGGCATTGTCGCGACGATTGCGGCGGTTTGCACCGCTGCAATCGGCATCGGCGCGGCGCTGCTGCCGGGACGCGCGATCGCGCCGATCGCGCGACCGGATGCATCGGTCTACTCCGCCGCGACAATCGCGCGCGGACAGCAACTCGCGGCATTCGGCAATTGCGCGGAGTGCCACACTACACGCAACGGCGCGCTCTACGCCGGCGGCCGCGCATTGGAGACGCCGTTCGGCACGATCTACGCGACCAACATCACGCCCGATGTGGAAACTGGAATCGGGGCCTGGTCCTACCCGGCCTTCGAGCGCGCGATGCGCGACGGGCTGCACCGCGACGGACGGCAACTCTATCCCGCCTTCCCGTACACGCATTTTTCGAAGACCAACGACGCCGACATGCAGGCGCTCTACGCTTACCTGATGACTCAGCCTGCAGTGCACGCGACGGCGCCGGCGAATACGCTCGCCTTCCCGTTCAACCTTCGCCAGCTGCTCGCGGGTTGGAATGCGCTCTTCCACCAGACAAAGGAATTCAAGCCCGACCCCGCCAAGTCCGAAGCCTGGAATCGCGGCGCCTATCTAGTCGAGAGCCTCGGCCATTGCAGCGGATGTCATTCGCCTCGCAATGCGTTGGGCGCCGAACAAGGCAACGCCTACCTCGCCGGCGGCTTTGCCGAGGGCTGGGAGGCGCCGCCGCTGACCTCACTCTCGCATGCGCCGATCCCATGGAGCGAGGACGAACTGTTCGCCTATTTGCGCACGGGCCATTCGCGCTATCACGGCGTCGCCGCCGGCCCGATGGCGCCTGTGGTCCGGGACCTCAAGGCGCTACCGGACCAGGACATCCGCGCGATGGCGGTCTATCTCAATTCGTTCAACGATGCCGCTACCGATGCGGTTGCGCTTGCCGCAAAGCTCGAGAGCGCAACCCAGGTCACAACGGGCTCTTCCACTGGCGCGCGACTTTATCAGGGCGCCTGCGCCGTTTGCCATGAGGTCGGCGGCCTGCCGCTGTTCGGGTCGCGGCCCTCCCTCGCGCTGAACAGCAATCTGCACAGCGCGACGTCGGACAATCTCATACAGGTCATCCTGCACGGCATCGCCGCACCCGTGTCGAGCGACCTCGGCTACATGCCCGCGTTCAGAAACAGCATGAGCGACGCGCAAATCGAGGAACTCGTCACCTTCCTGCGCAAGCAGTTCGCGCCGGACAAGCCGGCATGGACCGGGGTGCGGGAGACGATCGCACGCGTCCGGACGTCGACGCACTAGCGTTCATCCGTCATTCCGGGGCCCGCGCGTAGCGAGGAAGCCCGGAATCCATAATCACCAACCGGGGTTATTGATTCCGGGCTCACGGCGTCGCGTCGCCCCGGAATGATTCGAAACACTAGCCGTGCTTCTTCACCTCCACCGGCGGCGTGCCGTGGGTGTGAAAGGACTCGATCGTCTTCAGCCCCCACGCCTGGCCCTTCTTGCGCTCCTCCTCTGTCCACACGATCGGCTTCCAGTCCGGCGCGAGAATCAGGCGGGCGCCGGCATTGGCGACCTCGACGCGGTTGCCGCCGGGCTCGTAAACGTAGAGGAAGAAGGTCTGCTGAATTGCGTGCTTGTGCGGGCCGGTCTCGATGTGGATGCCGTTTTCCAGGAAGATGTCTGCAGCGCGCAATATCTCCTCGCGGCTGTCGAGCGCATAGGTGACGTGGTGGAAGCGCCCGGGCACACCCGAATGGTCGAGTGAATAGGCAAAATCGTAGCTTTTGTTCGACATCGTTAGCCACATCGCCGCTTCCCGTCCGTCGTTGAGCACGATCTGCTCGGTGAGGCGGCAGCCGAGATAGTTCTCGAAGAACTCGCGGTTCGCCTTGATGTCGACGGCGAGGCAGTTGAGATGGTCGAGACGCCGGACATTGACCCCGCGCGCGGGAAAGCGCTGCGCCTGGTTCTTCAGCGCCGGCTTCAGCTCGGGCGGCGCCTGGTACCATTCGGTCTCGTAATAGAGCTCGACGATGTGGCCGTCGGGATCGCGACAGCGGAAGGTCGGCCCCTGCCCCATGTCGCCGTCGATCCAGCCGATGTCGAAGCCGGAGCCCTTCAGCGCGGCGACGCGGCGCTCAAGCGCCTGCTGGCTGCGCGCACGCAGCGCCATGTGCTCCATGCCTGACGTCTTCGAAGCCGTCAGCTTCAGCGAATAGCGCTCGTAATCGTCCCAGCCGCGTAAGTAGACCGACTCGCCCTTCCGGCCGCTGACGGTCATCCCCATGACGTCGACGAAGAATTTCAGGCTCTCATCGGGCTTGGGCGTCAGCAATTCCATGTGGCCGAGATGGGCGAGATCAAGGATCGGTTCGGGCTGCATGGTCTCCTCCAGGACATGGCTGGGATCCGCCGGACCGGATCTCGCATCCAAATGCCGAGCTCATAAGTGGCTCGTGCCTCCGGGCGTCACCCACGGCCGAGGGTTCATTTGTACTAATGTACAAATGATTAGGTCCCGTCAACAAAAAGGCAGCGCATGCCGTGCGATGCAGCCCGGTGTACCGCCATGACCATCCTCCTCCGAACGGCGCACCGAGTGCCCGGATGGTAAAATCTTCCTTAACTGAATTTCTGCTCGAAGGCCTGGAAAAGCAGCAATTTTCGGCCAATTCCGCCGCCACGTATGCATTTGGAACAAGCCTATCGACCGAATTGTCGCAGATTTAAGAAAACGCCTGCACCTGCTGCTTAACCGTTTGTCCAGCCCCCCGCTCGCATAGTCAGGGTCAAATTCCTCGCTCATGCCAGGTTCATTTATCGTGACATCCTTTGGACGTGTGATTTCGGTACGCGGATCGCTCGCCCGGGTCGGGCTGCTGGCTGAAAGCCAGATGCCGATCTCGGAAGTTCGGGCGACCGTCGGCCGCTTCGTCAGTATTCGCAGTTCCAGTTCGGTCATCGTCGCCATGATCACCGAGGTGTCGTGCGAGAACCTGTCGAGCAGCGACAATTACATCGCGGTCGCATCGGTCGACCTGCTCGGCGAGATCCTCAACGCCAGCGACAAGCCGAAATTCCAGCGCGGCGTCACCAACTATCCGACCATCGGCGATGCCGTCGACCTGATTACCAGCCAGGAGTTGCGCACGATCTACGCGCCGACCGGATCGGACCAAATCAATGTCGGTTTCCTCCAGCAGGACCGCTCGGTCGTTGCCTACGTCGATGTCGAGGAAATGCTGTCCAAGCATTTTGCGGTACTGGGATCGACCGGCGTCGGCAAATCCACCGGCGTGTCGCTGCTGCTCAACGAGATCCTGAAGGCGCGTCCGAACCTGCGCATCTTCCTGCTCGACGTGCACAACGAATATGGCCGCTGCTTCGGCGACCGCGCGCTGGTGCTCAACCCGCGGAACCTGAAGCTGCCGTTCTGGCTGTTCAATTTCGAGGAAATCGTCGACGTGCTGTTCGGCGGCCGCGCCGGCGTACCCGAGGAGCTCGACATCCTGGCCGAGGTGATCCCGCTCGCCAAGGGTGTCTACACCCAATACCAGAACGCCGACCGCATCGGCCTCAAGCGCATCGATCCCAAGCAGGTCGGCTACACCGTCGACACCCCGGTGCCGTACCGCCTGGTCGACCTGATGTCGCTGATCGACGAGCGCATGGGCAAGCTCGAGAACCGCTCCTCGCGCATCATCTATCACAAGCTGATCTCGCGCATCGAGGCCGTGCGCAACGACCCGCGCTACGCCTTCATGTTCGACAACGCCAATGTCGGCGGCGACACCATGGCCGAGGTCATCAGCCTGCTGTTCCGTCTCCCCGCCAACGGCAAGCCGATGACGGTGATGCAGCTCGCCGGCTTCCCAGCCGAGGTCATCGATTCCGTCGTCTCGGTGCTCTGCCGCATGGCTTTCGATTTCGGCCTGTGGAGCGACGGCGTCTCGCCGCTGCTGTTCGTTTGCGAGGAAGCGCATCGCTACGCCTCCGCGGACCGCAACGTCGGATTCGGGCCGACCCGCAAGGCGGTGTCACGCATCGCCAAGGAAGGCCGCAAATACGGCGTCTATCTCGGTCTCATCACCCAGCGTCCGGCCGAGCTCGATGCCACCATCATCTCCCAGTGCAATACGCTGTTCACAATGCGTCTTGCCAACGAGCGCGACCAGGCGCTGCTGCGCGCCGCCGTGTCGGACGCTGCCGCGAACCTGCTCTCCTTCGTCCCTTCGCTCGGCACGCGTGAAGTGCTGGCTTTCGGCGAAGGCGTCGCGCTGCCGACCCGGTTGCGCTTCAAGGAGGTGCCGCCGCACCAATTGCCGCGCGGTGAGGCCACCATCAGCAGCGTGCCTTCGGTCACCTCCGGCCACGACATGCATTTCGTCAGCGCCGTGCTCGAACGCTGGCGCGGCGCGACCTCGCAGCGCGACGTGCCAAACGATCCGGTGTTCTCGGCTCCACCCGCCAAGACGCTCTCCAACGTCGACGCCCCGATGCTGCAGCCCTCGTTGGGGCTCGATCCGGACCGCTTCTCGCTGCTGAAGAAGCCGCTGCGGTAAACTGATCTCGTGTCCCGGACGCGCCGCAACGCTCTTGCGTTGCCGCGCAGAGCCGGGACCCACGCCGAACACACGCTGCACGCTCGAAACATGGGCCCCGGCTCTGCAGCGCACCGCCGAAGAGGCGCTGCGTTGCGTCCGGGGCACGAGGGCCTCACGTTGAGCATGGCGCCCGCATCGACTATGGTCTCCGGCCCAAAGCCGGAATCCATGCCATGACACAGCCCGCACAACGCTTCCCCGCTCCCGCGCTCGATACGCTGCCCGACGACATCCGCACGCGCCTTCTCGCCGTGCAGGAGAAGAGCGGGTTCGTGCCCAACGTGTTCCTGACGCTGGCCTACCGTCCCGACGAGTTCCGCGCCTTCTTCGCCTATCACGACGCGCTGATGGAAAAGGACGGCGGCCTCAGCAAGGCCGACCGCGAGATGATCGTGGTCGCGACCTCGGCCGCCAACCAGTGTCAGTATTGCGTGATCGCCCACGGCGCGATCCTGCGCATCCGCGCCAAGAACCCGCTCATCGCCGACCAGATCGCGGTGAACTACCGCAAGGCCGACATCACGCCGCGGCAGAAGGCGATGCTCGATTTCGCGATGAAGGTCTCGGCCGACGCGCAGCGGATTTCCGAGGACGATTTCGCCGCGCTCGCGCCGCACGGCTTCAGCAACGACGACATCTGGGACATCGCCGCGATCTCCGCCTTTTTCGCGCTGTCGAACCGGCTGGCGAATTTCACGGGCATGCGCCCGAATGACGAATTCTACCTGATGGGACGTTTGCCGAAGAAGTGACCACCAAGACATGACCGGGATGGATTGGCCCGAAATCCTGCTGCGCCTCGGCACCGCGACATTCGCCGGCAGCGCGATCGGCCTCAACCGCGACCTCCACGGCAAGCCGATCGGACTGAAGACGCTCGGCATCGTCGGGCTCTCCACCGCAACCGTCGTGCTGCTCGCGGTGCAGCTCGCCGAGCCTGGCAAGATCACCGATGCGGCGAGCCGCGTGATCCAAGGCATCCTGACCGGCATCGGCTTCCTCGGAGCCGGCGTCATCGTCCACGAGAGCGACCGTTTTCGGGTGCGCGGCCTGACCAGCGCGGCCTGCACCTTTCTCGCCGCCTGCCTGGGCATTGCCTGCGGCGCCGGGGAATGGAAGATCGTGCTGGTCGCGCTGGCCTTCACGTTCGTGCTGCTCACGATCGGCCGCCGCGTCGAACGCCGGCTGCATCACGCCCTCGGCGGCAAGGAAGATCCCCACCCTGCGGAGGCTGCGCCGAAGACCGGCTCCCGGGACGGCGTCTAGAATCGCAATCGCCGTGCCCATATCGGCTTCAGCAGTTCGAGCACCGTGAGCACCAGCAATCCCGCGCCGAGGGTGACCATCAGATCGTCCAGGTGCAGGGGGCCGAACCGGAAGAGGCTGGACGCAGGAGGCCAGAACAGGGCCGCGGCGAGAACGAGAGCGATTGACAGGAAAATCCAAAGCAAGGCCGGATTTGGACGGAAGAAGGCAGACAGGAAGGACGTGCTGAAGGACCGGTTGGCCAGCACCAGCGCGACGATGCAGACGACGAGCGCGATGAAGGCCAGAGTGCGCGCCTCTTCGGGCGGAACGTCCCAACGAAGCGCGACGACGAAGATCGCGGCGATCAACAAAAATGCAACAACGCCCTGCAGGACGCTCCAGCCGACCAAGGCCCACGAGAACAGCTCTGCATCGGCACGCCGCGGCGGGCGGCTCATGACATCGCGCTCCTCCCGCTCGGCTTCAAACACGAGCGAGCAGACGGGGTCGATGATCAGCTCCAGAAACGCGATGTGAACGGGGCCGAGAACCAGAGGCAGCCCGAAAACCAGCGGCAGCAGGGCAAGCCCCGCGATCGGAACGTGGACGGCGAAGATGAAGGCCATGGCCTTGCGCAGATTGTCGTAGATCCGGCGCCCCAGGCGGATGGATGCAACGATGGAGCCGAAATCGTCGTCGAGCAGGACGATCGAGGAGGCCTCGCGGGCGACGTCGGTGCCGCGGCCGCCCATCGCGATCCCAATATGGGCCGCCTTCAGGGACGGCGCATCGTTGACACCGTCGCCGGTCATTGCGACGATCTCGCCGCCGCGCTTCATCGCCTGCACGATCCGCAGCTTCTGCTCCGGCAGCACCCGCGCGAACACGTTCACGTTCCTGACGAGTGTTTCCAGCTTGCGCTCGTCGGCGCGCTTGATTTGCTCGCCGGTCGCGACCTCGTTGACGTCGAGTCCGGCCTGCCCGGCGATTGCCAAGGCGGTCGCCGGATAATCGCCCGTGATCATGACGACGCGGATGCCCGCCGAACGGCATTCGGCGACCGCCTCGGGAACGTGCGGACGCAGCGGATCGGCCAACCCGACCAGACCGAGGAAGCGAAACGAAAAGTCTTCCTGCGAACTCGGCAGGGCGTCGCCGTCGCAGGCCGCAGCGGCGACGCCCAGCACGCGAAGACCATCCTTTGCCATCTCCGCGACCGCATCCCGCATCGCGTCCTGGCCCGCCGCATCCAGCTTGCAGAGGCGCGCAATCGCTTCGGGCGCGCCTTTGGCCGAGGCGAACACGGCTGGGACGATTGCCAAACCTGGGTCATCGCCAGCAGTTCGGGGCGCAGGCCGTAGCTGCGGATCAAGGTCCGGGCACCCGGGATTTCGTCATCCTCCGGCAGGCTCGCCTGCGCGAACGCGTGCAGGGCCTTCTCCATCGGATCGAACGGTTCGGACGAACTCGCCAGAGCACTGCAACGCGCCAGCTCGAAGAACTCTGCACCCACGTATCCCGGCTGTGACGACGCCAGGCGCACGCGCGCCCCGTCGGGCAGCCTCAGCTCCGCGACCGACATCCGGTTCTGCGTCAGCGTGCCGGTCTTGTCGGTGCACAGCACGGTCGCGGAGCCCAGCACCTCGATCGCGGCCGCGCGCCGCGTCAGCACCCGCGCCTTCGAGATCCGCCACGCACCCATGGCCATGAAGACCGTGAGGACGACGGCAAACTCCTCAGGCAGCATGGACATGCCGATCGCGATGCCTCCGAGCAACGCCTGCAGCCAATCCCCGCGCAGCGTTCCGTAGAGCAGGACGGCAGCGAGGCTGATCGTGGCGCCGCCGAGAAAGCAAAGCCGCACCAGCCGTGCGGTCTGCTGCTGCAGCCGCGGCGGCTCCTGCTGCAGGCCGTGAAGCGATAATCCGATCTTCCCGATCTCGCTGCGGGGGCCGGTCGCCTCGACCTCGGCGAGGCCCTCGCCTCGCACGACCAGCGAGCCCGAATACACGAACGGCAGGTCATCGCCGCCCGGGCGATGTTCAGCCAAGGTGGCCCTTTCAGTCGAGGACCCTTTGGCGGCCAGTGTCTTGATGGCCTGCTTGCGAACCGGAACCGATTCTCCGGTCAGCAGGGACTCGTCGACCGCCAGATCATGTGCGCTGACGAGGAGTGCATCTGCCGGGACCCGATCGCCCTCAGCCAGCATGAGAAGATCGCCACGGACGACGTCCCGGCCCGCGATCCGCCGGCGCTCGCCGTCCCTGACCACGAGCGCTCGCGGACTGGTCAACTCCCGCAATGCCTCCAGCACGCGCTCGGTGCGGGTTTCCTGCACGATCGTGATCACGACGGAGATGGCGCCGAAGGCCATGAGCAGCAAGGCCTCGCGGAGGTCGCCGAGCAGCAGGTAGACCAGCCCGCCGCATAGAAGGAGCGCGAGCATCGGCTCGCGCAACACCTCGAGCACGATCCGCAACGGCGTGCGCCGTTCGGGCCGCGGCAGTTCATTGTAACCGTCCTGTTGCAGCCGCAGCCGGGCCTCGGTTTCACTGAGCCCGGCCGGACTGCCCCGTTCTGCGTTGCTCACGTCTTCCGCCGCAAGCTCCAGAGACTTCCAGCGCCCACGACGACTGTCACGAGCAAGACGGCGACGAAGGTCTGGATGATCGTGAAGTTCAGGGCATCACGCGCGACGAACAACGCGGTGAGCGCGCCGGCGGCGATAAAGACGATGCGAAAGATGAGGCTCATGGTCGTGACTCCAGCCAGCATGACCTGGAGCCGACCTCGCCCTCGCCGTCGGGGCGCAACGCTGCTTCGGCAATCATGCAGTCGAACTTTAGCCGACCGCAACGACGTGGACTTGCGGCAGGTCAAGCCTGATCCGGCCGGTCGATGGGTGCGACGTGATGTCCACGTCGCAGCGGTCAACCTCTGCATCGCTCCATGGCGGCAGCGCGCCAGGCCGCTAGCGCTTCGCCATCAAATCGAGCGCTGGAGCAAAGCGCTCCGCGAACGTCAACGACTTGGCGTGATGAACCGCGGCAAACGATGCCGAAATTCCAGCCGAAGCGACCGCGAGCAAGGCAATTACGAAAACCAGACGGCGCATGTTCGCCTCCTGTGTGAGCTCGACTACCCCATAGAGATGGGACGGCTCTGTTTCAGGACGGTTTCATGGGCGCAGAAATTGATTTCACTCAAGCGACTGTGATGGGAGTCGGCTTATCAGGGCACACGCCATAACCAACTAATAAGAATCGGCGTGTTTCGCTGTGGAATGCAAGCAGCGAGCGGAATTCTACACGCAAGTCTGCGATCCCGAGCAATGCGACGACGAGCAGTATCCGCTGCAATATGGAGTCATCGAGGATTATTCAAATGAAGATCGTGATCCAGAAGCTCAATGGCCTGTGGCACCTCATCGTCGGGTCGCACCAGATCCGAACGCCCTTCCTGGACACCGAGGACCGTGCGTTGGTGGTCACCTACGCTCGCCGCGCCTATCCCGGCGCCAGGATCTTCCAGCGCGACTGACGGCCATCGCGGCTCGCGATTCCCTCCGTCCTAATCGTCCTCCTCCGGACCGCACCAGCCGGGCAGATAGATCGCATCCTTGCTCTTCGCCGCGGACATCGCCTTCTCCAGCGCCTTGTCGAAATCGGCCTCCACGACCTTGCGCGAGACCTTTCGGCGCAGGAAGTCGGCCCACAGGAATTCCGAGAACGGCGTGGTGTCCTTGGCGAAGCCGCCCATCCGGCGCAATTCGCCGGCAAGGCTGCGGAACGGATCGTCCTTGAGATCGGCGACCGATTTCGGCAGGTCGCGGAACTGTCGCCGTTCGCCCTTGGCGTCGTAGGGATAGACCCAGCGCTTGTTGTCCATCACGCCCCAGAACGCCTCGCGCTCGACCATGCGGAGGTCGCCGACGACGGTCACCAATACCTCCTTGACGCCTTCGTCGTGCAGCGCGCGGCCGAGATGATGATGGTCGATCACGTAGTACCGCGCGTCGGGACCGTAGACGACGGGAATCATGTGCTTGCCGAGCAGATCGGCCTGCTTCTTCTTGTCGTGCTCGCGCCAGCGCTTGCGCTTCTCCTTGACCTCGCGCATGCCGACAGTCATCTGCGTCGGCCGGAGCGACAGGATCGGGACCGGATGCACTCTCGGCTCGCGCGCGTTGGTCGTAGTCATGGTCGAAGGCCCTTCGAACGGATGCAACTGACGGTTCAGGTTCCCCAATTATGACATGGGCCCTGCGACGGCAAAACGTGTTCGCGAGGACACCGGGATCACAAGCCGATGTGGGCGGTGCAATCTTGGTTGTTGTTGCAACGCAACCCTCCTGCCCCGGTCTCGGCATGCAGCCGGTTCCGCAATCGCTCCGCACCGGTCCTTGCACCAATAGTGCAAGCGCACGAATGCACGCGAGTATCGAGAAGATTTCCTGCAACGCGTTCGTCACGTATGCTATCTAAAATCGCTGCTTTGGAGTGATCCCCGCCCCATGACAACCCAGCGGCCCATAAGCTCTGACGACGAGCACCGGGTGCTCCAGTTCAGGCCGCGCACCTCGCCTTCCCCGGCGGCCCACCGCGGTAGCGGTACCGTGCAGCCGTTGCGCGTCGATCCCGAACCGCTCGACCTGTCGCGCTACGAGCACCCCCGCGCCGAGCCGGACGATTTCCGCCATCGCATGCTCGCCAACATCGCGGCGCTGGCTTTTACCATCGCGCTGACTGCAATCGGAATTTGGCTCGCGGTCAGCATCGCCGACCTGCGCCGGACCCAGGATTGCGTGCTGATGGGCCGTCGCGACTGCGCCAAGATTACGACGCCACATATCTAGGCCCGCCTGACCGCCGGCCCCGGCGGGTAAGGGACACCAGCGGGGCATCCCCAGCCCTGTCTCGGCGCTCGCCCGGCTCCATTGAACTCAGGGCGTCGCTCCGATATACGGGCTTTCGACCCGGCCAGAGGGGGGTTTGAGGGCGTCATCAGGGGCGCGATGCCCACCCACCGTGCCACTCTGGACAATCTGATAAATATCCGCAATATATCAAAGGCTTAGTGATGTCTTCCACATTCGATCAGGTCGCCACGATCATCGCTGAAACCTGCGACATCCCGCGCGACACGATCACGCCGGACAGTCATGCCATCGACGATCTCGGCATCGACAGCCTTGATTTCCTGGACATCGCGTTTGCGATCGACAAGCAATTCGGCATCAAGCTGCCGCTTGAAAAGTGGACCCAGGAGGTCAACGACGGCAAGGCGACGACCGAGCAGTATTTCGTGCTGAAGAATCTGTGCGCCCGCATCGACGAACTGGTTGCGGCCAAGGGCGCGAGCGCCTAAGGGCGCGGTCATGCAACTCGAATACTTCCACATGATCGACCGGATCGTCGACCTCAAGGTCGACGAGAAGACGATCGTCGTCGAAGCCCAGGTCCCCATGGAGAGCACTGTCTTCGAGGGGCACTTCCCGGGTTACCCCTTGATGCCGGGCGTGCTCCTGATCGAATCGATGGCGCAGGCCTCGGGCTTTCTCCTGCTCGGCGTTCTGAAATTCGAGCGCATGCCGATTCTCGCGGCCGTCAAGGAAGCCAAGGTCCGCGGCTCGGTTTTTCCGGGCGAGCTGATGACGCTCGAGGCGAGCGTGGCCCATGAGGGCTCGGGCTACGCCATGACCGAAGCCAAGATCAGGGTCGGTGGCAAGCTGCGCGCCAATTCCGCGCTCACCTTCACGCTGATCCCCTTCCCCAATGCGGATATGCGCGGCTACATGGCGAAAGTCGCCGAGCGCGTCGGCTTTCCGCAACAGGCCGTATCGCCATGACTGACACTGCTTCGAAGCCTGGCCAGACCGAAGTCTGGATCACCGGCATTGGACTCGCGACCTCGCTCGGCGAGGGCCTAGACGCCAACTGGGCCGCGCTTTCCGAGAAACGCATCAATGTCGACGAGAAGCGCTTTGCGCCCTACATCGTGCATCCCCTGATGCCCGTCAGCTTCGACAGCCAGATCCCGAAGAAGGGCGATCAGCGCCAGATGGAAGCCTGGCAGCGCATCGGTACCTACGCCGCCGGCCTTGCGCTCGATTCCGCCGGGATCAAGGGCAACAAGGACATCCTCTCAAAGATCGACATGGTGGTAGCCGCCGGCGGTGGCGAGCGCGATCTCAACGTCGACA
This sequence comes from Bradyrhizobium sp. SZCCT0148, assembly GCF_018129985.1. GTDB lineage: Bacteria > Pseudomonadota > Alphaproteobacteria > Rhizobiales > Xanthobacteraceae > Bradyrhizobium > Bradyrhizobium japonicum_H. The sequence goes on from NZ_JAFCKT010000001.1 coordinate 1,696,345, forward strand.
CCGGCGTCTTGACGGCCGAGGCCAAGGGCGCGAACGCGCCCGGCTTCCTCAACGAGCGCCTCATGAGCGATCTGCGCCCCACTTTGTTTTTGGCGCAGCTCTCCAACCTGCTCGCCGGCAACATTGCCATCGTGCACGGGCTCGGCGGCACATCGCGCACCTTCATGGGCGAAGAGGTCGCCGGCGCCGACGCCGCCCGCATTGCGCTGGCGCGCATCGCGTCGGGCGAGAGCGACATCGCGTTGGTCGGCGGCTCGCACAATGGCGAGCGCAAGGACCTGCTCGTCCTCTACGAATTCGGCGATTTCAACCTCAAGGACAAATTCGCTCCCGTGTGGGCGCGCAAGGATCACGCCGGCTTCGCGCTGGGATCTGCCGGCGCCTTCCTGGTGCTGGAGTCGAAGGCGCATGCGCAAGCGCGTGGCGCCAAGCCGTTCGCCAGATTGACCAGCGTCGTCGCCGACCTCGCCCGGCGCAAGCAGCCCGGCGACATGGCCGCGACGCTGGAGCAGCTGTGGGCCAAACTGCCCCGGCGCGAAGGCAAGGGCGCGATCATCTCGGGCGCGACCGGCGCTGAACCCGCGACGAGCGAAGAGCATAGCTTCCTGAAGGGCCATGCCGACTTCCCGGTGCGCTCGACCGGCACGATGTTCGGCCACACCATGGAGACGCAATTCCCGCTCGGCATCGCGCTCGCCGCGCTGTCGATCTCACGCGGTGCGCTATTCCCGCCGAACGATTCGACCGGCACCGAGATTGAAATGCAGGGAGCGCCCAGCCAGATTGTGGTGGTCGGAGCCGGACACTGGCGCGGCGAAGGCATGGCGCTGGTCGAGGCAGTTGGCTAGCTCACCCGGGGGATCGACATGACTGCACCACGCGACAAACTCGGGCGCCCCGTCGTCGTCGTCACCGGCATGGGCATCATGACCTCGCTTGGTGCCGGCAAGGCCGACAATTGGGCCAAGCTCCTCGCCGGTGAATCCGGCATCCGCACCATCACGCGTTTTCCGGTCGACGGCCTGAAGACCACGATGGCAGGCACGGTCGATTTCGTCAGCGTCGATCCGTTCTCCTCCACCGGACTGTCCGAGCGGATGGCCGAGCTCGTGACGGAGGAAGCGCTCGAACAGGCCGGTATCGGCGCGAAGGCCGATTTCCCAGGCCCCCTCTTCCTCGCGGTTGCGCCGGTCGAGGTCGAATGGCCCCAGCGCCGCGAACTCGGCCGCGCCGTCGGCGCGCCCGATTTTACCTATGACGATCTCCTGCGCATCTCCGGCGGCGGCAAGTACAGTTCCTATCATCACCGCTTCATGTTCGGCTCGGTCGCCGCGCATCTCGCCGAGACCTTCGGCACCAAGGGCTCTCCGATCTCGCTGTCGACCGCGTGCGCCTCGGGCGCGACCTCCATCCAGCTCGGCGTCGAGGCGATCCGCCGCGGCGAGACCGACGCTGCGCTGTGCGTGGCGACCGACGGCACCGTGAATCCGGAAGCGCTCGTGCGCTTCTCGCTGCTCTCGGCGCTGTCGACCCAGAACGATCCGCCGCAGGCGGCCTCCCGCCCCTTCTCCAAGAACCGCGACGGCTTCGTCATGGCCGAAGGCGCCGGCGCGCTCGTGCTGGAAAGCTACGAGGCCGCCACCGCGCGCGGCGCAAAGATCCTCGGCGTGATCGCCGGCTGCGGCGAACTCACCGATTCCTTCCATCGCACCCGCTCGTCTCCTGATGGGAAGCCGATCATCGGCTGCATGAACAAGACACTGGCCGATGCCGGTATGACCCCGGACCAGATCGACCACATCAACGCGCACGGCACCGCGACGCCCGAGAACGACAAGATGGAGTTCAACACGACATCGGCCGTGTTCGGCGAGCTCGCGCAGAAGATCCCGGTGACGTCCAACAAGTCGATGGTCGGCCACACCATCTCGGCCGCGGGCGCCGTGGAAGCGATCTTCTCTCTGCTCACGCTCGAGCATCAGCGCATCCCGCCGACGATCAACTACGAGACGCCGGATCCGACGATCCTGTTCAACGTCGTCGGCAACACGGCCCGCGACGCCCGCGTCACAGCGGTGATGTCGAACTCGTTCGGCTTCGGCGGCCAGAACGCCTCGCTGATCCTGACCCGCGAACCGGTCTGACCGACTGCAGAATGGCGCTGATTTCCATCGGCACGAAGATTCGCGCGCGGAATGCAGCCAAATCGCTCGGCGGCAGCCTGATCGGTGCTGCCACGGTCGGCATGTTGCGCGCCACGCGCTATTTCGACCCGGTCAAGACCTCGGACTTCTTCGCACGTGCGACCAAGCTGATCGGCCCGCGCCTGCGCGAGCACCGCATCGGCCGCGCCAACCTCAAGGCCGCCTTTCCCGAGAAGTCGCCCGAAGAGATCGAACAGATCCTGATGGGCGTGTGGGACAATCTCGGCCGCGTCGGCGCCGAGTTCGCCCATATGGATCAAGTCTGGGACTATGACCGCGAGCATCCGGAGCGAAGTCGCATTGAATTGCCGGAAAGCAGCATCGAGCGCTTCGATCGCATTCGCGACGACGGCAAGCCGGCGCTGATCTTCTCGGCCCATCTCGCCAATTGGGAGTTGCCAGCTCTCGCCGCTGTCGCGCACGGTCTCGACACGGCGATCCTCTACCGTCGGCCGAACATCGCCTCAGCCGACCGCATCATCCAGGAGATGCGCCAGGTCAACATGGGCACGCTGATCCCGGCCGGGCGCGATGCGCCGCTGCGCCTCGCGCAGGCGCTGAAGGACGGCAAGCACGTCGCCATGCTGATCGACCAGTATCTGACCGGCGGCGTCGAGGTCACCTTCTTCGGCCGCAAGACCCGCGCCAATCCCATGCTGGCGCGCCTGCTGCGTCAGGTCGAATGCCCCATTCACGGCGTGCGCGTCATCCGCAAACCGGGGGGGCGCTTCGCCGCCGAATTGACCGAAGAGATTCCGCCGGTGCGTGATGCCGAGGGCAAGATCGACATCCAGGGCACCACGCAGGCCGTCACCGACGTCGTGGAAAGCTGGGTGCTCGAACATCCCGAGCAGTGGTTGTGGCTGCATCGCCGGTGGCGGTGATTTTCTCCGTCATCGCGAGCGAAGCGAAGCAATCCAGAGTCTTTCCGCGGAAACGGTCTGGATCGCGTCGTAGCCTCGCTCCTCGCAATGCCGGGTACTCTCAGCGCCCGGTCTTCACCTTGGTCCACAGCCGGTTGATGATCCGCTGGGTTGCCGGATCGCGCGCGGTGATGACGAATAACTTCGCGAGCGTCGCGTCGTCCGGATAGATATTTTTGTCGCCGAGGATCTTCGGATCGACCAGCTTCTGGCTGGCGAGGTTGCCGTTGGCGTAGGACAGGAAGTCCGAGTTCTTGGCGGCAACGTCGGGGCGGTAGAGATAGTTGATCAGCTCGTAGGCTTCCCTGACATTCTTGGCGTCCGCGGGGATCGCGAGATTGTCGAAGAACATCTGCGCGCCCTCCTTCGGAATGGCATAGCCGATCTCGATGCCGCTCTTGGCTTCCGCGGCGCGCGCACGCGCCTGCATGATGTCGCCGGACCAGCCGACGACGAAGCAGATTTCGCCGGTGGCGAGCGCGCTGAGATATTCGGATGAGTGGAATTTGCGTACCGACGGGCGGACTTTTGCGACGACATCGGCGGCCTTCTCGAGGTCCGCCTGCTTGGTCGAATTCGGATCGAGCCCGAGATAGTTCAAGGCCGCCGGAAAGATGTCGTCGGCGGAGTCGAGCATGTGGACGCCGCAATCCTTGAACTTGGCGAGGTTCTCCGGCTTGAAGACGATGTCCCAGCTGTCGATCCTGGCATCGGGTCCAAGGATCGCCTTCACCTTGGCCACGTTGTAACCGATGCCTGTCGTGCCCCACATGTAGTTGGCAGCGTAGTCGTTGCCGAGATCATATGTCGCAAGATGCTTGGTGACCATCGGCCAAGCATTGGCGAGGTTCGGCAGCTTCGTCTTGTCGAGCTTCTGGAAGATGTTGGCCTTGATCTGCCGCTGCAGGAAATAGGCCGTGGGCACCACCACGTCATAGCCGGACTTGCCGGCCATCAGGCGCGTCTCCAGCGTCTCGTTGGCATCGAAGGTGTCGTAGACCACCTTGATGCCGGTCTCCTTGGTGAAGGCCTCCAGGACATCTGGCGCCATGTAGTTGGACCAGTTGTAGAAATTGACGACGCGCTCCTCGGCCCTGGTGGGGACAGGAAGCAGCGTCAGCACGGCGGCGATCGCGAGGCCAAAGCCAAATCCGCAGCGGCTGACGTTCGTCATCTTTTCTACCTCTTGCGACCGCGCACCGCGTCCGACAGCCGCTCCAGCGCGGTGTCGAGGGTCTCGTCCTTCTTGGCGAAGCAGAAGCGGACCACCGAGGTCACCGGGTCCTGCTCGTAGAAGGCCGAGACCGGGATCGCGGCGACCTTGTAGTCCTTCACGATCCGCCAGCAGAACTCGGTATCGCTCTCGTTCAGCCCGAGCGGCGACAGGTCGACGGTAAGGAAATAGGTGCCCTGCGACTTCAGCACGGGGAAGCCGAGGCTCTCCAGGCCCTTGGTCAGGCGGTCCCTGCTCCGCGTCAAATCCTTGCGCATCGACAGGAAATACTCGTCCGGCTTGCCGAGCCCATAGGCGACGGCAGCCTGCAGGTTCGGCGCGGTGGTGAAGGTCAGGAACTGGTGCACCTTGGCGGCGACGCGCAGGAGCGGCGGCGCGGCGCAGACGAAGCCAATCTTCCAGCCCGTCAGCGAGAAGATCTTGCCGGCCGAGCCGACCTTGATGGTGCGCTCGCGCATGCCGGGAATGGTGATCAGCGGGATGTGCTTGTGCTCGTCGAAGGTGACGTGCTCCCAGACTTCGTCAGTGATCGCGATGACGTCGAACTCCTGGCAGTAACGCGCCAGCAGCTCGAGATCCTCGCGCGGATAGACCACCGCGCTGGGATTCAAGGGGTTGTTGAACAGCACCGCCTTGGTCTTTGAATTGAAGACGCTTTTCAGCATGTCCTCATTCAACCGCCAGTGCGGCGGCTCCAGCCGCACGAGGCGCGGAATGCCACCGGCCTGGCGGATGATCGGCAGATAGGAATCATAGACCGGCTGGAAGCACACCACTTCGTCGCCGGGCTGGACCACAGCGAGGATCGCCGAGGTCAGCGCCTCGGTACCGCCGGAGGTCACCATCACCTCGCTCATCGGATCGAGCTTGAGCCCGTGCCAATGGCCGTAATGGGTGGCGATCGCCTGGCGCAGCTCCGGCAGGCCCATCATCGAGGGGTACTGGTTGTAGCCGTTCAGCGAGGCCTCGGCCGCGGCGCGACGGATGTCCTCCGGGCCGGGATCGTCGGGAAAGCCCTGGCCGAGATTGATTGCGGCGTTGTCGCGCGCCGCCTGCGACATCGCCTCGAAGATGGTGACGGGAAGGTCGGCGAAGACCTTGTTTAGCGAGGAGCTCTTTGTCGGCATCGCGGGGTCAGCCACCGACCTTGCTGGGAAGCCCTGCGGCCTTCCAGCCCAGCATGCCGCCGGCCAGATGCTTGTCGTAAGGCAGGCCCGCCGCCTGCGCCGCGAGCGAGGCCGTCACCGAGCGTTTTCCGGAACGGCAGGCGAACACGACGTCCTTGCCCTGGGGATCCGGGATCGCCTTGGGATCGAAGGTCGAGAGCGGCACCACGACGCCGTAGGGATAAGCCTCGGCTTCGACCTCGTTCGGCTCGCGCACGTCGACGAGGAGATAGCGGCCTTCCGCGACACCCTTGGACACCTCGTCCGGGGTCAGATCCTGCACCTGGTTCGCCACATCTTCCTCCAACATCGCGCGTACCCGCCGGACGTGTCCCGGCCGGCGGCAACCTCGCCTCTCGGCTCACGAAAATCAAGCGCTACAAAGGCTTGAGCCGCGCGGCGCAAGTTAAAGCTAAATCGCAGCGACTTGAAGTGCGGCGTTGGCTGGCCGGCTAGATCGTCACCTGAGTGCCGACCTCGACCACGCGGCCGCTTGGGATCTGGAAATAGTCGGTGGCGTCATTGGCGGAGCGGCTGAGCGAGATGAACAGCCGGTCCTGCCAGCGCGGCATGCCGGAATGAGCGGCGGGCTTGAGCGCCCTGCGCGACAGGAAGAACGACGTCGACATGATGTCGAACTGCCAGCCGAGCTTGCGGGCGATCGCCAGCGCTTTCGGCACGTTCGGCGATTCCATGAAGCCGAACTTCAGCGTCACCTTGGAGAAGGTCGGGCTGATCTGCTCCAGCTTCACGCGCTCGGCCGGATCGATCCGCGGGGTCTGCGCGGTCTCGATGGTGAGAATGACGTTCTTCTCGTGAAGCACCTTGTAGTGCTTCAGGCTGTGCATCAGCGCGGTCGGCGCGCTGAGCGGATCCGAAGTCAGGAATACGGCGGTGCCGGGCACCCGTTGCGGCGGCCGCTTCTCCAGCATTGCCACGAGGTCGGCGAGCGGGAACTCGAGCTTGCGCGACTTCTCGAACAGGAGCCGGCTGCCGCGCCGCCACGTGTACATCAGGATGATCATGAGGGCGCCGAGCGCCAGCGGCACCCAGCCGCCCTCGAACACCTTGAGCAGGTTGGCAGCGAGGAATGTGAGGTCGAGGAACAGGAACGGCGCAATCAGCGTTCCCGCCGCGAGCGGCGACCAGCGCCAGACCTTCCAGATCACCACGAAGCCCATCATCGCGGTGACCACCATGGTCCCGGTGACGGAGATGCCGTAGGCGGACGCCAGCGCGCTGGACGAGCGGAACAGCAGCACAAGCAGCACCACCGCGACCAGCAGAAGCTGGTTGATGCGCGGGATGAAGATCTGGCCGGAATGGGCTTCCGATGTATGGCGAATTTCGAAGCGCGGCAGCAGGCCGAGCTGGATCGCCTGGCGCGTCAGCGAATACGCGCCGGTGATCACCGCCTGGCTGGCGATGACGGTCGCCATGGTGGCGAGCACGACCATGCAGCCGCGGACGAAGCCTTGCGGGAAGAGCTGGAAGAACGGGCTGACGATGGCGCCGGGATCGCCGAGCACGAGCGCGCCCTGCCCCAGATAGTTCAACGCCAGCGACGGCAGCACGATGAACAGCCAAGCGGTCTGGATCGGCCGCTTGCCGAAATGGCCGAGGTCGGCATAGAGCGCCTCGGCGCCGGTGACCGCCAGGAACACCGCACCCAGCGTGACGAAGCCGATGATGCCGTGGTGGAGCATGAACGAGACCGCATAAAGCGGGTTCAGCGCGTACAGGACCTGCGGCTGCTGGATGATCGGATGGATCGCCGCCACAGCAAGGACCGCAAACCAGACGCACATGATCGGACCGAAGAAGGCGGCGACTCGGGCGGTTCCGCGCGACTGAACGGCGAACAGGCCAACCAGGATGATCACGGTCAGCGGCACGATGTAGGGCTCGAACCGAAGCGTGACGTCCTTCATGCCCTCGATCGCCGACAGCACCGAGAGTGCCGGCGTGATCACGGCATCGCCGTAGAACAGCGCGCCGGAGATGATACCGAGCAGGACGATGGTCGTCCCGCCGGTTCCGACTGCGCGCTGAGCCAGGGCCATCAGCGCCAGGGTGCCGCCCTCGCCATTGTTGTCGGCGCGGAGCAGGATCACGACGTATTTGAGCGTGACCACCACGATCAACGCCCACAGGATCAGGGAGAGTACGCCGAGCACGGCAGCCGGCGTCGGCACCCCCTCCGCGCCCGAGGCGGCCATCACCGCTTCGCGGAACGCGTAGAGCGGGCTTGTGCCGATATCGCCATAGACGACCCCGATGCTGCCGAGCGTCAGCGCCCCGAAGCCGGCGGTCGTGTGGGCGTCGCCATGCCCATTGGCCGCCGCCGTTTCCGGGGCGGAAATCGCTACGTCACTTGTCATGGGAGAGCCCGATGGCCTCTAAAATGCTTCACTGCACAACGGCTGAAGAGCGCGCGGCTTATAGTCCTGCGCTGCTGGCATAGCCTAGCCCGATTTTGGGCCCTTGCCATGCGAATTCCGCATGGATGCGCCAGTTTCGTTCAGATAGTGACCTGGGTTCCGACTTCAACCACGCGCCCGGTGGGAATTTGGAAATAGTCGGTGGCATCGTTGGCCGACCGGCTGAGCGCGATGAACAGATGGTCCTGCCACAGCGGCATGCCCGACTGCGCCGACGCCTTCAACGACCTCCGTGACACGAAGAACGACGTGGACATGATGTCGAACTGCCAGCCCTGCTTGCGCGCGATCGCGAGCGCCTTGGGCACGTTCGGCTGCTCCATGAAGCCGAAGCGCAGACGGACTTTCGAGAACTTGTCGCTGACCTTCTCCATGCGGAACCGCTCCGCCAGGTCGACCCGCGGCGTCTGCGCAGTCTCGATGGTCAGGACCACGTTGTGTTCGTGTAGCACCTTGTTGTGCTTGAGATTGTGCAGGAGCGCAGTCGGCACGAACGAGGGATCGCTGGTGAGGAACACCGCGGTGCCCTTGACGATGTGCGGCGGCCGCTTCTCCAGGCTTCGGATCAGGTCGTCGAGCGGCACCTCGATCCGGCGCGTCTTCTGGATCAGGATCCCGGAGCCCTTCCGCCAGGTCCAGATCGTTCCCGCCATGGCCACGCCGAACAACAGCGGCACCCAGGCGCCCTCGAGCAACTTCAGGAGATTGGCGGCGAAGAAGCTCAGATCGACGATGACGAAGGGCACGATCACGGCCGCAGCCGTCGCGGCGCGCCAGTTCCACAATTTCCAGATCACGACGAAGCCCATGATGCCGTCGGCGACCATGGTGGTAGAGACCGCGATGCCGTAGGCGGACGCCAGATTGCTGGAGGTGTGGAACAACAGCACCAGCAGCATCACGCCAATCAGCAGCAACCGGTTCACCCGCGGCAAATAGATCTGGCCGGCATGGGTTTCGGAGGTGTAGCGGACCTCGAAGCGCGGCAGGAGGCCGAGTTGCACCGCCTGGTAGACCAGCGAATAGGCGCCGGTGATCACCGCCTGGCTCGCGATCACGGTCGCCGCGGTCGCAAGCCCGACCAGCGGCAAGACCAGATACTCAGGCACCATGCGGTAGAAGGAATGCTCGATCGCACTGGGATCGGACAGCACCAGCGCGCCCTGCCCGAAATAGTTGATCAAGAGCGCGGGCAGCACGAAGAACATCCAGGCCGACTGGATCGGCTTGCGGCCGAAATGGCCGAGATCGGCGTAGAGCGCCTCGCCGCCGGTGACCGCCAGAAACACGGCGCCGAGCGTGACGAGGCCGATCGTGCCGTGCGACAGCAGGAATTCCAGCGCGTAATAGGGATTGATCGCAGCCAGCACCGACGGATCGTCGGCAATATGGACGGCGCCCATCACCGCCAGGCAGGTGAACCAGATCACCATCACAGGCCCGAACGCCGAGGCCACCAGCGCCGTCCCCTTGCTCTGGACCGCGAACAGCAGCACCAAAATGAACACGGTGAGCGGCACGACATAATGTTCGAACGCCGGCGTGGCGAGCTTGAGACCTTCGACCGCCGACAGGACCGAGATTGCCGGCGTGATCATGGAATCGCCGATGAACATCGAGGCGCCGACCACGCCGAGCGCGAGCAGGAACCAGCTTCGCCGCCCGAGCGCGCGCTGACCAAGCGCCATTAGCGAGAGCGTGCCGCCCTCCCCGTTGTTGTCGGCGCGCAGCAGCAGCAGAACGTATTTGGCGGTGACGACGATGAAGAGCGCCCACAGAATCAGCGAGAGCACGCCGAGCACGATGACCCGGGAGACCGGCTCGCCGTGGGCTGCACCCCTGACGGCCTCATGGAATGCGTAAAGCGGCGAGGTGCCGATATCGCCGAAGACGACGCCGATGCTCCCGAGCGTAAGGGACCAAAAGCCCGAGGTGACCGGCCCGTCCTGGGTCTCAGTCTGTGTGATGCTCGCCGTCATGGAGGTGGAAAACGCTTCTTCCCTGGAATTGATCCGGCGCCTTTCGACGCTTCCGGCGCGCCTGTCAATCGGCGCACCACCATAGCAGGCGCCGAGCCGGATGCTGTGACAAGGCAGCAACGCTCAGCGTTCAGGCGACGAGATGCCTCAGGTAAGATGGTAGCGCAAGGGGCCCTATTTGGCGGATACGATCTCGTCGGAAAACCCGCGCCGACTCTGCCGACGCTAACTTCCAGGTCCGGATCATGCTTTAGGGCTTCAGATTCGGCGGCAGCGGCGGATCTTCGCGCATCAGGGTGATGGTCACCCGCCGGTTCGCCGCGAGCGAGGGATCGTCGGGAAACAGCGGCTGGGTGTCCGCCTTGCCGGAGACGGCGAAGATGTGCGACGGCGGCAGGCCCTCGCGTTCGAGGATCTGACGCACCGCATTGGCGCGGTCGGCCGATAGATCGAAGGCGCCGTAATCGCTGCGGTTCGGCACGAAGCCGGCTGCGGTGTGGCCGGCGATGGAGACGCGCAGCGGCGTGGCCTTGAGCGGGATCGCGAGCTTCTCGACCAGCCGGCGGGTGCGGTCATAGGGCACCTTGGAGCCGTCGGCGAACATCGAGCGGCCGTCCTGGTCGACGATCTCCAGGTTGAGACCCTGCTTGGTCTCCTCGAACATGATGTGCTTGGAAATCTCGGTCAGTTCCGGCATGTCCTGCAAAGCCTGACGCAGCGAGGCTGCGGCAAGCGCGAAATTGCGATCGACCTTGATCTTCGCCCCGGACGTCTTCTCGCGGTCTTCCTGGTCGGGGGTCGGCGTATTCGAGGAATCCTCGGGCTGGATATGGTCGACGTTCTTCAGCCGCGGGCGGGTCGGCAGGCCGTCGGACTCGACAATGCCGGAGTAGCGCGCCTCGCTCTGCACGCCGAACGCCTCGCGCATCGAGCCCGCGACGATCTTCAACTTGTTTGCGTCCTGCGTCGAGAACGCAACCAGCATCACGAAGAACGCCAGCAGCAACGCCATCAGGTCGGCGAAGGTCACGAACCAGCCGTGACCGCCGTGTGCCTCTTCGCGCTTTTTCTTGGCCATTGTTCAGATCCCGGCGTCGACTGTTACGCCGGAACCGGCTCGGCCTCGGCGTGACGGTGCTTTTCGGGGAGGTAGGCCAACAGCATTTCGCGCACCAAGGTCGGGCTCTTGGAGTCTCGGATCATCAGAATGCCGTCGATGATCAGCGTTCGGTTGGTCTCTTCATCCACCAGCTTGCCATGGAGCTTGTCGGCTATCGGCAAGCAGACCAGGTTGGCGACGACGGCGCCGTACAGCGTCGCCAGAAGCGCGGTGGCCATGAACGGACCGAGCTTGGAAGGGTCCGACATGTTGGAGAACATCTGCACCATGCCGAGCAGCGTGCCGATCATGCCGAACGCAGGCGCGCAGTCGCCGACGGCGCGATAGATCTTGCTGCCTTCGTTCAGATGCAGCAGGAAATTATCGCGATCGCGCTCCATGTTGTCCCGGATGAAATCGAGATCGTAACCGTCGGCGACGTAGCGGATGCCCTTGGCGAGGAACGGCTCGTCGGTCTCGACTTTTTCCAGCCCGACCGGCCCCTGCTTGCGCGCGATTTCGGCAATGCGCGCGAGTTCGTCGACGAGGTCATGAGCCGAGAGCTGGCTCAGGGTAAAGGCAAACTTTGCGCCCAACGGCACGCCGTGGATCATCGCCGACAATGGAAAGCGGATCATCGTTGCCGCGAACGAACCGCCGAAAATCACGATCACCGCGTGGATGTCGTAGAACATCCCGAAGCTGCCGCCCATCAGGATCAGCGTCGACACAACAACGGCGCCCGCGACAAGGCCGACAAGTGTTGCGATATCCATTATCGACTCCAACGCGTACTCAACAACGGCCATCCTGGCCGCTGGCGCGGCCCAACCCGAACCGCAGCAGGAACCCTAGAGCGCCGCCCTTAAAGCCGCGTAAAGGTTAAGTTGAGCTCGCGCACGAGGTCGGCACGTCGCATCGGAACAAGGCTGGATTTGCCGGAACATGACGGAAATCTCAATGGTTTGCTAACCATAAGGCGGCGGAAGTACGATCAATCCCTTCGAAGCCGGTGGCACGACCTCATCATGGGTGCGGCCCTGCGCCACGGGCGACGACCTGGATGAGCGGCTATCGTTCGTTCCGGCGGGTGCTCGATCGTGGGAGCGATTTGAAATGGTGACGCTGTTCGGTTTTCTCACCGCGGTGCCGGCGGTGCTGGCGCTTCACCTGCTCGAGCCGGAACTCGTCCTGCCGGCATTCAGCGTTTTGCTCTTCGTCGAAGCCGCGTTCGCAGTGGTTGCAGCCCGATTGATTCACAGCACCCACAGTGCAGACGACATCACGCTGTGGGATCTCGCAGGTGGCTTCACCTTGATCGGATGCGCCGCTGCGGTGCTCGGTGAGCCCGATCAGGCCGCACTGTTTCTGACCGAACAGGGCGGCCCTCGGCAGGCATCATCGCCGTAAGCTCAGTGAATCTCCGCCGAGCGCTTCAGTGCGGCCTTCAGCTTCTCCAGCGAGAAGTCGGGGCTGCGGGCGATTTCCAGGATCGGCGTCTCGCGGCGGCCGCAGAGTTCGGCGGCCTCCGGCAGCTTGGCGGCGATGTCGAGCGGGATCACGATGGCGCCATGCTGGTCGGCGTGGATCAGATCGTCTGACCTCACGGTCATGCCGGCGACGCGCACCTCGCCGCCGAAGCTCTCCGCATGCACCCAGGCATGCGACGGGCCGATCGAGCCCGCGAGCGCCTGGAAGCCAGGGGCCCATTGCGGGATGTCGCGGATCGAGCCGTCGGTGATGACGCCGAGACAACCGAGCGCCTTGTGCACGTTGCTCTGCACCTCGCCCCAGAACGCGCCGTAGCCAACATCGGGGCCGTCGATATCCTGGATCACCGAGATACGCGGACCATGGCCGGTGCCGACATATTCGTAATATTCAATGCGGCGCTTCGACTGCTCCTCGGCGGGCAGCGAGGATTTCAGCACCGAGCGGATCGCGACCGTACGGGCATAGCCGACGATCGGCGGCAGGTCGGGGAACGGGCAGACCAGTGGCTTGGTGGTGTAGCCGATCAACCGGCGCTCGGGCGCCACGATCTCCATGGCGTTGCAGATCGTCGGCGTGTCGTAGCGGCCCAGCGCTTCGAGGACGGAAGCGGGCAGCGGCCCGGTCGCTTTGTCAGTCACGGCGTTCTCTCCCAGATTGGCGGTCGCTGTTGGCGCGATGCCGCCTGCACAGGGCGATATAGCCGAGATCAGGTCTCAACCCAACTCGGGCCGGCCTCATGGCAGATATCCGCGTGGGGCCGCTCAGTGCAGGCGCCCGGGCCGGTCGTCGTCCTCGTTCGGCGGCTCCGACAAATTCGCCAGCGTCGGTGCCGAAGGTGGCGAAGTGATCTCGTCTCCCGAGGTCCCGGTCGCCTCCAGCGCGCGCGCCTGGTCGCGATAGGATTTGTAGCCGAGCGGCAAGGCGAGGAGATACAGTACCGTGCCGATCGACAGCACGTGCCAGGGATAGGCGATCAGCAGCGCGATGAAGACGATGACCGCGACGAATGCCGGCAGCACCAGTTCGGGCGGCACGCGCATGCGCTTGGTCTTGCCGGAGAACACCGGCAGGCGCGACACCATCAGGAAGGCGATCAGCAGCGTAAAGGCTGCCGTCATCGCGGCGGGCCAGCGACCGAGATCGAGGAACGCGACATAGATCGGCAGCAGTACGGTGATCGCGCCGGCGGGCGCCGGCACGCCGGTGAAGAAATTGGCGGCGAAGGCCGGCTTGTTGGGATCGTCCATGGTGGCGTTGAAGCGCGCCAGGCGCAGGCCGCCGGAGATCGCGAACACCATGGCGGCGATCCAGCCGGCGTTGCCGAGTTCGTGCAGCTGCCAGAAATACAGCATCAGGGCCGGCGCGACGCCGAAATTGACGAAATCGGCGAGGCTATCGAGCTCGGCGCCGAACTTGGACTGGCCCTTGATCATGCGCGCGACGCGGCCGTCGATGCCGTCGAGCGCGGCCGCGAACACGATGGCGTAGACGGCGAGCGACATCCGCCCCTCGATCGACAGGCGGATCGAGGTCAGGCCGGCGCAGATCGCCAGCAGCGTGATGACGTTGGGCACCAGCATCCGCACCGGAATCGGGCGGAACCGCCGGCGGCGCGTGTCGGGATCTTTGAAGTCATAGGGCGTCATCGCGGGTCCTCACCTCAAGGCGAGATATAGCAAGCCGCGTCCCCCTCCGCCATCGGGGCGGAAGGCCCCCACAGGCCTGGTTAATTGGCGCGGAATGCGCGGCCGGGGTCGTCGCCGGCAAGGTCGGCCAAGATCGTCTCGCCGGCGATCGCGGTCTGCCCTTCCGAGACCAGCGCCTTGGTCCCCACAGGCAGATAGACATCGAGCCGGGAGCCGAAGCGGATCAGGCCGAAGCGCTCGCCGGCGCCGATCGCCTGGCCCTCCCTGACGAAGCAGACGATGCGCTTGGCGACGAGTCCTGCGATCTGCACCACGCCGATCCGCGCCGTCGGCGTCGAGATCACCAGCGAGTTGCGCTCATTGTCCTCGCTGGCCTTGTCGAGCTCGGCATTTATGAAGAGGCCGGGCCGGTAGGCGATGCGGTCCACCCTGCCCGCGACCGGAGCGCGGTTCACGTGGCAGTTGAACACGCTCATGAACACCGAAATGCGCGGCAGCGGCCGGTCACCGAGGCCGAGCTCGGCCGGCGGCAGCGCCATGGTGATCATCGAGACGCGGCCGTCGGCGGGCGACACCACCAGCCCCTCGCGCACCGGCGTCACACGGACGGGATCGCGGAAGAACAGCGCGCACCAGACGGTCAGGATCGTGCCGATCCACCCCAGCGGCGACCACAGCCAGAACAGGACGAGGCTTGCCAGCGCAAAGCCGCCGATGAAGGGATAGCCCTCCTTGTGGATCGGCGGGATCTGACGCTGGATCGAATCGAGAATGGACATCGCTATCTGCCGCTCGGGGTTAATGGCGCGGGTCGTCGCGCGGGCCTGTTTAGGCCAGAGTTGGGACCGGAGACAAGGTCACACCGCTGCCGCAGGCGCCGTCAGGGCGTCGTCGACCGGCGGCGGCTCCCGGTTGGGCGCTTCGCCGGTATCGGCTATCTTGGCCAGTTTCTCGCGGGCCGCCTCCGCCTCACGCTGCCTGTTCCACATGCTGGCATAGAGACCGCCATGCGCGAGCAGCTGGGCGTGGGTCCCCCGCTCGGCAATGCGGCCCTGGTCCAGCACGATGATCTCGTCGGCGCCGACGATGGTCGAAAGCCGGTGCGCGATCACCAGCGAGGTGCGGTTCTTCGCCACGCGGTCGAGCGCGCCCTGGATTTCGTGCTCGGTATGGGTATCGAGCGCCGAAGTCGCCTCGTCCAGCACCAGGATCGGCGGCGCCTTCAAGACGGTGCGCGCGATCGCAACGCGCTGCTTCTCGCCGCCGGACAGCTTCAGCCCGCGCTCGCCTACCTGGGTCTCGTAGCCCTTCGGTGCCAAGCGGATGAAGTGATCGATTTGCGCCAGTTGCGCCGCCTCTTCGACTTCGGCGTCGCTGGCGTCCCAGCGACCGTAGCGGATGTTGTAGCGGATGGTGTCGTTGAACAGCACGGTATCCTGGGGCACCATGCCGATCGAGGCGCGAAGAGAATTCTGGGTCACCGCGCGGATGTCCTGGCCGTCGATCAAAATCTTGCCGCCGGAGATGTCGTAAAGGCGGAACAGAAGGCGCGAGATGGTCGACTTGCCTGCACCAGAAGGGCCGACGATGGCGACGGTCTTGCCGGCGGGCACCTCGAAGCTGATGCCCTTGAGGATCGGGCGGGTCGGCTCATAGGCGAAGCGCACATCCTCGAAACGAACGGTGCCGGCGGAGATGACCAGCGGCTTGGCGTCAGGTGCGTCCTTGATCTCGGCCTCGCGGCCCAGCACATTGAACATCTTCTCGATGTCGATGATGGCCTGCTTGATCTCGCGATAGACCATGCCCATGAAGTTCAGGGGCTGGTAGAGCTGGATCATCATGGCGTTGACCAGCACGAAATCGCCGACCGTGTTTGTGCCGTTGCGTACGCCGATCGCGCACATCAGCATGGTCGCGGTCAGCCCGAGCGTGAAGATCACAGCCTGGCCGGTGTTGAGCACGGCGAGCGACGTATAGGAGTGGACGCTCGACTCCTCGTAGCGCGCGACAGACTTGTCATAGCGCTCCGCTTCGCGCGCCTCGGCGCTGAAATACTTCACGGTCTCGTAGTTGAGCAGCGAGTCGATCGCCTTGGTGTTTGCCTCGGTGTCGGAATCGTTCATCTTGCGGCGGATGCCGATCCGCCACTCGGTCGCGATGTAGGTATAGTACATGTAGAGTGCGACCGTGATAAGGGTCGCGACCACGTAGCGCCAGTCGAATTGCCAGAGCAGCACGGCCATCAACAGCGTAACCTCGACGATGGTCGGGATCAGCTGCAGGATCACCATGCGCTCGATGACCTCGATGCCCGCGCGGCCGCGCTCAAGCACGCGCGTCAGGCCGCCGGTCTTGCGCTCGAGATGAAAGCGCAGTGACAGCTCGTGCATGTGGATGAAGGTGATGGTGGCGAGCTTGCGCACCGCATGCATGGCGACGCGCGCGAAGATGCCGTCGCGCCATTGCGTGAGCAGCGCCATCAGAACGCGCATCACTCCATAGCTCGCGGTCAGCAACAGTGGCGAGGCGATCACCCAGAGGTGCCAATTGTCCGCCTGCACCGGCGCCGTGTTGGCGCCGGTCAGCGCGTCGGTCGCCCATTTGAAGCTGAACGGCACCGTCAGCGTGATCAGCTTGGCGGCGATCAGCAGCACGAGCGACCACACCACGCGCATCTTCAGGTCGAAACGGTCGCCCGGCCAGATATAGGGCCACAGATGGGCCAGCGTACCCATCAGCGTCGCCCGCTCCGGCTGGCCGCCGGCAGGATTGGGAACGTCGGCGCCGTCGAACGATTGAGGTTGGTCCATCAAATATGCCTGAAAGCCCGCCGGATGCGGGCGTCGCTACGATTAACGATTTTCGCCCGTCATATAGAGCCTTCCCGATGTCAAAGCACCCCGCCAGATGGCGAATCTTCGATTGTTTGTCGCCATTTACCGGTAAATTCCCAGGAGTATCGAATCACCGATTGGGCTTGACGCCTCTTCGCTGCAATGCATCATGGTCCCAATGAGCACGATCAAAACCGTTTGCGTCTATTGCGGCTCCGGCCCCGGAACCAATCCCAACTTCATCGAAGCGGCGAAGGCGCTCGGCAAAGCGCTGGCGGACAACAAGATCCGCCTCGTCTATGGCGGCGGCTCACTCGGCATGATGGGGGCGGTCGCGACCTCGGTTCTGGATCACGGCGGCACCGTCACCGGCATCATCCCCGACTTCCTGCGGATGCGCGAGAACGCGCTGACGCGCGTGCAGGAGATGGTCGTCACGCCGGACATGCACGAGCGCAAGCGGCTGATGTTCGAACGCTCCGACGCCTTCGTGGCCTTGCCCGGCGGGCTCGGCACGCTCGAAGAGCTGGTCGAGCAGCTGACCTGGCAGCAACTCGGCCGTCACGCCAAGCCGGTGCTGCTCGCCAATGTCGACGGCTTCTGGGAGCCCCTGTTCTCTCTGGTGTCCCACATGCGGCAAACCCAGTTCATCCGCGCCGGTCTTTCCGTCGATATCCTGAAGGCGGACAAGGTCGAGGAGATCGTCCCGCGGCTCCGCGCCGCGGCTGCGCAGATCCCCGACAGCCAGCGCGATCTCGCGCCGGAAGTGGCGCGCAAGCTGTAGCGCCCTACTCTGCCGGAAACGTCACCGCCTCGATCCGGTTGCCGTCGGGGTCGGTGACGAACGCCGCGTAGTAGCGCACGCGATCGTGCGGACGGATGCCCGGCGCACCGTCCGAAGCGCCGCCGGCGGACAGCGCTGCAGCGTGAAACGCATCGACCTCGCTTGTCGTCTTCGCTCGCAGGCAGATATGAACGCCGCTTTCGGGGGCTACGGGCGGCATGGCTTCGCGCAGATTGATCCAGAATTCCGGATAGGCCTTGCCGAAACCAACCATGCGCGGTCGCGTGACGAGGCGCGAAAGGCCGAGGGCGGCGAGCGTCGCCTCGTAGAATTTCGCAGAGCGTTCGAGATCGCTGACACCGACGGAGATGTGGTCGATCATCGACTGCGCTCCCCATTGCCCGTAGGCTCTCCTACGCCGGCGCCCCCGACTTCACCAGCTTGTAGATCACCGAATCCATCAGCGCCTGGAACGAGGCGTCGATGATGTTCGGGGAAACGCCGACCGTGGTCCAGCTGTCGCCGTTCTCGTCCTCGCTCTCGATCAGGACGCGGGTCACCGCGCCGGTGCCGCCGTTGAGGATCCGCACCCGGTAGTCGATCAGCGTCAAGCCCTCGATGTATTTCTGGTACTTGCCGAGATCCTTGCGCATGGCGACGTCGAGCGCGTTGACGGGACCGTTGCCTTCGGCGGCCGAGATCAGGTGCTCGCCGGCGACGTCGACCTTCACCACGGCCAAAGCGACGGTGACACGTTCGCCATGCGAATTGTAGCGCTGTTCGACATTGACGTCGAACTGCTCGACCTCGAAATAATGCGGTACCTTGCCGAGCGTGCGGCGCGCCAGCAGCTCGAACGAGGCGTTGGCGGATTCATAGGCGTAGCCGGCAGCCTCGCGCTCCTTCAACTCCTCGACGAGGCGCGTCAGCTTCGGATCGCTTCTCTCGTAAGGGATGCCGGCGCGGTCGAGCTCGGCGATGACGTTGGACCGTCCGGCCTGGTCCGAGACGAGGACCTTGCGGTGGTTGCCGACGGCCTCGGGCAGCACATGCTCGTAAGTCTGCGGATCCTTCAGCACGGCGGACGCATGGATGCCGGTCTTGGTGACGAAGGCGCTCTCGCCGACATAGGGAGCGTGCCGGTTCGGCACGCGGTTGAGCATGTCGTCGAGCGTGCGCGAGACCTTGACCAGGGTCGTCAGCTTCTCGGCGGAGACGCCGATCTCGAAGGCGTCTGAATACGCCTGCTTCAACTTCAACGTCGGAATCAGCGAGCAGAGATTGGCGTTGCCGCAGCGCTCGCCAAGACCGTTCAGCGTGCCCTGGATCTGCCGTGCGCCGGCGCGCACAGCAGCGAGCGAATTCGCCACCGCCTGCTCGGTATCGTTATGGGCGTGGATGCCGACGTGATCGCCGGGGATGTGCTTCGTCACCTCGGTGACGATGGCCTCGATTTCGTTCGGCATGGTGCCGCCATTGGTGTCGCATAGCACCACCCAGCGGGCGCCGGCCTCGTAGGCGGCCTTCGCGCAAGCGAGCGCAAAGCTCGCATCCTCCTTGTAGCCGTCGAAGAAATGCTCGCAGTCGAGCATGACCTCGCGGCCGGCGGCCTTCGCGGCCGCGACGCTGTCGCGGATCGAGGCGAGATTTTCCTCCTTGGTCGTCTCCAGCGCGACGCGCACCTGATAGGCGGAGGCCTTCGCCACGAAGCAGATCGCGTCGGCCTTCGCTTCCAACAGCCCGGCCACGCCGGGATCGTTCGAGACCGAGCGCCCGGCCCGGCGCGTCATGCCGAACGCCGTGAAGCGCGCGTGGGCGAACTTGGGCTTGCTGCCGAAAAACTCGGTATCGGTCGGGTTGGCGCCGGGATAGCCGCCCTCGACATAGTCGATGCCGAGGTCATCGATCATCGCGGCGATGACCTGCTTGTCGGTCAGCGTGAAATCGACACCGTTGGTCTGCGCACCGTCGCGCAGCGTGGTGTCGAACAGATAAAGGCGCTCCTTGCTCATTGTGGCGCTCCGAGCGTCTTCTTCATGGTGGTGTTGGCGAGCCACTCGTCTCCGACGGTGATGGTGTTGCGCTGCATGGCGACGTAGCCGCGCTTGGCGAAAAATCCCTGCGCGGTGTCGCTGGCATCGACCGAGAGATTTTGCGCGCCGCGCCCGCCGGCAAGCTTCTCCAGCGCATCGATCAGCAGCGTTGCGACGCCCTGCCCGCTGACGGCCGGATGCACATAGAGCATGCGGATGTGATCGGTGCCGCGCAGCGATGCAAAACCGACCGGCGAACCCTCCAGCGTCGCGATCAGCGTCAAATCGGACGCGAGGTGCTTGCCGAACTCCTCGCTGTCCGCCGCCTCCATCCAGGCCTGCTGCTGCGCCTCGTTGTAGTCGTCACCGGTCAGCTCCTCGATGTTGGCGGCGAAGATCGCGGCGAGCATCGGAACGTCGTCCGGCAGGAACGGCCGAAGTGCGGGCTTTGGCAAACTCTGTCCCATCGTCCTCACCACATCCCATAGAGCTTGAGCACCAACGCCACGGCGCCCGCGAGCAGCAGGATCTTCAGCGCGATGTAATAGAACCAATGCCGCGGAAACGGCGTGTCGGGACGCTTCATCGCGAAAACTCCCAAGTGGTGCCGTCCTTGGAGTCCTTGATCGCGACGCCCATCGCAGCGAGCAGATCGCGGATGCGGTCGGATTCCTTGAAGTCCTTGCGGCTACGGGCCGCCGTCCGTTCCGCGATCAGGCCCTCGACCTCCTTGGCGTCGACGCCACTGGCCTGTTGCTTGCGACCTTCCCACTGCGCGGCACTCTCGGACAGGAAGCCGAGCAGCCGCAATGACCCCGCCAGGGCGGGTACGTCGCTGCTGCGCAGACCGTGCAGCGCCGCGATCGCCAGCGGCGTGTTGAGGTCGTCGAGCAACGGATCGACCACCGACGCAGCCGGCTTGCCGGGCGCAACGTCGGCCGCGACACGATACCAGTCGTCGAGCGTCTTGGCGCTCTCCTCCAGCGATTTCATGGTCCAGTCGATCGGCGAGCGGTAGTGCGTCTTGAGCATGTTCAGGCGCAGCACCTCGCCCGGCCAGTCCGCGAGCAGCTCATGGATGGTGATGAAGTTGCCGAGGCTCTTCGACATCTTCTCACTCTCGACCTGCAGGAAGCCGTTGTGCATCCAGTAATTCGCCATGCGCTCCCGGTGGAAGGCGCAGCAGGTCTGCGCCACCTCGTTCTCGTGATGCGGAAACACCAGATCGATGCCGCCGCCATGGATGTCGAAATGCTCGCCGAGGTGCTTCCAGGCCATGGCCGAGCACTCGACGTGCCAGCCCGGGCGCCCCTCAGCCTTGATGCCGGAGGGCGACGGCCATGACGGCTCGCCCGGCTTGGACGGCTTCCACAGCACGAAGTCGGTAGCATCGCGCTTGTAGGGCGCGACATCGACACGGGCGCCGGCGATCATCTCGTCGAGCGAACGCTTCGACAGTGCGCCATAGCGCGGCAGCGTCGAATTGGCCGCGTTCATCGCCTGCGGCGAGAACAGCACGTGATCCTCGGCGACATAGGCAAAGCCGCCCTTGACCAGCCGCTCGATGATCTCACGCATCTCGCCGATGTGCTCGGTCGCGCGCGGCTCCACGCTCGGCCGCAACGCACCAAGCGCATCGACGTCGGCATGAAACTGCTTGCCCGTCTGTTCGGTGACTTTGCGAATGGCCTCGTTCAGCGGCAGGCCGGGAAAATCGCGCGCGGCGCGGTCGTTGATCTTGTCGTCGACGTCGGTGATGTTGCGGACATATTTGACGTGCGCCTCGCCGTAGAGGTGGCGCAGCAGCCGAAACAGCACGTCGAACACGATGACCGGCCGCGCATTGCCGATATGGGCAAAGTCGTAGACGGTCGGTCCGCAGACATACATGCGGACGTTCCTGGGATCGAGCGGCACGAAGGCGCGCTTTTCCCGGCTCAGCGTATCGTAGAGGCGCAATTCCATATGGATACCCGTCGGCTGTTGGCCGGGCGTCCAGGTCTCTCAATGCATTTTGAGAAAAGACGGCTCCAGCCAGCGAATCGCTAGCTCGTAATCTCGCAAATGGTGCAAATGGCGAGGAGACCGTTCATGCGGAACATATGGGCTATCAGGCGCCCCTGCGTCAAGGGAGCCGAGAAACGCCCTTTGGCCCGCGATACGCGGCAAGGCTCGTCCAGATAGTTCATATCCTTAACCATTTGAGTCCATTCTGGAACCTGATTGTTCCACCTTTTTGCCTCTCGGTATTTTCATGCGCCCCCTGCTCGCGCTCATTTTCAGCGCATCGATCCTCGCCGCATCCGGCGCCCGCGCCGAGACCCGCGTCTTCATCATCGCCAACGGCTACGCCGACCAGTGCCTGGCCAAGGGTGACAAATGCGGCGCCTCCGTTGCCCGGACCTATTGCCAGTCACGAGATTTTGCCCAGGCATCAAGCTACCGCCGGGTCGATCCCGACGAAATTACCGGCTCTGTCCCCAAATCCGGCACAAATTGCTCCCAAGGGCATTGCGACGAATATGTCGCAATCACCTGCCAGCGCTAATTTACGCGGAGCTGGCGCAGCTTAGGCGGTCCTTTGGCTCCCGAAACGACGTGACGATGCCGCAGGAAGCGGCTATGGGAGGGCGCGCTTCGGCCCTCCCAAGTCATGTGGAACGTCGCATGGGGCCGTGACCTCGCTAGAATGGCGGATATGCCTGAATTCCTGTCCCTCTCCCGTGCCCGCTTCGTCCTTGCCTGCACCGTGCTCCTGAGCACGGCCGTGCTCGTCACCGGCGCTTTCGCGCAGGCCGGCCCGCCCGGACCGCCGCCTCAGCCCGGGCAAAACGGACTTGGGCCCAATCCGATGTGCGTGCGGCTCGAGGGCCAGCTCGCGGCACTCGACCGCGGCGGCGGCGACCCCGCTCGTGAGGAGCAGATCCGCCGTTACCAGGATTCCCAGGCCAGGCAGCAGGCCGAACTCGACCGCGTCACCATGCAGGCCAAGCGCATGGGCTGCGACTCCTCCGGCTTCTTCTCGCTGTTCAACGGCCAGTCGGCCCAATGCGGCCCGGTCAACACCCAGATCCAGCAGATGCGCGCCAATCTGGACCAGATCACCGGCAATCTTGAACGCCTGCGCGGCGGTGGCGGCGGCTACAGCCCGGAACGCGACAGCCAGCGCCGCTCGGTGCTCGTGGCGCTGGCGCAGAACAATTGCGGCCCGCAATACGCCAACGCCGCGCAAGGCCAAGGCGGCGGCAACTTCCTCAACAATCTGTTCGGCGGCAACAACGCCGGCAATCCGCAAGGTGTGCCGCCCTCCGATCTCGGGCCGCAATCCGGCACCTATCGCACCGTGTGCGTACGCACCTGCGACGGCGCCTATTTCCCGGTCTCGTTTGCCACCGTGCCGGCGCGCTTCCCCGACGACGAGAAGACCTGCAAGGCGTTGTGCCCGGCCGCGGAAGCCGTGCTCTACACCCATCGCAATCCCGGCGAGGACATGAATTCGGCGGTCTCGATCAGCGGCCAGTCCTACACGGCGCTGCCGACCGCCTTCAAATTCCGCAGCGAGTTCAACCCGTCCTGCTCCTGCAAGGCCGCCGGCCAGACCTGGGCGGACGCATTGAAATCCGCTGACGACAAGGCGACTGCCGAGCAGCAGGGCGACATCATCGTCACCGAGGAGAGCGCCAAGAAAATGCAGCAGCAGCGGCTCAACAAGGGCACGCCAGCGAACGCCAAAAAGGGCGCAGCTCCCGCGCCGACCACGGCGGCTGCACCGGCTGCGACGCCGGATACCGGCGCGGCTGCGTCGGGTTCAGACAACAAGCCGATCCGATCGGTCGGCCCGACCTTCCTGCCGCAGCAGCAGAAATAGTCGAAGCGGCTGGCTGCCGCCTCACACTCAGTTTCATGCCACGCGAAGGCGGGGAGGCAGATGTCGTATCCAACAATATCCGCCGCGGAGTACTGGATCATCCGCCTGCGCGGATGATGACGGCGGAATGCGCGATGACGGCGTCCGTCCAAGCACCGCGCCAGCAAGCACCCGCGCCCTCACCCCTCGAACGCGTCAATCGACGCCTTGCTGCCGCGCGAGACTAGCGTCTCGTCCGGCGCGGGCAGCTTCTCGCCCTTGTCGCGAAAGCGGTTGGTGATCGGATAACGCCGGTCGCGGCCGAAATTTCTCGGTGTCACCTTCACGCCGGGCGCGGCCTGGCGGCGCTTGTATTCGGCGACGTTGAGCAGATGGTCGATCCGGGTGACGGTCTCGCGATCGAAACCGGCGGCGATGATCTGATCGAGCGGCTCTTCGCGTTCGATCAGACGCTTCAGGATCGCGTCGAGCACGTCGTAAGGCGGCAGCGAGTCCTCATCACGCTGGTTCTCGCGCAATTCCGCGGACGGCGGCCGCGTGATGATGTCGGGCGGGATCACCTCCCCGGCCGGCCCGAGTGCGCCGTCGGGCTTCCAGCCGTTGCGCAGGGCCGCCAGCCGAAACACCTGTGACTTGTAGATGTCCTTTATCGGGTTGAAGCCGCCGTTCATGTCGCCATAGAGCGTGGCGTAGCCCACCGACATTTCCGACTTGTTGCCGGTTGTCACCACCATCAATCCGGTCTTGTTGGAGATCGCCATCAAGAGCGTGCCGCGGCTGCGGGCCTGAAGATTTTCCTCGGTGATGTCCGGCGGCAGGTTCTTGAAAAGGCCCGAGAGGATGGTCTCGAAGCCGGTCACGGCCTCCGCGATCGGCAGCACCTCGTAGCGAATGCCGAGATGGCCGGCGAGTTCGCCCGCATCGGCGATCGAATGTGCCGCGGTGTAGCGATACGGCAGCATCACGCCATGGACCTGGTCGGCGCCGAGCGCATCGACCGCGATCGCCGCACACAGCGCTGAATCGATGCCGCCGGAAATGCCGAGCAGCACGCCGGGAAAACCGTTCTTGACGACGTAGTCGCGCAGACCCAGCACGCAGGCGGCGTAGTCGGCCTTGTCGCCTTCGGGTTGTTCGGCGATCGGTCCAGCGCAACGCCAGTCGTCGCCGTTACGCGTGAAGCGCAGCGTGACGACGCTCTCCTCGAAGGACGTCAACTGTGCTGCGAGTGAGAGATCGCCGTTGAGCGCGAACGACGCGCCGTCGAATACCAACTCGTCCTGGCCGCCGACCTGGTTCAGATAGACCAGCGGCAGCCCGCTCTCGGTGACGCGCGCGACCGCGACCGACAGGCGCACATCATTCTTGTCGCGGGAGTAAGGCGACCCGTTCGGCACCAGGATGATCTCGGCGCCGGTCTCGGCCAGCGTCTCGACCACGTTCTCGTAATCCTCGGATTCTTCGAGCCAGATATCCTCGCAGATGGGGACGCCGATGCGCACGCCGCGCACGGTCAAGGGGCCCGCCGCAGGGCCGCGCGCAAACAACCGCTTTTCGTCGAACACGCCGTAATTCGGCAGATTGCATTTGAAGCGAAGGGCCGCGATGCGCCCGCCGTCGAGCAGCGCGCAGGCATTGTAGAGCTTGCCATCCTCGACCCAGGGCGTGCCGATCAGCATGGCCGGCCCGCCATCGTCGGTCTCGCGCGCCAGTGCCTCGATCGCGGCGCGGCAGGCCGCCTGGAAGGCCGGCTTTTGCACGAGGTCTTCCGGCGGATAGCCGGCGATGAACAATTCCGGAAACAGCACGAGATCGGCGCCGTCGGCGATGGCGCGCGCGCGAGCATCACGCGCCTTCGCGGCGTTGCCCTCGATGTCGCCCATGGTCGGATTGAGCTGGGCGAGCGTGACCGCGAATGCTTTGAGACGTTCGGTCATGGCCGCCGCGCTCCGATCAGATAAATCCCAGCCGCTCGATGATGGCGATGATCCAGAACGCGCCGGCCATCAGCAGCGCGACGCCGACCGCTGCCGAACCCATGTCCTTGACTCGGCCGATCTGCTTGTCGTGGTCCATGGTCAGCCGGTCGGCGAGCTTCTCGATCGCGGTGTTGAGCAGCTCGACGGTCAGCACGAAAGCGACCGAGCAGACCAGCTCGACCGCACGCATCGCGGTCGCGCCGACCAGCCAGGCCAGCGGCAGCGACAGCAGGAGCGCAAAGATCTCCTCGCGGACGGCCTGCTCCGATCGGAACGCAAAGGCCAGACCGTTACGGGAATTGATCGTGGCCTTCCAGATCCGCAGCAAGACCCTAGAGCCCCGCTGCGGCCGGCATCGGCGTGGCCTTGCCCGCGCGTTCCTGCTTGAGCAGCTCGGCAATCAGGAAAGCCATGTCGATGGACTGCTCGGCATTGAGCCGGGGATCGCAGACCGTGTGATAGCGGTCGTTGAGGTGCTCGTCCGTGATCGCGCGGGCGCCGCCGATGCACTCGGTGACGTCCTGCCCGGTCATCTCCAGATGCACGCCGCCGGCATGGGTGCCTTCGGCGGCATGGATCGTGAAGAACGACTTCACCTCCGACAGGATGCGGTCGAACGGCCGCGTCTTGTAGCCCGAGGTCGAGGTGATGGTGTTGCCGTGCATGGGGTCGCAGGACCAGACCACCACCTTGCCCTCGCGCTTCACGGCGCGGATCATGTTCGGCAGATGCTCGCCGACCTTGTCGGAGCCGAAGCGGCCGATCAGCGTCAGCCGGCCCGGCTCGTTGTCGGGGTTGAGCACGTCGATCAGCTTCAGGAGCTCGTCAGGCTTGAGCGACGGGCCGCATTTCAGCCCGATCGGGTTCTTGATGCCGCGGAAATATTCGATATGGCCGTGATCGAGCTGGCGGGTGCGGTCACCGATCCAGATCATGTGGCCCGAGGTCGCGTACCAGTCGCCGGTGGTGGAATCGACGCGGGTCAGGGCCTGCTCGTAGCCGAGCAGCAGCGCCTCGTGACTGGTGTAGAAATCGGTGGCGCGCAGCTCGGGGTGAGCCTCGAGATCGAGACCGCAGGCGCGCATGAAATTCAGTGCGTCGGAAATTCGGTCGGCCAGTTCCTTGTAGCGCCGGGACTGCGGACTATCCTTGAGGAAGCCGAGCATCCACTGATGCACGCTGCCGAGATTGGCGTAGCCGCCGGTGGCGAAGGCGCGCAGCAGGTTCAGCGTCGCGGCCGACTGGCGATAGGCCATCAGCTGGCGCTGCGGATCGGGGATGCGCGCTTCCTTGGTGAAGGCAATGTCGTTGACGATGTCGCCGCGATAGCTCGGAAGCTCGATGCCGTTGAGCTTCTCGGTCGGCGAGGACCGCGGCTTGGCGAACTGGCCGGCGACGCGCCCGACCTTCACCACCGGCACGGCGCCGGCATAGGTCAGCACCACCGCCATCTGCAGCAGCACGCGGAAGAAATCGCGGATGTTGTTGGCGCCGTGCTCGGCGAAGCTCTCGGCGCAGTCGCCGCCCTGCAGCAGGAACGCCTCGCCGGCCGCAACGCGCCCCAGCGCCTTCTTCAGGTTGCGTGCCTCGCCCGCAAACACCAGCGGCGGAAAGGTCGCAAGCTGCGCCTCGACGTCGGCCAGGGCCTTGGCGTCGGGATAATCGGGCACCTGTAGCACCGGCTTGCTGCGCCAGGACTCGGGCGTCCACCGCTCGGACATCGCAATCTCTCCGTGAAGCAAAAAGCACAACCTGATCTAGGGGTTGCGAGGGCCGCCTTATACACAGGCTGGCACGACATCGCCAGACGTAAATCCACCGCGAACGGCAAACCCTTGCGGGGAAAGCCAAATTCGCATTTGCTGGGCGGGCGAGGCAACTGGCAGGATACCTTGCGCCCATGAACGCGGCACCGGACGACGTTTTCATCGACGAGATCAATTTCCCGGCGACCGACGGGTATGCCCTGACCGGCACCCTGTTCCTGCCGCGCGGCACCAAACGCCATGCCGTCCTGATCAATTCCGCGACCGCCGTCCAACGAAAAATCTATCGCGGCTTTGCCTCCTATCTCGCCCATCGCGGCTGCGCGGTGCTCACCTACGACTATCGCGGCATCGGCGATTCCCGGCGTCCGGCGATGGTCGGCTATAACCAGCCGAAATCGCTGGTCGGCTTCAAGGCGTCGATGTCGGATTGGGCAGCACTCGACGTCACCGCCGCGGTCAGCTGGATGCGCGAGCGGTACAACACGCTGCCGCTGGCCTATGTCGGCCATTCCTTCGGCGGCCAGGCGCTGGGGCTGATCGCCAACAACAGCGAAATCTCGCGCGCCGCCTTCGTGGCCTCGCAGGCCGCGACCTGGCGGCTGATGACCTCGCCGGAGAAATACCGCGTCTTCGCCTTCATGAACCTGATCGGCGTCCGCTGGTTCACACGCTCGGCTACGCCCCGGGCTGGGCCGGCGTCGGCGAGGATCTGCCCAAGGGCGTCTTCCTGCAATGGGCCGAGTGGGTCTCAAGCCCGCGCTATCTCTTCGATTCAAAACTGCCGGCGCTGGCAAATTTTGCAAAGTTCAAGGGCGAGCTACGGGCGCTGTGCTTCTCAGACGACCCCTGGGCGACGCGGCCGGCGGTCGAACTGCTCGTGAGCGGGTTCACCGCGATCAAGCCGGAGGTGCTCGACGTCAAGCCCTCCGACGTCGGCGCCAGGGCGATCGGCCATTTCGGCTTCTTCCGCCCCGAACATCGCGACACGCTGTGGCGCGGGGTGGCGGAATGGGTTCAGGGCGAGTGAGACAGACTGGGTTGCTTGTGCAAGTGCTCTCGCTGAGCGGAGCATGGCGAGTGCGCCTCTCTCGTGTCCCGGACGCGCTGCAGCGTCCTTACGCTGCTGCGCTGAGCCAAGACCCAGCAACCCACAGCACGTGCTGTTGATGGGCACGCTCCTTCAATCCGCATCTCGCTCCGCAGACACAGATTTGTAGCCTCGCGGCGGATTTCGCCCGAGCTTTGCCTGATCTCTTCACCCTCCTGAATGGAGAGGGCGCAGGGAAGACCGGGTGCCGGCCGGACACCCACGGTCCACTGTGCGAATCCTGCGTCACAAAAAGCTGCACAGCGGCATACAGGTGGAGCCGAACATCCGGCCTTCCCTGCGCAGTGGTTTTACGGCTTATGTCGTGATCTCCCCGGGGAGCGTTGCACTATTGCCCCCGTCGCCTTGCGGATGGCTGATGCGCTTGCCCGGTTGAGCAAGACACATCACCACAAGGCTTGGCGCACAGACCCCGGGCGCCAGGACCACACGATTTTGCCGTACGCCGATCACACCGGTCGTGTGCGCCAGGTGCTTCGCTCACGGTTGCCCGCCCTGCGAAATCCTTGGCGCCGATGTGACTGACGTCCACCGCCACCCGGCCCGCGTTTCGTGACGATCGCGATACGCCCCTCTTCGTTGGGCCGGGATGCAGCAACACTACGTTATATCCGAATTTCGGTAAAGTGGAATATTTTCGGCGGCGCGCGTTGACCCAGGGCTCGCGTGTTTTGCCTGCCGGGCAGCACAAGGGATTGTAGATATCGCGACGAGTTCCTAATTCTGCTCCCTTTAAAGCTGCTTCAAAGCTGCTTCGTCTGAAGCCAGCCCCGGATCCCTGCAACCAGCTCGGTTTTGCGTTCGACCGGAAGCCAATGCGCTCCGGCCAGATTGATGATGGTCAGGTCCGGACAGGCAGCGCGCATCGGATCGCCCATCGCGTTGCCATTGATGGTATTGATCGCATCGTATTCGCCGTTGACGAACAGCACCGGCGACGTCAGCCTTCCACCATCCGGTGCCCGGCGCGCGTAAGCGATATTGGCTTCATCGTTGAGATACCACGCGCAGGGTGCGCGAAAACCATGTGCTGAGAACGTGCGCACGAGAACATCGAAGTCTGCCTGCGGCCATAAGGCCGGGTCGGGCTTGGTCGGCGGAGCGCGGTGGGCAGCGCCGAAGCGTCCACCCTTGCGCGTTACGCTCGCATTAGGGGACGGCTTGTTCACCGCGCCGGGATCGTCGCGCCGGAGGACGCCTGCCCCCTCATCTTAAGTCAGGGCGCCTCGTTGCATTATCCTCTTGGTCGTGCTGTGTCATGCACGACCAGGACCACACGATTTTGCCGACGCCGATCAGACGTGCGCGGGGTCGCATCCTGCCCAGAACCTGCCTTTTTGTGCTCGGCACAAAAACTTTCCGCGCAGTGGGCCGTTGGACCGCGTGCGTCACCTTTCAGATGGAACATAGGATGCTTGGCAGGTCTGACGGCATTTGGTTGAACGAGCCGAAGCAATGGTCTGAAAAGGACAACGTCCTCGAAATGGTCACGGACCATGCCACTGACTTTTGGCGCGAAACTCATTACGGCTTCATCCGCGACAGCGGGCATTTTCTTGGTTTTCCGGCCGGCGCTGCGTTCACGGCCGAACTCCGCGTCCGAGGTGTTTTCGAAACGCTCTACGATCAAGCAGGCCTCATGGTGCGTGTGGACGAACGCTGCTGGCTCAAGGCCGGGATCGAGTTTGCGGATGGGCACGCGATGTTATCGAGCGTGCTGACCGACGGGCGATCGGACTGGGCGACGGCGCCCTATCAGCACGATGCCGGTGACTTCCGCTTGCGTATTACGGTTGCGCGCGGCGTCCTTCGTTTGCAGTCTTCGAACGATGGCAAGACATGGCCTCTCATGCGGCTTGCGCCATTCGCAGAGAGCTCTTCCTATCTCGTTGGACCTATGGCTTGCACGCCGGAGCGGTCCGGGCTCGCGGTCGCATTTTCAGATTTTCGGCTGACGCCGCCACTCGGCAAGGATCTTCACGATCTGCAATAGGCGCAAGTCAGGCCGACAGCCGATTAATGAGTCGCGGCCCTACCGGATGATCGTCGTCAGCGACGAGTAACGCCTGTTCGGCTTGACCTCGCCCGCCGAGAACTGCGCGAAGGCATCGCTGACGCGGGCGGCCGGCGTGGTGCTTGCTGCGAAGCGGAATTCCTGCGGTCGCGGCGCGTAGAAACTGGCGCGGAAATAGGTGTCGTCGAAGCGTGCCTCGCCGACCCCGAACAATGCGTCGCAGACGAACAGGAGCGCGTAGACTCCCGCGAGCGCAGCGACGACCTCCTTGAGAACTGACATGTTGATGCCCCACCCTTTTGCGGGATGAATGCACGCCGGTTCCAAAGCCGAGGTTTAAGGCCGCGCGGTTGTTAATTGCGGGGTTTGCGGCGGCTGATCGGATTGCTGACAATTTTAGCGATCTCGAATCGATCCTGCCTGACCGGGTCAGGGCGGGCCGGGATCTTGAGATCGGTCAACAGACGGCCGGGTTCGTCCGCACCGCTGGATCGGCTCGCTTGCTCCGGATTTCCAGCGGTGCCGTGCTCTCCTCTCGAAAATACCGCCTGTTAATTCTCTCGTGATCAGGTGCGGTATCGGACATCAGGATCGGCCCGGACCCGGCCGCGCGAGCCACCCCGGAGCCTCGACCATGCAATCACGGCCTTCCGACCGCGGCCAGCACGACAATGTCACGCTCTCCGAACTCCTGAGCGCCCTGAGCTACGCGCTCGACCTGACCGAGGGACAGCCGGCGGGACATTGTGTGCGTTGCAGCCGCATCGGCGTCGAAATCGGCAGGCACATCGGTCTTGGCGAGCACGAGATCACAGAGCTGTATTACGTGCTGCTGCTAAAGGATCTCGGCTGCAGCAGCAATGCCGCGCGCATCTGCGAGCTGTATCTGACCGACGATCTCACCTTCAAGCAGGACTTCAAGCTGATCGACGGCAGCCTGTCTCAGGCGCTGCGCTTCGTGCTCAGCCATACCGGCCTGAAGGCCGGATTGGCCGAACGGTTCCGCGCCATCGTCAACATCTTTCAGAACGGCGGCGAGATCGCGCGCGAGCTGATCGAGACCCGCTGCCACCGCGGCGCGGACATCGCCCGCAAGATGCGTTTCTCCGAGCCGGTCGCCGAAGGCATCAAGAATCTGGATGAGCACTGGGATGGAAGCGGCAAACCCCTTGGCTTGTCCGGCGCTGCCATTCCGATCTATTCGCGGATCGCCCTGCTGGCGCAGGTCGTCGATGTCTTCCACGTCGCGAACGGACCCGAGGCCGCGCTTCGCGAAGCGAAGAACCGGTCGGGGATATGGTTCGATCCCGATCTGGTTGCGGCTTTCGAGCGCGTGGCGGCAAGCCCCGCTTTGCTGGACATGCGCGGCACCGATGGCGGTCGGGAGTGCGCGAATTCCCACGCGCCGGCCCAAGCGAGCCTGCCGATCGACGAGGACTATCTCGACGACATTGCAGCCGCCTTCGCCCAGGTGGTGGATTCCAAGAGCCCTTACACCAGCGGTCACAGCGAGCGCGTGACGCTGTTCACGGACATGATCGCCGAGGAGCTGATGTTCAGCGCCGAGCAGCGGCGCAAGCTCAAGCGTGCCGCGCTGCTGCACGACATCGGCAAGCTCGGCGTGAGCAACGCCATCCTGGACAAGCCGGGCAAGCTGGACGACGCCGAATGGGAGATCATGAGGATGCATTCGGCGTATTCCGAGGCCATCCTGTCACGCGTCGGCGCTTTCCGCGACCTCGCTCCGATCGCGGCCGCGCATCATGAGCGGCTGGACGGCAAGGGATATCCGCGCGGCCTCCAAGCAGACCAGATCAGCCTGGAAACCCGCCTGATCACGACCGCTGACATATTCGACGCGCTGACGGCCGACCGCCCCTATCGTGCCGCCATGTCCATCACGAAAGCTCTGGGGATCATGTCCGGAATGGTCGGCACCCAGATCGATGCAAGCTGTTTTGCAGCGCTTCAGCGCGCGCTGGGGCGGATCCACGGAACCCTGGCGGCGTGACGGCCGGAAGGGCCCTTCCCTCATCCGGCCGCATCGTCACCTGTCTGTCCATCATCACGTCTGAAAGGTTTTCCGCGCGAGTTCAGCCGTGGCCGGCTTCCTTGCGATGACCGCTCTCGCTGAGGCGGTCGACCCAGGCGATGCCCACCGCCGAGATGATGAAGGTGAGATGGATCAGCACCTGCCACATCACGCCGGTCTCGGTGAAATTGCTGCGCGTGGTGCCGAGATTGCCGGCCTCGATGAAGGTCCTGAGCAGCGAAATCGATGAGATGCCGATGATCGCCATCGCGAGCTTGATCTTGAGCACGCTGGCATTGACGTGGCTGAGCCATTCCGGCTCGTCGGGGTGGCCGGTCAGGTTCAGCCGGGACACGAAGGTCTCGTAACCGCCGACGATCACCATGATCAGGAGGTTGGAGATCATGACGACGTCGATCAGCCCGAGCACGACCAGCATGATCTGCTGCTCGCTCGCGTCGAAGGAGTGCGCGACGAGGTGCCAGAGCTCCTTCAGGAACAGCAGCACGTAGACGGCCTGCGCGACGATCAGGCCGATGTAGAGCGGAAACTGCAGCCAGCGCGAGCCGAAGATGAGCTGGGCAAATACGCCGAGGCGCGGCGGCACGGGCTGCGCCGAAGGTGCTTTGGGGTCGGACGTCATGGACTACTCCGGATTGTAAAAGTATCGCCTCAGAGACTCGCGATGACGGGTGCGAGCTCGAGCGAGCCCCGATAAATCATCTCGAAGGCGACGTAAATGATGATGGCGAGGCCGACATAGGCGATCCAGCGCTGCTTCTGCAACACGCGGCCGAGCAGGTCGGCGGCGACGCCCATCAAGGCGACCGACAGCAACAGGCCGAAGGCGAGAATGTAGGGATGTTCGCGCGCGGCGCCGGCGACCGCAAGGACGTTGTCGAGCGACATCGAGACGTCGGCCGCGATGATCTGCACCGCAGCCTGGCCGAAGGTCTTGCGCTGCGCCGGCGCAGCCCCCGCGCCGCCGCCATGGCTGAATGCGAGTTCTTTCGAATGCGCGGCCTGCTCGCGCAGCTCGCGCCACATCTTCCAGCACACCCAGAGCAGCAGCACGCCGCCGGCGAGCAACAGGCCGATGACCTGCAGGAGCTGGGTCGCCACGCCCGCGAAGACGATGCGCAGCACGGTGGCGGCGGCGATGCCGACGATGATGGCGCGGCGGCGCTGCTCGGCCGGCAATCCCGCCGCGGCAAGGCCGATGACGACGGCATTGTCGCCGGCGAGTACGAGGTCGATCAGGACGACTTGAAGCAGTGCGGTGAGCGCTTCGGGTGTGATGAATTCAAACATGTTCGATCATTTTTTGGGCGCGGTCGGATCGAGCCAATGCGGCTTCTTTCGCTCGACCCAATCCAGGACTTTCGAACGCGACGAACGCAGCGCAGGCACGTCCTCGGCGAGCAGCGCGAGGCCGAGCGGCAGCATCCAGACGCCGAGAATCGGCAGGAAGGAAAGCACGCCGCCGGCAATGAGCAGCGCACCCGAGGGAATTCTGACCCAACGGTTCGATGGCTTGAGCAGGTAGGTGACGGTGTCACCCATGCGTGGCGGCAGCCGATCGACGAGCTTGTCGAGGCGCGGGTCACCGCCGGCCAGTTCGCCGGCGGAACCTGCGGCCTCGTTGCGACGCTCGTCGGATGCTGCGCTCATGCTTATTCCTCTGTCGCCAGGGGCTGTTCGAGGCGCTCCTTAGGCGGGTTGACCGGCTTTGCGCGAGGCAGCACCAGCGTCAACAGGCGCAACAATTTGATCGCCTGCACTTCATGGGGATGGACGTCCTCGTCCGCCGCAGCAACGCGCTCCGACAGTTCGATCAGATGGGCCGACAGCGGCAGGTTCGAAACCGGCCGCAGCGTGTCGATCACGACATTGGCGAAATCCGGCTCTTCGAGCCGCTCGGCGAGTTCGTCGAACATGGCATAGAGCCGTTCCTCCGGAATGTGCGGCGCCAGCTTGCGGTCCCGGACGAAACGGATCACCTCGTCGCGCTCGACCGGCGAAACGCGCCGGTCGGCAACCGCGACCAGCGCGCCCACGATCACCAGCGCGGCGGCAGCCTGCTCGTTCAGGCTGGACGGTTCCGTGATCTCAAGTTCGAGGGGATTTAAACTCTTGGCGTCAGTCATCGTTGCTCCTCAATTCGCGAAATGACCGCGCGGAGCTGCGATGGGGACAAATGGTCGGAGAGAACGTACGAGGCCCGACAATCGGCCAATCCATCGCATTCGCGCGGGACAGGTCATCCGACATCGCGAGGTTTGCCGACTTGGTCGGCGTCCTCGCCAGAGGGGCCCGGATTCTTGTTCGTACCAGAGATAGAGGTGGGTCTGGCGGAATCAAGGCGGCGCGGCTGCGACCAGCCGCCGCATCGGTTCCATAGCGGGCAGCCTGACGGATCCAGCCACGTGTTTGCCCCTCTGCATTGCCCGCTCAGGACCACCGACTTTGCCGACGGTCGGCTCGCAACGTCTAACAATCACTAACGGGCCAACGATCCGATTAGGGTGCAGATTACCGTGCAGGCGCCCCGCCGGGTCGGGGAATACGCATCCGCGATCGAGGAAACCGATGGCTCGTCTGCTCTCCCTCAATGTCGGCCTGCCGCGCGATGTCGCCTGGAAAGGCAGGACCGTCCATACCGGAATCTGGAAGACTCCCGTCGCGGGCCCGCGCCGGGCACGCCGGCTCAACATCGACGGCGACGGCCAGGGCGATACGGCGGGTCACGGCGGCGAGCAGCGCGCCGTCTTCGTCTACCAGGACGAGTCGTATCGATACTGGCAGAAACATCTCGGCCGTTCCGACCTCGTTCATGGTCAATTCGGCGAGAATTTCACCGTCGAAGGCCTGGCCGACACCGAGGTCTGCATCGGTGATCGCTACAGGATCGGATCGGCCCTGTTCGAGGTCACGCAGCCGCGCGTCACCTGCTACCGGCTCGGCATTCGCATGGACGAGCCCGATATGCCCGCGCTGCTCGTCAAGCACGGCCGGCCGGGCTTCTACTTCCGTGTCATCGAGGAAGGCGACGTCGAGGCCGGCGACGAGATCGTGCAGGTCGAACGCGGTCCGGAAGGCATGAGCGTCGCCGAGATCGATGCGCTGCTTTACCTGCCGCCTCATCCGCGCGACCGGCTCGCGCGCGCGCTGAAAATTCCGGCGCTGAGCCCCGGCTGGAATCACTCCTTTGCGGCGCTGCTCGCGCAGTCAGGCAGCACCGCCGCGGGCAACACCGGGCTCGGCCCAACCGCCGGCACGGCGCCGGCCTGGCGCGGCTTCCGCCCGTTCCGGGTGACGCGCAAGGTCGCCGAAAGCGCCAGCGTGACCTCGCTGATCCTCGAGCCCGCGGATGGACAGCCGTTGGCGGCCGCCCTGCCCGGTCAATTCGTGGTCGTGCGGCTGGGGCCATCCGCGATGACGCGCAGCTATTCGCTGTCGAGCCGCGCCGACGCCACATCCTATCGCATCAGCATCAAGCGGGAGGCGCACGGCGCGGCCAGCTTCTACGTCGCCGACACGATCCAGGCCGGCGATATCGTGCCGCTCGGTGCGCCGCGCGGCAGCTTCACGCTCAAATCCGGTGCGCGGCCCGTGGTGCTGCTGAGCGCGGGCATCGGCGTGACGCCGGTGCTCGCCATGCTGCAGGCGCTGGCCGCGGAACACACGACGCGCGACGTCTGGTGGCTGCATGGCACGCGCAACGGCCGCGAGCATCCGTTCGCAGCCGAAGCGCGCGGACTTCTTGCAGGGTTGGCCCATCATCACAGCCATGTCTGCTTCAGCGCACCCGATCCGGCCGACCGTCCCGGAGCCGACTACGACAGTGCAGGTCGTCTGGATCGGCAGCGGCTCCAGATGCTGGACATTCCCAGGGACGGCGATTTCTATCTCTGCGGACCGGCGGCCTTCATGAGCGATCTCACCACCGGCCTCGCCGCGCTGGGCATCGCGCCCGATCGCATTCACACCGAGCTGTTCGGCAGCAGGCCCTCGCTGACACCGGGTATCGCGGCCGCGCCGAAGACGCCTCCACATCAGCCGGCCGGAGCGCGCGGCCCGGGTCCGATGGTGTCGTTCACCCGCAGCGGCCTCAATGTCTGCTGGGGACCCTCCTACGCCAGCCTGCTCGAACTCGCCGAGGCATGCGATGTCCCGGTGCGCTGGTCGTGCCGGACGGGGGTGTGCCACAACTGCGAGAGCGGGCTCGTGGCCGGAGAGGTCCGCTACGCGCCGGATCCGCTCGACCCGCCGGCGCAGGGAAACCTGCTGATCTGCTGCGCACGACCAGAAGGCGACGTCGTGATCGATCTCTAGAGATGAACCAGCAATAGACATGGGGTGTCCGATGCGAACCGACATCATGCCGGGAGTGGCCTTCCCGGATTACGAACTCAGCGACCACTCCGCAAAGCACCGCAAGCTCTCCGAGCTGCAGGGCGACGATCCCATGATCGTCGTGCTCGGCCGCGGCGGATTCTGCCCGAAGGATCGTCGCCAGACCGAAGGGCTGGTTCAGCTCCATCGCGAGATGGAGGTCGGCTATTGCCGGCTGGTCACGATCACCACCGACACCATCACCGAGACCAACGAATATCGCAGCGGCGCCGGCGCGCACTGGACCTTCCTCTCGGACCCCAGGCGGATCGTCCAGAAGGACCTCGACATCGCCGAATACACCGATCCCCTCCACAATCCGATGATCCCGCATGTCGTCGTGCTCGAGCCCCGCCTCGTCATTCACAAGATCTACAACGGCTACTGGTTCTTCGGGCGACCGACCATGGAGGAGCTGCGCCAGGACCTCAGGGCCGTCAGCATGAAGTGCCGCCCGGATTGGGACATCACAGCGCCCGGCTTCAAGGCGCTCTGGGACCAGGGCCGCAAGGAGCATTTTTATCCCTACGGCAAGGCTTATCGCGACACGCTCAGTGGCCGGGACTAGGGAGTGTACTCGCAAAGTTCAGCTCAGCAACGTAAAGCGGAAGTCTCCGACCCTGAACGTGTTCGGCGGATTGTGACCCAAAGCGGCCCACCACCGTCTAATCAGGGGGCGGGTGCAGTTCATGCCATTTTGCGCGAGCGGTGTCCGCTGATCCGCCGCGCCGTATTTCATCCTCTCTGAAACCTCTCCAATACCGGTAGGTGCAATATAGCCCGCACAGCCAAAGGAAGGCGAAAAACAGAACAAGGGCGGTAAGGAAGCTTTTCACAAGCTCGATTGGATCGAGAATCTTCAGCAAGAAAATCAAGGCGAGACATGCAACTCCAGCAACCGTAAAGCCGCGCACTCGAAGCCGCCAAATTCGGACTTCCTTTGAAGCAGTCATCGCTCTTCCTGCAGGGTACGTACGCTTTCTCGCCTAATGGCCCTGCGGCTTTCGTCTTCTATCCGGGGGCGACTGAGATGTCTCGTGAGTCGCCCTTCAGCGCCCCATCCGCGCCGCCTCGCGATGGGGGCCAACAGGAGGCAGACCAGGTTCAAAGCAATCAGCGCGATCAGTAGATAGAGGCCGTAAAACACGAAAATGTAGGACGCGCCCCCGACGATAAGGAAGAGCAGAACGGTGGGTGGGATTTTGATGCCAAACATGCTCACCATGGTAACACAAAGTCGCCTAGGCGTTTGACCCAAGGCGCACGTCGCCTTGATCTAGGAGCCGCCCTTCGTCGATGCAATTTCACGGCGCACAGCGTTCCCCAAATCTATACTCAGGCGTGCCCTTGCCTCCGATGGATCTTGAGCCTGCGCGACGAACGGCACCTTCGGCAGAACAATGGTAAGCACCCGCAAAATAGCGCCTTGCTCCAATGATTGTCCCTCATCGTTAGGATCGTCCGGGGTGAGAGCCATCTTCTTCATTCTCTCCCAGATACCGGCGGTGTGGTCCTCCAACGCCACAATCGCTTCCTGCATCTGCTCGTCGGTAAAGAACGTGCCCATAAGAGAGTCTCCGCGCGCAATTTAGACAGGATAACGCCACTTCAGAGCGCGCCGCAGGACAAGCAAGGCCACGATGACTGCACCAACAGTGAACCACACGAAGAGCGGCACCGGTGATTGATGGTGGATGTGGGCTATGTACATCACAAGTGCCAAC
This sequence comes from Bradyrhizobium sp. SZCCT0148, assembly GCF_018129985.1. GTDB lineage: Bacteria > Pseudomonadota > Alphaproteobacteria > Rhizobiales > Xanthobacteraceae > Bradyrhizobium > Bradyrhizobium japonicum_H. The sequence goes on from NZ_JAFCKT010000001.1 coordinate 1,735,074, forward strand.
AGAACGAGCACCAGCGCGTTCGACAACCAATAAAAGGGCGAGCGCAAGAGTCCGGTTGACGCAAGTTCTGTAGCCCTTTCAGTCGCCCGCCTAGGACGTGGACTCAAACCGCACCCATAGGCGGGTTGCGGCTAACAATACGGCGGCCAGGAAATTGCGAGCGGTCTTGTCGT
>NZ_JAFCKT010000010.1 GCF_018129985.1 Bradyrhizobium sp. SZCCT0148
GCCGTCGAAGTGATCGAGGAAGCCATCAGCGACGATGAGCAGACCGCGGTTTTCCCGTCGAAGTTCAGCGACGGCGACGTTCCGATCGCGCGGGCGTCTCTGTCGCAGGCTTTGGCCGGCAAGAAGAACGGAAAGAAGGTCGGCGACAAGACAGAGGACCGCACCGGCATCCGGGAGTTCCTTGGCTTGGAGCACTTCACCGCGCATGACCTGCGGCGCACCGCTGCAACGATCGCCCGCCGCGCCGGCGCCCCCCGGCCGGACGTGAAGGCGTTGCTGGATCACGTCAACGGCGATGTCACCGAGGTGTACGACAAGTACGACATGCTGAAGGAAAAGCGGCAGGTAGTAAACTTGCTCGCAAGCGAGCTTCGTCGCATCGTCGGCGAGCGCCCTGCGGTGGCTGCGACGTCTATTACCAAGGTGGCGGCATGACCTTCGCAATTTCAGGCGACCTACAGTGGTTCAGCCGATCGAAGTACGATGGCGGCAAGACCGAGAGGAAGCTCTTCGATCAGCACGGCTATTGCGCAATCTATTTTGCCGGCAAGGACCAGGCGCTACGACTCGGCTGGACCGGTAGAGACCCCCGCAGGATCGGGGAGCCTGCTCGGATCATTGCTTGGTGTGCAAACGACCAATTCGCAAAGCGCGTTGTCAACGAGGTGTCGCAACTTCTGAACTCTCGCTTAGTTTCCGGCCGCTATGACGTGCCGGTCCACCTTGCAGAGCAAGCAATCTGTGTCGCGGCGAATAACGTTGGCGTTCAGATCACGAGCCACGAAGCGATGATGCAGCATGTGAGAGCGATGAGGCATCAGCGCTTACAAAAGGAACTCAACAGGGCTGAAGCAAAATTTCGCGATGCAGAGCTTGAGCGGAAACTTTCAAGCGCTTCGCCAGCCTTACCAGAGGACGACTATGCAAATTTTTGACGCCGCCCTGAAATTGTAGTAAGAGAAAACATCATCGCAGTTTTTGATCAGAGGCCCCGCCCCAGCGGGGCTTTGTCGTGTCCACGCCCACGCCTCGGCATCCCGCCGGGGCGTTTCGCTTTGGAGGAACCATGAGCTACCGACTCTTTTACGACCCCAATACCGAACGCCCGTACATCGGCGTCAGACTGCCAGTTCAGCAACTGGCTGATCTGGATCGAGCGCGTATCGACCTACGCTTGTCGAGATCGGAGTTCCTGCGGCGTGCCATCGCGGCGCAGCTGCAACAGCTTCACGCCGCCTCGAAGTAACCACCAAAAGGAAAAGCCCCCGGCGCGCCAACGCCAAGGGGCTTGCAGCAGTTCAACAATCACAAGATCACCATGACACAAACGGCCAGCAAAGACAAACATTCCAACGACAACTTCCGCTCGATCTCGCCCGTTCAAGAGTTGCGCTTTCTTGACGCCATGATGGCGGACTCTGAGTTGCCAATGACAGCAAGGGTTGTCGGATATCAATTGGTCAGATGGACCTGTGGTGATAAGTCCCATCGTTTCAGCGGATATGCCTGGGCGCGTCGTGACACACTCGCCGATTGCATCGGGCGCGACTCAGAGACGACCATCACGACCGCTACCAATGCGTTGAAGGCCCGGGGCTGGATCATCGTAAAGCGCCGCCCGAACACCTCAAGTCTGATTCGGCCGAACTGGGATCGGATGGCTCAACAGCAAGAGAAGCCGGAAGACCAGAAAATTGTATTTCCGGAAGACCAGAAAACCGTACATCCGGAAGACCAGAAAACTGGTCCCTATAGTGCTGATCATTATAGCGCCGATCTGGATAGCGCTCTCATTCCCGGCCGCTCCGCTCCGGGCATGCGTGCAAGTGTTGAGGGTGATAGCGCCTACGGCGCAGACCGGTCGGATTTCCGGCAGACCAGCGAGGAAGCCAAGCAGACGCTGGAAGAGATCAAACAAGCATGGCCGGCACCGTCAAAGGACGCCGAATACCAGCCACGCCACGACTCTGACAAGGGCGCATCGGTCCACTACTATCGCCTTTTGAAGTCAGGTGTCCCTGCGCATCGCATCAAGCAGGCCGCGCTGCGCTTTCTGAAGAGCAAAGAGGAAGATCAACACTGGTCCCGTAGCTTCGCCAGCTTCCTGACCGGCCATCTGCATGACTATCTCGATCCGGATCAGCCAGACCTATACATCCCGCCGGATGGGGAGCTTTTAGCTACGAACGACAACCGGCCGCCCGTAGAGCGCAAGGCCAGCGGGATCGATTGGGAGAACGATCCACCATTCTGATCCTCATCCGTTTCAGAGTTCCCGCCTGTTCTTATTGAGCAGGCGAGACCTGGCATGGCGTGTACTTTCAACGGGCCGTAGCGAGGCCGTATAGATGGCTTAGGGACAGAGCAGCTCTTGCACAGCCGCCATCACCCGGCGCACCATGAGCCGCGCTGGAGGCATTGAGGCACGTTCGCATAGGCGGCATTGTGAATGTGGCAACCCTGCCAGAGCGGACTCGTCAGTGCACTTTCCGCCGCTCGCTACAACGCCTGAAGGACAGGGAAGCGGATGAGTTCGCCGCCTCGCACTTACGTGAGCCATAAAAGACCGAGTTAAATTGTAATTTCAGACGAAGCGAGCCAAAACCCTATAAAACAAGGCATCTATTCGCATTCTTAAATTCCCTGAAACTCCCTCATATAGGTTAGAAGCCCATCGCGATCTGTACGTGGGTCGGAGAGCGCTTGACTTTTTCTGCTTTTGAGAGTAGTATATCGGCAAGCTACCAAAACGCCGTCAAGCTGATCACGCTGACGGCCTTTTTGATTCTTCTCCCCTCGTTTCAACCTACGTCCACCGGACCGCGTCTCGCGGTGCCGGCGATTACTGCTGTCTGAAGAAAGTTCCTATGATTGATCTTGATCGGGCTCGGCTTGAGCCCACCCAAACCATTGGCGTCGTGCTGCCTCGCTCGCTCGCTGATGCAATCGAGCAACGCGCCAAAGCTGAACTGCTCGCCAAGTCGAGTTGGATGCGCCGTGTCCTTCTGGCTGAACTGAACAAAGATGCCGGTGACGCATCAGCGCCGGAGTCAGCGTGATGAGCGATCTTGAAACCCTGATCGTGAAGGAAGCGGACCGGCAGGGCCGTAGAGCCAACCAGGACGCCATACGGCAGGCAGGCGTAGACCTCGCTGGTGCGTCCTTGACCAGCCAAGGGCTGATTAATCTGCCCGGTCGTGGCTGCATCAGCCCGGCCGATTTCGTTCGCGACCTGCACAGCCGGATGCCGGAATGCTTCGGCACCATCGACAGTCAGGCCCCCACCGCCAAAGCGGCTGGCAACCTCACCGAACGCTATAAAGCGGAGATCGCCGCCAGCCGGACGCAGTCCCGCATCACTGAAGCCGACCTAGCCCGATATAGCGGCATCACTCGGCAGCACCTGGAAGAGCGGTACGGCGCCGCCAAAGCAAAGTAAGGACCATGCAACGATGAAGTTCCGCAAACTCAATTCAGCGATCATTCCCAAGGCCTCTGCCGCAGTGCGAGCCTCCCGAGGAACCGCACTTCAACTGTTCGATCTACGCCGCAGAAAGGATGAGGCTGACCGTCGAGTCGAGACAGCACGGGACCGGCTTGAGGCGGTTGACGTGTTCGGACTGCGGCGCGAGTTGGAAGAAGCGCTGCGAGAGCAGGCTGAGGTCGAAGCAAAGCTTACCGAACTTCAAGGAGGCAACGTCTTGATGGCCGGCTAGGCTGAAATCAGATAGAGCGGCGGTAGCGGCTTCACTCTCGGCAGGCCGCCGTTCTTTGGGAGGCGCGACACAGGCGATGTTGAGACTTGCGGAACTGCACGCCCTCGCGATGGCTCTCGCTGTCGTCGCGCCTCCCGTCCTTCTCTCGCATCCAGCACCGGCAAGGGCTGAGAGCGCATATTCGACGCCGACTCGCGACGGCCGGGAACGCATCCAGCGCACCGGCACCTGCCCAACTGGTTACGTCGGTAAAGGGGGCAAATGCGAAGCCCTACACGCCGACACGCCTCGCGCCTTTCCGGTGATCCCAGGAAAGGCCTGCCCATCCGGTACGTTCCGCAGCGGCGATGCCTGCAAGGCGTTCCGATGATATTCAGACGGCTACGGAAGCCGCTCAAGCACTCTTGAAACCTGGACTGCGGACCACTGGCCATTTCCGCGGCTGGTCGGGATGCCTTTTTCGTTCAATCCGTCGGCTATAGCGCGCAAGCTGGTTTTGCCGGCCGCTTGAAGCTCTCGGATGACTGGCGCGATGTCCGCCGCCCTCGCCGCAGAACGCGTCTGTAGAGCTTTCCTGGATGCTTCCTGCATCTTGGCGTCGGGAACAACGCCGCGATTGCCGCCTAGCGTCTTGCCGCGCCGCTTGGCCGCCGCCAGTGCCGCCTTGGTGCGAGCCGAAATCATGCCAGCTTCAAGCTCCGCAACGGCAACCATCTGCTGAAGAAGGAAGCGGCCGGTGGCGCCCTCGATCACAGGCAGGTCGGCGAACCGAACATCAACACCAGCCTCTAGCAGCCGCGACAGGAAGGCCACGGAGCGCGTAAGGCGATCAACCTTGGACACCACCAAGGCGGCGCGATGTAGCCGGGCTGCGGCCAGTGCTTGCTCAAGTGCCGGCCGGTCAGACCGCTTGCCTGACTCCACCTCAGTGAACTCGGCAACGATCGACCAGTCGCCTCCGTTGAGGTAGGTGGCCACTGCCGCGCGCTGGGCTTCGATGCCCAGACCAGACTTGCCCTGCTTGCCGGTGGAGACACGGTAGTAAGTCACGAACTTTCCGTTGTGCTGGGCCATGCTGCGCTTTGTTACAAATGCTTCAACGTCCGTTGACGTATTTGTAACGCGCCAACACGCCCCGTCAATCGAAATCTTCCGTGCTCACTAGGATGGGGGCTGGGCTCGATGCCTTCGGGACTCTGCTGCATGCCCCGCTTGGAGACGATCAGGCGCTCGCATCATCGAACGATCCCATGGCATCGCCGGGCCAAGAACATCCCTGCCAGTTTGTGCACCCGTCTGTTCGCCGTCGCCTCTTGCACCTCTGTCAAAGTGAAAGACGTTCCCAGCACCCAATCGGGCACGTGCGAAACGTTTTTTTTATTCGGCATAGGGGCACCGTTGGCCAAGGCGTTCAGATTACGAACTCGCAAAAGGGCCTTTTCTGACCCCCGGCTTTCGGAAAGACCCCGCACCGTTTCCCGCTGCGTGTGAGCAAGCACTCCTAAAAGACGATTTATCCACGCCGGCCTCCACGCCGGCACCACAACCACCGCGCTCTTAGCAGCGCTCCACCATCACCAGGAAAAACGAGAGTGTCCGATTCGATCAACGTCCGCGCCACACTGGTTGCGACCAACGAAATGTCTCCGGCAATCCGGCGGGTCATCGCAGATATCGAAAAGCTGAAGGCTGCCGCCAAGAGTTTCAGCGCATCCTTCTCCAACGTCGGGCGCGCCGGCATGGATTCGATGGCGGGTTTCGACCGAACGATCAAAGCTGCCGCAGCACAGATGCGAGGCCTTAGCAACGTCAGCAAATCCAGTGCCCGCAACTACGCGGCTGATTGGGATCGGGCAACCAGCAAACGCCTGAGTGACGCGCGGCGCATGTACCAGAGCCTTGAGAGGATGGAGGCCGGATATCAGCGCCAGCTTGAACGCCGTATGGCCGCAGAACGCCGTGCATCACTCGCCAGTGCGTCATCGTCTAGAGGTGTTGCCCGATTGCCTGCGCCAAGCATCCGCAGCATGGCCATCGGTGCCGGCATTGCAGGTGCTGGCGTTGGCAGCGCCCTCAAAAAGCGGATGGAAGTTCAAGCCGCTGAAGTCCGGGCGCAGATGTTCGGCGATCTCACGGCGGCGGACGTTGCGTCGCTGCGAAAGGGCTTCGCGGACAAGGCCGGCATCAAGTTCGGCGTCGGCACCACCAAAGTTATCGACGCGGCAGTCGAAGGGCTCAAGGCCGGCATCGCCAAGGACGTTGCCGGTGAATTTGCTGACCTTGCGCTGAAAGCACAGGCCGGTCTCGACGTTGACACTCAAGGCGTTGGCAAGTTGCTTGGCCGCCTCGCAACTCAAATGCCCTGGTCGAAAGACCGCTTCAGCAAGATCTTGAACTCGGTTGCCGTTGCGAACAACGCGACTGCAGCGGACGGAAACGAGATCATCGAAGCAATGCGGCGCAGTCTGTCGGCGCTCGCGACCACGAAGATGACGCCGGAGCAACTTGCAGCACTCGATGCTACCGGCATCAGCCTGGGCGTCCAACCCTTCAAGATGGGCACGTTCGTTTCATTCCTGACTTCTCAGATTGCGGGCGCAGGCTCCGCGCATGGTCAGCAAGCGAACGACCTTTCATCTGCTGCCAATGCACTCGGATTTGGTGGTAGGAGCGCCATGTCGGAAGCCATGCGAGACCGGCCGATGGAAACGATTTACAAAATTCTCGACAACCTCGCGAAGATGCCGGAGGCGCTGAGAACCAAGGTAGCCAAGCAAATCGGCGGCCGCGAGTGGATGGACGAATTACTGACTCTCGTTCTCGGCCGCGACAAGCTGACGGACGTCCTGAAGGATATCGAAGGCAAGCCCGGCTTTTTGGACAAGACGGCTCTGCAAAAGATCCGATCGATGCAGGGCAGATGGGCGTCCGTCGCCGCTGCGTTCGGCCTTGTCTGGGAAGAAGTCGGCGCCGGTTTCGAAAAATGGTTTGACCAGATTTCTGATGCCTTCATTGGCCTCGCCGACTCCTTCAACTTCGACTCGATCAAGCAGCACGTTGATGCGCTGGTCGATGGACTACGCGAGGGTTTCGGGTTGAAGGATTGGGGCGAGGCGATCACCTCGCTTGCCAAGAACTTCAGCGCCAGCACCATCGCGAAGTGGCGGGACTTCGGTAAGGGCGTCGCTGAAGGCATCCGCGAGCTTGCCAGCGGCTTGAAGGTCGCCTTCTCAGCACTAGGCTTCCTTGCTGGGAAAAATCCGGCCGATGCGAAGGAGATGGGCAACCTGGTCGCGAAGCTGACCGGCCTCACCGTCGCTCTGGCAGTCATGTCGCCGCTTCTGTCCGTTCTGTCGGCGATCACGCTTGGCCTTACCGGGCTCGGCACTGCGCTCGGCCTAATCGGCGGCAGTGCAGTTGCGATGCGGGTCCTCGCCTTCCTCGCAAGGCTCACCAATCCTGCGGCCGCAGCAGCAGCGATGGGTGACGGCCGCCCCGATAATCACGTTGAGGATTTGAAGGGGCTGCAAGATGTCTACAGGGAGGAGCGCCAGAAGAACAAGGCGCTTGGTCTTGATCGCGAAGCGAGGCAGAAGCTCAGGCGCTTGCAGAACTACAAGCCCTCCGGTGATCCGATGTTCCAGCCGTCCGGATACCCCACGGGTCAAGACCTTGCCGACAACCTGAAGAAGTTCACGGGAAAGGTCGAGCGCGCGGCCTTCATCAACGGAGGTAACGTAACCAGGGCCATCTACACAGGTGGGAGATACGACCTGATCACCGCGGGCGGCGGTGGCGGTGGAGCGCGTAGCTTCATGGGTGGCGTCCCCGCCCTGCCTACGAATAAGGCGGGCACTGCGCTGCCCGGTTCAGTCCTTGGCAGCGGCGGCATCATCAAGAGGTCCAGCATTCCGAATTTCAGCGGCACTGGTGGCAGCATGGCCGACGGCCTCAGCCGCTCGGCTTTTGAACGCAAGTTCGCCAACACTCCGCTGGCGGGGAAGTACGATCAGATCGTCGCCGCAGCCAAGGCGAACAACATCTCGCCTTCGTTGCTTGCTGGAGTCATCGCGCATGAGACCGGAAACGGTGTCGTGCTGTCCGGTAATAACCCGGGTGGCATCATGGACCCGACAACCGGCTTCGCTAAGAAGATGAAATTTGCTGGCCTGGACGACGGTATAAGCAAGACCGCGCAAACGGTGGCGAAGAACTACCGGGGGGCTGGTGGTGATGTCGATAAGATGGGCGGCTTCTATGCACCGAGGGGCGCAGCCAATGACCCGAACGGGCTGAACGGCGGGTGGCCGGCTGGTGTTCGAAAGAACATGGATCAGTTGTCAGGCTCGTCGACTGGCTCGGCCGGTTCCGGCGACGCTCTCTCATGGACTGACAAGTTCATGGGAATGAACGAGTACACCAACACCAAGGTGCTGGCATCAGCCCTTGGCGGTGACGTTCGTGGCAAGTCCAATGCCTGGTGCGCTCGCTTCGTCAATAAGGCTCTCGAGTCTGCTGGCGGAAAGGGCACGGGCAGTGCGGTCGCGAACAGCTTCCAGAAGTGGGGCACCGGAGTTGATGCAGCGTCAGTTGCACGCAACGACGTCCTGCTTCAGACGAAGGGGCTCGGCTACAACCAGCCCGGCGGTCACGTCGGTCTGGCCACTGGCGAGACCAGGATGGCCAACGGTCGCCTTCAGGTGAAGATGCGCGCCGGCAACGACAACGACTCGGTGCGCGAGCGCTGGATCGATGCAGACAAGAACCTGATGGTTCGTCGCGGCAACCCGCTTACGGGCAATGTGCCGGCAGGCGTCACCAGTCAGGTGCCTCCGACGAGTATGATTCAGAAAGTGCCGAACATTCCGCCTCCGTCTCCGGGCGTTGGTGGTGGCATGATGCGCGGCGGCTTCGGCCCCACGCAGATCCACATCAACGGCAGCAGCCACGATCCGGAAGCTCTGGCAACGCTGGTGCAGCGTCGCGTCGATGAGTCGATGAACTGGCGCACCCACGACAGCGAGTCCGAGTACACCTAGGCACTCGCATGCATGATGATCCCGGGCCCCACACGCGGGGTCCGGGATTCTACCGGGAAAATGCAAATTGGAGCCTAACCCACTGATTGCAGGCCCATATGTTGCACGGTTTGCACGAATGCAAGCAAACCGCAGAAATGCAAACAAAACAACAACTTGATGCCAGATACAAAATCAGATCAGGTGACGCGGAATCAGGTTTCGATCTCATCACAGGGGCTAAAAATGCGGATTACCTACCGAAATTTTCTCATCACCACACACGATGACGGTCGTTATGTCGCGCTCGACAAGAGCGAGCCGGACGCCTTCAAGATGCTCTCTGCCGACCTGCGGCGCATTTACAACGCCATCGACGGTCTGTGGTCTGCTCTCGCTGATGCTGCCGCGCCGCCGTCGATGATGCTCGGCCAGGGCGAAGTTGATCTTGATGCGATCGGTGTTCATTGATGCATCCGACCGAACAAGAAATCTGGAATTTGCTCCGACTGCTCTCGAAGATCGACGATGGAGAGGGCGCAGCCTTGGCCAACGCTGCAGCGGAAAACTTACGCTGCCTAGTCGAGACTGGCATCTTCGGCTCTCTGGCCGGCCTACCGCGGGCACTCATGGAGGTCATCGCCAACGATCCAGCGATGAAGGAGTCAGATCGCAGAGTCGCTAAGGTGCTGCTGAGCGCATGTGATCCTGTGGACGGCTACGTCAGCCTGTCGAAGCAGCAGATCAGTATCCGGACAGGCTTCAGCACGTCCAAAGCCCGGATCGCGCTGAGGCGACTCGTAGGGGCCGGATATTTCATTGCCGTTTCCCCAACCAAATGGGAGCACAGCAATGGGGACTCGGCGATCAAACACCGGCCCAACTTTGAAATGCTGGAGGCCGCCTCCTGATTGAGTCCCTATTCCATCTCACATCAACGCAAGCCCCTGATCGATCTGGTCAGGGGCTATTTCTACGTCTGAAAAAGGAAGCCTAGATCATGAACGACAACCACCAGACACCTCGCAAAATGCTCAATCTCAAGCAAGTGCTGGAGATCGTACCTTTCAGCCGAGCAACGCTCTATCGGGAGATGGATGAAGGTCGTTTTCCGAAGGCTCGCGAGATCGCGCCGCGCCGCATCGCGTGGTACGAGGATGACTTGACGGTTTGGCAGCTCACTCTCGACCGAGACGTCGCGTGAGCGGAGCGTCCGTTCTATCTCACTTCTTCCGTCGCCTTCGGATAGCGTCGACCCAATTCTCAAGGGCCTCTATGTCACCCTTCAATTCTCCCGGCTCGGGCACGGGAGCCCGTGCCGCCGCTGCTTGATCATGACCAGTCAGCCATCTCGAACACTTCGCCATCGCCGCATCCAATTCTCGACAATCCTCCGCGGTGACGTCGGCAACCATGGCGACCTGCTGTGTTTGAATGCTGGGACGGAAACGCTCAACGATTCCGCCGAGGAGAACTTCCTCAAGCGCACGCTCCCATGCCTCTCGCAGCAGCCCGTACGCGTGCTTTGCGTCTTTCTCGTAGGCGTCCTGATGGCCATTACGATAGAGCTTGTCGGCAGCCTGGTGAGCGTTCTTAAGGTATCCGATCTTCTTTTTGACCGGCATCGCGACCCATGGCAACTCTTCAACACACACGCCAGCTCCCTTGGAGAGCTGTCTTATATGTTGATCTAATTGCCCGACTTTTAATTCTTCGGCGATCTGCTTGAGAAAGAGCAAGAACACCACGTCATGCGTGAACACAATTACCTGCCGGACCTCCGATTCCTGCACCAGTCGCCGAGCGACGCTCTCACGCCATCTGTAATCCAGCGATGAAACAGGATCATCGAACACGATGCCTGACGGATCATCGGCTGTACTAAGCTCAGCGAAGAAGGCCGCTATCGAGAGACAACGCTGCTCTCCTTCGCTCACTACTTTCGGCAATTCCACGCCGGGGGCGCGCGTTAGTGCCAGCTTGTGATATAGAACACCGTCGGATCCACCGGCCTCTCGAAGCTCGACCTCGACGTGCCGGAAATTTAACTTCGTAAGCTCGTCTCGAAAGCTTTCTTTTAGTTTGTGAGAAACTACCGTTTTGGTGACGGTCGTACTTTTTTGAGTGATCGCCTGCGTCTTTGTCTCATCAATAGCTAAGCCGTAAGCGGCATATTTCTTCTTGCGTTCAATCTCGTCCAGCACCGTTTGCAGATGCTTTGCAAGCAGCTTGCGGGCGCGAAGCTCCTTCACCTCAGCGCTCATTTTTTCTTTCAGTTCACCGGTTCTAGCATCATGAAGCGCCTCGATCCGCGACTGAAGCTGCTCTGTCAAAGCACTGGCTTTGTCAGCAATGTTCACCAAGTCCGGACAATCGTCGGCAAGTGGCTCGTCCTTAGTTAACCCCAGAACCACCGCTGTCCGGCGTCGCTCGTTTGTAGCGAGGCCAGCTGAAATGGCGTCGGCCAACGGACGATGATCGATCCGGATTTCGTTGAGCAGGTCGTCAACCGCTTCCGTACCAATTTTGATATCGACGAACCCCTTCCTTAGCTGCGTGAACCGTTCCCTAAGCCCTCGCAATTCCTTTTCGGAACTTGACGTTACAAACGCCTCGAATTGTCTAAGCCTGTGGCTCGCTGCGTGACCGAGGTCCTGCTGGCACAACACACACCGAGCCCCGTCTTCAACCACAGGAAATGTCTGTCCGGGATAGGCGCTCTCATTAGAGAATTCTCGCGCCGCTTCCCAGAGCGCGGTCCAAGTTTCAGAGCCAGTTCCTGTCAGCATATCGACGGGGAAAGTCGCCTCGCGGAGCCGCCTTGCATCTTCGCGTTTACGCTGGCCATCTGTCCGAACCGCGAACACGTCGGCTACAGCTTTCGCTGATAAGACGGACTCGATCTCGTTCAGCTGTCGTACAAGCGCTTGGACCCGGCCCGCGCGTACACTGAGTTGCTGGGCCAGCTTCTCTGGATCGTTGGCTTGCAGATCGACCAGTGACTTCTCCAGCAAGGTAAGTCGCGCTTCTTCCTCGGGAGACAGTCGCGCCAGAGCCTGGGCTGCCTCCGGATTGGTAAGCGAGCTAATACTCGCCAGAAGCTTGGCAACGGCTGTGCCATCCGGAATTTGTGGCTGCACAGCACTCAATGCGTTCGATGCCAGCGCGCGCTGTTCGGCTTCGAGGTTGGCGCGAATAGCCTTGCAAGCCTTCACGAGCTTGTCGAACAAGTCGAGTCCGAATGGCCGAAAGGCAACGTCCGTTTTTTCGGTCAAGTAGACCGCGGCAGATTGCGTATCGAAGACGCTTACCCTGGAAATGGATTCGTCCTCATCGGATCCGGTCCATTCGCGCGTCTCAGGCTCGGCTCCAACCCGGTATTTGATCGACACTCCGACCGAAGGTGGCGCTCCGCCGGAGATAACGTTTCCTAAGATTTTCTCTTGGCCTCGCGCGCGGCAAGCGCTCTTGAGTATTCGGGTGTAACCTGTCTTGCCAGCAGCATTGTCACCGTAGACTACCGTGAGGTGGGGACCAAAGCTAAGTGTTTGGTCCTCGGCAAGCGCGTTCACACCACGCTGATGAAAGATAGACACGAGCGATGCCGGAGCAGCGCCAGCCGCCATGGCCGGCACATCATCTTGTGTGAGCGGTGCAATTTCAGTTTGTTCGGCGAGCCCGTATGAGCTTTTGCAAATAGTTGTCAGGAAATCGATGTCATCCTCGGAGAGTTCGCCATTTCGTACAAGGCGGCGCAGAGCGTCCCGTTGCCAAGCCGGGCGCTCATACGACCATTCAAGTATTTCTTGGATCACAGTCAAAGCGGATTTCCTACCTCCAAAGATACCCTTTAGGTTGCACAACCAAATTAGCTGGGTCAATTAGTCTCTAGCCGAGTCGGGCGGGCAAGGACCAATGGCGCGGCACCAGGCCTTCGGAAATGGAAACCACTATCAGTGAGCAATGAGAAGAAAGGAACGGCAGCACGTAAGCACCACTACGTGCCGCAATTCTACTTGCGGGGTTTTACCGACAAGAGTGGGCAGCTTCTTGCAACTGATCGCGCGAGCGGGAAGACGTTCCGTACTGACCCTAAGAACGTAGCCGCTCAGCGCGACTTCAATACGGTAACCATCGAGGGTATCGATCCTCAAGCTGTCGAAAAGGGGCTTGCCGAATTCGAGGGCAAGGTTGCACCCGCGCTAGAGAGAATAAAGGCGTCGGCATCCCTGTCAGTTAAAGCAGATCGGGAGCTGTTGATGAGCCTCATCTGCGGCTTGGCGATTAGAAATCCTCGTCAACGGACCACAATAAACGACTTCGTCGGCGAGATCGCTCAGGCCGCCGCAGAAATGGCTTTGGCAACCAAAGAGAGATGGGACAGTCAAGTCGCCCAAATGAAAGCCGCCGGCGCGTGGGATGAAAGCACCAATGTAACTTTCGAAGATATGCAGAAATTCGTAAAGGAGCGAAACTACAAGATTGAGGTAGCCAAAGAGTTCAACATCGGAGTTGAAATCGAACAGCACGAACGACTGCTCGAACACGTCGCGGCACGCAGATGGCAGATCGTCAAAGCGAAAGCCGGTACTGGCGGTTTTGTCACAACGGACGTGCCGGTATGTCTTCGTTGGTCAGACGATGCGGATCACGGCATGTTTGGCCCGGGCTTCGGTGTATCTGGAACGCGGGTCATCTTTCCCCTTTCGAGCGACCTAGCAATGATGGGGAGCTTCGAGGGCCAAGAGAACACCGTTGAAGCTGACGTATTTACAGTTGGAAGCATCAATTCCGTCATCATCAGTAACGCCCGAAATCAAGTATACTCTCGGGATCATAATTTCAGCTACATGCGGCCATTTCCCAAAGAGATCGGGAGTGGCGCGACTCTCGGTCAAGACGAGACATTCTTAGCAGCCGGAAAGCCTAAAGACGAAAACGTTGTCCAGCTGCGAAGCAAGTAGCTCATTGCGCGCTTGGGTGGGCGAGATCCAGGGGCCGCCCTAACGGATATCGACTTCTCGAACCAGCTCGATCAGTTGGCGAAACTGGCCATCATCGCCGTCACTCTTCCAGCGGTTAACAAATTGGCACACTATCTGAAGATTGCCGATCTCGTAGTGGCCATTACTGTCGATCCGATCCAGGGAGCAAAGCAATTCTTTGTCGTCTTCGTCTCCATGAAATTGAAGTTGGAGGCCTGTAATCGCGCAGAGACCCTCTTGCGCCTCAAGTAAGGCAGCCAAGTAAGTCTCAAGCTGATTTTCCGGAATGCGAAGTTCCTTATTCTTGACTGTTCGTAGCACTTGCTGACCGTTCGATCTGGCTACGGTCCCCTTCGCCATCATCGCCATGTATGCGATCGATTTCTGACGCGCGTTGAACGTAATTCCCGGGTTCACCCTTCTCCGACTTGCCTTGACTTGCCACTCCCGAAGATCGTGCCAAGGAGATAAATCGCCACCTTCAATCAATGTCTGTGCATATTCGGCATTGGAGGGCTTGAGTTGTTGCAGCGTACCTTCTGTAAAGAGGAACTCTCGCGCCCGAGGATGAAGTCCACTCCAATCAAGTCTGTTGCCCCGGCGATTTTTGTTCGACCAAGCTTCACAAGCCTTATGGCAGATGATCACGTCACGATGATTTCCAACAGGTTCTTTCAATTTTTCGAACATTGGAGCTTCCGCAAGCGAAGTTGTCCACCACAACCTATCCTTTTCTCTGTGGATCCAGACATCGCCTGCGCTTTCAACGATCGTGGTCATCAGATTAAACCAACGGGACGCGACAGGGCGTGTCGGAGTTATTCCTGCAGCTGTCTTGTCATTCTTCATCCGGTTTTGGATGTAGTTTTCGCGATCACCGACTTCCCAGAAGCCCTGCACTGACACGTCGTTCATCGTGGCGATTGTGCTTCGCGATAGACACTCTGGCCAAGCATAATTCTCACGACCAAAGTTGGCGATAAACACCTTCATGCTAGTCTCTTGGCTCCCTTTGGTTCGATCGAATACCTCGCCCGGTGTCCCACTCTAATCTGACAGTCGAACGCCTTCTGCTTGGCGAGGAAAGCTAGGACGCGGACTCATTAAGGCGCAGCCATAGCCTGATTGACGCAAGTTGAACGAATGCCAGGTAGTTGGCGGCAAGCCTGTCGTAGCGCGTCGCCACCCGACGACATTGTTTGATCCTGTTGAAGAACCGCTCGACCTGGTTGCGAGCACGATAGAGATAGGGGCTGAAGCAGATCGGATCGCTGCGATTGCTTTTCGGCGGGATGTTGGCCCACGCGCCCTTCTTCATGGCAAGCTCCCGGATCCAGTCCGCATCATACCCACGGTCGGCAAGCAGCATTGACCCGGATTTTAGACGAGACAGAAGTTTTCCGGCGAGTCGAACGTCATGGGCCTCGCCCGGGCTCAGCGCCAGCCGTATCGGCAGACCATTGCCATCGACTACCGCATGGATTTTGCTCGTCAAGCCGCCGCGCGACCTTCCCATCGATTGGCGCTGGTTCCTTGTGATGCAGGCTCCATGCTGATGCACGCGGACAATGGAGGTGTCGATCATCTGGACAGCGGCATCATGGGCAGTGGCAAGCGCTTCTATGATACGGCCCCAAACACCGGCCCGCCGCCACCTAACGAAGCGGTTGTAGCAAGTGGTGTATGGGCCAAACGCCGTCGGCAGATCACGCCAGGGTGCTCCTGATCGGAGGACCCAGAAGATGCCATTCAGGACCCGTCTGTCGTTCACCCGAGGAACGCCACGCGGCTTGTTCGGTAGCATCGGCTTAATGGCGGTCCATTCATGGTCGGCGAGTTCGTAGCGCATGATTCGAGCCCCCAGTTCGGGAGTTTGAATCACGGCAGCCCGGCCAAACGCAACGCTCCTGGCCCGCTCTTGGCACGGCGCTTACGGACAGGAGCGGACATCAACCAGTCCTCTATCTCTGCCAAATGGGTCGAAAATGACCCCAAGCGGACATATTCAGATCACCGATTTTGAACGTCCGATTGTAACTGTCTCGCCTATCTCGAAGCTAGACAGATCTTCGCCGACGACAAGCGGCCCGGAATAGGTCTCGCGTGTCGCCGCTACTAGATCGGCTATAGCAGGCGCCGCGACGGTCTTACTCGCGAGCATGACGAGATGGGTAAAAGCGGCCATTTTCGGCTTGGTCTGCGCAAACACGCGCCCAGCCTCCTGAGGCGAGGTGTGATGATTGAGAATGCGCCGGATGTAAACTTCGCACAAAAGTTCCGGCCGCGCCATGGCGACCTCATGCACCAGCAGGTCAGCGCCGGCGCCGTAGCGCAGCACATTGACGTTGTAGCGGGTGTCACCGGAGATCACGGCAACCCGATTTTGGTATTCGATTCGATAGCCGTAAGCCGGCTTAATGGCCTCACCATGGTCGACGGCGAAGGCAACAACCCTTAGGTCGCCGGCCTGATAAACGGCGCCGTCATCAGCAAATTCCTTCACGTCGATAGCGGCGTGCTCACGGGTGAGCTTCTCATCCGCGACCCTGATGTCGATATCGTGCGCATAGGCTGCTTCAATATGATGCATCAGCTTGGCGGTGCCGACGGGTCCGATCACATTAAGAGGCCGCCGGCGGTTGCCGAAATAAGAGCTCAGCCAGCCGGTAAGCCAGAGGTCTGGAATCCCTGTAGTGTGGTCGGAATGAAAATGCGTGAGCAAGAGTGCATCGATGCTGCCTATGGGAACGCCGAGCTGAAATAGCCTCATCGTAGCACCGCGGCCGGCGTCGATAAGGAGAGTGTGGCCGCCGGCCTCGATTAACGTGCTGGGCCCGAACCGGTCGGGATGGGGGATCGGTACCCCCGTCCCGAGCAGCGTCACCCGGAAATCAGCGGTCATTGCTACTCTACCTTTATGCCGGCGCCGGAGACGATTTGATACCAGTGCGCGACCTGGTCGCCGACCATGCGGCCAAATTGCTCCGGCGTGCCGCCAGCCGGTTCGGCGCCAATCTTTGCCAGCGCTTCCTGGACCGATCGCTTTTGCAGCGCCTTGTTAATCGCTGCATTAAGCCGCGCGACAGTTTCCTTGGGCGTGCCGTGCTTGACCGCGAAACCCGTCCAGTCCTCAACCACAAGAGAGGGATAGCCAGCTTCGATGATGGTTGGGACGTCGGGAAGGGCCGGGACACGCTTCGGACCAGTCACCGCCAAAGCGCGCAGCTTGCCCGTCTTAATCAGGTCAACGACCGGCAATACGGTGATGAACTGAAACGTGTTTGTGCCGTTGAGCAAATCGCCGATCGCTTGCGAAAATTGCGCGTAGGGAACGTGCTGGGCGCGCGTACCGGTCTGCTGCTTGAACTGCTCGCCGATAAGATGTGCGGGCGTGCCGAAGCCACCCGAGGAGAACGTCAACTTGTCCGGCTGGCTTTTCAGCAGCGCTACCAGCTCGGCCACCGTCGTGGCCGGCACCGATGGATTCACGACCAGCACATTGTAGGAGACGGTAGCCTTGATGACAGGGTCGAAGTCCTTGCTTAGGTCGTACGCGATTTTCGGCACCAGCGACGGTGCTGCAACCGATGGTACAGACATCGCAAAGAGGCTGTTGCCGTCCGACGGCTGGTTCAGGACGTCGCTCGCCGCAATCGTGGTGACGCCGCCCGGCCGGTTCTCCACAATAACCCGCCAACCTTCGGATTCTGTTAGTTCCCTCGAAATAATGCGGCTGATGATGTCGGGCGGGGTACTAGCCGAGTTAGGCGCGACGAACCGAATCGTCCCCGTTGGGAAGGATGACTGCGCCAATCCTGTGGCGGCAAGCAGAGCCAGGATCGGAACGGATAAGACGGTGGAGTGGCGAAACAGGTGAGATGTCATGGAAGTCTCCATCAAACGATGAAAGTGAACTTCAGCACGCACGCCAGGTTCGGCCCCCTGTTCGCGCCGAGCTAGAAAAATCGGCATGCGTTCCGCAGTGTGAAATGGTACGTTTCACGCCGTGGAACGTGTGAGGTCACTCGATGTCCGGGCCAAAAGTTATCAAGAGCTTGGAACGCGGATTACGCGTTCTGCAAGCGCTCCAGATGCAGCCGGATTCGTCGCTGCAGGAGCTTTACCTCCTCACGGGCATCTCGAAACCAAGCATACTGCGCATCCTGCACACCTGCGCCCGATCAGGTATTGTGACGCGGAGGCTTGGTGACGGGCGTTACCGGATCGGTGCCATGCTTTCGCATGCACCCTCGCGTCGCGAACATCACGACCGGATAGCGGAAGCCGCGGCGCCGATCCTGGAGCGCTTGTGCGAGCGCGTCTCCTGGCCATCAGATTTGATGGTGCCCGCAGGCGATCACATGCAAATCCGCGAAACGACTCGGGCCCGGAGTCCCTTCCTGTTGCAGCAGGAGCGGATCGGACTGCCTGTCAACTGGCTGTGGTCTGCCGTCGGGACAGCCTATCTTGCGTACTGTCCGACGAAAGAACGTCAACGCGTGCTCGATTTACTTCGCAAATCGAGCCGTCCCGAAGACCGGCTTGCACGTGAACCGGGGCGGCTCAACGTTATTCTCGATGAGGTGCGGGAGCGCGGTTATGGCATACGCAACTCAATGCACAGCGGGGGCTATTATGGTGGGCCGCCGCACTCGGACGGCTTGTTTTCGATCGCGGTTCCCCTGCGCGATGGTCCCCGCGTGCTGGGAGCGATCAACATGCTCTGGCTCAAAAAAGCGTTCTCCATCGAAGCCTTCGCAGCTCATCATCTGGCCGAGCTTCAAAACGCAGCGGCGGAAATTGTAAGTTCAGTCCAAAGACGAACGAAGCGGTGATGTTCGCGGTTGGCGCATCGCGATATATTGTGCTGCCGCCCGAAGTCGGTCGCTATAGGGGCAAAGCAGACATTGCTTTGGTCGCATTACGCCGCCGGGTTTATGGGTACACGGCCTAGGTCTAATTGATCACGAGTTTCCGGCGAGCTTCAGGTCGGCACGAAACAGACTTGTCGGCGCTGACCTTCTCACAGGGCACTCATTCCGCAGCCTCCAGTTCGCGGTCGTCGTTCGGCGCCACGGCTTCGGCCAACAGCGCGTCGAGTAGGCGACGGCGGATGATAGCGGCAGCGGTAAGGTTCGCCTCCAGCCGATCGCAGATCGCCATGAGCGAATCAACCATGGTGACGATGCGTTCCTGCTCCGCGAGGGGTGGAAGCGGAATGAGCATGTTCTTAAGAGCCGTTCCGTTCACGTTTGCTTGCCCAGTTTGCTTCTTAATAAGCGGAACGATCTGCGTTTGGCGGAACTCGGGCGCGTTCATTGCTATGTTCAAGTATCTGGGATTGCTCGACAGGAGCGAGGGGCGAAGTCGGATCAAGTACGAGGCAAATGTCCGCACGCCATCGTCACCAAGATAGATTCCAGTCTTTCCTACAAGCTCGGCACTGTTTGTGCGGTTATACAGAAGATCGAATTTCCGCAGATAAAGCGCAGGCAAATCTTCGGAGCTTTGAGGGATTCGCTTCTCATTGCTCCAGACAACCAAGCCATCTTGGACATTGCCCATGGTAAGTACAGGTACCCCATCGGCTGAAGGCCTCGCTTGTTGAGAGGTTCCATACTGGGTGAAGAGAACAGCGTCTCCAATGCGGGACCAGACCCACGTTGCCGGCACATCAAACGGAACTTCAGCGGACTGGACGGGATCAAGTGGATCTTCACGCCTGATCTCCTTTTTCTTGACGAGTTCAGCCCGCTCTCCCGCGATCCGCTTCAGCAATTCTGAGGCCGGTTCATCGTTCGAGTCCTGCCGCACGAGCTTTCCACGCGCGGCGAGGTTCAGGATGGTTTGACGCAGTTGCCTGATCTGGTCAGGGCGCGTTGTGAGAGCAGGCAGCGCATCAAGTGCGAAGCGCGCGTCAAATTCAAAGTTATCGGAATCAGGCGCGTTGAGCCGGAGGAGGCTCGCCCCAGCCAATCGGTCGCGTATACCCTCGCGTCTTCCCCGCGCCGTCTCCAACTGATCACATAATCCCATCAACTCGTCGATCTTAGACACGATGCGGTCTTGCTCACCGAGTGGTGGGAGGGGAAGCAAGATATTCGAGATTGAATCGCGATTGAGTGTTGCGCCCTTGATAGCGCCCTTGGTGTCTCCCTGCTTTGCAAATTTCGGAAGAATTTTGAAAAGATATGCGTCCAGTTCTGCGAGGTGAGGCCGGATCGAAATGATCGCTTCGTTATGAAAGGCCGGAAGCCCAAGCCTTGCGATTTTCCCGATCGTGAGCTTGAAGCTCATGAGAATAGTCCCAGGCGGTTCCGGCTCCGATCCGAAAACTTT
This sequence comes from Bradyrhizobium sp. SZCCT0148, assembly GCF_018129985.1. Classification (GTDB taxonomy): domain Bacteria; phylum Pseudomonadota; class Alphaproteobacteria; order Rhizobiales; family Xanthobacteraceae; genus Bradyrhizobium; species Bradyrhizobium japonicum_H. The sequence continues at coordinate 20,059 of NZ_JAFCKT010000010.1, forward strand.
TTCACGCGCCTTTTCGCTGACTGTTTCCCTGGTGCTTGTAAGAACTTGGCCGTCCTCCATGTCGCCGATGCTCACCCAAGCATAATCGCCGGTATTCCAAAACGACGTGTCATTGCGTAAAGGCGTTCGTCCAGCAGAGAAGTCAGCGATATTGGCAAATCGCACCCATTCCCATGCCAAAGGAATTGGATAGGCCGCGTCAGCATTTGCGACCCTCTCGAGGGAAGGCTTATCTCGGATCTCGCCAACCTTAATTAGCCGAGCCCTCTCGTTAGCTATTCGCTTCAGTAGCTCCGACGCCGGTTCGTCGTTCGGCTCTTGCGGCACGAGTTTGCCCCGAACCGCCAGATCAAGAATGAGGCGGCGCAATTGGACGATTGCGTCTGGCGCGTCGGCGATCCGATCGTAATGCGCCAACAGGCGTTCTGCACTCATCGGGCAAGCGCCTCAGCGAGGATCGATTTCAACTGGTCCCGTAATGCGACTGTCGCAGCTTCGGCGACAGCAAGGTCCGCCAACAGGGTTTTCGGGTCACCATAATTGTCAGCCACTGCGTGCGGGTTCTTAATGTCGAGATTGTAGCCGCGCGCTCGAACATCCTCAGCGGTGACACGCCACGCCTGCGGCGTCTCCTCGCGACCCTCGCGCGCATTGCCGCCCCACCAGTCGATGCAAGGTTGAAAGTGCTCCAGCCTGATCGGCTTGGTCATCGAATAGGCCTTTTGGCCCTCTGGCACCCGATGCTCATAGAACCAGATGTCCTTTGTCGGCGAACCTTTCTCGAAGAACAAAAGGTTCGTGCCCAGCGCAGCATAAGGCTTGAACACGGAATTGGGCAGGCGGACAATGGTGTGGAGATTGCATTCCTCCATCAAATGCTCCTTGAGCCGCGTCTTGACGCCGTCGCCGAACAGCGTGCCGTCTGGCAACACTACAGCTGCGCGGCCGTCCGTTTTCAGCAGGCGAACTATCAGGGCGAGGAAGAGATCTGCCGTTTCCTTGGTTCGGAACGTCGGGAAATTGTTCTCGATTCCGTCCTCCTCGCGCCCCCCGAACGGTGGATTAGTGAGCACGATATCGACGCGCTCATCCTTGCCCCATGAAATGAGTGGCCGGGCCAGCGTGTTGTCGTGACGTACGAAGCTCGGGTCTTCGACCCCGTGCAGCAGCATGTTGGTAACGCAGAGCATGTGGGGAAGCGGCTTCTTCTCTACTGCGCGTAACGCGCCCTGCATCTTGTCGCGCTGCTTGGGTGTCTTGACGTAGTTCTTCTCCATGTGACGGATGGCGCAGGTAAGAAAGCCGCCGGTACCGCAGGCGGGATCGAACAAGAGTTCCCCGGGATGCGGGTCGATTCGATCCACCATGAAGGCGGTCACGGCGCGCGGCGTATAGTACTCGCCTGCATTGCCGGCCGATTGCAGATCGTTGAGGACCTGCTCATAGATATCGCCGAAATGCTGCCGCTCGGCCAGATTATTGAAATCGACCTCGTTGATCTTGTTCACGACCTGCCGCATCAGCTGGCCAGACTTCATGTAGTTGTAAGCGTCTTCGAAAACGTCTTTGACCACGCGGCGACGGTCACCGGGTTTCGTCGAGACAGAGAGGCCTTTCAGTGCGGGGAAAAGATCCCCGTTGATGAACATGAGCAGCGCCTCGCCGGTGATCCCCTCAGGGTTCGCCGCCCAGGCTCGCCACTGGTACTTCTTCGGGATCGGCGAGCGGTAGCCGTCCTGCGTGACTTCTAGTTCTTGATCCTGATCGTCTATGATCTTCAGAAAGAACATCCAGCACAACTGACTGATGCGTTGCGCATCACCATCAATGCCAGAATCCTGGCGCATAATGTCCTGAATGGATTTGACGGTAGTACGAACGGACATGGTCAGACGACTTCCTGATAGAGAGATGATTGCAGTTCGTGCACGGCCCGCTCGAAATCCTCGCGGTTACCGAACGCCTTGATGAGCTGCAAGGGAGTACCAAGCGTGCTGAGCGGTGGAACCCGCAGAATATTCGCGTCGTCGAGGTTGAGCACACCCTCGTCGGCGTACTTGGCTAAAAGCGCGTCGAGCACCGCACGAGCCTGCCCCCCGTATTTACTGAATACGTCGCGCTTCTTGACGTTGTCGGCCCGCTCGCGGCGGGTCAGCGGCTCTCTGTCGAATGCAACATGACAGATGAGGTCGAACGGGTCGAGGTTCTTACCAACTTCATCAGCCAGGGCATCGAGGGCCAGCCCCTCTGCTTCCAATTCCTCGACAATCGCCTGCTTGCGATCGACCGATTTCCAGCGTTTGAGAAAATCATCGAGACTAGCAAAGCGCCTCTTCAGCGCCTTCCTGGTGAAATCGCACAGCGACTCGGTGACGAGCTTGCCGTTTTCGTCGAGATATTCGACTCGTTCAGCGAGGATGCGAGCGCCGACGCCATCGACATAAATCTTGCGTTGGCCTCCACCGGGTGACGTCGGCATGCCCGGTTGATAGATGATGGTTTCGTCCTCGCCGGGAGCCGGGGGGATTGCGTCATCGCCCTCGGCCGTCGTCGGTGCATCGTCGGGCGGCGCGATCGGCTGGTCTTCTCCCGGCTCGTAAATCTGTACCGGTTCGCCGTCGAAATCTGGGTCTGCGAAATGCGCGGTTGCGCCGCGAAAGTCGATTAGCGTGAAATAGAACTTTTTTGTGTCTTCGTGAATGCGGGTCCCACGCCCGACGATCTGCTTGAACTCGGTCATCGAGCCGACCGCCCGGTCGAGCACGATCAGCCGGCAGGTCTGCGCATCGACACCCGTCGACAAGAGCCGTGAGGTCGTTACCAGCACGGGATATTTCGATTCCGGGTCGATGAAGTTACCGAGCTGATCCTGGCCTTCCTTGTCGCTGCCCGTGATGCGCATCACGTAGCGCTGGTTTTCCGCGACCAAATCGGCGTTCTCATTAACCAGCGCTTGCCGCATTCGCGCCGCGTGTTCCTCATCGACGCAGAACACGATGGTTTTCTGGAAGCGGTCGCCGCTTTCTTTGAGGAACTCGGTGATCTTTTTCGCCGTCAGCAGGGTGCGGTCGTCGAGCACGATGCTGCGATCGAAGTCCTTGGTATTGTAAATTCGGTCCTCGATCTCATTGCCGTCGCGGTCGAGCTGCCCGAGCTCGGGGCGATAGCCTTCCACGTCGCGGTCGATGTGAACCTTGATGACCTTGTAGGGCGCGAGAAAGCCGTCGTTGATCCCCTGCTTCAGCGAATAAGTGAAGACTGGCTCGCCGAAATAATCGGTGTTGGAAACGTATTCGGTTTCTTTCGGCGTGGCGGTAAGGCCTATCTGGGTCGCGTCGGAAAAATGGTCGAGGATTTCCCGCCACGCCGAATCTGCCGCAGCACTGCCACGATGGCATTCGTCGACGACGATCAGATCGAAGAAGCCGGGCGAGAACTCGCGATAGAGCTTCTGCCGCTCCTCCGGCCCGGTAATCGCCTGATAGAGCCCGAGATAGACCTCAAAAGCGGTGTCGATCCGCCGCTTCTTGTCGAGCGCCAGCGTCAAATCAACCGTAGTGCCATCCTGCCGCTCGATGGTCTTTGAATTGGTGGAAAGCTTCGCCATCGCCGCGCCGAAGGGGCGAAAATCGTTCACCATCGTTTGGTCGATTAGCACATTGCGATCCGCCAGAAACAGGATACGCTTCTTGCGGCCCGCCTTCCACAGCCGCCAGATGATTTGGAAGGCGGTTCTCGTCTTCCCACTTCCCGTGGCCATCACGAGCAAAACGCGGTTTGCCCCTTTCGCTATCGCCTCGATGGTGCGATTGATTGCGATGACTTGATAGTAGCGTTTGGCCTCACCGCTCCCATCATCGTAATAATCCTGAAGCACAATCTGTTCGGCTTCAGCGTCGAGGCGCTTCCATGCGCGATAGCGCGCCCACAGATCGGCGGGCGACGGAAAGGCGTCAAGGCCGAGGCTCGTCTCGACAGGCGCGCTCAGGCCTGTGCGGTCGTGAAAGATGAAGCCGTCGCCATTCGAGGAAAACACGAAGGGAATATCCAGCGTCGCGGCGTAGTCGAGGCCCTGTTGCATTCCGTCGCCGACCGAATGCGTGTTGTCCTTGGCTTCAATCAGCGCCAGCGGGATGTTGGGCTTATAATACAAGACATAGTCTGCTCGCTTAGCTCGGCCGCGACTGACAAGCTTGCCGCGAACAATGATACGGCCCTTTGTGAAACCGACTTCCTCGCGGATTTGCAGCATTTCATCCCAGCCTGCGCTGCGCAGTGCAGGCGTGATAAACTTTGTGCAAATGTCGCGCTCGCTCAACCCTCGCTTATTCATCCCCCGCCCGAACCCCAATCACGGTAATCTTCTGAATTCTTTACAGGCAATGAGTGCGAGGTAGCTCCCCGCCAATCAGCGATTGTAGCCGCCGAATCTGAGCACATCCAGCGCGGCCCTTCAGTCCAATGGTCGAAAGTTCTTCGAGCATTTGGGAAGCCTCAAGCCGAGACTTGAGTTTTCGATCCGCTGCGCTTTGGCTTGCATATCTCGCGCCCGCCTAATGCCGTGAAAACTGGTCCCTCCGCGTTAGGCGGTATTCAGCCAATTTCGGCGCTACGGGGCACCGCGCTACTCCAAATCTGAAAACTGGATTGGCGATTCGCGTGGACGCCCGGACAGAGCACTGCCCAATTCCTTGCCCCCGCCTTGCCCCAGCGATATCGCGGGTTAAGGGGCAATATCGCCGATTACGCAAGACACTGAAATACTTGCTGAATTTGGTCGGAGCGAGAGGATTTGAACCTCCGACCCCTAGTCTCCCAGACTAGTGCGCTAACCGGGCTGCGCCACGCTCCGAACGTCGTTCCATTAGCTAGGATCGGCGCGATGCGCAAGGCGAGGCCGCAGCATTTTGCCGTCCCTGCCCACAGTCGCCGGAACTGCCCGCAATGCGGCTAAAAATGCCTGTCAGCCGTCCTTCAGCGCCTGATCCAGCATCTCGCGGCAGGCGACGAGGTCGGCAAGGACGCGGCCGAGCCGTTCCCGGTCCAGTGCGCTGGGGCCGGCCGGGGCCGCGGCAGTCGTGCCGCCCTTGCGGAAGGTGGTGAGGATGTCCTCGTCGTCGACCTCGGTGAAGCGGAAGTCGATGCCTTCCTCTTCATCACCCTGGTAGTCGTCCTCGTCGCTGTCGGTGACGCCCTTGATCGGCGCATCCTCGTCCTCGGGCTCCATCAGGCTGGCGCCGATGGCATCCTCGATGGCGCCGAACGAAACCGCGGCGGCGCTGTCGGCGAGGCCCTGCACCGATTTGACGCCATGCTCCTTCAGGATCCGCTGCACGCCGCGGATGGTGTAGCCCTCGCCGTAGAGCAGGCGGCGGATGCCCTTGAGCAGGTCGACGTCGTCGGGGCGGTAATAGCGACGGCCGCCGCTGCGCTTCATCGGCTTGATCTGGGAGAACCGGGTCTCCCAGAACCGCAGCACGTGCTGCGGAATGTCGAGTTCCTGCGCTACTTCGCTGATGGTTCGGAACGCATCCGGCGCCTTGTCCAAATGCCAAATCCTTTGCGCGAGGCGACTTAAGCCTCCGGTTGAACCTTGCTACCGTCGCCATTGGCGCGGTGCTGGCCGTTGATCCGCTGCTTCAGGATGGCCGACGGCTTGAACACCATGACCCGGCGCGGCGAGATCGGCACCTCGGTGCCGGTCTTCGGGTTACGACCGATGCGCTGGCCCTTCTTGCGGACCATGAAAGACCCGAACGACGACAGCTTCACCGTCTCGCCCTTTTCCAGGCAGTCGGTGATCTCCTTGAGCACGAGTTCCACGAAGGCGGACGATTCCGTGCGCGACAGGCCCACCTTCTGGTAGACGGCTTCGCACAGATCGACACGCGTTACGGTTTTACTTTGATCGGTCATCGCCCTGCCCCACATCACGGCGAACAATTGTTGTCTGAAATTATGAGCTTACGATACGGCGGTCAACAGCGCTCATCAATGCAGGCGCATCGATAATCGCGGCAAATTCCGGCAAAATTTTATCGACTGTGGCTCTACCAGCGCACCATCGCCGAGCCCCAGGTGAAGCCGCCGCCCATGGCCTCCATCAGAACCATGTCGCCGCGCTTGATGCGACCGTCCTTGCGCGCCACCGACAGCGCCAGCGGAATCGAGGCAGCCGAGGTGTTGCCGTGGCGGTCCACCGTCAGCACCACCTTCTCCGGCGCGATATGCAGCTTGTGCGCGGACGCGTCGATGATTCGCTTGTTGGCCTGGTGCGGCACGAACCAGTCGATGCTGTCGGCATTGAGTCCGGTCGCCTCGAAGGCGTCGACGATGACGTCGGTGATCATGCCGACCGCATGCTTGAAGACCTCGCGGCCTTCCATGCGCAGATGGCCGACGGTCTGGGTCGAGGACGGGCCGCCGTCGACGAACAGTTTTGCCTTGTGGCGGCCGTCGGAGCGCAGATGCGTGGTGACGATGCCGCGATCGGTCGCAGCCTTGCCCGGCTGCTCCTGCGCCTCCAGCACCACCGCGCCCGCGCCGTCGCCGAACAGCACGCAGGTGCCGCGATCGTTCCAGTCGAGGATGCGCGAGAAGGTCTCCGCGCCGATCACCAGCGCGCGCTTGAAGGCGCCGGTGCGCAGGAAATTGTCGGCGGTGGCGAGCGCGAACACGAAGCCAGAGCACACCGCCTGAAGGTCGAACGCTGCGCCGTGGTTGATGCCGAGGCCGTGCTGCACGGCGACGGCGGTCGCGGGAAACGTGTTGTCCGGCGTCGAGGTCGCCAGCACGATCAGGTCGATCGACTGCGCATCCAGGCCGGCGTCGGTCAGCGCAGCCTGCGCCGCCTTGATCGCCAGATGCGAGGTGAACTCGCCCTCGCCTGCGACATGCCGCTCGCGGATGCCGGTGCGCTGCACGATCCACTCGTCGGAGGTGTCGATACGCGCCGCCAGTTGGGCGTTGGTCACCACCTGCTCCGGCAGATAAGAGCCGCAGCCGAGCACGACCGAACGAATTTGAGTCACGAAACATCCTCCGGCGCGGGCTGCACGGAATTGAGTGCACCACCCTCGCGGTTGAGCATCTGATTGATCTTGTTCAGGAGATCGAATTTGACCATCTCATAGCCAACATTGATCGCAGAGGCAAAGCCTTCGGCGCTGATTCCGCCATGGCTCTTGACCACCAATCCGTTCAACCCCAGGAACACGCCCCCGTTGGACTTGTTCGGGTCCATCTTGCTGCGCAGCGCCTGAAAGGCGTCCCGCGCCAGGAGATAGCCAAGCTTGGTCATCCAGCTCCGCTGCATTCCTTCGCGCAGCAATTCCGCCATCTGCCGCGCGGTTCCCTCGGCAGCTTTGAGCGCGATATTGCCGCTGTAGCCTTCGGTCACGATGACGTCGGCATGCCCCTTGCCGATGCCGTCACCCTCGACGAAACCGATATAGTCGAGTTCCGGCAGGTTTCTGGCGCGCAGGATTTCACCGGCCTCACGGATCTCCTCGTGCCCCTTGATCTCCTCGACCCCGATATTGAGCAGCCCGACCGTGGGGCGCGGCTTGTCGAACAGCACGCTTGCCATCGCGGCGCCCATCACCGCGAGCGACACCAGATGGTGCGCGTCGCCGCCAATGGTTGCGCCGAGGTCGAGCACGACGGATTCGCCTCGCTTGGTCGGCCATATCCCGGTGATTGCCGGACGGTCGACCCCGGGCAAGGTGCGCAGATGGAAGCGCGACATCGCCATCAGCGCGCCGGTATTGCCGGCGGAGACCACGACATCCGCCTCGCCCTTCTTCACGGCGTCGATGGCAAGCCACATCGAGGAGGTCTTGCGGCCGCGCCGCAGCGCTTGGCTCGGCTTGTCCGAGCCACTGACGGCCACGTCGGTGTGGATGATCTTCGAGGCGGCCCTGAGCGCGGGATGCTTCTCGAGCTCGGGCTCGATCATGGCGCGGTTCCCGACCAGCAGGAACTCGGTCTCCCGATGCTTCTGAAGCGAGATGGCGGCGCCTGGAATGACCACGGCGGCGCCGGCGTCGCCCCCCATGGCGTCCAGCGCGATGCGAACCTTGCTTGGCATAAAAGTCCCGGAAACCTGGTCTGGTGCGGTCTTGAACGAGCGGGGCCGCAGAATGGGGTTCGCCACTGACATGGCGATCGGTCGAGCGCCACGCCGCGCCCCGACCGGGGCGCGACAATAGCGTTTTGTTACCCCGAAACAACCTCTTGCCCCCAGCCTTTTGCTTTCAAGGCATCCGGTCGCAAAACGGCAAGTTCAGAGGAAACACATTGAAGTCAGATAGATAGGCTTGCCTTTCAAACCACTGACGCAACCACCTCGCGCCCCGTTGCAAAGCGCTGCTCCCGGGAATGCCCAGCTATTTGCCTTTCTTCTTGTCCTGCTTCTTGTCTTGCAACGCCTTCAGGACCGCGAACGGGTGGTCCTCCGGATCGGGGGCGGTGACCTCCGCCTCGAACACGACCCCCTCCTTCCGGGGATAGGGATCGACCGCCAGGAACAGGGCGTCGGTGGCGAGGCGGCCGAGATCGATGATGCCGTTGACGATCGGCTCCGGTGGGTCGGCGACCTCCGACGGGTCCTTGTCGTCCCGCCTCTCCGCGATCAGGTCGGCCAGGCGGCGCGCCTCGGCCTCGGGGGCGAACGTCAGATCGACCTCCTCATCGACCTCGCTCTCGATCGGATCGAGCGTGACCACGCAGGTCTGGCCGATTCGGGCCCGGACGCTGCCGGTCACCTGGACGCGGCCGCCACTCCTGGGCACCACATCGAAGTCGGCCTGAGCGGACAGGATCTCGCGCAGGCCACCGGCCTCCGCCATCGCCTGCCGCTCGGCGGCCGAGGCCTCGAGCTTGCGGTGCAGGCCGGTGTCGGGGATCTGCGCAACGACGATGGGGACCCGCCAGGGATCGGGATCGTCGGATCCGGCATTTGGTCGGCTCATGGCGTATCACCCTCGGAAAGCGCTGGAGGAAACCTGAAGGCGCCGCGCAGCAGCGCAGCCTCGTCGGCCCGGCCGAGCTCGGCCTCGCTGGCCCGCGCATAGGCCGCGAGCCGCTTCGCCCGGTCCAGTCCGGTCCCGTTCAAGATATTCTTGCAGATCGCCTCTGCCAGGGCCTCGCCGCCGGCCTCGACGGCCTGGTCATAGGCCTGGACGCGGCCGTAAAATGCCTCGCCGAAGGCCCGCATCCGCTTCGGCACCGTCTGGTCGCCGACCCCCATCTCGCGCAGATTGTCGTCCATGTCCTCGCAGAAGCGGTCGAACAGCGCCTGCGACAGCTCCGAGGCGCCTGCGGTGGCGCCCTGAACCGTACGCAGGCGCCGCAGCAGCAACCAGAGATGCAGCAGCAACAGGTCGAAACGCCCGTTAACCGTATCGGGCACGCCCAAGTCACGGTAAAATATGGGTTCTCGCGCCTGCGTCACGATCATGCCATAGATGGCTTCAATGGTGCCGCGCGGGGTTAGCCGGGGTTTCCTGAAGTGATTGAACGGCCAAAGCATTGTGGTTTCCGCAAGCGGGCGCGCGCGTGTTGCATTCAGACGCCCAGCCCGGTACTTCAGCGCCTCGCGCGACGCAAGGGGACGGAATCAGTTCCGCTATGACGATAACGAACCAGACCAGCCTGCGCGCGGATAAGCGGCGCGGCCTTCATGCACGCTGGCGCGGTTTGCGCATGCTGGCCGCCGTCGCCCTGGTCGGCGCCGCGCTCACCGGCTGCACCGGCGAGCAATTCCAGAAGGGCTACATCCTGCCGCCCGGCGCGCTGGAGCAGATTCCGATCGGCGCGAGCCAGGACCAGGTGCTGATCGTGATGGGCACGCCCTCCACCGTCGCCACCCTTGACGGCGAGGTGTTCTATTACATCTCGCAGCGCTCGGAGCGCATGGTCGCCTTCATGAATCAGAGGGTGGTCGATCAGCGCGTCATCGCGATCTATTTCGACAAGAACCGGCGCGTGCGCCGGCTGGCGAATTACGGCCTGCAGGACGGCAAGATCTTCGACTTCATCAGCCGAACCACGCCGACCTCGGGTCAGGAAATGAGCTACCTCACGCCGCTGTTCAAGCTGCTCAGCTTTAACTGAGGATCGCACCTGCGGCGTCCTGCCGCTGTCGTTGCAGCCGTTGCGGTCGCATGCGGCTTGCCGTCGCGCGCCGTGTTCCCTACGCTCCCTGCAAAACAAGAAGCAGGGAGAGGATTCGTGCCCATAAATTTGCTATCCCGACGTCGCGTGCTCACCGGTGCGGCCGGCCTTACGGCTGCAGCGATCCTGCCGCGATCGAGCCTTGCCGACTGGAAGCCGACCGAAACCGTCCGTCTCGTCGTGCCGGCCGCAGCCGGCGGCTCGACCGACGTGTTGGGCCGGCTCCTGGCCGCGCATCTCCAGACAGCCTGGGGCCAGTCGGCCGTCGTGGAAAACCGCTCCGGCGGCGGCGGCACCATCGGCACGGCCGAGGTGGTTCGCGCCAAGCCTGACGGCCACACCATCCTGGTGGGCAATCCCGGTCCGAACGCGATCGCCTACAGCATATTCAAGAATTTGACCTACAAGCCGGACCAGCTCCAGCCGGTCTCCAACATGATCCGGATCCCGAACATCGTGTCGGCGCATCCGAAGACCGGCATCAAGTCGATCGCCGAGCTGATCGCCTATCTCAAGGCCAATCCGGACAAGCTCAGCTACGCCTCCTCCGGCGTCGGCCAGAGCCCTCACCTCACCGGCGCCTGGTTCCTCCAGCTCACCGGCCTGAAGATGACGCACATCCCGTTCCGTGGTGCGGGCCCGGCGCTCCAGGCCGCGCTCGCCGGTGACATCCAGATCCTGTTCGACAATCTTTATCCGAGCCTGCCGCAGGTGCAGAACGGCACGCTCAACGGTCTGTGCGTCACCACGACCGAGCGCAGCGACCTTGCGAAAGACCTGCCGACCATGCGCGAGACCGCGCCGGAGCTGGCGAATTTCGACGTTTCGTCGTGGTTCTCGGTGTTCCTGCCGAAGGGCGTCTCGCCCGAGGTGCTGAGTGCGCTCAATCTCCAGGTCAAGGCGATGCTGGAGCGCGACGACATCAAGAAGCAGATCGCTGCCATGGGCGCCCGCGCCGACTACGGCACGCCAGAACAGTTCGCCGCTTTCGTGGATGCCGAGACGAAGAAGTTCGCCGGAATCATCCAGAAGGAAGGGCTGCAAATGGACGTCCAGTAGGCTCGTGCCCCGGACGCAGGGCAGCATAACACTGCTCCGCTGACCGGGGACCCGGCCGCGCGAACGTCGTCCCGGATCTGCAGCGCATCACTTCGTGAGCTCGCAGCGTCAGGCGAACAACGCAGACAAAGCGACGTCCACAACGAAAAACCCCGCGGCTCGCGCCGCGGGGTTTGTCTTGTCTCGTCTGCGTCGCTCAGTGCGCCAGGATCGCCAGCAGCAGCAGGGCCACGATGTTGGTGATCTTGATCATCGGGTTCACCGCGGGACCCGCCGTGTCCTTGTAGGGATCGCCGACGGTGTCGCCGGTCACTGCCGACTTGTGGGCATCAGAGCCCTTGCCGCCGAAATGACCGTCCTCAATGTACTTCTTGGCGTTGTCCCAGGCGCCGCCGCCTGAGGTCATGGAGATCGCGACGAACAGGCCGGTCACGATCACGCCGAGCAGCATGGCGCCGACGGCCGAGAACGCCGCCGACTTGCCGGCCACGCCGCCACCCGCGATCGCATAGATCACGAAATAGACGAAGATGGGCGACAGCACCGGGAGCAGCGAGGGGATGATCATCTCCTTGATCGCCGCCCTGGTCAGCAGGTCGACCGCCTTGCCATAGTCAGGCTTGTCGGTACCCTGCATGATGCCCGGCTTCTCGCGGAACTGGCGCCGGACCTCCTCGACGATCGCGCTCGCCGCACGACCCACCGCGGTCATGCCCATCGCGCCGAACAGGTACGGCAGCAGGCCGCCGAACAGCAGGCCCACCACGACGTAGGGATTGTTCAACGAGAAGTCCGGATTGACGCCGGCGAAGTAGGGATGATGCGCTGAGTCTGCAACGAAGAACTTGAGGTCCTGGTTGTACGCCGCAAACAGCACGAGCGCACCGAGACCGGCGGAACCGATCGCGTAGCCCTTCGTCACTGCCTTGGTGGTGTTGCCGACCGCGTCGAGCGCGTCGGTCGACTTGCGCACCTCCTTCGGCAGGCCGGCCATCTCGGCGATGCCGCCCGCGTTGTCCGTCACTGGACCGAACGCGTCGAGCGCGACGATCATGCCGGCCAGCGCCAGCATGGTGGCCGTCGCGATCGCGATGCCGAACAGGCCGGCAAGGCTGTAGGTAACCAGGATGCCGGCGATGATCACGATCGCAGGCAACGCGGTCGCCTCCATCGAGACGGCGAGGCCCTGGATCACGTTGGTGCCGTGGCCGGTCACCGAGGCCTGCGCGATCGACTTCACCGGCCGATAGTCGGTGCCGGTGTAGTATTCGGTGATCCAGATGATCAGCGCGGTGACGACGAGGCCGACCACGCCGCATTCGAACAGCGCCATGCCGGTGTAGTCGACGCCATCAAGCTTGCCGAAGCCGATCAGGCTGTAGATCACGCCGGCGATGCCGATCAGCGACAGGACGCCGGTTGCGATCAGGCCCTTGTAGAGCGCGCCCATGATCGACTGGCTCGGCCCGAGCTTGACGAAGAAGGTGCCGATGATCGAGGTGATGATGCAGATGCCGCCGATCGCGAGCGGCAGCGTCATCATGTTGGCGAGGATCGGCGTCTTGGCGAAGAAGATCGCAGCGAGCACCATGGTGGCGACCGCGGTCACCGCATAGGTCTCGAACAAGTCGGCGGCCATGCCGGCGCAGTCGCCCACGTTGTCGCCGACGTTGTCGGCGATGGTTGCGGGGTTGCGCGGATCGTCCTCGGGAATGCCGGCTTCGACCTTGCCGACGAGATCGCCGCCGACGTCCGCACCCTTGGTGAAGATGCCGCCGCCGAGACGGGCGAAGATCGAGATCAGCGAGGCGCCGAAGCCGAGCGCCACCAGGGCGTCGATGACGACACGGCTGTCAGGCGCAAGCTTCAGCGAGTGCACCAGGAAGCCGAAATAGAGCGTCACGCCGAGCAATGCGAGACCTGCCACCAGCATGCCGGTGATCGCGCCTGCCTTGAAAGCGAGTTCGAGGCCGCCGGCGAGTGACGTCGTTGCGGCTTGCGCAGTCCGCACATTGGCGCGGACCGAGACGTTCATGCCGATGAAGCCGGCCGCCCCCGACAGGACGGCGCCGATCAGAAAGCCGATAGCGACGTAGATTCCGAGGAAATAGACCAGCAGGACGAAGATAACCACGCCGACGATGGCGATCGTCGTGTACTGGCGCCGCAGATACGCCTGTGCCCCCTCCGCGACCGCCGCCGCGATCTCCTGCATGCGCGGCGACCCCGCATCCGCGCTCAACACCGAAGACGTCGCCCAAATCGCGTAGACGACGGAAAGCACTCCGCAGAGCACAATCAACCATAATGCTGTCATGTGATTTTTGCCTCAGATCCTTGATGTACCCCCGGCGCCTTTTGTTGTCCGTCGAGCGGTGCGGCGCCTTGATTTCGAACAAAGCCGCCCCTTGCCCAAAAGGGACGGCCTCAGTCGGTCGCGAGCTTGCCAAAATCAAATTGAGGGTGCAACGCCGGATGAGGCGGAAAACGCCGATCTCGGCAGGTATTTAGGCGAAGTGCCGAGAACCATGATGCCGGTTTGGAGCAATTCCTAGAAGTGGCTGTAGGACAGCCGCCTCAAGAGCAACTCCTGGCCCTGCCCGTCCAGGAAGCGCGGCCCTCGCTGACCCGCGATAATCCTGCCGATCGCGGTGACGGCAAGGCCGGTCGCCCGCCCCGCGGCAATCAGCGCATCGGCCTGCGCCGGCGGCACGGTGCACAGCACCTCGTAATCGTCGCCGCCCGCAAGCAGCGTCTCGACGCAAACGGCGTTGCGGGCAATCAGGCCTGCTGCCGCGGCCGAGAGCGGCACTTGCGCCACATCGACCGTGGCCGACACCCCGGACGCCGCGCAGAGTTTCGTCAGATCGCCGGCAAGGCCGTCGGAGACGTCCATCGCCGCGGTGGCATGATCGCGCACGGCCTGTGCCAGCGGGTTGCGCGGCTGCGGCACCCGATAGCGTGACACCAGGGCATCCCTTGCAGCGGGATCGGTCGCGAGCGCGGCCGCGGCGGCACCGCCGGTAAGCACATCGAGGCCAAGCGCGGCATCCCCGATCGTGCCGGTTACCAGGATGCGATCGCCTGGCTTCGCGCCGGTGCGGCCGACCATCCGCCCCTTCGGCACGCGGCCGAAGGCGGTGATCGAGATCATCTGCGGCCCCGGCGTTGACACCGTGTCGCCGCCGAGCAGCGGGCAGGCGAACTCTCTGGCATCTTCGCCCAGCGCGTCCGCGAACGGCCGCAGCCAGGCATCCTCCCTGCTGCGCAACGCCAGCGTCAGCACGAAGCCGGCCGGCACCGCGCCCTTGGCGGCGAGATCGGACAGGTTCACCCGCAGCGCCTTTCGCGCGATCGTGTCAGGCGGATCGGTGGCAAGATAGTGCACGCCTTCGACGACGGCGTCGGTGGTGACGACGATGTCGTCGCCCGACGACGACAGCACCGCCGCATCATCGACCAGGCCGAACGCGCCGGGATCGGTCGCCAGCGGCTTGAAATAGCGTGCGATGAGGGAGTCTTCTGGGGACGGATTATGCGGACTTGCCACCGGCTTAGCCCCACAAACAGGTGGCATCGCCCGGCTTGACCGGGCGATCCAGTATTCCAGAGACGTTCATGTCAAATCGATAGGCCGCGGCGTACGGGATCACCCGCCTTCGCGGGTGATGGCAGCGGAGAATGGGGCTTGCGTATTGCTTCAATGCGACGCCCCTCAGCCCTACTACCGCCCGAACTCGTCGCCGCGAAACTGGCGGCCGATCTGGTCGAGCACGGCGTTGACCATTCCGGTCTCCTCGCGGTCGACAAAGGCGTTGGCGACATCGACATATTCGGAGACGACGACGCGGCCCGGCACATCCTTGCGGTGCTGCAGCTCATAGGCTCCTGCCCGCAACACCGCGCGCAGGATCGCTTCGATCCGCTTCAAGGGCCAGCCCTTCGACAGCGCCTCATCAATCAGAGGATCGAGCTTTGTCTGATCGCGCACGACGCCCGAGACGACGTCTCGGAAGAACGCAGCTTCGGCCGGCAGGTAGGTGTCGCCTTCGACCTCGTTGCCGAGCCAGTGGCTCTCGAACTCGGCGAAGATGTCGTTGATGCCGGCGCCGGCGATGTCCATCTGGTACAGCGCCTGCACGGCTGCGAGCCGTGCGGCACCGCGTCGATTCGCCTTCTTCTCCGTCGGCCCCGCTGGCTTTTTGTTGTCAGCCATGATCAGGCCTGCGCCAGCCGGCGCTTGATGCGCAGCATCGCGATCGCCGCGCGCGCGGCATCTCCGCCCTTGTTGAGCTCGCTGGCACGCGCCCGCGCCCAGGCCTGGTCCTCATTGTTGACCGTGAGGATGCCGTTGCCGAGCGGCAGCTTGCGCGCCACCGCAAGGTCCATCAGCGCGCGCGAGGATTCCTGCGAGACGATCTCGAAATGAATGGTATCGCCGCGGATGACGCAGCCGAGCGCGATCGCCGCATCATAGGGCTTGCCGTTGGCGGCAGCCGCGTCGACGGCGATCGCTACCGCCGCCGGAATCTCCAACGCGCCAGGAACCGTGATGACGTCATGCGTCACACCGGCCGCCTTCAGCTCGGCCACCGCGCCGTCCAGGAGCGCGTCCTGAAGATCGTCATAGAACCGCGCCTCGACAATCAGCGCGCGCGCGCCGGAAATGTCGGTCTGGTCCTTCAGGGGTGCGCGCCGCGCGTCTGCCATGGTCAACCTATTCTGTCATTACCGGGCTTGACCCGGCAATTCATCGGGTAAGCCCCTCTTAAGAGGATGGATGCGCCGGTCAAGCCCGCGCATGACGACCTTGTACGCCGTCACTTCATTTCCGTCAGCCGCGCCGCATAGCGGGCCATCAGATCGACCTCGATATTGACCTCGTCGCCCGCCTTCCAGCCACCAATCGTCGTGACCGAGAGCGTGTGCGGGATGATCAGCACCGAAAACGTCACGTCCTTCACCGTATTGACCGTCAGCGAGACGCCGTCGAGCGTGATCGAGCCCTTGGTGGCGATGAAGCGCGCCAGCTCCCGCGTGGTCGACAGCTCGAACCGCGCCATGTCGGGCAGATCCTCGCGGCTGACGAGTGTGGCGATACCGTCGGCATGCCCGGCGACGATGTGGCCACCGAGTTCGTCACCGATCTTCAGCGCCCGCTCGAGATTGAGCCGTGTGCCCAGCTTCCAGTGCTTTGCCGTCGTCATCGCCAGCGTCTCGGCCGCGGCATCGACGTCAAACCAGGTCCTGCCGCCTTCGACGCCGGAGGCGACCACCGTCAGGCAGACGCCGTTGCAGGCGATCGAGGCGCCGTCGGCAATGGTGGTCCGGTCATAGCGGCAGGCGATGCGCAGCCGGTGCAGCTGCCCCTGCGCTGTCGGCGTGAAGCCGACGATCTCGCCGAGATCGGTGACAATGCCAGTGAACATTACGCGCGCTCGTAGATAGTGAGAGTATCCTTGTCGAATGTTTCGCTAGCATGAACCTTGTAGGCCTGCGACTGCGCGATTTTCGACAGGGGCAATGCATCAAGCGCATCGACCCCACCGGGCCCGACTGCTTCCGCTCCGCGGAACAGCCAGACTTCGTCGACGAGGTCGGCGGCAATGAACGAAGCGGCGACCCGGCTGCCGCCTTCGACCATCAGCCGCGTGATGCCCTTCCCGGCCAGAGCATGGAGCACGGACGGAAGATCGAGCCCGGACGCGCTCCCGGGCGGTACGCGGATGATCTGGGCGCCGGCAGCGCCAAGACGGGTCGCGGCGGCGGCTTCGGCGAGTTCAGAACCGACCACCCAGAGCGGCGTCTCGCGCGCGGAGCGCACCAGCTGGCTTGCGGCCGGAATGCGCAGATTCTGATCGAGGACAACTCGCACCGGAGAACGCGCTTCCAGGCCCGGCAGGCGGGAGGTGAGAAGCGGATCGTCCGCCAGCACCGTTCCGATACCGACCAGGATGGCATCACTGTGCGCGCGCAGCAGATGCACGCGATTGCGCGCCGCCTCTCCCGTGATCGCGACCGGCTTGCCGCCGGCGGCGCCGATCTTGCCGTCGGGCGAGACTGCGAGCTTCAGGATCACATGGGGGCGCTTGTCCCGGATGCGGCGGAAATGCCCGGCATGGTCGAACGCGGCTTCCGCCGCGCACAGGCCCACATCCACGTTGATGCCGGCGGCGCGCAGCCGCGCGTGGCCTTGGCCTGCGACGACCGGATTGGGATCTTCGATCGCCGCGACCACGCGCTTGATGCCGGCCGCGATCACCGCGTCGGCGCAGGGCGGCGACCTGCCGAAATGCGAGCAAGGCTCGAGCGTGACGTAGAGCGTGGCGCCGCGTGCGGCTTCGCCTGCCCGTCGCAGGGCTTCGGGCTCGGCATGCGGACGCCCGCCCGCCTGGGTCCAGCCGCGGCCGACGATGACACCGTCCTTCACGATGACCGCGCCGACGGCCGGATTGGGCCAGGTCCGCCCCTGCCCGCGCCGGCCGAGCGCAAGGGCCAGTTCCATGAAACGGCGATCGGCGTCCTTGGCCTCGCGGGCCTTCTGCGCGAACTGATCTTCCAGGATACGGAAGATCATTTGCGGATCGCGGCGAGCCGCGCTTCCTCCTCGCCGGAGAGCTCGCCGAGCACATCGGCGAAATCCTTGGCCTCGCGGAAATTGCGGTAGACCGAGGCGAAACGAACGTAGGCGACGTCGTCGAGCGTGCGCAAATGCTCCATCACGGTCTCGCCGATCACCTCGGAGGAGATTTCGGCCTCGCCCCCGGTCTCGAGCTCGCGCACGATGGTGGAGACCATCTTCTCGACGCGCTCCGGCTCGACCTGCCGCTTGCGCAACGAGATCGACACCGAGCGCATCAGCTTGTCGCGGTCGAACGGCACGCGGCGGCCATTGCGCTTGACCACGGTGAGCTCGCGCAGCTGCACGCGCTCAAAGGTGGTGAAGCGGAAATTGCAGGCGACGCACACGCGCCGCCTGCGGATCACGGACGAGTCCTCGGTCGGACGCGAGTCCTTTACCTGCGTATCGAGACTGTTGCAGTTCGGGCAGCGCATCCGTTTACCCAAGCCTTACTGGTAGATCGGGAACCGATCGGTGAGCGCCTTGACCCGCTCCTTGATCGCGGCCTCGACCAGCGGCGCCTTGCCGTCGTCGGACTGCGCGATCGCGTTGAGGACCTCGGCGATCATGCCGCCGACCTGCTGGAATTCGGCCACGCCGAAGCCGCGGGTGGTCGCCGCCGGGGTGCCCAGGCGAATACCGGAGGTGACGAACGGCGACTCGGGATCGAACGGAATGCCGTTCTTGTTGCAGGTGATGGCAGCGCGAACCAGCGCCTTCTCCGAGGCGTTGCCCTTCAGGCCCTTGGGTCTGAGATCGACCAGCATCAGATGGTTGTCGGTACCGCCGGAAACAATATCGAAGCCGTGGCTCTTCATGGCTTCAGCGAGCGCCTTGGCGTTCTCGACGACGTTCTTGGCGTAGACCTTGAAGTCCGGACGCAGCGCCTCGCCGAAGGCGACCGCCTTGGCCGCGATCACATGCATCAGCGGTCCGCCCTGCAGCCCCGGGAAGATCGCCGAGTTGAACTTCTTGGTCAGCGTCTCGTCATTCCACAGCATCAGGCCGCCGCGCGGACCGCGCAACGATTTGTGCGTCGTCGTCGTGGTGATGTGGGCATGCGGCACCGGCGAGGCATGCACGCCGCCGGCGACGAGGCCGGCGAAATGCGCCATGTCGACCAGCAGATACGCACCGACGCTGTCCGCGATCTCGCGGAAGCGCTTGAAGTCCCAGGCGCGCGAATAGGCCGAGCCGCCCGCGACGATCAGCTTCGGCTTGACCTCTTCGGCCTGCTTGGCGACCGCATCCATGTCGATGATCTGGTCCTCGCGGCGCACGGTGTAGTGCGCCGCCTTGAACCACTTGCCGCTCATGTTAACGGGCGAGCCGTGGGTGAGATGGCCGCCGGCCGCGAGGTCGAGGCCCATGAAGGTGTCGCCGGGCTGCAGCAGCGCCAGGAACACCGCCTGGTTCATCTGGCTGCCGGAGTTCGGTTGCACGTTGGCGAATTTGGCGCCGAACAGCTTCTTGGCGCGGTCGATCGCGAGGTTCTCGGCGACGTCGACCCACTCGCAACCGCCATAGTAGCGCGCGCCCGGATAGCCTTCCGCGTATTTGTTGGTCATCACCGAACCCTGCGCTTCCAGCACGGCCCGGCTCACGATGTTCTCGGAGGCGATCAGCTCGACCTCGTGGCGCTGCCGGCCGAGTTCGCCCTTGATGGCGGTGGCGATTTCCGGGTCGGCCTGCTCGAGCGAGGCGGTGAAAAACGAATCGGGCGCGGAGGCGGTTTTGGCGAAGGTCATCTTGCGAATATCTCCACCGCCGCAGCCTTTTGGCGGGCTACGGGCGGTCTGGTGTGGCGATCGGAAGCGGCGAGCGCGATCTACCACATCGCCCGCAACAGGCCAAGGGTTTGCGGGTCGGGCGGGATATTTGTGCAAGATATGGTGGAGGATAGCGGTTTGCGGCGTTTGGGCTGAGCTTGGAACCGCCCAGCGCCGCGTCGCAACGGGGCCGCTTTGGCCCTAACTCATCATCCTGCCGCCGGCTGCCTCACAGGCCGGTATAACCCGCCTTCACCGGGTCCACGCTGCCGTCGAGCTGGCGCAGATAGGTCAGGCCGCACACCGTCAACCTGTGGGTGTCCTTCTCGCCAGCTTCCATCAGGGTGTTGAGGTAGTTCGTGACCTTGGCCCTCGCCTCCTCGCTTGCCGCGGCGGTGCGGTTGGCAAGCATGTCGTAGGTCTGCATGATGCGGTCGATGGCGGCTTCCATGGCACCCTCTGGTTGTGCGAAGTTCTGGGATTGTCGATCAGGCAACCGCGCGGGCCTCCGCCTGCGCCTGGAACCGGGCGATCGCCTTGTTGGCAAGCCTGATCTTGTTGATTTCGCCGTTGTGCAGCAGTTTGACGATGATCCCGAGCAGGCGCTCATCAGTCACGAGCGTGTCGGGCATTGCGCCGGAGCGGCGGAGGTAATTCGCGGCGATGGCGTAAGCCTCGCTGACGAGTTCCACATTCATCGCCTGAAGCCCGCGCTCGATCAGCATCGCCCTGTCTCCGATCCGAAGGAAATAAGTGCAAAGCCCGGAACTGGTTCCATGGGACCGCAAGATTTTCTTCGCATGTGCAAAAATGCAAAACGCACCGGTCCGGGGCAACTCCGGGCCGATGCGCTGGGGAAGTTAAGGCACGTTTGGTCGGCTTGCCGGTCTTGTTGCGGGCCGGCTTGGCCTATCCCGTTTAAAACTCAGAGCCGATACAGGATCTGGTCGGTCCAGAACCGCTCCAGGCGGTGCAGCGACTTGTTGAGGGTCGAGAATTCTTCGCCCGAGATGCCGCCGACCTGCTCCACCGTCTTGACGTGCTTCTGGTAGAGCGCATCGACGATGCGGCGGACTTCCTGGCCCTGCGGGGTCAGGCGGATGCGCACCGAGCGGCGATCGACGCGCGAGCGCTGATGATCGAGGAAGCCGAGCTCGACGAGCTTCTTCAGATTGTAGGAGACGTTCGAGCCGAGATAGTAGCCGCGCGTGCGCAGCTCGCCCGCGGTCAGCTCCTTGTCGCCGATGTTGTAAAGCAGGAGAGCCTGCACCGAGTTGATGTCCGCGCGGCCGCGGCGATCGAATTCGTCCTTGATCACGTCGAGCAGCCGGCGATGCAGCCGCTCCACCAGAGTCAAGGCTTCCAGATAGAGCGACTGCACCGAACCCTGCTGGCCGGAGACGCGCTCCGCGGTATCTGCCGCAGTTGCGACGGCTTTCATCATGACACTTCCCCTGTTGTCGTTTTTATCGACACTTATTCGACGAAACTTGTGTCCCGCCTGATAGGTGCAACTTAAGGGGGGCGTTTGAAGATCGGCTTAAATAAGAGAATAAAGAGATCATGAATTTAAGACAGTGAATTGCGGATTAAGCCTGTGCCACAAGGGCTTTTCGCAACGTTCTATTGACCTTCGCAAGGTCCTGTTCACCCTCCGTCCGTCGCCCTTGTCGCATTCCAGAACAGCCCCGCTCCGTTTCGAAACGGCCGCGTAACAGCTGTGGCGGGATGCACGAGGTCAACGAAAAGTTACCTCGAATTTTAGGCAACCAGCGGTCAACCAAATCGGCACAACTGCGCTCTCGTGTCCCGGACTGAGCGAAGCGAGATCCGGGACCCGGGGCCACAAACGAGCTCGTGGACGAATGGGCCGCGGCTCAGCAGCGCATCACTACATGCTGCGCTGCGTCCGGGGCACGAGCGTGAACGCCGAACAAGAGAGTGAATGTTGGAATCGCCTGCGCGCTATGGCGGTCGCTCGCGCGCGGCCATCCAGGCGAGTGCGAGATAGGCCGAGAGCATGAAGGCTTCGACGCCGACCACGATCAGGCTGCCGCCATAGATCCCTGGGAACATCAGCTCGATCACCGCCATCGACACAACGGTCGTGAGCCACACCACCGCGCCCCACGGCGTCGCCAGCCACAGGCCGACCGCAGCGACGAGTTCGATCACCGCGAAATAGACGGTGGCGGCCTGCCAGGCCATCGACTGGTTCTCGAACGCCTCGTCCTCACCGCCGACGAAGCCGGTCACCTGCGCCCAATGATAGAGGCCCTTGAGGATCGAGAGCAGCGCCATCACCCGCAGGAACAGCACGAGCCGCCGCGTCCAGACATTGTCGTCGGACTCCGGGCGCTCCGACGAGATCGCAGCCACCGACATCGCGCTGTCTCTGGCACTGTCTCGGACGGCGTCCCTGGGGCTGCCGTCGCGGGCCGCATCGCGGGTGGTGATCTCGGACATGGCCCCTTCTGGCTGCTTCGGGCGGCAAAATCAATCGGCGGCCTTCCGGTCAATTCTGCTTTGCGGCAGGTCAAGCCGCGGTGGCGGGAACCATGCGAGCTGGTATAAGAATAATTCCAGCCGGAGGAAGAGTGATGGCGATCAAATACGGACGTCCGATCGAACTGCGCGAGGTCTCGCGCCGGGAGGGTGCTGCGGTGCCCCATGCCCTCGATCTGACCGTCCGGCCGCGCCGCAACCGCAAAGCCGAATGGGCCCGGCGGATGGTGCGGGAGAACGTGCTCACCACCGACGACCTGATCTGGCCCCTGTTCCTGATCGACGGCGACAACAAGCGCGAGCAGGTCGCATCGATGCCCGGCGTCGAGCGCCTCAGCGTCGACCAGGCGGTGCGCGAGGCCGAGCGCGCGATGAAGCTCACCATCCCCTGCCTCGCGCTGTTTCCCTACACCGAGCCGTCTTTGCGCGACGAGGAGGGTTCGGAAGCGACCAACCCGAACAATCTGGTCTGTCAGGCCGTGCGGGCAATTAAGAAGGAATTCCCGGACATCGGCGTCCTCTGCGACGTCGCGCTCGATCCGTTCACCAGCCACGGTCATGACGGCCTGATCTCGGACGGCAGGATCTTGAACGACGAGACGGTCGCGGTGCTGGTGCGTCAGGCGCTGGTGCAGGCCGAGGCCGGCTGCGACATCATCGCGCCCTCCGACATGATGGACGGCCGCGTTGCCGCGATCCGCGAGGGGCTGGATCACTCCGGCCTGTCCGACGTCCAGATCATGGCCTACGCCGCCAAATACGCCTCCGCCTTCTACGGCCCGTTCCGCGACGCAATCGGCTCGGCCAAGACGCTCACCGGCGACAAGCGCACCTATCAGATGGACAGCGCCAATACCGACGAAGCATTGCGCGAGGTCGAGCTCGACATCGCCGAGGGCGCCGACATGGTGATGGTGAAGCCCGGCATGCCCTATCTCGACGTGGTGCGCCGCGTGAAGGACACCTTCGCGATGCCGACCTTCGCCTACCAGGTCTCCGGCGAATACGCGATGATCGCGGCCGCCGCGAACAACGGCTGGCTCGACGGCGAGCGCGCGATGATGGAGAGCCTGCTGGCGTTCAAGCGCGCCGGCGCCGATGGCGTGCTGAGCTATTTCGCGCCGAAGGCGGCGGAGAAGCTGCGCAGCCAAGCCTGACTGCGCGCGAACCCCTCGCCCCCACCGCCCCCGAATCGCCGGAATATTTCGGCTTGTTAATGTCCGGGTGCCCTTGGCACGGGGATGACCTGTTCCCATGTCCTGCCACGGGAGAAATCCTTGGGAGATGGACATGTCGTATTCGGATTCGGGCAATACGTGGCGCAATGACGGCGGGGCGCAGCCGCACGCCTACGACCCCTATCTGCACCCGGAACTGTTTCGCGGCGTTGCGACGCGGCGGGTGTTCGCGTTCCTGATCGACATGGTCGTGATCTCGGTGCCGGTCATCCTCGGCTACATCTTCATCGCCGTGTTCGGCGTGGTCACACTCGGCATCGGCTGGGCGCTGTTCTGGCTGGCCTGGCCGGCCTCCGTGATCTGGGCCATCGTCTATTATGGCGCCTGCATCGGCGGTCCTTCATCGGCGACGATCGGGATGCGGGTGATGGACCTGGAGCTGCGCACCTGGTACGGCGCGCCGGGCTACTTCGTGCTCGGCGCCACCCATGCGGTGCTGTTCTGGGTCACGGTCTCGTTCCTGACGCCCTTCGTGGTGCTGATCGGCCTGTTCAACGGCCGCCGCCGCCTGCTGCATGATTTCGTACTGGGAACGGTCGTGATCAACAATTCCGTTCGCGCGCCGGTGGCACAGACGGCAAGAACCTGGTGATCACCCAAGGCCCTCGCGATCAACGGCCTGCTAACCGGGGTCCGCTAAGCTGATCGCTGATCTGACCTGCCGAGTAGGCCAATTGACCGGGGGCTTTCGTAGCGCGATGCTGTTATTCACTTCGGAGGCCCACGACGTCCCTTGACCCAGCACTCGCGCGACACCCCCCAATTCTACCTCACGGCGCCCTCGCCCTGCCCCTATCTGCCGGGCCGGCATGAGCGAAAAGTGTTCACGCATCTCGTGGGGGAGCGCGCCGGCGACCTCAACGACCTCCTGACCCATGGCGGTTTCCGCCGCAGCCAGTCGATCGCCTACCGGCCGGCCTGCGACCAGTGCCGCGCCTGCGTCTCGGTCCGGGTCGTCGCCAACGAGTTCCGCCCCTCCCGCAACTTTCGCAAGGTGATGGCGCGCAATTCCGACATCATCGGCGAGCAGCGCAGCGCGGTGCCGACCTCCGAGCAATATTCAGTGTTCCGCGCCTATCTCGACGCCCGCCACCGCCACGGCGGCATGGCCGACATGACCGTGCTCGACTACGCCATGATGGTGGAAGACAGCCATGTCGAGACCCGCATCATCGAATACCGCAAGCGCGGCCCCGACAGCGGCATCACCGGCCGCGGCGAGGAGCTGATCGCCGTCGCTCTCACCGACGTGCTTAGCGACGGGCTGTCGATGGTCTATTCGTTCTTCGAGCCGGGCCAGGTCAGCCGCTCGATGGGCACCTTCATGATCCTGGACCACATCGCCCGCGCCCGCCGGCAAGGGCTGCCTTACGTCTATCTGGGCTACTGGATCGAAGGCTCCAAGAAGATGGACTACAAGGCCCGCTTCCTGCCGCAGCAGCGCCTCGCGCCGTCGGGCTGGCTGCGTGTCGACGCGCAGGGCGATGCGGCATCCGAGCCGCAGGATTGAGTCTTTCCAGGATCGAGCCCTTCAGGAGGCCGCCGCTTCAACGCGGAGTGTTGAGCCGAGCTTCGCGCCGGCGCGATTCTGCGCGATGAACTTGAGCGCCGCGATCCCGGGCAGGAAGAAGTAGCCGCCACCGAGCGTCCCGGTGAACGAAGCCAGCGTGACTTCGCTCCCGCTCGGCGATCCCGGAATGGTGAAGGTCCCACCGCCGGGCGGTGCCCCCACGACCGGATCGGCCTGCTTGTCGAGCGTGCCGAAACGGGGATTTTGCAGCCAGCGCTGGTGGATGAATTCAAACTGGCGCTCGAGATCGGCGTTGCACGCGATGAAGAAGATGCCGTCGCGATGCCCAGCGGCGGTCTGCTCGCGGAAAGGGCGCCCCCGGCGAAGCAGCCGGTGCAGCTTCGATGATTTGATGCTCGATTCCACATCGATCCCCAGGGAGTCGCGCGGGTTTGAGCGACGGATGTGGGAGCCCTTCGGACAGACGAAGCCGTTTGCGTCCGCGACGCGATAACGGAAGGCGTCGGCTGCCGAGTCCGACCCCGGAGGCCCCTGCCATCCGAGCGGCATGCCATCCTGGCGGCGACCCATCAATTTCTCGCAGACGTCCTGGCCATTCGCTTTCCTGAACTGATCGAAGGCATCGACATACTGCTCGATCTGCCGCACCGCCAGGTAACTCCCGTTCAGCGTGAAGCGATTTCCCGATTGCGGCCACCCCTTCACGTCGGGGCAGTAGGTGAGTTCGTCGTACTCGTTTCGATAGCCCAGAATGAACTCGCCGGGCTCGACGACACGATCGTCATAGAAAGACCGGGCGTCCTTTCGGGCCTGCTGCGGCGTGGCACCCTCCTCGTCCCGGAGATCGCGGATCACCGGCTGCGCCAAGCCGTCGCGGAAGCCGAACGGCTCACGCAACTTGCCGTCCGGACACGCGAACGAGCTGGGATTGTTTTCGACGGTGCTGACAACGAACACGGCCGGATCCGGCTCTTCCATGCGCGTGGTTGAGTCGAGCATCCACCATTGCGCAACGAGAATGTGGACGGTCTGGCGACCGTCGACGCCCTCGACATCCGACCAGCGCCATTCGTCACGCGGAGCGTCTCTCAACAGGTCCCGGCGCAATGCGCTTCCCATGCCGCTGCTGAAGGGCGTCGGAAACGGATGCGTCTCGGCCTCGGCACAGCCGAGTTGCTTGAGCCCTGCGAAACTGAAAGCAACCGACACGGCCTCCGTGATCGACGCTTCCGGCTTGGCCTTGCCCTTCCCGACGCATTTGGCACTGACGACCAGCTTGCTGTCGAGCAGACGCGCGAGCCAGCCTCGCGCCTGGTCCTCACAGCCGTCACGGATCGTCAGCAGCCAAAATCGGCTGGACTTGAG
The DNA here is from genome assembly GCF_018129985.1 of Bradyrhizobium sp. SZCCT0148. Classification (GTDB taxonomy): domain Bacteria; phylum Pseudomonadota; class Alphaproteobacteria; order Rhizobiales; family Xanthobacteraceae; genus Bradyrhizobium; species Bradyrhizobium japonicum_H. The sequence continues at coordinate 46,324 of NZ_JAFCKT010000010.1, forward strand.
CCAGCCGAAGCCGCTCTTCAGCATGCCCTGGATGTCGTGGCTTTGCTCGGAGAGACGCGGAGCGTGCTTCATGTCTCGATGGCCCTCATGATCAGATCGTCGTTGTGCGCGTTACGCTCGCCGAACAAGGCGTCGCGCAGTCCGGTCGCGAGATTGATCTGGTCGACCGTCCGGTTGCAGGCGTCGAAATGGTAGAGATGCGGGAGCATGCTGTCGCGTGCATAGGACTTGAACCTCAGCTCGCACTTGACGCCGCGGAAAACCAAAAAGCGCGTCGGCGGAAAGCTGCGGGCGTTTGCAATACCGGGCTGACCTTCCAATGCCGGCGCGCGCGGATGAAGCTCGGTCCAGCGCCAGGCCAGCGTGGTGCCAACGGCCGCGCCGTTGATGAAGTCGTCGAGATAGCCGCCGAAATTGCCGTCATAGTTCGAGCAGAACAGAAAGCGGCGACCGCCGTCGATGATGTGCCAATGGCCGAAATGGATGCCTGGCGCGTTGCCGAGCCAACCTCGCGTGAAGAACACCCGTCCGGCAAACGTCACGATGCGCAGCGCTGCGCGGATGCACCATGCGCTCCACCATTGCGGACCGCGCAGCTCCGTGAGGCTGAACATGTGCTGGGTGCCGTCGACCAACTCGGCCTCGCAACGCTCGACCGACGGATGGATCTGCTGGGCGCGCGGAACGTCCTCTTCAAGCGGGTGAAAGAACGTCCTGCTCGCCCCTGTGAAATAGCGATTGAGCCGGTAGAACAGCGCGCCGATGCAAAGCACGACGATGATCGCGACGACCGCGATCGCCGTGATCTGCAACCCGGTCAGCTTTGGCAGCTTCGGTTCGATGACTTGATGCATATAGTCCGGAGCCAGCGCATAGGCCAACGGAGCGAACGTGTAGGCGATGGCGCACAGGAAGACGGCCAGGAGCACGGGCACGCCGATCACCCAGCCGCCCACATAGGTGGCGAGCGACGACAGCGTCTCGGTCGGCCGATCCAGCTCTTGCTGAACGCTGTTCAGCCAGCGCCTCCAGGACACGAATTGTGCAGGCAGCGGCACCAGGAACAGCCAGACGAGGAAGACAATGATCCCAAGCGCCAGCAGCCCATGCCAGCTCATCGTGAACAGGCATTCGGTTGTCCCGGTGATGACGTGTTCGATGGCCTTACCCACCTCTCCCGGTGCGCCGAAGAACCAGCTAGAGGCCCGTGGCAGGGTCCAGACGATCCCGAGCAACAGGAACCACAGCACGATCGCTGCCACGGGATAAATGAGCTTTGCACCGATGCCCGCCCCCTTCCCGCGCCAATAGGATCGCGGCGCAGGCGTGGCGGCCCATCCGAAATCGGGATTGGCGTAAGCCCAACGTGACAGCGCCAGCGCAAATGCGGCGCGATCGTTGCTGTATTTCGACTTCAGCTTCCGCGCCTCGACGCGCGCCCGATCGAGCAGGTCCTTCTCCATTTCGATCTGCCGGACCGACCGGTCGCGGGCGCCGACGAAGCCGCCATCAGCGATGCTGTGCCAGCTCATCAGCTTATCGAGCAATTGCTGCTTCTGCTGTGCCGTCGGCTCCGCGACGTTGGGAACGATCATGCTGCCGAACAGCGCCCACATTGCCCCATCGGGATGGTAGACGAGCCGATACAGCAGATCGTAGGGGCGGAAGCCCTCCTCGACCGCAAGCTCTAGCAGAAGCGACGGCCGCTTATCTGCGGCACCAGCCACCGCCGGCAGCAGCCCGATCGACGCGAAGTGAACCACCGCGACGTCGTGCAAGAGACGGTCCAACGCCTTGCGACACGGTTCTGAAAGCCTGGCCCCGCCGCTCCAGCCTGGCGCAACGATGCAAACCATCTGCTGCCGGACGATCTCGAGCATGACCGTGTTCTCCGCTCGCTCAGGTGATCCGCATGCGCATGGACAACATCAGCGGCCCATCATAGGTGATGGCCTTGCCTTCGCCGCGCGCCAGTTGCAGCCGGGGCAACGTCAGCAATCCGATGAGAGCGCTCGTCAGGATGTCCACCGCGTGGTCCCGGGCAGGACATTGGCGATAGCCATATCCGAACATGAGATAGCGCAAGGGATCTTCCTTGCCCCAGTTGCGATTGGGACAAAAACGACCGCTGTCGGGGACCGCGCTCGGATCGAACAGAGCAGCGACCGACAGCAGGGAAATCTTGCCGCCACCTGGGCATTTGGCGTTTTGCCGGGCGCCCGTCTGCAGCTCCGTGTCGCGGGGCACGTCGCGCGCCAACAGCGGAAAGATCGGCCGGAAACGCATGAGCTCGAGCACATGGTCGCGCACGTCTCTGCGGAAATCGGCGTCGATCCAGACGCGATCCCCGAGACTCCTGGCCCGCAACCACAGCTGGTCGTAGACCTTGGGGCGGCCGAGGAGTTCCTGCACGACGAGGGCTCCCGACTGAACGGTGACCGGATGCGAAATCCAGGCAAGCCCGACCGCGTTTCGTTCGATGTCTTCAGATGCGCTCTTGATACCCCACGCGGTGCCGATGGGGCCGGTCACGCGATCGATGCGCGCCTGAAGCGCATCTCCGCAGGTCTCCGCCCGCCGCCGAAGCTCGAGTGTCGCCAGGCTGCCGGCCAGCAATTGACCGGCAACATACCGGATCTCCAGCATGTACTGCCGTTGCAGGCCCTCATCGACGGCGCCTTGCGCAGATTGGTCCGTTGATCCCGCGACCACTGCGTCGGTCGCCGATCCGAACAGCGGCTTCATGGCGTGGAATACGACCCACATCAGATAACCTTCGATCAGATCGAAAGTGCGCTCGCCGGCTTGAAGGATAGCGATCCGTTTCCTGGCTTCCTCGTCGGACGCGTTTGGAACGTCGAGGGCGTCGAGGCGCTCGTGCACCAGATCTCTGTCGGCCGTGTAGGTCGGGCCGGGATCCATCCCGATCAGATAGTCGCCGGAAACCATGTTGGCCGCATGCGCCGTGTTTGAAAAGCTGCGCGTGCGCTCCAGCACATCCTTGACAGCGCTGGCACGTGCCACCACGCCGAACCGGCCGCCGATCGCAGGCCAGCGCCGAAGCAGCGCCCCGATCGCACGCAGAACCGTCGTGTGGCGGTTGAGCCAGCAGAACAGACCGTAGGAGAGACTGCGCGCTCCCGGCGGCAACGCGTCGGGTTCATAGGTCGAGAGTTTCATGCTGCGTACCCGTCTTTCCGCCAATCTGCGAGCGCCGCGGCGGCCCGTCTGCGGCAATGAGGCATGCCCAGACGCTCCGCCGCCTCGGCTGCTCGCTTGAAATGCGCTTCGGCACCTGCGAGATCGCCGGCCTGCCGCAAGGTCTCCGCAAGCTCGTACAGGGCTTCGGTCTGGTGTCCGTATTCCTCAGCGGCCTGCTCCACCGCCTTGCGTCCGACAACCATCGCATCGTCCAGTCGGCCGACCTTGCGATAGGCGACGCCCAGGCTCACGCGCATGAACGTCCTGCCGTAAGGCCCGGCTGCCTCGTAGATGCGATCGGCGAATCCCTTCTCCAGCATGGGCACCGCTTCTGCGGCCTTGCCGTTGCGCGCCAGCGCGCTGCCGAGAACGCCGGTGCACACGGAAAGCATGGTCGGCACGTTGTACATCATGCATTGCTGCACACCCGTGCGCATCAAGAACTCGGCACGGTCGAGCTCGTCGCGTTCGATCCAGATCTGCGATTGGACAGTGTCGATCAACAGACGGGAATATGGGTGATCGATGTTCGATAGAATCTCATAGCTTCTGGCACAGAAATCATCGGCAGCGGCGCCATCCCCGAGGCGCCACAGCGTGCTGGCAAGAAACGCGTACAGGTTGACGATCGGAATCGCGGCCCAGCCGGGCTGGACATAGTGCGCCGATAGTTCGCGTTGGTAATCGGACAGCAGGCCTCGGCCTTCGGCAGCCGCTTCCGCGTATCGGCCGAGCGCATGCAAGTGCATCAGGCGGGCCTGATGCGCCGCCATCATCATGTGGCGACGCTGTGCGAGGCGCGCCGCTTCAAGGCCCTGCGAAGCGTAGCGCAGCCCTTGTTCGAAACGACCGCGCATCCAGAGAAATACTGCGGTCTCGGTCGAAACCGCTGCCCTTGCACGCTGATCGTTCAGTTGCACGGCGATGGCTTCAGCCCGCTCCATGTTGTCGAAGATCTCGTCGATCTGCCCGAGCGCCATCATTGCACCGATGGCCTCCAGTCGCAGCGCGAGCTCAAGGGTCTGCGCCGTCGTCGCTCCCTCGACGCGTTGTGCCGCCTGAATGCCCTTCTCCAGCAATTGGACGGCCTCCCGATTGGCCGAGCGCGAGATGGCACGAGCCATCGACTTGACGGAGAATTTTGCCGCCTGCTCCCATTCCTCGCCCCCGAAGGCGTGATGCGCCAGGGCCGGCGCGGCATCGACATCGGTCGCGCCGGGCTGCGCATGCAGCGCCAGGAAGGCCTGGCGATGCAGCGCCTTGAGCCTGGCACGCGTGAGGACGCCGAGCACGACGTCACGAACCAACGCATGACGGAACGCGAAGGCGTGCGACCCGCGCGAGCTCCTCGCCTGATCCGGGCCCGTCAACAAGCCGGACGCGACACAGAGACCCAACAACTCTTCGGCGCGCTCGAGGTCCACGGCCTGCATCGCGGCAACCAGGTCGTGCGTGATGGGATCCCCGAGGATGGCCGCGGCCTCGATCGCCGACTTGGCTGCGTCGGGCAGCCTGTCGACGCGCGCCCCGATCACCGCCGCGATGGAGCCCGGCACGCGCAGCTCGCCGAAAGGCCTCTGCAAGCGGTAGGCGCCGGGGGTTCCCTCCAGCGATCCGTCGTCGATCAGCGTAAAAACGAGTTGCTCCAGGAAGAAGGGATTGCCGTCGGCGCGCGAGACCAGTTCGCTCGTGATGCCGAGCACGGACGGATCGTCGCCGAGACAAGCGCGGGCGAGCCGGAGCATCTCTCCATCCCCGAGCGGCTCGATCGTATGCTCGGCAAACCAGGACGCCCGCCCCCACTGGTGCTCGAAATCCGGACGATAGGTGACGCAAATCAGGACCGGCAGGCCCTGAAGTTTGGGAAGCAGGCCCTCGAACAGCCGCCGGCTCTCGCGATCGGCCAGGAAGACATCCTCGAGCGCGAGCACGAATGCGCCAGACCGCACGCGCCTGCGCACGAGCCAAAGCAACGCCTCGCCGATCCGGCGCCGTCGTTGCGCCGGGTTCAGCGCCAACCAGGCCTTATCCGGCGCCGCAAGTCCCAGGAGATCATTGACCGCCGCCAGATGCTCGGCGCCGTCATCGGGCCACTCCGCCATCAACGCCTGCTTGGCGGAATCCCGAATGTCGGCCGCACTGGTTTGCGGAAGCCCGACCAGACTTGCGGTCAGATCGGTGGCGGTACTGTAGGCACGCGTGCTCGCATACCCTCTTGCCTGCGAGAAGCAGATCTCGATCCCCTCTCGTGCGAGGCTGTCCATCCAGTCGACGATCAGGCGCGACTTGCCGATCCCGGCATCGCCGCACAACCCGATCGTTCGCATGCCGGACGTCTGAACGGTCTGCAACGTCTCTTCGAGGATTCTCAGCGTGTGTTCGCGTCCGATCAGAGGCGCCCAGCGTGGCTTCCGCGTCAACGGCGCGGCCGCCGAACTTTCGGTCTCCACCACGACTTCATGCACTTCGATCGGAACATCGAGTCCGCGTACGGCCCGCACGCCGGCCGTACGCGTGTCGATCTGCTGCGCGACCAGCCGCTGCGTCGCGGCGCTGATCAGTATGCCGCCGGGCGGCGCCATCTTCTCGAGCCGCGACGCGAGATGAATCGTCTTTCCGTCCGCGCCGTAATGGGACCATCGGTACTGTCCGACGATACCGACCAGCACCTCGCCCGAGTTGATACCGATGCGCAGCATCGGGCTGACGATGCCACCGATGTCGTGGCCGGGAATGGATGCTCTCTGCATCTTGAGAGCGGCAAGGCACGCCCGCAGGGCGTGGTCTTCCTGGGCCACGGGTGCGCCGAACAAGGCGACGAGGCCATCGCCGAGCAACTGGCTCACCGTGCCGCCATAGGTCTCGACCGCCTCAGCCAACCGGTCCAGCGCCCTGCCGAGATAGGCGCGGGCTTCCTCGGGGTCGACATGCTGCACCAGCGAGGTCGAATTGCAGAGGTCGACGAACAGCACGCTGACCTGCTTGTTTTCAGTCAGCATCTGCGAGCGAACCGGAATATGATGGTGCAGCTCAACGACGCGCGCATCGCGGTTCAGGGCGCCCGGCTCTTCCGCGTTACGATTGAGACTCGCGCCGCATTGAGAGCAGAAGCGATGCTCAGGGGAAATATTGGCTGAACAAGCGGGGCACCTGGTCACGGCAGCACACACTCATCAATGACTTGAACGAATTACAAATGCGTCTTGGCTTGAACATCGCCTCTTCGAGGCGCGCACCCGCTCAGTAGAAATCAAGCTGTCGATCAATCCAAAAGATCAAACCAAATATTCGTGCGCCAATCATATTCGCGCACAACCGAAAGATGAATCCGGATAATTGCAGTTGCCGCTCTGGTCCGGCGCAGGATCCGCCGATCATCCCGCCGGAAGCAAAATCAATGCTGAAACACGGGTTATTATTGTACGCCCGGCCAGCAATTGCAACCCGTATACGCCTGTCGCACAAATTGAAAAGTGACAGTGAACCAAACCGATCCCGACATGTCCCTCAGCCAACCTGCGCGCGAAAACCGGGAACAAATCGCCATCCGACACATCTCGCGGGGGGCGGAGGTTCGCATTCGGGAAGGTCATACCCGCTGTCTGATCGGGGGCGGTCGAGCACGCCCCACTTGGACGGGCCGTACGGATCGCCGCCGTCCTCACCCGAACAGCGTGTCCACCAGCAGCTTCACGTTCAAGACCACGATGACGCCGGCGACGATCCAGGCGATCGCCGCGACATATCCCGGAATCGCGAACTGTCCCATCTTGCGACGGTCGGAGACAAAGCGAACCAGCGGGATCACCGCGAAGGGCAGTTGCATCGATAGCACGACCTGGCTGAACACCAGGAGGTCCGCCGTGCCGCGTTCGCCATAGATCGCGGTGACGACGATCACCGGAATGATGGCGATGCCGCGCGTGAGCAGGCGGCGCGCCCAGCTCGGCAGGCGCAGGTCGAGAAAGCCCTCCATCACGATCTGGCCGGCGAGCGTCGCCGTCACGGTCGAATTCAGGCCCGAGGCGAGCAGCGCCACCGCGAACAAGGTCGAGGCGATTCCGAGGCCGAGCAGCGGCGACAGCAGCTCGAAGGCCTGGCCGATCTCGGCAACGTCGGAATGGCCGCTCTTGTGAAAGGTCGCCGCCGCCACGATGAGGATCGCGGCGTTGATGAACAGCGCCAGCATCAGGGCGATGGTCGAGTCCGTCGTCGCCCATTTGATCGCCTCGCGGCGGCCCGCGTCGTTGCGCTCATAGGCGCGCGTCTGCACGATCGAGGAGTGCAGATAGAGATTGTGCGGCATCACCGTCGCGCCGATGATGCCGATTGCGATGTAGAGCATCTCGGGGTTGGTGAAGATCTCGCTCTTCGGCATGAAGCCGTGCAGGACCGCGGCGACCGGCGGCGCCGCCGCCACGATCTGGACCGCGAAGCAGACCGCGATCACCCCGAGCAGCGCGATGACGAAGGCTTCGAGGAAACGGAAGCCGCGGTTCATCAGGAGCAGCAGCAGGAAGGCATCGAGCGCCGCGAGCAGCGCCCCGCCGATCAGGGGAATGCCGAACAGCAGCTTCAGTGCGATCGCGGTGCCGATGACTTCGGCGAGATCGCAGGCGATGATCGCCGCCTCGCAGGCCAGCCAGAGCAGGAAGTTGACCGGCGGCGAATAGGTGCCGCGGCAGGCCTGCGCCAGGTCGCGGTCGGTGACGATGCCAAGCCGTGCCGCCAGCGACTGCAGCAGGATCGCCATAAGGTTCGAGAGCAGGATGACCGAGAGCAGCGTGTAGCCGAACTTCGAGCCACCGGCGAGGTCGGTCGCCCAATTGCCGGGGTCCATGTAGCCGACGGAGACCAGATAGCCCGGCCCGACAAAGGCGAGCAGCCGGCGCCACCAGACGCCACCAACCGGGACGGCAACCGAGGCGTTGACCTCGGGGAGGCTCTTGGTGACGGGCGCATCAGCGCGCCAGCCGGCGGCGTCGGGGGTCAAATCAGGCGTTCGGGCATCCATGCGAGCAGAATACCGAGTTCGCGGCTTATTGCAACTCATTTGCAACTGCATCTAGTGGCTTGGGGCCCCGCTCCGGCCCGTGATCCGCCGCCGTGTCGGGAAACGGGTGGGTGCGGCGGCCCTTTGCGCCGGATACTGGCGCCAACCCGACATTGCAGAAAATGAGCCATGTCAAAGCCGCCTCGCCTCCCCGACACGTTTAACCGCCTCGCCTGGTCCAACCTCGCGGCCCAGTCGGCCGAGCAGATCGCATTGGCCGCGGCCCCGATCGTCGCCGTGCTCACGCTCGGGGTCGCGGAAGGCCAGACTGGTCTGTTGCAGACCGCGCTGACCCTGCCCTTCGTGCTGTTCGCAATTCCGGCCGGCCTGCTCGCCGACCGCATCGCGCGGCGCTCGCTGATGGCCGGCGCCGAGGCGCTGCGGGCTGTGGCCCTAGGGACAATCGTGCTGCTGCTCGCGCTCGACGCGCTCAATCTTCCGCTGCTGGCGCTGCTCGGCTTCGCAGCCGTGTGCGGCACCGTCGTCTACAGCGTGGCCGCTCCGGCGCTGGTGCCCTCCCTGGTGAGCTCCGATCTCCTGCCGGCGGCGAATGCCCGCATCGAGCTCGCGCGCACCGTCGCCTTTGCCAGCGGCCCTGCCCTTGGCGGCGCACTGGTGGGCTGGTGGGGCGCGAGCCCGGCCTTCGGCTTTGCCGCGGCGCTCTCGGCCGTCGCTGTCGTGCTGCTGTCCGGCATCTACGAACCCGCACGCGCGCCCGCCCCGCGGCGCCATCCGTCGCAGGACATCCGCGAGGGCGCGGCGTTCGTGTTTCACCATAAGCTGCTGCGGCCGGTGTTCATCACCCAGTTCATCTTCAACACCGGCTGGTTCCTGCAGATCGCGGTGTTCGTGCCCTATGCCGTTCGCCATCTCGGTCTCACCGCCGCCGGAATCGGCACGGTGCTGACCATGTACGGCGTCGGCATGGTGATCGGCGCGCTGCTTGCCACCCGCGTGATGCGGCGCATCGCCTTCGGCACCGTGGTCGGCCTCGGCCCGGTTACCGGCTTCGTTGCGGCGGTGGTGATGGCGCTGACGGTGCTGGTCCCCTCGCCCTTTCTCGCCGCGCTGAGCTTCTTCCTGCTCGGCGTCGGACCGATCCTGTGGGTGATCTCGACCACGACGCTGCGCCAGTCGGTGACGCCGCCGCGCCTGCTCGGCCGCGTCTCCGCCATCAACATCATGAGCTACGGCGCCCGCCCGCTCGGCTCGGCGCTGGGCGCCATCGTCGGCGGCCTCTGGAGCGCGGAAGTGTGCCTCTACCTCGCAGCCGCCGTGTTCGGCCTGCAGGCGTTGGTGATCTGGCTGTCGCCGGCGGTGGCGCTGGATCGGCAGCCGGGCATGGTGGGCGACGAGGTTGCGGCGCGGTGCTGACCACAACCGTCATTGCGAGGCGCGCAGCGACGAAGCAATCCAGGATTTTTCCGCTGGGACAGCCTGGATTGCTGCGCTTCACTCACGATGACAGCGTACGTGGAAACAGCCGGGCTAGTTCGCCAGATACCGCTCGTAGCTGCCCGTCACCGGCTCGCTGGCGTCGACTTCGGGATCGAGCGTGTAGAGATCCTGCGCCCGGCCGATGCCGCGCAGGGCGTAGCGGCCGGTGGAGACGAGATAGCGTCGCCCGGCGGCATCGAGGCCCTGATAAAATTCGGATGAGGCCAGCAGCTCGCGGTCGACCGAGCGGCTCATCGAGGCGATGCGGCTGACCTCGTTCACCGTCGGGCCGACCACGGTGAAGTCGAGCCGGTCCTCGCTGCCGATATTGCCGTAGAAGACCTCGCCGACATGCAGGCCGATATAGGCCGAGGTGGTGGGACGGCCAGCGGCCTCGCGCCGCTTGTTCAGCGCCGCGATGTTCTTGCGGAACAGATGTTCGGCGCGCAGCGCCGCGCGGCGCGCATCCGCCATGTCCTCGCCCCAGAACATCGCGAGCACGCCGTCGCCGATCAGCTTGAGCACGTCGCCGCCGGCCTCGTGGATCGGGTCGATGACGGCCTGCGCGTAGTCGTTGAGGAACGGGATGATCTCGTCGGGCGCGATACTCTCGCTGATCCCGGTCGAGCCGCGCAAATCCGAATACCACAGAACGGCATTGATACGCTCGGTGACGCCGCGCGAGATGCGCCCGCGCAAGACCTGCTCGGAGGCGTCGCGGCCGAGATAGACGCGGCCGAGCGTGCGGGCGATGTCGACCTGCTGCGCCGACTTGATCGCGAGCCCCAGCACCGGCACGAGATCGCGCAAAGCCTCCAGCTCACTGTCGCTGAAGCCGCTATCGCGGCGCGTCGTCCAGCAGGAATAAAGGCAGTCCATCAGGCCGAGCGCGCCATTCTCGCCGAAGCGATGCACGAAGGCGAGATAGTGCTTGTGGCCTTTTTCGGCGAGCTCGCCGATCTGCGAAAAATCCAGCGACGGTGCGTCGGCGAGATCGATCACCATCTCGTCGTGGCCATTCTCCAGCATGTGGAAAAACACCGAGCGGCGCCAGCTTGCGGCAGCGTCGCCGTCGGCGGTCGAGCCGTATTCGAACGCGTCGCTCTCGTTGCTGGGACGGTCGCTCCAGCGGAAGCCGCGGCCCTCGTAGATCGGATGCAACGTGTCGATCACGACCAGCGCGCGCGACAGGTCGAGCCCTTCGGCGCAGCAGCGCTCGCAGAAGCCGCGGAGCAGCTCGATTTCGGGCAGGCCCGTGAGCCCCTGGCCGGTCAGCCAGTTCATCAGTGCAAGGCGCGAGGTCAATTGCATGCGCCATTATGGCGTGCATTCGTGACGAGCGGAAGGCCACGCACGAACGTCATGCAACCAAAGGCGCCGTCTCAGTCTCCCGTCCGCGGCAGGCCAAACATGCCGCAGCCGCGGTTGACGCGCTGTCATTGCCGCTGCAAAGGGAACCGATGACATCGCCGACTAGAAATACGGCAATATGAGCCAGCGCCAGCTTCCGATCATCCTGGCGCTCGGCACCACGCAGACGCTGGCCTGGGCCTCCAGCTATTACCTGCCGGCGCTGATCGCCGATCCCATGGCGCGCGACCTCGGCGTCTCCTCCAACTGGATCTTCGGTGCGTTTTCGGCCTCGCTGGTGATCTCGGCGATGCTCGGCCCCCGCATCGGACGGCAGATCGATCTCGTCGGCGGCCGGCAGGTGCTGTCGGCCTCGAACCTGACGATCGCCGCCGGCCTCGCGCTGCTTGGCTTCGCGCATTCCGTTCCAGTGATGGTGTTCGCCTGGTTCGTGCTCGGCATCGGCATGGCGATGGGACTCTACGACGCCGCCTTCGCTGCGCTGGGGCGCATCTACGGCACCGAGGCGCGCAGGCCCATCACCGGCATCACGCTGATGGCGGGCTTCGCTTCCACCGTCGGCTGGCCGCTCACAGCCTGGGGCCTGTCGCATCTCGGCTGGCGCGAGACCTGCTTTGCGTGGGCCGCCGCCAACATCCTGATCGGCCTGCCGCTCAACTTCTTCATGCTGCCCTCGATCAAGGGCGCCAAACAGGCGGCGGCGACGGCCGAGAAGCCGCATCTGCCGCTCGACCGCACCATGGTCCTGCTGGCCTTCATCTTCGCGGCGGTCTGGACCGTCACCGGCGCCATGGCCGCGCATTTCCCGCGCATACTGGAGACGACGGGGGCGACGCCCGCCGAAGCCATCGCGGCCGGTGCCTTGATCGGCCCGGCGCAAGTCGGGGCCCGCATGTTGGAGGCCGGCTTCCTCAGCCGCTTCCATCCGCTGTGGTCGACCCGGCTCGCGTGCCTCACCCACCCGATCGGCGCGGTGATCGTGGCAATCTTCGGCGGTGCCGCGGCGAGCGCGTTCGCGCTGTTCCACGGCTCGGGCAACGGCATATTGACGATCGCGCGCGGCACGCTGCCGCTGTCGATCTTCGGGCCGAAGGATTTCGGCTACCGTCTCGGCATCATCGGCGCCCCCGCACGGATGGCGCAGGCGGTGGCGCCGCTGGCCTTCGGCCTGCTGATCGACGTCATGGGCGCCAAGGTGCTGATCGTCTCCTCCGCGCTCAGCCTCTCGGCGCTGGCGGCCCTGTTCCTGATCCGCACGAGCGCCCGGCCCGATTGACCGCGCGACGGCTTTCGCGCACAAGCGGGTCATGAGCCAAGACAACAGCCCGCCCCGCACATTCAAGGGACTCCTGCGCTGGGCGACCACGCCGCCGCAGGCCTGGGGCGTCTATCTCCTCGCCATCATCCTAGTGTGGCTGGTCTCGTTCTACGCCGGTACGCTGAAGCCGAAGAAGACGCCGGACGCGAGCCCGGCCACGGTGGCGGCACCGAAAAGCTGAACTCCGCCCCGGCACTGGTCCCGTAACCCCGTCAATGCGGGCAGGTCTCGACCTCGACGGTGACATGGCTGAGGCCCTTCAATCCCGCGAGCCGCCGCTTGTAGATCGCCGGCTGCTTCGGCTTGTCCGACACCACCGAGAGCAGCACGGCGCAATGGCCGGGGCCGACCCGCCACAGATGCAGATCGGTGACGCGGTCGTCGCCGACCTCCATGCGTGCGCGGATCACCCGCTCCAGCTTCTCGTCGGCGCGCACGTCGAGCAGCACCGCGCCCGATGTCTTGACCAGGCCGAAGGCCCAGCTCGCGATCACCGCGCTGCCAATCAGGCCGACGGCCGGATCGGCCCAGGCCCATCCGGAGTACATCGCCACAGCCAGAGCCGCGATCGCGAGCACCGATGTCGCGGCATCCGCCATGACGTGGACATAGGCGGCGCGAAGATTGTTGTCGTGATGATCGTGATGGTGGCCGCGATGATCGTGATCGTCATCATCATCGTGCGCGTGCGCGTGACCGTGGCCATGATCATGGCCGTGATGATGGTGCTCGTGGCTGTCGCGCAGCAGCCACGCGCTGGCGAGATTGACACAGAGCCCGAGCACCGCCACCGCGATCGCCTCGCCGTACACGATCGGCACCGGCGTGAACAGCCGCAGCACGCTCTCATAGGCGATCTCGACCGCGATCAGCCCGAGGATGATCGCACTGGCGAAGGCGGCGAGATCGCCGAACTTGCCGGTGCCGAAGGTGAAATGCGCATTCCCCAGATGCCGCCGCGCGAAGCGGTAGGCGAAGGCGGCGATGCCCAGCGCGGCCGCATGCGTGCCCATGTGCCAGCCGTCGGCGAGCAGCGCCATCGAGCCGAACAGCGAGCCGGCGACGATCTCGCCGACCATCATGACCAGAGTCAGGACGACCACGAGCCAGGTGCGCCGCTCGTTCTCGTCGTGCTTGTCGCCGAGGAAGGCGTGGTCATGGGTCCACTGCTCGATGGAACGGGAATGCATCGCAAAGTCTCCGGAATCTCGGTCTGCAACTCAATATAGGCCGGCAGGCACGGACTTCTAAGGCCCAATCGAGTAATGGATTGACAGTTCCGGATAGTTTCGCTGTAATCGCGCCATGGGGATTTGAGCGATCTCCCCACGAGGCGACATGCCCAAGTATCGCGTCCCGTTTCGTTTATGCGAGGACGCATCATGTCAACGTTTACGACCATATCATCCGACAAACTGACCCGGCTGATCGGCACGGCGAACGCCCCGGTCCTGATCGACGTGCGCACGGACGAGGATTTTGCCGCCGACCCCAGGCTGATCCCCGGCTCCATCAAGCTCAGCCACAATAATGTCTCCGGCTGGGGCAGCGAGCTTTCCGGCCGCTCCGCCATTGTCGCCTGCCTTCGCGGCGCAAAGCTCGCGCAGGGCACGGCGGCCTGGCTGCGGCAGCTCGGCGTGCAGGCCGAGACGCTGGAGGGCGGCTTCGAAGGCTGGAAGGATGCCAAGCTGCCGCTGGTCGATGCATCGAAACTGCCGCCGCGCGATGCCAAAGGCCGCACCGTCTGGGTAACGCGGGCGCGGCCGAAGGTGGACCGTATCGCCTGCCCTTGGCTGATCCGCCGCTTCGTCGATCCCAACGCGGTGTTCCTGTATGTGGCGCCGTCTGAGGTGGTCGCCGTCGGCGAGCGGTTCGGCGCGGCCCCCTTCGACATCGAGAACGTGTTCTGGAGTCACCGCGGCGAACTCTGCACCTTCGACGTCATGATCGAGGAGTTCGGGATCGCGACCCCGGCGTTGCTGCGGCTGGCAACGCTGGTGCGCGGCGCCGACACCGCGCGGCCGGATCTCGCGCCGGAGGCGCCCGGCCTGCTCGCAGCCTCGCTCGGGCTGTCGCGGATGTACGACGACGACATCGAACAGCTCGAAGCCGGCATGCTGCTCTACGACGCCTTCTACCGCTGGTGCCGCGACGCCACCGGCGAGACCCACAACTGGCCGACCAACAAAGTGAAGGCGTGATGGATACCCGCGTCGATCAAACGGGAGCTGATGCCGGTCACGGCATCAGCTTCAATGAAGCGTTTCGCGTCTGGCTTCGCGTCGCCTGCCTGAGCTTCGGCGGGCCCGCGGGCCAGATCGCGGTGATGCATCGCATCCTGGTCGAGGAGAAGAAGTGGATCTCTGAGGGCCGTTTCCTGCATGCGCTGAACTATTGCATGCTACTGCCGGGACCGGAGGCGCAACAGCTCGCCACCTATATCGGCTGGCTGATGCATCGCACTGCCGGCGGACTGATGGCGGGCGGGCTGTTCATCCTCCCCGGCATCGTCGCCATCATGGGCCTCAGCTATATCTACGCCGCCTTCGGGAATGTCAGCTTCGTCGAGGCGCTGTTCTTCGGGCTGAAGGCCGCCGTGCTCGCCATCGTCGTCGAGGCCGTGGTCCGCGTCGGCAAGCGCGCGCTCAAGAACCGCGTCATGATTGCGCTCGCCGCGATTGCCTTCGTCGCGATTTTCTTCTTCGCGGTCCCCTTCCCGATCATCATCATCGCCGCCGGTCTCATCGGCTATGCCGGCGCCATAAGCGGCCGGCCGGAATTCGCACCCGCCGGTCACGGCCATGGCGGCGGCAACGCCGTGGTCGACAGCATGCTCGGCGACGCCGTGCCCGCTCATGTGCGTCCCGACACCGCGCGGACGATTCGCGTCGCCGCATTGTGGCTGGCGCTCTGGCTGGTGCCGGTCGCCGCGTTGCTGCTCGCGCTCGGCCAGGGCAACGTGTTCAGCCAGATCGCCCTGTTCTTCTCGAAGATGTCGCTGGTAACTTTCGGCGGCGCCTATGCCGTGCTGGCCTATGTCGCCCAGCAGGCGGTCGAGCATTATCACTGGCTGAAGCCGCACGAGATGCTGGACGGGCTCGGCATGGCCGAGACCACGCCCGGTCCGCTGATCATGGTGCTGCAGTTCGTCGGCTTCATGGCCGCGTTCCGCGATCCCGGCGGCCTGTCGCCGATGCTGGCGGCGACCCTCGGCAGCCTGCTCGCGACCTGGGTCACCTTCACGCCCTGCTTCCTCTGGATCTTCGTCGGCGCGCCCTATATCGAGCGCCTGCGCGGCAACATTGGTTTGGCCGGCGCGCTGAGCGCCATTACCGCCGCGGTCGTCGGCGTCATCCTCAACCTCTCGATCTGGTTCGCCCTGCACACGCTGTTTCGCGAGACCGTGCCGGTGCACGCGTTTCCGCTGAACTTCGACAGGCCGGTGCCGGGAAGCGTCGATGTCCCGGCGATGCTGCTGGCGATCGCGGCGGCCACTGCGATCTTCCGGTTCAAGCTGGGCATGCTGACGGTGCTGGCGGCAAGCTGCGCGGCGGGCGTGGCGCTGCGGCTGGCGGGGCTGATCTAAAGCATCGTCTGGAAAAGCGCAGCGGTTTTTCGGAAAGATGATCGCGTCCCGTTTGCTGGCGCAAAGTGCGGTTGAGAGGACGCGGACGTTGCCTATGCCGGTCAGCAATCATCGCGGCAGCCGCGATGGTTCAGGCTGCTGCCACAACGGAGCTCAGCGGCACGTCCAGCGAATAAATGAAGCCGCTCGGTTCGTAGGCAAGCCCCACCTGACCTGCCAGTTGCTGTCCGAGAGCCCCCATCATCCGGGTGCCGAAGCTCCGCCGCACCGGCGGCGCGACCGTGGGACCTCCCCTTTCCGTCCACACAAGGCGAAGTCTCTGCTTCGCGTCGTCGACTCCCCACGCCACTTCCACGCGGCCTGTGGGGACCGACAGCGCTCCGAATTTGGTCGTGTTCGTGCACAGCTCGTTCATCGTCATCGCAAGCGCGATGACAGCTACGGAGCTGATCCTGATGTCTGGTCCATTGAAATGAAAACGACGGTCGCCATGGCTGTCATAAGGTTCCGTCGCGCTGCTCAATGTGTGAGTGAGGCTTGCATCCGCCCAACTGACCTGCAGCAACAGATCGTGGGCTCGCCCCAATGCGAGCAGCCTTCCCTCCATGGCCTTCTGTCCGTGCTCGATACTCAGCGCTCCGCGGAAGCTTTGGGACGCGATGGCGCTGACCATGGCAAGCGTATTCTTGACGCGGTGATGAAGCTCGCCCAGGATCAGCTTCTGCAGTTTGTCGGCCGCGGTTCGCTGCTCGGCGTCGATCCCGGCTTGGACCATGAGTGCCCGGGCGTCTATCTCGGCCTGTTCGAGCAGCAGGCGGAGACTGTCGTTTTCGGCCGACAGAATGGTCTCGTGTGTTGATCGGGTTGAAGGATCGGCCATTTGCGTCGGCTGAGCCGCCTCACCGGCCATCCAATCGGTAGCAGACGGAATGATCTGCAGCGCCCCTGCACCGATCATCGCCTGCAACTCAGTGACCATTTGCTCGACACCAAGCGGCTTGCCGAAGAAGCGGCTGTTGGCTGGCCTCTCTTCCTCGGACGGCTTCACTTGACCGGAAACCAAGATGATCTTGATCGATGGCCAGCGTTCGCACACCGCATGAGCGAGCTTCAGGCCGTCGATGCTGCCAGGCATTTGTATGTCGGTGAGAAGCAACGAAATATCCGAGCGGGATTCGAGGACCGAGATCGCCTCGTCGGCATTGACGGCCTCGACGGGGCAGAAGCCGGCGTCTTCCACGATATCGACGGCACGCATGCGCAGGATCATCTCGTCTTCCACGACCAGAACGTTTGGCACCTGAGTAGGATTTGTAGACATGGCAATATCTCTCTATTTCATGGCGGCCGACGCGGTGCCGACGGAGAGCCCTGATTGCCCGTCGGCCATCGGCTGGAAACGCTGCCCACTGCTTCGCTTTGGAAAACGATGGCGCGCCGGTCCGAAGCGCAGCAACGCATCTCGACACGATCACCGGCGTCCTGACGGGCTGGACGCCGAAAAGCTCGCCGCCTCGCGGCAAGGCTCGGAGAAGGAACTAACGACGCGCAGTCACCAGCCGAGCTTCCTGAAGCTTCGCTCCAGAGCCGGCATGTCGCAAACAGGAAGAGGCAAAGTTCGGCCAGACCTGCGTCGAGCAGTTCGAAACGACGGCTCGCGTCTCGAGCCGGTCGCCTTTGGCCATGGCTGCGAGTTCATCCGCTTGCACCTGAGGGGCAAATCCCGGCAACGCGATGACCGAAGCTCCGAGGACCATGAAAATCGTGAGTGACAGTAGGGATCTGATCATTTGAGACTGCTGACTTTTTGGTCTTCGATTCCTCGATATTCGAGGATCTGCAAAACAACAATCAAAGCGAGAAATTGTTCCATATTTTCGCTTATTGGTTGAATCAGGCACCTTGAAGGAATGTCCGCCTAGGAAAGATCGACGATGAGCGAAAATGCACCATCTTGCTTCCAAAGCCTTCCAAGTCGCGCGGCCTTCAGCAGAGCTTCTCGCTTGGGGCCGGGAGGCGCTGTCTCTGGACGGCTGCGAGCGACACTCGGCATTCGAGTGCGGCGTTCCCTTCGGGGAAGTGATTGGCTTGAGCATGAATGGCTCCGCGTACTTGGCTGGAGCACGGAGCTCTCAGTCGCCGATAGGCGTCCTGATGAGCCGATGATCAATCCACCAGGCGCTCATTCACCGGAAATAGATACAAAATTCGGCAGGAGACCAGGTCGCACGAGCGAGTTTGACTGCATTCCCTGCGCGCTGATCCGATTGCCGATGGCGAAAACAGCGCGGCTGCCTTTTGGCCGGAGCACCTAGTGACGACTGAGCGCCGTTGGGAAAGCGGCGCGTCGAGGCGAAGGCGAGCCCGCTCGGCTCAGCTTCCTCAGTGAAACTTTCCGGCGCCTCCGAAGAAAAGAATACTCTCATCGGGCAGAGCTTCCCGCCGTCGCGCGGGGCGACTGCTTGGCACGCGTTGGAGCGTCTTACAACATCCCACTTCGCCGACGTTCGGATGTGTCACGCGCGACGCGGCGCCGCCAGCGTCTTTGCATGTATCTCGGTTCGGCGGTCTGGGTTGCCGTCTATCGGGCCTGCTCGCGGCGCACCTCGGAAGGCGTGGCACCATAGCGGCGGCGGAAGGCGTGGTTGAAATTCGACAAGTCGCCGAACCCACTGGCGTAGGCGATCGCGGCGATCGACTGGTGGGCATGACGCGGATCGACAAGCAGGCGGTGCGCGCAGGCGAGACGGGCAATTAGCACATGCTGGGAGAAGGTCGTGCCCTCACCGTCGAACAGCATATGGATGTAGCGCGGCGTCACGCGTTGGCGTCCCCTTTAGCTTCGGTTTGACATCAAGAGGCAGATGAGAAGTTAGAGGATGAAACGCGCTCTGTTGTTCTTGTTGCTCGGCGCCGTGTTGTGCGTGGCCCTGCTCTGCGCACCACCCGCTTTGCATTCACCAAAAGCGTTCTGGCCGATCTTCCTGGGCCTGGCACCGATCATGTTTCCGTTGGCTGTCGGCCTCATGGCGATCGCCGGAGTGGTCGACTGGTTGCTGGCAGACAAGGGCTGGATTCGCATCATCGCCAGTTCGTTGGTGGCATTCGCGGTCGTCATCGTGTTTCAATACGCCACCGGGTCGGTCTCACCGCTGGTCGGCTTCGCGGGCGCAGTTCCAGCCGCCATCTGCTCGTGGCTGTCGGCGGGAAAAGGTAACGTGCAGGTCCGCAAGGAATGGGTTTGAAGCCCGCGAAACACCTGGCCAATTCCGCCACGCCGCCTGTCAAGCCCCGCCTCGTCAAATATTCCACTTTACCGAAATTCGGTTTTGTCGTACATCCGAAACACCTTGGCCCGAGACGAGGGGCGGATCGCGATCGTCACGAACCGCGGGCTGGGCAGCGATGGACGCGACGGCGTCGGGCGTGATTGGCATTGCAGGGCGGGCAACCGTGAGCAATGGCTGTTACGCGCACGACACGGCGCCGACAGCGTCTTCGCATGGCTTCGGGGGCGAGCACACGCCACCCCCGGATTCCCAGCGAGGACGTGCGCGGACGGAGAAGTCGTGTGGTCCCGACGCCCGGGGTTCTGGCGCCAAGTCTTGCGGTGATGTAGCGGCCAACCGGCGCGCGCATCAGCATTCCCGCAAGGCGACGGGGGCAATAGTGCAACGCTCCCCGAGGAGAGCACGAAGGACACCGTTAAAACCATTCGCGCAGGGAAGGCCGGGCGACCGGCAACACCTGTGGTCCAACCCGTGTGCATTTCTATCGCGCACGGATCTCGGGTGCCAGCCGGCGCCCGGCCTTCCCTGCGCCCTCGTCTTTCTCGAGGGCGCGCCGTGAAGCAAAACTCGGGCGAAACGCGCCGCGAGAAGGCAAACTCTCGTCCGCTGTTTGAGACGTGAATTGGAGAGCAATGAGCTCGCCGCCTGGCTCGTCATTGCGACGGACCGCGCTCACTTGATGCCCCGGGTCAAGCCGGGCCATAACACAGTCGTCGTTGCGCTATCGCATCATCATCCGCGCGATCGCTTCGCCGATCACCACCGTGGTGAAATGCGTGTTGGCGCGGCAGTCGGACGGCATGATCGAGGCGTCGGCGACGCGCAGGCCGCTTATCCCCTTCACGGTGCCATCCGGATTGACCACGCCGTCGGCATCGTTGAGGCCCGTCATGCGGCAGCTGCCGGCGGCGTGCTGGATGTCGCCGGTCTCACGGCGCAGCACCGCATCGAGTTCGTGATCCGGCAGCGCGGCGGCCTGCGGCAAGGTCAGGTCGGTGTCGGCGAGCCTGATCCAATCGGCGATGCCAGCGAGCGCCGGCTGTGACGTGATCACGGCGAGCCGCCTCACCGCGTCGATCATGCGCAGCATGTCGCGCGGATCGGCCAGCATGTTCTCCTCGACGACGGGATCGATCGTGGGGTCGGCCGAGGCGAGCTTGAGCGTGCCGCGCGAATAGGCGTTGAACAGGCCTGCGCCGATCGCGCCCGGCACGCCGATGCCGCGATGATTGAAGGCAATCAGGATCATGTCGCGCTTGCCGCCGTCGGCAAGGCCCGAGGAATAGGTCACGCAGCAATTGGTGTGCCGGGTGTCCGGATCGGTCGGCCGCAGATTGTCGCGGAGCTGGATCGTGGCGCGAAACAGCGGATGGTCGAAATAGTGGCGGCCGACCGGCAGGTCGCGCACGACGCCAATTCCCATCGCCTTCAATTCCTCCGCCGGACCGATGCCCGAGCGCAGCAGGATCGCCGGGCTGTGGATGGCGCCGGCGCAGAGCACGATCTGGCGCGCACTGATCTCCTGGGTGCCCTGCCCTTCGACATGAACGCGGACGCCGGTTGCTCGGCCGTCGCTGATCAGCACGCGATCGACCAGCGTATGGCCACGGATCTCCAGATTGGCGCGCCCGCGCGCCGGCTCCAGATAACCCTCATTGGTGCTGATGCGGCGCAAATCGCGGCTGTTGATGGGATAGCAGGCAACGCCCTCGCCGTCGGGGCCGTTGAGATCGGCGCACCAGGGATAGCCACTCGCCAGCGCCGCATCGCGCAGGCCGCGATCGATCGGGCCCCATGTCTCCGGCGGCGCGCGATAGACCGGCAGCGGTCCACCGCGGCCATGGCCCTCGGCGTCGCCGAACTCAAAGTCGTCCTCGATGACGGAGAACAACGGCATCACGTCCTTCGCCGACCAGCCGGTGCAACCATTGGCCGCCCATTCGTCGAACGCATCGGCAACGCCGCGAATGGCGATCTGCCCGTTCATCATCGAGCTTCCGCCGAGCCCCTTGCCGCGCCAGTAGAAGCGCGGCTCCTGCCCGGCCACCCGGCGCGACAACAGATCGGGCCACTGCCATTTCTCCTGGTACTCGCGCTTGTGGATGATCGGGATCGGATTGGGCGTCCTGACCTCCCAGGGCGCCTGGTCGGCGCGCCAGTCCAGCCCCGCTTCAAGCAGCAGGACACGTCGTGCAGGATCCTCGGAGAGCCGTGCCGCAACAGCGGCGCCGGCAGAGCCGCCGCCGACAACAATGACATCGTACATCGCGTTACTTCTCAACGTTCCAGAACACCGGGATGGCGGACGGTATCAGACCACGCAGGGTGGCGCGATAGGCCGCCGGCTGCGCAAATTGTCCCCACGGGATCGCAGGGGCCTGGTCGTACATGACGCTCTGGATCTCCCCGGCGATCTTCTTGCGGTCCTCCTCCGCCGGCGCCTTGGCGAAGGCTTCCATCAACGGCGTGATGCGCTGGTCGCACTGCCAGCCGGTGAAGTCGGCACAGTTGAAGGCGACCATGACATTGGTCAAGGGCGAGCCGAGATCGAAACCGCCGGCGTGAACGCCATAGACGCTCCAGCCCTCCTTCTTGGCGCGGCGCGCCAGCACGCTGGCCCAGTCCATCACCTGGAGATCGACGTTGAAGCCGGCGGCCTTCAGCCGCTCCGCCAGCACCTGCGCCGAGACGCGAGGCGCTTCGAGATCGTTGGCCTCCATCACGACGACGGGCTCGCCGGCATATTTGGTCGCCTTCAGCGCAGCCTTCGCCGCCTCGATCGAGGGCTTGGCGGCGGCTTCCGTGCCGGCCTTGCTCTCATAGGTCGTGCCGCAGGTGAAGAAGGTGGCGCAAGGCGTCGCGTATTTGGCATCGAGGCCGAGCGCATCCAGCACTTCGCGCTGGTCGACCAGCTTCCACAGCACGCGGCGGATGGCGGGATCGTCGAACGGTTTTGACGCGGCGTTGAGGCGATAGGCGCCGGCGAACATGTTGCCGCCGGTGAAATTGACCAGCTTGACGCGAGAGTTTTTCTCCAACTGCGGCAACAGGTCGAACGGCGCATATTGCATGAAGTCGATCTCGCCGGCCTGCAGCGCGGAGGCCGCGGTCGCACCGTCGGGAATGACGCGGATCTCCAACGCGTCGACGTTGACGCGCTTGCCGCCAGCGAGGAAGTCGGCCGGCTCGGGACGCGGCACATAGTCGGCGAACTTCTTCAGGATCATGCGATCGCCGGTGCGGTGATCGGCCTTGCTGTAGACGAACGGGCCGGAGCCGACGATCTCGGTGATGCGCTGGTCGCCGGGTGTTTTCGCGATGCGCTCGGGCATCATGAAGGCAACGGGGCTGACGGGATTGCCGAGCGCGTCGATGACGAGGCCGGAGGGCTCCTTCAACGTCAGCACGAAGGTTTTCGCATCGGTCGGCTCGAGCGAGGCCGTGATCGCAAAGATGCGGCGGCCAAGCGCGCTGCGGGTGCCCCAGCGGCGCAACGACGCCACGCAATCGGCCGCGGTAACCGGCTGACCGTCATGCCATTTCAGGCCGTCACGTAGCGTGAACGTATAGGTCAATCCATCCGCGGAGACCTTCCAGTCCTGCACCATCTGCGGCTTGATCTCGCCCTTGGAATCCTTCGCAAACAGCGTGTCGAACACCATGTAGCCAAACGTGCGCGAAATGTAGGCCGTGGAGAAATGCGGATCGAGCGTGACGATCTCCGCCTCCAGTACCGCAACGAGATTGCCCGCGGCATGCGCAGGTGCCGCAGCGATCGCGAACCCGAGCAACGCCGGAATGAAAGCCTTCAATTTGAACATTGGTGTGGTTTTGCCTTTTGACTGAAACGTTCGCAGTCGCCAGGAAAAAGCAATGTTCGTGCCCACGCGGCCAAAGCACGTATGCGCTCACGGCTGTCTGCCACGCGTTTACGCGCCAAGAGGTGCGAATTGGGAGCGAGCCTGCTACCTCTCGTCATTGCGAGCCTAGCAAAGCAATCCAGAGTCCCTCCGGAACAGCTTGGATTGCTTTGCTAGGCTCGCAATGACGCGGTGGAAGGAGGGACGCACGACAAGCTCACCTGTGTCCCGGCTTGCGCAGCCGCGATGCACGCTGCCGCACGTCCGGGACAAGAGACCGTCCTACCCGATCACCTTGCCGAACTTGTTCGACTTCGGGAAACCCTTCGGCGGCAGGCGGCCGGCGTCAGCGCGGTTGCCCTTCCACTCTGCTAGTTCCTTCATGGTCGCGGAGAACTCGCGGCCGGCGGAATCCTTCCAGGTCAGGCCGGCCTTCGCCTCGAACACGGCAATGTCGGAGAGACCGCCATCCTTGTATTTCTGCAAGCGAACGCCGCGGCCCCGCGCCATCTCCGGCACCTGGTCGAGCGGGAAAATCAGCATCTTGCGATTCTCGCCGATGACCGCGACGGTATCACCAAGCACTTCGGTGACCACGCACGCCTCGTTCGGCATGTCGACGTTGAGGACCTGCTTGCCCTTCTTGGTGGTGCCGACGCAATCGTCCTCGTTGACCACAAAACCCTGGCCCTCGTGGCTCGCGACCAGGAATTTGCGTCCACCCTTGTTGACGAACAGCGCGACGGGCGCCGTCTCCTGTTCGAGATCGATGAACAGGCGGATCGGCTCGCCGTGACCGCGGCCGCCCGGCAACTTGGCGACATCGAGCGAGTAGAACTTGCCGTTGGTGGCGAACAGCAGCAGCTTCGAGGTCGTCTCGGCGAAGAAGGCGAAGCCGAGCTTGTCGTCCTGCTTGAAGGCCAGCCCCGAGAGATCCTCGACATGGCCCTTCATGGTCCGGATCCAGCCCTTGTCGGAGACCACGACCGTCACCGGCTCGCGTTCGACGAAGGCCTCCTCGATCGCGGCGAGATCGTGCTCGGGCGCGTCGGCAAAAGTGGTGCGGCGCTTGCCGAGTGGCGTCTTCGGGCCGAACATGTCGCGGACCTTGCCGACCTGCTCGCCGACCTTCTTCCATTGCTCGGGCTCGGAGGCCAGCAGCAACTCGAGGCCCTTCAGCTCCTTGCGCAGATCCTTGTCCTCGGTGCGGATCTCCATTTCCTCGAGCTTGCGCAAAGAGCGCAGCCGCATGTTGAGGATGGCTTCGGCCTGCACCTCGGAGAGCTTGAATGCCTTGATCAAGGCCGGCTTCGGCTCGTCCTCGTTGCGGATGATCCGGATCACCTCGTCGATGTTGAGATAGGCGATCAACAGGCCGCCCAGAATTTCGACTCGGCGCTCGATCTCGGCCTTACGATGATTGGTGCGGCGGATCAGGACGTCGCGCAGATGGTCGAGCCATTCGCGCAGGCACTCGGTCAGACCCACGACCTTGGGGACGCGGCCCTTGATCAGGACGTTGAGGTTCAGCGGAATCTTGTTTTCGAGCTCTGTGAGCCGGAACAGCGACTCCATCATCAAGGCGGCGTCGACGTTCTTCGACTTCGGCTCGATCACGATGCGGACGTCTTCGGCCGACTCGTCCCTGATGTCGCCGACCAGCGGCAATTTCTTCTGGTCGAGCAGTTCGGCGACCTTCTCGATCAGCCGCGACTTCTGCACCAAGAAGGGAATCTCGGTGACGACGACGACCCAGGCGCCACGCGCGCCCTCCTCCTGCTCCCACCGCGCGCGGACGCGGAACGAGCCGCGGCCGGTGGTGTAGGCCTCGGCAATGGACTGCTTGGAATCGACGCAGATGCCGCCGGTCGGGAAATCGGGGCCCTTGACCCACCTCATCAGCGCCTTGGACTTGGCGTCGGGCTTCTCGATCAGGTGCAGCGCGGCTTCACAGAGCTCGGCCGCGTTGTGCGGCGGGATCGAGGTCGCCATACCGACCGCGATGCCCTGCGCGCCGTTGGCGAGCAGGTTCGGGAAGCCGCCGGGCAGCACGACCGGCTCCCTCGACTGGCCGTCGTAATTGGGACGGAACTCGACGCCGTCCTCGTCGATGCCTTCGAGCAGAAGCCGCGCGACGTCGGTCATGCGCGCTTCGGTGTAGCGGTAGGCAGCCGGATTATCGCCGTCGATATTGCCGAAATTGCCCTGGCCGTCGACCAGCGGATAGCGCGAGGAGAAGTCCTGCGCGAGGCGGACCATGGCGTCGTAGATCGCCTGGTCGCCGTGCGGATGGAACGAGCCCATCACGTCGCCGACGATCTTGGCGGACTTCTTGAAGGCAGTGCCGGGGTCGAGCCTGAGCAGGCGCATGCCGTAGAGGATGCGGCGATGGACCGGTTTCAGGCCGTCGCGCGCGTCGGGCAGCGCGCGGTGCATGATGGTGGAGAGCGCATAGGCGAGATAGCGCTCCTCGAGCGCTTCACGCAGCGGCACCTCGTGAATTTCGGCCGGTTCTTCCGGCGGAACGATTCGTTTTCCCATGTCGCCCGGTTAAACCGTGGAAGCGAATCGGGCAAGGATGGATTGGTTCCCTGTGGGCGCCTACTGCCCGGCCCAGCCGGCTGTCACAGGCGGGACGGGATGGGCCTTTTGGGCCTGTGTGGCGGCCGGAGCGTTGGTCAGGCAGCGCCGGGCGGCCTCGATCTCGGCCTCCGTCGCGCCCTTCGAACGCGCCCATGTCTCTGCGGCCGCAGCGGAATATTTGGCTACATAGTATCGGACGACCGTACAGGATGCCCGACGAAACACGCCGGGTTGCGGCTCGCCGGCGATGGCATCGGGCGCAAACGCGAGCAGCGCCGCAGAGAAGGCGAATCCCCTGATCAACATTTGGGCTATCCCCGTGATGGAACCTGGGGGCAAAGTCCACTGAACCCGATTTCGTTCCAGGGAACTCCATGTCGACGGACAAGGGAGCGTCCCGCTGGGCTCATGGCGCAGGGTTTGCGGCCCGGGCCTGCTGTCGCGTCAGCGCGTTGATGAAGCCGGCCCGCGCGTCGGAGTGGACCTGCCCGCGCGGCTCCAGCACGTGGCGCAGCAGGAACAACCCGGTGAGTCGAAAGCCGTCCTGCAGATCCTCGTCGGTCAGCCAACCCTGCACCTCGCCCTGGCGTAGAAAAGGCGGCAGGCGCAACAGGCGGTCGCGCCAGGGCTCGCCCGCGCCGCGCGACACCGCGCCACCGGATTTCGGCGAGACGTAGATCAGGTCCGTGGTCTCGCCGGTGACCGCACAGTTCTCCAGGGCCAGTCCGAAGCCGAGTTCGGCGAGCATCGCCAGCTCGAAATGGATGACGTGCACGGCGGCGCTGCCGATGTCGTCGAAATCGTCGAGCGAATGCTCGAGCTGCGTGAAGATCTCCTCATGCGGATCGCGCTCCGGCAGGAGGCGCGCAATCGAGGCCAGATGGGTGACGCCGTAGACGCCGTGGGACGATCCCAGCAACGTGGCCGCGCGCAGCTTCAAGCCCTCGATCGCATAGGTGCCGAGATGCTCGTCAAGCCGTGCCCGCCAGACGACGCTGACGCTGTTCCCCGGCTGCAGAAGTGGCCGCATCCGCGAGCCGGCGCCGCCGCGCACGAGGCCGAGATGCCGGCCGTGCCCGCGCGTCAGGAGCTCGACGATGGCGCTGGATTCGCCATGCCGCCGCACCCCCAGCACAATGCCCTCGTCGGTCCATTCCATGGGAGGACTCTTATCGCATTTCGAGCTGTCGTAGGCTGTGCAAAGCGAAGCGTGCCCACTCAATTTTGCGACCGCGGTTAGATGGTGGGCACGGCGCGCAAGGGCGCGCCTTTGTCCACCCTACGGCACCGCGCAAAACGTCACGCGTCGAACCAACCCTGGGCGTCGCCGGTGAACGAGAAATACAATCCCACCGTCGTCAGCGCGCAGGAAACGATCTCGATGGCGCTGTCGAGCTCCATGCCCTTCTCCCCGATGATCTGGCCGAGCGAGATCACCGACAGCACCAGCGCGGCCGCCAGCACCCAGCGCGGCCAGTTCTTGCGCCCGTGCGCGGCGAGCCGCACGAAGTAGACCAACAGCAGGATCATGCCTCCGGCGAGCAAGGTCCCCGTCATGATCATCTGCTCGGTCACCTCGGCAGTGGGCGTGCGGTCCTGAACCGCAACGGACAAGGCGTCCAGCATCAACGATGCATAAAGCAGCGCTTCGAAGCGCCGGACGTTGCTGGGCACGCTCATCGGATACCGATCTGTTCTTGGTTATTCTCTCGGAAAGTCCAGGCCCATCTCGCGGTAGCGATCGGGATCGTCGCCCCAGTTCTCGCGCACCTTGACGAACAGGAACAGGTGGACCGGCACGTCCAGGATCTGCATCAGTTCCTTGCGCGAGTCCGCGCCGATCGACTTGATGGTGGCGCCGCCCTTGCCGAGCACGATCTTGCGCTGGCTTTCGCGCTCGACAAAGATCGTCTGCTCGATCCGCACCGACTTGTCCTTGCGCTCCTCCCACTTCTCGGTCTCGACCGTGGACTGGTAGGGCAATTCCTGGTGCAGCTTCTGATAGATTTTTTCGCGCGTGATCTCGGCCGCAAGCTGCCGCATCGGCGCGTCCGACATCTGGTCCTCAGGATAGAGGAACGGCCCCGCCGGCACCATCTCGGACAGCGTCCTGCGGAGGTCGTCGACACCGTCGCCCGAGATCGCCGCGATCATGAAGGTCCGCGCGAACTTCATGCGCTCGTTCGCGGCCTGCGCCAGCGCCAGCAGCTTCTCGCGCTGGACCAGATCGACCTTGTTGATGACGAGGATTTTCTCGTGGTTGACGCTGGCCGCCTTGGTGAGGATCGCCTCGGCCTCCTCGTCGATTCCGGTCTTGGCGTCGAGCAGCACGCAGACGAGATCGGCGTCATGCGCCCCGCTCCAGGCGGTCGAGACCATGGCGCGGTCGAGCCTTCGCTTCGGCAGGAAGATGCCGGGCGTGTCGACCAGAATGATCTGTGCGTTGTTCTCGATGACAATACCGCGGATCAGCGCGCGCGTGGTCTGCACCTTGCGCGAGACGATCGTGACCTTGGCCCCGACCAGCGCATTGACCAGCGTGGACTTGCCGACATTCGGCGCGCCGATCAGCGCAACGAAACCGCAGCGCGTCGCAGTGGGCGTCTCGCCGCTCGCTTCAGCCGTCATTGCTGCCGCCAACACCTTCTCGTTCGATCATCACTGAAGCTGCCACCTTCTCTGCCGCGCGCTTGCTGCCGCCGATGCCTTCGGCCGGGGCGAGTCCCGGCAGGTCCACTGCGACGCGGAATTGCGGATCGTGATGCGGGCCGGTGCGCTCGACCTCGCGGTAAACCGGCGTCGGCAGTCCCTTGCCCTGCGCCCATTCCTGCAGCACGGTCTTGGGATCGCGCAGGGGACGGCGCGGCTTGTGCATGCGCTCGGTCCAGTTGCGTTTGACGAAATCGGACGCCGCTGCGTAGCCGCCATCGAGGAAGACGGCGCCGATCACAGCCTCGCAGATGTCGCCGAGGATGGATTTGCGCAGGCGCGCGTCGGCGCTGGAGCCGACCGAGCCGAGCTTGATGTCGTCGAGCAGTCCGAGCGACTTGGCGACGTCGGCGCAGCTTTCCTTGCGCACGAGTTCGGCAAGACGCTTGGAGAGCTCGCCCTCATCGGCGTTCGGAAACGCATGATAGAGCATGTCGGAGACGACGAGCCCGAGCACGTGGTCGCCGAGGAATTCCAGGCGCTGATAGCTGTCGCCGCGCTTGCGTCCGGACTTCAGCGCCGAGACATGCGTGATCGCTTGCATCAGCATGTTGGGGTCGGCGAAGCTGTGGCCGATGCGCGCTTCGAGCGCCGCGTTGGCATCGGTGCCCTTCGCCTTGCTCCGCGTCCGCTTCTTCTTCGCGGGCGCCTTGCCTGCAGCAGCCTTGGTCGCAGCCTCGCCGTCGAGGCCCGCTTGTGCCTCGATCGGTTCAGCCGCGATGTCCTTGGCTTCGTCTTTCATCGGACGATTTTGAAGAAGCGATTCCAGCGCACCGACCACGGCCAGCGCCAGAACATCCAGGCATGCTCGCCTTCACCGATGGAGAAGAAGATCATCTGTGCACGGCCGATCAGATTCTCCTGCGGCACATAGCCGACCTGGCCGAGGAAGCGGCTGTCGGTGGAGTTGTCGCGGTTGTCGCCCATCATGAAGAAATGGCCCGATGGCACGGTGTAGACGTTGGTGTTGTCGACGTAACCGTTGTCGGCACAGTCGAGCGTCTCGTAGGACACGCCGTTCGGCAGCGTTTCCTTCCAGCGCTTCACCCGGGAAATGCCGCCACCTTCGGAGCCGCAGGGCTCCTCGCCGACATATTCGCTCATCCGCTGCCGCTCGACCGGCGTGTCGTTGATGTAAAGCAGCCCGTCGCGCATCTGGATGCGGTCGCCGGGCAGGCCGATCACGCGCTTGATGTAATCGGTGGAATCGTCCTTCGGCAGCCGAAACACGACGATGTCGCCGCGGGCGGGGTCCGAGCCCCAGATCCGCCCGGAAAACAGCGGCGGCGAGAACGGAATCGAATAGTGGCTGTAGCCGTAGGAATATTTCGAGACGAACAGATAGTCGCCGACCAGCAGCGTTGCCTTCATCGAACCGGACGGGATGTTGAAGGGCTGGAACAAAAAGGTGCGGATCACCAGCGCGATCAGGAGAGCGTGGATCACGACCCGGATCGTCTCGCCGATGCCGCTCTCAGTTTTCGTTCCCGAAGTCGCGCTCATTGCTCTCT
This sequence comes from Bradyrhizobium sp. SZCCT0148, assembly GCF_018129985.1. Taxonomy (GTDB): domain Bacteria; phylum Pseudomonadota; class Alphaproteobacteria; order Rhizobiales; family Xanthobacteraceae; genus Bradyrhizobium; species Bradyrhizobium japonicum_H. The sequence continues at coordinate 76,243 of NZ_JAFCKT010000010.1, forward strand.
CAATTCCGGCCGGCGATCACAGAGCGCCCTCCTCCCGCGAACGGCCCATCGGTTCGCGGCGCAAGGAGATTGTCCTGATTCTGATAGTGAGGGCCAATTCCGGCGTAAAGCCGAATTGGCCCAGGCTGATTTGCGTCCGCGGACTTTTAGACGGTTGTCGGAGGCCACGCAATCAAGGATCGCATCAAAACTGCATAAGGCACTGATTTATAACACAAATCATAAAACCGAAGGGAGCCCTGTCAGAGTTTCGGCAGCGGGACGGCGGAAATGATGACGAAGGCCTGCGCCAGCGGCCAGTCGTCGGTGATCGACAGGTCGATCTGCGCCTCGAAGCCCTCCGGGGTCAGGGCCTGCAGCCGCGCCAGCGCCCCGCCGGTCAGCTGCATGGTCGGCCGCCCGCCCGGCAGGTTGACCACTCCCATGTCGCGCCACCAGACGCCGCGCCGGATCCCGGTGCCGAGCGCCTTCGAGCAGGCCTCCTTGGCGGCGAAGCGCTTGGCGTAGGTCGCGACTACCATCTTCTCGTTCTTGGCCCGCCGCTCCGCCTTGGCCCGCTCGGCCGCGGTGAAAATGCGGTCGAGGAAACGCTCGCCATGGCGCTCGATGACCTTCGCCACGCGGGTGATGTCGATCAGGTCGGAGCCGATGCCGATGATCATGCCCGGCTCCGGCCTCGGTCCATCGCCGCGCGCATGCGGCGCACCGTCTCGGCGAGACCGACGAACAGCGCTTCGCCGATCATGTAATAGCCGATGTTGAGCTCCATGATGTCGGGCAGCGCCGCGATCGTCTCCGCCGTCCCATAGTCGAGCCCGTGGCCGGCATGGACCTCAAGCCCGGCGGCCTTGGCCAGTTTCACGCCCGCCACGATCCGCTGCCATTCGGCCTCGGCCTTTTCGGTGTGACCGTCGACCACGGCGTCGCACCAGGCGCCGGTGTGGATCTCGATCACCGGCGCGCGTAGCCGCGCCGCCATTTCGATCTGGGCGGGATCGGCAGCGATGAACAGCGAGACCCGGATGCCGGCATCGCTCAACCGCGCGATGTAGGGCGCCAGCGCATTGTGCTGGCCGACCACATCCAAGCCGCCCTCGGTGGTCACCTCCTGGCGGCGCTCGGGGACAAGGCACACCGCGTGCGGCTTGGTGGCGAGCGAGATGCGCATCATGTCGTCGGTCGCCGCCATCTCGAAATTGAGCGGCTTGGAGATCTCGGCCTTCAGCCGCGCCATGTCCTCATCGCGGATATGGCGGCGATCCTCGCGCAGATGCGCGGTAATGCCGTCGGCGCCGGCTTCGATCGCGAGCAGCGCCGCACGCACCGGATCGGGATGGCGGCCGCCGCGCGCGTTACGCACGGTTGCAACGTGATCGATATTGACGCCGAGGCGAAGCTTCGAAGCGGGCATTTCAGGACTCATGAAGTGACATGTCTCAAATCGTCATGCGCGGGCTCAACCCGCGCATCCATCTTCTTTGAAGAGATGGGTTGCCGGGTCAAGCCGGCAACGACAGAACTCATCCATTAACACGTTCGACTTTGGCGACGACCGCCTTGGCGCGCAGCTGGGCCAGGATCGCGCTGAGATGCTTGAGATCGTAGACTTCGAGATCGATCGTCGTTTCCGTGAAATCCGGCGAGCGGCGCTGCATGCTGATGTTGTCGATGTTGCCGTCGTGCTCGGCGATCACCGTCGCGATCTGCGCCAGCGCGCCGGGCTCATTGACGTTCTCGACCCGGATGCGGGCGGGGAAGCGCTGTGGCGCGGAGTCCTCGATGTCCCAGCGGACGTCGAGCCAGCGCTCCGGCTCCTCCTCGAAGTCCTTCAGCGCCGGCGCCTGGATCGGATAGATGGTGATGCCCTCGCCCGGCGTGACGATGCCGACGATGCGATCACCCGGCACGGCGCCGCCGTTCGGCGCGAACTTGATCGGCAGGTCGGAATTGATGCCGCGGATCGGAATGGCGACCGGGCTGCGCGGCGGCTCCGACGACTTCTCCTTGAGCTTGGCGGCGAGCCCCTTCTTCACGCCGTAGCGCGCGATGCGCTCCTCCTTGTAGTCGGGGTACATCGCACGCGCGACGTGGGAGGCCTTGATCTCGCCGCGCCCCACCGCCGCCATGACGTCCTCGATCGAGGTCCGTGCCAGCCGCGGCAGCGCGCCCTTCAGCTTGTCGTCGGCGTATTCGATCTTGGCGCGCTCGAACAGGCGCTCGACGATGCGCCGGCCGAGACCGGCATATTGATCACGCACCGCGGTGCGGGTGGCACGGCGGATCGCGGCGCGCGCCTTGCCGGTGACCGCAAGCGTTTCCCAGGCCGAGGGCGGCGCCGATTGCGCTTCCGAGGTCAGCACCTCGACCTCGTCGCCGTTCTGCAGCTCCGAGGACAGCGGCGCGAACTGGCCATTGATCTTGCAGCCGACCGCGCTGTTGCCGACGTCGGTATGCACGGCATAGGCGAAGTCGATCACGTTGGCATGGCGCGGCAGCGCGATCAGCTTGCCCTTCGGAGTGAAGCAGAACACCTGGTCGTGGAACAGCTCCAGCTTGGTGTGCTCGAGGAATTCCTCCGGGTTGGCGCTCTCCGAGAGGATGCCGATGGTGTGGCGCAGCCAGGCGAACGCATTGGATTCGCGCTTGAGAAATTCGGTCGGCGACCCCACGCCCTCCTTGTAGAACACGTGCGCGGCGATGCCGCGCTCGGCGATCTGGTCCATCGCCTCGGTGCGGATCTGCAGCTCGACGCGCTGGTTGCCGGGGCCGATCACCGTGGTGTGGATCGAGCGATAGTCGTTCTGCTTTGGCGTCGAGATGTAGTCCTTGAAGCGTCCCGGCACGACCGGCCAGGTGGTGTGCACGATGCCGAGCGCGCGGTAGCAGGCCTCGATGTCGTTGACGACGAGACGAAAGCCGAAGATGTCGGACAATTGCTCGAAGCCGACCGACTTGCGCTCCATCTTGGTCCAGATCGAGAACGGCTTCTTGCGGCGGCCATAGACTCGCGCCCCCAGGCCCCGGTGGCGCAGATTGTTGGAGAGCTGGTCCTCGATCTCGCCGATCAGGTTGCGGTTGCGTTCGGCGAGCGCGTCGAGGCGCTGCATCACCACCGAATAGGCTTCGGGATCGAGGGTGCGGAAGGACAGATCCTCCAGCTCCTCGCGCATTTCCTGCATGCCCATGCGGCCCGCCAGCGGCGCATAGATGTCGAGCGTCTCCTCGGCAATGCGCCTGCGCGATTCCGTCGGCACGAAGTCGAGCGTGCGCATGTTGTGCAGGCGGTCGGCGAGCTTGACCAGAAGCACACGGACATCGTCGGCAATGGCCAGCAACAATTTGCGCAGGTTCTCGGCCTGCTTGGCCTCCCGCGACACCAGTTCGAGCCGCTTCAGCTTGGTCAGGCCCTCGACCAGCGCACCGATCTCCGGCCCGAAGATCTGGTCGATCTCGGCCCGCGTCGCTTCGGTGTCCTCGATGGTGTCGTGGAGCAGCGCGGCCACGATGGTGGCGTCGTCGAGCTTCAGGTCGGTGAGAATCGCCGCCACTTCGAGCGGGTGCGAGAAATACGGATCGCCCGAGGCGCGGGTCTGCGAGCCATGCGCCTTCATGGCGTAGACGTAGGCGCGGTTCAGCAGGTCTTCGTTGGTGTTGGGATTGTAGGACCTGACGCGCTCGACAAGGTCATATTGACGCATCATCCGCGCGCGGGGCTTGGCCGGGCGCGTGACCGGCGCAGTCGGGGCCACGGCAACCGAATCGGTTGCGGCCTGCATCTGCGTGGATCTGCGGCGCCGATATACCATGCCGTCCTGCCTTCAAACGGGCCTGGGCCTGCCCGTAGCGTACATCTTAGCTCCGATCGCGCCTGTGTCCGATCAATTCAGTGACAGGACGCATCGCCAACCCCGACGTGATGGTAACCACGAAAACGTCAACAAAAGCAAAGGCCCGAACAATGGTTCGGGCCTTTGATAAGATCACAAGACATCGACGATCGCGATGGACGATTTACTCGTCTTCCTCGGGCTGCTCCTCGGGCGGCGCCAAGCCTTCGAGGCCCTTCAGGAGCTCCTCTTCGGTCATGCGCTCGACGGCGACTTCGGTATCGTCCGCATCGACGCTCGCGCCCGCGGAACCGATCAGCGGCACCGTATCCGGCTCGGGCTCGTCGACCTCGACGAACTTCTGAAGCGAGTGCACCAGCTCCTCGCGGAGGTCCTCGGGCGAAATCGTCGTGTCAGCAATTTCGCGCAAAGACACAACAGGGTTCTTGTCGTTATCGCGGTCAACCGTTAGTTGTGAACCTGACGAAATCATGCGGGCACGGTGGGCGGCCAGCAGGACCAGGTCAAACCGGTTGTCGACCTTGTCGATACAATCTTCTACGGTGACGCGAGCCATGAACTGTCGCTCCGTTGTGGGTGGGACGAAATATGTGGATGATTGGGGCTAGTTATAGGGACCGGGCCGGTTTCGCAAGGCCAATTTGTGATTTGGCCTCGCCAAACGGCTCTGCTACCCCCACATTGGGGCTGGGATGGGTGGTGTCCCGGGCTGCCATCGAGGGCGGCGCCGGGTGTATGCAAGTCCGTCATAACTATACCTTGATTGCCCCGACTTCTCCGGATGTGCGGTTTCGACGGGGCTCAGCGGCACATTAGAAATGCGCGGCCTGCGGTCGCCGCGCCAACAATAAAACATCAATCACGAACACTACGCGAGCAAACTGAATGTCACCTTCCTCTACCGACAAGATCGCGCTCTTCATCGATGGAGCCAATCTCTACGCGACGGCGAAAACTCTGGGCTTCGACATCGATTACAAGCGCCTGCTGAAGGAGTTTCAGAGCCGCGGGACGCTGCTTCGGGCGTTCTACTACACCGCGATCATCGAGGATCAGGAATACTCCTCGATCCGCCCGCTGATCGACTGGCTGGACTACAACGGCTACACTGTTGTGACCAAGGCGACCAAGGAATTCATCGACGCCTCCGGCCGCCGCAAGGTCAAGGGCAACATGGACATCGAACTCGCCGTGGACGCCATGGAGCTCGCCGAGCACATCGACCAGATGGTGCTGTTCTCCGGTGACGGCGACTTCCGCTCCCTGGTCGAGGCCGTACAGCGCCGCGGCGTGCGGGTCACGGTGATCTCCACCATCGCCAGCCAACCGCCGATGATCGCCGACGAGCTACGCCGCCAGGCCGACGTCTTCACCGATCTCGTCGAGCTGCAATCCAAGCTCGGCCGCGATCCGTCCGAACGCCCCGCCCCGCGTGACCGCGGCGAGCGTGGTGAGGGACGCCACCACGCCCCGCAATTCCTCCAGCGCGCAACCACGATGGCGCCGAGGGGCGATGACGACTTCGAGGAGTGAGGCGGCACGGTCCAGCCGCCGATCTCCCACCGTCGTTCCCGACCGCGATTGTCCGCTATGTCCGCGCCTGGTCGCCTTTCGCGAGGCAAACCGGGCGCGCGAGCCGTTATGGCACAATGCGCCCGTTGCGCCTTTCGGCGACGTCACGGCCCGCCTGTTGATCGTCGGCCTCGCGCCGGGGATGCAGGGCGCCAACCGCACGGGGCGGCCGTTCACAGGCGATTACGCCGGTGACCTGCTCTACTCCACGCTGCTCGAATATGGTTTTGCCAAGGGCACCTATCAGGCGCGCCCCGATGACGGCCTGAAGCTGGTCGACTGCCGGATCGCCAACGCCGTGCATTGCGTCCCGCCGCAGAACAAGCCGCTGCCGGCCGAGATCAACACCTGCCGGCAATTTCTGGTGGCAAATCTCGCGACGATGCCGAAACTGCGCGCGATCATCGCGCTCGGGCGGATTGCGCATGACAGCGTGCTCAAGCCGCTGAACCTGAAGGCCTCACAGGCCCCCTTCGGCCACGGCGCCGTGCATCAGGCCGGCGCGTTCAGGCTCTACGACAGCTATCACTGCTCGCGCTACAACACGAACACCCGCGTGCTGACGCCGGACATGTTCCGCTCGGTGTTCGCGAAGGTGAAGGCGGATCTGGACTAGGCGCGGACCGGATTGGCCTTCAGCCAGTCGAGCACGTCGCCGGCGTTCCGGTCCGGCGGAAACACCGGATAGAACACCTGCGTGATACGGTCGTCGTCGACGATCAGTGCGAGACGCTTGATCAGCGTCAGGCCTGCGACCTCCATCGTCGGCAAATTCAGGGCACGCGTCAGCGCCAGCTTCTCGTCCGACAGCACGGGGAACGGCAGATGCAGCCGTGAGGCCATCTCGGTCTGGTATGCGTTGCTTTGCGTCGAGAGGCCGAACACGTGGGAGGCGCCGGCGGCCTTCAGCTCCGCGAACAGATCGCGAAACGCGCAAGTCTGCGGTGTGCAACCGCGCGCGCCGGGAATCATGTCCCAATCGTCGACCAACGCAATCTTGCCGGGTTCGCCGGTGCGGGGATAGGCGAACACCACCGTCCGGCCACGCATCGCCGACAGCGTCACCGAGGTATCGTCGGTCGCAAGCAGGCCGATCGGCGGCAGCGTCATGCCCGTCAGATGAGCGGCGGCGCCGTCGTCTTCAGGTGCGGGAATCCGGCTCCAATCGACCTCGAGCAGGTTGCGCTGATTCATCTCGCTATCCCCTCGCCCGCATCAGGCGGCCCTTCTCGCGGCTCCAGTCGCGCTTCTTCTCGGTCTCGCGCTTGTCGTGCAGCTTCTTGCCCTTTGCAACCGCCAGCTGCAATTTGGCGCGGCCACGCTCGTTGAAGTAGAGCTTGAGCGGGATCAGCGTCATGCCCTCGCGGTCGACGGCGCCCATCAGCTTGTTGATCTGCTTGCGATGCAGTAGCAGCTTTCGCGGCCGCTTGGGCTCGTGATTGAAGCGGTTGCCCTGCAGATATTCGGGGATGGTGGCGTTGATCAGCCAGATCTCGCCGTCCTTGGAATCGGCATAAGACTCCGCGATCGTGCTCTTGCCGTTGCGGATCGACTTGACCTCGGTGCCGGTCAGCGCAATACCCGCCTCGATCGTATCCTCGATCGCATAGTTGAAGCGGGCCTTGCGATTTTCCGCCATGACCTTGATCGGACGTTCGTTCTTGTCGGCCATGGCGATGGGACCTGAGCGCGATGCGCTGCGATGCTAACAGTTTGGATGAAGCGCGCGCGTCACTTCTTGAGGAGATCGCGGATCTCGGTGAGGAGCACGACCTCCGCCGACGGCTTCGGGGGCTCCGCGGATTTGGTCTCTTCCTTCCGCTTCAGCGTGTTCATGGCGCGGATCACCAGGAACAGCACGAAGGCGACGATGATGAAGTTGATCGTCAGCGTCAGGAAGCTACCGTAAGCAAGTACGGCGCCTTGCTTTTTCGCATCCGCTAAGTTGGTGGCGGTCACCGCTTTCGACAAGGGGACGAAGTAGTTCGAGAAGTCGAGGCCGCCGGTCGCCGCACCGATGATCGGCATGATGATGTCACCGACCAGGGACGTGACGATCGCGCCGAAGGCCGCACCGATGATGACGCCGACGGCGAGATCGACGACATTGCCCTTCATGGCGAATTCGCGGAACTCCGTGAGCATCCGCCTGCTCTTGTCGTCGACGCTCATGAACCGCCTCCCGGTTGGGTCAATCCATCAGTTGATCAGGCCAGCGTGCACCATGGCACTTCGCACGGCAACGCGGGTCGGCTCGGAGACCGGCACCATCGGCAGGCGCAGCGTCTGGTCGAGCTTGCCGAGCAGCGACATCGCGTACTTGATCGGCGCCGGGTTGCTCTCGATGAAGAGGTTGTTGTGCAGCGGCATCAGCTTGTCGTGGATCTTCAGCGCGGTGGCATGGTCGCCCCTGGCCCAGGCCGCCTGGAACTCCGAGCAAAGGCGCGGCGCAACGTTCGACGTCACCGAGATGCAGCCGTGGCCGCCATGCGCCATGTAGCCGATGATGGTGGCGTCCTCGCCCGAGAGCTGGTTGAAATCCTCGCCCATCGCCGCACGCTGCTGCGACACGCGCACCATGCTGGCGGTGGCGTCCTTGACGCCGGCGATGTTCTTCAGCTCCCACAGCCGCGCCATGGTGTCGACCGACATGTCGATCACCGAGCGCGGCGGGATGTTGTAGATGATGATCGGAATGCCGATCGCGTCGTTGATGGCCTTGAAGTGCTGGTACATGCCTTCCTGGGTCGGCTTGTTGTAGTAAGGCGTCACCACCAGCACGGCGTCCGCGCCCGCCTGTTCGGCGTGCTGCGCAAGCTCGATCGCCTCCTTGGTGGAGTTGGAGCCGGCGCCCGCGATCACGGGGACGCGGCCCTTGGCCTCAGCGATGCACCATTCGACCACCTTCTTGTGCTCGTCATGGCTGAGCGTCGGGCTCTCGCCGGTGGTCCCGACCGGGACCAGACCGTTGGTCCCCTCCGAAATCTGCCAGTTGACCAGGGATCGGAATGCCGCCTCGTCCACCGAGCCGTTCTTGAACGGCGTGACCAAGGCGGTGAAGGACCCCCGGAATTTCGTCTTGGCTGCCATGGACTTCCTCCGTACGCGGCTATCTCTTGAGCAAGCCCCTTTCATATCGGGTCTATCCCGCCGGTAAAAGACCCGCTGCCGTGTGACGCACCGTTTAGGCCGCGATTTTGCCGCGGTGGTGGTGCAAACCGGGCCGAGGTAAGCGGCTGTTGGTATTTTGTCCGCATATTCAATCAAATACAGCTAGATCTTGTAGAGACAGGTCTTGGGCCAGTTGACTGATTCGGGGCGACGAAACGCCGTGACCTCATTCCCTCGTGCCGTTTGGCGATCCACCGGCCTGATCCTCTGCGTGATGACAGGGCTGACGGTCGGCTGCGCCGCTTTAGCCAAGTCCAATGAGACGCCCGCGGAAGCGGGCAAGGATACCGCGAAGCCGGCAGCCAAGAACACCGCCAAGGACGGCGCGAAGGGCGCATCCAGGGGAACCGGCAAGGAAACTGCAAAAGACGCGGCCAAAGGAGCCAGCCCCGCAGCGAACACGGGCGGGAGCAAGGGTGCCGCCGGCGCTCCTGCCAAGGACGCCGCGAAGAAACCGGCCAAGGAGCCTGGCAAGGAGGCCGGCAAGAGCGCCGGAAAAGAGCCGGCAAAGGACAAGCCCAAGCCTGCCGTAACGGCAGCTCCGCCGAAAGCGCATCCGGCCGCCAGCGCCTCTCCGCCGAAAACCGCACCCGCGCCAGCCGTGACGGCCACGGTCAGACCTTCCGCCCCCGCCGCAAGGCCGGCCGCAGCGCCCGTGCTGGCTCCGGCGACCCGCCAGCACGCCGCGCCGCGCAAGCCGGTGATACCGGCCGCGGTCGCTGCGACATCGTCAACGCCGCAGGGTGACAAGGATGCCCTCGAAAGCGTCATCGAGCTCGTGCGCAAGCGCAAGGCGGGTGATGCCAGCAACGTCGCGGCAGGCATCTCCGATCCGGTCGCGCGAAAACTCGCGGAATGGATCATCCTGCGCAGCGAGGACAATGGCGCGACCGTGGAGCGCTACCGCGCCTTCCTCTCCGCCAATCCGAGCTGGCCGTCGCAGACCTTCCTCCGCCGCCGCCTCGAGGCCGCGATGTGGGACGACAGGCGCGATGAGTCCGTCGGCTGGTCGTGGTTCGAGAACGAATCTCCTGTGTCCGCCAAGGGCCGTTTCACGCTCGCCAAGGCGATGCTGGCGCGCGGCGACCGCGCCAATGCCGAGCGGCTGGTGCGCGACGCCTGGCGCAGCGATCCGATGTCCGAGGAGACCGAGAACAACGCGCTCGACCAGTTCGGCGCTCTGCTGACGCCGGGCGATCAGAAGGCGCGGATGGACACCCTGCTCTATGGCAGCGAGAACGAGGCCGCGCTGCGCGCCGCAAAGCGCCTCGGCGCAGGCTATGTCGCGCTCGCCAAGGCCCGCATCGCTGCGGTCAAGAAGGCGCCGAACGCGCGCGCGCTGCTCGACGCCGTCCCCCGCGAGCTGCACAACGACCCCGGCTTCATCTTCAGCAAGATCCAGCTGCTGCGCCGCGAGGAGAAGTTCGCCGAGGCAGCGCAGCTCATGCTGTCGGCGCCGAAGGATCCGGGTCGTCTCCACAATCTCGACGAATGGTGGATCGAGCGGCGCCTGCTGGCGCGCAAGATGATCGACACCGAAGATTTCCGCAGCGCCTATCTGATCGCCCGCGACGCCGCGCTGCCCTCGCGCGACATCTACAAGACCGAGCAGGAGTTCACGGCCGGGTGGATCGCGCTGCGCTTCCTCAACGACCCCGCAGCCGCCACCCAGCATTTTGCCCGCATCGGCGTCGGCAGCGTCAACCCGACCGCGCTGGCGCGTGCCGGCTATTGGCAGGGCCGCGCCGCGGAAGCCGCTGGGCGGCAGCAGGAGGCGCGCAACGCCTATGCCCGCGCCGCCGAACAGTCCACCAGCTATTACGGCCAGCTCGCCCGGGCCAAGCTCGGCCTGCCGCAGATCGAACTCAACAGCCAGCCGCGCGGGCGTGGCGCCGAGCGGCTGGAGATCGTGCGCGCCGCGCAATTGCTCTACGAGCTCGACGAGCGCGAGATGGCGATACCGCTGCTGGCCGACATGGGCGAGAACGGCGATCCCGAAGCGCTTGCTGGTCTCGGCGAACTGACCCAGCGCTACAACGATGCGCGCGGCATGCTGCTGCTCGGCAAGGCCGCACTCAATCGCGGCCTGCCGTTCGACTTCTACGCCTACCCCGTCAACGGCATTCCGCAGTTCACGCCGATCGGTCCCGAAGTCGAGCGCAGCATCATCTATGCGATTGCCCGGCAGGAGAGCGCATTCAATCCGTCAGTGGTGTCGCCGGCGCAGGCGTATGGCCTGATGCAGGTGACGCCCGACGCCGCGCGCTATGTCTGCAAGCGGCACGGCGCGACTTACGATCTGGGGCGGCTGAAGAACGATTCGGTCTACAACGCCACGCTCGGCTCGGCCGAACTCGGCGGCCTGCTCGAGGATTACCGCGGCTCCTACATCATGACCTTTGCCGCCTACAATGCCGGCCGCGGCAGCGTGAAGAAGTGGGTCGAGCGCTACGGCGACCCGCGCGACCCCAAGGTCGATGCGGTCGACTGGGTCGAGCTGATTCCGTTCTCCGAGACTCGCAATTACGTGCAGCGGATCATGGAGAACCTGCAGGTCTACCGCGCCCGCTTCGGCGGCGGCACGCGCCTGCAGATCGAAGCCGATCTGCGCCGCGGCGCCGGCAGCGTGCAATAGCGATCCGCTCTTCGGTTCGCAGCTTCGTCCGGGGTGGCGAGCGCTGTGTCGGCAGGACCTGAGCCGCCAAGTACATCTTGAGATCCAAGACGATCCTGCGGCGAACTTCCTCGACGCGTTGCTTGAACGCTGCCACAGGCAGCGGTCAGATCGGCAAGCTCGCCATTGCCTCGCGTGCAAATGGAGGCGCCTGTCCACCGCTGAAGGCAGATCATCAGCCTGGCTTTGCGCAGGCACGCCGGCCACCGGCGATCCTCCGCCTTTGCCCCACTGTCAGGATGAGACGAGGAGCCCCCTCTCCCATCTTCCATCAGATCCCAACCGAGACCGCTCAATGGACCGCGACGCGCCAACTTGCCCGTTGCGCGAAGCGAGAAAGGCAAGCGCCGCGGCAAAGGCAAGCGCCGCGGCAAAGGCAAGCGCCGCGGCAAAAACAGCACCGCGACAACAAGAAAAGCCCCGGCGGTTTCCCGCCGAGGCTCTCTGTCAGGTCGTTAGACCGAACTTACCAGTTGCGCTGAGCGCGGAGGAGCAGGGTGATGGTGTCCTGATCCTTCAGCTCGTACACGGCAGCCGGCTTGGCCGTCGTGCCGGAACCGGCGTAAGCGAAGGTGCCCGCATACTTCTGGTCCAGATGGGTCCAGTTGAGGTCAGCCGAGAACGTGAGGTTCTTGACCGGGGTCCAGCGGGTGATGATACCAACCTGGCCAACGGCGAAGTCGGGGTTGCACGAGGTCACGCCAGCAACAGCGAAGGTGCCACCGACACCGCACAGGCTGTTCTTGGCGAGCGAGCCGAACTGTGCCTGAGCGTAGGCACCGTACAGCGCGGTGTTCCAGTAGGGATCCCAGTTGTGGGTGTAAGCACCACGGAAGCCCCAGGTCTTCACGGTCTCCTGCGACGAGCCACCGGCCGCCGAGGTGAACACGGTGTCCGGAGCATAGGCGAAGCCAACGCTCTGGTAGGCACCGGCGACATTCGTGCCGCTGAACATCGAGTAGCTGCCGCCCGCCAGGTTCTGGAAGTTGTAGCGGGTCGCACCGTCGGTGTAGACGCCCGAAATGTTGATCACGTCACCCGCACCAGTCGGGATGTTCTTGATCGACAAAGCGAGCTGAACAGCCCAACCCCACTTGTCGTCGGGGTGGCCAGTCGGCTCGGTGGCGCCGTAGTAGGCAACGTGGTTGTCGTGAGCGGCAACCGACGCCTGGAAGAGACCCCAAGCCTGGTCAACGCGGACCATACCGACGAGGTTCGGAGAGCGCGAGCCGCCGATGGCGTTGGAGCCATAAGCGCCGCCCGTGATGCCCGTGACCGAAGCGCCCGCCAGGTTGATGTTGCCGGCCTGGTAGTAAGCCGTCGCGTCTTCCGCCGAGAACGACGCCGTCACGCCCTGACCGAAGTCAGCGGTGTAGGTGAACTGGTTGACACCAGTGACCGTGCCGGAACCGCCGACGAGGCTGTCGAAGTTGTTGCCGGGATAGTTGGTCCAGGGCGCGTCGAACTGCGACACGGCCTTACCCATGGTGAAGCCGGCGAACTGGATGAAGGCGTAGTACACGCCGAGCGAACCGCCCGAGGTGTTGCCGTCGGTGCCGTTGATCGACGAACCAACGAGCGCCGGGGTGGCGCCGGAGGTGTTGAGAGCCAGCGTGCCGCTGTAGGCGGTCGCGCCGGTCGCGCTGCCCGTGCCGGCGTAGTTGCCGGTGGTCCAGGAGAACACGCCGTCGAAGAAGGTACGGACGACGCCGTACTCAGTCGCGGTGCGCGTGTCGATGTTGAGATCTTCACGAGCGCGCATGGTGTAGTAGTTCGTCAGACGATTGCGCGCACCGTTGTTGCCGGTGAGCTGGCCGCTGAAGTCCGAGTTGGTGTTCAGCGCGACTTCAGCGCGCAGATAACCACCCAGCTTGATGCAGGTGTCGGTGCCCGGGATGTAGTAGAAGCCCGCGCCGTACAGCGAGCAGATCTTCACGTATTCGACCGCCTTGGCCTTCACGGGCAGATCGGCTGCTTGAGCTCCGCCCACGGCGATCAGACCCGCCGCTGAGCCGAGCAAAAGGCTCTTAACCAACTTCATGTTAAACCTCCAAGTTGCTCTTCAGGGAAGGTCACTGACCGGACGGCCAATTCCCCAACCCCCTTCAAATCACCGCTTCGGGCTCCTTCGCGTCTTCGGACACACCCGCATGAACGCGAGGGACTTAAGCGAAATGACCTAAACGGGACGACCTCGGGATGCCCCCCTCCGTCGCTCAGTCACAATTACCGAACGTCCTTGCACACACAACAAGAGAACGCTCCGAAACGGGCCCGCACAGCTTGTTTTCCGGCGGGTGTTGCACAAATAACACGCAGATGTGATCAATCGACCTTCGCAACACATTGTTTTTACTAGCGTTTTTAAGCCGGTTCCATCTGCCGACAAAGTTCCCTGCTTCGGACGCCACGGACGAGATCCTGGCGGCGAGAGGCTTTGACGCACTCGAATCGTGGAATCACGCGCAGACTCAAAGAGGAGGCACTGTCCTGCTCCAGGCCTTCCCGGCGCAACGCAGGCGCTGCCTTGAGGTGCGCGATACGCACGGTCTGTGGATAGCGGGGTTACTGGCAGGCCGGCGGAGACGGCCCGATTCGCACTTTCGACCGCCCGCCCTCCGATCCTTCGATTCTTCCGTCGGACTAAGCCTCTTATGGGAGCGAAACGGCTGTCATGGGCGAAACCGCCCCTGGACGCGCCAGTCGAGCACCCGTTCTGACGGCGTTACGGTCACGCTCTCGGGAGCAAACTGCCTTGTTGGGAAAATCGCTGGGATATTCGAACGAAAACACACGCTTCCAAATTGACCAGCCCAAGCAATTAGATGCATAAGGCTCGCACCGGAGAGGTGGCCGAGTGGCTGAAGGCAACGCTTTGCTAAAGCGTCATACGGTCTCAAGCTGTATCGAGGGTTCGAATCCCTCCCTCTCCGCCACCCCGCAGCAGAATCAATCAAGCTTGGTGCGGTCTTTCACCTGAAGGCGGTCGTGAGGGCGCGAAAGCCCGGCGCGGCAAGTTCTGGTCGATTCGCAACACCTTATATGTGTGGGTGTGTGCGTGGGGCTAAGACTAGCGGTGGAACCGCGCGAACCGCAGATGCGAGGGCGAAATGAGCACCGCCTCGCCGGCCCGGACATTGTACCAGACGCCTGCCCCTGCGTCGGCACGGAGACGAAGGGCAGAATCCCCGCCTTGTGAGGACGTCCGAATTCCAGATCGCACTCATCGGGGGCGATCTGAGTCGGCGGCCATCGTTCGACGGCGTCGGGCTCGCTCATACCGCATGCATCTTGTGTGGCGGCGATCAGGCCCACCCGTGCGCCCACGGGTGCGGATGCGATGCCCGGTTCAGTGCGTGGCGACCCACGCCCTCGCCTCCCGCTGCGCGGCCGAGATCTCGGCCTCCGACATCTGCGAGGCGATTTCCTGACGCAGCGTCACGGCGTCCTTGCGGCCCTTCAGGGCGGCGAGGTTGAACCATTTGTGCGCGGCGACGAGATCGACGAGCCCGGAACGGCCGCTCGCCCAATAGATCCCGCGCTCGAACAAGACGTCCGACAACGCGGTCGCGTCGATCGGCGTTGCCGTCTCCAGATCGAAAGTACCCTGAAACATAACGCATCCCCTTTTTTCTTTTGCCTTGCTCCCCCGAGCGCGGCTCCCGTCCAACTCTGATGTGCATGACCCCTTCTGGGACCGTGCACTGTTCAACTCTTCCCTTAGTCTTCTTGCTCAAGGCCGTTTGCCGGCTTGTTGGAGGTGATGATGGCGGGCAAATTTGAATGGCAGTTTAAGTATCGCGATGAAGCAGACGTAAACGCGAGCGCGCGGGTCCGGCCCGCAGAATTCAAAAAGTCCCTGATTTGCAGGCACTTCTGCGTTTCGTCAGATTCGGTTTACCCTGGGATTTTGGGACATCGATAACCATCGCGCGCGGTGGGACGCATTCTTGGCGTCCTCGCGCGCTGTCGGCACCCGCGCCGGCCACTTACAGGCTTTCGTCGGGCCCATGGTCTGGGAGCGCCCAAACTCAAGCGAAGGCGGCAGGCGGATGATCCGGCATTTCCGAGACAGCCGTGTCGCGCGAGAAGCCGCAGTGGACTCGATCGCCCGGTCGAGGCCCGGCGATGACAGCGCGAATGGCGGAAGCGGCGTGCGAGCAGTACGCAATCGGCCGCAGTCCTCACCAGCCCGGGGTGGAGCGCCCGGCGCAACGATCACGCCGTGGTCGGATCAGCAATGTGGGGAAAAGGAATGCCGGCAATACCCCGGCCTCAGGAGAACGAGGGCGTCGGCGAACACGTCAGGACCAGATTCCACTTTGACCGCAAGGCTACTCGTGAAATTGCAGAACCGGAGAACCGACCCCGCACCGAACGAAGAAAACTTGTTTCTTCTGCCGGACCGCAAACAGAACGGTCCGACCGTTGACCTGATGTCTCGCCGACACCCTCTATCGTCGACCAGAACCTCCAGGAGGCGCTGATGACGTGCCGGCTCTCGAGGAGCCGGCAACTTCAGAAGCGAAGTTACTTCTTCTTGGCGACCTTGCGGGTCTTCTTCGCAGTCTTCTTCACTGCGCTCTTCGCCTTCTTCGCCTTCTTTGCCTTCTTAGCTTTCTTGGCCATGTTGCCCTCCGATGTGTGAGATGGCTTAATCGCTGCATGCATTCGGGGATCGAGTGCACACTCATCCCGAATACACCAACACAACGAAAAAAACAGCGTCTCGCTTAAAGAAGTGTTGACGACGCAAGGCGCGTGCGCTTGGCGAGCGCGATGCAAGCACGCTGCACGACGCGTTTGCACGATCGCGCAGAGTGCCCGCATCGTCGATGTCTGCGAGAGATGCGATTTCAGAAAACTCTATGCAGCAAGTATTTTTCTGCACACGCGCATCGCGCACGATCGACCCGGTGATGCGCATCGTGATGGTCGAGCTCACCTTGCAGAGGCGTTTCGCGGACTCTGAGTCGCGATTTTTGGCAACGAAAATATTTTCATGATTAATGGCGCGAGCGCTCGCCGGAGCGTCTGCGAGCCGCCGTTTTGCGCGAATCGCGTGACGGCGATTCGGTCGCCGCGTCGCCATCGATGGGATGAAGTTTACCGGACAGGATGCGCGCGAGCGTCGCAGCCGAGGAACGAAAACGAGGTGACGAACTTATCCGTCACCTCGTTCGAACGTGCGAGATCAGATGCCGAGCTTCGACTTGAGCAGGTCGTTGACGCTCTGCGGGTTGGCCTTGCCGCCTGATGCCTTCATCACCTGCCCGACGAACCAGCCGAGCGACTGCGGCTTGTCCTTGACCTGCGCGGCCTTGTCGGGATTGGCGGCGATGATGTCGTCGACGACCTTTTCGATCGCCGAAAGATCGGTGACCTGCTTCATTCCGCGGCTTTCGACCAGCGCGCGGGGATCGCCACCCTCCTGCCAGACGATCTCGAACAGATCCTTGGCGATCTTGCCGGAGATCGTGCCCTCGCCGATCAGATCGACGATGCCCGAGAGCTGCTCGGCGCTCACCGGCGAGTCCGTAATGTCCCGGCCTTCCTTGTTGAGGCGGCCGAACAGCTCGTTGATCACCCAATTCGCCGCCATCTTGCCATCGCGCGCGCGGTTACCGAGCTTGTCGAGCACCGTCTCGTAGAACACTGCGCTCTCGCGCTCGGCGACCAGCACGCTCGCATCATAGGCCGAGAGACCGAGATCGGCGACGAAGCGCGCCTTCTTCTGGTCCGGCAGCTCCGGCAGCTTCGCCTTCAGCTCGTCGACGAATTGCTGGCTGAATTCGAGCGGCAGCAGGTCGGGATCGGGGAAGTAGCGATAGTCGTGCGCCTCTTCCTTGGACCGCATCGAACGCGTTTCGCCCTTGTTGGGCTCGAACCGGCGGGTCTCCTGCTCGATCTGACCGCCGTCCTCCAGGATCTCGATCTGGCGCCGCGCTTCATACTCGATCGCCTGGCCGATGAACGTGATCGAGTTCATGTTCTTGATTTCGCAGCGGGTACCGAGCGGCGCGCCGGGCTTGCGCACGGACACATTGACGTCGGCGCGCAAGGATCCCTTCTCCATGTCGCCGTCGCAGGTGCCGAGGTAGCGCATGATCGAGCGCAGCTTGGTGACATAGGCCTTGGCCTGCTCGGCGTCGCGGATGTCCGGCTTCGAGACGATCTCCATCAGTGCCACGCCACAGCGGTTGAAATCGATGTAGGACAGCGACGGCGACCGATCGTGCAGCATCTTGCCGGGATCCTGCTCCAGATGCAGCCGCTCGATGCCGATGGAGACAGTACGGCCGCCGTCGAGATCGACGATCACCTCGCCTTCGCCCACGACGGGCGATTTGTACTGGCTGATCTGGTAGCCCTGCGGCAGGTCCGGATAGAAATAGTTCTTGCGATCGAACACCGAGCGCAGGTTGATCTGCGCGTTGAGACCGAGCCCGGTCCGGACAGCCTGCCTGACGCATTCCTCGTTGATCACGGGGAGCATGCCCGGCATCGCGGCGTCGACCAGCGACACCTGCGAGTTCGGCTCGCCGCCGAAGGCGGTGGACGCGCCGGAGAACAATTTCGACTTCGACGTCACCTGGGCATGGATCTCCATGCCGATGACGACCTCCCAGTCACCGGTGGCGCCCTTGAGAAGCTTGTGCGTGGCCGTGCTCATGTCGTGCTCCCGAGCAGCGTGGCAGCGATCCGCTCCCACTCCGCTTCCAATGAATCCGTTGCAGCTGGCTGGCCGGCCTGGCGGTACCAGTAGCCGGCATTGCCGAAATCGCCTTCGACGCGGTGCAGATAGGCGTGCACCCAGGCGGCGTCACGGCTGTTGTCGTCCTGGACGATTCTGTGCGCCTGCTCCCAGTCGCCCTTGGCGGCCCACCATAGACCGCTGAGCGGCGCGCTCAGCCTAGGCGCGGGCGCCGCGCCGTCGAGGCTTGCGATGAACGCGGCGGCATTCACCACCACCTCGCGGGCGTGAAGCGGCCGGCCGCCTGCTCGATCACCTCGCCGAGCGAGAACAGAGTCTCCTCCTCGAACGGGCGGCCAATCAGTTGCAGGCCGAGCGGCAGGCCCTGCGCGTCCTTGCCCGCGGGCACGGCGATGCCGGGCAGGCCCGCCATGTTGACGGTCACCGTGAAGATGTCGTTGAGATACATCTCGACCGGATCCGCGCCGCCCTTCTCGCCGATGCCGAAGGCCGCTGATGGCGTCGCTGGGGTCAGGATCGCGTCGACCCCCCGCGCGAAGCAATCCTCGAAATCCTTCTTGATCAGCGTGCGCACCTTTTGCGCGCGCAGATAATAGGCATCGTAATAGCCGGCCGAGAGCACATAGGTGCCGATCATGACGCGGCGGCGAACCTCCGCACCGAACCCCTCGGCGCGGGTGTTCTCGTAGAGCTCGTTGATGTTCCCGCCCTTCTCGCGCAGGCCATAGCGGACGCCGTCATACCGCGCGAGGTTGGAGGACGCCTCCGCCGGCGCCACGATGTAATAGGCCGGCAGCGCGTATTTGGTGTGCGGCAGCGACACCTCGACGAGTTCGGCGCCGGCCGCCTTCAGCCAGGCCGCGCCCTCGCTCCAGAGTTTTTCGATCTCGGCCGGCATGCCGTCGAGACGATATTCGCGGGGGATGCCGATCTTCATGCCCTTCACGGACTTGCCGATCGCGGCCTCGTAATCCGGCACGGGGATGTCGACCGAGGTCGTGTCCTTCGGATCGTGCCCGGCCATCGAGCGCAGCAGCATCGCGCTGTCGCGGACGCTGCGTGCGATCGGACCGGCCTGGTCGAGCGAGGAGGCAAAGGCGACGATGCCCCAGCGCGAGCAGCGGCCATAGGTCGGCTTGATGCCGACGGTCGCGGTGAATGCCGCGGGCTGACGGATCGAGCCGCCGGTATCGGTCGCGGTCGCACCCATGCAGAGCAGCGCCGCCACAGCCGAGGCCGAGCCGCCGGACGAGCCGCCCGGGACCAGCGTCGTGTTGCTTCCCTCGCGCCGCCAGGGATTGCCGACCGGACCGAAGCACGAGGTTTCGTTGGCCGAGCCCATCGCGAACTCGTCATTGTTGAGCTTGCCGAGCATCACCGCGCCGTCGCGCCACAGCTGCGAAGTGATGGTGGACTCGTAGGTCGGCACGAAATTGCCCAGAATCTTAGAGCACGCCGTGGTGCGCACGCCCTTTGTCGCGAACAGATCCTTGATGCCGAGCGGGATGCCCGCGAGCGGGCCGGCATCGCCCTTGGCGATCTTTGCGTCCACGGCCTTCGCCATGTCGCGGGCCTGGTCCGGCGTCTCCATCACGAAGGCATTGAGCACCCGCGCGGCTTCGATCGCGCTCAAATGCGCGTCCGTCAGCTCGAGGGACGTGAAAGTCTTGGCCGCGAGACCCTTGCGGGCCTCGGCGAGCGTCAGCGATGTCAAATCGGTCATTTATTGATCGGGCTGCAGAAGAACGGAGACAAGGTCTTGTCGTTGGCCGGGTCGTCTTTTTTCTTGGCGGCGGCGTTCGCGGCGGCCTCGATCTCGTCGAGCACGGCATTGACGGCGACGTTGGGATCGGCAGCCTTGCCCTGCCGCTCCATCTTGTCGAGATAGTTCATGTAGGCCTGATAGGCCTTCTCGTCGTCGCAAAGCATGCACATGGCAGAGGTCCTAAAAACTACTCGACGACCTTCGGCACCACGAAGAAGTGGCCTTCGGTCGCGGGCGCATTCCGCACGATATCGTCGGCGATCCCGCCGTCATCGACCACGTCCTGTCGCTTCTTCATCTGCATCGGGGTGACCGAGGTCATGGGCTCCACGCCCTCGACATTGACCTCCGACAACTGCTCGACAAAGGCGAGCATGGCGTTGAGCTCGCCCTGCAGATGCGGAACCTCGTCCTCGGAAACCGCAATGCGCGCCAGATGCGCGATGCGGCGGACGGTAGCGGCGTCGACGGACATTATATATGGCCTCTCACGGCAAAACCTATGTGCCGTATAGCAGAGGCCGGTTTTGCGCCGCAACCGGGTGGCTGGCCTCAGCCAGCCAGCGCTTTCATGCGAGCGAGCGCCGATTTGGCAAAATCCCGCGTCAATTCGGCCGCGGGGACCTCGCGGCCCAGCGCCACGGCCTGGCCGGCCCAGAGATTGGTGAAATCCACCCTGCCCTGCTTTTCGGCAGCCGCTTTCAGCGGCACCAGCGCGGTCGCGGCATGGGGGAACGGCGGCGCGTCCGGCGAGATCGGACCGGCCTCGCGCATCAGGCGGTTCTGGACGCCGCGCGCCGGGCGCCCGGTCATGACATTGGTGATCACGGTGGAATCGTCCCGCGCCTCAGCCAGCGCCTTGCGGCCTCCCGGCGAGACCTTGGATTCCGGACAGCGCAAGTAAGCGCTGCCGATCTGTACGCCGGAGGCGCCGAGCGCGAAGGCGGCGGCGATGCCGCGCCCGTCCGCGATGCCACCGGCCGCGATCACCGGTACCTTCACGGCATCGGCGACCTGCGGCACCAGCGCAAACGTGCCGGGCTGCTCGGAGATCTTGTCGGTCAGGAACATGCCGCGATGGCCGCCGGCTTCGGCGCCTTGCGCAATGACGGCATCGACGCCGTGCTGTTCGAGCCAGACGGCTTCCTTCACCGTCGTCGCCGACGAGATGACAAGGCAGCCGGCCGCCTTGACGCGCTTGAGCAGCGCCTGCTCCGGCAGGCCGAAATGGAAGCTGACGATTTCGGGCTTCAGCTCCTCGACGACCTCACAGAAGGCCGCATCGAACGGCGCGCGGTTCGCCGCGGAGATCGGCGCTGCGGGATCGAGACCATGCTCGGTGTAATAGCCCGTGAGCCGCTGTTTCCAGCGTGCCTCAGCCTCGGTCGAAAGGTCGACCGGCGTATGGCAGAAGAAGTTCATGTTGACCGGAGCCTTCACGCGCTGGCGAATGATGTTGACCTGCTCGCGCGCTTTCTCCGGCGACAGCATCGCGCTCGGCAGCGAACCGAGCCCACCGCCCTCTGACACGGCGATCACCAGCTCCGCATCCATCACGCCGGCCATCGGCGCCAGCACGATCGGAAATTCGGTCTTGAAGAGGTCGATCAGTCGACGGTCAGGCCACATGGTTTGTTCTCTCTAGATTCGGGCGACGGGCGCGATGGAGTTGCGGCGGCCGGCCAAAAGCTGCTCCGCTTCAACCGTAATCCGCTCGACGAGCTCGGCCGCCGGTGGAATATCATGGATCAGTCCGACCGCCTCGCCCGCGATGACGGCCGCGACGTCGAAATTTCCGGCGGCTTTTGCCGCCGTATATTCCGCCGCGACAGCGGCGACATTCTGCATCAGTTCGACTTCGCGGCCGATCCAGCGCCGGGCGTGATCATTGACCAGGCAACGGCCGGTGAACGGTGCCGGCCACACATTGTTGCGGGAGAGGTCGAAGATGATGCCACGCACGGTCGAGCCGCTGTTCGCCGCGCAGATGCGCCGCTTGGCCTCCTCCGCACCGTCGGCCTCCACGCTCGCATAGAAGCGCGTGCCAAGCAGCACGCCGCTCGCGCCCAGCATCATCATGGCCGCGAGCCCGCGCCCGTCGGCAATGCCGCCGGCAGCGACCACCGGCACCCCAGGGGCAAGGTCGACGATCGCCGGCACGAGATCGACCGTGGTGCGGGAGGCGCCGTGACCGCCCGCTTCCGTCCCCTGCGCGACCAAGACATCGGCGCCGGCATCGAGCGCCTGCCGCGCCATCGCTTCGTCCTGAACCTGGCAGATCAGACGCGCGCCGGCTGACTTGATCCTGGCTGCGAACGGCGCTGGATCGCCAAACGACAACACGATGGCCGAGGGCTTTGCCGCCAGCGCGATGTCGAGAAGCTCGGGCCGCTTGGCAAGGCTCCATGTGATGAAGCCGATCCCGAACGGTGCGGTCAGGGAGGCGAGCTTCGCCGTTTGCTGCTCCAGCCAAATCCTCTCGCCATAACCCCCGCCCAGAATGCCAAAACCTCCGGCACGACTCACCGCCGCGACCAGACGGCTGCCCGCAATGACATCCATCGGCGCCAGCAGGACGGGATGGCGGACCTCAAGCAGCGTGGTCAGCGATGTCGTGATCGGCATGACTTTTTCCTGATCTGGACAGCGAGACTAAGCCCGACTAGCATTCTCGGAAAATGAATTGTAGCGAACGTTGCCATCTGAAAAGAGAAACGACGCCATGGAACTCGGCGACCTCAAGACCTTTGCCGCAGTCGCCCGCACCGGTGGCATCACCCGCGCTGCGGAAGAGCTGAACACCGTGCAGTCCAACGTCACCCAGCGCGTCAAGGCGCTGGAGGCGGAGATCGGCACGCCGCTGTTCGAACGCCACAGCCGCGGCATGACGCTGACCGGCGCCGGCAAGCGCCTTTTGCCTTACGCACAACGGATGGCCGCGCTCTCGCGCGAGGCCGTGCTGGCCGCGCGCGACGATGGCGAGCCGAAGGGACCGCTTGCGATCGGCTCGATGGAGACGACCGCGGCGGTGCGCCTGCCGCCGCTGCTCGCCGATTTCCACCGCCGTTGCCCCGCCGTGCGCCTGTCCTTGCGGACCGCACCGACCGCCGACCTCGTCGCAAGCGTGCTCGAAGGCGCGCTCGATGGTGCCTTTGTCGCAGGACCGATCGCGCATGACGACCTCATTGCGACGGGCGCCTTCCGCGAGGAGCTGGTGCTGGTCAGCGCGCGCCGCTGGGCTTCGCTTGCCGAGCTGCGCGCCGGCACGCCGGAGTCCGGCCCGACCGCGCTGGTGTTCCGCACCGGCTGCACCTATCGCCAGCGCCTCGAGCAGATTTTCGTCGAGTTCGGTTGGCCGTCCGCCGCGCGGTTCGAGCTCGGCACCCTCGACGGCATGATCGGCTGCGTCGCCGCCGACATGGGCGTGACGCTGCTGCCGCGCGCGGTCGTCGACCGCAGCGCAATGAATGGCACCGTCTCGATCCACACCCTGGGCGCCTCGCATGCGCGCGTCGAGACACTCTTCATCCAGCGTCGCGCCGGACATCAGTCCAGCGCACTGGCCGGCTTTGCAGCTTGCCTGAAAACCGACGAAGACGTCATCGCGGCCTGACGCGGTGACACCGCGTCAGGCCGCGCTGTTCTAAAGTCGAATGTCCTCATAGGACTCGATCCGCCGTGGACCGACCGAGGTCGCCTCGTGCGAATCCGCGTCCGTGAGATTGCCGAAGTCGAGCCTGGTCAGTTTCGCGAGGTCCGCGATCGAGACCTGGAAGACGCTGACATCCTCCTCCGACATCTTCTCGCGCAGATCCACCTCCTGGATGCGATCGATGTCCATGATCAGCTTTCGCTGGCTCATCAGGAAAGCCGCCGCCTTGAGCGCGTCGTCGTCCTCGTTGCGTCGGATCAGGATCTTCCAGAAATATTTCGGGATTTGAACGCCGCCGAAGCTCGGATCCTTGCGCGGCTGCCCGGCCGGATTGGGCAGATCGGAGCCGTCGGCATCCGGCCCGTCGAACACCGGACCGTTCATGACGATGCCCTTCTCCTCGCCCTCGAGCAGGACATCGCGCGTATAATCCTCCAGGCCCGCCCAGAGCTGCTTGCCCTGGTTGAACGAGAAGAACTGCGGCGAGCAATTGGTGAAGTGGAAGGAATCGTCGCCATGCTGCTTCGCTGCAGCGACGGTGTCGCCCCAGGTCGCATCGAGCCGGCGCACGAGGTGACCGCGGTCGAAAGGATTCTTGCTGCGGTCCGCCTCGAGGGTCGCCTGCTTGCGGTAGAACTCGTCACCGATCTGCGCATCGTCGTCGATGCGCGGATCCCGCAGCCAGGAATCACCCTCGCGCTTGCCGACGTCCTGCTGTTTGCCGCCGTCGATATTGACGCAGCTGAAGAAGGCGAGCCGGCGTGCCTTGTTCATGACGACGCTGTAATTGAAGTATTTCAGCTCGGATTGCCTGGCATTCCCCTTGAGCGTCGCGATCTCGGATTTGAGAGCGGTTGGTATCTTCGGCAAGGGCACCGAGAATTTCCCGGTGCCGAGAAAATTCGCCTTGTATCCGGGGCGCGATTTCAGCGTGCTCTGATCGATATGTACGGCCTCCATCGGCAGGCCGTTTGCACTGAGGTTTGGCGGAAGGCGGGACGGCGGGACGAGCAACGGCTTGCCGCCGTTCTGCATGCCGCCGTTGAGGCCTCCGCCGTTGCCCCCCGCGGGACCCGGCAGGGGTGCCGGCGGCGCGAACGGAATGTCCTTCCTGAACGTCGGCAAAGGCACGCGGATCGGCACCACCAGCGAGGTCCCGTCGAGGGACTGCTCCACCCAGAAATTGGTGCCGAAAGCAGGCGCGGCGACCGGCGGCCGGGCTTTCTCGACCTCGAGCCGGAGCGGTGGCTCTTCCTCGTCCAGCACCGGCTGGATCAGGGGATGGGAGCCGACGGCAACCTTGAGATCGGCGACGATCGCGCTGATCCGGATGCCTTCATTGGCGATCCAGTCGATCAGCGATTCGTCCATCGACGCTTTCCAAACCTTGCCGTCCTTGGTCAGGGTGCGGCCCTGCGCATCCTTGCGGGGCACGCCGCTGTGATGCAGCGCGACCACCTGCCAGAAGCGGTTGAATGCCGGCGATCCCGACGAACCCGCCGTCGTGTCGGTGTTGTACCAGAGGAAGTCACCGACATATTTGAGCAGCTTGTTCTCGCGCACGCAGACCTGCTTCATCTGCCCGCTGGGATGTTGGACGATGGTGAGGTACTCGCCGGGATCTGCCTTGCCGGGCGCGCCGCTGAGCGGCAACCATCCGAAGTCCTCGAGCTTCTCCGCGCCGGACAGCGAGGTCGGCGCCACCGCGACGATCGAGAAATCCAGCCTGTCGTTGGTGTAGAAGAACTTGCCAGGCTCGAAGCCAAACCGCACCGGCACGCGCTCCTGTCCCGCGATGTCGAGCTCGTAGTTGAAGTCGGCAATCGAATTGGCGGCGTCGGCCGGCTTGCCGAAGACATGATGGTTCGTCAGCAGCAGGCCCGGTCCGATCAGAAAGCCCGAGCCGTAGCCGAGCAGGTTCGACTTGAGATCCCTGAGCTGAATGCGGCAGACCGAGCGCGAGGCGCCCGTCCCCTTGGCGAGATAGTTGATGCTGTCGAGATCATTGCCCTGAAGGATCCGCTCCAGGCCGATCTCGGCCTTCTCCACGTCCTGTGTCTCGGCCAGCAGCTGGCGCTGGCGCACGCGCATCTTTTCGACGGTCATCTCGATCGGACCGTCGCCCAATTTCCGGTTCAAGGCTTCGGGTGAGAACTCGGCTTGCTTGAATCGCCTTTCTGAGCCCGCGATCAGGCTTGGCTTGATGAGCATTGTGACCTCTCAAATGTCTGGACAATATGGGACGTGGTCGGGGCGCCCTAAAAATTTGCGCCAAGTTGCAGCGCAAGCCGGAATTGCCGTCCGCTGCCGATCGTTCTGGAAATCGGGGCACGCGCCCCACACTACTTTAGAGCATAAATCTAACGTGACACAACCAAAGCGTCAATCGATGCAAGCAACCGAAGCCGCGGCATCATGACATGGCCTGCGCCGTCACTCGTGTGAGATTTGCCACAAATCGCCGATGCAAATGTGCGGCACGATTTCACACGCTTCTTGCTGCCGTCGGACGATCTACCGTTTCAGCTGCTACCGCCGCAGCGCCACGACGGCCCAGATCGCTTCGACCAGACCGAACGGCCAGGCGCCCTGAAGAAAGCCGTAAGCCGAACCGAGCGCGCAGGACGCGGCGAACAGCAGCACGAACCAATGGCTCCGATCTTCCAGGGCGTAACTAATCAGCATCGCGGTCACGGCGAACAGGCCGAATAATGTCAGTGCATCCATGTTCCGGGTTCACTCCGCGGCGCGACGCGTGATATGCGCTACGTCATGCCTGCTCTTATCCTGCCCCTCGTCGATGCTGCAACCCACTGGCCCGCGCGCGGCGCGCTGGTCGGGCTCGACCTCGGCACCAAGACCATCGGCGTAGCCGTATCCGATCCGGACCGGCGGCTTGCAACCGGCGTCGAGACCATCCAGCGCAAGCAGTTCAAGCAGGACGCGGCCCGGTTGCTCGCGATCGCGGCCGAGCGCCGGGTGGTCGGCTTCGTGCTCGGCCTGCCCATCAACATGGACGGCAGCGAGGGGCCGCGCGCGCAATCCACCCGCGCCTTCGCCCGCAATTTTGCCGGGCTCACAGCCTTTCCCATCGGCCTGTGGGACGAGCGCCTCTCGACTGCAGCGGTCGAGCGCGAGCTGATCGGCATGGACGTGAGCCGCGCCAAGCGCGCCGAAGTGATCGACGAGCACGCCGCGATCTTCATTTTGCAGGGCGCGCTCGACCGCCTCGCCAATCTCCGTCCAGGGGCCGCCTGACCGATGGCGGTCGTGATTGCGGCGCTGCTGCCGGTCTTCATCCTCATCGTGCTCGGGGTCGTCCTGAAGCGCAGCTTGATGCGGCTCGACACGCAATGGCACGGGCTGGAGCGGCTGACCTATTTCGTGCTGTTTCCGATGCTGTTGATCCAGACGCTGGTGAAGGCCGACCTCTCCAAGGTGCCGGTCGCCGGAGTCGGCGGCGCGCTGCTGCTGTCGGCGCTGGCGATGTCGCTGCTCTGCCTCGCGCTGCGCCCGGCCCTGGCGCGGCTCGGTATCGACGGCCCCGCCTTCACCTCGATCTTCCAGGGCGCGACACGCTGGCAGACCTATGTGGCACTGTCGGTCTCCGCCAACCTGTATGGCGATATCGGGCTGGCGCTGGC
The DNA here is from genome assembly GCF_018129985.1 of Bradyrhizobium sp. SZCCT0148. GTDB lineage: Bacteria > Pseudomonadota > Alphaproteobacteria > Rhizobiales > Xanthobacteraceae > Bradyrhizobium > Bradyrhizobium japonicum_H. The sequence goes on from NZ_JAFCKT010000010.1 coordinate 103,284, forward strand.
GTCGGTGGCGATGGTCGCGATCATTCCGCTGGTCAACGTCTTCAGCGTCGCGGTGCTCGCACATTACGCAGCGCCCGAGAGGCAGTCAGTACGGACCATCGTCATGACGGTGATCCGCAATCCCCTGATCTGGGCCTGTGTCATCGGCCTCGCCATCAACGTCATGCAGCTGCCACTGCCGAAGATCTGGCACGAGGTGGCCGACGCGCTCGGCCGCTCCTCGCTCGCGATCGGCCTGCTCGTCACCGGCGCGGGCCTGCAACTGAAGGGGCTGTTCCGCCCCAGCGTGAGCGCAACCCTCGGCGTGGCGTTCAAGCTCGTCCTGATGCCAATCCTCGCGCTGGCTCTTGCCGGCTGGTTCGGCCTCGCCGGCGACAGCCTCGCCATCGTCGCGATCTGCGCGGCGGTGCCGACCTCGCCGAGTGCCTATGTGCTGGCACGCCAGATGGGCGGCGACGCGCCGCTGCTTGCGCAGATCATCACTCTGCAGACGATTCTGGCGGCGATCACGATGCCGATCGCAATCGCGCTGGTGGCCTACTAGAGCGCTTCATTGAAAGCGTACTTCCCTCGCCTGTCATTGCGAACGAGAAGCAACGGCCAGCCTCAGCTCCCCAGCCACATCGTCAGAACCACAGCGGTCAGATTGTTCATCGCGTGCAGCGCGATAGTGAGCCAGAGCGAATTCGCGCGATGGCGCATGTAGCCGAACCACAGTCCGATGGTGAAGACCTCGGCGAGGAAGTAGATGTCGTATTGCAGGTGCACGACCGTCCAGACCAGCGACGACAGCAGGATCGCGCCTGGAACGCGCAAAAAGCTCGCCGACCAGCCGCGAAAGAGGAAGCCGCGCGCCAGGATCTCCTCCGACATCGGCGCGGCCACGCTGAAGGCGAACAGCAGCAATAGCGCCGCACCCTTGTCGCGGCCCGATTTCAACAGATCGGTCATGAAGCCCGGCGTCGCCTCGCGGCCGAGCGCGCGTGACATCGTCTCCCAGACCACGACGATCAGGATGAGGCCGACCGCACCGAACAGCAGTTGCTTCCAGGACGGCCAATGCAGCGCGAGATAATCGACGAAGGAGGCCTTCTTGATGGCAATGGCGAGCCACACCGCCAGAAGCGTTGCCGGCAGGCCCATGATCACCGAGAGCGCGAGCGCCTGCGGCTCGTGGCCGATCCCCTGGACCGAGGCAAGATCCATGGGAAGACCACGCAGCGCCGCCAGCAGGACGACGGCGCCGATCTGCCCAACGAACATCGCGACGAAGATGAAGAGGCCCCACAGCGCGGTGCCCCAGAACAGCCAGACGCGCGGCGGCGCAGGCGTCACGGTCAGCGGCGGATTGTCGGGATTGAGGGAATCCATCAATGGGCTTTCGTAGGTTAGCGCAAGCTAGAGATCGTCATGCCCGGGCTGTCCCGGGCATCCACGTTCTTCGCGCCGGAGCTCAAGACCGGGATGGCCCGGTCCAAGCCCGGCCATGACGATGTGGATGGAATGTGCCCCACTCACGGCAGCGCCCGCTCCAGCAGCCCGCGGGCCTCGCCGCTGTCGAACTCGACCGCGCCGTACATGCTGGCGTGATTGGCCGCAAGGCGCGTGCTTGCGAACAGTTCGGCATTGCGCGGCGACACGCTGTTCAGCGCCGCCGTAGCGGCCAGCAGCGCCAGCTTCTCGACGGCGAGGCGCGCGACGCGCTCGCCATCGGCGCGCCGAAAAGTCTTGCCGATGAAGCTGGCCGCCTCACCTGCCCCGGGCAAACCCTTGGTCTCGGCCGCCAGCGCCTGCAACACGGCCGTCCCCGCCTCCGGCTCGCGCGCAAGCGCGCGGAGCACGTCGAGACACATCACGTTGCCGGAGCCTTCCCAGATCGCGTTGACCGGCGCCTCCCGGTAATGGCGCGCCAAAATGCCGTCCTCGACATAGCCATTGCCGCCGAGGCACTCCATGGCTTCATACAGGAAAGGCGGCGCACTCTTGCAGGTCCAGTATTTGATCGCAGGCGTCAGCAGCCGCATATAGGCGGCCTCCGCCGCATCATGCGGCGTGCGGTCGAAGGCGCGGCAGAGCCGCATCACCAGGGCCGTGCTCGCCTCGACATGCAGCGCCATGTCCGACAGCACTGCCTCCATCAGGGGCTGGTCGGCCAGATGCTTCTGGAACACGCTGCGGTGACGGGCGTGATGCAGTGCATGCGCGAGCCCGGAGCGCATCAGGCCGACCGAGGCGATCGCGCAATCCTGCCGTGTCAGCTGCACCATCTGGATAATGGTGCGGATGCCCTTGCCTTCCTCGCCGACCCGTTCGGCGTACGCACCTGTGAATTCGACCTCCGACGAGGCGTTGGAGCGATTGCCGAGCTTGTCCTTCAACCGCTGGAACTGGATCGCATTCACGGAACCATCCGGCGCGAAGCGCGGCATGAAGAAACACGACAGGCCCTGCTCGGCCTGCGCCAGCACCAGGAACGCATCGCACATCGGCGCCGACATGAACCATTTGTGGCCGGTGATGCGATAGGCTTCGCCGTCACGTACGGCACGCGTCATGTTGGCCCGCACGTCGGTGCCGCCCTGCTTCTCGGTCATGCCCATGCCGAGCGTCATGCCGCGCTTCTGCCACCACGGACCAAAGCTCGGGTCGTAGCTCCTTGTCGACAGAACCGGCATCACCTTGCCGAGCAGATCCGGCTGCATCGCCAGCGCACCGACCGAGGCGCGCGTCATCGTGATCGGACAGAGATGACCGGTCTCGACCTGGGCCGCCATGTAGAATTTTGCCGCTCGGATCACTTCGGCGGCATCGCCCGCCGGTTTGCCGTCCGCAGTCCACGTCGAATTGTGCACGCCGGCATGGGCGCTGTGCGCCATCAGCTCGTGATAGGCCGGATGAAACTCGACCTGGTCGCGGCGATTGCCTTTTGCGTCGAAGCTCCGCAGCTTCGGCGTATTCTCGTTCGCGACGCGCCCGCGATCGGCCATCGCGGCCGAGCCCCATTGCTTGCCGAACTCGGACAGCTCGCGTTCCGCCGCCGCACCACCGTTGGCCTTCACCGCATCGACCAGCGGTCGATCGACAGTGAACAGATCGACGTCCTCGAACGGCGGCGACTGGTTGAAGACCTCGTGGGTCGCAAAGCTCGGCTGGCTCATCGGGTTTCCTCGGGGCGGAATCAGTTCCGCCGCGGCTGGATCGGAAAATCATAGGCCGCGTCACCGGCCCCCGGCAGGGAAAAATGCCACCACTCCTTCGCATAGTTCACAAAGCCTTGCCTGGCCATCGCAGCCACCAGCCGCTTGCGCCAGGCGCGCTGCTCCGGCGTGACCGCCGGTGCCGCAGTATGGCCCTTCGTATCAGTACAGTCGTAGCCGGTCCCCATGTCCACACTGCCTTCGGGTGCCCGCGCTTCGACCGGCGCGGTGCAATCGGCATAGCTCTTTGACGGGTCGTACTTGCCCGAATTGTCGGCTTTGAGATCGACTAAAGTGAGATCGAGCGCGGCGCCCGTCGAGTGCTGCGAACGGCTCGCGATGTAGCCAAGGCGGAACAGCTCGGTCTTGGGAATCTTCGGATTGTAGCGCCGCTCGGCCGCTGTTTCATGACCGTTCTGCGACCACTTGACCATATCGAGCGAGGCCCGCGCCGGCCGGTAGCAGTCGAACATCTTCAGTGAGAGATTTTGCGCCGACAGTTCCGCTTGAACCGCCTTCAGCCGCAGCCCGACCTCGCGCTTCACCACGCATTCACCGGCATTGTAGCCAGCGAGCGGACGGCCGACGAAATTGTTCGCGGTGGCGTAGCGGATGTCCTGAACGATGGTGGGATCGACGTCGCGCAGATAGACGAAGTCGCCAGGCAGGCCCTGCGCCGACGCCGGCGCCGGCGCCGGGACGAGAACCGATATTGCGAGCAGCACAACAAGCGCGGAGCGCATCGCGATCCCTGTTCTTGCGATCATTGCACGGGATCCGAGTTGACCAGCAGCTTCGTGATCGCTGTATCGGTATATTTGTTGCCGGCCCAGACGTCGTCGATGATGAATTGCATCCAATAGGCCAAGACCTGCGGCCGCAATGTCAGCAGCTGCGCCGACAGCTTGTCGTCGAGGATGAATATCTGCGACTCGCCGCCGGAAAACAGCACGCGGATCTGACGAACCCTGTTGTTCTTGGCAAAGATGTCGGGGCTCTTCTGGTAGCCGTTCTGGACATGGATCGACTTGACGCGCCGCAGGGTTTCGAATTCGACCGTGATCCATTCGCCAACGCCGTTGCCTGCGGCGCCCTCGACCCAGGCCGTCCCTGTCGAAGCGTCAAACAGGTTCGCCGCACCGTATGAATTGCCGAACTGCGGCTTCAGCATTGAGCTGACGCAATAAGTCTCAAAGCCGCTGCGGGCGCAACTTTCCCCCGCAACGGACGGACGCGCTGGACGCATGGTCGCGCGCTCCGCGACCGCAGGCTTTGCCGGCGGCTTCAGCGGCATGCCCGCCACCGGTCGCTCCGACGACAGCGGCGCCCAGAGATAGATGCGTCCGCCGAGGGTCTGGTCGTAATAGGCCGGCGTCTGCTCGTGCGGCGCTGGTTGTCCGCCACCATCGCTAGCCGTCAGCGCCAGCGCCGCGACGCGCTCGCGCACCTCGACCGCGAGGTCGCCGAGATGCAGCTCGGGCCGCTTCAGCTGCTCGACGAAGATCCGCGTGAAGACCGAATTGTGCGCCGTGTCGTTGCTGCCGAGCTGGTCGAGCGCGGTCTGGCCGATCCCCGCCGAATAGAGCGTGAAGATCCCGCGCGCCGGCTTCGCGTCGGCAAGTCCCCGCGTGTTCCCGATCGAGCGGCCGGCGGCGCGCGGGAACGGATTGTCACGGCAGGCGTCGATGACGACGAAAGCCACGCGCACCGACTTCGCCTGCAGTTCGGCGATCACATCGGGCTCGGCGATCGAGGCACCGCGGACCCGCGCTTCGGCGCCCTCGACGACGGCGGGGACGTCGCTCGGCACGAGATAGTTCACGCCTGCGATCGCCACGCCATGCCCCGCATAGAACACGGCTGCAGTGTCGCCCGGCTCGAGCCGCGCCGTGAAGTCCGCGAGCCGGTCGATCATCCCTTGGCGGCCGAGATTAGTCCCAAGCACGATCTCAAACCCGAGTGATCTCAGCGCGTCCGCGATGGTGGTTGCGTCATTGGCCGCCTTCTTCAATTGCCGGTCAGCCGGTAGATTCGGGTAGAGGTCATTTCCGACGACGAGCGCAACGCGCTTCTCGGCCAGCGCCGGCGTCGCAAGGCTGGCAAGGCAAGCAGCTGCCAGCGCAGCAACATTGCGCGCCAGTCGACTAAAATACCGCATGCTCGCCATGATCCGGCTCGTGACGCAACGAATGGCAGGAGTTTAGCGCAAAGCGGCAGCCCCGAACACAGGCCGCAGGTGCCCTCCCAACCGCAAAGCGTCGTGGATAACTCTCCGCCCCGGCATTGGCCCTTGCCCCCCCAGCCATCCGCGCCTATAGCTCTCGCTTTAATGACATCGAAATCGACCTTCGTCCTCGGCCACCGGCATTTGCTGGGCATCGAGGGCCTTTCCGCGGCCGACATCACCGGCCTGCTCGACCTGTCCGAAGAATATGTCGAGCTCAACCGCCAGGTTGACAAGAAGCGAACCGTCCTGCGGGGACGGACGCAGATAAACCTCTTCTTCGAGGCCTCGACCCGGACCCAGTCCTCGTTCGAGCTCGCGGGAAAGCGACTCGGCGCCGACGTCATGAACATGTCGGTCGCGTCCTCGTCCATCAAGAAGGGCGAGACGCTGATCGACACCGCGATGACGCTGAACGCCATGCACCCGGACATCCTGGTGATGCGTCACCACGCCTCCGGCGCGGTGGAACTGCTGGCGCGCAAGGTTGACGGTTCCGTGATCAATGCCGGCGACGGCGCCCATGAGCACCCCACGCAAGCCCTGCTCGACGCGCTGACGATCCGCCGCAACAAGGGCCGGATCGAAGGCCTCGTGGTCGCGATCTGCGGCGACGTGCTGCATTCGCGTGTCGCCCGCTCCAACATCATCCTGCTCAACACGATGGGCGCCCGCGTCCGCGTGGTCGGCCCCACCACGCTGCTCCCGCCGGGCATTGAGCGAATGGGCGTCGAGGTTGCGCGCGACATGCGCGAGGGGCTGAACGGCGCCGACATCGTCATGATGCTGCGGCTGCAGCGCGAGCGCATGAACGGCTCCTTCGTGCCGTCGACCTCGGAATATTTCCACTATTTCGGGCTCGACCAGAAGAAGCTCGCCTACGCCAAGCCCGACGCACTCGTGATGCATCCCGGACCCATGAACCGCGGCGTCGAGATCGACTCGATCGTGGCCGACGGCGCCCAGTCCCTGATCCGCGAACAGGTGGAGATGGGCGTCGCCGTGCGCATGGCGGTGCTGGAAGCGCTCGCCCGTAACCTGCCGAACGCGTGATGCCGATGTTGACCGATCGCCGCCCCATCCTGCTCGCCAATGCCCGCGTCGTCGATCCCTCCAGAGATTTCGACGGCATCGGCGACGTCCTGATCGCCGACGGCGCCATCCGCGAGACCCGCCGCGGCATTGGAGCTGCCGGCGTCCCCGAAGGCACCGACATCGTCAACTGCGCCGGCAAGGTCGTCGCGCCCGGCCTGATCGACATGCGCGCCTTCGTCGGCGAGCCCGGCTTCAGCCATCGCGAGACCTTCGCCACCGCGAGCCAGGCAGCCGCGACCGGCGGCATCACCACCATCATCTGCCAGCCCGACACCTCCCCGGTGATCGACAATTCGGCGACCGTCGACTTCGTGATGCGCCGCGCCCGCGACACCGCGATCGTCAACATCCAGCCGATGGCAGCCCTCACCAAGGGCATGCATGGCGACGAGATGACCGAGTTCGGTCTGCTCAAGGCGGCCGGTGCTGTGGCCTTCAGCGACGGCGTCAGAAGCGTCACCAATGCGCAGGTGATGCGCCGTGCGCTGACCTACGCCCGCGACTTCGACGCGCTGATCGTGCACTACACCGAGGACCCCGATCTCGTCGGCGAAGGCGTCATGAACGAGGGCGAGTTCGCATCGCGGCTCGGCCTCATGGGCATCCCGAACGCCGCCGAGGCGGTGATGCTGGAGCGCGACATGCGCCTCGTCGCGCTCACCGGCGGCCGCTATCACGCGGCTTCGCTGACCTGCGTCGACTCGCTCGAGGTCCTCCAGCGCGCCCGCGAGGCCGGCCTCGCCGTCAGCGCCTCGGTCTCGATCAACCATCTGGCGCTGAACGAGAACGACATCGGCCCCTATCGTTCCTTCCTGAAACTGTCACCGCCGCTGCGCACCGAGGACGACCGCCGTGCGCTGGTTGCCGCAATCGCCTCCGGGCTGCTCGACGTCATCATGTCCGACCACAATCCGCAGGACGTCGAGGTCAAGCGCCTGCCGTTCGCGGAAGCCGCTCCCGGCGCCGTCGGTCTGGAAACCATGCTGCCCGCCGGCCTTCGCCTCGTGCACAATGGCGAGCTGGACCTGAAGACGCTGATCCGCGCGATGTCCACCCGCCCGGCCGAGTTGCTCGGCCTTCCCGGCGGAACCCTGCGCGCAGGCAGTCCGGCCGACGTCATCGTGATCGATCCCGATGTGCCCTGGGTGTGCGATCCTGCCGACCTCAAATCGCCCTGCAAGAACACCCCGTTCGACGAGGCCCGCTTTACAGGCCGCGTGGTGCGCACCATTGTCGGCGGTCGAACGGTGTATGAGCATGTCTGACGTGCGCAATCGTTCGGTTTGGAAGTCGGGACTTTAGAGAGGCAGCCATGGGGCTTGAAGCATTTTTGCCGGTGGCGTTCGTCATCGGCTACCTCCTCGGCTCGATCCCCTTCGGGCTGGTTCTGACCAGGCTTGCCGGCACCCAGGATATCCGTTCGATCGGCTCCGGCAGCATCGGCGCCACCAACGTGCTGCGCACGGGGAGCAAGGCCCTTGCCGCGGGCACGCTGTTGCTCGACGCGCTCAAGGGCACCGCGGCCGTGGTGATCGCCGGCTACATTGCAGGACCCAATGCCGCCATGGTCGCCGGCCTCGGCGCCTTCCTCGGCCACCTCTTCCCGGTCTGGCTCAAATTCAAAGGCGGCAAAGGCGTCGCCGTCTATATCGGCATCCTGCTCGGCCTGTTCTGGCCCGGCATGGTGGTGTTCTGCCTGATCTGGCTGGCGACCGCCTTCACCACCCGCTACTCCTCGCTCTCCGCGCTGGTGGCAGCGTTCGTCACGCCGATGTTCCTGTGGTGGTTCGGGCATCTCGCATTGGCCGCGCTGACGGCGCTGCTGACGCTGCTGACCTTCTATGCGCACCGCGAGAACATCAAGCGCTTGCAGACCGGCAAGGAGAGTCGGATCGGCGAGAAAGCGTAGCCGCGTCGACGCAAAGTCTCCGAAGCCAGGGCATCTACGGATACCGAGGCTGCTCTCCGCATTATATGTCAAATCCTGTTCGCAACTGCCGGCCTCCTCGCGGCCGGAGTAGCGAACAGGTTCCATGCCTGTCATCCTGACAGTGGAAATGACGTGACGCGGTTGCTCTGAATGGGCGAAAAGATTGACGGCACCGATGACCACGCCGGCTTGCAGGGCACTGCGGCGAGCCGACTGCTGTCGACGACTTGCATCTGGTCCGATGCCGCCGCACCGCCTCCAGTGCCCACGACCGTTTCGCCGCCCGCGCCCGCCGCACCTGCGCCGGTCGAGGCCGTCACGGCGGCTGCTCCGGTTGAGCGGGCTCGTTCCAATGCGTGGCCGCCGCGTCGCCTGTCACTGGCGCTGCAGGGTGGCGGCACCTTTGCCGCCTTCACCTGGGGCGTGCTGGAGCGGCTGCTGGAAGAGCCGATCGAGATCGACACCATCAGCGGCGCCAGTGCCGGCGCCATCAATGCGCTGCTGCTCGCCTCCGGCCTTGCCGAAGGCGGCCGCGAAGCTGCGCGGCTCCGGCTGAGCCGATTCTGGCTCCGCCTGATGCACGAGGCCTCGTTCCGCTCGCTGATGCTGATCGGTGGCTTTTCGCCGGCGGGAAGCTCGGTCGCATTCGGTCCGACCTTGCGCTCCGGCCGATTCGATCCGATCGATCTCGATCCGCTGCGGCTGGCGCTGTCGCGCGACATCGACTTTTCCGTCGTACGCAACGCGCGTTGCCCGAAGCTGCTGATCGCGGCGACACGGATCCGCGACGGCCAGCAGCAGATCTTCCGCAACGACGCCATCACCGCCGACGTCGCGCTGGCCTCGACCTGTCCGCCGCTGGTGCACTGCGCCGTCGAGATCGAGGGCGAAGCCTATTGGGACGGCGGCTTCGGCGGCAATCCGCCCCTGCTGCGGCTGGCGCAGGAGAGTTCGACGGCCGACGTGCTGCTCGTCCAGGTCACGCCGGCGCGTGACAGCTACGTACCGATCACGCTCGCCGCGATCGACCGCAGGCTCGACCAGATCGCGGCCAACGCCGCCCTCAATGCCGAGATCGCCGCGATCGAATGGGCGCAGGCGCATGCCGCGCCCTCGCTGCGCCTCACCAGGATCGCGGCGGAAGATTCCGTTGACGGCCTGGCGCAACGTTCATCGACCGATCTCGGCCGCGGCTTCATCCGCCTGCTGCACCGGAGCGGTCGCGCAGCCGCCGAGCGCTGGCTCGGGCAAGATGCAAAAGCAGACGCGACGCTTGCCGCGCCTACAGCTGTCGCATGCGAACCCGCGCTAGCCTGAATTCGCCAGCGCTTTTTCCAGGAACCACGCCGTCGCGAGTGCGACCGGATCGTTGCCGAAGCGCGCGATCACCTGCACGCCGACAGGCAGGCCACCGACCTTCAGCACCGGCACGTTGACGCAGGGATTGCCCATCAGCGTCCACAGCCGGTTGTAGCGGGGATCGCCTGTGCTCGCGAGCTCCTTCGCCGGCGGCGTGCCTGGCGCGGAATAGGTCAGGAGCACGTCGACGCCCTCGAACACTTCGCCGAGTTCGCGGCGGCCGCGGCGGCTGATCCGGCGCGCCTCGTCGTATTCCTTCGGCGTCAGGTGGGCGGTGGCATCGAGGCTTGCGCGCAGCATCGGCGCGATCTCGTCGTGACGCTCCGAAAACTCCCAGGCCAGCGCGCGATGCGCTTCGAAATCCTGGACGATGGGGTGGATGCGCCAGGCCTCCTGCACTGCCTCGGGCAGGTCGATCGCCTGCACGCTGGCACCGGCGCGCTCCGCCGCCTTGATCGCGGCCTGCAAGCCCTCTTCGGCCGCCGGCTCGACGCTGCCTGCAAACTCCTGCCTGACCACGCCGATGCGCGGCGCCCTGGCCGGAACGATGCCGGAAAATTCAGTGCGGCCCGTTATCGCCAGCAGGCCACGCGCAAGGTCTTCGGCGCGCGCGCCGAACAGGCCGACGGTGTCGAGCGCCCACGAATAGCACTTCACCCCGACCGTCGGCAGCATCCGGAACGAGGGCTTGATCGCGGCGGTCCCGCAATAGGCGGCCGGCCGGATCACCGAGCCGCCGGTCTGCGTGCCCAGAGCCAGCGGGATCATGCCGGCACCGACCGCTGCCGCCGAGCCCGAGGACGAGCCGCCCGGCGTGTGCCCGAGATGATGCGGGTTGAGTGTCGGCGTCGGATCGCGCGAGGCGAACGCCGTGGTCGTGGTCTTGCCGATGATGGTGGCGCCCGCCCGCTTCAGCATCATCACGACCGGCGCATCGGCGCGCGGCTGCCAGCCGCGATAGATCTCCGAGCCCATCTCGGTCGGCATGTTGGCGGTGTCGATGATATCCTTGATGCCGACCGCGATGCCGCGCAGCGGGCCTGAGCTTTGCGCCTTCGCAGCCTTGTCGTGGCGGACGAAGGCGTGGACGTCTTTCTCCCTGGCCTCGATCGCCGCATGCGACTGGGCGATGGCGGCTTCAGGCGAAAGCTCGCCCGCTTCGATGCGGCGCTGGAGGTCGGCGAGTGAGATCATGGAAATACCCTTCTTATTGGCATCGCTTTTAGCATCGGGGCGTGGCCACGCAAGCGCACGCCGCTGTTGCGCAACGCCCTCTGGTTGTTCCATGCTGTCCCTGCAAGGAGACCCCGTGGACGCCATCAATCCGAGCATGGAGCTGACCGAGGCTGAACGGATCGACCGCCTGCGGCTGATCCGCTCCGACAATGTCGGCCCGCGCACATTCCGTTCGCTGGTCGATCATTTCGGCACCGCGCGCGCAGCGCTGGAGCGGCTGCCTGATCTGGCGCGCCGCGGCGGTGCGCAGCGGTCGGGGCGTATCTGCAGCGCGGATGAGGCCAAGGCCGAGCTCGCCGCGAGCCGCAAATTCGGCATTGCCTGGCGCGCGCCCGGCGAAGACGGCTATCCGGCCCGGCTCGCGATGATCGACGATGCGCCGCCGCTGCTTGCGGTGCGCGGCGATACCAAGACCTTGATGCGGCCGATGATCGCCATCGTGGGCTCGCGCAACGCCTCCGGCGCAGGGCTGAAATTCGCAGGCCTGCTGGCGCGCGAGCTTGGCGAAGCCGGCTTCATGATCATTTCCGGGCTTGCCCGCGGCGTCGACCAGGCCGCGCATCGCGCCAGCGTCGCAAGCGGTACCGTCGCGGTGCTCGCTGGCGGCCACGACTGCATCTATCCGCCCGAGCATGGCGATTTGCTCACAGCGATCCTCGACCACGAAGGCGCTGCGATCTCCGAGATGCCGCTCGGCCACGAGCCGCGCGCCCGCGATTTCCCTCGCCGCAACAGGCTGATCTCGGGCGCCTCGCTCGGCGTCGTCGTGGTCGAAGCCGCGCACCGATCGGGCTCGCTGATCACGGCACGCATGGCCGCCGAACAGGGCCGCGAGGTGTTCGCGGTGCCGGGCTCGCCGCTCGATCCGCGTGCCGCCGGCGCCAACGACCTGATCAAGCAGGGCGCGACCCTCGTCACCGAAGCCGCCGACATCATCAATGCTGTCGCACCGATCATGGAACGGCCGCTGATGCAGCCCATGAGCGAGCCCGACAGCGAGCCGTTCGAAACCGATCCGCAAGGCCACGACCGCGACCAGATCACCGGCCTGCTCGGCCCCACGCCCCTCTCGATCGACGATCTGGTGCGGATGTCAGGCGCTTCGCCCGCGATCGTGCGCACCGTGCTGCTGGAGCTCGAGCTCGCCGGCCGGCTCGAACGCCACGGCGGCGGATTGGTGTCGCTGCTTTAGCTGTCGTTGCGCTGATCGAACTTCGTGCGGGCCGCCTCGATCTGCATCAAATGGTCGATCGCCCACTCCCCGAGCGCTTTCACCGGCTGTTGCAGCCCGCGACCGAGATCGGTCAGCTCGTAATCGACGCGTGGCGGAATGGTCGGAAAGATCGTGCGCGTGACCAGGCCGTCACGCTCCAGTCCGCGCAGCGTCAAGGTCAGCATCCGCTGCGAGATGCCGTTGATCATGCGCTTGAGCTCGTTGAAGCGCTTCGGCCCATCGCTGAGCATCATGATGACGAACACGCTCCATTTGTCGCCGACGCGCGACAGGACCGAAGCCACGCCGCGGCAGTCGGCATGGTCCGGATCCGGCAGCCGTGGTGCAGGCAAATCGGTGTTCTCAGGTTTCAGGGATGTGCCCATGGCTCAAAAAAGTGCGTTCTTGCGAGGATTTCGGCAGTCACTCATGTAGCTCTGGTTACAAACTTATACCAGGCTACCCAAAAATGAAACTGCTCCATATCGACTCCAGCGTGCTCGGCCCCCACTCCGTCTCCAGACAGGTCTCTGCGGCCATCGTCGACCGGCTCAGGCAGGCGACGCCCTCGCTTGAGATCGTCTACCGCGACCTGACCCAGATGCCGCTGGCCCACCTCTCCGGCTCGCACCTCGCGGCAGCGCAAGGCGCTCCTGCCCCCGCAGAACTTGGGCCGGACCTTGCCGCAAGCGCGGCCGCGCAACGAATTCCTCGCCGCCGACATCGTCGTGATCGGCGCGCCCATGTACAATTTCACGATCCCAAGCCAGCTCAAGGCGTGGATCGACCGCATCCTGGTGGCAGGCAAGACGTTCAGCTACGGAGCGAATGGGCCGCAGGGCCTTGCCGGCGGCAAGCGTGTCATCTTTGCAATCTCGCGCGGGGGCTATTACGGCGCGGACATGCCGACCGCCGCTGGCGAGCATCTCGAAACTTATCTGCGCTGGGTGTTCGGCTTCATCGGCATCACCAATCCCGAATTCATCTTCGCAGACGGCATCCAGCTCGGCCCGGAGCACCGCGAAAAGGCGATTGCCGGCGCGCTGCAGTCGGCAACGACCCTGCGCGCGGCCTGAGGCTTCGGCAAGATCAGCCGCCGCCGGATGGCGCGGCGGCTGACATGTGCGTTTTCGCTAGAACCAGGCGCCTTGAATGCCCAGGATGACGGCGACGAGCGAGACGAACAACCCAATGCCGGCGAACAGAACCACTCCGACGAGTTCGGACGTGTCGGAGCGTTTGGCCGGAGCGGCGGAATGATCGGTGAAAATGCGCGGTGCTGAAATCGACGAAAAAATGCGAGCTGCCTTTGGCATCACGGGCTCCCTTGAAATGAGTCCTTCGACCCCTGCCCGTAAAGGCGTCTGCGCAGCACGCGCGAAGGTTCAACTCTTCACGCAAAGGTTCAGCAAACACGTCTCGCAAGACGTGGGAACCGGCCGGCGCAACCCGCGATGATCGCGTCAGCCGGTTCAATCCTCACTTCACTGATCAGCCGCGATAGATCGGCGCGCCGCTCGGCGAGGCCACCGCGCCGCCGTCGACGAAGATCTCCTGGCCCTGCACATGTGCGGAATCGTCGGAGGCGAGGAACAGCACCGTCTTCGCAACGTGATCGGTTTCGCCGAGGCGCCCCAGCGGCGTCGACAGCGCGATCCGCTTCTCGAACGCCTTTTCGGCTTCCGGCGTTGCCGTTGCAGGTCCCCAGATCGGTGTGCGGATGGCGCCGGGCGCGACCACGTTGACGCGGATCCCGCGCGGTGAGAGCTCAGAGGCCATGATCCGCGCCATCGCCCGCACGCCGGCTTTCGCCGCGCCGTAAGCGGAGTAGCCGGGGATGCCGAGCACGGAGATCACCGAGCCGTTGAGGACGATCGAAGCGTTGTCGTTGAGGTAAGGTAGCGCCGACTGCACCGTGAAGAACACGCTGGTCAGGTTGGTACTGATGACCTTCTCGAAGACCTCGAGCGCGGCTGAGCCGAGCGGCGTGCCGCCGGCGATGCCGGCATTGGCGAACACGATGTCGAACTTGCCGAATTTCTCGGCGCCCTGCTTGATGGCGGCTTCGGTCGCGGCGATGTCGGTAGCGTCCGCAGCGAGCGCAAGCGCATTGGGCCCCAGCTCCTTCGCCGCCGCCTCCAGCGTCTGCTTGTTGCGTCCGGTGACCACCACCTTGGCACCTTCGGCCACGAATAGCTTGGCCGTTGCCAGCCCAATGCCGCTGTTGCCTCCGGTGATCAGGGCCGTCTTGTTCTTCAGTCGCACATTTGCCTCCAGTGGTTGCATCATAACACCATGTTGCCATCTAGGGCAGATGGTTTTATGATGCAACCACACAAGCGCGTGATCGTCACATCAATCGTGCGAACGCGACAGGACCGGAATGATGGTGAAACGAACAAGCTTCGAGGGCGATGCCTGCCCGATCGCGCGGTCGCTGGATGCGCTGGGCGATTGGTGGTCGCTGCTGATCATCCGCGAGGCGTTGTTCGGTCTGCGTCGGTTCGGCGAATTCCAGAGCAAGCTCGGCATGGCCAAGAATATCCTGGCAGCACGGCTGCGCTCGCTCGTCGACCACGGCATCCTGGCAACCGCCCCCGCCTCCGACGGCAGCGCCTATCAAGAGTATGTACTGACCACGAAGGGCCGCGGCACCTTCCCGATCCTGGTCGCGCTGCGGCAATGGAGCGAAGCGTTCGACGATCATCCGGAGGAGATCACGACCATTTTGGTGGATCGCGAAAAAGGCCGCCCGGTGAAGACGCTCGAATTGCGTGCGGAGGACGGACGGCTGCTCAGCCCGGCGGATACGACGCTGAAGACGCGACCGGCGCCGCGTCGGCGATCGGCTTGAGCTTCACGACAGCTTGCGCTTGCTCCGCAACCGCAGGTGCTCGTCGGCCTCCAGCTTGGTCATGCCAAGGAGATAATGCAGCACGTCGAGCTTGTGACGCTCGGCGAGCTTGCGCAACGCGCCGACCTGCTCGGCGATGAAGGTGACGGCCTCGTCCGCGCCGCCCTCCCCTGGTTCCTCGTGACGCGAGCCTCCCGGCGTGCCTGATACGGCGCGCGCCCGTTTCTTTCCCGGCTTAGTCACCCGACCCCACCCGAATCCATGCCCCGCACGAACCTTACGCCGACATTATTCGCAACTCCAAGGTGGTATTTTGCAACTTTTTCGATATGAAACTTTTCCCATCCGCGGGGTCTTCAACAGCCCCCGATTTGACAGCGGAGGCCTCACCACCCATGTTCGGGTCGAAACGGCCGACCCGAATCCTTTCGTTTTCGGCCCCAGATTTTCCCATAAGTTACTGGAACTACATGAATATCGTCATTGTGGAGTCGCCGGCGAAAGCCAAGACGATCAACAAGTATTTGGGCTCGTCCTATGAGGTTCTGGCCTCGTTCGGTCATGTCCGAGACTTGCCCGCGAAGAACGGCTCCGTCGATCCCGATGCCAATTTCAAGATGATCTGGGAGGTCGACCCCAAGGCGGCCGGCCGGCTCAACGACATCGCCAAGTCCCTGAAGAATGCCGACCGCCTGATTCTCGCCACCGACCCCGATCGTGAGGGCGAAGCCATCTCCTGGCACGTGCTGGAGGTTCTGAAGGAAAAGCGAGCGCTGAAGGACCAGAAGATCGAGCGCGTGGTGTTCAACGCCATCACCAAGCAGGCGGTCACCGACGCGATGAAGCATCCGCGCCAGATCGACGGTGCGCTGGTGGACGCCTACATGGCGCGCCGTGCGCTCGACTATCTGGTCGGCTTCACCCTCTCCCCCGTGCTGTGGCGCAAGCTGCCGGGCGCCCGCTCGGCCGGCCGCGTGCAGTCGGTGGCGCTGCGGCTGGTCTGCGATCGCGAGCTCGAGATCGAGAAGTTCGTCGCGCGCGAATATTGGTCGCTGATCGCAACCCTGCTGACGCCGCGCGGCGATGCCTTCGAGGCCCGACTGGTCGGCGCCGACGGCAAGAAGATCCAGCGCCTCGACATCGGCACCGGCGCGGAAGCCGAAGACTTCAAGAAGGCGCTGGAAACAGCCGCCTACGCCGTGACCTCGGTTGACGCCAAGCCCGCCCGGCGCAATCCGCAGGCGCCCTTCACCACCTCGACGCTGCAGCAGGAGGCCAGCCGCAAATACGGCTTTGCGCCGGCGCACACCATGCGCATAGCCCAGCGGCTCTATGAGGGCATCGACATCGGCGGCGAGACCACCGGACTCATTACTTATATGCGTACCGACGGCGTGCAGATCGATCCATCCGCGATCACCCAGGCCCGCAAGGTGATCGGCGAGGACTACGGCAACGCCTACGTGCCGGACGCGCCGCGCCAGTACCAGGCCAAGGCCAAGAACGCCCAGGAAGCGCACGAAGCGATCCGCCCAACCGACCTGTCGCGCCGCCCCGACAGCATGAGCCGCAAGCTCGATGCCGATCAGGCCCGGCTTTACGAGCTGATCTGGAAGCGCACGATCGCCAGCCAGATGGAATCGGCCGAGCTCGAGCGCACCACGGTCGACATCACGGCAAAGGCAGGTTCCCGCACGCTGGAGCTGCGCGCCACCGGCCAGGTCGTCAAGTTCGACGGCTTCCTCGCGCTCTACCAGGAAGGCCGCGACGACGAAGAGGACGAGGATTCCCGCCGCCTGCCCGCGATGAGCCCGAACGATGCGCTCAAGCGGCAATCGCTGTCCGTCACCCAGCATTTCACCGAGCCGCCGCCGCGCTTCTCCGAGGCCTCGCTGGTCAAGCGCATGGAAGAGCTCGGCATCGGCCGGCCGTCGACCTATGCCTCGATTTTGCAGGTGCTGAAGGACCGCGGCTACGTCAAGCTTGAGAAGAAGCGCCTGCATGGCGAGGACAAGGGCCGCGTCGTGGTCGCGTTCCTCGAAAGCTTCTTCAGCCGCTACGTCGAATACGACTTCACCGCCAATCTGGAAGAGCAGCTCGACCGCATCTCCAACAACGAGATCTCCTGGCAGCAGGTCCTGAAGGATTTCTGGACCGGCTTCATCGGCGCCGTCGACGAGATCAAGGACCTGCGCGTCGCGCAGGTGCTGGACGTGCTCGACGACATGCTCGGACAGCACATCTATCCGCCGCGCACCGACGGCGGCGATATCAGGCAGTGCCCGAACTGCGGCACCGGCCGTCTCAATCTCAAGGCCGGCAAGTTCGGCGCCTTCGTCGGCTGCTCGAACTATCCGGAGTGCCGCTTCACCCGTCAGCTCGCCGCCGATGGCGAGGCCAGCGCCGATCGTTCGCTCGGCCAGGATCCCGAGACCGGTCGCGATGTCTGGGTCAAGGCCGGCCGGTTCGGTCCCTATATCCAGCTCGGCGAGCAGAAGGATTATGCGGAAGGCGAGAAACCGAAGCGCGCCGGCATCCCGAAGGGCACCTCGCCCGGCGATGTCGACCTCGAACTTGCGCTCAAGCTGCTGTCGCTGCCGCGCGAGATCGGCAAGCATCCCGAGACCGGTGAGCCGATCACCGCAGGCCTCGGCCGCTTCGGGCCGTTCGTCAAGCATGAGAAGACCTATGCCAGCCTGGAAGCCGGCGACGAGGTATTCGACATCGGCCTCAATCGCGCGGTGACGCTGATCGCGGAAAAGGTCGCCAAGGGCCCGAGCCGCCGCTTCGGCGCCGATCCAGGCAAGGCGATCGGCGATCATCCGACGCTCGGCACCGTCACCGTGAAGAGCGGCCGCTACGGCGCCTATGTCACGGCGGGTGGCGTCAACGCGACGATCCCGGCCGAGTTCGAAAAGGACACGGTGACGATTGCGCAGGCGATCGCGCTGATCGACGAGCGCGCGGCCAAGGGCGGCGGCAAGAAGCCAAAGAAGGCGGCGAAGCCCGCCAAGGCCAAGAAGGCGTCAGAAAAGGCCGCGGACGGCGATGACGCCGCACCCAAGAAGAAACCGGCCGCGAAGAAGGCGGCCAAAACCAAATCCGAATCCACCAGCAAGGCGCGCGCCGCCGTGTCGTCGACCGCAAAGACGTCGCCGACCAAGGCCGCCGCCGCCAAGGCTCCGGCCAAGAAGACTGCCGGCAAGACTTGAGATCAAGAATTAGAGGTTAAGTGAAACGCAAGAATGACCATGGCTTTCCCGAGCGGCAAGCCATCGTCGCCTTCATCAAGGCAAATCCCGGAAAGGTCGGGACCCGCGAAATTGCGCGCGAGTTCGGTCTGAAGAACGCCGATCGCGCCGAGCTCAAGCGCATGCTGCGCGAGCTGGCCGATGACGGGACCATCAAGAAGAAGCGTCACAAGGTGTCCGAGCCGGACGCGCTGCCGCCGACCCTGGTCGCCGACATTACCGGCCGCGATGCTGACGGCGAGTTGATCGCCTCCCCCACCGAATGGGACGAGGTCGAAAGCGGCGAGCCCCCCAAAATTCGCATCCAGATGCCGCGCCGGCCGAAGCCGGGCACCGTCGCCGGCGTCCGCGACCGCGTGCTGCTGCGCGTCGAGCCGTCCTCCGAGACCGAAGGCCCGGCCTATCTCGGCCACATCATCAAGGTCTTCGACAAGGCCAAGAGCCGCATCCTCGGCGTGTTCCGCGCGCTCCCCGAAGGCGGCGGACGGCTGGTCCCCGTCGACAAGAAATCCGCCGACCGCGAGCTGAACATCGCCCAGGCTGACACAAACGGTGCGCAGGACGGCGATCTCGTCAGCGTCGACATCGTCCGCACGCGCAGCTTTGGCCTCGCCTCCGGCCGCGTCAAAGAGAAGCTCGGTTCCGTCAAGTCGGAGAAGGCGATCAGCCTGATCGCGATCTATGCCCACGACATCCCGCTACAGTTCTCGCCTGCCGCGATACGCGATGCGGAAGCGGCCGAGCCGGCCAATTTGAAGGGCCGCGAGGATTGGCGCGACGTGCCGCTTCTCACCATCGATCCGCCGGATGCCAAGGATCATGACGACGCGGTGCATGCGCAGCCGGATGACGATCCCAACAACAAGGGCGGCTTCATCGTCAACGTCGCCATCGCCGACGTCAGCTTCTACGTCCGGCCGGGCAGCGCGCTCGACCGCGACGCACTCGATCGCGGTAACTCGGTCTATTTCCCCGACCGCGTCGTGCCGATGTTGCCCGAGCGGATCTCCAACGATCTCTGCTCGCTGGTGCCGGGCGAGCCGCGGGGCGCGCTCGCGGTGCGCATGGTACTCGGCCCCGACGGCCGCAAGCGCTCACACAGTTTTCATCGCATCCTGATGCGCTCGGCGGCAAAGCTCAGCTACGCGCAGGCGCAGGCCGCGATCGACGGCCGGCCGGACGACACCACCGGTCCCCTGCTCGATCCCATCCTGAGACCGCTCTATGCGGCCTATGCCTGCGCCAAGCGCGCGCGCGACGAGCGCGATCCGCTCAATCTCGATCTGCCCGAACGCAAGATCCTCCTGAAAAGCGATGGTACGGTCGACCGCGTCGTGGTGCCCGAACGTCTTGATGCGCACAAGCTGATCGAGGAGTTCATGATCCTCGCCAATGTCGCGGCCGCGGAGATGCTGGAGAAGAAATCGCTCCCGCTGATCTACCGCGTGCACGACGAGCCGACCTTGGAGAAGGTCCACGCGCTCGCGGAGTTTCTGGAGACGCTCGACGTTCCCTTCGCCAAATCAGGCGCGCTGCGTCCCACCACGTTCAACCGCGTGCTGGCCCAGCTCGAAGGCCATGATTACTATCCGCTGGTCAGCGAGGTCGTGCTGCGCGCCCAGGCGCAGGCCGAATACTCCTCCGAGAATTACGGTCACTTCGGCCTGAATTTGCGCCGCTACGCGCATTTCACCTCGCCGATCCGCCGTTATGCCGATCTCGTCGTGCACCGCGCGTTGGTCCGCGCGCTCGGCCTCGGCGAAGGTGCCCTGCCCGACAGCGAGACGCCGGAAACCCTGAGCGAGGTCGCCGCCCACATCTCGGTGACTGAACGGCGGGCGATGAAGGCGGAGCGCGAGACCGTCGACCGGCTGATCGCCCATCACCTCGCCGACCGCATCGGCGCGAGTTTCCAGGGCCGCGTCTCCGGCGTCACCCGCGCCGGGCTCTTCGTCAAGCTGGCTGAAACCGGCGCCGACGGACTGATCCCGATCCGATCCCTCGGTACGGAATATTTCAACTATGATGAGAACCGGCACGCCCTGGTCGGCACACGCAGCCGCACCATGTATCAGCTGGGCGACTTGGTGGATGTCCGCCTGATCGAGGCGGCCCCGATCGCAGGCGCACTGCGTTTCGAGCTGCTGTCGTCCTCCAGTGAGGCCGCGCCGCACGACCGCAGGCAACCAGGTCCGCAACGCCGCCCCTCGCTCAAGGCGCATCCCGGCCGCAGCCCGGACAGAAAACGCAAGCCGCCGAAGCCAAAGCCCGGCAAGAAGGGCAAAGGCAAGAGCAAGGGCAAAGGCAAGAAGGGCAAGGCATGGTGACCATGAGCACGGCCCCGAAGATCTGGACGCGCGAGACGGGTCTCGTCGAGAAGCGCGATCTCTGGACGGCCATGAAGCGCGGCTTTCGCGGCCGCTGCCCGCGCTGTGGCGAGGGCAAACTGTTCCGCGCCTTCCTGAAGACGGCGGACAATTGCTCGGTGTGCGACCTCGATTTCACGCCGCACCGCGCTGACGATCTGCCGGCCTATCTCGTCATCGTCATCGTCGGCCACGTCGTGGTGCCATCGATCCTCTGGATCGAGACCAACTATACTACGCCGGTCTGGCTCAGCTTCGCGGCCTATCTGCCCTTCACCTTCGTCGCCTCGCTCGCGCTGCTGCAGCCCGTCAAGGGAGCTGTGGTCGGCCTGCAATGGGCTCTGCGCATGCATGGGTTTGACGACACCCCTCCGGATGGTATTCCGCCTGTGTAAGCAAGAAGCAAAAAGCGTTGGGGTGAGGATATGACGGATACGACGCAAGCCGATGAGAAGGTAAAGATCCACGAGGGCAAGGAAGCCGATCACCATCCCTATTTCCGCCCGAGGGATGCGGCGACGCTGATCCTGGTCGACCGCAGCAGCACTACGCCGAAAGTCCTGGTCGGCAAGCGCCACGACAAGGTGGTGTTCATGCCCGGCAAGTTCGTGTTCCCGGGCGGGCGCGTCGACAAGGCCGACTATCGCGTGCCCTGTGCCGCGCCGATCACCCCCGAGCTGGAAGCCAACCTCGCCAAGGGCAGTCCGAAGACACCGGCTTCACGGGCGAAGTCGCTCGCCATTGCCGCGATCCGCGAGGCCTGCGAGGAGACCGGTCTTTGCCTCGGCCGCAAGGCGGAGATCAAGGCGAAGCTCGAAGGTCCGTGGCAGCCGTTCGCCGACGCGGGCCTGCTGCCCGATCCCTCCAGCCTGTTCCTGATCGCCCGCGCGATCACCCCGCCCGGCCGCGTCAAGCGTTTCGACACCCGCTTCTTCACCGCAGATGCCTCCGCGATCACCCACCGCGTCGACGGTGTGATCCATGCCGATGCTGAACTGGTCGAGCTGGTCTGGGTCGAGCTCGGCTCCAAGCCGCTGGCCGACCTGCATCCGATGACGCGCAACGTGCTCAACGAGCTGCACACCCGCCTCGCCACCGGCCCGCTCCGCCACGACGCGCCGGTGCCGTTCTTCCATTTCTACGGCGGCAAGATGCAAAAGGATATTCTGGGCTGAGCTCGGTCCTTCCGGGGCGCGCGCAGCGCGAGTCAGGAATCCATTCATCGATCATCTCCGCTGTGCGATGGATTCCGGGCTCGCGCCAAGAGGCGCGCCCCCGCAATGATGCGATTTTGCTGAACGCCCGGCGAAAAACGAAATAATCCTCCCTTCCATGCCGCTAGCGGAGTTCCGCCGCGTCCCTATGTCTTCCCGAGCGTCACCAAGAACGGACACCGGGCGATGGCACAACGGCAACTCAAGCTTGGCGCGTTCATGCGCCCGATCAGCATCCACACCGGCGCCTGGCGCTATCCCGGGGCTTGGCCCGACGCCAATTTCAACTTCTCGCACATCAAGACGCTGATCCGGAAGCTCGAGGCCGGCAAGTTCGACGCCTTCTTCATGGCCGATCACCTCGCCGTGCTGAACATGCCGATCGATGCGCTCAAGCGCAGCCACACTGTGACCTCGTTCGAGCCGTTCACGCTCTTGTCGGCGCTATCGGCCGTCACCGAGCGGATCGGCCTGATCGCGACGGGCTCGACAACGTTCGACGAGCCCTATCACGTCGCGCGCCGCTTCGCCTCGCTCGATCATCTCAGCGGCGGGCGCGCAGGCTGGAACATCGTGACCACATCGAATCCGGACGCGGCTCTGAATTTCGGCCTCGACGACCACATGGAGCACGCCGAGCGCTACAAGCGCGCCCGCGAATTCTACGACGTCGTCACCGGCTTGTGGGATTCCTTCGCCGACGACGCCTTCGTGCGCGATGTCGAGAGCGGCTTGTTCTTCGATCCAGCGAAGATGCACACGCTCGATCACCACGGCAAATATCTGAAGGTACGCGGCCCCCTGAACATCGCCCGTCCCGTGCAGGGTTGGCCGGTGATCGTACAGGCCGGCGCCTCCGAAGACGGCAAGCAGCTCGCCGCCGAGACGGCGGAAGCCGTGTTCACCGGCGGCGGCAGCCTCGCCGACGGACAAAAGCTCTACGCCGACATCAAGGGCCGCATGGGAAAGGTGGGCCGAGATCCGGAACATCTCAAGATCCTGCCCGGCGCCTTCGTCGTGGTCGGCGACAGCGTTGACGAGGCAAGGGAGAAGCGCGCTCTGCTCGACAGCCGCGTGCATTACGAGAGCGCGATCGCCTCGCTGTCGGTCATCCTTGGCACCGACGCCTCCGGCTTCGATCCGGATGGTCCGCTCCCTGAAATCCCCGAGACCAACGCCAGCAAGAGCGGCCGCCAGCGCATGGTCGACCTCGCCGCACGCGACAAGCTCACGGTGCGCCAACTCGCCCAGCGCGTCGGCGGCTATGGCGGGCTCTCGTTCGTCGGCACCGCCAAGACCATCGCCGACCAGATGGAGGAGTGGCTGGTCGGGCGCGGCTCCGACGGCTTCAACATCATGTTCCCGTTCCTGCCGGCCGGCCTCGATGATTTCGTCGACAAGGTGGTCCCGGAACTGCAGCGGCGGGGGATCTTCCGCACAGAGTACGAAGGGGCCACTTTGAGGGAGAATTTGGGCCTGCCGCGGCCGAAAAACCGGTTCTTCGAGGCCTAATGGGGCCGCTTTGGGTGGTTTTCGAGGTGTAAAACCTTGACATCAGGCGGTTTCTGGCTAGGTTGCCGGCCAACGCGGGCCATTTGGCCGGCTCCAGATTCCCCAATTTTCTGAGGTTCAGAACATGGCCAAAGCGGTCACCATCAAGGTCAAGCTCGTGTCCTCGGCCGACACCGGCTTCTACTACACCGCCAAGAAGAATTCGCGCACCATGACCGACAAGCTGGTCAAGAAGAAGTACGATCCGGTCGCGCGCAAGCACGTCGAATTCCGCGAAGCCAAGATCAAGTAAGATCGCGGACAAGCGTCGAAGAGTTTTGCGGGGCCCCTTCGGGCCCCGTTTTTCGTTTCGACTGCGTTCGTGTCCCGGACGCGGTGCAGCGTGCAACGCTGCTCCGCTGAGCCGGGACCCGGAACGTGACACGACATCATGCGGAGACCTGGGCCTCGTGCACCGCACCGGGCGATGCTTCGCATTCGCCGAAGCGCTGCGCGGGAGCATGAGCGCTGCGCCATGCATACCGTCGAAGTTGGCGTCCGCCATGCGCGCAGCAGACGCGTCGAAGCCGGACGGGGTCCATGTCAACCTCGGGCAGCGAGGGGCGACGTTGATCCTCATCAAGCGGCGAAGCCGCGCAGTTCTCTACGCTCAATCGAAATTGTCCGGGAGAAGCGCACCATGCTTCCCTTTACGCTTGAGCAGTTCCTCAACGTCTTCGCGGCCTACAACAAGGCGATCTGGCCCGCGCAAATTTTGGCTTACGTGCTTGGAGCCGTCGCCGTGGCCGCCCTTTTTCGGAAAGGCCGTGCCTCCGACCGCGTTGTCTCGGCCGTCCTTGGAGCGATGTGGCTCGGCACCGGCATTCTCTATCATGGCGTCTTCTTCGCGCCGATAAACAAGGCCGCGTTCGCCTTCGGCGCCTTGTTCGTGGCAGAGGGCGCGGCACTGCTCTACGCTGGCATCGTCCGCGATGGTCTTCGCTTCGCGATCGATTCCGGCTTTCGAGCGGCGATCGGCGCGGGCTTCATTCTCTACGCATCTCTCGTTTATCCGCTGATCGGGATCGCGACGGGGCATTCCTGGCCGACGTTACCGATGTTCGGCGTTTCTCCCTGCCCTGTCACGATCTTCACCTTCGGTCTGTTGCTCATGACGACCGCCCGATTCTCGTACTGGCTTCTGGTGATCCCCTTCCTATGGTCAGTCATCGGCGGGAGCGCTGCCATCCTCCTCGACGTTCGGCAGGACTGGGTGCTCCTGGTGAGTGGCTTCATTGCCGTCCCGATCCTCATCGTCGGCAACCGACGTGTACGCGCCGCAGCTGACGAGGCCGGGTTGACGCCCTCAATCGAGTTGCGCCCATGATCGCGACGAGCAGCAGCGACCGCTGAGAACGGGTAACCCGGCATGCCTTCTGACAACAAGATTTGGAAGGCAGTCGTTGCCGGGGCGTGTGGAAGCATCGCCCATTCGCTGCTGATGTCCTTCAAGTCCTGGACCGGACTACTTCCGTCATTCGAGCCCTACGAGAGTCTCCAGACGACGCTGAGCCATGCGGCCGGCACTGCAGTCCATCCCGTGGTGCCCTGGCTGCTGTCGTTCCTGAATGGCTCAACCTTCGTCAGCCTCGCCTTTGGACATCTTTATCGATGGCTGCCGGGCGATACCGGAGCGATCAAAGGCATGGCGTACGGCGTGCTGGGATGGGCGATGATGGGGCTGGTGTTCTTTCCCATGATCGGACTTGGATTTTTCGCATTCCAGGTTGGACTTGGCGTTTCGCCGGCATTCTTCTCGCTGGCCATGCTCCTGGCTTACAGCGTCGTCCTGGGCATCGTTTACGACGCACTCAATTCCTGACCTGCTGGAAAAGGAGATCAGGGCACTCCGCTTTGGGTCAGGCATGGCCGTTACTTTGCCGGCGATTTCCTTCGCCCGTTGATTCAGCTCAATCAGCTTCCGGCGGACGTTGTTACCAAGTTTCGATCGAGATCCCGTCGCGAAGCGTTGAACCATCTTTCAACACAATGCTCCGCGGCGCCCGGACCGCTCGACACGTCGCCGTATGACCACTGCGGCTGCAGGATACCCTAAGATGCACCAATTTCTCGCGCTGACCGCCCCGACGCCCTATCTGTTCTTCACCGGAAAGGGCGGAGTCGGAAAGACCTCTCTTGCATGCGCCACGGCCGTTGCCCTCGCCGACCGTGGACTTCGCGTTCTGATCGTCAGCACCGACCCGGCGTCCAACCTGGACGAGATACTCGAAACCACGTTGAGCGATCGCCCTACGCCGGTGCCGAACGTGACCGGGCTTTCGGCAATGAACATCGATCCCGAGCTAGCTGCCGAGGCCTATCGCAGCCGCGTCCTCGACCAGCTCGGGCCCGAAATGACCACGGACGAACGATCGACCGTGCGTGAGCAGCTCTCCGGCGCCTGCACCACCGAAATAGCGGCCTTCGACGAGTTCGTGGGCCTGCTGGACGGCGATATGACGGGGTTCGATCACATCATATTCGATACGGCTCCGACCGGTCACACGCTGCGACTGCTGAGCCTGCCAAAGGCATGGAGCGGCTTCCTCAAGGACAACGATCGGGGCGCATCCTGCCTCGGGCCGCACTCCGGCCTGAAGATGCAGGAGGACCGCTTTCGCAAGGCGCTGCAGGCCCTGGGCGATTCCAGGCAGACCACCATCATTCTGGTCACCCGCGCCGATCGCGGCGCCGTCCGCGAGGCGGCGAGGACATCGGGCGAACTTGATGGGCTTAATCTATCGAACCAGCTTCTCGTGGTGAACGGGCGCTTTCACGCCGCGGACCCGACCGATGTCGTTGCAGGGGCGCTTGAGCGGGACCAGGACGAGGCGCTGGCCGCGATGCCGGCATCGCTCGCGAAACTGCCGCGAGACGAAATTCCTTTGCTTGGCTTCGACATCGTCGGCGTGACGGCTCTGAGGGCGCTGCTGTCGCCCTCCAATCGACCATCGGTCGTCTCCACTGAAAGAAGCTCGGAGCCGGTCGACCTGCCGGGCCTCGACCGGTTGGTTGACGACATCGCGCAGGGCAAGCGCGGCCTCATCATGGTCATGGGCAAGGGCGGTGTCGGAAAGACGACGCTCGCTGCCGCCATCGCGGTGGGGTTAGCGAAGCGGGGTCATGCCGTCCATCTCAGCACGACCGATCCCGCAGCTCACGTCAGTTTCGTTGTCGATGGCGTCATGCCGGGTCTCACGGTCGACCGGATCGATCCCCGGGTCGAGACCGAGCGCTACGTCGCGAAGATAATGTCGAGCCGTGGCCGTGACCTCGACGCACAGGGCAAGGCCCTTCTGCTGGAAGATCTGGCGTCGCCGTGTACCGAGGAGGTCGCTGTTTTCCATGCCTTCTCGCACGTCGTCGCGGAAGCCCGGAGCGCCTTCGTGGTGCTCGATACGGCGCCGACCGGCCACACGCTGCTCCTGCTGGACGCCACCGGCGCCTATCATCGCCAGATGACGAGCCAACTCGCACCGAGCGGTGCGGGGCGGATCGTTACCCCTCTGATGCGGCTGCAGGACCCGACCCACACGAAGGTGATCCTGGTGACGCTGCCGGAGACGACGCCGGTGTCCGAGGCCGCCTCTCTCCAGGATGACTTGCGGCGTGCCGGCGTCGAACCATATGGCTGGGTCATCAATAAAAGCCTCACCGTCTCGGGCTCCCGCGATCCCCTGTTGCGGCTTCGGCTCGCTGCGGAGCGGACGCAGATCGCCCGGGTTCAGAACGGGCTCGCAAGACGCGCCTTCATCGTCGGCTGGCGGAGCAACCCCCCGGTCGGCGTGGAAGAGCTTCGCGCGATGTCATGAGCCCGCTCGAGGAGTGAGGATGCTCGCGGCCAGAAACTTCCCATCAAGGTCGAGCCCTGGGAGTTGGAGTTGTCGTAAGCGCCATGGTTACTGCTCGGCACGCCTGGCCCCGTTGCGTCAGGCGCCCGCCGCGACCGGTGCAATTTGGATCGTGCCAGCGCAAGTGTGACCCACCTCGCAGAGTGCCATGACCGGATTCAATATCCCCAGCGGGATCGTTGCATGAATCCGGTCCATTCCCGTGAAAAGCCATTTGCCCTTGCTGGATCCGCTGCGCTTCGCCGCCGCGCTCGGCGTTGCCATGTTTCACCAGATGTTCTGGTCATGGGCCTGGACCTCGATCGGCGTCCCGGGCTTCGAGCGCACCGTCGCCGCCGATGTCCTCTACCCCTCCGCTGCGCCCTTCACATGGTTCGGCTGGGTCGGCGTCGAAATCTTCTTCGTCATTTCCGGTTTCGTGATCGCAAATTCCGCGAGCCAGTCTTCGCCGGGCGCGTTCCTTCTCGGCCGCGTTCTCAGGCTCTATCCGGCGGTCTGGGTCTGCGCCACCGCGACCCTGCTCGTGCTGCTGCTGTTCGGCAGCGGGCCGGCCTCCGAAATCATCCTGCCCTATATCCACGCCATGCTGATGGTGCCCAAGGGCGTCACGGGCCAGTGGCTCGACGAGGTCTACTGGACGCTGGCCGCCGAGACGGCGTTTTATGGCCTCGTGTTCTGCGCGATGCTGACGCGGAAGATCACGCTGCGGCACCTGGCCTTTGGCCTCACCGTCTACAGCGCAATCTTCAATGCCGTCGCGCTGCTGGTCGCGTCATGCACGACGCCGTCCGACCTGCCCTATCTCGTCATCCTGATGTTCCGGGTGCCGTGCGCGGCGTTCCTGCTGAGCCATGGCTGCTTCTTCGCCCTTGGCATCTGGCTGTTCATCTCCGCCAACAGGCAATTGACGGCGCTCGAACAGGTCGCCGTCGCCGTCACCTGTCTGTCTGGCGCGGCGGAAATCTATTTCTTCGCCTCCTTCTTCCTGGAGTCCATCCCCGCCATCGCGGATCAATCGGCCCTGGCGCCGATCCTGGTCTGGGCCGCCGCGGTGCTCCTCATCGCCCTCGCCGCGAACAGGAACAGGCGCTCTGCAGGCGCCGCACCCGAAGCACCGGCCTATTTGAGAACGCTCGGGCTGATCACCTACCCGCTCTATCTCACTCACAACGTCATCGGGGCTGCGATCATCCGCGCGCTGGTCGATGCCGGCCTGGATGCCACCTCGGCACTCTGGATCGCGCTGGGCCTGCTCGTGCTGGTCTGCTGGTTCATTTGCACGAAGATCGAGCCGGCCATCCGGGCTGCGCTGATGCAAGCCCTCATGCGTTTTGGAACACTGCCGAAGCGGCTGCGGACACCGCGCCGTTCAGTGTTGACTCGTGGGCTGCGCCTTCCGCGGCCCGTCGCGGTCAAGGTGAACGTCGCGCCGTCCTAGCTGCTCTCTGCCATCTCATCTCGTTCGGATCGGCGCCTTATAGGGCCGCCCGAAGGGAACGCCGTGGATGGCGGTCTGGATCGGCTTGAGAGGCCTTCCCCTCCCTCTTGTTGTTGCGTGGCTTCTTGGACAATTCGCATTTTCGCGTATGCTGAAGGTCCGGTTCAGCTCAATGCCATTCGCTCGGAGCGCTGTGTGGGGGATCGGTCATCTTGAGTACGCCACCCTTTGATTTCGACTTGTTGCGCACCTTCGTGGCGGTGGTCGACAACAACAGCTTCACGAAAGCCGGGGAGCGCATTGGCCGGACCCAGTCGACGGTCAGCCTGCAGATCAAGAAGCTCGAGGATAATCTGAAGAGGCCGCTGTTTGAGCGTAGCGGGCGTGAGGTTCTGCTGACGGCGGACGGCGAAATTCTGTTGGCCTATGCCCGGCAGCTCTTGCATATCGCCGATGAAGCCCGCGCCCGGCTCATGGAACCCGACATCGAAGGCACGATCCGCCTCGGGACTACGGAGGATTTCGCAACCGTCTACCTGCCCGACATTCTGGCGCGCTTTGCGAGGGCCCATCCGCGCGTCACGCTGGACGTGAACTGCAATTTCAGTTTCAGCCTTCTCGAGGGATTTTCCAAAGGGGAGTACGATCTCGTTCTGATTAAGCGCGAGCCGCAGGCCCCCTTGGGGGGAGTGCCGGTCTGGCGCGATATTCTTGTCTGGGTTTGCTCGCCTCAGTTTGTCTTCGAAACCGGAAGTCCGATCCCGCTGGCGTTGGCCCCGGCCCCCGATGTCTATCGCAAGAGAGCATTGGCGAGTCTGCAATCGCAGGGACGCGACTGGCGTATCGTCTATACGAGTGTCAGCAGCGAGGGTTTGCAGGCCGCCGTTCGCGCCGGGCTAGGTATCACCATACTATCGAAGGATATGGTGCCGCCAGGCTTGAAGATCGTCGGCGCGGAGCAACAGCTGCCACAACTTCCGGATTCTGAAATCGCCCTCTACCGCTCCCCAGGCAAATTGTCCCGTGCGGCCGAAATGTTGGCCGAGCACATCACTCATTCGCTCGAATATCGGCGGCCGGAATAGCCGAAGTGATGCCCTGAGGAAAATGTGAGCGCACGGCCGGCGCTACGGGGGCGTCCGGAGGCGTCACTCAGGGACCGACAAGGTCAGCGGCTTGGCATCCCGCGCTCGTCGGCCGGTCGTGCAATCCTTCAATCGACGGCATTGATCGTTTCAATTGGCGTTCGGTCGGTCGGCCCCCTATCCAAGAGTGCAGAGACAGACAAAGGCCTGCACAATGACCCTGGATTTGAACACGAGCACCTTCACGAAACGGATTGATGAGGACACGAGAGAAGGCGAGATCGCCCGCAGAAACGTGCTTTTCGGATTGTGGGCCGGACGGCATGCGGGACTTAAGGACGACGCCCTTGAGGCTTACGCTCTTGCGGTTCACATCGCCGATCTCCGTAGCCCGGGTCACGATGACGTGGTTGCGAAGGTTGCAACCGACCTGAAGGCGTGCGGGAAGCCGATGAGCGATCGGCAGTTGCGAGCTCGTTTTCGCGAGATGGCGATGCGAGCCGCTCTGTAGCGTCTCCGAACGTCGTCGGAAATTGGCAAACGGAGGCCGACCGCGAGGTGGCGTCGCAATTCCTGGCAAGCCTCGCCTGAGGCGAGTCGGCTGCAACTCATGGCTTCCGACAAGCGCTGCCGCTCTCTGGATCATGTTGGATCAACCCGCCTTGGAGGAGAAGGACTGTGAAGTCGCTGGCCGTGATGTCTTTTTTGTTAGCTGCTGCGACGTTTGCCAATGCTTCGGCCGTTTTCGCGCGTTGGCCGGAGTACGTCGGATTTTGGGTCGTGGGCAATCATACGACCAAGACATGCGACATCGTCACTTCCAACCCGACCATCGATGGTGCCGTCATCTGGTTCGGAAGCGGTCCGTATAAATCGCTCGACGACGCCAGGCTCGCTCGGTCCAATATCCGCGCTTGTCCGAAGGATGAACCCGCCGATTGAGCGTGAGCCAAGCTCCGGATTGGCAGTCCTGCCCTGCACCAATCGGCCTGTCGGGAAGTCCGCCGGTCGCCCACGAAAGGCGCCTGTCGGCGGCGGCTCGCCGCCGTCCGGATACCACTCGCAGGATTTTGGCAGTTTCAATGCCTTCCATTTGAAATGCCAATGGAGGGGTTGTGGCTGTTGCGGAAGTCGATCGAGGACCCCCATCTCAGCCTTGCAACATGCCGGACGCCATTCTCAGCATCAAACGTTCAATCAGTCTCGAAGAAGGTCATGAACCAGTTCGTCGAACTTTTCCGCAATGTCATCTCATGTGCTCTCGGTTCTCCAAGGCGATCGCCTGAGACGACGGGCGTGCCCGATCACGTCGGTCATGTGGAGATATTCGGGAAACGGCGGACTCTCCTGCATCCGGCGCTGGCAGGCCTGGTGCTGGCGCTCGTGATGGCGCCCCATGCCCAGTCCAGCGCCGCAGAGGACGAAATTGCGATTTCGATGGACGAGCGGGAGATCCGGTTCGCCGGGATCACCACCACACGTCCGGACAAGGAACAGCCGGAAATCGAGTTGTCGTTCCCCGGTACTGTCGCCATTCCGCCCCAGCAGATGCGGGTGGTCGCGGCGCCTGCGAACGGCCTGGTCGAATCGATGTTGGTTGCGGCGGACGAGCCCGTGAATGCCGGCGACGCCGTCGCGCAACTACGCTCCATGGAGATCGTCGAGGCTCAGCGTCAGTTTCTCGCCGCGCTGTCTGATGAGGCTCTGGCCGCTGATCGATTGCGGCGAATGCAGCAACTTTTCGAAGGGCGCGCCACTCCCGAGCGCGAGTTGCGGATGGCAGAGACCTCGGCTGCCAATGCGAAAGCGCATCTCGATGAGCGACGGCAGATACTGGCGCTGATGGAGCTGTCTGAGATCGAGATCGTGTCCTTGCAGAATACGAGAAAGATCGTTCCGGCCGTGACCGTTCATGCACCGGTCAGCGGGATGGTCGTGAAGCGGCACGTCTCACCGGGCGAACGTGTCGATGCCGCCGCTCCCCTCTATACGATCGCGAGTCTCAATCCGCTGTGGGTCAACATTCAGGTGCCGGCCTCGCGCCTCTCGGCGCTCAAGACGGGCGCCTCTGTCGTGCTTCCGGCCCATGGCGCGCGCGGTCGCCTGATACGCATCGCCCGTACCGTCGATCCGCAAACCCAATCGGCGATCGCCGTAGCGGAAATCGACTCCAACGGAGGCAGCGTACGACCCGGGCTGGCGACCACGGCGACCATCCGTCTCGACCTGGGTCCGGGCACGCAATGGTCGGTCCCGGCTGCAGCGGTCATCAGGCATCGCGACCGTAGCTGGGTCTTCATTCGCAACAAGGACGGCTTTGTCGCGCGCCCGGTGCAGGTGCTGTCTGAGTCGTCGGCGCGTACGTCAATCCGAGCCGACTTGGGCCCGGACGACCTGGTCGCCGATCGGGGGCTGATTGCGCTTCTGTCCGAACTCGCCGCAGCGGACAAGGGCTGACCCATGTGGGCAAGTCTCATCAACGGTGCGCTGAAGCAGCGCATTCTCGTGGCTCTGGGCGCCATAGCGTTGGCGATCTGGGGAGCCAACGCCTACCGGCAGCTGTCGATCGACGCGTTCCCGGATGTGGCCCCGACTCAGGTTCTGGTCTCGATGAGAGCTCCTGGACTCACGCCTGAGGAGTTGGAAAGCCGGATCACACAGCCGATCGAACTGGCAATGCGCGGGATTCCGCAGCTGGTCAAGATGCGGTCGACGACGCGTTACTCGGTCGCGCTGCTGACTTTCGAGTTTGCCGACGGAACCGACATCTTCTGGGCACGTGCACAGGTCAACGAGCGGTTGTCGGATGTGCGCAACCAGTTGCCCGCCGGCGCGGACGGCGGCCTCGCGCCGATCGTCACCCCGTTGGCGGAAATGGTGATGTTCACCATCCAGTCCGACGTGCTGAGCCCCCAGGAGAAGCGCTTCTTGGTTGACTGGACCATCCGCCCCGCCTTGCGCGGCCTTCCCGGAGTCGCGGACGTCAATGTGCTGGGCGGCTTCGTGCGGACCTTCGAGGTCGTCCCCTCGGCAGCGGCGATGGCCGCGCGTGGAATCACGACCGAAGTGCTCGAGAACGCGGTCCGGTCGAACAACCGCAACGACGGCGCCGGACGCATCCGCAACGGCGAAGAGGCCCTGTTGGTTCGGTCGGAAGGCCGCATCCGGACACTCGACGATATCCGCAATATCATCATCACGACGCGGAATTCGTCCGTCGTCAGGGTCGGTGACGTGGCGGACGTTCGGTTCGGTTCGCTCGCCCGCAATGGCGTGGTGACCACCAACGGCGAGCAAGAGACCGTCTGGGGAATGGTCCTGGGCCTGCGGGGCGCCAATGCCCGCACTGTCGTGGACGGCGTCAAAGCGAAGTTCGAGGAGCTCAAACCCTTGCTCCCTGAGGGCGCCCGGATCGAGATCTTCTACGATCGTAGCGAGCTGATCGGTCAAGCCGTGTGGACGGTCCAGAAGGTGCTGCTGGAAGCGATTGCGCTGGTCGTAATCCTGCTGCTCGTGTTCCTGGGCAATCTGCGTTCGGCGCTGGTGGTATCCGTCATTCTCCCGCTCGCCGTGCTGATCACCTTTGGCATCATGCGGTTGTTCGGTTGGTCGGCCAACATCATGTCGCTCGGAGGCCTCGCGATCGCCATCGGGCTTCTGGTGGACTGCGCCGTGGTGGTCGTGGAGAATGTCGAGCATCGGCTCGCGCACGCGCGCAACCCGGATCTGAAGACGCGCCTCCGGCTGACTTTCGAGGCAACGCGCGAAGTCGCGCTGCCTCTTGTGTCTGGCGTCGCCATCATCGTCATGGTGTTTACGCCGCTGCTCTCGTTGCAGGGACTCGAGGGGCGCCTGTTCAGTCCGGTGGCGTTGACCATCGCCTTCGCGCTCGGTGCGGCCTTGCTGCTTTCGCTGACGGTCGTTCCGACACTGGCGACCTATCTGTTGCGTGCGGGTTCGGCCAAGGAGCCCTGGCTCGTGCGCAAGCTTCACGCCGTCTACGACCCTGCGCTCGCACATGTCATGAGGCGTCCCCTGGTCCTCGTGATCGGGCTCGTCCTCGGCATCGCGTCGGTCGGAGCTGTGTTTCCGCGAATTGGCGCGACCTTCATGCCCGTCATGGACGAGGGCACGCCGGTCGTGACCATCCGCAAATTTCCCACGGTTTCCGTCGAAGAGGCCGCGCAGACGGACCTCCGGATCCAGCAGGTGCTGATGGCGGAAATCCCGGTGATCAAGGGCATCATGGCCCGCGCCGGCGCCGATGAACTCGGCATCGACCCCGTTGGTCTGAACGAGACCGACATGTTCATGTCGCTGGCGCCGAAATCCGAGTGGCCTAAGCCCGACAAGCAGTGGTTTCTGGGCGAACTCAGGCGCGTGCTCGACTCCATTCCAGGCATTGTCTACGCGTTCACGCAGCCGATCGATATGCGCGTCCAGGAAATGATCATCGGCGCACGCGGCGACGTGGTGGTGAAGGTTCTGGGCGACGACATTGGTACGCTCAACCGGCTTTCGCGGGACATCGCTGGGGTCATTCAGCAGATTCCGGGTGCCGTGGACGTCTTCGCCCTTCGCAATGCCGGGATGAAATATCTCACGGTCGCGGTCGACCGCGCCAAAGCCGGCAGATTTGGATTGAACGCTGAACAGGTCCAGGAGGCGATTCGCGTCTGGGTGGATGGACGCGATCTCGGCGTCGTCCTTGAAGGGCAGGTTCGCACGCCGCTGGTGGTTCGCGGCGAGGAACGGCAACGGGCCTCGGCATCCGACCTCGCGCGCGTGCCGATCGTGCTGCCGGGCGGAGGGACCGTCGAGCTGTCGCAGATCGCGGACGTTCGCGTCGAGGACGGTCCCAT
This sequence comes from Bradyrhizobium sp. SZCCT0148, assembly GCF_018129985.1. Classification (GTDB taxonomy): domain Bacteria; phylum Pseudomonadota; class Alphaproteobacteria; order Rhizobiales; family Xanthobacteraceae; genus Bradyrhizobium; species Bradyrhizobium japonicum_H. The sequence continues at coordinate 138,010 of NZ_JAFCKT010000010.1, forward strand.
CCAGGTGATCCGCGAGGATGGGCAGCGCTTCGCGACCATTCTGAGCAACGTACGCGGACGCGACCTGGTTGGCTTCGTAGACGAAGCGAAGGCTGCCGTCGCCGGCAAGCTCGAGATTCCGCGCGGCTATACCCTGGTTTGGGGCGGCCAGTTCGAAAACCAGCAGCGTGCATCGGCCCGGCTCGCGCTTGTCGTCCCGATGGCGCTCGCCATGATCTTCCTGCTGCTGTACCTGACTTTCAATTCGGTACGCCAGGCGGTTCTGGTGTTCTGCAACGTGCCGTTCGCCACCATCGGCGGCGTGGTCGCCCTGTGGGCTTCGGGCGAATTTCTGTCCGTTCCTGCATCGGTCGGCTTCATCGCCCTGATGGGGATCGCCGTTCTCAACGGTGTGGTTCTGATTTCCTACATCAACGAGGTCGTAGCGCGACGCGAACTGCCCTTGACGGAGGCGGTCATGGAAGGTGCCAAGCGCCGCCTTCGGCCGGTGATGCTTACCGCCTCTATCGCTGCGCTCGGCCTGGTGCCATTCCTGTTTGCCACCGGACCCGGCGCCGAAATCCAGCGGCCGCTCGCCATTGTCGTCATCGGCGGACTCGTCACGGCAACCGCGCTCACGCTGCTGCTGCTGCCCGTCCTGTATGCGAGATTCGGCCTGCCCAGAAGTGAACGCGTGCTCCTCGCGAATGTGCCGGAGCCGAACCTCGCCACCGGAATGGCTACGCCGGAACAGGCTCCCTCACCGGAAGCGGCCCGCCCCACATCGGGGCAGCGGGCGGTCAGCGAGCTTGTCAAGGTAGAGCGCGCGTAAACCTGCTGAGGCAAGGCGCGCTCTTCCGCAGACGGGCAGACATCGCGGCGGCTCGCGCACCTTGGCCGCTCGCTTGTCGTCATCTTCAGGCGGTGAGACAACGGCGCGGGCGACAAGAGCGGACGATCGTGAGCCCCTTCCCGCCTAAGCCGCCCGCAGCACCGGCGCCGGTGGCTGCGACGGCCTGAGAAGCGCGAACGCCACTTGCACGATGCCGCCGGCGAGGCCCAGCGCCACACCGATGCGCCAGGCCATCGTGTACGATCCGAGCGCGTCGTAGAGCACCCCTCCTCCGTACGCGCCGAGGAAGCTGCCGATCTGGTGGCTCATGAAGGCGAGACCCTGGATCATTGCCTGCCAGCGCAGGCCGAACATCTCGGCGACCGCGCCGGCGACCAGCGGCCCAACGCCCATCCACAGGAATCCCATGATGGCGCCGAACAGCAGCGTCGAAAACGGCGTGGCCGGCAACATGAAATACCAGGCGAGTGCCAGCGAGCGCAGGATGTAGATGCCGCCGAGCAGCGCCAGCTTGTTCCAGCGCTGGCCGGCCCAGCCGAAGAACAGCGAGCCCAGCACGTTGAAGCCGCCGATCATGCCGAGCGTCTGCGCGCTCAACATGGGATCAAGGCCGCAAATGGCGAGATATGACGGCAGATGCGTGGTGAGGAAGACGAGCTGCATGCCGCAGACGAGATAGGCGCAGGTCATCACGACGAAGGACGCATTGCCGAACGCGGTCTTCGCCGCGGTCGCCGCGGTGGCATCGCCGATGTCGTCGGCGGTTGGCTTCGGCAGCGGGACTTGGTCGACGCGCCCGGCATACCACGCGGCCGGAATCATCAGCACCGACATGACGACGAAGCCGGCGAGCCCGACGCGCCAGCCGAAGCCCTCATTGAGCATCTGTCCGATCGGCGCCGACAGCAGCGCACCGAGCGAGCCCGCGCCGGAGACGATGCCGAGCACGGTGGAACGCACCGTTGCCGGCACCGCGCGCGCCGCCACCGACATCGCGATCGCGGCTGCCGTGCAAGCCATCGACGTCCCGATCAGCACGCCGGCACCGATCATGATGCTGACCAGCCCGTGCGCGGTCGCCATCAGCGCGAGACCCGCAATATACATCAGCGAGCCCGCAATCATGATCGGGCGGAAGCCGTAGCGCACCGTCATCGCGCCGGCGAGCGGCTGGAGGAAGCCCCAGGCGAGGTTCTGCACCGCCAGCGCCAGCGTGAAATCCGAGATCGAAATGTGGATGTCGTGCGTCAACGGCTGCATGAAGATGCCGAGGCTCTGCCGCAGCCCCATACTTAGCGTCAGCATGATCGATGCGCCGATCAGGATGGGCAATGTGGGACGCAGGACCTGCAGCAGGGGCATATTCTTCTCCCTCATGGGCACGGCGCAAATGCCGTCGTCCGCTGTTGCCGTTGATTTTGGTTACACAGACCTGTGTACTTAGGCTATGCTCAACCGCGGCTGTCAAGCCACGGGACCGACAAAAGGATGCGCGTCGCTGCATGGCTCCCCCGCCCGCCCCACAGACGATGAAAGAGCGGATCCTTCAGACGGCCGACAAGCTGTTCTATCTGCAGGGCATTCGCGCCATCGGCGTCGACACCATCGCGGCCGAGATCGGCATCTCCAAACGCACGCTCTACAACCACTTCCCCTCCAAGGACGCCCTGATCGCGGCCTATCTGGAGCGCCGCTTCGTCCATGCCGCGCCCTCCGACAAGCCTCCGGCCGAGCAGATCCTCGCCACGTTCGATTCGCTGGAGCGGCGCTTTGCGGCCAAGGATTTTCGCGGCTGCCCGTTCGTGAACGCCGTCGCCGAGCTCGGCCCGGCCGACCGCGCCGTGAAGAAGATCGCCATCGCCTTCAAGGAAAGCCGCCGCCTCTGGTTTCGCGACCGGTTGAACGAGCTCGGGGTCGCAGATGCGGAGGCGCTGGCGACGCAGCTCGTGCTGCTGGTCGACGGCTCCATCGCACAGGACCTCGTGCGCGATGATCCGGCGATGGCAAGAGCTGCGAAGCAAGCGGCGAAGGTGTTGTTGCGGAATGCGGGAGTTGATGTGGCGTGAGCGAGCAGCCGCGATGAAGCGCGGCAACGCCTCACTGCTAGGATGGGCACCCATCCCGCGCTCATTCACGACTATTACGATGGCAAGAAGACGCTGTCCGACGCCGAGCCCGAGGATCTATTCAGGGGCTTCCAGTTCACCGCGAAGGCCTATTCCCTGCTCAGGTCGCGGCACGGGCCGCATCGACCGTCTCTCGAAGGATCTATGCAGCCCCTTAGCCGTCCTTGCCGGCACCAGCCGCCTGGTCCGCTTTCGGCTTGAATGCGGACCTTCCCTGCGCAATCCAGAGAGATGTGGACTCCGCATCGCGCGCAGATTTAGAATTGGCGATGCTCGTTCTCGTCGGCCCCATCCTGTTCATCGCTCTCATTCTGTATGCGGTTCGGCTTCAAAAGCAGGGCTTGGCCGGCTGGAAGGCAGCGCTGCTTGTTGTGCTCGGCTCTGCCGGGATCGTGGCAATCATGTTCGGCGTGCTATTCGTCGGTTTTGAAGGTTTCGACCGTCCGCCGAGCTGATAGTGGCCGGACTTTGCGGTCCCATCCAGGAAACCGTCACGCTTCGCGATGCCCCTGTTTCGCCCGACGCGTCAAAGCCAGCGGTCCAAGAGGCACTTTTCGCCCGCCATAACCCTTTGATTCATTTGGCAGTTTCTACTGTGCATGGGGTTGTTTTCGCAAATTTTTGCGTGAGCAGCCCTCATGCCGCCTGCGACACCACCCGATTGCGGCCATCGTGCTTGGCCCGGTAAAGCGCGGTGTCGGCGCGCTTGAGGACGTCGGCGACCGCCTCGCCCTTTCGCTCCAGCGTGGTGAGGCCGATCGAGATCGTGACCTCAATGCGCTTGGCGCCCTTATGGATCGCGAACGGCTCGCCCGCAATCGAGCGGCGCAGGCGCTCGGCGACCATGCCGGCGACGTGGAGATCGGTCTCAGGCATCACGATGACGAACTCCTCGCCGCCGTAGCGGCAGGCCAGATCGATGCCGCGGATCGACTTGCGCACCCGCACTGCGAATTCGCGCAGCACGTCGTCGCCGGCGTCGTGGCCGTAATTGTCGTTGATCGACTTGAAAAAGTCGATGTCCAGGATCATCAGCGCCAGCGGCTTGCCGCGGGTCGCGGCCTGCTCTGCGAGCGTGGCCAGATGGCTCTCCATGTAGCGGCGATTGTGCAGGCCGGTGAGCGCGTCGGTGATCGCCATCTCGATCGAGTTCTGCACGTTGTCGCGCAAATGATCGGTGTAGCGGCGGCGGCGGATCTGGGTGCGGGCGCGGGCCAGCAGCTCGGTCTTGTCGATCGGGCGCAGCAGATAGTCGTTGACGCCGATCTCGAGGCCGCGGAGCAGCCGCGTCGAATTCTCGGGGTCGGCGATCGCCAGGATCGGCACGTGGCGCGTGCGCTCCAGCGAGCGGGCCTGGCTGCAGAGCCTGAGGCCGTCGAAATTGTTGAGGTCGAGCGAGACGATCAGCAGATCGTAATTGCCCTCGGCGGCGTGGAACAGCGCCTCCGTCGGGTTGGGCTCGACGTCGATGGTGTGCTCGGCGGCGAGGATCGTCGCCAGCCGCTCGTAGGAGGACTCGCGGTCGTCGACCAGCAGGATTCGGCCGCCCTTGCCGGTGTCGGCGACAGCGCTGCGCTCGGGCGCCTGCATGCCGATCTCGAGCGAGGTGATGGCGCGCATGCGCAGCTCATCGGTCATCATCTTCAGCCGCGTCAGCGAGCGCACGCGTGCGATCAGCACGACGTCGGAGACAGGCTTGGTCAGGAAGTCGTCGGCGCCCGCTTCCAAACCGCGGTTGCGGTCGGAGGGGCTGTCGAGCGCGGTGACCATGACGACGGGAATGTGGTGCGTCGCCGGGTCGGTCTTGAGCCGGCGGCAGACTTCGAAACCGTCCATGTCGGGCATCATCACGTCGAGCAGGATGATGTCGCATTCGGCGCGGCTGGCCATCGCCAGCGCCTCGGTGCCGTTCGAGGCGGTCATCACGTCGAAATACTCGGCGGAGAGACGGGCCTCTAACAGCTTGACGTTGGCGGGGACGTCGTCGACGACCAAAATACGCGCGGACACTGTGAACTCACTTCCTATCCGATAAAACGTCGGACCGTCTCAATGAATTTGCCGACCGAGATCGGCTTGGACAAATAAGCCTCGCAGCCGCCCTCGCGGATGCGTTCTTCGTCGCCCTTCATCGCAAACGCGGTGACCGCGACGACGGGAATGGAACGCAGCTCCGGATCGTCCTTGATCCAGCGCGTCACCTCGAGGCCGGAGACCTGCGGCAACTGGATGTCCATCAGCACGAGGTCGGGGCGCAGTTTTCGAACGAGGTCCAGCGCCTCGTAGCCGTTGCTGGTGCCCGTGGTCTGGTAGCCGTGCGCCTCCAACAGGTCGCGGAAGAGCTTCATGTTGAGCTCGTTGTCTTCCACGATCAGGACGGTCTTAGCCATCCCGCCCTCCTGATTGGTCCGCAGACCGGTACATGTGCCGCCTCAGACGCCGCTTTCCGGCGTTTTGAAAACTGGATTCAAACTAGCCTCAGATTCGCTTGAGTTTCGTTAAACCCAAGGGCCGACTTTCTGCGATGTGGTTTCCAGTTGCTTGCCTGGGACCGGAAGACTTGAGGCCGAGACTCGGGCATGATGACTCCAAAGTAGACACCGAAAGTTAACGGAAAGGCAAACCGCCCCCTTGAAAAAGCCTGTTCACAACCCCCGCGAAGTCGCTGAAATCGTTGCGATTCAGGCGCTGTCTTTTGTTGCGGGCGACCCTGAAAGGCTGGGCCTGTTCCTGGCTGAGACGGGGGTGGGGCCCGAGAGCCTGCGCAATGCCGCCGCCGACCCCAATTTCCTCCTCAGCGTGCTCGATTTCGTGATGCGCGACGACGCCACCGTGAAGGCCTTTGCCAGTTCGGCGGAATTGCATCCAACCAACGTCGCAGCGGCGCGACAGGTCCTCGGCGACGCGCTGGGGGACCGGACCTGGGAGCACGACGTGCCGTGAGCGTCCCTGAGGCGGCCGGGCCCCGCTGTTTCTGCCGGGATTGTCTGGCCGACCTCGATATGGGCGTGCGGCGCTGCTCGGCCTGCGGTTCCCCTCGCCTGGTCCGCCACGCCGCGCTCGCGGGCCTGACCATCGCCCACATCGACTGCGACGCCTTCTATGCGACGGTCGAGAAGCGCGACAATCCTGACATCGCCGACAAGCCCGTCATCATCGGCGGTGGAAAACGCGGCGTGGTTTCGGCCGCCTGCTACATCGCGCGCACCTACGGCGTGCGCTCGGCCATGCCGATGTTCAAAGCCCTGGAAGCCTGCCCGCACGCGACCGTGATCCCGCCCGACATGGCGAAGTACGTCCGCGTCGGTCGCGAGGTGCGGCAGGCCATGCAGGCACTGACGCCGCTGGTCGAACCGCTGTCGATCGACGAGGCCTTTCTCGATCTCTCCGGCACCGAGCGGGTGCACGGCATGATCCCGGCCAAGGTGCTGGCGCGCTTTGCCCGTGAGGTCGAACGCGACATCGGCATCTCCGTCTCGGTCGGCCTGTCCTCCAACAAGTTCCTGGCCAAGATTGCTTCCGATCTCGACAAGCCGCGCGGCTTTGCCGCGCTCGACCAGGAGGAAGCGCGCACGATGCTCGCCGAGAAGCCGGTCGGCTTCATCTTCGGCGTCGGCCCCGCCACGCAGGAGCGGCTGGTGCAGCGCGGCTTCCGCGTCATCGCCGACCTGCAGAAAGTCGACGAGATCGAGATGATGCGGCAGTTTCCGAGCGACGGTCGCCGGCTGTGGCGGCTCGCCCGCGGCATCGACGACCGCCGCGTCGAGCCTGACCGGGGCGCCAAGACCATTTCCAGCGAGACCACCTTCGAGACCGACATCCGCGATTTCGCGACGCTGGAGAAGATCCTGTGGCGGCTGTGCGAGAAGACCTCGTCGCGGCTGAAGAGCAGCGAGCTCGGCGGTTCGACCGTCACCCTGAAGCTGAAGACCGCCGATTTCCGCCAGCGCACCCGCTCACAATCGATTGCGGCGCCGACCCAGCTCGCCGCCAAGATCTTCGCGATCTGCCGCGAGATGCTGGCGAAAGAGATCGACGGCACCGCCTTCCGCCTGATGGGCGCCGGCGTCAGCGCGCTGCGCGAGGGCTCGCCCGCCGACGACACCGACATGCTCGACCGCCGCGCCGCCCATGCCGAGCGTGCGGTCGACAGCCTGCGCAAGAAGTTCGGCAGTGCCGCCGTGATCCGCGGCATCGCGTATGACGGGCCGGAGAAAGCGCCGGAGTGATGACGGGCGAACGCGATCTCGACGCACTGCTGAGGCACGTGAGGCCGGAGCTGCGGCCGGGCACCTTCGTGTTCTGCACGATTGCGGCGAACGAAGGCGTTCCCGCAGCACTCAATCCGCTGCTGACGTTCCGCGAGCAGGAAGGAACGACGCTCGTGATGCCTCGCGACGAGGCTGAAGCCGCAGGACTACGCTACGCGTTCCCCTCGCGCCTGATCACCCTGACGGTTCACTCCGCGCTCGATGCGGTCGGCTTCCTGGCAGCCATCACGGCGCGTCTGGCCGAAGCCGGCATCAGCGTGAATGCGGTTTCGGCCTTCCATCATGACCATCTGTTCGTGCCTGGCGACAGAGCCGATGAAGCGATCATGCTGCTGCAAGAGATGTCGGATGCAAAGCGCTTGTAGCCCGGATGGAGCGCAGCGCAATCCGGGATACGACCTCAGTCCGCGACGGCGATCGCCTCGATCTCGATCAGCCATTCCGGCGCGGCGAGCGCGGAGACGCCGACCAGGGTCGAGGCCGGCGGCTCCATGCCGTCGAAGAAGGCCGAGCGGGCCTTGCCGATGATCGGGCGAAGCTCCGGCTTGTAGTTCACGACGAAGGTCGTGATCTTCACGATGTTGGAATAGCTCGCGCCGGCCGCCTTCAGCGCGTGCCCGAGATTCTGCATCACCTGCGTGGTCTGCGCGGCGAGATCGCCCTCGCCGACGATCCGCCCCTCCTCGTCCACCGACACCTGGCCGGAGATGTAGATCGTGCGTGCACCGGTAGCTGTCACGACGTGAGAATAAGCGGGATTGTGATGCAGCCCGCTGGGGCGGAGATGATCGAGCTTCGGCATGGGGGCCTCCCGGAGTTTGTGATTGGGCGCAAGCGTAGCTGGAGAGTGTGACGAGAGCTAGTCTGTCATGGCGGGGAGCGATGCGCAGAGACCGATCTCTGGATGGGCAAAGGCGCACTTCCGCCGTGCCCACCATCTATCGATGATTATCGAGAGCATGCGTGGGCACGCTACGCTTTGCCCACCCTACGGCACCGCTTGCGCGGAGAGCTCTGCCCTCAATTACAGGGCTTGCTGTCCTTGACGTCGAACTTGCCCATCGCTCCGGAAATGACGAAATCGTTGTAGTCGAGCACCAGCTGGCGCGAGACGCCGTTTTCGTAGAGCTCGAACGCCATTGCATAGACCGGCGTCTGCTCGCCCTCTTTCTGCTGGGCCTCGCGGTCGAAATAGCTGACCGTGACGGGCCAGCGCTTCAGCGACTTCATGTGCTCGTCGGCGGTCGACGGATCCGGCGAGGCGGCGCGATCGGCGGGGATCGGCTGGCCGATCACGGTCAGCGTGTTGTACACCTTCTGGCCGTCATCGGAGCCGTCATAGACGGAGAGCTCGAGCAGCGGCTTGCCGTCCTTGGCGGCGGAGATGATGCGCTGGATCTGCTCGGTCGGGAATACGATATTGCCGTCGAGGGTGAAGCTCTTGGGCGCCGGCAGCTTCAGCTTGACGTTGATGTGGTCGCCGTCGCGCTCGGCCGAACCATCGACACGGCCCGCATCCGCCTCGTTCATGCGGGTCTCGATCTTGAAGCGGTAGCTTTTGCCCGCGGCATCTTCCCAGGAGTTGGAGCGGAGGTCGCTGAGCGTGACCTTGCCCTCGCCGCTGTCGAGCTCCGAGACCTGGCGGAATTCCGAGGTGTAGCCCTCGCACGAGCTTCCGGTGAAGTTGTAGAGGATGCGGCCGCGCGCGCTGTTGACCGAGTTGGAGCGCGATTTCACCAAGCTCAGGTCGTAAAGCGCCTGATGCGCGAGGAATGGGCCATTGGCGGCCTGTGCGCCATTGCCAACGCCTAAATTGCCGAGGCCCAAACTGGCCGCTGCGAGCGTCATGACACCGAGCGAAGTCCGGAAGAGGTGCACCATGTCTGATCCTTGGGAACGCGTCCTTGGGTAATCCTTGGGGATGCGCAGATTCGACATTTTAATGACCGTTCCATTGCGTCGCAACTGAGGCCGTTTCACGTAAAGTTGCAGCCTTGCCGTTGAACCTGCGGCCTCGCCTCGGCAAAAGGGTGATCTCTTGCGGCTTGCTTGCATGTGGCGGCACGATGGGCGAAACAGGGCGCAGCCGGCCTCCGATGGACGCGCCGGCGCGAATGGAATTTTCGGACAACAAGGGCGGCGAACATGGCGGGCACGGTCGAACAGAAGCTGGCGGAACAGGGCATCAAGCTGCACGAGGCCCCCACCCCCGTGGCCAATTATGTGCCCTTCGTGCGCACCGGTAACCTGCTGTTCGTCTCTGGCCAGGTCTGCTTCGACCCCTCCGGCAAGCTGATCGCCAAGGGCAAGCTGGGTGCAGGTGTCTCCATCGAGGACGGCGCTGCGGCGGCCCGCGGCTGCGCGGTCAATCTGCTGGCCCAGGTCAAGGCGGCGCTCGGCGACCTCGACAAGGTGGTGCGCGTGGTTCGCCTCGGCGGCTTCATCAACTCGGCGCCGGACTTCCTGGACGGACCGAAGGTGCTCAACGGCGCCTCCGACCTGATGGTCGCGGCCTTCGGCGATAAGGGCCGCCACGCACGCACCACCGTCGGTGTTGCCTCGCTGCCCGCGGACGCGGCGGTCGAGGTCGAGGGCGTGTTCGAAGTCGCCTGACCGGCATGCGCGCTCCGGATTGGCTGACAGCCCGGCCGGTCGCCCATCGCGGCCTGCACGACATTTCCCGCGGCATCGTCGAGAACATGCCGGGCGCGGTGCAGGCTGCGATTGCAGGTAATTTCTCGATCGAGGTCGACATCCAGCTCTCCGCCGACGGCGAGGCCATGGTGCATCACGACCATGCGCTCGGCCGCCTCACCGAGGCCACCGGCGAGGTGGTGTCGAAGACCGCCGCGGAGCTGAAGGCGGTCAAATTCAAGGACACGGACGAGCGAATGATGTCGCTCACTGACCTCTGCGCCATGGTCGCCGGTCGCGTGCCGCTGGTGATCGAGGTGAAGAGCCATTTTGACGGCGACCGCAAGCTGGTGAAGCGGATGGCCGAGGTGCTGGCGTCCTATCAGGGGCGTGCCGTCGGCATGTCGTTCGATCCCGACCAGGTGCTGGCGTTGCGCGAGCTGCTGCCCTCCCGCCCGCGCGGCATCGTCGCGCAGCGGACCTATGAGGACGACTATTGGGCCAAGCTCACGCAGCCCCAGCGCGACAGCATGCTGTACCTGCGCCACGGCTTTCAGACCCAGCCCCATTTCGTCGCCTTCAAAGTCGACCACCTCCCGGCTCCCGCCCCCTGGATCGCCCGCAACGTCTTCGGCTGCGCCCTGCTCGGCTGGACCGTCCGCACCCCGGAGCAGCGGACGCGGGTCGGGCAATATGCCGATCAGATGATCTTTGAGGGGTTCGTGCCGTAGGGCGCGGCCGGCTGTTGTGTCACGGACGCGCTGCACCGAGCAGCGTCGCTGCGCAGAGCCGGGTCCCGGGAGGCGGCACGCTATGTGGTGAGATGAGCCCCGGCTCTGCATCGCACCGCTGTGCGCTGCGCTGCGTCCGGGGCACAAGAGGGAGCTCAGTTTCCACCTCTTGAAGTCGCTGCTGCAATGCACGATCTTGGGCACGATGGCATCATCTGAAATCACGCTCGAGGCCGTACCGTCCATTGGCGAGGTGTCCGCCGAAGATTGGGACGCCTGCGCCAATCCCGGCGGCAAATGCGGGCCTGGCGCGGGAACCTCACTCATCCCTCCAGGCGATTCTCTCAGCGTCTCAAAGCTCGCCTATAACCCGTTCGTCTCACACGCCTTTCTCTCGGCCGTCGAGACATCGGGTTCGGCCACGATCCGCACCGGCTGGGGACCGCGGCACCTGGTGGCCAAGGTCGATGGCCGCGTCGCCGGCGTCGTGCCCTGCTATCTGAAATCGCATTCGCAAGGCGAGTACGTGTTCGACCGCGGCTGGGCCGACGCCTATGAGCGCGCCGGCGGGCGTTACTATCCGAAGCTGCAGGTTTCGGTTCCCTTCACGCCGGCAACGGGTCCGCGCCTGCTGGTCCGCGACGGCGTCGATCGCGAGCGCATCATGGACGCGTTGGCGGGCGGCCTCTTGGCGCTATGCGGGGTCAGCAAGGCCTCCTCCGTCCACGTCACCTTCGCGCGCGAGGAGGAATGGAAGCTGCTCGCCGAGCACGGCTTCCTGCAGCGCACCGACCAGCAGTTCCACTGGCGCAATGAGGGCTTTGCGAGCTTCGATGATTTCCTCGGCACGCTGAACTCGCGCCACCGCAAATCGATCAAGCGCGAGCGGCGGGACGCGCTCCCCGCCGGGATCACCATCCACTGGCTGACGGGCAAGGACATCACCGAGGATGCCTGGGACGCCTTCTTCGAATTCTACATGGAGACCGGCTCGCGCAAATGGGGCCGGCCTTATCTCACCCGCGAATTCTTCTCGCTGATCGGCGAGACCATGGCTGAGGACGTACTGCTGGTCATGGCCCGCCGCAACGATCGCTGGATCGCGGGCGCGATCAACTTCATCGGCTCGGACACGCTGTTCGGCCGCAACTGGGGCGCGGTCGAGCATCATCCGTTCCTGCATTTCGAGGTCTGCTATTACCAGGCGATCGACTTCGCCATCAAACGTGGCCTCACCCATGTCGAGGCCGGCGCGCAGGGCGAGCACAAGATCGCGCGCGGCTATCTGCCTCGCACGACTCATTCCGCGCACTTCATCGCCGATCCCGGCCTGCGCCGCGCCATCGACGATTACCTCAAGCGGGAGCGGGCCTACGTCGCCGAGGCAGGACGGGAGCTCGCCGAGCTCGGGCCGTTCCGCAAAGGCATCGACGAGGCGCCTTGACGCTGTACCCTCGCGGGTGACAGTAAGCTTAAATCCTGAGGGAGCCGTCGCCATGACCGCCTACGACACCAACAACATCTTCGCAAAAATTCTGCGCGGCGAGCTGCCCTGTCACAAGGTCTACGAGGACGAGCACGTCTTCGCCTTCCTCGACATCATGCCGCGCGTTCCCGGCCATACGCTGGTGATTCCGAAGGCCCCCGCGCGCAACATCCTCGACATCGCGCCGGACGATTACGCCCACGTCGCCCGCGGTGCGAAGAAGATCGCGATCGCCGCGATGAAGGCGTTCAAGGCCGATGGCATCACCGTGCAGCAGTTCAACGAGCCCGCCGGTGGCCAAGTGGTGTTTCACCTGCACATGCACGTGATGCCGCGCCACGACGGCGTGGCGATGCTGCCGCCCGCCAGCCGCAAGGAAGACGTCAAGGTGCTCGAAGAAAACGCAACCAAGCTGATTGCGGCGTTGAAGGCGGGCTAAGGCTCGGCCCCATCCACCCGTCTTTGCGAGGCGCCTTGCGACGAAGCAATCCAGACCGCTTCCTCGGAGGCAGCCTGGATTGCTTCGCTTCGCTCGCAATGACGACGGAGAGAACGCCCCTCACTCCGTCTCGAAATCGCCCTTCTGCGGCGCCGCCAGCGGCGTGAACTCGCAGCGGTCGGGCTTGATGTCGACCAGCGGCGTGTTGTCGAGACAATCGAGCCCGCGCACCAGGATCGCATTGCCCTCGATGCCGACCAGCTTCACGATCGAGGTGCCGATCGGATTGGGACGCACCGGCGAGCGCAGCGAAAAGGTGCCGCGGGTCTTCTCGTTGTTCTTCGGGCTTTGCAGGATGATGTCGCGGCGCGATTGGTCGAGCCAGTAGAGCACTTCCAGATTGCTGTAGAAATCCACGCCCTTGATGGCCGGCACGAACGGCTCGAATATCTCGAGCCGGCAGATCGGGCCGTCCTGACGGCCCTGCCTCGGCGTCTCCATCCGCGAGGTCCAGGGAGTGCGGACGCGGCCAATGAAGACCAGGCCGGCATCCTGCGCGGGCGGCAGCTCGATGGCGACCTCGCCCTCGCGGAGCTCGTTCTTGCGAACCATATTTCCGATTCCTTGCTGGTGGGTAGGATTTTAGCCCAACCACCACTTGCCGGCCAGCATGAAGACTTCGCCGGTCACAACACCGGCAAAGATCGAACGGCGGGTCAGCAGGAATACGACGAGGCCGGCGCCAACCGCGCCATAACGCAGGGCATCCGGCACGCTTGCGAGCGCACCCGGCGGCTCGACCACGATCTGGGCAATGACGCCGGCCAGGATCGCGGTTGCGACCGCCCGCACCCAGACAAGCAGTTCGGAGCCCTCGTCGAGGCCGCCGCCGAACCATAGGCCGAGCATACGCCAGATCTGGTTGGGAACGACGCCGGCGACGAACAGCACGGCGAGCGCCTGCCAGTCGCCGATCAGCTGCGCGTAGCTCATGCGCGCACCTCCCGCCACCAGTGCACGCCATAGGCGATGGTACCGGCCGCGAGCCCGCTGACGAGAATGTCGACGCCGGAGTTCATCTTCGCGGCCAGCGGATAGAGCAAAACACCGAGCGTCAGCGCGACCACATCGGCGGCTTCGCGGCTGTTGCGCGCAGTCGAGAACAGGAAGGACAGCGGCGTCAGCATCAAGATCGCGGCGCCAAGCGTCTGCGTCAGGTTGGCGGCGAGGAAATAGCCCACCGTGTTGGCGGTGAGACATACCGAGACCAGACCAAAGCCAAGTCCGTTGACGAAGGCGATCCGCCGCTCCCGCGGCACGAGCGGCAGGAAGCGATGGCATTCGACCCACAGCGTCACGGCCGTGAGATGCGCCGCGAAGAACAGCTCACGCCGTTTGGTGGTCGGCGTTCGCATCAAGGGCAGTACCGAAACCACCATCGGAAACAGCCTGATGGCGCTCACGGTGACCGCGATCGCCGACTGGATGATGGTGGCGCCCGAGCCGAGCGTGGTGATCAGGATGATCTGCGCCGGACCGGCCCAGACGAACAGCGTCGAGCAGAGCGCCCAGAGCAGGCTGAAATGAGTGTCGTGGGCGAGCGCGCCGATGCCGAGATAGGTCGCGAACAGGACGAGCGTGAGGATCGTCTGCGTGACCGAGCGGAGCCCCCAGCCGAAGGCAAGCCAGGAACTATTCCATTGCGGTGAGTCGAGTGGGGGAAGTGCCACGGAGCTTTTTGGATGGGTTGCGGAATCGTGCCCGCATAACGGGCAATACGGCGGCTCGCGTCAAGGAAGCACGCGGCGGGGCTGGCATGCGCGACGCCCCTCACCGCCGCCCTACCCGCTCAGACCCTTGTTCTTCAGCACGAAGCAAGCCCCGCCCGCCTTCCTGATCCGGTTGCAGAGATCATCCGCCTCGCTGCGCGTGTCTGCGCCGATCCGGACCTGATAGAACGCACGTGTGCCGCGGCTGCGCATCACCGAACTCAGCAGGCTCGGATCGCGCTCGCCGATCGCTGAGCCGAGCCGGGTGACCGCGCGGGAATACATCGCCAGCGCCCTGTTGCGGTCGAAGCCTGCGGCGAGCTGCACGCCCCAGGCCTTGGCGGCGGCGAGCTCGACATGCTGCTCGAGCTCGGCCACGAAGGCATTCGGCGCGCGCTTGAGCAGTGCCATCAGGTCGCGGCAGCTCGTCGGCGGCGCGCTCGGCGGTCCCTTTCCGGTGGCGCCTGCCTTGGCCCAGGCATCGACGCTCGTGCCGGTGATGGCGAGGACGTAGTTACGGGTCTGCTCCGGCATTCCGCCGGTGCCGGCGAGCCATTCCTGTACGCGCCGCGGGCCGGCATTGTACGCCGCCGCGGCAAGACCGAGATTGCCGAACTGGTTGCGCAGCTCGTTGAGGAATTCCGCCGATTTCGGCAATGCCTGAACCGGATTGAACGGATTGAGCAGCCCGCGCTCGCTTGCCGTGCCCGGCATGAACTGCGCGATCCCCTGTGCTTGGGCGCCGCTGCGTGTCGTGGGGCCGACCGCATCAGGCTGGAAGCGGCTCTCCTGCCAGATCACCCGGGCGAAGAATTCCAGCGG
This sequence comes from Bradyrhizobium sp. SZCCT0148, assembly GCF_018129985.1. Taxonomy (GTDB): domain Bacteria; phylum Pseudomonadota; class Alphaproteobacteria; order Rhizobiales; family Xanthobacteraceae; genus Bradyrhizobium; species Bradyrhizobium japonicum_H. Next base: position 153,120 of record NZ_JAFCKT010000010.1, read on the forward strand.
GAGATTGGCATCGCGCGCGGCGGCTTCCACGATCAGGCAGATCGACTCCCGCGTGTCGCTCTCGCGCGCATCGGATTTCTCCGGCGGTTTCGCGGGCTGCTCCGCGCTAGGTACCGTGGTGTCGGGCTTTGCGGGCGGATCATCCGCCGCCAGTGCCGGAATCGTCGAGACAAGCAGCGCGGCGATGACGGGCCATGCAATCCGCCTCAACCAAGGGCACGCCGCGCTGTGGCGCGCCCCGGTGCGGCATGCAACAAGATCATCTGCCCAGTTGTGGCATCCTGCCATGGTTCGATAAGCTGCCAATATGCTGCCTGACCTGCCTCTCCCAATGCGTTACCCCGTCAAACGGATCCGCGTCATATTCGCCCTGGTCGCACTGGTGCTGAGCCTCGCGCCGGCGGTCGCCCAGGTGACCTCTCCGGGCACCTCTCAGATAACCTGGCAGATGACCACGGAATACCCCGAGACTAACATCTCCGGGATCGGACTTGTGACCTTTGCCAGCCGCGTGTCCGAGCGTACGAACGGTGTCGTGACCGTGACAAACGCCTTCGACAACCGGCTCAAAATCAATTCCGGCGAGATGCCGCGCGCCGCGCTCGATGGCCGGATCGCCGGCGGCGATGCTTTTGCGGGCGCGCTCTCCGGGGTCGATCCGGTCCTCGGATTGTCCACCCTGCCGTTCCTCGTACAGTCGGCCGAAATCGCCCGTGCCACCAATCTGCGGGCGCGCCCGCTCTACGAGAAGGCGCTGGCGGCGCGCGGCCTCAAGCTGCTTTACGTGACGATCTGGCCGGCCACCGGCCTGTGGTCGGAACGTGCGCTCCAAGGCGCGGACGACCTGCCGGCGCTGAACTTGCGGGCCTACGATACCAATTCCAGCGAGGTCATGCGCGCGGCCGGCGCCAATGCGCAGTTCCTGCCGATGGATGCCGCGTTGGCGGGTTTGAAGGAGCATCGGCTGAACGCGTTTCTCACCTCCGGTGACGGCGGCGCGGGGCGCAAGCTCTGGGACTTCCTGCCGCACTTCACCGCCATCAATTACGCGATGCCGGTCTCGATCGCGTTCGTCCGCAACGACGTCTTTGCCGCTCTGTCCGAGCCGATGCAGCGCGAGGTGCTGGCCGCGGCCGCGGAAACCGAGCAAAGCCAGTTCGCGCTATTGGCCCACCGCACCTCCGAGAATTATGCGCGCATGCGCGACAATGGCGTCGCCATCGCCGACCCGGCGCCGCAATCTCTCCTCGCCGCGCTCCGGAAGGCTGCGACGGCCACGGTCACCGCCTGGGAGACGCAGGCCGGCGCGGACGCCGCCGCGATCGTCGAATGGGCCCGGCAGCAATGACGCGCGCGCGCTCGCTGTTGGCGTGCCCCCGGCTCACTGCGCCGGAACGGCAACCTGCCTCGCCTCTCGTCGTCAATTCTTGACCGGAACCAGGCTTTCGCCGCCGATGGCGCGGTCAAGGGCGTCGATCAGCGCCTGATATTCGACGAACTTGTTGCGCGCCCGCTCGGCCGTTTCGCGCTCGAAAGGCGCCGCAAGCACTTTCGCATGCGCGTCCCTGTCCTCGATCATGCGATCACGGGCCTTCTTCAGTGTCTCAAGTCGCTCGCTCATGGAGTCTCCTCTGCGCAGATTTGTCCGATGCCGGCCAAATTCTCAGTCGAGGCCCGGAGGCAGTTCGCCCTTCCGGAAGAACACGACGGGTTCATCGTCATAGTCCCCCATTTCCGGATCGCCGCTGGACGAGAACGCAACCACGCCGAGCTTGCTGAGGGCCAGCCTCTCCGCGGTTCGCAGAGCGCCACTTTCCGATTTGCAGACGATCGGTGCGTCGGCTTTCAGGTTTCCACCCTTGCCGGCATTGAATGCCTGCACCACGTAGGTTGTTGCTCGCATCACGAAGCCTCCTTTGCCCGTTGTCGGATCCAGATAACGTCGACGATTGCGAAGCGCGCTCAGCGCCGCATCGTATCCAAGAGCGCCGCAATCTTGATCGTCGCGAAATTAGAGAATGTGTCGGACACGGCATATGGCAGGATGATCTGGTCATTGTGCCTCATCGCGCCGCAGGTGTAGACGACGTTGGGAACATACCCTTCGCGCTCGGACGGGTCCGGCCGCAACAGCGGCTCGCGCGAACGCGCCAGCACCTTCGATGGGTCATGTTTGTCGAGCAGTGCTGCCCCGATCGAGTACTTGCGGATCGGGCCGACGCCGTGGGTCAGCAGTAGCCAACCCTCGTCGAGCTCGACCGGCGACCCGCAATTGCCGATCTGGACGAACTCCCATGGAAATTGCGGCTTCAGAAGGAGCCGGCCGCCCTCCCACGTATGGAGGTCGTCCGAGTAAAGCAGATATAGATTCTCATTGTCCTGCCGGCCTATCATTGCGTAGCGGCCGTCGATCTTGCCTGGAAATAGCGCCATGCCCTTGTTCTGTGCGGCGGCCCCTCGCAGAGGTGTCATTCGAAATGACATGAAGTCACGGGTTTCGATCAACTCGGACCGGATCGCCCGTCCGCTATACGCCGTATAGGTCGCATAGTAGGTCTCTCGACCGCCGTCGCTGAATTTGACGAAGCGCGCATCCTCGATGCCGTTGGATTGGGAATCGGTCACGGGAAAGATGACGCGCTCGCTGAGGTCTTGCTCGGGTCCGAACATCAATTCCACACGATCGCCATCCGGCCCGGATGCGCGATGGCTGATGCGAGGAACCGAGGCAAGACGCGCCGTCGGATCGACGGCCAGGCTTCCGTCAGCCGCAATCGTTCCGGTGCGAAACGTCAATGACGACACATGGCCCTCGCCGACGGCCCGGAGACTGATGATGAAGCGCAAGCCTCCCTTTGGTGCCGCCGATTGATCGGGGTGCGGGACGATACTGGGGTTGAACAAGGCGGAGGCTTCGAACGAATACTCACTGAGAAAATAGGCGCCGATCAGCTGACGCTGGGACTTCGAGAAGAGGCCGTGCGCTTCGAAAGCATCCTCCATTTCGTCGGCGCGGGCCTCGAACGTCTCCAGCAAGTTACGATGTCGCCCCTCGAAATTGTCCAGGACGTCCGCCAGCTGCGCGGCGACGGCTTCCGAATTAAGCGCCAGAACCCGGTCGACGATATGGTTTGCGCGCCGCTTGTCGGTCGGGTTCAAGTCGCGGGGCTCGGTTGCCGGCTTGAACGGCCGCACGATGACTCGTGCCGGATCGGGGCGCAGATGCAGCCCCTGCCGGTTCAGGAAAGAAGCGTGTGGCACGGTATCCTCGGCTAGTTGAATTGGGAGGGAAGAAATCAGGCGCCGACGGCGCGCAAGGGTGCGGGTTTCGTCATCAGGCTCTGGGCACGCGCGAGCTGACGCATCTCGGCAAGGGCAAGGAGATAGCAAACGACCGACTCGCCCCCGCGGTTTTCGTTCGCACGGTCGGGGTGCAATCCATCACGGCAGCTGCCGGCGATCGGATCGACCAGCGCCACCGAGAGATCATTCCTGCCAAGAAACCACGCGAAGGCTCGCATGGCCAGGGCTTTCCATTCGGCATCGCCGTCGCCACGCCACGCGGCCAAGCACGCGGCAATCGTCGCCGTCGCCTCCACCGGCTGCTGATCGAAGGCACGAGGGGGCTGCCGCTGCTCTCCGAAGCCAGCGGTACCGACCGGCCGGAAATGGCCCGCCGCGGACGTTTGCTGCGTCATGAGCCAGCGCAGAGACCTCAATCCGGCATCGAGATAATCAGGCATCTGTGTCGCCATGCCCGTGAGGATCAGGGCCTGCGGCAATCGCGCGTTGTCGTAGGCCAGCCCCTCCTCGAACCATATCCAATCCGGCGTCTCGACCGACGCCAGGCAGGACATCAACCTGTCGGCCAGGGAATGCCGGACCTCCCTGGCGTGAACATCGTCCGGCGCTACGGCGCAGTAGGCGTCCAGACCCAGCAGCGTGAACGACCACGCCCGAGGCGAGCGGAAGCTCTCCGCGATCGACAATGCCTGGGCGAACAAGGCACCGGCCCACAGGCGCCGGGCCGGGCTCGCGTCTCTGCGCGCGGCTTCGCCCAACGCCCATAGCGTCCGTCCGTGACTGTCTTCGGAGCCCCTGTCCTCGAGCCAGGTTCGATTGAAGCCCATGAAGTTGCGAAACTGCCTGGTGTCGGGATTCCAGGCATGCTGTACGAAGGCTGCAAATCGGGTCGTCAGGACATCCGGCAGCGGCCGTTCGCCCGGACCGTTGAGGGCGCAGGCGAGAAGCAACGCTCGCGCATTGTCATCGACGCAATAGCCGTGCGCGCGATCGGGCACCGAATGTACCGCATGCTGAAACAGGCCGACATCATCGCACATCGATAGAAAGTAGCCGATCTGCATATCGGGGGGCGCGGGACTACGAATTTCCGGCGCGCTCGCCTCGGGGCGCACGAAGACCTTCAACCGATGTCCCAGCCGAGCATTCTCGAAGACGGCCGCGTAGCGCTCAGCCACCCGCTCCCATGTCATGGTCCGGCTCGCCGCATAGGCGCGCCGGGACATCGCCTGCCGGCGCGCGGCGTCGGTCAGCAGGTTGGCGATCTCGCTGCCGATCGCTGCAGCGTCGCCGAACGGCACCAGGACTCCGCACTCGTCAGCAAGCAGCTCGCGTGCGTGCCAATAGGGAGTCGAGACAACCGGCTTCCCCATTCCAAAGCTGTAGGCCAGGGTGCCCGACGTCATCTGAGCCTCGTTGAGATAAGGCGTGACATAGACGTCGCACATCGAGATGAATTCGAGGAGCGTCGCCAAATCGGCGAACCGGTCGAGGAACACCACGTGATCGTCTATTCCGAGTACGCGAACCCGCGCCATCAAACGTTCGCGATAGGCTTCGCCCTCGTTCCGAACCAGGTTGGGGTGCGTCGCGCCGAGCACGACGTACAATGCGTTCTCGCAGCGCTTCAAGATCGAAGGCATCGCATCGATCATCACGTCGATGCCCTTGTTGGGCGACAGCAGGCCGAATGTCAGGATCACCGATTTTTGTTCAAATCCGAGCCTGGCCTTTGCGGCATCGGGTTCGACGAAGGCGACATCGGGAATGCCGTGGGGGATGACCTCGATCTTGTCGTCGGGCACCCGGTAGACGTCGCGCAGCAACTCGCGGCCCTTGTGGGCCATCACCACGACCTTCGCCGACGCATCGATGATGCGCTCCATGACCGTCCGTTGCGCCGGTGACGGCTTGTCCAGCACCGTATGGAATGTCGTCACCACCGGCATGGCAAGGCGTGACAGCAACACCAGGATATGGGCGCCGGCTTCACCGCCGAAAATGCCGAATTCGTGCTGCAGGCACACGGCGTCGAACTGACCGGCGTTGAGGAAGTCCGCGGCACGCATGTAGTCTTCGATGTTGCCCTCCTGGATCTGGAAGGCGACCGCTGGAGGATAATCATAGGTCTGGCCGCGATCGGTCATCGCCACGATGCAAGCCTCCAAGTCCGGGCGCGCAATCGCTATCGCGTTCTTCAGGTCGGTCGTATAGGTCGCAATTCCGCACCGGCGAGGCAACGAGTTGCCGATGACGGCGATACGGCGGAGCGGCGTCATGTCAGCACCTCGATGGTTTCACTGCCGGAGAGAGCGTCGCTGGGTCTTGTCATGCGTTCGCAGCGCTCCTGCAGCAGGGACGCAATTGGGTCCGGTCCCGGATAGGCGATCAGGATGCTCATCCCGCTCGAGCCGACATCGATGCCGGCGCTATCGGACTCAATGAAGATAGCGTCCCCGACAGTGGCATTGGCCCGTCCGATGCGTCCCTCCCCCTCGATCACGAGAACCCAGGCTTCCCGATCAGTCTGGAGTCCCCAAAGCGAATTCGCCCGAAGGTCGATCCGCTCGAACACGAATTGCGAACTCGCGACCAGAACCACGCGCGCTTCGGTGAGGCGTCTCGGAGGCGGTTGTGTCGGAGGTGGCCCGGCTTCGGAGGCAGCCACGACACTGTCCTCATGCAACTCGCGATGCCGGCCAAAGTCGAACAGGCGAAATGTCGTGTCGCTCCGCTGCTGGATTTCGGCGAGCACGATATCGGCGCCGATCGCGTGGATCGTACCGCCGGGAACGAAGATGACATCGCCTTGCGCCACAGGACGCCATTGCACGAGGTCCGCAATCGAGCCGTCCTTGACGGCTGCGCGCAACTCTTGCTGCGTGAGATGCCGATTCAATCCCAGCGCAATCCGCGCGCCCGGCAGCGCCGAAAGGATGTACCACGCCTCGGTTTTCCCGTTCGGCAAGCCGATCGAGCACGCGAATGCATCATCAGGATGAACCTGGATCGACAAGGGCTGGCTGGTGAACAGCAGCTTGAGCAAAAGTGCCGGATTGGGCGTGCTCTTGTCCATCCGCTCCAGCCACAACTCTCCGATTGGATCAGTCGAGGCGTCGATGCTGCTCCAGGGTCGCAAATCGAGGCGGCCCCAGGGTTTGCGAGCGATCTCGACCAAGGCATGCTCGATGGTCATCTGGTGTTCGATTCAAGCATGGCAGATCCTCCTGTTCACGGCGCCTGTTCGCGCCATCGGTCGTCTGCCAAGCCCGCGCCGCTCGGTGAACACCTCAACAACCGCGGCAGATGTTCTTCAGCTTCGCCGCGGTTCGCGCCTCTTCTGCAACGAACGGGTCCTTGTAAGGAGGCCGGGATGCGTCGTTCTCCACGGCACTGTGCTTCTTCAATTTCGGAGGGAACGCGGCGTCGTAGCAGGCGAGACGTCCGCTGGTGCTTTCGATTACGCGACAATCGGATTCAGCGGCGAGCGCGCCGTGCGCAAACGTGCCGAGCGCCAATGCGACCAAAAGGGTTTTCATGTCTCGAACCCATCGAACTCGTCAGGGAGCAGCAGCCGGCCTTGGGGTGTGCATATGCGCACATCGAGATAGCCTTCCTGCAAGAGTTCCCGCGCCTTCTTCAGGGCAGCGCTGGTCGTATCGCGGCTCAAGCTGACATATCCGCTTTGATCGCGACCGCTGACCAGATATTGCAGTTGCAGCGCTTTATCCATGCAGGAGAGCCGCCGCCGCTATCAGGAGCAGCAGAAACAGCGGCACTATCACCGGCGGCACGATCCAATCGGCCAAACGAAATCGAGGCATGCACCCTCCTCCTCAGTCGGCGGGAGCGCTCGTGACCCTCAGTCACCGATGGAAGCCGTGGGAAGGGCGGTGATGCGATGACCCTACGCTTTGCTTGTGCGGATAGCGAGCTTTTAAAGTGCCGTAGGACGTCAGCCAGCCCCGATGTCAGCGTAAAGGGCCATTGCATGTCGAGAGTTGCGCCTGCGGTCCGCCTCGTTTACGTCATGCCAGGTTCCGTGGCTCTGGGCGGTACTTCTTCAGACCTGTCGCGATGGTCAAACATAGTGGCAGGAACTCGGAGCCGCCAATTCGCAGCTATGCGTCACGCCAGCGTAACGGGGCGGCGCTCTTAACCTAGGCCTGCCCTTGATGGTTACAATCTTCTTTGATCTCGACGGCACGCTCACCAACCCGAAGCCGGGGATCACGCGCTCGATCCAGTTCGCGCTGGAGCGGCTGGACGTCGCGGTGCCGAGCGAGGACGAACTGACCTGGTGCATCGGGCCGCCCCTGCACGCCAGCCTCAAGAAGCTCACAGGAACCGACGAACTCGCCGACCGCGCGCTGCTGCTCTATCGCGAGCGTTTTTCCGATATCGGCCTGTTCGAGAACGAGGCCTATGCCGGCATCGTGGACACGCTGACGACGCTCGCTGCGACCGGCCAGCGCATGTTCGTTGCGACCAGCAAGCCCGCGGTCTACGCCACCCGCATCGTCGATCATTTTGGCCTGAAGCCCTATTTCGAGCGCGTGTTCGGCTCCGAGCTTGACGGCACGCGCGTCGACAAGCGCGACCTGCTGCGCTACGCGCTCGACGAGACCAAGGTCGATGCTGGCAGCGCCATCATGATCGGCGACCGCAGCCACGACGTGGTCGGCGCCAGGACCAACGGCATGACCGCAATCGGCGTGCTCTACGGCTATGGCAGCGAGGCCGAACTCAGGGACGCCGGCGCCCATCACATCTGCGCCGCGCATCCCGAGCTGCTCGGCCATTGCGTAGCCTAAGCGGCGACCGTCTCGACCGCGGCCAGCATGCCTGTCTTCGGATGACAATCCCGGTATTCGAAGAACTGCTCGTCCGCGGCTGCCACCGTGACCTCGTGATAGAGCCGTAGCCTGGCTGACGGCCCGAGCGTCGACAGATATTTCATCGCGGCACCAAAAATCCTGACATGGGTCGGATGCGACTCCGCCCAGCGTTCCAACGCCGCCAGGCTCTTCCACCAACTCTGGCCGTAGGACTTTTCGCTCACGCTGCCATCGGCTTGAATCACCTGCATGTAGCGGTTGGCATAGCAGCCGATTGCGAGCCCCTGGTCGCGTAGGAAATCCATGCCTTCGCGCAGCACCGGCTCGACATCGTCGAGATAGAGCTTTCGCTCCGACGCAGCGGTATCGCTCCAATCCTGTCCGGATCGGATCAGGCAGAGATTGTCGTGCGCCGCCACCCGTAGCCGCGCTCCGTCCCGGATCAGCTCCGGCACGCCGCCAGGCGCCATCGCGTCGGTTTGCGACAGCGGAATACGGTCGCGCATGCCGCCCCAATAAGCGTGCTCCTGCACCTCTCCGCTCATGCCGCCGGCAATCGCCGCGATACCCTCGGTCCGGTCGGGCGAGGAGAACAACGTCTCGTGCCGTGCCACAACGGGACGCAGCACCTCGATGAAGGTGCCGACGCCCTCGCGCTGCCGTCCGGTCCATGCCGCGCGCGCCGGTTCGAACCAGGCGTCGAAGCGTGCGGTGTCGTCCCAATAGCCAACCGAAACGATGGTCTCATGGCCGGCCTGGTCGACATAGCGCGCGCGATCCCAATGCAAGGGCCCGCTCTCCGCCGAGAAGCGCTTCGCGATCTCAAGCAATGCCTCCATTGCGGCCGCCGGCGCCGGGCCGCAATACTGCACGCCGAAATAAGCCATCACGACGCGGCTCACGGCCAGTTTGTAGCGCGCGACGAAAGACGGATACGGCGGCTGGTAATCATCAGGCACGCGCTTGTGGCGCGTGCGCACGGTCTCGAGATGCTGAGGAATTGCAGATTCCATGATCGTCCCCTCCCCTCGCCCCCGGTGATCAGCTCGCCGCCGCGGCAATGTCCGTGGGCTCGACGGCATCCGCCGGCAATGCGAACTGCTCGACGCGCTGATACCGCTTCTTGTTGAGCAGCAGCCGCGTCACGTCGGGGCGCGAATAATGCCCGGCCGGATCCGCCGCGTTCTTGGCGACGCCGATGGCGCCGAGATCGATCTCGGCGATTAATAGTCCCTCCTGGTCCGGCGCGAGCTTGTCGCCGATCTGGCTGCCGTCCGGCCCGTAGATCGCAGCAAAGCCGCCGCCGGCATGCAGCAGCGCGTGCTTGTCCGGCCGGTCGCAGAGCTCGTCGATCATCGCTTGCGACACCGTCGCGCAGGGCGCGAGCACGAAGCAGGAGCCCTCCACTGCATAAACGCGCGAGGCAGCGTTGTTGACCTCCGCCCCAAGCGCCGGCGCGAAGGGGTCGTAGAGCGAGAAGCTCGGCCAGGCCGCGACGTGCACCTGCTCGTTCTGGGCGTACATCGCGTATTTCGACAGCGGCTGAAGATGCTCCCAACAACACAGCGCGCCGATCCGGCCGATGTCCGGCCTCGCGTGCACGGCGAGATCGCTACCGTCGCCCTCGCCGTAGACGGTGCGCTCGGCATGTGTCGGCCGCAGCTTGCGGCGCTTGGCGATGGTCTCGCCATCGGGCCCGATCAGCCATTGCGCCAGATAGAGGCTACCGCCATCGCGTTCGGACAGGCCGAGCACCGCGGTGAGCCTTGCTGTCCGCGCGGCATCGCGCAGCCGAGCGGCCTGCGGACTGTCATAAGACAGCGAATTGTCGAAATAGCGCTGCACGAAGCCGCGCCCGATCGCCCAGGCCGGCGAATCCATCCAGATGTGCCAGGGGTAGCCGGGGATGAAGGCCTCCGGAAAGGCGATCAACTTGGCCCCTTTCTCGGCTGCTTCTTTGATCAGCGCGATCGACTTGTCGATGGAGGCGTCGAGATCGAGCCAGGCCGGCGCCGCCTGCACCACCGCCACCTTGTATTTCGGATGTTCGATGCCCATTGCCGCCTCCCTTGCCGGTTGATCGGAAGCCGTCTCCGATGCAGTCTATTGGGCCAAAGCGCGCGACCGGACGCTCGACCGCGGCGGAACAAAAACTCGACCGGCCAGGATTTCGGGTCCGGTACGGGATTTGCCTCCGGTCACGCCGGATCCGCCCACAGGTGATGTTGCTGGACAGGAAAAGGGAGGCTGGCCAGATGCCAATCCAGTTCACGACGGACGGCAGCCCCGGCTACCGGCGGCTCGCGCTCTGGCAGGACATCGTCTGCGACGTTTTCGTCGGGCTCGACTGCAAGTCCGATCTCGGCAGCGCCTTTCGCGGCTCGGTCACGCAAGTCCCGCTCGGCAAGGCCGCATGCTCCGAGGTCTGCTCCGACCGTCAGCATGTCCTCCGCACGCCCTCCCGCATCGCGCGCTCCGATCAGGATTTTGTCCTGGTCGCGCTCGGTCATCACGGCGACGGCGGGGTGGTGCAGGACGGCCGCGAGACCGTGATCCATCCGGGCGAGTTCGCGCTCTACGACACCACGCGACCCTATGAGCTGAAGTTCAACGACGCCTTCACGCAGACCATCTTCAAGGTGCCGCACGAGATGTTGCGGCGCCGGCTCGACGGCAGTGAAACGTTGACGGCGATGTCGTTCGGCGCCGAGGCACCGCTCGAGCGGCTCGCCTATGACTTCATCTTCCGGCTTTGCCAGAGCGCCGACCGCCTCGCCCCTGGCAACGCCGCCGTCCTGTCCGAACAGGCCGTCGACCTGCTCGCGATGGCGCTGAGCGAACGGCTGGGCAAGACGTCGCTGCCGTCCTCGACCCACCGCTCCGCGCTGGTCTTCCGGCTCAAGGCGCACATCCGCGCCCACCTGGCCGATCCCGACCTGACATTGTCGGACACTGCGGCTGCGCTCGGCATCTCGCCGCGCTACGTGAACGACCTTCTCGCCGACGAGCAGACCTCGTTTCAGCGTTACGTGCTGGCCGAGCGCCTTGCGCAATGCCGTCGCGACCTCGCCTCGCCGGCGCTCGTCCATCGCCACATCAGCGAGATCGCCTTTGCCTGGGGTTTCAACGACCTCTCGCATTTCGGGCGCGTCTTCCGCGACCATTTCGGCATGTCGCCGCGCGATTTCAGGCAGAGCCAGCTGCGTCACTAAGTTCGGTCAGCGGGAGCGTCCCTGGAGATTTCCGGCACGAAGGCGACGCTGTGATGCAGCGATGTCGCGCCTCGGGACATCACGCGGCCGAGCGCCCTCCGTTTGCAGAATTCCGATAGGAAAGCTTACGAGCCATTCAGCTTCGGCGCCTAAAATGAAGGGGTTCGTCCACAAGCTTGCCGGAAAGCCGCATGTCCCTGTTCGCCAATGCCGACCGCAAGCACTCGATCGCCGCACTGAAGGTATCCAATGCCGCGCCGGACCAACTGATAGCGTTGCAAGCCCGCGACGAAGCTCTGGCGACATACATCGAGGCCTTGGCCGAAGGCAATTTCCTCGCACCCGGTTGCGACGGAGACGATCGCTTGTCCAAGGCCGTCTCGAAGCTCGCGGCGAGATTGGCCGGTGATGCCTCCAACAAGCTCGACGCCATCGTGGATCTCAACGTCCAGAGCAATGAAACCGCGATTTCCGCAGCCCGGATGCTTACCGCCTGCGGGGAAGTCGATCAACGCACGCAAGCCCTCGCCGCTGCCAGCGAAGAGATGGTCGCTTCGGTGGGCCAGATCCGATCCAATGCCGAGGATGCGGCTGCAAGCGCCGCGCAGATGAAGGTCGGCGCCGAACAGGGAATGTCCACCGTCCGGCTCGCAGCGAGGGCGATGGAGCGGGTCGAGGCGACTGCGAACGACGCGTCGGACAAGATCCTGGCCCTCAGTGCCGCATCCGAAGAAATCGGCGCCATCGTGGGTTCGATCGATGCGATTGCAAGGCAAACCAACCTTCTGGCGCTGAACGCGACGATCGAAGCCGCACGCGCCGGCGAAGCTGGACGTGGCTTTGCCGTGGTCGCCTCGGAGGTCAAGGGACTGTCGCAACAGACCGGCAAGGCGACCGAGGACATTCGCGAGCGGATCCAGCGCCTGAGAGATGAGGTCGAACTCATCGTAACCGCCATGGCCGGTTGCAAGTCTGCGGCCGCCGAGAGCAAGGGCGTCGTTACGCAACTGGGCGAGGAGATGTCCAGCGTCGAAGCTCGGACAGTCACCCTGACGGGCGGCATGGACGAGATCGCCAACATCCTCAATCAGCAGACCGAGGCGTCTCGCGAAGTGGCCGAAGGCATCGCGGCGATTGCGCGGATGACGCTGGCGAACGTCGATCAGATCAAGAGCATTTCCTCTCAGCTCGACGTCTCCCAGGGGATCGCCGGAAGGCAGCTTCAGGACATTGCCGGCCTGTCTTTCGACAACAAGATTCCGCGGCTCGCCAAGGCGGACCACGTCATCTGGAAGAAGCGCCTTGCAGACATGGCGATCGGCCGCGCGACGCTGAAGGCCGATGAACTCGCAGATCATCATTCCTGCCGATTGGGCAAATGGTACTACGGCGATGGATCTCTGACGATGCGCGGTCATCGGGCGTTCGGACCGCTCGAAAAGCCGCACGCCCTTGTTCACGACCACGGAAAACGGGCTGCGAAGCTTTTCGCGGACGGCGACCTCGCCGGCGCCCTCAGGGAAATCGCGCTCGTCGAAGAGGCATCGGCCGACGTGCTGAGACTTCTTGACGACCTTAGTCGCTGAGGTCCGGCCGCGCGCGGCGATCACGGCCGCGAGCCTGCAAATCACGACGGCGTAGCGCGTCGACTGAACGCAGGGCCGCCATGTGCGCGCGCAATGGTCCGGGCCGAATCCCTGCGCTACCATCGGCCAACGCCGACGCGCGCCGCAAACAGCGCTCAGCCAGGGAGCATATCGATGGAATACCGACGCTTGGGCCGGTCAGGCCTCATGGTGCCCGCTCTGAGCCTTGGCACCGGCACTTTCGGCGGCGTCGGTCGCCTCGCGGCGTGGGGCACGACGGATGCGACCGAAGCGAGGCGCCTGCTGGACATCTGCCTCGAGGCCGGCGTGTCGATGTTCGACACCGCTGACGTCTATTCGCTCGGCGAGTCCGAGCGGGTGCTCGGCGAAGCCATCAAGGGCCGCCGGGACAAGGTGCTGATCTCGACCAAGGCCACCTTCCGCTTCGGCGATGGTCCCAACGATATCGGCTCGTCACGGCAGCATCTGCTCGCAGCCATCGACGCTTCGCTGAGCCGGCTCGGTACCGACCACATCGACCTGTTCCAGCTGCACGGCTTCGATGCCTTCACTCCGCCCGAAGAGGTGCTTTCGACGCTCGACGTGCTCGTGCGCGCCGGCAAGATCCGCTATGTCGGCGTTTCCAATTTTTCCGGCTGGCACCTGATGAAGTCGCTCTCTGTTGCCGACAAGCACGGATTTCCGCGCTACGTCGCCAACCAGACCTATTATTCGCTGATCGGGCGCGATTACGAATGGGAGTTGATGCCGCTCGGCCTCGACCAGGGATTAGGTGCCGTGGTTTGGTCGCCGCTCGGATGGGGACGCCTCACCGGCAAGATTCGCCGAGATCAGCCGAAGCCCGAGGTCAGCCGCCTGCCCAAGACCGCCGAGTTCGGCCCGCCCGTGCCGGACGAGCACGTCTATCGCGTCGTCGACGCCATCGACGAGGTCGCGAAGGAGACCGGCAGGAGCGTCACGCAGATCGCGCTGAACTGGCTGCTGCAGCGCCCGACCGTGTCGACGCTCATCATCGGCGCGCGCAACGAGACGCAGCTGCGCGAAAATCTCGGCGCAATCGGCTGGTCCCTGACCAAGGACCAGATCGCAAAGCTCGACGCGGCCAGCAAGGTGACGCTGCCCTATCCGTACTGGCACCAGCGCACGACCTTCACCGACCGCAATCCGCCGGCGGTGTAGCGGCCCGCCCTTGAGCTGCATCAAGCCGGCGCATCGCAGCCGTGGCATCGTGCCTTGTCGCGAGGGCTCCCGATGCGCCGACTTGCCATGAAGGCCCTGTTCACGGCCCTCAATCTGAGCCGCGCCGAAGGGAAGCGGATCGATTGGGATCGCCGCATCCTGATCTTCTCGACGGGAGTCACGATCGCCTTGATCACACTCTACGTCTGGGCCAAAGCAACCTCGCGCTGGGAATGACGGAGGGCGCGATGAACAGGTTCGCACCGGCGCTGCTGGCCATTGGTGTTCTGTGGAGCAGCGAGAGTGAGGCCCTGGACCTCGAACAGCGCCGCGTTGAAGCAATGCTGCAGCGGATGTGCGCGCGGTGCCACGCGGTCGGCCGGACGGGCACGAGCCCCAACGCGTTGGCAACGCCGTTCCGGTATCTCGGCGAGAACAAACTCTACGACCCCGACTTCACGCAGCGTCTCCAGGACGGCTACAGCAGCATTCACCGTGCCATGCCGACGGCCCGATTCAGCCGCGAAGACGCCGAGGCCGTGGTAAGCTACCTCAGGGCGATTCAGGAACCGCGTAAGGCGAAATAGGGCTGAACGGCTGCAGCTTCGACTGGAACCATCCCGGGTTGGTTCAAGTTGCGGACCAGCAAACCCGCCTCAACCGAATACGCTCCACGATGTCGTCAATCACAATCGAGCACGCTGACGGCCTGCCGCAGCCACAGCGCAACCAGGCGGTGCTGACCATTGCGCTCGGCATCATCATGGCGGTGGTCGACAGCGCCATCGCCAATGTCGCGCTGCCGACGATCGCGGCTGACCTCGACGCGAGCCCGGCCTTCTCGATCTGGATCGTCAACGGCTACCAGCTCGCCATCACGATCTCGCTGCTGCCGCTGGCTTCGCTCGGAGAGATCATCGGCTATCGCCGCGTCTATCTGGTCGGGCTGGTGCTGTTCACGCTGGCATCCGCCTTTTGCGCGCTGGCGCATACGCTGCCGCTGCTGACGATCGCGCGCATCCTCCAGGGCTTCGGCGCCGCCGGCATCATGAGCGTCAATTCGGCGCTGGTGCGCTTCACCTACCCGCGCAGCCAGCTCGGCCGCGGTATCGGGCTCAACGCGCTCGTCGTGGCCTTCTCGGCCGCCATCGGCCCAACGATCGCCGCAGGCATTCTCGCGGTCGGAAGCTGGCCCTGGCTGTTCGCCATCAACGTGCCGCTTGGGGCGGTGACGCTGCTGCTGGGCCTGCGCAGCCTGCCGCACACCAAGCCCGCTACCCATTCGTTCGACTGGCAAAGCGCGGGGCTTTCAGCCATCACCTTCGGCGTAGGGATCGCGGCCGTCGACAGCGTCGGTCACGGCGAGGCTGCCATCACCTGCCTGATCCAGTTCGCCATTGCGCTCGTCGCCGGTGCGCTGCTGATCTGGCGCGAAACCCACATGACCTCGCCGCTGCTGCCGGTCGACCTGTTGCGCATCCCGGTGTTCGCACTGTCGATCGCGACCTCGATCGCCTCGTTCTGCGGGCAGATGCTGGCCTTCGTCGCGATGCCCTTCTACCTGCAGAGCCGCTTCGGCTATTCGGCGGTGCATATGGGCCTGCTGATCACGCCTTGGCCGATCGCCGTGGCTTTCGCGGCGCCGCTCGCCGGCCGCCTCGTCGAGCGCTATCCGGCCGGCCTGCTCGGCGGCATCGGACTGACGCTGTTCGCCTGCGGCCTTGCCGCGCTTGCTTTCGTCCCTGCGGATCCATCGGCGTTCGACGTGATCTGGCGCATGGCGCTGGCGGGCGCCGGCTTCGGCCTGTTCCAGACCCCCAACAACCGCACCATGATCGCGGCCGCCCCTCGCGAGCGTGCCGGCGGCGCCAGCGGCATGCTGGGCACGGCGCGCCTGCTCGGCCAGACCACCGGCGCTGCGCTGGTGGCGCTATTGCTCGGACGGTATCCTCTTGAGGGAACCAGACTGGCACTTCTCGTAGGCGTCGGTTTTGCGCTTTGCGGCGCGGTGCTGAGCATGCTGCGACTGTCTCCGGCCGGCGCGCGCGGCGCCGAGCACGTCCGCGTGCAGGACGATCAGCGCCTGCGGGGCGACTGAGGGAACCTCACCTTCCGGCGCCTGCCATTCCCGTACACAACCCCTGCGCGGCTTAACTATCCGGACCAGTGACCTCTTGCGCTCGCGCTCCGGTTGCGCTTGATTGGCGCGGGGAATAAGGGGCACTTCATGCGTTTACTGGGAATTGCGGCGCTCAGCGTCATGCTGGGCGGCTGCGCGTCTGTCACGCGCGGCACGACTGAGAACATCAGCATCTCATCGACACCTTCAGGCGTGGAAGCCGTCGTCAGCGGAATGGAAGTTCCGACCACCTGCACGACGCCCTGCTCCGTAGTCGTCAAGCGGAACGCCGACATTTCGATCACCTTCCAGAAGGAAGGCTATGAGCCGCAGGTCGTGCCGCTCACGCGCGACATACCGACAGCGGGAGCTGCCGGCTTCGCCGGCAATCTCCTGCTCGGCGGCGTGGTCGGGATGGGCGTCGACGCCGCGACGGGGGCAGCCACCGATCACAAGCCCAATCCGGTCATCGTGACGATGCAGCCAACCGTCCGCGCCCGGCCGCCGGCCGCGCCGAAGAAGCCACGGGCACCGGCGCCAGCGCACGCGCCTGAAGCAGGGACTTAACGGGTCTCGCATAGCCTCAAAAGCAAAAGGCCGGCTTTTCAGCCGGCCTTTCGATTCATTGCGCGCGAATCAAACCTTGACCAGCGGCCCCTTGGAGGCCGGCCCCTTCGGGCCGCCCGGCTTGGACTTGCCCGACGTGCGCTTGCGAGCCCCGGGGAGCTTCTCCTGCTTCGGCGTGACGGGCCCCTCGACGAATTCGAAGCCAATCTTGTCCTTGGTCTCGTCGGCCTCGTCCTTGACCAGGACGACGCGGACGTGCCCGCCGCCCTTGAGCTTGCCGAACAGCACCTCGTCGGCCAACGGCTTCTTGATGTGCTCCTGGATCACGCGGGCCATGGGACGCGCGCCCATCTGCTCGTCGTAACCATGCTGGACCAGCCAGGCCTTGGCAGGCTCCGACAGCTCGATGGTGACGTCGCGATCGCCGAGCTGGGCTTCGAGCTGAAGCACGAACTTCTCGACCACGGTGCCGATCACCTCGACGCTGAGATGGCCGAACGAGACGATGGCATCGAGACGGTTGCGGAATTCCGGCGCGAACTGCCGGTTGATCGCCTCGTGGTCATCGCCTTCCCGCTTGGAGCGCGTGAAGCCGAACGCCTGCTTGGCGAGATCGGACGCACCCGCGTTCGTGGTCATGATCAGGATCACGTTGCGGAAATTGACCTGCTTGCCGTTGTGGTCGGTGAGCCGGCCGTGATCCATGATCTGCAGCAGCACGTTGTAGAGATCGGGATGCGCCTTCTCGATTTCGTCGAGCAGCACCACGCAATGCGGATGCTGGTCGACGCCGTCCGTCAACAGGCCGCCCTGGTCGAAGCCGACATAGCCGGGAGGTGCGCCGATCAGGCGCGACACGGTGTGCCGCTCCATGTATTCGGACATGTCGAAGCGCAACAGCTCGACGCCGAGGCTGGCCGCGAGCTGCTTTGCAACCTCGGTCTTGCCGACGCCGGTCGGACCCGAGAACAGATAGCAGCCGATCGGCTTCTCCGGCTCGCGCAAGCCGGCGCGCGCCAGCTTGATCGATGCCGCGAGCGATTCGATCGCCCTGTCCTGGCCGAACACGGTGCGCTTCAGGGTCGTTTCGAGATGCTTGAGCACCTCGGCATCGTCCTTCGACACGCTTTTCGGCGGGATCCGCGCCATCGAGGCAATCGTGGTCTCGATCTCCTTGATGCCGATGGTCTTCTTGCGCTTGTTCTCGGCCACCAGCATCTGCGCCGCACCCGACTCGTCGATCACGTCGATCGCCTTGTCCGGTAGCTTGCGGTCGTGGATGTAGCGCGACGACAGCTGCACCGCAGCCTCGATCGCCTCGTTGGTGTATTTCAGCCGATGGTAGTCCTCGAAATACGGCTTGAGGCCCTTGAGGATCGCGATCGCGTCCTCGACCGTCGGCTCGTTGACGTCGATCTTCTGGAAGCGCCGCACCAGCGCGCGGTCCTTCTCGAAGTGCTGACGGTACTCCTTGTAGGTGGTCGAGCCCATGCAGCGGATCGTGCCCGAGGCCAGCGCCGGCTTGAGCAGATTCGAGGCATCCATCGCCCCGCCCGACGTCGCGCCCGCACCGATCACGGTGTGGATCTCGTCGATGAACAGGATGGCGTTGGGATGCGCCTCGAGCTCCTTCAGCACCTGCTTCAGGCGCTCTTCGAAATCGCCGCGATAGCGCGTGCCCGCGAGCAGCGTGCCCATGTCGAGCGAGAACACCGTGGCGGCCGCCAGGACTTCCGGCACCTCGCTGTCGACGATGCGCTTGGCGAGGCCCTCCGCGATCGCGGTCTTGCCGACGCCGGCTTCGCCGACGAACAACGGGTTGTTCTTCTGCCGGCGGCACAGCACCTGGATCGCGCGGTTGATCTCGGAATTGCGTCCGATCACCGGGTCGATCTTGCCGTCGCGCGCCTTCTTGTTGAGATTGACGCAATAGGTCTCGAGCGCCTCGCCCTTCTTCTTGGTGTCCTCGGCGCCGCCCTTGGCCTCGGTCTCCTCATCGACACCGCGCACTGGCCGCGCCTCGGAGACGCCCGGACGCTTGGCAATGCCGTGGCTGATGTAGTTGACCGCGTCATAGCGCGTCATGTCCTGCTCCTGCAGGAAGTACGCGGCATGGCTCTCGCGTTCGGCGAAGATCGCGATCAGCACGTTGGCACCGGTCACCTCTTCGCGACCGGAGGATTGCACATGGATCACCGCGCGCTGGATCACGCGCTGGAAGCCGGCGGTCGGCTTGGCGTCGTCGGCGCCATCGGTGACCAGATTTTCGAACTCGGTCTCAAGATAATTGACCAGGCTCGTGCGGAGCTTGTCGAGATCGACGCTGCAGGCGCGCATGACGGCGGCTGCATCGGAATCGTCGATCAGGGAGAGCAAGAGATGCTCGAGCGTCGCGTATTGGTGATGACGCTCGTTTGCGATCGCCAGTGCACGATGCAGGGATTGTTCAAGGCTTTGAGAAAAAGTCGGCATTCGCGTCCTCTATGGCCCCCACCATCATGATCGCCATCGCCCGGTCAGGCAACAACAACCTTTGTCACATATAGTTATACAAAACCGCGGCGAAAGACCGGTTCCGCGACTCCGGCGGGCGACAGCCCTGCGGTATTTTCGATGCAAAACCCGTTCCGATCGTGGGCGGCATCGGCGCCGGTGGAGAATCCGTAGTTTTGCCGACTCAGACGGGCGTCGCGCAGTGGCATCACGCGACAATCACACTGTGGCCGGCACGCGCGCCGGCTTTACGGGAAGGACACACGCCTAGAACACGCGGCAAAAACACCGCCAAAAGGCGCCCTACTTCTTTTCCATCACGCATTGTAGCGGATGCTGGTGCTTGCGGGCGAAATCCATCACCTGCGTCACCTTTGTCTCGGCGATCTCGTAGGTGAACACGCCGCACTCCCCGATGCCATGATGATGGACGTGCAGCATGATCTTGGTCGCCGCCTCGATGTCCTTGTTGAAGAACTTCTCTAGCACGTGAACGACGAACTCCATCGGCGTGTAGTCGTCGTTCAAAATCAGCACGCGGTAGAGGTTCGGCCGTTTGGTCTTGGGCTTGACCTTGGTGATGACCGAAGTGTTCGGACCCGACGGGGTGCCCGAACGGTTCTCGTCATTGCTCATGCGAGGAGCGTAAGCAGCGGCTGGCGCGAACGGGTCGAGTCTGGAAGTCAATTGCGGCATGGCTCAGGCGTTCAAATTCCCCATGGAAGCGAATAGCGGTCGCCGCGCGACTCCGCCTCAGGAGCCTGGCGCAGGCGCGCCGCCTCGTTGGATCGCCGCTCCCGACAATCCGGTCCAAACCGGATCGTTCGCCAGCAATATGGGCCTGCCCCCGGCTCGCCGCAAGCGTGGCGAGGTCCGGCCGATGCGGCCTTGGCAGTCCCGATTCCCGGTTCGGGCGACCGCGGCAAGGTTAAACAATCCAGACCGATTTGACAAAAATTTCGGCCCCTCGCCTTTAGAACATGTTGACCAGGAACCGCGGTTGTTAACCCGGATGCGACGGTTTCACGCGGGTAGCTCCGGCTTTCTACGGTCCAGTTTACCTGCCGTTCAATGGCGTGGCGCCAAATCGGGCAAAACACCGATTTCGGGGATTGTCATGTCTCGCCTAGCCCTCGTCAGCCATCTTGGTCGACAATTCGCCCGCTTCGCAGCGGCCGAGCAAGGCAATATCGCCGTGATCTTCGCCATCGCGCTGGTCCCGGTGCTGAGCTTCGTCGGCGCCGCGATCGACTATAGCCGCGCCGCCCAGGCCCGCGCCTCCATGCAATCGGCCCTGGACTCCACCGCGCTGATGCTCTCCAGAGACCTGTCGGCCGGCACGATCACGACGTCGCAGATCGGCACAAAGGCGCAGACCTATTTCAATGCGCTGTTCACCAACACCAACACCCTGCCGTCGGTCAGCGTTGGAGCCACCTATAACGCGAGCACCAGCATCGGCTCGACGATCCAGCTGACCGGAACCGGCACCTACACGACCAGCTTCATGAAGATCGCCGGCTTTCCGACGCTTGGCATCGACACCAGCTCCACCAGCGCATGGGGCCTCACGCGCATGCGCGTGGCCCTGGTGCTCGACAACACCGGGTCGATGGCCGACGATGGCAAGATGGCGGCGATGCAGACGGCCGCGAAGAACCTCGTCGATCAGCTCAGCGCGCTCGCCAAGACGACCGGCGACGTCTACATTTCGATCGTGCCCTTCGCGAAAGACGTCAATGTCGGCGCCAGCAACTACAACAAATACTGGGTCGATTTCAGCGATTGGGATGCCGCGAACGGCAGTTGGAGCTGCACTTCGGGCAACAACTGGAACTGCAACAACTGGAAATGGACGCCGGCCAACCGCAACACCTGGACCGGTTGCGTAACCGACCGCGACCAGGATTACGACACCAAGAACACCGCGCCGACCAGCGGCAATGTGGGGACGCTGTTCCCAGCCGAGCAATACTCTTATTGCAGCACGAGCAGTTCGGCCTATCTGCAGCCGATCATGCCGCTGAGCTACGACTGGTCCGCACTCAAGACCCGGATCGACGCCATGAAGCCCACCGGCAACACCAACCAGGGCATCGGCCTGGCCTGGGGCTGGATGACGCTATCGGCCGGCGATCCCATGAACGCGCCGGCCAAGGACACCAACTACACCTACAAGGACGCGATCGTTCTTCTTTCCGACGGTCTCAACACGCAGAACCGCTGGTACAGCAACGCCTCGCAGATCGACGCGCGACAGAAGAAGCTCTGCGACAACGCCAAGGCCCAGCCCAACAACATCACGATCTACACCGTGCAGGTGAACACCGGCAGCGATCCGACCTCAAGCGTGCTGCAATATTGCGCCAGCAGCGCCGACAAGTTCTATCTCGTGACGTCGGCCAGCCAGACCGTTTCGGTGTTCAAGGACATCGGCACCTCGCTGTCGAAGCTGCGCGTGGCGCGCTGACGGATCGAACCCGCGCAAATAGAAAGCCCGGCTGGTTCAGCCGGGCTTTTTCGATTCCAGGATGTCCTGGAGAATTTACTGAGCAGCCGGGGTGAACTTCGACACGATGGTCTCGACCGGCTTGAACGCCTGCTTGGCGAGATCGCTGTAGAGGCCGGCGATCTTCTGCGATTCCGCAACGAAGGTCTCGTAGGCGGAACGGGCGAAATCGGTCTGCGCTTCCATGGCCTTGTCCAGCGACTTCACGCCGGAAATCTTCTCGACGAAGGACTTGGTGTCTTCGAACGACTTCTTCGTATAGTCGCCATAGGCGCTGGCGATCGCCTGGAGGCCGTGCTGCACCGAGGTCGCGGAGGCGACGTACTGCTCGAAGTGCTCTTTCCCGTAGCTCTGAAAGTCTTCAACCTTGAACATTTTCGGAATCCTTTTCCCTAGATCGCGTCGGGAAGCCCCGGCTCCCTGACCCTGCCCACAAATAGTGCAACGCACAAAAAAGTCAACGAATTTGTGCGACGCACAAAACTGGATGCGAGTCGTCGAGATTCCCGGGGTTATCCGCAAGGGTTCTTTAAGCTTTTGGAAACTCCGGGCCCCTACCCTGATTCCTGGACGTGTTCAGCTTCCACTGACGGTTAAAACCGTTTGAGAACATCACCTTAGCCAGAATAGCGGTTCAGGCCGAACGTCTCTCGCGGCGAACACCAGCGGTGGGACAGCCTGAGCAGGTAATGATCCCGGGTCCATTGGGCACAATTTCGCCTCACGAGCCGGTGATCAGTTGAGAAACGGGGACGGGGTTCCATGCTTCGTAAAAAGTTGTCTTCCTCGCGCTTGGCGCGGGTTGGCGTTTTCGGGCTTCTGACGGTCACCACCGCGGTCATCTTCACCACCGATGCCGCCGAGGCGCGGCGTCATCGCCGCCAGTACGCGCACCACCGGGTGCAGCGCGATGTGTCCGAGAGTTCCCCGAAATTTGCGTCCATCATCGTCGACGGCAATTCCGGCGCGGTGCTGCAGGCGAATAGCCCCGACGGGATCCGCCACCCCGCCTCGCTCACCAAGATCATGACGCTCTATCTGCTGTTCGAGCGTCTCGAGTCCGGGAAGATGAAGCTCGACACCGAGATGCCGGTGTCGCAGCACGCCGCCGATCAGGATCCGACCAAGCTGAACTTGCGCGCCGGCCAGACCATTCGCGTCGAGGACGCGATCAAGGGTCTCGTCACCCGCTCCGCCAACGACGCAGCCGTGGTGATTGCGGAAGCGATCGCCGGCGACGAGGACGACTTCGCCCAGATGATGACGCGCAAGGCGCGCTCGCTCGGCATGTCCAAGACGGTGTACCGCAACGCCAACGGTCTTCCCAACGACGAGCAGGTGACGACCGCGCGCGACCAGGCCACGCTCGGCCGCGCCATCCAGGAGCGCTTCCCGCGCTACTATCGCTATTTCGCGACCTCGACGTTCAACTGGCGCGGACAGTCGATCCGCAACCACAATCACCTGCTCGGCAGTGTCGAGGGCGTGGACGGCATCAAGACCGGCTACACCCGCGCCTCCGGCTTCAATCTCGTGACCTCGATGCGCCGCGGCAACCGTCATCTGATCGGTGTCGTGCTCGGCGGCCGCAGCGGCGGCTCGCGCGATGCGATCATGCGCAACCTGCTCGCGGAGAACCTCGAGAAGGGCGCGACCACCCACACCGTGGCCGCGGTCACGGAACGCAACGCCACGGACGCCGGCGCCGAAATTGCCGACGCTTCGCCTGTCCCGGCCCGTCCCGTCCCGCAGGTTCAGGCTGCTTCTACCCCTGCTCCTGAATCCGCTCCGTCGCGTCTCGCCGCACGGCTGTCGACGCTTGCGGCTGCGACGGCCGCAGTGCCGCCGGCTCCGATCAAGCCCGAAGTCCGGCCGACCGAATCCAAGATCGAGCCGGCGCCGCTCACGAACGGCGTGATCTCGAGCCAGCCGCTGTCCATCATCCCCGGCTCGTCCGAGCCGATGAAGCCGGTTCGGGTCAAGACGGTTCAGGTCAAGGCCGGCGCCGTAAAGATCGCCTCCGCCGCCTCCACCCAGGTCGCACCGCCGGTCACCAACGCCATTTCGTCCCGTTCCGAGGTCGCCGAAACCTCCGGCGCCGTCGTCGCCCGGGCCGATCTCATCAACAAGCCTGAAATCGTCAGCCAGTCTGACGCGCCGAAGGCCGAGATGGCCCGCGCCGAGCTGCCACGGCAGCCGACGGGTTTCGGCACCGGCAACGGCATCCTCGGGGTGCTGCCGGCCGCAACGGCGGCTGCGCCCGCCCCGGCCGCTCCGAAGCTCGCCTCCGCCGATCCGATGCCGATCCAGATGAGCGCCACCACCAAGCCGGCGGTCACGCACAGCGGCTGGATCGTTCAGGTCGGTGCGCTCGAGAGCGAGAACGAAGCCCAGCAGCGCATCGACGCCGCGCGCAGTTCGGCCCGCGGCCTGCTCAGCAAGGCCGATCCGTTCACCGAGCCCGTCGTCGCCAAGGACAACCGCAAGCTCTACCGCGCCCGCTTCGCCGGCCTCGATCGCGACCAGGCCGAAGCGGTCTGCCGCACCCTGAAGCGCGCCGAGATCTCCTGCATGACCGTTCGCAACTGATCTCCTTCCCCGTCCCGATCAAAATGCCCGCGCGCTGCGCGGGCATTTTTGTTTTTGGCGGCTCTTGATGCCAGTTGCGCGACAACCTCTCGTCAAGGATTTACGGTTAAAACTTTACTCGATCAATCAACCACGCCGACAACGGCGGGTGTCAGGGCGACGGCAGACAGAGCAAGCGGAGCTCACGCGGTACGGGCGTTTGTAGCGTAGTGCCGGAGTTAGCCGTTATGCGTACGAAGCAGAGTATCCTTGGCCTCGTTTACACGGGCAGCGAGGTAGTTCGACCCCCCCTGGTCGGGATGGAGTTTCTTCATCAGGGTCTTGTGCGCCCGGCTGATGTCGTCACGCCCCGCCCCCGGCTGCAGGCCAAGGATCTGATAGGCCTCCTCCGCCGTCATTTTGCCGCTCGCCGCCGGGCCTCGCTGCCCCCCTGCCGCATCGCGCTGCGCGTTCTGACGCCAAGCGGGAAACCGGCGGTCCAGATAGCTTTCAAGTAAGGCCACGCTCTCGGCGTCGAACGTCGGGACCATCGCCAACAGGCTGGCGAGATCGAATTCGCCGAGATCGCGCCCGGCGTAAGGCCCGGCGACGATCTGCCCGCCGAGCTGGCCGGAGCCGTGATCGAGCCGCATATCCAGGAATTGCGAGCGCACGCGCGAGGATTGCCCTGACGCAGGCGCAGCACCGCCGCCGAACAGCCCGCCGACATTGCCGAAGCCGGCATTTGCCAGCGGCGTCCAGCCCAGCAGCCCGGCGCCGAAAATCCCGAGCGGTATTGCCACCACCAGTTCGCCCTTCAGCCCCGTAAAGGCTGCGACCGCCAGGGCCACTACGCCGCCGCCGAATTTGACAGCGCGCGCCAGCGCCGCCGGATTGGCCGAGCGGAACATCTGGAGCAGCAGGTAGAGCGTGATAATCGCGACAGCGCCGGCAATCAGGGTCATGACCGGAATATAGGCGCCCTCGCGGCAAAATGCATGGCATACGCCCCGCCGCGACGCCTGCGCGCTACTTCATTTGGCCGATCAGCCTGGCCGCTCCGCTTGCGGTCTTCGCCAGCTGCAACAGCGCCTCGCGACCGCCGGCGGCATAGGCCGCAGCGGCCCGCAGCAGTTCGCTCAGCTGCGCTGCCGCGCCCGGGTCGAAACGGCACCAGGCACCGCCGGTCAGACGCGCGATCTCGCGAAAGGCCTGCTCGGCGACGGCGTCCTGACCTTCCTGAAACACGAATACAGGCACGTTGAGCATGCCGAGTTCGCCGGCCTTGGCGCAGAGCTCGTCGACCCTCTCCTCCATGGCGTCGCCGACGAAGACGACGGCGCGCACGCCCGATGCGACCGCTTCGCGCCGCGCCTCGCTCAGCACCTTGCCGATCTGGGTGTCGCCACCCCGGCAATCGATCTTGCTCATCAACGCCGCAAGCCTGGTGCTGTCGGATATCCAACCGGTGGCGCGACACTCGCTGAAGCCGCGATAATAGACCAGCCGGATGTCGAGACTGCCAAGCGCGGCGGCCTCGCGAAACATGTCGGCCTGCAGCGCGCACGCCATGTCCCAGGTCGGCTGCCGGCTCATCGTCGCATCCAGCGCGAAGATCAGCCGCCCCTTCGCGCCCGGCGCATGCGGCGACAGCGCACGCGCCTTGGCCACGAAGGCTGCGATGTCTTCCGCGGTCGATGTGCCGGCCTGCGGCACCGCACGGCCTGCTTGCGCCGAGACGGCATCGCGGCTGCGCGGTTTGATGGGTTCGCCCGACATCCCTCGACCTTTCGTGGGCGGCTAATGTGGTTAGCGCGATCAGTCCGGTCAATGTGCGAAGCCCCCGCCGGCGGAAGCTGGCGGGGGCTTTGGAGATCGTGACTGACGATGAGCGCGCCGCCGGGGAACGTCAGCTCTTGGCAGGCGCCATCAAGGCGACCGGACCGGGTTCGAGGATCTTCGGCGGCGACGATTGCGTATCGACGGGTCTAACCTCGCTGTCGGTCGCACTCAGGAATTTGTCGAGCATGCCCTGGATCGAATTCTTGGCGACATCCGGACCGGTGTCGCGCATGTCGTTGTGCTGGAATTCGGTCTTCACGACCTGGATGCCAGCCTTCTCGCATTCCTCATCAGTCGGGATCACGCCTGCATCGGTCTTGAACTGCGGATCCTGCGAGCGGAACGACAGGATCTTGAACTTGCCGGCGGTGACGAAGGGCACGCGCAGATTGTCGAGGGTGACGACCTTCTTGACCTCATCCGGATACTGCTTGGCGAAATACATCGTGATGTCGCCGCCCATGGAATGGCCGACCATGGTGACCTTGTCGTAGTCGGCGTTGGGCTGAACCTTCTTCATCTCCTGCACGGCGAGATGGATGTTGGCGACGCCGCGCAGGATCTGCGGCAGGCGGCCGACATAGAGCTCGCCGGGCTTCGTCACCATCGGGGGATCTGTCGGCAGATCGTGCTGCGGGCTCAGGACCATGTAGCCGCGCGCAGCGAACATGTTGGCGATGAAGCCATACTCGGTGTTCTTGACGGTGTTGCCGTGATTGATCACCGCGACCGGCATCGTGATCATGCCGGCATTGGCCTGCATCTCCTTGTCGCGCCGCACTGCGATTTGCACGGGCACCGGACGATTGTCACGAGAGGCGTCGTAGAAGGTGATGGTCTCGTGCTTGATGGCCCACTTGCTCGCCGTGAAATAGGCGATGCCGCAGAGAGCACTGACCGAAACCAGAACGGCAATTCCACGCTTCATTTTCGTCCTCAGCCTCAGGCTCTTTGGCCTGAATCCCTGTTGAAAATCGTGTTCTTCCGGGGCTCTTTGGCCCCTTGTCGCCTATCGCTAATATATGTCACAGGCGCGTGACAGGAAGGCCAAATATTGTGAACCGGCAGCCCTTTCATTGTGCGCCGCACACTTTTTCTAGGCACCCCGTCTGTGCAAAGCTATTTCAGGTGCACGCCACCATCCGACGCAACCGGTCTCGATCGGGTTCAATTTCACGGTCAACGTCAGGTAAAAACGGCGGAACGCGGCCGCAGTTCCCGCGAGGTCCGGCCGCTCAGATCGATCGGAAGTAGTGATATACCGCCGCCTCAGGCGCCGAGGATGTCGTGGACCTCGAGCGGCTTGTCGACCTGGTTGAACCACTCGGCCCGGTTGGCGGCGCGACGGCGGCCGCGCTCGTCCAGCGGCAGCTTGAGCTGGCGGAGCAGGCTCGTCACCTCTTCCCGTGCTGTGAGATGGCCGAGATTGGGCCGCATGCCCAGCGTGGCCTCGTCGATCTCGTCGAGGGCGGTCAGGCCGCGCGGGAAAAACTCGCGATAGACGACGCGTTCGGCGAAGCCGTCGACGTAGCGGAAGCCGAGCCGCAGCGACAGATCCTTCAGCCCCTCGGCGACCAGCTGCTTGTTGCGCGAGCCGAGCATCGACAGGCGATTGCGCACGACGATCCAATCGGTGGTCGAGCCGTCGAGCTGGCGACGCTTGCGCCTGACGTCGCGCACCATCTCGGCGTAATGGCTCTCGCCCGTTACCGCGTAGTTGGCGGGATCGACGGTGCCGAGCACATCGAAATCCAGGAAGCTGTCGTTGATCGGCGTGACCAGCGTGTCGGCCATCGAGTGCGCGAGCCGCATGAGGTAGCTGTCGGTGCCCGGCGTATCGATGACGATGAAGTCGAAGCTGCCCTCAACCGCCGAGACCGCCTCCATGAATTGCTGGAACTCGGAATTCTCGTTCTCGGCGACCTGCATGGTCTCGCCGAGCTTGATGCAGCGGTGCGTCGGCAATTCGAGGCCGAGCCCGGTGCGGCGCGCCCAGGCGGAACGATTGTTGATGTAGTGGGTGAAGCTCTGCTGACGGCAGTCGAGGTCGATGGTGGCGACGCGCTGGCCGGCCTTCAGGAGCGCAACCGCGATGTGCAGAGCGGTGGTCGACTTGCCGGAGCCACCCTTCTCGTTACCGAGCACGACCACATGCGCCGAGCCGGATTGGCCTTGGCTAGCCTGCACAAGCATCGCGATCCTCAAATCCCCTGATCAATATCTTCGAGTTGGCCGCGTCTGCGGTCAAGTTAAATGCGTGACATGTGATGCAAATCGTACGGCGCCGTTCTTCATCATGAACAGCTGCGTCAATCTTCGTCTGTGATCCATCCCACAATCCCGCGAAGCCGTGCGCGACGTGCGGGATGCTGTGCCGCATCCCGATGCATGGCGTCCACGATCCCCGCTTGTTAAGGTTAGCCGCCCCTGGCGCATGGTCACGCCGCGCCGATTCCAAAACCCTGTCGAGTTCTGATGTCAGCAAGCCCCTTGATCGCCCGCACGGTCCCGACCTTGCGCCGCGCCGTCGACAATCTTCGCAAGCGAAAGGCCACCATTGCGCTGGTGCCGACCATGGGGGCCCTCCATGACGGACATGTGTCTCTCGTTCGTCTCGCCAAGCGGCGCGCCAGCCGCGTCGTGGTCTCGATCTTCGTCAACCCAACGCAGTTCGCCCCGACCGAGGATTTCGGCGCCTATCCGCGCACCTGGAAGGCCGACATCGCCAAGCTCGCGGCCGAGGACGTCGATATCGTCTGGCACCCCGGCGTCGCGGCGATGTACCCGGATGGCTTTGCCACCCGAATCGTGCCGGAGGGACCGGCGCTCGCCGGCCTCGAGGACCGCTTCCGCCCGCATTTCTTCGGCGGCGTCGCCACCGTCGTCGGCAAGCTGTTCACGCAGTGCCGGCCGGACTTCGCGATCTTCGGCGAAAAGGACTTTCAGCAATTGCGGGTGGTGACGCAGATGGCGCGCGACCTCGACCTCGGGGTGAAGGTCGTCGGCTCGCGCACGGTGCGCGAGCGCGACGGGCTCGCGATGTCCTCGCGCAACGTCTATCTGTCGCCTGAGGAGCGGCAGACCGCCGCGATCCTCTACCGTGCCATGAAGGACAGTGCCGGTCGCATCCGCGCCGGCGAAGCCATCGCGTCGGCCATGAGGCGTGGCGCCGCGACGATCGAGGCGGCCGGCTTTGCGCTCGACTACTACGAGGCGCGCCATGCCGAGACGCTGGCGCCTGTCACCTCGCGCAAGGACGGCCCGCTGCGGATCCTGGTCGCGGCGAAGCTGGGCACGACCCGGCTGATCGACAATATCGCGGTCTAGAGCAGGCCGAGATCGCGCAATTCGCGCCGCATCGGCTCCGGCATCGCCGCGATCGAGCCGGCAGCGGATTTGCCGAGATCGGTCGGCACGGAATCATCGGTGAGATAGCGCCAGCCCTGGAACGGGCGCATCGGCCGCGGCGACACCGCGACGACCCTCGGCTGCATCACAATGCGGCAGCGCCCGATGCCGTCCTTGTCGCGGAACGGCTCGATGCCGATGATTTTTTCCCGCGCGGCGATCTCGCCCTTGATCACCCAGTAGAGCGACCCGCCCGCGAGGATTTCGGCGTCGCGCTTCGGGACCATGCGGGTGACGTGGATGTGGTGTTGCGGCAGACCCTTCTTCTTGGCGGTCTGCATCCGTTCGGCGATCCACTCCTTCAGTTCCTTGACGGAGTCGCAGCCGACGGCGAGCTTGATCAGATGTAGCGGCATGCCCAAGCATTAGCCGGGCCGCTCCGCATTTGAAATGCCGATCTACTCGTTATCCGCAGCCGCGGGAGCCGCAGCCGACGCGGGCGGCGGTGCGAGCGGAACAGGTGCTGCAGGGGCACGCGCGGCCTTCGGAGCGGGCGGCTTCTTCGCGGCCGGCGCGGCGGCTTGTGCCGAGGCGGCTGCCGGCGCGCGCGGTGCCGGCGCTGCGTTCGCAGGCGCCGCCTGACGCGTCGTCGCGGTCGGCTCCGGATTCATGATGCTCACCGGCGGCGTCGACGCGGCGCTCGGGAACTCAGCGTTGGTCGGCTTGCCCGTCGGCATCGAGGGCGGCAGCCCCGCGAGCGCGGCAGTGGCCGGCATCGGCGGCAGCGTCGCGGGCGCGTTCCAGGTCGGCGCATGGCGCGCGACCAGCGTATCGTAGAGATGGGAATCCATGTTGGCGGCGACCTGTTGCTGGTCGGTCAGCGAGCGGAACGCGGCGCAGTCGAACTGCGTGCAGCCGTCGCGCACGACCAGCACCTGTGCCACCAGGCCATAGCGATCGTGCTCCAGCGCCTTGCGCAGCACTTTCATGTCCGTCGTCAGGCTCTTGTCGGCGGTCGCGGCATCACCGAGCGCAGTCAGCCGGTCGATTCGGGCCGCAGTGTAGGAGACGGCGGCCGCCGCGGCATCCGGCGAGCCGAACAGGGCCTTCTCGCAGCCAATGGCGACCGCATCGCCAGCGAGATCGTCGAGACAGGACAGCGCCGGCAGGCTCGCCATGACCGCATTGTTTTGCGCGCGCGTTTCGGTCGGCGCGTCCTGCCCGGCCGGGCCGTAGACGCGCATGGTGGCCGCTCCGGCGATCGCGATGGACAGCAGCGTAATCACCGTCAGCGCGCCGTTGGCGACCGACCGGTCGGCACGCAGCAGCGTGATCAGCAGGATCAATCCGAAGAATCCGGCAGCAGCCAGCGTCATCCACATCGGAAAGGCCGGCGAGCGCCAGACTTGGTCGAGCGAAGTGGCCCATGCCCAGTTCATGCGCGACGTCCCCTCACGCGAGCAGAGAGCGAATGGTCAAGCGAGCACCGCGAGTCGGCAACTGCCCCACGCCCACCTTGCGAAGGTGAAGCTGGCCTTTTAACGGCGGCAGAACACAATTCCGCAGGAGCGCGAATGCGCGGGGAGCCTCGGTCGTCAGGAGAGCGCGAGCTGGCTTTCCTTGGCGACGCGTTCGAAGGCTTCGGTCGAGCTCTTGATCCGGTACTGGCAATCGTCGCCGTCGGTCGGCAGCAGACGGATGACCTCATACGAGCCGCTGGCAGCCGGGCGCGCGACGTTGCTGGCCGTGAACAATACGCGCGTTCCAATCGGGAATTTGTGCTTCAACACCCTCTCCATCACTCAAACAGCGCCTGCCTCGCCCATGGTCCCACTGCGACGGCCGGCCGGAAACCCACGTGCTGTATAGCACGCAGCTGGCCGTTTTGGCCAGCGCGATGCCAGCATGGCAAACGTGTAAATGTTGCAGTCTTTTCAGACTGATAAGGATGGAACCCGCGGCCCGATGCTACCGTCGGGGCCGCATGTTCGGGCGGCATGTCGCAGGGCCGGTCGCAGCCCCGGTAGCCCCAAGTCCGGCCAAGTCCGGAACCTGAGCGCCGCCGGCCGGCACGGAGCCGGCGGCCTCGTTCGCACCCGGCGGTCAGGCGTCCTCGAACTTGGCGATGACGAGGGTTTCGGCAAGCCCGTCCCTGGTCCATTCCTGGAACGCCGGCAACGCCATCATCGTCTCCATGTAGGCCTTGGTGTCCGGCGCGACGTCGATCGCATAGGTGCGCAGGCGGTGCACCACCGGTGCGTACATCGCGTCCGCCGCGCCGAAGCGACCGAACAGGAATGGACCCTTGGCGCCGTAGCGCGTGCGGCATTCGCGCCAGATCTCCTCGATGCGCGCGACGTTGGCCCTGGCGTCCGCCGACAGCGCCACGGGCCGGATCGGCCGGTGCAGGTTCATGCCGCATTCATTGCGCAGAGGCACGAAGCCGGAATGCATTTCGGCGCAGACCGACCGGGCATGGGCGCGCGCGGCGACGTCGTCGGGCCACAGCTTCACTTCGGGATAGCGCTCGGCGATGTATTCGATGATGGCAAGCGAGTCCCACACCGTGACGTCGCCGTCGACCAGCACAGGCACCTTGCCGGCACGGCTGAAGGACAGGATCTGCTCCTTGTCCGCGGGATTGTCGGTGTACAGCGGGATCAGCGTCTCCACGAACGGGATGTCGTTGGCGCGAAGCGCGAGCCACGGCCGCATCGACCATGACGAGTAGTTCTTGTTGCCGATCGCGAGTTTCAGCGCAGCCATGTCATCAGTCCTTCCCGAAACGTCTTTGAGCGAGCCGCTTTTAACGCCATCGACTGCCGCCAATCAATCGTTGCTGCGCCCCGCCATGCGTGGCAATCGTTGCTGTTCTCACGAAAAGACGGACATGAGACAGACATGAGCAGGCATTGGGTCGACGTCACAGCCGTCGGCTTCTTCATCATCGAATGGCTGGTCTATGCCTTGACGCTGGAGCATTCGGCCTACGGCCGTGACAGCCTGTCGGCGCGCATGAACCGCTATCGCGAGGTCTGGGTGCGCCGGCTGCTCGATCGTGAGACGCGCATGATGGACATGCAGATCATGGCCTCTCTGCAGAGCGGAACCGCCTTCTTCGCCTCGACCAGCCTGTTCGCGCTCGGCGGCGCGCTGGCGCTGCTGCACGCCACCAACGACGCCATCGTGATCCTGAGCAAGCTGCCGATCGACCTCAGCACCTCGCCGGCGATGTGGGAGCTGAAGTGCGTCGGCCTCGTGCTGATCTGCGTCTATGCCTTCTTCAAATTCGCCTGGGCCTATCGCCTGTTCAACTATGTCGCGATCCTGTTCGGCGGCATGCCGCCGGCCGACCGGCGCGACACGCCGGAGGCGGAAGCCCATGTCATCCGCACGGCGCGCCTGTTCGAATCCGCCGGCCGCCATTTCAACCGCGGCCAGCGCGCCTTCTTCTTTGCGCTCGGCTATCTCGGCTGGTTCGTCAGCCCCTGGCTGCTGTTCGTGACAACCGCGGCCGTGGTGGTGGTGACCTGGCGAAGGCAGTTCGCGTCCAGCGCTTGGGCGGCGATGGCGCCAGAGGTGCGAGATAGTGATGTGGGGATCAAGCGCGGTCATTGAGGCTTATGTCCCGGACGCGTAGCAGCGCTTCTTAGCGCTGCTACGCAGAGTCCCGACCCGGGGCAACACGGTCCGATGCGGATAGATGGGCCCCGGCTCTGCAGCGCACCGCTGAAGCAGCGCTGCGCCGCACCCGGGGCACGAGAGCGAGCGTGACGCACGCTTTCTCCGCGTTGTCATTGCGAGAAGCGCTTGTGACGAAGCGATCCAGAGTCCGTCTGCGGAAAGACTCTGGATTGCTTCGCTGCGCTCGCAATGATGGAGGATGGGGCAGCAGGGTGGTTCTCCAAGTCTCGTTGTCATTCCGCGCGGGGAATCCAGTACGCCGCGGCTTCTCGGTTCAATCACCTCCGTCTCGGAGGACTGGATCGCCCGGTCCTTGTGCGCAAGTGCGCACTGGCCGGGCGATGACAGTGAGTGTTTTGGCTGCAGACACGCCTTCTCGTTCCCGCGGCGCGTTTCGCCCGAGCTTTGCTTGGTCTCGCTACCCTCTGATCCAAGAGGGCGCAGGGAAGGCCGGGTGCCGGTTGGCACCCGCGGTCCGCTGCGCGAAAATGCACACGCAGGAAGA
>NZ_JAFCKT010000011.1 GCF_018129985.1 Bradyrhizobium sp. SZCCT0148
GCCCGGTCTTCCCTGCGCCCTCTTTCAATCGAGGGCGAAGCGACGAAGCAAAGCTCGGGCGAAATGCGCCGCGAGGATGATCAATCATGTGTGCCGTTGAACACCGCTCTCGTGCCCCGGACGCAGCAGGGCGCTTCTTCAGCGGTGCGCTGCAGAGCCGCGGCCCATCCATCAGCGAATGCCGGCTCCGCGCGGCAACGCGGAGGGCGTTGCAGCGCGTCCGGGACACGGAGGCGAGAGCGGTGAGTTTGATACGTTCGTCACCTGCGTCAACAATGGCGCAAAGTACCCCAGACATGAGAAAGCGCCCGTGGGGGGCGGGCGCTTTCTGTAGTCGACTTGGGGTTGGGGTCGTCTACATATCCACGTGGCGACTTTGGGGGGCTGGTAAAGAGCCGCGTGAATTCCTGAAACTCATGTCTCCCTTAGCGAACGAGCGAGGTGTTCGCGCTGGTGATGGTCACCGGCTTGCCGGCCTTCATGACGCGTGCGGTCTGGGTGAGACCTTCATCCGAACTCGTCGTGCGCGCGGTGATGCCAAGGCCCGCGACTGCGATCCCTGCCACCAGGGCAACGACCACGATCTTGAGGTGGGTCGAGCGGTCTGCGCTGTAAATCGAGTGGTTCATGGAAGGCTCCTGCCGCCATCTACCCGAAGTAGTCGCCACCCTGTTCGGGCAGGTTCATGCTTCCGGTGCCCAACAACCTAGTATTGGGGGGATCCGTTCCCAAGAGGCCATCACAAGAGCGTGAATGGTCGTGAAAACTCGCGATCAAGAGCGAGCCTTGATCGTGCATTTCGGCAGTTATTTCAAGGCCGTAATATGCCTTCCGGGTGCTTTCTCCAGGTTTGGTCGTCAAAGCACCGGGAACTCAAAAAGCATTTGCCTGTGGCCGAAAAACACACGGCTTCTTAAGGCAAATCAGATGCTTCCGACCGTTTTCAACCTCGCCCGGGGGTGGATCTCGGCCTGCGACAGCACCGTTGTCTGGGCCCGGAACCGCTCCACCAGGGAGCGGACGAAGGGACGAATTGCCGCAGAGGTGACCAGCACCGGCGCCTCGCCCTCGCGGGCGGCGCGCTCGAACGCCTCGCGCACGCCGGTCATGAACTCCGACAGTTTCGAGGGTTGCATCGCAAGGCTGCGCTCCTCGCCCTGGCCGATGATGGATTCGGCAAAGGCCTGCTCCCACCGCGCCGACAGCGCGATCAGCGGCAGATAGCCGGCATAGGAGGTGTTCTGCGCGCAGATCTGCCGCGCCAGGCGGGCGCGGACGTGCTCGACCATCGTGGCGGGATTGCGCGAGAAGGCGAGCGAGTCGGCGATGCCCTCGAGGATGGTCGAGAGATCGCGGATCGAGATCCGCTCGGCGAGCAGCAGCTGCAGCACGCGCTGGATGCCGGAGACCGTGACCTGTCCGGGGACGATGTCCTTGACCAGCTCGCTCTGCTCCTTCGGCAGCTCCTTGAGGAGTTTCTGCACCTCGCCATAGGACAACAGGTCCGACATGTTGGCCTTGAGCAGCTCGGTGAGGTGGGTCGAGAGCACGGTGGCGGCATCGACGACGGTGTAGCCCTTGAGCGAGGCCTCCTCCTTGAGGCTGGCGTCGACCCAGGTCGCGGGCAGGCCGAAGGTCGGCTCGGTGGTGTGGATGCCGGGCACCTGCACCTGGCTGCCGCCGGGATCCATGACCATGAACTGGTTCGGCCAGATCTTGCCGGTGCCGGCGTCGACCTCCTTGATCTTGATGATGTAGGTGTTGGCCTCGAGCTGGACGTTGTCGAGGATGCGGACCGCCGGCATCACGAAGCCCATCTCGATCGCGAGCGAGCGGCGCAGCGCCTTGATCTGCTCGGTGAGGCGGTCGGTGCCGTCGGGGCCGTTGACCAGCGGCAGCAGCGCGTAGCCGAGTTCGATCTTGAGGTCGTCGATCTTGAGCGCCGCGGAGATCGGCTCCTCGGCCGCGGCGGAGCCCGGCGCACCCGGCGTTCCCGCGGCGGGCGCGGTCTTCGCGACTTCGACGGCCCTGGCGGTCGCCCGGTTGCGGTTGCGGGCGTGCCAGGCGAGCGCGCCGGCGCCGCCGCCGAGCGCGAGGAAGGGGAGGGTTGGAATGCCCGGCAGGGCCGCCAGCACCAGCATCACCGCGGAGGACATCGCGAGCGCCTGCGGGTAGCCCGAGAACTGCTTCATCAGCGCCTTGTCGGCGGCGCCGGTGACGCCGGCCTTGGAGACGAGCAGGCCCGCCGCGGTCGACACGATCAGCGCCGGCACCTGGGTGACGAGGCCGTCACCGACCGTCAGCAGCGTGTAGCTGCGCCCGGCGTCGGCGAAGGACAGGCCCTGCTGCGCGACACCGATGATCATGCCGCCGACGACGTTGATGAAGACGATCAAGAGGCCCGCGATGGCATCGCCGCGGACGAACTTCGAGGCACCGTCCATCGCGCCGAAGAAGCCGCTTTCGTCCTCCAGCTCCTTGCGGCGATGCTTGGCGACCGCCTCGTCGATCAGGCCGGCGGAGAGGTCGGCGTCGATCGCCATCTGCTTGCCGGGCATGGCATCGAGGTGGAAGCGCGCGGCGACTTCGGCGATACGGCCCGAACCCTTGGTGATGACGACGAAATTGACGATGATCAGGATGGCGAAGACGATGATGCCGATGACGAAATTGCCGCCCATCACGAAGCTGCCGAAGGCCTCGATGACGTGACCGGCGGCCGCCGTGCCCTCGTGCCCGTGCGACAGGATCAGCCGGGTCGAGGCCATGTTGAGCGACAGGCGCAGCATGGTCGAGATCAAGAGGACGGTCGGGAAGGCCGAGAATTCGAGCGGCGTCTGGATGAACAGCGAGGTCATCAGGATCAGGATCGAGAGTGTGATCGAGATCGCCAGGAACAGGTCCAGCACGATCGCGGGCAGCGGCAGGATCAGCACCACCAGGATGGTGAGGATGCCGAGCGCCAGCGCGATGTCGCCGCGCTTGAGGATGTTGATGATCTCGTTGACGGTGGGGACGCCGGCATTCGTGCTGGCTACGCCCTGTCCCGCGGTGACGTCGACCATGGTAGCTGCTCCCCCGCGCGACTGCCGTCCGCGCGCCCCAATTGTCTGCGCGGCAGCCGAAGGGCCGCCGTTCCGAAAGTGAGGCACCGCACTGGCGTCCACGGGGGACCTCCCGTTTTACGCGGCTGACGACACTCGACTTCACCCGGCAATTCTTGCCGGGTGTATGGTTAGCAAAGGGTTAACGCGGGGGTGCGGCAGGTGGTCAGGCCGGGGTGTTCCGGGCGCGGTCGGTCACGGAGGAATCCGTCACGCCCGGGCTTGTCCCGGGCATCCACGTTCTGCGTGCCGGTGGAAAGGCGTGGATGGCCGGGTCAAGCCCGGTTGCCCAGTCCTTCCTGGCTGGCGCTTTTACGTCATCTTGAGCCCGGGGGCTATCCCCGGGCTGGGTGCAGCAAGAGAGAGTCCGGGCCGCGCACGAAGGAAGCCATGCCGCCCGGTGTGGGGGTTTTTGTCATGACGCGGACACTCGCCCACTTGTCCGCGGCCGCCCCTATGCGTCAGGCGGCGATCTCACGTTTTCCCAGCACGGCGACGCCCAGCACGGCGGCCGGGCTGGCCTTCTCCCGGCGAGCAATGGCGATGCCGTTACCCTCGGCCTGCACGATGTAGTGCTCCTCCTCCAGCTCCAACGTCCGAATGCGGTGGTCGAGATCGGCGAGTTTGCGCTTTCGATCATTAGGATGCATGACGATGAGGCCGCGGCGCAGCTCGTCGGCCCGGAGCTCGTCGATCCGGGCGTGAAGGGCGTCCACGAGCTGGTCGGCACAGAGCCACGCCATTGTCGCGACGGCCTCATATGCGGCGCCGGACCAGCCGCTGACGTACTGTACACTCAGCTGGCCGTTCTCGACCTTGATGCTCGGTGCTCCTTGCTTAGCGAGAGCCTCCACGTGCCGGTCGGCCTGAATGTACAGGTCCTCCACCGGAGGAACCGAGTTAGCCACGCTCTTTCGCGTACTGAGGATCTGCTCGATCTCGATGCGTACAATCTCCACGCACTCCTGCAAGTCGTCGCTCTCGTCGCGATGCCACTCAACAACGGGAACATCGGCTAGCTCAATGCCGACGGGGAGGCTGTCGAGCCACGAGCGCAGGCGCGCGACTTGACGTGCGAGGCAGGCGTGCCGCGCTTGCTCGGTCTGGCGTCTGCCGTCGAGGCGCTCGACCTCCGCCTCTAAGGCCGCCCATCGATCAGGATCAGCGTCTTCGCTCATATTGCGCATCGCCACGTGACACTCGCTGATGCGCTGCATCGTCAGGTCGATAAGGCTCCGGGCCTGGTCGACCTCGTCGGCGAGGCGTGAGAGCTTGGCGTTGGCTTTCGCCGTCAGTTTGGCTGTCATCGTTACCTCCTCAGTGCCGCCATGCGTCAACGAGCCGACGATCGCGCTCGGCCCGGGCCGCTTCTGCGTCGCGGGCCGGCGAAGTTGTCGGCCGTCGCTCTAATGCCGCCAGCTCGGCGGCGAGAGGCTGCCGTTGCTGAGGCGCTGGCTCGCGCCATGCATTCGACAGTCTCTCCCTGCGAGCCTCGACGTCGGCGAACTTTCTCGCTGTCTCCTCGTCGAAGAAGGCTGGCACGCGCGCGGAGTCCATCACGCAGATGGTTCGTCGCACCATATAGCCGTCGCGAAGCAGTCCTCGCTCGTCGAGTGCCTCGTCCGAATGGGCGAGCGCCCCGTCTCTCACTCTCAGATACGTAATGTGGTTCATGGTCTCTTCCTTGAAGGTGCGGCCGGCGCAATGCCTGCCATTGCCCTTAGAGTGGCATGCTACCTTCGGTAGAATCGACCAAGCAATCGCAATTACTCTATGCGCATAGTTCCAGGCGCGAGCTGTTCGAACTCGTCGTCTTCAGCGGTGTCTTCGTTGGCAGCGACCGGGATCTCGTTCGATGGCGGCGCGAGCGCGAGCAACATTGGAACTGGAAGGCCGCGCCTGTTTAGCTCGGCGGCCGCTTCCTCAACGGTGTACTCACGAGGCGACTCCTTGACGTCGAGCTGCAGAGGCAGAACGCGCTCAAGCAGCTTTGCGAATGTCTGGCGCTCCTTGCTCGCGAGCATCATGAGATAACCAGTAAGTCCGTCCTTGCCCTTGCCGTCTTGTCCTAAGAGCGCCGCAGCCTGCAAGATCGCGTCCTTGAGCATCACTGTCGTGCGATTGCGCTGGCCCTTCGCGCGTCCCGGCCCCGGTCGCGTTCCCTTGGCAAACGATCCATCGGGCTTGCGCGGTGTCTTTGCCTTTCCGGGCAGATGATGCAGTTCTGCCGATGGAGCGGCGGACTTGGTCTCTTGCCCCACCACGCGCCACGGCTTGCTGGTGTTCCTCGCCTTGCTGGTCATGCCTTCGTCGTCCTCGGTTGGGCACGACGCAGGTTGATCTAAACGGGCATGCAATTTTGCGCCGCGCGCTGGCCCAGCAATAAGCCCCGGCCTGTCGTGTGAGCAATCGCGGTGAATAACGGAGCTGCAGTGATGCGATACTGTCGCTGCGGGCCACCGGGCGAGAACCGGCTATTTCGCGCGTTGGCGGTTGCACCGAGTCTGTTGAGTGTATCTGAGAATGGTATTTTTCTCCGGAGGGGCACTCGCTTCGCTCGGTTTCGGCTCATATTTGGTGGTACCAACAGCCTGCCCAGCGCCAAGTTCGCTAGCCCGGTTACCGCGAATACTGCGGTTACCGCGAATACTCGGGGTACGGGGTAAGCCGCGATTACTCGAAGGCTTGCGATGGCTGCAGGGAGGATGGTGGCGATGTTCGCACACCTGCAACTGCCTGCGGCGGCTACTTTTGCA
Source organism: Bradyrhizobium sp. SZCCT0148 (assembly GCF_018129985.1). Classification (GTDB taxonomy): domain Bacteria; phylum Pseudomonadota; class Alphaproteobacteria; order Rhizobiales; family Xanthobacteraceae; genus Bradyrhizobium; species Bradyrhizobium japonicum_H. Next base: position 5,861 of record NZ_JAFCKT010000011.1, read on the forward strand.
GCTCTCCCACACTCATTCCCAGTTACTGCTTACAATTGGTATTCGTGGTAACCGTCACGCCCCCGGTATTCGCACGTTGGCCCCGCGCCCGCCCGGTGGTGGCGCCGCAAACCGCAGCCTTAGCCCATGTGTATAACTGAAAGTTGGCGATTGCACACCCACCGTGCCCCGTGCAAGCATAAGGGCAGCTGAGCGCGCGCCACGCGGTCAAACGCTTTATCGAGACGAATAACGCGGCCCTGTCCACTACGGTGAGTCATCCGCTTGGCGCTCAAGAGAAACTGAGAACCCGACAGCGGTTCTTTGTCTTGAGCGCGCCGCACCAGCACAGTCACAGCACACTCACGTCAAAGACCTCATCGCGGTTCTCTCCAGTTCAAAGCTGCGGAGACCATTCCGATGCCGAAGTCATCGTCGTTCGAAAAGCACATTGCAAACCATCCGCTGCCAGCCGGCGCGAAGCGAGCCCCCAACCGCTGGCGCGCTGACTATCCCATCCCTGCCGTAAGCAACGGTCGCGCGTTGATCGATCCGCGCGAGACCGCGCGGCGCGTCGGCTGTCACCCCGTCACGCTGTATCGCTGGATGAAGACGCTGCCGGGCTTCCCGATCGCCATTCGCATCAGCCCTAACCGCATCGCGTTCTTTGAGGACGAGGTCACCGCGTACATCGACAGCCGCCCGAGAGTCGCGTGACCAAAGCAAAAAAAAAAACCCGCCCAGACAGAGCCACCTGTCCGAGCGGGCTGTTCAGCATGTTCTGGAAGGAGAACAAGCCGTGTCTAAGAATACCACAGGACCGAATACCGAGCCAGCACCCGTGCTCCATGCAGCACTGCGATACGCGCGGCGTGGCTGCGCAGTATTTCCCGTCAGAGGCGATCGCATCCCGCATTTGTCCATGGAGAAGACGGGCCGGCGATGGGGGGCGTCGAGCGACACAGAGACTGTCGAACGAATGTTTCGGCGCTATCCGCGTGCTGATGTGGCCATCGAGACCGGCGCGGTTTCCGGTTTCTTCGCTATCGACGTTGACAACAAGAATGGAAAGAACGGCAACGCGGCTCTGGAGGCTCTGCAGCATCACCACCGAGGACATCTGCCCCATACCGCGATAGTTGAGACGCAGAACGGTAGTCACTGGTACTACAGATATCCCGGTCGTCATGTCCTCAGCACCACGTCAAAGCTCGGCGACGGCATAGACGTCCGGGGTGACGGCGCATACGTGATAGCGCCGCCATCTCGCGGCCGCCGCTGGATCACCAGCTTCTATGCCATCGCGCCCGCGCCATCATGGCTCATTGATTTGGTCTGCGAACAGCGGCGGTCGGCGTCGCATCGCTCATCGTTCGGAGCAGTTCCGCGGGAGCTTCCGCCGGCCGAAGTTCTGGCGATGATGACGGAGAGCGCCGGGCGTGGGCTTTCCGATGACCCGAATGACGTGTTGGCTGCCGAAAACACCGATCTCAAGATATGGTGCGCGCTTCGCGTAATACCAGCCGACGTGAACTACGATGACTGGACCAAAATCGGTTTTGCTATCTATGCCGCATTAGGAGATAGCGGTTTCGGGCACTTCGACGAGTGGAGCCGTGATGCTCCGAACAAGTACCCCGGCGACAGAGCCATTCAGGACAAGTGGCGCGAGTGCGCCAAGGTCAAGTCCATTCGCGAGGACACAGTTTACTGGTTTGCGGATCAGTACGACCGAAGTTGGCGCGACGCTTATCGCGTGATGCTCGCGCAGGAGTTCGGTGCATGACCGAGAAACCCAAGCGCACGAGGGCATCGTTCGAAGAGGCGAAGGCCGCTGCCGCTCCAAAGGGGCTGCCGCTGCCAGCTTACGACGACGTGATGCGTCGCACCGACGTTCTGCAGACGCAGGTATTCGAGGCAATAAAGGAAATCATCCCCGGTATTCTTCCCGAGGGTCTTAGCATGCTCGCTGGGCGCCCGAAGGTTGGAAAGAGCTGGTTCGGCCTTGAGATAGCGACGGCAGTTGCGGCGGGGAACTGGTGTCTCGGAAAACCCTGCGAGCAGGGCGACGTACTCGGGCTGTTCCTAGAGGACAGCGACAGGCGAATGCAAAATCGCATGACCAAGATGCTTGGCGCTCACAAGAGCATCTGGCCACGCTTTGATTACGCGACGACCTGGCCGAGGCTGAACGTCGGCGGGATTGACTGGATGAAGCGCTGGATCGACGGGGTTGCGAAGCCGCGTCTGATTATCGTCGACATCCTGCAGAAAGTCCGCCCCCCAAAGGGCCGCTCGCAGGAGTCGCAGTACGAATCCGACTACGAGGCACTGATGAGTATGCAGGCTCTGGCCGCAGAGGCGAAAGTCGCGATTCTCGTGTTGCACCACCAGCGCAAGGCTACGGCTGACGACCTGATTGACACAGTGTCCGGCACTCTCGGTCTGACCGGAGGCGTGGATCACCTCATGGTTTTGGGCAAGGACCCGGATGGTTCGCGGTACATTTGGGGGAATGGTCGCGAGTGTGAGGAATTCAAACTAGCCGTGCAGTTCGACGCGAACATGCGCCTTGAGAACCTCGGTCTGAAGATGAGAGATCAAATGAGTCCCGAACGCCTTCGCATACTGTCGGTCCTCGCCAAGGCCGGGCATTCGATGAGTATAGCGGCCGTCGCCAAAGCGGTTGACGATGACTACGCCAATATCAAGAACTTGCTGTCCAAGATGTGCAGGGATGGTTTGATCGAACGATCGGAGGTCGGGCTTTATCGCATTGCGTCGATGCAATCCGATCTACCCATCTGATGAGACGAGGAGAGCATGCTCAACCCTTCTCGTTCATCGGCGGATATTCGCCGAAGCAGTCATTGTACGATTCGAGCAGCCAGCTTTCGGCTCGCGGTGCTCCTATGACCTCGTCGCCCTTCTGATCAACCCAATGCTGGATATAGGCCCAATCGACTGCCAGCGAGGACCACGGATATTTTTGGTGCCGCGCCGTGTAATAATCCCAAGCTTGAGTAACGTGATGCTCTCGCTTAGCGAGCTGCATGAGGCGGGTTCTCAGAATCGACCAACCGCGCTTGCTGCCCGCCCGTCCTATGTAAATCGTCCCTGTCGGATCTAACCCGCAGAATCGGCCTATTGAGATCCCAGGTACAAACACCCGATACACTCCGTACCACTCGCTTGAGTATCTCGATGACGGCAGCAAGCCGTAATTGTCTCGGAGCTCCGAGAGAAGGCACGGCTTAACCCACGAATACCTAACTGTCGCCTGAACCTTCCTGTGGTCATGGCGAACTTTTCCAAGATAAATTTTTGGCGTCCAAACCATCCGCCGCAGAACTCTTGGTACGCCACTCTGCCAGTCCGGCCAGACATCGCTGTCGCTCATGGGGGCGATCAGCTTTCTCGCCTCTGCAAGCGCGTCATCGGCTGTGTGCACGTACTCTCTGCCGTACTCGATCTCTTCGTCTCCATCGTCCTCCGCTTCGACCACTGGACCATCCCCGAAATTCAGACCGCACCCTTGGCCATCTTGGCCCGCGATGCCTGCGCGCACTGATTGCTCAAAAGTAGCAGTTCCCGGGTGGTGGTGTCCGCTGGTTGCTGGTAGCGCGGGCGCCTATGCCTTTTTGCTGCATAGCAGCAGCCCATATTAGCACCACCTCGTGCCCCCCGGGGCATTTGGGGTACGGCCCGCCCGCCAAAACGCTCCCACGCGACCTTTTGCGAGTCCTGGCGAGCCCCCAGAACGGCACCAAACCCGGCCAAGGCCGGCCCGGCTTCGGTTAGGCGGGCACGTGGCGCTTGCTGGGGCCAAGGGCCGCCACCGGCACCGCCGGGCGCACGCGACCCCCGGTGGCTCGCCCAGCGAGCCCAAAAACGCCCCGTTAACTCGGGCGCTTCGCGTTGATTGTCCCGGTTTCGCACAGGATATAGCTGGTTTGCCCGTCGTGACTGACGGGAGATAGCTATGGGTACGAAGCTGGGCAACGCCAAGCGGGCGCGCAGGTTGGCGAGGCTGTTCGAGAAGTTACAAAATGCGTGCGACCAGCAAGATGAGAAGGCCATTGCAGCGGCAAAGCGAGCCATCGACGCCTTGATCGCACGTCGTTCCTAGGGGCTGATACGGCTCTCCAGTGTTCGGAGCAGGACAGACGCGAAGGAGAGATGGTCCAGACAGAGTTCGATCGGGTCCGCTCGAATTTCGTGGCCGCGCGGGTTTCGTATTGCTGACATTGATCCTGCGAATACAAAACGAAAGCCCATTTGCTCATCTTTGTCGCTCATCGTCTGCAGAGCATTCAATTGAATCTTGGGGCTGGCTTCGTTGAACGCTGACATCATGAGCTTATATCCAGTTTCGCTGATTCCGGAGACGCTCTGGACTAAGTTGTCGAGAAGCTTGAACGCCTCGAAAGTGGCCTGAGAATAGTGGCCGTTGTCGAACAGTCCGAGCGAGACATTTGCTATTTCAGGATGGATGTTGCGCTCGTCGAAAGGATGTACGTCCCGCGACTCCAAACGAGCTCGCTCGCCGAAGTTCTTTGCATTGCGCGCAAAGCGCTCAAAGAGAGCGAGAGCGTCACTCATTCAGCAAGTTGGCCTTAATGCTCTTGAAGATGTTGTCGTAGGTTTCAGCGCTCGCCTCCGCAGGTAGGTTAATTTCGACGCGGACTGTCAGGGCCATGTCCTTCTTGGCCGGCTTGAAGTGCACTGCTGGGTCGGTCGCGAGCGCGGCAACCTTCGTAGATGCTTTTACCTTCTCGGTCTTCGTATTTTTCTGCTTCGTCGATTTCGCTGCGGACTTGTTTGTCCCTGCCGCTTTTTCGCCCGCGCCGTTTTCGTATCCAGCTATTCCGCGTAACGCCTGAAAGACTGCAGCTTGACGGGTGCCAATCACCTCGCTCGTCTTGTCGGCGCTCCGGAAATAGCCGATCAATTCGCTCTTCGACATGGTCCACGCTTCATCTGCGCGAAGGTCGAACAGATCTTTGTAGGCGGCCTTGATTAATTCCCCGAATGATCTCTTAAAAGCCTCATCGTCATGGATCGCGAAAGTCTCTTGACCCTTATCGGTCCTCTTGCCCTCCTCGTTGATGATGCCAAGGAATTGGAGAGCGTTGATGACATAGCTCTCATTGTTCGAGGCTAAGCCAAGCTTCTTGACAGTGTCTGATGTAACCGTCGCCGGAAAGTTCTTCCGGAGGTACGCGACCATCGACGTAATATTGCCCGGCCCGGATATGTATGGATGCGACGCCATTGATTCCCTCAAGGTCACAAAACCCCAAGATATATCATTCGGTCGCGATCACAACTGCCGGTAATCATACAACCATGTTGTCCGCAAGAGAATTGGACCTATTGCGGAGAGGCATCGAGCATCTCAGGCAGCGGGGTCGTCTTCTGAGGAAAACTTGTAAGTGCGTTTGCCCGCCCTGTAGTCGCGTTTAGCAATCGGCCAGATTTTCTTCTTATACGGACTGACGTTGGGAGCTTCGGTCTTGGCCGTTGGGCCGCAGCGGGAGTTGCGGGCACGCATCACTAGCGCGCGATCCGTTGGTGGGCTGTCGAAAAACGACCGCCATCGCGGCACTATAGCGCTGACGGCCTCCGTGATTTCTGCTTCGACCTTACCGTCGTCCCACGCTGCCGTCGCAAGGCAACTGACATAGGCTCGGTTCGGTTGACGCCAAGACTGCACCACACGCGGATTCGCGTAGCGGTTCTTCGAGCCAACCTTCCGGCGGCCAGGAGTTTTCTTCGGCATTCGGACAGTGCTCCTCTGTTGCGTAGACTACAGAGCCTAAGGCACCACAGGAGATTGTCGACGCGAGCGTTATAGTCATTTGCTGCGACCCGCTAAGGCTCGCTATGCGCCGCTGTAATTCTTCACGCAGACGTGAACAGATTCGCGACGTTGCTCATCATCTTTGTTGCTAGGCAGTCCGCGAGCGACATTGGCACCCTACGACGCGAAGCAGGCGCTATGCCGGCGAGTATGCGTCCACCGAGCACGCGGAACGCGATACCGCGCTGTGGATGAAGCCCATGTTGAAGCCGATCACGGCCTGATAGGAATTGTGCGGCACCTTCTCGTAGACGGTTCGCGTGTTGCTGTCGATGTTCGTTCCGCTGTTACTCGAATGCTTGCACGTCACCACGATGTCCTTGACATCAACGGTGCTGTTGTTTCGAATGACGAAGGACGCCTTCATTACGGTGCCGAAGCCGTCTTTCTCCCACGTCAGGCTGTCAACCTTGAGCCTGCCCAATACGTCTTTGTAGCTTGGTGGCCCATCTGTCTTCACCACTGGCTGGACCGCGGCTGCCTGGACCGAAGTCTTCGGACCTTGAAAAAGCGCAAAGGTGAAGATGAACGCGAAACCGACGACTCCGTAGAAAGCGATTTGTTTTCCACGATCTCGCAGCTGCTGGAACACGCACATCACCAGTCCGACAGCGATCCCGCCAACACTCGTGATCGTCAAAAGTCCCATCAGGACATCCATGGTGCTTCTCCTTGCTTAGCGTCGCTTGCCAAACGTGGATCCGGCGCCGCTCTGTGAGCGCGCATATTGCGGCTGTCTTGTAATTACCTCCTCGGCCTGCTGTCTCTTCAACTGAGCGATCAACTCATCTGCCTTGCTGAAGTCGCCGCCTGATGTTGACATCGCTCCGAGTGGAGACGTCCTCTCTATCGATTTCTCTACGATCACCTTCGTTCCTCGTGTGAAGAGGACCATTACGCCTAGTATGACGTCGCCGAACACCCACAACGTCAGGAGAGAGGCAACTCCAATTGCGGAGCCGATTGCGCGACCTGCACGCTCGGCGTTCGAGTGAACCTCGATGGTCGAAGCAGCGTGGAAGCCACCAATGATCCAGACCAACATGACGACGTTGAATGCAATGAAGGCCCACTTGATAAAAGTTCCAAACGTGCCGCGCTGATATTTCTCTGTTTTGATTACTTCAACCATCACTGGCTCCCGCCGATCTTCATCTCATCAGGGTAGAATGCGCGTGTTTCTGTACGGTGAAGCAACGTGACTAACTAACGGTATCTATTTGCCTAGAATTTTCGCGACGCTATGCGGGCCGACTGGGAAACTGCAAGTTCAGGCGGATTCGAACAAATTCACGACGTTGCTGGTCGGCTCTGCTGCAAGGATGCCCCGCAGCCGCGCGTTCCACAGGCCGAAGCCCTGCCGCTTCTCCTCGGCGTAGTCGTACAGGTCGTAGACGGCGTGCATGCCGCTGTTGTGTGCGATCATGACCTCGCGCACTCGGTCCGATATCTGCGGTATCGCACTCAGGTTTGTGCGCATCGTGCGACGCAGGTCGTGGAAGACCCAGTGCGGCAGCGGACCGGTGATCCGGTCGATGCGCTCCTTCGCCTTGCTCCAGCCGTTGGCGGGGCGCTCGCCGAACGTGGTGCTGAAGAGATGCGGGCCGCTGAAGCGCGGCAGGTCTGCGAGCAGCGCCAGCATGTCCTCTGTCAGCGGCACGAGATGGTCGTGGTCCATCTTCATGCGCTCTTTCGGGATGATCCAGAGCTTCTTGCGCAGGTCGAACTCGGGCCACACTGCCTCAGCAACCTCCGCACTGCGCTGGCCAGAGAGAATCATTAGCTTGATGCAGGGCCCGTACGGATATGCGAGCTGATCGGCCGCATTCCACACCTCGCGAAGCTCGTCGTCCTTAAGGACCCGAGATCGGCGGCGCTTCTTGCCGTAGATGGCGCGACCCTGCACGAGCTGCGCGGGAGAGACCTCCAGTCCATACTTGCCACTGGCGACGGCCCACGAGAACAACTGCTTGACGTGCCCCAGCAGGTTGCGAGCCTGAGCGGGAGCCGGTCCCTGCTTCTTCGCGTTGGGCGCGGGGGCTCGGCCCTCGGCCTTGTCCTCGATGACCTGCGCGATCTCCTGTCGCGTTATGCTGGTGACGGGACGTCCGCGCCATCGCGGAATGAACTCGCGCCGAACGTCGCGCTCGACCTCTTCGACCTTGCGCTGATGCTTGATCTTGAGGAACCACGCCTCGGCCACGGCTTCAAACGTCGTCTCTCGGCGAAGTCTCGCCTCGGCCTCTGCCGTGCGCTGCTTCTCGCAGGGATCGATGCCCAGCTCGACCAGTTCAAGCCACTCGCGGGCCCTCTTGCGAGCTGCAGCGAGGGAGAGGCGATCCGCGTTCCCGATCTCGCGCCGCGTCGGCACCTTGCCACCCGGCCACCTGAGATACAGGAAGTAGGTCTTGTGGCAGCGGTCGGTGACGCGCACGCCGAAGCAGGGCGTCATCGTGTCGTAGCACTCTATGCGCTTGCCGGTAGGCGCTGCCTTGATGTTGCGGACAAACCTGTCTGTTAGCTTTCGTCTCATGTCTTGCTCCTAACCGGAGCAAACACGATTGGCGGGACGGGGCCAAACCGGGGGCCATAGACCCCCGCTATTGGTCGCTAAGCGTCGCTACTCCGTGTTATCACTTGCAAGCACGGCATTAGACTAAAGGACAATCCCGTTGTTGACAGTTTTGTCTACTTGCTGCGGCCCGCTACGGGCAAGCAACTGTGTCAAGCCCGGCCATGACGTTGTGGATATACCTGGGCCAAACCGGCGATGAAGGGCCCCCTAACTATTTCGCCTTGTCGATCCTGGTCACCGTGTACCCCGAGGCCGCCTCCTCGGCCTCGAAGGTCACCTTGTCGCCGACTTTCACCTGCTTGAGCATCGCGGGGTCCTTGACGCGGTAGACCATGGTCATGGGGTCTTCCATGCCGAGGCTCTTGGCCGGCCCGTGCTTGAGCGTGATCTTGCCGGCGCTCTCGTCGATCTTTTTGACCTCGCCGCTGATCGAGGCCGCCCCGGCCGCGAGGGCCGCAGTGGCAAGGCCGACAGTCAGCGTCAGCGCTGCGGCAGTGCGAATGATACGGTTCATGGAAATCTCCTTGTCGCTACTTCACGGTGACGTGGCCGACCATGCCGTAGTCGCGATGGTCGGGAATGAGGCAGGAAAATTCGAACGTGCCGGGCTTGCTGAATTTCCAGAGGATCTCGGTCGTCTTGTTCGGGGCGAGCCTGACACCATTGGGATCGTCATGCTCCATGTGCGGATGTTTCTTCATCTCCACCGCGTGCGCGAGATTCTCTTTGGTGGTGGCGAGCAGGAATTCATGGTCCTCCTTGCCGACATTGCGGAGCACGAAGCGGATCTGCTCGCCGCGTTTGACCTCGATGCGGGCGGGTGTGTAGTCCATCTCGTTCATCAGGATCTCGATGGTGCGCGCGGGCTTGGTGGGGTCGCCGGGCTCGCCGGCTGAAAAATTCGCATGCGCGTGCTTGTCGTGCGCAAAGGCCGGCGCGAGCGAAAGCGCGGCCAGCGCGAGGCCGAGCCTGATGGTTGTCATCGTCATCTCCAGTTGGGGTCTCATCGAAACGCTCACATCTTCATCTTGTGCGTCGGCTTGCCCGGTTGTTGCCGCGCCGGCTCGGAGGCCGGTGCGGCGACCTCGTAGGCAACGGTGCCTTTCGGGAATTGATAGGGGCCGGGATCGCGATAGTCGTCGCGCGCGAGGTCCTCGCGGATCTTCATCACCGTGAACATGCCGCCCATCTCGATCGGGCCGAACTGGCCGGTGCCGGTCATCATCGGCAGGGTGTTATCGGGCGCGGGCATCTCCATGTTGCCCATCGCCATGCCGGTCGAGCCCATCGCCATCGCGTCCGGCGCGAGCTTGCCGACGGCCTTGGCGAGGTCCTTGCGCGACACGCCGATCAGGTTGCGTACCGCGTGCCCCATCGCATTCATGGTGTGATGGGATTTGTGGCAGTGGAACGCCCAGTCGCCGGGATTGTCGGCGAGCACGTCGAAGACGCGCACCGCGCCCACGGGCACGTCGGTCGTCGTCTCCGGATATTGCGCACTCTCCGGGATCCAGCCGCCGTCGGTGCAGGTCACCGCGAAGCTGTGGCCATGCAGATGGATCGGATGGTTTGTCATGCTGAGATTGCCGATGCGCACGCGCACTCTGTCGCCGAGGCGCACCGGCAAAGGATCGATGCCCGGAAACACCCGCGCATTCCAGGTCCACATGTTGAAATCGGTCATCTCGTTGACTTGCGGCAGATAGGTGCCGGGATCGACGCGGTAGGTGCTCATCACGAAGACGAAGTCACGGTCGACCGGCCGGAAGCTCGGATCGCGCGGATGCACGACGACCATGCCCATCATGCCCATCGCCATCTGCACCATCTCGTCGGAATGCGGGTGGTACATGAAGGTGCCGCTCTTCCGCATCTCGAATTCGTAGACGAAGGTCTTGCCGGGCTGGATGTGCGGCTGCGTCAGCCCTCCGACACCGTCCATGCCGCTCGGGATGATCATGCCGTGCCAGTGCACGGTGGTGTATTCGGGCAGCTTGTTGGTGACGAAGATTCGAACGTTGTCGCCCTCGACCGCCTCGATCGTCGGACCCGGCGACTGGCCGTTATAGCCCCACAGATTGACCTTCATGCCCTCGGCGAACTCGCGCACCACGGGCTCGGCGACGAGATGGAATTCCTTCCAGTCGCCGTTCATGCGGAACGGCAGCGACCAGCCGTTCAGGGTGACCACGGGGCGATAGTCGGGCCCGCTGATAGGATGCAGCGGCGGCTGCATCACCACCTTGTCCATATGCGCCGCTTCCGGGATCGAGGCCGCCTGCACGCGGCCCTGGACTGCGGATGCGCCGACGAGCGCGGCGGTGCCTAAAAATCCCCTGCGGGAAAACATGCCGGTCTCCATCTCAATGACCGCCATCGGCAGGCGCTGCCGCGGCGATCGTGGTTGAACTGTCTCCGCCCGGGGTGGGCGCGGCGCCGCCGTTGACGGCGGTCTGCAGGTCGGACTGGGCGAGGAAGAATCGTTGCCGAGCGTCGATCGCGCCGCGCAGCGAGGCCAGACGCTGTCGTGCTTCGGTGAGCAGCGCAAAGATATCGACCTGCATGCTGGAGAAGCGGAGCTGCATCTCCTCGGTGATGATCTTGCGCAAGGGGATGATCTCGCGCTGATAGTGGCTGGCGATGTCGTAGGCCGAGCGATAGACACGATAAGCGTCACGCGCTTCCGAGCGCACGTTCACGGCTCGCTCGGTCAAGCGGTTGAAGGCGAGATTGTAGGTCTCGGCGGCCTGCCGCACCCGTACCTCGCCGCCGTCGAAGATCGGGATCTGGAACTGGACGTCGAAGCCATGCTCGTGGAACGGCGCGCCTTCGGGATCCCTGGTGCGCCGGGAGATGCCGGCGAGATCGAGCAGCGTCACGAAGCGCGTTGCCTCGGTGAGGTTCAGCGCTTTCGCCAGCGCATTCAGCTCCAGCCGCGCGATCTGCAGGTCGATGCGGTGGGCCACCGCATCGACCTCGATCGAGGGCAGGGCCTGCGGCCGGCGCGGCAGCGGCGGCAATTGATTGGGCAGGCGGAAGTCGAGACCGCCGTCCCACAGTCCCATCAGGCGTGCGAGCCGTTCGCGCGCACTCGCTGCCATCTGCCTTGCGGTGGCGAGGTCGGCGGTGGTCTCGGCGTAGAACACCTGCTCGCGGGCCTGGTCGAGCTTGTTAAGCGAGCCGGTCTCGCCGAGCTTGACGGCGAGCTGTGCGGTCGATTCCGCCGTTGCCTTCGCATCCGTCAGCAGCCCCACCATCTCGTTGCCGGCGACAGCGCGCCAGTAGGCGCGGCGGACGTCGGCGGCGAGCCGCAGCGTCGCCAGCGCCGCGCGTAGCTGGGCCTGGTGAAAACGCTCGCGGGCAATGTCGGAACGGAACGGCAGGGTGGCGAGCGCAAGGATGTCGCCGATCACCTGACGCTCGATCTCGCTGGCGCCGTTGCCCGCGATCCGCGAGATCGAGAACACCGGGTTGGGCGGCAGGCTCTGCTCGACCAGATCTGTCTCGGCCAGCGCCAGCTCGTTATAGGCGGCCTGCAATCCCTTGTTGTTGAGCAGCGAGATCTGCACGGCGGCCTCTACGCCCAACGTGCGCGAGAGCAGGTGGCGCACACGTTCGTCGACGGCGCCCGCCCCATCGGCTGTTCGCACGAAGGCCACGTCCTTGTTGATGCTCTGGCTCGTCAGTTCGGAGACTGTGCTCATGCCGCTGTCGGGCGAAAACGCGGCGCAGCCGGAGACGCTGAGCGCTGTGAGGACGAGGAGACCTCGCGCAAAATGGTGTGCCATGGCGCGCTCCTACCGGTCTTGCTTCGGCTGCGGCGTGACGGCGTCGTTGCGGTCGCGCCATGGCGCGGGCGCTGCGGGCCGCAGGCTGGTGTAGGGCGCGATGGTCGACCGATGGCCGACAGGGGCGACCTTTGCCGAGGGATCAGCGGGATCGGCGCCGGCGACTTGCGTCGTTGCCGGCATGCAGCCAGCGAGCCCCAGCGCAATCAGGGCCAGCAGAAGCCAATCAAATCGAAAATGTCGTCCACCCACCGCGGATGCGGCGGCGGACTTCGCCCCGGAAAGCGCAAGCATGAATCATCCCTGATCTGGACACCACAGGTTCGCGCGCGCAAAAGCGCGCTCGGCCCGAAATCGTCGTGTCAGATCAGGCGATGGGGGGACGGTAATGCAGGGGCGGCGCCGTGCTGTGCAGGCTGGCTACGATGTCTGGTGCACAGGCGGAGACGGGCGCGGCCGGCTTGGCGACGGTGGGAAGATCCGCCGGCAGCGCGCTCACGCACATCATTGCGCAGCACGGCCCGGCTGTCCCCTTATCGCCATGACGATGCGGAGCGGGCGCGTCCTGCGCGGCGGCGTGGTGATGCGCGTGTGCCTCCGCATGATCGTGCGAGACGCCGCCGTGCAGATGTACGCCCGGCATCTGGTGAAGGGCCGGCACGAGGTCGGCCAGTGAGGCCTCATTGAGACACGGTGCGGGTCCGCTGCCCCAGGCCAGTGCGGCCGCCGGGGCGAGCACGCAGAACAGATAGGCGAGGGCAATGATCCGCCCCACCTTGATCCGCATCGCTCGTGTCAGTTGCAGCAACATTCCGCCAGCATGTCTTCCGCGCGGCAAAGCTGCACACGCGGACTGCAAACTAATGGCAAATCGTGCATTCGCCAAGCTGCTTCTTACCGCAGCGCACCGCGCATGCCCAATATCGCGCCACGATGCTTGACCCCCTGAGCATCCGCGGGCCATGGTCCGGCCCGTGCACGCGCCAAATCACTCAGAACAAACCCCTGAAACATTCAGCCCTGATTCCCGTCAGGCCTGGACACGCCTCGTGCTTGCGCTGCTGATCGGCTCGATCGGCGGTGTCGGCATGTGGGCGATCGTCGTGATGATTCCCGCGGTGCAGACCGAATTCTCCGCCACCCGCGGCGCGGTCTCGCTGGCCTTCACCCTGATGATGTTCGGCTTCGGGCTCGGCGGCGTGATCGCCGGCAAGATCACCGACCGATTCGGCATCGTGCCGGCGATGGCGATCAGCATCGCCTTCCTCGGCGTCGCGAATGTGTTCGCGGGGCTGTCGACCCAGCTCTGGCAGTTCGTTGCGGCATATTTCCTGATCGGGCTCGGGACGTCCGCCACCTTCGCGCCGCTGATGGCGGAGGCCTCGCACTGGTTCGAGCGCTATCGCGGCCTCGCCGTGACCATCGTCGCGAGCGGCAATTATTTCGCCGGCACGATGTGGCCTCCGATCGTGAACTGGGGCATGCAGGAGGTCGGCTGGCGCCACACCCATATCGGCATCGGAATTGTCTGCGTCGTCCTGATGACGATCCTGGTGCTGGTGCTGCGCGCGCAGATGGGCCACGACAAGGTCCACGACCACGCCAATGCGCCGCCGCCGCGCGTCGATCTCAAGCTCTCGACCAACACGCTGACGGTGCTGCTCTCGATCGCCGCCATTTCCTGCTGCGTCGCCATGGCGATGCCGCAGGTGCATATCGTCGCCTATTGCGGCGATCTCGGCTATGGCGTGGCGCGCGGTGCCGAGATGCTGTCGCTGATGATGGCCTGCGGCATCGTCAGCCGCATCGGCTCGGGCTTCCTCGCCGACAAGATCGGCGGCATCCGCACGCTGCTGATCGGGGCGCTGGCGCAGGGCTTCGCGCTCGTGTTCTATCTGTTCTTCGACAGCCTCGCCTCGCTCTATCTCATCTCCGCGATGTTCGGCCTGTTCCAGGGCGGAATCGTGCCGAGCTACGCCATCATCGTGCGTGAGGCCATGCCGGCGCGGGAAGCCGCAACACGCGTCGGCATCGTGATCTTCGCCTCCGTGTTCGGCATGTCGTTCGGCGGCTGGGTGTCCGGTGTCATCTTCGACGCCACCGGCTCGTATGCCGCAGCGTTCGCGAACGGCGTGGCGTGGAATGCCGTCAACATCAGCATCGTCGTGACGCTGCTGATCCGCTCGCGGATGAGTGCGGCGAAGGCCGGGCCGGGCTTTGCGACCTAAACCGCCTGTCCCGCCTTCAGCAGCGTGCAGCCGGTGATCTTGTAACTGCCGTCCGGCTGCTGCTCGAGCGTGTACAGCGCTTCCCAGGCTTCACCGTTGGCGTCGATGATGTGAACGCGCTGCGCAATCCGGCCGCCCTCGATCTTGCTCTCGCCGAACTCGAAACTCTTGTGACGGTAGACCGGCGCGTAACCGCTCTGCACCATGGACATGAAGATGTCGGGTGCGGGGAAGATTTCCCTGATCGCCGGAGCGGCATGGGAATAGGCGGCGCTTGCATCGTCACGGACGAAGGCCTGCTCCTGGGCGCGGATGACGCCCTGTGCCGCCGCAACATCGTCGGCCGCGCGGGCGGAGACGCTACCCAGCAGCGCAAATATCAGGACAAAGAGCACACGCATGGCAAAACCTCGCTTGGTCGTCCCGGTCCAGCAAGGATATCGCCATGCGGATGTTCGGGCAAACGGCCTAGTGTGACAGCGGGTCGAGGAAGGGCGTGTCGACCGCGCTGACATAGAAAATCACGACCCTGGTCTCCCCGGTTGTCCGATTGTAGCCGGTCATCGCCACGTTCGGCGGTTCCACCAATGCCTCGCCGGCCTTGACCGTCAGCGGCGGCTTGCCCTCGAGTTCGAGTGTGAAGGCGCCTTCCAGCACGTAGACGGTCACCGGAAAGCGGTGGGTATGATAGACCGTCTTGTCGCCCGGCTTGAACGACGCGGTCATCACCCGGACGAACTGCTTCTCGTCCTTCGGCAAGCCTTCAACCGCTTGTTGAAGCACCAGATTCGGTTTGGCGATACCCTGTGTCCCATGGTCCTGCGCGGTGGCTGCGGCCGACCATCCCAGAACGATGACGGCGCCGAGAGTGAAGTGAGGGCGCATTCAAAATCTCCATCGAAACGTTGCTGAAGGCATCAGCCTAGGTGCCGTCGTTCAGGCCCGGCAGCCGCAACATTGCGGCCGGCAGCCGCAGAAGTGCATAATCGCTGCATGTTCGACTGGAACGACCTCAAATATTTCCTGGCGGTCGCGCGGCACGGCAGCACCATTGCCGCCGGCAAGGCGCTCGGCCTCAGCCAGTCGACCGTGCACCGGCGGCTCGACGAGCTGGAGCGGAAGCTCGGCCGCGCGCTGGTGACGCGTCAGCCGAGCGGCTACCGCCTCACGGAGTTCGGTCACATCATGCTGCCCTATGCCGAGCGGGTCGAAGCCACCATCGACGACTTCAGCCGTCGGACGGCTGACGCGGAGCAAGACATGAAGGGCGTGATCCGCGTCACCTGTCCCGAGCCGGTTGTCGCCCGGCTCATCCAATCCGGGCTCATCGGCGACTTTCACGCGCTGCATCCCGCGTTGCGGGTCGAATTCGTCATGAGCGACGGCTATCTCGACCTGTCGAAGGGCGAGGTCGACATCGCTTTTCGCTCGGGCGATACCGACGACGAGCTGGTCGGGCGCAAGATCGCCGAGTCGATCTGGGCGGTTTACGCCAGTCGCGACTATCTTGACCGGCACGGTAGCCCGGATCGTGTCGAGGATCTCACGCTTCATTTGCTGGTCGGGCTGGATGAATCCCTTGCCAAGCATCGCGCGGTCAAATGGCTGAAGGAGGTCGCGCCCGATGCCCAGATGGCTGCGCGCGTCAACAGCGTGCTGGGCCTCGTTTCCGCGATCAAGTCCGGCGTAGGCATCGGTCCGCTTCCCGTCGCGCTCGGCGACGCCGAAGCCGATCTCGTGCGCGTCCTTGGTCCGATTCCGGAATTGACGCGAAGCTGGCGCATCCTGACGCATCCCGATCTCAGGCGGGTGCCGCGGATCGCCGCTTTCTTCGACTTCATCGTGGATCACCGCGAGGCGCTGAGGCCGATCCTGACAGGGTGACGCTATCGCTTCGGCTTTGCAGCCGGTTTGGCGGGCTTGCCGGTAGAGCGTACCCTGGCTTTCATGACGGGCTGCATCCGCAATCCGTCGACGAACACGTCGAGCATGCGCAGCACCGAGGATTGCCAGCCGGGCTGGTCGTGCATGTAGCACATGCCGACGAGCGCTCTCAGCAAGTCCTCCGGACTGATGTCGCCGCGCATCTGACCGGCCGCGACGGCGCGGTCGAGCAGGGAGCCGATCGCCTTGGTCAGCCGGTCCATCGAGTAGGCCGCGAGTTCCGACGAACTCTGGAACGTCAGCGCCAGCGCCGCCGACATGCCTTTTTTCGTGGCAACGAATTCGACATTGGAGCGCAGCCAGCGCCGCAGCGCGTCGACCGGATCCCTGGCGTTCTTCAGTTGTTCGGCAAGCTCGCTGAGCTGCTCGACCTCGCGCCGGTACACCGCCTCGAACAGATCTTCGCGTGTCGGAAAATGCCGATAGAGCGTGCCGATGCCGACGCCGGCGCGTTTTGCCACCGCCTCCAGGCTCGCCTCCGGACCGCCGGCGCTGAACACGACTTTGGCCGCTTCGAGCACGCGCTCGCGATTGCGCACGGCATCGGCGCGGGGCTTGCGGGTATGGTCGGCGTGATCGTCCATGCCGCCAATGTAGATCACGAATTGGTTAGATTGAACCCTTGATGAACCCGGTCCCAGTGCATCGCGTTGGTGGCACAGGGGCTTTCGACCAATTCCAAATATTTCTCTGCAGCCCTTGTTAAGCGGAGGGAGCCTCCGTATCTTCACCTCGATGTTGGCCGGCGTCTGCCCGGCCAGCGCCTATCGACGGCGGCCACGGCGGTGGCGCGCTGCGCGATGACTCATGTCCAAATCTGATCGGAGCCTTGTATGAACCACTCCATCAGCCTCACCGTGAACGGTGCGCGGCGCGATTTCGTCCTCGACGATCCACGCGTCACGTTGCTCGATCTCCTGCGTGAGCGCCTTCATCTGACCGGAACCAAGAAGGGGTGCGATCGCGGGCAGTGCGGCGCCTGCACCGTTCTGGTCGACGGCAAGCGCATCAATTCCTGTCTCGCGCTCGCGATCAGCCATGATGGCGCCGATATCCTCACCATCGAGGGCCTCGCGCGCGGCGACCAGCTTCATCCGGTGCAGGCCGCCTTCATCGCCCATGACGGATTTCAGTGTGGCTTCTGCACGCCCGGCCAGATCATGAGCGCGATAGGCATGATGCAGGAGGCGCAGGCTGGCAATGATCCCGAGCGCATCCGCGAATGCATGAGCGGCAACCTGTGCCGCTGCGGCGCCTATGCCGGCATCGTCGATGCCGTGCTCGAGGCGCAAGGCCAGATGGACGAAACCAACCAGAGGCGCTCGGCATGAAACAGTTCGATTATGTCAGGCCCGCCAGCGTCGCTGAAGCGGTTGCTGCCGCGGCCCAGCCGGGCGCGGTCTACCTCGCCGCCGGAACCAATCTGCTCGATCTGATGAAGGGCGACGTCACCCGTCCGGATCGCTTGGTCGACATCACCCATCTCGACGGGCTCGATGGCATCGAGCACCTCGCCGACGGGTCGGTGCGCATCGGGGCGCTCGTCAGCAATGCCGATCTTGCGCATGATGCGGACTTCGCAAGGTCCTTCCCCGCCGTCGCCGAAGCGCTTCTCTCCGGGGCATCCGCGCAATTGCGCAATGCGGCGACGGTTGGCGGCAATCTGCTGCAACGGACGCGCTGTGCGTATTTCTACGACACTGCCAGCCGCTGCAACAAGCGCGAGGCCGGCAGCGGCTGCGATGCCCGCGGCGGCGAGAACCGCACCCACGCCGTGCTCGGCTGGAGCGAAAGCTGTATCGCCACCCATCCCTCCGATTTCTGCGTACCGCTGGTCGCGCTCGATGCCGTCGTCGAGATCGAAGGCCGGGGTGGCCGACGCGAGATCGCGCTCGAGGAGCTGCACCGCCTGCCCGGCGATGCGCCCCAGCGCGAGTCCGCGCTCGAGCCCGGCGACCTCATCGTTGCGGTACGCCTGCCGAAGGCGGCGCGCGAATTTGCCTCGCATGCGCGCTACCTCAAGGTTCGCGAGCGTACCTCCTACGCCTTCGCGATGGTATCGGCTGCAGCCGCGTTGCGAATCGAGAACGGCAAGATCGCGGAAGCACGGCTTGCGCTTGGCGGCGTCGCCGCAAAGCCCTGGCGTGCCCGCGCTGCAGAGGACGTGCTCAAAGGCGTTGCGCCCACGGCCGATGCTTTCCAGGAGGCCGCCTGGCGCGCGCTCACCGACGCAAAGCCGTCCGGCGACAACGCCTTCAAGATCGAACTCGCACGCCGCATCGTGGTGCGCGCGCTGACCCTCGCTGCCGCCGGGACGCCCGCGCGCCTGCCCGCACTGCCGGCCTCTCCCTTTGCCTCGACATCAGGAGCCATCCATGCCTGAGCTCAACCTGACCAGCGCGCCCGCCCATCTCAGGCACGGCTCGAACATCGGCCAGCCGCTGACCCGCCGTGACGGCGTCCTCAAGGTCACGGGACAGGCGACCTATGCCGCCGACAACCATCCGCCCGGCATGCTGTTTGCGGTGATCGCCGTGGCCGGCATCGCGCATGGCCGCGTGACCTCGCTCGATGTCGCCGCCGCAAAACGCCATCCCGGCGTCGTCGATGTCATGACGCCAGACCACAAGCCGCAGCTTGCGATCGACCCGGAGATCAAGACCAATCCGTTCGTGTTCCGGATGGAGGTGCTGCAGAGCAACGAGGTGCGCTACGCCAATCAGCCGATCGCGGTCGTGATCGCCGAGACGCTGGAAGCTGCGACGGAAGGCGCCGTGCTGCTGGCGCCGCGTTATGAGACGCTGCCTGCGCTGGTCGGGCTCGATGCCGGCGAGAGCTTCGTGCCGCCGGTCGTCGGCGTCGGCAACCCCACGGAAAATCACCGCGGCGATATCGAGGCGGGCCTTGCCTCGGCCCAAAAGCAAATCGACGCGACCTACGAGACGCCGCCGCAATATCACAACGCCATGGAACCGCATGCGATCGTGGCTCACTGGGACGGCGACAATCTGCAGATCGACATGCCGACTCAGGGTCTGGCGCTGTCGCTGGCGCGCGTCGCCGAGCTGTTCGGCATTGCCCACGACAAGATCCACATCCGCAGCCCCTTCCTTGGCGGCGGCTTCGGCTCCAAGGGATTGATGGCGGGACCGCCGGTACTCGGCGTCATGGCGGCCAAGCTGGTCGGCAAGCCGGTCAAGCTGGTGCTGCGCCGTGAGCAGATGTATGGCCCGGTCGGCCATCGCGCGCCGACGCGCCAACGCCTGCGCCTCGGCGCCGACGGAGAGGGGCGTCTGACCGCGCTCGATCACCACGCGCGGACGGTGTCGAGCACGTTCGACGATTTTTACGAACCCGCGGCCGATGTTTCGCACACGCTGTACGCCGCACCCGCCATCCGCACCTCGCATGACGCCGTGCGGGTCAACACGGGAACGCCTCTGTTCATGCGCGCGCCCGGCGAGGCGACCGGCTCGATCGCGCTGGAGAGCGCAATCGACGAGATGGCGTGGGCTTGCGGCATGGATCCGCTCGCCTTCCGCCTGAAGAACTATGCCGAGGTCGAGCCGGTCAGCGGCAAGCCGTTCTCGTCAAAGGCGCTGCGGGCCTGTTACGACCAAGGCGCGGCGCGCTTCGGCTGGGCGAAGCGTCCGCTGCAGCCGCGACAGATGCGCGACGATGCTGGCCTGCTGGTCGGCTGGGGCATGGGCACGGCGACCTTTCCGGCCTTGATGTTCCAGGCCGAAGCGCGCGCGGCGATCCGCCGCGACGGCTCGGGCGTGATGGAGATCGGTGCACACGACATGGGGCAGGGCGCCTGGACGGCGCTGGCGCAGATCGCCGCCGACGCCGTCGGCCTCGATATCGACCGCGTCGCGTTCAAGGCCGGCACGTCCGACCTGCCTGATGCCGGCATTGCCGGCGGCTCAGCGCACACGGCAACGGCGGGGGCGGCGATCCACAGCGCCGGCGCTGCCGTGATCGCCAAGCTCGCCGATCTCGCCACCGGCGACGAGCGCTCGCCGCTGTTCGGCGCCGGCAATACCGGGGTGATCGCGCGCGAAGGACGGTTGATCCGCCGCGACGACGAGAGCCGCGGGGAGAGCTATTCCGAGATCCTTGCCCGCGCCGGCATCGCCGAGGTCGAGGCGCGCGGCACCGGCGCGCCGAACCCGGCGACGATGGAGGAATATGCGATGCATGCCCATGGCGCGGTGTTCGCGGAGGTGAAGGTCGATCCCGAGCTCGGCCAGGTCCGTGTCAGCCGCATGGTCGGGGCCTTCGCCGCTGGACGGATCGTCAACCCGCGTATGGTGCAGAGCCAGCTGTTCGGCGGCATGATCTGGGGTCTGTCCTTTGCGCTGCACGAGGAGGCCGTCACCGACAAGCGCAGCGGGCGGATCATGAACGCCAATCTCGGCGAGTACCATGTCCCCGTGAATGCCGACGTGCCGCCGCTCGATGTCATCACCGTCGAGGAGCATGACCCGCACGTCAACGCGCTCGGCATCAAGGGCGTCGGCGAGATCGGCATCACCGGCAGTGCCGGCGCGGTCGCCAACGCAGTCTGGCATGCGACCGGCGTGCGGGTGCGCAAATTCCCGATCCGGATCGAGGCGTTGCTGACGCAGCGTTGAGGCGGCGGGCGGGGCGAGGCCTACTCGCGCCGCAGCGGCCGATCAATTCATCATCCTGCGGAGAGTCTTGATCTGCTCTCTCTGCGCCTCGATGTACTTCGCGATGGCCTTGCGCAGTTCGCGCGAATTCAGCTTGTCGGTGTCGCGCTGGACTTCGTCGAGCGCGGCTTCCGCATTGGCGAGAGTGGTTTTCATGCGCGAGCCCCTGGTACGAAGCGGCCCCGGAGTGCCTAGGAGCCCGGGGCCATAACCGCAGCACCTCTGAGCCAGGCTGCTCGGCTACGGTTCGCAGTATATAGCGGCCCGGCGCGCAGAAATTGAGATGGCTCAACCACCGTAAGATACCGGTGACAGCCCGTAACTTCCCGGATGCGATCGAACGCGCCTCAGAACGTCGGCGGCGTGCAGGCCGAGATCACCTCGCACGGCTTGCCGCCGACACAGCGGAAGCGGTGCGGGCGGCGGCTCTCGAAATAATAGGCGTCGCCGGGATTGAGCACGCGGCGCTCGTCCTCGACGGTGACCTCGAGCTTGCCTGAAATCACGATGCCGCCTTCCTCGCCGTCATGGACGAGGTGGACGCGGCCGGTGTCGCTGCCGGGCTCGTAGCGCTCCTTCAGGATCTGCAGGCTGCGGCCGAACAGATTGTCGCCGATCTGGCGATACGAGATCGGCTTCTTGCCGACTTCGGTCAGCTCCTCGGCGCGGTAGAAGATCTTGCGCCTGGACTCCGGCTCCAGCGCGAAGAACTCGGCGAGCCCCATCGGGATGCCGTCGAGGATGCGCTTGAGCGCGCCGACCGACGGGTTCATCTGGTTGGATTCGATCAGGGAAATCGTCGAATTGGTGACGCCGGCACGTTTGGCGAGCTCGCGCTGCGACAGCTTCTGGCGGGCCCGGATGAATCGCAGCCGTCCACCGATGTCGACGCTCATGCCTCTGGCCCCTGTTGCAGGTGTTGCGGATCGCGCAAATATGGCCCAGCGGCCCCAGTGGAATCAATGGCTTGCAGGTCACTAGAAAAGGACTTGTTGCGCATCTGAAGCCGTGCCTCTGCTGTACGGTCAGCAAAGGAGCGCGGCCGTGACCCTTCATCAGATTCCGAACACTATCAAGACCGACTCGTTCTGGATGCCGTTCACGGCCAACCGGCAGTTCAAGAAGGCGCCGCGGCTGTTCTCGTCGGCCGAGGGCATGCACTACACCACGGTCGACGGCCGCAAGGTGATCGACGGCTCCGCCGGCCTGTGGTGCGTCAATGCCGGCCACGGCCGCAGGCAGATCGCCGCCGCGGTCGAGCGGCAGCTGATGACGCTGGACTTCGCGCCCTCCTTCCAGATGGGCCATCCGCTGGCATTCGACTTCGCCGAGCGGCTCGCCGAGATCGCGCCGAAAGGGCTCGACCGCATCTTCTTCACCAACTCCGGCTCAGAGTCGGTCGACACCGCGCTGAAGATCGCACTCGCCTATCACCGCGCCAACGGCCAGGCGAGCCGCACCCGGCTGATCGGCCGCGAGCGCGGCTATCACGGCGTCGGCTTCGGCGGCACCTCGGTCGGCGGCATGGTCGCCAACCGCCGCGCCTTCACGACCCTGCTGCCGGGCGTCGACCACATCCGACACACCCACGATCTCACGCGCAACGCCTTCGCCAAGGACCAGCCCGAGCATGGCGTCGAGCTTGCCGACGATCTCGAGCGTCTGGTTGGCCTGCACGGCGCCGAGACCATCGCCGCCGTCATCGTCGAGCCGGTGCCGGGCTCGACCGCGGTGCTGCCGCCGCCGAAGGGCTATCTCAACCGACTGCGCGAGATCTGCGACAAGCACGGCATCCTCCTGATCTTCGACGAGGTCATCACCGGCTTCGGCCGCCTCGGCACGCCGTTTGCCGCCAATTTCTTCGGCGTAACGCCCGACCTGATGACCACCGCCAAGGGCATTACCAACGGCACCATTCCCTGCGGCGCGGTGTTCGCGCATCGCAAGGTGCACGACGCCATGATGATCGGCCCGGAAAACGTCATGGAGCTGTTCCACGGCTACACCTATTCGGCGCATCCGACCGCCTGCGCCGCCGGTATCGCGACGCTCGACATCTACAAGGACGAGGGCCTGCTGACGCGCGGTGCCTCGATCGCCGAATATTGGCGCGATGCGCTGCATTCGCTGAAAGGTCTGCCCAACGTCATCGACATCCGCAATTGCGGGCTGATGGGCGCGGTCGAGCTCTCGCCGCGAGACGGCGCGGTTGGTGCGCGTGGTTACGACGTCATGGTCGACTGCTTCAATCGCGGGCTCTACTTCCGCATGAGCGGCGATAGCTTCGCGCTGTCGCCGCCCCTCATCGTCGAGAAGAGCCACATCGACGATATCGTCTCGATCCTGGGCGATGCCATCAAGCGGGTGGCCTGATAATTGCTCTCGCCGTTGCGAGTTGTTTTCTTGCAGCGGCGAGCGTGATGCCGCGGGAGTTTGACCAAGCGTGAAAGTTCTGATCCTCGGCAGCGGTGTCATCGGTGTCACCTCTGCCTACTACCTCGCGCGTGCAGGCCATGAGGTGACGGTCGTCGACCGCCAGCCCGAGCCGGCACTGGAGACCTCTTTCGCCAATGCCGGCGAAGTCTCGCCCGGCTATTCCTCGCCCTGGGCCGGGCCCGGCGTGCCGGTGAAGGCGGTGAAGTGGCTCCTGATGAAGCACGGCCCGCTGGTGATCCGGCCGAAGCTCGATCCCGTGATGTGGGTCTGGCTGCTCAAGATGCTGCGCAACTGCACCAGCGCGCGCTATGCGGTCAACAAGAGCCGGATGATCCCGATCGCGGAATACAGCCGTGATTCCCTGCGCGACCTGCGCCGCGACATCGGCATCCAGTATGACGAGCGCGCGCAGGGCACGCTGCAGCTGTTCCGCTACCAAGCGCAACTCGACGGCACGGCTGAGGACATCGCCGTGCTCAAGCAATATGGCGTGCCCTACGAGACGTTGAGCCGCGAAGGCTGCATCGCCGTCGAGCCTGCGCTCGCAGGCGTGAAGGATAAATTCGTCGGCGGCCTCCGCCTGCCGCAGGACGAGACCGGCGACTGCCACATGTTCACGCAGGCGCTGGCCAGGCATGCCGAGGCGCTCGGCGTCCGCTTCATGTTCAACACCGGCATCGATCGCATCGTCACCGAGGGCGCGCGCGTCAGCGGCGTCGTGACCAGTGCCGGGATGTTGCAGGCTGACGCTTACGTGCTTGCGCTCGGCAGCTATTCGTCGCGGCTCGCAGCCCCGCTCGGGATTTCGTTGCCGGTCTATCCGGTGAAGGGCTATTCGATCACGGTGCCGATCAAGGACGCCTCCGGCGCGCCGGAATCCACCGTGATGGACGAGAGCTACAAGGTCGCGATCACGCGTCTCGGCGATCGCATCCGCGTCGGCGGCACCGCCGAAATCTCGGGCTTCTCGACCAAGCTCTATGATGCGCGCCGTGCCACGCTGGATCATTCGCTGACCGACCTGTTCCCGCGCGGCGGCGATCTCTCCAAGGCTACGTTCTGGAGCGGCTTGCGTCCGATGACGCCGGATGGCCCGCCCGTGATCGGCCCGACGCCGTACGCCAATCTCCACCTCAATACCGGCCACGGCACGCTCGGCTGGACCATGTCATGCGGCTCGGCGCGCGTGCTCGCCGACATGCTGTCGGGCAAGAAGCCGGACATCGACGTCAGCGCGCTGACGGTCGACCGTTATAATCATCGGTTTGGGTAGACTTTCTCCGCGTCATTGCGAGGAGCCCTTGCGACAAAGCAATCCAGAGTCTTTCCGTCGAGGCAGTCTGGATTGCTTCGCTGCGCTCGCAATGACGATGTGAGAGCGTCGCGGCCTTTCACTTTCGCTGCGCGCGATGAACGATAAGCACGGGTCACCCCGCTCCCGTCACGCAATTCACCCATAGCACCACGGCCTTGGCGTCCTCGGCCGGATTTGAAAACCGGTGCGGCCTTCGGCTGGCAAAGCGAAAGCTGTCGCCGGTCTTCAGCGACCATGTCTCATTGTCCACCGTCAGCATCATCTCGCCGTCGAGCACGAGACCGGCTTCCTCGCCGTCATGGGTGTAGAGCTCGTCGCCGGTGGAGCCGCCGGGCTCCAGATGCACCAGGAACAGATTGAGCTTGTTGTCGGCGCTGGCCGGGCTCAGCAATTGCTTGGATACGCCGGTGCGCCACAGCTTCAGCTCCGGCCGCTGCAGCCCGCGCGTCACCACCTGATCGGAGGCGCCGTCGACGCTCGGGCTTGCGCCGAACAATGCGGCGATGCCGACGCCGAGCACGTCGGCGAGCGTCGCCAGCACGCGCAGCGATGGTGACGACAGGCCGCGCTCGATCTGGCTGAGGAAACCGATCGACAGCTCCGTGCGCGCCGCGACCGTCTCCAGCGAGAATTGCCTCACGCGCCGGAGGTCCCTGATACGGCGGCCGACCGCGACGTCCATTGCAGGCTCCGCCGGCTTGGTGACGGCTCTGGCCTTCGCCCGCTTCGCCGGCCTGGTTGCCGCCGGCTTGCGCATTCTCTTGCCACCGCTCACGTCAGGCCGCTTCCTTCATGTGCATGAAAACCACTTGCGTCGTCCGTGAAAGTGTGACCAAATTTTCATATTGGTGAAAACTAGGCCGAAACGGCTTGACTCGCAACACCCGCGAGCGCCGCCATCGGCCGGACCCAAAGGGGGATGCGATGAAGCGTTTTGGTTTGGCCGCGATGGCGGCACTCGCAATTGCGGCACTGACGCCGGCCTCGGCGCAACAGGTGCTGAAGGTCGGGTCGACGCCGACCGGCATTCCCTTCACCTTCCTCGACACCAAGACCAATAGCATCCAGGGCATCATGGTCGATCTCGTCACGGAGGTGGGCAAGGATGCCGGCTTCAACGTGCAGATCGAGCCGATGCAGTTCTCGGCCCTGATCCCGTCGCTGACCTCGAGCAAGATCGACATCATCGCCGCCGCGATGTTCATCACGGCGCCGCGCAAGGAGGTCGTCGACTTCTCCGATCCGATCTACACCTATGGCGAAGGCCTGGTGGTCCCGAAGGCCGACACCAAGGCCTATGCCACGCAGGACGATCTGAAGGGCGAGACGGTCGGCGCGCAAGTCGGCACCGCCTTCGTCGATGCGCTGAAGAAGTCCGGCCTGTTTGCGGACGTGAAAGCCTATGACACCATTCCCGACATCCTGCGTGACGTGAACACCGGCCGTCTCAAGGCCGGCTACGCCGACTATCCGATCCTCGCCTACAATCTCAAGCAGGGCGGTTTCCCTGAGGTGCGCCTGGTCGACGGCTACAAGCCCGTCACGGTCGGCTCGGTCGGCATCGGCGTGCGCAAGGGCGAGGCCGCCCTGCTCGGCAAGATCAACGCGTCGCTCGCGAAGCTCAAGGCCAACGGCACCATCGACAAGATCCTCGACAAATGGGGCCTGAAGGCTCAGGGCTGACCGATCGCGATCGACGAAGGCTGAACGATGAAAGGCTTCTGGCACGACGCCGTCGAGTTCTTTCCGATCCTGATGAGCGGCGTCGTGCTGACAATCGTCGTCACCATCGGCTCGCTGCTGCTCTCGACGGTGCTCGGACTGCTCTGGGCGATGATGCGGGTCTCCGGCATCAAGGCGCTGTCGCTGCTCAGCGCCAGCCTGATCAACGTGATCCGCGGCATCCCGATCATCGTGCTGCTGTTCTATCTCTACTTCGTGATGCCCGATCTCGGCGTCACGCTGTCGGCGCTGCAGGCCGCGATCCTCGGGCTCGGCATCGCCTATTCGGCTTATCAGGCCGAGAATTTCCGCGCCGGCATCGAGGCGATCGACAAGGGCCAGATCGAGGCGGCGCAGTCGATCGGCATGGGCTGGTGGCTGACCATGCGCCGCGTGGTGCTGCCGCAGGCGGTGCGAATCGTGCTGCCGCCCTATGGCAACGTCATGATCATGATGCTGAAGGATTCGTCGCAGGCCTCGACCATCACGGTCGCCGAGCTCGCGCTTCAGGGCAAGCTGATCGCGTCCTCGACCTTCAAGAACACCAACGTGTTCACGATGGTGGCGCTGATGTATCTCACCATGAGCATCCCGCTGATCCTGCTGGTTCGTCATTTCGAGAAGCGGGCCGGCAAGAAATGATCGAGCTCAACGACGTCCACAAGAGCTTTGGCGCGAACGAGGTGCTCAAGGGCATCACCGCGTCCGTGCAGAAGGGCGAGGTGGTGTGTGTCATCGGCCCGTCCGGCTCGGGCAAGTCGACGATCCTGCGCTGCATCAACGGTCTCGAAAGCTACGACCGCGGCGAGATCAGCATCGAAGGCCTGAAGGTCGATCGCGATGCGCCGTCGATCGTGAAGGTTCGCACCCAGGTCTCGATGGTGTTCCAGCGTTTCAACCTATTTCCGCACCGAACGGCGCTCGAGAACGTCATCGAAGGGCCGCTCTACGTCAAGAAGGAGCCCCGCGCGCAGGCGTTCGAGCGTGGCCGCGCGTTGCTCGCGCAGGTGGGTCTCGCCGAAAAGGCCGACGCGCATCCGCCCCAGCTCTCCGGCGGCCAGCAGCAGCGCGTCGCGATCGCGCGGGCGCTCGCGATGCAGCCCAAGGCGATCCTGTTCGACGAGCCGACCTCGGCGCTCGATCCTGAACTGGTCGGCGAGGTGCTCGGCGTGATGCGCAAGCTCGCCGACGACGGCATGACGATGTTGGTCGTCACCCACGAGATGGGCTTTGCCCGCGACGTTGCCGACCGCGTGTTGTTCATCGACGGCGGAATCATCGTCGAGCAGGGGCCGGCCAAGGCGCTGCTCAACCAACCCCAGCATCCGCGCACGCAGGACTTCCTGCGACGCGTGCTGCATCCGCTCTGACCGGTTTTCGATATGACGCGCCTGCCTCTGCCGCCCTCGCTCTACGCCGACACCGCCGTCGCGCCGGTCGCTACGCCACCGCTCGATGTCGACAAGACTATCGCCGTCGCGATCATCGGTGGCGGCTACACGGGCCTCTCCACCGCGTTGCATCTGGCTGAGCAGGGCGTCGATGCCTTGGTGCTGGAGGCGCAGGAGCCGGGCTGGGGCGCGTCGGGCAACAATGGTGGCCACACCAATCCCGGACTGAAGCACGACCCGGATCAGATCGAAGCCGATTTCGGCGCGGACCTCGGCCGCCGCATGATCGCGTTCTCCTACGGCACCACGAATTTCACCCACGAGCTGATCCGCCGCTATCAGATCCCGTGCGAGGCAAGGCAGAGCGGCACGCTGCGTGCGGCCTACAACGAGGCCAGTGCCGCCGCAATCGAAAAGACCGCGCAGCAGTGCATCCGCCGCGGCATGCCGGTGACCTATCTGAACCGCGAGCAGCTCCGAGAGATGACCGGCACCGACCGCTACATCGGCGCGATGCTGGATGCGCGCGGCGGCGATCTGCATCCGCTCAGCTACGCCCGCGGTCTCGCGCGTGCGGCGATCTCTGCCGGCGCGAAGGTGCATGGCGAGACGCCCGCGCTGTCGTTGCGACGCGAGGGGTCGCGCTGGCGCATCGAGACGCCGCGGGCGGTGGTTCACGCCGACAAGGTCCTGCTCGCCACCAACGGCTTTACCGACGATCTCTGGCCGGCGCTCCGCCGCACCATCGTGCCGGTGTTCTCCTCGATCGCCGCCACGGCGCCGCTCTCCGACGCGGTGGCCCGCGCCATCATGCCGACGCGGTCCGTGCTGTACGAGAGCGGCCACATCACGGTCTATTATCGCATCGATCAGCACAACCGCCTTCTGATGGGCGGCCGCGGCCCGATGCGCTGGATCAAGTCACCGCACGACGTCGCCTATCTCATGCGCTATGCCGAGCGGCTCTGGCCGCAGCTCAAAGGTGTCGCCTGGACGCACGGCTGGAACAGCCGCCTCGCCATCACTAAGGACCACTATCCTCACGTGCACGAGCCGGCCGAAAACATCCTGATCTCACTCGGCTGCAACGGCCGCGGCGTCGCGCTCGCGACCGCGATGGGGGCGCAGCTGGCGCGACGACTGGTCGGCGGCGCCAAGGCCGAGATCGACATGCCCATAACCGGCATCAAGCCGATCCCGATGCACGCGTTCTGGCCGGTGGGTGTGACCACCGCCGTGATCGCGGGGCGGGTGCGGGACCGGCTCGGCATTTGAAAAAGGCGCCGCCCGGTCAGGAGCGGCGCCTTGCATCGTAAACTATCGGGCGTCAGCAGCGGCCCTGCTTCCACAGGCCGGGCGGACAGCCGTGACCGCGCCAGCCGACCTTGCGTCCACGCGACCATCCGTGCGGGGCGCCGTGGTGATGATGGCCCATCGAATGGCCATGACCATGACCGTGGCCGTGACCGCCTCCATGTCCGCCCTTGGCCAGTGCGGGGCTGGCAAAGGTGAAGCCGGCCGCAATGACCAGCGACGCGGCGAGCGCAAATTTCTTCATGATGTCCTCCATTGGGGCGAGCGCATTTGTCCGGTCAATCAACGAAGCGCAGGCAGGTTGGTTCCTCGCAACCGTGGAGGCGTCATGAGACTCGTGCAGATGCATCATCGCGCGAGCGCTCAAGAGGTGCTGGCACGACCTCGCGTCGATCGTTGCGCTCAGCCTTCCGCCACCGCATCCGCCCAGGGATGGAAGATCTCGACCGCGCCGGAATTGACGCCGCCCTGGCGCATCACCACGCTCGGGCAAGCGAATTTTTGCGGCAAAGCCTGCACGCGAGTTTCTTCATAGTCGAAGCGCGCGGCAAGGGCTTTGCGGACATCCTCCGGCAGGCGAGCATCGCCGATCACCACCGCGCCTTCGCTGGCGTCGATGCGCGGCTGGTGGATGGCGGCATCGAGATCCATGCCGAAGTCCATCGCAAAGGAGACGAGCTGCATCACCGAGGGCAGGATGCGCCGGCCGCCGGAGGCGCCGACCGCGAGTCGCTTGCCGTCTTTCGTCTCTGCGATGACGGGCGTGTAGTTGCAGAGGCAGCGCTTGCCGGGCGCGAGCGAATTGGTGGTGCCCGGCGTCGGATCGAACCACATGATGCCGTTGTTCATCGCGATGCCGCTGTGCGGCGTCACGTATCTCGAACCGAACGACGACAGCAGCGTCTGCGTCACCGCGGCGATGTTGCCGTGTCGGTCGACCACGGAGAAATGCGTGGTGCAGGCGGGCGCCAGATATTCGGCACCGAGCGATCGCTTGCCGTCGGCATCGCCCATGTCCTTGAGCCGCTCGCGGAAGGCCGCCTGCAGAGCGAGGGCATATTCGACATAGGCCGCTGCGTCCGGCGCACCTCCCGGCTTCAGGCTCTGCTGCAACAGGCGCAGCGCGTGCGCCATGGTCGGTCCGGCCGTGAGTTCGGGCGTCGCATACACCTTGCCGTCGCGATACGGGATCGCCAGCGGCTCGCGCAAATGCGCGCGGAAGGCGGCGAGGTCCTCGACCGACAGCGAACCGCCATCGGCCTTGATGTCGGAGGCGATGCTCCTGGCGAGATCGCCCTGGTAGAAGTCACGCGGACCGGCCTCGGCGAGATGTGACAGCGTCGCTTTCAGCGAGTCCTGCGGCAGTCGCGTCTCGGCCTTGATGCCCCATGGCGCGGTCGGTGGCAGCCCGTCCTTCAGGAACGCGGCCGCGCTGGCGGGATAGCGCCTGAGATCGGCGGCCGAGCCCGAGATCGTCACCGTGGTCCACCAATCGACCAGCAGGCCTTCGCTGGCAAGCGTGGCTGCCGGCGTGACCAGATCCTTCCACGGCATCCTGGCGTAGCGGCGATGCGCCTCCTCCATTCCGGCGACGACGCCGGGCACCGCGATCGAACCGGGGCCGTGGATGTTGCGATCGTCCTTCACTCGCGGCCAGGGGAAGAGATCGGAGGCCGCCCCTGCGCCGCTGAGTGGATAGTCGGCGGCGCGCAGGCTCTGCGGCGCGGACATGCCGTAGTCGATCACTTCGGTGCGATTTTCCTTGGCGCGGTAGAGCACCATTGCACCGCCGCCGCCGATCCCGCTGTTCCAGGGCTCCAGCACGTTCAGCGCCATGGTGGTTGCCACGATCGCGTCCACGCAGTCGCCGCCCGCCGCCAGCACCTGCGCGCCGACTTCGGCTGCCCGCCGCGACTGCGAGGCGACGATGCCGCCCTTGGACGTGACGGCGGGTTTGCGGACGGTTTGGTTGAGGCTGAACTGATGAGGCATGATGTCGTCTTGATCTCTGTTGTTTCGGCGTTGCTGTGCTGGCGCGAAAGCTCAGCATTGGCGGGACGTGCGAAGGATGGCACATTGCCGCCAACGAGAAAATCCAAAGGGAGACGCGACATGGCTGGTGTGAAACAGGCGCGGGATGGCGCGGTCGGAGTCCTGACCCTGGACGAGCCGGCGAGCCTGAACGCGATGACGCCGGACCTGCTCGGCGCGCTCGCCGCCGCCATCGGCGAGATGTCGCAGGACGAGGGTATTCGAGCCCTGATCCTCACTGGCGCGGGGCGGGGATTTTGCTCAGGACAGAATTTGAAGGCGTCTGAAGCGCTGGGGGAGGACATCGCGGCCGGCGTCATGCGGTTCTACTGGCCCGCGTTCAAGGCGCTGCGCGAATGCCGCGTGCCTGTGGTCGTCGCCGTCAACGGCGTGGCGGCCGGCGGCGGCTTCAGCCTGGCGATGGCGGGCGACATGATCGTCGCGGCGCGGTCGGCGAGCTTCATCCAGGTATTCAGCCGCATCGCGCTGGTGCCGGATCTCGGCTCGACCTGGCTGCTGCCGCGGCTGATCGGCCGCCAGCGCGCGCTCGAGCTGATGTTGCTGAACGAGCCGCTGACGGCTGAACGCGCCCATGAGATCGGCCTCGTGCGGCAAGTCGTCGACGATGAAGAGCTGATGGATGAGGCATTGACGCTGGCACGCCGTCTCGCCGAGGGCCCGACCCGCGCTTTGGTGGCAACGCGCAGTCTCGTCGAGGAGAGCGAGCATGCGACCTACGAGGCGCAGTTCCGTCGCGAGATCGAGCTTCAAGCCGTGATCCGCAAGAGCGCCGATGCGATCGAGGGGCGCAATGCCTTCGTGCAGAAACGCAAGGCGAAGTTCACCGGGCGGTGAGGAGTTGCACTCCGGGCTCGTCATGCCCGGGCCTGACCCGGGCATCCACGCTCCCGCGAGGGGTCCAAGAACGCCCGGCCATTACCAAGACACAGAAAACAGGAGGAAAAGGCTGCCGCGCTTAGAGCGAGCGGTTCAGCCGGCTGGCCTGATACTTGGCGCGCCATTTCGGGCCCGGCCCGCGCATATAGTGCAGCTCGGGGCGGTAGGGGTTGCCGGCGACCCGGATCAGCGTCTGCCATTTGGTGGCGACGAAGCTCAGCGGCTGGCGGAACAGGCTTAGTGACGCGACCAGCATGGCATCACCTCAATGCGGCTTGCCGAGCATGGCGGTGAAGGGGAGATCGAAAATCTCTTCGCCGTCGTCGTCGCTGACATGGATCACCCAATCACGCCAGTCTTCGTTGCTGGGCGTCAGGATCATCGAACGCATGATTTGGGATGCACGGTCGCGCGCCTCCGTGAGATTGGAGACGGCGGTGCCGTAGCGGTCGATCAGCGTGCCCTCGGTGTTCGAGCAGTGAAAAAAGACCTGGACCATATGCGCCTCCTGGCGGGAGCAACTCGGGTGGCAAATCGGTACCACCCGAAGCCTTCGCGAAACATTCGGGTCGATCCCGGTGAGGGAATCTACGGAGATTGGTCGGCCCAGAGGTCGCTAAAGGTTTAATCACAGGCGAGTGATGTTCGACTGGACTGCGTTCGGACAGCATGGAACAGACTTTCGCAGGAAATCGGGGGAGATGTCGTGAGCTGCTTCACATCCGGGCGTGAACGCCGAGGCCTGCGCGCATGTGCGGGACTCTTGGCGACGCTACTTGGGCTCACCTCGGCGGCGGCGTCGGACCCGCTCCGCCGCAGCGGCTATGTGATCGGCGCGGAAACCTGTGGCAGCGGCGATCTCGTTTTTCCCAGGATCCAGATCGACATGAAGGCCGGATTTTGCGCCGGGCTCGTCGCCAGCGAAGAGGATCGTCTCAAGTTTCCGCGTGCGATCGTCCAGGTGCCCGGCCGCGAGCTGTTCGTGATTGCCGACATGGGCGGCTGGGGCCACGCCGATGGACGGCTGCTACTGCTCGATCCGCGCGCGGCTCAGGGCGCGCGGTTCAAGGAATTGCTGACCGGCATCGAATATCCGTTCGGCCTTTCCATCGGCCCGGACAGGAAGCTCTACGCATCGACCGCCGAGACCATCTTCCGGTTCGATCCGCTCGCGGACAATCCGCGCGGCACGGTCGAGACCATCATCCGTCACATGCCGGGCCGCCGGATCACGCTGCCAGACGGCACAAAGGTCGAGGAGAGCGCACATCCGCTCAAGCAGTTCGTCTTCGACAAAGCAGGCCGGCTCTTCGTCAATGTCGGCTCGCACAGCGACGACTGCATCACGCAGGCGCCGATCACAAGGCCTTGCGCGGCGGCCGAGGGCGCCTCCGCCATGGCGTCGATCTGGCTGTTCACACCGCCTGCGAGCGGCGTTTTTCCGGCATTGACACCGAAGGATCCCGATCCGCCGCACATTGTCTATGCACGGGGCTTGCGCAATTCGATGGCGATGGCGCTGCATCCGAATTTTCCAGATGCCGGCTACGCCTTCCTGCAGGGCGAGAACAGCCGCGATTTGCCTGATATCTTCAAGCCGAACGAGGAGATCAACGCGATCGAGCCGGGCAGGCATTATGGCTGGCCCTATTGCTATGATCTGTCGACGCCGAGCCCGGAATTCAGAAACGTGCTGAAAAGCGGGGTCTACAAATCGCTCTGCACGGCCAACGCCCTCTACAAGCCGCCGCTATCGCTGATGCCGCCGCATGGCGCGCCGCTCGCGATGCTCTATTATCACGGCGATAAATTTCCGGAGTTGGAGGGCAGGCTGCTGGTCGGTCTGCACGGCTATCGTCCGACCGGCAGCCGTGTCCTCGTCTATGATGTCGACGATCACGGTTTTCCCAAGCCTTCCCCGGCGCCGGTGCGCTACCGAGTCAGCTGCGCTGCCGATCCGGTGCGCAGCTTTCAGACCGACACTGGCGAGGTCGCCGCCGCGCCGTTCGACGAGCTGATCGCAGGCTGGCAACGCGTCAACGGTGCGCGGCCGCAAGGCGCGCCCGTCGGCATGACGGTTGCCGAGGACGGCGCGATCTGGCTGGTCGAGGACAAGAACCAGACAGTGATCCGCATCGACCGTGCTGTGGGTGATCCGCCGCCACCGCTGCCGTGTGACATGCGCAGCCAGGCGATGATCGACCAGCTCGCGGCCTTCGTCGCTCGGGATGCGCAGAACAGCGCCCGGCTCATCACGCTGCGTAAAGGCCTCGTCGAGAAGCATTGCATTGGCTGCCATTCGGATTTCGGTTTGAAGGGCGGCCAATCGGAAGCGGAGAAGGACGCGGCGGTGCTCCGCTTCATGCTCTCGCAGGACGGCTGGATCTATCCCGGCGATCCCGGCGCCGGCAGACTGCGTACGCGGCTCCGCGGTCTCGGCGCCGGGAAGCTGATGCCGCCGGGCGGCGAGAGCCTGCCGAAGACCGAGCCCGGATATGCGCGCCTGCTCGACACCACGGATGTGCTCGTTGCGACAATGGTTCCGGGCACGCGGATGCGGATCAAGCCGGGACCACCGCAGCGCAAGTTCTTTGGCAAGGCCAACAAGGAATGCGGCGAAATACCGGCCGGAAAGGTCGTTGTCGTGACACAAAGGAACGCTGTAGACAAACCCGGCTTCAGCCGATTCTTCCGGCCGGCCGATCCCTATTTGAATGGCGAGTGCAGCGACGGCGATGGCTATTACATCCGGCAGGAATTTCTGGTGCCTGTGCAGTAGCCTCCTCATCGTCGTTGCGACGGCGTCCGCCCGCGCGGAGACGAAGCTGTTCGAGAGCGCGCAGGTCACGCCTGCCGGCGAATACACGCATGGCATCGAGGGGCCCGCGGCCGACCTCGAGGGCAATTTGTTCGTGGTCAATCTCGGCAAGCCCGGCACCATCGGTCGGTTGCCTGCCGGCGGCACCGCGTCGGAGATCTTCACGGCGTTGCCAGATGGCAGTGTCGGGAACGCCATCCGCTTCGATCGCAGCGGCACCATGTTCATCGCCGACTACAAGAAGCACAACATCTTCGCGATTGCGAAGGGGACGACCGAGCCGTCTCTCTGGTTTCACTCCGACGAGATGAATCAGCCCAACGACATCACGATCGCGCGCGAGGGCACGATCTATGCGAGCGATCCGAACTGGAAGGGCCGTGAAGGCCATATCTGGCGGATCACGAAAGCCGCCGACGGCACGGTGCAGGGACAGATCATGTCGGCGCCGCGTGCGATGGGCACCACCAACGGCATCGATCTCAGCCCCGACGGCAAGACGCTCTACGTCGGGGAATCCAGCAACGGACAGATCTGGTCCTACGCGATCAACGGCAGCGAGCTCACGGCCGCGAAGCTGGTCAAGGCATTTCAGCCCGACACCGTCGACGGACTGCGCACCGATACTGCTGGCCGGCTCTATGTCGCGCGCATTCTCAAGGGCACGATCGCGCTGATGAAACCGAATGGCGTGGTCGAGCGGGAGATTGTGCTGAAAGCCAAGGAGCCGACCAATCTCGCCTTCGGCGGCAGCGACGGTAAGACGGTCTTCGTCACCCAGCGCCAGGGCGGCTTCATCGAGTCCTTCCGCACCGATCAGCCGGGTCGCGAGCATTGCCTGCAGCGCGGACGCTGCTGAGCTCGGTCTGCTTCCGGCGCAGGGCGAGGCGGCATTCTTCTTGCTTGCATCTGGCGGCCGCAGTGATCAAGACATCTGTGGCAGCTTCAAAACGACTACGGAGTGTTTGAGTGAAAGCCGTCCATACCGAACTGCACCGCAGCCACGATCCGCAATTCTTCCTGGTCCGCGGTGTGGTCAAGCGCACCACCGAGCAGCCGGAGCGCGCCGACCGCCTGCTCAAGGGCTTGAAGGACGGCAAGCACCAGCTGGTCGAACCGACCACATTCGGGCAGGGGCCTCGCGCGCGCATTCACAGTCCGGAATATCTGTCGTTCCTGAGCGAAGCCTGGGACGCCTGGACCGCGCTCGGCGATTCCGGCCCGGAGATGATCGGCAACATCCATCCGGTGCGCCATGCTGCGACCTACCCGACCCATATCGTAGGCCGGCTCGGCTGGCATACCGCCGACACCGCGGCGCCGATCGGTCCGGGCACCTGGGCCGCCGCCTGTGCCGCGACCGACGTTGCGGTCACCGCCGCGCAGATGGTGATGGACGGCGAGGATGCGGTCTATGCGCTCTGCCGTCCGCCCGGCCATCACGCCTATCGCGACATGGCCGGCGGCTTCTGCTTCCTCAACAACAGCGCGATCGCTGCCGCGCATCTGCGGCAGAAGCACGAGCGCGTCGTGATTCTCGACGTCGACGTCCATCACGGCAACGGCACGCAAGGCATCTTCTACGCCCGGCCCGACGTCTACACGGTGTCGATCCATGCCGATCCCGTCGCCTACTATCCCTATGTGTGGGGGTATGCGCATGAGCGCGGCGAGGGACCCGGCCTCGGCACCAATCTCAACATCCCGCTCGCGATCGGCACCGGCGATGACGGCTACATCCAGGCGATGGACGTCGCGCGCAAGGCGATCGAGTCCTTTGCTCCCGGTGCGCTCGTCATCGCGCTCGGCCTGGATGCTTCCGAGCATGATCCGCTGAAGGGATTGGCGGTCACGACGCCGAGCTTCCGCCGCATCGGCCAGGCCATCGCCAGGATGGGCCTGCCGACCGTGTTCGTGCAGGAGGGCGGCTACCTCTCGGATATTCTGGGCGCGAACCTGACCTCGGTGCTGGCGGGGTTCGAAGAGGCGCGGTGATGCCGCCTCCGCGGCGGCGTCATTCCGCCGCTTCCCGGAGCGGCCAGGCGTTGCGGCTGATGGGAAGCCCGCCGTCCGCGCGAGAGCCGTCGGCGATCGCGAGGCGATGCGATGGCGAGGGCGAGCACAGCGAGAAGCGCCAGCCGTTGGGATCGTCGGCGATATCGGGCTTGAAGCTGATCTCGATCGCCTCGTGCGAGACCTGCATCGCGAAGGCGTCGAGCGGCAGATTGAGCCCAAAGCCCCTGGCCTTTAGGTAGGCTTCCTTGAGTGTCCAATAGTCGAAGAAGCGTTCGGTCGCCGCCGGCTCCGGCAGTGCGCGCAGCGCCTCGACCTCCTCCGGCGCAAAGAAGCGAAGCGCGGTGGACAGCGGCGCCACCCGCCGCGACACTGTTTCGACGTCGACGCCGACGGATTCATGCCGCGACACGACGCAAGCGACGCAGCCGTCGGCGTGCGACAGGCTGAAATGCAGCGCGCTCGATGTCACGGGCGCTGCGACAAACGGGCGCCCGTAGCGACCGGTTGCAAAGGACCAGTCGGACGGCGCGACGTTGGAGGCGATCTGCGACAGCGCCAGGCGTAGCATCGCATGCGCGAAAATGTACTGCCGTCGATGCCGCTCGAACATGAAGCGATCGGCGCGGATCCGTTCATCGACCGAGAGCAGCCGCCGACACTCCTCGACCGCGCCCGGCGCGTCAATGGATTCGATCAATCCGACAAAGAGCTCGATTCTGTCGTTCGCCATCAATTGGGCCTTTAGCGCCAGGCCGGGGGTAAATCCCCGGTCCCGACGGAAGAACAACTGAGCAAGAATCAACCACGCAGACCGCTTCTAGCGGTCCACCGGGGCGAATTCTTGTCGATTTGCAGGCCGGTTTACAGGCGCAAGCTTGTGCGAGACCCCAAGCTCGACCCGCGAGCGGGAAAAGTGAAGCCTGACGATTCCTGCGCGCCGATGAGCCTACGTCTTCTCGGCAACCAGTATGTTTTGGAGACCCGTGCAATCCTCGTCGCCCAACGAGGTGCTCCTGAAAAATTCGATTACACCCATAACGACCCCCCGGTCGAAAATATTCGTCCAAATCAAAACGCAGGATATCTTGCGCGGTGGCGCCAAATAATCAAGCTGCAACTGGGTCATTCACATCTTTGGCGGGTGAGCCCCGTAATCATCCGTGATGGCCGGGACTCCGTCGCGCCAGCCGAGCGTGGTGCAACGGTGCCGCCGGAGGGCTAACGCTTCGTTTCATTTTACCTTGATTGCGGATCGACGTTTCCAACCCATGCCGACACCGCTATGAGTACGGTCCGATGGCCATTTGAGCGCGCCCATGCATTCCGTTGCCCTGCTGACTGCCAGCTATGCCAAGGATATCGAACGCTTTTCGCTGCTCAGCGAGAGCATCGACACCTGGCTCACGGGATACACGCGGCATTATGTCCTCGTTAACGATGAGGATTTGCCGCTGTTCGCGCGGTTCGCCTCCGACAAGCGGGTCATCGTTCCGGCCTCGCGCTATTTGCCGAAATGGCTGTTCGCGCTGCCGCTGGCGCTCCAGTTCATCAGCAAGCGGCGGGTCTGGCTGTCGCTGCTGTCGTCGCCGGTTCACGGCTGGCACATCCAGCAGATCCTGAAGATCGCCGGCGTCCTCAACGCGCCCGAGCAGCGCGTCTGCATCCTGGATTCGGACAATCTCTTTTTCCGCGCATTCGACGTCGGCCAATATGCCGGCGCCGGGAAGACGCCGCTGTTCGTCACGCCGAAGGACATCGGCGCCGATCACCCCCTGCATGGGTTGTGGCTGCGCACCGTTGATCAGCTTCTCGGCATCAAGGACCGCTCCTTCCCAGCCGACGACTACGTCGGCAACGCGCTGGTCTGGGACAAGGACACCGCGCGCGCGATGACCGATGCCATCAAGTCGGCGACCGGCTTGAACTGGGTCCTGGCGCTGTGCCGTAAGAAGAAGTTCTCGGAATATCTGATGTACGGCCACTTCGTCGCGAACTCGCCCGCGCACCTGGCCGCCCATCGGGTTACCGAAGACAGCATCGCGGTCTCGCATTGGGACGACACGCCGCTCGACCGTCCGGCCATCGAAGCGCTGATGCGCGCCGCGAGGCCCGAGCAGGTCGCGCTCTGCATCCAGTCCTATTCGTCGACCTCGGTCGATGACATCCGCGACGTGTTCCGGCTCAGTTCGCGCGATCGCCGCGCTCCAAGCCTGGCGCCGGACCATATCGACGACGCGGCCGAGTTCGAGGCAAAGGCGCGCAGCTAGGCTCGCGTTCAAGCGTCTTTCGTAAACTTGCTGATCACGTCCATGAACGGCTTCGGCTTGAACTCGCCGTCGAGCGGCAGCGGGCGGTTCGGCTGCTTGTCCGCGCGGGCAAAGGTGCCGTTGATCCAGCTGTAGCGGTCCGAGAGGCCCCAGGTGAGGATCGAGCGCACCGGGCCGCTGGTCGAGATCGCCGTCAGCAGGTCGTTGACCCGCTTGGCGACGATGGCATCGCGCTCCGCCGGATTGCCCGTCAACTTCTGGTCGTCGACGTCGAGCTCGGTGACATACACCTCAAGTCCCCAGGAGCGCAGCTCGGTGACGAATTCGGCGAGCCCATGGGTGTCGATCTCGAGCTCGGCATGGAGGTGCGATTGCAGCCCCACGGCATGGAGCGGAACGCCCTGGTCGAGCAAGTCCATGATCAGGTGTCGGTAGGCCGCGCGCTTGGCAATGAAAGAGTCCTTGGCGGACTCGATGTCGTATTCGTTGATCGCGAGCTTGACGAAGGGATCGGCTGCAGCCGCCGTGCGGAAGGCTAATGGAATCCAGCTCTGGCCGAGATGCTGGGTCCAGAACGTGTCGCGCCGGTCCTTCGGGCTGCGGGGATTGTCGGGGATCGGCTCGTTGACGACGTCCCACGACGTCAGCTTGTCCTTGTAATAAGACACGACCGTGCCGATGTGGTCGACATAGGCGCGCTCGACGCCGCGGGTCTCCTTGATCTGCTTGGCCCAGTCCGGAATGTCGTGATACCAGGCCAGCGCGTGGCCGCGCATCGTCAGGTCGTTGTCCCGCGCAAAATCCAGGATGGCATCGGCGCGCTCGAAATTGAACGTGTGCGCATTCGGCCGCAGCATCGGCCATTTCAGTTCGAGCACCGGCACCACTTGGGTGCAATAGGTGCTGATGGCCTCGCCGAGCCTCGGATCGGCCTGCAGGTCCCAGAGCGTGGCGGCTGCGCCGAACCCCTGATTGCGTCGTGCCAGCTTCGACGCCGGCGCCGCCGACACGGAGGCGCCTGCCGCGAGTGCTGCGGCGCCGCCGAGGAGAAATTCGCGTCTGTCGAGCCTGGTCACGGCAGTCCCTTTTCGAGCCAACGCACCATCGTACCAAGCGTCGCTTCACAACGCCGGGGTTTCGTCTCGTGGGGTTAACTTCCGCCGTCTGCGGGGCATGGTTTCCTTCCAGGATCGCGCCATGCCGTGTTCGGGAAGGGCAAATTTAACGCTAACGCGCGAAAGCCGCTTCAGAGCTTCATTCGCCGCCCGATCTGCAAACTTATGTGACAATCTTGAGCGATGCTGCGGCGCATTCACTCGCCCCGCAAGGCGCCATTCAAGGCCGCATTGATGAACGGCCGCCACACTCGCAAGACCGCCGCCGGTCCCGTGCTCGCATGCTGAACCGCCATTTCTCGATTTATCTCGTCGCCTACATCCTGCCTGCGGCGGTAGGCTTCTTCGCGGTCACGGCCTATACGCGGCTGCTGACGCCGTCCGAGTACGGCGTCTATGTCGTCGGCATCAGCCTTGCCGGCATCCTGGGCGCGATCTTCTTCGCCTGGATCAAGCTGTCGGTGTCGCGCTATCAGGCGATGTCGGCGGAGGTGGATTTTCGCGGGACGGCAATGGTGGCCTTCGGGCTCACCGTCGCGGTGCTCTGCGCCACGACCCCGCTGGTCTTCCTGTTCCGCAGCGACCTCAGTGTCGAACTGCTGCTCGCCAGCATGTTCGTCGCGATCATGGCCAATGCGGTCGATGTCGGTCAGGAGTTTGAGCGCGCCAAATTGCGTCCCTACCGGTTTGCCGCGATCTCGATCGTGCGCAGCGTGTCGAGCGTCGGCTTCGGCCTGCTCGGCATCTGGCTCGGCTGGGGTGGATTGGGGCTGCTCGCAGCGTTCGGCCTGGGATCGCTCACCGGCATCATCCTGAACCTCGTCGGCGACCGCACCAGGATCGCGCGCTTCGACCGCAACCAGTTCATGCAGCTGGCCCGCTACGGCCTGCCGCTGACGCTGGCCGGGCTCTCCGTTGCGGTCTATTCGGCCTGCGACCGCCTGATCGTGGCCTATCTGCTCGGCAAGGATGCCGCCGGCATCTTCGGCGTCGCCGCAGACCTGCCGCGTCAGTTCATGGTCATGATCGCGTCTAGCGTCGCCGCGGCCACGGTGCCGCTGGTGTTCCGGTCATTGTCCGACAACAACAAGGAGACGACGCGAGAGCGGCTAACCGAAAGCCTCGAGCTGCTGCTCGTCGTCGTCACGCCCGTTGCGATCTGGCTCGCGCTTGCAGCGGATCAGGTCGCCGGCACGCTCGTCGGCGTCGACTTCCGCGCGGGTGTTTCGGCGCTGCTGCCGACGCTGGTGCTCGCCCGCTTCTTCGGCATCGCCAATCAGTTCTACGTGCAGATCAGCTTCCAGCTCGCCGAGCGGCCCTTCATGCTGGCGGCGCAATCCTTCCTGACGCTGGTGGTCAGCGTCGCCCTGATGGTCGCGCTGGTCGCCGGCTATGGCCTTTACGGCGCGGCGCTGGCGACGCTCGCAACAGAGGCGCTCGGCTTCCTCGTTGCCGTCGTCCTGATGCATCGCGCCCACCCGGTCCCGTTCGACTTCGGCCGCCTCGCCGGTATTGCGGCCTCCGCAGCGGTGATGGCGGCTGCGATCCTGGCTGCGCGGTCGCAAGCGGGCGGTACCGGCTTCATGTCGCTCGTCATCGTCAGCCTCGCCGGTGGCCTTGCCTATGTCGCGACCGCCTGGCTCCTCAACGTCGCCAGTGTCCGGACGCTGTCGCTGCGTTTCCTGCGGAGCTTCAACCGCAAGCCGCTGGGCGTTTAGCTGCCGCTGACGCAGTCGCGCGTGCCTTGGCCCCGCGGCTCTCCGCGACGTGACAGTTCCCCTGCCGCTATTTCTCGACGCGGAAAGCTGTGCGCAAGAGAGAGGCAGTCGCCTCCGCATGTCATAGCCGTGGCCGGAGCTATGTTCGGCGGCGCTTGTAAATCAACGTTCATTCTGCTCATTAGGGGCCTAAATTGCGCTGCAACAAGCGCAACGGGATCATCGACTAAAGTCGATAGCCAGTGAGGAAACTAAATGATGCGCAAACTTACTTTGGCCATTGCCGTGATTGCCCCGATGCTTGGCCAAGCCGCATCGGCCGAGGACACCATCAAGATCGGCTACATCGATCCGCTCTCCGGCGGTGGTGCCAGCGTCGGCGAGGGTGGCCTGAAGACCTTTCAGTATCTGGCCGAGGAGATGAACGCCAAGGGCGGCATTCTCGGCAAGAAGATCGAGATCGTCGGCCTCGACAACAAGACGAATCCGCAGGAAAGCCTTGTGCAGGCCCAGAAGGCGATCGACTCGGGGGTCCGCTTCATTACGCAGGGCAACGGTTCGTCCGTCGCCGCGGCGCTCTCGGACTTCGTCACCAAGAACAACACGCGCAATCCCGGCAAGGAAGTCCTGTACTTCAACTACGCCGCCGTCGATCCGAGCCTGACCAACGACAAGTGCAGCTATTGGCATTTCCGCTGGGACGCAGGCTCCGACATCAAGATGGAAGCGCTCACCAACTACATGAAGGACACCCCATCGATCAAAAAGGTGTACCTGATCAACCAGGATTATTCGTTCGGCCAATCGGTGCGCACCGACGCCCGCAAGATGCTGGGCGCCAAGCGTCCGGATATCCAGATCGTCGGCGACGAGCTGCATCCGCTGCTCAAGGTCACCGACTTCTCGCCCTACATCGCCAAGATCAAGGCTTCGGGCGCCGACAGCGTCGTCACCGGCAATTGGGGCCAGGACATCGCGCTGCTGCTCAAGGCCGCGGCCGACGCCGGCCTGAAGGTCAACTGGTACACCTATTATGCCGGCGGTGCCGGTGGGCCGACCGCGATCAAGCAGACCGGCCTCGACCACCAGGTCTTCCAGATCACCGAAGGCTTCGCCAATTCGGGCAACCAGGCGGCAATGGATTTCGAAAAGGCGTTCCGCGCCAAGGTCGGAATTTCGCTATGGTATCCGCGCGCAGTCAACGAGATGCGCATGTTCAAGGCGGCGGCGGAGAAGGCCAATTCGGTCGACCCCGTGAAGGTCGCGGCGGCACTCGAAGACCTGAAGTTCGAGGTTCTCGACGGCGGCCAGGGCCTCATGCGCAAGGACGACCACCAATTCTTCCAGCCGATCTACATCTCCTCCTTCGGCAAGCTCGCCGCCAACGAGCCGTTCGACGAGGAGAACACCGGCTGGGGGTGGCACATGGTCTCAAAGGTCGACACCGCGCAGGCGATGGTCTCCACGACCTGCAAGATGGCGCGGCCGTAATCACCTGGCCCACCGCTCTCGCGCGACCGTCACTGGTCCTGGGAAGGCGGCGGGCGGAAGGCCTTTGATTGGACGACATTCACCCGGGGCCATCGGGCCCCGGCCAGAGACGAGTGCGCTGTGCTTGAACTCATTGTCATTTCGACCCTGAACGGCGTGCTGTTCGGCATGCTGCTCTTCCTGCTGTCGAGCGGGCTCACCGTCATCTTCAGCATGATGGGCGTGCTCAACTTCGCCCATGCCAGCTTCTACATGCTAGGCGCCTTCTTCGGCTTCCAGCTCACCAAATGGATCGGCTTCTGGCCGGCGCTGGTGCTGGCGCCGTTGCTGGTCGGCGCCATCGGCATGGCCGTGGAGCGCTACGGCCTGCGCAACACCCACAAGCACGGCCATGTCGCGGAACTGTTGCTGACATTCGGCCTCGCGTTTGCGATCGAGGAGATCGTGTCGATGATCTGGGGCAAGAGCCCGGTCGACTACCGCGTGCCCGCTCTGCTCGACTTCCCGGCTTTCACGATCTTCTCGACCAATTATCCCGCCTACAAGCTCTTCATGCTGGCCGTCTCGATCGTGATCTTCATTGCGTTGCTGATCGTGCTCAAGCGCACCCGCGTTGGCCTGATCGTGCAGGCGGCGCTGACGCATCCGCATATGGTCGGCCATCTCGGCCACAACGTCGGCCGCGTGTTCATGGCGGTGTTCGGCGTCGGCAGCGCGCTGGCCGGCCTCGCCGGTGTCATTGCCGGTCCCGCGCTGGTGACGCAATCCGATATGGCCGCGGCACTCGGCCCGATCCTGTTCGTGGTGATCGTGTTCGGCGGCCTCGGGTCGTTGCCGGGCGCGTTCATTGCCTCGCTGGTCATCGGCCTGGTGCAGACCTTTGCGGTGGCGCTCGACGGCTCGCTCGCGAGCGCCTTCGGCCCGCTCGATCCGTCGGCCGGTCCCTCCGTCCTCACCGACATCTGGAACGTCACCATCGCCCAGGTCGCGCCGATCGTGCCTTATCTGCTGCTGGTGATCATTCTGATCGTACGCCCCATGGGCCTGATGGGGACACGCGAGTCATGACCGCCAAGGTGACCCCGACCTCGACATCGGCATCGAATGCTCCAGGCAAGCCTGCCGGCGACGGCCTGCGCTTCTACGGCGTCTGGCTGCTTGGCATCGCCGCGCTGATCGTCCTGCCGATGCTGTTC
The DNA here is from genome assembly GCF_018129985.1 of Bradyrhizobium sp. SZCCT0148. Lineage (GTDB taxonomy): Bacteria > Pseudomonadota > Alphaproteobacteria > Rhizobiales > Xanthobacteraceae > Bradyrhizobium > Bradyrhizobium japonicum_H. The sequence continues at coordinate 50,641 of NZ_JAFCKT010000011.1, forward strand.
TCCTCCGGCGGCTCGCTGACATCGTTCAGCCTGATCGGCATCGCCATCGTCTTTGCGCTGTCCTACAACATCCTGCTCGGCCAGACCGGCCTGCTGTCGTTCGGTCATGCCGTGCATTACGGTCTGGGCGGCTTCGCGGCCTGCCACATGATGAACGCGGTGGTCGCGCACAAATGGCCGATCCCGCTGCCGTTCATCCCGCTGTTCGGCGGGCTCGGCGGCCTCGTGTTCGCAATCATCATCGGCTGGGTGATGACCAAGCGCGCCGGCACCGTGTTCGCGATGATCTCGCTCGGCATCGGCGAGCTCGTGGCGTCGTCTTCGCTGATCCTGCGATCGGTGTTCGGCGGCGAATCCGGCGTCACCACGGACCGCACCGCGCTGCCGAAGATGTTCGGCTGGTCATTCGGTCCGCAGCTTCAGGTCTATTACCTCATCGCGTTCTGGCTGGTGCTGTCGGCAATCGCGATGTACGCGCTGACCCGGACGCCGCTGGGCCGGATCAGCAACGCCGTCCGCGACAATCCTGAACGCGTCCAGTTCATCGGCTATGATCCCCATGTCGTCCGCTATCTCGCCTTCTGCTTTGCCGGCTTCTTTGCCGGTGTCGCCGGTGGCTTGGCCGCAATCAATTTCGAGATCGCGAACTCCGCCTATCTCGGCGCGATCCAGTCGGGCCTCGTGCTGTTCTCGACCTTCATCGGCGGCACCGCCTATTTCTTCGGGCCGATCCTCGGCGCGATCCTGGTGACCTACCTGCAGCTCGGGCTGACCAGCGTCACCAGCGTCTGGCAGCTCTACTTCGGCATCATCTTCATCGGCATCGTGATGTTCTCGCCCGGCGGCATTGCCGGCCTTCTGATGATGCACCGGCCGCTGGTTCGCGCCGGCACGCTTCGGACCGTGATCCTGTCCTATCTCGTCGCGGTCGTTCCCACCGTGGCGCTCGCCTGCGGCGTCATCCTGGCCATCGAGACGGTCGCGCGCTTTTCCGGCGGTGAGACCATCAATCTGTTCGGCATCGGCTTCAAGCCGCAATCGCCAGTGACATGGATCGTCGCCTTGGTTCTCCTGGTCGGCGGCGGTTTTGTCGCACGGCTGAGCTGGGGGCGGATCGCGGAGGCGTGGGACAGGGCTGCGACCGTCGCCCGTGACCGGGGGTATCTGGCATGAGCGGAGCGGTATCAGGAAAAAGCGCAGCCATCGAAGTCCTTGCCGTCGAGAAGCGCTTCGGCAATGTCGGCATCATCCGTGACCTCAATTTGAGCGTCGCGCAAGGCGAGCGTCACGCGATCATCGGCCCGAACGGTGCCGGCAAGTCGACGACGTTCAATCTGATCAGCGGCCATATCAAGCCGACGTCGGGCGAGGTGAAGCTCAACGGCGAGGTGATCTCGGGCTTGCAGCCGTTCGAGATCAATCGGCGCGGCCTGTCGCGCTCGTTCCAGGTGACGAACGTGTTCGCGCGGATGTCGGTGTGGGAGAACGTGCGCTGCGCCGTGCTCTGGGCGACGGGGCATCGCTATGCCTTCTGGAAGAACGTCGACAGCCTGCCCGAAGTGCGCGAGCGCACCGCGAAGATCCTGGACGACATCCATCTCACCCATCGGCGCGACGTTCCGGCCGGTCTTCTGACCTATGCCGAGCAACGCGAGCTCGAGATCGGCATCACCATCGCGAGCGGCGCGACCGTCGTCATGCTGGACGAGCCGACCGCCGGCATGAGCAACGCCGAAACGGAGCGCGCCGTGGCGCTGATCCGCCGGCTGACCGAGGGCAAGACCCTCGTCATCGTCGAGCACGACATGAGCGTCGTCTTCGGCCTCGCCGATCGCATCTCGGTGCTGGTCTACGGCCATATCATCGCATCAGGCACGCCGGAAGAGATCCGGCGCGACCCGAAGGTCAAGGAAGCCTATCTCGGCGAGGAGGCACACTGATGCTCGAGGTCAGGGATCTCCACGCCTATTACGGCAAGAGCCACATCCTTCAGGGCGTCGATCTCGATGTGGCCGCCGGTGAAGTCGTGAGCCTGCTCGGCCGCAACGGAGTCGGCCGTTCGACGACGGTCAAAGCCATCATGGGCGAGGTGGCCCCGCAGGGCACGATCCGCTTCAAGGGCAAGGACATCGTCGGGCTGCCGAGCTACAAGATCGCGCGGCTCGGGCTCGGCTATGTGCCCGAACATCGCGACATCTTTCCGAGCCTCACGGTTCGGCAGAACCTCCTGCTCGGCGTCAAGGATACGCGCCGTCCCGGCAAGTGGCGGCTGCAGGACATGCTCGACATGTTCCCCAATCTCGCCGCGCGCGCCGACACGGCCGCGGGCGTGTTGTCCGGCGGCGAAAAGCAGATGTTGACGACGTGCCGGACGCTGATGGGGGATCCCGACCTCATCATGATCGACGAGCCGACCGAAGGCCTCGCGCCGCTGATCGTCCAGCAGGTCGGCGACCTCATCGCGCGGATCGCGCAGGCGGGCGTTGCCATTCTGCTGGTCGAGCAGAAGCTGTCGATCGCGTTGCGGATCTCCAAGCGTGTCTACATCATGGGCCACGGTCGCGTCGTGTTCGAGGGCACACCCGACGAGCTCAAGGCAAATGCCGCCGTGCGGCAGGAGTGGCTCGAGGTCTGATGCTCACGTCCCCGTGACGTGCGCGCGCCATGTGACCGCTGCGGGATGCGCATACGCATCTGAATTCTTCGCTACATCTCTCCCGCCATATTCAGGCTATCGTCCCGTTCGCCGGCATCGCGATCGATGCGGCCGATGATAACCAAGAACAGAAGTGGAGGACGTCGACGACGGCCTGTGGGCACGCGCGTCGATGCACTCTGCCAGGGAAGGAGATGCCGGGCATGCCGGGAACACAACTGATCCGTGGAGCTGTCGCTCTATTCGCAGTCCTGAGCGCCGCTTCGGCCGCGATGGCCGGAAACTACGACACCGGCGCGACCGATACGTCGATCAAGCTCGGCCAGACCATGCCGTATTCTGGGCCTGCTTCCGCCTATTCCGCGATCGGACGCGCCGAAATCGCCTACTTCAAGATGCTCAACGACAAGGGCGGCATCAACGGCCGCAAGGTCGAACTGCTCAGCATGGACGACGGCTACTCGCCCCCGAAGACGGTCGAGCAGGTCAGGCGGCTGGCCGAGAGCGACGAGGTGCTGGCGATGTTCTCGATGCTCGGCACCGGCCCGAACATCGCGGCCCAGAAATATCTCAACGCCAAAAAGATCCCGCAGCTGTTCCCGTCGAGCGGCGCCAGCCGCTGGAACGATCCGCAGCATTTCCCCTGGACCACCGGCTCGCAGCCGACCTACCGGACCGAAGGCCGCATCTACGCCAAGTGGATCCTGGCGAACAAGCCAAACGCGAAGATCGCGGTGATCACGCCCAACGAGGATCCCGGCCGCGACTATCTCGCCGGCTTCAAGGAGGGGCTCGGCGAGCACGTCAACCAGATCGTATCGGAAGCCGTCTACGAGACGACGGACCCGACCGTCGACTCCCAGATCGTCAAGTTCAAGGTCGCTGGCGCCGACGTCGTGTTCAACGAATGCACGCCGAAATTCGCGGCGCAGGCGATCAAGAAAATCGCGGAGCTCGGCTGGAAGCCGCAGATCATCCTTCCTGCCGTCTCGAATTCCGTCGGCTCCGTGCTGGTGCCGGCCGGACTCGACAATTCCCTCGGTATCGTCACCGGCGCCTTCCTGAAAGATCCCGGCGATCCGCGCTGGGAGAATGACGCCGGCATGAAAGCCTGGCGCGCGTGGATGAAGACCTACAATTCCGGAGCCGATCCCGCCGACATCTTCAACGTCACCGGCTACACCATGGCGCAGATCATGGAGCTGGTGCTGCAACGGGCCGGCAACGATCTGACGCGCGCGAACCTGATGAAGCAGACGCAGTCTTTCAAGGACGTCGAGCTGCCGATGCTGCTGCCCGGCATCAAGCTCAACACCTCCGCGGAACAGGTGACGCCGATCCGCCAATTGCAGATGGCGCGCTTCAACGGAAAGTCCTGGGAGCTGTTCGGCGACGTGATCGGCGAGTAGGATCAACGTCTCGCGACGGGCGGGCAGGGCGCCGGCCTTGCCCGCTCGAGAATTGACTGCATTGCTCCAGCCCGGGTGAAGAGATGACGACAGCGACCGGTCCCCTCAGCGGCATCCGCGTTCTCGATCTGACGAGCGTGCTGTTCGGTCCCTATGCCGCGCAAATGCTCGGCGATTGGGGCGCCGATGTCATCAAGGTCGAGCCGCCCGCGGGCGATACCTGGCGCTACACCGGCGTGTTCCGAAACCGCGGCATGAGCGGGCAGTTCATGGCGGTGAACCGCAACAAGCGCAGCCTTGCGCTCGACCTAAAGCATCCGGACGGCAAGGCGGCGCTGGCCAGGCTGATCCCGACGGTCGATGCGCTCGTCACCAATGTGCGCCCCGCGGCGATGGCGCGGCTTGGTTTCGGCTACGAGGCCTGCGCGAAGCTCAATCCGCGGCTGATCTATGCCGCAGCGACCGGCTTCGGCCAGGACGGCCCGTGGGCCGCGCGCCCTGCCTTCGACGAGATCATCCAGGCCGCCTCGGGCCTCGCATCGTCCATCGGATCGGACGAGGAGCCGGCCTTCGTCCCGAGCCTGATCGGCGACAAGATCTGTGCGATGGCGATGGTCGGCGCGGTCTCTGCGGCCTTGTTCCGGCGCGAGCGCACCGGGCAGGGCCAGATGGTCGAGGTGCCGATGCTGGAAACCATCGCCGGCTTCAACAGCATCGAGATGCTGGGCGGCCACGCCTTCGATCCGCCGATCGGCCCGACCGGCTACAAGCGGATGAAGAACCGGCGCCCGGTGAAAACCAAGGACGGCTGGCTGACCATGCTGCCCTATTCCGGAGACAATTGGTGCGCCTTCTTCGAGGCCGTCGGCCGACCTGAGTTGAGCGACGAGCTCGGTGTGCGCGATCCCGTGCTGCGCTCGCAAAACATCGACAAGATCTACGACCGCATGAGCGAGATCGGGCCGACCCGCACCACTGCGGAGTGGGAGGACTTGCTGCTGCGGCTCGACGTGCCGCACACGGCATTCGCCAAGCTCACCGAGATCGGCGAGCAGCCGCATCTCGCCGCCGTCGGCTTGTTTGCGGAGATCGATCATCCCACCGAAGGACGGATCAGGCAGGCGCGCCCCGCGACGAAATTCTCGGAGAGCCCGGCCGGAATCCATCGCATGGCGCCGCGCCTCGGCGAGCATTCGCGGGAGGTGTTGCGCGAGGCGGGCTTGAGCGATGCGGAAATCCAGGCTGCGGTCGACAGCAAGGCAGTCGGGGTCGCGCCGTAGGCCGTTCAGGAACCATCTCACAATTCTCTGTGATGACGGTCACATCGCGCGGCCGGAGTCTCGGGCCTGACACGCGGTTCATCCCACCGGCCGACACCGTGCCGCAGTGATTCGTGCCCAGCCCAGGCCAGCCGCGGCCCCGGGCCACCTTCCGCCTGCGCGACCCCTCGTATAAGAGAGATTTGCCGCTTCGAGGTCCCGATATTGCCGGATACGGAACGCAAGGTGGCTGCGATTTCTTAATCCAAAGATCGCAATCTGATCGATAAGAGCGCGGACTGGTACTGGACCGGGGTATGGCATGAAAGACCTGATGACGACGGCGCAATCCTCCACGGCGATGCGGCGTTGCCGGCCCTCCGGACGTGTCGCGCTCGCCGCAGTCGCCGTCCTGGCGGCGCTGACCGCCAGCGCCGAAGCAGCCAAGCAGGCGCGCCAGCCGGCCGAGGCGGTCGCGCCGCGGCAGGCCGGCGATCCGATCATGGCGATCGTGTCGATCAAGAGCCAGCAGGTCACCTTCTACGACGCCGATGGCTGGATCCTGCGCGCGCCGGTGTCGACCGGCACCACGGGACGCGAGACGCCGGCCGGCGTGTTCGCCATTGTCGAGAAGGACAAGGACCACCGCTCGACCATGTATGACGATGCCTGGATGCCGAACATGCAGCGCATCACCTGGAACGGCATTGCGCTGCATGGCGGACCGCTGCCCGGCTACGCCGCCTCCCACGGCTGCGTGCGCATGCCGTTCGGCTTTGCCGAGGGCCTGTTCGACAAGACGTATATCGGGATGCGAGTGATCATCTCGCCCCACGATACGGTCCCGACCGAATTCTCTCACCCCTCGCTGTTCGTTCCGAAGCCGGAGGCCATCGCAGCCGTGCCCGGCCGGGCCGACAAGTTGTCCGTCGAGGCCGAGGAGGCGACGAGGGCTGCCGACGAGGCCAAGAAGGCTGCCTCAGCCGCCGCGAAGGAAGCTTCGTCGCTGCCTGCCGCGCTGCGCAAGCTGGAACAGCAGAAGGCCCGCGCGGACGCCGAGCTCGCCTTCGCCGACAAGACGCTCGCGAATGCCAAGACTGATCAGGCCCGCGCCAAGGCCGAGGAATTGAAGCAGAAGGCGGCCAACAAGGCCGCCGACGCGGCGACGCAGCTCGACGCCGCCAAGGCCGCCGCGCAGCCGAAGCGCGATGCCGTGGCCGCGACAAAGGACGCCGCCAAGACCGCTGCGACCAGGAAGGCCGAGGCCGTCAAGGCAGCGACCGACGCAAAGCTCGCGGGTGAGCCTGTCTCGGTCTACATCAGCCGCTCGACGCAGAAGCTCTATGTGCGGCGAAACACGCACAAGCCGGCGCCTGACGGCGGCGGCGAAGTGTTCGACACCAGCATCGAAGTCCCCGTCACGATCCGCAATCCCGAGCAGCCGCTCGGTACGCATATCTTCACGGCGATGGCGAAGTCCGGGACGGGGCTGCGCTGGAGCGTGGTCACGATCGAAAACGGCGACGAGGCCCGCAATGCGCTCGACCGCATCACGATCCCGCAGGACGTCTGGGATCGCATCGGGCCGACCGCGTTGCCGCGCTCCTCGATCATCATCTCGGACGAGCCGCTGAGCGCCGAGACCAATTACCGGACCGAGTTCGTGGCGGTGCTGAGCGACCAGCCGCAAGGCGGCTTCATCACGCGCAAGCCGACCGCACCTGCCATGATCGCCAGCGATGACGGCTGGGACAATGGCGGCAACGGCTTCGGCTTCTTCTACCAGCGTGACCCCTACGTTCAGCCCGCCAATCCGCGCCGGCAGCGCGGCCAGTACCAGTATTACCAGTCGACGCAGCCGATGCAGCGAAGCTGGTGGTAACAGGCCGCCCGCGGCGGCGTCTCTACGCCTGCGCTTCGATCACGATCGCCTGGATCTTGCCGTCGACCGCTCCGGATCCGTGCAGGGTGCGGAGCGTCTCGGCAACGAGGTCGGTCGCAGCCTGAAGCTTGGCGGCATCTCGCGCCTCGATCTCGCTGCGCAGCGGCGTCCCCTGGCAGAGGGCGAGCGCGACATATTCGGGCGAGGGCGCGCGGCTCGTTTCGGATCGCGTCTCGATCGAGATGTCGCGGAAGCCTGCGCGTTCGAGATCACTCTTGATGAGGCTCCTGTCGTAATAGCCGTGCGGCGTGCGGACCATGAATCGCGGCGGATCGTCGGGAAACAGTTTGCCGAGCGCGACGGTCGCCTCGTGCGTGACCACATTGTCCTCGATACGGTCCCAGACGTTGAACACGAAGGTGCCGTCCGGCTTCAGGACGCGCTTGACCTCGCCATACGCCTTGACGCGGTCCGGAAAGAACATCGCGCCGAACTGGCAGCAGACCACGTCGAACTCGGCGTCGCCGAAAGGCAGCGCCATGGCGTCCGCCTGTCGCCAGGTGATGCGGTCGTCTTTGGCCTGGCGCTGGGCGGCAACGGCGAGCATGGGCTCGTTGAGGTCGGTCGCGACATAACGAACGCCGCGCGGCAGTGCTGCGGCCACGGCGCGCGTCACGGCGCCGGTGCCCGCGGCGATCTCCAGCAGCACGGCAGGAGTGCGGGCGGCGACGCGCTTCGCGATGTCCTCCGCATAGACGGAGAAGATCATCGGCACGAGATACTCGTCGTAGATTTTCGGAATGGAGCCGGCGAAAACCTTGTCAGTGTCGGGCATGATGGCCTCGCTGCAGGTTCGGACACGGGGAGCATGTTACCATGGTTTCCCGCCCGAGCCAGCAACGGCGCAACCTGCCCGCGCCCGTCTTACGATTTGCCCCCGCCGATCTGCCCCTCATGGCCGATTACATAGCGAAGCCCGAGCGCCTTGTCGTAGAGCGCCTGCCGCGAAGCCGGCGCCGGTCGCCCCAACCGCGGCAAGGGCCACGTCCCGTTCGGCCGTCAGGCCACGGCCTGGGAGATCGCCTATGCCGTGCTGTTCTTACTGTCGGACGAAAGCGTCTACGTCACCGCGCAGACGCTGGCCGTGGATAGCGGCCTGGGCGGGATGTGAAGTCTGATCGGGCTACGGAGGCTTCGCACGGCCGCGTGTGAATGCTATCCAAGTGGCCATGAAAACCACGCTGCTGAAGACTGAGAACTACACCCGCTCGCCCTGGAAGAACGGCGGCGGCGTTTTTACTGATATCGCGGGCGCCTGGCGCGCCGGTGTGGCGGCAAAGGATTGGGACAGCCTGCTGTGGCGCTTTGCCTCGACGCCGATCGTGGCGCCCGGGCCGTTCTCGCACATGCCGGGCATCGACCGCCTGCAGATGGTCGTCGGCGGGCGCGGGCTGGTGCTGAGGTCGCCGACGCAGGAATTCGACGAGCGTGAACCTTTCACGACGGTGCGCTTCACCGGCGAGATGGAGATCGTGACCGCGCTCGAGGCGGGTCCGGTCGAGGTCGTGAACTTGATGGCCCGGCGCGGTGCGGCAGAGATCGCGCTTGTGGCGCTGAAGGAGCCCGGCGAGCGGCAGCTTCCCGCCGGCACGCATCTGGTCTACGCGGCGGTCGGCGTCTGCCGCGTCCGTCTCGGAAGCGAGGATTTTGCGATTTCGCACAAAAACACGCTGAAGGTCGAACTCGCCGAGGCATCGACCCTCACTCTCGTTTCGGGCCTTGTCGTGCTGGGATCGATCCGACTGGTCGGCTAGAACGCCCGGCGGCTGCGCACAATCCGGGCAATCGGCCAGGTTGACGATTTGGGGGCGGAACACGATATCTGCTGCTATGCAGACCGTCGAAGCCCAGGACATCAACGTGCCGACAAGCATCAATCCCACCACCATGTCCGACGGTGTCGTCGACTGGCTGACCAACGGCACGCGCGACGAGCGCTTTATCGACAACATTTTTGCCGAGATGTGCATTCGTTTGCAGCAGGTCGGCATTCCGCTGAAGCGGTCGACGTTTCACGTCCTGATCCATCACCCTCAGTGGCTGGGGGCCCGCTTCATGTGGTCCGATGGCATGCGGGAGGCGGAAACCGCGCTGGTCGATTTCGACGTGCGCGAGCGCTCCGAATACATCGGCAGTCCCGCCAACGAAATTCAGAACGGTGCAACCGAACTCCGTGAGAATCTCGAACGCGACGTCGCACTCGGCCGCAAGCACGCGCTCTATGACGAGATGCGGGCGAAGGGCCTGACCGACTATGTCGCCTGGCCGCTCTACCACACGCTCGGCAAGCGTCATCTCATCACTTTCGCGACCGACCGCCCCGGCGGTTTCGACGATTCGCATATCGCTGCGCTGAAGCGCGTGCTGCCGGTGTTGGCGCTGGTCAGCGAGATCCGCATCAAGAACCGCCTCGCGCGAACGCTGCTGGAGACGTATGTCGGTTCGCATGCCAGCGAGCTGATCCTGGCCGGCGCCACGCGGCGCGGTACCGGCACCACGGTGCGCGCCGCCATCATGATCTGCGACCTGCGCGATTTCACGAGGATCTCCGACAACTGGCCGCGCGACGACGTCATCGATCTGCTCAACGATTATTTCGACGCGATGTCCGAGCCGATCGCGAAGCACGGCGGCGAGATCCTCAAATTCATCGGCGACGGCTTGCTCGCGATCTTCCCGCTTGATCAGCCCGACGCCTGCGCCAATCTGCTTCGTGCCGTGACCGAGGCGCGTCAGGCCATGACCGCGCTGAACGCGCGCAACAATGGCACGGGGCGCGCCCCGCTGAATTACGGCATCGGCGTCCACGTCGGCGATGTCATGTACGGCAATATCGGATCATCCAGCCGGCTCGACTTCACCGTGATCGGTCCGGCCGTCAACATGGCCTCCCGCCTCGAAGCGCTTACCAAGCAATTGGGACGCACCGTGCTGCTGTCGCGCGCGTTCGCCGAACTTGTCGAACCGCAATTCGAGCTGGAGCATGTCGGTGAACACGAGGTGCGCGGCTTCAGCGATCCGATCGAGCTGTTTGCCTATCACGGGTGAGGCGGATCGCGATCTCAGTCACGCCTAGGTGAACGCAGCGAAGAACCGGATGGCGAAGAACGCCCCCGCGGCGACGGCGGCGGTGGCGCCGATCGCGAAGACGATCCGCAGACTTTCATCCATCGTGCTGGTTCCTTGAAGCGACTCCGGACTCCGCAGGGGTGGGCTGGAGCCGGAGCCGCCAAAGTGCCGGCGTTATGGGGACCCCGGCGCGGACCAATGTGCGGCCGATGCTCCGGTTCCTATTCGCGAAGACGGCGGCCCCATCGTGGGCGCGACGAATTTCGTCCGGTGGGACCGCCGGTCGGCTTCGCGCGTGAGGAGGTTCGCGTGCCGACATAAGAGATACGTTGGACGCACATCCGGATTTCCGACTGGCCACCTTAAATTCCTGTCATGTGGTCGGCCACGGTGAGATACGGCTCGAAGGGCCGAAAGTTTCAAACCGCGCCCGAGAATGTTTCGCGTGCTGCGTGATCGCATTAGGAACGAGGCCACTTCGCGCGACGTTGGCCCGCACACACGAACCAGGAGTTTTCCATGAAGAAGATGATCATCGCGTCCGCCGCTCTCGCTCTGATGTGCGGCTCTGCTTTCGCCCAGAACACCGGTCCCGCTCCGCAGTCCGACAACATGCAGAAGCCGGGCATGCACAACACCGAGAAGGGTTCGATGCACAAGGGCACGACCGGCATGAACACCGGTACAAACGGCATGGCCAAGGGCGGCATGCAGCCCGACGCGTCCGGCCAGGGCGGTTCCGGTCCGGGCAGCGACCAGGGCGGCACCAAGGTGGCCCCCGGCAATATGAAGTAAGTCGGTCGTTACAATGCAAATCGAGGGCTCCGCAGATTGCGGGGCCTTTTTTGCCTGCAGTTTGCGTGCCTCGCACAGACGGCGAACATGTCCGCGATTTAACCGCCGGGCTTGAGTTCTTTTGCTGATCGGAAACGTATCTCTGCATGGGTGTCGCAGAATGCGGCACCATGATCCGGAGTCATCGCATGCATCGTCATTTGTCCATCGCGGCCCTTGCCGCCGTTGCCGCACTCACGATCGGCGGAGCCTACTCTGCCGCGTCCGCAAGAGAGCTCGTGCAAGACAGCTACTGCCTGCAGGGACGCCAGTCCGGCTACCCCGGCAATTGTCAGTTCTCCAGCTATCGACAGTGCATGGCGACTGCGAGCGGCACCAACCAGGGCTGCGGCATCAATCCGATGAGAGCCTACGCACCGCAACGCCAGACGCAACGCGTCCGGTAAAACAGTCAAAGCGAACAGGGGCGCCGGCAACGGCGCCTTTGTTCGAGGTGCCAGGGGCGATCATGTCTCGGATCCTGCAATGGTTCTTTCGAAACCGAAAAACCGGCGAGATCACCATCGCCCAGGCGCCCAATCTCGTGCTCTGGGTCGTCATCGTGGCCGGCGTCCTTCGCTGGATCTGGCCTTGGCCAGGCACCTCCGCCACGGTCCTGGACATCGTTTTCAGAGGCGGGCTCGTGGTCTGGGCACTCGACGAGATCTTTCGCGGCGTGAATCCATGGCGTCGCTGTCTCGGCGGAGCCGTCCTGATCTATGAGCTCGCGATCCTTCTGTGATCGCAGGCGTCCTCTCACTGTTTCGATCCGGTCCAGCTTCCGACGCATCCGTCGGACCGCCTGAACGTGCCGGACCCGCTGCGGCCCGAAAACCGGCCGGACATTGTCCAGCTCAAACCTCCCGCAGCTCCCGTTCCCGACACGCCGCCATTCGGACTGACGCGCCCGGTGCCGTATTGCCCCACCATCGTGCCGCTGGTGATGACCACCGTGTCGGTGGAGCCGGCGCAGGTTTGGCCGACGCTGGTCAAGACCCAGGCTCCGTCATAACTGCCGCCTCCGCCGCTCCGTTGCGGCGCGCGACCCGGCGCTTCCTCGGCGGGCGCGCTGCGCCGTGCGGGCTTTGCGGGCTCGGCGGCACGAGGCGTCTGGCGCGATCCGGACAGCGACTTTTCGTCATTGCCGATGCTGCCACCGGCGCTGCCCGACTGCGCATGCGCCATATCAGGCACGGCGGCAAGTGCAAGCCCGGCTGACAACAGGGCGCCTCCAAGAGCACGTCGAATCTGGTTTTTCATCTTGCATGGGTCTCAAATGGATTGGCTTCGAATGCGTCGGTTTCAAATGAGCAGCCCGGACAATCGATCCCACCGGGATTGGGCCGCGCCAGCAGCGTAGCAAGATTTGCCGGTCGGGCCGCAGTCGTCAAGCGCAGCCTGATCCGCTGCCGGGACTGCTCCGCGGCCGATCGTATTGCCAACGCGCGCATGTGCCACTACGCTTTACCACAAGTAGCTTAAACGGTCCCGCGATCGGCCGCACGTTCATGCCCAAATTCCTGCGCATCGGAGTCCTTCAGTCCAACGTATCCGGCTATACGTCGAAGGCGTGGTGCGTTCGGCGGATTGGTTCAGCGGTGTTCCTGAAGTGGGGCGCCGTGGAGGTGCAGGGCGCCGGCGATGGGCGAAGAGTCTACTGGACGCGACTGCCGCAGCAGAAGACAGTTCGCTGCCGCACGCCGCAGCGCGCGCAGGACTATGCCAAAGCCGCCATCGCCCGGCGCCGCAGCCATCGCTACGAACCGCTGGCCGGACCGATCACGCTGCGGCGTCGATCCGCCGAGCAGAGCGCCGAGCTCAAGCAGGCGCTCGCCACCATCCTGATCGTCGATATCGTCCGCTCCACCGAACAGGCGGCGAAGCTCGGCGACGCGCGTTGGACCAAGGTCATGGGCCACTATTATGCGGCTGTGCGGAAGGAGCTGAAGAACACGCGCGGCAAGGAAGTGGTGACGACCGGCGACGGCGTGCTGGCGACATTCAAGGCGCCGGCTTCCGGCGTGCGCTGCGCGACTGCGATCCAGAAGGCCGTGCGGACGCTCGGGCTCGAGATCAGGGTGGGCCTTCATGCCGGCGAATACAGTGTGAGCGGGGGCGAGATGGTCGGTCTCGCGTTTCACATCGGCACGCGCGTCGCCGCCAAGGCGCGCGCCGGCGAGGTCCTGGTCTCGAGCGCGGTCAAGGAACTGATGGCGCAGTCGGAGATCCGCTTCAGGGATCACGGCGTGCATCAGCTCAGGGGCGTGCCGGAGCGCTGGCGGCTATTTCGGGTTGAGGATTGAAGGGATCGCCGCCTATCCGCTCGGAGGTCGCGGTCGGTCGCCGTTGCGAAGCGGTGCCCGGAGTGCCTAGGAGTCCGGGCTCCGCTTCGTTCGGCACCGGGGGCGGGAACGCGCCCGATGTCACGCAAAGCATAGGCGCGGGCAGATCGCCCGCATTGACCCATCTCAAACACAGGGAAGGCCCCTAAGGAATCATCCGCAATTTCGCCGGCCGCGGTTCAGGCGCATGAATACGAACATGCAGCGCCAGATTCTCTTCACCTGCCCGCACACCGGCATGAACGTCCAGCATCGGATCGATGACGAGGGGCCCGAGAATTTCGAGCCCGCGGACAGCTACCTGTCCGTGAGGTGCCCGGCCTGCATGTCGCTGCACTTCGTCAACAGCACGACCCGCAAGCTGCTCGGTGAGCGGAGCGCGCAGCCCGTCTCCATGCCGCGTTCCGCCTGATTGATTCGTCGATTGCGCGGCGATGTGGCGGGCGTGTAGCCGTCAGTGGATCGCCGCGTACATGATGGCTTCCTCCGTCGCCTCCAGCGCGGAAAACTCCTCGACCACCTTGCCCTGCCTGCACACCAGGATTCGGTCTGAGAGCGCCATGATCTCGGGCAAATAGGAGGAGATCACCACCACCGCCTTGCCCTTGTCGGCCAGCGAATTGATCAACTCGTGAATCTCGACGATGGCTCCGACGTCCACACCCCGCGTCGGCTCGTCGAAGATGATCAGCTCCGGATCCTGGATTAGCGATTTGGCGATGACGACCTTCTGCTGGTTGCCGCCGGACAATTCGACGACCTTGGCCTCGTCGCCGATGGCGCGCACCTTGAGCCGCTCGATCCAGGACTTCCCGGCCGCGGTGCTTTCACGTCGTGACAGCCAGGTGCGTCCTTTGGGAAACTTGGCGAGCAGGCCGAGATAGATATTGCGCGCAATGGATGCGGTCTCGAAAAATCCTTCGACCTTGCGGTCTTCGGTGACGTAGGCGATGCCGGCCTGCACCGCCGGCGCCGGCACGCGGTAGCGGACCGGCTTATCGCCGAGGATCACCTCGCCGCCGTGGAAGAAGTCGCGCTTCATGACGCCTGCGACGATCTTGAAGGTCTCGGTGCGCCCGGCGCCGACGAGACCGAAGACGCCGGTGATCTGGCCTGCAAACACCGACAGCGAATTGTTCTTCACCATCGGCGCCATCTTCAGGTTCTGCACCGTCAGCACCCGCTTGCCCGAGGGCCGCACCTGCGTCTTGCGCGCGCCGTAGAGCGTGTTCGAAAGGTCCCGCCCCACCATCGCCTGGACGATGCGCGCCCGGTCGAAGCGGGAAGCGTCGTCGGTCACGACGTGCTTGCCGTCACGCAGCACCGTGATGCGGTCCGCGAGCAATAACGCCTCTTCGAGCGCGTGCGAGATGAAGATGATGGAGACCCCGCGCTTCTTCAGGTCCTTGACCAGGTCGAAGAAGTATTTCTTCTCCTCCGGCGTCAGCGTGGCCGTCGGCTCGTCGAAGATGATCACCTTGGCCTTGTGCAGGACGGCGCGGGCGATCTCGACCATCTGCTTCTTGGCGGCGCCGAGGCCGCCGACCGTCGCGGTGGGCGTTACGTCGAAGTTGAGCGATTGCAGGAATTGCTGGGCCGCGATGTAGATGCCGCGCAGGCGGTTGTAGAACTTCTCCTGGCCGAGAAACAGGTTCTGCGCCACCGTCATCGTCGGCACCAGGCTGTTCTCCTGGAACACCATGGCAATGCCGAGATTGCGCGCCTCCAGCGGGGTCTTCAGGGTGACGTCGGCCCCGTCGACCGTCATGGCGCCGGAGGTCAGCGTCACGACGCCGGCCATCACCTTGGTCAGCGTGGATTTCCCCGCGCCGTTTTCGCCGACCAGGGCGTGGATTTCGCCGCGCCGCAGGTCGAAATCGACGCCTTCGATGGCAGGCACGCCGGCGTAGAGCTTGGTCGCCTTCGATAGCGACAGGACGAGGTCGTTCATGCGCGGGCCTCCTCGCCGAGGGTTGCCAGCGGCAGCCTGATGACGCGGCCGGCGCCCTTTGCGATCATGACGAGGTGGTCGCCGACTTCGACGGCGGCGACGATGCCGTGGTTGACGCCATCGGCCCGGCTGTGGAGCGAATAGCGGGGCAAGCCGTCGGCTCCGAGCCGGATGACGAGGCCGTATGACCGCGGCGGCGCCCAAGGCTTCATCACGCCCATGGTCTTGATGTGGGCGCCCTGCAGCGGCTCCTTGAAGGAATTGCCGGAGCGCAGGCGCGGCGCGACCCAGAATTCCGGGTCGATCTCCGCGATCATGCGGCGGCGATAGGCCGGCTCGCGCAGCACGAATTCGACCAGCTGCGTGCGTGCGGTGAAGGCGGTGAGCCAGAAGCCGCCGCCGCGCGCCGGCGAAAGCCGCGACGGATAGACGGGGAGGTGGCGGAGCAGGTCCTTGCGGCGTCCGTCCGGCGCGATCGAAACCAGGCGATGCCGCCAGCTCTCGCTGACGAGCACGGCGTCGTTGTTCGCGATGGCACCGAACGCGTAGCCCAGTCCGCCGGCAAGCTGCGTGATCGCGCCGGACTTAGGATCGAGCCGCAGCACCCGGCCGGTCCTGCCGAGCTCCATCAGATCGCTCGCCCAGTCGCCGACATCGTGCAACGACGATCCATCGGTTGCGATCAACGTCCCGTCGCTGGCGGGAGCCAGCGCATTGACAGCGTGCAGCCCTTGCATGAAGGCGGCGCTGGCCGTCTCGGTCGCGGCGTTGTCGTAAAGCCGGACCTCGGTGCCGCCGAGCGCGACGGCGAGACCACCACCCGGCAAGGACGCCAGTGCGGAGATCGGCCGCTCGAAGGTTCGAACCGTCGTTGTCGAGTCTCCGGTCAAGCGTCTCAGCCGGGGGCCGTCGGCAATGAGCAGCGAATTGCCGTCCGCAGCGAGATCCTCCGGCGCGTCGCATGCGAGCAGGATCTCCGCCTGCTCGAGCGCCTGGTTTGGCTTCAGCGCTCCGTCGAATGACGGGACGGTGATGGCTGCCTCGCCCCGGCCGAGGAAACGGTTGGCGAATTCACTGATCGCGGCGATCACGACGGCTTCCCCCAGCGCTTGTCGTACTGCACGAAGTCGGGATCGGCATTGTCGAGCTTGAAGCGGCCGATCCGGTTGTTGGCGATGCCGCCGAGATAGAGATAGCCGCGATGCTCGCGCATCGATGTGATCATGGGATGGTTGAGCCCCTTGAGGTCCCAGAACGATTCCAGGATCTTACCCTGCTCGTTGAACTTGACCACGCAGCCGGTGTTGATGTTCGGGAACAGCCATTCGTCGACCGGCACGCGCTTGGCCATGCGCTTCCGGAAGCCCGGCATCTTCCAGGCGAGATCCAGCGACGGGCTGCGCATGCCGACCAGCGCCAGCCAGTAATTGCCGTCCGAGGCGAGGTTGATGTTGTCGGGGTAGCCCGGCAGATTGTCCATGACGATCTCGACGTCACCCTTCTTCGGGCCGGCGAACCAGTAGCGCTTGATCGAGCAGCCGAACGTCTCCGCAAACAGGATCGATTGCCCGTCGCTGGCGACCGCGACGCCGTTCGGGAATTTGAGGCCGCGCAGCGCGGTATGGGTGGTGCCGGTCTTGGTGTCGTAGCAGATGATGCGGCCGTTGCCGCGCGCCTCCAGTCCGTCCACCGGCCACTCGTCCATCTCGTAGCGCACCGTGGCCTCGGAAAAGAAGATGAGGCCGTCGTCGGTGATGTCCAGATCGTCGGCGAGCCGCAGGCGGCTGTCGTCGTTCACGGAATACAGGCTGCGGTTGGTCTCGTCGGTGGCTTTCTCGACGGTGCCGTCGGGCGTGATGCGATAGAGGCCCATGCCGCCGATGCAGACGTAGAGATTGTCCTGCTTGTCGAACGCCATGCCGAGCGGCTGGCCGCCGATATGGGCGAACACCTCCATCCGCTCGTAATCCGGCGGGAAGAATCGGATGATGTCGCCGTGACGGGATCCGGCATAGAGCACGTCGTTGCGATCGAGGATGACGTCCTCGGGTGCCTCGATCCGGCCGAGCCCGATCAGCGTGACGTCGCGCAGCTTGTCGTTCTGCTCGAACGGACCGCCGCTGCCGATTTCGGTTGGCGGCGGAGGCGGCAACGCGTGGTAGGTCGGGGCGACATAGACCTTGCTGATGATGCGGGTGCGGTTCTTCTGCCAGCGGATGTCGACCATTGCCGCCGCCAGCAGGATCGTCGCCAGCGCCATGCGGTTGACGCCGCCGCGCGCGTTCATGGCGGTCAGCCCGTTGGTTACGAGGAGGACAATGAGCACGCCGACCATGGACTTGACCACCGAGCCCTTGCCGCCGCCGAGCGTAATGCCGCCGAGCACGGTGGCCGTCAGCACGATCACCTCCAGGCCGACGCCGATATCGCCGCCGACCGTGCCGAGCCTTGCCGCGAAGAACAGCGCGCCTATGCTGGTCAGCACGCCGCTCGCGACGTAGCAGAGCGCGATGGTGCGGCGAACCGGAATGCCGGAATTATAGGCCGAGCGTCGCGAGCCGCCGATCGCGGTGATGTGCCAGCCCGGCCGCAGCCGCGTCAGGAAGACGTGACCGAAGATCGCGATGACGATGTAGACCAGCGCGACGCTGGGGATGCCGAACACGCTGCCGCCGCCGATGAAGTCCCAGGACGGAATGTCCGGGAAGGCCGACGCGATGGCGTTGGAATAGCGCTGGATCAGGAGCTCATAGGCCGAGCGGTAGATGATCAGCGTGATCAGCGTGGTGATGAAGGCGCGCAGCCTGAGATATCCGATCAGCACGCCGTTCACAGCGCCGAGCAGCCCGCCGACGATCATGGTGGCCACCACCACGGCGGGGACCGGCCAGTTCAGCACGTCGAGCAGATAGAGCGCGCAGAAATCCGTCAGGGCGAAGATCGACCCCACCGAGAGATCGATGCCGCCGACGATGACGACCAGCGCCATGCCGAGACCGATGAAGCCGATCTCGCCGGCCTGCCGCGCGGTGTCGGCGAGGCTCGCCGGCGAGAGGAAATGCTCGAGCGAGCGGCTGAGTGCGAAGCCGATGATCAGCAGCAGGATCACCGGGATGGCGGTTTCGGTCCATCGTTTGGACAGGATCTCGCCGAGGAGATGGTCCGGCCAGTAGCGGTATCGGAGCCGCGTCGGTGTCTCGCGCATCGGCCTTCCCAGGAATTTTCATCAGATAAAGTGGCGCGCGCCCCGGGGAAGCCCGGGACGCGCAGTCATGCGACAATCACTTCTTGAGATCGGAGAGATTCCAGCAGGTCATCTGGTTGTCGGCATTCTCCTTGGTGATCGGAATCAGCGTGGTGTATTCCGAGCCCTTGACCGAGCCCGCCTTGACGCCCGACGACAGCAGCCATTTGATGGTGCCGGCCATCTGGGCGGCCTGCGTCGGCACGTCGTAGCTCATGTCGAGATCGAACGAGCCGTTCTTGACGAGCTCGCAGGCGCCCTTGCGCTCGCCGCCGCCGGAGGTCGCGAGGAACACCTTGCCGGTCAGCCCGGCTTCCTTGATCGCGGCGGCGGTGCCGATGTCCATGCCGTCCCAGAAGCCGACGATGCCGCAGAGATCCGGGTTCTGCTTCAGCACCGTCTGGGTGATCGCCTTGGCCTTGGCGGCATCCCAATCGGCGGCCTGGCTGGAGACGACCTTGATTTCAGGATGCTTGGCGAGGACGTTCTCGACGCCCTTGAGCGTGTAGGCGCTGGCTGCCGCCGACAGCGCGCCCTGGATGATGGCGATCTTGTTCGACTTGCCCTGGCAGGCCTTCACCACGCCCTCGGTCTGCCGCTCGCCGATCTCGATCCAGTTGGCGCCGACGAAGGCCGAGCTGCGATAGGCCGAGCCCATGTTGATCTGGATGACGTAGATGCCTTCGTTCTCGGCGCGCTGCAGTAGCTTGGCGTAGGTCTGCACGTCGGGATTGTGGATCACCATCACCGCCGGCTTCTCCGAGATCAGCGAGGTGACGGCTTGCGCGCCGGCATTGGTATTCCAGTTGGGATCGCGGATCACGAACTTGACGCCGTACGGCTCGAGCTCCTTCTTGAGCCCGGCGTACCAGCCTTCCGTCAGGTCGAAGTTCATCGCGACCGGCACGTAGGCGACGGTCTTGCCGGCCAGCGCTTCCCGGAACGGCTTCTGGAACGGTTCGTCGAGGCCCTGCTGGGCGAGGGCCGGAGCCGCGACGGCTGAAAGCGCCAGTGCGGCGATGCTTCCAAGCGCGAACTTATGAACGCTGGCCATTGTCTTCCTCCTTGTTGGATATGCGTTTCTTCAGGCAGATCAGATGTCGCCCTGTTGGGCCGTTTCTTCATTTCGTGGATTGAGCAGGGTGTCGGTGATGACGGCGATCAGGAGCACGAGGCCCTTGATAAGATTCTGGCCGGCATAGGGGATGTTGAGGATCGTCATTCCGTTCAGCATCGTGCCGATCAGCAGCGTGCCGATGATGACGTTGACGACCCCGCCGCGCCCGCCCGACAGGCCGATGCCGCCGAGCACGACGACGAGGATGACGTCGTAGATCAGCGTCGAGTTGAAGATGCGCGTCGGCATGGAGTTGACGGACGCCGCCAGCACGAGGCCGGCAAAGCAGCCGATCAGCGCGGCGAGGACGTATTGCAGCACGATGATCGGCCGCGACGGGATGCCGGTGACGCGCGCCGCGAAAGGGTTGTCGCCGATCGCATAGATGTAGGCGCCCCAGCGCGTCTGGCGCAGCAGCACGAAGACCACGACGCAGGCGATCGCGAACATCACGATCGAGGTGGGAATGCCGAGGATGCTGCCCTGGCCGAGCCGCTCGAAGCCGGCCATGCCGTCGCTCCATTGCACGACGTCGAGCTGGAAGAGGGCGGCCTGGCCGAGACCGGCGACGAACAGGCCGGTCGCCAGCGTCGCGAACAGTGGCGGCACTTCAGCGTAGGCGATCAGCCAGCCGTTGACGAGGCCGACCGCGATGGCCAGCAGGCCGGCGGCGAGCAGCGAGGCCGGCAGCGAATGGCCGTTCTGCACCATCTGCAGCACGAGGCCGCCGGGGACCGCGAGTGCCGCGATCAGCGACAAATCGATGCCGCGGCCGATCACGACGATCGCCATGGCCAGGCCCAGGATGCCGAGCACCGCCACGTTCTGCAGCAATGTCAGCATGTTGTCGGCGGAGAGAAAGCCGTTGAGGAAAACCGAGAAGGTCAGGAAGAGTGCCGCGAAGACCGCGAACACGATCTCCTGCTGGCTGACCCGAACGCGCTTCATCGTCGCCTTCCCCGGGCTCGGCATCGCGCGTGCGGGATCGCCGTCTCGGCGCGCGCTTGCCTCCCCCCGTCCCAAGTTTTGTTTTGCGCTTGATAGGCGAGAGCGCCCATCCTGACTTGCGTCAACGCGCAAACCTTTTGCGCAGGCGCGCAAAGAGTCTTGCGTGAAGCTGACAGCAACCTAAAATCGGTCGGCAATTTTTGTGCGCCGCACAGATATGTCCCGACGTGACGGGCCGCCGATGGATCTCGTGTTTACGACCGAGGAGCTGGACCCCGCCAAGCGCTTTGCCGCCTGGCAGGATGCGATCTGCGACCACTACGTTCATGTCGACGTGAACGCGGTGAAGCCGGCCGACTATCAGGGCTTTATCCGCGAGGCGCAATTTGGCCCGGTCACGATGAGCGACGTCTTCCTGTCGGAGCAGCGGATCTCGCGGCGCGAGCGACACATCGCAAAGCTCGACAAGGATTGTTACTACGTCCAGTTTCTGCAGCAGGGCAACATGGACGTGCTTCAGGCCGGCCAGACGCTGGTGACCAGCCCGGGCATCGGCGCGATCTTTTCGGCCTCCGACGCTTACGATCTGGAGTGCTCGAACCAATTCCGCTCGTTGTATCTGGAGATTCCGCGCAAGGAGTTTTCGTCGCGCTTCGCCGAAGGCAAGATGCCGTCCGCGGCAACGATCGCGACGGGGCGGGGGCTCGGGCGCATCGCCGCCGAATTCTGCACGCTGCTCGCCGCGGAAGCATCACACCTGGAGGAGGCGGCGCGAGGCCGGCTCGGTCACGAGTTGATGGACGTGCTGGCGCTCGCGCTGGACATGGGCGACAAGGACGAATTCTCGGAAGACGCCACCGCCCGCAACGCGCGCCTGCGCTCCGTCAAGGCCTGGATTGAGGAGCACCTGACCGATCCGGATCTGTCGCTGGAGAAGATCGCCCGGAGCAACGGCGTCTCGCTCCGGCACCTGCATTATCTGTTTCGCTCGACCGAGATGTCGGTGTCGGAATGGATTCTGAACCGCCGCCTGCAGCGCTGCTACGACGCGCTGATGCGCCCCGAGCTGCGCGCGCTGTCGGTGACCGAGATCGCCTATCGGCTGGGCTTCAGCAGCTCATCGCATTTCAGCACGGTGTTTCGCAGGAAGTTCGGCCACAGCCCGTCCGAGCTGAGGCGGCGGCAGACGACGTCGATCGAGTAGGGCGGGGGCGCGCGTCGGCGGCTCCGCATTCGTTTGCGATCTGTCCCGGTGCGCCGGTAATTGTCTTACAAGCGAGGCTGGACGATCAGCGACGCGCCACGGCAGCTTGCCCCGCTCGCATCTCGGGTCACGCCGACCAGCGGTCCTGCTCCTCCCGGTGAGCTTGCTCGTTCAACCGGTCGGCCAGCTCGTCCGCGATCTCTTCCGACTCCGCGGAGGCCACCGGCTCGCCCTTGTGGGTCCGGAGCTTGGTCTTGTCGGCTTCGATCGGGAAGTCGTCAGGTGTCAGTCCGGTATCCTTGGCGGTGGGCTTGGTCATGGCGCGCCTCGCTGTGGTCCTCGCACCAGGGAACAACTCGCATCACGGCAGATCGTTGCCTCCAAAAGTTGCCTCCAAGAGCTGCCTCCAAGATAAGTCCCGGTCGAAGCCGCCAGGCCGGTATGCGAATGCCCCCCGCGGGAAGGAAAGGACCTCACCCAGGGGGGCCCGCCGCCTGCCGGCGTCCCGACAGGATGCGCCACAGGCGCGAGCGGCTGCGCGGCGGCCGGGCCGGGCTATTTCTCGACCGCCCCGGTCCAGTCCTTGAAGCCGCCGAGATTGTAGACCTTCTCGTAGCCCAGATCCTTCAGCAGCTTGCCGGCCAGCGCCGACCGGCCGCCGGACGCGCAGTAGAGAATGACGGTCTTGCTCCGGTCGAACGCCTTGTCGTGGGAGGGCAATTCCGGATCCGCGCGAAACTCCAGCATCCCCCGCGAGACGTGCACGGCGCCCGCGATCTTGCCGCTGGCCGCGACCTCGGGCGCATCGCGCACGTCGACGACGAGCGTGTCGCCGTTCTTGATCATCTGGGCCGCCTCGTCCGACGTGATCTTGGGGACCGCCGCGTTGGCGGCTTCGATCATTTGCTTGACGCTGGTGGGCATGGGTTCTCTCCGTGACTGCTTCCGGCGCAGGATAGCATGTCGGCGGTGCCTGGCCTCCTCCTATCGGAGGATCGCCGCATGGGGGGCAAAGGGGCCGCCGGCAGACCAACGCCTCATCGCTCGCCCGTGCCCTTGCAGCGCTGGCACTTCACCACCTTGTCGCCCTTCTTGAGCAGGCCCTTGCCTTCGCAGTTCTTGCATTTCTGCTTCTTCTTGATGTTCGGGCCTTTTTCATTGGTCATGGAGGTCTCCTGCCGCCAGACGGCGGCCGTGCGGGGGCTCGGCGGAGCGATGCGACATGAAGTCCTACACTTGCGCTGCTGTTTTCTCCACAAGCCATGTCGGAACCCCGGGCCTCCGTCCGTCTTGAATCCGTGCCGCCTCGAACCGGAGTTCTGCGTAAATGGCCCCCCGCGCCAATTGGAAAGGCTTCCTGAGACTGTCCCTCGTCACCTGTCCGGTGGCGCTCTTTCCGGCCACATCCGAGAGCGAGAAGATCTCGTTCAACCAGCTCAACCGGCAGACCGGCCACCGCATCAAATACGTGAAGGTCGATGCGGACACCGGCGACGAGGTGCCGAACGAGGACATCGTCAAGGGCTACGAGCTCGAGAAGGGCCAGTACATCGAGGTCTCCAAGGAAGAGCTCGAGGAGATCGCGCTGGAGTCCACGCGCACCATCGAGATCGACGAGTTCGTCGCAAGGTCCGACATCGACCCGCGTTACCTGATCCGCCCCTATTACATCCGGCCCGACGGCAAGGTCGGCCACGACGCCTTCGCCGTGATCCGCGAGACCATCCGCGAGATGGACAAGGTTGCGATCGGGCGCGTGGTGCTGACCAACCGCGAGCACATCATCGCGCTGGAGCCGATGGACAAGGGCCTCGTCGGCACCCTGTTGCGTTACCCCTACGAGGTGCGCAGCGAGCAGGACTATTTCGACGAGATCCAGGACGTCAAGGTCACCAAGGACATGCTCGATCTCGCCCGGCACATCGTCAACCAGAAGGCCGGACGCTTCACGCCCGAGAAGTTCGAGGACCATTACGAGACCGCGCTGATCGAGCTGATCAACGAGAAACGCGCCGGCAAGGTCATCCGGCCAAAGGACCGGCCGAAGGGCGAGAACGTGGTCGACCTCATGGAGGCGCTGCGCCGGAGCGTCGGCAAGGCAGCTGGGAAGTCAGCCGGGACGGAGGCCGCGCCCGCGAAGCCGGACAAGCCGGCCAGGAAGCCGAAGAAGGCCGCGGCCGGCCAGAAGGAGATGCTGATGCCGATCGCCGGCAAGAAGGCGGCCAAGGAGACGTCCGCGAAGAAGCAGGCCTCGGGGGCGCGGCGCAAATCGGCATGAAACATCCGGTGACGCCGGACGGGCGATACTTCGTCGTCCGCGGACGCCTGTGGCGGATGGCCAATCCGCATCTGGGCGAGCGGGAGACGTCGGAGCTGGTCAAGCGCCTGATGACGGCGCGGCGAGCCGTCCGCGACGCCAAGGCGGCGGCCGATGCCGGGTCCGAAGCGGCGGCCCATCGCGCTGTCGACGACGCGAAGCGCGCCCTCGGCGAGCGCGGCCCGGTCTGGTGGCCGGACGGCGCTCCCGATCTCAACCGGCACATGGCGAAGAACACGCCCTACGCCGCATGGTATGCCGAGGTGCAGCGGCGCAGAGCCTAGCCGTCGAATGGAAGCCGGCGGTCCAGTCTCCACGGACCGTTCAGGTACTCCCAGACCAGCAGCCCGCCAACGGCACCCGCGCGCGGCACGAACCCGGCGCGAAGCTCGTCGTAAAGACCGCGTGCTGCTGCGGCCGTAACCTTGTTCTGGATGGTGACATGCGGCCGCCAGCCCTGGCTGTCCTGCCGGGACAACTCGCCGCCCATGGCGGCCTGCAGCGCCGTCCGCAATCGCGCGAGTTCAGGGCAGGCGATCTCGATGGCGACACCGAAGCCGAGCAGGCGAACGCCGTCGCACAGCATGGGTAGTGGCGCATCGGGCAAGGCGAGATCGCCCAGCCTGTCGGTCTGCGCCGGCGAGAGGCGATGAAACAGCGTGAGATGCGCCGGCAGCAAGTTGCGCGCCGGCGGGAAATGCGCGCGGCGCAGCCCGTCCAGCCAATCGAAGCTGGCAGGGTCCAACTCCGCTGTCAGGATGAACGTTTTGTCCATGTGGACACCGGATACAGCGATCGATACCGCGTCAGCAATCTTCGTCCCGGCACTCCGGGCAGGTATCTCCCACCGAGTCTAGGACGTCGCGCAGTTCCGCGATTGCGTCGTCCGGCGCGACGCCGGGCGGCGGCGCCTCGCGGGCAAGGTCAATGGCGTGTGCGAGCGCATGCGGATCGGCCCGGTCCTTGGCCCAGCCGTGCTCCTCGCATTCGTGGATCGCGCCGGCCTCCTGCAGCACGTTGAGCGCCCATCCACGCAGCGTGCGGATCGCCGGCCGCCTGTCCTTCGTCATCAGCATCGAGATCGCTCCTTGCTGGGACGAATCCGCCCCGCCCCGGCTTGTTCCCGGCGCTTAGCACGGGTCAGGGATTCCCAAACGGCAGGGCCGGGCTTGTCCACGTGTTCCCTGGGGCTGTGGAGAATGCGAAGGATGGACGGAGGAATCTGCAAATTGCAGGCGCCCAGCGGACTAGGCGGGATTTCCATCCAGAGGAACCCGGTGCCGAGCGGCGGCTTATGTCGTCATCCAACTCGGAGGAAAAGCCATGGCCATAGATGCGTTCGCTGGCACCACGCCGGTATTCCTCCCGGAGCGTTTCTTCGTGGGTCGCTTGGAAGGATGGGTGGTGGTTGAAAGCCTTGTCGGCGGGCTTTTGAAGCGAGCGACGATCAGGGCTCATGGCGAGTTGGACGCGGACACCGACACCGTCGTCCTGACCGAGACCTACACCTTCGATGACGGCCATAGCGACACGCTGCGCTGGACGATTCACAAGGTCGGCGAAGGCCGGTACACCGGCCACGAGAATCGCCTGGAAGGCGAAGCCACCGGCGAGCAGGCCGGATGCGCCTTTCACTGGAAGTACACGCGCGACACGCCCCAAGGCGATGGCAAGTCGTTCAAGCTGAACTTCGATGACTGGTTCTACGCGATCGATGACCACGCCTGCATCGTGCGCGGCAGCGCCGGGCGCGCCGGCATTCCGTTTGCGACAGCGCATGTTGCGTACAAGAGGATTTGAGCTCTCGAGTGAGGGTAGCTACGCACTCGGCGTAGATTGATTTCAGGCACGAATCATTGGTGGGCCCGGCAGGACTCGAACCTGCAACCAGACCGTTATGAGCGGCCGGCTCTAACCATTGAGCTACAGGCCCCGCCGCGAGCGGCTCGCGGGAACGCGCGGCCGGCAACGGTGCGCGGTTCGTTTACAGGGATGGGGGCGGGGGTGCAATGCTGGCTCGGGCGGGCGGGAAACGTCGGTGCGGCCTCGCGAGTGAGTTTCGGATAACCGAATTTTGCAGAAATGCCTGCATACTCCTGTTTTGCCCGACGGCGCAAATCGTCCCTGCAGCGGGCCGCTTTTTGCTGCCGGTAACCCATTGAATTTATTGGGGCCTTCTACTGTGCATGGGGTTGTTTTGCGACTTTTGGGGTGTGGAGGGGGACCAGCCGCCCCCTCCGATGCCGTAACCGCCTTGGGGCCGAGCCGCGCTAGTCCACCGAGACCCCGGCGAACTCCACCACCTTGCGCCACTTCTCGGTCTCATCAGCGACCAGCTTGCCGAACTCGGCCGGTGTCATCGGCTTGGGGATGCCGCCGACTTCAGTGAGGCGCGCGACCACCTTCGGGTCCTTCAGCACGTCGCCGACGGCCTTGTTGAGGGTCTCGACCACTTCGCTCGGCGTGCCCTTCGGCGCGGAGATGCCGTAGAAGCCGACCGATTCGAAGCCCGGCACGGTCTCGGCGATCGCGGGCACGTCGGGCACGCTCGGCCAGCGCTGCGGCGAGGTCACGCCCAGCGCGCGGACATTGCCGCCCTTGGCCTGCTCCAGCGCGGAGGGCAGATTGTCGAAGATCAGCTGCACCTTGTTGGAGATGATGTCGGGGAAGGCGATCGCCGATCCGCGATAGGGCACGTGGATCATGTCGCACTTGGTCATCGCCTTGAACAGCTCGGCCGACATGTGCACCGAGGTGCCGTTGCCGGAGGAGGCATAGGAGATCTTGCCGGGGTTGGCCTTGCAGTAGTCGATGAACTCCTGGACCGTCTTCGGCGGGAACGCGTTGGAGACCACCAGCATGTTGGTGAGCTGCATGATGCTCGCCACCGGCACGGTGTCGCGGATGAAGTCGAACGGCAGCTTCTTGTAGAGCGAGGTCGAGATCGCATTGTTCGGCGCGACGAACAGCAGCGTGTAGCCGTCGGGGGCTGCGTTGATCGCGGCTGCGGCGGCGATGTTCCCGCCTGAGCCCGCCTTGTTCTCGACGATGAATTGCTGGCCGAGCTTGTCCGACAGCGCCTGCGCCATGATCCGCGCCACGATGTCGACGGGGCCGCCGGCGGCGAAGCCGATCATCCAGTGCACGGGGCGTTCGGGATAGGCGGCGGACGCGGGAGGCGTGGCGCTGAAAAGAGCTGAGAGAACCGCGAGCCCGAAAACACCTTGACGCAAAATTCGCAACATGACGCCTCCCATTGTTCTATTGTCGTTGAGGGGCATGCTTTCACAAATCCGGGCCGCTGCCTACTTCGCCGCAAGTCGGTGTTGACGCAGGCCCGCCGGGAATGACCATGAGATTCGCGACCACCCTTCTCGCAGCCGTGCTGCTCGCAGGCCCCGCTGCCGCTCAAACCGGAGGCACCGCCATTTCGACGACGACGATTAGTCTTGGCACTGCTACGCCGGGCGGCGGCTTCCCGCTCTATGGCAACGCCTTTGCGGAGGTGATGAACGCGGCCGATCCGCAGATCGCCATCGCGCCCCGCAACACCAAGGGCAGCAGCGAGAACATTCCGCTGCTGGAGAAGGGCGAGCTCGATCTCGCGCTGGTCGCGGGCGAGCCGGCCTATGAGGCCTTTGCCGGCATCGGCCGCGCGCCCGTGCGGCTGAAGATACTGACGGCGATCTATTCCAACCCCGGCATGTTCGTGGTGCGCGCGGACAGTCCTTACAAGACGATCCGCGATCTCGTGGGACAGCCCGTCGCATTCGGCGCCAAAGGCTCGGGCCTGCCGATCCTGGCGCGCTACGTGCTGGATGGGCTCGGCCTCAAGCAGGACGAAGACTTCAAGGCGGTCTATCTCGACCGCGCCGGCGACGGCCCCGCGATGGTCGAGGACGGCCGCGTCGCCGCGCTGTGGGGCGCCGGCATCGGCTGGCCCGGTTTTGCAGCGGTCGCATCGAGCGCGTCAGGCGCGCGCTTCATTGCCCCCAGCGCCGAAGAGATGACGCGCATCCGCGCCAAGCATGCGTTCCTGAAACCGCTCCTGGTGCCCGCGTACAGCTACCCGAAGCAGGACGCGCCGATCGCCTCGCTGGGATCCTGGAGCTTCGTGCTGACCCGCGAGGATCTGCCTGACGATGTCGCCTATCGCCTCGCGAAGACGCTGCACGGTGTCGAAGCGGTTTTCTGCAAGAAGCTCGCCCAGGCCTGCGAGACCACGGCCTCGAACACGGTCGCGGCAGCGCCGAGGCCGGAGCTGATCCATCCGGGCGTCATGAAATATTTTCGCGAGATCGGCGTGGTGAAGTAGAACGCGCTTTCTTCCTTCTCCCCTTGTGGGAGAAGTTGGCGCGAAGCGCCGGATGAGGGGTTCTCTCCGCGCGTACAAATTGAGAGTTCGACTCGCGGAGAGAACCCCTCACCCGGCTGCGCTTCGCACAGCCACCCTCTCCCGCAAGGGGAGAGGGTGCACCGTCAGCGCGGCTACATGATCACTTCTTCACCATCGCACACGCCGGGTCCGGCGGCCCGAACGCCTTGTCGCCGGAGATGGTCGTGAGGATCTTGTAATAGTCCCACGGATATTTGCTCTCCTCCGGCGTCTTCACCTGCACCAGCCAGAGGTCGTGCACCATCAGATTGTCCTCGCGCAGCTTGCCGTTGCGGGCGAAGAAATCCTCGATCGGCTTCTCCCGCATCTTGGCGGCGACCTTGAGCGGATCGTCGGTGCCGGCTTCCTTGATGGCGTTGAGATAGTGCATCACGGAGGAGTAGACGCCGGCCTGCCACATCGACGGCATCTTGTTCAGCTTGGCGAAATAGCGCTTCGACCATTCGCGGGTCTTGTCGTCCATGTCCCAGTAGAACGAGGTGGTCAGCAGGAGGCCTTGCGCCGCCTGCAGGCCGAGGCCGTGGATGTCGGTGATCAGCGCCAGCAGCGCCGCCATCTGCTGGCCGCCCTTGAACACGCCGAACTCCGAGCCGGTCTTGATCTCGTTCATGTTGTTGGGCGGACCTGCCGCAATGCCGATGATCTTGGCCTTGGACGCCTGCGCCTGCAGCACGAAGGAGGAGAGATCCGGCGTTGCCAGCGGCGGCTTCACCGAGCCCAGCACCTTGCCGCCATTGGCGGTGACGACGGCGGAGGCGTCGCGCTCCAGCGAATGGCCGAAGGCGTAGTCGTCGGTGATGAAGAACCAGCTGTCGCCGCCGCGCTTGACCACGGCATCCGCAGTACCGACCGCGAGCGCTCGGGTGTCGAACACCCACTGCATGGCGTAAGGCGAGCAGAACTTGCCGTGGAAGTCGGCGGTTCCGGTGGAGTGGGTGATGAACAGCCGCTTCTTCTCGTTGGCGATGTTCTGCACCGCGAGCCCGACCGCCGAGACCGGCACGTCGACGATCAGGTCGACCTGCTCCACGTCGTACCAGCGCCGCGCGAGCGAGGCGCCGATGTCGGCCTTGAGCTGGTGGTCGCCGACCACGATGCTGATCGGCTTGCCGAGCACCTTGCCGCCGAAATCGTCGATCGCCATCTGCGCCGCCGTCACCGAACCCTGGCCGGTCGGCGCGGAGGCCGGGCCGTTCATGTCGGTGAGCACGCCGATCTTGACGATGTCGTCGGAAAGCTGCGCCGACGCCGCGCCGGACAGCAGCGCCGCCGTCAAGGCGACCGCGACCGGCAGTCCAAATCTGATTGGATTCACGCTTGTCCTCCCCTGATCCGGCACGTTGGCCGTTGTTGCCCCGGGTGTGCCCCCGGCTGAATTGGTTTCTTTTGCAACTATTTGGGGGCGTGCGTCAATGTCAGGCTGCGAAGCGGATCTGTCCTGCGGGGGAGGGATCGTAGCCGGTCAGCTCCTCGGCGCGCTGGCGCAGCCGCCGTTCGTTGAGGAATCCGCTCAGGGCCCGCATGGCCGGGCGGAAATAGCTGCGCTGCCGCATCGCGAGGTCGAAATTCTCCCAGACCAGCGGCACGAAATCCAGGCCGGCCGAACGCGCGGCGGCGCGCGTGGCGATGCCGCAATCGGCCTGGCCGGCGCGGACCAGTTCGGCGAGATCGGGTCCGGTTAGGGCCGACGTCTCGACCCGGCGCAAATCCCGCGTCGAGGCGCCGGCGCGCTTCAGGAGCAGGTCGAGCAGCATCTGCGCGCCCGTGCCCTGCTGACGCATCGCCATCCGGGCGCCGAGCGCGAGCACGTCCGTCAGGCCGTGCAGATGCCTGGGATTGCCCTGCGGCAGCACGAGGCCCTGTTCGCGGCGCGCGAATGCGACCAGCACCGCATCATGCAAATCCGGCGCGGCGCGCAGCGCTTCGACACTGGCATCCCCGGTGAGATCGTCGGACGCATCAAGGCGGTGGAAGTGTATCGCTGCCGCCATCACCTCGTTGCGCTGCAGGCGCTCCAGCCCGCGCACGCTGCCCTCGCTCATCGATCCCAAGCCCGATCCGGATTCGCGCAAGGCCCAATCCAGCAGTTCGTCCTGGCTGCCGCCCACGACCGGCGGCGGCTCCGCGATCAGCATGCCGGCCGGACGCGCGAGGCCCGAGAGGACCCAGAGATCGAGTTCGTGGCGCGGGAAGAGCCACTTTCCGGTCACCTTGGTGCAGGGGATCGCGCCGGTGGTGACGAGTTCGTAGAGCTTGCGTTCGCCGAGCCGAAGATAGTCGGCGGCTTCGCTGGTCGTCAGGAATTCCATCCTGCATTCCTATGCAAATTCTTGCTTCTTTTTGACGTTCGACGCAGTCGGAATTCTGCATTTCAATTCCCGTCCGCGGGACCATGCCTGATCATCTCGCCGCTTTGCAACACATCCCGGCGCGCGATCCCGGCTTTGGTGAACGATCTTGAATCGCTCGCGCGGTGTGCAGGATGCCTCGCAACGTTGCCGTTATTTCCCGGATGATGTGCGCAAAAAGCAGGCGCGTCACGAGTGCGGCGCAATCGGCCGTCATCATGATCGGGTCATAGATAGGAACCTGACCATGGGCCGCTTGTTCGTCGTCTTCGCGCTCCTCTGCGGCATCGCCGGCGGCGTCGCGGCCTCGTCTGCGGAGGACCGCAGCATCGTCCTCGCCACGACCACCGCGACGCAGGAGTCGGGCCTGCTCGACTATCTGCTGCCGATCTTTCGTGACAAGACCGGCATCGAGGTGACCGTGATCGCGCGGCGCGCCGACGCGGTGCTCGACGGGCCGCGACGGGGCGAGGCCGATGTCGTGCTGATGCATGCGCGGCCCCAGGAGGAGAAATTCGTCGCCGACGGGTTTGGCGTGAAGCGTTTCGACGTCATGTACACCGACTATGTGCTGATCGGGCCGAAGAGCGATCCCGCCGGCGTCAAGGGCAAGGACATCGCGACGGCGCTGAAGGCGATCGAGGCCAAAGGCGCCCCGTTCGTGACGCGCGCCGATCGCTCGGGCACCCACGCCGCGGAGCTGGCGCTGTGGATCGTCGCCGGCATCGACGTCGCCGCCGCCAAGGGCGCCTGGTACCGCGAGGTGGGGCAGGGCATGGCCTCGGCCCTCGATGCCGCGCGCGCCGCGAATGGCTACGTGCTGTCGGATCGCGGCAGCTGGATCGCGTTCAAGGATCGCGGCGATCTCGACATCGTCGTCGAAGGTGACCGGCGGCTGCTCAATCAGTACGGCGTGATGCTGGTGAACCCCGAGAAATTTCCGGACGTGAAGAAGGATCTCGCGCAGAGCTTCATCGACTGGCTGACATCGCCCGAGGGGCAGACGGCGATCGCCGGCTACAAGGTCGACGGGCAGCAATTGTTCTTTCCCAATGCGGACAGGTCGGGCGGCTGAGGCCTACATCGCCGGCGGTTGCCAAACCGGGCGATGCGTGGTCCACCATGGCGCATGACCCAGCGCCTGCCGCCATCGCTGACATCGCTCGACGCCGCGCTCGCCGCGTTGCTGAGCGGGCTCGAGCCGCTTGCACCGGTAGAGTTGCCGCTGACAGAAACAATCGGCTGCATCGCAGCGGGCCATTCGCTGCTGGCGGCCTATCCGCCGCACGACATTGCCGCCGCGGACGGCTGGGCGTTGCGCGCCAACGATCTCGTCGGCGCATCCTCCTATTCGCCGCTGGCTTTGACACAGGCACCCTTGTGGGTCGAGGCCGGTAACGCGATGCCCGATGGCTGCGATTGTGTGCTCGATGCCGACGCAATCGATGCATCGGGGCCGCTCGTGCAGGTGCTGGCGGAGGGCGTGCCGGGGCAGGGCGTCAGGCGTGCCGGCGGCGACATCGCGGAGCGCATGCCGGCCGGCGCCGAGGGCCTTCCGGTCGGCGCAGCCGATCTGCTGCTCGCGCGCATGGCCGGTCTGGACAAGCTCTTCGTGCGCCGGCCCCGGCTGCGCATCGTCAACGTGCCCGGCGCAACGGCAACGATGCTCATGATCGCCGGGATCGCACGCGCTGCGGGACTGGATGTGCAGACGTCCGAGGCCGCGGCGCGGGATGCGGGGTCGATTGCCGCGGCGCTCGATATGTCTTCTTGCGATCTGATCCTCACCGTCGGGGGCAGCGGCGTTGGCCGCGCCGACGCGGCCGTCACGGCGCTGGCCCAGCGCGGTCATGTGATCGCCCACGGTGTTGCGCTCCAGCCCGGGCGGACTGCCGCCGTCGCGAAGCTTGGAAAGGTTCCCGTCGTCGCCTTGCCGGGCTCGCCGGATCATGCGCTGGCAGCGTGGCTCGCGCTCGTTCTTCCGCTCATCGACCGACTGTCGGCGCGCCGGCCGCGCCGGCAGGTGAGCCTGCCGCTGGCGCAAAAAATTGCCTCCAGTGTCGGCATCGCGGAGATCGCTTTGCTGGCGAGGGAACAGCGTGGGTGGATGCCGCTCGCCGTGGGGGAATGGCCGCTCCACTCCATTGCCCGTGCGGATGCATGGCTGCTCATTCCCGCGAGCGACGAGGGATTTGCGGCGGGGGAGCGGGTCGATGCCTATCTGATGCGGGAATGGTAAGAGTTTTCGCATGTCGATGAACCCGCAATCGCAGATCCGCAGCGCCCTCGAACAAGAGCAGTTCCTCAAGATCCTCTCGCGTGAGGAGGCCCTGGCGCGCTTCGAGGCCGCATTGTTCCCGCGCGCCGTTCCGAGCGAGCAGCGCAAGCTCGGCGATGCGCTCGGCCTGGCGCTGGCCGAAGACATCACCGCGCCGATCGACGTTCCCCCGTTCGATCGCTCCAATGTCGACGGTTTTGCCGTGCGCTCGGCCGACCTTGCGGTGGCATCCGAAGGCGCCCCGCGGCGCCTCACGCTGAACGGCGAGAGCATTCACTGCGGCGTTGCGCCGAGGATGCAAGTGGCAGCGGGAACCGCGACGCCGATCGCCACCGGCGGTCCCTTGCCGCGTGGTGCCGACGCGGTCGTCATGGTCGAGCACACCCAGCCAGCTGGATCCGATGCGATCGATGTGCGCCGCGCCGCCTCGCCGGGGCAATTCGTGTCCTACGCCGGGTCCGACATCGCGCGCGGCGAGGCGCTGCTGCGCGCCGGCACTATCATCGGCTCGCGCGAGATCGGCATGCTGGCCGCGTGCGGCATTGCCGAGGTGAACGTCGCGCGCAGGCCGCGGGTGGCCGTGATCTCCACCGGCGACGAACTGGTTCAGCCCGGCGAGGCGCTTCCGCCCGCCGCGATCTACGATACCAACGGCGCGATCGTCACGGCTGCGATCGACGAGAACGGCGGCGAGGCAGTCTTCCTGGGTGCCATTCCAGACGATGAAGCGAAACTCGAATCCGCGATGCGCAGGGCACTTGCCGGTACCGACATGCTCGTGCTGTCCGGCGGTACCTCAAAAGGCGCCGGCGATCTGTCCCATCGCATCATCGGCCGGCTCGGCCGGCCCGGCATCGTCGCGCACGGCATCGCGCTCAAGCCCGGCAAGCCGCTGTGCCTTGCGGTGTGCGACGGCAAGCCGGTGGTGATCCTGCCGGGCTTTCCGACTTCGGCGATGTTCACCTTCCATGACATGATCGTGCCGGTGCTGCGCAAGCTGGCCGGGCTGCCGCCGCGCGCCGATGCAAAGGTGAGCGCAACCGTGCCGGTGCGTATTGCCTCCGAGCTCGGCCGCACCGAATTCGTCATGGTCTCGCTTGTCGAGGGCCGCGACGGTCTGATCGCCTATCCCTCCGGCAAGGGGTCTGGTGCGATCACGTCCTTCGCGCAGGCCGACGGCTTTTTGCGGATCGATGCGCTCGCCGACCAGATGCCGGCGGGGACCGAAGCCGAGGTGACGCTGTTCACGCCGCATGTACGTGTGCCCGATCTCGTCATCGTCGGCAGTCACTGCACTGGCCTCGATCTCGTCACTGCACAGCTCGCGCATGCGGGCCTTAACGTGCGTTCGATCTCCGTTGGCAGCCTCGGCGGACTCGCGGCCGCCAAGCGCGGCGAATGCGATCTCGCGCCGATCCATCTGTTCGACGACAAGAGCGAGACTTACAATTCGCCCTACCTTGTCGAGGGGCTCGAACTCGTGCCCGGATGGCGGCGGATGCAGGGCATCGTGTTCCGCAAGGGCGACAGGCGTTTCGAAGGCCTTGATGCGAAACAGGCCGTCGCCGCGGCGCTCGCTGATCCCGCCTGCATCATGGTCAACCGCAACCAGGGCGCCGGCACCCGCATGCTGATCGACCGCTTGCTCGACGGCGCGCGCCCGGAAGGCTATTGGAACCAGCCGCGCTCGCACAACGCGGTTGCCGCGGCCGTCGCGCAGCACCGCGCCGACTGGGGCATGACCATTGCGCCGGTCGCCCATGCCGCCGGCCTCGGTTTCATTCCGTACGCGGAAGAGCATTACGACTTCGCGCTGGTGACGGCGCGCAAGCAGCGCCCGGCCGTGCAGGCGTTACTCGAGGCATTGGGCTCGGACGAGGTGCGTGCGGCGTTGGAACGGGCGGGCTTCCGGCCGGCCTGAACGAACTTATCCCAAAAAGCTTGCCGCTACGACGTTCTGACCATCATGGCAGCCTCGCGCGCCCGCGCCTCGACCTCCGCGAGCGCACGCTGCGCGCCAGGGGGCGGAGCCGTCGGGTCTGGCGGGACCTCGACGATGTCAGGCTTGCTCCGCTTGGTGCTGTCGATCGTTTCCGACAGATCGACGGCGAAATCGACAATCGTGAAGATGGCATTCAGGAAATCGTCGGTCATGGCTCATCCGGGCCGCGTCACAATATTGGTCGCTGCCGGCCTTGGTGCGGTTCGAACGGCGCCATGAACTCGGATGGCTGCAGCCGCGACCAAGAAACATGATCCAAGCCATGGCCACGCCAGCCGTCTTCAATTTCCGCAAGGCTGCGACCCTCGTCGCCGCCGCCGGAACGCTGTTCTGGCTCTATACCTTTTATTTCATCGCCCAGGTGCCCCAGGGCGACGGCACCGGCTTTCAATGGCTCGCGGTCTTCCCGCTCGGAATGATCTTCGCGTTTTTCTTCCTGCCGGCCTGGCTGCTGATCGCGCTCCATCGGTTGCCGCGCGTGACCACGGCCATCGGCCTCTGCGGGCTGGTCGCCTTTGCGGTCGTCTGGGCACAACTCCTCAATGAATTTCCCAAATCATAAGGCGGCTAGGCCGCGTCATCCAGCGCCGCCAGCCGCTCCGCTTCGGCGATGTCCTCGACCGTGTTGGCGTTGAAGAACGGATCGAGCGGCTCGACCGGCCAATTCACCGTCGCGAGCGGATAGCGCGCGGTCCAGCGGTCGATCTTGCGAAGATCCTCGACGACCAGCGCATGCCTGAGATCGTCCCGCAAGGCGACGTGCCACAGGCCGACTACGGGATGCGACTGCCCGCCTGATGCGGCGACCGCGAGCCGTGCGTTCTCGCGCTCGCGTGCATCGTGCAGGCGCGCGACGAGGTCGCGGGGAAGGAACGGGCAGTCGCCTGCGACGCTGAGCACCCATTCGACGCCCGGTCGATTTGCTGCGGTCCAGTCGAGCGCCGCGAGAATACCGGCGAGCGGACCGGGAAAGCCGGGCACGTCGTCGGCGACGACCTGCAGGCCGAAAGATGCGAAACGCGCGGGATCACCATTCGCATTAAGGATTAACCCGCTGCATTGTGGTGACACGCGCGCGATCACGCGCTCCAAAATGGTGCGGCCGCCGATGGTACGCATCGGCTTGTCGCCGCCGCCCATGCGCCGCGCCAGACCGCCGGCGAGCAGCACGCCTTGCGTTCGCGGAATGTCAGTCGTCACCAGCTTCACCCTTGCGCTTGTGCTTCGCCGACTCTTCCTCGACGTAAGCGAGATCCTGGTCGTAGACGATGCGCTCCTCGCCC
Source organism: Bradyrhizobium sp. SZCCT0148 (assembly GCF_018129985.1). Taxonomy (GTDB): domain Bacteria; phylum Pseudomonadota; class Alphaproteobacteria; order Rhizobiales; family Xanthobacteraceae; genus Bradyrhizobium; species Bradyrhizobium japonicum_H. The sequence goes on from NZ_JAFCKT010000011.1 coordinate 87,240, forward strand.
GCGAGCGCGATGAAGCGCTTGCCGCGCGTGCGTCCGACCAGCGTCAGCCCGACCTGTCTTGCGAGATCGACGCCCCAGGCGGTGAAGCCGGAGCGCGACACCAGGATCGGAATTCCCATGCGGACCGTCTTGATCACCATCTCCGAGGTGAGCCGCCCCGTGGTGTAGAGGATCTTGTCGCCAGCATCGACGCCGTGGCGGTACATCCAGCCGGCGATCTTGTCGACGGCGTTGTGGCGGCCGACGTCCTCGGTGTAGCAGAGCGGCGCGCCTTCCTTGCACAGAACGCAGCCGTGGATCGCGCCGGCTTCGAGATAGAGCGAGGGCATAGTGTTGATGGTCTGCGTCATCCGGTACAGCCAGGATGTGCGCAGCTCCGCCTTCGGCAGCGCGACGCTCTCGACAGCCTCCAGCAAGTCCCCGAAGGCCGTGCCCTGTGCGCAGCCGGATGTCTGCGTGCGCTTCTTCAGCTTGGCTTCGAAATTGGTGTGATGTGTGGTGCGCACCACGACCACCTGGAGGTCGTCGTCGTATTCGACCTCGGTAACAGCGTCGTTATATTTCAGCATGTTCTGGTTCAGCAGGTAGCCGAGCGCCAGATATTCGGGATAGTCGCCGATCGTCATCATGGTGACGATCTCCTGCGAATTCAAATAGAGCGTCAGCGGCCGCTCCATCGGCACCTTGATCTCGATCTTGGCACCGGTCTGGTCGGTGCCGGTCACGCTCTGGGTCAGGCGCGGGTCGTCCGGATTGGGGAGGATCAGGGGCACTGGGGCTTTGTCGATCTTCATCATGGCCGCGAGGTTAGCATGACATTCGGGTCAAGCCGATATAAGCATGGGCGAGAATAGGTGAATCCCTCCGTTCGTCATTGCGGGCGTAGCGAAGCAATCCGACTACTTCCGCGCTGACAGTCTGGATTGCTTCGTCGCTACGCTTCTCGCAATGACGGGGAGGGAGCGGTGGTTCCACCACAGACCATGCGGCTTGCTGAGACGGAGCTGGAATGAAAGTCATCGGCCTTGCAGGCTGGAGCGGTGCGGGCAAGACCACGCTATTGACGCGGCTGATCCCGCACTTCATCGCGCAGGGCCTGCGCGTTTCGGTCATCAAACATGCGCATCACCAGTTCGACGTCGACGTGCCCGGCAAGGATTCCTGGCGCCATCGCGAGGCCGGTGCAGCCGAGGTGCTGGTGGCGTCGTCAAACCGCTGGGCTCTGATGCACGAGTTGCGCGGGGCGGCGGAGCCGCGGCTGCCGGAACTCCTGGGCAAGCTGTCTGCGGTCGATCTCGTGGTGGTCGAGGGCTTCAAGCGCGAGCCGCATCGCAAGATCGAGGTGCATCGCGCGGCGAACGGCAAGCCGTTGCTGTTTCCCGACGATCCCGGAATTGCCGGGATTGCCGCCGACACTGCCATTGACACCGGGCTGCCGACTGTCCATCTCGACGATATCGCGGCGGCCGCGGCGCTGCTGCTGCGCGCGGCGATGCCGGTCGAGGAAGCGGTGGCGAAGAGCGCCGCGATGCGCTGACGAGGCACCATGGCGCAACTCTCGAACGATTGCTTTGCCTTCGGCGGCCCGATGATGTCGGTCGACGAGGCCGTTCGCCTGATCACGACACGCGTCGAAGCGATCGCCGATATCGAGACGGTCGCGCTGGTCGAGGCGGACGGGCGGGTGCTGGCGCGCAATGTCGCAGCGCCGCTGCCGCTGCCACCCTTCACCAACTCGGCCGTCGACGGCTACGCCGTGCGTAACGCCGACATTCCGCAAGCTGCGGAGCGGGCATTCCCGCTCGATGGCCGCATCCAGGCCGGCGGCCTTGCGCAGGCGCCGATCAAGCCGGGCCACACTGCGCGCATCTTCACGGGCGCGCCGATGCCTCCGGATGCCGAAACCGTCTTCATGCAGGAGGATGTCCGCATCGACGATGCCGGAAAGATCGTGCTGCCGTCGGGGTTGAAGCCCGGCGCAAATGTTCGTCCAGCAGGCGAGGACATCGCGAAGGGGCACGTCGCGCTGCGCGTCGGCCAGCGGCTGCGGCCGCAGCATGTCGCGCTTGCCGCTGCGTTCGGTTTGACCCGTCTCGACGTCGTCAGGCGCATCCGTGTCGCGGTGTTCTCCACCGGCAACGAGTTGGCCTCGCCCGGCGAGCCGCGCGCGGCCTCGCAATTGTTCGATTCCAACCGCTTCATGCTGATGGCGATGCTGCGCCGCCTCGGCTGCGAGGTCAGCGATCTCGGCATCCTGCGCGACGAGCGCATTCCGCTCGCCAATGGTTTGAAGCAGGTGGCCGGCTCTCATGATCTGGTCCTCACGACCGGGGGCGTCTCGACCGGCGAAGAGGACCACATCAAGGCGGCGGTCGAGAGCATCGGCTCGCTGGTGATGTGGCGGATGGCGATCAAGCCCGGTCGGCCCGTGGCGATGGGTATCATCGACGGCACGCCTCTGATCGGATTGCCGGGCAATCCGGTCGCGAGCTTCGTCACCTTCGTCCACGTGGTGCGGCCGACGGTGCTGGCGCTGGCGGGTGGGCTGCCCGAGCCGCTGTTGCCGATCCCGGTGCACGCTGCGTTCACCTACACGAAAAAGATCGGACGCCGCGAATATGTGCGCGTCTCCCTGCGGCGCGCGCAGGACGGTCGGCTGGAGGCCGTCAAGTTTCCGCGCGAGGGGGCGGGGCTGCTGTCCTCGCTGGTCGAGACAGACGGCCTCGTCGAACTCGGCGAGAGCATCACGCAAGTCGAGGCGGGGCAGGACGTAGGCTTTTTGTCCTACGCCGATCTGCTGTAGAGACTTGCGTTGACCGCACCGCCTCGCCCCGCCATGTTGCGTCCATGACCAGAACGACGCTCGACCTCACCGGACTGAAATGCCCGCTGCCCGCCCTGAAGACGCGCAAGGCGCTCAAGCCGTTGCAGCCGGGCGATCAGCTCGAGGTCCATTGCACCGATCCCTTGTCGGTGATTGACATTCCGAACCTGATCCGCGAGACCGGCGACAAGGTCGAGATCACCGAGCGCAACGAGGCGCGGATCGTGTTTCTGGTCGAAAAGAGCAACGCCTCGTAGAAAGGCGAATGTTCACGGCGACGACGTTTGACTATGTTGCGCCTGCGGGGGAACGGCCGGAACTTCGCTGCAATGCGAAAAGCGCCATTGGGTGCAGTGGAATGAGCTCAAACCTAGACTCTCAAACCTAAGACATCGGGCATGACTTTCTCAACATCGAGGGCAGGCGTTGCCGCAAGTCCTGCGGTGGGACGCGAGCCGGCCGTCAAGTCCGGCAAGACGGCTGCAGGGCCGGAGTTCGGGGCGCTGGCGCAGGCCTCGATCCTGATCGTCGACGACGAGCCGGGCATGCGCAATTTTCTGATGCGCACGCTGGGACCGCGCTGCAAGCTGGTCGACGAGGCCGCCGATACGGACCAGGCCTCGCGCAAGCTCGATTCCAACCGCTACGACGTCGTGATTCTCGACAACATCATGCCCGGCAAGAACGGCGTCGATTGGCTCGCCGAGCAGCGCGCCGTCGGCTTTTTCGCCGACGCGATCCTGATCACCGCTTATGCCGACCTCGACACCGCGATCCAGGCCCTGCGCGCCGGCGCGGCCGACTTCGTGCTCAAGCCGTTCCGCTCGAACCAGATCCTCAACGCCGTGGCCCGATGCCTCGACCGTGTCCGCCTCCAGCGCGAGAACTATGTTCTGCGCTACGCGCTGCGAGCCTCGTCCGACCGCACCTTCCTGCGCGACAATCTGATCGGGCAGTCGGCTGCAACGCTGCGCGTGCGCGAGACCATCGCCCGCGTCGCGCGCCTGCCGACCTCGGTTCTGCTCACCGGCGCATCCGGCACCGGCAAGGAAGTGGCAGCACGCTCGATCCACTCGCTGTCCGACCGCGCCGACAAGCCCTTCGTGCCCGTGAATTGCGCAGCGATCCCGCCGGAGATGATCGAGGCCGAGCTGTTCGGACACATCAAGGGCGCCTTCACCGGCGCGGATTCGGGGCGTGAGGGCCTGTTCCTGTACGCGCATGGCGGCACGCTGTTCCTCGACGAGATCGGGGAGCTGCCGATGCCGATGCAGAGCAAGCTGCTCCGCGTGCTCGAAGACCGCCGCGTCCGTCCGGTCGGCTCCGAGCGTGAAGTTCCGGTCGACCTGCGCTTCATCTTCGCAACCAATGCCGAGCTTCAGAAGGAGGTCGAGAAGGGGCGCTTCCGTGCCGATCTGTTCTACCGGCTCAACGTGATGCAGATTCACCTGCCGCTCCTGAAGGATCGCGGCGATGACGTGCAGGAGTTGGCCGCCCTCTTCATGAGCAAGCTGTCGGCTCAGCTCGGCATGCCGCCGGTGCCGATCGACGCCTCGGTGCGGGCGGCGCTCGCAAGCTATGACTGGCCCGGCAACGTGCGCGAGCTGCGCAATTTGATCGAGCGTACGCTGATCCTCGGCGCGTTCCCCGACGACTTTGCCGGTCCTCGCAACGACGGTCAGTCGGCGCCTGCCGACAGCCTCGCCGAGCTCGAGCGCCGTCACATCCTCGGTGTGCTGAAGGAGGTCAACGGCAATCGCGAGGAGGCGGCCCGGCGGCTCGGTGTGTCGCGCAAGACCATCGATCGCAAATGCGCGTTATGGGATGTCTGATGATGCCCGCCGCAACGACGAGCTCGTGCGGGGACGCTCCGTCCGCTTCCGGTTGCTCGCGATCGCCTTGCTGCCGATGCTGGTCATCCTGCCGCTCCTGCTCGGCGTTGCGATCTTTCGCTGGAACGCGAAATTCGACGCTGCCCTGATCTCCAAGGTCAACGGCGATCTCACCATCGCCCACCAATATCTCGCCCGCATTCTGGAGAAGACCGGAGTCCAGATCCGGGCGCTCGGCCTGTCGGCCCGTTTCCACGAGGTGCTGGGGCCGGATGCTCACGGCTCGCTGCGGGAGCTGCTCGACGAGACCCGCAAGGAGATCGGGCTTGACTTCCTGTATCTGATCAACGATCGCGGCGACGTCCTCGCCTCATCGCCGCCGCTGCAGCGTCAACCGAGACATGACTGGCCGATCGTCATGTCGGCGCTGTCGGGCAAGGTCGCTGCGACGGGGGTCGACATTTTCGGCAATGACGAGCTTGCCGCGATTTCACCGGCCCTGGCCGAGCGCGCGCGATTGGACCTGGTGCCGACCCCGAACGCGGTGCCGACCAATCGCAGCACGGAGACGCGCGGCATGGTCGTGCATGCGGCGAGCCGGGCGATGCTGCCCGACGGCGGCGCCGCCGCGCTGGTCGGCGGCACGCTGCTCAACCAGAATCTCGAATTCATCGACACGATCAACGATCTGGTCTACCGCGCGGCGAGTCTGCCGGAGGGCAGCCAGGGCACCGCGACGCTGTTCCTGGACGACGTGAGGATATCGACCAACGTCCGTCTGTTCGAGGGACGTCGCGCGCTCGGCACGCGGGTGTCGGCTGCGGTGCGCTCGGCCGTGCTGGGTGAGGGGCATACCTGGCTCGACAGCGCGTTCGTCGTCAATGACTGGTACATTTCCGCCTACGAGCCGCTGGCCGACAGTTACGGCAAGCGGGTCGGCATGCTCTATGTCGGCTTTCTGGAGAAGCCGTTCAGCGAAGCGAAATACCAGACATTGGCGATCATCATCGCGGCCTTCATCGCGATCACCATAGCGACCGTACCGATCTTCCTGCGCTGGGCGACTTCCATCTTCATGCCGCTGGAGCGCGTCACGGCGACAATCGGCGAGGTGGAGCGCGGGAACCTTTCCGCCCGCACCAACATGCCGGTGTTGGGCGACGAGATCGGCCGCGTCGCGGTTCATCTCGACAGCCTGCTCGACCAGATCCAGGAGCGCGACCGACAGCTCCGGGAATGGAACGAGGAGCTGAACGTCCGCGTGCTGGAGCGCACCCGGGACCTCGAGCACGCCAATCTCAAGCTCGAGGCCACCACGAAGCAGCTCATCATGTCCGAGAAGCTGGCCGCGATCGGCGAGATCACCGCCGGCGTCGCGCACGAGATCAACAACCCGATCGCGGTGATGCAGGGCAATCTCGACGTCGTCCGCAGCGTGTTCGGCGCCGACGCCGACAAGGCGAAGGTCGAGTTTCGTCTGCTCGACGAGCAAATTCACCGCATCAGCCAGATCGTGACCAAGCTGTTGCAGTTTGCAAGGCCGGAGGAATATGCCGGCTATGTCGAGCGTCATGCGCCAGCGAGCGTCATCTCCGACTGCCTGCCATTGGTGCAGCATCTTCTGAACAAGACGGAGATCGCCGTGGTCAGAGATGACCGCGCCAGCGGGCTCGTGCTGATGAACCGGAACGAGCTGCAGCAGGTCCTGGTCAATCTCATCGTCAACGCGATTCACGCCATGCCGGACGGCGGAACCCTGACGCTCCGCTCCTTCGATGCCGAGCGCGACGGTCATCACGGCGTCGCCATCGAGGTCACTGATACCGGCATCGGCATGAGCAATGAGGTGATCGAGAAGATTTTCGATCCCTTTTACACCACGAAGCGGCGGCAAGGCACCGGCCTGGGCCTCTCCATCAGCCAGACCCTCATCAAGCGCCAAGGCGGGCAGATCACGGTGGAGAGCCACCTCGGTTCCGGAAGTACATTCACGATGTGGCTGCCGGAAGCGACCTGATTGGACATTTTGTCTCGGTAATTCGGGACATTTTGTCCGCCGCAGCGAGTTGCGCTGCGGGAAGTCGTTGAATCCTAACGACACGACTTCTGGCACGCCCGTTGCTCATACCAAGACAGGGTGCTGAGGGGGGATGAGGGCGCGATAGAGGTCACTGCAACGCTGTTGGCAGGCGAAGGGACATCGCCCGCGATCAGTTGCTTGCTCGGCGCACAAGATGCAGTGCGCGCCACGTAATTCCACTTCGGCATGAATGAAGGCCGACCGGTCATGCGCGGCTGCCAAGCACGCGCATGAACGGTCTCAAACCGATGTGCCGGCAAGGCCGCGCTTGGGAGGAAATGCTTATGACGACTGCCGATACCGTTCTTGCACCGGTCGGTGCTTCCGGCTTGCTCGATCGAGAACGCACGATCGCGACTGCCGGCTTCAATCGCTGGCTGGTGCCGCCGGCGGCGCTGTGCATCCATCTCTGCATCGGCATGGCCTACGGCTTCTCGGTGTTCTGGCTGCCGCTGTCGCGCGCGATCGGTTTGACCGCGCCGAAGGCCTGCCCGGACATGTCGCTATGGCAGGAGTTGTTCACGACCAGCTGCGACTGGAAGGTCGCCAGCATGGGATGGATGTACACCCTGTTCTTCGTGCTGCTCGGTATCGCGGCCGCGGTCTGGGGCGGCTGGTTGGAGCGGGTGGGCCCGCGCAAGGCGGGCTTCGTCTCGGCGCTGTGCTGGTGCGGCGGTCTCTTCCTCGGTGCGATCGGGGTTTACACTCATCAACTTTGGCTGTTGTGGCTGGGTTCGGGCGTGATCGGCGGCATCGGGCTTGGCCTCGGCTACATCTCCCCGGTGTCCACGCTCGTCAAATGGTTCCCCGATCGCCGCGGCATGGCGACCGGCATGGCCATCATGGGCTTCGGCGGCGGCGCCATGATCGGCGCGCCGCTGGCGAACCTTCTCATGAACTACTTCAAGAGCCCGACCTCGGTCGGCGTCTGGGAGACGTTCGTCGCGATGGGCGTCATCTACTTCGTATTCATGATGATCGGCGCGTTCCGCTATCGCCTGCCGCCGCCCGGCTGGCAGCCCGAGGGCTGGACCCCGCCATCCAAAGACAACGCGATGATCTCGAAGAACAACGTTCATCTCAACGATGCGCACAAGACCCCGCAGTTCTGGCTGATCTGGTGGGTGCTGTGCCTGAACGTGTCGGCCGGCATCGGCGTGATCGGCATGGCTTCGCCCATGCTGCAAGAGATCTTCGGCGGCAAGCTGATCGGCCTTCCGAACGTCGGCTTCAACGCGCTCGATGCCGGGCAGAAGGCGCAGATCGCCGCGATCGCCGCGGGCTTCGCCGGCCTGCTGTCGCTGTTCAACATCGGCGGCCGCTTCTTCTGGGCGTCGCTGTCGGACAAGATCGGGCGCAAGAACACCTACTACACGTTCTTCATCCTCGGCATCGTGCTCTATGCGCTGGCGCCGACCTTCGCGGCGATGGGCTCGAAGTTGCTGTTCGTACTCGGTTTCGGCATCATTCTGTCGATGTACGGCGGCGGCTTCGCAACCGTGCCGGCCTATCTCGCCGACATGTTCGGTACGCAGTTCGTCGGCGCCATCCACGGCCGGCTGCTGACGGCCTGGTCGACGGCGGGCATCATCGGCCCCGTCGTGGTCAACTACATCCGCGAGTTCCAGCTCGCGGCGGGCGTGCCGCGCGACCAGCTCTACAATACGACGATGTACATCCTCTGCGCGATGCTGATCGCAGGCCTGATCTGTAACTATCTGATCAAGCCGGTCGATTCGAAATGGCACATGAAGGATGCCGACGTCGCCAAGTTGCAGGCAGCGAGTGCCAGCGCCGCCGCGGCGGGGCCGCATGGCTCCTATGGCATCGGGTTTGGCGGACTTGACGCCAAGGCGGCGCTGTTCTGGGCCTTCGTCGGCGTGCCGCTGGCCTGGGGCGTGTGGAAGACGCTGGAGAGCGCGGTCAAGATCTTCTGATCGCGCGTTCATCGCGGCGGGAGCGCACCACGTGCGCGCCCGCCGCTCATTTCGATTGTTTCAAAACAACCCCCGGGGGAATTCGATGGTTCGTAAGCTCATTTATGCCGCCGCCGTGCTGCTCGTCGCCGGCGCCCTGCAATCCGCGTCCGCACAGACCGCCGCGGCACCAGCTGCGACGCCGCCCGCCGCGACCGAGGCCAAGCCCGGCAAGATCAAGCTGACCGCGCAGAAGCTCAAGGACATGAAGGCCAAGTGGAGCGCCAACAAGTCGAAGCTCAAGGATTGCCGCAAGGATGTGAAGGCCAAGGGCCTCGCGGGCGACGATCGCTGGTTCTATATCGAGGAGTGCATGGGCAAGAGCTGACCGGCGGCTTCGAGGCATGGAGCGGCACCGGTCGCCCCAAGAGCGAATTCGATACGATTTCGCTATCGCAGCATGGGAAGCCTTTATTGATCTCCGGGCCAATTCAGGCTTCGTTTGTCTGCTGAACCCCTCTGATGATCGCGAAGCCGCATAGCTGCGCTTCAACGGCATCCCTGGTTTGGACATAACTATTTCCGCGAGCACGATAATTTGCTTGGCATCTGGCATGCCAGAAGTTAGAAGTGGAGCGGTTCTAGAACACGAGATCGAGACGAATCGATGAGCCATGACGTGCACAAGGTCCGCTCGTTCGAGCATCCCGGCGAAGGGCGCCGGCGCGCCAAGGCCACGCCCAAGGGGCGGCAGGTCGATCCCACCGCCTCCCATGAGATCGGGCAATTGCTCGCAGACAAGCCGCGGCGGCGCGATCTCCTGATCGAATATCTGCACCTGATTCAGGATAAATATCACCAGATCTCGGCCGCGCATCTGGCCGCGCTCGCCGACGAGATGAAGCTTGCCTTCGCCGAGGTGTTCGAGACCGCGACCTTCTACGCGCATTTCGACGTGGTGAAGGAGGGCGAGCCGGATATCGCGCCGCTGACGATCCGCGTCTGCGATTCGCTCACCTGTGCGATGCTCGGCGGCGAAAGGTTGCTCGAAGATCTGCAGAGCGCATCGGGTCCCGGCATCCGCGTCGTCCGCGCACCCTGTGTCGGCCGCTGCGACACTGCGCCCGCCGCGGAAGTCGGCCACAACTTCGTTGATCATGCGACCGTCGCCAGCGTGATGGCGGCCGCGAAGGCGGGCGACACCCACGCGCACCTGCCAAAATATGTCGACTACGACGCCTATGTCGCAGGCGGCGGCTACAAGCTCCTCAACCGCGTACGCTCGGGCGAATTGTCGAAAGACGATCTGCTGAAGGGGCTCGATGACGCATCGCTGCGCGGCCTCGGCGGCGCCGGATTCCCGACGGGGCGCAAATGGCGCGCCGTGCTCGGCGAGCCCGGTCCGCGGCTGATGGCGATCAACGGCGACGAAGGCGAGCCGGGCACTTTCAAGGACCGCGTCTATCTCGAAAGCGATCCGCATCGGTTCATCGAGGGCATGCTGATCGGCGCGCATGTGGTGCAGGCCTCCGACATCTACATCTATCTGCGCGACGAATATCCGGCCTCGCGCGAGATCCTGGAGCGCGAGATCGCAAAGCTGCCGGCGGGCGGCCCGACGCTTCACATGCGCCGCGGCGCCGGCGCCTACATTTGCGGCGAGGAATCCTCGCTGCTCGAGAGCATCGAGGGCAAGCGCGGCCTGCCCCGGCACAAGCCGCCTTATCCGTTCCAGGTCGGCCTGTTCGGCCTGCCGACGCTGATCAACAACATCGAGACGCTGTGGTGGGTGCGCGACATCGTCGAGAAGGGGGCCGACTGGTGGAAGGGCAATGGCCGCCACGAGCGTCATGGCCTGCGCAGCTTCTCGGTCTCCGGCCGCGTGAAAAATCCTGGCATGAAGCTCGCGCCCGCGGGCATCACCGTGCGCGAGCTGATCGACGAATATTGCGGCGGCATGGCCGACGGCCATCAATTCTATGCGTACCTGCCGGGCGGTGCGTCCGGTGGCATCCTGCCGGCATCGATGGACGACATCCCGCTCGATTTCGGCACGCTGGAAAAATACGGCTGCTTCATTGGTTCGGCCGCGATCGTGATCCTGTCGCAAAAGGACAGCGTGCGTGCGGCCGCACTGAACCTGATGAAGTTCTTCGAGGACGAGAGCTGCGGCCAGTGTACGCCGTGTCGCGTGGGAACCCAGAAGGCGGCGCAGCTGATGCAGCAACCGGTCTGGAACCGCGCACTTCTCGAAGAATTGAGCCAGGCGATGCGCGATGCCTCGATCTGCGGGCTCGGACAGGCGGCATCGAATCCGCTGTCCACCGTGATCAAATATTTCCCTGACGAGTTCAAGGAAGCGGCCGAATGACCAAGATTACGTTCGAGCTCGACGGCAAGCAGGTCGAGGCCAATCCTGGCGAGACCATCTGGCAAGTCGCAAAGCGCGGCGGACGCGAGATTCCGCATCTCTGCTATTCTCCCGCGCCGGATTATCGGCCCGATGGCAATTGCCGCGCCTGCATGGTCGAGATCGAGGGTGAGCGCGTGCTCGCCGCGTCCTGCAAGCGCACGCCCTCCGTCGGCATGAAGGTCAAGACCGAGAGCGCGCGCGCCGTCTCGGCGCAGAAGATGGTGATGGAGCTGCTGGTCGCCGACCAGCCGGCACGCGAGACCAGCCACGATCCGGAGTCGAAGTTCTGGCACTGGGCCGAGACGACAGGCGTTATCGAGAGCCGCTTCCCCGCTGCCGAGCGCTGGGCAACCGACGCCAGCCATCCGGCGATGCGCGTCAATCTCGATGCCTGCATCCAGTGCGGCCTGTGCGTGCGCGCTTGTCGCGAGGTCCAGGTCAACGATGTCATCGGCATGGCTTATCGCAGCCATGGCTCGAAGATCGTGTTCGACTTCGACGACCCCATGGGCGAGTCGACCTGCGTCGCCTGCGGCGAATGCGTTCAGGCCTGCCCGACCGGCGCGTTGATGCCGGCCGTGATGCTTGACGACAAGCAGACCCGCGTCACCTATGCCGACAGGAAGGTGGACTCGCTCTGCCCGTTCTGCGGCGTCGGCTGCCAGGTCACCTACGAGGTCAAGGACGAGAAGGTGATTTATGCGGAAGGCCGCGACGGCCCCGCCAATCACAACCGACTCTGCGTGAAGGGCCGCTTCGGCTTCGACTACATCCACCATCCGCATCGTCTGACCAAGCCGCTGGTCCGGCTGCCGAACGCGAAGAAGGATTCCAACGACCAGGTCGACCCGGCCAATCCCTTCACGCATTTTCGTGAGGCGAGCTGGGAAGAAGCGCTCGATATCGCCGCCAAGGGCCTCGTCAAGATCCGCGACGAGAAGGGTGTGAAGGCGCTGGCCGGTTTCGGCTCGGCCAAGGGCTCGAACGAAGAGGCCTATCTGTTCCAGAAGCTGGTGCGTACCGGCTTCGGCTCCAACAATGTCGACCATTGCACCCGTCTGTGCCACGCCTCGTCGGTGGCGGCGCTGTTCGAAGGCTTGAGCTCGGGCGCGGTGTCGGCGCCGTTCTCGGCCGCGATGGATGCCGAAGTAATCATCGTGATCGGCGCCAACCCGACCGTGAACCATCCGGTGGCCGCGACCTTCATCAAGAACGCGGTGAAGCAGAACGGCGCCAAGCTTTTCGTGATGGATCCGCGCCGGCAGTCGCTGTCGCGTCACGCGACGAAGCATCTGCAGTTCAAGCCGGGCTCCGACGTCGCGATGCTGAACGCGATGATCCACACGATCATCACCGAAGGCCTGACCGACGACCAGTACATTGCCGGCTACACCGAGGGCTTCGCGGACCTCAAGGAGAAGATCAAGGAATTCACGCCGGAGAAGATGGAGGCGATCTGCGGTATCCCGGCGCAGACGCTGCGCGAAGTGGCGCGGACCTATGCGCGTGCGAAATCGTCGATCATCTTCTGGGGCATGGGCATCAGCCAGCATGTCCACGGCACCGACAATGCGCGCTGCCTGATCGCGCTGGCGCTCATCACCGGCCAGGTCGGCCGGCCCGGCACCGGCCTGCATCCGCTGCGCGGCCAGAACAACGTGCAGGGCGCCTCTGACGCCGGCCTGATCCCGATGTTCCTGCCGGACTATCAGCCGGTCGGCCGCGACGATCTGCGCGGTAGCTTCGAAAAGCTTTGGCAACAGGATCTCGATCCCGTCCGCGGCCTGACCGTGGTCGAGATCATGAATGCGATCCATGCCGGCGAGATCACGGGCATGTATATCGAGGGCGAGAATCCCGCGATGTCCGACCCCGATCTGCAGCATGCGCGCCAGGCGCTCGCCATGCTCGATCATCTCGTGGTGCAGGATCTCTTCGTCACCGAGACCGCCTTTCACGCCGATGTCATCCTGCCGGCATCTGCGTTTGCCGAGAAGGAAGGCTCTTTCACCAACACCGACCGCCGCGTGCAACTCGCGCGTCAGGTGGTCAAGCCGCCCGGAGATGCGCGGCAGGATCTCTGGATCATCCAGGAGATCGGCAAGCGCATGGGCCTGCCCTGGGACTATGCCGGTCCCGGCGACGTCTTCACCGAGATGGCGCAATTGATGCCGTCGCTGAAGAACATCACCTGGGAGCGGCTGCTGCGCGAAGGCGCCGTCACTTATCCAGTCGACGGCCCCGACGTGCCCGGCAACGAGATCATCTTCACCACGGGCTTTCCGACAGCAAGCGGTCGCGGCAAGATCGTGCCGGCCCACGTCATTCCGCCGGATGAATTGCCCGACGCCGAATATCCGATGGTGCTCTCGACCGGCCGCGTGCTGGAGCACTGGCACACCGGCTCGATGACCCGCCGCGCCCACGTGCTCGACCAGATCGAGCCGGAGGCGGTTGCCTTCATGTCGCCCAAGGACATGCACAGGAAGAAGCTCGCGCCCGGCGATTTCATCCGTCTGGAGACGCGTCGCGGCGCCGTCGAGGTCAAGGTCCGCTCCGACCGCGACGTGCCGGAAAACATGGTGTTCATGCCCTTCTGCTACGCGGAAGCAGCGGCCAACCTGCTGACCAACCCGGCGCTCGATCCGTTCGGCAAGATTCCGGAGTTCAAATTCTGCGCGGCCAGAGCCGAACGCGCGGAGATGCGGGACGCGGCAGAGTAGCGAGGGCCTTCTCGCCAGCGGAACCTGCGGCATAGCGCCTCCAAGCTCCGCTGCCGTCCCCGCGAACGCGGGGACCCATACCGCCTGAACTCACGATTACCGACGGTCGTAGTCTCGACAAAGAGCCCTGGCCAAACTCCTCCCGGGATTATGGGTCCCCGCGTTCGCGGGGACGGCCCTGAAGGTGTAGCGCACATACGCCCTCAGCCCATCGTACCTTCGCTCCTCGCAATGGCGGTGCTACATGTGACCAATGTCCAAGGTCACCCCCGCCACCCGCGCGCTCACGGCTGCCGGTATTGCCTTCACCGTCCACGCCTACGACTACGATCCTGACGCCGAGAGTATCGGCCTCCAGGCGGCCGCTGCGCTCGGCGAGGACCCCGCGCGCGTTCTCAAGACGCTGATGGCGCAGGTCGACGGCAAGCCGGTCTGCGTTGTCGTGCCGTCCGACCAGGAAGTGTCGATGAAGAAGCTCGCCGCAGCCGCGAGCGGCAAGTCGGCGCAAATGATGAAGCCGCCGGAGGCCGAGCGCCTCACCGGCTACAAGGTCGGCGGCATCAGCCCGTTCGGCCAGCGCAAGCAGGTACCCACCGTAATCGAGCAGAGCGCGCTTGCGCATGATCTGGTCTATCTCAATGGCGGACAACGCGGTCTGCAGGTTCGCCTCAAACCCACCGATGCGCAGGGGGCATTGAAGGCGATCGTCGCTGACGTGCGTGCCTGACGACGACCGATAGGGTTTTCGGTAGCGCCTATGTGGCTTCTTGGCCCCGACAGGGGACTTGAGTTCATGCGCGAGCCCAGTATAGAACTATCACAAAATAGAATGATGTTCTGATAGATAGAACGATGGGGATGAAGCCATGACAACTGAGCGCGGCGGCGGGAGCAGTGATGCGCCGATCCCACATAGCCCTGACGCCGTCATCGCAGCCTTCGAGGCGATCCCGGCTCTGCTGGCGCGCGATGCGACGTTGACGGCTCGCGGTCGCTGGCTCGACGTCGATTGCCTGCTCGGGCCGAGCACGCAGCCGTTCCACATCACAATCCGCGCCGGGCAGATCGTGGATATGACGCGCGCTCCTGTGTTGATGCGATCCTGGCGCTTCGCATATCGCGCCACGCCGGCCGCGTTGGCGGCCTATTGGCAGTCACGCCCGCCAGCTGGTTGGCACGATCTGCTAGCGTTGACAAAGCGCGGAGAGGCGACCCTCGAAGGCGAGATCCATCCCTTCATGACCCATCTTCAATACTTCAAGGGTCTGCTCGCATTGCCACGTCGCACCGGCTTGGGAGGCGCGTCATGACCGGCGGCTTCATCGAGCCCATCTTTGGCCGCTACGTGCATGTCGAGATCGAGGGTGAGATCAACCGGATCTATTTCGAAGAGAACGGCACCGGCATTCCGTTGGTCTGTCTGCACACCGCAGGCTCCGATGCGCGGCAATGGCGTCATCTGCTGGTCGACGAGGAGTTCACCAGAAACTATCGCATCATCGCTTTCGACATGCCCTGGCACGGCAAATCCAATCCGCCCGATAGCCGATATGGCAGCGAATACCGGCTGACGACCGCGAGCTACACCGCGACCATCCGCGCATTCTGCAAAGCGCTCGGGCTGGATCGGCCCGTGGTGATGGGGTGCTCGATCGGGGGGCGTATCGTGCTCAACCTCGCGATCGAACATGCGCGCGACTTCCGCGCCTTGATCGGGCTCGAGGCGGCGGACTTCCAGCAGCCCTGGTACGACACGACATGGCTGAACCGGCCCGACGTCCATGGCGGAGAGGTCTGCGCCGCCCTGGTGTCGGGTTTGATCGCGCCGGATGGACCCGAGGCCGCTCGCAACGAGACGTTGTGGGGCTACAAGCAGGGTGGCCCCGGTGTCTTCAAGGGCGATCTCTATTTCTATCGCGTCGACGGCGATCTGCGCGGACGCACGGGTGGCATCGACGTCAATCAGTGCCCGCTCTACCTGCTGACCGGCGAATATGATTTTTCCTGCACGCCGGAAGACACGCTGCGGACCGCCGCCGGCATCCCCGGCGCAAAGGCGACCGTCATGGAGCGGCTCGGCCATTTTCCGATGAGTGAAAACCCAGACCAGTTCCGTCGCTACATCGCGCCGGTACTGCAAGACGTCATCGATAAGCAAAAGTTGTAAACGGGAGGCGTGTGTTATGAAATTGCGTATGATGTTGGCGGCTGTTCTGGCCGCTCAAATGAGCACAGCATTTGCAGCCGACAATGTCATCAGGATCGGCGTGCTCAACGACCAGTCCGGCGTGTTCGCCGACAATGGCGGACGCGGCTCGGTCGCGGCCGCAAAGCTGGCGGCCGAAGATTTCGGCAACGAGGTGCTGGGCAAGAAGATCGAGATCATCTCGGCCGACCACCAAAACAAGCCCGACATCGCTTCGGCCACGGCGCGAAAGTGGTTCGACAACGAAGGTGTCGACATGATCGCGGACGGCGCGGCCTCTTCCGCCGGCTTTGCCATCCTCGAAGTCGCCAAGCAGAAGAACAAGATCTTCGTCATCTCGGGCCCCGGTTCGTCCGATTTCACCGGCAAGTCCTGCTCGCCCGTCAGCTTCCACTTCAACTACGACACCTACGCGCTGTCGAAACTCACGAGTGACGCGATTACACGGGCCGGCGGCAAGACCTGGTATTTCGTCACGGCCGATTATGCCTTCGGCCATGCGCTGCAGCGCGACGCCACGAAGTTCATCGAGGCGGCCGGCGGCAAGGTGATCGGCTCGGCCGCGCATCCGCTCGGCACCGCTGACTTCGCGTCGTTCCTGTTGCAGGCGCAGGGCTCCAAGGCCGACGTCGTTGGCCTCGCGACATCAGGCGCCGACGTGCAGACCGCGATCAAGCAGGCCGGTGAGTTCGGCGTGGTCGAGGGTGGTCAGAAGCTCGCCGGCCTGCTCGTCTTCATCACCGACGTCAACTCGCTCGGGCTGAAGGTCACGCAGGGCCTGCAGGTGACGACCTCGTTCTACTGGGACCTCAACGAAGAAACCCGGGCCTGGTCGAAGCGGTATGCCGGCCTGATGGACGGAAAGGTCGCCAGCATGGTGCAGGCCGGCGTCTATAGCGGCGTCCATCACTACCTCGCTGCCGTCAAGGCGGCCGGGACTACCGACGCGACGGCCGTCGCCGCCAAGATGCACGAGCTGAAAGTCAACGACATGTATAACAAGGATGTCGCGATCCGCCCGGACGGACGCGTGCTGCACACCATGTACCTGGTCCAGGTGAAGAAGCCGGAGGAGTCCAAGTACAAGTTCGACTATTACCGGATCGTCAGCTCCAAGCCGGGCGAAGAGGTGTTTCGGCCGATGAGCGACGGCGGCTGCCCGCTGGTCAAGTAACTGCGCGGGCCGGGCGGGATGCGCCCGCCCGGCTTCAGGAATTCTTCGGAGAGCACGGAATGTCTGACTCAATTGGATTCATCGGTCTCGGTGTCATGGGCGAGCCGATCTGTCGCAACCTGGTGCGCAAGAGCGGACGAACCGTGCTCGCCTTCGACCTTGCCAAGGAGCCCTTGGCGCGGATCGCGGCTGATGGGGCGGCCACGGCGCCGTCGATCGGGGATGTCGTCGGTGGCAGCGAGACGATCTTCCTGTGTCTGCCCAGCGCCCGGCACGTGAAGTCCGTTTTCGAGAGCATCTTGCCGAAGATCAGGCGCGGCCAGACCGTGATCGATCTCGGCACCTCCGATGTCGGCCAGACCCGCTCGTTTGCCAAGCAGCTCGCCGACACAGGCGCGCTCTGGATCGATGCGCCGATCGCGCGCACCCGCCAGGCAGCGCAGGACGGCACGCTCAGCGTCATGGTCGGCGCGACGGCTGAGCAATTCGCTGCTGTCGAGCCGCTGATTCGGCATTTCGCCACGGATGTGACCCTCTGTGGCGGCACCGGCGCAGGGCAAGTGACGAAGATTCTCAACAACATGGTGCTGTTCGAGACGGTGAATGCGCTGGCGGAGGCCGTGGCGCTGGCCAAGCATAACGGCGTCGATCCACAGCTGCTGCTGGAGACGCTGTCGAAGGGCTCGGCGGACAGCTTCGCGTTGCGCAACCATGGCATGAAAGCGATCGTCGCCAAGGAGTTTCCGCTGCGTGCCTTCTCGACCGAATATGCCATGAAGGATCTCTCCTATGCACTCGAACTCGGCGCGCAGGCCGGGTTGAACCTCCGCGGGGCGGCGTTGATGCGCGAGCTCTTTGAGGAGACGATCGACAAGGGAATGGGCGATGCGTATTTTCCCGTCATCGCGAAACTCATCGATCCCTCCGGATTTCCCCAATAGGAGACGACATGCCTTCGCCCGGCGTTGCCGCCGTCGATCGTGCCCTGAGCATCTTGGCGGCCTTCGAGGACGCACCGGAGCCGATGACGCTGGCCGAGCTTGCCCGGCGCACCAAGATGTACAAGAGCACGCTGCTGCGGCTGATGGCGTCGCTGCAGGAATTCGGCTATCTCGTGCAGTTCGCCGATGGACGCTACCATCTCGGCCCGACGCCGTTCCGGCTCGGCGCGGTCTACCAGCGCAGCAATAATCTGCATGACCGGGTGACGCCCCTGTTGCGGCAACTGGTGGCCGACGGGTGCGAAAGCCCGTCGTTCCACGTGCGGCATGACGCCAAGCGCAGGCTGTGCGTCTTTCGCCTCGATTCCCAGCATTCGACGCTCGACCGGGTCGAGGCCGGCATGCTGTTGCCGCTCGACCGCGGTGCGGCCGGCCGCGTCATCCTGGCCTTCGACGGCGAGAGGGGCGAGGGCTACGACGAGATTCGCGAGGGCTGCATCGCGGTCTCCTTTGGCGAGCGTGATCCCGATTGCGCCGGGCTCGCCTGCCCGGTGTTCGGCCCCGGCGGCAAATGTGTCGGCGCCTTGTCGCTGTCGGGGCCCAAGCCGCGTTTCACGCGGGACACGCTAAAGACGATGACCTCGCTGCTGTTGAACGCGGCCATCCGCCTGACACGGGCGCTGGGCGGGCCGACGGAGCGGCTCGATGTTGCGCTGGCCGCCGCGGCCGACGACGCGCGGCCTCCGCGCCGGGCACGACGATAGATTACTGCTTCTGCAACAATTTCAGCCGGCAGCGCAGCGCTTCGCGGATATGCGCGCGCGCGAGCTGCTCCGCCTTGTCGCCGTTTCGCGCGGCGATGGCATCGATGATAGCCTCGTGCTCGCCATGGCTCGTCGAGGGACGCCCTGAGACGGTGAAGGTGGTCGGGCCGAGCAGGGCGATCCAGTCCTGCAATTCCCGCGACGCATTGTCGAGGTAGCGGTTGCGGGCGGCACGGCAGATCGCCTCGTGGAAGGCGCGGTTGAGCCTCGCCCATTCTCCTGCGATCCCGGCGGCGTCGGTCGCGGAGGCCTCGACAAAGGCCTGCTCGATGTCGCGAAGCGCGTCCACCTCGGGCGCCGAAGCATGTTCGGCGGCGAGGCGCGCGGCGGCGCCTTCCATGATCTCGCGCATGGCGTAAAGCTCAAGCACCTCGGAGATGTCGAGACTGCGCACGATCAGCCCGCGGCCGGCGGCGGGCTCGACGAAGCCGCGTGCCGCGAGCCGGCCCAAGGCTTCTCGAACCGGCGTACGGCTGACCTTGAGCCGCTGGGCGACCTCCTCCTCGCGCAGGCGGTCGCCGGCGCGATAGCTGCCGGCCTGCAGCGATTCGCACAGTGAGCGGAAGACAGCTTCGCCCAGCGCAACGCTGCCGCCGCGCGCGATCGATCCACCTGTCTTTGCCGGGCGCCTTGCCATATTGCCTCGGAGCAGGCGCATTCTGCCCATGCAGAGATGACGCTTGCAGGGCTTCTGTATATCTTTGTATACGAAAGTACGCAATGGCGGCGGTTGACCTGGCCCGCCGCCGGACAGAATATCTCCAACTTCGTCGCATCGGGCAGACGGCATGAGCAGCAAGTACGATGTGCTGGTGATCGGCGGCGGCAACGCAGCGCTGTGTGCGGCGATCTCGGCGCGGCGTGGCGGTGCCTCGGTGCTGGTGCTCGAAGGCGCGCCGAAGTTCTATC
The DNA here is from genome assembly GCF_018129985.1 of Bradyrhizobium sp. SZCCT0148. Taxonomy (GTDB): domain Bacteria; phylum Pseudomonadota; class Alphaproteobacteria; order Rhizobiales; family Xanthobacteraceae; genus Bradyrhizobium; species Bradyrhizobium japonicum_H. The sequence continues at coordinate 107,082 of NZ_JAFCKT010000011.1, forward strand.
GCGGCGGCAACACCCGCCACACCCGCAACATGCGTTGCGCCCATGATGCGGCCACCGAAATCCTGACCGGTCCCTACACCGAGGAGGAGTTCTGGGAAGACCTGCTGCGCGTCACCGGGGGGCAGACCGACGAGGTGCTCGCGCGCCACATGATCCGCGAGTCCAAGGACATCCTGAACTGGATCGTGGAGCAGGGCGTGCGCTGGCAACCCTCGCTCGGCGGCACGCTCAGCCTCGGCCGCACCAATTCCTTCTTTCTCGGCGGCGGCCGCGCGATGCTGAACGCCTTGTATCTGACCGCCGAGCGGCTCGGTGTCGATGTCGAGTACGACGCGGAGGTGACCGACCTCGTGATCGAGGACGGCATGTTCCTCGCCGCGCGCCTCAAACGGCCGATCAGGGGCGAAACCGAGATCCGCGCGACCTCGCTGGTCGCAGCCGCCGGCGGGTTCGAGGCCAACATCGAATGGCTCAAGCAATATTGGGGCGAAGCGGCCGACAATTTCCTGATCCGCGGTACGCCCTATAATCGCGGTTCGATCCTGAAGATGCTGCTCGACAAGGGCGTGCAGGAGGTCGGCGATCCAACCCAGTGTCATGCCGTGGCGATCGACGCCCGCGCGCCGAAATTCGACGGCGGCATCATCACGCGCCACGACTCCGTCGTGTTCGGCATCGTCGTGAACAAGCAGGCGCAGCGCTTCTATGACGAGGGCGAGGATATCTGGCCGAAGCGCTACGCGATCTGGGGCCGGCTGGTCGCGGCGCAGCCCGACCAGATCGCCTACATCATTTTCGATTCCAGCGTCGTCACCAGCTTCATGCCGACGCTGTTTCCGCCGATTGCCGGGCAGACGATCGCCGAACTTGCCGGCAAGCTCGAGCTTGATCCGGCCGCGCTGGAGAAGACGATCACTGAATTCAACGCGGCGGTGCGGCCCGGGACGTTCGACCATACCATCCTGGACGATTGCGTGACGGAGGGCATCAGCCCGCCCAAGACGCATTGGGCGCGCAAGATCGAGGCGGCGCCTTATCTTGCCTATCCGGTGCGGCCCGGCATCACCTTCACCTATCTCGGCACACGCGTGAACAAGGAGGCGCGGATGCAGATGGCTGACGGCAGGCCGTCGGCCAACATGTTCGCGGCCGGCGAGATCATGGCCGGCAACGTGCTCGGCAAGGGCTACGCCGCCGGCATGGGCATGACCATCGGCAGCGTGTTCGGGCGGATCGCAGGACGCGAAGCGGCGAAACATGCACGAAACTAAAGAAAAGACTTGAGGGAGAAACCATGTCACGCATTGCCATCACTTCGCTCACGGTGCTGCTGGCCGTCGGCCACGCCCACGCCGGCGAGCCGATCACCCTGCGCGACATGGGCTCGTTCCATGTCGGCGGGCGTCTCGTCGAGATCTCCGGCAAGCCGGTGAAGGAGGTCGTGTTCACGCCCGGCGGCGTGCCCGCCAAGGTCGATCCCAACGGCACCTATCAGGTCGAGCAGATGTACGTGCAGTACTTCCTGCCGGCGAACGAGAAGGGAGCCTACCCGCTGCTGATGTGGCATGGCGGCGGCCTGACGGGCGTCACCTACGAGACCACGCCCGACGGACGCGAGGGCTGGCTGAACTATTTCCTGCGCAAGGGCTGGGCGGTCTACAATTCCGATGCGGTGGAGCGCGGGCGCGCCGGCTGGGCGCAATACCCCGATATCTTCAAGGGTGAACCGGTCTTCCTCACCACCGCCAATCCGTTCGAGCGTTTTCGCATCGGCGATGGGCCAAACTCGTACGATCCGGATCCCGCCAAGCGAAAGCTGTTGCCGGGCAACCAGTTTCCCGTCGAGGGCTACGAGAACTTCGTCAAGCAGAACGTGCCTCGCTGGACCACGACGGACGACGCGATCGTCGCCGCCTATATCGCCGAGATCGATCGCGTCGGCCCCTCGGTGATCCTGTTCCATAGCCAAGCCGGCAGCTTCGGCTTCAGGGTTGCGCAGGCTCGTCCCGACAAGGTCAAGGCGCTGATCGCGATCGAACCGGCCGGTATCGGTGATCCCGCCAAGGCGGACTTGCTGAAGAACATCCCGACGCTCATCGTTTATGGCGACTATATCGAGAAGGACTCGCGCTGGCCCAAGATCCGCGTCAACGGCGTCGCCTTCGCGGACGCCATCAAGGCCGCCGGCGGCAGCGTCGACGTCGTCGATCTTCCGCAGGTCGGGATCAAAGGCAATTCGCACATGGTGATGATGGACAAGAACAATCTCGAGGTTGCTGCCCTGATCCAGAAATGGCTCGAGGGCAAAGGCCTGGTGAAGTAGAACCATGCACGGAACCAGAATTCTGGACGAGGCCGACCGCCTGATGACGGTCTGCAATTCCTGCCGCTACTGCGAGGGTCTTTGCGCGGTGTTTCCCGCCATGGAGATGCGGCGCTCTTTCTCGGACGGCGATCTCAACTACCTCGCCAATCTCTGCCATTCCTGCGGCGCCTGCTATGTCGACTGCCAATTCTCGCCGCCGCATGAGTTCAACGTCAATGTCCCCAAGACGCTCGCGATCGCGCGTGCCGAATCCTATGCCGCCTATGCCTGGCCGGGTGCGTTGTCCGGCGCCTTCGCCCGCAACGGGCTCGTCATCAGCATCGTCGCCGCACTCAGCATGGCCGCCTTCATCCTCGGCTTCGCCGCGCTGAACGACCGCAGCGTGCTGTTCGGTGTGCACACCGGCCCCGGCGCTTTCTACAAATTGATGCCGCACAACGCGATGGCGGCGCTGTTCAGCGCCGCATTCCTCTATGCAGTCCTAGCGCTGGTCATGAGCGTGCGCGCGTTCTGGCGCGATATCGGCACGCCGATCGGCGGCCGCCCCGATGGGGGCTCGATCTTCCAGGCGATCCGCGATGCCGGCGAACTGCGCTATCTGCATGGCGGCGGCGTTGGTTGCTACAACGAGGACGACAAGCCGACCGACCGGCGCAAATTCTATCACCACCTGACCTTCTACGGATTCCTGCTGTGCTTTGCCGCGACCTCGGTGGCGACGCTGTATCACTACCTGCTTGCGCGCGAGGCGCCGTATCCGTGGTGGGACCTGCCGGTGGTGCTGGGCACGCTCGGCGGAATCGGTCTGATCATCGGTCCGGTCGGCCTGTTCTTGGCCAAGATGAAACGTGATCCGGCGCTGCTCGACGAGTTCAGCTACGGCATGGATGTCGGCTTCATCGCCATGCTGTTCCTGACCGGCCTCACCGGCATGGCGCTTCTGGTCCTGCGCGAGACCGCCGCGATGGGACCGCTGCTGGCGCTGCATCTCGGCGCCGTGTTCGCGCTGTTCATCACCATGCCCTACGGCAAATTCGTGCACGGCATCTATCGCTTCGCAGCCCTGGTGCGCTATGCGCAGGAGCGGCGGACGGCGGCGTGACCAATTATCCCGCTTGAAAGCGGCCGTCGCGCAGGAAGGCGATGGTCTGCGCGATCGCAACGCTGTGACGCGGAAGTCCGGTATGCGAGGCTTTCACGACGACATGGTCGGCCATCCCGGAAAGCATTGCGCTTTGTACCGACACTCGTCCGTCGTTCGGCTTCGGCAAAATAAACAGTCCGGCGACGGGGTCGATGAAGCGGCTTCCTGCGATCACGCCGACGGGATAATCCACGGCGGGAAAGGCCATCGGTCGGGCCGTCGTCAATTCGAGTCCGGCGGGTCCGTAGAAAGCGCGATAGAGCCGCGATCCGCTGAGGAGGTCGGCAACTTCACTACCGCCGTTCGGCGTCCCAAGCATCACGACACTGGCAAGCCTTTTCGGGCGATATTTCGCGATGTAGGCGCGTGTGACGAGACCGCCCATCGAATATGCAGCGAAATGCAGAGGCGCGTTGCGGTTGGCGAAGCCCGAGATTGCCGGGTGGAGATCATCGGCGAGGGCCGCGATCGGCTTGCTGCGGCTGGGATAGTCGATGTTGAGCGTTGCGAAGCCGGCGGTCTGGAGCGCCCGCTCCAGCTTGGTCAGCGATGCCGAGGTCCGCGCGATGCCGTGAAGCAGAACCACTCCCGGGCATCGCGCGTCGCCTGATTGAGGCGCCTCGTGCATGTGTCTTACGCCACCTCGCGCTCCGGCGCTGACGCCTGCTCGCGGGCCATTGCAGTGGCGGTGACGTAGTCGGTCTTGCCGGTGCCGAGCAGCGGCACCTTGTCGACCACCATGATCGCCGCGGGAACGGTCAGCTCGGAGGCGCCGATCGTCTTGGCCTGGACCTGCATTGCGCTGCGCTCGGCGTTCTTCTCCGTCGTCAGCAGCACGATGCGCTCGCCCTTGCGCGGATCGGGGATCGACACGGCAATCGATCCGGCTTGCGGCCATAGTGTATTCGCGATGGCTTCGACCGCCGACAGTGACACCATTTCGCCCGCAATCTTGGCAAAGCGCTTGGCGCGGCCCTTGATTGTGATGAAGCCGGCGTCGTCGATGGCCACGATGTCGCCGGTGTCGTGCCAGCCCTCGGGGAGCACTTCGAGCACGCCGGGATTTTCCGCCCGCAGGTATCCGAGCATCACGTTGGGTCCGCGCACCGAGAGCCGCCCACCTTCCTCGATGCCGGGGACCGGATCGAGGCGGCTTTCCATCAGCGGCGACAGGCGGCCGACGGTGCCGGGACGATTTGCCATCGGCGTGTTCATCGCCAGTACCGGCGCGGTCTCGGTGACGCCATAGCCTTCGAGGATCCGAATGCCGTAGCGTTCCATGAACACCTGCCGCGTGCGGTCCTTGACCGCCTCGGCGCCTGCGATCACCAGGCGCAAGGTGCGGAAGTCGTAGGCATGGGCGGAGCGCGCATAGCCGGTGAGGAACGTGTCGGTGCCGAACAGGATGGTTGCGCCAGTCTGGTAGATCAGCTCAGGCACGATCCGGTAATGCAGCGGCGAGGGGTACATGTAGATCGGGATGCCCGCGAGCATCGGCATCATCATCCCGCCCGTGAGCCCGAACGAGTGGAACACCGGCAGTACGTTGAACACCTTGTCGTTGGCGTTGGCATCGACCCGCGCCAAAGCCTGCGCCGCATTGGCGAGGATGTTGCGATGGGACAGCACCACCCCCTTGGGCGTGCCTTCCGAGCCCGACGTGAACAGCACCACAGCGGGGTCGCTGGCCTGGCGGACGACGCGCGGCGTCGTGCCGGCGAGCAGGCCCTTGATCTTGTCGGCCGTGCCGATCGAGGCGCGGACGTCCTCGAGATAGACGACCCGGGCTTCTCCGGAGATCGCAGCCATCAGCTTGTCGAGCTTGCCCTTCTCGATGAACGCCTTCGAGGTCAGCACGGTCTTGACCTGCGCAGCCTTCATGGCGGCGGTCACGTTGACCGGGCCCGCCGAGAAGTTGAGCATCGCCGGGACCCGGCCGATGTTCTGCAGCGCCATGAAGACCACGGCGACGCCCGCGGAATTCGGCAGCAGCACGCCGACATTCTCGCCGACGACGGTACCGCTCTCCAGCTTCCGGCTCAGGACCTGCGCGCCGAGGATCAGCTTGCGATAGGTCAGCTTGGTGCCGAGTGCGTCCTCGATGATGACCTTGCCGGTGTCGCGGTCGCGATAGGCGTGCCCGAGCGCCTCGAACAGCGAGTGATCGAGCATCGCGTTCTTGACCATGGCGTCAATCATGACGTCCTGAAGTGCGGCGCCGGCAGCATTGCGGCGCGCCTTGCCCTTCAGCGCCGGGTCGACCGGCAACTTGACCGGCGGCAGGATGGTGACCGTCACCCGGGGAAACCACGAGCGCTTGATCTGGCTGGAGTTGAGATAGCTGAGATGCGAGCGTTGCGCGCCCTCGATGCGAACAGGCACGATCACGGCGTCGGCCTTGTCGGCGATCATCGCGGTGCCGTCATAGACCTTCATCAGCGAGCCCGAGACGGTGATGCGTCCCTCCGGGAAGATCACCACCGGCTCGCCGGCGGCGACCAGCTTGATCAGGTCGCGCGCGGCCAGCGGCTTGGTCGGATCCATGGTGTAGTGCTTGACGACGCGCAGGAACGGCTTCGCCCACCAAGCCTTGGCAATGCCGGTGTCGACCGCGAAGCTCGCGTCGATCGGCAACACGGCGTGCAGCAACGGGCCATCGATCAGGCTGACATGATTGGGTGCGATCAGCATGCGCGTGCCCGGAGGCGGCAGATTTTCGAGACCGCGGACCTCGGTGCGGAAGAGGGCGCGGAACAGCAGTCCGCCGGCATCACGCACGCCTTCCTTGCCCCATTTGGTCAGCACGAACCACACTGCGCCGAAGCTGGCGACGCCGAGGCCGAAGAAGATCCAGCCGATATGCAGGCCGGCCGCCTGCAGCAGCGCGACGAACAGCGAGCCGACAACCATGAAGGCCGCCTGCAGCACGTTGCCGGCGGCGATGATGCGGGCGCGCTCGGATGGCGCCGACCAGGCCTGGACCGCGGCGAAGGAGGGAACGACGAACAGGCCGCCGCCGAATGCGAAGGCGACGAAGTCGGCCAGCATGCGCAGGCCCGCGAACGAGGTCGCGAAACCGGCTGCGGTGATGTCCTGGCCCTTGGCGGTGACGCCGATGGCCCATGCGAGATCGAGGCCGGCAAACCCCATGATGATGGCACCGATCGGTACCAGCGCGAGATTCGGGCGAACGTGGCTGAGGTTGGCCGCGAACAGCGAGCCGATGGCGATGCCGATGGCGAAGATCGCAAGGCACAGCGTCACCACGCCCTCGGTGCCGCCGACGACCTCCTTGACCAGCGCCGGCAACAGCGACAGAACGATCGCGCCGACCAGCCAGAACCAGGAGACGATCACGGTGCCGTCCCACAGCCGGTGGTCGGCGTGCAGGGTCTTGAGAAGGCTCACCGTCGAGGTCCAGGGATTGGCATCGACGGGCAGGTCGGGCGCCGACGGTGTCGTCTGCGGAATGCGGGAAGCGAACGCCCAGGACAGCAGGGCCAGCACGACCACGGCCGATGCGACCCAGCCCATATGCGCCGATCCCGCCACGAACTGGCCGCCGGCGACGGTGCCCAGCAGAATCGCCATGAAGGTCGCGCCTTCGACCAGCGCGTTGCCGGTCGCGAGCTCGCCGAGCTCGAGCTGATCCGGGAGCATGGAGTATTTCACGGGCCCGAACAGCGCGGCGATGACACCGAACAGCGCGAGCGCTGCGAACAATAGCGGCACCGAGTGCAGGAAGAACCCGGCGGCCGCGAACGCCGCGGCGAAGATCTCGGCGAATTTGAGCCGCCTTGCGACGACGGACTTGACGTATTTGTCGGCGAGCTGGCCGCCGAGCCCCGACAGGATGAAATAGGGGAAGATGAAGACGGCGCCCGCCACCGTCACCAGCGCGTCGCCATGGCCGGTTGCGGCGCTGTAGAGCAGAATGATGACGAGCGCATTCTTGAGCACGTTGTCATTGAGCGCCGAGAAGAATTGCGCCCAGAACAGCGGCGCAAAGCGGCGTGACGACATCAATTCCCTGATCATGATCAGTCCTGTTTTGGAAAGGCAGCCTGAAGTGCTTGCAGAGTGGGTGAAACGTCACGACCGGAAGGATAGGGATCGGACGATTGCAGGGTGACGATGGTCGGCGCCTGCTCTGTCCCCTCGGTCCCTCTGATCTTGTTGGTATCCAAGTGGCCTCGTTAGGTTCGCAAATATCTGGTCACGACTGCAGTTCGGGCGGAGAGGTCGCGCCTGTTGGGGTATCGCGTGGGGCGATGAGGAAAAGTTGAACCGCATCGCCGAAGGTGACGAAATCGGATGCCGATGTCGGGGCATGGTAAGTCCTTCCTTGCAACCTGATCCTGCATTCGAATCGACCGGAACGTGCAGGCTGTCGCGCGCTTCAGGTGAGATGGGCGAGGTGGCGGAAGGGCGACAGGCGGCCAAGGATGCTGAGCTTGCGGCCTTCGAGACGTGCGCGGTCGCGGCTGGCCCGCCACATCCGGAAGGTCGCGCGGCGTTCGGCAAGCACGCCGGCAATGTCGCAGGCATTTGCGATGCGATCGATCGGCCTCATGGCGAACCGCAGCAGGGCGCGGGCAGGGCCGGTCACGAGAACGATGGCGTCATCCACGAAGGTAGCGGCGATATCAACAGCGAGGGTTTGCATTTTACAGGTCTCCAGGCTAATTTGAACAATGTTCACATGAGTAGCTTGAAAATGAACAATGTTCAAGAAGAATCGCCTCGAGACCAGAAAAAAAATCGAAGACGGCTCCAGATCCTGGAGATCGCGCGGGGCATCATTGCCGCTAAGGGATTGAGATCGTTGAAGGTTCGGGACGTCGCGGAGGCCGCCGGCTGTTCGGTCGGCAGCGTCTATAACGAGTTCGGCGACTTCGACGGGGTGATTTTAACCGTCAATCGGGAGACCGTTCAGGCGCTCACGGACCGACTTCGCGGGGTTTCAGATGAGGACCCCGTTCGCCAGCTCTACGGGCTCGCTGAGACTTATCTCGAATTCTTCTCGGAGCACGCCAATCTGCTGCGCTCGCTGTTCGAACATCGGATGGAGGACGACCGCCCTTATCCCGACGACATCCTGCAGATGGTGATGGATGCTTTCGCGCTGATGCATCCGCCCCTGGTCCGGCTGCTGCCGGATGCGGATGACGTCAAGATCGCGCTGTTGTCGCGCACCTTGTTTTCAGCCGTGCATGGAATCATATCGCTCGGTCTGGAAGAGCGCATGGTGGCCGTGCCGCCCCAGCTGCTGCGTCAGCAGGTCGAACAATTCCTCGACGCGCATCTGGTGGGTCTCGGGATCCTGCCGCGGCGGTGACGGCGGAGAACGTCAGGCGCGCGCGATTTCGCGCGGCCGGGGCGCCACGACGACGGCATCGGCTCTTCCGCCGTCAACCTGAACCCGGTTGCGTCCCTTCTCCTTGGCGCGATAGCAGGCGGCATCCGCGCACCGCATCGCGGCTTCGAGCGTGGTGTTGGCGTCGGCGATGCAGGTGACCCCGATGCTGGCAGTCACCGCAAAACAGCGATCGTCCCAGACGAAGTTGAACAGCTCCAGCGATCGGCGCAGCCGTTCGGCGATGTCGAGCGCCTTCGCAGGCGAGCACTGGGGCAGGATCAGTCCGAATTCGTCGCCGCCAAGCCGGGCCACCAGATCGCGGGGATGCCGGTCCTGTTGCAGGAGGCGCGAGACCTGGCAGAGCAGGCGGTCGCCGGCGAGGTGCCCGCAGCTGTCGTTGACGTTCTTGAACTGGTCGAGGTCGAGCAGGATGAGGCCCAGCGAATCCGCTCCGGCAACGTCCAGTTCGCTTTGCAGGCGCGCCTCGAAGGCGCGGCGGTTGGACAGGCCGGTCAGCCAGTCGTGCGATGCCTGCCACACCAGGCGTTCCTTCTCGGCATCCAGGGCATCTTCGAAGGCCTGGCGCTGCAGCACCAATCGCCTCGTGTGCCAGATCAGGAGCAGGATCAGCGTCCCGGCGGTGACGATGTTGATGCCGGTCAGCGTCAGCTTGATGGCGCGGGAGCCTTCGCCGAGCACGGTGGAGAACCGGTTGGCATGGACCGTGAATTGGGTGTTGAGCTCGGAGAGCCGCGACGACAGGAACTGCAGCCGGTTTGCGTCGCGAACAGGACCGTTCTCCAACTCGGATCGGATGACCTCGCCGAAGACGCTGAGCTCGAGCAACATGGGATCGGTGGCGGCCCACTCGCGGATTGCATCCTGAAGGAAGCTGACGCCATTGAAGTAGCGAAACAGCCAGATCAATCCCGGGACGTCATCGGGATGGTTGCCGCCTTGCAGGAAGCCGATGCGGGCGGCCTCGACGTCGACCGGGTCGCGCTCGAGCGCCCAGCGCGCGAATTCGTCGCCGATGGGAACGGCAAGCGAGGACTGGTATTGCGCGAACTGGCTGGCGTCGCCCGAATGCAGGTAGAGATTGAGGAAATAAACAGCGTTCTTCTGCGAACGCGACCACATCGCTTCGCCGCCGACATAGGCGCGGACCGACGACATCACCTCGAGACTGAATCCCGCGATCGCCGCCTGGAGCACGACGACCATCACGAAAGGCGACACGAGCTTGATGACATGAAGGAAGCTGTGTCCCTTCGTTGACGTCGCTGTTCTGCGAAACACCCTGCGTTCCCCAAATCGCGCACCACCCCCAGCGGAAGCGCTGCGCCTGCAACGCCAAGTAGAGGCGATGGTTGCTTAACCCGGCCTGAAGGCTGCAGGAGACTGCAGGAGACTGCAGTGCAAGGTGAAGGCGCTGTGAACCCGGTTTGCCCTGTTTGCTTAAAATACTGCCCAATCACAAATGGCGCAGTATCGCGAACCAATGCCTCGCATTGGTCTGCGCAGTGTACACGACCGAGAGAGTTTCGTCGGCGCCGTTAGACCAGCACCGGCTTGCGGACGCGGCCGGCATCGCCGAAAACGCGCAGATAACGCTCGATCTCGGAGGGCATGCCGGTCGCTTTCTCCGGATTGTCGGAGAGCTTGACGGCCGGATGGCCGTCCACCGACGACACCTTGCAGACCAGCGAGATCGGATCGAGATTGAACGAGCCGTCCGGCGTGCAGCCGACGAAGTCGTTGGTGAGGTTGGTGCCCCAGCCGAAGGACAGCCGCACCCGGCCGGCGAAGTGGTGATAGGTCTCCTCGATCGAGCCGACATCCATGGCGTCCGAGAACACCAGAAGCTTGTCTTTGGGATTGCGGCCCTTCTTGTCCCACCAGGCGATGATCTCTTCGCCGGCCTGGATTGGCGGCGCGCTGTCGGGGCGGAAGCCGGTCCAGTCGGCGACCCATTCCGGGGCATCGCGCAGGAAGGCCTTGGTGCCGAAGGCGTCGGGCAGCGCGATCAGCAGGTTGCCGCCATAGGTCTGGCGCCACTGGTCGAGAATGCGATATGGCGCCCAGCGCAATTCCTCGTCGTCCCTGGCCAGCGCGGCGGCGACCATCGGCAGCTCGTGCGCATTGGTACCGATGGCTTCGAGATCGTTGTCCATCGCAAGCAGCACGTTGGAGGTGCCGATGAAGGACGGACCCAGCCCTTCCTTCACCGCCTCCACGCACCAGCGCTGCCAGAGAAAGCCGTGGCGGCGGCGGGTGCCGAAGTCGGACAGGCGCAGGTTCTCCAGCTTGCGCAGCCGCTCCACCTTGGTCCACAGCTTGGCCTTGGCGCGGGCATAGAGCACGTCGAGCTCGAAGCGGCCGCGGCCCTTCATCGCCGCGCGCGAGCGCAGCTCGTTGAGGATCGCCAGCGCCGGAATCTCCCACATCGTGGTGTGGCTCCAGGGGCCGTGGAAATGCAATTCATACTGGCCCTCGACCTTGCGCAGCTCGTACTCGGGGAGGCGGAATTCGGCCAGCCAGCGGATGAAGTCCGCCGAGAACATGTGGGTCTTGCCGTAGAAAGTGTTACCCGCCAGCCAGATCAGCTCCTTCTTGGTGAAGCGGATGGTGCGGGCGTGGTCGAGCTGGGCGCGGAGCTCGCCCTCGTCGATGATCTCGGCGAGCCGAACATGGCGCGAGCGGTTGATGACCGAGAAGGTCACCTGTTGCTTCGGGTACGCTTCCCGAATCATCTGCAACATCAATAGTTTGTAGAAGTCAGTATCAAGCAGGCTGCGGATGATGGGATCCAGCCGCCAGCTGTGATTGTAGGTCCGGCTCGCAATATCTGTCACTGTCATGGAAGGATTTTAGCGCGGCTCCGCTTGCGCAACCAGTGGGTTTGGCGAGGGGCAGGCTTCCCAGAGGCGGAGGCTCAGCCGCCCGCAGCTGTCGCTGCGACAATTTCCAGCTGGCTTCTGACCCAACGATGAGCCGGATCTTTCTGATAGCGCTGGTGCCAGACCATGAACATCGGCAGCTCGGCGAGCGTTCGCGTGCGTGACGCCAGCGGTATCCGGGTTTGTGCGAAGCCGCGCATCATACCGGATGCGAGCAGGCTCGGCATGCTCGCCAGCATCTGCGAGCCGCGCAGGAACGGCGGCACGCCGGAAAAGCTCGGCACCGAGATCGCGATGTCGCGGTGAAGACCGTTGGCCGCCAGCCGGCGGTCGAAGTCGAGCCGCTCGTTGTCGGTGTAGACGACGGTGATGTGGCGTGCAGCGAGATAGGCGCCGCGGCTGGCCGGCGCGGGACGCGCCTTTGGATCGAAGTAACAGACGTAATGATCCCTCAGCAGGCGCTTCTGCACGATGTCGATGCCGGACGGCGGCAGAGGCGTGATCAGGAGATCACAGCGGTTCTCGCGCAACATCGCGGGCGAGGGCGACTGCGAGGGGATCACGCGCAGGTTCAGGCTCTTCACCTGGCTGGCGACCTGATCGAAGAACCGGGGCAGCAGCAGGTCGCGCTGGAAGTCGTTGGCCGCGATCGTCAGCGACAGCTGCGCGTGGGGCGGCTCGAAGCTGACGCCGCCGGCGAAGCTTCGCATCTCGTCGATCAGCGCGCGCGCCTTTGCGGCCAACGCTTGCGCATGCGCGGTTGCGACGATGCCGCGGCCTGATTTGGCGAACAGCGGATCGCCCACGATCCGCCGTAGCTTGTTCAGGGCGTGGCTGACGGTGGACTGCGTCAGGCCGAGCCGGGTGGCGGCCGCCGTGACCGAGCCTTCCTCCAGCACGGCGAGGAACAGTTCGAGGGCATGGCCGTCGAGGGCCAAATGATCGATTTCCTTCATGCAATACATTATAATCCATCTATTTATCTGTGGAATAGACCGGCCCATGATCTCCCGATAAGCCGCGCGTCCGGACCGGGCGCCCCAGGGAGAAACACGATGAATGCCCAGGCGCCAGCCTTGCAGGATCCCCGCCTCAACCGCCCCGAGCCCCTTGCACCGCCGCTCGGCGACGGCGGCTTCTTCCAGCGGGATCGTTCGATTCATCCGCCGGCGCATGCGCCGGGCTACAAATCCTCGGTGCTGCGCTCGCCTCGCCAGTCGCTGCTCTCGCTGGAGGGTTCGGTCTCCGAGATCACGGGGCCGGTGTTCGGCCACAACGATCTCGGCCCGCTCGACAATGATCTGATCCGCAACTACGCCAAGGACGGCGATCCCGTCGGCGAGCGCATCATCGTCCACGGCCGCGTGCTGGACGAGACCGGCCGCGGCGTGCCGAACACGCTGGTCGAGTTCTGGCAGGCCAATGCCGGCGGCCGCTACCGGCACAAGAAGGACACCTATCTGGCGCCGATCGACCCGAATTTCGGCGGCTGCGGGCGCGCACTGACCGACGACACCGGCTACTACTATTTCCGCACCGTGAAGCCGGGGCCTTATCCCTGGCGCAACTACGTCAACAGCTGGCGTCCGGCCCACATCCACTTCTCGGTGTTCGGTTCGGGCTTTGCACAGCGGTTGATCACGCAGATGTATTTCGAGGGCGATCCCCTGATCCCGATCTGCCCGATCCTGACCACCATCCCGGACAAGGACGCACTCGACCGCCTCGTGGCGCCGCTCGACCTCAACGCCTCGGCGCCGTTCGATTCGCTGGCCTACCGTTTCGACATCGTGCTGCGCGGCCAGCGCTCCACGTACTTTGAAAATCGCACCGCGGGGAACTGAGCACATGCCGCAGCCGCTGAACTATCTCAAGGAAACCGCTTCGCAGACCGCCGGTCCCTACGTCCATATCGGTCTGATCCCGGCGATGGCCGGCTTCGACATCTTCGAGAAGAACTTTTCGAATGTCCTGACGACACCGGACACCGAAGGCGAGCGCATCACGCTGGAAGGCAAGGTGATCGACGGCACAGGTACGCCGCTGCGCGACGTGCTGCTGGAGATCTGGCAGGCCAACGCGGCCGGCCGCTACAACCATCCGGCCGATCGCTCGGCCGGCGCGCTGCAGCAGGAGTTTCGCGGCTGGGGCCGCGCCGGCTCCGACTTCGAGAGCGGTCTCGTCACCTTCGAGACCATCAAGCCGGGCGCGATCACCGACAGAGCGGGCCGAACATGCGCGCCCCATATCAATGTCTGGATCGTCGCGCGCGGCATCAACATCGGCCTCAACACGCGGCTCTATTTCTCGGATGAAGAGGCTGCCAACGCCGCCGACCCCGTGCTCAATCTGATCGAACAGCCGATCCGGCGCTCGACGCTGGTTGCCAAGCGCAGCGAGCGCGGCGGCAAGGTCGTGTACTCTTTCACGATCAATTTGCAGGGGCCGGAAGAGACGGTGTTCTTCGACGTGTGAGGCGTCACGTCTCCTCGCCATGGAGCTGCGCGCGAAAGGCGCGCGGTGAGACCCCCGTGGCTGCGGTGTAGACCCGGCTGAAATAGGCGGGGTCCTCGAAGCCGAGCGCGTAGGCGATCGTCGAGACCGGCAGATTGGTGTAGACGAGGTTGCGTCGCGCCTCACGGATCAGCCGGTTGAGGATCAGATGCGAGGCGGTATCACCGGTCGCCGCCCGTGTGATCCGGTTGAGATGCGTCGGGGTCACCGCCAGCGCCTCGGCATAGTCCGCGACGCTCCAGCGTTCCAGATGATGCTGCTCCAGCAGTGCCTCGAAACGGCGGAACAGGCTGGATTCGACCGTGCCGTTGCCGCCGCTCTCGCTCGTGAGCGCGCGGGCCACCAGCCCGATCATGGCCGACGACAACGCCCGCAGCACATGCGCGCGGCCGAATTCGCGCGCGGCATGTTCGGCGAAGATCTGCTTCATGGTGGTACGGATCTGCGGCGTACCGCGTACCACGGCCGAGCGGGCCAGCGCGCCGCGCAGGCCCTCGGCGGCGAGCAGCGCCTCGTCCAGGATCTCCGCGGCGATGGTCAGCACCCAGCCTTGCGTATCGGGCACGAAGCGGAAGCCGTGCACGTGGCCGACAGGCACATTGACGATCTGCATCGGCCTCAACGGCAAGACCCGCCCGTCGAGAGTCGCCTCGCCACCGCCGCGCTCGATCAGCAGCACCTGGTGCAGGCGGGCATGGCGGTGAACGGCCAGGGTCCAGTCGTGCAGCACCGAGCGGGACGCGATGGTCTCGCAATGCACGACGTCCGGCAAGTCGCCGGACTCGCCGAACAAATTGTAGATACGGATCGCGGGGGCTGCGCCTCTCATGTTCGAATAGTACAAGACAATGGCAAAACCCTCCATCGGTCCGTGGCGCCAAATCTGCAAAAAAGTGCCGACGGGAGGACGCAAAAATGAAAGTTCAGGTCTGTATCATCGGCGGCGGCCCGTCCGGGCTGTTGTTGTCCCAGCTGTTGCACCTCAAGGGCATCGACACGGTCGTGCTGGAAAAGTACAGCCGGGATCACGTGCTTGCCCGCATTCGTGCCGGCGTGCTCGAACACGGCTTCGCCAAGTTGATGCGCGAAGCGCAATGCGGCGAGCGGATGGACCGCGAGGGCGAGATCCATAATGGGTTCGAGATCGCCCATGACCGCATGCTATCCAAGATCGATCTGCACAAGCATTCCGGCGGTAGTTCGGTGCTGGTCTACGGCCAGACCGAGCTGACGCGCGATCTCTACGAGGCACGGGACCGCCTCGGCGGCAAGGTCGTGCACGATGCGCAGGACGTGACGCCGCATGATCTGACCTCGGACCGTCCCTATGTGACCTATCGATCGAACGGCGAGATGGTCCGCGTCGATTGCGACTACATCGTCGGCGCCGACGGTTTTCACGGCGTCAGCCGCAAGTCGATCCCGAAGGATGTGCTGCGCGAATATGAGAAAGTTTATCCGTTCGGCTGGCTGGGGGTGCTGTCGCGCACCAAGCCGGTCTCGCCGGAACTGATTTATGTGAAGCATGAGCGCGGCTTTGCGCTCTGCTCGCTGCGCTCGCAGGTGCTGAGCCGCTACTACGTTCAGGTGCCGCTGACCGACAAGGTCGAGGATTGGAGCGACGATGCGTTCTGGGCCGAGCTGAAGCGGCGCCTGCCCGACGAGGTCGCCGGTCGTTTGATCACGGGGCCCTCGATCGAGAAGAGCATCGCGCCGCTGCGCAGCTTCGTCGCCGAGCCGATGAGCTACGGCCGGCTGTTCCTCGCCGGCGATGCGGCCCACATCGTGCCGCCGACCGGCGCGCGCGGGCTCAACAGCGCGGCATCCGACATCTACTATCTCTACCACGCGATGCTCGCGCATTATCAGCGCGGTGACGATTCCGGCCTCGAAGGCTATTCCGCCAAGGCACTGGCGCGGATCTGGAAGGCGCAGCGCTTTTCCTGGTGGATGACGATGCTCCTGCACCGGTTCCCCGACCGGCTCGACTACGAGGACCGGCTTCAGCAGACCGAGCTGGACTATCTGCTCTCGTCAGAGACGGCGCAGCGGCTGCTCGCGGAGAATTACGTGGGACTGCCGTTCTAGTCGGAGCCTGGCGCTGGCGTCGCTACTTTCCTTCCAGCGCATTGACCGGTATCCAATCCGGCGGCGGTGGATTCGCAGCGAATGCCGTGGCGCGCTTGGCGAACAAAGCTGACGCCGGATCGGCCTTTGCCATCTGTCCGAACGCATCGGCCGCCTTCAAGAAATCACGCCCGCGCCAGCAGGCGAGCCCTTCCGCATAGGTTGCCGTCACTTTCGCCTGTTCCGCACTCACCGTGCTCTTCTCGGCCAACGGCTCGAACACCTTGATGGCTTCGCCGCGTCCGAGCACTTTGATTGCATCCAATTCGCGCCAGGCAAAGGTGTCGCCGGTCTGCATCATCGTCGTCTCCGAGGCCATGATCGCAGTGCCGTAATATTTGTTGGCGCCTTCGAGCCGCGAGGCGACGTTCACGGTGTCGCTCATCACGGTATAGTTGAAGCGACGCCGCGAACCGATATTGCCGACCACGGCCTCGCCGCTGTTCAATCCGATGCGGTGCGACAGGCCGTGGCCGGCGAATGCGGGATTGCCGGCATTGAGCTCCGCCAGCTTCTCATGGCACTTCAGCGCGGCGCGAACGGCGTTGCGGGCATGTGCGGGATCGTCGGCCGGCGCACCGAACATCGCGACGATGGAATCGCCGATATATTTGTCGACGTATCCGCCGTGGCTTTGGATGATGTCGGTCATGGCGGACAGATATTCGTTCATCAGGGTCACCAGCTCGACCGGCGTCATCGCCTCGGCAATGGACGAGAAGCCGCTGAGGTCGGAGAAGAACATGGTGACGTTGCGCATCTCGCCGCCAAGCGCCGGCATCTTGCCGGAGGCGACCATGGTCTCGATCACCTCGGGCGCGAGATAGTAGGCGAAGCTCCTGCGCAGGAAGCGCTCGTCGCGGTCAGCGAGCACGAATCGATAGCCGATCATGATCGCGAGTGCGGCAAGGCTGGCGAGTGCCGGCTCGGTCAACGGCAGCGCCAAGGCATGGACGAACGCACCGACGGCTATGGCCGTGTAGGCGAGGGTGAGGCCAAACCAGGCCATCAGTGCGCCGCTCGGCGCGAGCACGCAGGCCGCGCAGGCGATGATCGCGGCGAACGCGATCGTGAGAACGGCTCGCATCGGATAGCCGAGCTCGGTTACGGCGTCGTGCTCCATCAGGTTTCGGACCGCGGTGGCGTGGACGAACACCCCCGCGACGTCGCTGCGGGCCTTCTGCGGCGTGCCTGCCTGCGCCGGCAGTGCGCATCGTGCGGCCTGCGTTCCATCGTAGCCGCCGGACAGGCGCATCGAGGTGAGCTTGCGATCCTCGAAGTTCAGGGCTGTCCCAAGCAGCACGACCTTGCCGTCGAAAGCGCGGCGAAAAAAGTCGCGGTCACCCTTGTCGACGCAGGCGCGCAGATCGACGAAGGAGTGGGTCGGGAGGTCGCGTCCCAGTCCCCGGAAGTTGAGCGTCATTGTATTCGGAACGGCACTCGGGATCGCGTAGCCAGCCAATTCGGTCGCGCCGGAGGGCGCAATTTTCGGCTTTGCGCCGGTCGCGCGTGCAGCGAGCTCGACCGCCATTGCCGGCACCGGCCGCCCCTCGATTGCAAAGCTCAGCGGCATTCGTCGGATGACGTCGTCGGGATCGGTGTGGACATTGAGCGCCCGCACAGTGTTGCGCACGGCCACTTGCTGGGCGCGATAGGGCACTTCCGGATGGTCGTTGCTGAGGATCTCGCCGAGCACCAATTTGCCGCCGTCGGAGATTTGCCGCAGCGCGATCAGATAATCCCGGTCGAATCCCTTCATGCGGCCGCCGACGGCCGTGTCGCCAAACGGAATCTCCGATTGCTCGATCGAGCTCGGAAAGATGACGTCGAAGCCGATCACCTTGGCGCCGCCTTCGGTGATGCTGCCGAGCACCCGGCCGATCTCGCGCGTCCAGGTCTGCGTCGGTGATCCCTTGAATGGTGGTGTGTCGTAGGTTTCACTGTCGATGGCGACGACGACGACCGGCGACGTCGCAGGATCGCGGCTGTCGCCGAGAAGCTTCCAGCGCATCGCCGTGAGGATGTCGAGCGAGAGGCCTTGCAGGGTCTGCAGCGGCGGCGACGTGAAGATCACGCCCGTGACGAGCGCAATCAGGATCGCCGCAACGATGTCCCGTCCCCCGATCCGCCGCATCGCTCCCGTCGCCAGGTCCGCTATTCGAGCCGCAGCAGGCGGCCGATGATCGGGGTCGGCGAGGCGGTGGCGCTGGCGTCGACCTGGAAGGTGTAACGCTTGGTTCCGAGACTCGCGAGATAGCTGCCGCCGGGGGTCAGCGACTTCCCGGCCTTGGCAAAGTCATAGAATTTGCCGCGGATCATGATGTCGTTCTTGAGCGGAACGCTGATCGTGGGTTCCTTGCCGTCGGTGCGCTCGATCACCAGCGTGCTGCCGCTCTTGGCCTGGATCACGGGCGCGGTGCCATAGATCGTCGGCAGCTTGGACGGAGCGGCCTTGGCGTCGGACCGCACGGTCCGGAACGTGGTGGCGGCACTCTGGTTCGCCTCGCGCTCGGAGAGCTGCGCCGCCTTGGTGTCGCAGGGCACCTTGGCGCGCTGCACGTCGCCGAGCTGCACGGTGCTCTGCTCGGCGCCCACCATTACGACGCCCTCGCTGATGGTCTCGCGCAGGCAGGATTTGAGATAGCTCAGCGTAATGCTGGCCTTGGGCCCGAGCTTGATGATCTTGCCCGCAGCGACATAGTCCATGAACTCGACGCCATCGACCTTGCCTTGCACATCCTCGACGATAGCGGCGGGCGTCTCTGCCAAGGCAGGGACCGCAATACAGAACGCGCCGACAACAGCGCCGATCAGGCTTCTCATGGCTATTCTCATTCAATTCGACCGATGCTTTGCTGGTCCCCGTCCCGGTGCGACTTTTAGCGTCGGGGCACCCAGACAAGTGTGACCAGAATCACTCTTTGATGATTGGTGTACTCTAGC
The DNA here is from genome assembly GCF_018129985.1 of Bradyrhizobium sp. SZCCT0148. Taxonomy (GTDB): domain Bacteria; phylum Pseudomonadota; class Alphaproteobacteria; order Rhizobiales; family Xanthobacteraceae; genus Bradyrhizobium; species Bradyrhizobium japonicum_H. The sequence goes on from NZ_JAFCKT010000011.1 coordinate 126,395, forward strand.
AGGAAGTGGTTCAAACCGCTCATCGCCGACGGAGGAGGGTGCCAAGCTCTTGGCCGAACGGCGAAATCAGCCGGCCGTGACAGTCTCAGGCGAACGGCCCTCGAGCGGCGACCCCATGATCGGCGCGAGCGGAGCCTTCGCCTCTTGAATTGGTGTCGCCCGGTCACCGGCAGCGATCCCGACCGCCTCATTCCAGCGCGAACTGAATCAAATTCCGCAGGCGCATCGTCATCTCGAGGGTCTGCGGCTGCTTGGGCAGGAAGTCGGTTGCACCGACCTGCAGCGCTTCCATCTTGATGTCGTCGGTCTGCTGTGAGGTGACCATCGCGATCGGGATGTCGGTGCAGCCCGGCAAGGACCGGAAAACACGGATGAAGCTGATGCCGTCCATGTGCGGCATCTCGTAGTCGACCAGCACGAGATCGACAATGCGCTCCGCGCGCACGACAACGCTTCCACGGGATCGAGGAAGGTGGTGGCCTCGACCGAGCCTTCGGCCTCGATGTGACGGTTTCAGATAGTTGAGGACCGAGCGGCTGTCGTCACCGGAAGCGCTTGGGTGAGCATCTTCGCTGGCAAGGACACGAACCCGGGGCATCACCCGAGCGAATTTAACGCGAAGCAAATGCGTCGCACGAGGGCGCTTGCACCTCGGATATGCACGTCGCGCATGATGGGGATCGGCAAGCTGTGCACGCTTGCACACGGTTGCGCGAATTCCGCGGGAATGTGACCCGTAGTTGTACGGATACCCGTGTTAGGGGTTTGCTCACCCGATTCGCGTCAAACGAGTAGTGGAATTTTAGCAAAGGCGGGTCAGCGATGGCGCTCAATCCCACGGAGCCAAAGTGGTCGTTGCGGTTACCCGCCGATTGCAGCATCGCGGCCATCCGCAATGTCTATGAACTCATTCGCGAGGCGTTCGGCCGCCAGGAGCGTCTCGAGATCGACTGCTCGAGCGTCGACAAGGCGGACGTGACCTCGCTCCAGCTCCTGCTGTCGACGGCCAAGACGGGGCAGGCCCAGGGCCGCCCGGTGGTGCTGACCGCTTTCTCACAGTCTCTTCGCAACACCCTTCGCCGCGCCGGCTTCACCAGCGAGGCGATGATCGATCAGCATTTCCCGCAAAAGAAAGATGGCATCTAATGGCCACGATTCTGACCGTCGACGATTCGCCCAGCATCCGGCAGATGATCAAGGTCGTGCTCGAGCCGGCCGGACACAACGTGATCGAGGCCGGTGACGGTGCGCAAGGGCTCGCCAAGGCCCAGGCCGGCAAGCTCGACCTCGTCATCACCGATCTCAACATGCCCGTCATGAACGGGCTGGAGCTGATCAGGGCTTTGCGCAAACTGCCCAGCGCGGTCGGCATGCCCATCGTGTTCCTGACGACCGAATCCAACGACACGGTGAAGCAGGAAGCCAAGAGCGCCGGCGCCACCGGTTGGATCACCAAACCGTTCAAGCCTGAGCAACTGCTCGCCGTGGTGGGCAAATTGGTGCGTGCATGAGCGCGATGGATCCGACCGAGATCTTTCGTCAGGAAGCCAGCGAGCTTTTCGAAGTTCTTGAAGGGGCCCTGCTCGACCTCGGCCAGCGTCCAGACGACCGTGAACTGGTCGATTCCGCCTTCCGCGCCCTGCATACCATCAAGGGTTCGGGCGCCATGTTCGGCTTCGACAAGGTTGCCGCCTTCACCCACGAATTCGAGACCGCTTTCGACCGCGTCCGCAAGGGCGAGATCAAGCCGACCCAGGAGCTGATCTCGGTCGCGCTCGCCGCCAAGGACTACATCCGCGCGTTGATCGAAGATCCCCAGTCGACCGACGACATCATCGGCGAGGCCATCCTCGACGACCTCAAGCGCTTCGTGTTTCCCGACCAGGCCGCGGCACCCGTCGCCGAAATGGTGGCGCCGCCGCTCGTCCCGGTTGAGAGCAAGCAGGCCGGCTGGCACCTTTATCTGGAATTCGAATCCCATATCCTCCGCAACGGCTCGAACCCGCTCGACCTGCTGGAAGATCTCTGCAAGCTCGGCCCCTGCTTCGTCGTGCCTGTCACAGACGGCATCCCCTTCCTCGACGAGATGGAGCCGGAGGACTGCTATCTGAAATGGGACGTCAAGCTGCACGCCGCCTGCGACAAGGACGCGATCGACGACGTCTTCATGTTCGTGTCGGACGAGATGAAGCTGACGCTCTCGCCGTTGGCGCATGTCGAAGCGCCGGCGCCCGCACCGCTGTTCCAGTTGCTCGACGAGGAGCCGGCCCCGATGGCCGCTGCGCCAGCGCCGCCGGTCGAGGCTGCTGCCGCGCCTGTCGCAGAGCAGGCCGTCCCAAAGGTGGAGCCGAAGTCCGAACCAAAGCCTGAACCGAAGCTCGAGGCCAAGCGTGACGATCGCGGCATCGCTACCGTCCGCGTCCAGGCCGAGCGCCTCGACGAGTTGATGGACCGCGTCGGCGAACTCGTCATCGCGCAGGCGCGTCTGACCCAGCTCGCATCCTCCGGCTCCGATCTCTCGATCAAGATGATCGCCGAGGAAATCGAGCGCCTTGCCTCCTCTCTGCGTGACACCACGATGGGCGCGCGCATGGTGCCGATCGGTTCGCTGTTCGGCCGCTTCCGCCGCCTGATCCACGATCTGTCGCGCGGTCTGTCGAAGCCGGTCGAATTCGTCACCACTGGCGAGGATACCGAGCTCGACAAGACCATGATCGAGTGTCTGGCCGATCCGCTGGTGCATTTGATCCGCAACGCCATCGATCACGGCATCGAGGATACCGCGACCCGCTCGGCCAACGGCAAGACCGAGCAGGGCCGGATCGAGCTCGCCGCCGTCCATTCCGGCGCGCAGGTGCTCGTCACCGTGAAGGACAATGGCGGCGGCCTCAACACCGCGCGCATCCGCGCGAAAGCGGAAGAGCAGGGGCTGATCGCAGCCGGCGCGGTGCTCACCGATCACGAAATCCACCAGTTCCTGTTCCATCCCGGCTTCTCGACCGCGCAGACCATCTCGGCGCTGTCAGGCCGCGGCGTCGGCATGGACGTGGTCAAGCGCACCATCGAGAACATGCGCGGTTCGATCGATCTGTCGACCCGCCCGGGCCAGGGCACCACCGTGACGCTGCGCCTGCCGCTGACGCTGGCGATCATCGAAGGTCTTCTGATCCGCGTCGGCGAGGGCCGCTACATCATCCCGCTGTCCGCCGTCGAGGAATGCATCGAGCTGACCGCCGAGGACGAGCGCTCCCGCGGCCGCAATTTCCTCAACGTGCGTGGCAATCTCGTGCCGTTCCTCCGGCTGCGCGAGATCATGAACGCATCCGGCGCGCCGGACCGGCACCAGAAGACGATCATCATCTCGACCGGCGACACCCACGTCGGTCTGGTCGCCGATCAGATCATCGGCAACCACCAGACCGTGATCAAGTCGCTCTCCAAGCTGCATTCGGACGTCACGATGTTCTCCGGCGCGACCATCCTGGGTGACGGCACGGCGGCGTTGATCCTCGACGTCGCGCAGCTCGTCGCGTTGGCGCAGTCGAAGGTCGAGAAGCAGCATATCAGCGAGGCGGCGTGATGAACGATGGTTTGGCCGGCGAACGGCAAGCCGACGCGATGCAGGTCGTGATGATCGGCCTCGGCGAGGAGAAATTCGCTCTCGATGCCGGTCTCGTGCGCGAGATCATCGATCCCGTCCCCGTAACCAAAGTGGCGGGCGCAAGAGCCTTCGTTCCCAGCGTGATCAACGTGCGCGGCAACGTCATTCCGCTCGCCGACCTGCGCATCCGCTTCGGCATGCCGCAGCTCGATGACACGGCCGAGACGCGCATCGTCGTGATCGAGCTCGATCTCGACGGCGAGCCGGTCCTGGTCGGCGTCACCGCCGACAAGGTCTACGAGGTCACGGAGATTTCGCAGACCGACGTGCAGCAGACGCCGCGCGTCGGCATGCACTGGAAGCCGGAGTTCATTCGCTTCATCGCGAAGTGGCGCGAAGAGTTCGTCATCGTTCCCAACATGGAACGCATTCTGAATTGAAACGAGGGTCTCGGGCGAGACTGGGGTTAGGGGCTGCAAATGAGATTTACGGTCAAGGCAAAGCTTGCCAGTGCATTCGGCGTGGTCCTGTTGCTCTCGATGGCGGCCGGCGGCCTCGCCTATGTGAAGCTGACCGAGATGATCGATACCGCCGACAGCCTGGTGTCGCGCGCCGGTCGCATGGATCGAGCCGCCGAGATCGAAAAGGGCATTCTGCTTCAGGTCCGCGCCGAGAAGAACATCATCGTCGCTCCCGAGAGCGAGGCGGAGCGTTTCCTTGCCGAGATCGCCAAGCAGCGCGAGACACTTCTCAAGCTGAAGGAAGAGATTCACGCTGCGGCCTCACCCGAAGGCAAGAAGCTGCTCGAGAATTTTGGTGTCGCCTACACGCGCATGAACGCGGCCCAGGATGAGGCCCTCAAGCTCGCGCGGACGGACAAGGCGAAAGCAGCCGAGCGCTCCATGACCGAGGTCCGCAAGGCTGTCGGCGAGGCGATGGAGGCCGGCAACGCTTATGTTACCAACGTCAAGAAGAACATGAACGACCAGGCCGCGCAGGCGCACCAGGACGGCAACCGGGCCCAGCTGCTGCTGATCTCGGCCGTCGTGGCCTCGCTCGTGATCGGTCTGGCAGCGGCGATTTGGATCTCCATCAGCATCGCGCGCGGTCTTGGCCGCGCAGTCAATCTCGCCGGTGCCGTGGCGAGCGGTGATCTGACCCAGACGATCAACGTCTCGAGCAATGACGAGATCGGCGATCTCGTCAAATCCCTGAACGCGATGGTGGCGAGGCTTCGCCAGGTCGTCGAAGAGGCGCTCACTGCTGCCAGCAACGTTTCGGCCGGCAGCCAGGAGCTCTCCGCCAGCGCCGAGCAGCTCTCGCAGGGCGCCACCGAGCAGGCTTCGTCCGCCGAGGAAGCCTCCTCCTCGATGGAGGAGATGGCCTCGAACGTGAAGCAGAATGCCGACAACGCCAACCAGACCGAGAAGATTGCGGGTCAGTCGGCCAAGGACGCGGAGGCCAGCGGCATTGCCGTGGGCCGCGCCGTCCAGGCCATGCAGACCATCGCCGAAAAGATCACCATCGTTCAGGAGATCGCCCGTCAGACGGACCTGCTGGCTCTCAACGCGGCGGTCGAGGCCGCCCGTGCCGGCGAGCATGGCAAAGGCTTCGCGGTGGTTGCCTCCGAAGTGCGCAAGCTCGCCGAACGGAGCCAGGCAGCGGCGGCCGACATCGGCACGCTGTCGACGGAAACGGTGAAGGTCGCACAGGAGGCCGGCGACATGCTGTCCAAGCTCGTGCCGGACATCAAGAAAACGGCCGAGCTGGTGCAGGAAATCACTGCGGCCTGCCGCGAGCAGGACGTCGGTTCGGCCCAGATCAACCAGGCGATCCAGCAGCTCGACAAGGTTGGGCAACAGAACGCCAGCGCGTCCGAGCAGGTGTCTTCGACGTCCGAGGAGCTCGCTTCGCAGGCCGAGCAGCTGCAGTCCACCATCTCGTTTTTCCGGATCGAAGATGCGCGCAAGGAGAAGGCGGCGGCTGAGCCGATCGATCGCGCCGTCGGTCAGCTCCGGGCCAAGGCCGCGCACATGGCGGCCGCCGATCGCGGCATGAAGAAGCCGGTGCCTGCCCGCAGGCCGATGAAGGTGGCCGGCGGCGGTGGCTTCGCCTTCGACATGAACGACGGCGAAGACGACCGCGACGCCGAGTTCCAGCGCTGATCAACCGGTCCGGCCTCGCGCCGGGCCGCACTCATGTCCAAACCCTCGGAATCCGGACCGCATCATGGCCGCAACTTCGCAATATCTGACGCTCGGGCTTGCCGGCGAGACGTTCGGCATCAGCATTCGCAACGTCCGCGAAATTCTCGACATGCGGCCGATCTCCCGGCTTCCGCACGCACCGGACTTCCTGCTCGGGATGATCGACGTGCGCGGCAGCGGCTATCCGATCGTCGATCTCAGGAAGAAGCTCGGCCTGCCGAGCGTGGCCGCCACGGAAGCCACCCGCATCATCATCCTCGACGTGCCGATGAAAGACCGCCTGGTCGGCGTCGGCTTCGTCGCCGACTGCGTCTTCGAGGTCACCGACATCGACGAGCAGGCCATTGAGCCGATCCCCGAGGTCGGCGGCAAATGGCAATCGGACTACGCCGCCGGCATCGGCCGCAAAGGCGAAAAATTCGTCGTCATCTTCGACCTCGCCAAGCTGATGGCGCACGACGAGATCCCGGACGGGCGCGAGTCGCCGCGGGCGGCCTGAATTCCAGTTAAGCGTGACCGAGCGTAACTCCCCCAATTCGAACCAACGAGACTGAAATGCGATTCACCGTCAAAGCAAAGCTCGCAAGCGCCTTCGGAGCCGTCATCCTTCTGTTCATGGTGGCCGGCGCCGTCAGCTACGTGAAGTTGTCCGACATGGCCTCGACCGCGGAGTCCATGGTGCTGCGCGCCAAACGCATGGAGAAGGCTGCCGAAGTCGAAAAGATCATCTGGCAGCAGGTCCGGGCGGAAAAGAACGCAATCCTGGGAACCGAGCACCAAGCCGAAGAGTTCGCGGCCAATGCCGCCAAGCTGCGCGACGAGGCCACCAAGATCAAGGACGAGGTCTACGCACTCGCCAGCGAGGGCGGCAAGAAGCTGCTCGACAATTTCGCCAGCGCCTATGCCAGGATGAATGCCTTTCAGGAGGAGACGATCAGGCTGGCGAAGACCGACAAGGCGAAGGCGACAGAGCGATCGATGGGCGACGGTCGCAAGGTGGTTGCGGATGCGACGGAGGCAATGGGCGCCTATGTCGCGAACACCAAGCGGCAGATGGCCGAGCAGGCCGTTCAGTCGCAGGAGGACAGCCGTCGCGCTCAGCTGGTTCTTATCGTCCTGGTCGTCGTATCACTGATCGTCGCTGCCATCGGGGCAGTCTGGATCTCGATCAACATCAGCCGGTCGCTGGCCAAGGCGGTCGGCCTGGCAGATGCCGTCGCGGTCGGCGATCTCAGCCACAAGATCGACAACGTCGCCAACGACGAAATCGGCGATCTCGTCAAATCCCTCAACGCGATGACGGCCAATCTGAACGCCACAGCCGCGGTCGCCAATGAGATCGCGCATGGCAATCTCACCGTCGAAGCCAAGCCGTTGTCGGACAAGGACACGCTCGGCCTCGCCTTGGAGCGCATGGTGGAGAAGCTTCGCCAGATCGTGTCCGAAGCCCTGACCGCGGCGCAGAACGTCTCCGCCGGCAGCCAGGAACTTTCGGCCAGCGCCGAGCAGCTGTCGCAGGGCGCGACCGAGCAGGCCTCGTCGGCCGAGGAAGCCTCCTCTTCGATGGAGGAGATGGCCTCGAACGTGAAGCAGAACGCCGACAACGCCAATCAGACCGAGAAGATCGCGGCGCAGTCCGCCAAGGATGCGGAGGCCAGCGGTGCCGCCGTTGGCCGCGCCGTCGACGCCATGCAGACCATCGCCGAGAAGATCACCATCGTGCAGGAGATCGCCCGGCAGACCGACCTGCTGGCGCTCAACGCGGCGGTCGAGGCCGCCCGCGCCGGCGAGCACGGCAAGGGTTTTGCGGTCGTCGCCTCCGAAGTGCGCAAGCTCGCCGAACGCAGCCAGGCCGCCGCAGCGGAGATCGGATCGCTGTCATCCGAGACCGTGAAGGTCGCGCAGGAAGCCGGCGCGATGCTGTCCAAGCTTGTTCCCGATATCAAGAAGACCGCCGCACTGGTCGAGGAGATCACCGCCGCCTGCCGCGAGCAGGACGTCGGCTCGGCCCAGATCAACCAGGCGATCCAGCAACTCGACAAGGTCGGCCAGCAGAACGCCAGCGCGTCCGAGCAGGTGTCCTCGACCTCCGAGGAGCTCGCCTCGCAGGCCGAACAGCTCCAGTCCACGATTGCGTATTTCCGCATCGAGCAGGGCGCGAGGAGCCAGGCGCCGGCGCCGATCGACAAGGCCGTCAGCCAGTTGCGCGCGAAGGCGGCCACCATGGCGGCCGTCGAGCGTCCGGCCAGGAAGGTCGTCTACGCCAAGCCGTCGCGCGGCGTGAAGGCAGCTGGCGGCGGCGGCTTCGCCTTCGACATGGACGATGGCGGCGACGATCGGGACGCCGACTTCCAACGTTGATTTATCGCCAGCGGACCGGCACGCCGCGAAAGGGCGCGCCGGTTCGTCTCCAAGTTCTTCCAGTAGACGCGTAGGGTTGCAGATGGCCATGATGGCCCGACATTCAGTGCAGGCGTCCCTCTTCCATAGAGGCGCACGTCCATGATGCCCGCCCTGCAGGATACGGCTGTCCATCTGTCGGATCGGCATTTCCGGACCATTGCCGAACTGATCGAAGGCCAGGTTGGCATCAAGCTGCCGCAGGGCAAGCGGCTGATGCTCGAGGGGCGGCTGCACAAGCGCGTGCGCGCGTTGAACTTTTCCGACCTCAACGAATATGTCGAGAACCTGTTCGAGCCGGATCATTTCGACACCGAGCTCACGCACCTCATCGACGTCGTGACGACCAACAAGACCGACTTCTTCCGAGAGCCGCAGCACTTCACCTTCATGCGCGAGGTCGCGATCCCCGCATTGCTCAAGTCTCACGGACGCAAGAACGCCAACCTGAAGATATGGAGTTCCGCGAGCTCCACCGGCATGGAGGCCTACACCACCGCGATGGTGCTGGACGACATGACGCGGAACGGCTCGCGCTTCCAGTACCGCATTCTCGGGACCGACATCTCGACCGCCGTGCTGCGCCTCGCCCAGACCGCGATCTACACCCGCGACGTGCTCGCGCCCGTGCCCGAACCCTTCGTGAAGCGATATTTCCTGTCCTCGCGCGACAGGTCGCGCGGCGAGGTGCGGGTGGTGCCGGAGTTGCGGCGCATGACGCATTTCATGCGGATGAACCTGATGGACACGTCCTATCCCGTCGACCGCGACGTCGACATCATCTTCTGCCGCAACGTCCTGATCTATTTCGAGCGCGAGACGCAGCGCAAGGTAATCGAGCAATTGTGCAGCCATTTACGGCCGGGCGGTTATCTCCTGGTCGGGCATTCGGAGTCGATGATTCACAGTGCCGTGCCGGGCTTGAAGCAAGTTGAACCAACCATTTTCAGAGTCTAGCCGGAGCGCCGCCTGACATGCCGAAGGAGAAAGTTCGCGTTCTGATCGTGGACGATTCGGCGTCGGTGCGCCAAATCCTGCAAACGATCCTCAACGACGATCCCGACATCGAGGTGATGGGAACGGCCTCGGACCCGTTCGTGGCGGCGAAGCGTCTCCAGGACGAAATTCCTGATGTCATGATCCTCGACCTTGAGATGCCGCGCATGGATGGCATGACCTTCCTGCGCAAGATCATGGCGCAGCGCCCGATCCCGGTGATCATCTGCTCCTCGCTGACCGAGGAAGGCTCGAACGTGATGTTCGAGGCGTTCGAGGCCGGCGCGGTCGACATCGTGCCCAAGCCGAAGATCGACACACGCCAGGCGCTGCTCGAATGCTCGGCGCGGCTGCGCGAGGCGGTGAAGTCGGCTGCGCGCGCGCGGGTGCGGCCGCGTGCGGAACGCCGGGCCATCGAGAAGAAGCTGACCGCCGATGCCATCATCCCGCCCCCGGTGCAGGGCAAGGTCCGGCCGACGACCGAGCGCATCGTTTGCATCGGTGCGTCGACCGGCGGGACCGAAGCGCTCAACGACGTCCTCGAGATGCTGCCGGCGCATTGTCCGCCGATCGTCATCGTCCAGCACATGCCGGCAGGCTTCACGGCGGCCTTTGCCAGGCGTCTCGACAGCGTCTGCCAGATCAGGGTCAAGGAAGCCGAGGACGGCGAGCCGGTGCTGCAGGGCTGCGCCTATATTGCGCCCGGCGCGCGCCACATGCTGCTGCAGCGCATCGGTCTGCGCTACCAGATCGCGATCAAGGACGGGCCGCCGGTGTCGCGGCATCGCCCCTCCGTCGACGTGTTGTTCCGTTCGGCGGCCCAGCATGCCGGCGCCAACGCGCTCGGCGTCATCATGACGGGCATGGGCGACGACGGCGCGCGCGGGATGCTGGAAATGCGCAAGCTCGGCGCCTCGACGCGGGCGCAGGACGAAGAGAGCTGCGTGGTGTTCGGCATGCCCAAGGAAGCCATCGCCCATGGCGGGGTCGAAAAGGTGGTTTCGCTGCATCACATTCCGCGGGAGATCATGCTCTGGTATCAGGCCGGGCACGCCGCGGTGGCAGGCTGATGGCCATGTCGCCCGTTCCGGCCAACACGCTCACCGAGGCAACCGCCGCGATCGAGGACGTCTCCTCGCGCATCGAGGACGTCTTCGCGCGCGTCGGCCACGAACTCGGACGCGGCCACCTCATCTTCAAGGAGCTGAACCAGGGCCTCGCGACGCTTTCCGGTGAGCTCTCGGGCGCCGAGATCGAGGGCGCTGCAACCGCGCTGCAGGAGATCGCGGCGCGGCTGAGCGAGCTGGCGCAGGCGCTGCCGGCGGAGAGCGCCCTGCTGGAGACGATCGGCAAGAGCACGGCAGAGGCGTCCACGCTGCTCAAGCCGCTGTTCAAGCATATCGGGATGATCACCATCATCGCGCGCAGCGCGCGGATCGAGGCGGCCTCGCTCGACGGCGACCGCGAGGGATTTCTCGCCTTCACCCAGGAAGCGTATGATCTCGGCAAGGCCGTGCAGCGCTCGATCGAAGGCTGCGCGCGGGACCAGCAGCGCCTGTCCGAGGCTGTTGCCACCGCGTCCGGCCGGCAGAAGGAGTTCGAAAGCCGGTACCGGGCCAGACTGGTGTCGGAGAGCGCCGAACTCGGCGCAGCCTATTCAGGATTGCGGGACCAGCGCAGCAAGAGCAGCCATCTGGCTGACCGCGCCAGTTCCAGCACCAGGAAGATCGCCGAGGCGGTCGGCAGCGCGATCATTTCGCTGCAGGCGGGCGACAGCACGCGTCAGCGTCTCGAGCACGTGTCCCACGGCATCAGGCTTGCGTCGGAATCCGGTCCGAGCCTGGTTCCCGCGCCTGTGACGAGCGACGACGGCGTGCGTGCGATCTGCCGGTTGCAGGCGGCCCAGCTCAGGGATGCCCAGCGCGAGTTCGGCAGCGACGTCGACCAAATTGTCGGCGCGCTGACGGCCATTCTGCACGATGCGGGCAGCGTCGTCGGCCATGGCCGCACGCTGTTCGGCGGCGAGGATGGCGGCGCGTCGTCGTTCCTGACGCGGATCAAGCAGACGCTGGCGCACGCATCGACCCTGATTGCCACCTGCGAGAGCGCGGGCCGCTCGGTCGACGAGGCGCTCGCGATCGTCGAGGACACGTTGGCGAAATTTCGCCAGGCGATCGCCGGGCTTGCCGAGGCGACCGTCGACATCACGCTGATCGGAATGAATGCCGGCCTCAAGGCGAGCCATCTTGGCAGCCGCGGCAGCGCCTTCGTCGTCATCGCCAACGAGCTCAAGGCGACCTCGGACCAGGTCTCCGCGGGCGCCGGGCGCCTGAGGCCCGTGCTCGACGCGATCGAGCGCTCGGCCAACGAGCTGAGGGAGCTGCGCGTGCAGGGTGACCCCACGCAGCTGGCCAAGCTCGAGCCGCAAATTCTGCAGGCGCTGCGCGAGGTCGAGGCGGGCAATGAACGGCTCGGCAAGCTGATGAGCCGGCTCGTGGACGAAGGCGCGGAATTCGAGCGGCTGATGAATTCCGCCCAGGCCCAGATGACCGGTCTCGGCGAAAGCTCCGCAGCCTTGCCTGCGGTCGCCTCGCGGCTCGAGACTGCGAGCGCGGGCGCGGGCGCGCAGCGGCTACAGCCTGAGCCGCAGGATCAGGCGATCCTGGACGATCTTTTCGCGCGCTACACGATGGAGCGCGAGCGGGACGTTCATCGCGAATTGCTGCAGGCGCTCGGGCTGGCGTCGATCGCGGTCACGCGCCGGGTCGAGGCGGTCGAGACCGCGGATGACGGCATCGAATTTTTTTGACGGTGCCGCCGCATGCTGCGGTGGCAATTTGAAGGGTTGGCTTTGCAGGGCGTTAACCGTGGCGGCATGCTCGCCGCATCGGTCATTGTCGCGCCTCAGAGTTGGTTGCAAATACCGGTGACTATTACGACGGGTGTTTTCCATGATGCGAGACGGCAAATATGCGGCCTGGTTCAGGACCCCGCGTGGCCAGGGCACGGGTATCGTGCATCTTGCGGATGGACGGATCTCGGGCGGCGACAGCTTCTTCACCTATGACGGCTCCTATCTGTTCGACGACGACCAGCGCTTCACTGCCGTCCTGACCACGCGGCGCTATGCCGAGGGTCCGCCGACCGTGTTCGGTCTGGACGAGGTCGAGGTCGCGCTTTCGGGCACGTGCAGCGGTGCGATGGCGACCTGCTCCGGAACGGCACGCCAAGCACCCGACGTGAAGTTCGAGGTGACGCTGATCTACAGCCAGGAAGACGCGCCGGCTGTGAAAGCGCGCTACGCGGTCGTCAAGCCAAATGACAAATTACCCAAGGGGCTCGACAGCCGCTCGGGGCCGCGCCATCAATCCAGGTCGCCCAAAGCTCCCGCATCTTAGCATTGCATTGACGCTGTTATCGCCAAAACATCGTTGCAACATGCACGGCAACTCGGCCTTTAGGCGAGAAACGTAGTGTGAGGCCCAGAACAATAAGCGGACAAGGAATATGCCTCAGATCTGGATGACGTATCAGGAGCTTGGGAAACTTTGCGGATTTGGTGCTGACGAGGCCAGGTTGCAGGCGCAACAGCTGCTGCTCGATCGGCGTCGAAGCCGCGATGGACATACCCGTGTCAAGCTGAACGCCATGTTGACAATCTACTTCATCGAGACGATTCGGAAATCGGAATTCGATTCCGATGAGGCCGTCGCTGCCCTGCGCGACACCCATCGAGAGATGGCAAGGGGATTCAGTCCGCGCAGCGCGGCTTTCAGGCGTGGCGCTTAGCTCTCGCTCTGAACCAATTCGAAGCAGCCATAACCCCCCAGTCAAAATGTTGCGCAACGCCGGTGCTCCACCGGACCAGGATGGCCATATGGTCACGGCCAGGGGGTGCCATAAGAATTGCCCCTACTTGACGGGGCGCAGCTTTCGCTGCGCATGCGCTCGGTCTTGCGTCGGTAGCCAATGCGCAGGTAGTCATATTGCACGGAGAACTTTAAGGAAGCGAAGAAGTGTCGTCAAATGAAGTCGCCGTTCGGGTGACGCGGAAGCAGCATTCGATACTTAGGCTTGTCGTGACCTGCAGGTGGCCTATGCTGAACTCCATTGAACAAGTGCTTGATGCGCATTCCACGGCCTTGGCGGGGCAGGGAACGAACGCGGGCAGCGTGCTCCAATTCTACTCGGCGCGCAGAGCGCGTTTCAGGAACTGTGACCTTAGCGACGCGCAGACAGCGAATTTATAAAGAGCCGGCGAAAGGTATGCGAATTTTTCCTATACAGCGGCCAGCCGGGTGGCGAAATGCAGGCAAATGGCGAGATAGCTGACGCCCCTTCCGAAGCTCCACGCCTGCCAGCTGTTGGAGTAAGAAGGGCTACGCGGGCGGTCTGGGCAAAAATGCCAAGATCGTCTGGGCGAGGATGACGCCGACGACGCCTCCCGTTGCCTTTTGAAGGACATCTAGAAATCCAAAATGGTAATCGGGGATCAATGTCTGTGCGCACTCAAGTCCGATCGCGACTGCAGTTACCAGGCTACTAGCAACGGCGAACCTTCCGGGAAGCAGGAAGGATAAAAGGAAGCCAAGAAGGGCGTACACGCTGAAGCGCTCAATGACGATGATCCAATATGCCTCAGCATGGCCGACGAGAACAGGCTTGCCCGCCAGCCGTACGAGAGTGGCATAAATGACCAGCGCGAGGCAAATTCCCCCGGCTGCAATGAAGTGATTGCGACGCATGTCAGCAGCATAGCCGATCGTACGCTTGGCGGCTTCGAAAGCCGAGAACATCGTTAAGGCCTTGTGACGCGCATTGTCTGATTTGATTTGGCGCGCACAAGCCACCAGAGCGTCGACCCGATCGACGCGGCGATGTTGGCGTGACACCGCTGCCAGCAGCGCTGGACGCAGGAGAGGGAGGGGCGGCCGAACCGAAAAAGCCCTGGCTTTCCTGAACGCAGCATGAAAAATCAAACGCGCGGATTGCTTCTTGGTCGCGTAGCCTGGCGGAGACGGTCAAAAACAAAATCCAGCGCAAGCGCCAACAGCATCTTCACAATCGTCAGGGAGCTGCGTCCAGTTGATGGTCTTGACGAAGAATTTGTCGATCTCAAACGTATCGGCCACAGACTAGCGCTTGCTGGCCCTCTTCGATTTAAGCGTAAGGCCGAGCCGTAGCGCCATGCGCTTGACGGCATCGGTTGATCGGCCGAGTTGCTTTGCCGCGTCCTCCAGCGTGGTGGAGGACTTCGCAAGTTCCATGAGCCGACGGTCTTCCTTGAATGACCAAGGCCTGCGAGCCATCCTGGTAGGCATCCTTTCGTACGGGCACAAGACAAAGTCGCCAAGCGCACCCATGTTCGCTCAGCGACCTTGCTTGGGAGGGCCGGGCCTTGGGGGCAGCCCGTTGTCGAGATGAATAGGGGTTTCCAAAGACTTCGCAACAAACACCGGGCGTTAAGCTAACCCCTCAACCTTACCCGCTGGAATCGCGTGCGCCGCGAGGCCGATATGGTTGTCCCTTTATCAAAATCAGTCTCATACGCGGCTCGTAGATAATGATCGCCCGGTCTGGCTTTAACGCTGCCAGTAGATCCTATTTGCTCGAATTGAACTCCGGTGTAAGTTGCAGGCAATTCAGTTGCGCAAGGCCTTGTTTGATGTGTCATGCGGCCGATCAGCGACAATTGCCTGATTTATGATTTCAAGTACGGATGGCGCCGTGACGTTGTCCGTATGGCGTTTCGATATTAGACGCAGGGATGTCACATGATCGCTTCAGGGAACGCGGCGCCCAGACGGTATTTTGTGGATGGGGTTGGGAAAAGGGTTCTGATTGGACTGACGGTCGAGGAGACACGGGAATTTGAGGGGCTTGATCGAGGGCAGGTCGAGCCGCGAGCAATGGACGCAGAAGCTGGCCTTGCCGTGGCCGAAGACAGCGAGCAGAGGTGGCTGACACTCTACGAAAAGCATGATCTCGCCTGGCGAAGCTGGTTGGTTCACGCGGTGCAGTTTTAGCCGTTAAAGCTTCGTTAACCACGGGAGGGCGATGTTCTGAGGGTGCCGACCTCGAACGAGAATGCCGCCCATGTTTCAACGTTTCCTAAGGGCTCGGAGCCAGAATTTGCTTCGCCGCGTTGGCGTTCCCGAATTTCGCGTGCGCTCGGCTGGCCGGGATACCGAAACCGACCACCATCGCGTCGGAGCTATCATGGCCGCCGTCGAGGACGCTCTGCAGTCAGCTGAGCGTGAGCGGGCCGGTCTGGGCCGCCGCGTCGATGACGTCATGGCCAGGGCCGCTGTAACGCTCGGCAACGGTGACGACGAGTACCTGCACAGGGAGCCGCTCGACAGCCATCATCACGATCTGTTCGATATCGAGATCGTCAACGGACAGAGGCGACTAGAGGAGCTCAGGACGGCAATTGGCCATTTCAGGTTCATTAAAGCTGCCGTGCAGAGCCGTTTTCCGGACTTTCGGCCTCAGCTTGGTCCCACCTCGCGCAAGTAAAGCTTGCCATGGGCTCTCCAGACAGCGGCAAGCTCTAGCGTGGTCGTATGCGGCTCAGCTCGCCGGGGACAACAGCGGTCACTCCGCCGCCGGCGGCAAATTTCAACAGCGCCCCTCCGACATAACTGATTTGCAGCAGTAGGGCGAAAGTCAAAGTAGATACCAAGGCCTGCGGAAGCGGCTCAGGGGAAATTGCACAAATTGCAAATGTGCCGACGAGAATAATCGGCACGAGCACGAACACCCGGTATCGAAGACCAACGAGTATCCCCATGGCTATACTACCGGCAATGAGCAACATCGTCAGGGGGCTCCACAAAAAGTCCGTGAGAACCTAACTTTTGCGCCCTAACAATGACTGAAGCGAATACTTCAATTTGCTGTTAATCCTAACCGTTTTGAACGACGGCAGCATACGCCGGCAACACGTGGGGGCGTCGGCGCCCTCAGGTCTTTTGCGCGGAGGAGACATGCCCAAGGAAGATCGACAGCTGGGACGCTCTTGACGCGTGTCGCGCTGGCTCCCGTTTGATGAGCAGATTAACTACCTTGAGGTCACGATGGAATTGATATTGGCCGCGTTGGTGGTGGCCGCGTCCAAAGGGGCCATGAGCTTGATAAACTCAGTTGACGGTGACTCCGCTACCGAAATGACGTCGTGATCCCGCATCCTGAACGAATCTGCCTGGAACCAGCCATCAGGCTTGCTCATGTCGAATTTGTAGACCGCAGGGACCTGGATCGTCGGGAATCCGGACACGTTCAGTCCAACGCTTTCCATCAATCTCTTGGGCTCGAACCGGTAGACGAAGACCGATTTGGAATTGGCGCGGTTGCCATCGAGACCACCGGCTTTGGCCAAGGCTTCGGCTAGCGACATCTCTGCATTCTCGAAGGTGAAGCGACGATTATTCGTGCCGCCAATCGAGCCCGGCGAAGGCGTGGATCCGAATGCCATGAACACGCGAGGCACTCGCGTCAGGAAGACGACATCGCCCGGCGACAGCAGCACGTCCTCCGAAGGCCGTTGGACAACGCTCGAAACGTACTGCGTGTAAGTTCGGCTGCCGCGCTTCAACGTGACAGTGACTTCGTAATCTGGAAACTTCGGGCCACCGGCCCTTGCGATGGCCGCGAGCAAATGCAGCCCGCCGGGGTCGATTGGGAAACGCGATGGAGAGTTGACCTCGCCGAGCACACTGACCTGATTGCCGCGTTGTTCTGCAACCGCGACCACGACTTGCGGCTCGATAGCGCGCTCCTTGAGGCGCTCGCGGATGATATTGCCCACCGCGCGCGGTGTTTGGCCCGCGACTTTGATCGAGCCGGCGTAGGGGATGTTGATGCTGCCGGATTGATCGACCTGCTGTCGCGGGATATCGACAAAATTGCCAGACCTGACCCCGGCTTCGCCCGGAATAAAGAGGCCGCCGGCCTGGGCTTCGAAAACGGTGACGGTCAGAATATCGCCCACGCTAATAGGTGCTTCCCGAAAGCGTCCACCTGGCACCGAGGCGAACGACATGCCGGTTGCGGTGGTGATTGCATTTGAAGCACTGAGAACCGCCGGATTGATGGGCATCAGTACATAGTGGAGCGGTACCGACGGCTCCGTCACGATCGCAGCGTTTTCGTGAACGGCAGCAGCATCCGGCGCGTCCATCGGAATGATACCGGCGCAGCCAGTCATCATCGTAAGGACGAAGATCATCGCAACCAATCGATAAACGCTGATCTCAGCCGATGATTTTATTGTCTTACTGACCACCACAACCTCACGCCAACATTTCATTGTGCTCGAACGTAGCAAGCTTCCCCTCGTCGAGTCACTCTCATCAAGTTTTATCGAAAGCAAACGCGCGGTTTTGTGACCTTCTGGCAACTACACACGCGTCTGAATAAGCACAGTTTGTGATCAGTCCAGCTAAACGTCTTCATTCTCGCCACATTCCAACCGCCCGCTATTGTTTAGCCGCGGGTCTGACATGTTTGCACCATCATCGTGCGCTCATGCAGTGGCTGCTTTCGTGACAGCCTGTGCTCTCTGTCAAAGCCGGTTGGCAGCGCAGCGAAGGCTGCACGGCCAATGGTTGTATTCGAGGGAAATGAAACTAATTACCCCGGACCCGAGCGGCCTCTTCTCATGCAAGCCGCCGCGCCGAAGTGGCGAAGTTGTCACTCGCGCGGAACGGGTCGATGTCATCGGCGTTTGATCATAGTCCTGCTCGAAATTTTCGTGAGAGCAGGGGCAGAATGGTTATGTCGAATTTGGTGTTTAAGTGTGCGTTATCCCTGTTGCCGAAAGCGCTCGGATGCCAGTGCCCAATCTCGAAGGTCCGTAAAACTCTATTGATTGGTTTGAGCCGCACGTAAGAGCTCTAATGTCAAAAGCCCCATGGAGCCAGCAAGAGGCTGACGACCGGGGGCGTTAATGTCTACTGCAAACTGCTTAAATCCGACGAACTTCGCCGCGCTTCCGAGCCGGGATGCTGTCGATGGGCTTGCGGCAATCGCCTCAGCGTTTGACCGAGGTCTTTTGACTGCACACAAGGCGCGTGGACAGAAGTTTATCGACGTCTGTGCCATCGCGCTGGGTTGGGCCATGCTTGTTGCGGTCGTCCTTCACCCTGAAGTGCAGATTGCGGCCATTGGGCTTGGCATCGCATCGTTTGCGCTGCGCTCGATCTGCCGGATGGTGCTTGGGCCCAGCCAGCAGACGCGCCCGATCCCGGCCGATCGTCCCGCGCTTCAATACGGTTAGGACGCGCTTGCGCCGCCAGGCAGCTCATTCTCGGAAACAGGTAGCTCCAGCTCACCCATTTTGATGGGATAAGAGTGCGAGGTCTTATCCCACACAAGAGGCCTGCCTGAAAAGCGGTGGCTGGTATAAACGCGAACGGCTCGCCACGTGGCAAAGAAATTGACGAAATTTCCGACAATCAGCCTCGGCGCCGACATAAGCGCGTGGCGCAGATTGTAAATCATCCCGGTGAAGATCATGCGGTTGAGCAGGCGCCAGATCAGAAACCCGAACGTCACCCAGAATAACGTCTTCGCCCAGCTGGAAGACAAAAGCACGTAGGTGAGCGCCGAATTGGGGTCGAGATACCAACGGAATGTCTCGAACAAAGCCAAATTGGCCATCGCGAAATAGGCAAGCATAACTGCCGGACTGGTAAGGACGCCCTTTCGGTCGCGTGCCAAAAAATACTTCGTGCCGAACTTGCCCTTCCAGCCGATTTCTTCGGTTCCCTGAAAGACGATCCCGAGTAGCCATCGTGCGCGCTGTCGGTAGGCTTCTTCTAGCTTCGAGGGAAAGAATTCACGCGTTGCGATCGGAAGACGCCGGTGGAGGATGCCGGGATTTCCGGTGTCTATATCGATGTCGATGGCGTACTTCGCCGGATAAGAAATGAACGCGGACTTGAAGCCCAACTCGGAGACGCGAAAGGCGATATCGTAGTCCTCCGTGAAGGAGGCAACGCGGAATGCTTCGCCTAGATTTTGGTCGACGAGATGAAGCATCGCTTCACGGCCGAAGCAGGCTGAGACGCCAGCGCAGGGAATGACGCCGGAGATGCGCTGGCGGACCTCGAGATCCTTAGTGTGCATTTCCGCAAACTCGTCCATGTAAATCCCCCCGATCATGGAGAGAACGGGACGAGAGAACGAATAGACCGGCAACTGAACGAAGTCGTAGAGTTCGACAAGCTTGTTGAAGAGCTTCAGCTCGAGGGGATGAATAAGATCCTCGGAATCGTGCATGACGACCCCGGCAAATTGAAGAGATTGCTCTGCCTCGAACATGAAAATGTCGGAAACGATTTGGTTCAGGCAATCCGCCTTGCTGGTCGGACCGTCCCGGGGCACCAGAACCATATGTATGTTTGGATAGAGGGTCTGGGCCTTTCGTATTTCGTCCTGAGTCTGGGGATCGTTGAGGTAGACTCCGACGAAATAGTGGGCCTGTCGATAGCGAAGGAGCCGGGAATTCGAAGACAGCATCGAAAAGATCACGTCGTGCTCCTTCCAGCACGGGATCATGATCGCGATTGGTCGCTCGGGCAGCTGCTCGAGAAGCTCGACATCTGGTAGATCCCTGGTCCGCGCAATGCCGAACAGCCTCCCGCTCCAGAACAGGACATCGACCACGAGATCGTCAAAGCTGGATATGGCAATGATGACGCCCGCCACGAGCATCATGATCTCAACCGAATAAATATATCCGGCGAGGTAGGCGGTCAGTTCAGCCATGGGTCAGGGTGCATGTTGAAGTGGAACGAGCGTCGCTAAAGTCTGATCTCGGCAGGTCACGAAATGCCGGTAGATGACATCTATGATGCGGCGGCTGGCGTGCCCGTCGCCGTACGGGAAAACGGAGCGCGCCATCCTCGCGTATTTTGACGGCGACTTGTGAAGGTCGTAAAGCGACCTGAAGACGGCTTCGCGAGACGTTCCCACGAGCTCCACAACACCGGAGGCGACTGCTTCCGGACGCTCTGTGACGTCACGCAGGACCAGGACCGGTTTGGCGAGTGCCGGAGCCTCTTCCTGCAATCCCCCGCTATCAGTCACCACGCACCAGGCATTCTGGATTGCCGCGACCATGGTCCGGTAGTTTAAGGGCCCCACGAGATGGATTCTCGGGTGTCCGGCTAGAATCTCCATGGCCGCCTCGCGGGCATTCGGATTCGGGTGGACGGGGAAGTACACGCCGACATCGGGAGTAAGATCGACAAAAGCTTTCACCGC
This sequence comes from Bradyrhizobium sp. SZCCT0148, assembly GCF_018129985.1. Lineage (GTDB taxonomy): Bacteria > Pseudomonadota > Alphaproteobacteria > Rhizobiales > Xanthobacteraceae > Bradyrhizobium > Bradyrhizobium japonicum_H. The sequence goes on from NZ_JAFCKT010000011.1 coordinate 146,870, forward strand.
GGTGAGAGCGTCGCGCAATCTACTGCCGAAATTCTCTCGGCGATGTGCGGTCAACAGTATCGTCCGCCTCGCCTGGAATTCCGGCGGAGGGGGTGGCTTGGTGGCAGCGATCTCCAGCAGCGAGTCGATGACGGTGTTGCCGGACACGAAGACCTTGTCTTTCGGGACGTTTTCGCCGATCAGGTTTTGAGCCGCAGCCGACGTGGGGGCGAAATGGAGCGCGGTTGAAACGGCGATCGCTCGACGATGGAATTCCTCGGGGAAAGGCGTGTCGAGCTCCGGCGTGCGTAATCCAGCTTCGATGTGAATGAAGGGCGTCTTTCGGTAAAATGCGCCGACCGAGGCCGCATATGCCGTGGTCGTGTCTCCCTGCGCAATGACGCAGTCCGGCGGCTCGTTCTCGAGAATGCTGTCCAGTTTGCTGAGAAGACGGCTCGCCGTCTGGGCCGGGCTATGGGACGTTCCTCGATGACGAATTGCAATGTCAGGTGCAAGGCCGAATTCTGCCAGTGTCTGGTCGAGCAGATCGCTCTGTTGACCGCTGGTTACGATCTTGACGTTGGCCCAACCCGTGCTGCGCAGGCGCCGAATGAGCGGTGCCAGCTTGATCACCTCCGGGCGGGTGCCGATCACAACGAGAAAGGTTCGAACAGGAATAGATTGGGAAAACTCGTCCCGATGCGGGTGATGCATGTCCGAAACCCCAAATCGACGTGCCAGCGCAGTCGATATGACGCGCAAAGCCAAATTATCTGTCGGTATTCAGGGGAACCAGATTAAACGGAGCCCAAGTTCCAGACAAACGATGTTTGGGCAATATTGTGCGAAATCCAAAGCATTGGCAATACAGGGTAAATAGTCGCTCGGAAATAACCCGGACGCGGCTTGAGCAGTTGCCGCCAAGGTCGGGAGCTACAAGGTCCCCGGATCGCGCCATACGCTGGCCTCGTATCCATCGATGACCTGGCTCGTGTGTGTGAATTCTTCCAGTTGGCGTAAGGGTTCGATGACTTTTCGGGCGATGAGAACGGTGTTGGGTTCGGCGTGTTTCTGCATATGGCCTGCCACATCGATGACACGGTCGGAAATGGTCTCCAATGGGGTCGAGTCGTCGAAATAGACGAGGCCCGCATTGACGCCGCACCGTACGGAGAAGTCGGCTTTCGAAATCTTGACGTCGCGGTTAAATCCCTTGAGGCTTTTGATCACATCCTTGCCGGCCTGGCACGCATCCTCGACGTGAGCAAAACAGGCCATGACGCCGTCGGGGGTCCAGGCGGTCTTCAACACGCCCCGCGCCCGAAATATGCGCTCCACGAGCTTTCTGTACTCGGCGAAGTCGTACTGAACGGAAGCCGGGTCCTCGCCAGTCTTCATGTGAGTCGATCCGACGACGTCAACCGCCAGAAAAGCAACTTCCCGTCCGAATGAGTCGAGCTTCTTCTTGGTCTCGGCGAACACGCGCAGAAGATCCTGCCGGTTCACCGCGTTGTCGCTCTCCGCAACCCTCAGTGTGCTTTCCAGTTGCTTGTCGAGCACGGAGCCGGGTTTGACGCCCTCTTTCTTGCGCCACTCCTGTGCAGAGGCCCTGAGGACGCGTCGGTTGACCGATTGTTGGCTCCTCTGAGCCAGAGACCCGACCACGAAGGTGAAGAGGATCGCGAGCCCGATCAGAATCCAGTCAGAGCGATCCGCACCAGCGATGTTCGTGGGTATGTAGCGATGAAGGAGCGGTGCGGCCTTCTTGAGAATGATTTCACGCGCGTCCAGCAATGTGGCGGAGAAGCTGGCACTTTTTGGGTTGTCGAAAAAAAGAAAAAGCTTGGGAGCAAGCAACGTAAGGGCAAGAACGAAAGTCGCAACTCCGAGTAGTCGTCTTGCTGTGAATAGAAAAGTCACGACGAACGATCTCGGCGCTTCCCGATAGACCACTTGAAATCTCCAGAGCCTCCCGAGCAAGGACGGGTTCGGCTGAATTATAGTCCGCGTGTGATGGCGAGCGCAATTGCAGCGCCGGTCCTGGAAGACGCCTCAATGGCCTGCAGTTGCCCGGGGCTGGACTGAGTGCTGGACACGGATAGTGGAGTTCGCAGACCAATCTGCTTCGCAGATGACGGGAGCTTGAGGAGATTTTGGCCGGCGGGAGGAGGGGCGTCAATCCAGGCGTGCAGCTCGCCACAGCAAGACGTTACCTATTTGTCGAAGGCTTGTGCCACTAGGCAGCGAACGTGCATGGCGGCACAACGTCGACGACATCGGCAAGGGCAGGACGGGAACGTTTAGCGGCCAAGAAGGTGCGCCTCGCATGCAACCCTTAAAGGCAGAGGCACGCCGCGTCGACTGTTCCTCACGGCAAAAATCGGTGCCAAATCTTATTGCGTCGCACACACAAGCAGCCTAAGCTTAAAAACGTTAACGAAAACTTATTGGAGCATTTGTCAGAAGCTGGATTTTATGATTGATCCTCCGATTAATTTTCTCTTTAGCGATTTGGTGAAATTTATGTCGATTGGGTCGGATATTCGCGATAAGACGCGTCGGGTCGACCAAGCGTATGGCCAAAGGGGAACAATTTGGTCGTCGGACACCATTCCCTATATCCTGTCGACTTCCGATGCCCTCGTGATCGTTTTAGCGAGTATCAGCGGCGGTATCTTCTATCACCTCTTCGCGGGCAGCCCCGTACCGAACCTTCTGCCATGTTGCGCGGTGGGTCTGATGGCCGCGTTTATCTATATCCTGCGTATGAGCGGGGTCGGTTACTATGACCTGCCGGATAGCGCTAAGCCTGGGGTCGAGATCACGGAAATCCTTGTCTGCTGGTTTAGTACCGGGATATTGCTGGCCTTCTTTGCATTTCTGCTGAAGATTGGTGGCGATTATTCGCGTGGTGCTTTTTTCGCCTTTTACCTCGTCACACCCATAGGTCTCCTCGCTGTTCGCAAGGCGACCAAGGCGAAGTTGGCTTCCGCTGTTGCCAAGGGCGGGATTAGACGCAGGGATGCGGTGCTCGTCGGAGATCAGACCGAAATGGCTGCTCTCGCCCCAAGGGACCGCCTCGCGTTGTTTGGGGCCACGGACGTCAAGGAATTTCGGCTGAGTGGGCAGGTCGATCCCGAGTCTCGTTTGGCTGACGACGAAGGTGTATTTGAACAGATCCGGGCTTTCGTTCGCCGCAATAATTGCCGGGAAGTGCTTTTAGTGCTTCCCTGGAACGACACTGCGAGAATTGAATTTGCCCGCGAGAAGGTCAAAAACCTGCCCGTTTCCTCGCGATTGCTGCCGGACTCACACGTCCGATCCCTATCCAATTTTGTGTCGTCGGCGCGTCAGCGAGTACTTGCAATCGAAATTCAGCGCGCTCCGCTCAGCGCGGTCGAACGGGTCGTCAAGCGTGCAATGGACATTCTGGTCGCGGCGCCGGCGCTGGCTGCGCTGCTTCCAATTTTCGTCCTCACCGCAATTGCTATCAAGCTGGATAGCGCCGGGCCGGTTATTTTTCGTCAACGTCGCAGAGGCTTCAACGGCAAGGAATTTGTAATGCTGAAATTCCGCACTATGAAAGTGCAGGAAGATGGGCCCGTGGTCGTGCAAGCGACGCGACAAGATCCGCGCGTAACGTCAATTGGGCGCTTCCTTCGTGCGGCGAGCATCGATGAGCTGCCGCAATTGCTCAACGTTTTAAGCGGCGAGATGTCGCTGATCGGTCCCCGACCTCACGCTCTCGCTCATGACAGTTATTTCGAGAAGATTCTCGAAGATTACGCGTTCCGGCATCATGTGAAGCCGGGACTGACGGGCTGGGCGCAGTGCAACGGCTCCCGAGGCGCGACGCCCACGGTGGAGGACATTGCTGAACGCGTCAAACTTGACCTTTGGTATGTCAATAATTGGAGCCTTTGGCTCGACGTCCAGATTCTCATCAAGACCTTCTTTGAGGTCGCGCGAAAGCGAAATGCCTACTAAGGCGAGAATTAAAGGCGGTTTACACCCAGACGGTTGAATCTTTGTCGCAAAGCCAGACTAAAATATCATCTTTTATTATAGAGGCTTAGCGCCTGCTGAGCCGAGGCCGTGCAGCGATTTTTGGTCGCAAATAAATCACGGTTGGAAAATACAAGAAAATTGGAACAATATTCAGCACGTCGAATCACAGCGTGCTGTGATCGTACAGCTGGGCTGCGACGATATGATGGACGGATGAAAAAACTCAACCTGGAAACCCTGTCGCTGGATGAGCTCTGGCAACTACACGAAGAGCTGAATCAGCTTTTGTCGGTTCGGTTGAACGCCGAGAAACGTGCGTTGGAGAAGCGCTTGGCGCAGCTTCGCCGTGAAAACGAGGCCGTCAATCCGCCAGCGGCTCCGGCGGAACGCCAGCGTCGCCCTTACCCTCAGGTTCACCCCAAATATCGCAATGTGAACGCCCCTTATGAAACATGGTCGGGCCGGGGCAAGCAGCCCAAATGGCTCGCCGCCGCACTACGAACCGGCCGCTCGATCGACGACTTCCTGATCTGAAGTATAATATGGTCGCATCGCACCTCTGGTAATTTGACGCTGCAATGTATCCGTAAGCCAGGAGGCCTTCGTGAGAGTTGTTTTGGCCCTGATCACCTGCCTCTCGTTGCCTGGGCTGGCGCAAGCGTCGAGTGAAAATCATAGCCGGTCGAAGCTCCGGTTTGCCGACGCAACCAGTCAGGCCTGCATAGTTAACTGCGATAACCAGAACGCGGCATGCAAGCGTGTCTGCCCGACCACCCTTGGTGCCCCGTGCTTCGCAACGTGTGACAGCCAGGCACAGGTCTGCCGCCAGAGCTGCCAGCCCAGGTAAATCGAACGCTGGTCCTGGCGGCTGTCATAGGTGCTTTAGAAATACCGACCGCGCCCGAAGTGGTAGTCGCCCAGACGCCGACAGCAGAGGCGTCGGGGAGGGTCTCAGCCGCCCCACGCTCGCATCCTGGCATTGCCTTGGCCCTGCGAGCCCCTTTTACGATGGGTTAACCATGATGATTTACCTATTCTTTACGCTCGAATTCCCGCGCGCGCTTTTCCCTGTTCGGAGCAATTTTTGCCGATGTCTCGTGGCCCAATTACGGGTTCTGTGGTTTGCCTGCTCGCGAGCCTCGTCGCTGGCTGTGGCGCCCCGGGAATCGTCAGTCCAACCCTGAGCGAACGGCCTAGGCTCTCCGGTCAGCCAGTATCTCTTGAGGCAAACGCACAGGATCTGATGCCCACCGGAGCTATTGCGCTTCCGTCCCAATCGTCCAAGGCGGTCGCCATCGTGGAGGGAGGTGACGGCCGGATGATCGGCTCGGCCGCGGCCAAGTCGACCCCCACGGCCGCCAACGGCAACGTGGTCCTTAATCTGGCAAACGTCCCCCTGCAGCAGGCGGCAAAGACCGTGTTGGGCGATCTGGTTGGGGTCAATTATGTGGTCGATCCGCGGGTGGACGGCGTCGTTTCGGTCCAGACCAGTCACCCCGTCTCCAAGGCGGAAGCCGTCGAGCTGTTCCAGACCGCCATTGCGCCTATCGGCGCCGTGCTGGTGCAGAACCGCGGCATTTACCGGATCGCCCCGGCGGACCAGGCGGCGACGGGAGCGGTCTCAGTCCGCGATGCTACGAACAATGCCGTCACCGGGAATGGCGTCCGCATCGTGCAGCTCAAATATGTCGCCGCCACAGAAGTCGCGCGTGTGCTTGAGCCAATGGTGCCGAAGGGAGCCATCGTGCAGGCCGACGATGCACGAAACATCATCGCACTAAAGGGCTCGCAGGCCGAAATCGACAGCATGCTCGACTCGGTTTCCATCTTCGATGTCGATGTCATGAAGGGCATGTCCTTTGCCGTCGTGCCCGTTAAGGCTGCCCAACCCGAGAAAATGGTGGATGAGCTGAAGGCCGTATTTACTACAGAGAAGGAAGGTCCTCTGAAGGGCAGGGTGCGGTTCATCGCCAACACCAGGCTCGGTGCAATTCTCGTCGTGGCGTCCAACCCGAGCTACCTGCCGCGCGCGCAATCCTGGATCAGGCGCCTCGATGCTCGCGCGGCCGGAACGGAGCCGCAATTGCATGTCTATCAGGTCCAGAACCGAACGGCGGGGGAACTTGCCGGAATTCTCCAGTCTATGTTTTCGCAGGAGATGAAAGTGGTGCGCCCGACGAGCCGCAACGTCTCACCGAAATCCAGACAGGTCTCCTTCGGGAGCGAACAGCCGAGATCCCAGACGAACGGCATCGGTGGCTCGGACGCCGGCCTGCAAGCAGGGTTGGGGAAGGCGGGCGATCCGCTCGGAGCATCGCGTTCTCCCAACGCCGACTTCGACGGCCAGCCTACCGATATGGCCGACAATAGCTCTGCATCGAACGCCGAGCCGATGATGAAGATTGTAGCCGACGATACCAAAAACTCTCTGCTGATCATGGCAAATGATCGCGACTATCAGCGGGTACTGCGAGTCGTGCAGGGACTCGACGTAGTGGCCAGCCAGGTTTTGATCGAGGCAGTGATTGCCGAGGTGTCGCTCAATGACGATCTTCAGTTCGGGCTGCAGTGGCAGTTTGCCAAGAACGGCACACCGACCGCAGCATTCACTAACGCTCTAACCGGCGGCGTGGCAGCTTCGTTCCCCGGCTTTAATTATGCAGTCAATACAGCGAACATAGCTGCCACCTTGAGCGCGCTCAACGCTCTAACCCATGTCAATATCATCTCAACGCCGTCGCTCATGGTGCTCGACAACAAGACGGCTCGCCTTCAGATCGGTGACCAAGTTCCGATCACGACGCAGACGGCGACAAGCACGGTCACTGCGCAGACGGCGATCGTCAACTCCATCACGATGCAGGATACCGGCGTAATTCTCGCGGTGACGCCACGCATCAACGAGAGCGGGCGCGTACAACTCGACATCGAACAGGAAGTCAGCAGTGTCGTCAAGACGACGACTTCTAACATCGACTCTCCCACCATTCAGCAGCGACGAGTTAAGACAACGGTCGTCGTGAGTGACGGAGAGGTCTTGGCGCTCGGCGGAATGATTCAGGACAGTGCGAACAAAAGCAGTAATCAGTTGCCGATCCTGGGAGATATCCCTGGCCTCGGCGCGGTATTCGCAAACAGAAAGGACGCCGTACAGAAGACCGAGCTCGTCATACTGATCACGCCGAAGGTTGTTCGCGATGGCACGGAAAGTCGGTTGGTGACCGAAGAGTATCGGCGCAAGATGAACGTCTATATGCCGCACGCCACGACTCGTCAGCGCGCGCCCTACAATACGGTCCACCGCCTGGTGACGCCGTAATGCGTTTCCCGGGCACAGTCCTCTGGATGGGACGGATTTGGGCATTGCCGCTTTTCTTGGCCGGCTGCGTGACCGATCAGCCTTACATGATCGAGCCGCCGCCGCCCTACATGATACTGCCCGTTGACGAGTCCATGTCCTGCAGTGCGATCGCGGGATCGTTCCGCTTTTCAGTCAGGCGCGCCGCGCGCCTCGAATACTGGCTCGCGGCCGGACCGCTCGCCGGCTATGACTCCGACAGGTTCCCGCTCGATGCACCCAAGCAATTGGCCGACGAGCGGCGGCGGCTGGATGCCCTGACGGATCTTCAACGCATAAAGGGATGCACGGTGATCGAGCCTGGTCCCGCCGTCGTCGAGGAGAGAGAGCGGCTGGAAGAGTCGGCGAGAAATTCGAGGCCTCAGTCCGTTCTTCGCTCGAAGGGCTGATCGGCCCTCGCCGCAATGGGCCGTTTTCCAAGGGAACGGCGCTCATTTGGGGTAAAGAGCCGCGTCAAGCCAAGTACCTAGAATTTGATGCACGCCTGTACCGGCTCGCGGGCCATAAGCGCGTCTATGGAGCCATCGACGATGTCGCCGCGACGCCATTCGCGAATGGTGTAGGACCGCGTTGAAGATGCTCCGAACGAGACCAGCGCCTCTCGTATGTACAGCGACCCGTCGTTCGCGCGTACGTCGGCGCGAACGGTGAAATGTCCGGGCAGTGCCGGCCGCCTTAGATCCGTCCGGCCGAGCTCGAGCCCCATGAGCAGCCGCAAGGCCGGTGTCATCGCCTCAGGCACGGGTTCGGGCCGGCCGGACAATGTTGTTGTGTGGCGCATCGCAGAGCGCAGCAAGGTGGGCGACATGCCGTCGATTTGGTCCAGTTCCAGGATGCTGGAAAAGCTGGAGCTCTTGGCGTCGTTTGCCGCATTCGTTTGCGTGGTCCGGTTGTCCGAGGCTGTCGTCTGATTGCCGGCGTCTTTGCCCTGCGGCGGCTTCCGGAAATTGACGATGTTCTGGGCGATTCGGCCTCCGCGAGTCTTGTCCTGGGCAAGTGTGGAGAAAAAGCGCTCGAGAATTGGTTGGCTGGCGGCATTGAGATCGATCTTGCCGACCTCTTGTTCGATCACGATATCGGCCTGCTCGCCGCCGGGCATTCGGCACCGCCTCGGAAAGCTCGTGTTTGGCGCCGACGAAAGGATGCTGGCGATTGCGAAATTCACCGCGCTTTCCGCGGCCGCGGCTGTGGCGAGCATCGAGCCGTCGACCTGCGCGGACCTGGCTCGGTAACGAGCGCCAACGATCACGGTTGCGCCGAGCAGCGTGAGGAGACCGAGCCCCCAGATCACTGTGATCAACGCAAAACCTTTGCGGTCGCGGAGGCCGGATGGAGACCTGTCGGGGGCGTCGCGATGATGCCGCATGCGGCGACATGCAGGCGCAATCGACGTAGATCGTGCTAGCACGGGGTAACCTCGTTCGCCGTATCGATTGCGAGCTGGTAAAGGAAAATGGCAAACAAAGTATGAAAAGCCTTAATTAACAAAATAGCACTAGGGTGGCATGGCTAACCCAATGCCCGGACTTTCGAGAACCCATGCCCGCTGAGCTACAGACGTTGACACGCGAAGAAGCGCCCGCGGTAGGCGCGGTCAATGTCCTGACGCCGAAGGACGACGGATTTGCCGACGCGTTCTCCGCACTTCTGGTGCGCGAGGGACTGGTCGACCCTGGAGCAGTCGCCAGAGCCAGGCGCGCTTCGGAGGCTGCCTCCGAACGCCTAGACATCGTCATGGTGAAGCTCGGCCTGCTTTCGGAGGCCGATCTCTGCGGCGCCTATGCTGCCTATTGCGGGCTCAGGGTCGCTCGCCCGTCCGACCTTCCGTCGCAGCCCCTGCTTGCCGATCGGTTGAAGCTGCCCTTCCTCAAGTCCAGTCGCGCGCTGCCGATCTCGGCGTCCGATGGCTCCCTGCTGCTTGCGGCCGTTGATCCGTTCGACGATGAGGCCTGCAAGGCGATTGGCTACATGCTTGGCTGCCGGGTCGATATGGCGGTCATCGCGCCTGCGGACATCGAGCTTGCATTCCGCAAGCTCTATCAAGATACGGGTACCCAAGCGACCGGCGATGACCACAGATTGGCCGCCGTCGGTGCGGCCGATGGAAACGAAATCGACGTCGAGCGCCTGCGCGATATCGCCAATGAAGCGCCGATCATTCGCCTGGTCAACCAGATCATTGCGGGTGCCGTCGAGCGCGGTGCATCCGACATTCACATCGAGCCGGGCCGCGACACGGTTCTGGTGCGCTTCAGGCTCGACGGATTTCTCCAGCAGGAACGCGTCGTCCCATCGACGCTCAAGGCTGCGCTGACGACGCGCATCAAGATCATGGCCAAGCTGGACATTGCCGAACGCCGGCTGCCGCAGGACGGACGCATCAAGACGGCGGTCCGCGGCACCGAGATCGACGTGCGTGTGTCGACGCTGCCGACGGCGTTCGGCGAAAGCCTAGTGCTGCGTATTCTGGATCGCACCCGGGTCGAGCTCGATTTTTTCAAGCTCGGCCTCGATCAGGACATCCAGGACGGCCTCCACCGATTGATGGCGCTCCCGAGCGGAATCGTCCTGGTCACCGGGCCGACAGGCAGCGGCAAAACGACCACGCTTTACACGGCTTTGAAGGAGCTCAATCGCCCCGAGCTGAAACTCTTTACTGTCGAGGATCCAATCGAATATCAGCTCGGCGGCATCAACCAGATCCAGGTTCAGCCGCAGATCGGTCTGGACTTCCCTGCCGCGCTTCGCTCGATCCTGCGCCAGGATCCGGACATCATCATGATCGGCGAAATCCGCGACCTTGAGACGGCGCGCATCGCCGTCCAGGCGTCGCTGACCGGACATCTGGTGTTCTCGACGCTTCACACCAACAGCGCGATCGCCGCGATCACCCGACTGATCGATATCGGCATCGAGCGTTACCTGCTTGCCTCGACGCTCACCGGCGTGATGGCTCAACGTCTGGTGCGCAGGCTATGTCAGCATTGCGCACGCCCGGCGGCCTATCGGGCCGAAGCGGCGTCGCGGCGGAGATGGCCGATCCCCGATGGCGTGACAATTGACTGGTCGGGTGCGCGTGAAGCCGTGGGCTGCAACGTCTGTCACGGCACCGGCTATCTCGGGCGAACCAGCGTTTCCGAGCTTCTCGTCGTCGATGACGACATGCGTGAAGCGATCGGCCGTCGAAGTGACGATCAACGCACCATGATCTCTCTCGCACGGCTTGCGGGCTTCCACACGCTCTATGAGGCTGGCCTCATCAAGGTTTCCCGGGGGGAGACCACGATCGAGGAGGTGCTCAGGGTGTCGCGATCGAGCTAGGGGGCATCACATGTCCAGGTTTCAGTATCGCGCCTACACCAGGCAAGGCGTCGTGACGTCGGGGACTATCGTGGCCGAAGAGCTGGATGCCGCGATAGAGGCGCTCTACGGCTCCGGCCTCACGCCAGTCGAAGCCGTACTCTGCGCCGACGGCGAAACGGCGCCGGCAACGCGTCCACCCGAACGGAGTGGGCTCGGCCTTCGCTGGCAGGGCTCAAAGCGCGTGGGTTTGAAGGAGTTGTCGGCATTCACGACCGAACTGGCCTCGTTGGTGGGTTCCGGTGTTCCCCTCGATGCGTCATTCCGGGTGCTCGCTGGCGCCGGCGCGTCACCCCGACGGATCGCTCTTGCGAACGGACTGCTCAAGGACATTCTGGCGGGCTTACAGTTGTCCGAAGCCATGGGCCGGAGGCCCGAAGTCTTCCCGGCCGACTACATCGCGATTTTGGCCGGCGGCGAGGCCGGAGGGCAGACTGCGCAGGCGCTCACCCTGATCGCAGAGATGCTCGCCAGGCGGGTCGAAATCAGAAACAAGATTCGCGGATCTCTGGTTTATCCCGCCATTCTTCTCATGATGTCGCTGATGTCGATGGGCGTGATCGTCTTCGTGCTCATCCCGAATCTCACACCGATTTTCTCCGACGCGGGACTACCTTTGCCGGGAGTCCTGGCGATCCTCGCCGATCTGCCGGACAACTGGCAACGGCTCTTGCTCTGGAGCGCAGTTGCCGCCGTGGTCGGCTGGATCGCGTATCGCCGGATCGTCGGCGACGAAACGACGATGAAAAAGCTCGACCATCTCAGGTGTCGCCTTCCCATGCTAGGGCCGCTGGTCCAGCGGCGCGAGGCGAGCCAGTTCGCGCGCTCTGCCGGCAGCCTGGTCGAGGCCCGGGTGCCGCTCATGGCGGCGTTGCAGACGGCCAGGTCGCTGGTGGGCAACCGATATCTGAATGCGCGCTATGGCGAGGCCATCAGCCGTGTGCCCGAAGGCAGGGCGCTCAGCCAAGTGCTCGAAAGCATGGCGTTGCTCCCGCCGGCAATGATCAGACTCATCGCGGTGGGCGAGGAGACAGGACAGCTCGCGAAGATGCTGGTTCGCGTCGCGTCCCATCTGGAAAGCGAGGTCCAAGGCAGGATCGAGCAACTCGTCGGGCTTCTCACGCCGCTACTCACCGTCGGGATCGGCGGGCTGGTCGGCGCCCTGATCCTCCAGGTGATGAGCGCCGTCCTCTCCATCAGCAATCTGGCCTATCAATGATGCGGCCGGATTCCAAATTGGCGGGATTCTCGCTGATCGAAACGCTGGTCGTACTTTCGATCATGGCGCTGGTTTCGGCGACGGTGCTGGCGGCGAAGCCGAGGACGACGGCCGCCCGGGTCAATGCCGAAGCTCGCGCGATCGTGGCGAGCCTGCAATTGGCCCGCAGCAGGGCACGCGCCCGCAACGCCGAGATTGTCGTCGGCGTCGACACGCAGAACGGACGCTTCGGGGGCGTCGACGCGATGCGTCAATTGCCCGAAGGCATGCAAGTCTCCCTGACCATTGCGGCAACGGAGCGGCACGCCTCCGTCGGCGGCATCAGGTTCTATCCGGACGGTCGTTCGAGCGGCGGGGAGATCCTGCTGACCTATCGTGGGCGCAGGGAGCGCATCGTCGTCAACTGGTTTACTGGCGATTCGGGGATCGAGTGATGCCGATCTGCCTCTCGTCCCGCAAATCATCCGCCAAGGGTAACCGCCTCGGAGCTCAGCGCGGCTTCACTCTGATCGAAGTGCTCGTCGCTTTCGTCGTGCTTGCGATCGGTCTCGGCACCCTAGCGGTGGGAATCGCGACCGCCCTGCGGGCGGATGCCAAGGTGCACAGCAAGCATGTACTCGATCAAATTGCCGAGTCGAGGCTGGAGGCGGCCGGTCGAACCGGCCTTTTGAAGAGCGGCCGGCGCGAAGGTCGCATCGGACGATATCGCTGGCGGGAGATCGTGACGCCGGTCGATCTCGGTAAAGAACGGCCGCGGGACGGCACCACACCGCAGGTCGCGTCATTTATGCCGTCGTGGGTCGAGATCGTCGTGCGGGACGAGGCCGGGCTGGAGACCAGGCTGGCAGCTCTCAAGCTGGTCCAGAGAGTGGCGCAATGACCGGCCGTGGGCGAAGGCGAACCCTGCGCGCGCCGCGTCGACGTGCCTCCCAGTGCGGACTCACCTTGATCGAGCTGTTGGTTTCGCTGGCAATCCTGATGATCCTCACGAGTTTCATCGTGGGCGGGCTGTCCACTACGATCCGCGCGTTCAACACCGACCGCCGCAGCACCACCGAAATGGCAAGCCATGCGGCAGCGGAGAGTGTCCGCGACCTGGTTGCCTCGGCGATACCCGCGGCCAATTCGCAGCCGGGCGGTCCCCTGTTGTTCGATGGGCAGCGCGAAGAGCTGCGCTTCGTGGCCTTGAGCGAAGGCCGCACGTTGCGCGGGGGGCCGCAGGACGTCCGGATCCGCCGCCGCGGCAAGGAGTTGGTCGTGGAGGTCTTCGGATCGTTGCGGGACAATGACGCCCGCAAGGCGCCGATCTCAACGACGACAATCTTAAGGGGTTTGCGCGACGTCCGTTTTCGCTATTTCGGGGACGCCGGAGCGAAGGGCGAGCCGACATGGCGTGACGGCTGGACGAAGTCCGACCGGCTGCCCGCCCTGGTCGAGATGAGCTTCAGTTTCGAGGATGCGAGACGCAATGCTCCGGTCTCGATCGTGGCGCTGCGTAATGAAGGGGCGCCGGGCGGCTCTTGAGCGGTCGCCGGCGTTACGTCTCGTAAACAACTGGTAAATATAGTCGTCGCATCAATGCTCCGATTTGCAGGGAAAACAGGCCGATGACCGACGTCTCGGTGACGCCATTGCAGGGTCCGCGCGCGCTCATAGAGGCGTCGCGACAATTCGCGCGCTGGTGGATAAACGAGCTGCGTGAGTGCTCGCCCAAGGTCTTGCGTCGTATGGTTCAGTCGCGGGCCGAAACGCGCCTCTTCATTTTCAGCGACAGCGATGCAGTGGCCGGTCACCTCGTGACACCGTTTGGGGTGCATGAGCGTCGCTTTCAGGCCAATTGTCCTATCGGCTCGCAGGTCGACGATTGGCTCGCGGACGTCGGATGCGAGCGTGACGCGATGCAGATCGGCGTTGCGCTGGGCGCCGATCTCTTTTTCCAGCGTGACTTCTCGTTGCCACGATCGGAGCTGGACGCGTTGACGCGGATTCTCGCCCAGGAGGTCGTTCACCGCACGCCATTTCAACTTGCCGATATCTGGCATGGTGTAACGCCCGAAGTCGAGCCGTTGCATGACGGCGTGGCTCGGTATCGCCACTGGATTATTCCCAAGGACCGCGCGGAAGCGGAACTCTCGCGGCTGGGCCTGTCGACGACCGGGGTCGATTTCATCGCAGCGAGGCCAGCCGCCGGCCGGCCAATTCCTGTTGTGTCGCTTCGAGCAAGCCGACGGGATGATCCGCCGCGCGTGTTGCGTGCGACCCGTATCCTCGCGGTCGCCCTGCTGGTGACCGCGATGACTGGTCTCCTGGGGTTCGAGTGGTGGCAGTCAAGTCGGGCGGCGCAGCTCGAGGACGAGTTGAACGAAGCAAAACAGGGCGTCCAGTTCGCGCAGCAGGGTGCAGGATCGCCGGTCCGGCTCTTGGCGCTCAAGGCGGTGCCGGGCGGCTTGGCGGCCTGGGACGAATTGTCCCGCGTCATTCCCGACCACACATTCCTGACGGAGGTCCGGATTGCGGCCGGGATCATCACGCTGTCGGGACTGTCGTCCGACGCGGCCCGGTTGGTGCGTATTCTCGACGGCTCCCGTCTCTTCACCGGCGCGACGCTGGCGGGACCGATCACGCCCGACGCCGCTGAGCGCAGGGATCGCTTTCGCATCATCCTGAAGCTGCGGAAGGTCGGCGCTGGCCGGATGGCCAAAGCGGCTGAAAGGCCAGAATCATGAGCCAAGGCGGACTTCTCAGGCGGCGGTTGCTTTTCTTTGGGCTGAATGCGACGATTGTGCTGGCCATCTGCCTTGCGGTCTTGGAGCCGATCGCCTCCCATTTCGCAGAACGCAATGACGACATGATGGACAGCGCTGCACAGCTCGCTCAGGTCCGCCGTGTTGTGGACGAAGCCGCGAGGCTTGGCAAGGCCGCCACTCTGGACGTCGATCCGTATTTGCCGGGCACCGAAGAGCGCATCGCCAGCGCCGATCTGCAAGCCAATCTTCAGGCCCTGACAAGCGCCAAAGGATTGGCGGTGCAGGCAGTCCGCGGCTTGCCTGGCCGCCACTCAGGACAATGGCGCGCGGTTCCGGTGGGACTCGAGGTTGAGGGGACCGCCGTTGCCGTGCGCGAACTGGTCGCCGCGATCGAAACCCAAACGCCATTCCTGTTCATCACGGACTTGTCGTTACGGACGCTCTCCGACGGAGATGACAGTCGGATGCGTGTGAGCCTGACTGTCGAAGGCGCGCTGCGCAGCCCGACTGCTCCGCCGGCCGGGCCATTGTTGAGTGAGAACCGGTCGAGCGGCGACGTAAAGGCAGGCAACCGATGACCGAGTTGACGCCCCCAAACACCCGTCAGCATCTCGCGCAGACCGTTCTGAACTCACGCAGCGGACTGACGCTCGCGAGTATTATTGAGGGTTTGCGCGGTCAGGTCCCGAGCCCTCGAGAGTTGCAGTCGGTGGCCCCGATCAGGCGAGCGCTCTTGCTCGGCCTCGTCGTGCTGACGGCATTCACGGCGATCGCGCCGATCGTGTTGATCGTGTCGCTGGAAATTGCCATAGCGGGCCAGTCCGCGCCGGGAAGTCGCGGTGGCGGATCTCTCGCAGGGCGAGAGGGCCAGGGCGTCGGAAACTATGAGCACATCCTGCAGCGTCCGCTCTTTTCCAGAAGCCGCCAGGCCGTTGCACCTGCCGTGCCACAGCAGATTGTCGATAAACCGGCGCCGCCGGCTCGAGCGATGCTGGACCCCAGTGTGGCGCTCAGAGGCGTCTTCATGAGCGGCGAGCGTGCCAAGGCGTTCCTCACCTCGTCGGACGATCCGGTAGGCGTCTGGATCGCCCTGAATGAGCAATGGTCTGGCTGGCGCCTTTCCGAAGTCAAACCGAACGAGATCGTGCTCGAGGCGGAAGGCGAACGGCAGACCCTGCCGCTCAACGTCTTGGCGAAATGATCGCCGGTCTGCGAAAGACGGCGAGGCGCACCGGCCGCTACTTGACGCGTGCTCTGGTCTGGCGGGATCCCTATCAGGACCAGGTTCTCGTCGCCTGGCTCCTGGTCGCCGGATTGCTATGGATCTTGCTCACCGGTTCGGCCGACCAAAATTGGACCGTCCATCTCGCGCTAAGCGTCGCGCTCGTTACCGTTCTGGCAGCCATCTGCGCTATCGACGCCCGTTTCGGCATCATCCCAGATACGCTAGTCGTCGTGTTGGCGGTCTGCGGCCTGGCCGCGGTGTGGCTGCTTGACTCTGACGAGATCGTCTATCGTCTCGCGGACGTCGCAATCGTCGCGGTTGCGATCGTTGCCTTTCGCTCGATCTATCGTTGGGTTCGCGGTTATGATGGACTTGGCCTCGGGGATGTGAAATTTCTCGCCGCCGCCACCGTTTGGACCGGCCTCCGCTCGCTTCCGGTCATGCTCTTGATCGCCGTTGTCTCGGCGCTCGCCTGCGCCTTCCTGCTCAGGTCGGTGCGCTATGAGGTCGACGGGCGGCACGCGGTTCCGTTCGGCCCTCATCTTGCCGTCGGGCTGTGGCTGGCGTGGGTGTTCGATCCGCTGAGCATTCTGCTGGGATAGTGGCGCACCATCATTTGGAGGCGCAAGTCTCAGGTTTTCTTCGCGCAGATCGAACGACCTGGACAAGTCTAACAGCGGCGATCCCCGCGCAACCTGCGACGATTTTCTCCGATACGTCGAACACCGTGCCGTGCCGGTCAGGGGTTAACGTCTGAAGCAATTCGAAGGTGATGGCGCTGCCGACCACGACCAGGCAGATCAAGGGGGTCCGCCGAGGGTAGGCGAGGGCGAAGAGGCTCCCCAACGTCAGGAAAGCGATCGCGTGCTCCAGATGGGCCCAGGTCGCCATGTCCAATCCCCAAAGGAACGGTTTGATCGTGCCGTAGACCGCGTAGATGAATTGAACCTTGGTCAGCGTGGCGTAACCGATCAAGGAAACTGACCCCCAGGCGGCAATCGCGAGCGCGGTTTTGAGGATCGATCCATTCATTCCACGCTTATGCAGCGCGAACGGCGAAGTGTCCATGTTTCTTGTGGTAACCCGACTGCGGGAGGCGCGTTAGAACCGCGTTCTTTAACCACCATCGCGTTCGAAAGCTTAACCACATCTTGGGGGAAAGGTACTCGCCGCGACCGCGAGTAGTCTACAGTGCTCATCGTCGCGAGAGAGGGGAACGCAAGCGGAGCTAGCAAGTCGATGAAAGCCACGACGTTTACATTAGTCACCGCCGCGATGTTTGCGGCGCTCGCTCCCGGCATTGGCGAGGCGAGGGACCGCACGGAACTCTACAGTAAGTCTGAATGGCGCCGAAACTACGGATATGACGCTCGCCTCTGGCGAACTTCGAATCCCATCCTCACCGTCGTGACGCCAGATCTCTCCCACCCGGTATCGGCCTACGCCTACAACAGGCTCGATGACGGGTACGACTACCCCTTCGGTTACGGCGAATACGCTATCTATGGGAAGTGGGCGCGCGATGCCTATGGCCGCGCCGACGTGACACGCTGTCGCCTGGTTTGGGCCGACGGCCTGCGATGGCGCAGTCTCAATCGCTGCAATTGATAGGGTTTGAGCGTTGAAGGATTATTTGGGCTCGGCGATGATCGCGGTCTCGGCAGCGAGCGCCGATATAGCCTTGTCAGCTCGGTGCAGAAACGCGGAGCTTACTTGACGTGAATATGCATTCGCTTGCGTCTGTTCGACCTGGGCTTCTTGGAAGCCAAGGTCGAACTCTCTTTCCGAACGGCTTTGCGGAGCGCAACAATTTCCGCATAGCGCAAGCCTAAAGACTT
The DNA here is from genome assembly GCF_018129985.1 of Bradyrhizobium sp. SZCCT0148. Lineage (GTDB taxonomy): Bacteria > Pseudomonadota > Alphaproteobacteria > Rhizobiales > Xanthobacteraceae > Bradyrhizobium > Bradyrhizobium japonicum_H. The sequence goes on from NZ_JAFCKT010000011.1 coordinate 164,604, forward strand.
CTCGATCGGATCCAGCGTGACGTTCCTAGAGACATTAATGCGCTGCAAAGTCCAAGTCCCCGCAATCATATCGATCAATTTCTGATTTTGAGATGCATTGTGCGGATTATAGGAATGGCTGCATTTCGAGACAAATGAACTCGCGGGTTAAGCTTGATGGTCGAACGTTGTTATCTACGAATGCCGTTAACTTGCGGAAAAGCTTAACCGCTGACTATCGGACGGCTGCACATTCTCACCAGTCTCTAATCCCCGTATTCAGACTGGTTCAAAGTTGCCGGGTCCATTAACCCGTTAAATACGCGGGATGATGAGGATACCCCGAAATGCAATAGCTACTTGTTTGGGGGCACCATGACCGTCGATACGAGTAAAATGCCAGCGCCTCAGCGCTCTAGGAAGCTGCGCGTTCACCGGCGGCGAGCGGCAGCGGCCGGCTACACGCTCCTCGAGTTGCTCGTCGTGATGGGCATCCTCGCAGCGCTGACCGCCATGGCTACTCCGCAAGTGATGGGATATTTCGGAAAAGCCAAGACGCAATCCGCGCAGCTTCAAATCGAGAATATCAACACAGCGTTGGAAATGTACTTCGTGGAGAATGGTTCTTATCCGAGTTCGAGCGCGGGGCTAAGGGCTCTGGTGGAAGCGACGCCAGAAGCGCCTCGTTGGAACGGCCCCTACCTGAAGAATGCCAAGACTCTTCTGGACCCATGGGGACGCCCCTATCAGTATTCCGTAACGGAGCAGGGCGATTACAATGTCTACTCGCTTGGACCCACGGGGAAGGGAGCGAAAAAGCCCATCTCCGCAGTTAGTGCGGGTCGGCCCTGGGCTGAAAACGGTTGAGAATCTCGATGTCCGCCGCGGCCGTCGGCAGGGAAGGCTCGCGCGTCTCGGGAGCGATCATACTCACGATCGCGATGCTGGTTAGGAATGCATCGAACTCTTGACCAGTTGACCGCGATGGCCGGAGATGCAGCTGTGCCTCAAACAAACGTGTGTGATTGATTCATTGAGGCGGATCGCACACGTAGGGCTTGCTTCATCTGGTCGAGATGTTTGAAGAGACTATTTCGTTCCGGCAGTTTCCCTGCGCCGCTGAGCTTTGATTGCATCCGCTCGCGCCTGCTCAGCTTCGACTTCCAGCCTTAGCTTGAGTACTTCTTCGCGCATCCGAACAAGCGTCGCGGTAGACGACTCACCTTCTGAAGGCGTGGCTCTCTTGGTGTTCATAAAAACAGAGTAGCGTGGCGTTCCGATTCAGCAACTTGACCCAGTTTTTAACCTAACTGATCAACCTTACCGAGCGCAGTCATGTCAGCCTCGGCCGCAGAGCGACCCATGTCCCATACCGGGAAGGGCGGGCCTCGGCTGTTAAGGAGGAGAGGAGCTCTAGGCAATGTTCGTGCGACAGTCTGGCTCAAGCGCTCGCGGTGTCCGGTGCAACTTCGCTCGATGATTAAGATCTAGCGATGCGCGACCCGGTGGTAGCCTAGCCTGTGGTGACTGAGGATCGAACATCTAAAATATGACTAGTCGTTTCAATTCAATGCCAGCAGGTTTGGGTTAAAGTTGAGGGACTTCACAACAGAGAGATCCAAATGAATTATCCGCCCGATCACGGTTTACCGCTGGTTCAACTGAAGGAGCGTCGAAGAGAGCTGGTCGTTGCATTGAGAAATTCTCAAGGACCCGTCGGAGACGACGAACTCAGGAAAATTGCTGCACTCCAGCAGACTATTTCTGCCTTCGAAGACGTTATTGCGGACTTAGACTGCGAACAAAATGAAGCCACCAACGATAATTCCAGTCGGTCGATAAGTTCGTTTCCTGCGTTCGGGCGCCGGAGCCTGGCTCATTCGGCGGTCTTGGAATAGCGTCGACAATAGCCATGGCGGCCGCGAGGAGGCACATTCAGGCAGGCCCGCTGGGCTCATTAGCTGGCACTCATCTTTCGGGGGCGCGCATGTCCGTAATCAGATTGGGCTCATCAACAGGAAATATCACCACGTCGCTCGTGAGCTGATTGACACTAAGTTGGGCTCTGCAGTCGCGAATCTTGGAGCTTCGACATGGACAGCCGCTTACAGCTTTCCCCATGCCGTACAATCCCTTCGCCAATCCATGAAAGGGGCTGTTGCCCCGTGCGACCGGACGAGGCTTCGCCAAGGCCGACAGCCGCACCACCATGATTGCTGATGCGGCGTAGATTTGAAAGCAGCTTCCTTCGCATCAGCTGTTCCACTGCAGCGCCTGCCTGCGCGATGTCCAGACCGCAATGGTCAAGCCCGATCTCCGCAAGGACGTCCTCTGACTCGCCACGGAGGTCTCGCCCAAGGAGTCGAAAACGGCGCAAAGGGCAAGATCAACCAACTTGGGCAAGTTGGACGTCGAGCACTGCGGTGGGTGTAGACGCCCCCCGTACGTCTTGCGCATCGTCGACTGCAACGCCTCGTTTCATCATCAAGGGCTACAATGCGCTTGCTCGACCACGCTCGGATCGAGAGACGTGAGGGGAGTGAGGGGCGTCGGCGCAGGGGGCGACGCGCATTTTGGCGAACGCCAAACGGACGTCATCGACCGTATCGTGCGCTGCGGCTTCACCCTGCTCGCCCGCCAGCGCCGCTCCGTGAGCCTGGCCTGATACTCGCGGTCAAGGTCTCCCGCGTGAAAAACGGATGCCGATCCAGCCTCAACCACCCGATCGTGAGCTTGTGTACGTCTCGTTTAATTTTTGTCGACATTGCGCTTGAACGTGGTCGCGAATGCCCGGTCGTGTTCTACACGCTGATTCCATGCCTTGCAAAGCCCCGCCGAAGCCGGATGAGTCAATCAATGTGTAATCCTGCCTGATGGCCGTCGCCTGGTTATTCACAAGGTTCAATATAGATTCTCAGAATACCACCGGAAGCATGTCGAGACGGTTGTGTTGTTCGGTGAAGGCCGGTTCTCAAATTCCTCTTGGATGCGCTATTCCGAATGCCAAGCGATGTTGGCATCGTGCCGTCGTGACAACGTGCACACCGCTCTTGCAAGTGACCGGGGAAGCTATCATGGCGGCGTATCCGAGGCCCTCGCGCGATGCGCTGAGCCGATCCGTCCTCGGACGCAGGAATCCTCCTCCCGAAGCCCGCATGGAGAAAGAATTTTTGGATCCATCGCAAAGAAGTTTCGCGCGATGGGCAGCTAAGGTCTCAGACCGAGCTATAGGAGTGTACGTGAGGTGCAAGCGACGCTGCGATCGGCCCGTCCGGTAGGCGTATCGCCGGGCAAAAGACGTAATCTGCGCCTCGCCGCAGGGGTATCCAGGCGCGTTGCGGAGCGGGTCCGCATCCTTCAGTGCAGGTGCCAGCTATCCTTGTTCGCTGACACCCCTGGGCCGGCTTCTGCGCTTCGACGATGCCCGCCGCGTGGACGTCATGGCAACGGTGATGTCTTGCACTCGGCCGATCAGAATCATCCGTCGGAGCTCTGCGAGGTCCAAGCGGAAAGTGAGTCCTTCGCGAAGATTTTTCGCGCGATTGGCAGCTAAGGCCTCAGACAGAGCTATCGCACTCTACCTGAGGCTTACGATGCAATTCGATGGCCCGTGCCTCTGCTGCAAATCGTTACGCTTGCTACAAAATCGTTATTGGAGGCGGCCGCGCTGCAAATTCGTGACGGTTCGGCGTGCGTGCTATGTGAAGCTAAGCTAAGTTCCCTGCCGTTAGGAATCGATCCCGTCGATCGGGATCTCCGTTCCTGCGGGCTGGCCCAGCGCGTAGAGCCGGGAGCGAGACCTGGCGAACCTCGCCTTGCGGTCGAGCCAGACGATGGCGCTGGTGCAGACCCATACGCCGTCGCCGTGGTCGGAGTTACCACGAACAACGCCGTAGAGGACGAGAACGGACTCCTTCCGACCCGACGGACGCTAGGCTCCCAGTCCTCCAGCCGCGGCGCGCGTGGCTTCGCGATCGCAGACGGGATCTCGCCGCAAGTGTAGGCCTCCACGTCTCGCAGCAGTGCCCGCCTGGCCGCATCCACCTTGTCGTCCATCTCAGTGCCTCATCGCGTGTTGGTCGCGCGCCTCGAGGGTCGCGGCGACGATCTTCTGCAAGGCGCGCATCGAGAACCGCCGCGCCGCCCAGGCCTTCCCGATGCCTGAAAGCTCGTCGGCCGCTAGAGGCCAGTCCCCGGCGCGGGCCTCGTCCTCGGCGGCCAAGTCCCGCATCACGTTCGCCGCCAGCTGCGGCAGGTGCTGCAGGGACGGGTCCGGCACCCGTATGATCCGGTATCGGTCCCGCAGGGGTGCAGGCAGCGGATCGACGGAGTTGGCAGTCGCGAGATGCCCCACCCAGGAGAGGTCGAGCTCCGCATCCAATGCAACGTCCCTAATGCGCGCGGCCGTTTCGCGCTCGGTGTGCTGTAACAGGACGCTCGTGAGCGCACCGTTCCGGGGGTTGACCGATGATTTTTCGATCTCGTCGACCATCGCGATCGGGTTGGCGATGCGATACTGCAGCACCGCGCGCGCAGGCACGCATGGCGTGCTCTCCCCCCAGCCCCGGGGCGTGCCGCCGTAGCCGACGCCGTCGGAGCTGCTGCCACCATCGAACCTGTAGACGCCGATGCCGAGAGCGTCCCCGAGCCGCCGGATCAGGCGCGACTTCCCGCAGCCAGGCGACCCGAGCAGGATCGCCGGTTTCATGCGCACGGGCTCGCCCTCGCGCAGGTCGCGCAGCAGTAGGTCGACGACGGCCGTCGCGTGCGGGTACTCGTCGTGGAGCGCCCTCCGGACGCCGGCGATGTCCTTGGCGACGACCAGCGGAATACGCTCTCCGGACATCTCCTTGTAGGCGCTGTGCTCGGACTTGAGCTTGGCGGACTTCTCCTTCGGCATGACGACGATAGCGGGCGCGAGCATCCGTCTGGCGGGTCCGGAGAGGATGCTGCCGAGTTCGGTCTCGTCCGGGTCGGGTTTCGTCTCGTGCGCCGCGATCGCGAATGCCGACGGCGGGCTGCGGCCGCACCACTCTCCCTCGGACGCCCTCCACCAGATGCGAAGGCGCCGGCGCATCAGTTCTTCCTCGTCCTGCGAGAGATCGGCCTCATCCACCGCGTGCTGCAGCTGCGGCAGCACGCGGTGGAACGAGGCGGGCTGTCGCGGATCGCACGTCAGCATCAGCCAGGCGAGCGCGAGCCGCCCGCTCTCGGCGTTTCCCTCGGCGTAGAGCTCGTCGACGAGGTCATCGATCTCGCGGCGGACGACGGGTCGCGGGCCGCCGACGGCATCGAGCAGGTCCTGCCCGCGCTTGCTTCCCTCGATCGGGAACGACGCGTGGTGCAACGCTCCGAAGGCGTCCGACCACCGGTCGTACGTCAGAAGCCCGAGTGCCGGGTCCAGGTGGGGTCTCATCGGCGGTCCTCCGGCTTCGCGAAATCGAGCCCGCCGGACGCATCCCTCCGGCCGGTGCCGCTACGCGCGCACTCGGCGCGGTCTTCAGCGACCAGGCGGAGGAGCTCGGCGTACATCCGGTGGGTAGACGAATCCTTGGAAATCGTGCTCACTGCGGGTCCTCCGATGGCTGCGTCCATCGGCTGCCATCGTGCACACGGCGTGCTCCAAAGCAAGGATTCGATTCACTCATGGTTGACGAACCCGTAAGGCGCCCGGGCCGATTTCCCCGCCCCGATCCGACCTCAATCCCCGATCCTTCCACCCGCCCGAAACGCGACCGGAAGGCCAAGACCCGGAAAAAGGCCGGCACGGCCGCCGATTCCATCCGCGACGGCCGCTTGATGATGAGGGTCCACCAGGATCTGGTCGAACTCCTCGACGTCCGCAGCGCCGAGGCCGGCGAGAGCCGGACCCGATACATCGAAAAACTCCTCCTCGCTTTTCTTCGGATGGACCCGCGGAACCCGAAACTGGATCCTTGGGGGCGGATCGACGCCACCGTGCCGCTCCTGAGCACCCGCGATCAGATCCGGTTCGGTGAGATGTGGGCGCGCTGGCGCGACATAAACGAGAGGTTGCTGGGGTTCCGGGTTCCGGACGACTGGATCGCTGACGAGGAGGGAAACCGGCTCTGGGAACAGCGCCAGCCGACACATCAGCCAGACGACGACGAGTGGGAGGAGATCGGATGACAATTCGACTCTTTGATGTTCAGAATGTCGAATTGTCGTCCGTCCGCTTCGGTAGGCGCCTGTAAACACTCGTTATTCTCGGGCGGGATATTCCGAGAGTCGAAGCTTTCGAGATAGGTCGGCATGCGAACCTAAAATAGGTCGGCATGCGAACCTAAATAGGTCGGACAGCGAACCGTTCGCATGCCGACCTATCTCGGCCGGCCCGTCTAATTTGTTGGGACAGCTCGCGTTTTTCGTCTTGATTTCGAGTCCTTGGGCCGTTGACAATGGCAGGCTCGTGCCCGATGTTATGGAACATCCGGACCATCAAGGACTCGCGTGACCTCATCCGCCGCCACAGACGCCCCCGTAGACGCCGCTGCTCCCGTGCAGCGGATCCGTCTGCCGCGCCTGCGGCCGATCACGACCAGCTGGCGACGGCAGCTGGCGGATCACGAGATCATGGTCCGGGACCGCGTGTTCCGGGCGTGGGTCGCCGACGAGCGGGTGACCGAGCCGAGCTTCATGCCGCCAGGCATTCCGGACGTTCCGCGCCGTCCCGGCTCCATGCAGTCTATCCAGGTCTGGCGCCCGCGCACGCTGTGGCACGACACGCACCCGGACGACCAGCACCTCTACACCGAGGAGCAGCTGTCCGAGCCGACCGGCGAGGAGGACCGAACCCGGGTGCTGAACCGTATCCGGTTCGCGGCCCCCTCCGGAAGCGAGCAGGCCGCGCTGGTCGCTTTCGAGACGGAGGCCCAGGAAAAGGCCGACATCGCCAACGCCGTGCGACGCGACAAGGCGGCGAAGGCCCGCGCCGCCAAGCTCGCCCGCCGCGCCGAGCGACACCACAAGGCCCCCGCCGACCTCGTCTCCGTCGATCCTCAGGAGAGCGCCCAAGCCGCTCGCGATGCCCGGAAATTCGCCGACGAGGCTCGCGATCTGAAGCAGGAGACCCGCGACCGCCTCCAGTACGGCCCCTACTTCAAGGGCGGCCGCGTCGCCGGCGAGGTCGTCCCCGAGATGCACGAGTACCTGGGTGCTGAAATCGGCAACAATCGATCGCGCACCGGGTCGCCGTCGATGGCGCGCATAGCGGCCCTCTCTCCCCGCAAGGGTAGGACCCGCGCGGGGTATGAAAAGGATGTCCTGTTCGAAACCACGTCGAAACTGTTCGCCCTCGACGCCCCCTACGTCGAGCTCAACAAGAAGATCATCGGCTGCATCGTCGTCGAGCTCGACAGCGTTCTCCGCCCCGAGCAATTCCGCGAGCGCCTGCTCGAAATCCTCGGCCCTCGGTGCATGCCGAACCTGATCGTCGGCAGGATCAGCGAGAGCGGATTCCTGGTCAGGCCGCACCTGATCTGGCTCCTGAAAAAGCCCGTCTGGAACGACCAGCGGCGCGAGATCGTCCACCCCGTCACGGGCGAGATCACCCAGATCGGGGACAAGCGCTGCAAGACGAAGCCCATCAGGAAGGCTCATGTCGTGCAGCGCTGCCTGACGCAGTTGCTGCTGCCGCTCGGCGCCGACCCGGCGATGACCAACATGTGGAAACCGAAGAACGCCTTGAGCTTCTTCTGGACGACGCTGATCACGAACGATGACCATTTCTACGGTTTGACGGACTTCGAGCAGAACATCATCGGCTGGCCGAGCAAGGTCGACGAGCACGCCATGGCAGAGACCGCCGCCGATATGCGTGCGAAGGCCAAGGGCGTCTCCGGCAAGGCCAGCAACCTGCTGTGGCGCACGGTCGGACACATCATCGAGCCGATGGCGCGCGACCGTATGCGGGACAGCGACCCCGAATTCATCAAGGCCGGCCAGGCCGGCGTCGACGCGCTCGCCGCCTGGTTCGACCGCCAGGTGCGCCCGGTGGCCCGTGAGGCCCTGCTGCTGGCTGCCCAGGAGGCCGCCGAAGCCGAGAAGGCTGCGGCCGTAGACGCAGGGGAGGAGACCGACACTCTCGCCGACTTGATCACGGCAATCGACGAGAAGACCTCGAAGGCCCTGGACGTCGTCCTGGAGCGCCGCTGCCGGTTCCATGCCAAATGGTGCCTGGGCAAGCTGTCCCGCCGCCGGCGCAAGAGCTACCGTGGGCGCGACCGCAACGTGGTCTTCGAGGTCGACAAGCCGACGCCGACCCAGCATCGCGAGAAGGCCGGCCAGCGCACTGCCGAGGGACGCAGCGCCCGTTCGGCCTGGGCGCTCGCCAAGGAAATCTACGCGACCCTGCTCGCCACCGGAGAGGTCAGGCGGGCCGAATTCATCAGGAACGCCTCGACCGTGTGCCGCGCCACAGCCTACCGCCGCTGGGATGAGGCCATGCGGCTCATCGGCCTCGTGGAATGCGAGGCGGGCGTCTGGCGCAATCCTCCCGTTTCCCCGGCTGTCTCACTCGGTGACACAAAGATAAAAAGCCAGACCTCTGCCGGGGCCGACCATCCGACTTCCCTCCCTTCCGACCAGGCCGGAACGCCGATTGCGACCCCGACCCCCACGCTCCGCCCCGGTCATCCGGTCCAAACCGACGATCCGCCCCGCCTCGACACCGCCGACCCGACCGCCGAGCCCGGAGACGACGCTCCGCCATGGTCTACCCATGCCCTGCCGACGGTCGACGTGCGTCGGCGCATGGTCAGCCGCGTCCCGGAGCCCGAGCCGGCCTAGAGCCGCCACCGGTCGCTGCGCTGGCAACGGCAGGCGCCATGCTCCCAGGATGCCGGTCGCGGCCTGCGGAGCCCCGGTCATCCGGTCCGCCCGCGCCCTCGCCCTTGATCCTTGCGCCGGGAACACCTATCCCTGAGGTCGGTTATCCGGACCACAGCGTACTCGCATGGCGGGAGCACTCATGAGGCCTGACGAGATCGATAGGACCGTCGCCGAGATCGACGATGTCCGCCGCACGGTGTTCTACCGGGATCCGGATCGCCCGGACGCGAGAGTCCTAAAACGGCTGGACCGCGTGCCCCCGGAGGTCCGGAGAGCCCAGACCAGGATTCGCACCGCCCACTGGCGTTCCAAGCTGGACCGGGACCGGAGGCCGACGGCGCAACAGATCGGAATGTCCCTGGTCGCGGCGCTGGTGACCGCCCGCCGCGACGAGCTCACGCGGACGGATAGCGATCTCGTCGGCCGCATGCTGGTCGACCTGCAGAGCCGTGGGTTCTCGATCGAGCAGGCCAAGTCGACCCTGCGGCGGATGCGGACCAGGTACGTCGACCCGGCCGACCGCGCCGGCGAGCCCGACGACGACTGTGGACCGCCGATCCGCCTCGCCGGCGAGGAGGACGACGCGCTGTTCTGATCTGCAGCGTCCCGTCAACAAATCATAGGATTGACGCTGGCAGGGATCGGACTCACCATCCTCATGTCAGCACGCGAGATGGCTGCAGTTTGGTTGACTGCTTCTAGGTTTGATTCAACCATAAGCGTTGTGCGCAATTCTCTACCCGTCTGCGGTTGACCTCTTCGGGGGCCGCGCGGATCGTATTTTTGAGCATCACTAGGGAAGTATTATAGAGTGGCAAGAGTAGTTCTAATTGATCCCACCGCCAAGACCATCGAGGTCATCGAGCCGCTGTCCATCCGGGAAGCAACCATCAAGTTTTTCGGAAGGAAGCTGACGCCGGTTCTGCGGCTACCGCGGGGCGACATTGTGCTCGCTGCCAAGGCGGCGGGAGGAGACGCCTTCCGTCTCGGTGGGGCCCGTCCAATCGGTGGACCTGCGCTGGTTGTCGGGCGCGATCTAGGTGCGGGTGAACGCGCGTCCGCACTCGTAGATCTGCGTGACGTCACGCAGATGGTGAGATGGACCTCGATTGCGACACCGAAGGAAGCGGCCCCGCAAGAGGTCTTGATCCGCGCGTTTGAGATTGATCCTGAGCGGCGGTCGATTGAGCCGTTGTTGATCGCTCCGAGAACGCTGGCGATCCAGCATTGGCTGGGTGGGGAGATCAGAGTTTGCTATCGCGCTCCAGGAGGAGATCTCGTACTCTGCCGCGAGGATGCTACGAGCGATCCATATGAGTGGCAGAAAGACGATGCAGTGTTCCGAGGCCGCTGCCTGGTCGTCGGTATGGATGCTCGGAAGCGGTTTTCAGATGCATCAGCAACATTGGCGGAATTGAGAACAGATGTGACGTTTCGAGGGCCAATGTAGACCAGATGAAGATCAGGCAAGGCAGGCGCGCACCAGACACATTCTGCATGGCGTCGTGACAGCCGCTACCCATATCACGTCATTGACCGCTTCAAAACGGGGTTCTATCAGGTACGCCGGTGAATGGTCTCTACGAGATTGGGTCCGACGCTGCGGGCGCGCCAGTTTCAGGATGACAAGTTCGGCCATGCCGGGCACCAAGGCCGAGAATAAAGTCTTCAGAATACTCGGCGTTGCCGAGAAACCAGGCGTCCTCGCCGTTGTCACGGTTTTCACCGCACAACCGGCACACCCCTGCAGCGTGCAAGAGACTTCGGACGGCCTTCGCGCGTCATTCCCGATTAAAAGCAGGCATCACTCGTCCTTGGTCGGCGCGACTTCGCCGCTCTTGGCATCGACAGCCGGCCCTTGCCGTCGAGCTCGCGGATTTTTGTAGGTCCATTCGCTATCGAAGCCCCACAGCGCGCGATATCTCGCTCAACTGACGTCGGTGCCCGCGGGTACGGATTGCCGGTCCCTAGGCCGCCTTGGAGAAGCGGAAGAGTTAATGCTCATTAACTTTGAGGTTATTTGTGGCTTGCGATAGCTCGTTCCAGGCTTACATTGCGTGCGTTCGCTGCTCCTCGAGGGCAGTTGTGCGATCGGTAGAGACGATCGCCGAATGTTTCCGTTGCCAGGACCTGTCTGAGGTCGAAGGCGAAGAGGGCTTCTCTATCTCGTTACGGCTCTCTTTCTGGCACCAAACGGCTGCACGCCACCCGATCATACTTACCGTCAACAGCCGGCTTTCGCCGGCGAAAGGAGCCTGCAATGAAATTGGTTGGACTCTGCAACAAGAGCCGCGAAGTGTTTCCTACGCCTGAAGGGACGACGAACGCTATCGCTGCCGTGAGCGCGATTGATATCGACCGCGGAGCCGACATGCTCAGGCCGCGATACGCGGTCGTGGAGGAACTCGTCGAAAACGAAGACGGATATTTCGTTTTCCAAGTCGACGATGCGGTCGATGTCGACGGCGACTTCGATGTCCTGAGCAAGGCAATCGCCGAAGCGTCGCGGACGTGCGTGAAGGCGACCTACACGCTCTAGCTGCGACCGCATCGACCTCGCGCCCGGCGACTTCGGTTAATCGGGCTCGTTGTCTAAGGAGCACCGCCGCCGGAAGCGGGTGAGGGGCCAGCATGATGGAAATCAGCGGCATCTGCCCAGCGCAAGCGTGAGGGCTGCTAATAGCGGTAACTTCCGATAAGAGCCTCAATTCCTGCATCGAAACCGTTCAGGAGCGGTGGCCGATAAGAACTGACCTCCGGTACCGCTATAAGCGTATGCCGGGGGTTCATAAAACCGCAGCAACTGTTCGACAACAGATGCCGAATGCGCAACCTGCCGCGAAGGAGAAAGCCGCCGCGAACACAAAGTCGGCCGCCTTTTTTCGAGCTCTCTTCAGCGCGTCGAGGGACTTGCTGTAACATCATCCGCGCCGAGATACTTGCGATCGCTGGGCCGCGGCCGCGTGCGGAGCCTCGATTCTACGCAGGGACGGCGACGTGTACGTTATCGTGCACGGCACGATCTGACCGTGCTTCCCGACGACCGGCAGCGCCTGCCGCAGCGGCACCAGATTAAGTAGACCCGCCCGCTGCCCGAACTATAGGGCCTCCGGCGACGGAGCTTCTTTGCCCTCATGGGATTTGTGGACGCTGGCCTAGCCTGCGGCCCGATGCCTGGCCACCGCCGTCGGCGCCTTGCTCCGCTCGGGACCGGAATGCGCCCTAGTTCCCACTCACGACACCGGACGGGTTCGATCTGAGTTCCAGTTGCGAACCTATCGCACACTGTTTTGAACCTTGAGCACACTGCGATCTGGCGAGCGAGCAAGGAGCGTCACGCGAGTCGGCGTCACGTGTGATGCCGATTTCGGCGACGTCCCCCGTTACTACCCGAGAAATGTAACGCTCAGTTCTCGAAGATTGCTGACGGAGGCGCCGCTCTCCGATCACCCATCAGACCGTCCTCCGCCGCGCCGGGCGCCGTCGACAAGGTCGTTGTGGACTCGGTGTTCGTCCGGGTGACGATCAGACAGTCCCTGGTGAAGGATAGGTCGGGCATACTCATGAGTGCGAGTTGGTCGAGGACGACGAAAAATCATTCCCGTCTCAGCCCCTTTCAATTTTGGACCGCTCCGGCCGGGGGTTCAGCTCCTCAAGCCCGGCTTCGACGACATCTATTTCTTCCTTCACAGCCTCGATCGACCCGGTGGGATTTATCCCCGTAACGGACTGCAGCTCGGCGAGCATCTTGCGTCGATGCGCGAGCAGCTCCGATAGGGCTCTTCGGTCGCGAACCTTGACGTATCCGGCGACGATCAGGTCGATTGCTTTGGACATGCCTGTTATGGGTTTGAGAAAAATGCTCAGCGGGGGGCTAGGAGCTACTTTACAAGGGTATCGCCGCGACGAGCCCGTTTTGAAGCCCTTCCCCGATTAAAGAACTGTACCCCGATGAACTCCCCGTTCACCCACGCTAATTCACAGTGCCGATACGCCAGACCGGTGGGCGACAGGACCAGGAAGAACTCTATCTGACCGATGTCGGTTACGGCGCTGTCTACAACTATCTTGGCGCTGGTCTCGGATACGTCGTGGATTTTGCAGGCGCGTTGCCACGTATCGTCGATGGCTATCAAGCGCGTATCAACGGGTCGTTCGAATTTACCCGCATATCTTGTTCTCGGGTTTCACTCATTACCCGCCCGCTTGGCTTCCGAGCGGGGTCACATTAGTCACCTAATGTTGACGCTTCGTGAACGTGCTGGCGCAGTCGGGAAAAAGATGCAAACCTTGCTTGCCGCAACGATTGCTCCTATGACCCTGATCGCTGCGGCGGACTGTCGTTGAAAAATAAGCTCAACGGCGGTCGCGGCCCTGCTCGATCTCAGTTTCAGCTTTCCTCAGACAATGAGCATCATATGCCGGCGGCTTCTCCTGGAACATAGTCGGAATAACGTCAGAAGCGCTGAGTTCATGGGTCGGATCGCTAATTTGCTCCGCAGGTCGGATGTCGCCCTGCGGCCCCGCGAGGGCGTACTGGTCGATTTGCTGCCGCTATCTGAGCGCGGCGGACGATGGCTACAACACAACCTGTTTCGTTTCCCAGGGGCAACGTGGTCCAGAAAGCGTGGGTGCGTAGAGTTGGCAGAGGCCGACGTGATTGCCTTGCATCTCGTCGTCGAGAGATTGAGAGAAGCTGGGGTGCGCGTGCGATTCAAGGGGCGGCTTCGGCATTGGGATGGCACCTCGCCGGTATGGACGCTGCTAGTGCGCGGGAAGCGCTGAGCTGTCTACTAAGATCACCCTGCTCGCGCGATGATAGTTTTCTTTCCGGCCTAGACTCAGGTCTCTCTCGAATTTATCGCAATGGCCCGGTAAAGCTGCTGAACCACCGGTCTTTGCGTCTGCATTCTCTTCGATGTATCGCTGCCTTGTAGCAGGCACAAAGGCTAATCGGATATCGCTTGTGAGCATCCAGGACATCTACGTATAGCCCGCCCAAGACAGTCGAGCAGGCCCGCAAGCTTGTTGAGAGCGATGAAGTGCTGCCCATCTTCAACCCGCTTGGCACTCCCGGCAACACCGCAATCCAGAAGTACATGAACTCGAAGAAAGTCCCGCAGATATTCGTGTCGACTGGTGCTGCCAAATGGAACGATCCGAAAAGCTTTCCTTGGACCATGGGGTGGCAGCCCAGTTACCAGGTCGAGGCTCGCATCTACGGCAAGTACATTCTGCAGAACTACCCGGGAAAAACAGTTGGCGTGCTTTACCAGAACGATGACTTCGGGAAGGACTATGTCACCGGACTAAAGGATGGCCTCGGTGCCCAAGCCAGCAAGCTTATCGCCAATGGGATATCTCAGATGCGCTGGTTTCTTTTGAATGTTATTGGCACGTGGATCGGCTTATGAACGATGCTAATTACAGTGTTTGATAGCTGGATGAGGGTTACAGCATATTGTGGTGGGTTATCCTGGCGCTTCTCTCGATTGTCTCGATCCTAATCAATGCACTGATGTTGGTGGTGCGGATTAACCGGTCCATTCGGAATGGTCCTGGATGTCTATCTCCTGATAGCGAAAGTCCGTTTCTGGCCATTGGTCTCGAATGACCGCTGGGAAGCGATCGAACGAGCAATGGCATGGTCGCTCAAAGATGCAGTGGTAGTGCAAACGGTGGCCAGCGCTCATTTCCAACACGCAGATCATCCGCAGTCGCTTTCCCTGGACGCTGGCTTGACGGCCAAGGACCCCTTCTCTCCAAGCGAACCCGATTAGTCGCAGGTTTCACAAGCTACCATGTCGTCGGCAGCTCCAGTCGCCCTCGCACGCTTCTTCATCGTCATAGTCAGGGTCACAGCCACTGGATTTTCAAGGCACATGGTGGATTAGAGCCCTCAGAACGTCACGCTCTTCCCGCAGCGCCGCAGGCTTCAGTTATCTGATCGGAGACCATCCACGAGCCATTCTGAGGCGGCAAAGCACGCGCAACAGATAATGCGTGACTTCTCGCTCACGATCATGACCGCGCGTTCAGGACCGACCAGTTTGATCTTGCGCTCTCCGTAATGCGTGAGACCCAGCAACAAATCACTTCCCCCTTGGAACCTTGGAACAGAGCGCGACGCAGCATCGCCTTGAAAGTCTATTGCGGGCCAGAGGGTCGTCCTCGACGAGCAGAGTTACGAAGTTCGACATCCCCGGTCTCCTCGGCCATGGTGTCAATCCGGAAACGCCGATTGAGTGGAGTACCGGCATGCCGGATCGCGTTACTCAGGCGATGAAAGAAGCCCAAGCCATTCTGGCCCGCTATGTCGAGCCCGGCCCGAGGGACTGCGAGAAGACGATCAGTGATCTTCTGGCCGTTCTCGACGATGAACGGCTCTTACAGGCGATGGAAGAGGAACATGAGCGACAACCTCACTAAGCGGGACCAGCGCGACCGTAGCAAGATCAACATGCATGAAGAGTTCGAGGTCAAGTATTGGACCAAACAGCTTGGTGTCTCGAAAGACGAGTTGCAGAAGGCCGTTGACAAGGTAGGTAATTCCGCCGCCGCGGTTCGCAAAGAATTGGCAACGTAACCGAGGCCCTTGGTAGGCTTGCGATCTCTAAGAGCGAGGCCCGCGCGCTTTTAAATGCCATGTAGGACAACGAGCCGCTGTGTTTGATCGTAACCCTATGGGGCGTCCCGGCGGCTCAGGTGGACCCGCCGGCGATCGCAACGGCGTTTGAGTAACACCGTGTCAACTGCTAGCGCTATAATGCGCTTCGTCGCGGACTGGTGAGAGTACCGGCGGTACGCATGGTTATAGCCGCTAGCTACCGGAGCTGGCGGGTTTTTCTTGTCCTTAGTGGTGGCTACCAAGGCTCCCGTACTGAATACGACCCCGCAGGCAGCTGCCAAGGACCAAGCGCCATCAGCGTCTGAAAGAAGCTGCCTTCACCCTTACTGCCGCACGAGTCTAGAGCGCATCCCGATCAGCATCGTGTAGGCAACTCGGCGCCAAATCAGGTTCATCAGGATTAACATGGCGGGATCTCCACGTTTGATGCCGCTTAGCTTCAACCCTGCCTGTTTCAGGAAAACTTCATCGAGGGCGCAAAATGGCTTCGTAGCGGGCCCGCACGCGAAGGCCGCAGCGGAGGTTCATTTCGCTGCGGCCCGCGCCTGTCAAACAATCCGGGTGAAAATTTCTAATTGAGATATGAAGGCAGCCCCGGTGATCGGAAGCCTATTCGGGAAAAAACGGCACGGCGAGCATTTTTCGCCGGTTCCGAAAATGAAACTA
>NZ_JAFCKT010000012.1 GCF_018129985.1 Bradyrhizobium sp. SZCCT0148
ACGACAAGACCGCTCGCAATTTCCTGGCCGCCGTATTGTTAGCCGCAACCCGCCTATGGGTGCGGTTTGAGTCCACGTCCTAGGCAACGCTAGCGCGTTGCCTGCAGCTCCGCCTGGCCGGGACGACGGTGCTGATCGAAGCCCGCGTTTCGCGCCTCGATGCGTCACATCGCGATGACGTGGTCGTCGATTTCGTCGATCCGGTTGACGCCGCACAGGCCCATGGTGGTGAGCAGTTCCTTCTGGATGATGTCGATCGCCTTGGCGACGCCGGCCTGGCCGCCGGCGCCGAGGCCATAGGCGTAGGCGCGGCCGAGCATGCAGGACTTTGCGCCGAGCGCGAGCGCACGCATCACGTCCTGGCCGGAGCGGATGCCGCCGTCGAACATGATCTCCATCCTGTCACCGACCGCATCCGCGATCTCGGGCAGAACCTCGATCGAGGACGGCGCGCCGTCGAGCTGACGGCCGCCATGGTTGGAGACGACGAGGGCCTGCGCGCCGGTCTTGGCGGCTTCCTCGGCATCCTCGACGTCGAGGATACCCTTGATGATGAGCTTGCCCGGCCAGATGCTGCGGACCCACTCGACGTCCTTCCAGTTCAGCGAGGTGTCGAACTGCGAGGCCGTCCATTCGGCGAGGCGATTGAGATCCTCGGTATTCTTCACGTGGCCGGCGATGTTGCCGAAGGTGCGACGCTTGCCTTGCAGCACCCCGGAGACCCAGCTCGGCTTGCTGGCGAAGTCCAGCAGTTTCGACAGCGACCACTCCGGGGGCACCGTCATGCCGTTCTTGATGTCGGCGTGGCGCTGGCCGATCACCTGGAGATCCACGGTGAGCACCAGCGCGCTGCACTTGGCCGCCATCGCGCGCTCAATCAATTCCTTGATGAAGCCACGGTCCTTCATGACGTAGAGCTGGAACCAGAACGGCTTCTCGACATTGGCGGCGATGTCCTCGATCGAGCAGATCGACATGGTCGATTGCGTGAACGGGATGCCGGCCGCCTGCGCGGCGCGACAGGCGTGAATCTCGCCGTCGCCATGCTGCATGCCGAGCAGGCCGACGGGCGCCAGCATCAGCGGCATGGTCGAGGCCTCGCCGAGGATCGTGGTCGAGGTGTCGCGCCTGGAAACGTCGACCAGGATGCGCTGGCGGAACTTGATCGCCTGCATGTCCTCGCGGTTGGCCCGCAACGTCTCTTCGGCATAGGAGCCGCGGTCGCAATAATCGAAGAACGCCTTCGGCACACGGCGCTTATGCAGCGCGCGAAGATCGTCGATACAGGTGATATGCTTCATGATCGTTCCCCGGCCCGTCTTCTACCCAGAGTCTTGCATCGAAAGATTTCGGGGTCATCTAGCATGGTTGGCTGCACAGCCAAATCCGTTTGCAGACCGTTTTGCAGGAGGGCGTCATGACGAAGCCGCACGCCGGACCTTCGCCGGAAGAAATCAAGGAGAAGCATGATCTCGAGCAAGCCCTGGAAGAGGGGCTGGAAGAGACCTTTCCCGGCTCCGACCCCGTCAACGTCACCCAGCCGGCTCCGAGCCGCGGCGACGGCCATGTGAAGCGCAGCGATTAGAGCAGGTTCCGTCCTGTTTCGGCGCGGTAGGAAGGAAATACAGTATTAACAATATCTTACCGAATAGGCGGGCCCGCCGGTTCCGTAATGATTCATCATATTTTTTGAAGCCAAGTTAGCCGCGCAAGCATTATAAGACCCCAGCAAATCAGGGATGCGGGTCCCGTTCGGGCAGCCCGTGGTTGTCGAGGGGATCCCCTGGTTGTTGCTTGGGGGACGATATGAGCCGCAAATATTTCGGGACGGACGGGATTCGGGGCCGCGCCAACGGACTGATCACGCCGGAGCTCGCGCTCAAGGTCGGCCAGGCCGCAGGGCTTGCGTTTCAGCGCGGTGACCACCGCCACAGGGTCGTGATCGGCAAGGACACCCGTCTTTCCGGCTACATGATCGAATACGCCATGGTCGCCGGATTCACCTCGGTCGGCATGGACGTGCTGCTGGTTGGGCCGATGCCGACGCCGGCGGTCGCGATGTTGACCAAGTCGATGCGCGCCGATCTCGGCGTGATGATCTCGGCCTCGCACAATCTGTTCGAGGACAACGGCATCAAGCTGTTCGGTCCGCAGGGCTTCAAGCTCTCCGACGACGTCGAGAAACAGATCGAGCAGCTGCTCGACGAGCCCATCGAGAAGAGGCTCGCACAAAGTGCGAGTCTGGGCCGCGCCCGCCGTATCGACGGCGTGCATGACCGGTACATCGAATTCGCCAAGCGTACCCTGCCGCGCGACCTCTCGCTCGATGGCCTGCGCGTCGTGATCGATTGCGCCAATGGTGCTGCCTACAAGGTGGTGCCCGAAGCGCTGTGGGAGCTGGGAGCCGACGTGGTGCCGATCGGCGTCGAGCCCGACGGCTTCAACATCAACAAGGATTGCGGCTCGACCTCGCCGGAAGCGCTGTCGCGGAAGGTGCGCGAGATGCGCGCCGACATCGGCATCGCGCTGGACGGCGACGCCGACCGCGTCATCCTGGTCGACGAGCGCGGCCATGTCGTCGACGGTGACCAGTTGCTCGCGGTGATCGCGCAGAGCTGGAAGGAAGACGGCCGCCTCTCGCGTCCCGGCATCGTCGCCACCGTGATGTCCAATCTCGGGCTCGAGCGCTTCCTGAAAGGGCAGGGGCTCGATCTGGTGCGCACGCCCGTCGGTGACCGCTACGTGCTCGAGCAGATGCTGAACGGCGGCTACAATCTCGGCGGCGAGCAGTCGGGCCACATCATCCTGTCCGACTACGCCACCACCGGCGACGGCTTCGTCGCTGCGCTGCAAGTGCTGGCGGTGGTGCAGAAGCTGCGCCGGCCGGTATCGGAGGTCTGCCACCGCTTCGATCCGCTGCCGCAGATCCTCAAGAACGTCCGCCACAAGGGCGGCAAGCCGCTCGACGATTCCGACGTCAAATCGGCGATCTCCGACGGCGAGAAGCGCCTCAACGGCCACGGCCGCCTCCTGATCCGCTCCTCCGGCACCGAGCCCGTGATCCGCGTCATGGGCGAGGGCGAGGACCGCATCCTGGTCGAGGACGTCGTCGACACCATCGTCTCCGCGCTGGGTCAGGCGGCCGCCTGAATTCTTTCTTCTCCCCTTCTGAAGGGAGAGGGGCAGGAGAGCGCATCCCAGCCATTTGCGATTGATGGTGGCTCCACCGCCGCCTGCATCGTATTGAGCAAGTCGCGGCAATCTGCCGCGCCGGGATGCGCCATTGAACAAGCCTGTCGTCGTCTCCGAGGAAACGCTGACCGAGCCCGTCGTCGTCAGCGACGTGGCGCCTGTTGCTGCGAAGGCCGCCGGGCCCGTGCTCGCCGGCATCAGCTTCTCGCACTTCCTCAACGACACCATGCAATCGCTGATCGCCTCGGTGTATCCGATCCTGAAGGACACCTACGCGCTCGACTTCGCGCAGATCGGTATGATCACGCTGGCTTTCCAGTTCACGGCCTCGCTGCTACAGCCGGTGGTCGGCCACTACACCGATAAGAAGGCGCAGCCTTATTCGCTGGCGATCGGCATGGCCTCGACCTTCTTCGGCCTCTTGCTGCTCAGCGCCGCGCACCAATATCTCGTCATTCTCGTGGCCGCCGCGCTGGTCGGCCTCGGCTCGGCGGTGTTTCATCCGGAGTCCGCGCGCATCGCGCGGCTGGCCTCCGGCGGGCGCTACGGTTTTGCGCAATCGGTGTTTCAGCTCGGCGGCAGTTTCGGCACCTCGATGGGGCCCGTGCTGGCAGCGTTGATCGTGGTGCCGTTCGGGCAGGGTAGCATCGCCTGGTTCTCTTCGATCGCGTTCCTCGCGATCCTCATCCTCTGGCGCATCGGCCGCTGGTACGCGCCGCAGATCAAGGCGAAGAAGACGGCGGCGATGCAGGCCCATCCCGACGCACCGAGCTCGCGTCGCGTTGTGATTGCGCTACTCGTGCTGGTGGCGCTGCTGTTCTCGAAGCAGCTCTACGTCTCGAGCCTGTCGAGCTATTACATCTTCTACCTGATCGACCGGTTCGGCGTGTCGACGCAGGCCGCGCAGATGTACCTTTTCATCTTTCTCGCGGCGAACGCGGTCGGGGCGTTTCTGGGCGGTCCCTTGGGTGATCGCTTCGGCCGCAAGATCGTGATCTGGATCTCGATCCTGGGCGCGCTGCCGTTCACGCTAGCGCTGCCCTATGCCGGGCTCGTCGGCAGCGCAGTGCTCTCAGTCGTCATCGGCCTGATCATCTCCTCGACGACGTCGTCGATCATCGTGTTCGCGCAGGAGTTGGTGCCGCACAGGTTCGGAATGATCTCCGGCGTGTTCTTCGGCGTTGCGTTCGGCATCGGTGGCTTGGGCGCCGCCGTGCTCGGCAAGCTCGCCGACCACACCTCGATCGAGTTCGTCTACCAGGTCTGCGCCTATTTGCCCGCGATCGGCCTGCTTGCGGTGTTCCTGCCCAAACTGCCGCGGCACGTGCGTTAACGGAATCTCCTCCGCTGCATTGCGGCTTTACGCATCGTTAGCAATTGCGGCGAGGCGCTGCATTTTTGCAACGCTTGCCGTCCATGCGCGCGTGCAGTCAGGAAAAATCAACCTTAAAAATTAGGGTTAAGTGGCGCTTAAACATTTGCTGGCATCGTCCGCTTCGTGAGTTTCCAGAACGTGAGGCCTGCGTGTTTGCCTCACCGGCCAAAAGGACGAAGCCAATGCGTAGCGTTAAGTCTCTCCTTGCCGCGGGTGCGGCAACCCTGATCTCGTCGATGGCGTTCGCCGCCGACATGCCGATCGCGGCTCCCCCTCCCATGTACGCGCCGCCGGCTCCGCCCGCCGATTTCGGCGGCTGGTATCTGCGCGGCGACGTCGGCATGACCAACCAGAGCGCGAAGCGCATCGAGAGCGCCTTGCCGGCGGGGTATTCGAAGTCGACCGAGGGCCTCGGCTTCGACTCGGCGGGACTGTTCGATCTCGGCGTCGGCTATCGCTTCAACAACTGGTTCCGCGCGGACGTGATCGGCCAGTATCGCGGCAAATCCAATATGCACGGCAGCGACAACGTCGTCGGCCCCGGCTTCGTCGGCGTCAACAACTACACCGGCAGCAAGTCCGAGTGGGTCGTGATGGCCAACGCCTACGTCGACCTCGGCACCTGGTGGTGCATCACCCCGTTCATCGGCGCCGGTGTCGGCGGCTCCTACAACAAGATCAGCGGCTTCCGCGACGACGGCGTGTCGTACAGCCCCGGTCTGAACAACAGCGTCGCCTACTTCGCCGACAACGGAAAGTGGAACCTGGCCTGGGCCGCCCACGCCGGTCTCGCCTACAAGGTCAATCCCGGCTTCACCGTCGAACTGGCCTACAGCTACATGAACCTCGGCGACGGTGCGCCCGGCAACTACCGCCTGTTCGACAACAGCGCTTCCGGCCCCACCTCGATCAAGATCAGGGACATTACCTCGCACGACGTCAAGATCGGCGTGCGCTGGGATCTCAACAGCCCGCCGGCCTATATGCCGCCGCTCGTCACCAAGGGCTGATCGACAAACTGATCGGTTAAGACTTCTTAACGGCGCGGGATCATCCCGCGCCGTTTTGCTGTGCGTATTTTTCATGGCGAACAGCGATGAAAGTGCCCGACGCAACCATTGGTTAAGGTTAACGAGCCATGATCACGGGTGAAAGTTCGAGTTCGATGGAGCGTTGCGATGCGTGGGCTTTTGTTGGCGGCGGTGATGTTGGGGACGGTGTCTGCCGCGCATGCGGCCGACATGCCGGATCTGCCGATCCTGCGCGGCAGCGTCACGGACGGGCTGAGCAACGCCAGGGTTAACTGGCAGGGCTACTATGTCGGCGGCCAGGGCGAGTACGGCGCGATCACGTCGAAGGTCTCTCCCGGCATCAACAGCGATATCCAGTCGACCTTCGTTTCGCCGGGGCCGGCCTACAACTGGCAATCGCTCGCGTTCGCGCACAGCAACAGCGCCGGCTATGGCGCGTTCGCCGGCTATAACGGGCAATGGGACGATGTCGTGCTCGGTATCGAGGCGAACTACATTCACGGTGGCTTCAAGTCGACGTCGAGCTCGGTAGGACAGACGTACAACGCCTTCAATGTCCTCGTTGCCACCGCCGCGACATCCGCGGTGGTCGGCGTCTCCGACTTCGGATCGCTGCGCGCGCGGGCCGGCTATGCCTGGGGATGCTTCCTGCCTTATGCCTTCATCGGCGGCGGTGTCGGCAGCCAGACCGTCGATCGCTACGCTTCGGCGTCTCCGTCGCCGGTGCTGCCGGCGACCACGTTCGCGAGCAAGAGCAAGCTGGTCTATGGATACTCCGCCGGCCTCGGCGTCGACGTCATGGTGGTGGGCGGCCTGTTCCTCCGTGCCGAATACGAATACCAGCGGGTGACGTCGGACATCGAGTCGAACGTCAATTCCGTCCGAGCCGGGCTCGGCTACAAGTTCTGACCGGCGCGCATGGCGCCGATTGACAGCGCCCGCGAGCCCTGATGCTCTGTCGTTCCAGATGCGGGGCGGCAGCGATGAAGATCTACGGCGACAGCAATTCCGGCAATTGCCTGAAGGTGAAATGGGTCTGCGATCATCTCGCATTGCCCTATGAGTGGATCGAGATCGACACCCGCAAGGGCGAGACGCGCACGCCGCAATTCCTGAAGATGAACGGCGCCGGCCAGGTGCCCGCCGTCGCATTCGACGACGGCCGCTCGCTGGCGCAGTCCAACGCGATCATCCGTTATCTCGCCCGCGACAGCGCGCTCGTTCCGCGCGACGCCTTTACGGCGGCCAAGATGGACGAATGGCTGTTCTGGGAACAATACAGCCACGAGCCCTATATCGCGGTATGCCGCTTTCTCCTCGTTTATCTCGGCAAGGACGCATCCGAGCTCGACCCCGACAAGGTCAAGCGCGGCTATGCGGCGCTCGACCGCATGGAGCAGCATCTTTCGGCCAGCCGCTTCTTCGCCGGCGAAGACGTTTCGCTCGCCGACGTCTCGCTGCTCGCCTATACCCGCGTGGCACATGAAGGCGGCTTCGATCTCGGCAGTTATGCCGCTCTCCGCCGCTGGATCGGCGAGGTCGAAGCATTTCTCGGCCTCCCGCCGGCGCGCTGAGCTTGGAGTTTGTCTGACATGAACGCCGAATCCGTCTCCATTCGCCGCGCCCGCCGCGACGACGTTCCGGCAATCGTGGCGATGCTTGCCGACGATCATCTCGGCCGCGCGCGCGAACGCGTCGAGGATCCGTTGCCTGCCGGCTACTACGACGCCTTCGCCCGGGTCGAGCGCGATCCGAATCTCGCGCTCGTGGTTGCCGAGAGCGAGGGCAGGGTGGTCGGTTGCCTGCAGCTCGCGATCCTGCCGGGCATCAGCTCGCAGGGCGGCGTGCGCGGCCTGCTCGAAGACGTTCGCGTTGCTGCCGATTGTCGCAGTCGCGGCATCGGCGAGCGGTTGGTGCAATGGGCGATCGCGGAAGCGAAGGCGCGCGGCTGCAATCTGGTCGAATTGTTGACGCATGCGAGCCGCGTCGACGCGCAGCGCTTCTACAAGCGGCTCGGATTTTCATCGAGCCATGTCGGCATGACTGTCCGCTTTTGAGGCAGCACCTCGCGAGGGTTGCGCGATCAGCGGAATCGGATCGCGCGTTCGTTCATATTAAGAGTGGGTAAACTACCCAGCCCTCGTTCACGTGGAACCGGGAACGAACGGTGCTACGCAGCGTCTGCAAACCGGGCTCTGTCGGTTCGGGGATTTCGATGACAAGCTATTCGATGATCAAGGTCGGCAACGACTACGTTGTGCAGGCCAATGACAAATGCATTTTGAAGGTCGGCAGCCGCCGCCGTGCTGCGCAGTTGATCACCGAAGCCACCGGCTTGCTCAACGCGCTTGGCGCGGTGGAATCCCCCGCTATTGCACCGGATGAGCCATCACTGGCGCGTGAGGTCTCGGAACTTCCTTGACGACTCTTCCCGTTTCCCGTATCAGCCGCGGCGGGACACCTCCCCCCAACGGGAGGCTTACTATCTGGAAGGGTAGAATATGACTGTAGCGAAGCCCGCTGCGCGGCCGAACGTGCCGCATTTTTCCTCCGGCCCCTGCGCCAAGCGCCCCGGATGGAATGCCCAGAATCTCAAGGACGCAGCCCTCGGCCGTTCGCATCGCGCGAAGGTCGGCAAGACCAAGCTCAAGCTCGCGATCGATCTGACCCGCGAAGTGCTTGAAGTGCCCGCCGATTATCGCATCGGCATCGTGCCGGCGTCGGATACCGGCGCGGTCGAGATGGCGCTGTGGTCGCTGCTCGGTGCACGGCCCGTCACCACGCTCGCCTGGGAGTCCTTCGGCGAGGGCTGGGTCAGCGACATCGTCAAGGAATTGAAGCTCAAGGACGTCACCAAGCTGAATGCGGCTTACGGTGAGATTCCCGACCTCTCCAAGGTCGATCCCAACAGCGACGTGGTCTTCACCTGGAACGGCACCACCTCCGGCGTGCGCGTGCCGAACGCTGACTGGATCAGCGCGACCCGCGAAGGCCTGACCATCTGCGACGCCACCTCGGCCGCATTCGCGCAGCCGCTGGACTGGGCCAAGCTCGATGTCGTCACCTTCTCCTGGCAGAAGGCGCTCGGCGGCGAAGCCGCGCACGGCATGCTGATCCTCTCGCCGCGCGCGGTGGAGCGGCTCGAGACCTACAAGCCGGCCTGGCCGCTGCCGAAGATCTTCCGCATGACCAAGGGCGGCAAGATCAACGAGGGCATCTTCGTCGGCGAGACCATCAACACGCCGTCGATGCTCTGCGTCGAGGATTATCTCGACGCCCTGAACTGGGCCAAGTCGATCGGCGGCCTCAAGGCGCTGATCGCACGTGCCGATGCCAATACCAAGGTGCTCGCCGACTGGAAGGCGAAGACGCCGTGGATCGACTTCCTGGCCAAGGACGCCGCGATCCGCTCCAACACCTCGGTGTGCCTGAAGTTCACCGATCCCGCGATCACCTCGCTCTCCGACGACGCCCAGGCGGAGTTCTCGAAGAAGCTGGTCGCGCTGATCGAGAAGGAAGGCGCCGGTTACGACTTCGCATACTATCGCGATGCGCCGGCCGGCCTGCGCATCTGGTGCGGCGCCACCGTCGAGGCCAAGGACGTCGAGATCCTGACGCAGTGGATCGACTGGGCCTTCGCCGAGACCAAGGCGCAGCTCGCCAAGGCAGCGTAAGCAAGCTTCGCTCGTCACCTCATCTCGTCATGGCCGGGCTTGACCCGGCCATCCATCGAAAAGATTGGATCGGCGGGTCTCCAGCGCGAAAACGCGCTTCGCGCTTTTGCCCGCGGATGACGCTCCGTAACTGCACCTCGCACCACGGATCATTCCCATGACCAAACCCAAAGTTCTCATTTCCGACGCGCTTTCGCCCGCTGCCGTCCAGATCTTCAAGGATCGCGGTGTCGAGGTCGACTTCCAGCCCAACCTCGGCAAGGACAAGGACAAGCTTGCCGAGATCATCGGCAATTACGACGGCCTTGCGATCCGCTCCGCGACCAAGGCAACCGCGAAGATCCTCGAGAAGGCTGCCAAGCTGAAGGTGATCGGCCGCGCCGGCATCGGCGTCGACAATGTCGAGATTCCCGCCGCTACGGCCAAGGGCATCATCGTGATGAATACGCCGTTCGGCAATTCGATCACGACCGCCGAGCACGCCATCACCCTGATGCTGGCGCTGGCCCGCGAGATTCCGCAGGCCGACGCCTCGACCCAGGCCGGCAGGTGGGAGAAGAACCGCTTCATGGGCGTCGAGATCACCGGCAAGGTGCTGGGCGTCGTCGGTTGCGGCAACATCGGCTCGATCGTCGCCGACCGCGCGCTCGGCCTGCGCATGAAGGTGATCGCGTTCGATCCGTTCCTGTCGCCGGAGCGCGCCAAGGACATCGGCGTCGAGAAGGTCGAGCTCGACGATCTGCTCAAGCGCGCCGACTTCATCACGCTGCATACGCCGCTGACCGAGAAGACCAAAAACATCATCGACGCTTCCGCCATCGCGAAGATGAAGAAGGGCGTGCGCCTGATCAACTGCGCACGCGGCGGCCTCGTCGACGAGCAGGCGGTGGTCGATGCGCTCAATTCCAAGCACATCGCCGGCGCCGCCTTCGACGTCTTCGTCGAGGAGCCCGCGACCAAGAACGTGCTGTTCGGTCATCCCAACGTGATCTGCACGCCGCATCTCGGTGCATCCACCACCGAAGCGCAGGAGAACGTCGCGCTCCAGGTCGCCGAGCAGATGTCGGACTACCTGCTCACCGGCGCGATCTCGAATGCGGTCAACTTCCCCTCGATCACGGCCGAAGAGGCGCCGAAGCTGAAGCCGTTCATCGCGCTCGCCGAGAAGCTCGGCTCGTTCGCCGGACAGCTTACCGAGAGCGGCATCCTCAAGGTCGAGATCACCTACGAGGGCCAGGTCGCCGAGATGAAGATCAAGGCGATCACCTCTGCCGTCTTGTCGGGCCTGCTACGGCCGATGCTGGGCGAGGTCAACGTGGTCTCCGCGCCTGTTGTCGCCAAGGAACGCGGCATGGTGGTGGATGAGATCGTCCGCGCCGCCCAGAGCGACTACGAGAGCCTGATCACCGTCACGGTCACCACCGAACGGCAGGAGCGGTCGGTCTCGGGCACCGTCTATACCGACGGCAAGCCGCGGCTCGTCGACATCAAGGGCATCCGTGTCGACGCCGAATTCGGCAAGTCGATGATCTACATCACCAACGAGGACAAGCCGGGCTTCATCGGCAAGTTCGCGAGCCTGCTGGGCGATGCCAAGCTCAACATCGCCACCTTCCATCTCGGTCGCGTCGCCCCCGGCGCCGATGCCATCGCCCTCGTCGAGGTCGATGGTGCGGTGCCGGCCGATCTGCTCGCCAAGGTGCAGGCACTGCCGCAGGTCAAGCAGGCCAAGGCGCTGACGTTCTAATCCTTCACCTCTCCCCGCTGGGGAGAGGTGGCACGGTGAGCGGGCAGAGTGGGGCTCGCTGGCGACTGTCACGGACATATTCCGACCCGCGGAACAACGCCGCCTCCCTCACCGGAGGCGGCGTTTTTGTTTTCCGTAGCCTGCATTCTTTGTGTACCAATGGCGCCCAGAACGCCTCGTATCCACGCTCCGTTCAGAATCGTTCGACAAGGGAGAAACACATGCGTGAAGCCGTCATCGTTTCCTATGCGCGCACGGGCCTCGCAAAAGCCGGCCGCGGCGGGTTCAACATCACGCCGCCGATGTCGCTCGCGGCCCACGCCATCAAGCACGCGGTGAAGCGCGCCGGCGTCGAGAAGGACTATGTCGAGGACTGCTATCTCGGAAATTGCGCCCATGGCGCGCCGAACATCGGCCGCCAGGCCGCGCTGCTCGCCGGCCTGCCGAAGACCACGGCCGGCGTCTCGGTGAACCGCTTCTGCTCCTCGGGGCTGCAGACCATCGCGATGGCCGCCAACTCGATCCGTTCCGACGGTGCCGACTGCATCGTCGCAGGCGGCGTCGAGAGCATCTCGATGCCCGGCGGCGGCACGCCGAAGGAATCGATCGATCCCGAATTGCTCAAGGTTGCGCCCGACATCTTCATGGCGATGATCGACACCGCCGACATCGTCGCCGAGCGCTACAAGCTCAGCCGCGAATACCAGGACGAGTATTCGCTGGAATCCCAGCGCCGCATGGCGGCGGCGCAGCAGGCCGGCAAGTTCAAGGACGAGATCGTCCCGATGAATACGAAGATGAAGGTCGTCGACAAGGCGACCAAGGCGGAGAGCATCGTCGACTACGTCGTCGACCGCGACGAGTGCAACCGGCCCGAGACCACGCTGGAGGGGCTTGCCAAGCTCGAGCCGGTGAAGGGCCCGGGCAAGTTCGTCACTGCCGGCAATGCCAGCCAGCTCTCCGACGGCGCCGCAGCGGTGGTGCTGATGGAAGCCAAGGACGCCGAGAAGCGCGGTCTCAAGCCGATGGGCCGCTTCGTCGCCTGGGCGACTGCTGGCTGCGAGCCCGACGAGATGGGCATCGGCCCGATCTTCGCGGTGCCGAAGCTGTTGAAGCGTCATGGCCTGAAGATCGACGACATCGATCTCTGGGAGCTCAACGAAGCCTTCGCCAGCCAGTGCCTCTACTCGCGCGACAAACTCGGCATCGATCCCGCCAAGTACAACGTCAACGGCGGCTCGATCGCGATCGGGCATCCCTTCGGCATGACGGGTGCGCGCTGCACGGGCCACCTGCTGCAGGAAGGCGCGCGCCGCAAGGCCAAGTGGGGCGTGGTGACGATGTGCATCGGCGGCGGCCAGGGCGGCGCCGGCCTGTTCGAGATCTACAGCTGAGGCTTGCAACGATCCGGCGCGGCGCAAAAGCGCCCGCGCCGGATCAAGCTGCGGTATCGCTGACGACAGGTCGGAAGATCCACTCGCGCCACACCACCATCAATGCCGCCATGATGACCGGGCCCAGAAACAGGCCCATCAAGCCGAACGCGGCCAGGCCGCCGAAGATTCCGACGAAAGCGAGCAGGAACGGCAGCCGTGCGGAATCGCCCACCAGGGTGGGCCAGACGAAATGATCCCCGGCGAACATCACGATCGCCCCCCAGAAGAAGACGGCTGCTGCTGCGACCCCGCTGCCGCCGCTCGAGGCCAGCAGCAGCGCTGCGGCGGTAAAGGCGGCCCAGGCGCCGAACGGCAGCATTGCCAACGCCGTGGTGAGGATTGTGAAGATGATGGCATTGGGGACGCCGGCGATCAGGTAGCCGACGCCGATCAGCAGGCCTTCGCCGGCCGCGACCAGGACGGTGCCGTTGACGGTCCCGCGCGTGGCATGGACCATCTTCTCCATCAAACCCTCGCCCGCTTCGCCGAAAAGCTTGTCGCACGTCTCGAGAAAGCGGCTTGCGAGCAGGCGGCCGTTGCGGAGCAGGACGAACAGGGCAACCAGCGAGAAGAACATCAGGAACAGGCGGTGCAGCAATTGCGCGCCGAACGTCCGCAGCAGGTTCGACGCGTCGTCCATGTTGATGGTCTTGAGCCAGGCCGTGGCAGCCTTGGGATCCGACAAATTGTTGCGCCACCATTGTTGCAGGCTCTCGGCGGCGATCGGCAGGCGGGCAAGCCAGTCGGGCACTTCAACCCCGCTCTCGCCGGCACGCTTCACCCAGCTGACCAGCACGTCGCCCTGTTCGGCGATTTGATAGATCGCAAGTGCCATCGGAGTGAACAGCACAAGCGCGACGATGAGCGTGAAGATCAGGGCGGCCGCGGTGGAAGGGCCGGATGTGATGCGTTGTGCGAACGTGGTGTAGAGCGGCCACAGGGTCGTTGCGAGGATTGCGGCCCAGATCAGCGCCGGCAGAAAGCCGGCTGCCGTCCACAGGCCGAGCGCGGCCAGCGCCAGAGCAAGTACGATGCGGGCATTCATGCGCGCGCCCGCACCGGAGGGCAGCGGCTTCCGCTGGGCGTCACTCGCAGCCCGCGTCACGGGTGCAGGTTTGGTCGCCGCTGATTTCGCTCGGCCGGGCATCAGGACCAGGAGTCGTTGAGAGGCTGGGTCATGGCGGAAGGGCAGGTGAGGAGAAAACAAGTGGGGTCAAGCAAGTGTGCCTTTAAGCCGCGACAGGCCATTCGGTTCCTGTTGGGAAAAATCGGCAATAGGCCATAGGTATGCACTCGAACGTGAATAGAGGCGAATTGTTGGGCAGGTACACGTATTAATACGTGTCCGGATATTAACGGAAGTTTTTGCTCATTATCGCTTCATCAACCGTATCTGCCACCATCGGGTATTCGTCAGATGCGATTGCTCTCCCTGCGCCTCACGCACAAAATCACCGCGATCGGCATCGTCGGCGTCGTTGGGGTCGTCCTGATCGGCGGCATCCATCTCTATGGCGAGAACGCGATGGCGGTCTATCGCAACGCCGCCGAGAATGCGCGCGCAATCCAGGAGCTGAACAGCAGGATCGCGGTCGAGCTGCTCGAGGGGCGGCGCGCCGAGAAGGACTTCCTCCTGCGCAGCGAGCCGGCCAAGGCGCAGCGCCAGGCCGAGATCAGCCAGCAGGCCTCCCTCGATATCGAAAAGCTTCGCGCCGGGATTTCGGCCCTCGGCAAGCCCGAGTTGGTCGCGAGGATCGACGCGATGACAGCATCGCTGAAGACCTATCAGGCCCGTTTCGCCGCGGTGGTGGAGCAGAGACAGCGGCTCGGGCTCGACGAAAAGTCCGGTCTCGAAGGCCGCTTGCGGGCCTCGGTCCACGGCATCGAGACCAAGGTCGATGAGCTTCGGAATCCGTCGCTCAAAGTGACGATGCTGATGATGCGCCGGCACGAGAAAGACTTCATGCTGCGCCGCGACGCCAAATACGGCGACGACATCAGGAAGCGCGCGGCCGAGTTTTTGACCGGCCTCGACGACCCCTCCATCCCCGGCGATGCGAAGGCCGAGTTGCGCCAGAAGCTCGCCGACTACCAGCGTGACTTCTTCGCCTGGATGGAGACTGCACTGACTCTGGCGACGGAATTGAAGGCGATGTCGGAGGCCTTCTCCGCCGTCGAGCCCGTCATCGAGCAGGTGTCGACATCGGTCGACCAGATCCGCGCTGAAGCCGACCGGCTGAACGATGCCCAGCGCGACAGCATCCAATGGTGGATCGGCGTCGCGATCGCGCTGATCGCATCCAGCGTGCTCGGCCTCGGCATCTTCATCGGCCGCTCGGTCTCCAAGCCGCTGTCGGCGATGCGGGCGGCGATGATCGAGCTCGCCAATGGCAATTTCGCCATCGTGCTGCCCGGGCTCGGCCGTCCCGACGAGATCGGCGAGATCGCGCAGGCCGTCGAGACGTTCAAGGTCAATGCCGAGCAGAAGGCGCGCGACGAAGCCGAGGAGAAAATCAGGCAGGACAAGCTCGCGGCCGACCTTCGCCGCGGCGACATGATCCGGATGGCCGACAATTTCGAGCGGGCGGTCGGCCAGATCGTCGAGGCGGTGTCGTCGGCCGCGACCGAGCTCGAGGCGTCGGCGACGTCGCTGACCACGACGGCCGGCCGTTCGAGCGAGCTCGCCACGCTGGTCGAGGCGGCGTCCGAAGAGGCGGCGACCAACGTGCAGTCGGTAGCTTCGGCCGCCGAGGAACTAACGGCGTCCGTCAACGAGATCAGTCGGCAGGTGCAGGCCTCCGCGCGCCTCGCCGGCGAGGCCGTCAGCCAGGCCGGGCAGACCAACGACCGCGTCGGCGAGCTGTCCAAGGCGGCCGCGCGCATCGGCGACGTGGTCGAGCTCATCAACGCGATCGCCGGCCAGACCAATCTGCTGGCGCTGAACGCGACCATCGAGGCCGCGCGTGCCGGTGAAGCCGGGCGCGGCTTCGCCGTGGTGGCTTCGGAAGTGAAGGCGCTGGCCGAGCAGACCGCGCGAAGGCCACCGGCGACATCGGTCAGCAGATTTCCAGCATCCAGGTTGCGACGGAGGATTCGGTCGGCGCTATCAGGACCATCGGCGGCACCATCGAGCGGCTGTCCGAGATTTCGTCGACCATCGCAGCCGCCGTGGAGGAGCAGGGCGCCGCCACCAGCGAGATTTCGCGCAACGTGCAGAACGCGGCGGCCGGCACCACGGAGGTGAGCGCCAATATCAGCAGCGTGCGGCAGGGCGCGACCGAGACCGGCTCGGCGTCCTCGCAGGTGCTCTCCGCGGCGAAGTCGCTGTCCAACGACAGCAACCGGCTGAAGATCGAGGTAGGCAGGTTCCTGGAGACGGTGCGCGCGGCGTGATCGCGTCGTGTCGTCATGGCCGGGCTTGACCCGGCCTCCCACGTCTTACTCGCCGTACAAAGAACGTGGATGCCCGGGTCAAGCCCGGGCATGACGAGCTTGTGGTGAATGCTACGCCCCCGCCGTCACCGGCGCGAACACCACTTCGATCAGCGTGCCGTGGCCCGCGCTCTTGATGTTGAAGCGGGCGCGGTTGGCTTCGACCAGGGCCTTGGTCAGCGACAGGCTCAACGCCGCACTGTCGCCGGCATCGCCGGGCGGCGGGGTCCGGAACGGCTCCATCGCTGCGGCGACTTCGCGCTCGGAAAGGCCATGGCCGGTGTCGCGGATGCGAAGCGCGATCTCGCCGCGGTCGGACAGCGCGGTCGAGACGATGACCTGGCCGCCGGCGCTGGCGAGCCGGATCGAGTTCGAGATCAAATTCATGGTGATCTGCCGCATCGCGCGCGCGTCCACCGTGACCTGCGGCAGCGCATGCGCGAGCGAGGTGCGGATGATGATGCGCTCGCGATTGGCCTGCGGCTGCATCACGGTCACGCAGGCTTCGACGAGGTCGTTGAGGTTCAGACTCGCAAAGGTCAGGTCGAGCTTGCCGGTCTCGATCCGCGACAGCTCCAGCAGATCGTCGATGATGGCGATGACCCGCTCGCCGGAGGCGCGGATGTCCTTGATATATTCGCCGTAGCGATCGTTGCCGAGCGTGCCGAAGCGCTCCGAGATCATCACCTCGGCAAAGCCGATGATGGCATTGAGCGGCGTGCGGATCTCGTGGCTGATCCGCGCCAGCATGTCGGCCTTGGCGTTGGCCGCGTCGTGGACGAGGTGGCGGGCCTGCGTCAGCTCGTTCTCGCCCTTCTTGCTCTGCGACAAGTCGCGGAACACGGCGAAGAAGTTCGGGCCGTCGGGCCGCGTGCGGCCCATGATCATCGCGAGCGGAAGAACGCCGCCCTTCTTCTCGCGTCCCAGCACCTCGCGGCCGTGGTCGAGCAGGCTCGCGATATCCTGGCTCTTCACGCTGTCGAGATAGTCGGTGACGATCTGCTGGCTCTCCGGCGCGAACAGCGTCACCAGATTCTGCTGGAGCAACGCTTCGCCGTCATAGCCGAACAGCGCCTCGGCGCTGCGGTTGCAGGCGTGGATGTTGCCCTCGGCGTCGAACATGACGATGCCCTCGGCCGTGGTGTCGAGGATCGCGGCGAGGTCTTCGGCCTCGGCTTCGCCGGCAGGCGAGTCCAGCTCGGGTGCGAAGGGGAATGATTCCGCGACGACGGATTCGGCAACGATCGTCTCGGCGACGACGGGCGCCGCCTGCGGCAAAGCGCAGATCAGCGCATGTGCGCTCTCGCCGTCCCAGTCGATCGTGTGCAGATGTGCTTCCGTGGTTGCAAGCGGCTGCTCGCCGGTCGCGAGCGTCGTGCTGATCGTGACGGGCGTGCCGGCTTGCGAGGTGCTGCTGGCCGAGGACACGCCGGGTTCGACATAGAGCGCGTCGAGCCCGCCGGCGTCCTCCAGCGCGCTCAGGCCGGAATAGCCCATGCGCGCGAGAAACGCCGGGTTGGCGTAGAGCAGCCGGTCGAGCCGATAGATCAGGATGCCCGTCGGCAGCAGGTCGAGCAGGGCGCGGTCGCGCGCGCTGGCGCCGCGCGCCGGCGGCGCGGGCTCGGTCAGCCATTCGGCCGGCGCGTGCGGCGGCTCGGGCTCGGGCGCCGGCAGCTCGGTGGTGGTGTCCACCACGGGCGCGGCGGCCTCGGTGGCGATCGTCTCGCGCTCGCGTTCGAGGCGTTCGGACAATTGCCGGGCGAGCTCGTTGAACGCGCTGTTCTCGACCGGCGTCAGCGTCGGCGATCTCGGATCACCTGATGATCTGGCATCGCCGTGCGGGCGGAACGGCACGACATTCGGAGGGGTTTCGACTGGCGTTTCCACGTGTCTGTCCGGATCGGTTGGGTGTGAATTCGCGTCGCTGGTGGAGTCTGGCAGTTCAGGTTCGGATGTCGGCTCAGGTTCGGGCTCGCCTGCAGGCGGCTCGATCGGCGGCGGCGGCGCCTCCGCGACCGGCTCTGGCTCGGGCTCGGGTTCGGGCTCGGGCGCGACCGGGTCGGCCGGCGGGGCGTGCTGCGCCGGCGGCTCGGCCATCAGCTCGAAACGCCTCAGCGCGTCCAGACGGTTGAGCGCGTCGAGATCGCGGCAGACACCAAAGCCCTTGAAGCCGGCGAAGTTGCGCGAGGAATCGTAGACCGGCAGGCCCGCGAGCTCGACCGGCAGATGCTCGCCGCCGTCGGCCGGCCAGTTCACGGTGATCCCGGCCCAGGTGTCGTGGCTGGCAAGCGCCTCTGCGACGCGGCCATCAGGATCGAGCGACAATTGCGCGGCGATGTCGCGCCACGGGCGGCCGAAGCTTGCCGCGGTACGCGCGCCGATCAGGTGGATGAAGTCGTCGGAAAGGAGCACAAAGCGGCCCTCTGCATCCATCTGCCAGAGGAAGCGCAGCGGATGCTGACGCGGTGCGGGCGGCTCATGGCCCGACGAATCCCGGCCGGACAAGTCCTGGCCCGACGGCGGCTTCACCATGCCCGATGTGATCGGCGCAGCCTGCGGCGACACGATGGCTTGAGCCGGATTTTCAACCGGAGTCTTGGGCGCAGCATCAGCGCTCTGCTCGTGCGCATCCGGCTCCGGCTCGGGCACAGTCTCCGCGACCGGATCCACGGCGGCTGGCTCGTCCGTTGCGATCTCGGCCGCCGCCTCGCCCCATGGCAGTGCTGCGGCCGCTGTTGTCTCGACCGGCTCGGCGAAGGCGTCGAACAGGGCGATGCCGGCCTGCGCATCCTGCGATGGCGGCGGCTCGCTTGGCATTTCCTCGGTCTCCGGCGCGGGATCGACCGGCACGTCGCTTGCCGCGACCTCGGGCGTCTTCTCTGGCACGGCTGTTTCCGACGCCATCTGCGCGGCAGGCTCGATCAGTGCGACCAGGCCGACATCGGCGCCTCGGCCGACCCGCTGCAGCACCATCTGGCCGATGCCGATCGGCGTCTCGGCGCGGCCGTCGCGAAGCGCATCGCTGCGCGCCTGCTCGAGGCCCGCTTCGCCGAGATCGCGAAAGCCGAGCAGGGCGCGGGCGGCCGCACTGGCGCCGACGAACAGGCCGTCGGGCGCGAACGCCGCCATCGGCATCGTCACGCCTTCGACCAGGCGATGCAGCCGCTCGACCAGCGGCATGGTGCGCAAGGCCGGGTCCATCGCGGTGACGAGCACCGCATGTCCGCCATCGGCAAAGTCGATCCGGGCGCAGGCGCAGGTCATCAGCGTGCCGAGCCGGGCGCCGAAGCCGCGCAGGCGTTCGAGCCGCACGGTGCCGTTGGCCGGCAACTGCCGGGCGAGCCGGGCGATCTGGCGGCGATGGCCGTCCGCCGGGCCGAACCTCCGCTCCGCCAGCACCGAGCCATTCGCCGCGCCGAACAGTCTCGCGCCGACCGGATTGGCCCACAGCACGCGCGTCCCGTCGATCGCCCACAGCCAGGTCGCGAGCGGCGAGGTCGCATGCACGGCCAGCCGGGGATCGCCCACACCTCGCAACTGGAAATCCGAACTCGTCATCCGACCGGCTGTGTCTCGCGCGTGAAGCTGGCGGCTGCCGGGAATGACAGCCTTAAGAAAGGGTTAGTATCGCCCGCGCCCGCGGGCAGGTCCACGGCCTCGCGCCCCGGCGGAGGCCCTAAGCCGCGATAACCTTAATCCGGCCAACCCCGCAAGCCGCTGCCCGGTTCATCCAAGGGATTCGGGAGAGGCGATCTCCGACGTGATTCCGGTGCGCAAGCCCCTATGCCGCCCATGGGATGCACCTTCAACCCCCGGTTCCCCCATACCGGAACCTCATCCTAACCTAGATTAAATTTCGCACCGCACCCTGTTGGCGCGTTGCGCTGCACAATGTTGACATGATAGGCAGTCATAATGCTGGGCACTGGACGAGCCATCTCGTTTGTTTCGCGTTTCCAGTCTTCGTTCCCGCCAGTTTTCAATGCTGAGACAAGGCCCCGGTTGGCCGGCGGGCGCGCCAGAAGGCTCACTCCATTTTTTCAATTAGCGTGAGGGACAACCATGACAGGTGCGACTGATCCGTTTTCTGCCTCGATCATTCCGTTCGAGGTTCCCGAGCAGATGCGTGCGTTCGCCGAAAAGGGCGCCGCGCAGGCCCGCGAGAGCTACGCCAAGTTCAAGGACGCCGCCGAGACCCACAACGGCACCGTCGAGGCCGTGTTCACCTCCGCCTCCAAGGGCGCGAGCGAGTACACCGCCAAGCTGGTGGAATTCATGAAGGCCAACACCAGCGCGCAGCTGGACTTCGCCCAGCAGCTGTTCGGCCTGAAGTCGCCGACGGAAGCGCTGGAGCTGTGGACCGGCCACACCCGCAAGCAGTTCGAGACCTTGCAGTCCCAGGCCAAGGAGCTCGTCGAGCTCACCCAGCGCGTCGCCGCCGAGACCGCCGAGCCGATCAAGGCCAGCGCCTCGAAGTACATGCCGCCCGCCGCCTGAGCGGTGAGGCAGGTTTGAATGAGAGAACCCGGGTCGCAAGGCCCGGGTTCTTTCTTCGCCTCTCCCGCTTGCAGGAGAGGCCGGGAGAGGGCTCTCTCCCCACGGGGGTGTCGCCGCCAGGCAGCCGAGGCGACCGCAACCTCGCTTCGGTCGCCATCAAGCCCGATTTCATTGCGCTGAAGGTGATTTACCCCGGTTTTTCGTCCGTTTGCGGCCTTGCCAAAAACGGCCGTTGCACCTAGTTTCCGCCCCGTCCAGCCCCTTAGGTCGACGGCCCGTTCAGGCGCCCAAGGCGGCTCGCAAGGATGCAGTTGTAGCTCAGTTGGTTAGAGCGCCTGTCTGTGGAACAGGAGGTCGGTGGTTCGAGCCCACCCAACTGTACCAACCAATTCGCCCAGATAGCTTCGTGCCCGGTCTGTTCGCGCCGTTTAGGTAGCAACTTGGGTGTCGGACGCTTTTTGCAATCCGCACCAGAATTGCATTGCAGGGCACGACTTCCGCCGGACTTCCCATTATCGCTCTACCAGCGGCGCTGTCAGAGGAGCATGTCTCCAGCGCAGTAATTCACGCACACACCAAATCCAATCCCCGTACTGGACGTCGACTAACGTGGTCCTGCGATACGAGCCAACTTGGCGGGACGTCGATGTTCTCAACAGAGTTCTGACCCGGCTCAAACCGAATAATCATCTACAACTGTTGGTGGCCTTCTCATCGATTTCTTCGATCGCCAAGCGGCGCGCCGCTCGTTCATCCTCTGAAGATCATGTCAGCCGACGTGCGGGTTGGTGCGATGCTGGTCGGTTACTCCAACTCCGCGATGATCACTTTGGCGATAAGCTCCAGACACCTCGTGCCAAACGCGCGATCGGCGTCTGCGAACGATGATCCGGCGCATGCGGAGTTAAGCGCTCGCGTGCGCGACGACGCCAATGGCGGCCGGCCCAATTTCTCGGCACCAAGCTTTTTACCTCTTTTAACTGGCTTTATCCCGGCCGGATGCATCTACTGGCGGCACGGACTGCGGCTCGACGGGACGATCACGACAATGATTTGCTTCGTGGCCGACGTTTCGAGGCAATGCGAATCCCTGGCGATGCTCGCAACGGCCGGTCTGCGTGCGCGCTGACATCTGCGCCGAGGCCGAGTGCTGATCATTGGGCGGTCGCTTGCAGCCCTCGATTGTCTCGTGCCGATTGCGGAAGCGGCAATACCGAGACCTCCGCCAGATGAAGGAATTTTGCTATGAGATCCTGCAAGACCGCGATCGGCCTGAGCGTCCTGACTGCGATGATGGCCGTCGGCCATCCGGTGTCGGCTGCCGAGCAGAAAGCCAAGACTGCGGTCCTCGTCCATGGCGCGTTCGCGGACGGGTCGAGTTGGGGGAAAGTCATTCCGTATCTCGAAAAGGCCGGGCTCAAGGTCATTGCCGTCCAGAATCCGCTCGACTCATTGGACAACGACGTTGCCGCGACCAAGCGGGCGATCCGGAATGCAGAAGGTCCTGTGGTTCTCGTCGGCCATTCCTGGGCCGGGGCTGTCATCACCGAGGCGGGAAATGACGAGAAGGTCAAATCGCTCGTGTATGTGGCGGCCTACGCGCCTGACAAAGGCGAGTCGGTGAAAAGCGCCGCCTCGAAATATCCTGATCCAGAGAGCTTGAAGGACTTCGTCAAGGACCCGGACGGCTATCTCACGATCAGCGACGAAGGAATCCGGAAATTTTTCGCGGCCGACCTTCCGCCGAATGAACAGGCCGTCGTCGCGGCGACCCAGGGGCCCTTCCACATCAGGACGCTGACCGCTCCGATCAGCCGGCCTGCTTGGCGTGAGAAGCCGACTTTCATGGTCGTCGCGGCAAATGATGCGATAATTCCGCCGGAGATGGAGCGGGACCAGGTGAAAGCGGCCAAGGCGACGGCGGTCGAGCTGCCCTCGAGTCACGTCGTGATGCTGTCGTTCCCGAAAGAGGTCTCCGAGATGATCATCAAGGCGGCGAATTAGCGCGGCCGCAAGCGATCGTGTTCGGCATGCCCGGCAGCCGCGTCAGTCGGTCTGTGTAGAAACAGCGGTCGGCAAAAAAAGCGCAGGATCACGGCGTTCTTGTCTTGCGCTCTTGCCGACGCCTCTCGGACGAAGGCCATTCCGCTGCTCGCGAAGAGAGGGAGCCCACCGATCCAAAATTGAGCATCGCTGCTGAAGATGACGGAATATACATCTCGACGCGCCGCGTTTCCTATCCGCGACCCCGCTCAAGGCCAATTTGTACCGCGGCCATAGCTCGTCAGCCCGCTATGCGCTATCGGTAGCGCGCTAGAGACGTTCATCGACACCCAACCCCCGGCCAAAGCATCGTGACCTTCTTCGACCGCCTCAAGACAGCAGCATCCGTTGAGTGGCGGGCCTACACCGAGCATCCCTTCACGAACGGATTGGCAGACGGCTCGCTCCCCGAAGCTGCGTTTCGTCATTACCTGGTCCAGGACTACCTCTTCCTCATCGAGTTTGCGCGCGCCTACGCGCTCGCGGTCTACAAGTCGCCCAGCCTTGCCGACATGCGTGAAGCCGCGGCCGGCCTGTCGGCCATCCTCGATGTCGAGATGAACCTGCATGTGAACCTTTGTGCCGATTGGGGCCTGTCTCCGGCCGACCTCGAACAGGCTCCTCCGGCGGCCGAGATGCTGGCCTATACGCGCTACGTGCTCGACGCCGGCATGCGCGGCGATCTGCTGGCGCTCAAGGTGGCGCTTGCGCCTTGCGTGATCGGGTACGCGGAGATCGCAACGCGGCTCGCCGCGCTGCCCGGTGCGGACGCTGCGACGAATGCCTATCGCGTCTGGATCGCCGAATATGCCGGCGCGCCGTACCAGGAGGTCGCTGCCAAGGCGCAGGCACATATGGAGCATCTCGCCGATCGCTACGCCACGCCGGCCCGCGAGGCCGAGCTGGTTGCGATCTTCAAGGAAGCCACCCGGCTCGAGGCAGACTTCTGGGAAATGGCCTGGCGCGCGGGCCGGCGCGTTCAATAGCCCGTTCGGCCGTCATCGGAATGCCGGTGACAATGCACGAACCTTGCGCAGGCCCGCCCCTCACCCCATCATCGCCTTGATCAGCGCCGTATCGGCAAACTCGATCAGCTCCGCGATCTTGCCGTCCTGAAATCTGAACAGGTCCAGAATCTCGGTGCTGACCGTCTTTCCCGTCGGGTGGTATCGCACATTGACGCGGCAATGGATGGCGACGCGATCGCCATCCACCAGTTCGGCGAGGATCTCTCGGCCTTCGAAGCCGAAGCCGGCGGTCAATTGCGTGAAGGCCGCGTGCAGCGTCGGGTGGCCCTCCATCCGTCCCGTCAATTCGAGCGCGTTCTTGTCGCCCATCAGGGTGAAGGCGCCCTCGGGATGGAAGGCAGTCACCAGCCTGTCGGTGTCGGCGCCATCGCGCGCGGCATAGGCGTCTTTGATCAATGCGAGCATGTCTTCGCGGCTTGCCATGTCACCCTCCCTGCAACACGTATCAGGGCAGCTTAGCGACCTTTGCGTGCAAAGGCAAAATGGCAGGCGATCGGACGATGGCGCGGGGCGCCGGCGGGATTGTCAGCTTTCGTTCCGTGATGCCGGCAGAAAACAGCTGAGAGTAGAGGCGAACCTTTTCGGCCCCTTGCGTGTTGGACTGCGGCAGGATGAAGCAAGGGAGCTGAGACATGAACGGGATTATCTATCTGGTTGGACTCGTCGTTGTGGTCGGTGCGGTGCTGTCGTTCATCGGCCTGCGCTGATCGAAGTCGATTGCCTCCAGGGCCGCGTGGCGTGTCCGCGGGCCTTGGCGCGCAATCCTGAACGCGCTATCTCGCCGCCACCGTCCACACCACCACCGGCAGCGTCATCGCCGCCAGCAGCGTGCCCAACCGCGCCCGACACCGGGTTCACCAGCCGCTGATACTGCACCGCGAAGATGTAGGCGTTTGCTCCGGTCGGCATCGCCGCAAATAGCACGACGACGCCGGCAGCGACCGCTGGCAGGTCGAGCAGCCTGGTCAGCACGAACGCGGCTGCCGGCATGGCCGCGAGCTTCAGCGCGCACATCGCCAGGATGCTCAGCTTCTCGCCCTTCACCTCGAAGCGAAACAGGTTGATGCCAAGCGCGACCAGCGCGGTCGGTGAGCCCGCCTGCGCGAGCAGCTCGATGGTGCGGTCGACGACGGGTGTGAGGCCGGAACCGGTGAAGCGCCAGATCACGCCGAAGCCGATCGCGATCATCAGCGGATTGCGAACGAGGTCGGCGAGCACGGGGCGGATCACCGAGAAGGCCGAGCCGGTGCGCTTCCTGCTGACCAGCTCCATCTGCAAAATGCCGCAGAGCCAGAGCAGCGGCGTTTTCACCGACAGGATCAGAGCCATCGGGCCGGCGGCCTCGTTGCCGAGTGCCGAAAGCACGAGGGGAATGCCGAGCATCACGATGTTGCCGTAGACCGAGCCGATCGCGAACACGACGCCGTCCTCGCGGTCCTCGCGCCGCGCTCGCAGCAGCGCGGAGAGCGCCAGGGCCGCGATCCAGGTCAGCGCCAGCGCGCCGTAATAGGCGCCCCACATCCGGTAGGGGCTGACGTCGGGGAATTCCGAGACGACGATGGTGCGGAAGAGGAGGGCGGGGATCGCAATGCTGAAGGCGAATTCACTGATGCCCTTGTGCGCGCCCTCCGAGACAAAGCGAAACAGCACCGCGGCATAGCCGGCCGCGATCAACGCGAACACCGGTGCAACGATCAACAGCGTAGCCATGCGCCCCTACAACCCTGGCTCGATGATCCCCGTGTGCGTTGCCCACATCGGCATCGTCGATCATCAACCTTCCAGCGTCACCGTGCCCCGAAGACGGTGACAGTGCACCCCCGCACTGCAAAACGCACGTTAGCCGCAAGGCCGATCAAAGACAATTTGTGCACCGCCACCGTAACCGATCCCTTTTTCAGAAATTCGGGAGAAATCCCGGAAAGCGTCAGAACGGCAATTGCCGGGAGGCAATCTCGTGTAACGTGAACACATTGTCTCATCATCGGAACCCCATGGCCCTCGCCGCCGACCGTCTCCTTGCTGCCGTCGAAGCGATCTACGATACGGCAGCGAGCCCGTCACTCTGGCCGTCCGCTCTTGGCAAGATCGCCGACTGCTTCGATGATGCCGGCGCGATCCTGCAATGGCGGAGGGACGACGGAGCGTTCGGCGCCATCGCCTCCGAAAGCCTCGCGGCGGCGCTCGCCGATTATGGGACGCGTTGGGCGCAGCAGGATTTCAAGGCCGAACGTTGCGTCTCGTCCGGCCTTTACGTCAGCGGAGAGCCCTTCACCGATCGACACATCGGTCCGATCGACGACGCCTACCTCAACCATCCCTTCAGCAGGGAATTCCTTGCGAAGCACGGTCTGGGCTGGTTCGGCTCGATCGGGGTGTCACCGGACCCACGGATCCTCGTGGCGCTCAGCGTGCAGCGAGGCTTCGCCAAGCCGCAATTCTCCGAGGCCGAGCTGGAGCTGATCGGGACGCTCGGGCGCCATGCCGAGAAATCGTTGCGGCTGTCGATCAGGCTGCTCGATACCGAACTGGCCAATCTCGGCCTTGGCGACGCCCTCGCGCGGATCGGCATCGGCGTCTTCGCGCTGGACTCGTCGGCGCGAGTGCTGTTCGCCAATCCGATTGGGGAGAGCCTTTACGGTGAGGTGTTCGACCTCGTGAACGATCGTCTGCGCGTTCGCATGGCGGCCGGCCGGGCGCCGTTCGAGACCGCCATGACGCAAACGCTTCGCGCCGAGGCGCGCGATCTGCTCGCCGAGCCGAGACCCATTCTCGTCGAGGCGGGTGCCACAGGCCGGCGTTTCGTCATCTACCTGCTCCCGATCACCGCCGGCGCACTTTCAGACAGCCACTTCCTGACCCGCACGCGCGCGATCGTGCTTGCGATCGAGCTGAAATCCGCCGAGCCTCCAGATCCCGCCATCGTGCGGGACATCCTGGGCCTGACGCTCGGGGAGGCCAGGATCGCCTCGCTGGTGGGCTCGGGCGTTCCACCGAGACAGGCTGCCGGCCGGCTCGGGATTGCGGAAGAGACGGCGCGCAACGTGTTGAAGCGCGTCTTCCAGAAGCTCGGCATATCCAGGCAAAGCGAACTTGCGGCGCTGCTCGGCCGGCTCGTGTTGCGGGGGCCGTGATCACCGGCCTCGCATCTGGCGCCGCCGCGCGGCCATCCTTTGAGACGCCCGGCTTTGGCAGGCCTCAGGATGAGAACCGGGTGCGTTGCGCTCGTTTCAACAGGCTCGATTGCCGCGGAGCCTCATCATAAGGAGACCGCCAAGCGGGCGATGTGGCCGCGACATCGCCGCTACGACCCCAGGCCAATGATCCGGCGCGCCATCCGCACATTGGCATAGTCGATCATCTTGCCGTCCAGCGTCACCGCGCCCTGTCCCTGCGCCTCCGCCTGCTCCATGGCCTCGACGATCCGGCGCGCCTGCGCCTGTTCGTCGGCCGATGGAATGAACGCACGCAGCGTCGGCTCGATCTGGTCGGGATGAATGACCTGCTTGCCGTCAAACCCCATCGCCGCGGCCTTTTGCGCAGCGCTTTCGGTCAACCTTGCATCGCGGAACGCGCCGCAGGGGCCGTCGATGGCGATCAGGCCGAACGCC
The DNA here is from genome assembly GCF_018129985.1 of Bradyrhizobium sp. SZCCT0148. Classification (GTDB taxonomy): domain Bacteria; phylum Pseudomonadota; class Alphaproteobacteria; order Rhizobiales; family Xanthobacteraceae; genus Bradyrhizobium; species Bradyrhizobium japonicum_H. The sequence continues at coordinate 27,067 of NZ_JAFCKT010000012.1, forward strand.
CGCGCGGCCACCAGCACGCGCATCATCGGATAAGCGAACAGATCGAGCGGGGCGGAGGCGTAGCCGGTTTGCGCCGATCCCACGAGCCGGTAGCCATCCGGCGACACGCCGATGTCGGAGGAGCGGGCGCCGATCGACGCCGCGAAATCACCGACGCCGAGATGCAGCGCCGCGACGCTGTCGTGACACGCGGCGAGCGCGTCGACATTGACGAGGCCGAGCGCGGTCTCGATCAGCAAGTCCAGCGCCACCGGCGCGGCGCGATCGGGCGCGGCGGCACGGAGCTGATCGGCGATTGCAACGATATCGCTCATGCGTTCCGCTTTCGGCACGATCACCGCATCCAGCCGCGGCAGCGCCGCCAGCGCGCGGATCTCCCCGGCGATGAAGGGGCTGTCGACCGCGTTGATCCGCACCGTGACACGCTTGTGGCCCCAGTCGAGCGAGGCGAGCGCCTGGACGGCCTCGTGCAGCGCGAAGCTCTTCTCGGACGGCGGCACCGCGTCCTCGAGATCCATGAACACCGCGTCCGCCGCTGAGGCCGCAGCCTTTGCGACAAGACGGGCGCGATGCGCAGGGACGGCGAGGGTGGCCCGCGTTGGTCGTTGCTGTGTCATCGTCACGCGTCCTTCGCCAGGCCGAGTTCGCCGAGGATGGCCTGGTTGTGCTCGCCCACATCCGGCACCGGATCCATCCGCGGCTTGACGCCCGGAATGGTCAGCGCCGGCAGGAAGCTCATCACCGGTCCGCACGGGGATCCCACGCTTTGCACGCGGGATCGCGTGTGGAGCTGTTCATGTTCCAGGAACGCCTCGACCGAGTTCAGATGCGCGTTGGCGATCGAAGCCTCGTCCAGCAACCGCAGCACCTCCTCGCTCATCATCGACGCGAAGCGCCGCTCGATATGCCCTTGCAGTTCGTCGCGGTTCTGCATGCGCAGCGGATTGGTGCGGAAGCTCGGATGATCGGCGAAGCCGGCGTCGCCGAGCACGACGCGGCACAGCGATCGCCATTCCCGGTCGTTCTGGATGCCGAAGAAGATGGTGTTGCCGTCGCCGACCCGGAACGGCCCGTAGGGCGCGATGGTCGCATGCTTCGCGCCGGTGCGTGGCAGCGGGCGCCCCGTGCTGTGGGTGTAGAAGGCGGGATAGCTCATCCAGTCCGTGATGGAGTCGAACAGCGAGGCCTGGAACGCCGTGCCCTTGCCGGTGCGCTCGCGGCGATACAGCGCCATCAGCACGCCGTTGAGGATGTACATACCGGTGGCGATGTCGACCACCGACAGCCCCACCTTGGCCGGCTCCGCCTCGGTGCCGTTGATGGCGAGCACGCCCGCCTCGCACTGCACCAGCAGGTCATAGGCCTTCTTGTCGCTGTAGGGACCGCCGGTACCATAGCCCGAGACGTCGCAGGCGATGATGCGCGGGTGCTTCCGAAGCAGCGATGCCGCATCGAGGCCGAGCCGCTCGGCGGCGCCGGGCGCGAGGTTCTGGATGAACACGTCGGCCTGCGGCAGAAGGGCATCGAGCACCTTGCGGCCGTCCTCGCTCTTGATGTCGATGGCGAGGCTTTCCTTGGAACGGTTGGTCCAGACGAACTGGCTCGACATGCCGTTCATCACCTGGTCGTAGTCGCGGCAGAAGTCGCCTGCGCCTGGCCGCTCGATCTTGATCACGCGCGCGCCCCAGTCCGCCAGGTGGCGGCTCGCCAGCGGCGCCGCGATCGCCTGCTCCAGCGAGACCACCGTAACGCCCGCCAGCGGCAGCTCCGCTTCATTCCCTGCCATGCAATCGCTTCCCCTCGTGCGCTGTTCGACCAGCGCAGGAGACAGGCCGACCACCCCACGCGCATCTTTTTGATGATGGCATCATGCCCCCGTTTTGCCCGACGAGTCAAATTCGACTTCGTAAAATCCTAAAAGTTGCGGGGAAATACCTAAGCATTACCGGGACTTGGCTACTGTGCATGGGGTTGTTTTCGCAAATTTTGCGTTGGGTGGGTCTGTGCTCGCGGTCGCGCCCCGCTCTCCTGGGGGGGAAGGCTGCCCACCCTGTTGCCGAGACCGCACACGTCGCGGCTTTCGCGTCCCCCCTCGTTGCCAACGAACCGCCGTTCACCCACTATTCCCTCCGACTCGACATGTGGGGGTATCGATGCCGGCGCTTCGCTTCAAGACATCCTTGGCTGCTGCAACCCTGGGGATGGCCCTGGCCGTGCTGATCCAGCCCGGTACCGGCTTCGCCTATACTCAGGAGGAGCAGCAGGCCTGCTCGCCGGATGCGATGCGGCTGTGCGGCGAGTTCGTTCCGAACGTCGACGCCATCACCGCCTGCATGATCAGGAAGAAGGCGCAGCTGTCGCCGCAATGCGCGGTGTTCTTCCGCCGCGGACCCGAGCCCGGCGAGGCCCGCGCCGGCAGGCCGACCAACATCGCGCCCAAGACCGCGAAGAAGAGCACCAAGCCGGCGGCCAAGAAGAAAAAGACCACCGACGGCTGAGGGCATCCGCGTTCCCTTTCCGAAACCTTTGTTCATCGACGGCCATCAAGCTCCGCGCCAGCCCGCGGACTCCTTTTGTTCGCGTGAGCCGTGCGTCTGCCTGCGGCAATTACGAACGCGGCATTGAAAGAGGGCGGATCAAGGTTTGCCCGGGAAGGTTGCATCCCGCTTCGCCGCGCTGGGCTGCTCAAGAAACGCTCAGATGCGTGTGCGACCGGTGTTTCGCTGCAGTTGGCGTCTCGTCCTGCGTTGCAGTGTGACTCAAAAGCCAACACGCCTTGTTATTTCGTGGCCGTAACGCAACCCTCGATAAATTTTTCTTTCACGAATCAGCGTGGTGATTCATTTTCGCGGTCTGGGGTCAATCTGGAGGCCGAAGGTATGAACGTTATTGTTTTCGCATCGCGTAAAGGCGGCTCGGGCAAGAGTACCCTCGCCGCACATCTTGCCGCACAGATAAAGGCGAGCAAGCAGGTCATGCTCGTGGACGCGGACCCGCAGGGCTCGCTGACGCTGTGGCACAAGCTGCGCGGCACCAACGAACCGCCGATCAAGGCGGCCGTGAACTCCGTCAGCGGTATCGTCTCCGCTGCCAAGCGCGACGGTTATGAATGGGTGTTGATCGACACGCCGCCGAACCTCTCGGCCGTCGTCGACGACGCGATCAGGAACGCGACGATGGTGGTCATTCCGGCGCGTCCGGGCGTGTTCGACGTCAACGCGGTGCAGGAAACCATCCAGATGTGCCGCGCCGCGCGCAAGCCCTACGCGGTCGTGCTCAACGGTGCCCCGGCGCGCCGCGACGAGTCCGAAAGCCCGATCGTCACCATCGCCCGCGAAGCGCTGGCGAAGTTCCGGGCTCCGGTGTGGGGCGGCCAGATCACCAACCGTTCGGATCTGCTGATGGCGTTGAGCCACGGCGAAGGCGCACGGGAATATCAGGCCGAGAGTCGTGCGGCTCAGGAAATTGCAAGGCTGTGGGCGGCGATCGAGCGTTCAGTCAAGGCCATTCGCGGAACGGCGTCGGCGTCCGGCGCAATGCACAAGCAGGCTGCATAATTTTTTATAAATCATTCCCCGGACGAAAAACGCGCGGGACTGTCCGCGCGTTTTGCGTTTCCAGGATCTGCTGAAGAAGAGCTACGCCACCATCAGCATGTAGAACACGATGACCGGCGACAGCGTCAGGATCACCGACCAGATGCCGACGGCCCAGAGAATGTCCTCGGTGGTAAAGCTCTGCTCACCGGCGTCGTAATGCGACGCCACTTCGTTATGACTATTCACAAATGCCCCCCGCGATTTCTTCGCTTGGGCGTGACCATAGACCGGATGTTTTAAAATTCCGGCTGGCAATCCCGCTCGCATTTTGAGCGCATTTGTGACCCCGGCTTAACCATCCGCGCGAGGCGCCGCTTCACGCAAGCCAGACGCGGAACAGCAGCACCGGCATCAGGCCGAGCATCACAGCCCAGAATCCGAACGACGAGACGACGAGAATTCCCTCAAAAAGATCGGCCGGCGCGAATTGCTGCGCGGCCGTCGGCCGGTTGCGATGCTCCATGGTGAGCCCCTCGTGAGAAGTCCTGCAGGAAACGATAGGCGCGATTGCGTAAACGAGCCGTGGATGCGCCATGCGGCGGCAGCGAAGGCCGTTGGGGCGCGGTTAACCAAGGGCGGCGCTTGTCCCTCTCCCGCAAGGGGAAAGGGAACGCCGCGCGCGTGGAGAGATTACGCAGCGACTTTCGCCCGCCGCTCGATCTCGCGATCGATCGCGGCGGCGAGCTCGCTGCTCACTTCCACCATCGGCAGGCGCACCTCGGGGCTGTCGATCAGGCCGGATCGCCACAGCCAGTACTTCGCCGGCGCCGGGCTCGGTTCGGTGAACAGCAGCCGCGTCAGATCAGCGACTTCGTGCCAGCGCGCCAGCGCCGCGTCGTGGTTGCCGCGCTTCATTTCGGCATACACCGCCGCAAACGTCGCGGTCTCGACATGGGCCGACAGCACGATGCCGCCGTCGGCGCCGTCGCCGAGCGCCTCGAAATAGTTGGCGTCCTCGCCGGTGAGCACGCGGAATGCCTTCGGGCGGTCGCGCAACAGCGCGATCGATTGCTCGCGGCTCGCGCCGCAATCCTTCAGGCCGACGATGTTCGGATGCTCGGCCAGACGCAGCATGGTCTGGTTGGTGATGTTCACCGAGGTGCGGTAGGGAATGTTGTAGAGCGCGAGCGGCCAGGCTGCGTGATCGGCAAGCGTCTCGAAATGCGCCAGCAATCCGCGCTGCGAGGGCCGCACATAATAGGGGCTTGCGATCAGGTAGCCGTTGATCGGCCAGTCCGCGGTCTCGTCGAGACGATCCTGCAGCCGCGAGGTGTCCGCGCCTGATAGTCCGAGGCAGATCGGCAAGGTGCGCCCGCCCGCGGCCATCTCGTCACGCACGATGGCGACGAGACGTTCCAGCTCGGCCTCGCGCAACGTCATGCCTTCGCCGGAGGTCGCCCCCAGGATGAAGCCGTCGATGCCTTGCGTGCTGTAGTGTCGCGTCAGCCGCCGCAGCGATCGCTCGTCAAGCGCGCCACCCTGAAACGGCGTCACCAGCGGCAGCCACAGCCCGTGCAAATGATCTTCAAGTCCGGTCATGTTTCCATCTCCTTCTCGGGAAACCTGAGACGGAGGGCACATGAAAAAACCCCGTCCAGGCGGCGGGGTTTTCGGGGTTGCAGCGATGACGAAGTCGGTCTAGCGCGCGCAAAACTCCGAGGTCCCCGGGTGGGGGCCTTTTTTCGAGGCGATCGCCTTCGACGAGATTGCGCACGACTTCGTGATCATTTGCAAATGATGCGGGGTATGCCTGGAACTGTCAATACACGCGGAGGGCGACGGCGAATTTGAACGAAAAAAAGCCGGGCCCAGAGAGCCCGGCTTAAGGTATTGGCCACGTGAGGCCGACACAATCACCTTCCAAGAGGGATTACTGAACTCCCGCGCCACTGGAGGAGGGGGACAAATGCGCAACGCGAAGGCTCAGCGTGCAAACAGTATGAGCTTGACGAGCGGCCCGCAGCAACAGCCGAGGCCGCATGTCAGTCATGCGGAAATCAGGACGGCCAGCGCTGCGCTTTGCTGACCACGAAGTCGCGGAACACCTGCACGCGCGCGACCGTCTTCAGCTCCTCGGGATAGACAAAATACGTATCGAGCTGGATCGAATCCGACTCGCCGAACAGCTGCACGAGTTTGCTCTGTTCCTCGACGAGGTAGTCGGGCAGCGCGGCGATGCCGAGACCCTGCTGACAGGCGCGGACCAGACCGAGAATGTTGTTGACCCTGAAATAGGCTTCGCGCGGGCCCGAGCCGTTGCGTCCGGCTTCGACCAGCCAGTTGCGGTTCTGCAGATGCGGCGCGAAGTTGCCGTCCGAGAGCGTGATGATGCGGTGGGAGTCGAGCTCTTCGAGCGTGCGCGGCGTGCCGAAGCGCTTGATGTATTCCGGCGAGCAATAGGCGTGGAAGCCCATCGCGAACAGCTTGCGCTGGATGAGATCCGGCTGCGTCGGCTTGCGGGTGCGGATCGCGACGTCGGCCTCGCGCATCGACAGGTCGAGCTCTTCGTCGGTGACGATCAGCGAGATCCGGATCTCCGGATAGAGCGCGGTGAATTCGCCGAGCCGCGGGATCAGCCAGTTGATGCCGACGCCGGGGGTGGTGGTGATCTTGAGGTCGCCGCTCGGCCGCTCGCGGCTGTCGGTCAGTTTGGCGCGCGCCGCCTGAAGCTGCATGAACACGTCATGCGCGGTGCGGAACAATAGGTCGCCCTGCTCGGTGAGGATCAGGCCGCGGGCATGGCGGTGGAACAGCGAGACCGAAAGCTCCTGTTCCAGCGCCGAGACCTGGCGCGACACTGCCGATTGCGACAGGCCGAGCTGCTCGCCCGCATGCGTGAAGCTGCCAGCTTCCGCCGCTGCGTGAAACACCTTCAGCTTGTCCCAGTCCATATCCGTAAATCCGTCGCGTGTTCGAGGCATGATCTTTATTCCGCTGCTGCGCGCTCGCTGGCGCGCAGGGCCAAGAAACGTTCGGCCTCGAGAGCTGCCATGCAGCCGAGACCGGCGGCCGTGACGGCCTGGCGATAGGTTTCATCGGCCACGTCGCCCGCGGCGAACAGACCGGGCACCGAGGTGGCGGTCGAGTTCGGGGCGACCTCGACATAGCCCGACGGTTTGAGCTTGATCTGGTCTTTCACGAGCTCGGTCGCCGGTGCGTGGCCGATGGCGATGAAGACGCCGTCGGTCTTCAAATCCGTCAGCGCGCCGGTCTTGACGTTCTTGAGGCGGACATGGGTGACCTTGTTGGGATTCTCGGTGCCGCAAATCTCGTCGACGGCGCTGTCCCAGATCACCTGGATCTTCGGGTGCTTGAACAGACGCTCCTGCAGGATGCGCTCGGCCCGGAAGTGATCGCGGCGATGCACGATGGTGACCTGAGAGGCATGATTGGTGAGATACAGCGCTTCCTCGACCGCGGTATTGCCGCCGCCGACCACCACGACCTCCTTGTTGCGGTAGAAGAAGCCGTCGCAGGTGGCGCAGGCCGACACGCCGCCGCCCTGGAATTTGACTTCGGACGGCAACCCGAGCCAGCGTGCCTGGGCGCCTGTGGCGAGTATCACCACGTCGGCGAGATAGACGTCGCCGGAGTCGCAGGTGAGGCGGAACGGCCGCTGCGAGGTGTCGAGCTTGATCACCAGGTCGGAGATGATCCTGGTGCCGACATGCACCGCCTGCTTCTCCATCTGCTCCATCAGCCAGGGGCCCTGGATCACGTCGGCGAAGCCCGGATAGTTCTCGACATCGGTGGTGATGGTGAGCTGGCCGCCCGGCTGGATGCCCTGGATCAGGATCGGCTCGAGCATCGCCCGCGCGGCGTAGATCGCCGCAGTGTAGCCGGCGGGGCCGGAGCCGATAATGACGACCTTTGCATGGACAGGAGCGGACATTTCGACGGACGCCTTTCACGGGGGATTCGCAGCGCGGGCGCGGAACGTGCCGGGAGGCCTCGCGGAGGCGCTGAAATATCAGAGCTAATCTAAGCCTTCTGGTGAGCTATGCAAGAATTGCATTCCCTCTCGGCGGATTTTTCCAACAGGGAACAAAAGTCGATTGCGCTGCACGCGCAATAAAATTGCGCTACGCGCGCGGACTGGCTATGAGGATTGCGAAGAAACCCACCAATACCGCCGCAAAGGCCAGGAGTTCCAATCACGTGTCGCGGAACCTAGACGAGATCGACCTGAAAATTCTCACCGAAATTCAGGCCGACGGTCGAATCACGAATGTCGAGCTAGCCAAGCGGGTCGGCATCTCGCCGCCGCCCTGTCTGCGCCGCGTCCGGGCGTTGGAGGAGGAGGGCTACATCCACGGTTATCGTGGCCTGCTCGACGCCCGCAAGCTCGGCTTCGACGTCACCGTGTTCGCCGCCGTGCACCTGTCCAGTCAGGCCGAGGCGGATTTGCGCGCCTTCGAGGAGTTCGTCCGCGCCGAGCCTCTGGTGCGGGAATGCTGGATGCTCTCGGGCGAGGTCGATTTCATCCTCAAATGCGTCGCCCCCGACATGGCGACCTTCCAGGATTTCGTCACCCATCTCACCGCCGCGCCGCACGTGCGGAATGTGCGGACATCGTTGGTGCTGCATAATTCGAAGTACGAGGCAGCCGTCCCGCTGGATGTGAAGGGGCGGAGGTAAGGCGGTTCGGTGCCCCGGACGCTGCGCAGCACGAAGTGATGCGCTGCAGAGCCGGGGCCCATGTCACCACGTGTCGTGCCGCCTGCTCGGTTCCGGTTCTGCGCAGCGTCACGATGTGCTGCGCCGCGCTCGGGACACCGGAGTAGGCACGGCTGCTGCTCCACACACCGTCATTGCGAGCGCAGCGAAGCAATCCAAATCTTTCCGCGGCGACAGTCTGGATTGCTTAGCTTCGCTCAATGACGAGGAGAGAGCGCTGCTCACGCAAGCAACACGCCGAAACAAAAAGGCCGCGCTGGGCGCGGCCTTTTTCGAACGTCGGCGCAGCGGCAAATGCTTACCGCCACTCCACCTTGGTGATCTCATACGCCTTGGCGCCGCCGGGAGCGTTGACCTCGACGGTCGAACCCTTCTTCTTGCCGATCAGCGCGCGGGCGAGCGGCGAGGTGATGGAGATGCGGCCCTTCTTGGCGTCGGCCTCGACCTCGCCGACGATCTGCCACACCGTCTTCTTCTCGGTGTCCTCGTCGACCAGCGTCACAGTGGCGCCGAACTTGATGGTGTCGCCGGACAGTTTCGAGATGTCGATGATATCGGCGCGCGCAAGCTTGTCCTCGAGCTCGGCGATGCGGCCTTCATTGTGGGACTGCTCTTCCTTCGCGGCATGATATTCCGCGTTCTCCGACAGGTCTCCGTGCGACCGCGCCTCAGCGATATGCTCGATGATGCGCGGACGGTCCTCGGACTGGCGCTTCTTCAATTCTTCCCCGAGCGCGGCAAAGCCGCCCGCTGTCATCGGAACCTTTTCCATCTCTTCTCTCGTCCTTCGGTCACGCGCCCCCCACAAACAGCGGGCGCGGAAACCTTGATTCGTCGGTATTCCCGGCGCTGAACACGGCGGCCACCGGAACGTTATGTGGGCTTGGCGCCGGAACAGAACAACCACCATGGCCGGACAGTTCCTCCGGCCATTGTGGCTTCCTTGCCAGTCACTTAGCGGATGGCTTAGCCCCTCGAGGCCCAGCCTGCCGCTCGCGATCAGGTTTCCGAAAAGTAGCTCTGCAGGGTACGTACCTCAAGGTCTCCGCCGAGATAGGCGCGGATGCCCTGCGCGGCCGCCACGGCCCCCGAAAGAGTGGTGTAATACGGTACTTTATGCAAGAGGGCCGCGCGCCGCAGCGATCGGCTGTCGGCGAGCGCCTGCGGGCCTTCCGTGGTGTTGAAGACGAGCTGGACGTCGCCATTGGTGATGGCGTCGACGATATGCGGCCGCCCCTCCAGCACCTTGTTCACCTTTTCGGTGGGGATGCCCTGGTCGGTCAGGAAGCGCGCCGTGCCCGATGTCGCCAGCACCTTGAAGCCGAGCGAATGCAATTCGCGGACGGCCTCGGCGATGCGGGTCTTGTCGCTCTCGCGCACCGAGACGAACACCGTGCCCTTGCGCGGCACCCGCGTGCCGCCGCCGAGCTGGCTCTTGGCGAACGCAACCGCAAAGGATCGGTCGATGCCCATGACCTCGCCAGTCGAGCGCATCTCGGGACCAAGCACGGTATCGACGCCCGGGAAGCGAGCGAACGGGAATACCGATTCCTTCACGCCGACATGCTTGAAGTCCGCCTTCTTCAGCTTGAAGTCGGCGAGCTTCTCGCCGGCCATGATGCGCGCGGCGATCTTGGCGACCGGCGTGCCGATCACCTTGGCGACGAAGGGCACCGTGCGCGAGGCGCGCGGGTTGACCTCGAGCACGTAAATGTCGCCATCCTTGATGGCGTACTGCACGTTCATCAGGCCGACGACGTCGAGGCCGAGGGCGAGCTCGCGGGTCTGCCGCTCCAGCTCCTCGATCATCTTGGCGTCGAGTGAGTGCGGCGGCAGCGAGCAGGCGCTATCGCCGGAATGGATGCCGGCTTCCTCGATGTGCTCCATGATGCCGACGATGAATGTGTCCTTGCCGTCGCAGAGGCAGTCGACGTCGATCTCGGTGGCATCGGAGAGGTAGCGGTCGAACAGCAGCGGGTTCTTGCCGAGCACCGTGTTGATCTGCCCGGTCTTGTCGTTCGGGTAGCGCGCCTTGACGTCGGCCGGTACCAGCTCCGGCAGGGTGCCGAGCAGATAGTCGCTGAGCTGGTTTTCCTCCCGAATGATCTGCATGGCGCGGCCGCCGAGCACATAGGACGGGCGCACCACCAGCGGCAGGCCGAGATCGGTCGCGACAAGGCGAGCCTGCTCGACCGAATAGGCGATGCCGTTCTTGGGCTGCTTCAGACGCAGCTTGTCGAGCACGCGCTTGAAGCGGTCGCGGTCTTCGGCGAGGTCGATGGCGTCGGGCGAGGTGCCGAGTATCGGCACATCGGCGGCTTCCAGCGCACGCGCGAGCTTCAGCGGGGTCTGGCCGCCGAACTGCACGATCACGCCGTGCAGCGTCCCGTTGCTGCGCTCCTTGGCGATGATCTCCAGCACGTCCTCGGCGGTGAGCGGCTCGAAATAGAGCCGGTCGGCGGTATCGTAATCGGTCGACACCGTCTCCGGGTTGCAGTTGACCATGATGGATTCGTAGCCGGCATCATGCAGCGCAAAGCAGGCGTGACAGCAGCAATAGTCGAATTCGATGCCCTGGCCGATGCGGTTCGGGCCGCCGCCGAGAATGATGACCTTCTTCTTGTCGGACGGAGTGCTCTCGTCCGCCGGGGCGCCCGCGAAGGGCGCTTCGTAGGTCGAATACATGTAGGCGGTGGGCGAGGCGAATTCGGCCGCGCAGGTGTCGATGCGCTTGTAGACCGGGCGAACGCCGAGCGCGTGGCGCTTCGCCGTCACCTCGGCCTCGGTCGTCTGCGCGATTACGGCAAGCCGCGCGTCGGAGAAGCCCATGGACTTGAGCGTGCGCATGCCGAAGGCATTGCCCGGCAGGCCATTCTTGCGGACCTTCTCCTCCATGTCGACGATGCCGCGCATCTCGCTGAGGAACCAGGGGTCGATCTTGCAGGAGTTGAAGATCTCCTCGTTCGACCAGCCAAGCCGCATGGCCTGGGCGACCTGGAGAATCCGGTTCGGCGTCGGCGTGCCGAGCGCGGCGCGGATCGCGTTCTTGTCGTCGTCGCGGCCGAGACCCTCGATCTCGATCTCGTCGAGGCCGGTGAGCCCGGTCTCGAGCCCGCGCAGCGCCTTCTGCAGGCTTTCCTGGAAGGTGCGGCCGATCGCCATGACCTCGCCGACCGACTTCATGGACGTGGTCAGCGTGGTGGAGGCGCCAGGGAATTTCTCGAAGGCGAAGCGCGGCACCTTGGTGACGACGTAGTCGATGGTCGGCTCGAACGAAGCCGGGGTGGCGCCGCCGGTGATGTCGTTGGCGATTTCGTCGAGCGTGTAGCCGACCGCGAGCTTCGCCGCGACCTTGGCGATCGGAAAGCCGGTGGCCTTCGAAGCCAGAGCGGAGGAGCGCGACACGCGCGGATTCATCTCGATCACGACCATGCGGCCGTCCTCGGGATTGACGCCGAACTGCACGTTGGAGCCGCCGGTCTCGACGCCGATCTCGCGCAGCACCGCCAGCGAGGCGTCGCGCATGATCTGGTATTCCTTGTCGGTCAGCGTCAGCGCCGGCGCGACCGTGATGGAGTCGCCGGTGTGCACGCCCATCGGATCGAGGTTCTCGATCGAGCAGACGATGATGCAATTGTCGTTCTTGTCGCGCACCACCTCCATCTCGTACTCTTTCCAGCCAAGCACGGATTCTTCGATCAGCACTTCGTTGGTCGGAGACGCATCGAGGCCGCGCTCGATGATGTCGAGGAACTCTTCCTTGTTGTAGGCGATGCCGCCGCCGGTGCCGCCCATGGTGAAGGAGGGGCGGATGATCGCGGGCAGTCCGATCTCGGACAGCGCCATCATCGCCTGTCCCATCGCGTATTCCTGATAGCGCTTGCGGCGGTCGCTCTCACCCAGCGCCCACTGCCGTTCCAGCTCCTCGAGCGCTGCGCCGGAAGCCTTCGCGCGTTCGGCCTGGTACTTCTCGCGGAAGGATTTCTTCAGGGCGGAGGCGTTGGCGAGCCGAGACTTCGGCGTCTCGAGCCCGATCTTGGTCATGGCCTCGCGGAACAGCTGGCGGTCCTCCGCCTTGTCGATCGCGTCGGCGGTGGCGCCGATCATCTCGACGTCGAATTTTTCCAGCGTGCCCTGCTGGCGTAGCGACAGCGCGCAGTTCAGCGCGGTCTGGCCGCCCATGGTCGGCAGCAGCGCGAAGCCGCCCGGAATGACATGACGTTCCTTCTCGATGATCTTGGCGACGATCTCTGGCGTGATCGGCTCGATATAGGTCGCATCGGCCAATTCCGGATCGGTCATGATCGTGGCCGGATTGGAATTGACGAGGACGATGCGATAGCCCTCTTGCTTCAGCGTCTTCACCGCCTGGGTGCCCGAATAGTCGAACTCGCAGGCCTGGCCGATCACGATGGGACCGGCGCCGATGATCAGGATGGTGGTGATGTCTGTTCGTTTGGGCATCAACTCTCGCCAGACTGGAATTTGGGCACAAAAAAAGGGCGCGCTTGCCGCGCGTCCCCTGAGGCCGAGAGCGCGGGGGTCTCCCTCGCGCGCGGGTGGGTCTTAGACCAGATTCCGGAGCGGCGAAACCCCGAAAAACGCCCATCAACCGGCAATTTTGAACGGTTTTGGCCGGGCCTGCCAGCCGCGGGCGAGATGCACCAGAAGTGAGGCCGCAACGCTCGATCCGCCGATCCAGCCCAGGTCGGTCGGCGACAGGGTGGCCAGCACCGCGCCGCCCAGCGCCCCGCCGATGGCGAAGCCGAGATACATGGCGGAGGCGTTGAGCGACAGCGCGATCATCGACGCCTGCGGCTCGATCCGGATGATGCTGGCAACCTGGGCCGGATAGAATGCCCAGCCGGAGATGCCCCAGAGGAAGATGGTGCCCAGCACCGCATAATGCGCCTGTCCGGGCATCAGCTTCAGGACCAGGGAATGCAGGACGAGGGCGCTGGCCATGCCGGCGAGCCCGAGGGCGGCGGTCGTCAGCGTCCCCAGCCGGTCGGCCAGGGAGCCGCCAAGCATGTTCCCGATCGCGGCGGCGCCGCCGAACACCAGCAGGGCAAGGCTGATCTGCGAGGCATCGAAGCCCAGCCCATGCAGCGGGACCGCGAAATAGGTGAACACGGTGAAGCCGCCGAGCGCCCACCGGATCGTGATCACGAGCGCGGTCAGGACATGGCCGTGACGCGCCACAGCCAGGCGTTCGCCGAGCGAGGCCGTGTTGCGCGGCAAGCCGCGGGGCAGGCCGAACAGGAGGGCGACGAGTGCGACCGCGCCGATCAGGGCCACCATGGCAAACGTCGCGCGCCAGCCGAACAGGCTGCCGACGAGATTGCCGATGGGGACGCCGATGACGGTCGCCACCGTCAGGCCCGAGGTCACCAGCGCCACGGCGCGACCGCGCCGTTCGGGCGAGGCGATCGCGACCGACACGGCGAGTGCCGTCGGCATGCACAGGCCGGACCCCAGCGCCATCAGCATCCGCGAAACCAGTAGCAAGGCGTAGTTGGAGGCCACCATGGCCGCGAGGTTGCCGGCGATGAAGGTGGTCAGCGCCAGCGCCAGCACGGTGCGGCGGTCGATATTGTTCAGCGACACCGCCAGGATCGGCGAACCCACGGCGTAGGTGAGGGCATAGGCGGTGACCAACTGCCCGGCGGCCGCGACCGAAATCTGCAGATCAGATGCAATGCTTGGCAAAAGTCCCGCAATCACAAAGCCTTCGGTGCCAATCGCGAAGGCCGCCAAGGCCAGCCAGAATACGCTCATCGGACGATATCCCTATGTTCAACGGTTATTGAACTATTGGGTGTGAGGATCCCTGTCAATTGGTTCAAGAACTATTGAACATTACGGCCGCTTCGCTATGTTTCCCGGATCATGAGCCGCACACCCCTTCATCCCACCCGTGAACAGATCGAATTGCCGATGGTTCTGGATTGCCTCAGCGATCCGATCCGACTGGCGATCGTCTACCAGCTCGCCCGGCAGGAACATGTCAGCAGCGAGCTTTGCTGCGGCGATTTCTACAGCCTCGCGGGCAAGTCCAACCTCGCCTACCATTTCGCCAAGCTGCGCGAATGCGGTCTGATGCTGACGCGGGTGGCCGGCACCAACCGCTTCATGCGGCTGCGCCGCGAGGATCTGGATGCGCGTTTTCCCGGCCTGCTCGATGCGGTGATCAAATCCGCGAGCAAGGATGCCGCGCGGCTTCAGTTGCTGCCGGAGGGGGACGTGGTTCAAGCGGGTTGAGGTTCGAGCGAGCAGTCCGGCTGCGCTCCAGCTACACCGGAACGCTTCGGGTCAAGTGTGGCTGCGCCACGCGTAGCCCCGCAGGGCGAAGCGTGGAGACCCGGCCTGGATTTGAACCAGGATGAAGAGCGTTGCACCGCCCTCGCGTAGACGCTTCCGCCACCGGGCCACGGCGATCATGTCCGATTGCAGTGAGACAAGCCACAACGGCTGATTGTTATGCTTAACGAACCAGCGGCGGTCGCGCCATGAAGGTCATGCGCCAGCGATTATGGCCGATATTGGTGTGGGCGCGCTGGACCGCGAACCCCGCCGCTCTCAGCTTCGCGGTGATCTCCTCCTCGCTGTAGCGCTGCAGCCCGATACGCGTGCGCAGATGACGATAATCGGACAGCGCGGTGCTGATCAGACCGACCAGCGCGTCCTTCAGGAAACCGTGGCGCAGGCCGAAGCCGAGCAGGGCCATGACGTCCCTGAACATGCCGACATTGGGCTGGAGGATGTCGCCGAGCACCAGCTTGCCGGAAGGCGTCAGCAATCGCCTGATGGTGCGGAGCGCGGCATCGAGTTCGTCGGGCGACATGTATTGCGCGACCGAGTTCATCACGACGAGGTCGATCGACTGGTCCTGCATCTTGCGGACGTCGTCGAGCGAGCGGACGCGGATTTTCGTGTTCGGGGCAAACCGCGCGATCAGCCTGCCGCGCACGCCGGGTGCGGGCTCGGCGAGGATCAGCTTGCCGCAAGCCGATGCCACCTGGCTTGCCGACAGCGCTTCGCCGCAGGCATAGTCCAGCACGGTCGCCTCCGGCGAGGGGATGTAGCCGATGATGTCCCGGGCGATGATCTGGAAATGCAAGTCGCGATGCAGCTTGCTGACATAGATCGTGTGCGTCGAGTCGTAATAATCGATCCAATCGTCCATGGTATCCCGCCCGGAGGTTCCTATCTTGGAACCGCGCTGCCCGCCTTGCGTTAGGGGTGCGACGGCGCGCCGTCAATGTCCGCGTCCTAACAGGAAGGTCCCCCGTGAGCAAAACCAGCAACAAGGTCTCGCCCGATCTCGATACCCCCACCGATCTGTCGCCCGACGGGGTCAAGAAGGTCTCGGAGGCGCTCAACGTGCTTCTGGCCGACGCGTTTGCGCTGTATCTGAAGACCAAGAATTTCCACTGGCACATCAGCGGCCGGCATTTCCGCGACTACCATCTGCTGCTCGACGAGCAGTCCGACCAGATCTTCGCCACCACCGACCAGCTCGCCGAGCGCGTCCGCAAGATCGGCGGCACCACGCTGAAGTCGATCAGCCAGATCGCAAAGCTCCAGACCATCAAGGACAACAACGAGGATTACGTCCCGCCGCGCGAGATGCTGCGTGAATTGATGCAGGACAACAAGCATGTCGCCGCCGCGATGCGCAAGGCGCACGACGTCTGCGACAAGGCCGAAGACGTGGCGAGCGCCAGCCTCCTCGAGAACTTCATCGACGAGACCGAGCGCCGGACGTGGTTCCTGTTCGAGGCGACGCGCCAGGAAGGCGGCAACGAAGCGTAGTGGGATGTGCAGGGTGGGTTAGCCCGAGGCCTAACCCACCACGTCTTTCACCGCGGCAACAGAAAAGGTGGATTACGCTGCGCTAATCCACCCTACGGCACCGCGCTTGTAGCTACCGCTCGCCACAATCTCGGCAACGCTCCATTTTTTCCCGTCACCGGATCGGCCGGCGGCATCGCGACCTCTGGAATCGTCTTCAGCGCCCTGGCGTGGTTCTCCGGCGTTGCGCGCGTGATCTCCATCTTGCCGCCCGGCGGATAGGCGCCGATCACGCAGAAATCGTCGCTCGCCCTGATGCATTGATGTCCGGTGCCGGCTGGCAGGATCGCGACATCACCCGCCTTGATCTCGAGCTCCTGGCCGTGGTCGCCGCCGAAGCGGACGCGAGCACTTCCCCGCGCGACGCCGAGCACCTCGTGAACCGTCGCGTGATAATGCAGATAGTCGTAGACGCCGTTGCGCCATGTGCCACCCCAGCCGTTTGCCGCGAACAGATCTTCGATGGACTCTTCAGGTCGCGCGGGATCGAGCTTCACCGCGTCCTGATAGACCAGGAAGGGAAGGATGTTGTTCGGCACGAGCCCGTCGTCTTCGAACACGATGGCGAGCGGCTCGGCGTTGTCTCGGACGGCAGACATGGCGGGGCTCCGGTCACAACGGTCACGAAATAAAGACGATGCTCGCCCGGTTTGTTCCTGCCGGTCCGCGAGCCGGATTGACGGAGATCAAGGCACGCGCGGCCAATGGCGGGCACGCACATCGAGCGAAAGAAAAAGGGAACGTCATGTACGCATCCGACGTTGCGCAGCGCCATTTTTCGGCGGCCGTTGCCGAGGCGGAGACCTCCGGCCTCGGGCACGAAGCCGTTTGCCGCGCTTTGCTCAGTCTCGTGATTTCGAAATATCTGGAGACGCGGTCGATCGCCGACATTCAGGCCGAGCTGCGCTTCATCGCCGAGAACTGCGATCCCGACACGGACTTCATGTTCATGCGTCCGTGACGGCGGGCCCCGGCGGATTGATCCGCCGGGCGGTCTTGCGTCCTAAGCGCTCTTCTTCTGCCGCATCAATTCGGCGAAGCGCTGAAACAGATAGTGCGAGTCGCGCGGACCGGGCGAGGCCTCGGGATGATACTGCACCGAGAACACGGGCTTGCCGTCGAGCTGGATGCCGCAATTGGAGCCGTCGAACAGCGAGATGTGGGTCTGCGTCGCGCCCTTCGGCAGCGTGGCCTCATCCACGGCAAAACCGTGGTTCATCGAGGTGATCTCGACCTTGCCGGTGGTCTCGTCCTTGACGGGATGGTTGGCGCCGTGATGGCCCTGGTGCATCTTCTTCGTCTTCGCGCCGACGGCGAGGCCGAGCATCTGGTGACCAAGGCAGATGCCAAAGGTCGGCGTGCCCGATTTGATGACGTCCTGGATCACGGGCACGGCATACTTGCCGGTCGCGGCCGGATCGCCCGGACCGTTGGACAGGAACACGCCGTCCGGCTTCATTGCCAGAATGTCTTCCGACGAAGTCGTCGCCGGCACCACCGTCACCTTGCAGCCGACGCCGGCGAGCAAGCGCAGGATGTTACGCTTGATGCCGTAGTCGATGGCGACGACGTTGAACTCGACCTTGTCCTGGCGGCCAAAGCCTTTGTCCCACAGCCAGGGCGTCTCGTCCCAGGTGAAGCGCTGGCCGCTCGTCACCATCGGCACGAGGTCCATGCCCTCGAGGCCGGGCCATTCGCGCGCTTCTTCCTTCAGGCCATGCAGGTCGAACTCGCCGTTTTTGGCGTGCGCGATCACGGCGTTGGGCATGCCCTTTGACCGGATCAGCGCGGTCAACGCACGCGTATCGATGCCGGAGAGGCCGATGATGCCGCGCGCTTTCAGCCAGGCGTCGAGATGCTTGGTGGCGCGATAGTTGGAGGGATCGGTGATCGCGGTGCGCAGGATCACGCCGCGCGCGCCCGGCGTTGCCGCCATGTTCACCGTCTCGATATCCTCGTCGTTGGTGCCGACGTTGCCGATATGCGGGAAGGTAAAGGTGATGAGCTGGCCGGCATAGGAGGGATCGGTGAGGATCTCCTCATAGCCGGTCATCGCGGTGTTGAAGCAGACCTCGCCGACGGCGTGGCCTTCGGCGCCGAGACCGAAGCCTTCGAGCACCGTGCCGTCGGCAAGCACGAGGAGCGCGGTCGGTTTATGGTCCGGCCAGGCGGTATCGTTGTCATGTTGTGTCATGAGCGCGTTTCATAGTCCTCGCGCGGGCTGCCGTCAAAGCGGGAGAGGGCGGATTCACATGCGTTTTTGCATATTTGACAGGCCGTCCCCGGCACTTAAGCTCGGTCGCACAATTTCCGGCAAATTCCCGGGCTTGCGAGGCAATAATGGACCCGACGACCCCGATTGTGCTGGTTCCGGGGCTGGCCTCCTCGGCCCGGATCTATGCCCCCCTGATCCCGGCGCTATGGCGGTTCGGCCCGGTCATGGTCGCCAACCATATCCGCGACGACAGCATGGCGGCGATCGCCCGCCGCATCCTGAGCGAGGCGCCGCCGCGCTTTGCACTCGCCGGCCATTCCATGGGCGGCTACATCGCGTTCGAGATCATGCGCCAGGCGCCCGAGCGGGTGATCAAGCTCGCGCTGATCAACACCCAGGCGCGGCCCGACACGCCGGAGGCGACCGCGCGCCGCCGCGGCCTGATGGAGCGCGCAAAACGCGGCGAGCTTCGCGCGATCCGCGAGGAGAGCTTTCCGGAGTTGGTGCATCCGTCACGGCGCGACGATTCCGACATCCTCAAGCTGGTGCATGCGCAGGATGAGGATGTCGGCGTGGAGGGCTATCTGCGGCAGCAGACCGCGATCATCGCACGGGTGGATTCGCGCTCGACGCTTGCAACGATCAAATGCCCGACGCTGGTGCTCACGGGCGATGCCGACAGCACCATCCCGAATGCGCTTTCGAAGGAGATGGCCGAGGGCATCCCCGGCGCAAGGCTCGTGATCCTCGATCGCTGCGGACACCTGCCGCAGCCGGAACAGCCGGAAGCGACGGTGCGCGCGCTCTCCGAATGGCTTGGAAGCTAGTTGTCTGAAGGCCGCGAACGGCCTAGATCAGGCGTCGGATACTCACAGGGATCACGATCATGTTGCGCGACGACATCAACAATGCGGTCAAGGAGGCCATGAAGGCCAAGGACGAGCGCAAGCTGTCCACGCTGCGCATGGTCAATTCGACCATCAAGAACGCAGACATCGACGCGCGCGGGCAGGGCAAGCCGCCGCTCTCGGACGCCGATCTGCTTGGCGTGTTCCAGAAGATGATCAAGCAGCGGCAGGAGTCGGTCGAGCTCTACGAAAAAGGCGGCCGCGCCGAGCTCGCAGCCCAGGAGCGCGAGGAGATCGCGGTGATCTCGGCATACCTGCCGAAGCAGATGGCCGAGGACGAGGTGAAGAAGGCGATCGCGGATGCGGTCGCCGAGACGGGTGCCGCCGGCATGAAGGACATGGGCAAGGTGATCGCGGTGCTGCGCGCGAAGTACGCCGGGCAGATGGATTTCGGGAAGGCCAGCGGCTTGGTGAAGGCGGCGCTGTCGAGCTAGGTCGTCATTCCGGGGCGACGCTCGGCGTCGATGCCGGAATCTGTCACGCCGCCATCTCTGTTGATCAATGGATTCCGGGCTCGCGCTGCGCGCGCCCCGGAATGACAAGAAGAACAAGGGGAGGCAACCGATGACTGCCATCAAACCATTCCGCATTGCCATCAGCGACGACACCCTCTCCGATTTGAAGTCGCGTCTCGCCCGCACCCGCTGGCCGGAGGCGGAGCTGGTCGACGACTGGAGCCAGGGCGCGCCGCTGCAATGGATCCAGGACATCTGCACCTACTGGGCTGGTGGCTACGACTGGCGTGCCCGCGAAGCGAAACTCAATCGCTTTGAGCAATTCACCACCGAAATCGACGGGCTCGACATCCACTTCATCCATGCGCGCTCGAAGGAGCCATCGGCGCTGCCGCTGATCATCACACATGGCTGGCCTGGCTCGATCGTCGAATTCCAGAAGGTGATCTCGCCGCTGGTCGATCCGGCCGCGCATGGCGGCAACCCCGTCGATGCGTTTCACGTGATCTGTCCCTCCCTGCCGGGCTTCGGCTTCTCGGCCAAGCCCAGGACCACCGGCTGGGGCGTCGACCGCATCGCCGCGACCTGGGCCAAGCTGATGGACCGGCTGGGTTATACGCGCTATGGCGCGCAAGGCGGCGACTGGGGCTCGGCGGTGACGACATCGCTTGGCGCGCAGGACCCCGCTCATTGCGCCGGCATCCACATCACTCTGGCCTTCAACGCAACGCCGAAGGTGGAGGGCGAGCCGACGGCGGAGGAGAAGCGCGCGCTCGCCGGCCTCAAGCATTATGTCGATCTCGACTCCGGTTACTCCAAGCAGCAGTCGACGCGCCCGCAGACGCTCGGCTACGCGCTGACGGATTCGCCGAGCGGACAAGCGGCCTGGATCCTGGAGAAATTCTGGGCATGGACCGATTGCGACGGCCACCCCGAAAACATTTTCACCCGTGACGAGCTGCTCGACAACGTCATGCTCTATTGGGCGACGGAGACCGCGACTTCCTCGGCGCGGCTCTACTGGGAAAGCTTTGGCAAACGCCGCACCACACCGAAGGTGAACGTGCCGACCGGTGTTGCCGTATTTCCCAAGGAGATCATCACGCCGGTGCGGCGCTGGATGGAGCCGAACTTCCCTCACATCACCCATTGGAACGAGATGGAGAAGGGCGGCCATTTCGCCGCGTTCGAGCAGCCCGAGCTGTTCTTGCGCGATGTCAGGAAGTTCTTTGCGACGTTGCGGTAGCTACGCGCTCGGCCGTCATGCCCGGGCTTGTCCCGGACATCCACGGCTTTAGAGTGTCGCCAAAGCAAGAAGAACGTGGATGGCCGGGACAAGCCCGGCCCTGACGGAGTTGCTGGGAAACGACCAAGCCATGCTCACCGAAGCCAAGACCTACGACGAGCTCGTCCGCAATTTCCGCTGGGACATTCCTGAGCGTTTCAACATGGCGGAGGCATGCTGCGACCGGCATGCCGACGGCACCGGCCGCCTGGCGCTGATCTATGTCGACGAGAACGGTGCGACCAGCCGCACCACCTTCGACGAGGTCGCCGAAGCTTCGCGGCGCTTTGCCAATGTGCTGAAGGCGGATGGGCTGGTCCGCGGCGACCGCGTCGCGGTGTTCCTGTCGCAATCGGTGGAGTTGCCGGTTGCGCATATGGCGGCGTTCCGCTCCGGCCTGATCTCGATCCCGCTGTTCGCGCTATTCGGCGAGGACGCGCTGGAATTCCGCCTGTCGAACTCGCAAGCCAAGGCCATCGTCACCGACGAGGGCGGTTGGCAGAAGCTCTCCAAGATCCGCGACCGCCTGCCGGAGTTGAAGAATGTCTATGTCGTCGGCGAGCGCGCGCCCGCCGGCACGACATCGTTCTGGGACGCGCTGAAGGCCGCTTCGTCCGATTTCGCGCGCGTGGACACCTCATGCGATGATCCCGCGCTGATCATCTACACCTCGGGTACGACGGGTAATCCAAAGGGCGCGCTGCATGCCCACCGCGTCGTGCTCGGCCATCTGCCCAATGTCGAGATGTGCCACAACTTCCTGCCCAGGCACGGTGATCTCATGTGGACGCCGGCGGACTGGGCCTGGATCGGCGGCCTCGTCAACGGCCTGCTCGCATTCTGGTATCACGGCATTCCTCTGGTCGGCCATCGCGCGCGAAAATTCGAACCGCAGGCGGCGATGCAGATGATGGCCGACCTCGGCGTCCGCAACGTCTTTCTGCCGCCGACCGCGCTGAAGCTGATGCGACAGGCCGGCGTGAAGCATCCGGGCGTCAGGCTGCGCAGCATCTTCACCGGCGGCGAGTCTCTCGGCGGCGAGCTGCTCGGCTGGGTGCGCGAGACTTTCGGCATCGATGCACATGAAGTGTTCGGCCAGACCGAGTGCAATCTCGTGATCGGCAGCAACTCCAATTTGTTCCCGATCCGCCCGGGATCGATGGGCAAGGCGACGCCGGGCTTCGACGTTCGCATCGTCAACGACAAGGGCGAGGAATTGCCGCGCGGCGAGCGCGGCATCATCGGCGTGCGCCAGCCGTGCCCGGTCACCATGCTGGAATACTGGCGCAATCCGGAGGCGACGGCGAAGAAATATGCCGGCGAATTCCTGCTCACCGGCGATCTCGGCGTGCAGGACGAAGACGGCTATTTCTGGTACGTCAGCCGCGAGGACGACGTCATCACCACCGCCGGCTATCGTGTCGGTCCGTCCGAGATCGAGCATACGCTGATGAAACATCCCTCGGTGGCGATGGCCGCGGTGGTCGGCATTCCTGATCCGATCCGCACCGAGTCGATCAAGGCCTGGATCGTGCTGCGTCCGGGCTTTACCGGCACCGACGCGCTGGCGCGCGAGATTCAGGAGTTCGTCAAGGTGCAGCTCGCCGCGCATGAATATCCGCGCTTCGTCGAGTTTGCCGAGACGCTGCCGATGACGGCGACCGGCAAGGTGCTGCGGCGCGAGCTGCGGGCGAAGGGCTAGCTTGCGACACTGGATCAGCTCTCCCCGTTGCAGATAGGTGAATTCATCGCGACGGCTCCGAGAGCGCGGCTCTGAGCATCGCGGCAAGCTCCTGACGCTTGAACGGCTTGGTCAGAATGCGGGCGTTGAGTCCGTCCGGCGTCTTGACCGGATCATGGCTGTAGCCGGAGGTGAAGAGCACCTTGAGATCAGGCCGAAGCTCGGCTGCCTGCCTCGCAAGCTCCGGCCCGAACATGCCGCCGGGCATCACGACGTCGGTGAACAGCAACTGGATGTCCTCGGGCTGGCGCAGCACCTCGATCGCTGCGGGTCCGTTCGACGTCGCGATGACCCGGTAACCCAGCGCCCTGAGCTCGTTCTCGACATAGGCTCGCACCATGTCGTCGTCCTCGACGAGCAGGATGGTCTCGTGTCCCACGTGTGTGACAGTCGCCTGCGGAGGGCGCGGGTCCTCGCCCGGCGGTGTCGCGAGACGGGGAAAGAACAGCCTGATGGTACTGCCCTCTCCCTGTTCGGACTGAATCTGCACGAGTCCGCCGGATTGTTGCACGAATCCGTAGACCATGCTCAGGCCGAGGCCGGTCCCCTTGCCGACCTCTTTGGTGGTGAAGAACGGCTCGAACGCGCGTCCCAAGACATCGCTGCTCATCCCGGCTCCGGTATCCGTCACAGCCAGCATGACGTAGTCGCCGGGCTTCGGCTCGCCATTGACGTCGAGATCGGACGTGCCGAGCGATGCGTTGGCCGCCTCGACCGTCAGCTTGCCGCCGTCGGGCATCGCATCGCGCGCGTTGAGCACGAGGTTAAGCACGGCGGTCGCCAACTGGCCGGGATCGACGCTGGCGAGCCAGAGATCGGGTGCGAAGGTGAAGCTGGATTCGATGTGCTCGCCCAGGGTCCGGCGCAGCAGCTGCTTCATGCCGGTCACCTGCTCGGCGATGTCGATCTCGCGCGGCCGCAGCGGCTGCTTGCGCGCGAAGGCGAGCAGGCTCTGCGTCAGGTCGGATCCGCGCTCGGCGGCGGTGGCAATGTCGTCGGCGATCCGGCGCAATTCCTTGTTGCCCGCAAGCCTGTCGGCGAGGTGCTCCGAATTGCCGAGAATGACGGTCAGCAGATTGTTGAAATCGTGCGCCACGCCGCCGGTGAGCTGGCCCATGGCTTCCATCTTCTGGGACTGGCTGAGCTTGTGGCTGAGATCGGCGATGGCGGCGCGCTGCTGTTCGAGTGACTGGGCGGTGCTGTTGAGCAGGTTCATCAACCCGCCGAGTTCGCCGCCCGGATGGGGCTCGGGAATGCGCGCGCTGAGATCGCCGCGCCCCAGCCTCTTCGCCATCGTGGCGAGCCGCCCGACTTGGCGGCCGATGCTCATGGTCGTGAGGATCCACAGGCCGGCGAGCAGGAGCAGCGAGGCCAGTCCGAGAATCGCCGCGTCCTCGTACAGCCGGCGGTTCGCCGCCGCGACCAGCTTGTCCTTGGAGCGTCCGACCAGGATGTAGAGGCCGGCCTTGCGGACCGACGGCGAGCGGGCGACACCCCAGATCTGCGTGCGGCCCTCGCGGTCGGTAATCTCCCGGAATGGCTCGCCATCGGGCGCTGCCGCAAACCGAAACAGGTCGGAGCCGGCAATCGACCCACCGACGGGCTCGCTCCAGCCGCCGCCTTTGGGGGCGGCCAGGACTGTCCCCTTGGCGTCGACGAGCAGGATGTCCTTCTCGGCGAGCAGCCGCTTGTCGTGAAACTCCACGAATTTGTTGAGGTTGAAGGACGCGAGCAGCACGAACTTCAGCGCGCCCGTCTCCGATCGCACGGGATAGGCGATCTGGAGCACCGAAAGCCCGGTGAGACGGCCGAACACCGGCTCCACCGCGACGACGCCCGTAAGCCCCTTGACCTGTTTGAAATAGCCGCGGTCGTTCAGGTCGAGCGTGCGGTTGGTTCGCAGCGAGTCACAGAACAGGCTGCCGTCGGGATCGATGGTCAGGATACCCGTGAACTGCGGATATTCTTCGCGGACATCGGACAGAAACGCCGAGCACGCCGCCTTGTCGCGCGTGTCGAGATCGCGGGCGCGGGCGAGCCCATAATGAAGCTGGGCGGTGCCTTGGATCTTCTCGTCGAGGTCGGCGGCGATGTCGTCGGCGGACGCGGCCAGATTGGCCAGCGCCGCGTCGATTTCGCTGGCCCGATTCTGCACGAAGCGCAGCCCGACCAGGATTGCCGGTACGAGCATGGCGGCGATGACGAGGATCAGTAACCGGGTACGCAGGCTCATCGGTGAGGCGGTCCGCTCTCAGGCGTATCTGCTCGGAGGTACAATTTGCGGCACGATCGTCTGCCCAGTCCATAGCCATTGGCGGCAAAATGCACCACCGGTCAAGCATTTCGCACCGCGAGCATTGTCGCCTCGCTGCGACGCCTCGTGCCGGCCGGCATCAAGTTGCGCCGGCGCGCGGCGGAGCTAATATCTTACAAGCGCGCGACGAAAGATCGCGCCGACGTGTGGAGGAAGCTGATGTCCATCTCGGGCAAGGTCGATCCGGTTGTGCGTCCCGTCGCGGCGACCGACATCGCCGAGGCGCTGGTCGAGGGCCTGCGCGATTTCCAGGCGCTGCCGTTCTACGGTCTCTGCTTCGGCGGGCTCTACGCCGCCGGCGGAATCGCCATCATGTTGTGCTTCACGGCCTTCGGCATGGTCTATCTCGTTTATCCCCTGGCGGCAGGCTTCGCCCTGATCGGACCGTTCGTGGCGATCGGCCTTTACGAGATCAGCCGCCGCCGTGAGCGCGGCGAGCCGGTCTCCTTCGGTGCGATCTGGTCCGCCGTGCGCTCGCGCAGCGAGATCGGCTGGATGGCGTTCGTGACGTTATTCGTGTTCGTGGTCTGGATGTACCAGGTGCGGCTCCTGATCGCGCTGCTGCTCGGTCTGCACGCCTCGTTCTCCAGCCTTCAGGAATTCATGACCGTGGTGCTGACCACGAATGAAGGCCTGCTGTTCCTCGGCATCGGCAATGCCGTCGGTGCGGTGTTGTCGCTGATCCTGTTCTCGCTGACCGTGGTGTCGTTTCCGCTGCTGCTCGACCGCGATGTCGATTTCGTGACGGCGATGGTGACGAGCGTGCGGGCGGTGGTGACGAGTCCGTTGCCGATGATCACATGGGCCGCCGTGATCGTGATGCTGCTGATCGTCTCGGCGCTGCCGTACTTTCTCGGGCTGGTCGTAACGCTGCCGGTGCTAGGCCATGCGACATGGCATCTCTATCGGCGGCTGGTGGCGCCGGTGGCGTAAGAGGGGAGGCGGATGTCGCGGCGGCGCACTATTGGCCGGCTGCCAGGCGACGAATGCCGGAGGAGGTCAGTTCGAGTTCGCCAAGCCGCCTGATCACATAACCCAGGTTGACCAGGCGCTCGCCGTGCGCCTGCGGAATGTCGCCTTGCGCCTCGCCCTTGCCGATTTCGGTTAGCGACGCAAATTCGTCGGCGCTGAGCGCGGCGGTGCTGTCCGTCATCAGACGACCTCGTCGGTCCATACCTTGAAATTGAGCAGTTTGTTCGGACCGAAGGTCTGAGTGATGGGGACGTCGGAGGCGTCGCGTCCCTGCGCGATCAGCACCCGGCCGATCCGCGGCGTGTTGTTGCGCGGATCGAACATGTGCCAGCTTCCGCCGAGATAGGCCTCGAACCAGCCGGCGAAATCTCCCGCAGCCCAGGGCTTCGGCGTGCCGATGTCGCTGAGGTAGCCGGTGCAATAACGCGCCGGGATGTTCATGCAGCGGCAGAATGTGATGGCGAGATGGGCGTAGTCGCGGCACACGCCCTTGCCTTCGTCGTAAGCTTCCCGGGCCGTCTTCGTGGCGCGCGCGTGCTCATAACCGAACGTGATGTGGCGATGAACGAAATCGCAGATGGCCTGAACCCGCTTCCAGCCGGGCGGCGTCCGCTCGAACAATTTCCATGCGATATCCGACAGGCGATCGGTCTCGCAGTAGCGACTGCCGAGCAGATAGACCAGCGTATCGGCTGGCAGCGCTTCGACAGCATGCTGACACGCTTCCGGAAACACGGGGTCGGGAAGGCCACCGTCGCGAACGACGCCGTCTCCGAAAAGGCGGAAATTGCCGGCCGGCGCCACGAGGCGGCTGCACCAATTGCCGAAGAGGTCGCGATAGGGACTGATGGTCACGGCGGGGCTGGTGGTCAGCAGATCGGGCACGATCACGTCGGAGGCGCGCGTGAAGTGCGTGCCCAGCACCATGATCATGGGCGTCGGCTGCGGGAACTCGTACAGCATCTCGAACCCGACGCGGAGCTTCATACGAATACTTTCCCTTGGCTGAGCTCTCAAGATGGCTACGAAGCGGTCGAACACAAGGCTTCCACGGCCCTATTCGATCGGGAGCGGCATTTGGCACCTCAAAAGCGCGGCGCGAACGAGAAAACGATAGCTAATTGCCGCGATTGCGCGCACGGTGCGTGAATGTCGGAAAGAGCGGTCGTCTCTGCGCACAGGTGGCGCCACGACGCTGCACGCGCGGAGGCTCATTCCTCGCACCGGCGGAGCCTGTTCGTCACGCCGTCGTCACGGCGATCTTTGCGGGTATTGCCCGTTCCTACGAGCAAGTTGGATGCGGCGTGGCTCGTCCACGGCTGCGTTACAGATTTCCACATTCGTTCGATATGAGATCGAACGTCAACCGAAAGCACCGATGCAAACTCAACCGATACAAGCTCTCTCGCCACGCCAGGTCAAAACAGACGAAGCACTTCGGCTCGGCGTGGAGTCAGGCTGGTACGCCATCAAGGTCAGCGGGACCTTTGTCTCGGGCCCGCACGATTCGGAAGGGGATTGCCGTCGCAGGATCGACGAGATTCAGCCTCCTGTGAAGAAGAAGCGGTGAGGGTACAGATTCCGGACGCTACGGCGTCTTGATCCCCATCGCCTTCAGCGCCGCCAGCATCCGCGCTGGCGGTGCCATCTTGATCTGCGGCGCCGTGCCCGTCTCCAGCAGGCTCTTCAGCCCCGACAGGATCGCGGGCCAGCCGGTGCGACCGCCTTCGAGGATGTCGTCGCCGAGCTCGCGGTCGTGGCGTTCGCTCATGGTCAGGCGGACGGCTTCGCCTGCGGACTCGATCTCGTAGGTGACGAGTGTGGCGCCGAGCTTCGCGACGAGGTCGGGCCAATTGACGTTCCAGCTCACGGTGAGCTTCTTCGGCGGATCGTATTCGAAGACTTCGCCGGAGATATGCTCGGAGCCGTCAGGCGCGCGCACGATGAAGCTGCCGCCGAGCTTCGGCTCCATCTCCACCGCAAAACCCGAGAAGTATTGACGGCTGAACTCGGCCGAGGTCAGCGCCGCCCAGACCTTCTCCGGCGTGGACGCGATGTAGATGGTGTAGACCGTGAGCGGCTTGAATTGGTCGAGGTTCATTTTGCGTCGAATCCCTTGTTGAGCGCGGCGCGCGGAATGGCGAGCACTTTGCCTCTCTCCAGCAGGCTCTTGAGCCCGGACAGGATCGCCGGCCAGCCATTGGAGACGGCGCCGAGATATTTGCCGCCCTCGACGAAGCCGTCATGCAACACGGTCAGGCGCACGAGCGCGCCGAACGGCTCGATGGTGAAGACCACGCGCGAGATCGGCTCGCCGCGCAATTCTTCGAACTTCCGGTGCTTGAAGCTGTAGGACAGAAGCCGCGGCGGATCTGCTTCGAGGATCTGGCCGGAGTCGGTGACCTCGCCATCGAGCGTGAGCGCAAAGGGTGAGCCGACTTTCCAGTCGGAGCGGACCTCGGCGCCGAACCAGTATTGCCTGGTGAATTCACTCGACGTCAGCGCCTCCCACAGCTTTTCCGGCGTGGTCTCGATGTAGGTCACATAGACGAATTCCGGCTTACTCATCACGCTTCTCCAACTGGCGTTTCAACTCGCTGAGTGCGGCCAGCTTGCCGCGCTCGAATTTCCTGATCCAGCGTTCGCCGATCTGATGGATCGGCACCGGGTTGAGGTAGTGCAGCTTCTCGCGGCCGTGCCTGAAGGTGGTGACGAGATTGGCCTCCTCCAAAATCGCAAGGTGCTTGGTCACGGCCTGCCGCGTCATTGCAAGGCCGTCGCAGAGCTCGTTCAGCGTCTGGCCGTTCCTGGCGTGAAGCCTGTCGAGCAGCGATCGTCGTGACGCATCGGCGAGCGCTTTGAAGACCTCATCCATGATCGGCATAATAGACAACCAAATGGTTGCACGTCAAGATGATGTCTTTGGCGTACGCATTCGGCTGTGTTACCGTTGAAGCTCAGCCAGCACAGATGGGTTCCGGGAGACATTGATGGTCCGCTGCGTCTTGACTGCTGCCGCCCTCGTTCTCTTCGCGTGCAGCACCGCGGCCGAGGCGCAGCAGCAAACCGTCGGCGCACCGCCTGAAGCCTCCAACATGAAGCTCGTCGGCAGCAACGATCTCCAGGCCCGCAGCGCCTATCAGCCGACCATCCATCACCAGGGCAATCGCTGGATCGCCTATATCGGCCATCACGGCGGCACCGATGATGTGCCCGCGCCCTTCAATCCGATGACGGGAAAGGCCGAGCCGAACGGAACCTCCATCGTCGACGTCACCGATCCCGCGCGTCCGAAATATCTGCGGCATCTGCCGGGACAGGAAGGCAAGTACGAATCCGGCGGCGCGCAGATGGTGCGGGTCTGCGACGGAAAGGCGTTGCCGAAAGGCGAGCCCAACGCGGTCTACATGCTGCGCACCTTCGGCAGCGAGGCGCATGAAATCTGGAACGTCAGCGATCCCGCCAGCCCGGTGCTCATCACGCGCATCGGCGGCCTGAAGGACACGCATAAGAGCTGGTGGGAATGCGACACCGGCATTGCCTATCTGGTCTCGGGCGCGCCGGACTGGCGCACCCGGCGCATGACGCAGATCTACGATCTCTCCGATCCGGCGCGCCCGCAGAAGATCCGCGACTTCGGACTGCCCGGTCAGGAGCCGGGTTCGACCGGCGCGGTGCCGACCGAGCTGCACGGGCCGATCTCGACCGGGCCCAATGGCAACCGCGTCTATTTCGGTTACGGCACCGACACGGACGGCCTCTTGCAGATCGTCGACCGCGACAAGCTGCTGAGCGGGGCGAAGGAGCCGACGCCGGACAATCTGCGCTATCCCGAGATTTCGCGCCTGCGGATGTCGGCCTTCAACGGCGCGCATACGACGTTTCCGATGCTCGACATGCCCATCGCCGAATTCGCCGAGGACAAGGACGGCAAGACCCGCGACATCGTGATGATCGTGAACGAAGCCATCCTGAACGAATGCGGGGAGGCGCGGCAGATGGTGTGGTTCGCCGACGTCACCACCGAGACGCGGCCGATGATGATCTCGAGCTACACCGTGCCGGAGGCTAGCGGGCGGTTCTGCCAGCGCGGCGGCCGGTTCGGCGCGCATTCCTCCAACGAGAGCATGGCGCCGGTCTATTACAAGAAGATGGCCTTCATCGCCTTCTTCAATGCCGGCGTGCGCGCGCTCGACATCCGCGATCCCTATCACCCGAAGGAAGTCGGCCATTTCATTCCTTCGATCACGGCCGCGACCGACAAGCGCTGCATCCCGATCGAGGGCGGTGAGCGCTGCAAGGTCGCGATCCAGACCAACAATGTCGAGACCGACGACCGCGGCTACATCTACATCGTCGACCGCGCCAATACCGGCCTGCATATCCTGGAGCTGACCGGGGCGGCACGCGCCGCCGCCGGGCTGCCGAGGAATTGACGATGCAGAGCGAGGCGATGAGGCGTCGATGCCGTATGCCCGCGACCGCATTCTCCTTTGTCATTCCTCGCGAAGGCGGGATGACACCCGTGATGAGGCGTAGACGTTGCGCTCATCCAGCTTCCGTTCCCGCCCGTCCCATGCATTAATACCCGCAAGCCGCCACGAGCCGAGTCCTCCCCATGATGTCCATGCAAGCCTATTTCGCCTTCCTCGCCGCCTGCATTGCGCTGGCGTTGCTGCCGGGGCCGATCGTCACCCTCGTCATCGCCAACGGCCTGCGTCACGGCACGCGTGCCGCGCTCACCAATGTGGCGGGCGCGCAAGCCGGGCTTGCCATCGTCATCGGCATCGTCGCGGTCGGCCTGACCTCGTTGATGGCGACCATGGGCTACTGGTTCGACTGGGTGCGGTTTGCGGGCGCTGCCTATCTGGTCTGGCTCGGCATCAAGCTGATCTGGGCGCCGGTCGAGGGCGTCAATGTCGACGAGCCGCCGTTGCCGCCGCGCGGCGGCTTCTTCCTGCAGGGCTTCCTGGTGCTGCTGTCGAACCCGAAGGTGCTGGTGTTCTTCGGCGCCTTCATCCCGCAGTTCATGGACATGAACCAGCCGCACTTTCCGCAAGTCGCCCTGCTGGGCGCGACCTTCATGGTCACCGCCGTGATGACCGATGCGCTCTACGCCATCGCGGCAGGCCGCGCGCGAAAATTCTTCTCGGCTCGCCGTACCCGCATGATGTCGCGTATCTCCGGCGGCTTCATGATCGGCGGCGGCATATGGCTGGCGCTGACGCGGGCAAAATAACCGCTGCAAGGCCGGTCCCGGCTTGAACCCTTCGCGGCCGCAATGCGTCCAATCGGGCATTGCCGCCGACGAAGGAAGTTGCCGTGCCGGATCTCCCCGGGTTCGTCTATGCGATGTTGCTTGCGCCGCTCGGGCTCATCCTGGTTGCTGCCATCGTCAAGACCTGGCAGGTGCGCGAGGCGCGCAACTGGCCGCAGGCGCCGGGCAAGGTCGTGACCTCGGTCGCCGAGTTGCGCGACGTCAAGGTTTTCGACGACGATCGCGAGGGGGGCTCCCGCCTCGAGCGCCGCAATTTCGCGAACGTGACTTACGAATATTCGGTCGGCGGGCGGAAGCTGCGCTGCAACCGCATCTCGATCGGTGAGGACCTCGGTAATTTCCAGGTCGCCGAGCGGCTCGCAAGATATCCGGCCGGCAGCGTCGTGACCGTCTATTACAATCCGCGCCATCCCGATCAGGCCGTGCTGGAGCGCGACCTGCCCAAAGGCTTGTGGGGCTGCCTCGGCATCGGCACGGTGATCGTGCTTGGCGTCGTGTTCGGATCGGCCTTCGGCTTCAACCAGACTTATGCCTATCTCTCGAACCACGTCGGACGGCCCGATCTTGCAGGCCTCGTGGTCGCCTTTGCCGCCTTCGGCCTGGTCATCGCGCTGATGGGGTATGCGGTGCACAGACAGGCGTCGATGGCGACACGCTGGCCGGTGGTGCCTGGCACCATCAAGCTGTCGGGGATCGAAGACTATCGCCGGGCAAGCGAACCGGGCGAGCGGCGCGGCACCGAGATGTTCGGCAGGCGGGTGACCTACACCTATCAGTATCAGAACGTCAGCTACACCAATGAATGCGCGCGCGTCGCGGCGGGAACGCCTGATGCCTCCGACGAGATGCTGCGAAGGCTCATGGCGCGCTACCAGGACGGCGCGACCGTCGAGGTCCGCGTCAATCCCGCAAATCCGGCGGAAGCCACGCTCGACGCCCGCGGCGACGGCCGCATGGCTTTCGTGCTGTGGGGCATCGCCGCGATTTTCGCGGCGCTGGCGTTGTTCGTCGCCACACGCGGCGGCTAGATGACCAGCCGCTCCGCCCGCAGCTCCACCTCGATCTCGGCGAAGATCCGCGCCAGCCGCTTGGCCCATTGCTGTTGGCCGGACTGGTCCGTGATCAGATCCTGCCGGATCTCGATGCCGGTGCTCACGAGGCCGCGCCCTTCGCCGTGCACGGGGATGGTGTAGTCGGTGAGGTCGTTCACCGCATAGGGCTCGTTGTCGCCGACGACGAGGTCGCCCTCTGCGCGCAGATGCTTGAGCAGCAGCTGCGGCAGCACGGTGTCGCGGTTGTAGAGCGCGCCGATGTGCCAGGGTCGCGCGACGCCGGCATAGACTGGCGTGAAACTGTGTAGCGAGACCAGCACCGTCGGCCGGTCGTCATGCATGCGGCGGTCGATCGCGGCCTCGATGCGATTGTGATAGGGCTCGAAAATCTCGCGCCGCCGTGCCGCGCGCTCGCCGTCCGAAATCCCTTCGTTGCGCGGGATCGCGGTAGCCTCGGACATCACGGGAATCGAGCTTGCTGCGGTGGGCGGGCGATTGCAGTCGATCACCAGCCGCGAATAGCGCTGTGCGATCAGATGCGCATCGAGCAGCTTTGCGAGTCGCTCGGCGACGCCGGCAATGCCGATGTCCCAGCCGATGTGCCTGACAAGTTCGCT
The DNA here is from genome assembly GCF_018129985.1 of Bradyrhizobium sp. SZCCT0148. GTDB lineage: Bacteria > Pseudomonadota > Alphaproteobacteria > Rhizobiales > Xanthobacteraceae > Bradyrhizobium > Bradyrhizobium japonicum_H. Next base: position 60,034 of record NZ_JAFCKT010000012.1, read on the forward strand.
CTCCGCGATGCCGAGATCGCCCAGCGCGTGCGGCAGCATCCGTCCGTAGTGATCCGCAGTGAGCAGGAAGGGCGAAGGCCCCGCCGCATTCACCTCGTGCACGGGCGGAGTGTCGCCCTCGCCGAGCAGTCGATCGGCCGCCTCGGCCGTTTGCAGGTCCATCCTGATTGCCTATGAAACGATTACGTGTCTAAACGGAGTAACGCCATTGCAACGACGTCGCAACGTTAGAACAGCATGACTTCCGATCGCCTCTTCGTCTACGGCACCCTGATGCGCGGCTTCGACCACCCGATGGCCCGGCTGCTTGCGGGACATGCGGATTTCCTGGGCGCAGCGACCTGCCGCGGCCGGCTGGTCCTGGTGAAGCATTATCCGGGCCTGCTGCCGTCGGGGGCAGCCTCCGACATCGTCCACGGCGAGCTGTTCCGGATGCGCGTGCCTGACGAGCTGCTGGGCGAACTCGACATGTACGAGGCCTGCGGCGAGGGCTTTCCGGAGCCGACCGAATATCTGCGAGAGCTGGTCGACGTGACGCTGCCCGATGGCGCCGCCGAGAAGGCCTGGACCTACGTCTACAACTGGCCCGTCACCGGTTTCCCGATCATCGAGTCCGGGCGGTTTCTCGATCACTAAGCCTACAGCACTTCCTTCACCACGCGCACGTCGACCTCGCGCTCGACGTAGCTCCATTCCTCGGTCCGCCTCAGCATCCCCACCAGCTCCTCGAACAGCGAGGCGTGCGCGGGGGCGAATTCGAACCAGGTCAGGAAATCGAAGGGCTCGCCGAGGTCGCGGCTGTGATAGAGCTGGCGTGCGATCGCGGGCAGGAAACGAAGACTGCCGGCGATGTGGTGCGACTTGTCCTCGAAGATCCTGCGGCGCTCTTCCTGGGTCAGGTCCCACCACGCTTGCGATTTGCGGATCGGGATCAATGCCGCGCTGGTGGCTTCCAGCCGGCCGAGCCCGGCCTGCACGGCGGTCAGCTGCTGCTTCTCGGCCCGCTCGGTGTAGCGCAAGCTGCTGGGGGCGCCGACCAGCCGCCAGGCGTTGCGCGAGGGCACCAGCGGCAACGAGACGGCCTCGCTGTCAGTCACCGACAGCGCCGGCATGAAGGGCAGGGGCTCGCCCGTCACGGGTGCAACCGAAATCACCCGCCAGCCCCCGCTATGGCCGCCCCGAAAGGTCCTGAACATGGGGCTATGGAAGCGTGGAACCGGGGCGGGTTCAAGGGGCTCGTCCTTCGCGGTGCCTTGAAGGGGCGGGCCCGGAATCCATCTCCCGGACGGAAAACCGGGACAAATGGTTCTCAGACGTGAGATCGCACATCATAGCTCGCCGCGGAATGACGGAGGGGGCTGTGAACAGCGCGTATAAGCCCGACAAACCTAACCTTTAGCCTGGCCGCACCTATATCCCTGATCGTTCGCCCGACTCAAACGCTCGGCTCAACTCACCCCATGCGCTTCACGCCCCAATTCCTCGACGAGCTTCGGGCCCGGCTTTCGGTCTCCGAAGTCGTGGGCAAGCGCGTCAAGCTGAAGAAGGCGGGGCGGGAGTGGAAAGGGCTGTCGCCTTTCCAGCAGGAGAAGACGCCGTCCTTCTACGTCAACGACCAGAAGGGCTTTTACCATGACTTCTCCTCCGGAAAGCACGGCGACATTATCAGCTTCCTGATGGAGACCGACGGCCTGCCGTTCGGCGAGGCGGTCGAGCGGCTTGCCAGCATGGCGGGCCTGGCGCTGCCGGCGGTGACGCCGGATGCGGCGCGGCAGGAGCAGCGCCGCCGCACGCTGCATGACGTCATGGATCTGGCCGCGACCTATTTCGCGGAAACGCTGGCCTCGCGCGTCGGCGCCAAGGCGCGCGGCTATCTCGCCGACCGCGCCATTTCGCCGGCGACGCAATTGCAGTTCCGCCTCGGCTATGCCTCGCCCGATCGCTTCGCGCTGAAGGAGCATCTCGGCAAGCTCGGCGTGTCCGTCGAGGACATGGTCGAGACCGGCCTGCTGGTGGCGGGCGAGGACATTCCCGTACCCTACGACCGCTTCCGCGATCGCGTGATGTTTCCGATCACCGATCTGCGCGGCCGCGTCATTGCTTTCGGCGGGCGCGCGCTGGAGAAGGACGTCCCGGCCAAGTATCTGAACTCGCCGGAAACGCCGCTCTTCCACAAGGGCGACAATCTCTACAACCACCAGACCGCGCGCAAAGCCACCCATGACGGCAGCGCGCTGATCGTGGTCGAGGGCTATGTCGACGTCATCGCCATGGTCACTGCAGGTTTTGCCGGCGCCGTCGCGCCGCTCGGCACCGCGCTGACCGAAAACCAGCTCGCGCTGCTCTGGAAGATGGCGGACGAGCCGATCCTCTGCTTCGACGGCGACCGCGCCGGCCAAAAGGCGGCTTATCGTGCCGCCGACCTTGCCTTGCCTTTCCTCGCACCCGGCAAGAGCCTTCGTTTCGCGCTGCTGCCGGAGGGGCAGGATCCCGACGATCTCGTGCGCTCGGGCGGCCGCGGCGCCATCGAGGACGTCATCGCAGCGGCGAAGCCGCTTGCCGAGATGCTCTGGTCGCGCGAGCTCGAAGGCGGCAATTTCGCCACCCCCGAGCGCCGCGCCGCGCTGGAGGCACGCATCAAGGAGCTCGCGAACGGGATCCGCGACGAGGTGGTGCGGCGCTACTACCGCGACGATTTCGTCGAGCGGCTGCAGCGCGCCTTTGCCCCCGAGGGCGGGCGTGGCGGCTTCGGCGGCCGGGGCAATTTCCGCCAGGGTCTCGGCGGCCGCCAATTCCAGCTCCGGGCTGCGGGCGGCGCGAATCGATTCGGTGGCCAGGGATTTGGTGGAGCGCGCCGTGGCCCGCCGGGGCCCACCCCGCTACCGTCAGGCCCCTATCAGGCGGCGAGTCCTCAGCTGGCGGCGAGCCCGATCATGCGCGGCCAGCGCAGCGCCATCTCCCGTCGGGAGGCTCTGATCCTGCAAATTCTGATGAATCACCCCTGGCTGCTGCACGACCACCTCGAGGAGGTCGCCGCCCTGGAGCTAGCCCATCCCGAGGCCCACAAACTCCGGGCCGGCATCATCGCCGCCTTTGCCAACGATCATCACCACTCCCCGGACCCCGGCGAGCTCGCCGAAAAGATGCGCAGCGACCTCGCCAAGGGCGGATTTTCTCAAGTTCTCCAAAGGGTTGAGAATGGGATCACGACGCAGGCCGTGTGGGGCGCCCGCGAGGGCGCGGCTCCCGACGACGTTCTCGCCACCTGGCACCAGCTGGTTGCCTTGCATCGGCAGTACCATTCACTACTTAGAGAGCTGAAGGACGCCGAACTGGCCTTGGGGGACGATCCCAGCGAGGCCAATATGGCGTGGCTGCGTGATGTGAAGGCTCGGTTGGCCGAGGTCGACGGCACCGAGGCCCTGATCGAGGGTTTTGGCGAGCTGTCGGGCCGGTTCCAGAAGAGCGTGTGAGGAAAGAATCATGCGGACGGCCGAGGCTGGAACCGCTAAAAGACTCGCCAAATCCAAGGTTTGGCGGCAAAAACAGGGTTAATCGAGGCTTAACGGTCTTGTAGCACTTTGGCCCCCAGGCGGCCGCAGGCAGAACAGACGCGTCAGGAATGAATCCGCGCAATCGCTGTTGGCACTTCACCTGCATCCGCTGCGACAAAGAGGCTCACGAAGCGTTAGGCAAATCCGGCGAGAGAAGGGTCGGGGTGGCGAGAGATATGCGCGCCGCCCTTTCCGTGTCGAGATCTGGCGAAGCGAGAGCGTCGAGCAACAGGTTCAAGTGATTTCACGCGGGCGTGGCAACCGTCTGCATGAAGCGCGTTTAGGAGCAATGGATGGCCACCAAGGCAAAGACGCTGCAGGCGAAGGACAAGGAAAAAGACGACAAGGCAGCGGACGCGCCGGAGAAGGACTCCCAGGACGCGCCGTCTCCCTTGCTCGATCTGTCCGACGCGGCAGTGAAGAAGATGATCAAGCAGGCCAAGAAGCGCGGCTTCGTGACCTTCGATCAGCTCAACGAAGTCCTGCCGTCCGACCAGACCTCGCCCGAGCAGATCGAGGACATCATGTCGATGCTCTCGGATATGGGCATCAACGTCACCGAAGCCGACGATAGCGAAGGCGAAGAGGACAAGGACGAGGGCGGCGAGGACGAGACCGACAACGAGCTCGTCGAGGTCACGCAGAAGGCCGTCACCGAAGTCAAGAAGAGCGAGCCGGGCGAGCGCACCGACGATCCCGTGCGCATGTATCTGCGCGAGATGGGCACGGTCGAGCTGCTCTCCCGCGAAGGCGAAATCGCGATCGCGAAGCGTATCGAAGCCGGCCGCGAGGCGATGATCGCAGGTCTGTGCGAAAGCCCGCTGAGCTTCCAGGCCATCATCATTTGGCGCGACGAATTGAACGAAGGAAAGATCTTCCTCCGCGACATCATCGATCTCGAAGCGACCTATGCCGGCCCCGACGCCAAGGCCGGCATGAACAATGCGATGATCGCGGGTCCCACCGGCGAGAACGGTGAAGCGTCCGCCGAGGGCGGCCAGGCCGCCGCGACTGGCGCACCCGCGCATGTCGCCCCGCCCGCCGCGCCGCCGGCGCCGACCCCGTTCCGCGCCGGGCAATCCGCTCCGGGCGGCAGCCCGGGTGGCGAGGCCAAGGATCCGGCCGAGTCCGCCGCCGAAGCCGACATGGACGAGGACGACGAGTTCGAGAACCAGATGTCGCTTGCGGCGATCGAGGCCGAGCTCAAGCCGAAAGTGGTCGAGATCTTCGACAAGATCGCCGACAGCTACAAGAAGCTCCGCAAGCTGCAGGAGCAGGACATCCAGAACCAGCTCGAGAGCACCTCGCACGGGCCCTCGCTGTCGCCGCACCAGGAGCGCAAGTACCGCAAGCTCAAGGACGAGATCATCGTCGAGGTGAAATCGCTGCGCCTGAACCAGGCGCGTATCGATTCACTGGTCGAGCAGCTCTACGACATCAACAAGCGCCTCGTCTCGTACGAGGGCCGGCTGATGCGTCTCGCCGACAGCCACGGCGTCGCGCGCGAGGACTTCCTGCGCAACTACACCGGCTCGGAGCTCGATCCGCGCTGGCTCAACCGTGTCTCGAAGCTTTCGGCCAAGGGCTGGAAGAATTTCGTCCATCACGAGAAGGACCGGATCAAGGACCTTCGCCACGAGGTGCATCAGCTCGCTGCGCTGACCGGCTTGGAGATCATCGAGTTCCGCAAGATCGTGCACTCCGTGCAGAAGGGCGAGCGCGAAGCACGCCAGGCCAAGAAGGAGATGGTGGAAGCCAACCTCCGTCTCGTGATCTCGATCGCCAAGAAGTACACCAACCGCGGCCTGCAGTTCCTCGACCTGATCCAGGAAGGCAACATCGGCCTGATGAAAGCGGTCGACAAGTTCGAGTACCGCCGCGGCTACAAGTTCTCGACCTACGCGACATGGTGGATCCGGCAGGCGATCACGCGCTCGATCGCCGACCAGGCCCGCACCATCCGCATCCCCGTGCACATGATCGAGACGATCAACAAGATCGTGCGCACGAGCCGCCAGATGCTCAACGAGATCGGCCGCGAGCCGACTCCGGAAGAACTCGCCGAAAAGCTCGGCATGCCGCTCGAGAAGGTCCGCAAGGTCCTCAAGATCGCCAAGGAGCCGCTGTCGCTGGAGACGCCGGTCGGCGACGAAGAGGATTCACATCTCGGCGATTTCATCGAGGACAAGAACGCGATCCTGCCGATCGACGCCGCGATCCAGTCGAACCTGCGCGAAACCACCACGCGCGTGCTGGCGTCTCTGACGCCGCGCGAAGAACGCGTGCTCCGCATGCGCTTCGGCATCGGCATGAACACCGACCACACGCTGGAAGAAGTTGGCCAGCAGTTCAGCGTGACGAGAGAGCGTATTCGTCAGATCGAAGCGAAGGCGCTGCGGAAGCTGAAGCATCCGTCGCGGTCAAGGAAGCTGCGGAGCTTCCTGGATAATTGATCCGAGCATCCTTCAAAACGAAAACGGCGGGCCCAGGCCCGCCGTTTTTGTTTGCCGTGAATGAAGCTGAAGGCCTACTTCTTCTTCACCCCGACGCGCTCGAGCCGCTTGATCTCGAGCGCGGGCTTGCCGCTCTTTTCGGCGATCTCGCGGTCCTGCTCCATGATGAACGCGCGGGCGGGTTCGTCGCCGTCGAGGCCGCCGAGCAGTTCCGAGGGAACGCGGCGGTTGGAGCGTTGGGAATCGTCCTTATAGAAGACGTTGAAGAAGGCGAATTCGCCTTTGGGGTTGGTTCCGGGTTTTTTGGCCATGGCGGCTTGTCGTCGATTGGAGGGCCGCAGTCAAATGACTTTGCGCGTCGCCGGGGTCGGCGCGGAGCCGGGGCCGCCGATCCGCTGCATGGAAGACCCTCGCTTCAATAAACGGCGGGCCGAAGCCCGCCGTTTATTTTTGGTCTTCAGCGTCGCCCGGGGCTGGCGGGGCGACAACCTAAAATAGAAGGCTATAGAAGGCGCCCTGCGATGGCAAGTAAATCATGGCGGCGTCGATGTCGCAGCGGGCGGATCAGATATGCGTCGGCTGCTGCACGCGGCTTCGATTCACATTGAAGCAATTGCTTCGGCCGTCAAACGAATTTGTTCATCCTGCCGGCCCACGCAATGCAACGTGCGTGGCGCGCCGTGTCGAAAGACGCACCAGCCTGCACATCTTCCCGCCTACGAGAAGATGATGTGAGCTAGCATATGTAAGCGGGCCTCACGCTTCTCGGCGCGCGCATCATTTTGGCCACGTGTGTCGCGCCACCTCCTGCACGGCGAGCCGCGACCCGTGTCCGCCGCTCCTGCCGGCGTCCTCGTTGCGTCCCTGCGCCATGATCGCGCTGCCCATCGCGGCCGAGCCGAACGTGATCAGGAAGGAAGCAAGCAGCAGCGCGAGCGCAATGCCGGGCGAGCTGTCGGCGAAGATCAGCTCGCGCAGGCGCCCGGGGTTCAGCCAGAGCAGGCCGCCGACCAGAAGCGCCGCGGCGCAGGCGCCGATCGCGAGGTTGATGGCGAGCAGGCGGAACAGCGGGATGCGGAGGAGGGTAGGGCGAAGTTGAGGCTGCTGCTGGTGCATCGGTGCTCAATACGGTGACTGATAGTGCGACGAAGGCAACGATATCATAAGGCGCAGACCCTCTCATTCGTTATTCGGGCGCGCGCAGCGCGAGCGATGGTGCGCAATTGCGCACCTGAGAATCCATTGTGCCACCGTCCCTGTCGCTTGGTGGATCTTCAGATGCGCAATTGAGCATCGTCGTTCGCGCTGCGCGCGCCCGGAATGACGAGCGGTGGGAAACCTCACGCCGCCGGCGCCGCGCGCTCGGCAGCCGCGCGCGCCTGCGCCGCTTGTTGGCGCTCCATCAGGGTCTGCCAGAGCGTTGCGATGCTCGCTTGCGTCTGCGGGACGATCAGGCAGTGGCCTTCGTTGTCGAAACCGCAGAACCGCACCGATGGGTCCTTCTTCACCTCGATCAGTGCCTGGTTGATCATCTCCAGGCAGGTGATGGCCTCGCCGACATCGTGCAGGCGGGTGTGATGCAGGATGTCCATCAGGCGGAAGGTCATCACCGCGGGCTGGCCGAAGCTGATGCCGGGACGGCCGAGTTCGAACAGTACGTTGACGGCCGGCAGTACGCCCCTGATGTGCTCGAGCACGCCGGCGACGTCCTCCACGCTGCAGGCGACGAGATGGGAGGCCTGGGGCGGGATGGTCACGGCCGCGCGGGGCGCCGCAAGGCCGAGCGAATTGATCACCTCCTGCTCGATCCATTGCCGCACGGCTGCGGGGGCCTTGCGGATCTGCTCGGTGCTCAAGGTAATTCCGGTCATGTGGTGCTCCTGGGCGGCTCCTGTCGTCTCAGTTTAGAAAGCAGGAACTGAGACAGTTTGATGCGGATCAAGTCTGGTGCTTTGACGCTCCCTGCTTTCCCGGGCATGATCCGCGCGCTGCTTCGCAGCGACGATTTTCCCTCATAGGATTGCTCCACATGCTGAGACTGCTTCTCGCCGCCGCGTCCGTTCTTTGTCTGGCCGGCGGGTCGGCTCAGGCCGCGCGCTGCGGCGGCGACTTCAACGCTTTCGTCGCCAGCATGGCGCAGGAGGCGCAGGCCGCCGGCGTCTCGGCGAGCGTGACCAATACGGCGCTCAGCGGCGTCACTCCCGATCCTGCGGTGCTCGCCTTCGACCGGCGTCAGCGTCACACCTTCAACAAGAGCTTCGAGCAATACGTCTCGACCCGCGTCGGCCCCGGCCGCATCAATGGCGGTCGCGCCCTATTGCAGCGCCACGCCGCGCTGCTTTCGCGCATCGAGCAACAGTTCGGCGTGCCCCGTTACATCCTGGTCGCGATCTGGGGACTGGAGAGCGATTTCGGCAAGGGCGACATCGGCAAGATGCCGGTGGTCCGCACGCTGGCGACGCTCGCGCATGATTGCCGCCGCACCGATCTGTTCCAGGGCGAGCTGCTCGCTGCGCTGAAGATCGTACAGCGCGGCGACCTGCCGCTGCGCGACCTCATCGGTGCCTTCGCGGGCGAGATCGGCCAGACCCAGTTCCTGCCGTCGTCCTACATCAAATACGGCGTCGATTTCGACGGCGACGGCCATGTCGATCTCCGCCACAGCATCCCCGACGTGCTCGCCTCGACCGCGAATCTGCTCCACACCAACGGCTTCAAGATGGGCCAGCCCTACGGCGAAGGCACCGCCAATTTCGAAGCGATGCGCGAGTGGAACAGGGCGGTGGTGTATCGCAAGACCATCGGCTATTTCGCAGATCGGCTGGCGGGGCAGTGAGGGTCAGATACCCGGCGTCATCGCCCGCGAAGGCGGGCGATCCAGTGTTCCAGAGACGGTGCGGCCAGAATCGAGAAGGCGCGGCGTACTGAATTCCCCGCCTTCGCGGGGAATGACAGCTAAGTGAGACGCGATGCCGTCGCTCCACGGCTACTTCGCCGTCCCCTTCGCCATCTTCTCCAGCTTCCGCTGCAGCGGCGCCCAATAGGTTGCGGGGCGGAAGCGTTGCAACAGGTCCATGAAGCGGGCGTCGTTGCCGATCAGGATGCGGGGCTCGTTCTTCTCGATACCCCTGATGATGCGCAGCGCGGCATCCTTCGGCGTGGTCCTTGCCGCGTTCTCGAACCGCTCGATCGATTGCGCGCGGCGGGAATTGTCGGTGACGCCGACCCCGGTGCGCGAGTTACGCGCGATCGCGGTGGCGACGCCGCCGGGATGCACGACCGACAGCCTGACCGGACTGCCCGCCACTGCGAGCTCGTGTCGCACGCTCTCGGAGAAGCCGCGCACCGCGAATTTCGCCGCCGCGTAGGCCGATTGGCCGGGCGGGGCGATGATGCCGAAGATCGAGGAGAGGTTGACGATGTGCGCCTCGCTTCTCGTCTTCAGATGCGGCAGGAAGGCGCGCGTGCCGTGCACCACGCCCCAGAAATTGATGTCGAACAGCCAGTCCATCTGCGCCTGGTCGATCTCCTCGAACGAGCCCATCAGCGCCACGCCGGCATTGTTGACGACGATGCCGAGCGCGGGATGCGCGGAGGTCGCCTCATTCGCGAACTGGGCAATGTCGTCGGGCTCGCCGACGTCGACGCGGTGGATGCTGACCTTGCGCGTCGAACCGATCTCCGCTGCCAGCGTCTTCAACCCCGCTTCGTCGCGGTCGGCCAGCGCGAGATCGCAGCCGCGCTGCGCAAGCTCGAAGGCCAGTGCGCGGCCGATGCCGCTTGCAGCACCCGTAATGGCGGCAGCGCCGCGAATTGCAGTCATGTTCGTCCCCGGTCAAGCCCTGAGAGAGGAACTATGCTTTAGATTTTTTCAGAATGGAACCGAACCGCAGGCGAATTGGCTCCTTAACATATGTACTCAAGCAAAAATTGGAGACGGTCATGGGACAGGCACAGCCATTTCGCGCAACTGCGCTGATCGTTGAAGACGATGCCATGCAGCGGGAGATGCTGAGCCTGCTTCTGGAAGAGAGCGGCTACCAGGTCATCCAGTGCGAAAGCGCCGAGGCCGCCGAACTCGTGCTTGACAAGAGCGCCGGCGCGCTGTGCCTGATGATGACCGACGTCCAGCTGGCGGGGCGCATGACCGGCGTCGAGCTCGCCCATGTCGCCAAGCACCGCAATCCCGGGCTCGACGTCGTGGTCACCTCCGGCCGTCCGCTGATGCAGCCCTTGCCCGACGGCGCGAAGTTCTGGGCCAAGCCCTGGGCCCCGCTCGACGTGCTGCGCGAAGCGGAGCTGGCGCAGCTGGACGTGAGCGTTCGCGGCCCGTCACGCCCGAGCTAGCTTCCTCACCGCGAGGCGTCCTGCTATGGTCCGGCCATGTCCTGGTCGTTTCTGCTCACCTCGCTCATCGTCGTCGCATCCCCCGGTACCGGCGTGCTCTACACGCTGGCTGCGGCGCTGACGCGCGGCTCGCGCGCCAGCCTCGCGGCGGCCTTCGGCTGTACGCTCGGGATCGTCCCGCACATGATGGCGGCGATGCTCGGGCTCGCCGCCGTGCTCCACACCAGCGCGCTCGCCTTTGCCGCGCTGAAATGGGGCGGGGTGCTTTATCTGCTCTACATGTCCTGGCAGGCGCTGCGCGAACAGGGGGCGCTAGCGGTCGAGGGCGACATCAGCGAGCGTTCGGTCGGCCGCGTCATCGTCACGGGTTGTCTCATCAACATCCTCAATCCGAAACTGTCGATCTTCTTCCTCGCCTTCCTGCCGCAGTTCATCGCCGCGGACGAAGCCCATGTGCTGGCGCGCATGCTGGAATTGAGCGGCGCCTTCATGGCGATGACCCTTGCGGTGTTTGTCGTCTACGGCCTCTGCGCCGCCTCGGTGCGCGAGCACGTCATCTCCCGCCCGCGCGTCATGGCCTGGCTGCGCCGCAGCTTCGCCGCCGGTTTCGCCGCGCTCGGCGCCAAGCTGGCCTTTGCGGAGCGGTAGGCTCTTCTGCAAGTCGCTCGCGGCTAGGCATTTGCACTTGCGGCCATCCTTCGAGACGCCCGCTGTTAGGCGGGCTCGTCAGGATGAGGACGGAGTGTGCACCGGCTGCTTCAACGGGCACAGTGCCGCTGAGCTTCATCCTGAGGAGACCGTCGGAGGCGGTCGTCTCGAAGGACGAGGCGTGCGTTCAGGTGCAGCCGCTATTGGCCCTTGCGAGCGAGCCAATAAAAAAGCGGGCCTCGCGCCCGCCACCTTCACACACTCGCAACGCTGACCCGACGCCCGGGCGGAGCGAGGCTCCACCCGGGCAAAGAAAAAGAAGGCTCGTTACTTCTTCTTCGCCGCCTTCTTGGCCTTCTTCGCCTTCTTCTTCACAGCCTTCTTCGCTTTCTTAGCCATAGGATCCTCTTCAGGGTTAATGGTGAAACGCGACACGAGGGATGCTCGGCGGAGGGCCAGCCTCGCAACATCCTCGACCACAAGCTCAGCAGATTCGCAGCTCGCTGCCCCGCGCTGTCACATCCGTGTCATCGCGTTATCCACAGCTCAGATGCATTTTCGGGTGATTTCGGAGCGCGAATCCGCATCACGGCGTCGGCGATACCATCGCCGGCGATAGGCTTAACGATCCCCCAACAACCCGCGCCCTTCATGAATCCAAAACCAAGGCGGAACTTTCGAAGGTTGCGGTGAGACTCCATTAAGCGCAACGACCGCATCCTCCCCGCAAGAAAACGGGGATGGGTCATGGACGGTCGGCTACCAGGGACGGGGAGCGTGACGCTGCGCATACCGCACGCGCCATGCTGAACATACCGACGCTCTGGACCGTCTTCGTCGTCAACTTCCTGGCGCTCGGCGTGATCTGGGCCTACGTGACGCGCTCCTATCCGAAATTCGCCGCCGCGCGGTTCTGGATGGCGTCGTCCTTTGTCGGCGCGATCGGGGCGATGACGGCGCTGGTCCGACTGTTCGTCTCCTCTCCCCTCCCGCTCATGTTCGGCGCGGCCGGCGTCATCGCCGCGAGCTGCCTCGCCGCCATGGGCATTCAGCGCTTCTATGGCCGCCCGGTCTCATGGCGCCTGATGACCATTACGGGAGGCCTGAGCCTCGCCGGCGTCGTGGTCTTCATGGTCGGCTTCGAGCACATGCAGCTGCGCATGCTCAGCTACACGCTCGGTCAGGCCCTGCCGCTGGTCCTGGCGCTGCGTCTGCTGCTGTCGCCGCAGGAAGGGCGCGTCAGCCCGGGCGCGCGACTGTCCGGCATCGTCATCCTCACCATCATCGCGATCCTGGTGGCCCGCACCATCGGCAATCTGCTCGGCCAGGATCTCTCGGCAAAGGCCGGCGGCCAGACCCATGCCGTCATGGTGTTGGGGCTGCTGTTCCTGACGATGACGCTCAATTTCGGCTTCCTGCTGATGGCGATGGACCGGCTTCGGGCCGAGGTCGCCGACCTCGCGCTGCTCGACGATCTCACCGGCGTCGCCAACCGGCGGCATCTGTTGCAGCGCCTCGCCGAGGAATGCGCCCGTTCGGAGCGCAGCGGCGCGCCGTTCTCGCTGCTGGTGATCGATCTCGACGGCTTCAAGACCATCAACGACACCCACGGCCACGCCGCCGGCGATGCCTGCCTGCAGCACTTCACCCTGATGGCGCAGACGCGGTTGCGGCCGGGCGATATGCTGGCCCGCACCGGCGGCGACGAGTTCTGCGTCGTGCTGCCGTCGTCGTCCCTGCGCGAGGCCGCCGCAATCGCCCGCCGCGTGCTCGAGGTCTGCCGCCAGGATGCCGAGACCTGCACCGGCAGCGAGATCCCGATCGCGATCTCGATCGGCGTCGCGCAATGGGATCGCGGCATCGGCGCTTACCCGGATCGCCTGATGGCCAATGCCGACCACGCCCTCTATGCCGCCAAGAAGAACGGCAAGAACGATTTTGCCATTTACGATCCGTCGCAGCCGCTCTCGCCTGAGCCGATCGGACGGGGCGAGGCCGCGCGCATTTTCGCCTGAGACCATGCTAGGTTGGGTCTCCTTTGGACCCGCATGATGATTGCTCGCTTGCTCGCGGCCGTTCTCGCCGCCTTCTTTCTGATCGCGCCTGCCGCTGCCGGGGATGCCGAGTTCGCAAAGCTCGCACGCGCCTCCGGTACGCCCGACATTCTCGGCCTGAAGATGGTCTGGCTGGCGCCCTGGGGTGACGTCCGCAACGCAAGACCCTGGCGCCACATCATCGTGCATCAGACCGAGGGGCCGGCGGGCTCGGCGCGCGGCGGGGCGGCGGAGCAGTCGAAGAATCCGACGCGGCGCGGCGTCACCGTGTGGGTCGAGACCGACGGCACGGTCTATTGGGCGGTCGCCGAAAATCTGGTGCCGACCCATGGCGACGGCGCCAATCGCAACGACAACAAGTTCATCGACAACAGCACGACCTATCGGCGGGTCGTGCGCGACAATTCGATCGGTGTCGAGTTCGCCGGCAATTACCCGGATGTGACGACCGGTCCGACCGACGCGCAGGTCGCGGCGTGGCGCGTGCTCGTGAAGCTGCTGCGCGCGCGCTACGACATTCCCCTCGATCAGGTCTATGCCCACAACTGGATCGACTACAAAGACGCCCGCTATTGCGAAGGCTGCTGGCTCGCAACGCTGGCGCGGATGTGGGGTGAATGACGGCGTTCGGGCAACCGGCGGCCGAAGCCGCCGGCGCCGAACGGCCAGCGTGAACGAGGCATTCTCCGTTCAGGCGAACGCCTTGGGAAGGTCAGCCGAAGGCTTCGTGACGATCTGATGCGCATCGCGCCAGATCACTTCACGCTGGTTCGACGTCGTGATCGCACGCACCGGCAGGCCGCCTTCCTCGAGCAGCCAGGCGCAATAGCGCGCGCGGCTGACCGCCTCACGGGCCTGAGGATCGAACCAGCAAATGCCCCAGATCGTATTGCGCCGCTTGAAGTGCCGCGCGATACGGCCAGGGATCGGCAGATGTCGCCCGAACCAGTCGAACTGGTTCGATAGCTCGTGCCGAATCCAGTCGGGACAGTTGGTTCGATCGAGATACCAGGACGCACGGAAGAAGCCGCTCTCCACGCGGCTGTGCGGGTGGATGAGCGGTGTAACGAACCGCAAATACATGACGACACGGCGCGACGCCGTGCGTCACGCCCCTCGCAACTTGATTGAATGAATAGAAAGAACAGCCGCGAAGCGGCGTTCAGCTCATGGCCGGCTGCCGGCGACCCCGAGAGGGCGGCGGTCGGAACGTGTCGATCTCAACTTCATGCCGCCTCCCTTGAAGAGCGTGAACAAAGCGGCGCGCTATTGCGCCGGGGCGCAGCACATACACCAGCCCCAGCGCCGGGACAAGCAGGATAACGGCGACACGTCGAGCGCAATCTCACACCGGCTGCGCCATCCAGCCGAAGAACCGCCGCATCAGACCTGGCCGTCGCGGCAATTCCGGCGGCTCGTCGGCCGCGAGCACGCGTTTGAAGAAGTAATCCAGAAACACCATGTCGTTCGGTTCGATGACGGTGAATTGCTCCTCGCCGAAGAACACGCTGTAGCTATAGAAAAAGGGGCCCATCAGCGGGATTGTCGCCGTGCCCGCATAATCCTTCGAAATCACGAACTCCGACGGCTCCAGCCCATGCTCGCGCATCGCCTGCTCGACCAAGCGCAGCTTGCGCATGAACTGGGCGGAGAAGCCGCCGACGGTGGATTGCAGGATGATCGACACGGCGCGTGTCCGCTGTTGTGGATGTAGCCCGACCATCATGTGTCGGGCGACCCGTCACAGGCGTTCAAGAGGTCGCGAAGGCCGCTTGGCGAACATGCAGCAAATCACATTCAACAAAAAAGCCGGCGTTGCCGCCGGCTTTTTCTCTCTTGTCGATCCGCCAATGTCTCTCCGCGGAAACGCCCCGCTCAGTGGGCGGCTTCCAGCGCGGCCTGTTCGGCCCTTGCGATCGTGCCCTTGACCGCGGACTGCACCTTCTCGAAGGCGCGGACCTCGATCTGACGGACGCGCTCGCGCGACACGCCGAACTCGGCAGCGAGGTCTTCCAGCGTCATCGGCTCATCGGCGAGGCGGCGAGCCTCGAAGATGCGTCGTTCGCGCGGGTTGAGCACGCCCATGGCGCCGTTCAGCGCGTCACGGCGTTCGTCATATTCCTCGTGCTCGGCCAGCATGGCTTCCTGGTTGGGCGTATTGTCGACCAGCCAGTCCTGCCATTCGCCGGCTTCGCCGTCGTCGCGGATCGGTGCGTTGAGCGACGCGTCGCCGCCGAGGCGGCGATTCATGTCGATCACGTCCTGGGCAGTGACGCCGAGACGCTTGGCAATGATCTTGACCTGGTCGGGGCGGAGATCGCCCTCGTCCAGCGCGTTGATCTTGCTCTTCGCCTTGCGCAGGTTGAAGAACAGCTTCTTCTGGTTCGCAGTGGTGCCCATCTTAACGAGCGACCAGGAACGCAGGATGTACTCTTGAATCGACGCTTTGATCCACCACATCGCGTAGGTGGCGAGACGGAAGCCCTTCTCGGGCTCGAAACGTTTCACCGCCTGCATCAGGCCGACATTGCCTTCCGAGACGACCTCGGAGATCGGCAGGCCGTAGCCGCGATAGCCCATGGCGATCTTGGCCACGAGACGGAGGTGGCTTGTGACGAGTTGATGCGCCGCGTCGCGATCGTCATGCTCGCGCCAACGCTTGGCGAGCATGTATTCCTGCTGGGGTTCCAGCATCGGGAACTTGCGGATTTCGGCGAGATAACGAGAGAGGCCGGATTCTCCGTTGAGGACCGGCAAAGTAGCGGTACGGGCCATGCTGAAAGCCCTCCAAAGGTTCAGGCCCCCGATAGCGGCGGGCCAGGCAGACGACCGCTTTGTTAAAGCCGACCGTAGCTGCGATGTTCCACGTTGGTCACTTCCAACGCAGGCGCAATATACCCCATCGGGGGCCAAAAAGGGAAGGATTGCTGACGTCACGTCCCCGTGTGGCAGCTATAACTTTTTGTAATGTAACGCTTTTCTTAAGGCTCCTGCGTCATAGCGCCGCTTTCAGAGCGCGCTGCAGGAGAAGCAAATCCTCCGGTAGAGGCGCCTCCCAGTGGAGTAATTCTCCGGTTCGCGGGTGTTCCAATACCAGCAAATAGGCGTGCAAGGCCTGCCGTCCAAGCGCGGCGAGGGCTCCTTGGGACTCGCTACCGAGCTGGTTCGCTTTGGTCTTGAAATGCGGGCCATAGACGGCATCCCCCATCAGGGGGTGGCCGATATGGGCGAGGTGGACGCGGATCTGGTGGGTGCGCCCGGTCTCAAGCTCGCAGGCCAGCAGCGTGGCGATCGGCTTGCCGTCGCGCCCGTTGAAACTCTCCAGGATGTCCCAATGCGTGACGGCCTCGCGGCCGCCCTGGCGCACCGCCATCTTCTCGCGCGCATGCGGATGCCGGTCGATCGGCGCATCGATGGTGCCGCGATGGCGGCCCGGCACGCCCCAGGCAAAGGCCATGTAGCCGCGACGCATCGCACCGGTGCGGCCGTGGTCGGCGAATTGGGCGGTCAGCGAGGCATGGGCGAGGTCGTTCTTGGCGACCACCATCAGCCCCGTGGTGTCCTTGTCGAGCCGGTGCACGATGCCGGGCCGGCGTACCCCGCCGATGCCGGAGAGCGAGGTGCCGCAATGGGCGATCAGCGCGTTCACCAGCGTGCCGGTCTCGTGGCCGGCGGCGGGATGCACCACCAGCCCCTTCGGCTTGTTGAGAACGACGATGTCGTCGTCCTCGAACACGATATCGAGGGCGATATCCTCCCCCTTGGGCTCCGGCGGGGCCGCTTCCGGCACGTCGATTGTGATCGTATCGCCGGATGTGACGTGATAAGCGGGGTCGCGGATCGCGGCGGCCTTCAGGCTCACCGCGCCCGCCAGGATCAGGGCTTTCAGCCGCGATCGCGACAGGTCGGTGAGGTGTGCCGCCAGCACGCGGTCGAGCCGGGCCGAGCCCTCGTTGCCTTCGACGACAACCTCCAACTTCTGCGCAGAGCCAAGACCCTTAGGATCAAGTTTTTCCATGACGACGTCTGATACCGCTGTTCCCGAACCGAGCCCCGAGCAGGCCGCGCTGTTCGCGCGGGTGCGGCGGATGATGCTGATCGCGGGGTTGACCACGGCGCTGGCGATCTGCGCCGTGCTGATCGCGGTGGGCTACCGCCTTTTCAAGTCCGAGGGAAGGGCGGCCGAGCCCGCCGGCGACGTCACCGCCATCCTGCCGAAGGGCGCCAAAATCGTCTCGACCGGCCTCGCCGGCGACCGCCTCGTGGTCACGCTGGACGTCGGCGGCGTCGTCGAGATCCGCACCTTCGACGCCCATACCCTGAAGCCGGCCGGAAAGCTGAAATTCGCCAATGAGCCGTAAAAGGCCGGTCGGGGTCCTTGCGGCGGACAAATTTCGAGGTTATTGGCTAGCCATCACGCTCCCTTCGTCTAGCGGTTAGGACGCGGCCCTCTCAAGGCTGAAACAGGGGTTCGATTCCCCTAGGGAGCGCCAGATAAATCCTAAGCCATTGAAAACCTGTATCCTCTAGGCGACGATGTCCGCCTTGGAGTAAAACCGCCATGCTACGCATGTAGCCTTGCAAGGCGGTCCGCAATGGTGCTCGCGGTCGTCACATGGCAATCCTGATCCCCAGCCTGGGCTTCGCGCGCTTCGACAGCCGTGGGGAGCTCCGACTCGCGGAACGGCTCAAGGACTTCCTCGAAGAGAACGCCGTCGTCTGGCACAACCTCCCCGTCGGCCCGCTCAACCGGCATCCGGACTTCATCATCATTCATCCCGCGAACGGCCTGCTCGTGCTCGAGGTGAAGGACTGGCGGCTGGAGACGATCGTTTCGGCGGACAAGACGAAGGTCGAGCTGCTGACCAGTCGTGGCATCGTGCGAGAGAGCAATCCGCTCGAGCAGGCGCGCAGATATGCGTTCGATGTCGTGCGCACGCTGGACCGGGACGGGCAGTTGCTGTTTCCACCCGGTCATCGCTTCATGGGTAAGCCCATCGTACCGTTCGGCTTCGGGGCCGTCTTTACCAACATCACGCGCAAGCAATTCCAGCAGACCAATCTCAAGGAGGTGATGGCCGAGCATCTCTGTCTGTTCAAGGATGAAATGACCGAGGGCTCACCTCCTGAGGAATTCCGATCCAGATTGTGGGACATGGTTCATCCGCGTCTTGGAGAACCTCTGTCGATGCCGCAGTTCGATCGGCTTCGCGCGCTGCTCTTTCCGGAGATTCGCATCCGACAGATTGCTTTGCCCTTGGACGACGCGCCGGCGGCAGATCCCTCGGACCGTACGCTTGCGGTGATGGACCTGCACCAGGAGCAGTTCGCGCGCAGTCTGGGAGAAGGGCATCGCATCATTCGCGGCGTCGCGGGATCGGGCAAGACGCTGATCCTTGCTTTTCGAGCCGAATATCTGGCGCGTGCGGCGGCAAAGCCCGTGCTCATCCTCTGTTACGCCAATGGCATCGCCGGGCGGCTCGAGGACGCGATGCAAAACAGAGGTGTAGAGAATCGTGTGCAGGTCCTCACCTTTCATTCCTGGTGCTACCGGATGCTGCGGACTTACGGGATCGCACCTCCGTCAGAGCGTGACTATCCGGACTATGCAGAACGGTTGGCTGCGAGCGTCGCGGAGGTCATGAAGGCGGTGGATCAGGGGCATATTCCAGCGGAGCAATACGACGCCGTCCTGATCGACGAGGCCCACGACTTCGAGCCGCAATGGCTCGCGCTTGCGGCCAAGATGGTGAACCCGCGCACCAAGGCGCTGATGGTCGTCTACGACGACATTCAGGCCATCTACAAAGGACGGGAGCGCCCGGTGTGGAGCCAGCTCGGAATCGAAGCCAAGGGCAGGACCACCGTGTTGAAGGTGAACTACCGCAACACGGCCCAGATCGTTGCCTTCGCGCGCCGCTTCGCGGCCGACGTCATTGGCGCTCCAGGCACGACGGCCGACGACGAGCACGCCATCCTGTTGCCCGAAGATGCGGGCCGGCAAGGGCTGGAGCCGGACGTTCGACGGTGCGTGAGCGTCGACGCAGAAGCACACTGCGTCGCCGAATGGTTTCTCGACAGGAAAAAGGCCGGCTACGAATGGTCGCAGCTGGCCTGTCTCTATCCGGAGCACTGGATCGGAGGGAAAGTCGCCCAGATCCTGGCCAAGCATGGCGTGCCGATCGATATGGCCAAGGACAATCGCAACCGGGTTTCGGTCAAGCGGGTGGCCGTGCGGTTCCTGAGCATGCATTCTGCGAAGGGACTGGAGTTTCCCTGCGTCGCCATCGCCGGCCTAGGCTTGCTCGGCCGCCACGGCGAGACCGTCGAGGAGTGCGTCCGCTTGACCTATGTCGGGGTGACCCGGGCGACCCACGAAGCGCTGCTGACGTATTCGAGCGAGTCCGCCTTGGTGCAGCGTCTGATCGCGTAGAGCGACGCCGCGCAGGCGCTCTCTTACGCCATCGTGCCGTCGACCGCGCGGATCATCTCCCACTTAACGACCAGGCGTCGTCGGTTCGATGGGGAGTTGAAACTCCGACGGGAATTCATCTGGTTTCTCGCAGCCTGCCCGCGTTAGTCTCGCAGTTGGCGGACCGGCGAGACAGGGGGCTCGATTTGATTGTGCCGTCCAAGGAGTGAGCCTGTGGCATTGGCGATCAATATCCGGGCCGACGACGATTCAGCCCATGAGATCCAGAGCCTGTGGGATCAGGTTGCCGCGTTCGAGGTCGAGCCATCGATGCGCGCCCTAAGGTACCGGCCGCACTTTACGTTTGCGATCTATGACGGACCTGCGATCGATGAGAAGACCGCGTGGGACGTGATGCAGGCAGCCATTGCCGGCGTGAGGCAACTGCGGATCGCGTTCAAACGAATTCGCTGGTTCGAAGGGGCTCCCCTCGTTCTCTGGGCGGAGCCGGAGGCCGATGACACCCTGAATCGCATCCACGGCGCCATCAGCGCGGCAATCGATCCAGCGCATTGCCGTCCCCATTACCGGCCCGGCGCCTGGACGCCACATTGCACGCTCGGTACTGCCGTCGCCGATGAACGGCGCGATGAAGCGATGGCCTTTGCGCGGGCATTTGATCGCAGCATTGAAGTGCTGTTCGACGTGGCGGACTGCGTTGCCTTTCCGCCCGTGCGGATCATCGCCGAGCGGAAATTGCCGCCGTAGTTGGTCGCTTGGGAATCATTGATCACTTTGCGTTAAAGTCACGCGGCGCCGCCGCTCGCACTCAAGCCGTCGTCCCATCGATCGATCGCCGGATCACCTTCTGCACTTCCGCGTTCGACAGGAACAGATCATGATTGACGATGCCCCAGCCTTCCGCTGATGCGTCGACCACGCGCACGCCGAGCCGCGCGATCACGGCCTTTTCGGCCGCGCCGACCCGCGTCATGCCGCCGGCGAGCTGACCCGACAGCGCCAGTGCGCGGTCGTTCGTCGACGCAATTACGGTGATCTTGCCGGCCAGCGGGCCAATGCGCTGGATCGCCGAAGAGAACACGTCCATGTCGATGTCGGGCGCGGCAAACACCACCGCGCCGATCTTGCCCGTGACCGTGTCGCCGTATTTCGCATAGAGCTGACGCAGGCTTTCGAGCGTCAGCATGGTTCCCATGCTGTGGGCAACGATGTGCACGCGCCCGCACTTGGCGCCGACACCAGCGCGGAAAGCACGCGTTCGAACTCGTCGCGGGACCACATCGCGCTGTCGCGGTCATAGGCATAGTCGAACAATCCTGCCCTGGAGGGCCAGGAGAACGCCATGGTCCGGCCGCGGAATCGGATTCCGTCCGAGAGATGGGCGGCATCCAGCACTGCCGTCTCGAAGGTCTGCTTGAAGCCGTGCACATAGATCAGCACGTCGCCTCCGCCGGTCTCGGCAGCGAGCTCGCCGGCATCGGCCGACGCCGGTTCGACCCGGTCGAGGCGCCAATCGCCGATTCCGACCGAGGCGAGAGACAGACGGCTCTCGTCCGGGGCCACCAGCCTCGCTCGCGCGATCGTCATGCCCGTCCCACGCTCCGGCCCGAACCAGGGTTTCGCGCGGCCGCCACTCGCGGGCTTGCGCGTGGTGGCGACGAGCACTGTGGGATCAGCTGACAGCGACGACGCGTCATAGCGCGCGCCGGTCGCACCCAGCCCGGAGCATCCGCCGAGAGCGACGGCGCTCCCTGCCGACAGAAGTCCGCCCAGGATGGCGCGGCGCGAAACAGCATGGCGGGAGTCGCGTTGCAGAAGAGATCTGACGATCACATGGAACCTTTGGGAACTTGCCCACCAAAAACAACGCCCCGCCCAGTCCCTGAATGACAATGCAGGCGAGAAGACGGCGGAGCGGCTTCGCGGTCGGTTCGTCACGGCGTTCGGACGACCGTCGGATCAGTGCGTGATGTCGATCGAATGGAGAGCGCACCAAGTGCGAAGCGCCTGCTTTGTCGCGTCACCCTCGAAACATCCCAGCGCTCGGTCGCTGCCTCGTCGGCAGAACAGCCCAATTCACTGTCAACCCCTCTCTTCGAAAATATTCCACTTTACCGAAATTCGGTTTTATCGTATGTGTCGGCCATCCCAGCTCACTTGAGGGGCGGTCGTACGTCGTTTCGAACGCGAGCTGGGAGTTGCGGTGGACGCAGGCGGCGTCAAGGCGGAGCTTGCGCGCGCAGGGCGAGAGAACCTCGTGAGCGCGCGTGACCCGCGAAGACGAACGGCGCTCCTGCGTACGGCAAAACCGCGTCGTCCTGGCCGTCGTTGCCACGGTCAAGCTGTTCGAAGATGCGCAAGCTCAACCGGGCGAACGGCATCGTCAATTCGAATGGCGAGGGAGGCCAAAAGGAAAGTTCGGCTCCCGGGAGAGCGCGGCATACTGGCCGTCAGACCATCGCGCAGGGAAGGCCTGGTATCGGCTGCCCTGCATCTCCCCTGTGCACGGCGTGTGCATCTGTTCAGCACGGGGGTCTTTATGGGTGCCAGCCGGCGCCCGGCCTTCCCTGCACCCTGTCTTTCGAGAGGGTGTGACGAGGAGCACAGCTCGGGCAAATCATTGCCGCGAGACCGCAACCGCGTGCCTCGGCGACCTGCGACAATCGCGCACGGTTCGGCAGTCCGGTTCCAGCTTGGCGCGGGGAGAGGTGCAACAAAATCTCAACCGAACCCGCTTAGGCCTGTCACTTGCTCATTCCAAAGTCTCTTGCGACGGGTCTCCTGCATGACATCGGCTTGGCGTCTCTCTCTCCTGCTTCTCGTCCAGCTCCTCGCGGGGATTTCCGCCCAAGCTCAGGAAGGCCAGGTCGTCAAATTGTCGGCCAGCATCGAATATCAGCGCATCGCGCGCTGGGATGCCGACCAGCTCAACAAGATCCTCCAGGTCGACACGCCCGCCTTCGCCGGGATCACCACAACTTACAGCCCGGCGCGCAACGCCGTCCGGCTCTATCGCGTGACCTTTTCCTCCGTCGTGCCCGAGCGCGGCAACAAGCCTACGATCGCCTCCGGACTGCTCGCGATCCCCGAGGACAGCGGCACCTCGTTCCCGATGGTGTCGTATCAGCACGGCACCGTCTACGGCAGGCAGGAGGTCCCCTCGTTTCCGCTGCAATCACCGGAAACGCAATTGATGATCGCCCAGTTCGCCGGCCAAGGGTACGCCGTGATCGGCGCCGACTATTTCGGGCTGGGCACGTCGTCGGAGCCGGAAGGCTACATGGTCAAGGCGAGCCACCAGCAGGCGACCTCCGACATGCTGATGGCGAGCCGCGCCGTGCTCGATCATCTCAAGCTCACCACGACGAAACTGTTTCTCGCCGGCTGGTCGCAAGGCGGGTTCGTGACCATGGCCATGCTCGAGAAACTCGAGCAATCGGGCGTCAAGGTCGACGCCGTCGCCACCGCAAGCGCGCCGGTCGACGCATTCGTGGCGCTCAACGGCTTTCTCAATTTCCCGCGCAAGAACGATGCGAGTTGGGTGAATTCGCTGTTCATCCTGACGGCGTTCTCCTTCGAGAACTATTACGGTGTGCCGGGGCTCGCGCGCTCGCTGATCGCGGATGCCTATTACGACGTGTCGCGCAAGGCCTATATGCGCGAACCCTTCAATCCGGCCGACGTCCCCACCGACCTGCACAAGCTGATCCGCGCCGACTATTTCGATCCGCAGTTTTTCGCGGCATCGGCCTACGGGCGCCTGGTCGCGCAAACCCAGGCGTATCGCTGGATCGTCAAGAGCCCGGTCCGCAACTATTACGGCGAGAGCGACGAGGCCATCAGCGTCGGGCTGGGCCAGCTCGCCATGACCTATCAGCGCGCGATCGGCAGCGGCAATCCCGCGGTCGAAGCCGTCTCCACCGGCCCAACGACCCATCGCGGCACATTCGCAACCGCTGTGCCGAAATGGAAGGCATGGTTCGACGGACTGTAGCCGTCATGCCCGGGCTTGTCCCGGGCATCCACGTTCTTTCCCCCCAACGGCGCCTCCGTGGATGGCCGGGACCAGCCCGGCCATGATGCCGCGGAGCCATCGCGCGTCCTTCAAAAGGCGTGGGTCGTTGTGCATGCCGCCTTGGCATCGCTGGAGGTGGTCGTTGCCGCCAAAATCTGCCTTGATGGAGGTGTGGCCGGTCCCTCAGACGGACCGGCTTTCTGCCTTCCTGGAGTGACGATATGAGCGGTTTGGTAATCAGCGGTGGCCGGGTGGTGGATCCCGCGAGCGGGATGGACGCCGTCGGCGACGTGGCGGTCGTGGATGGGAAGATCGCTGCCGTCGGCACGGGCCTCGGCGGCGCCGAGCGGGTGATCGACGCCACCGGCCTCGTGGTCGCGCCCGGCTTCATCGACCTGCACGCCCATGGCCAGTCCATTCCGGCCGACCGCATGCAGGCGTTCGACGGCGTCACGACCACGCTCGATCTCGAGGCTGGCGTGCTGCCGGTCGGGTCCTGGTACGAGCGCCAGGCGAGGAAGGGCCGGGTGCTGAACTACGGCGCCGCCACCAACTGGGCGTTTGCGCGCATCGGCGCGATGACGGGCTCTAACGCCGAGAGCTCGCTGGAGGCGTTCGGCAACGCCATGCGCGATCGCCGCTGGATGGACAATGTGGCCACCGACGCGGAAGTCGCGGGCGTTCTCGAACGTCTCGGGCGTGGCCTCGACGAGGGCGGCATCGGCATCGGCATCCTCAATGCCTACGCCCCGGGCGCCGGCGTGCAGGAGCTGACCGCGGTCTGCCAGCTGGCCGCCGCCAAGGACGTGCCGACCTTCACCCATGTCGCCTTCATGTCGCGGATCGACCCCGAAAGCGCCGTGGAAGCCTATATCCGCCTGATCGGCTATGCCGGCGCCACCGGCGCGCACATGCACATCTGCCATTTCAACTCGTCGAGCAAGACCGATGTCGAGCGTTGCCGCGTGCTGATCGCGAAAGCGCAGGCGCAGGGCCTGCCCATCACGGTCGAGGCCTATCCTTACGGCACCGGCTCGACCGTGCTGGCCGCCGCCTTCTTCAGCGACCCCGAATTCGTCGAGCGCAACGGCACCGGCTACGATTCGGTGCAGCGCGTGACCGACGGCTATCGCTTCCACGACCGCGAGGAGCTCCTGAAGGCGCAAGCCGAAGAGCCGTCCTCGCTGGTGCTCTGGCACATCCTCGACATCGAGAACAATTCGCATCACCGCGACCTGCTCGACATGTCGGTGCTGTATCCCGGCGGCGCGATCGCCTCCGATGCGATGCCCTGGACGACGTCGGACGGCAAGACCTACACCGGCGATGCCTGGCCGCTGCCCGACGATGCCACCTCGCATCCGCGCTCGGCCGGTTGCTTCACCCGCTTCATCCGCGAATGGGTGCGCGAGCGCAAGACCGTGTCGCTGCTCGAAGGCGTGCGCAAATGCGCCCTGATCCCGGCGGAAATCCTGTCGCAGAGCACGCCGGCGATGCGTGCCAAGGGCCGGCTCGCGAAGGATGCCGACGCCGACATCGTCGTGTTCGACTACGAAAAACTCTCCGACCGCGCCACCTTCACGGCGATGAACCGTCCGTCCGAAGGCGTGCGGCATCTCGTGGTCAGTGGTCAGCAATTGATCGCCGATGGCATTCTCGATGTCGCGGCGCGGCCGGGCAAGCCGGTGCGCCGCCCCGTCGTCGGGGGCTGACCCCATGCCGGTCCCCATTCTCCTGGTGACGGGCTTTCTGGGGGCGGGCAAGACCACGGTGGTGAACCATCTGCTGGCGCATGCGCAGGGACGGCGGATTGCCGCCGTGGTCAACGATTTCGGCGCCATCAACATCGATGCGGAGCTGATCGCGGGCGCCAGCGACGGTGTGGTCAGTCTCGCCAACGGCTGCATCTGCTGCACGCTCGAAGGCGATCTGCTGCGCACGCTCTCGACGCTGTTGCGGCGGGATCCGAAGCCCGAACACATCGTCATCGAGACCAGCGGCGTCGCCGATCCCGCCGACATCGTCCGCAACCTGATGGACCCCGTGATCCTGCGCGAGGCGCCGCTGGAGACGGTGCTGTGCGTGATCGATGCCGCAACACCACCGGCGGCGCTCGAGGATGCCCTCCAGCGTTCGCAGTTGCGCGTTGCCGATATCGTGGCCTTGACCAAGCTGGATCTGGCGGATGAAGGCGCCGGTGCGAGGATGCGCGCGGCCATTCGTGCGCAACGCGTCCCCGCCGTGGTGGTCGATGCGAACCACGGCGAAATCCCGTCCGCGCTGCTATTCCCCGCGAATGTCGATCGCGTGACCGCGCCGCGCGATCCCGGCCCGAAGCGACCGACCGAGCAGCGCTTCGAGACGCTGAGCTGGACCTCGGACCAGCCGCTCTCGCTGCCGCGCCTGCAGCAGGCCATCGGCAGACTGGCGCCGAAACTCGCCCGGGCCAAAGGCCTGTTCGAAACCGTCGAGCAGCCGGGACGCCAGATGGTGTTTCAATTCGCCGCCGGTCGCGCCACGCTGGCCCCGGGCGATGCGCCGGCGGCAGGCGTGCCGCGCGCGCGGATCGTGTTCATCGCCGAGCTCGGCGTGCTCTCGAAAGCCGAGCTCGACGCCATCATGGCGGCGTGCGTCGCGGGCGAGTGATCCGATCTGCGCCGCCCGGAACCCGCCAAAGCCTCAGCACAACGCAAGCGCGGTGACCGCCCGCGCCGCGGCAGCTTCCTGGCCGGAGCCGACGAAGGCACAGACGATGGATTCGAGCTCGCCCGGCTGCTTGCGACGCGCGACCGCCAGCAATCGCATCAGTTCAGTCTCGTCCTTCGACAGGCGACGACAGGACGGCGGCATGAAGCAAAGTTCGCATGGCCGGCCGCTGCGCAGGATTCTGACCAGCGCGGCCACGCGCGCGACCAGCAGCGGACTGTCGGCAATGCCAGGCGCCTCGTCGGCAAAGCGGTAGGCGGCCTCCCAGCAATCCGAGGTGCCTGTGGCGTAGGCCGCTCCGATGAAGCGGAACAGCGACAGCGCGACGCGGCAGAAATCATCGTAATTGTCGACGCAGGGGCGCGCTCCAAGCGCGGCCTGGAGCGGGCAGAGCCGCGATTGGCCGGCATCCGGCACAGAACCGCAGATATCGGGGGGCATGAACGGTCTCGTCAGTGCAATGTCGGACTTCCGACCGGCCAGCTCTTCATCGCCATGGTCCGGTCATGGTCGAACGATCGCACTTGGCGGTCGGGCAGGATGAGGCCTGCCATGCGGAAGATCGTGGCGAGCCCCCGCACCGGCGCCAGCGCCCAATCGGCACCGACAGGCGGCAGCCAGCTCTCGAACCGTTCGCGCACGATGTCGATGCGATCCTGTTGTGCCGCGGCGATGGCATGCAGAATCCCTTGCTCGCTATCCGACATGCGCGGACAGGTCGGGCAGTGCACTTCGATCGCGGTGTGGGCCGTGCAGGCGAAGATCTCGATGATGGATTCCAGCGAAAGCACGGCATCGCCGACGCGGAAATGGTCGTACACCTCCTGGATGTCGGCTGCGGTCGGAACGGCGCCTCCGCTGCGTGCCTTGGCGCGAAATCCCCAGATGAAGAGTCGCTCCGCGGCGCTGAGCGCTGGAAGCTCGAGAGACCCTGATGATGTCGATGGATGCATGAAGCCTCCGGACCTTCGCTGCTCGCGCCACCGTCGGCGCCGATCGTCAGCGTCGATCGTTCTGCCGGAGCTCTCTCCAAGTCAACGCTCGCAGGGGCGATATCGAGGGCTTCTAGATTTGAAGAGGTTGAGATTCGAATGCGCCGGCTCCGCTTCGGCGGCCGCTGGACTGTTCACTTGACAACGAGGTCAGTGCTTTCGTCGCGGGCGTGCAAGCGGCCTAACGCACGGCGTTGCGGAAATGGGCAGCTATGTCGGCCCGTGTCGCCACCCAGACGCGGCGGTCGAGCCGCGCCAGTTCCGCGATAATGGCCTTTACGGCGCGGAAACGCGCGGGCCGGCCGCAAATGCGCAGGTGGAAGCCGATCGACAGCATCGCGGAGCGGCCGCGTTCGGCTTCCTCGACCAGCGTCGCAAGCCCGGCACCGACATAGTCGGAAAAATGCTCCGGCTGCACGAAACCATTCGGATGGAAGAACTTCATGTCGTTGGTGTCGAAGCCGTAAGGCAGGATCAGCATCGACCCTCGCGGCGAACGGCTCCAATAGGGCAGGTCGTCGTCGAGTGCGTTGGAGTCATAGGCGAAACCGAGATCGATCAGGAGATCGCGGGTCCAGGAACTTTGGCTGCCGCGCGACATGAAGCCGGCCGGCGTGACGCCGGTGAAATGGGCAATGACGTCGCGCGTCCGCTCGATATCGCGACGCTCAGTCTCGGGGTCGCCGTAGCGCGCGTGCGGCAACCAGCGCCAGCCGTGCACCGCCGGCTCGTGTCCCGCTTCGATCACGGCGCGCGCAAGCTCGGGCACACGCTCGACGGCGCGGCCGCACATCATGAAGGTCGAGCGGACATTCGCGTCGGCAAAGGCGTCGAGGAAACGCCACAGGCCGGCCCGCATGCCGTAGTCGAAGACCTGTTCCTGCACGAGATCTCGGATCCCCGGTGGCGACGTCGAAGCGACCTCGCCAAAACGCTCCGTCTCGATATCGCCCTGCTCGACCGCAAGCTCGGCGCCCTCTTCGAAATTCACCACGAGCGACACCGCGACCCGGGCGCCGTTGGGCCAGATGATATCCGGGCGTGCCCGTCCATATCCGCGGAGATCGCGTTCGATGGGCATGATCATCGGTTCCCGATTTGGCGGCTGATGCCGCCGAAGATTTCGGCGCAGACCAGGCCGGCCAGCGTCACCAGCACGATCACGCCCGAGACGGCGGCGACCCGGACGTCGAGGCTGCCTTCGAGGATCGCCCAGAGCTTGATCGGCAGCACCTCGGTGCGGGCATCGGCCAGGAACAGCGAGACGGGCACGTTGTCGAATGAGGTCAGGAACGCGACGAAACAGCTTGCGACGATGCCGCGGCGGATCAGCGGCAGCGTGATACGGCGGAACGTGTACCAGCGGCTGGCGCCGAGGCTGAGTGAGCAGGTGATCAGCACCGGATTGAGCTGCTGCACGGAGGCCCCAACCATCCGGATCACGAAGGGCACACAAATGACGGTGTGGCCGAGCACGAGCGTCGCCGCGGACAGGCGGATGCCGAGCAGGTTGAAGACCAGCAGCAGCGACAGGCCGAAGGCCATCGCGGGCAGTACCATCGGCGACATGAACAGCGCGTCCAAAATGCGGGCGATCTTCAACCTGCTCCGTGCGAGCCCGAGCGCGGCCGCGCCGCCCAGCACCGCGGAGAGGATTGTCGCCGCCGCGGCAATTTTCAGGCTCGTCAAGGCGGGCTCCATGATCTCCTGCGATCGCAGCAACTCGAGATACCAGCGCAGCGACCAGCTCGGCGGCGGGAATTTCAGCGTGATGCCGCCGGTGAAGGATATGACGAGCACGATCAGCGTCGGCGCCAGCAGCAGGAGCATGCCGAAGCCGGTGATCGTACCGACCACGGCGGAATAGACCCGGTCGACAAGACTACGCTGCATCGACGCCTCGCACGAAGCGGCGGGAGAGCGCACCGACGGCAAAGACGATGCCGGTCACGGCCAGCGTGAAGATCAGCGATAGCGCTGCCGCGAACGGCCAGTCCTGCACGCCGACGGCCTGCTGGTAGATATAGGACGGCATCAGGATGATGCGCCCGCCGCCGACCAGCGTCTGGGTGATGAAGGCGGTTGCAGCCGCGGCAAAGACGAGCAGCCAGCCGGCGATGGCGCCCGGCAGCGTCAGAGGCAGGACGATGGTGATGAAGATGCGGGCGCGGCTTGCCCCCAATCCCTCGGCAGCCCGCGTCAGATTGCCGTCGAGCCGCAGCAGGCTGTTGATGACAGGCAGCGCCATCAGGGGAAGCTGGATCTGCGTCAGCGCCAGCACCATGCCCTCCCATGTGTAGAGCAGTCGCGCCGGCGCCTGCCAGAACCCCAGCGACAGCATCGCCGAGTTGACGATGCCGTCGCGGCCGAGGATGACGATCCAGGCAAAGGTGCGCACCACCGTGCTTGTCAGCAACGGCAGCATGATCAGGAAGGTGATCAGGGTGCGCATGAACTGACCGCTCGCGACATAGACGAGCGCGAGCGGATAGGCGAGGACCAGCGTCGCCAGAGCGACCTCCGCTCCCAACCAAAGCGTGTCCGACAGCACCTTGAGGCTGAACGGATCGGACAGGAATCGCACATATTGGACCAGGGAGAGGTCGGAAAATTGCGGGTCCCGAAACAGGCTGACCAGCACGAGTGCGGTCAGCGGCAGCACAAAGGCTGCGAAGAACAGCGCTGCCAGCGGGAGGGCCGGCAGCAACTGTCTGGACGCGGTCGTGTCGGCCGGCGACATCTAGATCTTCACTTCCTTGCTGAAGCGGGTGATCCATTCGCCGCGCATCGCCTGGAACTTGGTCCAGTCGAGCAGCACGTTGTTGGCGACGAGGTCGTCGACGCTCTTGGCCACCGTGAGGTTCGCGCCGGTCAGCGCCACCTTGCCGTTGGTCGGCATCATCACCCAGGGCGCGGCCTCGAGCCCCTTTTGCGCGGCGACCGACATCACGGTGTCGAGATAGTCGAGCACCAGCTTCGGGTCCTGGTTGTTCTTGACGATCTGCGCGCTGGTGCGGATCACGACGGCACCCGACTTCGGCTTGGCGAAGGCGATGTCGACGCCCTTGGCGGCGAGCAGCGCCACGTTGTTCCAGAAGTTGAAGGCGATATCGATCTCGCCCTGCTGAAACAGCGCCGCCAGCGCGCCGGGCGAGGCCGCGATCGCGCCGACGTTCGGCAGCAGCTTCTTTATGGCGTCGAAGGCCGGCTCGATATTGGTCTCCGAGCCGCCGTTGAGTTTGGCGATCTCGACCATGAAGGCGGTGCCGAGGCTCGAGCCGAGCCCGGTGATGCCGACGCGGCCCTTGTACTCGGGCTTCCAAAGGTCTTCCCACGAGGTCGGCGGCGTCGTGATCTTCTTCGGATTGTAGGCGATGCCGATCAACTGACAGGTGATGACGGGGGCGTAACCGTCGGGATGGCGGAACGCGCTCGGAATGTCGGCAAGGGATTTCGACTGTTCCGCCGGGAATTTCTCAAGCACGCCGCTCGCGATCGCCGGGATCAGCGGGCCCTCGTCGAACAGCACCACGTCGAACGGCGGCGCATTGCGCGAGGCCTGGATCTTGCCGATCTGGTCGACACCGAGCAGGGGCGTAAAGGTGACGCTGCTGTCGCTGGTCTTCTTGAAGGCCGGTCCGACCACGGCGCGGAAGGCCTCGTCGAAGCTGCCGGGATAGGTTGTTGCCACGATCGAGGTCGCGGCGCGCGACGACGTCGGCCATCCCAGGCTTGCCGCCGCGAGCGCGGCCGAACCTGAGGTGAGCAGCGATCTCCGGGATAGGCTCATGTCAAACACTCCTTTGCTGATGGTCCTGGACGCCGTCGGCCGGCGTGCTGAAAATGCTGATGCGCGAGGTGTCGGTGATCGCGAGCCAGGCCGTCTCTCCGGCCCGCGCCTTCGTGGTTGTCGCGGCACGCGCCTGACTGATCTTCACGGCCTCGCCGCTCGTCGTCAGGACCTCGGTGACGCTGACCGCGCCGAGGGGGACGGTGGCGCGGATCGTGACGGGAATGGCGCCGGGTCGGTCGGCGGCGCCGAATGCGATGTTCTCGGGCCGCACCGAGATGGTCACCGCCGTGCCGCGCCGGCGTTGCGCGGAGCGCCCCAGGTTGATTTCGGGACCAGCGTCCAGCAGCACGCGATCGGTCTCGGTCACGGCGCCGCGCAGCAAATTGGTGTGACCGATGAAGCTCGATATGAACAGGCTGGCCGGCCGGTCGTAGAGCGCATCCGGACTGTCGATCTGCTCGATGCGTCCCTTGTTGAGCACGACGATGCGGTCGGCCATCGAAAGCGCCTCCTCCTGGTCATGCGTCACGATGATGGAGGTGACGCCGAAGGTCTTCAGCAGGCTCTTGATCTCGATCTGCATGTCGAGACGAAGATTCTTGTCGAGCGCCGAGAACGGCTCGTCGAGCAGGACGAGGCCCGGATCGATCGCAAGCGCGCGCGCCAGCGCTACGCGCTGCTGCTGTCCGCCCGAGAGTTCGCCCGGCAGCCGGCGCGCAAACTGCGCCATCTGGGCAAGCCCGAGCATCTGCTCGACTTTCGCGGCAACTTCGGCATTCGGCCGTTTGCGCGCCCGCAATCCATAGGCGACGTTCTCGAACACACTAAGATGCGGAAACAGCGCGTAGTTTTGGAACACCATGCCTATGCGGCGGCGATTGGCGGGAATGTGCTCGACGCGCGCGCCGTCGAAGCGAACTTCGCCCTTGGAGGGGCGCAGGAAGCCGGCGATGATCTGGAGCATCGTGGTCTTGCCGCAGCCTGACGGCCCGAGCAGCGCGATCAGTTCTCCGGCCGCGACGGCAAGTTCGATCTCGTCGAGCGCGACAGTCGTGCCGAAAGCGTGGCCGATACCCTTCAGATCCAGCGAATGTCCGCGCACGTCACTCAACGTCAACTCCATCCCTCGCATTGTTCTGCGGAAGGAAGGTTAGCAATCGCCGTGCCAGTGCGGGCTGCATGCTAAGATGCTGGGACGCTTAGCAAAATTTATGGCGCCATAGATTGGCGCCAATTTAATGTCTGTTTTGTAAACGATAGGGCGGCTGTTTTGTCCAAAAAATGGGCTGCGGCAACAGCCGGGAATCCTGTAAAAGCGAGACATGAAGCGAAGCCGTCCTCTCAAGCGCAAGACCAAGCCTGTCGAGCCGAAGCGCGTTGAGCCGGATGCCGTCGATCCGCGCAGCGTCGATGATGATCCGGTGGTCCAGGGCATTCTGACCGCGATCAGCCAGAAGCGGCTGAAGCCGGGCGCCAAGCTCGGCGAGGACAAGCTCGCTTCCGCCTTCGGCACGACGCGGATACACATCCGGCAGGCGCTCGCCCATCTCGGCTCGCGCAAGGTGGTGATGCAGATCCCCAACCGCGGCGCCTTCGTGTACCGGCCGAGCTGGGAGGAGGCGCAGGACATCTTCGCCGCGCGCCGCATCATCGAGGTCGCGGCGGTCGCCGCGGCGGTCGACCGGCTGGACAAGTCCGGCAAGGCCGCGCTGAAGGCGCACATGGAGCTGGAGGCGCGACACGATCGCAACGACCGCTGGGCCTCGCTGTCGCTTACGGCGGAGTTCCATATCCTAGTCGCCAAGCTTGCGGGCAACCGCGTTCTGTTGGACATGTCGCGCGAGCTGATGCTGCGAACGTCGCTGGCGATCGCGACGTTCGAGCAGCCGGGCGAGCCGGATTGCTCGCCCGACGCGCACCCGGACATCGGGGCGTTGATCCTCGCCCGGGACAAGGCGGGCGCGATCCATGCGATGCGTCATCACATCGAGGAGATGGAACAGCGGATCCGGCCGAAGCAGGACGCCGACGAGGTCGACGAGCTCACCGCGATCTTCAAGGAGATTGGTGCGCGCTCGCGAGCCGGCGCCTGACATGTCGGGTCGTCGCATCCTCCTGGTCAATCCGAACAGCCTCGAGGCGACCACAGCGATGATGGTCGCCATTGCGAGGTCCGCAGTTACCGGCAGCTTCGACATCGTCGGCGCCACGGCAACACGCGCTCCCCCCATGATCGTTTCGGCGGATGCGCTGGACGCGGCTGCGCGCGAGGTCGAGGAGATCGCGCTGGCCGCGAGATGCGCCTGCGATGGCATCATCGTTTCTGCGTTCGGCGATCCCGGCCTCGCCGGGATCAAGGCCCGCACGGATCTGCCTGCTGTCGGTATCGGCGAGTCCGCGATGCTTGAAGCGGCTGAAGGCGGCCGCCGCTTCGGCGTGGCGACCACGACGCCGCGGCTCGGCGCGAACATCGACGCCTTGCCGCAGGCGTTGGGATTGGAACATCGCTATACGGGCACGCGCTTCGCCGATGGCGATCCGCACGAACTGATGCGTGATCCGGAACGGCTGCGCGCTGCCCTTGCCGGCGCAGCCGAAGCCTGCATCGTGCAGGACGGAGCCGAGGCCGTGATCATCGGAGGTGGGCCGCTTGGCGAGGCTGCGCGACACCTTCAGCCGATGTTCACGGTGCCGATCATTGCACCGATCCCGTCTGCCGTGGCGCGGATTATTGGTCTCATCACCGCGCGTGTGGCCGGCTGATATTCCGGCCTGCGGGAGCGGCGGTCGCAACCGGCTCCCCAGCCTTGACGACAGCGGTTAAAGTGATGAAGCAGGATCATCGAATTGGCCAACCCGCATGCTTGCGGGCACGGAGACCGCTGGATGTCGTTCAAGAAACTGCTGATCGCCAACCGCGGCGAGATCGCCATCCGCATCGCACGCGCGGCGGCCGATGCCGGCATCGCCACCGTTGCGATCCATCCCGCCGATGATGCGCTGTCGCTGCACGTGCGGGTGGCCGACGAAGCCGTCGAAATCCCCGGCCGCGGCGCCCGGGCCTATCTCGATATCGAGGCGGTGGCGAAGGCCGCGACGAGCGTCGGCTGCGATGCCGTGCATCCCGGCTACGGCTTCCTCAGCGAGAACGCAGCGTTCGCAAAAGCCTGCGCCGACGCAGGCCTCACCTTCGTCGGGCCCAAGGTGACGGCGCTCGAACTGTTCGGCGACAAGGTCGCGGCCCGGCAATTGGCAAAGCGCTGCGGCGTGCCGATCATCGCCGGCACCAGCGGGCCGTCCTCGCTGGAGGAGATCGCGGCGTTCTTCACCTCGCTCGGCAGCAATGCGGCGATCGTGATCAAGGCCATGGCCGGCGGCGGCGGTCGCGGCATGCGCGTGGTGGAGAACGCGGCCGATCTCGCGGAGGCCTATGCGCGTTGCCGGTCGGAGGCCAAGGCGGCGTTCGGCTTCGATGGCGTCTATGCCGAGCGGTTGATCCGGCAGGCGCGTCATATCGAGGTGCAGATCATCGGCGACCGCCATGGCGCGATCTCCCATCTCTGGGAGCGCGAATGCACCATCCAGCGCCGGCACCAGAAGCTGATCGAGGTGGCGCCGAGCCCGTCGCTGAGCGATTCCCTGCGTGGCCGCATCATCGAGGCGGCGAAGCAGCTCGCGACGGCGGCGGCTTACGACAATCTCGGCACCTTCGAGTTCCTGGTCGACGGCACGGCCGAGGACAGTTTTGCCTTCATCGAGGCCAACCCGCGGCTCCAGGTCGAGCACACCGTGACCGAAGAAGTGCTCGGGCTCGACCTCGTCCGCGCCCAACTCGCGGTCGCATCAGGCGCGACGCTGGCCTCGCTCGGCCTGGCGCAAGGATCGATCCCGAAGCCCCGCGGCTACGCCATGCAGCTCCGCGTCAACATGGAGACGCTGGACGAGACGGGCGCGACGTATCCGACCGGCGGCGTGCTCGCATTGTTCGAGCCGCCGTCGGGGCCCGGCGTGCGCGTCGATAGTTTTGGCTACGCTGGCTACAAGACCAGCGCGGCCTACGACTCTCTCCTTGCAAAGGTCATCGTGCATACGGCGGGCGAAGCCTGGCACGACGTCGTTGCAAAGGCCTCGCGTGCCCTGCGCGAATTCCGGATCGACGGGGTTGTCACCAACATCGCCTTCCTCCAGGCGGTGCTGGCGCATCCCGATTTCAGGACCAACCGGATCGCGACCGATTTCATCGATCGCAATATCGCAAGGCTCGTCGAGGCCGCCGATGGTGCGGCAAAGCCGCTCTATTTCGCCCCGTCCGAGCGGGGTGGTGCGCACGGCGCCGATACGCACGTCGCGCAAGCGGTGCCTGAAGGCACTGTGATGGTCGCGGCACCGCTGCAAGGAACCATCGTCACCATTCAGGTGAAGGAGGGCGAGATCGTGCGCCCGGGTCAGCAGCTCGCCGTGATCGAGTCCATGAAGATGGAGCATCTCGTGATGGCCGAGCAGGGCGGCCGCGTCATGAAACTCGCTGCCGGCGACGGCGCCACGCTGATGCATGGCGAGGCGATCCTTTATCTCGAGCCTCTCGACGTCGCGGCCGACAGCACGGCCGCGGAAGCCGATATCGACCTCGATTACATCCGCCCTGATCTCGCCGAACTGATCGCGCGTCAGGCCAACACGCTGGATGCGAACCGTCCGACCTCGGTCGAGCGCCGCCGCAACACCAACCAGCGCACCGCGCGCGAGAATGTCGCACAGCTCGTCGATGACGGCTCGTTCATGGAGTATGGCAGCCTCGCGATCGCGGCGCAGCGCCGCCGCCGCAAGCTCGACGATCTCATCAAGAACACGCCGGCCGACGGCCTCGTGATGGGCGTTGCCACCGTCAACGCCGACAAGTTCGGATCCGAGAGCGCGCGTTGCATCGTCGTGGCCTATGACTACACCGTGCTCGCGGGCACGCAGGGCCACATGAACCACAAGAAGATCGACCGCATGCTGACCTTGGCTGAAGACTGGCGCGTGCCGCTGGTGTTTTATGCCGAGGGCGGCGGCGGCCGGCCCGGCGACACCGACCGGCTCGGCATGACCGGTCTCGACGGCCCCTCCTTCGTGCAGTTCGCAAGGCTCTCCGGCCTCGTGCCAGTCATCGGCGTCGTCTCCGGCTATTGCTTCGCCGGCAACGCCGCGATGCTCGGCTGCTGCGACGTCATCATCGCGACCAAGAACGCCTCGATTGGCATGGGCGGCCCCGCGATGATCGAAGGCGGCGGCCTTGGCGTCTATCATCCGGCCGAGGTCGGCCCGGTCTCGTTCCAGTCGCCGAACGGCGTCATCGACATCCTTGTCGAGGACGAGGAGGAGGCAACGAGAGCCGCGCAGAAATACCTGTCCTATTTCCAGGGCGCGGTGACGGAATGGCAGGCCGCCGATCAGCGCCTGCTGCGCCGGGCCATCCCCGAGAACCGGCTGCGCGTCTACGATATCCGCAGCGTGATCGATCTCGTCGCCGACAAGGACAGCGTGCTGGAGCTGCGCCGCGACTACGGCGTCGGCATGATCACCGCGCTGATCCGGATCGAGGGCAAGCCGTTCGGCCTGATCGCCAACAATCCGCGTCACCTCGGCGGCGCCATCGATGCCGATGCCGGCGACAAGGCCGCGCGCTTCCTTCAGCTTTGCGATGCCTTCGATCTGCCGATCGTCTCGCTGTGCGACACGCCCGGCTTCATGGTCGGCCCCGAAGCCGAGAAGACCGCGATCGTGCGCCACGTCTCGCGCATGTTCGTCACTGGCGCGAGCCTCACCGTGCCGTTGTTCGGCATCGTGCTGCGCAAGGGCTACGGTCTTGGCGCGCAATCGATGATCGGCGGCGGCTTCCACGCCTCGTTCTTCACGGCGGCCTGGCCGACCGGCGAGTTCGGCGGCATGGGGCTGGAGGGCTATGTCCGTCTCGGCTTCCGCAAGGAGATGGAGGCGATCGCCGATCCCGAGGAGCGGGAGACATATTACCGCAACAAGGTCGCCGAGCTCTATGCCAACGGCAAGGCGGTCTCGATCGCCTCGGTGTTCGAGATCGACAACGTCATCGACCCCGCCGAGACGCGGCGCTGGATCATGGCGGGCTTGCGGTCGGTGCCGAAGCCGCCGACGCGGACGGGGAAGAAGCGGCCGTGCATCGATACGTGGTGAGCGCAGTGCAGCAATTGCTGCGACCCGGTTCCCGATTGACATCGCCGCCCGTGGTGCCAGACTTTGCACAAAATACAGGGTGGAGACGTCCGCGATGGCCAGCCTTTCGGCCTCGAACCATGTCGCCCGTGTCTTGTCCGTCGCCAATCATGTGGCCGAGGTCGATGCCTCGTCGCGAATCGCCAACTCCTGGCGGCGATGCCTGATCAGCCACAAGCTCGATCCCGCCCGGCAGGGGCCACCGCAGACGCTGACCGAAGCCGAGATCCGCCACGTCGCCGAGCCGATGGAGGAGATGATCCGGCTGGTTACGCCCGAACTCGATGACCTCGCCCGCGTGCTGCGTGACGCCGGCTATTGCGTCAATCTCGCTGACGCCAACGCGACCATGCTGTTCAGCCGATTGCCGGGCGAGGCGGATGCGCGCCTGTTCATGGACTGGAAGATCTACACCGGCTCGAATTTTGCCGAGGCCTGCGAGGGCACCAACGGTCTGGGGACCTGCCTCGCCGAGCGGAAGCCGATCCTGGTGCACCGCGACGAGCATTTTCGCGCGCAGTGGCACATGTTCTCCTGCGCGGTCGCGCCGCTGTTCGACCATGCGGGCCACCTCGCCGGAGCCATCAACATCACCTCTTGCCGGGAGGATCTCGAGCGCGCTGCGCATCAGCTCGCGCTCGCGGTGACGATGGAGGCGACCCGGCGCATGGAAGGCGCGATCTTCCGCGATCATTTCCGCAACGCCTGGATCGCGACCGTGCCGGGCGACGGCGGCAGCGGTCTGCTCGCCTATGACGACGACCGCCGCATCGTCGGCGCCTGCCGCTCTGCGCGCGCATTGCTGGGCCTCACCGACGGTCTGATCGCATCCGGGATCGACCTGTCGCGCTACGTCAAGTTCGATCATCATGCAGGCCGCGGCGCTGACGAGCCCGTCGAGCTGCGCCGCGCCGACGGCAGCGCGCTGGGTCAGGGTCATGTTGCGCCGCCGCTGCGCGCAAGATCCTCGACGCGCCCGCTTGCACCGCGCCGCGATGCGCCTGTCGACCGTTTCGACGCGCTGCATAGGCTCGCAGGCCGCGATCCCGGGCTGATCAGAAGCGTCAAGCGGCTCCGCAGCATAGGCGATCACAATCTGCCCGTGCTGCTGTATGGCGAAACCGGCGTCGGCAAGGATTTGTTCGCACGCGCCATTCACGCCGCGAGCGGCCGGGCGCGCGGCAATTATGTCGCGCTGAACTGTGCGGCGATGCCGGAGAGCCTGATCGACGCCGAACTGTTCGGCTACGAGGCCGGCGCTTTCACCGGTGCGCGGCGCGACGGCTCGAAGGGGCTGATCGTGCAGGCCGACGGCGGCACGCTGTTCCTCGACGAGATCGGCGACATGCCGATCGCGCTGCAGACGCGGCTGTTGCGGGTGCTGGAGAACCGCGAGGTCTGGCCGCTCGGCGCGCTCAAGCCCGTCGCCGTCGATATCCGCCTGGTCAGCGCCACCCACCGCGATCTCGGCCGCATGGCCGAAGAAGGCGCATTCCGCGCCGATCTCTATTTCCGTCTGCGCGGCCTGGAGGTGCGGCTGCCAGCCCTGCGCGAACGCGCCGACCGGGACGACGTCATCCGCCAGATCGCGCGCGAGGAGGCGCCGAATTGCCGCGTCTCGGACGAAGCGTGGTCGCAGCTCTCGGCCTATTCCTATCCCGGCAACATGCGCCAGCTCCGCCACGTGCTGCGGCTCGCCGGCTGCACCGCGGAGGATGGGGTGATCACCGATGCCGATCTCGATCTGCCGCCGTTTGGCGAGAGAGCAGAGCCTGATCTCGCAGCGGCCGAGCGCGCGACGATCGTCGAGGCTTTGCGCAAGCACGGCGGCCGCGTCACGGAGGCCGCTCGCGCGCTGAAGCTTGGCCGCGCGACGCTCTATCGGAAGATCAAGCAGCTGAGGATCGAGACGGCGCAGTAGCGATCTCTGTCCCCACGATGGGAGAAGAAAAGAGAGCGCCGTTCATTACGAAAAATCGCTCCAGCTCAGGTGCCGCGAGTCGAGATCGCCAACCGTGACGGTGCCGCGCATCTCGCGCGGCGTGTGGAAGCTGCTGCGGAGATAGATCAGCGGGGTCGCTTCCGCGCCGTGCGACACGCCGCGCACCTCGCCGACGAAGATCGAATGCGTCGTCGTCTCGAATTCCTGCGCCAGCACGCAGTCGAACGCGGCGACCGCGTCGGTCAGCACCGGGGCGCCGGTTTCCCCGCGAGTCCATTGGCCAAAGGCAAAGCGATCGTCGCCGTTGACGCCTTTCTGGCCGCTGAAGGTCAGCGCCAGCGCCGCGTGGTCCTCGTGCAGGAAGTTGATCGCAAAGGCCCTTTCCTCGCGGATGCGCGCATGCGCGCTGGCGTTGCGGTTGACGCAGACGATCAGCGAGGGCGGGCTATCCGACAGCGAGCAGGCCGAAGTTACCGTCAGTCCCGTGCGCTTGCCGTGCTCGGCACCGACCGTGACAAGCGCCACGGCTCCGGCACATTGGCGCATCGCCTGCTTGAAATCCTTTGCGTCGAAAGGACTGGCGTCGACCGTCACGCGGACATCTCCGAGAATAGAAGCGGGTGCGGCACGATCGCGCCGCACCCGCCGAGCGTCAAGCTGCCTTCTTTGCGGAGCCGAGATGCGCAAGGCGCGGCATCACCTCGTTCTTGAGCAGCGAGAGCGAGTGGTGCCAGGCTTCCGGCTTGTGCTTGTAATCAAAGCCGAACACGCAGAGCACGCCGAAGCCGCCGACCTCGTCGTAGATCTTTTCGATCTTCTCGGCGACCGTCGCCGGCGAGCCGACGATCCAGTTCCGCTTGGCGCAATATTCGACGGTGACGTCGCTATCGGGCACATCAGGCGCGTGCTTCAGATAGTCCTTGAAGCCAAAATGGCCGAGCAGCGGCAGGAAGTACTCGCCCATCATCCGGCCCATCATGTCGCCGGTCGAGAGTTTCCAGGCCTCCTCGTCGGTGTCGGCGACGAACACCTCGCGCACGAGGCGCCAGTCGGCACGGTTCGGCTTGCGCCCGGTCTTGGCCGCCCCGATCTCGACCGAGTCCCAGTGGCTGCCGACATAGGCCGGGTTGAGGTTGAGGCTCATCGGAATGAAGCCGCGCTCGCCGGCAAGCTTCAGCGTGTCCGAGTTCTTGGACAGCCCGGCGACGCCGATCGGCGGATGCGGCGTCTGCAACGGCTTGATGTGCGGCTTGAGGAAGTCGAACATCGTGTCCGGCTTGGTCACCGTCCAGAACTTGCCCTTGTAGGTCCAGGGCGCGGGATCGCTCCACATCTTCAGGATGATCTCGAGCGCCTCGCGGGTCATGTCACGATTCTGCCCGCTCATGCCGTCGACGTTGAACATTGCCCAGTCGCTCGGCAGACCGCTCGCCGCCACGCCGAAATTGAGCCGGCCCCCGGAGAGATGGTCGAGCATCGCGACGCGGTTGGCGAGTTCGGCCGGGTGGTGATAGGGCAGCAGGAAGCCGCCCGGCCCGATGCGGATGTTCTTGGTCTGCATCAAGGCCTGAGCGATCAGCAGGTCCGGCGTGGGATTGGGTTCCCAGGGCGCGGTGTGGTGCTCGCCGATCCAGGCTTCCTGGTAGCCGAGCTCGTCGAGCCAGCGCAGGACCTGCAGGTCCCAATCATGTCCTTCCTTCAGGCCGCACTCCGGCGGATGCGAAGGCATCGTGAAATAGCCGATCTCCATGGGTTTCCTCATCTGATGTTGACGCGTCTTGTCGCGCGTTGACGGAGTTGAGCGGGGACGGTTGAGCAAGCGCTGTGCCAGTGCGGGGCGGCTTCAAATCGCAGAGAAAGGGCTGGTTTGCCCGCGCAATAGCCGTTATCCCGGCGTCAGACTCCAAGATGCCGTCTCATTGTCGCGAGACAGCGTCCCGGCCGTGAGACGAGGAGAGAATGACCGAACCCGCTTATGTCGCGGTTGACTGGGGCACCAGCAGCTTCCGGCTGTGGCTGGTTGATCGTGCCGGCCAGGTGCTGGCCGAGCGTCGCAGCGGCGAGGGCATGCTGGCGGCCGCCAAGGCCGGCTTTCCGGCCGTGCTGCAGTCGCATCTCGCGGCGATCGAAGCGCCGGATCATCTGCCGGTTCTGGTCTGCGGCATGGCCGGCGCCAAAACCGGCTGGGTCGAGGCCGGCTATGTCGACACGCCGGCACCGCTCGCGGCCGTCCTGACGCAAGCCGTGCGCGTTCCGGGCCAAGCGCGTGACATCCGCATCCTGCCCGGCATCGCGCAGCGCGACGTTAGCGCGCCCGACGTCATGCGCGGCGAGGAAACGCAGCTGCTCGGCGCGCTCGGCCTCGAGGCCATGGGCGAGGCGCTGGTCTGCATGCCCGGCACGCATTCGAAATGGGTGCGGGTGAAGGACGGCGTCGTCGAACGCTTCTCCA
The DNA here is from genome assembly GCF_018129985.1 of Bradyrhizobium sp. SZCCT0148. Taxonomy (GTDB): domain Bacteria; phylum Pseudomonadota; class Alphaproteobacteria; order Rhizobiales; family Xanthobacteraceae; genus Bradyrhizobium; species Bradyrhizobium japonicum_H. Next base: position 101,654 of record NZ_JAFCKT010000012.1, read on the forward strand.
CTTTCATGACCGGCGAACTGTTCAGCGCCGTCTCGCAAGAGACCATCCTGTCGCTCGCGGTCGCCGGCGCCGACGAGGCCGAGGATATCGCGAGCTTCAAGGCGGCGGTGAAAGCCGCATACGAGGCGCCGGCCTTCGTTGCCAATCATTTGTTCAGCGCGCGGTCGCGCCAGCTGCTGTTCGGCGGCGCGCCGGCTGCGGCGCGCGAGGCGCTGTCAGGTACGTTGATCGGCGTCGAGCTGGCGGCCGGACTCTCCGGCTCCGTGCCGCAAACAGGTATCAGGCTGATTGCCGCCGGGCGGCTTGCGGTGCTGTACCGGCTGGCGTTCGAGGCGCTGTCGGTCAACGCTCATCCGGTCGATGCGGATGAAGCCGTTCGCCGCGGCCTGTCCATGGCGGCTGCCGCGATCTGGAAATCAAAGGATCTTTGAGATGAGCATTCCCTTTCCGCCGATGAAGCGGCCGCTGGTTGCGATCCTGCGCGGCGTCAAGCCCGAGGAGACTGAAGCGATCGTCGGCGTGCTGATCGAAGCCGGCATGACCGCGATCGAGATCCCCCTGAATTCGCCCGATCCGTTCCGCTCCATCGCAACCGCGGTGAAGCAGGCGCCTCCGGACGTGCTGATCGGTGCCGGCACGGTGCTGGCCACCGCGGATGTCGATCGTCTCAACGACGTCGGCGGCAGGCTGATGGTCTCGCCGAATGTGGACACGCAGGTGCTGGTGCGTGCGCATCAATACGCCATGGTCACGCTGCCTGGCGTGTTCTCGCCGACCGAAGCGCTGCTCGCCGCGCGCTCGGGCGCATCCGGCCTGAAGTTCTTTCCGGCCAGCGTGCTGGGCGCCTCCGGCATCGCCGCGATCCGCGCCGTGCTGCCGTCGGGCGTGATGATCGCGGCCGTCGGCGGCGTCTCCGATCAGAACTTTGCCGAATACATCAAGGGCGGCGTCACCGCCTTCGGGCTCGGCTCCAGCCTCTACAAGCCCGGCATGAGCGCGGCCGATGTCGCCGCGCGCGCGAAGGCGACAATCACGGCTTACGATCGGGCAATTCAGAAAGATTGACGGACGATAAACTAGCCGTGAACCCGTCATAACCTATTGTGCCTCATATTGCCCGCGATGCTGATGTGACGTATCGCGCAGTGTGACTGGCGACAGCAGGAGACCGACATGGCGATCAACAACGTGGCCGATCTGTTCGTGGCAACGCTCGAACAGGCCGGCGTCAAGCGCATCTACGGCATCGTCGGCGACAGCCTGAACGCCCTGACCGAATCATTGCGCCGCCGCGGCACCATCGAGTGGATCCATGTCCGCCACGAGGAGGTCGCCGCCTTCGCCGCCGCGGGCGAAGCCGAGATGACCGGAAGCCTTGCGGTGTGCGCGGGTTCCTGCGGCCCCGGCAATCTGCATCTGATCAACGGACTGTTCGATGCTCATCGCAGCCGCGTTCCCGTGCTGGCGATCGCCGCGCAGATCCCTTCGTCCGAGATCGGCGGCGGCTATTTCCAGGAGACCCATCCACAGAACCTGTTCCGTGAATGCAGCCATTATTGCGAGATGGTCTCCGACCCGAGCCAGCTCCCGTTCGTGCTGGAGAACGCGATCCGCGCGGCGATCGGTCTGCGCGGCGTCGCCGTCGTCGCCATGCCCGGCGACGTCGCTTTCCGCAGCCCGCCCAAGCGCGCGCTGTCGACCACGCGCGGCCTCAGCGTGGCGGCGCCGAAGGTGGTGCCGGAGGCAGCCGAGCTGCAGGCGCTCGCGGATCTCCTCAACGGCGTCGAGCGCGTCACCCTGTTCTGCGGCCGCGGCTGCGTCGGCGCGCATGCGCCCCTGATGCAACTGGCGGAATCGCTGAAGAGCCCGATCGTCCATGCGCTCGGCGGCAAGGAGCATGTCGAGTACGACAACCCCTACGACGTCGGCATGACCGGCTTTATCGGCTTCTCCTCGGGCTACGCGGCCATGCATGCCTGTGACGCGCTGGTGATGCTGGGCACGGATTTCCCCTACAAGCAGTTCTTCCCCACCGATGCGAAGGTCGCGCAGATCGACATTCGTCCCGAGAATCTGGGACGTCGCTGCAAGATCGATCTCGGCCTCGTCGGCGACGTCAAGCTCACCATCGAAGCGCTGCTGCCGCTGCTGACATCAAAGACGCAGCGCAAGCATCTCGACGACGCCGTCGCGCACTACAAGAAGGCGCGCGAGGGGCTGGATTCGCTCGCCAGGGGTACCCCGGGCAGCAAGCCGATCCATCCGCAATATCTCGCAAAGGTCATCAGCGACCATGCGTCCGACGATGCGGTCTTCACCGCCGATGTCGGCACGCCCACGGTGTGGGCCGCGCGCTATCTCGACATGAACGGCCGCCGCCGGCTGATCGGTTCATTCGTGCACGGCTCGATGGCCAACGCGATGCCGCAGGCGATCGGCGCGCAGGCCGCCCAGCCCGGCCGCCAGGTAATCTCGCTGTCCGGCGATGGCGGCTTCACCATGCTGATGGGTGATCTGATCACGCTGACGCAGGAGAAGCTGCCGGTGAAGGTGGTCGTCTTCAACAACGGCGTGCTCGGCTTCGTTGCGCTGGAGATGAAGGCCGCGGGCTTCGTCGACACCAATGTCGACCTGAAGAATCCGGACTTCGCAGCGATGGCGCGCGCCATGGGCATCTTTGCCAAGCGCGTCGAGGACCCCGGCGAATTGCCCGGCGCCGTCAAGGAGATGCTCGCCCATGACGGGCCGGCGCTGCTCGACGTCGTCACCGCAAAGCAGGAACTCTCGATGCCGCCGACCATCACGCCCGAGCAGATCAAGGGCTTCAGTCTCTGGGTGCTGCGCGCGGTGATGAACGGCCGCGGCGACGAGGTGCTCGACCTCGCGAAGACGAATCTCCTGCCGCGCTAACCCCGCTTCACCGAAGGCGCCGGCAGCGGTTGCTCGTGGCGGCGCTGGAAGCGTTGCCAGTGCAGCACGCTGCCGACCGTCAAGGCCGGCACGAAGCCGAGCACGATCAGGAAATGCGGCAGCTGCGTCGGCGAGACGAACGCGATCGCGATGTCCGAGATGAGCCAGAGTGCTGCGAACATCACCGCGAAGTCCGTTCGCGGACAGCGCAAATAGTAGAATACGGCCGTGATGACCATCGCAGGTCCGATCGCCACGCCGATCATGATCGCGGTCAGTTCCTTCGGTGTCAGCGCGTCGAGCATCATCGAGGCCAGCAGCCAGAGTGCGGCGAACATGGCGATGATGTCGAGCGGATGCCGCATCCAATACCTCTCGCGGGGACGTCCCATCGTTGTGGCCGGAACTGCGGCCGTCAAGTCAAAATGGGCCTATTCCTCGTCGCGTCCGGGCGTCGGGCGCAGCATGAAATGACCAAAGGCGGTGGCGATCGGCTTGTCCGCATCGTCCTGCCAGGCGCGCGCCTCGAAGGCAACGATGCGCCGGCCATGCTTCACGATCGACACGTTGGCGAAGGTGTCGAGCGCGCGGCCGGAGCGAAGATAGTTGATGGTGAGTCCGATCGGCTTGGGCAGCGCGGCGATGCCGAGCTCGCGCCTCACGCCGAAGATCGCAGTGGTCTCGAGAAAGGCGCCGGTCATGCCGCCGTGGATCGCGGGCAGGATCGGATTGCCGATGATTTGCGGCGAGAACGGCATCGTCAGCGTGCCGTCGTCATTGACGCGAATACCGAGCGCACGCGCGAACGGGCTGTTCGCGAACGGACCGTCCGGATCGTCCGGTGCCTCCAGCGTCGGAATGCTGCGCAAGTCCATCCTGCGATCGGCAAGCATGTTGGTGCGGTTGGCGCCGATCATGAAGCAGGCGGTCGCGGTCGCGACCGGATCGTCCTCGGACTCCTGGTAGGCCGTCGAGCGCACGAAGGCGATCGAGCGCGTGGTGCGATAGCAGACCGAATGCGCCTTGATGTCTAGACCTGGCGTGGCCGGCTTCTGATAATCGATGCGCAAATCGAGAGTTGCGATCGCGCTCGTGCCGTCGAGCGCAAGCTGCACCGCCATGCCGCAGCTCTCGTCCAGCATCGCGGTGACGACGCCACCATGCAGCACGCCCGTTTCGGTGTCGCCGACGAAGACGGGACGATAGGGCAGGCTGGACCAGGCCTCGCTTGGCGCGAAACGGTCGAGCTGCAACCCGCTGATCTGGCCGTAGTCGGATCGGCGGCCCTTGATGGCTTCGGCGAGTTCCTCGAACGGAAGCGTGGTCGGTATGGGGCTCATGAGGACGTTCTAGACCAGTGTCGGGCGCCGCGCAAAACCCGGATCGACCCCGATCGGGCCGGTTTGACCTCGACAGAGCAGGCCGAAGCACCGATGGTGAGCGCTTCGTTCGCCGACCAGCCCCAAGGAGTGCCCATGGCCGACCCCGAAACGCCCGCCAACAACCAGGGGCCCGTCACCATTTCGAGCTCCAGCTCGGAGCGGGCGCCGATCATCTATTTCGACGGCGCGTCCTGTTTCGGCCATCACAACGGCGCGATCCAGATCGAGCTCGCCGCGAATTTGCTGATGCCGGTCGGCGCGGCCGTCAGGGTCGACGTGGTCCAGACCGCGCATCTGCGTTGCAGCGTGGCCGCGGCACTTGCACTGCGCGAAGCCCTCGACAAGGCGCTGGCGATGTACCAGCAGGGCCAGAAGCAGCCGGTGGCGGAGGAGATCCCGGCGATGAAGAATTGAGATCGGGTTTCGCAACAGCGCCGCGAAACCAGACCTCATCCTGAGGGAGCCCGCAAAGCGGGCGTCTCCAGGATGACTGCAGAAATAAGGACGCCTGTTTGAGGCGAGCGGCTCCGCTTCGGCCTAAGCCTTGGTCACATGCACCTTCGCGGTATTGCCGCCGTTCCACTTGCCGTCGAGCGCGCGCTCGATCTGGGCGGCGAGTTGCAGCAACAGGCCGTCATTGGCCTGCTTGGCGATCGCCTGGATGCCGAGCGGCAGACCGTGGTCTTGCGCCGCCATCGGCATCGAAATCGCGGGCATGCCGCAGAGATTGGCCAGCGGGGTGAAGGCGAAGAAGCGCCAGAGATTGCCGAACCAGTCGAGCACATCAGGGTTGTCGGAGATGGTGAGATATTCCCTGGTGCCGACCTTCGGCGTCGGCAGTGCGGTGATCGGCGTCAGGATCACGTCCCACTGCTCGAAGAAGGCACCGAAGCCGCGTGACGTGGTGTTGAACACGCCCTGCATCTTCGCACGCTCGGCGAATGTCGTGTGCCGGCCGGCTTCCCAGATCCGGATGTTCATGGGCTCGATCAGATCTTCCGGTGGCCTTTCCAGCCCGCGCGCGGCGAGCATGTTGGAGATCACCACCGCGAAATTGCTGATGTAGCACATCGTCTGCGCCTCGAACGCGGCGCGGAAATCGAGCTCAGGCAAGGCATAGTCGACGTGATGGCCGAGGCCTTCGAGAAAGCGGCCGGTCTTGTCCAGCTCGGCGGCGATCTCGGGCGTCGCGGTGTAGTCGCCCCAGGTATGGGACAGCGCGATGCGCAGCTTGGACGGATCGCGCTTGATCATCTCGGAATAGGGCTGCGCCGTGGTCCAGAACGGCATGAACTCGCCGGGCGCGGGACCGCGGGCGTGATCGACGAAGGCGGCGGTGTCGCGCACCGAGCGCGACTGGCAGCCCTGGATCGAGACGAGGCCGGTGAGGTCGGACATGTGCGGCGCCAGCGAGAACACGCCGCGCGAGACCTTCAGCCCGATATTGCCGTTGACCCCGGCGGGAATGCGGATCGAGCCGCCGCCGTCGGTGGCATGTGCGATCGGCACCACGCCGGCCGCGACCATGGCCGCGCTGCCCGCCGACGAGCCGCAGGTGGTGTAGTCGGTATTCCAGGGATTGCGGGTGACGTAGACGGCGGGATTGTCGGCCGACGAGCAGACGCCGAATTCCGGGGTGGTCGTGCGTCCGATCAGGTTGAGGCCGGCCTGGCGGAATTTGCCGGTGAGGAACGTATCGGCCGCGGCGCGATTGCCGCGCATCAAGAGCGAGCCCATTTCCTGGAGCCGGCCCTTCATGGTCGGCCCGAGGTCCTTCATCAGGAACGGCAGGCCGGCGAACGGACCTGCGAGATTGGCGCCGTCCTTCGCGGGATCGGCGATCACGTCCTCGAACAGCTCCACCACGCCTGACAGCGCCGGATTGACCTTGGCGACACCGGCGGCTGCCTGGCGCGCCAGCTCCTTCGCCGTCAGCTCGCCCTTGCGGACTCGCCCCGCCAGCGCGACGCCATCGTGCTGCGCCCATTCAGTCCAGCTCATCGGCAAAGTCATGAAGTCAGATCCCTTGAGGTGCGGCGTCACCTTTTTAGCAAGGGACCGCGTGAATCAACTGAGCCGGCACGAGGGGCAGGGTTGCGCCGGGCGGAGAGGTCGGGGCATTAGGACAGTCGCGCGATCGCCGCAACCGGTCCGCCGCCGGCCGGCCCCTGATGCTCCGCGCCGCCGGAGACATAGACCACTCCGGTGCCTGCAAGGCCTGCGATCAAGCCGCCGACCGCGGCGCGGGCATGGCGTGTCGAGCTGATGTCGGTATCTTCCAGCATGGTGTGGCGGGAGCCCCGCACGCTGCCATCGGGCGAAGCCTCGGCCTTGGCGAAGATGTTGACGAGCTCGCGACCTGCTTTTGCCTGCGGTGCAACCCCAAGGAAGGCCTCAAGGCCAACGCTCTGCAGTGCAGACACCACAGCGGGCGCATCGATTGCGTCGGTCATCACGGCATGCCCGATCACGAACTCGCTGGCTGAACTGTTGGAATTGCCGAGCACGATGACAACGTTGTGCATGAGCTCGATTCCGGATGAGGTCGAGGCAACCCTTGAGAACAGATCGTAGCGCCGCAGCACGTCCTCATCGCGGATGTCGGATGTGACCTCGCCGAGCGCCACCGCAACCCCGAGCGCGGAGGCGCCGCGCGAATAGGCCATCGAGCTGTACGAGCTGTTCGTCGCGGTCTTGTTGCCGCGCGCGGTCGCCGCCTCGACGCGTTCGCTGGTGAGCAGCGGACACTTGATCTGCACGAAATGGACGTCGGCGGGATCGGTGATGCCGGCATCCGACATCGCGGCCTGTACGGCCTTCGCCGTCTCATGGATCTGCGCCGAGCGGCCAAGCTCCTCGGGCAGGAAATCCCGCGTGTGCGCCATGCCGATGCTCAGCCGTTTGCCGGAGATGCCCGTCGGGCGCTCCGCCTCGCCGCGCGTGAATACCGTGATGTGCGGGCTGAGCACACCCTCGGTGCCGCCCGACATCACGAAGGCGATACGCTGCTCGACCTCATGTGGCGTCAGGCCGAGCTTCGGCGCGAGCGCTGTGCACAGCGCCGTAACGGCATACTCCCGCGTGAAGTCGTTGACGCCGCCATTGCCCTCGGTCTTGCCGAGAATGGCCAGGATGGCGGCTGGATCGATCGCGCCTGAAGCGATCAAGTTCATGAGGCCGGAAACGTCGCCGGGGCCCCTGGTCGCGATCTTGAAGACGCCGACCGATGTTGTGGGCATGACTGTTCCTCGAAGTTCGGTGGTCCCGGCGGGATCAAACAGGCGTAGAACTAAGACGTCTGTCAAGTGCAACACTCCGCGCCATTCCGGGGCGCGCGAAATGGACCGGGCGATCCATTACGCCGAGCCGGCGGTTGTCGAATCGAGAGGCCGCGGCGTACTGGATTCCCCGCCTTCGCGGGGAATGACAGTGTCACTTGGAGAAGCAGGCTGTGACCTCGTACTCCGCCATGTCGAAGCAAGGCGGAAGTTCCAGAGTCTCTCCGCGGAGGGATTCTGGATTGCTGCGTCACAAGTGCTCGTCGCAATGACGCGGAGCGAGGGGCCCAAACTTCTCCGCTCTTGCGCCCGACGCAGCGCAGTGGCCGGGCGATGCGCCGCATCGTCCGGATGGGTGGGCTGCAGAGCCGGAGCCGATGTCGCCGCGCGCTCGAGCGCGTCCGGGACACGAGAGCAGTGGCGTCCTCACGAATGTGGCGAGATCGCATCATCTCGACAAAAAATCCCCTGTCGACGATGCTGCTTCGTACCTTGATGAACCGACCCCGGTTGGTCCATAAGCGGCGTCCCGCTACAGGTGGTTCGCCGCCGCGTCGCGTACTTGGATAGAGGAATCTCCCGTGGCCAATATCAACCAGAAAATTGCGCAGGAGCTTGGGGTTCGCCCCGAGCAGGTCGAGGCGACGGTGGCGTTGCTCGATGGTGGCGCCACGGTTCCCTTCATCGCCCGCTATCGCAAGGAAGCGACCGGTGCGCTCGACGACGCGCAACTGCGTACCCTGGAGGAGCGCCTGGGTTACCTGCGCGAGCTCGAGGACCGCCGCAAGGCCATCCTCGAATCGGTTCGCGAGCAGGGCAAGCTCGATGCTGCGCTCGAAGCCTCCATTCTCGCCGCCGACAGCAAGGCCCGCCTCGAAGACATCTATCTGCCGTTCAAGCCGAAGCGCCGCACCAAGGCGGAGATCGCCAAGGAGGCCGGCCTCGAGCCGCTCGCCAACCAGTTGATGGCGGAGCCCACGAACGATCCGAAGATTGTGGCCGAAGCCTTCGTCAACGCCGAGAAGGGCGTTGCGGACGCCGCGGCCGCACTCGACGGCGCCCGCGCCATCCTGGTCGAACGTTTCGACGAGGACGCCGATCTGATCGGCGCGCTCCGCGAGGAGATGTGGACCAATGCGCGCATGGCCTCCAAGGTGCGCGACGGCAAGAAGACCGAAGGCGAGAAGTTCGCCGACTATTTCGACTTCTCCGAGCCGCTGACCAAGCTGCCCTCGCACCGCATCCTCGCGATGTTCCGCGGCGAGAAGGAGGAGATCCTCGACCTGCAAATTCAGGCCGAAGCCGAGGCGCCGCCGCCGGGCGTGCCCAGCGCCTATGAACTGAAGATCATGAAGCGGTTCGGCATCGCCGACCTCAAGCGCGCCGGCGACCGCTGGCTGATCGACACCGTGCGCTGGGCCTGGCGCACCAAGATCCAGGTGCATCTCAATATCGACCTGCGCATGCGGCTTTGGAACGCCGCCGAGACCGAGGCCGTGCGCGTGTTCGCCTCGAATTTGCGCGACCTGCTGCTGGCCGCGCCGGCCGGCACCCGCGTCACCATGGGGCTCGATCCCGGCTATCGCACGGGCGTCAAGGTCGCCGTCACCGATGCGACCGGCAAGGTGGTCGATACCGCCGTGATCTATCCGCACGAGCCGCAGCGGCAGTGGAACGAGTCGCTCGCAACGCTCGGCCGGCTCGCGATGAAGCACAAGGTCGAGCTGATCGCGATCGGCAACGGCACCGCCTCGCGCGAGACCGACAAGCTCGCGGGCGATCTCGTCAAGGGGCTGGCCGAGCTGAAGATGACCAAGATTGTGGTCTCGGAGGCCGGCGCGTCGGTCTATTCAGCCTCGGCGTTCGCCTCGGAAGAATTGCCCGGTCTTGACGTCACCCTGCGCGGCGCAGTCTCGATCGCGCGGCGTCTGCAGGATCCGCTCGCCGAGCTCGTCAAGATCGAGCCCAAGGCGATCGGCGTCGGCCAGTATCAGCACGATCTCGGCCAGGCCAAGCTCGCCAAATCGCTCGACGCCGTGGTCGAGGACTGCGTGAACGCGGTCGGCGTCGACGTCAACACCGCGTCCGCGCCGCTGCTCGCCCGCGTGTCGGGCGTCGGCTCGGGCCTCGCGCAGAGCATCGTGGCGCATCGCGACGCCAACGGCCCGTTCAAGTCGCGCAAGGCGCTGAAGGAGGTGCCGCGGCTCGGGCCGAAGGCGTTCGAGCAGTGCGCGGGCTTCCTCCGCATCCTCGGCGGCGAGGATCCGCTCGATGCCTCCGGCGTGCATCCGGAAGCCTATCCGGTGGTGCGCCGCATCCTCGCGGCGACCAAGAGCGACATCAAGGCGCTGATCGGCTCCAGCGAGATCGTGCGCACCTTGAAGCCGAAGGATTTCGTCGACGAGACATTTGGTCTTCCGACCGTCACCGACATTTTGAAGGAATTGGAGAAGCCCGGCCGCGATCCGCGTCCGGCCTTCAAGGCCGCCGTGTTCATGGATGGCGTCGAAGAGATCAAGGACCTCAAGAAGGGCATGATCCTCGAGGGCACCGTCACCAACGTCGCCGCGTTCGGTGCGTTCGTCGACATCGGCGTACACCAGGACGGCCTCGTGCACATCTCGGCGATGTCGAAGACCTACATCAAGGACCCGCGCGAGGTCGTGAAGCCCGGCGACATCGTCAAGGTCAAGGTGCTGGACTTCGAGGTCGCCCGCAAGCGCATCTCGCTGACCTTGCGGCTCGACGACGAGGTCGGGGCTAAAAAGGACGCCCCCGGCATGCAGCGCGACGCCGGCGCGCGCAACCCGGCCCGCATGACGTCGTCGGCGCCGCGCAAGCAGGAGGCTTCCTCCGGTGGTGGCGGCGCGCTCGCCGAGGCCATGCGCCGCGCAGCCGAGAAGAACGGCGGCAAGCGCGCGTGAGGCGCGATGCCTAAAGCTCGATCACGCCGCGGCGCGCCGCATGCGCGACCGCATCGGTGCGGCCGGTGGCGTCCAGCTTGTCGAGCAGCGAGCCGACGTGGAATTTCACGGTGTGCACGGAGATGCCGAGCTGGCGCGCGATCATCTTGTTGGAGGCGCCTTCGGCCATCAGCGCCAGAACGTCGAGCTCACGCTGCGTCAACGCGATGTCGTCGGGCATGACGCGTGGATCGCGGGCGACGATCGTCGCCGCGGCGGTCTCGCCCGACACGGCGAGGCGAAGCCCGGCGACGCCGGCGAGCAAGGCCTCGAGGCGACCGGCGAGCGCGGGATCGTCGATCTCCAGAGCGAGCACGATCTCCGGTGCGTTGTCCTCGCTCACGCCTCCGGCCTCTCGCCGACCGTGACCTTGAAGCTGACCGGCTCGCCGCCGCGGCGTGCGGCGACATCGACCACCGCGCCGACGCTGGAAGGACCCAGCGTCCGCGACAGCGCGCGCACGCCCGACAGTTTCTGGTCGTTGACCGCGACGATCACGTCGCCCTGGCGGATGCCGGCGGCGGCCGAAGGTCCGGCCTTGTCGACATTCATCACCATCGCGCCGACGCCGTCGTCGAGCCGGACCGGCTGCAGCCCAAGGCCGAGATAACCGCGCGCGATGCGACCGCGCGTCTCCAACTGCGCCGCGACGCGCTCGATGGTCGCGGTCGGGATCACCAGCACGCGCCGTGGGCCGAGCACGGCCATGCCGAGGGCTTCGCCCGAAGCGCTGAGCACAAGCCCGCCCTGCTGGCTGCCGCGCAGGCGGACGTCGAGCTCGATCCGCGCATCGATCTCGCCGCCGCGCAAGGAGCGCCAGCCGCTGCCGGACGCCGACACCATCCCGAGTGCCGCACTCGGCGTGTCGCGGTGGGTGGCGACCACGATCGCCAACGCACCGAGTGGCGGGACCGTTGCGGCGAGCTTGAACGGCGCCGTCGCGACCTCGGCGCGCAGCAGCGCGATATCGGTGGTGTGGTCGCGGCCGACAATGGTGGCAGCCGCGCGGCTGCCGTCGGGCAGGCCGATCTCGACCTCGCCCTCGTCGGCCAATGCCTCGTCGGCGGTGACGATCAGGCCCGGCTTCCACGCAAAGCCGGTGGCGCGGGACCGATGCGAGTGCACGGAAACGACAGCGGGCGCGGTGCGCGCCACCACATCCGCGAGCGCGGACGACAGTGAGGAGAGGGAAGTTGGGTCGGTCATGGCTGGCTCCTGATAGCTGTCACCAATCTGGGATGTGGCGGGGAAGCGCGAAACTGGCCGGGTGGTCAGGACGGAGCCTATTGCGGCCGACGAATATGTGATTGGGAGCCGCTCACGCGAACGTGTAGCAATCGGCCGCACATTGCGCCACACGGCCTCAACCAATTTCAGCGAGCCCGACTGATGACCATCGATCTCACCCGCCGCATCCTGCTGCAACTCGCCGGCGCCACCTCGCTTGCGATGGCGGCCGCAGCTGCGGCGCGTGCCGAGGGGACGCTGCAAGGCGCCGGGCCGACCTATGCCAGCCGCACGCCGATGCGGGTCGGCATGGTGACGCTGCGGGTGAAGAATCTCGACACGGTCGCGGACTACTATCGCGATGTGATCGGCCTCACCGTGATGGAGCGCTCGGCGACCGCTGCAAGGCTCGGCACATCAGGCCTCACGCTGCTGGTGCTAGAGGCCCGCCCCGATGCGGCCATCGAGCCGCGCAACGCCGCCGGCCTCTACCACACCGCCTTCCTGATGCCGACCCGCAAGGACCTTGCGCGCTGGCTGGTTCACGCGGCCTCGCATCGGGTGAAGCTGTCGGGCTTCGCCGATCATCTCGTCAGTGAGTCGGTCTATCTCGATGATCCCGAAGGCAACGGCATCGAAGTCTATGCCGATCGCGATCCTTCGCAATGGCAGTGGAGCGAGGGCAGCGTGAAGATGGCGTCCGACGAGCTCAACATTCCCGATCTCCTGTCGCTGACCAACACGCGCGTGCCGGATTATGGCAAGGCGCCGGACGGCCTCCGCATCGGCCACATGCATCTGCGCGTCGGCGATCTCGCGCAGGCCGCAGGCTTCTATCACGGCGCGATCGGCCTCGATCCGACCCGCAGCCGAAATGGCGCGGCGTTCCTGTCGTCGGGCCGCTATCATCACCACCTCGGCATCAACGTCTGGCAGAGCCAGGGCGCCGGCCAGCGCGACGACCGGATGACCGGCTTGGCCTGGTTCTCGCTGGTGACGGACAAGCCGGACATCCTCGCCGCCCAGGAGCAGCGCCTGCGCAAGGGCGGCGCGCAAGTCACGGCGCTCGCAGACGGGCTGGAGGCGATCGATCCTTGGGGGACGCGGGTGCGGCTGCTCAAGGCCTGAACGAGAGCTGGCTACTTCAGCCTGCAGCACGCTCGGCGACGACGTCCTGGTCCGACCAGCTCCAGCGTCCGCCTCCACTGCGCTTGGCGGCGTAGAGCGCGCGGTCGACACGATCCAGCAGCTGCGAGGCCTTGGCTGCGGCCACCGGTCCGGTGCTGACGAGAATGCCGGCGCTCGCCGCGATGCGGACCGGAATGTCCGCCAGCAGGAACGGCATCGAGAGATCGCGAATGGCCTGGCGCGTCAGCGCGAGCGCTTGCTCGCGGCCGTCGTCGCCTGCCGCAACCGGTTTGAGCATCAGGAATTCGTCACCGCCGAAGCGTGCAGCAATGCCGACGCTGCCGACGCAGGACGACAGCCGCTCCGCGACCTGACGCAGCAAATCGTCACCGGCTTGATGGCCGTGACGGTCGTTGACCGGCTTGAAGCCGTCGAGATCGATGGCGACGATGGCGAAGTCGTCCTGTGTCTCCGCCAGCGCCTGGAAGAACGCGGCGCGGTTCGGCAGTCCCGTGAGGAAGTCGTGGGTGGCCTGCCGCGCCAGCCGGTGCTTGGCTTCGAGGCGCTCCACGAAGGCGGCGCTGAGATGCCTGGAGGCCTCGCGCAAGGTCAGCCAGAAGAACACCAGCATGAGCGCGCCGATCTTATAGGCGAATTCGGGCCGCAGCAGGCCGCCGACGATGGTCGGCATCAACAGGATGGCCGCCGTGTTGAGGATGATCCACGGACGGATCGCCGCGCGCGAAACCATGCCGACGCAGAACGACATCGAGAGCCCGAACGCGATCCAGGCGCCGGGGTCGTCGTCGATCTCGAGCGCACGATAGGAGAGCATGCCGAGCGCAAGGCCGAAGGCGGATGCGCCGGCCCCATACAGCCGTTCCCATCGGATCACGTCGGCATCGGAGAATTGCGCCGCGCGCGACCGGTAGCGGAACAGGGAGTAGATGCGGGCCGCGGCCGTGACGAAGATGAAGACCGAGATGACGGCATAGCCGATATCGCCGCTCATGACGGCAAGCGCCACGGCACCCGTCACCGAGGTGAGGCCGATGGCGGACACCTGCGGCAGCGACGTGTACAGGAGATCGACGAGCTCGCGCCGGATGCGCGGATCGGGATGCAAATACCTGGACAGCATTGTGAGAGGCATGCCGGCACCATCGCCGCCACTCCCTAACATGGGGTAGGCAGTCGGCGCGACATGATGGCCGGCGCGCAACGTCCTTAAGGAGTGGTCAATGCGCGAGCTTGCCGACGATTTCCTCGCATGTTAGCAGCGGTTAACGGGGCCTTGCAGCGCCCCGATGCCTTGGGAATCTTGCCCGCCATGTCGGAATTTCGCGGTGTCTTCCCCTATCTGGTGTCGCCCGTCGATGCCGACGGCACGGTGCGCACGGGCGTGCTTGCAAAGCTTTGCGACGATCTGATCGACGCCGGCGTGCACGGACTGACGCCGCTCGGCTCGACCGGCGAGTTCGCTTATCTCAATCCGGCGCAGCGGACCGAGATCGTGCGGACCACGATCGAGGCCGCGAGGGGGCGCGTGCCCGTGGTCGCCGGCGTCGCCTCGACCTCGACGGCGGACGCGGTGGCGCAGGCGAAGGCCTATCAGAAGCTCGGCGCCGACGGCATCCTGGCCATTCTGGAAGCCTATTTCCCGCTCACCGACGCCCAGATCGAATCCTATTTCCGCGCCATCGCGGATGCCGTCGACATTCCCGTCGTCATCTACACCAACCCGCAATTCCAGCGCTCCGATCTCACGCTCGATGTCATCGCGCGGCTCGCCGGGCATCCGCGCATCGGCTACATCAAGGATGCCTCGACCAACACCGGCCGGCTGCTCTCGATCATGAACCGCTGCGGGGACTCCCTGCGGGTGTTCTCGGCCTCCGCCCATATCCCGGCCGCGGTGATGCTGATCGGCGGGCTCGGCTGGATGGCGGGCCCGGCCTGCATCATCCCGCGCCAGAGCGTCGCACTCTACGATCTCTGCAAGGCCGGCCGCTGGGATGAGGCCATGACGCTCCAGCGCAAGCTGTGGCGCATCAACGAGGCCTTCGCGCGCTTCAACCTCGCCGCCTGCATCAAGGCGGGGCTGGCGAGCCAGGGCTATGATGTCGGCGATCCCATTCCGCCGCAGGCACCGCTGACGGCCGATGCACGCAAGGTCGTGGAAGCGGCGCTGCGGGAGCTGGCGTGAGCTTCTCTCCCCGTTGTCATGGCCGGGCTTGACCCGGCCATCCACGTCTCAAGCACGGAAGCACGAACGTGGATGCCTGGGACAAGCCCGAGCATGACGAATCCACGGCCCCGCCGCCCAAAACCGCGGCTGGCCTCGCATGCCTCGATCCGCTAAAAGGCTGCCGCATTTCAAGAGACTTCGAGGATCCCACGGAATGAACATTCTTCCCGGCAATTTGCGTTTCGGAGCGGGCCAGCCCGTCAAGCGTTTGGAAGACCAGCGACTGCTGACCGGGAAGGGGCAGTTCATCGACGACAAGCCGGAAGAAGGCGCGCTATGGTTGTACGTGCTGCGCTCGCCGCATGCCCACGCCAGGATCGTCTCGATCGACACCGGAGCAGCGGCATCGATGCCCGGCGTTGCCGCGATCTACACCGGGGCGGATCTCGTCAAGGACGACATCGGTACCATCCCGACCTTGAGCATCTTCAAGCGCCCCGACGGCAAACCGATGACGGTGCCGCCGCGCCGCCTGCTCGCCCATGAGGTCGTGCGCTATGCGGGCGAAGCCGTGGCCGCAGTGGTGGCGGCCTCGCGCGCGGACGCCCAGAGCGCGGCCGAGGCGATCGTCGTCGACTACGACGTGCAGCCCGCGGTGGTGGACCCGGTCGAGGCCGTGAAGCCAGGTGCGCCCGTGGTGTGGCCGGAGGCGCCTGACAACATCGTCGGCGCGATGTCCTACGGCGATGCCGCCAAGGTGGACGAGGCTTTTGCCAAGGCCGCGCACACGGTCGAGCTCGATCTCGTGAGCCAGCGCCTCGTGCCGTCAGCGATGGAGCCGCGCTCCACCATTGCTGAGATCGACAAGAAGACCGGCCGCCTGCTGCTGCACGTGCAATCGCAGACGCCGGCCTCGACCCGCGACGTGCTGGCGGAGGCCGTGCTGAAGCGTCCCAAGGATAGCATCCGCGTGCTGGTCGGCGACATCGGCGGCGGCTTCGGCCAGAAGACTAATCTTTATCCCGAGGACGGCATCGTCGCTTACGCCGCGACCAAGCTGAACAAGAAGATCCGCTGGCGCGGCGACCGCACCGACGAATTCGTCGGCGGCACCCATGGCCGCGATCTGACCTCGACCGCGTCGTTCGCGCTGGACGAGAAGGGCAAGGTGCTGGCCTATCGCGTCAAGTCGATTGGCTGCACCGGCGCGTACTCCTCGGGTGCCGCGAACATCATTCCGCTGGTGCTCGGGCCGTTCGTGCAGACCGGCGTCTACGACCTGCCGCTGGTGCATTTCGAGGTGCAGTCGGTGATGACCCACACCGCACCGGTCGGCGCCTATCGCGGCGCGGGCCGTCCCGAGGCGGTGTTCATCGTCGAGCGGCTGTTCGATGCCGCCGCGCGAAAGATCGGCATGGATCCCCGCGCGATCCGCAAAGCCAATTACATCAAGCCGGCGCAGCTGCCCTACACCAACGCGGCCGGGCAGGTCTACGATTCCGGCGCGTTCGCCCACATGCTCGATCGCGCCGTGAAGCTCGCCGACTGGGACGGCTTTGCCGCGCGCAAGAAGGCGGCGAAGAAGAAGGGCTTGCTCTACGGCCGCGGTCTCACCTCCTACATCGAATGGACCGGCGGCCGCGCCCACACCGAGAAGGTCAGCCTGCACGCGACCTCGCAGGGGCGCGTCGTACTGCATTCCGGCACCATGGCGATGGGGCAGGGACTGCAGACCACCTACACCCAGATGATCTCCGACACGCTGGGCATTGCCATGGACAAGATCGACGTCGTCCAGGGCGACACCGATCTCGCGCAGGGTTTCGGCAGCGTCGGCTCGCGCTCGCTGTTCGTCGGCGGCACCGCGGTCGCGGTCTCCTCCAACGATCTGATCCAGAAGGCGCGCGAGAAGGCGGCGAACGTACTGGAAACCTCGATCGAGGACATCGAATATCAGGGCGGCATGCTCACCGTGGTCGGCACCGACCGCCGCATCAGCCTGTTTGATCTCGCCGAGAAGGAAGGTGGCGCCAAGCTCAGCGTGGATTCCGAAGGCGAGGTCGACGGTCCGAGCTGGCCGAACGGCACGCATATTTGCGAGGTCGAGATCGACCCGGAGACCGGCGTGTCCAAGGTCGTGCGCTACACCACGGTCGACGACGTCGGCGTCGCCGTGAACCCGATGCTGGTCACCGGCCAGATCCACGGCGGCGTCGCGCAAGGCATCGGCCAGGCACTGTATGAGGGCGTTTCGTACGATGCCGACGGCCAGCTCCTCACCGCGAGCTACCAGGATTACTGCATCCCGCGCGCCGACGACGTGCCTCCGATCGTGGTGACGCTGGATGATTCCGCGCCCTGCCGCACCAATCCGCTCGGCGCCAAGGGCTGCGGCGAATCCGGCGCCATCGGCGGTCCGCCCTGCGTCACCAACGGCGTGATGGACGCGCTCGCCGAGCTCGGCATCACCCAGCTGAATACGCCCCTGACGCCGCAGAAGATCTGGAAGGCGATCAAGGACGCGAAGGCGGCGGGTTAAGGGCAGCGGTTTGTTACACCGGCTGTCGCGACACACTCAACTGTCGTCCCGGGGCGCGCAGCGCGAGCCCGGGACCCATAACCACAGGGAGTGGTTGTGGTGGGAAGTTGGCAACTCTGAGTCCCCGTGACCACATTTTCCGGCGGTTATGGGTCCCCGCCTTCGCGGGGACGACACCGAGGGTGCAGGGGCGGATTCCTCAAATCCCCAGCATCATCTTCGCGATGATATCGCGCTGGATCTCCGACGTGCCGCCGAAGATCGTGTACGCCCGGCCATTGAGATATTCCGGCACCACCGTCAGCATCTCCTCGGGCGTCGCCGGCTCGTGGTTGAGCTTGTAGAGCGGGCGCATCGGCTCGACGGCGAGGGCGTCGTGGCCGATGACGTCGACCCCGAGCCGCGTCACGGCCTGGCGTATTTCACTGTTGCGCAGCTTAAGGATCGAGGACACCGCGCCGGGATTCTGCCCGGTCTGCAGCGCCGAGAGCACGCGCAGCTCGGTCATCTCCAGCGCGTCGATGTCGACTTCGACTTCGGAGATGCGAGAGGCGATATCGGGGCTGTCGATGGCGCGGCCGGTCAGATCCGATTCAGCGAGATCCGCGATCGCCTTCAAGCCCTCGCGCAGCTTGGCTGAGGCGATGCCGGAGCCGCGCTCGAACTCGAGTAGATATTTTCCGTAGGTCCAGCCTTTGCCTTCCTCGCCGACGCGGTTGGCGACGGGCACGCGGACGTCGTCGAAGAACACCTGGTTGACCTCATGGTCGCCGCCGATCGTGAGGATGGGACGCGTGGTGATGCCCGGCGTTGTCATGTCGATCAGGATGAAGCTGATCCCGTCCTGCTGTCGCGGCCCGTCGCTGGTGCGCACCAGCGCGAACATGCGGTTGGCGTGGTGGGCGTGCGTGGTCCAGATCTTGGTGCCGTTGATGACGTAGTCGTCGCCGTCGCGAACCGCGCGCGTCTTCAGCGAAGAGAGATCGGAGCCGGAGCCCGGCTCGGAATAGCCCTGGCACCAATAGTCCTCGCCGGAGAGGATCCGCGGCAGGTAGAAGTTCTTCTGCTCGGGGCTGCCGAAACCGATGATGACGGGCCCGACCATCTTCACGCCCATCACGTTGACGTTGGGCACGCCGGCGCGTGCGGACTCCGTCTCGAAAATCCAGCGTTGCGCCGGTGTCCAGGCCGGCCCGCCATATTCGACCGGCCAGCCCGGCGCGCCCCAGCCTTGTTTATGCAGCGCGCGCTGCCAGGCCATGCCGATGTCCGGGTCGGAGAACACCGACGGCGTCAGCGCGGTCGCGCGCTTCATCTCCTCGGTGAGATTCTTTGCGATGAAGCTGCGCACCTCGTCCTGGAAGGCGCGCTCTTCGGCGTTGAACGACAGGTCCATGAATCTCTCCCGGTGTCAGGCCTTGCGGCCGAGTTCGGCGTGACGGGCATAATGATGCGCGCTGCCGCCGAACAGCGTGTCGAAGGCGACGAGGCGCTTGAAATAGGCGCCGACCTCGAGCTCCTCGGTGACGCCCACGCCGCCGTGAAGCTGGATCGACTGCTCGCCGACGAAGCGCGCGCATCTGCCGATCTTGGCTTTCGCGCCCGACGCCGCCCGGGCACGCTCGGTCGGCGCGGCATCGACCTTCAACGCAGCCCGCAGCGCCATCGAGCGCGCCTCGTCGACCTGCATTGCCATGTCGGCCAGACGATGGCGGATGACCTGGTTGGCCGAGAGCGGCCGGCCGAACTGTTTTCTGATCTTGGTGTAGTCGAGCGTGGAGTCGAGCAGCGTTTGCATGATGCCGACGGCCTCCGCCCCTAATGCGGCCATGGCGCGGTCGATGGCCCATTCGATCGCAGGCAGCGTGTCGTGACCGTCGCCGAGCAGCGCGTCCTCTGGCAGATGCACATCGGACAGTGTGACGTTGCAGGCGCGACCGCCGCCGAGGCGCGGATAGTCGGAAATCGCGAGGCCCGGCGCTGTTGCCGGGACCACGAACAGGCCGATCCGCCCGGAAGGACCATGATGATCGTGAATAAGGGCGGAGACGATGATCTCATCGGCGGCGTGGCCATCGAGCACCGCGATCTTGCTGCCGGCGAGGCGCCAGCCTTGCGTCGTCCTGGTCGCCGATGTCGCGACCTTGGCAAGATCGAACCTTGACGCGCGCTCCGAATGCGCAAACGCGAGCTTCAGGGATCCATCGGCGATCTTGGGCAGGCTCGCCTGCTTCTGCCCATTGGTTCCGCATCTGGCGATCAGTGCGGCGCCCAGCACCACGGTCGCGACATAGGGCTCCGAGACCAGCCCACGGCCGAACGCCTCCATCAAGATGCCGATCTCGACCGCGCCGCCGCCGAGGCCCTCGAACTCCTCGGGAAGCGGCAGTGCCAGCCAGCCGAGCTCGGCGAACTGCTTCCACACCGCCGGGCTGAAGCCGAGCGGATCGTTCGCCATCTTGCGGCGGTGATCGGCATTGTAGCTTCCAGCCACGAAGCGCTCCGCGCTCTCGCGCAGCAGCCTTTGCTCGTCACTGAGATTGAGGTCCATCGCCGCTACTCCGCGGCCGCCGGCGGCTTGCGCACCGAGGGATGCAGGCCCGAGGGATCGACGATCATTCCGAACTCCTGGAGATTGTGCGCGTGGCAGAGCTGATGCAGCGCAAAGGCCTGGTCGATCGCGGCGGGCTGGCCCATCACGTCGACCGAGCGGTTCACCGCTTCCTTGGTCATCTTCAGCGCGAAGGCTGGCTTTGCAGCGACCCTGCGCGCCAGCGCCAGCGTGCTCGCAGTCAGCTCCGCACGCGGCACGACCTGATTGACCATGCCGAGCCGATGCGCCTCCTCGGCGCTCCAGTTGTCGGCGGTGAACAGGAACTCCTTGGCCTTGCGCGGACCGAGCTCCCAGGGATGCACGAACCATTCGACGCCGCAGACGCCCATGGTCACGACCGGGTCGCAGAACTGCGCGTCGTCGCTGGCAACGATCAGGTCGCAGGCCCAGGCCAGCATCAGCCCGCCGGCGATACACTTCCCGTGCACCTCGGCAATGGTCGGTTTTGCCAGGTTGCGCCAGCGCCGGGTGATCTGGAGATAAATTTCCTGCTCGCGCGCGAAGCGGCCATGAGCATTCGGTTCGGCAAAGCCGCCCCAATTCCCGATCGGTGGAAAATCGACGCCGGCGGTATTTTTGCCACCGGGACGCAAATCGTGGCCGGAGGAGAAGTGCGGGCCGTTTCCGGCGAGGATGATCACCTTGACCTCGTCGTCCTGCACCGCCGCGTCGAAGGCGGCGTTGAGGTCGTAGGTCATCTGCAGGTTCTGCGCGTTGCGCGCCTCCGGCCGGTTCATCACGACCCGGGTGACCGCCGGATCCGGCCTCTCCACCAGGATGGTCTCGAACGAGGTCATCGCGCTTCCCCCTCAGCGTTGCCAGTTTGATCTTATTGTTCCGCCAAGTTGACTATGTCGGCCAGGGATAGGCAAGAGGCTTGCGTCAGTCGGCTGCTTTTCGCGCCGCCGGCACAAGATGTCTGGCACCACGCGCGCTCAATCTGGTAGTTTGCGCCGATTCCACCGGGAGAAATTGAATGCGCAAGATCCTGACCGTGCTGGCGGCGCTGGCCTCGCTGAGCCTCACCAATTGCGGCTACAACGCGATCCAGAGCGAGGACGAGCAGATCAAGGCCAATTGGTCCGAGGTCGTGAACCAGTATCAGCGCCGCGCCGATCTCGTGCCCAACCTCGTGAACTCCGTGAAGGGTTTCGCCCAGCAGGAGAAGGACGTGCTGCTCGGCGTCACCAATGCGCGCGCGAAGGTCGGCAGCATCCAGGCGACGCCTGAGGTGTTGAACGATCCCGCCGCGTTCCAGAAGTTCCAGGCCGCCCAGGGCGAGCTCTCCAGCGCGCTGTCGCGGTTGCTGGTCGTCACCGAGAACTATCCGCAGCTCAAGTCGGATGCCCTGTTCAAGGATTTGATGTCGCAGCTCGAGGGCACCGAGAACCGCATCACGGTGGCGCGCAACCGCTACATCAAGTCGGTGCAGGACTACAACGTCACCATCCGCTCGTTCCCGAGCAACCTCACCGCGATGGTGTTCGGCTACAAGGAGAAGCCGAACTTCTCGGTCGCAAACGAGAAGGAGATCTCGACCGCGCCGAAGGTTGACTTCAACCCGGCACCGGCGCCGTCGAAGTAAGCGCGTTTGGCTTTGATGCCCAACACACACTCAGCTGTCATTCCCCGCGCAGGCGGGGAATCCAGGACGCCGCGGCCTTTCCGTATCTTGCTGGCGTCTCTGGAATACTGGATCGCCCGGTCAAGCCGGGCGATGACGCTCAGTGTGTGGCGCGCGGTTTTCGTTGCGGCACTCGTCCTCGCCTTCGCGCTCCCCGCCTCCGCCGATGTCGCCGTCCCCGAGCTCACCGGCCGCGTGGTCGATCAGACCGGCACGCTCTCCAGCAGCGACGTCGCCTCGCTGTCACAAAAGCTGCGCGACTTCGAGACGCGCAAGGGGAGCCAGATCGCCGTCCTGATCGTGCCGACCACGCAGCCGGAGACGATCGAGCAATTCTCGATCCGGGTCGCGGAGGCCTGGAAGATCGGCCGCAAGAAGGTCGACGACGGCGCCATCCTCGTTGTGGCCAAGAACGACCGGCATCTGCGCATCGAGGTCGGCTACGGCCTCGAAGGCGCGCTGACCGACGTCACCTCGCGGCGGATCATTGACGAAATCATCACGCCAAAATTCAGGAGCGGCGATTTTGGCGGCGGCATCTCCGATGGCGTCGACCGAATGATCCGTGTCATCGACGGCGAGCCGCTGCCTGTTCCGTCGCCGACCGTGAATTTCGGCAATCTGGACGATATTGCGCCGCTGTTCATCGTGACGCTGTTCGCTTCAATCGGGGTCGGTGGATTCTTCCGGGCGGTGCTCGGGCGGCTGGTCGGATCGTTGGCGACCGGCGGAATCATCGCCGCGCTCAGCTGGCTCATTCTCGGCTCTTTTACGCTCGCCATGGCTCTTGGTGCGCTCGGTTTCGTCATCGGCTTCATTGCCGATCTGTTTTCGGCGATCACGCCCGGCCCCGGCCGCTCGCGCGGAGGCTCTTGGTCGAGCGGCTCGTCGTCGGGTGGCTGGAGCAGCGGATCGTCGAGCAGCGGTGGCTTCAGCGGCGGGGGCGGCAGTTTTGGCGGCGGCGGCGCCTCGGGGAGCTGGTAGCGGTCATGAGCATCAAGCGCATTGCCAGACATCTCGTGCAGCATCATTGGCGCGCACAGCAGATCTTTCCGCCCGCCGTGCTCGGACGCATCGAGCAGGCGATCAAGCAGGGCGAGACCACCCATTCCGGCCAGGTGCGTTTCGTGGTCGAAGGCGCACTCGACGGCGCGCCGCTGTTCCGCAACCAGCCGGCGCGCGCTCGCGCGCTCGACGTGTTCTCGCATCTGCGCATCTGGGACACCGCGCATAACAACGGCGTCCTGATCTATCTCCTGCTCGCCGACCGCGACGTCGAGATCGTCGCCGACCGCGGCATTCATGCCAAGGTCGGTGCAGAGGGCTGGGAGCGCATCTGCCGCGCGATGGAGGCCGAGTTCGCCGCCGGCCAGTTCGAGCGCGGCGTGATCGGCGGCATCGCAGCGGTGTCGCGCGAATTGTCGCGGCACTTCCCGCCGCAGGGCCCGCAGAGCAACGAGCTGCCGGATGTGCCAGTCGTGATGTGAGCGAGTGTGATGTGAGGTGGGTGCTGCCTCCGCCGTCATTGCCGATCAGACCGCCTCTGCGGAAAGATCCCGGATTGCTTCGCTGCGCGCGCAATGACGGTGAGAGAGCCAAGCCTATTCCGCGGCCGTTCATCTTGCCCCGGTTACAAATTGTTTCACGCCCGCCACACCGGTTCCATCTTCCCGGCTCAATTCAGCCCCTGATGACTTCCTAAAATTTCGGTAAGCGGGTCCGCAAGTAAGGATTTCGCAAGCAATGAAAGTTACCAAAAGGTCAACCCAGACTGGAGTATTTGAGCCGTGAGCGAACCAATGCCCGAGCAGGCTGCCCAGGACACCGGCGTCGTCGAAGCTGCCGCGACCGCGCCGCAGACCGTCGAGGCTGCCGGGATCGAGGCGCCCTCGATTGCGCCGGACCACGAGGCGCCGCCCAAGCCTGATCCGGTCAAGCCTGATCCGGTCAAGGTCGAGCCGCCAAAAATCGAAGCATCCCGGATTGAGGCTCCAAAGCTCGAAGCCAAAGCCGAAACCAGGCCCGAGCCGAAGCCCGGCAAGCTCATCGTCATGGCGCCCTCGGAGCGGTCGTGGAACGGCTCTCGGGACCGCGAGGATTTTGCTCCGAATGTGAAGGCGGACGAGGCGCGCGAAACCGGCAGCAAGCGCCGCCTGTCCGCGATGGCCGCGGTGGTGGCGATCGCGGCGAGCGTCGGCGCGATCAGCGGCGCGCTCGCAACGGCCGGTATGATGCATTTCGCCGCACCGGCCCAGGCGCCGGTGCAGGTCGCCGATACCAGCGCGCTCGATGCTTCGGTTGCCCGGATCGATGCCGACCTCGTCGCGCTCAAGGCCAATGTCGAGCACAGTTCGAAAACCGGCGTCACCCAGTTCAACCGGGCCAACGACCGTCTCGACAAGCTCGAGAAGGCGCAGGCCGAGCCGATGGCCAGGATCGCAAAACTCTCCGAGACCGTCGACAAGCTCCGTGCCGCGCCGCCCGCGGCCCCCGCACAGGCCGCCGCGTCGCCTGCAAAGGAGACCACCGGCTCGATCGCGCCGGCGCAGGTTGCGACCGCCGCCGCCGCCGCACCGGCTCCGGTGACTGCCGCGCCCAAGGCCGATGTCGGTCGCCTGCCGACGGTCGACGGCTGGCGGCTCCGCAACGCCGGCAATGGCGGCGCACTGATCGAGGGGCGCGACGGGCTCTACGAGGTCTATCCCGGCGATCCCATCCCGGGCCTCGGCCGCGTCGATGCAATCCGCCGCCAGGATGGCCGCTGGGTTGTCGTCACCAGCAAGGGGCTGATCGTCTCGCGCTGAGCAGCCCGGATACGGCTCTCGAAAGGCGCTTCACCACCATGTGAAGCGCCTTTTTGCTTGAATAGGCCGACCGCCGCGGTGTTACGTCAGGCATGAGCCGCGCGTTGCGAATTCTCCTTGCTGCCGCCGTCCTGCTTGGCGGTGCCGCCGCGCTATCGGCCGCAGAGATTGCGCCGTTGACGCGCGGCACGGCCGTCACCGATCCTGCTTTACTGCGCAGGCTCGACGAGAGCGATGCATTCACGCTCCAGCGCCTGTTGTCGCCGGAACGAACGGCCGACGGCCCGCTGACGACCGAGCGGCTGTTCGCGTCGCTGCCCCAGCTCAAGGACATTCCGCCGGCGATCGATGCGGAGTTCGACCGCTACATCGTCAGCCAGAAGACGGCCTATCCAACTGAGACCATCGGCGTCGGCGAAGGCTTCGACGTGCAGCTGTTCGATCGGGCCAATCTGAATTCCCGCGACACGCGCTTCGTGCTGGCCGGCATCGTCAACCGCATGGACCGTGCCTACGCGTTGGAGGAGTCCTGCGGCGAGATACGGCTGATCTACCGTCTCGCGCGGTTCGACGGCACGACCGCGACGCGGCTGCCGATGACGCTCAATCTGGTGATGAAGGCGCGCGACGCACGACGGACAGACGCACAGGGCACGCCGATCAGTTGCGCCGAGATCGCGCGGCGCTGGCTCGACCATGGCAATTGGCAGGAGCTGATTGGCAGTCGAGACGACGCCATGCTCGATCGCATCGAGACCAATATTCAGCTCTCGGTCGCGGCGAAATCGGCGCTGCATGATTTCCGCTCCGACTATCTGCTCAAGGTGTTCAAATACGACGCCGCCACCAAGACATTCGCAGAATCGACGCTGGAGAACCAGATCGACCGCGACCGGATCATGGCGGACGATGGGCTTCGGCGCGATTTCAAGGATTGGCTGCTCGCACCCCAAAATCTTCGCGAGCTCGATCGCGGCACCGTGCTGATCCCCGAGAAATTCCTGGCCAGGAGTGCGGTGGTGCCGACGCCAGCCGGCCTCGATGCTTCGGCACTGCAGCCTGAATTCGGCATGATGCAAGGGGAGGGCAAAGGCGAGCCGGTCTTCACCGATAACGACGTGGTCGGTGCGTTGAAGCAGGCGGCCGCGCGCGGTGACATGCAGAACATCCGCTCGGTCGCAGGCTTCCAGCGCCGTCTCAACGACGTCACCTGCTCAGGTTGTCACCAGACCCGCGGCATCGGTGGCTTTCACTTTCCGGGCGTGGATTGGCTGGCGGACAAGCCGTCGAATTCCACCATCGTGCCGGCGTCGCCGCATTTTGTCGGCGACCAGCTCCGCCGCCGCGACATCCTGACCGCCTTCGCCGCGGGCAAGCGTCCTGATTTCTCGCGCGGATTTGCGAGCCGGCCGCAGACCCGCGGTAGCCGCCAGCTCGCCGGGAGCGAGTATGAAGACGGCTGGGGCGCACATTGTTCCCTGCAGGCGGGACCTGGAACGCCGGACAAGAGTTTTACGTCATGGAGCTGTGCTACAGGCTTGACCTGTCAGGCCGCCACGGCTTCACGCCACATCGGCATGTGCTTCATCAAGACGCGTTAGGCCAACGAGCGATCTGCAAGCGATTGGATGACCCATGACGGATAGCAGCAACGCCAACAAGTCGCGCAATCGCGAGATCGCGCGCAATGAGGAAGCCAAGCAGGTCGCCGGCAGCGCTCGCGTCAGCCTCTGGGCGATCGCGGTGGCCGTCATCGCAGGAGGGATCCTCTTCACGCTCGGCTGGCTGGGGATGCGGTAGCGGCGCTGTCGTCATGCCCGGGCTTGTCCGGGCATCCACGTTCTCGTCTCAGCGCTCAAGATCGTGGATGGCCGGGACAGGCCCGGCCACGACGGAGCCGCGCTTCCGCGCTGGCGCATTTCACTTCGCGTAGTTCGTCATCCGGTTGCCCGGCAGCAGATCATAGGCCGGCTTCCAGCCGGGGAGGGCGGCCATCCGGCCGAGCCAGGCGTGGATGGCGGGATGGCTCGCCGCGAAATCGAAGCCGTGCTCGTCGCTGGGATAGTGCAGATAGGCCATCATCGAGATGTCGGCGACCGTCGGCCTCGCACCGATCGCGAAGTCATTGTGCTGGAGATGGCCGTCGAGGATGCCGAGGAAGTCCTCGAGCCGGCGCCGAAAGTGCTTCAGCACCTGCGGGTCGTTCTTCTCGGTGAAGGCGCGCATGAAGCGGTAGGTCGCCATGTAGCCGGTAAGCTTGTGGTTGTCCCAGAACAGCCAGCGCAGCAGCTCGAACTTCTCGTCCTCCGTCTTGGCGCCGAAACGGCCGTATTGCTCGGAGAGCTTCAACAGCAGCGGCGCCGTCTGCGTCATCTTCACGCCGTCGACTTCAAGGACGGGAATCTCGCCCATCTCGTTGACGGCCTTGCGCCATTCCGCCGTCCGCGTGACGCCGCCGCCGAAATCGGTCCACACCGGCTCGAACGTCTCGCCGCACAGCGTCAGCATCAGCGCCAGCTTGTAGCTGTTGCCGGATTCGGGGAAGTAGTGCAGGCGGTAGTTGGGCATGGGACCTCGCGAGGCGTGATGTTGGCGGCGAAGCTACATCGCCCCGCATCGTCCTTGCGAGCGCGGCGAAGCAATCCAGCAATGCATCCGCGGCGACACTCCGGGGTGCTTAGCTGCGCTCGCAGGGAAGGAGCTTGCGGGGCGAGCCTACCCTACCGCCCCCGATGACCGTAGCTGCCTGATCGCGGCCTCGTCGTATCCCGCCTCACGCAAAATCTCGTCACTGTGCTCGCCGACGCCGGGCGGCTTGCGCGGCTGGACCTTCTTGGTGCCGTCGATCCAGATCGGGCTGGAGATGGTGAGCATGGTATCGTTCTCGAATGGCACCAGCACCTCGTTGTCCAGCATCTGCTTGTCGTTCGGGATGTCGTCGAGAATGGCGACGACGCCGAACACGAGGCCGTTGCCGTCGAGGATCTTGCGCCATTCGGCGAGGTCCCGGGTTGCGAAGGTCTCGTCGAAGATCTTGATCAGCTCCACCGAGCGGGCGTGACGGTCGGCCTTGGTGGCGAAGCGCGGATCGTTGATGAGGTCTTCGCGCCCCAGGCACTTCGCCAGCGCGGGAAACTGTTTCTCCTCGCTCAGCAGCGACAGGATCAGCCAGCGGCCGTCCTTGCACTGATAGTGGTTGGCGACCGCGTTCAGCGCGCGTTCGCGCGGACGCCGCTCGCCGAATGTGGCGCCGCAGAGCTTGGCCTGCGCCAGCACGCTCGCGGCCCAGACGCCGTTCGCCATCAGATTGGAGGCGACGTGCGAGCCCTTGCCGGTCTTCTCGCGCTGATACAGCGCAGTGACGATGGCGCCGTAGAACGCCATGGCGCAGGGGTGGTCGCCCATGCCGGCGACGGAGCGGGCCGGGGTGGTGTCGGTGTCGGCGCGGACCAGATCCATCAGGCCGGAGCGCGCCCAATAGGCGTTGCTGTCAAAGCCGGGCTTGTTGGCCTCCTCGCCCTTTTCGCCATAGCCGGTGAAGGAAGCGTAGATCAGCCGGTCGTTGAGATGGGCGAGATGGTCATAGGTGATGCCAAGCTTGGCGCGCACCGGCGGCGGCATGTTGGTGATGAAGACGTCGGCTTCTTCGACCAGCTTGTAGAGCACGGCCTGCGCCTCGGGCTTTGCGAGGTCGAGCGCGATGCTCTTCTTGTTGCGCGCTTCCAGCAGCCAGGCGAAATTATGCTCGCCAGTGGGATAGCCAGGCAGGTTCGGCAAATTGCGATAGGGATCGCCGGCGCCGGGCGGCTCGATCTTGATGACATCGGCGCCGAAATCCGACAGCACGGTCGCGGCCGCGGGCGCTGCGATGAAGCTCGCGCAGTCCAGAACCTTCAGGCCCGAAAAGATGCCCTTTTCCATCGCGGCGTAGCTCCCTCGCTCTTGTCGTTTCCCGCGCGCTGGAATTGACGCGGGCAGGTGATGGCAGCATTAGACCGATGTTTCCGCGGGATGCAACGGCGTCCGGCGCAGGGCCTCACTCCTTCCCCGCAAGCAACGCCGCGTTGCCGCCGGCTGCGGCCGTGTTGATCGTCACGGTCTGCTCGGTCGCAAAGCGGGCGAGGTAGTGCGGGCCGCCAGCCTTGGGGCCGGTTCCCGACAGGCCGTTGCCGCCGAACGGCTGCACGCCGACCACGGCGCCGATCATGTTGCGATTGACATAGATGTTGCCGATTTGGAGGCGGTCAATGATGGCCTCGACGGTGTCATCGATGCGGGAATGGATGCCGAGCGTGAGGCCGTAGCCGGTGCGCTCGATCGCAGCAAGCACGCGCTCGAGGTTTTCGGCGCGGTAGCGCACGACGTGAAGGATCGGGCCGAAGACCTCCGCGGTGAGCTGGCCGGCGTCTTTGAGCTCGAAGATATGCGGGGCGACGAAGCAGCCCCGCGGCGCAGCGCCGGCGAAATGCAGCCGTGCGTCGCTCGTCAGCCGCACGATATGCGCATCCAGCCGCTGCTTGGCCTCCATGTCGATCACCGGGCCGACATGGGTTGCGACGTCGCTGGGATCGCCGATCTTGAGCTCGCGCGCAGCGCCCGCAATCATCTCGATCATGCGGTCGGCGACGTCCTCCTGCACGAACAACAGCCGCAGCGCCGAGCAGCGCTGGCCGGCGGAACGGAACGCCGATGTCACGACGTCGTCGGCGACCTGCTCGGGCAGCGCTGTGGCATCCGCGATCATGGCGTTGATGCCGCCGGTCTCCGCGATCAGCGGCACGATCGGCCCGTCCTTGGCGGCGAGTGTCCGATTGATCAAGCGCGCCACCTCGGTCGAGCCGGTGAAAACGACGCCGGCGATATCGGCGTGCGCGGTGAGGGCGGCGCCGATGCGGCCGTCGCCGACAATGAGATGCAGCGCATCTTTCGGAATGCCCGCTTCGTGCAGCAGGGCGACGGCCTCGCGCGCGATGCGCGGCGTCTGTTCAGCCGGCTTGGCCACCACGCTGTTGCCGGCCATCAGGGCCGCCGTGACCTGGCCAAGTAAGATCGCCAGCGGAAAATTCCACGGCGAGATCGCGACGAAGACACCGCGGCCGCGCATCGCCAGCGCATTGCTCTCGCCGGTCGGGCCCGGCATCGCCGTCGCGCTGCCGAATTCCTTGCGGCCCTCAGCGGCATAATAGCGGCAGAAGTCGACGGCTTCGCGCAGCTCCGACAGCGCGTCGTCGAGCGTCTTGCCGCCTTCGGCCTGCAGCAGTGCAATGAAGCGGGCGCTGCGGCTCTCCAGGAGAAGTGCGGCCTGCTCCAGCGCTGCCGCACGCGTGGCCGCCGGTGTCCGGCTCCAGGCCGCAAAGCCCGTGCGCGCCTTGGCCACCGCCGCATGGGTTTGATCCGGCGTGGCATCCGCGATCGGCTCGAGAGGGGTCGCTGCAGACTTGACGTCGGTGAGCAAGCGGTCAAGCGCGGTGCGCTCGCCGAATTCGACGCCGCGCGAATTGCGCCGCTCCGGCGCGTAGAGATCGCCCGGCAGGGGAATCTTCGGATGGGCCGCCGCCTGCGGCCGGACGATGGCGTCGGCCGGACGCTGCAACAGCGCAGTGACAGGCACGCGATCATCCGCGGCCTGCGCCACGAACGAGGAATTGGCACCGTTCTCCAGCAGCCGCCGCACCAGATAGGCGAGCAGGTCGCGGTGGCTGCCGACCGGCGCATAGGTGCGGGTGGCGATGTCAGGATGGTCCTTCGCCAATTGCTCGTAGAGCGCTTCGCCCATGCCATGCAGGCGCTGGAATTCGAAGCTGCCGCCATCCCCGGCAAGCGCCAGCACGGTCGCGACCGTCAGCGCATTGTGGGTGGCGAATTGCGGGAAGATGCGCGGCCGCAAGGAAAGCAGCTTGGTCGCGCAGGCGACATAGTTCAAATCCGTCGTCGCCTTGCGCGTGAACACCGGATAGCCGTCCAGCCCGCGCTCCTGCGCGCGCTTGATCTCGGTGTCCCAATAGGCGCCCTTGACCAGCCGCACCATCAGCTTGCGGTCATGTGCGCGCGCGAGTGCGTCGACGTAGTCGATCACCGCCCCGGCGCGCTTCTGATAAGCCTGGATCGCGAGGCCAAATCCGTCCCAACCTCTCAGCGAGACATCGGCGAGCGTTGCCGCGATCACATCGAGCGACAGCTCCAGCCGATCGGCCTCCTCGGCATCGACGGTGAAGTTCAGGTCATGGGCCTTGGCACGCTGCGCGAGGTCGAGCAGCAGCGGCACCAGCTCGGCCATTACGCGGTCGCGGCTGATCGCCTCGAAGCGCGGATGCAATGCCGAGAGCTTGACCGAAATGCCGGGCCGGTCGGGCAGGGGATTGCTGCCTGCAGCCTTGCCGATGGTCTCGATCGCGCTGGCATAGGAATCGAAATAGCGCTTGGCGTCCGTAGCCGTGCGCGCGCCTTCGCCGAGCATGTCGAAGGAATAGCGCGGCCTCTCGCCGGAGCGCGGCTTTGCCCGCTCCAGCGCCTGCGCGATGGTCTCGCCCAGCACGAAATGATTGCCCATCAGCCGCATCGCCTGACGCGTGGCGGTACGCACCGCAGGCGCGCCGAGCCGCTTGACCAGGCGGCCGATGGTGCCGTCTGGCGTCTCGCCGGGCTGGATCACCCGCGCCGACAGGCCGAGCGCCCAGGCCGAAGCGTTGACCAGGAACGCCGTGGATCTGGTCTCGTGGTGGATGAAGTCACCCTCGCCGAGCTTGTCCTCGATGAACTGGTCGGCGGTGCGCGCGTCGGGCACGCGCAGCAGGGCCTCCGCCAGCACCATCAGCGCGAGCCCTTCCTTGGTCGAAAGTGCGAACTCCCGCAGCATGTCCTCGACCCCGCCCAACCGGTCATCGCGCTTGCGGATCGCCTCGATCAGCCGGGTCGCGGTGCGGTCGATCCAGGCCTCATGCGGCGGACTGAGATGTGACGCGGGCAACAGCCGCGCGGCGATCTCGGCATCATCGGGTGCGTATGGTGCGGTGAAGGGCTGCGGAACGTTCGGCATGGCGTGTCCTGTGGTGCAAATCCAGGATAAGGTCCGCGTGACCGTAGTTCGATAGACAATATCGTCGATTTGCCTTAGAAAATGAAGGTATGATGCCGTAAGGCCGGATGAAGTATGGATCTTGATCGAATCGACCGGAAGATCCTCTCGATTTTGCAGGAGGACGGGCGCATCGCCAATGTCGAACTCGCCGAGCGCATCGGCTTGTCGCCGACCTCGATTGGAGAGCGGCTGAAGCGCTTGCAGCGCGAGGGCTTCGTCGAAGGCTATGGCGCGCGGCTCAACCCGCACCGGCTCGGTCTCGGCCTCCTGGTGTTCGTCGAGGTGCTGCTCGACAAGACCACGCCGGACAATTTCGAGCGGTTTGCGCGCGCGGTGAAACTCGCGCCTGAAGTGCTCGAATGTCACATGGTTGCCGGCGGTTTCGACTATCTTGTGAAGGCGCGGCTTGCCGACATGGCGGCGTATCGACGCTTTCTCGGCGAGACCCTGCTGTCGATGCCGGGTGTGCGCGAGACGCGGACCTATGCGGTGATGGAGGAGATCAAGCGCGACGCACCGTTACCGGTGGGCTGACGAAGTGCCGTCGCGATTGTCATTGCTGGGGCGTTGAACGAGCGGTCCTCGCGGGAAATAGCTCTCCGTGTGCAGTCGCAACGCCTGTCGTCGAATGCACTGGCCGTCTTCTAAAATTTTCTTGGCCCGGCTCCCGGATCGATCCGGGAGGCAGCAATAGCTGGCGGGCTTATACTTTGAGGTTCTCTGCGGAAGTCTTGCCCCGGTTTGCGATCTCTTCGTATTCCACCGTCTGTCCTTCGTTCAGGGACGACAGACCGGCTTTCTGCACTGCCGAGATATGCACGAACACATCCTTGCCGCCCGACGCAGGCTGGATAAATCCATAACCCTTCGTCGGGTTGAACCACTTGACCGTACCTTTAGCCATCACGACTTCTCCGCGGGTCTTCCTCCGAGATCTCGAACCGCCAATCCCCGCCAACCGGCCGGTTCGGTCCTAACAGGATACGCGGAATGTGGCTGGCTTGGTAGCTCAAACCACATCCGCCTTTCGCCGAATTCCGCTCAACTTCGCGGCGCTTTTACCGTTTTTGCCCGTTTCGCGGTCACTTGGCCTGCGCGATTTGCGTGGTCAGTCAATACGTCGCGGCCAGGTAATCGACGATCTTGCCGACATCGGCATCGTCGATCGGTGCACCATAGACCTTGATCATCTTGGTCACCTCGGCCTGCCAGAAGCTTTTCTTGTCCTTCATCGGCGGCTGCGTCTTGATGTAGTCGGCCGAGTGGCAGGCGCTGCAATTGCCCTGCACGGTTTCGAGATTGGGCCCGGCCTTGAAAGCCGCGACCTCGTCCGGAAGCTTGTAATTGACGGGCGCCGCGGTCACGGCCGCGACGCCGATGGCGAGGGTAAGCGTGATGGCGAGGAAGACGGTGCGCTGCATGGTCATTCTCCTCAGGCCACGGTGACGCGAACGGTTTCGACGACGTTGCGCAGATAACCCGCTGGGTTCCAGCGCGGCGTATCCGGCTGCGTCTCGCCGCCATTGCCGGTGGCGCGGACCTTCAATTCGACCTGGCCGGCAGCGAGCTTCACCGGCAGCATCCATTCGCGGAACGAATATTTGCCGAGATCCTTGCCGAGCTTGGCGCTGGTCCAGGTCTTGCCGCCGTCGGTGGAGATTTCGACCTGCTTGATGCCCTTGCCGCCGTCGAAGGCGATGCCGCGCAGCGTCGTGCGTCCCGCTTTCAGCTTTGCACCATCAGGCACGCTGGTGATGAAGGAGCGGATGGTGAAGCGGTTGATCGGGATCGTCGCTTTCGGTGCGGTGCCGGGCTCGACCGAATTGTTCGGCGTGTCCGGAATGCGATAGGCCGACTTCATCCAGAAGCCGTCATAGACGTTGTCGACGACGGTGATCTCGTTGAGGTGCTTGACCCAGTAGGTACCGTAATAGCCGGGCACGATCAGGCGCAGCGGGAAGCCGTTGAGGAACGGCAGATCCTCGCCGTTCATGCCATAGGCCAGCATCACCTCGCCGTCACTGGCGTGATCGAGATCGAGCGCCTTGACGAAATCGGGCGTCTTGTCGCTGACTGGCCCGTCCATGCCGCCAAACGTGACCTGCTTGGCGCCGGCCTGTACGCCGGCCATGTCAAGCACGGCCTTCAGCGGCACGCCGCGCCAGCGCGCGCAACCCATCGCGCCGTTGGCGAGCTGGCCGCCGGCGACGCGCGGCTCGAAGAAGCCACGGCTGTTGCCGGAGCACTGGTTGACGGCGACGATCTCGGTCGCCTTCATCTTCCTGATGTCCTTCAGCGACAGCTTCAGCGGCTTGTCGACCTTGCCCTTGACCTCCAGCGTGAACTTGTCGGGATCGAGATTGTAGGGGAGGTCAGAGAGGTGATAGCGCACAAAGAACGCATTGTTAGGGGTGATCGGGCCGTCGTTGAAGATCGCGAACGGGGTCTCGAGCTGCGGCGGCCGGCTGGTGAGGCCGATCATCGGCCGCTTCTGCGGATATTTCACCAGCGGCCGCTCGCCATTGGCGAAGGGCAGCGTGACGGTGTCGAGTGCCAGCGCCTTGCTGGAATTCAGCGTGGCCGCGAGTGCGGTGAACCCCGCTCCTTTGAGCAGGTCGCGTCGATCGAACATCTGGTCCCCTCCCGGGAGCTTTTCGTTGGTTCGCGGTCATCACCGCGAGCCCGCGCTCATCTGTCGCAACCCGCGAGGCGAAGTCAATTCGTGCTTTCGCAGCAGGCCCATGCCGCTGCGTTGCAGCAGGCCGGTGTTACGCGGTGACGGGGGCGGTTGTTTGATTCGATCTCGCCGCGCGCTCGCTGCACCTCTCTTGCTCGCGGGAGGGGTCGCGCCGAAGGCGCGGGTGAGGGCTTTCTTCTCCGGGGGATTGTCCCGTTGCAGAGACACCCTCTTCCAACCTTTTCCCGCAAGCGGGAGGTGGAGCGCACCTCTCGCTTGGCTCGCACCTACCTTACGCCGCCACGCGCTCGCTTCGATCGACGAGCGCCGCCAGCCCCCGCGCATCCGCGACGATGCGGACGACCATCGGCTCGTCGCGGCCGCGGATCGCGACCTCCTGTTGCGGGAGCGCATCGTCGGCGAGGCCCGCCGTGCTGCGGATTTCGTCCGAGACGATCGCCTCGCAGGCCAGAGACTTGGTCATGTCCTGGAGGCGGGCGGCGACGTTGACGGCATCGCCCAGCGCCGTGAAGACGATGTGATCGCGGTAGCCGATGTCGCCGATGATGACCTCGCCGCCGTGAATGCCGATGCCGAAGCGGATCGGCTGGCGCAGATCGTGGCTCAGAAGCTGGTTCAGTTCGTCGATATGCGTGGCGATGCTGGCGGTCGCCTTCAGCGCCTGCCGGCAGGCGGTTTGCGGATCGGCCGTGAGCCCGAACAGCGCCAGCATGCCATCGCCGACGAACTGGTTCGGCTGGCCGCCATTCTCGATCACGGCCTGCGAGACCGCGCCGAGGAAACGGTTGACGATGAAGACGGTGTCGAACGGCAGCCGTTTTTCGGCGAGTTGGGTCGAGCCGCGCATGTCCACGAACAGGCTGACGAGATAGCGCTCCTGGCCGATCCTGGCCGGGGTCGAGGCGTGCCCGTCCGTCGAATGCGTGTGAGGCGTGAAGAGCTGGAAGAAGGAGAGGTCGGACGTCGGCCGCAGCTGGCAGGCCAGCCTGATCGAAGGATCGGCGGTGCCGACACGGGTGAGCACGAAGGCCTCGCGCTGCGATGGTGCGGGCAGGGCGTCATGGTCGCCGATGATGCGGATGCGGCAGGTCGAGCAGCGGGCGCGGCCACCGCAGACGCTGGCATGCGGTACATTGTGGCGCAGGCTCGCCTCCAGCACGGAGAGGCCCTTGGGAACCCGCACCGTCTTGCCGTTGCCGTAGGACAGCGCGATCATGCCGCCGCGCCGCTCGCGCCAGGCTCGCACGCCGCGTGCCGCCAGCGCCAGTCCCAGTAGACCGAAATAGGTGATGGTGAAGGCGCCGCTGATGCGATCGAGTGTGTTGCCTTCCGCGACCGTGCCGACTTGACGTCGCGTGAGGTTGTGGGTGCGCCATTCCCCGTCATCGGCCTCGATCGCGACGCTGCGACCGCCCTGATAGATACCGAGCAGCGCCAATGTCGGGACCAGCACCGCGGCGGCGAGTAGGTAGGGTGCGGCGCGCGTGAAGAACGGTTTGAGGCGGAGCCAGAAATAAATCCCGATGCAGCCGTGGACCCAGGCAATGAGCAGCAGGATCGTCATCTGCCAGAGCCGGGCCGGTGCAGCGACAAAGAACAGATAGAGCTCCTGCGGATAGAGCTTCTGGTGATCGTACAGCGTGTAGCCGAGCCGTACGCCGACCACGTGCGCCATCACCAGTGCGGGGATGCTCAGACCCAGCACGAGCTGCAGCGGCTCGATCGTCCGCCAGCGGAACTGCCGGCGCTGATACAGCGCATAGATGCCGAGCCCCATATGGGTGAGTGCCGCGGTGTAGAACACGATCGCGACGGGGAGAAACTGCCAGAACAGGGTATGGTAGTAGACCGCGGCCTCCATGGCCTCGACCGAGATATTGCCGAGTGCATGGTTGAGGAAATGGCTGATCACATAACAGAACAGGATCACGCCGCAGACGAGCCGCACCTGCCGCACGCTGGTCGCGCGGACGAGTTCGGACATCTGTGCGGGAGCGCTGGCCATGATTCGCTCGTATCAGGTCACCCATGAGAACAGCCAGCGTAGCGTTTAATTCCCGGCGTGGACAGCTGGCGGGGTCACATGCGCGGCAAGGAGCCGCTGTCGTCCCGGACAAGCGCGCCCAGCAGGCGCGCGCCGATCCGGGCCACATACCCCAGGGCCTGGTTGTGGCGGGCTGGCAACTCCGAATCTTTGCCAAACCCGCCCTTTGGTAAGGGTCCCGGGTCTGCGCATCGCTTGCCCGGGACGACACCTGTGTTGGGCCCCCCCCAACATTGACTCCCCCTCCCAAGTTGGGGAAAAGCGCGGCCGTGACGATCGCTCCCGATATCTCCGCGAAGCCGGACGGCGCCGAACGCCGTCTCATCCTTGTTGCCGTGCTCGTCATTGCCGCGATGACGCTGCTGCGCATCGTCTACGCGTCCGCGATCGAGCTGCGCACCGATGAGGCCTATTACTGGACCTGGTCGAAGGAGGGCGCGCTCAGCTTCCTCGATCATCCCCCTGCTATCGCCTGGCTGATCCGGTTCGGCACCGCGATCTTCGGCGATACCACGCTCGGGGTTCGCTTCGGTGGCATCGTCGCGATGCTGGTGACTCAGTGTCTGCTGGCCGACATCGTTCGTCGCCTCACCCATGATGCGCGCGCGGTCGTGTTCGCCGTGCTCATGCCGGAAGCTGCGCTCTATTACGGCCTGCTGATGGCAAAGGTCGCGCCCGATGTCGCCATGATCCCGTTTGCAATGGCGATGATGTGGTCGTTGGTGCGGCTGGCGCAAAGCGGCGACGGACGCTGGTGGATTGCGGCCGGTCTGTTCGCCGGTCTGTCGATGCTGTCGAAGTTCACCGCGATCATGTTCGCCCCAGCCGTTGCCGCCTTTCTGCTGGTGCCGGATTGGCGCTGGCGCTGGCTGCGCAGCCCGTATCCTTATCTTGCGGTGCTGTTGGCAATCGCAGTGTTCTCGCCGGTGCTGGTCTGGAACGCGCAGCATGATTGGGCCTCGTTCCGTTTCCAGGGCGTGCGCGCCACCGCCAATTACGGCATCTCGTTGCGCACGCTCGGCGACTTCATCGGCCTGCAGTTCGGCCTGGTCGGCTTCGTCCTATTGCCGGTCGTGCTGAGCGGGCTGGTGCTGACGGCATGGCGCGGCGCTCGCACGCGCGAGCCGGTGGCGATCCTGCTGTCGACCGCGGTGCTGGTGCCGTTTCTGTACTTCCTCGCGAAGTCGACCACGCTTCGGGTCGGCGACACCTGGCCGATGTTCATGTGGCCCGTCGGCTTCGCTGCCACGGCCGTGAACCTCGCGACGATGATGAAGGAGGATTGGTCGGCCCGGTTGCTGAACTCGTCGCTGTTCTGGGCGAGGACGGCGGTCGGCTCCGGCATCGCCTTCGTCGTGATCGTGTTCCTCTACTACGTCGCCGCGCCCTGGAATCTCCTGGGCAAGATCGACCCGATCGGCGCCGAGGCCGGCTACGAGCAGGTCGCCGCACGCGCGCAAGCCGCGCTCGACGAAACAGGCGCGACCTGGATCGCGACGACGGACTACCGCACCTACGCCATGATGCGCTGGCTGTTCAGGGGCCGCGTGCCCGTCATCGAGATCAACGAGCGCGGGCGCTTCCAGGATTTCCGCGATCCCGGCATGGACTGGATCAGGGGCCACGCCGGCATCTATGTCGGGCGCGAGCCGGACGATCGTTCGTCGCTGTGGGAGAACATCCCGGCAAAGCGCGAGCAACTCGGCGAAGTCGAACGCCGTTGGCGCGGTGTTCGCTCGGATACCTACGTGATCGAGAAGATCACCGGCTGGACCCCGGAGCTGTCGCCGCCAAAGGACTCGCCGCTGTTTTGGTGGAAGGTGCTGGCGTGGAAATTCGAGAAGCGGGAGTGGGTCTAGTCGCCTTGCTTACCCTCCCCTGGAGGGGGAGGGTCGATCGCGCGCAGCGCGAGCGGGGTGGGGTGATCTCTCCACTCGGGCACCGTTGGATGGGGAGAGACCGTCACCCCACCCCGTCTCACATTTCGCTGTGCTCAATGCGAGCCGACCCTCCCCCTCCAGGGGAGGATAAGAGCCGTGCTACTCCTCCCCGTCCTTCTTCCGCAGCAGATCCGTCGCGAGGTCCGACAGCTTCGGCGGCGGCAGCGCCGCGAACGGCAGCGGGCGCGTGACGTCGATCGCGGCGAGGCCCAGCCGTGCCGTCAGCAACCCGTTCAGCACGCCTTCACCGAGCCGCTGCGACAGCTTTGCCGCGATGCCGTGGCCGAGCATCTGCTGCACCAGGCTGTCGCTCGCGGCCATGCCGCCGGTAATGGCAAGATGGGCGATAACGTGACGCAGCAGACGGATCATGCCGAGCGCGCCGGGGCGGCCGCCATAGAGGAAAGCGAGCTGGCGGATCAGGCGCAGCGCGGCGACCAGCACGAACAGCACGTCGATCGCGGCGCGAGGGGAGACCGCGGTCACGATCGAAACTTTTTGCGCGGCCGACGACACCAGCCGCCGTGCTTCCGCATCCAGCGGCGACATCAGCTCGCGCTCGGCGAGGCGGATCATGTCGGCGCCGTCGATGATCTCGCCGGTGTGGCTCTCCAACGCCGCGCGGGCGCGCGCGAGCTGCGGGTTCTGGTGCGCGATCTTGAGCAGATCCTGCACGATGACGCGGCTTTCCCTGCGGTCGTCGCTGGCAAGCACGGATGCCGCGCGCTCATGCAGCTTCTCGATCGTCGCGAGGCGTGCGAGGCCGAACGCCTCGCGTCCGATCACGACGGCCAGCGCAAGCGCGGTAACGACGGCAAAAGCGAGGCCGACATAGCCGAGTGTCTCGCTGCGCGCGAACAGGTCCTCGATCAGATGGACGACGCCGAGCCCGACGCCGAGCAGGGTCAATCCGCCGAGGCCGGACCAGAACAACGTGCCCCAGGGAAAACCGCGGCGCGCCGGCAGCGCGGCCGCGATCGGCACCGGCAGCATCGCCGGATCCGGCTCCGGCGTGATTTGGATGGTGGCGCGGCTGAGCCGGGCCGTCTCGTCGGCCTCGGTGACGACTACGCCGGGATCGTCAAGCCGGAACGTCGCCGGCCGCCGTGGCTTCGATCGGTCGTTCATGCGAGCTTGTCTCCGATCAGGAACTGCAAGGCACGGTCGAGGCGGATATGCGGCAGCGTCGGCTCGTTCGCTCCCTCGCGCTCGAGCTTGGGTGGGCGGAAGCGCAGGAAGCGGAAATCGCTTTTCTCCGCGGCCAGCGTCGAGAGGCCGCGGAACGCGGCATTGCCGTTGAACAATGGCTCCGGATTCAACGGCAAATCGCCCGGAAAGGTTGCCACTTCCGTGTTGCCGTCGAAGAACTCGCCGCCGGCACTCTCGCCCGCGGCCGGTGTTCCCAGGATCGACGGCAGTTTGTCACGGCCGTGCGCGACCTGCGCTTCCCTTGTGGCGCGCACTGCGGCGAGCGCCACCACGTCGATCGCCGCGCCCGTGTTTTCCGCGCGCGCAACGGCGCCGGAGACGGCGCGGCGCAGCACAGCCTCGAGCCGGTCGTGGCTGGAATGATGCAGATGGTCCGCCTTGGTCGCCGCGAACAGGATGCGGTCGATGCGCGGGCGGAACAGGCTGGAGAGGATCGTGCTGCGGCCGATGTTGAAGCAATCGAGAATGCCGGCGAGGGCTGCTTCGAGATCGTGCAGCGCCTCGGGGCCGGAGTTGAACGCCGACAGCGCGTCGGCCAGCACGATCTGGCGATCGAGCCGGGCGAAATGATCCCTGAAGAACGGCCGCACCACGACGTCCTTATAGGCCTCGAAGCGGCGCACCATCATTGCCCACAGCGATCCCTCCGGTGCCTGTCCGCCAACGGGCACGTCGAGCGGCGCGAAGGTCAGCGCAGGCGAGCCCGCGAGATTGCCCGGCATCAGGAAGCGGCCGGGCGGGAGCAGGCTCATCGCGAAGCGTTCGTCGCGGCAGGCGCGCAAATAATCGGTGAAGAGCCTTGCGGCCGTCAGCGTCGCCTGCTCGTCCTCGCGGGCCGCCGGCGCGAGCGTTGCGAGATGCGCGTGCCATTCGCTCGCGAGATGCGCGCGCGGCGCTTCGTGCGATAACGCGAGGCTCTCCGCCGACCATTGCTCAAAGCTCTTCTGAAGCAGCGGCAGGTCGAGCAGCCACTCGCCGGGATAGTCGACGATGTCGAGCGTCAGCGTGCGGTCGGCGCCGTTCGGGCGCTGATAGTCGATGACGAGCCTGAGCTCGCTGATGTCGACGGTCGAACTCGGCCAATGCCGCTCCTCGACCAGCGCGCGCAAATGGCTCTCATAGGCAAACCGCGGCACGGCATCGTCAGGCTGCGGCGCCAGATGTGCCCGCGCGATCCGGCCCGAGGCATAGGCGTCGAACACCGGAAACCGGCCGCCGCGGGTGAGACCGTGGATCAGCGCGGTGATGAACACGGTCTTGCCGGCCCGCGACAAGCCGGTAACGCCTAACCGCACCGTCGGATTGAAGAAGTGCTCGCCATAGTCGATCAGCGCCTGCGCGGACAGCCGCGCTTCTTCGACCATGTCCTGGAAACTGAATGCCATATGAACGTTAATGGACCGGGGGAAGAGGGACTGTGTGACCGATCACAAAAGTGGCAATTGCCTTGGGAAAATCAAGCTCCATACTTCCACCCTCTTTGCCGGCGAGTCAGCCGTTTGAACGACGCGCCGATCCCGAAAGACCCATAGAAGAGGGCTTTACCTCACCTTGCGGATTGCCATGACCGTCTTCCAACTGAAACACTTCGCATCCACCTCCGTTCACGCCGCCGCCGACGCGATGGGCTGGAACTACGACCGCGCCGAGCTCATCGCCGACGGAATCATCCACGCGATCGGCGTCCTCTCCGGCATCATCGCCGCGACCGTGCTGGTGGTGCTGACGGCTGTCTATGCCGACGCCACCGATATCGTCGGCGTCTCGATCTATGTCGTCGGCCTGCTGTCGATGCTGCTGCTGTCGGCGACCTATAACCTCTGGCCGGTGTCACCGGCGAAATGGCTGCTGAGGCGGTTCGACCATTCCGCGATCTATCTCCTGATCGCGGCGACCTATACGCCGTTCATTCTGGAGGTGAAGGACAGCGGATTCGCACTGGTGCTGCTCGCCGGCGTCTGGTGCGTCGCGATCCTCGGCATCTTGCTCAAGCTGTTTTATCCCGGCCGGTTCGACCGCGTCGCAGTCGGCATCTATCTCGCGATGGGCTGGAGCGGCGTGATGCTCTACGACGCCGTGGTCAGGGCGCTGCCCGCGCTGGTGCTGGGCTTCATCCTTGCGGGCGGACTGCTCTACAGCTTTGGCGTGATCTTCCACGCCTGGCGGCGGCTGCGTTTCCAGAATGCGATCTGGCACGGCTTTGTCTTGGCCGGCGCGGCATGCCATTATACCGCGGTGCTCGACCTCATGTTGAGCTGAGCAGGATCCGCGGCGCGGAATAAGCGCGCGATCCAAATCGGTACGAGAGGAGACGTCGCATGCAGGTGACCGGCAAGGTCGTGGTCGTCACGGGCGGCGCCAACGGAATCGGCAAGGCGCTGTGCGAGGCGTTTCACAAGGCGGGCGCGGCCAAGGTCGTCGTCGCCGACTTGGACGCCGACAATGCCCGGGCGGTTGCGGCCATGGTGGACGGCGCGGCTTTCAAATGCGACGTCGCGCAAGAAAAGGACATCGCGCATGTCATCGAGGAGACTGAGCGGCAGTTCGGTCCGATCGGGCTGTTCTGCTCCAACGCGGGCATCGGCGGCGGCTTCGATCCGATGTCGGTCAACGCCGGGGGCGCCTCCGACGAGCCCTGGCAGCGCAGCTGGGCGATCCATGTCATGGCCCATGTCTATGCCGCGCGGCATCTCATCCCGCGCATGAAGGCGCGTGGCGGCGGCTATTTCCTCAACACCATCTCGGCCGCGGGCCTGTTGTCGCAGGTCGGCAGCCCCGCTTATTCGACCACCAAGCACGCCGCGGTCGGCTTTGCCGAGAATCTCGCGATCTCGCACAAGGCCGACAACATCAAGGTCTCGATCCTCTGCCCACAGGGCGTCGACACCAACATGCTGCGCTCGATCCCCAAGGGCCCGCAATCCGGCGACGGCGACCTCACGCCGGAGCAGGTCGCGAAAGACGTCCTCGCCGGCCTCGAGCAGGAGACTTTTCTGATCCTGCCGCATCCCCAGGTGCTCGGCTACATGCGCAAGAAGACCGAGAATTACGACCGCTGGCTTGGCGGTATGGCCAAGATCCAGGCCAAGATGCGGGAGGAGTTCGGGAAGTAGTCGGAGCTGTTGCTGCGATTGGCGCCGTCATGCTCCGCGAAGGCGGGGCATCCAGTTCGCGCAGCTTCTCGATTGAATCACTGACATCACGGAGTGCTGGATCGCCCGCCTTCATGCGGGCTACCTCAATGCTTCTGCCCGTACAGCACCGGCACCGTCGAATCCACGACGACCTCCACGAGGCTGGTGCCCTCATGCGCCATCCCGCGCTCGAGCGCCTCGCCCAACTCCGCGGCCTTCGTGACCCGTACCGCGTGACTTCCCATGCCTTCGGCGAGCCGGACGAAATCGATGCCCGGCAGCTCCAGCCCGGGTACGTTCCTCACCTGCATTACCTGGCTGAACGAGCGCATCGCGCCGTAGCCGGAATTGTTGATGACGACCACGGTGAGCGGCAGCTTGCGCTGCGCGGCGGTCCACAGCGCCTGGATCGAATACATCGCCGAGCCGTCGCCTATCAGGCACACCGTGCGTTGCTTCGGCTTGCCGAGCGCCATGCCGACGGCAGCGGGCAGGGAGTAGCCGAGGCCGCCGCTCGCCATGGTGTAGAAGCTGTCCTGGCCGCGCATCGGCATGAATTTCTGCATCGCCGGCCGGTGCGAGGGCACTTCTTCGACCAGCGAGGCGCCATCCGGCATCGCCTGCGACAGCGCGTGCAGCAGGAATTCGACCGGCAGCGGATCGGCGGCTTGCGGCGCCGGCGGCAGCGTGCGGCCCTTTGGCGCGGCGCGCTTGCTCTCCGGCAGCAGGTCGAGCAGCAGGCTCAGCGCCGGCTTCATGGTGGCGATGATGCTGGTGCCGACCGGCGTCACCGCCGCGGCATCCGGATCGTCCGTGATCTGGAAGATCGTCGCGCCGCCATCGAAGATCGCGGCGTGGCCCTCGACGTGGAAGGTGAACACCGGCGCGCCGATGACGACGACGAGGTCGTGCTCGCGCAGCGCGTCGGAGAGTTGTGCGGGCGAAGCGTGCAGGAAGCCTGCGAATTGCGGATGCCGCTCGGGAAACGAGCAGCGCGCCGAGAACGGGCTGACCCACACGCTCGCCTTCGCCTTCTCGGCGACGCGCACCATCAGGTCGACCGCACCGGCACGGTCGACACCTGGGCCGACGACGAGGGCAGGGTGCTTTGCGGAGCCGAGCGCTGCGACCAGCGCCTTCATCGCATCGAGCTCGGGGCCGATCTCGCGGCTGACCTTGCGCGCCTCGACCGGCGCGCAGGCATGCGCCCAATCGTCGACCGGGATCGACACGAAGGTCGGCCCGCATGGCGGCTGCATCGCGGTGTAATAGGCGCGCGCGATCGCGGCCGGCACGTCCTCGGGCCGCGCCGGCTCGACGCTGTATTTCACGTAAGGCCGCGGGAACTCCGAGGCACGCTCGGCATAGAGGAACGCTTGCAGCGGCAGGATCGAGCGGGCCTGCTGGCCCGCGGTGATCACGAGCGGCGTCTGGTTGCGGTGCGCGGTGTAGATGTTGCCGAGCGCATTGCCGACGCCGGCGGCCGAATGCAGATTGACGAAGCCGGCATTGCGCGTCGCCTGGGCGTAGCCATCCGCCATGCCGACGGCACTGGCTTCCTGCAGCGCCAGCACGTAGTCGATGTCATCAGGCCAGTCGCTGAGGAACGGCAGCTCGGTCGACCCGGGATTGCCGAATACCTTTTTGATGCCGAACGAGCGGATCAGGTCGAGCGTCGCCTGCTTGACGGTGACGGACTTGCTGCCGCTCTTGCCGTTCTTGGCCATGGTTTCCGTTCCCTGTTGTTGATTGCCGCGCTGCCAGCTCCAGCCGTCATTGCAAGGAGCGAAGCGACCAAGCAATCAGACTGCCTCCGCGGAGGGATTCTGGACTGCTTCCGCCTTCGCTAAAGCTTCGGCGGACACGTCGCTCCGCTCGCAATGACGAGGCGAGAGCGGTGTGTCACCACACCGCCGTGCCCTTCATCGTCGGCTGTCCCTCGGCGTTTGCGGTCCACAGCTCCATGCCGGCGTCGGTCTCGTTGGCGTTCACCGAGAACTCGCTGCCTTCGAACAGCGGCTGGAGTCCGCGATAGGTGAACTTCTTCGGCGCCTTGCCGCCATGCAGCTTCGCCGCCATCTCGATGATCAGAGCGGCCTGCAACGGCCCGTGGAAGATCAGCCCCGGATAGCCCTCGACCTTGGTGACGTAGTCGCGATCGTAATGGATGCGATGCCCGTTGAAGGTCAGCGCGGAATAACG
Organism: Bradyrhizobium sp. SZCCT0148; assembly: GCF_018129985.1. Classification (GTDB taxonomy): domain Bacteria; phylum Pseudomonadota; class Alphaproteobacteria; order Rhizobiales; family Xanthobacteraceae; genus Bradyrhizobium; species Bradyrhizobium japonicum_H. Next base: position 146,616 of record NZ_JAFCKT010000012.1, read on the forward strand.
AAACAGCAGCACGGGATCCGAGACATGGGTCTCGCGGTGCTGCGCCTTAGGCGGCGGAGGCGGGGCCTTCGCGCTCGCCGGCGCATTGCTCGTCATCTCGCGATAGACGATGTCCTGGCGCTCGCGGATGGCGGTGCCGCGGGGCGAGGAGATGCTGTGCTCGACCGAAACGAAGCACAGCGTCCCGGTCGAGCCCGTCTTTACCTGCACGTCGGCAATGCGCGAGGTCCGCGTCGATTCATCTCCGACCTGCAGCGGCTGCAGGAACTCGATCTCGCCGCCGGCCCACATCCGGCGCGGCAGCGGCACCGGCGGCAGGAAGCCGCCGCGGGTCGGATGGCCATCGGGCCCCAGCATCGACATCGGAAACACCGGCTGCGCCAGGCACCAATGCACCGTGAACGGCGCGGCGTCGCCCTTTTTGGGTTCGCCGACCTCCTGGAACAGCGTCGCGCGCAGGCCCATGACGAGCTGCGCGGTGACGATGTCGGTGGCCTCCGTGCTGCGGCCGATCCATTGCCGCAAGTGATCGATGTCGAGCTTCTCGGTCATGACGCCTCGCTCTGTTACTTGTTCGACTTTGGCTTTTCGCCGATTGCGGGCACGGCACCATAGCTGCGCGTCTCGCCGACGATGATCGGCGCCGGCGCGGGATAGCTGACGCGCCCGTTTGGCGTGTCCACCTCAATGCGGCGCAGATGCGGATGCTTGGTGAGATCGGCCATGGTGTTGACCTCGGCAAAGGCGATGTCGGCGTCCGACAGGCGCTTGAGCAGCTCGTCGCGCGTCATCTTGCCGAAGGCCTCTGCAACCGTCGTGTCGGTGAAGTCGCGGTTGCGCACGCGCTCGACCATGTTGGCGACGCGCGGATCGGCGGGAAGGTCGGGCTGACCGAGCACCTTGGCGCATAGCGTCTTCCATTCGCGCTCGCTCTGGATCGAGATCAGAATGTCCTTGCCGTCCTTCGAGGTGAATACGCCATAAGGCGCGATCGAGGGGTGACGCAGGCCCATGCGCTTGGGCGGATTGCCGGCCTCGGAATTGAGCAGCGGCACGGTGCACCAGTCCGCCATCACGTCGAACATGGAGATGCGGATGTCGGCGCCCTTGCCGGTTCGGCCGCGCGCGATCAGCGCCTCCAGGATCGCCGCATGCGCGGTGGCGCCGGTGGCGACGTCGACGATCGACATGCCGACGCGCGAGGCGCCGTCGGGATTGCCGGTGATCGAGGCAAGGCCGCTCTCGGCCTGGATCAGCAGATCATAGGCCTTTCGGTGCGCGTAGGGGCCTTCGTCGCCATAGCCGGTGATCGTGCACGAGATCAGCTTCGGATAGTCCTTCAGCAACCGCTCGCGCGAAAAACCGAGCTTGTCCATCGACCCCGGCTTCAGATTCTGGATCAGCACGTCGGCGCTGGCGATCAGCGTCTCCAGCTCGGCGCGGCCTTCCTTCGTCGTGAGATCGACCACGGCGGATTGCTTGCCACGGTTGAGCCAGACGAAATAGCTGCTCTGGCCCATGGCCGCCGCATCATAGCCGCGGGCGAAGTCGCCCTCGGGCCGCTCGATCTTGATCACTTCGGCGCCGGCATCCGCCAGCCGCGAGGAGCAGAACGGCGCCGCCACCGCCTGCTCGACCGCAATCACCCTGATCCCGTCCAATGCTCCCATGGTGGCGGCCTCAATACGAGCGCGGCATGCCGAGCACGTGCTCGGCGACAAAGGACAGCACGAGGTTGGTCGAGATCGGCGCGACCTGATACAGCCGCGTCTCGCGGAACTTGCGCTCGACGTCGTATTCCTCGGCGAAGCCGAAGCCGCCATGGGTCTGGATGCAGGCGTTCGCCGCTTCCCAGGACGCGTCCGCCGCCAGCATCTTGGCCATGTTGGCCTCGGCGCCGCAGTCGAGCCCGGCCTCGTATTTGCGCGTGGCTTCCTTCACCATCAGCTCGGCCGCGCGCATCGAAGCGTACGCCTTGGCGATCGGGAACTGGATGCCCTGGTTCTGGCCGATCGGCCGGCCGAAGACGCTGCGCTCCTTGGCGTAGTTGGTCGCCTTGGCGATGAACCATTTGGCGTCGCCGACGCATTCTGCTGCGATCAATATGCGCTCGGCATTCATGCCGGAGAGGATGTAGCGAAAGCCCTTGCCCTCCTCGCCGATCAGGTTCTCCGCCGGCACCTTCATGTCGGTAAAGAACACTTCGGTGGTGGCATGGTTCATCATGGTGCGGATCGGGCGGATCTCGAGGCCGTTGTTCTTGGCCTCGCGCATGTCGACGATGAATACCGAGAGGCCATCCGTGCGCTTTTTCGCCTGCTCCTTCGGCGTGGTGCGCGCCAGCAGCACCATCAGGTCGGAATGCTCGGCGCGGCTGGTCCAGATCTTCTGGCCGTTGACGATGTAGCTGTCGTTGCCGTCCTTGCGCGCGAAGGTCTTCAGCGAGGAGGTGTCGGTGCCGCTGGTCGGCTCGGTGACGCCGAAGGCCTGCAGGCGCAATTCGCCGCTGGCGATCTTCGGCAGGTACTTTGCCTTCTGCTCGTCGTTGCCGTGCCGCAGCACGGTGCCCATCGTGTACATCTGGGCGTGGCAGCCGCCGCCGTTGCAGCCGGCGCGCTGGATCTCTTCCAGGATTGCGGCTGCCGCCGACAGCTTCAGCCCCGCGCCGCCATATTCCTCGGGGATCAGCACCGAGAGGTACCCGGCCTCAGTCAACGCATCGACGAATGCCTTCGGGTAGGCCATCTCGCGATCGAGCTTGCGCCAATATTCGCCGGGAAACTGGGCGCAGAGTTTTGCGACGGCGTCGCGGATGTCGGCGTAATCTTCGGTGTGGTGATCTTCACTCATGGCGTTTCCAATTCTCTATCGGCAGTCAAGATAACGCCGGCCGATCCCGAGGCGTTGTGGAAACAACGCCAGCCCCCTATGCTTATTTGTTATAGCGTATGGAATAGCCTTCCAGGATTGGCAAGCATGGATTTTCGTCAGCTCAGGACCTTCAGTTGCGTGGCCGAGCTCGGCAGCCTGTCCAAGGCCTCCGACACGCTGCGCGTAGCGCAGCCGGCACTCTCCAGACAGATCAAGCTCCTGGAACACGAGCTGCGCACCGAGCTGTTCACCCGCAACGGCCGCGGCATGGTGCTGACCGAAGCCGGTCGGTTGCTGCTGGCGCGGACCTCCGGCATCGTGCGGCAGATCGACCAGATCCGCGACGACATCCAGTCGGCCAAGGGGCCGCCGTCCGGCCAGGTCGTGCTCGGCCTCGTTCCGACCGTGAGCAGCGTGCTGTCGGCGCGCTTTGCGCGGCGCTGCGTCGAAAAATTTCCCGGCATCTCGCTGCGCATCGTCGAGAGCTACAGCGGCCATCTGGTCGAATGGCTGCATCGCGGCGAGATGGATCTCGGCATCCTCTACGGCCGCTCTGCCGATCTGCATCTCAACGTGCAGAGCCTCGGCCGCGACAACATCGTCGCAGTCGGCCCCCGCGGCTGCGGCCTCGCGCGCAAGAAAAGCGTCGACATCGGCTGGCTGCTGCGGCAACGGCTGGTGCTGCCCTCTCATTCGCATGGCCTCCGCGCGTTGATCGAGCACGCGGCCGCCCAGCGCAAGATCAAGCTCGACGTCCAGCTCGAAGCGGATTCATTTCGCGTGCTCACGAGCCTGGTCGAGGAGGGGCTCGGCTTCGCGCTGCTGCCGCCGTCGTCGGTCCATGGCGAGGTCGCGGAGGGGCGGCTGGAAACTGCCGTGGTCTCGAAGCCGATGTCGCGCGAGCTCATTTTCGCTTCTCCGATCGACCGGTCGGTCTCGACGGCCTCGCTCGCCGTGACGGCGCTCCTGCGCGACGAGGTCGCCGCCTGCCGCAAGGACGGCGTGTGGGACATCAAACTGAGTTAGATGGGCCGACGTCGTAGACCAGTCGGGCACTGTCGGGCCTTCGCATCTGGCGCGAGCTGTCATGCCAGAATTTTATAGCTGGGGCTTGGCGTTTGCCGAGTGAGGGAAGATGACACTCTTTGCCTCATCCTCAGTGTCATTGTCCGCGAAGGCTGGCAATCCAGTATTCCAGAGGCCGCAGGGATTGAGCCGAGAAGCCGCGGCGGCGTGGATGCCCCGCCTTCGCGGAGCATGACAGCGGAGTTGAGCGACGGCTACGTACTTGCAGAGAGAGCCTACGCCGGTATCCGCACCGGCAGCGTCTCGTATCCCTTGATGAAGCTCGAATAGATCCGCTTCGGCTCGCCGACCACCTCGATGCGGTCGAAGCGCTTCAACATCTCCTCCCAGACGATGCGCAGCTGCAGCTCGGCGAGGCGCATGCCGACGCAGCGGTGGATGCCGAAGCCGAAGGAGAGGTGGGTGCGCGGGCGCGGGCGGTCGATGATGAAATCGTTCGGCTTCTCGAACATCTCCTCGTCGCGGTTGCCGGAGACGTACCACATCACGACGCGGTCGCCCTTCTTGATGTGCTTGCCGCCGATCTCGGTGTCCTGCAACGCCGTGCGGCGCATATGCGCCAGCGGCGTCTGCCAGCGGATCACCTCGGGCACCATGGAATCGATCAGCTCCGGATTGGCGCGCAACTTGTCGTATTGCTCGGGGTTCTCGTTCAGCGCCAGCACCGAGCCGGTCATGGTGTTGCGCGTGGTGTCGTTACCGCCGACGATGAGCAGGATGATGTTGCCCATGAGGTTGTCGGGGTCCATGTGGCGCGTGGCGTCGTTGTGCGCCATCAGCGACAGGAGATCGTTGCGCGGCGCCGAGTTGACGCGCTCGTTCCACAGCTTGGACATGTAGGCGTAACACTCATCCATCTCGCGGCGGCGCTCTTCGGCCGACGCAACAATGCCGCTCTTGGGCAGTGCGGTCGAAACGTCCGACCAGCGCGTCAGCTTGCGCCGTTCCTCCCAAGGGAAGTCGAACAGGGTCGCCAGCATCTGCGTCGTCAGCTCGATCGAGACGCGCTCGACGAAGTTGAAGGTCTCGTTGCGCGGAAGATTGTCGAGCACGGTTTGCGAGCGCTGCCGGATCAGTTTGGCCAGCTCGTCCAGATGTGTCGGGGTGAACATCGGCGACACCGTCTTGCGCTGCGACGAGTGTTTCGGCTGGTCCATCGCGATGAAGCTCGGCCAGTCATAGCCTTCCGGCACGTCGCGGATCGAGATGCCGCCGAGCTTGGAGTCGGAGGAGAAAATGCCGTGATTGGTGTCGACATGCATGATGTCGTCGTATTTCACCACCGACCAATAGGGCTCGATCGGCGCATTGGTGCAGTAGTGCACCGGCTCTTCCTTGCGCAGCCGCTCGAACCATGGCCACAGCGTGTCGTCCTGGAACAGCCGGGGCGCGCCGGGATGAAATTGCGACAAAGGCGTCGCATAGGCTTCCTCGCGAGCCCTGCGCATGCGTTCGGCCTTGTCCATTTTAACCGGCGCTTGAATGTTCATCGTCGTGGCTCCAGTTGGTTCTTCCTTCACCTCGCCCCGCTGGCGGGGAAAGGTCGGATCGCATCGGAGATGCGGTCCGGGTGAGGGGCATTTCCGCGATGCGGCTGTCGCCGGCGAGAGCCCTTACCCTGACCCTTTCCCTGTAAGAACGGGGACAGGGACTTAACTCACGCCGCAATCTTCACCGGCAGCTCTTCCAGACCCTTCACGAAGCTGGAATAGACCCGCTTCGGCTCGCCGACCACATCAATATGGTCGAAACGCCTGAGGATTTCTTCCCAAATTATCTTGAGCTGGAGTTCGGCAAGCCTGAGACCCACGCAGCGGTGAATGCCGAAGCCGAAGGACAGATGCGTGCGCGGCCGGGCGCGGTCGATGATGAAATCGTAGGGCTTTTCGATCGCCGCCTCGTCGCGGTTGCCCGAGACGTACCACATCACGACCTTGTCCCCCTTCTTGATCTGCTTGCCGCGGAACTCGAAGTCGTTGAGCGCGGTGCGCCGCATGTGCGCCAGCGGCGTCTGCCAGCGGATCACTTCGGGAACGAAACTGTCGAGAAGCGCGGGGTTGTCGCGCAGCTTGCGGTATTGCTCCGGATGCTGGCTCAACGCGAGCAGAGAGCCCGACATGGTGTTGCGCGTGGTGTCGTTGCCGCCGACGATCAAAAGCACGAGATTGCCGAGGAAGTTCTTGGCGTCCATGTCGCGTGTCGCTTCGCCATGCGCCATCATCGAGAGCAGGTCGCTCTTCGGCGGTTGCGCGATGCGCTCCTTCCACAGCCTCGCGAAATAGCCGGCGCATTCGGTCAGTTCGGCCTGTCGCTCGTCTTCGGTCGCCACGAGCCCGTCGGGGCCGGGAATCGTGGTGGCAATATCGGACCAGCGCGTCAGCTTGCGGCGGTCCTCCCAGGGGAAGTCGAACAGCACCGCGAGCATCTGCGTGGTGAGTTCGATCGAGACGCGATCGACCCAGTCGAAGACCTCGCCGCGCGGCAGATTGTCCAGGCACTCGGCCGAGCGCTTGCGGATGTTGAGGGCGAGATTGTCCAGATGCGTCGGCGTGAACATCGGCGCGACGGTCTTGCGCTGCGCGGCATGGCGCGGCGGGTCCATCGAGATGAAGCTCTCGCGGCGCAGGTCGGGGTCGATGTCGCGGATGGTGATGCCGCCGAGAGAGGAGGCCGAGGAGAACACCGAGTGGTTGGTCTCGATCTCCATGATGTCGTTGTAGCGCGTCACCGACCAATACGGCCCGAACATCGAGTCCTTGCAATAGTGCACGGGATCTTCCCGGCGCAGCCGGTCGAAATACGGCCAGAACGTATCGGTCCTGAACAATTCCGGATCGCCGGGATCGAATTGCTCCAGCGGCAGTGTCGTGGCGCGCGCGCGAAGTGCGTCGAGCTTGGCCGCGCTCTCGATGGTCCCATGCATGACCGTTCTCCCTGGCACGTACCGCGCGTTCTCGTTGAATTCTGCGCTGCGGTATTTGATTTGCAATTACAGCCGGTTGTCCGCGCCGGAGCAAGGGAGAGTTTTGCCACATCCAACCCTTGGCGTGGCCGGGCCGCGGGGTTACGTCGAGCGTGATCCCGCGCACACCGTTTGTCGTGAATTCGTGCCAAAAACCGTCTGGAATCGAGCTAAATCGAACCCCGCCACCTTGGGGACCGACTAACCTCTCATCTATAGTTTGACCAGATAAAGATCGCATCCCGAGGTTGCCGCCGTGAACGACATGCAATGGACGCCGATCGGCTCCGAGCCCATTCCGCCGCCACTGCCGCCCACGCGGGTCGACTTTTCAGGCAACCGCTCCGAATTCCGGAAAATGGTCACCAAGGGTGCCATGCTGGAGCTCGTCACCTTCGGCTTCTACCGGTTCTGGCTCGTCACCGACATTCGCCGTCATCTGTGGGCGAACACCGCGATCGACGGCGATGCGGCCGAATATACCGGCCGCGCCAAGGAGCTTCTGGTCGGCTTCCTGTTCGCGCTCGCGATCCTGGTGCCGATCTACCTCGCCTACTTCCTGATTGGCATCGAATTCGAGCGCTGGCAGGGCTTTGCCTCGACGCCGTTGTTCATCGGCTTCTACGCCTTTGGCCAGTTCGCGATCTTTCGCGCGCGACGTTACCGGCTGACGCGCACGGTCTGGCGCGGCGTCCGCTTCTGGATGGACGGCTCTGGCTGGGCCTATTCGCTCCGCGCCATGGCGTGGGGCCTGCTCACGTTGCTGACGCTCGGCCTGGCGCTGCCCTGGCGTGCGGCCGCGCTCGAACGGTACAAGATGCAGCACAGCCATTACGGCGATCTCCGCGGCGATTTCGAGGGCGACGGCTGGACCTTCTTCAAGCGCGCCTGGTGGCTTTGGCTGCTCAGCCCGATTGCGGTCCTGATTTTCCCGCTCGCGCCGTTCTTCTATGCCGAGTTCAAGGCGCGTGAATGGCGCTGGTGGCTCGACGGCATCCGCATCGGCGGCGTCAGCCTGTCCTCGACCCTGCCGCACGATGCCTTCTATGGTCTGTACTGGAAGGTGATCGGCTGGTGGACGCTGCTCTCGATGGCTTTCGCAGCCTATATCGGCGGCTCCGCACTGCTGGTGGTCCAGCTGAGCGGTGTTCCGGCGGAGCAGGTGTTCGGCTCCGACAATGCCGCCAGGAGCATCCCGTTGATGGTGATGATGGTGGTCGGCTATCTCGCCCTCGCGCTCGCGATCAACATCGTCATGCGGGTCTATCTTCAGCGTGATCTCTGGGCCAAGGTGCTGGAGACCGTCGAGTTGCACGATATCGCGGCCGCGGCGGACGTGCGCGGCAGTGGTCAGCTTGCCAGCGCGCTCGGCGAAGGTTTTGCCGACGGTCTCGATGTCGCGGGATTCTGAGCTGTGAGTGACGTGTTTGCCGAGGCGCCGGCGCAGTCCGCCAAGCCGACCATCTTCTTCGACGGCACGTCGAGCCGAAGACGGCAGGTGACCCTGGTGCTCCATGATGCCCTCGAGATCCTCGAGGAGGGCGCGGCGCCGGTTCGATGGGCCTATGCCGAGATCCGCCGCGCCGACAGTCCGGCCGGGATTTTGCGCCTGGCGTGCACCACGGCGCCGCCGCTGGCGCGGCTCGAGATCCGCGACGCAGCGCTCGCCGCCGACGTGACCTCCCGCTGCACTCACCTCGACGAGCACGGGACCTCACCCCGCGGCGTCGCAAGGATCGTCGGCTGGTCGATGGCCGCTACCATCTCCATCGTCTGCGTCGTGCTGTTCGGTGTGCCGCTCGCCGCCGACCGTCTCGCGCCGTTGGTGCCGAAACCGCTCGAGCGGCGCATCGGCGATGCCTCCGAAGTCCAGGTGAAGACCATCTTCGGCCGCAGCGTGTGTGAAGACCCCGCAGGCAAGGCCGCCTTCACCAAGCTGGTGAACCGCCTGCGCGATGCCGCAGGCCTCGACGACGATTCCATGACGGCGGGCGTGCTGCCGACCCCGGTCCCGAACGCGTTCGCGCTGCCCGGCGGCAAGGTCTATGTGTTGAGGGGCCTGCTCGACAAGGCGCAGAACCCCGACGAGCTGGCCGGCATCCTCGCCCACGAGCTCGGCCATCTCAAGCATTACGACAACATGCGCGGCCTGATCTACAACGGCGGCACTTCGTTCCTGATCGGCCTGTTGTTCGGCGACGTCACCGGCTCGTCCGCCGTGATCTTCGCCTCGCGCAGCGTCGTCGAAGCCTCCTATTCGCGCGAGGCCGAGACCGCTGCCGATACGTTCGCGATCGAGGTCATGCACAGGCTCGGCCGCTCGCCGAAGCCCGCGGCCGAGCTGATGTTCCGCATAACCGGCAAGGAGGGCGGCTCGACGCTCACCTCGATCCTCGCCAGCCACCCGCTGACCGAGGACCGCCTCGCCCGCATGACGAAAGAGGATCGCCCGGCCTCCGGCCCGCCGCTGCTGTCGGACAAGGAGTGGCAGTCGCTGAAGCTGATCTGCGGCAGCGGCAAGGTGTGATGGCGCGCCTTCAGCGTTACTTCGTCGGCGCGGCAGGCGGGTTAGACCCGGTCGTGACGTTTGGCGCCGTGTTCGGGTTCGCGGTCGTGGTCTGAGGGCCAACCTGGCGCCCATTGTAGAAGAACACGGTGGCGATCACGGCCATCACGAACATCGCGCCGATGACCCAGCCGACCGGGCTGTTGCGGCGTGCTCGGTTGGTTCCGGGATTATCGTTCTGAAGGGGCATCAATGTCTCCATGCTTGAGCAGGAGAACCTCGTGCCGGGGTCGCGGTTCCTAAATGGGGATACTCATCGCGTTCCGTAGGCGCGGTCGCCGGCATCGCCAAGGCCCGGCAGGATGAAGCCGTTGTCGTCCAGGCCCTCATCCACCGCCGCGGTCCAGATCGGTACGTCCGGATGCAGGCCGCGGAGCCGTTCGAGCCCTTCCGGCGCTGCGATCAGGCAGGCGAGGCGAATGTCCCTGGCGCCGCGCTCCTTGAGCCGGTCGATGGCCGCCACAGTCGTGTTGGCGGTGGCGACCACAGGCGTCACCACGATGGCGAGGCGTTCGCTGAGGTCGGACGGCGATTTGAAGAAATATTCGACCGCGGCAAAGCTGTGCGGCTCGCGGTAGAGCCCGATATGGGCGACGCGCGCAGTCGGCACCAGATCCATCATGCCGTCGACGAAGGTGGTGCCGGCGCGCAGCATCGGCACGAACACCAGCTTCTTGCCCGCGATCTTGGCCGAGTGCATCGTTGCCAGCGGCGTCTCGATCACGGTGTCGGCGAGCGGCAGGTCGCGCGTCACCTCGTAGCACAGCAGCATGCCGATCTCCTTGATCAGCTCGCGGAACGACTTTGTCGAAATCGATTTGTCCCGCACCAGCGTCAGCTTGTGCTGCACCAGCGGATGATCGACGATCGTGACGCCTTCCATGGGATGCCTTTCTTCCTTTCCCCTTTGCGGGAGAAGGTGGCGCGAAGCGCCGGATGAGGGGTTCTCTCCGCGACCTTCACTGAGAGATATGCCCGCGGAGACAGACCCCTCACCTGCCTCGCTTTCGCGAGGCGCCCTCTCCCAAAGGAGAGGGTTAGAAAACCGTGCCGTCGCTGATCACCTTGAGCGGCGGCGAGCCGTCGGGACGACGCGAAAAGGCGATGGCGCGGCCAGCGGCCCAGCTACCGCCTTCCAGAATGCTGGCGAGCGGCAAGGTCTCCGGCGTCCGGCCGAGCTTTGCGCGAACCAGTTCGGCGAGCCGGTCCAGCAGCGCCACCGTCAGCGCACGCCACTCCACGACCAGCAGCGAATCCACCGCATGCGCCCGCTCGGCGTCCGCGGCATCGCGCAGGCGCAGCATCTCGTGATCGACGAACAGCCCGCCGTTGCGATATTCCGCAAGCCCGGTCAGGCCGTCGATGTCGGTGACCGCAAAGCCGGCGCGCTGCAGCGGCTCGATCAGCGAATAGCTCAGCCATTGCGACAGCTTGTGCAGCGGCACGAGGCCGGCCGTGCCGTCGTCTGCCTTGATCGCGGGATGTCGCCAGCAATCGCCGAGCGGAATGCCTGATAGCTCCAGCCGCGACGGCCAGATCGGCCCGAGCTGGTTCAGCACCGCCGACAGGATCGCGGGCGCGGCAATGGCGCCGGCATTCGCCTGCGCCGCGATGTGGTCGAACAGGCCGCCCGGGCGCGGCGGATCGTTCAAGCCAAAGACATCGGCGCGCTCGGCCACGTGCCGGCCCAGACGCCGCAACAGATCGGTGCGCCCGTCGAGCCCGACCAGCGGATTGGCATCGCTCACCTGAAAGGCTGAGGTGAGTGCGGCGAGCGGCAGTTTTGCCAGCACCTCGGCATCGGCCCTGAAGGGGCTCTGCGCGTTACCCGAGAAAAGGCCGCCCGCAAACATGTCGAGGCTCGCGATCGCCAGCCCCTCGGACCGGCCGATGCTTTCGCCCGTCACGGCGTCGCGATATCGCCACGCCGCACCCGCGCCCGCATCGAGCAGCACGCTGACGATGGCGAGGTCGAACTCCGCGCGCGCCCGCGCCGCGCGATCCGGCCACGAGGCCGCATCTGCAAGCCTCGCCCAGCGATCGACGCCGCCGAGCACGAAGTGCCGCCAGCGCGCGTGAAACGGAATCTTCAGCGTCGGATAGGCTTTGCGTGTCACCGCGAGCACGGCCTCCGCGACGCCGTCCATCCGGGCGAGATCGATCGTGAAATGGCTCAAGCCGCCAGCAAGGCCGATCTCCAGCATCTGCCCCGCCCGCGCGCGCACCGCATCTGCGGTGAGCAGCGAGCGTGCCTGCAATTCCAAAGCGTCCGCCATCGCGCGATCAGTATTTTTCCAGCGAGCGACCGACCACGCCGTTGACGTCCTTCTCCGGCGCGATGTCGGTCGAGTAATAGCCGGCGGCTTTCTTGGCGGCGATCTCGACATGGGCGTCGGCGGGGATCAGCTCCAGCGGGATCGGCACGCGCTCGACGATATCGATGCCCTGCGAGGTCAGCGCGTCGTGCTTCATGTCGCTCATCGACAGGAAGCGGTCGATGCGTTTCAGGCCGAGCCAGTGGATCGTGTCCGGCATCAATTGCTGGAAGCGCGCATCCTGGACGCCCGCGACGCATTCGGTCCGCTCGAAATAAGCGGCCGCCGCATCGCCGTCCTCCTGGCGCTTGCGCGCGTTGTAGACCAGGAACTTGGTGACTTCGCCGAGCGCGCGGCCTTCCTTGCGGTTATAGATCACGAGGCCGAGGCCGCCCTCCTGCGCACCGCGCGCGGATTCCTCGATGCCGTGGATCAGATAGGGCCGGCAGGTGCAGATGTCGGAGCCGAACACGTCGGAGCCGTTGCACTCGTCATGCACGCGGCAGGTGATCTTGGTGCGATGGTCCGGCAGTTTGGTCACATCGCCGAACATGTAGACCGTGGTGCCGCCGATCGGCGGCAGGAACACCTTCATGTCCGGACGCGTGACGAGCTCGGGGAACATGCCGGCGGTCTGCTCGAACAGCGTGCGGCGTAGCTCGGTCTCGCCGGTGCCGAAGCGCTCCGCGAGGCCGGGCAGGTACCAGACCGGGTCGATCGCGATCTTCACCACGGACACGCTGCCATTGGCGTGCACGACCTCGCCGTCGGCGCGCAGGCGTTTTGCTGCCAGCGCCTCGCGGATCTCTGGCAGGTCGAGCCGCGCCCGCGTCACCGCGATGCTGGGGCGGATGTCGGACCCCTCTGCGATCTCCTTGCCGAAATTCTCGGCGACCAGATGCCCCCAGGGATCGAGCGCGACGATCTTGGCGGGATCGCGCCATTGCTCGAACGGCCCGATGGTCGCCGCCGGAAAGGTATTGGTGAGATCGGGCCTGCGAATGGGATCGAGCGCGCCGGCGGACACTGCCAGCGCGCGGTACATCGCATAGGACCCGCCATGGCTGCCGATCACGTTGCGATCTCCGGCGCGCGACACCGTGCCGATGATCGGCCCTCGCGCGCGCGCGTCCGCGGCGCCCCAATGGATCGGGAAGGCAGCTGCCCGGCCCGGCTCCGGATGGGAGGTGAGGCGGATGTGGTCGGTACGGTTCGCGCGGCTCATGACCAAACTCCCAAAAAGCCGACGGCCCGCCGCTCGGACGGGCCTGGCTTGGTCGCGCCGCCACCGGCGGCGCAAGATCAATCCAACATATTGTAGCGGCGAGCCGCGACAGACAAGTTAATGGTGTCGCGTGACAGCGCCGTCTCACGGTCGATGCCGTTCATATCGGCATCGGCGTGCCGCCCCCGAATGGTGGGCCGGCACCGGCGTGGCCCTTGGGATGGCTGATTATATATATGAAATTGTTTGCGTTTTTTAAGGGGCGGTCCGGACCCGGCTAGCCCAATTCCCGCTCGCCCCGGGGTGTCCGGATCACCGCGCGAAACGACGGCTCCGGGTCGAGGCGGAAGCGGATGCGCGCGTCGTCCAGAACGCCCGAAAGCGCCGCCTGGATCGTGTCCGCCGCGGGGTGCCGGATCTCGAACGCCACCAGCGCGCAGCCGAGGTCGGGCATGCGCGAGGCCGGATGCGGGCCTTCCGGCCATTCGATCAGGGTCGGAAACGCACCACCGAACGGCATCGAGCCGTCGGGCGGAACGGTGATCAGCCATTCGAGATGGCCGCGCGTCACCGTGATCGCCGGCCTCGCTGCCTCCGGGATGTTGGCACACGCGGACTTGATGTCGGACGTGCTCACGACCCAGGTCATCAGCTTCGGCGAGGATGCGAGTGCCGCATGCGTCTGCGGATCGTCCAATGCGAACCAGCGTGGCCGGCTTGGCGCGGAGGCCTGCGGGTCCGGCGCGATGACTTCGAGGAAGCTCGTCCCGCTTAGCCGCAGCAGGTGATTATGCGTCCCCATCAGCGGATGCGCCCCGCCGGCCGGCGGGGCGATGCCGAGTGCCTTTTCGACATAGGCGACGCCTTCGGCAAGGTCGTTCGCGGCGACGGTGATGTGGTCGAGATGAAGCATGGCCGCCATCTTGCACGAATTGGCCGCGTCCACACCCTCCAAACGATTGACTGGATAAGATCAGCATATTCAGACATATCGACTGGATCGGCTCTGCCCCGGAGACCCCCATGCCTGCCGCCAGCTACATCGATCCCCGCAACGGACAGCTCTATCCGCTCGAGCAGCCGCGCTGGTGCTCGGACGAGCGCACGCCGTTGATGGTGACGCCGGGAGCGGGCATCTCGCGCGAGGACATCGACACCCGCGCGCGATCGCTCTGGCGCTATCGCGCGGCGCTGCCGGTCGAGATCGCAAGGCCGATCACGCTCGGCGAGGGTTGTACGCCGTTGGTCCAGCAGGCGTGGGGCGATTTGCGGCCATTGTTCAAGCTCGAATGGTTCAACCCGACCGGCAGCTTCAAGGATCGCGGCTCGGCGGTGATGCTGTCCTTCCTGCGGCAGATCGGCGTCGACGCCATCCTGGAAGACTCCTCAGGAAATGGCGGCTCGTCGATGGCGGGGCTTGGCGCCGCCGGCGGCCTCCGCGTGAAGATCCTGGCGCCAGCCTCGACGTCGCCGGCCAAGATCGCGCAGGTGCGCGCCTATGGCGCGACGGTGCAGCTCGTCGAGGGTCCGCGCGAGGAATCGGAGGCCGAGGCGATCCGCCAGTCGAGCCAGACCTTCTATGCCAGCCACAACTGGCAGCCCTTGTTTCTGGAGGGCACCAAATCGCTCGCCTATGAAATCTGGGAAGACCTCGGTTTCCGCGCGCCCGACAACGTCATCGTTCCCGTCGGCGCCGGCTCGAGCCTGCTCGGCTGCGCATTCGGCTTCCGCGAGCTCAGGAAGGCCGGCCAGATCACAAAGCTGCCGCGGCTGTTCGCGGCCCAGCCACTGAACTGCTCGCCGATCGATGCAAGCTTCAAGGCCGGCGTCGATACGCCCGTGGCGCGCGAGGTCAGCAAGACCATCGCCGAGGGCACGGCGATCAAGAATCCCCTGCGCCTGCGCGAGATCATCGCTGCCCTGCACGAGAGCGGCGGCGGCACCGTCGCGCTCACCGAAGACGAGATCGTCGCCGCCTTGCGTCGCCTCGCGCGCCAGGGCCTGTTCGTCGAGCCGACCTGCGCCAGCGCGGCCGCCGCACTGGAGAAGCTGTCCGCTGCCGGTGCCATCAATGTAAGCGAGACCACGGTCGTCGTCCTTACCGGCACGGGCCTGAAGGCCGCGACCACCGTCGCGGATCTCGTGCAGTAGGGAACGATCGCGGAGGCGGCGCTCAGGCGCTCGTTCGCTGGACCAGCGTCTTGTCGCCGAACTTCTTTCGTACTCCTGCGATGAGCGCGGCGTGCCAGGGCTGAGGGACGATCTCGATCGTGCGAATGTGCATGCCGAGCACGCGCTCGTCGTTGCCGATGCCGTCCTCGCTGGGGCAGAAGGCGGCTGGACACGATATCTCCAGCTCCACGACGTCGTCGTGAGCGCGGTCCTCGAGGTCGAGATCGAACGTCATCTTGCCGGGCGATCTCACCCTCCCTTTAAGCGAGATGCCGCGATGTCTGAGCGTGATCCTCGTGCATTGGAACGACTCCATGAACGTGATCTTGAGCCGGCAGGCCGCCATCATCCAGGCACCTGGAAGCCTGACGGTCGCTGACGATCCGTCGCTCCATCGGCCACCCGGTTCGTCGTTGAGCCAGTTGCGGCCGAGAAAAGGTCGGTCATTGCCCCCGGCGCCGAAGCGAATGCACCTCTCATCCAGGTTGATTGGAGGAGGAGGCAATTCCTGCCCCAGCGAGGCCAGGAAGTCCGCGCGACGTCGCGACGTGCCGGGGCCGGACTCCATCGCCATGCTCAGTGCCTGCCCGTGACCTGTCGCGGGCCAGAGCAGACCTGCCGCGACGGCAACGGCGTTGCGTCGCTGCTCCAGCAGGCTCTCGTCGCTCAAGAGTGTTCCAATCTGATTCTGCATTTCGGCTGCGCCATTCGCGGGCGGGATCAGTTCGAGAATTTCGTCAGGCAGCCCACGCAGCGCGGTGGGCGTGGCGATCATGGGGTGGCCGGCTGCCATCGCCGTCAGCGTCTTGATCGCGATGCCCGTACCATGCTCGTCGGGGCACACCGAAATGCGGGATGAATCGCGCAAGGAATCGATGTCCGGGACAAAGCCGAACCATCGCGTCGCGGGCAGCCTGTGCTTCCAATCCGCTTCGAGGACCTCGTTGACGCGGCCCGCGATGGCGATCCTGAGGTTTGCCAGCACGGGATCGCAGGCGATGACGTCGTTGAGGAAGCGATCGAGCGCCGGGACGTTGAAATGGTGTGGGTTCATCACGATCAGGATGTCCCAGAGGGCATCGGGGCCGGCCTTGAGGGCGGGGCGCGCGTAGGGCCTCGGCAAAACGAAGACAAACCGGGACGCGTGCCGGCGGATTTTCCTGAGGTCCGAGAGCGACAGCGCGATGCAGACGTCGACGGTGCGCCAGGCGAGCCGCTCCAGCCTGAGATGCCTTTTCAAGGTTCCGGGCGCGGAGAATGCGGGCGCTTCGGGCAGCACGCGCCACTGTGTCAGCCGCATGCAGGTGATGTCGTCGTGGGTTTCCAGGACATATTTCGCGGCGGGACACGCCGTGAGTGCGAAGCCCATGTGATAGACATAGTTGATGACGGCAATGTCGGCGCGCGCGACGAGATCCGACATCAGATCGTCGGGAATGACGAGATTTATTCGGCCGCGGATCGAATGGCGCAAATATTCGTCTGCCTCGCGATCGTCGACGATTGGCGGCAAGCCGGTGGCGCATGCCAGCGTGTCGATGTGCGTTGTCGCATCGACGTTTGTTTCTTCGACGAACTTCGCTATGCGCCGCCGCATCGTGGGGCCGGGGCAGCCTTCCGGTTCGACGATGATGCGCAGGACGAACCACCCTCGGTCGAGCATCGCCTCGATCTGGTTGGAAAAAACCGTATGGCTGCCTCCGTAGAACCAGGCCGGCTGGAACTGAACGGCGAGCACCTGATCCGCCAGCATGCTCTCGAATGCGCCGTCCCGGCGTTCAAGCAGCGCGGCAAGGCCGTGCCGGTTCGCCTCCGCGTGCGCGAGGGCGAACAGGCCCTCGTTGCGCAGTCGTTCGACGCAGTCTGGATCCCCGACGAAGAGCGCCGACCGGAACGGCCAGCCGCTGCGCATGCGGTCACCGAGGCGGTGAAAGCATGTCGGTGACGATCCCGGTTCGAGGATGATGACCGAGGGCATGTCATACCGCGCCTGGCGATCGAGCAGCTGCAACGCGCGGAGATTGAAGAGGGATTCGATCTGTGTGAGCGATAGTCCCGACACGATGAAGCCGTCATGCGACGACGCGGCAGCGTGGATGGCCTGAAGCGTCTCGCGATCATTCCCGAATGCAAAGCGGGACAGGGTCCACGGAAATATGCGCCGTTGGTCCTCCGTCAGACCCGATAGGAGAGCGACCTTATCTGCCTCGGTACTGGGGGAGATCCAGCCGACTCGGACGGAATCGTCGTGCATGCGGAAATTGCCTGATCGTTCGGAAATATCATCTCGTGACGGCGCCGATCCTTGGCGACGCCTGAAATCGTCGTTATGCAACGGTTCGCGGCTGGGCCTGAAAACCAGGCAGTCTGCCGAAAAGAGCGATATCTGCTGGTCTGCCGCGACAATTGTTTTCTTCTGCCGCGACGTCCTGCGCCGGTCACGATGCAAGCCTTTGCGGAGGATACACGCTCCCGACAGATCGGCAATGGGAAGCGAGAGGCCGCTCACTCCTTCAGATCGTTAACGCGCTTCACCCAGCGGCGCACGTCGGCGAGCACGGTGGGCAGCACCGCCTTGACCTCGGTGATGGTCATGCCTGCCTTGATGCGGGGATCGTACAGAAGATTGAGGATGTACTGGTCGTAGACGTCGAAATAGCCCATCGAGACGTTGTCGTTGAACATGGTCCAGGGCACGCTCGCGGTGTCGTTGATGGGCCCGAGCGATTGCAACAGCTCCTCATAGGCGCAGTCGAGGAAGACGAAATCGCCATTGTCGACGGTGAGGATGACGTCGGAATGCTCGATCTCGAAATTGTCGTTCTTGCGGAAGCCGGACAGGCATTGCGGGTCGAGCGAGGTGCGGATCTCGCGCGCCTTCTCGGCGCCGTAGAAGCTGGTAAGGGTGCGGAACAGATCGCGGTCGCGCACCAGCTTCACCCGCACGTTGGCCGCTTCGTTGCTGTCGATCATCGCGATGTCGAGATGCTGCACGCGCTTGCCGATGTCGGCCACGACCTTGGCGAGCTGCGTCTTGCGGTCGGCGCGGTCGCTCTCGGCGTAGACGCGCACCGGTCCGTCGAATTTGCGGATGCGGTCGACACGGCCCGCGAGATGATATTCGGCGCCGAACGCCGTCTTCAGGAAACCGTCGACGATTTCGCCGTCGGTAAAATTCTTCTTCTCGGCGCGCTGGCGCGAGGCGACTGCGGGCAATTCGCCCGCCGCCGCCGGGGTTGCGGGGGCAGGCGGGCATGTGAGCGCGGCGAACGCCAGCAGCGCGATGCGAAGGGCAGCCGGGGACGGATTCAGTGCGCTCATCGTCGTGCGACGCTGCCGTATTCGCGTCGGGCGCACAAGACCGCAGATTTACGCGGCCTGCGGGTTCCCGAAAGCGTGCGCCTAGTTGTTCAGCACCACCACCGTGGTGCCGACCCCGACGCGGCCGTAGAGATCGCTGACGTCCTCATTGGTCATGCGGAAGCAGCCCGAGGACACCGCCTGGCCGATCGTCTCCGGCTCGTTGGAGCCGTGGATGCGGTACAGCGTCGAGCCCAGATACATCGCGCGCGCGCCGAGCGGATTGTCGATGCCGCCCTTCATGTGCCGCGGCAGATCGGGCCGGCGGGCCAGCATCTGCGACGGGGGCGTCCAGTCCGGCCATTCCTTCTTGGCGGTGATCTTGTGCACCCCGCCCCAGCGGAAGCCGTCGCGGCCGACGCCGATGCCGTAGCGCAAGGCCTGGCCATTCTGGAGCACCAGATACAGCCGGCGCTCCGTGGTGTTCACCACGATCGTGCCGGGGGCGTAATTGCCGTTGTACATGACGGTGGTGCGGGGGATCGGGCTGGAGCCGCCGCGGAAGAAGTTCGGGCCGCCGCCCATGATGTCACGCGAGTCGAACTCTTCGGCGCGTGCGCCGCCCGCCATGGCCGACAGCAGTGCGATGGCGGCAATCGGAGCGGCAAAAAACCGGATCATTGTTTCCCCCAGCAAAAAAACCATTCAACAAAGGCCACAGGCCATATTTGCGGGCTTTTCGCAAGCCACGGCCCCGTGAGGGACATCGTCGGGCACAGGCGTTATCAAATCGGCAACCATGCCGTTTGCCGAAAAGCGTTAGCCAAACCCACACAGGGCAGGGCCGCGATGCCGCCTATTGCTTTGACGGGGCGAGCGAACAATGATTGATCAAACGGAACTCTGGATATGGCGGTTGCGGGAGCTTGCGGATGAACGGTGCGGAAAGCCTGGTGCGGACGATGGTCAAGGGTGGGGTGGACGTCTGCTTCACCAACCCAGGCACCTCCGAGATGCATTTTGTCGCAGCGCTCGACCGCGTGCCCGGCATGCGCTGCGTGCTCGGCCTGTTCGAAGGCGTGGTGACCGGCGCCGCCGACGGCTATTTCCGCATGAAGGGCACGCCCGCCTCGACGCTGCTGCATCTCGGCCCCGGCCTCGCCAACGGCCTTGCCAATCTGCATAACGCCAAGAAGGCCAACTCCGGCATCGTGAACATCGTCGGCCAGCACGCCGTCTACCACATCGGCTACAACGCGCCGCTGACCTCGGACATCGAAGGCCTGGCCCGGCCCATGTCGTCCTGGGTCCGGACATCACCGGATTCGAAGTCGGTCGCCGCCGACGGCGCCGCCGCCATTGCCGCCGCCAAGAGCGCGCCGCCGCAGATCGCGACCCTGATCCTGCCCGCCGACACCGCCTGGAACGAGGCCGACGGCATCGCCGAGGTGCCCGCCGAGCAGCAGCGTGCGAGCTATTCGCCCCAGGCGGTCGAGCAGGCCGCAAAGATCCTGCATGGCGACGGCGAGGGCACGCTCTTGCTGATGACGGGCAGCGCGCTCTCGGAGGAGGGCCTGGCGCTCGCCGAGCGCATCGCCGCCAAGACCGGCTGCACCGTGATGGGTCCGACCTTCCGGCCCAGGATGGCCCGCGGCCGCGGCCGCTACTCGATCGACCGCATCCACTATGTCATCGATCAGGCGCTGCCGATGCTGGCCAGGTTCCGTCACATCGTGCTGGTTGAGTCCGACGATCCCGTGGCGTTCTTCGCCTATCCGAACAAGCCGAGCGTGCTCAGGCCCGAGGGCTGCGACGTGCACCGCATGACGGCCTGGGGTGAGAACTCGGTCGCCGCGCTCGAAGCGCTGGCCGGGGCCGTGAAGGCCAGCGCCAAGGATGTCAAGCCGCAAGCCTTGCAGGAACTGGTCAAGCCCACCGGTGCGCTGACCCACGCTTCGATCGCGCAGTCGATCGCCTACGCGATCCCCGAGAATGCGATCCTGGTCGACGAGTCGCTGACCACCGGCCGCGCCTTCTTCCCGCCAACCGCGGCGGCCGCCCCGCACGACTGGCTGCAGAACATGGGCGGCTCGATCGGTTTCTCGACGCCGCTGTCGATCGGCGCCGCGATTGCCTGCCCGGACCGCAAGGTGATCTGCATGGTCGGCGACGGCAGCGCGATGTACACGATCCAGTCGCTGTGGACCCAGGCCCGCGAAAACCTCAACATCGTCACCATCGTGTTCGCCAATCGCATCTACCAGATCCTGCGCGGCGAATTCGACAATGTCGGTGCCGGCGAACCCGGGCAGCGCGCCAACGACATGCTCCGGCTCGACCGGCCGACGCTGGATTTCGTGGCGCTGGCCAAGGGCATGGGCGTGCCCGGCCGCGCCGTCACCAATGCCGACGAGTTCAACAAGGCGCTGGCCGAGGCCGTGGCCGAGCCGGGTCCGCGGCTGATCGAAGTGCAGATGTAAGGTCTGGCCGATCGCGCCGCGAATTCCTGGCCTCATCTTTGAGGGGCCCGCGGCACGCGGGCGCCTCGAAGGATGGCTAGAGGCGGGATACGGGCCTGCATGGTTCGAGACGCGCGTTCCGCGCATCCTTACCATGAGGGTCCGGCGGCGGCGCACGTGAGTGCGCGTGGAGCCCGGAGGCATCATGCAGACCGAGCTGAACAAGGTGATCGCGGCGCTCGGGGACTTCTACGCCCGAGAAGGTTTCCTGTTCGAAAAGGACGTCGGCGAGCGCGCGGTCACGCACCGCTTCGCCGTGCATCTCGAGAAGCAGTTCGCCGGCTGGTCGGTCGACTGCAACTACGACCGGCTCGGCGAGCGCACGCTGCATCTGCCGCACGGCACCATCATCTCGACCGACGACCATCTCGGCAAGTCGATCTATCCCGACGTCGCCGTGCACCAGCGCGAGATCCCGAACAATCTGCTCACCGTGGAGATCCGCAAGGCCAGCAATCATACACCGTTGGAGCACGACGAGCACAAGCTGAGGGCGCTCACCGATCCGCATATCTGGTTCGCCTACACGATCGGCGTGCTGCTGGTGCTGGATAAATCCGGCGTCGTGTTGTCGGACGTTTATTTCGGCGGCGTGCCCGACCGGGCCTTGGCGGTGTGGTTCGCCGATCGGCTGAACGAGGCGGGTCTTGCCGGGACGTCATGAGGGAGGTGGCTCGCGGTAGATTCTCGAGCGGCCCTGGCGAGGGCTCCTTGCTCAGAACCTGAAGCTGCTCTGGATGAAGGTGCCGTAGCGGTCGACCTGATAGGTCTCCGCCTGCCCGGCCTGGGCAGCCGGCTCGGTAAAGTTGTTGAGTCCGGCGTGCCAGTAGCGAGCGCCGATCCCCACATTTGCGTTGGGCGTCACGGCGTAGGACATCACCGTCTCGAGCTGAAAGCCGTGGCCGTACCCGCGAGAGGGCTCGGTGCCGAAGGTGAAGTAGTGCGTGTCGAAAGCTCTCACGTCGGAATAGGTGTAGGCGGCATCGACGGTCAGCTTGAGCGCCGGCGTAAACCAGAGATCGGCCACGGCGCCCGCGCGGACCGTGTGCAGGATGTCGCGCTCGGTGATGACCTTGACGTTGCCGGCGAGGACGCCGGCAGCTTCGCAGATCTGACCGCCGGGCACGGTCTGCCGACAGCCCCATGCGTCGGCCAGTTCGCCGCGGTAATGATAGCCGACGAAGCCACCCAGGCGAAGGCGCGGCTCCGCATTGACGGGACGGGATTCGTAGAATGAATAGCCGACATCGAGATTGGCGTAACCCAGAAAGCCGCGCGTCTGGCTCTCCGTCTTCGTGTACGGCCCGTTGAAGAACGGCGGGAAATCCTCGTCGTTCATGGTGCCGCCGCTGATGCCGCCAAAGCCTCCATAGCCCTTCACGAAGAACTTCGCGGGGCTGTCGATCCGGAAGAAGATCTCTCCCGAATGCGTGCTCATGTTGTGATAGTCGAGCCGCGAAATGACCGGGGAAGATCGTGCGCCGCTGGTGTGCAAGTCGTAAGCCGTGCGGCCGATGCTGTACCAGTACCGTGCGCCGACCTCGATCTGCCAGGGATTGAACGGCTCGGCAGGCCTGATGGCCTTGATCGGCAGATCGGCGGCGAATGCCGGAGCGGTGAGGATGAAGAGGCCGGATGCGATGAATGCTGCCTTGTGCACGACGTCCCCGGACTGCCTGTCACGATGCCATGCGAATCGGAATAGGCATCCTGACGCCAATTGTCATGACTTGCCGAAACCGGGCAATCGGCAGCCTCGAACATGCAGTCTGTTCGCGAGGCGTTGTGGCAAGTGAGCACCACACGCGACGGCCAGGACGGCCCAAGCCATAGGCTTGGTCCCCCCGGCGCGCGGCGTGCGTCCCAACGCACGCCGCATGTCTTCAGCCGTCGTCTCGTCAGTAGGCGCGCTGCTGCGAATAGGCGTAGCGCGGGTTGATGCCGCAATAGGCCGACGTGCCGGAGGCGGAGGCCTGGCACTGCTGATAGCTCGCGAACTGGCAGTTGCCGGGATAGCCCCACATGCGGCCCTGCAGGCAATATCTGTCGTTTGCGGCGTGAGCCTGAGCCATCGGAGCCATCGCGGCCATCAGGGCCGCGAACGAGGCAAGGGTGAGGATGGTGCGGCGCATTTCGGTCTCCTTGAAGGATGGTTGGAAGAACAGTTGACGAGAGAACACGCAGCGCGATGCGCGGGTTCCGGGATGGGCCCGACACTTTGTCGTATATGTCTTGGTGTCCGGAGTGGGCATTGCGTTCGACATGCGTCTATGATGCGCCAAGCAGCGGCGAGCAATGTGATCTCGGCCACAGTTCGCGGACGGCCGTTTGGCCTAACGTGATCGAACCCGCTCGCGTTGCTTTCCCTGAGGCTCATGCTGTCTCGTTCGGGTCAGGTCATTTTTGGAGGTTCTCATGCAAAGATCATATTTGCTGGCCGCGACAGCGGCGCTGGCGCTCATCATGCAAACATCGCTCGCTCCGGCCCAGACCACGCCGGCTGCCGGCGGAACCGCCGCGCCCGCGGCAACGACCGTTGCGCCGGCCGCGACGACGGCGCCGGCTGCGGCCACCGACACGTCCAGCCAGCCGACCGACGCCAAGAAGAGCGCGTCGAAGAAGCCGGCGAAGAAGATGACGCGGCAGCAGGAGATCGACCACTCGGTCGACAGCGGCACCGTGCCCGCGCGCTATCGCAGCTCGGTGCCCAAGCAGTACCAGCAATATATCCCGTTCGATAAGCAATAGCCGATCGCACGGCGGCGCGACGCGATCAGCCGTTGCGCCGCCGGTGCCTGCCGAAGTAGGCCCTCGCCGATCGGCTGCCGATGTCACATCCCCGGTGGCGGTCCGCGGGCGCAATGCTAGAGTAGGCCGAATCCCGGGGGGAATGATGAGTGACGACGTGAAGGATGCTGGCCTCGTGGCCATGATCAGCAGCATCCTTGGAGGCAACAAGCGCGCAGACAGTGTTGCTCCACCGCCGCTCACCGAGGGGCCGCCGACAGTGCCCTCGAACGGAGCGGAAGCGGAGGCGGCGCCTGCCGCCCAGCCGAAATCGATCAAGCTGGAGGAAACTCCCGACCCTGCGCCGGCCGCCGTGGAGCCGGTCGGGCAGCCTGCGAAAATCGTCACGACGCGGGATGGCAAACAGTTGCTGCCGGCCGAAGCGATCGCCGATCTCGTGCTGGGCGAACTGCGCAAGCTGGAGGACTTTCCGGCGACCGGCGTCTCGGTCACGGTCTATGGCTACCGGCATTGGAACGCCATGATCACCTTCGCGCCGTTCTCGACCAGCTTCCAGAACGCAACGCGTTTCCGCCAGGCCATGCCGGATCTCGTCTTCAAGCTCCGTCGTTTCGTCGAACTTGAGATATAGTCCGGAGCAATCGGCAGCGTGCGGCGTTGCCTTCAGGACAGTTCGACAGGATATTTGACGTGAGCGTCGCCTTTACCAAGGAAGAAAGCGCCGAAACCGCGTCCGAGACGCTGTTGCCGGATCGCCCGATCTCGCCGCATCCGAACCTCGTGACGGAGGCCGGCCTGCAGGCCTTGCAGGCGCAGCTTCAGCAGGCCCGCGAGGCCTATGAGGCCGCGCAGACAATTGAGGACGCCAACGAGAAGCGCCGGCAATCGGCGGTGCCGTTGCGCGACGCCCGCTATCTCGCGGAGCGCCTGCGCACCGCGCAGCTCGTTCCCAACCCGGCGTCGAACGACATCGTCGCCTTCGGCAGCACCGTGACCTTCAGCCGCGCCGACGGCCGGGTGCAGACCTATCGCATCGTCGGCGAGGACGAAGCCGACCCCAAGGCCGGGACGATCTCGTTCGTCGCGCCGGTGGCGCGGTCGTTGATGGGGAAGGCGGTGGGTGACGTGGTCGGCGCAGGCGCGCAGGAGATCGAGATCCTGTCCATCGCCTAGCAGCACCCGCCAATATCGCGGCAAACCGCGCTCTCGACAGCAGCAGTGTCATTCGCCTAATGCATGATCCGGACAAGCGCGAGGCCGTCGTCTCCGCCAAACAAAGCCTGATGGTTGGATGAGACGGTTTCTCACGGGAGCGTTGCCGTTCTACGCGCTGGCTGGACTGGCCGTGGGCATGTATCTCGTCCTTTATAAAACGAGCCTTTTCGACCTGAACGCCATCGTCCATGGCGCGACCGGGTCGGCATGGTTTCCGGCCTTCATGTTCGTCTGCGTGCTGCTGGAAGCGGTATTCCCATATTTCGGCTATTTCCCCGGCACGGCCCTGATCCTGATGTCCGTGGCGCTCAGTCCGAAGGCCGTGGATGGCTCCGTCTTTGTCGCGGCGTGGCTCGCCATCATCGTGGGCGCCGTCCTCAGCTACGGACAGGCTCGTTTCTTCCGGCCGTTCCTGCAGCGGGTCGCCTCGAAAGCGGCACTGCATCGGTGCGAATCCCTGTTCGATGCCTATGGCGCCTACGCGCGCATCGCGCTGTTCGTTCATCCCAACGCCAGCGCGATGTATTTCACCGCGCTCGGACTGCTCGGCCGCAATTTGACGCGAGAGCTCGCTTATCTCTGCGTGGGCGCTGCGGCCGCCGTCGGCATATTGTTCGTCATCGTGACCAGGCTGGTGTCGTCCGTCGGCCCCACCGACGATGGGGAATTGCAGCTGTTGCTCGCGGCAGCGCTGACGGCGATCGGCACGCTCGCTGGTCTCTACACGGTGTGGAGGACGAGGCGGACGGCGTGACGCGGCGCCCTCTTCATCGTCACTACGAAGAGCTCCAGCGACAAAGCAATCCAGGCTGCCACCGTGGAAGGATTTAGGATTGCTTCGCTGCGCTCGCAATGACGAATGATCGTTGCCTACGCCTCCGGCAGCTCGACGCCCGTCAGCTTGTTCAATCTGTCGATAAGCTCGTCCTGAAATTTCGGATCGGTCGCCTCACTCGCCGGCTGCTGCTGCGCGAGATGATGCCAATAGCGCCCGCTGACCAAGGCCGCAGGATCTTCGCTCGCCGCGAGCCAGCTCTGTGTCCGTGCTCCCGTCGCGATATCGACCGGCGCACCCGCGCCGCCCATCTTCGTGCGCACCCAGCCGGGATCGACCGCATTGCAGAGAACATCGGGCCAGCGCCGCGCCAACGCGAAGGCCAGCGCGACCACGTGCAGCTTGCTCTCGGCATAGGCCTTAGCTGAATCCCAGGAGCGCCTGGTCCAGTCGAGGTCGTCGAGCGAGCCTTCTCCGCCTCGGTGCAATCCGCTGCTGAGATAGACCAGGCGGCCGGGCTGCTCGATCAGCGCCGTGAGCATGTAGGGCGCAAGCGTGTTGATGGCGAGCGTCTCGGCGTGGCCCTCCGGCGTCGCGCCGCGGCCGGGCCGGGTGTAGACGCCGGCGTTGTGGATGATCGCATCCATGCGCCCGATCGCGTTGACCTGAGCGGCGATCGACTTGGTCTCGGCCGCACTGCCGAGATCGCCCAATACGATCCCGTGGGCTCTTGATCGCAGCACGCCGAGCGCGTCGGCGCGATCTTGCGATCGCGCATGCAGCACGACGCTGTGTCCCTGCTCGATCAGCGATTGCGCCGCCGCCCGGCCGAGGCCGTCAGTGCTGCCGGTGATGAAGACCATTGCCATGCGTCGCTCTCCGCGAAGTTTTCAGGCCGTGCCAATCCATCCGTTGCCGTTAGAACCTATCGCACAACGACGAAGGTCATTGCTCGATCCTCGGCCTGAGACGCCGGACCAAAGAATGTGACGCGAGCGGAGGAATTGAGGTTGATAACCCATTGATCCGACTGGCGTCGGCTACTGTGCATGGGGTTGTTTTCGCGATTTTGACTTGGCTGCGCCACGCGAAGCCTTTTGGCGAAGCGTGGTGGGCGCACAAGGGATCGAACCTTGGACCTCTCCCGTGTGAAGGGAACGCTCTCCCGCTGAGCTATGCGCCCGGGACCATCATGCCAACGGCCGGACTTTCCAGGCCGGCCGGCGCAGTGGAGCCCGCGATTTAGAAGTGCGGGCTTGAGGTGTCAAGTTTCCAGGCGCTGCGGGGCTGGAAAACCTCGGCCCGGTCGCGCCTTTCCGCTGGCCCGGCCGGATTTCGAACCGCTTACGCGCCCTGCTGGCGGGCGCGGGAGGCGTGGGCCTGCAGCGCCCGGATCCGCTCGGCCAGCGTTCCGCCGCCCTCGGGCAGGCTCGGGGTGCCATTGCTCGCGGCGTCGTTGGCCGGACGCGGCGCCGGCTTCGGCGGCTGGCCGGCCTCGGCCGCCAGCAGCGCCTCGATCGGCGAGTTCGGACCTTCGAGCTGCATCGCGAGCTTTGCGACTTCGGCGGCGATGTCGTTGATGCGCTCGCGGAGCAGCGCGTTCTCCATGCGCTCCGTCGCCCAGGAGCTTTCCGCCTGCTGCTGGATCGCGTTGATGTCGCGCTGCAGCTTGGCGCGTTCGTCGCGGGTGGTGCGCAGCTGCTCCTCCAGCGCGGTCTTTTCCGCGCGCAGCGCCTCCGCGGCGGCCGACGATTTGCCGCCGCTCAAGGCCGCGATCTCGACGCGCAGCTCCTTGATGGTGCGCTCGTCGCCCTCGTGGAGCTGGCGGAGCTGGTTGTTCTCGTACTCGCGCTCGGCCAGCAGCTTGCCCTGCGTGGCGAGGCGGCCTTCGAGATCGGCGACGCGGCCGGACAGCATCTCGGCTTCCTTCACCTGTCCGATCAGCTGGCGATCGAGCTCGGTGACGCGCTGGCTCAGATTCTCGACCCGGCCGCGGGCATCGCCGAGCTCGCGCGTGGCGGTCTCGGATTCGGTCCGCTCCTGCGCCAGCCGCGCTTGCGTCGCGGCAAATTCCTTCTCGGCATCGCCGACGCGGTTCTTCAATTCCTCGATCTGGGCGCGCACGGCGACCAGCTCGACCTGGCGGCTCTCCGCCATCATCGAGCGGTCGGACAGCTCGGTGTTGATCTTGGCGAGTTCGTTCTGCTTGTCGGTCAGCGCGTTCTCGGCGGCGCGCAAGGCTTCCGTCTTGGCGTTGAATTCCTCCTCGGTGGCGCGGAGCTGCTCCTTCACCGCCTTCTCGCGCGCCTCCAGCGCGAAGATCGTGGCGTTCTTCTCGCCGAGTTCGATCTTCATGCGGTTGATGGCGTCGCTTTTCTTGCCGAGTTCGGCGAGCTGGCTCGTGGTCTTGTTCTTGAGCTGGTCGACGCTCATCTCGAGCCGCCGCGCCGACATGGCGAACTCGGCGCGAAGCTGGTCCTTGTCGGCCTGGATCTCCGCCATCGACAGCGGCGTCGCGGCCTCGAGCCGGCGCGTGGTCAGGCGCACGGCGCGGTTATGCACCAGCGGCACGATCGCGAGCCCGCACAGCATCGAGAGCAGGAAACCGATCGCCAGGTACATGATCGGTTCGACCATGGGCCAGAACTCCCAAGCTTAAGGAAAAATTCACCAACGACCATGCCATGGCGGGCCGGCAAAAAGCCAGCCCCGCTCTGTCGTTAACCTTGATCGTCCCCGGGTGGGAGGAGGGCAGCCTAGAATGGGTTCCAGGTCGCTCGCGGCGTGAATTTGAGATAGCCGATATTGGCACCCAGCCGCAGGCCGAGGCCGGAGCGGATCGGCACCAGCACGATGTTGTTGGCGGTGAGCGCCGTCATGCCGAAGCCGCCGATGATGTAGGCCGAGCCGTCGAGGCCGGCGAAGCGCTGGTAGATCGCGTTGGTGGCGGGCAGGTTGTAGACGAGTGTCATGGTGCGCGCGCCGTCGCCGCCCCAGTCGAAACCGAGCGAGGGACCCTGCCAGTAGACGCGCAGATCGCCGGCGTTCTTGGTGTAGAGCGTGCCCTCGCCATAGCGCAGGCCGGCGACGAACGCGCCGGAGCCTTCCTCACCCAGGATGTAGCCGTTCGGCAGGCCCCATTGGCTGACCGCCTTCTCGATGATCGAGGCAAGGCCGCGCGAGACGTTGCCGAAGAAGCGGTGCCCGGCGCCGACCAACTCGTCCGGCCCGTAGGTGCTGGGCGTCGGGGTTCGCTGCGGCGGCGGCAGATCGGGCGGCGGCGCCGTCTGGGCCGAGGCCGGCACGATCCAGCCGACCATCGCGGCAAGCGCGAGCGCAGCAAGGCGTGATGCGAAAGTCATAAAAGAACCCCTGGTATCGAAACCGGTCGCTTCCTTAACCTGACGCCAACAGGCGAGGCTCTAGCTTGCGCCGGTGTCCCCTCGACTCGGATGTTATCCGCAGCAACTATGACGGCACAACGGCAGGAAGATAGCCCTTTGCGCCCCGGAATCGCCTTGATCGGCCTCTTCGTCTGCCTGCTGTCGGGCATAGTGATCGTCGGCCCGGTGCGGCCGGCCGAGGCCGCCACCACCGAGCGTGTCGTCGTCAACCGCTTCACCGGCGTTGCCATCGAGGGTTTCGACCCCGTCGCCTATTTCGTCGAGGGCACCGCCATGCAAGGCACGGCGGAGTTCGAGGCGAATCTCTGGGGCGCGGTCTGGCGCTTCCGCAACGAGGGCAACCGCGCCTCCTTCCTGGCCCATCCGGAAATCTACGGGCCGCAATTCGGCGGCTACGATCCCGCCGATATCGCCCGCGGGGTGACCATCGCCGGCAATCCCCGCTTCTTCGCCATCGTGGCGCAGCGGCTTTATTTGTTCAGCCGGGAAGCCAATCGCGACGCCTTCGCCAGCGACCCCGAGCGGTTCCTCTATGAGGTCGGCAAGCGCTGGCCGGCGCTCTACGACGAGCTGGGTCGGTAGCGGCTCTTCAGAATCTCGCGGCCTCCGGGTCGCCCCAGGCGATGAACTCCGGGATGATGAAGCCGCTCGCCTGCCGCTCACCGAAGCGCAACTCGCCGCCCTGGCCGTCGGTCACCCGGCCGCCGGCCGCGGTCACGACCGCGGCGCCCGCCCCGACGTCCCATTCACACGTGGGCCCGAAGCGGGGGTAGATGTCGGCGCTGCCTTCCGCGATCCGGCCGAATTTCACGGCGGAGCCGACGGTCCGTCTGACGGCGTTGGGCCTGTTGTCGATGAATGCTTCGCTCCTGGGATCGCCGTGCGAGCGGCTGACCGCCGCGATCCAGGGCTCGCCCGGCGCCGGCAGCTTGCGGGTGTGGATCGGCTCGGCCGCGCCGATGGTAGCGCCGTCAAACCTCACCCGCTCGGCGCCACGGCCGACGATGCCGCGCCAGAGCAGGCCGAGCGCAGGCGCGGCGACGATGCCCAGCAGCGGCACGCCTGACGTCACCAAAGCGAGGTTGACGGTGAATTCGTCACGACCAGCGACGAATTCCTTGGTGCCGTCGAGCGGGTCGATCAGGAAGAAGCTGCCTTCGAACGGCGGGGCGGCGAGCTCGGTTCGCTCCTCCGACAGCGTCGGAACGTCGCCCGCAAGCTGGGCGAGGCCGTCCGCGATGATGCGGTCGGCGGCGAGGTCGGCCTCGGTTACCGGCGAGCCGTCCTGCTTGCCGTCGATCCGCATCGCCGCGCGGTTGACGCCGAGGATCGCCTCGCCGGCCTTCACCACCAGCGCGGCGAGCGGCTCCATCAATCGGGATGCGGCCTCGGCATCGATGATCCTCACCTGTGTGCCTCATTCGTCAGCAACAGTCGTCTCCCAGTTGATTCGTCCGCAGCCCTTTATGGCCGCTTCGAACCTATCGCAAGCTAGCTGCCACGGGCTGGCGAATGTTAGAACCCGCAGCATCCGTCAAGCATGCGTGATTCGCGGCGTCCAGCGCCGTGCAATTTCAGGAACCCTCCAGGACCCCTTTATATGTCTGACGCCTCGTCGCCCGCGACCGCCACTGCTCCCGATATGCTCGAACTCGCAGCGCTGCTGTGCTCGCGGGTCTGTCACGATCTCATCAGCCCCGTCGGCGCCATCGTCAACGGGCTCGAAGTGCTCGACGACGATCCCAAGCCGGAAGATCGCGAATTCGCGCTCGACCTGATTCGCAAGAGCGCCAAGACCGCCTCCGCCCGGCTCCAGTTCTGCCGTCTCGCCTTCGGCGCCGCCGGCTCCTCGGGTGCGCAAATCGATCTCGGCGATGCCCAGACCATGGCGCGCGGCCACATCGAGGACGGCAAGTGCTCGATCACCTGGAATCTGCCGCGGCTCCTGCTGCCGAAGAACCGCGTCAAGCTGCTGCTCAACATGCTGGTCGTGTCCCAGCACACCATCCCACGCGGCGGCACGCTGACGATCGACCCGATCGGCGAGGGCGAGACGATGAGCTTTCGCATCACCGCGACCGGACATAATGCGCGCCTGCCGCAGAACATCTCCGAGCTCTTGAGCGGCGAGCGCGGCCCAGCCGCGGACGCGCATGCGATCCAGCCTTATTATACGCGGCTGCTGGCACAGGCCTGCGGGCTCACGGTGACGCTCAAGCCGGAAGGCGAAGCCATCATCATTAGCGCTTCGTAAACGCGCGCAGCGCCCGGCGTCTTAATCAAATCTTTACGAGGCGCTTCGGCTTGTCCGGAGCGCCTTGTCTTTTTGTTGGTTCCGTTCTTTTGCACATACTCAACCAATATTAAACGCTTTGCGGTGAAGCTGGCCCCATTCTGAATAGGCGCATCACGAGTCGTGCGTGCCCTCCCTGTATGAAGGCCTGTTTTCATGGATGATCTGTTGCGGGAGTTTTTGACGGAGACCAGCGAGAGCCTGGACACCGTGGACAATCAGCTGGTGAAG
>NZ_JAFCKT010000013.1 GCF_018129985.1 Bradyrhizobium sp. SZCCT0148
GCCCGGTCTTCCCTGCGCCCTCTTTCAATCGAGGGCGAAGCGACGAAGCAAAGCTCGGGCGAAATGCGCCGCGAGGATGATCAATCACGTGTGCCGTTGAACACCGCTCTCGTGCCCCGGACGCAGCGCAGCGCCCCTTCGGCGGTGCGCTGCTGAGCCGGGCCCATGTCGCAGCGCGCGCTGTGCCTTGCTCAATCGCGGCTCTGCGCCGCAACGCATGAGCGTTGCAGCGCGTCCGACACGAGACGCGCGCCCGAACTTCGAAATGCACACCCGGCGCATTGCCTTCGCACGAGCGTCACAGTCTCTAAAACGCACTAACCAACACCTGACTTAAAACTGTCATAATCACCGAACGGAACCGGCGCCTGCGTACTTTTTACAGGTCGTTAAGTGCGACTGCATTGGATGCGCCAGGAAAGTGCGTTGGGGACTGCAATGAGTGCCGCGAAGAAGATACCGGGAAAACCGGTCACCGAAATGTTCGACGACATCCCGGTGCTTCAGCGCAAATGGCGCGCGGCGTTGAAGCCGGGCGATCGGCTGCCGCGTTACGAGGACGTGATGCTCGGCAGTCTCGGCCGGCTCGCCGATCACATCGCGCTGCTGAGGAACGACGGCAGGCTCGAACTGTCGCGCAGCGGACGCTACGTGCAGAAATGGCTCGGCGAGGAGCGCTGGGATATCCCCGTGGCCGAATTGTCGCCCGATTGCGCCACGGCCCTGACGGAGGCAGCTTCCATCGCGCTCGCGACGCGGCAGCCCCATCATGCGAGCGCGTATTGCGTGCGCGACGGCATGGTCAGGACCTACGACGTGCTGGCGCTGCCGACGGCCTCGCGCTGGGGTGCCACGCTGGTCGGCGCTTATGTCAACGAGCGCGGCGCGCAGTACAATCTGCTGGACGCGATCTTCGCCGCGACCGACGACGCGGTAATCTCGCTGGCGACGCTGCGCGGCGCCGACGGCAAGCCGTTCGACCTTCAGATCGTGCATCACAACAACAGCGCGAGCGCGCTGCTGAATGTCGCGACCGGAGGCTTGTTGTGGAGGCGTATCGGCGAGGGAGCCACGCTGCTGGCCATGCCCGAAATCATGGACGTCCTGCTCAAGGCCGTGGCGGGCGGCCGCGGCGAGCAGCTCGAGATCGAGCACGAGGGGCGTCATCTCCGCTTCAGCGCCACCGCTTTCGCCGACGTGGTCTCGCTGACGATCTCCGACGTCACCGCGTTGAAGCGGCGCGATGCCTCGTTTCGCCTGCTGTTCGACAACAACCCGATGCCGATGTGGGTGTTCGATGCCGAGACCAAGCGGTTTCTCAACGTCAACGACGCCGCGGTCCAGCATTACGGCTACAGCCGCGCCACTTTCCTGCGCATGAAGCTGCACGAGATATGGCCGGAGGACGAGTGGCACAGCCACGCCGAGGCTCTCGAGCGCCTCGGCGAGGCCTATCACTCCTCGCGCAACTGGCGGCATTTGCGCGCCGACGGTAGCGAGATCGAGGTGCTCACCTTCGGCCGCCGCGTCGCCTTCGACGATCGCGACGGCTATCTGGTCGCGGTGGTCGACATCACGGAGCGCCGCAAAGCCGAGGCACGCATCGCGCACATGGCGCACCATGACGGGCTCACCGACCTGCCGAACCGGGAATATTTCCAGGAGCGCCTGAAGCAGGCGCTGGACCAGGCCGGCGACAGGCGCGTCGGCGTGCTCTACATCGATCTCGACCTGTTCAAGAACATCAACGATTCCTTCGGTCATCCCGTGGGCGACCGCCTGCTCAAGGACGTCGCAGAACGCCTGACCACCGCGGTCCGCGGCGGCAATCTGGCGGCCCGGCTTGGCGGCGACGAATTCGCGGTGATCCTCGCCGCCGACGTTTCGCCGAACGAGGCCAGCGCCTGCGCCGGCCTGCTGATCGACATGCTGAAGGCGCCCTACGACCTCGACGGTCAGGAGATGGTGATCGGCGCCAGCATCGGCATCGCGCTGTCGCCCGGTGACGGCACGACGCCGGAAGAATTGATGCG
This sequence comes from Bradyrhizobium sp. SZCCT0148, assembly GCF_018129985.1. GTDB lineage: Bacteria > Pseudomonadota > Alphaproteobacteria > Rhizobiales > Xanthobacteraceae > Bradyrhizobium > Bradyrhizobium japonicum_H. The sequence goes on from NZ_JAFCKT010000013.1 coordinate 2,034, forward strand.
CAATGCCGATATGGCGCTGTACCGGGCGAAGTCCGACGGCGGCGGCGTCCACCATTTCTTCGAGCGCGAGATGGACCTGCAGGCCCAGAAGCGCCGCGACATGGAGCTCGATCTGCGCCGTGCGTTCGCCAATGGCGAGTTCGAGCTGCACTACCAGCCGCTGGTGTCGATCGCCTCCGACCGCATCTCCGGCTTCGAGTCGCTGCTGCGCTGGCGTCATCCGGACAAGGGGATGATCTCGCCGGCGGAGTTCATTCCGGTTGCCGAAGACATCGGCCTCATTACGCAATTGGGAGAGTGGGTCCTGCGCGAAGCCTGCGCCGAGGCCGTCAAATGGCCAGCCGAGGTCAAGGTCGCGGTCAATCTGTCGCCGGCGCAATTCCGCAGCCGCAACCTCGTTCAAATCGTGATCTCGGCGCTGGCACAGTCCGGCCTGTCACCGCGGCGGCTCGAGCTCGAAATCACCGAGTCGATCTTCCTCGCCGAAACCGATGCCAACCTCGCCATCCTGCACCAGCTGCGCGAGCTCGGCGTCAGCATCTCCATGGACGATTTCGGCACCGGCTATTCCAGCCTCAGCTATCTCAGGAGCTTCCCGTTCGACAAGATCAAGATCGATCGCTCGTTCGTGAAGGATCTGGCAGAGCGGCCCGATTGCGGCGCGATCGTGCGCGCGATTTCCGGGCTCGGCCGTAGCCTCAACATCACCACGACTGCGGAGGGTGTCGAGACCGAGGACCAGCTCGACTGGCTCCGTGCAGAAGGCTGTAACGAGGTGCAGGGCTTTCTGTTCAGCGCCGCGCGGCCCGCCGGGGAGATCGCAAAATTGCTCGCCGATTTCGGTCAACGCGCCTCACGGGCGGCGTAGACCTTCCGGATAGCAATCGTAGACCAGCGCCTTGAAGGCGGGCGTGATGCGACCGCGCTCGGCCTGGGTCTGCTGCATCATGAGGTAGACCATGTCGAGCTTCGGATCGACGCCGAAATAGGTGCCGCTGCCGCTGTCCCATTTCAACTCGCCGAGCGAGCCCGGCGGCGGCGGTTTCGCGTTGCCGGGATCGGTCCGCACCGCAAGGCCGTAGCCATAGCCGAAGCCGTCGCCGGGGAAATAGAAATAATCGCGTCCGACGCCGGAGTGGGGCCCGATGTGATCCGTCGTCATGGCCTTGAACGCGGCGGGGCTCAGGTAACGCTTGCCGTCAAACTCGCCACCATTGAGCAGCATCTGCGAGAAGCGCTGATAGTCGGTGATGGTCGAGAGCAGCCCGCCGCCGCCGGACTGCCATTCGGGATGGTCGAGGCGTTCGCGCTCTCCAGCGAGCAGGATGAAGTCGTTCGGCAACGGTCGCGCCATCCGCGCAAGCTCGTCCTCCGTCGCCAGCGCGAATTTGGTGCTATTCATGCCGAGCGGGTCGAAGATGCGCTGTTTCAGGAACTGATACAGCGTTTGCCCCGAGATGATCTCGATGACCGCACCAAGCACGTCGGTTGAATGACCATAACGCCACAGCGTTCCCGGCTGCCGCGCCAGCGGCAGTTTTGCGATGCGGTCGGCGAATTCGCGGTTGTTGAAGCCGCCTTCGAAGATGTTGGCGGCCTTGTAGGCCTGCTCGACCCATTTGCCGCCGATATAATCGTAGCTGATGCCCGAGGTCTGCCGCAGCAGATCCTCGATGTTGACGGGACGGACCGGCGGCACGAGATCGAGCTTCAGCTTGCCGTCGGGCAGGGTGACCTCGAGGCCGACCTCGGTGGCGGCAAACAGCGGAACGTATTTCGACACGGGGTCGGTCAGCGCCAGCTTGCCCTCGTCGATCAGCATCATCGCGCCGAGGCACGTGATCGGCTTGGTCATCGAGTGGATCGCGAAGATCGTGTCCGGCGTCATCGCAACGCCGGTCCTGGTATCGCGCACGCCGAATGTCTTCTGGTAGACCGGCTTGCCGTGCTGCTGCACCAGGATCACGGCGCCGGGCAGCCGGCCGCTTCCCACCTCGTCGTCGAAGAATGCCGTGATGCGGTCGAGCCCCTCGGACGAGGGGGCGGGGATGTCGGCGGCGCGGCTTCGCGCCATCGTGCCGGCGAGCATGGCGGCCCCCACCAGAAAATCACGACGCTTCATCCGCACCTTCCTCCTCGGCGGGATCAAAGCCGCAAGACGCTGGAGGCGTCAACAAGCGTTCGATTAAAAACGCGTCACGATTTCCGAAAGGAACGGTCGCGGACGGTCTTCGCTCGGCTTGGTCGGCGTACCCACGTGGATGAAGCCGGCAAGTTTCTCATCCGGCTTGAGGCCGAGGCCGTCGAGCACGTCGCGATCGAACGAGAACCAGCCGGTCAGCCAGCAGGCGCCGTAGCCGAGCGCGGTCGCGGCCGTGACGATGTTCATGGCGCTGGCGCCGGCAGACAATTCCTGCTCGAACGCCGGCACCTTCGGATGCGGCCTGGTGAAACTGACGATGCCGATCACGAGCGGCGCGTCGGTGAGGCGCCTGCGCTCGGTCTCGACGTCGGCGGCGGGCGCACCGGGATTCTTCCGGGCGAAGACGTTGGCAATCACGTCGCCGGCGCGCTGGCGGGCGTCGCCTTCGAAAACGATGAAGCGCCAGGGTGCGAGCTTGCCATGGTCGGGCACGCGCGCGCCGATGGTGAGGATGGTCTCGAGCTCGGCCGCCGAAGGGCCGGGCCCGGTCATCTCGCGCGGCTTGACCGAGCGGCGGGTCTTCAGGAGTTCGATGGCGTCGGGCACTGCGATATCCTCTTCAAATGGTCGTCGGGCGTGCCATGCCGAGATAAGCATGCACGCCCGCAACCGGAAGCGAATTTAGATCGATTTCAGAGATCAGATCGCGCCGCGCATCCGCTTGACGTCGGGTGGCATCGCCTCGTCGACCAGCGCGGCGATCGCCTCCTCGGTCGTCATCACCTTCTGGCCGTCGCTACCGAGCCGGCGGACCGAGACCGAATGCGTCTCGGCCTCTTTCTTGCCGACCACGAGCAGCGCCGGGATCTTGGCCAGCGAATGCTCGCGGACCTTGTAGTTGATCTTTTCGTTGCGCAGATCGATCTCGACCCGAAGGCCCGCGCGGCGTGCCTGCTCCATCACCACCTTGGCGTATTCGTCGCCTTCCGAGGTGATGGTGGTGACCACCGCCTGCACCGGCGAGAGCCAGAGCGGGAAATTGCCGGCATAGTGCTCGATCAGGATGCCGATATAGCGCTCCATCGAGCCGCAGATCGCACGGTGCACCATGACCGGCGGTTTCTTGCCGCCGTCATGGTCGATGTAGAATGCGCCGAACCGCTCCGGCAGGTTGAAGTCGACCTGCGTGGTGCCGCACTGCCAGTCGCGGCCGATGGCGTCGCGCAGCACATATTCGAACTTCGGCCCGTAGAACGCGCCTTCGCCGGGGTTGATCTCGGTCTTGATGTGATTGCTCTGCGACTGGATCTCGCGCAGCACCGTCGCCATCACGCGCTCGGCGTGATCCCACATCTCGTCGGTGCCGACGCGCTTGTCCGGCCGCGTCGACAGCTTCACGGTCAGATCCCCGGTGAAGCCGAAATCGGCGTAGGTCGACAGGATGAGATCGTTGATCTTCAGGCATTCCTCGGCCAGTTGGTCCTCGGTGCAGAAGATGTGCGCATCGTCCTGAGTGAAGCCGCGCACGCGCATCAAGCCATGCATGGCGCCGGAGGGCTCGTAGCGATGCACCACGCCGAACTCGGCGAGGCGCAAGGGCAGGTCACGGTAGCTCTTCAGGCCGTGCTTGAAGATCTGGACGTGACCCGGGCAGTTCATCGGCTTCAGCGCAAACCAGCGCTTGTCCTCGGCCTCGTCACCGGCCGACTGCGCCGCGAACATGTTCTCGCGGTACCAGCCCCAATGTCCCGAGGTCTCCCACAGCGACTTGTCGAGGATCTGCGGCGCGTTGACCTCGCTGTAATCGCCGGTCAGGCGCCGGCGCATATAGGCGATCAGCTGCTGGAAGATGGTCCAGCCCTTGGCGTGCCAGAACACGACGCCCGGACCCTCCTCCTGGAAGTGGAAGAGGTCGAGCTCGCGTCCGAGCTTGCGATGGTCGCGCTTCTCGGCTTCCTCGATCTGCTTGAGGTAAGCGTCGAGGTCCTCCTGCTTGGCAAAAGCGGTGCCGTAGATGCGGGTCAGCATCGGATTGTTGCTGTCGCCGCGCCAATAGGCGCCGGCCACCTTCATCAGCTTGAAGGCGTTGCCGACCTTGCCGGTCGAGGTCATGTGCGGGCCGCGGCAGAGATCGAACCAGTCGCCCTGGTAGTAGATCTTGATCGGCTCGTTGCCGGGAATGGCGTCGACCAGCTCGACCTTGAAGGCCTCGCCCTTGTCGCGGAACACCTGCTTGGTTTTCTCGCGGTCCCAGACTTCCTTCGTGAAAGGCTTATCGCGCGCGATCAGCTCGCGCATCTTTTTCTCGATGGCGGCAAAGTCGTCCGGCGTGAACGGCTCGTTGCGGAAGAAGTCGTAATAGAAGCCGTTCTCGATCACGGGACCGATGGTGACCTGGGTGCCCGGCCACAGCGCTTGCACGGCCTCGGCGAGCACGTGCGCGCAGTCGTGACGGATCAATTCCAGCGCGCGCGGGTCGTCGCGGTTGACGAACTCGATCTTGGCATCGGCCTCGATCACATCGTTGAGATCGGAGACCACGCCGTCCAGCGCCATCGCCACGGTGCGCTTGGCCAGCGACGGCGAGATGCCCTTGGCGATGTCGAGACCGGTGATGCCGTGGTCGAATTGGCGCTGGGCGCCGTCCGGAAAGGTGAGGGTGACCTTGGCGGCAGGGGTCACGGGCTTCAGATTGCTGAGGGAATACTGGAAGCCGGATTCGGATTTAGGCTCGGTCATTGCTTTTCTCCTGAGGCTCACTCCTGCGAACGAGCGCAGGTAAGCGGGAACGAGCGATATATCAGGCGATTCGGCCTGCGCAATCCGGCAATTCCAAGAAAGTGGCGCGCAAAAGCCGGGGCGGCGCTTCAACTATTTCGAGCCGCCCCCTTTCACCGTTCACGGCGGTGCTCTACATGCACTTGCATGGAAAATCCGCCCGCTGCCGGCCGTTTCACGCCAACCGCCTTGATGCTCGGCAATCTCGTCACCGGATGTTCGGTCCTAGCACCGGCGGGCATGCTGCCGGAGCTGGCGAGGGGGCTCGACGTCAGCATTCATGCGGCCGGGCTCCTCGTGACCTTCGGCGCTGTGACGCTGTGCATCGGCTCGCCTCTGACGGCTTGGCTGACCAGCCGCATCGATCGGCGGACGCTGCTCACGACCACGCTGGCGGTGCTTGCCTTCGGCAATCTCGCCTCCGCCTTTGCGCCCGACTACGCCAGCCTTCTCGCCATCCGCCTCGTGATGCTCGCGGTCGGTGCGCTCTATACGCCGCAGGCTGCCGGCACCGCGGCGTTGATCGTGCCGGCCGAGCGGCGTGGCAGCGCCATCGCCTATATCTTTCTCGGTTGGTCGCTCGCTGCCGCCGTCGGCCTTCCGCTCATCACCTTCATCGCCAGCCGCACTGGCTGGCACGCCGCCTATGGTGCGATCGGCATGCTCGGTTGCGTCAGTTTCCTCTTGTTGCTGTTGCGGCTACCCGCGGGCCTGAAGGGCGCGCCGGTGGACCTGAAGACCTGGCGCGATGTCGGTCGCAACAGGACGATCCTGCTGTTGCTGGCGATCACCATGCTGCAGATGTCGGGGCAGTTCGTGGTGTTTACCTTCATGGGCCCGCTGCTCAACAAGCTCACCGGCGCCGGTCCCGATGCGATCGGCATGGTGTTCGCGCTCTACGGCGTCTGCGGATTTCTCGGCGTCGTCGTTGCCACCCGCATCGTCGACAGCTGGGGACCATATAGAACCTCGCTGCTGTTCACCTGCCTGCTGCTCGCGGGCGTTACTAGCTGGGCGCTCGGTGCAGGCACGCTTGCTTTCATGACGGTCGGTGTCGCGATCTGGGGCCTCGCCTTTGCCTCGACAAATTCGATGCAGCAGGTGCGGCTGGTCGCGGCCGCGCCGCCGCTGGCATCGGCAACCGTCGCGCTCAATACGTCCGTCCTCTATATCGGCCAGGCGGTCGGCTCCGCCGTCGGCGGGCTGCTGTTCGCCCATGAGTTCCTGCATGCGCTCGGCTTCGTCGCGGTCGGTTTCGTCGTGGTGGCGCTGATCCTGGTGGTCATGACCCGGCCCCGGCCTGCCGCCGCCACGGCCTGAATCCCGCATTTTCGTATACGCAAGGTGCTTGGCAAACCGCGCGCTGGAGCGCTAGAAGGCCGGTCATGGGGACCAAAGAGAGTTGACTGAAATGAGGATGATTCTGGCGGTTGCCGCGGTGCTCTATTCAGCCTCCGCGTTCGCGCAAGCCGACAAGCCACCGATGGTGGGGGACAAGCCCTTGGTGCAGGTCAAGCCAAAGGGGACGAAAGAGGCAGCGGCCAAGCCGGCCGCAGCGCCGAAGGGTAAACCGCAATCGATCGCGGCCCGGCTGCAAGCCTGTCTCGAGCTCGACGACGGCACCAAGGACCGTCTCAACTGCTACGATGCCATTATCCCGCCGACGCCGAAGCCGAAGCCGCCGAAGGCCAAGGGCTATGCCGACTGCAAGTTCCTCAAGGAAGAAGACGAGCGGCTAGCCTGCTTCAACAGCTTTGCCGAGAGCATTCCGAAGCTGCCCAAAAGCTGAGATTTACGAGAGCTGAGACCTGCAAAAGAGCGATCGTGAACGAGCCAAGGCTCAGTCGCTGATGCGGCTCAGCACCGCCCGGAAGGCAACGCCTGGCGCCTGCAGCGCGTTGCCTTCGAATTCCGCGGTGTCGCCGTCCTCCCGGCCGGCAAGCGCCAGCGTGATCCGGTCGGCGCCGAACAGCGACTTGAAGGACGGGTCGTCGTTATAGCGCTGGGTCGAGATCTTGACCTTGATGCTGTCGCCTTCGCCCGTATAGGTGCCCATGAAGGCGAAAGCGGAATTGCCTCCACGCATCTTGCCATCCGTCACATAGACGACGCCGCAGCCCGTTCCATGAACGGTGTGGAAGTCGACCTTGTACAATCCCTGCCGCACTGCTTGTTCCGACATTCCAAACGCAACCCGGCCGCAAACTATGAGCCCTGCCAGCGGAAGCAATCCGGTGGCTCCCGGGGATGCAAGCCATCAACATCACATTTTGATCAGGGCCTGAGGCAATTGCGGGCAATGCCGTTTGATGCCGGCTGGCGCAATACCAATTAGCGGCTCGACGCCGGCGGGTTGGTCGCGGCGACGCGCGTCAGCGCCAGCGCAGGTGTTGCCGACATCTTCACCAGCACGTCCTTGAGTGGATCCCGCGTCCAGGCGTGGGTGACGTAGTCGCGATGGGTGATGCCGTCTGCAGTCTCGACGAACACCACGCTGCCGGGACGCAACGGGCCGTCCATGTCCTCGGCGACGCTGATGCCCTTCTGTCGCAGCATGCTCATCAGCTCACGGTCGCGCCGCGCCGTGCCGCGGGTGTAGGCGCTGACGAAGAAGCCGGAGCGATGGCTCTCGATCCAGGACGCGAACTTGTCCATCTCGCCATAGATGGCGTCGAGCAGTACGACACCGCGGACGCGATCGCTGATGCCGCCGACCTCGAGGCTCCACGCCGTCGGCAGGAAGCCGCCGCTGTAGCCGACGATCACGATCGGCATGTTGGCGAAGGCGCGGGCGCTGTTGGGATCACCGGTGGCGCGGGCGAGATGGTCGGCCGATTCCGCCATGAAGCGCTTGAAGCCGCCAGGCTGCCAGAACTTGCCGGCGCTGGAATCGGCGGCATCGACCGCCATCTGCGGGGCAAGCAGCACCGCATTGGCGCCGGAATCGGTGATCTGCTTCGGCACCATCTGGCGATCGCGCACGTCGCGCTCCAGCGTTGCGCCATTGCCGTGGAAGAACACCACGATCACGCCCGGCTTGCGGACGTCGAAATGCTCGGGCACGTGCATCAGCACCCGGCTGTCATTGTAGGTCTCGTCCTGCCAGAACACGCGACCGGAATAGCTGCGATGGCCGCGGCGGTCGCCCTTGGAGATGTTAAGGAAGGGCGCGTCGGAGGCGGGGTTGGTGCCGAAATAGGGAAAGGCCGACGACTTCATGCTGACGAGGGTCGTCAGGTCGTCGCGGGGCGAACGCTTGTAGGGGAGCTGCGGCTCGAGCGAAGCGACCTTGTAGGGGGCTTGCTCCGGCAACGGTTGCTGCACTGCGCGTTTGGGCGAGACGTCCGACATCTGCCGCTGCAGGAAGCTCTCGTTCGCCGACGGGAAGCGCTCCCTGAATTGCGGAGCGGGGAAGCGATCCTCGAACGTGTCGCCGCGCGCGACTTGGGTGTTGGTCTTGGCGACGACCTGGGTGCCACCCTGGACATTGGCCTGCGAGTTCGCCGCGAGCGCCGCCGGGTTGGGCGCCTTGCCGCATTGAACCAGTGTCAGCGACAGCGGCACCAAGGCTGAGATCAGGCCAATCCGGAGCGCACGACCGCGCGCACCGGACGTGGTCCGGTCAGCACGCATATCAGCTCTCGGTTTCGGAACGGCCCCGACCATCCACCCATGACCCCAAAGTCACATCCATCGGCTTCTTCAAATGAGCCGAGTGGCGTTTAGGCGACGTTAAGTGTCCGGAGAAACTTCCCCACATCCGGAACGCTCAAAAGGACCATGCAATCATGTCCTGATTGTGGGGAAGGGAAGCGGGACTTCCGGGGTCTGACGCGCCTTTTCACCCGCCAGCGCGTGTCAGCGGTGCCCGAATACCCCGTTTCGCTGCCTCATTTAACACTTGTTAACCCTGCTTGAATTGACTGGGGGAAACGGCACGATGACCGGCGAGGCAAGGCGCCTGAAGCTGAGGACCCCGATGACGGCATCAGATGCGGGAACGGCGCCCTGGACTGACCGGCTGACTGGAAGCGGGACCGGGGTCTCGGTTCTGGTCGCAACCGCCATCGTCGTGGCCGACATGATCGGGGTCGGCGTCTTCACCAGCCTCGGCTTCCAGGTCAAGGACATCCCCTCCGGCTTCTCGATCCTGCTGCTGTGGACCGTGGGCGGCATCGTCGCGTTGTGCGGCGTGTTCGCCTATAGCGAGCTCGGGGCGATGTTTCCGCGCTCGAGCGGCGAGTACAATTTTCTCGGCCGCGCCTACCATCCCGCCTTCGGTTTTCTCGCCGGCTGGGTGTCGGCGACGGTCGGCTTCGCGGCACCCGTCGCGCTCGCCGCGATGGCATTCGGCGAATACGCCAAATCGGTCGTGCCAGATCTGCCGCCGATCCCGCTCGCGATCGCCGTGGTGTGGCTGGTCTCGCTCGTGCAACTGACGGGCGTCAGGCACTCCTCGACCTTTCAACTGATCGCGACGATCATCAAGGTGGTCCTGATCGTCGCTTTCCTGGTCGCGGGCTTCGTCATCGGCGTGCCGCAGCCGATCGCCTTCACGCCGCAGCCGGGCGATCTCGCCCACATCGTCAGCGCGCCGTTCGCGATCGGGCTCGTCTTCGTGATGTATTCGTTCTCGGGCTGGAATGCCGCGACCTACATCATCGGCGAGATGAACATGCCGCAGCGGGATCTGCCGCGCGCATTGCTCGCTGGCACGCTGATCGTGCTCGTCCTGTATGTCGCGCTGAACGCGGTGTTCCTCTACTCCACGCCCGCCGGTGCGCTCGCCGGCCAGCTCGACGTCGCCAGCGTCGCCGGCAGCGCCATCTTCGGCAGTCTCGGCGGTCGCATCGTCGGTGCGATGATCTGCGTCGGCCTGATCTCCTCGATCTCTGCGATGATGTGGATCGGTCCGCGCGTGATGATGACGATGGGGGAGGACATCCCGGCCTTGCGGGTGTTCTCGAAGCGATCGACGAGCGGTGCGCCCGCCTATGCCATCCTGTTCCAGCTCGCGGTCGCCAATTTGCTGCTGTTCACGCGCAGCTTCGAGGCGGTGCTCGACTTCATCCAGTTCGCGCTGCTGTTCTGTTCGTTTTTCACGGTCGCCGGTGTCATCAAGCTGCGCATCACCGATCCCGATTTGCCCAGGCCCTATCGCGCCTGGGGATACCCGTTCACGCCGCTGCTTTTCCTGCTCGTGACGGGGTTCATGATGTACTACCTGTTGACCGAGCGTCCCCTGCAGTCGCTGTCGGGGATGCTTGTCATGATGTTCGGCCTGTTGATTTATGCTGTTTTCCGCAGGCGGCCGGTCGCCGCTGGCAATTCACACGATCGCGCATAGACATGCTTCGTCCCTTCAGAATTGCGGCCGTCGCTCTCGCCCTGCTGGCTGCGGCCGTCTCGTCCGCCCGTGCCGCCGAGGTCAGCTTCGATGACACCGCGCGCTTCCTCGCAGGCATGCAGCCTTCCGCGGACTCGCCGCTGCTGCCGCTGACGAAGGATCCGGGCTGGCAGCGTCATGCAAAATTCTTCGACGGGGCCTTTGCCCAGCTCGAACAGCGCCAGCTTTCCAGGATCCGCAATTGGGCCGACGTCAATCTGGCGGCGCCCCGGCCGACCATGTTCTACATGTTCAGCGGTCCCGATTTCCTTTACGCCAACACCTTCTATTCCAAGGCCAGCACCTACGTGCTCGGCGCGCTGGAGCCGGTCGGCGCCGTGCCCGATCTGACCCGACTGCCGCGCGGTTCGGTCGGTGCCGCGCTCTACAATGTCGAGCGCTCGCTCGGCTCGATCCTCAGCTTTTCCTTCTTCATCACAAAGCAGATGAAGGTCGACCTGCACGCCAACCAGGTCAACGGCACCTTGCCGATTCTCTATGTTTTCCTCGCGCGCTCCGGCAAGACCATCCGCAACGTCGAGATGATCGCGCTCGACGACAAGGGAGGCTTGCACGTCGGCGACGACAATCCGGGGCGTAATGCAGTGCGCGGCGTTCGCATCACCTTCGCAGGCCCCGATGGCGAAGCGCGCACGCTGTATTATTTCTCGACCGACCTCTCCAATGCCGGCGCGCGCAACACCGGATTCTTGAAATTCTGCGAGACCCTGGGGCCCGGCAACAGCCTGCTCAAGAGTGCATCCTATCTGCTGCACAAGAGCGACTTCGCGGTTGTCCGCGACTGGCTGCTCGCCAACAGCGCCACCATCATCCAGGACGATTCCGGCATTCCGCTTGCGAACTACGGCGCCCGGCAATGGCGGTTCTTCCCGTTTGGCCGCTATCTCGGGCCGATCGGCGAATTCCCCGGCCGCTACCAGGAGCGCTATGCCGAGTTGTTCACCCGCGCCCAGCCGATTGATTTCGGCGTCGGCTATCGCTGGCGGATGCATGAATCCAACTTGCTGCTGTCGGTGCGGGTGCCGGGCAGCGAGACCGCGCCCGCGGCGGATGCGACCTCCAGCGCAGAGCCGCCGCAGAAACAGCCGCGCCCGAAGCGGCTGCGGCCGCCGGAGCCGATTCCGCCGCCCGGGCGCTTCTACTGGTATCGCTGATTACCAGTGCACGCTCTGGCTCGGCACGATGAACGCCGTCGTAGCCGGCGCGGTCGCAAGGCTCGTCGCCAGGTACCAGCCGGAGCCCAGCACGAGCGCCAGCAGGGCGACGATCGCGAGCAGATCCATGGTTCTGGGGTCGTGCTGCCGCTTTGAGGCGGGCGTTGCTTCAGGCCTGACACGAAGATGTCTGACGTGCAGTTGAGGGCTGATTTTCCAGCGCATTTTTGTGTCCTCCCGGGGGAGCGTCAAAACAACGCGGGAGGAAAGCTCGCGGTTCCCGTCAGGCCACCGATGCGCAAAGCACCGCAGCACTCTTAGGATGCATTGACGCCGCGCCAGCGGGCGTAGCGCCATGGCAGATACCAGTGCGCGCCGGGGGGTGCGGTGAGCGGGACATTGTCGATGCCCGATGTGCCGAACGGATTGCAGCGCAGCAAGCGGGCGAGCGTCATCCAGCCGCCGGCCCAGAGTCCGAACCGCTCGATCGCCTCATCACCATAGACGGAGCAGGTCGGCAGATGCCGGCAGTTGTAACCGACCAGGGGCGACAGCGTGTGCCGGTAGAGCCAGATCAAGGCACGCCCGAATCTGCGCGGGAGCCGAGACACTCCTTCGACCGAACTGGAACAGTGCCCACAGGCTGAATGCTTCATGTGCGATGTGCTGCGATGTTGAGCCAGAATTGCACGGTTCCGACGCAGGGAACAGTAAGCTGTTGTTTTCGCGCCATATTCTGCATGCTTTTGGGGCGCAGTGCAGCAAGAACCTATGGACGATCTGTATTCCCCCGGATACCATTTTTGTGACGTTCATGTGTAGACTCATCGGACGTAAAACGGGGCGTGCCTGAATCGGCTTTGGCTTAGTGCTTTGGGCTTGGGGAAGGGACCAGTTTGAAAGTTCTGACGTCGCTCAATCTTCGCGGCTGGTTGCTGGTGGGAACCGCCGTCTGTGGAGTCGCACTGGCTGGCGCCGTTGCGACGTTCGGATCGTCGGCCCGCGCTGGTGTTGCTCTCGAAGAGCGCAAGCTGCCGATGAAGTTCAACTGGATCGCCTGCGAGCCGAACTGCCGCGGCTGGGTCAGCGCGGTCGGCATCATCACCGCGGACACACCGAAGGATTTCGAGGAATTTTCCCGCGGACGCCAGCTCGGCGGCGCCACCGTGGTGCTCGATTCCAGCGGCGGGTCCGTCAACGACGCAATCACCCTCGGCCGGCGTTTCCGCAATCTCGGACTTCTGACCACGGTCGGCGTGAGTCTGCGCGGCGGGCAGTCGGCCCGTCCGGCGGTTGCGCCCGAGGCCTATTGCGAATCCATGTGCGTGTTCCTGCTGCTGGCCGGCAAGAAGCGTTACGTGCCGGAAGCGGCCCATGTCCGCGTGCACCAGATCTGGATGGGCGACCGCGCCGACGATGCCAAGGCGGCGACCTACAGCGCGCAGGACCTGATGATCGTGGAGCGCGACATCGGCCGGCTCGCCAAATACACTTTTGAAATGGGCGGTGCCGGTGACCTGCTTTCGCTCGCGCTCAGCGTGCCGCCCTGGGAAGACTTGCACGAACTGGATGCCGGCGAACTGAAGCTCACCAATCTCGTGACGACCGACCTCGTTGCCGACGTGCTGCCGCATGTGGACATCTCTGCGCCGGCCATGGCGGGGCTCGCGCCGAAGACGCAGGCGAGGTTCGGGGCGGAGCCGGAGCAGTCGCAGCCTGACAAGTCGACCAAGACGGCGGAAGCCGTGGTGCCGACCGGCGGAGTGGCCGCACCGGTCCCGGCGACGCAGAAGTAAGCATCCAAACCCTGGCAATCATTCCAGGTTCGCGCGTGCGCGAACCTGGCCTCAGCCCTGCGCCGCGGCCGGCTGCTTGGCCTCAGTCTTTGCTTTGGCTTCGATCTGGCCAATGGCATCCACCACGGCATCGAAGGTCAGCAGCGTCGAGGCGTGCCGCGCCTTGTAGTCGCGGACCGGCTCGAGGAACTTGATCTCCTCCCATTTGCCTTCGGGAGGCGCACCGTTCTCCTTCAGCATCTTGCGAACAGTTTCGCGTAACTCACGGAGCTCGCTCGCAGTCGAGCCGACGATGCGACTTGCCATGATGGATGAAGAGGCTTGTCCGAGCGCGCAGGCCTTCACGTCATGGGCGAAGTCGGTGACCCTGTCGCCTTCCATCTTCAGATCGACCTTTACGGTCGAGCCGCACAGCTTGGAGTGGGCGGTTGCGGTGGCGTCGGGGTCCGGCAGCCGTCCGAGCCGCGGAATATTGCCGGCCAGTTCGATGATCCGCTTGTTGTAGATGTCGTTCAGCATGTGAGGGAGTCCAACACGTCCACACCCACGTCCGGCCGGATCGGCCTTGGCGGGCGACGTCCAGGGTCCTATATAGGAGCGGAACTGGCGGAAAAACAGTCCAGCAATGTGGCGGCGGTGATCCAGATCGGTGCACCCCGCGTTATAGCGCCAGGACCTTTTTCGCCGAACTGTTCTCTACAGGCGTCCGGCGGCGTTGCCGCCCCCGTCTGCCGGTGACACTCCGGCCGCAAGGCCGTCGAACGGAGTCGACATGGACGCGACCATCAAAGCCATCCGCCCCAACAAGCCCTCCGACCGGCAGCCCGAGAGCCGCCCGGCCGAGCTTGACCCGGCCGAATTCCTCGCGGCCGCCGTGCGCGCCGACCAGCCGCGTCCCGCCCGCGCCGAGGCGGAAGCGGCGGTAAAGACGCTGCTCGCCTATATCGGCGAGAACACCGAGCGCGAGGGCCTGCTCGACACGCCGCGACGCGTCGTCGAGGCCTTCGATGAACTCTACCAGGGCTATCACCAATGCCCGGCCGAGGTGCTCGACCGCACCTTCGGCGAGACCGCCGGCTATGACGACTTCGTCTTGGTGCGCGACATCGAATTCACCTCGCAATGCGAGCATCACATGATGCCGTTCTACGGCAAGGCGCACATCGCCTATACGCCGGTGGAACGCGTCGTCGGCCTGTCCAAGCTCGCGCGCCTCACGGACATCTTCGCCCGCAGGCTCCAGACCCAGGAGCATCTGACGGCCCAGATCGCGGCTGCAATCGACGAGGTTCTCAAGCCGCGAGGCGTGGCGGTGCTGATCGAGGCCGAGCATACCTGCATGTCGGTTCGCGGCGTCGCCAAGCATGGCGCCTCCACCTTCACCAGCCGCTTCACCGGCATGTTCCGCGACAATCCGGCGGAGCAGGCCCGTTTCCTGTCCATGGTGCGAGGCATGCAGCGCTGACCTCGCAAGTATCTCAAGCGAGATCGTCGTGTCCGCTCATTCCCACGAGATCGAGGAAGGCCTTGCCTTCCTCCCCAAATTCGATGCTGCCGGCCTCGTGACGGTGGTCGCGACGGACGTTGCCACCGGTGACGTGCTCATGGTCGCGCACATGAACGACGAAGCGCTGCGCAAGACGATCGCGACCGGCGAAGCCTGGTACTTCAGCCGTTCGCGCAATGCCTTGTGGCGAAAAGGTGAGACCTCGGGTCAAACCCAGCGCGTGGTCGAGCTGCGCACCGATTGCGACCAGGACGCGGTCTGGATCCGCGTCGAGCAAACCGGCGCGGCCTGCCACACCGGGCGAAGGTCGTGCTTCTACCGCAAGGTCGAGGCCGAGGGCGGCGGTGCCAGGCTCGTCTTCACCGATGCAGTGCGGCTGTTCGATCCCAGCGACGTTTATAAGAAATAGCTTCCGTCAGTCTGGGGCTCGCGGCTCGTGACCCTCGGAACGGCTCGTGTGGGGACAATTAACCGCGCATTAACCATACCTGTCCCACGGTGAAACGACAGGCGCCCGAATTTGCGGCGCTGCTTAACGCCGCGCGGGGCGGGCACTTCATCATGTCGGTCGACAATTCCAGTGCCACGCAGACTGCCCCTCTCGATCCGACGCGGGCGCGCGTCGCCGGTGCGATCAAGCAGGCCTCCAACGTTTCAGGCGTCAGCTTCCAGTACATGCTGACCACCGCCAAGATGGAATCGGATTTCGATCCCTCGGCCGGCGCCACCACGTCATCCGCGCACGGGCTCTATCAGTTCATCGACCAGACCTGGCTTGGTACGGTAAAGGAGGCGGGCCCCCAGCTCGGCTACGGCAATTATGCCAACGCGATCTCCAGGACGACTTCGGGCGGCTATGCCGTCGACGATCCCGCGATGAAGCGATCGATCATGAAGCTGCGCGACGATCCCGAGGCCGCCTCCAGCATGGCCGCGGCGCTGACGCAGTCGAACAGCTTCAAGCTGACGGGCCTGCTTGGACGCAGGCCGAGCGACAGCGAACTCTACATGGCGCATTTCATGGGCGTCGGAGGAGCCGCCAAACTGATCGCCAACGCCGAGGACAATCCGCAGGCCGTCGGCGCGCGGCTGTTTCCCAATGCGGCCTCCGCCAACCGTTCGATCTTCTACGCCAGGGACGGCCGCGCCCGCAGCGTCTCCGAAGTCTATTCGGTGCTGGACGCGCGCTATGCCAGCGCGGCCAATTCGAAAACGACCCGCAGCGCGATGGCAATGTATGGCGGGACGCCGTCGACCACCGAGATTGCGAGCGCGAGCGGCGTGCAGCCCACCGCGCCCGTCATCGACAACGCCGCCTATCTCCAGACCTTCCCGAACACACGCGCGGTAACTCCCGTGAGCGCGACATCGCCGACGACGGTGGCGGACAATGCCCCGACCACGCCGGTGTTTCGTTCGATCTACCAGCCCGGTGATGTCACGCAGCCGGTCTCGACCACGGTGCAGAAATTGTGGGGCAACAACGCCTCGCTCACGTCGGTTGCATCCGCGACGCCGGATGTGCGGCCGCCGCAGCCGCTCGATCTGTTCAGCGATCGCAGCGGCACGTTCTCGAGCTGATCCTCGCTCTCGTGTCCCGGACGGGCTGCAGCGTGAAACGCTGCCGCGCAGGGCCGGGACCTAGCCGCGAACGCCTCCCGAGATTCTGCCCTTAACAAATCCTCAACGAAACCAGCCAGTTATGGTGAACGCTTTGTTAAGCGTCGTGGTTTATTTTGTGTTGCAGGTGACGAGCCGTCACCATTTTCGTTTGTTGTGTAAGCCGGAAGCAGCATGATTGTTCGGCAGTTCATCAATTGGATCAGGACCGCGCCCGCCGGTGAGCGGGCCGAGGCGACGCGGGCGTTGGCCCGGGCCTGGCTGATCTCGGATCTTTCCCATGACGATCGCATCGCCGCCGAAGGCGCGCTCCTGATGCTGCTCGACGATCCCTCGCCGCTGGTGCGGCAGGCGATGGCCGAGGCGTTTGCGCGCAGCACGGATGCGCCGGCCTCGATCGTGCGGGCGCTGTCGGCAGACCAGCCGACCGTCGCACTGCCCGTGCTCGAACATTCTCCGCTGCTGATCGACGCCGATCTCGTCGACATCGTCGCGACCGGCAATGACGAGGTGCAATGCGCGGTTGCCCGCCGCATCGCGCTGCCGGTCTCGGTCTGCGCCGCCATTGCCGAAGTCGGCTGCGCGGCCGCCGCGCTGGAGCTGATCGAGAATTCTCACGCAGAACTCGCGCCGTTCTCATGGCACCGCATCGTGGAACGTCACGGCCAACTCGCCGCGATCCGCGAGGCGATGCTGGTGCTGGACGATCTGCCGGCCGCAACCCGCGCCGCGCTGGTGGCGAAACTCTCGGAGACGCTGGCGCAATTCGTCGTGGCGCGAAACTGGCTCAGCGCCGACCGCGCCGAACGCATCGCGCTCGAGGCGCGCGATCGCTCCACCATGAATATCGCGGCGCGTTCGCGCGGCGAGGACATGCAGGGCCTGGTGCGGCACCTGCGCATCACCGGCCAGCTCACCGCCGGCCTGATCTTGCGCGCGCTGCTGTCCAGCAATCTCGATTTGTTCGACGCGGCGCTGTCCGAGCTCGCCGACCTGCCGCTGGCGCGCGTCTCCGCGCTGCTGCACGACCGCGGCGGCAACAGCCTGCACGCTTTGCTCCGCCGTGCCGGGCTGCCCGAGGCGACATTCGCGGCGTTCCAGGTCGCGCTCGACGCGTGCCACGAGCAGGGCTTCGTCGACAGCGACGACGGCGCGGTGCGACTGCGCCGGCGCATGGTCGAGCGCGTTCTCACCCATTGCGAGACCGACCGCGGGGCCACCGAGCCGCTGATGGTCCTGCTGCGCCGCTTCGCCACGGAATCCGCGCGCGAGGAGGCGCGGCTGTTCTGCGACGAGCTGGTCGCGGAGGAGTCGCTCGATCCCGTGTATGACGATCTGATTGCCGCGTAGCAGGATCTGCAAATACCGTCATTGCGAGCGCAGCGAAGCAATACAGACTTTTCCCGTGGAGGGATTCTGGATTGCTTCGCTGCGCTCGCAATGACGAACGGAAAGAGCCGTGCCTTACTCAGCCGGCGCGATGCTTGGCGCCAGGATCACCTCGAGATGCTCGGGGCGGTCGCGGTTGACGTCGGCGAGATAGTCGTCGGCGACCTTGCGCAGGCGGCGGCTGAGCTCGGCGGAGACGCTGATGCTGTCGAGTTTGGTGTTCTCGTGCAGGATCGCCAGGATGGCGTTGATGTGGTGCGTGAACAGCTCGGCCGGGACTTTTTCAAGATTGGGCGCGTGCTCGATGACACGGCACAGGCTTTCGGCAATTCCCGCCGCCGCCGGATAGCCGAATGTCACGGCGTCGCCCTTGATGTCGTGGGCGGCGTGGAATAGCTCGTCGCGCCGCTGCCTGGTGAAGCCGCCGTTGCGGATGGCGGCATAGGCGGCCGACAGGCGGTTGACCTCCGTCGTCATCCACTCCTTGAATTCGCCGGAGAGGCTTGCGAGCGCCTGCTCGGCGCGGGCGACCGGATCGTCCGTGTCCTTTTCGTCGACCCGGCGCAGCACCTTCCGCAGCGGGTTCGGCTGCGTGATGATCTGATGCGTGGCGAAGGCCGTGACCTCGATGTCCTTTGCGCTGTTCTTCGCCATGATGCTGCCTTGTCTAAAGACGTCGCGCTAGATGCTGGAGCGGGCCTTGTCGAGCAGCGAGGGCTGCTGCAGCACCTCGTGCTTTTCGCCGACGCGGCGCTCGGGGCCCATATAGGCGGTATTGGTGTTGCGGCGCCGGTCCGGACCGAAATAGGTCTTGGTCTTGATGAAGGGGCGGGGATTGGCGACCACGTTGAGGATGCGCTGATAGAGCCCCTTGGCCGAGATCGGTTTGGCCAGGAATTCGGTCACGCCGGCATCGCGCGCCACGGTGACGCGACGCTTCTCGGAATGGCCGGTCAGCATGATGATCGGCGCGTAAGGGTTGCCCTTGGATTCAGGCTGCCGGATCATCTGCGCCAGTTCGAGGCCGTCGAAGATCGGCATGGCCCAGTCGGTGATGACGATGTCGGGCACGTAATGGCTGTACATTTCGAGCGCAGTGGCGCCGTCCTCGGCCTCGTAGACCTCACGCGCGCCGAACGAATGCAGCAGCGTGCGCAGGATGCGGCGCATGTGCGGATTGTCGTCGCAGACGAGGAAGCGCAGCTTGTTGAAGTCGATGCGGAACATTGAGCCCGGGCCGAAGCGGTCAAGTTTCGTTAACCATATCGCGGCGGGGGTTAATGAAGGGTTGCGACCGAAGCTGCGGCGGCCGGCGGGACGGCGGTTTCAGTAACCGAACTGCTCGCGCAGGATCCGCTCTTCCAGGCTATGGCCGGGATCGAACAGCATGCGCATCGAGATGCTCTTGTCGGAGAGGATCTCGACTCGCCGGACCCTGCGTACCTCCTCATGGTCGGCGACGGCCGCCACCGGGCGCTTGTCGTCCTCCAGCACCTCGATCACGACATAGGCGGTGTTGGGTAGCAGGGCGCCGCGCCAGCGCCGCGGCCGGAATGCGCTGATCGGAGTCAGCGCCAGAAGGGCGGCGTTGATCGGCAGGATCGGGCCCTGCGCCGACAGATTGTAGGCCGTCGAGCCGGCGGGCGTTGCCACAATAATGCCGTCGGCGATCAGCTCGGGCATGCGCTCGCGCTCGTCGATCAGGATCCGCAGGTGCGCGGCCTGCGAGGTCTGCCGGAACAGGTAGACCTCGTTGATGGCGTGATGCAGGTGGACGCGGTCGTTGACGTCGGTCGCCCGCATCAGGAGCGGGTTGATCTCGGTTTCATGCGCCGTCTCGAGCCGCGTGCGCAGATCGTGCGGCGAGTATTCGTTCATCAGGAAGCCGACGGTGCCGCGATGCATGCCGTAGATCGGCTTTCCCGTGCGCATGTTCTGGTGCAGCGTTTGCAGCATCAGTCCGTCGCCGCCCAGCGCGACCACGATGTCGGCCTCCTGCGGGTCGCAATTGCCATAGTCCCTGGTGAGCTGGCCGAAGGCGGCCTGCGCCTCGCTGCTCGGGCTGGCGACGAAGGCGATGCGGTCATATCGCTTGGGCTTGGTCATGGCTTGTGGGCAAGGCCGCTCGCTGGAGGAAGTTCCGCCGGGCTCGTCTATACGAGGTGGGCCTGCATTGTCGAGGATGACCGGCACTCAGGGCAAACGGCTGATTGTTGACCTGGAGAACAAAACGGGTTGATTTGAGCCTGTCCGGGCGACATCGGACCGATAATCCCGCAAACCGTCGCAATTCCTCGCTAGCTTCGATGCGCGCCGGCTGTGACAGCGGGGCAGGGAGAACGATCATGCTCACGATCTTGCCGACGCTGCGACGAACCGGACTGGTGCTGGCCGTGTTCGCGATGGCGCTCACGAGCGTTGCGCGCGCGGAAGATGCGCCGCAGCCTCGCCCCGAGGCGGCATCGCCGGCGGCACAGAAGGGCGGGCGCGCGGGAAGCGCTCAAAGCGCGACGCAGGCTTCGCCGTCGGCGGCCGAGCCGCACCGTCTCCCGCCGGATTCAACTACGAAGCAGACGCTCGATCTTCCCGACCGCAGCCTCAACTTCACCGCGACGGCCGGCTCCATCCGCGTGTTCGACGGCAAGGGCGAGCCGCTGGCCGACATCGCTTATACGTCCTACCAGCTCGACGGCGCCGATCGCGCCACGCGCCCGGTCACGTTCCTGTTCAACGGCGGGCCCGGCGCCTCCTCGGCTTGGCTCCAGTTCGGGGCGGCCGGTCCGTGGCGACTGCCGCTCGACGGCGAAGGGCTGTCGCCGTCAGCCTCGCCCGAGGTGAAGCCGAACGCGGAGACCTGGCTCGATTTCACCGATCTCGTTTTCATCGATCCAGTAAGCACCGGCTACAGCCGCTTCATCGCGAGCGGCGAGGACGCGCGAAAATCGTTCTACTCCGTCGATGGCGACGCCAACACCATCGCGCTGGTGATCCGCCGCTGGCTCGAGAAGCACGACCGGCTGACCTCGCCGAAATACGTCGCGGGCGAGAGCTATGGCGGCATTCGCGGGCCGAAGGTGGTGCGCCAGTTGCAGATCCAGCACGGCGTCGGCATCAAGGGCCTGATCCTGGTGTCGCCGCTGCTGGATTTCCGCGAGTTCACCGGCACCAGCCTCCTGCAATATGTCGCGACCTTGCCGAGCTATGTGGCGGTGGCGCGCGAAGCCAAAGGACCCGTCAAGCGTGCCGACCTGGCCGACGTCGAGGCGTATGCGCGCGGCGAATTCCTGGCCGACCTCGTCAAGGGCGAGGCGGACAAGGAGGCGACCAATCGGCTTGCCGACAAGGTCGCCGCGCTTACCGGCATCGACCCGGCAGTGAGCCACAGGCTCGCCGGCCGTTTCGACGTCGGCGAATTCCGCCGCGAATTCGACCGCAAGAACGGCAAGGTGACGGGACGTTACGATGCCTCCGTGCGCGGCTTCGATCCCTATCCGGATTCGAGCAGCTCACGATTCGGCGACCCCTCGGGCGATGCGCTGCAGGCGCCGTTGACCAGCGCTGCGGTCGACGTGCTCACGCGCAAGCTCAACTGGCGGCCCGACGGTTCCTATGAAGTTCTCAACGGCGCCGTGGAAGGTCACTGGGATTTCGGCCGTGGCATCAACCCGCCGCAATCGGTGTCCGATCTGCGCCAGATCCTCGCCACCGATGCCAAGCTGAACGTGCTGGTCGGGCACGGTCTGTTCGACCTTGCTACGCCCTATTTCGGCACGAAGAGGGTGCTCGACCAGATGCCGGCCTTCGCGACCCAGCGCGTGAAGTTCGTCGTCTATCCCGGCGGCCACATGTTTTATTCGCAGGGCTCCTCGCGGCAGGCGTTTCGCAGCGAGGTCGAGGCACTCATCAGGGAGTAGAGCGTGATCCGGGAAAAGGCGTAGCGGTTTTTTCCTCGCGACAAACGCGGAGCGCGTTGGCGCGGAGATCATGCTCCAATCAAACAGGCCTCCGTTTGCGCGGCTTGTATCGACGCGCGATCTCCCTCGCGACGACGCTCGCGGGCTTCACATTGGCGCCGGCGATCCAGACGTCACTGACCTTGCCGCGCGTGTCGCGGATCCGGCGCACAGGCTCGCCATGGCTGGAATAGCCGGCAGCCCAGGCCAGCTTGCCGGTATCGCGGCCGGTGACCTCGATCTCGGCAGCATCCATGAACGGATTGATGAATTGCGGATTGGCAACGAGCACGCGGTTGCCCGCGGGCACGAGGTCGGTCGCGCCCCAGATCGTCCACCAGCGGCCGCTCCAGTCGCGCAGGCGGCGGTCGGCCGCGCCGCGCGTCTTGAACACGCGCAGGATCTGCATCGCGCCGTCCATCCAGAACGGCGCCCCACCGTCGATGGAGTTGCTGAGGATGCTGATCGTGAGCTCGCAAGCCGGAATGGCGCAGGTCCGGGAGATGTAGCCCTGGAAGCCGCCGCTATGGCCGAACCAGTCCCATCCATCGGTCTTGCCGGCGTTGACGCCCAGGCCGTAATAGGCCTCGATGTTCTGCGGGATAAGCCAGTGATGCCGCGTCATTTCGCGGCGGCTGGCGACAGAGAGAACGCTCCTCTTCGCATTGGGCGCAAGCTGGCCGAAGAAGCGCGCAGTGTCGCCGGCGGTGGCGGCGAAGCCGGTGGCTGATGCCATCGCCTGCGTGGGATTGTCGCCGGGGATCACGCAGCGCACGCCGAGCGGCAGTTTTCGCGTGTGGCCGCGCGCGAACGGCGTGCCCTTGGAAAGCGGCGCATCCGGCGCGGTCTCGCGCAGGCCGGCGGCCTCGACGATCTCGCGCTTGATCCAGGCCGGGTAGGGTTCTTTCGTTACGGCTTCGATGACGAGGCCGAGCAGGCCGAAGCCATGATTGGAATATTTGAAGCGGGTGCCGGGCTCGATCGCGGTCGGCAGCTTCAATTCCGCGAGCAGCTCCGGCGCGTCGAGATAGGGACGGCGGTCGATGAACTGGCCGGAATCTACGCCGTCGCGTGTCAGCCCGGCGCTGTGCGACAGCACCTGCGAAATTGTCGTCTCGGCGACGCGCGGATTTAGCCCGCCGACATGTTGGCCGATCGCGTCGTCGAGCCGGAGCTTGCGCTGCTCGCGCAGCTTCATGATGCCGGCCGAGGTGAAGCTCTTTGAATGAGAGGCGATGCGGAAGCGATGGCGCGGAGTGAGCTTCTCACCGGTGTCGAGATTGGCGAGGCCGAACGCATGCTCGGCGACGATCTCGCCGCGATGGGCGAAAGCGACGATCACGCCTGGCTGCTGGATCGTCGTCAGTTGGAATTCGATCCATGAGCCGATGTAGTCGATCGCGGATCGCAGCCACGGGTCCATTGCACACCAATTTGCTGGGAAAATCGATGCGCGAGGCTAACCGAGAAAGCCGAACGGGCACAACCGAAAGGTTGTGCCCGTTGGCGGGGGTTGAGGATGTGATCGTCTCAGTAGACGAGCGTCGCGCCGGTCGGCTTGTCGAGCGCCGTGGCAAGCGAGCGATACTCGGAGCTGTCGGTGCCGGCGAGCGAGGCGATCTTGTTCAGATGGTACTGCGCCTGTTCGCGGTTGCCCTGCTCGAGCTGCCAGAGGCCGTAATACTGCCAGGTGCGGACGTGGTTCGGATCGTCCTTCAGCGCCAGCTCGTAATAGACCTTCGACGACTGGTAGTCGCCGAGTTTGCGATAGGAGTAGCCGATCAGATTGGCGACGTCGGCGACGTCGTCGCGCTTGAGCGACTTCAACTGACCGATCGCGCCGCTGTAGTCGTGGTTGTCGTAGATCGCAGTGTAGGCTGTGCGATAGGCGGCGAGAAATTTGGGATCGCTGACGGAAGAGCTCTTCTTCTTGCCCTTCTTGGACGAGGAGTCGGACTTCGGCGGCGACGAAGGCTCGTCACTGCCGGCGGCATAGGCGCTGGACAGCACCGGTGCGGCCGCCAGCGACATGGCGACCAATCCCGGCAAGACAAGCATTGAGAGTTTGCGCATCTGAATTCTCCCGTATGGAACGTGGCGATCCTACACGATTGCCCGAAGACCGGAACACCCGTCTGGCGAAAACATTCCGGCTTCGCACGATCTATTCGCCCCGGCGTGGATGACAAACTCGTCATCCAGATGAACGGGAGCCTGCAAGGGGCTTCAGACCGGGTTCAGCGCGCCGCCCCTAGGCTCCCACCCATGATCGAAGGGGCGGCGAGAGGGCGCCGCCTCGAGATCCTTCCAAGAGGAGACCTGCCATGTTGAAGACCATTTCCGCAGCCTTGCTCGCCGCTTCCGTGATCTCAGCCCCGGCCTTCGCTGCCGAGGCCGGCAAAACCACCACGGCCCCGGTGATCAAGGCCGGCCAGAGCCAGACCAAGGCCTCGACCACCGCCGCGAAGCCGGACACCGCCATCAAGCCCGCTGACGTCAAGGCGGACGCCAAGGTCGACACCAAGTCGAAGGCGATGAATGCCAACGCCGCGGTTACGGCCGACGAGCACAAGGCCGTGCGCACCCATCGTCACCACCACAAGCATCTGTCGGCGAAGAAGCTGAAGGCGCAGCCTGACGCGACCAAGCCGCTGGCCACCGAGAAGCGCAGCTGACGGTTGGTCCTTACGCGGCGGCATCCATTGCCCGCCGCCGGGTGAGGATTTCAGGCCCGGCCGGCGTCCGTGCGAACGCGCAGGCGCCGGCCGCGGTGCGTGAAGCAAGGCCTGCCGGCAGGCCCGAATTCCCTTTGCGCGACCTTGCGGCTAGAACGTCCCCCGAGTCTGTTCGAGCGGAGCGGGACCTGTGGGGCGATTGGCGAAACGTGCGGTGAGCTTGGCATCGGTCCTGCTGTTGCCGCTGGCGCTCACGGCATGTTTCGGCAGCGACGGCGACCGTCCCACCATCATTGGTGGACCGCAAGCCGGAGGGCCGCAGCCGTTTCCCGACAATTTCCGAACCGACATCCTGGCACTGATGCGCACCTATCTGAACAACCCGGTCGGCGTGCGCGAGGCCAGCATGGCCGAGCCGGTCCAGCGCGAGGTCGGCGGCCGGCAGTTCTATGTGAGCTGTCTCCACTTCACCCCGCGCGAGAGCGACGGCAGCTATAAGGCCATGCGGGAGCGTGCTGTGATCTTCGTGAACGGACGGGCGGACCGTGTCGTCGACCGGACAAGCGACCTCTGCGCCGGCGCGGTTTACGTACCCTTTCCGGAACTCGAAAAGATGACGCGGTAGCGCAAAGCGCGTTTTCATCGGTGGGTGCTAGACCGGGGCTGCCAGGCCCGTGGATCACATTTTGGGGAACTTTGAACGGGGCGGACTGACCGCGCGACAAATTGTTACGGCTGGATTTGCGCAGGCGATAAAAACCACCTGTACAAGGCAATCCGGGGGAACAAAATCGCGTTGTTGCCCCTCCGTCACAGTTACGAACGATCAACGTTCCGGCATCGCCGCGAAGCAACCCAATTCACGCCACGTTGTTTCCTGAGTGTCGTAAATGAAAGAACGGGGATGACAATGAAATCGATTTTGCTGGGTGCAGCCGCTCTGCTCGCATTGGCGGCGCCGGCCGCAGCCGCGGACATGCAAGCGCGCACCTATACCAAGGCTCCGGCCTACACGCAGCCGCAGGTAATCTACAACTGGACCGGCTTCTACATCGGCGGCCATGTCGGTGGCGCGTTTGCCGGCGACAGCAGCTTCCAGTCCAGTGACGCCCGCTTCCTTGGCGGCGTGCAGGGCGGCTTCGACTACCAGTTCGCACCCAACTGGGTGTTGGGTATCGAGGCCCAGTATTCCTGGCTGCCGACCAGCAACAACGGTGTCACGTTCCCGCTGGGCACGCAGGTGACCTCCAATACCGACCAGCTCGGGTCGGTGACCGGTCGCCTCGGCTACACCTGGGGTCCGGCGCTGCTCTACGCCAAGGGCGGTTACGCCTGGCGCAATGGCGGCCTCGGGGTCAACATCGCCGGCGTGCCGCAGGGCTTCACCACCACCGGCAATAGCAAAGAGGGCTACACCGTCGGTGCTGGTCTCGAATACATGTTCGCGCCGAATTGGTCGGCCAAGGCCGAGTACCAATACTATAACTTCGGCAGCACCACCTTCACCTCCGGCCCGGCCGACATCGTCGGCGTTCGCGGTCGGGAGGACGAGCATACCGTCAAGGTCGGTGTGAACTACCGTTTCGGCTGGGGCGGACCGGCAGCCTCGCGCTACTGATCCACCACCCGTGCCAGCGCTCTGACAAAGGCCGGCTTCGCGCCGGCCTTTCGTTTGTCAGACCTTGGCTTGCCGGCTCAATATTTCCTTCGTGTGAACCATCTGGCGCGTCATTTGCAGGAATTATTCCGGCGCGCGACTTCTCACGCGCGTCATAGGACTTGGGTAAAGCAAAAATAATTTTTGCCGCTTACGGAACTGGCGCTCCGGAAAGCGTTATATGAGAATTACCGGGCTGGTGGGACGACGGACATGCGTATCTTGGTGTCGGCAGTGGCGTTATCTTGCCTCTTTGGCCTGCCGTGCTCTGCACAGACAATCCTCAAATCCGAGCCTCTGATGCTGGCACCTTACGAGGTGGCTTTCGTCAAGGATGCGTCCTGCCCGTCGGGCAAGGTGCTGAAGGTGACCGGCGCGATCCGCGGGCTGCATCGCCGCAAGGCCTGCGTTCCCATGCCGGGTGAGCAGGCTTCATTGGCCGCGGCGACGCCCTGAGCGCTTGGCGGCTTCTGCCACCGGCCATCACGAATTCAGCTCGAGCTCCATCTTCGACTGGCGGTCGGCCTCGGCCTTGTTCCTGGCAGGGTCCTCTCCCTCGGCGGCCCGGCAGGGCTTGATCTCGTAATCGTTGTCGAGCACCCGGCGCGGCCCGGGACGGTCCTCGTCGGCGCTGACATCCACGACCAGCCCGCTCCGATGCGCCAGCTTCCAGACGTCGGATTCGCTCGGATAGGCTTTGCTGATCTGAGCGTCGTTGCAGAACAAGGCGTAGGGCATTCTTCCCGCTCCCGGAAAGCGCGTTAACGACCTACGAGCCAAGCGGTTCCGGGCGGCTTCCGATCACGGCGCCGTGATCAGAGGGCAGAGGTCCTGAGTCCTTAACGAGTCCTGAATCCCGGAAAAAAGAATCCCTGGGACTCGTTTGGCGGAATCAGCGGATGTTCCCGCCCATGACGAGCGACCTGAACACCTCTTGTGGGCACATGCTTCTGCCGCTGACTTTGGCGCTGGTCAGCGCCTGCGCGGCCAATCTTTGGCTGGTGTGGTCCTGGATCTAAGGCCCTGAGGGGGCGGCTTACTTTCTCGCCGGTGGGCCGGAGCCGTCGCGAATGGCGGCGCGCAACCTGGACAGGGTTTCGGCGCAATATTCCTCGCGCTCGCGCTCGAACCGCTCTTGATGCTTGCGGAAACTGGCAATGCGGGCCTGCATCTCGTTCCGGAAGTCCCCGCCCGCGCGCGGCGCCGGCAGGGGGGCGGGCGGGGGCGGCAGCGGGGCTTGCTTCCGCGTGGTCTCGACATCGCGAGCCTGCACGGCGACGTCATCGGCTGGGACGCGTTGGGCAGCCGTGCTCGTGCCCGGTTGAAGGACATGATCCTTCCTGCCGGTCACCGATTGGACAAAGGCCATTGTCTGCGCGATCAGAGCGTCGCGTTCCGCGATCCATTTCATGATCCACCTCAGCCGCCGCATTCCAGCAAAGCGACTGCGTCAAATCAAGCAAGTTTGCAAAGGGATTGCATATTTTTCCCGGTCATCCGACATAGGGCGGATGAACTCCGGAGCAGAACGGTCGAACGCGGTGGAGGGCCTAAGGCTCATCCGCGCGTTCCTGTCGCTGCCGCCCGACAAGCGGGCGGAGGTCATCGCGTTCGTGGAGGGTTTGGCACGTGCGCAGGACCGGCCCGCAGAGGGCGCAGAGGCGTCGCCGAAGTAAGCGTTATCGCTGGCGTGGATTGACGTTCGGCTCGAACGGGGCGCCGATCACCCGAACCGGCGTGAGATCCGACGTCCGCGGCATCTCGGTCGTCGCCCGCTCAGCCGTCACCCGCTCAGCGACCAGCCGTTCGGACTGAGGTCCGATGGCAGGCTCCAGCAGCGCCAACGTGCCCGCCACAGCGCCGCAACACAGCGTCACCGTCGCCAGCAAGAACATATTCCGGTTTTCTTCTCTGATCCGCATGGGCCGACAACGCAAAACGCCCGGGCGCGGTTCCGCTGTTGGAGAGATCCCGGGTGCCGCGAAAACGGGCTCAAGCTTACGCGAAGCTTACGCCGGAGCGCAGAGGGGTTTATTTTCCGTAAGAGGACGCCCTCAAATTGCATTAAATTTTAACAACCGCAGGTTTTGATGCACGGTGCTGGGTTTATGCCCGGCAGAACATTGGTGAGCGGCGGACATGAGCTTTTTGAACAATCTGAAGATCGTCTGGAAAGTGGCGCTGATCGTGGCGGTGATGGGCTGCGCGATGATCGCCGTCGCGGGCTTCGGCGCGCGCGAACTTGCCGCAACCGTCGACAGCTTCGGCGAACTCGCCGCCGCGCAATCCTCCGCGCTCAACCTCGCGCGCGCCCAGCGCCGTGCGGAGACTTACCATGCCGCGCTCTATGCCGTCCTCACCGAGGCAACCGAGGCCGGCAATGCCGCTCGGCTGAAGACCGCGAACCAGAACCGCGACGAGATTCGTCAATACCTGGACGCGGCGGAGCGAGACGATCCGCAGCGCGCCAATCAGATCAAGAGCATCGGTGACCAGCTGACGGGAGCGTTCGCGGGTTGCGACCCGGTGCTGAAGGCGGGATCGCAGGCCAGCAGCACGGAAGAAAATGCCAAGGCCGCCGACCGGGCGCACAAGGAGTGCGATCCGCTGCTCGATGCGGCCCTCGCACGCATTGCCCAATTCACCACCGAAACCGGTCAGGCCGTCGCCAAGCGCAAAGAGGTCATCAATCGCGATACACGCGCCGCGACCTGGACCGTGGTCGGCGTCAGCGCCGGCGGCCTGATCCTGGGCATGGCGATCGCGCTGTTCATCGGCCTCAAGGCGATGTCGCAGCCGATTGCCCGGCTCAAGCTCGCCATGGAGGGGCTTGCCCGCAACGATCTCAAGACCGAGGTGTCCGAGAAGGACCGGCACGACGAGATCGGCGACATGGCCAGGACGGTCGAAGTCTTCAAGACCAATGCGCTCGAAGTCGAGCGCCTCAAGGCTGCGCAGCTCGAGGTCGAGAAGCAGGCTGCCGAGCAGCGCCGCCGCGACATGGTCAACCTCGCCGACGGCTTTGAACGCGCGGTCGGCGAAATCATCGAGACGGTGGGCTCGGCGTCCACCGAGCTCGAAGCATCGTCCTCGACGCTTGCCACCACCGCGCAGCGCGCGCAGGAGCTGACCTCGGTCGTCGCCGTCGCTTCGGGCGAAGCCACCGGCAATGTGCAGTCGGTCGCGACCGCCACCGAAGAGTTGTCCTCGTCAGTCAATGAGATCAGCCGGCAGGTGCAGGAATCCGCGCGGATGGCGGGTGAAGCCGTCGCCCAGGCCCGCACCACGACCGAACGAGTCAGCGAGCTCTCGGTCGCGGCGACCCGGATCGGCGACGTCGTCGAACTGATCAACACCATTGCCGGCCAGACCAACCTCTTGGCGCTGAATGCCACGATCGAGGCGGCGCGTGCCGGCGAGGCCGGTCGAGGCTTCGCGGTCGTCGCGGCCGAAGTGAAGACGCTGGCCGAGCAGACCGCGAAAGCGACCGGCGAGATCAGCCAGCAGATCTCCGGCATCCAGACAGCCACCCAGGACTCCGTCAATGCGATCCGCGACATCTCCGTGACCATCGAGCGGCTGTCGGAAGTGTCGTCGACCATCGCCGCGGCCGTCGAGGAGCAGGGCGCAGCGACCCAGGAAATCTCGCGCAACGTCCAGCAGGCCGCGCACGGCACCCAGAAGGTCTCGTCGAACATCACCGACGTGCAGCGCGGCGCCGCCGAGACCGGCTCGGCGTCCTCGCAGGTGCTCTCGACCGCCAAGATGCTGGCAAGCGACAGCACAAGGCTGAAGGACGAGGTCGGGAAATTCCTGCGGACGGTGCGCACGGCGTAAGTCCGCCGGCATCGCCGCGTTCTAGAGCGCCAGCACGAAACCGAGCGCGAGAATCAGCAGCACGGCCGTCATGACGACGGCCGTCACCGCGCCGGCAGCGATCCTGGCCTTGTCTCGGGGCGTGGTGGCGTGCATGGCATGCGCACGTTACCTCTTATTGAAATCGGATCCAATCTGTGGTTGTTGACCGTCCCCGCGCGGGTGCGCGGATAGACACCACGGGTCCGGGACATGAACGAGGACGTCGGCGACGGCTGGGCCACCTCGGCGGCCGCATGGATCGCCGAGCAAGGCGAGGATGGCGACTATGGCCGTCGTTTCGTGCTGGATGCACCGATGCGGGCGCGGATCGAAGGTCGCGGATTCCGCGACGCGCTCGACGTCGGCTGCGGGGAGGGGCGCTTCTGCCGCATCATGCAGCGCGCCGGCATCCGCACCACCGGCATCGATCCGACCGAGGCGCTGCTGGCGCGCGCTAGGCAGCTCGATCCCGAGGGCGACTACCGGCTCGGCCGCGCCGAGACGATGGATGCCGAGGCGTGCTACGATCTCGTCGTCAGCTATCTCAGCCTGATCGACATACCCGATCTCGCCGCGGCGATCGCCGGGATGGTGGCGGCACTGCGGCCCGGCGGCACTCTGCTGATCGCCAACATGACCAGCTTCAACACCGCCGGCCCACCGGACGGCTGGACGCGCGACCGCGACGGCACCTTGCGCTTCACCATCGATCACTACATGGACGAACGCGCGACCTGGGTGAGCTGGCGCGACATGCGGATCCTGAACTGGCACCGTCCGCTCAGCACCTACATGACGCTGCTGCTCGACCACGGTCTCCAGCTGCGCCTGTTCAGTGAGCCTCAACCGACGGGCGGCACCCCCGAGCAGATCGCCCGGCATCGCCGCGTGCCCTACTTCCACATCATGGAGTGGCAGAAGCCGGATTGAGCGGTGCGGGCCCCCCGGCTTGCTGTAGTGTGATCGTGCGACTTGAGGTGAGGCTTGCCGATGATCTCAAACCGTCCCCCCGTGCTTGCCCATGAACGCTTCGTCGCCGACCGCGATAATTTCTCCGGGCTCGATCTCGCCGCGCGGTTTGAGCGGATCGAGCGGACCAACCTCTGGGGCGCTGCCAGCTCGGTGTCCGGCCTCGGCTCGGAGGACCCGGCCACTGCAGCGATCCGGGACGCGTTGCCGCCGCTGCTGCAGCGGCTCGGCGTGCGCTCGCTGCTCGATGCGCCCTGCGGCGATGCCGGCTGGATCGGCCGCGTGAAGCTCGACCTCGATTATATCGGGATCGACATCGTGCCGTCTCTGATCGAGACCAACAATGAGCGTGCGGCGCGCGGCGAACTGGCCGGCCGATTTCTGGTGGCCGATATCACGCGCGATGCACTGCCGCGTGCCGACCTGATCCTGTGCCGGGACTGCCTGGTGCATCTGAGTTTTCAGAACATCGCCCGCGCGATTGCTCGCTTTCGCGAGAGCGGCGCGCAATTCCTGCTCGTCACGACGTTTCAGGAATTTGAGGCCAATCGTGATTGCGAGGACGGCGACTGGCGCGCGCTCAACATGACGAAGCCGCCGTTCGACTGGCCGGTGCCGCGCGCGTTGATCGACGAGCGCTGCGAGGAGGGCGATGGCGGCTGGCGCGACAAGAGCCTCGGGCTCTGGCGGCTGGACGACCTGCCGAATCCCGTCCACGTGGCCGCGGATGTGTGACGGCTGCGGCACAACCTCCATTGCGGATTCAATCGCGCCTGCGATAGACTTCGGGTTGTGTAGGCGATCTCCCGTCGCATGCCGGAGCCCCTCCATGGGTCTACGTGCCGTCCTGGCCGCGGTGTTGATCTGGTGCAGCGCGCCGGCGCTGGCGCAGCAGGACGGGGGCGCACTCTATGCCGCGCATTGTGCGCAATGCCACGATGGCGATGCGCAGGCCCGCGTGCCCGGCCGCGGCGCCATGCAGGCGATGTCGTTCGATCATGTGCTGGCGACCTTGTCCAGCGGCAGCATGGCGGCGATGGCAAAGGACCGCAGCGAGGCCGAACGCCGCGCGATCGCCTCCTTCGTCACCGGCAAGACGGCGGCGAACGGCGCCGCCGCGGACGCAGATGGCGGCTGCGCGCAACAGGCGAGCGGCTTCCCGCAAGCCCTCGACGGTCCGCACTGGAACGGATGGGGCGTCGACGCTGCTAACAGCCGGTTCCAGCCGACCGACATGGCCGGGCTGACGGCGGAGCAGGTGCCGCGCCTGCGGCTGAAATGGGCTTATGCCTTTCCCGGGGCCTCGGTGTCGTTTGCGTCGCCGACGATCGTCGGCGGAATGCTGTTCATCGGCGGCACCGATCGCAAAGTCCATGCGCTCGATGCGCGAAGCGGCTGCACGCTGTGGACGGTGGCGATCGATGCGGCGGTGCGCGCCGCGATCAGCGTTTCAAAGCTTCCGGGGTCCGATCAGGACGCGATCTTCTTCGGCGATCTGCGCGCCAACGCGTATGCGGTGAACGCGCTGACCGGTGCGCTGATCTGGAAGACGAAGGTGGAGGAGCATGCGGCCGCGCGGATTACCGGTGCGCCGACGCTGCATGATGGTGTGCTCTACGTGCCGGTGTCGTCACTCGAGGAGGCCGCCGGCTCGCAGGCCTCCTACGAATGCTGCACCTTCCGCGGCAGCGTGGTGGCGCTCGAGGCCGCGACCGGCAAGACGATCTGGCAGGCCTACACGATTCCCGAGATCCCGCATCCCACGACCAGGAATGCCAGGGGCACGCAGCTCTTCGGCCCGTCGGGCGCTGCGATCTGGTCGGCGCCGACGATCGATGCGAAGCGGGGCGCGGTCTATGTGGCGACCAGTAATTCCTATTCGAACCCGCCGGCTGCGACCGCCGATTCGATCCTCGCGTTCGAG
Source organism: Bradyrhizobium sp. SZCCT0148 (assembly GCF_018129985.1). Classification (GTDB taxonomy): domain Bacteria; phylum Pseudomonadota; class Alphaproteobacteria; order Rhizobiales; family Xanthobacteraceae; genus Bradyrhizobium; species Bradyrhizobium japonicum_H. Next base: position 34,864 of record NZ_JAFCKT010000013.1, read on the forward strand.
CTGACAACCGGGAAGCTGCTGTGGAAGCAGCAGGCGACGCCGAAGGACGCCTTCGTGGTGGCGTGCTTCATGGCGGACAAGACCAATTGTCCCGACGAGCACGGGCCCGACCACGATTTCGGCCAGTCGCCGATCCTCGTCACCTTGCGCGATGGCAAGCGCATTCTGGCCATCGCGCAAAAATCCGGCGTCGTGCACGCGCTCGATCCCGACGACGGTGGCAAGATCCTGTGGCAGACCCGGATCGGGAAGGGCGGTTCGCTCGGCGGCAGCGAATGGGGCTCGGCCGCGGACGGCGAGCGCATCTATGTCGCCAACTCCGACGTGCGATTCATGCGCGACGGCACGCGGCAACTGGATTCCACGCAAGGTGGCGGCCTGTTCGGCCTCGACCTTGCGAGCGGCAAGATCGCCATGGAAGTGCCGCCGGTCGCGTGCGGCGACCGCCGCCAATGCAGCCCCGCGCTCTCGGCGGCGGTGAGCCTGATCCCGGGCGTCGTGTTCTCCGGCGGTGTCAGCGGTTTCCTGCGCGCCTATGCCACCGACGGCAAATTGCTCTGGGAATTCGACACCGCGCAGGATTTCAAGGCCGTGAACGGCGTCCCTGCCCATGGCGGCGCGATCGACGGCCCCGGGCCCGTCATCGCCGGCGGCATGCTCTACACCAATTCCGGCTACGGCCAATGGAGCGGCGTCGCCGGCAACGTGCTGCTGGCGTTCGAGGTCGGAACAGACTGAAGGTCATTGCCGGGGGCGGGGCAGGATCAGCACCATCGTAGCGGGTTGTCCGACGACGCTCTCCACCGCGTCCGCGATCTGCGTGCTGTATTCGGCGCTGATGACTCCCGCCATATACTCGCTGCGCGCATAGGCAATCACGACGCCGCCCGTCAGCTGTGCGCAACGAAACCCCTGAAGGTAGGTGTCGTATGCCTTTGCACCCAGGCTGAAGTTGAGCTTGGCTTGGACGGCAAAATCCTCGTCGGCGGTCAAAACAATCATGCGTCCTCCGTCTCCCGCACGAGATACGGAACGGCGCAATTAACGTTGTGCATGAGGCCATGCTGAATTGGGACGGAACGAAACGCCTGAACGTCGATGGATTTTGAAATAAGGGATGCATCAATGATCGGTGCCAGATGCAGTTGCGGCGCACTCGGGCTGTCGCTTCCGGGGCCTTCGCGGCTCGTCGTTGCCTGCCATTGCCTCGACTGCCAGCGACGAACCGGCGCGCCGTTCGGCGTCGGTGCGTTCTATGCCGCGGAGGCAGTAATGATCTCGGGGACGTCAAAGCCATACGTCCGGACGGCCGCGAGTGGCGGCAAGGTTCGCAACTATTTCTGTCCCGACTGCGGCTCGACGGTCTATTGGCTCGCCGACAATCTGCCCGCGATGATCGCGTTGCCGCCGGTGCGATCGCACATCCCGAGTTTCCGCCGCCGATGAGATCGGTGTTCGAGCAGTCGAAACATCGCTGGGTGATGATCGAAGGTGCCGAGCACTTCCAGCAAGGCAGCGTGTCGAAGCGTTCCCGCTGACATCCGTAGGGGACGAATGGTGCCGGCTGAGGGGATTGAACCCCCGACCTTCGGTTTACAAAACCGCTTGTCTGTAAACAGGATATCGCCTGGCGAGATCTAAAGCGCAAAATTTGTTGACAGTATAATAGGTTATTAAGGTAACGAAAATTGAGTGCTTGTGGGACGGACCTTCGGTCTACATATGTGTGTATCCCCATGTATCCCCAAAAGGCCGGAAATGGCAAACAAGCGATACGCGCTGACGAAGGATTTGCTCGGCGAGGCAGGCGCGAAGCGCGATGCGGACGCTGAATGCCAGTTCGCTATCGATAATCCCAGAGGCCTGAGCATCCGCGTCAGGGGCGGGGAGGTCGCCTACTATGTGCAGGCCCGCACCCGCGTCCGAGGCCAGAAATCCACGGTTGTCAAGCGGCGGCTTGGTGCGGTGGGAGACTTCACGTTCGCCCAAGTGAAGAAGATCGCCACCGAGGCGATATTCGCGATCAAGAACGGGCGCGACCCGGACGCCGTCATCGAAACAAGGTTGATGGGCGGCGACGAAAAGTCCGTTGCTGTCGCGGTTGACCGCGCTGAAGCTATAAAGGGAGAACTGTGGACCTTCGAGACGCTGATTAACCAATACGCGCAACGAACGAAAAGCTCGAAAGATGGTGGTCGAAATGAAGCCGCCAAGTTGCGCCTTGCGCCTTCGTCGATTACCGAGCTTGAGACCCGATTGCGAGATCGGCCGGAAAACACCGAACTCAAGAAGCGCTTCGTAAAGGAGCTCCGCCTTGAAGATCTTGAAGAAGTGCGGGACCGCATTGATGCCAGCGGTTCAGGTCCCTCCGCTGGAGCAAAATACGTCGATCTCGCTAAGCGCGTCCTGCGCTGGGGACTTAAGCAAAAGCGGCGCTTCACTGGCCTGGACCCGACCGCGACCTGGTGGGAGGCATTATCCCACGAGTACGAGATGGAGGACCGCTCGAAGCGTTATCTGACTCCGGCGCAGATTGGCATGCTCATCGCGCTTCTGGAAGCCGTCAGGCCTTTGGGTGGCAATAACAACGATGCGGTCCTGGGTGCCCTGCAAGTTTCATGGATGATCCCCCAGCGCAGCTCCGCTCTGGTGAACATGCTTGCTTTGGGCTCCGATCGCTGGATCCCCGATCCAGCACCGGAGCGCGCCGGCTGGCGCGTCTACACCTGGAAACCGGATGAGGTGAAAAATAAGCGCGAAATCAAGCTGAGCGTACCGCCTATTGCGATCGAGATCCTCGAAAGAGTGGCGCGGTACTCGAAGCAGCAACTAGGTGCGATCTCGAGGTGGGCGTTTCCGCAGGACCGCAATAAGTATCTTGTGCGCGATCTCGCCGCCAAACAACGTAACGATAATCGCGTACCGCCCCATCTGGATAAGGCGATTACCCCTTCTTCCCTCAATCATGCGCTTGATGCCCTGGCAGGCCGCAAACCGGGATGGCCGGATCTGCTCACCGTGGTCGGGCTGCCCAACAGAATTGGTCCGCATGACGAGCGTCGATCCGTCACGAGCTTCTTTGAGAACTTCGGTGAAGGTGCATATGCATCCGCGCTCTTGGATCATCGCGTGAGCGGTGCAGACAAGATGTCGCGCGAGGTCGCTGCCATTACCCAGAGCGTCTACAGCGCTGCCGACCGGGTGGTATTCAAGGCAGAAGGCATGCTGATCTGGATGGAAGCGGTCTTGCCTGCCTACGAAGCTGCAAAGAAGGATCCGCGCTTGGCGAAGGCAGTTGAAATGCGAAAGGCCGCTTTGGCCAATGGGTTGCCGGAAGAGAAGGCGAGAGGGCGAAAGGCGCGTTCTGCCGGCGCGCTTGCCTCGCTTTAGGAGCGCGGGCAAGTCCTTCCTCGCCACCAGACCCAGCGTAACCCCTTGATCTCCCAGACTTGGCCGTTCGAAGTTTCACGCGAGTGAGGTCTCCTTGATACATCCGGAAGCGTGGTCAATCAATCGCACTTCGAACTGCGGTAAGTCCTTCGAATACCGGAAGGTCATCGGTTCAAATCCTATCCCCGCAACCAACGCTCCCCTAGACTTTAGGGTTCGGCCGCCCGCTCGGAAATCCTGAGCAGGGCGGCGAGTTGGCCGTAAATGTCGATCCGCGCAGGTTTGTACCGGCCCTGTGGGTGAACGACGACTTTCTCGACAATCTCCCGAACAGCCTTATGGGCAGCCAAACGGCTGTCCTCGTCCGAATTCGCGAAGGCCTGCTTCAGGTTCCTTATCTTGTCGCGTTAGGCATTGCCTGCATTCGGGTGAAACTCGACTGTCGGCGGGACGACCTCGGCAATCGCGGCCTCGATCTCGTCGCGTGGCACGGCGAAATCGAGCAGTCCATTCGAAGCTCGGCAACTTATACGCATCTAGCGCTTTTCATGCGCCAGCAACGATCCGCAATTCAAGCGCGATCAAGCCAATAAGCTAGGCGCTCAGCCTGCGTTGATTGGCGAACTCGTGCGAGAATTGGCCGGCATCAAGTGGATGCCCCATCGAGGAGCTTCGCCAGCAAGCTCACAAACGCTATGAATTCCAGCGCCCTTTCAGGATCGTCGTTGATGAAGCCGTGAGCGCGGGGTTGCGTAGCCCGGACACTGCGCCGGAAAACATCATCATAAATCCCTTCTGCTCGTCCTTGTCCGACTGGTCAGAGAGGTCATTGAATTTTAAAATGGGGTTCGAGGGGCTGAACGCGCGCTCCATCAAGCTTGTGCCGTCAATTTCCAGATCGCTGCGCAGTCTTACCAGACCGTTCAACCGCTTCACTGCGGCCTCAACGGCGTTTGCTAATGCCCATCCGTATAAAGCTTGCTCGCGGCGCGGGCGATCTCGGGATGCAGATCGACGCCCGCATACGCCCGCACGGCTTTCGAAGCGACATCGCCTCCTGAATCGCCGATGCGCTCCTTCGTGATTTCGATGGCGGTCTCGATGCTCCCGATTGCGCGGTCGACAGCAGCCCTGATGCCGGGAAGCCTGCTCCGAACTGGGGGCCAACCCCCAACAAGTGACATTGGTGTATCGTCGAGTGAGTGAACCGCGTATCGATTGTAATCGGTCGTGTCTGCTCCGTAGATCTCCATGAGCGTGTCATCGAACTTCTGACGAAGGCTGCCCAGCACGGGTTCCTCGATCTCATCCGTCAGAGTGTTGAGGTCTAAGCCCTTGAACTCCGCCAGCCGACGCTCAAGCTTTGGCAACGCAGCGCGAAGCTGGTCGATCGATAATCTGGCGGGGACCGCACCAGTGGAAGTGCTACGCTTCGCCATGAGACCTTGGATATAAGCGCCTGAAGTCCTGTAATTTAGCTGCTCTCGTGCCGGACGCAACCTGGCCGATCCGCCGCGCGCGCCGCTTTGGCCTAACGGACGACTGGCAGCCCTGAGAAGTCGGGCTTCGTGTTGTTGGGCAGTGGGATGCGGCTCGCGCGAAGCGCCGCATCAGCATGTGCATAGCCAGCACGAATGATGTTAACCCGAGTATCGAGGGTGTATTTCGTTAAACGGGTGGCGACCTCGGCTGCATGCTTGGTCTGTTCAGCCGTGAAGCCCAGCTCGTTGCCGACGCCATAAGACGCGACGGGCTCACCGATGCCCCAATACGCGATGCGCCGCTCGCCAGTGCGTTCCAGGCCGAACAGCACGCGCCGACGCATGTTAACGCCCTGCTGCAAGGCGATATTGCTCGCGCGCACGGCCAGCGAAAGCCAATTCGATCGGGGAGCGATGCTCGGTGGCGTTATTGCCCCTCCATCGCTGACCAAAATGGTTCTGTAGCGCTTCCAGACCGGCTCAAGCCCGAGATTGTCGTACACGCCGCCATCGGTCAGGCAGAGCTGCGTTGTGTAGGGTTCACAGCGGAGATCGGAGCCATTTTCGGGCTTAAGCGCGCCGGGCGGGACATCGATATAGGTCGGTGAAAGGTACGGCGGAAACGAAGCAGAGGCGGCGACGACGGGCGCAAGCCGCAGCGTGGGATTGCGCCACATACCCACGCGGTAGTCTGCGGCATAGTCGCGAGCGAATCGCCACAGGACGCCGCTTTGAAGGCTGGTTGCCGTAAATGAGAAGCGCGGGCGTTGCGGCAGGTCCTGAAGGGTCTTGCCGCGAAACAGCCAATAATCGTAGGCCAGAGCCGCGACGCCCGAGGCATGGACGAAGGGCAGAAAGCCAAGAGCGATTGCCGGAATGTCGATGTACTTGCGCGAAAGCGTCAGAATCGGCTCGGCCACGCGTTCTGTGAGATTGGTGGCAATTCCGTTCTGGTCGAAGGTGAGCAGATCCCACGCGACCGCAAGCGCGCCCGCCGCGAGTGATCCGCCGGACACGCTCGCCACGCGGTCCAGCTTGGCCAGCAAGCCAAGCTCGTTCATGCGGACGAAAGCTCCGAGGTGAAACAGCATGGCACGAAATCCGCCACCAGACAGGCAGAGCCCGATGCCGTCCTCGAGCTTTTGCCCGCCGAGAAAGTCCGCGGCGACCGCTGCCTCTGGCGGAACGCCCTGTGAAGACGCTTCGCTCACGTCGGGGCCTCTTCATCGTCGACGGCGGCACCCAGACAGATCCTGATGCCGGTGTCGCCCGCGATAAGCATGACGCCGGGGCAGCCGTCCATCGACAACGTCGTGGCGAGCCAACCAAGCTGAAGGAGATCTTTGCCGCTTGGATGAGTGCGCGCGCGGCGAGGGTGTGAGTGCCACTCACCGACGTAGCGGGCCTGATCAAGGGTCTGGGCAATGGCGGCCTCGACGCCCTGGCGCAACCCTTTTGTTCCCCGCTTGAATTCGGTCTCGGATGCTGCGCTATCAGGCGGCGCGGGCCATGCCTCGATGATGTCAATCCGAGCCGCGATCAGGTCGACTACGCCAAAGAGAACGCCTCCGGTCTCTGCCGGCAAGCCGGCCGTTCTCATTTCTTGAATCCGGGCTTCCAGGCTGCTCGGCAGCGTGATGGTCCAGCCAAGGATGGACTGTGCCCGCACCGCACCGATCTCGCCGTGATGGACCGTGACGCTGCCATCCTTCGACAGCGACCAGACTCGCAGATCGCTTTCTGGCTTGCCCACCGCTTCCATCACCCCCGCGGAGGCCAGCCCGGCAAGGATTTGCGCGCGAGCAGCGGGGATACTGTTGGTTACGGCGCGGCAGGCGCCCGCATAAGGCACCGCATCGACGGACTGCGAAAGATGATCTTCCAACGCAGGGACCTTCAAGACGTCGCCGTAATAGCTCGCTTCGAGCAGGCGCAGGTCAATCGTCCGGTCCTGGCTTTCCATCAGCAACACCACCGCGGTGCCGGCTGGGTTGAAGAAAGCGCTGCCGCGCCGGGCTCGGGTGGCGTGGTCAGAGAGCCATCTTGCCACCGGGATCGACGCGGCGGCATCAATCACCAGGTCGGCGCCTTGCAGGGCGGCGGCGACCTCATCCGCCCGGGTCGCCAGCTTGAGCACGTCCGCGTTGATGGCATCGGCGCGTAGATCGGTGCGGACTTGCATCAGTCGCCGCGCGAGCGAGTCGGCCTTGGACATGCCGATCTCTGTGGTGGTGAGTTCATGACGCGCGAGATTGTGCGGCAGCAAGTAATCGGGGTCGATGAAGGTCCAGTGCTGGCCCAACCCCTGCCGCGCGAGCGTCTCGGCGACCATCGAGCCGATCGCGCCGGCGCCGATCTGCACGACCCGTCGCGGGACATCAACGGAGTTTCCGGCAAGATCAAGGGCCCTGCGCTGGTCAAACCCGACGTGGGCCGCGGTCACGAGCACGATCATCCCTGCCAGCGCCTGCTCATCGGCTTTTGCAGGCGTAAACAGCCGGGCATAACGAGCACCATGCGCTTCGGGCGAGCGCCCTAGGAGGCCGAGAGCGACGCCGATCTCACCCAGCGTGGCCAGGGTGAGGAAGGCGACGTCGTCGCTTTCGCCGGTCGGGTTGCCGTCAGGTCCGATGATCGGCATACGCAGCAGCAGGCCAATTCGCGTTTCGAAATTAGTCTGGCTGCCGGCCGCGCTCCACGCTGCGATGCGCGCCGTCAGCACCTCCGCAAGGTCGACGCCGCGAGCATTCAGCTCATGGAGGAGGGAGCCGAGGTTCGCAGGAGCGCGTCGCATCCGGCTCATGGCGCGCGGCTCCAGCGTTAAGGCGATCACCATGAAGGTGCCGGCCTGTAACCGCTGCAGCTCGCCCGGCTGTGGCTCGCGCAGCGAGACCACGACCGGGTTCTGAGGATCGTGGGCAAAGGCTATCAGTTCGCGCGTTCCCCCGTCGAAGGTGTTGCGCGGAATAATCAGGTGATAGCCTTCGCGCATGAAGAACGGATCGGGCGGCTGACGGAGGTCGTGAAGGCCGCCGCGTCCGGCGCGCTCGAACCATTTGATGATGCGGTGCAGAAGCTCGGCCGGCGTATAAAGCGGGCGCGCCTCTTGCCAAGGCCGGTCATCCACGCAGAGCGAAAAAGGAACGCCGTCTGGCACCCAGTTCTGATGGGGTGTGTCAGGGAAGTCCGTACGGAGGGCTAGCACCGAGGGCGCGTAGCTGCCGTCGGTCGTGAACAGGATGCCGATGGGCTCTTCTCGCAGGAGGTGATATGCCGGCCGCTGCGGGCGGTTGGTCCGCACCTGAATGATCAGCAGCTCACCTTCGGCGTTCGGGCCGCTGCGTCGGGCGCCTGTGATGGTCGCGAGGCCCTCGGCCTGGTTGACAAGGAAGTCGCGGAACCGGACCGCCATCGAGCCGGAGAGGTGCTCCGGCTCGACAGGTTCGCCCCAGATGTGCAGCCAGTCGTGCAGCATCAATCAACCAGCGCGAGCCGGCCGCGAGGTCGCGATGCCGATCGCGGAGGGGGCGGCCAGCACCAGGCTGACCCCGGAGGTGGTGATCTCGACGACCAGCGGCTTCGGGCGGGACACCGACGGCGTCTCCATCGTCACCTTGAACTCGCCGTCCTTGCCGTTGACCACGCGGCGGTGGTGTGCAGCCGCCTGACGGTGCGGCGGCTGATCGCTCTTGTCGGCGTCGCTGCCCTTCACGGGAATCGGGTCGCTCGGCGAGATGATCAGGCAGCCTTCGCGGCCCTGCTCGAACAGCCACTTCACCTCCGGCACCGGCACCGTCTCGTCCATGCCGCGGTCCGGGCCGAGCGACAGGTACGAGCAGTGGTGGAAGAGCTTCAGCACGTCCCAGAGCAGCCGGCCTTCACGCTTGTGGCGCTTGGTGGTCTCGACGATCTTGGTGAGCGTCTCGTAGTCGGCGTCGGAGCCGAGCAAACCGTAGCTCTCGACCCCGCCTTCCACGAAGGTGACCTGCATGACGATGCTGTCCTGGTTGCGGTCCTCGACCTCGCGGTCGTTGAGGCGCCACGCGAACGGGCTGTGCACAAAGAACTCGGCCCTGTCGGCGCCAGCCTTGTCGAAGCCCGGCACGGTCTGGCCGGCATCGACGATGCAGGAGGCGCGGCTCTCGACACTCAGGCCCCATGAGGCCAGGAGATCGTGCAGGTGACCGGGACGGGAGAACACCTTGATGCCCTTGCCGGCCTGCAGACGCGCCCGCGCTTCCTGCCGGATGATTCGCGCCTCGCCATTCGACCCTTCCTCGGTGACAGCCGCCGCCGGCACCCACAACTCCTTGATCTTGATGCGGCCCGCGCCCTGGTAGGCCGCGGCGTGCTCGAACCAGAAGAAGTCGCTGGAGCCCTTGATGTGGTCGTTGTCGAGGTGCGTGAAGCAGACCACGTCGAAGTAGTCGCGGTCAGCATCCTTGAGGTCGCGGCGCAGCTCTTCCGCCAGGTCGATCCGGAGGTCGCAGGGATCCTTGGGGTCCCGCATGTTGGCGAAGTCGATGAGGACCTTACGGCTGCTCACGAGATCGATGCGGCTGGTGTCCGCATTTCCAAGAGGGAAAAACGTAATCTTTGCAGTCATTTATGCCTCCTTCCGGGGCGACGCCGATACGCGGCGCGGTCGATAGGAGCTCCCGAATGCCACTCCAGCCTGGAAGCATGGCTTATATGCCTACTCCGAACATAATGGAACCTGTACCGGGAGTCAAGGAACTGCTATCTTGCTACTCCGAACAAAGGGGAAGCCGTTGAAATGAGCGAAAAAATCGGAGCCAAGATCAGAAAGCTTCGGTTGGGAAAGGGGCTGACACTCGATCAGCTGGCCGAAAAGTCAGGGTCGAGTAAGTCGTATCTCTGGGAGCTGGAGAACAAGGACCCGCCGAGGCCGTCGGCGGACAAGCTGGCCGGCATCGCCAAGGCCCTTGAGGTCACCGTTGACTACCTCCTCGGCGAGGACACGCCCGAAGAACTGATAGCTGCCGAGGACAAGGCGTTCTTCCGCGAATATCAACGCATGACTCCGGAGCTGAAAGCCACGCTGCGCCAAATGCGCAAACTGCTGGATGATAAGTCATGAACTTCGAGGGGTGGGGGTCGCAGCGCTGGGCGATTCATCTGACCCAGCTTCTGAACGCCGCCAATCCGCCGGACCGCTATCGCTTTAATATTGCGGCGTTCGCGAAAGAGATCTCCAACACTTTGTGTCCCGACGACCCCATCGCCGAGGTGCGCAGCGTCGACCTCGAAGACTGCGAAGGGGCCTTGCTGCCATCCGACTCGGGCAAGCGCTGGGGCATCTACGTCAACAAGAAGGGCTCGCCGCGTCGTCGCCGGTTCACGGCGGCCCATGAGCTTGGCCACTACCTCGTCCACCGTCAAAAATACCCCGACGGCCTGCGGTGCGATGAGGCTGCCGTCGACGGGCGCAACGGCATCGAGATAGAGCGAGAGGCCAATGATTTTGCGTCAACGCTGCTGATGCCTCTCGATGACTTCCGGCGCCGGATCCCGGCAAAATCGGAAACGGATTTCGACCAGCTCAGCGAATGCGCCACGCACTATGACGTCTCTCTGGTCGCGGCCATCCTGCGCTGGCTTCGGTACACCGAGCGCCGTGCCATAATCGTCGTCTCGCGCGACGGCTACATGAACTGGGCTTGGTCGAGCGAAGCAGCTCTCAAGAGCAGAAGATACTTCAAGACCAGCGGCGCGCCGGTCGAGGTGCCGGCCCGCTCGCTGGTGGGGCAGTCTATCTTCACGGAGGAAGCCCGAGCCGGCGTGAAGCATGCCGAAGGTGTGTGGTTCGATGAGCCGACCAAGGAGATGACGCTGCGGGCCGAGCAGTACGACCTGAACTATACACTGCTGCAATTTGCGGACGTGGTCCCGGTGTTTCATCACGATGGGCCCCGCGATTTGGATACTTACGACCGCTTTATGGGAGTCCGGGAATAACCCCCAAGGCGTCAGGATACGGTTTCGCCGAAACGCATAGGGCTGTGATAGGATAGTCCCATGCAGACGGCTGACGTTATCTCCCGCTTAAAATCCGTAGAGCCCCAACTACGAGCCTTTGGCGTCGCTGGGCTCTACATCTTCGGCTCACGCCGGGGCTGCGGTCGAAAGTACGGCCCTGACCCACAAACAAGAATGACATAGAGGTACTCGCGTGCCCGCTCTTTGCTCTCGTGGCGACGCGATAGCCGGATCAGGCGCCATGAACTAAGCGCCAGCTTTTGATATCTCAGCTTCGAAGTACTTCCACGACCTGATCTTCGTGTTGCTCTTCACGGCCCGCGCGCCGACCTTAATCAGGGACGACGTGACCGTTTGATCTCCCAAGCGCTTTAGCCACTCGACGACGGGCCACAGGTTTTGGATGCCAGGTGAATCCCAATCGATAGCGGTGCCGAGTTGGATGGAAATCTCTACTATGGTTCTGGCTGCGTAGTTCCACGCGTCGAGATCCGGACGGTGGGGTTCCCAGTATTCCGGGAAGAAGACTACTGGTTGATTCAGTCTTGCTGGTTGATCCTTACCGATTACGGTGAACGTGGTTCCGGCAGCTTCCGGAATCTCCTTCTGGTTGCTACCTGAATCTTCTTCCGGTACCATAGGGGAGGACGGACCGGGATTTGAGGTTTGTGTGGCTGCGGACACCACCTCATTTCGGTCGATGAGAATGGTAATCACGTCCGACGTGCGTTTGCCGTTAAGGTATCGCGGCCGACGTTCGATGAGCCCCTCCAATTCTAATGCCTTCAGCGCAGAATTCACTGCTCGTGAGGTGAAGCCCGTGCGCTTCGCAATGGTGTCTTGTTTCGGCCAGACATCGTTGTCGCCGCGTTCTTCATTATGGTGATCGCAGAGCTCCAACAGCACCAACTTTTTAGTTGGACTGACGCTCTGTTTCCACGCCCACTCATATGCGCGCAAGCTCATTGGGACGAGGCCTCGATCCATGCGAGGAACTTCTCACGAGCCGTGCTCGACGCCCCAAGCCAAGCCTCCTTCAGTGCTGAGAGGTCGGAAGAGTCGATCTCGGCATCGGCCGACAACGACAAGGGTTCCGTCACCTCCCGGCCTTTTGCGGTGGATGACGCCCGCATTTCCCTTCGCGCCTGCACCGCCGAAACCTGAGCTCCAGCTGCGGCCTGTTCGATGAGCCGCTCCTGGGTCGCCGGCGGGAGGTGCGGCAGGGCGTCGAGCTCGGCCCCAGTATCGAGAGCAGTCCCGGCGACCCGCGTCAGCGTGGCGGAGCCGATACGGTCAGCTCGCTGGATCGCCCGCTGAATAGTACGCTGCGATCGCCCCGTCTCGTTGGCGGTATCCTCCGAAAAAGACGCTCGCGCCAACGTGGCGGCAGCGTGTCGCCGTCCTTGTCGGGCATTGGCGGCGGCTGCGCCTTTGGCCTGGCCGTTGCCCTTCCCGTGCCGCAGTTCGTATAACTCGCGGCGGCGGGCCATGAATCGAGCTTCGTCGGCAGGCCCAAGGTTCGCCCTCGCCAGAACTGCTTCGACCTCCCACCACTCCGCATTGCTATCGTCGAGAGCAACCACGCGGCAAAGTATCTCGTGGTGTCCGAGATTCCTCGCCGCGTTGATACGCTGCATCCCGCTAACGAGTACAAACTTTTCTGCATCGGTCGGGTCCGGCCGGACGACGACCGGATGGATGAGGCCGCTCTCCGCAATCGAATCCATCAATTTCGAGACCGAGGCCTTGACCACGCCGCGGAGCCGGTTCCTCATCGTGATGTCAGCCAGAGGCACATGCCGGAAGATGTCGAGCCCGGTGTTGTTCCCGGCGCCGAGTTCAAAGGGATTGGGCGGCAATGGCGTTCGCTGAGCCTCAGAAGAATCGTTCGATGCGTCGGTTTTGGGAAGGTCCGTCGCCACGTCGGCAGCGCCGCGTGGGCGCTTGTGTTCTTCGTCAGAGCGATCAACGTGCCTCAATCTAGGAAAACCAAAGGGCAGGGGGAGGGCAGCCACGCTGGGAGCCGTCGCCTGCTCCGGCACGTGCTGCGGGGTGTCCCCAGGTTCACTGATCTCGCTGATCGAATGCTGATCCAACCCGTCCTCCTGCCGTTTGGCACGGGCTCGATCTTCGCAGGTTCCATTGCTGTCCGGCAAATTGCTCAGACGCCGCAAATTAGTTGACGAGCCCCGAGCGCTTCAGGTGCTGTCAACATTTCAGCGGCACACGGACAAAAAGTTTTCCACTGCATTTGTTGCAGGGAAGGGTAAAGCCGACCGTCTGGTGGGCATTTGAGCGTTTGGGAGAGCTGAAGGAGATGATGGCCGAGCAGGTCCATGGGGTCAAGACCGACTTTACGTTTCGCCGTGGTGCCCGAGTATCCATAGCCAAACTGGACCGAGCGCACACACTTATTCGCCAAGGTCGGGACGCCGGCTGAACCGAAGTTGTCGGCGCCGCCACCCTGGCGAAACTGCGGATCGTCACCAGGATTTCTGAAGCAACGCTTGGGAAACTTGGCCACGTCGTTCGAAAAAGATGCAGCGGTTAACCCGATTTAACGATGTTCTGTCGTCGAAGTTGTTTTTGGGTGAGCGCCGATTATCTTTGACGTGTCCGCCACGTTGGAGCGTGGTTGTGCAGCTTGGAGAGGCTGCCGGACCTCCGGACCCGGGGCCACTTCGTGGCGAAGGCGGTGAAGGCTTCTCCATCTAGACCTAGCCTTCTCCCCGGGACGCCTCGTGCACCCTTATGAAAATCACCTGAATCGACGTCCTCGGGACGTCAATCGACGCGTATCGTTGTCGTTGCGCGATGCGATTGGTGTCTCAATGGCTAAGCACAGGGAGACTAGTCCTCGGACTAGTCCTGCGAAATGAGAGTCCATGTCGGCGCCCAAGCCACCTCGAAACCTGGTCCTGATACCGCTGATGACGGTCCGGGTTCGGATACCTGTGACGAAGCTCAATTCGACGAGAAAGTCGCTGAACTCGGGCTGGAGCGGACCACCGCCTATGTTCGTGTAACTCGAGCAAAGAGGAAGGTTTCTGACGCAGCCACGAAAAAGCGAGAGTACCGAGCGGAGCGGAAAGCCAAGGGCTTCGAGCAATACGTCGTCGAAGTGCCAAGGGACCAGGGGGCGAAGGACACCGTCTACGCCGTGGCGCAGGCGATCGTCACCGACCAGAAGGACAGCAAGAATCTGCGTTCGACCATCCTGTCCGTCGTTTCGAGCGAGTCTTTGCTCGAACTCGCCCAGCTGCTCATCGCATCAGGGGTGGATGCCTCCTCAATCATCGAGCTGATCAAGCGGGGAGACTTAGCCAGGATCGCCGCGATCCACGCTACACGTCCTACGCTTCTTGAAGACCTCTGCTGCGCGGCGAAGACCAATGACCAATTTATGTCGGTCCTAGACAGTCTTCTCTGTCATGCTGACGACATATCAGACAGCTCTGCCGACGGCTTGCTGGAGGCGGCTGCCGCGGCGTGCGCCAGCCCCGAGGTGCTCGGCTTCATCAAGGTGCGCCAGCTTGGCGGCCTCCGTGCTCGCCTGTTGGGTTGGCTCTTGGGAGACGCTCACTAGCCGATCGGAAGCGGCACCGGCCAAGTCGTCTCCGAGCAGAATGTCTAGCGATCGACAGCAGCTTTTCGGCACCAGGAAGGGCTTGTCCTACGGCTAGTCCTCGCGTGGGGTTGTACTCGTTCGTTTGCAAATATCGCGGTTGTGGCCTCTTGGCCATAACTCCGCTCGTTACGGCTTTGAAGCCAGTTGAGCGATGTGATCGTGAGGACGACATATCGGGGTCTGCTCTTTGGAAAATCTCTTCCGATGATAGTTGATCTCGGCGTTGGCAACGTCGGCGTCCGCTTACACGACTTGGGACGCCCGTCGGCACCGTCGCTCCAACGGTGTCCGTGCTGATTGAGCAGATCATTGATCGCGAACGGGGCGTCGATGACCTTGATGCGACGCTAGGAACGTCGAGCGCGATCGAAAGTTGCGCGCCAGGATCTTCAACACGGCATAGCAGTCGAGCGCGGTGTGGGTCGTGAAATAGACCAGACTGCGCGGTGCAGGTAGGCGGCGGGCACCAGCAAGGCCATAGGGCTTTTCAATCAATGACCGTTGCCGAATAGGCTCAGTGAGAGTTACGAAGAGCGGCCAATGTGCCGCTGCGAGGACCGTGATCGCATCGATAGTCTTGTCAGGTCCTTTCTCACGACGCGCCGGGGCCTCTCGTTTGGCTTCCCGCCAGTTCGGCGGCTTTGTCGCGGTTCTATCTGTTCAGGGCTGGTCGCTGGGAATGATCTATGTAACATACGTCCGTCACCCACCGGCAATGTGGCCGCCGCCTCGCAAATCCAGATGGGCCGCGTTCCGCCGACCGCGACCGTCAGCCTGGATGCGAGTCTCAAGGCCAAGGGGCCCGTGCTGCTGCTTGCGCCCACCTACAGATTGCCAGTCCTGTGCTGGAAGGCCAGCTCTCCGTCGCTACCACCGGCGTGTTCGGACGGTTCGGCGAGCATCAAGGGACGCTCACAGGAATCATCGAGCCGATCCGACGCCCTCACTTCGGTCAGAGACCACTGACCGATGGTGTCTCTGAAGTGACATGACGGGTCTAGAACTGGATGACAGCGGATTGTTGGACATCGCCGTTTGCTCGATCACGGATTCACTCGTGGTTGAAATGGATGACTTCATTCAGTCCTCGGCCGCTGGATCGAGCAAGAACCTGATCACTAGCGGCAGATTCCGGCGATCACGTCCTCGGGATCATCGACCGCCGATTCCTGCAAGGCTTCGAGCGTAGTCGCCCGCTGGAATGCGGCGGATAGGGCGGGCAAGTTAGTCTTCCTCCGTCCCGTGCTCGTGGGCCTTGATCGCCGACAACACTACGGCGCCGGCCTCACCGAATTTTTCGGGTTCGGTGGAGTAGCGGAAGCCCCACCCCAACCACGACACCGAAAGTTCTCTCGAGAGGGCGTGGCCCACATCGGTGAGCCCGACGATCTGTGCGAGGACGAGTGCGGCGGATGCTTGACCAGCGAGCGCGCAGTGAAGCAGTGCCGTCATCGCGATGTCGGTGTGAAAATCGATGTTCTCGATGGGCATCATCGATAGGGCCGTAGCGATGGCGGCATCGACATCGCCATTCAGGGCAGCTCGGAATTCGGCGTCAGAACGAAGGACGTCCACGTGCTGCAGCGTCTCGCTGATTTGCGCGCGCTCCTGGTCACGAAGGATGTGCGCAGGCAGACTGCGCCACCAGGTCAGGGGCGTGCTGTCATTCGGTGAGAATGGCCAAGTCGGAGCCGCACCGAATCTCCACGCCTGATCTCCGAGAGAGGAAAGGGGCATTCCGGCGCCGTGCTCGCTGGCATGGTTGTCGCCATCCCTGCGGAGCCCGCGCGCAGTCTTTCTGTCGCGCCCAGGGGCCTTGTTCATGTCCTTCATAGCGACGTCCTTTCGCTGAGACGCCCGCGCGGTAGTAGCGCTCCGCGAGGGGTTGCGTTGGTGCTCGGAATATCCTTCTCATGGTGGGCCTGAGATGTCAGGTGATTCGACAAAATAACGTTAACAAGGTCTTAAGATATGATCTCGGTGGAACAAATCCGCGCTGCGCGAGCTTGGTTGAATATTTCGCAGCAAGAGCTCGCCGACGCATCGAACGTCGAGGTGCGGACCATTTATCGCATTGAAAGCGGGTTTCGAGGGGCGACCGAGCGAACGCTCGAGAAGATACGCAAAGCATTCGAGCTGAGGGGCTTAGAGTTCATTTTTGAAGGTCCGAACCCGGTCGGCTTGCGCCTCCGCCGCGTGTGATCATGGCTGGGTCCTTCCTGGGCCGACGGAGCGCGCTCGGGGCACGCTGCAATAGGTTGGGCGTGCTGAAAAACCGCTCCCACATTCCGGCGCAATGGCAATGCGGACCGCGACGGAATCCTTCCAGTTCGAAATGACGACGGGGTCACGCGCGGAAGTCGGATCAATACCTAACAGTCAAGGACCATGCACCTCGATAAAAACCTATCGGATCCCGGGCTCTCGTCATTCTCCTCCGATGGGCTCAATCACTCCTAGGATGATCATGCGCGCATGCGCTGCAAGAGGTGTCCGGGCGGTGTCCGGATCGACCTCAAAATGGTCATCGGCCGAATAGGCGCACTTGGTTGCCGCCAGTCAGAAGGCTGTCGCTGCGGACGGCATTGAGACCGTGGTCCAGAGGTCAGAGCATCCGGGTGTTGACCGACACCAGGCTTCGAAGGCGACGCCGTCGATCCAGCCGCGAACAGCGGTTCCAATTTCGGCTCGACTGAGTGGTCCGGTGAGCTCATGGACTCGATCTTCCGGAGAGAGACCTATCGGCGGGCGGTTGGATAGTCGGGGGGTCTTGAGCTTAAAAATAAGGTCGCTGGCTGCAAGGCGCTTCGGCTTTTTCGACCGTAAGAGACCCGCTAACCTCGGGGGCGCAGATGGGTGGAGATCGACAAGGCTCCAGTGGACCACTTTGGCGGATCATCAGGTGCCGGCATTTGGAACTCGATCTAAGTTTTTGAATAAATCTGTTGTTGGTGCTAACCGGGGAGCCCGGGTTTCCCCGCCGCACGGGCTGCCTGTAATCCTTTGATCGCACTTCGTTTTTTGAGGGCTTCCGTCTAGCTTCTCCCATTGGGCCATTCGTGGACCTTACAAAGGCCATGGTGACGGCCGGGATGCCGCGCTTTTCGTTGTGCTCCTCGAATGAGGTGGATCCCGCCTTGCAGGCTGCCGGGTTACCGTTGCTCCGCGTCCGACAATAACGAGGGCGTCGGCGAAGTGAGCAGGGCGATGGACTACGCGGCACTAGTTCAAAGGACCGAGGAACTGATCGGCAGGCTGCCTGATCGCCAGGTTAGCGCCACGACGGGGAAGCGCTATCGCCGCACTCTCGCGAATATGTTGCGAGAGCCGGTCCTTGATCCTTTGTTGCCGGGCATCGCCAAGGGCACTTATTACTACCGTCGCGCTGCCATGTATTGGGCCAGCCGGTCGGTCTTGGTGCGCCTTTGCAGCGGCCTTGAGATAGCTCGCCTTCGCAACGATGTTGGCGCAGCCAGGTCGTGCGCTGCAGTCCTGGTTCGTCTCCTGAGCCGCATCGAGCCGGTGGTGGAAATCGATCCGCCGCTGGAGGAGGGCGCGGCGGCGTTGAAGTCGTCTGCATCGCGTTGGGAGGCGGCGAATGGCCCTCATCCTGTGCCCGGCGCAAACTCCAAGCTTCACGTGCTGGGAGAACTGCCGCCGGCGTGGGATGATACCGTCTGGCAAAAGGCACTTGAGACCTGGACCGATGCCTCGGACCTGGCGGATCTCGATGCCCTGGCGGTTCGACTGCTTGTGCCGGTTCGGTCGGAAGACATGATGCCCGGCGAGCGCGGCTCCGGATGGTCGGAAGGCGTGCTGGTGAAACGCCGTTCGGCACATCGCATCGACATCACGATCGCACCCGCCAAGTCCCACGGCGGCAAGTTCGGCACCGGCATCACGGTCGTGAAGATCAACCCCGCGGTGGCGGGAGGGGGAGCTTCCTACCTGGCGGAGCGATGTGACGGCGAAGGGCTAGTGGTCAGCCTCCACTCAAAGGACGCCAGCCGGAAAAAGTTGCTGAGACTGGGCAAGATCGCGTTGCCGGGCTGCCACGTCAACATCACGCCTTACGTGTTCCGCAATCAGGTCATCGCGGACTTAAAGGCGACCTTAGGGGCTGGCGTAGCCGTTGCGGCGGCTTGCGGGCACTGCACCGACCGAACACAGGCGAAATATGGCCGGGTACAGCATGGCCGCCGGCGGCGCGGGCTGATCGGGGTCGCGAGCGAGAAGGTGCCGCAAACCGGCAACGTCGCGCGCGCTGCGGAGGTCCGCAGGAAGATCAACGATGCGAAGAAGGCGACCGAGGCTGCCATTCTGGCCTCCAGAGACGCCGCGACCTTCGTATTGAGCTATCCCGCGCCTGTAGTCCAAAACCTTCCGGCCGAAACTCATGTCGGTTTGCCTAGCGCCACCCGATCAATTCCGGACAAACAGAATGAGGGCCCATTGGCAGGAGCCGAGCACCCGTTGATGCGTTTAATCATGGACCGCAATTCCAGCGTTCGGCCTCTGAAGTTGGTTGCTCCGTTAGAGCCAAAACAGATCCACCCCAATTTCAAATCCGACTGGGACGAGTTCGAATTCCCTCAGCCGTCGGCGCCCTCCGCGTCGGAAGAGATCGTACGTCGAAGGCATGCTGCCGAGCTGTGGGAAAACCATGTTGCAAGGAAATCCGACAGTCTTCTTCTGTGGCATTCCGCTCGTGACGGCGAATCGCGTGGCGAAGTTGATCGGCGCGGAAAGGGTGCACGACATCATCTGAAAGATTTTGAGGGGTCTCCACCTGCACCGGTGAAATTTTTCCGGTGAGAGCTGGAGCGACACCTGTAGCATCACTCCCAAGAGACCCACTGGTCTTCTTCAAGCCTTCGACCACGGGCGTGAACTTTAGTAGGGCAAATTCGTGTCAGAAAATTTGAGGAGGTTAAAAAATCTCGTTCTGACTTTCCCCCTCCGGGGCAGCTTCATCGTGACCGCAGCAACGCGGGCTTTGTGCAGCGCACGGGGCTAGTCTACGCATTGCCACCGGCTCCAGAGAGGTCCACTAAGTTACCCAGGAAATAAGTTGGTCGGCCCGACAGACTACAACTTGGCCGTTCTGCGCGCCTAGGCCCTGCATGAATATCGATCGATTGCGGTAAACTCTTGCCGGAGAATTTCAATCTCGAGCTGGTAGATTTCGCTCTTGAGGAAGCGCAGCTCGGCTCCCAACATTTCCTCTTCGATATCCTTGTACCAGGATTTCGGCCGCCCGTCGGTACCGTCGCTCCAATGATAGTTGCGGCGCTTGAGGGTATCCTTCAGTTCGAAGGGCGCCCCTTGTGCCCAGACCCGGACCGTCTTTCGCCGCGCGCGCTCGAGGAGGCCAGCCAGGACAGTTGTGGAGTTGTGCGATAGCTCCTGGGCCAGTAGAGTCATGAGGGCATGGCAGTCGTCGACCGCACGGTGCGCATCATAGAAGAAGCCGCACGCGGCCAGCAGGTGCTCGAGTTTGGCACTCGCGAAACCATGTTCTTTCCACGGGATGCCGCTCGACGAACAAGCCCACGGTTTGTGCACAAAGACTGGCCAAAATCTTTCCGCGAACTTTCGATCGAACGCTGAGTTATGTGCCAAAATTATGTGGGCCTCGGAACCGAAGCGATCGACTGCCAGGGGGTCGATCGCTCGGCCGGCAACCATTTCGTTGGTGATCCCAGTTAGTGCCGTGATCTCTGGAGTGATGGGCGACGACGGCTCCTGTAGACCTTGAAAGATGTCAATGATCCCCAAAATCCGATCGCTGGCGGAATAGGCGAACTTGATCATGGCCAGCTCGATGACCTCGTCCCGATTGGGATCGAGCCCCGTCGTCTCGACGTCGAGCACTATACCGATCTTCGCTCCGCCTTCAGAACTGTAGCCGGGGACGTGCGGCGCGATGCGGCGCAGCACCCTGTACTGTCCGGTTGCCTCCAGCTGCTTCGCTAGTGCCTCGCTGGCCTCGTTGTACATGGTCTTCCTTCGAGTGAGCCTCTCTCCAGTGGCAGGTTAATCAGCACAGGGGAGAGGCGGCTCGCGAGACAGGACGGCCGCCGTCTGTGCGAGCGGGTTGGCGGAGATGATTGCGGCGATCTCGACCTGATCGAGATAGCCCGCGACGAACAGGGCTTCCGCCAGCGCGTCAAGCGACCGGTCGTTCTGCTTAAGTAGACCCAGCGACTTGGCGTAGGAGCGCTTCAAGGTGTCGTTGGTTGCCGAACGGAGCGGCCCATTCATGAGCAGATGGGCGTCGGTGACTTGGTCCTCGCTGAGCGTCACGAGACCCGTATGTCCGTATCCATACGCACTCTCGATTCTCAGCGCCAAGCTCGTCGCGCGAGCCAAGTCGCATTCCGTTGACGTTCCGCCGGCGCCGGTCGTTGCCTCACCGAACTTGAGCTCTTCTGCGGCCCGCCCGGCCAGGATCGTCATGAGAAGTCTTTCGAGGTAATCGCGGGTTGGGAGCTGAAGCCTTGCCGGCGTACTCTGCGCAAAGCCACCGTCGCCGCCGATCGAGAGCGATTTCGGCATGGCGGTGCCGAGCGCCAGGTGCGCGATCGCGTGTCCGGCTTCGTGGTAGGCGATGCAAAGGCGAAGATCTCGCGGAAGCTCGGCCTTGCCACCGCGGACCACGCTAACAAGATCCTCCTCGGTGAGATCCCTGCCGGCCTTGCGCGCCGCTAGGCGGGCCATGCGAACCCACCTTTCGACGTCGGCACCGCTGTGACCGCGAGCGGCAAGTGCGGCTTCGCGCAGGTCTGAGCCGGCGCAATCGGAGCGGAGGTGCGTTCTGAAAATGCCGATTAATGCCGCCACGTCAGGCAGTTCGATTCTGATATGATGATCGAGGCGTCCGGCCCTGACAAGCGCAGGATCGAGACGATTGGGATCGTTACAGGAGGCGCAGACGAAGACGCCCTCCACCCGCTCGAAGCCCTGCATGCACTCGAGCAACGTCGCAACGATTGCATTCCACCAAGAGTTGTCTTTCGTAGTTCCACGCGCGGGGATGGCGTCACATTCGTCGATGTAAATGATAGTAGGGCGCCGCTGAAATGCTTCCGCGAACGTTGCACGGATGCTGGAGGTCACGTCCCCAAGGTGACCGGTTTTGTGTGCCTGCCACTGCGCGTAGCTTGTGGCAATGAAGTGAACGTTGGGCAGCTCGCGCGCCAGCGAGCGCATCAGCGAGGTCTTCCCGGTGCCGGGAGGACCGGACACCAATAGGCCATGCGGACATTCACTCCACGGACGCGTTCCAGCGAGGTATGCCCTCATCGAATCGACCACGTCCATGCAGTAGTTCTTCGCGTCGCCCAAGCCCGAAAGTTCGGAAAGCGGGGTCACATCGTCTGAGATTTCGGGCTCGACGAGGCGTCGCAGACGTTCGAGCGAGCGTTCGGCGCCGATCTCGTCGTTCACGGCGATCGCGAGGTCATTGATGGTCGCACGGGCGGCGATCGAGGCGTCGACGACGACGGGCCGCGTGCCGGTGACGGCTTCTATCACCTCGGCGAGGACAACGGCATCGATGGCTGGAACTATGACACGATGCTCGGCGAGCCGGAGCAAGCTCTTGGGCAAATTGCCGAACGGCGTCCCTATTCCGATGGTCGCGCAGCGCAAGCGCATCGCGATTGCGAGGGCTTCATTGTCTTCCTTGGAGGAGGTCTTCGATTTCGTGGGCTCCGTGAATACGACCGCGGATCCTCCCGCTCGAGTCACATGGCTGCGGTCGTCGAGGTCGTCGCCGTCTATCAGGGGCGTGTCGTTCGCAAGCAAAAGTCGTAAGAAGCGACGCACCGGCTGCACCAAACTCGGGTGGGGCACCTGGATGACGATGACGGCGTCTGGATCCAGCATTCCGGCCAGCGCGTCGCGTGAGGTCTCGAAGGCGCGGCCGAGGAGGACGGCGGCGGTGGCAAGCTCGGGGCTGCAGGACCTCGCGCGAGGAGCCTGGTCGCCTCCGTCATATGAGGCGATTTCATCGTCTTCGTCCAGAATCGGCCGTGGCAGCCCCGAAAATCCTGTGCCGCCGCGAGCTCGGTCGATGAATACTTGCTGCAGGGGCCTCTTCGACGCGGCGATTGTACGCAGGTTCATTCCGGCACCCCGCACGTCGGCGCCTTCGTCTCGACCGCGAGCCAGCTCTTCTCGTCGATATGCTCACCGGAGAGCAACTTGGCAGCGAAAGCGCCGCTACGACAGTGGAAACCGACGTTCAACTTCATCTTGTCCGGATGCCGGCTGGCCGGACCGACCCACTTCGCGGCCACAAGGAGATCGCGGCGTCGCCGGTTGTCGTACGACAAATCGCTCCGCGTACGTCGCGCGTAGTCGGCGCCCGGCATGACGTAGAAGCGATCGTTCCAGCCGTAACCAACAGAATCCAAATTCCGGCAGTCCAGTCGATATTGAATGCCCTTCTGAGGAACGAGCGTCATCTCTTCTTGCGTCATCGCAACCATTTCGTCGCGATCCGTCGTCACGGAAAGGCGCAGGCGCAACGTAGGTGGATTTCTGCGTGCGATCTCGATCCGCGTGAAGCCGGCCAAAAACAGCAGCGTTTCGGCGTGGGCAACCAACTGCTCGAGATCGTCTAAAATGCCAAGCCCCCGGCCCATAGGGAGATCCGAATTGGCGAGAGGAATGTTGAGGCTGGTACAGATGCTGATCAGCCTGGCTTCTACATAGGGCGCGGTGACCTTGTCGAACGTGGCGCCCTCGGCGATGACGACGTAGATCAGAGTGGTCGCGCTGAGAGCTTTGCCAAGGCGTTCTCCAAACCTTCGCTCGCCGTCGCCATGACCGATGTAGGTCTCCTGCTGGCTGGCCGGCGAGGGGTCGTCGATCACATAAACGACGTAGTCCCAAGGCCTCACGCGCTCTTTGAGGCGTGCGAGCTCGGAGAATGGCAGGACCAGAACGGACAACCTGGAACCGAATGACTTGACCAGACGGATCCCGCTCGCGCTGCCATCGATAAAGACGGTCGTGGCCGTGAAGCCGCGCCCGGGGGCGTTCGTCGGGGCCGCGATGAGGTCAGATTGCGTCACTTGCAGGTCTCGCATACATATCCCATATGAGATATATCCCATATGGGACATGCGCGCAAGAGCGCTACTGTCGTCCTCGTCGCGATCCGGTGTATGGTTAACCGTTTTTCGATTCGGAGCCCACGGTGGCCGGCGACAAGATACCCTCAGGGCGGATGATTCGCGCTGCCCGCGCGCTTGTCGGTATGGAGCAGCTCGATCTCGCGCGCGAGATCGGTGTCGATCGGCGTACGGTGTCGCGACTAGAGGCGGATACGGAAATTCCGGTCAATCCGTTGAAGATCGCGACGTTTCGGAAGATGCGCAACGCGCTCGAGGAGCGCGGTGTCGTGTTCCTCTATGGAAGCAAATCCCACGGCGAAGGGGTGGCGCTCAAGAACTGACCGTCCGCATCTGAGGCTTCACCACGATTAGCTTCTCGAACCAATGCAGATCGACGACTTGCCTGACGCGCTCCCGATCGGCTGACGGCACGATGACTTTCCGTCCGGTGCTCGCCACGGCGTAGTGCCGGGTTGGCTGGCATCGCTCCCGTGCCCCAAGAGGGCTGCGATGGTAGAGAGCGCTTCGAGACGTCGGCATCGGTCTCTTTTGCGAAGAGGTAAATCTTCCAGGCGGCGACCGGGGGGCGACAGGTATTGTAGAGCCTCGGCAGTCGGGGCATCAGGCCATGGTTTTCCCCAGAAACTGCCGATCGTGTTACAATCGCTGATAGCGGCTGCTGAGTGCAACACTCAAGGTAGATGTCGTCAAGGTCTGCGCGTCGAGCGCGCCGGGTGTAATGCGGATCGGCGTGCGCTGGAATCCCAGAATCGACCTTGCCCACGCACGAGAGCGTACGCGTGCAGATCCGCCGAAAGCGCAAGGAACTCCCCGGGACCGGCGGGGGATCGGCACCACTTCGGCTCAAGCCCAAAGTCCGTACCTGATGAGGTCAGCTTACTTGACGGCTCCCCCCGTGATACCTGCGATGAAGCGATCGAGAAAGAGATTGTAAGCGATAGCCACCGGCACCGCGGCGATCAGGGCGCCAGCCATGATCTCACCCCAGAAGAACACGTCTCCGCGGATTAAGTCGGTCGAGACGCCCAACGTGATCGGCTTTTGGTCGGATGACGAGACGAAGGTCAGCGCGTAGACAAACTCCTGAAGCGTCAGGGTGAACGTAAAGATCACCACCGTCAAAATTGCCGGCACCGACAGCGGGATCGCCATCTTGATGAAGGCGCCGAAAAGGCTGCAGCCGTCGACGATTGCGGCTTCCTCGATCTCGACCGGCAGCGCCTTGAAGAATCCCATCAACAGCCAGGAGCAGAATGGGATCGTGAACGTCGGGTAGACCAACACCAGCGACCACATCGAGTTTTGCAGACCGAGGACGGCGATGATCCGCGACAATGGCAGGAACAACAGGGTCGGCGGCACCAGGTAGGTCAGGAAGATCATGATGCCGAGAGCTTCGCCCTTTCTGCTGGTCATGCGGGCAAGGCTGTATCCGGCGGGAACCGCGGTGACCAGTGTGATCGCGGTGACGCAGAGGCCGATGACCAGCGAATTCAGCAGCCAGCGCGTGAACAAGGTCTGCTCGAACAGGTATTTGATGTGCTCGAGCGTCGGCGGCTCGTTGAACCAGAAAGGGGTGTTGGTGATGTCGTAAAGGTCGCTGTTCTGCTTGAAAGCCGTGATCACCATCCAATAGAACGGAAACGCAGCCAGGATCACGAAGAATGTGACACCTAGGAAGAAACCAGTTTCGCGGAGCGAGCGAGAAACGGGGGACGACATGTCAGATCTCCCAGCGACGAATGAAGCGCAGCATGAAGATCACAACGACGAGCAGCACCGGCAGCATGAACAGCGAGATGGCCGCACCGTGGGACACGTCGCCGGAGACGATGCCGGTCTGAAAGCCCGCAAATCCCAGCACCGACGTCGCGCCGCCGGGACCGCCCATGGTCAGCAAAAACACGATGGAAAGATCGGTGAACGTGAACACGATGCCGAAGATCAGGCCGATGGCCATGATCGGTAGGATCATCGGCAGGATGATCTGGTAGTTGCGGCGCCAGAAGCCCGCACCATCGACCGTTGCCGCGTCGATCACGTCCTGCGGAACCGCGGTGATGCCGGCGAGGAAGATCACGATCGCAAATGGAAAGAAGCGCCAGGCGTTGATGATGACAATGCACAGCATCGCAAGGTAGGGATCGCCGAGCCAGTTCGGCGCATCTTCGCGCGTCAGGAAGCCAGCCGCAATGAGGCTCCAGTTGATCACGCTGTAGAGCGAATCGAACATCCATTGCCAGGCGATCGTGGCGAGCGCGACCGGCACCGCAAAGGGCAGAATAATCAGCGCCCGCACGATCTTGCGACCCCGAAAGGGTCGCAATAGCAAGAACGCGCCGAACTTTCCGAGCACGAGGCCGAGCAATTGCGACCCGAACGTAAAGATGAACGTGTTGCGCAACGTGTCGAGGAAAGTTGGATCCTGCAGAATTTGCTCGAAATTGGCCAGTCCGACGAACTTCCAGGTCGGGTTATAGATCGTGTAGGCGCTGAGCGAGTAGTAGATCGCGAGTAGAAGCGGAAGACCGACGAGCAGCAGGACGTACAGGATCGCCGGCGCGACCAAAATCGTTTCAAGCACTTCGCGGCGATCGAGTACGAAGTGAAAGCGCGAAACCGGCTTGGCAATGGGCTCTGCAATGACGGCCATCAGCTGTCCCCGGTTCAGTGGCGAGTGTTGCGATTGCCGCCGGCGTCGAAATGACGCAAGGCGCTGTTTTTCACCGCGAACCGATGCCACTCCCCGGGATGAATGCTTGCTTCGGCGACGTGGGCTGGCGGCAACTTCGCCGTGATTGGTTGGCTGGAATCGAAATCAGCGATCACACCGTAAACGATGCGCTCGGACCCGAGATATTCGGAGCGGTCGACGCGAAACGAGAATTCGGTCGCGCCGCCATCTTCAATCATGTTCCTGGGCAGGAAATTCTCCGGCCTGAAACCCAAATAGCCGCCGCCGTTGTGCGTCACGACGTTCATCGGCGGCGCGCCGACAAAGGTCGCGACGAAAAGGTCGGCTGGATCTTCGTAGATTTCGGTTGGCGTGCCCACCTGCCTGATACGTCCATGGTCGATGACCGCAATGCGGTCGCCCATGCCCATCGCTTCGACCTGGTCGTGGGTCACGTAGACGGTCGTAAGGCCAACGCTCTGCTGGAAGTTCTTGATTTCCTGCCGAGCCAGGGTGCGCAATTTGGCATCGAGATTGGACAGCGGCTCATCGAGCAGAAGCGCAGTCGGCTCGCGAACGAGCGCGCGCGCAAGCGCAACGCGCTGGCGCTCGCCGCCGGAGAGCTGACGCGGCCGCCGGTCGAGAAGATGGCCGATGCCAAGAAGCCGCGAGGCCCAATCGACCTTCTTCTGGATTTCCTCGCGGGGCACCCGCTGCGTCCGCAACGGAAACGCAATGTTGTTGCGGACGGTGTAGTGCGGATAGAGACCATAGCTCTGAAACATCATCGCAACGCCGCGAGCGCGCGGCGGGATGTCGTTGACGACGTGGCCGCCGATCAGGAGATCGCCGCTCGTCTGTTGCTCGAGGCCGCAGATGATGCGCAGAAACGTCGTTTTGCCGCAGCCCGAAGGGCCGAGCAGCACCATGAACTCGCCATCCGGCACCGTGAGCGAGATGCCGTTGACGGCAGGCACCTCGCCGAATTTCTTGACGATATCCCTAGTCAATACCGCAGCCATCGAACCTCCTGAGATCAATGCACTGCGCTCCGCCGTCGATCTTGCGGCGGAGCGCCAGTCCGACAGGCAGCAACCGTTGGGGTGTCCGGCCCGCGCGAGCGCGGTCCGGACCCCGCCTCAGGTTTTGCCGTGCCACTTGGTGAAGATCGCCTCGGACTGCTGGTGCGCCCATTTGACGGCGTCCTCGGCCGACATCTGACCGGTCGCGGCCTTCGACATCATGTCGCAGATGACGAAGTCGTTGTAGACCTCGTCGACGGCAGGCCATGACGGACCGGGATATCCTGGGGACGCCGACCACTGTCCGGAATCCTGCAGCACGGCAAGCTTGTCATTCGGCGTCGAGGTCGGATCGTTCGACAGAATCGGCATCGGCTTCGGCACGAGGTTGGCGAAGCAGGGATTGTTGTACCCCTCGCTCGCCTTGAACGCTTCCGGCCAGTGATCGGCGTAGTATTTTAGGAACTCGATTGCGCCTTCCTTGTTCTTGGCAAACGTCCAGATGCCGTAGAACTCGGACGCGCCGCCCATGATCTGGCGTACCGGCCCCTTCGGAGGGGCCATCACGAAGGTGTCGACGGCGCCCTTCTTGTTGGCCTTCTGGAAGGTACGGTAGGCCGAAATCGGGTTGACGATCAGCGAGCCGACGCCCGACACGAGATATCGGTTGTTGCTGGAGTCGTCCCACGACAGCACTTCCGGCGTCATCGCCTCCTTGTATAGCGCCGAGACATATTTGACGGCTTCGACCGTCTCCTTGCTGTTGAGCACGACGCTCTTGCCATCGGCGTCCTGAAGCGCGCCGCCATAGCTCCACAGCAGGCCGCGCCAGGTCGTATTCGGGTCGTTGCTGTGCCCGAGCGAAATGCCGACCGGATGACCCTTGGCTTTCAGCTTGGCGCCGCCCGTACGCACGTTGTCCCACGTGTCCGGCTTCACTCCGATCTCGTCCCACATGCTCTTGCGATACATGATGGGGAAGTTGATGTAGAAATCGGGGAACGCAGACCAGGTCTTGTCGTCCTGGTTGTAGCCGATCTGCCGCCCGATCGTGCTGACCTTGCCGTACTGTTTCTCCGTCGCCTCGACGAGGCTCGTCACGTCGACGAGGAACTTGCGGTAGAGGTGCGCGCCGCCCGCGCCGTTCCAGCCGAACAGATCGTGGCCCGATTGTGCGGAGGCCTCGGCGGCGGCGCGCGCGGCGACGTTGCCGACCGGGATGTGATCGACGGTGACCTCGACGTGGTGTTTCTCTCCCCAGTCCTTTGCGAACGCATCGAACCATTTGTCGTACTCGGGGACGAAATGGCTCCACTGCACGATGGAAAGGGATTTGGTGTCGGCAAGCGCGCGGGAGACGAACGGCGCAGATACCGACGGCACCGATGCGGCGGCAAGGGTAAGACCGGTGTGTTGCAGGAAACGGCGTCGTGTGACGCGCAAATACTTGCCCGTGCTCATCTGGACTCCTCCTGTGTGTGCGTCGCCAGTTGGAGAAGGCTTATCCAGAGAGGGATGAGTCTAGCTCTACCTGGGATCTTTGCTTTTGGTTCACTATAGTCCTAAGGCGCCAAGGGTCTTTTCGACATTCGGTGGATTAGTATGTTGCCGTACAAGCTTTTCTTGTCGCAGGCGGTAGTCGCCGACTTTGACGAACCGGCGAACTGGCGCGATCTCATGGCCTGAGTTGTTGCCGGCACGCTGTGTTACCCTCGTCGCAGCGGTGGCGAGTGCACTGAGTAACGTTGGTCTTCCATTCCCGCCAGCTCGGACCGGACGTTTGAAGGGCGACGCAACGGCTGCGACAACATGCGAAGTCCGTTCCGTTCTTGGTGACTTGCATACCAACACTTCCCAAGGCTGCCTCTGCTCGTCAGGAGTCAGCGGCCGGTGCTCGGCAACGAGTAGGCGATCAAGGAATCGCCGATCGGCGTCTCCATGAAATGATGACCGCCGGCCATGATGACGAGATATTCGCGGCCGCCGGCCTCGTAGGTGATCGGCGTGGCCTGGCCCCCGGCAGGTAGCACGTCCTTCCAGACAGTTTTTCCGGTTTTGATATCGATTGCTCTGATGAGATTGTCGGTCGTCGCTGCGACGAAGATCAGCCCGCCGGCAGTCACGACGGCGCCTCCATTATTAGGCGTTCCAATCGTGATCGGCAGCATCGACGGGATCCCGAAGGGTCCATTCGTCCGCGCTTCTCCCAAAGGGCGATCCCACAACGTCTTGCCGGTCTTCAGGTCGATGGCGCGAATCCCGCCATAGGGCGGCTGCTTGCACAACAACCCGGTGCCGGGCAGTCGCCAGCCCGCATTGACGTTGATGGCGTAGGGGGAGCCGAGCTGCGGATCGCCCGCGCCTTCCTGCCCGCCGATTTCGCCGCGCGCCTGGTCGCGCGGCGCCCAGCCGAGACGGTTGGCCTCGTCGCGCGGCACCAGGCGATTGTAGTTCGGCATGTCGTTGTAGTTCGCGACGATGACCTGGCGAACGGGATCGACGGCGATGCCGCCCCAATCGGAGCCGCCATTGTAGCCGGGATATTCGATCCAGTGCGGGCTGGCGGTGGGCGGTGTGAAGATGCCCTTGTAGCTTGCCCGACGAAACTGGATGCGGCAGATCATCTGATCGATCGGCGACATGCCCCACATGTCCTGCTCGGTGAGGTCGGCCTTCCGCAGCGTGTGGTACAGCGAGAATGGCTGGGTCTTTGCACGCTGCGCCGGCTCGACGCCGCCTTGCGGGACTGGCCTCTCCTCGACGCCGACCAGCGGCTTGCCGGTGCGCCGGTCGAGCACGAAAATGTCGCCGCGCTTGCTCGGCAGCACGAGCGCGGGCACCGGCGCGCCGTTGTCGGTCGGGAAGTCGACCAGAGTGGCTTGAGAGCCGAGGTCGTAGTCCCAGACGTCATTGTGCACGGTCTGGAAGTGCCAGGCGGGCTTACCGGTGGTGACATCGAGCGCCACCAGAGACGTGGCGAACTCTTTTTCGCGGTCCGAGCGGCTGCTGCTCCAATAGTCGACGGCCGAGACGCCGAGCGGCAGATAGACGAGCCCCAGCTCCTCGTCGCCGGAGGCGGTCGTCCACATGTTGGGCGTGCCCCTGGTATAGGTCTGTCCCACCGGCGGCGGTGCGTCTGCATCGGGCTTGACCAAGTCCCAGGCCCAGCGCAAGGCGCCGGTTTGTGCATCATATCCCTGGATCACACCCGACGGCGCGTCCCGCTTTTGGCCGTCGAGCACTTCGTGCCCGATGACGATGACGCCGCGGACGATGGTCGGCGCCGACGTGATCGCAAACATGCCGGGGTCGTGTCGGCCAACGCCCGTCGCAGTGTCGACCTGTCCGTCATAGCCGAACGTCTGGCAGCGCTTGCCGGTCTTCGCATCGATCGCGATGAGGCGTGCATCGAGCGTGCCTTCGATGATGCGCTGAGCGCAGGCGGCGCTCTGATCGGCATTCGGAAGCGCGTAATAGGCGAGACCCCGGCAAGCCGCTGTGTACGGAATGAATTCGTCCGGGACGCGCGGGTCAAATCGCCAGATCTGCTTGCCGCTCTTGGCATCGACAGCAAGAACGAGGTTCTTGGGGGTGCAGACGTAGAGGGTATCGCCCACCTTGAGCGGCGTGTTCTCCGCGCCGTAGGTGCCTTTCGTGGTCTTTGTCGGCAGGTCGCCGGTATGGAAGGTCCAGACCTTGGTGAGCTTGGCGACGTTGGTCGTATTGATCTGGTCGAGCGGCGAATAGCGGCGTGCGCTGTAGCTGCCGCCATAGGCAGGCCAATCCGCGCCCGCCTTCAGAGGCGAAGGATCGGGCATCGCGTTTGTCGGCGACGGCACCACGGACGGTGCGGCGCTTGCCGGCCTGAAAGCCCCCGTCATCAACAAAGTGGTAGCCACCAACAAGAGCAATCCGACCACGATAGTCACCGCAGGTTCATATTGGTGGCGGATCGGGCGAAGCTTCGGGGTGAGAGCCAGCACGAAGATCAGTAACACACCCGGACCGACCGTCCGTGGGACCAGCGCCCACCCGTTGGCGCCAACTTCCCAGAACGCCCATGCGAGGGTGAGCAGGAAGAGGAGAAGGTAAAGCCATGCGCCTTCGACGCGCCGGCGGGCCAACAGAACACCCGAGACGATCAGCATGAGTCCGCTGGGCAGATAATAGAACGACCCCCCCAACCACAGCAGCCACGCGCCGCCGGCCCCGAGTACGAAGCCGATGAGGATCATGACGCCTCCGAGAACGAATGCTGCCCAGTCTGCTGCGCGATACGTCTGAGCCATGCCGGTACCCATGCTTCTGCTGAAGAACTAAGGCGAGCCCAAATACCTTGGTTCCTCAACAAGTGAGTACGTTTGCGAACCATGACGAAGGCACTTGGCGTGTTGCTCGGTGCCTTGGAACCTGCGCAGCGACGGGAGGTTCTCCATCATTCCTTCAGGCTTAGCGGCTGGCAACGGACGTGATCAGAAGCGGTACCAATGCTGAACCACTGAACGGGGGTAGCCGCAGCCCTCTGCGCAGGTTCATCACCATCGCAATGGCCTTTTGGGTCAGGCTAGGTGTTCACAACATTTCGGTCCTGTCCGCCGCCGTTGTCTTCTATTCCTTTCTCTCGATCTTCCCCGCCATAGCCGCGCTTGTGTCACTCTATGGGCTCGTCGCCGACACCAACGACATCGTGCGGCAGCTCAACGCGCTCCAAGCGATCCTGCCGGGGGAAGCGACGGCACTCATTTCAGAGCGATTGAAGGCTCTCGTGCAGAACACGCGTCCCCCTTTTCGGCGTCGGGCTGATGGTGAGTGTGGGTATTTCGATCTGGAGTGCGCGCTACGCGACTGGCACGCTCATGACTGCCTTGAACGTGACCTACGCGGTCCCGGAGGGGAGGGGATTGGTTCTCTTCAATGCTGTTGCTCTGTCGCTGACCGTGGCGTTGATTGTGCTCGCCGGTGGGGCCGTGATCCTGATCGCGGTGCTTCCCTCCTACTCAGCTACCTGCCAATACCGACTGGCTCGCAGGCTGCTGCGATGTGGATACGATGGCCGCTGCTCGTGGGCATAATCATCGCAATCATTGCTCTGCTCTACCGTTACGCACCCAATCGCACTGAACCAAGATGGGACCTTGTTTCGGCCGGCGGGCTTCTGGCTACGACCGGATTGATTGCTGGTTCATACGCCTTCTCGGAGTATGTGAGCACGTTCGCCGCCTATCAGAAGACCTACGGCTCGCTCGGCCGTTGCCGTGTTCATGACGTGGCTCTGGGTCGCGGCCTATTCCATATTGGCGGGGGCCGAGCTCAACTCCGAGATCGGGAGCCGGTCGGCTGAGCGACAGCCTTTGGCGCATCGTCGCCCCCCAAAGGAAAGACATGTTCAGTGAATTGCCCCATCGGGCCTGCACGGACCACGAGAGCAAACGCGTGATGTCGGCGCTCGACGTCCCCCCTGTCGCCGGCGGCGGCAATCGTTCGACGCGCGTCCGCGAGGACGAGGTCGGCGTGGTGCGAGAGAGCAAGGAGCCGGGCAGGATCGCGTTCGCAGCTCGCGACCTCGGTCATGACTTCGATCATTCGGATCGATACTGCCGGTTGCGCGCCGGCGCTTTGCCGGATCATGTGAAATATGGTGCCGAGCAATTGACCATATTGCACACGCGGCACGACCAGGACCGCTGACTTCCCCTGATCGCCACGCCTGTCGGGAGGTGCAAAGGCACGAGATCGCACAGCGCCGCTCCCAGTCGGTCCAGAACCGCGAGAGCGGTGTGCGGGTCGTTGATGCCGGGAGAGAGTGCCCTGACCGCGACCTCGACGAGTTGCCGGACGGCGAAGCGCAAATCGGTCGAAGCGCTGCTGCTGCCGCCGAGCGCTGTCGCATTTTGAATCGCCACCTCGGCACCATCGACGGGAGGAGTGACCAACGCGACAGTTGCTCCAGGGAAAACATAATCGCCAGGCCCGACCAGCAGCCGAATGCTGGCGCGATGCTTGGCCGACCAGGTGGCCAGACCCTCGTCGTCGAGATGCTGCAGATAGCCGCGCCGGGAATCTCTCAGAGGCAGCGAGCCGATCCAGTACTCTTCCGGCGGAGGTTTAGGTTGCGGATCCTGGGTCGTCAGCCGTTGTATCGCGGAGCCGAGGTCTTCACTGACGAGTTCGATCACCGTTTCCACATTGATCCGACCGGCGACGTGGCCGACGAAATAGACGAGTATCGCGACACAGGCGAACGCGAGCACGATGCCGACGCTCAACGCCAGATGGGGGACAAAGCCACCCTCGGGCTCGGTCCGAATGCTTCTCAGCACGACCAGAGCGTAACAGAACGTGCCAAGCAACATCTCAAGTGTCAGTTGATTGCCACGGTCGCAGGTGAAATTGCGCAGGAGCCGTGGCCCCATCTGGCCGGCGGCCAAGGACAAGGCAGCAATGGTAATCGTAAATACGGTGCCAGCGACGCCGATTGTCGCGCCGGCAACGGTGCCGAGCAGGGTGCGGCCGCCGGTCGCGCCTCCGTCGTAAAGCCAATCCTGCAGCGTCGAGAGTGCGGCGGCTTCGGTACGGTCGAGATGAACAGCAAGGAAAGCCACGAGCAGACTGGAAAGCACCACGAGCATGGGCACCAGCCAGAACGTCTCGCCCAGATCGGTCAAAAATTTCTCGGCACGGGCCAACATTATTTAAGCCGCATAAAGGAGGCGAGCTTGGAAGAAATAGCGCAAGGGCGGTGCGGTTCCGCCAAACCGCTCCGCCCTCAGAAGATCAGCTATTGCTGGGGTATTTGAACTCAGGCGCCGACTTCAGCTGGTCCGCCGTCGTGTCCATGGTGGCGGTCCACTTCTTGGCTGCATGATCAAACTTCAAATTGATCGCCGACGGCCGCACCGCGACGTAGTGATCGCCGATGCCCAGGAATCCTCCCACTGAGAGGATATAGCCGTCAATGCCTTTCTCATTGAGCGCGACATCCTTGATGGTGCCGATGTCCTGTTTGGCGTTGTTGTACACCTGCAGGCCCATCAATTGCGAGCTCAGTCCATCCTTCGCTGGCACCGACGTGAAGGCTCCGCCGGGGCCGGCTGCAGTCGCGTTGGTGCTATTGCCTGATGCGTTTGCGTTCGAAGTACTCTTCTGCGCGTTCGCGCCGACCGTTTTCACCTCAGCGAAGGTGCTTGGGCCGACGAACATCGTCACCGGATTTCCCGACCGATCTCTGGCCTCGACCAGGAACGACTGCGGCCGTACCTTGACGTCCGTGAAGC
Organism: Bradyrhizobium sp. SZCCT0148; assembly: GCF_018129985.1. Taxonomy (GTDB): domain Bacteria; phylum Pseudomonadota; class Alphaproteobacteria; order Rhizobiales; family Xanthobacteraceae; genus Bradyrhizobium; species Bradyrhizobium japonicum_H. Next base: position 69,479 of record NZ_JAFCKT010000013.1, read on the forward strand.
CTGCCTGTTGCAAGTCGTTGACCATCTGCTGCCGAACGCTTTCCTGGGTCCCATCAGACGGCGTGCCGGCTTTGTTTGCGGGGCTGCTGTCGCCGCGTTGGTCCGCGGGCTGATTCTGGCCCGAACCATGGTCTGCTGGGCCGGTCGTCTGCGGAGCGTTTTGCGCCAACGCAACGGATGATGCGCCGGCAAGGAATGCGGCGGTCAGTAATGACGCTGCCTTCATCTGTGGATCTCCTGTGCTCATGTTTCCGTAGTTGTGACACCCCGAACGGCCGTCGCCGCCGGGGTGGCGTCTGATCTAGGGACAAGGATGCCTGATGCCATCGTAACCCATGTAGGTACCCGAGCTCGGGTCATAGGATTTGTATCGCTGAGAGCAGTAGGCGTTGTTCTCGGCTGCCTGCGCCCGGCTGTTGGCGACGGCGCTTCCGATCGCCGCACCTGCCACGAAGCCACCTACCGTCGGACCCCAGCCGCGGCTGTAGCGGTGCCGGTATCCGTCCCGCCAGTGATGACGATGCCAACCGTGATGATAGCCAGGCCTCCATTGGACCTCCACCAGCCTCGCGTCGTCGTTAGCAATTCTGCTCGCGGCCACCATCGGCGCGGCGTGCGCTGAAGCTCCAAGTGGCATCGCGAGAGCGAGCGCAGCGGCCGCAACGCACAATCTGCTTGAATTCGAGCGCTTAGTCTTCATCAGCTTTCTCCCTTGCTGCATTCCACCAATGGAGAATGCGCAAGCAGCGACGGCGTTGCAGAGACACTTGGTACAGAAGGGTACTCGCGGCTGAGGACAGCCGTACTCTGACGCGATCTCCGGTGCGTTTCTGGGGGGCGTCCGGCAACGGACATAGTTTGTGCTCAACAATCAGGCCTTGAATTGATCATTGCGGCATCATCGATACGATGATCCCCGCTCTCGCAAAGCCTGCCGCAAGTCATTGGAGGCCCAATGAAGATTGCCGTTATGGAAGACGAATATTTCATTGCTGACGATCTCGCCGTCGAGATCCGGCGTAGCGGCCATGAGCCCGTTGGCCCATTTTCCGAGCTAAGCGCCGCTTTCCAAGCAGCGAGTAGCGCAGCTATCGATGCGGCGCTGCTCGACATCGACCTGCAGGGAGAAGCTTCGCTCGGAATCGCAGATATTCTTCTCAAGAGGAGCGTCCCTTTTCTGATTTACACCGGCTACAGCCGCGAAATCATACCGAGCCGGCTTGCACTCTACGTAGTCGAGAAGCCGATTCGTATCCGCGAAGTGGTTGATCGCCTATGTCGCGACGCGCTGACGCACGGCTCGCCGCAAACTCCGGCAGCGCCAGGACCGCCTTAGAGGTCTGCCACACCAGCGGCCGACTTCTCGTTGCGCGCGGATTCGGCGGAGTTTGGGTACGCATGCGCACCGACAAACCGTCGAAATATTGTGCCGGACTCGGAACGCCCCAAGCTCACGACGATTGCTGCATAGGCAAGATCGGAGCGCATGAAAGTGGATGGGCTTTCGAACCTAACTTGCCCTGCCTCATCTGTAAGGAAAGCAGTAGGAGCCTGGCATGCTGAAGTGGGCGTTGATCTTTTTTGTCATATCGATCATAGCCGGACTGCTCGGCTTCAGCGGCATCGCTGCCGGTGCATCCACGATTGCCAAGTGGCTGTTTTTCGCGGCCGTAGCGATCTTCGTGGTTTTCGTCATCCTGGCCTTTTTGGCAGGGGAAGTCATTCTATAGCTGTTACCAGCGAAGGCATTCCTCATCGCCAATGAGGCGGGAGAAAGGCGCTCGGCCTGCATTGCGTGCGGGTGCCAGAGAAGCAGCTCGCGGCGGTATACCTCCGAGCTGCCGACATCAAGATCGTCTCCGCGTTTGCGCTTCAAGAGAAATAGTACGCAAGTGCCAGAACGACATAGACGCCAATAAGCAGCAGGCCTTCGAACCAGGTGGTCTCGGCGTCTCTCGTGATTGAATTTACGATGAACGCAGTGCCCGCGATCGAAAACAGGTCGACCGGGTTCTGAAACACGAGGGTCATTGGCTTCCCGATCAACCAGGAGAAAATAACCAGAAGCGGAGCCACGACGAGCGCGATTTGGATCGCCGAACCGATGCAGAGCGTCATCACGAGACCCATTCGGTCGCGTCGAGCAAACCAGACAGCGGCAAAATATACCCGAACTGGTGCCGACGAGCGCAAGTACGACGACGCCCAGAAAAAGTGGCGTCACGTCCGCGGATTTGGCAGTCTCCGTCAGGGCGCCGGAGACAAATTCGCTCTGCAGGGCCGCCGCGCCGGTGCACGCCAGCAAGACAATCAAACAGGCGGTTACGGACCACGCAGGTGTGGTAGAAGACTCCTCATTGGTCGCGAAGACGTTCCGGTAAGTGATTAGCGTGAAGACGAGATCTCCGGAGTAAAGTATCAGCAGGACGACGGACACGGCCAGGCTAAGCAATTCGTCCGAGGCGCTCACGTTGTTGATATGACGGATGCTACGGCCCGTGTAGTCGAATACAGCCGGCAGGAGCAGAGCGATCACGGACAGGACGAGCATGCTCGACAACAATCCAGCGCGCGCTTCGGCGAAACTTTGACGCTCGCGATTGAACCCGCCGGTGACGATGGCCAGCCCGAGCCCCAGCAAGCAGGTTGCTGCAATGGATCCGGTGATCTGGGCGTGGACAACCTCCACCTGCCCGCCGGCGAGAACGAATAGCGCAAGAATGAGTTCTGCCAGGCTTCCCAGGTTGACCGTCAGAAGGCCGCCCAGGGCAGGACCGGTGTGGGAGGAAAGCTGGTCTGTTGCTACGCGGATCCATTCCGCGAGCACGGCTATAGCAAGAACGCCGGACCCGAAGGTCCAGATTGGCGAAAGATGGAAAACTTACTTGCCGATCGGTGTGAAAAACACGAACGCCAGGGGCGCAAGTCGGGCCATGGCGCCGTATTTCCCGAACGCGTTGTTGTTCCTGGAGGCGATGGGGGTCGGCAAGCGGGTGACAGGCTCCTAGCCGCAGGCGGTCGTTCAATTCACAGGTAAGCTGGCTCGACGAGCGCCGACGACGGGGTTGCGACTGATGGAGGCAAGGCTCCCGCGGTCGATCTACAGGCAGCTTGCGGTGAGCACGAGGTGACATAGGTCCCGTTCGCTGCGCCAACACGATGTTGGTACGAGTCCGGACAATACAGCGGATCGAGGCGTTCGGCGGCTATCCGCATCGCGGCCAGAGGTCACGCATTGATTGCCCGCCCAGTATTGGTTGCATCGAGAGAATTCTCATGTGCCGTTAAAATCACCCGATGGCAGTTGCATGATAATTCCTCGAGACGAGCCTTATCAAGAATCTCGATCTGAGCGCGACTTTGCTTGATAATGCCTCGCGCTTCCATGTCGCCCATTGTCGTAGTGATGCCGGCGCGCCGAACACCCAGCGCTTGTGCCATGCATCGATGCGTGAGGGGGATTTCGTCGGATGACAATTTGTCCTCCGCAATGAGTAGCCACCGAGCCAGTCGTTGTTGCAGGCTGTGACGCGAGTTACATGCGGCCAGCTGGGAACTGTGGATCAAGGTAGCCTGAACGTACCGCAGGAGTAGTTTCTCGATTTCGACGTCGCTCTTGATCAACTCGATCAGCGCATCGGCTTCGATGCGCAGGGCCTTGCCAGGGACCTGAACCATGCAGCGGTGAGGGGAAACTCGCATGCCGAGAATCAGGGGGATGCCAATAAAGTCTTTTGCCCCGACGGTCTGTATCTCGACGGGCAGGCAATTTCCAGCCGTGGCGGTCAGCGAGGCGGCGCCGTGTTCTGGAAAATAGGCGTACCGCAGTGGAAGATTGCGCTCTTGCAACATTTGTCTCGGTTTTAATCTCACATAGTCGCAGCGACCAACCAGCAGAGAGCGTGACCAATCTGGCAGGCGGCGGACCAAATCATTGGTGAAGTGGTACGGCGGTTCTTTTCTCCCCTGCTCTGGTTCGAACGGAAGCGGCCGGTCAGAAAACGTACGGCTGCGTGCGATTTCATCCCTCAACATATTATTCTCCGTGAAGGGCCATTTGTTGACATGTGGGAGCACGGCCTTCCGATCACAGTCGGGCTTAAGGTGCCATGTGTCAGGAGAAACCTGACGGCGACTTTCGATCGCTCCCTCTACGGCCTCATCGGCGTCGCATGCGCAACACTGGAGCAGCGCGAGCCGACACAGGCTTGACTGGGTCCGCTCATTCTGTCGCCGCCTTCGCGACTGCTCGGAAAAGTCATGACGCGCTTCCCGCTTTACTTGGCACGGAAGCGGACCGTTTGTTGAGGCTACCTCGAACTCTCGGCACCGGAAACGATTATGAGATGAAAGATGCCAGAACAATCCCCATCGCAGGAGCAATGGAATGTGGGTAAAGAGCAGGATCGCCCTCGCAATTCTCATTGGCACAATTTCAAGCCCCGTTCTGCCGGTCGCCGCGTGGTCCGAGACGGCAACGCCGGTTGCGACGGAACAATCAGCACATTCCCCACAGTTCTCCAGAACGGTTTACGATGGATACCGTGCCTCGCGCTTGCTCGGAAGTGCGGTCTTTTCCCTGAAAGGCGAATATTTGGGAGCCGTGCGGAACATGATTCTGGCGGACGACGGGCAAATTGTTTCGTTGCTCGTTGAAGGCTTTAGAACAAAGGACGAGCCCGAGTTCATCTCGCGGATTCCCTTCAAGCGAGTGCTGCGGCCGCTTCACGAAGGGGCTCTCGTTGCCGACTTCGCCGATTTGAGGTCGCGAGAATACGGCCTCTTCGTCGATCCCAGCCAAGCACAAGCGGAGCCGCACGAGTTCTCGATCTCGAAAATCATCGGCGACTACGCGCGGCTGCAGGCGGGGCAAGGTTATGGCTATGTCTCCGATCTGGTTTTCGACAACAGCGGCAAGCTTGCGGCAGTCGTGATATCCCGCGAAGCGTCTGCCGGCGGAGGGACCTACGCCTTTCCTTACCCAGGTGAAACGGGGCGATGGAGCCCGAAACTCAGCTACTATGGCCTGCCTTACGTCACGGCAGATCAGGCAAGCAAAGCCGGCCTGCGGCTCGACATGAAGGAGTTTCAAAACTCGTGAGGAGATTAATCTCGTCTGGGTAGCGTCCTGCCGTGCCTCTATGACGAGCAGGCCTCCCCGAAGCGAACTGGTGCAGTCACGTCCTCGGCGAAAAGTCCTCCTTTTCCTCAAATCTGCCTTTGGACGTGGCTGCATCAGAGCGTCTTGGTCCGGCCAGCGGTGTAGTTGCTCACCAAGTGGGTGCATGCGCTTAGGGTCGTGCGAGGACGTCAGCGAAGGTCAATGCGAACATCGCGATCAGAAAGACAAGCCCCGAGATCGCCGCGAGGCGGATCAACGGCTTCGCTGAAGAAAGTTCCATAAAAAGCAGGACGACCAGCGTCGACTTTGCCCCGGCAATGACGATGCCGCTTGCAGTGGTAATTCGGCCCATCGGGATGTAGGCCGCAACGAGGCTCAGCAGCAGAAGAAGGAGTAGCGCGGCCCAGATTATCAGGTTCCTCACCCATAGGCGGCGGATGTCATTTGATGCGCCTCGCCCGCTCATGATGCTCGTCCCGGCAAGTAGATGAGAGGGTAGAGGAAAATCCATACAATATCGACCAGGTGCCAATACAGGGCCGTTACCTCAATTTCGGGATTGTCTTTCGCGGGTAGTTCGCGCCGGTAGAGCACCCAGATCAAGCGGCTCACCAGGGCGATGCCGATCGACAGGTGGATCGCGTGCACACCCGTGACCAGCCAATAAAATCCGTAAAACAATTGGGCCCCGGGCTGAGGCAACGCAAACCCGGCTCCTGGGACGAGGTGCTTGTCAAGGTCCTCCTTGTATTCGAAGCCCTTGATGACGATGAAAGCGAGACCGAGCATCGCCGTGATCATGAGGCCCGCGAGGACAACCCGCCGCAATCGCGCAGACTCCTTGGCCGCTTGCGCGGCGACCGCCATAGTCAGGCTGCTGGTCAACAGCACGGCGGTATTGATCGTACCGTACCAGACATTGGTTTCGCGGCCGGCGGCCGCGAACGCGTCCGGGTGTTCGATCCGGCACACGGTATAGGTCAGCAACAAGGCGCCAAAGAACAGCGTCTCGCTGGCCAGGAAGACCCAGATGCCGAACTTGCCCGCCTCAAGCTGCCGGCCGAAATCGATCCAGGGTTCTCTCAGCAGTGCACTTTCGTCGGTCATCGCGTTTCTCTCGCGTTCTGCATTTCCGGAGGGGCGGTTCCGGCGGACACTCCTTCGGCGTGGTAGTCATAGGGCGCGCGGTCGACGCGAGGCTGCCGGTCGAAATTCTTGGGCGGCGGCGGCGAACTCGTGGTCCATTCGAGGCCGGTGGCGCTCCACGGATTCCTGGCGGCTTTTCCGCCGTAGAAGAGCGACCAGGTCAGATAGCCGAGCGGCAGCAAATAGGCGAGCGCGAGCACCGCCGCGCCGGCCGACGACATCACGTTGTAGATCTGAAACTCCGCCGGATAGGTGTGATAGCGCCTGGGCATGCCGAGATAACCGGCGAAGAATTGGGGCAGGAACGTCATGTTGAAGCCGGCATACATAAGAATGGCGGCGAACTTCGCCCAGCGCTCTGGATAGAGCCGGCCAGTCACCTTGGGCCACCAGAAATGCAGGCCGGCAAAAAAGGCGGAAACAGAGCCGCCGACCATGATGTAGTGGAAGTGAGCAACCACGAAATAGGTATCGGTCACATGGATATCGATGGGGATCGAGGCGAGGAAAAGTCCGGAGAGCCCGCCAGTCGTAAACAGGCCGACGAAGCCGAGCGCATAGAGCATCGGGGATTCGAAGCTGATCTGGCCGCGATAGAGCGAAGCGGTCCAGTTGAAGACCTTGATGGCCGAAGGCACCGCGATGATGAAGGAGAGGAAGGAGAACACCAGGCTCGCCAGGGCTGACTGCCCGGATACGAACATGTGGTGCCCCCAGACGAAGAAGCCGATGCCGGCGATCGCAAGCATGGCGTAGACCATGAAGTCGTATCCGAAGATCCGCCGCCTTGCGAAGCACGGGATGATCTCGGACACGACGCCCATGGCTGGCAAGACCATGATGTAAACGGCGGGGTGTGAGTAGAACCAGAACAAGTGTTGGAACAGGATCGGATCGCCGCCGCGCGCGGGATCGAAGATCGGCAGTCCCAGCACGCGCTCGGCGATCACGAGCAGAAGCGAGATCGCGAGAACCGGCGTTGCGAGCACCATGATCAGCGATGTCGCGTAGATTGCCCAGACGAACAGCGGCAGCCGGAACCAGGTCATGCCGGGAGCGCGTAGCATGTGGGTGGTCGCGATGAAGTTCACGCCCGTGGAGATGCTGGCAAACCCGACCACAAACACGCCGGCCGCCGCCGCGAAGACATGGGTGTTGGAGAACATCGATGAGTAAGGCGTGTAGAACGTCCAGCCGGTGTCGACGCCGCCCGCAACGAGGGCATAGACGGTGAATGCGCCGGCTGCGATGGTCAAATACCAGCTGAAAAGATTGAGGCGCGGAAAAGCGACGTCGGGGGCTCCGATCATCAGCGGCAGCAGGAAATTGCCGAACGTGTTGGGGATCGATGGCACGAGGAAGAACCAGACCATGATGATCCCGTGGAACGAGAACAGCTTGTTGTAGGTGTCCGAGGTCAACAACCATCCGTTGGGTTGAAACAATTCGAGCCGCACGGCCGTGATCGCAGCGCCGCCCATGAAGAAGAAGACCGTGATGGTCACGGCGTAGAGGATCGCGATGCGCTTGTGATCGGTGGTGGCAAGCCATGACCGGATCGTGGAACCGTGGCGGAGATAATCCGGGCGCGGCGGTAGCGGCAGCTCTCCGGCGAGCAGGGCGTCAGTCATTTTGCTGCTCCTCCCGAAGCGAGCGGATATAGGCGGTAAGGCTCTGGATTTCGCCGTCATCGAGCAACCCCTTGAAGCTCGGCATGATCGGCTCAAAGCCGGCCACGACGTCGCGCTTCGGCTGCAGGATCGAATCGCGGATATAGGCGTCGCTGGCGGAAACGGTGCGACCATCCGCCAGTTGCACTGTGCGGCCATAGAGGCCCGCCAGGCGCGGTGCGTGAACGTTGGACGAGGCTGCGTGACAGCCCGCGCATCCCTGCGAGACGAACAGCTTGGCGCCCTCATGCGCGAGATCGTCGCCTTCGGGTTGCTGGGTCAACCACCGAGCATAGTCATCCTGGCGCATGACCACGATCTTGCCTCGCATCATCGAATGGTTGGTGCCGCAATATTCGGCGCACAGAAGCGGGAAGGTGCCACGCTTGCTCGCCTGGAACCAGATATCGGTATCGCGGCCGGGCACCACGTCCTGCTTGACGCGGAACGCCGGCACGAAGAACGAGTGGATGACGTCTTGCGAACTCATCAGCAGATGCACCGGCCGGTTGAGCGGCACATGCAGCGCGTTGATCTCGCGGGCCCCGTTCGTGTGCTGCGTCTTCCACATCCACTGCTTCGCGACCACATGGATCTCTAGCGCATGGGGCGGCGCGGCGAGGCTGCTGAGGTCGGCGGAGGAGGCCCACCAGAATAGAAATATGAAGGTGAGGAGCGTGGCGAGCGTCCAGCCGATCTCGAACTCGCGACTAAGAATCTCTGGCATCGGACCGCGCTTGGCCTTCGATCCGCGCCGGTAGCGCACGGCGAACAGCAGGATGAGCCCGAACACCAGAATGACGGTCGTGCCGGACAGCGCCAGCAGGAGGTAGAAAATGTGATCGACCGCGCCGGCGTGCGTGCTGGCCTCCGGCAGGCTGACCAGCGAGTTCATGCCGAAGCTCCGCGTCGTTTGCCGCGCAACAGCAACAGTCCGATCAGCCCCGCCATGGCGGCGATGGTTGCGGCGCCGAGAAGCTGCAAAATCGCGGCGATCCTGCTGGTATAGATGCCGTGCACCGCATCGAAGCCGTAGCACAGCAGCGCGATACGGCCGGGGAGCCCGCCGATGCGGCCGTTGCCCGCCTCGAGCAGCGCAAGGCGCAGATCGGCGGGCCGGAGCGCGAGACTGGAGAGCGCTCGGACGACCCGGCCGTCCGGTGCAAGAGTGACGAAGGCCGCCGGATGCGCGATGGCGTCGCGGCTGCGGTCCACCGCGGTGTGATAACCGACGCTATCGAGCAGCATCTGGACGTTGTCGGGCGATCCGCTCAGGACCGATGTCCCTGCCTGGCCGATCTGTCCCTCCGTGAAGCGGCGCGCGTCATCGCGGCTGTCGCGCGGATCGATCCCGACGATGACGATGCTGTAGTCGCGTCCCGCAGCGAGGCCGGTCTGCTGCAAGGCAGAGCTGGCAATCGTCAGCGCCGGCCCGCAGATCTGCTGGCAGGTGAAGTCTGCCGGGATCAGCAGCGTCGGACGTCCGTCGATCGCATCGCCGACTGACACGGGATGGCCGTCGAGGCCGGTGAATTGCAAGGTGAGCGGAACATGCGCACCGGCGGGCGGGTCGACGGCCACGCGCTCGATCTGCTGCTCTGTTAATCCAGCTTGTGCGAATGCCGGCCACATCCCAAGCGCGAGGACAAACAGAGCGCGCCTCATGGCTTATCTCCGCTGGCCGCGGGCTCCAGGGCAGGCTGAGCTTGGGGAGCATCATAGGCGTGCTGACCCCGTCCTGCGACGAGCTGCATCGCCTCATCGACCGGGATGCGCGCGATATCATGGTCGCGATCGACCCAGGCATAGCCTGAGAGCCGGGCCTGCTGCTCGGCTTCGAAACGCGCGAGGTCGGCCTGCGGGGACGTCTGCAGCTCCGGCGCGGGAAACCGCAGCTCGTCGCGTGGCAAGAAGGCGCTTGGCACCTGCGCATTCAGAAACAGCAGGATTCCTGCGATGGCCGCCGCCACGAACAGCAGGAAGCCGCCGACAACTGCCAGCACAACGCGGTTGTCGACATCGGCCGGTTGCGGCAGCGCGCGATGTCCCATCTCCTCAATCGGCATGGCGCCCACCCTCAAATGTGAGCCCTCGACCGAACAGCACGGACGAAGCGGTCATGACGAGGAGCGAACCAAGGCCGGTGAGTGCAGCGGCGGATTGCCGGGCGAACGCGGGCAGGATGAGCCAGGCGAAGTGCAGGCCGGTCCCGAGCAGCAGGAGAACACCAACTGCACGCAGGCCGGCGCGGCTGGCGCGCACGCCCGCGAGCAGAAGCATCGTGAACGGCAGAACCGCGCCAATGAGAAAGGTCGCGATCAAAATTGCAGCCCATGTGTCGGTGCCGCGCTTGAGAAACCATTCGGCCTTGTGAGGCAGATCGCCATACCAGGCGACTACGAACGTCATGTAAGAGAGATAGACGACGCCAAGCAGCGTCGCCATCAGCAGCTTGCCGATGTCGCTCCTAGCCCGTCCTCCCACATTCCCGATCCCGACAACGCCCAGCACGGCGAGAGCCGCAAGCAACTGCTGGATCGCGATCATCGACGCAAAAGCGGTGGACACGTAATGGGGTTCGATCGACAGGAACCAGTCCACCGCAACCATGCTGATGGTGAGCCCGTAGAAAGCAAGGCCGAGCCCGGCCAGCAGCCTTCCGCCGAGACAAGACCCAAAGATCATCGCAAGAACCGACCACCCTGCCAGGGTGACCACGGCCCGCAGGATGAATGACGTCTGGTTCAGATACCAGACCGCGACGTCCGGCTTGATCTCGCCGGGATTCGCGGCCCACGGATAGATCGACGGCAGAGCGGCGAGGACCGCGACGAACGCAATGGCAACGAGAGGCATCATGGCGGCGAGCGGACGCAGGACCGGTGCAGCGGCGATGCCCCAAACCCCGCCGGTCAGGCGGTGGATGAGTAGCAAATTCATGCTACCGACCGGGACGCAGCTCCAGATGGCGAAAGCCAGCAACCAGCCCTGCAGTAGAGGCGGATAAACACCGAGCCGCCCCAGAACGAGCACCAGCGCGGTCGTGAGTGTCAGCAATACAAGCCCTGCCGCCGCATGCCGGTTGCCGAATGCGGAGAGGGTCTGCCGATGCAGCGCGGCGGTCATGGCAGCTTGCTCCTCAGCTGCGGGACCTCGGCCACATCGGTCTGCTGCGACTGTTGAAGCGCGCGGATATAGGCGATGATGGCCCAACGGTCGTGGGGCTCGACGCGCGCGGCATAGGAATACATCGCGCCGTAACCGTTGGTGATCACGTCGAAGAAGTGCCGGGCGTCGGCGGCGCGCAGCCGGCTCGAATGAAACGACGGCGGGGCGGGAAAGCCGCGCTGCACGATCATGCCGTCGCCATGGCCGGAGAGTCCGTGGCAGGGCGAACAGTAGATGCCGAAACGCTCGCGGCCGCGCGCCAGCAGCGTCATGTCGACGGGCGGCGGCGTCGCGACCTGCCGAGCGCGGTCGAGCTCGCCCTGCGCGATCGCGCCCTTCGGCGGGACCTGGGCTTCGGTCCCGTCCTTGAACAGCGCTGCCTTGGTGAACGTGCCGTAGCGGTTCTGCTGCGTCATCGAATGATCGCCGCAGCCGCCGAGCGCGGCCGGGAGCATCATCAAACAGAGCAGCCGGCGGATCGTCATGGCAAGCGCAGCTCCGTCACTGCGACGGCACCGGCATCGGTGAGCACCGTCCGCAAGTCGTTGGGATCGGCTTCGGAGGCGGCGACCAGGATGTAGCGATCCTGGGTCGCGCGCTCGAAGCCCGGGATTTCGAACAGGGCATCGTGCAGCCGCGGTAGACGGCACGACCGGAGAAAGGCGATTACGCCGGCGAGGGCGGCGGCAAAGATCCCGACCTCGAAGGGGACGAGCAGGAAGACCTGCCAGGAATTGAGCGGCCGCCCACCGCTGTCGATCGGATAATCGATCACGGCGCTGTACCATTGCAGGCCGAACGCGAAAGCGGCGGTCGCGAGCCCGCCGATCAGCATCGCCACCCTTATCCGCGAGCGATCGAGTCCGAGCTGCTCCGCCAGCCCATCGATCGGGTAGGGGGTGAAGGCATCCAATGCGGCATGACCCGTGCTCTTCACGCGCTGCAGCGCGGCTTGCAGCGTTTCGGCGTCGAGGAACTGCGCTACCAGCGTCGCGGTCATGCGGCGGCCTCCTCGTGGGCGAGTTCGCGCATGTCGAACATCGACACGCTCGGGATCAGCCGCATGAAGAGCAGGAACAGGAAGGCAAAGAAGCCGAGTGGCGCGATCAGGAAGCTGCAGTCCCAGAAGGTAAAATGGAAACTGCGCCATAGCGAAGGCATGTAGTCGTGCGACAGCGTATTCCAGACGATGAGGATACGCTCGAGCCACATTCCGATGTTGATAGCGATGGCGACAAGAATGAGCACCGGCAACGAACGTCGCGCAAACGGCCACCACAGGAGCTGAGGCACGAGGCAGTTGCAGGTCAGGAGCGCCCAGTACAGCGGCGCGTAGGTGCCGGTGAACTCGAAGCGCACAACGGCGCGGTCGGCATGCTCGCCGCCATACCAGCCCATGAACCACTCGGTCGCATAGGAATAGAACATCACGATGGAGGCCATCAACAGGATGCGGGCCATCGCGTCGAAATGCCGGGGCGTAATGATGGCCTGGAGGCCGAGCCCCCATCGTATCCCCGCTGCGAGCACGACGACCATCGCGAAGCCGGAATACATCGCGCCGACCACGAAATAGGGCGGGAAGATGCTCTCCTGCCAGCCGGGCATGAGGCTGGCGGCGAAGTCGAGGCCAACGATCGAATGGACCGAACAGACCAGCGGCACGCCGAGCGCCGCCATCGTGCTGTGCAGCGTCTGGAGGCGCGACCATTCCCGCGCCGAGCCGCGCCAGCCGAGCGCGAAAGCGCCGTAGACAAGCTGGGCCCCTCGCCACGGCGCGCGGTCGCGCATGGTGGCGAGGTCGGGGATGAGACTGACGTACCAGAACAGGATGGAGAACAGCAGATAGCTGACGATGGCCCAGAAGTCCCAGACCAGCGCGCTGCGCCATTGCGGCCACAGCGCCATCGTGTTCGGATAGGGCGCGAGCCAGTAGGCATAGATCGGCCGGCCGAGATGGATGATCGGCATCAGCCCGGCGATCGCGACCGCGAACAGCGTCATGGCCTCCGCGAAGCGGTTGATCGAGGCGCGCCATCGCTGCCGGGTCAGCAGCAGCATCGCCGAGATCAGCGTGCCGGCGTTGCCGATGCCGATCCACCAGACGTAATTGGCGATGGCAACGCCCCACACGATGGTGGAGTTGATGCCCCAGATGCCGATGCCGCGGTAGAATAGCCAGACGATCGCGACCAGCAGCCAGAACACGAAGGGCAGGGTGGCGAGCAGCGCGAGCCACCAGCGCTTGCCGAACCCGGTGAACAGCGGGCCGGCGATGGCCTGGGTGATCGCGACGTCGTCGGCGCGCTCCGCCGAAATCCAGCGATGCGCGGGCGGCTGTTGCGGCACGAGGACCCGGCTCATGTCTGCTCCTCCGCGGGGTTGCGCAGGTCGGCCAGATAAGTGGTCCGCGGCCGCGTGCCGAGATGCCCGAGCAGGGCATAGTGGCGCGGGTCGGCCTTGCCGCGGTTGATCTCGGCGTCAGCCTGGTTGAGGTCGCCAAAGCTGATGGCGCACGTCGGGCAGGCGTTCTGACAGGCGGTGCGGACCTCGTCCGGACCTAGCGTGCGGTTCTCGCGCTCCGCGCTGCGCCGCGCGCCGCTGATCCGCTGGACGCAATAGGTGCACTTCTCCATCACGCCGCGGGCGCGGACGGTCACCTCCGGATTCTTCTGCCCGCGATAGGACTCGGCGCCGAGATTGGCGTACTCCTCGCCGTCGGCGTAGCCGAAGAAATTGAAGCGCCGGACCTTGTAGGGGCAGTTGGCCTCGCAGAAGCGGGTCCCGATGCAACGATTGTAGACCTGCCCGTTGAGGCCCTCGTGATCGTGCACGGAGGCCGCGACCGGGCAGACCGGCTCGCACGGCGCATGCTCGCAGTGCATGCAGGGGACCGGCTGGAAGCCGAGTGGCCTCCCGTTCGCGACCCCGTGATCGTAGACATCGACGCGCATCCAGTGCATGTCGCGTCCCATCGCGATCTGCTCCGGTCCCACGACCGGAACGTTATTCTCGGCCTGGCACGACACCACGCAGGCATTGCAGCCGATGCAGACCGACGTATCGATCACCATCGCCCAGGCATGGCCGTCGCTCGACTGGATGGTTCGCGGCATCAGGCTCGGCGTGTCGTCCGAGGCTGCCGCGGCCGGTGTATGGCCGAGCTCGTAAAGCGGATAGAGTTCGCGAACGTCGTCCGGCGTCCGCACCACGTTCTGCGTCGTGAGGATCGGCTCCCGGCGGCCGGTTCGCGTGACCGAGACGCCCGCAATGCGCCAGCGATTGTCGGCGCTTCGCAGCGCATAGGCATTGGCGCCGACGCCATTGCCGATCGCGCCCGCGCTGTGCCGGCCTCCGCCGAGCGTGAGCGTGCCGACGCCGGCGGCGGCCCCCGGTTCGGTCAGAACCGGCACGTCAAGCGTTCGGTCGCCGGCGCCGATCGTGACGATATCGCCGGAGGCGATGCCGAGCCTTGCCGCGTCGTCGGGATGCAGCGCGAGCGCATTGCCCCAGACCTGCTTGGTCAGCGGCTTGGGGCACTCCTGCAGCCAGGCGTTGTTGGCGAAGGAGCCGTCCCACAGGCAAGGATCGGAACGCAGGACCAGGGTCATGCCGCCGGCGTGCGTGTCCTGCGCGTCGCCGCCCGGCATCGGCAGTAGTTGCGGGGCCGCGCTGACGGCGGCGGCGCCGGGCCCGGCGATGACGCCGTCGTGCAGCGCCTGCTTCCACCACGCCTCGAAATCGCCGGTGGCCGCGCTTTGCCAGGTCTGCCGCACCAGGTCGTAGGCGCTCGCATCCTGCTCCCCGGCGAGCCATGCCAGCAGCTCGTGAACGCCGTGGCTGTCGTAGAGCGGCCGGATCAGCGGCTGGACGATGCTCGCGGTGCCGTCGCTGGCGCGCAGATCTGACCAGGCTTCGAGCGCGTGATGCTGCGGAACATGCCAGGTTGCGAGTGCCGCCGTCTCGTCGACATACTCGCCCATATGCAAACGGAACGGCGCCTGCTGCAGCCGCGCCCCGAATTGCAGATCGGCCGGCGCGTCATAAACAGGGTTCGCGCCGACGATGACAAGCTGGCGCACGCGCCCCGCCGCGAGATCGCCCGCGAGCTGTTCGAGGGTGGCGGCCTGCTGGCCCGACGGCGTGCGATCGATCGGCTCGATGAGACGGACTGGTGCATCGATCTGCGCATTGATCCAGTGAACCAGCGCATGGATCTCCTTCGACAGCGTTGGTCCCGCCATGACGAGCGCTGCGCCCCTGTGCCCGCTGAGGTCCGTCGACATCTTGCGCAGCAGCGCGCGCTCGCGCTCGGGGAGCTCCGTTGCGCCTCGAGCTTCACCGAGATCCCCCGCCAGACTCATCGCGAAGCGTTCGATGGCCTCGGGTCGCAGTGCCAGCCGCTGGTCGGCCTTGGCGCCTGTCAGCGTGAAGCCGCTTTCGAGGCAATAGAGACGCGAGAAGCTGTTGGCATCGCTTCGGCCTTCGGCGAAGCCGCGGCCGTGCCGGATCTGGTCGGGCCCGTGCCCGATCGGATCGGCATCCAGCGCAACGATCACGCGCGCCTTGGCGAGGTCGGCGACGCCGCGAAGCGGCCGGCCATGCGCGAGCTGGCTGCCCTGGCGCGCGTTGTCGTCGTCGGTCGGGTCGTAGGCGTGCCACGCCGCGGCGGGGAACGCTTGGAGCAGGGCATCGATCTGGCGGAGCGCGGTCGGCGATGTGGTGCGGCCGGTCAATAGCCGCAGGCCGTCGCCCTGACGATTGCGGGCGTCGGCGAGCTGGCTTGCCAGCGCACCTTGCAGCGCTTCGCGCGACGCAATGGCGCCGTCATGAAGGATGGTGCGCGAGCGGTCCGGATCGTAGAGCGACAGCACCGCGGCCTCGGCGAACACGTCGGTGGCGCCGAGACTGCCGGGATGGCGCGGATTGCCTTCCACCTTGATCGGCCGTCCGTCGATCGCGGTGACGATGACGCCGCGCCCTAGTCCGGCAAGTCCGAGCGTCGTCGCGAATTTCAGCGGTTCGCCGGGAACGATCCGCTCCGGCATCCGGACATAGGGCAGGATCTGCTGGTCCGGCTTGCTGCAGGCCGCCAGGCTGCTGGCCATGCCGGTCGCCAGCAGGCTGAGGGCCTGGCGCCGGTTGAGCTTGCTGCGCCGCGCCGGCTCGGGCCGCGTCGGCAATTCGGTCAGCGGTGGCATATTGTGCAGTCCGTCAAATGATCCGTGTGGATGTGATAGGTCGCGGCGAGCTTCGCGCCGGCCTCGGCCTGGTCTTTCGGTGCGTGCCAGTTAGGGTCGAACACCGCCTCGGCGGGACGCAAATGCGGTGCGGGGTTGCGGTGGCAGTCGAGGCACCATTGCATCGTGAGCGGCGCCGCCTGCCGCATCAGCCGCATCTGTCCGACCTCGCCATGGCAGGTGGTGCAGCCGACGCCCTTGGCGACGTGAACCGAATGATCGAAATAAACGTAATCCGGCAGCCGGTGGACACGCGTCCATGCGATCGGCTGGCCTTTGGCGAGACTCTCGCGCACCGGCACCAGCATCTGCGCGTTGGTCCAGATCTGCGAATGGCAGGTCATGCAGGTCTCGGTCGGCGGCATGCCGGCAAAGCGCGCCTTCTCGACCGAGGTGTGACAGTAACGGCAGTCGAGCCCGAGCCCCGAGACATGATGCTCGTGGCTGAACGGCACCGGCTGGTTCCGCGTGACGTGCTGGTCGGTCACATAGGGCGACCGCATCAATTGATAGGACAGACCGACGGCCAGCACCGGGGTTGCTCCAATCGCCGCGATCACCAGCGTGGCGATCGTGTTCGCGCCGGGACGAAAAAGCTGCATGCATCGGCCCCCTGCCGTAGCCGTGTCGTCACGCGCGAATGCGAACCGGGACCGATTTTGCCGCCGGCGTCTTGGAGTGCTTGTCGTGGTGCGACAGCGGGATCAGCGGATTCATTTCCGGGTAGTAAGCGCCGACGCAGCCGTCCGGCAGTTTGAACGGAGTCACCTTGAGCGGTCCCACTTCGCGCGAGACGCCGTCCTCGGCGTCACTGACCAGCGAAACCATCTGGCCGTCCTGCAGACCGGCGCGCGCGATCTCGTCCGGATTCATCAGCAGCACGTCCCGCGTACCCTCGATGCCGCGCAGGCGGTCGCTGTAGCCGTAGATGGTCGTGTTGAACTGGTCGTTGCTGCGCATGGTCAGCAGCCGGTAGCGGCCAGCCGCATCGGAAAAGCCGGTCGAGGTCAGCGTGTCCGGCACGGTGAATTCGGCCTTGCCGCTTTCGGTCTTCCAGATCCGTTCGCGGGCCGAGTTGCCGCGGTAGAAGCCGCCCGGCGTGAACATGCGCGCGTTGAAGTCGTGGAATTCGTCCGGATAGGTTTCGGCGATCTCGTTGCGGATCAGGTCGTAATTGCCGACCCACGCATCCCAGGCCAGTTTGGGGTAGGACCGCAGCGTCGCCTTGGCGAGACCCGCGACTATCGCGACTTCGGATTTGAGATGCTCGCTCGCCGGTTTGCTCAGCCCGATCGAGCCCTGGATGCAGCTGAACGTGTCCTCCATGGTGAGGGCTTGCTGCCCGCTCGCCTGAATGTCTTCCTCGGTGCGGCCGAGGCAGGGCAGCAGATACGCGGCCTTGCCATGGATCAGGTGGCTGCGATTGAGCTTGGTCGCGATCTGCACCGTTAGCTCGAGGCCGCGCCAGGCCTTTTCCATCTTCGACCGCTCGGGAATGGCTCGCACGAAGTTTCCACCTAACCCGACGAAGGCCTTGACCTTGCCGGCCAGAACGCCTTCGCAGGTCTCGACGGTATTCATGCCCTTTTCGCGCGGTGGCTCGAACCCGAACTGCTTGGCGTATTTGTCGAGGGGAACCAGCTCGGGTTTCTCCGAAATGCCGACGGTGCGCTGACCCTGCACATTAGAATGCCCACGCACCGGCGAAATCCCGGTGCCGTCTCGCCCGATGTTTCCCTTCAGAAGCAGCATGTTGACGAGCATTGCCACGTTCTGAAAGCCGTGCACGTGCTGGGTCAGGCCCATGCCGTAGATGCCGATTACGCGGTCTGCCTCGACATAAACCTGCGCGGCCTCCTCAATGACGGATCGGCTCAGGCCAGAGGCGGCTTCGATTTCCTCCCAGGAAGTCGCTCGGACTTTGGCCTCGAAGTCTTCGGAACCGTGCGTGTGCTGCTCGATGAAGGGAGCATCGATGACACGTTTGCCTTGCTGCTTTGCCGCGTCGTCGGCGGCGAAGACATGCTTGCAGATGCCGACGATGACCGCGATGTCACCGCCAACTTTCACCTGGTGGTACTGGCTGCTGATCTGCGTAGCCTTGCCCGTAAGCATCTCCGCCGGATTCTGGGGATTGATGAAGACTTCGAGGCCCTTTTCACGCACAGGATTGAAGGTGATGATCTGTACACCGCGCTTGGCCGCGTCCTGGAGTGGATGCAGGAAGCGCGGACTGTTCGATCCCGTATTCTGCCCGAAGAAGAACATTGCATCGCAGTTGCTGAGGTCGTCGAAGACCACGGTTCCAACGCCAGCGCCAATCAGCTTTTTGAGCGCCACGGACGTCGTTTCGTGGCACATGTTCGAACTATCAGGCAGGTTGTTGTTGCCATAAACCCGCGCGAACAGGGCATAGAGATAGGAGGTCTCAAGGCTGGCGCGACCCGATGAATAGAACACGACCGACTTTGGATCGAGAGCCTTCAATTGCGAACCGATAGCTTGAAACGCCTCATCCCAGGAGCAGGGCACGTATTTGTCAGTGGCACTGTCGTAGCGCAGAGGGTGTGTCAGTCGTCCCTGCTGCTCGAGGTCGTAATCGCTCCAGGAGAGCAGCTCGGTCAGTGTGTGCTGGGCGAAGAACTCCGGCGTGCAGCGGCGTGAGGTCAACTCCCAAAGGGTCGCCTTGGCGCCGTTCTCGCAGAATTCGAACGTGTGGTAATCGGCCGGCTTTGCCCACGAGCAGGAAACGCACATGAAGCCTTTCGGCTTGTTTTGCCGGCGAAGGGTATTCAGCGCCGCCGGCGAATCCCACTCTTTGCCGAATATCCGGGCAATCCCTTCGAGAGAGCCCCATCCGCCGGCTGGACCGTCGTATTCAACTGTATTGGGAGTTTCGTCGCCAGCCTTGTTCGGTCGCGCCATGATCTTGCTTCTCTTCCGGAACCCGCCAGACCCGGTGCATCGCCAACGTATGTTCGTGATGGCGGTTCCTCGGCTCGGCCCTTCTTGCCACTCCGAGAACGGAGATAGTGCTGCGGAAAAAGGCCAACGACACCAAAGTCTTCGATCGGACGGCGGATGGCGCGTCTCATTCGCGATAGATAGTTTGCTCGCTGCCGTACCGGAAATCGCGCACTCGGGCGATGTTGATTGGGCGAGTTCGTTCGATAGGGGCGAGGAACCGGGGCGCCCGGCAGAGGTTGCCAGACGCCAATCTCGGAGCCGGCCATGGATGATCGCTGCACACTCAACAAGCCAGAGCTGGTCTGGCGAGGGCGCGATCCGATCCCGTCTTCGCGCAGAGTCGCAGAGGAGCGGCCGATAGCGCTCACCTACAACGGATCGACCTATGCGGTAATGATGGCCTCGCCAGCCGATCTCGTAGACTTCGGTATCGGCTTTACCTTAAGCGAAGGCATTGTGGACGACTGTGATGACATCCTCAGCATCGACACCGTCGAGCTCGAGCTGGGGTGCGAACTGCGGATCTGGCTCGGCGGCTCGCATGCTGATCTCCTTGCCAACAGGCGGAGGGCGATGGTCGGGCCGGTCGGCTGCGGCCTTTGCGGAATCGAGAGTTTGGAGCAGGCCTGCCCACGCCCGGCGCGCGTCGTCAGCCTCGCTGGATTTCACCCGTTTGACATTTTGAAGGCGATGGCCTCGTTGCGGCCGCTCCAGCAACATAACCAGGCGACGGGCGCGATGCACGCGGCGGCGTTCTGGGGCGGCGATGACATTCGATTGGTCAGGGAGGACGTCGGACGCCACAATGCGCTGGACAAGCTCGCTGGTGCGATAGCCAGAGCCGGCCTGGAGACGTCGCGGGGGGCTGTCCTCATAACGAGTCGGGTCTCCGTCGAATTGGTGCAGAAAACCGCACGCATGGGCGTGCCGCTTCTTGTCGCCGTTTCAGCGCCGACTTCGCTGGCGATCGAGACCGCCGAGCGGGCGGGCGTTACGCTCGTCGCCGTCGCACGTGACGATGGTTACGAGATATTCAGCCATGCAAGCCGGCTGCTCTTTGAAACGAAAGAACTGGTCTCCGCTGGGGTCGAGAGGCCGGCTCCCGAGATGCTTTCCCGCTGAACTTCGGCTCTTGAGGGCAATCGGGAGCGTGCCTTCGTTCGGTCTCGTACTGACATCAGATCGCGCACGCCGTTTCGGTCGGAACGTCTGTAGCCGGCAAGCGCTGTGGTGATGTTCGGCTTTCCAAACTGAAAGGAGACAGCGATGAAGACGACGCTTTTGGCGGGAATCCTGCTCGCCGCGATGGCCGCCACTCCAGCACTGGCGCAAGGTGGTGGCACGAATTCCACGAGTACCACGCAGTCAGCCGCCAACTCGGGCCAAAACACGGCGGTACAAAAAATTCAAGACGATCTCAAGAAGGCAGGCTTCACCGACATCAAAGTCGTGGCCGAATCCTTCGTCGTGCAGGCCAAAACCAAGGACGGAAATCCCATGGTGATGACGATTGGTCCTCATGGCATGTCGGTGTTCGAAGCGATGAACGCGACCACAACAGGATCCGGCTCCTCAGCTAACTCTCAGGGGACGACGGGCTCAAGCTCTTCAAACAGCAGCGCCAACTCCAAGTAGATCCTCGCACCTTGGCGAACATCGCGTCTCTCAAAAGCAGGCCCCGCGATGTTCGTCTGGTGCCGCCGAAGCGAGACGTACGCGAGCGTACGCACATCGTAGGTGATGGCCAACCGAACTCCGAAACGTTCTGGTTGCCTGACCGTTGCTCCAGCGTCGAGCGCGAAAGAACCGCGAGAAAATCCAATGAATGTCAGCGAATTCGTTTGGCACCGGTTGTCCGAATGGGGATTGCGCCGGGTCTATGGCTATCCCGGCGATGGCGTCGGTGGACTGGACGTCGCTATCGAACGCGCGAGAGACGTGATCGATTACGTCCAGGTCCGGCACGAAGAGATGGCGGCCTTCATGGCCTCCGCTCATGCGAAGTTCACGGGGCAGGTGGGACTTTGCTATGCGACCTCAGGGCCTGGCGCAATTCACCTTCTTAACGGGCTCTACGACGCCAAGATGGACCACGTTCCGGTGGTTGCTCTCGTGGGCCAACAGGCGAGGAGCGCAATCGGGGCGAGCTATCAGCAGGAAGTCGATCTGCAGGTTCTGTTTCAGGACGTCGCCGAATACGTCGGGCAGGCAAGCGTGCCCGAGCAGGTGCGCCACTTGATCGATCGCGCTGTACGAATTGCCCACAACAAACGTGCCGTCGCCTGCGTGATCCTGCCGAAAGATGTGCAGGAACTGGATTACAAAGATCCCCCTCTCGCCCACGGTGCGACCCACACCGGCGTTGGCTACGCCGAGCCCGCGAAGCGTCCGGATGACGATTTGTTGCGCGCCGCCGCCGGAGTTCTGAACGAGGGCAATAAGGTCGCAATGCTTGTCGGAGCAGGCGCCTTGGGTGCCACCGACGAGGTCATTGCGATGGCCGAACGCCTGCAGGCCGGTGTGGCCAAAGCCCTCCTTGGAAAGGCGGCCGTCCCGGACGAACTCCCCTTTGTAACCGGTTCGATCGGACTGCTCGGCACCAAGCCGAGTTGGGACCTCATGAAGAATTGCGACACCTTCCTGATGGTCGGTTCGTCGTTTCCCTACAGCGAGTTTCTGCCGAAGCCCGGCGCGGCGCGCGGCGTTCAGATCGATATCGACGGCGCCAGGTTGAGCCTGCGTTACCCCATGGAAGTCAACATCGTCGGGGACAGCTCCTTGGCGTTGCAGGCGCTGCTGCCGCATCTTCAGCAGAAGCAAAAGTCATCTTGGCGAAGTGACATCGAGCAAGGCGTGCAGGAATGGTGGCAGACGCTTGAAAAGCGCGCCATGGATTCGGCGGAGCCGCTCAATCCGCAACGCGTATTCTGGGAGCTCTCGCCCCGTCTCCCTGAGAACGCGATCATCACTGCGGATTCAGGCTCAGTGGCCAATTGGTATGCGCGCGATCTGAAAATGCGCCGGGGCATGAAAGCTTCGCTCTCCGGAGGTCTGGCTTCCCTGGGTGCAGGAACACCTTACGCCTTGGCAGGGAAGATGGCCTATCCGGACAGGACAGTCATCGCCTGCATGGGCGACGGTGCGATGCAGATGAACGGACTGAACGTCCTCATCACCATCTCGAAATATTGGCGGGCCTGGTCAAATCCACGCCTGATCGTGCTCGTCCTCAACAACCGCGATCTCAATCAAGTCACGTGGGAGGAGCGGATTCAGCTCGGTGCGGGAAAGACGCTTTCTACCCAGAGCATCCCAAATTTTCCCTACCACCGCTACGCCGAGCTGATCGGCCTCAAGGGTATCTTTGTCGACAATCCGGACCGAGTCGGCCCTGCTTGGGATGAGGCATTATCGGCGGATTGTCCCGTGGTCCTTGAGGCGTACACCGATCCCAACGTTCCACCGCTGCCGCCCCACATCACGCTCAAGGACGCCAAGAATTTCGTCAGTATGATTCCTTCGGAGCCGGAGCTCGGCAGCGTTCTGAAGAACAGCGCCAAGGAGCTGTTGACGAGCGTACTGCCCGGGAAGGAATGATGGTCGAGATCTCTGTCGAGGCAGTCAAGGCTCGTGCCTTCGAGATTCCAACCGATCGACCGGAGGCCGACGGGACGATGAGTTGGAATTCCACAACTTTAGTTCTGGTCGAAGTCGCGGCCGGCGCCAAGTCCGGGCTTGGTTACACGTATTCTGACCACAGCATAGTTGCGCTCATCACGAGCAAGCTCGCCTCGATCGTCTGCGGGATGAATGCCCTCGCGCCCGAAACCGCTTGGATGGCGATGCAGCGCGCGGTTCGCAATCTGGGACGCGAAGGCCTCGCTGCGAATGCTATCTCGGCGGTCGATACGGCTCTCTATGACTTGAAGGCGCGGATTTGGGGTGTGCCCCTGGCTCAGCTGCTCGGAAGCTACCGAAGAAATGTCCCGATCTATGGAAGCGGAGGTTTCACGACTTACTCGGACACCGAATTGGCCGAACAGCTCGGCAAGTGGGTTGCCGACGCTGGGTGCACGAACGTCAAGATGAAAGTGGGCTCGGAGCCGGACCTCGATCCGCATCGCGTGCAAGTGGCAAGCCGCGCGATTGGCGAACGCGCCAATCTCTTCGTCGATGCAAACGGTGCTTACTCGGTGAAACAAGCGCTAGAGCTTGCGGATCTCTTCGAGCCTCACCGTGTCAAATGGTTTGAGGAGCCGGTGTCGTCGGACGACCTCGCGGGCTTGCATGCGGTTCGCGCCCGTGCCCCGGCAGGCATGGAGGTTGCTGCGGGTGAGTACGCTTACACCACAGACTATGTGCGGACGATGCTGGAAGCGTCGGCAGTCGACGTTCAGCAGGCCGATATCACCCGGTGCGGCGGCGTAACCGGGTTTCTGAAAATCGCCTCGCTTTGCGAGGCGCACCAAATCGATCTGTCGGGCCATTGCGCGCCGGCTCTGCATCTCCACGCCGCCTGTGCTGTGCCGCGCCTACGGCATCTGGAATGGTTTCACGATCACGTTCGCATCGAACATATGCTTTTCGACGGCGCGCCGAAGCCACGTAATGGTGCGATCCAGCCCGACCTGTCGGTAGCGGGCAACGGCTTGATCTTAAAGGAAGCGGATGCTGAGCGCTATGCGATCTAACCAGGCTAGAAAAGATAAGGCGCGCGGAAGCTTCCAAGCTCTGCCCGTCGAAGCGATGCGGGCAAGACCGCTGCGTCTGTCGGTACCTCGCTCGCTCTCCCGCTCCGCGCAGCGCGAGGCCGAGACCGTTTCGGCAGCCCGGCGTCTGAATCGAGCCGCGGGCATGTTGGCCGCGTCCGTCCTTGCCGACAGCGCTCTCGAGCACTACCGTGGGTCATTCAAGAATAAGGCGATGTTCACCCCGCTGGTCGTTGCCGGGTTGACCTTGGCAATGAGCCTGCACGGCACGGCGGACCGGCGCCCGGTTGCACACAGAGCACGAGACGCGTCGTATCTTTCGGCGGCCGTCACCGGCCTGATTGGGACAGGCTTTCACATCTACAATGTGACGAAAAAAGTCGGCGGCCTGAGCTGGCAGAACGTATTCTACGGTGCTCCCCTGGGCGCGCCGATGGCTATTCTGCTCTCCGGGATGTTGGGCTTTTGCTCGGAACGTGTGCGCGCCAACGGGCGCCGGCGGTCTCGTCGGATCTTCAAGCTTCCCGCGGCTGAGACGGTCGCAACAGTATCAGCGCTGGGCCTCCTTGGAACCTCGGGAGAGGCGGGGTTGCTCCATTTTCGCGGAGCCTTTCACAACCCCTTCATGGCCGTTCCCGTGACCCTCCCGCCGATCGGCGCTGGCTTACTCGCCGGCGCGGTATTGAACGGTGGAAGGCGGATGCGCGGCCTTGCGCGATGGTGGATGCGGCTGCTTGCGTTGATGGGTTTTGCCGGCGTTGGCTTTCACGCCTATGGCGTCTCGCGAAACATGGGCGGCTGGCGCAATTGGAGCCAAAACATCCTCAACGGACCGCCTCTGCCGGCACCCCCAAGCTTCGCTGGGCTCGCAATGGCTGGGCTTGCTGCGCTCGAGTTGATCAGAGAGGCACGAGATGCTTGATCGGAAGGCGGAGCTTCACAATGCCTACCCTGGCTATGACGTGCTTGCGAAATGGCGGAGCCCATCCTGGAATGAGAAGACGCGGGAGGTGATCGCGGCTCGCTTGCAGGTGCCAGACGAGCCGCAATTCCTGACCCTGGATGAGTTTGAAGTGCTCACCGCAATCGCCGATCGCATCGTGCCGCAACCTGCGTCGAGGTCGCCTGTTCCCGTGGCCGGCCTGCTTGATCAAAAGCTGCGAGCCGGCGTGATGGACGGCTATCGTGTCGTGGGCCTGCCGGGCGACGGCGAAGCTTGGCGAAGGGGGCTCGGAGCCCTGAATGCGGAGGCGAGAGCCCGCCACGACTGTGGCTTCGCAGCGGTCGCTGATGGCGATCAAGACGATCTACTAAGGCGCTGCGAGGCGGGCGAATTGAACGCGCCGGAATGGGCCGGCATGCCGTCGCAGATCTTCTTCAAACATCGTCTGCTGCGCGATGTAGTTCTGGCTTACTATTCTCACCCTACTGCGTGGAGCGAGGTGGGGTGGGGCGGACCCGCCAGTCCGCGCGGCTACGTGCGGCTCGATTTCAACGACCGTGATCCCTGGGAGGCGGCCGAAGCCATGCCGGGCCGGGAGGTCGAAGCTCGGAGGATCAATCGAAATGTCCGATGATCCGCTTCACAGTCCACGTGCAATCAACGGCCGCGCGCCCGACGTCTTTCGACCCGGCCGCTGGGTGAGCATGAAACAATACGCCGAGCATGAGGCGGTTGACTTCGTGATCGTCGGGACTGGGGCCGGCGGTGCGACGCTCGCCTGCAAGTTGGCCGAATACGGGTTCACGGTGGTGGCCCTCGATGCCGGCCCTTACTTCCGGCCCCTTGAGGATTTCGCCTCCGACGAGTCCGAGCAGACCAAGCTTTATTGGACAGACGACCGCATTGTCGATGGTGACAATCCCTTGCAGCTCGGAAGCAACAACAGCGGCAAGGCCGTCGGAGGCTCGACCGTGCATTTCGCAATGGTATCGCTCCGGTTCCGGCCGGAATGGTTCAAAGCCAGGACCAAACTTGGCTACGGTGCGGACTGGCCGATCGATTGGCGCGAGATGTGGGCTTACTACACGGAAGTCGAGCAGGCCCTTAAAGTCTCCGGCCCTGTCAACTACCCCTGGGGACCGCCGCGTCCGCGCTATCCTTATCGCGCCCATCCGCTCAATGCTGCTGCCCGCGCGCTCGCGCGCGGCTGCGAAGCCCTTGGTATCGGCTGGACCGAGACGCCGCTCGCAACCCTCTCTGCGCCGCGCGGCCTCGCACATCCATGCGTCTATCGCGGCTTCTGCGTGACCGGTTGCTCGACGAATGCCAAGCAAAGCGCGCTCGTGACGTGGATTCCGCGCGCTCTGTCTGCCGGCGCCGAGATCCGGGATCTCGCCATGGTCGGCCGGATCGAGACCGACGCGAATGGCCTCGCCGTCGGTGTGCACTATAACCGCCAGAACCAGTGGCGCTTTCAGAAGGCGCGCAACGTGGTGGTGGCCGGCTACGCGATCGAAACACCGAGGCTCCTGCTGAATTCGGCGACCGACAAGTTTCCGGATGGCCTGGCAAACAGGTCCGGACTTGTCGGCAAGAATCTAATGGCACAAGCAAACCAGGCGGTGTGGGGCGAGATGGACGAGGAGGTCCGCTCGTACAAGGGACCTCCGTCCCTCGCCATCACCGAGCACTGGAATTACGAGGATGAGGGCAAGGATTTCTTTGGTGGCTACGCTTACATGAGCCAGGGCCCCCTTCCGCAGCTATGGGCCAACACGCAAGCGACGGCGCATGGTCTGTGGGGGACGCGACTGGTCGAGGCGATGAAGCGTTATAACCACGTCGTGGGCTTGAAGATCGTTGGGGAGATGCTGCCTCAGGAAAGCAACCGCGTCACGTTGGCCGACGAAGTCGATCAATACGGGCTGAGAATTCCGCGCGTTACCTACTCCTGGTGCGATAACGACAAGCGCCTGATCGATCACTCCGTCGCCTTCATGAGCCGGGCTCTGGGCGCGATCGGCGCCAAAGACTTGTGGGTGCAGGAAGACGACACCTGTCATCTCAACGGTACGGCCCGGATGGGCGATCGGCCGGACAACAGCGTCGTCAATGCGGACTGCCGCAGCTGGGACATCCCCAATCTCTGGATTTGCGACGGCTCCGTGTTTCCGACCGTGGGCGGCGCGAATCCGTCCCTGACAATTCAGGCGATTGCTTGCCGCACGGCGGATCGAATTCGGGGTCTGTCCCGAGTGGGAGAGATCAGATTGAATTAGGAGGATACCGATGAGGCAAAAGCTCCTCAACGACAGCGCGCAGCGAACCTTTGCAGTCATCCTCGACAGCGGCGACGAGGCGATGGAAAGCCTCAAGTCCTTTGCGGCGGCGCAGCGGAT
This sequence comes from Bradyrhizobium sp. SZCCT0148, assembly GCF_018129985.1. Lineage (GTDB taxonomy): Bacteria > Pseudomonadota > Alphaproteobacteria > Rhizobiales > Xanthobacteraceae > Bradyrhizobium > Bradyrhizobium japonicum_H. The sequence continues at coordinate 96,843 of NZ_JAFCKT010000013.1, forward strand.
CTCCGCAGCCCAAATCACCGGCATCGGAGCCTTCAGCGGGCTGGTGCTGAAATACTTCGATTGGGAGAAAGAGACATACCTCGAGAATCGCGTAGACGAACAGGTGGAGGTCGCTTCGCTCGTCGGCGATATCGCGGTTTCGCCGTCGGGCGAACCTTCCGTGCACGTCCATCTCGTTGTCGGGCGGCGCGACGGCACCGCTCTCGCCGGCCACCTTGGATCGGCTCGGGTGCGCCCCACTCTCGAGGTGATCGTAACCGAAAATCCCGCGCATCTTCAGAAGGCGCACGATCCCGTGACGGGGCTGGCGTTGATCAAGCTGGAGCGATGACAATGCAGAGCATCGGTCGCACAATGTGGGCCATCCCGGAAGGCTATATCCCAAGCGACAGCGTCAGCGACGCGCACGATCTTGTGTCGCATGAGGCGGCGTGCTTCCTGAACACGGGCGATCGCGACGCAGACGTCCGGATTACGCTGTTCTTCGAGAACAGGGCTCCGGTCGGCCCCTACCGGGTGAAGGTGCCGGCCAAGCGCACTCTGCATCTCCGCTTCAATGATCTGACCGACCCCGCTCCGGTTCCGCGCGACACGAGTTACGCTTCAATTATCGAGGCGAGCGAGCCGGTGATCGTTCAGCATACCAGGCTCGACTCGCGCCAGCCAGCAATGGCGCTGCTGTCGACCATTGCCTACCCGGCCGTACCGGAGTGAGGAGATGTCCTAATGAATGACGAAGCGAGCTTGAATGAGGGGCCGGTCCGTCCCCGTCCGGTTGTCGTGGTCACAGGGGCATCCGCTGGGGTTGGCCGGGCCATCGCCCATCGTTTCGGCCGCGCCGGTTACTCCATCGGTCTGATCGCCCGAGATGTGGAAGCCCTCGAGGATGTGCGGCGCGAGATCGAGGACGTCGGAGGACGGGCGGTTGTGATGCCTCTGGATGTGGCGGATGCCGGCGCCGTCTTTGCGGCAGCGGACCGCATCGCATCGACGCTGGGTCCGATCCACATCTGGATCAACGACGCGATGGTGACGGTGTTCTCTCCGGTTTGGCGCATGACGCCCGATGAATTCCGCCGTGTCACCGAGGTCACCTATCTCGGCTTCGTGCACGGAACGATGGCGGCCCTGCGCCACATGCGGCCCGCAAACAGGGGGACGATCATCCAGATCGGATCGGCGTTGGCCTACCGCGGCATTCCGCTCCAGTCGGCCTATTGTGGGGCCAAGCACGCCATTCGCGGTTTCACGGATTCGCTGCGAAGCGAGCTGAGGCACGAGCAGAGCAGGCTCAATTTGATGATGCTGCAGCTGCCGGCGGTCAACACTCCGCAATTCGATTGGGCGAGGGCGCATATGCCGCGGACGCCGAGGCCAGTGGCGCCTGTGGTCGAGCCTGAGGTCATCGCGAATAAAGTGTACGATGCAGCTCAAAGGCCGGCGAGGGAGTATTGGATCGGTTTCAGCACCCTAAAGGTCATTCTTGGCAACATGATCTTGCCGGGGCTGCTGGATCGCTATCTCGCACAAACCTGTATCAGTGGCCAACAGACGGATCGCCCGATCGATCCAAGTCGGCGGGACAACCTCGATCAACCCGTACGCGGCCTTCATCGCACCAGGGGGAGCTTCGCTTCGGAGGCGGTCGATAGCGCCTTTGCCGGACCGGCAAGCATGCTGCGGCTTGCTCCGGTCATGGCGCTGTTGGGAACAGCTGCGTTGGCGGTGGTGGCTGCACGGGCATCGCGAAGCAGGAGCAGCAGACATCGTCGACGTCAACGCGATGCGCGACTTGGATGAGAGCTTCCCAGTGCCGACGAAGTCCATCGAGGATTATGGGCTGATTGGAGACTGCCAGACGGCTGCCCTCGTGCATCGTGACGGTTCGATCGAGTGGCTGTGTTGGCCGCGCTTCGATTCGGACGCTTGCCTTGCGGCCTTGCTCAGCACGGACTCACATGGACGTTGGAAGATGGCGCCGGTCGAAGCCGGCAGTTCATCGCGCCGCCGCTATCGCACCGATACGCTCGTGCTCGAGACGGAGTTTGAGCTGACGACGGGCTGTGTCCGTCTGATCGATTTTATGCCTATCGAGGGCAACGCATCTGCCGTGATCCGGATCGTTCGGGGCCTTGCGGGCAAGGTGAAGTTGCGCAGCGAGCTGGACCTGCGCTTCGACTATGGATCCTTGAGACCCGCAGTTGAGACCGATCGACAACAGGCCGTCGCCTTCGTGGGACCGCATCTCGTCGTTCTGCATGCACCGTCACAGGTCTCGCAGCAGGGCTCCTGCATCGTATCGGAAGTGGAGGTGAGTGAAGGGGAGGAGATCGCATTTTGTCTCCGATACGGCAGCGCAACGGGTGCGCCGCCTCCGCCGCTTGCCTCCGCGGCAGCTATGCACAAAACGGAGGAATATTGGCTCAATTGGATTGCGAAGTTCTCGATCCAAACGCGGTGGCCCGAGGCCGTCAGGCGCTCCCTCTTGACGCTCAAGGCGATGATTTTTTGTGCGACAGGCGGCATCATTGCCGCTCCCACCACCTCACTTCCGGAGGCGCCGGCCCAGGACCTGAACTGGGATTACCGATATTGCTGGCTGCGGGATGCAGCGTTCACGATAACGGCTCTGCTTGATGCCGGGTATCAAGAGGAGGCCAGGGCGTTCCGCGACTGGCTTCTCCGGGCTGCAGGTGGCGAGCCTGACAAGATCAGAATCATGTACCGCGTGGATGGCTCGCGTCGTCTGGAGGAATGGGTGGCATCCTGGCTCCCGGGGTTCAGAGGGGCGAGGCCGGTGCGAATTGGAAATGCCGCGGCCGCCCAGCGACAGCTCGACGTCTACGGCGAGCTCCTTGATTCTGTGGCTGCCGCAGCGAAGATGGGCGTTGTCCCGACCGATCGTGAAGCCGATCTGATTGCTTCCGTGATCGCTCACGTCGAAGGGGTTTGGGATGAGCCCGACCATGGTTTGTGGGAATTGAGAGGACATCCGCAGCACTACACATATTCCAAAGTGTCGGCCTGGGCCGCGGTGGATCGCTTCGTCCGTCGTGATGATCTCCATCGATCGGCGGACAACGCCTTTGTGAAGCGAATGGTGGGGCTGCGGAACCGGATGCATCGCGAGATATGCGAAAAGGGGTTCAACCGCCAACGAGAGACATTTGTAGAGTACTACGGCTCTGAGGAGGTGGATCCGAGCCTGCTCAACCTGCCTTTGGTGGGCTTCCTGCCTGTTACGCATCTGCGCATCGAAAAGACGATTGCTGCGATCGAGCGCGAGCTCGTGCACGACGGGTTCGTCCATCGCAAGTTGTCAGGCGAAATTCGCGAGGGAGCGTTTCTCGCATGCACCGGATGGCTCGTCGAATGCCAATTGATGCAAGGGCGACGGGCCGAAGCGGAGCGAACCTTCGCTCATCTCTTGCGAGCGCGAAATGATCTCGGATTACTAGCTGAGGAGTTCAACGTGCGCGATGGCCGCTTAGCCGGCAACTTTCCTCAGGCATTGAGCCATCTGGCATTGGTCCGCGCCGCCCTTCGCTTCGAAAATAAGGCATCCAACCGAGGGGACGGACACGGAACATAGTCGTACACGTTGAAAATGGAACCCAGGCGGCCTGACTGCGTACTCTGTCTAACTCCCCCGAACGTTTCGAGTCTGTCTCCGGGGGCGGGGAGCAACGGTAATGCAGGACGGTCGAGTAACTGGGTTAGCGCCAAGGCTGATCGAACCCGAAGGCCACGTTCGGGCACTGACCGTACGAAACAAGCTGCTGAGCTGCATTCCGGGGGCAGAGTTGGAGGTGCTTCGATCGATCGGGACGGAGGTCGAAATCAAGCCGCGTCAAGTCCTGCATCATTGGCGCTTGCCGATGGAATACGTCTATTTTCTCAATGACGGGCTCATATCGGTCTCGGCCAAGGTGGAGCCGAATCGTTTCGTCGAGGCGTGGCTTGTCGGCGCCGAAGGAATGATTGGAGCCCCCTGTGTTTTGGCACCGGAAGATCCAATGCCCCCGCACCGCCGTGTGGTCCAGGTCGGCGGAACCGCCCTGCGAATTCCGACCCAGGCGTTTGTTGCAACGCTGGACGAGCTCCTGGCTCTTCGCGGAATAATCCTTCGCTATATCAATCTCGTGTTGTTTCAGACTTCCCAGGTGGGAGCCTGCAACTCGCTGCACTCGGTCCGGCAGCGGCTTGGCCGTTGGCTTCTCGTCGCGGCCAACGCGATGGACTCGAACGATTTGCCGATCACGCATGCCGTGTTGGCTCAACTGCTCGGGATCCGCCGTGCCAGTGTTAGCGAGTGTCTCGAGACGTTCGAGCAGGCGGGCATCATCCGCAACACGCGAGCTGCAATAACTCTGATCGACCGGGCTCAGCTGCAGCATCTGGCATGTTCGTGCTCTGGATTGATACAGCGCGAGTACGATCGGCAAATCCGATCTCGCGCATAGACTTGCTTTGCAGCCCTTCGTTGCGCCCTTGCGGGTTGCGATGCAGTCCTCTGGAATTGCAACGAGGGCGGTCTTCGGGACGTTCTTCTCCGGAAAGGACAGATCATGATCCCGAGGTAGCATTCGCTTGTCTGGCCGTCGGAATCGTCTGCGCCATCCTGATCGCAATCGTCCTAATCAACCATCCGCAGCGCCTGTGGATCATGAACATCGTCTGGCCAATTAACGGTCTGTTCGGTACCGTACTGACCTTGTTGCTGTACCACCGCTTCGGTCGCCTTGCTGCGCGCGATGCGAGCGAGCTCAAAAAGCGGTCCAGCGTGAAAAAGGAAACGCCGTTTTCTTCATGGTCGCCAAAGGCGCCATGCACTGCGGAGCCGGATGCACCCTAGGTGACAGTCGCCGAAAGTCTCGTGCTCGCGTTTCCGGCGATTGCGATCTGGGCTGGTTGGAAAACGTCGTTCTCTGAAAAGATGTTTGCAATCTGAGTGGTGGATTATCTGTTCGCATTCGTACTCGAAGTGGCATTCCAGTACTTCACGATCAAGCCCATGCGACCTGTCGCCGAGAGGGTATCGTTCAGGCTATTAAAGCAGACACGCTCTCGCTCACGGCTTGGCAAGTCGGGATGTGCGCAGCTCGCTATCTTCCGGAGGGGCCTCGGGGTACGGCTGGAGCGGTCGATGCCGGAGTTTTGGTCATGATGCAGATCACGATCATCGGGGATTTCTCACCAATATCCGGTGAACTGGTGGCTGATCTAGGCCGGCGTCAAGGAGCGGATGTAGGACCTTGACGACCTCTACTTTCGTATAGGCGAGCACGGCCGCAATCTGGTCAGTGCCCTCGCGACGTGCTTGGCTAGAGCCCCCAAAAGAATACTCTGATCTTGCTCTTCCGAATGCGCAAACTGTCGGCCTGCGCAAGCTCATCGCGCTCGCCCCAACGCCAGCGCACGTCCGCTGGCGTTGAGCGCGCCGGGCACCTTGCCGTGAGATTGGCGTGTTACCACCGATGATGCGCGCGGATTACGCCGTGATGATGATGGCGATGGGATCTTGGAGTCCAGCCGTAGCTATGACGCCATGGGTGTACCTGCCGGACCGTATATCCCCACGGCCTCGGCGCGGACCAGCCGTAACTATAGCGCCAAGGACGCGGTCCCCAAGCGTAGGGCTGCGGGCCCCAACCATATCCGCCCCAGTAAGGCGTATAGGTGTATGCTGGATAGTATCCACCATAACCGTATGGGCGGTACGCATACCCGTAGCCGTCGTACGGCCGCTCATAATAGTAGGGGCCAGCAATGGCGGAGCCGATCAGCGCTCCCGCAAGTAATCCCGCGCCGATCCCCCAGCCGCCACGCCAGCGCACCTGCGTGACATTGTTCTGTCCCGCCGACGTAAGCTCCGGCGAGCGCGCCGCCGCGGAGAGCGCTGTCAATGGCGCGGCCTGTGTACTGCCGAGTGGAGAGATCGCGATCAGACCGGTGAGAGAAAGGGCAAGTGTGAGTCTCCGCATCAGTGGCTCCTGTGATTTCAGAGTGCGGTCTCAACCTCAGCCTTCGATCTTGGTTTCCAGAGTCAATAGCTGCGGACACTATGTCGCGCCGATCGTCGATGGCAGACTGACGAGTGTACGACACCGTACCAACTACAATGACTTTCGCTCGGTTTGAACGTGCTCTTGGTCAGAGACCTGCTTACTCTCACGCTCCAGGAAGGCCTCGACATAGATTATGCGGACAGCAACAAGCAGAATGGCCATCAAAGGGGTGGCCACGATCAATCCGATCAGACCAAAAAGCGTCCCCAAAACGGTCTGAGAAAGTATCGTGAGGGCCGGCGGGAGTGAGATCGTTCTTTTCTGAATCCATGGTGAGATGACATTTCCCTCGATGAGCTGGATCGACAAGAACAATAAAGCGACCCATGCCGCTAAGGTAGGAGACTGAGCCAGGGCGACGAGGATCGCCGGTACGGCGCCAGCGAGCGCCCCGATGTATGGCACGAAGTTCAGCAGCCCAGCGAGCAGAGCCAATGAAAGTGCCAAAGGCGAGCCGATAAGAAAAAGACCCAAGCCAAGAAGAAGCCCTACGATGACCATGTCGATGAATTGCCCGAGAAACCAGAGCCTGAGCGTAGAACCAAGCTCCCGAGCAACTTCCCGCCCGTGAGGCCGCCAAGCCACAGGAAGCAGACGCAGCGCGCCTTCGAGGTACAATTGCGGCGATGCAGCCAGGAATATTGCCGTCGCCCCCACAACGACAAGAGTGCCGCCGATACCGAGAACCGAGCCGATGACACCCGGGACGTAGCCAGTCAGGCCGGCTCGCAGAGATTTTCCGGCTATTTGTAGCTGTTGAGCGAATACCGAGCCCCATGAGCTATCTTCCAGCTCCCTCCATACTCTCTCCAACTGGGTTCTCAGTTGCTGGCCGATTTCGTCGGCCTGGGCGAAAATAACGCTCCCGCGCCACCAGAGCAGCGCACCGAGAACGAGAGAAGTGATGATGATGACACAAAGCAGGGAGGTGTAATGACCCAGGCGAAATACGCGCTGCACCGCGTTGCTTGCCCCGCGCAAAACGCAAGCAATGACTACGGCACTGAACGTGAGCAAGAGAATGTCACGGAGCAACCAGATTGACGCGGCGAGAAAGAGGCCGATCGCGCTTACTCGGAGAGTGCGCTCTATATGGCGGACGTGAGCGGTCAACTTGTCTTCCAATTGCTCTCCTTCATTGCGTTGGTTCCGGTCCAAACTCGGCCTTTCCTTGGTGCAGAGGCGAGGAGTCGAAATATTTACGAAAGCCGGTGCCACCTTCAGATTGAGCGGGCAACCGGTCTAGACGACGCGAGGCTTCATCATATAACTCCGTGTCTCCCTCACTTGCTTGCCGTGACGCAAAACTTGGCGCCCCAGGACCGGCTGGGGGCGCATAGAAGGATCACGACTGCGCGTCGAAATGGCTGATAGGGTTATAAGGAGAGCGCATGAGGCGTGTTCCAATCTCATGCACGCCATCGAAAAAGATGCAGTCTCTCCAGAAACAATCCCTCGGCCCGCACGGTTAAGGTGATTGGCCAGGAGGATGTGCCATGCGTAATTCAGCAACAGCGACCGTTCTGTTCCTCTCCTCTTTACTCGTCTCCGGCTTCGCCCTTGCTCAACAACCCGAGACTGCACCGGGCTCCAACGAGACCCAGGCCACTCCCGTTCAGCCGGACCGTGCGCCGCAGCAGTCCGATCAGGCGCGCGAAACGGAGCGTAAGAGTGCCGAAGACACACGCGTCAAGCGAGACTGGACCACGCAGCGCGATGAGGATCGCACGGGCATGGACCGCATGCGGCGTCAGCAGCATATGGGACGCATGATGGAAGATACTGACCATCGCACCACAGGCGGCAATTGGCGGATGCAGCGCGATGATGAAGATATGGACCGACGCTCGCGATACCGCGATGAGGATCGGCCGCGCCGACGCGTCAAGATCTGCTTTGAATATGAAAACGGCGACGAATTTTGTCGTTACCGCGACTGAGTTGACGCCTTAATCTTCCGGATGGTCGTCGCTCCCGCGCTGCGGAGCATCCCGACCGGCGCCGTTGGGCGTTCGCCAGTTGATGACGGAGGAATCCGCCCGACTGTCGAAGAGTCGGCGCGTGTCGCCGCTCCTGCGCGGCCCCGGATATCAATCGGCGTGTTCCCGCAGTGCTGGCCCGGCTGGGAGCCGCGGGAGCAAGACGCTTCCGGCGATTGATCAGAAGATGGATCGGCACGTCCGGCGCCGTCTTGCGCAACGATGGAACGGTTGTCTATCTTGAGGAGCCGCGATTATGAATTGGGCAACGCGTAGGCAATGATGGAATCACCGGCTTCGGTGCCCGTCGAGCCATGGCCGCCGGCCACCACCACCACGAACTGACGCCCGCTCTTTTCCGACCAATAGGTCATGGGCGTGGCTTGCCCGCCGGCCGGCAAGCGGCTTTCCCACAGTTTCTTTCCGTTCGTGACGTCATACGCTCTGGCAAAATAGTCCAGCGATCCGCTGAGAAAAGCCACGCCGCCCTTGGTGACCATTGGGCCGCCAATGCCGGGAACGCCCATTTCGAAAGGCAGGGGGATCGGCGAAAGGTCCCGGACCGTTCCGTTGACATGACGATAAGATGTTTTGCCAGTCGTAAGGTCGGCGCCGGCGACGTAACCCCACGGCGGAGCCTGACATGGCAGCCCGATCGGAGAGAGGAACGCCCCCATTTTGGCGGCATAGGGCGCTCCGAAATTCTCGTTGAATGGCGCTTCATCCGGTTTGCTGACGATGCGGCTGGTGGCGTCGGTGCGCGCTTTCAGGGTCGACGTGAAGGCCAGGTAGACCGGCATCGCGAATACGACCTGCCGCTCCGGATCGATCGCGACACCGCCCCAGTTGAACGTTCCGAAATTTCCAGGATAGACGATCGAGCCCTTGAGGGACGGTGGAGTATAGCGTCCTTCATAGCGCATGGAGCGAAAGGCGATGCGGCACGCTAGTTGGTCGAACGGCGAGAGCCCCCACATCGAGGCTTCCGTCAGCGGCGTCGGGTTGAACGACAAAGTGGAGACGGGCTGAGTCGGTGCGGTGACATCGCCAGCAACGGCACCTTGGGGCGCGGGCACTTCCCTAACCGGCAGCAATGGTTTTCCGGTGCGGCGATCGAGCACGAAAAGCCCGCCCTGCTTGGTGGTTTCGACCAACGCGGGAACGGTGCTACCGGCGATGGTCAGGTCCAGCAAAGCGGGCTGGGCGGGGACGTCCATGTCCCAGAGGTCATGATGTGTGCTTTGGAAAACCCACGCGACCGCTCCGGTCTCAGCGTTCAGTGCAACGACCGAAGATGAATAGGTCTCAACGTTCTTGTCGCGGTTCCCGCCGAACTGATCGGGCGGCTGATTTCCCATCGGAATATAGATCAGGCCGAGTGCGGAATCGTAGCTGGATATGCTCCAGCTATTCGGGGAGTTAGCGGAATATGTCTGATCCGGTGCGATGGGAGCTGTTTCCGTCGGTTTCCTGCTGTCCCAGTTCCAGATCAGCTTGCCAGAATTGACATCGAAGGCGCGGATCACGCCGGAGGGCTCGGCCGTCGACACATTGTCGTTGACCGCGCCGCCGACGATGATCAGGCTTTTGGCGATGATCGGCGGGGATGTGGAATAATACGATCCGGTCTTCACGTTGGGCATGTTTTGCCACAGATTCACGAAGCCATCTGGGCCGCCGAACCCGGGGCAGACCTTGCCAGTCTCTGCGCTCAGCGCGATCAGCCGTCCGTCCACGGTCGGGAGGAACAGGCGCTTGACGCAATCTGCCGAAGCCGTGGCATTCGCTGACGCCGTCGCGTCTGGCGCCGTGCCGTCGTAATAGGACAGGCCCCGGCAGGTGAGGTGCTGTGTGCTCTGGTACGGAGGTTCAGCGACTTTCGGATCGTATCGCCACTTCTGTTCGCCGGTTTCCGCGTTGAGCGCGAAGACGAGATCGTGGGGAGTACAGAGATACACAGAGTCGCCAATCTTGAGCGGTGTGACTTCGTATGTCGTCTCGATCGGGTCCTTCTTGCCGCGCATGTCACCGGTATGAAAAGTCCACGCGACCTTCAATTTTCCCACGTTCTGCGCCGTGATCTGATCGAGCGTCGAGTAATGCTGCCCGGCCTGGCTTCCGCCATAGGCGGCCCAGTCCGTTCCAGCCGCCGGTCCCAGCCCGTCATGATCAGTCGCGCTTCTTTCCGGCAGATTCCCAGCCAGATCGTGCGACGGCGTGAAGACAGCGAGCAGAGCGATCGCCACGCTGACGGCGAGCGAGGCAGCAAGAGCGGCTCGGCCCGATTTGAAGAAGGAGCCGAGGGGCCGGGTTCGAGCCGATCGCGGGAGCCACGGCAACATCAGGATAAGTCCGAACAGGAAGATGAAATCCCCGCGCGGCGCGAGCTGCCACCAGTCCAGCCCGACTTCGACCAGGGCCCAAACCATGGTGAGCAACAGAAGCGCGGCGTAAACCCAAAATGCCAACGGATTGCGGGCCATGATGAGAGCCGCGACCGCGATCAGGGCCACCCCTTGTGCGAGATAAGAATACGAACCGCCCAGCGTGACCAGCCAGAGACCCCCGACGCCAAGCCAAAGACCGGTCAAGGCAAAAAGAGTGGAAAGGGCGATACGGATGGCGCGGCTGGACATGCAGATTCCGAAACGTTGTGGGACGGGCGAATGATCTCGCGCAACAGTCCCGATGGCATAAAACGGCGCGCAACGAGGCGTGTTCCAATGACTGTCAGGTCCATTAGTTGTGGGAGGCCGAAGTTTAGTTGTGGGAGGCCGAAGTTGTGGGAGGCCGGCCCCCTCGTCATGAGAAGTTCTGCGCATGCGGCTACCCGCGAGCGGCCATCTGCAGCCGAAGATGACTGACACCTGCCAGCCGATGACTTGCAGACCTTAGACATTACCGATTTGAAAGCTTCTGAGGTTGAACCCTATCGAGGACCAAGGGTTATCCGGCAACGCCGTAGCCAAGAATCGGTCGCGTGCTCTCCACATGTGCCGGTGCAATGTCGTCGCTTGTGAGCGGACAAAGAACGAAGATTTCACAAGCTGATTGAAGGTACGATGTGAAGACGGTGGTTCTGTCCTTCCTGCTCCTTTGCGTCCCCATATCCCTCGGGCTGAAGTATCTTGTCGGCGCACCTTCGGTGTGGATTTTCATCGCGGCCGTTATGGCCGTCGCGGTCCTTGCCGAATGGATCCGTCGCGCCACAGAACAGCTCGCAGAGCGCGTTGGACCGGCGATAGGCGGTTTGCTGACCGTCAGCTTCGGCAGTATCGCAGAGCTCGTGCTGGCGCTCTTCGTGCTTGCCAGTGGCGAAACGGCTGTGGTTCAGGCGCAGATCACTGGATCCATCATCGGTACAAGTCTTTTCGGTTTGGGGCTGGCCATCGTGATCGGGGGCGCGACGCGAGAGCGGCAGAGTTTCAATCCCAGGAGAGCGGGGCTGCTCTCCACGTTGCTCATCCTGGTCGTCATCGCGATGCTGCTTCCCGCCGTGTTCAATTATACTGGCCAGATCGCCGGTCACGGCCGGGAGCTCCGCGTTACCGACGAGGAGCTTAGCCTCAGCGTTTCGGCCGTCCTGCTATCGCTGTATATGGCAAACCTAATCTACACGCTAATCACACATCGGGATGTGTTCTCAGCCGAGACGTCTCCCGGCAAGGCCGACTGGAGTCTCATGCGCTCTCTCGCGGTCATCATTGCCGCGACAGTTGCGATCGCGTTTGAAGCCGAACTGGTATCCGGATCGCTGAGCGAGACTGCTGCCAAACTGCAGCTCTCGCCCCTCTTTCTAGGTGTCATTGTGCTTGGCTTGGTCGGAACAGTTGCCGATCTGTTCGCCGCGGCCTGGTTTGCACATAAGGACAAGATGGGCCTGGTTCTCAGTATCTGCGTTGGTTCGGCGATTCAGGTGGCGTTGGTCGTAGCACCACTCCTCGTGATCATTTCGTGGTTCATGGGTCATCCGTTGAGCCTCGTGTTTTCCAACCCACTGTATCTCTTCGCCATCGCGGGCACGGCTCTAATCGTCAACGCGATCGCCCGAGATGGGGAAACGACCTGGTTTGAAGGCCTGCTGCTTCTCGGGGTCTATGTTCTGTTCGGGTTGTCCTTCTTCTTCACCGGGCCCGCTTAGCAGGTCACGGCGTTCGGCTCGACCGTGAATTAAGCTGGCCGATGCTCGCCGCCAGCTTGTCCCGAGCCAGCGCAATCGCCCCTGCACATTCAGGGGGGCCAGACATGCTCAGGGCGTCGACGAGGATTGACAGCGATGCTGCCAGCTCACGGGTCAAAATGTGGTCGCCCAACCCGGACAGCGAGCGCATGAGGCAATCCTCGGACTGACGTTGCAGGTCCAGCGGCAGGCGCGGATACAGGCTGGCAAACGTTCGATAAATCTGCGCGGCGCTCTGATGCTGCATCGACTCCGATGCGACGACAATCAGCGACTCGAACGCCTCCATCAGTCGTACCGGGAGATTGTCAACGTAGACCACGCCCCCAACCGTGCCGGAATCGACCTCGACCGTTGCCCCGAAGGAGACGTCCGTTGCGAGCCAGCGTGCCGCCAAGTCGCGCAGGTTCCAGATGGTCAACAGTCCCGGGTCCGGATTGGACTTCGCTGTCGAGATCGACGTCCACCCGATCGTCATGAGCTGTTCGATGCCAAACACGGCATCGGAGTCAAGATCGCGTTGCGCTTCGAGCATGATCGCCTCTCCGACGGTCGCCTTCAATTTCGAGGAGGTCGGCTGCGACGCTCTGATCTCCGCGATCGGATCGCCGAATGCGACGTATTCGCCGATCGAGACCAGGATGACGATTTCCACATCGGCTGGCAGGGCGTCGTCGATTGCAGCGACATCAATTCGCGTCAGGAAGCCGCTGCGCGTGGTATTCAGGCGTTCCGTTATAAGGCCCGGGTTCTGCGGCGACCGCCGCGTAGCGCGGAGCAGATCGTGCTGACGTTCGCGCGCAAGGAGGGTGTGATCATGGATCGATTTGATAATAACGACCGGACGCATCTGATTGATGGTCGTGTAGGTCAAAAGGATCAGCATGTAGAGAGCCACGACCGTCAGCAGGCCAGCCAGGGCCACACCATAAATCGGCTGGTGGCGCGGTTCAATGCTGGCCAGAACGATCAGTGCATAAAGCGCCAGACCGATGAAGAAGCCGAAATAGAGCTGATTGGTCCGGCGACGTAGAAACTGGTCGAAAACGAGGCTGGTCAGGGAGGCCGCGCCTTGTTGCACCGCGATGAGCAACAACGACAGCGTGATCGACGTTACCGTTATAATACTCGACGCGATGACGCCAAGAAAATTGCGCGCGCCCTGCGCATCGCTGAACAGTCCGCCCCAAATCTGTTGTGCATCATTGCTGCTGTTCGATAGGCGGCCCCGATCCAGTACGAAGGTGAGTAGAGCAAGCAACAGAAAACCGGCGATGACCAGCGTTGGTATCGTCAGAAATTCAAGAAACGCCCGACGGGTGGTTTCGAATGCGGAGCGCAGCGAGCCGGCCAGCCGAACCAGCGTGCCGGTGAGGGGAGATCTGTCCTCGTGGTGATCTGGCATCATGCGGCTACATCCGGCTTGAGAAGTTCTCAACGTTATCGAGGGTGTATGGGTCCGATCGTGGCGGCTATTCCGGCACCGAGAGTAGTCGGGCTCCGGGCTGTGCTTCGCCCGGGCTCGCAAACGATGACAAGTGCCGAGGTTAGGGGAACGGAGATCAAGGCCGCGGCGACAACCCCATACCCAGCTCCAGAACGCAAGTGCTACGATAATCGCGACGGGAGGGAGCGATTGGCTGGCCTGCAACGTCGGGTAAATGAAGTTGCCGATAACGACCTGCACCGCCGCGAAGCCCGCAATGCGATCAGGGACATGCTGACGCTCTGAAACTGTAAGTAGCCGCGAACCTCACGCCATACTTCTGCAGCGGATTGGGCAAATGGCCGAGCGTCTTTTCCTCCACGGTGCTCTCACCCCTATCCGGATTGGCCGGCTTGTGGCTTATCCTCCTTGGCCGCGGCGCCGGCTGCAGGAGCACGGCTCCAGACATCGAAAGACGACCTGCCTATGGGCTCGTGGGGTCTCGACACGCGAGTTCCTGATCCCAAGATAGCCTTACGAATTGGCCGATCTTGGAAGGCAAGTCCATCGTGGAGGCAATTCCAAAAGGTCGGTCAGACCAACTGGCCTCTCGCATCATTAACATTGTTGAGTGGCGGCGCGCGAAATGTTGGCTATGATGGGGTTTTCCCTTCTGAGGGCATTCATGTTCTATCCGGCAACTACTGCGTTATTGCGCGCGGTCTTAAGCGAAGTTTGCAAGAGCGTTTCGCGCCGCGAGATCGGAGCGCGTACCCATGTCGCCTCAAAGATACTGGAGGCTGCTACTAAAGGCGAGGTATCGCTGGACGAGCTCAGGCAGGTAGGCCGTGATGCCCTTTCGCGTGCACCTACGATGTGGCGCTGATCGGTTGAGGCGGGTGTGAATTTCCAGGTCACGGCGCTGAAGATCTTGGTGAGCTATCCGGACGGCTTCGCCGTCATGGAAGACCTCAAGCACGACATGGCCATCTTGGCGACCAGTGGTCGCGAATGGGCGGATCGGACCAAGCGCCTCGCCGCCCGGGTTCCGGATCTCGACATCTTTTCGCAAGGGCTGGTCGAACGCATCAGCGGCGGATGGCAGATTACGACCAAAGGGAGGGCCGTGCTCGAGTTCATGGAAGCTCGCCCCGCTGCGCCCGCACCGGTCCAAACTCCCTTGCTCGAGGCTGCGGCTGTGATAGCCCCTTCAAGTCACATTCCTTCGTTCCGGCAGCCTGCTGACCGCGCCAATCGGCGCCAAGAACGCCGCGAACGTCGTCGGGAGGCTCGCGAGCGAGCAAGGGCGAACGCTTCTTGAGGCGAGATTGAAGGCGAGAAACGAGCCCAGACGAAGTCCGGCGGCTCGGGTTCGTGCGGACTATTGACGAGTCCCGAGCCCGAAGCGCACCTAACGCTGCGGCGACCGACATCTAAGCCGCGCCTGAAGGGCAGTGGGCCGACAACACCTGATTGATTCAGAAAGGCGCCTAACGCCCTTCTACGTTTCGCCGACGTTAGAAAGCGCGAAGGCCGCAAGCAAGCCGACAACGACGAGCACGCCGGCCAGCTTCTGTTCGCCTTCGACAGCTTCCGGCACCATGGTGTTCACCACCATCGTGAGAAGAGCGCCCGCAGCTACGGCACTTACGGTAGCAACGACCTGAGGAGCAGCAGCGCCCAGGAAAGCTGCTCCTAACGCGGCGGCAGCTCCTGAAAGGATCGTGATCGCGCTCCA
Organism: Bradyrhizobium sp. SZCCT0148; assembly: GCF_018129985.1. Classification (GTDB taxonomy): domain Bacteria; phylum Pseudomonadota; class Alphaproteobacteria; order Rhizobiales; family Xanthobacteraceae; genus Bradyrhizobium; species Bradyrhizobium japonicum_H. The sequence goes on from NZ_JAFCKT010000013.1 coordinate 112,234, forward strand.
TAGTCCAAAGATATAGGTGACTGAACGGCCGGCGGCCCGCATGCCGAGCGCACTAGAAAGGCCCTCCGGGAAGTTGGACAGAAAGATAGCGGCGAGCATCGCGATGCTGATGCCCTTTCCGCTCAACAGCCCTAAACCTAGGACAATGCTTTCCGGAATACCGTCGCGAAGTGAGCCGATGGCAATCGCCAGGCCTCCACCTTCACCAGCGTTGACCTGCTGGTCCCCGGACCGCTTGCGCGAGCGCGCTCCTTCTCGAGAGATTGCCCAATCGGAAAGAGCATAGGCGGCAGAGCCGGCGATCGCACCCGCAATGATAGGCCAGATACCCCCTTCCTGGTATCCGTCTTCCAGAAGGTCATAGGCCACGGCTGAAATCAGCACGCCGCAGCCGAAGGACATGATCCCTGCAGTAACGTAGCGAGGCATCGTAAATACGAATGCGACCGCTGCTCCCAGGAGCAACGATGAGGCCCCTAGCAGCCCCCAAAGACCCGCAGTAAGCCAGATTGCCATGGGAGCTGCCGCTACTTTTCGGCACGTAGCGAGGGCGAGGTCTGGCGAGGTGCTTTTTCCTCTTTTCTAAGGCCCTTCTTCGGAAAGCTGACTGAACGCTTCAGGGCGGACGTTAATGCCTTCGCTACCTCGCGGGCGATCTTGCTTGCGGCCATTGCGCGCGCGCCATTTGGCAATGCTCATTCCTCCTCTTGCCCAAGGCCCCATGCCGTAATACCCGCCTTCTCAAGCCGTTCCGACGGCCCCTTGCACTTTGGTTGAGAGTGTGCCGTGCGGCTTTATCTACCCCCCACTTGCAAAGCCCGGGAAAAGCATCATGCCGCCGTCGATGAACAAGGTGGTGCCAACCACGTAGTCGGACGCATCTGAAACTAGCCAGGTGACCGCTCGGGCGACATCGTTGGGCTCGCCGATGCGTTGATAGGGGACCAGGGTCATCAGGCTGTCGAAGGCTCCATTGGTTTCCCACGCTGGTCGGTTGATCGGTGTACGGATCGCTCCAGGCGCGACGCCATTGACCCGGATGGCCAACGGAGCAACTTCCTGCGCCAGGCTTCGCATCATCTGCATGACGCCGCCCTTAGAGGCAGCATAGTTCGCATGACCAGCCCAAGGGATCTCCTGATGGACGGAGCTCATGCAAACGAGTTTGCCTGCTGCCGCCGAGATGTTCTTCACCACACCTCGTTTCTTAAATTCACGCACGGCTTCTCTGGCACAGAGGAACTGTCCGGTCAGATTGACTTCGATGACTTTGTTCCACTGTTCGAGCGTCATTTCGTGAAACGGCGCATCGCGCTGCAAGCCGGCATTGCTTACCGCGATGTGTAGCGTTCCAAAATGACCTATGGCGCTAGAGAACATCGACCGGACGTCCTCCTCGTTGCTGACGTCGGCCTTGATGGTGATCGCCTTCCGGCCAAGCGCCTCGATTTGATGGGCCACATCGTCCGCTGCTTGTGGTTCGACCACGTAGTTGACGACTACATCAGCGCCAGAGGCGGCGAGCCCCAGGGCCACCGCGCGCCCGATTCCCGAGTTCGCCCCGGTTACCAGCGCAGGCTGTCCTTCCAACACGATCGGAAAGGGCACGGTTGCTTGAGGTCGCTTCTCAGAAGCGGCTGAGGCACCAGAATCGCTCGGCCTCTCTATCATACGTGTCTCCTCGGTGCGTCCTTACTTTTATTCCCCCTGCTCGGGATCGCTTTCCTGCTACCGCGAATTTCAGAAGGCTTTTCGCGGTGCGTGAGATTATGCGCGGTGTTCACAAGGGCGATGTGGGAAAAGGCTTGGGGGAAGTTGCCGACCAACCGGCTTCGCTCGACGTCATACTCTTCCGACAGCAGACCGAGGTCATTGCGGAGAGCCAGAAGCCGCTCGAACAATGCCTTGGCTTCAGCATCACGGCCGATCAGGTGATAGGCGTCCGCCAACCAGAAGCTGCATGCCAAAAACATGCCTTCGCCAGGCGGCAGGCCATCTTTGGTCGCCTTCGTATCGTATCGTTGCACAAAGCCGTCGTTGACCAGCTCGCGTTCGATCGCTTCAATGGTCGATATCACCCGCGGATCTTCGGGCGGCAAAAAACCCACCGCGGGGATCAGCAACAGGGCTGCATCGAGCTGGGACTCGCCGTAAACCTGAACGAACGTCTTTCGCTGTTCATCGTAGCCGCGCCGACAAACATCTTCCTGAATGGCGGCACGCTGCACCTTCCAATTGTCCACGGGACCGTCCATTCCGAACTCGTCAGCCGATTTGATGGCGCGATCGAAGGCGACCCAGGCCATGATCTTGGAAAAGGTGAAATGCTTGGCTCCACCTCGCACTTCCCAGATACCCTGATCCGGCTCCGTCCAAATTTCCTTGAGATGATCGAGGAGGGCACACTGGATCGCCCATGCCCGGTTGTTCTCGGGGAGGCCGCCTCGGCGGGCCTGGTATAAGGCGTCCATCAACTCGCCATAGACATCAAGCTGAAGCTGGGTGTGGGCCGCATTCCCAATACGCACCGGTTTTGAGTTCACGTATCCCGACAGCCAGGGCACCTCCCATTCTGTCAACCTGCGCTCGCCTGTGACGGCGTACATGATCTGCAACTGGTCCGGGCTTCCCGCCACGGCGCGGATGAGCCAGTCTCGCCAAGCGCGCGCCTCCTCGTAGTAACCGGCCCCCATAAGGGCCAACAGAGTTAGCGTGGCATCGCGGACCCAGCAGAAGCGATAATCCCAATTGCGAGACCCGCCAATTTGCTCAGGAAGCGAGGTTGTGGCCGCAGCGACAATGCCGCCGCTAGGTCCAAACGTCAGGGCTTTCAAAGTTATGAGAGATCTCAGAACCTGGTCCGAATAGGGCCCCGCTGCTCCACAACGGCTGGACCAATCGCGCCAGAAACTTTCTGTACGATCCAGGAGAAGCCACGGATCGTCAGCGGAGGCTGGATCTTCATATGATGTCTGGTAGGAGAGAACAAAGGCAGCGCGTTGGCCCGGTTCGACGGAGAACGCGCCGACTGTCTTCATCGATTTGCCGTGCAGCGGCACCCCCGTTCTTAGCACCAGCATCGACGCCCCCGCGACCAAGCTGACCGCACCATCCTCCAGGCGGCTCACCCAGGGTACACTGACCCCATAGTCGAACCGTGCGATCAACTCGCTCTCCATCTCGACGGATCCTTCAAGGCCCTCAACGATCCGGACGACCTTCGACGCGCCCGTCTTGGGGGGCATGAAGTCGACGAGACGTGCACGGCCCGTCTCCGTCGCGAAGACAGTCTCCAGAATCAGCGTGCCTGGTAGGTAGCGACGTTCGTTCGTAGATCGGTCGACCGGGCGAAGGCTCCAATATCCGTTTTTCTCATCTCCCAGGAGCCGCCCGAAGCAGCTATCGGAATCGAACCGCGGGAAACAGAGCCAATCGATTGAGCCGTCGCGCCCCACCAGTGCGCCGGTCTCGCAATCGCCAATAAGTGCGTAATCTTCGATTCGGGCCATCAGGACACCATTGATGGTCAATGTAAGTCGCGCCCTCCAGTTCCGCGCTCAGGTGGTCCCGGGCATGTACTTTCGTTTAGAGCGCGGCACGCGGAAGCAGAACCGGATGAAATCAGCACCCGCGCCGTATCGCTCGCGCTGAGCGGTGCGCCGGCTCTCACCACGTCCAGCACCCGCATTTGAATGGAAGGCCCGTTTTTGCCGACGACAGTACCTGCCGAGGCGTACCCGGAGGCATCGAGGAGGGACGCAGCCGTCCGGAGGCTGGTACGGCTAGGCCTTCAGAGAAAAGAGGCGCTTACGGAGAAATGCCAGCACCATGATCTCGTCGGAGTGAGCTTGGCGTACTGGCGCTTGAACTTCTGCGCGATCTTGGCTTCAATCAACTTCACGAGTTCACCGGACAGAGCGTCGAGCAGATCTTGCGGGCCTACACCCGCGCGGGAGCGCGCGCCATACTGGCTTCAATCGATAAGCGCCGCTTCGAAAATAGGTCCGAGGGGCAGCGCCTCGGCAAGATGCTCCGCTTCGAGTCTTCTCTTTGGGAAAGTGGCCATCATCATGCCGTGGCAGGCATCGACGAGGCCGGAATGAGCCCTCTCGCCGGACCGGTCCTCCGCCTGCGCCGTGATCCTGAAGCCCGGCACGCGGATAGTCGGATCGACGACTCGAAGAAGCTCGACGCAGCTGCTCGCGAAGAACTCGCGAACGAGATCAAGGCAAAGGCAGAGAGTTGGCGCGTGGCGTTTGTCCAGGTCGAGGAGATCGACGCGATCAATATCTATTGGGCGGGCATCCAGGCTATGTAGCGTGCGGTCCGCGGGCTGGGGTTGACGCCGCAGCACTTGCTGATCATGCAAAGCGGTTGAAGGAAATCGACATCCCTCAGCAGGCCATCATTAAAGGGGATGCCAAGTCCGCCAGCATCGCCGCTGCCTTCATCCTCGCAACAGTCGAACGCGCAACCAATATGCCGAGCAGGAGCCGCGCACACATAGTATCCATGATGAGACGGTCTCCCGGCTGGTCGAACTTCAAAAGCCGATCCGGCGGCTTTTATGGCGGATAGTCGGTTCGATGATTTGCAATCAAGCGATAGCAAAGGCCGAGAACAGCAGGCAGGCAACGTAGACGCAAGCGAGGCAAATGCCGGCGGTTCTGACCGTGCTCTCATCGACGTGGGACCGTGGCCGGCCCGCAAGCTTCGGCAACTTTTCGTAGCGTGCAAACAACCGTCGCCCGATGCGGCCTCGGAACAGTACATTTCTCATACGTGCCTCCGTTAGCTGGTCGGCTCCAGTGGGCGGAGCCGCGACGGCCGGTCCCATCACAGGAGCCGCGCTGGTGTCACTCGCACAAAAAAGATAGTCTGCGCGACACAAATGAGCAGTCGGGAGATGAGCGCGCTTCGTCGGGAAAATCCTGACGTCAATCGCCTCCATATACTTCGCCGGGATGGCTCAGACTTGATCCACGCCTTTCCCGGGATGACCTAGCCACCCTAATGCGACGCCATAGCGCACGATGTCGGCCCGCGTGAACAGCCCAAGTTTTTCCACGGCCCTCGCCTTGTAGGTTTCGACTGTCTTGATGCTGATGCTCAGCTGATTTGCAATTTCCTTGTTGCTGAAACCCTGTGCGATCAGTCTGAGAACCTCGCTTTCGCGCGGTGTCAATTCGCTGGTTGCGGCGGTGCCCGAAGACGAATGGCCGCCCTGCGTAGACGGAAGAGCCTTCTCCGCGATTGCGGGGTCCAGATACAGTCCGCCTCCGGCTATCGCGCGGACGGCACGCTCGAGTTCGTCGGCCGCCGAGCGCTTCAACAGATAGCCACGGGCTCCCGCCTGCAGCATGGGTTGGACGTAGGCGTGATCCTCGTGCACGGTCAGCGCGAGCAGACGGACCTGGGGCAATTGAGTTGCCAGCGTGCGGGCGACTTCCAGCCCGCTGACGCCCGGCAGCGAAATATCCAGGATGGCAATGTCGGGTGTGGTCTGCCGGATGACGTCGAGCGCGGTCTGTCCATCGGTGGCTTCGCCAACGATTTCGATGTCCACCACGTCCTGAAGCAAGGCTTTCATACCGGCCAGGACGAGCGGGTGATCGTCAGTCAACGTGATCCGGATCGGGCACATAGCCCATCTCCTCTACTGGCAGCGGAATTCTCATGAATAGCGACGTGCCATGACCGGGCTCGGATTCGATCGCCAACGATCCGCCCAACAGCGTCAGGCGCTCTTCTATGACGGAGAGGCCTAATTTTGCATGGCGGCCGTCACTACGGGAGAACCCCTTAAGGTCGAAGCCGTTGCCGTCGTCTTCGACGACGATCCTCAGCTCTGTTGCGCGCCGATCAATCACAACACTGACGTTTCTCGCCCGGGCGTGCTTGACCACGTTGTTTACGGCCTCCTGGACGGCCCGATAGGCCGCTATTTCGACGTCCTGACCGAGGCGATCCCTTTTGCCCAGCGGCTGAAAATCGACACTCATCCCGAAGCGGCGCTGGATTTCGGCACAAAACGCTTCGAGCGCCTTGTAGAGGCCGAGATCGTCAAGGGCCGTCGGCCGCAGATCCGCGGCGACTTGATGGATATCGCGGCCGATCCCCCTTGCCAGCCCTTGCAACCAATTGAGCTTTTCCAAGCCGAGCTTCCGTTTCTGGCTTGCGCCGAAGAATGGCTCGAGGCCCTTCAGGCCGAGAAGGAGCCCCGTGACCGTCTGGCCGATCTGGTCGTGGAGTTCTCTTGCGATCCGACGACGTTCGTTCTCCTCCGCCTCCGAAAGACGTCTGAGCAACTGCTGCCGTTCCAGCTCGGCCCGCTTGGTCTCATCGATATCCAGGATGACCCCGTATACAACGTCCAGATTGTTTTCGTCGAGCCTGGAGAGGCGTCCGCTGGCTCGCAGCCACCTGCCATGAGGTGGAGCGGTACGAAAATCGGCGATTGCGACGTTCCCCGAACGGCAACTGAGCAGCGATGCCTCAAACTTCTGTTGGTCAGCAGGATCGATGCTGCTCAGCATCCGCTCGACGGGCAGGCTCATGTCGCCGTCGGAGCGCGAGCCTTCGATCTGGAGCATCTCGCGTGCGCGGGGCGATACCAGCGCTTCTCTGGTCGTAAAATCCCAACTGAATACGCCAAGGTCTGCCGCATCGATCGTCAGCCTGCGTCGCTCCTCACTGGCACTGAGCGCCAATGCTGCCTGTGCCTCTTGCTCTCGCCGGCGAAGCGAGATGTCGCGGATCGTGTACCACGCCAGTGTGAGGGCCAGTACGAAGCTCAGGACTCCTCCGCCGGCGAGAAACATCGCAGAGCGCTGCACCGGACCGTTGAGCTCCTGCGTCGGTATTCCAAAATGAACCGACCATCCGCTGGTTTCTGGAATGACCTTGTAGATCGAATCGACCTGGTCGCCGGCGGGTGTGGTCTTGACGTAACTTCCTTCCGGCGCGGAGGCGATCGCTTCGCGGACCGTGGCGCTTGCAGACTGCCCGAGTTCGGATTGCTCGCCGAAGGTGCGGGCCACGATATTGCCCTTGGCGTCGACGACAAAGCCCACCCAACCTGCCGGTGCTCCTGCGCTCTTCAAGATCTGGTTGATCGCATCGGGCACCAGAGCCACGGTCAACACAAACCTCAACTGCCCGTCGCGTTCGACCGGGGCCCTGACCGCAACCACGCGCTTGCCGGTGAGAGGACTTCGGGGGCCAATTCCGCCGATCGCCGGCTTCCTCGTCTTCAGGATCTGCTCGAAATTCTCGCGATCGGCGATGACGCGCATTCCGTCTCCGAGTGGGCGGCTAACGTCGAGCACCTGATTCCCATCGGGATCGACGAGCTGAATCGTCTGCCAAAGCAGGCGGGCTTCGTTGATGCGTGTAGCCTCGCGATAGAATGCATCGAGATCCGGCTTATCGAGCGTGGCGGAAGCTGCAAGAGTTTCGGCGATCTCGAGCTGGAGACTTATTTCGGAAGCCAGGCGGTTGACGACGTTGTCCAGCGTCTCCACCGCGGCCGTCTGGGAGCCACGGCGTTGTTGCTGAGCATTCAGGAATACGACCCATCCTGCAAAAAGCGCCAAGGGCATGGCTGCGGCAATGAAGACAAGGATCAGGGGACGGCGGGCCGCGCGCCGGGCGCTCGACGCCGGCCTTTCCAAGCCAGCAGGATTCAAATGAGACGGCCAAACGACCACGTTTCGGCTCTTCCTCGACGCTTCTGTTGCAAGTCAGGTTTTTCCCGACACAGCCCGATGGCCACCCTGACTCCCAGGATGCTTCGATCCAGCTCATGCTACAGGCAATCATTGTTGCGGTCTAGAATTTGGCTTGACATGGAACATTCATCATCGTCGCGGCTGTTACTCGATGACAAACTCGACGTGGGCCGGCCCCGCGAAGATGACGCTTTCTGCGCCGTTGGCGGAAACGAGCTCGTGGCACGGCTGTCGGCGTCGTCGCGATCTCGCCTGCTCGATAGTTGCGAGACGGTACCTCTGAACAAGGGGCAAATTCTCTACGATCGCGGCATGCCTTTGCGATACGCATATTTCATCGATTCGGGCGGATGTTCCGTCACGACCCGGGCGGGCGACTGCTTGCCCGTCGAGATCCATACCCTCGGGATGAAGGATTTCGTTGGTGTGCCGCTTGTCCTCGGCATGCACGTCTCGCCGCATCGCTGCAGCGTACGAATGCGGGGGCAGGCGCTGCGTATCCCGTCCGTGCAGCTGATCCCCTTGATCAAGCGAGACGTCGAGATCGAGAAACTTCTTCTTGGGTATGTGCAGGCGACGCTGATTCACAGCGCGCAATTGTCGGCTTGCAATGCCAGGCACTCGCTGCACCAGCGTCTGGCGCGCTGGCTACTGGTCGCAAGCGACAGGTTCGGATCTCTCGAGGTGCCTTTTACGCACAGCTATATCGCCAATGCGCTCGCGGTCAGGCGCGCCGGCGTTACGGTTGCTCTAGGAAATATGGTGCGCGAAGGCGTGATTGGATGCCGGAGAGCGGGATTGGTTGTGATGGATCCGGCCAGGCTCAAGACGATGTCGTGCGATTGTCAGAGCATCATTCTCGCGGCGCACAACCGCCCTTGTCCGGTACCGCCCCTGCGTGTTGCATATTCTGGGTAGCGTAGCGGCAGTCTGGTTCACTCGTAGGGGACCGAGCAGTACCCACGGTTCGAAACAGGTTGGCAGAGAGGCGGGAAATGTCGTCGCAAGACATCAAGATGCGAACTGACGCTGAGGTCCTGGTGGCCGCCGTGGAGGAGGCCCAACGACTGCTCGCTGCTTACGAGAACCCCTGCTGTCATCGGACCAGAGATGACATCATCGCCATGGTCGAGTTCATCATTTGCAACCCTTCTGTCACGCGCGCAATGCTGCGCCAAAAAATGCGCAGCCGCCTCAAGCTGGTCGGATGAATGTCCGCGGGCGTACCGCGAATCCGACGATACGAAACTTCCGATCGCGACACGAGTTGACGATGATCTAACAACAAGGAGAAATCGTCGTGAAGAAAACTCAAACTCTCTGCCTTATCGCATCAGCGATGCTGATGGCGACACCAGTCTTGGCGCAAGCCCCCCAGAGCGGTGCGACAGCTACGGCGCCCAATAATCAATCAACGACTGCTTCGACGGCATCGATGCACAAGCAAGGCGAATGGCGTGCGTCGAAATTGGTTGGCGTGAACGTCTACAACAACAGCAATGAGAAGATCGGCGACATCAACGATCTGATCCTGGATTCCAGCGGCCGGGTTGCCAATGTGGTGATCGGCGTGGGCGGCTTTCTTGGAATGGGCGAGCACAATGTTGCCGTAGCCTTCGATCAGCTGAAATTCTCGAAAGTACCGGTGAATACGGCGTCGAACGCTGGTGCCGGAAAGACCGGAAGCGCAAGCTCGGTGACGACGGGAAGTGCGTCGACGTCGGTAAACCGCAATGACAACTGGTATCCGGATCACGTGGTGCTGAATGCCGACAAGGATCAATTGAAGAAGATGCCTGAATTCAAGTACTGAGACCGACCACTGTCGCACTTTCACCGCGGGCTGGCCAAGGCGGTGTCATCGCAGATGGCGCCGCCTTTTCGGCTGTCTTCGAGTGTGTGATCTACTTCGTTTGCGTTGAGACGAATGCAGCTTGAACTTCCGGTTTGAATCGATCAGCTTGCGCCGCGCTGGCTGAGGCAGCCCTGATTTCGGGTTTGCTCACCGGATAGGCCGCTGATCGTTGCCGAGCGGCGCCCGATTGGATTCCTCCGTCGACAATCGGCTTGCCATTGTCTGGCGGTGCGCGCTCTTTCGGGCAGTGGTCAGCGTATCTCTCGACGATCTTCGGCCTCCAAAGAAGCTGACAGAGGTCCCCGCTACGAGGAACGATCCTCTCCTCTGCCAGTTGCTCGGCGACGGACATTCGCATTGCAAGACTGCATCGATTTGTCCGCCTCATCCAATTGGAGTTAGCGAACAACCGAGAGGAGGAATGCAGCATGAAAAGAATGAAGAGCAGGTTTTTGGTCACGACAGCGATGCTGCTGGCCAGCATAGGCCTTGCGTCTGCACAGGGTGTGAGCGGAGGAGGGGCGGGGAGCGGGACGCCTGAAAAAGGAATGTCCGGTGGCCATGCCGGTGGGGCGGGCAGCGGCGCTTCCAGTCGGGAAGGTGCTTCCCACAATGAATCAATGACACAAGGCCGAGGATCAGGATCTCGCGAGAGTGAGCAGGCCGAAGGCCCCTCCGCAGGAAACAGCGAGGCCAGCCGGGCGCAGAGCCGGGAATCCGGCTCGCATGAGCAGGGCCGCGCTGAAGGCTCGCGGGAGAGCAGCAAAGGGCAGACGGCGGACCGCGACAATACGCGCCGCTCAGGGGAATCCAGCAAGGAGCATGAAGCCAGCAAGGAGGAGCGCGATAGTAGTAAGGACCATGCTCAGCAGCACGGCCAAAAGGGCAAGGATCAGGCGGCCGGTCAGGCCAAGTCCGACCGTGACAGTAAGCAGCGGGCGGATGACCGTACGCAGGACAAGGGCAAGAGCGACGCCAACGCCGACAACAAGACAAAGAGCCGCCAGAGCGGATCCGGCCAAACTGCACAGGAGCAGAATTCGAGCTCAGCCAGCCAGAATGCGGCACAGGGCCGCACCGACGCGCAGGATCAGGCTCATAATCAGATCTCGGCCAGTACTCAGACCCAGAGTGGCAAGCAGGTGACGGCGGAGCAGCGCACGACGCTGCAGCAGTCGGTCGTGCAGGCCAGCAAGGCTCCCCACATCAACGCCAGCTCGATCAATTTCCAGGTTCGTACCGGCATCGCGGTTCCATCCAGCGTGACAATCGCCTCGGTTTCCACGTATCCGGCTCTGATCGATGTTTTCCCTGCCTATCGCGACGATAGCTTCTTCGTCGTGGAGGATGAGGTCGTGATTGTCGACCATGATCGTCGCATCGTCGACGTGGTGCCGGTCGGTGCCGGCGGGCGCTTCGCCGGCGCTGCCAGCCATGGGGGCGGCACGAGTAGCGGCAGCAGCACTTTAGCGGCCGTTGACCTACCGGCTGATGACATCCGCGTCATCCAGCGCGTGTTGATCGACCGTGGCATTCTGCATGGCGAAGCCGACGGCATTTGGGGCCCCGAGACTCGCGAGGCAATCACCGTCTATCAGCGACAGCAAGGGATCGCTGTGACGGGCACCATCGATATGCGCACGGTTTCGTCGCTTGGCGTCTCCAACCGGCTGAGCCAGCAGGCAAACCAAAGCATCCAGTCACAATCCACGTCCGCTGGCGCTCAGAACTCGGCTGGGATGCAGACCCCAACCGGCAACCAGGCCGCCACCGGTCAGGGACAATCCGGTACCGGCACTGCTCGGAGCCAGACGGGTCAACCGACGGACCAGCTGAACGCCGGCACCGCTGAGTCGAAGCAGCCCACGAACCAGAAGAACACGGCCGAGCAGGCACCGAACCATAATTCCGGCCAGGCGCAGAACCAGCCGTCTTCAACGACGGGACGGAACTCGCCTAATCCGTCGACTACGACTGGTCAGGCTAACCAGCCGTCGCCGAGCGGAAACTCGTCGACAGCTAATCATCCGAGTGCGAACCAGACTACATCCCCGAATGGGTCGACGGACTCGGGTACGAACAAGAAGTAGGCCGCGCAGCAGCAAAGGGGTCTTGCTTCGGCTTGGCCCCTGTCTGCGTGCCATATAACCGGGCGGCAAAGTCGCGCGGGCCATGCCGTGGCTGCGCGGGCATGCCATTCCGAGACGCCCGGTACATGACAGGGAGGTGCGCCGCAGACGCACAAGCGGGCCGAGCGGACGCAGCCGCTCAGAGCCTGTGCTTCTGAATTGGAATTGTCCTAGCTTCGAACGACCCCAGCAGTTGACTGAAGGCCGGGCTCGCCGCGCGGCGGAGTTCTTCGAGATTCTTCTGCGAGAGAGATTTTAGCTTCCGCTCACCCGTCCTGGTCAGCTTGAGATGTACTCGTCGTGCATCTGCCGGATCCGCGACGCGGCTTACCAGTCCAAGCTTGGCCAGGCGATCGATCAATTCGACGGCCGAGTGGTGGCGGATCAGAAGAAACCTTGCCACGTCGCCGATGGTAGCCGGTCCCGTGGGTACGAAGCCTTTGATGCCGAGCAGGGCCTGGTGCTGTGTGGGCGTCAATCCCTGTTGCGCAGCAGCTGCTTCGCTGAACGCAAGAAAACTCCTGATCTGAAATCGAAAATGTGCCAATGCTGCGTAGTCGGACTCGCGCATGGTGCGTCGAGCCCGCCGCTGAGGGGACCCAGTTTCCTTGATGCGCTGCGCCTTTTTCGATCGAACCATCTTGTGGGCTTCCGGCCTTGCCGTGCGTGAGGCAGCATTATTCAAAAGTAGCAGAAGGCGGTTCGTCGGGCCATCGGTCGGGGAAGCGACACACAGCTATTAGCGATCTATTCGATACCAGACAGAAGAATCTTGACCAGGACGATCTGAAACGCAATCGGAATACGCACACTTTTGCGCCGGACTGAACGCTGGAGCGCGCCGACGACCTCAGCACGGGTTAAGACACCCGCGGACGCGTTGGCGATCAGTCCGCTCCACATCTGCGAGAGCGACCCGCCGGGAGGGATCACTGGCCTGATCGTCACCCCGCAGCCCTGGGCCCAGTCGACGATTTCCCTCAAGGTTTGAGGACCGCAATTGCGGGCAGCTGCAAGACGCTCAGCCGTCAGCGCCCGCAGCAATTCGCGCGAGGGCGACCAATTCCCCTTCGGCGACTGCTCGCCGGTGAGTTCGAGCGCGAGTTCCTTCAGGACATTCTGGGCGCGCACGCTCAGTCGCTTCATCGGCGCGGGCGCACGCTCGGCCTGAACCGAGCCAATGGCCGCTCCGACTTTGCCGACCGTCTGGTTGCGCGGTTGGCAGGAACCCTTGTCAGCCTGCGTCGGAACACGCTGCGTGCTTGCCTCTCGCTCCAATAACGGAGCCTCTTGCCGATCCGCTTGCTGAGACCAGGATCGTCGCCTTCGAACGCTTGCCGCCATCGTGTTCCGCATCATTGCCTCGTCAAGCTCGTCGGAGACTACTCACAAAGACTAATATATATCGTGATACGATATGTTTTCACGAGACAATTTGCGCCGTTCGACCAAAGGCGAAATTGACAGAAGACGTTCACGAGCAATGTTTACATGCAAGAGCTGCACGCGGATGTGATGTGCCCGGCGCACGCAGGCCTTTGAGGCCCGCTGCCCGGGACAGGTCGTGCTGTGCCAGCAATCAAGGACGACATCGGAGGAAACGATCATGACTGATAGTCCCATTCGCCGTGGCCTTTCACGCCGTGGCCTGCTGCAGACCACGGCGGGTCTCATCGGCGGCTCGGTGCTGCCCGCGATGCCGTCCTTTGCCGAGGACAAGCCGGCGATCGGTACCTATCCCGCGGGCGTCTCGGGTTCCACCGCCTTCATCGGCATCTCGGTGCCGCGCACCGGCACCTATGCCGTGCAGGGCGAAGACGAGCTCAAGGGCTATCAACTCGCGATCGAGCACATCAACGAGGGCCATGAGCTGATCAAGAAGATCTCGCCCAAGACCAGCAAGGGCGTGCTCGGCAAGGAACTGAAGTTCGGCGTCGCGGATTCCGCTGCCAAGCCGAACGAGGCTGTGCAGGCGCAGCAGCGCTTCATCAGCGAGAACAAGGCGATCATGATCACCGGCGGCACGTCGAGCGCGGTGGCGGTCGCGCTCAACAAGCTCGCCCAGCGCGAGCATGTGATATTCGTGTGTGGCATCTCAGGCTCGAACGACACCACCGGAAAGGACTGCGTCCGGTACGGTTTTCGCCAGAACTTCTTCGGTCAGACGGCCGCGGCGGCGATCGGCCCCATCATGGTCAAGGAATTCGGCAAGGCGAAGAAGGCGGCATATCTCACGCCGGACTACACCTACGGTCACACCGTCACGAAGTCGATGCAGGACTTCCTCGCGACCGCAGGCTGGACCACCGTGACCAACCAGGTCGCGCCGCTCGGGGCGCCCGACTACTCCTCTTATCTTCTGAACGTTGCGAACTCAGGCGCCGACGTTCTGATTAACGTCAACTGGGGCCACGACGCGGTGCTGTCGACCCAGCAGGCCAAGCAGTTCGGCGTGCTCGACAAGATGAAGCTGGTCGTCCCGTATCAGGTGCCGTTCATCGCGCGCGAGACCGGCGGCCTGATGCAACGCGTCTACGCCGCTACCGACTATTGGTGGACGCTCGAGGACAAGTTCCCGCTGGCCAAGATGTTCAACGAGGCCTTCGAGAAGAAGTACGGCTACAAGCCGGAATGGGGCGCCGAGAACGCCTATGTCAGTTTCGCGCACTGGGCCCGCATGTGCGAGCAGGCCGGCAGCTTCAATCCGCCCGATGTGATCAAGGCCTATGAGAAGGGCGAGACGATCCCCTCGCTCGTCGGCGACGTGCACTACCGTCCCGAAGACCATCAGTGCGTCCGCCCCGTGATCATCGTCAAGGGCAAGCAGCAGAAGGACATGAAGAGCAAGGAAGACTGGTACGACGTCGTCGAGATCGTGCCGGGCGAAGGCCTGATGCAGAAGCCGGACGCGTTCGGCTGCCATCTCGGCGACTATAGCTGAGCCAGTGCGTTTCTCCCGTGACGCCGTAGGCCCCTTCCGGCTCCTGCGGCGTCACCTTGTTTTTGGTGCGCGCACTAGGGTGCCACAACCGTGATCATTGCATGATTAGTTGGCCTAACCTCATTTCGCAGCTGTTCAACGGTCTGGCGCTCGGCGCACTGCTCGCGCTGATCAGCTCCGGCTTGACCATCATCTACGGCACGCTCGGCGTGCTCAACCTCGCGCATGGTGCGATGTTCATGATCGGCGGCTATGCCGGCTTCGTCGCCTACCAGTACACTGAATCGTTCATCCTCGCCGTGATCGCAGGCTCGCTGTTCGTGATGCTGCTCGGCGTAGCGATGGAACGTCTCATCATCCGCCACTTCTATCATCGCCCGCACGAAGACCAGCTGCTCGTGACCTTCGGGCTCGGCATCTGCTTCGTCGAGCTGGTGCGTCTGGTGTTCTCGAGTCAATCGCAGATCGTGCCGCCGCCGGCGCTGTTCCGGGGCATCACCAATCTCGGCTTCATGTTCTATCCCACCTACCGTCTCGCCGTAGTCGGCATCGTCGCGATCGCGCTCGGTGCGCTGTTCCTGGTCCTGTACCGCACCCGGCTCGGCATGATTGTGCGCGCCGGCATCGAGGATTCGGTGATGGTCGATTCGCTCGGCATCAACGTCTATCGCGTCTTCATGGTCGTATTCGGCATCGGCGCAATGGCCGCCGGCTTTGCCGGCATCGTCAACGCGCCCGTGGTGTCGCTGACACCGGGCATAGGTGACGACATCCTGGTCCAGACCTTCGTGGTGGTGGTGATCGGCGGCGTCGGCTCGTTCCCCGGCGCGATCCTCGGTGGCCTGATCGCCGGTGAGATCATCAGCGTCACCTCCATGTTCAACCCCGGCTATGCCTATGTGATGCTGTTTGCGGCGATGACGCTCGTGCTCGTGGTGCGACCGCATGGCCTGCTCGGCGCGCAGGGCCGCGAATAAGTGATCCGCTGATGCTCAAGCAACGCCCGTTCCTGACCGAGACACTGACGGCCATCGGCCTGATCGTGGCTCCCTTCGTGCTGCCTCACCTTGGCTTCGCGCCCAACACGGTGAACCGGATCCTGGTCTGGGGCCTGTTCGGCCTCGGCTTCGACATCCTGTTCGGCTTCACGGGCCTGCTGTCGTTCGGCCAGTCCGCCTTCTACGGCACCGGCGGCTTCGTCGCCGCTTACCTGCTGACCCGCGCCGGCTTCAGCAACGTGCTGGGCGCGCTGGTCATCGGCATGATCGCGGCGGCGGCGACCGGCTATCTGATCGGCCTGATTGCGCTGCGCCGCACCGGCATCTACTTCGCCATGATCACGGTGGCGATCGCGGAGGTGTTCTTCTTCGTCGAGTTCAATCCGCTCTCCGATTTCACCGGCGGCGAGAACGGACTGCCGGGCGTGCCGACCCCGAGCTTCAATCTCGGCTTCACCACCATCCACTTCACCAATGGCTGGTCGCTCTATCAATTCATCGCGCTGTGCTATTTCGTCGGCGTCATCATCGCGCTCAGGATCGTGCGCTCGCCGGTCGGCGCAATTCTGAGCGCGATCCGGGACAATCCGCTGCGTGCCACCGCCGTCGGCCACAATATCCACGGCTACAAGCTGACCGCCTTCGTGATCGCCGCCGCTTACGCGGGCTTCGCCGGCGGCCTGCTCGGGGTGCTCCAGGCCTTCATGCCGCCCGACGCCTTCACCTTCGACACCTCCGGCCAGCTCGTGATGCAGACAGCGATCGGCGGAAGGGCCACGCTGTTCGGCCCGCTGGTCGGCGCAACGGTGTGGCTGTTCCTGCAGGATTTCCTCCAGTCCGCGCTCGGCTTGGGCGCAGCCTGGAAGCTCGTGCTCGGCGTCGTGTTCGTGCTGCTGGTCTGCTTCCTGCGCGGCGGCATCGTCGGAGGGATTTCCGATCTCTATCGCCTCGCTTCAGGCAGGCGCAAGCGGACGGAAGACGAGACTGAAGGAGACGCGACCGACACCGAGGCGAAGCAGGAATCCCCGTCGGCGCCGATGCTGGCCAAGGAGGTCGAGCATCCAGCTTATTCCGGACCGATCCTCAAAGCCACCGGCCTCACCAAGCGTTATGGCGGCCTCGTCGCCAACAGCGACATTGATTTCAGCGTCGATCAGGGCGAGCTGCGAGGCATCATCGGTCCAAACGGCGCCGGCAAGTCGACCTTCTTCAAGATGCTGACCTGCGAGGTCGCGCCGACATCGGGCCAGATCGTGTTCGAAGGCCGCGACATCACAGGCCTGAAGGTCACGGAGGTTTGCCAGCTCGGGCTCACCAAGAGCTACCAAGTCAACCAGCTCTTCACCGGCCTCACGGTACGAGAGAACCTGACGATCGCCGCGCTCGCCGAGCTGCGCGGCAAGTTCCGCCTCGATCTGTTCCGCACGCTTGCCGGCGTCAAGGGCCTGACGGAGCAGGTGGAGCACACGCTCGCTTTGGTGAACCTGACCCGCCGCGCCGACACGCCCGTGTCCGAGCTCGCCTATGGCGAGAAGCGCAGGCTGGAGATCGGCCTTGCGCTCGCCACGTCGCCGCGCCTCCTGCTGCTCGACGAACCGCTCGCCGGCATGAGCCCGCGCGAGCGGGTGGAGACCGTCGAGCTGCTGAAATCGATCGCGCGCGGCCGCACCATGATCATCATCGACCACGACATGGATTCGCTGTTCGAGCTGGTCGAGCGCGTGACCGTGCTCCAGGAAGGCCGCGTGCTGGTGTCCGGCACGCCTGAAGAGATCAAGACCAACGCCGCGGTGCAGGAAGCCTATCTCGGCGGCGTGCATGGAGAGATCGCCGCATGAGCCTGATCGAGGTCCACGGCCTGAACAGCTATTACGGGGACTCGCACATCCTGTTTGACGTCGCCCTGCGCGTCGAGCGTCACGAGGTCGTGGCGCTGCTAGGCCGGAATGGGGCCGGCAAGAGCACGACGCTGAAGAGCCTGATGGGCGTTGTAACGCCGCGTAGCGGCACCGTGAAGTTCGACGGCATCGACATCGCTGGACGCAGAAGCCACAAGATCGCGCAGACGGGCATGCAGCTGGTGCACGAGGAACGCCGGATATTCGGCAGCCTTTCAGTGGAGGAGAACATCCTCCTTGCCGGGCTCACCGCGCCGAAGCGTTGGCCGCTCGGCCGCATCTATGAGATGTTTCCCCGGCTGAAGGAGCGTCGCAGCAACCGCGGCACCGAACTCTCCGGCGGGGAGCAGCAGATGCTTGCGATCGCGCGGGCGCTGGTGCGTGATCCCAAGATCGTGCTGCTGGACGAGCCGTTCGAGGGTCTTGCACCCGTGATCGTCCACGACCTCGTCAAGGCCTGCCGCGATCTGGCGGCTGCGGGGCAGACCATCGTGCTGGTCGAGCAGAATCTCGCGGCGACGCTGGCCTTGGCGAGCCGGATCTACATCATCAACAACGGCCACATTGTACATGAGGGGCCGGCACTGGAGCTGAAGGCGCAGCCGGAGCTGCTGCAGCGCTATCTCGGCGTCTAATTGGTCCCGCGGGCGGCGAGAACGAAACATCGTCGAAATCGACGCAACGTCTTCACTACGCGCGCCAAAATTCAACATTGGAGGAACGCTGTTATGAAATACATCGCGCTAAGAACTATCCCCTGGTTGCTCGCAGCGTCCGTGGCAGCGGCGACAGCCGGACACGCTGCCGAAAACAAGGTCGTGATCGGCGATATCGACGACATGTCCGGCCTCTATGCCGATGTCATCGGCCCCGGTGGCGTCGAGGCTGCGAAGATGGCGATCGATGATTTCGGCGGCAGCGTGCTCGGCAATAAGATCGAATTCATGGTATCCGATCACCAGAACAAGCCCGACGTCGGAGCTCAAAAGTTCCGTGAATGGGCAGATCGCGATGGCGTTACGATGATTCTCGGCGGATCGAACACGGGAGTCAGCCTGGCGATGAACAATGTCGCCAGGGAAAAGAAGGTCCCATTCATTGCCATTGGCGCAGCCGGCGCGTCATTGACCGGCAAGGACTGCACACCGTACACGGTGCACTACGTCTACGACACTACGGCACTCGGCAACGGCACCGCCAAGACGATGGTGAAACAGGGCGGCAAAACCTGGTTCTTTCTCACGGCCGACTATGCCTTCGGCACTCAGTTGCAGGATTCCGCCTCGAAGGTAGTCGAGGCCAATGGCGGCAAGGTGATAGGCGCCGTACGCGTTCCGCTTTCGACGTCAGATTTTTCAAGCTATCTGCTCCAGGCACAAAATACCGGCGCACAGGTGCTTGGACTTGCCAATGCCGGCAACGACTTCACTAATTCGATCAAGGCTGCCGACGAGTTCGGGATCGCCAAGACGATGAAGCCCGCCGCATTGCTCGCCTTCGTTAGCGACATTCACAGCCTCGGCCTCAAGACTGCACAGGGCCTCTATCTCACTACTGCCTGGTATTGGGATCTCAACGACAAGACCCGCACCTTCGCCAAGCGCTATTATGAAAAGACCAAGCGTGAGCCGACAATGAATCAGGCGGGCTATTATTCGGCGACTATGACCTACCTCAACGCCGTCAAAGCCGCCGGCTCGACCAATTCAGAGAAGGTGATGGCTGAGCTCAAGAAGATGAAGATTGACGACATGTTCACCAGCAGCGGCAAGATCCGCGCCGATGGCCTGATGGAGCATGAGATGTATATCATGCAAGTAAAGAAGCCCGAGGAGTCCAAACAACCTTGGGATTATTACAAGCTGGTGCAGACTATGTCGGGCGAAGAGGCCTTCGGGAAGTTGTCCGAATCAGCTTGCCCGTTGGTTACGCATTGATAGCCACACGGTCGACCTGAAAAGATGCTTGCTCAAACGACGCATCCACGATGCGCCAATATCTGGCGAACTGCTTTCCCGGAGCATCTTGAGAATAGGCGTTTCCAGAGACGCAATCAGAGCGGCCACCTTCAGATCGAGGACGCTCTGTCGGACACGCGTGGCGGAGCAGGCTTGCTGCCGATCCAAGCCCATCGTCGAGTGCACGAAAACGGTGGTATTGGTCCAGTGGTCGCATCCAATGTAGCCCGTTGTAGCCCCGAGGGTGCCGTTTCGGGAAGAAAGGAAAAAGGTCGGGCTACATTTTAGAGCTAAGCCATTGTAAACACTGGTGCCGGCTGAGGGGATTGAACCCCCGACCTTCGGTTTACAAAACCGCTGCTCTACCGCTGAGCTAAGCCGGCGACGCCTGACGATCCGGGGAGGGGCCGGCATGGGCCGGGGTTGTCCACCCGTCGCGCCGCCGCAATACCAGACTTGATCGGAAAGTGCCAGAACCGGGAAAGCCGTCGCAGCCGACATGAATCAGGCGGCCCGGGGGCCGCCTGATCGCTCGCATCAGTTATGGATCGACTTACTGGCAGATGTGCCGACGGCCGTCTTCGCCCTTGAACCAGGTGCCGGGCGTGCAGACGAAGCCGTTACGCTGGGCGTAGCTGCGGGTGTCCCAGCCACGATTGTCCCAGCCGCGGTTATCCCACGAGGTGTTCCAGCCATTGTCGGACGCATAGGAATCGTCCCAGGCGCGGAACGGCGCGCTGGCGATCGCGCCGGCGGTGCCGATCGCGGCGCCGGCAACACCGGCTGCGACGTCGGTCGGCCAGAAGCCGGTGCGGCTCCTGTTCCAGTCGTTATTCCAGTCGCCATTGGTCTGGCGGTAGGAGTTGGTCTGACGGTAAGACACGCGCTGATTGCGGTATCCACGATCGGTGTACGGATTGCCGGGACCAAGATTCTTGCAGTTCGCGTTGGGGAATTGCGCTGCGCAGCGGCCCGGTTCGTTCACGACGGCCTGCGCGTTGGCCGCGCCTGCCAGCATGGTCACTGCAATCGCCGTCGCTCCGAGAAGTTTGATGTTCATGATTGTTTGTCTCCCAAATTCTTGACGATGGCTAAACGCTGGCGGCGCCGGACGTTCCGCAAACACTGTCGATTTTCGCGAGTTGGTTGGTCAAACCGATGTGAGCACGGCACAGTTCCATTCTGGCCGGATGCGCGCCGTTAACGCTTCACTGATGGGCTTGGCGGCATTTGAACGCCGCGCAATCCTTACACATTAGGCTTACCGGCAATTGGTGAGCGCGCCTTAACCCTCTTGTCGCCCCGATCGGGTAGGTTGCCGGCGCATAACCGGGATCCCTTGATGCGTGTCGTAGCGCTTGCTGCCTTTCTGATCGGACTGCCCGCGACGGCGTTTGCCGATAGCGGCTTCGATATCGTCGTCCCCGGCCGGCCCGGCGTGCCGATCATCATCAACAATATCGATGCGTCCTACGCCGTGGTCGAGGGTGTCTGGGGCCTGGGCAAGAATCAGCAGGTGCAGCCCACGATCTATGGCGGACGCTACGTCGCCGAGCGGCAGCCGACCGACGTCGGGCATTATTATCCGACGATGGGCCTGCGCCCCGGCTATGGCCGGCTCGAGGTCGAGCCGCCCGCGAATCGCAAACTGCCGAAGCCCGCCGAGAGCTATTACCAGAGTTGGGGCGCGCAATCGGCGCCGCTGCCGGCGCAGATGAATGCGCCGGTCGATGCTCCGCCGGTGATCCTCGCGCCCGAGATCAACGATCGTCCGCGGCCACCGCGACCGCGTGTCCAAGCCCCCGGCCGGCCGCCGGGTTAAGAAACGTCAAATCCAACAAACGGAAATCAACAGGAGAGAGTAATGCGTCAGATGATTTCGGGACTGGTCGCGGCAGCTGCCGCGATGTTCGTCGCCACGGCACCCGCCGCGGCGTGCGGCTTCAACCCCTGCCAGCCGGTTGCGCCGGTCTATTCCGGCTGCAACACCGGTTGCGGCGGCTACGGCTATGGTGCCGGCTACGGCTATGGCGCCGCCTATGAGCGTCTCGCCGAGCCGACCACGCAATATTACTACGTCAACCAGGGTCCCACCTACACCGGCCCGGGCGCTTTCGCGCCGTATCCGACCTACCGTGAAGACGCGGTCGTCGCGCCCGCCAACTACGGCTATGGTTATCGTGCTGCCGTCGCGCCGTATCATCGCCCGTACTACCGTCCGTACCGCTACGGCTACGGCCCGCGTGTCGGCTATCTGCCGCGCACGCATTACGGCTATGGCCCGCGCTATGGCTACGCCCACCGCCACGCGCCTGCGCCGTATTATGGCGGCCACCGCGTGCTGCGTCGCTACTACTGATCTCTGATCGGTTGATCTGACGAGACGCCCGTTCGCGCGATGCGGACGGGCGTTTTGCTTTTTTGAATCACGGCTTCATCAGGCCCAGCCGGCTGGCGCCGACATAGAGCGAGAGCACGGCGGCGTTCGACACGTTGAGGCTCTTGATCTCGCCGGGCATGTCGAGCCGCGCCACGACGCTGCAGGTCTCGCGGGTCAATTGCCTGAGGCCTTTGCCTTCGGCGCCCAGCACCAGTGCCAGCGGCTCGCGCAGCGCGACGTCCGAGAGATCCTCGCTGCCTTCGCTATCAAGGCCGACGGTCTGGAAGCCGGTTTCGTTCAATGTGGTCAGGGCGCGGGCGAGGTTCTGCACGGACACCATTGGCACCAGCTCCAGCGCGCCCGAGGCGGCCTTGGCGAGCACGCCGGTCGCTTCCGGACTGTGGCGCGCGGTGGTGACGATCGCCTTCACCGCGAAGGCTGCGGCCGAGCGCAGGATGGCGCCGACATTGTGGGGATCGGTGATCTGGTCGAGCACCAGCACCATGCCTTCCTGCGCCAGGTCCTCGATGTCGGGCGAGGGCAGGGGGTCGGCCTCGGCGAGCAGGCCCTGGTGCACGGCGTCCGGCGAGAGCAGGCGGTCGATCTCCTGGGGACGGACGATCTCGGGGGCGACGCGGGTTGCGATGTTCTCGTCGGCGAGCCGCTTGGCTGCGTTCTCGGTCAGCGTCAGCTTGCGGATCTGCCGCGCCGGATTGGCCAGCGCCATGGTGACGGTGTGCCAGCCATAGAGGATGACCGGCCCGTCGGGCTGCGAATCGCGGTCGCGCCAGGCCGGTCGGCCGCCCGATTTCCCTGTTTTGTTGAAGGGCTTAGCCCCGCCGCGGGGGCCCCTGGGGGTGAATTTTTTGTCCTTCATGGGCTCGCTTGTGTCACGGGTCCCTGAATATGGCAATTTGGGTGGCTTCGGGGGCGATTTTAGCTGGTCGCCTCGGTTGACTTTGCCCCACCGGATCGCCCATAACCGCGCCCGGTCGCGCCCCCATCCGGGCTGTCGCGGCCTTCACGTTCCATGGCCGTCTTCGGTCGCCGGCAGGGTCCGGCCCGATTGTGCTGCCGTCGAGCGGGGGAGTGTCCCGAGTGGCAAAGGGAGCTGACTGTAAATCAGCCGCCTCATGGCTTCGCAGGTTCGAGTCCTGCCTCCCCCACCATCCTGCTTCGCGCTGAAGCGCTTCGCAGGATTTTGCAGCCTCCAGCTGCGCGACGCAGAATGCCCTCCGAAGCCTTGGCGAAGGAGGGCGGCCTCAATGCATTCTGTCTATCCTCTGGAAAGCGAAGCGTTCGTCTGACCGTGGCGGCTCGTCACGTACGTGGCCTCTTCGGACATCGAGGTCACGCCTTTGCGAAGAAGCGACTTTGGTAGGCGATGGCGGCCGGCCGGATCGTTGCTTTGCTCCCCCTACTTCCCATGCTCCTCCCGCTCGTGGATCACGTTCGCGCGCCCGACCAGGAGATCGTCGATCATGCCGATGCGTTTGCTGTCCTTGCCGGCATAGGGCATCGCATGGAGCACGTAGCGCATGGCGTTGAGGCGGGCGCGCTTCTTGTCGTCGGACTTGATGACGATCCACGGGCAGTCCGCCGTGTCGGTGTGGAAGAACATGGATTCCTTGGCGCGGGTGTAGTCGTCCCATTTGTCGAGCGAGGCGAGATCGATCGGTGACAGCTTCCATTGCTTCAGCGGGTGGCCTTCGCGCTCCTTGAAGCGTCGGCGCTGCTCCTCGCGGCTGACCGAGAACCAGAACTTAATGAGGTGCAGCCCGCTGCGTACGAGATTGCGTTCGAACTCGGGGACCTGACGCAGGAATTCGTCGTACTCTCCGGGCGAGCAGAAGCTCATCACGCGCTCGACGCCGGCCCGGTTGTACCAGCTGCGGTCGAACAGCACGATCTCGCCGGCGGTCGGCAGATGCTGCACGTAGCGCTGGAAGTACCATTGGCCGCGCTCGACCTCGCTCGGCTTTTCCAGCGCCACGACCCGCGCGCCGCGCGGATTGAGGTGTTCCATGAATCGCTTGATCGCGCCGCCCTTGCCTGCCGCGTCGCGGCCCTCGAACAACAGGACGAGGCGCTGCCGGCTTTCCTTCATCCAGTTCTGCAATTTCAGCAGCTCGGTCTGCAGGACGAACTTCTGCTCCTCGTAGTCGCGGCGATACATCCGCGACTTGTAGGGGTAACCGCCCAGCCGCCAATCGTCGGCCAATTCGTCGCTGGTGGTCCGCCTCGCGCGCTTGGCTTCCCTGCCGGTCAGCAGCGCCTGGAGACGCTCGGCATCATCAGGCGCCGCGCCGGTCAGAATGGCCTGCACCGGCTCGCTGTCCGGCGAAAGGGCCGGCGGCCCCTTCAGCACGCTGTCGAGCGCCGCCATCTCGGTCTGCAGCGCAGCCGAGGACGACTGCTCGGCGAAAGACCGCTCGACCGCCGTCAGCTCGATCGCGCGCGTCCGCGCGCTGGCCGATTTGACCTGCGCTGCCGATTTGCCGGGGGCCTTCCGGCGGCGCGCCTGCGGGGACTTCCGGGAAAGAGGTGCCATTCGCCTTGCTTGTCCTGATGCACGGGGGAATCCTCTTCTAGTGCGGAAACCCGATCGTGCGACTTGACGTGGATCAAGCGGCAAGCATCTCCTTCACCATCGGCACCACCTTGCGCCCGTAGAGCTCGATGCTCTTCATCAGCTTCTCGTGCGGCAGGGGCCCCGCCGAATACTTCAGCTGAAACCGTGCAATGCCGAGCGTCTTCGCCGTTCGGGCGATCTTGCGTGCCACCGTCTCCGGCGAGCCCGCATAAAGCGAGCCATGCTCGACCTCGTTGACGAACTCGTCGCGGCCCATCGGCGGCCAGCCGCGCTCCTTGCCGATGCGGTCGCGCATCGCCTTGTAGTCGGGCCACAGCTGTTCGCGCGCTTCGTCGTCCGTCTCGGCGACATAGCCGGGCGAGTGTACGCCGATCGGCTGCGCGGCGCGGCCGAATTCCTTGGCGGCGCGGTGATGGAGATCGACGAAGGGCGCAAAGCGCGCGGGATCGCCGCCGATGATGGCGAGCATCAAAGGCAAATCGTAATGCGCGGCGCGCACCACCGATTGCGGGCTGCCGCCGACGCCGATCCAGGTCTTGAGCGTGCCGTGCTCGACCGGCGGATAGACCAGCTGATCCCGCAGCGGCGGACGCAACTTGCCCTCCCAGCTCACCGGATTCTGCGACAGGAGCGCGGCGAACAGGTCGAGCTTCTCCTCGAACAGCTCTTCGTATTTGCGCAGGTCGAAGCCGAACAGCGGAAAGGACTCCGTGAACGAGCCGCGGCCGAGGATCACCTCCGCGCGTCCGTTCGACAATGCATCCAGCGTGGCAAAGCGCTGGAACACGCGGATGGGGTCGTCCGAAGACAGCACCGTCACGGCCGAGCCGAGATGGATGCGCTTGGTTCGCGCGGCGATCGCCGCGAGCACGGTCTCCGGCGAGGAGATTGCGAAATCGGCGCGGTGATGCTCGCCGAGGCCGATGAAATCGAGGCCGAGTTCGTCGGCCAGCACGGCTTCGTCGACGACGTTGCGGATCACCTGCGCGTGCGGAAGCATGGCGCCGGCGGCATCCCTGGTGACGTCGCCAAAGGTGTCCAGTCCGAATTCGAGCGGTGCGGTCATCGATCAGGTCTCTGTGGGATGATCGGCCAGATCTAATGAACCGCAGCCGGGCCACAAGGGCGCGCACGGAAATGCTCGGTTTCCGATTTTTCAATCCGTTTTGTTTGGTGCCGGATGGTCAGCCCCAGGGCGGCGCAGGCTGGACGGGGTTCGCCCATAGCGGCGGCGGAAGCTCCGGTCGAAGGTCGAGAGATCGCCGAAGCCTGCGGCGAGCGCAATGTCGCCGATCCGGTCGCGCCGTCGTGCGGGATCCAGCAGCATGGCGAAGGCAAGCTTGAGCCGTTCCTCCATGACGAAGGAGGCAAAGCTCAAGCCGCCGCGTTCGAACAGCAGATAGATCGATCGTTCGGACAGGCCGAGGCGCTGCGCGACCTGTTTGGCCGATAAAGTTGGATCGGCGAGATGGGTGCGGATATCCGTCTTCGCCGTAGCAAGGCGCGTCACCGCAATCACGTCGCCTGCCGCACGCTCGACATCGTCGTCGCCCAGCCGCAGCGAGGCCGCCACCAGGTCGATGATGTGTTCTTGGATGCCATGGGCGAGCCCGCGATCGGCGGGAATGCCGCTCGCAGCCAGCGCCTCGACATAGGCCTGGAGCAGGCGAAGGGCGATGTTGTCCGAGGGCATTTGGCGCAGCAGCCGCGCGTCGATGTCGGGCATCCGGCCGCGGATCAGCGTGCCGTCCAGCCGGACATTGTTGAGCCGGGCAGGCCCTGCGCTCACGGATGAGCCAATGGGGCCGTAGCACAGCAGGATTCCGTCGCCGGCAACAGGTGGCGTTGCCGCATCCTCGCCGACGGTGCGATAGAAGGATGGCCCGATCCAGCTGAATGCGAAGCCGCCATTGCCGGGCTGATCCGCGCCGGCCTCGGAAGGCTCGATCTCGAGCCGCATGTCGTGCGCTCCGAGATCCTCCACCCAGGCGGCGAGCCTGTCCTCCGGCGGTAGAACGTCGGTGTTGAACAGGAAACGCGTCGCGCGCTTGGTCGTCAAACTGATCGAGCCCCCGTCGAAGTCCGACGCCTTTGTCGCGCGCCTGACGAACCCGGTTCGAACTGGCGTGGCGCCGTCCAGGCACGGCGCGGTAGTCCGTGTGATGCGCTCGCAACACGGGAAACATTTCCGCGCCGTTGCGCAAATTGCAGGGTCGGTTGCACGGAGCGCCGAGATTTTGGCGCGGCGCCTTCTAGGATGACAGCGAGTCTCGGGAGCGGCCGCGCGCGCCAGCTGCCGGCGTGATGCGACAATGACAGGACACGGTATGAAGAAGGCCCTTGCCGCGGCGCTATTGGTTCTCGGTGGATGCGTGTCTGCACAAGCCGGCGAGACCAACTGGACGGGATTTCATGTCGGACTCAACGGAGGCTATGGCTGGGCAAGGGGTGGTGTCACGGCGCTTCCGGGAGACGCGCTGACGCAGAGCCTGTCGTTCGGCCAGCCTGTCGTTCCGGCGGTCTCGGCGTCTCCCAACGCCGATGGTGGGCTCGGCGGCGGGCAGGTCGGCTATGACTGGCAGTTTGCCGGCCGTGGCGTGGTCGGCGTCGAGGCCGACATCGCCGCCGCGAGCCTGAAGGCAAACGCGTCGACGCCGGTGACGCTTTTCGGCCTGCAGCCGGCGACGTTCGACGTCAGCCGCAACATCGACTGGTTCGGCACCGTCCGAGGCCGCGTTGGATTCCTGGCGACGCCGGATCTCCTGATCTTCGCCACCGGCGGCTTCGCTTACGGGCGCGTCAGTGAATCAGCCAGCGTGTCGTTGCCGCCGGGTGCGTCGAACTCGATCGGCAATTTCGGCTACGCCTTCGCCTGTGGTCCGTTCTACGGATTAGGGTCGTGCTTCACCGGCAGCTCGTCCCGCATCGCGACCGGCTGGACGGCGGGCATCGGCGGCGAAAAGCGCTTCACGCAGAACCTCAGTTTGAAGGTCGAGTATCTTCACGTCGATCTCGGCAGCAGCAACTACCCGGCCGTCGGCAGCCTCCCTGCCGGCGCGCCGTTCGCACCGAGCTTTCTCAATGCTCGTTCCACCACCACCATCGATCTCGTCCGGGCCGGGCTGAACTACAATTTCTGAGCAGCGCAGAGCCCATCACCTGAAGCGCTAGGACGAGATCCGCACGACCATCTTGCCGAGTGCGGAGCGCGTTTGCATCGTCTTGAATGCCTCGCGAAAGTCTTCCAGTGCGAAGACGCGGCCGACCGCGGGCTTCAGCTTGCCGTCGGCGAGCCAGCCGATCAGCTCCGACATCAGACGCTTCTGAACGTCGGGCTCGCGGGTTGCAATCTGCGCGAGGTCGACGCCGAGCAGCGCGCCACCCTTGAGAAGCGGCAGATTGAACGGCAATGCGGGAATGGCGCCGGCGGCAAAGCCGACCGCGAGATGGCGTCCGCGCCAGGCGATGGAGCGAAACGCCTGCACCGAAATCTCGCCGCCGACGGGATCGAAGATCACGTCCGCGCCGCGTCCATTGGTCAACTCCTTGAGCGTGTCGCGCCAGTTCGCCTGGGTGTAGTCTATTACCGCGTCGGCGCCGTGCGCCTGCGCGAAGTCGCGTTTCTCCGGCGTCGATGCCGCCGCGATCACGCGGGCGCCGAGCAGTTTGCCGATCTGCACGGCTGCGGTGCCGGTGCCGCCGGCCGCGCCCAGCACCAGCAGTTGTTCGCCGGCGACCAGCGCGGCGCGCGCGCTCAGCGCATAGAGGGCGGTGAGATAATTGGCACGAAACGAGGCGGCGACGCCGGCCGCGACGCCGTCTGGGAGACTAAGGAGCGCTTCGGGCCTGACGATGATCTCCTCGGCCAGCGCGCCCGACCGCGTCATCCCCATCACGCGCATGCCGGCTTGATAGCCGCCGGGCGCGCTTGGCGCGTCCGTCACGACACCCGCGAACTCCGTTCCGGGAATGAAGGGTAGGGGATCCTTGGTCTGGTAAAGGCCCTGGATCTTCAAGCCGTCGACGAAGCCGATTCCTGCAGCCTCCACGCGAACGCGCACCTGCCCAGGCTCCATGGACGGCGACGGAACGTCCTTTAGTTCGATCTGATCGATGGGGGCGTATTGCTCGACGACGACGGCTTTCATTCCGGACCTCTGTTGTTCACGTTATCCTGACAGGTCCTGCGACGAGCCTCTTGCGTCTACCGCCACATTCCGCGCATCCGCGCCCCGATGTCGACCTTCGGGCCCTGCGCCGCGGTGCGGGCAGCGCCGGCGGCGGCCTTGGGCCAGGCGGTGCGCTCGAACAGATAGACCAGCTGCTCCGGGATGAATCGGGTGCGCGAGGCGTAGACGTGGCGGTCGCCCTTGGCGGCCTGGCCGTGGACGAAGAAGCGCTGGGGCACGACGAGGTGCAGATCGTCCTTGGCGCGCGTCATCGCGACATAGAGCAGGCGGCGCTCCTCTTCGAGTTCGGCGGAGGTGCCGGCGCCGAGATCGGACGGCATGCAGCCGTCGACGACGTTGAGCACGAACACAGACTTCCACTCTTGGCCCTTGGCGGAGTGGATGGTCGAGAGGATCAGATAGTCCTCGTCGCGCAGCGGCGGCCCGGATTTGTCGCTGGTCGCATCCGGCGGGTCGAGCGTGAGTTCGGTCAAGAACTTCTCGCGGCTGGCATAGCCGCTCGCGATCTGCTCGAGCTGCATCAGGTCGGCGCGGCGCGTCTCGGAGTCCTCATGCAGGCGATCGAGATGCGGCTCGTACCACAGCCGCACGCGTTCGAGATCGACCGGCCATTCCGAGTAGCGTAAATTCTCGACGGTGCGGACGAAGTCGGTCCAGTCGGCGCCGGTGCGTGGCGGCATGGGCAGCTGGCCGAGCGCGGCAAGCGGGTCGCTGCTCTCCGCCATCTGGTCGAGCACGCGCTGCGCGGTCGCAGGACCAATGCCCGGCAACAAATGCAGGATGCGGAAACCGGCGACGCGGTCGCGCGGGTTCTCGGCAAAGCGCAGCAGCGCCAGTACGTCCTTGACGTGCGCGGCATCGAGGAATTTCAGCCCGCCGAACTTCACGAACGGAATGTTGCGCCGGGTCAGCTCGATCTCGAGCGGGCCGGAATGCGAGGATGTCCGGAACAGCACCGCCTGGTGCTTGAGCAGCGCGCCTTGCTCGCGGTTCGCCAGCACCTCCTCGACGATGTAGCGCGCCTGGTCGGCCTCGTTATGCACGGTGACGAGCTGCGGCTTGTGCGAGGCGGCGCGGTCGGTCCAGAGGTTCTTGGTGAAGCGTTCGCGCGCGAGCCCGATGACGCCATTGGCCGCTGCCAGCACGGTCTGCGTCGAGCGGTAGTTGCGGTCGAGCGTGATCATCTCCGCGCGCGGCGAGAAGCTCTGCGGAAAGTCCAGGATGTTGCGGACGGTGGCGGCGCGGAACGAATAGATCGACTGCGCATCGTCGCCGACCACGGTGAGCCCGCGTCCGTCCGGCTTGAGCGCCAGCAGGATCGAGGATTGCAGGCGGTTGGTGTCCTGGTACTCGTCGACCAGGACGTGATCGAAGCGGCCGCCGATCTCCTCGGCGATCAGCGCATCACTCATCATCTGCGACCAGTAGAGCAGCAGATCGTCGTAATCGAGCACGTGCTGGGCCTGCTTGGCCTCGACGTAAGCCGCGAACAGTCCCTTCAGCTCGGCTGCCCACCCTGCGCACCAGGGATAGTGCTGGCCCAAGACCTTCTCGATCTCCATCTCGGCGTTGACGCAGCGCGAGTAGATCGACAGGCAGGTGCCCTTGGCGGGAAAGCGGCTCTCGGTCTTCGACAGGCCGCGCTCGTGCCGGACCAGGTTCATCAGGTCCGCGGAATCCTCGCGGTCGTGGATGGTGAAGGAGGGATCGACGCCGATCCGCTCGGCATATTCGCGCAACAGGCGAGCGCCGATGCCGTGGAAGGTGCCGGCCCAGGTCAGCGCATCGCGCATGATCGCGGCGTTGTTCTCCCCCAACACCTTGCGGGCGATGCGCTCGACCCGGCCGGCCATCTCGGCCGCCGCGCGGCGTGAGAACGTCATCAGCAGGATGCGGCGCGGATCGGCGCCGGCGACGATCAGATGCGCGACGCGGTGCGCCAGCGTGTTGGTCTTGCCGGAGCCGGCGCCGGCAATGACCAGCAGGGGAGCGCCCACGGTCGCGCCATCGGCCACGCCATGCTCGACGGCGCGGCGCTGCTCCGCATTGAGCGTGTCCAGATATGTCGCCACGAATCGCCCCGGTGAAAGGGCGAGAGTCGGCTATTGCCGCGCGAATCGCAATGCGGCTGGACGAAACTCGATTTAGCACCTAGGGAAAAGACGGCCCAAGGTTCCAGCCCGAAAAGCGTGCAGCCGGCATGACCGACCCCAAGTTCGAGCCCAAGTTCGAGCCCGAGCAGTTCGAGATGCGGCGGCTGGAGTCGCTCAGCAATACCATCTTTGGCGTCGCCATGACGCTGCTGGCCTACGACCTGCCGAAGGCCGCTGTATTTACGAGCGCGCCCGACTGGAACGATCTGGCCCGGGTCTATTCGGGCAAGCTGATCGGCTTCGCGCTCAGCTTCATCATTGCCGGCGTATTCTGGATCAGCCATCACCGCCGATTGGCGCGCCAGCCGGTGGGCAGCCGCGGTGCGGTGATGCTCAATCTGTTTTTCCTGCTCTCGATCGTGCTGCTGCCTGTCACCAACGGCCTCTACACCAACTATCCCCTCAGCAGCGCGGTCGCGGTGCTCTACGGCCTGCATCTGAGCGCGATCGCCGGCCTCAACGCCTGGCTATGGTGGAGGATATTGGGCGGCTGGAGCCATGAGATCATGGCCTCGCTGTTTCCGCTGCTCGTGTTCATTCCGGGCACGATCGTGGCGGCCTTCGCGCCGCACGCCGCGCCCTTTCTGTGGTTCCTCGCCTTCGGCGGCCTCCTGATCCAGCGCTTCTACGGAGCGCGGACCGGGCCGGGCGCGAGAGGTTGAGTCTCACCCGGCCGTCGCGCCGAACCCATCGGCCGGCACGTAAAGCTTGACCGGGCGGATTTCGTAGACCGCAGTTGGATTGACCGCACGCAGTTTCCGCGCCGCGGCGATCGCTTCCTCCTCGGTGGCGCATTCCATCAAATGGAAGCCCAGCAGCTGCTCCTTGGTCTCGGCAAACGGTCCGTCCAGCACCATGCCCGCGCCGGGTCCGCGCAAGGTGCGGGCCTTTCGGGTCTCATCCAGACGAGCGGCCGGCCCGAACTGCCCGCTGGCCCGCAAGGGGGCCTGAACTTCGATGACCTTGGCAACGACCGCGGCGTCCTGCTCAGGCGTCCAGGACAGGATTTCGTCTTCCACATGGTAGGCCAGGATGGCGTACAGCATCGTCACCTCATTGTCTTTCTGCACCGATCCCGAAGGACGTAGCACCGCAGGCGATGCCGACAATCCCCCACATAAAATATTGCGTTGCCTGGCCGCGACGAAACCGTCCTGAAACCCGATTGCGCACCGGCCATGTGAACGCCCCCGGAATTGGTCGCGACTGATGACCACAACAACAAGATTTCTGCTGGAGGCGGCAATGTCGGGTCACATCAAGATCATCTGCGACGCACGTCGGGCCGGACCATCTCAGACGGCCGATCTGCACGACCAAAGCGGTCATCACCGCTATTACGGCAGTTCGGCCGCGAATGGCGGCGAGCGCATCGTCGAAAGCCGGCGCGGCAAGCGGCCGCGCGTGCTCGGTGTTTGCGGCTTCTGATGCCTCGCGACCGATTGCCCAAGATGGACGTTCTGCAAATACCGATCGCGTCGATGCCGTTCCTGCTCGCACTGACGAGCCGGACAGGCAAAGCGATCGTGCCGTGCCTGCTGGCGAGCATTGTCACGGTGCTGCTCGGCGGGGAGCCTCGCCAGGCGGTTGTCGCCTGGTGCATCGGCATGTTGATCGCCGCCGTCGCGTTGCGTGAGCGGCTTCGCACGGGCTGAGCTGCTTTTTCGATCCCGGACATCCCAAGAAAAAGGCGCGGCGGGGAAGCCCCGTCGCGCCCGATTCTTGCTCGCTGGTCCAGGGCTGAGAGCGCCCCGATGCCAATCCCTTATTCAGAGCTTAGCGGGCGATCCCAGCGAGGTGACAGCGCTTGGTAAGAGACACTGGATCACCTCCTTTCGTTGGTTGCGGAAGACACCAATATAGGCGGCATCGGCGCCGCTGTTAAGAGGCGGCGGCTCCGGCGGAACCGGAGCTGATCGCAAGGCCGGGGCGACACCGGAAAGCGACCTCCAGGGCAGTTGAGGCCGCCGCCCGGCCGTGTTAGGGAGCCCTGACGCGGGTGTAGCTCAATGGTAGAGCAGCAGCCTTCCAAGCTGAATACGAGGGTTCGATTCCCTTCACCCGCTCCAACGCCTGGATCGCATCAAAATTGAAGCCTGCTTGCTGACGTCGATCGTCAGATGGCCGGAGCTTTGCGAATCCGCCTGAACAGCTCAGTAGCACGCAGGCATCAAGCCAAGTCGTGGATATTGCCGATCGATTGCAGCCAGCTCGGTCCGCATTTGCGCGATGATCCAATCCCGGATCTCGGCCGCAATGGGCCGCATGGGCCGGTTGCGTGGCGGCAGGAACTCGCAGAGACGGCGCGTGGTGGTGAGCGTCTCGGAGGCCGGCACCAGCGCGCCTGTCAGGAGCCAATGCGAGGCGACCGTCAGCCAGCCGAGCGCGATGCCTTGGCCGAGCAGGGCGGCCTGCATCACGACGGCATAATCTGTGAAGCTGAGCCCCTTGGCTGCACCGCGACGACCGGTGAGCAGGGATGCGTAATCCGCGGCCCAGTCGCCCGGCGTCTCGGCGAGGCGGATGATGGTGTTGCCCTCGGTGGGATCGGTCGCGCCGAGATAGGTCGGGCTGCACATCGGCAGCATCACTTCCTTCATCACCAGTGTGCCGCCGGACGATGGCTCGTCGCGATCGCGGAAGCGCATGCCGAGATCGACATTCTCCACCGGCCCGCGCAATGCGCCGGAGATCAGCTGGAAGCGCAGATCGACCTGGGGAAACTGCTTCTGGAGTTTGTCGATGCGCGGCATCAGCCAATGCGTGGTGAAGGCGGAGGAGACCGACAGCGTCACGGTCTCGGTGCCCTTGCGGCGCCGCTCGATCTCGACGAGGCCGCTCTCGATGCTGCGAAAGCCTTCGAGCACGCGGCGATAGAGCTGCTCGCCTTCCTCGGTGAGCACCGCGCGGCCCGCCTTGCGGTCGAACAGGCGAACGCCGAGATGCTCCTCGAATTGTCCGAGCATCCGGCTCACCGCCGGCTGCGTGACGTTGAGTTCGGCGGCAGCCGCCGTGAAGCTGCCATTGCGCGCCGCTGCGTCGAAGACGAACAGGGCGTTACTTGAGGGCAGCATCCGGCGCAGCTCGGGCATAACGTCATGTTATGGGCGCGGTGAGAATTTGGCAATTGCCGAGTTTTGCCAAGTCTGGTGTCATTCGTGTCGCAGCCTAAAGACAGGGTGTTCGGGAGACCATTATGGTGCGGCGCACGCTGCACCCGCAAATGCTCCGGGACGCTGTCTATAATGCAGGCTTATGGCGCGCAGTGAGGCACGTCATGACGGGGAACGAGGCGAGGGCGATCGTTGGACAAACGAGCGGAAAGCGTCGAGATCCGGTCCGCGAGCAAGGCGTACGGCGCCGTTCGCGCTCTCGACGACGTCTCCCTCAATGTCGGCGCCGGTGAGTTCGTATCGCTGCTCGGTCCTTCGGGTTCCGGCAAGACCACGCTGCTTGGCATCTTGGGCGGCTTCATCCTGCCCACGACAGGCACGATCCTGTTCGGCGGTCGCGACGTCACTTACATGCCGCCGCACAAGCGCGACATCGGCGTCGTCTTCCAGAACTATGCGCTGTTCCCGCATATGAGTGTCGGCGAGAATGTCGCCTTCCCCTTGCGTGCACGTCGCCTGCCGAAGGCAAGCTGGCCCGACAAGGTGCGCGCGGCGCTCGCGATGGTCGGCCTCGCCGGCTACGAGGAGCGCGGCATCGCGCAGCTCTCCGGCGGCCAACGCCAGCGCGTCGCGCTCGCCCGCGCCATGATCTTCGAGCCGCGGCTGATCCTGATGGACGAGCCGCTCTCCGCGCTGGACAAGCAGCTGCGCGAATCCATGCAGATCGAACTGCGCGCGCTGCACCGGCGGATCGGCGCCACCATCATCTACGTCACCCACGACCAGCGCGAGGCGCTGACCATGAGCGACCGTGTCGCGGTGATGAAGGACGGCAGGCTGATCCAGATCGACGAGCCCGAGCGGCTGCACGACCATCCCGCCGATTCCTTCGTCGCGAGCTTCATCGGTGAAGCCACGATGCTGCCGGTCCGCCGTGTCGATGCCACCAGCGTCGCGCTCGGCAACGCGCTGCTGCGTAGCGCCCGCGCCATCCCCAACGGCGATGCGCTGATGCTGGCGGTGCACAGCGAAAAGCTGCTGATCGACGACGGCGCACAGGATGCCACCTGCAACCGGCTCACCGGCACGGTAACCGATATCGTCTATCAGGGCGAGAGCCTGCGCATCTTTCTGGCGCTCGCCGACGGCATCGTGCTCAGCCTGCGCCAGCCTAGCTATCATCAGGCCTACAGCCGCATCCCGCCGCTCGGCGGCAGCCTCACCGTGACCCTTCATCCCCAGGACACCATCGTCGTGCCGAGGGTGAAGGACTGAACTCAAGCCTTGTCCAACCGAAAGAAGAAACGATATGTCGACCCAAGCCGCGTTCAGCAATTTCAAGGTCCTCACCTTCGACGTCGTCGGCACCTTGATCGATTTCGAGGCCGGCGTGCTCGCAGCGGTGCGCAAGATCTCGGGCAAGACGCCGGCCGAGCTCAGCGACGAGCAGATTTTCGAGCCCTATAAGCGCGGCCGCGACAAGCACTATGAGCGCTCCAGCGAGGCGATGTTCCACGTCTACCGCCATCTGGCCAAGGAACTCGGACTGCCGTCCGACGACGCGTCCTGCGACACCTTCCAGCTCTCGGTGCTGCGCTGGGGCCCGTTCGCGGATTCGGCCGAGGCGCTTAAGCGGCTGCGCACGAAATTCCGCCTGGTTGCGATGACCAATGCCGACCGCGTCGCGCTGTCCGCCTACGCCCACGCGCTCGACGATCCCTTCGACGACACCGTCTGTGCCGACGACACCGGCGTGGCAAAGCCAAATCCGGAATTCTTCGCCTACAACAAGGGGCGTCAGTCGGCGTTCGGCTACAAGCAGTCCGACATTCTGCACGTCGCCCAGAGCCAGTACCACGACATCGGGATCGCGCGGAAACTCGGCTACAAGGTGTGCTGGATCGAGCGCCGCCAGGGCGTCGCCGGTTTCGGCGGCACGCCGGCGGTGGAGACGCTGACCAAGCCGGACTTCCATTTCCCGACCTTGAAGGCGCTGGCCGACGCCGCCATCGGGCCCGCGGCGTAAATCCGTGAGCGCCGGCATGACCCGCGACTGGAGCGCATTGCCATCGGTCAACTCGCTGTGGGAAGCCACGGCGGAGCCGGCGCGCGACTTTCCCGTGCTGTCGGACGAACGCCAGGCGGATGTGGTGATCATCGGCGCGGGCTACACCGGCCTCTCTGCCGCGCACCACATCGCCAGGGACGGCGCATCGCCGATCGTGCTGGAAGCCAACCGCCCCGGTTGGGGCGCCAGCGGACGCAACGGAGGCGTGATCACCGCAAAGTTTCGTCTGTCGTTCCGCGAGATCGATGCCGCGCATGGCCGCGCCATGGCGAAGCGCATGTACGAAATCGCGCATGAATCGACCGACATGGTCGAGGAACTGGTGTCCGAATTCGGCATCACCAGCGCGAACCTGACGCGCACCGGACAGGTCAAGGCCGCGCATAACGAGACGACGCTGAAGGCCGCGATCGACGAGGCCAACTGGATGACGCGTGAGATGGGGTCTGCCGAGGTCCGCATCCTCGGCAAGCGCGAGGTGCGCGAGGAGACCGGCTCCGACATCTTTGTCGGCGGCGTTCTCAATCCGGGCTCCGGCGGCATCCATCCGCTGAACTATCTGCGGGGCCTTGCCGACGGCGTGGCGCGCCGTGGTGTTCCGATCTTCCAGGAATCCCCGGTCGTCAAGCTGCGGCGCGAGCAGGACGGTGTTGTCGCCGAGACGCCGCGAGGCGCCGTGCGTGCCAAACAGGCGATCATCGCCACCAACAGCTATTCCGATCTGACTGGCGCCACTGCACATATGCAGCGCACGTTGGTCCCGTTCCGCAGCGCCATGGTTGCGACCGAACAGCTGCCGCGCAATCTCGCTGGAAGGCTGATGCCGACAGGGCGGACCTACACCGAGACCAAACGCATGATGCGCTGGTTCCGCATGGTCGATAACCGCGTGATCTTCGGCGGCCGCGGCGCCTTCGGCAAGCAGGACTCGCAGGCCGCCTTCGACGCGCTGCGCAAGGCGATGGTCGGAATCTTTCCGGATTTGGCCGAGGTCCCGCTCGCATACAAATGGTCGGGCCTTGTCGCGATGACGCTGGACTCGGTGCCCCATATCGGCCGGATCGACGACCGCACGCTGGTCTCGCTGGGCTACAACGGCGCGGGCGTTGCGATGTCGAGCCTGATGGGCCGCTATCTCGCGGCCCTCGTGCGCGGCGAGGGTCCCGATGTCGGGCTGCTCGATGCCAGCCGCATGAGGTCCATTCCGTTCTATCCGCTGCGCGAACCCGCCGTGCGCATGGTCGCCGGCTGGTATCAGTTTCTCGATGCGATCGGCCAGTGAAATTCCTTTGGAGGAGGCGAGGATGACGATGAAGCAGAAGTTTGGAATGGGCTGCGCGCTGCTCGGCGCAATCGGATTTGCGGGTGCGGCCGATGCCGCCGACCAGATCACCTTCGTCTCGCAAGGCGGCGCCTACCAGCAGGCGCAGACGGTGGCGATCCTGGATCCCAGCGCCAAGAAGCTCGGCATCACCATCAACCAGGACTCGATTCCCGACGCCTGGCCTGCGATCAAAACCCAGGTCGGCAGCGGCAAGCCGATCTGGGATGTCGTCGACACGCCCACCGGCAACTGCCTGCGTGGCGGCGAGCAGGGGCTGATCGAGAAGCTCGACTTCTCGAAGATTCCGAACGGCGCGGCGATGCCGGAGGCCTATCGCAGTCCCTATTCGGTCTCCTACGAGTTCTATTCCAGCGTGCTGTCCTACAGCCAGAAGACGTTCCCGAAGGACGCGCCGAACAGCTGGGCGGATTTCTGGGACGTGAAGAAATTCCCCGGCCGCCGCGCCCTGCGCAACCACCCGTTCGCCACGCTCGAGGCCGCATTGATGGCCGACGGCGTCGCGCCCGACAAGCTCTATCCGCTCGACGTCGATCGCGCCTTCAAGAAGCTCGAGGAGATCAAGCCGCACATCACGGTGTGGTGGACTTCGGGGGCGCAGTCGGCGCAACTGCTCAACGACGGCGAGGTCGACATGGAGATGGCCTGGAACGGCCGAGTCAGCGCGGTCGCCAAGGAAGGCGCCAAGGTTGCCTTCACCTATAACCAGGGCGTCCTTCAGAGCACCTCGCTCTGCATCCTCAAGGGCGCACCGAACCTCGACACCGCGGTGAAATTCCTCAACGAGGCCGTCGATCCCGTGCACCAGGCCAATCTGCCGCTCCACATCGACTACGGCCCCGGCAACCCGAAGGCGTTTGAGACCAACGTGATCAAGCCCGACCGTGCCGCGCAATTGCCGAGCGAGCCGGCGAACGCGGCCAAGCAGGCCCTGATGTCCTACGCCTGGTGGTCATCGCCGGCCGGCGAAGCCGCCGAGAAGCGCTGGGCATCGTTCATGCAGAAGTGAGACGAGGCAGCGTTGACGATGACAGTGTCCGATCCATCGCAAAAGCATCAGCGCCGCGAGCACTGGCTGATGCTGGCGCTGGTGTCGCCGGCGCTGCTCGTGATCTTGCTCTTGATCGTGCTGCCGGTCGGCTGGCTCGCTTGGCAGTCGATCTACCATGACGGATTCACGCTGGAGAACTACCGGCGTGTCTTCACCGAAGACATCTACTGGCGAAGCTTCGCGCTGACCTTCGAGATCAGCCTCGCTGTCACCTTGATCGCTCTGCTGCTCGGCTATCCCGTGGCCTATCTCGCCAATTCGGTGCCGAAGGGCTGGAGCATCCTGATCCTGTCGCTGGTCGTGCTGCCGTTCTGGACCAGCGTGCTGGTCCGCGCCTATGCTTGGTTGGCGCTGCTCCAGCGCAGCGGCGTGATCAACCAATTCCTGCGCTATTTCGACGTGATCTCCGAGCCACTCGCTCTGGTCCACAACAGTTTTGGTACGGTGGTAGCGACCGTGCACATCCTGCTGCCGTTCATGGTGCTGCCGCTCTATGCCACGATGCAGAAGATCCCCGGCGATCTCATGCAGGCCGGCGCCAGCCTCGGCGCGAGCCCGTCGCTGACATTCTTTCGCGTGTTCCTGCCACTGTCGCTGCCCGGCGTGCTCGCCGGCTGCACGATGGTGTTCGTGCTCTGCCTCGGCTTCTACATCACGCCGGAGCTGCTCGGCGGCGGCCGCACCGTGATGGTGTCCATGCTCGTGAGTCGCAACGTCGAACTCTATAACCAGTTCGGCGCGGCCAGTGCTGTCGCCGTTGTCCTGCTCGTGAGTGTGCTCGCGATCTTCTTCGTCGTCAGCCGCTTCATCTCGCTCGACCGCGTGCTGGGGCAGAAATGATGCGCATCTCGGCCGCACGGATTGCCCTGTATGTGATCAGCGCGCTGGTCCTGGTCTACCTGATCCTGCCCGTTCTCATCATCGCGCCGATCTCGTTCTCCAGCGCGCGCTTCCTGACTTTCCCGCCGCCGTCGTTCTCGACGCGCTGGTATCAGCAATATTTCACGAACCCGGCCTGGATGCAGGCAACGCGCGTGACGCTGACGGTTGCGCTGTTCACCGTCGTGATCGCGACACCGTGTGGGGTGGCTGCTGCCTATGCCATCAGCCAGTCCAAGCTGCGCATCATGCGCGTCGTCCATATGACGCTGCTGCTGCCGCTGGTGGTCCCGATCATCATCACCGCGGTCGGAATCTTCTTCGTCTACGCCAAGGTCGGCCTGGTCGCGACCTTGCCCGGCCTCGTGCTCGCCAATGTGATGCTGGGCTTGCCTTATGTCGTCATCTCGGTGCTGGCGGGCCTGCAGAGTTTCGATCCGGCGCAGGAGATGGTTGCGCGAAGCCTCGGCATGAACCGTTTGCGCAGCTTCTTCGCGGTAACCCTTCCGCAGATCAAGTCCAGCGTGATCGCCGGCGGCATTTTTGCTTTCATCTCGGCAATGGACGAGACCATCGTGGCGCTGTTCATCTCCGGCGGCCAGTACCAGCCGCTGACCAAGCGCATGTTCACTGCGCTTCGAGACGAGATCGACCCGACGATTGCAGCGATATCGACGCTGATGACTGCGGCCTCGTTCCTCCTGGTATTGCTCGCAACCACCCGGCAAGGGAGGAAGGCGGGCTAACTCCTGCGCTGACGGCCGGCCGCGCCGGGCCTGATCCAGGTCAATGTCACTTGCGCGGCATGGTCTATTCGTTGGTTGTAACTGCGGGACAACCACGACATGACCGACAAGCCGATCGATTGGACGCCGGATCTGACGCTGCCGACCTCCAAATCCACCGTCCAGCACTTCACCGCAAAGGCCGGCGGTGACCGCCTGGAGATTGACACCACCCCTTGGGGTGAGGCCGATCTCACCGTCAACGGCCAGTCGCTTGCTCACATCGCGGCGGCACCGAGCGCAGGGGAGGCGTTTCGGGCACTCGAGGCAATCGCGGAGGGCTTCGAAGCCGGCAAGGATGCGCGCCTGGATCAGGCGATCGAGGATGACGAGGTCCGTGAAAGGCTGGGTCTGACGCGCGTCGGCGGCGCTCCTGGGCACTGAGAACGCTGATGTCGCCGTCGGGATGACGGAGGCAAGCGCGGTGAGGGCCCATCGTCATCCGGGCCGCGGTCCTTCTATTGGTCTCACGCCACGAGACGCCGTCGAGCTTGCAGGCAGGACCTAAGGCGGCACGGTCGCCCAGGCTGTTTCGTCGTCGGTCGATGCGCGTTGGGTTTGCGGGGGCCGCACGCGCCCTAGGAACCATCAGACCACGCATGAGTTTCTCGCTCGGGCAGGACCGAAAGCCACACGAGGCCAAACCGTGCGAGAAGACGTGCGCGTGCGCACCACCGCTGAAATCGCGGGTCATCCAATTCATCCGATGCTGGTGCCGATCCCGATCGCGTGCTTCATCGGGGCGCTTTTGACCGACATCGCCTATGTCGCCAGCGCCGAGATCATGTGGGCGGATTTCTCCGCCTGGCTTCTGCTCGTCGGCGTCGTGTTCGGCGTGCTGGCCGCGAT
This sequence comes from Bradyrhizobium sp. SZCCT0148, assembly GCF_018129985.1. GTDB lineage: Bacteria > Pseudomonadota > Alphaproteobacteria > Rhizobiales > Xanthobacteraceae > Bradyrhizobium > Bradyrhizobium japonicum_H. Next base: position 153,146 of record NZ_JAFCKT010000013.1, read on the forward strand.
CGCGGGCCTCACCGATTTTCTCGGCAACCGCCTGGTGCGTGCGCAAGCGCCGGCCTGGCCCCATCTGATCGGAAATGTCCTGGCGCTGGTCCTGGCGACCGTGAACACGCTCGTTCACGCCCGCGATGCCTGGACCTCGGTGTGGCCGACCGGGCTCATTCTCTCCGTGATCACCGTCCTGATATTGCCCGTCACGGGATGGCTCGGCTGGGCCATGGTCTATCGCCACGGCGTTGGAGTTGCGCGATGATGTCGAAGCTGTCCCGCGCGCTGCTCTGCTCCTCCGTGCTGCTCCTGGCCGGCTGCGACGACGGCAGCGGCGATCCCAAGGCGCAGATCGGCGCCAACCCGAAACTCCCCGACATCCAGCAATATCTGCTGCCGCCCATGCACATCGCGCGCATCGTCGGATGGAAGAAGGACGAGACGCCCACCGTCGCCGAGGGTCTGCAGGTCAAGGCGTTTGCCACCGGCCTGCAGCATCCGCGCTTCGTCTACGTGCTGCCCAATGGCGACGTGCTGGTGGCGGAATCCAAGGCGCCGAAGGGCGCAGGGATCAAGCGCCCGAAGGAGATCGTCATGGGCTACATCGAGTCCTGGGCGACCTCGGGCGGCAACGATAACGGGCCGGGCAATCGCATCACGCTTCTGCGTGACAGCAATGGCGACGGCGTGCCGGATACGCAAACCGTCTTCCTCGACCAACTCAATTCGCCGTTCGGCATCGCGCTCGTCGGCAACGAGCTCTACGTCGCCAATGCCGATGCGATCCTCAGATTTCCCTACACCGAGGGCGACACCAGGATCACCGCGCCGGCCACGGTGCTCACACCGCTGCCGGGCGGGCCGATCAACCACCATTGGACCAAGAGCCTGGTGGCCAGCCCCGACGGTTCGAAGCTCTATGCCGGCGTCGGCTCCAACAGCAATATCACCGAGAACGGCATGGAGGCCGAGCACAACCGCGCCGCCATCCTTGAGGTCGACCGTGCCAGCGGACGCTGGCGCGTGTTCGCAAGCGGCCTGCGCAATCCCAACGGGCTGAGCTTCGAGCCCCAAACCGGCGCTCTGTGGACGGTGGTGAACGAGCGCGACGAACTCGGGCCCGATCTCGTTCCCGACTACATGACCTCGGTGAAGGACGGCGCCTTCTACGGCTGGCCCTACAGCTATTACGGCCAGCACGTCGATCCCCGCGTCAAGCCGCAGCGGCCGGATCTGGTCGCCAAGGCGATCATGCCGGATTATGCCCTGAGCTCGCATGTCGCTCCGCTGGGGATGGTGTTCTCCACCGGCACGAGCCTGCCCGCCGCCTATCGCGGCGGCGCCTTCGTTGGCGAGCACGGCAGTTGGAACAGGCAAGTGCTGAATGGCTACAAGGTCGTCTACGTCCCGTTCGAGGGCGGCAAGCCGTCAGGGCCGGCGCAGGACGTCGTGACCGGCTTTCTTAACAGCGACAACAAGGCGCGCGGCCGTCCCGTCGGCGTTGCGCTGGACAAGAGCGGAGGGTTGCTGATTGCGGACGACACCGGCAACACCGTCTGGCGCGTCACCGCCGCCCATCCCCAACTCACGCAGCGTCAGGAGTGATCAATGAGCCTTGCACAATATGCCATCGTTGCCGTCGAGGACGAGTGGGGCGTGCTGCACGACGGAGACGTCAAGAACAGGTATGCCACCAAAGAAGCAGCGTTCGAGTCCGCGGTGTTGGCCGCGACGTTGGCGATTCGGCAGGGACATGAAGTTCACGTCAGCGTCCCCGGCCGCCTGGAAGGCGAGGGCACGCTGGGCTTCAAGGCGGCACCCTAGAGGGGCCACCGAACAAGGAGGAACGCGATGACCAAGTCTCCTGAGCCGAACGGCGTCGAGCCATCCCGTTCCGAGGACGACATCCAGCGCGAACAGCTAGGTCCCCGCGGCGTCCCCGGTGCACCCGATCCGGCGAAGATGACGCCGCAGCGCGAGAAGAAGACGCCGAAACACGTCGATCCCGGCCATACAGCTTGAGGACGGCTGCTCTGCGGCGGACGCAGCAGTGCCCACCCCGACCGACATTCCTGTGACCTCAATCTGCAGGTAATAGGTACTTGTTGGCGCAATCTGCGCCGCCGGGCAGGCGACGTTTGGAATGCGGTTCTTGAAATCTGACAGCAGGCTGATCGGCGTCCTGCTGGTGCTGGCGATCACGCAGTTGGTCGGATGGGGCACGATCGGGCTACCAGCCATTGTCGGGCGCGATCTCGCCGCCGATCTCGGCATGAGCCTGCCTGCCGTGTTTGCCGGGACATCCGTTCTCTACGTCTCGATGGGCCTGTGCGCGCCGTGGCTCGCCAGGTCCTTTGCGCTGCATGGCGCGCGAAAGGTCATGATGGTCGGCACGGTCGTCACCGTCCCGGGCTTCGTGCTGCTGTCGCTTGCGCGCGAGCCGATGCTCTATTTCGCTGCCTGGATCATCCTCGGCATCGCGGGCAGCGCCACGCTCTCGACCGGCGCCTATATCATGCTGAACGAGATCGCCGGGCGACAGGCTAAGAACGCGATCGGCGCCTTGATGCTGGTGACGGGCCTGTCAAGCAGCATCTTCTGGCCGACGACCTCGTTTCTCAGCGGGCACCTCGGCTGGCGGGGGACGTGCCTCGTCTATGCCGCGATGATGCTCGTTGTCAGCCTGCCGCTCTATGCGTTTGCACCGCGCCGGAAGATCGCGGGGAATGCTGGCGGCGAGCCGGTCAAGGCGTCACCGCCCGCGATTCCGAGGAGCACCTTCGGCCTCGTCGTCGCCGCGATTACGCTCAACGCCTTCGTCAATTTCGGCATCAGCGCCATCATGATCGAGCTGTTGCGGGCAGAGGGGCTCACGCCCGCGCAGGCCCTCCTCTTCGGCTCGATGCTGGGCGTGATCCAGGTCAGCGCCCGCGGGCTCGATCTCCTCGGCGGCGGGCGATGGGACGGGATCACGACGGGGCTCGTCGCGGGCACGGCGCTGCCCGTCGCCATGCTGCTTCTGATGCTGAGCGAGGGCGCGACCTGGGCAGTCGCGGTCTTCATCCTGCTCTATGGCGCCGGCAGCGGCGCGATGGCGGTGGCGCGCGCCACGATCCCGCTCGTGTTCTACGACCAGGCCGAGTTCGCCAAGGCGATGTCGATGATCGCGCTGCCCCTCAATCTCGCCTCCGCGATCTCGCCGCCACTCCTCGTCGGCCTGCTCACCACATTCGGCAGCCGCGGCGCGCTCGGTCTCACCCTGGTGTTCTCCTGCGCGACGGTGCTGATCCTGGTTCTGCTCGGACGGCGACGGCCGCAGGTGGCGGCGGCCGTGAGCTGAGCCCTCCGGGGGAAATATTCGCGGCGCGGAAAGTTGCGCGCAATAAGCGGCCCGGAGCCGGGGATGGCCGTATGTCGCCAATGCAGTGCTCAAGGCGCCAAAATAGTGTATCCGCTGGGGAGCGCGGCCAGCTTGGAGCTGCCGCGCCAAAATCAGTTCTAAGATGATCAGTTCCCCGGAGGAAATCGACATGTCGGCCCTGCCGCTCTCAGGCATCAAGATCCTTGACCTCACCCGCGTGCTTGCCGGACCCCTGTCGGCCCAGATGCTGGGCGATCTCGGCGCGGAGGTGATCAAGATCGAACGGCCGGGCACCGGCGACGACGCGCGCGCCTTCGGGCCGCCTTACCTCACCGACCCCGAGGGCAAGGCCAACAACAACAATTCCTTCTACCTCTGCGCCAACCGCAACAAGAAGTCCGTCACCGTCAACATCGCCAAGCCCGAGGGGCAGGCGATCGTCCGCGAGCTCGCCAAGGACGTCGACGTCTTCATGGAGAACTACAAGGTCGGCGACCTCAAGCGCTACGGCCTCGACTACGAGGCCATCAAGGCGATCAACCCCGGCATCATCTATTGCTCGGTGACCGGTTTCGGCCAGACCGGCCCCTACGCACCCCGTGCCGGCTACGACGCCATCCTGCAGGCGATGGGCGGCCTGATGAGCGTCACCGGTCATATGGACGGCGAGCCGGGCGAGGGCCCGATGAAGGTCGGCCCGTCGATCGTCGACTACATGACCGGCATGAACACCTCGATCGGCATTCTCTCCGCGCTCTACCATCGCGACGCCAATGGCGGCGAGGGCCAGCAGATCGACGTCTGCCTGTTCGATACCGTGATCGCGTCGCTGTCGCACTGGCTGCAGATCTATCTCGTCAACGGCAAGACGCCGCCGCGGCGCGGCACCTGGGGCAATGGCGGCATGCCGGCCGGCGTGTTCCGTTGCACCGACGGCGAACTGATGCTGGTGGTCGGCAATGACGGCCAGTTCCGAAAGACCTGTGCGGTACTCGGCGCGCCGGAACTCGCGAGCGACCCGCGCTTCATCAAGAACAACGATCGCGTCGTACACGGCAAGGAGATCATGGCGATCTTCGCCGGCCTGTTCCTGAAGCAGAAGGTATCCTATTGGCTGGAGAAGCTGGAGGAGGCCGGCGTGCCCTCAGGCCCGATCAACAATTTCGAGCAGGTGTTTGCCGATCCCCACGTCCAGTCGCGCGGCATGCGGGTGAAGACGCAGCACAAGTTCGAGCCCGAGCTGTCCCTGATCCGCAACGCGCTGACGCTCTCGGGCACCCCGATCACCGAATATCGCGCCCCGCCGCTGCTCGGCGAGCACACGCAGGAGGTCCTCGGCGGCAAGCTCGGCTATGATGCGGGCAAGATCGAGGATTTGAAGACGCAGGGGATCATCTGATTTCGACGAAGCGGCGTGCTTCTTCCCCTCTCCCCTTGTGGGAGAGGGTGGCTCGCCGCAATAGCGGCGAGACGGCTGAGGGGTTCTCGCCTCGAGAGACACGCCTGTTTGAACTTGCGGAGAGGACCCCTCATCCGGCGCTTCGCGCCACCTTCTCCCACACGGAGAGAAGGAAGAGGCGGCCGACACTCGTACTGATTTCGACAAATGAGGGCGACCCATCATGGCCGGCAAAACCATCATCACCTGCGCCATCACCGGCAATCTCACCAAGCCCGAGCAGTCGCCATACCTCCCGATCACGCCCGAGCAGATCGCGACCTCCGCGCTGGAAGCCGCCGAGGCCGGCGCGGCCATCGCCCACATCCATGTGCGCGATCCCGCCACCGGGCGGCCGTCGATGGAGATCGCCCTTTACCGCGAGGTGGTCGAGTTGATCCGCGCCCGCAACAAGAGCCTCGTCATCAACCTCACGACCGGCCCTGGCGGCCGCTTCGTGCCGTCGGTCGAGGATCCGCGTGTCGCCGGTCCCGGCACCACGCTGTTGCAGCCTGAGAAGCGCGTCGAGCACATCGAGCTGCTCAAGCCCGACATCTGCACGCTGGATCTCAACACCATGAATTCCGGCGGCGAGGTCGTGATCAACACCCCCCGCAATGTCCGCATCATGGCCGAACGGATGAAGGCCGCTGGGGTGCTGCCTGAAATCGAGCTGTTCGATTCCGGCGATTGTCACCTGGCGCGCGACCTGTTCGCGGACGGCACGCTGACGGGGCCGGGCCTGTTCTCGCTCGTGCTCGGCGTGAAATACGGTTTCTCGGCGACGCCGGAGACGATGTTCTATGCCCGCAGCCTGCTGCCGCCGGGCGCGATCTGGTCCGGCTTCGGCATCGGCCGCGCCGAATTCCCGATGGTGGCGCAGGCCTTTTTGCTCGGCGGCCATGTCCGCGTCGGCATGGAGGACAATCTCTATATGTCCAAGGGCGTGCTGGCGAAGACCAATGCCGAGCTGGTCGCCCATGCCGCCGGCATCCTCAAGAGCCTCGGCGCGTCGGTTGCGACGGCGGCGGACGCGCGTGCGATGCTGGTGCTTGCCTGAGGCTTGCGCGCCATCCCCAGATAATCCCGGTCCGTAGTCGCACAGGCTTCCGCTTCGCGCCCGACTCTGATTCGATCTCTCCGCGAATGTCGGGAGGGAAGTGCATGTCCTACACGATCGGGTTTCAGGCCAAGGACCAGAAGGCAGTTCTGGCGACCGAGGCGGCTACGGCCAATCAAGCCGTCGCCATCATTGCCGCGCTGCGGCAAAGTTCGGACGAAATAAAGTTCATCCGCTCGCCGCAGGAAGGCGACATGGGCATCGAGATGCTGCTGCTGCTCGCCAAGGAAGAGGCCGAGGAGATGCCGCAGCGGGCCTGAGCCCGCGGCCACAACCACACTTCGGTTCAAAGCGAAGCATGCCGGCTGCAGACCAATGTAGTGAGGCATCAGTCTCGTTCGCACCGAAGGTGGCCGCCCATGAAACGCGAAGCGCTTCGCGTCGAGCCGATCTCGTCCTTTCTCGACCGTCGCAACGCGCCGGTCTCGCCGGTGACGCGCGCCGGCAACATGATCTTCGTTTCAGGCCTGCCGCCGTTCGACCCGGAGACGGGCGAAATCGCGCAAATGCCGATCGAGCGGCAGAGCGAGATCGTCATGGAGCAGATGAAGCTGTGCCTCGAGACGGCCGGCGCGAGCCTCGACAATGTCATGAAGTGCAATGTCTACTGCACCTCGGCGAAGCATTTCGCCGTGTTCAACGCCGTCTATGCGCGCCATTTCCCGAAAGACCCGCCGGCGCGGATCTTCGTCTGCACGCCGGAATGGTTCGGCCCCTTCGACGTCGAGATCGATTGCATCGCAATGACGTGCGGGACTACCGCGCCGCCACTTTCGCCGGCGCCTTTGCCTCACTCCGCCCCGCCGTCAGTGCCATCGTCGCGACGTTGACGACGCGCGCGACGACGTCCTCGACGTCGTCGAGATCGCATTTGCCTTCCGACAGCTTCGTCAGCCGCTCGCTTTCGCGGATGGTGTGGTGCGCCATCGCGAGCGCGAAGTTCAAGCCCCAGTAGATATCCACGTCGCTGCGGTCGGGCAGGGCGCGGCGCATCGCGCCTGCGAATTTGCGCAAATGGTCGATCTCGCGGTTCTTGATGCGGCGGATCGGCGGCACGGATTCGATCGAGGCGCGGATCATGAAGCGCGCCGCGGTCGAGCGCTGGTTCTCGGGGCCAAGGCAGCCGCGCAAGGTCGGCCCGACGAGGGCGTGCAGGATAACCTCGATCGGCGCGCGACCGCCGCCTTCTTCCTCCGCCGCCTTCAATTCCCGCAGGCGCTCGCGGTTGGTGGCGATCGAGCGGGTGACGAATAACTCTGCGATCAGTTCATCCTTCGAGCCGAAATGATAGTTCACCGCGGCAAGGTTGACTCCGGCCTCCGCGACGATGTCGCGCAGCGTCACGTCGCCGAAGCCGCGATCGGCATAGAGCCGTTCGGCGGCGGCGAGAATGGCAGACCTCGTATGATCGCTGGCCATGGATGTCCCTGAGGGGAGGGAGTTGCAATTCAAACAGTTGTATGAAACTATCGTTTGAAGGTCGGAGATGTCAATCCGCAATCGGGACTCGCTCGCAACTCGCGAAACCGGTTCCGAGCTGTCCGCGAGCACGCTTGCGGGCTGCGCGCGACGGGATGACAGTCCGGCGCAAAACAGGTTGCTGAAGCAGACAGCTTCGCAAGAGAGAAACGAGGAGCGTCCCATGGATTTCGATCTGTCCCCCAAGCAGAAGGAATGGCTCGACCGCGTGCAGTCGTTCATGACCAAGCACGTGCGTCCGGCGGTGCCGATTTATAACGAGCAGGACAAGGCCGGCGATCGCTGGAAGGTCATCCCCATCCTGGAAGACCTCAAGAAGAAGGCGAAAGCCGAAGGCCTCTGGAACATGTTCATGCCGCCGAACGAGCATGAGGACGATGAATTCCGCGGTGCGGGACTGACCAATCTCGAATACGCGCTGCTGTCGGAGCAGATGGGCCACATCTCCTGGGCCTCGGAGGTCTTCAACTGCTCCGCGCCCGACACCGGCAACATGGAAGTGTTCATGCGCTATGCCACCAAAGAGCAGAAGCGCAAATGGCTGCGGCCGCTGATGGACGGCGAGATCCGCTCGGCCTTCCTGATGACGGAACCCGCGGTGGCCTCGTCGGACGCCACCAATATCGAGACCCGCATCGAGCGCGACGGCGATCACTACGTCATCAACGGCCGCAAATGGTGGTCGTCCGGCGTCGGCGATCCCCGCTGCAAGATCGCGATCCTGATGGGCAAGACCGATTTCAACGCGGCCAAGCACCAGCAGCAGTCGCAAATCCTGGTTCCGCTCGACACCCCCGGCATCAAGGTCGAGAAGATGCTGCCGGTGTTCGGCTTCGACGACGCGCCGCACGGCCACGCCCAGGTGCTGCTCGAGAACGTGCGCGTGCCCAAGGAAAACATCCTGTTAGGGGAGGGCCGCGGCTTCGAGATCGCGCAGGGCCGCCTCGGTCCCGGCCGCATCCATCACTGCATGCGCACCATCGGCAAGGCCGAGGAAGCGCTGGAGAAGATGGTCAAGCGCCTGATGTCACGCACCGCCTTCGGCAAGAAGATCGTCGAACATAGCGTGTGGGAGCAGCGCATCGGCGAGGCCCGCACCAACATCGAGATGACGCGTCTGCTCTGCCTCAAGGCCGCCGACATGATGGACAAGGTCGGCAACAAGACCGCGCAGGCCGAGATCGCCATGATCAAGGTCGCGGCGCCAAACATGGCGCTGAAGATCATCGACGAGGCGATCCAGGCCTTCGGCGGCGCGGGCGTGTCGGACGAGGCAGGCCTTGCCAAGGACTACGCCGGCATTCGCACGCTGCGGCTCGCCGACGGTCCGGACGAGGTGCACAATCGCGCCATTGCCAGGCTCGAGGTTCGGAAGTATGCCAACTCTCCCAATCACTGACACGAGGGAGAGCCCAGCGGCGCTCCCGACGTGAAGAAACGACAGGGGCATGGTCCACATTCGGAATGACCGCTTGACGCAAGTGCGTCAGCGGTTACCGATTAGGATCATGCTTCGACCGTAAATGGTCAGGACTGAAGAGGGAGCGTCATCGTGGCTGACGGCGTCAGGAAAGACGAAGAGTTCTCCGGCACCAAGCCGGTCGAGGAACGGCATCGTATCGACGAGATGCGGCTCGAAGCCTGGATGCGCGACAATGTCGAAGGCTTCGAGGGGCCGCTGGTCGTGCTCCAGTTCAAGGGCGGCCAGTCCAACCCGACCTACCGGCTGAACACGCCGACGCGCTCCTACGTTATGCGCAGGAAGCCGTTCGGCAAACTGCTGCCCTCGGCGCATGCGGTCGATCGCGAATATCGCGTGATCGCAGCGCTCGGCAAGCAGGGTTTCCCGGTCGCGCACGCCTATGCGCTGTGCCAGGACGATGGTGTCATCGGCGCCGCCTTCTACATCATGTCGATGGAGGAGGGCCGGGTGTTCTGGGATCCGACGCTGCCGAGCCAGGCTCCGGAAGATCGCCGCAAGATCTTCACCAGCAAGATCGAGACGCTGGCGAAACTCCACATGTACGATCCCGCGGCGATCGGCCTCGGCGAGTTCGGCAAGCCCGGCAATTATTTCGCGCGCCAGATCGACCGCTGGACCAAGCAGTATCGGGCTTCGGAGACGCAGCACATTCCCGAGTTCGAGAAGGTCGCCGAATGGCTGCCGCGCACGGTGCCGGAGCAGGCCCGTGTCTCCGTGGTGCACGGCGACTATCGCCTCGACAACATGATTTTCCACGCAACGGAACCGCGCGTGCAGGCGGTGCTGGACTGGGAGCTGTCGACGCTCGGCGATCCCATGGCCGACTTCACCTATCTGCTGATGCAGTGGATCATGCCGGGTCTCGAAGGCGCCGACCTCAAGGCGCTCAACATCCCGAGCCTGGAAGAAGCCGCGCAGATCTATTGCAACGTCACCAAGATGACGGTGCCGGATCTCAACTGGTACTTCGCCTACAATCTGTTCCGCCTCGCCGGCATCACCCAAGGCATCGCCGGCCGCGTCCGCGACGGCACCGCCGCCAACGCCAAGGCGCTGGAGTCAGCCAAGCGCACCGTGCCGCTGTCGAAGGCGTCGTGGGAGTACGCGCAGAAGGCGGGAGCGGTTTAGGATTAGTGAAGGCGCGGCGATGGCCGCGCCTTTTTGCTTTGGTGCACCTCTCTCGTGTCCCGGACGCGCTGCAACGCGAAGCGTTGCTGCGCAGAGCCGGGACTCAGCCAACCGCGAACGCCATCTAACCCTTCACACAATGCGCGATCAGCTTCTCCACGAAGCCCGCGCACTTCTCCAGCTCCGCCATCTCCACGAACTCGTCCGGCGTGTGCGCCTGCGCGATCGATCCGGGGCCGATCACCACCGACGGCACATCGGCCATGCTGGCAAACAGGCTCGCCTCGGTGCCGAACGCGACCTTGGCGTGGTCGTTGCGGCCCGCGAGGCTCTTGGCGAGCGTGACGATCGCGGCATCGGCGGCGGTGTCGAGGGCGGGGTAGTCGAGGATCTCCTCGAAATCGATGCCGCAGTCGGGATGCTGCGCCTTCATCGCCGGCTCGAGCTCGGCCTTGGCCCAGGCGACAATCGCATCCGTCACCTCGCGCGACTCGGTGATGCCGATGCCGCGGCATTCGAAATCCACCATGCAGGTGTCGGGCACGATGTTCAGCGCCGCGCCGCCATGCACGATGCTGGTGAGCAGTGTCGAATGCGGCACGTCATAGAGGCTGTTGCGCTCGGCTTCGCTGGCAAGCTTCACGGCGCGGCGGCGGATCTCGACGATCAGCTCGGCGGCGTATTCGATCGCGTTGACGCCCTCGGGCGCGATCGATGAGTGTTTGGCGAGGCCATGGAATGTCGCGCGCACGCCGTGCTTGCCCTTGTGGCCAATGATGACCTTCATCTCGGTCGGCTCGCCGATGAAGGCGCCGAGTGGCTTGACCCTCTTCTTGGCGACCTCGCCGAGCATCGGCCGCACGCCGACGCAGCCGATTTCCTCATCGTACGAAATCGCCAGATGGATCGGCGTCGTGAGCTTGGCCTCCACCATCTCCGGCACCATGGCAAGGCACACCGCGACGAAGCCCTTCATGTCGGTGGTGCCGCGGCCGTAGAGCTTGCCGTCGCGCTCGACCAGCTTGAACGGATCGTGGCTCCACTCCTGACCCACCACAGGCACAACGTCGGTATGGCCCGACAGCACCAGGCCCGGACGGTCCGCGGGGCCGATCGTGACCCACAGCGAGGCCTTCTGGCCGGTCGCATCGGTGATACGCTCGCTCTTGACGCCCAGCGCGGCGAGGTAGCTTTCGATATGGGCAATCAGGGGCAGATTGGTGCGGTCGCTGACGGTATCGAAGCCGACGAGGTCGGCGAGGAGTTTGCGAATCCGGTCGGGTCTTGAGCTCTGCATTGTCTCGTTCTGTCAGGGGATGGAAGCTGAAGTGCTTGCAGGAACCATACCAACGTGAGGTCTCCGGAGGCAAATCAACACCGCCGCCGTCAGTCCGGGGCGATGTACAGCCTCGAGCCAGGATTTATCGGCCCGCCTCAAGCGCTGCGAAATGGATTCCGGGCTAGCGACTCCGTCGCGCCGGGAATGACGAGGGTGGCTACCATCCTTGCGTTGCCCGACAGGCAAAACACCCAATTGGTTGGTCAATCCGCGTCGCCCAAAATATTCCACTTTACCGAATTTCGGAAACGGCGTATGTGTCGCCTCAACCCGGCCCAAGGAAGAGGGGCGTATCGCGATCGTCCGAACGCGGGCCGGGCGGCGGTGGACGCAGATCGCATCG
>NZ_JAFCKT010000014.1 GCF_018129985.1 Bradyrhizobium sp. SZCCT0148
ACGACAAGACCGCTCGCAATTTCCTGGCCGCCGTATTGTTAGCCGCAACCCGCCTATGGGTGCGGTTTGAGTCCACGTCCTAGTCCTCCCCACCGAAGCTTGTTTGACACGTCGGGCAAAACACCGGCAGAATAGCATCATCGAGACGAACTTGTTTTGCGCCCGCGCCGGTTTTAATCCGCCGCGGGTTTTTTGCGTCCCGATGCAAGTGACGAATTGGATTGTACGCAACAGGGATTCCAAATGACCGAACCGGCAAAGACCAACTTACTTTCCCAGAACGCTCTCGCAAGAGCAGCTGCTCGCCGTGCCCTGAAGCAGCGGACGTTGACCGAAATCAAATCCTTGGCGCGGACGCATACCGCGCTCGGCATGAGGACTCTGGTGCAGATCATGCGCGACGAGAAAGCGCCCGCCCATGCACGTGTCGCGGCGGTTGCCGTCGTTTTCGATCGGGGCTGGGGCATGCCGCTACAGCCAGTTGCAGGCGAGGACGGCAAGCCGCTGGAATTCGTTCACCGCATCGAGCGGGTGATCGTGCATCCCCGCGACAACGTGAAGATGGAAGCGCATATCGAGGAGAGCGTGCAACGAATGCCGGTCAGCGTTCTCGGAAGCCTGGGGGCGGTACACGGTGACGATGCCTCCCACGAAGAACTTTGGTTGCAGTCGCAGGAGCAGGCATGAGCGACATACTTCAAAGGCTGCTTCAAGTGCGTGCGGAGCCGAATCCCGAAGCGACATGGCCCCAATGGATTGCAGACGCGCTCGCGTACAAGCCCGAGACGTTCGTTCCGGGAGTGCCATCCCCGAGTAACGTGGCTCCCGAGGAGGACCGGCGCAACATTCGGGTACTGGGCCGCGTCTCTGGGTGATACCGAAACAAGCGCACGGGACCCCGCGGGCTTGTTTTTTGGACGAGCTTTACTGCTTGTGAGCCCTTAGCCGACCCAAGTGAGCCATCGGTCGAGGGCTGCTTCTGACCCGTAGCGGACCTTTGCGGCGGTAGTTCTCGGCAGCTATGATGCCAGCCCATGAAGACAGCATTTGACATAGCAACGAGGCCTATCGTCGATGAGACTGGCATGCGTGTTCTTGTTGCTTGCATCGATGCAGTCCGTCGATGCGCAGCAGCAAAGCTCAAAATTAACTTTACGCTGCACTGGAACGAGTAGGTTGGTGGGTGAGCCCGGAGCGGAACTGGAATTTACTCCCCTCTCCAATCTCAGCATCATTGTGAGCGACGTCGATCAAACAGTGTCGTTCCAGGATAAGATCCTGCCGATCACGAAGATTACTCCCTTGCTTGTCGGGTTCAGCAGCCAATATGCGAGTGGGAAGCCGACCATCTCTGGCCGGATCGATCGGCTGACCAAGAGCGTCGAAATCGAGTGGACGTATGAAAACGTCGGCGAGAACACCCATTGGGAGCTTAAGTGCCGTCCCGAAGGTCCCTTTCGTGATCGGGGGTGAGCTGCTTTACTTCTTGCCTCAGTCCACGGCCGAGGATCTGTCGGTGGTCAGGGGTAGACCGGACCTAACTTAAACCCGGCACGACCGTCGCGATTGACCCGAAGCGGAAAGTCCAGCAACCGCCGGCGGACTCGTTGGCGAGGGCGAAGGTATAGGTGAAAAGATCAGCGACCGAGGTTATTTCAAATGCCATCGGAGTCCAATTTTTTTATGTTCACGCAGACCTGCTTGATTGATGCGGTCAACCTGCCGGCGATCTCAATAAGATGATCCACCTCTGGATCACCGCGAAAATCAGCTAGGATTATCCGAATACATTGATTTGCCAAATCCAACGTCCACGCCGCTCGCATCAATCCGTCAGGAGTCTGAAGGGTTGACATGTCCATAGTCGATACTGATTGAGCAATCGATTGGAGCTTGCGCACGGCGGGATGCGCGAGACGTTCCGGCGGCGTCTCCCTCGTGGCAAAAAGCCTGATAACATTCGGCATGATTGCGGCTACCAGAAACTGCTGCGGTTAGGTGCGGTTTGTTATTAGCGCGGCTTCTGCGGCCGCGCGGTTCATACTTGCCGATAGCTCGCTAGTGACAATGCTTTGGTCTGTGCGAACTCAGTTGTCGTTGCTTGCATCAAACGCGCCGATTGAAACGCAATAAAAAATTCAGCGATCAGGCGTATAATTGATGAATGAAATATCCAAAGAAACATCTAAGAACCCTATCGGTAAATGGCATAGCGATGCTCTGAACTACTTGTTTCACCGGGTTTGCAAACTAGAACGTGCAGCGGGGAAGTAACTCAACGAGCTTTGATCTGCGCATCAATGGCTCCCGGCATATTTCAAATATGTGCACGCAGTACGGCCCGCCCGGCCCGAACCACCGCGTCGACGCATCCTCGAGTCGATGCTGGCTGTCACCCGACCCAAGCCACGTGCCCGTCAGGCCGCACAGCTACCGCGCCGGTACATCCTGGCGACAACGTGAAGATAGAAGCGCTGAGCCTTCGGTCAAGGGTTGCTTCTGACCCGTAGCGGACAAATCCCAGAATTGGCTGCTGGGCTACCACCCTGTTGCGATCGCTCCGATGTTGCCTCGGTATGTGGCCCTCGCGCCGCAAGACGCGAATTGCCGACTCGTCCTGGCTACTCTGATGAGACCGGTTTCAGCAAGTGAATCATCTCCAGGGCCGCTTCGGCCTGCGACGCCTTCTTCAATAATTCGTCGCGCGATTGTCCGGGGGGCAGTAGTTCAGCAGCAGCCTTCAAGCGACGCGCCTCGCTTGCGATACGTTCTTCGAAAGTAACGCTATGCTTTATTCGGCGTCGTTTTCCCATGCAGAGCCCTCCCGGTGAAGAGAGCTTTGACCAAAATTCAAGCCGCCAGCTCCGGAAAGGTAGTTTGTTGCGCTGGTCGTACGTGCGCCATGCAAAAAGCAGCGAAACGCGAGGTTTGCAGCAACGCAGGCCCTTGAGATCGCGGACGCGTCTTCGTCGATTGCCGACAGCGACGATTTGAAACTCCGCCAGAGAGGTTCGCGGGAGCCGTGACGAAGAAATGCCGTTCCTTGTCGAGCGTTCTCAGTGGATTTGCTGAGTTCTTGCAAGATCACGCCGGCACCGAGACGGCTCCCCTCCAGGACGTAACTCCAGCCAAGGAGAGTGCCGCGGTCGGGCGGAATGTCCAGCCGGAAGATATCCGGCGACGAGATGCCGTAGTGTCTGAGGTCGGCCACCAAGCACTCGCGCCGCGATCGTGCTTCCCAGTCTGGCAGAACTTGCCTAATTCCAGCACGCTCGAGCGCAGTTTCGATCGAGACCACAGGCCAGTTCGACAGCAGAAATGCTCGATAAGCCCTAGGATGCCGCAAGGAAGCCAGATTGAGTTGGCTTTCGATCAGCCGATGCATCGCATCCGTGCTCGATCTCAGCTGCTCATGGGCAGAAGCCGGCTTGGACTTCAGGGTTTCTGTCGACGAAGGCGATGCCGGGTTCATTGCCGCGCTTCGCCTACATCGTCAGCCGATTGACTTGGACCCATCAGCTGCGTCAGCGCCGCGACCATTCTCGACCGGTGGTATGGCTTTGCGACCACAGGTACCGTGGCATACGCCTCGCCCAGCGCCATGCCCTTGCTATAACCGGTGCCGAATGCAAACGACAGGCCGAGACTCTGAAGCTGTCGGGCGATAGGAAGACTGTTTTCTGCGCCTAAATTGATATCCAGCAAAGCGAAGGTAAACTGCAGCCGATCCAACTGCGCCAACGCTTCAGCCACAGATTTGGCGATAACGATGATTTCGGCGCCGAGGCTTCGAAGCATATCCTCGGCATCGATGGCGATGAAAAGGTTATCTTCCACCAGAAGACAGCTCTTGAGGAGCGGCGCGAACGCCATCCGGTCGACAGCGACATCCTGATCGACGCGGCCGCCCGAAGACGCTTGCTCGGTCTCAAGCACACAGTGAGCAATGGAGGCGGGAAGGACCAAATCGAGGCAGTATCCCGCGGGCAAAAAACGGGGACTGCTCGAACCGTTCAGTTCGAAGGGAATGATTTGCTCAAGGATCGTCGAGCCAAACCCTCGGCGCGTGGGCGAAGAGACCATCGGCCCTCCCGTTTCGCACCAAGCTACAATGACGTTGCTCAAATCGTCCTGCGAGGTGGTCACGGTGATCCGGCCGGCAAGCGTAGATAATGCGCCGTACTTGCGAGCGTTGGTAACGAGTTCATGAACAACGAGAGTGATGGGGGTGAAAGCACGCGGCTGCAGCAGCACGTCCGGACCGTGCAGGACGACCTGCCCTTCGAACTTCCCGTAAGTTTCGATTTCCGCTCGCAACAGCGCATGAAGGGAATTCGACTTCCAGTCGCTGGAGGTCAGGATGTCATGTGCGCGCGCCAGCGACCGAACACGATGGTCGACACTTTCAACGAAGTGCCTAATATCGGTCGCCGCGGCCGCGCTCTGGGAGACCAGGCCGCGCACCAAGCCCAGGATATTGCGAACACGATGATTCAGCTCGGCGATGAGGATATCCTGGCTTTGTTCGGCCGCGGCCCTGCGAGATTGCGCGGAATCCGTTATACGCAACACGAGCTCTATCAAGGTCGCGCGCAGGGCCTCCGCTGCGCTTATTTCTCTCGCGCGCCAATTTTCGGATTGGTTCTGAACCAATTGACGCCAGGCTTCGAAACTTTTGCGAGGGGTCAGGCGAACGCCATGAGGTCCCACGATCTCCGGCTTGGTCGGCTCGCCCGCCCAAGTGACGGTCTTGGCGACCTCCCGGCGAAAAAATACCACATAATCGCGGGGAATGCGGGATATTGGAATTGATAGAACGCCGGCGGCCCTCATCGGATAGTCAGCTGCGGGCGGAAATGCGTCGCTGATGCAATTCGTCGCGAATACCCTCCCGGAAGCGGTCCGGTTCAAGAAGCGAACAAGTTGCAGAAATTCCTCACGAGTCGGCGTAACCCCGCTCAGGCTGATATGCCCGTCGATATAAATCCCGACGCCGTCTGATGGAATGTAGTCCGACATTCCGGTAAGGAATTCGGGAATATTTCGAAGCGAACCGTCAGGCGCAGCGAAGGCGGCGGCAATCTGGTCGTGGACTACACGGGTTCTCCGTTCGAAGGCGGCCTCGTCCTCGCGCTCTCTCGATTCCAGCATATAGGAAAACATCTGTCCGAATAGTTCGGCCGTCGAGCGAACCTCGAGGTCAACGCTGATCGGTTCGCGATGGTGGCAAGCGATTAGCCCCCAAAGTTCTCCGCGTAGCAGGATCGAGATCGACATTGAGGCACGGACGCCCATATTGCGGAGATATTCCAGGTGAATTGGCGAGACGCTTCGCAGGCTGCTCATTGAGAGATCGAGTTGATCTGTCCCGGGCACCGCTGCAGGCAACAAAAGCACTGGCTCGGCATCGACGTCGGCAATGATGCGCAGATAGTTTCTGCGATACAGGGCGCGCGCCTGAACCGGGATATCCGATGCCGGATACCGCAAGCCAAGAAATGAAGGCAGGCCGCTCGCGGCCGATTCCGCCACCACCTCGCCGGTGCCGTCCTCACTAAAACGATAGACCATGACGCGGTCGAAGCCCGTCAGTGCGCGGATTTGTCGCGCCGCTTCGCGGTAGATCGACTGCGGGTTTGTTTGGTGCTCGACCCGCGCCAGCATGGACCGCAGCACACTGAGCGGCGCATGTCGCAATCCGGTTGCGGGTTCGAACTCAAGGACCGTTTCTCTTCCGCTGATATGAACCGCGACGTCGAACAGCGGCCCATCAGCTTTCAAGGTCTGTCCAAACAAGCGTTCGACAATTCCCGTACCGGCCACGGTCTGCAGACGGCCGCGGATATCGTGCAAAAGGTCGGCATTGAGGGCCCGATCGACAGGACTCCCAATGATTTCGTTCGGGTCGACTTCCAGATAATGGCTCACATTGGCGGACGCACGGAGAACCTGCCAATCCGTGCTGACGGAAATGAGAAACCCGATAGGCTGAATTCCCCCAAGAAGGTGTATTTGCTCTGTATCACAACTTGTAAGGGAGGTCCCTGCCGCTGGCATCAAGATCATTTTCGCCTCAGTCGACTAGCCGGAGCTGGTTCGGGACGGTGCGTCGCTACCGGGCCCTACTGAGGGGGTTAAACGAGCGAATCGACTACTCAAGGAGTGCAGCGTCACTTAGATTAGATGCATCCCCATACCGGGATGGCCCTTGAAGCACCATTCTGTGAGGTTTCCGAATGCAGACAACAGCAGTGGCGCTCAACCAGTTTCCAATCGTCGACACGCACGACGAAGCGGTCATGCGCGAGACCATGATAACCCGATACGGAGCTCAGCGTTTCGAGGCCGCCAAATCCCCGGACTTTCTTGGCCGCTCGGCTGTCGCACATCTGGGATCGGTCTCGCTGGTGATGTGCGGCTATGGCGCGCCCGCGATGGCAGAGTTTCCGGAGGCCGGCTTTGTCAGATTGCAATTTGCGTTTTCGGGCAATGCGCGGACGACAATTGCCGGCCGGTCTTTTGAGGTAAATGCAGCGCGGCCCTGCGTCATTCCAGCCGGGCGTCTATGCCGCCTCGAATTTGGCAGCGGCTACCAGCAGATCCTGATTCGCGCAGAGCAGGATGCATTGGAGCGAAGGCTCGCAGCGTTAATTGGTGCCAGGCCGCGAGGCTCGATTGAATTCGTGCAAGCGATCGAGAACGACCACCTCAACGGGCTCAAAAACCTGATCCGTTTCGTGGCCAGCGAGATGGCAAACTCTTCCGTTCATTTACCGCACTTTTTGCTGGAGCAATTCGACGAGCTTCTGCTGGTCGCATTCCTCAAGGCCGTGCCGAATTCATTCAGCGACGCTTTGCAGAGGAGCCCGCGCGAGGGCGCTGTACGCCATGTCCGGCTCGTCGAGGAGTATATCGACGCGCATTGGCAACTTCCAATCTCCGTCGAACATCTAGCCAATGCCACGGGCGTGGGGGCGCGAACCATCTTTGCAACCTTCAAGCGTCATCGTGGATATACGCCCTTCGCTTATCTAAAAATGGTGCGACTGAAAAATGCCAGGGAGCAGCTGCGATCTCCCACCGAGACGATGTCAGTGACGAACGTCGCATTGCAATGCGGGTTTTCGAACCTTGGGCATTTTGCAAGAGACTATCGCGAAGCCTTTGGGGAGCTTCCCTCAATGACTTTGGCAAGGTCTTTCGGTAGAGCTTTGGCAGGGCAACCGTAAGATTGACAGGTTCGATCCGCCACCAAACGCACTGTCCTTCTGAAGACTGTTTTTGGCGCCCGGCACATTTGGAATATGCGCGCGCGCCCTACGGCCGTCCCGGTCCGAACCACCGCGTCAACGCAGCATCGAGCGCGCATTGGCTCTCGTCGCCCACCCAGGCCACGTACCCGTCAGGCCGCACCAGCACGGCCCTTGGCGCGGTGACCTGTCCGATCACCGGAAGCTCCCAGGGGCCATCGGTGCGGACATTGACGACATCGATCCGATTGGCCCACGGCGTTACGTCAGTGCCGCCCCGCTTGCCGAAATCGATCAGCACGCCCCGCGCGCCATGCAGCAGCGTGAACAGTCTTCGCGCCTGGCCGTCGATCGTCAGATCGAGATCGGGCATGCGCCGTCCCAGCAGCGTGTGGCCGTCGCCGAGATCGTAGGCGATGTCGAGGCCGCTCATCATCGCGCCGACGCGCCGGCGTGCCTCGTCGATGGCGAGCAGGTCGGCGATCACCTCGCGCGCGGCCTTGCGGCCGTCATCGCCGCGGCGGAGCAGGGCGATCTGCGCCATGGTGGTTTTCAGCACGCGCGCGGCCACCGGATGGCGCTCGGCGTGGTAGCTGTCGAGCAGGCTGTCCGGCGAGAGGCGCTTGACCACCTGCGCCAGCTTCCAGCCGAGATTGACGGCGTCCTGCACACCGAGGTTGAGGCCTTGCCCGCCGACGGAGTGATGGATATGCGCGGCATCGCCGGCGAGCAGCACGCGGCCCTTGCGATAGGACACCGCCTGCCGCGCCGCATCGGTGAAGCGGGAGATCCAGGCGGGATTGTTCACGCCGAAGTCGGTGCCGTAGACCGCGACGAGGGCCTCGCCGAGATCGCGCAAGGAGGGCTCGCCGGCGCGCGCCAGCGTTGCTTCCGTCAGCACGACCAGCACGCGGCCGCTCTCGGTCATGCTCAGGCCGTGAAAGCCGAGCGCATCGTGGCGCAGGCCGAGCTGCGGCGCCTCGCGCATCTCGACCTCGGCCATGAGGTTGCTGAGCGTCGGCGAGCTGCCGGGGAAATCGATGCCGGCCGCCTTGCGCACCCGGCTGCGGCCGCCGTCGCAGCCGACGAGATAGTCTGCGCGCAAGGTCACACCGCTGGAGAGCATCACGTCGATGCCGGTTTCGTCTCGTTCGAAGCTCGTGACCTCGACGTTGCGATAGATCGGCACCCCGAGCTCTTCGGCCCAGTCCGCCAGGATGCGCTCGATGCGGCTCTGCCGCAGGGCCAGCCCGTAAGCGTGCCTTGTGGGGAGGTCGCTGATGTCGAGCCGCGTCCAGGCAAAGCCTGCGAGCTGGACGATCTGTCCGTCGCGCAGGAAGCGATCGGCGACGCCGCGCTGATCGAGGATCTCGATGCTGCGGGCATGCAACCCGCCGGCGCGCGTGCCGACGAGATCCTGGCTCGCGCGCCGCTCGAGGATGGCGACGTCGATCTTTGCGAGCGCGAGTTCCGCGGCCAGCATCAGTCCGGTCGGGCCGCCGCCGGCGATCACCACGGCATGGTCGCGCGGCACCTGGTTCCCCGCGTCGGCCTGCTGTGACTGACGGCGGGAACGGGACGTCGGAAGCAGGACAGGCATGTTGACCCCTCGGCTTGGTGTTGGGCCGGGGGTTCTACGGCAGAGGCCGGGACTTGAAGCAAGCCCGTTGCGCACCACATATCGAGTTGGGAGGAGGGGTTGCTTTTCCCGCGTTCGCCACGTTGACGCGTCGGGCAAAACACCGGCATAGTGGCAGCATCGGAACAGTTCGATTTCACCCGCGCGGGAGCCGCCCGCTGCGGGTTTTGTTTTGCGGTGCGCGGTCAGCCAATGCCGGTGGTTCGCTCCATGACGGCGACGAGTTCCTCGAACGAGAACGGCTTGCGGATCATCGGCAGGCCGTCGCGCCGGGGTTCGCGCCCCGACACCTGCAGCACCTTCAGCTCCGGGCGCGCGCGCCGCGCCAGCTCGGCCAGCTCATGGCCATCCATGCCCGGCATGTTGATGTCGGTGATGAGGATGGAGATGTTCCGGTTCTGCGCGAGCTGCTCGAGTGCATCGGGGCCGCTTCGGGCTTTCACCACGTTGCAGCCGAGGTCCTCCAGCATGTCCACCATCACGTCGAGCACGCCGGGGTCGTCGTCAACAACCAGGACTGTGTGGGTCATCGCAGCAGACTTCCTATCAGCAAGAACTCAACGCTCCGCTCGACGGGCAAGTTCCGGATAGCCTAGTCGTCCCTCGACAAATCGCCGGGCCTGGTGGGCAGCTCGATGGTGCCGCCCTCGCCGTGCACGAGGTCGCGGCCGCTGTCCCCGGTTTCGGCGGCGTCCTCGATGGTCGCCTCCTGCACGCCACGCTTCCCGTCGCTGCGCGGCTTGTCATCGCCGTGCGCTATCTCTCGATGTGTCGGGCTCATCATCGCGGTCCTCCTGATCGACCAACGCCGGCCGGGCACGTTCGTTCGTTTGACTCGTCGGGCAAAACACCGGCAGAATGACATCATCGAAAGACGTCTGGCTCAGCCCGTGCGGGGAATATCCGCGGCGGGCTGTTTCATTTCAACGGGGCTTTGACACGTCGGGCAAAACACCGGCATGATGACATCATCGAGACGAGTTCGGTTCACCCGCGCGGAGCACATCCGCCGCGGGTTTTTTCGTCTCGGTTTCGCAATCGGACGGCGGCGGCGCATTGCGGCCACGCACTCGTCAAACCTGGAGCGCCGATCGGCGCGCCGCCGTCCGAACCATTGCCGGCCGTGCACGCGCGAACGTGCCGGCCCGCGGCGCAGGGCCCATTGGCCCCCGCCGCTGCGGTCTCCGGACGACACGGAGATAGGGTTC
Source organism: Bradyrhizobium sp. SZCCT0148 (assembly GCF_018129985.1). Lineage (GTDB taxonomy): Bacteria > Pseudomonadota > Alphaproteobacteria > Rhizobiales > Xanthobacteraceae > Bradyrhizobium > Bradyrhizobium japonicum_H. The sequence continues at coordinate 10,098 of NZ_JAFCKT010000014.1, forward strand.
GCGCCCGAAACGATCGCGCCTCGCCTGGCGCGATCTGCCGCGCATTTTGTTCGCATGGAGGGATGATGACCGCCTATCTGATGTCGCTCGCGCTCGCGGGCCTGATCGCAATCGTGCTGTGGGAGACGCTGTCGTGAACGAGCAAGTCGAAGGCGAGCTCGCAAGCGAGCCGTCCCCCAAGCCCGCGGTCCGGAAGACGTCGCGGGCACGAACGCTGACCGAGATCCGCTCGCTGGCGCGCAGCCATACCAGGACGGCTCTCAGGGTGCTGGTCGGCATCATGCGCAGCGACGAGGCCACGCCGGCCGTGCGCCTTTCCGCGGCCAACGCCATCCTCGATCGCGGATGGGCCAAGGCCGCGCAGCCGATCGAGGGCGGCGAAGACGGCACGCCGGAATGGGTCCACCGGGTCGAGCGTGTCATCGTGCGTCCGGACGATGCCGTCGCGGGCGATGCCGGCCCGACGGCCTGAGGTGCGGATATTCCGTTTGTTGTTCGTGGAGAAAGCGGGCAAGGGGCGAGCGAGAGAATCGGTCCGCGATGAGGCGCAGGCGCATCGCGCCTGTCCTGAGGCGAGCGAGCGTAGCCATTGTCCATCCTGAAAATTCCGACGGCGAAGATCTTCGAGCCGCTGCTGAAACCTGCGCGCTACAAGGGCGTCTACGGCGGACGCGGATCGGGCAAGTGGCTGCGTTGAGCAAGAGGCGTAGTTTCCCGTGATGTGGAACGTGATCTTCTCAGGCTAACGTGACCTTCTCCAGTTAGAGTCGCTGCGCAAGATGCGCGCAGCCTCCATACGCTCAAATATCAACGGCCCGGCAGCTCAGCAGCTGCCGGGCGTTTTTGCGTTTCAGGCGCGCGAGCGAGACCCTTGCGAAGTTGGCGGCGCCGGGCTTTAAGTTCGCTCTTGCGGGAAATTCGGCGGCCATAAGCCGATGTAAAGGGAGCGCCAGAGATGCCGACCAAGCCTCAATTGCCGGAACGTTCGCCGCGAGCGACGGACGCGCCGAGTGCGCTCGACGGCCTGCTGGTCATCGATTTCACGCGCGTCGTCGCCGGCCCGGCCTGCACGCAGACGCTTGCAGATTTTGGCGCGCACGTCATCAAGATCGAAAATCCCGATGGTGGTGACGATACCCGCGCCTACGAGCACGCAGAAATTGGCGGCGAAAGCGCCGCCTATCTCAGCCTGAACCGCAACAAGCGCGGCATCGCGCTCGATCTTGCCGTACCGGAAGCCCGCGAGATCGCGCTAGATCTGATCCGCAAGGCGGATGTGGTCGTGGAGAATTTCTCGAGCGGCGTCATGAAGAAGTTTGGGCTCGACTATGAGGCGGTCGCCCCGCTCAATCCCCGCCTGGTCTATTGCTCGATCTCCGCCTACGGGCGCTCCGGGCCGTTCGCCTCGCGCCCCGGCTTCGATCCCATCACGCAGGCGGAGAGCGGCTTCATGTCGCTCAATGGATTTGCCGACGGGCCGGCGGTTCGTACTGGCCCGCCGATCGTGGACATGGCGACGGGGATGTCTGCCTGTAACGCCATCCTGCTGGCGCTGTTGGCGCGGGACCGGCTCGGCCGCGGGCAGCGCGTCGAAGTCGCCTTGTTCGACGTTGCGATGGGGATGACCGGCTTCTACGGCATGGCGTATCTCATCAATGGCGAAAATCCCGGCCGGTTCGGCAACTCACCGAGCGGGTCTCCCACCGTCGGCGTCTATGAAGCTTCGGACGGGCCGCTTTACATGGCCTGCGCCAACGATCGGCTCTATCGCCGGCTCGTGGTTGAAGTGTTCAACCGCCCGGATCTCATCAACGATCCGGAGTTTGCCACGCGCAAGGCCCGCTCCGATAACAAGGAGCTTTTGCGCGCAGCCATCGCAGAGGTCTTTGCCGGCGATACGCTCGAGAACTGGATGTCCAAGATGAAGCAGGCCAATATTCCGGTCGGCTATCTCCGGACGGTGGAGGAGGGATTCAATGCGCCGGAGGCTCGCGAGCGCCATCGCTTGAGCCGCATTCCGCACCCTACAGCGGAATGGGTGCCGAACATCGAGCCGCCGATTACCATGGGCCTGACCGGCACGATCGATCCCGTTGCAGCCCCTCTGCTAGGTGAGCATACCGAGAACGTCCTGCGCAGCATGCTTGGTTATGACGAGCGTCGGATCTCCGAGTTGACCCGGAAGGGCGTCTTTGGCTCGGGTAAGCCCTCGACGCCGGTCTAAGCCGGCGCGGTCGGTCCCCAGGCAACCGGCATCGCGCGGCATCGGAAGCGATGGAATTGTGGCGCGGGCTGCATTGACTTGATTTGGTGAAGGGCCGGCCGCATAAATATACGAAAGTGAGGGACACGAATGGCGCCTGGTCGAAAGCCGAGCATGGGGCGGCCCACCGGGCCGGAAGCCGGCGAAAGCGCCTATGCGGCAATGATCGCAAAAGCCCGGGCCCTCGTGCCGCGACTACGAGAGCGGGCGGTGCGAACGGAGGAGTTGCGGCATCTCCCGTCGGAAACCGAGACGGATCTCCATGAGGCCGGCCTGTTCCGGATGCTCCAACCGGCACGGATTGGCGGCGCCGAGCTCGACTATGTCGCTCTTGTCGACTGCGCTGAACTGCTCGGACAGGCGGATGCGTCGGTCGCCTGGAATCTCGCCAATCTGGCAAGCCATCATTGGATGCTCGGCATGTTCGAGCCGAGGGCGCAGGATCTGGTCTGGGGTCGTGATCCCGACGCGCTGATCGCGTCCTCGTTCATTTTTCCTGCCGGACGCGCCACGCGAGTCGCGGGCGGATACCAACTGCACGGCAGCTGGCCGTTCTCGTCCGGCGTGGCCTCCTGCGAATGGAACATGCTTGCAAGCGTGGTCTACTCCGACGACGAGGCGGACGGTATCGAGTATCGGATTTTTCTGCTGCCAAAGGCCGATTACAAGGTGCTGGACACCTGGAATGTCGCGGGACTGCGCGGGACGGGGTCCTGCGACGTGGAGGTCAGGGATGCCTTTGTGGCTGACCACATGACGGTCGGCGTCGGTGATCTCTCAGGCGGCCCGACGCCGGGAAGCACGGTCAATCCAAATCCGCTCTATGCGCTGCCCGTATTCTCGCTATTCCCATACGTCCTCTCCGGCGTCGCGCTGGGGAATGCGCAAGCGTGCCTCGACGATTACACAGAGGTCGCACGTCACCGTATTTCGACCTACAATCGCGCCAAGCTGAGCGATTTCCAGAGCACCCAGATCAAGATCGCGGAGGCCTCGGCGAAGATTGACGCCGCGCGCCTGATCATGCGGTCGGCCTGCCTCGATGCCATGGAGGAGGCGCGGCGCGGTCACATCCCTGACATGGCGACCAAGACCCGCTATCGGCGCGACGGATCTTTCTCGGTGAATTTGTGCACGGATGCGGTTTCGATGCTGTTTGCCGCGAGCGGCGCGCGCGGTCTGTTCACGACCGGCGTGTTGCAGCGGCAATTCCGCGATGCGCACGCGATCAACTCACATCTCGCATTCAATTTCGATGCGGCCGGCACGAACTATGGACGGGTGGCGCTGGGCCTGCCGTCTGAAAATCTCACGCTGTGAGGCCGGCCGATGAATGATCTGCCGCAGCAGCCCGGCGCTCCCGATCCCGCCAACGAGTTCGCGAGTGACAGCTCGTCGATCGATCCTCGCGACTTTCGCAACGCACTCGGAACCTATGCAACGGGCGTAACGATCATCACGGCCGCAGCGCCCGACGGCAAGCCCTACGGACTGACGTGCAATTCGTTCGCCTCGGTCTCGCTGAACCCTCCGCTCGTCTTGTGGAGTCTGGTCGTCTATTCCTCGAGTCTGACCATCTTCCAGAACGCCAGCCACTTCACGGTCAACGTGCTTGGAGCTTCGCAACAGGCGCTTGCGACAAAATTCGCCAAGTCGTCCGACGACAAGTTCACGGGTGTGGACTGGACGCCGGGCCTCGGCGGAGCGCCGGTGCTTGCGGAGAGCGTCGCCAATTTTCAATGCCGCTCCGTGAATCGCTACTATGGCGGCGACCATGTGATCTTCCTCGGCGCGGTCGAGGCCTATACCTACGGTGCGAAGGAGCCGCTGCTCTTCGCGCGAGGCACGTTCGGCCGATTTCAAGCAGATGACGAGCGCAAGACGTCACCTTGACGCGCCCCAGATGGGTCGACAGCTTAGCGCTCCACCGCTGAAAGCTTGTAAAGTTCCAGCGCGTCCGCTTCCGCGCCGCGTACGACCTTGGCCAGCCTGAAAAGCTGCCCCGCGAGCGAGGCCATCGGCACCGGCGTTGAAGTTGCCTGAGCGACATCGGCGACCGTATCGAGATCCTTGAGCATCGTGGCGATGTGACCAAGCGGGGGCGAGTGAATGCCTTGCACCATTCTCGGCACGAAAAGCTGAAGCGGGATCGAGTCCGCGAAGCCGCCGGCGAGCGCTTCGGGCAGGCGATTGGCGTCGATACCGGCGTTGACGGCCAGACGCGTGGCTTCTGCCAGCACGGCCATCGCGCATCCCACGATCACCTGATTGCAGAGTTTCGTGGTCTGGCCGGCGCCGGTCGGACCCATGTGGGTGAACCTGCGCGCCATGGCCAGCACGTAGGGGCGTACCCTCTCGATCTCGTCTGCTTCTCCGCCGGCCATGATCGCAAGGGTGCCTTCCTCGGCGCCCTTCGTTCCGCCGGAAACCGGCGCATCGATCCAGCCGGCGCCATTGGCGGCTTTCAGTCGCTTTGCCAGATCGCGCGCGGCGTCAGGATGTATCGAGGAGAAGTCGACGACAAGCTTGCCTGCGCCCGGCGCCGCTGCCAGCCCCTCAGGCCCGAAGATCACCTCCTCGACGGCCGCGGCATCCGTCACGCACATGAAGGCGATATCGACGTTCGTCAGGAGATCACGAGGCGTGACCGCGCGCCTGGCTCCGGCCTCGGCGAGTGGAGTTACCTTGCTCTCCGAACGATTCCAGACAGTGACCTGATGGCCGGCCTGGAGCAGGCGTCGGGTCATCGGCGTTCCCATCAGGCCAAGGCCGAGATAACCGAGTCTGTCGACGTCCCGCGGGTTTGTGTTGCTCGCCTCAGCCATAGGTTGCCTCCGTCTGTCGCAGCGCGACGCCGCTTTATCATACATTGCGCATCGGGCGGCAAAACCGTCGGGCTCGCATGGCTTGCCTGATTGTTTGAACCATGAAAGATTTGACCCGGTCGGGGTTGGGTGGCGCCTGTCGGCGCCGGAGCAGCGGAGTGGGCACGATGCGAACCGTTTCGAAATGGATCCTGGCTTTGGGGGCAGTGGCGGCGGTGAGCGGCGGGGCAAGCCCGTCACGGGCGCAGCAGACGATCCGCGTCGGCTGGACGATCCCGGCCGAGGAATCCAAGTATTGGATGATGCGCAGGCCGACCGAATTTCCCAATATCGGCAAGGCCTACAATATCGAATGGACCCAATTCCAGGGCACTGCGCCGATGACGCAAGCCTTGGCAGCCGGCGCGCTGGACTGCGCGACGCAGGCGCCGCTGTCGCTCGCCAACGGTGTGGTCGGCGGCAATCTCAAGGCCTACATCGTGGCGCAGCACGTGTTCGAGAAGCCCGGCGGTTTCTCGGTCTATTGGGCCGTCAAAGACGACTCCGCGATCAAGACGATCGCTGATCTCAAGGGCAAGACGGTCGGCATCTCCGTGATCGGCGGCGGCACGCAAGGCCCGTTCAACCTGCTCCTGAAGCAGAATGGTGTCGATCCGGCCAAGGATATCAAGCTGGTCGAGGTCGGGTTTGCCGTCTCCGAGGATGCGCTGCGCCAGGGCCGTGTCGACGCCGTCAACATGAATCAGCCTTTTGCCGCGCGCGCGGAGGCAAAGGGCGGCACACGGAAGCTGTTCTCATTGTCGGAGGCCATGCCGAACATCGTGCATATCCTGGAAGCCTGCCGCGCCGATTTCGTCGACAAGAACCCGGAACTCGTCAAGGCTTACGTCCGCGATATCACCTCGGGCATGAAGAAGGCTCTGGCGAACCGCGAGGAGACTCTCAAGGTCGTCAACGAAGTCCTGAAGGCGCCCATCCCGGTGCTTGAGACCTACCTGCTCAAGGACAACGATTTCGGCCGTGATCCAGGTGCGGCGCCGAACTTCCCGGCGATCCAGAAGATGCTGGACATCTACGCCGAGACCGGAATGCTTCCGAAACTGGATGTTGCGCAATTCAAGCATCCGACGATCGTCGCCCCACTGCAATAGGCGGCCAGGCGGATGATCCGAACCCGTCCGCGCAGCGTCCCGGGTCATCCCGGACGGGGCAAGAACAAGATGCACGTATGAAGAAGTTGCGATCACGAGTCACGACAGACGGCCTCGACCGGGCCCCGCACCGCGCGTTCATGCGCGCGATGGGGCTCGACGACGCTGCGATCGCCAGGCCGATGGTGGGCGTCGTCAGCATGAAGGGCGAGCAGACTCCCTGCAACATGACCCACGACTTCCAGGTGGCCGCGGCCAAGACCGGCATCGAGGAAGCCGGCGGCACGCCGCGTGAATTCTCGACCATTTCGGTGTCCGACGGCATTAGTATGAACCACGAGGGCATGAAGTTCTCGCTATTTTCGCGCGAGCTGATCGCCGACTCGATCGAGGCCGTCGTTCATGGTCTGGCCTACGACGCGCTGATCGGATACGGCGGATGCGACAAGACGCTTCCCGGCGTGATGATGGGCATGGTTCGCTGCAATGTGCCCTCCATCTTCATCTACGGCGGCAGCTCGTTGCCGGGCCGCGTGGACGGGCGTACGCTGACGGTGCTCGATTCCTATGAGGCCGTCGGCAGCTTCATGACTGGCGAGATCGACGGCGCCACGCTCGAGCGCATCGAGCGTGCCTGCCTGCCGACGATCGGCGCGTGCGCCGGCCAGTTCACCGCGAACACCATGGGGATGGTCTCGGAAGCGATGGGACTGACCATTCCCAACGTCTCGATGGTGCCCGGTGTCTATGCAGAACGTGCGCAAATCTCGCGACGGGCCGGACGGCTGATCATGGAAATGCTGGCGCGCGGCGGGCCGCTGCCGCGCGACATCGTGACACGGAAGTCCCTCGAAAACGGCGCGGCGATCGTCGCGGCGACGGGTGGCTCGACCAATGCCGCGCTACATCTGCCCGCCATCGCCAACGAGGCCGGCATCGCGTTCACGATCGATGATGTGGGCGAGGTCTTTGCCAGGACGCCGCTGATCGGGAATCTGCGGCCCGGGGGCAAGTACACCGCAAAGGACGTTTACGACATCGGCGGTGCGGCGGTGGTGATCCGCGAGCTGATCGCGAGCGGTCACATCGATGGCAGCTGCATCACCATCACCGGCCGCACGCTTGACGACGAGTATGGTGCGGCCAACGCACCCGATGGCGAGGTGGTTTACGCGTCTCGCGCACCGATCATGCCTGATGGCGGTGTCGCGGTTCTGAAGGGAAATCTCTGTCCCGACGGGGCGGTGATCAAGGTTGCGGGTTTGAAGAGCCAGTTGTTCGAAGGCGTGGCGCGCGTGTTTGAGGATGAAGAGGCTTGCGTCAAAGCGGTTCGTGATCGGAGCTACAAGGCGGGCGAGGTTCTCGTGATCCGCAATGAAGGCCCGGTCGGCGGTCCCGGCATGCGCGAAATGCTCGGCGTGACCGCACTGATCTACGGGCAGGGCATGGGCGAAAAGGTGGCGCTGATCACCGACGGCCGGTTCTCCGGCGCCACCCGTGGCATGTGCGTCGGCTACGTGGCCCCCGAGGCATTTGTTGGCGGTCCGCTCGCGCTCGTTCGCGACGGAGACAAGATCCGGATCGACGCCGCGAACCGGCGGATGGATGTCCTGCTCGATGAGCAGGAACTCGCCGCGCGTCAACGAGATTGGAAGCAACGCCCGCCGCGTCACCGGGCAGGCGCGCTTGCCAAATATGCGCGGCTGGTCGGGCAGGCGCCGGGCGGTGCCGTGACGCATGAAGGCCCGGCGGAATGGCCGTGGTTCGAATGAGGCATCGTACGGGTGCGAGAACGACCGCCTGTCTGGCAGGCTTCTTGCTAAGCTCGTGTCTCACGGTAAGGCGAGCGACGGAATGACGGTAGTGCCTGCGAGATCGAGCCAATGGGTGAGACCGGTGACATCACAAGAGCCGGCTTCTGCGATCATCGAGATCGACCACGTCTCGCAGATCTTTCAGACTTCGGCGCGCAAGGACCATGTGGCGCTTTCGGACATCTCGTTGACGATTGAAGAGGGCGCCTTCGTGTCCATCCTTGGGCCGTCAGGCTGTGGCAAGTCCACACTGCTTTATATCGTCGGCGGTTTCGTCAGCCCGACCAGCGGCTCGGCGAAGATCAAGGGGCATGCGATCACTGGGCCGGGTCCGGATCGTGGCCCGGTGTTCCAGGAGTTCGCGCTGTTCCCCTGGAAGACCGTGCTGGGCAACGTGATGTACGGCCCGCGTCAGCAGGGCGTGCGCGCCGCAGAGGCGGAAGCGCAGAGCCGGGCCCTGATCGAAATGGTTGGCCTCAAGGGCTACGAGAACTTCTACCCCAAGGAATTGTCGGGCGGTATGAAGCAACGCGTGGCGCTGGCGCGGACGCTGGCCTACCATCCCGAGGTGCTCTTGATGGACGAGCCGTTCGGTGCGCTCGACGCGCACACAAGGACGCGTCTGCAGAACGACCTCCTCAGCATCTGGGAGCGCGACCGCAAGACGGTGCTGTTCGTCACACACTCGGTGGACGAAGCCGTCTTTCTCTCGGATAAGGTCGTGATGATGTCGAAATCTCCCGGCCGCATCCGCGAGGTTATCGACATCGATCTACCGCGACCGCGTCGCCGCAACGAGCTGCTGCTCGACCCGCGCTATCAGAAATACGTCGTCGATATCGAGCGCATGTTCGATGAAAGCGACGAAGCCGGGCCCGCCTCGTGATGTCGCCGGCCGCCTTGCTCAGACGGGTCGCCCCGGTGCTGGCCTGCATCGGATTGCTGGCAGTGTGGCAGGTTGCATCCCTCGCGCTCAAGAACGACAGCTTCCCGACGGCAACTGAGGCGATCCGGGCAATTCCGGATATTCTCGGCGACAAGGAGTCCCTGATCAACATTCTGGCGTCGCTGCGCCGGATGGCGCTCGGGTTCGGTGTGGCGGTGCTGGTTTCGATTCCGCTGGGCCTATTGATGGGACGCAGCCGGAGCGTCGCGGCGTTTTTCAATCCGCTTCTGATGGTGATCTATCCGGTGCCGAAGGCCGCCTTGATGCCGATCATCATGCTCTGGCTGGGCGTCGGCGACGTCACCAAGACATTGGTGATCTTCCTGGGCGTCAGCCTTCCCGTGATCTATCACAGCTTCGAGGGCGCCAAGGCGGTTGAAGAGAAGATGCTGTGGTCGGGTGCCGCGATGGGGCTTTCGCCCGCACAACGCCTGGTGCGGATCGTGTTGCCCGCAGCGCTGCCGGAGATCCTGACCGGCTGCCGCACTGGGCTGGTGCTGGCGCTGATCACGATGATCACCAGCGAGATGATCGCCCGCCAGTCCGGCGCCGGCAACATTCTTTTCAATGCGCTCGACATGGGCCAGTACGACACCGTCTTTGCGATGATCATCATCGTGGGGGCGATGGGAATCTGTCTCGACGCGATCTTCGAAAGGGTTCGTGCCAGACTCGTCCGTTGGTCCGAACCTCAGTTCGACATGCCGCTGAGCTTCTCGTGATGCCGCGCCTTGTCTCCACAAACGCCCTTCTTGGGATTGCCCCGATCGCGCTGGTCATTGCCTTATGGCAAGGCCTGGTGTCATTCGGCTTCGCGCCCGCCGTCTTGCTGCCGCCGCCGGCCTTTGTCTTCAGCCGGCTGCTCCAGCAGCTCGTGACGTGGACGTTTCAGCAGGAAATCGCGGCAACCCTGATCCGGCTGTTTGCAGGGTTCGCGATTGCGGTCGTGCTGGGTGTCAGTATCGGCATTGCCGCCGCCGCCAATCCGGTGATCAATGCCGTGGTCCGGCCGATCGTCCGCGTACTGGCCCCGCTGCCCAAGGTGGCGCTCTATCCGGCGCTGCTGTTGTTGCTCGGATTCGGCCACGGATCGAAGATCACATTGGTAGCCGCGGACGCACTTTTTCCCATTCTGCTCTCGACGTATTATGGTGCCTCGACCGTCGAACAAAAGCTAATCTGGTCGGCGATGGCAGCGGGAACGCGACGCTACGAAATCCTGTTCAAGGTGGTGTTGCCGGCAGCGATGCCGTCGATCCTGACTGGATGCCGGATCGGGCTTGTCATTTCCTGCATCGTGGTGTTTCTGGCCGAGATGATCACGTCAACGGACGGATTGGGGCACGCGCTCGTGACCGCGGCGCGAACATTTCAGGCCGTCGACATGTTCGTGCCTCTGATCACGATCTCGCTGCTGGGCCTGACCCTGAATGGCCTGCTCGGGGCGCTGCGCTCGTATCTGCTGCGGGGCTTTCCCGAGGCCTGAACCGACCAAGAAGAAACCAGAAGACCGGGAGTGAACCATGCTGGCTGATCGCATTGAGGCAAAATGGATCGACGCATTTTGCGAGATCTTCGAACGCTGCGCCGTCAAGGCCGGCGATACCGCGGCGATCCTCTCCGAAACCCAGTCACGTGCGTTGAACGTGCATCTGGCGGAACTCGCGCTGCTGCGCATGGGTGCGCGGCCGTTTCACGTGGTGATGCCGACGCCGCGCAACCGGCATATCGTTCCGGTTCGCTCGACGGGGGCAAGCGAGGCGATCCAGAAGCTTGGTCCGGTCATCACCGCGCTCCAGCAGACGGGTTTCGTGGTGGATTGTACCATCGAGGGCTTGATGCACGCGGTGGAGACGCCGGAAATCCTCAAGGCCGGCGCGCGAATCCTGGTGATCTCCAACGAACATCCCGAGGCGCTGGAGCGGATGGTGCCGGATACCGCGCTCGAGAAGCGCGTCCGTGCGGCGGCGAAGATGCTGCGCGGGACCAAGCGGATGCGGGTGACGTCGAAAGCCGGCACCGCGCTCGATGTCGATATGGTCGGTGCGTCCACCGTCGGTGTGTGGGGCTGGACCGACAAGCCCGGCACGCTGGCGCATTGGCCCGGTGGGATCGTCGTCAGCTTTCCCAAGAGCGGGACGATCAACGGCAAGCTGGTGATGGCGCCCGGCGACATCAACCTGACCTTCAAGCGCTATCTGGCGTCGCCGGTGATGATGACCTTGAAGGATGACTATGTCGTCGAACTCGAAGGCGATGGCACGGACGCCGCGATGATGCGCGCCTATCTCGCGGCGTGGGGTGATCGCGAAGCCTATGCGGTCTCGCATGTCGGTTTCGGCATGAACCCCGGTGCGCGCTATGAAGCGCTGTCGATGTACGACCAGCGCGACACCAACGGCACGGAGATCCGGGCCGTCTCCGGCAATTTCCTGTTCTCGACCGGTGCCAACGAATTCGCCGGCCGCTATACGGCGGGCCATTTCGACCTGCCGATGATGGGAACGACCATCGAGCTCGACGGCGTCGCGGTCGTTCGCGAAGGCGTGTTGCAGGACGTCTTCGGCTAATTGCGGTCGAGCACGGGCGGGCGAGCCAGGTCAAAGTGGCGAAGCAGGTCGACCATGGCCTGAAGCCGCTTGACGCGATAGGCATCGACGTCCATGCCCGTATAGTCGAGAAAGCCGCTACCCGTGCGTAAGCCGATCCGGCCTTCATGCATGTTGCGTGAGATGACGTCCGGCGCGCGATAGCGGTCGCTGCCGAGCGCGCCTTCGAGATAGCGACTGGCATAGTACAAGATGTCGCCGCCACCCCAGTCGATGAACTCGAGCAGTCCGAGCACGGCATAGCGGAAACCGAAGCCATAGCGGATCGCCTTGTCGATCTCCTCTGCACTGGCGACGCCTTCCTCGACCATGCGCGCGGCCTCGTTCATCGCCAATGCCTGGATGCGCGGAACGATGAAGCCGGGCGTCGCCGCACACACGACCGGCACCTTGCCGATGCCTTCGAGCAGAGCCTTGACCTCGTCGATGATGGCAGGATCGGTGGCTTTCCCGGGCGAAACCTCGACAAGTGGAATGAGGTAGGCAGGGTTGAGCCAATGCACGTTGAGAAAGCGGCGGGGATTCAAGATTGCCCCGGATAAATCGTCGACGAGGATGGTCGACGTTGTCGACGCGATGATCGTGTCCGGGCCGATCTGCTTGGAGGCCGCCCCCAGCACCTCGCGCTTGAGTTCGACGACCTCGGGAACGCCCTCGAACACCATTCCGGCGTCCGCCAACGCCGCGCCGCTCTGGCGCTCCGGCACGACCGAGACTCGCGCGATCAGCGGATCAACATCCGCCTCGGTCAATAGCCCCAGCTTCGACAGACTGGCGAAGGTCTTCCCGACCTCGCCCAGCGCGTCCGCCTCCAGCTTCGCGAACTCCTCCGCGGAGCGCGCCTTGATGTCGATCATCGTAACCTTGTGCCCGGCGTAGGCGAATGCGACGGCGATGCCGCGCCCCATGCGGCCGGCCCCCAGACAGACGATGCTAGCGCGATTGGTCATCGATCAGAATCCATTGCGGAGCACCGTCTGCAATTCGTCCTTGCTGAGAGTGTCGAGCCCCAGCGTCTCGAGCGTCCGGCCGCCTTGCGCAAAATCCTCGCTGCAAATCGCGCCGCCGATCGACAGGAACGCTTTGGCCAGCGGCGTGGCCACGCCGGCCAGTCCGGCGACCGACACCAACAGCGACAGCCCAAGCCGGAGGTCCTCACGCATGTAACGGTGCTCCGTCAGCACGATCCGCTCGCGCCAGTCGCCTGAGTCCGTCAGCCGGTCATGCGAGCCGCGCCCATACATCCAGATCTCTCCTTCCTTCGCATAGTGATGAGCGAGCGGGAAATGCGGCGCGCCGTAGCCGAAGGCTTCGCGCACGGCGATCCGCTCGGCGTCAAGTGCGTCCGTCACCCGGCGGGTCGCGGCCTGCGTGCCTTCCTTGTGGATGTCCCAGCGCTCGAAATGCTCGATGGGACCTGCATTCATCACGATCAGCGGCGGATGGATGATCGGGCCGGCATTCATCAGCGCTCCGGACAGCGCATCTCCGCACGGCTCGATCGCGTCGGGGAAAGCGCGTCCGATCACGTCAAGCGCGTGAGGTGCGTGGTCGAGCGGGAACACCCCAACCGGAAGCCGTTTGGCGCGGATTGTGATCGCGACCTCGAACGGTCCGTGCTTGCGGGTCAACCACGGCAGCGTGCCGGTTTCGGCAAAGCTTGCCTTGGCCTGGTTGCCGGCGTCCCGCGCCGCTTGGGCGAAGATGATCGAGCCGAATGTCGCCGGTGGCAGGAAAACGACCTGGCCGTCCCGCAGATGCGGGGCGAGCAGGCGCGCGATATCGGTCTGCGCGAAGGCGGGAGCGGGGCACAGGATCAGCTCGGTGCCGCTGACCGCCTCGGCGATATCGGTCGTAACCAGGGCGAGCTTCACGTCGTGGCGGCCGTTGTGATCCTTCATAACAATGCGCGAGCCGGCAGCGCGATGCGCCGCCACCTGGTCGGCATCCCGGCGCCAGAGCCGCACCTCATGCCCCGACAGCGCAAAATCGCTCGCGGCCGCGAAAGAGCCGTTTCCCCCACCCAGAACTGCAATCTTCAAGAGTCTTCTCCTTGCGCGCGGGACTGCGCATCGAGCTGCTTCAGCAGGAAATGCTGGACTTTGCCCAGCGCCGTGCGCGGCAGGTCGGCGACGAAGACGATGTCGCGCGGCACCTTGTAGCGGGCGAGCTGCGCCTGGAGATGGCCTCGCAGTTCGCCCGTCTCGAGCCGGCAGCCGGATCGGGGGATGACATAGGCGATCGGCACCTCGTCCCAGCGCGGGTCCGGCCGTCCGATCACGGCGCATTCGCTGACATCGGGGTGTTCGAGCAGGACGCGCTCGACCTCGGCCGGATAGACGTTTTCCCCGCCAGAAATGATCATGTTCTTCTTGCGGTCGCGGACCCAGAAATAGCCGTCGGCGTCGCACAGGCCGATATCGCCGGTGCGATACCAGCCGTCGTGCAACGCATCACGCGTTGCGGCCTCGTTGCCCCAATATTCGAAGAAAACATTGGGTCCGCGCACCGCGATCTCGCCCGGCGTGCTGGGAGGCACCTCATTGCCGGACTGATCGACCACCTTCGCTTCGCAGCACAGGCCGGCAAGCCCGGTCGATCCCGCCCGCGACAGGTCGCCGCCGAGCCGCGTGTAGACGGCGATCGGGCAGGTTTCCGTCGAGCCATAAACTTGAAGTACCGGGACATCGCGCGCGACGAAGCGCTCGATCAGATGCGGCGGCACGATGGTCGAGCCTGTCGCGACGGCCTTGAGTGACGAGAGATCGGCCTTCGCCCAGGTTGGATGCTCGCTTACGGCCTGGATGATCGCAGGTACCATGACCGTAAGCGTCGGCCGCTGGTGCTCAATGGCCGCGAGCGCTGTGTCCGGCGCGAAGCGGGCGTGAATGGTGACAGTTGCGCCCAACTGAAGCGCCGGCGTCGTCTGGATGTTGAGGCCGCCGACGTGGAAAAATGGCAGTACGGTCAGCACGTGGTCGTCGGACGTCATGTTATGCATGTGCTGGCTCATGACGCCGTTCCAGAACAACGCTTCCTGGCGCAGCACCGCGCCTTTCGGCCGCCCGGTTGTCCCGGACGTGTAGACGATCAGAAGCGGGCAGGTGAGATCGGTGTGCGGATTTCGGCTGCTGCCATCGCTGTGCGCCAGCAGGTCTTCGAATGTCGTGCCGTGAGGCGGCGTGAAGTCGAGGCCGACAACGGATGTCCCCGTCGCAAGCTCGGGGAGAACGCCCTGGAATGCCCGCTCGAGCACCAGCACCTTGGCGCCCGCATCGCTGAGGATGAAGAGTTGCTCGGCGACCGCGAGCCGCCAGTTCAGTGGCACGAGCATCGCACCCAGCCGTGCACATGCGTAGAGCAGGACCAGATAGTCCGGACGGTTCAGGCTGAGGATGGCGACGCGGTCGCCGCGGCCGACGCCGAGCTCCTGCTTCAATGCCGTCGCAGTGCGCGCGATGCGTGCGGCGAACGCGGCATAGCTGAGTCGCTCGTCCTCGAAGGCAATGGCCGTCTTGTCTGGCGAAAACGCCGCGTTGCGATCGATCAGACTGCAAAGGTCCACCGTCAGTCGTCCGTCTCGCCGGCTTCGTAAAGCGCCTCGCGCCCGATCCGGTCGAGGCACAATTCGGCAGTCCAGGGCAGCATAAGCGAGCCGCAGCGGCTGTCGCGGTAGATGCGCTCCAGCGGCAGCGAGCGAAGCATGGCCTGACCGCCGCAGGTACGGATTGCGAGCGTGGCGAGCTCGTTGGCGCCCTCCATCACCGAATATTGCGCGGCATAGGCGCGCAGCACCTGCTCCTTGCTCGGATTGGCGCAGGCTTCGGTGACCGCCTGGAACCAGATCGCCTTGATCTGCTCGAGCTTGATCTGCATCTGCGCCACGGCGATCTGCTTAGTCGGATACATCCGGCGCTTGACGGGCGGCATGCCCGGCACCTCTCCGCGCAAATATCGCACAGTGAAATCATAGGCGGCTTGCGCCAGGCCCATATAGGTGGGCGACAATGTCAGGAACATGTGCGGCCAGCGCATCGCCGCCTGGAAGTAGACGCCGCGCGGCATCAGCGCGGAGTCGTCCGGCACGAATACATCCTTGAACAGCAACGTGCGTGAGACCGTGCCGCGCATGCCCAGCGGGTCCCAGTCACCGACGACCGAGACGCCTTCCGATTTGGCCGAGATGGCCAGATACAGCGTGTTGCGGCGGGACGCCTTCTCGCCTTGCTCGATCTCGGTGCAGAGCACGCCGTAATAGTCGGCATGACCGGAGAGCGATGCAAAGATCTTCTTGCCGTTCACGATCCAGCCGCCTTCCACGGGTTTTGCTTCCGTGCCGAACGCGACGCCGCCTGCGGCGGCCGCGCCGCCCTCGGAGAAGGGTTGCGAATAGATCGCGCCGTCCTCGACGATCCGCTTGTAGTGGACAGCCCGTCGCCGCTCGTGTTCGGCGCGTGTGTCCGGGTCCATGTCGAGGTCGTCGGCGAGCGGGCCTGACCATAGGGTCGAGCACACGTGCATGTTCCAGGTCAGCGCGGTCGCGCCGCAATAGCGGCCGATCTCGGCGGCCGCCAACGCATAGGTCTGGTAGTTGGCGCCGAGCCCGCCGTGTTTCTTGGGAACGGCGATGCCGAGCAGGCCGACGCGGTGCAGGTCGCGATAATTCTCGGTCGGGAAGATCGCCTCGCGATCGTAGGTGGCAGCGCGACCGGCGAACACGCTTTGGCCGATCTCCCTTGCCCGCGTAATGATGCCGGATTGTTCGTCGCTGAGGCGGAAGGCGACGGGATCGAAGATTGGCGCATCCAGCGGGACCTTGCCGGTCGCGCCAATGGTCTTGCTGACTTGCATGGTCATTGCGCAGTCACCTTACGCTTTGGTCGTAACGGAATTCAGGAAGTGCCCGAGCGCCTCGTCGAAGGCGTCGGGACGTTCGAGGTTGGCGAGATGGCCGACGCCGGGGAGCTCGACATAGTCAGCCCCGGGAATGTAGGTCGCCGTCTTCGCCATCATCGGCGCGGGCGCATTGTTGTCCTTGGATCCCGACAGCAGCAGCGCAGGTACGGATATATCGCCGAGCGTGCCGCGCTGATCAAAGCCGATGAGAGCCAGCATCATGGCGCGATAGCTTGCCTCCGGCACGCCTCCCATGCACTCGCGCGCAAGTTCCATCCCTTCTGGATCAGGATCATCGCCGACGAGCTCCTTTACGAGTGACGGCGCCAGCGATTTCATCGTCTCGCCGCGATCGAGCGGCCCGAGCCGCGCCGCAATGAACGATTTCTGCCAGTCGCCGTCGGCCTTGCCGAAGGCCGGACTGGTTTGCGCCAGCACCACGGCGCGGGCCAGTTTCGGGTACTGCGCCAGCCATTTCTGGACAATCATGCCGCCGATGGAATGGCCGACCAGAATGGGTCTTGTTGCGCCAAGCTGTTCGATGAACTGCTGGAGCGCATCAGCCAGGGCAGCGATGCTGACGCTCGCGAGCGGTGCCGAGCCGCCGTAGCCTGGCATGTCCCACGCGATCGCGCGGAAGCGATCGCCGAACGTTGCAAGCTGCTGCCGCCAGCTCCGAGCCGCGCCGCCGATGCCATGCAGGAAAATCAGAGGGATCGCGCCCGGATCGCCGGCGGCTTCATAGGCGAAGCGTCCGTCCTTTGTTATCATGGGCACAGGCTGCGACACGCGACATCCTTCTGCTTGGCTGCTGGATGCTAACAGGCCTTGCGACGATGGGAAGCGATAATTTTATACTTAAAGCAATTTCCGGGCCGCGTTTCGTGGCGCGCCATTCGGGGTGCTTCATTGCAAAAGTTTGAAGGTTAAAATATATCAAGGCACGAGCCGCAGATCTGAGGGAGCCAGCGCATGTCGGGATTGCCGCACTCGCCGCACGCGCTGGTTACCGGGGGCGGCCGCGGCATTGGCCGCGCGATCGCTGAGTCTCTCGCCAGTGCCGGCGCCACTGTGACGATCATCGGCCGAAATGCTGCCGCCCTTGAAGAGGCCGTCAACGCAGGCGCCGCGCATTTCGCGGCCGTCGCCGACGTCGCGAACGAGACCGCTCTGAAGGCCGCGATCGCCGAGGCCCATGCGCGCAAGCCGATCGATATCCTGATCGCGAATGCAGGCAGCGCCGAATCCGCGCCATTCGCGAAATCAGACAGTGCCCTGTTTGCGCGCATGATGGACATCAATTTCATGGGCGTTGTCCATGCCATCCACGGCGTGTTGCCGGGCATGAAGGATCGTCCTTACGGCCGTATCGTGGTGATTGCGTCGACGGCCGGCCTGAAGGGCTACGCCTATGTCAGTGCCTACGCCGCGGCCAAGCACGCCGCGGTCGGGCTCGTTCGTTCGCTGGCCCTCGAGTTAGCCGGTAGCAACATGACCGTGAATGCGGTCTGTCCGGGGTTCACCGACACCGACCTCGTCGCCGGCAGCATCGACAACATCATGAAGAAGACGGGGCGCAGCCGCGAGCAGGCGGTCGCCGAGCTTGCCAAGCACAATCCGCAGGGGCGGTTGATCGCGCCTCAAGAGGTGGCCGACGCCGTCCTTTGGCTATGCGGGCAGGGCTCCAGTGCAATCACCGGACAGGCCATCGCAGTTGCGGGCGGCGAAATCTAGCGGCGCGCACTAAACAGACCAAGGAGATCGCATGAGCAGACCAGTCAATCCCGTCACCGTGCCGCTCGCGGATTATTCGCCGCAGCATTTCCTGCTGGCCGTGGTCGACGGTGTTGCCACCGTGACGCTCAATCGTCCCGAGCGAAAAAATCCGCTGACATTCGAGAGCTATCGGGAGCTAACCGATTTCTTCCGGGCTTGCGCGTTCGATGATGAGGTCAAGTGCATCGTCGTGACCGGAGCCGGCGGCAACTTCTCGTCCGGCGGCGATGTGTTCGAGATCATTGGCCCGCTCGTGAAGATGGACACCAAGGGACTGACCGCCTTCACGCGGATGACGGGCGACCTCGTCAAGGCAATGCGGGCCTGCCCGCAGCCGGTCGTTGCCGCCGTCGAAGGTATTTGTGCCGGTGCTGGCGCGATCATTGCCATGGCCTCGGACATGCGCCTTGCGGCGAGTGGGACCAAGGTGGCGTTCCTGTTCAACAAGGTGGGGCTGGCCGGCTGCGATATGGGCGCCTGCGCGATCCTGCCGCGGATCATCGGGCAGTCCCGTGCCTCCGAGCTGCTCTACACCGGCCGGTTCATGACAGCGGAAGAGGGCGAGCGCTGGGGCTTCTTCAGCCGCATCGTCACGCCGGAGCAAGTGCTACCCCAGGCACAAGTGCTGGCAACGCAGATCGCGGAAGGGCCGACCTTCGCCAACACCATGACCAAGCGGATGCTGGCGATGGAATGGGCCATGTCGGTGGAGGAAGCGATCGAGGCAGAAGCCGTTGCCCAAGCACTGTGCATGACCACGGCCGATTTCGAGCGCGCGTTCGAGGCTTTCGCCAACAAGGTCAAGCCGGTATTCAGGGGCGACTAGTCCGGCCCCCTTGCCTCGAGCCGTGGCCGGCAGCGGGGACTTGCGCGAAATTATTTTAGGCTTAAAATAGTTTCGTGGCCGGGTGAATTGGCGAGGCTCCCATGAAAGTCGCGATCATCGGTGGCGGACCTGCGGGTCTCTACGCTGCGATCCTGCTCAAGAAGCAGCGCCCGCGCGCCGACATCACGGTGTACGAACGCAATCGCGCCGATGACACCTTCGGCTTCGGCGTGGTGTTCTCGGATGCTACGCTGGACAATTTCGAAAAGCACGATCTGCCGAGCTATCGCCGCATCACCCAGGAGTTCGCCTACTGGGACGATATCGCCGTGCACTTTCGCGGCACCGTGCACCGGGTCGGCGGTAACGGCTTTTGCGGATGCTCCCGAAGCAAGTTGCTCCTGATCCTCCAGGAACGGGCGCGCGAGCTCGGCGTCGTTCTGCACTTCGAGGTGGACATCGACGACGAAACCCGGTTCGCCGATGCCGATCTCATCCTGATCGCCGACGGTATCAACAGCCGCTTCCGCGAGAAATACGTCGATCACTTCCAGCCCGAGGTCGACCTTCGCTCCAACAAGTTCGCCTGGATGGGCTCGACCAAGCCGCTCGACGCTTTCACCTTCATTTTCCAGGAGACCGAGTGGGGGCCGTTCATCGCCCACGCCTATCAGTATGAAGCGGGACACTCGACCTGGATCTTCGAGACTGATCCGCAGACATTCGAGCGCGCCGGCCTGACGGGGCTGGACGAGACGCAATCCGCCGCCCGAATGGCCGAGATTTTCGGCTGGTTCCTCGATGGACACAAGCTGCTCATCAACCGTTCGATGTGGCGCAATTTCCCGATGATCCGCAGCAAGCGCTGGGTCAAGGACAACATGGTGTTGCTCGGCGATGCCAAGGCGAGCGCGCATTTTTCGATCGGCTCCGGCACCAAGCTCGCAATGGAAGACGCGATTGCGCTGGCTGAAGCGATGGACAAATCTCCCAGCATCAAGGCCGCCCTGGACGTTTACGAGCACGGCCGCCGCGAGGAGGTCGAGAAGACGCAGCACGCTGCCGACGTCTCGCTGGTCTGGTTCGAGCATGTCGACCGCTTCTGGGATTTCGATCCCGTGCAGTTTGCCTTCGGTGTAATGACGCGCTCCAAGGCGATCACCTATGACAATCTGAAGCTCCGTGCGCCGGATTTCGTGGCGGAGGTCGAGAAGTCGTTTGCCAAGCAGGTTCGCGACAGCGGCTTTGACGTCGATACCTCGAAGCCGGTGGTGCCGCTGTTCCAGCCGTTCCGGTTGCGCGATATGGAGGTTGCCAATCGCGCGGTGATGTCGCCGATGTGCATGTACTCGGCGAAGGAGGGTGTGCCGACCGATTTCCATCTGGTGCATTACGGATCGCGCGCGATCGGTGGTGCCGGCCTCATCTTCACGGAGATGACCTGCGTCAGCCGTGATGCCCGCATCACGCCTGGCTGCGCCGGCTTGTGGAACGACGAACAGGAAGCTGCATGGCGGCGCATCGTGGATTTCGTCCACGGCAACTCGGCGGCGAAGATCTGCCTGCAGCTCGGGCATGCGGGCCGTAAGGGCGCGACCAAGCTGATGTGGGACGGCATCGATCGCCCTCTCGACGAGGGCGGCTGGGACGTAGTCTCGGCATCGCCGCTGCCCTATTTTCCCGATAGCCGGGTACCGCGCGAGCTCGATCGCGCCGGCATGAGTGAGGTAAGAGCCTCTTTCGTCGCGGCGGCCGAGCGCGGCGAGCGCTGCGGTTTCGACATGCTGGAGCTGCACTGCGCCCACGGCTATCTGCTTGCGAGCTTTATTTCGCCGCTGACGAATACGCGCACGGATGCGTATGGCGGTTCGCTCGAAAATCGTCTGCGCTTCCCGCTGGAGATCTTCCAGGCGCTGCGGGCGGCATGGCCGTCGCACAAGCCGATGTCGGTACGCATTTCCGCGACTGACTGGGCCGACGGCGGTATCACCGGCGACGATGCGGTGGCGATTGCGCGCGCTTTCGCGGAGGCCGGTGTCGATCTCGTCGATGTCTCGACGGGGCAGACCGTCCGCGATGCGCAGCCTATCTACGGGCGCATGTTCCAGACGCCGTTCTCGGATCAAGTTCGCAACGAGGCACGCGTGGCCACGATGTGCGTCGGCAACATCACCACGGCCGACCAGGCTAACACAATCCTGGCTGCCGGCCGGGCAGACCTTGTCGCCCTTGGCCGGCCGCACCTGGTCGATCCGTTCTTCACCATGAAGGCGGCGGCTTGGTACGGGGCAAAGGACGCGTTCTGCCCGCCGCAATATCTGCCTGGAATGGATCAGATTTTCCGCAACAGCGTCCGCGACCGGCAGGATCTCGAGGAGCTGCGCATTAAGGCTAAGCCAAAGACCCGGGCCGAGCTCAAGGCGGAGGCGACAAAGCCGCTTGCGGCGGAGTAACCGCCCGTGCGACGTTAACCTCATTGCCTCAGATGTTTCGAGTGGAGTAAGGGCGATGAAGGCGATTATCGTCGGTGGCGGTATCGGTGGTCTCACCACGGCATTGATGCTGCGTTCGCGCGGCATCGACTGCGAGATCTTCGAGCAGGCCGACACCATTCGTGAGCTCGGCGTCGGCATCAATACGCTGCCGCATGCCATGCGCGAACTCGCCGGCCTCGGCCTGCTCCAGAAGCTCGACGACGTCGCTGTTCGCACCGACCAACTCTATTATCTCAACCGCCACGGCCAGGAGGTCTGGCGCGAAGCCCGCGGCATCGATGCCGGCCACGACGTGCCGCAATTCTCGATTCATCGGGGCCGGCTACAGGGCGTCATCCATCGCGCCGTCGAGGAGCGGCTCGGGCATCAGGCAATCCACACCGGCTGCCGGCTTGGTGCGTTCACGCAGGACGAGAGCGGCGTCACAGCCTATTTCTTCGACCGCGCCGGCGCGCATATTCACACCGCGCGCGGCGACATCCTGATCGGCGCCGATGGCATCCATTCCCGCGTTCGCGACACGCTGTTCCCGAACGAGGGGCCGCCGTGCTGGAACGGGTTGATGTTGTGGCGCGGTGCGCGCGACTGGCCGCTGTTCCTCACCGGTAAATCCATGATCGTGGCCGGTGGCCTCAATGCCAAGGTGGTGATTTATCCGATCGCGGAGGGATCGAGCCCGGCAAGCCGCCTGACCAATTGGGCCGTGCTGGTCAAGGTCGGCGAGGGCAATGCGCCACCGCCGCGCAAGGAGGACTGGTCGCGACCGGGCCGCCGCGAGGAGCTGATGCCGCACGTCGCCCGCTTCTCGGTGCCCTATCTCGACGTGAAAAGCTTGATCTCGGCGACGCCCGAATTCTACGAATATCCGACCTGCGACCGCGATCCCTTGCCGTACTGGTCGTCCGGACGCGTGACGCTGCTCGGCGATGCCGCGCATCCCATGTATCCCGTCGGCTCCAACGGCGCGTCACAGGCGATCCTCGATGCGCGCTGCCTTGCTGATGCGCTGGTGCGCGCTGAGCATCCGCGCCAGGCGTTGCTCGAATACGAGAAGAAACGCCTGCCGATGACCGCCGATATCGTCCGCTCCAACCGGCGCGGTGGCCCCGAGGGCGTCATAGACGCCGTCGAGCAGCTCGCGCCCGACGGCTTCGACAATATCGACAATGTGCTCAGCTATTCCCAGCGCGAGGCCATCGTCCGTGGCTACGCCACCAAGGCCGGTTTCGCGGCCGTGCCGGGGCTTGCAGCGGTGCGCGCCTGAGGCCCGCCGCTAGCCGGCGCCGGGAGGCGGCGGCAGGAAATGGATGTTGAACTCGGCCGCCATCGCCACCACGTCTTCCGGCTTCTGTTCCTTCATGTTGTGAAGGCCCCAGAACAGGTCGAACAGCTTTTTGGTAGGCGAGACCCAGAACAGCACCTTTGCGGTCTGCTCCGACTTGTTGAAGATGCCGTGCGGGACGCCCATGCCGAGCCGGATCAGATCGCCCGCGGTCGCCTGCGACTCCGAATTGCCGAGCATGAAGTCGAGCTTGCCCTCGAGCATATAGAGATATTCGTCCTGGTCGGGATGAATGTGCGGCGGCACGAACGTGCCCGGAGGCAAGGTCGCGTGCCAGGAGAAGCTATGCTCGGTCTTGCTCTTCGGCACATAGGTCTGGCCGAGGATATTCCAGGAAATGCCCTGAATGCCCTCATTGGCCCGTGTGATGCCGGTAATTTCGCTGCTCATTGAAGTCCTCCCGTAACCCGTCGCGGCTTTAGTTCGCCGCCTTGCAGTCCTTCGCGTAGCGGTCGCCGTAATTCTCGAAGACCTTCTGGACAATCTCGGTCTGGAACTTGCCGTCCGGACGCTTGGCGACCTTGGTCAGATAAAAGTCCTGGATCGGATAGCCGTTGGTGTTGAACTTGAAGGCGCCGCGCAGCGACGTGAAATCAGCCTTCTTCAGCGCGGCCCCTACAGCATCCTTGTTCGACAGGTCGCCCTTCACGGCCTTGATTGCACTGTCGATCAGCATCGCTGCGTCGTAGGCCTGGAAGGCGTAGGTGCCGGGCACGACATTGTAGGCGGCCTCATAGGAGGCGACGAACTTCTTGTTCTGGGGATTGTCGAGATTGGGCGCCCAGTTGGCCCCGCCGAACATGCCGACGGCCGCGTCCTGCTGCGCGGGCAAGGTCGATTCATCCACCGTGAACGCCGAGAGCACCGGAATGCTGTCGGCGAGGCCGGCCTGCCGGTACTGCTTGACGAGATTGACGCCGAGGCCGCCTGGCATGAACGTGAACAGCGCATCGGGCTTCTGCGAGGAGATCTTGGACAGCTCCGGCTGGAAGTCCAGCGTGTTCAGCGGCATGTAGGATTCCTCGACGATCTCGCCCTTGTAGTCGAGCTTGAAACCCACCACCGAATCCTTGCCGGCCTGATAGTTCGGCACCATCAGGTACATGCGCTTGTAGCCGCGATCCTGCGCGACCTTGCCGAGGATCTCGTGAACCTGATCGTTCTGATACGAGGTCACATAGAAGAACGGGTTGCAGTCCTTGCCGGCAAAGGTCGACGGGCCCGCGTTGGGGCTGATCAGGAAGGTCTTCGATTCCGTCACGGGCCGGTGGATCGCCTGCAGGATGTTGGAGAAGATCGGACCGATCACGAAGTCGACCTTGTCGCGCTCGAGCAGTCCCTTGACCTTGGTCACTGCGGCGTCCGGCTTCAGTTCGTCATCGACCACGACGACCTCGACGTCACGACCGCCCATCTTGCTGCCGAGGTCCTTGACCGCGAGCGCAAAGCCGTCGCGAACCTGCTGACCAAGCGCGGCGGCCGGTCCCGACAGGGTCACGATCACGCCGAGCTTGATTTTCTCCTGGGCCAGGGCAGGGGTCATTGCGGTGCCGAGCAGCAAGGCTGCGGCCAAGGTCGATTGCATTCTCATGATCTGTCCCCCGTGACATCAGGGCTTGCGCTGCAAGCCTTCGTACTCTGATCCAAGCTTATGCCGATGATGGCGGCCGCGGCAAGCAGGGCGCAATGTGTCGCCATCCGCGCGTAGCGGCGCATGCAAGCGGCGCGCCAATTATTTGAAGCCTAAAGAAATTGGCGTGCGATCGATTGTTGCAGCTTTGGACTTGCGGCCGGCTTCAATTTATTTGAAGCTCAAAACGTTGGGGAATCCGTGCCGGCGCCAATGCCTGCCGAGAGTGACTGCACCGAGATGCTCGATTCCGAGACCAAGGCCGTCGAAACTCCGGAGGACCACGCTGACGAGCTTCGGCTGTGGTTGCGCCTCCTGACCTGCACGACTCTCATCGAAGGCGAGGTCCGCGGCCGTCTGCGGCAGCGGTTCGACGTTACGCTACCCCGCTTCGATCTGATGGCGCAGCTTGACAAGGCGCCCGACGGCATGACGCTGTCCGATGTCTCCAAGCGGATGATGGTGTCGAATGGCAACGTCACCGGTCTCGTCGAGCGCCTCGTGGAGTCCGGCCATCTCGACCGTCGAACCTCGGAGACGGATCGCCGGGTCCAAGTGATCCGCCTCACGAAACTCGGTCGCGCCGAGTTCCGCAAGATGGCCGCGGAGCACGAGACCTGGATCGCCGATCTGTTCGCTGACCTCTCGCCGAAAGACGTCCGCGAATTGATGCGGCTGCTCGCCAAGACCAAGTCGTCGGCGCAGAAATCAGCCGCGCGTCGCCGGGCCTAAGAACGGCGCGCCAATCCCTCTGCCGCTGGAAAAAGCACGCTGTGCCCAAAATCCGCTATTGCGCCGAATTGTTTTAAGCCTAAAATGTTTTCAGATCGTGCTGCCGGGTGCAATCCATGCTGAAAGGAGCGTGCGATGGCCAACGCCGCCAAGGTTCAAGTGACGGGCTCGCATGGCGGTAACGCCGCGACGGCTCATGTCGATACGTTCGCGCAGCAGCATCTGCCGCCGCGCGAGCTGTGGCCCGAATTCATCTTCACGCGGCCGGAGCTGAACTATCCCCCGCGATTGAATTGCGTCAGTTATTTCCTCGATCGCTGGGTCGAGCAGGGACATGGCGAGGCGCCCTGCGTCATCAGCCCCGCCGTCAGCTACACCTATCGCGAGCTGCAATCGTTGGTGAACCGCATTGCCAACGTGCTGGTCGGCAAGCTCGGTCTCGTCCCCGGTGGGCGCGTGCTGCTGCGCTCCGCCAACAATCCGATGATGGTTGCGACCTATCTCGCAGTGATCAAGGCCGGCGGCATCGTGGTGGCGACGATGCCGCTGCTCCGCGCCAAGGAATTGGCCTACCCGATCCAGAAGGCGGAGATCACGCTGGCGCTGTGCGACGGCAAGCTCGCCGAGGAAATGGAGAAGGCAAAAGCGGCGGCCTCCGGTCTCAAGCACGTGGTCTATTGGGGCAATGGCGCCGCCGACGCGCTCGAGGCGCTGATTGCCGATGCGAGTCCGGAGTTCAGGGCCGTCGATACGGCCGCCGACGACATCTGCCTGATCGCCTTTACGTCGGGCACGACGGGCGATCCCAAGGGCACCATGCACTTCCACCGCGACATGCTCGCTGTGTGCGACGGCTACGCGCGCAACATCCTGCGCGCCGAGCAGAGGGATCGCTTCGTCGGCTCGGCGCCGCTCGCTTTCACCTTCGGCTTCGGCGGCGTGCTGTTTCCGATGCACATCGGCGCCTCCTTCGTGGTATTGGAGAAGACGACGCCGGACGATATTCTGACCGCGATCGAGCAGTACAAGACCACGGTCTGTTTCACAGCGCCGACCGCATACCGCGCCATGATCGGCAAGCTTTCGGGGCGCGACATCTCCTCGCTCCGAAAGTGCGTCTCCGCCGGCGAGACGTTGCCCAAGCCAACCTTCGACGCATGGCTCAAGGCCACCGGAATCAAGCTTATGGACGGCATCGGCTCGACCGAGCTGCTGCACATCTTCATCAGCGCGACGGAGGACGAAATTCGTCCCGGCGCCACTGGAAAGCCCGTACCGGGCTATGAGGCCAAGATCGTCGATGACGACGGCCATGATTTGCCGCTGGGCACGATGGGCAAGCTTGCGGTGCGCGGGCCGACGGGATGCCGCTATCTCGCCGACGAGCGGCAGCGCAAATATGTCCAGAATGGGTGGAACATCACCGGCGACACCTATCTGATGGATAGCGATGGCTACTTCTGGTACCAGTCGCGCTCCGACGACATGATCGTATCGGCGGGCTACAATATCGCGGGCACCGATGTCGAAGCGGCGCTGCTCACGCATCCGGCGGTCGCCGAGTGCGGCGTGGTCGGCGCACCCGACGAAGCCCGAGGCATGATCGTGAAGGCCTATGTCATTGCGGCGCCCGGCGTGACGGCGGACGCACAGCTCGTGGCCGAACTGCAGGAGCATGTCAAACGCGAGATCGCGCCCTACAAATATCCGCGCGCGATCGAGTTCGTGACGCAACTGCCGAAGACCGAGACCGGAAAACTGAAGCGCTTTGCCCTGCGGCAACTGGCGCAGGCCGCGGCGACGTCCTCGGGCGTCGCGGCGGAATGAGAGAAGGATGAAGACTTGTCCGTGACGACGCCGAAAGGCCCGCAGCTCGCAGTGCTGCCGACGGCAGCCGAGGATGACACCCGTCCGCGGGTGCAGGTGCTCCAGCCGTCGGGGTGGCCGATGCCGAAGGGCTATGCCAATGGTATAGCCGCCGAGGGGCTCATCGTCGTCACCGGCGGGGTGATCGGCTGGGATGCCGAGGAGCGTCTCGCCGACGGCTTTGTCGCGCAGGTGCGCCAAACCCTGAGCAACATCGCCGCGATCCTGGCTGAAGCCGGCGCGCGGCCCGAGCATCTCGTACGCTTGACCTGGTACGTCGTCGACATGGACGAGTACCTGTCCAACCTGAAGGAACTCGGCAAGATCTACCGGACCATCTTCGGTGCGCACTATCCGGCGATGGCGCTGGTGCAGGTCGTGCGTCTGGTGGAGAAGGCGGCGCGCGTCGAGATCGAAGCCACCGCCGTCATTCCGCGCTGAGTCCGCTCAGCTTGCCTTGGCGAGCTCGTCGTCCTCGGGGGAGTTCAGGTAGATGCCCGACATGGTGTCGACCCAGCACAGATGGTCGTGCACCTTCTTCACGCCCTCGACGTTCTCCGCGGCGACCATCGCGGCCTGCCGCGTGCGCTCTTCGGTGATGACGCCGCTGAGGTGAACGATGCCGTCGCGGACGATGACGTTGAGCCCGAACGGGCACCAGTCGTTCTTCTCCATGGTCTCGATGATGCGGCTGCGAATGTGATCGTCATCCGCCGTCGGATCCGGCACCTCGCGGGCGAGCCCCGCGACCGCCTGCAGCAAATTGGCCCGCGACACGATCCCGACGACCTTGTCGCCGCGCACCACCGGCAGCCGCTTCACGTTGTTCCGCTCCATGAGATCGACGATCTCGGCGAGCGCGGTATCCTCCGTGATGGTCACGACCGTGGCGGTCATCACTTCCGAGACCTTGCGTCCGTGCTCATGGACGAAATCACTGGCCGACTTGCCCGGACCGAGAATGAACCGTAGCCAGCGTCCGCGCTTGCGCCCGGTGCCGATTTCGCTGCGGCGGATGAAATCCCCTTCCGAGACGACGCCGACCAGCTTGCCGGTATCGTCGACGACCGTGAGACCGCTGACATGCCGCTTCAGCATGATATTCGCCGCCTCGACGATGCTGGTGTCGGGGGTAACCGAGATGACCGACCGGGTCATGATCTGGTGGGCGCGCATGGATAGCTCCGCTGGCTTTGCAAATTTCGATGCGCCAAAACTAGCCCGGGTGTCAGGGTGCGGTTTGACGCAGGTCAATTGGACGAAACCTATCCGTCCTGATTGAGCAATCGTGATCCGCCCCGGATTTGATGCAGCTCAACGCCTCTGCGAGGCGTCGCCATATCCTGTTGCCTATGTAGACCAGCAGTCCCCCGGGAACATTGAGCCATGAGCGTCGTGCAGATCTTTTCACGGGCCGAAGAGCCGGCGGTGCAGGTTGTTCCCGTCAAGCCCGTTGCGGGTCCCGAAGCCTCGACAGTGAGCCCTGACGCAGCTGCAGGAATCCCTGCCGCGACCGTTTCTCCGCCTGCGCCGGAGCCGTATCCCCTCGACCGCGCGTTTCACGCGATGCTGGCGCGGTTCACGGGCGGAATTTCGCCGCTGGCCTTGTCGCTGGCTTGGCTCGATTGGAGTTCGCACCTCACTGCGGCGCCGCAGCGCCAGATGGAGATGTCCCGTAACATCCTGCGCGACACCGGCCGGCTGGCGGAAGCCGCTGCGCACGCGACGTCACCGGGCCACAAGCCGTGGTCCGTGATCCAGCCGCAGGGGCGCGATCGCCGTTTCAGCGGACCGCAATGGGAAACCGCGCCGTTTAATCTTCTGGCGCAGGCATTCTTGCTCACGGAGAGCTGGTGGCGCGATGCCGCGACTGGCGTGCGCGGCGTATCGCACGGAAACGAAGCCATCGTCGAGTTCTCGATGCGCCAGATGCTCGACATGCTGGCGCCGTCGAATTTCGCCGCGACCAATCCGAAGGTGCTGGAGAAGGCGTTCCAGAGTGGCGGAGAGAATTTTGTCTTCGGCTGGCAAAACTGGTGCAGCGACCTGATGCGCCTGCTCTCCGGTTCGAAGCTGGCGGACGACGGGCAGTTCGTGGTCGGCAGGACGGTGGCGGCATCGCCCGGCAAGGTCGTCTACCGCAACGAGTTGATCGAGCTGATACAGTACCATCCGACCACCGCGCAGGTGCGACCCGAGCCGATCCTGATCGTGCCGGCCTGGATCATGAAATATTACATTCTCGATCTCTCGCCGCAGAACTCGCTGGTCAAATATCTGACCGGGCAGGGTTTCACCTTGTTCGCGATTTCCTGGCGCAATCCGGATGCGAGGGATCGCGATCTCGCCTTTGACGACTATCGCAGGCTGGGGGTCATGGCGGCGCTCGACATGATCGGCCTGATCGTGCCGGGTCGAAAGACCCACGCGCTCGGCTATTGTCTCGGAGGCACTTTGCTGTCGATCGCCGCCGCGGCGATGGAGCGCGACGGCGATAACCGCCTCGCCACCATTACCCTCCTTGCCGCCCAGACTGACTTCACCGAGGCCGGAGAGCTGACGCTCTTCATCAACGAGAGCCAGGTCGCCTTTCTCGAAGACATGATGTGGCAGCGTGGCTATCTCGATACGACTCAGATGGCCGGCGCCTTCCAGCTGCTGCGCTCCAACGAATTGATCTGGTCGCGTCTGTCGCATGACTATCTGATGGGCGACAGCGCGCCAATGAACGATCTGATGGCATGGAATGCGGACGCAACGCGGCTGCCTTACCGCATGCATTCGGAATACCTGCGAAAGCTGTTCCTCGACAATGATCTGGCCGGGGGACGTTATCAGGTCGGCGGCCGGAGCGTTTCGCTATCCGATATTCACGCACCGATGTTCGTGGTCGGCACGCTGGCCGATCACGTCGCGCCGTGGCGATCCGTCTACAAGATCCACTATCAGGTCGATGCCGACGTGACGTTCCTGCTGACCAGCGGCGGCCACAATGCCGGCGTCGTTGCGCCTCCCGACGAGCCCGGCCACAGCTATCAGGTGCTGAGCAAGGCCGAAGACGCGCCCTATGTCGGCCCGGAAGAATGGTTGAAGCTGGCACCGCACATCGAAGGGTCGTGGTGGCCGGAATGGACCAATTGGCTGGCGGTACGCTCCGGCGCGCCCTGCGATCCGCCGCCGATCGGGTTTGGCGGCGCTGCCGACCTGCCTGATGCGCCTGGAGACTACGTCCACACCTGAGGGGCGATCCGGAGCGTGTGGAAGCTTCAGATCTCCGGCTCCGAACTCGGAGCGAGATCCGAGGAGCGGAAGGGCTTGGCCTTGTTCAGCTTGCGGTAGGCCGTTGACGCCCTCCGCAACAGCTTCCTTTCTCGCTTACGACTGCCGAAGCGATCGCCGACATCGTGGCCGGCGCCGTTCAACGAGGCCGCCAACGCGTGTCCCCGTGCGTCGTCGTTCAATTGCCCAAGCGACCGTTGCGCCTTGCGCAATGTCTTGAGGATGGATTTCTGTTTCGCCAGCGAATCCTCTGCAAAAAGGTCCTGGAGCGACTCGATCGAATAGGTCAGCCGCTTGTTGAGAATTCGCAGCTTGTGTCGTTTCTCGACGTCGAGCTTGCGGAGGTTTCGCGCCTTCTTGAGCAGCGTCGTCTCCCATTCGGTTAGCCGTGCCGCCGCGTGGTCGGCGAGTGTGCAGCGACGCAGTCGAATGGCGTCCTTGCTACGCCGGGTCGACCAGGGGCCGTTCTCGATCCAGGCCGAGGTCTGCTCGACAAGGCGGCGATACCGTGAGGATTGCAGCGCACGAGCCAGCAGGCGGTGACTCTCGGCCCGCTTGTCGTCCCAATGCTGAAGCTCGGCGACCACCGCGAGCTCGGCGCCGCTCTCGGCGACGATCCGCTCGATCGCCACGTCGAGATCCCTGACCATGCCGAGCTGGCCGTTCAGCCATTTCAGTTCGGCCCAGACCTTCGGGCGCTGGGCATCGTCGACCATCGGCGAAAAGAAGCGGATGGCGGTTCGCAGATGTGTCAACGCAATCCGGATGGTGTGCAGCGCGTCGGGATCGCCGCCGCAGGTGCTGTCATGCTGGGCCAGCACGGCATCGAGGTGGCGGCGCGCGATGATGCGGAACGCGGTATCGCAGGCCATTCCGGGGCTGAGGCGGCCGGGCAGGGCATTGCGCCGCGCCGCCGGCGTGGCGCGAGCGGCCGTCGGTGTCGTGGTGGGTCGCGCCATCTTTGCTTGCGCCAATCCGGTTGCCTTATATGCCTTCAGCGATCGCGTCCCGGCAGTTCTTGAACGTCTGCTCTTGCGTCCCGGATGCATCGATGGTCGCCCAGCCGACGCGGCCGATATTATAGTGCTCTTGCTGCGCAGCAACCTCCTGCGTGGCGTCGGACGCGTCTCCCCGGCGGCCTCCGATCCGCATCTGCCGGGTGGCGAGGTCCGCAACCAGAAATAGACCGTTCAGCGGCACATTGCGCTCGCGTGCCAATGCGGCGATCGCGTCCCGCTCGTCCTCGCGGGCGAACACGCCGTCGATGATCGCCGAATGGCCCTGCGCCAGCACCCGGCGGGCGCGCTGAGCCAGTGTATCGTAGACGCGGGCTGCGTGCTCCGGCGTGTAGGCGGACGGCGGCAGGCGGTGCGTGTCCTCGACCCCGAACATCTGCTTGCGAACGAGGTCGCTGCGCAGCACGACGGCCCCCGGGGGCGGTGCGACGACGGGTGCGAGCGCTTGCGCCAGAACCGTCTTGCCGGTGCCCGACAGGCCGCCGACCGCAATCAGGCGCGGTGCGGCCGGATGGATCAGGTTCCTCGCGAGGTCAAAATAACCTCTCGCCTCGCCAAGCACGTCGGGGTCATCGGGATGCGTCGGCTTCAACCGCGCCAGGGCCACCTGGGCGCGGATCGCTGCCCGGATGGACATGAAAAGCGGCAGGACGGAGAGCGCATCGAGATTGTCGGCCGGCGTCCCGGTCAGATAGCGGTTCAGGACGATGTTGGCCGCACCTGGCTGATCGTGGTGCAACAGGTCCATCAGCGTGAAGGCGAGATCGTAGAGCACGTCGACGGTCGCCATCTGCGGATCGAACTCGATGGCGTCGAACAGCACGGGGCAGTCGTCGATCAGGACGATATTTGCGAGATGCAGATCCCCATGGCAGCGGCGCACGAAGCCCTGATGACCGCGCTGTGCCAGCAGCGGACGGAGGCGCAAGAATGCCTCGTGGGAGGCTTTGCCGAGTTCTTCGACATCTCCCGCAGTGAAATGGCCGCCGGCCCGCAGACCCCGACTGTTGCCGTCGATCAAGGCGGGGATGGAAGCGACCCACGCGTCCCCGTCGGCGGCGGTCGCCGCGCCGTGGGAGGCCACGATCGCGTCGGCAGCAGCCGACGCGATCTTCGCACCCAGCGGGCCCGCTTTTGCAAGGTGATCCAGCGTCATGTTTTCGTCGAAGCGCGCCATGTCCACCGCATACTCGATCGGGCGGCCGAGACCTTCGACCTGCACCGAGCCATCCGGCTCTTCCGTGATCACCACGACGCGATGATAGATCTGAGGCGCCAGCGGCCGATTGATCCTGATCTCATCTTCGCACGCTGCCTTGCGTTTCTCGAGCGTCGAATAATCCAGGAAGGGAAACCGCACGGCGCGCTTGATCTTCAACGCGCGTTTGCCGTCGAGGAATACCGAGGCTCCATGCGTGTCGATCCGCGTCACGCCGGGATGGCGGGCCAGTGTCCGGAAGACCCGCTCCTGGGTCGCCATTTCATCTTTCATGGGAACGGACATCCGAAAGCACCATCACGGCGTCAGCACGGCCGCGCCGAGAATTTGGCCGGCCCGCAGCATGTTCAGGACCTCGTTGGCCCGATGAAGCGGAAATGCAGTCGTTTCAGTGCGCACGCCGGCTTGCGGAGCGATCTCGAGAAAATCGAGGCCATCCTGCCGGGTCAGATTGGCGACCGACAGCAACTGCCGTTCCTGCCAGAGCAGATCGTATGGAAAGCTTGGAATGTCGGTCATGTGGATGCCGGCGCATACGACGCGGCCGCCTTTGCGAACGGCGCGCAACGCGGAGGGGACAAGCTCGCCTGATGGTGCGTAGATGATGGCCGCATCCAGCGGTTCGTCGGGCACCTCGTCCGATGCTCCCGCCCAGACGGCGCCGAGACGACGGGCAAGATCTTGCGCAGCAGCATCGCCGCGTCGCGTGAATGCGTAAACAGATCGTCCCTGCCAAACCGCGACTTGCGCAATGATGTGGCCGGCCGCGCCGAAACCATAGAGGCCGAGACGTTCGGCAGGGCCGGCGAGCACCAGCGAGCGCCAGCCGATCAGCCCCGCACACAGCAGAGGAGCGATCTCCACGTCGTCGCCCACCTCACCGAGGGGAAAGGCGTAACGCGCGTCGGCGATGGCGTGGGTCGCGTAGCCGCCGTCGCGCGTGTAGCCGGTGAACAGCGGTGCGTCACAGAGGTTTTCCATGCCCTTCCGGCAGAAGCGGCAATGTCCGCAAGTAAAACCGAGCCAGGGAATACCGACGCGATCACCGGTCGCATGCGTCGTGACATTGGGACCCACGAGATCGACCCGACCGACGATCTCGTGGCCGGGCACGATCGGATAGTGAATATCGGGCAGCTCTGCATCGACGAGATGAAGGTCGGTCCGGCATACGCCGCAGGCGCTGACCTTCACTCGGAGCTGACCTTCGCCGGGGATCGGGTCAGGCCGCTCCTCCATCTGGAGCCGCGTTCGCGGGGCCGGCAACACCATCGCGCGCATCAGTCTCTCCGGGGCGAATGCTCAGACTGAGTTATTCTTAGAATGGCTGGACGGCCAGTGCTTGACGTCGGTCAACGCCCTGTTTTTCCAACTCGAACGGAGCAAGTTCCCTAGGCTTGACGAGGATCAAGGGGCTCGACGAAAGCCGGCTTATTGTGGCGGCCGAGGAGAATCTCGATGCCCATCAAGGACGTCTTTCTGCCGCTCGTCGGCCGGCCGCGCGGACCAGCCTTGATGGCAATCGAGAAATGTGTGGCCGTCGCCGCCGACCTCGGCGCCAGGATCACGGGACTCGCGCTCGAGCAAGACGTTTTCGAGCGGCCGAAGGTGATGCTGCCCTATGACCGCGATTCCGCGGAGGCCGGCAGTTCTGGTGAAGTGAACGATACCCAGCAGCTCCTCAATGCCTTCACCAATGCGGCGTCCCGTGCCAACATCCGCGCCCAGAGCCGAACGGGAAAGGTGCCGGCGAACCAGATCGCGGAGGTCTTGGCCGAGCATGCCCGCTTCAGCGATCTCACGCTGTTTCCCG
Organism: Bradyrhizobium sp. SZCCT0148; assembly: GCF_018129985.1. Lineage (GTDB taxonomy): Bacteria > Pseudomonadota > Alphaproteobacteria > Rhizobiales > Xanthobacteraceae > Bradyrhizobium > Bradyrhizobium japonicum_H. Next base: position 44,596 of record NZ_JAFCKT010000014.1, read on the forward strand.
TGAAGCCGCACGACAGCCGAACGGAGCACATCATCGAAACCCTCCTGTTCGACTCCGGGCGGCCGCTGCTTCTCTGCCCGGAGCAGCTTGCGGAGCAGTTGCGGCCGGAATTCGAGAACGTCATGATCGCCTGGGATTATTCTGCCCGCGCTGCGCGTGCGGTCGGCGACGCTATGCCGATTCTTCAGGCCGCCACCTCGATCCGCGTGGTAACGGTAGCGGAGGACAAGGCCGACGCGGCCGCGCAATCCGGCACGGCACTCGTCGACCATCTGAGAGAACACGGGGTCTATGCCTCCTTCGAAATTGTGGCCGGGAACGGCAGCTCGACCGGCAAGGTCCTGGGAAGCTGGGCGAATTCCCACGGAATGGATGCGATCGTGATGGGCGCCTACCATCATTCACGCCTGAACGAGACCGTGTGGGGCGGTGTGACAAAGACCGTCATTGGCCAGCCACCGTGCTGGGTTATGATCTCGCACTAGGCTCGCCAGTTTCCCGGCCTGATCGTCAACCATCGGAACCGCCGCTGACCCGGCGCATTTGCCTTCATGTCAACCTATCGTCTCAACCATCTGCTGGCCCCGCGTTCAGTTGCACTCGTCGGCGCGAGCGCCCGTCCGGTCTCCGTCGGACGCGCCGTTCTTGAGAACATTCACAAGTCCGGGTTCAAGGGGCAGTTCGGCCTCGTCAACCCACGTCATGCCGAAATCGGCGGCGTCGCTGCGGTGAAAAGCCTGGACGGCTTGGACTTCGTGCCCGAACTCGTGGTCATCACCGCGCCGGCGCAAGAGATTCCTGACATCATCGACCAGGCCGGGCGTCGTGGATCGGCGGGGGCACTGATCGTCTCGGCAGGGCTCGGCCACGGACCTGGATCTTTGCAAGAGGCTGCAATCACAGCCGCCCGCAAATACGGCATGCGGCTGATCGGGCCGAACTGCCTCGGCATCATGATGCCCGGCGTCAACCTGAATGCCAGCTTTGCTGCGCACATGCCGGGGGCAGGCAGCCTCGCGCTGATCTCGCAATCGGGCGCGATCGCTGCCGGCATGGTCGACTGGGCAGCACACCGCGGCGTCGGCTTTTCCGGGATCGTCTCGATCGGCGATCAGATCGACGTCGATATCGCCGATCTCCTCGACTATTTCGCGATGGATCACAAGACCCGCGCGATCCTGCTCTACATTGAATCCATCAAGGACGCGCGCAAGTTCATGTCGGCGGCGCGTGCCGCCGCGCGCGTGAAGCCTGTCGTCGTGGTCAAATCCGGCCGAATGGCGCAGGGTGCGAAGGCAGCCGCCACGCATACCGGCGCGCTCGCCGGCGCCGACGCCGTCTATGACGCGGCGTTCCGCCGCGCCGGTGTGTTGCGGGTCTCCGATTTGCGTGAGCTGTTCGATTGTGCCGAGACGCTCGGCCGCGTCGAATCGCCGACGGGAAAGCGTCTCGCCATCCTGACCAACGGCGGCGGCATCGGCGTGCTCGCCGTCGATCGATTGGTCGAACTCGGCGGAATTCCGGCAACCCTCTCTGCGGACGTGCGCAAGACGCTCGACGCGGTTCTGCCGCCGACCTGGTCCGGTGCAAATCCCGTCGACATTGTCGGCGACGCTGACGCCGCGCGCTACGCCGCAGCGCTCGAGGTTCTGCTGGCGGATCGCGACAACGACGCTGTTCTGGTCCTCAACGTGCAAACGGCGATCGCCTCGGCAGCCGAGATCGCCACGACCGTGACGGAACTCGTCGGCAAATATCGAAAGGAGCACCGCAGCTGGGCGAAGCCTGTATTGGCCGCCTGGGTGGGAGCCGATCAGCACATCATCCAGACACTCTCCAGCGCCGGTGTGCCGAACTATCCGACCGAGGATGATGCCGTCCGCGGCTTCATGTACTTGGTACGGCACCGCGAAGTGGTGGAGGAGCTGAGCCAGGTTCCTCCCGCGATGCCTGATACGTTCGTGCCGGATGCCCGGGGGGCGAAGCAGATCGTCACTGCTGCGATCGCGGACGGTCGTGAGTGGCTAGAGCCTGTCGAGATCAAAAACCTGCTCGAAGCCTACGACATCGCCATGGTGCCGACCTATGCGGCAACCGACGTCGAGCAGGCGGTCGGCTATGCAAAGGAGATCTTTGCACAGGGTGGCACTGTCGTGCTGAAGATCATGTCGCGCGACATCACCCACAAATCCGACGTCGGCGGCGTCGTTCTCAACCTCACCACGCCTGAAGCCGTGCGGGGGGCTGCCACGAACATTCTCGCGCGGGCGAAGAAGCTGCGTCCCGAGGCACGTATTGGCGGTGTGATAGTTCAGGCGATGGTCGTCAAGGCAAAAGCACGCGAGCTGATCCTGGGCCTCGCTGACGATCCTACATTCGGCACTGTCGTCGTGTTCGGCCGCGGCGGCACGGCAGTCGAGATCATCAACGACAAGGCGCTGGCGCTACCGCCGCTGGATCTGCAGCTTGCTCGCGACCTGATCGACCGCACCCGCGTGTCGCGGCTGTTGAAGGCCTATCGCGACGTGCCGGCGGTCAAGCAAGACGCCGTGGCCATGGTGCTGGTCAAGCTGGCGCAGATGGCGGCCGACATTCCCGAGATCCGCGAATTCGACATCAATCCGCTGCTGGCGGACGAAACCGGGGTGACCGCGGTCGACGCCCGTGTCGCGGTCGGTCCGCCGCAACGGAAGTTCGTCGGCTCGGGCCCAGCCAATTTCGCAGTTCGTGCCTATCCGTCACAATGGGAGCGGCGCCTCAAGCTCAAGGAAGACTGGCGCATCTTCGTTCGGCCCATGCGCCCCGAGGACGAGCCGACCATCCACGAATTCCTGCGTCACGTCACCCCGCACGACCTTCGCCTGCGCTTCTTCGCGCCGATGAAGGAGTTTACCCACGAGTTCATCGCGCGCCTGACCCAGCTCGACTACGCCCGCGCGATGGCCTTCATCGCCTTCGACGAGGCCACCGGCGAAATGGTCGGCGTGGTCCGGCTCCACTCGGATTCGATCTACGATAGCGGCGAATACGCGATCCTGCTGCGGTCCGATCTCAAGGGCAGGGGGCTCGGCTGGGCGCTCATGCAGCTCATCATCAACTACGCCAAGTCGGAGGGGCTGAAAGTCATCTCGGGCGACGTGCTCAAGGAGAACACCGTGATGCTCGAAATGTGCCGACAGCTCGGCTTCGAGGTCAAGCCGGATCCGACCGAGCCCGACATCTGCGACGTCAAGCTGACGCTCTGAGCGCGTCCTGCCTCAAGATTCGGCTTCAGTCGGCGAACCGGCGGATTTGCCTGCCGACGTCCGCAAATTCCTGATGATGATCGCGATCAACGGCACCAGCACCGGCACGATCGTGCTGAGCGGATGATGCAACGCGCCCGACACCTGCGCCTGGAACGCGCGCGCCTCGAACTGAAGAGCTTCGATGGAGGTGTCATGAATTTCGTTGGCGAGCTCGATGTCGCGGCCCGACGGAGCGCGGCCGGCGATCGCGAAGAGGGCGGCTGCGATGGCGAAATTGACGGCGCCGAGGATGGCGGCCGCGGCAATTGCACTCCAGATCTGCACCAGCCCGAAATAGGCAGACAGCTCCAGCATCAGGAGTCCGAACGCCGCGATCAGCGCCGCAAAGGCGCGCAAACCGAGGCCGACAAGCAGATGGCGCAGCCTGATGTCCGCGATAATCCTGTCGGTGCGCCACAATGCGCGCAAATGTTTGACCACGTTTTCGGTATTCACCTAGTGTCTCCTCAGCATGAAGCCGACAACGACGCCGAGCGCGAAGGCGGAGGCAAGCGACGTGATCGGACGGTCCGCAATGAGACCCTGAAGCTGCGCCTGCTCTTCGTCCACGGTCTCGCCGAGTTCGGTCAGCGCGGCCCTGATCTGATCGGCGAGCGCCTCGGCGCGGTCCTTCGAGCTATTGAACATCTCCTCGCCCGCAGTGCTCAGCAAGCGTGTGACATCGACCTTCAAGGCCCGCAATTCTTCGCTCATCCTGTCACTGTCGAACATGGACTCGTACCCCCATTGATTGGCGGCAAGCCTAAGGCCCGCCCGTGCGGTCGGGCTTGATTTGCCTCAAGCGGTGGCTTTGAGACAGGTCAAACCGGCCGCCATATGCTGGCCTAGAAGTGCCGTCTGAATGGGGACCAATTGTCCCGACGAGGTGGAAGCGTGAACCACGAACCGCTGTTGCTCGCGACGCCGTCAGGCGACGCGCTGAACTTGCGCCCCGAAGGTCGCTGGACCGCCGCAAACGTGGTCACGCTCGAGACTTTGTCCCGGTCGGTCGGTGCCGACGTCGATCGCTCGCGCGTCGTCACCCTGGACATGTCGGGCGTCAGCGCGCTGGATACGCTCGGCGCCTGGGTTCTGGAAAAACTGTCGCGCAGGGCCGCAGCATCGGGCAAATCGGCCGAATTCGTCGGCGTTGCCGATCATTTCAGCGGGCTGCTCGATGAGGTGCGCCAGGTCAACCGCCACGCGCCGCTGCCGGTCGCCGCACCCAATCCGGTGCTGGCGAGGCTGGGCGACCTCGGCAAGGCAACTGCCGGTGCGCGGGAAGACATCACGATCTTCCTGCAGATGCTCGGCGCATTGTTCATGGCCCTGATCGGCGTGCTGCGCCGGCCGCGATCGCTGCGGCTGACCTCGCTGATCTATCAGCTCTACCGGATTGGCTGGCAGGCGATCCCCATCATCGCGCTGATCACGTTCCTGATCGGCGCCATCATCGCGCAGCAGGGCTTCTTTCATTTCCGCAGGTTCGGTGCGGAGTCCTACACCGTCGACATGGTCGGCATCCTGGTGCTGCGCGAGCTCGGCGTGCTGATCGTCGCCATCATGGTCGCGGGCCGGTCGGGAAGTGCCTACACCGCCGAACTCGGCTCGATGAAGATGCGCGAGGAAATCGACGCGCTATCCACCATGGGGCTCGATCCCGTCGACGTGCTGATCCTGCCGCGCGTTGCGGCGCTGGTCATCGCGCTGCCGATCCTCACCTTCATCGGATCCATTGCCGCGCTCTATGGCGGCGGTCTCGTCGCGCAGTTCTACGGCGACATGGGCCCCGCGATCTACATCGCGCGGCTGCACGAGGCCATCTCCGTCACCCATTTCAAGGTGGGCATCCTGAAGGCGCCGTTCATGGCGCTGGTGATCGGGATCGTGGCCTGCAGCGAGGGACTGCGCGTCAAGGGCAGCGCGGAATCGCTCGGCCGGCAGACCACGACGTCGGTGGTGAAGTCGATCTTCCTGGTGATCGTGCTCGACGGCCTGTTCGCGATCTTCTTCGCCTCGATCGGAATGTGACGATGGACGTAGCGCAGGACCAGTTCGCGATCCGCGTCCATGACCTCGTGGTCGGCTTCGGCCGCCAGACCGTGCTCGACCATCTGTCGCTCGACGTTCGCCGCGGCGAGATCCTCGGGCTGGTGGGCGCGTCCGGCGGCGGCAAGTCGGTGCTGATGCGCACCATCATCGGCCTCATCCCGCGCCAAGGCGGGACGATCGAAGTCATGGGGCAGCCCACCGGCGGCCACGGCCGCGGCGCCGCCACGATATGGGGCATCCTGTTCCAGCAGGGGGCACTGTTCTCCTCGCTGACGGTTCGCCAGAACGTCCAGTTTCCCTTGCGCGAAAATCTGGTCCTGTCGCAGGAACTGATGGACGAGATCGCGATCGCCAAGCTGGAGATGGTCGGCTTGCGCCCCCAGGATGCGGACAAATATCCGGCGGAGCTGTCGGGCGGCATGACCAAGCGCGTGGCGTTGGCGCGCGCGCTCGCGCTCGATCCGCCGATCCTGTTCCTGGACGAGCCGACCTCCGGCCTCGATCCGATCGCCGCCGGCGATTTCGACGTGCTGATCAAGACGCTGCAAAAGACGCTGGGTCTGACCGTATTCATGGTGACCCACGACCTTGCGAGCCTGACCACGGTTTGCGACCGCGTCGCCGCGCTCGCCGACGGCAAGATCGTGGCGATCGGCCCGATGCGCGAATTGCTGCAATCCGAGCATCCCTGGGTGCGCGCCTATTTCCACGGCAAGCGCTCGCAGATGCTGCAACACGAGATGAGATGAGACATGGAAACCCGCGCTCCTTACGTGCTGATCGGCAGTTTCGTGCTGGCCGCGATCCTCGCGGTGTTCGGCTTCGTCTATTGGCTGAACAACACCGGCGGCATCGGGCCACGCACGAACTATCATGTGCAATTCCAGGGTTCGGTCCCGGGCCTGCTGGTCGGCGCCGGCGTGCTGTTCAACGGCATCCGGGTCGGCGAGGTGACGCAGCTGGGGCTTGCGCCCGATAACCCGCGTTTTGTCAATGCGACGATTTCGGTTGCGACCGCCACGCCGGTGCGTTCCGACACCAAGGTCGGTCTTGAATTCCAGGGCCTGACCGGCGTGCCGGTGGTGACGTTGGAGGGCGGCGTGATCGTCGCCAAGACCGGCGAGCCCTTGACCTTGATCGCGGAGGCCGGCGCCGGCCAGAGCATGACCCAGGCGGCGCGCGACGCGTTGCGGCGGGTCGACACGGTGCTCCAGGACAATTCCGGCCCGCTGAAGGACACCATCGCGAATTTCAAGACGTTCTCCGACGGCCTCGCGCGCAACACCGGCAAGCTCGACGGCATCCTGGCGGGCCTGGAGAAGATGACCGGCGGTGGCGCTCCCGCGCAGAAGGTCACCTACGATCTACACGCGCCGCAGGGCTCCGAGGCGGCCGGCAAGACACTCTCGGCGTCGCTGGCCATTCCCGAGCCGAGCGCGGTCGCGATGCTGCAGACCCAGCGCATGCTGTTCGCGCCCGTTGGGGACCGGCCGGGCTTTGCCGACTTCCTCTGGGCCGACAGCATTCCGAAATTGGTGCAGGCGCGCCTGATCGACAGCTTCGAGAACTACGATATCGCCCACGCTCCGCTGCGCACGAGCGATCTGGGCCAGGCGGATTACCAGCTCCTGATCGACATCCGCAGTTTCCGGATCGCCACGGAGGGCGAGGCACGGGTCGAGATCGGACTGTCGGCGCGGATCGTCGACAAGAACGGCAAGGTGGTGGCATCGCGCCTGGTCGAGAGCAGTGAAAAGCTCGACAAGGTCGAGCCGGCCGCCGCGGTTGCGGCCTTCGATGCGGCTTTTGCCCGCATCGCCAGGGAGCTGATTGGGTGGACCGTGCAGGCGGTGTGACGCCCACTATTCCAGCGTTTTCAGGTAGGACAGAAGGTCGTGGATCTGGTTCGGATTGAGCTCGAAGGCCGGCATGTCGGGGTGGCCGGTGTAGATCCCTTCCGCCAGCGCCTCGCCAAGGGTCTCGATCGGGTAACGCCGGTGCAGATTGCGCAGCGGCGGCGCGCCCTCGAGCGTGCTACGCGAGACGCGGTCGATCGCGTGACAACGTGCGCAATTGGCCCGCGCAAAGGCCTTGCCACGCTGCTCGGCAGTCGAAGCCGCCAGCGCAGGCGTGATCAGAAGCAGCCCAATCAGGCCGTGACGTAAGGCGCTTTGCAGCATGGAAAGTTGATCCGGTCGAACTCTGGAAGCAGAATATGACGGGGATGCCACTCAAATTTGATCTCTGTCAATTGGCCTTCGCGCATTGCAGTAAAATGCACCCGCGAGGTGGACTCGGCCGGGGGGCGGAGCTGACCGACGCTGGGAGCGGTGGATGAAGCCTTCCGTGGTCACGATTGAGCCGAACGGGCATTTTTGCAGCGAGTGTGCCGTACGCGGAGCGGCGGTTTGTTCGTCGCTGAATGCGGTTGAGCTCAGGGAATTCGAGCATCTCGGACGCCGCGTTCATTTCAACGCCGGCGAGACCGTGTTTTCCGAGGAGGAGATCACGACCTCGTTCTACAACGTCCTCGAAGGCGTCATGCGGCTGTACAAGCTGCTGCCCGACGGCCGGCGGCAGATCGTCGGTTTTGCGTTGCCCGGCGATTTCCTCGGGATGAATCTATCCGGCAGGCACAATTTTTCGGCCGATGCAATCGGTGTCGTGACCGTATGCCAGTTCGCCAAGGCGCCCTTCGGCCGTTTCATCGAAGACCGGCCGCAACTGCTCAAGAGGATCAACGAACTGGCCATCCGTGAATTGAGCCAGGCCCGCGACCACATGGTCCTGCTCGGCCGCCGCTCGGCCGACGAGAAGGTTGCGACCTTCCTGCTCGGCTGGCGCGAGCGGCTGGTCACGCTCAAGGGGCTGTCCGACACGGTACCGCTTCCGATGAGCCGTCAGGACATCGCCGACTATCTCGGCCTGACCATCGAAACCGTCAGCCGCACTTTCACCAAGCTGGAGCGTCACGGCGTGATCGAGATCATTCACGGCGGCATCAGCCTGCTGGATCCTGCCCGCGCCGAGGCGATGGCCGCAGCCTGATTTTTCGTTCGCCCCCTGACGTTTTTGATCTCGATCAAAGACGCCGGCCCGCTGCGGCAAAATAATGCCCAAAACCAACGGGAGGGGTTGATGCCTGCTGACGCGCTGCTGGTGACTGTTATCGTCGTCGCGATCTTCGTCGTATTTGCTTTGACCTTGGCTTGGGCCGACCGGCAAACCAGCTCACGCCGGCTCGATTCGGATCCCAAGCGCTAAGACGTTTCCGCGCCCCTCCAGTCTGGACTTGTCGACGCATGGTGCGGCCGGATGTGCCATGCCAGCGCCTCAACGCAACTGTACTTGCGCGGACCACAACTCTGCATCGATCAATCCAATCAACGCATCCTTCGGATGCGTGCATCTGGCGTGACCGCGGCGTTTTCGCGGCATTTGCCACAAATCGCGCGCGTGCTTTCCGGTTGAAAAGCCTGATAACGTTGACTACGCAGGAACTCCAGTGCCTCGTAGTCTTAGGAGCCCCGCGGCGTGCCTCAGGACAAGACCGGCGATCCCCGACAGTCGGCGGGCAACAAACTATCGGTCTTGCGCAAGCACCCGATCTTCGCGGATCTGGAGCCGGAAGCGCTTGATCAGCTCTGCCGCTATGCCAAGCACACCACCGTGAAGCGTGGCGCGACGATCGCTGCCAAGGGCGATCCCGGCAACAGCCTGTTCGCCGTGATCGCGGGGACGGTGAAGATTTCTTCCTCGTCGCCCGATGGTCGTAACGCGATCCTCAATCTGATCGGTCCCGGCGAAATCTTCGGCGAGATCGCGGTGCTCGACGGGGCTCCCCGGTCGGCCGATGCGACCGCCAACACCAATTGCGAGCTCTACATCATCGATCGCCGGGACTTCCTGCCGTTCGTGAAGAGCCAGCCGGCACTGGCGATGAAATTCATCGAGCTGCTCTGCGCCCGTCTGCGCTGGACCAGCCAGCAGGTCGAGCAGGTCATCCTCCAGAATCTGCCGGGCCGGCTGGCGAGCGCGCTGCTCGGGCTCACCGAGGAGCGCAAATTCGACTCCGGCAGCGGCACGCTCGCCATCACGCAGCAGGAGATCAGCGAGATGGTGGGGATGACGCGCGAGAGCATCAACAAGCAATTACGCGCCTGGGCCGGCCGCAACTGGGTTCGCCTCGAGCACGGCGCCATCGTCGTGCTCGATACCGACGCGCTGCGCGAACTCGCCGAGAGCGGCCTGAACGGCGAGTAACGGCGTGCCTAGCTGTCGATGATGGCGACGGCGCGGGTCCAGCCCGCGGAGGCGCGTTCGATCTTGACCGGAAAACATGAGACGGTGAAACCGGTCGAGGGCAGCTGGTCGAGATTGTGCAGCTTCTCCAGATGGCAATAGCCGATGTGCCGTCCCGCCTTGTGGCCCTCCCAGATCAGGCCGGCGTCTCTTGTCTCGGCATATTTCTTCGCGGTGTAGACGAAAGGCGCGTCCCAGCTCCAGCCGTCAGTGCCGGTCAGCCGAACGCCGCATTCGAGCAGATACATGGTGGCCTCATAGCCCATGCCGCAGCCGGAATTGACGTAGTCGGCCTGACCGAACCTGGCGCCGGCGCTGGTGTTGACGACCACGATCTCCAGCGGCGACAGCGTGTGCCCGATGCGCTTCAGCTCCTTCTCGACGTCGTCGGCGCTTGCCACGTAGCCGTCGGGCAGATGCCGGAAGTCGAGCTTCACGCCGGGCTGAAGGCACCATTCCAGCGGCACCTCGTCGATCGTCCATGACCGCTCGCCGCGGTTCATGGTCGGATGGAAGTGCCAGGGCGCATCGAGATGCGTGCCGTTATGGGTCGACAGCGAAACCTGTTCGACCGCCCAGCCCTGTCCGTCGGGCAGATCCTTTGCCTTGAGGCCGTCGAAAAACTGCAGCATGCGCGGCAGCCCTTGTTGGTGATCGATGTACTGGATGGTCGGGTGATTGCCGGGCGGATCAGCCGTCACGTCATTTTTGAGCGGGACCGAGATATCGATCAGCTTCCGCGGCATGGGCATTCCTTCGAGATAATCCCCTGTTTCGGGCATCTTGAGGGGCCTCTCTTGGTCGCGTCAAGTCACGTCCCAGCGACGCAAGCCGTCCTGCCGGCTTCCGCAATGACGCGAATTGCGCCAGATTGATCGATGCAACTGCGGCATCGATCAATGCCGGATTTGGCTTGGACATGGAATGCCGCGCGCCCTAGGGACGACATTGGCGCTTGACTTCACACCTGAAGGGGAGCGACCCAAGGCGGCCTGCAGCAAGCCGACAACGACATAATCAACCAGGAGGAAGCCCAGATGAAGACACTCACCGGTATCATCGCAGCCGTTGCATTGGTGCTCTCAGCGCCACTGGCGACCGCGCGCGACTTCCGCTCCGCCGACATCCATCCCGCCGATTATCCGACCGTCGAGGCCGTCAAGTTCATGGGCAAGCAGCTCGCGGCAGCGAGCGGCGGCAAGCTCGGCGTCAAGGTGTTTCCGAACGGAGCCCTGGGCTCCGAAAAGGACACCATCGAGCAACTCAAGATCGGCGCGCTCGACATGATGCGGATCAATGCGTCGCCGCTCAACAATTTCGTGCCGGAAACAATCGCATTATGCCTGCCCTTCGTCTTCCGCGACACCCAGCACATGCGCACCGTCCTCGACGGGCCGATCGGCGATGAGATCCTGGCAGCCATGGAGCCGGCTGGACTGGTCGGGCTTGCCTATTACGATAGCGGCGCCCGGTCCATTTACACCGTCAAGGCGCCGGTCAAGTCGCTGGCAGACTTGAAGGGCCTGAAGATCCGCGTCCAGCAGTCCGATCTGTGGGTCGGCATGATCCAGAGCTTAGGGGCCAACCCGACGCCGATGCCTTATGGTGAAGTCTATACGGCGCTCAAGACCGGCCTCGTGGATGCCGCCGAAAACAATTGGCCTTCCTACGAATCGTCGCGCCATTTCGAGGCCGCCAAGTTCTACAACATCACAGAGCACTCCCTGGCGCCCGAAGTTCTGGTGATGTCCAAGAAGGTTTGGGACACGCTGAGCAAGGAGGATCAGGCCATGGTCCGCAAGGCGGCCAAGGAATCGGTGCCGGTCATGCGCAAGCTCTGGGACGAGCGTGAGCAGGCGTCCCGCAAGACGGTCGAGGCCGCCGGCGTTCAGGTCGTCACGATCGCCAACAAGCAGGAATTCGTCGACGCGATGAAGCCGGTGTACCAGAAGTTCGCGGGTGACGAGAAGCTGCAGGGCCTCGTGAAGCGTATCCAGGACACGAAGTAAGACCACAGCGTCGGCCCCGGCGTCGCCGCGAAGGCGACACCGGGTCTTCGCACGGAGACGCGGCAATGACAGATCCACACGTTGCAGACCACGAGCAGGGGGCGGCCGCCGCACGCCCGGCGACCGGCTTGCTGTCGCGCGTCAATGCCGTCGTCGCGCGTGCGGGCATGTATCTGTCCGTGAGCGGATTGCTCCTCATCGTCACCGTCGTGTTCTACCAGGTGTTCGGCCGATACGTGCTCAATTCCAGCCCGACCTGGACGGAGAACCTTGCGCTGGTTCTCATCCTTTATGTCACGCTGATCGGCGCTGCCGTCGGCGTGCGCGATGCCGGACACATCGGCATGGACAGCCTGCTGGTGATGCTGCCTGATCACGCGCGAGAGAAGATCGAACTCGTCATCCACGTGCTGGTGGCCGCGTTTGGTGTCGCCATGGCCTATAACGGGTGGATCCTCGGCGCATCCGTCGGAACCGTGAAGATCCCAAATCTCGGCCTCCCCGAGATCGTCCGCTACGTCCCGTTGATCGCCTCCGGCGTCCTGATCGTCTCCTTTTCCATCGAGCACATCATTGCTCTCTTGCGTGGCGAAGAGGTCGTCCCCTCATGGAACTGATCATTCTCGGGGCTTCCTTCTTCGGCTTCCTGATCCTCGGCGTCCCCGTCGCCTTCGCCATCGGCCTCTCGGCGCTCTGCACCATCCTCTACGAGGGCCTGCCGGTCGCCGTCATCTTCCAGCAGATGATGTCCGGGATGAACATCTTCTCGTTCCTTGCGATTCCGTTCTTCGTCCTCAGCGGTGAGCTGATGCTGCATGGCGGGGTCGCCGACAAGATCGTGCAGCTCGCCAAGAATCTCGTCGGGCACATCCGGGGCGGGCTCGGCATGTCGAACGTGGTCGCCTGCACGCTGTTCGGCGGCGTATCCGGCTCGCCCGTGGCCGACGTGTCGGCGATGGGCGCGGTGATGATCCCGATGATGAAAAAGGAGGGGTTCGACACCGACTACGCCGTCAACGTCACCACCCACGCCTCGCTGGTGGGCGCCTTGATGCCGACCAGCCACAACATGATCATTTATGCCCTGGCCGCCGGCGGCAAGGTCTCGATTGGTGCGCTGATCGCCGCCGGCCTTTTGCCGGCGATCGTGCTGATGGCGTGCATGCTGGTCGCCGCTTACGGCGTTGCGGTGAAGCGCGGCTATCCGGCCGGCAAGTTTCCGGGCTGGGCCGAGGTTTTCCGCTCGCTGGCGGCGGCACTCCCCGGCCTTCTGATCGTCGGCATCATCCTGACGGGCATCCTGTCCGGCGTCTTCACGGCAACTGAATCCGCAGCCGTCGCGGTCACCTACACGATGCTGCTGACGTTCTTCATCTACCGCACCATGACCTGGAGCAACTTCCTGCGTGCCGCCGCCAAGGCGGTGAAGACGACGGGCGTGGTGCTGCTGCTGATCGGCGTCTCCACCATGTTCCAGTATCTGATGGGGCTCTACGAGGTGGCTGATCTCGCAGGCAATTTGATGGGAAAGGTCTCGACGCAGCCCTGGGTCATCTTTCTGCTCATCAACGTCATCCTGTTCGTGCTCGGCACCTTCATGGACATGGCGGCGACGATCCTGATCTGCACCCCGATCTTCCTGCCGATCGCGATGAAGGCGGGTATGGATCCGGTCCAATTCGGCATGCTGATGCTGATCAACTGCGCTCTCGGACTCAACACCCCGCCGGTCGGAACCACCCAGTTCGTAGGCTGTGCGATCGGCGGCATCTCGGTGGGCGCGGTGATGCGCACCATCCTGCCGTTCTACGCCGCGCTGATCGCAGCCCTGATGTTCGTGACTTACGTCCCCGCATTCTCGCTGTGGCTGCCCCGCCTGCTGATGGGCTACAAGGGCTAGCAGCTACAGGAGAAGCCAACAGTGACCGACTATCGCAAGCTCTTTGATCTCACCGGCAAGACGGCCGTGGTGCTCGGCGCCGCATCGGGCATCGGCAAATCGTCGGCCGAGGCGCTGGCTGGGCTCGGGGCGCGCGTCGTCTGCGCCGATCGCGCGCTTGACGCCGCGGAGGCGACCGCCGCCGGCATTCGCGACAAGGGTGGCTGGGCGGAAGCAGCCGGCTGTGATGCCGCAAGCGCTGCGGACGTCAGTGCGCTGGCCAAGACGGTGATGCAGAAATTTCCCCGGCTCGACATCGCCGTGACGACGCCCGGGCTCAATATCCGCAAGACGATCCTCGACTACACCGAGGAGGATCTCGACCGCGTCCTCAACCTCAACGTCAAGGGCACGGTGTGGTTCTTCCAGGCCTTCGGCCGCATCATGGTCGCGCAAAAGGGTGGCAGCATCATCGCCTGCTCGTCGGTGCGCGCGGTGACCATCGAGCCGGGCCTCGGCGTCTACGGCTCGACCAAGGCGGCCATCGGCCTGCTGGTGAAGGGCTTTGCCTCCGAGGTCGGCCATGCCGGCGTGCGCGTCAACGCAATCGCGCCAAGCATTGCGGAGACTGCGCTGACCGGTCCGTTCAAGCAGCGCCCCGACATCTACAATCTCTACGCTGGCCACACCGTGTTCAACCGCTGGAGCAGCGCCGACGAGGTCGCGACCGCCGTCGCCTATCTCGCCTCGGACGCTGCGAGCTATGTCAGCGGCAGCACGCTGTTCGTCGATGGCGGCTGGACCGCCGTCGACGGCCCGCCGACAGGCCTCACCCAGCTGCACAAATAGGCGGGCCGTCAGGGCGTGTACTCATAAGTTCGACCGGCCCGCGCGAAGGGGCCGTGTCCGTTGTTTCTTCAACACCGGACACAGGCCAATTCGCTCTGGCTAGTCCGTTAAGGGCCCACGAGCCGTAATACTTGCAGTGAGCAAATCCAGTCGGCTCTGCCTCCGACAGGAGACCTCAGCGAGACCTCCAACACTAGTCGCGAAGGGCCAAAAGCCAACTTGCGGGCTGCTGTCGCTTGCCTTCGCACATAGTTCCGCAATTACGATGGTCAACGATTGCTAAAAACGAAGCCGCAAAAGATGACAGGTCACCGATTATTTCCACAACCTCTGTTTGCTAAGAGGTTCAACTGCTACAGCAGTCCGACCGTAATCGAACGTATAAATTGGCATGAAGACATTCCCCAGCTTGATCTTCGGGAGCGTTGTCGTTTTGCTCGGCTTGGGGCTTATGCTGCTGTTTTCGCAGCCTTGGCTCGTCTTCGGCGCCCTTATGAGTTTTACAAAGTCGGTCAAGGTCACCACACCTGGGGAGGATCGGGGTTACTATTACAGGTTCAGGGCCAGCTACGATTACAAAGGCGAGCCGCTTGATTTCGACATCGTGGTCGGTTGCCGCGTTAAGATAACGACCTACAAGGATAACGACCGAACAGTCGAAGTTGGTGTCGTCCCCACGCTCTTCGGGCTCAAGACAAGAGATCAGCATGGTGTGGCAGTACAGGTGCCCCAAGCTTGTAAAGGCGAGACCACGCAGAACGGCAGAGTTCCCAAAACGCTATTACCGCTCGTGGTCACCTATCAACGTGCTGACGAGCCTTGGTCTGGCGTCGCCTATGCGTCAGAGGATGCGTACAACAACCCGCGCTCCGAATTGAAATTCCTGGGTTCTACGATTGCTCGAGCAACGCGCGAAGAATGGCAAGCGTGGCGTGAGACCGAGGCGGGAAAGAATTTCATCACCTACGAGGTGTTGGGCATCAACCCGGCAAATATGTGGGATTTTCCTAGGTGGAAGCCGGGGCTTCGTGTGATGGCCTCACAGTGCCTCAGCATTTCAAGAGTGAAGCTCTCCGACGCGGTACGCACCGTCGTGACATCTGGCTGGCCTCCCAGTAAACCGAGTTATTGGTTTCCGGATGAGCGGACCCGTCAATCGCTTTGGGATATCGCTTATGGACCTAATAAGCCTCCGCTCATTGACGGCAACCGGTTTCAAGATTTCTTAGAGAGTGGCTCTCCGGGCTTGAATGGGCTGGCCAGACGCGAACCCGGCGCAGTCATTTTCTTCAGTCGCCAAGTCGAAGGCGATGTTTACCCTGCCCACACAGATCTTTCGATTAATCGGCTGGAGCCTACCGGTGAACTTGCAGCCGAAATGAGAGCAAAAGAACGGTTGGATTATTCGGCAGCTGAAATCAAGCCGGAACTACGGGGCTTTGCCTTTTGCGATAGCTCAATCGTTTCGATCAACGGCGCGCCGCAATGGCCTCCCAAATATCTGTATCGCAATGCGAATCGGGTCAACGGCGAGGCGATCAGCGAACAACTCGCAAAGTATGGCACCAACTACAGCATCGCATTCGAGCGCGACGAGTACATCATCTTTTTACGAATCTACGAACTTGCGAGCAGCTTCGCAAAAT
Source organism: Bradyrhizobium sp. SZCCT0148 (assembly GCF_018129985.1). Lineage (GTDB taxonomy): Bacteria > Pseudomonadota > Alphaproteobacteria > Rhizobiales > Xanthobacteraceae > Bradyrhizobium > Bradyrhizobium japonicum_H. The sequence continues at coordinate 60,620 of NZ_JAFCKT010000014.1, forward strand.
TGTGAGGGAGCCGACTAAAGTTGAGCGGTCGTAATCGGTCACCGTCTTCGGTCGCAGGTCAGCTATGGGTCATCAGCCGCCGATCACGCTCAAGGTTGCAGACTTCCGTTTTGCGTTGGAAGCCGGCGTTTATGAGTACATACCCTAGCCGGCGAATCCGACGCGCTGGCGCAGCTCCCTGTGATCTGCGCGGGTCAGCAACGCGACCAGCGCGGCTGCCTCCTTCGGATGCGCGGCCCCAGCGGTCACGCCGGCGGTGTACATCGTCACGAGTTCGCAGCCCGGCGGCAGCGCCCCTGACAGTTCAATGCCGCCTGTGGCGATGATCTCGGTCACCTGCGTGCATCCGATCGGTCTTGCCGCCGTCGATGCCGCGAGCTCGCGCATGGCCGTTGCACCGTTTGGAAATATCTTGAGGCGCGGGGCAACTTCAGAGGCGATGCCGAGCTGGTCCAGCACTTTTGCGACATGCTGGCCCGCGGTCGAGGCCTTGGTGTCGGGGACGTAGATGGCATCGGCGCTGCGCAGAACCTCGCGCAGATCGGCCTCGGTCTTCGCCGTCACCTTGGGATCGCGGCTGCGGACCGCCAGCGCGGTCTCGACCCGGCCGACATCCGTGATTGACGAGGCAACGACGAGATTTTCGTCGGCAAGCTTCGCCAGCAGCGCCTGCGTCAGGATCACGAGATCGGTCGGCGTTCCCGCGCGCAGCTTGTCGGCCATGATGCCGACTGCGCCGAATTGGCCGTCGATGCCGAGGCCGGTCTGCGCCTTGAAGGCGTCGCTGAGGCCGCGTACGAGACCTTGCGCCGCGCCGCCGCTCAAAATGTTCACCGTCGTCAAGGCGCACGCTCCATCGCTGCAATGATCCTGTCCCGCGTGATCGGCAGGTCGCGCACGCGTACGCCGAGGCAATCGTAGACCGCATTCGCGATCGCCGCCGTCACCGGGCCGTGTGCGGCCTCACCGGCGCCGACCGGCTCGATCTCCGGCCGCTGGATGATCTCGACATCCACGGCCGGTACCTCGCTGAAGGTCAGTATCGGATAGTCGGTCCATGACGTGGATGTGATGCGCGTCCTGTCGAAGCGGACGCGTTCCTTCAGCACCCAGCTGGCCGCCTGGATTGCGCCACCCTCGATCTGGTTGATGACGCCGTCCGGGTTGATGGCCTCGCCGACATCGACGGCCAGCGTCAGCCGCCTCACGCGGACGCCGTCGGCGCCCTTGATCTCGGCAATCGCGGCACAATAGGCCCCCGTGTTCTTGTAGCGGGCAAAGCCGAGGCCGTGGCCGATGCCGGGCTGCTTCTGTGGCTTCCACTGTGCACGTCGTGCCGCAGCGCGAATGACGTCGCGCGCCCGCTCGTCGCGCAGGTGCCGCAGGCGGAATGCGATCGGATCTTCGCCGCGCAGCTCTGCGATCTCGTCGAGCAGGGATTCGATGGCGAACACGTTGCCTTGCCCGCCCAGCGTCCGCAGCGCCGAGGTCCGTACCGGCATGGTCAGCAGCCGGTGGCTGGTGATGGTCCAGGCGGGGAAGTCATAAAGCGGAACGGAATTGCGATCGCCGCCACCACCATTGGCGGCCGGCGGGTTGGTCGAGACCATGCGCGGGTAGGGATTTGCGATCTCACTCGCCGCCAGCAGCGTCGGCTGCGCCGCGCGTCCGGGCCGTGCCGCATGACCGTTGCTCCAGATCGCGTGGCGCCAGCCCGTGATCTCGTTGTTCGAGTCGAGATCGGCCTCGATCTCGATGGCCATCGCCGCGCCGAACGGCGCATGAGACATCTCGTCGTGGCGCGACCACTGCACGCGAACCGGGCGGCCGCCGGCCGCCTTCGCCAGCAGCACGGCATCGAGCGCGACGTCGTCGGCCGCGTTGTGTCCGTAACAGCCGGCGCCCTCGATGTGCTCCACCACGATGCTCTCGGCCGGCAGCTTGAGCACGATCGCGAGATCCGCACGGAGCAGATAGACGCCCTGGCTGTGCGTCCAGACATGAACACGATCACCGTCCCATTGCGCCACGGCGCAGGACGGCGCGATCGAGGCATGCGCGATGTAGGGGCGGGTGTATTGCCGGCGGAGCGTTTGGGCGGGATGGCGCGCCGGCTCCGCCATCCTGGTATCGATGATGGTGGTCTCGACCGGCTGGCTCTTCAGGAAGCCTGCCAGATCGTCGTCGTCCGGCAACGGCCCGCCGTCCGACCAAGTCGCGCCCTTGCGCAAGGCTTTGAGCGCGGCTTCCGCCGCCGTCTCGTTGTCGGCAACCACCCCGGCAAAGCCGCCGTCGCGGACGATGGCAATAAAGCCGGGGACTGCGCGCGCGGCCGCCTCATTGAGTGCGATCAATCTGGCGTCCGGGAGATCCGGGCGCAGCACGCGTCCGTGCACCAGTCCCGGAAGCGCGAGGTCATGGATGAAACGCGGCCGCGCAAACACCTTGTCGGGAATGTCGACACGCTGGACCGAATGTCCGGCGACGGTGCGCGCGGCGGCACTCTTGGCTGTCGGGCTTCCGGTGGCGTCGTGGTCGAGCGAGACCTCGCCCATCAATTCCCAATAACTTGTCCTGACATTGCCGGGGCCTGAGATGGTGCCGTCATCGATATCGAGGCGCGACGCATCGACGCCGAGACGTTCCGAGGCCGCGCGAAGGAAGCGTTGGCGTACTTCGGCACAGACCTGGCGTAGCGCGCGGCCGGACTGCTGGATCGAGAGGCTGCCCGAGGTCACGCCCTCGTTTGGGCTGGCCGCCGTCGAGGCGCGGGTCATCTCGATTCTGGTGATTGCGACATCGAGTTCGTCCGCCGCGATTTGCGCCAGCGCCGTGACGATGCCCTGGCCGATTTCGACCTTGCCAATCGAGATCGCCACGCGGCCGTCGTCGGTGAAGCCGACCCAGGACGACAGCTTGGGATTGGCGACGAGGCTGACCGGCAGCTTCGGGGCAGGGGACAAGGTGTTCATGATGCCGCCATCTCTGCGGCCGCACGCAGGACGGCGCGGACCATGCGGTTGTGCGACCCGCAGCGGCACAGATTGCGATCCAGCGCCGCCCTGACCTCGGCTTCCGTCGGGGACGGATTGCGCTTCAGCAGCGCCGCCGCGCTGATCAGGATTCCAGATACACAATAGCCGCATTGCATCGCCTGTTCGGCGATGAAGGCGCGTTGCAACGGATGCGGTACGCCCACCGTGCCGAGGCCTTCCACAGTGACGATGTCCCTGTCGGCGACCGACCACATCGGCATGTCGCAGGATGCCATGGCGCGATGGTCGACCATGACGTAACAGGCGCCGCACTCACCGGCGCCGCAACCGAAATGCGCGCTCGTGACACCGAGCCGGCCGCGCAGCACGTCGAGCAGCGTCTGGTCGGGCTCGACATCCACGGCCGTCGCTGCGCCGTTGAGCTGAAACTGAATGGCTGGCATTTCCGATACGCCTCAGGACTTGTCGAACTTCTTGACGACGTCGGCCCATTTCTCGATGTCGCCGCGCAGGAATTTGTCGAATTCCTCCGGCGTCATCGACATGGGCGCGGCGCCCTGTTCCATCCAGAGCTTGACGATGTCGGGCCGCTTCACCATTGCGTTGACGGCGGCATTGAGCTTGTCGATGACTGGCTTTGGCGTGCCGGCCGGCGCCATCAGGCCGAGCCATATCGTCGCTTCATAGCCTGCGACACCGGCCTCGATCGCCGTCGGCACGTTCGGCAACACGGTCGAGCGCTGCTTGCCGGTGGTGGCGAGCGCGCGCACCTGGTTCTCGGCGATGTTCGGTGCCATCGCCGGCACCGCGTCGATCATCATCTGCACCTGTCCGCCGATCACGCCGCTGCGCGCCTCGCCGCTGTTGCGATAGGGAACGTGGACGATGTCGATGCCGGCCATGGCTTTGAACAGCTCGCCGGCCATGTGGTAGGGCGTGCCCTGACCGGAGGAGGCGTAGTTCAGCTTGCCCAGCTGCGCCTTGGCGAGTGCGATGAACTCGGGCAACGTCTTCGCCGGGACTTGCGGGTTCACCACGATGACGAGATCGGAATAGTTCACCGGCGCGATCGGCGCGAGGTCGCGCATCAGTTCGTATTTGCGCTTGTCCGCCGTCAGCAGCGATTCGTTCGCGGTCTGGGTGTTGGACATCATCAGCAGCGTGTAGCCGTCGGCCGGCGACTTCGCCGCCTCGATCGTGCCGATGACACCGCCGGCACCGGTGCGGTTCTCGACGACGAAAGGCTGGCCAAGACTCTCCTGCAGCACATTGCCGATCAGCCGGGCCGCGACGTCGGCCGGTCCGCCGGCCCCGAAGGGGACGATAATCCGGACCGCGTGGTTGGGATAATCCTGTGCGAAGGAGGGCGCTGCGGAGATTGCGGCAAGCAGGCCGGCCGTCAAAGCCAGCACGGATCTTCGGGCGATCATGCCCACCTCCCAGATATCGTTTTTGTTGTCCGGCAATGTAGCGGCAGGGACTACAAACTGTCGACGGCTCACGAGGGCGATTAAGATCGGAATATCGGGTGGCTTTCGGTGTGTCCGCGCCGCCCTTCGCGCTTGCAGCAGGAACCGGCGGCGCGCACGGTTTGAGCAAATCGCATGGGCATTGCCGGATAAATGCCCTCGGCTGGCCGGTATTTTGGTGTTACGAACTGGGTTATGAACCCGCACGCCAAGATCGAAAGCAAGATCGAAATCCGCCATTCGACCTGCCCGCACGATTGCCCATCGGCCTGTGCCCTCGACGTCGAGGTGGTCGAAGGCCGCAGCATCGGCCGTGTCCGCGGTTCGAAGAAGCAGACCTACACCGCCGGCGTGGTCTGCGCCAAGGTCGCACGCTACGCCGAACGCATTCATCATCCCGAGCGGCTGATGTATCCGATGCGCCGGACGGGCGCGAAGGGCTCGGGGCAATTCGCGCGCATCTCCTGGGACGAGGCGCTGGACGAAATCGGGCATCGCTTCAATCAGGCCGAGCGCGAGTTCGGCGCAGAATCGATCTGGCCGTATTACTACGCCGGCACCATGGGCCTCGTGATGCGCGACGGCCTCAACCGCCTCACGCATGTCAAAAAGTATTCGCGCTTCTATCAGACCATCTGCGCCAACGTTGCGCGTATCGGATTCGCGATCGGCACCGGCAGGATCGCCGGCGTCGATCCGCGCGAGATGGCGTTGTCTGATCTGGTCGTGATCTGGGGCACCAATCCCGTCAACACCCAGGTCAACGTGATGACGCACGCTGCCCGTGCCCGCAAGGAGCGCGGCGCGAAGATCGCGGCGGTCGATATCTACGACAACGACACCATGAAGCAGGCTGACATCAAGATCATCCTGCGGCCCGGCACCGACGGCGCCTTCGCCTGCGGCGTCATGCATGTCCTGTTCCGTGACGGTTACGCCGACCGCGCCTACATGGACAAATACACCGACTGCCCCGCCGAGCTCGAAGCGCATCTGACGACGCGCACGCCGGAATGGGCGTCCGCGATCTGCGGCGTACCGGTTTCCGAGATCGAGGCCTTCGCCAGGGCGGTCGGCGAGACCAAGCGCGCCTTCTTCCGCTTCGGCTACGGTTTTACGCGGAGCCGCAACGGCGCCACGCAGATGCACGCGGCCAATTGCATTCCCGCGGTGACCGGCGCCTGGCAGTATGAAGGCGGCGGCGCCTTCTTCAACAACTACGCACTCTGGCATTTCAACGAATCCATCATTGAGGGCCACGACGCCATCGATCCGAGCATCCGTGCGCTCGACCAGTCCCAGATCGGCCGCATCCTCACCGGCGATGCCAAAGCTCTGCAAGGCAAAGGCCCGGTCAAGGCGTTGCTGATCCAGAACACCAATCCGATGACGGTGGCGCCGGAGCAGGCTTTGGTGAGGCAGGGCTTTGCGCGCGAGGATCTGTTTGTCGCGGTGCACGAGCAGTTCATGACCGAGACGGCGCAGATGGCCGACATTGTGTTGCCCGCGACCATGTTCATGGAGCATGACGATCTCTATTACGGCGGCGGCCACCAGCACATCTCGGTCGGGCCGAAGCTGATAGACCCGCCCGGCGAATGCCGCTCCAACCATCAGGTGCTGCAGGCGCTGGCGCCGCGGCTCGGTGCCAGGCATCCGGGTTTCGAGATGACGCCGCGCGAATTGATTGACGCGACGCTGAAGCTCAGCAACCACGGCGACATCGCCGGCCTCGAAGCCGACCTCTGGCGCGACCTGCAGCCGGATTTTCGCACCTCGCACTATCTCGACGGCTTTGCCCATGCCGACGGCAAGTTTCACTTCAGGGCCGACTGGGCGCCTCCGCCGTTCGGCGTGACCATGGGCGATGTCGACAACATGCCTGATCTGCCGGACCATTGGGCCGTGATCGAGCAGGCCGATCCGGCGCATCCATTCCGGCTCGCGACCAGTCCGTCGCGCAGCTTCCTCAACACCACCTTCAACGAAACACCGTCCTCGCAGGCGCGCGAGGGCAAGGCGAGCGTGATGATCCATCCACTGGATGCGGCCGCGCTCGACATCGCCGACGGCGATGCGGTGACGCTCGGCAATACCCGCGGCGAGACCACGCTGTTGGCAAGGCTGTTTGACGGCGTGCAGCGCGGCGTGCTGATTGCGGAGTCTGTTCATCCCAACAAGGATCACATCGGCGGCCGCGGCATCAACATGCTGACCGGAGCGGAAACCGTGGCACCGATCGGCGGCGCCGCGTTCCACGACAACAAGGTCTGGATCAAAAAGGCGCTCACCGTTTAAGGCACGCACTCCGAGACGCCGTAGCCTGCGAACTCCTTCGCAATATCAGGGTTCATCGACTTTGCCGACGCGATGTCGGTGGCGCCGTCGCCGCCACTCTTGCGGGTGGCGATGCCGCGACCGAACAGCGACGACGAGGAGCGTGGGTTGCGCTGGATCGCGTCGGTATAGTCCTTGATCGCTTCCGCATTGCGGCCGAGCTTGAGGTTGACGAGACCGCGGCTGTCGAGCGCGTCGCTCAAGCCGGGATTGATCTGCAGGGCCAGATTGCAGTCGGTCAGCGCGCCCTGCAGGTCGCCGGTCGCAGCACGCGTCCAGCAGCGGTTGTTCAGCGCCTGCGCATCCCTGGGATCCCTGCGGATCACCACGTCGAAATCCTGCATGGCGAGTGCGTGCGCGCGCTTGATCGCATAGACCTGGCCGCGCTTGTAGCGCGAGACGACGTCATTGGCGTTCGCCGCGATCTTGCGGCTGAGATCGGCGATGACGGGATCCCGGGCGAGATCGTCGGCACTCGGAGGCGGCTCTGCCTGCGGCGTCTCGCAGGCCGGTTTTTGCGGCCCGGGTTTCGCCGGCGTCGCGTCGCCCTTGTTATCGGGCGGCTGCGTCACCGGGCCCGCGAACGAGAATTCCGTGGTCAGCGACGACGACAGCCACGGCACCTGCTCGCGCCGGGTGGCGGCGACGACGCCGTTCTTGGTGTTGGTCAGCGCCTGCTCGGCACTGATGTTCGGCGTGCGCATCTCGCGCAGCAGTTCGGCGACGAACAGGCCGTGGTCGGTCTTGCCGCTGGCTGCGACCGCTCCGAGCGCGGCGGAGTAGAGCACGAGCGAATTGCTCGGCGCGATCGCCGGTGCAAGGCCCGCCGAATAGCGGCGGAAGCGCCGTTCGAACGGGTTGCGGCGCGAGGCGTCGATCAGCGCGATCTTGATCGCGGCACCGCGCGTGTTCATCTCGGCGAGGATGGTGTCGAGGCTGAAGCCGTCGCGCGCCACATCCGGCTCGGTCCAGATCTGCGCGTCGACCGGCAGAAGGTAGGTCTGCCGGTTGGATTGGATCGCAAAACCATCGAAGAAAATCAGCGCCACCGCGCCGCGCTCGATGCGGGCATAGAAGCGATCCAGCACCTGCCGCATGGCGTCGGCCGTGAGATTGCTCTGGCGGTCGACGACGAAGCCGTCGCGCTTCAATTCTTCGGCGACATCCTGGGTGTCGTTGGCGACGTCGTTCGGCACGAATTCGTTGTCGGGATATCTGGCGTTGCCGATCACCAGCGCCAGCTTGGCCGCATCGGCCGCGCGGCTTGCGCCCAGCACGAGCAGGCCTGTCAGCAACAACATCGTCGCGGCGCGCATGAAATGGCTCATCGGTGATCAAAATCCCCAGTCAGGATAGCGGCCGTCGTCCGTAATTCAATCGCCGGGCGAATTTGCGCCCACACGCTATGGTGACACGGCGTTGCAGAATGGCCTTGCGCGTTCCGCCCGTCCTGCCGCAAATGGCTGCAAAACGGATGACAAGGAAGCGAGCGGACCATGACCGACACCACAGCAGTCGTTACCGAGAAGCGCGGGCAGGCGTTCTGGATCACCATCAATCGGCTGGAGAAACGCAACGCACTGAACGGCGAGGTCATCGCCGGCATCACCCAAGGCTATCGCGACGCGCATGACGACAAGGACGTCCGCGTCATCGTGCTGACGGGTGCGGGCGACAAGGCGTTCTGCGCGGGCGCCGATCTGCAGAATTCCGGCGCGGCTTTCGCGATGGATCATTCCAAACCAAATGTCGACTATGCCGATCTGTTACGTTTGTCACAGAACGCCACCAAACCGGCGATTGCGCGGGTCGGCGGCGTCTGCATGGCCGGCGGCATGGGCCTGCTCTGCATGACCGACATGGCGGTTGCGGCCGATCACGTCGTGTTCGGCCTTCCGGAGGTGAAGGTCGGCGTGTTTCCGATGCAGGTGCTCAGCCTGCTGCAGTCCATCGCACCGCCGCGCCTCGTCAACGAATGGGCGCTCACCGGCGAGCCGTTCGATGCCAAGACGGCCCAGGCTGCCGGCCTGCTCAACTACGTCGTGCCCACGGCCGAGTTGGATGCCAAGGTCGACTGGCTGATTGGCCGTATCGTCGACAAATCCCCGACCGCGATCCGCCGCGGCAAATACGCCATGCGTGCCATCGCCTCGATGTCGTTCGACGAGAGCATCGCCTACACCGAAAGCCAGATCGCGCTGCTCGCGATGACCGAGGACGCGAAGGAAGGGCTGAAGGCCTTCAGCGAGAAGCGAAAGCCGGTTTGGACGGGACGGTAGAGGGAGTGGCGCTGCTCTCATGTCCCGGACGCGCTGCAGCGCATTGGCGCTGCGGCGCAGAGCCGGGAGCCAGAGGGCGGCAGGAATAGGTGTGCGACGAGTCCAGGCTCTGCAGCGCCGCGCCGTGGGAATCTTACCCGGCGTTGGCTTTCAGCCCGGCAGCCTGGATGCCCGCCACCGCGCAGGCCTCGTCATTGTCGGAGGTGTCGCCGGAAACGCCGACGGCGCCGAGCAGGGTCGTGCCGTCCATGATCAGAACGCCGCCGGGCACCGGCACCAGCGCGCCCTTGGCGATGGTGTTCACGGCATCGATGAAATAGGCCTGCTCCTGGGCGCGCTGGAACAGAGCGCGCGAGCCCATGCCCATCGCGAGCGCGCCATAGGCCTTGCCGTGCGCGATCTCTCCACGCATCAGGCTGGTGCCGTCCTGGGCAGCCGCGAGCTTGAGCACGCCGCGCGCGTCGAGGATGGTGACGACCAGCGGCTTGAGCTTGAGTTCGCCGGCCTTCGCGAAGGCGGCGTCGAGTATCTTGCGGGCAGTGTCGAGGGTGAGATCAGCCATGGCTGGTTTCCTTTGCAGCAGTTGAGGTGGAATTGATTTCGGAACGGTCGAGGCTCATCGCCAGCACGCGCGCGACGTGAAGCGCCTCACGCTTCGTGCCGTCCTGGATCTGGTGGCGGCAGGAGGTGCCGTCGGCAACGACCAGCGTCGTCTGGTCCGCGCGCCGCACGGCGGGCAGCAGCGACAGCTCGGCCATCTCGATCGAGGCATCATAGGTGTCCGCGCCATAGCCGAAGGCGCCCGCCATGCCGCAGCAACTCGACTCGATGGTCTCGACCGCAAGTCCCGGCACCAGCCGCAGCACCTGCTCGACCGGCTTGAAGGCGCCGAAGGATTTTTGATGGCAATGGCCGTGGACGACGGCCTTGTGGGCGATGGTGCCGAGGGGCAGTTGCAGCCTTCCGGCCTCGGCGTCGCGCACCAGGAATTCCTCGAAAGTCAGCGCGTGCGCGCCGACCGCCTTGGCGTCGTCGTCCTTGCGCAGCGAAGAAAGCTCGTCGCGCAGCGTCAGCAGGCAGCTCGGCTCGAGGCCTACGATCGGCACGCCGCGCGCGGCAAAGGGCGCAAACGCGGCCACGAGACGGTCGAGCTCGACCCTGGCCTCATCGACGAGTCCGGCGGAGAGGAAGGTGCGGCCGCAGCACAGCGGGCGGCTGCCGCTCGACGGCTTCGGCAGATGCACGCGATAACCGCCGGCCGCGAGCACGCGCAGCGCTGCGTCGAGGTTCTCGCGCTCATAGATGCGATTGAAGGTGTCGGCGAACAGCACGACCTCGCGGCCATCAACAGGCCCGACCACCTCGGCGGCCGGCGCAAACACGTCGCTGCGGAAAGCGGGCAGGGCGCGGCGTGCGCTGATGCCGGCAAAGCGTTCGAACAGCTTTCGCAACAGCGGGCTGCGGTTGCGCAGATTGGCGAGCGGCGCTAGCCGGGATGCGAGGCCGGCATAGCGCGGGAGATAGCCGACGAGGCGGTCGCGCAATGTCAGGCCATGCGAAGCGGCGCGCGCGGCCAGCACCTCGATCTTCATCTTGGCCATGTCGACACCGGTCGGGCACTCATGCCGGCAGGCCTTGCAGGACACGCAGAGTTTCAGCGTCTCCATCATTTCGTCGGAGGAGAGCGCGCCGGGACCGAACTGGCCGGAGATCGCGAGCCGCAGCGTGTTCGCGCGCCCGCGCGTGACGTCCTTCTCGTTGCGCGTGGCGCGATAGGACGGGCACATCACGCCGCCCTCGAGCTTGCGACAGGCGCCGTTGTTGTTGCACATTTCGACCGCGCCCTGGAAGCCGCCGCCGGCACCGGGCCAGGCAGACCAGTCGAGCTTGGTCTTGAGCTCGCCGACACGATAGTCGGGCTTGAAACGGAACAGCGAGCGGTCGTCCATTCTGGGCGCATCGACGATCTTGCCGGGATTGAGCACCCCGTCGGGGTCGAAGCGGTGCTTCACCTCGCGAAAGTCGGCGACGAGGCGTTCGCCGAACATGGTCTCGTGGAATTCCGAACGCACCAGGCCGTCGCCATGCTCGCCGGAATGCGAGCCCTTGTATTCGCGCACCAGCGCGAAGGCCTCTTCGGCGATAGCGCGCATCGCCTTGACGTCCTTCTCCAGCTTCAGATTCAGCACCGGGCGCACATGCAGGCAGCCTTCGGAGGCGTGCGCGTACATCGTGCCGCTGGTGCCGTGCCTGGCGAACACTTCGTTCAGCCGTGCGGTGTAGTCGGCGAGGTGCGGCAGCGGCACGGCGCAGTCCTCCACGAAGGAGACCGGCTTGCCCTCCTGCTTCATCGACATCATGACGTTGAGACCGGCTGCGCGGAAATCGGCGATGCCGCTCTGCAATGCAGGCTCGGTGATCTCGACCACGCCGCCCCATTTGCGCTTGTCGTTGGTCCAGCCAAAGCCGAGATCGCCCATCAGGTCGGAGAGCTGCTTCAGTCGCACGAGGTTGTCCGCCTGGTCCTCTTCGGCGAATTCGACCACCAGCACGGCATCCGGATCGCCCTTGATGGCGGCATTGATGATCGGCTTGAACATCGCGATGTCCCGCCCAAGCGCGAGCATGGTGCGATCGACCAGCTCGACGGCGATCGGCTTGAGCTTGACGAGGTGCTGGGCCGCGTCCATGGCTTCGTAGAAGCTGCCGAAATGGCAGACGCCGAGCGCCTTGTTGCGGATCACTGGCCACAGCTTCAGCTCGACCTTGGTGGTGAAGGCCAGCGTGCCCTCCGAGCCGACCAGAAGATGCGCCATGTTGTTCCGCGTATTGCGCGGCACCAGCGCATCGAGATTATAGCCGCCGACGCGGCGCTGCACTTTGGGAAATCGCGCGGCGATCTCATCGGCTTCGCGCGCGCCGAGATCAAGCATGTCGCGGAACAGGGCGCGTGCGCTGTTGCCGGCGTCGAGATCGGTGAGATCGCGCGGGACCTCGCCGTAACGGCTCAGCGTGCCGTCGGCGAGCGCGGCTTCCATCGACAGCGTGTTGTCGCGCATGGTGCCGTAGCGCAAGGAGCGCCCGCCGCAGGAATTGTTTCCGGCCATGCCGCCGATCGTGGCGCGCGAGGCCGTCGAGACGTCGACCGGGAACCAGAGGCCATGCTTTCTAAGCTGGCGGTTGAGGTCGTCGAGCACGATGCCGGGCTCGACCACGCATGTGCGGCCCTCGACGTCGAGCGACAGGATGCGGTTCAGGTGCTTCGACAGATCGACAACGATCCCGTCATTGACGGTCTGGCCGCATTGCGAGGTGCCGCCGCCGCGCGGGGTGACCTTGCGGCCTGCGTCGCGGGCAATCGCCAGCGCCCGCAGGGCCTCGTCCATGGTCTTCGGGACGACGACGCCTGCCGGCACGATCTGGTAGAACGAGGCGTCGGTGGCGTAGCGACCACGGCTGAAGCTGTCGAACAGGACGTCGCCGGTGATTTCCCGGGCCAGACGCGCCGCCAGGCCGTCCTTTTGGGCCGATTCCGGTGAATTTCCAGCCACTTCCGCCGCCATGATCCGCTTTCGCCTGTTCGCAGGCACCGTCTTGCCTCCCGTCACGGCCCTTGGCAAGCGAGCCCTGCTTCCTGTGCATTGACGGACCTCGTCGGGCGAGGGACAAGCCCGGCGAATAGTGATATGCGAGCGGCTCGCGGGAGCCCCGAATCCGGGCCTCCCGACGCTCACGTCGAGACAAGCCTCAAAGACCGGGAAGGACGCCGATGACCGTGCACAGTGGAAGGCATTTCCTACAGATTCCAGGACCGACCAACGTGCCCGACCGGGTGCTGCGGGCGATGGACATGCCGACGCTGGACCATCGCGGTCCGGAATTCGCCGAACTCGGTTTTGCGGTTCTTGCCGCGATGCAGCGGGTATTCCGTACCAAGCAGCCCGTGATCATCTTCCCCTCGTCCGGCACCGGCGCCTGGGAGGCGGCGATGGTCAACGTGTTCAAGCCGGGCGACAAGCTCCTGATGTGCGAGACTGGCCAGTTCGCCGTGCTGTGGCGCGGCATCGCCGACAAGTTCAAGTTCGACGTCGACTTCATCCCAAGCGACTGGCGCCATGGTGCCGACCTCGCCGAGATCGAGAAGCGCCTCGTCGCCGACAAGCAGCACGCGATCAAGGCGGTCTGCGTCGTGCACAACGAGACCTCGACCGGTTGCGTGACGCCGCCGCTGGAGGTGCGCAAGTTGCTCGACCGCGTCAAGCATCCGGCGCTGCTGATGGTCGATACCATCTCCGGGCTCGGCTCGATGGAATATGAGCATGATGCCTGGGGCATCGACGTCTCTGTCGCCGGCTCGCAGAAGGGACTGATGCTGCCGCCCGGCCTCGGCTTCAACGCCGTTTCGGAGAAGGCGCTGGCCGTGGCCAAGGCCAACCCCGGCATGCGCTCCTACTGGGACTGGCAGGAAGTCATCAACTTCAACAAGCTCGGCACCTTCCCCTACACCCCCGCCACCAATCTCCTGTATGGCCTGCGTGAAGCCGTGAAGATGCTGGAGGAGGAGGGCCTGGAGAACGTGTGGTCCCGTCACAAGCGCCACAGCGCTGCGACTCGCGCCGCGATCAAGGTCTGGGGCCTGGAGACGCAGTGCGCCGATCCCGCCGCTCACTCGCCGGCGCTGACCGGCGTGCGCGTGCCTGACGGCCACGACGCCGACGCGTTCCGCAAGGTCGTGCTGGAGAACTTCGACATGTCGCTCGGCACCGGGCTGAACAAGGTCAAGGGCAAGGTGTTCCGCATCGGCCATATCGGCCACTTCAACGATCTGATGCTGATGGGCACGCTCGCCGGCGTCGAGATGGGCCTGGATCTTGCAAAGATCCCGCACCGGAGCGGCGGCGTGTTGGCAGCCATGGACGTTCTGAAGGGACGCGACGTGGTGCCGATGACCAAAGCCCAGGTCGCTTAGAGGCTCGGGTGGCGTGAAGGCCGGCCGGCCCAAGATCAACAAGAGTGAAGTGAGCGCGCGATGAACGCACCGATGACTGCCAACGAAGACCTGCTTTACTCCGTCACGGACGGCATCGCGCGGATCACCTTCAACCGCCCGCAGGCGCGCAACGCCATGACTTTCGCCATGTATGACCGCATGGCGGAGATCTGCACCGAGATCAATGCCGATCGTTCGATCAAGGCGCTGATCCTCACCGGCGCCGGCGACAAGGCGTTCGCCTCCGGTACCGACATCTCGCAATTCCGCGCTTTCAAGACCGCTCAGGACGCGCTCGACTACGAGGCGCGGATCGACCGCGTGCTCGGCACGCTTGAGCAGTGCCGCGTGCCCGTGATCGCTGCAATCGCCGGCGCCTGCACCGGCGGTGGCGCCGGCATCGCGGCCTGCTGCGACCTGCGCATCGGCACCGAGACGACGCGGATGGGTTTCCCGATCGCGCGCACGCTCGGCAATTGCCTGTCGATGTCCAACATCAGCCGTGTCGTCGCGCTGGTCGGTCCGGCCCGCACCAAGGACATGATCTTCAAGGCGCGGCTCGTCGAGGCACCGGAAGCACTGGCGCTTGGCCTGCTCAACGAGGTCGTGCCCGACGTCGAGACGCTGCAGCGCCGCGCCGACGAGACCGCAAAGCTGGTCGCCAGTCACGCGCCGCTCACGCTGGAAGCGACCAAGGAAGCGGTACGCCGCATCCGCCGCACGCTGTCGCGTGAAGAGGGCGAGGACCTGATCCTGAAGGCCTATATGAGCGAAGATTTCCGCGAGGGCATGGACGCCTTCCTCAACAAGCGCACGCCGGTCTGGAAGGGCAGGTAACTTAGGGATGCGGTTGCCTATCTTGCCGTCCCAACAAAGTATCCGTCTGCCTTGCCGTCCTTGGTGAATCTGGGGCAGACGCAAAAGCCTCCCGGTGAGCTCCCAGTTGGACACACGACCTCTGGTGTCCCCGGCGGCAGTTCGGATGCCTTCACGAGGCATTCCCGTTCAGGTTTTGGGTCCTGCGGCACGCCCTTCGCGAACACAAATGGATTATCACCGACCAGCATCAAGACAACCAGGACACCCTGAAGGAAGCTCATGTGTAGTCCTTAGAGCGGTGGCGATCGAGCCGTTCTTCAACAAGATCAAGCAATATCATCGGATGGCGACGCGGCACGAAAATCTGCCGCTAACTATCTCGCTCTTCAATCTTGCCTACTCAAACGATGGCTCGGCGCTGTTGAGTTTTGTCCTAGATTGACAGCGCAGAACCGAACGTGTGGGGAGCTTTAGATACATTCCTCGCGTCGATAAGTATTCAGCTGCGTCTGCGTCTCGCGAATTTCCTGGTAATTCGTCGCTTCATCTATGAGACTCATCGTGCATGAGCGTTCGAGCTGCTCGGCGATAATTTGGGCGCGGTGGGCGATTTTGTGCTGAGTAGCTTTTAGGACTCCAGCAATTTGCGCGCGCGCAAAGACATCACAGACCTTTGGGAGGAAATTCGGCGCGTAACCGAACGCCTTGACGCCCTGCCTGGTACGGAACTCGATCTGGTTAGCGATCGCAACAAGGTCGTCGCCGATAAAGGGCTCGAGACTCTGCACTGTCAAAAAAGCGGGGAGACTGACGCCGCTCCTGTAATACTGACGTCCCTTGGGTGGCCGCATGTGGCCTAGGCCCACCATGAGGCCGTTCTGAGTGATCACGCGCTGCCCATTGTCGAGGACCGCAACCTCAATCTCGATGACTCCGAATCTGAGGACGCCCTCAAGCGTTACTTGCGGCAAGTGTCTCGCCCAGCGGGCCTTGGCAGCTTTCCGAGCTATTTCCCTGCGCTCGTCACCTGATAGGGCGGCCGCCCTTGCAACGCCGCCAGCGGCTCGCGCGGGAACTCCCCACTGGACTTTCCACCGCGTTCTTCGCCGCTCGTGGTCGAGGTCTAAACTTACTTTTTTACGCGTATTCATACTTCACGAATATGGTTGAATCAGAAAATTGCAAGCGCGGCATTGTACAAAATGGGCTCTGTGAAGCGTCGCAACTACGCGGCGAGCAATTCCGGATCATTTAGGACGGCCTTGACACGCTCTGGTGACGGGCACTGCCAGGCTGCCGTACAAAATGCTCTCAGCATCATGTCTTTGCACCTGATTTGCGGAACCGGCCGAAATATGACCGCAAGGGCCTGCGCAACATTTAGTGCCTGGTAGATATTCCGCTCTTGGTAGAGCTTCGGACCAAGGACGCTTCCAAGCAGTCCGCCCCAAAAATTGTGCTTGTGCGAACGCATCAAGACGCCTTTCTTGCCCACGGAAATCCAGCAGGCGTCTCCGCTGTCCAGGATGATTGTCGCGTCGTGGCCAAATTTCTCGTTGATGTAAAGAAGTCGCGACATCACATTCCTACACTTCACGTCATCAAAAATTCTAATTATTCGAATCGAGCGCTGCTTTGAACGATTTGCATACCTCATCAAGACACCTAAAGATCGATCCTTCGATCCGGGCCCTTATGAGGCTAGCAGCTGCTTTTAGCCCAATTGAGCAAGGCTTGTCTCATTCCAAAGTCATAACGGGGATGACGTCGGATGGCTTGAACTTGGCCGAATTCGCCAGCACAATGGCCGCTGAATTCATCTCCGAATTTCCAAATCCGAACAAGAAGATAGGGAAGACGCCCGTGGGACATGGAACGAAGGCCGCGATTGCGCTGACAGTCGCGCTTTGCGGCACGCCGGCATTTGCCGGCTGGGAGCCGGCAAAGCCCGTCGAGATCGTAGTGGCGGCCGGCGCGGGCGGCGCCTCCGACCAGATGGCGCGGATGATGCAGGCCGCGATCCAGAAGAACAATCTGATGAAGCAGCCGATCGTCGTCTCGCTCAAGGGCGGCGCCTCGGGCGCGGAAGCGCTGATGTACATGAAATCGAGCGAGGGCGATCCGAACAAGGTGCTGATCGCCTATTCGCTGATCTACATGCTGCCGCTGTCGGCCAAGATCCCGTTCAACTGGCGCGAGCTGACACCGGTCTCGGTGATCGCGCTCGACCAGTTCGTACTGTGGGACAACAGCGCAGGCCCCAAGACGGTGAAGGAGTTCGTCGCGGCCGCGAAGGCTGCGAGCGCGCCGTTCAAGATGGGCGGCACCGGCTCCAAGCGCGAGGATCACGTGCTGACGGTCTTCCTCGAGCAGAAGACCGGCGCGAAGTTCTCCTATCTGCCCTACAAGTCCGGCGGCGAGGCGGCGACCCAGCTGGTTGGCAACCACACCGAGGCCAACGTCAACAACCCTAGCGAAAATTTGGAAGTCTGGCGCGCCGGCCAGGTGCGTCCGCTCTGCGTGTTCGACAAGGAGCGCATCTCCTACACCACCAAGGTGACCGACACCCAGTCGTGGGCCGACATCCCCACCTGCAAGGAGGAGGGCGTCGACGTGCAATACCTGATGCTGCGCGCGATGTTCCTGCCGGGCAAGGTGACGCCTGAGCAGCAGGCGTTCTACGTCGAGCTGTTCCACAAGGTGACGCAGACCGCCGAGTACAAGGACTACATGGAGAAGCAGGCGCTGAAGCCGATCTTCCTCACCGGCAAGGACATGGTGCAGTTCCTCGAGGAGGATGATGCCGTCAACAAGTCGCTGATGACCGAAGCCGGATTCGTCGCAAAATAAGCACATCCTACGCGTCATGCCCCGCGAAGGCGGAGCATCCAGTATCGTACGAAGCCCAAATACGGCTTCTGCACTTCGTACTGGATCATCCGCTCCAGTGTGCAATTGCGCACTTGGCGGATGATGACGTCGCACTTGATTTGGCAGCCCATGTCCCAAACCGATCTCGAAATCGTCGTCGACGATCCGACCGCGCCTGAAGACGACTCGCCTTCCGTCGTTTCGTCCGGCACGATCGAGATTGTCGTCTGTCTGCTGCTGCTCGCGCTGGCCGCCACGCTCGGCTACGACAATTGGCGCACCGGTGCGTCCTGGGATTCGACTGGGCCCGAACCTGGCTATTTCCCGTTTTACCTGTCGGTCATCCTCGGCGGCGGCAGCCTCTACGGCTTGATCATGGCGCTGCCGGCGCGGCGTGCGGCGTCCGGGACCTTCGTCACGCGTGCGCAGGCCCGCCGCGTGCTGGCGGTGTTCGTGCCGACGCTGCTGTTCTGTCTCGTGACGCAGTTCCTCGGCCTCTATGTCGCGAGCTTCCTGCTGATCTCATGCTTCATGCGCCTCGTCGGCAAGATCGCGCTGTGGAAGTCGCTGCTGACAGCCTTCCTGTTCACGGCGATCATGTTCGTCACCTTCGATGTCGCCTTCGACGTCATCATGCCGAAAGGGCCGCTCGAAGCGGCCTTCGGTCGCTAGGCGGTTTCGCGATGGAAGCTTTCGGTCTCCTGCTCCACGGCTTCGCCGTCCTGCTGACGTGGAAGACGCTCGTGCTGATGATGTTCGGGCTGGTGCTCGGCATCTTCGTCGGCGTGCTGCCCGGCCTCGGCGGGCCCAACGGCGTCGCGATCCTGTTGCCGCTCACCTTCACGATGGATCCGACCTCGGCGATCGTGATGCTGTCCTGCATCTATTGGGGCGCGCTGTTCGGCGGTGCGATCACCTCGATCCTGTTCAACATTCCCGGCGAAGCCTGGTCGGTGGCGACCACTTTCGACGGCTATCCAATGGCGCAGCAGGGCAGGGCGGCGGAGGCGTTGACCGCGGCGTTCACGTCCTCCTTCATCGGCTCGTTGGTTGCGGTGCTCTTGATCACCTTCCTCGCCCCGATGATCTCGTCCTTTGCGCTGAAATTCGGCCCGCCCGAGTTCTTCGCGGTGTATCTGCTCACCTTCTGCTCCTTTGTCGGCCTCGGCCGTGAGGCCAAGCACAAGACCGTCATCTCGATGTCGCTGGGGCTTCTGCTCGCCGGCATCGGCATGGATACGGTGTCGGGCAATCTGCGCATGACCTTCGGTTCGGCGGAGTTGCTCCGCGGCATCAACTTCCTGGTCGCCGTCATCGGCCTGTTCGGCATCAGCGAGATCCTGCTGACGATGGAGGAGCGGCTGGCGCTGCGCGGACACGCCGCAAGCATTTCGCTGCGCGTCGTGCTCGGCGTCTGGAAGGACCTGCCGAAATACTGGGCGACGCTGCTGCGCTCCTCCTTCATCGGCTGCTGGCTCGGCATCACCCCGGGCGGCGCGATCGCGGCGTCCTTCATGGGCTACAACCTCGCCAAGCGCTTCTCAAAGGATCCCGAGAGCTTCGGCAAGGGCCGCATCGAGGGCGTGTTCGCGCCCGAGACGGCGGCGCATGCCTCCGGCACCGCGGCGCTGCTGCCGATGCTGGCGCTCGGCATTCCAGGCTCCGGCACCGCGGCGATCCTGCTCGGGGGCCTGATGGTGTGGGGTCTCAATCCCGGTCCGCTGCTGTTCGTCGAGCACAAGGACTTCGTCTGGGGCCTGATCGCCTCGATGTATCTCGGCAATGTCGTCGGCCTCGTGCTGGTGCTGACGACGGTGCCGATCTTCGCCTCGATCCTGCGTGTGCCGTTCGCCGCGGTGGCGCCGATGATCGTGGTGTCCTGCGCGATCGGTGCCTATGCGATCCAGAACGCGATGTTCGACATCTGGCTGATGCTGGGTTTCGGCGTCGTCGGCTACATCTTCAAGAAGATCGGCATTCCATTGGCGCCGTTCACGCTGGCGCTTGTGCTCGGCAATCGCGCCGAAGATGCCTTCCGTCTGTCGATGATCGGCTCCGGCGGCGATCTCAAGGTGTTCTGGTCGAACGGTCTGGTCGGCTCGATTTCGACACTGGCGATCGTGCTGCTGTTCTGGCCGGTGGTCGACGGCGTGCTGTCCCGCGTCGGATGGACGCAACGGACAAAGGTCATGTCGCCGTAGGCATAAATCATTTAATTTCAATGACATAGCGCCGCGGTGTCGTTGTGGTCCGGGCTGCCACACGCCGCGATTGTTGCGGGATGTTGCTGCCGCAGCACAGCTTTGGGGCCGAAGCTGGCGTATGTTTCCAATCACAAAATCGTGCGGAGGGGTTACCCATGAAGCGGATCGTGATTGGAATGGCGGCGGCGATGTCGCTGTTCGCGACAGGTGCACTGGCTGCCGATCTCGCAGCGCGTCCCTATGTCAAGGCACCGGTGATGGACCCGGTCTGGAGCTGGACCGGCTGGTACGTCGGAGCCAATGCCGGATACAGCTGGGGCCGCTCACGCACGGATGTCACCTACAACAATACGGTCACTGGCGCGGTAATCGTGCCGCCAGCCGGCTCTGTCACCAGCGGCTCATTTGACATGAACGGTGCCGTTGCCGGTGGCCAAGCCGGCTATAATTGGCAGAGCGCCAACTGGGTGTTTGGCGTCGAGGGCGACTTGAATTGGTCTGACGAGAAGGGCCGCGCCGGCTTTAATTGCGCCCCCGCCGGACTTGCAGGCGGGGCCTGTGTTCCCGGCCTGACTTTCCTGCCCGCCGGCGCTGCTGCCGGTACCACGCTCGCGATCGATCAGCATCTTCAGTGGTTCGGCACTGTTCGCGGCCGTGTCGGCATCCTGGCGACGCCGAAGGTGCTTTTCTATGGCACGGGCGGTGTGGCTTTCGGCGAGATCAAGACCACCGGTACCATCGCCGGCTTCACGCCCGCCGGTGTCGCGGTCGCCTCGACCAGCTCGACATCGGACACGCGCGTCGGCTGGACGGTGGGTGCGGGAGTGGAAGGCAAGATCACTCAGAATTGGAGCGCTAAGCTCGAATATCTCTACATGGATCTCGGCCGCTTTTCCTCAGGACCGTTCTCGCTGGCGCCGTCCCCCACGATCGCGGCCAATGCGTCCTCGCGCTTCACCGATCACATCCTGCGCGCAGGCATCAACTACCAGTTCGGCGGCCCGGTGGTCGCCAGGTACTGAACTTAACAAAGGCGTCAAACAAGGAAGCAAAGCCCGGCCTCGCGTCGGGCTTTGTCGTTTCCTCGCCACCTCGCCAGAGCATCGGGCGGGCGGCGCCGATGCTCATGGGGCCTTGCGCTATTGGCGCCCACGCGATTCAGAGCGCGATTTTCGACACATGGCGTACTCGGCTTCGGAGGGGCTGGCTACGTCGTCAAGAAGATCGGCCTTCCGCAAATTGGTGCGCGAGGTCGAGAAAGAATCGGTGGTTCTGTTCTCGGTTGCTATAGCCTCCACAAGAGCCATCTTCGTGTTACGAGGGGGCTCGACAGGCTAGCTCGGCGATAAGATCGCTTGGTCGCTCATTGTGTAGATGGGCACCTACGACGTATGCCATGGCGCGATGATCTCGCCACAAATGCTACATGAGAGGTGCCCCGTCTCCGGCTTGGCGGAGGTTCTCATAGAACGCAAGTAAACGGACCGGCACACGGGGCAGACCATATGAGAGCTATTGCGCCTGGCCATGTTGCCCTGTGCTCTGACTAGAAAGTGGTTTGGCAGGCTATCGGGATGCCAGTAGGAGGCAGTTTCGCCGCTGTTCGGTTGATCATCCGGTCTAACAGCCGATCATCCGTGGTTTCGTTGAAACATCGCCCCCGCCGGCTGTGTGCATTATAGTTTGCCTGCAGCAGAAGGGGATCGAGGTTAAAGGTCCTTGGCTTACTCCGACATGCTTTCAGCGATCATGATCAGCCATGAGTGCATCCCAACTACCTTACCGTTCCCCCGCTTGTTCATCTGAATATCGCGCTGTTTGACATATACGGCCTTGGTTGAATAGCATTGGAGAGCGCAACTCCCAGTTCCGCCCGAAAGTCCGCCGACTTGGCTATTTCCCAAGAATTGCCCCAAGGAGTCGGCGGACCGAGGTGGTCGTAGACGGTCCTGGTTCAGCAACCTGTCCGGTACATCCAGCGAGCATCGTTATCTGCAAAACAACGCGTCTCCTCCCCGATGAGTTTGCAGTTCTCCAGGGCTCGAACTCACGGGTCTGCTTTGGGCCAAAACGGAAGGGTAGATGAAATAGTTGGTTGTCCGTTTGGACCCGAAGAGAGACTCCCATTCCTTATTGAATGACAAACCGAAAAGTGCGGTTGACGGTGCTGCCCGAAATCAATGGAAACTTCTCGCAAGTGCCGCAATCATTCCGGCAAATGCGAACTGCGAACCTACACCAAATAACCCCGTCAACGCGCGTTTTGAGTGTATCCACCAATGAAAGCGTTGGAGGGCATGAAGTAAGCCACGCGGGTAAAGCGTGTGAGCGAATTGCAAGGCGTCTGGCAACATCGCGGTGAAAGCGCCGATCGCAATCGTCCAAAATGATCCCTCAATTGCAAAGATCCAAAGTGCTAGGCCGAGTCCAGCGCACGCATCAAAGCTGATGATTGCAAAGTCGGTTAGAGTCGCGGTGCTGAAGGACAGACGGCGATTGCTAGCACCTTTGCCCAGGCTTATTGAGCGAAGTGGATAATCCCAATGCGGAATTGCATCGATGGCAAAATGGCTCGCGAACCCGGCGATTGCCGCGGCTGCCGGGTGAGATGGAAGTAGGCTGGCTACAGCGCCGCCGACGATTGCATGCGTGCACAAAATCATCTGATTATCTTATTCTGCCGGGACGCTTTGCATTAGGAATGATCGTAATTATCCCCTTCATCACATCGTTGTCCTCTCAGGTTGCTGTGGTTTGGCCCAAGAGCACCGTTCTCGGTCCACCGCGGCAAAAGAGGGTGTTAGAAGAGATAGGCTGACGATCGGCCTTGATCGAAACCGACCCTGTTTCAACGAAGCGCTGTTGGAGTTCCGCCGGTGTCGCGACGGGAGGCAGCGACGAGGGAACGTCGTTCCCTTATCCTCGCAGAGTGATTATCGAAGAAAATAGCTGCGAAGAAGCATCCGACAATCATCAAGCCACTAAAGATGGCCAAGAGCCAGTTTTGGATCATCTCGACCGTGTCCTCGTTTGATGCTCGCCTTTAAGAGCAGCGAGAGCCTGATGCGTCAAGTCAGAACGGGGCTGGGAGTATTCCCTCTTAATCATACCACTTTGGCGTTCCTGAGCCCTGCAATCTCGTCCACATCGAAGCCGAACTCTTTCAGCACCTCTTCGGTCTGCTCGCCGAAATCCGGCGGCCGCGCCACCATTCTACTCGGCGTGCGCGACAGCGTCACAGGCTGGCCGACCAGGCGGATGTGGCGGTCCTCGTCGTTCGGCACATCCTGGGCGATGCCGAGATGTTTGACCTGCGCGTCCTCAAACATCTGGTCGATGGCATAGATCGGCCCACAGGGCACGCCGGCCTCGTTGAGTTCGCGGACCCAGCTATCGGTCGACTTCGTCAAGGTGCGCTTCTCGATCTCCGCGTTGAGCGCGTCGCGATTCTTGGAGCGGGCCGGTGCCGTCGCATAGTCCGGATGGCTATAGAGCTCGGGCGCGCCGATCGCCTGGGCGCAGCGCTCCCAGATCCGTCCGCCCGTGGTGGCGATGTTGATGTAACCGTCTGACGTCCTGAACACGCCGGTCGGAATGCTGGTCGGGTGGTTGTTGCCGGCCTGCTTGGCGACCTCCTTCTCCATCAGCCAGCGCGCGGCCTGGAAGTCGAGCATGAAGATCTGGGCCTGGAGCAGCGAAGTCTGCACCCACTGTCCCTTGCCCGAAACCTCGCGCTCGAGCAGCGCGGTCAGGATGCCCATGGCGCAGAACAGGCCCGCCGTGAGGTCCGCGACGGGAATGCCGACCCGCATCGGGCCTTCGCCCGGCGCCCCGGTGATCGACATCAGCCCACCCATGCCTTGCGCGATCTGATCGAAGCCGGGCCGCTTGTGATAGGGGCCGTCCTGGCCGAAGCCGGAGATGCTGCCATAGACGATACGCGGGTTGACCGCGGCAAGGCTGTCATAGTCGATGCCGAGCTTCTTCTTCACGTCTGGCCGGAAATTCTCGACCACGACGTCGGCCTTGGCGGCGAGGCGCTTGAACAAGGCGAGCCCGCGCTCGTCCTTCAGGTTCAAGGTCATGGCCCGCTTGTTGCGGTG
Organism: Bradyrhizobium sp. SZCCT0148; assembly: GCF_018129985.1. GTDB lineage: Bacteria > Pseudomonadota > Alphaproteobacteria > Rhizobiales > Xanthobacteraceae > Bradyrhizobium > Bradyrhizobium japonicum_H. The sequence continues at coordinate 84,688 of NZ_JAFCKT010000014.1, forward strand.
CAAATTCTGGAAGTCGGAACCCCGGCGAGGTCCGCCGGGCTGCTCGCCGCCGGCATCCTCGGTCAGCGCGTCGATCTTGACGACATTGGCCCCCCAGTCTGCCAGCTGCCTCACGCAGGTGGGTCCGGAGCGGACGCGGGTCAGATCGAGCACGGTGAAGCGCGACAGGGCTTCCGAGGCATGCGGGAAGGACATTCTGACAAACTCCAAAATTTCTCAGTCAGTGTAGTATAGAGGTTGACGGCCAAGAAAAGCTGAGCTGCGCAGGACTGTGTCCTGATCTGGTGAAGCGAAGAGCACACGTCAGGAGCACGCAATCGATTTGGCCTATTGTACGACTCGTCTCTCAGGCTCCTAAGCGGCTATGAGCCATGAATCTCGACGCAACTGAGTTGGGGAGGAGGCGAAGTCGAAACGGCGTTATCTATGAGGAACCATTTCGCTTCGGTAGTTGGCTCCTCACAGAAAATGTAAGTTGATCGGAATGAGCGCTGTCCCTAGTTAACCACTTGGCAGCGGCTTGGGGCAAGGTTGTTCAGCGAACGTTAAGCAGGAAAATGTCATCCTAATCATCCAGATAGGAGAGGTTGCTTTGTTAAAGTTGTTCCTTGTCGCCCTCGTTGGCGTAGTTCTCGCAACGGAAGCCACTGCTCAGGCGGTGCCGCCGCGCTGGAACTACCAGGGATCAGCAGTTTGTCCCGAGGGTTTTGACTTCGATGCCTATCAAGGTCTCTGTGTTGCTCGGGATTACGCTCCTCGTCGCTACGGCGGAAATTACTATTCTGGTGGGCCCCGGCATGGCATCCCTCCTCGTTGGAACCGGGCGGGCTCGGCGGTGTGTCCTCAAGGTTTTGACTTCCACGCTCGTTATGGGTTGTGCTTTCCGCAACCATAGGTGCCAGAATGCTTGGGCGACCGTAGGTAACGGGTTCCCTTCCAGTCACCAAACGTTCGAGTGGTCATAAGAACGCTACTGCGAATTTGCGCGGTGCTACTCACCTTGAAAGCCGCTTTAGTTGCACGCGGGCATGCTGCGCCGAAGAATTATCGCCGTGGCGCGCGATGAAGAGCTCGAGCGCCTCCCGCGTACCCTTCCTTCGAGCGGCCTCGTATTCCTCGGCCACGGCAATTTCAGGATCCCGGGCCAACGGTATGGCGGGCCCGCGCTCTGCCTTGAAGCTGTCTTCCGCGTTTGCCTTATTCATCATAGCAGCCAGTCCTCCGGAGGGTTGGTGGGATGGTCCGGCAAGCGCAAGCAGGGTGCCAAAAAGGCTGGCACATGAAACTCCTGCAAGTTGCGGCAAAGGCCCCTTGCCAGTGTGACTATGGGATTGGATGGCTAACGAAGCCTTATATAGAAGAACGCGGGAGCCGCTGCCCAATTTAAACCAAACGTTCAACTCTCAAGCTAGAAATATGTGCCGTCGCGGCGAATCACGCGCGATGCGTTGCTCTGGAGAGTCCTTTGGCTACCGCTGTTAACGTCAGTGCCACCAACAACGCCGAGATTGACGGTCTGCTGTCGGGCGCCAAATGGTCTGGCACCATCACTTACAGTTTTCCCGACGCAACGAGCGACTACGCCAATCCCTATAGCGGCGGCGACGGCGAGCCGACGACGTCCGGCTTCTCCGCGGCGCCCACGCAGATCCAGGCGGCGATCAATTACGCGATCGGGCTGATCCTCAGTTACACCAACGCCGACATCCAGTACGCGGGCACGAACGGCGCCGACATCATGGTCGCGCAGTCGCCGGCGGCCAATCCGACCGCCTACGCCTACTATCCTGGGAATTACGCGCCCGGCGGCGACATCTGGTTCGGCACCCAGTACAATTTCTCGCTGGCCAAGCTCGGCAACTATTACTTCACCACCGCGCTGCACGAGCTCGGCCACGCCCTCGGCCTCAAGCACAGCCAGGAGGCCGGAGGCCCGGCCAATGTCGCGGTGCCGACCGTGCATGACGACAGCGAATACACCGTCATGAGCTATCGCAGCTATGTCGGCGGCTCGACCACGTCCGGCTACACCAACGAAGCCTACGGATATTCGCAGACCTATATGGCCAACGATATCCTCGCGCTGCAGACGATGTACGGCGCTGACTTCACAACTCAGAACGGCAGCACTGTCTATACATGGAATCCGACCACTGGGCAGGAGTTCATCAACGGCGTCGAGCAACTCGCGCCGGGCGGCGGCGTCGGCGGTTCGGCCAACCGCATCTACGAGACGATCTGGGACGGCGGCGGCTTTGATACTTATGACCTGTCGAACTACACGACGAGCCTGAGCATCAACCTCAAACCCGGCGCCGCGTCGGTCTTTTCATCGACGCAGTTGGCATATCTCGGCGACGGCCATTACGCGTCCGGCAACGTCTACAACGCCTATCTCTACAACGGCGACGCCCGCGCCTATATCGACAACGCCATCGGAGGATCCGGCAATGACGCCATCGTCGGCAACGCCATCGCCAACACGCTGAACGGCGGCGGCGGCAACGACACTATCACCGGCGGGGCGGGCAACGACATCATCATCGGCGGCCCGGGCACCGACACCGCGGTGTATTCGGGCAACCGGGCCAACTATTCTGTCGCGTATAATTTGGCGACCCAAACGTTCACCATCGCCGATCAAGGATCCGGAGGACCCGACGGCATCGACACTGTAACAGGCATAGAGAATTTTCAGTTTGCCGATAGCCGTATCTCAAGCGACACATTAGCGGCCCAAGTTAATCCGGACCGCGAGGTATTGATCTACGATACCAATGGTAGCCATGCATGGACTTATCAGGTCTTTGGCTACGATTTCGAAGATCGACTAAACCACCTCACCGTAAAGAACGATAACGGGACTTCGACCGTTACAGACTACAACTCTGCCCAGATGCATAACTTCAGAATGGCGGTGTCGCAGTACGACAGCTCAGATCATCTGACATCGGTGTCGATCTATCCCAGCGATGATGCAAATCATTCACTTTTCGTGACCACCTATGATCCGCAGCATGTGCGGAGCTGGAAAGACGCCATCTCCGGCTATAACGCAATTGGACAACTTGAATACGTCACTGTCGAAAAATACGATGGGACATCAGCCTACACCAAGTATTCAGGAGCGGATACGACGGTGTATAACTATGCGGCTGACGGGCATCTGGTGAGCATTGCTCACGCGGGCGTCATCGTATATGTCTGAACGCTCCGGTCGAGCCCATGATTGCAGGTTAGAATCTTTGGTTATACGCCAGCGAGTACTGATTGTTCGGCGATGCAGTCTTTGTGCGGCATCATCGGACGTCCTGTGTGCACTGTGGGACGAAACGGGCGAAGTCGAGGGCAGACTGAGTGAATCGCGGTTCCCTCTAAACTGCTAAAACAGCTGAGAGCCGTCGGGCGCGAGAGCTGTAAGGTCCAGCCGGCCTACAATCGGGGGCGCAAGGCAAGCGTCGATTTTGTGGCGGTTCGGGGTGACGTCGGACAGCTCTATGATCGAAGTCCCTCACGGTTATCAGGAAATTGCCCATCGCGCTAAATCCGACGCGCCCATCTGGTCCAACGATGCGAAACAGCCCAAAGTAACGCGCTCAAGGAGGCAAGCTGGAAATCGCGGCTAGGCGAGAATTCCAAGGGCTATCGTGAGCGCAAGGTTTGGCGGCAATTCAGGCGCAAGAGCCTTAATTTTGCGAGCTAACCGTGCACAAGAGAGCGAACTTGCGATTCACGCCGCAGTTGACCTGCTAAGCCCGTTGAAGGCCGCAAAGTTCCTGAGACAAAATATGACAACCAACGATTTTAATTCTCACGGCCAGGCGCGACGTCTTAAGATCCTATTCTACGTAGATTCCAGCGCAATGCAGGCACACTGCTTAACCGCTGCCGAGCTGATGAGAGAGCAGCTTCCGGTAGATATTACATTCATGATCGTGGATGCAGGCAAGTATCTCGATGAAGCAATGAAAGAATACCAAATCTATGACCATTCAAGTCTATTCAGGGTCGGTCGTGCATTTGCTCGGGTCTGGCCAATGGAAAAACCAGGCGGAGGTTTCGCAAGCCGTCCACGCAACTTGCGGAGGAGCCTATCGCTGCAGTCGGCGCTCAGAAAAATGCGGATACACTTAGGAGGCTTTCAGGTCGTCCGGTTGCCGGGGCTGTTTTTATTCATGATAACTTTTCGAGCCCTCGTACTCGCCCAGAATGCGAAACGCCGACTGCACCAGCAATTCCACGGAAGGAAGGCATTCTGGAAGCCATCCGGAGATCCGCGCATTGCATCGTCCTATGTGGCGTGCCGTGGCCTGCTGCACTCAATGCTCGTGTTCCTTATTCTCTTTCTGCGCGGGGGGGTGGGATCTATTCAAAGAACGGTGCAACGCGCACAATCTGGGCTGCGAGATGTGTTGTCTGGACTGTTGCTGAAGACCAAAGTGGGGCAGTCGTTTCAGCAACTGATGCGTCTGCTTCTGGCTGCGAGAGGCGTAGAAAAGTTTCTCGAAGTCGTACAGCCGGATTTGATCGTGCTGCCGGAGGATAATGTCGAAACGCTGTCAACGATCTTTGTAGCAAAAGGTCGACGACTAAATATTCCCAGTATGATCATTCCATTCACCATTCCGAACCCGCTCGAGCCAGCACGCTACTATCATGATAATCCCCTGTATCAAGCGCGTGGGCCAATTGCACGGCGGCTCGTCCGGCGGCATCCCAAATGGCGATTCTATCACGAGGGCAGGGATTTACTTCGTCAACCCGCCATCAAGGCATCATGTCAGGAGTTTCTTGGATTGTCGTCTCCTGCTCCATGGGTTTTGAATCGTGGTTATGCGGTCAGCATAGCTCTTGATAGCGAGGCGCAACGTGACCTTTATATAAAGCTGGGATTTCCCGTCGAACAGCTTAAAGTCATCGGTGACATGAACGGGGCGATGTTTCATCGCGTTCGAAGTCACAAGCAGCAGTTTGCTGAAGAAATTTGCTCAAGGTATGGATGGCCATCGGATCGGCCCCTGATTCTTTGCGGCTTTCCGCCCGATCAGTATCAAGGCACCGATACAAGTAGATTTGAATTTCCCGATTATGATGCACTCGTTGAGGCTTGGATGACAAGCTTTGGACTTGTCGGTGATCGGGCCAACATTCTGGTCAGGCCGCATCCGCGTATTCCCTTGAAGCGTCTCTCGGCCTTGGAGGGTCCGAACGTCAGAGTATTGCTTCAACCCACAGCTGAATTGATTCCAATCTGCGACCTTTACGTCGCGTCGATATCTGCGACAATTCGGTGGGCCATCGCGTGTGGCGTTCCTGTTATAAATTACGACACATATCGCTATCGTTACGCCGATTACGACTCCGCTGCAGGGGTTCTTGGTGTAGAGGATGTAAGAGAATTTCGGTCTCTGCTGCAGCGTTTCATCGACGACGAGAAATTCGCGGCGGATCTGAAGGTGCGACAGCGTGGCGTCATGAACTACTGGGGGCAATTGGATGATGGGGCCGGGCGACGGCTGTCAGCTTTGGTCTTAGCCGCGATTGCTGGTGCCGGCCGTATCAAACCCGATGAGGAAAGGCGATGGGACTTGAGATCCGTCGAGTAGAAATCCTGGATACGACGTTTGGCGCACGGGTCGTGGTGACTGAGCCTTGCAATCTTTATGGCTGCACGCTTGGTGACGACGTTTTCGTCGGCCCCTTCGTGGAAATTCAGAGGCAAGTGCTCATTGGCGCGCGATCGCGTATTCAGTCGCATTCGTTTATATGTGAACTCGTTACCATCGGCGAAGATTGTTTCATCGGCCATGGTGTTATGTTCATCAACGACGATTTCAGCAGCGGCGGACCAGCTCGAGGCGACAGGTCGCTCTGGAAGCAGACCAGCATCGGTAACAATGTCTCGATTGGTTCGAACGCCACCATCCTTCCGGTAAAGATTTGCGATGGCGCCGTGATCGGCGCAGGCGCAGTTGTTGCACGTGATATCACCGAACGGGGAATTTTTGCCGGAAATCCCGCTCGCAAAATCCGGAACATCTCGTGATAAAGTTTCTCGATCTCCAGGCGCAATATCTGTCTATCAAAGGCGAGCTTGACGCTGCGGTTGCGGACGTCATTCAAAATGCAGCTTTCGTCGGAGGCCCGTACGTCCGAGCATTCGAACAGGACTTCGCGAAATGGACTAAGGCGCCATATTGCATTGGCGTTGGCAACGGTACCGATGCACTGGAAATTGCAATCGAAGCCTTGGGTCTGCCAGCAGGTTCCGAAATCATTGTGCCGGGAAACAGCTTTATTGCAACCTCGGAGGCGGTTAGCCGCTGCGGTCACCGCGTGATCTTCGCCGACGTCGATCCGGATTGTTATACGCTCGATGCGGAAAGCGTCCTCGCGAAGCTGACGGCGCGAACAGCCGCTATCATTCCGGTCCATTTGTACGGGCATCCCTGCGACATGGCTTCGCTAAAGCAGATCGCGCTGGAACGCGGGTTAAGGATTGTCGAAGATTGTGCACAGGCCCACGGAGCCGAATTCGACGGTCGCCGGGTCGGCACGATCGGCGACGTCGGGACTTTTAGCTTTTATCCTGGAAAGAATCTCGGGGCCTACGGAGATGCCGGGGCGATTGTAACAAACGACGAGGTGCTGGCGCGGAAGATGCGGATGATTGCCAATCATGGGCGGATCGCGAAGTATGACCATCAGTTCGAAGGTCGCAGTTCGCGTCTCGACGGGCTCCAAGCCGCAATCTTGAATGTCAAGCTGCGACATCTCAATCGCTGGACGGAGCATCGGATCGCGATTGCAGATCGTTATCTCGACCGTCTGCGTGACATTTCCGGACTCACACTCCCCGTACGCAAGATCTGGGCGAGGCAAGTTTATCATCTATTCGTTGTGCGAACGGAACAACGCGATGGGCTGGCGGCGCATTTGCAAGCGATGGGAGTCCAGACCGGAATTCATTATCCGATTGCATTGCCAAAGCTTCAGGCTTACGCAACATCCGGCCAGGCAGACGAGGATATGTTTGTCAACCGCAGCGACGCGCAATTGCTAAGCCTTCCGATCGGAGAGCACATGACAATGGACGACGTTGATATTGTCGTGGCGGCCGTACGCAATTTTTTCAAGTAAGAGATTGAATCCGGCAGGTCCTTGCTAAGACTGCCGCTCATAGGTTAAGCGAGAAAAAGGGCATGTTGGCCAATCGTGCATTCGAAAAAGATCAGCAGCGAGTTTTGTGTCGAACAAAAGTCAATCCTGGTTCGCAGGACTGGCGTCTGCACCAATCCGACAGCAGGACAATCGGTAGGTCTATCCGCTGGCTCTTCGTTTTAGGCCGACGCCTCGGGGGCGGCGATGCCTTCGTTACACGGATATCCTCGCCCAAAGCTTCAGTGGTTAGGGTTAGCTCTATTGCGGGAAGACAATTTTCTTGGCGCTGGAAATTAGCTTGTCGGCTCCTTGTAGACTAAGATGGTCAGTATCGGTGTAGTAGACCACGTCGCCTTCGTGAGTGACACACCTGTCTCCATGGCAAAAAACAAGGTGGGGATAGATGGGGATGAACATGCGATCTGGACTAAGTTCTTTTGCCAAATCAAGGACAAGTCTGTGTCGTTCCAAGTATACTGATAGAGAAGTCGTTAAGGGGGCTCCTCCTCGCGCAACAAGCTTGGCGAGCGTCTTGGGTACGTGCCATCCGACTTCAGGAACGGGCAAAATATAGTATATCGTAATTCCGTTGGCTAAGAGCTGCCGAATTGTTCGCCTCAATTGCGCAACGACTTCTTGAATTCGTTCATCATTACTTCCAGTGAAGCCCAATGGAGCAACTGGGAAAGGATCGCCCGGTTCGACGCCGCCTTCCAGGTTGTTGAACCGCGTCCCGAGGATGTAGGCCGTGCTCCGGTCGTTTATAATGACACGAGAGATCTTCTGTTTCCGTATGGCAGCGAGTGCTTCCTCGACAAACTGGCTGCAACTGGAATTGCCGTTTTGCTCTGCGACGTTTTTGATGAACGGGCATCCGGCGTTTGTGTACATCAGTGCGGACGCTGATTGTTGCCTAAGCAAGCGATCAAGCGGAATTGTTAGTGTCTCGGCGTGGCTATCGCCAAGAATCGCAAATGAAGGCGATACGTTTGAATCTCCGATTTTGCAGGCGTCTGCGACGCTCCGCCTCGTACAGGTGCGACCATTGATCGACATGAGACCCCGCTCCGGGCGCAGCTCCAGCAAGGCGAGCTGTTCTGCGTCGAACCGGCCAGGCAGCCCGTCTTTGTAAACGACCACTCCGGCGACACACGTGAGCGCCAATCCCGCAATTGTTGCGACAGAGGCAAATCTTTTTGACGAAACGGAGCCGGTTCTCCAAGGTTGCTCAACATATCGCCAACTGAGAGCTGCTGCTAGGATCGCCAACATCGAGAGCAGAAGAAACGTGCCTTCGCCAGGATTGTTGAGTGAATAATTTCTCGCAAAGGCAAAAAGTGGTTGGTGCAGCAAATATAGCGAATATGAAATCGCACCGACGCCGGTCAAAGCTCTATGACCGAGTATGTAAGACACCGGTCCGTCACGACCGGAGATGATAAGCACTGCTCCCACAACAGCAACGATAGATCCAGTGTTGAGACTCCACCCGAGGAAGAAGCACGTAAATATCGCAAGCATTCCGAAGAGGGGCGCAACAGCTCTAAGTCTGCTACGTGGTCGGCCGAACTTCGACTCGAGGTATGCGAGAATTGCGCCGACAAGCAGTTCCCATGCTCTGTATGGAAACAGGTAAAATGCGGCTGCCGGATCGACGCCTTTGGCTCGTATAGCGAGGAAGAGTGAAGCAGCGGCTGCTACCCCCAAGAGCCATGGGATAGCTCTCCGAGAGTATCGCCATGTGACCGCTAAGCTAAGTGGGAAGATGAGATAAAACTGTTCTTCTACCGATAGCGACCACAGATGGAGAAGGGGTGTCAAGTCGCCCGGCTCCGCAAAGTAGTCGGTTCTACGATAAAAGAAGATGTTGGCAACAAAGAAAACACATGCCCGTAAGCTTTCCGCAAAGTCTATCAAGGCTTGAGGGGGGAGCAGGGCTACGGCGAAGACAAGGCTTCCGGCTAGCGTTCCAAACAACGCAGGCAAAATTCTTTTCGCTCGCCTTAGCCAGAAGTCAAGAAGCGAGAAAGTGCCCTTTTCCAATTCAGCGAAGACGAACCTGCCAATTAGATATCCCGATATAACAAAAAAGATATCCACCCCAAGGTAGCCGTTTCGTACTGCTGGCGCGCCGAAGAGGCTAAAATGGCCGTGATGAATGATCACTGCGAGGACAGCGATGGCGCGCAATCCGTCAATTTCAGGCCTGTAACGAGCTTCACTGAAAGGAAGCCCGGCTTTCTTTGCAATACCGGTCATATTGTTTGCTGAGAGTGGGCTTGGGCACCTTAACCTAACGTGCCACGAAGATTGCTTCGTCTACGGACTCGCCACTTGCCGTCACTCTAGGTCCACCTGATCGTGCGCTAGATGGTAGTTGACGCATTGGCAGGCGTCAGTCAATTGTTCCTTTCGCTTCAATGGAACGGGGCATTCATGGATTTGGGGGGATTCGATGGAGTGGCAGTTTGAGAGCTAGAATAGCTTCACGAGTTCGGAAGTACGGCGAAGTCTTTTCGCTTATTCGGCGCCATGCTGCTGGGCATTTTGGCTTATTGTCACTATTCGTATTGCTCGCTGTGTTTGGAACGTTGACCGAGAGCGTTGGCGTTTTTTTGCTTATACCACTGCTTCAAACGATGGGAAAAGAGAACGTTTTTGCTAACGTTCCCCTCCTGGGATGGCTTTCTCGCATCTTTGATGTCTTGCCCGTCGACAAGCGGCTGCTATGGGCTGGCGGGCTGATGCTAATAATCGTGCTCTTGCGAGGCGTGGTGCAATTCGCGCAAGAGTTTGTTGGATACGTAATCCCGCATCGTGTCGACTTCGCGCTCCGCCTTCGCGCTTACTCAATCTTCGTCAGAACGAGCATGAAGTTCGCCGACGAGGTGGGTGCCGGCGAGGTTTCGAACCTAACCACCAATCAACCTGCACGAATTGGGATCGCTCTACGTTTTGTTGCGACCTTGGTTGCCAACATTGCGGTATTGTTGAGCTATATCTTGGTTCTGACCCTAGTGTCTCCCATTCTTTTGGTCACCGCTGTCGTCTACGTCGCGTTGGCATCGCTGCTTTTCAGGGGGCTGACAACTAACTTAGTTCATAGTGTCGGTCGCGACGTGTCCGAGGCCAACGCTCGCTTTGGTCAGATTTTGTATGAAACAATAAACGGAGGAAAATTGATCCGCCTCGCGGGCGCTACTCCCGAAGTGTTGCGTGGATTGGAAAAGTCACTACTTCAGCTTGAGCGTGCGCGCGACAAAGTTGTCGCGGTGGAAAACATGACCATTCCGTTTTTCAGCACGGTGGGTGGCCTCCTCATCTGTGCAATCGTGATGTTGATAGGTACGCTGAGAGCAGAGAGCGCCGCCCAAGAAATTGGAGTGGTCGTCATCTTCTTCGTCTTGCTGCTGCGCATCCTTTCGCCTCTCAGCATAATAAACATCTCACGCAACAACATTATTATCCATTTGGATGCGTTTCGGAATTTCGACGCTTTTCTTGCGAGGGCCGAGCAGGAGCGCGAAATTGATGGGCATGCTCAGATCGAGAACTTCGCGAAGGAGATACGCTTCGATCGCGTTAGCTTCGCATATGGAAAGGGGCAACAGGGCAATGCTCTTGAGCAGGTGAGCTTCGTCGTACCCAAGGGGCAGCTGGTCGCTATCGTCGGGCCGTCCGGAGCTGGGAAAACGACAATCGTAAACTTACTGACCCGACTCTATCGGCCTGATTCAGGCAGTGTGAAGATCGATGGAACCGATCTAAACAGTCTGGCCATCGAATCGTGGCGGCGCCTACTAGGCGTTGTCACTCAGGAAACGTTGGTGACCAGCGATACAATCAAAGCCAATCTTTGTTTTGGACTTCGGGGAGAGGTTTCAGACCAGGAGTTACAAGCTGCCGCACGACTGGCGGCTATCGACGACTGGATTGACAGCTTGCCAGAGGGTTACAACACCCGCATGGGCGATAGAGGGACTCGTCTTTCCGGAGGGCAGCGGCAGCGTGTTGCCTTGGCTCGGGCGTTTCTTCGGGCCCCTGAGGTCCTGCTATTAGATGAAGCCACAAGCGCGTTGGATACGCTGACCGAACAGGCAATTCAAAAACAACTACAAAATCTATCGAAGGAGCGTAAAACCATTATCGTTATTGCCCATCGTCTTTCGACTGTGAAACGGGCGGATACTATCGTGGTCCTAGAGAATGGACGTGTTGCCGAAACGGGGAATCACCACGCTCTTCTGGAGCTAAAAGGCCTTTACTCGAAGATGATAGAGTCCCAGTCCTTTGAACATGACCAAGCAGAGTAGCCAGCTGGCCAAGCGACGATCGATAAAAGCAGGTTTATTATTTGTCGTCTGATGTACCAAGCCGCGTTAGCTTAATGCCAATCGCGATCGAACGGGCGACGGTCGTTTGTCCAGCAGGGCACTCTTATTTGGCGCTGCCACGCTAGTTGCATCATCGTGGAAGTGTTAGGTGCAAGAAAGCGAGGCGCTTACTACTGTTTCCTGCCGCAGCTCTACTCGCAACTCTTGAATTTACTCGTTCCGGGGCGTTGATTGTCTGATTGTACTACGCTAAACCGCGCTCGTCGCTTAGACCCTCGAACTGACATGTCTGCGGTTGTCACAAGATCGCACTAAACATGGGATGGGCGCGACGGAGTTGTAAACCTTCGAGTTTGATGAGAGCGATGCGGAGGCGCTACTCTGCATTAGCCTCAGTTTTTCGTTGCATTTTGAAGGGCCGATATTAAGCAGGCACTGTCTTGGACGGCAGTCTGCTAGCTTAGCATCATGGCGCGTCGGCTTCGTAGGCCCCCCGCGGCTAGCGCTCTCCAGGGACCGTAAGGGGCTGTGCGACCCGGTGGAATTTCTTTTGTTCCCGCTGAGCCAGCGATATTGCAATGAAACACGTCAGACGGCAAACATCAAACGCACGGCATAACGAGGCGCGTAATAGGGAAATTTCTGTTACTCTCGTTTTGCTGCGTCCCGCACTGAAGTGCGTGTCCTGATCAGGAGAATTAGATGAAACTATGTGTGATTGGCGCAGGGCGCATGGGCCGCCGGCACATATTTGCAGCTCGTAAGGTTGGCTTCAGTCTGGCCGGGATTTTCGACAGTTCACCCGAGGCACTTTTAGCGACCATAAACGAGTGTAACGTTGAAGAGTCTTTGGTTTTTGCAGATGTGCAGATGATGCTCGATACCGTGGCCCCCGACGCGGTTGTGGTGTCAACGACTGCGCCGAGCCATTGCGATTATGTCTTGGCGTCAGTAGCGGCAGGGGTACAATACATCCTTTGCGAGAAGCCGATGGCGTCCTCGTTGGAAGAGTGCGACCGCATGATCGCGGCGTGCCGCGGGGCTGGGGCAAAGCTGGCGATCAACCACCAGATGCGGTTCATGGAGCAATACATCGATATCAAGGCGCTGACGGAGACGCCGGAATTCGGCGGATTGCGGTCCATGGTCGTCACCGCGAGCAATTTCGGTCTCGCTATGAACGGTTGTCATTACTTCGAGGCCTTTCGCTACCTGACCAACGAAGAGGTGACGGAAATATCTTGCTGGTTTGACCCGAACGCGGTCCCCAATCCCAGAGGACCGCAGTATGTCGACCGCTCCGGGCAATTGCGCGGCATTACGGCGTCTGGGGGACGGCTGATCATCGAGCTTGGGGCCGACCTCGGGCACGGCATCGAGGTTATTTACGGATGCCGAAATGGGCAAATCCTGGTTGACGAGCTGGCTGGATTCGTTCGCGGCATCCATCGGTTGCCCGAATACCGCGACCTTCCGACCACCAGGTACGGAATGCCAGCAAAGGAATTTCAACGCAAGATCGCCCAGGCGGACGTGACCAAGCCGACGGAAGACCTTTGGCGCGCGATGCTTTCGGGTGACCTATACCCCACCGGCGAGAACGGGCGGCATGCCATTGCTGTGCTGGTGGCCGCAAACCTTTCGGGTGAAAGCGGCGGCCGCACGGTTGTTCTCGGAAACGGATTGCCGATCGAACGCAAATTCATGTGGGCCTGAGGAGACTGGATTTGGCTTCCGGATTGAAAGTCGCCTTCGTCGGCGCGGGTTATATGGCCGAGGAGCACATGCGGGCCTTCGCCGGTCTGCCCGACGTGACCATTGCCGGTGTCTACAGCCGTACCCGCGAACGCGCCGAGAAGCTCGCGGCCGTTCATGGCACCAAAGTCTACGAGTCCGTTTCCGATCTCTACAGCAAGACGCAGGCGGACCTGGTCGTCGTGACGGTCATCGAACTCTCGATGGCGGAGGTCGCGGCCGCCTGTTTCGAGCATCCATGGACCGTGCTGCTCGAGAAGCCTGCCGGCTACGATCTTGCCGATGCCACTCGGATTCGGGACGCAGCCGATCGCAACGGGCGTCGCGCATTCGTGGCCTTCAATCGCAGGGCCTACTCCAGCACGCGGCAGGCGCTCGAGCTGCTCAAGGGCAGCTCGTCGGAGAGGTTCATCAAGGTTATCGATCAGCAGGACCAGCAATCCGCCATGCTGGTGAACAAGCAGCCCGAACTTGTGGCGCGGAACTACATGTTCGCCAACTCGATCCATTTGATCGACTACTTCCGCGTTCTGGGCCGCGGCGAAGTCGCGAGCGTCGAGCCAATCGTGCCCTGGAAGCCGGAACGGCCTGGACTGGTTTTGGCGAAAATCAACTTTAGCAGCGGCGACGTCGGGCTCTATGAGGGAATCTGGAACGGTCCCGGACCCTGGATCGTCACCGTCAACACGCCGGAGCAACGCATCGAGCTGCGACCGCTGGAGCGGGTTTCCGTCCAGCTGCGAGGTACCCGGGCCGTCACCGCCCCGGATATCGACGCCGACGATACCGCCTACAAGCCGGGATTGCGTTATCAGGCCGTGCAAGCGATCGCAGCGACGCGCGGCCAACCGGCCAACCTGGCCACCATTGGGGATTCCTGGCACTCCATGAAGCTGGTCGCGGATATCTTCGGCCTGAGATGAATGGCGTCATCCCCGTCACCCCGGTCGGAAGCTGAGGTCGCCGCTGTTCTGGAGGAGTTTGAGCGGCGTCACCGGGTGTTCGGGCTGACGATCAGAGGGATATCGCTGTGGCGGATTCTCCGGTTCGAGATTTCCTTCACCTTGCAAAATCTCGGGCTGTCGCGCCCGATGGCTTCCAAGCGCGAAATACTGGCGAGCATGTTTTCCGCCGTCAGACAATTATTCTTTGCGCCGCGCGGCATTCAATATCTCGGAGCCACCATGAGTTCGGCGCTGCGCACGTTCGATGGACGTGGCTGGCGCGATATCTACTTTGATCCCATCATCGATGGGATCGGTGGTGGCGGAAAGATGCTGTATGTCGATGCGCCCGGCTTTGAGCAACATGCCAAGGGCGCAGTTCGTCAGCCGGTCTTCAACGACACCTCGGTGGTGGCGCTGAGTGCCGTTCTGGGGCGCATCTTCGGGGTGCGCGGCCATGACGATGTTTTCCAGACGCTGTCACGAACCATCGTCAACGATCTCGGCCTGCCCGAATTTACGGCAGAACGAATTCGCCGCAAATACAGCGTCCTGATCTGGCGGAGCTGGCTCTATCGCATCGTTCTGCGGCGGCTCCGGCCCGGTTGCGTCATGATCCCGAACTCCGGGCAGTTCGCACTGTTTCTGGCGGCGCGCGCGCTCGGCATTCCCTTTGTCGAAATGCAGCACGGTATCTTCAGCGAAAACCATCCGGATTCACTTCCCGCCGAGGCGCTCGAATTCGATCAAGGTGCGATGCTGTTGCCGGACTTCCTGACGGTCTATGGTTCGTGGTGGGGCGACCTGTTGAAGGATTCGGCGCTGGGCCGGCTTGGTCGGATTCGCGAGGTGGGCGCTTCATGGATCGAGTCCGCCCGGGCGCTGCGCCAGCGTCAATTCTCGACCGATCCGGACCGGCCGGTTGTGACACTGACGTCACAGGGAACTGGCGTGGAGCAATTGGCTGATTTCGTCGCAGCGTTCCTCAAACTCTATCCGGCCCCCCTGCAATTCAATATCCGGCTACATCCGGGCTATGAGATCGGTACAAACCACTATGAAAGCAGATTTTCCGCAGATGACCGGGTA
Organism: Bradyrhizobium sp. SZCCT0148; assembly: GCF_018129985.1. GTDB lineage: Bacteria > Pseudomonadota > Alphaproteobacteria > Rhizobiales > Xanthobacteraceae > Bradyrhizobium > Bradyrhizobium japonicum_H. Next base: position 99,971 of record NZ_JAFCKT010000014.1, read on the forward strand.
AAGCTGTGGCCTGGCAACTCCAGGCCGGATACGTTCGAGATGATCGCCATGTCCGACCTGCACCTAAGTGTTTCCTCGGCGTGCCATTACGAAGCGCTGGGGATCGGCACGCCGACCGGGGTTCTGGCGTTGCCCGGACACGAACTGGTGCTCGACCTGGTGAGACGCAACGACGCCGCCTTGGTGGACAATCCCGCCGCGCTGGCCATGATGGTCGAGAACCGTGCTTGGCCCACGGTGTCGAACCGCGTTTCGGACCAATATTTCCGTCGCGGCCACATCGAGAACATCAGGGCGCTTCTTGCCGAATGCGGCGACATAGGGAAGAGCAAATGATTACGATCGTCGATTATGGGACTAGCAACCTGGGATCGATGCAAAACATGCTCAAGAAGATTGGCGCAGCCTCCAGGATCGCGGCATCGCCGGACGATCTCGACGGGGCCAGCAAGATCATCGTGCCCGGGGTTGGTTCGTTCGATGCGGGCATGGGCAAATTGCGGGAATCCGGTATGATCCCGGTGCTGAATCAAAAGGCGCTGGTCGACCGGATTCCGACCCTTGGGGTCTGCCTCGGGATGCAATTGATGACGCGGAGCAGCGAGGAGGGCGTGCTGTCCGGTCTCGGCTGGATCGAGGCCGAAGCCGTCCGGTTCAATCAGAACGGGGATCCCGGTCTTAAGGTCCCGCATATGGGCTGGAACGAAGTTGTTCCCGCCAAGGCTTCCGCGCTCACCGCGAATTTTCCCGCCGATGCGCGGTTTTATTTTGCCCATTCGTATCACGTGAAGTGCAAAGTGACGGAAGACGTCCTGCTCGAGGTGTCCTATGGCGCCGGTACATTCACGGCGGCATTCGAGCGCGGCAATTTGTTCGGAGCGCAGTTTCACCCGGAAAAGAGCCACCGCTTCGGAATGGCGTTCCTTAGGAATTTTGTAGAGCGATGCTGAAGACCCGCGTCATTCCCGCGCTGCTGCTGCGTGGTGCCGGCCTCGTGAAGACGACCGCGTTCAAAAATCCGGTCTACGTTGGCGATCCCATCAATGCGATCCGGATATTCAACGAAAAGGAAGTCGACGAACTCGTGCTGCTCGATATTGCAGCGTCTCGCACCGGCAGGGGACCCGCATTCAGCACCATCGAAAGCATCGCCAGCGAATGTTTCATGCCGGTCGCCTACGGCGGGGGAATAACTACCATCGAGCAGGTGCGCAGGATACTGGGCCTGGGTGTCGAGAAGGTCGTCATCAATGCCGCCGCGCTGGCCGATCCGCAATTCGTGCGCGCTGCGGCTGATGAATTCGGCAGCCAAGCGATCGTGGTATCGATGGATGTGAAACGCAAGCTGCTGGGCCGCTATGAGGTCTATGGCGACAGCGGAACGAGGTCCACAGGGCACCAGCCGGTGGCCTATGCTCGGATGATGGCCGAGCTTGGCGCCGGTGAAATTCTGCTTACCGCGATCGATCGCGACGGGACCATGAAAGGTTACGACATCGAACTGGTGTCGAAGGTCGCGTCGGCGGTCGGCATTCCCGTGATCGCCTCCGGCGGCGCGGGCACGATCGCCGATTTGGGCGTCGCGTCGAAACAAGGTGGCGCCGCTGCGGTCGCGGCGGGAGCGATGTTCGTGTTTCACGGCCCTCACCGCGCCGTGCTCATCACCTATCCCTCACATGCCGAACTGTCGGCGGTCCTCGGTTGAAACGGACCGGCGCAAGACTTGCGCGCCCGATGAGTCCGATCTGCGCCAGGCAGGCCAAAAGATCAGTATTTCTCCAAGTGCCCGATTGCTTTAATTAGGGTAAGCCGCCATGAATCCGGCGTTGTGTTCAAGAGGGACCGAGAGCGTGACAGTCTGCACGAGATGCATCATGGATACGACCGATCCGGACATCTCGTTCGATGCGGCGGGTGTCTGCAATCATTGCCACCGCTATGAGGGTGTTGCCCGTCAGCGGATCATCCCGCCGGCCCAGCGCCAGGAGCGTCTCGCGCAACTGGTTGCCGAAGTGAAACGGGCGGGCGAGGGAAAGCCGTACGACTGTGTCATCGGGGTCAGTGGCGGCGTCGACAGCACCTATGTGGCGTGGGTGGTGAAGGATCTAGGATTGCGACCGCTGGCGGTCCATCTCGATAATGGCTGGAATTCCGAACTTGCCGTCGCCAATATCGAGAAGACGCTCAACAAGCTCGGTATCGATCTCTATACCCATGTCATCGATTGGGAAGAATTTCGGGATCTTCAGATTTCATTCCTGAAGGCTTCGACCCCTGACGGCGAGGTGCCGACGGATCATGCGATTTTCGCGCTCCTGTACAAGATCGCCGCGAAACACGGGCTCAAGCACGTCATCACCGGCACCAACGTGATATCAGAGGCGATCCTTCCGGAGAAATGGGGCTATGGATATTTCGACTGGTCCTACGTGAAGGATGTTCACCGCCGTTTTGGATCTGCGAGGCTTTCGACCTATCCTCATTTCTCTTTGCTGGATCTGTTTTACTACGTTTTTCTCCGCCGCATCCGGATGGTCTCGGTGCTCAATTTCATCGACTACAACAAGAACCAGGCGATGAATATTCTGCAGAACGAACTAGGCTGGGTCTATTACGGCGGCAAGCACTATGAATCGATCTATACGCGGTTTTATCAGGCCTATCTGCTGCCGCGTAAATTCGATATCGACAAGCGCAAGGCGCATTATTCGAATCTCGTGCTGTCCGGCCAGATGACGCGGCCCGACGCGGTCGAGGCCATGAAGGCGCCGGTTTATCCCGCCGATCTTCTGGAGGAAGACCGTCAATACGTCATCAAGAAGTTCAATCTGGATGCGCAGCAGTTCGAAGCGATCATGACCCTGCCGCGCAAGACTTTCCTGGACTATAAAAACAACCGCGACGTGTTTGCATTCGCCAAGCGGCTGGTAAATTCGTCGCGGCGATTGATCGGATGACATGAAAGACTTCCAGAGCCAGTTCGGGTTTGCGAAACGATGCGCTGATCGTGCCGCATACCGCTATCTGTCTGCGCGCAGTATGGCGGCACTGAAGAACGTGTCATGAGGGTCCTCTACATTCACATGACGGGCGCTTTTGCTGGCGGTTGCCGCAGCCTTTATGAGGTCGTGCGCGCGTTGCCCGCGGGCGCCGTTGAGCCGGTATTCGTGGCGCCGCGCGGCAGCATTCATGCCTTCCTGTCCAGGCTTGGAGACATGATCGAGACGGCCGGGATCAGCCAGTTCGACAACACGCGGTACGGCTATTATCGCGGACTGCGCTGGCTGGTGCTGCTTCGTGAAATCGCTTTGGTGCCGTCGACGATCGCGGGGCTGTTGCGGGCCCACCGCCAGTGGAAGTCGGTCGATCTGATCCACATCAACGAGATCACCGGCTTGCTGCCGTGGCTCCTTGCCACGCGCCTGTTTAAGGTGCCGGTCGTCGTGCATGTGCGTTCGGTCGTCAGGGATGACCGGGAATCCCTTCGAACCCGCTGGATCTCCCGGATGTTGCGAGATCGGGCGAGCGCGGTCATTGCCATCGATGAAAACGTGCGGGCCAGCCTGCCGCCGGATCTGCCGGTCGATGTCATTCACAACTCGCTGTCACTGGATCCTCCGGAGAAGTCGGCTGCCACGCTGGCCGACCAGCTCAGGCTGAAACCGGAGTCGTTCAAGGTTGGATTTGTCGGCAATCTGTTGCGTGTGAAAGGCATTTTCGAACTGATTGAGGCTGCGCGCCTGACGCGGGACCGCGGCCTCAATGTCGAGTTCGTCATCGTCGGCGGTGATGCAAGCGGCTCCAATACGCTGAAGGCCCGTATCCTGAACCGGCTGGGGATCGGACAGGACGTGGGTACCGAGGTAAAAGCCAAGATCGAGGAATATGGATTGGCCGATCGCGTCCACATGGTCGGCTTTATGGCAAACATTGCACGGGCCTATGCCTGCATGGACGTTCTGTGCTTTCCGTCGCACTACGATGCTCCGGGTCGCCCGATCTTCGAGGCCGCCTTCCTCCGGGTTCCCAGCATTGCCGCGGTCAGGAAGCCGCTGGCGGACACGTTGGTCCACGGCGTGACCGGGTTGGCGGTTCCACCGCATGATGCTCAGGCCCTGGCGGATGGCATCGCCACGGTCGCGTCCGACCGTGCGCTGGCGGCGCGGATGGGCGAGGCGGCCTATGAGATGGCCGTATCCAATTTCCAAGCCGTCAAGAACGCCGCCAAGCTCCTGGAGGTCTATCAGCGGGTGACCGGGGCGTCTCTCGCCTGCCGACCGAAAGGCCGCCTAAAGTCCTAGATCATTGGACAAAATCGGCTATTTTGCTCTGCAATAATCCATTGGTTTTTCCGCCTCCAATAGCTTAAGAAGCGGCGCAATCCCGAAATCTGGTAGCTTGCGACCGGCGCGGTTGTTGGCTGCGGACAGACGGCCACGATGCTGGCGAGTTAGAGGTTTCCCGAATGGAAAAGATTCAGGCCCCAAAAGAAATAGACAAGTCGCTCTTTGCGCCGGACGCGACAAATCTGACCACCCGATTCGGCCTTCCGAAGAAAGTCGTGTTTTGCAAGCGGTGTGTCATTTCCAACCAACGGCCAAATTCGGCGGTCGAGTACGCCCACACCAAGGACACTCAGAAGAAAACCATCTTTTTTGACGCCGAAGGTATCTGCGACGCCTGCCGCTTTGCCGAGAAGAAGAATGCGACAATCGATTGGGATGAGCGCGAGCGCCAGTTGCGCGATCTGCTCGATCAGCATCGCAGCCGCGACGGCAAGTATGATTGCATCCTGCCGGGATCGGGAGGAAAGGACAGCTTTTATGCCTCCCACATCCTGCGCACCAAATACGGCATGCACCCGCTCACGGTCACCTGGGCGCCGCATATCTATACCGAATGGGGCTGGAAGAACTTCCAGAGCTGGATTCACGCCGGCCACGACAACATGCTGATGACGCCCAACGGCCGCGTGCACCGGCTGCTGACGCGGCTGGCGGTCGATCTCCTGTTCCATCCGTTCCAAGCCTTCATGTTCGGACAGAAGTCACTGGCGCCCAAGATGGCGCTGCTGCACAAGATACCCTTGGTGATCTACGGCGAGAACGAAGCCGAGTACGGCAATCCGATCGGCGATACCGATACGGCCAAGCGCGACTGGTCCTATTTCACCTCCGACGACCAATCGAAAATCTATCTCGGCGGGGTTTCGATCGCCGACCTGAAAAACCAGTTCGGGGTGGAGCATCAGGACTTGCTGCCCTATCTGCCCGCCGATCCCAACGAGATCGAGCGGCAGAAGGTCGAGGTGCATTATCTCGGCTATTATCTAAAGTGGCATCCGCAGAGTTGTTACTACTACGCGGTCGAGCACGGCGGTTTCCAGGCCTCGCCGGAGCGAACGCCGGGCACCTATAGCAAGTACAACAGCATCGACGACCGCATCGATGACTTCCACTACTACACCACCGGGGTGAAGTTCGGCATCGGCCGCGCGAGCTACGACGCATCGCAGGAAATTCGATCCGGCGACATCGACCGAGAGGAGGGCGTCGCACTGGTCAAGCGTTTCGACCACGAATATCCGTCACGTTTTGCCGAGGAGATCTTCCGTTATCTGAGCATTCCCGAGAAGGAGTTCCCGGAGGCGAGTAAGATGTTCGAGCATCCGATCATGACCGAACAGTATTTTGCCCGCCTTGCCGACAGTTTCCGTTCCCCCAATCTGTGGAAGTGGGTCGGCAACAACTGGCAATTGCGTCATGCGGTGTGGGAAGAATAAGTCCGGATCTGGCGGGTAATCCGACGTGAGCAACCTCAGAATCATTCCTCGGCTGGACATCAAGGGGAAAAACCTCATCAAGGGCGTCCAGCTCGAGGGCTTGCGCGTCATGGGAGACCCGCAGGAGTTCGCGCTCGACTATTACCGTGCCGGCGCAGACGAACTGGTCTACATGGACATCGTCGCCAGCCTATACGGGCGGAACAACCTGAGCGACATCATCCGGCGCGCCGCCGATCAGGTCTTTATTCCCATAACCGTCGGCGGCGGGATTCGCTCGGTCGATGATGCCAGGCACATCCTGCGGTCGGGGGCTGACAAGGTTGCCATCAATACGGCGGCCATTGCCCGTCCGGAGCTGATTGGTGAAGTTGCGCGCCATTTCGGCTCCCAGGCGATGGTTTTGTCGATTGAGGCTAAGCAGGTCGCGCCTGGCAAATGGGAAGCCTACACCGACAATGGCCGAGAGCGGACCGGGCTAGACGTCCTGCAATGGGTCCAGCGTGGCGTGGAAATGGGGGCCGGCGAGATTTTGTTGACCTCGGTTGACAGGGAAGGCACCCGAAAGGGGTTCGACATCGATTTGATCAGCCAGGTCAGCAGGCTGGCGACGGTTCCCGTGATCGCCAGCGGTGGAATGGGCAGCATCGTGGACTTCCTGAAACTGGCCGAATCGGCCCGGCCCGACGGGATTTCCATGGCCGATACCTTGCACTATAAGCGCGTGCAATTGGGTGACATCCGGGCTGCCGCGTTAAAGGCCGGATTGGCTGTCAGGCAGGTTTAATGGCCAAGAAGATCACATTGCTCGACTATGGCATGTGCAACATGCTGAACGTCGCCCGCGCGCTGGAGCACGCGGGCGCCGACGTCCATGTTACCGAAGACCCTAGGGATGCCGTGGCCGCCGAGCGGCTGGTGGTTCCCGGGGTCGGGGCCTTCTCCGAATGCATGCGTGCGGTCAACCGTCTCGGCCACGGCGAAGCCATCCATCAATTCGTCAGGTCCGGGCGTCCGATGCTCGGCATCTGCGTCGGCATGCAGATCCTGTTCGAGGCCAGTGAGGAGTTCGGCGAGACGCCGGGCCTCGGTATTCTGCCCGGACGCGTGCGGATGATTCCCAACACCGATACCGATGGCGTCTCGCAGCGCGTACCGCATATCGGCTGGAATTATCTGATCGAGCCGCAGGCCGGCCGCAGCTGGGAAAAAACCCTGCTTGAGCCCTTCGGAACCGAAAGCCCGGCGGTGTATTTCGTGCATTCGTTCGCCGCCCAGCCCGCGAACGACGATGACCGGCTTGCCGATTGCAACTATGGCGGTCACCGCATCAGCGCGATGGTCAAACGCGACAATGTCACCGCGACTCAATTTCATCCCGAGCGCAGCGGAACGGTCGGGTTGCGAATGCTGAAGGAATTCCTCTCACGGTAGCGTGGTTCGCACGTGAAGACGCTGGCTATCATCCCGGCTCGCGGTGGTTCAAAACGCTTGCCTGGCAAGAACACGAAGAGCTTTCTCGGCGTGCCGCTGATTGCCTGGTCTATCCGCTTTGCCCAACGGCAGCAGCGGTTCGACAAGGTCATCGTCTCCACCGACGCCGAAGAGATCGCTGATGCGAGCCGGGCCGAAGGCGTCGATGTACCATACCTGCGGCCGGCGGCCCTTGCCACCGACACGGCGACCTCCGCGGCGGTGGCGCTCGACATCCTGGCCCGGGAGCGGCAAATCGGAAACAGCTTCGATCTGGTCGCGTTGCTGCAACCGACCTCGCCGGTCCGCGAGCCGCCACGCTGGACTGAAGCTTTCGCCCATATCGATCGCGGCGTCGCCGATGCTGTGATCGGCGTGGCGCCGGCCCATCCCCATCCGAATCATGCGTTCCATTGGGAGCAGGGCGGCAAACTGCGACCGTTCGCCGAAGGCAAACAAATCACCTTGCGGTCGCAGGAACTTCCGCCTGTGGTCTATATCGCCGGCAACATGTACCTGATCCGCTCGACTGTGCTAGAAGCGCAGGGAGGTTTTTTCCCTCCCCGCACGGTCGGAGTGCTCTGCGACCAGCCTTGCGAGGCGGTCGATATCGATACCGAGGCAGACTGGGTCGCCGCTGAGGCCCTGGCAAAACATTACGGCAAATCGCCATGAAGACCTTTATCATCGCCGAGGCCGGCGTCAATCATAACGGCGACGAGAAAATGGCCGTGGAATTGGTCGAAGCCGCCGCCAAAAGCGGCGCCGATGCGGTCAAGTTCCAGACCTTTTCCGCCGACAAGCTGACGCGCAAGGGCGCCGAAAAGGCCGAGTATCAGAAACAGGCGACCGGCGACGGCGACCAGCATAGCATGCTCAAGGCGCTTGAGATGTCGGAGGGTCTGCACCGGCGCTTGTTCGCACGCTGTACCGAACTCGGTATCGAGTTCATGTCCACGGCATTCGATGACGAATCGCTCGATTTTTTGGTCGCGCTCGGCATCAAGCGCATCAAGGTCCCCTCCGGCGAAATTACCAACGCGCCGCTGCTCCGGCACATGGCGTCCAAGGGTTTGCCGCTGATCGTTTCTACCGGGATGGCTGAACTCGAGGAAGTTGTCACCGCTATCGAGATCATCCGCGCGGTGCGGGAGAGCCGTGGTTTCGCCGAGCGGATCGGCGACATCGTGACCCTTCTGCATTGCACCTCAAACTATCCGGCCGAAAGCGCCGACGTCAATTTGCGGGCCATGAACACCATGGCGCGAGCCACCGGCCTGCCGGTGGGATACTCCGATCACACGCTGGGCCTTGCGGTCTCGACTGGCGCCGTCGCGCTGGGTGCGAGTGTCATCGAAAAGCATTTTACGCTTGACTCCGGGCTACCCGGCCCCGACCACAAGGCCTCCCTCGAGCCCAATCACCTTGCAGCGTTGGTGCGGCAAATCCGCGATATCGAGCAAGCTCTGGGTTCCGCTATTAAGGCCCCGACGCCCTCCGAATTGCCGGTGCGGGATCTGGTGCGCCGGAGTGTCACCGCCATCCGTGCGCTCGATGCGGGCGTCCCAATTGTCCGACAAGACGTTGCCCTAATGCGGCCAGGGACCGGTATCCCGCCGATCGGCCTCGACAAGGTAATTGGGATGAGAACGGCGCGCGCGATCGCGGCGGGAGAGACGCTAGTCTGGTCGGACCTCGCATGAGACCTCGCAAAGTTTGCTACATCACAGGCACTCGCGCGGATTTCGGCCTGATGCAGTCGACCTTGCAGCGTATCCACGCTTCAGACACCTTTGAGCTATCGATTATCGTTACCGGAATGCACCTGATGGTGGAACATGGCTTCACCGTTAGGCAGATCGAGGAGGCGACTCTGCCGATCGTGGCACGCGTAACAGTTGAGACAGGTGTACCGTCCGGCGCACTCATGGCCAGCAACATAGGACGTATGCTGATCGGTTTCGTCAGTGCACTCCAGGCGATTCAACCGGACGTGGTTCTTGTACTAGGGGACCGCGGGGAAATGCTGGCCGGAGCGCTAGCTGCGATGCATCTCGACATCCCCGTCGCCCATATTCATGGCGGAGAGCGATCTGGCACTGTTGACGAGCCGGTACGACACGCAATTTCGAAGCTAGCCCATTTTCATTTTGTCGCAACTGAGGAGAGCAGGGAGCGGCTGGTCCGCATGGGCGAGGCTGCCGATCGCGTTTCTGTCGTCGGTGCGCCTGGACTGGACGATGTGAACAATATTATTCTGGTCAGGCGCGAGGACCTCTGCCGGCGCGTCGGTTTCGATCCACACGGCCTGGTCGGCCTCTTCGTCTACCACCCCGTGCTGCAGGAGGCCGCCTCTTCCGAAGAACATGCGAGGAATATCGTTGATGCCATGCTGGCCAAGAACCTTCAGGTCGTTGCGCTAAGGCCCAATTCGGATGCAGGAAGCGCAGGGGTGAGGCGGATGCTAGAGAACCGTGCCGCCGCAGGCGAAATTTATCTGGCGACCAATTTGCCTAGAAATGAGTTCTTGTCTTGGTTAGCCAAGACGAATCTGATGGCGGGTAATTCAAGTGCCGGCATCATCGAGGCCGCGAGTTTTGGAACGCCTGTCGTCAACGTCGGATCACGGCAGAACCTGCGTCAACGCAACTCGAATGTCTTCGACTGCACTAGTGATCGCAACGATCTCGATCGTGCAATCGAGGCCGCGCTCTCATCACCGCGGTTCGACGGGACCAATGTCTATGGCGATGGTCAAGCGGGCGAACGCATTATCAATCTGCTTGCCGGAATCGATCTTGCCGGCGCTTCTTCGGCGAAGACCAATGTCTATTGAGCGTTATCTTCTGGTTGGAGCGGGCGGCCACGGCATGGTGGTTCTCGATGCACTGCAGTGTCGCGAGCCGCAGATCAATGTTTGCGTAGCAGACGAAGCCGCCAGCCGGGTAGGCAAGAGGTTTCTGGGGCTAACCATCGAACGTTTAGATGCGACCATCAACAGGACCGCACAGCGCTTTCATGTTTCGATCGGCCGCAACGACGTTCGAGCTAGAATCTTCGAGGCGTTGAAAGCGCGCGGTGGATTGCCATCGACCATTGTCCATCCGAGCGCGACGATCGCCCGAGACGTTGACCTCGCAGACGGTGCGTTCGTGGCCGCTCGAGCCGTTATTGCGCCCGCAGCGACTGTCGCTGAAGGTGTGATAATCAACCATTCCGCGATCATCGATCATGAATGCCAAATTCGGAGTCACTGCCATGTTGCTCCAGGTGCAACACTGGCTGGCAATGTGCGGCTTGGATTGCGAGTTTTCATTGGCGCGGGAGCAAATATACTTCCGGGCATCACGATTGGCGACGACGCAACAATTGGCGCCGGTGCCGTCGTTACGGTAGATGTTCCCCCTGGCACAACTTATGCGGGTGTGCCAGCCCGCAAAATCCGCTGAGGACTGTTTCATGGATATTTCGGGAATTTGCATTACACGCCAATCTACCCTGCGCAATGCGCTCGACATGCTTGATCGCAGCGGTCTTGGCGTCTTGCTCCTGGTCGAGAATGACCGCAAATTCGAGCGTACGGTGACGGATGGCGATCTGCGTAGGCTCCTACTCGAGGGCGCTTCGCTCGAGCAGACGCTCGTAAGCATATCGGAGCGCCAGTCCATCGTTGTTCAAGAAAATCGAACCCGACGAGCTGCGCTCGAACTGATGCAGAAGCACACCATAGATCATCTTCCTGTGGTGGATGTTTCAGGCCGGGTCGTCGATCTTATAGAGCGCCGAGGCATTGACGAGCAAATACTGCTTTCAACACCGCACATGGGAGAGGCTGAACGAAATTATGTGGAAGAGGCGTTCCGAACGAATTGGATTGCTCCTCTGGGGCCGAACGTCGATGCCTTTGAGGCGGAGCTTGCGGAGTTGGTTGGGGCGAATAGTGCCGTTGCGCTTAGCTCGGGCACCGCCGCGATCCATCTTGCTCTTGTGCTCTTGGGCGTCGGTGCCAGAGACTGCGTTTTCTGCTCTTCGCTGACTTTTGCGGCGAGCGTAAATCCGATTGTTTATCAAAACGCGGAACCTGTGCTGATCGATTCCGAACCAAATAGTTGGAATATGTCGCCCATCGCGCTTGAACGAGCGCTAGAGAACGCGCGCAAAAATGGTCGGCTGCCAAAGGCGGTCATCGTAGTCAATCTTTACGGTCAAAGCGCAGACATGGAGCCCATAGTGGCGCTTTGTGAAAAGTATAGGGTGCCGATGGTGGAGGACGCCGCGGAGTCGCTCGGCGCAAAATATCGGGGCAGGCATTCAGGTACTTTCGGAAGGCTTGGTATCTATTCATTCAACGGCAACAAGATCATTACGACCTCAGGTGGAGGTATGCTGGTCACATCCGAAAAGGAGTTGGCCAATCGAGCTCGTTTTCTTGCGACACAGGCACGCGACCCCGCTCCCCATTATCAGCATAGCGTAATCGGCTACAATTATCGGATGAGCAACATTCTTGCGGGTGTCGGAAGAGGTCAACTCAAGGTGCTCGATGAGCGCGTTCAAGCGCGTCGCAACATCTTCCGGCGGTACCGCGAGGCATTCGCGAATGAAAGCTGGATTGAACTTATGCCTGAGCCGGAATGGAGTTATTCCACGCATTGGATTTCGGCAGCGTGCTTGGCCCCGGGTTCACGGTTAACTGGCCAGTCACTAGTCCGACATTTGTCAGATGAATTCATCGAGGCGCGTCCAATTTGGAAACCGATGCATCTCCAGCCGGTTTTCGCGTCGTGTGTCTTCTTCGGCCATGGTAATACCAATATATCAAATGACATCTTTGAGCGTGGAATTTGCCTTCCGTCAGGTTCCAACCTCACCATGCAACAGATCGATAGAGTCGCCGATGCGGTGTTGAAGATTGGTAGACGTTTGGCGTAGGCCTCTTGGCTGCCGTTCTGCGTCGCTTCTCCCCGGTGTGCAGAGGCGCACGATGTTGAGCATTTTGCCGCGACGGCTCAGTTGAGCCAGGCGATCGATTTACGCGAGCGTGGTTGGTAAGGAGGTCGACGACCATACCCTGAGCAGGTTTATGGGTGACAATTATGCGGAGTGGAGGGTGGCAAGCTAGGCCGCTACCGAGGCCGGACTGGTAAAGCCGTCAGCTTTTGAGTAGTGGTGGGTCGACTTCGTCAGCGTGGCTCAAAAGGCGGAGAAGATCGGGAAGCTGGTTCTTGAGCGGCCGCTGGCAAGTTTAGCGCAGATGGGCTATCAGCCCAGGGCAGCTTGCATCTAACTGGGTTTTCATCGGTCGGCGGATGACGCGTTTTTCGCACCTTACCTCGCGCAATCTCCTGATTGCGCTCCACGACCTGCTGGCGACCGCAGCGGCGCTTTTTGCCGCCTTCTATCTGCGATTCGAGGGCGGCGATGGCTTCTTCGACCGACTGCCGCTGCTGTTCCAGATCCTGCCCTACTTCCTCGCCTTCAGCGTGGTCGTGTTCTTCATCTTCAACCTGACCACGACGAAATGGCGCTTCATCTCGCTGCCTGACGCGCTGAACATCATCCGCGTCGCGACCGTGCTGACGGTCGCCCTGCTGGTGCTCGACTACATCTTCGTTGCCCCCAACGTCCGCGGCGCCTTCTTCCTTGGCAAAGCGACGATCGTTCTCTACTGGTTCCTTGAGATCTCCTTCCTCAGCGCGTTGCGCATGGCCTACCGCTACTTCCGCTATACGCGAGTGCGACGTCATGCGCGAGACGGAGAAGCGGCACCGACGCTGCTCATCGGTCGCGCCGCGGATGCCGAGGTGCTCCTGCGCGGCATCGAGAGCGGAGCAATCAAGCGCATCTGGCCGGTCGGCGTGCTGTCGCCGTCGATCGCGGATCGCGGCCAGTTCATCCGCAACGTGCCGGTGTTGGGCGGTGTGGACGACGTCGAGGACGTCATCGCCGACTTAATAAGGCGCAACAAGCCCATCGCCCGCCTCGTCATGACGCCCTCGGCATTCGAGCCGGAAGCGCGTCCGGAATCAATCCTGATGCGGGCGCGCAAGCTCGGAGTGATCGTCAACCGGATGCCCTCGCTCGAGAGCGGCGATGCACCGCGGCTCACGGCCGTCGCGGTCGAGGACCTCCTGCTGCGGCCGAGCGAGACGATCGACTATGCGCGCCTCGAAGCGCTGATCAACGGCAAGGCGGTGATCGTCACCGGCGGCGGCGGCTCGATCGGGTCGGAGATCTGCGAGCGCGTCGTCGCCTTCGGCGCCGCGCGGCTCCTGATCGTGGAGAACTCTGAGCCGGCGCTCTACGCGATCACCGAAGCGCTCGCCGCGCGGGGCGCGTCCGCCGAGATCGAAGGGCGGATTGCCGACATTCGCGACCGCGAGCGCATCACGCGCCTGATGACCGAATTCAAGCCGGACATCGTATTCCACGCTGCCGCGCTCAAGCACGTGCCGATCCTCGAGCGCGACTGGAGTGAAGGCGTCAAGACCAACATCTTCGGCTCGATCAACGTCGCGGATGCCGCCGTTGCCGCCGGCGCCGAGGCCATGGTGATGATCTCGACCGACAAGGCGATCGAGCCGGTGTCGATGCTCGGCCTGACCAAGCGTTTTGCCGAGATGTACTGCCAGGCGCTGGATCACGATCTCGCTGCCGGGTCGCACGGCGCCAAGCCGCCGATGCGCCTGATCTCGGTCCGGTTCGGCAACGTGCTGGCCTCGAACGGCTCGGTGGTCCCGAAGTTCAAGGCCCAGATCGAGGCCGGCGGGCCGGTCACGGTGACGCATCCCGACATGGTCCGCTACTTCATGACCATCCGCGAGGCCTGCGATCTCGTCATCACTGCGGCCACGCATGCGATCGGAACGCATCGTCCCGACGTCTCGGTGTACGTGCTCAATATGGGGCAGCCGGTGAAGATCGTCGATCTCGCCGAGCGCATGATCCGCCTGTCCGGACTGCAGCCCGGCTACGACATCGAGATCGTGTTCACCGGCATGCGGCCGGGCGAGCGCCTGCATGAGATCCTGTTCGCCACCGAAGAGCCGACCCGTGAGATCGGCGTCGCCGGCATCATGGCCGCGCAGCCGAACGAGCCGCCGATGCAGACGCTGCGCAAATGGATCGTGGCGCTGGAGCAGGCGATCGCGCGCGACGATCGCGCCACCATCAGGACCATCCTGAAGGATGCGGTGCCCGAATTCGGGTCGACCGCGGCCTGACGCGATATCGTAGCTTGCAGTGTCTGCCAAGGTGAGGAGTAGACTCGTACGCCGCCCAGCTACCTCGGGACTATGGGCAAAGAGTGAGATACATTTGGTAAGAATTGGCCGCGGCACGTGTTACGAATTCGGTTCGGTTATCAACCCTACGGCGTTTTGACGATCTTAGCAGATTCTTGCTTCTATGCACCTTTGATGAGTAGAGTGCATGTGGTGATCCGTCTGGATCACGATTTCCCAAGGAGACTGCCGTGATCAGGTTTGGCCTGCTGGGATGTGGGCGAATAGCAAAGCGTCATTCTGACCTGCTTGGCCGCAATCAAATTGCCGGCGCTAAACTGGTGGCTGTCTGCGACACCGACCGAGCGCGCGCTGATGCTGTTGCTACTAAATTCGGTGTATTTTCTCACTACAATGCAGAAGACCTGTTATCTCGCGTGGATATTGACGCTGTAGCGGTACTAACCCCAAGTGGCCTTCATCCTAAACATGCCATCGCGTGCGCGAGAGCTGGAAAACATGTGGTGGTGGAGAAGCCGATGGCCCTGCGCCTTCAAGATGCCGACGATATGATCCGGGCTTGCGATGAGGCTGGGGTGAAGCTTTTTGTGGTCAAGCAGAATAGGTTTAACGTACCTATCTTAAAGGCGCGCGATGCACTCGATGCGGGTCGGTTCGGAAAGCTCGTATTGGGCACCGTAAGGGTGCGTTGGTGCCGGGACCAAGCCTACTATGATCAGGATGCATGGCGCGGCACTTGGGCATATGATGGTGGAGTACTTACCAACCAAGCCAGTCATCACATCGACATGCTGGAATGGTTCTTCGGTGATGTCGTCAGTGTTCATGCACGAGGTATTACGGCACTTGTAAATACTGAGACGGAAGACACCGCTGTAGCGACGCTAAAATTCAGAAGTGGCGCTCTAGGCATAATTGAGGCCACGACTGCTGCGCGTCCGGTGGACCTTGAAGGCTCTCTTTCGATTTTGGGTGAAGGAGGAGTTGTGGAAGTTGGCGGATTTGCGATGAACCAAATTCGCCACTGGCGCTTCAAGGCTGAGCTACCTGCGGACAGGGAAGTCATTGAAAGGTTCTCCGTGAACCCGCCGAATGTCTACGGCTTTGGCCATCAAGCCTACTATCAGCACGTCGTCGAGTGTCTTTCCAACCGCCGCGCAGCCCTCGTCGATGGACTTGAAGGTCGGAAAAGCCTGGAGCTCATTTCAGCACTTTATGAATCTATCGAGACCGGAGAGGAAGTCGCCTTGCGCTTCATGCCGCGGCGGAGCCGGCTCGGGGTCGGCATGTGAAGCAGCCGACACACGTTCCACGGATAAAGCGGTGACGTGGTGCTTGGCAAACGCATGATAGTTCAACGGTCCTTGTGCGTGGTGAAACTGGCGAGATATTGCAATCGCAACTATTTTGCCCCATTCTTAACGGCTGAATTTTGCCCCGGATCGGTTGCCTTTGACTACCTAGGTCCAAGCGAGAGTTTAGATTAGGATAAGGCTAGTCAAATGCTTAGTTTTTTCTCTCGGCTCCAAGGGAAATTTAAAAGGATGAGGATGGCTCACAAAGAAGTCTGGCGTCGTCGACGACAGATCAGGGGATGGAAGCGTATGCTGCTTGCTTGTCACGAATGGGCTGACAGCATTGATCACGCAGATTCGAGACTAGCTCTTCTGTCAATGGCCGAGAATTACCGGAATGCGATCAATAATTCACGCGGAGATTCAAATCGGCCGCCCCGAGCATCAAGTTCTTGAAATAACTGGGAAAAACGACAAAAGTCAAGTTCCTAACGGTTTGTTAACTATAGTATTTCAAGCTCTACTTAAGCTACGCTTAAGGAAGCTATGAGCCAGACCGCTCGTTCAATAGTACTCGAATATGATGTCCGGCTACGGCCTCCTCGCGGCGGCCGTCAGTTTGTTATCTGCTACAAGAACAATCTCAACCAACCATCTTCCGAGGCGATATTGCAGCCTGCACGAGAGGGTTGCCAAATTGAGAAGATTCGCCGCAAGATTGGATCATGTAGGAGGAGGCAATGTCTTCACTCGACATCGCGAGACCGCGCCAGCGCGGCTCCTGGCCGTTGACCATCCAAGTCTGCCCTACGATAATCGATGGAATAGCCTACTGGCTCCTAAAATGGGTAGTGCTTTTGGCAGACGGGATAGTTAGAAAATGCCCGATCCTAATTGAAAAAAGCGCCCAAGGCATGTTGCATTCTGGGAGGATAAGCCTCTCAGAAAAACAGGGGATGGATGGATGGCATCTCGCTGAGGACAAGGCTGGATATTTGTATGCATATTTCGATGATTCGAGTTCCCGCGGTAGTGCTGAAATCGATGAGACGGAAAGCTCGCTTCTCCCGCAGTTATAGTGAGAGCGATGGACCAATAAGTAATGTTGGGATGCAGTGATTCGACTTAGCCATGCTTTTTGGATTGTACTGATGCAAGGTCCTAAGCTTGCAGTTCGATGGAAGCGCCAGGAACGGCCGCTTGGCTCATGTGTCGCGCCTATCTAGCTCCATCAAGTCTCACTTGTTCAAGCCAACCTCTGAGGCGTTTGAGAGGCCATTGAGAGCTTGCTCAATCGCTCTGGCGACCATTACCGCGGAACGCTCATCCATATGCATACCGTCTGGCCATCGCAGTTCGCTCTTAGCCAGTGTCAGGTGTAGCCAATCCTGCGAATTACCAAAGCGGTCAGATGCGAACTGACGCGTTTCGCGAACAAGCTGCCCATGCTCCAGCAGGTCCGCGTAAGGCAGTTCAAAAAGCAGAACCCGTGCGCCCCCACTTCGTGCCGCTGATACCAGCAGCGCAAGCTCATCGATATTACTTTCTAATGCGGCAGTCACGTCCTGGTCAAAAGCTTTAGCCGCCCGGGCAAGGTAAATTTGGTTGTTGTATTCAACAGCTGGCGCAGCCAACAGCCGATTAGCTGCCGCATTTGATGCGTTGCGTTTCCGCTGAGCGTGCTGCCAATTTTCGTACGCCGCGACCGCCATGCGGACAGGGCGAAAGAGGGGATTGGTCCTAGCACGCGAAAAACTCTCGATCAGTCTCTCATCGGCCTCTTTAGACAGCAAATTCGACTCGACCAAAATTGTCCTGGGAAGCCTCTGGCTATCTAGGAGCAGGAAACGCAAACCGGTCAAAGGAGAGCCTCCACCAATCGCAAGATTTCGTACATCTAGCCCGTCGAAATAATCCTCTCTGATCCGTGCAGTCAGTGAGCTTCCCAAAAGAACGGCCTCAGGAATGGGCTCACTCACATAACGATTTAGGGCGACAAGCGCTCCGTCTCGGGCTGTTATCGCAGGCGCTTGCATCCAACTGGGCAGGAATGGTTTTGCAGCAACGCAAACCCCCAGAATGACCGCCGCCGCGACCGCGCACTTGAGGGTCCACCTAACGCTGCTTTCATTATGCATTTGCGAGCCACTAGCATCCAAGGATTTACTCGGCAAACCGCCCCTGACGGGATGTTTGAGCCCCCTAGTGCGGTCGTCGGAACGCATACTTTCCTACGCGATCGTCAACTCAGAATTCGGATTTGAATGTCCTCAATGCGAGCGAACTTGACAAACTGTCGGTGAAAGTTCTCATTTCGGCCAAACGCTAGCACATCGATTTGGTTGGGTTTGTTGAGGAAAACGTACGCCAAGTAACATCCGCAAAACGTCGAAGTGTCCGGAATGTTTACTAAGTCTTGAGGAATGAGAACTGGTCCGCTCTCGATTTGAAACGCACCGGCGCGTCTGCTGATGTGGCTGACTGGAAACTCTAAAATCCAAAGCTCACTACCCTTCACCGTCAGTCGAGCTGATAAGGGCCACTGCCGCTCAATCTCCGCTTGGTCTATGGCCTCTGGATCGACGGGACTTGATTTGCGCTGCGGCGCGAAGATATCAAACAACGAGAATGCAGTATCGTTATCAGCTTCGCTATCTTCAATTTCTGAAGCTCCACCCCTCCTAATAATCGCATGACGTTTTTGCGTAGCGACTAGCTGATACGAGTAAGGCGGGTCTTTCGGCAAACGGCCCATCCCGAAGATTTCCCCTGCCATTACAGCAGGCGCTAAATAGATACCATCCGTTCCCTCACAACAGGCCGCAGCAACAACCCGCCAGCTTCCTTTGATACCCGCCTTCGTCGTCCAGAAAATGCGCGCTCGCTCGAAATCTAAAGCTTGCATTGACGATGCTTCCGAGCAGCGACCAAGAGCTGCGGCGATACTGGCAGAACCTCCGACAAGCAGTGCAGAACGTCGATTTATCATTGAGCGATCCCAGGGTGGATGAACTGCCTTCTCGATGGCCGGCCGGCTCGGCGACTTCCTAGCGCTACGATAGCCGATAGTCCAAGAAGAAAGTAGCCGGAAGCGCCGGAATGGTTGGTGGTCACTGGCGGGGAAACAATGATGACATTGATGTTGGCGCTCCAGTTATCGCTATGCTCGCTTTGCTCTCGGTCGCTGCGTCAATCTCGCAGGTGCGACCACAGTGGACATAAGATCTCTCTGCGATTTGTCCGGAGCGGCAGGACTAAAAAGTAGCCTGCTGGCCGTGCGTGTACGGGGGATGTCGAGAGAGCTTGGGACGGGGCGCAAGTCAGGCCGTTCGTCCTCGATGGACGCGGAGCGGGGCGCCGACTGCACCAAGGATTGTCTAATACTGCGGAGTTCACCTCTCTCTTACCGACGCAAACAACCGCCCGCGTGAACCGGCTATTTCGGAGTCGTCCATGAAAGATCGGCTAGCTTTCGAGCCGACGGGGGTTCTCGAGGCACATGCGTACCACTCACAAATCCGCGATGGCGTTTGGCCAAACGCTGCTGACAAACTTCACTTAGCACTAGCGCTACAAAATCCCTCTGCGTCGGAAGACAGCCTCGCCGTTTCCTCGCGAGGCCGCATCAACCGAGCGAACGAAAGCGTCCACATGGAGAGCATCGCAATTGGAACGGCATAGTAGGGCGTGAAGATTGGATGACTTAGAAAGAAGCCGAGATTGATTAAGAGATTGCCTGCAACGAGGATGCCGATTTGACGTGCTGACCCACCGACGGCACGCAGCAACCACAAGGTCCACCCGATCACCAGTGCGATCAGGAGCGACTGCGTATCACGCAAATACTGCCCGAGAACCGTGACGCTAAATCCGGGACCAACGGCGTCGGTTGCGCCGTATGTCGTGGCAAACGGGCTACCGGCGTTAATCGCCTGGGCAATCAGCGTCGGCAACATTCCGATAGCAACGCCGACTCCAAAACCGAAGCCATCAAGAAATTTCGCTAACGTGCGCGACCTCAGGAAGGTCACGGCGAGAAACACGCAATAGCCGGCCGCGAGCAGGATGTTAGCCAGCCTGAAATTTACCGACACTCCGAGCAGGACGCCTATGATTCCAATCAGCCACGGGCTCTGCCGCGTCCTGGTAAGCCATAAGGCCGTTAGAAAGCCAAGAATGCCGCAGAGCACCAGGGTAGGCGCCACCGAATAGCTCGCCTTCCCTGGGTTGATCATTCCATAGACGGTGAGCGCTCCGAAGAGGCCAGCCCCAATTACGGGAGGCAACTCCTTTGCCATGAAGATGCCCACGAGTGCGAAGCCGCAAACGATTGAGCTGGCGGTGATGTAGAGCGGGGTCACCTGGAAGCCTTGCGGGAACGCCGCCAACAAAAAGCCGGTTCCAGGCGGGTATTGCAGAACGATCTTACCGCCCGACTTTTCAACGTGGCACGGCCACCGTTTAGGACTTTCGGGATCTGGAAACCCAATTTCCTGCAACCTGCTTACAAAATGCTGGTCGTCGTCCATCGTTACATCTGTGTTGAACCCGTTGAAGCCAAAGCGTTGAAAAAGATGAGCCTGTCTCAAGTAACAGACATCGTCATAGACGCCTCGGGCCTCGCTCCAGCGCAACATCGTAACCGTGTGGCTAGCGAGCACCGCCAAGCATACAAAACTCAGGACAAATTTGGCGGCCGTCAATGGCAAGCTCATTGATTCGCGCGAAATTATCTGCATTTTCTCAGCTCCCGTGCAAAATTAACCCGGCCAGCGCGGGGACCGCAAGCATTCCATTTTTATGAGAGATTCACCTCCGGCGACCAACGTATTGCTCACGCAGATAACCGGCCCGATGAAAACTACTTCGGTCAATGCCCGGCATGGGCGTGCATGGTACAGCCGTATGTGCTCGAAGACGTCCTGAGTTGACTTGACGAGTGACCAAGTTACACGGCCCCCTTCACTCGAGGAGCCAGCGGCCGCCAAGGTATACGGCGCCTAAGGCGATGCGGTATTCCGTACAACCAATCATGAGAGCATAAAGCGGTGCCGCCTCTGACACCGTTTTCATCTAACCTTTGCTTTCCTTCGAAACAGCCAAATTACGACCGCATTCGCCTCGTCAAGCATGCGGGAAGCAAGCAGCCCTAGTGTTGCCCTGGTGCACGAAGGCGTGGTTCGTTCCGAGTAGCCCGGTTCGGCGAAGTGGACGATGCTATTCTTTACGTCTACGCCCCGGATGATAACTGCAGGGGTGGAAATTGAAGACGAGTTTGCGCTGCACATCTCAATCATAGCCTGGAAGATCGTGAGATCAACAGCCACGCCGGAAACATGTCATCCACCAGGTATAAACTAGGGACGTCAGCCATCAGCGCTGGTGTGTCCTAGCTGAGGTCGGGCGTTCCACCCATGAGGAGGTAATTGCTCCACCCCCCCCCAATTTTCATTTGAAAGCGCTTTTGCGCAGTGACATGAGCACTTTCCTCGGATCTAGGCGCCGACAGTTTTTGATATCAAATGACGTATTTCCAGCTCTTAGGCATCCCCTGTGTTTTCTGCTTCCAAATCATCTCGTATTCGGCGCAACAGTAAGACTCAGAGCTCAGCTGCGAAAAAGCTACTTCTAAGCCGCCCTTTTGCTGATAACTTACGGCTATACTTCGTGGCCATTGGATGCATTCTTGCGTATCGTTGCAGCAAGGACTGTTAAGTGGCCCAACGTGATGAGGGTATGATTTCTTAATCTGATGACGGCCTCGATGATTTGGTTCACATCAACGCTGTACAAAAGGCGCGCTACAATGACATGCTAGCCAGAGAGCGCATTAGCTGAGACTCAGGGAAGTTTGGCCAACGCCTCTTTGCACACGAGAAACGCAGGTTAGTTTTCCCATATGATAATCTTTAGGAATTCTAGCAAGGTATTCAGCAAGTTGGGCATATTGGTCGCTTTTGGTGTAATGATATGGCTGCTTGCGAAAATCTGGGGCTTATTGCTCGCACTTGGTGGTTGACTGAAGATCTACCGTGGCAGGCTGCTTAGTAGGTCGCCACCCGCGATTGGCCAATTTAGCTTATCGGTCGCAACTAAGGTGGCATTGCAAAAACGGCATTTCCGGTGATCCAGACAACGGCGAGACCGATCCATTCTCGAGAAGCGGTTTTCAGCTGTCCTAAACGTTTCAATGGGTCCAGACGCCAAAAGCTCTCGATGCCGGTTTGCCAATCCGTCGGAACCGGTTCAACAACGAATCCGACCTTGTGAAAGAGTTTTACCGAGCGCGGCATGTGGTAGGCGGAAGTCACTAGCAACCATCGATCACCCAGTTTCGGCGACGCCAATTGTTTAGCGCGAACGGCATTCTCCGCTGTATTCCGCGCGTCTCGTTCTATCTCGACGCGGCTTCGTGAAATTCCGAGGTCCTCGAATGCTTGAGCGGCAAAATCGGCTTCGCGAATGTCGTTGCCGGTCAAATTGCTGCTACCGCCTGTGTAAATGAGGCGAGCATCTGGATATTGCCGGGCCAACTTTGCAGCAGCAATGAGTCGCGCGAACCCTCGATCTGGAACCGTTTCACCTCGCTCCGCTGAGAGATATTCATCGATGCCGCCACCCAACACTACGATTCCGGTGGGAGCTTCAGGCGTCGGGCTCCAAGCCGGAAATCTATTCTCGAGCGGCACGAGCATGGCTGCGCCGAGGGGGAGCAATCCACAAACAGCCAGAGCATAAAAGGCGCCAAGAATCAAACGAGTTCCAAATCCTGAATGGTGGGTGAGGACAAGCGCTAAGCCAATAACTCCGAGGGAGAAAAATAAGTCTGGCGGTAGCAGCAGCTTGCCGACTGTTTTGGAGATGACGAAGTACATAGGACACCTTCTAGCCCGAACGGCAGAAGCTCGCCGGTTCGCGCTGTCGACGCCTACGACGGGCTGTGCCGGTGGGCACATCAATCTTCTTCAGTGAAGTCAGTTTTCCTCTTTAGGCTGACGCGAGAGGATCACAGTAACGGTTCGGCTGCTCGCCAGCCGTTTTGCGTCATATGTGTAGATATCTGTCAAGTGTTCGATAATCTTCTGGATCATATGCTCACTTCCTCACGTTAGAAGCGTCGTCCCACGCGCCGCGTGGTTTGATTTCGGATCGGAAGTTGTAGCTTCCTCTACATCATCGGTGTCATTCATCCAATCTAGATCATTAACTTATCTTGATGGTCCGTACGTTGAGGCGTCACGCAGTTTTCTTCGATCTTAACGAAGCCTCAACGAGAAAGACTGCTAAACCATAGTCAGGCCGTCACCAGCATCTTCAATCTTTGCATTAGCTCCCGGTCGATTTGCGAGATCTTGCAGCCTCAGCACCATCCACCATCATCGAACGGCGAAGGTTGTTTACCTCCTTGAGCAACATCAGTCGACGAAGTTGTGCTCCGTTCAAAAGAGTCAAACAGTTAGATGATCTCGCGCGCCTGGACGTAAACTTCCACGCTGATCGCGTGTTGATCGAAGCCATGCGCTCGAAGACGTGCGTCGATGTCGAGCGTGGCAGTTGGGTCTAGTTGCCAATCCAGAGCGTTATTTGTGGTGTAGATTGCGGCTACATCCAGGAATTCTGGGGCAATGCCTGCCAGATCTACTCGGCGAAGTGTCATCTCGACGGCCTTTTGGCGATACGTGCTCAAGAGCCTGTGCCGCAAGACCCGGTAGCGTTGCATTTCCCAGGACAACTCAGCGATATCGATCGTGAGGAGCCACTCGGCGGCAGATTTGGGATCAAGGTCGCGGAAGATAACTGCCTGAAGAGCCTGATAGCGCTCGATGCTCTCTCCGGGGAGAAGTTGGGGCGGAGGACATAACGCTTCGTATTGAGGCGGCCAGATGCTGGCGGGATGCGGTTTGAGCAGATCGACCGGACCATTCATTGACCTTGCACTTCTAATGGTGGACGCGGCGGTAGGGCGATCGGCGTGCCTTCCGTCAGATGGATTGGGCTGGCATCCCAAAGCTCCTTTGCTGTCGGCAGTGGCGCAATTTGCAGATTAGTCCACCAAGCTCGTTCATTTCCGTGTCGGTGCAGGGATTGGTGATGAGATCGGCAGAGCGGGACCGTGAACTCTTCGCTGACCTTACGTCCCAAGGATCGTGGCTGGGCGAACTTGAGATGATGCGCATCGGCGGGAGTCTTTTGGCAGACGAGGCACGCCTGGCTGCGGATGAAGGCTAGGTGATCTCTGCTCCGTTTTCGAGGTGGCTCCTTCGAGAAGGCGAGGCCGGCCTGCTCTTGCCGAGCGGGAGCAGCAGCCACATCGATGTTGCTCGATGCCGTTGCAAGGACTTCATCGGGAGGAACGGATGTGGAAGGCGCAGGCTGCTGGTCCGCGGAATAGATGTCGGGCAGACGGGCATCCTCGATCCGCTTTTGATACGCGGCTTCAAGAGCGCGGGCATCCGCCTTCAGAAGAGAGTTCTTGAGCGGAAGACTGGTCTTGGCCCACGCGAGCAGTCCATCGTCATCCTGGGCGGATAGCTGGCCCAGGAGCCCGTCCAGGAGTTCGGCAGAGCGTTCGGGCGGCAATACCGCGGGCCGGTTCAGGACGCCGCCATGCGGCCTCCTTTTCGGCCCTGACGCGGCAAGCGGCTCCGGGGCGGCGGGAGGCCCGGTGACGACGTTAGGCGCGTCTAAATCGTCCTCCCCGGCGATCCCGACTAAGGCAAACAGGGCATATCGGCGGGCATAGGTCAGCGCGGAGCCCATCCGGTGCGGCGCTTCAACTTCTTTCGAGGCGCAGACCGGAAGGTCCGAGGAGATCCATTCCCCGGAGGCGTGGGCAAGCAGGGTGGTGAGATGGATCTGACCGGTGACCTGCTCGATCCGAGTGGTCTGGATGGTGGCGATTTCCTGCTGGCTTAACGTCTTGCGGACGATATCCAGGCCAGAGGCCAGGGACGCATAGCGGAAAGTTCGATCATCCTCCCGCGGGAAGGTCGACCGGATTACGGCGGTCAGGGTCTTTTCGGGGTTCGTTAGTTCCGCTTGGGCTCGGGCGAGGGCGGCTGCGATGGTCCCGATGCGCTCACTGGACTGGTGCATGGGAGCCCTCCGCCGCTTGGGCCTCGAAGCTGATCGCGCCCGACTTCGAGCGTTTGGCTCTGATGCCGTGGCCGGTCGCCTCCTTGGCATCCTCCGGCATCAGCTTTTTCAGATCCGCTTTGGCCGTCTCGTGCTCGCCGTGGGCCTCTCGCGTTCGCAGGTAGATCGCGGTCAGTTCGGCCCATTGATTGGAGGTCGACATATCGACGACCTTAACCGCCTCGAGTCTTGGACGAGGTGTTTCGATATTGAAGAGATTGGGTGGCTCGCCGTTTTGAACGAAGCGCCAAAACTTCTTTTCTGCCGTGACCAGGAGGTGCTGATAAAGCGGATCGGCATGGACCTTGATCTCAACCCATTGCCACCACCGGTGATGATCGAGAGCACCGCGCTGCGGTACGCCGTGACCCACATGTTGTGCTGCAGCTGGGCCATGTGCTTCTCAGCCGCGGCTTCTTCTGTAAAGGCCCAAGGCAGCATGAACTTGGCTTCGAATACGGCGCCGGTTTGCTCGACGGTCCCATCCAGCGTTGCGGCCATCCATTTGTGAATGGGATGACGAACACGTTTTTGGATGTCCTTGACGGTGTGTCCGCTCGCGCGTTGATACCAGGCGCGGTTCAAGACTTCCGTGACGGTCCCGAGTTGAACGATCAAAATATCTGAGAGGTCCTGTGGCTCTGCTTCGCCGCGTTTCTCGCGCCAAAGGCGGATGAGGTCCTCCTGGTCATCTCCCATGATGATGCGGGCGTCCGAGCCGCCGATGAAATGGCGACGTTCGTTGGGGTTGAATCTGATGATATGATTTGGCGCATCTGCGCCATTCCTTTGCACCGTTGTCACCGGTATCTCCTACGCAAGAACAAGCGGCGTCACATGCCGCACTGCCCGAAGCCCCGCGTTCGCGAGGCGAGATACCGGCGCTACAATCGGCGTTGGCGCCCGGTCGACTCAGTAACGCTCCAATCGCGGATGAAGGCCAGTCCTTTTTGCAGCAACATTGTTGCTCGTTTTAGCGGAAGGAATGGCTCTTGTTCTCACGTGCTTAGAGCAAGTGCGAGAGGAGGCGGCCGAATATCAAATCGACAAAACGAAGCCAATTTACGCATGAGCAGCGAAGAGCTTACTGAACTAGAGGCGTGGCGCAGATAACGAACTGTCGAACCGCTGGGGGATGTTGAAACCAAGCAGTATTTGTCGGAAGATCGGCGGGTATCCTTCCAACTTGGGCAGTGAACTTTGAAGCGTCCGGCAGTATTTTTTGATCGTGATGGCGTCCTCAATGAGGACGACGGCTACGCTTTCGATCCGGACAAGATCCGGTGGGTGGAGGGAGCCCAACAGGCCGTCAAAGCGGTCAATGACGCCGGGTATCTTGCGTTTGTCGTGACGAACCAATCAGGAATTGCGAGGGGATTTTACGAGGAGCTGCATGTTCACAATTTGCACGACTGGATGTCGCATGAGCTTGCGATAGTTGGCGCGCATATCGATGCATTCGAATTTTGCCCGCACCACCCCGATGGCTTGATTGAGCGTTACCGTGTTCTCTGCAGTTGCCGTAAGCCGCAGCCGGGGTTGATTAGAGCTCTGCTTGAGCGGTACGCAGTGAATATCGATGCTAGCTTTTTGATCGGCGACAGGCAGAGCGACCTTGCTGCGGCGCAAGCGGCCGGAATAGCAGCCCATCTGTTTGATGGATCAAACCTCCATAGATTCATTGCTCCGTTGTTGACGGATCCATCCTGCCCTCCGGATCAATCACGGTCGCCTCGCGGAGACGCGGGAACGGAGGATTGAGGCCCTGGACTTCGCGACCAAGGGAGCGATTGATTGCTAGGTTGACAGATCAAGGAGGCAATTTGGCGTCAAAGCGACAAATCGAAGCCAACCACGCAAACGCTGCGAAGAGTACTGGCCCGCAAACAAGCGCTGGGAAAGCAACGTCAAGCCGCAATGCCTATCGGCATGGTTTATCGCGTTGGGACGAAGCCGCTGGTTCTGGTCTCGCCGGCTTCGATGTAATCCTCGCGGAGGAGTTCAAAAGCGCGGATATGGAAGCCGCACTTCAAGATCTGGCTCAAGCCAGGGGTCGCCAGAACCGCCTGCGAGCTCTTCGGTTAGGTCTGATCTTAGCAGTGATTGAGGGCGCTGAACCAAAGCAATTGAGATATTTGTCGGGCTTGGAGCGATATGAGAAGACTGCCCTATCGCGGCAACGACGGGCGCTTAAGCGCGTTAAGCGATGCTTCTAATATGAGAGTCAGGAGGTTGCATGAACTACATTTTCCCGCTGCTGGCTGTCGCCATCACCATCGGTCTTTTTGTGCTTTACGCGATGGTGCGGCAGCACTTGCGTCGTTCCCGGCTCACCGATGAGGTTCCTCACTGGCCGGACTCGAGCCTGAGATAGGCGACTTAGCAACTTGAGGTCGCATTTCGGTAGGCGTCGCCGACGAGGGCTATCAGTCGCTACGCCAAGACACATCGAAAAAACCGAATTTTAACTTGCGCCGTCGGGCGAAACAGTGGTTTATGGGGTGCTGGTCCAGCCGCAAATGGAGTTTAGCAAATGGCCGGCGAATGCAAGGCTTTGTCCGATCTGCCGGAAGTAGCCAAGCTCAATGGAGAATTCCGTAGGAACTACGGGAAGCTTCTTGGAGCTTTCTTGTATCTGCGGACGATCAGCGCCGCTCGTGGACGGTCTTGGTTTCGGACCGCTTTGTTTTCAGCCATTGGCTCCGCGGCGCTGACGTGGCTGGGCAAACGGGGTGTTTCGCTATGAGCTCCACAACGGACTGTAAGCAATCGCCGTTTGACGCGGCTCGCAGCAGCGGAGAATCAAAGGGCGGTGCGCGACAATTCGAGCGACCTTTCCCCAAGAGATGGGGCGAGTTCATCTGCAAAGTGGGTAGAGGAAAGCGCTTGAGGAGTCCGCTAAACCACCCCGCCGAAGTCGATGCCTTCCTTGGCGAGCTCCTCAGCTTCCTCGGCGGACGCGGCAGGCTTCGTATCAAGGTAGGGATGCTCAGAAGCCGGCAGGATGGTGCGGATGTTCTGGCCATCGGTCCGCGTGATGCGGGCAACCCAACCCCGTTGGCCGTGCTCAACTCGCTGGATGTGGTACTGCTTGTACGTAATCATGACTCTCGAACGCAACTGACCTTAACTGACCTTCAGATAGCCAGAGTGACGCCGACGCACAATAGGCAGTCTTAAA
Source organism: Bradyrhizobium sp. SZCCT0148 (assembly GCF_018129985.1). Taxonomy (GTDB): domain Bacteria; phylum Pseudomonadota; class Alphaproteobacteria; order Rhizobiales; family Xanthobacteraceae; genus Bradyrhizobium; species Bradyrhizobium japonicum_H. The sequence continues at coordinate 128,081 of NZ_JAFCKT010000014.1, forward strand.
TTCAAGTTAAGATCGCCCCCTGAGACGGCCCCCGGTCGAACTGAAAGGTCAAGAAAAACCCGCCGGCCAAGGGAGCCGGCGGGGAGTTAACTGAGATTGCGACCGGACTTGTGGTCGCGCGCGGAGCCTAGCACAGCGGAACGTCAGCGTGAACGGGCGCAACTTACCCGTTTCCGAGCCGACCCACGCAACCGGCCGGGGCGAGGGGCGGCCGCTGAGAATCAGCCTTATTTTTGAAGCAGAAGATTCGCCGGCAGCTCTGGCCGGGCGGTGTCTGCTGATCGAGCGTCATCTGACAAGTCGTCATCGGAGCTGTAGCGGAGTACGCATACGACGAGGACCGCCTGATTGACGCATGCGCGCGGGCACAATGAGTTCTATGATCGGTCGGGTGGAGGT
>NZ_JAFCKT010000015.1 GCF_018129985.1 Bradyrhizobium sp. SZCCT0148
AAAATCGTGTGGTCCTGGCGCCCGGGGTCTGTGCGCCAAGTCTTGTGGTGATGTGTCTTGCTCAACCGGGCAAGCGCGTCAGCCATCCGCAAGGCGACGGGGGCAATAGCGCAACGCTCCCCGGGGAGAGCACGACATAAGCCGTCAACCCACTGCGCAGGGAAGGCCGGGATGTCCCGGCTCCACCTGTATGCCGCTGTGCAGCTTCTTGTCACGCAGGATTCGCACAGTGGACCGCGGGTGCCAGCCGGCGCCCGGCCTTCCCTGCGCCCTCTTTCAATCGAGGGCGAAGCGACGAAGCAAAGCTCGGGCGAATTGCGCCGCGAGGATGATCAATCATGTGTGCCGTTGAACACCGCTCTCGTGCCCCGGACGCAGCGCAGCGCCCCTTCGGCTTTGCGCAGCAACGCAAGCGCGTTGCAGCGCGTCCGGGACACGAGACGGCTGCTACACCGGCTTGCCCGTATACGGCATCGACGCCGTGAGGCCGCCGTCCACCGGGAACGCCTGTCCATTGACGTACGACGCCTCGTCGCTGGCCAGGAACAGGCCCATCGCCGCGAGTTCGTGCGGTTGGCCGGGACGCTTGAGCGGATTGAGCTGGCCGATCTTGTCCTGGGTGCCGCGTTCCTTGGCGCGGTCGAAGATCGGCTTGGTCATGCCGGTTTCGATCAGGCCAGGGCAGACCGCGTTGATGCGCACGCCGGTGCCGGTGAGCGAATACGCAGTGGTCTGCACCAGGCTGATCACGCCGGCCTTGCTCGCGGCATAGGGATGTCCGCTGGCGCCGGCCTTGAGGCCTGCGACGGAGGCGGTCAGCACGATGGCGCCGGACTGCTGCTTCACCATATGCGGCATCGCATGCTTCACCGCGAGGAACGGCCCGATCAGATTGATGCGCAACACCTCCTGCCACTGTTCCACGGTCTGCTCGCCGAGCGGAACCAGCCCGCCGGAGATGCCGGCGTTGGCCCAGATCACGTCGAGCCGGCCATGGGTCTTCACCGCCTTGTCGATCACGGCCATCACATCGGTTTCGGAGCCCGCGTCCGCGATCATGGCTTCCGCCACGCCGCCGGATTTCTTCACTTCGTCGACGGTCTCCTTCACCGCCTCGGAGCGATCGACTGCGATCAGCTTGGCGCCTTCCCGGGTGAACAGCAGCGCGGCAGCGCGCCCGATGCCACTGCCGGCGCCGGTGATGATGACGGATTTGCCTTGCAGGCGGCCCATGCGTTTCTCCCTCGGATGCCCCGCGCGACGCTTGCCGCGCGACGGAATTTCAAACAAGATTTCAAACGGTAAAGTGTCTTGAGACACGTTGCCTACTGACGTACAGCGACATCACAAGGGATGGAAGGGTTTCGATGGCAGCCGAGGACAAGGCGAGGGTGGTCACGACGCGGTGGTGGTGGGTTCGTCACGCGCCGGTGCGCAACGACGGCGGCAACATCTACGGACAGAGCGATCTCGCCTGCGACACCAGCGATACTTACGTGTTCAATGCCGTAGCCAAGGTGCTGCCACGCAAGGCTGTCTGGTATTCGAGCAATCTGATGCGCACGCACCAAACGGCGGAAGCGATCTGGGCGGCCGGCTACCCGAAGCCTGCGTCGATGCCATGGGAAGCAGATCTCGCCGAGCAGAATCTCGGGAAGTGGCAGGGCATGAACCGCGCCGCGTTCATCGCAAGCCGACCCGTCGGCTCGAGCTGGTTCGCCGACATCAACGAGCCCGCGCCCGGTGGCGAGAGCTTCATGGACCTCTACAACCGTACGCGCCGCACCATCGAGCGCATCAACAGCGAGGCTGGCGGGCAGGACATCATCGCGGTCGCGCATGGCGGCACCATCAAGGCGGCGATCGGCCTCGCGCTCGACGGCCAGATCGAGCGGGCGCTGTCCTTCGACATCGACAATTGCTCGATCACGCGGCTGGATTATTTCGCGAGTCCTGAGCGCTCGGTCTGGCGGTTGCCGATGGTGAACCAGCAGCCCTGGATCGCCGACGATGCGCACGCGGCGATGCATCAGCCGGCCGGACCGGAGGTCAAGAAGCTGGCGTGATCCGATCGTCCGCTCACGCAGACGCGGCGTAAGCTTGAACCAAATCAAAATCGTCCACTGGGAGAGACACATGACCTTGTTCGACATGAAGGGGAAAGTCGCCGTCATCACGGGATCGACGCGCGGCATCGGGCTTGCGATCGCCGAGCGCATGGCCGAGCACGGCGCCAAGGTCGTGATCTCCTCGCGCAAGGCCGACGTCTGCGAGCAGGTGGCCAAGGGCATCAACGACAAATACGGCAAGGGCACCGCGGTCGCGATCGCCGCCAACATCTCGTCGAAGGAGAATCTGCAAAACCTCGTCGACGAGAGCAACCGCGCCTTCGGCAAGATCGACGTGCTGGTCTGCAACGCCGCCTCCAACCCGTATTACGGCCCGCTCGCCGGCATCTCCGACGACCAGTTCAGGAAGATCCTCGACAACAACATCGTCGCCAACAACTGGCTGATCTCGATGGTGGTGCCGCAGATGATCGAGCGCAAGGACGGCTCCATCATCATCGTCTCCTCGATCGGCGGCCTGAAAGGCTCGACCATCCTCGGCGCCTATGCGATCTCCAAGGCCGCCGACATGCAGCTCGCGCGCAACCTCGCCTGCGAATACGGCAAGGACAACATCCGCGTGAACTGCATCGCGCCCGGCCTGATCAAGACCGACTTCGCCAAGGCACTGTGGGACAATCCGGAGAACCTGAAGGCCTCGACCGCGCGCTCGCCGCTGTTGCGCATCGGCGTTCCCGACGAGATCGCGGGCGCGGCGGTATTTCTGGGGTCGAAGGCCGGCGACTTCATGACCGGCCAGACCATGGTGATCGACGGCGGCGCGACGATCAGCTGAACGGTTGCTCGCAACGGCACGGCTGGGGTGGGCAGGAACCAACCCCATGCCGGGCCGTTAGACCGCGCAGTCCTGGGGATCGACGTTCAAACCAGGGGCAGGCCAGAAGCGAGACCGATGCTCCCGACGGTGATCAAGCCGCAATCGACCGACGACGTTTCCGCGATCGTCGTCACGGTCGGCGTGGCTATCCTGAGCATCATCATCGTCGGGGCACTCTATCTGGGACGGGAGATTTTCGTCCCCGTCGCGCTTGCGATCCTGCTGAGCTTCGTTCTGGCCGCGCCCGTCAGGCTGCTCCAGCGTCTTCATGTCCCACGCGCCGCTGCGGTGGTCGGCGTGGTGCTGTTCGCCTTCGCGGTGATCTTCGCGCTCGGCAGCGTGATCGCAACGCAGCTCAACGGGCTGGCCGGAGATCTGCCGCAGTACCAGAGCACCATCCTCTCCAAGATCCAGTCGGTGCGCGGCGTCGTCGGCGGCAGTTCCACGCTGGAGCGGGCTGCCGAGATGCTGCAGGACCTCGGCAAGGAGCTGGACAAGCCCAAATCCGTGCCGTCACCCAATCCGCTGACCTCGGCTCCCGCCGCAAAGACAGGCGTCAAGCCTGTGCCGGTCGAAGTGCTGCAGCCCGATCCCGGCGCACTCGAGAGCCTGCGCTCGCTGATTGCGCCTTTGGTGTCGCCGCTGGCCACGACGGGGATCATCGTGATCTTCGTGATCTTCATCCTGATCCAGCGCGAAGACCTGCGCAATCGCCTGATCAGGCTGGCCGGCTCTCATGACCTGCAGCGAACCACCGCGGCACTCGACGACGCTGCGGCACGACTGAGCCGGCTGTTTCTCAACCAGCTCATGCTCAACACCGCTTTCGGCGTGATGATCGGCAGCGGCCTGTGGCTGATCGGGATACCCAGCGCCGCGCTGTGGGGCATTCTCGCGGCCGTGCTGCGCTTCGTCCCCTATATCGGTGCGATCATCGCGGCCGCGTTCCCGCTCGTCCTCGCCGTCGCGGTCGATCCGGGCTGGTGGATGCTGGTCTGGACCGCGGCACTTTTCTTCGTCATCGAACCCCTGGTCGGTCACGTGGTCGAACCGCTGCTCTATGGCCGCACCACGGGCCTGTCGCCAGTGGCGGTCGTCGTCTCCGCGACGTTCTGGACCGCGTTGTGGGGCCCCATCGGGCTGGTCCTCGCGACGCCTCTCACCGTTTGCCTCGTCGTGCTGGGACGCCACGTCGAGCGGCTCTCCTTCCTCGACGTCATGTTCGGCGATCGTCCCGCGCTCGCACCTCCCGAAATTTTCTACCAGCGCATGCTGGCCGGCGATCCAACCGAAGCCGCCGAGAAGGCCGAGCAGTTTCTGAAGGAGCGGTCGCTTCCAGCCTATTACGACGAAGTGGCGATCAAGGGCATGCAACTGGCCCAATCGGACTTCGACCGCGCCGCGCTGGACCAGACGCGGCTCGCCCGCATCCGCGACACCGTGATCGAATTCGTCGACGATCTCTCGGATCAGGATGACGGTCACCCCGCCGGAAACGGGCAGGTCGCAGATGCCGAGGTTGTCGATGCGATCGAGGCCGTCGCGCCGTCCAGCGATCAGCCGGACATCCCTGTGCTGGATCGGGAGGCTGTCGCCGAGCGTTTCCGCGGCGAACATGCCGTACTTTGCATTGGCGGCCGGACCATGCTCGATGAGGCTGCGGCCATCATGCTCGCGCAGCTCTGCCGTGCGCACGGCGTCGGCAGCCGCGTCGAAGGTCCCGAAGCGCTGTCGACGGCCAACATCTTCCGCCTCGAGACGGCGGGCGTGGCGCTGGTCTGCCTGAATTACATCGGCATCACCAGCCCCGCGCACCTGCGCTATGCGGTGCGGCGCCTCCGGCGCAAGCTGCCCGCCGCCGCCATCATGATCGGATGCTGGGCCGAAGGGGTCGCCAATATCGACGAGCTGCGCGAGACCGCGAAGGCAGATCTGTTCGCCACCTCGTTGCGCGAAGCGACGCAGATCATCGTCTCGATGGCGCAGGGCGACGATCACTCGGTGTCGACCGAGGCGTCAGTTCGACGGGCCAGCGCCTGAACGCGCGCTACTCCACCGCCGCGTAAACGAGGTCCCTCACCAGCGTTCGCGTGTAATCGCGCTGCCCCGGGCCCTGGCTCATGAACACCGCGAACAGATCTTCCTTCGGATCGATCCAGAAGAACGTCCCCGCAATGCCGCTCCAGAAATACTGGCCGACGCTGCCGGGGAAGGGTGCGATGCCGGCCTCGCGGCGTACGGCGAAGCCGAGGCCGAAACCGTGTCCGGGCGACAGCAGGGTGCCGTTGGTCACGACGTGCGGCCCGAGGTGATCGGACGCCATCAGCTCCAGCGTCTTGCGGCCGATGATCCTGGCGCCATCGAGCGTACCGCCGTTGCGCAGCATCAGGCAGAAGCGCGCATAGTCCATCGTGGTCGAAACGAGACCGCCGCCGCCGGACTCCATGACCGGTGCCTCGTGCATGTTGAACAGCGCGACCTTGTCGCCGGTCCAGGGATCGGCCGCGAACGGCTCGGCGAGCCGGCCCGCATTGGCCTCCGAGGTCGCGAAGCCCGTCTCGGCCATCTGCAGCGGCGCGAGCACGCGCTCCGTAAGGAAGGCGCCGAGAGACTTGCCGCTGACGACCTCGATGATGCGGCCGAGGATGTCGGTTGAGCGGCTGTAGTTGAATTCCGCGCCGGGCTGGCAGACCAGCGGGAAGCTCGCGACCAGGGCAGCGTGCTCGCCGTTGGTGATCTTGCGGCTGCGGACGCGGGATTCCTGGTAGAGCTTGTGTACCGGGCCGTCGCCCTGATGCTCGTAAGTGAGGCCCGAGGTGTGACGCAGCAGGTCCTGCACCGTCATCGGCCGCACCGGCGGTACCAGCTCCAGCTTGCCATCCTTGACGATGCCGACCTGCTGGCCGGCAAACTCCGGGATGAACTTGGCGACGGCATCGCTGAGCAGGAGGTGGCCGTCCTCGACCAGCGCCATGATGGCGACCGAGACGATCGGCTTGGTCATCGAGAAAATCCGGAAGATCGAATCCCGCGTCATTGGTGCGGCAGCCATCGGACTCTGCCTGCCGAGCGCCTCGAACCAGCCGATCTGGCCGCGGCGGGATACCAGCACGGTCACCCCTGGGACGGTTCCCTTGTCGATCTCGCGCTTGAAGGCATCCGACATGGCCTGAAGGCGCGGACGCGACAGCCCGAGCGTCTCCGGGCGCGCCTCCGGCAGGGGCGGGGTAGACGGCGCGATGGCGGCCTGCGGGGCGGCTTGGGCGTTCATGGGGGCTCCCGACTGTTGTTTTTTGATGGACCGGGAAAGTGTGGCTCACATGCTCCGTAAAGAACAGATGCATTCGGCGCGGTGACCTCTGCATCGGACGCTCGGCATCGGCCGCGTGCACGGAAATACAATTCGGGGTAGACAGAAGCGGGCGGAACATCCTATTTGGGCGGGCTAATCTGGGGTAAGGGCAGGGGGCGTTGTTGAGATTGCTGCTGGGGCTGGCGCGCATCGCCGCGCTGGGCGCGTTGCTTGTGCTTGCGGGTTGCGTAACCGCCAACAATTCCCTGTCGCCGAACGACATAGCGAGCATGAAGCTGGCCGGCGTTGCGGTCAGTTTTGCACCGGACGCCCGTATACAGTGGGAGGACGGTCTCCGCGCCTATGCGGACTCGAAGGCGGTCAGCCTGGAACAGGCGGCAACAATGGCCGACACTCCGGAGGCCAAGGCTTTCATTCAGGGCCTGCTGACTCCGCGGATCAAGGCCGGCGTCGAACAGGTTCTGGCCTCCCGGCTGGCGGGCACGCGGCCGGTGCGGCTCGACATCCGGGTGAAAAGCTTGCTGTTTCCGTCGGCTATCCAGCGTGTCGTGATCGGCGGCCATCGCGGCATGATCGCCGACGCCATCCTTGTCGATGCCCGAACCGGCGCGCTGATCGTTGCTTATCCCGATCTGAACGCGTCGCTCTACACCGGGCAGGGAATCGTTGGGGCGGCGGTGCAGGCGGCTATCGACAACAACGCGACGCAAACCCCGGTGGACAAGGTGAGCGTGCGCTACGGGGAGATCTACCGGAACTGGCTCCTGAAAGATGGGGTCTAGCGCGAAGTCCGCGCATGGCGCTCGCTTCGCTCTTGCAAACCGGCTGCCCTCTGTGCTTGAAAGCGGCCCTGATCCGAAGCGGCGACGTCAGGGTCTGTAGGAGTGTAGCTCAATTGGTAGAGCACCGGTCTCCAAAACCGGGGGTCGCAGGTTCGAGCCCTGCCACTCCTGCCAGTCAAATCAATCACTTAATTCAGGTTCTGGCAGGGTAGGGGCGAGGCGTCCCGCGGGCGAATCGCCATGCGCGAGCGAAATTCGCCACCGGCGAGCCCGTCCGCTTGAGGTCAGGGGGCGGTAGGCAGGCGGTGCCTAGCGCGCCGGGGCCCGCTCCGCATCGTTGGGAAGCTGGCTGAGATCGACGTGCCGGATCGGAACGCGGCGCAGCAGCGAGAAGATGGTGCCGCCGAGCTCGAGATAGGTGCGCAGCCGCAGCGCACGGGACGACCCTTTCAGCTCCGCGTTCAGGCTCACGGGCACCTGAACGTAGGTGAGGCCGAGCTGGAGCAGCGAGATCAGGGCGCAGATCTGATAGCCGTAGCCGTCGGCCTTGACCGCGATCTGGCGCAGCCATTTCACGGGGTAGACGATCATGCTGTGGTAGTCGGACAGCCAGAAGCCGAACAGGCAGTTCAGGATGAACCGAAGCGAGTGCGACTGCAGCGAGCGATTGACCGAGCGGTCCGACTGGTTGTCGCGATAGGTGATGACGAGGTCGGCAGCGCCAGCCGCCTTGAACATCCGCGCAATACCCTCGTTCTGGAAGGCGTGATCGCCGGGGATGAGCGTGATGGCATCGAATTTCGCACGTGACAGGGCGTATTCGAAGCCGGCCCCGACACCGCGCGGCTCGGCGTTATGCTGCACGACGATACGCGGCTCGCCGGCGGCGAACTCGTCCATGATTGCGCCGGTGGCGTCGGTGCTGCCGTCATCGATCAGGAAAATCTCGAAATCGTCGAGCAACTCGCGGGCGAGCGGCAACACGCCGTCGATGGTGTCGGCGATCTTGTCCTGCTCGTTCAGTGCAGGGATGACGATCGTTAGTCTTTTTGCCGCCCTCGAAGGTGTCATCTCATGCCGCCTGTTGCCGGCCACTCTTTACTGGTGGTGCCCTGACGCAACTCTAGGTCATCTCGGCGGAGCGAACAATAAGGCGCCCGCAGATATGCCCTGCAGAACCACGAAGCCGGCGATGTGTGTGATCCAGGCAACTATTCGGAAAAATCATAGAGACTGGTATCGCCGATGCCGAAGGCCCGGCGCAGCCGTCCAACCCGGCCTGCCATCTTGCGACCCGCCGGCGTTGCCACGAAGCGTGAATTCACCGGTTCGACCAAGCCGCCGTCGACGAGGTTCCTAATTCGTCCCTGGAACAGATCTGGAACCTGTCGCTCGACGATATCCGACAGCGGAGCCCTCCGCTCGGGCCGGTCGACCACGCTGAGCAGAATTTCCAGGGAAACCGATTTGTACACTGCGCCAAAAGCGAAGACGTAACCCATCACGCAAAAACCGAAAATCGACGCGGCGTCCCAGTACTGAAATTGTGGGACGACGAGGATTCCGAGCGTCACGCCGAGACCATGGGTGAGGGCCGCGGCGATCGCGAGCAGGGTGACGGCTCCCACCGGCCATCCGCGCGTGCGGGCCATGAGCTGCAAGGCAGGCGACAGCAGGGCGAAAGTGATGGCGGCGAGAAATCCGACAACGAAGGACATCGTGGCCTCTCACCCAAGGCCCGTCGACAGACGAACGAGTTTGACGAGGCGCGCGATCGCCACCCCCTTGGCGGTCGGGGCCAGCTTTCCGTCAGCCACGATCACCATCCCCGCGCCTACCAGGAGTTTCAGGCGGTTGTGCGTGAAAGAGCCGAGATCGCCGCCCTGCATGTAGGCTACGGCCCATTGCTCCAGGTTGAGGGGACGTTCGGCCTTAACGAGTGCCGTGAGCAGCGTCAGCGTGAAGCCCCAGGCCAGCAGGCTGAACAGGATGTAGCAAAACATCATCGCGGTCGCGAGCAGGAACAGGCCGCCAAGCACGTCGTCGAAATGGCGTTCACCGGGAAGCGCGAGACAGGCGATCGCGTAGAGGGCCAGGATGCTCACGGAGCCGAGCCGGAAGCGGCGGCCGGATCCGCCAGTGGCAGCGATGCGCGCATAGCACAGCAACAGCAGCGGCAGCGCGGCACTGAGACCAATCGCAGCGGCTTGCGCCGGGCCCGGTAGCATGTTCATTGCGGAAAATAGCCCCGGAGGTCTCGCTGGCCCAGCCAGAGCGAAAGTCTATAAGAGGTCGTATTTTCCCGGTCAAGAGAGCCCATCAAGCCGCCTTGCAGACGTCGCGCAGGCGTGCGACTCCTTGCAGGCGATGCCGTTCCTCCGTCCGAGACTCCCATTGCTGCGTGCGATCATCGTCCTGCTCGTCGTGCTGCTGGCTGCGCATGCGCCGATGCTCCTGAACGACGGTCTCTTCATGGACGACTGGCTGGTGCTGAAGCCGCGTCCGGACTATTTCATCGACATCGATTTCCTGCTGAACGGTGCCGGTCATCCGATCTTTTACAGCTACGACACCTTCGCGAACTGGACAGGCGCTCCGATCATCGTGATGGTCTCGCTGGCGCTCGCCGGCATCGTCTTCGGCGCAATGTCGCTCGTGCTGACCGCAACGCGTCTTGGTCTGCTTGATCGCGCCGAGGCGGTCGGTTTCGCGCTGATCGTCTGGACCTATCCCGGCTATCAGCTGTGGGCGGGCAAGGCGAATGCCGTCTACGTCTTCAGCTTCGGGCTGCTGCTGATCGGCGCATGGCTGTTGATGCTGGCCTTCAGCGCCCGTGGCTTGCGGCGCGTGTTGCTTCGCGTGGCCTGTGCGATCGTGTTCCTGCTGAGCTTCGCACTCAACTCGACGATCGTGCTCTATGCCTTCGTGGTGCTTGGTCTCTTCGTTGCGATATGGCGAGGCGGCAAGGCGACCGACAGCTTGGTCCGCCGTACATGGCTCGCATCCTGGCGCTGCGTCTTGTTCTATCCGGAATTGATCGTGCTGCCTCTGATCTACTGGGGCACGCTCAATATCTGGTTCAAGCGGATCGGCGTCTACACGCAGCACTATGACGCCCATCTCCCGAGCTTGCGCGAATTGGCCGGGGGATGGTTGGCATTCTTCATCACCGGCTACCGGGACGTCGTGGCTCACGCGTTGCGCGCGGCAATCGCGGTCCCGGCGCTCTTCATCCTGGCGGCGGTGCTCGTCGGCATTGTCTTGCTGCTGCGTGCCGACACGAAGCCGACCACGTCCAGACTCGCGATCGCCTTGCCGCTCGGGCTCGCGATGGTCTTGTTCCTCGCATTGTCGTCGCCCTATCTGATCGCCGGCCTGCGGCCGTCGTCCACGCATTTCTACGAGAGCCGTCATCTGCTGATGTTCGGCGTGCCGTCGGCGCTGGTGTTGCTCGCGTTCAAGCGGCTGGCCGGACGTTGGGTCGCGCCCAGCGTCGCCTTTGCGATCTTGTTCGGATCGAGCTTGATCGTGTCGATCGGCATGCTGTGGAGCGACTACGTCTTCATGCAGGCGAGAACGCTGAAGCAGGAGGCGCTGACGCGCGACCTTGCCGGCCGGCCGCAGCCCGCGGCGACGGTCTATGCGCTTGATGACGGCTTTGTCGACTACCCGTCACGGCACGTCCCGTTCGGCCTCGCCGAGGTCACCGACATGCTGCGCCTTGCCTGGGGCAATCAGCCATTCTTCGGATTCGCGCTACGCGCCGAACGGCCCGACATCCTGCGGGGAATGAACGAGGCTCGGACGGCTCCGGGAAGCGCATTCCATCATTTCGATCCGAGGGGGCCGCAGGCGACGATCTCGTTCCAGCCGGGCCCGGGAGCCGCACCGAACCAGACCTTGGTGCGGAAGTATTATGCGTGCCGGTTCCTGGCGCGCTGCGATGTTGCAGATTTCCTGGCTCAACTTGCTCAGGTCACGATCACGCTGGGGCCCATCGCGGGCGTCCTGCCGCTCGAGGGCGCCAGCAAGGATGCCGCACCTAGCCGCTAGAGCGCTGTTTCCAAACGGTCTCCGCAAGCGCGATGTCGGTCACTGAATCCGCGCCGGGCGCCAAGGGTACGCCTCGTGCCGCAACATCGGACACGAAGGCGTCGGCCTGGCGCCGGAATGCCCAGCTCTTATCACCCGTCAGCCGCGTGCCCTGACCATCGTGCTCGACGATGACCTCTGCCTCCTGCTCGGCAAAGGGTGGAGGCAATTCCAGGGTCACTGCGCCGCGCTCGAAGTCGATCGTCAGTCCTTCGCGCCAGGCACCGTCCGATCCGTTCACGAGATTCAGCGTGCATTCGGTGCCGTCGAAATCGAGGATGATCCGCCCGGCGCCAGAAGCCTCGATCGCGCTTGCGGCAACCGTCGGCGACGATCCGAGCAGATAGCGCGCGAGATTGATGATATGGCTGAAGACGTTCAGAAAATTGTCGTAGCCGGGGCGCATCGCACGCGGCATCCAGTCGGGACCATCCTGCCAGAGTTCGATCCCGTCCGGTCGCGCCTCGCCGGTCATCACGAAATTGTCGTGGGAGCGGCCGGTGTCGCCGCCGAAGCACCAGCCTTTTGCCCGGACGACGCGACCGAGCGACTGGTCATTGCGCAAGCGCGTCAGCACCTGCAGCGCCCGTGCCACGCCGGCATCGTGACGCTTCATGTAGCCGATACTGTAGACGAGGTCTTGCCGCCGCGCGGCCTCGACCAACGACATGGCCTGGGCCGTCGTGTAGGCCATCGGCTTTTCCGATAGCACGTGCCGGCCGCTGTTCAACGCGTCCAGCACGATGGGGCCGGTGGCACGACGCTTGGTCACGACCACGACGGCGGACACCGAGCTGTCCGTGAGCAACTCGCGGTGCGTGCCGTAAACCTGGGGGATGCCGAATTTCCGCGCCGCGGCGGCAGCAAGGTCGGGCCGGAGATCGGCAATCGCGACGACGCGGCAGGCGGGATTGGCAGCGAAATTGGCGAGGTGGCACATCTGACCGACCATGCCCGTTCCGATGATGCCAATGCCTGGCTTCACTGGCGACGATCCCTTAGCGCTTCCGGACCACGAGGAAATGTGCCGGCTGCCCCCACGTGTTGATGAAGGCCGGATCCGACTGGGTGAGGGCGGCGACCGCGGCCGCATCCCGTCCCCCGATCGCGCCAAAGATGCGGTGGAAGCTGTCGAGCGTCGCCATGATGGCTTCGATGTCGGCGGTATCCTCGGCGAGGATGTCCGCGGTGCGGATCGTTTCGCGCAGGGTCGCCAGGCCCGAGATGACGCGCGGCAGATTCGCGCCGAACGGATCGTCGATCATGCCATCGACGTCGAGAACCAGCGCTTCGATCGATGCCGAGATTGCCCGCACGGCGTCGGGCTTGCCGACCAGATAGAGCTTTCGTCCGCCGAGGAAGCTCAGGCGGCTGCGGTCGAGATGGCGGCTGGCGCGATGCAGCTTCTCGTCGCCGGACAGCACCTTCTTGTGCCAGTAGATGTCCAGGCTGTCGCGATAGGCGGGCCATGCCGAATGAACGTCGAACCCCTGTCCGTGCGCCGCCGCGCACAAGCTGGCTGCGTCGAGGAAGTAGCGATGCCGGACGAACGGATTTTCCAGCACATCCATCAGCCAGGATTGGAAACTGCGCGTGTGCGGGATGCTGTCCCACTTCGCCTCGAACAGCATCTTCGCCGTGTCGAGCACCGCGCGACCGCTCAACGCCTTGCCGGCCGCATGGATCGCCTTGAGCGCCAGCTCGAAGAAGCCGCCATAGCGCTCGTAATAGGACACGACGGCATAACCGTCCGGATTGAGCAGCCGATGGAAGATGCCAAGCCATTTTTCGCTCGGCTGCACGGTGTAGATGAACCCTTCGGCATCGATGATGTCGAAGCGGCGATCGCTGCTGAAGCCCTCGACGTCGGCGAGTGCGAGCTCGCGGAGACGCTGAGTGAGGCCGAAATGCGCGAAGTAGGCTTCGATTTTCGGGTGTGCATGCCGGTTCGGCTCGGCGAGCGTCATGTTCGCGCCCCAACCTGCAAACACCAGCGCGTTCTCGCCGGAATCGGGGCCGAATTCGAGGACGTCGGCATCGCGAAACAGCCGCGGCGGCAGCACCAGCTTGTCCGAAAACAGCTCGCGCCGCTGGCTGGCGTAGGCCTCTAGCTCGATGGACGATTTGAAATTCCCGAACGTCGGCAGGACATCCTGACGTTCGTAATAGTTGAAGAGCTTGTCCTCAGCCATGCTGCGACCTTAGCGCCGCTTCGAGACGATCGAGCTCGCTCCAAATGTCGTTCGGCGCAAAGATCGAAACGATCTCGAGCGGACGCTTCACGCTCTCGCGCAGCCGGCCGGAGACCTTGGCCTCGTTCTCCTCGTTCACGGCCAGGAGACAGATGAGGGGGCCCGACTTGCCGGCGAGATCCTCGGGTGCGCGGATGGGAATGCCGGTGCCGGGCAGGAACAGCCCTTGGCGCTCTTTCTGGTCGTCGACCGAGAGGTCGACGAGATCCGCCAGCTCGTGGGCGTTGGTAAAGGTGCAGGCGCGGCAGCCGGCGCCATAGATGGCGATCTCGGCCCCGTCGGCGCGGGCCTTCGCGAGAATCGGGCGGAGACGCGCGCCATATTCCCTTGCGCGCTGACCGAATTTCTCGCCGACGCCGGATGGCGCAGGCGGCGGCGTCACGGCGCCCTTGGCGCGGCGGGCGGCGATCGCGAGGCTGCCGCCGCTGAAATTGTATTTCTTCACCGACACCGCCTCGAAGCCGTGGCGCGCCAGCAGCGCGAGCAGGGTCGGTTCGGTAAAATAGCTGACATGCTCCTCCCAGAGGACGGAGAGGTCCCCCACCGCCGAGCCGGGAGCGAAATCGGGGACGTCGATGAACAGCAGCCCGTCGTCGCTGAGCGCGATCTTCACGCAGTCGAAGAAGTTCTCGAAATCGACGATGTGCTCCAGCACCTGGCGCGATATGACAAGGTCGAACTTGCCGGACTGAGCGACAGCATCGTGGGCCATCTCCGGGCTGAGCATGTCGGCATAGACCTTGATGCCGCGCTCGCGGGCAATCTTGCCCGACACCGGGTTGGGCTCGACGCCGACCATGACCTTGGTGCCACGCTCGCGCAGCTTGTCCATGAACAGGCCGTCGTTGCATCCGATCTCGAACACGGACTGATGCTTGGAGAATTTCGCGATGGTGTCGAGCTCGTCCGCCTGATGCGGCTCCGGCTTCCAACTGCTAAAATTGTAGTTGAACTGCCGATAGAGAATTTCGGGATCGATTGGCTTGACGATCTGCGGCAGGCCGCAATCGCCGCACGCCAGCACCTCGAACGGAAAGCGTTCGTCCTGCTCGTTTCGGCTGCGCCGAAGCCGATGCGCGATCGGCATCAGTCCGAGATCGATGACCGGGCGCAGGTTGGTCGAATGGCAAAGGCGGCAATGATCGGTCACGGCTTTAACTCTTTGCAGGAAAACGAAGGGACGTCGGCGCCCCGGGGCGATACGCGGCGCAGTTGAAGCCTATATAGCGCCGCAGGCCGTGCCACAATTCTTAAGTTGCGCAGGGCGGGCTATTCGCAACCGCGGCGACACCATCGAGCTGGTAGCCGGTGGCATTCGTTGCGGGTTTCCCTCGTTTCGACATGCACGGAACCGGCGCGCGACGCACGCCCTAGCGGCAGGTCGTAAGCTTATCGAGAGCCGTGACGTCCGCTCGCTGGCCGTTTGGAGACAAACGGTGCTTCACCACCTCGAAGGGCTCGATTCCGTAGGCCTGCCGGTAGATGTCTTTCGATCTCGTCCGTAGCTCGGATATGCCGGTCTCGGCTTCAGGACTCAATGTTTGGCCGCCATCTTTCCACGTCAACATCCAATAGTTGGGGGTCTCGCTATGAAGTGCGAACCGTTTCTCAAGCTCGGCGCCCTGAAAGAGGTCGGAGAAACCGTTGAGCCAGAAATCGCAATTCTGCTTCTGAACATAGAACAGGTTGACCCCGAGTGACCGAAGGGTGGCTTCGGCCGTATCGGCGGTCCCCAGTGCGATATTCTTGAAGTCGCGCGCGACGTCACTCTGATAGGTGTGGATGATCTTGCCTCGCGTGAGCAGCGGCGAGAAATAGCAGGGCACCATGGCGCGGTAGCCGTTGAGTGCGAGTATCCGATCGGAGCCCGTGGATTGCTGCAGTTCATCGCAGCGTTGCCAATTGAGGCTGACTCGGGGCATCTCGATGAGAGCGCGCCCCCGGGCCGCAAAGGCGAAGGCTCCGTCGTCCCTGAAGCTCTGCCAGGGATATACGGTCGTCATCCAGGCGCAAGCGGCGAGCAGCGCCAGAATGGCGACATTGGATGCAAAGCGCCCGACGAACACGGCCGGCACCAGCCGACGCACGATGACGAGCAGCCAGAAGGCGATCGCGGCGGCCGCGAGCGGGAAGAGCGCGTTGACGTGAATGGACAGCCTGATCAGGCTCGGAATGTTCAGCGTCATGTCCAGTAGTCGAACACTGGCGACGTAGGCGATCACGATGAAGACGCCGGCGATACTCGGCAGGGGACGCGACTTCGCGGTGCCGGAGCGATACGGAAACAACTTCGAATCGAGGAACGAGATTGCGCAAGTCGCCGCCGCGATGAGAACAGCAACCAGTAGGACGGACTTGGCCTGCCTGATGAAGGCGACCAGGCCCGCCTTGCTGAGGAAATCGCTGACCTCAAGCGACTGCGACAGGACGAAGAAATCAAGAATATCGAGGCTGCCGAACTGCGAGAAACGCTCGACCGATGCGATCTTTCGAAAGAGCGAGTACGGGTTGGTCGCAGGGATTCCGAGGTAGAGATAGTTGATGGAAAAGGCCAGGATGCACCCGGCAACCGCTCCAAATCCGAGCAACAGGCTGGTGACGAGGCCGGATCGGTCGCGCTGAAGAACCTTGGTGCACACGCCCAGCGACGAAATCAGGAATACGAAGGCTGCATAGAGCGGATAGGAGGCGGCGACGGCAAGTCCGCAAATGCCGGCAGCAAGCCGGTCGCGTGCCTGGGACGATCGGATGACGACCAGCAGGAAGTAAACGAAGAATGCCGCTGTCTGCAGATGGTATTTGCCGAACTCCATGATGTAGAGGCCGGCCTTGACGCTCGGCATCGTGCGGGGCCATGCCAGGCCAAGGATCGCCACGCCGAGTGCAATCGGGATCGCCGCGTCTTCCCATCGGCGTCCCAGAGCCTGCAACGGCAGGACGATGCGAGCGAGCTCAAAAATGACCGCGCCGATGCCGACGAAGTAGAGAAACGAAATGATCTGGGCAACGTGAGGCGGTAGAAATGTGGCCATCAACAGATGAAGCCCATTTCCATGTCCGATCTCGAAGTCGGAGAAGATGGGGTTGTCGGCCGCAAGCCAGATGCTGTGGTTTCTCGCAACCTCCGCAAGATACGGTGCGTATAGCTGCTGAACGTCGGTCGAAATGACGTCGGGGATGACGGCGCGATCGAGGAACACCGTCGCCAGAAGCCAAAGACCCATCAGAGACGTTGCGATGAGCGGCAGAGTCAGCGCAAGTTTCTCCGGCTTGACAGAGTGGCGGCTATCCCACAGCAACATCACCGTCGCAAGCCCGAGAACGATCTGCGGGTACAGGATCGAGAGAGCGCCGAAGCCAAATCCCGTCAGGATGAGCGCGGCCGCGCCGACAAAAAACTCGTCGACGCGCTGAGTGGGCTCATGATTGATGAGCGAAAACGTCAGGCGTCCGGTGGCCATGATCAGCCAGCCGAGATACGGCGTCAGGACGATCCAGGCGAGGACGTAAAATCGCGTCGTCCAGCCGCCATCGAACAGCAGCGCACGGTAGGTCCCGGTTCGGTTCACGAACCATATGGAAAGCGCTGCGGGCACGAAGATGAGGACACGCGGCCACCACGTTTCGATGATGGCGCGCACACCCAGCACGCCAGCCGGCATCGTTTGATCTTGTCCTGAACTGTTCATGCTAAACCGGCGCTGCATCCGTCCGTTCGGCGATGGCCCGCGCCTCGTCGGGAGTAAAGCCGGCGCGCTCGGGCGCGATAAGCCATACCAGTCCGCCAAACAGCCCGACAATCAGGCCGCCGAGGCCTAGCAGGACCGATATCGCGAGCGCCTTGTCGGATGCGATTCCAGCCAGCCCAAGCGCACCGATCATTGCGCCTTCGCGCACGCCCCAGCCTCCGATCGAGATGGGGACGGCAGAGGACAAGATGACGAGCGGAATCAGAACAAAGGCGCCAAGTGGGGAGAGTGGCGCTTGAAGTCCGACCGCAAGGACATAGCAGGTCGTGACGGTAATCAGGTGAACGACAATGGCGGATCCGACCAACATGGCTCGGCCCCTCACCGCCAACAACGGGGCTCTGACCAGGATTACGAATTGCACGACTTTGGCCGGCACGGCCGAGACCAAGCGCGGCGGCCAGCGGTCCAGCGTCATGAGCGCGATTGCACCGAGGCATGCAGCCGCCAGAATGGTCAGGATTGCGAAAAGGATCGAGCTGTCTCGGACGAGAGGCAGCAGGAACGGCATTCCTGCCAGGACGATGAGGCTGAGGGCTAGCAGGGCCAAAAAGCGATCGGCTACGATGCTGCCGATCGTTTGCGACCATTGCACGCCCTGACGCCGCAGCATCCAGATCCGGACCGCATCGCCGCCCGCGGGCAATACCTGATTGAAAAAGGTGCTGACGATCAGAATACGCCAGCCGGGCAGCCAGCTCAGCGGCACGTTCATTGCGCGGAGGATCAGGATCCAGCGGTGGCAGAGGACAAAGGTCTGGGCGAACAGCAGGAGCACCGCGAGCGCCAGCACGCTCGGATCGACGGCAAGCAGATCCGTTTTCAGCGACGACAGGTCCTGGCTGCGCAACAGCAACACCAGAATCCCGATCGACACCGCGAATTTGACCAGGGTAACCATTGCTTTTGCTGGCGGCTTCATCGGCTGGTGTTCGTCCTCGATCATTCGCGGCGGGATCGTCGAGCAGCGATAGGGAAGTCTACGGTGTCGCCAGATGCTCCGCAGCGAGCGCACCAATCCGGCTGACGTAGACCTGGACCTCCGCAGCGTCGCCGCCATCGGGCGCCCAGTCGGGAAATATCGTGCGTGAGGGATCGAACGGGCCGGCGGTGGTTTCGTGGAACACCAGCCATTCCGAGGTGATCAGGATCGAGTGGAAGACCTTCTCGGGCATCCGGTAATAGCAGCGCTTGCCCTGGCCGTAGGGCGCCATCTCGAGCACCTCGCGAATGCGGCCGTCATCCTCGAAGATCACGACCTGCGCCGTGCCCTCGATCACGTGAAACGATTCAGGTTTGCCGAGATGCTTGTGCGGCCGGACATAGGCCTCGCGGTGATGCACGATCAGCATTTCATGCAAGCCGGACGAGGGATCCGGATGCGTACACAGCCGGCTGCGCAGGCGCGGGTTGCCGGCGGCGATACGCTTCAGCTCCGCGATCGTGGCGTCGTCCGCCGTGACGATGGCGTCGTCCGAATAGTACACCTCCGGATTCTGCGCGCGCAGCGATGTCGCCCGGCGCAGGCCGGCTTCATTCGAAGAAGATGAACCCATGGTCGCCCCGATAGCCGCATTTGTCGTAGATCCAGGCCCAGGTTTCCGGGCCGTGGAAGCTCAGGCAGGTGAGCTGCCAGTAGAGCAGGTTTGCCTTCTCGCGCTCGTTGCGGAATGATTCCACCATCAGATATTTCGAGGTGCCCCGTCCAACGCGCTCGATTTCAGCCACCGCGCGGAACACGTCTTCGAGCGGCAGGTTGTGCAGCACGCCGAGCGATATCACGAGGTCGAAGCCGTGATCGGGGTAGGGAAGCTCGACGGCGCTGCCGACCTGGAGCCGCGGCCGCACCTCCGCCTTGGCGTTGGCGATGCCGTAGTGGGAGATGTCGATGCCGGCGATCGTGAGGTTGGGGACGAGCTCTGTGAATTCATACAGCAGGTAGCCCTTGCCGCAGCCGACATCGAGCACGCTCATGCCGGGCTTGATGCCGTAGCGATCGATCAGGGCCCGGGCGAGCGGGCGCCAGCGTCCGTCATAGTGATAGCCGCCATAGCCGTAGCGCCGGTCGCCGTCCCAGTAGTCGCGCCCCCATTGCCGGGCAACGGTGGCGGATTCTGCCTTGTCGTGTTCGACCACGCGCTGAACGTAGTTTCGGCTGGTCGAGGCGTGCATCGGCTGGAGCAGGTTGATCTCGGTCATGGGGGCCAACCGGTCCGCGACATCGTCACAGGATGGTGGCGTATTTATTGACCAGCAGGATGTCCTCGACGGCCTGGATGTCCTTCTGCGACGACAGCGCGATTTCCTCGACGGCGGCGTGCAGGTCGCAGCCTTCGCGCAACACGCGGTCGTAGATCTCCCGTCGTCGTGCCTCGTCGGGCGGCAGCATGAAGATGCTGTAGAGGATCAGGCCATTCAGGCGGGGCAACTCGTCCATGATGTCCTCGAGCACCATGTAGCTGCCGGGCATGATGTGTTCGACGGCGCTGAGCAGGAATTGCAGGTTCTTCCGCCGCGCGTAGTCGCGGATCACTATGTTCTGGACGTGCTGCGGGGTGCGGCTGCCGTTCAGCGGCCGGGCACCGATATAGCCGCGATGGCCGGCTCGCTCAGCCATGGAAGCCTCCCGGCAGCTTGTATTGCATGCCGACCCGCGTCGCCGGGCGCAGCAGGATCGGCTCGAAGAACTCGCCGAAGCGCTTGTCAGCGTAGGGCGACATGATGCTCTTGAACCGGCAATTCATGCTCCAGCGGGTGCCGGGCTCCTCGTTGACGCGATTGCCGTGCATCAGGGTCTGGTTGAACAGCATCACGTGACCGTAGGGAATCTCGATGAAGGTCGCGTGCGGCTTGATCGTCTTGTAGAGTTCTTCGGCGCTGCGCAGGTCGGCCATCCGGTCCTGCATCTCACCGTTCAGCGACGGCGGCAGCAGATACATCGCCTTGGTGTGGTGGACGTCCACCAGCGGCACCCACACTACGACCTCGAACGGCGAATCTCCCGACCAGACGTCGGAATGGGTGGCGAGCAGCGACGAGCTGTCGCCGGGCATCTGGATGCTGAGATTGACGCGGCGCTGCATGCAGAGCTCGTTGCCGACGATGGTCTCGATGGTCGAGCGCGCGAGGCGGAAATAGGTCGGCCGGAACCACGGTTCGGCGTTGAGGCCGTTGAAAACGTGCAGCCGCAGGCCGTTGAGGTCGTCCACGCTCACCCGGGTGTGGATGCTGTCGAGCATCGCATAGGGGTCGTTGCTGTGCGGCAGCTTGAGATAGTCCGCAGCGAGTTCGGCGGCGCGCCGCTGGATACGGTCGAGGCCTGCGCGATCGTCGGCCGGCGTGGTGACGAAGCCGTTGTCGATGAAGCGCTGCGCCAACGCCTTCTCATCAGCCTGAAGGAAGTCGGTATCCGTCATGCAAAATACTCCCGGGCGGTCGCGCAAATATAGCTGATATCGGCGGCCGACAGGAACTGGTTGATGGGAAGCGTGAGGATCTGGTCCGCCTGCCGTTCCGTCACCGGGAACGCGCCGCGGCCTTTCCCGAGATGCGCCGCCGCCGGCTGCAGATGGATCGGGACCGGATAGTGGATCGCGGTCTCGATGCCCTTGTCGGCCAGATATCTCTGGAAGTCGTTGCGGCGGTCGGTCTGCACCACGAAGGTGTGGAAGGTGTTGAACTCGATGTTGCGGCAGGGCGGAATGAACAGGGGAAGCCCTGCCAGCTCGGCGCGGTATTGCGCGGCATTGCGACGCCGGCGTTCGATCACCGCGGGCAAACGACGCAGGCGAATGCGCAGCACCTCTGCCTGGAGCGTGTCGAGCCGCGAGACGATGCCCCATTCCTGGACGTCGCTGCGGTTGATCAGGCCGTGATTGCGCAGGCGGCGGATCCGTGCGGCCATCTCGGCGTCGGCGGTAACGAG
This sequence comes from Bradyrhizobium sp. SZCCT0148, assembly GCF_018129985.1. Lineage (GTDB taxonomy): Bacteria > Pseudomonadota > Alphaproteobacteria > Rhizobiales > Xanthobacteraceae > Bradyrhizobium > Bradyrhizobium japonicum_H. Next base: position 21,060 of record NZ_JAFCKT010000015.1, read on the forward strand.
GAAGCCGGCATCGCCCGCGGCATTCAGATTCTTCAGCGGATGGGCGGAAAAGCAGCCGAACGTGCCGATGGTGCCGCTCATGCGGCCGTCATAGGTCGAGCCGATGGCTTGGGCGCTGTCCTCGATCACCGCGAGCGCGTGCTTGTCCGCAATCGCCATCAGCGGGCCCATGTCGGCCATGCGGCCGGTCAGGTGCACCGGCATGATCGCCTTGGTGCGCGGCGTGACCGCGGCCTCGACCGCGGCGGGATCGATGTTCTGGTCCGGCAGCACGTCCGCAAACACGGGCGTGGCGCCGACCGCGACGATGGCGGCGGTCGATGCCACGAACGAATTCGGCGGGGTGATCACCTCGTCGCCGGGACCGATGTCGAGCGCCCGCAAGGCGAGGATCAGCGCGTCGGTGCCGGAATTCAGCGTCACCACATGGGGCGAGCCGAGATAGGCGGACAATTCCTCCTCGAGCTTTCCGACCGCCGCGCCGCCGATGAAGTCGCCGCGCTGGAACACGCCTTCCACCGCCTGCATGATCTCGGTGCGCTCTTCCTCGAACTGGGCTGGAAGATTGACGTAACCGATGCGCCGGCGGCCGGTGTCAGCGTCCATGGCAGAACTTCCTGACGGTCTCGATGACACGGTCCTGCTGGGCGCGCGTCAGATGCTGGTCGACGGGGAAGCTGATGACTTCCTTGGCGTGGCGATCCGTGACCGGGAAGGTGCCGGGCGCGTAGCCGAGATGCCTGAGGCCTTCCTGCTGATACAGCGGGATCGGATAGTGGATCTTGGCCTCGATGCCGTTGTCGAGGCAGTATTTGTAGAGTTCGTCGCGGCGCTCGGCGAACACCATGTAGAGATGGTAGACGTGCTTCACGTTGGGCCGGCGCTGTGGAACGCGCAGGCCTGGCAGACCGGCAAGGCCCGCGTCGTAATAGGCCGCGTTCTCGATCCGGCGCCGCGTGATTTCGCCGGTCTGGCCGATCAGCCAGTTGCCGACGACGGCCTGCAAGGAATCGAGACGCGAGTTGCAGCCGAGGATCGAGATCTCGTCGCGGTTCTTCATGCCGTGGTTGCGGATCAGGCGGAGCTTTTCGTTCATGCCGTCGTCGTTGGTGACGACGACGCCGGCATCGCCCCAGACGTTGAGGTTCTTGAGCGGATGCAGCGAGAAGCCGGCGGCGATGCCGTGGGTGCCGGAGCGCTTGCCCGAAAATTCCGACAGGATGCCCTGGCAGGCGTCCTCGACCACCGGGAGGTTGTGACGCTGCGCGATCGGCATCAGCTTGCCCATGTCGGTGACCTCGCCGGTCAGCTGAACCGGCATGATCGCCTTGGTCTTTTTGGTGATGGCGGCTTCGACCAGGTCGACGTTCATGCAGAAGGAATCGTCGCAGTCGACCAGCACCGGCGTGGCGCCGGTCTCTGCGATCGCGCCGACGGTGGCGATGAAGGTGTTGGCGGCGGTGATGACCTCGTCGCCGTGGCCGACGCCGAGCGCTTTGAGCGGCAGCTTGAGCGCGTCGGTGCCGGATCCGACGCCGATGGCGTAGCGAACGCCGATCAGTTCGGCAAAGCGTTTCTCGAATTCGGCGACGGGCTTGCCAAGGGTGAAGTCACCGGTCGCAACCAGCCGGCCGATCTCGGCCAGAATGGGGGCGGGGTCGGAGAATTGCTCGAGCAGATAGGAATATCGAACGTCGTACATGTGACCCGTCAGGTGGAATGGAGTTGAGGGGAGGATGTGCGCGACGCCGCGAGCGCGTGCTCGATCGAGGTCGCGATGGCATTCGGCGCGAGACCGTGCTTCTTCAGCAGCGAGTCCTGCGAGCCGTAATTGTGCATGAAGCGGTCCGGCAGCGAGAGCCGCAGCATCGCGGGCAGGCCGGAGCCGAGCTTGTCGATCAGCGTCTCGGCGACCGCGCTGCCGAGGCCGCCGGAGGGCACGTGCTCCTCCAGCGTTGCGAGAAGCTTGATGCCGCGGATTGCCTGCAGCAGCGCTTCGGTGTCGAGCGGCTTCACCGTATGCATGTGGAGGATGCCGGCGCGGATGCCTTGCGCGGCCAGCAGGTCCGCTGCTGCGATGGCTCGCTGCAGCATGATGCCGGTGGTCACCATGAGGACGTCGCCCGGCGGGCGCATCAGGATGGCCTTGCCGATCTCGAAGCCGTGCTCGGCCTTCGAGACGATGGCGTCGCCGCCCTTGCCGAGCCGGATGTAGATTGGTCCGGTCCAGTCGAGCGTCTTGTCCATCATGCGCGCGGCCTCGTCGGCATCGCACGGGCAGATCACCGTCATGTTCGGCAGCGCCCGCATGATGGCGATGTCTTCGATCGCCTGATGGGTGGGGCCGAGCGGCGCGTAGACCAGCCCCCCGCCATTGGCGATCAGGCGCACCGGCAGATTGTGCAGACAGAGATCGACGGCGACCTGCTCGTAGCAGCGGCGGGTGAGGAACGTCGCGATGGTATTGACGTAAGGCACGAAGCCTTCCATCGCGAGACCGGCAGACATGCCGATGATGTGCGCTTCCGAAATGCCCTCGATCAGATGGCGCTTCGGAAACTCCTTGCTCATTGCACGCAGCGTGCCGGCGCCGGGATCGGAGCCGATATAGAGCACACGCTCGTCGCGCGCGGCGAGCTTGTGGACCATGTTCATCGCGGTGTTGCGCATGGGAAGCCGATCAAAAATCGCCGACGGCGACGCGGATGGCGTCGAGCTCGCTGTCGGACAGCTTGTTCTTGTGATGCCAGTCGGCGTTGGATTCCGCGGGCGGCAGACCCTTGCCTTTGACGGTATGGCAGATCACCGCGGTGGGCTTGCCAGGAACGGCCGGGACCTGCTTGAGCACGGTACGCAGGGCGCCGACGTCGTGGCCGTTGATCTCCTGCACGGCAAAGCCGAAGCTGCGCCATTTGTCGGCAAGTGGCTCCAGCGGCAGCACGTAGTCGGTGGGCCCGTAGCTCTGGAGCTTGTTGTAATCGATCATCGCGACGAGGTTGTCGAGCCCGTGCTTGGCCGCGCCCATGGCGGCCTCCCACACCGATCCCTCGTTGATCTCGCCGTCGCCAAGCAGCACGAAGGTCCGGTAGCTGCGCTCGCGCATGCGGGCGGCGAGCGCGAGGCCGACGCCGATCGACAGGCCGTGTCCGAGTGCTCCGGTCGAGGCCTCGACCCCGGGCACCATGCCGTATTCGGGGTGTCCGCCCAAAATACTGTCGGAACCGCAAAAGCCATCCAGCTCCGAGAGCGGGAAGAAGCCGCGGTCGGCGAGCAGCGCGTAAAGCGCCAGACAACCGTGTCCCTTGCTGAGGATGGCGCGGTCGCGTTCGGGATCGCGCGGGTTCTGCGGGTCGATCCGCAGCACGTCGTCGTAAAGCACGCGCACCATCTCGATCAGCGAGAGGGCTGGACCGACATGGCCGCGTCCCGCGGAGCGGACAGAACCGAGGACAAGGCGGCGCAAATAGAGACTGCGCTCGTCCAGCGTGCAGGTGAGGGCGGCTTCAGCGTGGGGTGAGATCTGGATCACGTTGGCAAATCGTTTGATGAAGCCGGCGGGCTTTGTCGAGCTGACCGGCAAGGCGGACCGTCAGATCGCCACCTTGCGCAACCAAGGCGCGCCGGGAGCGGCTTTCGGGCAAATAAGCATTCAGGACAATCAGGCACCAAATCGCCCCGAACACAGGATACAGTACGTCACGGCGGATCGCAAACGCGTCATCCCCGGCCTCGAAGGCGCGCGAGAGCCTTTCGATCAAGCGATTCGCGCTGACCTCGGGCAGATCGCTGCCGGGGTGGATCGCGGTGTCGGACACGAGTTTGACCGGGTCGTCCCAGCCGAAATATTCGAAGTCGATGAAGCGCAGCCTGCCGTCTTGGCCGCGCAGCGCATTGTGCAATCCGAAATCCGACGGGCTCAATGCGCGATGCGCGGGCAAAAGGTCCTCTGCAGGATCTCGCCCCAGTTCCGCATAGCGCCGGCGGAGCCGCTGAACGGCGGCGGCAGTGCTGGGAACCAGGCTGCCGTCGACAAAGGCTCGCAAGTCCGGATGATCGTCGGAGGCCAGCCTGAGTCCGTCCAGGCGCTGCTCGTACTGAGCGATGGCTTCCTCGGGTGAAAAGATGCTGGCTGACGCGTTCCGCAAGGTGCGCGCACCTTCGGCGCCGCGCAGCTTCTGCAATTCGATCAGGAAATCGGCCAGCTGGTCGGCATCGTCGTCCTGGGGATGCAGCACAGCAGCGTCGCCGTCGAACCATTGATACAGCGCGCAGAACGCCTCCTTGTCCTTTGCGACCGGCCGGGGTGTCGAAGCGATGCCGTGGCGCGACAGGAACGTCAGTGCGTCATATTCCTGTCCCAGGCGGTCGCGCCCGTCGGACGGATAATGCTTGAGGGCGAGGGGCGGTCCCTCCGCCATCTGCAGTCGAAACACCCTGTTATTGCCGCCGGATCGCGCCGGCTGCGCGGCCACGACCCGGGCTCCCGCCAGACGGCTGCCGATCTCCACTGCATCCGCTGCGCCGATGTCGGGCTCGCTCATGCCGCAAACACCTCGTCGCGGATGCCGGCCCATGTCGCGATCGGCTTGCAATGTCCGGGGTGCGGGAACTGCGAACGCGTGAACAGGATCGATCGCGTGCCCTTCGGGAAATGCGGCTGCTCGAACACCTCGACGAGATCGTCGATGAAGATGTCCAGCTCCAGGCTCGCAAGCCTGTCGACCTTGGCGGCCATCGTGTCCTCAAAATAAACGTCGCCGCTGGCCACCGCCGCGTCCGCGGTATCGATGAGGCCGGCGCCACGCAGCCATCCGCGTGCGGCCTCGCGGAGGTCGGTATGGTCGGTGTCCTGATGACCGTATCGGGTCTTGTGGCTGACGATGTACACCTTGGCGCCGGCCTGTCTGCACGCCGCGAGGAATTCGCGAACGCCCGGATAGATCTCGGCGCCGCCAATGCCCTTGCCATAGACGAAGCCCTGCAGGCCTTGCCAGGCGAGTTCGCCACCGTTGCGGGATCGCAAGAGATCCCGCACATCGTTCTTCAGCCCCTCCCAGCCCTCCGGCACCAGGTCGCGCTGACGCGCCGCAGCGGCAAAGACCTTGTCGTAGCAGATGATCGTGTTGTCGAAATCGATGCCGATCCGCACGCCGCTCACTTCAGGCTGATGTTCTGCATCATCTTGATGTTGAAATACCGGGGATCGTTGAGCGAGTTCGGCAGGCGACCGGACTTGAAGGCGTCCACCAGGCCGGACACGGCCTGCTCGATCGTGTGCGACGGTGCAAAACCGAGCTCGCGGCGGATCTTCTCCGAGGAGACGTGATAGGAGCGCAGATCGTCGGTCGGCTCGACGGCCACTTCGACGTTGTTTCCGGCCACCGATTTGACGATGTCGGCGATCTTCATCAGCGAGTGGTTCTCGTAGCCGATGTTGTAGGTCTTGCCGTCGATCTTTGCGTCTTCCTGCTGCAGCAGGAAGAGATAGGCCGCCGACATGTCCTGGATGTGCAAATTGGGCCGCTTCTGCGTCCCGCCGAACACGCGGATGCGGCCGGTGTTGACCGCGAGGTTGGTCAGGATGTTGACGACGACGTCGAGCCGCTGCCGCGGAGCGTAGCCGCAGACGGTGGCGGGACGAACCGTGCAGGCGACGAAGCCGGAAGCGGCCTCTTCGGCGAGGTCGGTCTCGCACATCGCCTTGAACTTGGAGTAGTCGGTGAGCGGCTCGCAGGACAGTTCCTCGGTCACCTCGGCCTCGTCCTTGATGCCGTAGACGCTCGAGGAGGAGGCGTAGATGAAGCGCTTGATGCCGGCCTTCTTGGCGGCGCGTACCATGGGGCGGAAGCAGTCGTAGTTGATGGACTTGCCGAGCCCGGGATCCAGCTCGAACGAGGGGTCATTGGAGATGCAGGCGAGGTGGATCACCGCGTTGTTGCCGCGCAGGGCTTCGTTGATCGCGGCTTCATCGCGGATGTCGCCTTTGATCAGGCGAAGGTTCGGATTGTTGCGAACCGCGTCGAAGACGGATTCGCCATACATGAACAGATCGAGCACCGTGACCTTGTGGCCCGCTGCCAGCAACTGGGGAACCAGCACGCTACCGACGTAGCCGGCGCCACCGGTGACCATCACGTTCCATTTCTGATCAATCACTGTCGTTCTCCAGATTTCCGGTTCGCGTCACTTCAACAACGCGGTGACGAATTTGACCAGCGGCGCCTTTTCCACCGAGTTGCGGTGACCGACGATGCCGACCTTGATCGCGCCGGCCGCGTTGCCGATGAAGGCGACGTCCTCGATATTGCCGCCGGCCGCCACCAGCGGCGCCGTAATCGTCAGGAAGGCGTCGCCGGCACCGACCGTGTCGACGACGGTCTTGGTGAAAGCGGGCACGCGCGCGACGCCGGTCTTTGACGAGAAGGGGTAGCAGCCGAAGGAGCCGTGCGTGATGATCATGTTGTCGCAATCGATCTTGCGGTGCAGGCCGTCCTCGATCACCGAAGCGATGTCGCTGAACTTGTCGGTCGCGGCCAGGCGGGCTTCCGGCGCGTCGATGCAGACGTAGTCGGCTTTCGGATATTTCGTGATCAGATTGTAGCCGTGGTTTCCGCTGTTGCTCTGGGCGTTGACCGCCAGGAACTTGGAGTTTGCTATCAGCGTGTCGATGGTGCTGGGCGCGATCATGCCGTGACCGAAATCGGTGACGATCACCACGTCCCCGCCACGAACGCGCTCGGCGGTGATCCGGTCGATCTCCTTGCGCTCGGCCGCGTCGAGCGGCGTGTCGTCCATGGTGTAGACTTCGAAGAGCTTGTGCAGATAGCCCATCTCGACGTAGCGCAATTTGCGGGTGGTCGGACGGCCCTGAATGCGGATCGGCGTCAGCGTGACATTCGGGCGGACATGCGCGCGAATGAACTCCTCGGGGTAGTCGTTGCCACCCAGCGTCGTGACGATCTCCACCGACTTGCAGAAGCTCGCGACGTGATTGGCCGCGGCAATGACGCCGCCGGCAAATTGTTCGCCATTCTTGAGCAGGGTGGCGACGATGTTCTCCTTCGAAGCCTTCCCAAGCGCCGTGACGTACTGGTATTCGTCGATGATGGTATCGCCGACCAGCACGACGTGCATGTCCTGGATCTTGTCGATCAGCTTCAGCAGGCGTTCGGCGCCGCCGCCTTCGCGCACCTTCTGGAGATAGTCCCGCAGCGGGGGATCGTAGATGTCGAAATAGCGGTTCAGCAGCGACGACGAGCTGAAGGTAACGTCGCGCGTGAAGACGATTCGTCCGCCATGGCGTTCGACGACCTCGCGCTCGGTGGCGATCTTGCCGGTGACGTCGTCTTCGGGATTCTCGTAGTCCGAGCCTTTCACGTAGGTGTCGGGGCGCACGGTATCGAGGACGGGCTCGGCGCTGGAGGTCCGGTTGATGCCGACCCAGTCGACCGTGCCGAGCGCGGCCAGCATCTCGGCGCGCATGTTCTCCGGGAAGATCGGCCGTCCCGGCCCCTTGTTGACGAAACGGTCGGCGGTGATGGTCACGATGACCACGTCGGCCTCGTTGCGCGCCGCCAGGATGTGCCGGACGTGGCCGAGATGCACCAGATCGAACACGCCGTGGCAGAGCGCGACGGTCAGGCCCTTGGCCTGCGCGGCGCGCGCAATTTCGCCCAGCTCCTCGATCGTCTTGATCTTGTCGTGCGGTGCCGGATGGCCGGTCGGCTTGTCTGTCGCAGCATTGCCCATGTGAATTACCTAAAGCGCCGGCAGCTCTCAGACGGCCGGTCCGAAATGATCGACTCGCAGCAACGATATCCGGCGAGCCTGTTCAAGAGCTTGCCTTCTGCGGCGAGCCGTCGTCACCGAGATACTTGAACCAGTCCTTGGTGGCGTCGGCGATCTTGTCGACCGTCCACAAGGGCGCATCCTTGTACTGATCCACCGACTTCAGCATCGTCGCGACGCCGTCCTCGAATTTCACCTTCGGCGTCCAGTTCAGGACCCGCTTGATCTCAGTGATGTCGGCGTAGGTGCAATCGGGCTCGCCCGGACGCTTGGGAATATGGACCTTGTCGCCGCCGAGAAGCTCGACCAGCCGGTTGACGCTGTAGGTGTTGTCCGAGCCGACGTTGAATATCCGGTGCGAGATATCGGAGCGCGCGGCGGTGACGAAGGCGTCCGCGACGTCGCTGACGAAGGTAAAATCGCGCGTCTGCTCGCCGTCGCCGACCACCGTGAAGGGCTTGCCGGCGAGCTTCTGTGCCATGAAGACGCCGAACACGGCGCCGTAGGTGCCGGTGGTGCGATGCCGCGGCCCGTACACGTTGAACAGGCGCAGCGCCACCGCGGGAATCTTGTAGACCTGGCACCAGTGCATGACGCACTGCTCACCCAGATTCTTGGTGAGCGCGTAGGGATACATCGGCCGGATCTCGGCGCTCTCGGGCGTCGGATAGACGTCGGGAATACCGTAGCAGGACGATGATGCGGCGTAGACGAAGCGCTTGGCGCCGGCGTGCCGAGCCGCTTCCAGAACGTTGACCGTGCCGTCGACATTGGCGCGATGATAGGGGATCGGGGACTCGATCGAGGGGACGATGTCGGCCAGCGCCGCAAGATGGAAGACCCAGTCGATACCGTGGAAATACGGCTTGATCTGATCGAGGTCGGTGACGTCGGCCCGCACGACCTTCAACTGACTCGAACCGGCGCGTGCGGCCAGATTTTCGGGGCGCCCGATGACGAAATTATCGAGCGCGATGACCTCGTGTCCGTCGTCGAGGAGACGATCGACGAGGTGGCTTCCAATGAACCCGGCGCCGCCAGTAACGATGCATTTCATGAGGAACATCCGTGACGCGAATGCCCAGCGAAACAGGCCCGCCAATGGTGAGTGAAACCCGAAAGCCGACTACCAGCCGCTCGCTGACTTTGCAAGTATTATACCTTTGCAATCCTTGGTAATAGCCGGTATCACCCGGACATGTTGCAATCGAGCCGCCAGCCCATGTCCGCCGTGTCCGTCGATCCCGATCACAAGGCTTTCCTCGACGATTACGTGGGACGCCTCCATCGCGCGACGGCGGTCGACGACGGCGTTTTCGCCGCGATCTCCGCCACCCGCGCGATCTGGTTGAGCGCGCGCGAGCAGGGCGGCCGCGTCATCTTCATCGGTAACGGCGGCTCGGCCGGCATCGCCTCGCATCTGGCAATCGATCTGGCGAAGAACGCGTCGGTGCCTGCGCTCTGCTTCAGCGACGCGAGCATGATGTCGTGCCTTGCCAACGACTACGGGTTCGAGGACTGGATTGCGCACGCGGTGCGGCTGAGCGCCCGTGCCGGCGACTGCCTCGTCGCGATTAGTTCGTCGGGGCGTTCGAAGAACATCCTCAATGCGGTTGCGCAGGCGCGGACGATGAAGCTCGACGTGATCACCCTGTCGGGCATGAACGCTGACAATCCGCTGCGCAATCTTGGCGACGTCAACTTCTTCGTCGACAGCCGCAGCTACAACATTGTCGAGACCACGCACCAGTTCTGGATGATGGCCGCGATCGACCTCGTGATCGGTCGCGCGGAATATCCGGCATCCTGAGGCGGGCATCCGATGCAGTCGCGGTTCAAACAGGCGTCCCTGTTTTCGATAAAGCTGCTGCTGTCGATCGCGGTGCTGGTCTACATCGCGCGCGGCCTCGATCTGCAGCGGTTGCGCAGCCATCTCGTCTCGGTCGATCCTTTGCTGTTCGTCCTGGCGCTGTCGTTGATCTTCTTCCAGACCTTCGTGCTCAACGGCCGGTGGGAACTGATCATGCGCGCGCTCGGGGTGTCGCTGGACTGGCTCGCGGGCTGGCGGATCCTGATGATCAGTCTCTGGTTCAATCAGGTGTTGCCGTCCTCAGTCGGCGGTGATGCGGTGCGGATGTGGCTGCTGCGCCAGCGCGGCGTGCAGTGGCCGGAAGCCGTCAAGGGCGTTGCGGCCGACCGTTTCACGGCATTGATCGGCCTGATCGCGCTGATGGTGGCCGGATTGCCGTTCCTGCTGTCTCGCGTGTCCGATCATGCTGCGATTCTGGCCATCGGCGGGCTGACACTGGCCGGCGTCGCCGGCACCGTGGTTCTGTTGACGCTCGACCGGCTGCCCAAGCGCCTGATCGCCCACCCGGCGATCGCAAGCTTCGTCCGGTTCGGAGCGCTGGTGCGGTTTCTTCTCCTGCAGTCGGAGCGTCGCGCCTTGCTGTTCGGGTCGGCGCTGCTCATCCATGTCGTGACCGCAGCGGCGTGCTTTGCCCTGGCGCGCGGTGTCGGAGCGCAGCTCTCGGTGGTGGACGCCGGCGTTTTGATTCCGCCCGTGGTGCTGTTGACGGCGGTCCCGATCTCGATCAGCGGCTGGGGTGTTCGCGAGGGAGCGATGGTCGCCTGCCTCGGCCTGGCGGGTGTCCCCTCCGAGGAAGCGCTGTCGGTTTCGCTGCTGCTGGGTGCCATCAGCGTGATCATTGGGCTCGTCGGCGGCGCGATCTGGCTGGCAAGTCCGGAACGTGGATCGTATTCAGCGGACAAGGCCGCCAAGGCGGCGGAGGAAGCTCCCAGCTACGACGGGCTGGGCAAGGAAGTCTCGAGCCATCCATGACGCGCCTGAGCCCGTTGCTGGCGGTCTGGTCTTCACGGGGTGGGATTGCCTCACCCGATCGCGTATCTCATTTTTCGGTTCCACGATGAAAAATCTGTTCTCCGTCCGCCACACCTGCCGCCTCTGTCATTCGGACAAGCAGGAGCTGGTCGTCCCGATGGCAGGCATGCCGATCGGCACGCCGAACTTCCAGGTCCCCGACGCCAGCGTCGACGATCCTGTTTTCCGGGCCGCGGTGCCGATGGCGCTGCATCTGTGCAGGGATTGCGGCCACCTGCAGATTCTCCATGTCGGTAATCCCGAGATCCAGTACCGCAACTACGTCTACACAACCTCGCTCTCGCTTGGTCTGCGCGAGCACTTCGCCGGCTATGCCAACGACGTCGTCAGCCGCTTCGGCATCGCGCCGGGCTCGCTGGTCGTCGAGCTCGGCAGCAACGACGGATCGCTGCTCGGCTACTTCAAGGAGCGCGGCATGCGGGTGCTGGGCGTCGATCCCGCTGTCGATATCGCCAAGCGCGCGACCGAGGCGGGAATCGAGACCATCGGTGATTTCTTCACCGATGCCATTGGCCACCGCATCCTGCAGAGCCACGGTGCGGCGAGCGTCGTGATCGCCAACAACATGATCGCCAATGTCGACAATCTCGATCCGCTGGTGATCGGTGTTCGCGACGTGCTCGCGCCGGACGGGCTGTTCGTCTTCGAGACGCAATACGGCGTCGACGTCACCGAGAAGAACCTCCTCGACACCGTCTATCACGAGCATCTGTCGTATTTTAACATCAAGCCGCTGATCCGGTTCTTTGCCCGGCTCGGCATGGAGCTGATCGACGTCCAGCACATCTGGACCAAGGGCGGCTCGATCCGCGTCACCGTGCAGCGCGCCGGTGGCGCCAAGAAACCGTCGCCCGAGATCGCACGGTTCGTCGCCGAGGAAGAGCGGCTCGGCGTCGATCAGCCGGCCTATTATGGGCCCTATGTGAAGCGGATCGCCGCCATCAGGGACGAACTGGTCGCGATGGCCGATGCAGCCCATGCGCGCGGGCAGCTCGTTGCCGGCTACGGCGTCTCGGTCGGCACCACGACGCTGCTGCCGCAGTTCGGCCTGGAGAACAAGATCGACTTCCTGGTCGACGACGACCCCAACAAGGGGAACGTGATGGCCGGCCCGGGTTACGACATCCCGATCCTGCCGCCTGCCGCCCTCTACGAGCGCAAGCCGGCGTTCGTCGTCGTGTTCGCCTGGCGCTATGTCGACCCGATCCGGGCCAAGCACGCCCGCTATTTCGCCGAGGGCGGGAAGTTCGTGGTTCCGCTGCCGGGCATTTCCATGGTCGACCGGGCCGACTAACGGTCCGCCGGGGCCGCCCCCCGCGAGGAGGGCGGCGGGGATGGTCCGAACTCAGAGAGGCCGATCGGCAGGGCCGGGTAACCCGTTGATTCGGATCGGCTCTGTGGGGAGCCTTCGGGCCTGCAGGGTGGCTCGGCGGGCGCGGCGTGACCTTGACGTTTGGCCGTATCCGCAGTAGATACCCCGCACTCGCTGCCGGCCCGCTGAGACGCGGATATCCGGCGCGGCTTTGAAATCCCCGAACAATCGAGCCCGGTTTCCGGCTCATCCTTCGAGACAGAGGGCTGGGCCAAAGGCGGCTGTTCGGATCCCTGAAATTCATTCGCGTCTGTCGACGGACGTTGGACATCAAACGATGGCAGTCAGCCCGTTCAAGTTCTTGCAGGAAGTGCGCTCGGAGACCGCCAAAGTCACCTGGCCGACCCGTCGTGAGACCACGATCACCACCATCATGGTGTTCGTCATGGTCGCGGTGGCCTCGATCTTCTTCTTCGCCGCCGACCAGATCATCCGCGTCCTCATCACCTTCCTTTTGGGCATTCACTGATGGCTACAGCAACCGCTCAACTGTCCGACAAGCGCTGGTACATCGTCCACGCCTATTCGAACTTCGAGAAGAAGGTTCAGGAATCGATCCGCGAACAGGCCAAGCAGCGTGGGCTTGAAGATCTTTTCGAGCAGATTCTGGTCCCGACCGAGAAGGTCACGGAAGTGCGCCGCGGCCGCAAGATCGACGCCGAGCGCAAGTTCTTCCCGGGCTACGTGCTGGTGAAGATGAAGCTGACCGACGAAGCGTTTCATCTGATCAAGAACACGCCGAAGGTCACGGGCTTCCTCGGCGCCGAAAACAAGCCGATGCCGATTTCTGAATCGGAAGCCATGCGCATCCTGCACCAGGTGCAGGAGGGCGTGGAACGGCCGAAGGCGTCGGTGTCGTTCGAGATCGGCGAGAACGTGCGCGTGGCCGATGGCCCGTTCGCCTCGTTCTCGGGTGTGGTCGAGGAAATCGACGAGGCGCGCTCGCGCGTGAAGGTCGCGGTGTCGATCTTCGGCCGGGCCACGCCGGTCGAACTGGAATTCGGTCAGGTCGAGAAGGTCTGACCGGACGAGGCGTGAGATTTCGGTCTCACGCGACTAGAGGCCGTGGGAGGGAGAGGGCGGTAGCCAGCCGCATCCGACCCAGACCACGAACCTGAAACCGCCGGCCTGGCCGGCACAACAGGAGTGATACATGGCAAAGAAAGTGACCGGATACCTGAAGCTTCAGGTCCCGGCCGGTGCGGCGAATCCCTCGCCCCCGATCGGTCCCGCGCTCGGTCAGCGCGGTCTCAACATCATGGAGTTCTGCAAGGCGTTCAACGCGCAGACCCAGAAGGAAGAGAAGAACACCCCGATTCCCGTCGTGATCACGATCTACGCCGATCGTTCGTTCACGTTCGAGATGAAGACCCCCCCGATGTCGTTCTTCCTCAAGCAGGCCGCCAAGATCCAGTCCGGCTCGAAGGCGCCGGGCCGTGACAAGGCCGGCAAGGTGACCAAGGCGCAGGTGCGCGAGATCGCCGAGAAGAAGATGAAGGATCTCAATTGCGACTCGATCGAGTCGGCCATGAAGATGGTCGAGGGCTCTGCCCGTTCGATGGGTCTGGAAGTGGCGGGGTAAGCGGCTATGGCAATCGGAAAGCGTTTGAACAAAGCCCGCGAAGGTGTTGATCGCGAAAAGCTTTACCCGCTCGCAGACGCCATCAAGATGGTCAAGGAACGCGCGAAAGCGAAGTTCGACGAGACCATCGAGGTCGCGATCAATCTCGGCGTCGATCCGCGTCACGCCGACCAGATGGTCCGTGGCGTCGTGACCCTGCCGAACGGCACCGGCCGTACGCTCCGCGTCGGCGTGTTCGCCCGTGGCGCCAAGGCTGACGAAGCCAAGGCCGCGGGTGCCGACGTCGTCGGCGCCGAAGACCTGGTCGAGAAGGTGCAGAACGGCTCGATCGATTTCGACCGCTGCATCGCCACCCCCGACATGATGCCGCTGGTTGGCCGGTTGGGTAAGGTGCTCGGCCCGCGCGGCCTGATGCCGAACCCGAAGATCGGCACCGTGACCATGGACGTCACCGGCGCGGTGAAGGGTGCCAAGGGCGGCTCGGTCGAGTTCCGCGTCGAGAAGGCCGGCATTCTGCAGGCGGGCGTCGGCAAGGCTTCGTTCTCCGAGGAGAAGCTGGTCGAGAATATCAAGGCTCTCGCTGATGCTGTCTCGAAGGCGAAGCCGGCCGGCTCCAAGGGCACCTACATCCAGCGCGTTGCGGTGTCCTCGACGATGGGCCCCGGCGTGAAGGTCGAGCCGAACACGATTCTCGGCTAAGGTCTGCCTCGGCTAGAGGTTCGGAAATTGCATCAGGCGAAGGGCGGAATTGGGCAACCGATTCCGCCCTTCGTCGTTTGTGGCAGGGCTCACCGGAAACAAGAACAATGGCTGACAAGGTCCTGATCTATTCGCGCTTTCCCAAGACGATGATGGCGCGTTTCGCCGAACGGTTCGAACTGCTCGACACCGGCGGCAGGCCCGCAGACGAGGTGTTTTCCGCGGAGGAGCGCAGTGGCATCCGCGCGATGCTGACCGCCGGCGGTTCGCCGCTCGGCGCGGAGGCGATGGACCTGTTTCCAAAACTTGGCGCCATCGTTTGCTACGGCACCGGCTATGACGGTGTCGACCTGACGGCCGCAGCCGCCCGCGACATCGCGGTCGGCCATAGCCCGGGCGCCAATGCCGCCTCGGTGGCCGACATTGCAATGACCCTGATGTTGGCAACGACGCGGCGGATCCTGGTCGCCGACCAATATGTCCGCAGCGGCGATTGGGCGGCGTCGAAGCAATCGCCGATGATGCGCCCGCAGGCGGGCATGCCCGGCCGCCGCATCGGCATCTACGGCATGGGCGAGATCGGCCGCAAGATCGCCGCGCGCTGCGCCGCCTTCGAGAGCGAGATCGGTTATTTCAGCCGGACGAAGTACGATCTTCCTTATCGGTATTTCCCGACGTTGGAGGCGCTGGCCGACTGGTGCAGCGTGCTGATGATCGCGGTTCGGGCAGGGGCCGACACCCAGCATGTCGTCAATTCGGACATCCTGAAGCGCTTGGGCGCCGACGGTTATGTCATCAATATTTCCCGGGGCTCCGTCATCGACGAGAAGGCCCTGGTGGCGGCCCTGACCGACAAGACCATTGCGGGGGCCGGCCTGGATGTTTTCGAGCAGGAACCGCACGCTCCCGACGCCCTGACGGCGCTCCCCAACGTCGTGTTCGCCCCCCATATCGGCGGCCACACGCTCGAATCGCACGTTGCCATGCAGAACTGCGTGCTGGCAAACTTGACCGCATTTTTCGAGGGCAAGCCGCTGCCTTACGGGGTCAAATCGGCCTGAATCGGTCCTTGTCGGCCCGGATCAAGCACCCGGGGCAATGGATTGGAACTGGTGTGAATTTTGCTCTTGGCAAGCAGGCTGCGAGCGGTTAAAGAACCGCTTCCGGACGTACCGGCCTCGGCTGGCGCGTTCGTGCACGCATTCCGAACATCCGACAAGACAGGAGATCATTCCTTTTCAGGACGTCCGTGAGGATTTGCCCGAAGAGGAAGGAAACCCGTCGGTTGGTGGAGTGCGGGCAGGGGTCGGGCGGTTCGCCGGCTGACCTTGTCCTGTCCAAGACTGCAGGCGCCTGCGGGAGATTTCGATTTCTCAATGGCTTAATCGCATGGCCTGCATAGACGGGTGAAGACCGGATTTCACTTCGCGTTCCGCCTTCAGGTGGTCGCGGAATGGGTTTGGTTCGGACCTCGACACGCCGTGGGCTCTCGCGAGCTCCCGGAGGGCAGGCTTTGAATTGTCGTCTCGCCCGGCGCGTGTCCGATGGGTTTTGGCCCTGAGGTTCAGGTTTTGGGTGGGGCGATGGGTGCAACCCGGCGGTCCCGCTTCTCGCGATGGCCGCCAACCGGAAAGAGCTTGCTGTGGAACGAGCGGCAAAAAAAGACGCGGTCGAACAGCTCAATGGGGTCTTCAAGACCACGAGCGTCGCGATCGTTGCTCAATATTCCGGCCTGACCGTTGCCCAGATGCAGAAGCTGCGGACGCAGATGAAGCAGGCTGGCGCCTCGGTGAAGGTCTCGAAGAACCGTCTCGCCAAAATTGCTCTTGAAGGCACTGACGTCGTTGCCATCGGTCCCATGCTGAAGGGACCGACCGTGATCGCCACTTCGAACGATCCGGTAGCGGCGCCGAAGGTCGCCGTCGAATTCGCCAAGGCGAACGAAAAGTTCGTCATCATTGGTGGTTCGATGGGAACGACCGTCCTGAATGTCGATGGCGTGAAGGCTCTTGCCTCGCTGCCGTCGCTTGATGAACTGCGCGCCAAGATCGTCGGCCTTCTTGTGGCTCCGGCGACCAAGATCGCTCAGCTCGCCAACGCGCCTGCGGGCAAGCTCGCGCGCGTCATCCAGGCACATGCCTCAAAGGGCGAAGCGGCCTGACGCCCTTCGCAAAACTCAAACCCGAACCAGACTTACACCTAAGGAAACTGAACAATGGCTGACTTGCAGAAGATCGTTGACGACCTCTCGAGCCTCACCGTGCTCGAAGCTGCCGAACTGGCGAAGCTCCTCGAAGAAAAGTGGGGCGTTTCGGCTGCCGCGGCTGTCGCCGTGGCCGGCCCGGCTGGTGGTGGCGCTGCCGCCGCTCCGGCCGAAGAGAAGACCGAGTTCACGGTTGTTCTTGCCGCCGCCGGCGACAAGAAGATCGAGGTCATCAAGGAAGTCCGCGCCATCACCGGCCTGGGCCTGAAGGAAGCAAAGGACCTCGTCGAGGGCGCGCCGAAGCCTGTCAAGGAAGGCGTGAACAAGGACGAGGCCGAGAAGCTCAAGGTCCAGCTCGAGAAGGCTGGCGCGAAGGTCGAGCTCAAGTAAGCACCGCTTACTGGCGAGGTCCCGGGCGAGCGTCAGCTGGTCTGCGATCTCAGCCTATCCCCCAACAAGGGGTAGGCCAGATGCAAAAGGCGTGCGACGGGACGTCCCGTCGCATGCCGAACACGAAAAAGTGTGGGGATTTGCGGGTTCGCCCCTCGAATCTCCACTATTGTCGCCCCATATCGGTTCGGCAGCACGAAAGCGCGGTGGGCAGGGATACCGGACCCCTGTAAGCCGTTGGGAGAGCAAGCTATTTCGGGCTTTTTCAGTCCGTGAAGGCGGTCGTTGTGACGGGCGGGCGCGCACCAGCGCCCCGCGCGTCGTTTTGCGTTTTGAAGGTCTGAAGAACAGATTCAGGACATTCCGCCCTGAACTTGAGTCTCCGGCCCCCAAAGCGGGTTCGAAAAATTCAACCCGGAGAGCGGTGGCAGCCGCGTTCCGGAGGGCGCGCCCAGAGCGGGCGCCGAAAATGAGAGGCCACGATGGCGCAGCAGACATTCACCGGTCGCAAACGCGTTCGCAAGTTCTTCGGACACATCAAGGAAGTGGCAGAGATGCCGAACCTCATCGAGGTTCAGAAGGCGTCCTATGACCAGTTCCTGATGGTCGATGAACCCCAGGGGGGGCGTCTCGACGAAGGTCTGCAGGCGGTCTTCCGCTCGGTGTTCCCGATCTCCGACTTCTCGGGCACTTCGATGCTGGAATTCGTCCGCTACGAGTTCGAGCAGCCGAAATATGACGTCGACGAGTGCCGCCAGCGCGGCATGACCTTCGCGGCTCCGCTCAAGGTGACGCTGCGCCTCATCGTGTTCGATATCGACGAGGAAACCGGCGCGAAGTCGGTCAAGGACATCAAGGAGCAGGACGTCTACATGGGCGATATCCCGCTCATGACGATGAACGGCACCTTCATCGTCAACGGCACCGAGCGCGTCATCGTCTCGCAGATGCACCGGTCGCCCGGCGTGTTCTTCGACCACGACAAGGGCAAGACCCATTCGTCGGGCAAGCTGCTGTTCGCCGCCCGCGTCATCCCGTATCGCGGTTCCTGGCTCGACATCGAGTTCGACGCCAAGGACATCGTCTATGCGCGTATCGACCGTCGCCGCAAGATCCCGGTGACGTCGCTGATGTTCGCCCTCGGCCTCGACGGCGAGGCGATCCTGTCCACCTTCTACAAGAAGATCCTCTACAAGCGGACCAAGGAAGGCTGGCGCGTTCCGTTCGACGCCAACCGTTTCCGCGGTTACTCGACCGTCAACGACCTGATCGACGCCGATACCGGCAAGGTCGTGCTCGAGGCCGGCAAGAAACTCACCGTTCGTGCCGCCCGTCAGCTCCAGGAAAAGGGGCTGAAGGCGCTGCGCATGTCCGATGAGGAACTGGTCGGCAATTACATCGCCGAGGACCTCGTCAATCCGAAGACGGGTGAGATCCACGCCGAAGCCGGCGAGGAAATCACCGACAAGTCGATGAAGGTGCTCAACGAGCATGGCTACAAGGAGCTGCCGCTCCTCGACATCGACCACGTCAACATCGGCCCCTACATCCGCAATACGCTCTCGGCCGACAAGAACATGACGCGTGAGGACGCGCTGTTCGACATCTACCGCGTGATGCGTCCGGGCGAGCCGCCGACGCTGGATTCGGCGCAGGCCATGTTCCAGTCGCTGTTCTTCGACGCCGAGCGCTATGACCTCTCCGCGGTCGGCCGCGTCAAGATGAACATGCGTCTCGACCTCGATGCGCCTGACACCCAGCGCACGCTGCGCAAGGAAGATATCCTCTCCGTCATTAAGACGCTGGTGGATTTGCGCGACGGCAAGGGCGAGATCGACGACATCGACCATCTCGGCAACCGCCGCGTGCGCTCGGTCGGCGAACTCATGGAGAACCAGTACCGCATCGGCCTCCTGCGCATGGAACGCGCGATCAAGGAGCGCATGTCCTCGGTCGACATCGACACGGTCATGCCGCAGGACCTGATCAACGCCAAGCCGGCGGCTGCCGCCGTGCGCGAGTTCTTCGGCTCCTCGCAGCTCTCGCAGTTCATGGACCAGACCAACCCGCTCTCGGAGATCACCCACAAGCGTCGTCTCTCGGCGCTTGGACCGGGCGGTCTGACCCGCGAGCGCGCTGGCTTCGAAGTCCGCGACGTGCATCCGACGCATTACGGCCGCATCTGCCCGATCGAGACGCCGGAAGGCCCGAACATCGGCCTGATCAACTCGCTCGCGACCTTCGCGCGCGTGAACAAGTACGGCTTCGTCGAGACGCCGTATCGCAAGGTCAAGGACGGCCGCGTCACCGACGAGGTCGTGTATCTCTCGGCGATGGAAGAGGGCCGCTACACGGTCGCGCAGGCCAACGTGCCGCTCGACCCGAAGGGCCGCTTCACCGAGGACCTCGTGGTCTGCCGTCACGCCGGCGAAGTCTTGCCGGTGACGCCCGACAAGGTCGACTACATGGACGTGTCGCCGAAGCAGCTGGTTTCGGTCGCCGCGGCGCTGATCCCGTTCCTCGAGAACGACGACGCCAACCGCGCGCTGATGGGCTCGAACATGCAGCGCCAGGCGGTGCCGCTGGTTCGCGCCGAGGCGCCGTTCGTCGGCACCGGCATGGAAGGCGTGGTTGCGCGTGACTCGGGTGCCGCGATCGCGGCGCGCCGTTCGGGCGTGATCGACCAGATCGACGCCACCCGCGTCGTCATCCGCGCCACCGAAGATCTCGATCCGACCAAGTCGGGCGTCGATATCTACCGTCTGATGAAGTACCAGCGTTCCAACCAGTCGACCTGCATCAACCAGCGTCCGCTGGTGAAGGTCGGCGACATCGTCAGGAAGGGCGACATCATCGCCGACGGTCCGTCGACCGATCTCGGTGAGCTCGCTCTCGGGCGCAACGTGCTCGTCGCGTTCATGCCGTGGAACGGCTACAACTTCGAAGACTCGATCCTGCTCTCCGAGCGGATCGTGAAGGAAGACGTCTTCACCTCGATCCACATCGAGGAGTTCGAAGTAATGGCCCGCGACACCAAGCTCGGGCCTGAGGAAATCACCCGCGACATTCCGAACGTGTCGGAAGAAGCGCTGAAGAACCTCGACGAAGCCGGTATCGTCTACATCGGTGCGGAAGTGCGCGCTGGCGACATCCTGGTCGGCAAGATCACACCGAAGGGCGAGAGCCCGATGACGCCGGAAGAGAAGCTGCTGCGCGCCATCTTCGGCGAGAAAGCCTCCGACGTTCGCGACACCTCGCTGCGCGTTCCTCCGGGCGTGCAGGGCACGATCGTGGAAGTGCGCGTGTTCAACCGTCACGGCGTCGACAAGGACGAGCGTGCGCTGGCGATCGAACGGGAAGAGATCGAACGTCTGGCCAAGGACCGCGACGACGAGCAGGCGATCCT
The DNA here is from genome assembly GCF_018129985.1 of Bradyrhizobium sp. SZCCT0148. Classification (GTDB taxonomy): domain Bacteria; phylum Pseudomonadota; class Alphaproteobacteria; order Rhizobiales; family Xanthobacteraceae; genus Bradyrhizobium; species Bradyrhizobium japonicum_H. Next base: position 41,402 of record NZ_JAFCKT010000015.1, read on the forward strand.
GGATCGCAACGTCTACAACCGTCTTGCCGAGCTGCTCGAGGGACGGCAGGGCATTGCCGGTCCGAAGGGCTTCAAGAAGGACACCAAGATCACCCGTGCGGTGCTCGAGGAGTACCCGAAGTCGCAGTGGTGGCTGTTCGCTTCGCCGAACGACAAGCTGATGGCCGAGATCGAGGCCATGCGGAAGCAGTACGACGAGTCGAAGAAGGGGCTGGAACAGCGCTTCCTCGACAAGGTCGAAAAGCTCCAGCGCGGTGACGAATTGCCGCCCGGCGTGATGAAGATGGTCAAGGTCTTCGTCGCGGTGAAGCGCAAGATCCAGCCCGGCGACAAGATGGCCGGCCGCCATGGCAACAAGGGCGTGGTGTCGAAGATCGTTCCGATCGAGGACATGCCGTTCCTCGAAGACGGCACGCATGCCGATATCGTGCTCAACCCGCTCGGCGTGCCCTCGCGCATGAACGTCGGGCAGATCCTCGAGACCCATCTCGGCTGGGCCTGTGCCGGCCTCGGCAAGCGTATCGGCCAGACGGTCGATGCCTATCTGTCGAAGCAGGACATCAAGCCGCTGAAGGAAACCTTGAAGAAGGTCTACGGCGAGGACGAGACGATCAAGTCGCTCAACGACAACGAACTGATCGAACTCGGCCATAACCTCAGCCGCGGCGTGCCGATCGCGACGCCGGTGTTCGACGGCGCCAAGGAAGCCGACATTGAGGAGATGCTGAAGCTTGCCGGTCTGGACGCTTCGGGCCAGTCGACCGTCTATGACGGCCGTACCGGCGACGCGTTCGATCGCAAGGTGACGGTGGGCTACATCTACATGCTCAAGCTGCACCATCTGGTCGACGACAAGATCCATGCGCGTTCGATCGGTCCGTACTCGCTCGTCACCCAGCAGCCGCTGGGCGGCAAGGCGCAGTTCGGCGGCCAGCGCTTCGGCGAAATGGAGGTGTGGGCGCTCGAAGCTTACGGCGCGGCGTACACGCTCCAGGAGATGCTGACGGTGAAGTCGGACGACGTCGCCGGCCGTACCAAGGTGTACGAGGCGATCGTGCGCGGCGACGACACGTTCGAGGCCGGTATTCCGGAATCGTTCAACGTGCTGGTCAAGGAGATGCGCTCGCTCGGCCTCAACGTCGACCTGCACAACTCCAAGGTGGGACCGGCGTCGACGTCGGAAGCTGCCGAGTAACACGACCTTTCATGCCCGGCCTTCGCGGCCGGGCATCGGCGCTCCGTCCGAGGCCTTGAGGGCAGGGCGCCCCGATCGAGTGATTTTCGAATTTGCGGCCGGAGGCGACCGGCACGCGAGGAGAAGACGATGAACCAAGAAATTATGAATCTCTTCAATCCGACGACTCCGGCTCAGGTCTTCGACCAGATCCGGATCTCGATCGCGTCTCCAGAGAAGATTCTGTCCTGGTCCTACGGCGAGATCAAGAAGCCGGAGACCATCAACTACCGTACCTTCAAGCCCGAGCGCGACGGCCTGTTCTGCGCCCGCATCTTCGGACCGATCAAGGACTACGAGTGCTTGTGCGGCAAGTACAAGCGCATGAAGTACAAGGGCATCATCTGCGAGAAGTGCTCGGTCGAGGTCACGCTGTCGCGCGTCCGACGCGAGCGCATGGGCCATATCGAGCTCGCAGCCCCCGTCGCGCACATCTGGTTCCTGAAGTCGCTGCCCTCGCGCATCGGCCTGCTGCTCGACATGACGCTGAAGGATCTCGAGCGGATCCTCTACTTCGAATATTACGTCGTGCTCGAGCCGGGTCTCACCGCACTCAAGGACCGTCAGCTGCTGTCGGAAGACGAGTACCTGAAGGCGCAGGACGAGTACGGCCAGGACAGCTTCACCGCCATGATCGGCGCGGAAGCGATTCGCGAGCTGCTCAAGGGCATGGACCTCGAGAAGCTCGAAGCCACCTTGCGTCTCGAGATGCAGGAGACCGACTCCGACATCAAGCACAAGAAGCTCGCCAAGCGCCTGAAGATCGTGGAAGCGTTCCGCCACTCCGGCAATAAGCCGGAATGGATGATCATGACCGTGGTTCCGGTGATCCCGCCGGACCTGCGTCCGCTCGTGCCGCTGGACGGCGGCCGCTTCGCGACCTCGGACCTCAACGACCTCTACCGCCGCGTCATCAACCGCAACAACCGCTTGAAGCGGCTGATGGAGCTGCGTGCACCGGACATCATCATCCGCAACGAGAAGCGCATGCTTCAGGAAGCGGTCGATGCGCTGTTCGATAACGGCCGCCGCGGTCGCGTCATCACGGGTGCCAACAAGCGCCCGCTGAAGTCGCTCGCCGACATGCTCAAGGGCAAGCAGGGCCGTTTCCGCCAGAACCTGCTCGGCAAGCGCGTCGACTATTCGGGCCGTTCGGTGATCGTGGTCGGTCCCGAGCTGCGCCTGCATCAGTGCGGCCTGCCGAAGAAGATGGCGCTCGAGCTGTTCAAGCCGTTCATCTATTCGCGGCTCGACGCCAAGGGCCTGTCCACCACGGTGAAGCAGGCCAAGAAGCTGGTCGAGAAGGAGCGGCCGGAGGTTTGGGACATCCTGGATGAGGTCATCCGCGAGCATCCGGTGCTGCTCAACCGCGCGCCGACGCTGCATCGTCTCGGCATCCAGGCGTTCGAGCCCGTGCTGATCGAGGGCAAGGCAATCCAGCTTCACCCGCTGGTCTGCGCCGCGTTCAACGCCGACTTCGACGGCGACCAGATGGCCGTGCACGTTCCGCTGTCGCTCGAAGCGCAGCTGGAAGCGCGCGTCCTGATGATGTCGACCAACAACATCCTGCATCCGGCGAACGGCCAGCCGATCATCGTGCCGTCGCAGGACATCGTGCTCGGTCTCTACTACGTCTCGATCATGCGCGAAGGCATGCCCGGCGAGGGCAAGATCTTCGGCGACATGGCCGAGCTCGAGCACGCGCTGCATGCGAAGGTCATCCACCTCCACACCAAGATCAAGTACCGGTGGCAGGGGATGGATGAGACCGGCAAGGTCTCGACGCGCTGGATCGAGACCACCGCCGGCCGCGTCATGCTCGGCAATCTCCTGCCGAAGAACCCGCGGATTTCGTACGAGATCATCAACAAGCTGATGACCAAGCGCGAGATCTCGGGCGTGATCGACCAGGTCTACCGCCACTGCGGCCAGAAGGAGACGGTGATCTTCTGCGACCGCATCATGGCGCTCGGCTTCTACAACGCGTTCAAGGCCGGCATCTCGTTCGGCAAGGACGACATGGTCGTACCGCACTCCAAGTGGAAGATCGTCGACACCACCCGTACGCTGGCGAAGGATTTCGAGCAGCAGTACAACGACGGTCTGATCACCCATGGCGAGAAGTACAACAAGGTCGTCGACGCCTGGTCGAAGGCCACGGAAGAAATCGCCAAGGCGATGATGAAGGAGATCTCCTCGACCAAGAAGACGGCGAGCGGGGCTGATGCCGACATCAACTCGATCTACATGATGGCTCACTCCGGTGCCCGCGGTTCGCCGGCCCAGATGCGCCAGCTCGCCGGCATGCGCGGCCTGATGGCCAAGCCGTCGGGTGAGATCATCGAGACGCCGATCATCTCGAACTTCAAGGAAGGCCTCTCGGTGCTTGAGTACTTCAACTCGACCCACGGCGCCCGCAAGGGCCTCGCGGACACCGCGTTGAAGACCGCGAACTCGGGCTACCTGACTCGTCGTCTGGTCGACGTGGCGCAGGACTGCATCATCACGCAGAGTGACTGCGGCACCAAGCTCGGCATCAAGATGCGCGCCATCGTCGATGCCGGCACCGTGGTTGCTTCGCTCGGCTCGCGCATCCTCGGACGCACAGCCTGCGAAGACATTCGCGACAGCTCCGGCAAGGTGATCATCAAGCGCGGCACGCTGATGGAAGAGAGCCATCTGGACGCCATCCAGCAGGGTGGCGTGCAGGAGGTGAAGATCCGTTCGGCACTGACCTGCGAACTCGTCAACGGCATCTGCGGCATGTGCTACGGCCGCGACCTTGCCCGCGGCACGCCGGTCAACCACGGTGAAGCCGTCGGCGTCATCGCGGCGCAGTCGATCGGTGAACCCGGTACCCAGCTGACCATGCGCACCTTCCACATCGGTGGTGCGGCGCAGCTCAACGAGCAGTCCTTCGTCGAATCGAACTTCGACGGCAAGATCGTGATCCGGAACAAGGCCATCGCCCGCAACAGCGAAGGTCACCTGGTCGCGATGGTCCGCAACATGGTGATCGCGATCGTCGATGCCGACGGTACCGAGCGTGCGACGCACCGTATTCAGTACGGCGCGCGCCTGCACGTCGACGAAGGCGACATGGTCAAGCGGGGCCAGCGCATCGTCGAGTGGGACCCCTACACGCGTCCGCTTCTCACCGAAGTGGAAGGCATCATCGGCTTTGAGGATCTGGTCGAAGGTCAGTCGATCACGGAAACGCTGGACGAGGCCACCGGCATCGCCAAGCGCGTGGTCATCGACTGGCGCTCGACTCGCGGCGGCGCGGATCTGCGTCCGGCCATCGTGGTCAAGGGCAAGGACGGTAAGGTGCTCAAGCTCGCCCGTGGCGGCGATGCCCGCTACATGCTGTCGGTCGACGGCATTTTGTCGGTCGACGTGGGAGCCAAGGTCAACCCGGGCGACATCCTCGCCCGTGTCTCGACCGAGAGCGCCAAGACGCGTGACATCACCGGCGGTCTGCCGCGGGTGGCGGAACTGTTCGAGGCACGGCGTCCGAAGGATGCGGCGATCATCGCCGAAATCGCGGGCACCATCCGGTTCGGGCGTGACTACAAGAACAAGCGCCGCATCTCGATCGAGCCGATGGACAAGACCGAGGAGGCGCGCGAGTACCTGATCCCGAAGGGCAAGCACATCCACCTTCAGGACGGCGACGTCGTCGAAAAGGGCGACTTCATCGTGGAAGGCAACCCGGCGCCGCACGACATCCTTGCGGTCAAGGGCATCGAGGAACTCGCGGCCTACCTGGTCAACGAAATCCAGGAGGTCTACCGGCTCCAGGGCGTGCTCATCAACGACAAGCACATCGAGGTGATCGTTCGTCAGATGCTCCAGAAGGTGGAAGTCACCGACCAGGGCGACACTGACATGATCTCGGGCGAGCAGGTCGACAAGATCGAGTTCGACGCGCTCAACGAGAAGGCCAAGGAAGAGGGCAAGAAGATCGCCACGGGGACGCCGGTTCTGCTCGGCATCACCAAGGCGAGCCTCCAGACCCGCTCCTTCTTCTCGGCGGCCTCGTTCCAGGAGACCACCCGCGTCCTCACGGAAGCGGCGGTCAACGGCAAGGTCGATCCGCTCGAAGGTCTCAAGGAGAACGTCATCGTCGGCCGGCTGATCCCGGCGGGCACCGGCGCCTCCATGGCCAAGATCCGCGAAGTCGCCGTGAAGCGCGACAAGATGATCCTGGACGAGCGCGAGAAGCAGGCGGCGGTCGTGTCGCCCGCGCCGGAAGCGGAGCTTCCTGCGCTGCCTCCCGCGGAATGATCGTTCATCCGTAGGACTACCGAGGACAATGAAAAGGCCGGCGAAAGCCGGCCTTTTTGCTGCTTTGGTTGCCTGTTGCGATGCGGGATCAACCTTTGTTCATCTTTCCTTCAGGCGCAAAAGCGCTTGTGCTAAGGGAGCTTAGAACGGTGGATCCCGTGACGGGGCAGCGCCGGAGACCTCGGAACTCACATGCTTGATCTCGCAATCGTAGGTGGCGGCCCCGGCGGGCTGATGAGCGCTTGGTATCTGAAGCGCAAGCTTGGCGATCTCTGTCGCGTCACCATTTACGAGGCCTCCGACCGGCTCGGCGGCAAGATCGTCACGCGCAAGTTCGACTCGGCGCCCGCGATGTACGAGGCCGGCGTTGCCGAGATCTACGACTATTCGATGACCGGGCCGGATCCGCTGCGCGAATTGATCCAGCATTTCGGGCTGCAGACGATTCCGATGGATGCCGAGCAGGTGCAGTTCGGCGGCGAGCTCCTCGACGACGTGCCGGGCATGCGCCGCAGATACGGTGCCAAGACCGCCGCGGCGATCGAGGCGTTCCGCAAGCGCTGCGCTGAAGCGATGTCGCCGGTCGAATACTACGAGGGCGTCGGCGCGCACGACAACGAGAACCCCTGGGCCTATAAGACTGCCGAGCAGGTGCTCGACGAGGAGGTCGAGGACGAAACCGCAAAGCGCTTCTTCAAGGTGATGGCGCGCTCCGACATCGCGACAGAGAGCCACAACACCAACGGCCTCAATGCGCTGAAGAACTATCTGATGGATGTCGACGGCTATATCGGCCTCTATTCCATCCAGAACGGCAACGAACAGCTGATCGAGTGCCTGCAGTCGGAGGTCAACGCCGACATCCAGCTCAATCACCGCGTGCTTGCCGTCGGCAAGGCGCCGACCGGCCGCTACCAGCTCAAGATGATGAACGGCAAGGGACCGGAGACGCGCGACTTCGATCTCGTGCTGGTCTGCCTGCCGCATTCCTGGCTCGCCACCATGGGGTGGGAGGGCGAGCAGCTCCGCAAGTCGATGGTCAAGCACATCTCCTACTTCGACCGTCCCGCGCATTACTTGCGCGTCTCGATCCTGTTCGACACACCGTTCTGGGGCGAGAAGATTCCCGGCGCCTGGTTCATGTCGGAAGCTTTCGGCGGCTGCTGCGTCTACAACGAGGGCGCGCGCCACGACGTCGGCAAGCACGGCGTGCTGAACTGGCTGATCCCGGGCTCCGACGCGCTGGCCTTCGCCAATCTGTCGGATCAGGAGCTGATCGATGCCGCGCTGAAATCGCTGCCGGCCTCGCTCGGCAATGCGCGGTCGCATTTCATGGAAGGCAAGATCCATCGCTGGCTGTCGTCGGTGAACGCGATACCGGGCGGCCTGCCGGTGCGCGACGTCATGACCAATCACCGGCCGGAGCCGAAGGAGCATCCCGGGATCGTCGTGGTCGGCGACTATCTGTTCGACTCGACGCTGAACGGACTGCTCGACTCCTCGGATGCCGCGACCGACATCATCCTGACCGAGATGATGCGCCTGCGCCGCGCGCGCGCGCAGGACGACAAGCCGCTCTCCGACAAGATCGACCGTGACTATTTCGAGAATTATCGTGGCCTCGGTCCCTATCACGAGGCGTGGCGGCACTTCACCGATCCCGATTACCTCACCAGGCTGCTCGGCATCGTCTGGGGCAAGACGAAGGGCACCAAGCTGCTCGTCGCGGGCTCGGCCAGCGGCGAACTGGTCGGTGCGCTGCGCGACCGCGGCATCGATGCCTTCGGCATCGAGAACAACCGCGCCATCCACGCCAGGACCCCGAAAGCGCTGAAGAAGTACAACAAGCTCGGCTCGATCACCGACATGCCGTTCAAGGACGGCGCGTTCGACTTCGTGTTCGAGACCAGCCTTTGCCATGTTTCCCCGAAGCAGGTGGTCCGCGCGATCAAGGAGCTGAACCGCGTGGTCAAGACCGGCCTCGTGTTCGGCTCTGTCACCTCGGACATGGCGCCGGCGCTGATCGACCGCTACGACCTCCTGCGTGGAGTCAAGAAGCTCGGCACCTGGTGGGAATGGTCCGAACTGTTCTTCGGCAATGGCTTCGACCTCTCGATGCACCGCAAGGACAGTACCGATGCGCTCTGGGAGGCGACGCTCGCCGCCAACAAGGGGCCGGGACAGTGGTACGCTGACGCCGACAGCCTGCGCTATTCCTTCTTCGACAAGGTTGAGGACGACGACGAGGACTAGCCGCGGGGGCGTGCTCGAATTCGCCAATTGTTTTGCCGAATTCATAATGATCGCATAGAATCGGCAAGATAGCGGCCCTCCGCTATGTCCTGCTTTCTCTGCGGTCATGCCGGCCGTCAGCATCGGTTGGTTTCATGGCATCCAAGCCTTCCTCGCCCGACAAATCCCTTTCGCCCGACAAACAGAAACTCGCCGCCGAAAAGGCGGCCGAGCTCGACGACAAGCTCGCCTCGGCTGCCAAACCGGACCTCGAAGACGACGAGGATGCCGAAGACGAGGCGGATGACGAGCTGGAGCTCGATGACGACGGTGAGGACGAGGACCTCGTCGTCTTTACCGCGCGCGAGGCCGCCGGCGCGCTCGCGACCATCGTCGGGTTCGTCAAGCCATTCCTGGTTAATTACAAACGGATGCTGTCATTCGTGGCGTTTGGCGTCTTCGTCGAGACGCTGTTCAACGTCATCATGCCGCTCAGCCTCAAGTTCCTGATCGACGACGCGCTCGGCGAGGAGGACTTCCAGGCGCTGTACAAGATCCTCGGCGTGCTCGCCGTCGCCGGCATCTTCACCTCGATCGTTGCGGTCTGGTACGAGCGCTGGGACGCGCGATTGGCGGCCTGTATCATCTCGGACGTCCGCCAACGCCTGTTCGAGCACGTTCAGGACCTGCCGGCAGCGTATTTCGGCCGCACCAAGCGCGGTGAGATCCTGTCGCGCTTCTCCGTCGACCTCTCGGCCTTCGAAGGCTCGGTCAAGACGTTTGCCAACAGTGCCGCGCTGCCGTTTCTGGAATTGATCGCCGGCATCATCCTGATGGTGTTCCTGAACTGGCAGCTCGCGGCGGTCGCGCTGCTCGTGTTCCCGATCACGCTGATCGGACCGCGGATCCTGACGCCAAAGGCGGTGCAGGCCAATTACGAGCAGAAGCTCAACGAGAGCGCGCTGCTCGGCATGGTGCAGGAGAACGTGGCGGCGCAGGCCGTGATCAAGGCGTTCAGCCTGCAGCGCAAGATGTTCGGTTTCTTCACCTTCCGCAATCACGAGGCGCGCGACAAGATTGCTTCGGCCGCGTTCCTCTCGACCATGGTGGAGCGGACGGTCACCATCTCGGTGCTGATGCTGCACCTCGTCGTGCTCGCCATCGGCGCCTATCTTGCCACCAAGGGCCAGATCACCATCGGCACCTTCGTCACCTTCGAGAGCGCGTTCTGGGAGGTCTCCTACAACATCGCCCATGTGATGCATTTCATTCCGGTGTCGATCTCCTCGGCCGCCGCGATCCGCCATATGCAGGAACTGCTGGACGAGCCGACGCGGGCTGCCGATCGCGCCGGCGCGCCCGATCTGCCGCGCATCACCAACGACATCACCTTCGATCACGTCTCCTTCCAGTACGAGGGCAGTCAGACGCCGGTGCTGGATAATCTCAGTCTCAAGCTCAATGCAGGCAAACGCATCGCGATCGTCGGTCCCAGCGGCTCCGGCAAGAGCACGCTGCTCAACCTGATCCTGCGGCTTTATGTGCCCAACGAAGGCCGCGTCACCATCGACGGCGTCGACGTCCGCAAGGTGACGTTGGATTCGCTGCGCCGGAGCATGGCAGTGGTGTTCCAGGAGAACATGCTGTTCAACATGTCGATCCGTGAGAATATCCGGCTTGGCAAGGAGGGCGCGACCGACGAGGAAGTGGAGGAGGCCGCCAAGAAGGCCGAAATCCACCGTTACATCATGAGCCTGCCCCAGCGCTACGACACTCCGGTCGGCGAGCGCGGCGATACGTTGTCAGGCGGCCAGCGCCAGCGCATCGCGATTGCGCGGGCGGTCATCCGCAATCCCTCGGTGCTGCTGCTGGACGAGGCCACCTCGGCGCTGGACCAGACCACGGAAGCCGCGATCAACCGCACGCTGCTCAAGGTCGCCAAGGGCCGTACCATGATCTGGTCGACCCACCGTCTGACCTCGGTGGTGGAGATGGACGAAATCATCGTGATTTCAGGGGGCAGGGCGATCGAGCGCGGTTCGCATGCCCAGTTGCTCGCCAAGAACGGGACCTACCGCAAGCTGTGGAACGACCAGATCCACCAGCCGCACGCCGCGGCGGCTCACACCGATGACGGCAGAGACGATGATGATGAAGACGACCTTGAGGATGACGAGGACGACGACGAGGAAGAGTGACCGGTGACCGCAACCGATTCTGTGATTCCAGTTATCGGTCTCCGCCGAATCTGCACCCAACGGTGAGTTCTTCGATTCGAAAACTCAATCGGATCGCTCCCATTCGGGATTGATCGGACCCTCAAAAAGGCCCGCGGCCGGCTTCGCGGGCGTCGGCACGGCGAACGGCGCCCTAACGATTATGATCAAGTCTTCGGCGCAGATTGCCGCCAAAGGGGCAGAATTAATGCCTCGGGGCTAAAAAGGCCGGCCGGCGAGTCATAAAAATTCTTTTGACCCGGGTATAAATCTGTCGCAGGCTGGCGAAACCGTGTAGACGTTCCTATATCGGAGTGCGGCGACGAGCGCGCCAAACAGCGATTTCGACAGGCTCCTGAAGCGCTTCTGACTGTCGTTTCGCCTTGACTTGATTGATTCCCACTTATAGAAAGCGCCTCACTTAACGACAGGCGGTGAGCATCGCCAGCGTCGGAACGGGCCACCCGTTAGATCCCCAAGGACCAGAGCCGCAAGGGATCGCTCAAGCGGGCACCAACCTCGACGAATGCCGCTCAAACGCTGTCGATCATAGCTAGGCAATGCCAGTGCGACTTTAGGTCTCTTGAGCACGTCCTCTTGAGATCGAATTCGGATGCATGACCTCAGTGCGCGGGCCGCGGCTTTGTGCTGACCGGCCTTGATACTGCGGTCCTCTGTGGCGTCGAAGCGCTTTCCGCCCGTTGATGGGGCGGTTGGCGCGATTTCGCTTTGTGCGGTTTGTTCGCGCAGGGTGACCCGGTCGGGCGGGGTGCTCGAAAGAATTGCGGTCCCTTCATGGGACTGCGGCAAGACAGCGGATCCGCAAGGAGCCGCGATAACAAAGGGTAAGGCCAGGATGCCGACGATCAACCAGCTGATCGCTCAACCGCGTGAAGTGCAGAAGTCGCGCAAGAAGGTGCCGGCGCTGCAGCAGTCGCCGCAGAAGCGTGGTGTTTGCACCCGCGTCTACACCACGACCCCGAAGAAGCCGAACTCGGCGCTTCGTAAGGTCGCAAAGGTGCGCCTGACGAACGGCTTCGAGGTGATCGGCTACATCCCGGGTGAGGGCCATAACCTTCAGGAGCACTCGGTGGTCATGATCCGCGGCGGTCGCGTCAAGGACTTGCCCGGCGTTCGCTACCACATCCTCCGCGGCGTTCTGGATACCCAGGGCGTCAAGAACCGTAAGCAGCGTCGTTCGAAGTACGGCGCGAAGCGTCCGAAGTAAGCGGGAACCAGGTCCATGTCTCGTCGCCACTCAGCGGAAAAGCGCGAAGTTCTTCCGGATCCGAAGTTCGGGAACATCATCGTCACGAAGTTCATGAACTCGGTGATGTACGCCGGCAAGAAGTCGGTCGCCGAAGGCATCGTCTACGGTGCGTTCGGTATCATCGAAACCAAGACCAAGCAGAACCCGCTCGGCGTGTTCGAGCAGGCGCTCGAGAACGTCATGCCGACGATCGAAGTGCGCTCCCGCCGCGTCGGCGGCGCGACCTACCAGGTTCCGGTCGAAGTTCGTTCGACCCGCCGTCAAGCGCTGGGCATCCGCTGGCTGATCTCGGCTGCGCGTGACCGCAACGAGAAGACCATGACCGAGCGGCTCTCTGCCGAGTTGCTCGATGCGTCGAACAACCGTGGTAACGCCGTCAAGAAGCGGGAAGACGTGCACCGGATGGCGGAAGCCAACCGTGCCTTCTCGCACTATCGCTGGTAACGGCGAAACACGGAATCTAAGGAACACTCAATGCCCCGCGTTCATGCCATAGAGAATTACCGCAACTTCGGTATCATGGCGCATATCGATGCCGGCAAGACCACGACCACCGAGCGCATCCTCTATTACACCGGTAAGAGCCATAAGATCGGCGAAGTGCACGAGGGTGCAGCGACGATGGACTGGATGGAGCAGGAGCAGGAGCGTGGCATCACGATCACCTCGGCTGCGACCACCGCGTTCTGGGCCGGCAAGCGCCTGAACATCATCGACACCCCCGGCCACGTCGACTTCACCATCGAAGTCGAGCGTTCGCTGCGCGTGCTCGACGGCGCCGTCTGCGTACTCGACTCGAACCAGGGCGTCGAGCCCCAGACCGAGACCGTCTGGCGCCAGGGCGACAAGTACAAGGTTCCGCGCATCGTCTTCGCCAACAAGATGGACAAGACCGGCGCCGACTTCTTCAAGTGCCTTGCCGACATCGTCGACCGCCTCGGCGCCAAGCCGATCGCGATCCAGCTTCCGATCGGTGCCGAGAACAACTTCAAGGGTCTCGTCGACCTCGTGAAGATGCAGGGCATCATCTGGAACGATGAATCGCTCGGCGCGAAGTTCGACTATGTCGACATTCCCGAGGATCTGGTCGAGCAGGCCAAGGAATACCGCGAGAAGATGGTGGAAGCCGCCGTCGAGCTCGACGACGACGCCATGGCCGCCTATCTCGACGGCAAGGAGCCGGACGAAGAGACGCTGAAGCGGCTGATCCGCAAGGCGGTCCTGACTGGCGCGTTCTATCCCGTGCTGTGTGGCTCGGCCTTCAAGAACAAGGGCGTGCAGCCGCTGCTCGACGCCGTCGTCGACTATCTGCCGTCGCCGGTCGACGTGCCCGCGATCAAGGGCACCGACGATCGCGGCAACGAAGTTGTGCGCAAGGCTGACGACAAGGAGCCGCTCGCGCTCCTCGCGTTCAAGATCATGGACGACCCGTTCGTCGGCACCATCACCTTCTGCCGCATCTACTCCGGCGTTCTGCAGAGCGGCACCGGCGTCGTGAACTCGACCCGCGAGAAGAAGGAGCGCATCGGGCGCATGCTGTTGATGCATGCGAACAATCGCGAAGACATCAAGGAAGCCTATGCCGGCGACATCGTCGCGCTGGCCGGCCTGAAGGAAGCGCGCACCGGTGACACGCTGTGCGATCCCGACAAGCAGGTGATCCTGGAGAAGATGGAATTCCCCGAGCCGGTCATCGAGATCGCGATCGAGCCGAAGTCCAAGGCCGACCAGGAGAAGCTGGGCGTGGCGCTGGCCAAGCTCGCTGCGGAGGATCCGTCCTTCCGCGTGTCGACCGATCAGGAGTCCGGCCAGACCATCCTCAAGGGCATGGGCGAACTCCATCTCGACATCAAGGTCGACATTCTCCGCCGCACCTACAAGGTCGACGCCAACATCGGTGCGCCCCAGGTTGCGTTCCGTGAGCGGGTCACCAAGAAGGCCGAGGTCAAGTACACCCACAAGAAGCAGACCGGCGGTACCGGTCAGTTCGCGGAAGTGTCGATCGTGGTCGAGCCGAACGAACCCGGCAAGGGCTACGAGTTCGAGTCCAAGATCGTCGGCGGTGCGGTTCCGAAGGAATACATCCCCGGCGTCGAAAAGGGCCTCAACAGCGTGATGAGCTCTGGTGTCGTCGCGGGCTTCCCCGTGGTCGACGTCAAGGTTCAGCTCGTCGACGGCAAGTATCACGACGTCGACTCGTCGGCGCTCGCCTTCGAAATCGCAGCGCGCGCGGCATTCCGCGAAGCCCTGCAGAAGGGCAAGTCCGTCCTGCTCGAGCCGATCATGAAGGTCGAAGTGGTGACACCGGAAGACTATACCGGCTCGGTCATCGGCGACCTGAATTCGCGGCGCGGTCAGATCCAGGGTCAGGACATGCGCGGCAACGCCAACGTCATCAATGCGATGGTGCCGCTCATGAACATGTTCGGTTACGTGAATAACCTGCGCTCGATGAGCCAGGGTCGCGCAACCTTCACCATGCAGTTCGACCACTACGCAGAAGCGCCGGCCAACGTGTCGGCAGAAGTCCAGAAGAAGTTTGCCTGATTGTCGTCGGTCACGAACTGACGATTGAACGGAGAGTCAAATGGCCAAAGCTAAGTTTGAACGTAACAAGCCGCACTGCAACATCGGCACCATCGGTCACGTCGACCATGGCAAGACGTCGCTGACCGCGGCGATCACCAAGGTTCTCGCCGAAGCGGGCGGTGCGACGTTCACCGCGTACGACCAGATCGACAAGGCGCCGGAAGAGAAGGCGCGCGGCATCACCATCTCGACCGCGCACGTCGAGTACGAGACGCCGAACCGCCACTACGCCCACGTCGACTGCCCCGGCCACGCCGACTACGTGAAGAACATGATCACCGGCGCCGCCCAGATGGACGGCGCGATCCTGGTCGTGTCGGCCGCTGACGGCCCGATGCCGCAGACCCGCGAGCACATCCTGCTCGCCCGCCAGGTCGGCGTGCCCGCGCTCGTCGTGTTCCTCAACAAGTGCGACATGGTCGACGATCCGGAACTCCTCGAGCTCGTCGAGCTCGAAGTCCGCGAGCTGCTCTCGAAGTACGACTTCCCGGGCGACAAGATCCCGATCATCAAGGGTTCGGCGCTCGCCGCTCTCGAAGATTCCGACAAGAAGCTCGGCCACGACGCCATCCTCGAGCTGATGAAGAACGTTGACGAGTACATCCCGCAGCCGGAGCGTCCGATCGACCAGCCGTTCCTGATGCCGGTTGAAGACGTGTTCTCGATCTCGGGCCGCGGCACCGTCGTGACCGGCCGTGTCGAGCGCGGCATCGTCAAGGTCGGCGAGGAAATCGAGATCGTCGGTCTCCGTGCGACCCAGAAGACGACCGTCACCGGCGTCGAAATGTTCCGCAAGCTGCTCGATCAGGGGCAGGCCGGCGACAACATCGGTGCGCTGCTCCGCGGCACCAAGCGCGAAGACGTCGAGCGCGGCCAGGTGCTGTGCAAGCCGGGTTCGGTCAAGCCGCACACCAAGTTCAAGGCTGAGGCTTATATCCTCACCAAGGAAGAGGGCGGTCGCCACACCCCGTTCTTCACCAACTACCGTCCGCAGTTCTACTTCCGCACCACCGACGTGACCGGTGTCGTGCATCTGCCGGAAGGCACCGAGATGGTGATGCCGGGCGACAACATCGCGATGGAAGTGCACCTGATCGTGCCGATCGCGATGGAAGAGAAGCTCCGCTTCGCGATCCGCGAAGGTGGCCGCACCGTCGGCGCCGGCGTCGTCGCCTCGATCATCGAGTAATACGAGCATAGGGATCGGCGAGTAGCGAATGGTGACATTCGCTATTCGCTATTCGCCACCCCACTGAAGAGAGACCACGGCAATGAACGGCCAAAACATTCGTATCCGTCTCAAGGCGTTCGACCATCGTATCCTCGATACGTCGACCCGCGAGATCGTGAACACGGCGAAGCGCACCGGCGCGCAGGTCCGCGGACCCATTCCGCTGCCCACCCGCATCGAGAAGTTCACCGTCAACCGTTCGCCCCACGTCGACAAGAAGAGCCGCGAGCAGTTCGAGATGCGCACTCACAAGCGCCTGCTCGACATCGTCGATCCGACCCCGCAGACCGTCGATGCTTTGATGAAGCTCGACCTGGCCGCCGGTGTCGACGTCGAGATCAAGCTCTAAGATTTTTGGATCACGTTCGCGATTATAGCGGACAGAAAGAACAGGAAGCACGCCGATGCGCTCCGGAGTGATCGCACAAAAGGTCGGGATGACGCGGGTCTTTACAGAGGCCGGCGAACATATCCCCGTGACCGTGCTGAAGCTCGGCAATTGCCAGGTCGTAGGCCACCGCACTGAAGAGAAGAACGGTTACGTTGCGCTCCAGCTTGGTTCTGGCGCCCGCAAGACCGTTTACATGCCCAAGGCCGAGCGCGGCCAGTTCGCGGTCGCCAAGGTCGAGCCGAAGCGCCGGGTCGAGGAGTTCCGCGTCACCGCGGATGCCATGATCCCGGTCGGTGCCGAGATCCTTGCCGACCACTTTGTCGTCGGCCAGTTCGTCGACGTCACCGGCACCTCGGTCGGTAAGGGCTTCGCCGGCGGCATGAAGCGCTGGAACTTCGGCGGTCTGCGCGCCACCCACGGCGTGTCGGTCTCGCACCGCTCGATCGGTTCGACCGGCGGCCGTCAGGACCCCGGCAAGACCTGGAAGAACAAGAAGATGCCTGGCCACATGGGTGTCGACCGCATCACCACGCTCAACCTTCGCGTCGTTCAGCTCGATGTCGAGCGCGGCCTGATCCTCGTCGAAGGCGCCGTTCCCGGCTCCAAGGGCGGCTGGATTCGCGTGCGCGACGCCGTCAAGAAGCCGTTGCCGAAGGAAGCTCCGAAGCCCGGCAAGTTCAAGGTTGCGGGCGGCGAAGCCGAGGCTGCGGCCCAGCAAGAGGGTGCGTGAGATGGAATTGAAGGTCACCACCCTCGAAGGTAAGGAAGCCGGCTCGGTCCAGCTCTCTGACACCATTTTCGGTCTCGAGCCGCGCCAGGACATCATTGCACGTTGCGTGCAGTGGCAGCTCAACAAGCGCCAGGCCGGTACCCACAAGGCCAAGGGTCGCGCCGAGATCTGGCGCACCGGCAAGAAGATGTACAAGCAGAAGGGCACCGGCGGTGCTCGTCACGGCTCGGCCCGCGTGCCGCAGTTCCGCGGCGGCGGACGTGCCTTCGGTCCGGTGGTGCGTTCGCACGCCACCGATCTGCCGAAGAAGGTCCGCGCGCTGGCGCTGAAGCATGCGCTCTCGGCCAAGGCCAAGGACGGCGATCTCGTCGTGATCGAGAAGGCCGCGCTGGAAGCCGCCAAGACCAAGGCGCTGCTCGGTCACTTCTCGGGTCTGGGTCTGACCAACGCGCTGATCATCGACGGCGCCGAGCTCAACAACGGCTTTGCCGCTGCGGCCCGCAACATCCCGAACATGGACGTTCTGCCGATCCAGGGCATCAACGTCTACGACATCCTGCGCCGTCAGAAGCTCGTTCTGACTAAGGCCGCCATCGATGCGCTGGAGGCGCGCTTCAAATGACGAAGAACATCGAGGCCCGCCACTACGACGTGATCCTGTCGCCGGTCGTCACCGAAAAGGCGACGATTGCCTCGGAGCACAACAAGGTGCTGTTCAAGGTGGCCGCCAAGGCGACCAAGCCGCAGATCAAGGAAGCGATCGAGAAGCTGTTCGACGTCAAGGTCAAGAGCGTCAACACGCTGGTCCGCAAGGGCAAGACCAAGATCTTCCGCGGCAATCTCGGTTCGCAGTCGAACTCCAAGCGCGCGATCGTGACTCTCGAAGAGGGTCACCGGATCGACGTGACCACCGGTCTGTAAGGTCGCAAGACGATGGCACTGAAGACATTCAATCCCACGACGCCGGGCCAGCGCCAGCTGGTCATGGTCGATCGTTCGGCCCTCTACAAGGGCAAGCCGGTCAAGGCGCTCACCGAAGGCAAGCACTCCTCGGGCGGCCGCAACAGCACCGGTCGCATCACCGTGCGCTTCCGCGGCGGTGGTCACAAGCGGACGCTGCGCACCGTCGATTTCAAGCGTGAGAAGATCGACGTTCCCGCGACCGTGGAGCGGCTGGAATACGATCCGAACCGCAGCGGCTTCATCGCGCTGATCAAGTATCAGGACGGCGAGCAGGCCTACATCCTGGCGCCGCAGCGCCTGGCCGTGGGTGACACCATCATCGCCGGCAACTACGTCGACGTGAAGCCGGGCAACGTCATGCCGCTCGGCAACATGCCGGTCGGCACGATCATCCACAACATCGAGCTCAAGATCGGGAAGGGCGGCCAGCTCGCCCGTTCCGCGGGCACCTATGCCCAGCTCGTCGGTCGCGACCAGGACTACGTGATCATCCGCCTGAATTCGGGCGAGCAGCGCCTGGTGCACGGCCGTTGCCGCGGCACGATCGGCGCGGTGTCGAACCCGGATCACATGAACACCTCGATCGGCAAGGCCGGCCGCAACCGTTGGCTGGGCCGCAAGCCGCATAACCGCGGTGTTTCGATGAACCCGATCGACCATCCGCACGGCGGTGGTGAAGGTCGTACCTCGGGCGGCCGCCACCCGGTCACCCCGTGGGGCAAGCCGACCAAGGGCAAGAAGACCCGCAGCAACAAGTCGACCAACAAATTCATTCTCCTAAGCCGCCACAAGCGGAAGAAGTAAGGAACGCCGGACATGGTTCGTTCAGTCTGGAAAGGCCCGTTCGTCGAGGGTTCTCTGCTCAAGAAGGCAGATGCCGCGCGCGCGTCCGGCCGTCACGACGTCATCAAGATCTGGAGCCGTCGCTCGACGATCCTGCCGCAGTTCGTCGGCCTGACCTTCGGCGTCTACAACGGTCAGAAGCACGTTCCGGTGGCGGTCAACGAGGAAATGGTCGGGCACAAGTTCGGCGAGTTCTCGCCGACCCGGACCTTCCATGGCCACTCCGGCGACAAGAAAGCCAAGAAGGCTTGAGGATTAAACGATGAGCAAACCTAAGCGCGAACGGAGCCTCGCCGAGAACGAGGCCAAGGCGGTCGCCCGGATGCTGCGGGTGAGCCCGCAGAAGCTCAACCTGGTCGCCCAGCTCATTCGCGGCCGGAAGGCAGCTGCTGCGCTCGCCGATCTGCAGTTTTCGCGCAAGCGGATCGCGGTCGACGTGAAGAAGTGCCTGGAATCGGCTATCGCCAATGCCGAGAACAACCACGATCTCGACGTCGACGATCTCGTCGTGGCGCAGGCCTTCGTCGGCAACGGCCTCGTCATGAAGCGCTTCGCCGCCCGCGGCCGCGGCCGCTCGGGCCGTGTCTACAAACCATTTTCGCAGCTGACGATCATCGTTCGTCAGGTCGAAGCCGAAGCAGCCGCTTAAGGGCGCAGGAGAACACGATGGGTCAAAAGATCAATCCGATCGGTCTGCGTCTCGGCATCAACCGCACCTGGGATTCCCGCTGGTTCGCCGGCAAGCAGGAATACGGCAAGCTGCTGCACGAGGACGTCAAGATCCGTGAGATCCTGCACAAGGAGCTCAAGCAGGCGGCCGTCGCCCGGATCGTGATCGAACGTCCGCACAAGAAGTGCCGCGTCACCATCCACTCGGCTCGTCCGGGCGTGGTGATCGGCAAGAAGGGCGCCGACATCGACAAGCTGCGCAAGCGGGTCGCGGACATCACCTCGTCCGACGTCGTCATCAACATCGTCGAGATCCGCAAGCCGGAGCTCGATGCGACCCTGGTGGCCGAGTCGATCGCGCAGCAGCTCGAGCGCCGCGTCGCGTTCCGCCGTGCCATGAAGCGCGCCGTTCAGTCGGCGATGCGTCTCGGCGCTGAGGGCATCCGCATCAACTGCTCGGGTCGTCTGGGCGGTGCGGAAATCGCGCGCATGGAGTGGTACCGCGAAGGTCGCGTGCCGCTGCACACGCTGCGCGCCGACATCGATTACGGCGTTGCGACCGCGTTCACGACCTTCGGCACCTGCGGCGTCAAGGTCTGGATCTTCAAGGGCGAGATCCTCGAGCACGATCCGATGGCCCAGGACAAGAGAATGGCCGAAGGCGAAAGCAGCGGCGGTGGTGATCGCGGTGGCCGTGGGCGCCGCGACAACGCTGCGGCCTGACGCCAGCACAGAGAATTTGAGGGCTCAAAGCCATGATGCAACCTAAGAAGACGAAGTTCCGGAAAGCGCATAAGGGCCGTATCCACGGCGTTGCGTCTTCGGGTGCGACGTTGGCCTTCGGCCAGTTCGGCCTGAAGGCGACCGAGCCTGAGCGCGTCACCGCGCGCCAGATCGAAGCCGCCCGTCGTGCGCTGACCCGTCACATGAAGCGTGCGGGTCGCGTCTGGATCCGCGTATTCCCGGACGTTCCGGTGTCGAAGAAGCCGGCCGAAGTCCGCATGGGCTCCGGCAAGGGTTCGCCGGAATTGTGGGTCGCGCGCGTCAAGCCGGGCCGGGTGTTGTTCGAGATCGACGGTGTCAACACCCAGACCGCGCGCGAAGCGTTGACCCTGGCGGCCGCCAAGCTGCCGATCAAGACGCGCTTCGTCGAGCGCATTGCGGAGTAATGGCCATGGCCCAGATGAAGATCGAAGACATCCGTGCGATGAGCCCCGACCAGCAGGATGACGCTGTCCTGAACCTGAAGAAGGAGCGCTTCAACCTGCGCTTCCAGCGCGCCACCGGGCAGCTCGAGAACACCTCGCGCCTGCGCGAGGCCCGTCGTGACATCGCCCGGATCAAGACCGTCGCCGCGCAGACGCGCGCGAAGAAGAAGTAAGAGGCTTACGAAGATGCCGAAACGTACTTTGCAGGGCGTGGTCGTCAGCGACAAGCAAGCCAAGACCATCGTGGTGCGCGTTGATCGCCGCTTCACGCACCCGATCTACAAGAAGACGATCCGCCGTTCGAAGAATTACCACGCGCACGACGAGAGCAACGAGTTCAAGCCGGGCGACATGGTGTGGATCGAGGAATCGAAGCCGATTTCGAAGTTGAAGCGCTGGGTCGTGATCCGGGGCGAACACAAGAAAAGCGCCTGATCTCTCGGCTTTAGCCGACCGACTTCAGGTAAATGTTGAGCGCCGGCTGGGCTGGCGCAAATTGAAGAGGACGAGGTGCATCAATGATTCAGATGCAGACCAACCTCGACGTGGCCGACAATTCTGGCGCACGCCGTGTCATGTGTATCAAGGTGCTCGGGGGCTCCAAGCGCCGCTACGCCACGATCGGCGACATCATCGTCGTTTCGATCAAGGAAGCAATTCCGCGTGGCAAGGTGAAGAAGGGCGACGTGATGAAGGCCGTCGTGGTGCGCGTCCGCAAGGACATTCGCCGCGCCGACGGTTCGGTCATCCGCTTCGACCGCAACGCCGCCGTCCTGATCAACAACCAGTCCGAGCCGGTCGGCACCCGTATCTTCGGGCCCGTGCCGCGCGAGCTGCGCGCGAAGAACCACATGAAGATCATCTCGCTCGCGCCGGAGGTGCTGTGATGGCTGCGAAGATCCGCAAGGGCGACAAGGTTATCGTACTGACCGGTCGCGACAAGGGCCGCACCGGCGAAGTGTTCGAAGTGCGTCCCGACGCCGGCACGGCGCTGGTGCGCGGCATCAACATGGTCAAGCGTCACCAGAAGCAGACGCAGGCCCAGGAGGGCGGCATCATCTCGAAGGAGTCGCCGATCCAACTGTCCAACATCGCGTATGTCGGCAAGGACGGGAAGCCGACCCGCGTCGGATTCAAGATTCTGGCGGACGGCAAGAAGGTCCGCATCGCCAAGAGCTCGGGAGCTGAGATCGATGGCTGAGGCCGCTTACACCCCGCGTCTGCGCGCGGAATACGATGCGAAGATCCGCACGGCTATGACCGAGAAGTTCGGTTATGAGAACGTGATGCAGGTTCCGCGCCTGGATAAGGTCGTGCTGAACATGGGTGTTGGCGATTCCGTCAACGACCGCAAGAAGGCCGAGACCGCTGCTGCCGAGCTGACCCAGATCGCCGGCCAGAAGGCGATCGTGACCTATTCGCGTATCGCGATCGCGACCTTCAAGCTGCGTGAAAACCAGCCGATCGGCTGCAAGGTCACGTTGCGCAAGGCCCACATGTACGAGTTCATCGATCGCCTGGTGACGGTCGCGCTGCCGCGCGTCCGCGACTTCCGCGGCCTGAACCCGAAGAGCTTCGACGGCCGCGGCAACTACTCGCTCGGCATCAAGGAGCACATCATTTTCCCCGAGATCGACTTCGACAAGGTCACGGAAGCCCGCGGCATGGACATCACCGTCTGCACCACGGCCAAGACCGACGAAGAGGCGAGGGCCTTGTTGACCGCTTTCAATTTCCCGTTCCGGCAGTGAGACGCTGAGCTAAAGCCTCTCAAACGCGGATACCCAGGAGCCAAGCATGGCAAAGAAGAGTTCAATCGAGAAGAACAACCGGCGCAAGAGGATGGCGAAGAACGCCGCTCCCAAGCGCGCCCGGTTGAAGGCGATCATCGCCGACAAGACGCTGCCGATGGAGGAGCGCTTCGCCGCGACCCTGAAGCTTGCGGAAATGCCGCGCAATTCGTCGGCGACCCGCATCCGCCTGCGTTGCGAGCTGTCGGGTCGTCCGCGCTCGAACTACCGCAAGAACAAGCTGTCCCGTATCGCGCTGCGCGAACTTGGCTCCAAGGGCATGGTCCCGGGCCTCGTGAAGTCCAGCTGGTAAGGAGGGTCGTTTAGATGTCTACGCACGATCCAATCAGCGATCTGATCACTCGTATCCGCAACGCGCAGATGCGCTCCAAGTCCAAGGTCTCGACGCCTGGCTCGAGGATGCGCGAGAACGTGCTCGAGGTCCTCAAGAGCGAGGGCTACATCCGCGGTTACGCCACGCTCGAGCATTCCTCGGGCCGCAGCGAGATCGAGATCGAGCTGAAGTATTTCGACGGCGAGCCTGTCATCCGCGAGATCGAACGTGTTTCCAAGCCTGGGCGTCGCGTTTACGCCTCGGTGAAGAGCCTGCCGCGGGTCAACAATGGGCTCGGCATTTCGGTGTTGTCGACGCCGAAGGGGATCATGGCCGACCACAGCGCGCGCGAAGCGAATGTGGGCGGTGAAGTCCTCTTCACGGTGTTCTGAGAAGGATTTTTGATCCATGTCACGTGTTGGCAAAAGGCCTGTGCCGGTTCCGTCGGGTGTGACCGCGACCGTCGATGGGCAGACCGTCAAGATGAAGGGCCCGAAGGGCCAGCTTCAGTTCGTCGTTCATGACGACGTCGAGGTGAAGCTCGAGAACGGCCAGGTGAAGGTGAACCCGCGGGTCGAGACCAATCGTGCGCGGGCGCTGTACGGTACCGCTCGCGCCCAGGTCGCGAATCTGGTCGAAGGCGTCACCAAGGGCTTCGAGAAGAAGCTCGAGATCACGGGCGTCGGTTACCGCGCCGCGATGCAGGGCAAGAACCTGCAGCTCGCGCTCGGCTACAGCCACGACGTGGTCTATGCGATCCCGGAAGGGATCACGATCACGGTGCCGAAGCCGACCGAGATCACGGTGACCGGCAGCGACATCCAGCGCGTCGGCCAGGTCGCCGCCGAGATTCGCTCCTATCGTCCGCCGGAGCCCTACAAGGGCAAGGGCGTGAAGTATGTTGGCGAATTCATCTTCCGCAAGGAAGGCAAGAAGAAGTAACGGAGCCGGTCATGTCGAAAGCCAAGGTTACGAATGCCCGGCGCAAGCGCAGTGTACGGCTGAAGCTGCGCCGCTCCGGTGGCGGCCGTCCGCGCCTGTCGGTGTTCCGCTCGTCCAAGCACATCTACGCCCAGGTCATCGACGACCTGAAGGGCGAGACGCTGGCCTCTGCCTCGTCGCTCGAGAAGTCGATGCGCGACGGCGGCAAGACCGGCGCCGACATCGATGCGGCGAAGGCGGTCGGCAAGCTGCTGGCCGAGCGCGCCGCCGAGAAGGGCGTCAAGGAAGTCGTGTTCGATCGCGGCAGCTACCTCTATCACGGGCGCGTCAAGGCTCTGGCCGATGCAGCGCGTGAGAGCGGGCTGAGCTTCTAACAGAATTTGAGGATTGAGGCGCAAGCCTCTGAAGGATTGGAAAAATGGCAGAACGCGAACAACGTGGTGGACGCGATCAACGCGGCGGCGGCGGACGTGAACGCAGGGAGCGCGAGGAGCGCGACAGCGAGTTCGTCGATAAGCTCGTCCACATCAACCGCGTTGCCAAGGTCGTCAAGGGCGGCAAGCGCTTCGGTTTCGCCGCGCTGGTCGTGATCGGCGACCAGAAAGGCCGCGCCGGCTTCGGTCACGGCAAGGCGCGCGAAGTACCGGAAGCGATCCGCAAGGCCACCGAGTCCGCCAAGCGCAATCTGACCCGCGTGTCGCTGCGCGAGGGCCGTACGCTGCATCACGACATCGCCGGTCGTCATGGCGCTGGCCGTGTCTACCTGCGCGCGGCTCCCGCCGGTACCGGCATCATCGCCGGCGGCCCGATGCGCGCCGTGTTCGAGACGCTGGGTGTCCAGGACGTGGTCGCCAAGTCGATCGGCTCGTCGAACCCCTACAACATGGTTCGCGCGACCTTCGACGCGCTGAAGCATCAGGATTCGCCGCGTTCGGTCGCAGCCCGCCGCAACATCAAGGTGTCCACTCTGCAGTCGCGCCGTATCGGTGGCGATGCCGAGGCGGCTGCCGACTAACGGAAAGCTCTGGAGTAGATTCTCATGGCCAAGGACGCCGCTAAGTCCAGCAAGACGATCAAGCTCGAGCAGACCGGCAGCGCGATCCGCCGCCATCACTCGCAGCGCTCGACGCTGATCGGGCTCAAGCTCAACAAGATCGGTCGCACCAGCGAACTGCAGGACACCCCGGCAGTGCGTGGCATGATCGAGAAAGTTCATCATCTCGTTCGCATCGTCGACGAGAAGTAAACAAGGAGAAGGGCGATGAAGCTCAGCGATATCGCCGACAACGCCGGCTCGCGCAAGAAGCGTATGCGCGTCGGCCGTGGCATTGGTTCGGGCAAAGGCAAGCAGTCCGGCCGCGGCGGCAAGGGTCAGACCGCGCGTTCGGGCGTGCGCATCAAGGGTTTCGAAGGCGGCCAGATGCCGATGCATCGCCGTCTGCCCAAGCGCGGCTTCAACAACATCTTCCGCGTGGAGTTCGCCGAGATCAATCTCGACCGGCTCCAGGAAGCGGTCGATGCCAAGAAGATCGACGCCGGCAGCGTCGTGACGATCGAGAGCCTGGTGAAGGGCGGCGTGCTGCGCCGGCCCAAGGGTGGCCTGCGGCTGCTCGGCCGCGGCGAGCTCAAGTCCAAGCTCAACATCGAAGTCCACGGCGCCACCAAGACCGCGATCGCCGCGGTCGAAAAGGCCGGCGGCTCGGTGAAGATCCTCGCCCCTGCCAAGGAAGAAGGCGAGGCGGCGTAACAACTGCGTCATTGGCCCGCGGCTCGCGGGCCTTTACGCGTGAGGGACGTGGACTTATCGAAGCCGAGCCCCAGATAATGTCCGGTGTCCGGTATAATGTAGCCCGGCCGCGGGCATGACGGCGCAATAGGCGGCGGGAGAAAGTCCAAGATGGCCTCTGCAGCGGAACAACTGGCAGCCAATCTCAATTTCGGTGCGTTCGCCAAGGCTGACGAACTGAAGAAGCGCATCTGGTTCACCCTGGGTGCGTTGCTCGTTTATCGGCTCGGGACCTACATCCCGCTCCCCGGCATCGATCCCAATATCTGGGAGCAGGTGTTCCGCTCCCAGGCGGGCGGCATCCTCGGCATGTTCAACATGTTCGCCGGCGGCGGCATCCACCGCATGGCGATCTTCGCGCTGAACATCATGCCGTATATTTCGGCCTCGATCATCATCCAGCTCCTCACCACCGTCTCGCCGCAACTCGAGGCGCTGAAGAAGGAAGGCGAGTCCGGCCGCAAGCTGCTGAACCAGTACACCCGCTATCTCACCGTGATCCTGGCCGCGTTCCAGTCCTACGGTATCGCGGTGGGCCTCGAGGGTGCCGGCAACGTCGTCAGCGACCCCGGCCTGTTCTTCCGTCTGTCCACTGCGATCACGCTGACCGGCGGCACCATGTTCCTGATGTGGCTGGGCGAGCAGATCACCTCGCGCGGCATCGGCAACGGCATCTCGCTGATCATTCTCGCCGGCATCGTCGCCGAGCTGCCCGCCGCGCTCGCCAACATGCTCGAGCTGGGTCGGCAGGGCGCGATGTCGACCGGCCTGATCCTGGTCGTCATCATCATGGCGGTCGCCGTGATTGCTTTCATCGTGTTCATGGAGCGCGCACAGCGCCGTCTCCTGATCCAGTATCCGAAGCGCCAGGTCGGCAACAAGATGTTCGAGGGCCAGTCCTCGCATCTGCCGCTCAAGCTCAACACCTCCGGCGTGATCCCGCCGATCTTCGCGTCCTCGCTCCTCCTGCTGCCGACCACGGTGGCGAACTTCAATGCCGGCAGCGGACCGGAATGGTTCCAATGGATCACCACCCAGCTCGGCCACGGCCGTCCGCTGTTCCTGATCATGTATCTGGCGCTGATCGTGTTCTTCGCCTTCTTCTACACCGCGATCGTGTTCAACCCGACCGAGACCGCGGACAATCTGAAGAAGCATGGCGGCTTCATCCCGGGCATCCGTCCCGGCGAACGCACCGCGGAATACATCGACTACGTGCTGTCGCGCATCACCGTGCTCGGTGCGATCTATCTGGCGATCGTCTGCTTGATCCCGGAAATCCTGATCTCCTACGCTTCGGTACCGTTCTACTTCGGCGGCACCTCGCTGCTGATCGTGGTCAGTGTCACCATGGACACGGTGGCGCAGGTGCAGGGCTATCTGCTGGCGCATCAATATGAAGGCCTGATCCGCAAGTCGAAACTGCGCGGGCGCCGTCGCTAGAGGCCTCTCGAGGCGGCGCGTCTGCGCCGCCGATTCGCCGTGCGCCAGCGGCGCACGGCTTGCAGCAAGCGCAGCACGGACCTTTCGATCGTATCGACAGAGCAGCTCGTACTGCGACGCAATCACTGATTTCAAAGGCCTTCTTGGCGTCTGCCCGTCTGCTCCCCTATGATATGGGTAGCGGTGCAACGCCGATTATGGTTTGCACTGGTCTTGGACTTCAAACACAGGTGCGCGACGTATCGCTCACCAATCCGGGGGGCATACGCCGATGAGAATTATACTTCTTGGACCGCCGGGGTCGGGCAAGGGGACCCAGGCGCAGCTGCTGGTGGAGCGCTATGGCATCGTCCAGCTCTCGACCGGCGAGATGTTGCGTGCGGCCGTGGCGGCCGGAACGCCGGTCGGACTGAAGGCCAAGGAGATCATGGCCAGCGGCGCTCTCGTGCCCGACGAGGTCGTGGTCGGAATCATCTCCGATCGGATCGACCAGCCGGACGCCCGCAACGGCTTCATCCTCGACGGTTTCCCGCGTACCGTGCCGCAGGCCGAGGCGCTGGACGAACTGCTCAAGCGCAAGCACCTCAAGCTCGACGCCGTGATCGAGCTCCGCGTCAACGAGAGCGCGCTGCTGCACCGTGTCGAGACCCGCGTCGCCCAGATGCGTGAGCGCGGGGAGGAGGTCCGACTCGATGACACCCCTGAGGTCCTGACCAAGCGGTTGGCCAACTACCGCAACCAGACGGAACCGCTGATTCACTACTATTCCGAGCGGCGCAAGCTCTCGACCATCGACGGTATGATGGCCATCGACGAGGTCACCCGCGCCATCCATCGCCAGCTCGTGGCGCTGGGAGCGATCGGGCCGAAGACCCAGGCCACGAGCGCAGCCAAGCCGGGGCCGGCCAGGAAGGGCAGGGCGAACAAGACCGCAGCCAAGAAGCTGGCCAAAAAACCGGCGAAAGCGGCCAAAAAGCTGGCCAAATCGGCGAAAAAGGCCGTCAAGACAGCTGCCAAGGCGGCGGTGAGGGGATCCAAGAAGATGGCCAAGAAGGCTGGCAAAAAGGCCGCCGGAAAGACCGTCAAGAACGCCGCGAAAAAGTCGCCGCCAAAGACCGCCAGGAAGGCTGCCAAAAAGGCCGCAAAAAAGGTCACGAAAAAGCGAGGCAAGCGCTAGCAGCGGTTGACGAAAGCCCCTGGAATCCCCTAATAAGCCCCGCATCCAAGTCGGATAGTTTCAAACGATGCCGGGCCCCAGGAAGACCGGGGGTGGGCGTCGTGTTCGCGTTTGTGAACACCTGCCCGAGAAACCAAGCACTTAAAGACCGGTTCCTGACGAGGGATCGGCAACAGGAGAGAAGGCCGTGGCCCGTATTGCCGGCGTGAACATCCCGACCAACAAGCGCGTGCTGATCGCGCTCCAGTATATCCATGGCATCGGCCAGAAGATCGCTGGCGAGATTCTCGAAAAGGTGAAGATCCCCGAGGATCGTCGCGTCAATCAGCTGAGCGATGCCGAAGTGCTCCAGATCCGCGAAGTGATCGACCGCGACTATCTCGTCGAGGGCGACCTGCGTCGTGAGGTCGGCATCAACATCAAGCGTCTGATGGACCTCGGCTGCTATCGCGGCCTGCGTCATCGTCGCGGCCTTCCGGTGCGCGGCCAGCGCACCCACACCAATGCGCGTACGCGCAAGGGTCCGGCCAAGGCCATCGCCGGCAAGAAGAAGTAAGTTTTCGAATCCAAATCGCGGCGTGTGGCGAACAGGGGCGACCCGTTCGCCGCACGTCTTTCGTTCCACAGGTGTAGCCGCTGGCACTACGGCGGCGTTTGAGATCTTCAGGAAAGGTACTCTATGGGCAAGGAAGCCACCCGCGTTCGTCGTCGTGAGCGCAAGAACATCGCCTCCGGCGTCGCGCACGTGAACTCGTCGTTCAACAACACGACCATCACCATCACCGACGCGCAGGGCAACACGATTGCCTGGTCTTCCGCCGGCACGATGGGCTTCAAGGGCTCGCGCAAGTCGACCCCGTACGCCGCGCAGGTTGCCGCCGAAGACGTGTCCAAGAAGGCGCAGGAACACGGCATGCGCACGCTGGAAGTCGAAGTCGCGGGTCCCGGTTCGGGCCGCGAATCGGCTCTCCGCGCGCTTCAGGCCGCAGGCTTCACCGTCACCTCGATCCGTGACGTGACCACGATCCCGCACAACGGTTGCCGTCCCCGCAAGCGTCGGCGCGTTTGATACGAAATTGCGGGCGCATCGGCGTCCGCGATTCTTTTTTGCAAAGCCGCGGGAATGATCTGCGGCCTTTCTCCAACGCCAGTATCTGCAATCGCAGTATAGCTGGCCTGTATGGGTGAAACAGTGACGATCCAGAAAAATTGGCAAGAACTGATTCGACCGAACAAGCTCCAGGTCACGCCCGGCAGCGATTCGAACCGTTTCGCGACCATCGTCGCCGAGCCGCTCGAACGCGGCTTCGGCCAGACCCTCGGCAACGCGCTGCGCCGCATCCTGCTCTCCTCGCTCCAGGGCGCAGCGGTGCAGTCGGTGCACATCGACGGCGTGCTGCACGAGTTCTCCTCGATCGCGGGCGTTCGTGAGGACGTCACCGACATCGTGCTCAACATCAAGGACATCTCGATCAAGATGCAGGGCGAAGGCCCCAAGCGCATGGTCGTGAAGAAGTCCGGCCCGGGCGTCGTCACCGCCGGCGACATCCAGACCGTGGGCGACGTCGTCGTGCTGAACCCGGACCTGCAGATCTGCACCCTCGACGAGGGTGCCGAGATCCGCATGGAGTTCACGGTCGCCACCGGCAAGGGCTACGTGCCCGCCGAGCGCAACCGTCCCGAGGATGCGCCGATCGGCCTGATCCCGGTCGACAGCCTGTACTCGCCGGTCCGCAAGGTCTCCTACAAGGTCGAGAACACCCGTGAGGGCCAGATCCTCGACTACGACAAGCTGACCATGACGATCGAGACCAACGGCGCGCTGACGCCGGATGATTCGGTGGCCTATGCCGCTCGCATCCTCCAGGATCAGCTCAACGTGTTCGTCAACTTCGAAGAGCCGCGCAAGGAAGTCGCCCAGGAGATCATCCCGGACCTCGCCTTCAACCCGGCCTTCCTCAAGAAGGTGGACGAGCTCGAGCTGTCGGTGCGTTCGGCCAATTGCTTGAAGAACGACAACATCGTCTACATCGGCGACCTCGTGCAGAAGAGCGAAGCGGAAATGCTCCGCACTCCGAACTTCGGCCGCAAGTCGCTCAACGAGATCAAGGAAGTGCTGGCCCAGATGGGTCTGCATCTCGGCATGGAAGTGCCGGGCTGGCCGCCGGAGAACATCGACGAGCTCGCCAAGCGCTTCGAGGATCACTACTGAGTTCGGCGAATGGGGACTGGCGAATAGCGGAAGTCGCTGCTCGCCATTCACCACTCGCTATCTGGGCGAACGCAGGCAGCCCACCTGAGCAACATGTCCGACGAACCGTCGCGGCAGTTTTTACGTAAGGAATAGTCACATGCGTCACGGCAAGGTTCATCGGAAGCTCAATCGTACGGCCGAGCATCGCCGCGCGATGTTCGCCAACATGTGCGCTGCGCTGATCAAGCACGAGCAGATCGTCACCACACTGCCGAAGGCGAAGGAATTGCGTCCGATCGTCGAGAAGCTCGTCACCCTCGGTAAGAAGGGTGGGCTGGCGATGCGCCGCCAGGCGATCTCCGAGATGCGCGACAAGGACCAGGTCAGGAAGCTGTTCGACGTGCTGGCGGCTCGCTACAAGGACCGTCAGGGCGGCTACACCCGCATCATCAAGGCCGGCTTCCGCTACGGCGACAACGCCCCGATGGCCGTGATCGAGTTCGTCGATCGCGACGTCGACGCCAAGGGCCAGGATTCCGGTCCGGTGCAGGAGAAGGAAGCCGAGGCGGCGTAAGCCGGTCGGTATTCGAGTTTCAGAAAGCGGCGCCCCTTGGGCGCCGTTTTTTTGTATGCCGTGGCCGTTGGCCCCTGACCGCTTCCCATTGCCTGCAAAGCGGGCGACTTCGTGAGGCCTTGGCGCCAAGGGCAATCGCCAAATCGAACGTGCGATTACGCAAGGCATCGTGTGCTGCGGGGCAAGCTCAACTCGCCGCTGGTGTATGCTCCCCATTGCAGCGCATCCAGCGTCGACAAGAAGGGGCGCTGCGCTTTGCCCGGCTTGCGGCGTGCGGTCATCGCGGCCGATCCTCACGCCTCAGTGAGGGTCGGTTGAAGCTGCTTGCGCAGTGCACGATATTTCCGCCAACCCTCATGGAGCCACGCATGAACATCGACCTTTCCGGAAAGACCGCCCTCGTGACCGGCTCGACTGCCGGCATCGGCCACGCCATTGCCAACGGCCTCGCGGCCTCCGGCGCCAGTGTCGTGATCAACGGCCGGGGCCAGGACAAGGTCGACGCCGCCGTGCGCAAGCTGGAAGCGACGGGCGCGAAGGTGCGCGGAATCGCTGCCGACGTCTCGACTGCCGCGGGCTGCAAGGCGCTGGTTGCGGCGTTGCCGGACGTCGACATCCTCATCAACAACGCCGGCATCTTCGAGCCCAAGGATTTCTTCGACATCCCGGACGAGGACTGGAGCCGCTTCTTCGAGGTCAACGTCATGAGCGGCGTGCGGCTGTCGCGCGCTTATCTCAAGGGCATGCTGAAGCGCAATTGGGGCCGCATCGTCTTCATCTCATCGGAGTCCGGGCTCAACATTCCCGTCGAGATGATCCACTACGGCATGAGCAAGACCGCCCAGCTCTCGGTCGCGCGCGGCCTGGCGCAGCTCACTCGCGGCACGGGTGTTACTGTCAACTCCGTGCTGCCCGGACCGACGATGTCGGAGGGCGTCGAGACTTTCGTGAAGGATCTCGCCAAGCAGAACGGGCAGTCGGTCGATGAGGCCGCCGCCAATTTCGTCAAGCAGCATCGCCCGAGCTCGCTTTTGCAGCGCTTCGCCAGCGTCGACGAGATCGCCAACATGGTGGTCTATGTCGCCTCGAAGCAGGCGTCCGCGACCAACGGTGCGGCGCTGCGCGCGGAAGGCGGCATCGTCAATACGATCGCCTGAGGCCAAGCATGGCGGCCTATGTGATTTCCGAAGTCGAGATGCGCGATCCCGACGCATTCGAGGCCTATCGCACGCTTGCCGCGAGGACGATCGCGCAGTACGGCGGGCGTTATCTCGTCCGCGGCGGCAAGGCCGAGCTTGCTGAAGGCCACCTACCAGCGAAGGCCATCGTCGTCGTCGAATTCGCGTCGATGGCGAGGCTGAAGGAGTGGTACGCCTCGCCGGAATATGCGGAGGCGCTGAAGGTGCGGCAGACGGCGCTGGAGCGGCGTCTGGTGTTCGTCGAAGGCGCAACCGAAGCGTAGCTGCCGTTGGTTGAGCAAACGAGGCGCGCCCACCGGTTGCGGGTCGAGAAATGGTGGGCACGGCGCAAGTGCGCGTTTGCCCACCCTGCGAGACCTTTGCCTACCACCCCTCCAGCACGATCTTGCCGCGCGATTTTCCGCTCTCGAGCAGCGCATGCGCGCGCTTGAGGTTGGCGGCGTTGATCGTGCCGAAAGTCTGATCGAGCGTGGTACGCAGCACGCCCTTGTCGATGAGGTCTGCGACGTCGTTCAGCAGATGATGTTGCGCGATCATGTCTGCCGTCTGGAACGAGGAGCGCGTGAACATCGATTCCCAGTGGACCGAAATCGCCTTGCCCTTGAACGTACTCATGTTGAACTCCGGGGGATCGTCGATCAGGCCGAACCGGCCTTGCGGCGCCATCAATTCGGCGATCGCCTTGTAGTGCTGGTCGGTGAAGGTGAGGCTCGCCACCAGCGCGACCGGCGGCAGCTTCAAATTTTCGATCTGCTCCTTCATCGGTTGGCCATGATCGATCACCGCGTGTGCGCCCAGATCGAGACACCATGTCTGCGATTCCGGACGCGTCGCAGTCGCGACCACCGTGAGACCGGTGAGGCGGCGGGCAAGCTGGATCAGAATCGAGCCGACGCCGCCGGCGCCGCCCGTGATCAGCAGCGTGCGCGGATCGACGCTCTTGCCGGGCACCGCGCCGAGTCGATCGAACAGCAATTCCCAGGCGGTGATGGAGGTGAGGGGAAGGGCGGCTGACTGGGCAAACGAGAGCGACCTCGGCTTGAGGCCTGTGATGCGTTCGTCGACCAGATGGAATTCGGCATTGGTGCCCTGGCGCAGGATCGAGCCGGCGTAAAACACCTCGTCGCCCGGCTTGAACAGCGTGACCTCGGGACCGACCGCATCGACCACGCCGGCCGCGTCGTAGCCCAAGATCTTGGTCTCGCCCTCGGGCGGCGCTGCGCGCTTGCGCACCTTGTAATCGACCGGGTTGGCCGAGATCGCCTTCACGGCGACGCGGATGTCGCGTCCCTTTGGCTCGGGCTTGGCGGTCTCGAAATCGATCAGCGAATCCGCGTCCTCGATCGGAAGCGATTTCTTGTAGCCGACGGCTTTCATGGCTTGTCTCCATCCAGATGGCGCGCAGCCACGGCAGGGGCGCCTGACCTGCTAACTGTCCCGCTGGCTCCCTTTTGGCAAGTACTGTAAATTCGGGGATATAGTCCCTGTTTGGATACCATTGGAAAATACGCATGAAACGGCGCGATTTTGCGCGGCGCCCGGGCTGCTCGGTCGAGGCGACGTTGGATCTGATCGATGGCAAATGGAAGGGCGTGATCCTCTATCACCTGCAGAGCGGCACCCAGCGCTTCGGCGAACTGCGCCGCCGGATGCCCGGCATCACCCAGCGCATGCTGACAAAACAGCTTCGCGCGCTGGAGGAGGACAAGCTCGTCATCCGCAAGGTCTATGCGGAGGTGCCGCCGCGGGTGGAGTATTGTCTCTCCGAGTTGGGTGAGAGCCTCAAGCCGGTGATCGACATCCTGAAGGCCTGGGGCGAGAGCCATCAGCAGCGGCTGTCCTGCGCAGCGCCGCCGGTGGTGGTGAGAAAGCCGAAGCGCGCGGCGTAATTCCCGCATGGTCCCGGGCTCGCGCTTGCGCGCGCCCGGGATGACGGGCGATGCTAGAACGCGAACTGCGTGCGCATCGCGACCGCGTCGAACTTCGAGCCGGCATCGGCGGTCGAGACCGGCGAAGCCTGCCGCGACACCGTGCCATGCAGGTAGTCGAGCATGAAGCGGACGTTGCCGTTGACGTACCAGTTGAGCGCCAGCGTGTAGACGGTCTGCCGCCCGCCTGCGATCCCGGTCGCTGTGCCCAGCTGACTGTTGAGGTCGACCGTCGAGAACCGTCCTGCGATTTCCCACGCGCCCCAGCCGCCGCCTTCGAGCGAGAACGGGTGCGCCGGCTTGACGCCGCCATAGGCCGCGTTGGCGGCGTTGTAGCTGCGGCCTTCGCCCGTGAGCACGTAGCCGGCCTGCGCATAACCGCCCTGGAATTTCAGGCTGGGTGCGCCGACCAGTGGCACGCCGGTGTTGGCGGTTCGGTCGATATTGTACCAGAAGTACTCGCCCTGAACGATGAGTGGACCATAGGTCGCTGCGGCTTCGACGCTGTAGACCTGCGCGCCTGAGGCATTGGCGATCGCGCCGGTGGAGATCAGCGTGGTCGGGTCGAGACGCAACTCCGGACGATCGCTGAGCGTGACCGTTTGTGTGTTGGCGATGAGATTGCGCGGCGGCTGGATCAGCCACTGGGCGTCGGCGCCGATATGCACCGAATAGTCCTTGCCGCTGATGGGATTGCCGGCAACGCGCGCGACTGCGCCATATTGCTCGCTCGTGCCTGCCGGCGCCGCGCTTGAAGCCGAGTGGATCGCGCCGGTCGTCGGCCCCGTGACGTAGCCGCCGATCCAGAGTTGGTCGTTGTACCATCGCGTACCGGCCGCTGAGCGGAAGTCGCCGGCCGCGATATTGGTCGCGATGATGCCGGCCGAGGCGCGTTCCATGAACATGATGTCGTTGGAGCTGGTGGCTTCATCCAGCGTGTAGGGCAGGTCCATGATGCCGGCTTCGACTGCCATCTTGCCGCCGAACGGCTTCAAGCCGGTGAAGCTGAGATAGGCGTTCTCGACGCCCGAGACGCCGCCGCCCGGCAGCGAGCCCGGTGCCGTGCCGCCAAAGCCGTCGGAGGAGCCGCCGAAATCGTAGATGAGCGCGAAGTTCCAGTCGTTGAGGAACTTGCCGGTGACGCCGATGCGCGCGCGGCGGACGTTCTGGCCGCTGTCGAGCTTCTGCGGCACGGTGGCTGCCGTGTTGGGGCGATAGTCGTAGCCTCCGACATCGTAATGGAGGCGGCTGGTGATGGCGACGCAATTGGCTTGGTCGGCGGTGCAGATCGTGGGGCGGTTGTTCGGCATGGTCACGACCACACCGGACGCCGGTGCCGGCCCCTTGACCGGGATCGCCGCGTTCGCGTTGGCCACCACCGCCTTGGCTTCCGAGCGCGCTTCGGCCTTCGCCTCGGCCTTGGCTTCGACTCGCGCCTTCGCGGTGGCGGCGGTGTTCGCCGCAGTCTGGCTCTGGAGCTTGTCGAGCTTCTGCTCCAGCATCTTCAGCTGTTGCTTGAGCAGCGCGATCTCCTGCGCGCTGCTGTTTCCCGATTGAGCTTGGGCCTGCGAGGCCGCCAGCGCGCCGGCGAGACCAATCGCCGTGGCCGCAATTCTTGTCCTGCTCACGTCACGCCTCCATCGTTTCACGAAACTTCCCCAAGTCGACTGCGGGAGAGCCTAGGTGTGATCGATGACTACCCCGCGACGCCGCGTCCCGTTGAGCGGGTTCCGCTGATGCAAATTCGCCGCACCCGAATCCGCGCGGCCTCACAATGCGGGATGAGGTACATCATGCCAATCGACCCCTCGGGAAAATTGTCGATTCGCACGCCGAGCTTGCATTGCGGACACACCGGAAAGGGGGCCGAATTGCCGGCCGGCGCCCTTCTATTGGCGGGCGAACGCGCCTATATTCCGTCGTCTTTTCCGAGAGGTATGAATGCTTCGATCGACCTGGATCGCCGTCGTCACGGCGGTGTGCACAGCGTTTTCTTTCCACTTCGATCCGGCTGCGGCGCAGGACCGTCGGGTCCCGTCGTCGCCGGCTGAATTGCGGCTGTCCTATGCCCCGATCGTGCAGCGGGTGCAGCCGGCCGTGGTCAACGTCTATGCCGCCAAGGTGGTGCAGAACCGCAACCCGCTGCTGGACGATCCGGTCTTCCGCCGCTTCTTCGGCGTGCCGGGCCAGCAGCCCGAACAGATGCAGCGCTCGCTCGGCTCCGGCGTCATCGTCGATGCCTCCGGCCTCGTCGTCACCAACGTCCACGTCATCGAGGGCGCCGACCAGGTCAAGGTGTCGCTGTCGGACAAGCGCGAGTTCGAGGCGGAGATCCTGCTGAAGGATACGCGCACCGATCTTGCCGTGCTGCGCTTGAAGGACACCAAGGAGAAATTTCCGACGCTCGATTTTACCAATTCCGATGAATTGCTTGTCGGCGACGTCGTGCTCGCGATCGGCAATCCCTTCGGCGTCGGCCAGACCGTGACCCACGGCATCATCTCGGCGCTGGCGCGCACGCAGGTCGGCATCACCGACTATCAGTTCTTCATCCAGACCGATGCGGCGATCAATCCCGGCAATTCCGGCGGTGCGCTGGTCGACATGAGCGGCAAGCTCGCCGGCATCAACACCGCGATCTATTCGCGCTCCGGCGGCTCGCAAGGCATCGGCTTTGCGATTCCATCCAACATGGTGCGTCTCGTCGTCGCCTCCGCCAAGAGCGGCGGCAAGGCGGTGAAGCGTCCCTGGCTCGGAGCAAAATTACAGGCGGTGACGCCCGAGATCGCCGAGAGCCTCGGTCTGCGTTCGCCGATCGGCGCGCTGGTCGCGAGCGTTGTGTCGAATGGTCCCGCGGCAAAGGCCGGCCTGAAATCCTCCGATCTCATCATCGGGATCGACGGCCAGGTCGTGGATGATCCCAACGCCTTCGACTATCGCTTCGCCACCCGTCCGCTCGGCGGCACCGCGCAGATCGACGTGCAGCGCGGCGGCAAACCGCTCAAGCTGACGATCGCGCTGGAGACCGCCCCCGATGTGGGCCGCAACGAACTGGTCGTCACCGCGCGATCCCCGTTCCAGGGCGCCAAGGTCTCGACCATCACGCCTGCGGTCGCCGACGAGTTGCATCTGGACGCCGACACCGAAGGCGTCGTGATCACCGATCTCGCCGGCGACAGCGCAGCCGCGAATGTCGGCTTCCAGAAAGGCGACATTATCCTGGCCGTCAACAACCAGAAGATCAGCAAGACCGGCGACCTCGAAAAGGCCGCGGGGGAGCGCCCGCGGATCTGGCGCATCACGCTGGTGCGCGGCGGTCAGCAGATCAACGTCACGCTGGGCGGATGAGTCCGAAGCGACCACAAGCGCCAACTCTCTTTGCCGCGGCGGGGCTCGACCACGAGGCCCCGCATCCGCTGCCGGACCGGCTGCGCCCGCGCACGCTGTCGGAGGTCGTCGGCCAGGACCACATCCTCGGCCCCGACGGTGCACTGACGCGCATGCTGGAGACGCGCACGCTGGGGTCGCTGGTGTTCTGGGGGCCGCCCGGCACCGGCAAGACCACGGTGGCGCGGCTGCTGGCGGACGCGACCGACCTGCATTTCGAGCAGATCTCCGCCGTGTTCTCGGGCGTCGCCGATCTGAAGAAGGCGTTCGACGCCGCGCGTGCCCGCCGCGAGATGGGCAAGGGCACGCTGCTGTTCGTCGACGAGGTGCACAGATTCAATCGCGCCCAGCAGGATTCGTTTCTGCCCGTGATGGAAGACGGCACGGTGGTGATGGTCGGCGCCACCACCGAAAACCCGTCCTTCGAGCTCAACGCGGCGCTTCTGTCGCGTGCGCGCGTCTTGGTGTTTCGCTCGCTCGATGCTGCCGCGATCGAGAAGCTGTTCGCGCATGCCGAGGCGGTCGAGGGCAAGAAGCTGCCGCTCGATGCGGAGGCGCGCGCGGTGCTGGTACGCATGGCCGATGGCGATGGAAGGGCGTCGCTGACGCTCGCTGAAGAGGTCTGGCGCTCGGCGCGGGCGGACGAGATTTTCAATGCCGCGCAGCTGCAGGAGATTTTGCAGCGCCGCGCGCCGATCTACGACAAATCGGCCGATGGCCATTACAATTTGATCTCGGCGCTGCATAAGTCGGTGCGCGGCTCCGATCCCGATGCCGCCCTGTATTATCTCTGCCGGATGCTGGATGCCGGCGAGGACCCGCTGTTCCTGGCCCGCCGTGTCGTGCGCATGGCGGTGGAGGACATCGGTCTTGCCGATCCGCAAGGACTCGTCATCGCCAATGCGGCCAAGGACGCCTTCGATTTCCTCGGCCATCCCGAGGGCGAGCTCGCGATCGCGCAGGCGGTCGTCTATCTCGCCACCGCGCCGAAATCGAACGCGGTCTACACCGCCTTCAAGGCTGCGATGCAGACGGCCAAGCACGCCGGCTCGCTGCTGCCGCCCAAGCACATCCTCAATTCGCCGACCAAGCTGATGAAGTCCGAAGGCTACGGCGCCGCGTACGAATACGACCACGACACTCCCGACGCCTTCTCCGGCCAGGACTATTTTCCGGAAGCCCTGGGCCGCCAGACCTTCTACGATCCGCCCGAGCGCGGTTTCGAGCGCGAGATCAGGAAGCGACTGGACTATTGGGCCAAGCTGCGCAAGGAGCGGGGCGGCTAAGGTCCAAATCGCCATTTCGCAGTGACGCGAGGCCTCTTTTGGGCTAGGCAGGCAGCCATGAGCCGCCGCATCAAGAGAATGAACCCAAAGCCCCGTTCGCGGGACGAGCGCGACGAGTCGCGTCCGTTCAAGGCGCGCACCGCGAAGGCGGCCGGACCACGGCCGGGCAGCAAGCCTGGGGCGAAGCCGCCGCGGTTTGCTGCAGAGCGCCCCGAGCGGCGCGTGGCCAAAGCCGCTCCACAAGAGCGTCCGGCGCCCGAGAAGCCCGTCGAGGCGCTGCTGCCGACCAAGGTGCAGACCGTCAAGGTTACGGCCGACGAGAACAACATGCGCGTCGACCGCTTCCTCGAGGCGCGCTTTCCCGGCCTGTCGTTCTCCCACATCCAGCGCGTCGTGCGCAAAGGCGAGTTGCGCGTCGACGGCAAGCGCGTCGATAGCAAGGACCGGCTGGAGGAGGGCCAGAGCGTCCGCATTCCGCCGCTGAAGCTGGACACGCCGAAGGCTGCGAGCCCGCTCTCGGAAGCCGCGCAAAAGACGCTCGCCGCGCTGAAGGAGATGACGCTATACGAGGACGATGACGTCCTCGTGCTCAACAAGCCGTTTGGGCTTGCGGTGCAAGGCGGCTCCGGCACGACGCGGCACATCGACCAGATGCTGGAGGTGATGCGCGACTCCAAGGGGCAGAAGCCGCGGCTCGTGCACCGGATCGACAAGGACACGTCTGGCTGCCTTCTGATCGCGAAGACCCGTTTCGCGGCCTCGCATCTGACCGGGGCGTTCCGCTCGCGGTCGGCGCGTAAGACCTATTGGGCGCTGGTGCCGGGCCTGCCGAAGCCGAAGCAGGGCCGCATCTCGACCTTCCTTGCCAAGGAAGAGAGCGAGGACGACACCATCATGCGCATCGCCCAGCACGGCGACGAAGGCGCCAGCCACGCGGTGACCTATTACGCAGTGGTCGAGACCGCCGGCAACAAGCTGACCTGGGTGTCGCTGAAGCCGGTGACAGGCCGCACACACCAGCTGCGCGCCCACATGGAGCATATCGGCCATCCCATCGTCGGCGATCCCAAATATTTCAACATCGAGAATTGGAAACTGCCGGGCGGCCTGCAAAACCGGCTGCATCTCTTGGCGCGCCGCATCGTCATTCCGCATCCGCGCGGCGGCGTGATCGACGCCACCGCGCCGTTGCCGCAGCACATGCAGCAGTCGTGGAATCTGCTGGGGCTGGATGCGGCCCGCTTCGACCCGATCGAGAACGCGCCGGAGGAGTAGAAGCTGAGCGCGCTGGTAACCCCGTCATTGCGAGGAGCTCTTGCGACGAAGCAATCCAGACTGCCTCAGTTGAACGATTCCGGATTGCTTCCCTACGCTCGCAATGACGCTGTGGAGGCAGCGATGTGCGCCGCCTCACTTCCGGAACTGCTCCAGGAACATCCGCAAGGAGTCATGCGGGCTCTCGATGTCCGTGATCAGCCAACCCTCCGGGCCGTTGACCAGGACGAAGTTCAACCCGACCTTCCGGCCGCGATTGTCGAAATTCGCCGCGACATAGGTCTTGTCGTATTGCCTGCGCACGACTGCGATCGTAACCGGGCCGAGCTGCCAGCTCGGGCTCTGCACCAGGAAGTCGTAGGGCTCGACCCGCGGCGCGCTCCAGGCCTTGCGCAGGCTCGGATCGAAGAACTGCCGGGTGGTGGCCGCATCGCGCGGCAGGCCCTTTGACAGCTCCGGCGCGCCGTTGCCGTAATGGGCGTAGACGTTGCGGACCAGCGATTCCGGGGTGCGAAAGCCTGCCTCCGCCGCGGCCAGCCCCAGCCCGGCGAGCAGGGCCGCCATGCCCGCAAGTTCCCTCATGCCCGCGCTCGCTTTATCGGCTGCCGCTCTTACCTTAAAAGCCTAGCATTCAGCGACCGGGACCGAAAACTCACATGCGCGAATTGTTCGAAGAAGCAGCAGGCCAGCCTCCGCCGGATCCGCGGGAATCGGCGCGCGCGTCGGCTCGCACGCCGCTCCGCAAGCGCTTCTACCAGGAAGCCGGCGTCACCGAGGCCGAAGGGGGCTTCGCCATTACGCTCGACGGCAAGCCGATCCGCACGCCCTCCCGCCGCCAGGTGGTGATCCCCTTGCGCGACCTCGCCGATGCCGTGGCCGCGGAGTGGGCGGCCCAAGGCGAAACGATCGATCCCATGACCATGCCGCTGACGCGGGTGGCCAACAGCGTGGTCGAGGGCGTAGTCGATCGCGTCGATCTGGTCAGAGACGACCTCGCGAAATATTTCGAGTCCGATTTGCTGTTCTATCGCGCCGGCTACCCCGAAGGGCTGGTCGCCCGCGAGGCCGCGCATTGGGATCCCGTGCTGTTCTGGGCCGCGGAGGCGCTGGGCGCGCATTTCATCCTGTCCGAGGGTGTCATGCACGTGAAGCAGCCCGACGAGGCGCTTCAGGCCGCGCGCGCCGCGCTGCCTGGCGACGCCTGGTCGGTCGCCGCACTCCACGTGGTGACGACCCTGACGGGCTCGGCGCTGCTGGCGCTGGCACTGGCGCACGGCGCGCGCGACGCCGGCCAGGTCTGGGCGGCCGCCCATGTCGATGAGGACTGGAACATCGAGCAATGGGGCTTGGACGAGGAGGCGGCTGCTCGTCGGGCCACGCGCCTCCGGGATTTCGACGCCGCCGTGGCGGTTCTGGCGGCGGTAAAGGCGTCCGGAGCCGAAGGTCCTTAACGAGAGGTTTACGACGGCGGCCTTATGGTGTGGCCAGCGCTGCATGGGCCCCCTGAGATGCCGACGCCGGTCACTTCCATCCTTCCCGTCGGTGCCGCCAGCCCCGTGGCTGATGCGACGACTCCCGATCTGGTGCTGCAGGCCGGCGGCGTCGTCGATGCCAGGGTCGTCAGCGTGATGGCCGACAATCTGGTGCGGATCGCGATCGCCAACCTCTCGATGGACGTGATGTCGGAGGTGGCGCTGACGCCCGGGCAGAATCTCCAGCTGGCGGTGTCGCAGAACGACGGCACCATCCGGCTGGCCGTCATGAGCGGGGCAGGCGAGGCGGCGCCCGACCAGGTCACATTGACGCCGCGTGCGGCGTCGCTGGTGGAAAGTCCGCCGCTGGCGCCGTTCCCGACCGGGCCCCGCAACACGCTGACGCCCTTGGAGCAGGTCGCGGTCACCGCGGCCTCGACCGAGGCCGCCACGAAGCAGGGCAGCCAGGCGCCGCTGTTCGCCAATCTGGCCTCCGTCGTCACCGGCAGCGATCTGCCTGCGGGCTTGAAGCAGGCGGTGCTGGACGTGCTGGCGCAGCAAACGCCGCTCAATCCCGGGCTCGATGGCGCCGATGTCGAATCCGCGTTCCAGAAGTCCGGCTTGTTCTTCGAAGCTTCTCTGGCCGCGGGCGCGAGGCCGCCGGCCGGCACGGCGCCCGACCTGAAGGCGGCGCTGCTGGTGCTGCGTCAGACGCTGACCACGCTGGAGACTGCCGCGCCACAAGCCGTCGCAAGTCCGGCCGCGACCCCGGGGACACCGCAGGTCGCCGCCGTGCCTGCCCAGGCCACAGGCGAGGCCGTGCAGCCGGCATCCGCTTCCGGCCCCGAGATCGCGCAGACGCCTCGCAACGCCAATCTCGCGGCCGCGGTGCTGGCGGACGTTGCCGGCAACGCTCAACAGGCCGCGATGCCGCGCACCATGTCCGCCGGCCTTGCCGCGAGCCTGCTGCAGGAGGCCATGGAAAACCTGCCGCGCCTGACCGGCAATGTTCCCGGCTCCAACAAGGCGGTGCCCAACGGCCATAGCTTCGAAGCAGCCGCACACGCGACGCCACCACCGTTCCGCGGAGCATTGCCCTCGCCACAGGCGATTGCCTCGCCCTCGCTCGCGCCGGACACGCCGCTCTCCGCAACCGTACATCGCCTGCTCGACGACACTGATGCCGCGATCGCGCGGCAGACATTGTTGCAGATCGCTTCACTGCCCGATCGCACCGACGCCAGCGGCCATCGCATCGACCCCGCCGCGACGCAGTGGAATTTCGAGATTCCCTTTGCAACGCCGCAGGGCACCGCGATGGCGCAGTTCGAGATTTCGCGCGATGGCGCTGGCGAATCCGCCGATCCCGTGAAGCGGGCCTGGCGCGCGCGATTCACGCTCAATGTCGAGCCGGCCGGCCCCGTGCACGCGCTGATCACGCTGAACGGCGACAAGACCTTCGTGCGGATGTGGGCGGAGCGGCCGGCGACGGTGCAGCAGCTCCGCGCCGGCATCGGTGAGCTCAACCACGCCTTGACGCGGGCAGAGCTCAAGCCCGGCGACATCCTGGTCCGCGAGGGCACGCCGCCGCAACCGGCGCCGGCCCGCGCCGGCCACTTTCTGGATCGGGCGACATGAGCGACCCATCCAAGCTCGCCATCGCGCTGCATTACGAAAAGGGTACGAACGCGCCCGTCGTGGTCGCCAAGGGCAAGGGCTCGATCGGCGAAAAGATCGTCGAGATCGCCAAAGCCCACGACATCCCGATTGAGGAGAACGAGGTTTTGGCCGGCGCGCTGTCCAAGGTCGAACTCGGCGAAGAGATCCCGCCCGATCTCTACAAGGCGGTCGCCGAAGTGCTGGTGTTCGTGCTGCGGCTTTCGGGGCGGGGACGATGACGCCCGTCATCGTTTCACCATGATAGCGGTCGCATGGTCGCGGCGAAGTTCATCCCACGACGGACGTTTCGTTTGATCACCCGCCGCTCCACTCTCGGTCTTTTCGCCGCCGCCGCCACATTGCCTTCGCGCGCGTTCGCCCATGTCGCACCGCCGCGCACTGAGATCCGTGAAAGTCTCGCCAAGCGCTTCACCGACCTCGGCACGTCAGGAACCTTCGTCGGCTACAAGGTGGAGGACTATCTGGTCGTCGCCAGCGACAAGGAACGCTCCGGCGAAAGCAAGCTGCCGGCTTCGACCTTCAAGATCCCGAACTCGCTGATCGCGCTGGAGACCGGCGTCGTCACGGATCCCGACAAGGATGTGTTTCCCTGGGATGGAGTGAAGCGCCCGATCGAGGTCTGGAATAAGGATCACACGCTGCGCAGTGCGATCGCGGTCAGCGCGGTGCCGGTCTATCAGGAGATCGCGCGCCGGATCGGGCAGGAGCGCATGCAGAAATACGTCGACGAGTTCGACTACGGCAACCGCGACATCGGCGGCGGCATCGACCAGTTCTGGCT
Source organism: Bradyrhizobium sp. SZCCT0148 (assembly GCF_018129985.1). Taxonomy (GTDB): domain Bacteria; phylum Pseudomonadota; class Alphaproteobacteria; order Rhizobiales; family Xanthobacteraceae; genus Bradyrhizobium; species Bradyrhizobium japonicum_H. The sequence continues at coordinate 84,513 of NZ_JAFCKT010000015.1, forward strand.
CACCGGAGCCCTGCGCATTGATCCGGTCGAGCAAGTCGATTTCGTCGATCGGCTGCGCCGCCGATCGTTGCCGATTTCGAAGCGCAGCCAGGACCTCGTCGCTGACATCCTGCCGGTGACCAAGGTTGGCGACAGCATCATTCGCACCAAGTCCGGCCTGCTGGGGGCCGAGCGCGGCGAGCCGTCACTCGGCTGGATGGTGGGCTGGGCCGAAAAGGGCGGGACGCATACCGTGTTCGCGCTCAACATGGATTGCAAGGAGCCGCGCCTCGTCGGCGAGCGCATGCCGCTGACGCAAGCCTGCCTTGCCGAGATCGGCGCGATCTAGCGCTGTCGCCTTGGCGCTCCTCGACTAGCATCCTTCCGGCCAAGAATGAAAACCGGGAGGAACACAATGAACTCAATGCCACTGTGGCTGTCGTCGCTCACCTTTGCCGCAGCCGGCGGCTGGCTCGCCGCCACCATGTTCGCGGCCCCCGCCACCAGCAAGGAGCCGCGCTTTCCGCAGCTCACGATGGACCAGCTCGACGCCAGGCAGAAGCCGCTCGGCGAGCAGATCATGAAGGTGTCGAGCGTCGGCATCGGCGGACCCTACAATCCGATGATCCGCAGCCCCGTGCTCGGCCAGCGCCTATTCGACCTGTTCTACTATCTGCGCTGGGAAACCTCCGTTCCCACCAAGCTCAACGAGTTCGCGATCCTGCGGCAGTGGCGCTCGCAGGTCGAATGGTTTGCGCATGCGCCCCTGGCGGCCAAGGCCGGACTGTCGGCGGATATCATCTCGGAGCTGAAGGCCAACAAGCGGCCGTCGAAGATGGCCGAGGACGAGGCGGTGGTCTACGATTTCGTCACCGAACTCACCACGACCAAAAAGGTCTCCGACGAGACCTATGCGCGCGCGAAGAAGGTCTTCAATGACCAGCAGATCGTCGATCTCACCGCGGTCGCCGGCAATTACGTGATGGTCGCGATGCTGCTCGCGATGGCCGAGGAAACGGTGCCGCCGGACAAGCAGGAGCCGTTCAAGCCGGGCGAGCCGTAGGGCGGACGAAGCCGGCCTCGTGCCCCGGACGCGGCGCAGCACGAAGTGATGCGCTGCGGAGCCGGGGTCCACGCGGCAGTGACCTGCATGGAGAGGTGGGTCCCGACTCTGCGCAGCAGCGCAAGCGCGCTGCAGCGCCTCCGGGACACAGAAGTATCTGCATCAGGCGCTGTCGGTCTTCTTCGCCGTCAGCGCCTGGTCGATCGCAAAGCCGCCGATCTCACTCATCGCCTGCGAGACCACGTCACCCTTGCGGGCAAAGCCGGCAGAGAGGACATCGAACTGCGTCCGCGCCAGCCGCAGCACCTCGATCGGCACCGAAACCGCGGTCGCGTTGAAGCTGTCGACGGAGGCGCGCAAGCCGTCCAGCTCGGTGGTGAGCTTGCCGATATGGCTCTCGGCACTCTGCATCAGGCCGATCAGCCTGCCGCGCTCGGCGTCAAAGGCGGCACGCTCGGCTGCGGCTGTCGCGGTGATCTCGGCAAGCTGCGACTGCAACGCCTCGATCTGGCCGACCATGGCATCGGAGGCGAGCTCGGCGGCCTCGCGCAGTTCGGCGTTGCGCGTGCTCTCGATCTGCTCCTCGTGATAGAGCCGCTCGGCAGACATCGCCCGCTGTGTCAGCGACTCGATCAGGCTTGCGGCGCGCAGCAGCGTCTCGCCGTTCCGCCCCGACACCATGCTGGCCATTCGCCGCAGGAAGTCGATGGTTTCGGACGACGAGTTTGGCGGCAGGGGGACGACCGTTGCGGACATCTAGTGATGCTTGCGTGGTGCTCGAGCCAAGGCGTAGTGACCGCCGCCGTACCAACTGGGCTCACGCAACATCCGGCGCCCGATCGTAAGCCGGAGCAAGCCTGAATCGGCAAGCCCGGTCAACCGGCCGGGCGGCCATATTTTCGGGGCGGGCTTCGTTTGCCGCGGCGCGGATCAGGCGTCCTTCTGCCGGCCGATCCGGCCGAGATGGGTGAAGCCGAAGCCTGCGGAATATTTCAGGCCATAGCCCAGCGCCCGGTCGATCCGATATGGGCAAGCCATATCAAGGCGATGGACAGGGTGAGGGGCGAGGCGAGGCCGAAGCCCAGCGTCAGGAGCGTCACCGGGGCCATGTAGCTGTGGGCAGCGTTGTAGACCATCGCGCCGAATTTGGCGTCGGAGAGGTATGCCAGGAAGCTTAGATCGGGCACGAAAAAGAGCAGGGCGAACACGAGCCAGGAGCCGTCCCAGGCCGCGTAGAGCATCACCATGCCCGCGAACAGGGTGAGGCCCTCCAGCCGCAGCAGGATGTTGACGCCGCCGGTCGCAGCGCCAGCCTTGGCCGTTCCTTGGTCCATCGTCGCCTCCCAAGCAAAACCTTGTAATTCCTTGCGCTTTGGCGCTGGCTCAACGCAGCCCTGCGGCGCCGAAAGCCGCTTCCCGGCCCGCAAAATGCCGTGTTAGAACCCCGCATCACTTAAGAACTGGCGGGAGCAAATGAAACACATCCTGGACGCCCTTGAAGATCGTCGCGCCGGCGCAAAGCTCGGCGGCGGGGAGAAGCGCATCGAGGCGCAGCACGCCCGCGGCAAGCTGACCGCGCGTGAGCGCATCGAGCTGCTGCTCGACAAGGGATCGTTCGAGGAATTCGACATGTTCGTCGAGCACCGCTCCACCGAGTTCGGCATGGAGAAGAACAAGGTGCCCGGCGACGGCGTCGTCACGGGGTGGGGCACCGTCAACGGCCGCAAGACGTTTGTCTTCGCCAAGGATTTCACCGTGTTCGGCGGCTCGCTCTCCGAGACCCACGCGCTGAAGATCACCAAGCTGCAGGACATGGCGATGAAGGCGCGGGCGCCCATCATCGGCCTCTATGACGCGGGCGGCGCCCGCATCCAGGAGGGCGTCGCCGCGCTCGCCGGCTACTCTTACGTGTTCCGCCGCAACGTACTCGCCTCGGGCGTGATCCCGCAGATCTCCGTCATCATGGGCCCATGCGCCGGCGGCGACGTCTATTCGCCCGCGATGACCGACTTCATCTTCATGGTGAAGAACACCAGCTATATGTTCGTCACCGGCCCCGACGTGGTGAAGACCGTCACCAACGAGGTCGTCACCGCCGAGGAACTCGGCGGCGCCTCGGTGCACGCCACGCGCTCCTCGATCGCCGACGGCGCCTTCGAGAACGACGTCGAGACGCTTCTGCAGATGCGTCGTCTGATCGACTTCCTGCCGTCCAACAACAGTGATGGCGTGCCGGAATGGCCGAGCTTCGACGATATCGAGCGGGTCGACACGTCGCTCGACACGCTGATCCCCGACAATCCGAACAAGCCCTACGACATGAAGGAGCTGATCCTGAAGGTGGTGGACGAGGGCGATTTCTTCGAGATCGCCGACATGTTCGCCAAGAACATCGTCACGGGCTTCGGCCGCATCGCGGGACGCACCGTCGGCTTCGTCGCCAACCAGCCGATGGTGCTGGCCGGCGTGCTCGACTCTGATGCCTCGCGCAAAGCGGCGCGCTTCGTCCGCTTTTGCGATGCCTTCAACATCCCGATCGTCACCTTCGTCGACGTGCCGGGCTTCCTGCCCGGCACCGCGCAGGAATATGGCGGCCTGATCAAGCACGGCGCAAAGCTCTTGTTCGCCTATTCGCAGTGCACCGTGCCGCTGGTGACCATCATCACCCGCAAGGCCTATGGCGGCGCCTTCGACGTCATGGCCTCCAAGGAAATCGGCGCCGACATGAACTATGCCTGGCCGACCGCCCAGATCGCGGTGATGGGCGCCAAGGGCGCGGTCGAGATCATCTTCCGCAGCGACATCGGCGACCCCGACAAGATCGCAGCGCGCACCAAGGAATACGAAGACCGCTTCCTGTCACCCTTCATCGCCGCCGAGCGCGGCTACATCGACGACGTCATCATGCCGCACTCGACGCGGAAGCGGATCGCACGGGCGCTGTCGATGCTGAAGGACAAGAAGGTGGAGACCCCGGCGAAGAAGCACGACAATCTGCCGTTGTGAGGGAAGGGCACGCCGGTGGCAAGTTGGCGTCGTCGATGGAGATCATGGCGGCGCGCCATTGGATCGTGCGGCCCAATAGCGGGCAGGTTGTCCGCATTCCTGGCGATGGACATACGTGCGTTGCCCAGGACGGCGAGATGACCGTCACCGCCCTGGCTCGATCTGGTTACAGCGGGCCGGATAGTCTCCGGTACGAAGCAGTCACGGATCGAAGGCGGGACAGGGTGGCTGTTCGCGTCAAGGTCTTGCCCGGCCTCGGAAACGATTTCGATGCGGTCCGCCCTGGCGATTCTCCGCGCGAGCCCGCGATGTCGCTTGGGCCTATTCCTGCATGTGTCGTCCCGGTGTCTTAGGCGGTCGCGTGCTCTCTAATTAAAGTTCGTTTGTTCCCTGAACTGTTCGCTCGCAAATCTGATGACCGAAAACGATCCGACCGACGAAATCTCCGACATCGAAGATCGCATCGAGCGGCTGGCCGAGATCGCCGAGCGCTGCCGCAAGTACATCCTGGCGTCCAAGATCGCGATCGCCGGCGGGGCGGCGCTGCTGGTGGTGACGATCCTCGGCGTGTTCGGCTTCGGTCAAACTGCCGCGCTCGGATCGATCGCGCTGGTACTGGGCGGGATCGTCTCGCTCGGCTCGAACGTCAGCACGTTGCGGCAAACGGACGATGCCATCAGTGCTGCGGAGGCGCGGCGCGCGGCGTTGATCGGGAGCATCGACCTGCGTGTGGTCGCCGATGCGCCGCTGAAGCTGGTGTGACGCATCCGGCGCCGGTTCGCATCACGCGGCGGTCTTGAGCGTCAGCTCCGACAATTCGGTGCGGCATTCGGCGGCGAAGGCCTGAAGCTGTTCGGCGGTCTGCCGGTCGAGGATGGCTTTGGCCAGCCGCTCGGCGCGGGCGATCTGTCGCTTGAGATATTCGATGCGGATCATAGGTCACCTTTCGAACTGCGTCCTTTCGGTGGTGACTGTATGCCGGACGCGGACTTGACTATGTGAGGCGGATCACGTTTCACGCGCTCTATCCGCCGCGGCGAAATGCGCCATCTGGTCGGCATGGGCCTTGGCGAAAGCGGGGCGGCCGGTGGCACGCGCGACGTAGGCGCGGCAGGCGGGGCTGTCCGCCAGGCCGCCGAAGCCATCGACGACGCGGAGCACGTCCGCCATCAGGATATCGGCGACCGAGAAGGAGCCTGCCAGCCATTCGCGGCTGGCGAGCACCGGCTCGAGACGCTTCAGCCGAAGCTTGAGGAAGTCGTCGACGAATTTCCAGGCCGCGGTGTCGGTCGGATGTCCCATGAACTTTGACATGCCCCAGGGCAGGCTGGCCATCTCCACCGAATTGAGCGCCGCGAAGACCCATTCCGTCGCCTCGGTGCGACCGCGCGGAGCGGATGGCATCAGCTTCGCGCTGAGCCCGCCGAGATGCAGCAGGATCGCGCCGGTCTCGAAGATCGAGATGTCGCCATCGGTCAGCCACGGCACCTGGCCGAACGGCTGGTGCGCGAAATGTGCGACGCCGCGATCGTCGAACGGGGCGCTAGCAACGCGGTAGGGCAAGGCGGCTTCTTCGAGCGCCCAGCGCACGCGCAAGTCGCGCACGAACCCGCGCGGCGCCTGGGGAACCCAGTTGAAGGTGGTCAGGGTCAGGTCGGCCATTTGCTGTCTCCATGGTTCGAAATGTCCTGGTTCGAACAAAGGACGAGCGAAGGGCGCGCGTTCCGACACTGGTGCCAACTCTTTTTGCCGCCGGTCACCTGAGCGGCTAAGCTTGCCTCAAACACCAGGAGGAAATCCGATGCCGGCAGCTTTCTTCGTCGTCCGTGCCACCGTCGCCGATCCCGCCCGGCGCGCCGCGTTCGACAGATGGTACGAGATCGAACATGTGCCCGACGCGGTGAAGGCATTCGGCGCGAGCAAGGCGTGGCGGTTCTGGAGCCTCGACGATCCCTCGCTGCATCAGGCGATGTATCAGTTCGATGACGAGGCCAAGCTTGCGGCGATGCTGAAGGGCGATGCGCTCAAGCAACTGGTCGCCGATTTCAACCGCGACTGGCCCGACGTCAAGCGCTCGCGCGAGACGCTCGTGCTGGCGCAGGAGTTTTCCAGATAGATAGGGTGCACCGAATGTTTGGCTCACAACGAATCTGAACACGCGATTCAGCCTTGGTTCACATCGCGACCGCGACACTTCCTCCGCATCACTTGCCAGGTAGCCGAGAGGATATGTCATGGAGCGCCGGAACTTTTTGAAACTTGCATTGAGTGTGACGGCGGGCGCCGCCGTCTTTGCTGCGACCGCGCAGGCCGCGCCATTGTCGCCGCAGTCGGTCGGCGATCCCGCGCGCATGCCGCAAGGCAATCCCGACGCTCATCCTGCCGTCACCACCAGCGAGGAAGCCGCCAAGCTGACGCCCGAACAGGTGCACTGGCGTGGTCATCACCGCCACTGGGGCTGGCGCCGCCGTCATTGGCGCCGGCATTACCGGCGCTGGCACCGTCGCCATGGCTGGTAAGCCCTGCAAGGCGTGAATTGGACGGGGATCGCAGCCGCGGTCCCCGTTTCGATTCAAGGCTGCTCACATGTCAGAACACAAGGATCGGCACGGCAAGCCCGAAACGAAAATGGCCGCGCAGGCTGAACCCGCGCGGCCATTATGCGATGCAAGAAGATCAGAACGGGCGGCAGCGGCCGGCATACCAGCGGAAGCCATAGGGGCACACCCGTGCGCTGGGTACCACGACGACGGGCGGGGCGACCACCACAGGGGCGGGGCGCACGACGACCGTCCGGCCCATCGGGCGGCAGCCACCATAGGGGCCACGATACCAGCCCGGGCCGCAACCCTGCGCGGCGCTGGCGGCCTCGCTGAAACCGACGACCGCGCTGGCGAGCATGGCGGCGGCGAACAGGTATTTCATGTGATCTTCCTTCTCGTCCTAGGAGCAAGTCATTAGCGGCTTGGCGCTTGTGGCGCACAATGAATCAAGAGACACGATTCGACATGTTAAAATTTTGCAACCATGCCGACCCGGGGCGATCCAAACCTGCCAATCATGACCTGAATGCGGCATGAACGTTCTGCGCGTACGGCTTCATGCGACGCGGATGGCGCTGGAGCCCGTCAGATGAATCGGGACGGGCTCCAGGTTCTTGTTTGACGCGTTGTCTTGATGCGAACGCTGACAACGCTCTACCGGCCGAGAAAGCCCAGCACCAACTCCTTGTACTTGTCCGGAGCCTCCAGGAAGACCAGGTGACCGGTGTCCGGAATGACCTCAGCTCGCGCATTTGGCATCTTCGCCGCAAAAGCCTTCGCCAGCTCGGCGTTCTGACCCATCCTGGGCCGTAGTGCCTCCGGCGCGTTCGGCCGGCCCGGCGCGTTGTGATCGTCGGCGCCCATGATGAACAGCGTGGGTTCGGTGACGAGAGGAATCTCATGCGCGACCGGCTCGCGATAGATCATCTGGCCGGAGCTGGCGAAGGCGCGCAGCCAGCGCGGGTAGTCGGGGCTGCCCTTGATGTTGAAGCGGGCGTCGATGTACGGCGTGATCGCATCAGGGGGCAGCTTGATTGCGTAGTTGGTTTGCAGCTGCTTGCGATAGCCGTCGGCGGTGAGCTTGTCCTCGGTCGCAATGATCGCCTCGGTCGGTGTCGGTGGCACGTAGAGGCGGTAGTCCTCCAGCCCGATCGGCGCCGTCAGCACGAGGTGGGCGACGCGGTCGGGGTAGGCGCGGGCGATGCGCACGCCCAGCATTCCGCCGAGTGAATGGGCGATAATGTCGGCCTTGTTGATTTCCAAATGATCGAGCAGCGCGATGGTGTTGCGCGCCAGCGTGTCGAAATGCAGTTCGCCCGCGGGCTTGGAGGATTTGCCGAAACCGATCTGGTCCGGGACCACGACGCGGTAGCCGGCCTCGTTCAGCATCGTGATGACAGGGGCCCAATAGCTCGACGGGAAATTGCGCCCATGCAGCAGCACCACGGTGCGGCCGTTCGGCTGTGCAGGCGCGACGTCCATATAGGCCATGCTGAGCTGCTCGCCGTCGTTGACGATCGGCAACTGGCGCACGGGGTAGGGATAGGCAAAACCCTCGAGCGCGATGCCATAGGGCTCGCGTGGGGGCGTGTCTGCGGCGCGCGCGGTGGTGAGCAGGGAAGCAAGGAGAGCGGCCGCGAGGGCGGCCGGGAGGGTGCGGATCATGGTGGCTCTCTAACGGTCAGGGAATGATCGTTCGCATAAGCGCGTGGACGGCCGGGTCAAGCGCGGCCACGGTGAGAGTAGGCGTTCACACGCAAACGTGCGACGTCACACGAATGGCGTGATCAGTCCTTCCCGTCGCGGAACAGCGTGGCAAACTGCTTCTCGCCGGTGCGCGTCAAGGGCATTGTTGTGCCGGTGGCGGCTGGAGGAAGCGTCTGGATGCATCATTCGATCTTCGGCGAGGTCTCGAAATTGCCGTCGGTATTCATCGTGTACAGATGCTTCAGGCGGCCGCCTTCGCCGAGCAGGTAATAGTGATTGCCGATGACGCCGGTCTCGTTGCGCGCGCCGCGAAAGACGATGAGCCGGCTGCTGGCGCGGCTGACCACGGCGTCGAAATCGTCGCCGACCTCACGCCAGCCGGACACCGTGAACAATTGGGTGATGCGGCCGGTGCGGGCATCCAGCAGTACGGGGGCGACGCAGGCCGAACCGCAGGGCAGCTTGACGACGTAATAGTGGCCGGCCGCGCTGACCTTGTCGTCGCCGATGGCTTGATCAAACTGCTCGCGAACGTCGCGCAAATATTGGTTGTGCAGGCGCGGCCTTGCCGGTTTTCCGGTGAAGACCTTGGCCGGATAGTCGGCGAATTTGGGAACGACATCCGCATGGGCCGGCAGGATGTACCCCGCAATGAGCAGGGCAGGAAGCAGACGTAGCAGGCGGTGCATGGGGGTCTCGAAAGCGTTCTCGCCCCGATTGGTCGCCCGGCCAGGCGAATGGTTCAAGCGTTGCGAGGGCTAGCCGGCATCACTGCCGAACAGCGCCGCAAACTGCTTTTCGCCGGTGCGGGTGAAGTTCACCACGCGGCTGCCCGGCGTGGTGTCGCGCGCGGCCCATTTCAGCTCGGCGAAACGCTGCATCATGGCGGCGCCGAGCGTGCCGGCGAGATGATGGCGGCGCTCGCTCCAGTCGAGGCAGGCCTTGCACACCGGCCGCCGCGGATGGGTGAGCATGCCGCGCGAGATCTGCAGGTGCTTGGCAAGGAAGCGTTCGCCTTCGGCCGTCAGCTCGATGTCCTGCTTCTTCTGCCGGATCAGGTTTCGAATGCGCAGGCTATCGAGCATCTGTACGCCGAGATCCCCGGCGAGATGGTCGTAGCAGATCCGCGCGCGGCGCAGCGCCGGATCCTTCGGCCCGGTGCGCACGCGCATGTGGCCGGTGCGCGCGGCAAGGCCTGCGAGGCCTTCGAGCACGCTGGCAACGTCGTCGTCGGTGAGGCGGTAGTAGCGGTGCCGGCCCTGCTTCTCCGGCTCGACCAGCCCGCCCGTCTCGAGCTTGGCCAGATGCGAGCTCGCGGTCTGCGGCGTGATGCCGGCCTCCTGCGCCAGTTCGCTCGCCGTGAGCGCGCGGCCGTTCATCAGAGCGGTGAGCATGTTGGCGCGTGCGGGATCGCCGACCAGCGAGGCGACCAGGGCAATGTCGGGACCTGATTTCATGCTTCGATGGTAGCCGAAGCATTCCAGTCGGGCAAGGCGCTAATACTTCAACTCGTCGTCATTGCGAGGAGCGCAGCGACGAAGCAATCCAGACTGTCTCCGAAGAGAGATTCCTGGATTGCTTCGCTGCGCTCGCAATGACGATGCGGAAACACAGGAGCCCATCATGTCCGTCACCGTCTTCATTCGTTACCAGATCGACCCGTTCAAGCGCGCGCAGTTCGAGGACTATTCGAAGCGCTGGCTCACCATCATCCCGAAATGCGGCGGCGACCTGATCGGCTATTTCATGCCGCATGAGGGCACCAACAACATCGCCTCCGCGCTGATCAGCTTCGAGAGTCTGGCCGCCTATGAGGCCTATCGCGCGCGGCTGCGGCAGGATGCGGAGGGCATGGCGAACTTCCATTTCGCCGAGGAACACAAGTTCATCCTCGCCGAAGAACGCACATTCCTGCGCAAGGTGGTATTGTAGGCGAAGCAGCAGCAGGAGATGCCCATGATCGCCGTGATCTTCGAGGTCTGGCCGAAGCCGGAACACCGGCAGGACTATTTCGACCTCGCAGCCGATTTGAGGCCGATCCTGCAAACCATCGACGGCTTCATCTCGGTCGAGCGTTTCGAGAGCCTGACCGACAAGGGGAAGATCCTGTCGGTATCGTTCTGGCGCGACGAGGCCGCCGTGCAGGCCTGGCGCAACACGATGGAGCATCGCCGCACCCAAGCGAAGGGCAGGGCGCAGATCTTCGCCGACTATCATCTGCGCATCGCCAGCGTTGTCAGGGACTACAGCATGAATGATCGCGAGCAGGCGCCGAAGGACAGCCGCGCGGTGCACGACGCGCACTAGCGCGTTGAGCAGTGTGCGCCTATGTCTGCGCGGCCAACAGGGGAGAGAAACATGCACGTCACGACCGCCGACAAGCGCGCGAGCTTCAAGAAGCTGCACGAAAGCGGCTGCTTCATCCTGCCGAATCCGGTCGATATCGGAAGTGCCAAGGCGTTGCAGCATCTCGGTTTCAAGGCGCTTGCGTCATCGAGCGCGGGCTTTGCCTGGACCATCGGCAAGGCCGACAACCACGTCACCGTCGAGGACGTCTGTCAGCATCTGGCAGCATTGAGCTCGGCCGTTGACATCCCCGTCAACGCCGATTTCGAGGGCGGCTTTGCGGTCGAGGCGGACAGGGTCGCGGACAATGTCGAGCGCTGCGTGCGCACCGGCGTCGCGGGCCTCTCAATCGAGGATTCCACTGGCGACAAACACAATCCGATCTACGAGAGCGCGCTCGCGGTCGAGCGCATCAAGGCCTCGCGCAGGGCGATCGGTGACAGCGGCGTGCTGCTGGTCGGCCGCTGCGAAGCCTTTTTGTGGGGCGTGACCGACTTGAAGTTCGTCATCGACCGGCTCACCGCTTACGCCGATGCCGGCGCCGATTGCCTCTATGCGCCGGGCCTGAAGACTCGCGAAGACATCGCGGCCGTGGTGAAGGCTGTCGCACCAAAGCCGTTCAACCTCCTGATCGGCGCCTCCGGCCTGTCGTTGCAGGAAGCCGGGGATCTCGGCGTACGCCGCATCAGCGTCGGTGGCTCGCTCGCCCGCGCCGCCTGGGGAGGCTTCATGCGCGCGGCCAAGGAAATGGCGGAGAAAGGCACGTTCACAGAGCTCGGCAGCGGCTACCCCGGCGGCGAGCTCAACAAGATGTTCAGCTAAACGAAAGCGGCGGGACCGTTCGGTCCCGCCGCTATCGGATATCGCCAAGCCTACTTCACGCTTACTTCGTGCTGTCAGACGGCCTCTGCGTATCCGGCGCCGGCTTCGCCGCCGGCGTATCCGGAGCGGGCGCAGTGGGCCGGCTCGGGGCTGCGCCGGTGGTCACGCCCGGCTCGGTGTTGTTACGCGGCGTCACGTCGCGCATGCCGGGAGGCGCAGCCGGATTGGTCGCAGGCGCCTGCTGGGCGGTTTGCGTCGGCGGCGTCGTGCTCGCCTGGTTGCCGTTGGTGGTGTTGTTCAGGCCGTAGAACACGGCACCCAGCACAAGCGCGATCGCGACGGCGAACATCGCAACCTTGCCGCTGGAGGCGGGGCCTTCACCAAGCTCTGGGTCGACCTGTAGGTCGGCATCCCGGCGCGCCGCACGTACATACTTATCGTCGGCGAGGTTCGGGCGGTACGGATCGTTGGGAAAACGGTCGTCAGCCATCGGTTGGGTCTCCTCGTTTAAGACACCAGGACAACCCGTAGATGCGAGATTCTGTTCCGCCCGCGTCATGTTTTGGTCGCATGTTGCCCTGCCGGCAGGAATCGGGAACCTGTCTGTCAGAGAATCGAATGTGGGTTCCAGGACCGCGACAAGGGGAACAAGCCGATGTGGAGCCTGCCGCCGACCGATAGCGTGCTGCATCTTCTGGCGATCGTCGCCATCACGGCGGAGGGAATGACGGCGGCGTTGGCAGCCGGCCGACGCAGCATGGACTATGTCGGCGTGTGTCTGCTCGCCTGTGTAACCGCGCTCGGCGGCGGCACGCTGCGCGACCTGTTTCTCGGTCACTATCCGCTGCTGTGGGTGGCCAACCCGATCTACCTCGCGCTGCCCGGCGGCGCGGCGCTGCTGACGATCCTGATGGCGCGGCTGGTGCATCGGCTGCACCTTGCCTTCGTCGTGCTCGATGCCATCGGCCTCGTCGTCTTCACCATGATCGGCTGCAATGTCGGCTGGCAGATGGATGCCTCGCTGCCGATCGTGATCGTTTCGGGCATGGTGACGGGCTGCGCCGGCGGCGTGTTGCGCGACGTGCTCTGCAACGACGTGCCGCTGCTGTTTCGATCCGAACTCTACGCCAGCGTCTCGGTGGTGACGGGACTGTTCTATGCCACCGCCTTCAGCCTCAACCTCAATGCCGAGCTCTGGACGGCCCTGACGTTCGTGCTCGGCCTCAGCTTCCGCCTGCTCGCAGTGCGCTACAAATGGGAGATGCCGAAATTTGTGTTCACCGGGGACGAGGAGAAGTAGTTGTTTTCTCCCTTCTCCCGGCAAGCGGGGAGAGGGATCAATCGACAACCTTCCTCGCCTTCGCCACCTGCGCCGGCGTCACCAGCGGTGCGGCGTTGCCCCAGGAATTGCGGATGTAGTTCGTCACCGCCGCGATATCCTCATTCGACAACTGCCCGGCATAGGGCGGCATCTCGCCGGTGTTGGGTGCGCGCGGGGTGGTCACGGTGTGGGCGCCGTCGAGGATGATGCGCAAGGTGGAGGACGGATTGACCGATTGCAGCAGCGCATTGCCGGGCAACGGCGGATAGATCCGCGGCGCGCCCGAGCCATCCACTTCATGGCAGGCGATGCAGAGCTTTGCGTAGACCGCCTGGCCGGCCTTCATGTCGGCCGCATCAGGCGGCGTCACGATGGTCTCGCGCCGCGCCGGAGGCAGGCTTTTCAGGTACACCGCGATCGCGCGCACATCGGCATCGCTCATCTTCGAGGTCGAGTTGACGACGACCTCTGCCATCGGTCCGCCGGCATGGCTCTTTCCATTGCGCCCGCTCTGTAGATATTCGGTGATGTCGGTCTCGCTCCACGACTGTAACCCCGTGCGGGGGGCGCCATCGAGCCGCGGCGCGTACCAGCCATCGACCTCGCTGCCCGAAAGCGCCTGCGCGCTCTTGTCGGCGCCGAAATAGTTCTTCGGCGTGTGGCAGGCGCCGCAATGACCGAGCCCGGTGACGAGATAGCCGCCTCTGTTCCAGGCCACGCTCCTGCTCTGGTCCGGCTCGAACAGGCCGGGCTTGAAATACACGGCGTTCCAGACCCGCATCAGGCCGCGATAGCCGAACGGCCAGCGCAGCTCCGGCGGCTTGTTGCGGCTGATGACGGGCGCAAGCGTGCCGAGATAGGCGCGGATCGCCAGCGTGTCGTCCTTGGTCATCCTGGTGAAGTAGGGATACGGAAAGGCCGGGTAATAGGTCGAGCCGTCGGGCGCGATACCGCTGCGCACCGCGCGCACGAAATCGGCATCCGTCCAGGCGCCGATCCCGGTGTTGCGGTCCGGGGTCAGGTTCGGCGTGTAGATAGCGCCGAAGGGCGTGTCGATACGCTTGCCGCCCGCGAACGGTTTTGCCGGATCGGCGGTATGGCAGCCCGCACAGTCGCCTGCATCGACCAGCGTCCTGCCATAGGCGATCAGTTCCGGCGATGGCCCGGCGGCGCGGGCTGCGCTCGCAACCGCACTGCACAACGCCAGACCGACAAGAGCGGCGCCTGCCAGAATCGTCCGCATCGAAAGTCTCTCCTGCGACCAATCGCCCGCACCGGCACCACGGGCCATCAGTTCGTTTCGCGACGGTGGGGTATGGTGACACAAATTGAAAACGGCACGCGTGTTTCAGGCCACGAAGTTGCGATTTTTACCCGGCGTCCCCTTTGATCCAGATTTGTGATGCGGATCGTGAAATATCCGACATAGAGTGGCGAGATTGGTCGGCGCGCCCTAACTAAAAATATTGGGACGGCAACGGCTTAGGTCATCAAGACCTGAACAGGGCGTGGAAAGAGGACAGCATGGGCATCAACCAGGGTCCGATCAGTCTCGATCAAAAATACACCCAGGAAACCGGGCACGTCTTCACCACGGGCATTCAGGCGCTGGTCCGCCTGCCCATGGCCCAGATCCGCCGCGACCGTGCCGCGGGGCTGAACACCGCGGGCTTCATCTCCGGCTATCGCGGCTCGCCGCTCGGCGGCTACGACCAGCAGCTCTTCGCCGCCCGCAAGCATCTCGAGCAGTACAACATCAAGTTCCAGCCCGGCGTGAACGAGGACCTCGCGGCGACCGCGGTCTGGGGCTCGCAGCAGCTCAACCTCTCGCCCGGCGCCAAATATGACGGCGTGGTCGGCATCTGGTACGGCAAGGGCCCCGGCGTCGATCGCTGCGGCGACGTATTCCGCCATGGCAATGCGGCCGGCTCCGCCAAGAATGGCGGCGTGCTGTGCCTTGCCGGTGACGACCACGGCGCGAAATCCTCCACCGTCCCGCATCAGTCCGACCATGCCTTCATGTCGGCGCTGATGCCCTACCTCTATCCCTCGAGCATCCACGAGATGATCGAAATGGGCCTGCTCGGCATCGCGATGTCGCGCTATTCGGGCTGCTGGGTCGGCATGAAGGTGATCACGGAAACGGTGGAGACCACCGCCGAGATCGATCTCAGCGACGAGATGAAGCCGTTCATCATCCCGACCGATTTCGAGATGCCGCAAGGCGGCCTCAACCTGCGCTGGCCCGATGACCGCTTCGAGCAGGACCGCCGTCTGCAGGACTACAAGGGTTTTGCCGCGATCGCCTTCGCGCGCGCCAACAAGGTCAACCGCATCACCATGGATTCCCCGAACGCCCGGTTCGGCATCATGGCCTCGGGCAAGAGCTACGAGGACGTGCGCCAGGCGCTGCGCGAGCTCGGCATCACCGAAGAGGTTGCCGCCAAGATCGGCCTTCGCCTCTACAAGATCGGCATGCCCTGGCCGCTGGAGCCGGAAGGTGTGCGCCAGTTCGCGGTGGGGTTGGAAGAGATCTTCATCATCGAGGAACGCCGCGAGATCGTCGAGAACCAGGTCAAGCAGGAGCTGTTCAACTGGCGCGACGACGTCCGCCCGCGCATCGTCGGCAAGATGGACGAGCACGACAAGCGCTTCCTGACGTTCTCGGCCGAGCTCAGCGTCGCCTCGCTTGCGACTTCGTTGACCGAGCGACTTCTCCGACTTGATCTCAATCCTGAAGTCGCGGAGATGCTCCGCGCCAAGGCCGACTGGTTCAATGGCCGTCAGGCGACCCAGATGCAGGCGGTCGCGCCGGTCTCCCGCACCCCCTATTTCTGCTCCGGCTGTCCCCACAATACCTCGACGAAAGTCCCCGAAGGCAGCCGCGCGCTCGCCGGCATCGGCTGCCACTTCATGGCGCTGTGGATGGACCGCTCGACCGAGACCTTCACGCATATGGGCGGCGAGGGCGTGCCGTGGGTCGGTATCGCGCCCTTCACCAACGAGAACCACATCTTCGCCAATCTCGGCGACGGCACCTATTTCCACTCGGGACTGCTCGCCATTCGCCAGGCGGTCGCGTCCAAGACCAACATCACCTACAAGATCCTCTACAACGACGCGGTCGCCATGACCGGCGGCCAGCGCCATGACGGCGATCTGTCGCCGCAACAGATCACCTTCCAACTCCACGCCGAAGGCATCCGCGAGATCTACCTGGTCTCGGAAACGCCCGATGCTTATCCCTCCGACAGCATCGCGCCCGGCGTGAAGCTCTATCATCGCGACGAGCTGCAGAACGTCATGAAGATGTGCCGGGAGCACCAGGGCACGTCGGCGATCGTTTTCGTCCAGACCTGCGCCGCCGAGAAGCGCCGCCGCCGCAAGCGTGGCCTGATGGAGGATCCGGCGCGCCGCGTCATGATCAACCCGGCCGTCTGCGAAGGCTGCGGCGACTGCTCGGTGCAGTCGAACTGCATCTCGGTCGAGCCGCTGGAGACCGAGTTCGGCCGCAAGCGCGCCATCAACCAGTCGTCCTGCAACAAGGACTATTCCTGTGTGAAGGGCTTCTGTCCGTCCTTCGTCACCGTGGACGGCGGCAAGCCGCGCCACCGCGCGCCCGCCGAGCTCGCCGATATCGGCGCGCTGCCCGAGCCGGCCTCACGCCCGACGCTCGACAAGCCCTACAACATCGCGGTCGGCGGTGTCGGCGGCACCGGCGTCCTCACCATCGGCGCGCTGCTCGGCATGGCCGCCCATATCGAGGGCAAGGCCTCGATGATCCTCGACATGTCGGGTCTTGCACAGAAGGGCGGCGCGGTGCTGAGCCATGTCCGCCTGTCCGATCACCCGGCCGAAGTGACCTGCTCGCGCATCGTCACCGGCACGGCCGATCTCGTGCTCGCCGCCGACGAGGTCGTCGCGGTGGCCAAGGACACGATCTCGCTTTGTGATACCAGCCGCACCCGCGGCATCATCAACAGCCACGTCATTCCCACCGCCGACTTCGTCCTCAACCGCGACTTCAACTTCCAGACCCGCAAGCTGAATGGATTGCTGGAGACGGCACTGCACAAGGATTCGGTGTTCTTCGACTTCAGCAAGCCGGCCGAGCAACTGCTCGGCGATGCCATCGCCACCAATATGATGATGATGGGCTATGCCTACCAGAAGGGCCTGTTCCCGCTGTCAGCGGAAGCGATTGAGCAGGCCATCGAGATCAATGGTGTCTCGATCAAGATGAACAAGGAAGCCTTCCGCCTCGGCCGCCTCGCGGTCGCAGATCCCAAGCGGCTCGCCGACATGCTGAAGGGCACGGACGAGGTCGTGGCTCCGAAGACGCTGGACGCCATGACGCTCGACGAAGTCATCGAGCATCGATCGAAGCATCTCACGGCTTACCAAAATGGCCGTCTCGCCAAGCGTTACCGCAAGCTGGTCGACCAGGTGCGCGATGCAGCCAAGCAGGGCGGGTATGACGATGCGTTGCCGCGTGCGGTCGCGATCAACTACGCCAAGCTGCTGGCTTACAAGGACGAATACGAGGTCGCGCGTCTCTTCACCGACGGTGCCTTTGAAAAGCAGCTCCGCGACCAGTTTGAGGGCGACTTCACGTTCAATTTCAATCTTGCCCCGCCGATCCTCGGTGGTGGCCTCGACGCGCTGGGACGCCCGAAGAAGCGCGCCTTCGGCCCGTGGATGCTCAATGTCTTCGGCGTGTTGGCGAAGCTCAAATTCCTGCGCGGCACGCCGCTCGACATCTTCGGCCGCAGCCCCGACCGCAAGCTCGAGCGCGACTTGATCGCCGGCTACGAGAAGGATGTCGCAACCGTGCTCGGCCTGTTGTCGCCTGCCACCATCGACACCGCGGTGGAATTGCTCTCGCTGCCCGACCGCATCCGCGGCTACGGCCCGGTGAAGGAGAAGGCGGTCGCGGATGCAAAGGCGCGTTATGCGCAGCTCGCCGCGGATTTGGCCAGTCCGCCGCCGGCCCCGAGGCAGATCGCGGCGGAGTAGTCGGTCTCTTAGGTCTGGCAAGCGGATTAGCGAAGCGTCATCTGCGACGTTTGCAGGCGTAGAATTCTCATGTGAAATCAGTCCCCATTCTACTGTGCATGGGGTTGTTTTCGCAAAATTGGGATCGCCGCACCCGGAGTGAACTCCCCACTTGCGCCAACCCGCTACCCTCTCGCCCTGCGGAATATTTACGCGCTTGCCAATCAGCCCACCGCGGTTCAGAAAAACGGAGCAATAAGAAACGCCAGCGGAGACCTCTGTTTTGACCATCAAGGGCAAGGCCTACATTGCCGGGATCTACGAACACCCGACCCGGCATGCGCCGGACAAATCCACCGCCCAGCTCCACGCCGAGGTCGCCAAGGGCGCGATCGAGGATGCCGGGATCAGCAAGGACGACATCGACGCCTATTTCTGCGCCGGTGATGCGCCCGGCGGCGCCTGGCCGATGGTCGATTATCTCGGTCTCAACACCAAGAAGCTCCGCCACGTCGATTCCACCGAGACCGGCGGCTGTTCCTACATCATCCATCTTGGCCATGCCGCTGAGGCGATCGCTGCGGGCAAGTGCTCGATCGCGCTGATCACGCTGGCCGGCAAGCCGCGTACAGGTGCAATGCCGCCGCGGGCGCAGGGCGCCGAAGCCGATTTCGAGACCGCTTACGGCGCGACGACGCACAATGCCTATGGCATGTGTGCCATGCGCCACATGCACGACTATGGCACCACCAGCGAACAGCTCGCCTGGATCAAGGTCGCGGCCTCCCATCATGCGCAGTACAATCCGCATGCGATGCTCAAGGACGTCGTCACCGTCGAGGACGTGCTCAACTCGCCGATGATCTCCGATCCCCTGCACCGCATGGATTGCTGCGTCGTCTCCGATGGCGGCGGAGCGCTGATCGTGACGACGCCCGAGATCGCCAAGAGCCTGAAGAAGCCGCTGGTCAAGTTGATCGGCCATGGCGAAGCCATGAAGGGCCCGCGCGGCGGCAAGGATCTCGATCTCACGTACTCCGCCGGTGTCTGGTCCGGCCCGCGTGCGTTCGAGGAAGCCGGCGTCACGCCGCAGGACATCAAATACGCCTCGATCTATGACAGCTTCACCATCACGGTGCTGATGCAGCTCGAAGATCTTGGTTTCTGCAAGAAGGGCGAGGGCGGCAAGTTCGTCGCCGACGGCAACCTCATTTCGGGCGTCGGCAAGCTGCCGTTCAATACTGACGGCGGCGGCCTCTGCAGCAACCATCCCGTCAACCGCGGCGGCATGACCAAGATCATCGAGGCTGTGCGGCAATTGCGCGGCGAGGCGCACCCGAAGGTCCAGGTCAAGAATTGCGATCTCGCCATCGCCCACGGCACCGGCGGCCTTCTCGGTGTTCGCCACGCCGCCTCGACGGCCATTCTGGAGCGCGTGTGATGAGCGAAGCAAAGAAATACCCGGCCCCGGTGACCAATCCGGAAACCGCTGCGTTCTGGGACGCCGCGAAGCAGGGCAAGTTCATGATCAAGCGCTGCACGGCCTGCGGCGAAGCGCATTACTTCCCGCGCTCGATCTGCCCGTTCTGCTACTCGGACAAGACGGTGTGGGAGGAGGCGTCGGGCGAGGGCACCATCTACACTTGGAGCCTGATGCGGAAATCGCCGACCGGGCCCTACGCGATCGGCTACGTCACGCTAAAAGAGGGGCCCTCGGTGCAGACCAATTTCGTCGACTGCGATCTTGAGAAGCTGAAGATCGGCCAGAAGGTGAAGGTGGTGTTCAAGCCGACCGACGGCGCGCCGCTGCCGTTCTTCACGGTGGCATAGGGCGGTCCTCATCCTGAGGAGCTTGCGAAGCAAGCCTCTCGAAGGATGGCCACGACAAAGAAAGCGTATCGGGCATCCTCATGGTTCGAGACGGCGCAAGAGCGCCTCCTCACCATGAGGATGAGAACCACCGGAGGAAATAAAGAAATGTCCGCCAGATACGAAGAGCTCAAAGGCCTCAAAAACATCGGCCAGAAATACGCCTACACCGATCGCGACGTGATGCTCTACGCTTATGGCATCGGCCTCGGTGCCGATCCGATGGATGAGAAAGAACTCGCCTTCGTCAACGAGGGCACGCTGACGCCGCGGCCGCTGAAGGTGGTGCCGACGTTCGCATCCGTCGCCGCGTGGGGCTCGGGTCCTGGCGAGATGAACCTCAACCGCGTCATGGTGGTCGACGGCGAGCGCGACATCACCTTTCACCAGCCATTGCCCGTGGCCGCCGACATCACCGCCGACTCCACCGTCGTCGAGGTCTACGACAAGGGCAAGGACAAGGGCGTCGTCATCGTTCACCAGACCGTGCTGAAGAACGAGAAGGGTGAGAAGCTGGCAACGTTGGTGGCCTCGCGCTTTGCCCGCGGTGACGGCGGCTTCGGCGGGCCGAGCCTGACCCAGCCCGATCCGCACAAGATCCCGTCGCGCGCCCCCGACAAGACCATCGACATCACCACGCGTCCCGACCAGGCGCTGGTCTATCGACTCTGCGGCGATCGCAACCCGTTGCATTCCGATCCGGAGTTCGCAAAGAAGGCCGGCTTCCCGCGCCCGATCCTGCACGGCATGTGCACCTACGGCATCACCTGCCGCGGCGTGCTTCAGACCTATGCCGATTATGATGCGAGCGCGTTCCGCCAGCACGTCGCGCGGTTCTCCTCGCCGGTCTATCCCGGCGAGACCGTGACCATGGACCTCTGGAAGGACGGCAACGTCATCTCGTTCGAAGCCAAGGTGAAGTCGCGCGGGGTCACGGTGATCAAGAACGGCAAGACGGTGCTGGGTTAGGCCAGTCTCGTGCCCCGGACGCGGCGCAGCGCTTCTTCAGCGGTGCGCTGCAGAGCCGGGGCCCAAGGGCCGTGGCAAAGAACTGGGTCCCGGCTCTGCGGAGCGGCACTTCGCGCCGCACCGCGTCCGGGACACGAGAGAACAAAAGCAATCAGGGAGAAGCCACCATGGGATTACTCGATGGCAAGGTTGCGCTGATCACCGGCGCGGGCGGCGGGCTCGGTGAGGCCTACGCAAAGCTGTTCGCGCGGGAAGGGGCCTCGGTTGTCGTCAACGACCTCGGCGGACCCCGTGACGGCTCCGGCGCCGACAAGTCCATGGCGCAGCAGGTCGTGGACGCCATCGCGGCCGAGGGCGGCAAGGCGGTTGCCAACAACGCCGACATCTCCACCATGGAGGGCGGCCAGTCGGTGTTCGACGACGCCATCAAGCATTTCGGTCGTGCCGACATCCTCGTCAACAACGCCGGCATCTTGCGCGACCAGACCTTTGCCAAGGCCAGCGAGGCCGACTGGGACAAGGTCATCAAGGTGCATCTGAAGGGCACCTTTTGTTGCACCATGCCAGTGTTTCGCTGGATGCGGGAAAATGGCGGCGGTGTCATCGTCAACACCTCCTCGACCTCGGGCCTGATCGGCAATTTCGGCCAGTCCAATTACGGCGCGGCCAAAGGCGGCATCTGGGGCCTGTCCAACGTGCTGGCGATCGAGGGCCGCAAGTATAACATCCGGATCTGGACGCTGGCCCCGGGCGCCTTGACCCGCATGACCGCAGACCTGCCCCGCTATAAGGAGAACCCGGGCGCCGCGCTGGGGCCGGACGGCATCGCGCCGGCCGTGCTATACATGGTCAGCGACTTGTCGGGCGACCAGACCGGCAAGGTGCTGGGCGTGTCCGGGCCCCGCGGCGTGCGCGAGATGCGGATGATGGAAATGGAAGGCTGGAAACCGCCGCACACGGGCTGGAACGCCCGGGACATCGCCGATCACGCCAAGGAGATCTTTTTCTCCGAGGAGCAGATCAAGATGGGCGCGCGGCGGTTTTAGCCATCGACAGAGAGAAATAAGGACCACGATGAAACTCACCGCCGATGCCAAGGGCACCTTCGCAATCGCGCCGACGCCGTTCCACGACGACGGCCGGATCGACGAGCGCTCGATCGACCGCCTGACCGATTTCTACGAGGAGGTCGGCTGCGACGGCGTCACGGTGCTCGGCATCCTCGGTGAGGCGCCGAAGCTCGACGCCGCCGAGGCCGAGCAGGTCGCGGTGCGCTTCATCAAGCGCGCCAAGAAGATGCAGGTAATCGTCGGCGTTTCCGCGCCTGGCTTTGCCACCATGCGCTCGCTGGCGAAGGCCTCGATGGACGCAGGTGCTGCCGGCGTCATGATCGCGCCGCCGCCATCCTTGCGCACCGACGACCAGATCGTCGGCTATTTCAAGCAGGCGGCCGAAGCCATCGGGCCCGACATTCCATGGGTGCTGCAGGACTATCCGCTGACCCTGCAGGTGGTGTTCACCCCCGCCGTGATCCGCAAGATCGTCATGGACAATCCGAACTGCGTGATGCTCAAGCACGAGGATTGGCCGGGTCTGGAGAAGATCACGACGCTGCGCGGCTTCCAAAAGGACGGCTCGCTCCGTCCGCTCTCGATCCTGTGCGGCAATGGCGGCACGTTCCTGGATTTCGAGATGGAGCGCGGCGCCGACGGCGCCATGACCGGCTACGCCTTCCCGGAGCTTCTGATTGACGTGGTGAACCTCTCCAAGGCCGGCAAGCGCGACGCCGCGCATGACCTGTTCGACGCGCATCTGCCGCTGATCCGTTACGAGCAGCAGCCCGGCGTCGGCCTGACCATCCGCAAATACGTACTGCAGAAGCGCGGCATCATCGCCTCCAGCGCCCAGCGCAAGCCGGGTGCGACCATCACCGCGACGGCGAAGGCGGAGGTCGAGTACCTGCTGTCGCGCGTTGCCCGGGTCGACAAGCGCGCCAATCTCGGCCCGCAATCCAGCGCCGCGGGTTAGTTGCATGGCCGAGACACCAGCGTCACGCCCGGCCTCGACGATCCTCCTGCTGCGCGACGGCGAGAAGGAGATTGAGGTCTTCATGATGGTCCGCCATCATCAAATCGAGTTCAACTCGGGCGCGCTGGTGTTTCCCGGCGGCAGCGTCGATGCCGGCGATAACGAGATCGTTGCGCGCGCCGACCTCTATTCGGGCGGCGAGGGCCTGAGCGAAGCGGATCGTGGTTTTCGCATCGCGGCGATTCGCGAGACCTTTGAGGAGAGCGGCATCCTGCTGGCGCGCGCGAAGGGAACGGGCACGCCTGTCGATGCCAAGCGTGCCGGCGAGCTTGCCGATGCGCATCGCATCGCGCTCAACGAGCACAAGATCAGCTTCCTGAAAATTCTCGATGACAACGGCCTCCAGCTCGCGCTCGACACGCTGGTTCCCTACGCGCACTGGATCACGCCGGAAGGCATGCCCAAGCGTTTCGATACCTGGTTCTTCCTTGCCGCGGCGCCGCCCGATCAACTCGGCGCCCATGACGGCCGGGAGTCCACCGATTCGATCTGGGTCTCGCCGCGCGAGGCCGTGGAGGGCGGCGAGAGCGGCCGCTTCAAATTGCCGTTCCCGACCACGCGCAATCTGATCCGCCTCGCCAAGCAGGGCAGCGTTAGCGCTGCGCTGGACCATGCCAGGGGCCTGTCGATCGTCACGGTGATGCCCGTCATGACCAAGACCGAAACCGGCCGCCAGCTCCGCATCCCCCGCGAGGCCGGCTATGACGGCGAAGTGTTTGAAGTCGGGGCTGTGGGTTAGAACACTTCGACGTCTGCCGAAGTATTTAGGCTCGGGGTCGCGCTAGGTTCCGTCCAGTGTGAAGGACGGAGCGGCCATGGACGTCAGGCAGGACACCAACATTGCCGTCGAGCTCGCGCTCCTCGTTGCCCTCGCAACGCTCTGGGGCGGCTCCTACACCTTCATCAAGCTCGGCGTCGCCACCATTCCCCCCATCACCTTGATCGCAGCGCGGACCGCGATCGCAGGCCTCCTGTTGCTCGTCGTGATGTGGGCGCGCGGCATCAGGATGCCCACGAGCGCCGCGATCTGGCAGCGCTTCGCCTTCCAGGCCGTGCTCAACAGCGTCATCCCCTGGACCCTGATCGCCTGGGGCGAGCGCCATGTCGACGCCGCGCTCGCCACCATCCTCAACTCGGCCGGCCCGATCTTTACCTTCCTGCTCACGGCCGTCGTCACCCGCCACGAGGCAACGAGCCCGCGAAAGCTATTCGGCGTGATCGCGGGCATGGCCGGCATTTTGCTGATCGTCGGCGTCGATGCCTTTCACGACATCGGTAGCGGCCTCCTTGCCGAGGCGGCCATCGTCGCCGCCACGATCTGCTACGCCTGCGCCGCGATCTTCGGCCGTAGCTTCAAAGGCCTCGATCCCATGGCGCCCGCGGCCGGCTCGCTGCTGGCCGGGGCGGCAGTCCTGATCCCGGCCTCGCTCGTGGTCGAGCAGCCCTGGACGCTGTCGCCGTCGCCGAGTTCGGTGCTGGCATTGCTGGCGCTGGCCGTGTTCTCGACCGCCGCGGCATTTGCGATCTACTTCCGCCTGATCCAGACCCTGGGCTCGGTCGGCACCACCGCGCAGGCCTATCTTCGGGTGCCGATCGGGGTCGCGATCAGCGTCGCCTTCCTCGGCGAGAGCCTGAGCCGGACCGCCTGGATCGGGCTCGCCTGCGTCGTCCTCGGCGTCGCCGCCATGACGATTCCGGCCCGACGGCAGGCAAGCGTCAAACCGTCATAGATCCGGGAAAGCGCTCCGAGGTCCAATATTAAGGATATTCGGCGGCCCGAGGCATGTTTCCCCAGGGCGGCAATACGTCGTATATTGAGCCTCCAGTATCCCGGTCCTCACAGCCCAATGTCCGCCGAATTGACGCCGACCCCTGAGAAAAAGCGAATATTCTCGCTCTCCATCGGCCAGCTCACTTTCGGCAGCTTCCTGTTGGTGCTGGCGGTGATCATCGTCACCTCGGCCGCGAGCGTGATCGCGATCCGGCACATCGACACGACCTTCGCCGAGCTGCAGCGGCTCCAGAGCGTCGGCGACCTCGCCGAGGACATCGATCGCCGCATGAACGAATTGCGGCTTGCCGCGCGCGACTTCGTCACCGACCCCGGCGCCGGCATCCAGTTCAAGCAGGTGGGTGAGGCAGCCTCGACGCTCAGTGACATCCTGAAGAAGACCCGCATCGAGCTCGCGCCCGAGCAGCAGGACATGATCGACGGGGTCACCGAGCGGCTCGCGACCTATCGCAATGGCCTGGAGCGGATCTCAACCCTGATCGATCGCCGCGCCCAGCTGCTCGCCGGCCTGCCGCCGCTCCGCGACCAGTTCGATCTCGCCGTCTCCGGGACCGCCGACCGTGAGCTGGCCTCGCGCCTGTCGGAGGCGCAGAGCCGGATCGCGCTCGGGCTGCTGGCGCGCAACCCGTCCGCGGCGGAGCAGGCCGCGCAGACCATGCGGGCCCTGAACATCGGCGATGCCGGGTTGAAATCGGCGGTGAACAATTATGCCGAGGCCATTATGGCCGTTGCCGTCCGCGAGCGGCAGATCGCCGACATCGACCGCGAGGTGCTGGGCACCGAGGGCAGGCTGATCGGCCGCGTCACCGAACTGCTGCGCGAGGTCAGCGACCGGCGTGGCCACGTGCTGTCGCGCGATTTTGCCAGGACGCTGACGGAAGCGCGATGGCAGAGCATCGTGCTCGGCAGCATCGGCGTGCTGATCGGCATCGGCGCTGCGTTGTTCGTGGTGCGCAGGACGGTGCGTCCGCTCGCCCAGATCGCACGCTCGATTCGCGCGCTTGCGGCGGGCCGGAAGGACACCTCGATCCCGTCGGCCGACCTCGACAATGAGATTGGCGACATCGCCCGCGCCGCCGAGGTGTTCCGCCGCGCGCTCGAGGAGGCAGACACGGCGCGTGAGGCGGCGGTGCGCGCGCTCACCGAGCAGCGGCTCGCCGAAGAGAGCTACCGGAAACTGTTCGAGGGCTCGATCGACGGCATCTACGTCACCACACCAGCCGGCGATCTCCTCAACGCCAATCCGGCGCTGGCGCGGATGATGGGCTATGACAGCCCGCAGCAGCTGATCGACAGCATCAACGACATCGCCCACACCATTTACGTCCATCCCGAGGCACGCGTCGAATACCAGCGGCTGATGACGCGCGACGGCATGGTGCGCGAATTCGAGTACCAGGTGCGTCAGCGCAGCGGCAACATCCTGTGGCTTTCCGACAGCGCCACGGGCGTGCGTGACGAGGCGGGCAACATCGTGCGCTATGAGGGCACGCTGCGCGACATCACCGACCAGAAGCGGGCGGAGGACGCCATCGCCGAAGGCCGGCGCCTGCTCCAGCAGGTCATCGACACCGTGCCCGCGGTGATCAACGTCAAGGACCGCGACCTGCGCTACGTCTTGATGAACCGCTACATGGCCGGCATCTTCGGCATCGAGCCCGGCGACGCTCTCGGCCGCACCACCGCCGACCTGATGTCGCGCTACGGCGCGGCCAAGACCGACGAGAACGACAAGCGCGTGCTCAATCTCCGCAGGGGCCTCGGCTTCTATGAGGAAGAGTACAAGGATTCCTCCGGCAACATGCGGCAGTGGCTCGTCAACAAGCTGCCGCTGCTCGATGCCGACGGTGAGATCGAGCGGATCGTCACCGTGGCGCTCGATATCGGCGAGCGCAAGCGCGGCGAGCAGGAGATGCGCAAGGCCAAGGAATCCGCCGAGACTGCGCTGCGCAATCTGCGCGAGACCCAGGCCTCGCTGATCGAGGCCGAGAAGCTTGCCGCGCTCGGGCGGCTCGTCGCCGGCGTCGCTCATGAGGTCAACAACCCCGTCGGCATCAGCCTCACGGTCGCCTCCGCGCTGGAGCGCAAGACCGCGATGTTCACCGCCGAGGTCGAGCGCGGCGAGCTCCGCCGCTCCACGCTCAACGATTTCCTCAACACCAGCCGCGACGCGTCCTCGCAGCTCGTCTCCAATCTCAACCGCGCCGCGGAGCTGATCCAGTCTTTCAAGCAGGTCGCGGCGGATCGCAATTATTCCGACCAGCGCACTTTCGATCTCGGCGATCTCACCGAGCAGGTGGTGATGAGCCTGCGGCCGGGCCTGCGCAAGCACAACCTGACGCTCAACGTCGAGTGCCAGCCTGATCTGACCATGAACAGCTATCCGGGCCCGTACGGCCAGGTGCTGACCAATCTGTTTCTCAATTCGGTTGCGCACGCCTTTCCGGACGGCCGGCCGGGCACGATCGACATCCAGGTGCGGGAGTCCGGCAAGGACAATGTCGAGATTATTTTCTCGGACAACGGCTGCGGCATGTCGCTCGACGTCCGCCGCCGTGCCTTCGATCCGTTCTTCACGACGCGGCGCGACCAGGGCGGCACCGGCCTCGGATTGCATATCGTCTACAGCATCGTCACGAACCGGCTCGGCGGGCGGCTCGATCTCGATTCCGAGCCGGGCGGCGGCACCCGTATCCAGATCATCCTGCCGCGCGTGGCGCCACTCGAGCAAGCCGCGGAATAACTAATCCGTCTCCGCGAGCTTGTGCAGGGTCGCGCCGAAAATCTGGCTGGCCTTGCCGACCAGCGCAGTGCCGGTCATCTCGCCGCGCGTCTCCGTGAAAGTGCCACTGACGCCGATGCCGACTGGGGCAGGGCCGCCGAACAGCGGATTGTCGTCGCCTCGCGGGGAGGTGTGTCGTTGCACCAGCACTTCGCCTTTGAAGGTGTTGTTGTCCTTCACGACATAGCTGCCGGTGTAAAAGAGGTAGGCATCGCCGCCAAGAATCTTGCCGTCGCGAAATAGAATCACGCCGCTGCCCTTGCCGGCTCGACCATCGAGCAGGGTCACGTGAATCGAATAGAGACCGTTTTTCATAACGTCCCGCAGGCCGGCCGCCATCGCCCAATGGCGTAACCGGTCCGGCTTTTATGCCAAAGCGTATCGCCTCGCGCAACGCGGCAGTTTGCCGGCGACCACCGGAAGTTGCCGCCACGAGCCGTAGTTGTCCCGGCTTGTGCGTGACGCCGTCATGACGGTCTGATGATGGGGCGAGGCCGATCGCCTGCGAATCAGGGTTTGGCCCGCGAAATGCATAACGATTGTTGCACTGGCCGCGGGGTGCTGGAGCAAGACGATGAGCAACTGGATCGATTCCGGCGGCGATGAGCCGCGTCTGTACAGTGCGCGTCCCACCAACTGCGAAAGCGAACGACGTCGTTCCGGCAGCGCAACTCGCCGGCGAAGCGCGACGAGGCTGGCAGGGGCCCTGATCCTGGTTGCGCTCGCAGCCCCCTTCGGGCACGCGCGCGACCGCGGCCAGTTCGCCAACACCAGTCCCGATCTGAAGGCCTGGTTCGACGGCCTGCGCAGCGGCAAGGGGCCGTGCTGCTCCGATGCGGATGGTTCGGCGCTTTCCGACACCGACTGGGACAGCAAGGACGGACACTATCGTGTCCGCCTCCCGCGCTATGCCTCAGGGCTTGAAGGGCGGCCTCAGGAGTTCGTCTGGGTCGACGTGCCCGAGGAGGCCGTCATCTCCGAGCCCAACCGGGTGGGACGCACCATGGTATGGCCGATCTACGGCTATATGGGCGTCAGCATCCGCTGCTTCATGCCCGGCAGCATGACTTAGCCGCGCCGGCTGCGTGTCGGCAGGTGGGCTAGTGCCGGATCAGGTATACTTCTTGTCGCGCTCGAGCAGCTCGATGGAGATGCCTTCGGGGCCGCGGATGAAGCAGATGCGCACGCCGGGCCGGATCGTGGTCGGCTCGCGCGTAAAGGTGACGCCCTTGGCCTTGATCTCGGCCGCAACGGCATCGATGTCCTTCACTGCCAGGCCGAAATGGTCGAGGCCCTGATGCGGGTGCGGCGGCGGTGGATTCACGGCGTTGTCGCCCTCCAGCGGCGCGATGAAGATCCTGGCACCGCCAAGGTTCACCTCGAGCCGCCCCGGCGCACCAACGACCTCGCCACCGAGGATATCCCGCAGCCAGGTCGCCGTGGCCTCCGGATCGGGGCTGCGCAGATGGACGTGATCCCAAGTGACGACTGGCATTTCAATGTCTCCCGACGGGTCTTCGCGACGTTGCAGCGCATGTTAGCGGCCGTCAGCGGCGATCGCCACCGTAATCGACGATTCGCGCCTTCACGGGAACCCTGGGTCGTCTCCTGGATTAAGGTAAAAGCCGTGGCCCATTCCGTCGTTGACGAGGTCCGGCCGCGATCGGTTATGCACCCATGAACGCCAGGCTCGGTCGGATCGGATTGGCACGCCTCGCCGGGACCGGCGAACGATTGGCGCGGACCGCAACAATCGCGAGCGTCTCCGTTGGCCGCAGCCTTCTCTGGCTGGTGGCGGCCATCGTTGTCGGCTGCAGCGCCTGGATGCTGATGCCCCCGTCCAAGGGCAATGGTGCCGAGCCGTCGAACTCGCTGGCGACGGTCGAGGCAGCTCCTTCAGCCGATAAGGCCGCGCCGGTGTCGCCAGTCCCGGAAGCGCAGGCAGCGGCCCAGTCACCTGCCGTGGCAGAGCTCAGCCGTCTCAGGATTTCATCGCAGACCTGGCGTCGCGGCGGCCTCGGTTCGAAAGCCCTGGTGACGTTCACGCTGCGAAATGACAACGACTATGCCGTAAAGGATGTCGAGATCGTGTGCGCCTTTGCGCGGCGCGACGGAAGCCATCTCACTGACCGCAGCCGTGTGCTGGCGGATCCAGTCGGCATGAAGAGCCGCAAGACCTTCGCGCGTGTCCCCGTGGGCTTCGTCAACGTGAACGCCGATCAGGCAAAATGTTCGTTGGTTGCCGCGCGCCGCGCATAGCACGCGTTCCGGTAGCGGAAAAGTTACCCTCTTTGGTCCTTGGCGAAAAAACCTAACGTCGCCATTTGAACCGAAAGGCTGGGCCAGGAACAAATTAGCAGATCGCCTGTTGAGGCGTAGAGCCCACGCGCAGATGCGGGGGGCGGAGCGCGGTCAATGCCCATCTTTCGGTATTTCGTCTTTGTTGGTGGAGCTCTGCTCGCACTGCTGTTCGCGGCGAATTTCGTTTGCCCGGCGGCGCCCGTGGCGCAGGCCGTTGCGAGCGCAAGCAACGATCAGCCCCTGATCCGCATCCGGTCCGATAGACACTTGCCTGAGCGCGTCGTCCTCGACACAAGCCAGCCAACGCTTGCCGCGCCAGCGGTCAAAACCGCTGCCGTCGTTTCACCTCAACCGCCGGCGCCGGACAGTATGTCGGCAGCGCTTGCCGAAACGTCGGCCAAGGCGCGGGTACGCGACACGTTCGCCCAGTTCACCCCGCCGCTGCGGACGGATACTGCAGCATCCGGGAAACCCGAAGCCAAGCCGCAGGCGGCTCAGGCCCAGATATCCCAGGGCCGGGTTTCCACTCAGGCTTCTACGGTCCAGGCACAGCCCAAGCGCAAGGTCGCCAAGACGCATCCGGCGCCGCAGCAGGGGCGGCCGATGATTGTTGCCCAGCAGCCCCATTTCGGGCTCTTCGACACGACCTGGTGAGAGCATTTCCGACCCGCCTTGAAACGGAGCGGGTGGGGCTTTTTATTGGGCGGCCTCTCTGCTAATTCGAACACATCCGAACCGCCATCCGGTGCGCTGCCTCATCAGCCCCGGCCCGGCAAGTGTCGGTTGTGGCCCGGTCCCTCCGGGCCAGGGCGCTCGTAGCTCAGCTGGATAGAGCATCGGATTTCGATTCCGAGGGTCGGGAGTTCGAATCTCTCCGAGCGCGCCATTTCATTCGGATTGCTATGGTGGCTAGGGCGCCGATACGGGGGGCATCATGGGCTCGAGCTGCACCGGCCTGCCGCCGCCGCCGTCTATTTGCCCTGGATCTTCAGCCCATTGGGTCCGACGTTGATCTGCAGTCCGTCCGGCTGCTTCTTCTCTTGGTAGAGATTGTAGCCAAGCACGCCTGCGGTAACGACCAGAGCGCCGATAATCAGAAATAGTACGTTACGGTTGATGGTCATTTTTTTCCCTGAACCCACTACATGGAAAACCCCGCGGCGGTCGCGCGGGGTGCCTCGATGCGCTCCGGGGCGGGCCGGCGGCGCACTGCTCTGATCGGCAACGCGATCTGAAGGAACCGGTTCCCCGGTTGCCTTGATACGCGGGGTGTGTCCCTCGGTCAGCGCGCGGCGATACTGCCTTGCCGACCTCGCGCCAGGGTATCGGACGGCGCCTCGTGGAATGTCGCGCGGTACGCTGCGGCGAATTCGCCGAGATGATGGAAGCCCTGCGCGCGCGCACACGTGGCGACGGTGGCGCCGCCGCCCTTGAGCAGGCGGGCGCGGGTTGCCCACAACCTCTTGAGGCGAATGTACTGGTGCAAGCTCATGCCGCGGACCTTGCTGACCGCGCCGCCGAGAGTCCGGATCGAGACGCCAAACTCACCGGCGAGATCGGCCGTGTAGATCGGGGCCGTGGGGTGGGCCGCGACGTAATCGTCGATCCGGTGCACCAGCTTGATCGAGCGCTCGCACTGGACCGACGCGCTCCGATCCGCCATCGCATCGACACGAAACAGATCGTCGAGTGCGAGCAGCAGGCCCTCCTGGAGATGGCCTGCCACCTCGGTAGATTCGAACAGGAGCGGCTGCACTGACGCGGTTCGCAGGATGTCGAGCAGGAGCTGGCGCGTGTGGAGCAGGGCCGGCCGGTTCGCGAGATGGGCCCGCAAATCATCGCCCTGGTCGAACCACCCCCGGTCTCTCAGCGTCGGGGACAAGATGATCATTGCATGAAGATTGGCTTGGGGCTCGACGAAATGACATTCATCGTTGCCGCGGAGCGTCACGAAATAGCGGGCGTCGAGATCCAGCCCCTTGAAGTTGACCTGGAGGTCGTCGGTCATGGACAGGAGCACCAGCCCGCCTGGCATCCGATAGGTGGTATCGAGGATGCGCGCGAACGATCGCATCATGATGATGCGACACGCCGGCAGGGCGACGACGGCGCGGGCTGCGGCGAAGTTCGGGATGTCGAGCGGAATACTTCTCGCATCCTCCATCGTTTCGATCGGCCTAAACGCATCGATGTCGGAAAAGCCGATCAGCTGAAGGGCGGGGGACGGAGCGAGGGCGTCGAACAACATGGGTCTGGCCGGTTGCTAAAATGTGACAATCAAATGAACGTCGGTCGACCCCCATCAATGGCGAAACATCGCGTTTCAGTAAACCGAATTCCAGGCCGTAGTATTGCGGACATCATGCCATGACGCCCGTCGGATAAATCTCTTCGTTAACGCTCCCGGGTCATCGGTTGGCCGGAGGCAAGGTCGATGAAATGTAGACCTGTGCAAGCGGGACAGGCGAAGGAGACGAGGCTCCGTCTCTCCTGTCTCGCCTGCTTCTCGAGATGCGTCTGTACGTTCATGCCCGTCTGAGGGCATCGAAAAACAATCAACTCCGCCATGGCGTTAGCATGACGCCGCGGGCCGATGTCATCTTTGATCTAGATCAGTTTTCGCTCCGCTCCGGGCCGTCGACGACGGCGCAAGGCGTGATCTCGCAATAGCGAAGGGGCCCGGAGGGCCCCTTCAGAAGTTACCATCGGCGATAGCGCGGGCCATAAAAGCGTGGACCGTAACCGTAGTAGCGAGGTCCGTAATAGCGGGGACCGTAATACGGCCGAGGCCCGTAATACCCATAGTAGTTCGGACGCCACCAGCAGCGCCCCCAGGGGTCGCAGACCATACGGACTTGCTCGATGCCGGAGGCCTGAGGCGTCGCAGGCGCGGGTGCAATGGGCATGGCGGACGCGGCCGGCGCCGTCGCCAAAGCACCAAACAAGGCACCGGACAGAGCTGCGGCAACGAAGCCGATCTTGAGATTCATGATGTCTTTCTCCACTTACGCGATCCAGGATATCGAACTTGTTCTGATCAAATTGTGGCGGCACCGAAATGTAATGCTGATGAACAAATCTTCAGCCCGACCTCATGCCATATGGGCCCAGGTTTCGAGCGAGTGAGCCATGTGCGGGACATCCGATGCGGTTCTTGATCCTGCGCAATTCGCCGTCGATGCATCGTTCGTAGTCTTGTCATGTGGCCAGTGCTTCGACGATTTCGAAGGGCCGGCCGACAGGTTGCTTGGAGCTTTGCAATGGACAAGATGAGACTAGACAAGGGCGACTGGCTGGTCGTGTGCGATGGGCGCAAGGCGCTCATTCTGGAGAACCTCGGCGACGAGATGTTTCCGAACCTGCACACCAGGGAGGTGCATGAGCAGCCCAACCCCTCGACCAGCGCGCAAGGGACCGATGCACCGGGCCGCGTGCACGCCGCCGCCGGCGGCGCCCGCAGCTCGGTCGAGCAGACCGATTGGCACGACGAGGCCGAGCGCGCCTTCCTGCGCAGCCTGGCCGGCCGGCTCGATGCCGCAGTCAACTCCGGCGAGACCACGGCCCTGACCATGGTTGCCTCACCGCGCGCCCTCGGGATGATCCGCGCCGATTATTCGGACGTCGTGCGCAAGGCGATCCAGAACGAGGTCGGCAAGGACCTCGTCAAGCTGCCCGTCTACGAGATCGAGAAGCAATTGCTGCAGTCGGGCGCCGCCAAATAGGGACGCCCGTAGATGGCGCGCTGCCGGCCCTCAGTAGCAAGGGTGCCGGCGGCGGTCCTGGCCGACATAGGCGGCGGCGCTCTGGTAGCAGTGGTTCGTCGACGGGCCGTCGTAGAAGGCGAATGTGCCGGGGGTGAAGCCGGGCCCGTAATTGTGCACATAGCTGATCGGGTAGGGCAGCGGATTGGCGTACGAGCGGTAGTGTCGGTGATGCCCCCGCGCCTCCGCGAGGCCAGGGGCTAGGATTGCGGCCGACAGGGCAGCAACCGCGGCTACAAGCTTCAACTTGCTCATCTTGATTCTCCGGAACCCGCGAAGTGGTCAGCCATCTATAGCCATTTCGGACCTCCGGGGCACCCGTCCGGCGCCGGAAAATCCGGGCTAAACCCGCAGATTCCCGGGTGGGTGTGACGGAATTGTCGGTGATATGGCCGAAGCCTGCCCATTTTTGGCCTTTTCGGGATGCTTAACGAATTCCCCACACAAGTATGACCAAAGACTATTGGATTAAGAATCTTGCCGCCGGCTTTTGGGGCTCCCTTCGAGGCCGGTCCATTCCAGAAGGCTTTCGCCGTCACGCCGCCATGCGCATCACGCTTCTGAGCCTGCTGTTGCTCTGCCTCGCTGCCGCCACGCCGGCGCGGGCCGAGCTGCATATCACCCGCGACCACGGCGGCTATGTCGAGGAATACAAGACCAAGTACAAGCGCGTCCGCGAGAAGGGCGAGCGCGTCATCATCGACGGCATCTGCAATTCGGCCTGCACGTTGGTGCTCGGCATCGTGCCGATGAACAAGATCTGCGTGACGCCCCGCGCCAGCCTCGGCTTCCATCAGGCCTATTACGACAAGGCCTTCACCTTCGGCATCAAGGTCACGAGCTCGGAAGGCACGTCCGACCTGATGTCCTACTACCCCGATAAGGTGAAGGACTGGATCCGCCGCAATGGCGGGCTCACCACCGACATGAAAAAAATCAAGAATGGCGTCGAGCTCTGGAAGATCGTCGACCCCTGTCCCGAAGAGTGGTGAGCGGCTGAACTAAGCCGGATCGTCCGTCGCAGCGCAGCATCTTGCCGGGCGAAATTCGCATTGCCGCATAGCCCTTGGTGGGGCAATGAGGGCGGCAATGAACAATAATCGAGAAGCCCTGACCGCCCGCATTGCGCCGATCCTGTTCGTCCTGCTTTGGAGCACCGGATTCATCGGCACCAAATACGTCGTCAACAATGCCGATCCCTTGACCTATCTCGCCATCCGGATGGCGATCGTGGTCGGCCTGATGGCGCTGATCGCTGCGATCGCGCAGCCGAAATGGCCTGATCGCATCGGCATTGCGCACAGCGCCGTCGCAGGCATCCTCGTCCACGGTTTCTATCTTGGCGGCACCGCAATCGCGATCGCGCATTCGATTCCAGCCGGGCTCTCCGCGCTGATTCCCGGCCTGCAGCCGATCCTGACCTCGACCATCGCCAACCGCTGGCTTGGCGAGAAGGTGACGCCGGTGCAATGGGCCGGGCTCGTGCTCGGCCTCGGCGGCGTGGTGCTGATCCTGCACAATCGTCCCATGACGGGTGAAGCCGGGCTCGGCTGGCTCGCCTCGGTGGTCTCGCTGATCAGCATCACGCTCGGTACGCTCTATCAGCGCAGGTACTGCAACCAGATCGACTGGCGTGCCGGCAATCTCGTGCAATATGTCGCCGTCACCATCTTCTTCGCGATCGGCGCCTTCCTGTTCGAAGACCGCGTGGTGCACTGGACGCAGGAGTTCGTGCTCGCGCTCGGCTGGCTTGCGGTCGCGCTCTCGATCGGATCGATCGGGCTTTTGTACTGGCTGATCCGCCACGCCGCAGCGACCTCGGTCGCGAGCCTGTTCTATCTTGTGCCTGCGGTGACCGCGCTGATGGCTTATGTGCTGTTCGGAGAGAAGCTCGACGCGCTGGCGATTGCCGGAATGGGGATGTGCGCAGCCGCCGTGTTCGTGGTCAACAGGCGCGCGTAGGCGGCATCCCTTGAAGCATCACCCGGGCCCGCGCGCATCCCGGCCGCGCGGGCAGGGTGTGTCTCGTGAGCAGGTCTCCGGGCGCGCCAGCACCCGGAGACCTGCTCGCGCGTTGCGATCAGCGCTTGGCCTTGCCGGCCCTCTTTTTCGACTTGGTCGCTTTCTTGCCCACCTTCTTGGCCTTTGTCGCGGACTTCTTTGCAGTTTTCCTGGTTGCCTTCTTGGCCGCTTTCTTCGACGACTTCTTAGCAGCCTTCTTCGAGCTCTTCTTCTTCGAAGCCTTCTTCGGCGCTACTTTCTTCGCGACCTTCTTGGCGGCTTTCCTCACCTTCTTGACGGCGGTGATCGCGGCGTCCTTGGTCGCTTCCACGGCGCTGGTGATCGTTTCCATCGCCTGTTCGGTGATCGGCTTATCGTCGTCCATATCGTCCCCCACGGTTTGTACGGAGCGATGACGATAACGGGTTTCACAATTGTGTCAAAGCAACGCTCAACCTTTACGGATCTTCGCGTACGCGGCGAGCGCGCGCTCACGTCCCTTGGCGTGATCGACGATCGGTTGCGGATAGGTCTTGCCGAGCGTGACGCCGGCGCTCGACAGCTCGATCGGCGTCGCCTGCCAGGGCTGGTGGATCAGCTTCGCCGGCAGGTCTTTCAGTTCCGGCACCCAGCGCCGAACGTAGGTCCCGTCGGGGTCGAACTTCTCCCCCTGAAGCGTTGGGTTGAACACGCGAAAGTAGGGCGCCGCATCGGCGCCGCAGCCGGCGACCCATTGCCAATTGGCGGGATTGCTGCCGGCATCCGCATCGACCAGTGTGTCCCAGAACCAGCTCTCGCCATCGCGCCAGTCGATCAGCAAGTGCTTGACCAGGAACGACGCCACCACCATCCGCACCCGGTTGTGCATCACGCCGGTGTGCCAGAGTTCGCGCAGGCCCGCGTCGACGATGGGGTAACCGGTATGACCGCGCTGCCAAGCGGCGAGCGCGGTCTTGTCGTCCTTCCACGGGAAGCCGTCGAAATTCGTCTGCAGGTTCTCGGTGGCGAGGTGGGGATGGTCGTGCAGCAGGTGACGGCAGAACTCCCGCCAGCCGAGCTCGCTCAGGAACTTCTCGATGCCGGGCAGGAAGGCCGGCTCCTCCGCCGCCGCGAACCGCGCCGCATGCCAGACCTGGCGCGGGCTGAGCTCGCCGAACCGCAGATGCGGTGACAGGCCTGAAGTGCCCTCGCGGTCCGGGCGGTCGCGGTCGCCGACATAGACGCGCGCGGTGCGCTTGAGGAAGTCGCGCAGGCGTGCCCGCGCGGAGGCTTCGCCCGGGGTCCATGTCTCGCGCAGGCCGCCCGCCCAATCCGGTTTGGTCGGCTCGAGCTTCCAGCTCTCCAGTCGGTCGCTGGCGATCTTCGGGCCCGGGCGCAGCTGTTTCGGCGCAGGCAGCGGCTTTGGCGGATCGCCGAGCGACAGCACCCGCCGCCAGAACGGCGTGAATACGCGCAGGGCCCGGCCTTCCTTGTTACGGACCGCCGAGGGCTGGACCAGGAGGTCGCCGGGAAAGTTCTGCGAGTCGATGCCGAGCTTTGCCAGCGCCGCTTCGAGCTGACGCTCAACCGCCTGATGAGGCGCTTGCGCGATCTCGTTCCAGTAGACGGCGGTGGCGCCGCTCTCGCGGGCCAGCTCGGCGACAACCTTGGCCGCCGGTCCCTTGCGCAGGACCAGCGATCCACCGCGCGCAACAATTTCGGCGCCGAGCGCCCGCAACGACTGCGCCAGCCACCAGCGCGCCGCGCCGCCCGGTGCCCGCCCGGCTGCATCGTCCAGCACATAAAGGCAGATCACCGGCGAGCCGGTCCTGGCGGCGGCGTGGAGGGCGGGATGGTCGGAGACGCGAAGATCATCGCGGAACCAGACGATGACCGGCTGTGGACTGGGCATGATCGGGAATGGGTCTCGCGCGGCGGGTCCTCACTATACGGGACACCGCCGCGAAGTTTCATGCCCGGATTTGCCCCCGGAGGACGCGCCTGGCGGGCTCCGGGGATGTCGGATCGTTTATCGGCGCGACGCGCAGGTCTTCACTTCGGCTGCGGCACGATGCGGATGTAGGGCTTCGGCTCCTTCCAGCCCTGCGGGTAGATCGTCTTGGCCTCGTCGTTGGAGACCGAGCCCGCGATGATCACGTCGTCGCCCTGCGACCAGTCGGCCGGCGTCGCCACGCGATGCTTGGCGGTGAGCTGGAGCGAGTCGATGACGCGCAGGATTTCCTGGAAGTTGCGGCCCGTGGTCATCGGATAGACCAGCACCAGCTTGATCTTCTTGTCGGGGCCGATGACGAAGACGTTGCGGACGGTCTGGTTGTCGGCGGCGGTGCGGACGAGGGGATCGCCCGAGATCGCGGCCGGCAGCATGCCGTACAGCTTCGAGACGTTGTAGTCGGTATCGGCAATCATCGGGAAGTTCGGCGCGGCCCCTTGCGTCTCCTTGATGTCTTCCGACCATTTGGCATGACGATCGACCGGGTCGACCGAAAGGCCCATCAACTTGACGCCGCGCTTGTCGAATTCTGGCTTCAGCCTGGCGAGCGCGCCGAGCTCGGTCGTGCAGACCGGCGTGAAGTCCTTCGGGTGCGAGAACAACAGCGCCCAGCTGTCGCCGATCCAGTCGTGGAACTTGATCTTCCCTTCGGTGGTCTCGGCCTCGAAGTCAGGTGCGGTGGCGCCGATCGGAAGTGTCATGATTGTACCTCATCCCATTGAACTGGCTGGATATTTCGTTTCTGTCGTCGGTCCCCAATATAGGGGCGTTGCCGGTCCAAGTGAACGCCAACTGAACCAGCTCGAGTAAAATGTGAATTCCTTCCCTGAAGGGCCGATTTTCTAGCAACTTATTGTTACAGCAGCACCTGCGGCGAAACATCCCCATCCGGGGTCACACGGTCTCGCTCGCCCCGATTATGCCTTTTATGACTTCCATCACGCTCGCCCCTGTGTCGAATAAACCTAAACGGTGCTCCAAGCGACCAATTGGCAACCATCTCGAAAAGTCGCGACCCCCGTATCGAATCATTAACCACCCCTTTACGTCGGCATGAAAATGCTGACCGGTCAGAAGAAATCTGGAAGTGAACTATGTCCGCCGCTGCGCCTA
Source organism: Bradyrhizobium sp. SZCCT0148 (assembly GCF_018129985.1). Classification (GTDB taxonomy): domain Bacteria; phylum Pseudomonadota; class Alphaproteobacteria; order Rhizobiales; family Xanthobacteraceae; genus Bradyrhizobium; species Bradyrhizobium japonicum_H. The sequence goes on from NZ_JAFCKT010000015.1 coordinate 122,961, forward strand.
AATCTGCCGAACCGTCGTCCCTCGAACCGTCCTGCCGCGACACCGCGGCTCATGCACTCTCCATCGTGCGCGACGGCGTGATCACGGGCGAAGGCCCGACCACCAAGGGAAGGGTTCATTTCTCCCGCTCGCTCGATGCCGATGACACCGCCTGGTGCACGCGCATCCTGACCGCCACCGCCGTCAACGATCAACCGGTCAGTCGCGCCGAGGCCGAGGTCCTGTTCGAGATCAACGAAGCCGCCACCGAACGCACCGATGGCGGCCGCTTCGACGATCTGCTCACCAAGGCGGTTGCGCACTACGCCGCCAGCGCCTCGGGCCTGAAGGTGCCGCCGCGTAGCGTCGCGCTGTCGGCCGAGACCGAGATCGAGAGCTGGGCGCCGTCCTATGCCTCCAAGGTCAACAGCGAGATGCTGGAGTGGATCGCCGGCCAGATGCGCGGCAAGCGCCACAACAACCGCCGCCTGATGGCGATGGTGGCGACCTTCCTCGGCGCCACCGCGCTGCCCCTGGCGGGCCAATTGCCGAACGTGTTCGACATCGGCATGTGATTTTGCGCCTCTCGCGAAGAGCATTTTGAACGGCGGGGCTATTTCCCCGCCGTTTTTTGTTTGGGGGTCTCCGCCTCGAGCCCAAGCGTGCGGCCGGGGAAGCCGGCGGCGTCGAAATAGCGTTGGCTGCCGACGCGCTGGAAGTTCAGCACGGTGACCAGGCCGCCTTCGGCGGGCTTGGACTTCATCGTGCCGGCATAGGCCTTCGGCACGGCGCCATTGGGTAGAGCCTCCGACATCACCCGGCCGACCAGATCTCCCTTCTGGGGCGCGCTCAGGCCCATGAGGCGGGCGGCCGTCATGCCGACATCGGCATTGCTGACCGGCAGCGGGTCGACGAAGCCTGTTTTGAAATCCGGGCCGATCGCCGCCATGAAGTTCATGGTATCGCCGCGGCTGAAGCTGCCATGCATGCCCTGGCCCTGGCGCAGCACGGTGTCGGCGACCTGCACCGAGCAGTTGGTCGGCGCCTCGCCGCAATCGCTGGCATAGGAGCGGAAGTTGACGACGATCGACGGCGTCGGCGTCGCCGCCTTGCCGCGCAGATTGATGCTCGACAGCGGCAAGGTGCCGGGGAAGCGGCCGAGCGAGTCCTCGACGAACAGGCCGGAGACGTAGTCCTGCGCGAGCAGTGCCTTGATGGTCCTGGCCGCCAGCTGCTTGTCCTTGTTCGGGAGATAGACGAGGTCGGAGCCGCCATTGGTGGCGACGACGAGGTCGGGCTTTTCCGGATCCTTGCCGAGCACGCCGTTGCCGGCCCTGGGATGCTTGTTGCCCTCGATCTTCGCATTCTTGTCGTTGGGGTCGAACAGCGGCAGCTCGAGCGCCTTGGCGAGGTCGAGCGCCAGAAAGCCCATCGGCAGGAAGTCCTTCGGCGTGTCGTCATAGCTGACCTTGGCCGAGGGGCTGGTCTTGCTTTCCTTGGAGATGGTCGAGAAGCCGTGATCGGCCGAGATGATGATGTTCGTCGAAGCGGCGAGCCCGAGTTCGTCCAGCGCCTTGCGGATCTGGGCGAGGTTGGTGTCGGCGTTCTTGATACCGGCCATCGACGTCGGACCGTTGATTCCGGGCAGGATCTGGTTGAGGCTGTCGCCGGTGTTGTGCTGGCTGCCGTCGGGGTCGCGCGACCAGAACACCAGCACGAACGGCTTGTTGCGCGCCTTGAACATCGGCAGCACCACCTTGGTGGCGACGTCGGCGAAATAGGCCTGCTGCGCGACGTTGGCGACGATGGTGCCGGGCGTCTTGGCATCGCCCGCCTTGGAATTGTCGCCGCGCGGCGGCGTGACGAGGGGCAGGCCGGCCTTGGTCAGCGCGTCCTTCACTTCGTCCGACAGTGCGACGCCGTTCTTGCCGCCGGTGGAATCGTCGAACACGACGGAGTGCAGGCCGGTCTTCTCGGGCTTGTCGGTGTGGTCGAACTGATAGGTCGGGCCGACCTTGCCGATCGCGGCGGTGCTGAGGCCCTTGTCGCGGGCCAGCTTGAGGATGGTGTCCTCGTTGAGGTAGTTGCCCCCGAAATGCTCGTCGATGTCGCCGAGCACGCCGTCGTTCTCGATGAACGGGACCACGGTGTCGCCGGCCGGAGCCGAGGTGTAGCCGGTCCAGATCGTGTTGGAGAACACACCGGTGTCGCCGAGATAATGGCCAGTCGACATCGCCGAGCCGTTGGCCATGGTGAAGGTCGGGAAGAGCGAGTGCGAATTCTTGAAGTTGACGCCCTTGTCGCGGATTTCAGCCATCGCGGGCGCCGTTTCAGGGGTGACCTTCAGCGCGCGCAGACCGTCCGGGATGAACAGGACCAGATTGCGCGGCGTGTTGTTCTGGGCGGCAGCAAATCCGGTGGATAGCACTGTCAGTCCGGCGGACAGCAACACCAGTGATCGGCGCATCAAAATCTCCCTGCGAGGCGCGGCTCGGCCGCAACCTGCGGCCCCCGGGGCCGCCATCGCGGTCCCCGGTTCGTTTAGTTTCGCTGCATGACCGTTTTGTTACAAGGCCCGTCGCCGATGCCAGAGGAGGGGCGGTTCGTCGCCCGGACGCGCTGCAGCGCGCTTGCGTTGCTGCGCAGAGTTGGGACAGGGTAAGCTGGCAGTCGCTGATGCATGGGGCCCCGGCTCAGCAGCGCACCGCCGAAGGGGCGCTGCTGAGCCGAGGCACGAGAGCGTTGCTGAATGACTGACATGGGATCTCGTCCTCGCGGCGCATTTCGCCCGAGCTTTGCTTCGTCGCTTCGCCCTCGATTGAAAGAGGGCGCAGGGAAGACCGGGC
>NZ_JAFCKT010000016.1 GCF_018129985.1 Bradyrhizobium sp. SZCCT0148
CCCGCGCCTCTCGTGCCGACGCTGCCGCGTCCACCGCAAGCCCGGCTCGCGAACGTGACGACTTCACGTCGCCCCTCTTGGGTGAGCCGGGATGGGCGACACATACGCCGAAACCGAATTTCGGTAAAGTGGAATATTTTTGCGCGCGCGGGTTGACAGAGGCCGAAACGGGCGCGCCCTTGGCCCGGAATGTCCGGCAACACCTGTTTACATCCAGCAACATTCGGGCTGCTGAAAGGCCACGATCGCTCGGCTATTGGTTCCAACCTGTTCCTGCCCCTCCGCGGCCCATGGGCGCCCCTCTCGGGGCAAGGCCATATGGATCTCAGCCGATTTGATGCCGTCACATCCGTTCGTCGCAGTCCCCGTACCACCCGCAAAGGAGATTCATCATCCGACGCCCACGCAGTTGCGCGCCGGAGCAGCCTGCTTCGCGCTGACGCTGGGCGGCCTGCTGACCGGCTGTGCGGTTGGTCCGGATTACGAAGGGCCGCCCAAGTTGGAAATGCCTGCGCACTGGAGCACCAGATCGGCGCCGCGACGGCAGACCGGCACACTGGATCGCTGGTGGTTGCGCCTGCGCGATCCCCTGCTCAACCGGCTGATCGAACAAGCCGTCGAAGCCAACCCCGATGTTGCCAAGGCCAAAGCGGCTGTGCGCGAGGCGCGAGCAACGGTCCAGCAGACCAGCGCCGGCCTGTTTCCCTCCGTCAGCGGCACGGCGTCCGTGACCGACAACAAGACCAGTTCGGGCTCCGCCTCGGTCGTCGTCGACGGTGCGCCCTACACGCTGCACCAGGGAAATTTCGATTCCAGCTGGGAGCTCGACCTGTTCGGCGGCACGCAGCGAAACATCGAGGCGGCCGTGCGCGGCGCGCAATCTGCCGAGGAAGATCTGCGCAACAGCCTGGTCACGCTGATCGGCGACGTCGCCGCCTATTATGTCGACGCGCGCGGCTATCAGGCCCGGATTGCGCTGGCGCAGCGCACATCGGCCTCGCAGCGCGACACCGAAAAGCTCACCCGCAGCAAATACGACGCCGGCAGCGGCAACGCCGTCGATCTCGCCAAGGCAACCGCGCAGGCCGCCAGCACTGAGGCGAACGTTCCAACCCATCAGGCCGCGCTCGCGGCCGACATTCACCGGCTCGGCATCCTGCTTGGCCGGCCGCCCGACGGCGTCGCCTCATTGATGGCGCGGTCTGCGCCCGTGCCGGCACCGCGCATGCCGCTCCCCACCGGACTGCCTGCCGATCTCCTGATGAGGCGTCCGGATGTGGCCAGCGCCGAACGCAAGCTGGCCCAGACGACCGCCAAGATCGGCGCGGCCGAGGCCGATCGCTATCCGACGGTATCGTTGACCGGCTCGGTCGGCACCTCGGCGCTGCGCGCCGGCGATCTCGCGAAATACTCCAGCGTGAGCTGGTCGGTCGGTCCCTCGATCACGGTGCCGGTCTTCGACGCCGGCAAGCGCCTGGCCACGGTCAGGATCGCGGAGGCGCAGCGCGACCAGGCGTTTGCGACGTTTCATTCGACCCTGCTCACCGCGTTCGAGGACGTCGAGAACGCCCTGGTCTCGCTGTCGCGCGAACGCGTGCGTGCGACCAAGCTGACGGAAGCGGCCAGAAACTACCGCGAGGCCGCACGGCTGTCGCGATCGCTGTTCGAGACCGGCAGCGCCAGCTTCATCGACGTGCTGGACGCCGAACGGTCGCTGTACTCGGCCGAGGATTCGCTGATCCAGAGCAAGGTGTCGGCGGCCAAGGACTACATTGCGTTGGCAAAGGCGCTCGGCGGCGGCTGGTCCGATCCGGTCGACGTGTCGACGCCGATCATCGTGGACAGCAACACGGGACCTCACTTCCGGGAGACGCGGAAGTGACCGGGATCATCACCTCCAAGCGCCTGAAGATCGCCGCGGCAATCGTTGCCGTCACAGCCACTGGCGTCGTCGCAGCCATGCGCTTTCCGGGGACGTCGAACAAGGCCCAGTCCTACATCACGGCGCCGGTCACCGTCGAAGATCTGCGCGAGGAGGTGCTCGCGAGCGGCACGCTGAAGCCGGCGCGACTGACGGCGGTCGGCGCGCAGGTGTCGGGCCGGATCACCGCTCTCAACGTGCGCGTCGGCGATACGGTCAAGGCGGGCGACGTCATCGCCCAGATCGACCCTGTCACCAAGCAGAACGACCTGCGCAGCTCGGAAGCCTCACTGAAGAACTACCGCGCGCAGAAGACCGAGAAGGAGGCCGCGCTGGTGCTGGCCGAGGCGAACCTCGCACGCCAACAGGCGACCTTGGCCCAGCGCGCGACCTCGCGCAGCGATTTCGACAGCGCGGATGCGACCGTGCGCCAGACCCGCGCCCAGATCGCCGCCCTCGACGCCCTGATCGTGGGTGCCGAAGCCAGCGTCGAGACGGCCAAGGTGAACCTCGACTACACCCGCATCACCGCGCCGATCGACGGCACGGTCCTGGCCACCGTGGCGCAGCAAGGGCAGACGGTCAACGCGGTGCAGTCTGCGCCGACCATCGTCGTGCTCGGCCAGCTCGAGACGATGACGGTGCGGGCGGAGATCTCCGAGGCCGATATCGTCAAGGTAAAGCCCGGCCAACCGCTCTACTTCACCATCCTCGGCGACCAGGATCATCGCTACGAAGCCAAGCTCGAGCAGATCGAGCCGGCTCCCGAATCGATCAAGAGCGACGCCAGCTTCTCCTCCACCACCACGACGTCCAGCTCAAGTTCGAGCTCGTCGAGCTCGACCAGCACGGCGATCTACTACATCGGTGTCTTCAACGTCCCCAACAAGGACTATGCGCTCCGAACCTACATGACCGCCGAGGTGCACATCATCACCGGCGAGGCCAGGCGCGTGAAGGTCATTCCGTCGCTGGCCGTGATGCGGAAATCCGACGGACGCAGCACCGTGCGCACCCTGACCGCATCCGGCGATGTCGCCGAGCGGGAGGTCCGGACCGGCCTCAACGATCGCACCACCGTCGAGATCAAATCCGGCCTCGACGAGGGCGAGCGCGTCATCACCGGCGAAGCGAGCGAGCAGACCGCCTCACGCGGTGCGCCGAGCGGCGGTCCGCCCGGAGGGGGAGGTCTCTGACATGACCGATCCGATCATCGCGCTCGACAACGTCCGGCGGGAATTCGCGGCCGGCGACAACACGGTCGTCGCGCTCGATGACCTCTCGCTATGCATCCTGCCCGGCGAAATGGTCGCGATCATCGGCTCGTCCGGGTCGGGCAAATCGACGCTGCTCAACATCCTCGGCTGTCTCGACCGTCCGACCTCCGGCACCTATCGCGTCGCCGGCAAGAACGTCTTGGAGCTGGATGCCGATGCGCTGGCGGCGCTGCGACGGGAGCATTTCGGCTTCATCTTCCAGCGTTACAACCTGCTCGGGGACCTCTCTGCGGCTGCGAATGTCGAGATCCCCGCCGTCTATGCCGGCATCAATGCGCGCGATCGCCGCACGCGCGCAAACGCACTGCTGGAACGACTCGGCGTCGCGACCCGGGGCGGCCATCGCCCGAACCAGCTCTCCGGCGGCCAACAGCAACGCGTCTCGATCGCGCGAGCCTTGATCAACGGCGCCGAGGTGATCCTGGCGGACGAACCGACCGGCGCGCTCGACCGGCGCAGCGGCGAGGAGGTGCTGAAGATCCTCAAGGAGCTGCATCGCGAGGGACGGACGATCATCATCGTCACTCACGATGCCGATGTCGCCGCGCGGGCCGAGCGCATCATCGAATTGCGCGATGGCAAGATCGCCTCCGATCGCCGCACTGAATCCGCTGCCACGACAGAACCCGCCGCCAAGGTCTCCCGATCCGCAAGGGAGAGCGGTGTCCGCTGGTTCGGCACGATCGGGCGCTTGCGCGAGGCAGCACGCATGGCGTTGGCCGCGATGGCCGCACACCGGTTGCGCGCGTTCCTGACCATGCTCGGCATCATCATCGGCATCGCCGCGGTGTCGTCCGTCGTCGCGCTCGGCAACGCCTCCCAGCGCAAGGTGCTGTCCGACATCTCCAACCTCGGCACCAATACCATCGAGGTTTTCCCGGGCAAGGATTTCGGCGATGCGCGCGCCGGCAAGATCAAGACGCTCGTGGTCGACGATGCCCGCGCGCTCGGCCGGCAGGCCTTCATTGCCGGGGTGACGCCGACGGTCTCGACCAGCACGACAGTGCGATACCGCGGCAACGAGTCCAACGTGCTGGTCAACGGCGTCGGCGAGAGCTACTTCCAGGTCAAGGGGGCCAAGCTGGCGAAAGGCCGCCTGTTCGACGCCGACGCCGTCCGCAACATCGAGCGGCAGGTCGTCATCGACGACAACACCCGCAGGACTTTCTTCGCCGACGACCAGACCTCCGGCATCGGCCGAGTCATCTGGCTCGGCAAGGTGCCCTGCCGCATCGTCGGAATCATCGCCCAGCAGCAGGGCGGATTCGGCTCGAACCAGAACCTGTCGGTGTACCTGCCCTACACCACCGTGCAGGCCCAGTTCACCGGCGACCGTGCGCTGCGCAGCATCCTGCTCCGGATCAGCGACGAGGTCTCGACCAATCTGGCGCAGGACGCCGTGACGACGCTGCTGACGCAGCGGCACAACATGAGGGATTTCGTCATCCTCAACACCGACGATATCCGCCGCACCATCACCAGCACGACGCAAACGCTCGCGTTCCTGGTGGCGGCGATCGCGGTGATCTCGCTGGTAGTCGGCGGGATCGGCGTCATGAACATCATGCTGGTGTCCGTCTCCGAGCGGATTGGCGAGATCGGCGTGCGCATGGCGGTGGGCGCCAGGCGCAGCGACATCCTCCAGCAATTCCTGGTCGAAGCGACCCTGATCTCGTCGATCGGCGGCATCGCCGGCATTCTGATCGCTGTCCTGCTCGGCGTCGCCATCAACCTCGCGGTGCCGGGATTTCAGGTCAGCTATTCGACGTTCTCAATCGGCGCGGCGTTCCTGACCTCGACGGGAATCGGGATCGCTTTCGGCTTTTTCCCCGCCCGCCGCGCCGCATTCCTCGACCCCGTGGTGGCGCTGAGCCGTGACTGACCGTAGGATTGCACCATGACCGTAGTTCTTCGGACGAGACAATCGTCCGCAAATCGACCAACGATCGGTGCCCCCGATGCGATTTCAATCATGACCGACGGCAGCCAGAACATCCTGATCGTGGAGGACGACAAGCCGACCCGCGACCTCATCTCGCGCTATCTGCGCGATCACCAGTTCTCGGTCGACGCGGTCGCGAACGGCAAGGAGATGGACCGCTATCTCTCGAAGGACCGGGTCGATCTGATCGTGCTCGACCTGATGCTGCCGGGTGAGGACGGTCTGAGCCTCTGCCGCCGCCTGCGGACGGACTCCACGACGCCGATCATCATCCTCACCGCCAAGGGCGAGGATCTCGACCGGATTCTCGACCTCGAGATGGGCGCCGACGACTATCTGGCAAAGCCGTTCAACCCGCGCGAGCTCCTCGCCAGGATCAACGCGGTGCTGCGCCGGCGTTCAAGCGGCCTCGCCACCGGCGCCACCGCGGCGCGTCTCAAGTTCCAGGGCTGGACCATCGACCTTCGCCTGCGGGAATTGCGCGATCCGCAAGGCGCCCAGGTCCCGCTGACCAGTGCCGAGTTCGATCTGCTGCAGGCCTTCTGCGAGCGGGCAGGCCGTGTTCTCACCCGCGACAACCTGTTGAGCATGACGCGCGGCCGTCCCGGAGCAAGCTTCGGCCGCAGCATCGACGTGCTGGTCAGCCGGCTGCGTCGCAAGCTCGACCGGACGGAAGAATCGTCCGTGATCAAGACCGTCCGCATCGGGGGTTACGTCTTCACGCCGGTGGTGGAGGAAGCATGAGCCGCACCGCCGACATCGTCGCGCTCTTCAGCTTCCGGCGGATCAGCGGCCAGATCGCTGCCTTGATCCTGGGGTCGCTGATCCTGATCCACGTCCTGATCGCCGGATATTTTCTCCTCAACCAGCCGAAGCTGCTGGCGGACACGCCGCTGGAGCAGATCGAGCTGATCGTGCGCATCATCGCCGACGCGCCGAAAGCCGAGCGTGGGCTGGTCCTGAACAGCGTCAGCCGGACTTTTCCGGCGCTCGAGCTTCAATTGCGGGACGGCGGCTCCGCTGCCGCCACGCCGCAGTCGATGCGGACCTCCCTGCCCATCCCTTCCGCGCTCGGCGTCAGGGCCGAGTTCGTTCGCGGCAGCGGCGCGGACGGCGAGCGCGTCCGGTTCTACCTTCCCGGCGACGACGTGCTCGACGCCACGATCGGCTCGCCCAAAATGCCGGGCTTCGTCAGCGGCCTGTGGACATCGACGCTGCTGTTCCTGGTGGCCAGCCTGACGCTGCTCGGCGTCTGGGCCGGCCGCGCGCTCTCTTCGCCGCTGTCGGCCTTCGCGCGCGCAGCGGAGGATTTCAGCCTGAGCCGATCCTCCGCGCCGCTGCCCGAAAACGGACCGGAGGAGATCAAGTCTGCGGCGAGGGCGCTGAACCGGATGCGGGATCGCATCACCACGCTGATGAACGATAGGACCCGCATGCTCGCGGCCATCAGCCATGATCTGCGCACGCCGATCACGCGTCTGCGGCTGCGTTCGGAATACATCGAAGATCCGGCGCAACGCACGCAGACCGTGCGCGACCTCGACCAGATGCAGTCGATGCTCGAATCGGTGCTGTCCCTCCTGCGCAGCGAGAGCCCGGTCGAGCCGACGCTGGTGGACGTCGCGGCGCTGCTGCAAATGGTTTGCGACCAATTTTCGGATTCCGGATTCGCCGTCACCTATTCCGGACCGGACCGGGCCGCCTTCATCCTGCGGCCCGACGAGATCGTCCGCGCGGTCACCAACCTCGTCGAGAACGCAACCCGCTTCGGAACTCAGATCGAGGTTGCGCTGTCGACGGCCGGGGACCGGCTCGTCATCGACGTCTCCGACGACGGGCCGGGCATTCCCGAGGAACGGAAGGCCGCGATGCTGGAGCCCTTCGTGCGCGGAGAGGAAGCGCGCACGATGGACGAGAGGGCCGGATTCGGTCTCGGCCTCTCGATCGCGCAGACGATCGTGACCGCGCACGGCGGATCGCTTCAGCTGCTCGACAACGCGCCAAGGGGCCTGCGCGTCCGCCTGCAACTCGCGCGGGCCGCCCGTGACGATTTGCAAGCGCTCCGGACATAAAGCCGCGGCATTTCCCGGGCTTGTCGATCGCCCCGCCTGCTTTCCCGGAGTTCCCATGTCTTCCGCCGACCGGCCATCGACGCGCCTTGCGACCCGGCTTGCCTTCCTCGTCGCCGGTTTCGGCATCTCGTGCTGGGCGCCGCTGGTGCCGTTCGCGAAGACGCGGCTCGGCGTCGATGACGGCGTGCTCGGACTTCTGCTGCTCAGCCTCGGCATCGGCTCGGTCATTGCGATGCTGGTGACCGGGCTCGTGAGCGCGCGCTACGGCAGCAGGCCGATCATCATTGCGGGCGGGTTCGGGCTGGCGCTAGTCCTGCCCCTGCTCGCCGTTGCGGCCTCGCCCGCAACGCTGGCGCTGGCGCTGTTCGCATTCGGCGCCGCGCTCGGCTCGATCGACGTCGCCATGAACATCCACGCCGTGGAGGTCGAGCGCGCCGCGGCACGCCCGCTGATGTCCGGCTTCCACGCGCTGTTCAGCATCGGGGGCTTTGCCGGATCCGCGCTGATGACGGCGCTGCTCTCGCTGCAATTCGGCACGCTCGCCTGCACCTTGATCTGCGCCGTCCTGATGCTGGTCGCGATGGTCGTGACCTCACCGCGCCTGCTTCGTTCCGTACATGTGCAGGAGGGCCCCCTGTTCGTGCTGCCACACGGATCGGTGCTGCTGCTCGCGCTGCTCGGCGCCATCACCTTCCTGGTCGAAGGCGCGATGCTGGATTGGGGCGCCCTGCTCGTCATCGGCGCAGGTCTCGTCACCGCGGCGCAAGGCGGAGCCGGCTATATCGTGTTCTCGATCGCGATGACTGCGGGCCGGCTCGGCGGCGATGCCGTCGTTGCGCGCATCGGCGACCGCGCGACGTTGCTGTGGGGCAGCTTCATTGCGATCGCCGGCTTCGTGGTCCTGCTGACGGCGCCCGTTGCGGCGGTCGCCATCGCCGGCTTCCTGCTGATCGGGCTCGGCGCGTCGAATCTCGTGCCGGTGCTGTTCCGCCGGGCGGCGCGGCAGACGGTGATGCCCACGGGGCTTGCGGTTGCGGCGATCACGACTGCAGGCTACGCGGGAATCCTGGTCGGCCCCGCCGGTGTCGGCTTCGTGGCACGTTTGGGCGGATTGCCCATGGCCTTCTGGCTGCTGGCTGTGCTGATGAGTCTGGTCGCGTTGACGGCGGGTATTGTCACAAAGGACCCGGGTCGGACCATGGCGACCTAACCCCTTCCATACCCTGCATTATTCAGGCGGATCGAAGACGAGCCCAGGCCATCCGCGCAGGTCTGCCAGCCATGCGGCTTTCCGCCGGTTTACTGTACGGCGCGTTCTGCTAGACCACAACGAGATACCTTTTGACTCCCGTTGCGGGGGCAATGGCACGTGCCAGCTCACAATAACAATCAAGACTCGGCCATTTCATTCGGGCCATTTCGGCTGCTTCCCAAGTCCCGGCTCCTCGAGAAGGAAGGGGTGCCGCTTCACGTCGGCGGCCGCGCACTCGATATTCTCATCCTGCTGGCCGAGCGTCCCGGCGAAGTCGTCGACAAGAGAGAGCTGGTCAAGCGCATCTGGGCCGACGTGAATGTCGACGAGGGTAGCCTGCGCTTCCATGTCGCAGCGTTGCGCAAGGTGCTCGGCGACACCGGCAAATCGGCCCGTTATGTCCTCAATGTGCCCGGCCGCGGCTATTGCTTCGTCGCCCCGTTTGCCCAGGCCGCCTCGCAGACCGTGCCGGCCGCCGCCGATATCATGCTCCCCCGCTCCCTGCCCGCCCAGCTTTCAAAGATGGTCGGACGCGAGGAGGTCGTCGAGAAGATTTCCAACGGCCTGACGCTCTATCGCTTCATGACCCTGGTCGGTCCTGGCGGCATCGGCAAGACCGCCGTCGCCGTCACAGTCGGGCATCGGCGCTCGGCGGATTTCGACGGCCGCGTCTTCTTCGTCGATTTCGGTCCGCTGCGGGACGCCAGCCATGTCCCAACCACCATCGCCGCCGTGCTCGGACTGACCGTCAGCGCGGAGGATCCGACACCGGCGGTCCTGACATTTCTGAAGACCGGACCGGCGCTGCTGATCTTCGACAGTTGCGAGCATGTGCTGGACACGCTGGCGCCGATCGTGGAGCGCATCGTTCGCGAAGCGCCGCAGCTTCGTGTTCTCGCCACCAGCCGCGAGTCGTTCAGGAGCGAAGGCGAGCGGATCTTCCGGCTGTTTCCGCTGGATTGCCCGCCCGAGCGCGAGGGCCTCGACGTCACCGAGGTTCTGGCCTACCCCGCGGCGCAGCTCTTCGTCGAACGCATCGCGCAGAGCTCCGGGCCGTTCCAGCTCAGCGCCGAAGAGGCGCCGCTTGTCGCCAGCATCTGCCGGCGGCTCGACGGCATTGCGCTGGCGATCGAACTCGCGGCGGGCCGTGTCAATGCCTATGGCATTGCCGGCACGGCCGCCCTGCTCGATAGCCGCTTCTCGCTGCAATGGCGCGGACGGCGCACGGCCGTCCCGCGGCACCAGACGCTCGCCGCCGCCCTCGACTGGAGCTACGACCTGCTGCCACCGGCGGAAAGCGCCACCTTGCGGCGATTGTCGGTGTTCGCCGGACCCTTTGCGCCGGAGGCGGCCGCTGCGATCGCGTCCGGCGATGGCCTCAGCACCCCGGAGACGCTGGAGGCGATCGACAGCCTGGTCACCAAATCGCTGATCTCGCCATCCGGCTCGCGGGCGCTGCGCTATCGCCTGCTCGACACCACGCGCACCTATGCGCTCGGGAAGCTGAAGGAGCTCGGCGAAAACGGGCAGTTCGCGCGGCGTCATGCCGAGCATTTTCGCGATTTCTTCGAGCGCGCGGGGGCCGACACCTCGACGCCGCTGCCCGAATGGCTCAGCACCTATGGAGGGGAGCTCGACAATGTACGCACGGCGCTGGATTGGGCGTTCGGGCCCGACGGCGACACCAGTATCGGCATCGCGCTGACAGCGGCCGCGGTCACCCTGTGGGTGCGCCTGTCGCTGTTCGCCGAATGCCGCGAGCGCAGCAGGACGGCACTGGCGGCGCTCGCAGACGATCGCGACAACGACCGCGTTCGCATGCAGCTGCTGTCGGCACTCGGCTGGTCGCTGATGTATGGCGAAGGCCGCGCGCGCGAGGCGCGCCCGATCCTCGAGACGACGCTGGAGCTGGCCGAGAGCCTCGACGACAAGGATTTCCGGCTACGGGCGCTGTGGGGCCTGTGCATCGACCAGTTCAACAACGGGCAGTTCGGCAAGGCCCGCGTGCTCGCCGAGCGCTTTGCGAACGCGGCCGCCAACTCGCCCGACAACACCGATCTCATGTTGGGCGACCGCCTGATGGCGGTGGCGTTGCATTATCTGGGAGACCAGAACGAGGCGCGGCAGCGGATCGACCGGGTGAACGCATCGCTGCATGTGCTGGTGGAGAAGCCGAAGATCTTCCCGCTCGATCTCAGGATATCGACGCAATATTTTCGAGCCCGCATCCTGTGGCTACAGGGCTTCGCCGACCAGGCCCAGGCGCTCGCCGCCAACAACATCGAGGAAGGCCGTGCCAACGGCCATGCGCTGACCTTCTGCAGCGTGCTGGGGCAGGCCGCCTGCCCGATCGCGTTCTGGTCCGGCGATTTCGCTGCCGCCGAGCGCCACGGCACCGAGCTGCTCGAACACACCGAGCGCCACGGAATCCGGCTGTGGGGCCTGTGGGCACGGGCCTTCAACGCCGCGGTTGTGGCCAGGCGCGGCGACATCGCCACCGGCCTGCCGCTTTTGCGCGAAGAGCTCAACCGCGCCGGCGACGCGCGCTTCCTGCCGCGCTTCCTGCCGCTGCTCGGCGAGCTCGCCGCGTGCTTTCTCGAAGCTGACCAGGTCGACCGGGGCCTCGACGTGATCGAGGACGTCCTGACCCGCTGTAACGATCGGCAGGAGCTCTGGTACCTGCCGGAGCTGCTCCGCATCAAGGGAGAATTGATGCTCAGAAGCGCGCGGCATTCGGCGCAGGCCGAGGCGCGTTTCCGCGAAGCGATGGGCATCGCCGTCGAGCAGGGGGCGCGTTTCTGGGAGCTTAGATGCGCGACCAGCCTTGCGCGGTCGATGAGCGCGGCCGGCCAGAGTGCGGAAGCTCGAGCGATGCTCGACCATGTCTGCGGGACGTTTGCCGAAGGCTCCGACATCGCCGACATGCGCATGGCCCGCGATCTGATTGCGCGATCGCAGGCCTGACAACGCGTGGCGCCTCGATCTAGCCTCCCGCAGCCATCGCGCGGCGCGGCAGCTTCCAGTCCGGCCGGATGAAATGGCAGGTGTAGCCGTCAGGATAACGTTCGAGATAATCCTGATGCTCGGGCTCGGCCTCCCAGAACTCGCCTGCGGGCGCGACCTCGGTCACCACCTTGCCCGGCCACAGGCCCGAGGCCTCAACGTCGGCGATGGTGTCTTCGGCGATCCGCTTCTGCTCGTCGCTCGTATAGAAGATTGCCGAGCGATAGCTGGTGCCCCGATCATTGCCCTGGCGATTGAGCGTGGACGGATCGTGGATCTGGAAGAAGAATTCCAGCATGGTCCGGTAGCTCGTCTTGGCGGGATCGAACATGATCTCGATTGCCTCGGCGTGGCCTTCGTGGTTGCGGTAGGTCGCGTTTTTCACCGCACCGCCTGTGTAGCCGACGCGTGTGGAGATCACGCCTGGTTGCTTGCGGATCAGATCCTGCATGCCCCAGAAGCAGCCTCCGGCCAAAACTGCGCGTTCCATCGTCATCTGTTCGCTCCCAATTGCCCGTTCCGTCGCTTCTGCATCTGCCTCATGGTATTCCTTTCGTTGCCCGGCCGAAAGCCGGGCATGCCTCTTTGCGTCCATCCGGGTCATGAGCCGAGTGGCATGGACTGACAGCTCGCCGCTAGCCCATCTTGGCGTCGAGCGTGATCTCGGCGTTGAGCACCTTCGACACCGGGCAGTTCTTCTCGGCTTCCCCGGCGATCTTGGCAAAACCGGCCTCGTCGAGGTTCGGCACCTTGGCGCGCAAGGTGAGCGCCGATTTGGCGATCTTGAATCCCTTGCCTTCGGGCTCGAGCGTCACCGCAGCTTCGGTCGAGAGCTCCTCCGGCGTGAAACCTGCCATCTGAAGCCCAAAGGCCAGCGCCATCGTGAAGCAGCCGGCATGGGCCGCCGCGATCAACTCCTCGGGATTGGTGCCCCTCTCGTTCTCAAAACGGGTCTTGAACGAATAAGGCGTCTCGGCGAGGACGCCGGAGTCGCTCGAGAGCTGGCCGGTGCCGTCGCGGCCGGTGCCCTTCCATACTGCCTTTGCCTTGCGGATCATCTCACATCTCCTTGTTTGCTTGCACACCGGCACTCTTTACCGATCGAAGGCGGCATCGGCATGACCGCCCGCCGCCGCTCCAACCGGCAGATCATCGCTGCGGTTCCGTCGAATCCCGTTCCGATGCCATCGGAACGAGATTTGATTCTTGTTTCGACGCGTTTTCTTCACGCGAACCGGCTGCCACGTCGCTCGAAAACGCCTTAGCTGCCGATCTGCCCGACATGGAAGCCGAGCCGGTTCTCGACGTCGCCGGCGCGATGGAAGCCGCGCGCCATCAGCGCCTTGATGCGGGCCTGGCTCGCGGGGCGGCCGAGCGAGGCCAGGAACGCGTCCCATTCCGGCTTGATATCGACGTCCGGCGGCAGGCTTGCGACATCGACGAGACGCTTTGTCTCGGCGATCGCCTCCTTATCGAAGGACGCGATGCGCATGGCGAGCGCCTCGACGAATCCATCCAGCTCGGCGTCCGGCAACGACCGGTTGACGTAACCGTAGCGTTCGGCCAGATCGCCACGGATGTCGTCGGCGCCGAGTAGCACTTCGAGCGCGCGGCCGCGGCCCATCAGGCGCGGCAATCGCGCCATCGGCCCGCCACCCGGCACGAGCCCCGCCCCGACCTCCCATTGCGACAGGATCGCCTTCTCGCGGCTGGCAAAGCGCATGTCGCTCGCGAGCGCGAGCTCGCTGCCGACGCCCGTCGCGCGGCCCCGGATCGCGGCGATGGAGACGACCGGCGCGCGGCTGAGGCGCACCAGCGTGTCAGGCAGCGACTGCAGGCCGGTCGGCCCGGGCGGGACCTTGAGTGAATCCTCGAGCGGCGCGAGAAAGTCGTAATGCGTGATGAAGAAGCCTTCGACCGCGCTGTCGAACACGACGACCTTCACGTCCGGATCGGTTTCGATCGCTGTCACGACGTCATTGAGCAATGGAAGATGCCTCGGGCCAAAGATATTCACCGGCGGCATATCGAAGGTGACGCGCCAATAGGTCGGCAGCCGGCGCTCAAGGCGGATGTCACCGGTCGTAAAATTGCGTTCGGGACGGTTCATTGCTTGCACTCCTGATGTCTGGGTTCGCGTCTCAGATCGATTGCCGCAGCGGCCGGAATGCGGTCCGCACCTCCGCGGAGAACAGCGCCGGCTGCTCCCAGGCCGCGAAGTGTCCGCCCTTGTCGAGGCGGTTGTAGTGGATCAGTTTGGGATAGGCCTTCTCGGCCCAGCTCCGCGGCGCGGCGTAGATTTCGTCGGGAAAGACGCTGACGGCGACCGGGATATTGACGTGCTTGGGCGCAAAGAACACCAGCTTGTTCTCCCAGTACAGCCGCGCCGACGACACCGCGGTGTTGGTGAGCCAATAGAGCATGATGTTGTCGACCACATCGTCGCGCGACAGCCCTTCCGTACCGCCGTCGAACACGCGCGCGATCATCGCGGCGCTGCGCGCATCGTGGTCGAGCATCCACGACGCCAGGCCCGCGGGCGAATCCACGAGACCGATGAGCGTTTGCGGCCGGTTTGACATCTCGATCGCGTAGCCGAGGCCGTGCTTGTAGAAATCGTCGAGCTGGTCGTAGGCAAGGCGCTCTTCGGCCGAAAGGTTCGCCGGGCGCGTTCCGCCCGGTTGCAGCGCCTTGGCGATGTCGTCGGGGACGGTCGCGGGCATGTTGGTGTGGATGCCGAGCAATTCAGGCGGCGCAATCAGCGCCATCTGCTCGGTGACCGCGTTACCCCAATCGCCGCCCTGCGCAACATAACGGTTGTAGCCGAGCCGCTTCATCAGCACGATCCAGGCCCGCGCGATGCGCTGGGGGTCCCAGCCGAGCACCGTCGGCTTGCCCGAGAAGCCGTGGCCGGGGAGCGAGGGAATCACGAGGTCGAACGCGTCCGCGGCCTTGGCGCCATGCGCGGTCGGATCGGTGAGCGGACCGACGATCTTCATCTGCTCGATGATCGAGCCGGGCCAGCCATGCGTGACGATCATCGGCAATGCATTCCCGTGCCGCGAGCGGACGTGAATGAAGTGGATGTCGACGCCATCGATCTCGGTCACGAATTGCGGCAGCGCGTTCAACCGCGCTTCCAGCTTGCGCCAGTCGTAGTCGTTCTGCCAGTAACGTACGAGCTGTTGCACCGTCGTCAGCTGCACGCCTTGCGACTGATCGGTGACGATCTCGCGATCCGGCCAGCGCGTGGCGGCCAGGCGCCGGCGCAGGTCGAGCAGATCCTGCTCGGGCACGCTGATCTGGAAGGGGCGAATGGCGCCGCCGGCGGCAGCCTTGGCCGGATGCAGCGGCAACAGGCTCGACACGCTGGCGGCGATCGCCGTCATCGCGGCCTGGCTCATCAATTGACGGCGGTCTGGATTGAGGCTGTCGGATCGTGCTTGCGTGGTCATGTTGGGTCTCCCTTGCTTTGGTCGGTGACGCTGACCGAATTCGAATTCGATACGTCCCTTGGTGTGCAGGGAGATTGGCTCAGGCCCCGGCAATTTGCGCGTTATGGCTTGTTAGCTTGCGTTAGCCGTTGCGAGTCCACGCAAGGCAAGAGGGCGACGGCAGAGGCGCCATGCGAAACAGCGCGCGATCATCATCGCGCGCCGTTCGGCCAGGATCGGGAGATATCTTGCCGCAGCTCAAGTTGGCAGCGGCTGGCCGGCTTGCTCGCGGACGATGTAGTCGGCGTACCAATCTGCCCAGTTCTCGTCGTGTCCGCCGCTCCGTGTCTCATGCTGGCCATGCGCCAGCGCCGCGCGACGCAGCGCTGCGGCCAGATCGGTCGTCGTGGCGAAGGTCGTGCTGTCGGGCGCGATGCGTCCGGGCAATCGTGTGGTGACTTCCTGGAACAGCCAGCCATTGCCGTCGGGGTCGCTGAATGCGGCGAAGGAAGCATAACTGCCGCGCTTCGGGTCAGCACCACTGACTCGAACGCTGCCGAACAGATAAGGCTCGTCAGGCCCGGCGTGAACGTCGCCCGCCCCATGGAATGACGCGCTGACCTCGACGCCGCGGTCGAGCAGATCCTGTCGTGCGGCTTCGAGATCGGAGACAACCAGATACAGGCCTCGCGCGGAGCCGGGCACTGCGGCCGTGACGTTCTTGCCGAAGATCACCGAACAGGCCGACCCCGGCGGCGTGAACTGAATCACGCGCCAGTCGTCGCCGGAGGCGAAGTCGGCGTCCAGCCGCCAGCCGAGCCGCGCATAGAACGCCTTGGCGCGGTCGACATCAGACACCGGGATCACGAGGACCTCGAGCTTTGCGTCAACTCCGCGAGATTTCGAGGGTTTGGTTTCAGCTTCGCGATTGATCTCGATCACAGACATGTCGAACTCCTATGTTTCAAGCAGCGGGTTCGGTCCGCCAGCCGTTGTCAGGAAAGGCAAAGCTCGCCTCGTCGTTACGCCGCGGCGATCGGCAGCACGATGGTGACCCGCGTGCCGCCCTCCCCCGCCTCGCCCTGCAGATGCGCGTGGATGCTGCGCGCGAGCCCTTCAAGAATCCGGCTGCCGGTGCCTTGAAGCGGACCGGTGGCACCGATGCCGTTGTCGGCCACCGTGCAGAGCCAAGTGCCGTCGCGCCTGGCGAGGCCAATGCGGATCAACGCACCATTCTTGTTCGGGAAGGCATGCTTTGCCGCATTCGTCACCAGTTCCGTCAGCATCAGCGCGAGCCGATGACACTGCGCAGAAGGCAGCAACCCGCTTTCGATCGCAGCCTCGCAACGGATGCCCGCCGGCTCCAGCACGGCCTCGGAGATCGCCTTGCACAGACCTTCAAAGAAGGCGGCTGCGGGTATCAACGGCAGATCGTCATGATCGGACAGGAGTTGATAGAGCCTGCCGAAGGCGACGATGCGCCGCTCGAGCCGGTCCACTGCCAGCGACACGTCGCCTTTGCCCGCGCGCGAGAAATCGCGACGGACTGACGCACCCAGCAGCGTCAGCGTGTTCTTCATGCGATGATGGGATTCCCGCAACACGAGTTCCCAATCACGCGACTGCTCATCGAGACTGGCGACGAATTGAGATCGAACGACATGGTCGTTCGGCCGAGCGTCGATAATGGACATCATGGCCTCCCCGTTGAAATAGGATCTAACTCGAAGGCCATACTGGATGCATCGCAGGTGTTTAGCCCGTTAGACGTTGCAAGATTTTGTTATGAAGGGCGGCGCAGTCATTCGGTCAGCGCCCTCTCGATCGCTGCCGACGGGACTGCTCAGCCGACCCGGCGGTGCCCAAAATTGCTGCTTTTGGGTGCAATTGCCGGGACCGCCTCCATGCAATCGGCCAACGGTCACGCGATTTCGCCACTTTCGGCCAGTTTACTGGACAGCGCGTTCTGGTAATTCAAAGTGCGGACATCAGCCACTCCACCGGATTACTCGCCCGTGCCAGACACCAACGAGCAGGATTCGGCCATTGCCTTCGGGCCCTTCCGCTTGTTCGCGAAATCGCGATTGCTCGAAAAGGACGGCGCACCGCATCATCTCGGCGGCCGCGCGCTCGATATCCTGATCTGTCTCGCCGAACGTGCCGGCGAGGTTGTGGACAAGCGAGAGTTGATCAAGCGCGTCTGGGCCGACGTCAACGTTGACGAGGGAAGCCTGCGCTTCCACATCACGACGCTTCGCAAGGCCCTGGACGATAAGGCCTCGGGCACTGCCGGCGAAGGTTCCCGCTATGTGATCAACGTCCCCGGCCGCGGCTATTGCTTCGCGGCCCCGCTGCTCCGGACCGCGCCTGCGGCGAGCCGGGCCGACCCGCCGGCCGCTCCCCGCTCGCTCCCTACGCCGCTTGCCAAGATGATCGGGCGGGACGATGCGGTCGATAAGATCGTGGCCGAGCTTGCACAGCATCGCTTCGTCACAATCGTCGGCCCGGGCGGTATCGGCAAGACGTCGGTCGCACTCGCCGTCGCGCATCGCGAGCTCGCGGCCTTCGATGACCAAGTGTGTTTCGTCGATTTCGGCGCACTGACGGATGTCCGGCTGGTTCCCGGCACGATTGCTTCCGCACTCGGCCTGACCGTCAATGCGGACGATCCGATACCGAGCCTCCTGACAGTCCTGCGCAGCCGGCGCATGCTGCTGGTGTTCGACAGCTGCGAGCATATCCTCGACGAGCTCGCCCCTCTGGCCGAGCGCATGGTCCGCGAGGCGCCGCAGCTGCATATCCTGGCCACAAGCCGCGAATCCCTTCGCACCGAAGGTGAGCGCGTCCACCGGCTGTTTCCGCTGGATTGCCCGCCGCAGCGTGAAGGCCTCGGCATCGCCGACATTCTTGCCTATCCGGCAAGCCAGCTCTTCGTTGAGCGCATTGCCGAGAGCCTGAGCGAATTCGAGCTCACCGAGGAGGATGCGCCGCTCGTTGCCGAAATCTGCCGGCGCCTGGACGGCATTGCTCTGGCGATCGAGCTCGCCGCCGGGCGCGTCAACGCCTATGGCATCGCAGGCACCGCATCACTGCTCGACAGCCGCTTCTCGCTGCTGTGGCGGGGACGGCGCACCGCGATTCCGCGGCACCAGACGCTGAGCGCCGCGCTCGCCTGGAGCTACGATCTGCTGCCGCCGACCGAGAGCGCGACCCTGCGCGGCCTGTCGGTGTTCGTCGGGCCGTTCACGCTGGAAGCCGCGCTTGCGGTCGCGTCCTGCCAGGGCATCGGCGAGGCCGAAGGCGTGGAAGCCATTTCGAACCTGCTCTCCAAGTCCCTGATCGCGACCTCGCCGGCGGAGCGGCGGCTGCGCTATCGCCTGCTCGACACCACCCGCGCTTTCATGGCGGACAAGCTGGTCGAGCACGGCGAAGCGGACCGCGTCGCGCGCGCCCACGCCGAATATTTCCGCAATGTCCTGCACGACATTGCCGTCAAATCCACGGGCATGCAGAGCGCGGGCGGCTTCCTCCCCTATGCCGACCATTTGCCCAATGTCAGGGCCGCGCTGACCTTCAGCTTTTCGGACCGCGGCGACCGGGCCCTCGGCGTGGATCTGGCGACCTCGGCGGCCCAGTTCTTCCTCGAGCTGACATTGCTGACGGAATGCTACCGGTGGACCCAGCAGGCGCTGGACTCCCTCGACACGGGCGCCGTCGACAGCCGCCGGGAGATGACCCTGCAGGCCGCGCTCGGCGTCTCCGTGATGTTCACGCAGGGCAATACGGAAGCGGTCCGGTCGGCCTTCACGCGCAGCCTCGAACTCGCCCGTCAGCTCGATGACCTGCACTGGCAGCTCTGGCTGCTGCGCGGCTTGCACATCTACCTGACCAGGGTCGGAGATTTTCACGGCGCGCTCGACACCGGCGAACAGGGCGAAGGCGTTGCGCGCAAACTGAATGATTCCGCGGCCGCGCTGAATGTGAATTGGATGCTCGGCGTCGCGCACCATCTGATCGGCAACCAGGACAAGGCGGTTCGGTTCTGCGAGAGCGCGATGGTGCACAATCCCGGCTCGCAACGGCTGAACATCGGGCATCTCGGTTATGACGACCGCATCGTCGCGCTGGTTGCGCTGGCGCGCGGGCTCTGGCTCACGGGCCGGCCCGAGCGAGCGGTCGAGGTCGCCAGATACACCGTTCGCGAAGCCGAGCTTCTGGAGCAGCCACTCACCCTCGGCATCTCCCTAATCTGGACGATCTACGTGTTCCTCTGGGTCGGCGACTGGGCCGATGCCGAAATTCAAATCGAGCGGCTGATCGATCATTCCGCACGGCACTTCCTCGGCCCCTACCACGCGGTCGGCATCGGCCAAAAGGGCGAGCTGCTGCTGCGCCGCGGCGACGTCGCGGCGGGTATCGAGCACCTTCGCCGCAGCCAGGCCACGTTGTACGCGACACGGCACCGCATCATGACGACAGTGTTCGCCACGGCACTCGCGGAGGGTTTCGCGGCCCAGAACCAGCCCGACGAAGCCCTGCAGACGATCAACGAGGCGATCGCCCAGATTCCCGATCACGGCGAATCCTTCGACATGCCGGAGATGCTCAGGATCAAGGGTGACATCCTCGCCGGATCGGGCAACGCTGCAGAGGCGGAGACGATCTTGCGCAAATCGCTCGATCTGTCCCGACGTCAATCCGCGGTCGGCTGGGAGCTTCGCGGGGCGATCAGCCTCGGCCGCATCTGGGAGCGGGCCGGCCAGCCCGCCGACGTCCGCGCTTTGCTCACCCCCCTCGTTGCGCGCTACCAGGAAGGGTTGCAGACCCGCGATCTGATCGCTGCCAGGGAGCTGCTGAACAACCTGAATTGAGAGTATCTTCAACGAGATACCGCCATGATGCCCGCTCGCAACTCCTAACAACTTCTAACACGCCAAGCCGCATGGGCCCCGCCATGGTGGAAACACTCACGGTGGATATGGCGGGACATGGCGCTTCTTGACGATGTAATCGATGCCAGCGGCGGAATGGCCCGCTGGAACAGCTTGAGCCGGTTCACGCTCCACCTGTCCGTTGGCGGCACGCTGTTCTCCGGTGCCGGCCATGCCCGGGAATTCAAGGATGTCACCGCGGAAGGCTCGACCCGGGCGCAATCTGTGCGCTTCACCGGCATCACCGGGGGTGAGCACTCCGGCTCATTTCAACCGGATGCGATCACGATCGAAAGCCTGGACGGTGAGGTGCTGCGGTCGTGGCCTAATCCCAGCCTTGCATTTCCCGAGGTCGATCCACAAGCGCTTGCGGATGAGCTGTACCTCGTCTTCTTCTGCGGCGTCGCGATCTGGAGCTTTCTGACGATTCCATTCCTGCTTGCCCATCCCGACGTCGTGACCGAGGAGTTGTCGCCCTGGCAAGAGAATGCCGAAACCTGGCGACGGCTGCGGGCACAATTCCCGGCTCACCTGATGATGCTCGCGCCCGAACAGGTGTTCTATTTCGACGAGAGCGCGCTGCAGCGGCGGACAGATCACGACCTCTTCGGGATGAAGGTCGCAGACTCCTCCTGGGCTCATGACAGCTTCGGCGGCATCGTGCTGCCGACACTTCGACGCGCGCAGACAGTGCGGCCCGATGGAACCGTGATTGCCAAGCCGGTGCTGATGGACGTCGAGATCTTCGACGCCGTCTTCGAATAGCGCAGGCGGGCCTGCTGTGGCCGCCTCAACGTCCAGCAATCCATGACGAAGCCACCGACGACATCACTTCGTGCTCATCTTGACGGCGGCTTCCTTGAAACGCGCGAGGACTGTACCCGGCACCGACGCGACGTCCAGAGACCGAGTTCTCACCGGCACGTCGATTTTCACGATGCTCCCTGAGGCCCTCTCAAACAGAGGCAGTCGCACAAATCTTCGACAAATCGGACTTAATCAAACGTCTGCGGCGGCCTGTCGCACCGCCCACAAAATCTAACAGATCCTAATCACCACTAACGGGCGCGCTGGCCAAGCCACGCCTATCCTCCGAGCATGGAAAGCATCGGTTTCCGCGTTTGCCGGTCACTGCAAACAGCGGCAAAGCTAGGAGAGGACGAGCGATGTCGAACAATTTGCACGCGGCGCATACCTGGATCGATTTTCCGGCCGGCTCGCGTGATCAGGAAATTCTTCGCCCGACGCAGGTGATCGCCCGGGAGAGCCGATGGCGCCAGATCGATCGCGCAGCGGACGGCACGACCGAGGACGTCACCATCTCGCGATGGGAGGACCTGCGGAGCAGCTCGTCGCACGAAACGACGACACCCGACGATCGCTATTTCATCGGCATTGCCCTGAAGACCACGCGCGCGAAGCTGACACGTGACCGCCAGATCATTTTCGACGGCACGATGCCTGCGGGGACGCTCTATGTCACCGCTCCCTCGAAATCTCTCGGCGTGCAATTCCAGTCGCCATGCGCCTTCCTGCACGTCCACATCTCCACGGATCATCTTCCGGCACATGTCGTCGCGACTGACGGGCTCAACGACCTCGTGCTGTTGCGCGATCCACTCGCCGCCGAGCTTGCCAAGGCGCTGATCGAGCAGAGCGATGCCGCTGACCGGCGCTTCACGCAGTGCATCGGCCAGACCCTGGCGATGCATCTCACCCGGATGGAACTGCCGCGCGTCAGGGTCAATGCCTTGCCGAAATGGCGACTACGGCGTGTCGAGCAATATATCGCGGATCATTTCCACCGCTGCATCAGCCTGTCCGAACTCGCCAATGTCGCCGGCCTGTCGCGGATGCACTTTGCGGCGCAATTCCGCATCGCGACCGGTTACCGTCCCCGCGAATATCTGCTCAATTACCGGACCGAGCAGGCGAAGGTGCTGCTCGCAACCACCGAGCGGCCATTGGCGGAAATCGCGCTTGCCGTGGGCTTCAGCACGCAGGCGCATTTTTCGACCGTGTTCAAGCGCATCAGTGGTGAATCGCCGGCACGCTGGCGCCTGGCCAGCAGGGATGAACGGCTCGAGGTCGAAGCGCCACCGCGGCGGCGTCCTTCCCCGGCGGTCAGTTGGATCGCCAGCGCCGCGGCGTAGTGCTGCCCCAGGAGAACGAGAGGGCTAAACCGGATCGAACGCGCGGATCGGCGGCAGATTGCCGGTGAACTTCTCGACCTCGACGACCGTCAACTGCCCGGTGCAGCCTTGCGCGAACGACGAAGTCCCGATGTCGCGCGTGAGCACGTTCGGATTGCCGTGAACGCACAGCGGCGCCTCGTCTTCGGGATCCATCGGATCGTACCAGGCGCCGGTCGGAAGTTGGACCACGCCGGGCGCGATGCCATCGGTGACGTGGACCGCGGCAAGGCACGCCCCGCGATCGTTGAACAGGCGGATGATGTCGCCGTCCCCGATGCCGCGCGCGTTCGCATCGACCGGGTTCATCCGCGCGACCTCACGGCCGCGATGTTTCGCGCCAAGCGAATGTCCGCCGAAATCGAGCTGGCTGTGCAGCCGCGTCACGGGCTGGTTGGCGACGAGGAAGCACGGCGCCCCCGGCCTGGGCATGTCGGTCTTGTCGAGCCAGACCGGATGTCCCGGACAATCCGCATCATTATGCCCGGCGATCTTGGCCGAGAATATCTCGATGCGCCCGCTGGGCGTCGGCAGCGCGTGATCGACGGGATCCTCACGGAAGCGGCGCAGCCGGCCGCCATCATCGGGCTGCTGCGGCACGACGAGGCTGCCGCGCGCCCAGAACTCGTCGAAGCTTGGCGCTTCCAGTCCGCGCCTGGCAAGCGAGGCGCGGGTCGGCTCGTAGAGATGCTCCAGCCACTGCCGCGACGTGCGGCCCTCCGTGAAGGGTTCGCGGGCGCCGAGACGGTCGGCGAGATCGGCGAAGATATCGTAGTCGTCGCGCGCAAGCCCAAACGGCTCGGCGACCTGATGCATGGCGACCATCAAGGGGTCGTTGCTTGAATAGCCGATGTCCTCGCGCTCGAGCGTCATCGTCGCAGGCAGCACGATGTCGGCATGACGGGCAGTGGCGGTCCAGGCGAGCTCGTGCACGACGAACGTATCGAGCTGCGCAAAGGCCTTGCGCAGGCGGTTGATGTCCTGGTGGTGATGGAAGGGATTGCCGCCGGCCCAGTAGACCATGCGGATGTCCGGATAGGTTCGCGTCTCGCCGTTGTAGCGATAGGTACTGCCCGGCTTGAGCAGCATGTCGGCGATGCGCGCCACCGGAATGAAATCGGCGACGCCGTTGCGGCCCTGGCCAAGCGTCGGCCCCGGGACGTCGTTGACGCGGCGACCGTAATAGCCGATCGCCCCGAGAGAGTAGGCATAGCCACCGCCGGGAAGGCCGATCTGGCCGAGCGCTGCCGCCAGCACCATGCCCATCCACACCGGCTGCTCGCCATGCTCGGCGCGCTGCAGCGAGTGCGAGACGGTGATCAGCGCACGCCTTCCGGCCAGCCGGCGCGCGAGCTTGCGGATCGTCTCGGCATCGACGCCCGAGATCGCGGCGGCCCATTCGGCATGCTTTGCGTGCCCGTCGCTCTCGCCGGTGAGATAGCGCAGGAAGACGGGCCACCCTTCGGTGTAGCGATCGAGGAAAGCCTGGTCGTGCAGGCCTTCGCTGACCAGCGTATGGACGAGGCCAAGCATCAAGGCGGTGTCGGTGCTCGGCACGCAGGTCATCCACTCCGCACCGGCCTCGACGGGCAGGTCTTCGCGAAGCGGGCTGACCAGGATGAACTCGCAGCCGCGCTGGCGGGCCGCTGCCATGGCGCCGCGCTCGACGTGCTTGCTGATGGAGCCGCCGGCCACCATGGAGTTCTTCAGCGCCATGCCGCCGAACGCCAGCACGATGTCGGTGTGACCGGCGATCTGCTCCCATGTGACGTTGCGCTTGGTGATGTCCTCATAGCCCGCGAGGATCTGCGGCAGCAGCACCGACGACGCGCCCGAGGAATAGGAATTGACCGAGCGCACATAGCCGCCCATCGCGATGTTGAGGAAGCGATGCACCTGGCTCTGGGCGTGATGGAAGCGGCCGGCGCTCGACCAGCCGTAGGACCCGCCGAACACGGCACCGGGCCCACGGGTGTCGCGGATGCGCGACAGTTCGTCGCCGAGGAGGTCGAGGGCCTTCTCCCAGCTCACCGAGACGAATTCGTCGCGGCCACGGCGATCGTCGGGCCCTGGCCCGCGCTCGAGCCAGCCGCGGCGAATCGCCGGCTGGGCAATGCGCGCCTGGTGGCGGAGCGCGCCGGGGAAATTGTCGATGATGCCGTTCGGATCGGGATCGCCCGCATAGGCCCTGACCTCCAGCCCGGCCGCGCCCTGACGGGCGGAAAACACGCCCCAGTGCGAAGTGTGCGGCTTGAAGCCGTCCGAGAGGTCGAGACCGGGATCGGGGAAACCAATCGTATCGTCCATCATCTGATCCTTGTTCCGGCGTCGGCCTTCAATCGGAATGGTAATATACCGATCCAATCCGGAATTCGTCGAGATCAGCGAAACGCTGGGCTGCCCCGCGGCGAGGCCGGAGGCCGCTGCAGGGGTGTTCGCCCAAGGCCGATGGGACGCCTGCCCGGCAGGAACTGAAGGCATCATCCGTTTGATTGATATAGCAGGAGCAGGACGCTGATCAGCGTCGCTGTCGCGAGCCCAGCGATCGTCATCGCCTTCGCGGTGTTCCTGATCACGTTCTGAATGCGCGCCGGATCGTGGAGCACAGAACCTGCCGATGTTCGGCATCACTCACTCGCGCAGCAATCCACCAACAGTTGCCAGATCCGCTGCGGCTCGCCTTTCGTGCGATCCTCCGGCGCCTTCTCGGCATTGGACCGGCCATATCCGGCGATAGCGCGCGCCTCACGCGGCATGATCCACCGTTGCGAGATCGGGTCGTACCATTTTCCGATGTTCATCTGGATTTTCCGACGATCGAGCGTTGCGCCTCCGCGGCCCGATACGAACCATTCGGCGGCGCGACGCCCGATTATCAATCGGCGCGACGTATGATCGTTCCACCCACGGCATTAGCCCGGCTGGGCCGGATGAAGCGTGCGCGGGTGCCGCTCGTGCAGCAGGCGGGCGAGCTCTTCGCGCTCGGTGGCGCGGCCCTTCATGGCGGTCTCGAACAGCGCTTCCTGGATATCGCGGGGCATATCGCCCCACACGTCCATCGCCGCGCGCCCGAGCAGCCCCGCAAGATGATCAATTCCGTCGCTCATTCGGCTCTCCTCGTGTCACCACGGAATGGAACAGCTGCCGCCGCAGAGCGTTCCAGTGTCATCATTGCCAAAGGAGTGTCATTTATGGGTTTCTTCACCAAGGACATCAAAACAATGGAAGACCTGCTGCTGCACGGGCTGCAGGATATCTACTACGCGGAGCAGCAGATCCTGAAGGCGCTGCCGAAGATGATCGACAAGGCGACCAACAGGGACCTTGTCACCGGGCTGAAAGCCCATCTGGACGAAACCAACAAGCAGGTGGAGCGGCTCGGCAAGGTGTTTGCGAAGCTCGGCAAGGAGCCTAGCGGCACGCAATGTCCTGCGATCGACGGCATCATCAAGGAAGCCGACGAGACCGCCGGAGAGATCGAGGACAAGGCCGTGCTCGACGCCGCGATCGTCGCCAACGCGCAGGCGGTGGAGCACTACGAGATGTGCCGCTACGGCACGCTGATCGCCTGGGCGGAAGAACTCGGCCACGACGACATCGTGCGCTTTCTCACGACCAATCTGAACGAAGAGAAAGCCGCCAACACCAAGCTGAACACGGTGGCGCTTCGCAAGGGCGTCAACGCCAAGGCGTCAACCGCCGCCTGATCGAGATGTACTGGAGGCAATCCGGGACTCTCCGCGGAGACGTTCTGGATTGCTTCGTCGCCAACGTATTGCGTAGGGTGGGCAAAGGCGCGTAGCGCCGTGCCCACCATCTCCCTCCATGAGCAACATAGGCGTGAGCACGCTTCCGCCGTCGCTCTTCGAGCTATGGCGGACAAGCCGCTTTACCCCCCTGCTAGACCGAGCTTGCGGCTACGAGCCGTACGAAACCTGACAGCGCCGTCGTCCGCACGTGGCCTCGGGCTCACAGAGACTACCCGCCCTGCCCGCGCCTCTCGTGACGCTGCCGCGTCCACCGCAAGCCCGGCTCGCGAACATGACGACTTCACGCCGCCCCTCTTGGGTGAGCCGGGATGAGTGACACATACGCCGAAACCGAATTTCGATAAAGTGGAATATTTTGGCGCACCTTGATCCGCTGAGCGCGACACAGGCAATGCTCCTGCGGGACCCACGGTGCTTCTTCGCACCGAGCAGCCTCTTGCATCCGCGCTGCTGCACCGCGGAACCATTTGCGCCGCACCATTCAAAAATGAGACTGCCCGTCAAACCAAAGGAGGCGCCAGCGCATGCACCGCATCCGGTTTCGGTTAGCTTTCCCGTCAAAGTCGCGGGCCCTTCGGGAGCCACGCGGCGACAAAAGACGACACACAGGGAGGAGCACAATGTCGAAATGCAGTGTGGGACTGCTCGCGCTGAGCAGCTTGTTTCTTTCAACCGCGGCCTTCGCCCAGGAGAAAATCAAGGTGGGCGTGACCGCAACCCTCGAAGGCACCTACACGGTGCTCGGTGAGGACGGCATGCGCGGCCACCAGACGGCCCTCAACGTCCTGGGCAAGAAGGTCGGCGACAAGGAGCTCGAATTCATCGTCGCCTCGACCGACGCGACGCCGGACAGCGCGGTGCGCGCCGTGCGCAAGCTGATCGAGCAGGACAAGGTGCAGATCCTGCTCTCGCCGCTCTCCGGCGACGAGGGCATCGCGGTGAAGAACTTCGCAAAAACCCATCCCGAGCTGACCTTCATCAACGCGGCCTCCGGCGCGCAGGAAACGACCTATGTCGATCCTGCCCCGAACTTCTTCCGCTACAACATGGACGGCGCGCAGTGGCAGGTCGGCCTCGGCAAATACGCCTTTGAGGAAAAGAAGTATCGCAAGATCGCGACCGTCGGCGAAGACTATTCCTTCATCTACACCCAGGTGTTCGGCCTCGTGCTCGAGTTCTGCGGTGCCGGCGGACAGGTCACCAACCGGCAATGGGTGCCGCTCGGCACCAAGGACTTCGCCTCGGTCATCGCAGCACTGCCCGACGACGTCGATGCGATCTATCTCGGGCTCGGCGGCGCCGACGCCGTCAACTTCCTCAATCAGTATCAACAGGCCGGCGGCAAGGCGCATCTGATGGGCGGCTCCATCATGATCGACCAGACCATCCTGTCGTCGAAAGGCAATGCCAAGAACGCCCTTGTCGGCACCATCGCGGCGAGCGGCCAGGCGGACACCTGGGAGGATCCGGGCTGGCAGAAATTCGTGAAGGCCTATCAGGACGCCTTCCCGCCGAACAAGCGATTCCCGAGTCCGTCGCTGCTCGCCACCAATTATTACGGCTCGACCATGGCGTTGATCCTGGCGCTGCGTGCGGTCAATGGCGATCTCTCCAACAACCAGGCCAAGTACAAGGAAGCGCTCGCCAAGATCGAGATCGATGCGCCAAACGGCAAGATCAAGCTCGATGCCAACCGCCAGGCGATCGGCACCAACTTCGTCACCGAAGTCGTCGACGACGGCAAGGGCGCGCTGTTCAGCAAGGTCGTGAAGGTGATCCCGAACGTCAACCAGACGCTCGGCTACGACCCGGCGGTCTTCTCCAAGATCGGGTTGCCGAGCCGCACCGTTCCGGAATGTAAGAAGTACTGACGCATCACTCCTGCGATGCACAACCGGGGAGCGACTCGCTGACGCGGTCGCTCTCCGCTCTTGCAATCTCGCCGGCGTTGTTGAACGCTGAGCGAAAAGACAAGAACATTCGGGAGGGGAAGGCATGAGCCGTGCGCTCGCCGTCTTCCATGGCCGGTTTGGCCGGGCGACGGTTTATCAGTTGAACCGCCCTTTCAACATTCACGCCCATCGTGAAGGTCATCTGATCTTCCATGTCGGCGGCATGCCCGCATGCATCGACGTCTCCGACGGACACCACGATCTCGACGAGACGTCCGTGGTCGCGGTCAATCCGTGGGAGCCGCACAATTTCCTGCCGACCGACCTCGACGGCGGCGCAATCTTCTTCGTGCTCTATGTCAACGCAGAATGGTTTGCACCCGATCCATCCGGCACCCACCGGATGCGTTTCGGGCGCACCCAGATCCGGCGCACGCCGGCGCTCGACAAGCATATCAGGCGGACCGCCGCGCTCGTGTGCGGCGCACCATCGCTGTCCAGCCTGGATTCCGAGCTTCGGCGGCTGATCGACGTCTGCTACGACGAAAGCTGGCAGCAGGCCGAGATCGCGCGCGATCCTCGCGCAAACGGCTCCGTCACCGATTTTCGCGTGCGCAAGTGCATCAAGATGATGTCGGAAAGCCCAGGCGCCGAGATCGAGCTCGACGCGATCGCGCGGGAATCCGGCCTGTCGCGGCCACATTTCTACCGGCTGTTTCGCGTCCAGACCGGCGTGACGCCGAACCTCTATCTCAACACGCTGATCATGGAACAGGCGCTGGAAGCGCTGGTAGCGAGCGAGGCGCCGATCGCCGATATCGGCTTCGATCTCGGCTTTTCCTCGCAGAGCGGCTTCACCCGCTTCTTCGCTGCCAATGTCGGGATGGCGCCGACCGATTATCGTCGCGCAGCCAAGATTTTGCGCGCCTGAGCGGGCCACGAAAAGATACTCACGATCAAACGTCGCCCTCGCAGCCCCGTTAGGATGCGGGCAACGCGATCCCGAAAGAGAGGGTCGCGACCGAAGGGAGCGCGCGTTCATGGTGAGGCTAGCGGCGGTGACGGTCTGCCTGCCCCCTCTGCCCGCCTGCGGGGAGAGGGTTGGGGTAAGGCCTTCGGCGCGACCTTTCCCCGCAGGCGGGGCGAGGTGAAGCCATGAGCCGCTTTGTCGAACGCCATCCGGCCTGGGCGCTGATCTCGATCATCGCCATTGCTGTGGTGCTGTGGCTGGTCTTCGCGATCTGGCCGCCGGGCCTCGAAGAAGCCATCGGCCGCAAGCGCGTCTTCCTCAACGCGGTCTTCAACGGCATCACGCTCGGAGGCCTCTACTTTCTCGTTGCCAGCGGTTTCACGCTGATCTTCGGCCTGATGCGCAACGTCAACCTCGCGCACGGCTCGCTCTATCTGTTCGGCGGCTATGTCGGCTACGCCGTCAGCACGGCGACCGGCTCCTGGATCCTCAGCTTCATCGTCGCGTTCATCCTCACCGCCCTGGTCGGCGTCCTGCTGCAGCTGATCGTATTCCGCAGGATGGAGGGACAGGATCTCAGGCAGACCATGGTGACGATCGGCCTGTCGATCGTGTTCGCCGATCTCATGCTGTGGGCCTGCGGCGGCGACTTCTACCAGATCCAGACGCCGAACTGGCTGATCGGGCCGGTGGACCTGCCGCTGGTCACGGCGATCAAGTCCTCGGGCGAACCGGTGTATCTCCGATATCCCATGGTCCGGCTGGTGATCTTCGCCGCTTCCGTGGTCATCGGCGTTGCGATGTGGCTTGCTCTCAACCGCACCCGGATCGGCATGATCGTCCGCGCCGGCGTCGACGATCGCGATATCCTCGCGGCGACCGGGGTGCGCATCCAGCTTGTTTTCGTCGCCGTGTTCGCCTTCGGCGCGGGGCTTGCCGGCGTCGCCGGCGTGGTCGGCGGCACCTTCCAGTCCCTGTCGCCGGGCGAGGACATCCGCTTCCTGCTCGCCTCGCTCGTCGTCGTGATCGTGGGCGGCATGGGCTCGATTCCCGGTGCGGCGCTCGGCGCGCTGATCATCGGCCTCGCCGAGCAGCTCGGCTCGGTCTACATCCCGACCTATGCCATCGTCGTGACCTTCCTGATCATGGTGCTGGTGCTGGCGATCCGGCCGCAAGGCCTATTGGCGAGGCGCTGAGATGTCGCTCGCCCACGATAGCCGCATCGCCGTACGGCACGCCGCATTGGCGCAGCGCCCGGCGCGCGTCTGGCCTGAGATCAACCATCCCGCGGCCTGGATCGTCGCGGCCATTCTCGTGATCATGCCGCTGATCGCCAACGGCTTCTTCCTGATCGAGATCTTCGCGTCCACCTTGATCCTCGGCACCATGGCGCTGAGCCTGATGGTCCTCGCAGGCTACGGCGGCATGGTCAGCCTGATGCAGCTCACCATCGCGGGCTTCTCGGCCTACATGGTCGCCGTGTTCGGCATCAGCGGCAACGCCAATATCAGCCTGGGCTGGCCATGGTGGCTTGCGGTTCCGATGGCGCTGGCGCTGGCGACCGCCTTCGGCACGCTCGGCGGAGCGCTCGCGGTGCGCACCGAAGGCATCTACACCATCATGATCACGCTCGCGATCGGAGCCGCCTTCTACTATTTCACCAACCAGAACTGGGCGATCTTCAACGGCCATACCGGCATCAACACCGTGGCCACGCCGCACTTCTGGGGCGTCAACTGGCGCGCCGACATTCCCTTCTATTACATCGTGCTTGCGGTCGCAGCGCTCTGCTATTTCGCGGTCGAATATCTCTCGCGCGCCCCGTTCGGGCTCGCGCTGCAGGGCGTGCGCGACAATCCCAGGCGCATGGCGGCTCTGGGCTTCAACGTCAACGCGCACCGCGTCGCGGCCTATGCCTTCGCCTCGTTCATCGCGGCGCTCGCCGGCGTCCTCCAGGTCTGGAACTACCGCCAGATCTCGCCGGGCTCCGTCAGCGTCGGCGCCTGCATCGACGTGCTGATCATCGCCGTCGTGGGCGGCATCACGCGCCCGATCGGCCCTTTCATCGGCGCGCTGATCTTCGTGCTGCTACGCACCTTCGCGCTCGATTTCCTGGTCAGGATCGGTCTCGACGGCAACCGGTTCCGGCTGCTGATCGGACTCGGCTTCCTCGCCATCGTGTTCTGGTCCTCGGACGGCGTCATCGGGCTGTGGCAGCGCTGGCGCCAGAGCCGCGGCGCCGACCGTTCCGGTGGAGGGCGTCGCCATGGATAGCGTCGCCCACCGCCTCTCGGCCGTCGGCGCCGGCGCCGCGCTGGAGCTGCGCGGCGTGACGCGGTTGTTCGGCGCGCTCGCCGCGCTCACCGACGTCACCCTCACGGTGCGTCCCGGCGAACGCCGCGCGGTGCTCGGCTCGAACGGCGCCGGCAAGACCACGCTGTTCAATTGCATCACCGGCGACTTCCCGCCCTCCTCCGGCACGATCCGCTTCTTCGGAGAGGACGTCACGCATTTCCCGCCCTATGAACGCATCCGCCGCGGGCTGCGCCGGACCTACCAGATCTCCGCGCTGTTTCCCGGCCTGACCGTGCAGGACAATGTCTATCTCGCCTGCCGCGGCGTCTCGCGCGGCCGCTTCTCGTTCTTGCGTCCGGGACAGAACGATGCCCTGATGCACGCGGCGGACAATCTCGTCCAGGCCGTGCATCTGTCCGCCGTGAAGGATCAGCGCGTCGCCGAACTCGCCCACGGCCAGCAGCGCCAGCTCGAGATCGCGCTCGCGCTCGCCGGCGCGCCCCGCTTCGTGCTGTTCGACGAGCCGGCCGCGGGCCTGTCGCCGACCGAGCGTGCCGAGCTGATCGAGATCCTGACCTCGCTGCCGCCCCATATCGGCTACATCATCATCGAGCACGACATGGACGTGGCGCTGCGCGTCGTCGAGAGCGTCACGATGATGCACAACGGCCGCATCTTCAAGGAGGGCCTGCCGGAAGAGATCCAGTCCGACCCCGAGGTGCAGGAGCTTTATCTCGGAGGCGGCCATGAATGAGGCCCGCCGCGCTGCGGCCGCACTCGAGGTCCGTGGCCTCGACGTCTATTACGGTCACTCCCACGCCCTGCAAGGCGTCGACCTCACACTGGAGAGCGGCGTGTTCTCCGTCGTTGGCCGCAACGGCATGGGCAAGACCACCCTTTGCAAGGCCATCATGGGCCTGGTCGCCGTCAGCGGCGGGTCGATCCGGATCCGCGGGGAAGACATCACGCGGCGGCCTCCCGCCAGCATCGCCCGGCTTGGTGTAGGCTATGTGCCGCAGGGCCGCCGCCTGTGGCGTTCGCTCAGCGTCGACGAGCATCTGCGGCTCGCCGGCGGGCTGCGGTCCGGCGCCTGGACGATCGAGCGCATCTACGACACATTCCCTCGCCTTGCCGAGCGCAAAGGCCACGGCGGCGGCCAGCTCTCCGGCGGCGAGCAGCAGATGCTGGCGATCTCGCGCGCGCTTCTCACCAATCCACACCTGCTCATCATGGACGAGCCGACCGAAGGCCTCGCGCCGGTCATCGTGGCGCAGGTCGAGGAGATGCTGCTGCGGCTCGGCGAGGACGGCGACATGTCCGTGCTCGTGATCGAGCAGAATATCGGCGTCGCCACCGCGGTCTCGCGCAACGTCGCGATCATGGTCAACGGCCGCATCAACCGCATCATCGACTCCGCACGGCTCGCCGCCGACCGTAACTTGCAGCAGCGTCTGCTCGGGGTCGGGCTTCACGCCGAACTCGAGCCGGATCTCGACATCCCCGCATCCGGCCCGGAGACAAAAGCGGCCCCGGCGCCGCGCCGCGACGGTCCGGTCCGGATCTACATCTCCAACCCGACGCCTCCGACGCGGTGGTCGCAACCGGTGCCAATCGCCCGCATCGAGGCTGCAGCGCGCACGCTCTCGACACAGGTCGCGCGACTCGACGACACCGCGCGGCGCAGGCGCGAACCGGCGGCGGCGCAGACCGCCGGTCCGCCCGTCGTGCTGGTGGTCGGCACGCTCGACACCAAAGGTCTCGAACTACGCTTCATCCGCGACATCATCGCCGAGACCGGCCTGCGCACGCGGCTGGTCGACGTCTCGACCAGCGGCAAGCATTCCAGCTGCGATGTCTCGGCGCAGGAGATCGCACTGAACCACGGCCGCGGCGGCTCCGCCGTATTCGGCCCCGACCGCGGCGCGGCCGTAACGGCAATGGCCGATGCGTTTGCCAGCTGGCTGCGGCGCCAGGGTAATGTCGCCGGGGTGATCTCGGCTGGCGGCTCGGGCGCGGCCTCGCTGGTTGCCCCCGGCATGCGCGCGCTTCCGATTGGCGTGCCCAAGCTGATCGTCTCCTCCGTCGCCTCCGGCGATGTCGGGCCTTATGTCGGCCCCGCCGACATCACCATGATGTACTCCGTCACCGACGTGCAGGGGCTCAACTCGATCTCGCGCGCGGTGCTGGCCAACGCCGCAAATGCCCTCGCAGGCATGGTCAAGGCGCGGCTCGATCAGCGCGCGGCGCGCCCAGCTGCCGCCCTGCCCTCGGTCGGCATCACCATGTTCGGTGTGACGACGCCGGCGGTGCAGAAGATCGCGGCCGAGCTGCGCGAGGATTTCGAATGCCTGGTCTTCCATGCCACCGGCGTCGGCGGCCGCTCCATGGAGAAACTCGTCGAGTCCGGCCAGCTCGCCGGCGTGATCGACCTCACCACGACGGAGGTCTGCGATCTCCTGATGGGCGGCGTGTTTCCCGCCACCGATGACCGCTTCGGCGCGATCATCCGGACGCGCGTCCCCTATATCGGCTCGGTCGGCGCACTCGACATGGTCAATTTCGGCGCGCCCGACACCATTCCCGAGCGCTACCGCGGCCGCAAATTCCATGTCCACAATCCGCAGGTGACGTTGATGCGGACGACGGTGGAAGAGAACGAGCGCATCGGCCGCTGGATCGGCGAACGGCTCAACCAGATGGACGGACCGGTTCGTTTCTTCCTGCCCGAGGGCGGCGTCTCCGCGCTCGATGCCCGCGGCCAGCCGTTCTGGGACCCCGATGCGGACGCCGCGCTGTTCCGCGCGCTGGAGCGGACCGTGCGGCAGACGGGTCATCGCCAGATCATTCGCATGCCGAAGAACATCAACGATCCCGACTTCGCCGCCGCCATCGTTGGTGCGTTCCGAACCCTGTTCGGGCGACCCGGCGCGCGGCGCAGACTAGCGAGGTGAGAGATGGCCAGGTTTGAACGCGCAGCACTGCTGAAGAGATTTCGCGAGATGGCAAAGCGCGGCGAGCCGATCGTCGGCGGCGGTGCCGGCACCGGCCTATCGGCCAAATGCGAGGAGGCCGGCGGGGTCGATCTCATCGTGATCTACAATTCCGGACGTTATCGGATGGCGGGCCGCGGCTCGCTTGCTGGGCTGATGGCTTACGGCGATGCCAACGCCATCGTACTGGAGATGGCCGGCGAGGTGCTGCCCGTGGTCACGAGAACGCCGGTGCTCGCAGGGGTCAACGGCACCGATCCGTTCCGTGACATGGACGTCTTCCTCGACCAGCTGAAGGCGCTTGGCTTCGCCGGCGTCCAGAACTTTCCGACCGTCGGCCTGATCGACGGCACCTTCCGCGCCAATCTCGAAGAGACCGGGATGTCCTACGCGCTCGAGATCGACATGATCGCCAAGGCGCACGACAAGGACATGCTGACGACACCCTATGTGTTCAGCGAGAAGGAAGCGGCTGCGATGGCGATCGCCGGCGCCGACATCGTCGTCTGCCACATGGGGCTGACGACCGGCGGCTCGATCGGCGCGCAGACGGCACCGAAGCTGAAGGATTGCCCGGCGCGGATCGACACCTGGGCGTCGGCCGCGCTCAGCGTCAATCCTGAGATCCTGGTGCTGGCACATGGCGGCCCGATCGCGGATCCCGCCGACGCCGATTTCATCATGAAGAACACCCGCCATTGCCACGGCTTCTACGGCGCCTCCTCGATGGAGCGGCTGCCGGTGGAACGGGCGCTGACGGAGCAGGTGCGTCAATTCAAGGCGATCGGCGCGCGATAACGCCGAAGGTACGAGGGAGGGAAAGATGTCAGGCAATCTGGTCGGTGAATTGATCCTCTGGCTGATCGTCGCGATCGTCGTCATCGTGGTCGGCGTCTACATCGTGAATTGGCTCTATCACCGTTCATCCAAGGAGACCTCGTTCGTCCGTACCGGTTTCCTCGGCGAACGCGTGGTGATCAACGGCGGCGCCTTCGTGATGCCCTTCATCCACGATTACACACCGGTCAACATGAACGTGCTGCCGATGGGCATCGTGCGTTCCAAGCAGGACGCCGTGATCACCCGCGACCGCATGCGCGTCGACATCGAGGCCGATTTCTATGTCCGCGTGCAGGCGACCCGCGAGGCCGTGTCGATCGCAGCCGCCACGCTCGGCCGCCGCACCATGGAGCCCGAGCAGCTCCACGCCCTCCTCGCCGGCAAGTTCATCTCGGCGATCCGCTCGGTTGCGTCCGAAATGACGCTGGAGCAGATGCACGAGCAGCGTGGCGAGTATGTCGCCCGCCTCAAGGCCAATGCGACGGAGGCCCTCGCCCAGAACGGTCTCGAACTGGAATCGGTCGCGATTACCGATCTCGACCAGACCGACCTCGAATTCTTCAACCCCTCGAACCGGTTCGACGCCGAAGGCCTGACCCAGCTGATGCAGGACATCGAGGCCAAGCGGAAGCTGCGCAACGACATCGAGCAGGACTCGATGATCAAGATCCGCACCCGCAATCTGGAGGCCGAGCGCCAGGCGCTGGAGATCGAGCGCGAGAGCGAGACCGCGCGCCTGGAGCAGGAACGCGACATCGAGATGCGCCGCGCGCTGCAGCGCACGGAAGTCGCCCGTGAACGGGCGCTCCGCGAGACCGAGGCCGAGCAGGCGCAGATCTCCGCGCGCGAGGCGATCGAGCGCGCCCGCATCGCCAATGACCAGGCGATCGCGGAAGCCCGCATCGCCTCCGAGCGCGAGACCCGCCAGAAGGAGATCGAGCGGACCCGCACCATCGAGGAGAAGGAACTGCTGGCGCGCGAGGAGATCGAGAAGACCCGGATCGCCAACCAGCGCTCGATCGATACCACCCGGATCGCCTCCGAGCGCGAGGTGCGCCAGCGCGAGATCGAGCGGATGCGCACGGTCGAGGAAGCCGAGATCGCGGCGCGCGAAGCGATCGAAAAGGCGAGGATCCAGCAGGATCGCGTCGTCACCGACGCCCGCATCGCCAACGAGGAGGAAACACGCCGACGCGAGATCGAGCGCACCCGCGCCGTCGACGAGGCCGAGATCGCCGCGCGCGAGGCGACCGAGAAGGCCCGCATCGCCCAGACGCTGATCGTCAATGTCGAGCGCATCTCCTCGGATGAGAGGACCCGCGCCTTGGAGATCCAGCAGGTGCGTACCATCCAGGAGGCCGAGATCGAGGCGCAGCGCGCGGTAGAGGCCGCCCGCATCGCCCGAGAGCGGACGCTCTCCGCGGAGCGCATCGCCGCCGAGCAGAGCACGCGCCAGCTGGAGATCGAGCGCAACCAGGCGCTCGACGTCGCCGGCATCGCCGCGCGCGAGACCACGGAGGCCTCACGCATTGCCCAGGAGGAGCGCGTGCGCTCGCTGGAGATCGCCCGCAACCGCGCCGTCGAGGAAGCCGACATCGCCTCCCGCGAGGCGATCGAGGCGGCCCGCATCGCCCAGGAGAAGGCCGTTGCGGCCGAGCGCATCCAGGCCGAGCGCGACACCCGTTCGCTCGAAATCGAGCGCACCGGCGTGCTGGAGGCAGCCGAGCTGAAGCGGCGCGACGCCATCGAGCGTCAGCGCATCACCGTCGATCTGGCGCTGGAGGCCGAACGCATCAACTCATCCAAGAAGCGCGAGGTGCTCAACATCGAGCAGAAGAAGGCGATCGAGATCGCCGACGAGGACCGCGTCATCGCGCTGTCGACCAAGAAGTCCGAGCGGATCGATGCCGACCGCCAGGTCCGGCAGGCCGAAATCGTGGCGCGCAAGGAAATCGAGACCACGGATGTCTCGCGCGAGCAGGCGCTGGAGGCGGCTCGCATCGAGCGTCGCCGCTCGATCGAGCAGCTGGAGGTCGCCCGCGTTCAATCCTTGCAAGAGGCCGAAATCGCCTCACGCGAGGAGGTCGAACGCGCCCGCATCGCATCCGATCGGGGCCTCGACGAGGCCCGCGTCGGTCGCGAGCGCGAGCTGCGCAAGCTCGAGGTGAATCGCGAAAAGGAGGTCGAGACCGTCCTGATGGAGAAGGCCATTGCGATCCACACGAAATCCCTGGAAGAGTCCGCCGCCAAGGCGTCGGCCGAGGAAGCGCGGATGCGCGCGACCGAAGCCACCGAGCGCGTCATCACGGCGCGCGAGAGCGAGATCGCCAAGCGGCGCAAGACGGTCGAGGTGCTGCTCGCCGAGACGCAGGCCGAGGAAACCCGCATCGCCGCCGAGGCCGAGCGCGTCCGCGCCGCCGTCGAGGCGGAAGCGCAGCGGCTGCTGAACGAGGCCGAGAACGTGCTGACCGATCAGGCCCGCTACTCGCTGTTCCGCCGCAAGCTGCTTGACCGCATCGAGGGCATCGTGCGCGAGAGCGTCAAGCCGATGGAGAAGATCGAGGGCATCCGCATCCTCCAGGTCGACGGCCTCAACGGCCATGGGAATAGTGGCAGTGGCGGCCGCAGCGCCACCGACGAGGTCATCGATTCCGCCCTGCGCTACCGCGTCCAGGCGCCGTTGATCGATTCGATCCTCGCCGACATCGGTGTCGAAGGCGGCAGCCTCTCCAAGATGCCTGGCCTGATCCGCGAAGCCCGTGACATGCAAGGCATCAAGGAATCCGCGCGCAAGGGCGGCGGGGGCGGAGGTGGCGGCGACAAGCCGGGCGCCCCGCCTGCCCCCTCGGCCGAAGGTGGCGAGCCGCCAGCCGGGCCCAAGAAGAAGAGCTGAGGTCGCGCCATGGCTCGCGTTTACGTCTCCACCGTCGTCAATGCCCGCAACGACCGCGTCTGGGCGCGGGTGCGCGATTTCAACGGCCTGCCGAACTGGCATCCGGCGATCGCCGAAAGCCGCATCGAGGGCGGCGAGCCCTCCGACAAGATCGGTTGCGTACGGGACTTCCGCCTGCGCAACGGCGACCGAATCCGCGAGAAGCTGCTCGGCCTCTCCGACTACGACATGTTCTGTACCTATTCGATCCTGGAATCTCCGATGGGTGTCGAGAACTACGTCGCAACCCTTCGGCTGACGCCCGTCACCGACGGCGACCAGACCTTCATGGAATGGACCGCCGAATTCGACTGCGCGCCGGAGCGCGAGGCCGAACTCGTCGGCAACATCGGCGGCGGCGTGTTCCAGGGCGGGTTCGATGCGCTCAAGCGCGTGTTCGGAGGCTAGCCGTGCCGCATGTCGTCAAGAGCACGATACTGGACGCGCCGACCGATGCGGTGTGGACCGTTCTGCGCGATTTCAACGGGCACGATCGCTGGCACCCGGTCGTCGCGACGTCCTCGATCGAGCGCGCGCAGTCCTCCGACAGGATCGGCTGCATCAGGCGGTTCAAGCTCAACGACGGCTCCGAGCTGCGCGAGCAGTTGCTGGCGCTGTCGGACCTTGAGCAGTCTTTCAGCTATTGCCTGCTCGATACGCCGATGCCGATGTTCAACTACGTCGCCCATGTCCGTCTGCTGCCGGTCACCGACGGCGACCGCACCTTCTGGCACTGGGAGTCCCGCTTCACCACCAAGCCGGAAGATCGCGACCGCATCACGCATATGGTCGCAGAAGACATTTACCAGGCGGGGTTCGAGGCGATCCGCCGCCATCTGAAGGAGGCCGCATAATCATGGCCGTGACAGTGAAGACGTTTGCAAGCGTGAGCGAAGCGGCCGGGGCGTTGTCCTCGGACCGCAGCGCGCGCTATCTCGGCGGGGGCACGCTGGTGATGCGCGCGCTGAACGAGGGCGATGTGGCGATCGCGACCGTCATCCGCGCCCAGGACCAGGCGCTGACCCGGATCGATGCCTCCGGCCCGCGCGTCACGCTCGGCGCCGGCGTGACCTTCGCGCGCGTCCTTGCCGAGCGCGACCTCGCCTTCCTGCACGCGCCCGCCCGCTCGATCGGCGGCCCCGCCGTCCGCAACATGGGCACGGTCGGCGGCAATCTCTTCGCACCCAGTCCCTATGGCGATTTCACCGTGGCGCTGCTGGCGCTCGATGCCACCGTCGCGGTCGCGGGTGGCTTTGGGTCACGCGACATCCCGATCGAAGAGTTCTTGCAGGCGCGCGACCGGCAGGCCGGAACCTTGGTCCTCTCTGTCTCCTGCACCCGGCCGGCGAGCAGCGATGCATTCCGCTATCGCAAGATCGCCCGCATCAAGCCAAAGGGCGGCTCGGTGATCACGCTGGCTGCGCATCTTCCGATCAGCGGCGGGCGAATTGCGGGCGCCCGGATTGCGCTGGGATCGATGGCGCCGACCCAGATCCGCGCCCGTGCCGCCGAGCGTGCACTCGAGGGCCGCTCGCTGGATGCCGCGACCATTGCGGCGGCCGCATCCGCCGCAGCCGAGGGAACATCGCCATCCGACAATGCGCTCGGCAGCGCC
Source organism: Bradyrhizobium sp. SZCCT0148 (assembly GCF_018129985.1). Lineage (GTDB taxonomy): Bacteria > Pseudomonadota > Alphaproteobacteria > Rhizobiales > Xanthobacteraceae > Bradyrhizobium > Bradyrhizobium japonicum_H. The sequence goes on from NZ_JAFCKT010000016.1 coordinate 39,329, forward strand.
TGGTATCGCCGCGAGATCGTCGGCGTCCATCTGCGACGTCTGCTGTCGGGACAGGAATAGAGCCCATGTCCAAGATCCCCCTGCAATTCCGTCACAACGGCCGCGACGTCGCGATTTTCGTCGATGGCGGCACCAATCTGCTGGTTGCACTCCGCGAGATGATCGGCGACATGACGCCGAAATTCGGCTGCGGCCAGGGCGGCTGCGGCACCTGCAGCGTTCTGATCGACGGCGAGCTTCATCTCTCCTGCCTGACGCTGGCGGAGACCGTGGGCGGCCGTTCGATCGAGACGCTCGACGGCATGAAGCAAGGCCCGCATTTGCACCCGCTGCAGCGCGCCTTCGCCGACCATTTCGCGGCCCAGTGCGGCTATTGCACGCCGGGGATGCTGATGGCGGCAAAGGCGCTGCTCGACCGCAATCCTTCGCCGAGCCGCGACGAAGTCGTCGAGGCCATCTCCGGCAATATCTGCCGCTGCACCGGCTACGAGCCGATCATCAACGCCATCCTGGCCGCCGCCGGCGGCCGGGTCAGCGCCTGAGGTCAACCATGCTGGAACTTCGCAAGGACATCTTCGCCGACGAGCGCGACGATAATCTCAATGAAATCGGCAAGGGCACCCAGCGCCAGGACATGCTCGGCCATGTCACGGGGACGTCGAGCTACTTCAACGACCACAAGCTGCAGGGCATGCTGCACCTGAAGGTGGTGCGCTCGACACAGGCGCATGCAAGGATCCGCCGCATCGATACGGCCGAGGCCGAACGTTCGGCCGGCGTGCGTCGCATCATCCGTGGCACCGACGTGCCGGTCAATCTCAACACCCTGCTCAGCCTGATCAACTTCGGCAAGGACGACGAGCCGTCGCTCGCGGTCGACAAGGTCCGTTACAAGGGCGAGCCGATCCTCGCCATCGTCGCCGACAGCGAGCGCGAGGCGTTCGAGGCCATCGCAAAGGTCAAGGTCGATTACGAGCCCCTGCCGACCGTGTTCGACGTCGAGGATGCGCTCAAACCCGGCGCGCCCGTGGTCAACGAGACCTATCCGAAAAACGCGTTCATCTATCACGACGCCTACGACCATCAGCGCCTGCGCTTCGGCGATGCCGACGCGGCGCTCGCGACCGCCGACCACGTGCTGGAGCAACGCTACCAGATGTCGCCGATCGAGCACGCGCCGACCGAGACCAACGGCGCCATTGCCGCACCAGACACCAACGGCCGTTACGTCGTCTACACCTCGACCCAGGCGCTGTTCTTCTCGGTCGACACCTGCGCGAAGATCCTGGACGTGCCCTCCAACACCTTTCACTTCATCGGCGGCACCGTCGGGGGCGGCTTCGGCGGCAAGGTCGACACCTTGACCGAGCCGCTCGCCATCCTCGGTGCGATGCTGACGGGACGCCCCGTGCGCTACGTGTTCGGGCGCGAGGAGGAGATGCAGTATGGGCCGCCGCGCGGAGCCGAACGCATCTACATCAAGGACGGCGTGATGCGCGACGGCCGCATCGTCGCCCGCAAGATCCACGCCTATTTCGACAGCGGCGCCTATACGCGGCTGTCGAGCTACGCCGCCGTGAAGTGCGCAGCCCACCTGCCGGGCCCCTACACCATCCCGAACGTCTATGGCGACGTCTACTGCGTCTTCACCAACCGCACGCCCGCGACCGCCATGCGCGGCTTCGGCGTCACCGCGATGGACTTCGCGATCGAGTGCCAGATGGACAAGCTCGCGAACCTCGTCGGGATGGACCCGATGGAGTTCCGCATTCTCAACGCCTATCGCGACGGCGACATGAAGGCGCACCGGCGCGAGGCCAAGAACACCGCGCTGATCGAATGCGTTCAGGTCGCCGCCGAAAAGGCCAAATGGCCGATCCGCGACGAGTTCAAGCGCGCCTCCTCGCGCAAGGACGGCGGCGGCAGCCGCGCGGCGATCCCACCGACGCCGACGGAGTCGCGTAGCCGTCCGGCTGCACCTGCACAGCAACGCACGAGCTATGACCGCGCGCCGGTGACTGCAACGCGCGAGCCACCGCGTGATCCGCCCCCACCGACACCGCCGCCTCCCCCGCCGCGTCCGCCCGCACCATCCCACGGCGCGACGCGGTTCTCGTCGGTGTTCGGCACCAGGAGACGCTGACATGACCCGGCATCGCGGACGCGGCATGGCGTCGATCAACTATCCCATCGGCATGAACCTTGGCGGCGATCCAAGCCAGGCCCTGGTTCACTCCAATCCCAGCGGCAAGTTCACGGTGGCGCTGTCGTCGATCGACCTTGGCCAGGGCATGAAATCTGTGACGCGGCAGATCTGCGCCGAGACGCTGGGCGTGCCGGTCGAGGACGTCTATGTCGACACGGCGGATTCCGACACCGGCCCGCATTGCATGGGCTCGTTCGCGTCGCGCGGCACCCATCGCGTCGGCAATGCCGTGATGGCTGCGGCCCGGGAAGCGCGCGGCGTCATGATGGAGGCTGCAGCCGAGGAGCTCGAGGTCAACGCTGCCGATCTCGAAACCGACGGCCGCGGCAACATCCACGTCAAGGGCGCCCCGCATCGCTCGATCTCGACCAAGGATGTTGCGATTGCCGCACAGTTCAAGCAGGGCAAGACCATTTCGGGACGCGGCATCTTTCTCGTTCCGCTCTCCGAAGTGAACCCGGAGACCGGCGAGATGTCGCCGGCGACCTGTTACGCCCATGCCTGCCTGGTCGCCGAGGTCGATGTCGACGACGAGACCGGCGAGGTCGCGATGGTGCGGATGGACTCGGCTTACGAGCTCGGGCGCGCGCTCAACCCGCGTCTGGTCGAGCAACAGCTGGTCGGCGGCGCCTGGATGGGTGTCAGCCACGCGCTTTACGAAACTCCGGAGCCTTATTATCCTGATCCCGTTCACGGCCCCCGCGACTTCGTCGAATATTTGATGCCCGGCCCCGGCGACATCTGCCCGCACGATATCGCGGTGCTGGAGCGCCCCGCCCCCGATGGTCCGTTCGGCGCCAAAGGTCCCGGCGAGATGTGCGCCAATCCGGTGCTGCCGGCCGTTGCCAACGCGATCTTCAACGCCGTCGGGGTGCGCATCGACGACCTGCCGATCACGCCCGAAAAGGTGCTGCGCGCAATCAAGGCCCAGGGCGGCGCGCGGCCGCAGGCGCGGCGCTAGGGGATCGGCCGTGGCGGTTCGCAGCAACATCGTCGGCATCGACAGCCCGGAGGCCCTGGAGAAGGCGCTGCGCGCGGCTTATTACCTCGCCGACGAGGGCCTTGCGACATCGGCCTATCTCGGCCTCGCGCTCGGCAAGCCCCTGCTGCTCGAAGGCGCACCCGGTGTCGGCAAGACGGAGGCGGCCAAAGCGATCGCTGCCGTGCTCGGCCGGCGCCTGATCCGCCTGCAATGCTACGAGGGTATCGACGCCTCTGCCGCGCTCTATGAGTGGAACTACCCGCGCCAGATGCTGGCGATCCGGCAGGCCGGCGACGAAAGCATCGACATCTATGGCGAGACCTTCCTGATCGAGCGTCCCATGCTGGCCACGCTCCGCGCGCCCGATTCCACCGTGCTGCTGATCGACGAAATCGACCGCGCCGATCAGGAGTTCGAGGCCTTCCTGCTGGAGTTCCTCTCCGACTTCCAGATCTCGATTCCCGAGCGCGGCACGGTGCGCGCAACCGAACGTCCCGTGGTCGTGCTGACCTCGAATCGGACGCGCGATCTGCACGAAGCGTTGCGCCGTCGCTGCGTCTATCACTGGATCGACTATCCGACCGCGGAGCGCGAAGCGCGAATCATCATGATGCGCGCTTCCAGCGTCGCCGAGGCCACCGCCCGCGCCGTCGTCGCGGCCGTCGAGAAACTGCGGCGTGAGCCCCTGAGCAAGGCGCCCGGCATTGCCGAGGCCGTCGACTGGGCGGAGGCGGCGACGCTGCTGCATAGGGGCGGCGCGCGCTGGCCGGAGGCGTTCAAACGCTCGATCGGCGTGGCGCTGAAGGACGAGGAGGACCTACATTTCATCTCGCCGCGGCTCGATGCGATGCTTGCGGAGGTGACCGCATGACCGCCGAGCCGCAGCTCCCGCGCGCCGCGCGCATCTTCGTCGCCTTTGTACCGCTGCTGCGCGTGAACGGCTTTGCCGTCGCGCCGGAACAGACCACCACATTCCTGGCCGCGATCGAGCTGCTCGGCCCGCGCAGCATCGAGCACATCAGGCAAGCCGCGCTGGCGACACTGGCTCCCCCGCCCGAACGCCGCTCGACCTTCGACCGGCTGTTCGACCTGCATTTCCACGGCAGCGAGGCCATCGAGCGGCCCCGGGACGGCGAAGACGACGAGACCGTCCGGCTTCAGGAGGAGGGCCGCGGTGATGAGGAACCGCTGCTCGCCGACGACGCCAACGAGTCCGGTCTCGCTGCAACCCGAAGCGAGGCGCTGGTCGAGCGCCGCTTCGGGGCGACATCGAGCACTGATGCATTGCGCCGCCTGGCTCGCGAAGCGCCACGCCGGTTGCCGCGGCGGCGCGGCCATCGCCGCATGCATGCCCGACGCGGGCCCTTCGCCGACCTCCGCCGCACCTTGCGCGACAGCGTCCGCAGCGACGGCGAGATCATGCGGCTCGGTCACATGAAGCGGCGCCAGCGCCCGCGCAAGATGCTGCTGCTGATCGACGTCTCCGGCTCGATGAAGAGCCGCACCGAGGAGAACCTGAAGCTCGCACATGCGCTGGTGCAGGCGGCCCCCAGTGTCGAGGTCTTCACCTTCGGCACGCGGCTGACCCGCATCACCCGCCCGCTGCGGCTGAAGCGCCGCGAGCAGGCGATGAACGCCGCCGCGCATCTCGTCAGCGACTGGGACGGCGGCACCCGCATCGGCGATGCGCTGCAAGCATTCCTCGCCGTGCCGCGCTTCGGCGGCTATGCGCGCGGCGCCGCCGTGGTGATCGTCTCCGATGGTCTCGAGCGGGGCGAGCCCGACGCACTTCGCGACGCCGTCGCGAAGCTGTCGCGGCGGGCTTGGCGCCTGAGCTGGCTGACGCCGCTGGCGACGAGTCCCGGTTTTCGCCCGCAGACCGAAGCGCTCGTCGCAATCGAGCGCTTCGTCGACGACCTCGTGGATGGCGGTTCGAGTGCATCGATCGTCGCCCACATTCTGGCATTGGGACGAAGGAGAGCGGCGTGACCGGGATTGTCGACGGCCATCATCACATCTGGCGGCAGGCCGACCTGCCCTGGCTGACCGGCCCCATGCAGCCGCGGATCTTCGGGCCTTATGAACCGATCCGTCGCGACTATCCGATTCAAGAATTTCTTGATGACCTCATGGGCTCCGGCGTCACGCGATCGGTCTATGTGCAGACCAACTGGGCCAACGACCGCTTCGAGGACGAGACGGCCTGGGTGCAACAGACCAAGGACGAGCACGGTTGGCCACACGCGATCGTGGCATATGCCGATTTTGCCGTGGACGATGTGCGCCCACAGCTCGATCGCCTGAAGCGCTATCCGCTGGTGCGCGGCGTGCGCATGCAGCTGCACTGGCATGAGAACCCGTTGTACCGCTTTGCAGCCCGGGCGGATCTCTGCGCCGATCCGATGATCCGCCGCAACGTCGCGCGTCTCGCCGACTATGGCTGGAGCTTCGACCTGCAGGTCTTCACCCCGCAGATGCCGGACGCCGCCGCGCTGGCCGAAGCCTGCCCCGACGTGACCTTCATCCTCCAGCATGCCGGCATGCTGGAGGATCTATCGCCTTCCGGCCGCGCCGCCTGGCGCAGCGGGATGGCCCGGCTCGCCGCCTGCCCGAACATCGTATCGAAATTGTCCGGGCTCGGCACCTTCATCCATCGCAACGACCCGGCGCACATTGCCGCCGTGCTCACCGATACCGTCGCCATCTTCGGCGCCGAGCGCTGCCTGTTCGGCTCCAATTTTCCGATCGAGAAATTGTGGACCAGCTATCGCGAGCTCGTCGGCGCCTTTCGCGCGGCGGCCGCGCCGTTCAGCGCGGAGCAGCAGGACGCCATCTTCAGGACGACCGCGACGCGAGTCTACCGGCTTTGACAAACAAGAAACAGACAGGGAGGGCAACGAATGGCGCTGGAAATCAAGATCCTGGACTATGGCGATATCGAACTGGAATCGAGCTTTCTGGTGCTTGGCCGCGACTGCGGTCGCACCCGCCGCGTCCTCACCCTCGGCTTCCTGATCCTCGGGGGCAAATATCCGGTCGTGGTCGACACCGGCTACCGCTCCAACCAGATCATGGAGACGCTGGGCATGCGCGGGCTGCAGTACCACGAGAACATGATCGAAAACCAGCTGGCGCGCCACGGCGTGCGCATGGGCGACGTCCGCTTCGTCTGCCACACCCATCTGCACATCGACCATGCCGGCAAGGATGATCTGTTTTCGATGAACACGACCGTCGTGCTCAACCGCAAGGAGCTCGAATATTCCGTCTCCGGCCTGATGCATCCGCAATATCCGGCGCCCGACATCAAGCACCTGATCGACCGCCTGCACACCAAGAGCGCGCTGCGCTTCCTTGATTTGGAGATCACCGGCCCGATCGAGCTGATGCCCGGCGTCTATTGCGACGCTGCCAACGCGCACACCGAGGGCTCGATGAACGTCATCGTCGAGACCGCCGACGGCATTGCGACGATCTGCGGCGACGTGATCTACGACTTCAACGATCAGATCGTGACGCCCTTCAACGAGATCAACGATTGGGAGCCGCGCACGACAGGCAACCATGGCACCAGCAAACGCGCCGAGAAGGCCTCGATCAAGAAGCTGCTGAGCAATTCGCGCTATCTGCTGCCGGTGCACGACCGCCCCGCCAAGATCGAAGGCGGCAACGTCGTCGGGCGCCTGCACGATCAGGTCCCCGGACCGATCGTGCAGTCCCTGCCCGCGCGCAACTGGTTCCCGGCCTGAATGACCGGAGGGATCGACCGATGACGCACGTCACCTTGCGAAGCGAATTCGAAACCCTGGTCGACCCCTACGCGCCGGTCGCGCAGGTCGGCACCGGATTCGACTTCACGGAGGGGCCGATCTGGCACCCGGTCGACCACTATCTGCTGTTCTCGGATATGCCGGGCGACGTACGCCGTCGCTGGGACCCGCGGCGCGGTGTGGCCGAGGTCAAGCGTCCCTCGAACAAGTGCAACGGCATGACCTATGATGCCGAGCTCAACCTGATCGTCTGCGAGCACGCGACCTCGTCGCTGATCCGCGAACGGTCGGACGGGCGACGCGAGGTGCTGGCATCGCATTTCCAGGGCCAGGAGCTGAACAGCCCGAACGACGTCTGCGTGCACTCCTCCGGCGCGATCTATTTCTCGGACCCCTGGTATGGCCGCATGCCGGTCTATGGCGTCGAGCGGCCGCGCCAGCTCGGCTTTCAGGGCGTCTATCGCGTCGTGCCCGGGGGCGAGCCGAAGCTCGTGGTCGAGCGCAATTTGTTCGACCAGCCGAACGGGCTGTGCTTTTCGCCGGACGAGGCGCTGCTCTATGTCAACGACACCGTGCAGGCGCTGATCCGCGTCTTCGACGTCAATGCCGACGGCTCGCTGTCGAATGCGCGGGTGTTCGCAAGCGGCATCCGCTCCGAGCTGGAGGCCGGCCTGCCCGACGGCATGAAATGCGACCAGCATGGCAATGTCTGGGTCACCGCGCCCGGCGGCGTCTGGGTCTATTCGCGACGCGGTGAGTTGCTCGGCAAGGTCCGCGTGCCAGAGATGGTCGCGAACCTCGCCTGGGGCGGACCGGATTTCCGTACGCTGTATCTAACCTCGACGCATTCGGTCTACGCCATTCCGACCAAGGTCGGCCCGCGGCATGAGCCCTACATGGCTGGCCGGCGAAGCGGCGGCGGCCAGGCGGCAAGCGCCTCGCCAACGGCGCCGATCCTCGCCGACGGCGACATGCGGCTCGATCCGCAGCGCTGTGCCATGATCATCCAGGATCTCCAGAACGACGTCATCATGGATGGCGGAGCTTTCGCCGAGTCGGGCGCGCCCGGGCATGCGAAGCAGCAGCACGTCGTCGAGAATGTCCGCCGCCTCGCCGAGACCGCGCGGGCCCGTGGCGTCGCCATCATCCACGTCTGGTTCGTGGTTGAGCCGGGCGCACCCGGCGTGACGCTGAACGCACCGCTGTTCGAAGGCTTGGTCGACAGCAAGGCGATGGTGCGCGGCAGCTGGGGCGCGGCACCCGTTTCCGGGCTAGAACCGCGGCCGGGCGATTTCGTCGTCGAGAAGATGCGGATGAGCGCCTGGGAAGGCACGCGGCTGGAAACCATCCTCAAGGCGACCGGGCGCGACATGATCATCAACACCGGTGCCTGGACCAACATGTCGGTCGAGCACACCGCCCGCACCGGGGCCGACAAAGGTTACTTCATGATCGTGCCTGAAGATTGCTGCTCGACCATGAACGCCGACTGGCACAATGCCTCGATCAACTTCGCAATGCAGAACGTTGCCATCGTCACGAGAGCGGACGCCGTTATCAACGCGCTGAGATGAGCGGTGGCAAAGCTCCTGCACATCTCCTGCTCACCCCGCGCCGACTCCGAGTCGACCGCCGGTGCGCGCGTCTTTCTCGACGGATTTCGCCAGGCGCGGCCCGACTGGGACCTCGACGTCATGGACCTCTGGCGAGAGCGGATGCCGGAATTCTCGGGCCCGATCGTCGAGGCCAAATACGCCCGGCTGACCGGGCAGGCATTCAACGACGCGCAGCGCGCCGGCTTTGCAGAGGCCGAGCGGATGGCGCTGCGGTTTTCGTTGGCCGATCGCGTGCTGATCTCGACGCCGATGTGGAACTTCGGCATTCCCTACAAGCTCAAGCAATGGTTCGACATCATCGTGCAGCCCGGGCTGACGTTTCGGTTCGACCCATCGCAGGGCTATCTGCCGCTGCTCGAGGACCGGCCGACGCTGGTGATTCTCGCCAGCGGCAGCGACTTCGCCACCGGCATGAACCGCGGCCGCATCGACATGGCGACGCCCTACCTGCGCGACATCCTGCGCTTCATCGGTATCGACAATGTCCGTTTCGTGCCGATCGGGCCAACCACGGGACCGCAGCAGCCGATCGAGGCTGCGCGGAATAGGGCCCATCGACGTCTGGCCGCACTGGCCACGAATTTCTGAGCACCTGGCACCGCTTGGCAACACGAGCCCCGTGCGATGCGGGCAAGCGTCGGCCTGTCCGGCGCGCCCATAGTTGCACCGATCTTGACATCAGTGGGTGGCAAGGCGTCGTCGTCGGCATCAGCGGCACCGCCGGGCACTGCGATCGACGTGCGCATCGTCGAGCTGCTGTCGGATGATCCGCACCGCGCGGCTCCCCCTCGTGGTTTTCGTCCGCCGCGGAGCGGCAGCAGGATTGATTCACCGCAAGAGCCCGGAGCGTGGTCCTGATATTCAAGCCTTCAATCAGCAAGGAATGGTCGGATGACGCTGAAGAATTGGTGCGCGGTTCTGGTGATTTCGGCGGGCGCGGTCTCATCCGCAATTGCCCAGTCCGACTTTCCGCCCTCCGCGAACAGCAAGCAGGAAGCGCCTCGCCTCGTCGAGGTCATGAGCATGGTCCAACTTCAGCATCTCAAGTTGTGGCATGCAGGCAAGGCGGGTAACTGGGACCTCGCCGCGTATGAACTGCGCCAATTGACCAATAGCTTGGCAGAAGCGGCCCTCTTCTACCCGGCAATTCCGATCAGCAACGTGACCACGATGAAGCAGCCGCTGCTCTCGATCGCCGACGCGATCGCGGCGGGAGACAATCGCAAGTTCGCCGTTTCCATGCGCGGGCTGACCGACGGCTGTAACGCCTGTCACACCTCGATGGGACGCGGCTTCATCGCGATCGCCGTTCCGACCGGCGGGCAACCGCCCGCCAATCAGATCTTTTCGCCAGCAGCCAGCGGCAAGAAGAAATAATGCGGCCGGGCCGAACGATCGCGGCCCGGCTTGCGCGGCGGCGGGCCAGTGATCAGGTGGCGTCTGGATAAATTCGCTCGTGGTGGACTTCCCGGCCGTTCTCATCGATGACGACGACCCGCAGGTCGGGATGGCCTGTCGGCTTTTCTCTGCGAACCTGGTCGGCCAAGCTCTTGCTGTGCGCGATGGCGGCCCCGTCACTCACAAGCTCCAATCCGGACCTGTCCCGGAGCGGCACGCCGTCCTTGATGTCGAAATAGTAAGTTTGCATGGACCCATTCTGGCGGCTTCTGCGCCGCCCTGTTGAAATCGTGATTCTGAAAAAAGGAGCCGCCGAGATGGGGGATTGACCTCGGCGGCCATCTGGGAGCGTAACCGTCGATCGGGTTACGCAACTGACATATTAAGGCATCAACGGAGTTCGGGCTTGATGCGGATCAAGCAGGCTGCAGCGCCTTGATCAGGAGGCAGGCTCGCGCCGGCATCCCCATGGCGCTCGCTGCACCTTTGCGCTACCATGACACCGGACCGCCACTGCGATCCGGGGGACAGCATCCTCGCCAGCCTCCGCCGTGGCGGTAATATGTACGGGGTGCACGTAACCGTCGAGTTACGGGGGAATACGCCATGTATCGATACATCGCGCGGGCGAATGTCGACCACTACATCGCGCTGCTGAATGGCGCCGACCTTGCGCCCGACCGCCGGAGCGCGATCACCAAAATGCTGATTTGCGAAGAGGACGGGCTCGGACACGATCTGGAGCAGCTCGAGTTTGCCGAAAGTCGAACCGCAGCCGGGCGTAAGCGCGTGGACCAAGTCACGAAGCTGCGCGACGGCTTTGCCTTCGGATCGCTCGAACGGCGACAAGCCGATGAGCTGTTGGTGAACATCGTGAATCTTCAAACGCTCCTGGAGGATTCGTGTCATCGCATGCGAAAGAAGATCAGCTCGCGCGGTCTTTGATCTTTCCGACAGGCTGAACGGGCACTGGCCACAAGCAACGCGACGTCGGGTCCCTCAACCCCGTGCCATCACGCGGCAACCGACCCGCTTTCGCCACTACGCTGACCTAGTAACGGCGCAAACTGCTCGGACGTCAGGGTCTCATTTGCGATCAGCAGTTCGGCGCCGGCATCGAGATCAGCCCGCCGGCGCTGCAGGATCTCCCGGGCGCGGCGGTCTCCCTCCTCGATCAAATTGCGCACGGCGAGATCGATCTCGCGGCCGGTTGCCTCGGCGGCCGCAACGATCTTGTCCTGCACCGCCACGAGAAAGGCCTGCGGCTTCGGCGCATAGGTGCGTTGCCCGACCGTCTCGTCCATCCCGTACTTGGTGACCATTTCGATCGCGATTTCGGTCGCACGTTGAAGGTCATCGGCTGCACCGGTCGAGATCGCCCCGTCGAAGATCAAATGCTCCGACGCGCGTCCTCCCATCAGCACGGCGATGCGGTTCTTCAGTTCCTCGACCGTCAACAGAAACCTGTCTTCGGTCGGACGCTGAATGGTGTATCCGAGCGCGCCGATTCCGCGCGGGACGATGGACACCTTCTGCACGGGATCGACGCCGGGCAGGCTGGCCGCAACGAGCGCATGGCCCATCTCGTGATACGCGACCCTGCGCCGTTCGCCCTTGCTTAGCACCCTGCTCCTCTTCTCGATGCCGGCGACGATCCGCTCGATCGCCGTGACGAAATCATCGAACGTGACCTCCGCGGCGCTCCGTCTGGTCGCCGCGATCGCGGCTTCGTTGATGAGGTTTGCAAGGTCGGCCCCGGTGAAGCCGGTCGTGAGACCAGCCACCTTGTCGAGATCGACCTCCTTGCTGATGTGGATCTTGGGGGCGTGCACCTTCAGGATCGCGACGCGCCCGATCTTGTCCGGCCGATCAACCAGCACCTGGCGGTCGAACCGGCCCGCGCGCAGCAGGGCCGGATCCAGCACCTCGGGCCGGTTGGTGGCCGCCAGCAGAATGACGCCGCCGCTCGGGTCGAAGCCGTCGAGTTCGGACAGGAGCTGATTGAGGGTCTGTTCCTTCTCGTCGTAACCGCCGAACGACTGCGGCCCGCGGCTGCGTCCCAGCGCATCGAGCTCATCGACGAAGATGATGCATGGCGCCGCCTTGCGGGCCTGCTCGAACAGATCCCGAACCCGGGCGGCGCCGACGCCGACGAACATCTCCACGAATTCCGAGCCCGAGATCGAGAAGAACGGGACGCCGGCCTCTCCCGCCACCGCGCGGGCCAGCAATGTCTTTCCCGTCCCCGGCGGTCCGACGAGCAGGATGCCCTTGGGGACGTGCGCTCCCAAGCGACCATAGCTCTTGGGATCCCTCAGAAACGAGACCACTTCCTGCAGCTCGAACTTCGCCTCGTCCACCCCGGCGACATCGGCGAAGGTGACCTTGATGTCCTTCTCGACGTAGACCTTTGCGCGGGACTTGCCGATCGACATCAGCCCGCCCAGGCCCTGGGCGCCACCGATCCCGCGGCCCATCCAGAACCAGATCAGGAAGAAGGCGATGACCGGAAAGATCCAGGACAGCAATGTCTGCAACGCTCCACCACCGGGAACGCCGGTGACGCTCACGCCCTTCGCCGCGAGCTTTTCGGCCAAGGCCATATCGACCCGGGCGGAGATGAAAGCGGACTTGCCGCCCGGAAGCGGCTCTTTCAATTTCCCCTGGATCGTATCCGAGCCGACGGACACCTCCGCGATCTTGTCCTGGGCGAGCAACTGCTCGAACTGGCTGTAGGGAATGGTTTCGGTCGAACTGTACGCAGCGAGGCCGAACTGCAGCACGACGAGCAGCAAGCCACCGGCCAGAATGGCCGCCATCGCGAGGCCCGGCTTCCGTGAACCTTGATCGGATTCCAACCTGCTCTCCCATCCGCCATCAGCAGCTTGAATGGTAATGACGAAAGGGAGGTCTCTGCTTGATTCAGCTCAACACCGCGACCGGCTCCCATTCGCGCGACTGAAAGAGGGGATCGGTTTGGCGTGTTGGCGTCAATGCGACATCAGCAGGCAGGTCGGAGCCTGCTGCAGCAGGCTCTGCGTCATGCCGCCGAAAATCCATTCTCCCAGTCGGCTATGTCCATACCCGCCGGTCACGACGAGGTCGGCGCCGACGTCGGCGGCCAGCCGAACGAGATAGCCTGCGTCGGGTTCCGCCGTATGCACGCGCACCTCGTGCTGGCAATTGACGCCGTGCCGCTGAAGATACCTGGCAACGTCTCGCACCCGATCACGCGCGGCATCCTGTTCGCTCGACGTGCAGATTTCGGCGATCGTGACTTGCGAAGCCCGCGTCAGAAACGGCAGTGCGTCACGAACGGCCAGTCGCGCCTCCCGGGCATCTTTCCAGCCGACCACGATCCGATCACCCGACAATGCGGTGATGCCGTCCGGCACCGCGAGGATCGGACGGCCCAGCCGCAACATGGCTCCGGCCGCATCGAGATAGTGAGTGGATTTGGCCTTCAGCCGGCTGCGCCGGACCACGACAAGGTCCGCCGCCCTGGACTGCTCGACCAGGAATTCCGTCGGAAAGCCAATCGCCCAACGCCATTCCACCTTTTCGCTCGGCAGGCGAACAATGCGCCTGAACCATGCCTCCTTCGCCGAAAGAGTCGCGCGCATGCGCGCGAGATCGTCGGCGGTCGTCTGCTCGATGATCACGCCTTCGGCGACGAACGGAGGCTCCACTGCGATGGCCGAGACGCCGAGCAGGGCCGCCCCAAAGCTGTTCGCGACGCCTTCAGCGACCGCGATCTGCCCCTCGTCCTGCTGCTGGGAATCGACGTAGACCATGACGCTGGCAAGAGACATCGCGCTGCTCCTTTGCTCGGATCACCTCTTTATCTCGCGTTTCCCGGCGATCCCGTTGACGCAAATCAAGCGGCCCTGAGGACGGTCAGTTACTGACATCCGGTCAAGCAAGCGATCGCTTCTCTTCAAATGACCGATTCATCCGCCGACATTTCAGGCAATCTGCGCCGCCGGCTCGGCCTTCCCTTGCTTGTCCTCTACGGGACCGGCATCACGATCGGCGCTGGCATCTATGTTCTGATCGGCGCCGTGGCCGGGCACGCCGGCCCATATTCCGTATGGTCGTTCCTGCTGGCAGCCTTGGTGATGGGGCTCACGGTGGCATCCTACGCGGAGATGGCGACGAGATATCCGGTGAGCGCCGGTGAAGCAGCCTATGTGCGAGCTGCATTCGATTCCCGGCTGCTCTCGACGATCGTCGGGCTCCTGACACTGTGCACGGGTGTGGTCGCAGCCAGCGCGGTCACTCTGGGCAGTGTCGGCTATATCAGGCAATTCGTCGATCTACCCACGCCAGTCATCGTCGTCGCGGTCGTCATGTCGCTGGGAGCGATCGCAGCCTGGGGGATTCTCGAGTCCGTCGTGTTGGCCGGTGTGTTTACGGTCATCGAAGCCGGAGGGCTCGCATGGATCATTCTCGCGGCCATTTGGCATATGCCATCATTCCCCTCGGCGCTCGTCGCCTTTCCACCGATCAACGCAGCAGCCCTCTCGGGAATCGCCTATGCATCCCTGCTCGCGTTCTTCGCCTTTGTCGGATTCGAGGACCTGGCAAACGTGGTCGAAGAGGCCAGGATTCCGCACAGGGACATTCCGCGCGCCATGGCTCTCACTCTCATGATAACATCGGCCCTGTACATTCTCATCGCCGCGATATCGATTACAGCCGTGCCGACGGATCGCCTGGCCGCCTCGCCTGCTCCGCTCAGCCTGGTATTCCGCACCGTAACGGGCATGGAGCCGGTGCCGCTCAACGTGATTGCCGTCGTCGCGACGCTGAATACCGTCCTCGCCCAGATGACCATGGCCGCGCGCGTCATTTACGGAATGTCGCGGCAGGGCGACCTGCCACGCCTGTTATCTCGCGTCCACGCGAGCACCGGCACACCCGTGATCGCGACCGGCCTGGTCATGATTTCCGTGATCGCCCTCGCGCTCGTATTTCCGATCGAACGACTGGCCACCGGCACCTCGGTCGCCACGCTGGCGACGTTTGCGATGGTGAACTTGTCACTGCTCTGCATTCGCGCGCGCCATGTCCATTCGGTCGAACGGCACGTTCGGATTCCGATCTGGGTGCCGATCCTGGGGCTCCTGACGTGTCTGGCCATGATCGGGGTCGCGATCACCTAGGGATCGCGCTTCCCGACCCAAGGAGCGAGCCTTGTACGGCTCTGCCGCGACCCGGCATGTCAACCGGCCTTAGCCGCAGGCGCGACGTCGCCTCGGATCCCTTGGACCGCGATGGCAGACTGGATGGTCCCTCGGGGGTCGAAGTGTCGAGGATGGCAATCGCGCGGCGCGGGTGCCACCGGCCATGTCTGACACCATGAGAAGATTTGGAGAGCGCGAACTCATGGATGTCAAGCGCGGCGCTTTCTGCTAATTGACAGTGGTCAAGCGCATGGCTTACGGCTTGCCCAATTAGACATTTTCTCAAAGTCTGCGCTGTTTTGTTCGAAAGTCCATGATCAGACCATGACTTTGCCCCAGGCCTTGAACGACGGCGCACCCGACGCCCCCGATCTGTCCGCGCTTGCCATCGATCGTAGCGCTGGCTCGCGGCGCCGCAGGCAATTCCGCCGGCTCCTGGGACGGGTCCTTCTCGTCGCGCTGCTCGTCGGCATCGCCGGCGCAATCTGGATGTGGCGGCGGCATACGCAGATCGTCGTCGAAACGGCGGTCGTCTACTCCGTCTATCCGTCGCAGGCGCTGACGCTGCTGAACGCGACAGGGTACGTCGTAGCGCAACGCAAGGCGTCCGTCGCCTCGAAGGCGACAGGCCGTCTCGAATGGCTCGGTGTGCTCGAAGGCAGCAAAGTGCACGAGGGTGAGCTGATCGCCCGGATCGAGAGCAGCGACACGGCGGCGATGCGCGACCAGGCAGCCGCCAACGTGCAGGTTGCGGAGGCCAACCTCGCCCAGGGACGGGCGGAGCTCACGCAAGCGGAAATCGCGTTCAAGCGCTCCGAGGCCCTCGGCGAGAAGAACATCATCAGCGACTCGACGCGCGAAACCGCCGAGGCACGCCTTGCCAAGGCGCGCGCTGCGTTTGCCGGGTACGGGGCCGCCATCGCCGCGGCGCAGGCCAATCTCCGCGCCTCCGAAGTAGCCGTCGGACAGACCCAGATCCGGGCGCCGTTCGACGGCGTCGTCCTGACGCGGCACGCCAACGTGGGCGACACGATCACGCCGTTCTCACAGGCGGTCGACACGAAGGGCGCGGTCGTCACCATTGCCGACATGGACTCGCTGGAAGTGGAAGCCGACGTCGCGGAGTCGTCGTATCTCAGCATCCATGTCGGACAACCGGTCGAGATCCAGCTCGACGCGATCCCCGGCGAGCGTTTCGAGGGCGTGGTCAGCCGGATGGTGCCGACCGTGGATCGCGCCAAGGCGTCGACCCTCGTCAAAGCCCGGTTCGTGAAGCGCGACCCGAGAATGCTTCCGGACATGAGCGCCAAGGTGGCTTTCCTCGAACGTGAAGTGTCCGAATCGGAGCGCAAGCCCGTTCTTGCGGTGCCGATGGCGGCCGTCTTCGAGTTCGATGGGAAACAGCATCTCTATGTTGTCGAGGATGGCAAGGCCCGTCTGCGGAGCGTGGATCTCGGAGCAAAGGTGGGTGATCAGATCGAGGTCCGCGACGTCAAAGCCGGCACGCGCGTCGTGGTCAGGCCGCTCGACGATCTGGTCGACGGGCGCGCAGTGAAGCAGGCCACGAAGTGACCGTGGTTCACATCTCCGAGGCGCGGACCGGAGAGGACGTTCTGATCGCGCTGAGCGACGTCAGCAAGAGCTACCGGCGCGGCGCGCAGATCGTCCCGGTCCTTGCCAAACTCACATTCGACATCCGCCGCAAGGAGTTCCTCGCCCTGATGGGCCCGTCGGGGTCGGGCAAATCGACCATGCTCAACCTGATCGCCGGCATCGATAGTCCGGACAAGGGCTCGATCAGGGTGGGAGGCGAGGACATCACGCTGCTTCCGGAAGCCGAACTGGCCGACTGGCGCGCGGCGAACGTCGGCTTCATCTTCCAGTTCTACAATCTGATGCCGGTGCTCACGGCCCTCGAGAACGTCGAGCTGCCTCTCACGCTCACGAGCCTGGGGCGGCGTGAGCGCAGGGATCGGGCGCAACTTGCGCTCAGCCTGGTCGGCCTCAGCGATCGCGTCAAGCATTTGCCCTCGGAACTCTCGGGCGGACAGCAGCAGCGCGTCGCCATCGCGCGGGCGATTGTGACCGACCCGACGGTGCTTGTGGCCGACGAGCCGACGGGCGACCTCGACCGGCAGTCAGCGAAGGAGGTGCTCGAGATCATGCAGCGGCTCAACCGCGACATGGGCAAGACGATCGTGATGGTCACGCATGATCACCGCGCCGCTGCGCATGCGAAACGCATCATGAGTCTGGAGAAAGGCGATCTCTCCTATCTGGTGGAGCAGCGGCTTGAGTGAGTGCCGGTCATGAGCCAGTGGCTCACGCTCGTGGCACGCAACGTGCTGCGCCATCGGCTCCGCACGTCCCTGACGCTGGTCGGGCTCATCGTCGCGATCCTCGCCTTCGGCGTGCTCCAGACCGTCGTCAAAACGTGGTATGCGGGGGTGGATGGCGCCGTCCCTTCGCGGCTTTTGACCCGAAACGCCATCTCCTTCGCGCTGCCGCTGCCGAAATCCTATCAGAAGCGCATCAGCGCCGTCGAAGGCGTGCGGCGCGTCACTCACCTGAGCTGGTTCGGCGGCGTCTACAAGGATTCGAAGAACTTCTTTCCCCAGTTTGCCATCGATGCCGCGACCTATCTCGACATGTTCCCCGAGATCCTGGTCCCGGACGAGGTGCGGCACGCCTTCCTGCGCGAGCGCCGCGGCGCGATTGTCGGGCGCAAGCTTGCCAAACGCTACGGCTTCAAACCGGGCGACGTGATCCAGCTGCGCGGGACCATCTTCCCCGGCAATTGGGAATTCTTGATCTGCGGCGTCTTCGACGGCCGGGATCCGAAGACCGACACGTCGCAACTCTTCTTCCGCTGGGACTACCTCAACGAAACATTGCGTTTGCGCTCCAAGGCGCAGGCCGACCAGGTGGGCGTGTTCGCCGTGGACGTCGCCAGCCTGGATAGCGTCGCAGACGTCAGCCAGGCCATCGACGAAATATTTCGAAACTCGCTTGCCGAGACGCTGACCGAGACCGAGCGCGCGTTCCAGATCGGCTTCGTCAAGCAGACCGAGGCGATCCTCATCTCCATTCGTGTCGTCTCCTTCGTGGTGATCTTCATCATCCTGGCGGTCATGGCGAACACCATGGCGATGACGGCCCGCGAGCGGCTCCGCGAGTATGCCACCTTGAAAGCCATCGGCTTCAGCCCCGGCTACGTGGCGCGATTGATCCTCGCAGAATCCGTCTTGATCGCCTCGATCGGCGGTGCCATCGGCATCGGGCTCACGCCCCCGGTCGCCGCGCACCTGGCCGAGCTCTCCGCCACGCTGTTCCCGACCCTGATCGTGAGCGTCAATACCGTCATGCTGCAGGCCCTTGCGGCGGTGGTGGTCGGAATCCTCGCCGCAGCCCTGCCGATGCGCAGGGCAGCCCGCGTCAGCATCGTCAACGGTCTCCGGGCGTTGGGCTGACCATGCCGTTGCTGCTTTCCTACAGCTTGCGAAACCTGCAGGAGCGCAAGCTCACCAATTTCCTCACCGCGACGGGCATGGCTCTCGTCGTGTTCGTCTATGCCGCCGTGCTCATGCTCGATTCCGGACTCAAGCAAACGCTCGTCGCGACCGGCGAAGATACGAACATCATCCTGGTGCGCCGCTCCGCTGAAGTCGAGATCCAGAGCATGATCGACCGCCGTCAGGCGAGGATCATCGAAAGCCAGCCCGAAATCATGATTGGAGCCGAAGGCGCGCCGCTCATATCGAAGGAAGTGGCGGTTCTGATCTCGCAGCAAAGACGCAAGTCCAGGCAGGCGAGCAACCTCCTGATCCGCGGGGTCGGTCCGGCCGCTCTGGCCGTGCGCCCGCAAGTGCGGATCGCCGAGGGGCGCATGTTTCGCCAGGGATCCAACGAGATCGTCATTGGGCGCGCCCTCGCCGGACGCTTCGAAGACGTCGAGATCGGATCGAGCCTCCGGTTTGCCCAGCGGGATTGGAGGATCGTAGGCCGGTTCGACGCGGGCGGCAGCGGGTTCGATTCCGAGATCTGGGGCGACAGCGAGCAGCTGATGCAATCGTTCCGCCGGGACTTTTTCTCGTCGATCACGGTACGGCTCGCCGATCGTTCCGGCTTCGATGCCCTCAAGGCGCGCCTCGAAGCGGATCCCCGCCTCACCATCGAGGCCAAGCGCGAGCGCACCTTCTATGAGGAGCAGTCACGCCTGCTCTCCGGGTTCATTCAAATGCTCGGGCTCACGCTTTCGGGGATGTTCTCGCTCGGCGCGGTCATTGGCGCCACGATTACGATGTACGCGGCCGTGGCCAGCCGCATGATGGAGGTAGGAGTGCTGCGTGCGCTCGGGTTTCGGCGTTCGCGGATCCTGATCGCGTTCCTCGTCGAGGCGCTGCTGCTTGCACTGATCGGCTGGGCCGTTGCAATCCTGCTTGCGTCACTGATGACGCAGGTGAAGATTACGACGCTCAACTGGACATCACTCTCGGAGCTCGCATTTCGGTTTGTGCTGACGCCCGGGATCGTGCTGCGGTCGCTCGTCTTCGCCCTCATAATGGGCTTTCTCGGCGGATTCCTGCCGGCCGTGCGGGCTGCCCGCATGAAGATCGTGGACGCCCTGCGGGTCGCTTGAACGCCCGGCGGGCGTTGCACCCTGTCGATCGCTGATCGTCAGCCGATCGTCCCGCACAGGCCCATGTCCGCGAGCGCATCGCGCACGAACGGCATCAGTTCGGCGTGGGACGTGACGCGGTCCGGCACGTAGCCGCACACTGTGCAGGACAGCTGCTCGCCGACACGACAGCACGCGAGGAAGAGGACGCCACCGAGCCGCGCGAGCTCCGAGGCCGTATAGCGCTGCAGGGGCGCAGCCTGCAGGAGCAAGGCCTCGCCACAGGGACGGTTCACGTCGGGCGGCAATTCGCCGACCAGGCTGCATCCAACCGGCAGGCCAGCCCCGAGCACCTCTTGCTCCAGATGCCGCACAAGCCACAGCGGCACATACGGAATCAGTGGAAATAATGGCGACAGATCATCGCCGTGCCGGTTCAGCGAGGCCAGCGCAGCCTTGAAATCTTGCTGCAACGCGCGCGGATCGTTGCGGCAGGCTTCAGGGTCCACCATCACCGTGATCGACCGCAGCGCGTTGCCTCGCCGGTCGCCGGAACGACGGTCGCTGACCGGCAGCACCAGCTTCACCCGCCCCGAGGCGTCCACGCGGCCGACCCGAAACGCGAGTCGTGCCACGAATGCCATGATCAGCGTGCTGCTTGCAACGCCGAGATCGGACGCACGCTGCTGGCACGCCCCCGCGTCCATGACCACCGGCACGACCGGCGCGTCCACGGCCGGCTCGAAGCGGTCCCGTCTGCTTCGCACGCGGGGGCTCGAAGCGGGCAAACCTGCCCTGCGCGACCGCTGCGCGAGAGCCGCCAGGGCGGACCAGACGTCAGGCAGGGCTCGCAGGCTCTCGACACTGTCGCGCGCCAGCATCACCGGGGACCAGCGCCATGACGGGGCCGGAAACCCGTGATCGAGAGGTCGACCGGCCACCGCGTCGGCGATGGCCAGACTGGCGGCACGCATGTCAGCGATCGTGTGCGACACCAGCAATGTCAGCACGCAGCCACCGCCCTCCAGCGCCTGGACGGCCAGGCGCCAGCCAGGTCCGCGCTCGGGATCCACCGGGAGATCGAGCAGCAGACGCCGCAGCTCGGGCAAACGCTCACGAGGGAGCGGGTCGCGGAACCACGCCACCGAGCCCGGCACGGGGTTCGCCACCCAGCGGTGCCGCCCCCATGGCAATGGTGAACGCTGCAGCAGGCGTCCGAGCAATCCGTGTGCGAGCCGCTCGCTGAATTGCGTCACGGCCGCCTCATCGATCGCGTGAGGATAGAGCCAGGTGAGTTGCATCGCCGGCTCGCGTCCGAGCGCCCGCAATCCGACGAATGAGGCCTGGTCCATATAGCACAGGACATCGTCCGCCCTGACCTCGGGGTTGCGTCCGTCAGGCCGTTCGTTGGCAGACGAGCTCAATCGTCAAGCCCCCCTGTCGTCCTGCTGCACGATATGACCACTGCCCATCAAGGATTTATCTCCCATTGATTCGAAATTCACTTGCATTGACCGGCTTCAGTCACGTGCCGGGATCAAGCGTCGATGACTGCCTCAAGCCCAAAGTCGGTGAGTGTTTGAGAGACCAGCAAACGAAGTTCGTCGACCGTCGTTGCTGCGGGTCGCAACTGGCAGGCCTCGATGCAGAGAGAAACGGTCTTGTCGTAGCGGGAAGCCACGACGACGAGATGACCGTGGGACCGCTCCAGGTCCTGGCGCGTGACGTTGACATCGACGGCTCGTGTCAGCAAGTGCCGGCACGGCGTGCCGTCGATCCGCGCGAGCCCTTCCGGCAGCATTCCAAGGTCGGAACAGCTTACCGGAAGATCGTCGGCATAATCGAACAACCGGTTCACAAGCGTGCTTGCGACGGTGCGGGGCATCAAAGCGATGGCAGGAAGCAACGAGGTCAGTACATCGGTCTGGCTTTTCCTCGCGCCACGGAGCAGGGCCCTTGCGGCATTCACGGGCTCCAGGCTCTCGGTCAGGCCTTCGGGAGCGACGTTCATCATATGGAATTCGATCGCCAGCGCGCGTTCGTCGGCCAGCCCACGCCTTCGGCTTCTTGGGACAAGCAGGCTGATCGCGCCATCCGACACACGGCGGCGGCCCAGACGCGATGCCAGCGAGGCCACGAAGCCCGGCAGCAGCGTGCTCATACCGCCACCAAGCCGTTGCTCGCACGCGAGCCAGAGACGCGATTCAACACTCACCACAACAGAGGGAAGTTCCACGATCGTTGTTGGGTCGTGGATTGCGTCTGCTGCTGGAACGGCCGGTCTTTGCTCGGGAGCGACGGGTCGAGACCAACCCGCCTGTGCAATCCGAGCGAGTGCGGCAATCGTCTGCGGGGCATCGGCGATGATCTGCCACGCATCCGACAGGCAGCCGGACAGTCGCCTGCGAGCTCCGTGAGGCAAGTACGGGTTCGGGACGCCGGTTCCGTTCACGGCAGCGGCGATGACGCGCAAAGCTCCTATTCCGTCGAGCACCAGATGCGATCCGACGATGCTCACGGCTGTGCTGCCGTCGTCGAATGGCTGGATGGCCATTCGCCCGGCCGGACCGACGACAGGGTCTACCGGCGCGCGCGCCTGCTGGTTCGCCCACTGCAGCAGCTGCGATCGCGGCAGGGTATCCGAACTTTGATCGAACGGAACGGACGTCCCAGCCACCCAGCGAGGCCTGCCCCATGGCAAGGATGACGGCTCGATGAGCCGATTGAACGACAGTGAGATGAGTCGCTCATAGGTTTGCCCCAGCGCGGCGCTATTTACCTCACGATCGTAGAGCCAGAGGCATTGCATCAGCTGGCTCCGGCCGGTGACCCTGAACAATTCATAGGCCAGCTGGTCGAGCCAGGCGAGGCGGTGCCGAGTGGCTTTGAGGGCGCCGGTCGTGTCCGTCTCAAGCATCGAAGAACTCGGCAGCCAATTCGTGATCAGCCAAGAGACGTTCAACCAGCGCTCGAAGATGCCGAGGCTCCGTTACTACGCCAGGCTGGTAGGCAACGAAGCTTAGGAAGACATTTCCGGATATGACGCCGGCGAAGAGCGTCGCCACGCCCTGACGCGCCTCGATCGCGCGGCGCGCGACCGGGCGGTCGATGCCGCGAAAGCAAATTCGATCCGCCGCGTTGCCATCGATCTGGAGCATGTCCTTGGGCAAGTCGCCCACATTCGAACACGTGACCGGCAGGTCGGCGAGCGCGCCGAGCGCCAGATGGCTGGCGGCCGAAAATGCGCGCTTGGGCACGAAGGGCACCAGGGGCAGCAGCGCAGCAAGTCGATTGGGCTCCCGTCTTGTCTGCAGCAGCGTTGCCCGCAGACGCCGCTGCAACGCATGCAAGCGCCCGCGCGGTTCGTCGATGCGCACCTTCAATGTGGCAAGCGAGACGTCGTTCCCACCGGTGTGCGATAGACCCTCGCGCTGATTCACGGGAATCAGCAGCGTCACATCGTCGTCACGAACGCGACCGAGGGCCTCGGCGAACGCTGCGGTCATCGCGGTCAGGAACGTGAGACGGCTCGCACCGCGGCTCCGTGCTCTGGCGTCCCAGACCGACATCGGCACGCTTATGAAAGCCGACGGAAACACAACCGTCCGGTCATCTGCAGTTGGCACGACCCGTGATGCGGCGGGTGTCTTCGGCGTGCCGCGTGAGGTGCACGCGGCATGGGCCAGCTGCCGGAGCGCTCGAAGTGTTGCTGGTGCGTCGCGCACCATGCGCTGGAGTTCGGCAGCCAGCACCGTCACCGCGCTGTGTGCCGAGCGGACCGCAGGATGGATCGCGAGCCGGCGCTCTCCACGCACGGCTTCGCTCACGGCAACTGCGGTCGTCAGTCCGTCTGCGATGCAGTGCGACAACACAAGGGAGACCACCGTAGAGCCGTCGGTGAAGGTCTGGCTCGTCAAGGTCCATGCAGGTCCGCGAACGGGGTCCAATGGAATCTCCACCTGCGCATCGGCCCATGTCTGCATGGCTTCAGGGGCAAGCGGCGCTTTAGAGGGCGTCAGAGCCGCCGACGGCGGCGGCGCGCTGGTCCAATGATGTCGCCCGAACGGTAGCAGCGCCGGCCGGATCAGCCGCGCCAGATGCCCATGCGCAAGATTGTCACGGAAGCGTGTCAGCGCTTCGATGTCGACAGGCCGCAGATAGCGCCATAGCACCTGAATGACCGCGTGCTGCCCGAGCGAGACATGCGCGAGGTACATGGCCTGATCCGCAAAGGACAAGAATGCCGGCGGCCTATCCGACGCGTTCGCTGGGTACGCCATCGGCTGCATCATCGTTCACGACCAACATCGGAGCACATCGGCAGCAATGCGTCGGCGGCCACGCGGCATGCGCCCGCAAATGCTTCGACATAGCGGTGC
Source organism: Bradyrhizobium sp. SZCCT0148 (assembly GCF_018129985.1). Taxonomy (GTDB): domain Bacteria; phylum Pseudomonadota; class Alphaproteobacteria; order Rhizobiales; family Xanthobacteraceae; genus Bradyrhizobium; species Bradyrhizobium japonicum_H. The sequence continues at coordinate 63,484 of NZ_JAFCKT010000016.1, forward strand.
ATCGATGCGCGGGCTGTCTCGTTTGCCGGATAAGCCGCCGTGAGCGAGAGACCGCGTTGGGTACGAAACAGCCAGATCGCAACCTGCGCGGCGATGCCCTGGTTGATATAGACCCGGCCGTTCGCCTGATGCCATTCGCGCGCAATGTGTGCACTGAGCGGAGCAACGTTTGCATCCATATAGGATAGCATGACGCCGCCCGTGGCGACGGGCCCAACGGTCGGCAGCCCGGCTGCGAGTTCGAGCACGAGCTCGATCGGTACATCGGCAAGGCTTAGCCGTTCGTCGAAATTGCTCTGGGCAGTCAAGGCAAGTTCAGGAAACGTCCGTTGTTGCACGTCGAAATCGATCGGCACCAAGCCGACGCACCAGCCCGTCGTCCGGAAAGCCTGTGGCGTTCTTCGCGTCGTCGTGGGCGTGACGACACTGTAGCGCGAGCGACCTGCCAATTCCCGTTCGGTCAACGCCGCGCAGGCCAACAGGCCTCCGATCGCTCGCGCGCCGGCCGCGTGGCATGCGGCCTCGAACGCGTCCATGACGGCATCATCGAGGATGTCTAGATGCATGTACTCCGCGTGATAGCGATCCTCCAGCACACCGAGCGGGAGAGCGAAAGCGGGCATCCGCCCACTGTTGCGGTGCAGGAATGCGATCCATCGCTTCACCTCAGGATCCGCCAGCGTCGTCGCGGCAGCCCGCAGGCGCTGATTGCTGCAGTAATCCAGATAGCTTCCCAGAGGTCCAAGCTGAAGCGGCCCCTCGCCGTCGAGTACGGCGCGATAGGCTGCGCGGATCTCCGTCATCAGGAACGCGATGACGGTCGCATCGGCATGCAAATGGTCGATGCTTGCAAAGAACGTGAACCCCGTCGCGCGCTGCAGGACGCCAAATCGAAAGCAATCCCACGCAAACGGTGCAGGAGTTGCCATGATGTGTTTCTGCCAATCCTCCGCGCGAACCTCGCCAAGCGACACAGGCTCCATCTGGATGGCCGCGGGATCTGCGAGCACATGTCGTACGATGGCCCCGTCACGCTGTTCGAACCAGCTGAGATACGTGTCGTGTCTGCGCAGATGTGCGGTCACCACATGTGTCATGGCTCTGAGATCACACCGCCCGGGTTCCTCCCACACGACGACAAGCAGCCGCGCCATTGCCTCGTGCCGCTGCTCACAGGCGCGGAAGGCATGCAGATGCTGTTCCTGTTCGTAGCTCGGCAATACGGCAGACACCGGTGCGCGCTTCGCACGTTCGATCGATGCCGCAGACGGACGCCAGAGTGTCAGCATCGCAGGAGGCCCTGACCAGTCGTGCAATGGACGCAGATCAGTCACGGGCATCTGCTCCAGCGGACTGCAATTCCAGCATCGCGTTATTCAGCGTGTCGGCGAGTGCGCGCACGGTCGTTACGTTCACGGAACGCAGCCGAATGCCTGTGTCTGCCTCTAACGCGATCAGCAACTGGAGCGTCCCGAGTGAGTCGAGGCCGTAGTCGAAAAACGAGCGGTCTGGATTCACGGTGCGGCGCAGGATGACACCGAGATGCTCGATGATCAGGCGCCGCAACAGGGCCGGCCGTTCTTCGGACGGCGCGCGCCTCAGTTCCACGCGCCGCTGGCGCGCCGGCTCACCCGCGGCCTCCGGTGCCTGCGACAGCGCCGCCGCGAATGGGCTGCGCGCAGCGAGCGCCGCCAGCCATGGGGCGCCGTCGAGATGGACATAGGCGGCATACCCCCGGTCGTGCCGCAGCAGCGCCTCGAATGCGTAAGCACCGTCGCGTGGCTCGATCATTCGCGCATCGCCACGGGCCGAGAGATGCGCGCCGGCACCGATATCCGCCCACGCCGCCCAGGCGATGGCCGACGACGGCAGCCCCTGGGCGCGCCGCCACTGCGTGAACGTATCGAGCCAGCTGTTGGCGGCTGCGTATGCGGACTGTCCGGGCGAACCAAAGAGCGCGGCGACCGAAGAAAAACAGCAGAACCAGTCGAGTCGCTGCTCCAGCGTTGCCACATGCAGATGCCAGGCGCCCTCCACTTTGGCTGCCCAGTTGCGATGCAGCTTCTCCTCTGTGACGGAGGGAAGGATGCCGTCCTCGATCACGGCTGCACCGTGCAGGACACCGCGCAACGGCAGTCCCGTCGCCGTGGCAGCTTCGACAAGACGTCGCGAGGTCGATGGCTCCGCGATATCCGCACTGATCACCCTGACCTCGGTGCCGCGTGCTTTCATCGCGACGAGCACACTCGCCGCGGCGCCGGTGGGCCTGGAGCGCGCGTTGACGATGACGCGCCCCGCTCCGGCAGCGGACATCGCATCCGCCAGGAACAGGCCGAGCCCGCCAAGGCCGCCTGTGACAATGTATGCACCATCGCGCCTGAACGGCGTGAAGCGCTCCGGCGCCGTTGGTACCCGGTAGCAGCCGGCTTTTGGAACGGTAAGCACGAGCTTGCCGGTGTGACCGGCGCCGCCAACAAGTCGGATGGCGCAAGCCGCCTCGGAGAGGGGGTAGCTCGTGATGTCCGGCAGGCGCAGCCGCTCCTCCCCGGCAAGACGCATGACCCGCGACAGCAGCGCCTGCGCGCGGGCCGGAGCCGTCATGCACATCTGCGCAAGATCGACGGCGAAGAACGAGAGGTTGCGCTTGAACGGAGACAGCCCCAGCCACGTGCCGCCATAGATATCCTTCTTGCCGATTTCGACGAACCGTCCGCCCGGCGCAAGGAGTTCCAGGCCGGCGCGCTGCGCCACGCCCGTGAGCGAGTTGAGGACGACGTCCACGCCGTAGCCCGCCGTGTCCTGCCGGATTTGCTCGGCGAATACCGGGGTTCGGGAATCGTACACGTGGCGGATGCCGTCGGCGCGCAGCAGCTCGCGTCGTGCCTCCGAGCCCGCTGTTGCGAATATCTCCGCACCAGCCGCGCGGGCAATGGCCACAGCCGCCTGCCCCACGCCGCCGGTCGCCGAGTGGATGAGCACCTTGTCGCCGGGCCCGATCCTAGCCAGATCATCGAGGCCATGGATGGCCGTGGCAGTTGTCGTAAGGATGGCGGCCGCTTCGGCATCCGTCAGCGTGCGGGGTATCGTGACGAGCAGGCGCGCATCACAAGTCAGATAGGTGCCCCACGCGCCCCCGCCGCAGAGCCCGGCCACGCGGTCGCCCACGCGAACTGCCGAAACGCCGGGCCCGACTGCGGTGACAATGCCCGCGAAGTCCAGGCCTAGCCCCTGCGCACGGCCATCGAATGAAGGATAGCGGCCCAGGGCAACGAGCACATCGGCGAAATTGACGCTTGTGGCCTGGACGGCCACTTCCACCTCGCCCGCACCCGGCGCACGACGCTCGAACGCCGTCAGCTCCAGGCTCTGCAGATCACCGGGCACGCGGATTTCCAGGCGAAGGCCATCGCGATCCGCGTCGTGGTCCACGATGCGACGATCAGCGTGACCAAGGGGACTTCGCTGCATGCGTGCGACATACGCGCTCGCTCCGCGCAGCGCCGTTTCGTCTTCGTCCGAGCCGCTCAGCAGTTGAGACCGAAGCAATGTCACGTCAGGCTGCTGACTCACGTCGATCTGGGTGGGATGGAGCGCGGGACATTCGGCACCGACGGCTCGCAGCCATCCCCGCACACCGGCATGCGCGAGCCAAACCGTGTCGTCAGGCAGGACGCGTTGGGCCATACATGTGACCACGAAGAGCCGGGGCCGCCGCTCGCATTGCCTCATTGCATTGGTCAGGTGGAGCAGGCTGCTGATGTTCGCCCGAGATGCGTCGGGATCCGCCGGCTCATGGCCGCGTGGCAAGACCACCACCACGGCTCCAGGGCGATGCAGACGCAGAGCGTCTTCAATCTGCTCGCGCCATGCGTTCCCCTGCCCCACCCCGGCGCAGCTGATGATCCGAGACTTGAACCCTTGATCGCGCAGGCTTCCTTCCAGATCCAGCATCAAGCGGTGCGCCGCATCATCGGTATCGAGCAGCAGCCAGACGCCGTCGTCCGGCCTGACTGTGGCGCGAGGAATATTCCAGGGCTGCCAAACCATGTCGAGCAGGCGCGCGTTGCAGGCGACGGCGTCAGGATGCCATTCGGACGCCCCGCTTCCCATGGCCAAGCCATCGACAGTGAGCAGCACGCGACCGGAGGCGTCGAGCAATTCAATATCCGCCTCGACGTGCAGCGCGTCGACGGCGACCAAGCGGGTCATGCAGTGGGCGACGTCAGCGTCTGTGCGGTGGAGCCGAAGGCTTCGTACCGAGCGCGGCAGCAGCAGGCGCCCGTTTGTCTCCGATACGACCCGGGCGAACGCGCCGACGGATTGGAAGCACGCGTCAAGCAGCACGGGATGCACCGTGTAGCCACGCCCGCCCGTTCGGAGCGAGCTCGGGAGCCGAAGATCCGCAAGGAGCGAAGTACAGTTCGCGGACATCGCCAAGTCCGAGGCCAGTGCGCGAAATGATGGCCCGTGCTGGATACCCTGCGAGTCGAACCACCGCCACACCTGCTCCGCAGCAACGGGCGTCGCGTGAGCAGCGCGCAGCGCCGCTAAGTCATGTGCGGCCGGTGGCTTCGCAGAGGGAGCGCCAGCAAGCCGGGCGCTTGCATGCACCTGTGCCTCGCGGTTCGCCTGGCTCTCCAGCCTGAAATTCAACTCGCCCGGTCGGTCCAGCACTGCCGTGCAGACGATCGGCATCGATGGCTCCAACCGCAGCGCGTGGTCGAACGTGATCGTCTGCACCTCGACGAGCGATGTGCCGAGGGCTGTGCGCGCCGCGGCAAGCGCCATTTCGCAGAAGCCAGCCCCCGGGAAAAGCGGCGTTCCATTGACCCGATGGTCCGCAAGCCAGGGGTGGGCATCAAGGCCAACCTCGCATGCCCAGATGTGGCGTTCCGGCTCTTCGTGCAGGACACGGTGGACGTTCAACAGCGGGTGCGTCGACGGGACGTGATGCGCGCCTGCGGGCGGCGCCGCCGGCGCAAGGAACAGGGGATCGTGCGTCCAGGCCGGCAACGGGAGATCAAGCAGCTGGCCGTCCGGATACAGGACATTGAAATCGATCGAGGCTCCCGCGACATGGATGGCGCCGATCAAGTTGACAAGCCCGTTGCGCATGGGCTCGCCGCGCGTCATCGACGGAAGCGCGCGGACGGCGAAGTCCGTCGCGGCAGCATTTTCCAGCACCGCGCGGGTCACGATCGGGTGCGGCGAAAGCTCGACGAATACGCGGTGTCCGTCTTCGAGCGCCGCCTGCACGGCTGGACGGAAGCGAACCGACTGCCGAAGGTTGTCGATCCAGTAGGCGCCGTCGCAGACCGGGGATTCACGCGGATCAAGCAGTACGGTGGAGTACATCGGTATGCGCGGATCGTGCGCAGTCACCTCCGCGAGGCGCTCCGACAACTGCGCGAGGATCGGTTCGACTTGCGACGTGTGCGAGGCCACATCCACCGCAACCTCGCGAGCGAAGAGACCTTCGGCCTGCCACGCAGCCACGAGACGTTGCACGGCCTCGACGGAGCCCCCGACGACCGTTGAGGTCGGCGCAGCCAGCACGGCAATCTCGACATCGTCGATCCGTCGGCGCGCCAGATCTTCGCGAACCGCCGCCGGTGCCATCCCGACGGCTGCCATCGCGCCGGATCCAGCGAGCGTTTGGCACAGCATGGCGCGATGACAGATCACGCGCACGCCATCTTCCAGCGAGAGTGCACCGGCCACGACTGCCGCCGACACCTCGCCCATCGAATGGCCGATCACTGCCGAAGGCGCTACACCCCGTGCCTTCAGCGACGCCGCCAACGCGACCTGAAATGTGAAAATCGCCGGCTGGATACGCTCGATGCCTTCGAGTTGCGCGGGGCGACGCAGGGTATCGGTCACCGAGAAGTCGCCGATCGCCTGGATCAGGGGCTCGATGGCGGCAACCACCCCGGCGAAGACCGGGTCGGTATCGAGCAGCTCCGCGCCCATCGAGTCCCACTGCGAGCCCTGTCCGGAGAATACGAACACGGGACCCCGGCTATCATGCTCGGCCCAGTCCGCATCGATCAACTGACCGGCTGCGAGTTCGCGCAACTGCGCCGTCAGGTCGCCAAGCGTTTCCGCAATGAGCGCCTGCCGGACTGGCCGGTGCCCACGCCTGCAGGCAAGGGTCCGCGCGACGTCACCGGGGCGATGGCCGGCGGCGCTGACGTCCAGCCAATCCGCGAGGCGCGCAGCGGTTACGCGAAGCGCCTCCGGCGAGGAGGCGGAAATTGGAAACAGCCACGGCTGCTCCTGAGTTCTCGCAGCTTTCGGTCGATAAGATGTGGCGGGTGCCTGAGGCGCCTGTTCGAGCACGACGTGCGCGTTCGTGCCGGACATGCCGTAAGACGATACGGCTGCGCGGCGAACGCCGTCGGGACCCGTCGAAGGCCAGGGCACGGTGTCGGTCGGGATGAAAAGCCGCGTCTCGATTGGCTGGAGATGAGGAGGCAGCCGACGGAAGTGAAGTGATCGCGGTACGACGCCATGTGCCAGCGCGAGCGTCGCCTTGATCAGGCCAAGGACGCCCGCTGCCGATTCCGCATGGCCAAGGTTGCTTTTGAGCGAGCCGAGGGCGCAGGGCGACTGTCGTCCATACTGCGTTGAGAGACTGTGGAACTCCTCCGTGTCGCCCACCGGCGTACCAGTCCCGTGCGCCTCGATCATGCCGACGGATGAGGGATCAACCTGTGCCTCGGCAAGCGCGCGATCGATCACCGCGACTTGAGCCGCGCGGGAAGGTGCGAGAATGTTGTGCGTGCGCCCATCCTGGTTGACGGCGCTCCCGCGGATGACGGCGAGCACGCGGTCGTTGTCGCGCAGGGCGTCGCTCAGCAGCTTGAGCATCACCACGCCGCAGCCCTCGGCGCGAACAAAACCATCGGCGCGCTCGTCAAACGCATGACACCGCCCTGTCGGCGACAACATGCCGAGACCCGAGGCCGAAGCGAAGCTCGCGGGCGAGAACATCAACATGGCCCCGCCGGCAAACGCAACGTTGCATTCGCGCGCAAGCAGGCTTCGCCGAGCCGCATGCACGGCGACGAGGCTGGACGAGCAGGCCGTGTCCATGGTGATGGCAGGCCCGGTAAGGCCCATTGCATGCGCAACCCGCCCAGAGGCCATGCTGAAGGGCGTTCCGGTGAAAGCGTAGGCCTGGCCCATCGCATCTGCGTCACGCGTGACCTGCATGTAGTCCTGGTGGGAAAGGCCGAAGAACACGCCGGCCTCGGTCCCGAACAGGCAGCGCGGATCGCGGCCGGAATGTTCGGAGGCCTCCCAAGCAACCTCGAGCAACAGCCGGTGCTGAGGGTCCATGGCGATGGCCTCGGGTTCACCGATACCGAAAAAGCGATGATCAAAGCCTGATGGGTCGTCCAGGAAGGCGCCCCAGCGCGAAACCGAGCGGCCCGTCACACCCGCTACGGGCTCGTAGTAATCGTCGGCATTCCAGCGCTGCTGCGGAATCTCGCCAACGAGGTCGGTGCCTGCCAGCAGCGCGCCCCACAAGGATTCCGGGGAGTCGATATATCCCGGGAGTCTGCAGCCGATGCCAACAACAGCAATCGCAGTCACTATCAAGACCTTCTTTGGGCGAAAGACTCGTCGGTCCAAATCAATACATGCGAAGTTAAACTATTGAGCCTCCTGTCGATCGTCCAGCATGTTGGCAGCTGGGAGATGGCTGGCTGCATCGAGCCCGTGGATACGCCGGCACACCACGCCAGGCTGATCTCGCCTGGACCGCGCTTGCCCGCATCATGTGCTTGCAAGGGACCGCGACATCCTCGCCAACCTCGACACAACTTGCGTCGTGGCCGGGCCATCCCGACGAACGCGCTCGGCGGCCATAGGCGCCCGACGGCTTCAGGGCGTCGTGGTCAAGCGCATGCGAGCGAGCTGGCGTCGGCAACCTTACGTTTTACGACCCGGGCAGATAAGGCGGCGGCTCGCCTCGCGATCGCCGGCGCAAGCGCGCCGCAGATCGCTGCCGTGACCGGTCACTTTTTGAAGGACGTCGAGACACGTCTGCGCATTGCCATGGTCGCGAGATCAAGCTCGCAGAGGCGGCGGCCATGAAGCGCGAAGTGCGAGCAGACGTGCTGAATGGCCTGTGAAATGAGGCCACCTGCTGTATCGCGATCAATGCTAAGTGCTTGATTTATATGGTGGGCGCACCAGGGCTCGAACCTGGGACCCGCTGATTAAGAGAGAGTGCTCTCGGCTCCGCAACTGTCAGCTCTATTAAGCATCTGTCGCGCTTTTGTTTAAATAATTTCAATGGCTTAGCTTGAAAATGCTATGCTTCCGGCCTGCCGGCCGATGGATCGCAAATCGGCTCTAGCAGCTTCGCTAATTCTTCGCTGAGGTGCAGCCGATGCCAAAGATCAAGATGACCATTCCGGAGATGCGGAAGCTCAAGCCGACGCCAGGGAAGCAAGTCGACTATTTCGACACCGTGCTGCCGGGCCTTGTCTGCCGCGTCAGCTATGGTGGCTCTCGTACCTGGCTGGCCGTCCACTACGACGACCAGAAGGTCACCCGCTGGTTTCGGCTTGGCAGATATGAGGAGAAAGGAGCGGACGAGATCCCCTTGCCGGAGACCGGTCAAGAATGGCCTCGCGATTTATCGCTGGAAGGTGCGCGGAAGGCAGCGCGGCTCTTCTATCAGCATAAGGACACCTACCTTCGCGGCGCAAAATCCGACAAGGCTCGCGTCTCTGCCCAGTGGACCTTTGATGCGGTCGCCGAGCAGTACCTCTTGCGGCGCGCTGCCAAGCTCCGATCCAAGAAGGAGATGGAGCGCATCTTGCGCAAATACGTCATTCCGGTCTGGAAGGGCCGAAAGGTCGTCAGCATCATGCGCGGTGATGGCAAAGAATTGCACGAGAAGATCGTTGAGGAGAATGGAGCGCGCCAAGCTGACGCCGCAATCGCAATCGTGCGCGCCGTCCTCAAATGGGTCGAAGAATTCGAGAATTATTATACTTGTCCCGTCAAAGCTCAGCGGACCGAGCATTCTTCGCGGGATGAGGACGGTCGGGAGCGTGTCCTCGATCCAAATGAAATCCGGATGATCTGGGCCGCCGCTGGCGATATGGGAACTTTTGGAGCTCTGGTCAAAATTCTTTTGCTGACGGCGCAGCGTCGCGAGAAGGTTACTCGCATGCGCTGGACCGAACTCGATGGGGATCTATGGCATATCCCGAAAGAGCCGCGAGAAAAGGCCAATGCGGGGACTCTGAGGTTACCGAGCCAAGCTATCGAAATCATCGCTCAGCAGCCGCGCATCGCCGGCAACACTTTCGTCTTCGCGGGACGCTTGGACGGCAAGCCCATCAACGGATTCTCGAAAGCCAAGAAAGACTTCGATGACCTGCTCCCTGACGACTTCGCACACTGGACTCTGCATGACCTCCGGCGCACCGCGCGCTCGATGATGACCGACCTCGGCATAAGTGAACGCATCGCCGAGCAAGTCCTCGGTCACAAGATCAAGGGTGTCGAGCGCGTCTATAATCGCAGCTTGTACATTCAGCAGAAAGGTGACGCGCTCAGCGCGCTGGCGAATTATATCTCGCAGCTCATTGACCCCGCGCCCAATGTCGTGACGCTTGGCATTCGCCGGAAGGATGCGCCGGCTCCATAAGCGACGCGTCCGCGCTGGCGCGACTCTAAGATGGAGCTTACCCAGCTTGCAGCCATTGCGCGCATGGACGGGTCTCTAAGCAGCTTTTGCTGCCCTTGCCGCAATTCTCCGCATTTGCTAAATTGATCTTGCCCCGAAAGTGGCCTTTATTTGCACTACCCGAGCTCTCGGGTCCATCTAGACGCAGCCGCGAGGCGTAAGGCGGGGATGGGTGCAGCTAGGGCCGATCAGAGACGGATGCGGATGCCCCGCTGCCCGGCTGATCTTTCTTCAGAGCGACAAGGCGACTGCTTTGTCGGCAAGAAAGGTCATGTCGATGGCGTCCGGCTCGCGTCATTCACCAAAGCCCGACAGCGCGACTGAGCATATCTCCGCGCCCAATACTCGGCGCAGCATTCGCCGCGAGGAAATTCGCAGCGGCAAAATCTTTGACGAGCAACTTCTCTATTCTCGTGATCAGGTCATGCGCCTGCTCGGCGGCATCTCCTACGACACGATCTGCCGACTCGAAGGTGCAGGCAAGCTGCGCCGCGTGCAATTGAACATCGGCAAGGCGCCCCCCGGCAAATCTACGACGAAGGTGCTCTATCGGCGCGAGGACGTCTTCGCGCTGATCGAAGGCGCCACTTCGAACGCCCTTAAGCCATAAGCAAGGGCGCATCCTCCACCACAAGGATGCGCCCCACCGATTCGCGCAGGCCGCCTCGCCCAGCGCCCGCACACCGCCCTATGAAAGCGATGCAATGCCCAAGCATAAATCGATCCGCCATCAAAGCGCTACCCCGCTGCTCGACTCCATTAGAAGCTCGTCCGCATCGGTCATCCGGTATCGAGCAGCCGATATCGCTCCGGCCTCGGCGACCGAGCTGGACGTCCGCCGCTATTGCGCCATTCCCTATGTCGATTGCTATCACTATTTTGACAGCGCTTATTTTCTATCGAAGACGCTGCTGGGCGCAGAGGATCAACGGTGGCTGAAAGATCATTGCGAGCACTTTGATATCCTATGGAATGGCCAACTCTTTTTCGACGAGCGCCGGCGGCGATGGCGCGAAGTTCGGGTTTACCCGCCCTATCGCTTTCGCTTCGAAGCCCACCTACCCGACGATGAGGCACGCGAATTCTTGGCCCATCTGGCCATGAATGGTGAGCGGAAGCTCATTGCCGCTCATGCTGCACGCGACTTCACCTTCGATCACCGCAACTCGGCCAAAGGCGAAATGCTGGATTTTATCGACGAGCATTGGGTTCAGCCGCATCAGCGCAAAGACCGTCCCGCCTTGCGGTTCGATAATGGCAGCATCGGCAATGGCGGCGGCTCCACCGGCCGGAGAGGTAAAGGGCACTACTACACCTACTATGCATCCGAGCCTTGCCGGATCGATGGCATCGTCGATTGCTTCCATATCGAGGGCCGCCACCAAGGAAAGCAGGCGCTCGCCAAGATCGGCATCCTCTCGCCTTTGGACCTGCTGAATTTCGACCATCAAAGCTATTGGCAGAAAGCCGACCAGGCCAATCTCAAAGAAATCGATATCCAGCGGCTCGGCCAATACCACAGTAATCGCTTGCGCGGATCGCGCAAGCGGCCATCGGATAGACACAGACGCATCGGCGGAGTGCTGATCCGCAAATTTGGCCTCGATCAATTCGGCAACCTTTGCTTGCAGCAATTCATCCAGCGGTATGGAAGGGGACCATTCTTGAGAAATGTCTATGAGAAAGAGGTTTCTGATCGAAAGATGCAAATGATCGGCATGATATCAAGGAGCAAGACCGATGAGCCGTGACGATGAAATCGACTATCGCGTGATGTTCCCAATCGAGGGTCGCAACCGGAAGCGCTTTGCAGCCAACCCTCGCAAGCCCAAAGAGCCCCAAAAGACCTATGGCTTCTTCAGCCGCTCCCCCACCGAGGAGTCTCGAAAGAAAGCCCCGGAGGTCCGGCGCAATCTCGGTAAGCGCTACGATGATGACGGACGCGCCATGCCGAGCATGGCCAAGCAGATCAGGATACTCGTCGCGAAAGACCTGGACCGATCAGCGAAGAGCATCGCCGCCGAACTGGATAAGCTCGGCTATGAAGCGGCCCCGTCGACAGTCTCCTCAATCCGCCAGGAGATCATCGCCATACTTCGCTTATGCGAGGCACATGGGAGCATAATTGTGCCGGCATGGAGAGACTAGCAAGCAAAGTAGATCGAACTATTCGATGTCCAATTTCGACCCGCTAAGACATCGACGACAATCGAATATTTTTGCTGGCATGAGAGAGTGAAGCGCATCTTCTGATTTTCAATCAGCGGCTCACGATGAAAAAGATGCCTTGGAATGTGCGGTTAGCCGGACGGGGTTGCAAATAGCGAAGATATAGACACAGCTTCGCAAAAATCTCGAAGCATCTGGAATGCAGATGGCGGCAAGCAAGCAAATCACTCAGCGAAAGACTAAGGCAAGGTCGCGCGTCACGAATGGCAAAAGTCTATTTCCGAAGGAAGTCGACCAGCGCACTCTATACTACCGAAGATTTCGCGATCTCATCGAATTGCTTTCGGCTGATCTTGGCGGCGTCGATCGTCTCAGTACAAGCGAGATGGCGCTTGTCCGGACCGCGTCCACCCATATGACGGCGCTGGAGCAGCTAGAGATGAAGTTCGCCCTAGCCGAGGGCAAGGCATCGAATGAAGACTTGATGCTTTACCAGACACTCTCGAATTCATTGCGGCGGCTGCTTAAGGAACTCGGCGTCAAGCGGCGTCCTCGGGATGTGACGCCAGCTAGCCCTCGCGACTATCTGCGCAGCCGCATTATCGATGACGACGAGCTGCATCGACTGAATGGCAGCCATCGACTGAGGGCTGCATGATCCAGAGGTATCGGGCTTCCGCTGAACATAGGAAGCCAATACCTCGTCTCCAATCAAAGCGCGAAGGCTCCATCATCGACTGCATCCATGATCCGCAGCTCTTCGCGTCATGGTTCGAGGACGATTGGCAGAGCTGGCAACCATGGTTAGCTTTCCTCTGCGCTCTCTTCGCCCTGCCGATGGATGCGGACCAGCTCGGCATCTACCGCGAATGCACGTCCCGCAATGATGCGCCCAGTCAGATCGCAAGAGAGGCATGGCTTGTCTGCGGTCGGCGCGCCGGCAAGAGCTTCATTCTCGCCCTTGTCGCCGTCTTCCTAGCCGCCTTCTTCGACTATCGGCCCTATCTGGCTCCCGGCGAACGCGGCACCATCCTCGTCATTGCGGCCGACCGGAAGCAGAGCCGCGTCATTCTCCGCTACATCGCCGCCCTGCTCAAAGGCGTGCCGATACTGGCTCAGCTCATCACCCGAGAGACCGCGGAGGGCTTCGATCTCGCCAACTCGGTCTCAATCGAGGTGGCCACATGCTCCTTCCGCTCTGTACGCGGCTATACCCTCGTGGCGGCTCTTTTGGACGAAGTCGCATTCTGGCGAGCCGAGGACAGCACCGAACCCGACTATGAGGTGCTGAACGCGCTGCGGCCAGGGATGAGCACGATCCCGAATAGCATGCTCCTTTGCGCCAGCTCGCCCTATGCCCGGCGCGGGGTGCTCTATGAGGCGCACCGGGCGCATTTCGGCCGCGAGCATGACCCGGTGCTTGTCTGGCAGGCTGCCACGCGCCAGATGAACCCGAGCGTCCCGCAGAGCTTCATCGACGCTGAGATGGAGCGTGATGCTGCATCTGCTCGCGCCGAGTATCTGGCTCAGTTCCGCGCCGACATCGAAGCATTTATCACTCGCGAAGCCGTCGAAGCCTGCATCTCCAAAAATGTCTATGAGCGCGGCCGGATCGAGAGAGTGAAATATTCGGCCTTCTGCGACCCGTCGGGCGGCTCGGCAGACTCCATGACCCTGGCGATCGCTTCCAAGCAAAATGGCATCGCGACGCTCGACGCTCTGCGGGAGCGCAAGCCGCCCTTCTCGCCGGAGCAAGTTGTCGGAGAATTTGCCAAATTGCTCAGATCCTATGGCATCACCAAAGTGCTCGGGGACCGCTACGCCGGCGAATGGGTCAAAGAGCCCTTCCGCGCGCATGGCATCACCTACGAAAGCGCCGCCAAGCCGAAGTCCGATCTTTATCGCGATTTCCTGCCGCTTATGAATTCGCGCAAGGTCGATCTGCTCGACCACCCGAAGCTCTTGCAGCAGCTCGTCGGCCTCGAGCGCCGCGTGGCGCGATCCGGCAAGGACAGCATCGACCATGGCCCCGGTGCTCACGATGACATTGCCAATGCGGTAGCCGGCGCTCTGACAAGCGTCGGGGTGCGCAAGTACGCCTACGACTCGTCCATGGCTTGGGTTGGTACCGGCCATATCGACGACAACGTGGATTTCCGAGCCGGGCGGATTACCCGGTATCTCTTCTCAGGAGGACTGATCAGATGAAGAGCGAGGTTTTCGACAAGGACGGCAAGCGGATTACGCTGGCCGGCGATGTGGTCCCGGATGGCGCTACCATCCGTGTGGCGCAGATGATCATGGACGCGGCGCCGGCCGGACTTCACCGCCCCGGATCGCTGCCGCTGGCCGATGCGGAGCAGGATGCCCGGCAGGCCGCCTATGAAGATCGCAAGCGAAGTCTGTCAGATCGGTGGCGGCAGCCGGCGCCTGCTGAGCTCGCGGCCAGCGCCAAATCGCCCCCGACGCCGCCGCCAGGCCCCCTGGCGGCCGTGTCCGATGCCGAGGCTCGATATGCCGAAAGATGCGCGGCTCTTGAGCAGGCGTGGCGGAGGGTTTGACATGCTGCAATTGCCAACCCTGGCTCAGGTGAAGCTGGACCGGCTCGACACGCGCGCTATGGAGCTGCATGACGCAGTCGGCTCGGTCGCGCGCCGAGCTTCCGAAGTCTCCAGAACGCGCAGCACGGCTCCCGCATCCGAGCTGGCGTCCATGGACCAAGAGCTAGCGCGCCTTCAAGGCCGGCTCACCGATCTTCAAGAGCAGCATCGAAATCTGGCGAACCTCGTCGCTAATATCAAGCATTGGCTCTCGGGCGCGGCCGGGACCTATGAGATGGCAAAGCCGAGCCGCGCCGCGTCTGAGGCGTCGAAGTTGACCCCGGCTCAAGCCGTGCCGAACCTGCGAGCGCAGATCAAGGCGCTCGCCGCTGAGCGCGTCCGGGTACTACAAGCGGCGCTCCCCGCCGACGACATCAAGAGGCTGGCATCCGATTATGTTTCGGCTCAGCGCGAGCGCGGCCGACCAAAGATCACCATCGATCATGGGCGGCCTTTCCAAGCTCGATTTGACAGTCCAGTTGAGGGCGCTTGGACGGCAAAGCTGGATATCGGCGCTGCGCTCGCTTGGCTCGACCCCGATGCTTTTGAGAAGCGGCTGCATGAAGAAATCGACGGGCTGCCGCAGCCAGCGCTTGCGATGTCGGCAGACGTGCGCGCGGCGAAGCTGCTGGAGCTGGAGGCGGAGCTGCTTGCCCGCGAGCGGGACGAGGAAGCCCTGATCGAACTCGCGGAAGAGCAAGGGTTGGCCATTGCTCGCAGGCTAGACGCAGACGCGCGCGCCATACTCGGGATCGGGATAGCGCGCGCCAAAAAGCCGAAGCCGGAGCGCGTCAGAGCTGCTTAGCGAATACCCTCCCGATAAGCCGTCGTCTCGGGAGGGCTGTACCCGGATCGGTGTCGATCACGATCCGGGGGCGGACAAGTCGGCGAGTGTCCGACCTTCATGAAATAACCCCGACAGCTTGCGGATGGTCCTTTCGTCATCGCGGCAGGCAGAGCGAGCCGCCGCCCCCCTGTCCGGCGTCCCAGCGGCGGCTCGCCTCACTTCATTTTCTTCTCCCCGACACCTAAATGAGCGGGACAGAGCATGCCAATCGCCAGCGCTTCCAGCAAAGCACGCTGACGCGGCTTTGAAACCTCCAAGAAAGCGAATTTGTATCCCGACCTCAGCCGAGCACCGTGCCCCTTAAGATAGCTTTCGGTGAAAGACGATGCAGCGTGTAGATGATTACTCAAGCGCTGTCGCAGGCCATTCGTGCCTCGATAGGTCCGGCCAACGTGCAAGACCTTTCCGCTCGGCGAATAGATCACATACACTCCTTGCTCATTCGGAGCATCCAATCGCTCGCCAGCTCTAGGAAAATGCCTCCGCTTCGACCTCTTTAGCACTGAGAAGAGAGACCTGATTTGGGTCGCGTCTTTCGTTGCCATGGCGCACCTTCAGATCTTCACACGAGTTCGACAAATCCGCGCTTGATCGCATTGCGGAGCGTCACCGGATGGCCCTTGCTAGTGAGATAATCGCCTACAGAACCATTTCGCTTCGCGTTCTTTAGAAGCCAATCCCATCTGGCTCTGGCCGCGGTGCCGGCCCTTTGCGGATTGCCCTTCTTCGATATCCGCAGCTTCCTCCGTCTGAGATTATCGAAGGCCTTCGCCATCGCTTCGACGTCACTATTCACACGAACCATCGCTTCCTCCTTGGGCGGACTAGGATTTCCATTTTACTGCTTGCTAGTCGGCGTCAGGTGAAATCGCTTTGGACAATTGTCATCGATCACCTAAGCGGTTCTTAGGGGTTAGCGACCGGCGCACCTGCCCATTTAGATCTCGACTCTTTGTTCTTGTTATGTTCTAGTATTTGCCATGGGCAAAGAGCGAATGGCAGGCTGGCGGATGTACTCAAGGAAGCAAATCGACAAGCTGGCCGAGCGCGCTGAGTCGCCGCAGCGGAAGACGTCGGCACCCGGTGCAGCCCCCTCCGACCCAATTCCCGACCCCCTATGGCAATCGCTGCTGGACGACCCCCGCGCGGCCGGCAAACCCACGGTGCCGATCCAGCAATGCCGGCTCGCTGACATCCAGCGCCATATGCTCCGCGTCGAATGCTCGCGCTGCTCTCGCATCGTCGAGATGCAGAAGGCCGAAGCGATCCGCTATTTCGGAGCCGACGCGATCTGGAAGCATGTCGGCCAGCGCTTGCTAGATCAGACCTGCACCAATCGTACCGGCCGCCATGAAGAGGATGGCTGCTGGCCCAATTGGCTAACAACCTAGCTTCGGGAATAATTTCCGCTGACACCCTCTCGCCACTCAGAATAGAGTGACGCGAGCAGGGACGGAAGAATATGTCGAAGGAATTCGAGTGGGAGCGCGGGTTTGATCGCAATCGAGTGCTCAGCCAGATTAAGAGCATTCGCCACAAAGATGGACGCTCTTTTGACGCGGCAGGATATTCTTTCTGGCTTCCAGTTCTTAACTCAGCCATCCGGGCGACTCGAATTGCAGAGCCGATTAAGGCCAGATGTATAGCTGCTGCCGCATCCGATCCTTCTTTGACTTTAACTGATCCCGACACATTTCTTGTTCGCTGCGATCAGGAGTTCCAGAAATTAGCACAGCGGCCCAAGTCGAAATTCGTCCTTTACACGACAATCACCTATGCTGGTCCAAATCCGATTGATTGGATCAGCGACGACGGCGCTCGCATCCATTGGCAACCAAACCAGCGTGGCAAATTCTTGCGCGCGGCGAGAAAGGCTCAAAGCGCGCAAAAAGATCGCAGAGCAGCGAGCAATGTGCCGACTGAGGACGCATCCCAATCCCCGGTTCTAGTACATCTATCGGCCTATGATCCCTTCGATGCCTTCGACAGGGCGAACGACTGCGTCGATCGATTTCGCGGCATGCTCAATCTTCTTGTTAATTCGGGGCAGTCAGTCAATCCTTTCGCCAGAATGACCGCGCCTCATGCGGTGAATAAATTTCGACGAGGTCCATTCCATTCAATCCATCATCCGGATGGGTCACTCGCGACCGAGACCTTCTGGTATGAGCCCCGATGGGCGCACACAGCTCGATCGGTCGAGTTCAAGGATCCCGCTAATTATCGCAACAGCATTCAGCGCTGGTGGAGCACCTTTCAAAAAAATCCAATGAGACACTTCATCTCCGACGCTCTCCTTCGGTATTGCCGCGCGCTCGATCTGCATGAAGCGGATGCTGCATTGCTCGGGATATGGCAAGTGTTAGAGAAGTTAATGGGCACGGACAGATACGATCTCCTCATCGACCGTCTAGTCCGCATCTTTCGCGATCATGATGATGCTCGATTAATCGCTGCGCATATCCGCTTGCGTAGAAATCAGACGGTGCATTCCGCGCACAGTATCAGCAAAGAGGCAGATGCCATCCTTGTGCAAGCTGAGATGCTCGCAGGGCAGGTTATTTTCTTCTTACTTAGGAATGCCAAGCAATTCCAGAATTTAGGCGAATTTCATGAGTTCCTCGATCTGCCTCTCGATCAGGACCGACTAAGGCGCAGGCAGAAGCTATCCGAATTTTTCATCAAGTACCAAAATCGAACATGACGTCCAGCAGCCCTTCACGGCTGCCGCAAATCGTGGTCGTGCGTATACGTCCCACTCTCGATTTGCTTGCGGGCTTTCTTGAAAGACCAATTCGGCGGAGCGAGGACGCGACTGCGAGCCTTTTCCATGCGCGTCATTAGGGCCTGAACCTCGGCCTCGAATTCCGCTACGGGCTTCTGCGAGCCGATCAACTTGGCCTGTCGGAAGCGATCTCGCAAATTCATGAACTCGCCGGCGTGCTTCTCATAATCCTTGATAGTGCCGTCAAGATTGATTGCTTTGAAGACAGGCGGCAGGACCGTCGCCAGCAGCGTGAAGACCGCAGCCCAGACAGTGCTATCCGCGAGAAGCTTCCAAGTAGCCAGCGCGCCAAAGATGATCGGCGCAAC
Organism: Bradyrhizobium sp. SZCCT0148; assembly: GCF_018129985.1. Classification (GTDB taxonomy): domain Bacteria; phylum Pseudomonadota; class Alphaproteobacteria; order Rhizobiales; family Xanthobacteraceae; genus Bradyrhizobium; species Bradyrhizobium japonicum_H. The sequence goes on from NZ_JAFCKT010000016.1 coordinate 81,908, forward strand.
TGTAAATGCGATATTGGTCCAGCGTAGGACCTTCAACCAGACGATATTGCTGACAGCGGTATCGCGGCAATTCTCGAATTGCCGCTCGCACTCATCTTTCAGCGCTTCGACAAGCTTATCGGTCACGTGGATAACGGGATCGCGCTGCCGAAGATCGCCTGCCATTCTTGACCAGCGAGGATGCCATAGTTCGAATGCTCATGCTCGCAAGCCGTGACGGCATGCTTGTGCGCGCGACGCGCTTGATAGAGCCAATCATCACCGAGCGCGACCAGCTCATTGGTACCAGGCATGAGGATATAGCCATTGGCGCGGCCAACCAGATAGGCGAAGAAGTCTCGCACCATCCAGTCGTACCAGAAGTGATCGCGCTGGTTATTCGCCCAGGTCTGTAAAAATTCCAGCGCCAACCGCTCTAACATGAATGACTTTAGCGACAGATTTTGCTCGCGCTGCCATTGCTTCATCATTCGTGCCAGCGCGCGGGTATTGCCGATGCAGAAGGTATCGGAAGCGCTCAGCGATTGCTCCTCGGCTTCGGCCGTCGAGGTGATATAGCGCCCACCGTTATTGGTGTCGCAGACGATGATGCTGCCATCAGTGCAGCGGAAGCCCGGCGAGACCTCGATGGGAGTCTGATTGAAGGGGATAACGACGACTTGGCCATCGCCTCGCATGCTTGTCTGGTAATACGTGCCGAGCAGGACATTCTTTACTTCCTGCAAAAGCGCGGACTGGCGATTGCCGGAGCGCGACTGATACTGCGCGTGAACATGAGCAGGAAGAAGGAAGAGAATATCGACGTCGCGCGAGGGCCGCACCCGCGTCGCTTTTCCCCATGAGCCCATCAAGAAGCTATTCGCGACCTCATCCGAGACGCCGTAATAGTGTCTATTGAGGCATGCCCTGACGCCGGCCTGCTTCTTCGTGCCGTCGTCGAGCTGAGCGGCAGTGATCTTGAGATTTTCCATAAATGCGCGGAAGCGGGCGCGGACATAAATCCAATTTGCGATTGGCGCGGGCGCCGGCGACAGCAGCGAGAGCGCCGGAGATGGCGAGCCAAGCAATGTATTGGCAGCGCCGAGACCAGAGCCGAATGGCGTATTCAGACCCGCGCCGAAAAGCGGGTTAAAAGGTGACCCCATATAAAGCCCCAATAGCCCGAGCTGCGCTCCCCCATATACTGTATGTAGTGCTTCCCGCTTTGATACAAGAGTGCGTAGCGGGGAAATTTCTACGAGCATCGCAGCTCAGCGACGAGGGCAAGCAGCCGCCTTCGCTAAGCTCTTCGCTAAGCGATCTGCTTCTTGCGCCGATTTCAGACTAAGTGTTTGATTTATATGGTGGGCGCACCAGGGCTCGAACCTGGGACCCGCTGATTAAGAGTCAGCTGCTCTACCAACTGAGCTATGCGCCCGAAAGGCGGTCAATGCCTTGCGAGGTCGGTCGTTTAGCAAAGCGATCCGGGTATGGCAAGCGATGCAAGGAAGGTTTTTCCAAAGTCCCCAGAAAGCGAAAAGCCGCTGGATTCCAGCGGCTTCTCAGGGTCAATCGTCGCGAAATGCAGCCCCGTTCAGAGCCGACCCTCGCGGTCCCGGTCGGGGCCGCCGTCGCGGTCGGAGCGGTCACGATGGAAGTGCTCCATGTTGCGCTCCATCATGCGGTCCATGCCGCGCTCCATGAAGTGGCGGTGGGGACCGTCTTCGCCGCCTCCGAACGGCCCGCGGTGGCGGGTCAGCACGGCGAGGCGCCGCTTCTGGCCCTCGTCGAGGGTCTTGTAGAGCGGGTCGGCGGCATCGGCGATCTTCTTCAGGGCCGCCGACGTCGCGCCCATGTCCTCGGCGCGCTGGCGCAGCCGGGCGACCGGATCCTCCGGCCTGTCGGCGTCCCTGTCGGCATTCCTGCCGGCATCGCCGGGCCCGGCATTCATCCGCGCATTGGCGCGGTCGATGCGCAGCTTGGCGAAATCGCGCACGGCGGCCTCGACCGGCGGCCACAGCTTCTCCTGGTCGGCATTGAGCTTCAAGCCGGCATGGACGGCGGCGATCCGCGCGTCGACGAGGGCGGCGCGGTCCTCGGGGTTGATGCGGATGTGGTGGCGCATGTGCTCCATCCACGGGCGATGATACTGGGCATAGACCGCGCCCGAGCCGGCAATGCTGAGCACGGCGATGGCGGCGATGGTGAACTTCTTCATCAGGACCTCCTTTGGAAGGATGTCCATCAAGATGGGCGCGCCGCGGCTGACACGCAACTTACAACTTGGACAGGGAGCACGTCCTTACGAAGATGTAACGCGCGATTTTACCTCCAGCCGCGACCGGAAATCATTCGCAACAAAAAGGCTTCCGTGCAGACGGCACGGAAGCCCTGGTTCATCGTTCGAAACGATGAGTTCGTCGTGCTCAATTCGTCGTGCTCTTGGCCTCTTTAAGGAATTCGTCGATCAGCGGCTGGCCGATGCGGCCTGCGGCGTCCTTGTAGACCGGCTCCATCGCCTTGCGCATCGCTTCGCTTTGCTCCGCGGTGAGCTTGACGATCTCGCTCTTGCCGCTCTTCTTGATCTCGGCGAGCGCGTCGTCGTTTTCCTTCTGCGACTGCGTGTTGCCGTAGTCGGTCGCTTCCTTCATCGCCTTGGTGAGCTGGTCGCGGATGTCGGCCGGCAGGTCGTCCCAGAACTTCTTGTTCACGATCACGACGTAGCCGATGTAGCCGTGATTGGTCTCGGTGATGTACTTCTGCACCTCGTGCATCTTCTGGGTATAGATGTTCGACCAGGTGTTCTCCTGGCCGTCGACCACGCCGGTCTGCAGTGCCTGGTAGACTTCCGAGAACGCCATCACCTGCGGCAGAGAGCTGAGCGCCTTGAACTGGGCCTGCAGCACGCGCGAGGACTGGATGCGGAACTTGACGCCCTGATAGTCGGCCGGCGTCACCAGCTTCTTGTTGGCGCTCATCTGCTTGAAGCCGTTGTCCCAATAGGCAAGGCCGGTGATGCCCTTGGCATCCAGCAGCTTGAGCAGCCGCGCGCCCAGCGGTCCTTCCGTCACCTTCCGCAGCGTTTTCAGGTCGGGCAGGATGTAGGGCAGATCGAAGACCTCGAACTCGCGGATGCCGAGCGGCCCAAACTTGGAATTGGACGGCGCCAGCATCTGCACGCTGCCGAGCTGGAGCGCCTCGAGCTCTTCCTTGTCCTTGTACAGCGTCGAGTTCGGGTAGACCTCAACCTTGACCTTGCCGGCCGTGTACTTCTCGGCGAGTTCCTTGAACTTCTCCGCCGCCTTGCCCTTCGGCGTCTCGGTGGCGACGACGTGGCTGAACTTGATGATGATCGGCGATTGAGCCGATGCCGGCCCGGCAAGCCCGAGTGCCAATGCCGCGATGGATGCGGCGATCGCGAAGGTGCGCATAATCTCTCCCTGATGTTCTTTGGGCCGCCCGGCGTGCGGGCGGCCGATCCTCAAGCCGGCTGCATCAATAGCGGCTGGACGGCGGAGTCGCTATTGGTCGTTAGCAGGGCAGCTATTCAAGATGAGCGCCGGTGCGCTCCCTCTCCCGCTTGCTTGCGGGAGAGACGCATTCAACCAGCCGCCGGCGAACGTCAGCTCGCAGCCGCCGTCGTCACGGTGTCGCGCTGGCGCTTCATGACGATCTTGTTGAGCGCGCCGAGATAGGCCTTGGCCGAGGCCACCAGCGTATCGGGATCTGCCGCGCGCGCCGTCATCGACCGCCCGTCATGCGACAGCCGCACCGAGACCTCGGCTTGCGCGTCGGTGCCCTGGGTGACGGCGTGGACCTGATACAGTTCGAGCTTGGCCTCGTGCGGCACCAGGCGCTTGATGCAGTTGAACACCGCGTCCACCGGACCGTTGCCCTCGGCTTCCTCGATCTTGATCTGGCCTTCGACGTCGAGCTTCATGGTCGCGCGCTGCGGGCCATGGGTGCCGGCGATCACCGTCAGCGAGGTCAGCTTGATGCGGTCGTGCGAAGCCGCCATCTCCTCGTCGACCAGCGCCTCGATGTCCTCGTCGTAGATGTCCTTCTTGCGGTCGGCCAAGGCCTTCATCCGCGTGAACGCATCTTCCAGCTGGTTCGGGCCGAGCTTGTAGCCCATCTCCTCCAGCTTGTGCACGAAGGCGTGGCGGCCGGAATGCTTGCCGAGCACCAGCGAGGACTGCTTCAGGCCGACCATCTCGGGACGCATGATCTCGTAGGTCGAGGCATCCTTCAGCACGCCGTCCTGATGGATGCCGCTCTCATGCGCGAATGCGTTCCGGCCGACGATGGCCTTGTTGTACTGTACGGGGAACGAGGTCGCCGCAGACACGACCTTCGAGGCACGGGTCAGCTGCGTTGTGTCGATCTTGTTCCAGTAGGGGAATTTGTCGTTGCGGACGTTGATCGCCATCACGATCTCTTCGAGCGCAGCGTTGCCGGCGCGTTCGCCGATGCCGTTGACGGTGCACTCGACCTGGCGCGCGCCGCCCATGATGCCGGCCAGCGAGTTCGCCACGGCCATGCCGAGGTCGTTGTGGCAATGCACGGAGAACACCGCCTTGTCCGAGTTCGGCACGCGCTCGATCAGCGTCCTCATGAAGTGGGTGTATTCCTCGGGCACCGTATAACCGACGGTGTCGGGAATGTTGACCGTGGTGGCGCCGGCCTTGATGACGGCCTCGACGATCCGGCACAGATAGTCCATCTCGCTTCGGGTGCCGTCCTCGGCCGACCATTCGACATCGTCGATCTGGTTGCGGGCGCGCGCGACCATGGCAACCGAAGTCTCGAGCACCTGCTCCGGGGTCTTGTTCAGCTTCACCCGCATATGCAGCGGCGAAGTCGCGATCACGGTGTGAACGCGGCCACGCTTGGCCAATTTCACGGCCTCGGCGCAGCGGTCGATATCGGCCGGATGGGCGCGGGACAGACCGGCGATCACGGCGTTCTTGGAGCGGCGGGCGATCTCGCTCACCGCCTGGAAGTCGCCCTCGGAGGTGATCGGGAAGCCGGCCTCGATGACGTCGACGCCCATATCATCCAGCAGCTCCGCGACCTCGAGTTTTTCCTCGAAGGTCATGGTGGCGCCGGGGCACTGCTCGCCGTCGCGCAGCGTGGTGTCGAAAATGATGACGCGGTCCTTATCGGACTTGTTCGCGGTGGCCATTGAAGAATTCCCTTTTGAGCTTTCGCGCCGTCAGTCCCTGGGGCGCTTGAGGTGTCCGGTGATCTCGACCAACCCCTGAGCGCCCAGGCGCGTGGCGCCCAGCCGGCCCTCAGGGGCAAGTAAGAAGAAGCCCGCCAATCAGGAGGGTGGGCAGCAGCGCGGCCGGGATCGTGGCGGCGGCCAGAGCCACCTCCCCCGAAATCCCATCGATTTGGCCGCGAATCAGCATTGCCAGACCCTTTTGAGCCCCAAATCCTCGGCCAAAACCGTTGACGGTTGGTTGCCAGAGGGCTCACTGGCCTGTTTCTAGACGAGAAATAGCCGCAACTGCAACGCCAAAAGATGGTCAGGGGGCCTGACCTGGTTGGGGACCCACTTCTCTCCGTGTGTCCCGGACGCGCTGCAACGCGAAGCGTTGCTGCGCTGGGCCGGAACCCTGGCGGCCCGGCACGCGGCGTGATGGGCCCGGCTCTGCAGCGCCGCGATGACAGTGAGTAGGTGTTGGCAGACACGCCTTCTCGTTCCCGCGGCGCGTTTCGCCCGAGCTTTGCTTCGTCGCTCCACCCTCCAATCCAAGAGGGCGCAGGGAAGGCCGGGTGCCGGCTGGCACCCGCGGTCCGCTGCGCGAAAATGCACACGCAGGAAGA
>NZ_JAFCKT010000017.1 GCF_018129985.1 Bradyrhizobium sp. SZCCT0148
CGCACGTGGCCTCGGGCTCACAGGGACTACCCGCCCTGCCCGCGCCTCTCGTGCCGACGCTGCCGCGTCCACCGCAAGCCCGGCTCGCGATCGTGACGACTTCACGTCGCCCCTCCTGGGTGAGCCGGGATGGGCGACACATACGCCGAAACCGAATTTCGGTAAAGTGGAATATTTTCGCGCGCGTGGATTGATAGAGCGCGACACAGGCTCAGTCCCCGCAGGGTATCAACGTGCAAAAGGGCGGCGCACAGCACCGCCCTTTTCGTCAACCAATCGCGGCTGCGTTGAAGAGCCGCTCAGTAGCCCGGATCGTAATAGAACGGGCTGCCGCCGCCGTAATAGCCCTGCCCGCCATAATAGCCGGGACCACCATAGTAGGGGCGCGGAGCATAATAACGGTTCTCGTAATAGTCGCGGCGCCGCTGCTCGGCGATCACTCCGCCGATGATACCCGCCGCGGCGCCCATGAAGGCGAGACCTGCGGCGTTCGACCCGCGCCGATAATAGTGCCGACGGCGGGCCGCGCTGAAATCGGTGACGTCGGAAGAGCCCTGGCCTGCCGTGACGGGCTGCGCCGACACCGCCCCGGGGGACGCCGCAGCCGAGGGCGATGCTGAGGTTGCGACCAATGCCAGGCTTGCGAACGCGGCCAGGACCATCTTGCGGCCGGCTGGGGAAATCACGGGTCGAATCGTCATTTTTGACCTTCCTAAAATCTTGCCGATGCTCTTGTGAAAGGTAGGGATCTGCAAACCTGATTCAATGCGCAACCCGTCGGGATAGTTTCATGCTCGCGGCAATCCGCCACGCTTTGAACGATTATAAACCAGACGGTCGGATCCCAGCTTGAACCACCGAACCTGAGCGGATAATGAACAGCCGCACCGTTTTTCGGTCGCCGTAAGCGTTTTACGTGAACCAACGCATCAACCGACGCCGTCGGGATCGATGCCATTTTCCAGGGTTCACCGTGACTGACGCGTCCTTTTCCAAGAGAAATCAGATGATTGTGGTTCGCAAACTGCCGGCGCGCTATGCGCCGATCGTGATGCCGTTCGTGCTCTCCATCCTCATGACGGCCGTGGTGTCGGTCATTTCGACGCTTCGGAGCCTGGGAGCGACGCCCGCGTTCCTCGCGACCTGGCCGGGCGCCTGGGCGCTGTCCTGGCTGGTGGCTTTTCCGACGCTGCTGGTGGTGCTGCCGTTGGTCCGGCGGATCGTGACGCTGGTCGTCGCGGCCCCGCCTCAACCAGGCCGATAGAAGGCGCCTACGACAACGCTCCCAACACCCCGCGCGTCGCCTTGTCGATCTCTTCGACATAGCGGCGGCGGGCAAAGGTCTCGGTGAGGAAGCCGACCACCTTCCGACTGTCGGTGGAATCGACCACCGCCAGCATCTCGGCTTCGGCCTCGTCGAACACCGCCATCGCCGACTTCACGTTCATTTCCGGGATCAGCACGATGTCGATCAGACGGGCAAGCTCGATCACCTGGATCTCGTCGGCGATGGTATCGAGATCGCTGGAAAACAAATCGGGCAGCATGACGAGACCGACATATTCGTCGGAGTTGTTGACGATGACGATGCCGGGCCGCGATCCCAGAACGAACTCGCGGCGGACCGCGGCGATCGTCGTCGTCGAGGGCACCTTGCCGACGTCGGAGCGCATCAGCCGCTCGACGGTGAGATTGCGCAGCCAGCCGACGTCATTGGCGCTGCGGATGGTCTCGCCGCGCAGATGCAGGCGCCAGGTCGAGAAGGAATGGCCGAACATGAAGCGGACGCAGATCGAGGTGACGATGCAGCCGGCGAGCACAACGGCGGTGACGTCGACGTTGCGGGTCATCTCAAGCACCAGGAACGACATGGTCAGGGGGCCGCCGACGATGGCGACACCGAGCGTCGCCATGCCAGTCAGCATCGCGACCAGCGGATCGATGGCGAAGTTCGGGCTGATCAGCAGCAGCACCGCGGCAAAGAACTTGCCGATCAGGCTGCCGACGAACAGCGATGCGAAAAACAGGCCGCCACGGAAGCCCGAGGCGAGCGAGATCAGGCAGGCCGTCACCTTCAGGGCGATGATCAGCGCGATCAGGCCGATCGTCATGTCATGAAACAGATCGAGCACCATGGCGCCGTGGCCGGCCGCCAGCACCTGCGGGGTGATGATGGCAAAGCCGCCGACGATGAGCCCGCCGGCCACCGGGCGGAGCCAGACCGGCAACCAGACGAACAGCCGCTCGAACATCGGCGAGGAACGCATCACCGCGATGCCGACGCCGCTGGTGATGAGCGCAAGCCCGATCAGCGCCAGATATTGCTCGACGCCGACGGCGCTGACCTTGGGGATCTCCAGCGAGTATGGCGCTCCGCCGAGCCATTGCGCGGTCAGGGCGCCGGCAAGCGAGGCTGCCAGGATCGGGGCCGCGCTGCCGACCGAGTAGACGCCGACGATCAACTCACAGGCATAGAAGGCGCCGGTGATCGGCGCGCCGAACGCCGCCGCGATCGCAGCCGCAGCGCCGCAACCGACCATCAGGCGCAGATCGTTGCGGCGTAGATTGAAGAACTTGCCGAACAGCGAGGCGATCCCCGAGCCGATCTGGGTATAGCCCGCCTCGAGACCGACCGAGGCGCCGCAGCCGTTGGAGATCAGCGTCTGGCTCGACACGATGACACTGTCGCGCATCGACAGATTGCCGCCGCGCAGCGCGTTGGCCTCGATCGGGTCGACCGCGTTCGAAATCTTCATCCGCCGCCGCGACCATTCCATGATGCCGAGCGCCAGCCCGCCGAGCGCGGGTGCGATCAGCGCAGCCCACGGACTGACGCTCGCGTGGGCCGACAAGTGGACATCGACGGGAATTCCGTAGATCACCACATGCGCGATCTGGGCGATGTGCGCCATCAGCGTCACCACCGCGCCCGCCAGCGTGCCGATCACCAGCGACAGCGGGATCAGGTAGAACTCGTTGCTGCGCAGGAGGGCGCGCAGCCGAACCATGGTGCGGTTCGTCCCCTTGCCGTCCATGAGATGCCTGATCCGCAGCAACACTTCTGTCCGCCCTACCCTTCCGACAGGCCGTAACCGGCCATGCGCTGGCGGACCCGCTCGATCTCGGCGCTGGCGAGCAGCGGCGGTTGTCCGATCTGAAGACAGCCGTGATATTGCCGCGCGAGGGTTTCGACCTCGACGGCGAGCCACATCGCCTTGTCCAACGTCTTGCCAATCGCGATCATGCCGTGATGGTCCAGCAGGCAGGCAAGCCGCCCCTCCAGCGCCCGCACCGCATGTTCGGACAGCTCCGCGGTACCGAACGTCGCATAGGGAGCGCAGCGGATGCTGTCGCCGCCGGCCGCCGCGATCATGTAGTGCACCGGAGGAATCTCCATGCCCATGATCGCCAGGATGGTGCAATAGGTCGGATGCGCATGCACGACGGCGTTGACGTCATCGCGCGACTTCAGGATGTCGCGATGGAAGCGCCATTCGCTCGATGGCTTCTGATCGGGCGCGTGCGCACCGTCCATGGTCATGAAGACGATCTGGTCCGGCGTCATGGCCTCATAGGGCACGCTGGTCGGCGTGACCAGGAGCCCGTCCACATGCCGGACGGAGATATTGCCCGAGGTGCCCTGATTGATGCCGAGCGCGTTCATGCGCCGGCAGGCGTCGATGATGGCCTGTCTCTTGGCGGGCTCGTCCGCTGTCATCGACATCCCGATTTCCTGACGATCGTCTTGTTAGACCCGAAGTACGTCAAAGCAATATGGCAGCGCAAGCGAAAGCGGCCCGGATCCGGCGCCACTTCGTCGCCCCTGCTGCCTAATCACGAAATGGACGGCAAAATCAACGGATTCACGGATTGTCGCAGCCGCTTGGCAGCTGGCCCAGGCGGCCGCAATCCCGTTGATCACGCACTGCACGGAATAGGCCGTAAGCAGCATGCCGAGGATGCGCGAGAGCATGGCATTCCGGCGCGCCCGAAGGTCTTGGCGATCAGCTGCGCCGAGACGAAACACGCCATGCCAAGCAGGCAGACCGAGAGAACGACCACGGTGATCACCGCGACCCTTGCCCCATGGCCGGCATTGCCCGAAAGCTGCAGCGTGATGAAAGCGTACAGGGCGAAATCGAGCGCGTGCCGGCAGGGCGTTGGAACGATGGCTGGCGGGCCGACTTAGCCCAGCGAGTGGGGCGCAACTCGATCGCGAGTCGAGGCGCTGTAGCGCCAGCAAGATCGCCCCGATCTGAGGGATCGCCAGCTGCACTTGGAACTTTCGTTCATCAGGCGGCTTTCATCGCCCGAGGATTGAGGAAGGCGACGCCTTCCCGTGTGACCTCAAGAGGAGGACGTATGGCTAAACAAGCAAAGAAGCGCACGACCAAGAAGACCGCCGCGCGGCGACCGCGCCAGGCTCCCAAGATGCTCAGCGACCTATTCCTGGAGACGCTGAAGGACATCTATTTCGCCGAGAACAAGATCCTCAAGACCCTGCCCAAGATGGCCAAGGCCGCAAACTCGAAGCAGCTCGCTGCGGCCTTCAACAAGCATCTTCGTGAGACCCAGGGTCAGGTCAAGCGTCTGGAGCAGATCTTCAAGATGCTGGGCAAGCCGGCGCGCGGCAAGCCCTGCGAGGCCATCAACGGCATCACCGACGAAGGCGCCGAGATCATGAAGGACTTCAAGGGCGCCCCGGCGCTCGATGCGGGCCTGCTCGCGGCCGCCCAGGCGGTCGAGCATTACGAGATCTCCCGCTATGGCACCTTGCGCACCTGGGCCGAGGAGCTCGGCATGCAGGACGCAGCAAAGCTGCTTCAGGCGACGCTGGACGAGGAAGAGGCGACCGACCATGCGCTGACCGAGCTTGCGACGTCCGTGATCAACCTCGAAGCCGAACAAGAGTACCGCGACGCGGCCTGACCCGCGCCCCGTTACGATGACAGAACGCCGCGGCACCTGCCGCGGCGTTTGCTTGTGCGATCGCACGACGGCGCATGGCACGTCAGCGCCAGGGCACTGGACTTCCGGGGAACCAGCCCCATATGCAGGCTTTCCCATCCCTGAGCCCGCATCATGCAACCGAAGAATCCCCTCGACTGGATGCTGTCCGAAGCCCTGGACCAGCTGACGCGCGCCGACCGGCTGCGCCAGCAGTTCGGCCGTCAGGAAGCCTGCTGGGAGCCGCCGATCGACGTGCTCGAAACCGAGCACGAGCTGCTGATCCTGGTCGCGCTTCCCGGCGTCAATCCCGACAATGTCGAGACGGTCATTCATGACGGCGTGCTCGTGGTATCCGGCCAGCGCACGCTTCCGCCTGAGCTCCGCAAGGCCCGCATCCACCGGCTCGAGCTGCCGCAGGGCCGCTTCGAGCGACGCATCGCGCTTCCCGTCGGCCGCTATGCCATCAGCCGCTTCGTGATGGACGGCTGCGTCGCGCTGCGTCTCGCCAAATCCTGAGGTCGATCATGGCCACCGAACAGATGAACAACGAACAGACCAATAACGACGTGAAGATCCCCGAGGACGCGCTGATCATCATCCCCGTGCGCGAGATGGTGCTGTTCCCCGGCGCCATCGCGCCGATCGCGATCGCGCGGCCGAAGTCGGTTGCCGCCGCGCAGCAGGCGCTGCGCGAGCAGCGGCCGATCGGCATCGTCCTGCAGCGCAGTCCCGAGACCGACGAGCCGGGCCCGGACGATCTCTACCGGGTCGCGACCATCGCCAACATCGTGCGCTACATCACCGCGCCCGACGGCACGCATCACATCGTCTGCCAGGGCGTGCAGCGCGCGCGCATCCTCGATTTCCTGCCGGGCACCCCGTTCCCGGCCGCGCGGATCCAGCAGATTCCGGAGCCGACCACGACCTCCCCCGAGATCGAGGCGCGTGCGCTGAACCTGCAGCGCCAGGCGATCGAGGCGATCGAGCTGCTGCCGCAGGCACCGCCCGAGCTGGCCGCAATGTTCCAGGGCACCACTGCGCCCGGCGCGTTGGCGGATCTGGCGACCTCGTTCATGGACATCAAGCCGCAGGACAAGCAGGAGGTGCTGGAAACCATCGACCTCGCCTTGCGGGTCGAGAAGGTGTCCAAGCATCTGGCCGAGCGGCTGGAGGTGCTGCGCATCAGCAATGAAATCGGCCAGAAGACCCGCGCCAGCTTCGACGAGCGGCAGCGCGAGGCGATCCTGCGCGAGCAGATGGCAACCATCCAGCGCCAGCTGGGCGAAGGCGACGGCAAGGCGGCCGAGGTCGCCGAGCTGACGGCTGCCATCGCCAAGGCCAACATGCCGCCCGAGGCGGATGCGCACGCCAAAAAGGAGCTGCGCCGCTACGAGCGCATGCCGGAGGCCGCCGGCGAAGCCGGCATGGTGCGCACCTATCTGGACTGGCTGATCGAGCTGCCCTGGGCGCTGCCCGAGGAGAAGCCGATCGACATCAAGGCGGCGCGAGCCATTTTGGATGCCGATCATTTCGGCCTCGAGAAGATCAAGGGCCGGATCATCGAATATCTGGCGGTGCGCAAGCTGGCACCGCAGGGCAAGGCGCCGATCCTGTGCTTCGTCGGTCCGCCCGGCGTCGGCAAGACCTCGCTCGGCCAGTCCATCGCACGCGCGATGGATCGCCCCTTCGTGCGCGTCAGCCTGGGCGGCGTGCATGACGAGGCCGAGATCCGCGGTCACCGCCGCACCTATATCGGCGCGTTGCCGGGCAACATCATCCAGGGCATCAAGAAGGCCGGCAGCCGCAACTGCGTCATGATGCTGGACGAGATCGACAAGATGGGCCGCGGCGTGCAGGGCGATCCCTCGGCGGCCATGCTGGAGGTGCTCGACCCCGAGCAGAACGGGACGTTCCGGGACAATTACCTGGCCGTGCCCTTCGACCTCTCGCGCGTGGTGTTCATCGCGACCGCCAACATGCTGGACCAGATCCCGGGTCCTCTGCTGGATCGCATGGAGCTGATCAGCCTCGCCGGCTACACCGAAGAGGAGAAGCTGGAGATCGCGAAGCGCTATCTGGTGCGGAGGCAGCTCGAGGCCAACGGCTTGACGGCCGAGCAGGCCGAGATCGAGCCGGAAGCGCTGAAGCTGGTGGTCAAGGGCTACACCCGCGAAGCCGGCGTGCGTAACCTCGAGCGCGAAATCGGCAAGCTGTTCCGCCATGCCGCGGTGCAGGTCGCCGAGGGCTCGGCCGCGAAGGTCGTCGTGGGTGTGAAGGACATTGCCACCGTGCTCGGCCAGCCGCGCTTCGAGGGCGAGATCGCGCAGCGCACCAGCGTTCCGGGCGTGGCCACCGGCCTTGCCTGGACGCCGGTGGGCGGCGACATCCTGTTCATCGAGGCATCGAAGGTGCCCGGCAAGGGCGGCATGATCCTGACCGGTCAGCTCGGCGAGGTCATGCGCGAGAGCGTGCAGGCGGCGCTGACGCTGGTGAAGAGCAAGGCCACGCAACTCGGCATCGATCAGTCGGTGTTCGAGAAGAGCGACATCCACGTTCACGTTCCGGCGGGCGCAACCCCGAAGGACGGACCGAGCGCGGGCGTTGCGATGTTCACGGCGCTGACGTCCCTGCTCACCAACCGCACGGTGCGCAGCGACACCGCCATGACCGGCGAGATCTCGCTGCGCGGCCTGGTGCTGCCGGTCGGCGGCATCAAGGAGAAGGTGGTGGCTGCGGCCGCCGCCGGCCTGAAGCGGGTGATGCTTCCGGCGCGCAACAAGCGGGACTACGACGACATCCCGAAGAGCGCGCGGGACAACCTCGAATTCATCTGGCTGGAGCGGGTCGACGAAGCCATCGCTGCCGCGCTCGAGCCGGTCGAAGCTCAAATCGGTGCAGCGGCGGAGTGAGGACGATGAAGACACTGCTGGACAAAGCGAAGCGATCGCGGACGACGCAGCGGCTGCGCCAGTTGCTGGATCGCGCGGTCGACCGGGTTCGCGACGGGCTGTCGGCACCAAGACCAGGCTCGGGGCCGCAGCTTCAACCCGTTCCTGTCAGAGTGAAGCGCCGCAAGGGTTGAGCCCTCCGTCTCACGCCCTCGCGGCTGCCCCAATCAAAAGGCCCCCTCCTACCCGAGGGGGCCTTTGCGTTGTTAGCCCACGGCGTCCTTGGCCGCCTTGACCGGGCGGGCGCGGACGATCTTGCGGGCCGGCTTGGCCTTGAACATCATCTCTTCACCCGTGAACGGGTTGGTGCCCTTGCGAGCCTTGGTCGCAGGCTTCTTGACGACCACGAACTTGGCGAAGCCCGGCACCAGGAACAGGCCGTTCTTCTTGAGCTCCTTGTGACCAACGTCGGTCAGCGTCTCCATGACGTTCTTGACGTCGCGCTTGGAAAGCTCGGTAGCGGTCGCAATCTTTTCGATCAGTTGCGATTTGGACATTTGGGTTGCCATCGTGTCTCCTCTGATTCGTGACGGCTGCATATTAGACGAACCGGCGAAGGCCTATAGCCTTCCGCACCGTTTTGTCGCGATTTTACGGGCATTTTTGGCCCTCTGTGGCAAAAAACCCTGCATTTTAGCCACTTCCAGTGCGGAAAAAGCCTAGGGCAGCGGATTTTGCCTTGTTTCAAAGGCCCGCACGACATCTTGCTAGAACTGATTCGCCGCTTTCGACAAGCGTCGACCGGCCTCTTTGTGAAAGGCCGGTCGTGTTTCACCCTGAAAAATAAGGGTCGGAGCGAATGCCGCCCGTCTTCCTCCCCGTAAAAACAAGGAGAAAGCGGGCGATCGGTCAGACGCGCTCGATGATGATGGCCGGCGCCATGCCGCCTGCGGCGCACATGGTGACGAGACCACGCTTGAGATCGCGCCGTTCGAGTTCGTCGAGCACGGTGCCGATCAGGATCGAGCCGGTGGCGCCGATGGGATGACCGAGCGCGATCGAGCCGCCATTGACGTTGACCTTGGCGCGATCGAGCTCGAGGTCGCGGATATATTTTTCCGCCACCACCGCAAACGCCTCGTTGATCTCGAACAGGTCGATGTCGTCGATGGTCAGCCCCGCCTTCGCCAGCACCTTGCGCGTTGCCGGCACAGGCGCGTTCAGCATCAGGGTCGGGGAATCTCCCATGTTCGCCATCGCGACAACGCGGCCGCGCGGCTTGAGACCATGCGTTCGGGCATAAGCGGGCGAGGCCAGCAGGATCGCGGCGGCACCGTCGACGACACCGGAGGAGTTGCCGGCGTGATGCATGAAGTCGATGTTCAGATCCGGATACTTTTGGAGGATGAGACCGCGATAGGTCGTGCCCTTGTCGTCGATCGCATAGTCGGCGATGGCTGGGAATGCCGGCTTCAGAGCGCTCAGCCCTTCCATCGTGGTCTGCGGCCGCGGATATTCCTCGTGGTCGAGCGCAAGGCTGCCGTCCTCGCGATGCACGGGCACGAGGCTCTTGTCGAAGTGACCGTTCGCAATCGCGTGCGCGGCGCGCTTCTGGCTCTCGAGCCCGAGCGCATCGACGTCCCGCCGCGTGATGCCTTCGAGCGTCGCGATCGCATCCGCGCAGACGCCCTGGTGCGATTGCGGATGCCGCGCGCGCAGGCGCAGATTGCCGCTATCCATCATCATCGGACCGCCGCCGCGGCGTCCTTCCATCGACATCATCTCGCAGCCGCCGGCGATGACGAGGTCTTCCGCCCCCGCCATGACCGAAGCGGCTGCCATGTTGACGCTGGTGATGCCGCTTCCGCAGAACCGGTCGAGCGTCACGGCGCTGGCACGTACGTCGTAACCGGCATCGAGCGCCGACATCCGGCCGAGATCGCCGCTTTGGGTCGCGACCTGCGCGCTGCAGCCCCAGACGATGTCGTCGACATCGGCGGTGTCGATGCCGGTACGCTCTGCGAGCGCCCGCAGGACGGTGGCCCCGAGCTGCTGCGGATGAATGCCGGAGAGTGCTCCCTTGCCGGCCTTGCCGACGCCGCGCGGGGTCCGGCAGGCATCGATGATCAGCGCGTCAGCCATTTGGCGTTGTCCTCTCGTTACGGGTTGTTGAGGACGGTTTTGAATCAGGGGGCGAGTGGAGTCAATGCGGGAGGTTCAAGCCACTCCCTCCGATTTTCCGCTGCGCGGTTGGCGATAAGGCCGACTATGCACCCGCCGCGTTCTTGGCAATCACGTTGCGATAGAAGCTGGCGCTGAGTTTGGGCGTGCGGACCTGGGTGTCGAAATTGACGTGGTAGAGCCCGAAGCGCTTATTCAACCCGTACACCCATTCGAAATTGTCCATCAGGCTCCAGAGGAAATAGCCGCGCACCGGCACGCCCTCGCTGGTGGCGCGCTGCAGCTGGGCGAGATAGTTGCGCAGATACATGATGCGGTCGGTGTCGTAGATCTTGCCGTCCGGCGTGACGGCGTCGTCGCCGGAGGCCCCGTTCTCGCTGATGTAGATCGCGTCCGTCTTCCAGATCTTCGCCGCCAGCTTCGGCACCCAATAGAGCGTCTCCGGCCCGACGCGCAGCCAGTCCGAGTTCATGTGCGGAAACGATTTCGGGATCGGCAGTGGCATGAAGCCCGCGCCCTGGTCGGACGCCACCACGTAATTCTGCGGCGCGTAGATGTTGAGGCCGAGAAAATCGACCGGCGAGGAGATGATCTTCAGCTCCGCATCGGTGAATTTCGGTGCGCTGGGCCCCGCGAATTTCAGGAAGGCGTCGGTATACCTGCCCGTCATGATGACGTTGAGATAGCCGGCATTCATTTCGCGCAGCGCGATCTCGGCGGCACGAACGTTCTCCGGCGTGTCGATGGCCGGCGCGCAGGCATCGACGTTCTCGGCCGGCCCCACCCTGGTGCCGCGGCGGCCATGGGCGCGAACGGCCTGCACCGCGAGCCCGTGCGCCAGAGCGCTGTTGTGCCTGATCTGGTTGACCTCGGCCTGCGGCAGCATCACGCCCGGCGCGTCGATGCCGATGCCGTAACCGAAATAGACGAAGCGGCCGCTCTCGTTCAGCGTAAACACGTTCCTGACGCGGTCGGTCAGATGCTCGGCGACGTAGGCGGCGTAGTCGCCGAAGATCTTGCAGGTCTCGGTCGAGCGCCAGCCGCCGAAGCGGTCCTGCAACGATTGCGGCAGGTCCCAATGATAGAGCGTCAGCCACGGCTCGATGCCGTTCTTCAGGAGTTCGTCGACCAGCCGGTTGTAGAAGTCGAGCCCCTTGGGGTTGGGCTTGCCGTCGCCGTCCGGAAACAGCCGCGGCCAGGCCACCGAGAAGCGATAGGCCTTGCAGCCGAGCGCCTTGATGAGCGCGATGTCCTCCTTGTAGCGGTGATAGTGCTCGTTGGCGCGGTCGCCGGTGGTGCCGTCCTCGATCTTGCCGGGGATGCGCACGAACTTGTCCCAGATCGAGGCCCCTCGCCCGTCCTCGTTGACCGCGCCCTCGACCTGATAGGACGAGGTCGCCGTGCCCCAGACGAAGCCGGCCGGAAAGCCGCCGCCGGCGCGCGGCGGGGATGCCGGCCGGGCTTCGGCCGCGCCGCGCGAACCGGTCAAGCCGGCTGCGGACAGCCCCGCGAGTTTCGCGAACCGGCGACGCGAGACCTTGTCCGACATTGATGCTTCTCCGCTTCCAGACTGTTGCGGGCGCACAATGGCGAGTCCATGGCGGTTTGAGAAGCAAGCTTTGGGACAAGCGGGATGCAGAATCGCGCGGCCCGGGGCGCGACATATGGATGCGGGCCAGCCTGCGCGCCGGCCGTCCGCGATCAGCGCGAGCGCCTCGGCAACTTTGGCAGCTTGTCGGGGTTGAAAGCCGGCATCGACTCCGCTCGGTCCGGCGCCGGCGTCTGTTGTTCGGCGAAAATGAGCGTTCCCTGGAGGATCATTCCCGGTACCTGCCGCGCGATTGCGGTGTAGGTTGCGATCTTGCCCGGGCAGTTCCCCTCGATGTCCAAAGTGAGATTGTCCTCCACGCCGAACACCGTCACACGTCCGTCGGTATGGCGCTTCGTCGACACGGTGGCGGTGAAGCGATCTCCATCGACCCGGCACGAGCCGTGATAGGTCATCACGCTGTCACGGCCCCAGATCTGCCCGTCCGCGACATGGACGATGCCGGTCCCCTGATCGAGCGGCGTCTGGTACCACGCCGCGTATGTGCCGTCCTTCAGCATGGGAGCAACCTCCCTGGCATTCCCGCAGGATCATCCGCATGATTGGCGCTAAGAAAGCGTTAATCACGCCATCCGTGCCAATCCGGCCTGTCCCTGCGCAGCTCGGCTTCGAGATCCTCGACGATACCGTGAAGCAAGCACGCGGCGAGCGGATCCGTCACCTCCCGCTCCAGACGCCGATACCGCGCGATCTGGCATTCCTGCTCTCTCACTTGGCGCTCTGTCATCAGATGAACCCTCCGGTAAACTGACGCACGGAGAGCCGGACAGTTTCGTTAAACTTTTCAGATCATTTGTCATGGTTTCCGGTTGGTAAAGACAGCGTCGCGACGCGGGCCTTCATGATGGCAGGCGAAGCCAGACGTCCCTGCTTGCCAGCGTGCCGTTGGGCGTGGCGATCTCCATGTCCACGACGCGCAGAGAGCCGGGCTCGTTCGCATAGATGTATTTGAGGTGCCACATCAGGCCCAGATCCGGTGAAATGACAAAATCGTCCAATCCGTCGGTGATATCTCGAACGGCCTCGCGATGCGTCAAGGGCGCAGAAAACATCGCTTCGATGAGCTCGGCGAGGCTCATGCCCTCCACGAGCATAAGTCGCGCGACCTCGTCACCGTAGACGTGCCGAAGCGCTGAAACGATAGCAGCGACAGCATCCGGATTCTTCAACGCCACAGCAAAGCGAGCCTCCGGAGCCATCATGCCGGAGGCGGCATATTCTGCAAGCTCAGCGTGCGCCATCGCGGAACGGGGCGCTGCCCCCGGCTGCGACCGTTCCTAGAAGGTCACCCGCATCCCCGCGTAGAGCGCACGCGGCCTCGCCGGGCTCAGCGAGCGCGGGTCGGTGAAGTCGTTGCCGCCGTTGGTGAAGTTGGGCAGGGCTTCGCGGTCGAAAAAGGTGCCGTAGGTCGCGTAGCGCTTGTCGAAGACGTTGTCGACGCGGCCATAAAGCTGGATGTTCTTCGCCACTTGGTAGGAGGTGTGGAGGTTGAACACCGCGTAGGATGGCAACTTGGAATATTGGTTGGACTCATCCCCGACGAAATACTGGCTGGAGACAAACAGCGCGTTGCCGCCGACCTTCCACACGTCGGTCACAGCGTAGTCGATGCCGACCTTGACGCGATGACGCGGGATCGCGGGAAGCTGGTTGCCGGGCGAAACCTGGATGGTCTCCGTCACGGGATCCCTAAATGGGCTTTCGGAACCGAGTTCGAACGCATCGAGGTAGCGCGCGTCGACGAAGGCGTAGCTTGCCTGGAACTGAAGCGTTGGAGACTTGATGCTGACCTCGGCCTCAAGCCCTTGACGCCTGGTCCGGCCGACATTGCTGAAATAGCCGAACCCGGTCCGCCCAACTGCGGGCACAGCGACGATGTCGTCGTAATTGGTGGCGCGGAACGCGCCGACCTTCCAGCCGAGCGAGCCAATGTTCAGCTGTCTGGTGCCGCGGAAGCCGGCCTCGACGGTCTTGGAGACCACCTGCTTCAGCGGCGGGTCCGAGACGAGGAAGGCCGCGATGAGACAGGGACGGGCCGGATCAGCGCAGCCGAGCTCGAGCGGGGTCGGCACACGGTTGGCCTCGGAGTAACCGGCATAGGCCGTCAGCTCCGGCGTGATCTTGTAGGTGCCGCCGATCACCGGATTGAAACGGGTGAACGTGTGGTCGCCGTTGAGGGCGGAGCCGAGCTGGTCTTCCAGGGTGATGCGTGCCACGTTGAAGCGACCGCCGCCGGTGACGGCGAAGGCATCGGTGACGTTGAACGTGTCCATCGCGTACAGGCCGTTGTACTGATTGACCGTCCGCAGCGAGACGGGGCCGGCCACGGGATCGACCGTCGGCGTCGCGCCGAGGAAGACGCCGCTGCCGCTGACGACGTAATTTTCTCCCATCGAGCCGATTTCGGCCGTGGCGTTGTAGCGGGTGACGCTGGCGTCGTAGCTCGTTCCCATCACGAAGCGGTTGTCGTGCCCGAACAGCTGATCGGTGTTGGTGGCCTGTCCCGACACGCCGAACGAGGTCGACCGGATCGAGCCCCGATCGATCTCGCCGAGGATCGTCCCCGGCGCAAAGGGGTTGGCGAGCTGCACGCCGCCCGCGCCGTTCGCGGCCGTGGTGTCGTCGCCGAAGCACAGCAGCGCCGGATCCGCACCGCATTCCTGCGCGTTCGTCGGATTGCCGTCGACGATCTTCTGCTCGAACCTGCGCACATGGGCGGTTCCTTCGAACGTCCAGGTCGGTGTCGCATCGACTTTTCCGGTCAGATTGAGATAGCCGACGCGGTTGGAGGTGGTCTGAGGCGTAGTGTAGGTCGCGCCCCAATATTTATCGAGCAGCTCGGCCGGAACGGTGGCGCTGGCGCCGAAATCGTTCTTGGCGACGCCCATATTGGCGTGGAATTCGCTGTCGCCGGCCTTATAGCCGACATCGCCATAGAAGCGCCGAACGGTCGATTGCGAGAAATTGCGGAAGCCGTTGTCGCGCACGCCCTCGAGCGCGGCATAGACGCCGTAGTTGTTGTCGACGGTCTTGCCCCACTGCGCCGAGCCCTGGATGCGGCCGAACGAACCGCCCATCACGTCGACCTCGGCGCCCTGGTAGGTGAAGCCATCCTTCATTTGCAGGTTGATGGCGCCGCCGAGCGCGTTGAGGCCGAAGGCCGGGTTGTTGGTGACCAGCGTTACCGACCTGATGGCGGCGGTCGGGATCAGGTCCCAGTTGACGGCATCCGAGAACGCCTCGTTGATGCGGACCCCGTTCTGATACACCGCAAGGCCCTGCGGCGTGCCCACCACGGGCGACGCGACGAAGCCGCGGAATTCGACATCCGGCTGGAACGGATTGCCGGTGACCTCGGTGATGTTGACGCCGGCGATATTGTCGCGCAGCGCGTCGGTGACGTTGAGCGATCCGGTGCGCTTGATCTGGCTGGCATCGACGGCGTTGATCGCCGACGGAACCTTCTCGACGTCGAGGCCCCGGCCCGTGCCCGGCGCGGTCGGATAGACGTAAAGCCGTGTCTTCGGCGCGGCGGACGACGGCGCCCCGATGCGCGCGACTGGCCGCGTCGGCGCAGTACGCCTCGCCACCGAGGGCGGCGGCGCCGTCACTTCGACCGGCGGCAGATTCTGGACGTTGGTGTCCTCGTCCTGCGCGGCCGAAGCGGGGATCGCGAAAACCACCCCGGACACCAGACCTGATGAGACCGAGGCCAACAACAAACGACGCTTGAACGAAAGAACCTTGCCCATCCCCGCCTTCCCATCCGTGACCATCGGCTGTTTTGATTTTCGCCGTTTGGTTGAGACGAGTTTATTCAGCCGTCTCAATCCCGCCAGCCACAAAAGATCGGGCATGATCGGCTCCCGTTTTCCCGACCAAATCGGGAATTTTTCCCGATCGCTTCGGGAGCGATCAGGCCGCGGCGGTCGGAACCAGTGCCTCCACTGTCAATCCGCCATCGCCGGAGACGACGTTGAGCGTGCCGCCCAGCGCCAGGATCCGCTCGCGCATGCCGACGAGGCCGAAGCCGAGCTTCTGGTCCGGCTCCATGCCGCGGCCATTGTCGCTGACGCGCACCCGGGCGCAGACGCGGCCATCGTGCCCCATCTGCTCCGCCGGCTCGATCACGACATTGACCGACGTCGCGCCGGCGTGGCGGAACACGTTGGTGAGCGCCTCCTGCACGATGCGGTAAATGGTAAGGTCGGCGGTCTCGCCGGTCGCGCCCAGCGCGGGTGAGATCGACGTCTCGATCGCGACATGCGGATGCGATTCCCGCCACAGCCGCGACAGCGATTCCAGCGCCTGGCGCAGGCCGAGTTCGGCAAGGCCGACGGGGCGCAGGCGCTCCAGCACGCGGCGATTGAACTGCTGCAGCGCGTTGATCTGCTCCAGCATGGCGCTGCCATGTTTTCGCACGGCCTCGGCACTGGGCACGCGCCCGTCCGCCTGTTTTGCCAGCGCGCCGGCATGCGCCCGCAGCGAGAACAGGTACGGCCCGAATTCGTCGTGGAGCTCGCGCGCGATCTCCTTGCGCTCGACGTCCTGGAGCGACACCGCCCGCTCGGCGAGGCGCCGCTTGTCCTCGACGGCTTCCCCCAGCGTTGCGGCGAGGTGATTGAGCCTGGTGCAGATTGCGGCGAGCTCCGGCGCACCGCCCGGTGCGACCCGGGCCTCGTAATGTCCGGCTTCGAGCTTTCCCATCGTCTCCGCCAGCGACTGGAGCGGTGCCAGCGCCCGGCCGACCACGTTCATCATCAGGAAAAACAGCGCCAGCGCGATCACGGTGCCGACCTCGAGCTGGGTCACGATGCCGTCCCAGATCTCCGCGATCTCGTCGTCGGGATGCGAGGTGATCAGGAGCGAGCCGGGCTTGCCGTGGATCGAGACCGGCACGCTCACCGCGGTCTGCTCGGGATGAACCAGGCTGACGAACCAGCTCGGCGGCCCGCGCGTGTCGGCGTCAGTGTCGAGCCGGGGCGGCGTCTGCGGATCGCCTGCTGCATCTCGGAGGGTGATGCTGACATGGCGAAGACGGCTGAGGTCGCGCGCGATCTGGTTCAGCCTGGCGTCCGGATCGGGCGCCTCGTTGAGATCGGCAACGATCATCTCGATGAATTCGCGCGCAAGCCGGATAACGCTCTGGTCCTCGGCCTGCACGCGCGGACCGGCCTCCGCGACCTGGCGGCCGATATTGACGGCAAGCCCCAGCGCCAGCAGCAGCGCCAGCAAGAGGTTGATGCGCCCGCGCAAGGATAGATTTTGCCACATTGGTGTCGCCCGTGCCTCGCGAAGCCTCGCTCGACGCTGTCCGATGACGTTGACAGCGGCGAAGCGGCAGATATCTAATCGGAAGCGTACAGCAATCCCGGCCGGGCGCGAAACAGGCCGACGCTGTCACAAGGAAACGCCGATGCGCATTCTGATCGTCGACGATCATCCCATTGTCGCCTCCGGCTGCCGTGCCGTGCTGGCCGACGAAGGCGAGATCGAAATTCTGGAGGCTGCCGACGCCGAGGACGGCGAGTGCGTCTTCATCGTCGAACGCCCCGACCTCTGCATCATCGACATCAACCTGCCGACCGTCTCCGGCTTCGAGCTGGCCCGCCGCATCCTCGAGCGCGCGCCCGAGGCCCGCATCATCATGTTCAGCATGAACGACGATCCGGCCTTTGCCGCGCGCGCGATCGAATGCGGCGCCAAGGGCTACGTCTCCAAGACCGGCGACCCCGACGACCTCGTCGAGGCGATCCGCGCGGTCGGCGGCGGCGGCACGTATTTGCCGAGCGCCATCGCGCGCAGCATCGCCTTCGCAGGGCCGACGCTGGCGCAAAGCCCGCTGTCCAAGCTGAACGCGCGCGAAATGGAGATTCTGCGGCTGCTCAGCGCCGGCAAGAGCCTGTCCGAGATCGCCTGGCTGGTGCAGTCGTCCTACAAGACGGTGGCCAACACCTCGTCCATCATGCGCCAGAAGCTCGGGGTGAAGACCTCGGTCGAGCTGGTACGGCTGGCGATCGACAGCGGTGTCGCCTGACGGCGCCACAAACTTCGGTCACACAAGCGTTGCAATGTTGATGTGGTGAGATGCCACGGAGTGAAGGCATGACGATTCAGACTGTCTCGACCAACAAAGCCCATGGCGGCGTGCAGGGTGTGTATCGCCATGCCAGCCAGGCGACCGGAACCGACATGGTGTTCTCGGTCTATGTTCCCCCGCATGCCGAGGGCGCCAGGCTGCCCGTTGTCTGGTACCTGTCCGGCCTCACCTGCACCCATGCCAACGTCACCGAGAAGGGCGAATTCCGCAAGGCCTGCGCCGAGCTCGGCCTGATCTTCGTCGCACCCGACACCTCCCCGCGCGGCGCCGACGTGCCGGGCGATGCCAACAACGCCTATGATTTCGGCCTGGGCGCGGGCTTCTACGTCGATGCGACGCAAGAGCCGTTCGCGCGCAATTATCGGATGTGGAGCTATGTCACCGACGAGTTGCCGAAGCTCGTGGCGGGAAATTTTCCCGTCGACGCCAAGCGGCAATCGGTGATGGGCCATTCGATGGGCGGCCATGGTGCGCTGACGGTGGCGCTACGCAACCCGCACCGCTATCGCGCGGCGAGCGCGTTCGCGCCGATCGTGGCGCCCTCGCTGGTGCCCTGGGGCACCAAGGCGTTGACCGGCTATCTCGGACCGAACAAGGACGCCTGGCGCGCCCATGACACGGTGGCGCTGATCGAGGACGGCGCGAAATTCCCCGGCTTCCTGGTCGACGTCGGCGAGGCCGACAATTTCCTGAAGGAGCAGCTGAAGCCGGAGTTGCTCCAAGCCGCATGCAGCAAGGCGAACATCCCGCTGACGCTGCGGATGCAGCCGGGCTATGACCACAGCTATTATTTCATCTCGACCTTCATGGAGGATCATCTGCACTGGCATGCCGAGAAGCTGAAGGGGTGAGATTCGCACACCAAGCTCACCGTGGGCTCCTCCTTCTCCCCTTGCGGGAGAAGGTGGCGCGAAGCGCCGATGATGGCATTTACCCGCAACTTCTGTGAGAGTTGGACTCGCGGAGAGACCCCCTCACCCGGCTTCGCTTCGCGAATCCACCCTCTGCCGCAGGGGGCGAGGGTGCACCGCCATCGCGATGAGTTATTCCCGCCCTACTCCCGCCTGCCGTAGTTCGGCGCCAGCACCCGATTGCGGATCAGGTAGCTCATCGTGCGGGTCCAGGCTTCATCCGTGTTGCCACGCATGTCGGCGCTCGCCGACATGATCATCTGGCCGGTCTTCACGTCACGCAAATAGACATTGAGATTGATGATCAGGTTCGAGACCTTCTGCACCATGCCGGTAATCTCGAGGTCAGCGCCCAATTCGCCGGCAAGCTTGAGATCGCAGCCCCCGCAGGCCTGCAAGTTCGCGTGACGGGCGGCATCCCTGACCGGTGCGATGTCGAGCACCTGGAACCTGCCGGACTCCGTCAGCTCCTTGCGCAGCTGCTCGCTGATGAGCACGAGCCGCGCCTCTTCCGGCTTGGAGCCGTAGAATTCCCCCGGCAGGCTGGTGTCGATCAGCTCGAAATCGAACACGGCGAGCTTAGGCGGATCGGCGCGCGCGATCGACGGCGTCAACAGCAAAGCGGCGATCACCATCAATGCTCGCACGATCGTGATTCCTCCTAGCGCGTGTGCGGGGACGAAATGCGGGGTTGCATGGCCTGACAAATTGGTCATGCTTGAAGCAGAGACAATTCTCCACCTGCGGTCAAGCCGGGGAGATCGCTCGGAGGAAACATGATCCGATGGTTGGCCGGTCTGATTGGCTTGGGCCTTGCTGCGACGAGTGCGCTCGCGGCGGAGCCTGCTTCGATCGGCGTCGGCTACCTCGGCATCGCCGGGACCCGATCCACCCTGTCGCTGGTCGAGCAGCCCGCGGAGAATGACGGCATCGCCGGCGCGCGGCTCGCGATCGAGGACAACAACACCACCGGCAAGTTCCTGGGTCAGCGGTTCGTCCTGGAAGAGCGCCGCATCAGGGAAGGTGAGGACGTCGTCCAGGCCGCGACCGCGCTCGCGGAAAAGAACGGCTTCATCATCGCCGACCTGCCCGCCGATGCGCTGCTGAAAGTCTCGGACGCCCTGCGCGACCGCGGCACGCTGCTGTTCAACGCCGGCGCGATCGACGAACGTTTGCGCGAGGCCGATTGCCGCGCCAACGTCATCCATACCGCGCCGACACGAGCGATGCTGGCCGATGCGCTCGGTCAATATCTTGTCTGGAAAAAATGGTCGCGCTGGTTGCTCGTGGTGGGCTCGCATGACGAGGACAAGCTGTTCGCGGATGCGCTCCGGCGCACCGCCACACGATTCGGCGCCAAGATCGTGCAGGAGCGCACTTTCGAGGACAAGGGCGGCGCACGGCGCACCGATAGCGGCGTGACGCTGATCCAGCGCCAGATGCCTGTCTTCACGCAGCAGGCGCCCGCCTACGACGTGCTGGTCGCCGCCGACGAGAGCGAGGTGTTCGGCGCCTACCTGCCCTACCGCACCTGGGATCCGCGGCCGGTCGTGGGCTCGGCAGGTCTGGTGCCGCGCAGCTGGGACCCGGCGCAGGACCAATGGGGCGCGATCCAGATGCAGAACCGCTTCATGAAGCTGAATTCACGGCGCATGTCGGCGCTCGACATGCAGGCCTGGACCGCAGCCCGCATGATCGGAGAGGCCACCTCGCGCACCAATTCCGGCGACGTCAAGAATGTGACTGATTTCATCAAGGGCCCGGACTTCTCGGTCGCCGCTTTCAAAGGCACGCGACTGACCCTGCGCGACTGGAACCTGCAGCTGCGGCAGCCGATCCTGCTGGTCGACGGTCGCATGGTCGTGTCGGTGTCGCCGCAGGAGGGATTTCTGCACCAGGTCTCCGAGCTCGACACGCTCGGCTACGATCGTCCGGAGAGCAAATGCAAGCTGAAGTGAGAACACAGATGTCGCGCATGTGGCGTGTCGCGCTCTTGTCCGGACTGGCGCTGGCGGCGGCGCCCGCCCATGCGTTCATCGCCTATGTCTCGAACGAGAAGAGCAATACGGTGACGGTGATCGACACCGACAGCTGGACCGTGACCAAGACCATCAAGGTCGGCCAGCGCCCGCGCGGCATCGATTTCACGCGCGACGGCAAGTTCGTGATGGTCGCGGTCGGCGACGACGACACCATCCAGATGATCGACGCCAAGACGCAGACCGTGGTGGACAGCCTGCCCTCCGGACCCGACCCGGAACTGTTCGCTCAGGATGCCGCCGGCAAGATCCTCTACGTCGCCAACGAGAACGACAACACGGTGACCGTGATCGACCTCGAGAAGCGCAGCCGGCTCGGCGACATCCAGGTCGGCGTCGAGCCCGAGGGCATGACCATCAGCCCGGACGGCAAGACGCTGATCAACACGTCGGAAACGACCAACATGGCGCATTTCATCGACACCTCGTCGCGCCAGATCGTCGCCAACGTGCTGGTGGATGCGCGGCCGCGCTTTGCCGAGTTCAAGCACGATGCTTCCGAACTGTGGGTCTCGTCCGAGATCGGCGGCACAGTCTCGGTGATCGACCCAAAGAAGCACGAGATCATCGGCAAGGTCACGTTCGAAATTCCGGGCCTGCGGAAAGAAGCGATCCAGCCGGTCGGCATCGGCATGACCAAGGATGACAAGACCGCCTTCGTTGCACTCGGCCCCGCCAACCGCATCGCCGTGGTCGACGTGGCCTCGCGCAAGGTGACGAAATATTTGCTGGTGGGTCAGCGGGTCTGGCACATGGCGTTCACGCCGGACGAGAAGTACCTGCTCACCACCAATGGCGTGTCGAACGACGTCTCCGTCATCGACGTCGCCGCACAAAAGGTGATCAAGACCATTCAGGTGGGCGAACTGCCCTGGGGTATCGCGATCGCGCCATGACCAATCCCGCTCCGATTCCCGAGCCGCAGGAGGCGCCGAGGCTCGACGCGGCCGCGGTTCCGGCGCTGTCGATCGACGGCGTCAGCCATGCCTATGGGCCGCGGCGGGCCTTGATCGACGTCTCCTTCAACGTGCAGCGGGCGAGCTTCACGGCCCTGCTCGGCCTCAACGGCGCGGGCAAGAGCACGCTGTTCTCGCTGATCACGCGCCTGTTCGGCATCCAAAGCGGCCGGGTCGGCATTTTCGGCCACGACATCGGCAAGAGCCCCGGCGAGGCGCTGCGGCTGCTCGGGGTCGTGTTCCAGCCGCGCACGCTCGATCTCGACCTGTCGCTGACGCAGAACCTGCTCTATCACGCCGCCCTCCACGGCATCAGCCGGCGCGAGGCCCGCGCGCGAGCCGCCGAACTGCTCGACCGCATCGGGCTTGCCGAACGCGCCGGCAGCAAGGTGCGCGATCTCTCGGGCGGGCAGATGCGGCGGCTGGAGATCGCGCGCGCGCTGCTGCACCGGCCGCGGCTATTGTTGCTCGACGAGCCGACCGTCGGCCTCGACGTCAAGGCGCGCGCCGACATCATCAGCCAAGTGCGCAGGCTCGTGACCGAGCAAGGGATCGGCGTGCTCTGGGCCACGCATCTGTTCGACGAGATCATGCCCAGTGACGACCTCGTGGTGCTGCACCAGGGCAAGGTGCTGGCGAAAGGGCCGATGAGCCGCGTCATCTCGGAGGCCGGCGCGCAGGACGTCAACACCGCCTTCATGCGCCTGACCGGTGCGCAGACCATGCCGGGAGGCGGCGCGTGAGCAGCATCACCACCCGCGATACACCGCGCGGTTTCTCGTTCGCCGAATATATGACCTGCCTCGCCGGCATCGTCTGGCGCGAAGGCCTGCGCTTCCTGCATCAGCGCGAACGCTTCGTTTCGGCGCTGGTGCGACCGCTGGTCTGGCTGTTCATTTTCGCCGCCGGCTTCCGTCAGGTGCTCGGCATCTCCATCATCCCGCCCTACGAGACCTACATTCTGTACGAGGTCTATATCGCGCCCGGGCTGATGGCGATGATCCAGCTGTTCAACGGCATGCAGTCCTCGCTGTCGATGGTCTACGACCGCGAGATGGGCAACATGCGCACGCTGCTGGTGAGCCCGCTGCCGCGCGGCTTCCTGCTGTTCTGCAAGCTGCTGGCGGGCACCGCCGTCTCGCTGCTCCAGGTGTATGCGTTCCTCCTGATCGCCTGGTTCTGGGACATCACCCCGCCATCCCAGGGCTATCTCACCGTGCTGCCGGCGCTGATCCTGTCCGGACTGATGCTGGGCTCGCTCGGCATGCTGATCTCCTCGGGCATCAAGCAGCTGGAAAACTTCGCCGGGGTCATGAACTTCGTCATCTTTCCGATGTTCTTTGCTTCTTCGGCGCTCTACCCGCTGTGGCGGGTGCAGGAGGGAAGCCCTTATCTCTACTATCTCTGCCAGGCCAATCCCTTCACCCATGCGGTCGAGCTGATACGGTTTGCGCTGTACGGCCAAATCAACTGGATCTCTCTGGCGGTGGTCGCGGCATGCACAATCGTCTTCATGATCGGGGCGATTTGGGCCTATGATCCCTCGCGTGGACTGGCGCGGCGGGGGCCTGCAGGAGGCGAAGGATGAAGGGTCTGGCCATGGCTGTTGTGGCGCTCGCGCTGTCGGGCACGGCCGCCCGCGCGGCCGATCCGCGCTACCCCAACTGGCCCTGCACGCAAGCCAAGGTGCCGGAGATATCGCTCGCCGCCGTCTGGGCTGGTCCTGCGCTGGACGACGCCGAAACCAAATGGAAGAACGATGCCAAGATCACCGCGCTGGTCGCGAAACTGTCTGCGCGCAAGACGCCGATCGACGAGGCCGAGAGGTCGGTGAAAGAGTTTTTGGCCGCCTCGTCCGCCGACAAGACCAATAACGCAAAGCTGCTGTTCGCCGGCCTGTTCGACACGCTCAACGCACAGCGCTCCCAGGTGATGAACGGGCTCGAACGCGTCAGCCGCAAGCAGCGCGAGGCCGCCGACAAGATTCGCGAGGAGGCGATTCAGCTGCAGGCGCTGCAGGGCGCCACGCCGCGGGACGAGGCCAGGGTCGAGGCGCTCGGCAACGAGCTGATCTGGAAGACCCGCATTTTCGAGGACCGCAACAAGGTCGTGCGGTTCGTCTGCGAGGTTCCCACCACGATCGACCAGCGCCTGTTCGCCCTTGGCCGCGTGATCCAGCAGGAAATGGAATAACGCCCCTGGCTGGCGCCTACGTCAGGTTCCCGAATCGGCCCGTTAACCTTTGCCGCGCTATCTCCCGGAACCAAATCCAGTCAGGATGGCTTGTCGAGGTGAACTCCAGAGCGTCGGGAGGCCTCGATGGGAACCACACGATTCATTTTTGCGGGCGTTGCGGTCCTGAGCATGCTCGCAACCAGCGCTCTTGCCGACGACATGACCGGATTGGTCATGCGGGTCGATCGACTCAACGGCACGATCTCGATCCAGCAGACGCAGAAGGGAACGGTCGGCGGCAGCGCAGGCGGTGCCGGCGCGCTCCAGGAATACAAAACCAAGGACGCCGCGATGCTGGACGCAGTCCATGCCGGCGACCGGGTGAATTATTCCGCGACAGAGACGAACGGCACCGGCACGCTGACGAAGCTTCAGAAGCAGTAGGCGCTTGCTTCGCCTCTCCTCGTGCACGCCGCCGTCATGGCCGGGCTCGTCCCGGCCATCCATGCTTGGCCGTGAAGCGTGAAGAACGTGGATGCCCGGGACGAGGCCGGGCATGACGGCGCCTACTGATCGGGACGCGGCTCAGGCTGCGCCTCCTCGGTTGGAAGCTTCGCCCGCTCCCAGCCATCGGTGCCGTCGGGGTACCAGGCGATGCTGGAGTAGCCATACGTCAGCGCTCGCTTGGCGGCGTTCCAGGACATCCAGCAATCCGCGAGGCAATAGATCACCAGCAGCGCGGACTTGTCGCCACGCGAGGCCTGTGCAAGGCCGCGCTGGAGATAATCGTCCATCGCCGGCGGCAAGATGCCGTAGCCGGTATCCGGCAACCAGATGCTGCCCGGAATGTTCTTGCGCGGCGTATCGCGCCACACCGTGCCTGCGGGAAGGTTCTTCGGCTTCGGCGGCCGCGGCAGCACGTCGACGAACGCACCGCTCTTGGCGCGCCAGATCGCTTCGGCTTCCGCCGTACTGAGCACGCGCGCGCCCGCCAGCGTCGCCGGCACCGGTGCGCGATAATTGTCGCTGCGATAACCCTCGGGTTCGAACGGCTCCTGCTGCTGCGCGAATGCCGGCACCGCGAACGCGGCAACGACGAGCGCAGCGGCCATACGCCGCCTCATGGCGACGTCTTGGCCGTCTCCGCACCGAGCGGCTTGTTGTTCTCGTCGAGCAGCGGGACGCCGAAGTCGATCAGGATCTTGTTGATCTCGCCCTGGTTCTCCTGGATCAGCTTGTTGAGCTGCCGCTTCCAGTTCTGGTCGGCGGGACGTACGCCCATCCCGATGCGATAAACCAGCTTCGGCCCCGTGGTTTCCTTCACCAGCGGCGTGACGTGAAGCGAGCCGACCTTCTTCGCGTAGTAGCCGGCCATCGGTCCCCACAGCACCCCGGCGTCGATCTTGCCGGCGGCGAGATCGTCGATCATCGCTTGCGCCGAATTGTCATAGCGCGTGTCGACCATCAGCGGATAAGGCTTCGCATCGCCCATCAGGCCGGCGACGGCCATGTTCGTCGCGGGCGGCGTGCCGGCGACGATGCCGACATGCTTTCCCTTCAACTTCGCATCCTCCAGCGTGTCGACGTCCTCGAGCCCGCTGCCGGCCTTGGCGACCAGCGCATAGCTCGTGCGGTAGTAGGGATTGGTGCCCTGCACGACGTCATCGCCTTGCGGAAAGCCCATGATGACGTCGCAGCGGTGCGCGCCCAGGGTCATCCGCACGAAACCGGTGGCCTGCGGGAAGAAGACGTAGTCGAGTTTCTTCTTGAGCTTGTCGGCAAACAGCTCGGCCAGCTTGTTCTCCAGCCCCTCGCCCTTTTCGTTCGAGAACGGCAGATTGCGCGGATCGGCGCAGACGCGCAGCACGTTCGGGTCGACCAGTTCGAACGAGAGGTCGCCGCTGTCGTTGGTCTGCGCGATGGCGCGATCGCCGAATGCACAGCACGCAACCAGAACCCAAAGTGAAAACAACCAGCGACGATGTCGTCCGGCCTCCGTCATCGTGCTTCCTCCTCGTTTTGTTTGAATGCTATCCATGCAACGCATGATGCGGCAAGTTTTGCCAGACTCTGCTGGTTTTCCTTTGTTGCGGTGCAACGCAGCCAATCCTTCGAACTGAGGCGGAAACGTGTCTCGCATCGCTCGAATAATCGCAGCCTTGTCCCTGCTGGGGACGGTAACGCTAGCACAGGCCGGCGCGGCCGAATTGCCTGTGAGCGAAGTCGCGACCGGAATCTTCGTACACTCCGGGGCCATTGCCCTGATGACCCGCGAGAACGAGGGCGACATTGCCAATGTCGGTTTCATCGTGGGCGATGCGGCCGTGGCCGTCATCGACACCGGTGGCAGCTTCCATGAAGGCGAGGCGCTGCTCGCCGCCGTGCGGGCCCGCACCAACAAGCCGATCCGGTATGTCATCAATACGCACGGCCACCCCGACCACGTTTTCGGCAATGCCGCCTTCGCCGCCGGCGGCACCAGCTTCGTCGGCCACAGCAAGCTGCCGCAGGCGCTGGCGACGCGCGGGCCTTACTATCTCGACAACTTCCGCCGCATCATGGGCAGCGAATTGATTGATCCCGTGAAGATCATTGCCCCGACCCTCCTGGTGTCGGACACGATGACGCTCGATCTCGGGGCGCGCCGTCTCATCTTGCGCGCTTGGCGCGCGGGGCACAGCGACTGCGATGTGACCGTGTACGACGAGGCGTCAAAAACCCTTTTCACCGGCGACCTGGTCTTTCTCCGCCACATTCCGGTCATGGACGGGAGTATCCGCGGCTGGCTCGAGACGTTGAAGGAATTGGAGGCCATCCCGGCGCAACGCGTCATTCCAGGTCACGGACCCGTGAGCGACTGGCCGGCTGCGCTGGCCGATGAACGGCGTTACCTGTCAACGCTGCTGTCCGACGTGCGTGCGCTGAACAAGAGCGGCGAGCCGATCCGCGCCGCCGCCGAGAAGGCGGCCGCGGAGGAGCGAGCGCGCTGGGAATTGTTCGGCGATTACAACGCCCGGAACGCAACTGCAGCATTTTCGGAAATTGAATGGGAGTAGCAGGCGCGCTACGATAGCCGAGAGAGATCAGCTTCGCTGGTTCCTTGACGAGATCAGCTTCGCTGACTCGGAGATCAGCTTGGCTGGCTCAGAGGATGATGACCATGAGCAAATGGACACGCCGCCTGCCCTTGATCGCCGCACTGCTCGGCATCGCCTTCGCCGTGCCGGCGCAGGCTGAAGAGGCCAGCGATCCCTGGCCGGGTCTTGTGCAGGACATCTTCAACAACCGCGCGATGAATGACGGCAGCAGCGTCATCGGCATCGAGATGCCGTATCGCGCAGAGGACGCGGCGATCGTGCCGGTGACCCTGCGCAGCAAGCTGTCGCCCGCGGACAGCCGCCGCATCCGTTCGATCACGCTCGTGATCGACCGCAACCCGGCACCGATGGCCGCGAAGTTCGAGCTCGGCCCCGACGCCAATGTCACCGAGATCTCGACGCGCGTGCGTGTCAACAATTACACCGATGTGCACGCGGTGGCCGAGCTAACCGACGGCCAGCTCTATGTCTCGAAAGTCTATGTGAAGGCCTCGGGCGGCTGCTCGGCGCCGGCCGGTAAGAACGTCGAGGAGGCGCAAAGCCGGCTCGGCAAGATGCGCTACAGGCAATTCGCGCGCGAGGAAGCGCCGGCCAGCCGCGTCCGCGAAGCCCAGATCATGATCGGCCATCCCAACAATTCCGGCCTGCAGATGGACCAGGTCACGCAGCTCTACATTCCCGCCTTCTTTGTCAACCAGCTGAAGCTGACGCAGGACGACAGCCTCGTTCTGTCGATGGAAGGCGGCATCTCGATCTCGGAAGACCCCAATCTGCGCTTCACCTACGTGTCGAACGGCGCCAAGCGTTTCCGCGCCGAAGCCAAGGACACGGATGGGCATGTGTTCCGCAGTGAGTGGGACGTGGAGAAGCCGGGGACATAGTTCGTGAGGCTTGCGCTGGTTCCCCTGTCCCTTGTGGGAGAGGGTAGCTCGCCGCGATAGCGGCGAGACGGGTGAGGGGTACTTCCGCGAACTCATCTCGGATTTGTGCTCGCCGACAGACCCCCCTCATCCGGCGCTTCGCGCCACCTTCTCCCGCGAGGGGAGAAGGATCGCACCGTGTCCGCGGCTATAACTAGAAACACCTCACCTCGGCTTCCGCCTGCGCGCGCCTCAAATCGTTGACTGCCGTGTTGGCCTGCTCCGAGGTGCGGAATTGGACGCCGAGATTGCCGCGGACCTGCGACATGCTGAGCGCGGTCTCCGCGGTCACATAGCGCTCATAGGGTACGATCGAGGCCACCACGTCGATCGAGCAGGAACATTGCTCGATCGACTGCCGGCTCTCGCCATTCGCCTTCATGCAGCCATAGACGTACTCCGCGCGCGCCGACGTCGGATAATCATTGGCCTCCTCGGCCCGAGCCACGCACGCGGTCGCAGCCCACACCGTCAATGCGGCGACAATCGGTCGTAGCTGTCCGGCCAGTTTCATGCGCATCCTCCAGCGGGTTGCGAGCAACGCTATGCTATGCGTATTGTCCTGAAAAGCACTCTATCAGAGGAAACGGCTCACAAGGTGATGAGAGCACTTGGCGTGATAATCGCACTTGGTCGAACATTGGCACTCGCGACGATGCTGGTGCTGACACCGATCGTACCCGGCCGCGCCGCGGATACGATCCGCCTTGCAGTGCAGAAGACCGGAACATTCTCCTGGGAGCTGGCCGCGATCCGCGCCAGCGGCCTCGACAAGGAGGCTGGCCTTTCGCTTGAGGTCAGCGAGCTCGCGAGCACCGAAGCCGGCAAGATCGCGATGCGCGCCGGCAGCGCCGACATCATCCTGTCTGACTGGCTGTGGGTGTCGCGCGAACGAGCGCTCGGCGCCAAACTCACCTTCTATCCCTATTCCAGCGCGCTCGGCGCGGTAATGGTACCCGCATCCTCGCCGATCAAGACACTCGCCGACCTCAAGGGACGCAAGCTCGCAATCGCCGGCGGAGCGATCGACAAGAGCTGGCTGCTGCTGCAGGCCAGCATGAAGCAGGACGGCATCGACCTGAAGTCGGAGGCAACCATCGTCTATGGCGCCCCGCCCCTGATCGCCGCCAAGGCGCTGGACGGCGAGATGGATGCGAGCCTCAATTTCTGGAATTTCTGCGCCCAGCTCGAGGCCAAGGGGTTTCGCCGCCTGGCCGGCATCGAGGACATTCTGCCGAATCTCGGCGCCAAAGGCGCAGTCTCCGCGATCGGCTATGTCTTCGACGAGAGCTGGGCGGCGAGCCACAAGGACGCGGTGGCGCGCTTCATTGCGATGACCCGCAAGGCCAAGCAGCTGCTGATCACATCCGATGCGGCCTGGGAGAAGATCGCGCCGCTGACCGGCACGGCCGATGCCACCTTGCTCAAGACCTATCGCGACCGCTATCGCGACGGCATTCCGCGCAGGAGCATCGACGACGAGGAGAAAGACGCGCGCGTGCTGTACCGCGTGCTGGCCGAGGTCGGCGGCCGCGACCTTGTCGGGCCGGCGGCCGAGCTCGATCCGGGCACGTTCTATCACGCAGCCCCCGGAGACTGAGGTGCTGCGTCTTTTGTCGTTCGCCCTGCTTCTTCTGATCTGGTGGATTGCCGCGCTGTTCGTCGGCGGCGCAAAGCTGCCCTCCCCGCCGGCCGTACTCGAGGTGATGATCGCGGAGGCCAAATCCGGCGCGCTGTTCCTGCATCTCGGCGCCACGCTCGCGCGCGTCACCCTTGCCTTCGTGCTGGCGATGTCGCTCGGCAGCGCCATCGGCTATCTGATGGGACGGGTCAGACTCGCGGACAAGCTCGGCGATCCCTGGCTGATCCTGCTGCTCAACCTGCCGGCGCTGGTCGTGATCGTGCTGGCCTATATCTGGGCCGGTCTCACCGAGGCGGCCGCGATCGCCGCGATCGCCATCAACAAGCTCCCGACCGCGGTCGTCACCTTGCGCGAGGGTACCCGCGCGCTCGACCGCTCGCTGGACGAGATGGCGAGCGTGTTCGCGATGCCGCGCTGGCGCGCGTTCCGCCATGTCGTGCTGCCGCAACTTGCGCCCTATATCGCAGCCTCAGCCCGCTCCGGACTGTCGCTGGTGTGGAAGATCGTCCTGGTCGCCGAGCTGCTGGGACGGCCGAACGGGGTCGGCTTCGAGATCGGCGTCGCCTTCCAGCTGTTCGATACGCCGCGGCTGCTGGCCTATTCGCTGACATTCGCCGCGGTCGTGTTCGTCATCGAAACCTTGCTGGTGCAGCCGTTCGAAGCCCGCGCAACACGGTGGCGGCCCCGTGCGGCTTGAGGTCGAGATCGCAGGCAAGACGTTCAGGAGTGCCGCGGGCGGGACCCACGAGGTGCTCGCCCCGCTCAAATTCGCGCTTTCACCCGGTGAGGTCGGCGTTCTCATCGGTCCGTCCGGCTGCGGCAAGAGCACGATGCTGCGCATCATCCTCGGGCTTGACGCAGATTTCAGGGGCCACGTCGCGCGTCCGCCGCAGGCGCGGATCGGCATGGTGTTCCAGGAGCCGCGGCTGTTGCCTTGGCGCTCGGTCGAGCAGAATGTGCGGCTGGCTGCGCCCGACGTGACCGATGCCAAGCTGTCCGAGCTGTTCAGGATTCTGGAGCTCGAGGCGCATCGGAGCCACTTTCCCGGCGAGTTGTCGCTCGGCCTTGCCCGGCGCGTCGCGCTCGCCCGCGCTTTCGCAGTCGAGCCGGATCTCCTGGTGCTCGACGAGCCCCTCGCCTCGCTCGACGACGCGCTCGCCGGCCGTTTGCGCGACGAGATCGCGGCGCTGGTGGCGAGCCGTCCGGTGATGACGCTGCTCGTCACCCACAGTCTCGATGACGCGGTTCGGCTCGGCGATCGCCTGTTCTTTTTGTCGCCGCGTCCTGCGCATATCGTGCAGGAAGTGCCGATCGCCATCCCCCGCGCGCTGCGCAGCGAAGCTGCGCTGGGTGGGATCAGGGCCGAGCTCGCGGCCTTGCAGCTTGAATCGAAATGAATACTCGTGGTCAACTGGACCAAACTGTCGGGGAGGTTCACCAATGCGGCGTACGCTGATTGCGATCGGCATCCTGTTGGTTGCGGCGCCGGGCGCGGCGCCGGCGCAGACGAAGGGCAAGGGCATAAGGCTCTGGAACCTGACGAGCGAAACGATCTCCGGCTTCCAGCTCTCACCCGCCGGCAAGACCGAGTGGGGACCGAACCAGTGCCTGAACGACAAGGACAAGGAGGTCGACCACGACGAGCGGCTGCGCATCACCGGCGTCGAGCCAGGCCGCTACGATGCCAAGGTGAGCTATCCCAATGCGCGGCAGTGCGTCGTCCGCGACATCGAGATCAGGGCGGATGCGGTGTTCTCGATCGCCGACAAGGATTTGAAGGACTGCAGCAAATAGCAAGAGCTTCGAGTGCCCTGCCCTCATCCTCAGGAGCCCGCGAAGCGGGCGTCTCGAAGGATGGCAACAGGCGCTAGCCCGGCCTTCATGGTTCGAGACGCGCGTTCGTCGCTCCTCACCACGAGGGCTTGGAGTTGGGCGAGCAGCTTACGCCTTGTCGTTCGGGTGCGGATACTCGCAGCGCCACCGCACCGCCTGCCACTTCGGATGGTCGCCGACCCATTGCGCGATGTAGGGGGGCGCGGCCATTACGCATTGGCGGGGCGACCCCGCATAATTGAAGATCAGGTGCTGCTCTTCGCAGGTCGCGGGCGAAAGCACCGCACACACGGTCACCACCAGGTCGATCGGGTTCATGCCGGGATCCTCTCACGGGAACAACAGAGGTTAGCACAAGGAACTACGTCGCAAGGTGCCGGAAGTTTCAATCCGGCGTCAGGAAGAGCCAACTCTAGAAGTTAATGCCAAACACCATGCGGGCCTGGTGACGCTCGAAATTGACGAGGTCTAGATTGCCGCCCGATCCGGCCGGCCGGCCCCAGGCCTGCATGCTCCAGCTCAAGGTCAGCCGCGAGCGCTCGGAGAGCTGGACATAGGCGGTCGGGCCGACGAACAGGGCCTGGCCCGAGAACTCGCCGAGGCCGACGCCTTCATATTGCCGGAAGTAGCGCAGCTCGCCGCCGAGCAGCACGTTCGGCCGCACCCGCACCAGGCCGGCAAAGGCCGCACCGATCGTTGAACTCTTCTCGGACTGCCCCGCCACCTCGAAGCGCGCCCATTCCGGCTGATAGATCAGGTTGAGCGCGCCGATGGCGAAGTTCGGAATGAGCTCGCGGTCGATCGCGAGGGTGAAATCGGTGCCGTACATCCGGCCCTTGGCGCCGCTGGTCTCGTCGATACGGCCGCCGTGGAGGTCGGCGGCGATGGTGAGGCCGAACGGGGCGTGCTCTCGGTCGAGCAGGCGATAACGCAGGTCGAGCGAGGCGCCCTGAAAGTTGAGCTGGCGACGGTCGTCGATGTCGGGGACGCCGGTGATGTCGTGCAAGCTGGCGATGGCACCGAGCTCGATGCGAAAGTTCGGCAGCGGCACGATCTCGATCTCGACCTCCTTCTCCAGGGCACGATAGGTCCCGCCGCCCTTGCCGAAGCGCCCCGTAGTCTGGCTCTGGAACTCGCGCTCGCCGCGATTGCCGACGTCGCTCCCAATCATGAAGCCGAAAATGTGCTCGGTGTCGAAGCCCTCCTCGGCGTGCCCACGCATCGGTGACAGCGCGACCGCGCAGACCATCACCATCAGACATCTGAGAGTCCTGCCGCGCATCCCCTGCCCCGATGGCGCATGCCGCTGTGATGCGGCAGCAGCGCTGACCGGGCATCAGCGTAACACACTACCACGAGAGCGTGGTCGAGATTTTGATGGAGATGATTGAAGCCTGCGCACATGCGTCATCGCGTCGATGACAAAGCACAGGGCATGACGATGCCAGGCTCGAGATCCGACACTGCCACGGCTTCGACGGCGTTCGTCGTCGAGGCCGCGGCAGGTCGTTAGTCTTACTTGCGCGCAGCGCAGGCGTACATGTTGATTTCCATGCCGACCGGCACTTCCACGATCTTCGGAGCTTTCCAAGCCATTCGGGGTCTCCCCAAGGTATTGAGCGCGACATCGCGCGGCGCAAAACCTAGGGCTGCGTCAGTCGCAGTTCAAGCCTCGATTCGACGACCACGCGCGTCCGTGTCGATTCTTCGCGGCCGCACTTCACTCTCGGACAAAGCCAGTTCTCTCTTGGTCAATCACGCCTTGCGAGATGCTGCTTGTGCGACGCACCGCCCGTCGAATCGACTCCAAACGGGACCCGCGCTGTCAGCAACCTTTGTCGGCCGCTGCGGCGTTCGGCTTGGCTCCATCGGCCCGCTGAGCCGCCGTCGGCTGGCTCTGCATTTGCCGCTGTGCGTCTTCGGACGACGCCGCAGTTTCACCGCTTGCACGGTTCATCGTGCTGGTCGGCGGATGCTGGCCGGGGTCGCTCGCCGAGCTTGACGCGTTCGATTGCGCCGAGCCTACGGTGACCGGACCAGAACCGGCATCCTTGTCAGGGCTGACGCTCCCGGTGTTGCATGGGCCGGCGACGGCAACACCTGCGCTCAACGTCAGGATCGCACAGGCGGCGAGAACGGAACGTTTCGTGTTCATCTGCATCTCCTCTTGTCCTGCCGCGCTGCCCCGACGCAGGCCCGACATCGCGAGGAGAACAGGCCGAGATGCCCGATGTTCCGAATGTCGAAGTGAAATGCTTGCAACACCGCCGTGTCAGGCCTGTTCCGCTCACCGCAACAATCGCACCAGGCTCCGGCCGGCGCGCGAGTTCAGCTCCTTCGCATCCAACGTTCCGTCCTTGTCGGGATTGGCTGCGTTGAAGCGCTGCTCGACCACGGACAGATATTCGTCGAGCGTCAGCGTCCCGTCGCGATCCGGATCGGCCGCAGTGAGTTCTTTCGTCGACAACCGCCCGCGCAATTCGCGCGCGTCGAGCGTGCCGTCGTGATCGGGATCGAGCTTTGCGAAGGTTGCGGTGGCCGCCTTCTTCACCTCGGCAAGATCGAGCGTGCCGTCATTGTCGGTGTCGAACAACTTGACCGCGTTGCCGGAAGCCGACCATGCCGGACCGGACAGCACTGCAATGGTGAGCGCGAGCGCAACTGAGCGACACGAAATCATCAAGACCTCCCAGAGGAAGAGCCCGGTTTGGGCGCGATACACACCATAAATCCGCAAGCGGCCCCCGGTTCAAGCCCGGAATTGCAACTTGCGCGCGCGACAACCTGGAACCCTGGCACCACCGTCCGACCGGAGCTGCTTCGCGTCGCGGAATTTTGCAGCGTCTCCACGCAAGTGAGAGCCGCCGCCGTCAGGCTTCCGTAAGGTGACCGGCACCTGCCTTCGACGATATCGATACGACACTTACGACTTTCGTATTGACGCGTTTTGTTTTCCGACGGAGTGTTGCTCCTGCAGCGTCAAAAGGCGCGCATATTGGGAGGAACGGATGAAACGCTTTGCGATGGCCGCGAGCCTCGTCATGCTTGCATCGACTTGTGCAAGCGCACAGACCACCGAGCAACTGGTCAAGGGCGCGACTGATACATCGAACGTTCTCAATTACGGGATGGGCTATAATCTGCAGCGCTTCTCGACGCTGAACCAGATCAACAAGGACAGCGTCAAGAACCTCGTCCCGGTCTGGAACTACTCCTTCAACGACGATCGTA
Source organism: Bradyrhizobium sp. SZCCT0148 (assembly GCF_018129985.1). Lineage (GTDB taxonomy): Bacteria > Pseudomonadota > Alphaproteobacteria > Rhizobiales > Xanthobacteraceae > Bradyrhizobium > Bradyrhizobium japonicum_H. Next base: position 34,534 of record NZ_JAFCKT010000017.1, read on the forward strand.
GCGAGGAATCCCAGCCCATCGTCTATCAGGGCGTGATCTATGTGACCTCGCACAATGCGACCATGGCGGTCGACGCCAAAACCGGCAAGCAGATCTGGAAGAGCAAGGTCGAATATCCGGCCGAGACGCCCCGAATCGTCTGCTGCGGCATCATCAATCGCGGCGTCGCAATCCACGAAGGCAAATTGTTTCGCACGACGCTCGATGCCAACGTGATTGCGATTGACGCCAAGAACGGCAAGGAGCTGTGGCGTCAGAAGGCCGCCGACATCAAGGAAGGCTATTCGATGACGGTGGCCCCGCTGGTCGCCGACGGTGTCGTCATCACCGGCATCTCCGGCGCCGAATTCGGCACGCGCGGCTTCATCGACGGCTGGGATCCGGCGACGGGCAAGCATCTGTGGCGCACCCATTCGATCCCCTCGCCGGACGAGCCCGGCGGCGACACCTGGAAGGGCGATACCTGGAAGCTCGGCGGAGGCTCGACCTGGATCACGGGCTCCTACGATCCCGAGCTGAACACCGTGTATTGGGGCATCGGCAATCCCGGCCCGTTCAATTCGGCGGTGCGTCCCGGCGACAATCTCTACACCTGCTCCGTGCTGGCGATGGATCCCAAGACCGGCAAGATCAAGTGGCATTACCAGTTCTCGCCGAACAATCCGTTCGACTACGACGCCGTCGCCGAGATGGTGCTTGCGGATGTGAACGTCGAGGGCAAGCCGACCAAGGCGCTGATGAATGCCAACCGCAACGGCTTCTTCTACGTGCTCGACCGCACCAACGGGAAGTTGCTCGCGGCCAATCCTTACGTGAAGGTCAATTGGGCCACCGGCGTCGACATGAAGACCGGCAAGCCGATCGAGACCGACGTCGCCAAGGATGCGCGCGAGGGCAAGAAGGTCACGGTCTATCCGTCGATCCTCGGCGGCAAGAACTGGGAGCCGATGTCGTTCAACCCGCAGACCGGCCTCGCCTATGCCAACACGCTCAACTTCGGCGGCAAGTACAAGGCCGAGCCCGTCACCTTCAAGCAGGGTGAATGGTATCTTGGCATGGACCTGACCGATCCTTGGGAGTTCGGGGATGGGCCGCGCGGTCACCTGAAGGCGATCGATCCCATGACCGGCAAGTCGAAATGGGAAGCACCGAGCGACATTCCGCGCTTCTCGGGCGTGCTGTCGACCGCGGGCGGCGTCGTGTTCTCGGGCGCGCTGACGGGCGAGTTCGAAGCCTTCGACGCCGACACCGGCAAGAAGCTCTGGCAGTTCCAGACCGGCTCCGGCATCGAGGGCCAGCCTGTGACCTGGCAGCAGGACGGCGTGCAATATGTCGCGGTGACATCAGGCTATGGCGGCGTCTACTCGCTGTTCTCGGGCGACGAGCGGCTTGCCAAAGTGCCGCCCGGCGGCTCGCTGTGGGTCTTTGCGGTCAAGCAGTAATCCACGGCATGATGCTGAGAAGGCTCTCTCACAAGACGGCGGCGATCCTCGCCGCCGTCGCGGGGCTGACGGTCGCGCTTGCGGCGACCGTCAGAGCCGCGGACGACGCAACCGGCAATCCCATGCAGGCACAGATCGACCACGGCAAGTCGACCTATGCTTCGAAATGCTCGCACTGCCATGGCCCCAATCTGATGAACTCCGGCACCATCACGCCGGACCTGCGCGCCTTCCCCGACGACAAGACCCGCTTCATCACCACGGTGAAGAACGGCAAGAACAACAGGATGCCGCCCTGGGGCGATATCCTCAACGACGAGGAGATCGGCTCTCTCTGGGCCTTCATCTCCAGCCGGAGGAAGCCATGAGGAGCCGGCGTGCCGCATGGAGTCTTGCGGCCTTGTTGTCGACGGTGGCGTCGGTCGCGCTTGCCGCCGACGATCCCCTGAAGATCTGCCTCGACGAGGACCGGCCGCCGCTCTCGATGCACCAGCGCGGCAAGCCGGATGCCGGCTTTGACGTGCTGCTGGCGCAGGCGATCGCGGAGCGGCTCGGACGGAAGCTGGCGATCCAGTGGTTCGAGAGCAAGCTGGACGAGGATTCCAGCCCCCAGCTCGAGGCCAATGCGCTGCTCTCGGATGGCCGCTGCTCGCTCGTCGGCGGCTATGCGCTGACGCAGGATTCGCTCGTCGTCCCCGGCATGAAGACGGCGCGCTTGCCTGATTTTGCCGGGGCCACGCGCGACGATCGGCGACGCCGCGTTGCACTCGGCGTGCTCGCGCCGAGCCAGCCTTACGTCTATTCGCCGATGACGGTGGTGCTCGGACCAAAGGCAAGCGGCCGCAAGATCGGCGACATCGGCGATCTCGCTGGGCTTCGTCTCGTCATCGATAGCGGCTCGCTCGGCGACGCCATCCTGATGAGCTTCGACAAGGGGCGGCTGATCGACAGCATCACCCATCTCGTCCCCGGCCGCGACGATCTGCTGGGCACGCTCCAGCGCGGCGAGCATGACGCGACGCTGATCGATCTTGCCCGCTTCGACGCTCATCGCGCCGCGCACCCGGACACGGCGATCACGGCGTCGGGCTATTACTATCCGATCGGCGCCAATCGCGGCTATGTCGGACTGGCCAGCGACGGCGCGCTGATCGACGCCGTCAACAAGGCGCTGACCGGGCTCGCCGCCGAGGGCAAGATCGCCGAATTCGGCAAGCAGGCCGGGCTCACCTATCTGCCGCCGCGCGAGCCGGCGATCCTGGGCGATGTCTGGATGAAGATCATCCAGCGGTGAGGTTCTCATGTCCCGGACGCGCTGCAACGCGCGAGCGTTGCTGCGCAGAGCCGGGACTTGGCGGGCCAGCACTTGCGGAGGCATGGGCCCGGGCTCTGCAGCGCACCGCCAGGAGCGCTGCGCCGCGTCCGGGGCACGACCTTCGCCCAGCATGGCCCCATGTGATCAGACGGAATGCGCCAATCTGTCTCGCCTGATGCCGATGGCAGGGCCGGCCCGGTGCAGTACCCTGCAGGGAACCGGGAGAGAATCATGTCCAAGACAGTCAATCGCCGCCACTTCGTCGCCGCTGGTAGTACCGCACTTGCGATGCCTTTCGTGTCGCGCAGCGCATCGGCGCAAGGCACGTGGCCGACGCGGCAGATTCGCATGATCTGCAGCTATCCGGCCGGCGGCCAAACCGACCTGCTCGCGCGCGCCTACGGGGAATTCATCTCCAAGCAGGTCGGCAAGACCGTCGTCGTCGAGAACAAGCCCGGCGCCTCCGGCGCCATCGGCACCGCCGAGGTGGCCCGCGCCGAGCCCGACGGCCACACCATGCTGTGCTCGATATCGACCACCTACATCATGAACCGGGTGGTGATGAAAAATCCCGGCTACGACATGGACAAGGATTTGACGCTGGTCAGCGTCATTCCGGGCGCCGGACTTCTGCTGGTCGCCAATCCCAAGACCGGGGTCAAGACGCTGGAGGATTTCGTCGCCTTCGCACGAAAGAGCGGCAAGGTGAACTTCGGCACCTACAGCGCGGGTTCGGCCCCGCACATGACGGTCAACGAGCTCAACAAGCAGTATGGCCTGTCGATCGAGCCGGTCCATTACCGCGGCGAGGCCCCGATGTGGACTGGGATGCTCGAAGGCACGCTGGATGCCGCAATGGGCAGCTACACGGCAGCGCAGTCGGTCCTGCAAAGCGACCGCGGCACCGTGTTCGCGGTGCATTCGAAGAAGGTCGACGCGATCCCCGCCATCAAGACCCTCCCGGAGCAGGGCGCGACGTCGAAATTCTTCACCGTGAGCGGCTTCTCCGGATGGGCGGTGCCGAAGGCGACGCCGCAGGCGGTGGTCGACCGACTGGCGGAGCTGTGCGTGGCCGCCAACAACGATCCGAAAGTGAAGGAGGTTCTCGCGACCTTCGTGCTCGAACCCGCCATCGGCTTCAAGGAGAGCAACGCCCTGTATCAGCGCGAATTGCCGATCTGGCTCGAGAGCGCGAAGTCACTCGGCCTCGAGCCGGCCTAGGCTTCGAGCCGGGGTCGGCGCGCTGGGTGCCCCTTCCCGCCCGGAGTCCGACCAAAGCCTAGTGTCGGACGCGCGTTTTCCCGCTATGATTGCGTGCCGCTGCCGACCAGAAGGGGCCGATCGCATGACACCGGATGCAGTCGCTGTCGCCGTTATGATCATCCTGCTCTTTCCGATGGGCTATTTCACGCTGGCCTCGCCGGCCTTCCTGCTGGTGAGACTCGATATTCAGCCCGTCGCCCAATTGCTGCGGGGAATGTTCAACGCCCATTTTCTGGTGATGCGCGTCGCCGCCCTCATCGGAGCCGTGGCCCTCCTCATCGACGGCCGCCTGCTTGCCGCGCTGGGCGTTGGCCTGCTCGCAGTGCTCGCGATCTGGGGACGCCGCTGGTTCATGCGAAGGGTCGACGACCAACTCAGCGCGAGGGACGCCGGCGATGCCGATGCGCCGCGTCGGCTGCGGCGGCTGCATTGGAGCGGCATGCTGGCCAATGCGGTCCTGCTCGTCGCGCTGCTGGCCGGCATTCCCTACATTGCCGCGTCCGCGTGAAATCTCGCCGCGCGACCGGCCCGGCCATCGCGGCCTGCGCTTGCAAGCCTAGTGTTCGCCCGAACTCGCGGTGGCCTGCTGGGCCTTGTGGATCGACGATGGCACCACGCCGAAATATTTCCGGAACACGCGGCTGAAATGCGATGAGCTGGAGAAGCCCCAGGAGAACGCCACGTCGGTGATCGTCTTGCCGGCGTGGGCCTCGAGCTCCTGCCGGCAGTTCTGCAGGCGCGCCTGCCAGATGTAATCGCTCACCGTGGTGCCGCGCTCCGAGAACAGCATGTGCAGATAGCGCTTGGAGCAGCCCAGCTCGGTCGAGATCTGGTCGATGCACAGATCCGGATCGCGCAAATGCTCGCGGATGAAGAATTGCGCGCGCACATACATCGCTTCGGGCCCGACACGGTCGAACATCGTGTCGGCTTCGCGCAGCGGCAGCAGCAGCAGGTCGATCAGCGAATCGGCGACGCCGACCGCGCTGTTTGCCGACAGTTTTGCCGCCTCGTCGAAGGTCGCATGGACGAAATCGTGGGCGATCCGCCCCGTTCCCGTCTTCGACGACAGCTTGCAGGCGGGCATCCGCTGCGACGGGAATCCACGATCGCGCAGCAGCGCCTTCGGCACGATCACGACGTCGTGACGCGTGAAGGCGGGGCTGATGATCGAATGCGGGCAGGAGACGTCATAGGCGATGATGTCGCCCGGATTGATTTCGATGTGGCGGCCTTCCTGTTCGAAATAAGACACGCCGTAGGTCTGGAAGTGAATCTTGATGTACGGATGCTCGTTCGCCTTGGCGCGCGCCAGCGTATGGGCGATGCGATGCTGACTCACTTCGATCTGGCAGAGCTTCAGGCGCGAGACGCTGGTGTAGTCGATGCGGCCCTCGAGCGAGGACGCCTCCAGCGGATCGACGTCGAAATGCCCGCACAGGCTGGTCAGCCCGTCGACCCAGCTCTGGATCTGGCGCTTCGGCGTCATGCCGGTCGTCGAGAGCGTGTGAATGGTGTCGGACATTAATCCAGCCACTGGTTTGATCCGGAGAGACGCGAATCGCGACCAGCGCTGCTGGAGCCCTCAGCCGTGATTGCGTGACGTTTACCTCGAATTTGAGCGGTCTTTTGGCACGAGCGCCATCGGTCCATTGCCACCCTTCAAACTTAATCCTCCGCCTTAGTTGCAGCGCCGTCAAGGGGAACCTGAACGTTGAGAGTGTCGCAAAGCACTGCGGAAGCCGCTGAATTCGCTACTGCAAAATCAATTTCTTTTCCTCCGTGCGCTGTCGAGCAAACTGGCTTCTCTCTTGGGCAAGTTTCCGAACAGCGAAGTCGTTAGGGATTGCGGCAGGAACAATAAGAACGGGCCGCTCCTGCACGTGGACCCGTAGCTTTCATCAGGAGGAGGAAACACCCCCAGCATCGTTTCTGGTCCCAATCGCGACCGCCCTGCACGAGCAGACGCCGGACGAGAAGCCCGGTGAATCATTTTTGCTTCGGAAACAATAAACGATACCAACGGAGGAATGACTATGCGCAAGGTGCTACTGGCGACCCTTCTTGGCTCCGCGGCGGCTCTCGCCGTCGGTGGCGCTTCAGCCAATGACGAGCTGAACAAGATGTCGCAGAACCCGAAAGACTGGGTGATGCCGGCGGGCGACTATGCCAACACCCGCTATTCCAAGCTGAATCAGATCAACGCACAGAACGTCGGCAAGCTCCAGGTCGCCTGGACCTTCTCGACCGGTGTGCTGCGCGGCCATGAAGGCGGCCCGCTGATCGTCGGTAACATGATGTACGTCCACACGCCGTTCCCGAATAAGGTCTACGCTATTGACCTTTCGAACGAGAACAAGATCGTCTGGAAGTACGAACCCAAACAGGATCCGAACGTCATTCCGGTGATGTGCTGCGACACGGTCAACCGTGGCGTCGCCTATGGAGACGGCAAGATATTCCTGCATCAGGCCGACACCACTCTGGTCGCGCTCGATGCCAAGACCGGCCAGGTGGCGTGGACCGCGAAGAATGGCGATCCCGGCAAGGGCGAGACCGGCACCTCGGCGCCGCTCGTCGTCAAGGACAAGGTGCTGATCGGTATCTCCGGCGGCGAGTTCGGCGTTCAGGCGCATATGAGCGCCTACGACATCAAGACCGGCAAGCTGGCTTGGCGTGGCTATTCGGAAGGGCCGGACAACCAGCTCCTGGTCGATGCCGAGAAGACCACCGCGCTCGGCAAGCCGATCGGCAAGGACTCCAGCCTCAAGACCTGGCAAGGCGATCAGTGGAAGATCGGTGGCGGTGCCACCTGGGGCTGGATCTCCTACGATCCCGAACTGAACCTCGTCTACTACGGATCGGGCAATCCCTCGACCTGGAATCCGAAGCAGCGCCCCGGCGACAACAAATGGTCGATGACGATCTGGGCACGTAACCCGGATACCGGCATGGCCAAGTGGGTCTATCAGATGACGCCCCACGACGAGTGGGACTATGACGGCGTCAACGAGATGATCCTCTCGGACCAGTCGATCAACGGCCAGCCGCGCAAGCTGCTGACGCACTTCGACCGTAACGGCCTCGCCTACACCATGGACCGCTCCAACGGCGAACTGCTGGTCGCAGAAAAGTACGACCCAAAGGTGAACTGGACCTCCGGCGTCGACATGGACAAGAACTCGCCGACCTACGGCCGTCCGAAGGTGCTCGACGCAGCTTCGACCGACAAGGCGGGCGAGGACGTCAACGTGAAGGGCATCTGCCCGGCCGCGCTCGGCACCAAGGACGAGCAGCCGGCAGCCTACTCGCCGGACACGCAGCTGTTCTACGTTCCGACCAACCACGTCTGCATGGACTACGAACCGTTCAAGGTGAGCTACACCGCGGGCCAGCCCTATGTGGGCGCGACCCTCTCGATGTATCCGCCGGCGGGCGAAACCCACATGGGTAACTTCATCGCCTGGGACGGCAAGACCGGCAAGATCGTCTGGTCGAACAAGGAGCAGTTCTCGGTCTGGTCGGGTGCGCTCGCAACCGCCGGCGGCGTGGTGTTCTACGGCACGCTCGAAGGCTACCTGAAGGCGGTCGACGCCAAGACCGGAAAGGAGCTCTACAAGTTCAAGACTCCGTCCGGCATCATCGGCAACGTCACCACCTATGAGAACGGCGGCAAGCAGTATGTCGCGGTGCTCTCCGGCGTCGGCGGCTGGGCCGGCATCGGTCTGGCGGCAGGCTTGACCGATCCGACCGCAGGTCTCGGCGCGGTCGGTGGCTACGCGGCCCTCAGCAACTATACCGCACTCGGCGGTACCCTGACCGTGTTCTCGCTGCCGAACTAGGCCCATCAGCATCGCTCCGGCGCGTGGAATCAACTCCACGCGCCGGCTCGTCTCCCCCTGATGCCTGCAAGGATGAATCTCTTGCGTAAAATCTGCTCTGTCATTGCTGCGACGATCTTGGTTGCGTCCGGAGGCCTTGCGGTCGCGGAAGGTCCGGGCGATCCGACTGCCGTGAAGAAGGAAGACGACGGAAAGTGGCTCGATAAGGACGGAATTCCGACCTACAAGATTTCGGCTGACGGCACCGTGGACTGGTTCACCTATTCCGGATACCGCCGCTATCACTCCGACTGCCACGTCTGCCACGGTCCCGACGGCATGGGCTCCACCTACGCGCCGGCGCTTAAGGATTCCGTGAAGACCATGAGCTATGGCGACTTTCTCGGCGTGGTCGCCTCCGGTCGCAAGAACGTCTCGACCGCGCAGGAGAACGTCATGCCGGCCTTCGGCGACAACCCGAACGTCGCCTGCTACATGGACGATCTCTACGTCTATCTGCGCGCCCGCTCCACCGAAGCGTGGGGCCGGCAGCGTCCCGCCAAGAAGGACGAGAAGAACGAGGTCTACACCAAGGCGGAAGACGCCTGCATGGGCCACAAGTGAACGTTACGAGGATTGCCGAGACTACTTCTGGGCATCCTGTGAGAATTTGAGGAGCTACCAATGAAGACACGTGCCGCCGTCGCTTTCGAAGCCAAGAAGCCGCTCGAAATCGTCGAACTCGATCTGGAAGGCCCCAAGGCCGGCGAGGTCCTGGTCGAGATCAAGGCGACGGGCATCTGCCATACCGACGCCTATACGCTCGACGGCTTCGACAGCGAGGGAATCTTCCCGTCGGTCCTGGGCCATGAGGGCGCCGGCATCATCCGCGAGATCGGCCCCGGCGTGACCTCGGTGAAGCCGGGCGACCACGTCATCCCGCTCTACACGCCGGAATGCCGGCAGTGCAAAAGCTGTCTCAGCCAGAAGACCAACCTCTGCACCGCGATCCGTGCGACGCAAGGCAAGGGCGTGATGCCCGACGGCACCAGCCGCTTTTCCTACAAGGGCAAGCCGGTCTACCACTACATGGGCTGCTCGACCTTCTCGAACTTCACCGTGCTGCCGGAGATCGCGGTCGCCAAGATCCGCGAGGACGCCCCCTTCGACAAAAGCTGCTACATCGGCTGCGGCGTCACCACCGGCGTCGGCGCCGTCGTCAACACCGCGAAAGTCACGCCGGGCTCCAACGTGGTCGTGTTCGGCCTCGGCGGCATCGGCCTCAACGTGATCCAGGGCGCCAAGATGGCCGGCGCCGACAAGATCATCGGTGTCGACATCAACGACTCCAAGGAGGAATGGGGCCGCCGGTTCGGCATGACCGAGTTCGTCAATCCCAAGAAGATCACCGGCGACATCGTCCAGCATCTCGTCGGGCTCACCGACGGCGGCGCGGACTACACTTTCGATTGCACCGGCAACACGACGGTGATGCGCCAGGCGCTGGAAGCCTGCCATCGCGGCTGGGGCACCTCGATCATCATCGGCGTGGCCGAATCCGGCAAGGAGATCGCCACCCGCCCGTTCCAGCTCGTCACCGGGCGCAACTGGCGCGGCACCGCCTTCGGCGGCGCGCGTGGTCGTACCGACGTGCCGAAGATCGTCGACTGGTACATGAACGGAAAGATCCAGATCGATCCGATGATCACCCATGTGCTGAAGCTCGAGGAGATCAACAAGGGTTTTGACCTCATGCACGAGGGAAAATCCATCCGTTCAGTCGTCGTGTACTAACTCGAAAGCGTCACCCCAAGGAGGATCGACCCATGACTGTTGCTCTCCATCCCTCGATCGACAACGGCCTCAAACAAGGCAGCGGCAGCTTCGCCGGCGGCACGCTGGTCTGCAAATGCAAGGACCACCAGGTCAAGGTCGCCGTCAAGGGCGACGTTGCTCACAATCACGCCTGCGGCTGCACCAAGTGCTGGAAGCCGCAAGGCGCGACGTTCTCTGTCGTCGCCGTCGTGCCGCGTCAGAACGTCACCGTGCTCGAGAACGGCGACAAGCTCCAGATCGTCGATCCCTCCGCGGTGATCCAGCGCCACGCCTGCAAGGCTTGCGGCACCCACATGTACGGTCGCATCGAGAACAAGAACCATCCGTTCTACGGCCTCGACTTCATCCATCCCGAGCTGTTCCAGGAGCAGGGTTCGCAGGCGCCGCAATTCGCCGCGTTCGTCTCCTCGGTGATTGAAGCGGGCGTGAAGCCGGAGCAGATGGCCGGCATCCGTTCGCGGCTGAAGGAGATCGGGCTCGAGCCGTATGATTGCCTGTCACCGGCGCTGATGGACGCGATCGCGACTCACGTCGCCAAAGCCAAAGCCGCCTGAGTAAATCCCCGCCTGCGCAAGGCGTCGCTATTCTCCATACCCAGCGGCTCGCTGGCCTCGATCAGGCCCAGCGAGCCGGACGGGCCTTGCCCCAAAACGATCGCGGCGAGGCCGCCGCCGCTGCAAGTTACGCGTATGCGAGGGCGATCGGCTCCCTCAGTCCTGGTCTCTGAATGACTGCGCAGCACCTCAACTTCCGTCTTGAAGTTCCCGGTCCCTGCGTTTCTCCCTCCCTCGACTGAGGCACCTTGCTTCGTCCGCACAGTCTTTCTGGCGGACGAAGCTTTTTTCACCGCAACCCCTGTTTGCGAACGCGCGTTCTACGCGGCGCGATGACGCGCCCTGCTTTTGACAAATCCTCGATGCAATCTTTTCCCGGTGAGAACACCCGGCTGTGAACGCCGGGTCTGCGTGATCTCTGCTATGGTCGCGCCGTCACGATGCCGCACGACGTTCGACAATCAAGAACAAAAACGGGAGGTATCGAGCACATCCAGACATCGCCATCGGCATTGCTGTCTCCCTCCGGGATTTGCCCGTGCGGGACGACGGCCGGATCTGGCGAGACGAGGCATCAACCGTCGCTGACCAGCGGCGAATTTTGAATTTGGCATGCTTATGAAGAGCGAGGGACGATCATGATCAAGGTGAAGATCAACGGCCAGGAACAGAGCTGGGACGGCGACCCGGATCTTCCGCTACTCTGGTTCCTGCGTGACGAAGCCGGGCTCACCGGCACCAAGTACGGCTGCGGCCAGGCGCTGTGTGGCAGTTGCACCGTCATCGTCGACAAGGAAGCTGTGCGGTCCTGCATTACGTCGATCAACGACGTCGCCGGACGCGAGGTCACCACGATCGAGGGGCTGCATCCGAATGGCGATCATCCGGTGCAGAAGGCTTGGCGCCAGGTCAACGTGCCGCAATGCGGCTTCTGCCAGGCCGGCCAAATCATGCAGGCCGCCGCGCTTCTGATGGACAATCCGAAGCCTTCGCATGACCAGATCCGCGAAGCGATGTCCGGCAACATCTGCCGCTGCGGCTGCTACCAGCGCATCGAGAACGCGGTCCATCTCGCATCGACGGGGGTTTGACATGAATTTCATCGACAATCCCGGCAAGCTCCATGTCTTCGAAAAAAATGCCTTCGAAAAGAACATCAAGATCGAGAAGGTCTCGCGCCGCAGCATCCTGAAGGGCCTCGGGATCACCGGCGGCTTCGTGCTGGCGGCACCTGTGATGTCGCGCCAGGCGTTTGCCTATGAGACCGGCGCGGGCAAGATGCCGCATGGCGTCGTGGTCGACCCGCGCGTGTTCGTCGCGGTCGGGCCCGACGGCATCGTCACCATCCTCGCCCACCGTTCCGAGATGGGCACAGGCGTCCGCACCAGCCTGCCCCTGATCGTGGCCGAGGAGATGGAAGCCGATTGGTCAAGGGTCAAGGTGAAGCAGGCCCATGGCGACGAGGTCAAGTTCGGCAATCAGGACACCGACGGCTCGCGCAGCACGCGGCATTATCTGATTCCGATGCGCCAGATCGGCGCCGCCGCCCGCACCATGCTGGAGCAGGCCGCGGCGAAGCGCTGGGGCGTTCCGGCGACCGAAGTGAAGGCCGTCAATCACGAGGTCGTCCACAGCGCCAGCGGGCGCAAGCTCGGTTTCGGCGAACTCGCCGCCGATGCCGCCAAGGAGTCGATGCCCAGCATCGAAGGCCTCAAGCTGAAGAATCCCAAGGATTTCCGCTATCTCGGCAAGGGCCAGGTCGGCATCGTCGATCTCCACGACATCACCACCGGCAAGGCGCTTTACGGCGCCGATGTGCGGTTGCCCGGCATGAAATATGCCGTGATCGCGCGTCCGCCGGTCACAGGGGGCACGCTGGTTTCCTTCGATCCCGATGCGGCGCTGAAGATTCCCGGCGTTGAGAAGGTGATGAAGGTTCAGGGCTGGCCCTGGCCGTCGAAGTTCCAGCCGCTCGGCGGAGTCGCGGTGATCGCCCGCAACACCGGCGCTGCGATCAAGGGCCGCGACGCCCTGAAGCTGACATGGGACGATGGCGCCAACGGCAAATACGACTCGGTCGCCTATCGCAAGGACCTCGAGGAAGCCGCGCGCAAGCCCGGTCTCGTCGTGCGCGCCGAAGGTGATGCCGACGCCGCGCTCAAGACCGCCGACAAGGTCGTCGTCGGCGAATATTACCTGCCCCACCTCGCCCATGTCAGCATGGAGCCGCCGGTCGCGGTTGCCGACGTCAAGGGCGACAAGGCGGAGATCTGGGCGCCGGTGCAGAGCCCCGGCGGCACCCGCGAGGACGTCGCCAAGACGCTCGGTATCCCCGAGGGGAATGTCACCGTCAACGTGACGCTGCTCGGCGGCGGTTTCGGCCGCAAGTCGAAATGCGACTTCGCGCTCGAGGCCGCGCTGCTGTCGAAGGAGCTCGGGGCGCCCGTGAAGGTGCAGTGGACGCGCGAGGACGACGTGCACCACGACTTCCTGCACACCGTCTCGGTGGAGCGAATCGAGGCGGGCCTGGACAAGAGCGGCAAGGTGATCGCGTGGCGCCATCGCAGCGTCGCGCCGACCATCGCCTCGACCTTCGCGGCCGGCGCCAAGCATGCGGCACCCTTCGAGCTCGGCATGGGCCTCGTCGACATGCCGTTCGAAATCGCCAACATCTCCTGCGAGAACCCGGAGGCCGCGGCATTCACCCGCATCGGCTGGTTCCGCTCGGTTTCGAACATTCCGCGTGCGTTTGCAGTGCAATCGATGGTAGGCGAGATCGCAGCTGCAACCGGGCGCGACCAGAAGGAAACGCTGCTCGCGCTGATCGGCAGCCCGCGGATCGTCAAGCCCGCGGTGAAGGACATGTGGAACTACGGCGAGCCCCAGGACAGTTACCCGATCGACACCGCGCGCCTGCGCAAGGTGGTCGAGCTGGTGGCCGAGAAGGGCGAATGGGGCCGTCAGGTCCCGAAGGGCCACGGTCTGGGCATCGCCGTGCACCGCAGCTTCGTCAGTTACATCGCAACGATCGTCGAGGTCGCGGTCGACGACAAGGGCAAACTGACGGTGCCGCGGGTCGACACCGCCATCGACTGCGGCACCTATGTCAATCCCGAACGCATTGCCTCCCAGATCGAGGGCGCGGCGATCATGGGGCTGAGCATCGCCAAATATGGCGAGATCTCCTTCAAGGACGGCAAGGTGCAGCAGAAGAATTTTGACGACTTCCAGGTCGTCAGGATCGACGAGTCGCCTGCGGTGACCAATGTCTACATCGTGCCGCCCGGACCGGATACGCCGCCAAGCGGCGTCGGCGAGCCCGGCGTCCCGCCGTTTGCGCCGGCACTGATGAACGCGATCTTTGCCGCGACGGGAAAACGCATCCGCAGCCTGCCGCTCGGCAAGCAATTGGAGGCGTGAGCCTAAACAGCAGCGCGAGACGGAACACAAGCCGTCTCGCGCCGTTTCCATCGATCTGACAGGAGCAGATCGATGACCAACATCCCAAAGGCGCTCGCAGTCTCATTGCTGTCGAGCGCTTTTCTTTTGACGGCCTCCGGCGCATTCGCCCAAGGCACCACTACGCCACCAGCCACCGCGACGCGCCCCTCCGCGCCGGACCAGAACTCGCTGCCCAACGCCAACGCTCCGCCCGCCTCGACCACACAGACCACCGGACAGCACACTCCGGATCCCAAGGTTCAGGAAATGAACCAGAAGGAAAAGGACAAGGTCGAGCGGACGGGGAAGTAGGAACACACAAGAATGCGGCGGACGTTACCGTCCGCCGCATTTGCCCCCCTGCTGCTCCGCTACTTTCGATCCGCCCGCGGAGCTACTTCTTCAGCGCGAACACCCAGACGACGCCGCCTTGTGGCACATTGGCTTCTATGCCGATGTTGTTGGTCACCAGCGCATCCTGGATGCGTTGCGCGTCGACACCCCATCCCGACTGGATCGCGATGTACTGGGTGCCGTCGATTTCGTAGGACACCGGCATGCCCATGATGCCGGAGTTGGTCTTCTGCTCCCACAGCAATTCGCCGGTCTTGGCGTTGAAGGCGCGGAAGTTGCGGTCGTTTGTGCCGCCGACGAAGACGAGATCGCCTGCGGTCGCCGTCACCGAACCGAACAACTGCGACTTCGGGAAGTTGTGCTGCCACACTTTCTTGCCGGTGGCAGGATCCCAGGCCTGGAGCTCGCCGAAATGATCGGCGCCCGGCTTTGTCTTCAGGCCGATGTCCTCAGGCTTGGTGCCGAGCCAGAGCTCACCCGCCTTGAGCGGAACCTTCTCGCCGGTGAAGCCGCCGCAGAAATTTTCGTTGGCCGGCACATACACGAGCCCGGTCTTCTGGCTGTAGGCTGCCGACGGCCAATCCTTGCCGCCCCACAATGACGGACAGAACTCAACGCGCTTGCCGATCACCGGCTTGTGCGCGGGATCGACGATCGGCTTGCCTGTTTCGGCATCGATCCCCTTCCAGACGTCGGTTGCGACGAACGGCCAGCCGGCGACGTAATTGATCTTGGTCGGGGTGCGCTCGAGCACCCAGAAGATCGCGTCGCGGCCGGGATGCACCAAGCTCTTGATGGTGCGGCCATCGCGTTGCAGGTCGATCAGCATGGGCGCGTCGACCTCGTCCCAATCCCAGGAATCGTTCTGGTGATACTGGTGATAGGTCTTGATCTTGCCGGTGCCGGGATCGAGCGCAAGCACCGACGAGGTGTAGAGATTGTCACCGGGATGCGTCTCACCAGGCCAGGGGGCGGCATTGCCGGTGCCCCAGTAGATCGTCTTGGTGTCCTTGTCGTAATTGCCGGTCATCCAGGCCGAACCACCGCCGGTCTTCCAGTCGTCGCCCTGCCAGGTATCGTGGCCGGGCTCGCCCTCGCCCGGAATGGTATAGGTCCGCCACAGCTCCTTGCCGTCCTTGGCATCGAAGGCGGCGACGTAGCCGCGCACGCCGAGCTCGCCGCCCGAGCCGCCGACAATGACCTTGCCTTCGACAATCAGCGGCATAAGGGTCATATACTGGCCCTTCCTGTAGTCCTGCACCTTGGTGTCCCACACCACCTTGCCGGTTTTGGCGTCGAGCGCGACGACATGGTCGTCGGTGGTAGCGAGATAGAGCTTGTCCTCCCACAGGCCGACACCGCGGTTGGTCGGATGCAGCTGGAACAGGTCATCGGGGAGTTGGCGCTTGTAGCGCCAGTATTCATCGCCGGTCCTGGCGTCGATCGCGATCACCTGTCCCATCGGGGTCGTCACGAACATCACGCCGTTGTTGACGATCGGCGGCGCCTCGTGACCCTCGACCACACCGGTGGCAAACGTCCAGACCGGCGTGAGATTCTTCACGTTCGACGTGTTGATCTGGTCGAGCGGGCTATAGCCCTGTCCGTCATAGGTGCGCCGATAGAGCATCCAGTTGCTGGGCTCCGGATTCTCGAGGCGCTGCTGGGTGACCGGAGAATAATTCTCGATCGGGCCTGCGCTCGCGGCGGTCGAGGCCAAACACGTAAAGGCAACAAAGCCGGATAGCAGCCATTGTTTCCTGATTGCCGACGCTGTCTTGGACGTTTTCATGGACGTTCCCCTTTTCATCCGTCTGAATTCTTATTTTGAATTGTTGTTTTGAATTCTTGCTCGTCCGTCGTCCGCCCCTCGGCGGATGCGGCCTCTCGTAACGCGGGCATGTCCCGCACCGTCCATCATCCTGGCTGCACGCCTCCCACCTTTCCGATGAAATTGCCGGCCACGCTGACCGCGCCGTCAGCAAGCGCAATCGGCAGCGTCGCGAGCCGCCGCGGCGCCGGCCCGAACACGACCTGCGCACCTGCGCGGGGATCGTATTCGGAGTTGTGGCACATGCACTTGAACACCTCCTTGTCGCCGACATCGCTCTTGACCCAGGCGGTGACTGGACAGCCGGCATGCGAGCAGATCGCCGAATAGGCGATGATGCCGTCGACGGCGCGCTCGCGCGTCTTGTCGTCGAGCTCGGCCGGATCGAGCCGGATGATCAGGATCTCGTTGAGCCGGGAGGCGCTGCGCACCACCGATGTCTTGGGATCCTTCGGCCAGGCATGCACAGGCGGACCGCCGGCCGGCAGGTCGGCCGCGGTGATCGGCTTTCCCTCCTTGTCGCCTTCGGAGAAGACGAGCACATCGCCCTTCTGCGGCCGTTCGTCGGAGCCGGGCGGGTCCTCGCCCGCGCGCGCGTGCGCGGAACAACCGAGACAGGCGGTGGTGGCAAGTGCGCCGAGCAGGACCGTTCGCCGCGTTTGCTGGACGCCCGTGTCGGCTTCGGACTCCTCAGGGCTTTCGTACGATGGGGAATTCGGGGTGAATGATGCGCGGGACATGTTCACAAGCAGGCGCCGGAACTCTGCCGAAAACAAGGCGAAGAGTTGGCGCCGCAGTGCATCAATATGGCTTTGCTCGCGTTGATTGAATGACGATGAACGCATTCCAGCGCATTTTCACAACATCAACGTCGCGCCGCGCGAGCGGCATGATGATTTTGCAGATCAGACCGATGATGTAGGAATTGGTGCAGCGCGCTATTCTTCGCGCTGCGCAAACGCAGCACGACGTCTCCTGCATGATTTGCAGGCAGCCGTTTGTCGTCAGGATCTGAGCACGTGGCGCGGCGCGGCGATCGAACCCGCGAGGGTGGCCGATGCCATCTCGAAACTGTCGGCGATGCGCCGCGCCTTGTCGATGAACAGGCTAGCTGCCGGCGGCGGACAGACTTCGCGCGCGGTCTGCTCGAACAGATCGAGCCAGCGGTCGAAATGATCAGCCACCAGGCCGAGCGGCAAATGCGCCCGCATCGGCGAGCCGTGATAGCGGCCGCTCATCAGCACGACCGAGGACCAGAAATTCCTGAGCCTGGCGAGATGCTCGTCCCAATTCTGCACGACGGCGAAGATCGGCCCCAGCAGTGCATCTTCGCGCACACGCCCGTAGAAGCGGGTGACCAGTTCGGAGATCATCTCTTCGGTAATCCCGGTGCGCTCGATCGCATCCTGGGTCAACAGGCTCCGCCGCGCGGCCGCCGCTTCGCGCTCGGCCTTCAATCGATCCGACATATTTTTCTTCGTCCGTTTGGTCTTTCCCTCCCCCGTGTGGGAGAGGGTTGCTCACCGCGCAACGGCGAGGCGGGTGAGCGGTGTCTCTCCACTTGGCCTCACGTATTGGAACCCGTGGAAACAACCCCTCATCCGGCGCTTCGCGCCACCTTCTCCCACAAGGGGCGAAGGAAAGGCGCCTTCCGATAGTGGGCCGAAGTGCTAAGACCGTCTTTGTCCTGGCGCAAATCGCAGACGATCAAGTACCGTAGCTGTAGAACCCCTGCCCGGTCTTGCGGCCGAGATGGCCTGCATCGACCATCTCCTTGAGCAGCGGTGCTGGCCGGTATTTAGGGTCGTTGAAGCCCTGGTAGAAGACCTCCATCACCGAAAGCATGGTGTCGAGCCCGACGAGATCGGCCAGAGCCAGCGGCCCGATCGGGTGATTGCAACCGAGCTTCATGCCGGCGTCGATCTCTTCCGCGGTCGCGATCCCTTCCTGGAGCGCGAAGATCGCCTCGTTGATCATCGGGCACAGGATGCGGTTGACGGCGAAGCCCGGGCTGTTCTTGGCGGTGATCGCCACCTTGCCGACGCGCTTGGCGAAATCGAGCGCCTTGGCGTGGGTGTCGTCAGACGTCTGCAGGCCGCGGATCAGTTCCAGCAGCGCCATCACCGGCACCGGGTTGAAGAAGTGCATGCCGATGAAGCGGTCGGGACGATCGGTCGCCGCGGCGAGCTTCGTGATCGAGATCGACGAGGTGTTGGTCGCGAGCAGCGTGCGCGGCGACAACGTCGCGCAGAGATCCTTCAGGATCTTGACCTTGAGCTCCTCGTTCTCGGTCGCGGCCTCGATGACGAGATCGCAATCGGTCAGCCTGGCGCGGTCCGTCGTGCCGGTAATGCGCTTGAGCACCGCCTCGCGATCGGCCGCCGACATCTTCTCCTTCTTGACGAGGCGGTCGAGGCTGCCGCCGACGGTCGACAGCCCGCGGTTCACCGCCGCATCGGAAATATCGACCATCACGACCGAGAGCCCGGCCGCCGCGCAGATTTGCGCGATGCCATTCCCCATGGTCCCTGCTCCGATGATGCCGACGGTCTGGATCATTGCCTCATATCCTTCATCCTTGCGGGCGAGCCGTCCCGGCCCGGCCCATTGTTCCTGCATCAGGCTCCGGCACCGCCGGCGGGCGGCTGCGACCTGATCCTGCCTCTTCCTTTAAAGCATCCATGGCGGGAATAAAGCCGCCGTCGGCCGCGCAAGGGTACGATTTGGCCACCTTGGCAGGCGGTTTGCCCGGAATTTGCGCCCGCGCCTGGCCCGGCGCCGCGCAGCGGGGTGACAGCACAAGCCAGCCCGATTCGGACCTCGATCTCCACCAATCGGACGACGCGGCGACCGCAAAGCGTGTGGTGTAGTCGATGCGCAATGGCCAGCGAATGCGTCGCGACGCCCTTGTGACATCGACCACATCGGCTTCGTGCCTCACCTGTTGGCGTCGCGCACATGACAAACCACATCAAGCTATCGATCATCCTCGCCGCCCTGCTTGTTGCCACACAAGGCGTGGCTGCCGAAACCAGAGGCGCCGGCTCAACCTTCGTTTCGCCCGTGATGGCGAAATGGGCCGATGCGTACAAGGCCACGACCGGCAACGTTGTCGGCTATCAAGCCGTCGGCTCCAGCATCGGCCTCGGCCTGATCAAGAAGGAAGCGGTCGATTTCGGCGCCAGCGACATGCCGCTCGACCCGAAGGAGCTGGACAGGCTCGGCCTGATGCAATTCCCGATCGTGATCGGAGGCGTCGTGCCGGTGGTCAATATCGAGGGCATCAAGCCCGGCCAGATCCGTTTCACCGGGCAGGTGCTCGCCGACATCTACCTCGGCAAGCTCAAATTCTGGAACGATCCCGCGAGAGGCGCAATCAACCCCGACGTAAGATTGCCGAACGCTGCGATCACGGTCGTTCATCGCACCGATGGCTCCGGCACGACGTTCAATTGGTCGAACTACCTCTCGAAGGTCAGCCCGCAATGGAAAGCCGGCGTGGGCGAAGGCACCTCCATCGAGTGGCCACTCGGCCTCGGCGGCCGAGGCAATGACGGCGTCGCTTCGCTCGTCAGCCTCGTTCCCGGCGCGATCGGTTATCTCGAATACACTTATGCGCTGCAACGGCTCGACCGGATTTCCTTCGCGACCGTGCAGAACAGCGCCGG
Organism: Bradyrhizobium sp. SZCCT0148; assembly: GCF_018129985.1. GTDB lineage: Bacteria > Pseudomonadota > Alphaproteobacteria > Rhizobiales > Xanthobacteraceae > Bradyrhizobium > Bradyrhizobium japonicum_H. The sequence goes on from NZ_JAFCKT010000017.1 coordinate 54,059, forward strand.
CAATTATGTCGTGCCCGACGCGGCATCATTTCAGGCGGCGGCAGCGCATGCGGACTGGAAGGCGGAGAAGGATTTCCATCTCCTGCTTACCGACGCGCCCGGCGAAGACGCCTACCCGATCACGGCGACCACGTTCGTGCTGATGCCGAAGACTCCGAAATCACCGGAACGATCGGCAGCCGCCATCGACTTCATGCGCTGGTTGCTCGAGAACGGCAGGTCCCAGGCCCAGACACTCAACTACGTCCCGCTCCCGCCCGCCTTGATCGACCGGATCGAACGCTATTGGCAGCAAAGCATAGAAGCCTCCCCCAGAGTTTCGGCATCGGCGACCGTCAAACGCTGAACGTCGAGACAGGCGCTCCACACGCCAACCCCGATTGACAGCCGCCAATCATTTCAATAATCGTTGAAATATGGAAAAGACGGACGCTGTTGCAGCGCTCGCCGCGCTCGCTCAGGACAATCGTCTCGATGTCTTCCGCCTGCTGGTGCAGGCCGGCGTCGAAGGCCTGACTGCCGGCGCGGTGGCCGAAGCGCTCGGTCTCGCCCCCAACACGCTGACCTTTCATTTCGACCGCCTGCGGATGGCCGGGCTCGCGACCGTCCGGCGCGAGGGCCGTTCGATGATCTACGCGGCGCGGTTCGAGACCATGAACGCGCTCGTCGGTTTCCTGACCGAAAACTGCTGCGGCGGAGCATCATGCGCTCCGGCAAAGCCCGCGAAACCGGCGGGGACGCGCAGCAAAATGTTAGCCTGAGAGGACAGACCATGAAGCGCCTGCATGTTCACGTGTCCGTTGGGGACCTCTCCCATTCCATCGGATTCTGCTCCGCCTCTCTCGCAAGAACGCCGTCGGCCTGCTGCGCGCCGCAGGTGGCGCCGGCGACCTCGCGGGCCTGCTGCTGACCACGAGGGCATCTGCCATGGACGTGATCATCTACCACAACCCCGACTGCGGCACGTCGCGCAACACGCTCGCCATGATCCGGCATGCCGGCATCGAGCCGCACGTGATCGAATATTTGAAGACGCCACCGTCGCGCGCCCTGCTGCAGCAACTCATCGCGCGCATGGGGATTTCGGTGCGCGAGGCGATCCGCGAGAAGGCTGCCCCCTACACCGAACTCGGGCTCGCCAACCCGGCATTGACCGACGATCAACTGCTCGATGCGATGATGGCGCATCCAATCCTGATCAACAGGCCGATCGTGGTGACCCCGAAAGGCGTCAGGCTCTGCCGCCCCTCCGAGCTAATTCTGGATCTGCTGCCGCCGCAGCGGGGCGAATTCGTCAAGGAAGACGGCGAGAGCGTCAGGCTGGACCGCGACACCTGATGCCGGTGCGCAGCGCGGCTTCGCCGAGTAACTCGGAACGGCGTTCCCGCTTTGCTGCGGTGGTCGGCTCCGGGGTCACGGCGAAGCTCCTGACGGAAACGTCGCGCTGACGATGCTGTCCAATACGATCGCCACCGGCGCAATCCTCGTGGTGCTGATCCTGATCTTCGCCCCGACGGTCACTTTCCGAATGAATCGCGTTTGCAAACCGTCCCTCCCGGGTATTCTGTGCCGGTCAGCAAGACTCACAGGAACCGGTCCGTGAAGAGACTTCGAAAACCCGATATCGACCATCAGGAGGCATTCCGCCCGGCGCCAGCGCGTCAGGCCGCATGAACGACTTCGCACGATCCATTGGCGCAGCGTTCTCGCTGATCGGCGAAGCCGACGCCGAGCTGCTCGGCATCGTCGCATTGTCGGTGCGCGTCAGCCTGACCGCGAGCGTCATGGCGCTCCTGATCGGTGCACCGATCGGTGCCTTGCTTGCGATCACGCGTTTCCGCGGGCGTCAGGTCATCATCGTGCTGACCAATGCGCTGCTCGGCCTTCCGCCGGTCGTGGTCGGGCTCGCTCTCTATCTTCTGCTATCGCGGTCCGGCCCGCTCGGGGCGGCCGGACTGCTGTTCACGCCGGCCGCCATGGTGATCGCGCAGACGCTGCTCGCCACCCCGATCGTGGTGGCGCTGGTGCACCGGCCCGCGAGCCTGCTGTGGGCGGAATATGGCGACCTCGCACGGATCGACGGGCTGTCGGCCTTCCGCAGCATGGCGCTGCTGTTCGCGCTCGGACGCACCTCGCTGCTGACGGCCTTTCTCGCGGCGTTCGGACGCGCCATCGCCGAGGTCGGCGCCATCATCATCGTCGGCGGCAACATCCGCGGCTTCACGCGGACGATGACGACCGCGATCGCGCTGGAGACCAGCAAGGGCGATCTGCCGCTGGCGCTCGGATTGGGGCTGATCCTGCTTGCGCTCAGCGTGGCGGTGTCGACCGTTGCCTTCGTGCTAGTGGGACGCGTTGGGGAAAAATAGCTGCTCGCCGCCGACCTTATAGCCGGCGATCGCCTGTTGCCCCTTCGGCGAGACCAACCAGTCGATGAAGGCCTGCCCGTCCTTCGCCTCCACGTTCGCATGCTTGGCCGGGTCGACCAGCATAACGCCGTATTGGTTGAACAGCCGCTTGTCACCCTCGGTCAGGACCGCAAGCTCGCCCCGATTCTTGAAGGACAGCCAGGTGCCGCGGTCCGACAGAACATAAGCGTTCGATGACGACGCCATGTTCAGCGCGGGGCCCATGCCCTGGCCGATCTCGCGATACCAGCTGTCCTTGCCGGCGCCGAGATCGACGCCCGCCTCCTTCCACAGCCGGAGCTCGGCTGCATGCGTACCGGACTTGTCGCCGCGCGAGATGAATGGCGCCTTGGCGGCCGCGATCTTGCGCAGCGCATCGGCGACGTCCTTGCCGCCCGCGATTTTCGCCGGATCGCTCTTGGGACCGACGATGACGAAGTCGTTGTACATGACGTCGAAGCGCCTCACGCCCTGCCCTTCGGACATGAACTTGTCCTCGGCAACCCGGTCATGGACGAACACCACGTCGGCATCACCACGCCGCCCGATATCGAGCGCCTGGCCGGTACCCACGGCAACGACCTTCACGCTGATGCCCTCGTCTTTCGAGAACAACGGCAGCAGATGGTCGAACAGGCCCGATTGTTCCGTCGAGGTGGTCGAGGCGACCGTGATGGTGCGGTCCTGCGCGAGCGCGATGGTGGACCAGAGCAGAACCGCTCCGACCGCGGCTATTCTTTTCATGTCTCGTCCCTGCAGCAGATGCGAGTGCTCCAGCCTAGCCCGAGAGAACGACACGGGGAACCTGCATTCGGTGCAGATATGCATCGTTCGTCAACGACCTGGACAATACCGCATCACACGGCGGACGCCCTGCGGCTCCGGCTCCTTCATCCATTCGATCTTCCAGGCCTGCCAAAGCTTGTCGTCGTCGATGACATACGCAAAGGACGTTGTCGAAAAGCCCTTGTCGTTGCGAACCGTGATCTCGCCGCAGGCTACCTCGATCGCGCGACCGTCCGGATCGGACGCGGGGCTGGTCCAGGAGATGTGAATCTCAGCATTGGACGGAATGAGGTGAGCCGCGATTTTCGGAGTGAGATCGTCCGCAAGCGCGGTGGCACCGACGAGCGCTGCGATGATCGCAGCCAGACAGATCTTGTGGATCACGTTTCCTCTCCTTCGCTTTCGAAGCAGAGCGTCAGCATTTCGGCCCGGTTGGACTGTGGTCGCCGTCACATCGGCCGGCCAAGTCAAGGCACTACAAGATTTTTCGGGCTCGCCGTCATGGCTGATGTATCATCCCTCACCGCCACGCTGCAGATGTTCTGCAATTGATCTCCCGTGCATTGACAGGGGCGTGACGGCCGGGGCAGTTTTTCACATTGCTGGCGAATCAGCGATTGCCTCACGCCGAGTACCTCTTGGACAACTCCCAGTGCTGTCGAGACTGATATCGTTGCTGCGCCGCATCCCCGCGGTGAAATGGGCGTTCACCCGGCTTCGGCCGTTGCCGCATGGCGGCAGCATCGACGGTGCGACGGTCGTCGCGGAACAACTTGTCATTGTCGCCGACAGCGCCGAAGCTCTTCCGACGCTCAATACCGGCATCAGCTCTGAACTGCTGCGCAGTGATGCCGCGGTCGCCCAGAACGACACTGCCCATCCTGTCATCGCGGAAACACCAGCTGATGTCGGAGGCGGCGACGATTCCTTGCAGAAGGTGCCGGCTGAATTCCAGCCGGTCTTTGTGGCTGAGGTTTTGGCTTCGGACGAAGTGGCTGGCGAGACAGTCGATGGTCACAAACCAGTCGGTGGTCCAGAACCCGTCGAAGGCGATGATGCGCCTGCGGAGCTTTCGACGACACTCGAGCTCGTCGCCGCCGAAGCGGTCGCGACCATCGACGTCGCCGACGAGCCCGCCAAAGCGGCCGAGCCCGTCATCAGCAGCGATCCATCTCCCGAACTCGCGGCTGACGTTGAGCCTGCTGTGGCGGAGGAGACCTCGTCCAATGTCGCGATCGCTTCCGTTGAGGTCGCTCCGGTTGATGCTCCCGCCCTCGTCGTTGCCGATGACCTCACCACTGATGCGGCCGTGGATGTCGAGCCCGTTCTAGACGGCTCCCAGGTCCCGCCTGCCGATCGCGCTTTTTCGGCCAAGCCCGTCGCTGAAGACAGTCTCGACAGCGACGCCACCTCCGGCGCTGCGATGGCCATCGAGCCAGCCACGGCAGCCGGTCCCACCCACGTCGCTGCGGAGAATTTTTCGGCTGACGCAGTCGTGGTTATTCCTGATGAGCCGGATCCGGCTCTCGCGGCTCCAGTCGAAAAGATTCGCACTGCGCCCAAACTTCGCGCGAAAGCCGCGGAACCTGCCGATCGCACCGCGCTGATCCGGCAGCGCTGGGCGGAAAGCGGAATCAGGATGTGGAATCCCCGCCTTCACGGCACCGGTGACGCCACGCTGAACATCCAGGGCAGCGTCGGCCTGCTGCCGCCGGCAGTGGGCGAGACGATGCCGCGCTACGACAAGCTCGAGTTCAAGATGCTCGGCGGACAGATCGTCTGCGAGGGCGTCATCGTCGAGGCCCCCGCGCAGACGAGCCATCGCAACTTCACCCGGCTCGCCGAGCAAGAGAAGCTCGACCGGGTTCGCGAGCCGGTGCGGGAACGCCGGGCCGCTCTCGCCTGATCCTTTCCGCTGCAAGCGCCATCGCACCGTGCTAGGCTGAGGTTTCCCGAACGTGGGAGATCGCATGCCTGCAAAGCTATCCCGACTGATCGTGATCGCCGCCCTCTGCTTCTGCCAGCCGGCTTTTGCTGCGGGCAAGCGGCCAGGTCAGGCAGTCGCGGCCGCTCCCGCGACCGATCGAGCCGCACCCTATAAGGCGGACCGGCTCTCTTCCTCGCGCGGCGAGACGATCCTCGACACGCCCGGCCGGACCACCGTGCTGACGCGAGAAATCCTCGACGACATGAACGCGAGGGGCCTCCGCGATGCCATGCGCTCGACCGCCGGCGTCACGATCGGACGCTAGGCGATCCGCATTCCCAAACCACGCACCGGATCCTTTCGCCAAACCGAGTGAGCTTGCGCCCTACGCGACGGTCTATCGGGGGATCTCGACGAGCGGCTCGCACATCCGCGGTGCGGCAATAGGTTGCGCCGACGCATATGGTTAGCGGAATGTAGCGTCGCCTATTGCAGGCGTTTGCAACCGATCGGCGGAGTTCTGCCACCTCTTATGCTTAACGTGGCCTCACCAGTCACTGGCCCCGAGCATCTGCGGCACGCGCAACCTGCGACGAGGTGATCGATCTAACGCCCCCTTTACCTGAGCCGTGCAAGATCGCCCGCGTTTTGAAAGTATCCAGGGCTCGTATTGCAATGCCTGTCGCCAGATTTAAGGCTCACTTCTCCACCGTCGCGGATTGGTTCCGGGTCCCGGCCGACAATCCCGAGCTGACGCGCGCGCAGTTCGAAGCCTTCTCCAAGCAGATGCCGCTGCTCTATTTCATCCTGATCACGAACACGATCGCGGTCGCCTATACCTACGTGCCGCTGGCGCCTGCATCGCTCAGCATGATCGTGCCCGGCATATTGATCGCGGTGGCCGGCTATCGGACCTTCTGGTGGCTGCGGCAGCGCCACGTCGTACGCAGCGATGCCGACATCCTGCGCAGTTTGCGTCTCACCAACTGGATCGCGGCGCCGATCGCAGCGGGCTTCACCGCCTGGTCGTTCGCGCTCTATCCCTACGGAGATCCATTTGCCAAGAGCCAGGTTGCCTTCTACATGGCGGTGACCGTGATCGGCTGCATCTTCTCGCTGATGCATCTGCGTTCGTCCGCGCTGATCGTGACCCTGGTCGTCGACGTACCCTATGTGGTGTTCTATTTCGCCACGGGCGAGCCGACGCTGGAAGCGATGGCGATCAACAATCTGCTGGTCACCGGCGCGATGGTGACGGTGCTGACCATCTACTACCGGGACTTCGCCGATCTCGTCGCGAGCCGCAAGTCGCTGCTGGCACAGCAAACGGCGACCCAGGCGCTCTCGGACGAGAACTTCCGCCTCGCCAATCTCGATTCCCTCACCGAGCTGCCGAACCGCCGCCGATTCTTCGCCGAGCTGTCGAACGCCTTTGCCGACGCCGAGCGCAGAAAGGTTCGCGTCGCGGTCGGTATCATCGACCTCGACGGCTTCAAGCCGATCAACGACAATTACGGCCACAGCGTCGGCGACCGCGTCCTGATCGAGGCGGGCCGCCGCATCCGCGAGGTCTGCGAGGGCTTCGGCCCGCAGCGCGTGGAGTTCGCCCGGCTCGGCGGCGACGAATTCGGCCTCGTCGTGTGCGGCGATCCCGAAGACGCCGACTTGGCGCGGCTCGGCGAGCGCATCGGTGCGCAGGTGAAGCTGCCCTACCAGCTCGACACCGCCCACACCGGCCTGTCCTGCTCGATCGGCTTTGCGTCGTATCCGGACTCCGCGACGACGTCGGAAGCTCTCTATGAATGTGCCGACTATTCGCTCTATCACGCCAAGCGCCATCAACGCGGACGCACCGTGATCTTCTCGGGCGAGCTCGAAGCCGAGATCCGCAGCCGCGGCGTCATCGAAAACCTGCTGCGCACCTCCGATTTCGGCGCCGAGATGGAGCTGGTGTTCCAGCCGATCGTCGATGCCATGAGCGAGCACACCGCAGGTTTCGAGACGCTGGCGCGCTGGCACAGCCCCCGCCTCGGCTGGGTCTCCCCCGCCGACTTCATTCCCGCCGCCGAGCGCATCGGCCTGATCCGTCCGTTGACGCAGGCCCTGCTGACGCGGGCGCTGGCGACGGCCAAGACCTGGCCCGACGACATCCGCCTGTCGTTCAACCTGTCCGCTCACGACGTCTGTGCCGCCGAAGGCATCCTGCCGCTGATCTCCATCATCGAGAAGAGCGGGCTGTCGCCGCGACGGATCGATTTCGAGATCACCGAGACTGCCGTCACCTTCGATTTCGTGCGCGCGCAGCAGTCGATCGCGACGCTGAAAGCCATGGGCTGCGGCATCTCGCTGGACGATTTCGGCACCGGCTATTCCTCGCTGAGCCACGTGCACCGGTTGCCGCTCGACAAGATCAAGGTCGACCGCAGCTTCGTCGCCGACGTCAATGAAAATCCGGTCAGTCACAAGATCATCAAGTCGCTGACGGGCCTCTGCGACGACATGGAGATCGCCTGCGTCGTCGAAGGCGTGGAGACCCGCGCCCAGCTCGACACCCTGCGCCGGCTCGGCTGCGACTTCATCCAGGGTTACTATTTCGCCAAGCCCATGTCGGCCGATGCGATCGGCGACTATCTCGCGAACGAACGCCAGCGCCTCGACGCTGCCAAGGTCGTGGCCTAGCTGAACCAGACGTCAGACCGCGCAGTAGCGCTCCTGGATATCCTTGTCCGCGAGCAGCGCTGCAGCGCTGCTTTGATGCACGACCTCGCCCTGGTCGATGATCACGGCCCGATCGGCCAGCCGCAGCGCCCATTCGACGTTCTGCTCGACCAGCAGCAGCGTCTTGCCCTCGTCGCGCAGGCGGCGGAACAGCATGCCCATCTCCTCGACCAGCACAGGCATGATGCCCTCCGAGGGTTCGTCCAGCAGGATCATCCTGGGCTTGCCGATCAGTGCGCGTGCGATCGCCAGCATCTGCTGCTCGCCGCCGGAGAGCGTCACGCCTTCCTGGTCCAGCCGCTGCTTCAAGCGCGGGAAGGTCTCGGCGATCTCGTCGATGGCCGCGCGCTCGTCGATCTCGCTGCCGGCCGCGACCAGACCGAGGCGCAGGTTCTCGCGCACCGACAGCCCGGGAACGATACGCCGCTCCTCGGGTACGTAAGCTAAGCCAAGGTGGAAGCGCTGATGGGCACGCAGCGGCAGGAGCTCCCTGCCCGCAAAGCGCACGCGGCCGGTCGCCTTCGGCATCAGGCCCATCATGGCTCGCAAGGTCGTGGTCTTGCCGGCGCCGTTGCGACCGACGAGGGCAACCACCTCGCCTTCCTTCACGTGCAGCGAGATGCCGTGGAGGATGTGGCTCGCGCCATACCAGGCGTGGAGGTCTTCGATTTCGAGCAGCGCGGTCTCAGCCATAACCCTCACTCTGTCCGAGATAGACCCGGCGCACGTCCGGATTGCTCCTGATGTCGTCGGGCGCGCCGTCCGCGAGCAGACGGCCATGGTGCAGCACCACGACCCGCTTGGACAAGCCCAGCACCATCTTCATCTTGTGTTCCACCAGAAGCACGGTGCGCTTGTCGGCGAGCCGCTCGAGCAGCGCGACCATGTCCTTGGTCTCCTCCGGACCCATGCCAGCGGTCGGCTCGTCGAGCAGGAGCAACTCCGGCTCGGAGACCAGCGCGATCGCGATCTCCAGCGCGCGCTGCTGGCCATGCGAGAGGAATTTCGCCAGATCGCCGCGCTTGCCGAGCAGGCCGACCGCGTCCAGCGCCGCATCGGCACGCCCATGCAATTCGGTCAGCCGGGCACGGTCGCGCCAGATGTCGAAGCTCACGGTCAGCGCCTGGGCTGCGACGCGCACGTTCTCGTGCACGGACAGGTCGGGGAAGATGTTCGTGATCTGATAGGAGCGCGAAATGCCCTGATGCACGAAACGGTGCTGCGGCAGGCCGTTCAGTTCGCGCCCGCGGAAGTGCAATTTGCCCGACGTCGGCGTCAACACACCGGAGAGGATGTTGAAGAACGTGCTCTTGCCCGCGCCGTTCGGCCCGATGATCGAGGTGAGCTGCCCCGCCGCAAAGGACAGGGTAATATCCTCGAGCGCCACGAAGCCCCCGAAGCGCTTGCCGATGCCTTCGGCGCGGAGCAGTTCGCCGCTCATCGCCGCGCCTTTCCGATGCCAAGGGTATCGAGCAGCGTGCCCCAGATGCCCTTGGGCAGGAACAGCACGAACAGCACGAAGATCGCGCCGACGAAGATCTGCCAATGCGGCGTCCACAGCGAGATGACGTCCTCCAGGATCAGGAAGCTCGCCGCGCCGACGAAGGGGCCGAAGAAGCTGCGAGCGCCACCGAGCAGCACCATCATCACGATCATGCCCGAAGTCTGGTAGTGCAGGAGGTCGAGCGGCACGATCGACAGGTGCAGCGCCAGCATGCAGCCGCCGAGCGAAGAGATCGCGCCGGACAGCATGAACACGACCAGCTTGCTGCGCTCGACGTCGTAGCCGCAGGCCCGCGCGCGTTGCTCGTTCTCGCGGATCGCCTCGATGACGGCCCCGAACGGCGAATTCAGGATGCGCGACTGGAACCACATCGCCAGCGCCGCAAGCGCCATCAGCACGTAATATTTGTTGACGGGATCGAGGAAGTTGACCTGGAGGCCGAAGAGGCTGATGCGATCGACGGTGAAGCCGCGCAGGCCGTTCTCGCCACCGGTGAAGGAGGAGGCCTGCAGCGCGACGTAGTAGACCAGTTGCGCCAGAGCGAGCGTCACCATGGAGAAATAGATCCCGCGAGTGCGCGTCGAGATAATGCCGATCACGGCTGCCAGGCAGGTGCTGAGCAACACGGCGATCGCGACCGCGGCGAACCACGGCACGCCGTAGCGGCCGATCGCAATGCCGGTGAAGTAGGCGCCCGCACCGAAGAACGCGGCCTGACCGAACGACAGCAGCCCGGTGTAGCCGAACAGCAGATTGTAGCCAATCACCACGACGCCGTAGATCAGGACGTTGACGGCCAGCGCCTTGGACGGCAGCAGCCATGGCAATAGCGCCAGCACGGCGATGGAGAGCAGCACGCGGTGGTCGAGAACCCGGCCGAGCCCGCCCGGCGCAGGCTTGGCGAGAGCCTCGCCGCTCGAAGGGTGCGTCACGCCGTCCTCCCTCTCACGCCGAACAGGCCTTGCGGGCGGATCAGCAGCACCACCGCCATCAGCGCGAACATCACGATGGTCGCCATTTCAGGGGCGAACAGCGCCACCAGGCTGATGGAAATGCCGACCATGAGGCCGGCCAAGACCGCGCCGACGATCGAGCCGAGGCCGCCGATCACGGTCACGACAAAGGCCTCTGCCAGAACCAGCGAGCCCATCTCCGGATTGACGCTGCGCATCGGCCCCGCGAGTACGCCGCCGAGCGCGGCAAGCCCGACGCCGAGCCCGAAAATGGCGAGCCACACCCGGCCGATGTCGACGCCGAGCACCTGCATGATGGTGGGATCGCGCGCACCCGCACGCACGATCAGGCCGACACGGGTCTTCTCCAGCGTCAGCCAGAGCGCCAGCAGCACCACCGCCACCAGCGCGATGACGAAGAGGCGATAGCGCGGGAAGAAGCCGATACCGAGATCGAGCACGCCGATCAGCTGCGGCGGGGTCGGAAAGGGAATGCCGTCGCTGCCGAACACGATGCGAACGCCCTCGACCAGGATGTAGCTGAGGCCGAAGGTGAGCAGCAGGGGATCGTCGATCGAGCGTCCGTAGAGCCTGCGGATCAGCACGAGCTCGATCAGCATGCCGAAGGCGCCGATCAGGATGGGCGCAAGCAGCAGCCCCCACCAGAAGCTTCCCGTCAGCGAGGCCAGATACAGCCCCGCATAGGCCCCGATCATGAACAGCGCGCCATGGGCGAAATTGACCACCCCAAGCATGCCGAACACGATCGTCAGTCCGAGCGCAGTGATCACCAGGACCGCGCCAAGCGCGATCCCGGAGAGGAGCTGCATGATGATCAGCGACAGGTCCATCGGCTCAAGTCTTAGGTCGCATGGCCGAGCTCGCTGCAGCTGCGCAGCATGTCGTCCGAGGCGGTGTCGTTGGCGAGAATGGCGAACAGGTCGTTGTCGCCCGCCATGGCGGACTTCTTCTTGGACTCCAGCACCAGCACCGACTGCACCGATTGATGATCGCATTTGCGATAATGCTGCGGCCCCTTGGTCAGATCATATTGCAGTTTCTCCAGCGCATCGATCACCTTGTCGGTGTCGGTGCCGCCGGCGGTCTGCATCGCGGCCAGCAACGATCCGACGCCGGAATAGCCGTAGGCGCCGTAATCGGTCGGGATCGCGCCGCCATTGGCGGCCTTGAACGCCGTGTTGAACGCAGCCGCCGACTTGCTCTGCGCCTCCAGGCCCCAATAATAATTGGCACCGCCGACCACGCCCTCGAACACGTCGGGGCCAACCGCGAGGCGCTGGTTGTGCAGGATCACCGGCACGACGATCTTCATCTGCTGCTTGACGCCAAAATCGACCGCCTGCTTGATCGCATTGGCCTGGTCGCGGCCGAAATTGGAAATGCACAGCACGTCCGGCCGCATCGACATCAGGCGCGGCATGAAGGTGGAATAATCGGCCGCACCGAACGGGTGCAGGATCTCGCCGACATTGTCCGCGCCGATCGCGGCCTGCGCGCGCTTGAAGCCACGCAGCATCTCATGGCCATAGGCATAGTCGGCGACGAGATGGGCGACCTTCATGCCCTTCTTCAGGGTCTGCCGCGCCACCGCAGCCGTCGTCATGTGCGGGTTCAGAGCCTCGTGGAAGGTGTACTTGCTGAAGTCCTTGGCCTCGTTGATGGTGTCGGACTGGCTGATCGACACGTAGATCACGCCGCGGGCGCGGGTGACCTCGTTGACCGCGAGTTGCACGGCGCTGGAGAGCGCGCCGACCACGGCGTGAACCTTGTCCTTCTCGATCAATTCGAGCGTCCGCGTCGCGGCCTCGCCGGCGTTGAGCTTGTCGTCCCGCACCAGCAGCTCGACCTTGCGGCCGCCGATGCCGCCCTTGTCGTTGACGAGCTTGACTGCGAGCTCGGCGCATTTGACCTGGTCGCGCGCTTCCGCCGCGAACGGGCCGGTCAGCGGCGTCGGAAACCCTATGCGGATCGTCTCGTCGGCGGCGCGGACAATACGCGGCATGGCGAGCAGGGCAGCGCCTGCCGAGAGGCCGGCGAGCACAGTGCGGCGGGTTATTTTCGGGGTCGAACCGGACTTAGGCATGATTTCCTCCAAGGTCTTTTTCGAGTGTCTTTTTTCTAGAAGCGCTTCAGGGCTGTCAGGACTTTCATCGGCGTGATCGGAATCGAATTGATCGTGGCGCCGAGCGGCGCGAGCGCGTCGTTGACGGCGTTGAGCACGCAGGCGGACGCCGCCGCCGTACCGGCCTCGCCGACCCCCTTGGCGCCGAGCTCGGTGTCGGCGGTCGGCGTCTCGACATGGGCAATGACGATGTCGGGCATCTCCATCGGCATCGGCACGAGATAGTCGGCGAGCGAGCCGTTCACGAGTTGGCCGGTGTCGCTGTAGCGACATTCCTCGAACAGCGCAGCGCCCAGCCCCTGCACGATACCGCCGCGCAGCTGCTCGTCGACCAGCATCGGATTGATGACGCGGCCACAATCCTCGACAATGAAGTGCTTCAGGAGCTTGATGAGCCCCGTCTCGACATCGACCTCCAGCGAGCAGCCTTGGATGCCGTTGGTGAAAGCGAACGGATAGCCTTGCGGCGCGAAATGATGGCTGACGGTCAGCTGGGCCTGCGTCCCCGGCGGGAGCGTATCGGAACGGAAATAGGCGATGCGTGCGATTTCCGAGATCGGCATCCGCTCGTTCTGCGTCGCCGCGTCCACCACCTGGCCATCGACGATATCGAGCGCCGACGGCCGTTCCTGGAGGATCAGTGCCGCGATCTCCAGGATGTTGCGCTTGAGCGCGCGCGTCGCCTGCAGCGCGGTCTCGCCGCCGATGCCGGCCCCGCGGCAGGCCCAGGTCGCGCCGCCGTGCGGCGTCACCTCGGTATCGCCGGTGATGACCTTGACGTGCTCCTGCGCAAGGCCGAGCTGGTCGGCCACGATCTGGCTGATGATCGCCTCGGTACCCTGCCCCTGCTCGGTGACCGAGATCAGGCAACGCACCTCGCCTGACGGCGTCAGGCTGAGGATCGCGCCGTCCTGCGAGGAGATGCGGGCGCCGCCGACCCCGTAGAACGCCGGGCTCGGATTGGTGATCTCGACGAAGGTTGCAATGCCGATGCCGCGATGGATGCCACGCTTGCGCAGGCCCGCCTGCTCCGCGCGCAAGCCGTCATAGTCCATGATCTCGTGCAGGCGCTTCAAGCAAGCCTGATGCGACAACGCCTCGAAGCGATAGCCGGTGGGTGACGTCTGCGGATAGGCGTCATCGGGGATGACGTTCTGCGCACGGATGGCGAAGGGATCGAGGCCGAGCTTGGCGGCCGCCATGTCAACGAGACGCTCGGTCACCGCGCAGGCGATGGGGTGGCCGACGGCGCGATACTGGCTGGTCTGCACCTTGTTCTGGAAGATCACCTCCAGCGTGGCGCGGTAGTTCTTGAAGCGATAGGGCGCGCCCATCAGGCGGATCACCTGGTTGCCCTCGACCACGCTGGTGCGCGGATAGGTCGAGAAGGCGCCGATCGCGGTCAGGTCCTCAACGTCCATCGCCAGGATCTCGCCCTTGCCGTCGAGTGCCATGCGGGCGCGGACGCGATGGTCGCGGGCGTGAATGTCGGAGACGAAGGACTCCATGCGATCGGCAACGTATTTCACCGGCCGGCCGAGCAGGATCGAGAGGCCGACCACCGCCATGTCCTCGTGATAGACATGCAGCTTCATCCCGAACGAGCCGCCGATATCGGTCGCGATCACGCGGACGCGGGCTTCCGGGATGTTGTAGTGGCGTGAGTAGAGGTCCTGAAACTGATACGGCGTCTGGGTGCCGTGATGCACGGTGAGCGTACCTGCGGACGGATCGTAGTCGGCGACGATCGCACGCGGCTCCAGCGTCACTGCGGTATGGCGGCCGAAGGTGAACTCCTCCTCCACCACATGGGCCGCATGCGCAAAGGCATCGTCGACGGTGCCGTTGTCGAGCTGGCTGCGGAAACAGGTGTTGTCGACGCTGCCGGAGTTGACCAGTGCGCCGCCGGCCTCGCGCGCGACGCCGAGATCCACGACGACAGGGAGGTCCTCGTAATCGACCTCGATCAGCTCCAGCGCATCTTCGGCGATCGCCCTGCTCTCGGCGACGACGGCAACCACCGCCTGCCCGGCCCAGACCACGCGATCCACCGGCAACGGCCATTGCGGCGCGGAGGTCATGCCCTTGAAATGATCCAGCGTTCCCGTCCACGGCGTGCAGATTTTTGCGAGATCTGCTCCCGTCGCCACGAGGTGCACGCCCTCGCGCGCGCAGGCGTCGCCGGTCTTAATCGCGACGATCTTCGCGTGCGCATGCGGACTGCGCAGGAACGCGGCGTAGAGCATGCGGGGCAGACGGAGATCGCTGACATAGCGACCCCGCCCGGCCAGCAACCGCTTGGCATTCGGCCGCGGCACGGAGCGTCCGATGTAGGAATTCGGGCGATCGAGCGAGGTCAGCGGCGCGGTCATGTTGCGCCTCCGCGCGTGCCGCGCGACTTGGCCACCGCGTCGATGGCGTCGACGATCGCCTCATAGCCGGTGCAGCGGCAATAATTGCCCGACAGCGCGTCGCGAATCTCCTCGCGACTCGGCTGCGCTACCTGCGAGAGTAGCTCGTGGGCGTTGACCAGCATACCCGGCGTGCAAAAGCCGCATTGCAGCGCATTGCGGCGGTGGAATTCAGCCTGGAGGTCCGCAATCGCGCCGCGCTCCGACAGTCCTTCGATGGTGTCGATGGTGGCGCCGTCGGCCTGCACGGCAAAGATCAGGCAGGAATGCACGGCGCGGCCGTCGAGCTGCACCAGGCAGGCACCGCAGGCGCCCATCTCGCAGCCGGCATGCGTACCGGTCAGCTCGAGCCTGTCGCGCAGGCAATCGACCAGCGTCTCCCGTGGCGTGACTTCGCAGACGACCTTGCGGCCGTTGACGACCAAGCGAATGCGCACCGTCTCGTCCGCCTCGTTCAGCACGCTATCGTCGAAGCCGCTCATGCTGCCTCACCGAGACGTCCGAGCAGGCGGCCAAGCAATACGCGGGCGAGATGCAGCCGCATCGCGGGCGGCACCTCGTCGCTCTCGGGCGGCGCGAGATCGCCTTCGAGCGCGCCTTGCGCGGCGGCAATCCGCTCCGCATCCAGGCGCTGGCCGATCAAGGTCGCCTCGGCCCCCCTCACCCGTGTCGGCGTATTGCCGACTGACAAGTACGAAATGCGGATGTCGTGGATGCGCTCGCCGGCGAAGGTCGCGAGCATACCGCAACCGACCAGGGCGTAATCCCCACGACGCCGCGCCAACTCGTCGAACGCAAAGCGTTGATCCGCCCTGAACAGCGGAACGTAGATTGCGGTGATCAGCTCACCGGGCTGTAGCGCCGTCTCGAACAGGTCGATGAAGAAGTTGTCGGCCTTGACGCGGCGGCGGCCTGAGGGCCCGGCGATCTCGATCTCGGCATCCAGCGCCAAGGTCATCGCAGGAAATTCGGAAGCAGGATCGGCCAGTGCGACGCTGCCGCCGAAGGTGCCGCGGTTGCGGATCGCGGGATGGGCCACGAACGGCGCCGCCGCATGCAGCAGCGGCGCGAACTCGGCGATCAAAGGCTCGCTCAGCATCTCGCAATGGCGCGTCAGCGCACCGATGCGCAAATGCCCGCCTTCGCGCCTGACCCCGCGCAGCTCGTCGATATGGGTGATGTCGATCAGCAGCCGCGGCGCCTGCAACCGCAGCGACAACGCCGGCACCAGGCTCTGGCCGCCGGCGATGAAACGCGCATCGTCCCCGGCGCGAGCGTGAGCATCCAGCGCCTGGTCGAGCGTCGCAGCACGAAAATAGCTGAAAGCCCTCGCCTTCACTGCCGTTTCCTCGAGATCCATCGGCTCATCAGCCGGGATGCCAGATTTGTAACCATCTGGTCTCAAAATCCTGACATGCCTCTCGGGGCCGGTCAACAGGAAATGACCATTTGGTCACAAAAGCACCTTGGGTTATGAAGACAGCGGCAGGTTGATTCAGCGACGAGATGGCCCGAAAAGCGCAGAAAACGGCGAAGCAACCGGCCCGCAAGCGGACCGCGACAGGCAGCAAGTCCGCGCCAAAGCGACGCAACATGCGCGCGGCCGACCGCGAGCGCGCGATCGTGGACGAGGCGGTCCGCTTCTTCGCAGAGCGCGGCTTCGAGGGGCAGACCCGCGAGCTTGCCAAGCGCATGGGCATCACGCATTCGGCGATCTATCGCCACTTCCCCAGCAAGGAAGCGTTGATCGAGCGTGTCTACCAGGAGGTCTATCTCAGCCGCTGGTCGCCCGATTGGGGTCCGATGATCCGCGATCGTTCCCTGTCGCTCGAAGCAAGGCTGACGCGCTTCTATCTCGACTATGTCGAGCGCGTGTTCGAGTACAATTGGGTGCGGATCTTCGTCTTCTCCGGCATGAAGTCGTTCGGCATCACCGGCCGCTATCTCGACATCGTCCGCCGCGAGATCATCGAGCCGGCGGCGGCCGAGTTGCGCCACGAGCTCAGGCTGCCCGACGCCAAGGCGCATTCATTGAGCGAGCGCGAGACCGAGCTGTTCTGGGGTTTGCACGGCCGTATCTTCTATCTTGCCATCCGCAAGTTCATCTACGAGACGCCGATCCCGCCCGATCTCGACGCCATCGTCCGCGACGCCGTCCAGACCTTCATGGACGGCGCGAAGACGACGATGCCGAAGCTGCTGGCGAGCAGCTAGCTACTTCGCCAGGCTCGGCAGATCGAGCCCCTTGTCGCGGGCGCAGTCGATCGCGGTCTCGTAGCCGGCATCGGCATGGCGCATCACGCCGCTGGCGGGATCGTTCCACAGCACACGCTCGATCCGCTTGGCGGCTTCCGGCGTGCCGTCGGCAACGATCACCATACCGGCATGCTGGGAATAGCCGATGCCGACGCCGCCGCCATGGTGCAGCGAGACCCAAGTTGCGCCGCTGGCGCAATTGAGCAGCGCATTGAGCAAGGGCCAGTCGGACACCGCGTCCGAGCCGTCCTTCATCGCCTCGGTCTCGCGATTGGGGCTCGCGACCGAGCCGCTGTCGAGATGATCGCGGCCGATCACGATCGGCGCTTTCAATTCACCGCGCGCCACCATCTCGTTGAAGGCGAGGCCGAGGCGATGGCGATCGCCGAGCCCGACCCAGCAGATCCGCGCCGGCAGGCCCTGAAACTTGATGCGCGCCTTTGCCATGTCGAGCCAATTGTGCAGATGCTTGTCGTCGGGCATCAGCTCCTTGACCTTGGCGTCGGTCTTGTAGATGTCCTCGGCATCGCCCGACAGCGCGGCCCAGCGGAAAGGCCCCACGCCGCGGCAGAACAGGGGGCGAATATAGGCGGGCACGAAGCCGGGGAAATCGAAGGCGTTCTTCAGGCCCATGTCCTGCGCCATCTGGCGGATGTTGTTGCCGTAGTCCAGCGTGGGGATTTCTTGCGCATGGAAATCCAGCATGGCCTGGACGTGTTCGACCATCGAGGTTTTTGAAGCGCGCTCGACCGCCTTCGGATCGGAGCTACGCCTGGCCTCCCACTCGGCGAGCGTCCAGCCTTTCGGCAAGTAGCCGTTGATCGGATCATGCGCGCTGGTCTGGTCGGTGACGATGTCGGGCTTGACGCCGCGGCGCACCAGCTCCGGGAAGATTTCCGCGGCATTGCCGAGCAGGCCGACCGAGACGGCCTTTTTCGTCGTCGCGGCGTCCGCCATGATCGCCAGCGCTTCGTCGAGCGTCGCGGCCTGTCGATCGAGATAGCCGGTGCGCAGGCGCATCTCGATGCGGCTCGGCTGGCACTCGACCGCGAGCATCGAGGCGCCGGCCATGGTCGCGGCCAGCGGCTGCGCGCCGCCCATGCCACCGAGGCCGGCGGTGAGAATCCACTTGCCGGCAAGGCTGCCGCCATAATGGCGACGGCCGACTTCGACGAACGTCTCGTAGGTGCCCTGCACGATGCCCTGGCTGCCGATATAGATCCACGAGCCCGCCGTCATCTGCCCGTACATCATCAGGCCCTTGCGATCGAGCTCGTTGAAATGGTCGAGCGTCGCCCAATGCGGCACGATGTTGGAGTTCGCGATCAGCACGCGCGGCGCGTCGGCATGAGTGCGGAACACGCCGACCGGCTTACCGGACTGTACCAGCAGCGTCTCGTCGGATTCGAGCTCGCGCAAGGCCGCAACGATCCGGTCGAAGCTCTCCCAGTCGCGCGCGGCGCGGCCGATGCCGCCATAGACGACGAGCTCGCTCGGGCGCTCCGCAACATCAGGGTCGAGATTGTTCATCAGCATGCGCAGCGGCGCTTCTGTCAGCCAGCTCTTGGCGCTGATCTCGCTGCCACGGGGCGAGCGGATGGTGCGGTCATTGTCCAGTCGGCGATTCATGCGGGCACCTCTTCAGCTCAGTCTCGGAAACGGATCGGTTGAAAGCTTGGCAAGCGTTGCGGCCGGCAGCGCGTCGGCCTCGATCAACGCGGTGGCTTTGGCGAGATCGCCGGCCATGTAGCGGTCGGCCCCGAGCGCTGGCACCTGTTCGCGAAGCTTCGCGATGACGGCGACGAGCGGCGCGCTGGTCGCATGCGGCGCGCGCAACGTGATGCCTTGGGCGGCGACCAGAAGCTCGATGCCCAAGATGGCGGCGAGATTGTCGGCCATGTCGGAGAGGCGCCGCGCAGCATGGGCCGCCATCGAGACGTGGTCTTCCTGGTTGGCGCTGGTCGGGGTCGAATCGATCGAACAGGCGGAAGCGCGCTGCTTGTTCTCGGCATACAGCGCGGCGGCCGTCACCTCTGCGATCATGAAGCCGGAGTTGATGCCGGGATCCGGCGTCAGGAACGGCGGCAGGCCGAAGTTCAGCGCGGGATCGACCAGGGTGGCAATGCGCCGCTCGCTGATCGCTCCGATCTCCGACAGCGCCAGCGCGATGGCATCGGCGGCAAAGGCCACCGGCTCGGCGTGGAAATTGCCGCCGGAGACGATCTCGCCGGTCTCGACCAGCACCAGCGGATTGTCGGTGACCGCGTTAGCCTCGACGGTCAGCGTGCGCGCGGCCTGCGTGATCAGGTCGAGCGCGGCGCCTGCGACCTGCGGCTGGCAGCGCAGGCAATAGGGATCCTGCACGCGCTCGTCGCCTTCGAGATGCGACAGGCGGATGTCGCTGCCATCGAGCAGCGCCATCAGCGTTGCGGCCGCGGCGATCTGTCCGGGATGACCGCGCAAGGCCTGGATTTCGGGGCGGAATGGAGCGGTCGACGCCATCGCCGCGTCGACCGACAAGGCGCCGGTCACGAGCGCGGCACGCGCCAGGCCGAAGGCTCGGAGTACACCCGATACCGCATAGGCGGTCGAGAACTGCGTGCCGTTGATCAGCGCGAGTCCCTCTTTGGGGCCGAGCGTCAACGGCGCGAGACCGGCGGCGGCGAGCGCCTCGCTGCCGGATACAATTTTCCCATCAACGAGCGCCTGTCCCTCGCCGATCATCACGGCGGTCATGTGCGCGAGCGGTGCAAGATCACCGGAGGCGCCGACCGAGCCCTGTTGCGGCACCAGCGGATAGACACCTCGCATCAACATGTCCTGCAGCTGCTCGATCACCTCGCGACGTACGCCCGAGGCGCCGCGCCCAAGCGAGACGATCTTCAGCGCCATCATCAGCCGAACGATCGGCTGCGGTGTCGCCGGGCCGATGCCGCAGCAATGCGACACGATCAGATTGCGCTGGAGCAGCGCGGTCTGGTCGGGCGGAATTCGTTTCGAGGCCAGCTTTCCGAAACCGGTGTTGATGCCGTAGGCGGGTGCGTCCTCGCGCGCGGCTGTCGCAACGATCGCCGCGGCAGCCTCGACCCGCGGCCAATATGTTGGATCGAGGACGACGGGCGCGCCTTCAAGCACGCGCGCGAGATCGTCGAGGCCGACCGTTCCCGGCGTGACGACGATCGCTGCGCCTTGGCTGGTCACTGTCCCCTCCACACCCGGCGATGCAGCGGATTGAAGCCGATGCGATAGACCAGCTCTGCAGGACGCTCGATGTCCCAGATCGCGAGGTCGCACCACTTCCCGGCTTCCAGGGTGCCGGTCTCACCGAGCACGCCGAGCGCTCGCGCGCCTTCACGGGTGATGCCGGCGAGGCATTCTGCGACATTCATCCGGAACAGCGTCGCGCCCATGTTCATT
This sequence comes from Bradyrhizobium sp. SZCCT0148, assembly GCF_018129985.1. Classification (GTDB taxonomy): domain Bacteria; phylum Pseudomonadota; class Alphaproteobacteria; order Rhizobiales; family Xanthobacteraceae; genus Bradyrhizobium; species Bradyrhizobium japonicum_H. The sequence goes on from NZ_JAFCKT010000017.1 coordinate 74,582, forward strand.
GCGAGCAGCAGCGACGTCAGCGGCGAGCTGCCGGGATTGCAGTCGGTTGCAAGCGCCATGGGAACACCGTGCATGCGGAACGCATCGACCGGCGGCTTCTGCGTCTCGCGGATGAAGTAGAAGGCGCCGGGCAACAGCACGGCGACCGTGCCGGCCTTTGCCATCGCAGCGGCTCCGGCTTCGTCGGTATGCTCGAGATGATCGGCCGACAGCGCCGAGAATTTTGCGGCGAGCGCAGCACCGCCGAGGTTCGAGAGCTGATCGGCATGCAGCTTGACCGGCAGCCCGAGCCACCGCGCCGTCTCGAACACGCGCGCCGTCTGCTCGGCCGAGAACGCGATGCCTTCCATGAAAGCATCGACGGCATCGGCGAGTCCGGCCTTTGCGATGGTCGGCAGCATCTCCCTGCAGACGAAATCTATGTAGCGATCCTTGTCGCCATCGGCTTCCACCGGCAACGCATGCGCGCCGAGGAAGGAGGTGCGGATCGCGACCGGCCGCTGACGACTGATACTGCGCGCGGCCGCGAGCTGCCGCATCTCCGTCTCGGTGTCGAGGCCGTAGCCGGATTTGATCTCGACCGTGGTTGCGCCCTCGCCGATCAATGCATCCAGCCGGGGCAGAGCGCTCGCGACGAGTTCGGCCTCGCTCGCCTTGCGCGTCGCGGCCACCGTGGAGACGATGCCGCCGCCGGCGCGTGCGATCTCCTCGTAGCTCGCGCCCTTCAGGCGTAGCTCGAATTCGTGCGCGCGGTTGCCGCCATAGACGAGATGGGTGTGGCAATCGACCAGGCCCGGCGTGATCCAGCGCCCCTCGCAATCCGTTCGCTTGATTGCGTCGGCATCAACAGGAAAGTCCGCCGCCGCGCCCGCATAGACGATATGGCCGCCGCGCGCGGCGATCACGCCATGCTCGATCTCGCCGAGGTCGGGCCGGTCGGCCCGCATCGTGGCGAGACGGGCATTGTGCCAGATCCGGTCGAAGCGCTCTGCCATGCAACGGTCCCTTCGCGGATGTCCCTACGCCCTGGGATGCTTGACTTATATGTCTAGACATATAATCGTAAGGCTCTTCTGTCCAGCCGGCGTGTCATCAATCATGTCCCGACTGCATTTCGCCTCTGCGCTCCTGCCTTCGGGCTGGGCCAATGACGTGCAGGTGGTCATTACCGCCGGCGCGATCGCGGCGGTGACGGCGGGCGTGCGGCCAGCCGCCGGCGACGAGCGCCACGCCGTCGCGCTGCCGGGATTGGCGAGCCTGCACAGCCACGCTTTCCAGCGCGGCATGGCAGGCCTTGCCGAGCTGCGCGGCAACAGCACCGACACATTCTGGACCTGGCGCGAGACGATGTATCGTTTCGCCCTCGCAATGACGCCCGATGACGTCGCCGCCGTTGCGACGCTTCTCTATGTCGAGATGCTGGAGCAGGGTTTTACCCGCGTCGGCGAATTCCATTACCTGCACCATGATCGCGACGGCGCGCCCTATGCCGATCCCGCCGAGATGGCCGCGCGGATCGCGCAGGCGGCCGAGGCCTCCGGCATTGCCCTGACATTGCTGCCGAGTTTTTATGCGCATGGCTCCTTTGGGGGGGCCGCGCCGCATGACGGCCAGCGCCGCTTCATCTGCTCGGTCGATCAGTTCGCGACATTGATGACAGCGTCGCGCAAGGCAATCAGCACATTGCCCGGCGCCAATATCGGCATCGCGCCGCACAGCCTGCGCGCGGTGACGCCGGACGAGCTCGCAGCGATCATTCCCCTCGCCGAGGGCGGCCCGGTGCATATCCATGCCGCCGAGCAGGTGAAGGAAGTCGAGGACTGCCTCGCCTGGTCGGGACGACGACCGGTACAATGGCTGCTCGAGCACACTCCTGTCGATCGGCGCTGGTGCATCATTCATGCGACACACATGACGGATGAGGAAGTCGCCGTGTTCGCAAAGTCCGGCGCGGTGGCGGGTCTTTGCCCCATCACCGAGGCGAGTCTTGGCGACGGCATCTTCCCGGCGCGCGAATTTCTCGGCGCGGGCGGTACGTTCGGCGTCGGTACTGATTCCAACGTGCTGGTCGGAGTCGCCGACGAACTGCGCCAGCTCGAATATGGCCAGCGGCTGAAGCATCGCGCGCGCAACGTGCTTTCCAGCGGCGCGGGCCGTTCCACCGGTCGCACATTATTCGACCATGCTCTTGCGGGCGGCGCGCAAGCACTGGCCCAGCCGACGGTCGGCCTCGCCCCTGGCGCGCGCGCCGACATCGTCACGCTCGACACGGCGCATCCTTCGCTATCGGAGCGCGCCGGCGACGCAGCCATTGACGGCTGGATCTTTGCCGCGAGCAGTGGTGCGATCGATTGCGTCTGGGCCGGCGGTAGCAAGGTCGTTGAAGGCGGACGCCACAGGTTGCGCCAGATCGCGCGCGAGCGCTTCAACGCGGCGGTGCGGAGGCTCGTCGCATGAGCCTCGCCGCCGACCAGCCGACGCTCTACAAGCGTATCCGCGCCGACATCGAGAAGTGCATCCTGACCGGCGAATGGCCGCCGGGTCATCGCATTCCGTTCGAGCACGAGCTCGTCGCGCGCTACGGCTGCTCGCGCATGACCGTGAACAAGGCACTGTCGGAGCTGGCACAAGCCGATTTGATCGAGCGGCGGCGGCGTGCCGGCTCGTTCGTGCGCCGGCCGCAGCATCAGTCTGCGGTGCTCAAGATCGCCGACATCCGCGCCGAGATCACCGCGCTCGGCCGCGCTTACGGCTATGAGCTGATCCATCGCAGGCTGCGCGCCGCGACCGCGGCCGACCGTGACCGTCTCGGCGTGCGGAAGGCCGGCAAGGTGGTGGCGATCTCCTGCCGGCACAGCGCCGACAAGGTGCCGTTCGCCATCGAGGACAGGCTGATCGATTTGTCGTCCGTGCCCGACGCCGCCACAGCGGATTTCTCGCGCGAGCCGCCAGGGTCCTGGCTGCTTCATCATGTCCCATGGACAGAAGCCGAGCATACGATCAGCGCCATCGTTGCGGACGAGCGCACGGCGGGCGCACTTGCAATTCCCGTCGGCGCGCCCTGTCTCGTGATCGACCGCTATACCTGGCGCAGCGCGCGCACCATCACCGCCGTGCGCCTGCTCTATCCCGGTGACTCTCACCGCCTTGTCGCGCGATTCAAGGGAGGTTGAGAGGATATGTCGGCACAAATCGTGCAACGCTTCCGGCAACGGCTCGCAAGGGCCGGCAGTGATCAACAGGACGTCAATCCAACGATCGGCAAGAGGACAACAATCATGCGTAGTTCGACAATTTTCGCGACAATCATTGCAATCGCGGCTTCCGCTCCCGTGCTCGCAGACGACGTCAAGGTCGGCGTCGGTATCTCCGGATGGACCGGCTTCGCGCCGCTGACGCTGGCGAAGGAAGCCGGCATCTTCAAGAAGAACGGCCTCGACGTCAGCATCAAGAAGATCCCGCAGAAGGACCGCCACCTCGCGATCGCGTCCGGCGACATCCAGTGCGCGGCGACCACGGTCGAGACCTGGATCTCCTGGAACGCCAATGGCGTTGCGACCAAGCAGATCTTCCAGCTCGACAAGAGCTATGGCGCCGACGGCATGGCCGTGCGCAACGACGTGGCCGCGATCAAGGACCTCAAGGGCAAGACCGTCGCCGCCTCCGCGCCCGGCACCTCGCCCTATTTTGCGCTGGCCTGGATGCTGAAGAAGAACGGCCTCACGGTGAAGGACGTCACCGTCGTCAACCTCGAGCCGGCAGCCGCCGCGCAAGCCTTCGTCTCCGGCCAGAACGACGCCGCGATGACCTATGAGCCTTATCTGTCGACGGTACGCGCCGCGCCCGACAAGGGCAAGATCATCGCGACCACGCTGGACTACCCGATGGTCATGGACACCTTCGGCTGCACGCCGAAATTCCTGACCGAAAATCCCAAGGCCGCCAAGGCGCTCGCCGACAGCTATTTCGAGGCGCTCGACATGATCGCCAAGGACCAGGCCAAGGCCTATGAGATCATGGGCGCGGACGTGAAGCAGAGCGGCGAGCAGTTCGGCAACTCGGCAAAGTATCTGCGCTGGCAGGACAAGGCCGCGAACCAGAAGTTCTTCGCGGGCGACTTCCTGACCTTCAACAAGGAGGCTGCCGAGCTGCTGCTCGAGATCGGCATCATCAAGGCGGCGCCGAAGGTCGAGGACCTCTACGACGCCAGCTTCATCAAGTAACGCCTCGATAGCCGCCGGCTCCGTCTCGCAGCGGGGCCGGCGATCCCGTTCATCGCCTGGATAGATCGTTGATGCGCCCTCTGGATCCCGTGACATCGAAGCAACGTGTGGCCTATGGTTTTGCGTTCTTCGTGGTGTTCGTTGCCCTCTGGTCATGGGCGACCTTCGGCGGCCATGTGTCGAAAGTGTTCCTCGCCAATCCGCTGACCATGGTGCAGGAAGGCGTCGATCTGATCGTCAGGCAGGGTTTCCTGTACGACATCGGCATGACCATCTGGCGCGTCGTCGGCGGCTTTGCGCTCGCCGCCATCATCGCAGTGCCGATCGGCGTGCTGATGGGCGCCTACAAGCCCGTCGAAGCCTTCCTCGAACCGTTCGTTTCCTTCGCGCGCTATCTGCCCGCCTCCGCTTTCATCCCGCTGCTGATCCTGTGGGCCGGCATCGGCGAACTGCAGAAGCTGCTCGTCATCTTCATCGGCTCGGTTTTCCAGGTCATCCTGATGATCGCGGTGACGGTCGGCACCACGCGTCGTGATCTGGTTGAAGCGGCCTATACGCTCGGCGCCAGCGATCGCGGCATCATCCGCCGCGTGCTGCTGCCCTCCTCCGCGCCCGAGATCGCCGAGATCCTGCGGCTGGTGCTGGGCTGGGCCTGGACTTACGTCATCGTTGCCGAGCTGATCGGCTCGTCCTCGGGCATCGGTCATATGATCACCGACAGCCAGGCGCTGCTCAACACCGGGCAGATCATCTTCGGCATCATCGTGATCGGGCTGATCGGCCTGCTCTCGGACTTCATGTTCAAGGCGTTCAACGCCTGGCTGTTTCCGTGGAGGCTCGCATGACGATCCTCAAGATCGAACAGGTCTCGCGCACCTTCCCCGCGCGCCACGGCAACGCCCCGACCAAGGCGCTGGAGCCGACCGATCTCGTCATCGGCAACAACGACTTCGTCACCATTCTCGGGCCCTCCGGCTGCGGCAAGTCCACGCTGCTGCGCATCGTTGCCGGCCTCGACCGCCCGACCGGCGGACGCGTCACGCTCGACGGCCGCGAAGTGACGGGTCCGGGCGCCGATCGCGGCATGGTGTTCCAGTCCTACACGCTGTTTCCCTGGCTCACCGTGCGCGAGAATATCGCGTTCGGCCTGCGCGAGCGGGGCGTCTCCGAGGCGGAGCGCCACGGAATCGCCGACGCGTTCATCCGTCAAGTCGGTCTGTCCGGCTTCGAAAACCATTGGCCCAAGCAGCTCTCCGGGGGCATGCAGCAGCGCACCGCAATCGCGCGCGCGCTCGCCAACGACCCCAAGATCCTGCTGCTCGACGAGCCCTTCGGCGCGCTCGACAACCAGACCCGCGCCCTGATGCAGGAGATGCTGCTGGCGATCTGGGAGCGCGACCAGAAGACCGTGCTGTTCGTGACCCACGACATCGAGGAAGCGATCTTCCTCGGCAGCCGCGTCATCGTCATGAGCGCGCGGCCGGGCCGCATCAAGGCCGAGATCACCGTCGACCTGCCGCATCCGCGCTCCTACAAGATCAAGACCACGCCGGAGTTCGTCCAGCTCAAGGAGCGGCTGGTCGAGGAAATCCGTACCGAGGCCTTGAAGGTCGCCGAGCATGCCTGACAATCGTCCTTCCGCCGACGGGGCGCGCGTTCTCGCCGACCTCAATGCACTCCGCGCCATCGGCGCCTACAAGACCGGCGTGCACAAGCCGACCTTCTCCGAGCCGCACAAGCAATCGCTGGATTGGCTGGCACGGAAGCTGCCCGAAGCCGGTCTCTCCTCCGCGATCGACGGGATCGGCAACGTCTTCGGCACCAGCGCGAAGTCCGGGCCGAAGCTTCTTGCCGGCTCGCATCTGGAGAGCCAGAATTATGCAGGCTGGCTCGATGGCCCGCTTGGCGTCATTTATGCCCTCGAAGCCGCGCGGGTGCTCAATGCCGATCCCTCCGTGAACGGTGCCGTCGAAGTCGCCGTTTGGTGCGATGAGGAAGGTCATTTCGGCAGCTTCCTGGGCTCGCGCTCCTTTGTCGGGCAGGTGACCGAAGCCGAGATCGACGCCGCGCGCGACCGCACCAGCGGCCGCAGCATGCGCGACGCGCTTACCGAGATGGGGCTTGCTGGCCGTCCACGCGTCCGCGTCGAGCCGGGACGCCACGTCGGATATCTGGAGGCGCATATCGAACAGGGCGACACGCTGGAAAGCGGCAAGCTCGCGATCGGCGTCGTCACCTCCATCGTCGGCATCTGGCAATATCGCGTCAGCTTCACCGGCGAGCAGAACCATGCCGGCACCACGCGCATGGCCGTGCGTAAGGACGCAGGGCTGGCGCTGGCCAAATTCTGCGTGGCGATCGACGAGCGATTTCCGGCCACCTGCGGTCCGCGCACGGTCTGGACCACCGGCCGCATCACGCTCGATCCGGGCGCACCGAGCATCATTCCGGGCGGAGCCGAAATGCTGTTCCAGATCCGCGACGACGATCCGGTTGTCATCGCGCGATTGGAGCAATTGCTGCGCACCATGGCGGACGAGGTCAGCGCGAAAGGTCCCTGCACCGTCACTGTCGAGAAGCTGCGCACCGGTGCGCCCGCCCTGATGAACTCAAGCTTTCAGGATGCGATCGAAGCCGCGAGCAAGGCGCTGGCCGGCGGACGATCCGTTCGCATGCCCAGCGGCGCCGGCCACGACGCGCAGATGCTGGCAACCGTCATGCCCGCGGCCATGCTGTTCGTGCCGTCGATCGGCGGAATCAGCCATCACTGGACCGAGAACACCACCGACGCCGATATTGTGACCGGGGCGGAGGTGTACGTCGAGGCCTGCCGCCGCATTCTCGCGGGTTAGAACGACGTCCCTCCTCCGAATCTGAACTCCTGCACGACGTCGTATTTGCCCTTCGTGATCGGCACGGCGTAATCGAAGCGCAGCGGCCCGAACGGCGAGGCCCAGATCAGGCCGACGCCGACCGACGATCGCACCGTGTTGCCGTCGTCATATTGCAGTCCGCAGGTCGGGCACGCCTTGGTGTTGACCTCAGCCGTGGCCGACCAGGAGGTCGGTCCCTGATAACCCCACAGCGAGCCGGCATCGGCGTAGACAGCCCCCTTCAGGCCGACTTCCTTCGGCAGGAACCAGAACGGCATCTGCAATTCCGCGGACGCGCCCCAGTATTTCGTGCCGCCGAGCGCATCGCCGTTGGCGCCGAGGCTCCAGTACGTGATGTCGCGCGGACCGATGCCGTTCGAGGCGAAGCCGCGCACCAGGCTCGGACCCATCTGGAAGTGATCCAGCATGCGCAAATCCTGGTTGCCGAGCTTGCTGAGGAGGCCGCCCTGGAGGTGGATCACGCTGACGATGTCGGAGACGAGCGGCGTGTAGTATTTGGTGTCCAGCACGGTCTTCAGATAGGAGACGTCGCCGCCGACCCCTGCGAAATCCTGCCGGAAGTCGACCAGCAATCCGCCCGTCGGGTTCCTGGTGTTGTCGAGCGTGTTGTAGCTCAGCGTGTAGCCGAGGGCCGATGTCCAGGTCGCGCCGTTCGCCAGCTCCTTGCGGACCGGCAGGCTCGATTCACCGTCGCCGTAGCAGCCATAACCATAGACTCCCGAGCTCGTGGAATTGGTCGGATCGACGCCACCCAGAACGTTCTGGATGTAGGAAGGCGTCGGGTTGAAGGCCAGCGAGCTGTTGGACGCATTGTTGTTGCAATTGTTATAGGCGCTGGCGAGCGTGATGCTCTGCTGATAGAGCGAATAGCGGAGCTGAAGCGAGAGGTCCTCGCGCAATGCAAGGCCAATACGCGGCGAGAAGCCGAGCGTGGTCACGCCGTAGCTCGTATAGCTGTTCGATTTCTGCTGCTTCCAATAGGTGTCGAACCCGAGCGCCATCCGGTAGTCGAGCAGATAGGGCTCGACGAACGACAGCGATATGCCGCGCGAATACTGGCCGTAGCTGACGGACGCCTTGGCATAGAGCCCCTTGCCCAGCAGGTTGCGCTCGGAGACCGAGACTTCGGCCAGTGCACCGTCGCTCGTGGAGTAGCCGCCCGAGATCGAGAAGTCGCCGGTCGATTTCTCTTCCATCTCGACGATCAGGACCACGCGATCGCTGGAGGAGCCCGGCTCGGTGACGATCTTGACGCTCTTGAAGTAGTCGAGGTTCTTCAGCCGACGCTCGGCACGGTCGACCAGCGCGCGGTTGTAGGCATCGCCTTCCGAGAGGTCGAACTCGCGCCGGATCACGTAGTCGCGCGTGCGTGTGTTGCCGCGCAAATTGATGCGCTCGATATAGGTGCGCGGACCTTCGTCAATGTTGAACACGACGGAGACGGTGTGCGCCTCGAAATTCCGGTCGCCGCCGGGACGGACCGCGGCAAAGGCATAGCCTCGGCGCGAGGCCTCGATCTGCATCTCCTCGACCGACTTCTCGACCAGTTCGACGTTGTAGAGCGAGCCGACCCCGACGCGCGAATAGGCGCGGAGCGTGCCCGTGTCGAAATTGGCGATGCTGGAGCGGAAGTCGACGGAGCCGATGCGATATTGGGCGCCTTCCTCGATCTTGAAGGTGACGAGGAAGCCCTTCTTCTCCGGATCGTATTCGGTGAGTGCGGCCACCACCTGGACGTCGGCGAAGCCGTTCTTGAGATAGAAGCGGCGGATCAGGTCGCGGTCGGCCTCGACCCGGTCGGGATCGTAGATGTCGTTGCTGCCGAGGAAGCTGAGCAGATTGCTCTCGTGCGTCTTGATGACGTCGCGCAGGCGTGCCGCCGAAAAGGCGCTGTTGCCGATGAACTCGACCGACTTCACCGAGGTCTTGGCGCCTTCCTCGACCGTGAAGACGAGATCGACACGGTTGTTCGGCTGCTCGATGATTTCAGGGGTGACCCGCACGTCATATCGGCCGGAGCGCCGGTAGATCTCGGCGATGCGCAGCGTGTCGGATTGAACCAGCGCGCGGGAAAACGTCCCGCGTGGCTTGGACTGGATTTCCGCTGAAAGCTGCTCGTCCTTGATCTTCTTGTTGCCCTCGAAGGCGATGCGGCCGATCACGGCATTTTCGATCACCGACACCACGATGCGGCCGCCGGACTGATTGATCTTCACGTCCTGAAACATGCCGGTCGCGATCAGCGCCTTGAGCGCGTCGTCGACGACGGATTGATCGAGGCGTCCGCCCGAACCGGGCCTGAAATAGGAGCGGACCGTCTCGGCCTCCACCCGGCGATTGCCTTCGACCAGGATCGTCTCCGCGACCTGCGCGACCGCCCGTTGCGGCAACAGCGCAAGCGGAAACGAACTCGCAATCGATACAGCACTCATCGCCACGACGATCGACCAGGCCCGCAAGAACGACATTCCACACCTCAACAGCACTTCGCATGCTCTGAAGACGGGAACGCTGTGGCCGCGGTGTGGCTTTGGGATTGCCGCATGTTTCTGCGCGTTGAATTTCGTGCGCCCAATCGATTGCGCGCGCCGCATCTGCGCATGGGCAGCAGCGGTCTCCGGCCCTGCGCGGCAGCGAGTGGCCGACTCTTGCAGCCGTCGCGCCATGGCGCGGCCCGCGCGAATATTCGACAACATTCCGTAACGCGTGACTTCTTTACAAGGTCCGGGACCGGTGCGAGAGGCGGCGCCATCAGGAATTCGCATGGGACATTTGCCGATGAGCGCGCGCGACATGATCCGAACGGCGCTGGCCGCCTTCCTTCTCTCGACTCTGACCGCGCATGCCGCGACCGCCGGCAAGCGCCATCGAGAGCCGGCGATACACAGCGCCGTCTATGAATACGGCCCGCGCGGCCCGAACGGGTCCTATCGGTCCGGCCCGCATACGCGCATCTATGTGAGCAAACGGTCTTGGCTGGACGGCGGCACCGAGGTTCTTCCGGGCGAGCGCAAGTTCACCGATTATGCCTTCCCGCCTGGCGCCTCGTTCGCACGTCGCAACAACAACCGGTCGCTCGACCGACAGCCACTGAGTCCGGATTCAGACCTGGGCGGATTTGCACAGCGAATTCCGATTTCGTGGTGACGTGAACTTCTTCCCTCGTCATTGCGGGCGCAGCGAAGCAATCCAGAGTCATTCCGCCGAGAGTTTCTGGATTGCTTCGCTGCGCTCGCAATGACGAGTACGGGGCGACGGCTAGTCTTCCAAGTATCAGTGTCATTCCCCGCGAAGGCGGGGAATCCAGTACGCCGCGGCTTCTCGGTTCAATCACCTCCGTCTCGGAGGACTGGATCGCCCGGTCCTTGTGCGCAAGTGCGCACTGGCCGGGCGATGACAGTGAGTAGGTGTTGGCAGACACGCCTTCTCGTTCCCGCGGCGCGTTTCGCCCGAGCTTTGCTTGATCGCTTCACCCTCCAATCCAAGAGGGCGCAGGGAAGGCCGGGTGCCGGCTGGCACCCGCGGTCCGCTGCGCGAAAATGCACAC
>NZ_JAFCKT010000018.1 GCF_018129985.1 Bradyrhizobium sp. SZCCT0148
CGATGCGATCTGCGTCCACCGCCGCCCGGCCCGCGTTCGTGACGATCGCGATACGCCCCTCTTCCTTGGGCCGGGTTAAGGGGACACATACGCCGTTTCCGAAATTCGGTGAAGTGGAGTATTTTCACCGCGTCGCGTTGACCTATGGGTAGGGTGTTTCGCCCGTCGGGCAGCGCGAGGGATTGTGGGTGAGAGGCGCTTCAGTCCGGCGCGGTCGGTACTCCCGGATTCTGCGCGGCAGCCTGCGCGGGCTTCGACGGCGGATGGCGGCCGGCCCTGGTTAGATCGCGGCGCAGCGGCAGCGGCGCCGCGTGCAGCGCGAAGGCGATCGCGATCTGCGTCCTGTTCTGGAGCCGGTATTTGCGCATGATGTTGCCGATATGCGCCCGCACCGTGTTTTCCGAAATCTTGAGTTCGTAGGCGATGTTCTTGTTCTGCAGCCCACGAGCGATCAACATCATCAGCTCTCGTTCGCGCGGTGTCGGTGTAATCGAATCCCTCGGATCTGCGCTCATGGTTGGCTCCTCGCTGGTCTTCCGCATGATGTGGCCGCCTGCGGCATCTTCTCACTCCGTTTTGAGCGCCTCGATCGGGCTGAGCTTGGATGCTTTGTGGGCGGGGTAGAAACCGAAGATGAGGCCGGTGGCGATCGAGAAGACGAGGGCAAGGGCGATCGCCTGACCATCGATCGAGGTGATCCACCCGGCCATGCGGGCGACCGTCATCGAAAGCGTGACTCCGCCGGCGACGCCGATGGCGCCGCCGAGCAGGCAGAGCACCAGCGCCTCGCAGAGAAACTGCAGACGGATGTCGCGCATCCGCCCGCCGAGCGCGCGGCGGATTCCGATCTCCCGCGTGCGTTCCGTGACCGACACGATCATGACGTTCATGATGCTGATGCCGCCGACCAGCAGCGAAACCGAGGCGATGGCGACGAGCAGCAGTGCGACGGTGCGGATCGCGCCCTGCTGCGCTTCCATGGCGGCGGCAGGATCCTGGACCTTGAAGTCGTCCTCCTGGCCTGCGGGGACACGGTGGCGCTGGCGCAGCAGGTTCTCGATCTCCGATCGCGCGCCCGCCATCTGCCCGTCGCCGGCGACCTTGGCGATGATGTAGGCGACCGAATCCCGGTTGATGTTGCTGGCACTGCCGAGGAAGCGCAGCTTGGCGGTGGAGAGCGGCACGAAGGCGACGTCGTCCTGCGCGGGGTCCTTGCGGTCGAGAACGCCAACCACCTCCAGCGGGACCTTCATGATCCGGATCTGAGCACCGATCGGGTCCTCGCCGGCCGTGAACAGTTCGCGTGCGACCCTGTTTCCGAGGATCACGACCTTGCCCGCGCCGGCCTCTTCAGCGTTGGAAAAATAGCGGCCTGCGGCGAGTTGCCAGTCACGCACCATGAAATGGGCCGTCGTGGTGCCGTTGATCGTCGTGTTCCAATTCTTGCTCTCGTGGATGACCTGCGCAGTGCCGGCGATCGAGCCGGCGGCGGCCTGGATTTCGGGAATCTGCTCGAGGATGGCCTGCACGTCGCTCTCGGTCATCGTCAGCTTGCTGCCGTCCTTGAGACGCACGCCACCCTGGTAAGCCGCGCCCGGGGTGATCATCAGCACGTTGGCACCGATCGAGCGGATCTGCTCCTGAAGGCGCAGCTGTGCGCCGGCACCGATCGCAAACACCGTCACGATGGAGGCGACACCGATCACGATGCCGAGCATGGTGAGGAAGCTGCGCAGCGGGTTGAGCCGCAGGGCGTGCAGAGCGATCTGGAAGCCTTGGAGCATCGTCATGGCGCAACGCTCCGTTTCGGCAGGACCATGGCCTGGGTTTCGTCGGCGACGAGCTCGCCGTCATGAAGCCGGATGGTGCGCCGGCATTGCGTCGCGATGCCAGGATCATGCGTGATCATCACGATGGTCTGGCCGGTCTGGTTGAGCGCGGCGAACAGGGCCAGGATCTCGGCCCCGGTGCGGCTGTCGAGCGCGCCGGTCGGCTCATCGGCGAGCACGATCAGCGGGGAGGCGATCAGTGCACGCGCAATCGCGACGCGCTGCTGCTCGCCGCCGGAGAGCTGCCGCGGGAAATGATGGGCCCGGTGCAGCATGCCGACGGCCCGAAGGCTTTGCTCGGCCCGGGCTAGGCGCTCCTTGCGGCTGATGCCGCAATAGACCAGCGGCAGCGCGACGTTCTCGATCGCGTCGTGGCGGGCCAGCAGATTGTAGGACTGGAACACGAAGCCGATGCTGCGGGCCCGCAAGGACGAGCGGCGATCTTCCGAGAGGCCGGCGACGTCCGCGCCCTGAAGGTAGATCGCGCCTTCGCTCGGCAGGTCGAGCAGGCCGATCATGTTCATCAATGTCGACTTGCCGGAGCCGGACGGTCCCATCACCGCTGCGATCTCGCCTTGCGCGATGTCGAAGCTGACATTACGCACCGCTGTCACCGCGATCCCGTCGGTGCGATAGGTTCTGCTGACCGAGCGGAGGCTGATGAGGGGCGGGGAGGCAGTCATGATCCGAACCTGATTCCGAGGAATTCAAAGCCTGCGGAGCGAATGGCCTGGCCGACCGCGACCTGGCTGCCTTCGTCGAGATCTCCGCTTTTGAGCGCAACCTGCTCGGTGCCGGCCGTGCCGACCGTCACGGCGATCCGCTGCAGCGAGCCGCTCGCGGTGCGCACCCAGACCCCGCTCTGCGAGCCGGCCGGGGCCGCCCGCGTGCCGGAAGGCTGGAAGCGCAGCGCGGCAAGCGGCACCTTCAGGACGTCGTCCTGCCGATCGATCACGATCTTCACCAGGGCGGTCATGCCGGGAAGCAACGCGCCGTCGAGATTCGAGGTTGCCAGCACGACGGTATAGGTGACGACGTGCTGCTGGGTCTGCGGTGCCTTGCGCACCTGCCGTACCACCGCCTCGAAGCGGCGGTCGGGATAGGCGTCGACGGTGAAATGGGCGCGCTGGCCGGAAGCGATCCGGCCGATATCGGCTTCGTCGACCTGGGCGTGGATCTCCATGTCTTCAAGGCGGTGGGCGACCACGAAGGTGGTGCGCGATTCCAGGCCGACCGCGAGCGTCTGGCCTTCGTTGACGAACCTGCCGACGACGACGCCGTCGATCGGCGAGCGGATCACCGTGCGGTCGAGATCGGCCTGGGCTGCAGCGAGCACGGCCGCCTTCTCCGGCACGGCCATTCGTGCCTGCTGCAGCTCCGCCTCGATGCGGCGGACATCGGCTTGCGCACCCTCCACCGAATAGGAGTTGAGCGACATCAGCACCTCGGCCTCGCGCTCCTGGGCGAGGCGAGCGGTGAACTCCGTCTGCGCGTCATCGACCGTCGTCGTCGCCACCACGTTCTGCGACTGCAGCGCCAGCTTGCGCTGCAGGGTCTTCTGCGCCGAGGATTTCACGGCCTGTGCGCTTTCGAGCTTGGCGGCGAGCACGTCGCGGCTGCCCCTGGCGTTTTGCAGGTCGATCCTGGCGCGATCAAGCTTGGCCCTGGCGATGTCGACCAGGGAATCGGCGACCGCAAGAGAGGCGCGGGCTTCGTCGACCTTGGCGGCAAAGCTGCGCGGGTCGATCAGGGCGAGCGGCTGGTCCCTGGCAACGGTATCGTTGAAGTCGACATAGACCCGGGCCAGCTGCCCGGACAGTTGGGAGCCGACCTCGATCGTCTTGACCGGCTGCAGGGCGCCGGTGACGGTGACGGTCTGCTCGATGCTGCCGCGCTGGATCGCGGCGTAGCGGAACACGGGTGCGTCCGATCCGAAGGTCGGCGCGTCGCGCCCTCGGGGGACGAGAAGCTGCCTGGTCGTCTCGTAAACGCGCGTCGCACCGTTCGTCGCGCTCTTGGCTGCGCCGGTAACAGCATCCGCCCCCATGGCAACGGCCACGGCAAGGCAACACGCAGTTCCCAGCAACGCAATTGCTGACACAAATCGCATATTAAAAGCCCCCGTTTGACCGAACAGGCACCGCCGGAGGAACAACCTGAAATGGTGAGAGTATGAAGTTCGCCCCAGGCGATCATCGCGTCTCAATACTATGTCGCCGTTCTTAACGCGACGGACGGGCGCGCTCCATGATTAAAAAGTAAAGTTCGCGCAGCGCCACTATTCGTGACTTGAAGACAATGGATACCGGGCGTATCGATATGAGGCGCGCGGTATCGAACTCGATAAGCCGACCGAACGTCCCGTATGGTCTGGCCGAAAGCGGCCACTTGCCGGCGTTCGCGACGGTGGATGGGTGGCGATGCCATGATCCAGCCGGCGATATCACGACGCAGGAATGCTGCATTCTCGATAACAGCCCGCCGCGATCTCGCCGGCGGCACGACCGCATCCTCTCAATCACGAAGCCCGATATGTGAACGCCTTCACTCGTTTCCTGCGCGTGTTGGCTCTATGAGGTCGAACCGGCGCAGCGCGGCGCCGCGTTCGATCTCCGCAATTCCATCCAAGCACCTTGATCACGCTTGCAAGAAGATTGGACGGCTCGCTGCTTTTTCATCGAGCCCCAAGCCGGGGAGGCCGTTGCCCATGAGTTCAGGTCAAGCCACAGTTTATATCGTTGATGACGAAGTCCAGATCCGAACCGCGATCGGAAATCTCTGCGAGGAGACCGGTCATCAGGTGAAGTTGTTTGCGTCGACGGACGAGTTTCTCACGGAGAATATTTCCGCCGGGCCGTCCTGTCTCGTGCTCGACGTCCGCTTTCCCGGGACGTCGCCGACCGGACTCGAGCTGCAGCGCCGGCTCGCCGACACGGGCGTGTCCATTCCCATCGTCTTCATCAGCGGTCATTCGGACGTCCGCGTCTCGGTCGAGGCCATGAAGCGCGGCGCGGTCGAGTTTCTGCCAAAACCCTTCCGGGAGCAGGAGATTCTCGACGCAATCAGGCATGGCATCGAGCGCGACCGCAGGCGGCTGGAACGCGAGGACAGCATGCGCGAAGCCCGCCAACGCGTCGAGACGCTGACGGCGCGGGAGCATGAGATCATGCTGCTGATGGCCGAGGGACTCGTCGCCAAGCAGATCGCCGCGCGACTCGGCGTCAGCGAAGTGACGGCGAAGGTGCATCGCGCCAGGATGATGCGAAAGCTGCAGCTGCGTACGCCGATCGAGGTGGTGCGGCTGATCGACAGCATGGGGCACGAGACCGAGACGCGCGCCGGTGCGGAATAGCGCTGCTGCGGCCTTCACGGGCCTGCATTTCGCACGACGTCTAGTCCGTACCGATTAGCATGAACTGCAGTCTGTCGCGCAGGCAAGGACCGGTTCAAAGTTGTCCTTACGATGTCGGCCTCTTCTAAGACGGCATCCGAACCCAGTCAGACAACTTTGCCCGAAAGGAATTCTCCATGCGCAAATTTCTTTTTGCCTCCGTTGCATTGTTCGCCCTGTCGTCGGCAGCGCAGGCTGCCAACACCGCGACCACGGTACAGGTCGGCGTCGTGAACGGCTCCAGCGTTTCGCAGCAGGGCCTCACCAACGACTCGTCCTCGACCAGCCAGCTCGGCCTCGTCAACAGCGCGTCCACGATGCAGGGCACCAGCTCCGCCTCGCTCAACAACGGCAGCACGGTCAACCAGATCGGCGTGCAGAACTCGGCGACCACCGGCCAGGTAGCGTTCGGCAACAACTCCAGCGGGATCACCCAGAATTCGTTCGGGCCCGCCGCGCTGCAGAACAACGCCGCCGCCGTCGGCCAGCTCAGCGTGTTCGGCACGAACGGCAGCACCGTCTCGCAGACGGCGCACTGAGGCACGTATCGTACGGCCGGACGCACCTGATGCGGTGCGTCCGGACCGTTCTCGAAGTACCGCAACCGGCCGGCCGATCAATTGCGACGGCTCGCTTCATCTCGCGGAGGACATGACATGCGGATCACCTATTTCATTGCAACGGCCACGGCGCTCTGCGCGCTGACGGCTGCCGATGCACAGGCCGGCAACAGCGCCAGCGTGCTGCAGTTCGGAACCACCAACACTTCGTTCATTTCGCAGAGCGGCGGCACCAGCAACAGCGCCACGACGATGCAGTTCGGGGCGACCAATACCGCGACGACGTTGCAGTCCGGCTCGCTTCTCACCGCCAACACTTCGGTGATCGGGCAGGGCGGCACGACCGCGACGGCGACCAATATGGCGCTCGCCGGCCAGGTCGGCGGCTCCAATTCGAGCCTGATCGGTCAGATCGGAGCGAACAACACCGCCGGCGTCGGTCAGCTCGGAATTCTGAATGGCTCGACCATTCTCCAGCAGGCTCCGTGAGCGGACCGAAAGTTGCGAGGCATGTCATGAAACACCATCTGGGACGCGCGGGCGCCGTCGCGCTGGCTCTCTGCTCGGTCGGCGCCGGGTCGGCCGGCGCGCAGACCGCCGACATCAAGACCATCGTCTCGGTCGGCGGGCCTCCGGTCGTGCTGAACCAGACCAGCCAGCTCAACATGGCGGGCGTGTTCATGATCGGCGGCAGCACCAGCGCGACCGTGACGCAGAACGGCACCAACAACGCGACGGGCGTCCTGCAATTCGGCGGCACGAACTCCGCATCAATCGGGCAGGCGGGGTCCAACAACCTCGCCTTCGTCGGTCAGGTCGGGCAATCGACGAGCAGCCTGATATCGCAGCTCGGCACGATGAATGCGGGCACGGTGGCGCAATTCGGCACGGTCAACCACTCCACGATCGTCCAGACCGGTCCGTAAATCGCGCGAACTCATCGGCGTCGGAAATCAGGGGGGAGAGCGATGCGGTGTGGCAGAGAGATCTTGAAGCGGGTTCTGGCCGGGGCGGCGTTGCTGGCTGCCATCGGCGCGGCGACGCCGGCGTCGGCCGGGTCGGTCCAGCGCAGCGTAACCAACCGCAACGTCAGCATCGAAACGATCGTGCAGTTCGGCGACAATGTTCAGCCCGTGACGATCGAGGAGAACAGCCGCATCAACATTGCGCGGGTGATCCAGATCGGCGGGACCGGGACGGTGGATGCGACCATCATCCAGAACGGCACGCGCAATTATGCCAATGTGATCCAGGTGGGCGGCACCACCAATGCGATCATCGGCCAGTCCGGCGTGAGCAATACCGCCGACATTACCCAGATCGGCAATTCCACCAACGCGCTCCTGCTCCAGATCGGCGACATGAACAGTGGAGCGGTGAGACAGTTCGGGCGTTTCAATTGGCTGGCGATCTTCCAGTTCGGCCGATGATGGAGGTGAGAGATGAAGTTGCTCCTGCTCGCATCCGGAATAGGACTCATGAGCGTGATCGCGGCCGCGCCGGCGGGCGCTGACGATGGTCACACCACGGTGGTCCAGGACGAGAACGGCACATCGGTGATCACGCAAAGCGGTGATCCCGCGCAGGCCGAGGTCAAAATCGAGAAGGAGCCCGGGCGTACGACGGTCTATCGCCGCAGCGGCGGCAACACCGCGATCGTGACGCAGGGCACCGGGAATGCGCAGGACATGCTCGACTGGCTGCGCAAGCAGCAGGGACGCTGACACGTGAAGGCCCACCGTCCATGGCGGACGGTGGGCCTCGCATGACGCAGCCTTACCAGCGATAGCCGCCGGTCAGCGTGCCGTTGTTGTTGCCCTCGGGGCCGACGTCGCCCTGCGTCGAGCTCGGGGTCGGATGATTGGTGCCGTTGAGGGCGCCGTAGGGCCTCGCGACATCAGGATAATACGCACGCGGTTGTACCGGCTCATAGGCCGGCGCGGTGCGGTCCCAGCCGGCGCGCGGGCCGTTCCAATCGTAGCCCTGTGCCGAGGCGGCCGCCGTCCCGGCGATGAGGGATGCGGTGACGAGCGCGAGGAGTTTCGACTTGTTGTGCATTGGAGATGCTCCTTCTTGTGTGTGGGGAAGCAACGGTTGCACTGCGGGAGCGTTCCGGGCCGGCGTATGGCGGCGCGATCAAACTCCGATCACCTGGTTATGAAGTGCCGTGATGAGGAGGGACGCGCTTCCGACGATTGCGGGCGCTCTTGTCGCACCGGTTCCCCGCGCCGGGACGGTGCCTTAACCATTAATTAATTATAGGTTTGCGGGGGAGCGACGGGCCGGCCTAGCGTGGCCGAGGGGGGCCGCGATCCGCGTAAGTCAAACGAGTTGGTGCGTAACATGACCTATCGAATTCATGGGGCCTTGCTCGCCTCGCTCAGCGCAGCCGCGCTGCTCCTTCATCCCGACGACAGTTTTGGCCGAGCCGGCGGCAGCGCGCCGCATGGAATGACCGCTCCGCCTTCCGGCGCCATGGCGCGTGCGCCGATCGGGCCGGGCGCCCGGTTCCACCGGCGGAGCAGCCCCTTCGTCTACTGGCCGGGCGGCGGCGGGTTCTACGACGGCGCCGGCTATAGCCAGCCCTTCGTCGATGCCGGGCAGCCTGTCTCCACCGACGTGCGCTACACCTACACCTATGACGTCCCCTGGGACTGGTCGCATCGCTTCCCGCCGAACGTGGTGCCGTCCGACCGACCCTACGTGCCGAGCTGCCCGACGGAGCAGGTGACGGTGCCCGGCCGCGGCGGCAGCGAGCACACCGTCAACATCATGCGCTGCTACTGAATTCAGCCCAGCTCGAAGCTGGTCACGCCGAAGACGCGGTCGATGCGCAGCGGCGCGATCGGCCCCGTGTACATTCGCGCGGTCTCGAACACCGGCTTGAAGCCGAGCGCTTCTGCGAGCGCGACCGCCGCGCGATTGACGGCGGGAACGTCGAGGAAGATTTCGCGGCCAGTGGCGCTTGCCAGCAAAGCCTGAACGATCGCCTCCGCCGCTGCGCGATCGTGGGCGACGAGCGGGCCGATCTTGTGCCCGGTCCGGCAGGGCCGGATCACGCCCCATCCGTGGAGTTCACCGTCACGCATCAGCGCGCGGCCGACATGACCTGAAGTGCCGATCCAGGCGCGCAGGAAGGTGCCGCGCCGGGCCGGGAAGACGGTGGCATCGTCGGCCTCCACAAGCGCAAACGGGATGGTATCGAGCGCGACGACATCGGGCGGCGGCCTCAATGGCGCGGCGATGATGCCGCCGTAGCGGATGTTGGCGTAAGCGAGCTGGAAGCCGGATTTCCTGTAATTGTCCTGCTGCGCCACGACCCCGTCGAGTCCGATCACGCGGGCGCCCGCGTGCGCGATCGCCGCGTTCCAGATGCGCAGGCCGTGGCCGGAGCCCCGAAGATCTGCACGCACGATGTAGAAGCCGAGGAAGGCGAAGCGATCATCGTAATTGACGCAGGAGACGGTCGCGACCGGCTCGCCCTCGATCTCGCCGACGAAGAAGCCTTGCGCGTCGGGCACAGCGAAGCAGGCTGCATCGCAGAGACCCGGATTCCAGCCTTCGGCTGTGGCCCAGTCGACGGCGAGGGAGATTTCCTCAGGGCGCAGATTGCGGATCAGCAAATCACTCATCGCGGGTGGCTCATGACGGATGCTTTCGACCATGGACCTGCCGACTGGTCTGGCGGTAGAAGGCCGCATGATAGGCCGAGCCTGCGGCTCGCCTCAACTGAAGGGATGATCAGTCATGGCAGCAGAGAAGGTTGCGCTCGTAACCGCCGGCGGCAGCGGCATGGGAGCAGGGGCTGCCCGGCGGCTGGCGGCGGATGGGTTTCGCATCGCGATCCTGTCGTCCTCCGGCAAGGGCGAGGCGCTGGCGGCCGAACTCGGCGGGCTCGGCGTCACCGGCTCCAACAAGGAGAATGACGATCTGAAGCGCCTCGTCGACGGCGCCATGGCCAAGTGGGGACGCATCGACGTGCTCGTCAACAGCGCCGGCCACGGGCCCCGTGCACCCATCACCGAGATTACCGACGAGCAGTGGCATGCCGGCCTCGACACCTATCTCCTGAACGTGATCCGTCCAACGCGGCTGGTGACGCCGATCATGCAGGCGCAGCAAGGCGGCGCCATCATCAACATTTCGACGGCGTGGGCGTTCGAGCCGAGCGCGATGTTCCCGACCTCGGCGGTGTTCCGCGCCGGGCTCGCCGCCTTCACCAAGATCTTCACCGACGCCCATGCGGCCGACAACATCCGCATGAACAACGTCCTGCCGGGCTGGATCGACAGCCTGCCGCAGCAGGAGTCGCGCCGCGACAGCGTGCCGATGAAGCGCTACGGCAAGGTCGAGGAGATCGCCGCGACGATTTCGTTCCTGGCCTCCGAGGGTGCCGCCTACATCACCGGCCAGAACATCCGCGTCGACGGCGGCCTGACGCGCTCGGTGTGAGGCGCGCAGTCTCGAGCGTGTCCGGTGGCGTTGTCGCGATGCGACGCGGGCCTGCTCTGCGCGCCGCCGATGATGGATGAGGCGTGGCTGTACGGTCACACCGGTCATTCGTTCGCATGATCCGAGGCGCAAATTACGTCATAGTCCTTGCGAACTGCGCCGCAGCCCAAGACGATCAACGGCGCGCGCCCTATGCCCTGACTGCGCCGGTTGCTTCGACCGCGCATTCGCGGCGCGAGGTCTATCGCGTGAGGCATGGAGACTGGAATGAAGAAGTTTTTGCTGGCGGCCGCATCGCTTGTGCTCGGCACCGCCTCGGTGCAGGCCGCCGACCTCGCGGCGCACTACACCAAGGCGCCGGCGATAGCGCCAGTCTACAACTGGACCGGCTTTTATGTCGGCGGCAATGTCGGCGGGCAGTGGGGCAGCGCCGATCTGACCACCTCGACTGTGTATTCTCCGGTGGGCTATTTCGCCGCCAGCAGTGTCCCCGCCGTCAACGCGGTCGGCGTCCAGGGCGCCAATAGCTCCAGCGTGACCGGAGGTTTAACCGCCGGCTATAACTGGCAGATCAACCGAGCCGTGCTCGGTCTGGAAGGCGACATCAACTATTTCGGCTTCAAGGGCAGCGCGAGCGGATCGGCGTTGTATCCCTGCTGCGCGCCGACCGGCTTCACCGTCAATTCGTCGGTCTCGGCCGACTGGCTCGCCACCATCCGCGGCCGTATCGGATTCCTGGCGGCCCCGACGTGGCTGCTCTATGCCACCGGCGGTGCAGCGATTGCCGAGGTGAAGGGCAACTTCAACTTCACAGATACGTTCGCGGCTGCGACAGAATCCGCTGCGATCCGCGATACCCGGGTCGGCTGGACTGCCGGCGTCGGCACCGAATACGCCTTCGGCGGCGGTTGGTCGCTGAAAGCCGAGTACCTCTATGTCGATCTCGGCCGGGCCAGTGTGACAAGCACCAATCTGGCCGCGTTCGTGCCCGCCACCGGCTTCCCGACCAACGTCTTCACGCACTCGGTCGATCTCAAGTCGAACATCGTCCGCGTCGGCGTGAACTACAAGTTCGGGGGCCCGGTCATCGCCAGATACTGAGCTTCGTCGCAGTTACCCATAGAGTGTGGAAAGCCCCGGCCCAGCCGGGGCTTTTTTCGTTGGAGTTCCGGTCCTGCGCGGCGCAAAATAATTACTTAGCCATTGAGCTAACAATTATTGACGTCGGGACCAAGATCGCCCTATAGTTAGCTTCATGGCTAACCAATTATCCCGCCTCGACCAAGTTTTCGCAGCGCTTGCCGATCCCACAAGGCGGGCAATCGTGATGCGGCTGTGTGCCGGCGAGGCCTCGGTCGGCGAACTCGCCGATCCCTTCGACATGG
This sequence comes from Bradyrhizobium sp. SZCCT0148, assembly GCF_018129985.1. Taxonomy (GTDB): domain Bacteria; phylum Pseudomonadota; class Alphaproteobacteria; order Rhizobiales; family Xanthobacteraceae; genus Bradyrhizobium; species Bradyrhizobium japonicum_H. The sequence goes on from NZ_JAFCKT010000018.1 coordinate 11,618, forward strand.
CGCTGCCCAGCTTCATGAAACACATCCATGTGCTGGAGACGAGCGGGCTGCTGCTGTCGGAGAAATCCGGCCGCGTGCGCACCTGCCGCCTCAGCCCGGATGCGCTGCTCGGCGCGGAGGACTGGTTCCAGCAGCAGCGGGCGATCTGGGAGGCGCGTCTCGACCGGTTCGAGGCCTATGTGATGAAGCTCAAGAAGGAGAGGGAGTCGGCCGGAAAGCCGTCCCGAACAAGCAAACGGAAAGGTGCCAAGTGATGACCAGTTTTGCCAATCCCGCACTGTCGCAATGGTCGCTGGACCGCGAGATCGTGATGTCGCGCGTGATCGACGCGCCGCGTGATCTGGTGTTCGAGGCGTGGTCCGACCCGAAGCATCTGCCGCAATGGTTCGGGCCGAAGGGATTCAAGATCGAGACCTTCGAGATCGACGTCCGGGTCGGCGGCGTCTGGCGTTTCAACATGATCGGGCCCGACGGCACGGTCTATCCGAACCGCATGCGCTTCCGCCGTATCGAGCGGCCGTCGCTGATGGAAATGGATCACGGCGTCGACCAGGACGAGGATCCCGGCATGTTCCGCTTCACTCTGACGTTTGCCGAGCAGAGCAACGGCAAGACCGTGCTGATGATGCGCCAGCTGGCCTCGAGCACCGAGCAGCGCGACGGCATGATCGGCTTCGGCGCCGTCGAATACGGCTATCAGACACTCGACAAGCTCGCGGCCTATGTGGCGGGCTTGAAGCGGTAAGCCAAGGTCTTGGTCGTCATGCCCGGGCTTGTCCCGGGCATCCACGTTATGCGTGCTGCGCGGTTGGGCGTGGATGGCCGGGACAAGCCCGGCCATGACGAGAGGAGTGGGAACGGCGCATAACCTGAAAACTCATTCCTTCGCTTCGTCGGTCACGATGTCGCCGAGCTTCTGCCAGCGCTGGCCGTCGAACTGCACCATCTGGAACTGCTTGTTGACGCGATAGTCGGTCGGCGAGGTCGTGACCGAGATCCCCGGCAGCGTCAGGTCGAGCACGACGTTCTTGAGGTTGGCGGCCTGCCGCATCACGTTGTCGCGGGTCAGATCGTCGCCGCATTGCTTCAGCACCTGCACCAGGAGCTGGGCCGTGATGTATCCGTAGACGTTCAGGTTCGAATCCTTGTCGCCCTCGGGGTAGTATTTCGCCATGAAGGCGAGATAGCGCTTCATGCCGGCATCGTCCTTCCATTCGGGATCGGCGGCATCCTTGACGTAGCCGACGCTGACGACGCCCTTGGAATTGTCCAGGCCCGCCGGCTTCAGCACGGCGCTGACCGAGGAGGCGTTGATGTCGATGATGTGCAGCGGCTTCCAGCCGATCTCGGCGACCTTCTTGATCGCCTGCGCCGCCTGCTTCGGCGTCGTGGCGCTGAACAGCACGTCGGCGCCGGCATCTTTCAGCCGCAAGATCTGCGAATCGATCGTCGGCTCTGTGATCTCGTAGGACGTCTCGGCCACGATCATCTTCGCCTTGTCGCCGAGGCCGGCCTTGAGGCCGGCGAGATAATCCTTGCCGAGGTCGTCGTTCTGGTAGAGCACGCCGATCTTGGCGTTCGGATGGTTCTTCAGCAAGTATTGCGCGTAGATCCGGCCCTCGACGAGGTAGGACGGATTGAAGCCCATGGTCCAGGGGAAGTTCTTGGGATCGGTGAAGCGCGCCGCGCCGGTCGCCGCGAACAGCTGCGGGATTTTCTTGGCGTTGAGATATTTCTGCACGGCAACGTTCGGCGCGGTGCCGATGATCTGGAACGTCAGCAGCACCTCGTCGCTTTCGACCAGCTTGCGGGTCTGCTCCACCGTCTTCGGCGGCGAATAGGCATCGTCGTACTGGATCAGCTCGACCTTGCGGCCGTTCACGCCGCCCTCGTCGTTGATCATCTTCATGTAGGCGGCCTGGGTCTTGCCGATCACGGCATAGGCCGAGGCCGGGCCGCTGAGTGGGACGGTCTGGCCGACCTTGATCGCGGTGTCGGACGCGCCGACATCGTATTTCTTCTGCGCCTGCGCGCATGAGAGCGACAGCGCGAGCAGCAATGCGGAGGCTGCGATGTGTTTGAGAGAAGCGCTTGTCATGTCCGGTCCTTCCCGATTGTCATTCGCCCTTGAGACCGGCGTCGCGGATCAGCTTGGTCCATTGCTGGGTCTCGGCGTCGATGAACTGGCCGAACTCGGCCGCGGTGCCGGCACGCACTTCGAGGCCCTGGGCGGTCAGCTTGTCCTTGATCCCAGGCTCGGCGAGCGCGCGCAGAACCTCGGCCTGGAATTTGTCGACGATCGCGCGCGGCGTCGTGGCGGGCGCCATGAAGCCGTACCAGCCCGCGGCGGCCACGTTGGGAAAGCCCTGCTCGCGCAGGGTCAGGGCCTGCGGATAGAGCGCGCTGCGCTCGGCCGAGGCGACGCCGAGCACGGTGAACTTGCCGCTCTGGATGTAGGGCAGGGCAGTCGGCAGCGCCGTCAGCGTGGCGTCGACGCGGCCGGCCAGCAGCTCGGTGTAGGAGGCGGCATCGCCCCGGAACGGGATGTTGAGACCTCTGACCCCGGCGTCGCGGAACAGCAGCTCACCGGCGAGGTGCGGCTGCGAGCCGGCGCCGGGAGAGGCGAAGGTCAGCCCATCCGGTTTCGACTTGCCATAAGCGATCAACTCGGGGAGCGTCTTGAAAGGTGCATCGGCGCTGATGATGAGGAACAGCGGCGCGACCACGACCATCGCGACCGGCTGCAGATCCTTGCGGTCATAGGTCAGCTTGCCGAACAACGCCTCGGCGGTCGCGTAGGGAGCCGCGACATAGAGAAGGGTGTAGCCGTCGCCCGGCGCATGGGCGACCATGTCGTTGGCAATACGGGTGCCGGCACCCGGCTTGTTCTCGACGATGAACTGCTGACGCAGGCTGCGGCCGAACTCTTCGGCCAAAAGGCGCAGCGAGATGTCGTTGGAGCCGCCGGGACCGTAAGGCGAGATCAGCCGCACCATGCGCGCCGGCCATGCATCGTCGGCCTGGACTGTCAGGCTCGAGCCGGCGACCAGTCCGCCTGCGAGCGTGCCCAGCAGGGTTCTGCGTGTGACCTTGAATGATGTCACTGTCTCTTCCTCCGTAATTTCTTGTCTGCTTCTTTTTGGTCTTGTTGATCTTGTTGTTGCGCTCAGATCACCTTTCGCTCGGTGAGCCTTTCGACCTCCTGGTCGGACAGGCCGAGCCAGTTGCGAAACACCTCGTCATTGTCCTGGCCGACGTCGCCGGCGGCGTGGCGCATTTGCGCGGGATCATTGGTGAAGCGCGGAACGACGTTGCTCATGGCAACCGTGCCGAAATCCCGGTCCGGGACGCGGGTGATGACCTCGCGCGCTTTCACCTGCGGGTCGTCGGCGATCTGGTCGATCGAATAGATCGGAGCGAGCGTGCCTTTCGCGGCATCGAATAGCGCGAGGACCATGTCGAGGGGATGGGCGGCACACCAGCCGGCGAAGATGTCGTTGAGCTCGGAAGCGTGCTTGACCCGCCGGTCGTTGCTGGCGAAGCGCGGATCGTCGATCAGGTCGGGCCGTTCGATCGCGCGGCAGTTCGCGGCAAACAGCGCGTTGGTCGATCCCGCCAGCGTCACCCAGTGATCGTCGCTGGTGCGGAACACCGCGGCCGGCGCCGAATAGCCGTTGGCATTGCCGATGCGGCTGCGAACGGTGCCGAGCTGGTCGTGCTCGATGGCGAGGACGTCGAGCAGGCGGAAGGTCGCCTCCGTCAGCGAAAGGTCGATCTCCTCGCCGGGCGCATCGGGGTCGCGGGCGCGTTTCCACAGCGCTGCGAGCACGCCGACGGCGCCGAACAGGCCGCCGATCGAATCCCCGATCGGGTATCCCGGATGGGTCGGCTCGCCGCCGCTCTCCCCGGTGATGTAGGTGAGCCCGCCCATGGCCTCGAAGATGCGGGCAAAGCCGGGCCGTTCGCGATAGGGGCCGTCCTGTCCGAAGGCGGTGGCGCGCAGGATCACGAGGCGGGGCTGGATCGACCACAGCACTTCCTTCGACAGGCCCCAGCGATCGAGCGTTCCCGGACGGAAATTCTCGATCAGCACGTCGAAGCGGGGCAGCAGCTGCTTGAACAGCGCAAGTCCGTCCGGTGTGCGCAGATCCAGCGTGGCGAACTTCTTGTTGCGATTGGCCGCCTTCCACCACAGCGGCTTGCCGTCCTTGAACGGCGGAAACGAGCGGACGCCGTCACCGTTTCCCGGCATCTCGATCTTGAGCACCTCGGCGCCGTAGTCGGCCAGCAGCGTCGCGGCAAAGGGCGCGGCGATGATGGTGGCGATGTCGAGAACCTTCAAACCTTCGAGCGGTCCAGCCATCTCATGCCCTGCCGCTCGTGATTTTCCTGGCCTTGCGCGGCGGCGCGGGTTCTGCCTGTCCGACGATGGCGCGGATGCTGTCGGCGAGTGCGGCAATGCGCGGGCCGATCTCACTCTCCAATTGTCCCGGCTGGAGCCGGAAGGCGGGGATGCCGCAATTGATCGAGAACGACTGCCGCGATTCGCCCGCGTGAAACAGCGGCGCGGCGACGGCATGGATCGAGGCCATGTACTCGCCCCAGCAGGTGCAGAAGCCGCGGCTTTTGCACTGCGCGATCCCGGCCCGGTATTTGTCGCGAAACGCCGACCACAGCTCGCCGTCTTCGGCGGCGATGTTCCGTTCGAGCCGGTCGGCATCGGCCGGCGGCAGGGTCGCAGCCGCAGCGCGTCCCATGGCGGTCATCACCACGGGAATCGGCATGCCGATGTCGGGCGCGTGCGGTCCGACATCGCCGGAGCGCGCGGTCTCGACATAGATCATCGACGTCGCGTCGAGCAGGCCGATCGAGACCGTGTCGCGGACGCTGAGCGCCAGCTCCTGCATCATGGGCCGCGCGACCTGGCGGAATTGCATTCCGGCAAGCAGCGGATGCGCGATCCGCAGCGCCCGCGCAGCGACGCGGTACTTGGCCCGTTCGGCGTCGTAGCGGAGATAGCCGAGCTCGGCCAGCGTGTGGGTCAGCCGCGCCACCGTCGGCCGCGGGATGCCCGTCAGCGTCGACAGCTCCATGTTGCCCAGCAACGTGCTTCCCGCCTTGAACGCCTCGAGCACGACCAGCCCCTTCGCCAGCGTCGTGGCGAAGGCGGCGTCATCGACGCTGTCCGCCAGCACCGCGGCGGCGGAGGAGGGTGGATGTCGCGGTCTGGACAGATCTCTCGGGGCCATTGCCGAATATCAGACGGTGAAGTTGCAGCTGTCCAATAGATTCTACAAAAGAGGGAAAATTGTCCGATATGTGGACAGCGCTTCGCGTCGATATTTTCGCTGAAGGACGCGCCGGGCGGGCCAAACACACGGATTTTTGTCGTGATTGCGTGCCGTCCTGTGACAGGATTATTACGACGGCATGTCAGATCGATAATTTGCGGAGCGGTTCATGTTGCAGTGGCAGGCGCGGTCAAATCCCCTCGCGTGGTGGTGGGGATCCCTCACGCTCGTGAGCGGCGCCAACATCCTCGTCTGGTTCATGCTGTACCGCGAGTTCTATCCGACGCCCTCCGGCAGCCATGGTGGCGCTTCGGATATCGGACTGATGTTGCTGCTGTGCGCCGGCTACGTGTTCGGTTGCGCGTTCCGCTCGGTGCTGCCGCGCGCCGACGTGCAACGCATCTGCCTGTTCGACACCTGGCTGTCGAGCGTCGTCGTCGGCCGCACGGTCGCGACCGTGGCCGAGCTCTGCTTCGTCGCGCAATGGGCCATCATCCTGCATCAGCTCGGCAGGATGACGGGCGCCGAGACCGCGGTGAACATCGCGCTCGTGATCGTGCCGATCATCATCATCGCGGAGTGTTTCTCCTGGTACGCGGTGGTGACGACCAACTTCCTCTTCAACGCGATCGAGAACTCGCTGTGGGCGGTGACGTTCTTCCTCGCCGGCCTCGCGCTGTGCCGCCTGATGCCGGAATTCCAGGGCGTGGTCCGCTGGGCGCTGATGTCGGGCATCGTCGGCATCGCCTGCTTCCTCGCCTTCCTCGTCACCGTCGACGTTCCCATGTATCTCAGCCGCTGGCGCGCTGGGCACGCGGAGGGCAACACGTTCCTCGGCTTCCTCGAAGGCCTGCATGACGTGTCGACGCGCTGGGTCGTGACCCACGACATCGCGCATTGGAAGGGCGAGCTGACCTGGATGTTCCTGTATTTCAGCGCCGCGGTGTGGTCGAGCCTGGCGCTCTGCGCGCTCTATGCCATGGAAGGCTATCTGGCGCTGTATCTGGCCTAGGGCATGGACTGCAAATGTCGGCGTCTGGACGCTAAGCGGACGCTAGTGCCGATCCTGCTTTTTGCCGATTTTGACCCACCTCGGACATTGGGGTTCGACCTGTTGATCTGGGTCAACCCGAAGATCGATTTTAATGGGACTAATCGTTCTTAACCGAGGAGGCCCAAATGAAGCTCTCGTTCGCACTGGTGGCTAGCCTGCTGGTAACCGGGTTCGTAGCCGCGAGCACTGAGAAAGCCAGCGCTGTGGTCTACTGCACATACGTTGGTTATCCCGCCAATTGCGTCGTACGGCCGGGCGCAGTGCTGCGGCCGCGGCCCGTTGCGCGACAAGCGGTGGTGGGTGCTGGGACTGTAAATCGCGGTGGCCCGGTCAATCGCGCTGGCAGGCGTTAATCGGTCGTTTCGCGAGAGTTTCAGCTCTGCAGGAAATCCCGACAATCATGGGATTTCCGCGGAACAGTTTTATGAATTCAATCTGACGAGAAGGGCCATGTCATGAGAATGGTGGCATCAGTGCTGTCTGCGTTATCTTTCGCGGCGCTCTCAGCAATTCCGCTCAACGCCCAGCAATACAAGATGCAAACACCGATACCGCCGGGCGTTGCAATCCCGGACAAGGTGGAGACCCGCCTTGGGACGCTGAACTTCTTCGACGGCTTTCCCGACGATGCGACCGTGGAAAAGCTCTACGACAATCTGGACTTCCAGCACGCCGTCCAGGCCTACATGTTGGCGCTGGCTCCAGTGAACCAGTTGGCAAATCGGAAGGGCATCGCGGAACTGGGTCCGTTCAATTTAACGGTGCCGATCTTCGAGGACAGGATGGACTCGAAGTCGCTTTTTCTCACCCCGAACAACAACACCCCGTACACTTGGTTTTGGCTTGATCTGCGCGACGGGCCTCTGGTGCTCGAGGTGCCTCCCAATGTGCTCGGCCTCGTCAACGACATGTGGTATAATTTTGTTACCGATGTCGGGCTCGTCGGGCCGGACAAAGGTCAGGGCGGCAAATACCTGATCCTGCCGCCCGGCTACAAGGGCGAGGTGCCCAGCGGATATTTTGTCGTGAAGCCGGCGACGTTCAGCGTCTGGGTTCCGTGGCGCTCATTCCTGGTGAACGGCGATCCGAAGCCAGGCGTCGACTTGGTTGAACAGCACACGCGAATCTATCGCCTGAAAGATGCTGCCAATCCCCCGAAACTCAATTTCGTGCATGTTTCCGGTAAGGCATTTAGCACGCTGGCGCCGGGAGATTATCCCTTTTGGGAGTATCTGAATCAGGTTGTGCAGGAAGAGCCGACCGACACGGTCGACCCGGTCACACTCGGCCTCTACGCAGCGGTCGGCATCCAGAAGGGTAAGCCCTTCGCACCTGATGCACGGATGAAGAAGATTCTGACCGAAGCCGCCTTGGTAGGTGACGCCACCGCGCGTGCAATCAATGGCCGGTTGCGGATCAAGGAAAGCTACTACTATCCCAACAGCGCGTGGCGCACGGGCTTCTTCGGCGGTTACAAGTTCGAGGAAAACGGTGCGCGCATCCTCGATGCCTACTCGGCATTCTTCTTCTACGCGACAGGCGTGACGCCGGCGATGGATTCGAAGTCAGTTGGCGAGGGGTCACAGTACATGGCCGCGTTCGTCGACAGCCAAAACAAGCCACTGGACGGCGGGAAAAACTACAAGCTGCACTTGCCGCCCAATATCCCGGTCAAGCAATTCTGGTCGGTCATCCTCTACGACAATCAGACCCGCTCCATGCTCCAGACCGACCAGCGCTGGCCAGCCGCAACCAGTCAGAACCCGAAACTCATGGCCAATGCGGACGGGTCAGTGGACGTCTATTTCGGGCCCAAGGCGCCGGCCGGCAAGGAGAACAACTGGGTGCAGACCATCCCCGGCAAGGGATGGAATACGCTCCTGCGCCTCTACGGCCCGCTCCAACCTTGGTTCGACAAAACCTGGCGGCCAGGCGAGATTGAGCCGCTGTAGCAGCACGGAGGTAAGAGCTTCAGTTCACTTCCGCTGTTGGGCCCGTAGCAGACCTGTTGCTCCGCCCGCCGAATCGTCCGCTATTGTCCGAAGCAGATATTCCTCAGCATGGCTTACATCGATCGCGTTTGACCCGGGTCTATGAGCCTATTTCCCCACCAGGCTGCACTTGCTGCGGTCGAGCGGACGGAAGGCCTGATCGGGCGGGATGGTCGCGACCAGCTTGACGAAATCCCATGGACCTTTGGACTCCTCAGGCGTTTTGACCTGCACGAGATAAAGATCGTGCACCATGCGCTGGTCCTCGCGGATGCGGCCGTTGGGAGTGTAGGCATCCGACACCGGCGTCGCCTTCATCTTCGCCATCACGGCGGTGCTGTCGTCGGAATCGGTGTCTTTGATCGCCTGCAGATAATGGCGCACGGCGGAATAGACGCCGGCCTGGATCTGCGAGGGCATGGCCTTGCGGCGCGCATAGAAGGCGTCGGAGAATTTTCGCGCGGCCGGCGAGACGTCCTCGAAGAACGAGGTGACGATGAGGTCGCCGCGGGTTGCCTTCAAGCCGACGGCATGGATATCGACGTTCTGGAACGACATCGGGACGATCTTGATGCCCTGGTCGGCAAGGCCGAATTCTTGGCCTGCTTGATCGCGGTTGCGTTGTCACCGGCGACGTTGATGGCGAGGATCCTGGCGCCTGAGGACTGCGCCTGAAGCAGGAACGATGAGTAATCGGGCGTGCCCAGCTGCGCCTTGACGCTGCCGGCGACCTTGCCGCCGAGCTCGCCGATGCGGGCGCGGGCGGTCGCTTCGATCGAATGGCCGAAGGCGTAGTCGCCAGTGATGAAGAACCATGGCTCCTTGCTGGTCTGCATGATGCCGGAGACCACGGCGGTCGCGGTGGAATAGGCGTCCTGGGTCCATTGCACGCTGTTTGGCGCGCACGCCTCGTCGGTCAGCTGGTTGGCGCCGGCGCCGGAGACGAGGAAGATCTTTCCGTTGCCGCGGACGAGCTCCTGCACGGCGAGGGCGGCGCCGGAGCTGCCGCCGTCGGCGATCGCCTGGACGCCGTCGGTGAACCATTTGCGGGCGAGCGATGCCGCGAGATCTGGTTTGTTCTGGTGGTCGGCCTGCAGGATCTCGATCGGCTTGCCGTTGATCTTGCCGCCGAACTCCTCCGCGGCCATCCGGGCCGCCTCGACCGATCCCGGCCCCATCGCGGTTGCGAACACACCGTTCATGTCGGTGAGGACGCCGATGCGGATGGCATCGCCCTTGATCTCGGCGCGCGCAGGCGGGCCTGCGAGCGCCAGCGTGACCAGCAGCGTGGCGGCGGATGTCATGCGGAGGTTGGCCATGGCGTTTCCCGGTTTTGTTGTTCTTGATTGTTCGAATGCGTGGTCAGGCCGGTTCGGCGACGACCTTGTTGCGCAAGGTTCCGATGCCCGAGATTTCGACCTCGACGGTGTCGCCAGGACGCATCCACAGCGGCGGCGTGCGCTTGGCGCCGACCCCGCCCGGCGTGCCCGTGACGACGACGTCGCCGGGGACCAGCGGGCAGATCGTCGAGATGTACGCGATCAGCTCGGGGATGCCGGTGATCAGGAGATCGGTGGTGGTGTCCTGCACGACGGCGCCGTTCAGGCGAGTCTGCAAGCTGAGCTTCGAAGGATCTGGAATCTCGTCCGCCGTCACCAGCCATGGACCGAAGCTGCCGCTCTCCGCGAAGGTCTTTCCGGAGAGGAACTGGCTGGTGTGGCGTTGCCAGTCACGGATGCTGCCCTCGTTGTAGCAGGAATAGCCGGCGATGTGATCGAGCGCGCGGCTTGCGGAGATGTGCCGGCCTTGCTTGCCGATCACCAGCGCGAGCTCGCCTTCATAATCGAAATCGTCGCTCACCTTGGGCTTCACGATCGGCTGGAGATGGCCGACCTGGCTGCAGGGAAAGCGCACGAACAGCGCCGGCTTCTCGGTGACGGTGCGTCCGGTCTCGGCGACGTGGTCGCGATAGTTGAGGCCGACGCAGATGATCTTGCCGGGATCTGGGATTACCGGAGCAAAGCTGATCTTGTCGAGCGGATGGTCAGGCGCAGTGGATGCGACCAGCTTCGTCGCCTCGGCGAGGCGACCGGCTTCGAGCAACTGCCGCAGCGAGCTGCAGGGCGCCATGCGCGCGCCGAGATCGACGACACCGTTGTCCTTGACGGCGCCGAAGGAGGCGCGGCCGTCGGCAATGAAAGAAAGCAGCTTCATGGGGTATCCCTGGGATCAGGCCGCGGACGGCACGGGGTTGGGGGGAATGGCGGCGGCGGCGAGTCGGTCGAGCTCGATCTCGTTGCGGGCGGTGCCGCGGATATAGCGGTCGGGACCAACCAGTGCGGCGATGATGCCGTGTTCGCGCAGCCAGTCGCCAATGCCCTTTGCATCGTCGGCGGTGAGAATCTCGAATCCGGCCCGCGCCAGAGCGGGGCGCGACGGCAGGGCGGCCGTGGTCTCGACGAGCAGCACGGGGCGGTAGCCGGTGCGGTCGTCGCTGCGCTGTCCATTGCCGAGCACGAATTGAGGCGCGAGATGGCGAGACAGCGGCAGATCCGCCAGCGCCAGTCCAGGGCCGAGCAGGGGCTTTTTCACCTCCAGTTTGGCCGGCGCATTCGGACGCGCTTCGCCCACGGCAAGGCCGGCCTCGATCGCCCTTGTGTTGATGATGCCGCCGAGCCGGATGGCGAGCTCGATGAACTCGCGCACATGCGGCTGACGTTCGCTCTGATAGCTGTCGAGCAGATCGGGCGCGGCGCCGCCCTGAATGATTGCGGCGAGCTTCCAGGCGAGGTTGGCGGCATCGCGGATGCCGGCGCACATGCCCTGGCCGAGGAAGGGCGGGGTCTGGTGCGCGGAATCGCCGGCCAGCAGCAATCGGCCGCTGCGCCATTGTTGTGCGATCACCGAATGAAACGTGTAGACCGCGGCGCGTTCGAGTTCGGCATCCTCAGGCGTGATCCAGCGCGACAGCAGCTCCCAGACTTTCGCCGGCTGGGCAACATCCTGGGAATCCTCGTGCGGGTGCACCGTGATCTCCCAGCGCCGCCGCGTTCCGGTGCCGCGCACGTAAGTCGCGGGGCGGGCGGGGTTGCAATGCTGGATGCTGTAGTCGCCGAGATCCTCGCGCGCGCGCTTGAGCAGCACGTCGATCACCAGCCAGCGCTCGTGGAATCCGAGATCGTCCATGCCGGAGCCGATGAAGCGGCGAACCAGAGAGCGCGCGCCGTCGCAGCCGACGACATAGGCCGCGCGGACCTCGCACAACTTGCCGTTGGAGAGATCCTCGTAGCGGACGCGCACGCCGTGCTCGTCCTGGTCGAGCGCGAAGACCTCGCAGCGGCTCTGCAGGGTGACGTGTGCAAAGCGGGCAAGGCCGCCGATCAGCACGTCCTCCAGATCGGGCTGGTGAAAGCGGTAGCTGAGATTCCAGCCCATCGGGGTCGGGGTTTGCGGCCGCGACCAATCCAGCAGCATCTTGCCGTCGGCATCCAGAAACAGCATGCCGGGGCTGAGGATGACGTGCGGCAGGATCGCGTCGGCGAGGCCGATGGTCTGGAACACGCGCATGCATTCGTCGTCGAAATGCACGGCACGCGGCAAATGATAGGTCCGCGCCTCGCGCTCCAGCACGAGAGTCCGCACGCCGCAACGGCCGAGCAAATTGGCGAGCGTGGCGCCGACCGGGCCGCGGCCGACGATGACGACGTCATAGTCTTCAGGGACGGATTTATCTTGCATGGGGGGTATCTCTTTCCGAGCCGCGCCGCGGTAGCAACGCCGCCGCGCCAAGTGTCCGCCCTGCGGACGACGAACGGCGAAACAGCCGCTGTCCGCCAGCCGGACATTTCGGCAATTGGGCTGTCTTGAACAGGTTCGGCCCGGCTAGCTAATGGCAGGAAAAAAAGTGCAGGTTGTCGATCGAGGCAGCCGCGGAGGGAACGACGATGCTGAAATACGCGGGAGTGGCCTGTCTTGCGATCCAGCTTTTGGCGACGCCGGCTCGGGCCGCGGACATCAACGTTGGGATCCTGCTGTCTGCCACCGGCCCGGCCGCGGCGATCGGCAATGCCGAGCGCAACGGGACCAGCTTTGGCGCGACCGAAATTGCGGGACACAAGATCAACTATCTGTTTCTCGACGAGGCCTCGGACAGCACCGCGGCGGTCGCGGCGCTGCGGAAATTGTTCCAGGGCAGCCAGATCGACATCCTCGTCGGTCCGACCACGACGCCAGGCTCCTTTGCCGTGATCGATCCGGCGGTCGAATACCGGCTTCCTGTCATCACCCTGGCGCCCGTCAACGCGCTGGTCGCGCCGGTCGACGCGCGCAAGCGCTGGATCTTCAAGACGACCACCAACGACGATCACGAAGCGACACCGTTGTTCGCTCACATGAAGAAGACCGGCGTCAAGACACTCGCTCTGATCGGCTTCGGCGATTCCTACGGTGACGCCTGGAGCAAGGTCGTCGCGGACATGTCTGCGGCCAATGGCATCAAGCTGGTTGCCGACGAGAAATATGCGCGCACCGACACCACCGTCAGCGGGCAGGTGCTCAAGATCGTCGCCGCCAATCCCGACGCCGTTCTCATTGCAGCCTCCGGCGCGCCTGCGGCGCTGCCGCTGCTTCAACTTCGCGAAAAGGGCTATGAGGGCAAGGTGTACGGCACGCTCGGTGCGACCTTCGGCGATTTTCGCAAGCTGACCGGCGCCCAGGGCGACGGGATCTTCGTGCCGCTGAGCCCGGCCGTGGGGGCGGCCTCGTTGCCGGATGGGCATCCCGCCAAGCAGGCTGCATTGGAATTCATTCAGCGCTACGAGGCCAAGTTCGGTCCGGGAAGCCGCAACATCTTTGCGGGCTCAGCCTATGACGCGTTGCTCCTGGTCGAGCGCGCCGCGCCCGCGGCGCTCAAGGCGGGAGAGCCCGGCACCGCCGAATTCCGGGAAGGACTCCGCAGTGCCATCGAAGGGCTCAAGGGCGTGGCCGGCTCGCGTGGCGTCTACAATTACGGAGCCAACGACCACACCGGCCTCGACCAGAGCGCGCTGACGCTCGGTCGGCTCGAGAAGGGCGAATGGGTGGCGGTGCACTGAAGCGTGCTCTTGGCTGATCAGAGAGGTTAAAGAATGCCGGCCGTTCCCGGACAACCGGTCTACGACGTCGATCTCTACAGCGATGAGGTCTTGCAGGACCCATATCCGCATTATCGCGCGCTACGCGAACTGGGCGCGGTGGTCTGGCTACCACGAAGCGGTCTCCATGTGGTCGCCCGCTTCGACGATGTCCGTGCAGCGTTGCGAAACCCAGCATTGTTCTCGTCGGCCCAGGGGGTTGCGGCGAACGATCATGTCAACGAGATCTCGCGCGGCACGACGCTGGCGAGCGATGCGCCTCTGCATGACCGGTTGCGCGCCATCATCGCGGCGCCCTTGTTGCCGCGGGCCCTCGAAGACATCGCGCCGCAGATCAGGGCGGAGGCCGGCCTGCTGATCGACGATCTCGTCGCCCGCGGCGCGTTCGATGCGGTGACCGATCTGGCCCAGCACCTGCCCCTGACGATCGTCTCGAAACTCGTCGGGCTGGAGGATTACGGCCGCAGCAGCATGTTGCGATGGGCTGCGGCGACCTTCAACGTGCTGGGTGGCATGAACGCACGGGCGTGCGCGGCGCTGAAAGACGTTCAGGAAATGCGTGCCTATCTCGGCGGAGATGAGATCAGGACGCGGCTGAGGCCCGGCAGTTGGGGCGACCGGATCTTTGCAGCGGCAGATCGGGGCGAGGTCGAGGCTGAACGCTGTCCGGTCCTGATGCGGGATTATCTCGGACCAAGTCTGGATACGACGATCTTCGCAACGGCCAACCTCATCCTGCTGTTCGGCCGCCATCCCGACCAATGGGATCTCGTCCGCAACGATCCGTCCCTGATCCCCAACGCAATCAACGAGTCCTTGCGGCTGGAATCGCCGGTCCGCGGGTTCACACGGCACCTCGCGGCCGATGCGACCATTGGCGGGATGGCCGTACCGCGCGGCAGCCGGGTGCTGCTACTCTACGCGTCGGCCAATCGCGACGAGCGAAAGTGGCAGGATCCCGAGCAATTCGACGTCAGGCGCCGCGCCAACGATCATCTCGGATTCGGCAACGGCACGCATATGTGCGCAGGCCTGCATCTGGCCCGGCTGGAGATGACGGCGCTGCTTGAGGTTCTCGTGGAACGCGTCGCTGGGTTCCGGATCGGCGAGCCCGTGCTCGCGATGAACAACGTGTTGCGCGGTCTCGCGTCTCTGCCGGTCCAAATCGTTCGCGCGTAGCCGACGCCGTGCGCGATGGTCGATACCCTTGCCGAAGCGAGGCGCCAATTCAGCTCCCCAAATCGATGGTTGCCGCGGCGCTGCGGATCGGCTCGACGAAGGTGGCGACAGCCTCCTCGATTCCCAGCGCCGAACGGATCCAGATGATGGAGATGCAGCCGAACACGGCATCGTTGCGCACGATGGGAACGGCGATCGACGCCGTCTTGGGATTGAATTCGCCCTCGCTGCGGATCGCATAGCCGCGGGCCTGCGTCTCCGCGATCATGCGATCGAGGCGGGCTTCGTCGAGAAAGGGGCGGTCGTCGGCCTCGTCGATGCGGCGCAGATGATTGAGGATCAGTTCGCGCTCGTGGGCGGGGCAGGCGGCGAGATAGGCGCGGCCCGCTGAGGTCCGCAGCATCGGCAGTCGTTTGCCGATCATGCCGCGGTCGATCGAGAGCGGGCTGCGCGAATGCGTGGTCTCCTGCACCACCATTGCCGCGTTCTCGTAGGTGGAGAGATCGACCGGCCAGACCAGGGTCCTGCTGAGCTCGGCGAGATAGGGCGCCGCCGCCTGGCAAATCACCACGCCGGGATCGTAGCCGTCGCCGAGGCTCAGCGCGCGCCGGGTGACGCGAAAGCGGTCGTCGCTGGCACTGCGGGCGATATAGCCGAGTTCCTCGAGCGTTTCGAGCAGGCGGTAGACGGTGGGGCGGGGCAGGTCGAGCGCGCGGGCGACGTCGCCGGCACGGATGCCGCCCGAGCGGTTGACCTCCCGCAGCACGTCGAGCCCGCGCTTGAAGGCGCGGACGCCTTCCGACTGCCGGGGGACAGCCCTGTCCGTCCGCTCCTTGGACACTTCGCATTTCCTCCCTTGTGACGCACGGTCTCGCGATTATCGTTGCGAACGCGAAGCGATTGCGGAACGCTACGTTAAAAGCGTGCGCGGCCGGTATCAAGTTCGCCGCATTGCGGCACACACGATGCCTTCGGGAGGAATTCGATGGAAATCACCGCGCTCGGTTATATCGGGATCAACTCATCGCAGCTCGACCAGTGGGGCCGGATGGCGACGGGGCTGCTCGGCATGCAGCAGGTCGATCGCGGCGGCACGATGCGCGCCTTCCGCATGGACGATCGCAAGCAGCGGCTGATCGTCGACGGCAGCAGCGACGCCGGCCTTGCGGTGATGGGATGGGAAGTTCCGTCCGCAGCAGAGCTGGATCAACTGGCCGCGCGGCTCGAAAGCCACGGCGTCAAGGTGACGCGCGGCTCGCGCGCGCTCGCCGACGAGCGTCATGTCGCCGAGCTGATCGCGTTCGCTGATCCCGCCGGCAACCGGCTCGAGGCCTTCTGCAAGCCGGAGCTTGCGACCGAGCCATTCCAGCCGGGGCGGCCGATCTCGGGCTTTCGCACCGGCGCGCTCGGCATGGGGCATGTCGTGCTCAACGTGGTGAATGTCGAACTGCTGTTGCCGTTCTACCGCGACGTGCTCGGCTTCCACGTCTCGGATTTCGGACTGAAGCCCTACGGGCTTTACTTCTTCCACGTCAACGGCCGCCACCACTCCTTTGCGATGGTCGGCTCGGGGCGCAAGGCGATGCACCACTTCATGGTCGAGCTCGGCAGCCTCGATGATGTCGGCCAAGGCTACGACCTTGCGCAACTGGACGAGGGCCGTATCGCCTATACGCTGGGCCGGCACACCAACGACCACATGACCTCGTTTTACGTGAACACCCCGTCGGAGTTCTTCATCGAATATGGCTGGGGCGCGCGCGTGATCGATCCCGAGACCTGGCAACCGCACGAGACGTTCGATGGGCCGTCGCTGTGGGGCCACGAGCGTCTCCATATGCCGGAAGAGCAGCGCAAGCGCCTGCGCGACATGCGGCTCGATGCGGCGGCGCGCGGCGTGCGCGTCGCCGATCCCCGCGTGCCGCCGCTCAACTGCGCGTGGCTGGACCAGGTGGTCGCGCGCGAATGATCCGTGGCGATGCGGCGTCGCCTGGGCGATCAGGCCTCGCCGAGATCGGGCTCGGTCAACAGTCCCTGGCGCAGCGCGAGGCGGACCAGCTCGATGTCGGAGCCGACGCCGAGCTTGTCCTTGATCAGCGAATGCAGGTTCGCCACCGTCTTCGGGCTGACATGCAGCGTCTGCGCGATCTCGTCTGTGGTCTTCTCGGCGAGCAGCAGCCGCAGCACCTCGAACTCGCGGGCGGTGAGAACGTCGGCGGCCGTGCTTTCGTCGCCGAGCCGGCTCAGCGCCAGTTCGTGGTCGATGTCGGGACTGATGGCAATCTTGCCGGCGAGCACGTCCATCACGGCCCGCACCAGCGTTTCCGGCGGACTGGTCTTGGTGACGTAACCCCTGGCGCCGGCGCGGATCGCCTGCACGGCGAAGCCCGCGTTCTGGTGCATGGTGAAGATCAGGATCCTTGCGCCCTTGTCCCACTGCCGGATCCGCCTGACGGCCTCGATGCCACCGATGCCGGGCATGCTCAGATCCATGATGACGAGGTCCGGTGTCTCGGATTTGTACAGACGATAGGCCTCCGCGCCGTCGGCGGCTTCGGCGATGACGCGCAGGCCCGGCTGCTTCTGCAGCACGGAGCGGTAGCCCTCGCGGACCACGGAATGGTCGTCGACCAGCAAGATGGAGGCATCGGCCGCGCTCATGCCGCCTGCTCCAGCGTGGGCCGGTCGGTGGCGGTGAGCGGAATGACGACGCGCAGCGCCGAGCCGCCGTTGGCACCGACTTCGAAGCTCATCCGGCCGCGCAGGGCCGCGACGCGCTCGCGCATGCCGAGCAGGCCCATGCCGGATTTGCTGGAGGCATCGTTCGGCCGGCCGTCGTCGTCGATGGCAAGTGCGATCTCGTTTGCCGCCATCGTCAAATGCAGGTCGACCTTCGTGGCGCCGGCATGCTTGGCGGCGTTGGTGAGCGCTTCCTGTACGATGCGGTAGAGGTTGGCGCTGACGGCTGCGGGGAGGGTCTCGAACGCGCCGTCGAAATGAATCGAAAAGCGGGTCTCGCCGCGGCTGCGTCCGTTCCAGCCTGCGACGAGGCCTTCCAGGCTCGCAACCAGCCCGAGTTCCTCGACGTCGGGCGGTCGCAGCCGGAACAGCGTGCCGCGCAGCATCTCCATCATGCCGGTCGCGGTCCGCGCGATGCCGTCGCACTCGGAGAGCAAGGCGGGGCAGTCTTGCACCGCGGTCTGGCGGGCGGAGGAGGCGAGTGCGCGGATGGCGGCGAGCGACTGGCCGAACTCATCGTGCAGCTCGCGCGCCAGATGGCGGCGCTCGTCGTCCTGCAGCGCAATCAGCTTGCGCGTCAGCTCGCTGCGTTCGGCCAGCGCATTGTCGAGGTTTTCGGCAAGATGGTTGAAGCCGTCGCGAATCGCGGAGAGTTCGGCGAGATCGAACGGCGGCAGCCGCGCCGAGAGGTCGTTCGCGGCGATCCGCTCGAGGCCGGTGCGGATCAGACGGGTCGGGCGCAGCGCGCGCGCCAGCGCGGCGTAGACCAGCAGGCACAACAGCGGCAGCGCGATCGCAAGGGCGATCGTCAGGCGGCCGGCGTCGTGCCAGGCCTCCGCCGTTCGCACGGCGGGGTCGACCGAAACCACGGTCTCGCCGAGCTTTGCGCCGCGCACGATCACGGGCCGTGCCGCTTCGCGGCCGGGGTCGAACAGCCCGCGATAGAAGGCCGCAAAGGCCTGCGGCGGCGGGCTCTCCGGGGCAGGCGCGCCGCTGCAGAACCGCTGCAGCATCTCGCCGCCCGGGCCACGAAATGCCAGGCACAGGCCAGGCGTCATCACATAGGCCGCGACGGGATCGAGGTTGGGAAAGTCGCGCGGGCCGGCCACCCATTGGATCTTGCCCTGCTGCAGCTCCAGCGACTTCGCGACAATCGCCGCGATGCCGTCGAGGCGCGCATGAGCCTCGCGATCGGCTGCGATCAGGAAATAGGCGGAGATTGCAGCGAAGCAGGCGGCCGTTATGGTGGCCACGCGCAACGTCAACCGAACCTTGAGGTCGAATCTCGGGCGGTTCCACATCGGGCGGGCACCTTGCGCGAACGGTTTGTCGCCGCCGCAGTAAACGGCAGAATGCCGGCCGCGCAAAGCGCTACGCTCTACCGCAGTGCAATGGCGTGAAATTCTCCCGGCGCTTGCCGGGACGGTCGCCGTTGCATGGGCTCCGGCTGCCGCCAAGATTTGCGAACGGCTCCAGCTGCGAGGCCCCGCTCATGCACTCCATCCGGTTGATCCTCCCTGCGCTTCTCCTTGCCGTCCTCGTGGATGTCTCGCCTGCCGGCGCCGCGGCGGCTGCGGCAGCGCCGGCCGGCGTGTCGATCGAAGAATTCCAGTATCTGGATACGTCCGGCGAGCCGGTTGACCAGACCGCCGTCCACGAGAAGCGGCTGGGCGCATTCATGGTCGCGCTGCGTCGGGATGTCGGGGCGGACAAGCGTTACCATCTCGTGCCAGCCGGACAAACCGATGCAAAATTCAAGGTCGTCGGCGGCGTCCAGAAGACGAGCACACTGGTGCAATGGGCGCGGGTCGCCGTGATCGATACCGCGGCCAACAAGGTCCTATTCGAGAAGCTGTACACGTTCCGCGGCGACAACGACGAGGCCTGGGACCGCGCCGAAGCGTTCCTCGCCCGCGAAGTCATCGCGGCGCTCGGTACGCCCGTGCCGGTCGCGCTCGCCGTGTTCGAGTTCGAGCTGGAGGACACCACCGCCGCCTCGGTGGGCACCTCGGCGGCTTCGGATGCATCGTACCTTGCCGAGGCCACCGGCGGCGTACGTGACGTGCTCGGCCAGTCCGGCCGCTACCGGATCGTCGACATCAGGGGCGAGGTGGCCAATGCGCGCGCTTTACGTGACTGCGGCGGCTGCGAGGCGGCGATTGCGAAAGAGCTCGGTGCTGATCAGTCACTGATCGGCGTGGTGCGACGAGTGAGCCGCACCGAATACACGCTCGGCTTTCAGCTGCGCGACGCCCGCACCGGTGAGGTGCTGGCGCGTGGCGACAGCGGCCTGCGCATGGGTGCGGACTACTCCTGGAAGCGCGGTGCGGTTCGACTGGTGAGCGACCGGCTGATCGAGAGCCAGCAGGCCGCCGACGCGGCTAAAGCGCGATGAGATGAGGACGAGTCGCCATCGCGCTTCAGGTTATGCCTCTGAGCATGATCTAATCGGAAAACCGTCTAGAAAGTGAGCTGGACCTTCATCGATTGCGAGCGGTCGCTGGCAAGCTCGAAGGCGGCGACCGCGTTCTCGAACGGCATCGTCGCCGTGATCAGCGGCTTCACGTCGATCAGGCCTTCGCCCATTAGCCGTACCGCTAGCTCGAACTCGGGATCGAAGCGGAAGGTGCCGCGCAGCTGCAATTCCTTGGCAACGATGGAATTGATCGGCAGCGTCATCTCGCCGCCGAGGCCGAGCTGCACCAGCGTGGCGCCGGGCCGGAGCACGTCGAGAGCTGTGCGCAGCGCGGCCTGATTGCCGGAAGCTTCGAACAGGGTGTCGAACACGCCCTTGCCGGCGCGCCAGGGATCGAGCGCATTGGCGTTCGTCGCGACGTTGATGGCGTGCGTCGCGCCGAGCTTTTTGGCGACGGCCAGTGGCGCGTCGGCCACGTCGGTCACGACGATCTCGGCCGCACCGCCGAAGCGCGAGACCAAAATCATCAGCGCGCCGATCGGACCACAGCCGGTAATCAGCACGCGCTTGCCGAGCAGGGGGCCGGCCTGCTTGCCGGCATGCAGGCACACCGCGAGCGGCTCGGCGACCGCAGCCTCAGCCAACGACAACTTGTCCGCGATCGGCACGGCCTGCGTGGCATCGACGGTGATGAACTCGCGAAAGCCGCCCTGCACATGAGGAAAACGCATCGCGCTGCCGAGAAAACGCATGTCGAGGCACTGGTTGCGCATGCCTTCCTGGCAATGCAGGCACGCCCCGCATGGTTTGCTCGGGTTGACCGCAACGCGCGTGCCTGATTTTACGCCTGTGACGCCGTCGCCGACGGCGGCGACCACGCCGGCGATCTCGTGGCCCAGCGCCATCGGCTGCTGAATGCGCACGACGCCGAAACCGCCGTGGTGGTAATAATGCAAATCGGAGCCGCAGATGCCGCCGTTGGCGATTTTGACGCGGACCTCGCCCGGACCGGGGGCCGGATCGGGGTAGCTGTCGATCCGCAGATCCTTCGGGGCGTGGATGACGACGGCGCGCATGGCTTGCTCCCTGTTGGCGATTACATCGCGGCGATCATGCCGCCATCGACATAGATGATCTGGCCGTTGACATAGGTCGAGGCGTCCGACGCCAGGAAGATCGCTGCGCCTACCAGTTCTTCCGGCTTGCCCCATCGCTTGGATGGGATGCGGCCCATCAGCCAATTGTTGAAATCGGGGTTGTTGACCAGCGCCTCGTTCATGTCGGTGAGCATGTAGCCGGGGCCGATCGCATTGGCCTGGATGCCGTGCTGGCCCCATTCCACCGCCATCGAGCGGGTCAGGTTCTTGATGCCACCCTTGGCCGCGGTGTAGGGCGCGATGGTCGGGCGCGCAAGCTCGCTGCCGAGCGAGCCGATATTGATGATCTTGCCGCGCTTGCGCGGAATCATGCGCTTGCCGGCCTCGCGGCCGATCACGAAGGCGCTGGTGAGGTCGGTCTCGATCACCTTGCGCCATTCGTCGGTGGTGAACTCCACCAGCGGCTTGCGGTGCTGGATGCCGGCGTTGTTGACGAGAATGTCGATCTCGAGCCCTTCGCGATCGAAGCGCTCGAAAGCCGCGACGATGGCGGGCTCGTCGGTGACGTCAAAGGCTGCGCCTTCGGCCTGATGTCCGGCGGCACGGAACTCGGCGATGGCCTGCTCGACGCGTTTGGGATCGACGCCGTTGACGATGATCCTGGCGCCGGCCTTGGCCATGCCTTCGGCGATGGCGCGGCCGAGCCCGCGGGAGGATCCGGTCACGAGCGCGGTGCGGCCGGTGAGATCGAAGAGGGCGGTGCTCATGTCGAAAAGTCCTTAGACGTTGGAGCGGCGCACGGTGAGATCGGAACGGTCGAATACCGCGGGCAGGAGGTCGACGCCGAGACCGGGACCTTCCATCGGATAGACAAAGCCGTCCTTGATCACGGGCATCGTGGTGACAAGTTCATTGTACCAGCCCTTGTAGAACGCGCGCACCGATTCCTGGATCAGGGTGTTGGGCTGGCTGAACGACATGTGGATGGCGGCGATGAACCCGATCGGGCCGATGCAATCGTGCGGCGCGAAGGGCCGGTGATAGGTCTCGGCCATCGCCGCGATCTTGCGCCCCTCGGTGAGGCCGCCGGTCCAGCACAGATCCGCCATCACGACGTGCATCGCGTCACGGTCGAGCATGTCCTTGTAGGGAAAACGTGAGCCCAGCGTCTCCGAGGCGCAGACCCACACGTCGGTGGAGCGGGCATATTCGGCCAGCGCCTGCGGCGAGTTCATCCGGATCGGGTCTTCGTACCAGGTCGGCTTGTAGGGCTCGAGCGCACGCGCTATCTGCTTGGCGGTCGGCAGGTTCCAGAGCGAGTGGAGCTCGACCATGATCTCCATCCTGTCGCCGACGGCTTTGCGGATCTTCTCGAACGGCTCGATCGCCTGCTTCATCTGGGCGGCGGTGATGTAGAGGCCCTTGTTCTCCTGCGCCGCCGGATCGAACGGCCAGATCTTCATCGCGGAGATGCCGCTTTCGAGCAGGCTTTCGGCGAGTGCATCGGCGCGGTTCATGAAACCGTCGAGATCCTCGTAGGGCCCCTTGTTGCCACCGAGATTCCAGTTCGCGACCGGGCTGATATTGGTCGAGCGCACATATTGCGTGCCGGCGCAGGTGTTGTAGATGCGCTGCTTGTCGCGGCAGAGACCGCCGAGCATCTGGTGCACCGGCTGATTGCAGACCTTGCCGAACAGATCCCACAGCGCAATATCGATTGCGGAGGCCGCGCGATATTCGACGCCGGTGGAAGACTGCGCCATCGGCAGGTTCAGCATGTCGCGGTGGATCGCCTCGATGTGTAGCGGATTGCGGCCGAGCAGGCGGCCGGCAAAGGTGTCGTGGATCTGTGCCTCGACCGCGCCCGCGCCATAGAAAGTCTCGCCGAGACCGATCATGCCCGAGTCGGTGTGAACGCGCACCCAGATGACGTTGGAGAATTCCTCGGTGCGCAGCGTCTCGATCGACGTGATCTTCACGGCAACTTTCCTCCCATCACAGGCGCCTCGCGCCTGACGTCTCATTTCGCACTGCAGCATGATGCAGCTCGCGCCGACGTCTTACGCCTGCTTGTAATATATCACAACATGTTTTAAGGCTGCGACAAAGAGGGCGCCACCCAGCAACGAGCGCGCGGACCTGACGGGAGAGAACGAGATGGCAAAGCGCAAGCGCACGCTCGAATTGGTGAGGAACGACAACGACGAGGGCAAGCCCTCGCGACGCAACCGGCTTAACTTCTTCGAGCTGGCCTATCAGAAGATCGAAGAGCTCCTTGTTCATTGCGAGCTCAAACCCGGACAATTCATGACGATGCTGGAGTTGCAGCAGATCACCGGTTTCGGCCGTACGCCGGTGCATCACGCCGTCAATCGTCTGTCCGCCGACACGCTCATCATCATCCGGCCGCGCCACGGCCTGCACATCGCGCCGATCGATCTCGCGCGGGAGCGCATGCTGCTGGCCTTGCGCCGAGACATGGAGCGTTTCGTAATCCGCCTTGCGGCCGACCGTGCCAGCCTCTCGCATCGCAATCAGGCGCTGCACATCGAGCGTCTGCTGCGCGAGCGTCGCGCCAGCCTCACCCTCGACGAATTCAACCACATCGACCGCCGCATCGACGCGCTGGTGCTGGAAGCGGCCGGCGAGCCGTTCCTGGTGCACACGCTGCGGCCTCTGCACACGCTGTACCGCCGCATCGGCTACATCCACCACCGCTTCATGCCGGGGCAGGCCGATCTGTCGGGCACGATTGATCGTCATCTCGCCATTCTCGCCGCGGTGGCCTCCCGGCGCGTCGAGGACGCGGTGAAGGCGAGCGATGGGCTGATCGACTACATGGGCGAGATATTCACCGGCATGGAAGCGGGGATCGACCCGCGCCTGCTCGATTGCAGCATCGAGCCGCTGCTCGGCACGTAGAGCGTTTCGAAGGAAGGACCAAAAAAATGTCAACGATGGCGATGCCACAACCGACCGCGAGCGAAGCTGCGGTCCGCTACCTCATCACCAACTACAGTCCCAAGGGCAACAAGGTCGGCTGGCTGATGATGGCCTCGATCCTGGTCGAGGCCTGGGATCTGTATTCGATCGCCTTCGTGCTGATCTTCATCAAGGAGCAGTTCAATCCCGATCCGCTGATGCTCGGTCTCGCCGCTGCCGGAACGCAAGGCGGCGCCCTGATCGGCGCGCTGCTCGGCGGCTGGCTCTCCGACAAGATCGGCCGCCGCGTCATGTTCCTGGTCACGATGGTGCTTTTCATCGTGCTCGCACTGGCGCAGGCCTTCGTGCCCAATGTGTTCTGGCTCGTCGTGGTTCGCTTCCTGCTCGGCATTCCGCTCGGTTCGGATATCTCGACCGGCTACACCTACATCATGGAATCCATGGCCAAGGGTGAGCGCGAGGTCATGGGCAACCGCTGGCAGTTCATGTTCGCGGTTGGTGAAGTCCTCACCATCGGCGTCATCGTGATCTTCCTGCTGCTCGACATCAACCACGAGACGCTGTGGCGCGTGACGCTCGGCCTCGGTGCGCTGCCGGCGCTGATCATCCTGATCATGCGCCACGACGTGCCGGAGACGGCGGTCTGGCTGGTGCAGAAGGGACGCTACCGCGAGGCCAAGCAGGTCGCGCGCGAGATGTTCAACGACAATCTCGACATGCTGCCCGACCAGGACGTCGTGGTGCCGAAAGTCAGCACCCGTGACTTCATCGCCGACCTCAGGAAGGATCCGATCCGCTGGCGCGCCACGGTCTACGGTTGGATCGCCTGCTTCGTGCAAGCCAGCGAGTTCTCGACCTTCGCGTTCTATCTGCCGGTGCTCTTTGTCATGGTCGGCGTGTCGAGCGTGCTCGGCATCAATCTGGTGACGATGGCGCTGTTCTCCTTCGCCGCTCTGTCCGGCTGGGTCGGACCGCTGTTGACGCCGAAGATCGGCCATCGCGGCATCTCGATCGCCGGCTTCTCGATCGTGCTGGTCTCGCTGCTGGTGGCAGCCTTCGCGCTCTACACCGACAACAAGATCCTGCTGCCGTTCGCGGCCGCCGCGATGCTGTGGGGCCATTATTGGGACGCGTCGAACTGCATGACGATCCCGACCATGGTCGCCAAGCCGAAATATCGCGGCACGGCCTCCGGCTTCGCCTACATGTTCGTGAAGCTGCCGTCGTTTCTGGCGATCTTCCTGTTCCCGACGGTGTTCGCCGCGATCGGGCAGGCGAATGCCACGTTGATGGTCGCGATCTTCCCGCTGATCGGATTGCTCGCCGCTATCTTCATTCTGCCGGAAGTCTACGGCTACGAGAACGATTGACGGAATCACCCGGTCGCGGCCAAGGCCGCGATCGGGACCGTCTGAGCGGCTAGGGGCTCAGGAAGACGGGATCGATCCCGGTGCCGTGGCCGAGCAGGCCGATGGCGTGGAGCTGAGCGCTGTGAAGGTCGACTTCCACGATCGTGAACAGGGTCAGCAGCACGATGGCCGCAACCAGCAGCAACGGGTGGCTTTCCGTTTGGTTGGCGCCGAGGAATTGAAACGAGCGGCGCAGGGAATAACTCTGCGGCAACGCCTTCGACTGGATCTGCATGATCAACCTCCTTGCCGCGCACCACAGGGCCGCGCGGCAGAATGAAGGATAGCGCCGCCCTGGGCGGCCGCATTGATGCGCCGCAAACAGCGATCGATTATCGGATCGCCGCCGCCAGGGCCGCGATCAGGGCCGGCGGCGTCACCAGCAGGCCGAGCTTGAGGAAAGGCCAGGCACCGACCTCGATCTTTTCCCGGCGCAGTGCGACCAGCCAGAGGATGGTGGCGAGCGAGCCTGTCACCGACAGATTGGGGCCGAGATCGACGCCGATCAGGATGGCGCTGACGACGGGCGCCGGCAAATGGTCGCTGGCGGCGACCGAGCCGGCGACGAGACCGACGGGCAGGTTGTTGGCGATGTTGTCGGCGATCGCGGTCGCAATGCCGACGCTCCAGGCCGCCTTCGGCACCGACTGCGCCACCGCTTCATGCAGCAGCGCGCTGAGCTGAGCGATCACGCCGGTCCTGACCAGCGCTTCCACCATCACGAACAGCCCGCCGACCAGCGGCAGCACGCTCCAGGATACGCCGCGCAGCACGGGGAGCGGCGACTGTCGGCTGATCAGAAGCACGATCGCAGCCGTCACGCCGCCGCAGATGAAGGTCGGCAAGCCCAGTTGCTTGTCCAGCGCGGACGCCGTGACCAGCACGATGCCGATCGCGATGATGCCGATCGCCGTCAGCTTGCCGCCGCGGCCAAGCTTGGGATGCGGCACGCTGGACGCAATCGTCTCGCCCTTCAGGGCGCGGTGCTGGGTCAGCCGCAGCACGATGTAGGTCAGCACGATCGACGCCGCCGAGGGAAGGGCGAACATGCGCAGCCATTCGGTGAGCTCGGGCATGCGCGCGCCGAACACCACGAGGTTGGCGGGATTGGAGATCGGCAGCACGAAGCTCGCGGCATTGGCGATGAAGGCGCAGACGAACAGATAGGGCAGCGGCTTTGCGCCGGCCGCGCGCGTCGCTGCGTAGACGGCGGGCGTCAGCACGATTGCGGTGGCATCGTTGGAGAGCAGCACCGTGACCAGCGTGCCGACGAGATAGACCAGCAGGAACAGCCGCTGCGGCGAGCCGGCCGCATATTCCACCGCGAGCGCGGCGAGATAGTCGAACAGGCCTTCCAGCCGCGCCAGCTCGGCGATCAGCATCATGCCGATCAGGAAGAGGTAGACGTCGAGGCCCTTCTCGACGCCGGTGAGCGCGTCCCGCCAGGGCAGCAGGCCTGACAGCACCAGGGCGCCCGCACCGATCACGGCCCAGATCGCTTCGGGCAGGCGGAACGGCCGGATGATGACGCATGCGGTCGCGACGACGATGATGCTCCAGGCCCAGATGGCGTCAGACGGCACGGTCAGTCCTTGACGTGAAGTGTGATCATTCGGCAGCGATAGCGGATGCCGGCGGCGCTGTCTCCCCCCGCCGGCGTTGGCCGCCATGTCGTGTCTCGGGCAGCGCGAGAAGGCAGATCACGGCGCCGATCGCGGCGACGACGCCGAGGCTGATGAACGCCGCGCTGTAGCCCCCGCCGACCACGACGAAGCCGGCCAGCGTCGTCGACAGCGCGGCGCCGATGCTCTGGGCGGTGATGACGGCGCCTTGCGCGACGTTGAAGCGGCCGGTGTTGCGCATGAGGTCGGCGACGATGACCGGAAAGATCGCGCCGAAGATGCCGGCGCCGACGCCGTCGAGAAGTTGCACGCCGACCAGCCAGAACGGATTGTCGGAGAGCGTGTAGAGCGCGCCGCGGACCGGCAGGATCAGCAGTGCGGCAAGAAAGAATCGCTTGTGTCCCCACGTGTCGGCCTTGGCGCCAACCAGCATCGCAAACGGCACCATCACCAGCTGCGCCGCGACGATGCAGGCGGACATCAGGCTGGTGCCGAGATTCTTGTCCTGTAACGCCAGCTTCTGCCCAACCAGCGGCAGCATCGCAGCGTTGGAGAGGTGAAACAGGAGCGCGCAGATGGCGAAGACGAGTAGCGGGCGGCAGGTCAGCAGCACTTTCAGCCCTGAAGGCCGGTCGTGTTGCTCGGCTTCGTTCGCCCCGTCCATCCCGCGTGCGAGATCGTGGTCGATCGTCCGTTCGGGAATGGCGAGGATGCTGATGAGACTTGCGACGGCCATGCCGCCGAGCAAATAGAACACGACCGTCGGTCCGAACCAGTAGGCCGACAGTCCGGCCAGGCCCGCCGCGACGGCGTTGCCGGCATGGTTGAAGGTTTCGTTGCGGCCTATCCGTTTGGTGAAGGCGCGATGTCCGAAGATGCCGAGCGAAACGGCGGCGATCGCCGGCGGAAAAATCACGCCGGCCGCCTGCGCAACCCCTTGCGAGATCGCGACCGGCAGGAAGCTCGGAAACAAGGGCAGCGACAATGACGCGAGCGTCACGAGGATCGCGGCGACTGCCATCACCGTCCGCTTCGCGCGAGTCGCATCGACCAGTGCGCCGGCCGGCGTCTGGGCAACAATGCCGGCGATGGTCGCAACCGACATCACGAGGCCGATCCGTGCCTCGTCCCAATGCTGCTCGGTGAGCAGATAGACGGCAAGGTACGGGCCGAGGCCGTCGCGGACGTCGGCGAGGAAGAAATTGGCGGCATCGAGCGCGCGGCCGGCCCGTGCCTTGTCGTGCGTGTCAGACATGAATGTCTCCTTCCTCGCCCAGGTCCTGTGAAGCGTCCGGTCAGGCCGCGCGGACGTGCGGGTGGCCGTGCTTGGGCTTCTTGTCCTTCGGTTTCGGCTTCTTGATCGGCTTCAGCCGATCCTCATCCGGGCCGATCTCGTCGACATGGATCGCGCGGCCATGCTTGGTCTGAACGCCGTCGCCGCGCGCCGCGACCACCGCACCGGGCGCGAGCAAGGCGGCGACGTGCTCGGCCTCCTTCGGGCCGATGCGCAGCACGGTCCCATCAGACAAGAGCGCGCCGCGCAGTTCGCCCTCGGGGCCGAACAGCGACAGCTCGACCGTGCCCTCCGCCGCCATCGGGACGTGCTTCACCTTGGGATGCTCGCGGTCGTGGTCCGGGCCGTTGTCCACGATCTCGCGGTCGCCAGCGGTGATCACCGCGACGGCGGCCAGCAGGGCCGCGCCGCGTGGCCGCACGCCGCGGACGCGAACCTTCTCGCCTTGCTTGAGATGGCGGGTGAGTTCCGCATCCATATGCGGTGGCGTATGAACGAGGACAACCGTTGTCTTGTCTCTCAGAACGAAGCCGTCGACTTCGCCGTGAGGGTTGAGCACGAAGCGCTCAAAGGTGCCTGCCGTCTCGGGCAGGCTGTCGGGATCGATCCAGTGCATGATGCAGCTCTTCCTGTTGATGTGTGAAGCGTGGGTCAGCCGCGGGGCGGCGGGGGCGGCGGACCGAAGCCCGGAGGCGGCGGCGGGGGACCACGACGATCCGGGCCGTCCTTCGGTCCGGGCGGGCGAGGGCCGCGCACCTCGGTCATCTGCTCCGGCGAGGCGCCGATCGCGCGCACGTCGACGACCTTGCCGAGGGGGGTATCGAGCACGTCGCCCCGCACCGAGATGCTTCGGCCCTGAGCGAGCTGGTCCTGCACGCGTTCGGCTTCCGGAGGCGGCAGGCGCAGCGTGGTGCCGTCATCGAGCACGACGCCGTTCACCTCGCCGCGCTTGCCGTGCAATTGCAGGGCGATGCGGCCGCTGATGGTCTGGTCGTCATTGCTGCCGCGCCGGTCCGGCGGGCCGTTGTCGATGACGCTCTTGCCGGTCGCCACATTGGTGATCGACGCCGCGTCGACCAGCGGAATGGCGCGTGCGCGCAAGCCGCGCACCGAAACCTGGTCGCCGGGGCGGATGGCAAACACCGTCTGGGCGCTGAGATGCGGCGGCAGCTTCACCTCGGTGCCGTCGGTGAGAATGACTCCGTCGACGTCGCCGCGCGGCGTCAAGGTGTACTGCTTCACGGTCCCGCGGGATTCCGGAAGCTGCGAGGAATCCCACATGGAATCCCGGGCCTGCGAATAGGCGGCGGCCCCGCTGCCGATTGCTGTGGTGGCGAGCAACACCCAGAACAGCGCGCGTATGCGTGTGGTCTTCATGGAACAACTCCTGTCGTGATCGCGACCTCGTCGCTTACGCAGGGTTCAGCAAGCCATGTGCCAGTCGCAAAACGATTGATCTGAAAGGAGTTTTTGCTGAGCTTGCGGAATCAGGCGTCGTCTTTGCCGACACGGTCTGTCAGCTTTTCTGACGCCTCGGCAAGACCGTAGCGCTGCATCTTGGTGTAGAGCAGTTGGCGGTTGATGTTGAGACGGCGTGCCGCCTCCGTGCGATTGCCGGCGGAGGCCCCCAACGCGCGCTCGATCATCTGCTTCTCGAGCTGCGCGACCGCCGCGGGCAGGTCCGCATTGTCCGGCGCCGGGACTGCCGCGGCCGGATTGGCGCTGGTGTCGATGTCCTCCGCCCCGATCACGTCTCCGCGTGTCATGATGCAGGCGCGCTCGATCGCGTTGCGCAGTTCGCGGACGTTGCCTGGCCAAGGATGGCGCTGCAATTTGTCGATCGCGGCTTCGCTGAGCTGCTTGTGACGGCTGTTGCTCGCGCCCGCGCGCGCGAGGAAGTGTCGGGCGAGCGGCACGATGTCCGCCACACGATCGCGCAGCGGAGGAAGCGCGATCTGCACCACGTCGAGCCGGTAATAGAGGTCTTCTCGGAAGTCTGCGGTCGCGGCGAGCCTGGCGAGATCGCGGTGGGTGGCGGCAATGATCCGCGCGTTGGTCCGTACGGGCTTGCCTCCGACCGGCGTGATCACTTGCTCCTGCAGGGCGCGGAGGATCTTCGCCTGCATCGGCAGCGGCATGTCGCCGATCTCGTCGAGGAACAGCGTGCCGTTGGCGGCATCGCGGAAGGCGCCTGACCGGTCGGCGGTCGCGCCGGTGAAGGATCCCTTGACGTGACCGAACAACTCGCTTTCGAGCAGGTCGGCGGGTATCGCCGCACAATTGACCGCGACGAAGGGACCGTCCTTGCGCTTGCCGTGAATGTGAAGCGCGCGCGCCACCAGCTCCTTGCCGGTGCCGGTCTCGCCGCGGATCAGCACGCTGGCGTCGCTGTCGGCGGCGAGACCGATCGCCTTCTGCACGCTGCGCATCGGCTCGCTCGATCCGATCAGGCCATCCCCGGCGTCGTCCTCCGGAGCCGCAATCACCGGCGCGCGCCCGGGCAGGCGCTCCAGCAGGGCCTTCAGTTCCGCGCGGCCGATCGGTTTGCTGAGATGATCGAAGGCGCCGAGTCGCATCGCCTCGATCGTGTTGGCGGCGCTGGCGAACGCGGTCAGCACCACGACATGCGGGCAGCCGGCGCTCGCACGGATGCGACGCAGGACCTCGATCCCATCCATGCCGCCCGGCATGCGCAAATCGAGCAGCACCACATCGACCTCGTCGTTCAATGCCGCCAGGCCTTCGCGGCCGGACGCGGCGAGGCGGGGTTCATGGCCGAGATCGGCAAGGGCCTCGGCGAGACCTTCGCGCAGGGCGCGGTCGTCGTCGATGATCAGGACGGTTGCCATGGCACCTCGATCTCGAATTCCGCGCCGCCGACGGAGCGGACCAGGCGGACATGGCCACGATGATTGCGCGCGATCTCGCGGACGATGGCAAGCCCCAGACCAGTGCCGTCGGCGCGCCCGGTGACGAACGGCTCGAACAGGCGCTCGCGCAGTTCGTCGGGAATGCCGGGACCATTGTCGGACACCTGAAGCAGCAACATGTCGCCTCTCCGGCGCGCATCCACGCTGATCGCGCCGCCCGCGGACGTATTCTGAATGGCGTTGATGATCAAATTATCCAGGGCCCGCTGCATCTGGAGCGGATCGAACTGCGGTAACGGCGAGGATGCAGGCCCGGTTCCCACGGTCAACGCGATGTTCCGGGCCGCGGCGAGGTCGCGATGAGTCTCGACCGTGCGCATCAGGAAGGTTTCGAGATCGACCTCCGCGAGCCGGGGCTCGCGCGCCTGCGTCATCTCCAGGAGGTCGCGCAGCAGGACGTCGAGCCGGTCAACCTGTTGCAGGATCGAGGTCAGGGCTGCTTCGCTGCGCGAGCCGTCGGCGACCGCCAGCGCATTCTCCGCCTTCAGCCGCATGGCGGCGATGGGATTGCGGATTTCATGCGCCAGGCCCGCCGACATGCGCCCGAGCGCTGCGAGCCGCTCGGCTGCGGCAGCGCGGCGTCGCTCCACCGACAGGCGTTCGCCGGTGCTATTGAGCGCATCGACCAGGCGGTCGAGTTCGGGAGCGCCGGTCCGCGGCAAAGTCGGCAGGTCGATGGTGCCGGCGTGCGGTGCGTCCAGAGCGGCCTCGATCCGGTTGATCTTGCGCGACCAGACATAGAGCACGTGTGCAAGCCAGGCGGCTGAGCCGAAAATCGTGAGAGCCAGCAACAGGAGTCCGGCGAGCAACTGATTGTAGGCCGGCCCCTCCGCCGTGAATGCCCGCGTCATGGTCCATCCGGTCACGCCGGCCAGCGGGCCGCGCAGCGGACAGGCATGAACGATCAGCACTTGTGACCGTCCGCTTTGCCGGATCGAGGAGGGCCGGCCGGATCGCTGCGCTTCCGTATTGACGTCGCGAATGGTGTTGAACTCGGCCGCGGGCAGGTCTGTCTTCGGCCCGGTGCCTTCATAGGTCGGAAACGCGTAGGCGAGGGAGCTGGCATCCGCCTGCCAGATTCCGCCTTCGACGCCGGCCGCACCGGAGAGCGCGCTCTGGACGACCGCCGCAAGCTGCTGCTTCAGCTGATCGTCGATCTCGCCGCCGCTCCAGCCCGTGACGAAGAATTGGTAGCGATCGGCAAGGTCGCGGCAGGCCCGCGCTGCCAACTCCTCGGAGCGCGCCAGCCGCGCATTCGCGGTTTGCTGGAAGGATTCGAACAGCAGATAGCCGGTGGCCATGCCGGATACCACCAGCATGATCCAGAGGGCAAGCAGTCGGGAGCGGAGAGAACGCATGCGCTAGGAAACGCGCGAGAACGAGAATTGGTGCCTCACAGCTTCACCGCCAGCAGCACCGCGCCGGCGCCGATCATGGCGATGCCGAGCCAGCCTTGGCCGGTCGGGCGCTCGCCGAGGAAGGCAAAGGCAAACAGGGCGACCAGCACGACGCTGAGCTTGTCGATCGGTGCCACCAGGGTGGCCGGTCCAAGCTTGAGAGCCCTGAAATAGCACAACCATGACGCCCCGGTCGCAAGTCCCGACAGCACCAGAAACAGCCATGTTCGCGATGAGACCGCCGACGGCACCGCAAACTGGCCGGTGAAGAACAGCAGGACC
The DNA here is from genome assembly GCF_018129985.1 of Bradyrhizobium sp. SZCCT0148. Classification (GTDB taxonomy): domain Bacteria; phylum Pseudomonadota; class Alphaproteobacteria; order Rhizobiales; family Xanthobacteraceae; genus Bradyrhizobium; species Bradyrhizobium japonicum_H. The sequence goes on from NZ_JAFCKT010000018.1 coordinate 44,394, forward strand.
GAGAAGGCGAGCAGCACCACGACGGTGCGAATGAAGGTCGCCAGATCCGGATTGATGTTCTCGACGCCGATCTTGGCGAAGATCGCTGTGAGCGCAGCAAAGCAGGCGGACAGCAGGGCCCATGTTTGCCAGGCTGAGAGAAGGGCGGGTCTCATTTCATCGATATCCGTTCGTTCAGCGACGACACGCCCGCGCCTTCTTTGCGAGGGGCGTGACAGAGCAATCCAGATCCCTTCGCGGACAGGTTCGGGGTTGCTTCGCTTCGCTCGTATGACGGCGTTTGCGACAGGTGCGTGCCATTCTCACCGCGCCGCCGAAACCTTCTCCATGATCGCCTTGCGCAGGATGCGCGACAGCGATTCCACCGAGTACGGCTTCTGGATCAGTTCGAAACCGCGATGGGCGTTCTCGGCGAGCACGTTGCTGTAGCCGGACGTCAGCACCACGGGCAGGCCGGGATAGCGCTCACGGATGATGCCGGCGAGCTCGACGCCGTTCATGCCGGGCATGATGACGTCGGAAAACACGAGGTCGACGGCGAATTCGTTTTCGCCAAGGATGGCCAGCGCTGCATTGGCATTGGCGACGCGGCGAACGACATAGCCGAGATCTTCCAGGAGCTCGGTCGAGAACTGGCCGACATCGTCATTGTCCTCGACCACGAGCACGCGATAGCCACGCCCGGTGGTCGCGGTCTCGCTGGTGAGTGCCGCCGCCTGGCTTTCGGCGCCGGGACTTTGCCCCAGCGGCAGGTAGATGGTGAAGGTCGCGCCTTTGCCCTGGACGCTCGTCACCGCGACGTCGCCCTCGGACTGCTTTGCGAAACCGAAGGCCTGGCTGAGGCCGAGGCCGGTGCCCTTGCCGACCTCCTTGGTGGTGAAAAACGGCTCGAAGATCGAGTCGAGATGTTCCGGTGCGATGCCGCTGCCGGTGTCGGTGACGGAGATCGCGACATAGTCGCCACCGCGCGCCGATTGAGCGCGCAGGCTCGGGATGCCCGAGACCTTGCGCACGGCGATCACGAGGCGGCCTTCGCCGTCCATGGCATCGCGGGCGTTGATGGCGAGGTTGATCAGCGCGGTCTCGAACTGGGCGATGTCGGCCACCGTGAAGCAGTCGGCATCGTGAATTTCCACCGCGATGTCGATGCGGGCGCCGACCAGCGGCCGGACCAGCTGTGCGACGCCTTCGACCTGGCTGCCGACGTTGAAGATCTGGGGCTTCAGCGGCTGCCGGCGCGCGAACGCCAGCAGCTGGGAGGTCAGCTTTGAGGCGCGCTCGACTGTGTCGGAGATCGCATCGACATAGCGGCGGCGGCGCTCTTCCGGCAGTTCGCGGCGGCGCAGGAAATCGGTGGCCGAGCGGATGATGGTGAGGAGATTGTTGAAGTCGTGTGCGACGCCGCCGGTGAGCTGGCCGATCGCCTCCATCTTCTGCGACTGCCGCAGAGCTTCCTCGCCGCGCCGGCGCTCGGTGATGTCGACGAATTCAGGCACGGCGCCGGTGATGTTGCCGTGGCGGTCGAGCACGGGGCGCATGCCGAAATCGAAATCGCGCTCGCCGACGGGAAGGCGCAGGCGCATCTCCAGCCGCACGGCGTCTCCCTGCAGCACGGTGTGAAAGGCCTCGCGCACCATCGCGCTCATGCCCTCCGTCGCGCTGAACCAGGGCGCCTCCCACAACGGCTTTCCGATCACATCCGAAGAGCTCGCCTTGATGCCGTCGAGTGCGGTCTTGTTGGCGTAGAGCAGCTCGCCCTTGAGATTGACCAGGCCCTGATACTGGTTACTGGTCTCGAGGATCGCGCGCAGGCGCGCCTCGTTTGATTCCAACTCGGCGGTGCGCTCGGCGATGCGCTCTTCCAGTGTCTCGTTGAGCTGCCGCAGCTCGATCTCGGCCTGCTTGGCGACGGTGATGTCGTGGGCGACGCCGATGAAGCCGATATGCTTGCCGGTCGGGTCCCAGCGCGGCTGCGATTCCGAGCGAAGCCAGCGCCATTCGCCGGCGGCGTTCTTGTAACGCGCCTCCAGCACGAAGGGCTTGAGCGAGGCTTCGCCCTGAACGGATTGCTGCAGCACCTGCGGCAGGTCGTCGGGATGCAGCACCTTGCGCCAGTCGAAGTCGATCGCCTGGTCGTAGGGCAGGCCGACGAAGTCGACATAGGCCTGGTTGGCGAAGGACCGCTTGCGGTCGAGCTTGGTCACCCAGATCGGCACGGGTGCGCTGTCGGCGATCAGCCGAAATCGCTCCTCGCTCTCGCGCAGGGTCTCGCGCGCAAGCATCTGGTCGGTGATGTCGATGTGGGCGCCGACGAGGCGGATGGCGCGGCCATCCTGGTCGCGCTCGATCTTGGCGACGACCCGTATCCAGTGCGTCTCGCCGTCATTGGGGCGGATGATGCGGTACTCTGCGGTGTAGTCCTCGCTGGTCCCGGCGAGCGCATCGATGAAGTGCTTGACCGTGGCGTCGCGGTCGTCGGGATGGATGCGATTGACCCAATCCTCGTGCGATTCCTCGGCCGCCTCCGGCGGCAGGCCGTGGATGATGAGGTATTCGGGGGAGCGGCGGTTCTTGAAGCCGTCGCGGAAATCGACCTCGACGCCGCCGACCTTGCCGATGCGCTGGATGCGCGCCAGTTCGGCCTCGCGCTCCTGGAGCGCGCGATAGGCATTGTCGCGCTCGCGGGCGACGTCTTCGAGGTGCTGGCGCAGCCTAGCGGCGGCGAGGGTCTCGGGCAGGGGATCGTTCAAGGCATCGGCCGTTGTCATGCGGGAGCGCACGTGCCGGACCGATATTCACACAGACGGAGCGTGATGGCCATTGTTTAAAGGAATTGGTATGGAAAGCGCCACTGAACGGCTGGCGATGCTATCGATCAAACGCCGCGTCCGGCATTTTGTTCCGAAGACGGGAACGATCGGCCGGCGGGCGCGTCTTTCGCGAGTCGCCACCAATGCCTTTTTGATAAGGCTCCCTTTCCCAAGAGGATAAATCTTGAAGCTCTTTGCCTGCCAGGCCTGCGGCAACGTTCTCTATTTCGAGAACCGTGCCTGCGAACGCTGTGGCCACCAGGTCGCCTTCCTGCCGGAAAAGGAGACGATGTCGGCGATCGAGCCCGACGGCGAAGCCTGGAAGATCCTGGCGGAGGAGGGCGAAAGCCGGATGCTGTGCCGGAATGCCGCGTACGATGCCTGCAACTGGCTGACGGATGCGGGCGATACCACCGGCTATTGCCGCGCCTGCCGTCACAACGGCATCGTGCCGGATCTGTCCGATCCCGCCCAGCTTGCCGGCTGGCGCGAACTGGAGGTGGCCAAGCACCGCCTGTTCTACTCCCTGATCCGCTGGAAGCTGCCGCTTCGGACCCGGCAGGACGACCCCGAGCATGGTCTGATCTTCCATTTCCTGGCCGACGATCCCAGCAGCGGAGAGAAGGTCATGACCGGCCACGACAACGGTCTGATCACGATCGCGCTCACCGAGACCGACGACATCGAGCGCGAGCGGCGCAGGCTCGAGATGGGCGAGCCCTATCGGACGCTGCTCGGCCATTTCCGCCATGAGGTCGGGCACTATTTCTGGGACGTACTGGTCCGCGACGGCGGCAAGCTCGAGGAATGCCGCGCGGTCTTCGGCGACGATTCCACCGATTACGGCCAGGCCCTGCAGCGTCACTATGCCGAAGGCGCGCCACCCGATTGGCAGCAGAACTATGTCTCGGCCTACGCCACCATGCACCCCTGGGAAGATTTCGCCGAGACCTGGGCGCACTACCTCCACATCGTCGACACCCTGGAGATGGCCAGCGAGTTCGGCATGGAGGTGCGGCCCAAGATCGACCGCGACGGGGAGTTGACGGCGCGCATCCGGTTCAACCCCTACGAGGCCCGGGACGTCCAGGCGCTCGTCGACGCATGGCTGCCTTTCACCTTCGCCATGAACAGCGTCAACCGCGCCATGGGCGCGCGCGACCTCTATCCCTTCATCCTGTCGCAGGCCGTGGTCGCCAAGCTGGACTTCATTCACAACCTGGTTCGGGACGTCGCCAAATCGGCGTCCATGCCCAAAAAGGGGTAAGGCCTCTGGGCGGCGCGGGCCCCGCCCCCCGAGCCCGTGTCGGTCTTGCGCTGGTACGCCAGACGGCCGGGATTTAGACCGTTGCCTCCGGCCCATTTTGATGTACCACGGGAGCCACACGGCCCGTCCCCCATAGGCCCGAACGGCCAGGGAAGGGTCCCGCCCAAGGTCGAGACTCAAGAAAAGCATGTTCAAACGCATTCTGATCGCCAATCGCGGCGAAATCGCCTGCCGGGTCATCAAGACCGCGCGCCGCATGGGAATTGAGACGGTTGCGGTCTACTCCGAAGCCGACCGCGACGCCCTCCATGTCGAGATGGCCGACGAGGCCGTGCTGATCGGCCCGCCGGCGGCGGCCGAGAGCTATCTGGTGATCGAGAAGATCGTCGAGGCCTGCCGCAAGACGGGCGCGCAGGCCGTGCATCCCGGCTACGGATTCCTCTCCGAGCGCGAGGCGTTTCCGAGTGCGCTGGAAGCTGCCGGCATCGTCTTCATCGGCCCGAACCCGGGCGCGATCGCAGCGATGGGCGACAAGATCGAGTCGAAGAAGGCGGCCGCCAAGGCCAAGGTCTCGACCGTGCCCGGCTATCTCGGCGTGATCGAGGACGACAAGCACGCGGTCAAGATCGCCGACGAGATCGGTTATCCCGTGATGATCAAGGCTTCGGCCGGCGGTGGCGGCAAGGGCATGCGGATCGCACATTCGACCGCCGAGGTCGCGGAAGGTTTCAACCTCGCCAAGGCGGAGGCGAAAGCCTCGTTCGGCGACGACCGCGTCTTCGTCGAGAAGTTCATCGTCGATCCCCGCCACATCGAGATCCAGGTGCTGGGCGACAAGCACGGCAACGTCGTCTATCTCGGCGAGCGCGAATGCTCGATCCAGCGCCGCAACCAGAAGGTCATCGAGGAGGCGCCGTCGCCGCTGCTCGACGAGGCCACCCGTCGCAAGATGGGCGAGCAGGCGGTCGCGCTGGCCAAGGCCGTGAACTATGATTCCGCCGGCACCGTCGAGTTCGTCGCAGGCCAGGACAAGAGCTTCTACTTCCTGGAGATGAACACCCGTCTCCAGGTCGAGCATCCCGTCACCGAGCTCGTCACGGGCATCGACCTCGTCGAGCAGATGATCCGTGTCGCCGCCGGGGAAAAGCTCGGCATCGCGCAGAAGGACGTCACGCTGACCGGATGGGCGGTGGAATCGCGCCTCTACGCCGAAGATCCGTTCCGCAACTTCCTGCCCTCGATCGGGCGCCTGGTGAAGTACCGGCCGCCTGCGGAAGTGAGCAAGGACGGCATCACCGTGCGTAACGACACCGGCGTGCAGGAGGGCGGCGAGATCTCGATCCATTACGATCCGATGATCGCAAAGCTCGTCACGCATGCACCTTCGCGCGCGGCCGCGATCGAGGCGCAGGCGACCGCGCTGGATTCCTTCTACGTCGACGGCATCCGCCACAACATTCCGTTCCTGTCGGCGCTGATGCATCATCCGCGCTGGCGCGAGGGGCGGCTGTCGACCGGCTTCATTGCCGAGGAATTCCCCAAGGGCTTTGCGGTCCGCGTGCCGGAAGGCGAGGTCGCCCGGCGCATCGCCGCGGTCGGCGCCGCCATCGATCACGTGCTGGGTGAGCGCAAGCGGCAGATCTCGGGGCAGATGGGTGGCCGCGTCGTGCTGCGCGAGCGTCGCCGCGCGGTCTGGCTCGACCGTCAGGAGATCCAGCTCGAGGTCGCTCGCGAGGGCGACGCCATCGCGGTGCGTTTCGTCGACGCCGCGGGCAAGGCCGGCAATTCGCATCTGCTGGCCTCGCCGTGGAAGCCGGGTGATCCGGTCTGGCAAGGCACCATCGACGGCCACTTGGTTGCTGTGCAGGTGCGGCCAATTCCCAACGGCATCCGCCTCGCGCATCAGGGCGTCGAGGTCCCGGTCTATGTCTGGACCGAAGCGGAAGCGACTTCGGCGCGGCTGATGCCGGTGACGACGGCCTCCGACACCGGCAAGAAGCTGCTGTGCCCGATGCCTGGGCTCATCGTCTCGATTGCGGTGACGGAAGGGCAGGAGGTCAAGGCCGGCGAGACGCTGGCGGTGGTTGAAGCCATGAAGATGCAGAACGTGCTGCGCGCCGAGCAGGACGGCACCGTGAAGAAGGTCCACGCCAGTCCCGGCGCGACGCTCGCGGTGGACGCGCTGATCCTGGAGTTTGCGTAACTAAGCGCATTCGCGTGTCCCGGACCCGATGCAACGCATTCGCGTTGCTTCGCAGAGCCGGGACCCAGATCGTTGGCGGATCACTCCAGCAGCATGGGCCCCGGCTCAGCAGCGCAGCGCTGAAGGGCGCCGCGCTGCGTCCGGGGCACGAGAGTGCCATATTTCCGTTGCTCGCGATAACGGAGTATGATGCAGCCTTCGCGATCCTATGAGACAGCAACATGGCCTTTCGTTCCCGCCGCGAGAAACTGCGCTCCATCCTGTCGGGCTCGGATTGCGTCCATCCCGGCTCGGTCTATGATGCGATCTCGATCCGCATCGCCGAGGATCTCGGCTTTCCGCTTGGCATGTTCGGCGGCTCGGTCGCTTCGCTGGCAGTGCTCGGCGATCCCGATATCACGCTGATCACGCTCACCGAGCTTGCCGAGCAGATGCGGCGGATGTCGCGCGCTTCGACGCTCCCCGTGCTGGTCGATGCCGATCACGGCTATGGCAATGCGCTCAATGTCCGCCGCACGGTGCAGGAGCTGGAGGCGGCCGGCGCTGCCGGCCTCACCATCGAGGACACGCTGCTGCCGGCCGCCTTCGGTGAGGCCAAGGCGCAGCTGATTTCGCTCGAGGAAGGCGTCGGCAAGATGAAGGCGGCGCTCGACGGTCGCAGCGATCCTTCGCTGGTCATCATGGGCCGCACCGGTGCTGCCTCGATCAGCTCGATCGAGGACGCGATCAGGCGTGCCAAGGCGTATGAGGCGACGGGCGTGGATGCGCTGTTCTTCACCGGTCTCAAGTCGCGCGCCGAACTCGAGGCGATTGCCTCTGCAACGCGTCTCCCCCTCGTGCTCGGTGGTGCGCCGGAGGAAATGAACGCGATCGATGACCTCGCTGGCCGGCGCGTGCGCATCGCGCTGCAGGGCCACGCGCCGATCGCCGCGGCGACTCAGGCCGTCTACGAGACCCAGAAGGCATTGCGCGAAGGCACGGCGCCAAAGGACCTGAACGGATTGCCGTCGGCGGAGTTGACCAACCGCGTCATGCGCGCGGCCGAGGTCAAGGCACGCAGCGCCGACTTTCTCGGGCTGAAAAAATGAGCCAAGCCATCCTCCAGGTAATGATTCACGGGCGCGTGCAGGGCGTCGGCTATCGGGCCTGGCTCGAGTCGCAGGCGACTGCAAGCGGCCTCGAAGGCTGGGTGCGCAATCGCCGCGACGGCTGCGTCGAAGCGCTGTTCGCGGGAGCGCCGAAGCATGTTGCCGATATGGTCGCGCTGTGCCGCCACGGGCCGCCGTCCTCACGCGTGGACAGCGTGACGAGCGAGACGGGGAGCGCGGATGAGCTGAACCTGCGCAGGGCAGGGGAAGCGTTTTCGGTGTTGCCGACGGTGTAAGTGCATCCCCCGCGTCCCGCACGCGGGGTGAGGCGAAGAGCCATCACCTTGGCAGCTTGGCGATCGCCTCGCTCAGTTCGTGGATTTCATACGGCTTGCGCAGGATCGGAAAATCGCCGCGCACGCCGGCGGCGACCTCGCTGTAGCCGGTGGCGAGCAGGATCGGCAAGCCAGGGCGGATCTGGCGGAGATGATGGGCGAGGGTGAGGCCGTCCATCTTGCCGGGCATGACGATGTCGGAGAACACGAAGTCGACGCCGTTGCTTTCGATCTCACGCAAGGCGGCTTCGGCGTCCGCGACCCGGCGCACCTGGTAGCCGAGCTGTTCGAGCAGGCCGACGCTGACGAGCGCGACGTCCGGATTGTCCTCCACGAGCAAGACCGTGCCGCTGCCTTGGAAAGCCGGTTCTCCCGTCATCTCTTGTGATGGGACTTCGTTCCCACGCGGCAGCAGGATGGTGAACGTCGTGCCCTTGCCGAGCTCGCTTGTGACCTTCACCGTGCCGCCGGCCTGATGGGCGAAGCCGTGGACCTGGGACAGGCCGAGGCCCGTGCCTTTTCCGATCGGCTTGGTGGTGAAGAACGGCTCGAAGATCTTGTCGAGGACGTCGGAGGGAATGCCGAGCCCGGTGTCGGTGACGTCGATTGCAACGAAGTCGCCGGCGAGCGGCGCCTCGTCGAGTGCAACATTGCGCGCGCCGATCGTCACCGTGCCGCCGTCGGGCATCGCGTCGCGGGCATTGATGACCAGGTTGAGCAGCGCGGTCTCGAGTTCCGAGGCGTCGGTCTTGAGCGGCCAGACGTCACGGCCGATCTCGAAGGCCAGGCGCACGGAGCTGCCGACGCCGGCATCGAGCACCTCGCGGATCGCAGCGATGCGTTCGGCGAAATCGATCGCCTGCGGATTGACGCTCTGCCGCCGCGCGAAGGTAAGGAGCTGGTTGGTGAGCGCCGCGCCGCGCTTGGTGGCGGTTTCGATCGCCGAGACCGCGCGCTGAAGCTTGACGGGGTCGTCGGCCCCTCGCTTCAGCATGTGCAGGCTGCCGCTGATGATCATCAACAGGTTGTTGAAGTCGTGGGCGACCCCGCCCGTGAGCTGTCCCAGCGCATCGAACTTCTGGGACTCGGCGAGCTGCTTCTGCATCGCCTCAAGCTTGAGCTGGGTGTTGCGGCGCTCGGTGATGTCGCGCGTGATCTTGGCGAAGCCGACCAGCTCACCGCCCTCGTAGATCGGGTCGATGACCACGCTTGCCCAGAAGAAGGTGCCGTCCTTGCGAACGCGCCAGCCTTCCTCCTCGTAGCGGCCCTTTTCCCTGGCGATGCCGAGCGCGCGGCCCGGCTTGCCGTTGGCGCGGTCGCTTTCGGTGTAGAAGCGGGAGAAGTGCTGGCCGAGAATCTCGCCCGGCGAGTAGCCCTTGATACGCTCGCCGCCGATGTTCCAGCTCGTGATGATCCCCTTGGGATCGAGCATGTAGAGGGCGTAGTCCGCAACTCCCTCAACCAACAGCCGGAAACTACGTTCGCTTTCGAACAAGTCTCTCTGCTGACTGAATTTTTCGACCATTCCGGGACCCCGCATAACTGGGGCAAACGCCGCGAGGGATGGATGGTTCCCCACCGGTGGAGCATTTTTAGGCAGATATCCCGCACTCGTACCGGCCCCAAGCCAACTTGACAAGGGAACGGTCTTGTCAGATATTTCTGTCATGACAGAAATAACCGGAAGAAAGAGACTACCCGCCGCCGTTGAGCGCTTCATCCTGCATTGGGGCGACATGGGGGACGAGTGGGGTGTCAATCGCTCGGTCAGCCAGATTCACGGGCTGCTTTATCTCGCCGAGGCGCCGATGACGGCGGAGGACATCGCCGAGACCCTCGGCATGGCGCGCTCGAACGTCTCCAACTCGCTCAAGGAGCTACTCGCCTGGAATCTGATCAGGCGCGTGCCGATCCTCGGTGACCGCCGCGACCATTACGAGGCCGAGACCGATATCTGGGAGGTCGCCGCCCGCATCGCGGCGCGGCGCAAGGAGCGGGAGCTCGATCCGGCGATCGCGGCACTCAGGGTCTGCGTGTCCGATGCCGCGGGCGATCCCACCATCAACCCGGTCGCGAGCAAACGACTGAAGGAGATGCTCGCCTTCACCGAGCTCGCCGATCACTGGTTCATGCAGATGCTGAAGGTGCCGCGGCCGCGGCTGGTCGCCTTGATGCGGCTTGGCGAAAAGATCGCCAGCCTGCTGCCGCTGGGCAAGGTCAAATAGTTTTGAGGAGGGTGCGATGACGTCGGCAAGGTTATCAGGCTCCAGCGCATCTTCCTCCGCTCACATCAAGCTACTCGACGACCGTCGCTTCCGCGCGCTGCTGTCGGACGAGGATTGGGGCCGCTTGCCGCTCGCGACCTGGCGGCGTTTCTCCAAGCGCGTCGCCGACGGCGACAGCATCGTCTATGTAGGCGTGATCGACGAGATCTCCTTCAGCGAGATCGGCTGGTGGGTCGCGCAAGCAGCGAGGCTGATCGGCGGGCCACTGCCGACCGGCCGCGACACCGGTGTTCCCATGATCGTCACGGTCACCGAGGACGGCACAACCGGCGGTCAGACCTGGACCCGCATCTGCGCGCGCAAGCGCGGCTTTCCGAACGTGATCCATTCCGCCAAGCGTTTTGCCGGTCCAACCGGGCTCGAGGAATATGTCGGCTTCGGCGTCTCGATGGCGCTCCGCACAGCGGTCGAAGACCAGACGCTGATCTTCCGCAGCGCAGGCTACGGGCTCCAGCTCGGACGCCTCTGGATTCCCTTGCCGCGCTGGCTGACGCCGGGCGATCTCACGGTGACGCACCGCGACCTCGGCAACGGCGCATTCCGCTTCACCCTTGATGTCATCCATCCGCGTTACGGTGCGCTGATCCACCAGTCCGCCACCTTCAGGGAGGCCATATCATGACGACGCTGTTGTGGACCCTCATCGCCATCCAGATCGTGATGGGCGTGTTCGACACCTTCTATCATCATGAGTTCACTGAACGCCTGGCCTGGCGCGTGTCGCAGCGCTTCGAGCTCAAGCTGCACGGCATCCGCAACATGCTCTATGCGCTCTTGTTCCTCGTGCTCGGCTGGCTGGAGGTTTACGGATCGTTGGCGCTGCTGATCGTCGCGGTCCTGGTCGCCGAGATCGTCATCACCCTGATGGATTTCGTCGAGGAGGATCTAAGCCGGAAGCTGCCGCCGAGCGAGCGCATCAATCACACGCTGCTCGCGATCAATTACGGCGCCATTCTCGTGCTGCTGCTGCCGGTGCTGACCGAGTGGGCGATGCAGCCCTTCGGCGTGAGCGTGATGAACCAGGGCCTGCTCAGCATCGCCGCCACCGCCTGCGCGCTCGGTGCGGCCCTGTGCGGCCTCAGGGACTTTGCGGCGATGCGCCGGCTCGGCCGCATGCGAAGCGTGCCGGCGGCCGAACTCGTCGAAAAGCTTCCCGGCCGCAAGACCGTGCTGATCACGGGCGCTACCGGCTTCATCGGCAGCCGCCTCGCGGCAAGCCTCAGCGGCGCCGGGCATCACGTCATCGCGCTGATCCGCAATCCCGCAAAGGCCGAGATGCTGCCGCCGCCGGTGACGCTGATCACCAGCCTCGATCAGCTCGCTGCGGACACGCCGATCGACGCCATCGTCAATCTCGCCGGCGAGCCGATCGGCAACGGTCTGTGGACCGAGGCGAAGCGCGCGAAGATCCTTGGCTCGCGCATCGAGGTGACCGGCGAGGTTGTCAAACTGATCGCACGACTCGTCCGCAAGCCCGAGGTGCTGGTCAGCGGCTCCGCGATCGGCTGGTACGGATTGTGGGCCGATCAGGTGCTGACGGAGTCGGCAAAGTCGCACGCCTGTTTCAGCCACGAGCTCTGTGCGGCCTGGGAGAAGGCGGCGCGGCCAGCGGAGGAGCTTGGCGTCCGCGTGGTCTGTTTGCGCATCGGGCTCGTGCTCGGCACCGAAGGCGGCTTCGTCACGCGCCTGCTGACGCCGTTCGAGTTCGGCCTCGGCGGTCCCATCGGCACCGGACGGCAGTGGATGTCCTGGATCGAGCGTGACGATCTGATCCGGCTGATCGCCTATGTGATGGCGACGCCCGATCTCGCCGGCCCCGTCAACGCCACCGCGCCGATTCCCGTCACCAATGCCAAGTTCACCGAGGAGCTCGGCCGCCGCCTGCATCGGCCCGCCGTGGTCCGCGTTCCCGGCGGTCTGCTCCGCCGGATCGGCGGCGGCTTTGCCGACGAGCTCTTGCTCGGCGGTCAGCGCGTGCTGCCCAACAAGGCGCTGAGCCGCGGTTTTGTGTTCCGGCACGAGACGCTGCGCAGCGCGTTCGAGGCGATATTGTGAACGTCAGGTGGCGGTGGCGCTTCGGAACGTCGCCGCCACCGCACGCAGCGCTGCAAGCTTCACGGGATCGCTGACCTTGGAGTGCAGCATCACCTTCGAGCTGCCGAGCTTCGGCAGCCTGTGCGTGGGCCCGATGTCGACCAGGCCTGCGGGGGCGATCCGCCGCGCCAGCGGAGCGACCGCAAGTCCGGCGAGCGTCGCTGCGACCACCGCGGTAACGCCGCCGCCGACAAAGCGTTCGCGCCAGGCGATTCCGGCCTTGTCGAGTGCGCGCACCGCGATGGCGCGAACGCCGCAGGGTGGCGCGAGCGTCGCCAGCGGCAGCGGCTCGCCCTTCGGCAAGGTGAGGCGACGTGATGCGAACCAGCCGAAATCGTCCTCGGTGAGCTTCTCGCCACCGCGGCGGCTGCCTTCCTGGCGGACGATCACGGCATCCAACTTGCCCGCGTCATAGGCGTCCTGCATCTCGCGCGAGAAGCCGATGGTCACGGCGAGGGTGAGATTCGCCGACATCGCGTGCAGGCGTTCCAGCAGCGGTATCAACTCGGGCCCGGCGGCGTGGTCGGAGATGCCGAGCGAAAGCGACTGTGTGGCGGGGGCCTCGCCCGTCAGCGCGCGGTCGTGCGCCACCATCAGCGCGCGGGCGCGATCGAGAAAGCTGGCGCCGTCGGCGGTGAGCCTGACGGCGCGCGGCGAGCGTTCGACCAGGCGTTTGGCCAACAGGGCTTCCAGCCGTTGCAGCTTGAGGCTGACCGCGGCCTGCGTGGTGCCGAGCGCTTCCGCGGCGCGGGTAAAGCTCTGGAGGTCCGCGACCAGCAGGAAGGCTTTGACCGTGGCGATGTCGAGGGTGGCGGTCATTATGTATTGTTATCACTGCTATCAACAGTGATAAGATACCAAAATGATGAGGGAAGGTCTAGCTTCTCCTCAACGCCGCGCAACACCCGCGCAGCATCTCGAGGAGAACACCATGCCGCTGATCACCGTGTCCTACACCTCGTCGCGCCAGTCTCCCTCGCTCAAGGCCGACATCGCCGACGCCGTGTCCGAGCTCACCGCAAGGATTTTGCACAAGGATCCCAAGGTGACCGCCACCATCGTGAAGTCGGTCGAGGCAAGTGACTGGTTCGCCGGCGGCAGGTCGCTCGCCGAGCAGAAGCTTGCAAGCTACTGGATCGACATCCACGTCACCGAGGGTACGAACACCAAGGACGAGAAGGCTGCTTATCTTGCCGCCATGTTCAGTCGCATGGCCGAGATCCTGGGGCCGCTACATCCCGAGACCTATCTGCATGTCGACGAGGTCAAGGGCGATGCCTACGGGTTCGGCGGCCTCACCCAGGAGCGCCGCTATATCGCCGGCAAGCTCGACGTGTCGCTAGCTGCGGCGTGAGGCTGCAGGCCGCGGGTGACAGATCTCACCCGCGGCCTGACTTTCAGCTTGCGGCCTGGAACCGGACTTCGGACTTGTTCAGGAAGCAGGCCTTGTCGAATAGCTTTAAGTCCAGCGGATTTGGCAGGCGGACATCGGCCAGATCGGGGCAGGGCTTGACCGCGGGATCATAGGACCGGTCGATCTGCGCGATGAACACGACGACCAGACCCTTGTCGCGGGCGAAGGATTTCAGCGCACGGACCTGCACGGAGAGGTCGGGGTTTTCCCGCCGCTGGTCGAGCAGTTGCAGATAGTCGATCACCACGACCGTGCCGCGTGGCGCCGCGGCCATCTCCTTGACGACGTAGTCGGCGCTGATGGCGTCGGAGCAATCGACCGCGAAGAGTTCGTCGAATTGCGCCGGCTCCACGCCGATTGCGCGCAAGCGATCCAGCACGTCCTTCTCGGTGTATTCGAGCGAGAAGAACGCCGCGCGATGGCCCGAGCGCATGGCCTCCACGGCAAGTTCGAGGCTCATCAGCGTCTTGCCCTGGCCGGGCCGCGCGCCGACCAGCACCAGATCGCCCGGCCGGAATTGCGGAAACAGCCTGTTGGCCGGCGTGATGGCAGCGGCTCTTGCCGCGAGCATGCTCCAGGCGGAAAACCCTTCCGTCGTTGCGATGCGGTCAAGTGCATCGTGCAACGGAATGCCTTCCTCGCGGGACAGGCGCTTGGCCTTGCGCTTCAGATGGTAGACGGGTGCAGACAATCTCATCGTCAAAACCTCCCATGCGAGCAGAAAGCGCAATCCCTCCTTATGCCTGGCGCTCGAACAGTCGGTCCGATGGTTCAGTCGCCCGACATGAATTCTGCTTTCCCGGCGGAGGGGGGAGGCGTGGGCGGCGCCGGACACAAGCGTAACTGATTCCGCGCACGGCGGAGAACAGGCGCAGTCGGGCTCGAACAGAAAAAATGCTAGAGGGCTGCTTCCGGCACCAACGCTCTTGTCGGCCCGAACAGCTCCTCGAACGCCTGCCGAAGCGCGATGTCGATGTCGGCCATGGTCACGAGCTGGCCGAGATCGACCAGCGAGGTGACGCCATAGCGGGGATCGACCACCCCGCACGGCACGATGCCGGCGAAATGCGACAGCTCCGGCTCGACATTGATGGCGATGCCGTGGAACGAAACCCAGCGCTTCAGCCGCACGCCGATCGCCGCGATCTTGTCCTCGTGATCGGCCCCCTTGTCGGGCCGTTTCACCCAGACGCCGACCCGGTCCTCGCGCCGTTCGCCGCGGACGTTGAAGGCGGCGAGCGTGCGCAGAATCAGCTCCTCCAGGCTCGCGACATAGGCCCGGACGTCCGGCCGGCGGCGCTTGAGGTCGAGCATGATATAGGCCACCCGCTGGCCGGGCCCGTGATAGGTGAGCTGGCCGCCGCGCCCGGTGGCGAAGATCGGGAAGCGGGGATCGCGCAGGTCGCCTTCCTTGCCCGAGGTGCCGGAGGTGTAGAGCGGGGGGTGTTCGAGCAGCCAGACCAGTTCTGGGGCCTCGCCCGCAGCAATGGCGGCGACCCGGGCTTCCATGGCGGCCACAGCCTCCGGATAGGACACCGGCGCGTCCGAGATTCGCCACTCCACGGGTTGGCCGGAGGACGCCGAAAACGACGTCAAATCCAGCTCTTGGCGCGGGTTTTGGGGTAAATTAACCATTGGCTAACCATAACGTGGTGATCATTACAGGCGCAAATGCCAAGTCCTTGTCCGAAGTCCTTGGTCCTTAGTCCCTGTTGCGGCGGTCCAGACAGTGCCCACTCTCGATAAAGTCACCGTGGATCTCATGGTCGTCCTCGGGACGACCACCATGCCGATCCATCAGGTATTACGTCTTTCCCGCGGCGCCATCATCGAGCTGGACGCAACCGAGGCCGACGAGGTCAAGGTTTTGGCCAACAATCTGCCTGTCGCCTCCGGCGTTGTGCTGGTCGACCGCAACCGGATCGCTGTCGAGGTCAAGCAGATGCTGCCGCGAACGCCGGGCACGCGGTAGCGGCCCGGGACCCCGACCGCGGCCTGAGCCCGCAGCAAAGGCCGATTCGGGGCAAGGCCCGGAACTTTCCTGCAAAGCTGTGGAATTCGGGGCGTTTGCAGGCTTGTACCCCTTTGATGGATTTGTTAGATCGGCGCCGTTGATCCGGCTGGCCCTTCAGGCCTCAAGCCGGCATCCCCAAAGCGCTCGTGGCGGAATTGGTAGACGCGCTGCCTTGAGGTGGCAGTGATGAAAGTCGTGGGGGTTCGAGTCCCTCCGAGCGCACCACTCATCTGATCGTTTTTGGACTGAATTACGGCGGTCGCCCCGTGCGCCGCCGATTGACCCGACCGATCCTGCGCGCAGCCGCAGCCAGGGACGTCCGACGTGAAATTGCCGTCGCAGATCGCACGCGCCTCGCGGATGAGGCGCTGCCGCTCGCGTTCTGATTTGAAGGCGAAGCGACGATTTTGGTCATTCGCGCTTTTACGGCTTCCCTCGCGCCGCCAGACTGGAAACGGGTCGGCAAGCTTCGCCCACTCCGTGACGATCATGGCCGGCTTGCCCGGGACCAGGCCGCCGTCCAGGCGTGCGCGAAGTATGCTCTCGTCGACGCGGCGCCTACCGCAGTCTCCTAGAGGCGGTGATCCGCTCCGGATGACTGAAGATCTCGAATGCGTCTCCCCGAGCGATACCGACGAGCGCGATACCACTCGCCTCAGCTGTTCGTATGGCGAGTGCGGTCGGCGCCGACATGCCGACGACAAGTCCCGCGCCGATCGCTGCCGTCTTCTGCACCATCTCGACCGATATCCGGCTCGTGAGGATGATGGCGCCAGCGCACCCGGCCAGTCCCTCGACGGCGAGTGCGCCGGCGAGCTTGTCGAGCGCGTTGTGGCGACCCACGTCCTCGCGAACCATCATGGATTTGCTGCCCGGTTGAAAGAAACCTGCCGCATGGGTGGCGTGGGTCTCGTGATTGAGAATCTGCGACTCCGTGAGAGCGGCAATCGCCATGCCGATCTGTTCGGGCGAAAGGCAGGCCGGGTGCTCGACGGGTCGAACGATCCGGCCGGCCTCGCGCAAACTGTCGATGCCGCACAGCCCGCAGCCGGTCGGCCCCACCAGCAGCCGCCGTCGCTCCTTCAGCCGCCGACCGGCGTCCGGTCGCAGCCATAGCCGAAGTTCGATGCCGTCGGGACCCGGGACGACGGTGAGTTCCTCGATCTCGCCGATGTCACCAATGATTCCCTCCGTGAGGCTGAAGCCACGGGCCAGGTCAGGCAGATTGGCAGGAGTCGCCATCAGCACTGCGGCGGTGGTGCCATCATAGACGAGTGCGACGGGGCATTCCTCTGCCACCATGCGCGCATCCTGCGCGCCGCTCGACGTGAGCCGAGGCATCGCGACCGAGGCGGGAGGGGCGGATGCGCTATCGCATACGTCGAGTTGATTGCCATGCATGGATTGCGTTCCAGGAACGAGTCATGACGCGCGAGCCGAGGCAAGGTTCCGAATGCTTTGGAACTTGCGATGGCCTCGGGTTTTGGGTGCAGGCGCTGGGTGTGTGGTCTGCGATCGAAGGATGCGTCATGCGGCAAAAGGCAAAAGTCGAGACCTATGATTCTCCCGCCGGTGGCTGGGGCTCTCTCAGTGCCGTGGCTCAAATCCTGACGCAGGAGGAGGTCGCGATCCTCGGCAGCGAGATGCTGCTCAAGCAGAACAAGCCCGGCGGATTCATGTGCGTGAGCTGTTCCTGGGCCAAGCCGGCCAAGCCGCGGCCGTTCGAGTTCTGCGAGAACGGCGCCAAGGCGACCGCCTGGGAAGTCACCAACAAGACCGTGACGCCGGAATTCTTTGCGCAACATACATTGGCTGAGCTGCGAACCTGGTCGGATCATCAGTTGGAGGAGAAGGGACGCCTGACCACGCCGATGCGCTACGACAGCGCCAGCGACAAATACATGCCCGTCGCCTGGGAAGAGGCTTTCCGTGACATCGGCGCCGAGCTGAACCGGCTCGATCCCCGCTCGGTCGTCATGTACACGTCCGGCCGTGCGTCGCTCGAAACCAGCTATATGTACCAGTTGTTCGGCCGCATGTACGGGACCAACAATTTTCCCGACAGTTCGAACATGTGCCACGAGAGCACGTCGGTGGCATTGCCGGAGGTGATCGGAGTTCCTGTCGGCACGGTCAGGCTGGAGGATTTCGACGTCACCGATTGCATCTTCTTTTTCGGGCACAACACCACCACGAATGCACCGCGCATGCTGCATCCCTTGCAGGAGGCGGCACAGCGCGGGGTGCCGATCATTACATTCAATCCGTTGCGCGAGCGTGGCCTGGAGCGCTTCGTCAACCCGCAAAATCCGGTGCAGATGCTTGCCGGCGGCACGCGCATCAGCTCGCAATATTATCAGGTGCGGGTCGGCGGCGATGCGGCCGCCATCACCGGGATCTGCAAATGGGTGATCGAGGCCGACGACCTCGCCCGCGACAACGGAGCAGCGCGTATCGTCGATGTCGCGTTCATTGAAGACCACACAGCGGGCTTCGAGGAATTCGCTGCCTTTTGCCGGGCGCAGGATTGGGTTGAGATCGAGCGGGCGTCGGGTCTCACCCGGATAGCCCTGCGCGAGGCCGCAAATAGCTACATGGACGCCAACGCCGTGATCGCCAATTACGGCATGGGTATCACCCAGCACAAGCACGGCGTCGAGACGGCGAAGATGATCGTCAACCTGCTGCTCCTCCGCGGCAATATCGGCAAGCCCGGCGCGGGGATTTCGCCGATCCGCGGCCACTCCAACGTCCAGGGCCAGCGCACCGTCGGCATCTCCGAGAAGACCAAGCTGGTGCCGCTCGACAAGCTCGCCGAGCTCTATGATTTCGAACCGCCGCGGTGGGAAGGGCTGTCCACCGTCGATGCCTGCGATGGTATTCTGAAAGGCAGCATTCGCGGCTTCGTTGGGCTCGGTGGCAATTTTCTGCGCGCCGTCCCGGAGCGGTCATTGATGGAGCCCGCATGGTCCGGGCTTCGCTTGTCCGTGCAGATCGCGACCAAGCTGAACCGCACGCACCTCGTGCCGGGCGAGGTGACTTATCTCCTGCCGTGCCTCGGCCGGATCGAGATCGACCGGCAGGACAGCGGCGAGCAAGCGGTGTCGATGGAGGATTCGACGGCCTGCATCCACGGCTCTCGCGGTCAGCGCAAGCCCGTCGCCGAACATCTTCTGTCCGAGCCGGCGATCGTCGCCGCGCTGGCCAAGGCGACCTTGAAGCCCAATCCGAAGCTCGATTGGGACGCATGGGTCGGCGATTATTCGAAAGTCCGGGACGCGATCGAGCGTACCTATCCCGACCAGTTCAAGGACTTCAACAAGCGCATGTTCGAGCCCGGCGGCTTTCCGCGGCCGCTGGCGGCCCGCGAGCGGAAGTGGAAGACGCCGAACGGCAAGGCCAACTTCACCGTTCCAAAGTCGGCCTTTGCGCCGCCCCCGGAGGGTGACGGAATCTACGAACTGATGACGATGCGCGCCGACGGACAGTTCAATACGACGATCTACAGCGAAGACGACCGCTTCCGCGGAATCACGGGCGGCCGCTATGTCGTCTTCATGAACCCTGTCGACATGGAGGATGACGGCCTGACATCGGGAGATACCGTCACACTGGTGACAGAGGCGGGGGATGGCGTCGAGCGCAGCTTGAGCGAACTTCAGGTCGTCCCCTATGGCATCCCGCGCAGGAGCATTGCGGGTTATTTTCCGGAGTGCAACGTGCTGATGCCGCTTTGGCACTATGCGGAGGGCAGCAAGGTTCCGGCGGCCAAATCCATTCCGGTGCGCCTGTCTAAGGACACCCTTCCCGAAATGGTCGAGACCGGAGAAGCGTCGATTTCGGCGTCGTGACACGTCATCGGGTGACGCAAGCGATCAGGACCGGAGCACAATGAGAGACAGCGCCTCGGAAATTGCCGAAATCAGGGACGCCGTTCACGTCTGCATCGACATGCAGAACATCTTCGCCCCTGGTGGATTGTGGGCGACGCCCTGGATGGAGCGTGTCCTGCCGACGATCATCTCGATCGTCGGGCGATGCCAGGCGAGAACGATTTTCACACGTTTCGTCACGCCGGAGAACCCCGAGGATCGGCCCGGACAATGGCAGAGCTATTTCCGGCACTGGCATCAGGCGACCCGCAGGCATCTTCCGGCGTCCGCTCTCGAGCTCGTGCCGGTCCTGCACCGGTTCGTGCCGCCGGCATCGGTCATCGACAAGCCGGCTTATTCCGCATTCAGCAATCCCGGCCTTGCGCGCCTGCTGGTCGAGAAGAACGTCGGCACGATCGTGGTCTCAGGCGCCGAAACGGACGTCTGCGTTCTGTCGACGGTCATGAGCGCGGTCGATCTCGGATTCCGCATCGTCATCGTGGAGGACGCGCTGTGCAGTTCGTCCGACATCGGTCATGACGCGCTCATGACGATGTACCGCACCCGCTTTCATGGCCAGGTGGATCTGGTAACCGCGGAAGAACTGGCGGAGTTTTGGCGCGAGTAGACCGCAAAATGGCGGAGCCGGGCACGGCCAGGTCGTATAACGAGGGCGTCGCAATCTGAGCGGCCCTGCGCGGTCGGATGGGACGATCGGCAAAAAGAGGGTAGCCGATTCACATAGCCTAATGCGCGGCGGTTCCGGAGCGTTCAATGTGCGGGCTTGGAAGTGGCTGCAGTGGCGATGGATCGCATCGAACAGGGCTTTGTGGCGACCGCCATCACAGGTTTTCCCGTGATGCTGGCGGCATTGGTCCGGATGATGATGAGCTGACGCGGAAGGGGCTGACCGTCTTGCGCCTCGCGCTACCTTACTCCGCCGTCGCCTTGTGCCTGGCAGTGACTGCCTGGCTCGCCTTCGCGCATCTGCTCTGACGGCCGTTCGGCTTCGCCTGCCGTTCGGGAGGCTATGCCACTGCGGATCAATTGTGCGCCGTCACGTTCAGCGGTCGCTGACGAGGCTCGCCATATTATGCGCCATGGCCGTGATATCGATCGGCTTTTCCCAAAGCTGCACGTCCTGGAATTCCGGGTCGATGCTGAGCCTGTCATACCCGGTGGTGAACACGAAGGGCACCTGACGCGCCTTCAGCGCGCGGGCGATCGGAAAGATCGATTGGGCGCGAATGTTCACGTCGAGCACCGCGCCATCGAACATGCCGCCATCGTTCAGGAGGGTGACCGCATCCTCGATGTGACCGACCGGACCGGCGATTTCCGCGCCGAGCGCGCGCAGCGCCTTGCCGATGTCGTCAGCGAGGAAATATTCGTCTTCGACCACGAGGATGCGGCGGCCTGTCAGCAGTGAGCGCTGACCGGACGACGTGGGCGGCGCAGTCATGATCCCTCCAATACCCCTCCTGCGCTTTAGGAACATAAGGCCAGGGGGGCGCCTTGGTGCACACTTCAAACGACACAATCCAAATCGGGTTCCATGAGCAACCGCGACATCATCGTCATTGGGGGCTCGGCCGGAGCGACCGCGCCACTGAAGCAGATCCTGGGCCGTCTTCCGGCCGATTTGCCGGCTGCCGTCTTCATCGTCCTGCACATTCCTGCACAGGGTATCGGCATTCTGTCGACCGTCGCCAGCAGCGCCGGGCCGCTGCCGGTGCGTCAGGCCGAGAATGGCATGAAAATCGAGCCCGGCCACGTCTATCTGGGTGCGCCTGACCACCATTTGTTGCTCGCCGAAGACCGCATTTTTCTCGGGCGCGGGCCGCGCGAGAACATGGTCCGCCCCGCGATCGACGCCCTGTTTCGCTCGGCCGCTCTCCATCACGGGCCGCACGTGATCGGAGTGCTTCTCAGCGGCCTGTTGTCCGACGGGGCGGCCGGACTCAATGCCATCAAGCGCTGCGGCGGTATGACCGTGGTCCAGGACCCTTTGGACGCCATTTCGGACGAAATGCCGCGGCGCGCCATGGAGGCGACCACGGTCGATCTCTGCGTGCCCGGCGCCGGAATGGGCGATGTCCTCTCCGGTCTGGCCAGGGCGCTGGCTGGCGCTGCACTGCCGATTCCACCCGAGATCGGGCTCGAGGTCGCGATCGCGGCGGGCGACCGCATCGGCAGCGACAAGCTGATCTCGATGGCCGATCCCGTCGCGTTGACCTGCCCGGCCTGTGGCGGGGTTATGTCCGCGGTCAAGGAATCGCGCCCCATGCGTTTCCGCTGTCAGGTCGGACATGCCTACACCGCCGATGCGCTCGCCAAGGAGCAGGAGGGGCGGGTGGACGAAGCCATGCGGGTCGCGCTGCGCATCATCGAGGAGCGCGCCGAACTGGTGCATCGCATGGCCACCGACGGCCGCAGCAGCGGCCGGCTTGCAATTGCCGAGATGTACGAGTCGCGGGCGGCTGAGTACCGTGAATATGCCGACATGATCCGGCGCGTCGTGCTACAATCGCTCGCGCCCCCGGCTTACAAGCGGGAGCCTTGAAGGCTCTGCGATGGCTATTTCCCTTGCAGAACGCGCCGCGCAGCTCGATGCCGAGCAGAACCTCCTGGTCAAGGCCGACCGGGACATCGAGGAGGGCCGCCGGCGCATCCGCAACCAGGAAGACCGGATACGCGAACTGATGGCCTGCGGCTACGATACAAGTCAGGCCGAACGGCTGGCCGACCTGCTCAGGCAGACTCTGGTTGAATGGAAGCGCCACCGCGTCCTGATCGCGCAACGGGTCGAATATCTCGCGCAGGAGGTCGCGGCGGGATAGTTGGCAGAACCATCGCCTACGGAAAGCGGGTTTTCGCTGCGGCCATCCTTCGAGACTCCCGTCATGCCGGGCTCTTCAGGATGAGGCGCCTGCCAAGGACGCTTCGGTCCTCGCCCCGGGCCGATCTATCGATGAGGGATAAACCTTGCCGCCGGACACCGACAACGCTTGGGCTTTCGGGTGAAAACAGCTTCGGGACGTTTTTGCCTTGGATCTGTTGGGGTAATGTCGATGCCTGTTATCTGCAGGGACCGGGTTCCTGTTGTGCCCCGCCGGTAAACGAAAGCTGCCAGAGCCATGCATGATGTCGCCGACCAGCCGGTCGATGGAGAGCGCCACACGAAGTCCCCGCTGATCATCGGCGTGGGCGCCTCGCCGGGTGCGCTGAACAGCATCGAGCGCTTCTTCGCAAAGCTGACCGTCGGGGTTGACCAGGCCGTCGTGCTGGCGCTTCGGCATCACGAGGGCTCCGACGAATCGCGCTTGCGCGAGGCCGTGCAAAATTCCCACGGCGGCAAAGTGGCCGACATCCGCGACGGCCACACGATCGAGGGCGGCACGATATATTTGTGCCCGCCGGCAATGATCACCACGATCCAGGGCGACCGCTTCGCGGTCCGCAAGGCCGAGCAGGCGCCCGGCGAGCGCGCCACGATCGACAGCTTTCTGGTCTCGTTGGCCGAAGAACGCGCCGAGCAATCCATTGGCGTCCTCCTCGCCGGCACCGGCGGTGACGGCACGCTCGGCACCGCGACATTGAAGGATCACGGCGGTCTTGCCATCGCCGAGAGCGTCGCGAGCGAGGAAGAGACAGGTTTTCCGCAAGACAGCAACAGGCCCGCCGCCATCGCAGACTATGTGCTGCCGCCGGAGCAGATACCCGACCACATCCAGGCCTATGCCCGTCATCTCAGGCGTCTGGAAGAGAAGCAGGGGTTTGACGAAGTGCTCGCGGCGGCGGCAGCCTCGCTGTCGCGCATCGCAGACATCCTGCGCACCAGGACCGGCAATGACTTCCACGGCTACAAGCAGAACACCTTCCTGCGCCGTGTGCAGCGGCGCATGCAGGTGGTCCAGATTGACGAGATTGCCGCCTATGTCGAATTCCTCAGGAGCGACAAGGACGAAGCGCAGCACCTTTTTAACGACCTCCTGATCGGCGTCACCGAGTTCTTCCGCGACAAGCGCGAGTTCGAGCTGCTGCAAACCCAGATCATCCCGAAGATCTTCGAGGGCAAGGGCGTCGGTCAGCAGGTCCGCGTCTGGGTGCTCGGCTGCGCCACCGGCGAGGAGGCCTATTCGATCGGCATTCTCCTGCGCGAGCATATGGCAGGGCTGGAGTCCGCGCCGCACGTCCAGATCTTCGCGACCGACATCGACGGCCGGGCGCTGGCGGCGGCGCGCGTCGGCCGCTATCGCACCAATATCGAGGCGGACATGACCAGCGAGCGGCTGGCACGCTGGTTCGTGCGCGAGGGCGACACCTATTGCGTGGTCAAGGAATTGCGCGAGATGTGCATCTTCTCGCAGCACAACGTCATCAAGGACGCGCCGTTCTCCAAGCTTGACCTGATTTCCTGCCGCAACCTGCTGATCTACCTCAATGGGGAATTGCAGAACCGGGTGATCCCGTTGTTTCATTTCGCGCTGCTGCCGGAGCGCTATCTGTTTCTCGGCAATTCCGAGAACGTGACGCGGCACCCCAAGCTGTTCGCCCCGGTCGACCGCCGCGCCCGTATCTTCAGGAAGCTGGAGACCGGGACGCGGCTGCCGCCGGAATTTCCGATCACGACGGCAGCGGGCAGGGCGCCGGTCGAGGTGGCGGCGGTGCGCTCGTTCGGTCCCGACGTCGGGCTCGAACGTCGCGCGCAGCGCATCGCGGAGCGCTATACGCCCGCCTACGTCATCACCGACGACGACTTCCAGATCCTGCATTTCTCCGGTCGGACCGGCCGCTACATCGAGCCGACGGCGGGCGCCGCCACGCTCGACCTGCTCCAACTCGTGCACCGCGATCTCCGGCTCGACCTGCGCGCCGCCCTCAGCCACGCCGCCGAAGCCAACGAGGCCGCCCACGCCGACCAAGTGCAACTCGGGGAGGATGGCCAGCGCGTCCTCGTCGACATTACCGTCGAGCCGATCCAGGAGGGCGCCGGCAGCCGCAATTTTGTCGTGCTGTTCAAGGACGGCCCGGCCCGCGCCATCGAAGCCGACCAGGGCAATCCGTATTCCTCGCTGCGCACCGAACACGTCGAGCGCCTCGAAATCGAGCTGCGCGCCACGCGTGAGCGCCTGCAGGCGACCATCGAGGAGCTCGAGAGCACCAACGAAGAACTGAAATCCTCCAACGAGGAGTATCAATCGCTGAACGAGGAGCTGCAATCGGCCAACGAGGAGCTGGAAACCTCGCGCGAAGAGCTGCAGTCGGTCAACGAGGAGCTGACCACCGTCAACGGCGAATTGGCGCATCGTGTCCAGGAGCTGACGCGCGCCACCAGCGATCTCAAGAATTTCTTCGAGAGCACCGAGATCGCGACCGTGTTCCTGGACAACGATCTTCGCGTGATGAACTTCACGCCGTCAATCACCCAGATCCTGCATCTTGTCGAGACCGACACCGGTCGTCCCATTGCCCACATCAAGGCGCGCATCCCGATCGAGGAGCTTTTCGAGGACGTCCGCCGCGTGCTGCGCACGCTCGCGAGTGTCGAGCGCGAATTGAGCACGCCGGGCGGCGGCACGCGCTACATCGTGCGTATCTTGCCCTATCGCAGCACCGACAATTTCATCGCCGGCGTGGTCGTCTCCTTCATCGACGTCACGGCCATCACGCGCGCCGAGGAGCGGCAGCGGCTGCTGTTGGCCGAGCTGCAGCATCGCGTCCGTAACACGCTCGGGGTGGTGCGCTCGATTGCCCGCCGCTCGGCGGAGTCAAGCACCACGGTAGAGGAATACGCCTCGCATCTCGACGGCCGGCTCAACGCATTCGCCCGCACCCAGGCGATGGTGACCCGCGATCCCGACGGCGGCGTCGATCTCGAATATCTCGTGATCGAGGAGCTGTCAGCTTACAACGCCCGCGAGGGCGAACAGATGCGGGTTTCGGGGCCGAAGATGCGCTTCCAGCCCAAGGCCGCGGAGACTTTTGCGCTCGCGATCCACGAGCTCGCGACCAACGCGGTGAAATACGGAGCCTTGAGCCAGCCGAGCGGCCGTGTTGAAATCTCATGGCGCCTCGATGAAGGCACGGCGCCCGCCGAGCTGGTGTTCGAATGGCGCGAGTGGGGCGGGCCGCCGGTCAAGCCGCCGCAGCGAAGGGGGTTTGGCACGGAGCTTCTGGAGCGCACACTGGCATTCGAGTTCAAGGGGCAGACCGATCTGGCATTCAACCCTGCGGGGCTTCGATGCACGATCACTTTACCCCTCAGCAGGCGCGCATTCCATACCCCGGTAGTGGCTGGCTGATGGCGTTGTCGATGTCCGATCGCAATCTGGTAGAGCCGGTCATTCGCCGGCTGAACGCGCTGAGGCGCCTGTCGGTCGAAGCGCGTTCATCGCTCGAGTCCGCGATCCTCGAAGGGTTACAGAGCGCGGGCTCGGGCGAGGACGTGATCTCGGAGGGCGATCCTGTCGACAGCATTCGAATCGTCCTGTCGGGCTGGCTGTGCCGGTACAAGACGCTCGAGGACGGCAGGCGTCAGATCGTCAATTTCCTGTTTCCCGGGGAGAGCTGCGACGCATATGCGTTCCTGCTGTCGACTATCGACCATTCGATCGCGACGCTGACGCCAGCAGTCTATTCCGACATCAAGCGCGCGCGGTTCGAGAGCCTGATTGCGGCCGACAGCACGCTCGCCGAGGCGTTCTGGTGCGAGACTCTCGTGAACATCGCCATCCAACGCGAATGGGCGGTCAATCTTGGTCGCCGCGTCGCGCTGGAGCGCGTGGCGCATCTGTTCTGCGAGATCGTCGAGCGGCTTCGCCCCGTCGGGATGATCAACGGAAAGTCCTGTATCATGCCCATCACGCAGATGGATCTGGCAGACGCCACCGGGCTGTCGGTGGTCCATCTCAACCGCACCCTGCAGGAGATGCGCGCGTCCGGCTTGATCGTGCTGCGCGACCGTGTGCTGACCATCAACGATCTCGATGCGCTCAAGAACACGGCGTTGTACTCGCCGAACTATCTTCAACTCTATCGGCGTGGTTCGTGACGTTCTGTCGGCCCGGCCTGCAAGCGCCGAAGCGTGCACGGGCCTGCCGAGGATGTGCTCACTTGTCGGTCGTCGAGGGCAGATCTTCTTCCCGGGGAAACGGCTCATGGGTACGACGGCCCACGAACGAGTCGGGCACCGGGGTTGATTTGAGCAATGCCATCGAGCGGGCCATCAGTTCGCGCGTGTCCGCGATCAGCCTGGCGACCTGGTGGGTTGACATCAAATAATGGTGCAAGTGTCTGCCTGTCATGGCGCGCTTCTTCCTCTGCACAAGGGGCGAAAGCGCAACAGGCGTTCTCATCACCGATAAAGGCCGAGGTCCGGGCGGTGATGAATGAAGCTTGCGCCCGAAACAGCGAAAGCGCCAGCTGATTATTGGATGCCGTGGAGGGAACGCTCCGAAAGGCGTTTCCTCACCCGAGACGACAAGATTCAAAGACTGAATGAGGCGAACTCGCTTCGATTCATGGCCGTCGCCGAGGCCCCAGCGCCTACCGACGCTCCGCGGCTTTCGGTCGCCGGTTGTACGGCGAGCGATTGACCGGCCGTAGCGAAACTTCTTCACAATGGGATTTGCTGCGATGGCCGAAACGGGGCGCTGGAGCTTGATGCTCATCACGCCGGTCGGCGTGTTACCGTCGACCAGCCGCCTTCGCCAATTCGGTTCCGGCGCAATCGATTGTCGTGAGGAAGGGCACCGAGATTGGGGTGACGCCGTCTCCGCGCAAAATCCTGCCGCCTTAACTTATTGAAATGCCGGAACCCGCCATCGAGACCGAAGCTGGAAGCATTGCCGGACTGGGCCGCCCCATCCGGCAAGCCATAGAGCGAAGAGAAGCTGGGCCCCGGCGCCAGATGACCCCCGCCGGGGCCATTTCTGTCCAACCGAAATCATCGTGAAAGCAATGACCACCAAGCGCAACCGCAAGAAACAGACCCAATCGCTCCAGGAGCGATTGGCCGCCTTTGCCGAAAACGCCCGCGAGCGCGCGCTCAGCCTGCCGCCTGGCAGTGAACGCGAGATGCTGTTGCAGCGTGCCAAGCAGAACGAAGCGACCTCGAACCTCACGGACTGGCTGAGCGCGCCGGTCTATCCAAGACGCGACGGATGATCATGGGGAGTTTCAAGCATTATCGCGCGTTCCAGATCGATCCGGACGGGCACGTATTCGGATGCATCAATCTCGTCTGCGATGATGACGAGCAGGCCAAGCGCGAAGCCGCGTCGCTCGTTCTGGTCCACCGCATCGAGCTGTGGCGGCTGGACCAGCGGATCGCACAATTCGAGTCGCCGGGCGGAGTCGTCCGCCAATAGAGCCGTCGCACTGGAGCAGGAACCGCGCGTCTGGGCCCGGGTTGGTCGGACGACACCGACCTCATATGCCGCGACGTCTGGCGTGACCCTAGCTTCGACCGGCCGCTTCTCCTGCGCTTCGTGCTGAGCGGCGCAGCGACTGCGGCGGCTGGCCGAATGCGCGGATGAAGGCCCTGCGCATCCGCTCGGGGTCGCGAAACCCTGTGGTTTCGGCGACGCGCTCGATGGCCTCTCCGGAGGACTGCACCCGCTCGCGCGCCACCTCGACCCGCAGGCGCTCGACCGCCTTGGTCGGCGTCGATCCTGTCTCCGCGGTGAAGGAGCGGACGAAATGCCGGGTGCTCAACCCGGCGCGCTCGGCCAGCGCCTCGACCGTGAGATGCGCATCCAGATTCTCGCGCACCCATGAGAGAAGGCCGCCGAAGCGGCCGTTCGGCGTCTTGAGCTCCAGCAAGGTCGAGAACTGCGATTGTCCGCCGCTGCGGCGATGATAGAGCACCAGTTGCCGCGCGGTCGCTTGCGAGACCTCCTCGCCGTGGTCCTGTGCGATCATGGCCAGCGCCAGATCGATCCCGGCCGTGATGCCGGCCGACGTCCACACGTGGTCGTCACGGATGAAGATCTGGTCCGGTTCGAGCCTGACCTTCGGGTAGCGTCCGATGAAGTCGCGGGTGCAGGACCAGTGTGTGGTCGCGCAGCGGCCGTCCAGCAGTCCGGCCTGTGCGAGAAGATAGGCGCCGTTGCAAACGCTGGCGATGCGCACGCCGCGGCTCGCCAGCCGCTGGATGAAGGCGATCGTCGTCTCGCAGAGCGCGGCAGCCTCCACACCCTCTCCACCGGCGACGAACAGCGTCGTGACCGAGCTTGCCGATCGCAGATTGCGCGCCAGCATCTCGATGCCCGACGAACTGCGCACGGCGCCCGCCGTCGTCGCGATTGTGATCACGCGCGGCGCATCCGGCGTGTGACGCCTGGCGATCTCGAACACGGAGATCGGACCGGCCGCATCCAGCAACTGGAATTCGGGAAAGATCAGGAAGCCGATCATGGGCGTGTCCAGAATTGAGGGAATTAAGCCATTTCGACCGCAAGGCCAACATGACAGGCTGCAACCGTCAAGCGCGTTGTCGAGGTTGGACATGTCGGGCCCATTGCAGATCGGTCTTCTGGTTTTTCCGCGCGTCACCCAGCTCGATCTCACTGGTCCTGCCCAGGTCTTCTCCAGCCTGCCCGACGTGACGGTGCATCTGATCTGGAAACGCATCGAGCCCGTGCCGAGCGATTCCGTGATCGCGTTGACGCCGACCGTCACCTTCGCCGATTGCCCGCAGCTCGATGTGATCTGCGTTCCCGGCGGCTACGGAACTGACGAGCTGATGCTGGACGACGAGGTGCTCGCCTTTTTGCGGCAACAGGAGAAAGGGGCGACATACGTGACCTCGGTCTGCACTGGTTCTCTCGTGCTCGGTGCGGCCGGCCTGTTGAAGGGATATCGCGCGGCCACGCACTGGACGGCGAGGGATGCGCTGCCGTTGTTCGGAGCCGAGCTGTCGCTGGAAAGGGTCTGTGTCGACCGTAATCGCATGACCGGCGGCGGCATCACCGCCGGCATCGATTTCGCACTCACCCTGGTGTCGATGCTGCGAGGCCGAGACGCGGCGGAGATGATCCAGCTGCGCATGGAATACAATCCCGCTCCGCCCTTTGCCGCCGGCTCGCCGGACACGGCGCCCGCCGCAATCGTCGCCGCCATGAAGGAACGCGTTGCGCCCGCGCAGGCGCGGCGGCTGGAGTTCGTCAGGAAGGCTGTGCAGCGGCAGGGATAGCGAGGCAGCTTCGACCAGCCGCGGCGACTGGCGCACGGTGCGCCGTCGGAGAGGGGACATCGATCGATCATCGCCGACAATGCCGTCGCGATGTCAAAGCGGAGGGGGCAATGGCGCCTTGTCGTGTTGGAGAATTGCAATCGTCGCGCGGCTGGCTTTGCCGCATGGGCTTCGGCCTCATCCTGGCGCTGGGGTCGGCAGCGCTGGCGGAGCGGAGTGCGGCGGCCGATTTCTCCGGCCGGGTCATCAAGCTCGGCATCATCAACGATCAGTCCGGGCCGCTGTCGGACAATTCCGGACCCGGCTCCGTCGTCGCCGCAAAGTTGGCGATCGAGGATTTCCGGAAAGCGACCCCGGACACCAAGGTGGAGATCGTCTTCGCCGACCATCAGAACAAGCCGGACATCGGCGCCCAGATCGTCCGCAAATGGTTCGACGTTGACGGCGTCGACATGGTCGCCGACGTCGGCAATTCGGCGGTCGCTCTCGCCATCCAGTCGATTGCGCGGGACAAGAACAAGATCGTCATCTATTCGGCGGTCGGCACCACCGAGATCGGCGGCAAGCAATGTTCGCGCACCGGATTGATGTGGCTGCACGACAATTACAATCTCGTCTCCGGATCGGTTCGCAGGCTGGTGTCCCAGGGCTACGACAGCTGGTTCTTCATCGCGGCCGACTACGCGTTCGGACGCAACATGGTCGAGGTGTCCCAGCGCGTGCTTGCGGAAGGCAAGGCGAAGTCGCTTGGTGCCGTCTTCCATCCGCTCGGAAACGCCGATTACGGCTCCTTCCTGCTGCAAGCCCAGGCCTCGAAGGCCAAGGTCGTCGCGTTTGCCAATGCCGGTGAGCAACTCGTGACCGTGATGAAGCAATGGCACGAGTTCGGCATGAACGTCGGTACGCAGAAACCAGTCGCCGAGCTGATGTTCCTGACCGACGTGCACGCCATGGGCGTCGAAACCGCCAAGGGGCTGACGACCGTCACGGCCTGGTACTGGGCCCTGAACGACGAGACGCGCGCGTTCGGCGAGAGATTCTACAAGCTGCACAAGGCCATGCCGACCGCGCCGCAGGCTGCCGTCTATTCCGCGGTCCTACAATATCTGAGAGCAGCTGTGGCAGCCGGAACGGACGAGACCAATGCCGTGCTCGACAAGATGCGCGCGATGCCGGTCGACGATTTCTACGCCCGCGGTGCGCGGCTGCGCGCCGACAACAAGCTGGTGCACGATTTCTATCTCGTCGAAGTCAAGAAGCCCGCGGACGTCAAGACGCCCTGGGACTATTACAACGTCGTCGAGAAGATACCTGCCGCAGACGCCTTCATGCCGCTGAGCGAGAGCGAATGCCCGCTGCTCAAGGCGTCACGAAACTGAAACCACGTAAGGACAGTGCGGGCCGCCGGCCCCGTCAGCCATATTCCTCGCCGATGCCGTAGTCCCGGTAGATCTCCAGCGGGTCGAGGTCGGGGAACAGGCGGCATTTGGCCTGGGCGAGGTGCAGGCTCACCGCTGCGGGCTCCTTGCCGTTCGCGAGCATCTTGCGGATGTCGTCCATATGCGCGTTCGGCCGGTGCTTCGGGTCGAGCTGCTCCAGCGCGACCAGGGCGGTCGCGAGGGCCTCGGTCAGAACCCAGTCGTCGTGGCCGGTGATTCCCTTCTTCGGCATCGGCAGACCCCGGATGTGGCGGCGGTCTTCAGTCTATCGCGACTTCCGCCAAATCGCCATTGAGGCGTTGCGGGCGCGCTGCGTTGGGGGCATCTCGGGCTTGCATTATGGCGGCCTGTGGCTAAAAGGCGGCGGCTTGCAGTATCTTTGTTGAAACAAAGTTGGCGTAGACGGGCCGTCTCAACCCAGCCCCCGGTCTGGGTCCCGATCCCGCATTCGCAGCACGATCCGGCTGCGTACCCTTCAAGGCCCGAGCCAGCATGGTTTTTCTCAGCTTCGTCTATCGCTTCTTCACCAACTTCGCGTTCATGGCGGTGGTCTATTTCAGCCTGAACTTCATGGAGAAGTATCCCAATCGGGCGATCCTCGCGATCCTGGTGCTGGTCTATGCCGCGATGCGCGCCGCCTCAACGCTGCGTGCGTTCTACTTCTTCCAGAAGATCGAGAGGCTGGAAGCGGAGACGCGGCGCCTTCAGGGCCCGATCAATGACGGTTCCGGAGCAACGAACGCGCGCAAGCAGGTGATCGCCGACGTTGCCCGGCTGCGCCGCGACGGCGAACTCAAATCCTATATGGACCTGTTCTTCCTGGCGCTGATCGTGCTGCTCTGCGTCGCCGCCATCATGCGGCAGTAAGAGCTCAAGCGCGCTTCTTCACGCTGGTGGCGACACGGGTCGAGCGCGGCGTCGCGGTCTTGGCCTGCGAGGCAGGCTTTGGCGTGGCCGCTGCCGCATGCGCCGTGTGCCGCCGGCCCTGGGGCGCGGCCACCTTGCCCTTTGCCGTCTTGCCCCTGGCCGCATGCGGCGTCTCGGCGGCCATGGCGAGCCGCGCCGCGGCACGCCGCGACAATGTCGTCGACAGCAGCACCTCGACCGAGCCTTCCGGAATCGCAAACAGGGTGCGGCCGGGCACGGGCAGGGCGGATGCGACGTCGAATTGACCCTTGGTCCGACGCGGCAGCAGCGACTGATGCTCGGTCTGCGCGTTGAGGTCCGCGAGCGAGGGCGCCGGAAGTTTCCGCGTCTGCGTGAACACGAAGCTAGGAACGGAAGGCCAGCGCGCGATCGGCACGGTCTCGGTCGGCGGGTGCAGCAGCCATTCCACCGGCGTCGTCGGCGTCGCCGGCCGCTCGGCGGTCGCGGGCACCACGTGCACGATGCGAAAGCCGCGCGCCTTGAGGTCGCGGATGATTTTCGGCAGCGCCGCGACGGTGCGGGCCTGGATGTCGTGCAGCAGCAAAATGCCCTTACCCTTGGCCTCCAGCCGCTGGATCGCGAGCTGATAGACGCGGTCGGACGACACATGGCGCCAGTCGTCGGCCGGGAAGTCGGCGCTCCACACCTGGATGCCGCGAGAGATCAGATAGTTCTCGACGCCCTCGGCGCGCATCAGGCCAGGAATGCGGAAGAACGGCGCGAGCTTGGACGGATCGGTCATCGCGGCCGAGGTCCACTCGATGCCGCCGTTGATCTCGGGTTCGAATTTTTCGGCCGTCATCCGGTCGAAGGTCAGCGGATGGGTCATGCTGTGGGTGCCGACGGTGTGGCCCGCCGCCACCAGCTTGCGCACGCCTTCGGGATTCGCCTTGGCTTGGCTGCCGATGATGAAGAAGGTCGCCTTGATGCACTCGTCGTCGAGCATCTTGAGGACCTGATTGGAATATTTCGGAAGAGGACCGTCGTCGAAGGTCAGGACGACCTCATGGTCCTTCAGGGGCAGCGTCTCGCGGTACTGCATGGTCCCGATCCGCGGATGCTCGCGCGGATCGACCACGAGAGTGCGGGAGGTCCCGAGCGCGCCGGGATGGCCGGGACAGTCGGCCGCAAGCGCCGCAGGTGCACCGACCGTCAGGAACCCGAGGCAAAGGACGATCCACGATCGCGTCCGCAAGACAACGCCACTTCCGATCATGAACCCGTCTGCCTCATACGCGATTGCCGCCATCATAGGTCGGAGACAGCAGGAAACGGTTCAGGCGCCAAGACCAATTCCCGTTGCAAAGTCCCCATTCATTTGAATGGGGTAGCATGAACGGAGTGTTAATAGGGCCCGGATCACCCCATTTTGCGCCGGCGTGACTTTCCGGCATCAGCGCGCATCGGCACTCTTCTGCGCGCCGGCCGGCACGATGTGGACGACGCGATAGCCGTTCTCCCTCAGATACCGCAGGAAGGCCGGCATGATCGCGGCGGTCCGCGCCTTGGGGTCGTGAAACAGGATGATGCCCTTGCCGGCCGCCGCAAGGCGCTCCGTGACGAGCTTCAGTTCCTGTTCCGGCGTCATCTCGTTCCAGTCGCTGGCCCAGAGGTCGGCGCCGAACACCACGATCCCGCGCGACTGGAGCAGGTCGAGCTGCGCTTGCGTCGACTCGAAATAGGGAAAGCGGAAGAACGGCGTCGAGGGCGTCGTCGTCGAGGTGCCGTGCAGTGCCATCTCGTCGGCGGCGATGCCGCGGTCGATCTCGCTCTTGGCCTTGTCGAACGGGATCCGTGCCATGAACGGATGCGAGAAGGTGTGGTGGCCGATGGTGTGGCCCTCGCGGGCGATGCGCTTGACCATCTCCGGCTGCTGGCTGGCGTGCAGGCCGATCAGGAAGAAGGTCGCACGCACGCATTCCTGCGCCAGCGCCGCCAGCACCTTCGACGTCGTCGGCGGGTTCGGTCCGTCGTCGAAGGTGAGCACGACCTCGCGATCGGCGAGCGGCAGCGTCTGCGGAAAGCTCTTCAGGCCCACGCGCGGCGTGGTCCTGGCATCGACGCTCAGCACGCGCGAGGTGCCGAGCGCGTCCTTGCGCGGACACTCGGCCGCCGCGGCCGAAGCGATACCGATCAAGGCAGCGAGGGCTGCGCCCGATGACATTGAGGTCCACCTCAGTCGAAGCATCTTTGTCATTGCGCTCGGCTTTGCCTTGTGGGTATTGCCAGACCGTCAGCTCAGACCACCAGATCCAACCTGTCAAACGGCGAGGCGCACCATGGATGAACATATGGACGGTGCCCCGACCGCTGCGGACTCGGTACTCGACCACGTGCCGATGCGCAATGAAGACGGCGACATCAGGCACGAATTCGTCGAGGAAATCGCCCGTGCGATCGAGGCCGGCGACAGCGCCTCGCTGCGCGCCTGCGTCGCCGAGCTGCACGAGGCCGATCTCGGCGATCTCATCGGCGCGCTCGAGCCCGACGACCGGGTCCGCCTGGTCGAGCTGACCGGGCGCGACTTCGACTTCTCCGCACTGAACGAGCTCGACGAGGGCGTGCGCGAGGATATTCTCGAGGAACTGCCGCCGGAGACCGTCGCGGAAGGTGTTCGCGAGCTCGAATCCGACGACGCGGTGGAACTGCTCGAAACCCTCGACCAGGCGGATCAGGAGGAGATCCTCGAGAAGCTGCCACTCAAGGAGCGTGTCGCGCTCGAACGCAGCCTGCTGTATCCGGAGAATTCGGCTGGACGCCGGATGCAGAACGAGTTCATCGCGGTGCCCCAGGATTTCACCGTGGGCCAGGCGATCGACTACATGCGCGAGACGCCGGATCTGCCGGACCGCTTCTACGAGATCTACGTCGTTGACAAGGACCAGCACTGGCAGGGTGCAGTCTCGCTCGACGTGCTGCTGCGGGCGCGCCGCCCGGTGCCGCTCACCGAATTGACCGACGAGGACCGCCGACGCGTCTCCGTCCTGGAGGACCAGGAGGAGGTGGCGCGCATGTTCGGCAAGTACAATCTCGTCGCGGCTCCCGTGCTCGACACCCAGGACCGCCTCGTCGGCGTCATCACCGTCGACGACGTCGTCGACGTCATCGAGGAGGAGGCGGAAGAGGATCTCAAGGCGCTCGGCGGCGTCACCAGCGACGAAGAACTGTCCGACACCGTGTTCACCATTGCACGCGCGCGGTTCAACTGGCTGCTGGTCAATCTCGCCACCGCTTTCCTGGCGTCCTCCGTGCTCGGCCTGTTCGAGGGGCAGCTGGAGAAGATGGTCGCGCTCGCCGTGCTGGCGCCGATCGTCGCGAGCCAGGGCGGCAATGCCGCCACCCAGACGATGACGGTCGCGGTGCGGGCGCTGGCGACGCGCGAGCTCGGCGCGTCCAACGCCTGGCGCGTGGTCATGCGCGAAGGCATGGTCGGTCTCGTCAACGGGCTCGCCTTTGCGGTGATCACGGGGATCGCGGCGGTGGCCTGGTTCAGGATTCCCGGCCTCGGCATCGTCATCGGGCTTGCGATGGTGTGCAACCTGATCGCCGGCGCGCTCGGCGGCATCCTGATCCCGATGGCGCTCGAACGCGTCAGGGCCGACCCGGCGGTGGCCTCGGGGACGTTCGTCACCACGGTGACGGATGTGGTCGGCTTCTTCTCCTTCCTCGGCATTGCGACGTTGTGGTTCGGACTGCGGTAGGTCTCGTGTCCCGGGCGCGCTGCAACGCGCTTGGCTTTGCTGCGCAGAACCGGGACCCAGAAAGCAACACGGCACCTTGCAGCGGCATGGGCCCCGCTCTGCGTCGCAGCACTCCAAGAGGGGCGCTGCGCCGCGTCCGGGGCACGAGACCTTTTAATCCGAACTTAAGCGACCTGCCGCATCATCGCCCGCGCTTGGGGGACTGGACATGCGGTTGCGGCTGAAGGCGGACGGACGGGTCGTTGAGATCCGGGACGGACAGGAATTTCCGATCCAGCCGTCTCCGGTCGAGCCCACGGTCAGTGCCGCGCCGGCCGACACCTCTTCGCTCGCGGTACGCGATTTGCGCCGCCGCGCCTGCCTGACCCAGATGGAGTTCGCCGCCAAGCTCGGCGTCCCCGTCGAAACCATCCGCAACTGGGAGCAGGGCAAGCGTGCTCCACGGGGGCCGGCCCGCGCGCTGCTCGCGGTGATCGCACACGCCCCGGATACGGTGTTCCAGGCGCTCGCCAAAGCCTGACGCCGAAGCCCTGACGTCGAGAGTTGCCAGGCCCGACGCGAACCTCCCGTTAGCATTGCGGCAAATATCCCGCCGAACTGCCGCGGCCTTCCGTTGGCAGCGTCGTGGGCCCGGTCCATAATGCGGCCTGAGGACGTTAGGGGCTGCGCACCAGAAGGGAGCCCTCATGCTGTTCGTCGAGGCCAATGGCGCACGAATCCCGGCGATCGGGCTCGGGACCTGGGAGCTGAGCGGAAGACCTGCCGCGCGCGTGGTCGAGCAGGCGCTGCGGCTCGGCTATCGCCACATCGACACTGCGCAGGCCTACAACAATGAACGCGAGGTTGGCGACGGCTTGCGCGCCTCGGGCGTCCGCCGCGACGATGTCTTCCTCACCACCAAGGTCTGGACCAACCATTTCGCGCCCCACGATCTCGAGCGCTCGGTCAAGGAGAGCCTGGCCCGCTTGCGGCTTCCTTCCGTCGATCTGCTGCTGCTGCACTGGCCCAATTCGCACGTGCCGCTGGCGGAGACGCTGGGCGCGCTGTCGCATGCGAAGACGATGGGGCTGACCCGTCACATCGGCGTCTCCAATTTCACCGTGGCGCTGATCGAGCAGGCGGTCGCGCTGTCGCCGGAGCCGCTGGTCTGCAACCAGGTCGAATACCATCCTTATCTCGACCAGGCGAAGGTGAGGGCGGCCTGCGACCAGCACGGCCTTGCACTCGTCGCCTACAGCCCGATCGCCAGGGGGCGCATCAAGTCCGACCAGACGCTCGCCGAGATCGGACGCGCCCACCACAAATCGCCGGCGCAGGTCTGCCTCCGCTGGCTGGTGCAACAGAATGTCGCTGCGATCCCGCGCACGTCGCGCGTCGAACGCCTGTCCGAGAACATCGAGATCTTCGATTTCGAGCTGTCGGAGGACGAGATGAGCCGGATCGCCGCGCTCGCCAGTCCGAAGGGCCGGCTGACCGACTTCGGCTTCGCCCCGAAATGGGATTGAGAGGGGGCTGGGGTATGCTAGGACCGCGACGGCAACCCAAGATCGGTCGATGGAACTGCGGAAGATCATACGGACGGACATTGCGGCGTCAGCAATCGCGCATCTGACGCTGGTGGCGCTGATCATCGTGATCAGCGAGGTCCATCCATTTCGCAGTCAGCAGCCGGAGACCGTGACCGTCGACATCGTCACGCCCGAGCAGGTGACGGAGGAGATCAAGCAGCAGGAGATGAAGGAGGCGGCCAAGGAGAAGCCGCCGGAGCCCGAGTTCAAGTTGCCGAAGCTGGATGTCACCGACAAGGCAGACCCAGCGTCGAAGCTCGTGGACAAGCCGCCGGCTTCGCCGCAATCGTCGCAGCAGCCGGCGCAGCAGAAGCAGCCGCAACCCGCGCAGACGCCCAAGCCGCGCGAGGCCGCCGCGCAGCCGCAACAGTCACAGCAGCAACAGCCGCCGCAGCAACAACAGCCTCAGCAACAACAGCCTCAGCCGCAACCACAGCCTCAGGCGATGCCGCAGCCAGAGGCGCAGCAACCGCCACCCCAATCCGCGCCACCGCCGGCCTATCAGGCTCCGCAGCCTGACGTCACCGTCAAATACGGCGTCATGCTCGGCCTGCCGCCGGAATTGCCGCCGGAGCTGCCGAAGGTAACCCCCCAGGACGATGGCGGCGATGCCAAGGATTCGATCGCAGCCAAGTTGCCGGCCGAAGTCATCGCCGAGCTTCGTCGCCATCTGCGCAGCTGTGCGAAATTGCCAGCCGGAGTAAGCCCCACCGATGCCGTTCGCATCAAGTTGCGCACGGTGTTCGCGACCGACGGCACGCTGGCGCGCGAGCCGATTCTGATCGAGGCGCCGCCGTCCGCGAAAGGCGTGGCGCTCATGAAGTCCGCCATGAGCGCGCTCCAGACCTGCCAGCCTTACAAGATGCTGCCCGCCAATCTGTACAGCGAATGGAAGGTCATGGACCTGCCGTTCAGCCCGCGCGATTTCGGCGGGTAGCTCCCATAGCCCGGGTGAGCGCAGCGATACCCGGGACAGTGCCCGTCGAATTCCGGATGTCGCTGCACTCATCCGGGCTACTGACCGTTGCCTGTGTCGGCCTCTGTCAATCTGCCGAGGCAAAAATATTCCACTTTTACCGAAATTCGGTTTCGGCGTATGTGTCGCCCATCCCGGCTCACCCAAGAGGGGCGACGTGAAGTCGTCACGATCGCGAGCCGGGCTTTGCGGTGGACGCGGCAGCGTCGGCACGAGAGGCGCGGGCAGGGCGGGTAGTCCCTGTGAGCCCGAGGCCACGTGCG
>NZ_JAFCKT010000019.1 GCF_018129985.1 Bradyrhizobium sp. SZCCT0148
GCAGCACCACGTCGAAATTGCCCGAGGCCAGCTCGCGCATCGCCTTGCACATCGCGATCATCGGACGCGAGATGCCGTTGCCGAGCCACAACGCCAGCACGGCCCCGATGGCAAGGCCGCCGAGCGCCAATATCAACATCAGCTGCTCGGTGTCTCCAATG
This sequence comes from Bradyrhizobium sp. SZCCT0148, assembly GCF_018129985.1. Taxonomy (GTDB): domain Bacteria; phylum Pseudomonadota; class Alphaproteobacteria; order Rhizobiales; family Xanthobacteraceae; genus Bradyrhizobium; species Bradyrhizobium japonicum_H. The sequence continues at coordinate 162 of NZ_JAFCKT010000019.1, forward strand.
GTCGCGTTGGCGCTCGCCTCGATGCGCTGCTGGTCGGCGGTCAGGTCCGAACGCAGCTCGGCCGAGAGCTTGAGAATGGTCGCCGCCGTCTTGGTCATCTCACCATTGGACTTGGCGATGATCTTGACGTTTTCGGTCAGCTTGGCGAACGAGCTGCGGTACTGCTTCAGCAGAGCGCCGATTTCGGTGACGCGGTCGGTGATCTTCTGGTCGTTGGCATAGATCGAGACCAGCAAGGTCTCCAGGAATTTGATGCGAGCGATCACGCCGTCGGCGGTCTTCGGCTCGGGCTTGGCCACGAAAGCACCGACCGAGGTGGAAACGGCCAGATATTGCGAGGTGATGTCCTTGGCCGTGGTCTGCACCGATGCCAGCCCGCCCAGCGCGGCAGTGTCGGCGAGATCGTCGAACTTGAAGCGGATCTTGTTGCCGACGCTGTTGAGCTCATCGGCCGCGATCTTGTTGTTCTCGCGCGTCAGGACGATGATCTCCCCGAACACCTTCGTGAAGAGCTGGAACTCCGCCTCGAGCTTGCCGACCTGCTCACGACGGGCGGCGCCGGTCGTAGCCGACATCGACTTGGCGATCGCGCTCTTCAGATTGTTTTCGGCGGCCTTGGCTGCGGTCTCGTCATCTGCCGCCCCCGTCAGGGTATAGGCCCGAGCCAGTCCCTGATATGCGACCAACTCGCGATCCACCGTCCGCGCGAGGTCGGCTTCCGACACGCTGGCGCGGTAGGAAGCCACGGCGGCCTGGATCCGCTCGAAGCCGAAATAGGCGAAGGCCATGCTGACGGCAAGGATGGCTAGCACCGCCACGAAGCCGAGGATGATTTTTGCGCGAAAGCGCAAGGTTGGCAGCTTCGATTGGTTCGATTTCGACGTCGACTTGGACTTGACCGACATTTCCCCCACCCCATTCCATTCGCGGAAAACCAGGCGCAGCCCGGAAGCAGCCCGCTTCCCGACTCGCCTGCACGGTAATTGGCAAAGGATAAGCTGTAGTAAATATGTGACGCCGCAACTCGCGGTTAGGTGACGCTGGAAATTGTTAAGGTGCGCTTTCTCGCGCCGTTGCAAATGTCGGTTTGACTTGAGTGCCGGCGCCCGCTGTGCCGGACAAGCGAAGCTCCTGGCAACGCGTAGCGTTACCGGGAGCGGAGCGCTGATCCTGGACGACGGTGGAGTGTGAAGGCGGCGGAGGGTCTGGCTCGCAGCCAAGCCCGAGCAACTTACGCCGCCCGGATATTTCCCATGAACCGATCGAGCTCGGCACGCAGGCGGGTGCTTTCGGACGACAGCGTCTTGGCCGAGTGCAGCACTTCCTCCGAGGCCGAGCCGGTTTCGGCAGCGCCGCGGTTGACCTGGCCGATATCGGTGGCTGCGGTCTGGGTGCCCTGTGCCACGGTCTGGACGCTGCGGGCGATTTCCTGCGTCGCGGCGCCCTGCTGCTCGACTGCGCTCGCGATCGAGGTCGAGATCGACGAGATCTGGCCGATGGTCGCGCCGATCTCCTTGATCGCGGCAACCGATTCGGCCGTGGCGCCCTGCATGCCCGTGATGTGCGAGGAGATCTCGTCCGTCGCCTTCGCGGTCTGGCTCGCCAGCGACTTCACCTCGCTGGCGACCACCGCGAAGCCGCGGCCGGCTTCACCGGCGCGGGCCGCCTCGATGGTGGCGTTGAGCGCGAGAAGATTGGTCTGCTCGGCAATCGCGGTGATCAGCTTGACGACCTCACCGATCTGCTGGGCGGCATGCGAGAGCTTGCCGATGCGGCCGTCGGTTTCCCTGGCCTGCACCACGGCAGCTTCCGCGATCCGGCTGGAGTCGCGGACCTGACGGCCGATCTCCTCGACGGACGCGGACAGCTCTTCCGTCGCGGTGGCGACCGACTGCATGTTGGAGGAGGCCTGCTCGGACACGCCCGCGACCTGGCTCGACAGGCTCTGTGTGGTCTCCGCAGTGCGGGTCAGCGTAGAGGCCGCCGATTCCAGCTGCACGGCCGAAGCTGAAACGTTGGACACGATCGCGCCGACCGCGCTTTCGAAATCATCGGCAAAGCGGATCAGCTCGGCGCGGCGGGCAGCGCTCGCTTCCCTGTTCTGGGCTTCGCTGGCGGCGGCATCGCGCTCGGCCTTTGCCACGGCCTGGACCTTGAACTCCTCGACCGCGCCGGCCATCTCGCCGATCTCGTCCTTGCGGCCGAGACCCGGCAGCACCACGTCGAAATTGCCCGAGGCCAGCTCGCGCATCGCCTTGCACATCGCGATCATCGGACGCGAGATGCCGGTGCCGAGCAGGAAGGCGAGAACCGCACCAAGCAAGGTGCCGCCGATGGCGAGGATCAGAACCAGTTGCTCGGTCTTCCCGATCGTCGCTTCCGACTCCGTGTCCAGCCGTTGCTGTTCGGCGACGAGGTCCGCCTTCATGGCGGCTGCTCCTTGCAGGATCGCACCGGCGGAAGCGTTCATCTCGGCGACGAGCTGGTCGACCAGCTTGGCGTTGGCGATCAACTTCTCCAGCGCCTCACGATAGGCGGTGAGGATGGCCTTGGCGTCCTTCAGGCCGGCGACGATCTTCTCATCCATGGAATAGACCGCGCCAAGGGAATTCTCGACGAATTTGAGCCGCGCCAGCGCGCTGGTTGCGATCGCCTGATCGGACGTCAGCACGAAATTCGTGGCTGCAGCGCTCGCGGTCTGGAATTGGGCGTTGACCTGCTTGGTGCCGAACTCGATCGACTGCGCCTCGGAATCGGAAGCGTTGTTGCCGACGTCGTCGAGCTTGTACTTGAGGAGATTGGCCTGGCGCTGCAGCTGGTTCTGCACCAGCAACGTGCTGTCACGCTTGGCCTGGAGGACCTTGCCGAAGGTCGCGGAGAAATTCGCGAACTCCTTCGCGAGCTTGTCGAGACCTGCCTTTCGCGCCGGGGTCTTGGCACTCTTGACGGCCTGGTCGATGGCATCTTTCAGGCTGGCCTCGGCATCGAGCGCCGCCTTGGCATCGTCTTCCTTGCCGGTCACGACGAAATATTTGGCGGCCGAACGGTAGCCCAGCAGCTCGCGGTCGATGTTGCGGGCGAGATCGGCCTCCGACACGCTGCTGCGGTACGAGCCGACCTCGGCCGAGACCCGCTCGAAGCCGAAATACGAGAATGCCATGCTGCCGGCGGAGATCGCCAGCACGACCGCAAAACCCAGGATGATCTTGGCGCGGAACTTCAGAGTGGGAAATATTGTGCGCCTTGACGGCGACGCGGTACGCCCGGACATTCCCAACCCCTCTTTACATTTCAGCCGTGATCCGGCGGCGCTCTGCCCCCACGACCCGGATGCGCAAAATTAGGGCATAATCGATAAAGGGCGGTAAATTTGGCCGCCGGCACGATCCCGGGCTTTGTCGGCCAAGGGCCGATCGCCGGAGATCAGGGGCATGCGGGTGGCATCCCAGGCCATCCCGCCCGGCCGCTCAGCTTCCGCTCCCTTCGCACCTCGAAATCAGCGCGCCCGTGAGATCGATGACTTTTCAATGACAACGGCGACCAAAATCCTAGTTGCAAAGTTCCGGGCCGCTGTCTCTAATTAGAAGTAATCAAAATCAATCCGGGGAGGACTTCAGGTGTCTACAGTCAAACTGACGGTGAATGGCAAAGCCGTTGCCGTCGACGTCGAGGACCGCACGCTGCTGGTCCAGCTGCTGCGCGATCACCTCAACCTCACCGGGACCCATGTCGGCTGCGACACCAGCCAGTGCGGCGCCTGCGTCGTGCACATGGACGGCCGCGCGGTGAAATCCTGCACCATGCTGGCGGGCCAGGCCGACGGCGCCAGCATCACCACCATCGAAGGCATCGCCAAGGGCGACGAGCTGCATCCGATGCAGGCCGCTTTCCGCGACAATCACGGCTTGCAATGCGGCTATTGCACGCCGGGCATGATCATGTCGGCAATCGACATCGTGCACCGTCACGGCGGCCAGCTCGACGAAGCCACCGTCCGCACCGAGCTCGAAGGCAACATCTGCCGCTGCACCGGCTACCACAACATCGTCAAAGCCGTGCTGGATGCAGCCGGGCGCATGAAGGTCTCGCAGGCGGCTGAGTAAAGCGGCGCGCCTCGAAAAGAACCACGGCTGCAGCTTTCGAGGGAAAGCGCGGTCAAAGAAATTTCCGGTCGGGAGGACCAGACATGGGTGTTGAAGGCATCGGCGCAAGCGTCGTGCGCAAGGAAGACAAGCGTTTCATTACCGGCAAGGGCCGCTACGTCGACGACATCAAGCTGCTGGGCATGACGCATGCCCATTTCATCCGTAGCCCGCATGCGCATGCCAAGGTGAAGGGGATCGATTCCTCCGCCGCGCTGAACATGCCGGGCGTGGTCGCCGTGCTCACGGGCCAGCAGATCGTCGACGACAAGGTCGGCAACCTCATTTGCGGCTGGGCCATCACCTCCAAGGACGGCAGCCCGATGAAGATGGGCGCTTGGCCGGCAATGGCGCCGGAGACGGTGCGCTTCGTCGGTCAGGCCGTCGCGGTCGTGATCGCCGAGACCAAGAATCTGGCGCGCGATGCGGCGGAAGCCGTCGTCGTCAATTACGAGGAACTTCCCGCGGTCGCCGACATCCACGCCGCGATCAAATCAGGCGCGCCGCAGCTTCATCCCGAGGCCCCCGGCAACCAGGTCTATGACTGGGTGATCGGTGACGAAGGCGCAACCGATGCCGCCTTCGCCAAGGCCGCCAATGTGGTGAAGCTCGACGTCACCAACAACCGTCTCGCCCCCAACGCGATGGAGCCGCGCGCGGCGATCGCAGATTACGACGCGGCGGAGGAGCATTTCACGCTCTACACGACCTCGCAGAACCCGCACGTCGCCCGCCTCGTGCTGTCGGCCTTCTACAACATCGCGCCCGAGCACAAGCTGCGCGTGATTGCCCCCGACGTCGGTGGCGGCTTCGGCTCCAAGATCTTCATCTATCCCGAGGAGATGGTGGCGCTGTGGGCCTCCAAGAAGGTCGGCCGTCCCGTGAAATGGACCGGCGACCGCACCGAGGCATTCCTCACCGATGCGCATGGCCGCGACCATGTGACCCATGCCGAGATGGCGTTCGACGCCCAGAATAAGATCCTGGGCCTCAAGGTGAAGACCTACGCCAATTTCGGCGCCTACATGTCGCTGTTCTCTTCGTCGGTGCCGACCTATCTCTACGCGACGCTGCTGTCGGGTCAGTACAACATCCCGGCGATCCATGCCGAGGTGGTCGGCGTCTATACCAACACCACGCCGGTCGACGCCTATCGCGGCGCGGGCCGCCCCGAGGCGAGCTACCTGATCGAGCGGCTGATGGAAACGGCGGCGCGGCAGCTCAAGGTCGATCCGGCCCAACTGCGGCGGAGCAACTTCATCACCCAGTTCCCGCACCAGACGCCCGTCATCATGGCTTATGACACCGGCGACTTTAACGCATCTCTCGATGCGGCCATGAAGGCGATCGACTATGCCGGCTTCCCCGCCCGCAAAGCGCAAGCCAAGTCGCAAGGCAAGCTGCGGGGCATCGGCGTGTCCTGCTACATCGAGGCCTGCGGCATCGCCCCGTCGAAGGCGGTCGGCAGCCTGGGCGCCGGCGTCGGCCTGTGGGAATCGGCCGAGGTGCGCGTCAACCCGGTCGGTACCATCGAGATCCTCACGGGCTCGCACAGCCACGGGCAGGGTCATGAGACCACGTTCTGCCAGCTCGTCGCGGAGCGCCTCGGCGTTCCCATCAGCCAGGTCTCGATCGTCCATGGCGACACCGACAAGGTGCAGTTCGGCATGGGCACCTACGGCTCGCGCTCGGCGGCCGTTGGCCTCACCGCGATCCTGAAGGCGATGGAGAAGATGGAAGCCAAGGCCAAGAAGATTGCAGCGCATGCGCTGGAAGCTTCCGAGGCCGACATCGTCATCGAGAACGGCGAGTTCAAGGTGACAGGCACCGACAAGGCGATTGCGCTGCCGATGGTCGCACTCGCGGCTTATACCGCGCACAATCTGCCTGACGGAATGGAGCCTGGTCTGAAGGAAAGCGCCTTCTACGATCCGACCAACTTCACCTTCCCCGCCGGCACCTATATCTGCGAGCTCGAGGTCGATCCCGGCACCGGCAAGACCTCCTTCGTCAACTTCGTCGCGGCCGACGATTTCGGCCGGCTGATCAACCCGATGATCGTCGAGGGCCAGGTCCATGGCGGCCTCGTTCAAGGCATCGGACAGGCGCTGCTCGAGCATGCGATCTACGATGCCAATGGCCAGCCGGTCACGGCCTCGTTCATGGACTACGCCATGCCGCGCGCCGACGACGTGCCCTCCTTCAATCTCTCCCACACCACGACGCTGTGCCCGGGCAATCCCCTCGGCATCAAGGGTTGCGGTGAGGCCGGCGCAATCGGCGCCTCTGCGGCCGTGATCAACGCGATCACGGATGCGATCGGCAAGAACAATCTGGAAATGCCCGCAACCCCTGACCGGGTGTGGCGCACGATCCACGCGGCTTGAGAGGGAGCAACCAAGATGTATCAGACCACCTATCATCGTGCTTCCTCCGTCGACGAAGCCGTGAGCTTGTTCGGCAAGAGCAGCGAGGCGAAGTTTCTGGCCGGTGGCCAGACGCTGCTACCCGTGATGAAGCAGCGCCTCGCCAGCCCATCCGATGTCATCGACCTCGGCAAGATCAAGGAGCTGCAGGGCATCGAATTGTCCGGCGACACGCTGACCATCAAGGCCGGCACGATCTATTACGACATCATGACGAACGCCGATGTGAAGAAGGCGATTCCTGCGATCGCCCATCTCACCTCGGTGCTTGGCGATCCCGCGGTGCGCTATCGCGGCACGATCGGCGGCTCGATCGCCAACAACGACCCTGCGGCGGATTTCCCCGCCGCGCTGCTCGCTCTCGGTGCCACCGTGAAGACGAACAAGCGGTCGATCTCCGCCGAGGACTTCTTCCAGGGCCTGTTCACCACCGCGCTCGAAGACGGCGAGATCATCACCGCCGTGTCGTTCCCGGTGCCGGCGAAAGCGGGCTACGAGAAGATGCGGCATCCGGCCTCGCGCTTTGCGCTGACCGGCGTGTTCGTCGCGCAAACCAAGTCGGGCGAGGTTCGGGTGGCCGCCACCGGTGCCTCACAGAGCGGCGTGATGCGGGTACCCGCGATCGAAGCCGCACTGAAGGCGAACTGGTCGCCGTCGGCGATCGACGGCGTCAGCATTTCAGCGAGCGGATTGCTGGCCGACATCCACGGCACGGCGGAGTACCGCGCCAACCTCGTCAAGGTGATGGCGCAGCGCGCGGTCGCGGCTGCCCGCTGACGCTCACGCGCTAGCGTCTCAACGCAAATTTTGCGCGGCGCGCACTTCGGTGCGCGCCGTTTTATTTTGGCCGTGCGGCATGAAAACCGCTTGCCTCGCTGGCATGAAGGCGAGAAAAGTTAATCAGACGATTAACTCGCTCCAAAGAAGAACGTCAGCGGCGATTGCCAAACCAGCGGCATCGGCCCAGCGACCCGAGGAAATAACATCGTGCTCGATAATTCAGCCCCCGCCGCATCCGTCCGCGCCTCCGGCCCACTCTCGGGCTTCCGCATCGTTGAATTCGCCGGCATCGGCCCCGGCCCCTTCGCCTGCATGATGCTGGCCGACATGGGCGCCGACGTCGTCACGCTCGACCGCGTGGGTGCGAAGAAGAGCATGAAGTCGGTGGCGGGGCGCGGCCGCAAGGTGATCGAGCTCGACCTCAAGGACAAGGCGGCGATCGCGCAGGTGCTGGATCTGCTCGCCAGCGCCGATGCGCTGGTCGAAGGCTTCCGCCCCGGCGTGATGGAGCGGCTCGGTCTCGGGCCGGACGTCGTGCTCGCGCGCAACCCCAAACTGGTCTACGGCCGCATGACCGGCTGGGGCCAGGAAGGCCCGCTCGCCAACGCCGCCGGCCACGACATCAATTACATCTCCATCACCGGTGCGCTCGCCGCAATCGGACCTAAGGAAGCGCCGGTGCCGCCGCTCAACCTCGTCGGTGATTTCGGCGGCGGCGCGCTCTATCTCGTCGTCGGCGTGCTCGCCGCGCTGCTGGAGGCCTCGCGCTCCGGCAAAGGCCAGGTGGTCGATGCCGCGATGTGCGACGGCGCGGCATCGCTGATGTCATTCTTCTTCGATATGACGACGCTGGGACGCTGGACCGAAGGACGCAACCAGAACTTCCTCGACGGCGGCGCGCATTTCTACGGTGTCTATGAATGCGCCTGCGGCCACTTCGTCTCGATCGGCTCGATCGAACCGCAGTTCTACGCGCTGCTGCGCGAGCATGCGGGCCTGACGGACGCCGATTTCGACGCGCAGATGAATCCCAAAGCCTGGCCGGCGCTGAAGGAGAAGCTGAAGGCGGTGTTCAAGAGCAAGACGCGCGAGGACTGGTGCAAGATCATGGAAGGCACCGACATCTGCTTCGCACCGGTGCTGACCATGTCGGAGGCCACCCAGCATCCGCACATGGTCGCGCGCAACGTGTTCATCGAGCGACACGGCGTGAAACAGCCCGCGCCGGCGCCGCGCTTCTCGCGGACACCGTCGGCGGTGCGCGAACCGGAAGGCGCGGAGATCGACGCAGTGACGAAGGCTTGGAAGGCAGGGAAATAATCTCCGCTGTCAGGCGCGCGGAGCGTGGGCCGGGGATCCATAACCACAGGGAGTGGTTTGGCGAGGACTCGTGGTTGTCAGTTCGCGCTGCCGCACAATCCTGTGGCTATGGATCCCCGCCCCCGTGCGCGATTTCGCACCAGGCGGGGACGACACCGACAATGTGGAAACCGCTCGCGTCCGACGCGTCCCCTACGCGGCCGTGTCCACCTTCAGCACGCCGCGCCGGATCTGATCCTCCTCGATGGATTCGAACAACGCCTTGAAGTTGCCCTCGCCGAACCCGTCGTCGCCCTTGCGCTGGATGAACTCGAAGAAGATCGGGCCGATCGCGTTGGCCGAGAAGATTTGCAGCAGCACCTTGGTCTGGCCGCCTTCCACCACGCCTTCGCCGTCGATCAGGATGCCGTTCTTCTGCAGGCGTGCGATGTCCTCGCCATGCCTGGGCAGCCGTGTGTCGACCTTCTCGAAATAAGTCGCGGGCGGCGCCGGCATGAAGGGCAGGCCGGCATCGCGCAGACCCTCGATGGTGCGGTAGATGTCGCGGCAGCCGCAGGCGATGTGCTGGATGCCTTCGCCGCGATAGGTCTTCAGATATTCTTCGATCTGGCCGGAATCGCCGGCGTCCTCGTTGATCGGAATCCGGATCTTGCCGTCGGGGCTGGTCAGCGCGCGCGAGAACAGGCCGGAGGCGCGGCCCTCGATGTCGAAGAAGCGGATCTGACGGAAGTTGAAGATCCTCTCGTAGAAGCCGGTCCAGACATCCATACGGCCGCGATGGACGTTGTGGGTGAGATGGTCGAGATAGAACAGGCCAGCGCCGGCAGGCCGCGGATCCTGCGCGCCGAGCCATTCGAACTCGTCGTCATAGGCAGAGCCCTTGGTACCGTAGCGGTCGACGAGATAGAGCAGGCTGCCGCCGATGCCCTTGATCGCGGGCACGTCGAGCGTCTTCTGCGTCGATGGCACATCGGCAGGCTCGGCGCCGAGCGAAATCGCCCGGTCATAGGCCGCCTTCGCATCGACGACGCGGAACGCCATCGAGGGCGCGCAAGGCCCGTGCGCGGCGACGAACTCGTAACCGTGGGTGCCGGGCTGCTCGTTGACGAGATAGTTGATGTCGCCCTGGCGGTAGACCGTGATCTTCTTCGTCTTGTGGCGCGCGACGGGCGCGTAGCCCATCAGCTCGAACAGCGCGTGCAGCTCTGCCGGGTTGGGGTGGGCATATTCCACGAACTCGAACCCGTCAGTGCCCATCGGATTGTCGGCGCTGATGGTGGCCGGCGGTGCATCGTGCGGAAACGGTCCCATTGGCGGCTCTCCCAGATTGCTGCTGGGAGGAATTATCCTTCATGGGGCCTGCAATGACCGTGCAAACGGGATGGCATTCGGCTAGCGTATGCACGATCCGTGCATCAGATGGGCAAACGACGCATGATCTCTGTTGACGCCTTCGACCTCAAGATCCTCCGTGCGCTCCAGGATGACGGTCGCCTCACCAACCAGGAGCTTGCCGACCTCGCGGGATTGTCGGCCTCGCAATGCTCGCGCCGGCGGATGCGGCTGGAGGAGGAGAAGGTCATCGCGGGCTATCATGCCGACCTCTCCAGCGAGGCGCTCGGCTTAGGCGTGATCGCTTTCATCCAGGTGACGCTCGCGACGCACTCGCCGGACAATTCGAAGCGGTTCCGCGCGCTGGTTGGCCGTATCGACGAGATCCAGGAGGCTTATTCGCTCACCGGTGACGCCGACTACGTGTTGAAGGCAGTGCTGCGCGATCTCAAGGGCCTCTCCGACCTCGTCAACGACGTCTTGATGCCGCACCAGAGCGTGGCGCATGTGCGCTCCTCGATCGTGCTCGACCGGCTGAAGGAAAGCTCGCGATTGCCGCTGCGGGAGATCAAGGCCGGCTGAAATCGAGGGAACTAAGTCATTCGCGCTTGGCGCAGGATCTGCGATGATCCCGGCCAATCCGGAGGTTCAGCCATGGCGCTCCAGCTTCGACCGAATTGCGAATATTGCGACCGCGACCTGCCGCCTGGGGCAACGGATGCGCGGATCTGCTCCTATGAATGCACGTTCTGCGCGGACTGCGTGGAGACGAAACTGTTCAACGTCTGCCCGAACTGCGGCGGGGGCTTTGCCCCGCGCCCGATCCGACCGACGCAGGAATGGCGGCCAGGCGTGTGCACGACAAAGCACGCGCCATCGGACAAGCGGGTGCACCTGAAGTACAGCGTGGAGGATGTCGCGGCCCATTGCGCGCGGATCAAGGACGTGCCGCCGGAGAGGCGATGAGCCTCGCCACGTCATTGCGAGGAGCCCTTCGACGAAGCAATCCAGACTGCCTCCGCTTAACGATTCTGGATTGCTTCGCTCCGCTCGCAATGACGGGGAACGTGGATAGGGCGCCGCGTCACACCCCCAGCAATCATTCCGCCGGCAGAATCGTCCCCTCCACCTCCCCAAAACCGACGCGGTAGCCGTCGCCCTGGCACCAACCGCGCATCACGAGGCTGTCGCCGTCCTCCAGGAACGAGCGCTTGATGCCGCCGGGCAGTTCGACCGGCTCGGTGCCGTTCCAGCTGATCTCCAACAGGCTGCCGCGCTGGTTCTTCTCCGGGCCGGAGATGGTGCCGCTGCCGAGGAGATCGCCGACATTCATGGCGCAGCCGGAGGAGGCGTGGTGCATCAGCTGCTGCACCGAGGACCAGTACATGTACTTGAAATTGGTGCGGCTGATGCCGGCGGGCGCGTTGGCGCTTGCCGCACGCAAGGAGACGTCGAGCGCGACATCGTAGTTCTGCGGCTTGCTCTGCTTGAGATAATCGAGCGGCACCGGCTCCTGCTCCGGCCCCTTCAGGCGGAACGGCTCCAGCGCCTCGCGCGTCACCACCCAGGGACTGATCGAGGTCGCGAACGCCTTGGCCAGGAACGGGCCGAGCGGCACATATTCCCATTGCTGGATGTCGCGCGCGCTCCAATCGTTGAGCAGCACGAAGCCGAAGATCATCTCCTCGGCCTGTTGCTCGCTCAACATGCCGCCCATCGGCGAGGGCTGGCCGATCACGACGCCCATCTCCAATTCGAAATCGAGCCGCTTGCACGGGCCAAAGCTCGGCGCGTCCACATTCGGCGGCTTCAGCTGCCCGCGCGGGCGCTTCACCTTGGTGCCCGACACGACGACGGTCGAGGCGCGGCCGTTATAGGCGATCGGCATGTGAAGCCAGTTCGGCTGCAGCGCGTTGTCCTTGCCGCGGAACATCACGCCGACATTGGTGGCGTGCTCCTTGGAGGAATAGAAATCGGTATAGCCGGAGACCGTGAACGGCAGATGCAGCCTTGCGTCGCGCATCGGCACCAGCGCGCGGCTGCGCAGCTCCTCGTTGTCGCGCAGCTCCGCATGATCGTGGCGCAGCAGCTCGCTGATCCGCGCGCGCGTCCTGGTCCAGAATTTCGGTCCAAGTGCCATGAAGAGATTGAGCGAAGCCCCCGAGAATATTCCGAGCGGCCCGACCTCAAGCCGGCAATCCTGCTCGAGCTCCCAGAGATCAAGCACGTAGTCGCCGATCGCGACGCCGACCCGCGGCGTCGGATTCGCCGCGGTGGAGAACACGCCGTAGGGCAGGTTCTGGATCGGGAAGTCGGAAGAAGGATCGACGTCGATGAAGGAGCGAAGGCTGGGGTCGTTGGGATGGGGCATGGGTTTCCTGCCGGATGTTTCTTGACGGCTTTTCCGACGTCATTCCGGGGCGCGCGGAGCGCGAGCCCGGAATCCATACGCACGAGCGTGGTTATGGATTCCGGGCCTGCGCCTTCGGCGCATCCCGGAATGACGAAGCAACGAACTACGGCCGGTTCGGATCGAACCGCTTTTCCAGGCCCTTCCAGCAGTCCGCGTAATCATCCTGCAGCGTCGAGGCATTCGCCGCATGCGCGGTGACGCGCTGCGGGTAGCGGGTCTCGAACATGAAGGCCATGGTCCCCGTCAGCTTCACCGGTTTCAATTCGCCATTGCTGGCGTGCTCGAAGGCGTCACGGTCGGGGCCGTGCGGCAGCATGCAATTGTGCAGGCTCATGCCACCGGGAACGAAGCCCTGCGGCTTGGCGTCGTAGACGCCGTAGATCAGGCCCATGAACTCGCTCATGATGTTCATGTGATACCAGGGCGGACGGAAGGTGTTGTCGGCGACCATCCAGCGCTCGGGGAAAATGACGAAGTCGATATTCGCGGTGCCCGCCGTCTCCGACGGCGAGGTCAGCACCGTGAAGATCGAGGGATCGGGATGATCGAAGCCGATCGCGCCTACGGGAGAGAAAGTGCGCAGATCGTATTTGTAGGGCGCGTAATTGCCGTGCCACGCGACGACGTCGATCGGCGAATGCGGCAAATTGGTCTTGAACAGCGCGCCGCCCCATTTCACGTAGAGCTCGGTCGGCGTATCCTTGTCCTCGTAATGCGCGACGGGGGTGAGGAAGTCGCGCGCATTGGCGAGGCAATTGGCGCCGATCGGCCCGCGCTCCGGCAGGGTGAAGGCGCCGCCGTAATTCTCGCAGAGGTAGCCGCGCGCCGGCCCGTTCGGAATCTCGACGCGGAACTTGACGCCGCGCGGGATCACCACGATCTCGCCGGGCTCGGCGTCGATGCGGCCGAACTCGGTGACGAGGCGCAGATTTCCCTGCTGCAGCACGAACATCAGCTCGCCGTCGGCATTGTAGAAATGCTCGTTCACCATCGACTTCGTGATGAGATAGACATGCGCGGCCATGCCGGCTTGCGTGTTCACATCGCCAGCCGTCGTCATGGTCTGCACACCCTGGACGAAGGTGACATCCTCCTTCGGCAGCGGCGTCGGATCCCAGCGCATCTGCGCGATGGGCGAATCGTATTCATGGCACGGCGCCGAACGCCACAGGCCGGCATCGGCCTTCTCGAACCGGCCGGAGTGCTTCACCGAGGGGCGGATGCGGTAGAGCCAGGAGCGCTCATTGCTGCCGCGCGGCGCGGTGAAGGGCGAACCCGACAATTGCTCGGCATAGAGCCCATAGGCGCAGCGCTGCGGCGAGTTGCGCCCGATCGGCAGCGCGCCGGGCAGCGCCTCGGTCTCGAAAGAGTTGCCGAAGCCGGACATGTAGCCCGGCGTCACTTGCGCCGAGCTGCGGATGATCTGGTCGGGCGAGGTGTTGATGTTCATGTCTATCCTCCTCCTTGCAGGGCGGCCCACATCTCCTGGTCGCGCTTGTCGGTCCAGATCACGGGGTCGTCGATGCCCGACGCTTCGTCATAGGCGCGCGATACGTTGAACGGAAGGCAGTGCTCGTAGATGGCGAAGCTATGGAATTTCGGATCCATCACCTCGCGGGTCGCGGCCATCGACTCCTTCAGCGTGCGCCCTTTGGCGACCGACATTTCGGCGGCGCCATAGAGCGAGGTGACGAAGTCGCGCGTCATCGCGATGGCCTCGCGCACGGTGGCCGTGCCCTTGAGCGCATCGCCCCGCCCCGGCGCGATCGCCTTGGGATTGAAGTTGCGGATCTCGTTCAACGTCATCGGCCATTCGCGCAGATGCGCATCGCCGCAATAGCAGGCCGAGTGATATTCGATGAGATCGCCGGAGAACATCACCTCCGCGTCTGGAACCCAGGCGACGATGTCACCGGAGGTGTGGCCGGCCCCGAGCTGCATCAAGCGCACCTCGCGCTTGCCGAGATAGATCGACATTTCGCCTTCGAAGGTCAGCGTCGGCCAGGTCAGGCCGGGAATGCTCTGGGCGTCCTGGAAGAGGCGCGGGAAGCGGCCGTATTCGGAATCCCAGTCCTGCTGGCCGCGCTCCTCGATCAGGCGATAGGTCTCCTGCGAGGCGACGATGCCCTGCGCGTGATAGGCGGAGGCCCCGAGCACGCGCACGGCGTGATAGTGCGACAGCACGACATATTTGATCGGCTTGTCGGTGACGGTGCGCACGCGCTCGATCACCTTGTTGGCCATCGCGGGCGTTGCCTGCGCGTCGAACACCAGGCAGCCGTCGTCGCCAACGATGACGGCGGTGTTCGGATCGCCCTCGGCGGTGAAGGCGTAGAGGTCGGTGCCGATCTCCGAGAATGTGATCTTCTTTTCGGCGAGATCGCCGGTCGATGCGAAGTTCTTCGCCATCAATTCGTCCTTTGAGTGTTCTGGGTTATTGTTGTTGCTGCTGCTGCTGGCCGTCGATCATGCGACGCTTGGCGAGCCCGATCGCCTCGCGCAGCACGTCGATATCGCCGATATGGTTGGCGAGGATCAGCACCAGCGCCGCATCGAAATCGGCGCTCTGTTCCTCGGTGAAGCCGCGATGCGCCTCGACGATGGCGCGAAAGGCGTCGTCCGGCCGCGCGAAGTTGGAGCTTGTCGAAAGCGGCATGCGAATCCTCAATTCAGACCTTGGGCCTGCGACAATGCCGCCGCGATCGCGGCACGCGTCGGATGGCGGAAACGGGCGGCGACATAGCCATCGGGCCTGAGCAGATAGGCAGCACCAGGGGCGGCGTCGTAGCGCTTTGCGACAAGGCCCGAGGGATCCGCAAGTCCGCCCTCGCCGCCGATGCGGATATTCCTGACGCCATCCGGCACGTCGATCGCCGTGCCATTGCTGAACGACAGCAGGGTAAAGTCCGTTCCGTCCTTGCAGAACGCGTCCGTCAGATAAGCCCGCTCTGCAATTGGCGCATCGAGCATGGAGCAGCCGGGCGGTGGTCCGCCGCTCCACGCATCTGCATCCGGCGACGACAGCGGCGATTCGTAGCTGCACGGCACCGACAGCCGCCCGCCATTGACCATGCGCTTGCCGAACTCGGTCTCCTTGGCGAGCGACAGCACGGCCTTGCGCAGCCGCGCTTCCTGGTGCGAGTTCGACGCCATGAAGTCGGTCGAGCGGGTGGACTCGCGGATGTTCTCGTCGGCCGCGAGGCTGCGCTCGGCATGATAGCTCTCGAGCAGGCTCGCGGGCGAAGTTCCGCGCAGCACACGGTCGAGCTTCCACGACAGATTTTCCGCGTCCTCAAGCCCCGAGTTCGCACCACGCGCACCGAACGGCGAGACCTGATGCGCGGAATCGCCGGCGAAAATCACGCGGCCATGGATGAAACGGTCCATCCGCCGGCACTGGAATTTGTAGAGCGAGATCCACTCGAACTCGAATTTGTCGTGGCCGAGCATACGTGCAATCCGCGGCCGCACGTTTTCCGGCTTCTTCTCGAGAGCCGGATCGGCATAGCGATTGAGCTGGAGGTCAATGCGCCAGACATCGTCCGGCTGCCGGTGCAGCAGCGCCGAGCGGCCGGCATGAAACGGCGGATCGAACCAGAACCAGCGCTCGGTCGGGAATTCCGCCGTCATCTTGACGTCGGCAATCAGGAACTGGTCCTCGAACACCTGCCCCGCGAATTCGGCGCCGACCATCTGTCGCAGCGAGGAGCGCGCGCCGTCGCAGGCGATCACATATTGCGCATGAAGCCGATACGCGCCTTCCGGCGTCTCGATCGTCAACGCGACCGAATCGTTGCGTTGCTCCAGCGCCGTCACCTTGTTGCGCCAGCGCAGGTCGATTTCGGGCAGGTCCTGGATGCGATCGACCAGATAGGCCTCGGCATAGTATTGCTGCAGATTAATGAAGGCGGGCCGCTTGTGGCCGTCCTCGGGCAGCAGGTTGAACTGGTAGAGCAGCGACTCGCCGTGGAAGATCCGGCCGACGCTCCACACCACGCCCTTGGCGACCATGCGGTCGCCGACGCCGAGCCGGTCCCAATATTCCAGCGATCGCTTCGAGAAGCAGATCGCGCGGGAGCCCTCGCCGATGCGATCGGCGTCATCCAACAGGACGACCCGCTGGCCGCGCTGAGCCAGATCGATCGCGAGCGACAGCCCGACCGGGCCGGCGCCGACAATTACGACCGGATGCTCGGCCGGAGCTTGACCAGGACGATCCTGATCGGAATGGCGGCGATAGCCGAATTGGATTTTGGCCTGATGCGTATTGGCCTGCGCCATGCGCTAACCTCAGCTCTGGTCAGGGGAAGGCTGATCTGCTAGATAGTCTCACGTGCAACTATTTTGGACCGGAGCCGGCCGGCCGTCAACTGGAATTCGGAGCGCGCTCCTTGGCGAGGACATCTGGCGACATCGCACTGAAGGCACGCGGGGCCGATGAGGCCTCCGCGCGGCCAAAGGCACGGCTCGACCTGTTCAAGTTCGTGCCGTTCCGTCTTAATCGACTCGCAGCGGAAGTCAGTTCCGCGCTCTCGGTCGAATATCAGGAACGGCATGGCCTCGACATTCCAGCGTGGCGCGTGATCGCCACGCTCGGGTTCCGCAACGATGCCTGCAGCGCGCAGTACATCGCGCAATGCACCCGCACCCACAAATCCACCATCAGCCGTGCGGTGACGACACTGCTCGGCGAGGACATGATCGAGCGGGTCGAGAACGAAGCCGACCGCCGCGAATTCCGCCTGCAACTGACGACGAAGGGCCGCGCGCTCTACGAAGAGCTATTCCCGCAATTGCTGCGGCGGGAGGACGAAATCCTCGCCTGCCTTTCCACGCAGGAGCGCAAGCAGCTCTCGGCGCTGCTCGGCAAGATCGAGGAGAGCCTCGATTTGATTCAGACCAGCAAGGAAGCGGACGCCAAGCAGGCGTATTAGGCCGCGCACCAATGAAGCGTAGATCAAGAAGCCTGCCGGACAAACATGGACTGCGAAGCCTCCTGCAACCTGCAACATCGATCTCGTCGGATCCGCAACGGTCAACAGGCAACGCGCCCCGGCAGCGACCATGCCGCCATGTGAAGACCATCGCCGGCGCTAGGTGCGCGGCGTCGGCTGTGGCGACGGTGTCGCGGCAGGCTGCTGCGGCGATGGAGCAGGAGGCTGCTGCTGCGCAGTGCCGGGCTGTTGATCACCGCCACCATGAGGGACACACGTTCCCACGTTGCTCAGCAGCCGTTTGGCCTCAAGATCGCGGGCTTTCTTGTAATCCCTGCGCCGGTCGATCCTCGCCGCAGCCATGCGGTCCCACGCATCGAACGCATCGGCGTAGTGTTGCCGCATCTGCTCCTCAGCGGCCAAACAGTCGCTGAACTTATCGAACACGAGATCGGTGTTGACGGGCGAGACGCCGCCAACGAGAACCACCAGCATCCATTTCATAGCTTTTGCCTACACTGCGCCCGCTCACCGGGAACGACCAGGTATCGGCAAAGTTCCGGAGCGCATGCCGCTCGCAAGCATTCGAGAACGCATGCAAGGGCCTCTGGCCCCACGCTATTGCGCAAACGACCGCGACGGCGGCAGGTGCAGAGCCCAGGCATCGACCTTGTCGCTGGCGCGCGGATAGATTTCCGTCACGATCGGATCGTGGCCGGGGATGAAGCGATCGGGATGGCCGGCGAGACGCTCGATCGTCTCCCAGCCGACCGCCATGTCCCCGACATTGTAGACGATCGGGAACGGGCTCTTGCGCTGCAGATTGGCGTAGTAATGCGCGGCATCGGACGCCAGCACCACCGGCCCGCGCGCGGTTTCGACCCTGACCACCTGCAGGCCGTCGGAGTGACCGCCAACACGGTGCACGGTGACGCCGGGCGCGACCTCGCCGTCGCCGGAGTAGAAAGTGACGCGCTCGCCATAGACGTGGCGCACCATCTGCGTGACGTGCTCGACCGAAAACGGATGTCGCAGCAGGCCATTGCACATGCAGCGCCCCGTCGCATAAGCCATCTCGCGTTCCTGGAGGTGGAAGCGTGCATTCTGGAAGCGATCGAGATTGCCGGCATGATCGTAATGCAGATGCGTTACGATGACGTCGCGAATGCTCGAGGCCGTAACGCCAAAACGCTCCAGCGCGTCGACCGGATTGAGCGTCAGCCTGCGTGCCCGTGCGCTCGCCTCCTCGGCATTGAAGCCGGTGTCGACCAGGACGTCGCGGCCGTGCCCTCGGATCAGCCAGACGAAATAGTCGAGGTCCTGCGCCGCGCTGTCATGCGGATCGGGTTGGAGGAAGTTCATGCTGGGGGTGCGCGGCGACATCGTCGCGTAACGCAGCGCGTAGATTTCGTAGGCGTTTCCCATGATTCTTGCTTTTGCTTTGCTTTTCTGAATGGCCCTTCCGGGCCCATCCTACGCACCAAGCCATTGTCCGCTGCAAAGGTCAAACGCCTCGCGGCGCGACCGAGGTTATGCTCTCAATGTGAGACCAATCACATTTTTATCGTCATGGTGGCCCTAACGTGCCGCCGGTAAGATCGAGCCGGACCACGTCGAGCGCAAACATGACATCCCGTTTATTCCCCTTGCGGCACGCCCGGGCGTTGCGGTCAATCGTCGCGATTACGCCGAATCTCCAAGCGGTTGACGCCATCCGTCCCCGGTTTGATAATGCAGGAAGCGTAAGTTAAGGTCGCCGCGGCGCAAGCTGGTAACGGCGCCTTTTTGGCTGGACCGCGCTGATTATGAAAATTCGCTTCTTCTTTCTTCTGTCCTTGCTCGTCTCGCTCGTCCCGACTGCCCCGTCGCTCGCGGCCGGTGATCGCTTCGCGCTGGTCATCGGCAATGCCAAATATCCGGACGCGGATGCCCCGCTGAAGGAACCGATCAACGATGCCCGTGACGTCGCCGACGAGCTCAAGCGCGATGGCTTTTCGGTCGACCTCGCCGAGAATCTGACCGGCGACGGCATGCGCCGCGCCTTCGAGAAGCTCTACGGCAAGATCAAGCCGGGATCGGTAGCGCTGGTGTTCTTCAGCGGCTTCGGCATTCAGTCGGCGCGCCAGAGCTACATGCTACCGATCGATGCGCAGATCTGGACCGAATCCGACGTGCGTCGTGACGGTTTCAGCCTCGAGACCGTCCTCGGCGAGCTCAACACCCGCGGCGCCGGCGTCAAGATCGCGCTGATCGACGCCTCCAGGCGCAACCCGTTCGAGCGCCGGTTCCGCAGCTTCTCGGCCGGCCTGACCCCGGTGATCGCGCCGAACGGCACGCTGGTGATGTATTCGGCAGCGCTGGCCTCGGTGGTCTCCGATGCCGGCGGCGAGCACAGCCTGTTCGTCCAGGAGCTCCTGAAGGAGATTCGGGTCCCCGACCTGATGGCCGAGGAGACGCTCAACCGGACCAAGATGGGCGTCACCCGCGCTTCGCGTGGCGAGCAGGTGCCGTGGATATCCTCTTCATTGGCCGAAGATTTCTCCTTCAGCCCAGGAAGTGGCGGATCGCGTCCGGCATCTGGCGCGCCGCCTGCGCCTCCCGCCCCGCCGCCGGTCGTCGCCAACAACCCGCCGCCGGCACCGCCCGCCGCGCCGACACCGCCTCCGCCGTCGAAGCCGGCCAACACCGCTGCGGCACCCGCGCCGCCTCAACCGCCTGCGCCGGCGCCGCCCCCCGCGCCGAAGCCGCAGGTCGAAGCCGCCTTGCCGCCACCGCCCCCACCGGTATTGCCGATCGAGACTGCCCCGGCGCCGAGCATGGACAGCGGCCCGAGCGCTGCTGCGCTGGCTGACGATCCCACGATCAAGAGCCTGACTACCAAGATCGCGGCCAATCCGGACGACGTGAACGCGCTGTACCGGCGCGGCCAGGTCTATGCCAGCAAGGGCGCCTACAGCCTCGCCATCAAGGATTTCGACGACACGCTGAGGATCAACACCAAGGATGTCGAGGCGCTGAACAACCGCTGCTGGACCCGCACCGTCGTGGGCGACCTCCAGGGCGCGCTGAAGGATTGCAACGAAGCGTTGCGGCTGCGGCCGAACTTCGTCGACGCGCTGGACAGCCGCGGGCTCGTCAACCTCAAATCGGGCGCGGTCAAGAACGCCATCGCCGATTTCGATGCGGCGCTGAAGATCAACCCGCGCCTGACCTCCTCGCTCTACGGACGCGGCCTCGCCAAGCAGCGCAACGGCTCCGCCCAGGAAGGCGCGCTCGATATCGCCAATGCCAAGGCGATGGATCCGAACATCGTTCAGGAATTCGCAAGCTACGGAGTGCGCTAGTATTTTTTTGAATTGAGGCAGGTGGTGCCTCGAACCCTTGGTGGCCCTGGGAAGACTAACCAACGGATGCCGCAGGCGGCCTTCCCCGGGGGGCTCCCTGCAGAAGTTTTTCGCAGGAATTTTGGACCGCGCGAGCTGGCTGCGCAGGAGGGACTGGCTATGAAATCGGCTGCAAAGGGAATAACCGCGATCCTGTCGATCATCGCTCTTGGCGTTACTCTTGGCGCCGCGCTGCCGGCCTCGCCCGCCTTCGCCGGCGACGACGGCAACAGCAAGAACGTCACCGAGGACGACATTGTCCGCGCGTTGGCGCCGGCGCCGAAGAAGCCCCTGACCCGCGGCCTCTCGATCACTCCGCAGGCCGAGCCTGCGCCGAACGCCGCCGAGAGCAAGCTGATCCAATCGGTACGCGGCCGCTCGACGCGCTCGCTGTCGTCGACCGAGCGCGAGGAGATTGCCTCAGTCGCCAAGGACAAGCCGAACATCGATCTCGAGATCACGTTCGACTACAATTCGTCCAATATCAGCGCCAAGTCGCTGCCATCCGTGCAGGCGCTCGGCCGTGCGCTGACCAGCCCCGACCTGAAGGGCTCCACCTTCGTGGTCGCCGGTCATACCGATGCCGCCGGCGGCGAAGCCTACAACCAGGATCTGTCGGAACGCCGCGCGGATGCGATCAAGCGCTACCTTGTCGACAAATACAGCATCTCCGCGACCGACCTCGTCACCGTCGGCTACGGCAAAAGCAAGCTGAAGGATCCGAGCCAGCCGATGGCCGAGTCCAACCGCCGCGTGCAGGTCGTCAACATGGAAAACAAGACCACCGCATCGAAGTGAACACGACGTAATCCTTTGAAGTGACAAGTCGTGATGTGGTGTAAAGTCTCGCTTCCAGAGCGCGTCCCGCAGCCTTGCGGGACGCCGCTTTGTTTCAGGGAAACGCTTTTCATGGGCCTCGCGCGGACGGCCGTGAGCCAGGCCAGGATGATCCGGCGATGAACCTCTCCGAATATCTCAAGCCCGCCGGAACCGTGGTGTTCGTCGTCGCGCTCGGCGTCGGCTATTACCTGTTCGAGCATCGCAAGCGTCCCGAGCCGAAGGAGACGCAGACCGAGGCGCTCGTCATCGTGACGAAGTCGACCA
This sequence comes from Bradyrhizobium sp. SZCCT0148, assembly GCF_018129985.1. Classification (GTDB taxonomy): domain Bacteria; phylum Pseudomonadota; class Alphaproteobacteria; order Rhizobiales; family Xanthobacteraceae; genus Bradyrhizobium; species Bradyrhizobium japonicum_H. The sequence goes on from NZ_JAFCKT010000019.1 coordinate 21,996, forward strand.
ACGCCTGCTTCTCCGACCTCGTGCGCGTGACCGGCTTCTTCGTGCCGCGCCGCGAGGCCGTGGTCATCGCCGACCAGGAGGGATCCAGGGTCACCGATCTCTTCGTCACCGAGGGCGCCGTCGTCACCGACAATCAGGAACTGGCGCGCCTGACCGCGCCGCCGCAGATCCCCGGCCAGCCGCAGCGACCCGGCCCGCAAGGTCCGGTCTCGCTAAAGGCACCCGCGCCGGGCCTCGTCACCGAAGTCCGCACCATCGTCGGCGCTCCCGCTTCGCCGCAGGCCGGCCCGATGTTCCGCATCGCCGTCAACAACGAGATCGAGCTCGATGCCCAGGTCCCGGCAGTGCACATGCCAAAGCTCAGCGCCGGCGCCACCGTGCGCATCAGCCGCGACGACGCGCCCGATCTGATCGGCCGGGTCCGGCTGGTTGCGCCCGAGATCGACCGCGTCACGCAGCTCGGCCGCGTCCGCATCAGCGTCACCAACAATCCCTCGCTGAAGGTCGGCGTGTTCGCCCGCGCCTCGATCGATGCCAAGCGAAGCTGCGGCGTCTCGATCCCCAAGACCGCAATCGACCATCTCACCATTCAGGTCGTCAAGGGCAACACGATCGAGACGCGCAAGGTGCGGGTCGGACTGTCGTCCGACAGCGCCACGGAAATCCTGGAAGGGCTCGAGGTCGGCGAAATCGTCGTGGCCGATGCCGGCTCTTCGCTCCATGACGGCGACCAGATCAAAACCATGTTCGCCGATGAACTCGATCGCACGCGGGTACGCTGATGGCACTCAATATCTCGGCATGGTCGATTCGTAATCCGCTGCCGTCGGTCGTCTTCTCGATCATCCTACTGGTTCTCGGCTGGGTCTCCTTCACCAAGCTCGCCGTGACGCGGCTGCCGTCGGCCGACATCCCCGTGATCTCGGTCGTGGTCTCACAGTTCGGCGCGGCGCCCGCCGAACTCGAATCGCAGGTCACCAAGACGGTCGAAGACGCGGTCTCCGGCGTCGAGGGCGTGCGGCACATCACCTCGCAGATCACCGACGGCGTGTCGGTCACCACGATCCAGTTCGCGCTGGAGACCAACACCGACCGCGCCCTTAACGACGTCAAGGACGCGGTGACGCGCGTGCGCTCCAACCTGCCGCAGAACGTCACCGAGCCGCTGATCCAGCGCGTCGACGTGATCGGCCTGCCGATCGTGACCTACGCCGCGATTTCGCCCGGCAAGACGCCGGAGCAGCTCTCCTATTTCGTCGACGACGTGGTCAAGCGCGCCCTGCAAGGCGTCCGCGGCGTTGCCCAGGTCGAGCGCATCGGCGGTGTCGAGCGCGAGATCCTGGTCTCGCTCGATCCCGATCGCCTGCAGGCGATGGGCCTGACGGCGGTCAATGTCAGCCAGAGCCTGCGCGGCACCAATGTCGACGTCGCCGGCGGCCGCGCCGAGATCGGCAAGAACGACCAGGCGATCCGCACGCTCGCCGGCGCCAAGACGCTGGGCGACCTCGCCGGCACCATGATCCCGCTGTTCGGCGGCGGCGAGGTCCGGCTCGACGATCTCGGCACCGTCACCGACACCATCGCCGACCGCCGCACCTTCGCCCGCTTCAACGGCGAGCCCATCGTCGCGCTCGGCATCAAGCGCTCCAAGGGCGCCAGCGACGTGAAGGTGGCCGAGGCCGTGCAGAAGCGCGTCGACGCGCTCAAGGCCGCCTATCCCGACGTCGACCTCAAGGTGATCGACACCTCGGTCGAATATACCAACGGCAATTACCACGCGGCGATCTCGACCCTGTTCGAGGGCGCCATCCTCGCCGTCATCATCGTGCTGCTGTTCCTGCGCGACCTGCGTGCGACCATCATTGCCGCGATCTCGCTGCCCCTGTCGATCTTCCCGGCGTTCTGGGCAATGGACCTGCTCGGCTTCTCGCTGAACCTCGTCAGCTTCCTCGCCATCACGCTGTCGACAGGTATTCTCGTCGACGACGCCATCGTCGAGATCGAGAACATCGTCCGGCACATGAACATGGGCAAATCGCCCTATCGCGCCGCCCTCGAAGCCGCCGACGAGATCGGCCTCGCGGTGATCGCGATCTCGCTGACGATCATCGCGATCTTCGCACCCGCAAGCTTCATGTCGGGCATCGCCGGACAGTTCTTCAAGCAGTTCGGCATCACCGTTTCAGTGCAGGTGTTCTTCTCGCTGCTCGCCGCTCGCTTCGTCACGCCGGTGCTGGCGGCCTACTTCCTCAAACACCATACGCACGAGGAGCCGCCGCCCGGCCGCATATTGCGGTCCTATCACCGGCTCGTGGCCTGGTCGGTGAAGCATTATTTCATCACGGTGCTGATCGGCTTCGGCGTGTTCGCGGCCTCGATCTGGAGCATCACGCTGCTGCCGCAGGGGTTCCTGCCGGCGCAGGACAGCGCACGCTCGCTGATGGCGCTTGAGCTGCCTCCGGGCACTCAGCTCGCCTACACCGAAAAGGTCACCGAGGACATCGTCGCGCGCCTGCGCAAACGGCCCGAGGTGAAGAGCATCTTCGTCGACGGCGGGCGCGTCCCGCCCGGCACCCAGGAAGTCCGCCGAGCCTCGCTGATCATCAATTACACGCCCAAGGATGCCCGCGACATCACCCAGCGCGAGCTCGAATTCTCGATCAGCCAGGAATTGGAGAACATCCCGGACATCCGCTTCTGGTTCCTCGACGAGAATGGCCTGCGCGCCATCTCGCTGGTGGTGACCGGGGTCGATGCCAACATCGTCAACAATTTCGCGAGCGAGCTCGCGACGCAGATGAAGCGCATTCCCACCATCTCCAACGTGATCTCGGAAACCACGCTGGAGCGTCCGGAACTGCGCGTCGAACCGCGCGCCGACCTCGCCGCGCGGCTCGGCGTCTCGACCGAAAGCCTGTCGCAGACCATCCGCGTCGCCACCATCGGCGACGTCGGGCCTGCGCTCGCCAAGTTCGACGTCGGCGACCGCCTGGTGCCGATCCGCGTGCAGCTCGAGGACGCCGCGCGCGGCAATCTGAAGACGCTGGAACAGTTGCGCGTGCCGCTCGGCGAGCGCGGCGAGAAGGGCGGCGTGCCGCTCTCGGTCATCGCCGACGTCAAGCTCGACCAGGGTCCGACCAGCATCAACCGCTATGATCGCGAGCGGCAGGCGACGGTGGCAGCCGATCTCGTCGGCTCCGCCGCGCTCGGCGACGCCACAAAGAAGATCTACGACCTGCCAGTGATGAAGAGCCGGCCGAAGGGCGTGAAGGTCTCGCCCTCCGGTGACGCCGAAAGCCTCAACGAGCTGTCCGACGGATTCGCCACCGCGATCACCGCAGGCCTGATGATGGTCTACGCCGTGCTGGTGCTGCTGTTCGGCACCTTCCTGCAGCCGATCACCATCCTGTTCTCGCTGCCGCTCTCGATCGGCGGCGCGATCGCGGCCCTGCTCCTCACCGGCAAGCAGCTGACCACGCCGGTGTGGATCGGCATCCTGATGCTGATGGGCATCGTCACCAAGAACGCGATCATGCTGGTGGAGTTTGCGATCGAGGCGATTCACGCCGGCAAGCCGCGCGACGAGGCCATGATCGACGCCGGCATGAAGCGCGCACGCCCGATCGTGATGACCACCATCGCGATGGCCGCGGGCATGATGCCGAGTGCTCTCGCGGTCGGCGCTGGCGGCGAGTTCCGCTCGCCGATGGCGCTCGCGGTGATCGGCGGCCTGATCTTCTCGACCATCCTGTCGCTGGTGTTCGTGCCCGCGATGTTCATGGTGATGGACGATCTCGGCGCCCTGATTTGGCGCTTCGCCAAGCGGCTGATTGTGCACAGCGAGGACGCCGAGGCCGACACTCATCACGGCGCGGTGCCGGCCGCGAAAGACGTCGCGCACCGCGCAGCGGAGTAGGATTTCAAGCAAGCGACCAGAGGGCGCACTCAAGCAGAGCGCCCTCATGGCAGTCTGTCACATCAATGACTTTCGCGCGGATCACAACCGACCCTGCGATCTGCATCGGCAAAGCCTTGCAGACACAAGCTTCCGATCGGTTGAGCTCTACTCGTTCCGCGCGATCGCGGTCAGCTTGGTCATGTTCCGCAGCAAGATACGGCCGCGCTGCAGATCGAGGATCGCTTCCTTGCGCCAGGCCTGCAGCTGGCGGTTGACGCTCTCGCGGGCGGCACCGACGAAGACGCCGAGCTGCTCCTGCGAGATGTGCACCTCGGAACCGAAATCGGCGGCGAGCGCGCAGAGCCGCCGCGCCAGCCGCACCGGCAGCGGCTGCAGCATGGATTCCTCCATGCGCTCGCTCTGCCAGCGGATGCGCTGGCACAGCAAGGCAATGATCTTGATCGCAACCTTCGGCTCGCGTTCGAGGAACGCGAGAAAATCTTCGCGCCGCAGCACGAACAATTCGCTGGCCTCGCCCGCGGTCGCATCCGCGGTTCGATTCTGGCCGTCCAGCACCGCGACTTCACCGAACAGGTCGCCCGGTCCCATGAAATTCAGCGTCAGCCGGCTGCCGTCGGATGCGCCGGTCTCGATGCGGACCTGGCCGCGGCGCACGCCGAACAGCGCGTCGCCGGCATCGCCCTTCTGGAACAGCACCTCGCCGTTGCCCAGATGCTGGGTGTGGCAGAGATTGGCCAGGCGCTGAAGCTCGTCTGTACCGAGATCAGCGAACATGGCGTTCATCTTCAGAATGACCGCAAATTCGGCCTGCTTGCTCATTTCAATGTCCTTGTGAACGTCCTGGTCAGTCTTGTTCGCAAATCGCTCGAAACCATCACCATCAGGATCGCGTAAAACCGCGCCGGGGAAGTGTGTCATAAGTCACATAACTTTGCAGCACCCCCTGACTATTTTTACGCGCTTGGAGCCGCTTCCCGTCCGGGGATAAACTCGGGCGCGAAGGACGGTCAGCCGGCGGGATTCGGCGCCGATTGTCCGTCAGTGGAAAGTCGATATGAGAGCAGTGAAATTCGCCGGCGCGGCTTTGGCCGCCGTCATCGTCGTGATCGCAATCCTGCTGGTGATCGGGATCCCCTCGGGCTTCCTGAGCTCGACGATCGCCTCGCGCGTCGAGAGCGCGACGGGCTATCGCCTGGCGATCGACGGCACCACGAAGATCAGCCTGTGGCCGACGCTCAATGTCACCCTCAACGATCTCACGCTGTCCGATCCCAAGGACCGCAGCGGCATCACGCGCCTGACGATCGACAGCGTGCAGGCCGACATGTCGCTCTCCAGCGTCTGGTCGGGCCGCCCCGAGATCAAGGAACTGATCGTCACCCGTCCCGTGCTCTACCAGCCGCTGTTGCGTGAACGCCTGCCGAATGCGGGAGGCTCCTCGAAGCCGCGGGCATTCGACGTCGACGGCGCGTCCATCGGCCGCGTCAAGGTCACCGACGGCGAAGTCGCATTCGCGCGCATGCGCGATCGTGTCGAGGGCCGCATCAGCGCCATCAATGCCGACGCGACTGTCGGCCGCGACCGCAAGGTCGGCATCACCGGCACCGCGCGCGTGGGCGACCATCCGACCAAGTTCGACATCAAGGCGACCACGCCGGCGCCGCCGGCCGACCGGCCGACGATCCCGGTGGATTTCGCCATCGACATGCCCGACGTGCTGAAGTCCCAGCTCACCGGCCATGCCGAGATGCGGATGAACGGCGATATCGTGATGATCAACGGCGTCAATGGCCGACTCGGCGACGGCGCCTTCAACGGCTGGGCTTCGGTCGACATTGCCAGCAAGCCGCTGGTCAAGCTCGATCTCGACTTTCAGCGGCTGGCTGTACCGCTGGCGAAAACGCCGGAGGGCGCGGCCGGGCAGCCGTGGAGCAATGCGCCGATCGACGTGTCCGGGCTCAATTACGTCGATGCGCAGGTTCGTATCTCCGCGAACGAAGCCGTGATCGGCGATGCCCGGATCGCGCCGCTGGCGCTCGATGCCAAGCTTGCCGGCGGCGTGCTGAAGGCCGGCACCGCCAGTCTCGGCGCCTATGGCGGCCAGGTTTCGGGCGAGGTGATCCTGGACGCGACCACCGGCGCGCCGAGCTTTGCCATGCATTCCGACCTCGTCGGCGTGCGCGCATTGCCGCTGCTGCAGAGCCTCGCCGAATTCGACCGCATCGACGGCAAGCTGCAGGCCAAGCTCGCCTTGCGCAGTGCCGGCACCAGCCAGCGTGCGCTGATGGCGAACATGCAGGGCACGGCGTTCGTCAATTTCCAGGACGGCGCCATCCGCGGCATCAACGTCGCGCAGATGATCCGCTCGCTGACATCCGGCACGCTGTCCGGCTGGCAGGACAGCCAGAGCGCCGGCCAGGAGCAGAGCACGGATCTGTCGCAGCTCTCGGCCTCGTTCCGCGTTGACAAGGGCCAGGCGGTGACGACCGATCTCAACCTGATCGGACCGCTGGTGCGCGTCACCGGCGCCGGCACCATCGCTCTCGACACCAAGATGATGGGCTTTCGCGTCGAGCCGAAGCTGGTGCTGACGACCGAAGGCCAGGGTCGCGCCAACGAGCCGGTCGGCTTCGGTATTCCCGTGATGATCCAGGGTTCCTGGTCGCAGCCGAAGATCTACCCCGACATGGCCGGCATGCTGGACAATCCGGACGCCGCCTATGCCAAGCTGCGCGAGATGGGCAAGGGCCTGTTCGGACCCGACGGCGCCGGCCTCAGCAACATCCTGGGCAGTCTGGGCAATCTTGGCCTCGGCGGCACCACCGCGCCGAGCGGCAGCAATGCGCCCCCCGGAAGCGCAAATCCGCAAGCGCAGCAGCCGGGACAGAACAATCTGCTCGGCGGGCCCTTGGGCGAGGCGATCGGCAATTTGATTCAGCAAGGACTGTCCAATGGCGCGGGAAGCAGCACCGGCGCCGCGCCAGGCAGCGGCCGCAGCCGCAGCCTGCCGGCGACGCCCTCCACACCGTCCCCGCAGGCCTCGCCCGCAGCTCCGGCCCTCGACGACCCGCCGGTCGCCCAGCAGGACAGTCAGCCAATGAACGACGTGCTGCGGCAACTTTTCAACCGTTGAGGGGCGGATTGGCGGGCTTGGCTCCAAGGCCACCCGCTTACACCAGCCGCCCCGCGTCCGGCTTCCTCCGAACGGAGGAGGCAGGGGCGATCCGTCCCGTCTTGCCTGCCACGGCGTCCCACGGCGGGTAACCACGCCGGCTGCCCGGCGGTCCTTTGGCCCGAATTGTGATAGAAAGACCCCGCAGCGCCGGCGTCGATGGCGGCGCAAGAGGATCGGGATGTCAGGAGCGAACGACAAGACACGGTTTCTGCGCGAGGGCCTGTTCGCCAAATACGTCGTCTCCCTCGTCGGCCTCGTCGTGTTCGTGCTCGCCGTCAACGGCGCGATGGAGACCTGGATCTCCTACCGCGCCACAAGGACCCAGCTGACCGACGGCCTCGAGGACAAGGCGCAAGCCGCCGCCCGGCGGATCGAGCAGTCGATCTCGGAGCTCGACCGCCAGATCAGCTGGGTGACGCGGGCGAGCCAGGACACGCTCGAAAAGCGCCGCGCCGACTACGCGTCGCTGCTGCACCAGGTCTCGGTCGTCAACCAGCTGTTTCAGCTCAACGGCGAGGGCCGCGAGGTGCTGCGCGTCTCGCGCCAGTCGACCACGACGGGCAGCAACGCCGACCTCTCCCGCGACATGCGCTTCACCGACACGGTCGCCCGCGGCGTCAGCTACGCGCCGGCCTGGTTCGCCGACGGGACGCCGTTGATGTCGATCTCGGTGGCGCATTCCGGCTTCAATGCCGGCGTCACCGTGGCCGAGATCGATCTCGGCTTTCTTTCCGACTTCCTGTCCGACGCGCAGGTCGGCAAGGCCGCCTTTGCCTATGTCGTCGATCCCCGCGGCCGCGTGCTGGCGACGTCGTCGAAAGGGCCCGAGATCGGCAAGGATCTGTCGAAGCTGCCGCAGGTCGCGGCCGCGATCGCGCCCGGCCATGAGGGCGACAGTTCGGGCACCGACTTCAACGGCCAATCGGTGATGAGCGCCGCCAGCACCGTGCCGAAGCTCGGCTGGAGCGTGCTGTTCGAGCAGCCGACCACGCAGGCCCTGATGCCGATCCGCGACCAGTTGGTGCGCATCGCGCTGCTGATCGGGATGGGGCTGATGGTCGCGATCCTCGCCGGCACGCTGCTGGCCCGCCGCATGATCATCCCGATCACGGCGCTGCGCGACGGCGCGCACAGGCTTGGCGAGGGCGATTTCAGCCACCGCATCGACGTGAAGACCTCGGACGAGCTGGAAGATCTCGCCGGTCAGTTCAACCGCATGGCCGACCAGATCCAGGAGACCTATTCGAACCTGGAGAGCAAGGTCGAGGAGCGCACGCGCGATCTGGCGCAGTCGATCAACGAGCTGAAGGTGCTTGAGGAAGTCGGCCGTGCCGTCGCGTCCTCGCTCGATCTCAACGCCGTGCTGCCGACGATCGCCGCGCGCGCGATCGAGATCACCCATGCCGACGCCGTGCTGATCTACGGCTTCGATGCCGAGACGCGCCGCTTCAACCTGGTCGAGGCCGGCGGCATCGACAGATCCGCCGACGGCGCCCACGTCACCATCGACGAAGGCGAGAACATCCTCAGCGATGCCGCCAGGAGCGGCGAGCCGATCGCGCTTGCCGACATCGACCGGGCTAGCGAGCAGCCGTTGCGCGAGGCGGCGATTGCGGCCGGCTTCCACTCGGTGCTGGTCGTGCCGCTGGTCGACCAGCAGGGCACGCTCGGCGCGCTGGTGGTGCTGCGGCGCGCGAGCGGCGAGTTCGCCGCCAGCATCATCGGCCTGATGCGCACCTTCGCCAACCAGGCCGTACTGGCGATGCGCAATGCCCGGCTGTTCACCGAGGTCGACCACAAGAGCCACGCGCTGGAGACCGCGAACGAGACGGTGCGCGCCCAGGCCGACAAGCTGCGGATGCAGACCGAGCAATTGAAGGACTGGAACAAGTCGCTGGAGGAGCGCGTCAAGACCCAGCTCGGCGAGATCGAGCGCATCCGCAAACTGGAGCGTTTCCTGGCGCCGCAGGTGGCGCAGCTGATCGCATCCTCCGACAGCCCGGAAGGCCTGCTCACCAGCCAACGCCGCGAGGTGACCGTGGTGTTCTGCGATCTGCGCGGCTTCACCGCGTTCACGGAAGCGACCGAGCCGGAAGAGGCGATGAACGTGCTGCGCGAATATCACGCCGCGCTCGGCAAGCTGATCTTCAAATACGAGGGCACGCTCGACAAATATGCCGGCGACGGCGTGATGATCCTGTTCAACGCGCCGATCCAGTTCGAGGACCACACCCAGCGCGCCGTGAAGATGGCAGTGGAGATGCGCGAGACCATCGGCCCGCTGACCGAGCGCTGGCGCAACCGCGGGCACAGCCTCGGCTTCGGCATCGGCATCGCGGTCGGCTATGCCACGCTCGGCCAGGTCGGCTTCGAGCAGCGGCTGGAATATGCCGCGATCGGCAGCGTCACCAATCTCGCCTCACGCCTGTGCGGCGAAGCCAAGCCCAACCAGATCGTGGTCAGCCGGCGCGTCTACGGCATCGTCGAGCCCTGGGTCGAAGCCCGCGCGCTCGACGATCTCCAGCTCAAGGGGTTCAATCACCCGGTGCTGGCGATGGAGATCCTGAACTGGCGCGACGAAGTCGAGAACGTGGTGGATGCGTCGGTGGCGCGTCGGCGCGGGTAGTCGCTGCCAAAAATGCGAAAACAACCCCATGCACAGTAGACGGGGCCTGCAAGATCAACGAGTTACAAAGGGCGTTTGGACGCTCGCGCGCACCGCTGTTTGACACGTCGGGCAAAACATCGAGGAAGCTCTTTACCTCGCCTCCCCTCACGAACCCGATCTCCGCTCACCACGACTAACCCTCGCCTCAACGGCGAGGCAACTATTTGGATGGAGACCACCTGTGGCATTTGCCTTGCCTTCGCGCGCTTATGATCTGCAGATGCTGGGGCGTCCCGTCGACCGGTCGCGCGATCAGGGCTGGGTCTATGGCCTGCCGCCGGGCATCACGAGCGAGCAATGGCCGCTCGATCCCGTCACCGGCTATCCCTTGATGCACGGCTTCACGCTGCTGCTGCCGGAGGATTATCGCGTGCATGGCGAGGACATCGTCGCGGTGTCGTTCTTTGCCACCGCGCCCGATCACAATGACGGCGGCGCGCCGGACGACCCTGAAGTCCGCGAAGCCGTGCGGGCGAAGCCTTCCCATCCGCGCCTGTCGCGGATGACCGACATTCTCGACTACGACTACGCCGCGCTGCTGCTGACGCGCGCCGAATACGAAGGCCCGTTCGCGACGCCACCCGCGCCGCTTGCGCTGGCGACGGCCGAGCGGCCGCGCTGGCTCGATGTCGGCGGCGCCTGCGCCTTCTTCGAGGCCGCGCCGCCGTTCGCCAAGAAGATGCTCGGCGCGTCGCCGCGCACCGATCTCGGCGAGACCCGCGCCATCGCGATCGCGCCGCGCGCGGATGATCCCAACGCCGGCAAGGGTCCGCAGGACGAGCACGGCGGCAGCAACCCGCCGACCGGCTATCAGCCCTATTACTTCTATGCCGGCGGCCAACCGGGCCGCGAGAATTTCCGCCTGCATGACTGGGCCAAGGATCACGCTCACAATCATCTCGGCGGCACCATGCGGCCGTGCCAGGCGGTGCCGGAGATGAGCCCGTTCTACATCGAGTTCGAGGAATATTTCGGCGGCTACAATTTCGGCGGCGGCAATGCGCAGCTCGATTTCAAGGAGATGAAGTTCGACTGGGCCTGCGGATGATCGCGGCGAGCGTGCGACTCCCGACGGCGCTCAACCAGAACTGTAGAAAATCGAAAATCGATTTTCTGTTGACCGCGCGATGACGCCTTGCGATCATCGGCCTATGGGTCCGCTTCAGTTCGATATGTCCGGAAGGCCGGGCGACGGTCCGCGCAGCCTGACCTCGGCGCTGCATGAGCGGCTGCGCGCCGATATTTTGGCCGCGCGGCTCATGCCGGGCCAGAAGTTGCATATCGCAGGCCTCGCCAAGCAGTTTTCGGTGAGCCTTGCCGCGGTCCGCGAGGCGCTGTCGCGCCTGGTCGCCGATGGCCTGGTGCAGGCCTCGGATCAGCGCGGCTTTCGCGTCAGCCCGGTATCGCTTGCCGATCTCGCCGACGTGACGCAGACGCGGATCGACATCGAGGGGCTTGCGCTGCGGCGCTCGATCGAGCGCGGCGACGAGGCCTGGCTCGAATCGGTGAAATCGACCTGGTCGGCCCTGAAGGCCGTCCCCTATCACTACCCCGACGATCCCACGGCGCATTACGAGGAATGGGTGATCCGTCACCGCATTTTCCACCGTGCACTGGTCAATGCCTGCGGCTCGCCATGGCTGCTGGGATTCCGCGACGTGCTGCACGAGCAGAGCGAACGATATCGCCGCCTCTCGATCCGCCGCGAGCCCGGCGTCAAGCCGCGCGACGTCGAGGCCGAGCACGAAGCGATCGTCGCCGCCGTGACGCAGCGCGATGCCGATGCGGCGGTTCGCGCCTTGTCAAAGCATTTCGGCACCACCAAGGAGTTCGTCGAGCTCGCCGCCTCGCGCATCGCGGAGGTGAGCCGCACGATTTGACGATCCGGAACAATCCGGCACGTAAAAAACAGAAACGGGGAGAAAGCAATGAAGATCAATCGACGCCACGCGCTCCTGTCGCTGGTTGCCGCCACCATGCTGGCGGGCCCTGCGAGCGCTGCCGACACCATCCGCGTCGGCCTGCCCACCAAGACATACTGGCCGACGACGATCGCCGAGACGGCGGTGCGCCAAAAGTTGTTCGAGAAGGAAGGCATCCAGGCCGAGCTGACGATCTATCGCAGCGGCGCCGAGACCTTCGAAGGCATGGCCGCCGGGGCGGCCGACATCATCCTCGATCCGCCGTCGCTGGTGTCCGCGGGACGCAAGAAGGGCGTGATGTCGCGTATCGTCGCCAATGCCGCGATGGGCAATTTCGGCTGGCAGCTGATGGTGCCGACCAAATCCACGCTCGAGGTCAAGGATCTCAACGGCAAGAAGGTGGCGATCACCGCGGCCGGCTCGGGCTCGGACCTGCTGGCGCTATGGACCATCCAGGACAAGAAGATCGATTTTACGCGCGTGCCGGTCGGCGGCGGCGGCCTGGTGCCCAATTTGCTCGCCGGCAATGTCGAGGCCGCCGTGGTCTATTCGCCGCTGAGCTTCCAGATCTCGAAATCCGGCGAAGCCAAGTCCATTCTCGACTATTCGACCGCGGTGCCGCCGAACCTCACGGCGGGCTGGATCGTGCTCGACAAGCTCGCGGACTCGAAGCCGCAGCTGGTGCAGAAGGCGGTGAACGCGCTTTATGGCGCGGTCGCCTTCATGCGCGCCAACCGCGACGTCACCGTCAAGCTGATCGCCGAGCTCTACGAAATGCCGCCGGAGATCGCAGCCCTCGAATACGACAACACGATCATGAAGCTCGAGACCAGCGGCGACATGGGCGCGGCCAACGTGAATGCCGCCGTTCAGCTCTCGCTCGATCTCGCCAAGCTCGGCGGGCTCAAGGACATCGTGCCGGTCGAGGACGTGATCTCGACCAAGTTCAAGCCCGTCCCGACCAAGCCGTAACGATGCAGGGCTCGCTTGCCGTCAACCTCGCCCGGATCGCGATCATCCTCGCGGTCCTGGCGCTATGGGAGGTGCTGTCGCGCACCGGCATCGTCAACCCGCGCCTGCTGCCGTCGGCGTCCGACACGTTCGCGACGCTCGGCGATCTCCTGCAGCGCGCCGCGGTGCAGAAGGATCTGATGGTCACCGCGACCGAGGTGCTGACGGCGTTCGCGCTGGCGGTGCCGTTCGGCGCGCTGATCGGCTTTTTGGTCGCGGAGAACCGCTACTTCGCCGACGTCGCCAAGCCGCTGCTGTTCTTCGCCTTCAGCATCCCGAAATCGATCTTCCTGCCGATGTTCATCCTGGTGTTCGGCGTCGGCTTCGCCCAGAAGGTCGGCTTCGGCTTCTTCTCCACGATCTTCATCGTGATCATGTCGACCACGACGGCGGTGGAGTCGGTCAAGGTCGAACATCTCACGGTCGCGCGCTCCTACGGCGCTACGCGGATGCAGACCGCATTCCGGGTCTATCTGCCGAGCATGCTGCCGGTGCTGCTGGAGGCGTTGCGGATCTCCATGATCTTCAACCTCACCGGCGTGATTCTCGCCGAGATGTACGCCTCGCGCGACGGCATCGGCCACCAGATCGCGACCTGGGGCGAGAATTTCCAGATGAAGCAGCTCCTCGCCGGCGTCGTGATGGTCGCCGCGATCGCCATGACCTTCAACGAACTTGTCAGATGGGTGGAAACGCGATGCAGCCATTGGCGAACGTGACCCAATTGAAGCCCGCCGCGCGCGCCGGCGCGATCGAGGTGAAGAATGTCGGCCAGGTGTTCAAGACACGGTCACAGGACGTCGTCGCGCTCGAGGACGTCTCGCTCGAGGTCAAGCCCGGCCGCTTCGTCGTGCTGGTCGGCCCCAGCGGTTGCGGCAAGTCCACGCTCCTGATGATGATGGCGGGCCTGCGCCAGCAGACCGCGGGCACCATCACCATCAGCGGCGCGCCGATCCTGCAGCCCGACCCTGATCGAGTCGGCGTGGTGTTCCAGGAGGCGAGCCTGTTTCCCTGGCTGACGGCCGAGGACAATGTCGAGTTTCCGCTGGCGCTGCGCGGCGTGCCGAAGGCCGAGCGGCGCGCCAAGGCGCAGGATGCGCTCAAGCTGGTCGGGCTGGACGGTTTCGGCAGGCGCCACCCGCACGAGCTCTCCGGCGGCATGAAGCAGCGCGTCTCGATCGCGCGCGGCCTTGTTCAGGACCCGCCGGTGCTGCTGATGGACGAGCCGTTCGCCGCGCTCGACGAGCAGACCCGCATGACCATGGGCGACGAGCTGCTGCGGATCTGGGCGGCGACCGGCAAGACCGTCGTGTTCGTGACGCACAGCCTGACCGAAGCGGTCTATCTCGCCGACGAGGTGATCGTGATGTCGGCGCGGCCCGGCCGCATCGTCGACCATCTCCAGGTCCAGCTGCCGCGGCCCCGCACCTACGAGATGCTGAGCGGCGATGCGTTCGGCAGCCTGCGCGACCGCATCTGGCGCCACATCCGCAAATCGGCGTGACACGATCATGAGCGCCAGGATGAGTGCCAGGATCAGTGCGAAGTCGCTGCGATATCTGATCGTGATCGGATTGATCGCGTTGTGGGAGCTGCTGCCGCGCGCCGGGCTGATTCCCGAGCTGTTCCTGCCCTCGCTGTCGTCCACGCTGATCGCCGGATGGACCGACGCGGGTGAATACGGTCATGCGCTGGCGGTCACGCTCTACGAGGTCGTGGTCTCCATGGCCTTCGCCTGCGGTGGCGGCATCCTGCTCGGCGCCATCGTCGGCAGCCTGCCGCGGCCGCGAATCCTGATCATGCCGATGGTGTCGAGCCTCTACGCGGTGCCGCTGGTCATCCTCTATCCCGTCTTCACCGTATGGCTGGGCATCGGCTCGGAGTCCAAGATCGCGTTCGCCTCGATCTACGGCTTCCTGCCGACGATGCTCGCGACCGCTGCCGGCATCCAGACCATCGACCCGCAGCTCCTGCTCGCCGCCCGCAGCATGGGCGCGACGCTGAGCCAGCGGCTGGTCCGCGTCATCATCCCGGCTGCGATCCCGACGGTGTTGTCGGGCTTGCGCGTCGGCGGCGCGCTGGTGATCGTCGGCGTCGTCGTCTCGGAGATGCTGATCTCCTCGGCCGGCATCGGCTATCTCATTTCGCGCTACCGCACGATCCTCGACAGCCCGCACGTGTTCGCGGGCGTGCTGCTGGTGCTGTTCCTCGCCATCGGCTTCAACGCCGTGATCCGCTGGATCGAGGGCAAGGCGGCGATCTGGCAGACCGGCACCCGCGCCGGCCAGGCCAACGACGAGATCGCGGTGAACGCGATGCAGCCGGCGACCTGAGGTAGCTGCGTGTATGACCTGACACTGACATTCGACAACGGCCCCGATCCAGATGTGACGCCGCACGTGCTCGACATTCTGGCGGCGCGCGGAATCAAGACCACCTTCTTCGTCATCGGCGAGAAGCTCGCCGACCCCGCACGTCGCGCGCTTGCGGAGCGCGCGCATGGCGAGGGACACTGGATCGGCAACCATACTTATACGCATAGCATTCCGCTTGGCGAGCAACCCGGGCGCGACACCGCCGAGAACGAGATCGGCCATACGCAGGCTGCGATCGGCGATCTCGCGCATGCCAATCGCTGGTTCCGGCCATTCGGCGGCGGCGGCAATTTGGACCAGCGGCTGCTCAAGCCGTCGGTGGTCGACCATCTCACCCGCAACAAGCACAGCTGCGTGCTGTGGAATTCCATTCCACGCGACTGGGCCGATCCCGACGGCTGGACCGGGCGCGCGCTCGACCAATGCAGCCGGCAGCCCTGGACGCTGATGGTGCTGCACGATCTGCCGACCGGCGCGATGGCTCATCTCGAACGCTTTCTCGACTCGGCCGAAGCGGCCGGCGCCCGCTTCCGCCAGGACTTTCCGCCCGCCTGCGTTCCGATCCGCAATGGCGAGATCGCGCTTCCCATCAACGAGTATGTTTCCTCCATCGTAGAGAGTGTTTGACACATGAAAGTCGCAAGCTTCACCATCTCAGGCACGGCGAGCTATGGCATCGTCACCGACAAGGGTGTCGTCGACGCCGGCAAGCGCCTGAAGGCCACTCCAACGCTGAAGGCGCTGCTGGCGAAGGGCTCGCTCGACGAATTGAATAAGCTAGCCGGCGAGACACCCGACTACGCGCTTGCTGACGTCGCGCTGCTCCCGACGGTGCCCGATCCCGACAAGATCTTCTGCATCGGCGTCAACTACGCCACGCATCTGGCCGAAAGCGGCCATCCGACGCCTGCGCATCCGATGATCTTCACCCGCTTCGCCAACAGCCAGGTCGGTCATGGCCAGCCGATGATCCGGCCGCTGGAATCCGAGCGGTTCGACTACGAAGGCGAGATGGCGGTCATCATCGGCAAGGCCGGCCGCCGCATCCCGCGTGAAGCCGCGCTCGGCCATGTCGCCGGCTATGCCTGCTACAATGACGGCAGCATCCGCGACTGGCAGCGCCACACCTCGCAATTCGCGCCGGGCAAGAATTTTGCCGGCACCGGCGGCTTCGGGCCGTGGATGGTCACGACCGACGAGCTGACCGATGTCACCAAGCAGACGCTGATCACCCGGCTCAACGGCGTCGAGGTGCAGAAGGCACCGATCTCCGACCTCGTCTTCGACGTGCCGGCCCTGATCGCCTATTGCTCGACCTTCACCGAGCTCGCGCCCGGCGACGTGATCGTGACAGGCACGACCGGCGGCGTCGGCGCGTATCGCACGCCGCCGCTGTGGATGAAGGGCGGCGACACCGTCGAGATCGAGATCTCCGGCATCGGCATCTTGCGCAATCCCGTCAAGGACGAGGAATCCAGCGCGGCAACGCGCGCGGCCTGACCTCTCGCGTTCAACAACAATAAGAAGGAGATCCCCATGCCCATGCCAACGCACATCCTGCCGACCACCGTGGTCGGCAGCTATCCGCAGCCGGAATGGCTGGTTAATCGCGCCATGCTGTCGAAGGTGGTGCCGCGCACGCGACTGCACGACATGTGGCGGCTGCCGGCGGAACATCTGGAGGAAGCCCAGGACGATGCCACCATCGTCGCGATCCGCGACATGGAACGTGCCGGCATCGACATCGTGACCGACGGCGAGATTCGCCGCGAGAGCTATTCCAATCGCTTCGCCACCGCGCTCGACGGCATCGATGGCGACAATCCCGCGATGATCGTTGCCCGCACCGGCAATACCCAGACGCCGGTGCCGCGCGTGGTCGGCCCCATCAGGCGCAAGGGCCCGGTCGAGCTGCACGACATGCAGTTCCTGCGCAAGAACACGGAGCGTGCGGCGAAGATCACCCTGCCCGGCCCGTTCACGATGAGCCAGCAGGCCAAGAACGAATACTACAAGGACGAGGAAGAGCTGGCGATGGCGCTCGCCGAAGCGGTCAATGCCGAGGCGCTCGATATGCAACAGGCCGGCGCTGACGTGATTCAGCTCGACGAGCCCTGGGTGCGCAACAATCCGGAGCTCGCCAAGCGCTATGCGGTCAAGGCGATCAACCGCGCGCTGCAAGGCATCACCGTGCCCACCGTGGTGCATCTCTGCTTCGGCTATGCCGCCGTGGTGCCCGGCTCGAACAAGCCGGCCGGCTATTCCTTCCTGGCCGAGCTCGACGACACCATCGCCGACCAGATCTCGATCGAGGCCGCGCAGCCCAGGCTCGACCTCGGCGTGCTCAAGGATTTGTCGTCGAAGAAAATCATGCTCGGCGTGCTCGACCTCGCGGACCCCGCGATCGAGAGCGTCGACACCGTCGCCGAGCGCATCCGCAACGGCCTGAAATACGTTTCGCCGGACCGTCTGGTCGCGGCGCCGGATTGCGGCATGAAATACATGCCGCGCGCGACGGCGTTCGGGAAGCTGAAGGCGATGTGCGACGCTGCGGCGAAGGTCAGGCGGGAGATCGGCTGACGGATATCGCGGGGTGTTGCGCTCTTCACGCGCCCCGCTTCGGCCCGATCGCCTCGAAGCCGGCCTTCTGCTCGTCGCTGAGGTCGGCCTCGAAATCATCGAACGCATCAGCGACGCCGTTCACGGCTTGCAGCATCGTCTGCAGCCGCGCTTTGACGGCGGCGAGGCGCGCCTGCGGTGTCTCCGGCGTCTGTGACGGACAGGCACTGAGCGTTTGCATGGTGCGGAGGGCGGTGTCCTGGAGCACTTCGAAGCGGGCGCGGGCGGTGTCGTCGAGGCGGAGCGTGGCGGCGATGTCGTTCGCCGGCCATTGCTGCTGCACCAGCTGCTCGTATTGACGCTGCAGCTTTTCGTCAAAGCGGGGATCGCTGTGGGGATCGCAGGCGCTCGACGCCTTGGCGTCCTTGCGCTGCATCGACGCGAGTGCGGCGCGACGCTCGTTGGAGAGCGCTTCGAACTTTGTCTTCTGATTGTCGTCGAGCAGACCCGTGAATTTCGCCAGCGGTGGCGCGACCGCGTCGGTGGCCTTGATCATGGCCTCGAGCCGCTCGCGCATCAGGCCGAGGCGGTCCGCGGCCGTGGCGGGCGCCCGCGCCGGACAGGCCGCGCGAATGGTGTCACGCGCGGCATTCCAGGCCGATGCGAGCTCGTCGAGCGCGGTGCGCTGCAGTTCGTTCGGCTGGATCGCACTCGCAATGCGTTCGACCGGCAGGCCGCCGGTGTCGCTGGCGTCGCAGAGGGTTTCCGAGGCCGGGATTCTCCGCGCTCGCCGGCCGGGCGGCGCCGCGTAGGCCGCGAGCTCGGTCGCCGCATAGGGCGCGAAGATCGCGGCATAGATGTCGCCATAGCCGTAGAGCGAGAGGCTGGTCGAATCGCCGAAGACGACGGCCGAGGTGAGGTCGTCATGCGCGAACGGCCAGAACACCGGGCCGACCCAGCCGTAGCTGCCGTCGGGATGGCGCCACCAGCCCTGCGGGCGGCGACCGCCGTGCCAGCCCGCGAGCGCAGCCTGCGCCGTCAGTGCCGCACGCACGACGTAGGGGTTGGAGAGCGGGGCGCGCTCGGCTCCGCGTGGATCTTGTGACCTCAACGCAGCGGAGCGGTATCGGCTGCCCCGCACGGCCATGCGGGAATGACGCAGGCGCGACATGCCGATCATATGGCCGACGGCGAAGCGCGCGACACCAAGCGGGCCGCCGCGAAGTCCGAACTGCGCCTCGGCTTTCGCAGGCAACAGCACCGCCGCGATCAGGATCGTCGCGCCCGTCAGCGCCAATCCCATGCGTCTCGACATGACCGCTGACCTGACCAATTTGGCCTCCTCCCAGCTGCCCGCACGCGCAATGCGCCGCATCGGAAAGACTCGCAAGGGAACCGATCGTTCCGAAAGGACACAGGGCAAAGCGTCGCGGTCATGTGGAAGAACGGCCGCAGCGGGTGCAGCCCCTCAATAGGACCCAAACAAATGACGCCGCTCAATCCGCCTTTTGCGGCATCACGAAGGTCTGGCCGGGATAGATCAGATTGGGATTGTGGATCTTGTCGCGGTTGGCCTTGAAGATCACGGCGTAGCGGGAGCCGTCGCCATAGGCGAGCCGGCTGAGGGCCCACAGGCTGTCACCGCGGGAGATCACCCGGCTGCCTGTCTCCGCGGGCGCGGTGTTGAGGATTTCCGCGGGCGAGGCCGAGGCAACCGTCGTCGCCGCGGGTGCCCGCGCCATCACCCGGGGTTTCGGCGCGCCGACCAGCCTCGGCCGGGCCGCGGACCTGTCGGAGGACGAGGCGAGATGCGGCGCGGCCGACGGCAGGGATGCCACGACATCCGATTTGTCGTCCGGCTTCTCGGCCTGCTTCGGCTCTTGCTTAGCCACCTGCGCCGGGCGTGCGGGTGGCGGCGTCGCCTCGGCGATGGTCACCGGCATGGTCCGTCCCGACTGGGTGACCGTGCCATCCGGCGCCTTGGCGCGGAGCGTCAGTTCATAGGAACCGGCGGGAAGCTGCGGCGGGGTCATCACGAACTGACCCGAGGCGTCGGCAGTCACAGTGTCGAGTGGCTTGCCGTCGCGCAGCAACTCGACCTTGGAACCCGGCACGGCACGGCCGGCGATGACGGCCGCCTCGCCGCGATCGTCGACGCGGGCGACGTCGAAACGAGGGCCGGCGTCCGCGACCGCCGCCGGCGGCTTGGCCGGCGCGAGGTCGGGCAGCGCCGTGATCTGTTTCTGAACCTCGGACAGCGCGCCTTGCTCGGACTTGGTCTCGGACTTGGGCTCGGACTTGGGCTCGGGCGCCGGGACCGCCGCCGGCGCGGATGCAGGCGCAGGCGGCGCAACGGCGGCCAGCTTCGGCTGGTCCGGCTTGGGCTCTTCCGGCTTCGACTTCGATTCCGGCTTCAGGTCAGCTTTGGCCTCAGCCTTGGGCTCGCCCTTGGCCTCTGGCTTGGCGGCAACGGCGGTCTTGGTCCCGTCGGGCAGCAGGCGGCGCAGCTCGGTCGGACCGATCACCAGCACCGTGCCGACCAGTGCGAGCAGGCAAAGAGCAATGAAGGCCTTGGATGCGGTCATCATCGAAAAAGAACCTTGGGTGGCAAATCAACCGAGGCCAGCAAAGTGCGCCGATTTGCCTGCGGCAGCAAGACAATCGATGGGATGATAGCCCCGCCCTGGCACCTATCAAGGATGAACCGGCACCACCCCGCCGGCGTCAAATCCTGCGGGGCCGCATCGCGGCATTGTTTGAGGAATTTTCCTGTGACCGCATTTCGCCATCATGCCTGGTGGCTGGCGCTTGCCCTGACGCTCGCCGCCGCCCCTGCCCTTGCGGCCTCCGGCCCGCCACCCGGCTTCGTCCTCTCCGATGATGCCGAGTTCGCCTTCACCTCGCCGGACAAGACCGTCAGGCTCGAGCAATACATGAAGGACAGCGGCGATTTCGACATCAAATGGCAGGTCTGGGCACGGCGCGGCGATCAGATGACGGAGCTGAAGCCCGAGCAGGGCTATCCGGCCGGCTTCCGCTTCACCCGTGACTCACAATGGCTGGTGCGGATGCAGAAGACCGGCTCGGGCTCGCAGGATCTGTTTCTCTATCATGTCGAGAACGGCGCCTTCGCCAGCGCGACAAAGCAATCCCTCAGCGATCTCGCCTGGGCCTATTTCCACAGCCGCCCCGACACCAGGAAGATGAAGCTCGACTACCACATCTCGGCCAATCTGATGAAAGGCACCGAAACCGGCTATCGCTGGCTCGGCGTCGACTGGCCCGACAACCGCTATCTGCTGATCTCGCTGTCGGGCGAAATGGACAAGCATCCGAAGAACGTCGCCGTGAAGGGGCTGGCCGATTGGAGATGCCGCTATGACCTCAAGACCGGCCAGTTCGACGTCCCCAAGATGTTTGCCAAGAGCAACGCGGAAGCGCTGAACTGGGAGATCAAGCGCTGAAAACAGCGCTGCGATCGTTATGTCCCGGGCTTGTCCGCGCATCCGTAGTCTCGCGATGCAGGATGGGAATGGCCGGGACGAAGCCGGCCATGTCGCTGCAGAGGCTCACGTGTGCCCGCGAAACTGCGCGCTGGAACCAACCCACTGATTCAACACCGATTCATGGTTCCCTAACCTTCGATGGTAACGGGGTCTTGTCGGTTTTGCTGCACCTTTCATCCCACGGGAGGGCTGCATGGGTACATCGATCCGGTGGACCGCGCGCATGCGCGCGTTGCTCCGTCGCTGGCGGGGATCGCCACTGACATGGCTGATCGCCGGCGGCTTCGTACTGATGGTCGCAATGGCCATCGGCACCGCGCTGACCGTCGACCGCTTCCGGCAGAACGCGATCGAGAGCGGCCGCGACAGCCTCGAAAACTCCGTGCGCCTGCTGGCCCGGCATTTCGACCGCGAGTTCGAGGATTTCGCGGTGCTGCAGAAGAGCATCATCGCCGAGCTCGAAAGCCGCGGCATCGAATCCGCAGATGTCTTCCGCAGCGAGATGGGCACGCTGGCCGTGCACGAGGTACTGCGCGCGAAAGCCAGCGGCTGGACCGACGTCGCCGGCGCAAACGTGTTCGATTCCAGGGGCATTCTCATCAACTCGTCGCGGCGCTGGCCGGTCGCCGACGTCTCGGTCGCGGACCGTCTCTATTTCGACCGCCTCAGGAACGATCCGACCGCGCAGGAGGAGGTGGAGGTGGTCCCCGGCCGGCTCGGCAACGGACCGGCGATCGTGTTCGCGCGGCGTGTCTCCGGCCCGCATGGTGAATTCCTCGGGCTGGTCTCGCGGGCGATCACGCCCGAGCAGCTCGAAGCCTTCTTCACCTCCGCCGGCCTGGGCGAGGAATCCTCGATCGCGATGCACCACCAGAACGGCCAATTGCTCGCACGCGTCCCGCGCGTCGATGCGATGATCGGGCAGAACTTTCGCAAGGGCGCGCCGGAGCAGATGGCGGTGTTCGACCGCAGCTTCGTCTCCGTGCAACTCGCCAGCCCGATCGACGGCAAGGACCGCATCGTCGCCTCGCGCCTGTTGACCGGCGAGCCGCTGGTGGTGGTCGCGACCAAGTCGCTCGATGCGACGCTCGCCACGTGGCACACGCAGACGAAATTCTTCGTCACCGTCGCCGTGCTCTCGATCGGCCTGCTGGTGCTGACGCTGTTCCTGATCTTCCGCCAGGTGACGCACCGGCTCTCGCTGGAAAAGCAGCGGCTCGACACCGCGATGAACACGATGACGCAAGGGCTGCTGATGTTCGATCAGGACGAACAGCTGATCGTCTGCAACAGCCGCTATATCGAGATGTACGGCCTGTCCCCCTCGGTGGTGAAACCCGGCGCCCATTTCCGCGACGTGATCCGGCACCGCCATGACACCGGCTCGTTCCATGGCGACGTCGAGGCCTATTGCGACGACATTCTGAGCCATGTCGGGCGCACCCAGTGCTCCATCGTCGAGACCGCGGACGGCCGCCTGATCGAGATCAAGAACCAGCCCGGCGCCGCCGGCGGCTGGCTTGCGACCCACGACGACGTGACCGCGCGCATCCGCGCCGACGAGCGCATCGCGCATATGGCGCATTACGACGCGCTGACCGACCTGCCCAACCGCGTGCTGCTGCGCGGCCATCTGGAGCGGCGCGTCGCCGAGCTCAAACATGGCAAGCCGTTCGCCATCCTCTATATCGACGTCGACGAGTTCAAGGGCGTCAACGACTCGCTCGGACACGAGGTCGGCGACGAGCTGCTGCGCCAGGTGGCGAACCGCCTGCGCGCCTGCGTCAGCGGCAACGATCTCGTCGCGCGGCTCGGCGGCGACGAGTTCGCCATCGTCAAGGCCGCCACATGCGATCCGGCCGAGCTGTCGGCGCTGGCGGAAGATGTCCTCAAGGCGTTGCGTGCGCCGGTGGATTGCAAGGGCCAGGACATCCCGACGGATGCCAGCATCGGCATCGCGATCGCGCCCGATCACGGCGACAATCTCGACGATCTGCTCAAGCGCGCCGATCTCGCGATGTATGCGGCGAAGTCGGAGGGACGTCGCACCTACCGCATCTTCACGCCTGAATACGACGCCAAGGCGCGGCTGCGCCGCCAGCTCGAGCTCGACCTGCGCCAGGCGCTGGCTCGCGGCGAGTTCGAGGTGCACTACCAGCCGCTGGTCGATCTCGCGGCCAACGTCGTGACCGGCTGCGAGGCGCTGCTGCGCTGGCGCCATCCCGAGCGCGGCATGATCTCGCCAGCGGACTTCATACCGGTGGCGGAAGAGACCGGACTGATCGCGGAGATCGGCGAATGGGTGCTGAAGCAGGCCTGCCATGAAGCCGCTTCCTGGCCCGACCAGATCCACATCGCCGTCAACGTCTCGCCGGTGCAGTTCCGCTCGCGGACGCTCGCACTCAAGGTCGCCGCCGCGCTCGCGGAGTCGGGACTCGCGCCCGGACGGCTCGAGCTCGAGATCACCGAGACCGTGCTGATCCGCGACGACGAGGAGGCGCTGACGATCCTGCAGCAATTGCGAGAGCTCGGCGTGCGCATCGCGCTCGACGATTTCGGCACCGGCTACTCGTCTCTGAGCTATCTGCACCGCTTTCCGTTCGACAAGATCAAGATCGACCGCAGCTTCATCAGCGACATCGGCGAGCCCGAGGATTCCTCCCCGATCGTGCAGGCCGTGGTGCACATGGCCGCCGCGCGCCACATGGCGACGACCGCCGAAGGCGTCGAGACCGAAGCTCAGCGCGAGGTGCTGCGCAAGCTTGGATGCAGCCAGATGCAGGGCTGGCTGTTCAGCCCGGCCGTGCCGGCGGCGAAGCTGAAGCTGTTGCTGGCCGCGCAGGCGGCGGCCTAGCGCCGGCGAGTCGTTCGTGTGCTTCGAGCCGTCAGCGGTCGCGAAGAATCCGTGTTAGATAGCCCCTCGCGAGAAGAGCGGGAGGACTGCCGAGCCATGGCAACGACGGTGGATAGATTGCCTGCTGGCGGATTCGCTCGGCTTGTACCGGAGCTCGACGTGTTTGACCTGGAACGCAGCAAAACTTTCTGGTGCGATATCCTCGGCTTCCGGATTGCCTATCAAAGGCCTGAGAACCGCTTCATGTACATCGAGCTGCAGGGGTCGCAGGTCATGCTGAACCAGAGAAATGGCAATTGTGAAACCGGGGCTCTCGAGCCACCGTTGGGGCGCGGCATCAATTTTCAGATCTTCGTCGACTCTGTTGCG
This sequence comes from Bradyrhizobium sp. SZCCT0148, assembly GCF_018129985.1. Taxonomy (GTDB): domain Bacteria; phylum Pseudomonadota; class Alphaproteobacteria; order Rhizobiales; family Xanthobacteraceae; genus Bradyrhizobium; species Bradyrhizobium japonicum_H. Next base: position 46,354 of record NZ_JAFCKT010000019.1, read on the forward strand.
CCTCTCCTCGCTGCACTGAAGCAGCACGAATGGGCACTCTTCCGAGAGTGTCACGACGCAGGGTATCGGATCGCAGGTGAGGAGCGCGGCAACAGGCAATTCCTGGTGCAGGATCCAGACGGCTACCTCCTTCGTTTTGCGCAGGACTTGGGAGCGAGAACCGGCTGAAACCAGCCTTTTGCGACGCTCGACGTGAAGACCCACCGCACCTACGACGGGTCGGCTCAGCCCCCGTTAACGGACCTGTCAGCGGACGGCGGCAGCTTCACCTGCGGTCCGGGAGCAGACCCAGTTTTTCCGCAAGCGAACGGCGGCGGGTCAGCCAATCGCCATCGTGCACCTCCCCGTAGCCAGGCAGCTCGCCGCAGCGCTTGCGCGACGTGACGCGATTTCAAGAACGAGAGCCGCGGGAAGCCTTCCCTGAGTCCTCCAGGAGGTGACGCGCGATGCAGGCGTGCACCATGGCGATGTTGTGCCGTCCTCATTCCATCGAAGGACGTCGCCGCCGCCTGTGTGAGCAGCGTCACGGAAGGGCGCGTCAGGCCCAGCTATCACTCATCCCACGGCAACAATCTGCGGCAAACAAAACAAACAAACAGGTGGACCATGACGAAGACAGCGATGATCACGAAGATGGCGGCGACGATCGTGTTGATGAGCGTTGCGGCAGGCGTTACGAGCAACGCCGCGCAGGCCGGCTGGGGCCCGAACGGACAGTATGGCAATACACCCCAGAACCGCCCGCAAATTGGTCCCCACTTCGGTGGATATGGTGGGAACGGCGGCCAGCGTCCCGTCATCGTGGTTCCCGGTCCGCGGCCGATGCCGCCTCAGGTCGTCGTCTACCCCCGCCCCGCGCCGCCCCCGGTCTATGTGCCGCCCCAGGTCGTCGTCAGGCCGGTGCCGGTTGTCATCAACCGGCCGGTGTATGTCCCCACCGCACCGGTGGTGAAGGAAAGGATCATCGTTCAGCGTCCCGCGACTGTGGTTGAAAGCACGCCGGCGCCCGCCCTGGCGGCGGCCCCCGCTCCGGTCGTCAACAACAATTGCAATTGCCTCGTGAAGGAATACCCGCAGGCCGGCGTCGTGGTGTTCAGGGATATCTGCACCAAGGAGAGCGCGACTTACACCAACCTGCCGCAGCAGACCTCGCAGGCCGTGCTGCCGCCGACCCAGTAATTCCAGCGCTTGGTCTCGACGACGACGAACGCGGCAAGAATTCTCGCCGCGTTCGACCTACCCGGACTTCAGGGCTTTCTGCAGGCACGCGGCCTTGCCCTATTCTTGAATCTGCTGGATCCGACTGCTGACGCGATGGGCCAGTTGCAGACGCTAAACGTCTGCCGGCATGACGCAAGCCGAGACCTCACTGCGAGGTCGCGACGTCACACCTACCGCCTGTCGGCCTGCACTTCGACGAATTCGGAATCGGGATGGCTGACGATGGTGGCGAACATGATGCCGCTGATAATCAGCGACCAGGCAGTGTCCCAATAAATCCAAAACACGAGCCAGCCTCCGTTTCCATCTGCCACGCCTGCGGGACGGGTAACGACACGGTAACGCCGCCGTTCCCGGCACGAGGCGCGACACGACCGCGCGGCAAGACGCTATTTTGGTTTGGTCGACGGCTGAGCGGGATCGGTTTGGCCAGTGTGGCGCTTTGCCACGACGTCCTCATCACGCTCGCCTTCGCGCGGGCGGGACGGCGACTTGGGCTGGCCGGCTTGACCGCCATGCTTGCCGCCCATGTCGGGCTTACCTTCAAGATCGTTTTCACGGGGCATGCCGGTTCAATGCGCTGGCGCGACATTGGTTCGCAAGCGCATCGGCCGTTTTCGCCGGGTGTACGGATTTCATGAGATCCCCGTCCTTGCAGTGCGGGATGACTGACGCGCGTCAGCGCGGCGCAATGCATCTGTCCTTTCCTCGCCGCGGTGCGGTAGCCAACCCGCTACGACCGATACAATTTCGGCATCGATCGATCCCAATTGGAATTTGGTGCGGCGGCGCGCCGCCCGCTATCCTCCTGGGCAAAATGACGAGGCCGCGCCCCGGCCCGCGAGGAGGAGCCCCATGTTGAGACCGCCCCAACGACGCATCGCACCTAAAGCGCCACGCGCCGTGATCGCCACCACCCTCACCTTCCTCGCCCTCGTTTCTGGAGTCCACGCCGGCATGGCCGAGACCTTCGCCTATGTCGGCAACGCCGACAGCAACGACATCAGCGTGTTCAAGATGGAAGACAGCGGCGAGATGATTGCCGTGCAGACCGCCGCCTTCAAGGGCGTCGACAAGCCCGGCTCCTCGACACCGCTTTCGATCACGCCGGACCACCGTGTGCTGATCGCCGGCGTCCGCTCGCAGCCCTACCTCGCGGTGAGCTTTGCAATCGATCCCAAAACGGGCCAGCTCAGTCACATCGGCAATGGACCGCTCGCCGACAGCATGGCGAACATCGCCGTCGACCGCAGCGGAAAATTCCTGTTCAGCGCCTCCTATGGCGGCAACAAGGTTGCGCTGAATCCGCTTGCCGCCAATGGCGTCGCCGGCGAGCCGAAGCAGGTGATCCCGACCGGGCTGAACGCCCACGCCTTCCTGCCGTCGCCCGACAACCGCTTCGCGTTCGCGACCAACCTCGGCTCGGACCAGATGCTGGCCTTTGCGTTCGATGCCGCAGCCGGCACGCTGACACCAAACGATCCGCCGGCCCACAAGGTGCCGGAGAAATCCGGGCCGCGGCACTTCGTCTTCCACCCCAATGCCAAGTTCGTTTATCTCATCCACGAGCTGAACGGCGACGTCGCTGCATTCAGCTATGAAGCCAAGAGCGGCGCCTGGGACGAGATCCAGCGCACGACCGCGCTGCCGGAGGGCTTTGCCGGTAAAGCCTGGGCCGCCGACATCCACATCACCCCGGACGGCCGCTTCCTCTACGCCTCCGAGCGCACCACCAACACGCTGACCGCCTACAAGGTCGACGGATCAAGCGGCAAGCTGACCACGATCGGCAGCGTGCCGACCGAGAAGCAGCCGCGCGGCTTCCAGATCGACCCCTCGGGGCGCTACCTCGCCGCGGTCGGCGAGCTCTCCGACAGCATGACGGTCTACGCGATCGACCAGGGCAGCGGCGCGCTGGCCAGGCTGAAATCCTACTCCACCGGCAAGAAGCCGAACTGGGTGGAGTTCCTGAAACTGCCGTGACGGGCGCCCCGCCGACCTACGTAAACATCCGTAATTTCGAATGGCGCGCCTTGTCGTCATATGTCGGGCATGGACCGTCAGATCGTCTTCAAGTGCCCGCAAACCGGCATGAACGTACAGCATCGGCTCAGCGAAGAGCCGGGCGACCGCACGCATGTGTCGGTGTCCTGTCCGGCCTGCACGCGCCTGCATTTGATTGATCGGGCCAGCGGCAAGCTGCTGGGTGATCGCGGCCGCTGACGGGTGTTCTACCGCCGCACCGCCACCTGCGCCGTGACGTCCTCGACGTGGTGCAGCAGATAGACCAGATGGCCTGTGAGCCGGCCGCGGCGCGCTGCGAGAGAAAGGCGAACCTGTTCTCCAATCGCGCGACTAATCAAAGACTTGTTGCGACGTCCTGAAAGGGTGTGGCCTTCCTTTCTGGGGCAACGCTGCCATAGTCCGCAGCCCTGCCATCTGCTATCGATTGGAGGCATAGCCCCCGTGGAATTTCCGATGCGTCATTTGCCCCGCGCCGTTGCTCGAAGCCTGTGTCCCGCCGCCATCGCCGGTATGGTCATCTTCGGTCCCTCTCCGGCCGGAGCCGAAGACGACGCCCCCAAGGGGCCGGCGGTCACGGTGCTGAAGGTCGCAAAATCCTGCTTCTCCGACATCGTCGAGGCCACCGGCACGATCATCGCGCGGGAGGAGACGTCGGTGCGGCCCGAACGTCCGGGCCTGAAGGTTACCGAGGTGCTGGCGGAAGCCGGCGACACCACCACCGCCGGCCAGGTGCTGGCGCGGCTGGCGCTTCCCGAGGGCGGCACGCTGCAGGTCACCGCGCCGGTGGCGGGCGTGATCGCGACTTCGACCGCCCAGATCGGCAATTTCGCCTCCGCCAAGGGCGAGGCCCTGTTCACGATCGTGGCGCGCAGCGAATACGATCTCATCGGCCTGGTGGCGACCAGCGACATGCGCAAGCTCGCGGTCAATCAGCCGGCGACCGTGCGGATCGCGGGCGCCGGCGACATCGATGGCAAGGTGCGCCGCATCGGCCCGACCGTCGAGCCGAATATCCAGCAGGGCATGGTCTATATCGGCATCTCCTCGCAGAAGCGGCTGTTGCTGAAGGCGAGCGGGCGTGCGCTGATCAAGACCGGGCAGAGCTGCAACGTCGCGGTGCCGCTGACCGCCGTGCAATATTCATCCGCTGGCACCGTGGTGCAGGTGATCCGCCGCAACCGGGTCGAGACCAAGCGTGTCGAGGTCGGATTGATGTCGGGCGGCAACATCGAGGTCCGCGACGGCCTCAACGACGGCGATGTCGTCGTTGCCCGCGCCGGTGCACTGCTGCGCGAAGGCGATCCGGTGCGCCCGGTGATGGCCGCGGAAGCGGCGAAGTAGCCTTCCTCGTGTCCCGGACGCGCTGCAGCGTGTAACGCTGTTGCGCAGAGCCGGGCTTCATCTCGTCACAAATCGACAATTAAAAGAACCGGGCCCCGGCTCAGCGTCGCATCATGGCATGATGCGCCGCGGCCGGGGCCCGAGAGATCGTCAATCGATGAAAACTAGCCGCCGGCTGCGTCGAAATGGACGTCTTCGAGCAGCGAGGAGGACACCGTCGGGACCTGATCGCCTTCGCTGGCGCGGGAGATGGCGACGCGGGTCTTGTTGAAGACGCTCTCGGCGCTGCCCTTCGCACTGAGGTTGTTCAGGAACTCGCTGACCAGCACGCTGTGCTCGCCCTTGCCGTCGTCGACGACCTTGCCGGGCGAGGCCGAGGTCAGGATCAGCGCGTTGTCGGAGGCGGTGATCGGCGCGAGGCCGTGGCTGTAGGAGCGGAAGCGGCGTTCGTAAGGGTTGCGGCGGGAGGCATCGACGACGACGAGCTTGGCCTTGGCGCCCTGCTCCTTCATCATGTCGAGCACACCCTCGATCGACACGCCCTGGCGGCGGACGTCGCTTTCCTTCCAGATCACGGCATCGACCGGCAGCATGTAGCTCTCGCGTCCGGCCTGCACGCCGTAGCCGCCGAAGAACAGCATGACGACGGTGTCGCGCTTGATCCGGGACTTCAGACGGTTGACGGCGCGGACCATGTCGTCCTTGGTCGCGTCTTCCACCATGTCGACGTCAAAACCGTTCTTGCGCAGGGACGAGGACAGCGCGCGGGCGTCGTTGATCGACTGCGTCAGCGGCGCGCTGGCGTCGGGGTAATGTCCATTGCCGATGACCAGCGCGAGGCGCGAGGTCTGGCCGATCGAGCCGGTGATCTGGTCGGTGGAGACGGCCTTGGCAGCATCGATCGCGCGCATGTTGAGAGCAGCATGGGCGCCGATCACCAGCGAGACCGTGCCGATCATGGCAGCAGCCAACGCGATGGTGCGTCGGGAAAGGTCGAGCTGCTTTACATTCATCTCGGTTCGTTTCCTGTTGCCAAAGACCAGCCAAGCGCGCGCACACTGTTTGAGTAGCGCAATAGCGTCTTTAGGTTTGAGGGATTGGCCGGGGATGTGCCCCCGAATTGCGCGCAATTTGCGGCGCCGCACCAAACAAACCTTTAACCGGATATAGGGTGAGGGGCAATAGATTGCCCAAAATTTGAGCTAAGCTGTTGATGATGTTCGTTAATTTCTCCGACAAATTTCTCGGTTTCGAGGCTTTCCCGTTGCCTTCCGGGGTCTCATCATGCAGTCCTCATGCCGACTTTTTCCATGACCTCCGTCACATTTGTATTTCCCGCGAATCCGGGTAGCCTTTTCAACGACTTGCGGGGGACGGCGCGCAGATGGGAGCGTGCCGGCCAACTCCCGACCAAGGCCCCGCGACCAGGTATTTCATGAGCTTTCATTATTTTGCCGGCGCCGCCTGCCGAGCGCTGACCGCGCGGAAGGACGGCCCCTCGCTTTACGACGTCTGCGATCCCGTATTGTCGGGCCCTGCCAGCGGCGATCCTCATCTGGCCAAATTCTACAAGACCGCGCTGGGCAATCCCGCGCTGCGGGTGCTGCTGCGGCGGGCCGGATTGCCCGAGCTGCGCGACGAGGCCAGGCTGACGGCGCTGCGCCGGGCGCTGGCGCGCGCCCGCGACGAGGCCGAGCCCGATTGGGCAGCGGTCGGCCAGCCGGTCGCCGACCTCGTCGACAGCATCGCGCTCGACCATCCCAAGCCGCCGCCGGCGATATTCACGGGCTCGGCGCCGCCCACGGCGCAGATCGACAGCGTAATCCGCGACTGCGCGCAGCATCTGCTCGGCTCCTACCGCAAGAACGGCTTCCTGCCGACCTATGCCGCTTTCAACCTGATCGGCGATCCGGATTTCCGCGGCCGCGAGCTGATCATGGCGCTCACGGGGCTGAACGCCCGCGGCTACAAGAATTCCTCGCTGCTGTTCAACCTTGCCCGTGTCTTCATCGCGCGCTCGCCCGCGCGTGCCGTGGTCAATCCGCCCTGGCGAGGGATCGCCGAGCCGATGTGGGAGCCGGTGCAGATCCGGCACCGCTCGGCCTATTACGACGCGTTCTTCATCGAGGCGCTGCTGAGCTATGGCGAGACCGGGCTCGCCTCACCGGCCGACAAGATCGCGGCCGAGCAGGCGATCGCCGACATGGTGGATTTCTGCGTCAACATCAGCCGCGAGGAGGTCGAGGGCCTCGACGGCACGCGCTTCAACGTCGTCACCGCACTGGCGCCGCCGCCGCATCCGCGCTTCTCGCGCTATTTCGCGCAGATCAAGCAGGACCTCGGCTTCGGCATCTATGTGCCGGATTGCGACACCACGGCGTGCTCGATCTCGGCGGCGACGCAGGCCGGCTGCACCGATCCGATCATCGATCAGCCGCTGCTGGATTTCTACGCAGGCTATCAGGTGCACGCCGGCGTCAACGAACCGCGCGTGACCGTGCCGCTCAACGACAACATCGACTACGAGGGCGGCGTCGCGACCTGGATCGACAACCTCCGGGGCGAGCGTCCCTACGGCAACGACCTCGATCCGACGCTCAATCTCGACATTCTCGAGGTGAGCTTCCGCAATTTGGCGCGCTGGAAAATCCTTGAGACGCCGGCGCGGCTCGCCACCGTGCAACGCATCATCGGCTTTCAGAAGCGGTTGGCGGCGAGCGGCGCCTTCGCCAACCCGCGCTCGCACATCTATTACCTGCCGGAGCTTTACAGTGCCTATTTCGGCCGCTGCTATGCGGCCTTCCTGGCGCTGCCGCTGGCGGCGCAGGCCGCGATCGATCCGAACGGCGATTTCGACTTTATCCGCCATCGCGTGCTGTCCTACGTCAAGGGCGAGTTGATGGCGGCGGAAATGAACGTGTTCGACGCGGCGCTGGCGCTGATCGCGCTCGGCCATCTCGGCGCAGACCCGCGCGCCTTCGCACCGGCGCTGAACGTGATCGTCGGCGCCATCGGCGAGGGCGGCCGCCGCGGCCCGTTCCGCGCCTATGAGTGGAACAAAATGAAGACTCCGACGCGGATTCTGGTGGGTGGTCCCGAGGTGACGTCGGCGTTCGTGCTGATGGGGCTGGCATTGGCGAAGCGGGCGATGGCGCGAGGATAGACACACTCTCGTGCCCCGGACGCAGCGCAGCCCTTCTCCGGCGGTACGCTGCAGAGCCGGGGCCCATGCTCCGCAAGATGTTTCTGCGAATTTCCAGGTCCCGGCTCTGCGGAGCGGCGTTGCACGCCGCACCGCGTCCGGGACACGAGACGCGAAACCTCTCGCAATGACGGGAAGTTGAAAGCCTATCTGTTGAGCATAAGCTGGCCGACAGGCCAAAAGCCGACCACAATCGCGCGCTCTATCGACATTTCACCACACGTGGGCCGGCATGTTGCGAAAAGTCCTGATTGCGCTGTCTCTCCTCGCTCTCCCCTCGCTGGCCGAGGCCGCCGACATCACCGGCACGGCAAAAGTTCGCTCCGGCGATTCCGTCGTGATCGGCAACACGCGGATCCGGCTCGGCGGCATCGACGCGCCCGCGGTCGACCAGCTCTGCCTCAACACCAAGACCGAGCGCTGGACCTGCGGTATCGCGGCGCGCGACGAACTCGCCAAATACGCCGAGGGCAAGAGCTGGGTCTGCCATACCCGCTCGATCGACCGGCGCGGCCGCACCGTGGCGCGCTGCGAGGTCGGCGGCGAGGACATCCAGAAATGGCTGGTGCGCAGCGGCTGGGCGCTGGCCTACACCCGCATCTCCAAGGACTACGAGCCCGACGAAGCTGCTGCGCGCGAGGCAAAAGCCGGAATGTGGCAGGGCGCTTTCATCGCGCCCTGGGACTGGCGTGAGCGCAACAAGAAGACCGTCATCCTGGGCGCCATCAAGCCGCCCGACGGGGCGCATGCGGTTCTGCTCGCCTCGGCCTCGGGACCGGTGGCGCCCTCCCCGGACTGCACCATCAAGGGCAACGTCAACAGCGCCGGAGAGTGCATCTTCCACCAGCCGACCAGCCGCTGGTACACCCAGATCAAGATGAAGATCAGCAAGGGCACACGCTGGTTCTGCTCGGTCGAGGAGGCGGAAGCCGCCGGCTGCCGCGAGACCAAGCGATAACCAGACCTGCATTTTGGACGCTTTTCCAAGGCCCTCGCCCCGCGTAAAAGTGAATCAACGACCCACCAAGCCGCTCTCGAGCAATAAGGACCAACAGCAATGACCGTTCGCGCGGGCCGGGAATTTCTGGCCATCCCCGGGCCCACCACGATGCCCGACGAAGTGCTGCGGGCCATGCACCGTCCGGCGATCGACATCTATTCCAAGCAGATGACCGATCTGACCGAGAGCCTGCTCAGCGACATCTCGAAGCTGTTTGCGACCAAGGGCAAGTCCTACATCTACATCGCCAACGGTCACGGCGCCTGGGAAGCCGCGCTCAGCAACGTGCTGTCGCGCGGCGACAAGGTGCTCGTGCTGGAAAGCGGGCGTTTTGCGATCGGCTGGGGCAATGCGGCAGCGCTGATGGGCGCCGAGGTCGAGGTGCTCAAGGGCGACTGGCGCCGCGCGGTCCGGCCGAGCGAGGTCGAGGAGCGCCTGCGCCGCGACAAGGAACACACCATCAAGGCCGTCGTGGTGGTCCAGGTCGACACGGCTAGCGGCGTGCAGAACGACATCGAGGCGATCGGCAAGGCGATCAAGGCGGCCGGCCATCCGGCGCTGTACATGGTCGACACCGTCGCGTCGCTCGGCTGCATGCCGTTCGAAATGGACAAATGGGGCATCGATGTCGCGATGTCCGGCTCGCAGAAGGGCCTGATGACCCCGCCCGGCCTCGGCTTCGTCGCCGCCAATGCGCGTGCGCTCGAGGTGCACAAGAAGGCGAACATGTCGACGCCCTATTGGAGCTGGAGCGAGCGCGAGGGCACCGAGCATTATCGCAAATATGCCGGCACCGCTCCGGTGCATCTGTTGTTCGCTTTGCGCCAGGCGATCGACCTGCTGCACGAGGAAGGGCTGGAGAACGCCTTCCGCCGCCACAGCCTGCTTGGCGAAGCCACGCGCCGCGCGGTCGGCGCGTGGTCGGAAGGCCAGGTACTCGGCTTCAACGTGGCGGAGGCCAGCGAACGCTCCAACACCGTGACCACGGTGACGATGAGCAACGGCCACGATCCGGCAATCCTGCAGCGCTATTGCAAGGAGAAGTGCGGCGTCGTGCTCGGCACCGGCATCGGCGACCTCTCGGGCCAGGCCTTCCGCATCGCCCATATGGGCCATATCAACGCACCGATGCTGCTGGGTACGCTCGGGGTGATCGAGATCGGCCTCAACGCGCTGAAGATCCCGCATGGCAAGGGCGGCCTGGAGGCGGCGGTGGCGTATCTCGGTGACGAGGTAGCGGCTTAGGTTAATTCTCGTACCCCGGACGCGGCGCAGCACGAAGTGATGCGCTGCAGAGCCGGGCCCCCCTGGCTGCAATCCGTCCCGCCTCAGCGGAGCGGCACTTCGCGCCGCACCGCGTCCGGGACATGCGCTCCGCAATCCGCGAGCGGTCGAACGCGTAATCCGGCCATCAATTCGGCACGCGATACGCCTCGACCTGCGCCTTCAGCTCCTCCAGCGAGGCCGTCGGCTGCTTCGGATCGACGCGATACTTCCCGCTCGCCAGCCATTGCAGAACCATCGCGTCCACCGCCGGCGAATGGTGAATGACGTCGCCGTAATTGCCGAGATCGTGCGTCACCGCCTTGATCGCGCGGAAATCGTGCAGGCGGACGTTCGGAAGCTGCGTCAGGCGCTGCGCAATCACGGCCGTGAGATCGGTGACGATCTTGAGCGTCTCGGGCGAGGCATCGCGCATGGCGACGAACTGCAGAATCGAATAGGGCGGGAAGTAGATGTCGAAGGTCACGTCGGAATGGCGCGTGACCAGGCCGACGGCATCCTGTTCGAAATGCCGCACCATCGCCTGATAGCCGTAGCCCTCGCCGAGGAAGCGGCTGCGCACGGGGCTGGTGATGTAGGCGAAGGCGGCGAGCGTCTTCTTTGCATTGTACTCGCGCGCAACGTCGAAATGCCGCGGCAGCGCGTAGATGTCGTCGACATCGGCCAGCGCGAACTTGACAGGGAGATACGGTGCCGCGCGGGTCAGCGGCCCCTGGAGCGGCGGGACCGAGCGCATCAGTGCGAACAGGGACTCCTTCGCCATCGCGGCGCTGAACAGATAGGACGCGATGCCCTTCGCCGTTCCGCGGTAGAGATCGACCGAGAGATAAGGATCGGCCTCGATGTCGGCGGCATCGACGAAGATGAAATCGTCCATCTCCCAGATCACACGTCTTGCGCCCCGCGCGATCGCCTGCTCCAGCACGAAGGCCTGCTGGCGCGAGTTGGATCCGGTCATCGCCAGCTTGAGCGAGCGAACCCCGAGCGCACGGTCGATGTCGCTCTGGCGGAAGTGGATCGCGAGCGAGGTGCCCATGAAGGCGGTGTCGAACGACTGGCTGCGGATCAGCCCGGCATTCTGCACGCGCGTGTCGTCGGAATAGAACGCGGAGCGCGAGGGGCGGAACAGCTGCAGGGGATCGACGACATAGGTGAGCCCGGCCGCACCGAGCACGAACGCGATGCTCGCGAGCAGGAGACGCTTGAGACTGGTCAAGTTCGCGCGCATCAGAACCGGAAATAGATGAATTCGCTGTGGCTCTGGATGCCCAGGATTCCGAACGCAAGCACCAGCGATGCGCCATAGAGAAACAGCGGCCGCATGCGCCCTGCCCGCAAGTTCTCGCCGACCCTGCGGTTGGCGTGATCGTATCCCAGAAGCGTTTGCGTGTTCGGCGCCAGCCAGACCAATGCGGCGTAGACGGCGATCATCACCAGCGCCGCGATCTCCTCGCGGCCGAACACGATGTTCGAGGGATCCGCCATGGCGTGGAGAACCCGCAGCGCCCACGCAACGCTCTCGGCGCGGAAAAACACCCAGCCGACGACGACGGCGAGGAACGTCAGCACGGCCCCGGCGATGCGAACCGGGCGTGCGAGAGCCGACGGGATGGTCGGCACCACCGCATTGAAGGCGTGATTGACGCAGAGATAGGCCCCGTGCAACGCGCCCCAAATCACAAAAGTCCAGGCCGCGCCGTGCCAGAGCCCGCCGAGCAGCATCGTGACCAGCAGGTTGACGTAGCGCAGCACGCGGCCGTGGCGGTTGCCGCCGAGCGGAATGTAGAGATAGTCGCGCAGGAATTGCGACAGCGTCATGTGCCAGCGGCGCCAGAACTCGACGATGCTGGTGGCCTTGTAGGGCGAGTTGAAATTCACCGGCAGGAAGATGCCGAACATCAGCGAGATCCCGATCGCCATGTCGGAATAGCCGGAGAAGTCGAAATAGAGCTGAAAGGTGTAGGCGAGCGCGCCGCACCAGGCCTGGTCGAAGCTCGGCGAGCGCGCCTCGAAGGCGAGCGCGACCAGCGGTTGGATGCCGTCGGCAAGGCAGGTCTTCTTGAACAGGCCGATGGCGAAGATGATGACGCCGCACAAAATGAGATGTCCGTCCGGACGCTTGGTCTCCTCCCGCTCGAATTGCGGGATCATGTCCTTGTGGTGGAGGATCGGCCCGGCGATCAGATGCGGAAAATACGTCACGAACAGCGCGTAATGCGGCAGCGCATAGGCTGCGACCTGGCCCCGATAGGCGTCCACCAGGAACGCGATCTGCGTGAACGTGTAGAAGGAGATGCCGACCGGCAGCAGGATGTGGACCGCAAAATGCGTGCCGAGCAGCGCGTTGACGTTCTCGGTGGCAAAGCCGGCATATTTGAAGATGCCGAGCACGAGCAGATCGCCAACCACGCCAGCGGCGAGTGCGGCCTTGCGTTGTGACGGGCGAAGCTTCGCCACGATCAGGAGATGGCCGACGCCATAGTTGAATGCAATCGACAGCAGCAACAGCGCCACGAACTGCCAGCTGCCGATCGCGTAGAAGGCGATCGAGGCCAGCGCCAGCCAGATCACAGGGGCGAGATTGCTGCGCTGTCCAAGCCAGAAATAGCCGGCCAGCACGACCGGAAGGAACAGCAGGATGAACGGGTAGGAATTGAACAGCATCAGGCTGGACCGCGTGGAAATATTGTCCCTCAAAGCACACCATGCGCCGATCAACAACCCGGTGCCTCGACACCGTCTTGCCACCGTCCCTGGCACAGCCGCGCTGGCAATTCGCGTGCCTGTCGCCATATTATGGGCGACCAGCCGCCTTCTGCGGCCGTCATTGCCGGGCTCGACCCGGCAATCCATCGCTAAAGGTCTCGTCCTTGATGGATGCGCGGGTCAAGCCCGCGCATAACGAGGTGAGTTTCCGTAAGACGAACGAGGATCGAGTGACCGAAGCCAAGACCCCGTCCCAGCCCCCAATCGCCCCGCGCCGGCCGCATTCCTTCACGCGGCATGGGATCACCGTGACCGACGACTACGCCTGGTTGAAGGACGCGAACTGGCAGGAGGTGCTGCGCGATCCCAAGGTGCTGGATCCCGACATCCGCAAATATCTCGACGAGGAGAACGTCTACACCGAGAGCCTGCTTGGCCATACCGCGGGCCTGCAGAAGACACTGGTGCGCGAGATGCGCGGGCGGATCAAGGAGGACGATTCCAGCGTGCCGTCGCCGGACGGGCCGTATGCCTATTTCCGCAGGTTCCGCGAGGGCGGACAGCACGAGCTGTTCGGCCGCATGCCACGCGACGGCGGCGACGGTGAGGTCGTCCTCGACGGTGACGCGCTCGCCAAGGACCACAAATATTTCAAGTTCGGCGGCAGCCGCCATTCGCACGATCACAAGATGCAGGCCTGGAGCGCGGACACCAAGGGCTCCGAATATTTCTCGATCCGCGTGCGCGACTGGGCGAGCGGTCAGGATTTCGATGACCTCGTCGAGGAGACCGACGGCGGCGTGGTCTGGGCCGCGGATTGCAAGAGCTTCTTCTATGTCCGGCTCGACGACAACCATCGGCCGATGCAGGTCTGGCGCCACAGGCTCGGCACCAAGCAGGCGGATGACTCGCTTGTGTTTGAAGAGCAGGATGCCGGCTGGTTCACCCATCTGCATGAGAGCACCAGCGGCCGATTCTGCGTGATCGCTGGCGGCGACCACGAGACCTCGGAGCAGCGGCTGATCGACCTCGCCAATCCCGAGGCGCCGCCGCGCCTGGTCGCGGCCCGCGAGGAAGGCGTGCAATATTCGATCGCCGACCGCGGCGACCAGCTGTTCATCCTCACCAATGCGGATGATGCCATCGACTTCAAGATCGTCACCGCACCGCTCTCTTCGCCCGAGCGCGCGAACTGGCGCGATCTGATTCCGTATCGTCCCGGCATCTACATCATCGACCTCGATCTCTACGCCGGTCATCTGGTCCGGCTGGAGCGCGCCAATGCGCTGCCGTCGATCGTGATCCGCGATCTGACCTCGAACGAGGAGCACGCCATCGCCTTCGACGAGGCCGCCTATTCGCTGGACGCGATGGGCTCCTACGAATTCGAAACGACGAACTTGCGCTTTGCCTATTCGTCGATGACGACGCCGTCGGAAGTCTACGATTACGACATGGTCAAGCGCACTCGCACCTTGCGCAAGCGCCAGGAGATTCCGTGCGGCCATGACGCGGCCGATTACGTCACCACGCGCATCATGGCGAAGGCGCAGGATGGCGCCGAGGTGCCGGTGTCGATCCTGCATCGCCGCGGGCTCGAGCTCGACGGCTCGGCGCCGCTGCTGCTCTACGGCTACGGCTCCTACGGCATGGCGATGCCGGCCTCGTTCAACGCCAACCGCCTGTCGCTGGTCGACCGCGGCTTCGTCTACGCCATCGCCCATATCCGCGGCGGCGCCGACAAGGGCTGGGGCTGGTATCTCGACGGCAAGCGCGAGAAGAAGACGAACTCGTTCGATGATTTCGCCGCCAGCGCACGCGCGCTGATCGATGCGAACTACACCAGCGCCAGGCGCATCGTCGGCCATGGCGGCTCGGCCGGCGGCATGCTGATGGGCGCGGTGGCCAACCGTGCCGGCGACTTGTTCGCGGGCATCGTTGCCGAGGTGCCGTTCGTCGACGTGCTCAACACCATGCTCGACGACACGCTGCCGCTGACGCCGCCGGAATGGCCGGAATGGGGCAACCCGATCGAGAGCGAGAAGGATTTTCGCACCATTCTGTCGTACTCGCCCTACGACAATGTCACCGCGAAGGAGTATCCGGCGATCCTGGCGATGGGCGGCCTGACCGATCCGCGCGTCACCTATTGGGAGCCGGCCAAATGGATCGCGCGCCTGCGCGCCACCATGACGGGCGGCGGTCCGGTTCTCCTGCGTACCAACATGGGCGCCGGCCACGGCGGCGCGTCGGGGCGGTTCGACCGGCTGGATGAAGTCGCGATCGTGTATGCGTTCGCGCTGTGGGCTGCGGGGATGGTGGAGGCCGGGGTTTAAGGCTCCCGCGCAGCCAAACACTCGGCTCGTCGTCCCCGCGAAGGCGGGGACCCATACCGCGTGATCTATCGAAGAAACGCAGGCAGCAGTACCAACGTCAGTTTCCCAACTGCAAATCGTCGCCAAACTACTCCCTGTGGTTATGGGGCCCGGATCTGCGCTTCGCTTGTCCGGGACGACAGGACAGAGTTTGGCTAAGATCCTGTGATCAATCAGCGCCCGTTCTTCTTCCGCCATTCGGCGAAATCGGTCAGCGTTTGCGGATCAGTCGCGGGGTAGAGACCGAAAATACCGCGGCCTCGGCCTACTTCCTCGGTGACGAAATCCTCAAACGCGGTCATCTCGAAGGTCTCGTTGGCGATCTCGTCGGCGAGATGCGCGGGGATCACGATGACGCCGTCGGCATCGCCGAGGATGATATCGCCGGGAAACACCGGAGCATCGCCGCATCCGATCGGAACGTTGATCTCGATCGCCTGGTGCAGCGTCAGATTGGTGGGCGCCGACGGGCGATGATGGTAGGCGGGAATGCCGAGTTTTGCGATCTCGGCGGAATCGCGAAAGCCGCCGTCGGTGACGACGCCGGCAACGCCGCGCTTCATCAGCCGCGTCACCAGGATCGCGCCGGCCGACGCCGCGCGGGCATCCTTCCGGCTGTCCATCACCAGCACCGCGCCCGGCGGGCAGTCCTCGATCGCCTTGCGCTGCGGGTGGGAACGGTCCTTGAAAACGTCGATGGTGTTGAGATCCTCACGCGCCGGCATGTAGCGCAACGTGAAGGCTTCGCCCACCATGGTCGGCTGGTCGGCGCCGAGCGGATGCACGTCCTGGATCATCTGGATGCGCAGGCCGCGCTTGAACAATGCGGTGGCGACGGTCGCGGTGGAGACGGATTTGAGCCTGGTGCGGGTGGCTTCGCTGAGTTTGGTCATGGGACACTCTCTCGTCGTCATTCCGGGATGCGCTGGGACGGCGCAGGCCCGGAATCCATACTCACGATCGTGGTTATGGATTCCGGGCTCGCCGCTACGCGGCGCCCCGGAACGACAGGTTGCTAATAGATGGACGGCTCGCCGATCGGCGCGCCGAAATCGGTCTCGAGGAAGTCGAAGTCGCAGCCCTCATTGGCCTGCTTAATGTGCTTGGTGAACATCCAGCCATAGCCGCGCTCGAAACGAACTTCCGGCTGCTTCCAGGCGGCGCGACGTTTTTCCAGTTCGGCTTCGCCGACGTCGAGATTGATGGTGCGCGCGGCGACGTCGAGCGAGATGCGGTCGCCGTTCTGCACCAGCGCCAGCGGGCCGCCGATATAGGATTCCGGCGAGACGTGCAGGATGCAGGCGCCGTAGCTGGTGCCGCTCATGCGTGCGTCCGAGATCCGCACCATGTCGCGCACGCCCTGCTTCACGAGCTTGGTCGGAATCGGGAGCATGCCCCATTCCGGCATGCCCGGGCCACCTTGCGGCCCCGCATTGCGCAGGATGAGAATGTGGTCCTCGGTGACATCGAGGTTGGGATCCTCGACCGCCTTCTTCATCGAGGGATAGTCGTCGAACACCAGCGCAGGTCCGGTGTGCTTGAGGAAGCGCGGCGCGCAGGCTGACGGCTTGATGACGCAGCCGTCGGGCGCGAGGTTGCCCTTGAGCACGGCGAGCGCGCCTTCTTTGTAGATCGGATTGTCTATACCGCGGATCACGTCGCCGTTGTGAACTTCGGCCCCCTCGATATTCTCGCCGATGGTCTTTCCGGTGACCGTGATGCAGTCGAGATGCAGATGCGGCTTGATCTGGCCCATCAGCGCCGGCAGGCCGCCGGCGTAGAAGAAGTCCTCCATCAGATAGGCATCGCCGCTGGGCCGCACATTGGCGATCACGGGCACCTTGCGGCTCGCGATCTCGAAATCGTCGAGGCCGATGTCCTGGCCGGCGCGGCGCGCCTGCGCGATCAGATGGATGATGGCGTTGGTCGAGCATCCCATCGCCATCGCGACCGCGATTGCGTTCTCGAAGGCCTTCCGGGTCTGGATCACCTTCGGCGTCAAATCTTCCCACACCATCTCGACGATGCGGCGGCCGCATTCGGAGGCCATGCGGATGTGGTTGGCATCCGCCGCCGGGATCGAGGAGGCGCCCGGCAGCGTCATGCCGATCGCCTCGGCGATCGCGGTCATGGTCGAGGCCGTACCCATGGTCATGCAGGTGCCGTAGCTGCGGGCGATGCCGGCTTCGATGTCGAGCCAGTCCTTGTCGGAGATTTTCCCGGCGCGGCGCTCGTCCCAGTATTTCCAGCCGTCGGAGCCGGAGCCGAGCGTCTTGCCCTTCCAGTTGCCGCGCAGCATCGGACCCGCCGGCAGATAGATCGCCGGAATGTTCATCGAGGTCGCGCCCAGCAGCAGCGCCGGCGTCGTCTTGTCGCAGCCGCCCATCAGCACCACGCCGTCGACGGGATGGCTGCGCAGCAATTCTTCCGCGTCCATCGCGAGCAGGTTGCGATAAAGCATGGTGGTCGGCTTGAGCAGCGATTCCGACAGCGACAGCGCCGGCAGCTCGATCGGCAGGCCGCCGGCCATCAGGATACCGCGCTTGACGTCGTCGACGCGCGACTTGAAGTGCATGTGGCAGGGCTGCGCATCCGACCAGGTGTTGAGAATCGCGATGATCGGGCGGTCCTTCCACTCCTCCGGCGCGTAGCCCATCTGCATGGTGCGGGAGCGATGGCCGAAGGAGCGCAGATCGTCGGGCGCGAACCAGCGCGCGCTGCGCAGCTGGTCCGGCGTGATTTTCTTCTTGGTCATGATTGGGTGCCCCATTTCTGCACGGTATGCCGCTCGATGGCGCGGAAGATCAGGTTCTCGACAAAAAGCCCGATGATAATCACCGTCAAGAGGCCCGCGAACACGGCGGGTATGTCGAGCAGGTTGCGGTTCTCGAAGATGAACCAGCCGAGCCCGCCCTGCCCCGAGGACACGCCGAACACCAGTTCGGCCGCGATCAGCGTGCGCCACGCAAACGCCCAGCCGATCTTGAGCCCGGTGAGGATCGAGCCGAAGGCCGCAGGGATGAGGATCTTTGCCACGTAAGGCAGTCCGCGCAGGCCGTAATTGCGTCCGACCATGCGCAGCGTGTTGGAAACGCTCTTGAAGCCGGAATGCGTGTTGAGCGCGACCGGCCACAGCACCGAATGGATCAACACGAAGACGAGACTGCCATTGCCGAGCCCGAACCAGATCAAGGCCAGCGGCAGCAGCGCGATCGCCGGCAGCGGATTGAACATCGCCGTCACGGTCTCGAGGAAATCGGTGCCGATACGGGTGGAAATCGCGAGCACCGTGAAGATCGCGGCGAGCACGATGCCGGCGGAATAGCCCATGAACAGCACTTTCAGCGAAGCCCAGGCCCGCATCGGGATGGTGCCGTCCTTGACGCGGTCGAACAGCGTGATCGCCGTATCGTGCAGCGTGGGGAACAACAACGGGTTGTCGAGAGCGACGCCGTAGGCCTCCCAGACCGCCGCCAGGAACAGGATGATGACCGACTTGCGAACGAAGCCGTCGTTCCACAGCATTTCAGGAACGCTCAGCCTGCGCTCGACCTCGGCCGCCCCCGTGGCGGCGGCGGGCGCGTCACGCAACAAAATCCTTGCCTCGCCCATGGCGGCTCCTTCAATGCGCGGTGGCTTCGCCGGCGAACAGGAGATCGTGGATCTCCTTCTCCAGCCGGCCGGCGCTGCCGTCCTCGTTGCCGACCTTGTCGACGTCGATCACCTCGGCCTTGACGCGGCCGGGATGCGGCGACAGCAGCAGAATGCGGTTGCCGATGCGGATCGCTTCCGCGATCGAATGCGTCACGAACAGCACAGTGAATTTGGTCTCGCTCCAGAGCTGAAGCAGCTCGTCCTGGCAGGTCCGGCGTGTCAGCGCGTCGAGCGCGGCGAACGGCTCATCCATCAAAAGGATGTCCGGCTCCATCGCCATGCCGCGTGCGATCGCGACGCGCTGCTTCATGCCGCCGGACAGCGTGTGCGGATAGGCGTCGACCACGCGCGTGAGGCCGACCTTCTCGATGTAGGACCGCGCCTTCGCCTCGGCGTCCTTGCGCGAGAGCTTTCGCGCGGTCAGCAGCGGAAACATCACGTTGGCGAGCACGCTCTTCCAGGGCAGCAGCTGGTCGAACTCCTGGAAGATCATCATGCGGTCGGCGCCGGGGCCGTGGATTTCGCGGCCACTGATGGTCATGCGACCCTCGCTCGGGCTCATGTAGCCGCCGACGGCCTTGAGCAGGGTCGACTTGCCGCAGCCGGAGGGACCGAGCAGCACGAAGCGGTCGGATTTGTCAACCGTGAAGCTCACCCTCTCCGTGGCGGTGACGACGGCGCTGGAGGTCTTGTAGCGCAGCGTCACGGAGCTGACGTCGAGCAGCGCCATCAGTTGCCCTTCAGGTCGTGTGCGACGGGCAGGTAGTAATCCGTCCAGGCCTTCGGCTGGCTTTTCAGCGTGCCAGTCTTGAACAGATGCGCGGCGAATTTCATCGTGCCCTGCGGCTCGAGATTCCATTCCATCATGCCCGGCTCCTTCAGCAGATCGAGCAGTTCCTCGACCGAGGTCTTGTCGCCGGTGATCTCCTTGTAGATCTCGACCGCCTGCCTGGTATCGCTGCGGATCAGGTCCTGCGCTTCCTTGGTCGCGTCGCGGACCGCCTGGATGATCTTTGGGTTTGCGTCGGCGAATTTGGTGGTCGTGAAGAATTGCGCCTGGCTGAGCGGCCCGCCCATCACGTCCGGCGACGACAGCACGACATGCGCGCCCGGCACGTTCTTCAGTTCCAGGAAGGTGAAGGGCGGAATCGAGAAGTGCGTGTGGACCTCGTGCTTGGGGTTGGACAGCGCCGCGTAGGCGTCGGGGTGACCAAGCTGCACGGTGTTGGAATCGAGCTTCGACCATTGGTCGGCGCCAAAAGCCTCGGCAGCCGCGATTTGGAGCACAATCGCCTGGGTCGAGACCTTCACCGTCGGTACCGCGATCTTGTCCGAGGGGCCGAAATCCCTGATCGACTTGATGTTGGCGTCACGGCTGATCAGCGTCATCGGCTGGGCTGACGTGGCGACGATGCCCTTCACGCCGCCGCGGGTGCGATCCCACAACAGCAGGAGGTTGCCGGTGCCGGTATTGAGAATGTCGACGCCGCCCGCGAGCAGCGCATCGGTCTGCGCGCCGCCGCCGGAGAAGGTCACCCATTTGGTAATGACGCCGGGAACGCCGAGAGCAGCCGCATGCTTCTCGATCAGCTTCTGCTTCTCCATGATGTGGCTCGGCATGTAGAAAATGCCGGGCTGGCGCGACAGCGAGATCTCGGACTTCTGCTGTGCACACGCCGGCGAAACCGACAGCATTGTTGCGGCGATCAGGGCGATGGCGGCAACGCCACGCTGAAATTGATTGATCATAGTTGTTCGTTTCCTCCGGCCGCCATTGACGAGCGATCCTGGTGATGCACTAATGTATTAGTGCATCAAAGGCAAGTCTGCCGGAGCCTTCGCCATGGAGACTACCCATCCCGCGGCCCGCGTGGCCCGTCCCGGCGCGCGGCTCGACCGGGCCCGGCAGGCCGCGCCGCAGGTGTTCGAGCGGCTGCGCAACGCCATTCTCGCGCTCGAATTGCCCCCGGGCTCGCCGCTGTCGAGGACGGCTCTCGCCGCGCAATTCGGCGTCAGTTCGACGCCGATCCGCGACGCCCTGATGCGGCTCGAGGAAGAAGGCCTCGTGGACGTGTTTCCGCAACACGCGACCGTGGTCAGCAGGGTCGATGTCGGCCGCGCCGAGCAGGCGCATTTCCTGCGCCAGGCGCTCGAACTCGAAATCGTCCGGCTGCTTGCGGAGCAGCACGACCAGGCCCTGGTCCTCCGCCTCGACCATGCGATCGCGCTTCAGCAGCAGTTCGCCAAGGCCGGCGACTTCGAGAGCTTCATTGCCGCCGACAATGATTTTCACGCGCAGCTCTATGCCGCGGCCGGCAAGCAGGAGTTATGGACGCTAGTGCGCAGCCGCAGCGGACATATCGACCGGCTGCGACGGCTGCATTTGCCCTCGCCCGGCAAGGCCCAGAATATCGTCCGTCACCACCGGCTGATCACGCGCGCGATCGAGGCCGGCGATCCCGACGCCGCGCAGCAGCATCTGCGCAAGCACTTGTCAGGCACGCTCAGCGAGCTCGACAAGATCCGAAGCCATTACCCGGAATATTTGACCTATTAGAACGCGATGAGATGAGGCTCGGCTAGCGCTACGGCAAAGGTCCGTTCCCGTCCCCCACACTGTGGGAGGGTACGGAGGGGATGCGGCACGACCGGCCGGAATATGCATGGAACCATGCAAAGTGACAGCGCGCCACTCGCGAAGTGCTTGCAGGCCGGGCGAAATCCGCGCAACAATTTCATTTTTGATGGTTTGATTTGCAGCCGGCGGGGAGGCCCCATCCGGCCCGGAGGAATTTAGACGTGGCCAACATCCTGATCGTGGATGACGACCCGGCCGTTCAAATCACGATCCGGCTGCTCCTGGAGAGAGCCGG
Source organism: Bradyrhizobium sp. SZCCT0148 (assembly GCF_018129985.1). Taxonomy (GTDB): domain Bacteria; phylum Pseudomonadota; class Alphaproteobacteria; order Rhizobiales; family Xanthobacteraceae; genus Bradyrhizobium; species Bradyrhizobium japonicum_H. Next base: position 68,035 of record NZ_JAFCKT010000019.1, read on the forward strand.
ACATCACGTCACCGTCGCCGGGGATGGCCACAGGGGACTTGCGCTGTTCGAGGCCAGCCGGTTCGACCTCCTGTTTCTCGATATCTTCATGCCCGGCATGGACGGGCTTGAGACGATGCGTCACATCCGGGTACTGGCTCCGACCATTCCGATCATCGTCATTTCCGGCCGCTCGGTCACGCCGGATGCCTATGCGGAGCCGGACTTCCTGAAGATGGCGACCAAGCTCGGCGCGGTAGCCAGTTTGCAAAAGCCGTTCCGACCCGACGCCTTGCTCGCTGCGGTCGATGGTTGCCTGAAAGCAGGCGAGCCGGAAGGGTCCGATGTCAGCTCCGGCCGCCGATGACGGGGGTGCCTCGGCTCCAGGCCAGACCAGGCGCGGTCATCCGGGAAGCCCTGCGCACATCCGCATGACGCTCGCGACGCGGTTGGCGATTGCGATGATCCTGCTGGTGGCGGTCACCGTGGCCGCAGTCGGGTGGCTGGGTTTCCGCAACACCACGCAGGCGGTGATTCCGCGCGTGCTGGAACGGGTCGAGGCCCAGTCACGCCTGCTCGCCACCGGTCTGGAATCCTATGTTGCCGGCGCTCGCGGCGATCTGGTCGGCTATCGCTCCGCCGCGGCCATCAACGGCTTGATCCGCGCTCACCTCGCCGGCGGCGTCGACCCCGCAGACGGCGTGTCGGAGCAAACCTGGCGCGAGCGCATCGCGACGCGGCTCGCGGCCGAGATCGAGGCCAAGCCCAGCTACGCGCAGTTTCGAATCATCGGCATCGACGATGATCAGCGCGAGTTGGTGCGGGTCGACCACTCCGGCCCGAACGGGGCGGTGCGGATCGCCCCCAACAGCGAGCTCGAGCGCAAGGGCGAACGAGCCTATTTTCAGGACACGATCGGGCTGGCGCCGGGCGAGATCTACGTTTCGCCCATCGATCTCGCCACCCGCCAGGGAGGCACCACGGCCCTGCACGTTCCGACGCTGCGGGTCGCGATGCCGCTGTTCACACCGGATGGCAAGCCGTTCGGCATCATCATCGCCAATATCGACATGCGCCCGGCCCTGGATCACGTGCGCGGAACGGCGGGCTCGGGTGGCGAGATCTACGTCGTCAATTCGCGCGGCGATTATCTCGTCCATCCTGATCGCACGCGAGAGTTCGGCACATTGCACGGCCGCCCCACCAACTGGCGCAATGATTTTCCGTTCTTCGCGAGTCTGGCCGGCACATCGGACGTATCTACGCGGCTCATGACCGACGAGGCGGGCCGGCCGAGCGGCGCGGCGATCGCACCGGCACTGCTGGCCGGCAAGGAATGGACCGCAATCATCGTGACCATTCCGCCGGCCGTGTTCGGCCGGGTGCCGGCCGCCATTCAAAATACGTCCCTGCTGGTCGGCGTGCTGGCCATCCTCGCTGCGGCTGCACTCGCAGTGCTGCTGGCGCGCTCGCTGACCCGACCGATCGGCCGCCTGACCGCGGCCGTGGAGGCGATCGGCCGCGGACAGCAAGCGGAGATCCCCGTCGATGCCGGCGGCGAGACGGGCGTGCTGGCGCGGGCATTCGCCCGGATGGTCGAAGAGACGCGGGCGAAGACAGCCGCGCTCGAGCAGGAGGTCCGGGAGCACCGCCGCACCGAGGCGGCGCGAAGCCATCACGCGGCACGCGAGCACTTGTTCAGCGCCGCCGTCGAATCATCCGACGATGCGATCGTGATGCAGACGCTCGATGCCATCATCACAGGTTGGAACCCGGCCGCAGAGCGGCTCTATGGCTATACGGCGAGTGAGGCGATCGGGAAATCCACCGAGATCATCGTCCCGCCCGACCGCCGCGCGCAAGGCAAGGAAATCCTGGCGCGGATTGCGCGAGGCGAGCCGATCGAACGGTTCGAGACGGTGCGCCTGCGCAAGGACGGCACGCCGATCGAGATCTCACTCAGCCTCTCGCCGATCAGGGGATCGTCGAGCGAAATCGTGGGCGTCTCCGGCACCGCGCACAGCCTCACCGAGGCGCGGCGGGCCGAGCGGCAGGTGCAGCAACAGCTCGAAGAGCGCCGGCAGATCTTCGACACGTCGCAGGACCTGATCATGGTCATGAACTCGCGAGGCGCCATCGCGCAGATCAGCCCGAGCAGCGAGACCATTCTCGGCTATCGGCCGGATGAGATGATCGGGCGCAGCGGCACCGACTTCATTCACCTGGATCATCTCGAGCCCGCCCGTGCCGAGATGCGCGCGCTACGCCGCGGCGAGCGCGTCAAGCTCGCCGACACGCGCTGCTTCCACCGCAACGGACACGAGGTCTGGCTGTCCTGGCTCGGCAGCTGGTCCGAGCAGGCGCAACGCTACTTCTTCGTCGGGCGCGACATGACGGAGGCGCGGCTCGTGCAGGAATCGCTGCGCGAGAGCGAGCGGCTTGCCCGCAACATCGTCGAGACCTCGCTCGACGCCTTCGTCCAGACCGACGAGACCGGCAGCATCCTGAACTGGAACACGCAGGCCGAGCAGCTGTTCGGCTGGCCCCGCCACGAGGTGCTCGGGAAAAGCACCATCGACCTGATCATCGCCGAGAGCAACCGCGAGATCGTCTTGGAGAGAATGAAGAACTTCCCGAAAAACGGGAAAGACCGGGCGCTGAAATATCGCCGCGAGCTGATTTGCCGCCGCCGCGACGGCAAGGAATTCAGGGCCGAGGTGAGCGTGACCGCGCTGGAGCGCCGCGAGGGCCTGCTGTTCAACGTGTTCTACCGCGACCTCACCGACAAGATCGCCGCCGAGGAGCGCATCCGCCACGCCGAAAAGATGGAGGCGGTCGGCCAGCTCACCGGCGGCGTGGCGCATGATTTCAACAACATCCTCACCGTCATCACCGGCACGATCGAGATCCTCGCTGAGGCCGTCGCGAAGGAGCCGCAGCTCGCCGCCATCACGAAGATGATCGACGAAGCCGCCGCGCGCGGCGCCGAGCTGACCCAGCATTTGCTCGCCTTCGCGCGCAAGCAGCCGCTCCAGCCGCGCGAGATCGACATCAACGCGCTGATCGTCGACACCACGAAGCTGTTGCGACCGACGCTGGGCGAGCAGATCCAGATCGAATCGGTGTTCGAGGAGGAGAGTTGCGTCGCGATCGTCGATCCCAACCAGCTCACCACCGCGATCCTCAACCTCGCGCTCAACGCCCGCGATGCCATGCCCAGCGGCGGCAAGCTGATCGTGGAGACCGGCGCGGCCTATCTCGACGAGGTCTATGCCAGCGGCAACGACATCCGCCCCGGCCGTTACGTGCTGATCGCCGTGAGCGACACCGGCACCGGGATTCCCGCGCACCTGCTGACCCGGGTGTTCGACCCCTTCTTCACCTCGAAGGGACCGGGCAAGGGCACCGGACTCGGACTGTCGATGGTCTACGGCTTCATCAAGCAGTCGGCGGGCCACATCAAGATCTACAGCGAGGAAGGCCACGGCAGCACGATCAAGATGTACCTGCCGCCCGGCAAGACGCCGACAGTCGTCAGCGAGGGCGTGACGCCGGCGACGATCGAGGGTGGACACGAAACGATCCTGGTAGTCGAGGACGACCGGCTGGTGCGCGACTATGTGCTCGCGCAGCTGCACTCGCTGGGTTACGTCACCCTGCAGGCCGCGAACGCGGCGGAGGCGCTGGCGATCGTTGCCTCCGGCAAGCCGTTCGACCTGCTGTTCACCGACGTCATCATGCCCGGCAAGATGAATGGACGGCAGCTTGCCGACGAGTTGATGAAGACGCGGCCCGATCTCAGGGTGGTCTACACGTCAGGCTATACCGAGAATGCGATCATCCATCACGGCCGGCTGGATTCCGGCGTGACGCTGCTGGCCAAGCCCTACCGCAAATCGGATCTCGCGCGGGTCATCCGCAAGGCGCTGAGCGCTTGAGATCCCCGTAGCCCGGACGAGTTACTGCGTCCGGGCACGAGGACCATTTTACGACGCGCGCTGCGCCGCGGTCATCACGATGCGGATCAGATCGGCGGCGTTGCGCGCACCGAGCTTCTTCATGATGTTGGCGCGATGATCCTCGATGGTGCGCGGGCTGATGCCGAGGGTGCGGCCGGCTTCCTTGTTGGACGCACCGGATGCGAACTGCTCGAGCACCTCGCGCTCCCTGCGGGTCAGGGGCTCACGTCCGGGGAAATGCAGCGAGCTAAATTTCGGCGAGGCGTTCTCCGCCTGCCTGCGTGCATAGGCGCCGATCGCCTCGTCGAGCCGGCCGACGATCTCGCTGCCGCGGAACGGCTTCTCGATGAAGTCGAGCGCGCCGCTCTTGATCGCGCCAACCGCCATCGCGATGTCGCCCTGTCCGGAGATCATGAAGATCGGCGCCGGATAATCCTCGCCCTGCAGCTCCTCCAGAATGTCGAGGCCCGACTTCCCAGGAATGTGCACGTCGAGCAGGATCGCAGCCGGTGTGCGGTTTCGCGCGACGGAGAGCAACGCTGCGCCGTCGGCAAAACAGATCACCTCATAGCCCGCCGCTTTCAACACCATCGACAAGGTGTCGCGAACGGCAGGGTCGTCGTCGACTACGAAGATTTCACCGCGAGAGCTTTGTTCGGCCATGTGCCACATCCAGTTGGCATGAAGGACTCGCGTCCGCCTCCCGTTATGGCGTTTGGCGCGGATTCGGCCCACCCGTATTTGTACGGGACATGGACTTAACGCACAAGTAGCGACGAGGTGCCTTATTGCGGGGGACGGAGAATATCCATGCTAAATTACGCAGGCACACCCCCGCTCGCCGCGATGGCGGACGCCGACAGCCGTCAGTTGATCGCAGCAGAACTTCGCTCACTGATCGCGCGCATCGACATCAGTGTGCGTCTGATCGACGCGGCGATGAAACCGGAAAACGTCGAGCCCGTACCCGATGGCGCGATCGCGGGTTCCACCGAGATCTTCGTGCTGGATGACGTCACGCCGCGCTATGCCACGGCAAGTGCCGCCCTCAATGCCTGCCGGGCGGGCCTTGGCCGCGCCCTGCAATCGCTGTCGGAATCCGGCAACGCAACATAGAGCGCGGTCACCGCGGCGCAGCAGCCGCGCTCCATCGCTCGGCTGCTTCGTAAGCCTCAGGCGCGATGCCGTTCCACGATCGCGTCGGTGGCGACGCCACCCCAGGTGTGAATCGCAGGAAGCCCCATCGCGGTCTTGCCGAGATTGGCGAGGCTGATGCGCAGGGCCGCGAGGTCGAGCGGCTTCGGCAGGCTCTGGAGCTCGATCCCGACGGACCGGGCGAAGCTGCGCGCGGCGCTGCGGCGCTTGCCGTCCATGCCGCTGATGACGATCACGGCGCCACCGAACTTCGCCGCCGCCATCTCGCGCAGCACGTCGATGCCGTCGCCGTCCTCCAGAACGAGATCGAGCGTCACGCAGTCGAAGCGCGCGGCGCGAAGCTTCTCGATCGCATCCGCCACGGACGGCGCCACGGAGACTTCGTGGCCGGCCTGCTTGGCGGCGACCGTGATCAGGCTGCGCTGCGTGGCGTCATCATCGACCACCAGGAGCTGAAGCGCGCGCCGCTCGGCGCCGTCGGGCAGGTTCGATGAGATGGGGGAAAGAGAACTTCTGGGCATTTCAGTATCCTGAGATTGGGATCATCAAAGGATACACGGTTCGCACTTAGGCCACGTAAAGCCGCTATCGCGAATTCATTCGGATGTTTTCAGAAAATGTGAAGCAATGGATCGGAAAGGACGCGCGCGGATCACGCCGCTTCGTCACGGCCGCCGGCCGAGCCGCGCTTCTTCCGGTTCTTGCCGCGCAGGAACTGGATGTCCATTTCGGCGCCGTTGACGCGGACCAGTTCGCAGCGGCGGTAGGCGAGGCCCGTGGACGACAACAGCAGGAAGAACTCCTTCAGGTTCAACCCCTGGATCGAGCCTTCCACCGTGAGGATGGCGTCGGTATCGGAGATCGCGTTGAGCGTGCAGTCGCGGCGCCATGTGCCGTCGATGGCCATGATGCAGACATCGTAGCCGCGACTGAAAGTGACGCGTTCCGTACCCTTGCCATCCTCGGCCATGTCTATCGTCCTGCCATGACCGCCAGTCGCGGCGCTGCGGCGGCGAAGGCCGGCTTGGCGGCTGCGGCACGCGGATCGTTCGGCTTGTAGAGGCCGCGCCGCTCCGGAATCGGCCGGAACGTATCTGTCAGGCCGACCACGGTTTCGGCCGCGCCCAGCACCAGGAAGCCGTCGGGCTCGATCTGGCGCGCCAGCCGGTTGAAGATGTTGATCTTGGTGTCCTGGTCGAAATAGATCAGCACGTTGCGGCAGAAGATGACGTCGAAGGTACCGAGCTGCGCGAAGTCGTGCAGCAGGTTGAGCTGCCGGTGCTGGATCATCGCCCGCAATTCGGGATTGACCTGCCAGGTCTCGCCGGTCTGCTTGAAATATTTCATCAGCATCTGGATCGGCAGGCCGCGCTGCACCTCGAACTGGCTGTAGATTCCGGACTTGGCCTTCTCCAGCACCTCCTGCGAGAGATCAGTCGCGATGATCTCGATGCGCCAGCCGGTGAGGGCTGCGCTCATGTCCTTCAGGCACATCGCCAGCGAATAGGGCTCCTGCCCGGTCGAGCCGGCCGCGCACCAGATCCGGATGCTGCGTTTTGCAGCCCGTGCCTTGATGATCTCCGGCATGATGTGGTCGCGGAAATGATCGAACGGAACCTTGTCGCGGAAGAAGAAGGTCTCGTTGGTGGTCATGGCTTCGACCACGTCGGTGATCACCGTGCGCGCGCCGCCTTGCAGCTTCTGCACGAGCTCGCCGATGCCGGAGAGCCCGGCCTTGCGGGCCAGCGGCAGCAGCCGGCTTTCGATCAGATATTGCTTGTCTGCGGACAGGTCGAGACCGGAATTGTCCTTCAAGAACTTACGCAGATACTCATACTCGGTCGGATTCACGGAAGACCTCTTGAAGTTAACGAAGGCGTCTCAAGCGGCGGTTTGTTCGTCCAGCGCAATCAGACCGACTTCCTGGAATTTCGCCATCACGATGTCCTTGTCGAACGGCTTCATGATGTACTCGTTGGCGCCGCCGCCCATTGCCTTCGTGATGTGATCGATACCGGTTTCCGTGGTGCAGAACACGACCATGGGCTCGTCGCCGCCGGGCATGCGGCGCAGCGTGCCCAGAAACTGGAAACCGTCCATGACGGGCATGTTCCAGTCGAGCAGGATGGCTTCCGGCATCGCCTTCTTGCAGTGAACCAGAGCCTCGACGCCATCTTCGGCTTCGATCACCTGAAAGCCCAGTGCCTCGACGATACGCCGGGCAACTTTCCGGACGATGCTGGAATCGTCAACAACCAAACAAGTCTTCATTTTTCCTCTCCGACTTCGGTGTTCTTTGGTGTGAGTTTACGCAGCCATTTGCACTCTGGTTTCGAGATCGAGGACACGGTCGATGTCGAGGACGACCATGAGCTGGCCGTCGAGGCGGTGCACGCCGCCGGCGAGCTTGGCCATGCGCGGGTCGAGGTTGACGGGGTTTTCCTCCATGCCGGCCTCGGGCAGGCG
>NZ_JAFCKT010000002.1 GCF_018129985.1 Bradyrhizobium sp. SZCCT0148
CCTTAAAGCTAGACTTAAGGTCACACGCTTCGCGAATTACCACCCGTCACGCAAGACGGCCCTCGTCGGAGGCGTACGATCCTTCCCATCTTTACCGCAGTTGTGCTCGGCAGCCTATACACGCCGATAGCATAAACGGCGATTTCAGAATGTCCACTTTGGGTCAATCTCGCCATTTTCGGCCCGGAGCCCTGATGTCCGCTTGTCTCCCGGCAGCGGCGCAATAGCAGACATCTTTCAACCGCCGCTTAGGGCAGACGTTGGCGAATTCTTTCGGGAACAGTGCGTTAATTGCATACCTCTCTGGTGCGGCCAGCCATCGGGGAGGTCTGATCACTGACGGGAGCGGCCTCTACTCTGCATCCTTTGCCGACAGGACGGCACCCGGCGGAATTGCAGAATAACTGACCAGAGGCTTGCGGTTTACTCGATGGAGCGGACTCGACCTGTCGCCGCTCAGTATCCCGCTTGCGCGCCTCGTCCCTTGTAACGACAGGCTTCTTGTCCTGTGCCTTCTCGCATTCGTTGTCATCGTTGACTCGATAGCCAGCGCGACAAGCAATCTTCACGCAGGCGTCTCCATCGGCCCTAAAGCCATGATCACACACCAAGGGGCAGACACGTCCTGACTTAACCTTGATCGCATCCAACGCATCGGTGCTTGCGAGGGTCGTGTTGAGCTTGGTCCCGGCATACTTGTTAAACTGGGTCAGGGAGCGCTGTGACTTGGCACCCCAATTTCCCTCTTCTGGATCTACAAGACAGCCGACCCGCCGCAGTTCGGACTGTACCGCTTTCGTGAGTTGTTGCGGCGACTGCACCGGTTCAGGGGAGGGTGCAGGCGATGGGAGGGCTGCAATCTTATGATCGGCTATGTTTTTTTCTGCTGCTTGCTTATCGGCAAGAGCCTTCGCAACAGCGGCCTCTATCTCCTTGCGGCGCTGCTCGGCGGCGGCGGCTTTGGCCTCCTCGACCTGTTTGGCCTTCTCGGCAGCGAGCCTCGCATCTTCAGCAGCCTTGGCGGCGGCGGCGGCCTTGTCCTGTTCGGTCTTCCTAGCGTGGTCGGAGGCGAGCCTCGTTTTTTCATCTTCGGCCTGCCGAGCCTTCTCCACCGCCGCTGAACGGGCCTCCTCCGCCGCGATTTTGTTAAGTTGACCCTTGGCAAGCCCGGCGTAGAAGCCATCCGGGTATTGGGCAAGGAACACGTTCCAGCCCTCGCGAGTGCCGAGTTGAAGGGCTAGCTCATAGTTCCGGCGAACAACGTCGTCCGGGCTGGCCTGCGGGCCGGTTGCTGACGGCTTTGCTGCAACGAGCGCCACGTCATCACCGCCTAGCGAGCCGTAGACATACGGTTCCTGCTTGTAACTGGTATTCTTCAACACATCGTCGCGGACGAAGCCGAACGCCTTGCGGAGGTCCAGACCGGGTGTCGGCAGCCGCTCGACAAGCGCAGCCGCAAACGGGCTGTTCTTTGAGTCGCCATCGGACGCCGTTGACCCGGCTTTCGCCGCGAACGCAATCATCGTGTTCGGGCTGGTCGGCTCGATCTTGGCGAGGCCGCGACCGATGGCACGGGCAGCAACTGTTCGCTTCATGGTCTTGGCGAAAGGATTGTCGCGGCAGGCGTCGAGTATGATCAACCGAAGCTGCTTCGCGGGCTCGACAGCGAACAGCGCCCGGTCAAGCGCCACGGTCTCGTCGAGAACATCACTGTCGGTCTCAAGGGCTGCATCGGTCGGTATGAGGTAGTTGGTCCCATCAAGTTCGATGCCGTGACCGGCGTAGTAGATCACGGCCACTTCAGCATCTCGCGCACGTTGGCCGAACTCGCGCAGGGCCCTGCGCATCTCCGAAGCGTTCAGGTCTGTCTTGATGTCGATCCAATCAAATCCGGCCTTCTTGAGCATGCCCCCAATCAGGGCGGCATCGTTCGCCGGGTTGGAGAGCTTTGGAACGCTCCTATAGGCCGAGTTGCCCATCACCAATGCTATACGGCGCTCCGCATGGGCCGGGCCGCACATAAGCCAAATGGAAACGATCAAAGAAAACCAGCGAAAAGCGCCCATTTCAGTCCCCGGTAATATGTGCGCAGCCTATGCATAGACTGCCCAAAGGCAAGCGGGGCTTATGTGACAGTTATCACATTATTGGGGTTGGCGCCTCGTGAGGACCCCAGACTCCAGACCCAGAACCACTGAGTCCGCTCTGGTTCATGATCGCCGTTCGGCGGGTCCGCCGCTTTCTTCTCGCTTACCTCCATGAGCTGACTACCGGGGACGCTGCCTAAACTTCTCATTCGGGCCAAAAGCGGAATTGGCAATGCCGTGCGAGGGGGCCACCAAACAAGCGGTTTCAAAGGGACAGCTGTCTCTCGCCTTGTCCGGTCTCAAGGACTGAACACACCGCTCCGCGCCGCGAGCCGATCGGGGTTATGAGTACGAGCTCTAGTCCAGCTGCGGCTGTAAACAGGCGAGGCGCCGACCTTCGCACCAGAGGTGCCTCGGGTTGTTCGTCCACCAGAGGCCCTTTCCTTTTGCTATGACCTAATCGCCGAATTCGTCGAGACGTGCCTGATGATCAATATGAAATTAGCTTGCCGAACGGCTTGGTGCGTATGTCAAATAAACTGACATAGATTGGGATTGCCGATTTTTCCCGACAGTAGTTAGATTCTTGTTGGCAGAAGCGAGTCAACTTGGCATGGTTCTGAGGACCGGGGCTGGCGTTCATCTCGCATCGATTTACACCCGGGTTCTGAAGCAACGGCAACGCTGCGGCAGGGGTTTTAGTACGTGTTTTTTAGATCAGCCTAGTGAACTCCTGAGGCCGCCTTCTAGGTGGCCTCTTCGTTGAGAATTCAATTCTGCGGGGACATTGCAATGGCAAAACCAGCCGTTTCCCGTGATGCTTTTCGTGGACTATTCGCTTTCTACGCGGCGAAAGCTCATCACGATCACAAAGCCGGAGCCGAGGAATGCCTTTTGAGGTTGTTCGGGTCTGCGGAATATATTCCTGATCGCCTGCTGCAGAAATGGTCCGAAAAAGCTGACCAACTCGGTCCAGAAACCGTCGGCAGTGTAGTTGAGCCACGAGCCCGTGAAATCGCGAGCGGCGGCGCGCGGTACGACCATGCGAGTGATTTTCTCCACTCGCTCCTGAGAGACCTCGGGCGAAAAGTGCAGTGAGCAGATGCGCCGTTTCTGCGGCGCTTGGACTACCTGCTCAGCATCCTTCGAAAGAGGCCATCCACCGAGGCGGCCTTACTTCGGCCCCGGGAGATCGTCCTTCTTCGGCGGCCGTAGGCCGGGCGAGTTGAGCCAGTCGTCCATATGAGCGGCAGTCTCTGCTTGCCTCGCTCTCAATAATGCCGCGTCGCGCACCGGTCCGTGCGGCAGCAATCTGGCCTCTTCCAAGAGCTTGTGAGCTTCTTCGAGAAGCCGTTCCTTGAGTGATTTTGTTTGTTTGAAACGACGCCGAGGAATGATCGTCACAGCGCGCTCCTTTTCCGTTTGAGGAAGGCGGGAGCGCAGGGGCGTTCTCATCACGGACAAAAGCCGAGGTCCGCTCCGTGATGAAGGGATAATGACTTACCCCCGGGGTTGGTTCTACATCTTTTGATACGATGCGGGAAATAATTAATCTTCAAAACCTACTCAAACTGAGTGACCTACTCAACTGAGCCACTCGCAAATTCAAATTACGCCACCGAGGTCAGAAACAGCTAGCACGCACCCGGGGCCTTTTGCGCACTCAAAAAGCGATCCAAAAAGTGTCAGCCTAGGGTCAACAGCGCCGGTTTTCGGCCGTGGGAAGTCAGGTCCGTCATGGCAACGGCCGAGCATCGGGAGCCGTGTGACTCAAGAGGGTCATGCACGTTCCGGGAGCGCCCGGAGCTGAAATTCCTCCAGGCGACTCGTCAATCGCGTCGATCTCGCCTGAGTTCGGGAATTCCGGCCCACGGGCTTTGAACATGTCGCAGCACTTTGCCCCAACTGACAGTTCAGAAGGCGCTTGATCCCTCTCCGGGGAGAAGTTGATGAATGCTGAGGTGGCGTCGCTTTCACAAGCGCACCAATGGTTGCTTAGAAAATCGGCATTTGCCTATAATTAATGCTAAAATTTACTCACTCTCAATGAGTACAAACCTACGCTGGCTTACAAGTTGAACAAAATTCAGTCAAGTAGGTACTATAATGCGCCTCACGGACATTTCGATTCGAAACAAGGTTCTCTCGGCATTCTCCGTCGTGGTCCTCGTGGCGCTAGGCCTAGGCGCCTTCGCCGTTGATCGCCTGGGGTCAGTGAATGACTCGGCGGCCGAAATCCGCGACAATTGGCTGCCCGCGACTGGATGGCTTGGCTCGCTCTCCAAGTCCGCCGAGCAAGTGCGGCAGCGCCAAGGGCAGTTGGTCCTCTCGTCAAGTGCGAGCGAGGTAGCTCGCTCGGAAGGACTGATAGGAGAAACGCTCCAAGATTTTGACCAGGTCTGGAAGAAATACGAGCCCACGGTTACTACATCGGCTGAGATGGCTATCGTAGAACCTCTCAAGAGGGCTTGGGCGACCTATCTGCAAAACGGCAGGCAGCTTGCCGATCTCGCGAAGAAGAACCGGGATGAGGCCGCGCAATTCTACATGAGCAAAATGGCCGAGGACTTCAGGCCCGTCCGCAAGGGGTTCGCCGATGTTCTCGCCTTCAATGTAGATGCGGGCAAGAAGGAAGCGGACAAAGGCGCCGAAATTTTCCGCTCCGCCCGGATGTGGATTTTGGGCGCCTTGGCGGTAGCCGCCGGGCTTTGCGCTCTGATGGGATACTTGATCATCGCGAGTGTCTCAAGACCAATCGTGGCGATGACAGATATCATGAGGCGACTTGCGGGCGGCGACCGGGCTGTCGCAATCGACGGCGTCGATCGCAAGGACGAGATCGGCAAGATGGCCGGTGCGGTTCTGGTCTTCAAGGAAAGCGCGATTGAGACTGAACGACTGCGGGAAGCACAGGCCGAGGGGGAGAAGTCGGCCGCCGAGCAGCGCAAGCGCGACATGCGCAATTTAGCTGACGCTTTCGAAAGCGCTGTTGGTGAAATCGTCGAGACGGTCTCCACAGCTTCAACGGAGCTTGAAGCTTCCGCCTCAACGTTGACAAGAACCGCCGAGCGGTCGCAAACATTGACGACGATGGTCGCCTCGGCGTCCGAAGAAGCCTCCACAAATGTGCAGTCTGTTGCTTCCGCGAGTGAAGAGCTGGCATCCTCCATCACTGAGATAAGTCGACAAATTCAGGAGTCTGCGCGGGTTGCTAGTGAGGCCGTGCAGCAGGCTCGGGCTACAAATGAACGCGTCGGCACGCTGTCCAAAGCCGCGTCTCGCATTGGCGACGTCGTGGAATTGATTAACACAATCGCGGGTCAAACCAATCTGCTCGCGCTAAATGCTACAATTGAGGCTGCCCGCGCGGGCGACGCCGGACGCGGCTTTGCTGTTGTAGCCTCCGAAGTAAAGGCCCTGGCGGAACAGACCGCAAAGGCGACTGGAGAAATCGGTCAGCAAATTACGTCTATCCAAGGCGCAACTGATGAATCGGTTGCCGCGATCCGGCAGATCAGCGGAACTATTGAGCGGCTTTCCGAAATCTCATCTACGATTGCAGCGGCGATTGAAGAGCAAGGTGCTGCTACGCAGGAAATCTCGCGAAACGTGCAGCAAGCCGCTCAGGGCACGCATGGTGTCTCGACTCACATCACCGACGTGCAGCAGGGGGCGACTGAAACGGGTTCCGCGTCGTCTCAACTGTTATCGGCTGCTCAGTCACTCTCCCATGACAGCAATCGACTAAAGCTCGAGGTCGGCAAATTCTTAAGCTCAGTTCGGGCAGCTTAGCGGGATGAACGCCAGATCACACGCTAGGGCTGGCCCTAGAGTCCACTGTGGGTCAAAACCCGAAGAACTCAGGTTGAGCAAATTTGGTCCGCTCTGGCGCGATAAATGGACCTCCGTGAGACCCAGCGCGGAAGCGATGAAAAGGCATCCTGGCTGTCGTGAATTCGCGCGCATCACAACGCGTATGCTCAACTTGGACCTGCGCCTAGTCACGGCTAAGTGGCATAGAGCCTTCGAAGCGGGCGTTCTGAATTCCAAGGACGGAGAAAATGAATTCCGCGCCAGCGGGCCCTCGCAACACCATTCTGTCGAGGCGGCGCTCGAGTACAGAGACAGCGGCGGCTGCAGACTGAAAGAACGTGGCTTGGCGGGAAAATCGTCACTTGATGCCGGCAGAGCGCCGTGACTCCGAATGCGATCGCGAGGACGCTTCGGGGCGAAGAAAGCTCGAAGGGGGCGAAAAGGCGGAGGCCGCTCTTCCGAAGTCCGGACGAGAGCACGAGGAGCAGTTCGCAGACCGGAAGCCGAACGCGGCGCAATCGACGAACAGTGGATCAGCGCGGCTTTTGACCCGCAACCGGCGCCACATTGTGCCCGGATCAACAAGCGTGCCCCAACGATCGTTGGCCTAGTCGAGCAACTTGGCCGGTACACCATGGCTATCAAGACAAGACAGGCGCTCTGACGGCCGTTCAGGTCTTGCCTGAGCCCCTCAACAGCCGGGGACTTCCCCTCCCCCCGCTATTCCGCGTTCCCTCACCAGCGGGGTTCTATCTACCGTGGCAGCCAGTTTCCGAATTCTCCCGGGGACTCGCTCCTCGTCCAGTGAGCGGTTTCATCGATCTCCTGACGCCGCTGGCCTGGCAGGTACCAGAGAGCCGAACCTCGTGAGTGCAAGAAGGTGCCAAACTCACGATGCGCGAAGGCTTTAGGATCTCGGATATCCCGAGGTCGGCTATGTGGAGACTGTGAGGTTTACCGCTTTATTGCGGTCCGCCGGGTTAAGCGGAAGGAGCGCGGAAGGCTAGGGCGCAACGGTCAATGCATGAATGCAGCGACGCGGCATCAAGAGAACTGCTTTCGGCCTCAAGGCGCGCACTGCCCACGAAGGAACATTAACCATCCAAAGTATAAGAGCTCCCGGAGCTGGCGCTCGGCGACGATCGCACTACATAATGTCCGCTATCGCGATCCTTGCGAAGGCGGCCGCCGCTGGTGTTGGAAGCACCAACGACGGCCTAACCACAACCGGCTCTGGAGGAGTCAGTCATGGCTAAGCGCAACTATAGCCCCGATTCGGGGCAGAACTCCCACAACTCTGTTTCGATGACCGGCACGGATTTCCGCGTGCCGGGAGGTACGATGTCGACCGCGATCGGCACCCCGGCGCCCGATCCGGGCGGTGCCCTGAGCACGAAGGCCAAGCCCTCCACCATCGTCAACTCCATCAATTAGGATCGGGCTGATCGGCCTAGCCGGCTCGCAAAAGCCGGCGCGATCCATCTTCGATCCTGTTGGCGGTCGCCATCGCGTCGCGGTGGCGAACGTCTCCGTATGTCCGTACGGCATACGGTCGATGACGTGATCGCGACTGGCCTGGTCACCGATCCCTCTCACAGAGACGGGATTTTGTCATGTCGTTTTTCCGCGCTTCGGCTTCCATGATGGAAGCCACGTCCACCCTCATCCACCGTAGCGGCTCCGATATCCTCGGCGTGCGGGAAGCAATCGACGACCTCACGGGTCTCACGGTGACCGCGTTTCCCATGACGATGGTTCGGGACATCATCCCGGCTCGCGCCATGATGACGGCGGCCTACGTGCTCTCCGGCTTGCTCTCGAACCGCCGCCGCATCTATTTGGGCGAATCGAGCCGGATCGGGCGCAGGCTCTATGATCACAGCTGCGATCCGAGCAAGGGCTTCGCCGTTGAGGTCTTTGTGATCACCAAGTGCGGCCTCGACCCGCTCGACAAGACGGCGGCTTTGTACCTTCAGGCCCACCTCACGCGCGTGGCCGAAGATGCAGGCGTTATCACGGTTCAGAAGGGCACGGGTGCGCAGGCGATCGACCCCTCTCTGCGTCACGCGACCACCTATTTCAAGATGGCCAAGATCGCAGAACGCCTTTTGTTCGATGCGGGATGCGTTGCGTTTCAGAACCACCCCGCGGCTCCGAACACGCTGCCGGACGACTTGAGCGAGCCGCTCGCGCCGATCTCTGAGGATGACGCTGCTCCGATCGAAATCGGCGTCCTCACCCGCAACGCCGGCACCGAAGAGTATCAGCTCGCGTACGGCGACCTCTGGGCCCGCGGTTGCTATGCGGACGCCGGCTTCGTCGTCACGGCGGGTTCGGAGCTGCGCCGGGAGACCAACCCGAGCGTCAACCCGATCCTCCACGCCCGTCGGGAGGAGCTGCTGGATGCCGGCGTGCTTGCCGACATTCCGGGCCTCAGGGATCGCCAGCGCCTGACGGTCTCGGTGTGGTTTCCCTCGCCGAGCATCGCCGCCAAGGTGGTGACGGGCGCCCACGTCGCCAGCAACAAGTGGGTGCCGATTACCGACCCGGGTCCGTTCGTCCTGGGCACCTGACATGGCGAGCACGCCCGTGAACTTCACGTCCTTGCCGGTGTCGGAGCATTTGCTCCGGCACCGCGACCCCGTTGCGATCACCAATTCGAGCAGCGTCCGGTCGTACGTGGCCGACGAATTCGCTCAGTCCCATTGGGGGCGAACGGCAGGCATCGCCGCCGACGGGACGGGTAACGTCTCGTCGATCGGCACTAAGCCGTCGTCGACGGCATGGCCGTTTGACCGGAAAGACGCCCCTGCGCTCGCTTGGTGGCGGACGCTGCCCCGCGAAATGCTTCGCGAGACGGAGAATCTCGTGCTGCACGCCACCCTCGGCCAGATCAGCCTCATGCGCCCCGGTAACGGCCACATGATTCCCTTGATCGGCAATCCGGCGGCCGCTATCGCCGAGGCCTTTGACTTGGTGCCGATTGCAGAGGCGACGCTCGAAGTCGACATCGTCATGAGCTCTTTGATGGTGAGCGCGTTGAGCGGCGATATCGCGGCAGCCCTGGTCCTGTCTTACGTCATTCGGCACACCCGCCCCGATAATCCTTTTGCGGCCGAGCTCTCGGCGTCCTGGCTCGCGGAAAATGATTGGCGGCTGTCGTGCGGCTCCATCAAGGGTACGAAGACGGAGAGTATGCCCGTTCCGCACTTGGAAGACGATGGGTCGGCCATTGAAGTGGATCCGGCCTAATGAAGATCCAGATCTTGCCCGATCTCCAGGCCGGTGTACACCCGATCAAGCCCATCATGATCGCGCCCAACCTCGGGGTTGTGATCGCGGCTGACCATGCCAAAGACGGCGCGATCCGCTCCTTCGAGCGCCAGCGCCGCACCATCCCGCCTCACGTCCCGATCCCGGTGATGCTCGGCAAATACGATTGCGACCGCCGTGGCTTGAAAGACGAAGTTGGCCTCGGATCCCCGCCTGCAAATACTATGGTGGTCGAAGTCGGATGAGCAGCACCGGCGACAAGGATGACAATTTCGGCTTGCCGACGGTCGCAAGCGATGACGTGTTGACGGGCGCGGCCGCGGATTCGGCCGACTCCGAAGATCACCTGAAAAGTTTGCCCCGTGTTTTGCGGTACGCAAAGCTGATCGGGGACCACGCCAGCCACATCGAACAACGCCTCATCGCCGAAATTCACGAACTTTGCCCGGACCTCGTGATGAACGTTGGATCGGACGTTCCGCTCGAAGTTGACGCGGGGCTTGCGCTTGCAACCGAGCTCGATCGTCGCGCGGTGAAAGATAACGATCCGAATCTGCGCAGCTTGTCAGATTCTGTCCGATTGCTGTGCTTGCCCGCGCCCCGCGAGGGCTTTCACTCCAAGCACTACCTTCGGGTCGCAAAGGCGCTGCTGCTGGCCTTCGAGAATATTCGCAGTCGCGATGATCGGCTGTGCTGCGAAATCGAGCGGCTTGTCTTTGGTTGGGCGGCTCTGCCAATTTGCGCGCATATGGTCGCCAAACACGAATCGGCCGCTGCGAATGCGCTTCGCCTCGGCTCGCGCATGGTGGAGCATCGTATTGCCGCCGCATGGAAAGAGGGTGTTGAGTCCCAGAAGGAAGCGCTGCGCTCGGCCACGAATGCCGCCCAGAAAGACGCGGAGCCTTTGCCTCGAAACGCATCCGACGACGACAATTTGCCCCCGGATCACGTGATCGTCGCCCGCCTGAGTACCGACGAGATGAAGAATTATCGGATCAAAGAAATTCTTGGATCTGCAAAGACTCTGATCAACGTGCCGCTGCCCTTGGTCACCGTGCCGCCGCTGCATGAAGTGCGCCGCAAACTGCTGCTTGAGTTTCCCTACGCAGAACGCGTCATCGACTTGGTTCTGTCTGATCTTGTTGGCCGCCGTGTCGTTCAGCTCCGTCCTATTATTTTGGTCGGCGAGCCAGGCGGAGGTAAGTCGCGATTCGCCCGCAGTATAGGCCAGGCTCTTGGTCTTCACGTCTGGCGAACGGATTGTTCTCGGGCAGATGCGGCGTTCGCAGGCACTGACCGGCGCTGGCATACCGCCGAGCCCTCTCATCCCTTTCTTGCGGTTGTCCGAAGCAAGACTGCGAACCCCATGGTGCTGCTGGACGAGCTTGAAAAAGCGCCTTCCAGCTCGAACCTGTCGGTGGGCCGCCTGTGGGACTGTTTGTTGAGCTTTACCGACGTCGAATCGAGCTCGCGCTACCCTGATCCGGCACTCCAAATCAACGTAGATTTATCGCGACTTTCCTTCATCGCGACCGCCAACAATCTGGACCCGCTGCCCAGCCCGATCCGTGACCGGTTCGTGGTCGTGACGTTCCCCAAGCCGGCCGCTGAGGACCTGGACGCCTTGTTGCCGGCTGTGATGGTGGACCTCGCCAAGGACCGCGGGCTCGATCAGCGCTGGATACAGCCCCTCGACGAAGACGAACACGTCGCGGTCGCCAAACTGTGGCAGGGCGGCTCCGTGCGCCGGTTGCGCCGCATTGTGGAGGTCATCCTGCGCGAACGCGATCTCAGTGCCACGAGGAATTAATATGAGCCGAGACCCCGACGAGAAGCCCGCTTCCCACCGAGTATCGCCGTTCCCACGGCTACCCCGATTGCCGGGGATAACCATTCCCCCGACGCCGGATCATGCCGGAAACAAAGATACACTCACGCCTCACCATCAAAGGACCCATCTGGTGAGCGACCCCCAGATCACCTGCACGAAGTGCGGCACTGAGATCAAGCTGACAGAGTCCCTCGCGGCGCCCCTGATCGTGGCCGCACGCGAGCAGTTTGCGGCGCAGCTTGCGGCCAAGGAATCCGAGTTCAGCCGCCGCGAGGCACAGCTCCAGCAAACGAAGGCCGAGCTCGCGAAGGCCCGTGAGACCGTCGACGAGCAGATCGCGGCCAGGATGGCGGTCGAACGCACCGCCATCGCGGAGGCCGAGGCTAAGAGGGCCCGCTTGGCGCTGGCTGATGATCTCGGCCGTCGGGATCAACAGCTTGCCGACCTGCAGCACCTGCTCGCCGCGAATGACGCCAAGCTTGCCGAAGCTCAGCAGGCTCAGGCCGAGATGCTCCGCAAGCAGCGTGAACTCGACGTCGCCAAGCGCGAGGTCGAGCTGACCGTTGAGAAGAAAGTGCAGGAGAACCTCGTTGCGGTGCGCGACAAAGCGCGGCTCGAGGCTGAAGACGCGCTCAAGGCGAAGGTCGCCGAGAAGGAGGCCCAGCTCGCGGGCATGCAGCGCCAGATCGAAGATCTCCGCCGCAAGGCGGGCCAGGGTTCCCAGCAGCTTCAGGGCGAATCGCTCGAAGCAGAGCTCGAGTCCCTGCTCCGGGCCCGCTTCCACGGCGACCTGATTGAGCCGGTCCCCAAAGGCGAGTTCGGCGGCGACGTGGTGCACGGCGTGGTCTCCGCCAACGGCCAGCGTTGCGGCACCATCCTGTGGGAATTGAAGCGGACGAAAGCCTGGAATCCGGCATGGCTCGGCAAATTGCGGGATGACCAGCGCGCCGCGAAAGCGGAGCTCGCGCTGATCGTCTCGACCGTTCTGCCGAAGGACGTCGAGGGTTTCGACCTGATCGAAAATGTCTGGGTGGCAGGGCCGCGCTTTGCAATTCCTCTCGCTGTCGCACTCCGGCAGCTGCTGATCGACGTCGCCACAAGCCGCCAAGCACAGGAAGGTCAGCAGACCAAGACCGAGATCGTGTACAGCTACCTGACCGGTCCGCGCTTTCGTCACCGTATCGAGGCCATCGTCGAGAAGTTCACCGACATGCAGAAGGACCTCGATCGCGAGCGCGCTACCATGTCGCGCCTCTGGGCCAAGCGCGAGGAGCAGCTCAGGGGCGTCTTGGAATCCACTGCCGGCTTGTACGGAGACATTCAGGGCATCGCCGGCCGCGCCATGCAGGAGATCGAGAGCCTGGACGTGCTGATGATCGAGTCGAAGGGGGAAGCGGCGGAGTAACCGTTAGAAACGGCCGGAACAGGGGCTGGCACTGGTGCGCCAGAGTGTTTCTGGTGCCCAGGAAAGGATTGGCTGGCCAGACCATTACGCCATTGTTTTTATTGCATTTTATTTTCGGGAACTCAAGTTTGTTACACAGGCTTGTTCCAGTTAGTCCCACACTCAAGCAGAGGCAGCGTCCCGGCGGGCACTCCGATCGTCATCGTGTTGCCAGCGCGGTTCTTCTTTGGCGAGAGCCGCTTACCGCTGCCCTTCTTCGTGGTCTTGGGCTCCCAGACCTCAATCGACCGAAGCTTGCTGCGGTTTGCCTTCAGAATGCGCGCCTTGAGCAGCAGCTCCCACGCATTGAGCATCAAAATTGCGAAGGTTTCTTCTCGATATTTGAAGCCGGGCTTATTGTAGACCTCGATTGAAGCAATGGCAGCTTGGGTCGCTTTTTCGACGAGGTATCCATAACGTGGGCGGCGCATGGGAGGCGAATCGGTTGAGTTGCACTAATCCATAGTATCGATTCTAGCTGGCATCCGGTCCAGATTTTGGTGGATCGCGGCGAGCCCGGCGCTAATTTCATTGAGGCCCACGAATTTGAGACGTGACCTCATGCCAGCGGTTTGCGGCTCTCCCCCCTACCCCCAACCCGTTTCTGAGTCTCGCGCCCTTAACTCGGGGTCTTTCCTCGCTTAGCGGTCCGGTCAGCCGGATTGCTCGCATAGTTTGCAGTTCAACCGCGAGGTAAGTGAGGGGCTATCACGCGATCTCACTGAGTCGATTTGACTCACGCTGTGCCTCTTGTCGGCCGATTCCTCATAAAAATATGGTGACAACGCTCGTTGACTAAGTTGTGCTACCGGAGCAATGCCCCGGCTCTCTGCTGCGATCGGACCGCGGCTGCACAGAGCAAAGGAAGCACCAACCAACCCTATGCGCGGACTAGCGCCGCAACACTATGTGAACTAAGGAGCCGCCTCCCGTTTGGGCCGCCCCGCTCTCCTCGGGGTCGATGCCATTGCTTCGAAATCCAACCCTTCGAACATCGACCAGTCGATCTCCTTCGGCAGTTCGAAATTTGCCAACTCCTGGCACTGCTTGCGGCGCAACTCGGCTCGCGTGCCGTAACCGGCATGAGGATCGCTGGCGCGGTGGCCCATCTGAAGCCGGGTCGTCGTGGTGTCGACATCCTCCTCGATCAGCATGTCCTTGCCGCCATGCCGGAGCGACTGGCCGACCTCGATGTTCATCCCAGCGGCGCCGCCGCGCCTCAGGAGCTTGTTGATCCGGTCAGACGCGGTGTCCGAGGGATCCTTGCATGTCTGCAGCAAGCGAAAGAGGAAATTGTCACCCTGCTCGATCGCCCAGTCCACGAAGCCCCACTTGCGGAACGCGCTGTGCAGAACGAAGAAGCGGAGACTTTCGTCGGTCTTGTAGGGAACGCGCCGATAGATGCCGTCCGTCTTGTCGAACACGATCCCGTTGACGCGGATGATGTCCACTCCGTGCTTCGTCCCGAAATCGCTGCCGCGGATCCACGGCAGAATGCCGATCCGGCGCGTCGACAGCAGACATAGCGGGCCCAGCATGGCGTCGTCCAGATAACCTGAGTCCACGCCCAGCCGGAACACGCGGTTCAGCGTCTCATAGTCGATGCTCTCACGCTTGACCGAAGGCTTGGCATTGTCGGGCCATCGCACGCGGAAACCCTGGAAAGGGTCACGCAAACGATGAAGGCCGGTTGCAGCGTGGATGATGGCGCGTACGATCTGCACATAGCCATCCTGCATCGTCTTCAGCGCGATCGGCTCGTAGCAACGCTCCTTCTTGTTCTTGGCGATCGCCGCAGCGATGCCCATGGCGAGCAGCTCTTCGGTCTGATCGCCTTTCTGCGAGAATTGCAGCGGCAGGTATTGGAGCTCGTTGACGTAGTTCTGCAGGTCGATCGGCATGTACGCATGGAGAGGCCGGTCACCCACGAGCGTCTTGAAGACATGGGTACGCCAGCGGGCCGTGCTGATCGTACCGTCGGACGCACCACCGTTCTTGCGGATCGTGATGTATTCGTCCTCGATCTGGCTGAAGAGCGGAGACGGCCCAACCGCCTCGGGCTGGGCGGGAAGTAGGGCCGCTGCCCCGGGCTGGACCACGCGGCGATCCACCACTTCCGAAACAGCCGCGTGGATCGTTGAAGGCGGGTGGATCGTTGCGCCCTGCTCGAGAAGCTTGAGCTGCCGATCGGCAACCTCGGCCAGCTTGCCGATGGCCTCCGCAAGGGGTTCGCGGACCTGAGGCAGCCCTTCGCCGGCGCGCCAGCGATCCCAAACGTCCTTTCGGAGCAGGTCGGCCCGCGCGGTTACCGTGGGGTGGCCTGCGTCCCCCTTCTTGACCTCCTGCTCGATGGCCACCGCCTCCTGGATGGCGGCGAGGTCGCGCATGGCGGCCGGCGAAAACACCGGCGGCGGCGCCGGCCTCTCGAGCTTCGCGGCGGCCTCGTTGAGAAAGGCCATCATATTCGCAAAGAACTCCTCGGGGCTATCGCCCTTTGGGAAGCCGACCTCGCTCGGCGGAAACTGGCTGTACGCGTAACCTTCCAAGTGCCGCCTCCATTCCCCGAACCCCGCCTGGGCCAGGGTCCCCAGCCAGGCGGCGCGGCGGTGCGCCTCCCTCTTGGGCAGCACGCCGAGCCTCACCCGGATAGGAGCGCATGGGATGCCGTCACCCGCAAGATCGCGGGGTGGCCGGATCTGGAAGAAATACGTGGAAAGCCGGCGAACAACATAGGTTGGCGCGCCTCGCCGACGGCTGCTGCTAGCCGCCTTCGAGGCGGCATGACCGTGGACTACTTGATGGACTACCTCGGGGGATACACGCTTCGGCACTTGCACACTCACGCAAGCCGGACACGCGATTTTTCAAGGGTTTCTCACGAGCAGAAAGTGGCGGATAGGATTTGAAAACTGGCGGAGAGGGAGGGATTCGAACCCCCGATAGGCTTGCACCTATGCCGCATTTCGAGTGCGGTGCATTCAACCACTCTGCCACCTCTCCTGAAGGCGCCATGGAAGGAGCAGGGCCCCTGTGGTTGGGGGCGTTAATAGGCGAGGATGGCGGGCCAGACAAGGCGGGAGAGGGGAAAATCCGCTCGGTGTTTTGGCTTCTGTCCGCCTCTTCCCGGCCCGAATGCGGGGGCAAGGCGGGCCGATTGCCGGTTTGACGCGTTTTTGTCGGGCGCGAGGTGGGGGCCGATTCGAGAACCCCAATGCGGTGACACCCTCTCCCCAACCCTCTCCCGCGAGCGGGAGAGGGGGCGCACCGCCTTTGGGGCGGGCACTGAGATTCATCGCCTCGAAAAAAACGGGGTGGGACCGCCAGACGCGGTAAACACTGGCGGTCCCGGTGCCGCTCATTGAAATACTGGCTGGGAAGGGCGGCTTCGCCGGCCAGGTGAGGCGACGATTCGACCGTAGCGTGCGGGGGGCATCCCGCAATGCAATCCGGGCGTTAAGCTAACTGGTCAAGGTTACCCGGGGGCTGGGGGTGGTCACGGTGTTTGGCGAGAGAGCCCCAATGCGGAGGCAGCCCTCTCCCCAGCCCTCTCCCGCAAGGCGGGAGAGGGAGTCGACCTCGGGCGTGGCGGCGAACGGGGCTCGTCGCGCAAGGGGCTAGTCGTCCTTCTTGTCCTTGCCCTTTTTCTTGCCGGTCTCGGAGTCCTTGTCCTTGTCTTTTTCCTTGCCGTTGTCCTTGCGGCGGTTGGTGAAGCGGGCGTTGCCGAGGCCGGTGCCGATGGTGAGCACGCCCCAGCGATCGACGTCCTGCATGAACGGCACTTCGGAGAGGCCCTGCACCACGCCGTCATTGTGCATCAGGATCGCGGTGTCGTGCTCGCCGATCTCGGGAATGCCCTCGAGCAGGCTCGCCGGCAGGTTGAACTTGCTGCTCTCCCAATTGCCGGGAAGATTCTGCGCGCCTTTTTCGATGGATCCATCGGCATTGATGACGCCGGGACAGGCGATGCCGATGAAGGGGGCGAGCTTGTAGCCCTCCTTCTCGGCTTCCGCGATCAGCCCCTTCAGCATCTTGGTGAGCCGCTTCACCGCGCCTTCGCGCGTCGGCTCGTCGTCGGCATGGCGCCACAGATCGGATTTCACGACCTTGGCCTTCGTGAGGTCCTTGGCCTTCTTCCAGCCGGTTTCGACCAGGCCGCAGCGGATGTTGGTGCCGCCGATGTCGACGGCGAGGATGCTGTCATGGGCCTCGAAGATCCATGACGGCGCCAGATGCAGCGCGCCGATCAGGCCGGCCTCGTCGGGGTGATGCCGGATCGGCACCATCTCGATCTTGAGCTCCTCGTGCCTGAGGATGATCTCGGTGCGCGCGATCGCGAGCTCGCCGAGCCGGGAATCGCGGAAGCCGCCGCCGACCACGATGCGCTCGGTCTTGGCCCAGGCCTTGCTCTTGAGGAAACGCCGCGTGACATAGGCGAGCTCCTGGGCGAATTCCTCGATGGCGCTGTGCACCACCGCGGAGGCTTCGACGTCGTCGCCGACCAGGATGTCATCCAGCGTCTTCTTGCTGATTTCATCGGTCGGCTCCTTGCCGAACGGGTCCTGGCCGGACTTGCGCAGCGGCTTGCGCCAGCGCTCGAGGATGTCGCGGAAGGCGCCCCTGCTGGCGCGGTCGCCGAGGAAGCCGTCCTCGTCCTTCATCTCGATGTTGAAGCTGTCGATCTCCACCGACGGCAGCCGCCCGGCGCCGTGATGGGCAATGCCCGTCGTCGTCTTGACCAGTTCGTCCGTTGCCATGGTTGCCCTTGCCCGCTGATTGGTTCCGGCCGGTACAACTGCGGGGGAACCGGTTTGTTGCAAAGCCGCAGGCGATTTGGCCGAATGCCGCAGGCGGGGCCAAATCCTTCAAATCCGGGCGTTTTTCGCGCCCTTTTTCTTGACTTGGCGCCGTTGGCGGCTATAAGTCCTGCAACCGGCGCGGGGCGTTTCTCGCGCCGCTTGTTTTTGCGTGGGTTTTCAAAGGGATAACTCCCGCCCGCACAAAACTCGCATAAACCCATAGCGACTGACAAAAAGCCGGCCCGGACGATGTTCGTCGCGAGGCCGGGATTTGAACACGGAGAAAAAACGATGTTCGCAGTCATCAAAACCGGCGGCAAGCAATACCGCGTCGTGCCGGATGATGTTCTCGAAGTAGGCAAGATCGAAGGCGAAGTCGGCTCGATCATCCAGCTGGGCGAAGTCTTGGTGCTCGGCGGCGACACGCCGGTGCTGGGCATTCCGACGGTCGCAGGCGCGTCCGTCGCGGTCGAGGTGCTCGACCACAAGCGCGGCCCCAAGATCATCGCGTTCAAGAAGCGCCGCCGCAAGAATTCGCGCCGCAAGCGCGGCTATCGCGACGAGATCACGGTGCTCCGCATCTCCGAGATCCTGACAGACGGCGCCAAGCCCACCAAGGGCCCGCGTCCGAAGCGGGAGAAGGTGGCAAAGGAGCCGGCAGCGGAAGCCGCCGAGTAACGCGAAATCGATCACGCCAATTCACGAATTGATGCGTGAGAAATTTTGAAATGATTCCGTCAAGGAATTGATCTAGACAAGCGCATCATCTTGCGCAGGATTTCGGAGACGAACCATGGCTCACAAAAAAGCAGGCGGTTCATCGCGCAACGGTCGCGATTCCAAGGGCAAGCGCCTCGGCATCAAGGCGTTCGGCGGCGAAGTCGTGATTCCCGGCAACATCATTGCGCGTCAGCGCGGCACCACCTGGCATCCCGGCCTTAATGTCGGCATGGGCACGGACCACACTCTGTTCGCCAAGATCGAGGGTCGCGTCACGTTCCAGGCCAAAGCCAACGGCCGCACTTTCATCTCGGTACTCCCGCTCGCTGAGGCGGCTGAATAGACGGCGGATCACATCGGAGTCCGCCGGGTCCTACCGAACCGGCGGAGTCCTTGAGATCATTGAGATCGAAGGCTCCAAGGGGGAGGCGGGAAACCGGCCTCCCCTTTTCTTTTGACTTGCTCACTTTGACTTAGTGACTTTCACGGAGCCGGACATGTTGCAGGATTTCTCGAGCGCGACCCTGGCCGAGGCGAGACCCAGCGTCGTCGCCACCGAACGGCTGACCTTGCGGCGGCCGACGCTGGCCGACGTGAAGACCATCGCCCGGCTCGCCAACGACCGCCGCGTCGCCGAAAATACCCGCCGCCTGCCGCATCCCTATTCGCAGGACGACGCCATCGCCTTCATCCGCGCCACCGCCTCGCTCGGCAGCGAGACCGTGTTCCTGATCGAGCACGATTCAGGGCCGGTCGGCATGGTCGGGATCGACTGCTCCACGCCTGGCAATGCCGAGCTCGGCTACTGGCTGGGCGTCGAGCATTGGGGCCGCGGCTATGCCACCGAGGCCGCACGCGGCGCGATCGACTTCTTCTTCGAGGAATTCGCGGACGAGCACCTCTATGCCGGCGCGCGCGTCACCAACCCGGCCTCGCGCAACGTGCTGGAGAAGTGCGGCTTCCAGTGGAGCGGCGTGCAGCTGCACCGTTTCCTGGCGCTGGGCTCCTCGACGCCGGTCGATTGCTTCCGCCTCTCGCGCGGGGTGTGGTCGTCGCTGAAGAGCTGGAGCAGCGCACGACGGGTGAGGTAGGGCCTACGCCGGCGGATTCACGTCTCCGCCGGCCCGCCCGAGATCGCGCTCGCGCAAGTAGATGTAGAACCCGGCGCCGATGATGATGGCGGCGCCGACGAGCGTGGCGATCGACGGCACGTCGCCGAACACAACGAAGCCGAAGATCACCGCCCACACGATCATCGAATATTGATAGGGCACCACGACGCTGGCCGGCGCCAGCTTCAGCGAGCGGTTGACGCAGAACAGCGCCGTCACCGAGATCAGCCCGGCCGTCGCGAAGATCACCAGGCTGCCCGGCGTCGGCGGCACCCAGTTGAAGGCCGACAGCACCGCACCGAGCGTGAAGGTGCCGACGAATTGCGATGACGCCATCACGATGTCGGGCGTCCTGCGCAGGCTGCGCGTGATCAGCATCAATGTCGCGAAAGAAAGACTGCCGCCGAGCGCGATCAGCGCCGGCAGGCTGACGGTCTGCGCCGACGGCCGCAGCGCGATCAGAACGCCGCAGAAGCCGATCAGGATCGCCGTCCAGCGCCGCCAGCCGACCTTCTCGCCTAGGAAGATCGCCGACATCGCGGTGACGAAGATCGGCCCGGCCAGATAATAGGTGATGACGTCGGCAAGCGGCAGATAGACGGTCGCGAGGAAGAAGGCGGCAACCTCGAGAGTCGAGAGCACGACGCGAAACAGCTGCAGGCCCGGCCGCTCCAGCTGCAGGAACTGGTGCCGCTGCGTCCAGATCAGCGGCGACAGCAAAAGCAGCGCCGCGCAGGCGCGCAGGAACAGCAATTGACCCACCGAATAGGTGCCCACCAGGAACTTGCCCATGGCGTCGCCGAACGAGAACATGAAGATCGACAGCACCATCAGCCCGATGCCGGCAAGGCGCGCGGAGCGATCGTCATAGGCGGAGAGGTTCTTGAAGAGGGGCATTGCCACGCGTTGAGTTTGGGCTCGTCATTGCGAGCGAAGCGAAGCAATCCAGACTGTCGCCGCAGCGGCAGTCTGGATTGCTTCGTCACTTCGCTCCTCGCAATGACGGTGAGAGAGCGTCGGAAACTGGCGAATAGAGTCGCTTGCGGTCGTTTTAATGACGCTGGCGCCCGCGACAAGCCCACGCAAGACGAATTGACCGGATTGTCGCAGTCTTCGCGCCGCGGTAGCGATAAGCCGACCACGAGCAGAGAGCATGGCATGAGCGACTTCGATCCTTCCCGGCACCGCATGATCCCGGCGCAACGCTGGTTCGAGGATTTCGTCGTCGGCGAACGCTTCGTGATCCCGAGCCGGACCCAGACCTCGGCGATCTTCGCCGCGTTCCAGACCGCGAGCGGCGACACCCATCCCGTGCACTACGACGTCGAATATTGCCGCCGCCGCGGCATGCCGCATCTGCTGGCGCACGGCTTCCAGACCCTGATCCACACCGCGCCCGGCGCCGGCCTGTTTCCGTTCATGGTCGAGGAGTCCCTGGTCGGCTTCCTCGAACAGTCGAGCCGGTTCCTCAAGCCCGTCTACGCCGACGACACCATCTACCCCGCACTCGAGGTCACCGAGCTGGTGCCGGGCCGCACCACCGGTGCGGTGACACTCCGCAGCACCGTGTTCAACCAGCGCAAGGAGCTGGTGCTGGAGGGACTGCAGAAATTCCTGATCCGACGCCGGCCGGCGGGTTAAGCAAGGGCCGCAATTCGCGGAAATTCGCCGCTTTTGCGGGTCTCTCCGGGTTGCCGCAGGGGACCTGCTGGCCTACCTATGGCCCATGAAATTCCTCGACGAAGCAAAGGTCTATATCCGCTCCGGTGACGGCGGGAACGGCTGCGTGGCGTTCCGCCGCGAGAAGTTCATCGAATTCGGCGGTCCCTCCGGCGGCAATGGCGGCCGCGGCGGCAATGTCATCATCGAGGTCGCCGACGGCCTCAATACGCTGATCGACTACCGCTACCAGCAGCATTTCAAGGCCCAGAAGGGCGAAAACGGCTCGGGTTCGGACCGCCACGGCGCCAACGGCAAGAACATCGTGCTGAAGGTGCCCATGGGCACGCAGATCTTCGACGAGGATCGCGAGACCCTGATCCACGACTTCACCGAGGTCGGCGAGAAGTTCGTGCTGGCCGAGGGCGGCAATGGCGGCTTCGGCAACGCGCATTTCAAGACCTCGACCAACCGCGCGCCGCGCAACGCCAATCCCGGCCAGCCCGGCGAGGAGCGCTGGATCTGGCTGCGGCTGAAGCTGATTGCCGATGCCGGCCTCGTCGGCATGCCCAATGCCGGCAAGTCGACCTTCCTGTCCAAGGTCAGCGCGGCGCGGCCGAAGATCGCCGACTATCCCTTCACCACGCTGCATCCGCAGCTCGGCGTCGTGAACGTCGATGGCCGCGAATTCGTGCTGGCGGACATTCCCGGCCTGATCGAAGGCGCCCATGAAGGCACCGGCCTCGGCGACCGTTTCCTCGGTCACGTCGAGCGCTGCCGTGTGCTGCTGCACCTGATCGACGCAACCTGCGAGCACGCCGGCAAGGCCTACAAGACGGTGCGCAAGGAGCTCGACGCCTATGGCGGCCAGCTCACCGACAAGATCGAGATCGTCGCGCTGAACAAGATCGACGCGGTCGAGCCGGACGAACTGAAGAAGCAGAAGGAGCGCTTGAAGCGCGCCGCCAAGAAGACGCCGCTGCTGATGTCAGCGGTCACCGGCGACGGCGTCAAGGAAGCCCTGCGCGCCCTCGTCGCGGTGATCGGCGAGGCCCCGGTGTCGGCCAAGGCCAAGAGCGCGGCCGAAGCGGAGCCGTGGTCGGCCTAGGCGTCGTCGAGCGACGCTCTCTCCCCGCCTCTCCCTCCGGCAGAGGTTGTCTTCGCGCCATTGATAGCGCAGCATCCGGCACATCAAGAAATGCCGGAGCGAGGAAGCATGGCGCGCGCGAAGAACGTTCTCTGGATCATGTGCGACCAGCTTCGCTATGACTATCTCGGCTGCACCGGCCATCCCACGCTGAAGACACCGAATATCGACGCCATGGCTAAGCGCGGCGTGCTGTTCAGCAAGGCCTATGTGCAGTCGCCGATCTGCGGGCCGTCGCGGATGTCGTTCTACACCGGGCGTTACATGCGCTCGCACGGCTCGCACTGGAACGGCTGGCCGCTACGCGTCGGCGAGCCCACGCTCGGCGATCACCTGAAGAAGATCGGCGTGCGCAACGTGCTGGTCGGCAAGACCCACATGGCGCCCGACCTCGAAGGCATGAAGGCGCTCGGCATTCCGCCGGAATCCGTCATCGGCGTGCACGTCGCCGAATGCGGCTTCGAACCCTATGAACGCGACGACGGCCTGCATCCGACGGGCCGGCCGCGCCCGAAATACGACGAATATTTGCGCCAGCAGGGTTTCGAAGCCAGCAATCCCTGGGAGCACTGGGCCAATTCCGGCGCGGCGGAGGACGGCTCGTTGCAGAACGGCTGGCTGCTGGTACACGCCGACAAGGCCGCGCGGGTGCCGGACGAGCATTCCGAAACGCCCTACATGACGCGCCGCGCGATGGACTTCATCAGCGAGGCCGAGACCGACGGGCGGCCGTGGTGTCTGCATCTGTCCTACATCAAGCCGCATTGGCCCTATATTGCGCCCGAGCCCTACGCCAGCATGTATTCGCCTGACGACATGATCCCGGCGATCCGCTCGGAGCGCGAGCGGCAGAACCCGCATCCGGTGTTCGGCGCCTACATGGACATGCGCTACTCCCGCAACATGGCGCGCGACGAGGCCCGAGAGAAGGTGATCCCGACCTATATGGGCCTGATCACCCAGATCGACGACCAGATGGGCGTGCTGATGAAATTCCTGGAGGCGCGCGGCCTGCTGGACACCACCATGATCGTGTTCACCTCCGATCACGGCGATTACCTCGGCGATCACTGGATGGGTGAGAAGGATCTGTTTCACGAGCAGTCGGCAAAAATCCCGCTGATCGTCATCGACCCCTCGCAGGAGGCCGACGCCACGCGCGGCACGCGCAGCGATGCGCTGGTCGAGGCGATCGATCTCGCGCCGACCTTCGTCGACTATTTCGGCGGCAAGGCGCCGGGCCACATCCTCGAGGGACGCTCGCTGCTGCCACTGCTGCGCGGATCGACGCCGCCGGACTGGCGCAAGGTCGCGTTCTCCGAATACGACTACGCCATGCAGGATGTGCGGCTGAAGCTGAACCAGCCGATCGAGCGCTGCCGCCTGTTCATGGCGTTCGACGGCCGCTGGAAATACATCCATGCGTCAGGCTTCCGCCCGATGCTGTACGATCTCGAAACCGATCCGGAGGAATTTCTGGATCGCGGCGACGATCCGGATTGTGCAGGGATCATCGCGCGGCTGCAGGCCGAGCTGTTCGACTGGGCGCTGCATCCGAACGACCACATCACCACGCCGCGCGAGAAGATCGCGGCTTATGCGGACAACCAGCTCCAGGTGAAGGGCGGGGTGCTGATCGGCATCTGGGATGAGGCGGAGTTGGCGTCAATCAAGGACGGCATCGCCCAGCGCGCCAAGATGTGAGTGAGCGGAGCGAGGCTCTCTCTCCATTCGTCATGCCCGGGCTTGACCCGGGCATCGATGTCTTGCGGCAAGTCGCGCGTGCACGTGGATGGAGGAGTGTGAAACGCAAGTCAATTCTCGATCTTGTATCCTGTCGCCTTCACGATCGGCTGCCACAGCGCGATGTTCGCGGCGAGCTCCTGCGTCAATCCTTCCGGCGTCGAGCCGACCGGGATCAGCCCGATCGCGGTGAGCTTCTCCTTCACCTCGGGCTTGGCGAGTGCGGCGCTCGCGGCGGCTCCCAGCTTGCTGGCAAACTCCGGTGGGCTGCCGGCCGGAAGCCACATGCCGTACCAGGCGTCCGCGACGAGATCGATGCCGCTCTCCTTCAGCGTCGGCACCTCAGGCGCGAATGGTGAGCGCTCTGCGCTCGACACCGCGATGATCTTCACGCCCTTGGCACGGTGCTGCGGCAGCGCATCCGCCAACGTGACGATGCCGAACGAGATGTGACCGCCGATGATGTCGTTGAGGATCGGCGCGCTGCCGCGATAGGGCACGCGGGTCAGGGGCATGCCGAGATCCTTCTCGACCTTGGAGCCCATGAAATGCGGAATGGTGCCGTTGCTCGGCACGCCGAACGAGGCCTTGTCCGGATGCGCCTTTAGCCACGCCACGAAGCTCTTGAAGCCGACGGCGTCGATCGCCGGGTTGATCACCAGCGCGAATTCGAACCGCGCCAACAGCGACACCGGCATGAAATCCCTGGCCGTGTCGAAGCTCGGCGTCGTCTCCACCATCGGCAGCAGGTACATGGTGGGCCCCGTCGTCACCAGCACCATGCTGCCGTCGGCGCTGCCGCCCTTCACCGCCTTGATGCCGATCAGACCGTCGCCCCCGGTGCGGTTCTCGACCACCAGAGTCCGTTGAAGGACAGGCGCCATCTCCTGCGCCATCAGCCGGCACAGCGTGTCGCCGCCCGCGCCTGCCGCGAACGGGAAGATGATCTTGCTCAGCCCGGCCTGCGCTTGCGCCTCATTTGCCTGCGCCAGCAGCGGCAGGCCGATACATCCGGCCATGAATTTGCGGCGATCCATCCGTTTCCCCTCCGACCCTTTGTTGGTTGCCGGCATTAGAGCCGGGCCGGCGCCCAAGACAAGGCCGACCTTGGTTTGTTTACCATGTCGGCCGCCTTGCGCCGGCCATCGTCCTGCTGCAAAAGCTGGCTTATCGGCGCCGCTCTCTCGCTCCGCCGTTTCCGATGCAGAGCAGATCGTCAAAGCGCGCCAACACACATACCCACATGGCCAGTCCCGAACTCCGTCAATTCCGCCGCATCGTCGTCAAGGTCGGCTCCGCGCTGCTGGTCGATTCCGACAAGGGCGAGGTGCGGGCGTCCTGGCTCGCCGCGCTCGCCGACGACATGGCCAAGCTGCATCGCGAGGGCCGCGACGTCCTCGTCGTGTCCTCGGGCTCGATTGCGCTCGGCCGCAGCCGCCTCAAGCTGCCGCGCGGCCCGCTCAAGCTGGAAGAGAGCCAGGCCGCCGCCGCCGTCGGCCAGATCGCGCTGGCGCGGATCTGGTCCGAGGTGCTCGGGGCCCACGGCATCGGTGCCGGCCAGATCCTGGTCACGCCCGGGGATACCGAGGAGCGCCGCCGCTATCTCAATGCGCGCTCCACCATCGGCAAGCTGCTGGAGTGGCGCGCAATCCCCGTGATCAACGAGAACGACACGGTGGCGACCAACGAGATCCGCTACGGCGACAACGACCGCCTCGCCGCGCGCGTCGCCACCATGGCGAGCGCGGACCTGCTGGTGCTGCTGTCCGACATCGACGGGCTCTACGACGCCCCGCCGAAGAACAATCCGAACGCCAAGCTCATTCCGGTGGTCGAGAGCATCTCCTCGGAGATCGAGGCCGTGGCGGGCGACGCTGAATCCGAGCTGTCGCGCGGCGGCATGCGCACCAAGGTCGAGGCCGCCAAGATCGCCACCACCGGCGGCACGCATATGCTGATCGCCTCCGGCAAGATCGAGCATCCGCTGCAGGCGATCGCCGATGGCGGCCGCTGCACCTGGTTCCTGACGCCCGCCAATCCCATCACCTCGCGCAAACGCTGGATCGCCGGCACGCTGGAGCCGAAGGGCACCCTGACGATCGATGCCGGCGCCGTGACCGCGCTGCGCGCCGGCGCCAGCCTGCTGCCGGCCGGCGTGATCAAGGTCGAGGGCCAGTTCGCCCGCGGCGATGCCGTGATCGTGCGCGGCCCCGATACCAGCGAGATCGGCCGCGGCCTGATCGCCTACGATGCCGAGGTCGCCGAGCGGATCAAGGGCCGCTCCTCCCCCGATGTGATGAGCATTCTCGGTATCAGCGGGCGCTCGGAAATGATCCACCGCGACGATCTGGTGGTGGGCGGGTAGGAGGCCCCTGCCGTCATGCCCGGGCCTGTCCCGGGCATCCACGGTCTTGGGACCGCCTGAAAGGTCGTGGATGGCCGACGGCGGCCGGTGCCAACCGATGAGGGAGATCAGCCATACCCTCCCTGCCCTTCGCAAAAGCGGGATTTCCGTGCTAGGACACCGCCTTAGCAGAAGGTTGAACTCCCCATGGCCGCCCCCCTCAAAGCCGTCGACGGCAATGCCGATCTCCAGGCGCTGATGTCCGATCTCGGGACCCGCGCCCGTGCTGCTGCGCGCGTGCTGGCGCTGGCGCCGCCGGAGCAGAAGAACCGCGCGCTGGAAGCCATGGAGCGGGCGATCCGCCAAAACGCTCCGGCGATCCTTGCCGCCAATGCCGAGGACGTCGCCGAAGCCCGCGCCTCCGGCAATGCGACCTCCTCTTTCATCGATCGCCTGACGCTGACGCCAGCGCGGGTCGAGAGCATGGCCGAGGGTATCAGCATTGTGCGCGGCATCGCCGATCCCGTCGGCATCGTCACCGAGAGCTGGCAGCGGCCGAACGGCATGACCATCGAGCGCGTGCGCGTGCCGCTCGGCGTCGTCGGCGTGATCTTCGAGAGCCGGCCGAACGTTGCGGCGGATGCCGGCGTGCTCTGCCTGAAGTCCGGCAATGCCGTGGTCCTGCGCGGCGGCTCGGACAGTTTCCGGTCCTGCCGCGCGATCCATGACTGCCTGGTGCAGGGCCTGCGCGAGGCCGGCCTGCCTGAAGCTGCGATCACGCTGGTGCCGACGCGCGACCGCGCGGCGGTCGGCATGATGCTGTCGGGCCTCGACGGCACCATCGACGTGATCGTGCCCCGCGGCGGCAAGAGCCTCGTCGCGCGCGTCGAGCAGGAAGCGCGCGTGCCCGTGTTCGCGCATCTCGAAGGCGTGAACCACGTCTATGTCGATGCCAGCGCCGACCTCGCCATGGCGAAGTCGATCGTGCTCAACGCAAAAATGCGCCGCACCGGCGTCTGCGGCGCGGCCGAGACGCTGCTGGTCGATCGCGCTGCCGCGGCCAAGAATCTGAAGCCGCTGGTCGAGATGCTGATCGAAGCCGGCTGCGAAGTGCGCGGCGACGAAACGGTGCAAGCAACGGATGCGCGCGTCAAACCTGCGAGCAAGGACGATTGGGACACCGAATATCTCGACGCGATCATCGCGGCGAAGGTCGTGGACGGCGTCGACGGCGCAATCGCGCACATCCAGAACCACGGCTCGCATCACACCGATGCGATCGTGAGTGCCGATGAAGCGGCTGCGAAGAAATTCCTGAGCGAGGTCGATTCCGCGATCGTGCTGCACAACGCCTCGACGCAGTTCGCCGATGGCGGCGAGTTCGGCTTCGGCGCCGAGATCGGCATCGCCACCGGCCGCTTCCACGCCCGCGGCCCGGTCGGCGCCGAGCAGCTGACGAGCTTCAAGTATCGCGTTCACGGCACCGGGCAGACGCGGCCGTAAGTCATGGCGCAAGGCGCGAGTCATTGAGCAACAATTTCGTCGCGCCGCGGTTCTTCGCGCAGGCCGTACCGCCCTATACGAAGGGCATGCGCGTCGGCCTGCTCGGCGGCTCGTTCAATCCGCCCCACGAGGCCCATCGCGCGATCAGCCAGTTCGCCCTGAAGCGCCTTCAGCTCGATCGCGTGTGGTGGCTGGTGACCCCCGGCAATCCACTGAAGGAGAACGGTACGCTGCACGAACTCGGGGAGCGCATGCAGGCGGCGCGCGACGTCGCCGACGACCCGCGGATCGAGGTGAGCTGTCTCGAATCCGTCATTCGCACCCGCTATACTATCGACACGATCAACACCCTGCGCCGCCGCCTCAGCGGCTTGCGCTTTGTCTGGATTATGGGCGCCGACAACCTCGCTCAATTCCATCGTTGGCAGCAGTGGCGGCGCATCGCCGACCAGGTGCCGATTGCGGTCATCGATCGCCCGCCGCAGAGTTTCCGTGCCCTCGCTTCGCCCGCCGCCCAGGCGCTGGCGCGCTACCGCGTGCCCGAGAATGAGGCGGCATTGCTTGCAGATCGGCCGGCCCCGGCCTGGATTTTCCTGACCGGATTGAAGCTTAATCTCTCCTCGACCGGCTTACGGAACCCGGACGGGAGCTGGAAAGGTACGAAGTGAGACGGAGTGGCGGCGTCGTGGGGACGTCAGGCTCTCTGGCATATTGAAACCCTTAACCCCACATGATGTAGTGTAACCGGTGAGCGCCGGATTCGGCGTTCGCGATACAGTGAAAGGAATGGTCCCTGACCACATCTGTATTGTCCAAGTCAGCTTCGACGAAGTCTGTTTTACCCAAGGTTGCCAAGCCGGCGCGTAAAACCTCGGCCAAAGCTGCGGCCTTGAAGGCGCAACCCGACGCCGACAAGACGCTGAGCCTGATCCTCTCCCGCCTCGAGGACATGAAGGCGGAAGAGACTGTCACCATCGACCTTCGCGGCAAATCGGCGTACTCCGACTACATGATCGTCACCACCGGCCGGGTGAACCGGCACGTTGGCGCGATCGCGGAAAACGTCGCCAAGGGCCTCAAGGAAAACGGCATCAAGAACATCCATGTCGAGGGCTTGCCCAATTGCGACTGGGTGCTGATCGATTCCGGCGATGTGATCGTGCACGTGTTCAGACCCGAAGTCCGCGAGTTCTACAACCTCGAGCGGTTGTACACGCAGGGCCCAGGGGCTGCGAAAGCGATCTAGGCTCGCTGAGCCGATTTCGAATCGGCTGACGCGCATGCTAGCGTCGTGCGCGCGCCATTTGCGCGCGGTCTCGAAAACACGACCCTGAAGACATCATGCGCGTTGCTGTCATTGCGGTGGGCCGGCTGAAGCAGGGCCCCGAACGGGAACTTGCCGACCGTTATTTCGAGCGGTTCGACGAGGCCGGCCGCAAGCTCGGATTCCGCGAGCTGCTGGTTCACGAAATCCCCGAGAGCCGCGCGCGCGACACCGCGACGCGGATGACCGAAGAGGCCGCCGCGATCTCGGCGCATATCCCTGACAAATCGATCCTGGTGGCACTGGACGAGCGCGGGCAAAATCTCGACTCCACCGTATTCGCACGGCATCTCGGACGCTGGCGCGACGAAGGTGCCGGACAAACTATCTTCGTGATCGGAGGGGCGGACGGACTTTCGCCCGAATTGCGCCGTAAGGCCAAGCTTGCGATCGCGTTCGGCTCTGCGACCTGGCCGCACCAAATGGTCCGCGTCATGCTTCTGGAACAGCTTTATCGGGCCGCCACCATTCTGGCCGGTCACCCCTATCACCGCGCGTGATGCGCGCCACAACGAGCACCTTTGCCGACACGATGCGAGCGCCGCTCCTCAACCTGCTGCTGATCACCGGCGTCGCCGGCGCAAGCCTCGTGCAAGCTTGCATAAGCCTCGCGCAAGCTCAGACGGCAGCCCCGGCGCCACAGACCGCCGCCATATCGCCCGACGCCATCAAGCAGCGCGAGCAGGAGCTGGAAGCCGCGCGAGCCAGGCAGAAGAACGCCGAAGAAGCCCAGGCCAAGCTCAAGGCCGAGATCACCTCGCTCGGCCAGGACCGCACCCAGCTCAATCAGCAGCTGATCGACACCGCCGCCAATGTGCGCAGCGTCGAGACCAAGATCGACGAAACCGAAGCTCGGCTGCGCGCGCTCAACGGACGCGAGCAGGCGATGCGCGCCTCGCTCGATTCGCGCCGCGCCGACATCGTCGAGGTGCTGGCGGCGTTGCAGCGGGCCGGACGGCGCACGCCGCCGGCGCTGCTGGTGCGGCCCGAAGATGCGCTGCAATCGCTGCGCACGGCCATGCTGCTCGGCGCCGTGGTCCCGGAGTTGCGCGGCCGCGCCGAAAAGATCGCAAGCGAGCTCGGCGAGCTCGTGGCCTTGCGCAAGAATATCGCCACCGAGCGCGATCAGCTGGCCTCCGACCGCGACAAGGTCCGCAACGACCAGACCCGGCTCACCGCCCTCGTCGACGAGCGGCAGCGCCAGCAGGCGGAGCGCGAAAAGGATCTCAACGCCGAGAATTCGCGCGCGATCATGCTTTCAAAGCAGGTCGGCGATCTCCAGGGCCTGATCACCAAGATGGAGCAGGATCTGCAGAGCGCCGCCAAGGCCGCCGAGAAGGCTGCCGAGGCCGCAAGGCAGGCCGAGGCCAAGGCGGCGGCGGCCGCCAGCTCCAGCGCCAAATCCGGCCCGGGCGTGTTCAAGGACCGGTCCCGGACCACCCCCGCGATCGTCTTTGCCTCCGCCAAGGGTCTCCTGCCGCTTCCGGTTAACGGTAACAAGATCAGGGATTTCGGCGGTTCCGACGGGGTCGGCGGGGTTCAGAAGGGCATTTCGCTGGCGACCAAGCCCGGCTCCCAGGTCACAACGCCGTGTGACGGCTGGGTGGTCTACTCAGGTCCGTTCCGCAGCTATGGACAACTCTTGATCCTCAATGCCGGGGGCGGGTATCATGTCCTGATCGCCGGGATGGAGCGCATTTCGGTCAACATCGGACAGTTTGTGCTCACGGGGGAGCCGGTTGCGACGATGGGATCGACCTCTCAGGTCGCCTCCATTCTCGCGACGAACGCGAGCCAACCTGTGCTGTATGTCGAGTTCCGTAAGGACGGCACTCCAATCGATCCAGGCCCATGGTGGGCCGCAAATGAAGGCGAGAAGGTTCGCGGATGATGCGCAAGACTTCAGTAATCCTCCTCAGCGCGGCCACCGGTGCGGCGCTGATGCTGTTCGTGACCCAGCCGCGCGCGGTGTTCATGGGCTCCAGCGCGCGAGCCGCCACCGCGGACACCTATCGCCAGCTCAATCTGTTCGGCGACGTCTTCGAGCGCGTGCGCTCCGACTATGTCGAGAAGCCCGACGATACCAAGCTGATCGAATCCGCCATCAGCGGCATGCTCACCGGCCTCGATCCGCATTCGAGCTACATGGACGCCAAGAGCTTCCGCGACATGCAGGTGCAGACCCGCGGTGAGTTCGGCGGTCTCGGCATCGAGGTGACGATGGAAGACGGCCTGATCAAGGTGGTCTCGCCGATCGACGACACCCCGGCCTCGCGCGCCGGCGTCATGGCCAACGACATCATCACCAATCTCGACGACGAGGCGGTGCAGGGCCTGACCCTGAACCAGGCGGTCGAGAAGATGCGCGGCCCGGTCAACACCAAGATCAGGCTCAAGATCATCCGCAAGGGCCAGGACAATCCGATCGACGTCACCCTGGTGCGCGACAACATACGCGTCCGCTCGGTGCGCGCGCGCGTCGAGGCCGACGACATCGCCTATATCCGCATCACCACCTTCAACGAGCAGACCACCGAGGGCCTGAAGCGCGAGGTCGCCAACCTCTCGAATCAGATCGGCGACAAGCTGAAGGGCTACGTCATCGACCTCCGCAACAATCCGGGCGGCCTGCTCGAGGAAGCGGTCACCGTCTCCGACGCGTTCCTGGAGAAGGGCGAGATCGTGTCGACCCGCGGCCGCAATGCCGAGGAGACCCAGCGTCGCACCGCACATTCGGGCGATCTGACCAAGGGCAAGCCCATCATCGTGCTGGTCAATGGCGGCTCGGCCTCGGCGTCGGAAATCGTCGCCGGCGCGCTGCAGGACCACAAGCGCGCGACCATCGTCGGCACGCGCTCGTTCGGCAAGGGCTCGGTGCAGACCATCATTCCGCTCGGGAGCGGCAATGGCGCGCTGCGGCTGACCACCGCGCGCTATTACACGCCGTCGGGCAAGTCGATCCAGGCCAAGGGCATCGTGCCCGACATCGAAGTGCTGCAGGACGTGCCGGACGAGCTGAAGTCGCGCACCGATACCAAGGGCGAGGCCTCGCTGCGCGGCCATCTCAAGAATGACGGCGACGAGAAGACCGGCTCGCAGTCCTACGTCCCGCCGGACGCCAAGGACGACAAGGCGCTCAAGCTCGCCGGCGACCTGCTCCACGGCATCAAGAACAGCGCCTCCGCCGCGCCCATTCCCGGCGGCGACAACAAGGCCACGACCGACAAGCCCAAGGCAGCGAACTAAGGCTACCAGCCGATCCTGGCATGACGCGATCTGACGAAAAGGGCGGCTCCTGGAGCCGCCCTTTTTGCTTGAACTCCGGTCCCCGGCCTTTCCCGGCCTGCCGCCGCTTGACCCCGGCGTGGTATCGTCATTGGCAGTGATTCGGGATCGCGCATGACTGAAACGGCCGATGATCTGAGCGCCCCGCTCGGACAGGACAAGCCGCGGCGGAAACGCCGGCTGCGGCTGCCGTTCACGGCCATGCAGGCGCTCGCCGTGCTGCTCGGCCTGTTCCTCCTGACCTTTGCCGGCTTCGCCATCTTCAACAAGGATCCGCTCGGCGGCGAGCCGATGTCGCGGATCGCGATTCGCGAGAACGGCGCCAGCAAGGCGACCGATGAGAAGCCCTCCGCCGGCCACGGCCAGGCTGGCAAGCAAGAGAGCAAGCACGACAGCCAGGAGGCGCCGAAGCAGGCCGCGCCCGGCGAACAGAAGACCGTCACCATGATCGACGGCTCCACCGGCGCCCGCCACGACGTGGTGATCGGCGCCGGCGAGGACGGCGGCGACAAGGCCGGAACCGCGTCTGCCCCGCCGCCCGTCATGGCTGGGATCAATCCAAAACTGCTGGAGAAATCACGCTACGGCATGATCCCGATGGTCGCCGACGGGCTGAAGCCGTTCAACGTCTATGCGGCTGACGCCGATCGCGCCAAGGCCGCCAAGATGCCGGTGGTCGCCATCGTGATCGGCGGCCTCGGCGTCGGCGCCGCCAAGACCGCCGATGCCATCATGAAGCTGCCGGCGGCGGTCACGCTGGCCTTCACGCCCTACGGCACCGATCCCGGCAAGCTCGCCGAACGGGCCCGCGCGCAGCGCCACGAAATCTTCCTCCAGATCCCGATGGAGCCTTACGACTTCCCCGACAATGATCCGGGACCGCAGACGCTGCTGACCTCGCTCAGCACCGACCAGAACATGGACCGCCTGTACTGGCATTTCAGCCGGATGCAGGGTTATGCCGGCATCACCAATTTCATGGGCGCCCGCTTCATCGCGACGGAGGCTGCGATGCAGCCGATCATCCGCGAGGCGGCCAAGCGCGGCCTCGGCTTCTTCGACGACGGCTCCTCGCCCCGCAGCATCGCAGGCCCGGCCGCGGCGAGCGCGGCGATGCCGTTCGGCAGGGGCGACATCGCGATCGACGTGGTGCCGACGCCGACCGAGATCGACCGCGCCCTGAACAAGCTCGAATCGGCGGCGCGCGAGCGCGGCGCGGCTGTCGGCACGGCTAGCGCCCTGCCCGTCTCGATCGAGCGCATCGGCGCCTGGACCAAGGCATTGGGCGACCGGGGTATCCTTTTGGTGCCATTGACAACCGCGATGCTGAAATCAAAATCCAGCTAAATCAACGGATTGGTACGGCACGGGTCCCGCGGACCGGTCAAGCCGCAACCAGCAGCATGCGAGAGGTCTGGCGGAATGGCGCGTTATGAGGATCTGCCCTACCGGACCTGCGTCGGCGTGATGCTGATCAATAAAGATGGCCTGGTGTTCATCGGCCGCCGCGCCGGCGGCATCGAGCATGTCGACGACACCCATGTCTGGCAGATGCCGCAAGGCGGCGTCGATCCCGGCGAGGACACCTGGGATGCCGCCAAGCGCGAACTCTATGAGGAGACCAGCGTGCGCTCGGTCGAGCGGCTCGGCGAGGTCCCGGACTGGCTCACTTACGACATTCCGCGCACGGTCGCGGGGCGCGCCTGGAAGGGCCGCTACCGCGGCCAGCGCCAGAAATGGTTCGCAGTGCGCTTCACCGGCAAGGACAGCGAGATCAATGTCGAGAAGCCCGGCGGGGGCGGCCACAAGGCCGAATTCGTCAGCTGGCGCTGGGAGCCGATGAAGAACCTGACCGGGCTGATCATTCCCTTCAAGCGCCCGGTCTATGAGCGCGTGGTGCAGGAATTTTCCGCGCTGGCGGACCAATAAATCGAATTGTCGTCCCGGCTTCGGTGCTAATGCAGCCGGGAATGACGACGAGAGATTTGCGCGTGACGAGTGAAAAGCCCTACCGCCCCAACGTGGGGATCGCCCTCTTCAACGCCGAAGGCCGCGTTCTGATCGGTCACCGCTTCAAGGGCGACGGGCCCGAGATCATCCTGCCGGGACTCGACTGGCAGATGCCGCAGGGCGGCGTCGACGACGGCGAGAACTTGCGCGATGCCGCGATGCGCGAGCTCTGGGAGGAGACCAGCGTCAAGAGCGCGACCTATCTCGGCGAGACCGACTGGCTCACCTACGAATTTCCGCCTTACGACGGACCACAGACGCATCGCCTCGCGAAATTCCGCGGCCAGCAGCAGAAATGGTTCGCGCTGCGCTTCACCGGCAAGGATGACGAGATCGACCCGTTGACGCCGCGCAACGGACAGCCGGCGGAGTTCGATGCCTGGCGCTGGGAGCGGCTGGATCGCGTCGCCGATGTCGTGGTGCCGTTTCGCCGGGAGGTCTATCGCGCAGTGGCCGAGCAGTTCTCGGGCTTCGCGGGCTGAAATCGCGAAAACAACCCCATGCACAGTAGCGATGGGGTTGAAATGGCTGGATAATTTTTTCAGGCGATTGGCATGTGAGGTGGCCCCGCCAAGCGGGGTCCAACAAAGTTTCAGCGCCCGCCACTTCCGTGACGAGCGCTGAATTTTATCCAAAAAAATCCAAGGCTTGAGCCCCGGAGCGGTGCCCCGGGGCTTAGTGCATAGCCGTCGAGCTGAGCTGCTGCTGGATGCTCTTGAAGTGGTCGAGCCGCTCGATGGCGTTATCGAGCGCGCTGCCTTCATGCTCCTTCAGGCCCTCTTCCATCTCGGAGACGGTCGCGGCGAACTGGGCGCGGTCGAGCTCGGCCAGCGACGTCGCGACGTCGGCGAGCACAGTCAGGCCCTTCTCGGAGACTTCGGCGAGACCACCGAGCACGATGATCTTCTCATGCTTGCCGCCGGCGGTGATGGTGAGGATGCCCGGACGGATTGCAGCCACGACCGGGGCATGTCCTGCCAGGACGCCGAAATCACCCTCGACGCCGGGGATGTCGACCTGATCGACCTCGCCCGAGAATGCGAGCTTTTCCGGAGAGACGAGATCGAAGTGGAAGGTGGCCATGGGCTATCCGTTGTTTTCCGCTTGTCACCCGCGGGCCTGACCCGCGGGTCCCTCCATCAAAATTCTCTTTTGATGGATCGCCGGACTCGACGAAAAGACGCGCTTCGCGCTTTTGCCCGGCGATGACGAGATGAGAAGGCTTAGGCGGCTTCCGCCGCCAGCTTCTTGCCCTTCTCGACGGCTTCCTCGATCGTGCCGACCATGTAGAAGGCGGCTTCGGGCAGGTGGTCGTACTTGCCTTCCACCAGGCCCTTGAAGCCCTTGATGGTGTCGGCGAGCTCGACGAACTTGCCCGGCGATCCCGTGAAGATTTCGGCGACGTGGAACGGCTGCGACATGAAGCGCTCGACCTTGCGGGCGCGCGCCACCGTCAGCTTGTCCTCTTCCGAAAGCTCGTCCATGCCGAGAATGGCGATGATGTCCTGAAGCGCCTTGTAGCGCTGCAGCACCTGCTGGACCTGACGGGCGACCGCGTAGTGCTCCTCACCGACGACCAGCGGGGAAAGCATGCGCGAGGTCGAGTCGAGCGGATCCACCGCCGGATAGATGCCCTTTTCGGCGATCGAGCGCGACAGCGTGGTGGTCGCGTCCAAATGCGCGAACGAGGTCGCGGGCGCCGGGTCGGTCAAGTCGTCGGCCGGAACGTAGATGGCCTGCACCGAGGTGATCGAACCCTTCTGCGTGGTGGTGATGCGCTCCTGCAGCGCGCCCATGTCGGTGGCGAGCGTCGGCTGATAACCCACCGCCGAAGGAATACGACCCAACAGCGCCGACACTTCCGAGCCCGCCTGGGTGAAGCGGAAGATGTTGTCGACGAAGAACAGCACGTCCTGGCCCTTGTCGCGGAAGTCTTCCGCGATGGTCAGACCCGTGAGCGCGACGCGGGCGCGGGCGCCGGGCGGCTCGTTCATCTGGCCGAACACCAGCGCGCACTTCGACTTCACGCTCGGATCCGGATTCTTCGGATCGGCATTGACCTTGGATTCGATGAACTCGTGATAGAGGTCGTTGCCCTCGCGGGTACGCTCGCCGACGCCGGCGAACACGGAGTAACCACCGTGCGCCTTCGCGACGTTGTTGATCAGCTCCTGAATCAGCACGGTCTTGCCGACGCCGGCGCCGCCGAACAGGCCGATCTTGCCGCCCTTCGCATACGGAGCGAGGAGGTCGACGACCTTGATGCCGGTGACGAGAATTTCAGCTTCGGTCGACTGGTCGGTGTAGCTCGGCGCTTCCTGGTGGATCGGGCGCAGGCCTTCGGTCTTGACCGGACCGGCTTCGTCGATCGGCTCCCCGATCACGTTGATGATGCGGCCGAGCGTGCCCTCGCCGACCGGAACGCGGATCGGCTGGCCGGTGTCGGTCACTTCCTGGCCGCGCACCAGACCTTCGGTCACGTCCATCGCGATCGTGCGCACGGTGGACTCACCGAGATGCTGCGCAACTTCCAGCACGAGGCGGATGTTGCCGTTCTTGGTTTCCAGCGAATTGAGAATGGCCGGGAGGTGGCCCTCGAACTGAACGTCGACGACGGCACCCATGACCTGGGTGACCCGACCGACCTGGGTAGCTGCTGTAGCCATGAAGCTCTCCTTCGAAATTCTGTACTTGAACGACCGTCGTTTGGTTGGTGCGTCAGACCGCCTCGGCGCCGGAGATGATCTCGATCAGCTCCTTGGTGATCTGGGCTTGACGGGTTCGGTTGTAGATCTGGGTTTGCTTGCGGATCATTTCGCCAGCGTTGCGGGTGGCATTATCCATCGAGCTCATCTGCGCGCCGTAGAACGAGGCGTTGTTTTCCAGCAGCGCGCGGAAGATCTGCACCGCGATGTTGCGCGGCAACAGGCCGGAGAGGAGTTCGTCCTCCTCCGGCTCGTATTCGTAGGACGTCGTCGGCGCATTCGCCGCCTTCGCTTCAACGACCAGCGGGATGATCTGCTGGGCGGTCGGGACCTGGGCGAT
Organism: Bradyrhizobium sp. SZCCT0148; assembly: GCF_018129985.1. Taxonomy (GTDB): domain Bacteria; phylum Pseudomonadota; class Alphaproteobacteria; order Rhizobiales; family Xanthobacteraceae; genus Bradyrhizobium; species Bradyrhizobium japonicum_H. The sequence continues at coordinate 37,137 of NZ_JAFCKT010000002.1, forward strand.
CACCGACTTGAACTGCGCGTAGAACAGCGTGCAGACGTCGAACTCGCCGTTCTCGAAACGGGCCAGCACCTTCCTGGCGATGTCCTCGGCGTTGACGAAGCCGAGCTGACGAACGCTGCGCAGGTCGAGATGCTCGACGATCTGCTTGTCGAACAGGCGGCGGAGCTGCTCGTAGCCCTTGCGGCCGACGCAGAAGAACTTCACTTCCTTGCCCTGCGCCATCAGCGCCTGGGCGCGATCGCGCGCGAGACGCACGATCGAGGAGTTGAAGGCGCCGGACAGGCCGCGCTCGCCGGTGCAGACCAGCAGCAGGTGAACCTGATCCTTGCCGGTGCCGCCGAGCAGCGCCGGCGCGCCGGGCGAACCCGCGGCAGCGCTGGCGATGTTGGAGATCACCGCGCTCATCTTGTCGGCGTAAGGCCGGGCCGCCTCGGCGGCCTGCTGGGCACGGCGCAACCTGGACGCAGCAACCATCTGCATCGCCTTGGTGATCTTTTGCGTCGCCTTGGTGGAGGCGATGCGGACGCGCATGTCTTTAAGAGACGCCATTCTTCGTTCACCCCGGCGGTTCGATGCAACACCGAACCGCTAGCCTGTCCCTATCGCGATGCCCGGCCGGGCGCCGGGCACGCTTCTCGTTGTCTTGTCTCTTGCGAAGCGATCACGGCCGGAACAATCCGGCCATGCTGCTGTTACGCAGAGCTCGTTACGCAAAGCTCTTGGCAAAACCTTCGACCACCGACTTCAGCTTGGCGGCGGTGTCGTCGGAGAGGTCGCGGCTGTCGCGGATCGAGTTGAGGATCTCGACGTTCTTGCCGCGCAGCAGCGACAACAGGCCGTCCTCGAATGCGCGCACCTTGCTGACCGGGAGCGGATCGAGATAGCCGTTGGTGCCGGCCCAGATCACGCAGACCTGCTCTTCCATCTTCAGCGGCGCGAACTGCGGCTGCTTCAGCAGCTCGGTCAGGCGCGAACCGCGGTTGAGGAGGCGCTGGGTCGAGGCATCGAGGTCGGAGCCGAACTGCGCGAACGCCGCCATTTCGCGGTACTGCGCGAGCTCGCCCTTGATCTTGCCGGCGACCTTCTTGGTGGCCTTGGTCTGCGCCGAGGAGCCGACGCGCGACACCGACAGACCGACGTTCACGGCGGGACGGATGCCCTGGAAGAACAGGTCGGTTTCCAGGAAGATCTGGCCGTCCGTGATCGAAATGACGTTGGTCGGGATGTAGGCTGACACGTCGTTGGCCTGGGTTTCGATGACCGGCAGCGCCGTCAGCGAGCCCGAACCATGGTCCGCATTCAGCTTCGCCGCACGCTCGAGCAGGCGGGAATGCAGATAGAACACGTCGCCAGGATAGGCTTCGCGGCCCGGCGGGCGGCGCAGCAGCAGCGACATCTGGCGATAAGCGACGGCCTGCTTGGACAGATCGTCATAGATGATGACCGCGTGCATGCCGTTGTCGCGGAAATACTCGCCCATGGTGCAGCCGGTGAACGGCGCGATGTACTGCATCGGCGCCGGATCCGACGCGGTGGCGGCGACGACGATCGAGTACTCGAGCGCGCCCTGCTCTTCCAGCACCTTGACGAACTGGGCGACGGTGGAACGCTTCTGGCCGACCGCGACGTAGACGCAGTACAGCTTGATGTTCTCGTCGGGCTGCGCGTTGAGCGGCTTCTGGTTCAGGATGGTGTCGAGCGCGATCGCGGTCTTGCCGGTCTGACGGTCGCCGATGATCAGCTCGCGCTGGCCGCGGCCGATCGGGATCAGGGCGTCGATCGCCTTGAGGCCGGTCGCCATCGGCTCGTTCACCGATTTGCGCGGGATGATGCCGGGTGCCTTGACGTCGACGCGCATGCGCTTGTCGGCCTGGATCGGACCCTTGCCGTCGATGGGATTGCCGAGCGCGTCGACGACGCGGCCGAGCAGGCCCTTGCCGACCGGGGCGTCCACGATGGCGCGGGTGCGCTTGACGGTCTGGCCTTCCTTGATCTCGCGGTCGGCGCCGAAAATAACGACACCGACGTTGTCGGTTTCGAGGTTCAGCGCCATGCCGCGGGTGCCGTTCTCGAACTCGACCATTTCGCCGGCCTGGACGTTATCCAGACCGTAGACGCGGGCGATACCGTCGCCGACGGACAGCACCTGTCCGACTTCGGAGACTTCAGCTTCCTGGCCGAAATTCTTGATCTGGTCCTTGAGGATCGCGGAAATTTCCGCGGCGCGGATGTCCATCAGCCTGCCTCTTTCATCGCGTGCTTGATCGAATTGAGTTTGGTGCGAAGCGAACTATCGATCATGCGGCTGCCGAGCTTGACGACGAGGCCACCGATGATCGAGGGATCGACATTCACGTTGAGCGCGACGTCCTTGCCGGTCACCGACTTCAGGGCAACCTTGAGGGCGTCGAGATTCTTGTCCGAAAGCGTTTCCGCCACGGTGACGTCGGCCGTCACCTCGCCCTTGAACCGGGCGACCAGGGCGCGGTAGGCGCGAATGACGTCGGCCACCACGAACAGGCGGCGATTGGCGGTCAGGACTTTGAGGAAATTGGCGGAGATGCCGGCGATGCCGGCCTTGGCCAGCACGGCCGAAAGCGCCCTGGACTGGGCATCGGCTGCGAAAACCGGGCTGCGGACGAGGCGCTTCAGATCAGAGCTCTCGTTCAGCATGGCCTCGAATTTCTCGAGATCGGCTTTGACCTCGTCGACCACTTTCTGGTCGAGAGCCAGATCGAACAAGGCCGTTGCATAACGACCGGACACACCGGAAACGGACGTATCTTCTGCAGCCACAGACGCGCTCTTTTTGCTGTCAAACTCGCAAGGGAAAAACCGTCGCCACGAAGCGGCGCCAAGCGATCCAAGCCCTTGGAATTCAAGCGGGACTTCGATTTCCGGCCGACACGGGACGTGCCGGGTCCGTTAAAATCGCGGCTTTGCTAACATAGCAGGCGCGCAGGTGCAACATGACGCCAAATTAAAGGCACGTGGTTCTGTCGCCAGTTCGTCGCACGCTGGATGCGTCAATCATGTGATCCGACGATTGCAACAAGAAACGAGCAACGACTTGGCGTCGCCCTGCCGCGGCACGGAATTGTCGAGCGCTCGGCCTGAACTTGGTCCCGTGTTGGTTCCTGCCCTCAGCGCATAGCCGCCATGAACACCGATCGCTGAGCCGTGATTCCGGTCCGGCTGCCTCCACTCGCCGAATACTTACCCAATTCTAAACGCGGAGAGCGATGACTTCGTTCTACAGTATTCGATAGTAATGGTTAGGTTAAATAATCGTTAAAGCCGAAGAATTCAAAACATCAGCTGCAACATCGGTGCCAGTCACAAGATGTTTCGTGACGACACAGAACAGATTTACTGCCCAATTCACGCCGCATTGGGAAACGAAACGCCAGACCGCTCACAAACTGATGGGGGCTCCACTGGCCACACATGTGGCAATACTAGCTTAGGGACCACTAAATGCTGTCTTTGAAGACGCTGGGCTCTGTGACCCGGCCGCGTACGGCGATCGCTTTCGTTGCCGCAACTCTCCTCATCGGTGGCACCGCCACCGAAGCTTCCGCCAAATCCCGACATCACCGGCACCATCATCATCACCGCCACCACGCCCAGGTCGATACCAACGCGACCTCCGATTGGCGCAACGCCAATGCGTCGATGACGCCGTCACAGGGCTCGGGCCGCAGCTTCTCCGGCATGGCCTCCTTCTACGGCAACGAGTCCGGCAGCCGCACCGCCTCGGGCCAGCGCTTCAACCAGAACGCCTTGACCGCCGCGCACCGCTCGCTGCCGTTCGGCACCAAGCTGCGTGTCACCCATGGCGGCCAGAGTGTCATCGTCACCATCAATGACCGCGGCCCCTTCATTCGCGGCCGCGTGCTCGACCTCTCCACGGGCGCAGCTCGCGCCATCGGCCTCACGAGCCGCGGCGTCGGCCGAGTCACCGCGGAAGTCGTCTCCTGAGGCGTTCGACGTCCTCACACCACGCGCAAATTTCCATCAGTTTGATGCGCGTCTGAAACAAGCCCGCGGTCTTGGGGGACCGCGGGCTTTTTGTTTGGCCGGTCGCTGCGGCGGAGCCCCGGGGGAGAGAGTTCGCACGGCTCCCGCCTCCCACCACGTCATGGCGAGCGCGCAGCGAAGCAATCCAGGATTTTTCCGCGGAGAGTTTCGAGATTGCTTCGTCGCAAGGGCTCCGCGCAATGATGTGGAGGGAGCGGGAGCTACAGGAAGCTCTGCGGATCGACGTCGACTTCGAGCTTCTGATTGCCCGTCGGCCTCGGGCAGACCGCGAGCCAGTTGCGCAGATAGTCCGAGAGGTCGAAGCCGCGCGCCGATTTCACCAGGATGCGGAAGCGGTAGCGGCCCTTGATCACGGCGAGCGGTGCTTCGGCCGGTCCCAGCACCACGACGCGCTCGTCGCGCGGGGCGAGCGCCACGATCCGACGGCCGAGGCCTTCGGCGCTCGGTCGGTCGCCGGCGGAGATGATCAGGCTGGCGAGCCGGCCGAACGGCGGATACAGCGTGCGTTCGCGCAAGTCGATCTCGCTGTCGTAGAAGGCCTCGCGGTCGCAGGCGATCAGCGCCTTCATCACGGGATGATCGGGCTGGTGGGTCTGGAGATAGCCGACGCCGCGGCCCTGCTCGCGCCCGGCGCGGCCGATCACCTGGTTGAGCAATTGCCAGGTACGCTCCGCCGCGCGCGGATCGCCGTTGGAGAGGCCGAGATCCGCATCGACCACGCCGACCAGATTGAGCCGCGGAAAATTGTGGCCCTTGGCCACCAGCTGCGTACCGATGATGATGTCGACACGGCCCTCCGCGATCTCGGCAAGCTCGGAACGCATGGTCTCGATCGAGGTGATGAGATCGCTCGACAGCACCATGGTGCGCGCGTCCGGAAACAGCGACGCTGCCTCCTCCTGCAAGCGCTCGACGCCGGGCCCGACCGCCACGAGCGATTCCTCCGCCGAACAGTTCGGGCAGAGATGCGGACGCGGCATCGAGAAGCCGCAATGATGGCAGACCAGGCGCTGGCGGAAGCGGTGATCGACCAGCCAGGCATCGCAGATGGTGCAGGCGAAGCGATGGCCGCAGCCGCGGCACAACGTCAGCGGCGCGTAGCCGCGGCGATTGAGGAACAACAGCGCCTGCTCGCGCTTCTCGATCGCTTTCCTGATCTCGCCGGCAAGCCGCGGCGAGATATAGCGGCCGCGCGCCGGCGGCTCGCGGCGCAGGTCGATGGCCTCGATATGCGGCATGTGCTGGCCGCCGAAGCGCGAGGGCAGCGCGATGCGCTGATAGCGGTTCTTGCGCGCATTGACCTCGGACTCGACCGATGGCGTGGCCGAGGCCAGCACGACCGGGATCTTGGCGATATGCCCGCGCACCACCGCCATGTCGCGGGCGTGGTAGTGCACGCCCTCGTCCTGCTTGTAGGCCTGGTCGTGCTCCTCATCGACGATGATCAGGCCGAGACTGGCGTAGGGCAGAAACAGCGCCGAGCGCGCGCCGACCACGACCGGGGCGGTGCCTGCTGAGATCGCCGCCCAATTGCGGGCGCGGGTGCGCGGGGTCAGCTCGGAATGCCATTCGATCGGCCGCGCGCCGAAGCGTTGCGCGAAGCGGTCGAGGAACTGGCCGGTGAGCGCGATCTCCGGCATCAGGATCAACGATTGCCCGCCGCGACGGATGGTTTCAGCAACCGCCTCGAAATACACCTCGGTCTTGCCCGAACCGGTGACGCCGTCGAGCAATGCGACGTGAAAGGTGCCGTTGGCCGCAAGTGCGCGCATCGCGTCCACGCCGGCGCGCTGCAGCGGCGAGAAATCCGGCCGGCTGAAATCGGGATCGGGGCTAGGCGGCGGCGCGGGCGGCGGCATCGGCTCGACCGCGAGCGTGCCTTCGTCGACGAGGCCGTCGATCACGCCTGCGGAGACGCCCGCCTCTTTCGCCGCCTCCGACTTGCCGTGCAGCAGCCGGTCCGACAGCACCTCGATCAGTCGCTGGCGTGCCGGGGTCAGCCGCTTCGGGGGATCGCCGACCAGGCGCACGCCGGGACGCACCCGCTCGGGCCCGAGATTCTCGCCCATCCGCAGGCACATGCGCAGCACCATGCCGCGCGGGCTCAGGGTGTAATTGGCAACCCAGTCCACCACGGCCCGCAGTTCGGGCTTGAGCGGCGGGATGTCCAGCTTCTCGCTGACCTCCTTGAGACGGTTGTGCAGGCGGGGATCGGGATTGGCGTTCTCCCCCCAGACCACGGCCAGCACCTCGCGCGCGCCAAGCGGCACGCCGACGAGATCGCCCGCCTTCAGCTGCATCCCGCGCGGCACCTTGTAGGAATAGGTCTGGTCGAGCGCGACCGGCACCAGCACGTCGACCATGCCGGTCGCGCTGGTGGGGGCGGTGGTGCTGCGCGGCGTGTGGTCCATGAACGGAGATTCGGAACCCGGGGCTAGAAGGCTAGCGCCCAGTGGCTGCCTTAGCGAACGATAAACGAGTGTGATGCGATATACTGGGTGGAATCATTACGTCCAGTGCGCATGAGCAAAGCCGCCGCCCCACCAGTCGAGCTCGCCAGCGCCGATCCCTCGATCGCGCAGGAGATGACGCGCTGGCTGTCGCATCTCGGCGCCGAGCGGCGGTTGTCGCCGAAGACGCTGGAGGCCTATGGCCGCGACTTGCGGCAATGCCTGAATTTCCTGTGCAGCCATTGGGGCGAGCGCGTGACCCTCGAGCGCTTCGCGGCGCTGGAGGCCACCGACGTCCGTGCTTTCATGGCGATGCGCCGCGCCGACGACATTGCCGGCCGCTCGCTGATGCGCGCGCTGGCCGGCCTGCGCTCCTTCGGCCGCTTCCTCGAACGCGAAGGCAAGGGCAAGGTCGGCGCACTCTCGGCGATCCGCGCGCCGAAGGTGGCCAAGACCTTGCCGAAGCCGCTGCCGATGGCATCAGCCAAGCGCCTAGCCGATGCCGACGAGCGGGCCGGTGAGGATCGCGAGACCTGGATTCTGGCGCGCGATGCGGCGGTGATGGCGCTGTTGTACGGCTCCGGCCTGCGCATCTCCGAGGCGCTCGGCCTGAAGCGCCGCGAGATGCCGCGTCCCGGCGAGGGTGACGTCTTGATCGTCACAGGCAAAGGCAACAAGACCCGCATGGTGCCGGTGCTGCAGAACGTGCTGGAGCTCGTGCAGGACTACGTCGCGATGTGCCCCTATCCGCTGCCGGCTGAAGGCCCGATCTTCGTCGGCGCGCGCGGCGGCCCGTTGAGCCCGCGCATCATCCAGCTGGCGATGGAGAGGCTGCGCGGCGCGCTCGGCCTGCCCGACAGCGCGACGCCGCACGCGCTCCGGCATTCCTTCGCCACGCATCTGCTGTCACGCGGCGGGGATCTGCGCGCGATCCAGGAATTGCTCGGCCATTCCTCGCTCTCGACCACGCAGATCTACACCGGCATCGATTCCGAGCGGCTGCTGGAAGTCTATGCCAGCGCGCATCCGCGGCGGTGAATTGCGCTGAATCCTGACATCAAGCTGTCATGGCGCGCATGCCTCTTGCGCGGTGCCCGCGGTTCGGTCAATCGTGGGGAACCACGACAGGAGGGGAATCATGAGCGCACATGAAAGCATGGAGCATGCCGAGCACGCCGAACACGCGTCCGGCTCGAACAAAAAGATCGCGCTTCTGATCGCCGTGCTGGCGCTGTTCCTGGCGATCTCGGAAACGCTCGGCAAGGGCGCCCAGACCGAATCGATCAGCAAGAACGTCGAGGGCGCCAATCTCTGGGCGTTCTTCCAGGCCAAGAGCATCCGCCGTACCGTGGTGGTGACCGCGGCAGAACAAGGCAAGCTGACGCTGGCCGGCACCACCGACGACGCCATGAAGGCGGTGGTGCAGAAGCAGGTCGACGACTGGACCAAGACCGCACAGCGCTACCGCTCCGAGCCGGAGACCGGCGAAGGCACCGAGCAGCTCGCCGAGAAGGCCAAGCATGCCGAGCACGAGCGCGACGAGGCGACCGCGAAATACCACCACTTCGAGCTGGCGTCGGCCGCCTTCCAGATCGGCATCGTGCTGGCCTCGGCCACCATCATCACCGGCATGTTCGCGCTGGCCTATGTCGCCGGCATCCTGACGCTGGGCGGCATCCTCATGACCGGCCTCGGCCTGTGGTGGCCGCATCTGTTGCATTTGCATTGAGGCTGCTGGGGACGTGTAAGCCACACGGACGGTGTCATCCCCGGCTTGACCGGGGCATCCAGTGCGCCGCAGCCCCTCGGTTCAATCCCTGACGTCTCTGGAATACTGGATTGCCCGCCTTCGCGGGCAATGACGCCGAGTGTGTGGCAATGACAGGTGTGGCGAAGCTCACCGCGCCTGATGCACGCTCTTCCTGAAGCGCTGGATCAGACGCAGGGTGCGGGCCGACCAGCCCTCGCCGTTGCCGGAGACCAGCTCGCGGATGCGGCGCTTGATCGGGTCGACCAGCTCGGACGCCTTGGCGCGCAGCTTGAGCACCAGATCGTAGATGCGCTCGAACCAGCGCATCTCCAAGAGCTTGTCGCGCGTGACGTCGAACACGAAGGCGGTGACGCCGACGCCGACCATCTTGGCGAACAAGAACGTGGACATGCCGGTGAACCAGTATTCATGCGTGAGCAGATACAGGCCGGCCAGCTTGAGCGGAAACAGCGGAAGGATCGGCACCGCGAACACGATCAGCGTCATGGCCGGCGGGAGCGCATCGACACGCTCCGTCAGCCATTGCTTGAAGCGCGCGAGCGGAATGATTGCGACAATCCGCGCGACGATCGGTTCGAGATGGTCCCACAGCCAGGCTTCGATCAGGAAGATGATCGCCAGCAGGACCCAGACCGGTTGAAGTAGGCGGCGCAGCATATGTTGTCCCGCCCGATTCGGCTCGGCGCGTGGTCTACATATGGATGGCCCGCTTGCCGACTGCAAGCGCGGCTTCCTTGACGGCCTCGGAGCGGGTCGGATGGGCGTGGCAGGTCCGCGCGAGATCTTCCGCACTGCCGCCAAATTCCATGAGAACGCACGCTTCATGGATCAATTCACCGGCTTCGCGGCCGATAATGTGCACGCCGAGCACGCGATCGGTCTTCGCATCTGCGAGAATCTTCACGAAGCCGTCAGTGGTCTGGTTGACCTTGGAGCGGCCATTGGCGGTGAACGGAAATTTTCCGACCGTATAAGCCACGCCCGCCTGCTTCAGCTCCTCCTCGGTCTTGCCGACGGAAGACACCTCGGGCGTGGTATACACCACACCCGGGATCACGTCGTAATTCACGTGGCCGGCTTGGCCTGCGATGATCTCGGCCACCGCAACGCCTTCGTCCTCGGCCTTGTGCGCGAGCATCGGGCCTGCGACGACGTCGCCGATGGCATAGACGCCCTTCACGCTGGTGGCGAAATGCGGATCGATCTGCACGCGACCGCGGGGATCGAGCGCGACGCCGGCTTCCTTCAGGCCCAGCGCATCCGTGAACGGCACGCGGCCGATGGCAACGAGCACGACGTCGGCTTCCAGCGTCTCGGCCGTGCCGCCGGCGGCCGGTTCGATGGTCGCCTTCAGCGTCTTGCCTGACGTGTCGACCGCCGTGACCTTGGCGCCGAGCTTGAACGCAAAGCCCTGCTTTTCCAGAATGCGCTGGAACTGCTTGGCGATCTCGCCGTCCATGCCGGGCAGGATGCGATCGAGGAATTCGACGACGACGACTTCCGCGCCGAGACGCTTCCACACCGAGCCGAGCTCGAGGCCGATCACGCCGGCGCCGACGATCAGCAGCTTGCCGGGGACCTTGTCGAGCGACAGCGCGCCGGTCGAGGACACGATGCGCTTCTCGTCGATCTCGATGCCCTTGAGGCGCGCGATGTCCGAGCCGGTCGCGATCACGATGTTCTTCGTTTCGATCGTCTGCGACTTGCCGTCGGCGGAGACTTCGACCTTGCCGGTCCCCAGGATCTTGCCGGTGCCCTTGAGCACGTCGATCTTGTTCTTCTTCATCAGGAACTCGACGCCCTTGACGTTGCCGTCGATGCCCTGCTGCTTGAAGTTCATCATCGCGGGAAGGTCGAGCTTCGGCGAGGACACAGACACGCCCATCTTGGCGAAGGAGTGCCCGGCTTCCTCGAACATCTCGGACGCATGCAGCAGCGCCTTCGACGGCATGCAGCCGACATTGAGGCAGGTGCCGCCGAGCGTGGCGTTCTTTTCGACCACGGCGACCTTCATGCCGAGCTGGCTGGCGCGCACCGCGCAGACATAACCGCCAGGTCCGGTGCCGATGACGACGAGATCGTAGGTAGCCATGAGAGAAAGTCCCGTGAGGTTTAGCGTGATGAGATTGTGTCAGCGCCCGCCGGACACATCGAGAGTGGCTGCTGTAACGTAGGAGGCCTCGTCCGACATCAGCCAGACGATGGCATTGGCGATTTCGTCGGCGGTGCCGACGCGCTTCATCGGCACCATGTGGGCCAGGCGATGATGGCGGTCGGGCTCACCGCCGGAGGCGTGGATTTCCGTGTCGATCAGGCCGGGGCGGATGCCCGCGACGCGAATGCCTTCGCCTGCGACCTCATAGCCGAGGCCGGTGGTGAAGGAATCGATCGCGCCCTTGGACGCGGCATAATCGACATAGGTGTTGGGCGCGCCGAGCTTGGCCGCGACCGACGACAGATTGACGATGACGCCGCCTTTGCCGCCGTGTTTCGTCGACATCCGCTTGACGGCTTCGCGCGCGCAGAGGATGGAGCCGGTGACGTTGACTGCCATCACGCGCTGGATGCGCTCGGCCGACATTTCGTCGACGCGCACGCCGCTGGTCCCGACGATGCCGCCGTTGTTGACGAGCGCACCGAGGGTGCCGAACTTGTCGGCTTGCTTGAACAGATCGACGATGTCGCGCTCCTCGGCGACATCGCATTTCACCGCGATGGCCTTGCCGTTGCTGGCCTCGATCTGCGCGACCACCTCGTCGGCGGCCTTCTTGTTGCTGGCATAGCCGACCACGACGCGGTAGCCGCGCGCCGCCGCCGCAAGCGCGGTCGCCCGCCCGATGCCGCGGCTGCCGCCGGTGATGACAACGACTTTATCCGTCACGCGCGCCTCCATGGTTCGACACGCGCCGTCGCACGAAGCGACGGCGCTCGCTGAGCATCAGGAATCAGAGATCGAGCACCAGGCGCGCCGGATCTTCCAGGCTCTCCTTGACGCGAACCAGGAAGGTGACGGCTTCCTTGCCATCGATCACGCGGTGATCGTAGGACAGCGCCAGATACATCATCGGGCGGACCTCGATCTTGCCGCCGACGACCATCGGACGCTCCTGGATCTTGTGCATGCCGAGGATGCCGGACTGCGGCGCGTTCAGGATCGGGGTCGACATCAGCGAGCCGTAGATGCCGCCGTTGGTGATGGTGAAGGTGCCGCCCTGCATCTCGTCGATCTTGAGCTGGCCGTCACGAGCGCGGCGGCCGAAATCGGCGATGCCCTTCTCGATGTCGGCGATCGACTTGTTGTCGCAGTCGCGCACCACGGGCACAACGAGGCCCTTGTCGGTGCCGACGGCAACGCCGATGTGGTAATAGTTCTTGTAGATCAGATCAGTGCCGTCGATCTCCGCGTTGACCGCCGGGATGTCCTTCAGCGCCTGCACGACGGCCTTGGTGAAGAAGCCCATGAAGCCGAGCTTCGAGCCATGCTTCTTCTCGAACGCGTCCTTGTAGTGCGCGCGCAGCGCCATCACGTTGGTCATGTCGACCTCGTTAAAGGTCGTCAGCATGGCCGCGGTGTTCTGCACGTCCTTGAGGCGGCGCGCGATGGTCTGGCGCAGGCGGGTCATCTTGACGCGCTCTTCGCGGGCAGCGTCGTCGGCCGGCGAAGCGCTGCGCACCTGCACGGCGGCGGCGGGCTGGTTGACCGGGGTCGGCGCCGAGGCCGCACGCTCGATCGCAGCGAGCATGTCGCCCTTGGTGACGCGGCCGTCCTTGCCGGAGCCCGGAACAGTGGAGGCATCGACGCCGGTCTCGGCGGAAAGCTTGCGCACGGAGGGGGCGAGCGGGGCGTCGGCCGGCGGCGCCTTCGGCGCACTGGGCGCCGGCGCGGGAGCAGCTGCCGCGGCGGCAGGAGCGGCAGCGGCGGGCTTGGCGGGCGCAGCAGCAGCGGGCTTGGCAGCGCCGGCACCATCGGTGATCTGGCCGAGCAGCGCGCCGACCGCAACGGTCGCGCCATCAGCGGCGACGATCTCGCTGAGCGTGCCCGCGGAAGGCGCGGGGACCTCGATGGTGACCTTGTCGGTCTCGAGCTCCACCAAGGGCTCGTCGACGGCGACGGGATCGCCGGCCTTCTTGAACCAGCGGCCGATGGTGGCCTCGGTGACGGATTCGCCGAGCGTCGGCACACGAATTTCAGTCATGGTCTTTTCCTTAAGGGATCGCCAGTGCGGTCATGAATTCATACGTCATGCCCGCGAAGGCGGGGCATCCGGCACGCCGCGACGTTCGTTCTCATCACGAGAGTCGCGGTGTACTGGATTGCCCGCCTTTGCGGGCAATGACGACGTCCTAAAAAATTCTCAGCTCAGTGCTTCGTCCAGGAACGCCTTCAGCTGCGCCTGATGCTTGGACATCAGACCCGTGGCCGTCGCGGCGGAAGCGGCGCGGCCGACATAACGCGGACGCCGGCTCGCACCGTTCACCTGGTTCAGCACCCATTCCAGATAGGGCTCGATGAAGTGCCAGGCACCCATGTTGCGGGGCTCTTCCTGGCACCACACCACTTCGGCCTTCTTGAAGCGCGACAGCTCGGCCACCAGCGCCTTCAGCGGCACCGGATAGAGCTGCTCGATGCGCATCAGGTAGATGTCGTCGATGCCGCGCTTCTCGCGCTCCTCGTACAGGTCGTAATAGACCTTGCCGGAGCACAGCACGATGCGGCGGACCTTCTCGTCCGGAACGAGCTTGATCGGCTCATTCGGCAGCATCTGGGCGTCATCATAGAGGATGCGATGGAACGTCGTTCCCTTCGCCAGCTCCTCGATGCGCGACACCGCCCGCTTGTGGCGCAGCAGCGACTTCGGCGTCATCAGGATCAGCGGCTTGCGGATCTCGCGATGGAGCTGCCGGCGCAGCACGTGGAAGTAGTTCGCCGGCGTGGTCGGGTAGACCACCTGCATGTTGTCTTCGGCGCACATCTGCAGGTAACGCTCCAGACGCGCCGAGGAATGCTCCGGTCCCTGGCCCTCGTAGCCGTGCGGCAGCAGGCAGACGAGACCGGACATGCGCAGCCATTTGCGCTCACCCGAGGAGATGAACTGGTCGAACACGACCTGCGCGCCGTTGGCGAAGTCGCCGAACTGGGCTTCCCAGAGGGTCAGCGTGTTCGGCTCGGCGAGCGAGTAGCCGTATTCGAAGCCGAGCACGGCTTCTTCCGACAGCAGCGAGTTGATGACCTCGTAATGGCCCTGCTCGTTGCCGAGGTGGTTGAACGGCGTGTAGCGGCTCTCGTCCTCCTGGTCGATCAGGACCGAGTGGCGCTGCGAGAAGGTGCCGCGCTCGGAATCCTGGCCGGACAGGCGGACATGGTGCTTTTCGTTGAGCAGCGTGCAGAACGCCAACGCCTCGCCGGTCGCCCAGTCGATGCCCGCGTTGCCATCGATCGCCTTGGCGCGGTTCTCCAGGAAACGCTGGATGGTGCGGTGGACGCGGAAACCATCCGGCACCTTGGTGATCTTGCGGCCGATGTCCTTCAGCGTTGCGATGTCGACGCCGGTGACACCGCGTCGCGCATCCTCTTCCTGATCGGCGATCTTGAAGCCGGCCCACTTGCCGTCGAGCCAGTCGGCCTTGTTCGGCTTGTAGCCGGAGCCGGCCTCGAGTTCGGCATCGAGCCGCGCGCGCCAGTCCGCCTTGGCCTTCTCGACCTCGCCCTCGGTCAGCACGCCTTCGCTGATCAGGCGGCGGGAGTAGAGTTCGAGGGTGGACGGATGGGCCGCGATCTTCTTGTACATCACCGGCTGGGTGAAAGCCGGCTCGTCGCCTTCGTTATGGCCATGCCTGCGGTAGCAGAACATGTCGATGACGACGGGCTTGTGGAATTTCTGCCGGAACTCGGTCGCGACCTTGGCCGCGAACACGACGGCTTCCGGATCGTCGCCGTTGACGTGGAAGATCGGCGCATCGATCATCTTCGCCACATCCGACGGATAGGGCGAGGAGCGCGAGTAACGCGGATAGGTGGTGAAGCCGATCTGGTTGTTGACGATGAAGTGCACGGAGCCGCCGGTGCGGTAGCCCTTCAGGTCGGACAGACCGAAGCATTCGGCCACCACGCCCTGGCCGGCGAACGCGGCGTCGCCATGCATCAAGAGCGGCATCACGGAGATGCGCATATCGGGGGGATCGCCGTGCTGGTCCTGCTTGGCACGCACCTTGCCGAGCACCACGGGATCGACGATCTCGAGATGCGAGGGATTCGCGGTCAGCGACAGATGGATGCGGTTGCCGTCGAACTCGCGGTCAGAGGACGCGCCAAGGTGATATTTGACGTCGCCGGAGCCTTCGACAGCGTCGGGATTGGCCGAGCCGCCCTTGAACTCGTGGAACAGTGCGCGGTGCGCCTTGCCCATCACCTGCGTGAGCACGTTGAGGCGGCCGCGATGCGGCATGCCCAGCACGATCTCCTTCACGCCGAGATTGCCGCCGCGCTTGATGATCTGCTCGAGCGCGGGGATCAGCGATTCAGCGCCGTCGAGACCGAAGCGCTTGGTGCCGGTGAACTTGGTGTCGCAGAATTTTTCGAAGCCCTCGGCCTCGACCAGCTTCATCAGGATGGCGCGGCGACCTTCGCGGGTGAACGAGATCTCCTTATCGGGTCCCTCGATGCGCTCCTGGATCCAGGCCTTCTGCGCGGCATTGCTGATGTGCATGAACTCGACGCCGAGCGTCTGGCAGTAGGTGCGCTCGCAGATCGCCGTGATCTCGCGCAGGCTGCCATATTCGAGGCCGAGAACATGATCGAGGAAGATCTTGCGATCGAAGTCGGCCTCGCTGAAGCCGTAGGTGCGCGGATCGAGCTCTTCGCGGTTGCGGGGGGCTTCGATGCCGAGCGGATCGAGCTTGGCGTGGAAGTGACCGCGCATGCGGTAGGCGCGGATCAGCATCAGGGCGCGGACGGAATCGCGCGTCGCCTGGAGCAGGTCGGCGGAGGAGATGTCGGCGCCCTTGGCCTGCGCCTTGGCGGCAATCTTGCCGCCGACCGCCTTCTCGACCTGGGCCCAATTGCCGTCGAGGGCGGAGGTCAGGTCATCCTGCGGGGTCAGCGGCCAGTTGGTGCGCTCCCAGGACGGGCCTTCCGCGTTCTTGCTGATGTCAGCCGGCGCGTCGTTCAGGCTCTTGAAGAACTCCTGCCACTCGGCATCGACCGAGGACGGGTCCTTCTCGTAGCGGGCGTAGATTTCGTCGATGTAGGTGGCGTTGGTGCCCTGCAAAAATGAAGACAGGGCAAAGGCTGCGTTCGCGTCTTGGCGAGACATACTTGAGTTCCTGGCGATTTCAGTTCGCGCATAACAAACGGCGCTGACGCCGAGCTCCCCGGCAGAGGCTCGGCGCGACAGGCACCCTTTACCCTATTTGCTGCGAAACTTCGCCCGGAAAAGTACGAAGAAGTGAATTAGCCTTTCAACTTTTCGGCAAGCGTGTGGCCGAGGCGGGCGGGAGACGGGGACACTGTAATCCCTGCCGATTTCATCGCGTCGGTCTTGGAACCGGCGTCGCCCTTGCCGCCCGAAATGATCGCGCCGGCATGGCCCATGCGGCGGCCGGGAGGTGCAGTCACGCCGGCGATGAAACCGACCATCGGCTTCTTGCGGCCGCGCTTGGCCTCGTCCTTGAGGAACTGGGCGGCGTCCTCCTCGGCGGAACCGCCGATCTCGCCGATCATGATGATCGATTCGGTCTTGGGGTCGCCGAGCAGCATCTCCAGCACATCGATGAACTCGGTTCCCTTGACCGGGTCGCCGCCGATGCCGACCGCGGTGGTCTGGCCGAGGCCTTCCTGGGAGGTCTGGAACACGGCTTCATAGGTCAGCGTGCCGGAGCGGGAGACAATGCCGACGGAACCGGTCTTGAAGATGTTGGCCGGCATGATGCCGATCTTGCACTCGCCGGCGGTCATGACGCCCGGGCAGTTCGGCCCGATCAGGCGCGACTTGGAGCCGGCGAGCGAACGCTTCACGCGCACCATGTCGATGACCGGAATGCCTTCGGTGATGCAGACGATCAGCGGGATCTCGGCGTCGATGGCCTCGCAGATCGCGTCAGCCGCGCCCGGCGGCGGCACATAGATCACCGATGCATCGGCGCCGGTCTTCTCACGCGCCTCGCGCACGGTGTCGAACACCGGCAGGCCCAGATGCGTCGCGCCGCCTTTGCCCGGCGAGGTGCCGCCGACCATCTTGGTGCCGTAGGCGATCGCGGCCTCCGAGTGGAAGGTGCCGTTCTTGCCGGTGAAGCCCTGGCAGATGACCTTGGTGTTCTTGTCGATCAGGATGGACATGAGGTCTGCTTTCGCGAAACTAACAGAGTGAGAGGGTCAGTGGATGCGGCGGTAGACGCCGGTGAGCACGTCGGCCCAGCCTTCCGCGTCCGGCGAGAACTGGATTTTCAACGAGTAGGAATTCTCATTGATGATTTCGTAGACGTGGCGCGCATTGCCGCGGAGCGAGCCGCGCACCAGCGTCAGGGTGTTGCCGACCCACCCGCCGGAAGCGGGCGCGGGCGGCGTGTAGCCAAGCGAGTCGTACCAGAACAACTTGTAGGTCCGGTCATCGCGGTCGTAGGTGAAGATGCCGTGGGTGGCGAAGACCTGCTTGCCGTCGCGCATCTGGATGCTGTCCTGGATCAGGTAGAATCCGTTGAGGTCGATGCGCGCCACGGTGCGCGAGGTCGCCGGCCCGCCCTCGGTCCAGCGCGACGGGAAGACCACCTCTTCGCCATCCCATTCGCCGGCGAACGCGGCGAGACGCGCGTGCTCGGGAAGCGGAGATGAAGCGGCGAGATGGTCCTGGGCCATGGCCTCAGCCTCCCTTGACGGCCTTCACGATCTTCTGCGCGGCGTCGTCGAGATTGTCGGCCGGCACCACGTTGAGGCCGGATTCACGGATGATCTTCTTGCCGAGCTCGACATTGGTGCCTTCGAGGCGAACCACCAGCGGCACGCTGAGGCCGACTTCACGAACCGCAGCCGTGACGCCCTCGGCGATCACGTCGCATTTCATGATGCCGCCGAAGATGTTCACCAGGATGCCCTTCACGTTGGGATCGGCGGTGATGATCTTGAACGCGGCCGCGACCTTTTCCTTGCTGGCGCTGCCGCCGACGTCGAGGAAGTTGGCCGGCGCCATGCCGTAGAGCTTGATGATGTCCATCGTCGCCATGGCGAGACCGGCGCCGTTGACCATGCAGCCGATATTGCCGTCGAGGGTCACGTAGTTGAGGTCGTACTTGGACGCCTCGATTTCCTTGGCGTCTTCCTCCGTCTCGTCGCGCAGTGCGAGCACCTCGGGATGACGGAACAGCGCGTTGTCGTCGAACGACACCTTGGCGTCGAGGACGCGGAGCTGGCCCTGCTTGGTCACGACCAGCGGGTTGATCTCCAGCATCGACATGTCCTTGGCGACGAACGCCGCGTAGAGCTGCGCGGTGAGCTTCTCGGCCTGCTTGGCGAGATCGCCTGACAGCTTCAGCGCATTGGCGACGGTACGGCCATGGTGGGCCATGATGCCGGTGGCGGGATCGATCGAGAAGGTCACGATCTTCTCGGGGCTGTTGTGTGCGACGTCCTCGATGTTGACGCCGCCCTCGGTCGAGACGACGAAGGAGACGCGCGAGGTCTCGCGGTCGACCAGGATCGAGAGATAGAATTCCTTGTCGATGTCGGAGCCATCCTCGATGTAGAGGCGGTTGACCTGCTTGCCGGCGGGGCCGGTCTGGATCGTCACCAGGGTGGCGCCGAGCATCTGCTTGGCGAATTCGGTGACCTCAGCGGCCGATTTGGCGATGCGGACGCCGCCCTTGTCGCCGGCCGAGGCTTCCTTGAACTTGCCCTTGCCGCGGCCGCCCGCGTGGATCTGGCTCTTTACGACATAGACCGGACCCGGCAGCGCCTTGGCGGCGGCCTCCGCATCGGCGGCCTTGAGCACCGGCACGCCCTTGGAGATCGGAACGCCGAACTCGCCCAGCAGCGCTTTGGCCTGATATTCATGGATATTCATATGGTCGCTCCCTGAACCCGCGGGCGGTGACCTCTAGGGTCCACCTCAGTCTTGTGGCTGGCATACCATATACCACAGGAACTGCAAACCCGGATTCTCTGCCTTCAAATCTCTGGACTGCCGGATCCGGATACCCCGCCAAGATCTTGAACCGGGCCCGGAAGTGAAACCGCCGAAGACCGGGTCTCGGTCTTCGGCGGGGGAATGCTTGGATTACTTCCCGAGAAGATCGGGTGCGATCTTCTTGCAGGCATCAACCAGGCCCTGCACGGCCCCGACCGACTTGTCGAAGGCCTCGCGGTCCTTGCCGGCGAGTTCGATCTCGACGACGCGCTCGACACCCTTGGAGCCGATCACGACGGGCACGCCGACATACATGTCCTTCACGCCGTATTCGCCGTTCAGGTAGGCGGCCGAGGGCAGCACGCGCTTCTTGTCACGCAGATAGCTCTCGGCCATCGCGATCGCCGAAGCCGCCGGCGCGTAGAAGGCCGAGCCGGTCTTGAGCAGATTGACGATCTCGGCGCCGCCGTTGCGGGTGCGGTCGACGATCTCGTCGAGACGCGCCTGCGAGGTCCAGCCCATCTTGACGAGGTCGGGCAGCGGGATGCCGGCGACGGTGGAGTACTTCACCAGCGGCACCATGGTGTCGCCATGGCCGCCGAGCACGAAGGCGGTGACGTCTTCGACCGAGACGTTGAACTCGTCGGCCAGGAAGTAGCGGAAGCGCGCCGAATCCAGCACGCCGGCCATGCCGACGACCTTCTTGTGCGGCAGGCCCGAGGCCTTCTGCAGCGCCCAGACCATCGCGTCGAGCGGGTTGGTGATGCAGATGACGAAAGCGTCGGGAGCGTACTTCTTGATGCCGGCGCCGACCTGCTCCATGACCTTGAGGTTGATGGAGAGAAGATCGTCGCGGCTCATGCCGGGCTTGCGCGGCACGCCGGCGGTGACGATGCAGACCTTGGCATTGTCGAGCGCTTCGTAGGAGTTCGCGCCGGTGTAGTGGGCGTCGAAACCGTCGACCGGCGAGGACTGCGCGATGTCGAGCGCCTTGCCCTGCGGCACGCCTTCGGCGATGTCGAACATCACCACGTCGCCCAGCTCTTTCAGGCCGATGAGATGAGCCAGCGTTCCGCCGATCTGACCGGAGCCAATCAAAGCAATCTTGTCGCGCGCCATGTGAGCCTGTCCTTTAGACACGTAAGGAGGGAAAACTGAGACGGGTGGTTATCCCTTTCGCCTCCCCCGTTCAAGTCGCGGGATGCCCAATTGTCGGGCTTGGCGCGATAGCAGCCATACAAGCCCGTCATTTCCGGGATGCGCCGACAGGCGCAGGCCCGGAATCCATAACCGCGATCGGAGTATGGATACCAGCTCGCGACGTTCGTCGCTCCCCGGAATGACGGCCTGCGAGGATGGTGAAATAGGACTTAAGTCTCGACCAGCCCCTTGGTGGAGCCGCTGGCGGTGGAGTCCTTGCGGCCGTGAGCCAGCGCCAGATAGGATTCCGAGCTCATCTCGATCAGGCGCGAGGCGGTCCGCTTGAACTCCATGGCCTCGGTGCCCTCATGGGCCAGGTAGAGCGAGATCGGGTTGGCGTCGGCCGAGGCCATCAGCTTCACCGCATTGTCATAGAGCGCGTCGATCAGCGTGATGAAGCGCTTGGCGGCGTTGCGTTGGGACAGGTCCATCACTGGAATATGGTCGACCAGGATGGTGTGATAGTCGTGCGCCAGCCTGAGGTAGTCCGATGCCCCCAGCGGCTTCTCGCAGAGATCGGCAAACGAGAACCGCGCCACGCCATGGGCCGAGCACGGCACGTGCAGGATGCGGCCCTTGATCGAAATGTCGCGCGGCCGGCCTTTGGCGCTGCCCGACATCCGCGACCAGGCGCGGTCGAGCGCTGCGTCCGCATCAGCGTCCGCCGGCGTCAGCCACATCGGCACGCCCTGCAGTTTCTCCAGCCGGAAATCGGTGCGCGCATCGAGCCGCGCGACGTCCATGTGGTCGGTGATCTGCTTGATGAAGGGCAGGAACAGCGACCGGTTCAGGCCGCCCTTGTAGAGATCGTCGGGCGCGACGTTTGAGGTCGCGACCACGACGGTGCCGAGCTCGAACAACTTTGCAAACAGACGCCCGAGGATCATCGCGTCGGCGATGTCGGTGACGTGGAATTCGTCGAAGCAGAGCAGCCAGCTCTCCTCGAAGATCGCGTTTGCGGTCAGCGCGATGACGTCGCCGTCGGCGATCTCGCCGCGCGCGATGCTCTGGCGATAGTCATAGATGCGCTCATGCACGTCGGCCATGAATTCGTGGAAATGTGCGCGACGCTTGTGCTCGACCGAGGCATGCTGGAAGAACAGATCCATCAGCATGGTCTTGCCGCGGCCGACCTCGCCATGGATGTAGAGCCCGCGCGGCGGCTCGTCCTTGTCGCTGCTGAACAGGCGGGCGAGCAGCCCCTGCTTGCGCGCGGGCTTGTAAGCCGCGAGCCGCAGGTCGAGCGCCGCATAGGCTTCGGCAACCTCGGCCTGCGCGGCGTCCGGCTCGATCGCACCGGAGGCGATCTGGGCCTGATACGCGTCGCTGAAGGGGGAATTGGGGGGCGAGAGCATGGCCCTTTACCGCCAGAGACGGACGGAAATTGCAAGCCGTCAATTGGTGCAGGGCGCTATGCGTTCCGTGTCCCGGACGCGTTGCGCAGCGTCCGGGACACGAGAGCTACATCACTCACACAGCTCGTAGGCGTCCTCGACCACATACGGGCCGCCGCCGGTCGATGCGCGCGACGAGAACAGCACGAACCGTTCGGCCATGAACGCCTTGCTCGGGAAGTAGCCGCGCAGCGAGAGATAATCGGCGACGTCGCGATCGGTGGCATCGTGCAGCCGGGCCAGCGTGACGTGCGGGATGAACTTGCGGCCTTCGGGATTGAGGCCGATCCGCTGCATCATGCGTTCGAGCTCGGCCTGCAATTCCATCAGCGGCCTGCTCGGCGCGATGGTCGCAACGACGGCCCTCGGTTTGCGGCCGCCAAAACTCGTCAGCCCCTGCACCTTCACCTCGAAGGGCTTGCGGTCGACGCGAAACAGCATCGAGGCGATCTCGTTGGCGGACAGGCCGTCGATATCGCCGATGAAGCGCAGGGTGACGTGATAATTTTCGGGATCGATCCAGCGGGCGCCGGGAAGGCCACCCCGCAAATTGGAAAGCGTCTGGCTGACTTCGGCCGGGATTTCCAGACCCGTGAACAAACGCGGCATCGTTTCGCACTCCCGATGCTTGGGCATGATCAGAGGAAAGACCATATCCAAATTTTAGAGCCGGTGACGAATCACCGGTACCCTGATTCCTATCGCGTTTGTGCGACTCTGCGAAGCATCGCGCACCTCACCCCGTTAAAACCCTGGGAATTAGGGTTAGCGCTGCCTGCATTTCAACGCCGTTGCTCAGTGATCGTGCCGAGGAATGCCTCCACCATGGGCATGATGTTGGCGACGATGATGTCGACGCCTTCAGCGGTCGGATGAATGCCGTCGGCCTGGTTGAGCCTGGCGTCGGCCGCGACGCCGTCGAGAAAGAACGGATAGAGCGGCACGTCGAATGTCTTCGCGAGGTCCGGATAAATCGAATTGAAGCGCGCGGCGTAATCGGCGCCGTAATTCGGCGGCGCCAGCATGCCGCACAGCATCACCGCGATCTTGCGGGCCTTCAGCCGCTGGACGATGTCGGTCAACGCGGCGCGCGTCACCGCGGGATCGACGCCGCGCAGGGCATCGTTGGCGCCGAGCTCGACGATGACACCATCGGTTCCGTCGGGGATCGACCAGTCGAGACGGTCACGGCCGCCTGAGGAGGTATCGCCGGACACACCGGCATTGATCATATCGACATCTATGCCTTTGTTTTTCAAAGATTTTTTAAGCTTGGCCGGGAATGCATCCTGGGCTGCCAGGCCGAGGCCCGCGCTCAGGGAATCACCGAGGACCACGAGCTTCGCCGGCTTGGTCACCGGCTGGGCCTGCAACGACGGCGTTGTCGCGATCGTCATCAAACCGAGCATCAACACGGCTATGTGCATGAACAATCCGTAACGCCTCTCGACCGCGCTATCGGAGTTGCCATATGACCGGACCATGGACACTCGCATCAATTCCTCTTCCCTCGTCGGCACCACGACGGACACCATCGCCATTTCCAACGTCAATCTCTCATTGGGAACGGGGGCGGCACGCGTTCACATCCTCAAGGATATCAGCTTGCGCGTCGGCCGTAGCGAGACGATCGGCCTGATCGGCCCGTCAGGCTCGGGCAAATCCACGCTGCTGATGGTGATGGCGGGGCTGGAGCGTCCTGATAGCGGAGAGGTGGTGGTGTCAGGCACGCCTTTCAATGCCCTCGACGAGGACGCGCTGGCCCGCTTTCGCGGCCGCCAGGTCGGCATCGTCTTCCAGTCCTTTCATCTGATCCCGACCATGACGGCGCTGGAGAACGTCGCGGTGCCGCTGGAGCTCGCCGGCAATCCCGATGCCGCCAAGCGCGCGGCGCAGGAGCTGCAATCGGTCGGCCTCGGCGACCGCCTGCATCATTATCCGACGCAATTGTCCGGCGGCGAGCAGCAGCGCGTCGCGCTTGCTCGCGCGCTGGCGCCCGATCCCGCCATCCTGGTCGCGGACGAGCCGACCGGAAACCTCGACGAGACGACCGGAAAACAGATCGTCGATCTCTTGTTCGGAAAGCATGCCGAGCGCGGCATGACGCTGGTTCTGGTCACGCACGATTCCTCGCTCGCGCATCGCTGCGACCGCGTGATCCGCCTGCGCTCGGGCCGCATCGACACCCAGTCCGCACCGGCATGAGCATCGCAGCCGAACCTTTCGCGAGGCCAAACGGCATCGCGCTGTCGCTGCGTTACGCACTGCGCGAATTGCGCGGCGGCCTGAGCGGCTTCTATGTCTTCATCGCCTGCATCGCGCTCGGCGTGATGGCCATCGCCGGCGTCGGCTCGGTGTCGGCGAGTCTCTCCGACGGCCTGGCCCGCGAGGGCCGCACGCTGCTCGGCGGCGACGTCTCTTTCGTGCTGTTCCAGCGCGAAGCCAAACCGGAAGAGGTCGCTTTCCTGCGCTCGCGCGGCACGGTCTCGACCGCGGCGACCCTGCGCGGCATGGCGCGCGCGGCCGATGGCCAGCTCGCCTTGGTCGAGATGAAGGCGGTCGACGATACCTATCCGATGCTGGGCCAGCTGACGTTGGCACCGCAATTGCCGATGTCCGACCTGCTTGCGGAGCGTGACGGTGCATTCGGCGCCGCCGCCGATCCGACGCTGCTGGCGCGGCTGTCGTTGAAGACCGGCGACCGCGTCACCATCGGCTCCGCGACCTTCCAGATCCGCTCCACCGTCGAAGCCGAGCCCGACAAGCTTGCCGGCGGCATCGGCTTCGGCCCGCGCTTCCTGATCAGCGAGGCGGGCCTGCGCGCCACCGGCCTGATCCAGCCCGGCAGCCTGGTGCGCTGGGTCTACCGGGTGAAGCTGCCCGAGGCCGCCAACAGCGAGCGCGCCACCGAGACCTTCATTGCCGACGCCCGGAGCGCCGCGCCGCAAGCCGGCTGGGAGGTCCGCAGCCGCTCCAACGCGTCGCCGCAGCTCGAACGCAACATCAGCCGTTTCACGCAGTTCCTGACGCTGGTCGGCCTTGCCGCGCTGCTGGTCGGCGGTGTCGGCGTCGCCAACGCCGTGAAGAGCCACATCGACCGCAAGCTCGAGGTGATCGCCGCGTTCAAGGCTGTCGGCGCCACCGGGCGCGACGTGTTCGGCATCTATCTGGCGCAGGTCCTCCTGCTTGCCGCGATCGGCTCGGTGATCGGCCTCGCACTCGGCGCCGCCATGCCCTTCGCCATCGTCGGCCTGTTCGGCAAGCTCTTGCCGCTGCCGGTGATCCCGGCGGTGCATGCCGACGAACTCGCGCTGTCCTTTCTCTACGGCCTGCTCACCGCGCTCGCCTTCGGCCTGTGGCCGCTCGGGCGCGTCCACGACGTTCCGGTCGCAGCCCTCTTCCGCGACACCATCAGTTCGGAATGGCACCGCCCCCGTTTGGGCTATCTCATGTTCATGGCCGTCGTGGTGGCGCTGCTGATCGCGGTCGTGATCGGGCTGTCGTTCGACAAGCGCATCGCGGCGGTGTTCGTGGCCTCCTCGGTCGTCGTGTTCGCCCTGTTGCGCGGCATCGCCGCCCTCTTGATGGCGATCGCGCGGTGGCTGCCGCGCTCGCGGCTGCCGATGCTGCGGCTCGCAATTGCCAATATCCACCGTCCGGGCGCGCTGACACCGTCGGTCGTGCTGTCGCTGGGACTTGGGCTGGCCGTACTCGTCACCATCACCCAGATCGACGGCAATCTGCGCCGGCAGTTCCTTGCGGCCCTGCCCGACCGCGCGCCGTCGTTCTTCTTCATCGACATCCCAAGTACGCAGGCCGCACCGTTCGACGACTATCTCCGCAAGATCGCGCCGGGCGCGACCGTCGAGGACGTGCCGATGCTGCGCGGGCGCATTGTCGCGGCGCGCGGCGTGCGCGCCGAGGACCTCAAGCCGACCACCGATTCCGAATGGGTGCTGCAGAGCGACCGCGGCCTGACCTATACGGCGGAGCAACCGAAGGGCTCCAAGGTGGTCGAAGGCGAATGGTGGCGCGCCGATTATTCCGGGCCGCCGCTGGTCTCGATGGAGAAAAAGATCGCCGACGGGCTCGGCCTCAAGCTCGGCGACGAAATCGTGGTCAACGTGCTCGGCCGCGACATCCCGGCCAGGATCGGCAATCTGCGCACCATCGACTGGCAGGGGATGGGCATCAACTTCGTGCTGGTGTTCTCGCCGAACGCGTTCAAGGGCGCCCCGCATACCCATATCGCAACGCTGACCGAAACCGGCGGAACCGCCGCCGGCGACGGCAAGATCATCAAGCAGGTCGCCGACGCCTATCCGATGGTGACGAGCGTACGCGTGCGCGAGGTGATGGAAACGGTCGGCTCGGTCGTGACCAATCTGGCGCTGGCGATTCGCGGTGCCAGCGCCGTGACCCTGATCTCGGCGATCCTGGTGCTCGGCGGCGCGCTCGCCGCCGGCCACCGCCACCGGGTCTATGATGCGGTGATCCTGAAGACGTTGGGCGCGACGCGGCTGCGGCTGCTCGGCGCCTATGCGCTCGAATACCTCCTGATCGGGCTCGCCACCGCGGTGTTCGGCGTGATCTCCGGCAGCGTCGCCGCCTGGATGATCGTGACGCGGCTGATGACGCTGAGCTTCGTCTGGCAGGCCAGCAGCGCGGCCTTCGTGGTCGCAGCCGCGCTGGTCGTCACCGTCGGGCTCGGGCTTGCCGGCACGCTGCTGGCATTGAACAAAAAACCCGCCACGGTGTTGCGCAATTTGTGACAAAATGTAGCGGACGGCCGCACCAGAGCGAAATCGCACGATTCCTGCGATTAACCACGACTGCTCGTCAGGTTCGCGTCAGGATTGCCGCCAAGGGCGACATTCAGCCGCGCGTGGAAGGTTGCAGCGGATGTGTTAGTTTCCCACATATCCAATGGGTTCGGAGTCCCGATTGTTAGCCCGAATTTAGTCGGCAGGCATCGGTATCCGAGATAGAGTTTGACGAACCGGGCGGCATGGCGACCCTCATGCCGGACCGGACCAACCAACGGGAATTCGACCATGTCGGACCTAGACCGTAACTACGCTTCTCCTTTCGGCAGGGCCGCCGGGCGTGTTGACGCCGCGACGGTCGATGCCGGCCTGCGCGCCTACATGCTGCGCATCTACAACTACATGAGCATCGGCCTGGCCATCACCGGCCTGGCCGCGCTCGGCGTCTACATGGCTGCCGTGACGGACGTGCCGACCGCGGACGCCGTCCGCGTCGGCAAGCTGTTCCTGACGCCGTTCGGCTACGCGATGTTTGTCAGCCCGCTGAAATGGCTGTTCATGCTGGCGCCGCTCGCCATGGTGTTCGTGATCTCGGCGGGCATCAACCGTCTGGCTCCCTCGACCGCCCAGATCCTGTTCTGGGTATTCGCGGCGCTGATGGGTATCTCGCTGTCGTCGATCTTCCTGGTGTTCACACACACCTCGATCGTGCGGGTGTTCTTCATCACGGCGGCCACTTTCGGTGCGCTGAGCCTCTACGGCTACACCACCAAGCGTGACCTCACCGGGATGGGCTCGTTCCTGTTCATGGGCCTGATCGGTATCGTCCTCGCCAGCCTGGTGAACCTGTTCCTGGCCAGCTCCATGCTGCAGTTCATCGTGTCGGTGGTCGGCGTTCTGGTGTTCTCGGGCCTTACCGCCTGGGATACCCAGCGGCTGAAGAACGACTACATCTACGGCTACGCTTCGGCCGGCGGCGAAGTCGCAGAGCGTGCGGCAATCACCGGCGCGCTGTCGCTGTACCTGAACTTCATCAACCTGTTCACGCTGCTGCTGCAGCTCCTCGGCCAGCGCGAGTAAGCGCTGAGACGAGAGAACGGACGCGAACCCCGGCCGAGAGGCCGGGGTTTTTGTTTGCATCCAGTCAGTCATGCCCGGGCTGGTCCCGGGCAGGACGCATGCGGAAACGGCGTTGCTCGTGATCCCATCCCTGCTATCTTTTCCGCCATGTCCGCACCCGAAATCAGGCCTACGACCGAGGCCGACCTTCCCGCCATCACCGCCATTTACCAGCAGGCGGTCCGCGAGGGCACCGCGACGTTCGAGCTGGAGCCGCCCGACCTTGCCGAGATGACGCGCCGCTACCGTGCGCTGGTGGACGGCGGCTATCCCTATTTCGTCGCCGTGCTCGAGGGACGCGTGGCCGGCTATGCCTATGCCGGCGCCTACCGCCCGCGCCCGGCCTACCGCTTCACGGTCGAGAACTCGATCTATCTCGATCCCTCGTTCCACCGCCGCGGCATCGGGTCGTTACTTCTCGACCGGTTGATCGCCGAATGCGAGGCGCGCGGCTTCCGTCAGATGATCGCGGTGATCGGGGATTCCGCCAATGCCGGCTCGATCGGTGTCCACACCAAGGGCGGCTTCAAGATGATCGGCACGCATCCCAGTGTCGGGCTGAAATTCGGCCGCTGGCTTGATACGGTGATGATGCAGCGCGACCTCGGCGAGGGCGCGACCACGGTGCCGGAGAAGTAGGACTCGGTCTGGTCGGGTGGGCAAAAGCGTCTGCGTGCCCACCGGCTTCCCGCGGTAGAGACGGAACGTAGGCACGGCGCCTTGCGCCTTTGCCTACCCTGCGGCACGGGCCGTGCCGCTACACCACCGCCAGCTTGCGATCGATTACCAGCAGCACGCGCTCCAGCTCGTGGCCGCGGCGCAGGATCAGGCCGGTCGCCGAGATCACGCTGTACATGCCCTGCTTGCGCGCGAGCCGCGGGTCCTTCTCGATGCGGTAGATCGGCACTTCCGAGGCACGGCGATAGACCGAGAACACGGCGCGATCCCTGAGGAAGTCGATGGCGTAGTCGCGCCATTCGCCGTCGGCGACCATGCGGCCGTAGAGATTGAGAATACGGTGCAACTCGAGCCGGTTGAACGTCACCCGGCTGAGCTGCGTGGCCGCAGCAGCGGGGCGCGCCACCGCGCGCTGCTCGCTCGGATCGGCATCCTCCGACAGACTCATAAAGCGCTTCCTCATCGCACGGCATGAACCCCGTCCGCGAAGACCGTCCCCGGAACCTGGATCATGACAGCTGCATGATTGCGCCAACCGGTCAGCGCCGCAAGGGGCTCCTGATTCAACCAGTCGAATCGCATGCGAATCAGGACACACGCAATGGTGGAACTCTGTCGCGGCAAACCGTCACGGGATCGTTAGCAGGAATCACAGGATCGCCGCTTTTCCGCCTAGCGACTGCCGCCCTCAATTGCGAAAAGATTTGTGTGCGTTGACCCGGTCCTGTCGGTTCCGGATTCCTCAGCCCCCAGCCCCCCGGGGCCGAACAGGATCGGGTCTGTACGCACAACAAGGAGGGCCAACGCAAGTTGGTCCTTTTTTGTTTGTGTCGGGATGTTTCTGTTTCCAGTCATTCCGGGTGCGTAGCGCGAGCTATGGTGCGCAATTGCGCAGCTGAGAATCCGTTGATCCACAATGTGAACTGAGAAATGGATTGGGGCGCTCGCCAAGAGGCGCGTCCGGAATGCCGAGAGACTGCTTCTTCTGCTACGATCTTACGCGCTTCAGTGCAGCGACGTGTAGGCAGCGCCGAGCATCGGTCCCGGCCGCTCGCGGCTGCCGTCCTGAACATAGACCACCGCGCCGTCGACGCCGTCACGCGTGAGGTTCTCGATCGGCACCGTCCAGCTTTCCGAACGCCCGGTCCAGTCACCGACCTTGAGCAGGTTGCGCACCACGTTGTGATAGGTGACCTGCTGTCCGCGATTTTCGCCGCGGGTGATCTCGATCGGGACCGACCTGGCAATCGAACAGATCCAGACCTCGCCATGCGAGATGGCCGGCTCGTTGCTGGCAGCCACCGACACGTTGATCTGCTTGCCGGCGAGCGACAGCGTCACCGGCACGCTCATTACGCCCTTGTCCTTATCGCTCTTGCCGATCGCGCTCTCGATGCCGGCACGATCGCTGCCGATGACATGGGTGGAGCCGTTGACCACGACTTGCGGCGTGTAGACCTCGCGGTCGCCGCGCATGCGCGAATAGGCACGCTGCCGTGCAGAGAAGCGCGAATCCGCCAGCGTGTCCTTCCAACCAAGATAGTCCCAATAGTCGATCGGCATGCTCAGCGCGATGACCGAGGGATCCTTGGAGAGATCGCCGATGATCTTGTCGGCGGGCGGGCAGGAGGAGCAGCCCTGCGAGGTAAACAATTCGACGACGGCGCGGGGGTCGGCCTCGGCAGGACGGATAACGGCGACGATCGCACAGATGCCAAGAGCTCCCGACCAGAGCGCACCGGACCACCTTGAGATCACGTTGCGTGAAACCAGATGAGAAACCGTCATTGCTGTCATGTCGAACGCCGCACACCAAAGCTCGTGGGAAGGGAAATCTTATCGCCTGATGGTCACCGTAATCTTACGGGTACGGCATAACCCGGCCATCCTGGGCGGAGTTTCCGCTGGACGGGCCCATCCGAAGCATGCCGCAAACGCGCGAAGGCGGCCTTGTGATAGGCCGCCTTCGTTTAACCTTCTACTCACGTCGCAGTGAGCCACCGTTCACAAATTCGCGCTTAGGCCGCGAGCTTGCGCAGCACGTAGTGCAGGATACCGCCGTTGCGGTAGTAGTCGAGCTCGTCCAGCGTATCGATGCGGCAGAGCAGCGAAACGCGCTGCAGCGAACCGTCGCCGGAGACGATCTCCGCGGTCAGCTTCTGGCGCGGCTTGAGGTCGCCTTGGAGGCCGCGCAGCGTGACCTTCTCGTCGCCCTTGAGGCCGAGCGACGACCAGGAAGTGCCGTCCTCGAAGGTCAGCGGCAGCACGCCCATGCCGACCAGGTTGGAGCGATGGATGCGCTCGAAGCTCTGGCAGATCACGGCGCGCACGCCGAGCAGACGGGTGCCCTTGGCCGCCCAGTCGCGCGATGAGCCGTTGCCGTATTCGGCGCCGGCGAACACCACCAGCGGCACCTGCTCCTGCTGGTACTTCATCGCGGCGTCGTAGATCGACATCTGCTCGCCGTCGGGCCAGTGCTTGGTCAGACCGCCCTCGGGGATATTGCCATCCGCGCCCTTCAGCATGAAGTTCTTGATGCGGATGTTTGCGAAGGTGCCGCGCATCATCACTTCATGGTTGCCGCGGCGCGTGCCGTACTGGTTGAAGTCGGCGGGGCGCACCTGGTGCTCGCTGAGATACTTTCCGGCGGGCGAGGTAAGCTTGATCGAACCAGCCGGCGAGATGTGGTCGGTGGTGATCTTGTCGCCGAACATGGCGAGGATGCGCGCCTCGACGATGTCGGTGACCGGCTCCGGCTCCTTCTTCATGCCTTCGAAATAGGGCGGGTTCTGCACGTAGGTCGACGACATGTTCCAGCGATAGGTCTCGCTCTCGACGGTCTTGATCTTGCGCCAGTTGGTGTCGCCCTTGAACACGTCGGCGTATTTCTTCTTGAAGATCGCTGCGGTCACGAATTTCTTCATGAAGGCGTTGATCTCCTTGGTCGTCGGCCAGATGTCCTTGAGGTACACTGGCTTGCCGTCCTTGCCTTCGCCGAGCGGCTCGACCGCGAGGTTCTTGGTGACGCTGCCGGCAAGCGCGTGCGCCACGACCAGCGGCGGCGAGGCCAGATAGTTCGCCTGCACGTCCGGCGAGACGCGGCCTTCGAAGTTGCGGTTGCCCGAGAGCACGGCAGCGGCGACGATGCCGTTGTCGTTGATCGACTTCGAGATCTCCTCAGGCAGCGGACCGGAATTGCCGATGCAGGTCGTGCAGCCGAACCCGACCAGGTTGAACCCGACCTTGTCGAGATCCTTCTGCAGGCCGGAATCGGCGAGATAGCCGGCCACGACCTGGCTGCCCGGGGCGAGCGAGGTCTTCACCCACGGTTTTGCTTTCAGGCCCTTCGCGGCGGCGTTACGGGCCAGCAGGCCGGCGCCGATCAGCACGCTCGGGTTCGAGGTGTTGGTGCAGGACGTGATGGCGGCGATCACGACGTCGCCGTGGCCGATCTCGAAGTCCTTGCCCTCGACGGCGAAGCGCTTGGTCGGCTCTTCGGTCTTCTTGTACTCGGTGCCCAGCGCAAGCGAGAAGCCTTCCGCGACCGACGGCAGCGCGATGCGGCCTTCGGGACGCTTGGGGCCGGCCATCGACGGCACGACGTCGGCGAGATCGAGCGTCAGCGTCTCCGTGAACACAGGGTCGGCAGACTTGGCGGTGCGGAACAGCCCTTGTGCCTTGGCATAGGCCTGCACCAGCGCGACGCGCGCCGGGGCGCGGCCGGAGGTCTTGAGGTAGTCGATCGCGGCGGCGTCGACCGGGAAGAAGCCGCAGGTCGCGCCGTATTCGGGCGCCATGTTGGCGATGGTGGCCTTGTCGGCGACGGAGAGATTGTCGAGGCCGGGGCCGAAGAACTCGACGAACTTGCCGACCACGCCGAGCTTGCGCAGCATCTGCGTCACGGTCAGCACGAGGTCGGTCGCGGTGACGCCTTCCTTCATTGCGCCCTTCAGCTTGAAGCCGACGACGGTCGGCAGCAGCATCGACAGCGGCTGGCCGAGCATGCAGGCTTCCGCCTCGATGCCGCCGACGCCCCAGCCGAGCACGGCGAGACCGTTGACCATGGTGGTGTGGGAGTCGGTGCCGACCAGCGAATCGGGATAGGCGACCTCGAAGGTGCCGGTCTTCTTGCCGACCGTCATCTTCTCCTTCTTGGTCCAGACCGTCTGGGAGAGATATTCGAGGTTCACCTGGTGGCAGATGCCGGTGCCGGGCGGCACGACGGAGAAGTTCGAGAACGCCTTCTGGCCCCATTTCAGGAACTCGTAGCGCTCCTGGTTCTGCTTGTACTCCTCGGCGACGTTCTTGCCGAAAGCCTTGTTGTCGCCGAAGAAGTTCACGATCACGGAATGGTCGATGACGAGGTCGACCGGCACCAGCGGGTTGATCTTCTCGGCATCGCCGCCGAGCTTCTGCATCGCGTTGCGCATCGCGGCGAGGTCGACCACCGCGGGCACGCCGGTGAAGTCCTGCATCAGCACGCGCGCCGGGCGGAAGGCGATCTCATGCTCCAGCGACTTCTTGCGCAGCCATTTCGAGACCGCGACGATGTCTTCCTTCTTGACCGTGCGACCGTCCTCATTGCGGAGGAGATTTTCGAGCAGGACCTTCATCGAATAGGGAAGTTTCGAGATTCCCTTCAGACCATTCTTCTCGGCTGTGGGCAGGCTGTAATAGACATAGGACTTGGCGCCGACCTTGAGGGTCTTTTTGCATTTGAAGCTGTCGAGCGAGGTCATGTAGGAATCCCAATTGTTAGCTATACCCGGCAGGGTATCTTAACACCGTCAGCGTATCAGGCTGGGCCGCTTGCAGGGGCAGGTTGAGTTGCTGCATCAAGTAGTTCCGGGCTTATAGAAGCTTTCTAACCGCGCCGCCACAGCCACAATCGTACCGCAGCATTCGCGAGCCAAAAATTCCCATGCGCTACCCCAAGTTTTCCTGAGGCCCGGCTTTGAGCGGGGTGGACCGAGACAGGATGCAGCTTTCCGGACGCGGGGTCACCTGCGTGCGCGGCGGCCGCGAGGTGTTTGCCGGGCTGGATTTCGCCGCCGTGGCCGGCGAAGCGGTGGCGGTGACGGGGCGCAACGGGTCGGGCAAGACCTCGTTGCTGCGGCTGATCGCGGGCCTGCTCGTTCCGGCGGGCGGGACGATCGTACTGGACGGCGGCGATGCCGAGCTGACGCTGCCGGAGCAGTGCCACTATCTCGGCCATCGCGATGCCCTGAAGCCGGCGCTGAGCGTGGCGGAAAACCTGTCGTTCTGGGCCGACTTCCTCGGCGGGGAGCGTTCCGACTTCGCCGGAAGCCTCGCCACGGTGGGGCTTGCGCATGCCATCCACCTGCCGGCCGGCTTCCTGTCGGCCGGCCAGCGCCGCCGGCTGTCGCTGGCCCGCCTTTTGACCGTCCGCCGCCCGGTCTGGCTGCTGGACGAGCCGACCAACGCGCTGGACGTGACCGGCCAGGACATGTTCGGCGGCCTGAT
Source organism: Bradyrhizobium sp. SZCCT0148 (assembly GCF_018129985.1). Taxonomy (GTDB): domain Bacteria; phylum Pseudomonadota; class Alphaproteobacteria; order Rhizobiales; family Xanthobacteraceae; genus Bradyrhizobium; species Bradyrhizobium japonicum_H. The sequence continues at coordinate 70,155 of NZ_JAFCKT010000002.1, forward strand.
GCGCGATCACCTCTCGCGCGGCGGCATGATCGTCGCGGCCACCCACGCGCCGCTTGGGATCGAGACGCGAGAGCTGCGGATCGGGGGAGCGACGTGAGCTACCCTCAGCTTTCCAAGCGCCTGAGCGCGCCCGTTTACGCTCCCGTCATCGTTGGGAGCATTCCGTGACCGCCCTGTCCGCCCTCATCCGCCGGGACATCAGGATCGCGTTGCGCGTCGGCGGTGGGGCGCTGATTGGCGTGCTGTTCTTCCTGACCGTCGTCGTCCTGATGCCGTTCGCGGTCGGGCCGGATCTGGCGCTGCTGTCGCGGCTGGGGCCGGCCATCCTCTGGCTAGGCGCGCTGCTCGCGAGCCTGCTCACCTTGGACCGGCTGTTCATGGCCGACCACGAGGACGGCTCGCTCGACCTGATCACGATGAGCCGGACGCCGCTGGAACTCGCCTGCGCCGCCAAGGCGCTGGCGCATTGGCTGGCCGCCGGCCTGCCGCTGATTGTCGCAACCCCTGTGCTCGGCCTGCTGCTCAACCTCGACATGGTCGCAACCGGCGCGGTCGCGCTGACTCTGCTGGCGGGCACGCCGGCACTGACGTTTACCGGCATGATCGGCGCGGCGCTCGCGGTGACGCTGCACCGCGGCGGGCTGCTGATGGCGGTGCTGGTGCTGCCGCTGTCGATTCCCGTGCTGATCTTCGGTGTTGCGGCTTCGCAGGCCGTGATCGTCGGTCCCATGACGTTCGGTGCGCCGTTCTCGATCCTGTGCGCGCTATCGCTGGTCAGCCTCGTGATCGGCCCCTTCGCAGCCGCAGCGAGCCTGCGGCATGGACTTGACTGAAACGGGCGCGACTGAGATGCGCGCGACTGACTTGACCCCGATCAACTTTCGCTGCGGGCTTTCGTGCTGATTGCCTGAGCGGCCACCGACGATTATCAGGGTACCATGACACTGATCGACCTCGCCAACCCCACGCGGTTCCTCGCGCTGACAGCGCGGGTCCTGCCGTGGCTTGCGGCCGCGACCGTGCTCCTGCTTGCGATCGGCCTCTATCAAGCCGCGCTGGCGCCCGACGACTACCAGCAGGGCGCGACGGTGAAGATCATGTTCATCCACGTGCCCAATGCGTGGCTGTCGATGTTCGTCTGGGGCGTCATGAGCATCGCCTCGCTGGGCACCCTGGTGTGGCGTCATCCGCTCGCCGACGTCGCCGCCAAGGCGGCCGCGCCGATTGGCGCCGCCTTCACCTTCCTCGCGCTGCTCACGGGCTCGCTGTGGGGCCGGCCGATGTGGGGTACCTATTGGGAGTGGGACGCGCGGCTGACCTCGGTGCTGATCCTGTTCCTGATGTATCTCGGCCTGATGGCGCTGTGGCGTGCGGTCGACGATCCCTCGCGTGCGGCGCGCGCCGCCGCCGTGCTGACGCTGGTCGGCGCGATCAACCTTCCCATCATCAAGTTCTCGGTCGATTGGTGGAACACGCTGCACCAGCCGGCCTCGGTGATGCGCATGGGCGGCTCCGCCCTCGACAAGTCATTCCTGATTCCGCTGCTGGTGATGGCGATCGCCTTCACGCTGCTGTTTGTCACGCTGCATCTGGCCGCGATGCGCAACGAAATCTTGCGCCGCCGTGTTCGCGCGCTGCAGATGATGCAGGCGAGCCGTGTGGCGTTCTCGAGCGAGATCGGCGCCGGCGCGCGCGGGCAAAACGCGTCGAACGAAGTCGGGGCCGCCTGATCATGTCGCTCGGTCCCTATGCATCCTTCATCGTGACGTCCTATGCCGCGGCGGCCGTCGTGGTCGCGATCCTGATCGGCTGGATCGTGCTCGACTACCGCAACCAGACGCAGCGCCTGCGCGAGATGGAGGAGCGCGGCATCACCCGCGGCTCCGGGCGCAGCGCGATGGACGCGTCATGAGCGAACAATCGACGTCCGCACCGCCGCACCGCCGCACCTTCCTGATGGTGCTGCCGCTGATCGCCTTCATCGGCCTGGCGCTGCTGTTCTGGTTCCGGCTCGGCAGCGGCGATCCCTCGCGGATTCCCTCCGCGCTGATCGGCCGTCCGGCGCCGCAGACCGCCCTGCCGCCGCTCGAGGGATTGCAGGCCGACAACGCGCAGGTGCCGGGTCTCGACCCCACAGCGTTCAAGGGCAAGGTCAGCCTGGTCAATGTCTGGGCGTCCTGGTGCGTGCCGTGCCACGACGAGGCGCCGCTGTTGACCGAGCTCGCCAAGGACAAGCGCTTCCAGCTTGTCGGCATCAATTACAAGGATGCGTCCGACAATGCGCGCCGCTTCCTCGGACGCTACGGCAACCCGTTCGGCCGCGTCGGCGTGGATGCCAACGGCCGCGCCTCGATCGAATGGGGCGTCTACGGCGTGCCCGAAACCTTTGTCGTGGGACGCGAGGGCACCATCGTCTACAAGCTGGTCGGCCCGATCACGCCGGACAATCTGCAGAAGGTGCTGTTGCCGCAGATGGAGAAGGCGCTGAAGGCGGGATCCTGACGCCGCGCTCGTGCCCCGGACGCTGCGCAGCGCACAAGCGGTGCGCTGCAGAGCCGGGGCCCATGTCACTGCGACGCATTTGCAGAGAGCCGGGACACGCGACCGTCAACCCTTCCGCACGTCCCCGGCCTCGGCCTCGCTCGTTTCCAGCGATACCGGCTCAACACCATAGCGCTTGGTCAGCGGCATCTGGGCGATGGCGAAGATCATCGTGATCGGGGTCACGCCGAACACCTTGAAGTTCACCCAGAAGTCCGTGCTCTGGGTGCGCCAGACGATCTCGTTCAGCACCGCCATGCCGGCGAAGAACAGCGCCCAGCGCAGCGTCAGGATGCGCCAGCCCTGCGGCGTCAGATTGAACATCTGGTCGAACATGACGGCAATAAACGAGCGCCCGAACAGCAGCCCGCCACCCAGGATCGCCGCGAACAGGCCATAGATGATGGTCGGCTTGACCTTGATGAAGGTCTCGTCGTGCAGCACCAGCGTCAGCGTTCCGAACACCAGCACGATCACGCCTGTGACGATGGCCATGATCGGGATGTGGCGCGTCACCATGTAGGAGGCGATCATCGCCACCACGATCGCCACCATGAAGGCGCCGGTGGCGGCAAACAGGTTGAACTTCGCATTGACGAAGAAGAACACGAGCAGCGGCCCGAGTTCGGTCGCAAGCTTGAACAGCGGATGCGGCTGGGTCTTGTCCATTCTCTAGCTTTCGATTCCGGCGATGGCGCGGGCGAAGTCGCGCGCGGTGAACGGCGCGAGATCGTCGACACCCTCGCCGACGCCGATGAAGTGCACCGGCAGTTTGAATTTCTCCGCGAGCGCGACCAGAATGCCGCCGCGTGCGGTGCCGTCGAGTTTCGTCATCACGAGGCCGGTCACCCCCGCCGTGCGATGGAAGGCCTCGACCTGCGACAGCGCATTCTGGCCGACGGTCGCGTCCAGCACCAGCAGCACCGCATGCGGCGCAGTGTCATCCACCTTGCGGATCACACGCACCACCTTCTCGAGCTCGTTCATCAGCTCGGCCTTGTTCTGCAGGCGGCCGGCAGTGTCGATCAGCAGCACGTCGATGGCCTGCTCCTTCGCCGCGGTCAGCGCGTTGAAGGCGAGGCTCGCCGAATCCGAGCCCTGCGCGCCCGCGATGACCGGCGTCTTCGTCCGCTCGCCCCAGACCTTGAGCTGCTCGATGGCTGCTGCACGAAACGTGTCGCCGGCGGCGAGCATCACCTTGCGGCCTTCGGAGGCGAATTTCTGCGAGAGTTTTCCGATGGTGGTGGTCTTGCCGGAGCCGTTGACGCCGACCACGAGGATGACGAACGGCTTCTTGCCGGCATCGATCACGAGCGGCTTGGCCACCGCCGACAGCACCTTCTCGACCTCGGTGGCGACGACGTCCTTGACCTCGTCGGCCGAGATCGCCTTGTCGTAGCGGCCGGTGCCGACGGCTTCCGCGATCCGGACCGCGACTGATGTGCCGAGGTCGGCGCGCAGCAGCACGTCCTCGATGTCGTCGAGCATGGCGCGGTCGAGCTTGCGCTTGGTGACGAGGTCGGCGACTGCGGTCCCGAGCGAGGACGAGGTGCGCTTCAGCCCGTCGGACAGGCGGCGCCACCAGCTCAGCTTGGGGGGATCTGACGTGGTATCGTTCATGGTGGCGGTGTGTTAGCCGTTCCGGCTCCCAAACGAAAGTCTTGACCGAAAGTCCTGCGATTGCTCGATGTTCCCCAATTGACCGCCGATGAAATCCTGGCCCGCGTGCTCCATCGCGACGGGCTGATGCTGATCATCGACAAGCCGGCCGGGCTTCCCGTGCATCGCGGCCCCAAGGGCGGCGCCAATCTGGAGGCCTCGTTCGACGCGCTCTGTTTCGGCCTGCCGCGGCCGCCGGTGCTGGCTCACCGCTTGGACAAGGACACCTCCGGCTGCCTCGTGCTTGGCCGCCATCGCAAGGCAACGGCCTCGCTCGGCCTCCTGTTCAAGCACGGCAAGATCGGCAAGACCTATTGGACCGTGGTCGAGGGCGGCCCTGCCGAGGACGAGGGCACCATCGACATGCCACTGGGCCGGCTCAACGCCGAACGCGGCTGGTGGCAGAAGCCCGATCCCGAGGGACAGAAGGCGATCACCAATTGGAAAGTGATGGGCCGGGGCGACGGCTTCACCTGGCTCGCCATGGAACCGGTGACCGGGCGGACCCATCAATTGCGCGTGCATTCGTCGGCGACCGGCTGGCCGATCTTCGGCGACAACATTTATGGCAACGGCCCGCGTTTCGGTGAGCCAAAGCTGCATCTGCATTCCCGCGAGATCGTGGTGCCGATCTCGCGGAACAAGGAGCCGGTCCGCGTCGTGGCGCCCGCCCCGCCGCATATGCACGAGAAACTGAGGGCTTGCGGGTGGAATGGGGAGTAACCGCGCCCGTGTTCGCCCGGAGACTTGGTTTACGAAACGTTCAGTGCTCGTCCCTCATGATAGCGGTTGCTTAGAACAAGCTTCCGTCAATCTGCTCAGGACGAGCTGCGCGTCATGTCCACGGCCGGGCTATCGATCATCGACGAAGTCGAATCCGCGATTCGGCTCGGCTCGGCGGAAAAGGGCCTGGAAACGGCCCGTCGCGTCACCGACCTGTTCCTTTCCTCCGCCGGCAGTTTTGACGATGAGCAAATCGCGCTGTTCGACGACGTGCTCGAGCGCCTGATCGGCACGATCGAGCTGCGGGCACTTGCCGACATGGACGCACGCATTGCGCTCGCCGAGATCAGCGCGCAGCTGGCGCCGGTCGCGCAGGCGCCGCCCTCCGTGATCCGCCGCCTCGCCAGCAATGACGAGATCCGCATCGCAGGTCCCGTGCTGCAGGAGTCCGCCCGCCTCGACGACGGCGAGTTGGTGAAGATCGCATCATCCAAAGGCGAGCCACATCTGCTCGCGATCGCCGGCCGCTGGTGGTTGAAGGAGATCGTCACCGACGCACTTCTGGCACGCCGCTTTCCCAGCGTCAGCCGCCGGCTCGCCGCAAATCCCGGCGCGCGCGTCTCCGGATACGGATTTGCAGCCATGGTCGGGCAGGCCGAGGCGGATCCCGAACTTGCCGTCAGCGTCGGCGTCCGCGTCGACCTGCCGTCGGAACTGCGCCGCCGGTTATTGCGCTCGGCCAGCGAGGCCGTACGCGCCCGCCTGCTGTCGCGCGCGCCGCCGCATCTGTTCGAGGAAATCCAGGGCGCGATCGCGGCCGTCACCGTCGGTGTCGATCGCGAGATGTCCGCCGTCCGCGATTTCGAAGGCGCCAAACGCGCAATTGCAGTGCTCAAGGCGACCGGCCAACTCAACGAGACGGCGCTGCTGGGTTTTGCCAAGCAGCGGCGCTATGAGGAAACCGCCGCGGCGCTCGCCGCGCTGTCCGGATCGACCGTCGAGGTGATTCGCCCGCTGATGCAGAGCCTGCGCGAGGACGGCCTGCTGGTGCCGTGCAAGGCGGCGCAGCTCAGCTGGGAAACCACGTCCGCAGTGCTCGAATGCCGCTTTGCGACGGGTGCGATGAAGCCGGCGGACCTTGCAAGAGCGCAGGGGAATTACGCCCGGATAGCGGCGGAGAATGCCAGGCGGACGCTGCGGTTCTGGCAGGTCAGGGCGTCGTAGCGCCGCGCTATTCGTCCAAGAAACACGGGGAAGCCGTAGCCTACGAGGTCGCCGGTCAAGCCGCGCGACGGCACCGACTATGTGGTCAGCCGCTCGCCGTCACTGCCGGCGATCCGGAGCGGCACCACGCTTCCCACACGACCGCCCGCGATCGCCACCGGCAGATAATGCTCCGTGCGCCCCTGTCCATCATTCTCGATCAGCACGTCACGCGTCGCGCCGATCTCGGCTTGGAGGCGCTTGCGCAGCGCCGCTTCGCCCGCCGCCCTCAGCCGCTTCGCGCGTTCCTTGATCGCACCGCCTGCGACCTGCGGCATCCGCGCGGCCGGCGTGCCGGGGCGGGGCGAATAGGGGAAGACGTGCAGGAAGGTCAGGTCGCATTGCTCGACCAGATCGAGCGAGCGTGAAAACATCTCCTCCGTCTCTGTCGGGAAGCCTGCAATGATGTCGGCGCCGAACGCGATATCGGGACGCAGGCGGCGGACCTGCTCGCAGAACGCGATCGCGTCCTGCCGCGAATGCCGGCGTTTCATGCGCTTCAGGATCATGTCGTCGCCGGACTGCAGCGACAGGTGCAGATGCGGCATCAGCCGCGCATCGCCGGCAATGACATCGAGCAGATCGGCATCCGCCTCGATCGAATCGATCGAGGAGATGCGCAGGCGCCTCAGCTCCGGCACGTGTCGCAGGATCTGCTTCGTCAGCATGCCGAGCTTCAGCGCGCCCGGCAGATCGGTGCCGTAGCTGGTGAGGTCGACGCCGGTCAGCACGATCTCGGCATGGCCGCGTTCGGCCAGCGTCCGCACCTGTTCGACCACCGCACCCATCGGCACCGAGCGCGAATTGCCGCGGCCGAACGGGATGATGCAGAAGGTGCAGCGATGGTCGCAGCCGTTCTGCACCTGCACGAACACGCGCGGCAGGCCACTCGCAAAACCGTCGATGAGATGCGGCGCCATCTCCCTGACAGCCATGATATCGCTGACGGCGATCTTCTCGCCGGCGTCGAGATCGAAAGCGCTGCGTGTCTCGCGCCACGCGGATGATCGCATCTTGTCGTCATTGCCGACGACGCGGTCGACTTCGCGCATCTCGGCAAACATGCCGCTTTGCGTCTGCGCCGCGCAACCTGTCACGACGATGCGGGCCTCGGGCCGCTCGCGCTTCAATCTGCGGATCGATTGCCGCGCCTGCGCCACCGCCTCGTTGGTGACGGCGCAGCTGTTGATGACGATGGTGTCCTCGAGCCCCGCAGCTTCCGCCTCGCGGCGGATCACCTCGGCCTCGAACGCATTGAGGCGGCAGCCGAAGGTGACGACGTCGACCGCCATCAGACCGCCGGCGCGAACAGCGCCGGATCGAATCGGCTCTCATATTCGAAGGTCGCCGTGCCCGTCATCAGCACGTGGTCGTCGCGCTCGCGCCATTCGATGCCGAGCTTGCCGCCGGGCAGCGTGATTTCGACATTGCGTTCGGCGCGCTTCAGCCGCGCGGCGGCAACCGCAGTCGCGCAGGCCGCCGAACCGCAGGCTTTGGTCAGCCCGGCGCCGCGCTCCCAGGTGCGGATCGTGATGTGCTTGTCATCGACGATATGGGCGAGTGTGATGTTGGCGCGCTCGGGAAAGATCGGGTGGTTCTCGAGCAGGGGACCGAACCGCTCGAGATCATAGGCGTTGACGTCCTCGACCCAGAAGATCGCATGCGGATTGCCCATGCTCACCACCGAGGGCGAATGCAGGATCGGATTGTCGATCGGCCCGATCTGCAATTCGATGTAGCGGGTGTCGCGAAACTCTTCCGCCAGCGGAATCTCCTGCCAGCCGAACTTCGGCGCACCCATGTCGACGGTGTAGAGATCCGGCGCCGGGCCCTGCCAGGCATTGAGCAAGCCGGCCGCGGTCTCGAACGTCGCAGAGGTCTGCCCGGTCTTCTCGAAGATGCGCCGCACCACACAGCGCATGCCGTTGCCGCAGGCGCCGGCCTCCGAGCCGTCATTGTTGTAGATACTGATGAAAGCCTCGGTGCCATCGAACCGCGGCCTCGACAGAACCATGAGCTGGTCGTAAGCCACGCCGCCATGTGCCGACGCCACCGCGCGGGCGTCGTCCGGCGTCACCTTCTCTGCGGAATCGCGCATGTCGACAACGACAATCTCGTTGCCGATGCCGTTCATCTTGGCAAATGCGTGGTTGGCCAGCGCGCTCATGAAAATTCCCGAATTTCGCCTGCCTTATATGGCGATCCTTGGCGGCTTGGCCAGTGATTTGCGGTCGGTGGTCGAGGTCCGCATGACGCATCTGTCATGAGACGTATTCCGCGCTCGCGTGTTACAACGGCGCAGCTCGCGGCGAACCGGGATGCGCAGACGGGCTCAAGCCGGATTAGGCCTTGGTGGGCAAGGTCTTGCCGATGAAGGGCCTTCGTTAAGGCCTTAGGGGAGAATGAAAATGATCAGGTTTCGTCGTCTTGTTCTGGCCGCGCTGATCCCGGCCGCGGCCTTGTCGCTTGGTCTGCCCTCGGTTCTGGCGCAAACCCCCAGCCCGGCACCGGCCGCCTCGGCAAGTCCCTCGCCCGCCCCGTCGGCGTCTCCCGCCCCGGCCGCGAGCGCTTCGCCTGCCCCAGCGCCCGCACCCGCGCCGTCGCCTGCCGCCAGCGCGTCGCCGGCCCCGACAAGTTCGCCCTCGCCCGCAGCCAGTGCCTCACCCAGCCCGACGGCGCCGCCACCGGCTGCGGCCGCTACCCCTGCCCCGGTGCAGACCGCCGATCCGTTCGGCCTGGAGACCACGCTCGAGGCCAAGAAGGTCGTGATGGTCAAGGGCACTGCCAATTGGGACTCGGCCTTCGACACGCTGATCGATGCCTTCAAGGCGCTGAACACGCTGCTGGACAAGCAGGGCATCAAGCCCGCCGGCAATGCGATGATCGTCTACACCTCGACCGACGACACCGGCTTCACCTTCCTTGCCGAGATCCCGGTTGAGCAGGATCCCAAGAACCTGTCCAAGGATATGAGCATCGGCAAGTCGCCGGAGGGCAAGGTGCTGAAATTCGTCCATCGCGGTTCCTACGACAACATGGACAACACCTACGAGGCGATCACCAATCACCTCGACGACAAGAGGCTGGAAGCCAAGGACACCTTCATCGAGGAATACCTCACCGATCCCCTGAAGACGGCCGAGGACAAGCTCGTGATCAACGTTTTCGTACCGCTGAAGTGAGACAGATGCAGAAGCCCGCCGTACTTGTTGCCTCCCTTTTCACCGTTCTCGCCGCCACGCTGCCGGCAACGTCCGCCCTTGCCGACGACGTGGTCTCCGCCATTACGGTGAGCGGCGAAGCCAATATGTCCGCGGCGCCCGATCTCGCCCAGATCGACGCCGGCGTCGCCAGCGACGCCAAGACAGCGAAGGAAGCCTCCGATGCCAACAACGCCGCGATGGGCAAGGTGCTGCTGGCGCTGAAGGGCGCCGGCATTGCCGAGAAGGATTACCAGACCTCGCGGCTGTCGCTGCAGCCGCAATACGGCCAGAACAAATCCACCGGCGCTTCCCCAGTGGTGGGCTTCCGCGCCTCGAACCGCGTCACGGTAAAGATTCGCGACGTGACCAAGGTTGCCGGCATCATCGACACGCTGGTCGGCGCCGGCGCGAACGATATCGGCAACATCTCCTTCGAGGTGACGCAGGCCTCAAAGCTGCTCGACGATGCCCGTGAGCAGGCGATCGCCGACGCGCGTCGCAAGGCCGAGATCTACGCCAAGGCGACCGGCGTGACGCTCGGCGCTCCGCTGAGCGTGTCCGAAGGCGGCGCTCCGGTGCCGCTGTTCAAGGCGCGGATGGCGACGCCGCAAATGGCGCCAGCCGCAGTTGCGCCGGGCGAGGAAACGCTCTCGGTGACGGTGAATGTGAGCTGGGCGATCAAGCCGAAAGATCAATAGGTCTCGTGTCCCGGACGCGCGGCAGCGTGTAACACTGCTGCGCAGAGCCGGGATCCGGCCGGCAATACGATACGCTACGGCGACATGGGCCCGGCTCTGCAGCGCACCGTCGCACCGGACGATGCTTTGCATCGCCGGGGAGACGCTGCGTGCGGGGCAAGAGCGGTGTGAGCGGAGAGAGCTAAATCTCCACGACCTGCCCGGGCTTCATCGCCACGAACCGCTCCTGCGAAATCTCCGCCGCGTCGAGCGCTTCCATCAGTGCCTTGGCCGGCGCGTCGATCGCTTCGTCGGTGAGCTGGAACGTGCCGTGATGATGCCCGAGCGCAGCCTCGGCGCCGCAATCGGCCAGCGCCTTCACTGCGTCTGCCGGGTTCATGTGCTGGTCGCGCATGAACCAGCGTGGCTCGTAGGCGCCGATTGGAAGGATCGCCAGCCGCAGCTTGCCGTGCCGTTCGGCGACGCGGCGGAAATGCCGGCCGTCGCCGTAGCCGGAATCGCAGACGACGTAGATTTTGCCCGCAGGGGTCTCCAGCACGAAGCTCGCCCACAGCGCCTTGTTGCGATCGAACACGCCGCGTGCGGTCCAATGCCGGGTCGGCACCAGATGCACCGCGATGCCGCCGCCGAGCTCGACGCGGTCGTGCCAGTCGAACGCTTCCGCCTTGATCGTGGAATCCCAGCTGCGCATCGTCACGTCGTTGCCGAGCGGGGTCACCACGCGCGGGGCAAAGTTCTTGGTGAGCCGCGACAGCGTCGCGATGTCGAGATGATCGTAATGGCCGTGCGAGACCAGCACGACGTCGATCTGCGGCAGTTTCTCGAAAGCGATGCCGGGATCATTGTGCCGCTTCGGCCCGGCAAAGCTGACCGGCGAAACCCGCTCCGACCAGACGGGGTCGACCAGGATGTTGAGCCCGCCGGTCTGGATCAGCCAGCTGGCATGGCCGACGAAAGACAGCCGCACCTTGGCGCCATCGACACGGGCGGGTGGGGTGTCGGCATGCGGGCTGGGCGCCCAGTCGGGCCATTTCGCCCGCTGCCGCTTGCCGCCGAACTGCCAGCGCAGCACCTCGCGGAGCGATTTCGGCGGCGCACCGTCCGGATCGAAGAAGGTCAGGCCGTCGAAATGGTCGGAGACCGGGCCGTCATAGGTTTTCATGCGGGACATCCAGAGGGAGGGGATACCGGCCAGCGCGCCAGCCCCGGCAAGCAGTCCGAAAACGCGACGGCGGGTGACCGGCACAGGCGGGCTTCAGGGCTGGCGGGAAAGGTAAGTCATCACCTCTTATATGGGAGGAGCCACCAGAAAAAGAACCGCCGGCAAAAGAGTCCTCTTTTCAAGACCTTACCTTGGCACGGCCGCTCCGGCACCCTAACTTTCCTTGACTTTTGGCCGGGAGCGGCGTTTAACCCCGCCACTTTCTCGGAAAGGCTTTCTTTTCGACCCGCCGACTGGCCCTGGAGGCCGGAGGTCAACGCCCGACAGCGCGATGCGCCCTCGGGCGTAAAGGTGTTTGGAAGATCGCCATTCTGGCGAGCAGGACAAGGACGATTTCATTGTTCGACAATCTGTCGGAACGGCTTGGTGGCATTCTCGATCGTCTGACGGGGCGCGGTGCGCTGACCGAAAAGGACGTCGACGCCGCGATGCGCGAAGTGCGCCGCGCGCTGCTGGAAGCCGACGTCGCGCTCGAAGTGGTCCGCAGCTTCACCGAGCGCGTCCGCGAGCAGGCGATCGGCGCCACCGTCGTCAAGTCGGTGACCCCCGGCCAGATGGTGGTCAAGATCGTCCATGACGAGCTGATCAACACGCTCGGCGCCGAGAGCCAGACCATCGACGTCAATTCCGTGCCCCCGGTGCCGATCATGATGGTCGGCCTGCAAGGCTCGGGCAAGACGACCACCACGGCGAAGCTCGCGCGCCGTCTGGTCCAGCGCGACAAGCGCAAGGTGCTGATGGCCTCGCTGGACGTCTACCGTCCGGCGGCGATGGAGCAACTCGCCGTGCTCGGTCGCGACCTCGACATTCCGACGCTTCCGATCGTCGCGGGACAGCAGCCGCCGCAGATCGCCAAGCGCGCGATGGAAGCCGGCAAGCTCGGCGGTTACGACGTCGTGCTGCTCGACACCGCCGGCCGCACCACGCTCGACGAAGACATGATGGCGGAGGCGGCCGCGATCAAAGCGGCGGCGAACCCGCATGAAGTGCTGCTGGTTGCGGACTCGCTCACCGGTCAGGACGCCGTGAACCTCGCGCGCGCCTTCGACCAGCGCGTCGGTCTCACCGGCATCGTGCTGACCCGTGTCGACGGCGACGGCCGCGGCGGTGCTGCGCTGTCGATGCGCGCGGTCACCGGCAAGCCGATCAAGCTGATCGGCACCGGTGAAAAGACGGACGCCCTGGAAGATTTCCATCCCGACCGTATCGCCGGCCGCATCCTCGGCATGGGCGACGTGGTCTCGCTGGTCGAGCGCGCCGCCGCCAACATCGACGCCGAGAAGGCCGCCCGCACCGCCGAGCGCATGCGCAAGGGTCAGTTCGACCTCAACGACATGCGCGAGCAACTGCTGCAGATGGCCAGCATGGGCGGCATCAGCGGGCTGATGGGCATGATGCCCGGCATCTCCAAGATGAAGAACCAGATCGCCGCCGCCGGCATCGACGACAAGATTCTGAAGCGCCAGGTCGCGGTGATCGATTCCATGACGCGCGACGAGCGCCGTCATCCCGATCTGCTCAAGGCGAGCCGCAAGAAGCGCATCGCCGCAGGCAGCGGCCAGAGCGTCGAGCAGGTCAACAAGCTGCTCAAGATGCACCGGAACATGGCCGACGTGATGAAGGCGATGGGCTCGGGAAAGCGCGGCCCGCTCGCCGGCATCGCACAGGCCATGGGCTTTGGCGGCGGCATGAAGCCGCCCTCGCCGGAAGAGATGAAAGCGCTGCAGGAGAAGATGCAGAGCGGCGGCGGTGGCCTGCCGAATCTGCCGAAGGATTTGCCGGCCGGCCTACGCCAGGGGCTGCCGAACGTTCCGGGGCTCACCGGGCTGAGCGGCAAGCCGATGCTGCCGGGCCTCGGCGGTTTCCCGGGCAAGAAGAAATGAGGAATTCGTCGCACGGGTCGCAAGTGCCCCGCGCGCCGCGAAAATACCAATCAACCGAACAAAACGTACTTTGAAGGAGAACTGAATGTCCGTCGTCATCCGCCTCGCCCGCGCAGGCACCAAGAAGCGTCCCGTCTATCACGTCGTCGTCGCCGATTCGCGCTTTCCCCGCGATGGCCGCTTCATCGAGCGTCTCGGCTATTTCAACCCGCTGCTGCCGAAGGACAACGAGACCCGGCTGAAGCTCGACATGGACAAGGTGAAGGCCTGGCTCGCCAAGGGCGCACAGCCGTCCGACCGCGTCGCGCGTTTCCTCGATGCCGCCGGCGTCAAGAAGCGCGAAGCACGCAACAACCCCGAGAAGGCCGTGCCGCGCAAGGAGCGCAAGGCGCAGGCCGAAGCCGCCGCGAAGGGCTAAGCTAGATCATGTCGGCGCTGGTCTGCGTCGCGCGGATCGGCGCCGCGCATGGGGTGCGCGGTGCGGTCAAATTGTGGACCTTCACCGAAGATCCCTTTGCCGTGAAGCGCTATGGTCCGTTGCTGTCCAAGGACGGCAAGCGCCAGTTCGAGGTCGCAACGGCGCGCGAAGCCAGGGATCATCTGGTCGCGACGTTCAAGGGCGTCACGACCCGCGAGGAGGCCGAACGCCTCAACGGCATCGAGCTCTACGTCGCGCGCGAAAAACTGCCCGCGACCGACGATGACGAATATTACCACACCGATCTGATCGGGCTCGCCGCCGTCACCGTGGAAGGCGATGCGCTCGGCCGCGTGCTCGCGATCCATAATTTCGGCGCTGGCGACATCATCGAGATCGCGCCGCCCAAAGGCGCGACGCTATTGCTGCCGTTCACGAACGCCGTGGTGCCCGAGGTCGATATTGCCGGCGGCCGCGTCGTGATCGCGCGGCCGCAGGAAGTCGAGGGCGAGGATCGTGGCGAAGCGCTCTCCCAAAGTCGTCCCCGCGACAGCGGGGAGCCGTAACCACCGACTGCAATTTTGGCTAAGCTGATCGCTCCAGCCATCGCGAGACCAAGTGCGGTGGTTATGGGCCGGCTCGCTCCGCGCCCCGGACGACGAGACCTGAGATCCAATGACCAATCGCACACCTTGGCGCGCGACGGTGCTGACGCTGTTCCCGGAGATGTTTCCGGGGCCGCTCGGCGTGAGCCTGGCCGGCCGGGCGCTGGCGTCCGGGCTCTGGGAGATCGAGGCGCGGGACATCAGGTCGTCCGCAACCGATCGCCATCGCAGCGTCGACGACACTCCGGCCGGTGGCGGCCCGGGCATGGTGCTGCGGGCAGATATTCTGGCGGCGGCCATCGATGCCGCGGAGATCGGCCCTCAGCGGCCGCGGCTGCTGATGAGCCCCCGGGGTCGGCCATTGACCCAGGCTCGCGTCACAGAGCTGGCCAAGGGTCCAGGCCCGCTGATCGTCTGCGGCCGGTTCGAGGGGATCGACCAGCGGGTGATCGACGCGCGGGGCCTCGAGGAGGTCTCGATCGGCGATTACGTGCTGTCCGGGGGCGAGATCGCAGCTCTGGCCCTGATCGACGCCTGCGTGCGGCTGTTGCCGGGGGTGATGGGCAAGGAAGCTTCGGGAACCGAGGAAAGCTTCTCCGACGGCCTGCTCGAATACCCTCAATACACCCGCCCGCAGCTGTTCGAGGGGGCCCCGATCCCGGAGGTCCTGACTTCGGGCGACCACGCCAAGGTCGCGGCCTGGCGGCGGGCGCAATCCGAGGCGCTGACGGCAGCCCGGCGGCCCGATTTGTGGGCCCGGATCCCGGCAAAGGCCCCGAATCGGGCCGGACGCCAAAAAACGCCAAAAAACAAGACAGACGGGTGACAAACGCTCCGGCTTGCCTTATAGGAGCGGCCACATCCGCAATAGCTGGATCGACGAATTTCGCGCAGCCCCCGTGTCTCGCGGCTGGGCGCGCCGATGGAGATTTACCCCATGAACCTGATCCAACAGCTCGAAAAAGAGCAGTTCGACAAGCTGTCCGCCGGCAAGGACATTCCGGAGTTCGGTCCCGGCGACACCGTGATCGTCAACGTGAAGGTCGTCGAAGGCGACCGCACCCGCGTGCAGGCCTATGAAGGCGTCTGCATCGGCCGTTCCGGCGGTGGCCTCAACGAGAGCTTCACCGTCCGCAAGATCTCCTACGGCGAAGGAGTCGAGCGCGTGTTCCCGGTGATGTCGCCGATGATCGACTCGATCAAGGTGGTGCGCCGCGGCAAGGTACGTCGCGCCAAGCTTTATTACCTGCGCCAGCTGCGCGGCAAGTCGGCTCGTATCGTCGAGAAGACGGAGCACGCCAAGGCCGTGAACGAGTAAGCTCCGCTACAATCGAGTTTCCAAAGGCGCGGGGCAAAACCCCGCGCTTTTTTGTTGCGACAGCCGTGCGCGTCAAAGCCCTCGCGATTCCGGTTCGGCCTGCTATATATTCGTAGAATGTTTCCAGATCAGACCAGCATGGAGCCCGTCAAGCGCGTCGTCATCGACGATCGCTCGCGGCTGCCCGGCCGGTTCTTCGGACGCTTCGCGACCTCGGCAACGTCAGAGCTTACGCGCGCAGCCTAAAAGCTGCGCTGACGATTTTGTTGCCCCGCGCGCCACCTGCGCTCTTCGCTGACACACATTCCCGGAGCTCGAGCTCATGTCCAAGCCGACCACATTGTACGACAAGATCTGGAACGACCATCTGGTGCACGAGGCCGACGACGGCACCTGCCTGCTCTACATCGACCGCCATCTGGTGCACGAGGTGACCTCGCCGCAGGCGTTCGAAGGCCTGCGCATGACCGGCCGCAAGGTCCACGCGCCGGAGAAGACGCTCGCCGTCGTCGATCACAACGTGCCGACCACCGACCGCACCAAGCCGAATCCCGACCCCGAAAGCATCGAGCAGATCAAGACGCTGGCCGAGAACGCCAAGGAATTCGGCATCGAGTATTACAACGAGTTCGACAAGCGCCAGGGCGTCGTCCACGTCATTGGCCCCGAGCAGGGCTTCACGCTGCCTGGCACCACCATCGTCTGCGGTGACAGCCACACCTCGACGCATGGCGCGTTCGGCGCGCTCGCGCACGGCATCGGCACCTCCGAAGTCGAGCACGTGCTGGCGACGCAGACGCTGATCCAGAAGAAGGCAAAGAACATGCGCGTCACCGTCGACGGCAAATTGCCGGACGGCGTGACGGGCAAGGACATCATCCTCGCCATCATCGGCGAGATCGGCACCGCGGGCGGTACCGGCTACGTGCTGGAATACGCCGGCGACGCGATCCAGGCGCTGTCGATGGAAGGCCGCATGACGGTCTGCAACATGTCGATCGAAGGCGGCGCGCGCGCCGGCCTGGTCGCGCCGGACCAGAAGGCGTTCGACTTCCTGCGTGGCCGCCCCAAGGCACCCAAGGGCGCGGACTGGGATGCGGCGATGCGCTACTGGGAGAAATTGCGCTCCGACGACGGCGCGCATTTCGACAACGAACTGCGCCTCGATGCGGCCAAGCTGCCGCCGATCGTGACCTGGGGCACTTCGCCTGAGGACGTGATCTCCGTGACAGGTTTCGTTCCGGACCCCGACAAGATCGCGGACGAGGCCAAGCGCCTCTCCAAGCATCGCGCGTTGAAGTACATGGGCCTGACCGCGGGAACCAAGATCACCGACATCAAGGTCGACCGCATCTTCATCGGCTCTTGCACCAACGGCCGCATCGAGGATCTGCGCGCGGCTGCGAAGATCGCCGAAGGCAAGTCCGTTTCAGCGCATGTCAACGCCATGGTCGTGCCGGGCTCCGGCCTCGTGAAGGAGCAGGCCGAGGCCGAAGGTCTGGACAAGATCTTCATCAAGGCCGGCTTCGAATGGCGCGAGCCGGGTTGCTCGATGTGCCTGGCGATGAACCCGGACAAGCTGGCTCCGGAAGAGCGTTGCGCCTCGACCTCGAACCGCAACTTCGAGGGACGCCAGGGCTTCAAGGGCCGTACCCATCTGGTGTCGCCGGCGATGGCGGCAGCGGCGGCGATCGCGGGTCACTTCGTCGACGTCAGGGACTGGCGCTGAGCCACTCCTTGCAATTGTAGCGATCGCGGCAAACCGCCGTTAAACGATCGCCTGACACTCTCGTCCTCGCGAGGATTTCGCGAGGACGCGCCGATGGCCAACAAGCCTGAATATGTCGATCTGATCGGCGAGGCCACGCGCCAGCACCACCGACGCGCGCCACGCTTGCGCATCATCGCCAAGCCGGAGGTCGAGGAGACCTCGAAGCTCAGCCGCTGGCCGCCTGCGATCTTCAAGCAGTGGAAGATCGAGAATTTGATGCGATGGAAAGATGCGACGTCGAAGCTGAGGGATTGGCTTTAGTCGGCCAGGTAAAAAAGGGCGCCGATGAGGCGCCCTTTTCACGTCGATCGTGCTCACCAATACCTGTACGGATGGTGCCAGCGATGCCAGCGGCAGACGCGGCGCGGGCCGTAATAGGTCCAGATCACCCGGCAGCGGCGCGGATGATGGTAAGCGGGATAATAGCCGCCGACATAATAGCGCCGGTGGAAGTGGCGGTGGCCGTAATGATGAGGCCGATAGATCCCGTAGCGATGGAATCCGCCGTAGCGGTGAACGCCGCCATAGCGGTGAAGCCCGCCGTAGCGATAGCCGCCGCCGTGAAAGGCCGGCGCGGCGCGGAAGCCGCCGATATGGCCGCCGTGGAATCCACCGCCGCGAAAACCGCCGATATGTCCTCCGCCGCCGCGGAAACCGCCGCCGCCGTGAAAATGCCCGCCGCCATGACCGCCGCCACCGTGGCGAACCTGCGTGACCAGGCCGTCGCTCGCAGCCTCACTCGCACCCTTCGCCGCTTGTGACGACGCCGGATTGATCAAGTTCAGCGCTTCAGCACGACGCGCGGTTCCGGCCGACAGCATCAGCGTTGCGGCCGCCGCAATCCCGAACAGGCGCACCGGGCCTGCCCTGAGACCCAAACTCTTCAGCATGGACTTCTCCCTGGATATGGACAGCGCAGTGGCGTTGCTCGTTCCCGGCACGCGTCATCCCTGTTCATTTGCAGTCGCGCCCGGGATTAAATTGCAGACAGCGATGTGAACGCGCCATGAATGAACGAGGCCGGCAATTGCGATGCGACGCGCTGCCGCGACGAGAGGAGTTTTGAAAGATGACCGTCTACGCAATCGCGCAGCTGAAGATGACGGACCGCGCGGCCTATGACCGCTACCAGGCACGGTTCTTCGACGTGTTCAGGAAGTATAACGGCCGGCTGCTCGCCGCCGATGAACGCCCGCGCGTGCTCGAAGGGGCCTGGCCGCACGACAAGCTGGTGATGATGTCGTTTCCGGACGAGGCCGCTTTCCTCGCCTTCTCGACATCACCCGACTATCAGGAGATCTCGCGCGATCGCAAGGCCGGCGCACAGGCGACCGTGCTGCTGGTCAACGGATTTGCGCCCGCCGGCTAGCACGCCATCAGAACGGCCCAAAGCCGAACACGAACGGTGCGGGCACGCGGTAAGGATAGGGACGGTAGTGGACCGGGCGCGCGTAATAGTGCGGGTCACGGCGCACGGCAGGCCGTACGAGATAGGTCCGCGCGGGCCGTCGCACATCGAACATCGCGATCCCCGCCGAGGCCTCCGGAACCGTTACCGCTGGTGCCGCGGACGCGCGAGGCAGACTGGCGACAAGCGCGACGGCAACGGCCAATGCAAACCATCTCGCCATGACGCCTCCTTGAGGCTCCTGTGCTGCGCGACGGCGTCGCATCAACGCTAACCGGGGCGCCAAAAGCAGCTCACACGCGGCACGATCACCGTGCCGCTCGGGCGAAATTCCTGAACATAGGTCGCGTTGCATTCGCGGACGGCATTGGGGCCCGGATTGTAGCGCGGATAGACGCCATCGGGGCTGTAGTAGGGCGTGACACGCAAGCGCGGCGGGGGCCGCTTGCGCGGCCGGGCATCAGACGGGGCCGCCTGGGCGAGACGGAACTCAGGTCCTCCTGCCGTCTGGGCCTCGGCGCCACCCCAAAATTGCGAAAACAACCCCATGCACAGTAGAGTCAGCGCTGTTTTTGCTCGCATTTTCTTGCCCACCCGAAACCCTCAATCGAGGCCCACGCTCCCCGTTTTGGCGGCGCCCGTCAACCTCGCCGCGCTTATAAAGCGGGATGCATCAGCGGGAAACCCGCGCTAAGAGAACCCCATGTGGACGGACTTGAAAGCGCCCTCGCTGGCCGAGATGGAAGCAACGGCGCATGAGATCTTCGAACGCCTGCCGGCGGAATTTCGCGGGCTGTGCGAGGGCGTGATCCTTCGCGTCGAGGACTTCCCGACCGAGGAGGTCCTGGACGAGATGGAATGCGAGAGCGAGTTCGACCTGCTCGGCCTGTTCCAGGGCATCGGCCTGCCGCAGCAGAGCCTTGGCGACGTGGCGCGGCTGCCCAACATGGTCTGGCTCTATCGCCGGCCGATCCTGGATTACTGGGCAGAGCACGATGAGAGCCTCGGCCATATCGTCCGCCACGTCCTGATCCACGAGATCGGCCACCATTTCGGGCTGTCGGACGACGATATGGAAGCGATTGAGGCGCAAGCAGACTAGATCTGCCGAATTCGGCCTAGGATTCCCGCCTCGATCGCGATAAATACCGGTTCCCTGAACCACCCCCGGAAAGCGCAACCATGGACAAGTTCACCACGCTGGAAGGCGTCGCGGCGCCGCTGAAGATCATCAATGTCGACACCGACATGATCATCCCGAAGCAGTACCTCAAGACCATCAAGCGCACCGGCCTTGGCAAGGGGCTCTTCTCCGAGCAGCGCTACAAGGACGACGGCAGCGAGAACCCGGACTTCGTGCTGAACCAGCCCGCCTATCGCAACGCGAAGGTGCTGGTGGCCGGCGACAATTTCGGTTGCGGCTCGAGCCGCGAGCACGCGCCCTGGGCACTGCTCGACTTCGGCATCCGCTGCGTGATCTCGACCTCGTTCGGCGACATCTTCTACAACAACTGTTTCAAGAACGGCATTCTGCCGATCCGCGTCAGCCAGGAAGACCTCGACAAGCTGTTCGACGACGCCGAGCGCGGCGCCAACGCGACGCTGACGATCGACCTGCCGAACCAGGAGATACGCGGCCCCGACGGCGGCAAGGTCAAGTTCGAGATCGATCCGTTCCGCAAGCACTGCCTGATCAACGGCCTCGACGACATCGGCCTCACTATGGAAAAGAAGGCCTCGATCGACACCTACGAGGACAAGCTCAAGCGCGAGCGCGCCTGGGCCTGAGCTCGCGTCTTCGTTCAGCCCCGGTGCCGACAGCGCCGGGGCTTTTTCTTTGCCTCGCTGATCCCGTATAGCTTCCGCTCATGCTGCCCGACATCGTCACCTTCTGGCACGGCCCGATGGATGCGCTGCGCCAGACCTGTCTGCGCTCGCAACTGGCGGCCGGTCACAAGGTCACGGTCTACAGCTTCGACACCATTCCCGGCCTGCCCGCCGGCGTCGTCAACGCGGACGCCGAAGCAATCCTGCCGCACGCGTTCTCTGAGCGATTGCGGCCGCCGCAACCGGATGGAAGCTGGCGCGACTGGACCACGCTGCAGTTCAGCGATTTCTTCCGCATGAAGCTGATGGCGAAAGGCCTCGGCCTCTGGCTCGATGCCGACGTGCTGCTGCTGAAACCCGTCGAGATCGATCCGGCCAAGCCCTATTTCGCCTGGGAGCGGCCGCGCCAGCTCGGCAATTCCGTGATCTACCTGCCGCCCGGGCACGGCATCGTTGCAGCCTTCGAGGAACTGATGGAGCAGGAGGAGCTGACGCCGAACTGGCTGTCGGTCCGCCATCGCATCACCTTCATGATGCGCCGCCTGCGCGGCGGCTCGAGCCGTCTCTCGGATATCCGCGTCGCGATCTTCGGGCCCGCGGCCCTCACCGCGCTCGCGCGCCGCACCGGCGAACTCGCCTGCGCGCTGCCAAAGCAATCGTTCTACGCGGTACATGCCGAGCCAAAGCTGTTCTTCGATCCCTCGAGCTATCTCGGCCTCGTCACCAACCCCGAGATCATCGGCCTGCACATCTCGCCCAAGGGCCGCGGCGGCGAAAAGCCGATTCCGGGCAGCCTGTATGCCTGGGCGGCGGAGCGGTTCGTGTAACTCTCCGTTCTTGTCCCGGACGCGGTGCGGCATGCAATGCCGCTCCGCAGAACCGGGACCGAGCAAGTGGCGAGATCGGCACCCGGCTCAGCGGCGCACCACTGCGTGCCGCGCTGCGCCCGGGGCATGAGAGCAATTTCCCCGCGCCCTCCCAGTTTGATCCAGCGCAACGCGCCTCCTGCAACATTGTGCGTAATTCACTCCAATTCCGCTGTCCGAAGGGAGCTTTCCATGAGCACCGCAAGCAGGCCTTACCCGATCGTCCAGGACCTCATCGACTCCTTTGCGAGCTGGCTGAAGCATCGCCGCGAACTGAACGAGATCCGGCAGCTCGATCGCGCCGATTTCGACCGGATCGCGAACGACCTGCGAATCGCGCCTGACGATCTGGAAGAGCTGGTCCGCCATGGCAAGCATTCTGCCGACGAGTTGCCGATGATGCTGCAGCAGCTCGGCATCAATGCCGAAGGCCTCGGCCGCGCGCAACCGCTGCTGCTTCGCGACATGGAGCGGGTCTGTTCGCTTTGCGCCCACAAGGCAGAGTGCGACCGCGATCTCGCCGACGGCACCGCCGCGGAAAACTATCACGCCTATTGCGGCAACGCCTCGACGCTGGAGTCGCTCGATCGCGCCGACGTCGCGCCGCGCTGAACTGCAGCTTCGGGAGACGTCACTTGCCGGCGACGAAATAGAAGTCCTGCCGTCCGGAGACCGACCCGTAGCTGAACGGCTTTTGCCTACGGCCGGTGGCCTCCATGACATCGTCGCGAACGAAATCGAACAGCCTGCGGACCTCGAGGCCCGGCGTTGGAAGATTCTTGACGAATGCGGTCGCGAACGGGCTGTTGGTCCCGTCACCGTCGAGCGCGGTCTCACCATCCTTGGCGGCAAAGACCACCAGCGTGCCCGCCTCCGGCTCCAACGGCGCCAGGCCACGCGACACCGAACGCGACGCCACCGTCAACGTGCGCTTCATTTGCGCCGCGAACGGGTTGTCGCGGCAGGCATCGAGGATGATGAGCCGCAGTTTCCTGGCGCGCTCCGCTGCATTGAGCACCTGATCGACCGGCACGGCTTCAAATCCGATCTCGCGATCCGCCGCGAGCTTCGCATCCGTCGGAATGAGGTAATTGACTCCGCCGATTTCCATGCCGTGCCCGGCATAATACACGACGGCCCAATCCGCCGTCTCCGCACGGGCCGCGAACTCGCGCAAGGCATTCACCAGCGCATCCTTGCGCAAATTGGTCAGCAGGGTGACCGCTTCGAATCCGGTCAGCCTCAGCACGTCGGCAACGAGGTTTGCGTCGCGCACGGGGTTCGGCAGGGCGGCGACGTTTTCATAGGCCGAATTGCCGATGACAAGGGCGATGCGGCGTTCGCCGCTCGGCGATTCTGAGGCCGCGACCGCCGCCGCAGCGCCGGATTTCTCGACCAATATCGTTGCCGGTCGAGACGACGGCAATCTCGCGAGCCGCTCGCGCGCCTTGTCCTGCGCCCATTTGGTCGCGCCGTGACCTAGCGCGAGCGTCGCACTGAAATCGGCCTTCGCCTTGGCGACATCGCCAAGCTTCTCGTAGGCCAGTCCGCGATTGACATAGGCATTCGCGTAGCCGGGATCCACGCGTATTGTCTCGGTGTAGTCAGCGATGGCCCGCTCGTGGTCGCCCTTCTTGCCGTAGGCATTGCCACGGTTGAAATAGGCGTTCGCATTCGTGGGCTGCAGTCGGATCGCTCCGGCATAATCGGCAATGGCGCGGTCCAGGTCGCCTTTGTTGCTGTAGGCGTTGCCGCGGTTGTATACGCGTTCGCATAGGCCGGATCGATCCGGATCGTCGCGGTGTAGTCCGCGATGGCCCGATCCCTGTCGCCTTTGTTGCTGTAACCGTTGCCCCGATTGTAGTAGGCGTCCGCGTGGGTCGGATCGAGCCGGATCGTCGCGGTATAGTCGGCTATGGCGCGATCCGTGTCGCCGCTGGCGGCATAGGCATTGCCACGATCGTAATACGCACTGGCGTCGTTGGGATTTCGCCTGACGGCCTCGGAGGCGGTGGTAACAGCGGCGTTCACCTCGCCTTTGATGCGGTCATTGGCATCTGCGGGCCCGGCGAGAATGAGAAGTGCAAAGCAATGGAATAATCTGCGAAGCATGCGACAGCCCACGCGCAATATCGGGGACGGGAAGCAGTATTAAGCGACGCAAATTTATTGGAGCAACCCGCCCGGCTGTGTGATCTAAATCACAAAAATTGCAGCCGCGGGCCATCGGCAGCCGCGGCATGCAATCCGAATGCTCACGCGGCTGGCCGGATCAGGCCCGCCCCGCCATCGCAGCGGCTTCTGCTGCAGCGCGCTGCATGCTGGTCGACATCTCGTTCGTCACCGTGCTCTGCTCCTCGATGGCTGCGGCGGTCGACGTCACGTACTCGCTGACATTGTTGATCGCCTGCTTAATCGAACTGAGCGCGCCGACGACGTCGCCCGAGATCTGGTTGAGGCTGCCGATCTCCTGACCGATCTTGTCGGTCGCCTGCTTAGCCTGGTTGGCGAGGCCCTTCACCTCGGAGGCGACGACAGCGAAGCCGCGGCCGGCCTCGCCGGCGCGGGCGGATTCGATCGTGGCGTTGAGCGCGAGCAGATTGATCTGACCGGTGATGTTGCTGATCATCTCGACGATGCCGCTCATCGCCTGCGCGGCGTCGGTGAGGCGTTGGGCCTGCGCGTCGGCAGAGGAAACCTGCTCCACGGCGCCGGCCGCCGTCTCGCGTGACTTCGTCATGGCCTCGGAGATTTCGCGAACGGAGGCGTTCAGCTCTTCCGAGCCGGCAGCGACCGATTCCATCATGGCGCGGACGCGCTCATTGCCCATGCGGACCAGCACCTGTTTCGTGACGTCCGTGGCATATTTGACGACCTTGAACGGCTTGCCATTGAGATCGAGGATCGGGTTGTAGGAGGCCTGAATGTAAATCTCCTTGCCGCCCTTGCCGATGCGCTTGTATTCGGCCGCCTGATATTCACCGCGGTTGAGCGCAGCCCAGAACTCGCGATAGGCGGCACCGTCGCGCTCGCCGGGCTCGACGAACATGCTGTGGTGCTTGCCCTTGATCTCAGCCAGCGAATAGCCGAGCGCACCGAGGAAATTGGCATTGGCGGTGAGGATCGTGCCATCCATGTGAAACTCGATCACGGCCTGGGCCTTGTCGATCGCCGCGATCTGGCCGGCGAGATCTGCGTTCTTCAGTTTCTCCGCCGTGACGTCGGTGGCGAACTTGACCACGCCGAAGGGCTTCCCGGTATCGTCCATCACGGGGTTGTAGCTCGCCAGGATCCAGACCTCCTTGCCGCCCTTGCCGATGCGCTTGAACTCGCCGGCCTGGACCTCACCACGGTTAAGTTTCTGCCAGAATTCACGATACGCCGCGCTGTCCCGCTCTGCCTGGGGGATGAAGAGGCTGTGATGCTTGCCTTCGATCTCGGCCAGCGAATAACCGAGCGCACCGCAGAAGTTCTGGTTGGCGGAGACGATGGTGCCATCCAGCTTGAACTCGATGACGGCCTGGGCCCGGTTGATGGCGGCAATCTTGGACGCATCGGCCATGCTGCGAAGCTTCTTCGCCGTGATCTCGGTTGCGATCTTGATCACCTTGACCGGCTTGCCGTCATTGCCGAGCACCGGATTGTAGGACGCTTCGATCCAGATCTCACCACCGCCACTCGCGATGCGCTTGAACTCGGCCGCCTGGAATTCGCCGCGGCGCAGGGCAGCCCAGAACGCCTGGTACTCGGCGCCGTCACGCTGATCGACCGGCACGAACATGGAGTGGTGCTTGCCCTGGATCTGCTCGAGGCGGTATCCAAGTGCGTCCAGGAAGTTCTTGTTGGCTGTGATGATCGAGCCGTCCATGTTGAACTCGATCAAGGCCTGCGAGCGGCCGATCGCATCGATCTGAGCCTGAGCATCGCCGTGGGATTTGCGACCGAACATTTCTCTTGCTCCAAAATTGACATGTCGCTCGCGGTGCATTCGCCCGAAGCGCCCTCAGCATTCGTTGTGTCGCCGGATGTCGTACGGTCGGAAGTCTTACCCGCACGCATCCGCGCTCAGGAGCAAGTACATGACTAGAATTATCAGAGTATTTGTCCGATCGAAGACACAACAGCCGGATTTTGCCAGCGCGATTAACCTGACAACGACGCGCGTCCACCTCCGCAGTGCCGCGGGCCTTGAACTGCAAAGGCCGCGCTAAGATCGCTATCGGTATTCGGCAACGCCGCCGGGCGGCGGATCATCTGCGGGCGAACAGGACGAACTCGCACCTGTGCGAAGCTGCTCAGGCATTTTGTCGCAGTGCCAGCAATTCGGTGCAGCTGCATGCTTCGGCGGAGATCGCCGACGCCGCCGGTCGTTCCGTGCAATCTCCAATTGGTAGCGCGAAGATTCGGATTCGGTAGTTTGATCTTTTTAGGATGCTGATGTGAGCGCCGTCTCCTACCTTGACCGCTATTCGCTGCTTCGGTCGCACGACGGCGAGTTCGCGCGCGACCGCCTGTTCGCAGTGTATGGCGCCGATCGATTCGAGACGCATGACCGCGAGTTCGGTATCCATGCCAATCTAGTTCGCTTGAGTTCGATCGGCCTCGCCTTCTGCGCCTACGATGGTGCAGCGTCACTGTCCTTTCCGGATTCGCAGATCCTTCGCCAGTTCTTCTCCATCCAGGGAGCTGCGGACTTCAGCACCAAAGGACGTCGCCAGCCGATCGAGGCCTGGAGCCCGATGATCCCCGGCGACGCCAGGCTCGATCTCGACTTCGCGCCGGGCTACCGGCAACTCGTGCTGAGGATGGATGCCGCCGTGCTCGAGCGTCTGGCGAAGAGCCTGGTTGGCGACGACAGCAGCACGAAGCTGCGCTTCGTCGACGGCAAGGCCGATTCCGCCATGATGGCGCAGGTGCGCCAGGACGTCTTCAGATTTGCCGAGGAGCTGGAACGGTTCGGACAGGATTACGCGCCCATCGCCATCGCCGAGCTCGAACGGGCGCTGATGGTGCGAATTCTTCTGGCGCACCCGCACAGCTTCACGAATCGGCTGCATCGCACGCCGCCTGGCGCCAATCGGACCTTGGTCGACCTCGTGGAGTCCTACGTGGCGGCGCATTGGGACGAGCCGCTCGATCTGGAAAAGATCGCCGAGATCGCCAATGTGAGCGTGCGGACGATCTTCCGCGAATTCTCCGATGCCGGACGGGGATCACCCGGCCAGTTCGCGCGGCGCATTCGGCTCGATCGCGCAGCGGAGCTGTTGCGACGACCCGACGAGCAAACCAGCGTGCTGGCCGTGGCGTTCAAATGCGGCTTCCAAAATCTCGGCCGCTTCGCATCCGAATATCGTCGGGCCATCGGCGAGCTGCCGTCCGAGACTTTGAAGAATGCGAGACGCAGGCAGTAAGAGACCCATGCGCTTGCCGGCTGCGCCGCGCTGCGAATGAGCGATGCGTCGCCTTGAATGGCGCGGCAGCTGGATAGGCTCTCAACCCCTCCCCATCGCCGCGATCGCGTCCGCGATCTCGATCGTGCGCCGCGCCATGTCGGCGTGCAGGCGCTCCACCATCGCACCATCGAGACGAATCGCGCCGCGCGAGACGTTCTCCGGCAGTTCGAACGCCGCGATGATTTTTCGGGCGCGCGCGACTTCCTCTTCGGGCGGGGTGAAGATCGCGTTGCAGGCGTCGATCTGCGAAGGGTGGATCAGCGTCTTGCCGTCGAAACCGAGATCGCGGCCTTGCGCGCATTCGGTGGCAAACCCGTCGGGATTGGCGATGTCGCTGTAGGGGCCGTCGAGGATTTCGAGGCCATGAGCGCGCGTCGCCAGGATGCAATGGGTGATCATCGGGATCATCGCGGCACGGCCCGGCAGCATCCTGATCCGCGTCTCGCGCGAGATGTCGTTCGGGCCGAACACGAAACCCGACAAGCGCCGCGTTGCATCGCGCCCCGCTGCGGCCAGCTCTTCGGCGTGCAGCACGGCGCGCGCGGTCTCGATCATGGCCCAGACCTTCACGGTCGGCGCGGCGTCAAGCTCGGCGAGCTTCCGGCCGATCGTGTCGAGATCTTCGATGCTTGAAACTTTTGGAACCAGGATGCCGTCGGGCGAGGCCTTGGCAGCCATCGCGACGTCATCGGCCCACCAGGGCGTGTCGAGGCCGTTGGTACGGATCAGGATCTCGCGCTTGCCGAACCCCTTGGCGGCGATGGCCGCCGCGACTCCATCGCGCGCTGCAGCTTTGGCGTCGGGGGCGACGGAATCTTCCAGATCCAGGATGAGGCCGTCGGCAGCGAGATTGCGCGCCTTTTCCAGCGCGCGGGGATTGGAGCCGGGCATGAACAAATGGCTGCGGCGCGGGCGGATCATGCAAGCGTTCCTTCCGGTTTTCTCAAACGGGCTTCACCGGAGCCGATAACATCTGGCCTGCCTGTTCGAAAGGCTTGTTCGCCTTGGCGGTATATGATTAGGCATAGCCATGATGACATTCCCAAAGCATTTGCTGGAAGGCTATCAGGCCTTCGCCACCCAGCGGCTGCCGACCGAGCAGAGCCGCTACCGCGACCTGTCGGTGAAGGGGCAGTCGCCGGAAGTGATGGTGATCGGCTGCTGCGACAGCCGCGTCTCGCCCGAGGTGATCTTCGACGTCGGCCCGGGCGAATTGTTCGTGGTCCGCAACATCGCCAATCTGGTGCCGGTGTATCAGCCGGACGGCAATGCGCATGGCGTCTCGGCCGCGCTGGAATATGCGGTGACGGTGCTGAAGGTGAAGCACATCGTGGTGCTCGGCCACGCCCAGTGCGGCGGCATCCGCGCCTTCGTCGATAAGATCGAGCCGCTGACGCCCGGCGACTTCATCGGCAAATGGATGCAGATGTTCATCAAGCCCGGCGAAGTGGTCGAACAGCGCGACCACGAGACCATGGCGCAATTCGTCGAGCGCATCGAGAAGGCCGCGGTGTTCCGTAGCCTGGAAAATTTGATGACGTTCCCGTTCGTTCGCAAGGCGGTCGACAGCGGCCAGATGCAGACCCACGGCGCCTATTTCGGCGTCGCGGAGGGATCGCTGTTCGTGCTGGACAAGACCAGCAAGGAATTCAAGAACGCGCGCAGCGTGGCATAGGCCTGCGTCGGCTCGGCTTGAATTCGTAGGGTGGGAAGGCGCAACGCGCCGCGCCCACCATCTTTACCGATCGAAAAAACACAGGTGGTGGGCACGCTTCGTTTTGCCCACCCGTCCGAGACGGCCGCGTCAGGCCGCCTTTTTCTTCGCGCTGATCAGCTTGCGGTTGATCAGGACTTCCGCGATCTGGATCGCGTTGAGAGCTGCGCCCTTGCGGAGGTTGTCGGACACGCACCACAGCACGAGGCCGTTCTCCACCGTCGCGTCCTCGCGGATGCGGCTGATGTAGGTGGCGTCCTCGCCGGCCGCTTCGTACGGCGTGGCGTAGCCACCGGGCTCGTGCTTGTCGATGACGAGGCAGCCGGGCGACTTGCGCAGGATGTCGCGCGCTTCATCCGCGCTGATCGGATTTTCGAACTCGATGTTGACGGCTTCGGAGTGGCCGACGAACACCGGCACGCGCACGCAGGTGGC
The DNA here is from genome assembly GCF_018129985.1 of Bradyrhizobium sp. SZCCT0148. Classification (GTDB taxonomy): domain Bacteria; phylum Pseudomonadota; class Alphaproteobacteria; order Rhizobiales; family Xanthobacteraceae; genus Bradyrhizobium; species Bradyrhizobium japonicum_H. The sequence goes on from NZ_JAFCKT010000002.1 coordinate 99,162, forward strand.
GGAGAGCTTGATCTTGGAATCAAGGATCTTCTTGGTCTCCGCCATCATCTTCCACTCTTCCTTGGTGTAGCCGTCCTCCATGAAGACGTCGATCTGGGGGATGATGTTGAAGGCGATGCGCGCGGGAAACTTCTTATTGACGATTTCGCTGTTGGTGTAGACGGCCTTGGTCTGCGAGAACAGCTCGTCCATCGCGTCCTTGCCGGCGCCCGACACCGATTGATAGGTCGAGACCACGACACGCTTGATCGTCGCCTTGTCGTGCAGCGGCTTCAGCGCGACCACGAGCTGCGCGGTCGAGCAGTTCGGGTTGGCGATGATGTTCTTCTTCTTGAACCCGGCCGTCGCATCCGCATTCACTTCGGGAACGATCAGCGGCACATCCGGGTCCATGCGCCAAGCCGAGGAATTGTCGATCACGACAGCGCCGGCGGCGCCGATCTTCGGCGACCATTCCTTCGACACCTCGCCGCCGGCCGACATCAGGCAGATGTCGACGTCGGAGAAGTCGTAATGCTCGAGCGCCTTGCACTTCAGGGTCCGGTCGCCATAGGAGACCTCGACGCCGACGCTGCGGCGTGAGGCCAGGGCCACGACCTCGTCCGCGGGAAATTTGCGCTCATCGAGAATGTTGAGCATTTCCCGTCCGACATTGCCGGTCGCGCCGACGACTGCGACTTTGTAACCCATCGTTCACTCTCCGATGAAATAGCCCGTTCCCGAAGCTGACGCTTAAACAGGAAGAGCAGCGCTTCTATGCGAGAACCAGCCGCAAGACAACGTTGGACCATCCTTGAAGGCCGTGGATGCAGTCGCTCGAGGCCAGCACGGCCGCAATCCCCACCCGGACCAGTCTCTATCTGACGCTGGCAGCCTTCGCCGACGAGGTGGTCGGTACGCTGGCGCGCCTGATTGCCTATGTGGGGACGCTGGCCTTGTTTGCCATCCTCGCCCTCGCGGCGCTCGGCCAGCTGCCCGAACTGCACGACGACGAGCCGGCGCTGCGGCCGGGCTGGAGCACGGCCGACCGCTCGCACCCGGCCTTCGCCCTGAGCCGGATCGATTCATCAGAAAAAACAGCCTCTTATACCATCCTTCGGCATCCCGAAGGCGGCCGCAAGGACGTCATGCGCTGGACGAGTGCGGCAGACCAGCCGCTGGCCGAGCTCGAAATCTATCGCGAAGGGGGCGAATTCGACGTGGCTCGTCCTGTCGCGATGGACCTCGCCGCCCTGATGGGCCTCGGGGCGGCCACCCCGCTCGAGCAAGCCGGCCTGGTCGAGACGAAATTCGGCCCCGTCGCGCTGTTCCGGCCGACCGGCACGGACAAGAATTCGCCGGCCTGCCTCGGCTACCTCAAGCGCAACGAGGAGCCGGGCTTGCAGATCTCCGGCTTCTCCTGCCAGGGCGATACGATCCCCGCCCGGCGTGCGGCGATCGCCTGCACGCTGAACCGGCTGACGCTGCTGACCTCGGGCAACGAGCCGAAGCTGGCGGAATTGTTCGCGCGGGCCGAGCTGAAGCGCCGGGCCTGCGACCTTGCGGGCTCGCCGGACTGGCTGCTGGGCGCGGCGAATGCGCAATTGCGCGGGGCGCTTTGACTTACGTCAAGCTCCTGCATCAAGCTCAAGTGGCTGGTATTGATGCAACTTTTGCCTGCGGGCACGATTATTCCAAGCCGGTGTGACCCAATAGACCTAGTTGCGCGCACCCCGGCCGGGCTAGTATGGGGATGAAATCGACTGGCGGCCTGCCGCCTGAAGGGGACGTGATGAGCTCGAAATTCTCTGCCAAATTGGCGACCATGCTTGCAGCGGGCGCCGTGATTGCAACGTCCCTCGTGACGCCCGCCTCGGCCGACAACAAGACCAAGCGCTATGACGACCGTGGCCGGCACTATTACGGCCCGAGCGGCCCCAACACCGTCTACCAGCAGGGCCGAACCCGTATCTATGTCAGCAAGCGCTCATGGCTCGACGGCGGCACGGAGGTCAATCCGGGCGACCGCAAGTTCTCCGATTACGCCTTTCCGCCGGCCGTGGGCTATCCGTCGTTCGCCCGCGAGAATCTGAACCGCCCGATCGACCGTCAGCCGCTCTCGCCGCCGCATGACGTCGGTGGTTACCCGCAGAATTTCCCGCTGTACTGAGCGGCGTCATCGACCGAATCAAAATGGCCGGGCTCGCGCCCGGCCATTTTTTGCGGGTTACCCGCAGGCTCTCGATCGCAACGAATGCGTGGGCACGCTTCCGCCTTCGAGCTCCGGCGGACGGGTCGCTATTCGCACCCTGCAAGACCGGTCGTTCAAGCGAGATTCGCCTTACGCGTTCGCCGCCGGATCATAACGCCTGCAGAACTCCTCGATCGCTTCGGAGCGGAAATCGGCGAGGCGCTCGAAGACGAGCTCATCCGGCCAATCCCACCACGCGATGCGGCGCAGGCTGTCCGCGACGGAATCAGGGAAACGCTTGCGGATGGGGCGCGCGGGAACGCCGCCGACGATCGTGTAGGGCTCGACGTCGCGGCTGACGACCGCGCCTGCCGCGATCACCGCGCCGTCGCCGACAGTCACGCCGGGCAGCAGGATGGCGGCGTGTCCGATCCAGACATCATTGCCGACGATGACGCGGTCGCCGCGACGGTCCGCGAAGAAGTCACGGTCACGCGTCACGCCCGTTTCGTAGTATTCCGGGCAATAGGTGAAGCGATGCTGCGACGGCCGGCCCATCGGATGATTGGGCGCACCGATCCGCACCGAATTGGCGATGGCCGTGAACTTGCCGATTTGCGCGTCGGCGACCTCGCAATTCTCGCCGAGATAGGAGTAGTCGCCGAGCGAGGCATATTCGATGCGGGTGTTGCCGAGAATTTCGCAGCGCCGCCCGATCTGCGCCTCGCGCTGGCGCACCGTGTCATGGATGAAGGTTTCCGCGATCTTGGGCCGGGGCGTGTCCATGATTTAGCTCCGGGAGCAGGGGCCGTAAGGTGGGCAAAGGCGTGAAGCGCCGTGCCCACCATCTCTATCCAACAATCAGGAAGTGGTGGGCACGCTTGCGCTTTGCCCAGCCTGCAAAAAGCCGTGCAAACCTCACGCGTGCAGCTTCTGCAATTCATTCAGGATCGCTTCGCCCATCTGCGTGGTCGAGGCGGCCGTGGTGCCCTCCGACTTGATGTCGGCGGTGCGCAGGCCGCTGGCGAGCACCGCGGCGATCGCGGCATCGACCTTGTCGGCGAGCGCGCCCATGTCGAAGGAATAGCGCAGCGCCATGCCAAAGGACGAGATCATCGCGATCGGATTGGCGAGGCCCCGGCCGGCGATATCAGGCGCCGAGCCGTGCACGGGCTCGTACAGCGCCTTGCGCTTCTTGCTCTTCACATCGACCTCGCCGAGCGAGGCCGACGGCAGCATGCCGAGCGAGCCCGTCAGCATCGCGGCGATGTCGGACAGCATGTCGCCGAACAGGTTGTCGGTGACGATGACGTCGAACTGCTTCGGCGCCTTCACCAGCATCATGCCGCCGGAATCGGCGAGCTGATGCTCGAGCGTGACGTCGGGGTATTCGCGCTCGTGGACCTGGGTCATGACCTCGTTCCAGAGCACGCCCGACTTCATGACGTTGCGCTTCTCCATCGACGTCACCTTGTTCTTGCGCTTCCGCGCAAGTTCGAAGGCGACGCGGCCGATGCGCTCGATCTCATAGGTGTCGTAGACCTGGGTATCGATGGCGCGCTTCTGGCCGTTGCCGAGATCGGTGATGGTCTTGGGTTCGCCGAAATAGACGCCGCCGGTGAGCTCGCGCACGATCATGATGTCGAGGCCTTCGACCGCCTCACGCTTCAGGCTCGAAGCGTCCGCCAGCGCCGGATAGCACACGGCGGGGCGGAGGTTGGCGAACAAAGCCAGATCCTTGCGCAGGCGCAGCAGGCCGGCTTCCGGGCGAACCTCGTAGGGCACCGCATCCCACTTCGGACCGCCGACCGCGCCGAAGATGATGGCATCGGCGGCGAGCGCCTTGGCCATGTCGCCCTCGGAGATCGAGACCTTGTGCGCATCATAGGCGGAGCCGCCGACGAGGCCGGTGTCGGTCTCGAACTTGGCGATCCCGGCCGAATTGAGCCAGTCGATCAGCCGCTTCACCTCGCCCATCACCTCGGGGCCGATACCGTCGCCGGGAAGCAGCAGCAGTTTGTGGGTCGCCATGGTCGTTCTTCCTCCGTTTCGTCATGGCCGGCATAGCCGGCCTAAGGACGGCGTCGCTTCCGCTCGCCTATGTCCCGGCCATCCACGTCTTGCCTTGGGTGCAGAGAACGTGGATTCCCGGCACAAGGCCGGGCATGACGGCATCTCGTGAATTTCGGCCGGATTGCTAGAGCGGCGTTGCGTGCTTGGCAAGACACCATTGCCGCGCCGCGGCTGTGCAAGCCGGGCGGGGCCTGCCACAGTGCAGGCTGCCGGAGTATCCCTTGCACGCCCCTGATCGCCCCCCGCCCGACGCACATCCTGCGCGGCTGATCCTGACCCTGTCGCTGGCGGCGACGGTGGGGCTGGGAATCGGCCGCTTTGCCTATGCCCTGGTGCTGCCGGACATGCGGGATGACCTCGGCTGGTCCTACTCGGCAGCCGGATTCATGAACACCATCAACGCCGTCGGCTATCTCGTCGGCGCGCTGGTGGCCTCGCGCCTGATCCAGCGCGTCGGCTGGTCCGCGGCGATCCGCGGCGGGACCCTGGCCTGCGTGGCCGCGCTCGCGACCTGTGCGCTGACGGGAGATTTCGTCGCGCTGAGCCTGGCGCGCCTCGTGCTGGGTCTCGGGGCCGCGGCCGGGTTCGTTGCCGGTGGCGCGCTCGCGGCGACCATCGCCCAGTCGCGACCCGAGCGGGCCAATTTCCTGCTCAGCCTGTTCTATGCCGGGCCGGGCATCGGCATTCTGTCCTCCGGGCTGATCGCCCCGTTCACGCTGCAATATTTCGGCCCGGGCTCATGGTGGATCGTCTGGTGGGCGCTGACGCTGCTGTCCATCGCGATGACCATCCCGCTGTTCCTGATCCGCATCGAGAGCAGCGTCCGCTTCTCCGAAGGCAGCCACGCGTCGTTCGCGGTACTCCCCGTGCTGATCTATCTCGCCGGCTACTTCCTGTTCGGCGCCGGCTACATCGCCTACATGACCTTCATGATCGCCTATGTGCGCGACGGCGGCGGTGGAGCCACGGCACAGGCGGCGTTCTGGGGGCTGATCGGCCTGTCCGCCTTCGTCACACCCTGGGCCTGGCGCGGCGTGCTGGCGCTGGATCGCGGCGGATTGGCCACCGCCATCATCCTCGGCACCAACGCACTGGGTGCGGCGCTGCCGATGCTCGGGCATTCGCCGGCGTGGCTCGCGGTCTCGGCGATCGTGTTCGGCGTCGCCTTCTTCGCCGTGGTCGGTTCGACCACCGCCTTCGTCCGCTTCAACTATCCACCTGCGATGTGGCCGACCGCAATCGCGGCAATGACGATCTCGTTCGGCGTCGGCCAGACGCTGGGGCCGATCGTGGTCGGCGCGATCACCGACGCGCTGGGGAGCTTGAGCTACGCGCTCAACGTCTCGGCGGCATTACTGGCGCTGGGGGCGGTCGCGGCGTTATGCCAGCGCAAGGTGGGGCCGGCCAAGCAATCGGTGCCGTAGGTGGCAAAGGCGCACTTGTGCGGTGCCCGCCATCTCTCTCGAACCGCTCAAATGCGTGGGCACGCTTTGCTTTGCCCACCCTACGTAATGACGACAGCGGTGCTAACTGCCGCTGAACGAATTATACCCCTGGTCTTCCCAATAGCCGCCCTTGTAGTCGTTGGTGACTTCCATCGAGACGACGTATTTCGGGTTCTTGAAGCCGAGCTTTGTCGGCACGCGGATCTTCATCGGGAAGCCGTAGGCGCGCGGCAGAATTTCGTTGGCATATTTGAACGTCATCTGGGTCTGCGGATGCAGGGCGGAGCGCATGTCGAGCGGCGAATTGTAGCCGTCCTTGTCGGCGCACTGGAACCAGACGTATTTGGCGCGCGTGTCGGCGCCGATCAGCTTGAGGAAATCGCGCAAGGGCGTGCCGGTCCAGCTGCCGATCGCGCTCCAGCCCTCGACGCAGATGTGGCGGGTGATCTGCGAGACCTGCGGCAGCTTATACAGTTCTTCCAGCGTCCACGACTTCTTGTTGTCGACAAGGCCGCGCACTTCGAGCTTCCAGTCCGCAGCCGAGACGTCAGGCGCATCGTCGAGTTCGTAATAGGCGTTGAACGGAAACGGCTTCGTAATCGCGCTTTCGGGAAAGGTCGGCGCCAGCGCGTCTGGATTGAAGATGAAGGCCTGCACCGCGTCGTTGAATTTCGAGATCCGGGCCAGCATGTTTTCAGCCGAGGACGAATCGACCACGTCGCAGCCGGTGAGCAGCGTCAGCGCGCCCAGGCTGGCGCCGCCCGCGATGAAGCGGCGGCGGGTGACGTCGGGCATGGTCTTGATGGAGTCCTTGATCAAGAGCCGCTTGTCGACGCCGGGGATCAGGAATGAACGCTTGGCCATGTTATCCTCACATATCTACTTTGAGCATGATCTTGTCGGAAAACCGCTTCACACTTTTCCGGATCATGCTCTAGCGACCGATGATCATGGCGCGCAGGCTCTTCGGCACCAGCAGCGCGAGCAGGACGTGAACGACGAGGAACGCGCAGATCGCGGCCATGCAGAAGAAATGGATGTAGCGCGCGGTCGGGTAGTCGCCGAATAGCGCGACGAGATAATAGAGCTGCACCGGCTTCCACATCCCCAAGCCCGTGAGCACGATCAGGACGCCGACCAGGATGATGCCGGCATACAGCAGGCGTTGCACGTAATTGTAGACTGTGAGGTCGTCATGGCCGAGCTTGAAGGTCAGCGCGGCCCTGACGTCGTGGAGTACGCCCGACGGGGTGATTGGAAACAGCTTCTTGCGGAAGCGGCCGGTGCCGAAGCCCGTGACGAGGTAGGCGAGGCCGTTGATCATCAACAGCCACATCGCGGCAAAATGCCAGAGCAGGCCGCCGCCGAGCCAGCCGCCGAGCGTGTACTCGCGCGGAAAACTGAAGCCGAACAGCGGCGAGGCGTTGTAGATCTGCCAGCCCGACAGGATCATCAGGATCATGGCGACGGCATTGGTCCAGTGCATGACGCGGACCCAGGCCGGCTGGATCACTTTGGCCGGGGTGGAGCCGACCTGCTGGTCGGCGACTGTGAGACTCGACATGGCGGTTCCGTCCTGGGGATCGTGCGACAGCAATTATACGCCGATGCTTCCGGTTTCGTTACGCCCCGCCGGCGATCGAATCGATGCCCGTGGGCTATCGTAGTCACAAAAAAGCGAGCCGGGTGCCCCCGGCTCGCCGTTTCGTCGCATCCGGTCGGGGGATGAAACCGGGTTTCGCGGTGTTACGACGCCGGCATCAGCACGGTGTCGACCACGTGGATCACGCCGTTCGACTGGTTGACGTTCGGGATCGTGACGGTCGATGAGCCGCCCTTGGCGTCGACGATCATGACGGAGCTGCCGGACTTCTTCACGGTGAGCTCTTCGCCCTCGGCGGTCTTAAGCTTCTGGCCGTCCTTGAGGTCGGAGGCTTCGAGCTTGCCGGGCACGACGTGGTAGGTGAGGATCTTGGTCAGCGTCGCCTTGTTCTCGGGCTTGACCAGGTTGTCGACGGTGCCGGCCGGCAGCTTGCCGAAGGCGGCGTTGGTCGGCGCGAACACGGTGAACGGACCCTTGCCTTCCAGCGTCGGCACCAGGCCGGCCGCCTTCACCGCCGCCACCAGCGTGGTGTGGTCCTTCGAATTGACCGCGTTCTGCACGATATTCTTGGACGGGAACATCGCGGCGCCGCCGACCATGACGGTCTTCTCCTCGGCGCGGGCAGGCGCGACGACGGTCGCGGTGATGGTCAGGGCGCTGAAGGCAGCGGCAGCGAGATAGGCAAAGCGCTTCGACATGGAGGGTCTCCCGATTGAATTGTAACCGGCGATGGCCGGTCTTGAGTTGGGGCAACAACGGCGGCTGCGACCTTTTGGCGTGGAGCAGCAGCGCCGTCGTTGCACCGAACTACGGGAGCGTTCGCCGTGCGGTTTCGGAAAAAAATTCTTTGTGATGCTTGAAACTATGCAGTGGTGCGTTCGTGTCTGGCGCGCGTCAAGGACGGTGCGGCAGGGTGGCAAAGGCGCGCAGCGCCGTGCCCACCACCTCCCCTGTGATTTCGCGTGGTGGGCCCGCTGCGCTTTGCCCACCCCACGGCAGCGGTGCACGTTGCACCGATCGCGCCCGCCTCAGTCCCGGTTGTTCGGCGTCTGAATGAATCCGCGATTATGCGTGGGGCTGATCAGCATCTCGTTGATGCAAACGCGCGCCGGCATGCTTGCAATGAACGCGATGGTGCGGCCGAGATCTTCCGATTGCAGCATCTTGGCCTGCTCCTCCTCGCTCGGCACCACCGGGCGCAGCTTGAGGATGGGAGTCGCCACCTCGCCGGGCATCAGGCAGCAGGCGCGCAGGCCGTTGACGCATTCGTCCATGTTGAAGGAATGGGTCAGTGCCAGCACCGCATGTTTGGTGGTGGTGTAGGCCGGGCCCGGCATCTTCGAGACGTGACGGCCGGCCCAGGACGAGACGTTGATGATCGCGCCGTCCTGCTGCTTGCGCATCGTCGGCAGCACCGCGCGCATGCAATAGAGCACGCCGTTGAGATTGACCTGGACGAGTTGGTCCCAGCCTTCCAGTTCCATGTCCTTCCAACTGCGCTTGGGGACGTTGATACCGGCATTGTTGACCAGGAGGTCGATGCGGCCGTGCTTCGCGACGATCTGATCGGCGGCCTTTTGGGCTTCCGCGGCGTTGGAGACGTCCAGCACAATGGATTCCGCCACCCCGCCTGCCTTGGTGATCTTGGCGACCACGGTATCGAGGGCGTCCTTGCGCCGGCCCGACACCACCACCGTCCAGCCGTCGGCAGCCAGCGCCTCGGCGCCGGCCTCCCCGATGCCGCTGCCGCCACCCGTAACCCAGGCCACGCGTTTCCCGTTTTTGGACATGCAAACTGTCTCCGTTGCTTCATCGGGGCGGTTTTTGCTAATCCAGCCCTCGGTTTGACCGGCCTTCGCCGGCGAGGAATGTTGCATGAACACAGTTGCCAACGCCAATCTGTTTTCCCGCCTGTTCGATGGCCTCGACAACCCCGCGCGCCTCGCGATCGAGACGCATGACGGCGGCCACATCAGCTATGGCGACCTGATCGCGCGCGCCGGGCAGATGGCGAATGTATTGGTCGCGCGCGGCGTGAAGCCCGGCGACCGCGTCGCGGTGCAGGTCGAAAAGTCCGTCGCCAATATCGTGCTGTATCTCGGCACGGTCAGGGCCGGCGCGGTCTATCTGCCGCTCAACACCGCCTATACGCTGAACGAGCTCGACTACTTCATCGGCGACGCCGAGCCCGCGCTGGTCGTCTGCGATCCCTCCAAGGCCGAAGGCCTCGCCCCGATCGCCGCCAAGGTGAAGGCCAAGGTCGAAACGCTCGGAGCGGACGGCAAGGGATCTCTGACGGAAGCCGCCGACAGGGCCAGCGCCGACTTCACCACCGTGGCCCGGGCCAACGACGACCTCGCCGCGATCCTCTACACTTCGGGCACCACCGGCCGCTCGAAGGGCGCGATGCTGACGCACGATAATCTGGCGTCGAACTCGCTGTCGCTGGTCGACTACTGGCGCTTCACCGACAAGGACGTGCTGATCCACGCGCTGCCGATCTACCATACCCACGGCCTGTTCGTTGCGACCAACGTGACGCTGTTCGCACGAGCCTCGATGATCTTCCTGCCGAAGCTCGACCCCGATTTGATCATCAAGCTGATGGCGCGGGCCACGGTGCTGATGGGCGTGCCGACCTTCTACACGCGCCTGCTGCAGAATTCGGCGCTGTCGCGCGAGACCACGAAGCACATGCGCCTGTTCATCTCGGGCTCGGCGCCGCTGCTTGCCGAAACGCATCGTGAATGGTCGGCGCGGACGGGCCACGCCGTGCTGGAGCGCTACGGCATGACCGAAACCAACATGAACACGTCGAACCCCTATGACGGCGAGCGTGTCCCCGGCGCGGTCGGTTTCCCGTTGCCGGGTGTTTCGGTGCGCGTGACGGATCCCGAGACCGGGAAGGAGCTGCCACGCGAGGAAATCGGCATGATCGAGGTCAAGGGCCCGAACGTCTTCAAGGGCTACTGGCGCATGCCGGAGAAGACCAAGTCCGAATTCCGGCCCGACGGCTTCTTCATCACCGGCGACCTCGGCAAGATCGACGGCAAGGGTTACGTGCACATCCTCGGCCGCGGCAAGGATCTCGTGATCTCCGGCGGCTTCAACGTCTACCCCAAGGAGATCGAGAGCGAGATCGACGCCATGCCAGGCGTAGTGGAATCCGCGGTGATCGGCGTGCCGCATGCCGATTTCGGCGAAGGCGTTACGGCAGTGCTGGTCTGCAACAAGGGCGCCGATGTCACCGAAGCCGCCGTGCTGAACGCTCTCGACGGACGGATCGCGAAGTTCAAGATGCCCAAGCGCGTCTTCGTCGTGGACGAACTGCCGCGAAATACGATGGGCAAGGTACAGAAGAACATCTTGCGCGATACGTACAAGGATATCTACGCGAAGAAGTGAGGGTGTGTTGCTCTCTCCTCGTCATTGCGAGCGCAGCGAAGCAATCCGGACTGCCCCTGCGGAAAGACTTTGGATTGCTTCGCTGCGCTCGCAAAGACGGAGGGTGCGGCGGCTACTGCCCGCCCAGCAAGCTCATCACAAATCTGCTGCCGACGATGAACAGATAGCAGCCGAACGCCACTTCGAGCGTCCGCTTCGACATCGCATGCGCAGCCTTCACACCGAGCGGCGCCGTCACGAGGCTCATCGGCATTACCAGCACCGCGCCGATCAACGAGACGTAGCCGAGCGCGAACGGCGCTTGCAGCGCTGCGACGGCTGGATAGTCCGCCGCCGCGGGCCAGCCGGCATAGATGTAGCCGAGCGCGCCGGGGATCGAGATCAAGACCGCCAGCGCCGATGAGGTCGCGACCGCCTGATGGATGGGACGGCCGTAGAACGTCATCAAGAGGTTCGAGAACAGCCCACCGCCGATGCCCATCAGCGTCGAGAGGATGCCGACGCAGAAGCCGTAGGCGCGCATCAGCGGGCCCTTCGGCAGATCTTCGCCGAACTTCCAGCCTTCGCGCGCGAAGATGAGCCGCGCCGCCGCCGAATAGGCGACGGCAACGAAGACGATCTTGAACAGCCGCTCCGGCGCGAAGCGCGCGACCACGCTGCCGGCGATCACGCCGAACACGATCGGCAACCACCACGCGCGCAAAATCGACAGATCGACGGCGCCACGCTTGTAATGCGCCTGAAACGAACGGATCGACGTCGGGATGATGACCGCGAGCGATGTGCCGACGCAAAGCGGCATGCGCGCCTCCAGCGGCACGCCGGCAATGCGGAAGCATTCGTAGAACACCGGCACGAGAATAGCGCCGCCGCCAATGCCGAACACGCCGGCCAGGAATCCCGACAACGCCCCGGTTGCGATCAGCAGCAGCGCGAGCTCGACGATGTCCTTGATATCAAGTCCTGCAATCACCCCTGACCTGCCCCGGCGACTGGTCGCAACTTCTCCGAGACGCGGGTTCGAAGACGGCTACGCTCGCAGCTGTAGGCGATCTGATAAGCCCGGTCGACGCCCGCAACGTTCTGGCTGGGGTGGGATGCGGGCCGCGCATATCCGTAACCGCAGTGGACAGAGTGCGCGCAGGGGAGGCCAGATCGCCTCGACCCCGGGAGAGGGGTGGCCGGCGCCACATGGAGCCACGTGAGGCAGCGACAGGTCTGGACGACGGTTAGAGGCGTTCCAATAGTGATTTCAATGTGCCTCGCGTACCTCGTATAAGAGTGAATTTAAATTCGCAATTTGGCTGGCGGACCGACGCTCTGGTATACCAAGCCACTGATTGGCCTTGCTTCATCAAGGCCCTAGAGCTGAACCACCGTTCGATTTATGTCAATTTGGAGATTGCGCAGGCCAAATCGACTCCGTAAATAGAGCCGACCTTTCCGATCCCCGCGCGCCCCTGCAGGGCCGCCATAAAACATCAAAGCCCATGACCGCACGGATCGAACGACCACTTTCACCGCACATGCAAGTGTACCGCTGGACGCTGACGATGGCTCTGTCCATCATCCACCGCGCCACCGGTATTGCTCTCTATTTCGGAACCCTGCTGCTGGTCTGGTGGCTGGTTGCCGCGGCGTCCGGCCCTGCTGCTTACGCGCATGTCCAAGCTTTCGCCGGCAGCATCATCGGACGGCTGATCGTGTTTGGCTACACCTGGGCCCTGATGCACCATATGCTCAGCGGCATCCGGCATTTCGTCTGGGACCTCGGCTACGGCTTCAAAGCCAACGAGCGGGAAGCGCTGACCTGGGGCGCCCTGATCGGCGGCATCGCGCTGACGGTGCTGATCTGGATCGTCGCCTATGCGAACGGGGGTGGCCGATGAGCGCATCCGAATCGCCGAAGCGCAGCCTGCGCACCCCGCTCGGCCGCGTCCGCAATCTCGGCGCCGCGCATTCCGGCACGTCCGATTTCTGGCGCCAGCGCATCACCGCCGTCGCCATGACGCTGCTGATGATTCCGGCGCTGGTGATCATCGTTATGCTGCTCGGCCGCAACCAGGTCTACGCTGCGCAGACACTGAGCTCCATTCCCGTCGCGGTGATCCTGCTCCTCTTCATCTTCGCCAGCGCCTGGCACATGAAGATCGGCATGCAAGTGGTGATCGAGGACTACGTCCATAACGAGAAGCTGAAGCTCGTCTCGATCATGCTCAACAATTTCTTCTCGGTCGCCGTGGCGCTCGCCTCGACCTACGCGATCCTGAAACTTTCCTCCGGAGTGTAACCCATGGCAACCGGAACATCGTCCGCCACGAAGGCCAACGGCGCTCCCGCCACCAACGGAAAAGCCTATCCGATCGAAGACCACACCTACGACGTGGTCGTGGTCGGTGCCGGCGGCGCGGGATTGCGCGCCGTGGTCGGCTGCAGCGAAGCGGGCCTGAAGACGGCCTGCATCACCAAGGTGTTTCCGACCCGCTCGCACACGGTCGCGGCGCAGGGCGGCATCTCCGCCTCGCTCGGCAACATGCACAAGGACGACTGGCGCTGGCACATGTACGACACCGTGAAGGGGTCGGACTGGCTCGGCGACCAGGACGCGATCGAATACATGGTGCGCAACGCGCCCGACGCGGTCTACGAGCTGGAGCACTGGGGCGTTCCGTTCTCGCGCACCGAGGACGGCAAGATCTACCAGCGCCCGTTCGGCGGCATGACGATGGACTTCGGCAAGGGCCAGGCACAGCGCACCTGCGCCGCCGCTGACCGCACCGGCCACGCCATGCTGCACACGATGTACGGCCAGTCGCTGCGCCACGCCGCCGAGTTCTTCATCGAGTTCTTCGCCATCGATCTGATCATGGACGACCAGGGCACCTGCCGCGGCGTCATCGCGCTCAAGCTCGACGACGGCACGCTGCACCGTTTCCGCGCCCAGACCGTGATCCTCGCGACCGGCGGCTACGGCCGCGCCTATGCGTCCTGCACCTCGGCCCATACATGCACGGGCGACGGCGGCGGCATGGTGCTGCGCGCCGGCCTGCCGATGCAGGACATGGAGTTCGTGCAGTTCCACCCGACCGGCATCTACGGCTCGGGCTGTCTCGTCACCGAGGGTGCGCGCGGCGAAGGCGGCTATCTCGTCAACTCCGAAGGCGAGCGCTTCATGGAGCGCTACGCGCCGTCGGCCAAGGACCTCGCTTCGCGCGACGTCGTCTCGCGCGCGATGACGATCGAGATCCGCGAGGGACGCGGCGTCGGCAAGAGGAAGGACCACATCTTCCTTCATCTCGACCATCTCGATCCCGCGGTGCTGGCCGAGCGGCTGCCGGGCATCTCCGAATCCGCAAAGATCTTCGCCAATGTCGACGTGACGCGCGAGCCGATCCCGATCGTGCCGACCGTGCACTACAACATGGGCGGCATCCCCACCAACTATCACGGCGAAGTGCTGACCAAGAAGGACGGCGACGACAACGCCATCATCCCCGGCCTGATGGCGATCGGCGAAGCCGCCTGCGTCTCGGTGCACGGCGCCAACCGCCTCGGCTCCAACTCGCTGATCGATCTCGTCGTGTTCGGCCGCGCCGCGGCGCTCCGTCTCGCCGAGAAACTGACGCCGAACGCCAAGCAGCCCGAGCTGCCGGCGAACTCGTCGGATCTCGCGCTAAGTCGCCTCGACCATTACCGCTACGCCTCCGGCGGCACGCCGACCGCGAAGCTGCGCGAAGGCATGCAGAACGTGATGCAGACCAATTGCGCGGTGTTCCGCACCGGCGAAGTCCTTAGTGAAGGCCAGAACCTGATCGAGAAGGTTCACAGCGGCATCACCGACATCGCCGTGTCCGATCGCTCGCTGGTGTGGAATTCGGACCTCGTCGAGACGCTCGAATTCGACAATCTGATCTCGCAGGCGGTGGTGACGATGAACTCGGCCGCAAACCGCACCGAGAGCCGCGGCGCGCATGCGCGCGAGGACTTCTCCGAGCGGGACGACAAGAACTGGATGAAGCACACGCTGGCTTGGCTGGAGGACTCCGGCAAGGTCAGGATCGAGTATCGCCCGGTTCACGACTACACCATGACGAACGACGTGCAGTACATCCCGCCCAAGGCGCGCGTTTACTGATGACTGCTCGTCATTGCCGGGCTTGACCCGGCAATCCACTCCTAAAGATGGATGCACGGGTCAAGCCTGCGCATGACGAAAGAAACCAGAGGCAGGACTAATGGTTGAATTCGCACTTCCGAAGAACTCCAAGATCACTGGCGGCAAGACCTGGCCGAAGCCCGCGGGCGCGACCGAGACCCGCGAGTTTCGCGTCTATCGCTGGAACCCGGACGACGGCAAGAATCCGAGCGTCGACACCTATTACGTCGACACCAATGATTGCGGTCCGATGGTGCTGGACGGCCTGATCTGGATCAAGAACCACATCGATCCGTCGCTGACCTTCCGCCGCTCCTGCCGCGAAGGCGTTTGCGGCTCCTGCGCCATGAACATCGACGGCCAGAACACGCTGGCCTGCACCCGCTCGATGCACGACGTGAAGGACGGCGCGGTGAAGATCAATCCGCTGCCGCACCAGCCGGTGGTCAAGGACCTCGTGCCCGACCTCACCAATTTCTACGCGCAATATGCCTCGGTCGAGCCGTGGCTGAAGACCACATCGCCGACGCCGCAGAAGGAATGGAAGCAGAGCCACGAGGACCGCGAGAAGCTCGACGGCCTCTACGAGTGCATCCTGTGCGCCTGCTGCTCGACCTCGTGCCCGAGCTATTGGTGGAACAGCGAGCGCTATCTCGGTCCCGCCGCGCTGCTTCAGGCCAACCGCTGGGTGTCCGATTCGCGCGACGAGGCGACCGGCGAGCGGCTCGACAATCTCGAGGATCCGTTCCGCCTCTACCGCTGCCACACCATCATGAACTGCGCCAAGGCGTGCCCGAAGGGATTGAACCCGGCCGAGGCCATCGCCGAGCTCAAGCTCAAGATGGTCGAGCGCCAGATCTGACGAGCGCTGCGTGACACCCACTTAACCCTGGGTGACACCTTCCTTGCGTGTCGCGACCCCCCGCCGATGCTCGGCGTCGCGCTTGCTATCGGACCGGGCCGGCGCGGCAGCCACGCTTCCCCTTGAAGTCCCGTGCTCGACTGCCCGACGCAATTGGCGGTCGGTGACGCGCAGCTTGATCTCGTCCGAAGCGAGCGCGGCGAGACTGGCGAGGATCTGCTTCTGGGTGTCGTCGAGCGCCCGGGGCCTCGTGTCGATCACGCAGAGCGAACCGAGCGTGAAGCCGTCCGGATCGACCACCGGACAGCCGGCGTAGAACCGAAATCCCAGATCTCCCGACACGGCCGGATTCTCCACGAAGCGCTGGTCGGTGGCGAGATTCTCCGCGACCATGATATCCTTCTGGAGAATAGTGTAGTTGCAGAACGCCCAGCCGCGCGGCGTATCGGGCATGTCGAGCCCGTAGCGCGACTTGAACCATTGCCTTGTCGGAGTGAGCAGCGTCAGCAGTGCGACGGGAGCATCGAGGCTGCGTGCTGCCAACCACGTCAGACGATCGAAGGCATCCTCCGGCGGCGTGTCGACGAGGCCCGAGCGTTCGAGCGCAAGACCATGTCTCGTTCGGATGCATCTGGGAGTACCGCGAGCCGATCGCGCCGCGCAACACCGGTAATGCAGCCACGCTGTACTGGAAATCCGATTCCGCGCTCACATCACCGGACCTGCTGTTCTGCCAGGTCGAATTTCCGGTGCCGAGCCCCGAGACGGCAAGCCGGGCCCCCGCTCACGGCTGGACGATGTTCGCCGGCCTCGCTTTGCCGAAGAGCCGGGGCCGGGTCAGACTCCGAAACGCCGAGCCGCTTGCAGTTCCGCGCATCGAAGCCCACATGTTGTCGCATCCTGACGATGTGAAGACTGCGATCGCTTGCGTCGACCTCTGTCGTGCGCTCGGCAATACCCGCGCCTTCGCGCCATTGGTGACGTGCGAGTCGATGCCCGGTGACCTCGACGCCACCGGGATGGAACGCTTCGTGCGCGACTCCGCGGTGACATATTGGCACCAGACGTGCTCGGCGAAGATGGGGCGCGATACGATGTCCGTGGTCGACAGCAAGCTGAAGGTCTATGGGGTCGACGGGCTTCGCATCGCCGACGGCTCCGTGATGCCGCGGATCACAACCGGCAACACGATGGCGCCCTGCGTCATCATCGGAGAGAAGGCGGCGCGCGCCATGCGGGACCAGCACGGCATCTGAACGCCGCCTTGGACCTCGGGGAACCCGGTGGAACCCGCCGGGTTCCATCGCGTTGTCCGAGCATGGACAAGCTGGCCGGTAAGCGTGAGCAGGGCAAGAAGCCGCCCATCGTCAAGATCAAGGGCGAGAGCGGCGACGAAGTCAGTCCTCCTCCGCCCGAATTGGTCGAGCCTGACCCCAAGCTATCCCCCGAAGAAGCCGAACAGGCCCGCAAGGATTATCTGCTGACGCGGTTCTGGATCAGCGCGCGCGGCTTCTGGGGAAGCAACGGTGATCGCCTGGCCTGGCCATTCTCGCTCGGCCTCGGCGTGCTGATCATCCTGACCGTCGCCTTCCAGTACGGCATCAATGTCTGGAATCGCGCGATCTTCGATGCAATCGAGAAGCGCGATGCCAGCACCGTTTTCCATCTCACCGCCGTTTTCTTTCCGCTCGCGATCGGCAGCATCGTGCTGGGCGTGGCGCAGGTGTTCGCACGGATGGGCATCCAGCGGCGCTGGCGTGCCTGGTTGACCAACAGCGTGCTCACGCGCTGGCTCAAGAACGGTCGCTACTACCAGCTCAACCTTGTCGGCGGCGACCACAAGAATCCGGAATACCGGATCGCCGAGGATCTGCGCATCGCGACAGATTCGCCGGTCGATTTCCTCGCCGGCGTGACATCCGCGATGCTGTCGGCGGCGACCTTCATCGTCGTGCTCTGGACGATCGGCGGTGCGCTCACCATCACGCTCGGCGGCTCGACGCTCACCATTCCCGGCTTTCTCGTGATCGCCGCGATGCTTTATGCTGCAATCGCGTCCGGGTCGATCCTGGTCATCGGCCGTCAGTTCGTCCAGGTCTCCGAAGACAAGAACCAGGCCGAGGCCGATTTCCGTTACACGCTGACCCGCGTGCGCGAAAACGGCGAGAGCATCGCGTTGCTCGGCGGCGAGGAGGAAGAGCGCGACGGCATCGACCGCAATTTTACCAACGTGTTGCGGCAATGGGCGCGGCTTGCCGGCCAGCACATGCGTACCACGCTGGTGTCGCAGGGATCGAGCCTGGTTGCGCCGGTCGTGCCGCTGTTGCTCTGCGCGCCGAAATTCCTCGATGGTTCGATGACCCTGGGGCAGGTGATGCAGGCCGCCTCCGCCTTCACTATCGTGCAGAGTGCGTTCGGCTGGCTGGTCGATAATTATCCGCGGCTTGCCGACTGGAACGCCTGCGCGCGTCGGATCGCCTCGCTGATGATGTCGCTGGACGGCCTCGAGCGCGCCGAGCAGGGCGACGGCCTCGGCCGCATCAAGCGCGGCGAGACCAGCAATGACGCCATGCTGGAGATGAAGGATCTTTCGGTGACGTTGGATGACGGCACCGCCGTGGTCGGCGAGACCGAAGTGGTGATCGAGCCCGGCGAACGTCTGCTGGTTGCCGGTGAATCCGGCACCGGCAAGAGCACGCTGGTGCGCGCCATCGCCGGCCTTTGGCCCTGGGGCGGCGGCAGCGTCAATTTCCATCCCGACCGCCGCCTGTTCATGCTGCCGCAGCGGCCTTACGTGCCGTCCGGATCCTTGCGCCGCGCCGTCGCCTATCCCGGAGCCGAAGACGACTGGACCGTCGAGGAAATCGGCGAGGCCCTGCACAAGGTCGGACTCGATCATCTCAAGGAGAAGATCGAGGAAGAGGGGCCGTGGGACCAGACGCTGTCAGGCGGCGAGAAACAGCGCCTCGCCTTCGCGCGGCTGCTGCTGCACAACCCCGACATCGTCGTGCTCGACGAGGCGACCTCGGCACTCGACGAGAAGAGCCAGGACAAGATGATGAAGATGGTCACCGACGAACTGCCGAAGGCGACCATCGTCAGCGTCGCGCATCGCGTCGAGCTCGAGGCCTTTCACAGCCGCAAGATCGTGCTGGAGCGCCGCAAGGGCGGCGCCAAGCTCGTCAGCGACATCGAGCTGATCCCGCGCAAGGGCAAGCGCAGGCTGCTGGGGCGATTTCTGCGGCAGCGGAAGGCACCGAAGTAGGCGGCGTGACATCCGTAGCCCGGATTCCGCTGCGCTCCATCCGGGCCACATTCCTCTCCCATAGCGTTGGAGTCCTCGGCAAAACCGGCTATGCATGCGCCGCTTGCAACGAGGACCGCCTGCTTGACGACCGACAATGCCCCTTCGTCCGCGCCGTTCGGCGCGTTTGCGCCCAATGCGGCGCAGGCTGCGATCATTCGCCTCGTACAGCAGTCGGGGCTGAAGCGCGGCGCGTTCCGGCCCTGGATGTCGCGGCTGGTCAACCTGCTGGGCGGCGGCCCGCTCGACGTAGAATATCAGGGCGCGTCATTCCGCTTCTATCACCAGGGCAGCGCGACCGAGCGCGGCGCGTTGTTTAATCCCGACTACAATCTCGACGAGCTCGACTTCTTGCGCCGGCACACCCCGGCGGGCGGCGTATTCGTCGACGTCGGCGCCAATGTCGGCACGTTTGCGCTCGTGATGGCGCGGCAGGTCGGCAGCATGGGCAAGGTGGTCGCTATCGAGCCGCATCCGCTTACGTTTGGACGGCTTTCGTTCAATCACGCCGCGTCGAAGACGGCGCAGGTGCACCTGGTGCAGGCTGCGGCCGGCGACAGCGACGGCGAGCTGATGATCGAGAGCGGCGGCGGCAATCTTGGTGCCACTCACGTCGTCACCGGCACTGCGAGCGCCGAGGCCATCAAGGTGCCGTCGCTGCGGCTGACACGCATTCTCGACGAGGCCGGCGTCAGCCAAGTCGATTCGCTGAAGATCGATGTCGAGGGTTTCGAGGACCGCGTGCTGATCGGCTTCTTCCGCGATGCGCCGCCCGCGCTGTGGCCGCGCGCGGTCGTCATCGAGCATCTGTCACAAAACGAATGGCAGCAGGATTGTATTGCCGACATGGTCGCACGTGGATTCGCGATCGCGCGCAAGACTCGAAGCAATACGTTTCTCTCGCGCTGACAAGGACG
The DNA here is from genome assembly GCF_018129985.1 of Bradyrhizobium sp. SZCCT0148. GTDB lineage: Bacteria > Pseudomonadota > Alphaproteobacteria > Rhizobiales > Xanthobacteraceae > Bradyrhizobium > Bradyrhizobium japonicum_H. The sequence continues at coordinate 119,097 of NZ_JAFCKT010000002.1, forward strand.
AAGGAGGTTGCGATGATCGACCATGTGGGTTTCTCGGTCTCCGACTATGAGCGCGCCAAGGCGTTCTACGCCGAGGCGCTGGCCCCGCTCGGCTACGGCCTGATCATGGAAGTCACGGCGGAGCAGACCGGCCACGCCGCAGCCGCAGGCTTCGGCGCCGACGGCAAACCGGACTTCTGGATCGGCGGCGAAGGCGCCATGAACAAGCCGGTGCATGTCGCGATCGCGGCAAAAGACCGCGCCACCGTCGACGCGTTCTACAAGGCGGCGATTGCGGCCGGCGGCCGGGACAACGGCCCGCCCGGCATCCGGCCGCATTACCATGCGAACTATTACGGCGCCTTCGTGCTCGATCCCGATGGCCACAATATCGAGGCCGTGTGCCACGCGCCGGAATAAGGCCGGAATTCCGGCAGGAACATCGTTCCATGCAGGTCGTTATCGTTCCTTGCAGAAGGAGTACGATATGGCCAACGACAATGCCCAAGACGTGGATCGCGCCTGGGATCTGATGAAGAAGATCGGCTTCGCGATGCTGGTGACGCGCGACGGCGACAAGCTGCGCGCCCGGCCGATGAGCGCCTTTCTCGATCGCGAGGCCAACACGATTTTCTTCCTGACCGACGCACGGCGCCATAAGGATGAAGAGATCGCACGCGATCCCTCCGTCAACCTGTCGTTCGCCGATGCGAGCAGCCAGAAATATGTTTCGCTGACGGGTACCGCTGTCGTCTCCAACGATCGCGCCAAGATCAAGGAGCTCTTCTCGACCCCGGCGAAGGCATGGTGGGACAGCGCCGAAGACCCCAATATCCGCGTGCTCAAGATCACGCCCGATGATGCCGAATTCTGGGATTCGCCGGGCACGGTGATCTCCTATGTGAAGATGGCTGCGGCAGCGGTGACGAACACGCGGCCCGACCTCGGCGAGAACCGCAAGGTCTCACTGTGATGCCGATCGACCCACCCGAGATTCCGCCTTCGACTCCGGGCACGCCGACCGAGCCGCCGCCGGGGATTCCGCCCGGCAGCCCGCAGCCCGAGATCGCGCCGCCGGTGCGCGAGCCCGGCGAATCGCCACAGCCCGACGAATTGCCGGGCCGCACGCCGGAAGAGATCCCATCACGCGGGCCGAACGGCCCGCTCACTCCGAATCCTGCGACGGATGCAAATCCGCCGCGGGAGCGCTCGTGAAGCGACCGATCGCACGTGGGGCAATTGCAACCAGCGTCTGAATGCGCAATGAACGTTGCTTGAGTGACGTGATTCCCGTGCAGAAATAAATCGAGCGGCGACCGCTTCGCCCGCCACAATCCGGCCTAACGCGTAGCCGTTCATCCCAACACTTCGTCAAAGAACCTTCCGGGGAAGTTCACCACCATGACCAATCTTCGTTTCGTGCTGCTTGCGACGACGGCTCTGACCGCGATGCAATTCGCAAGCTCCGCATCGCAAGCGCAAACTGCGCCGCCGCTCGTGGTGGCTCAGGCCCAGCCTCAGGACGCGAGTCCTGACGGAAAACCGAAGCAGCCCCCGAAGGGACCGCCCGCGGCTGCGCCGCCTGCTGCGCCCGCGCGCCCGGCCGCTCCGCCACCCGCTGCTGCACCGCCCCACACGCCCGCTGCGCCGCCCCCGGCTGCCGCACCGCCGCGCCCCGCCGCGCCACCGCCACCTCCGCCGCCTCCTGCAGCCCGCCCGGCGCCGCCGCCACCACCCCCGCCCCCTGCCGCTCCGAAGCAGCCGTCGCCGCCTCCGGCCGCGGCGCCGCAGCAGCACGCCCCGACACCTCCGCCGCCCTCTGCACGCCCGGCTCCGACGCCGCCACCCGCAGCAGCACCGCAGCCGCACACGCCCCCCGCGCCGCCGCCCTCGGCTCGCCCGACTCCGCCGCCCCCGCCACCACCCCCGGCAGCGGCTCCCTCGGCGCGACCCGCGCCTGCGCCAACCGCGACACCGCCGGCTCCGACGGCAGGGCCTGCGGCCCGCCCCGGCCTAGCCGCGCCGCCAGCGACTCCTGCTCCCACCGCGACTCCTGCTCCGACCGCAACTCCTGCTCCGACCGCAACTCCTGCGCCAACCGCAACGCCCGCGCCGGGCAGCACGCCAGCCGCACCGCCGGCTGGCCGTCCCGGTACGCCGCCGCCCGGTCGTCCCGGCGCGCCTCCTCCGGCAGGATCACCCGGTGCCGCGCCCGCTCCGACGGCGACGCCCGCTCCCGGTGGCACTCCGACGCCGCCGCCCGGACGTCCGGGTGCAGCGACGCCGCCCCCCGGCGCGACGCCAGCCCCGACCGCGACGCCAACTCCCGGTCAGACGCCAACTCCCGGTCAACAGGGTGGAACGCCTCCCGCGGGCGCGCCCGCTGCCGGAGCTCCGCCTGTATCACCGCAGGCTGGCGCGCCGCCACGACCGCCGGCGCCTCCAGCCGGCGTCGCGGCACCGAGCAGCGTATCGGGCTCGGCGGCGGCAACACCGCCGCCCGACAAGGTGCGGAATGCTCCGCCGACGATTGCACCGGCATTCCGGGCTGCGCCGACGGTCGCTGCACCCTTGCCGCCGGCGCCGCGTCCGCCGCAGCGTGACCTGACTCCGCTCGCGATTGGCGCAGGCGTGGTGGCCGGCGCCGTCGTCGGTGCCACCATCGCCGATCTCCACAGCCAGCGACGCGAAACCATGGAAGGCGGCCGCACCGTCTACACCGAGCCGGACCGCATCATCATCCGCGATCCGGGCGGGCAGGCCTATGTTCGCGGCAACGATCTCTATCGCTTCCGGTATGGCGCTCGCGACATCCGCACCGACACCGTCGGCGGCGAGACCCGCACGGTCGTGATTCGTCCCGACGGCAGCGAGATCATCACCGTGGTCGGTACTGACGGCCGGCTGATGCGGCGCATCCGCAGGGATCCCCGCGGGCGCGAGGTCATCATCATCGACAACACCTACCGCGACCCGCGCGCGGTCGGCGGCTTCTATGTCGATGTGCCGCCGCCTGTGGTGAACATCCCCTACGATCGCTACATCGTCGATGCCCAGGAGGCGTCGCCTGACGTGATCTACCAGACCATGGTGGCGCCGCCCGTGCAGCGGATCGATCGGCGGTATTCGCTCGATGAGATCCGCTACAGCCCCAATGTTCGCATGCAGATGCCGAGCATCGACGTCAACACGATCATCTTCGAGACGGGATCGTGGACCATCCCGCCGGACCAGGCGGCCCGGCTGCAGGTGATCGCCGACGGCCTCAACCAGGCGATCCAGCGCAACCCGCGCGAGGTCTTCCTGATCGAGGGCCACACCGACGCGGTCGGCAACGAGGTCGACAATCTGTCGCTGTCGGACCGTCGCGCGCAATCCGCGGCCGAATTGCTGACGCAGCAGTTCGGCGTGCCCGCCGAGAACCTGACCTCGCAGGGCTATGGCGAGCAGTATCTGAAGGAGCAGACGCAGGGGCCGAGCGCGATCAACCGTCGCGTCACGATCCGCAACATCACGCCGCTGCTCAACGGCGGCCAGGCCTCGCTGCCGCCGCCCCCGCCCGGCACCGCGCCGCCGCGCTGAGGCAAACACGAATGCAAAATGGCCGGGAGCAATTCCGGCCATTTTTGTTTGAACAGCAGCGCTGCTAGGGCCGGGCCGCAAGCCCGAGCGCATCGACCATGAGGTGAAACACCTCGGTGTTGTCCATCGAGCCGCGCACACCATCGCTGCCCGGTCCCGTCGCCGTGAGAATGACGTCCTCGCCTGAATGCACGCTGGCGCCGATCATCGCAGACAGATTGCCGGGACGCAGCACCGCGCCCGGAACGTCCTTGTATTTGTCGTTGGCCTTGAAGGTCCCGTCGCCATCGGCCTTCACGGTCGGCTCGTTGGGATTGTCGAGTTTTGGGCGGAACGTCTCGTAATGATCCGGGAGGCTGGCCGAGAAGATCGCGAGCCTGCGGCTGACGTCGACGCGTGACGGATAGCCGTCCGCATCCGGCGCCGGGTAGTTCGGGAATCCAGCCTGCTCGTAAACGCCGACGCGCTCGCGCAGCGGCACGTTGGGCGTCGTACCCATGTCATCATTCACCGTGCCCACGAGGCTGTTGGGATGATTGTGGTCGGCCAGCACAAGGATGAGGGTGTCTTCGCCACGCGCACGCGCCCATTCGCGCGTCTGGCGCACCGCGTTATCGAGCATGATCGTGTCGAAGATGGCGCGTTCCATATCGAGCACACGGGCGTATTTGTCGATCATTCCGGACTCGACCATCAGGAAGAAGCCGGCCTCGTTGCGCGACAGGAGCTTGAGTGCGGCCTGCACCTGCTCGGTCAGGTCAGGCTGCTCGGGAAACCTCGTCACGCCGCCGCCTCTCAGGAATTTGCGGTCGAGCGCGCCGTCCATGTTTCCCGTGGCGAACAGGCCGAGCAGCTTGCCCGTCTCCGGCTTTGCGGCAGCAGCGCTGAGCTCACCCGCGGTGGTCGCCACGTGGTAGCCGGCGTCACGAAATTTCGCGATGTAGTCGGTCTCATCCTTACGTTTCGAGCCGGCGCTGGACTTGGGCATGAAGTTCGCGCTGCCGCCGCCCATCAGCACGTCAGGCTTGGCAGCCAAGAACTGCTCGACGATTTCGTCGTAGGCGGCACGCCGGCGCGTATGCGCGATCATTGCGGCCGGCGTTGCGTCCTCGATCTCGGTGTTGGTGACGATGCCGATCGCCATGCCGTGCCGCCTCCTGGCAAGACTCGTGATGGTCTCGACCCGGGGATCGTCGAACGGGCTCAGCGTGCGGTCGGCATAGACGCCCAGCGCGTTGACGGCGCTCTTGTGCCCGGTCGCATAGGCGCTGGCCGAGTTCGCGGAGTCCGTGATGATGGAGTCCGAACCCGCGGTCGCCACCAGGGCCATATGCGGCATGTCGTCGATGGCGAGCTTGCCGCGGCTCTTGCCCTCTGCAATGCCCTTGGACAGGATTCGGGCCGCGACCCGATGCGCCGGCGACATGCCATCACCGATGAACAGGATGACGTTCTTGGCCTTGCGCGGGCCGGTGTCGTAGACCGTCCACGTGACGCTGCGCTGGTGTATGCCGTCGCTCGCATCCACGGCAATGCTGCCCGGCGTCGTCAGCGTGACGTCGCGGAGGATCAGCGCCGACTGCTGCTTGCCGTCCTCGCGCTCGATGAAGGTCGCCGAGCGGCCGAACGCGGCCGCATAATCAGCGCCGTTCACCGTCACCTTCAGCTTGGCGGGATCGACCAGTCCGGGGAATTCGACCTTGAAATCGAATTGGGCTCCGGCCAGAATCTCGGCACGATCGATCGGATAGATCGTCTGTGCCGGCAGTGACGTTGTCCAAAGCAGGACGATGAGAGAGGCGACGGCCGATCCCTTGACCATGTTCGATGCTCCGCGATTTCGTTCACGACAGGAGCGAAACCGTAGCGATCGAGCATGACAACGTCATTAAGTGTGTCGCTTCAACCCTTGTCGCTCTCCAGCCGGAAGATCTGCGAGCCTTCGCTGCCCGAGAGCAGGCCGGTGTCGCTGTAGAGCTTCAGCTTGGTGCGGGTGTCGGCGATGTCGAGATTGCGCATGGTGAGCTGGCCGATGCGGTCGGCCGGCGAGAACGCGGCATCCTCGACCTTCTCCATGCTAAGCCGCTCCGGCGCATAGGTGAGATTCGGGCTTTCCGTGTTGAGGATCGAATAATCGTTGCCGCGGCGCAGCTCGAGAGTGACCTCGCCGGTGACGGCGCGCGCGACCCAGCGCTGCGCGGTCTCGCGCAGCATCAAAGCCTGCGAGTCGAACCAGCGACCTTGGTACAGCAGGCGCCCGAGACGCATGCCGCTGATGCGGTACTGCTCGATGGTGTCCTCGTTGTGGATGCCGGTGACGAGGCGTTCATAGGCGATGTGCAAGAGCGCCATGCCCGGCGCTTCATAGATGCCGCGGCTCTTGGCCTCGATGATGCGGTTCTCGATCTGGTCGCTCATGCCGAGGCCGTGACGGCCGCCGATCGCATTGGCTTCGAGGAACAGCGCAACCGGATCAGAGAAGGTCTGGCCGTTCAGCGCCGTGGGCTGGCCTTCCTCGAAACGCACCACGACCTTCTCGGCCTTTACGGCGCAATCGTCGCGCCAGAACGGCACGCCCATGATCGGGTTGACGATCTTGATGCCGCTGTCGAGGCTCTCGAGATCCTTGGCCTCGTGCGTGGCGCCGAGCAGGTTGCTGTCGGTCGAGTATGCCTTCTCGGCGCTCATCTTGTAGGCGAAGCCCTGGGCGGTCATGAACGCCGACATCTCGGCGCGGCCGCCGAGTTCGTCGATGAATTGCTGGTCGAGCCAGGGCTTGTAGATCTTCAGGCCGGGATTGGTGAGCAGGCCGTAACGATAAAAGCGCTCGATGTCGTTGCCCTTGAAGGTCGAGCCGTCGCCCCAGATGTTGACGCCGTCCTCCTTCATCGCCGCGACCAGCATCGTGCCGGTGACGGCGCGCCCCAGAGGCGTGGTGTTGAAATAGGTGATGCCGCCGGTCGAGATATGGAAGGCGCCGGACTGGATCGCAGCGATGCCTTCATGAACGAGCTGGGTGCGGCAATCGACGAGGCGCGCCTTCTCGGCTCCGAACTCCATCGCCTTGCGCGGGATCTCGTTGTAGTCGGCCTCGTCGGGCTGGCCGAGATTGGCGGTGTAGGCGTAGCAGCGCGCGCCCTTCTGCTTCATCCAGAGCAGCGCCGCGGAGGTATCGAGGCCGCCCGAAAAAGCAATGCCGACTTTCTCACCCTTGGGCAGGCTTTTCAGGATCGTGGTCATGGCGCTTCCAATCGGGTCTCGAAGGGCTGAAGTCGGGGCGGGTTTGACCGCGCGAATATCAAATTTCGCAGGGCTCGGCACGCATTTAATGGCTCAAACCTGGGGTTCGGGACCAGTCTTGCGGCCGAACAGGCGCCGGCGGAGCCGGTAAGCCGGCATGTTCAGCCGGGTGAGGGCGGCATCGACCGCCTCGTCCGAGAAGCGTGTCCGCGGCCAACGGTAAATCAGCGCGTAGGCAAACCAGATCACGACAAAGGTCACGAGGCCGGCAATCGAGACATCCGTGAAGAAGTGTCCGCCGAAGGCCATGCGCAGCCCGCTGGTAACGGCGCCAAAGATCACGGCGGCGGCATAGGCGAGCGGTCGCCAGGCCGGCGGCGCCAGCGCGGCCGGCGCCAGCGTCCAGAACGCGGTCGCGCCTTCGCCCGAGAAGAACGAGCAGTTGCGCGCGCAGCCGCCGCGCGGATCCCACCACGACACGAACTGCTGGTCGCCGGCGAACTCGGTGACCACCACCGGGCGTGGCCGGCCCCAATAGGTCTTGAAGGTCAGATTGGTGAGGATGCCGGCCGACAGGATGATCGTGACCAGGAGGAAAACGATGGCGCGTCCCGACACCATCAGGGGACGGTCGGGCCGGATCATCTTGACCACGAGCGCGATCAGCGACGGCGCCACGAAAGCCCAGGCGACCCACATCGCGGCGTCACGCGCAAACGCCGCCCAGTCATTCAGCTTGAGCGGAAAGGTTTTCGTCTCGGGGTCGAAGAACAGCGACGCGAGCTTGAGATCGAGCTCGGGATAGAGGCCGAAAACGGCGCCGATGACGAGCCAAAGCGCCAGGGCGATGAAGAGTCCGGTACGGTTCATGGCGCGCGGTTTAGCGGAGTGGGACGGGGATGAAAACCCCGGAAGCGGCGCGACCTATCGCGCATCCGGCCTGGAATTCGACGGCAGCGGCGGAGGCCGCTTGCGCGGGGGCAGTGGTTCACGCCAGGCGCCGGCATTGCGGCCGGCAATCAGCCAGTAGACCACGCCGGCGACGATGCCCGCGCCGGTCATGATCTCCAGATGGCGCCGCACGATGCCTTCGAACTGGAACGTGTCGGAGTGAAAGGGAACGAGGCCGAGATAGCAGGCGAGCCCGACGAGGCCGCCGCCGACGGCATAAGCGAGCGCGCTGCGAATGTAGAGCGCTTCGGTAATCGCAACGATCACGGCCGCGGGCACCAGCGAAAAGCCCGAGACGAAGATAAAGCCGAAGCCGAGCAGGATGTCGATCGCGCCCTGATCGACTGGGCCGGCTCCGAGATCGGAAAATTCTGGAAACAGCAGCGCGACGACCACGATCATGCCGCCGACGAAACAGGCGGCGAGAAAGCCGATGAAGATGACGACGAGGCGGCCGATCAGGGACATGAGGTCAGCTGATCATCGTTCGATGGCGCTCCGCGCTCTCGACCGTCATGGCCGGGCTTGCCCCGGGCATCCACGCTTGTCTTTCTCGCGGCTCGTGGATGGCCGGGTCAAGCCCTGCCATGACGAACCTTGAGGGCGTCGCCATGATCAATCCGTCATCGCCATGGCGCGCAGCGCCTGGCGTTCGCGTGCGCTGAGCTTTTCGGTCTCCGACTTGAGCTGACCGCAGGCGGCGAGGATGTCGCGGCCGCGCGGCGTGCGCACCGGCGAGGAATAGCCGGCGTTGAAGATGTATTCGGAGAACTTCTCGATCTGGTCCCAATCCGAGCATTCATAGGCCGTGCCGGGCCAGGGATTGAACGGGATCAGATTGATCTTGGCGTGAATGCCCTTGAGCAGCTTCACCAGCAGCTTGGCATCGTCGAGCGAGTCGTTGACGCCCTTGAGCATCACATATTCGAAGGTGATGCGGCGTGCGTTGGAGGCGCCGGGATAGTCGCGGCAGGCCTGCAGCAGCTCCTTGATCGGATATTTGCGGTTGAGCGGCACCAGCTCGTTGCGCAATTCGTCGCGCACCGCGTGCAGCGAGATCGCGAGCATGACGCCGATCTCCTCGCCGGCGCGCACGATGTTCGGCACCACGCCCGAGGTCGACAGCGTGATGCGGCGGCGGGAGATGCCGATGCCTTCGTTGTCGCCGACAATGAGCAGCGCATCGCGCACCGCGTCGAAATTGTAGAGCGGCTCGCCCATGCCCATCATCACGATGTTGGTGACGCGACGCGTGCCGTCCTCGCGATCGGCCCAATCGTTGAGACGATCCCGCGCCACCATGATCTGTCCCACGATCTCGCCGGCCGTGAGGTTGCGCACCAGGCGTTGCGTGCCGGTGTGGCAGAACGAGCAATTCAGCGTGCAGCCGACCTGGGAGGAGACGCAGAGCGTGCCGCGATCGGTCTCGGGGATGTAGACGCACTCGACTTCATGGGCGCGCTCGACATTGTCGCCGCTCGGCAATCGCAGGAGCCATTTGCGGGTGCCGTCGTTGGAGATCTGCTCGGCCACGACGTCGGGCCGGTCGACCGTAAAGTGCTGCGCGAGTTCGGCGCGAATGCCCTTCGAGATCGAGGTCATGTCGTCGAAGCTCTGGGCGCCGCGGAAATAGAGCCAGTGCCAGAGCTGCTGCACCCGCATCTTGCGCTGCGAAGGCTGAACACCGATTTCGCCGAGGCGGTCGGCCAGCTCCGTGCGCGACAGGCCGACCAGCGACGGCTTTGCCGGCGGCACATAGGTTTCGAGCGGAGACTTCTCCACCAGGATTGCGTTGTGCGGCTCGGTCGTCGGTTGCATTGGTTGCCTGAGATTGCTGCTGTTCGTCATGCCCGGACTTGTCCCGGGCATCCACGTTCTTTTTCGCCCGTAATTGGCACATGGATGGCCGGGACGGGCCCGGCCATGACGACCGAAATTGTGGAACCGGCCCTATATAGCAACCGGAGCCACCGATTGCGACCGTGGCGACGACTTAGCCTTACCGCCGGCAATCCTGGGCGATCTTGTCGAGCGCCTGGGCGAGGCCCTTCAGCGAGAACGTGTCGGTCGTCTCCGTTCCCTTGGCCGAGACGCCCTTGACCACGAGATCGGCGGATTTGCGCATGGCCTCGACCATCCGCTCCTCCTCGGCCGCGTTCTTGATCCAAAGTCCGTCGCCCTGCGTATACATCGCGAATGCGGCGCCGCCGACCTCGACCGAGGATTCCGACCCCGGCTTCAGCGCGTAGCCGATCATGACCGAGACTTCGTTATTGACCTTCTCGGCCGGACGGGTCGACACGAAGGCATAGGCGGGATCGCGCGGCCTGTTCGGCGGATTGGTCTTGGACGACGACGGTTTTGCCAGCGCAAAGCAGACCTTCTTGCCGTTGGGCGTCGCGGAATAAGCCCCCCAGGTCCCGAACTGGCCGATCAGGGTCGGCTCCGCGCCACCTGCAACCGCCGCGGGCGGGGCCACGGGTTTGCTCTCCGGCTTTGCAGTGGACTTGGCAGTCGTGTGAGCGGCCGGCGCGGCTGGCTTTGGCGTCGCTTTCGGCGCCGGTTGCGCCGTCTGCGCTCGCGCAGATTCGACTGTTCCCCCGGCCACCACGCCAGTCATCAAAGCTAAAATCAGCACCCGCCACATGCCGGAGTGGTTCCCTCAATATTGTGACTGGAAGATGGCTCGGCCGCGCTTTGTCCCCGCGGCAGAGATAGCCGGGAAAGTCCAATTTGGGAAGGCAGTTAGCGGTATCAGCCTTTAGATCGCGCAGCGCGCTGGTCGGCCCATTGCGCTTCTGTCCAACGCAACAAATCCTCGGCGCCGGAGCTGCGCAAATGCGCGCCACCGTCGATCACGACCATCTCGCCGTTGATGTAGCCAGCGCAATCCGAGATCAGGAAGCTGGCGAGATCGGCTAGTTCGCTGTGCTCTCCGGTCCGGCCGAGCGGATTGCGCATCAGGGTGTCGTCGCGCCCCTCCAGCCGCAACTGCCCCGATGCACCCGCGGTCGGGAACGGACCTGGTGCGATCGCGACGGTGCGGATACCCTTCGGACCCCACTCGACCGCGAGGCTCTTGGTCATCGCCAGCACCGCCGACTTCGCCATCGCGGAGGGAACGGTGAAGGCGCGTCCGGTGATGGTCGACGTCGAGAGGATCGACAGGATGACACCGTTGTGATGGCCCTCGATCCAACGCCGGCCGGCGGCGAGCGTGCAATACATCGCACCGTGCAACGTCGGCGCCAGGATCGCATCGGCCGCCCGGAACGACAAATGCTCGCTTTGCGCAATGAAAGTCGCCGCGGCATTGTTGACGAGGATATCGAGCGGCCCCTCGCGCCAGATCACGTCCATCATGTTCTCAACGGCAGCCCCGTCGCGGATATCGCAGGCGATGGTGGCGACCTTGCCGCCGGTCTGCGCGCGCATATTGCTCGCCGTGGCCTCGAGCCGATCGAGTTTACGACCGCAGATCACGAGCTCGGCGCCGAGCGCGAGGAAGCGGCGTCCCATCGCCGCGCCGAGGCCCGAGCCGCCGCCGGTGACGAGGATGCGCTTGTCCTTGAGCAGACCTGTTTCAAACATCGTTTGAATCCCCTCTTTTTCTTCTTGCTTCGTGGCAGCGAGCGAAACGACGCAATACAGAGTCCGCCCTGCGGAAATAGTCTGGATCGCTTCGCTCGCGATGACGCGAGGATAGGCCTTCGCATCGCTTGGGGCAAAGAAACCGGATTGTCGCCCGTGCCTAAATCCGGCAGAACCGGCTAACCAAAACTCCACTCGAAACGCTTCAGGTGCCGCCATGAAAGCCATTCTCTGCTCGCAATATTGCCAGCCCGACGATCTCGTGCTGGCCGATGTGCCGGATCCGGTGGCCGGTCCCGGCGAAGCGGTGATCGCAATCAAGGCGGCGGCGCTGAACTTCTTCGACATCCTGATGATTCAGGGCAAGTACCAGATCAAGCCGCCGTTCCCGTTCTCGCCGGCCGCGGAAGTCGCGGGCGTGATCGAGAGCATCGGCGCCGGCGTGACCGATCTGAAAGTCGGCGATCGCGTCGTGGCCTCCTGCGGCCACAACGGCGCACGCGAGAAGATCGCGCTGCCGGCGGCTTCGATCGTGAAGATCCCCGACAATCTCGACTACGACCGCGCGGCCGGCATCATCATCATCTACGGCACCGCGCTGCATGCGCTGGAAGATCGCGCCAGCCCGAAGCCGGGCGAGACGCTCGCGGTGCTCGGTGCTGCCGGCGGCACCGGCCTGGCCGCCTGCGAACTCGGCAAGCTGATGGGCTTGAAGGTGATTGCCTGCGCCTCGTCGGACGAGAAGCTGGAATTCGCCAAGGCGCACGGCGCAGAGCTGACGCTGAACTACGGCAAGGAAGATCTCAAGGAAGGTCTGCGCAAGCTCACCGGCGGCAAGGGCGTCGACATCATCTTCGATCCGGTCGGCGGCGCGTATGCCGAACAGGCGCTGCGCTCGATCGCGTGGGAAGGCCGCTTCCTCGTGATCGGCTTTGCCGCGGGCGACATTCCGAAAATGCCGCTAAACCTCGCGCTGCTGAAGGGCTGCGACATCCGCGGCGTGTTCTGGGGCGCATGGACGCGACAGAACCCGGAGAAGAATCGCGCAAACCTCGAGAAGCTGGTGAAATGGACGGCGGAAGGGAAGATTTCATCGCATGTCGATCGCACCTTCCCGCTGGCGCAGACCGCGGACGCATTGAAGGTGCTGGCGGGACGCCAGGCCATGGGCAAGGTGATCCTGCATCCGTGAGGATGTGGCTGGCGAATGGTGTCGCGACGCCATCGCCACACGCTCAAGAGTCATCGCCCGCCTGGTGCGCGATCGCGCACAGGGGCGGGCGATCCAGTACTCCGTGACGTCCGCGAATCAATCGAAAGGCCGCGGCGCAATGGATGCCCGGAACAAGCCGAGCATGACAGCGCGCTTGTGGCGACTTATTGCGCTTCCGCTTCTCCCTCATCCACCCCACGCTTCAGCACCGCACGCGCGGCGTCGCGGTGCTCGTTCGTGATGTGGCCGGAAACCATGCGAATGGCGGTAGCGAGCACGGCTGCGTCGTCCGCGAAGCCGAGGACCGGCATCACGTCGGCGACGAAGTCGAACGGAAGTATGAAATAGGCGATCGCGCCCAGCAGCGCGGCCTGGACGTGGCGCGGAGTCTGCCGGTCAAACGCGCAGTAGTAGGCGGCAAGCAGGTCTTCCGCGAACGGCAGATGCGCGGCGACACGCTTCAGCTTACGCCAGAAGCGGCGGCGCACACTTTCCCGATCTTCCGCGAGCCGATCGGCCGGCTCGAAACCGACGCTGTGTTCGGCAGCCATGTTCGATAACTCCCCGTTCAGCCTCAGCCCGCAGATCGCCGCGCCGAGTGATCACAAGATGGGGATGTCGCCGATCCCTGCAAGACGCCGGCCGATCTCAGCCTGCGATCGCATCCATCGTCTTGGCCAGCGTGATGTCGAGCGCGGTGACGCCGCCGGCATCGTGGGTCGACAGCACCACCTCCACCGTCTTGTAGACGTTGCGCCATTCGGGGTGGTGATCCATCTTCTCGGCGGCTAGCGCGGCCCGGGTCATGAACCCGAACGCCTCGTTGAAATCCTTGAAGATAAAGGTTTTCGCGATGGCATCCCGTCCATGGACCTCAGTCCAGTCAGGTAGTCCGCCCAGCGCCTGCTTGCGCGCCTCCGCCGAAAGTCGTTCTGCCATGGTCATCTCCGTCCTTCAGGGGAACTTTACCCTAACACCCCGCTGATGCCCGGGTTCATACGGGGATTTCCGCCATCCGCTAACCATGACGGAGATGTAACCCCGCCGGACAAGAAATTTGCTACAATTGCGGGCGTAAATCGCCGGCCAAGATGAAACTGAGCCTGAAGCGCCTGTTTGGGAGATCGATGACCGGGGGATTGGACCTGGCCGAATTGCCCCCGCCTTCGCCGCGATCCGCGGCGCGGAAGACCGCACTCGTGACTCTTGCGCTCGTGCTCGCGATCATCGGCGCGCTCGCCGGCGGTTATTACTTCGCCATGCGGCCCGTGACGTTGAAGATCGCAGTCGGTCCCGCCAACAGCGATGACGTCAAGGTCGTGCAGGCGCTGACGCAGGCTTTCGTGCAGCACAAGAGCCAGATCCGGCTGCGGCCAATCCAGACCGACGGCGCCACGGCCAGCGCCGATGCGCTTGCGGAAGGCAAGGTCGATCTCGCCATCGTGCGAGGCGACATCGACGTACCCAAGAATGCGCAAGCGGTCGCGACCCTGCGCAAGAACGTCGTGGTGCTGTGGTCCGTACCGGGCAAAGGCAAGAAGCGAGGCCCGAAGATCACCAAGATCTCGCAGCTCGCCGGCCATCGCGTCGGCGTCGTCGGCCGCACCCAGGCCAACGTCAATCTGCTCAAGGTGATCCTCCAGCAATACAACGTCGATCCCGCCAAGGTTGAGATCGTGCAATTCCCGGCCAACGAGGCCGCCGAGGCGATCAAGGCCCAGAAGGCCGACGTCTATCTCGCGGCAGGCCCGGTCAACAGCAAGATCACGGCGGACGCGATCGCCGCCTCCACCAAGGATTTCGGCGCGCCCAGCTTCCTCGCGATCGAGTCGGCGGATGCGATCGCGCAGAACCATCCGGTCTACGAAGCGTCCGAGATTCCCGCCGGCACCTATGGCGGCTCGCCCGCCCGCCCGGATGACGAGGTCAAGACCATCAGCTTCTCGCACCACATCGTGGCGCGCAAAGGCGTGTCCGAAACCACCATTGCCGCGTTCACGCGCCAGCTCTTCTCCGTGCGCCAGCAACTGGTGACGGAATTCCCGCTGGCGGCGAAGATCGAGACGCCCGACACCGACAAGGACGCGGTGATCCCGGTGCATCCCGGCGCAGCCGCGTTCGTCGATGGCGAGGAAAAGACCTTCCTGGACAAATACAGCGATTACATCTGGTGGAGCCTGATGGCGCTCTCCGCCATGGGCTCGATCGGCGCCTGGTTCGCTGGCTATCTGAAGAAGGACGAGCGCGACAACAACAGCCATCTGCGCGAAAGGCTGCTCGACATGATCGCAGCCGCCCGCAAGAGCGAGGCGGCCGAAGAGCTCGATCAGATGCAGGCCGAGGCCGACGAAATCCTGCGCGACACGTTGCGCTGCTACGATCACGGCGCGATCGAGGAGGGCTCGCTGACCGCCTTCAACATCGCGCTGGATCAATTCCACGCCGCCGTCGCCGACCGCAAGGCGGTGCTGTCCAGCTTGCCGCAGAACCTGCAACGTGCGGGCGCGCAGTTCAGGGCGGCCGGCAACGCGTAACGCTTGCGCGCGTTATCGCTGCGTCACATTGTCTCAATATAGGTTCACGCCATCACGGGGCGCGCAACGCCCGAGCCCCGATTCCATCGAGCCGCAATCGCAGGGTTTGGAGCCACCCGTTATGAACTTCAAATTCTCCCGCCGCCGTTTCCTCGCCACCGGCGCCGGTGTGCTCGGCACCGTCGCGATGCCGTATCTGTCGCGCGCGGCCGATCGGCCCGCGGTGACCCATGGGGTGCAGTCGGGCGACGTCACGGTCGACGGCGGCGTGGTGTGGGCGCGTGCCGACCGGCCGGCGCAGATGCTGGTCGAGGTGGCGACGACCGAGTCTTTCAGGGATGCCCGGGCGCTGCCGCCGATCGCGGCGCTGCCCGAGAGCGACTTCACCGCAAAGATGTTGATCGAGAACCTGCCTGCTGGTCAGGACATCTTTTACCGGATCCGCTTCCGCGATCTCTCGCATAGCGCCATCGAGGGCGAGCCGGTGACCGGCCGTTTCCGCACCGCGCCCGCCGACCGTCGCGATGTCAGCTTCGTCTGGGGCGGAGACGTCGCAGGACAAGGCTGGGGCATCAACCCCGATGACGGCGGCATGTTCACCTTCTCGGCGATGCGCAAGCACCGTCCGGACTTCTTCCTGCACTCCGGCGACACCATCTACGCCGACGGACCGATTGCATCCGAAGTGAAGCTCGCCGACGGCAAGATCTGGAAGAACGTCACCATCCCGGAGAAGGCCAAGGTCGCGGAGACGCTCGACGAGTACCGCGCCGCGCACAAATACAATTTCACCGACGAGAACCTCCGCGCCTTCAATGCCGAGGTGCCGATCTTCGTGCAATGGGACGACCACGAAGTCACCAACAACTGGTCGCTGTCGAAGGAGTTGCCGGCCGCTTACAAGGAGCGCGATATTTCGCTGCTCGCCGCCCGCGCGGGCCGCGCCTTCCACGAGATGTATCCGATGCGCGAGAGCATCGTTGAGCCGGGCCGGGTCTATCGGCAGATCTCCTACGGCCCGCATCTCGACGTGTTCGTGCTCGACGAGCGCAGCTATCGCGGTCCGAACGGCCCCAACCTCGAAACCGCCTACGGCCCCGCCAGCTACTTCCTGGGCCCGGATCAGATCGCATGGCTCAAGCGCGGCCTGCTCAATTCCCGCGCGACCTGGAAGGTGATCGCCTCCGACATGCCGCTCAGCCTCGTCGTGGCTGACACGCCGAAGGGCGGCTCGGAAGCGATCGCGCAGGGTGACGGCCCGGTGCGCGGCCGCGAGCTCGAGATCGCCGACATTCTACGCTTCATCAAGATGGCCCCGATCAGCAACACGGTGTGGCTGACCGCGGACGTGCACTACGCTGCCGCGCATTATTACGATCCGAACAAGGCGCAATTCCAGGAATTCGAGCCGTTCTGGGAATTCGTGTCGGGCCCGCTGCATGCCGGCACCTTCGGTCCGAACGCGCTCGACAACACGTTTGGCCCTGAGGTCCGCTTCGTCAAGGCGCCGGGAAAGGACAGCCAGAACCTGCCACCGTCCGCCGGCATGCAGTTCTTCGGTCACGTCAAGATCGACGGCGCCTCGGGCCAGATGACCGTGACCTTGCGAGACCGCGCCGACGTCGCGCTGTGGTCGACCACGCTCGATCCGAAGCAGGCCTGATCGCTAATCGAGGGAACGCGCCTTGAGCGCCGCCTCCAGCGCGTCGCTCGAGCACGGCTTCTGCAACCGCGGCCGGCCGGAGAATTCAGGCGGAATGCGCGCCTCGGCGCCATAGCCGGTGACGAAAACGAACGGGATCTTCAGCGCCACCAGCCGCTCCGCGACCGCAAAGCTCGTCTCGCGGATCAATTCGACATCGAGCAGCGCGAAATCGGGCGCTCGCTTGGCGATGGCGCCCAGCGCCTGGGTCACCGAACCGACGCTCCGCACGTCCGTCACTCCAAACCCGAGCAGACGGTCCTCGAAATCGATCGCGATGATCGGGTCGTCTTCGACGATGAGAACATCAGCCGGCCAGCTTGAGCCATCGGAACGTGCGGGTGTCATGATCGCATCTTGCGTGTGGTGGGGGGCGGATCAGGACTGCCGCGACACGATGCCTGCTTGCAGCGCATCGGGGGGTTCCCGGAACGAAACCCACCACAGCGTCGTTCTCTAGTCTGTCCACTTGTGCACACAGTGGAGATCCGGAACTCGATAAGATGGAAGCGGGATGGGGATTCACGATGGATGTGCGTATCAGCAAGATGACCGAGGTCGAGAGCCGTCCGGCCAACAATTTGTTGCGGCGCCTGAGCCAGGCAGACTACGCCCTGCTCGCGCCGCACGTGACCGTCGAAAACTCCGCAGCCAACCAGCTGCTCTACAGCCCCGGTGACGACGTCCAGGTCGTCCACTTCCCCTGTGGACCGGCGCTCGCGACCTTTCTCGTCCCCAACGAGGATGGCCGAGACGTCGAGACCATCCTGGTCGGCCGCGAAGGCGCGGTGGGCGGCATCGTCAGCGAGGGATTCCTGCCGGCCTATACCCGGATCTGTGTGAAATTCAGCGGCCCATTTGCGCGTGTCCATGTCGCCAAGCTGGAAGCGGCCAAGCTGCGCTCGGTATCACTGCGCAATATCTTTACCCGCTATGCCGATTGCATGCTGGCGCAGATCTTCCAGTCGACCGCCTGCAATGCGATCCATTCGATCGAACAACGGACCGCCAAATGGATCCTGGCGGCGATGGAGCGGACCGGCGACGAGGACAGCGTGCCGCTGACCCACGAGCAGCTTGCGACGCTGCTCGGCGTTGGCCGCAGCTATGCCAGCCGCGTGCTTCAATCGTTCAAGGCGGAACGGATTCTCGACACGAGGCGCGGATCGATCCTGGTTCGCAACCGCGACGGCCTGAAGCTTCGCGCCTGCCTGTGCAACGACGCGGTGAAGATGCATTTCGAGGAGGTGCTGCGCGGCGTCTATCCGACCGAGCAGCAAGAGGCCGGCTAGCGCCCCGCATCGCTTCCCCGGCGTGAAGAGGGAGCAGGCGCCCTATCCCACGCGGCTGGAACCTGGGCTAGTATCCCCTCATGAGCGGGGCCTTTCTTCACACCATCTTCGACATCCTGGCCTGGCTGGCGGCCGCGGCGGCCGTCTATTGGCTCTCGCGACAGCGCCTGCGATTTCCGGCGCAATCCTTCGAACTGCCTTATATCGCAGCGCTGGTGTTCGGCGCGGGCCTCGGGGCTTACCTGTTCGGCTCCGCCAATCTGTGGCTGTCGGGCGAGAGCGGCATTGCCCGCTCGGTCGAGGGCGCGATCGCTGGCGGCATCGTCGCGATCGAGCTCTACAAATGGTCCGCGGGAATCGCAGCGCGGACCGGCGCGCGTTTCGCGCTGCCGCTGGCGCTCGGCATCGCGATCGGCCGGCTCGGCTGCTATTTCGCGGGCCTCGACGATTTCACCTACGGCGCACCGACGGCGCTGCCCTGGGCCCATGATTTCGGCGATGGCATTCTGCGCCATCCTGTGCAGCTCTACGAAAGCGCGGCCATGGCAATATTCGCGCTCATCTATGTGCTGGCCGTCGTGAACCGGAACGCCTTTGTGAGCACCAATGGTTTCTACCTGGTCCTCGTCTATTATGGAGCGCAACGCTTCCTGTGGGAATTCCTCAAGCCCTACGGCACGCTGATCGGCCCGTTCACCCTGTTTCACCTGCTGTCGCTGTCCATTCTGCTCTACGCCGGCGTCATGCTGGCGACGGCGCCCAAAGCGAGACCCATACAAAGCGAGTCACTTGCATGAACGCGCCGTTGCGTAAGTCGCGGCCCTATATTTTCTGGGGCCAGACCCAATCTCTTTGCGAGACCTGCCTGAATCTCGTGCCGACAAAGATCCAGATCGTGGACAACGAGGTCTGGTACGAAAAGCGCTGCCGGGAGCATGGCGTCCAGTCGACGCTGGTGTCGACGGATGCCGCCTATTGGCGCCTGTGCAAGGATTTCATCAAGCCCGGCGACCGGCCGCTGCAATTCCAGCAGCGCACGGAATTCGGCTGTCCCTACGATTGCGGCCTCTGCTCCGACCACGAGCAGCATTCCTGCCTGGCGCTGATCGAAATCACCGAGCACTGCAATCTGACCTGCCCGGTCTGCTTTGCGGAGTCCTCGCCGGCACGAACGAAATTCACCCCACTCGCGACAGTGGAGAGGATGCTCGACGCGCTGGTCGCGAGCGAAGGCGAGCCGGATCTCGTCCAGATCTCCGGCGGCGAGCCGACGCTGCACCCGGCTTTCTTCGAGATCCTGGACGCCGTGCGCGCGCGCCCGATCCGCCACGTCATGATCAACACCAACGGCCTCCGCATCGCCCGCGAGAGGGATTTCGTGGCACGGCTGGCCGAGAACAAGCGCGGGCTGGAGGTCTACCTCCAGTTCGATTCGCTGCAGCGCGACGCGCTGATCGACCTGCGCGGCGCGGATCTGCGAAAAATCCGCCAGCAGGCGCTGGAGAATCTCGAGCATTTTGGCGTGTCGACCACGCTGGTCGCGACCATCAAGCGGGGCGTCAACGATTCCGAGATCGGCGACATCGTCCGCCACGCGCTGACCTGGACATGCGTGCGCGGCGTCACGCTGCAGCCGGTGCAGGACGCCGGCCGAAACGAGAATTTCGATGAGAAAACCGACCGCATCATGCTGTCGGAGATCCGCAAGCGCGTGATCGAGACTGGCGTGTTCGGCGACAAGGACATGATCCCGCTGCCTTGCAATCCCGAAAGCATCTCGATCGGCTACGGCCTGCGCAACGGCGAGAAGGTGCTGCCGCTGACCTCGCTGATCCCGCAGGAGCAGCTCGTTGCGGTGATGCCCAACACCATCAGCCCGGAGAAATATCCGGTGCTGCGGGAGAAGTTCGTCGATCTGTTCTCGCTGTCGTCGGGGCCGCTGAACACGAGCGAGCGCGTCTGCGAATTGCTGTGCTGCCTGCCGAGCTTCGAGGTGCCGCAGGGCTTGTCTTACGAAAACGTCTTCCGCGTCACCATCGTGCAGTTTCTGGACCGCTTCAATTTCTGCGTCGGCAACGTCAAGCGCAGCTGCATCCATTTCGTGACGGAGCAAGGCGCGATCATTCCGTTCGACACCTACAATCTGTTCTACCGCGACGGCAAGATCGACGGCATCCGCGCCGGGCTAAGCGGTGACACCTATCGGGAAGGCGGGCTGCGCGAGGAGATACCTCGTTGAGCGAGACGCCTTCACCTTCGCGAAGCGGAGTTGTCACCGCGTTGATGGTGATGGTCGGGGTGATCCTGCTGCTGCCCGGCATCTGCGCCCTTATTTTCGTCTCCGATTCGATCCAGTCGGCCCACCTGGATATCCGTGTCGTCCCCGCTCTCGTCCTCGCACTGCTGGCGGCATCTGCCGGCGTGATGTTGATCAGGGCAGCGAGAAGGAAATCATGAGCGATTCCAGCCACACTCCACCGTCACTGCCGCCTCAGAAACAGCCGCAGCGCGGCGGCTGCGTGACCGCGCTGATGGCGATCGCCGGACTTTTCATGCTGCTGCCGGGGCTCTGCGCGCTCCTGTTCGGCGGGATGTCGGTGGTCGATGGTGGCCGGATTGCCTCCGACATCGCGCCGCTCATCTTCCTTGGACTGGTCATCGGCATCGGCGGGATCGCCATGATCTGGGCGGCGATCAAGGGGCGGAAAGCCCCGCCAATCCGAAACGACAGCTAAGCCCCGGAAATCCCCGGGCAAAATTCAGTCAACCAAGCCCCAAAGAACGCATTGTTTTTTGGCGGTTTTTGCATATATTGCGCCGCAACGCGCAGGCTGCCCGGTCGATATGGCCGGGCTTCCTTTTTGGGCGGCGAGCGCCCTTTTTCAGTCTTCCAGCGTTGTTTCGAGAAGAGGTCCCGGTCCGACCGGCGAGATCGCGCTTAACCCATTGTACGAACGCAAAGAAGCTCACTCATGAACCTCCGTAACGTCGCCATCATCGCTCACGTCGACCACGGCAAGACGACCTTGGTCGACAAACTCCTCCAGCAGTCGGGCACGTTCCGCGAGAACCAGAAGGTGACCGACCGCGCCATGGACTCCAATGATCTGGAGCGCGAGCGCGGCATCACCATTCTGGCCAAGGCGGCCTCGGTGCAGTGGAAGGACACCCGCATCAACATCGTCGACACGCCGGGCCACGCCGATTTCGGCGGCGAGGTCGAGCGCATCCTGAACATGGTGGACGGCGCCCTGGTGCTGGTCGACGCCGCGGAAGGTCCGCTGCCGCAGACCAAGTTCGTGGTCTCCAAGGCGCTCAAGGTCGGCCTCAAGCCGATTGTCGTCATCAACAAGGTCGACCGTCCCGACGCGCGTCCGACCGAAGTCATCAACGAGGTGTTCGACCTGTTCGCCGCGCTGGACGCCAGCGAGGAGCAGCTCGACTTCCCGATCCTCTACGGGTCGGCCAAGCAAGGCTGGATGGCCGAGAGCCCCGAGGGCCCCAAGGACAAGGGCATGGAGCCGCTGTTCGACCTGATCCTGCGCCACGTCGTGCCGCCGACGGTCGAGGAAGGTCCGTTCAGGATGATCGGTACGATCCTGGAGGCCAACCCCTATCTCGGCCGCATCATCACCGGCCGCATCTCCTCCGGCGTGCTCAAGCCGAACCAGCAGGTCAAGGTGCTCAACGCCGAGGGTAAGCTGGTCGAATCCGGGCGCATCACCAAGATCCTGGCGTTCCGCGGTCTCGAGCGCACGCCGCTCGATGAGGCCGAAGCCGGCGACATCGTCGCCATCGCGGGCCTCACCAAGGGCACCGTCGCCGACACCTTCTGCGACCCCACCGTCGAGGTGCCGCTGCCGGCACAGCCGATCGATCCGCCGACCGTGTCGATGTCGTTCATCGTCAACAACTCGCCGCTCGCCGGCACCGAAGGCGACAAGGTGACGAGCCGCATGATCCGCGACCGTCTGTTGCGCGAAGCCGAAGGCAACGTCGCGCTGCGCGTCGTGGAAGCCTCCGACAAGGACGCGATGGAAGTCTCGGGCCGCGGCGAATTGCAGCTCGCGATCCTGATCGAGACCATGCGCCGCGAAGGCTTCGAGCTCTCGGTGTCGCGTCCGCGCGTCGTGTTCCAGAAGGACGAAGCCACCGGCGCCACCATGGAGCCGATCGAGGAAGTCGTGATCGACGTCGACGAGGAGCACTCCGGCGTCGTCGTGCAGAAGATGAGCGAGCGCAAGTCCGAGCTGGTCGAGATGAAGCCGTCCGGCGGCAACCGCCTCCGCCTGGTGTTCTACGCGCCGACCCGCGGCCTGATCGGCTACCAGGGCGAACTGCTCACCGACACCCGCGGCACCGCGATCATGAACCGCCTGTTCCACGGCTATGCGCCGTACAAGGGCGAGATCCAGGGCCGTCGCAACGGCGTGCTGATCTCCAACGACCAGGGCGAAGCGGTGGCCTACGCCATGTTCAAGCTGGAAGACCGCGGTCCGATGATGATCGAGCCGGGCTGGAAAGTCTACAAGGGCATGATCGTCGGCGAGCACACCCGCGACAACGATCTCGAGATCAACGTGCTCAAGGGCAAGCAGCTCACCAACATCCGCACGACCTCGAAGGACGAGGCGGTGCGCCTGACCCCGCCGATCCGGATGACGCTGGAAAAGGCGCTCGCTTATATCGAGGACGACGAGCTCGTCGAGGTCACGCCGAAGTCGATCCGCCTGCGCAAGAAGCACCTCGACCCGAACGAGCGCAAGCGCGCCGAAAAGTCCAAGGAAGCGGTGGCGTAAAGCCAGCGCTCTCGCGCCCGGACGTAGTGCCGCAGGGTGGGCAACGGGCAAGCGTGCCCACCCCGGAAATCCCTTCTGAAATGACGGATTAACCGCTCTCGTGCGCAAGCGCGCCGCGCGGATAATGAGATTTCTGTGCTATCGTTAGCGCGTATTACAGACGCGCTATAGCTCACCCATGAATACCCTGCCTTCCTCCGTCGACGTCGCGATCATCGGTGCCGGTGCCGCCGGCCTCGGCGCCGCGCATACGTTGCAGGGCTCGGGCCTCTCCGTGATCGTGCTGGAGGCGCGTAACAGGCTCGGCGGCCGCGCGTGGACCGTACAGGCCTCGCCCGAGGTCATCTTCGATGTCGGCTGCGGCTGGCTTCACTCCGCCGACAAGAACTCCTTCGTCGCCATCGCCAAGCATTTGAATTTCGTGGTCAATACCGACCTGCCGCCCTGGCGCGATCGTGCCTTCGGCGAGGTGTTTCCGGAACGAGAGCGCGACGAGTTCGCGCGCGAGATCGACGCGTTCTACGACCGGGTCAGCGAGGCGGCGGAAGCGGGCGAGGATGCGCCGGCCGAGCGATATCTCGAGCCGGGCAATCGCTGGAACCCGATGATCAATGCGGTCTCGACCTATGTGAATGGCTGTGAGCTCGATCGGGTCTCGATCCTCGACATGGACGCCTACGAGGACACCTATTTCAATTGGCGCGTCAGGGACGGGTACGGCGCGCTGATCGCTGCCTATGGCGCCTCCTGCCCGGTGACACTGAACTGCAATGTGTCGCTGATCGACCATTCCGGCAGGCGAATTCGGATCGAGACGTCGTCGGGCACGCTCACTGCGGACAAGGTGATCGTCACGGTGCCGACCAGCCTGATCGCGGACGAAGCCATCCGCTTCTCGCCGCCGTTGCCGGCCAAGGTCGATGCTGCCGCTGGCCTGCCGCTTGGCGTCAACGACAAGGTGGTGCTGGCGCTGGAGGACGCAGAAGCCTTTCCGAAGGAAGGCAATCTGCGCGGCGCGACCATGCGCACCGCGATGGGCACGTACCATATCCGCCCGTTCGGCCAGCCCTGCATCGACGGCTTTTTCGGCGGCACTTTTGCGCGCGAACTGGAGGACGCAGGCGACGGCGCCTTCGCCGCGCAGAGTATCGATGAAATCGCGGACTATCTGGGCAACGACATCCGCCGCAAGCTGAAGCCGCTCGCAGAGTCGCGCTGGGGCCACGACCCCTTCGCGCGCGGTGCCTATTCGCATGCGCTGCCGGGCCATGCGGGAGACCGCGCCGTGCTGGCCGCGCCGGTGGACGGCCGGCTGTTCTTCGCGGGGGAAGCGACCTCGCCGAACTTCTTCACGACGGCGCATGGCGCGCGGGACAGCGGAGAGCGGGCGGCGAAGGAAGTGCTGGCGGCTTTGCTCAGGCCGTAGCAGCCAACGCCGTCATTGCGAGCGAACGATGTGATTCGGGACTGTCGCCGCGGAATGATTCTGGATAACTCCCTCGCTTCGCTGCTCGCGAAGACAAGTAGGCACTATTCAATCACCCGCGCGCGTAAATCAGCATCAGGCACGAAGCACGCATCGTATTTTCCAAAGATGCGAAAGCGATTGCGTGCGATGAGGCTGTAGACCGGGTCGCGCAGCTGTTTTGGTACGGCGAACAATGCGTGCACCCAGCCCCAGCCTGCAAGCTGGGACAGCACCGACAGCGCGGCGTCGGATTTGATGAACACGTCGCCGCCGTGGACGACCGCGTTGGTGTCGGGATCGTCGGGATCAATGCCGAATGTCCGTGCGAGCCGGGCTCCGTACTCCGACTGGATCGGCGTGAAACGAAATCGCTTCGCCGTATCGCGCGCAGCGACGAACCGCACCCAGCGCGAGCAGAAGACGCAGACGCCGTCGTACAGGATCACGTCGTCATCGGGCCATTTGGGCATCAGCGATTGTCCAGCATCAAGAGCGCCACCAGCATCAGCACGATCGACGGACCCGTCTTCACCAGCGCACCGAGCGGCTCGATCCAGAGATCGGGTGTCAGGACCGCAGCGCCGAACATATAGCCGAGCGAGGCGACGATTCCAGCGACGAGCCCGGTCGCCGCGGTGCGGCGGAACGCGATCAGCACGCCGATGCTCATGTCCATCAGGCTGGTGCCGATGGTGATGGGATCGACCAGCGCGGGCGGGAAATCGTGCGCCGTCAAGATGCCGGCAGCGGCGCGGTAGGACACGAACAGCGCGATGAAACCGGAAAGGAGCCAGAACATGACGAGGCTGGCGAAGATCAGTGCCTTGACCGGGAACAGCCTCGCGAACCATTTGTCCTGGACGGTCGCGGGATGACGACCAATCGTCTCGGCCAGCGTCTTCGGCGAGATGCCTGTGGCGGCGATCCATGCCGAGGGATCACCTCGCACGCCTCGGCGCAGCTCGGCGATGGCAGTGGAGCGCATCGGCGGGATCCAGCCGAGATGATTGGCGAAATCGCCGATCCTGGCGCCGAAATCGAGCATGAAAGACGGCATCGCGACATGCGGCCATCCCGCCGTGCCGAATGCAAGGCGGAACTGCCTGATGACGCCTGCCATGGTGGCGGGCTCGGCCTGCATCAGATCCCATTTCACGGCCCTTACAGAGGCATCTTCGATGTCGCGCGCGGCAAGCCAGGCGATGGTGGCCGAAATATCCTCGATGGCAACAGGCTGGAACGATGTCGCCATCTCCTTGTCGGGCAGGTTGAACGGGGAGGCAGCGAGCCCGCGGAGCATGGCGCTGCCGCCATAGGCGGATGGTGCGACCACGAAGCCGGGCCGCAGGATAGCGTGCGCAATGCCTGAGGCCGCGATCAGGCGCTCGGCCTCGCGCTTGGTCGTTGCGAAGGCGGTGCGATCGGCTTCGGCCGCCCCGGGGATCGAGAGATGCACGAGCCGGATCGCCCGGCCGCTGTCGGTAATCGCCGCAAGCAGGCGCGCGACGAAGTCGCGATGCACGGCACTCGTGTCGCTGCCGGGACCGTCCTGAAGCACGCCGATACAATTTACGACGACATCCACCGCATGTTCGCGCAACAGGCGCGTCAACACCGTCACGTCGAGTGAGAGGATCGGCTGCTCGATGTCGAGCGCTCCCGTCTTCTGCGCCGGCGACAGGCTGCGCGCCACGCCAAGCACGCGAAAGCCGCGTGCGCGAAGATCGTCAGTCACGAAGCGGCCTATCAGGCCGGAGGCGCCGAGCACCAAGATGGTTCGCTGGTTCATCACGGCTCTCAAAACGGCTTTGCAACCATCAGCCAGAGGATCAGCATCGTCGCGCCGAACCCGGGGAAGCCGAACGCGAACCAGCGGCGAAACAAGACGAAGTATCGTTGCGGCAACGCCGTGTGTTCCTCCGCAGCCTTTCGCGCGAGATCGCGCATCTCGATCTGCATGAACACGACAGGGACCCAGAACAGGCCGGCGACGGCATACAACAGGAGCGAGGCGAGCAGCCAGCGCTCAGTGATCGGCGTCGCCGAGAGCATCATCAGCAATCCGCCCGTGATCGGCTGGAGGAGCACCGCCGACAGCGTGAAGATTGCGTCTGCAATGACGACGACCGAAGCGGTGCGGGCAATGAACTCCGCATCGTCGGTGCGATGCGCCATCAGCATGAAGAAGGCGATGCCGGTTCCGGTGCCGAGGATAACGATGGCACCGAGCACATGGAAATACTTGACCAGGACATACAGCGTCATTGCTTCTTGGTCACTGTTGGCATGCCCTGGTTCAGCGCACGCGCGAGGTCCCGGCTCGCGGCTTTGACGCCGGCCTCACTCTCGATCAGCCAATGCCCTTCGCTGCCGACGGCCGGCAAGGTGTGGAAGTCGACCTTGCCGCCGCTGCCGCGAAACGCGTCGGCCAGCGCTCTCGAGAACGCCGGCGCGAAATAGCTGTCATTGTCCGCAACAAGCCAGGTGACGGGAATCCGCGCGTCCCTGCCGAAGTCCGCTGCGGCCGCAACAAGCGTGTGTTTCGCGCAGATCCGGTTCGGCTCATCATTGGCGTGGCCGCCCCGCCCGGGCGCAAGCACGGTGATCGTGGAGATATCCTTCGGATCGCCACTCGCAAGCGCCAGCGCACCCCAGCCGCCGGCGGAATGGCCGAGCACGATCGCGGCATCCTTGCGAATGAAATCCTGCTTCCGCAAGAACTCCATCGCGAGCCGGATTTCCCCGGCCGTTGCGCGGCCCGAACGCGCATAGTCCGCCTCATCACATCCGCCCTGGTCCTCAACATAGCGGCCGCCGGTCGCGCCATGGCCGAGGCGCTCCGGCACCAGCACGGCAAAACCGCGCGCGACGAGAAAGGCGGCAAGCGGACGATATTCCGGCTGCGGCATTTGCGCCCGGCGCAAGGGATTCTGCGTCGAGGCGTGCGCGATGACCGCAAGCCGGAACGGACCTGTACCAATGGGGCGAAACAGCAGGGCGCGCGCGGCAATGTCGGTATCCGGCGACGGCACAAGCCACGCTTGTCGGCGAAATGGCTCGCCCTCCTCGCCGGATGGTCCAAACGTGACCTGAGCGCACAGCGGTGCGACCGACAAGGCCAGCAGAGACAGGAGCCCGAGGATGATGTTGAGGAGCCGCATGAATGGCCGGAGGCGGGAACAGCGACAATCAGACTAGTCGGAACGAATCAGTATCGGCAGACTTTCTGCGTTGCCATTGCCGTTCATTGGTTGTCGTAGACAGAGTTTTGCACCGACGAGTCGCACGCCGGTGGCTTTCACGTCGGCGTCCTGTCTTTTTTCGGCACAACATGGTTAAGATACTGATGCACAAAGTCCACACGTTAACCGATAATTAACGATAGGTCTTGCCGCCGGCGCGGCGACTTGGTTTGATTGCGTCCATGAGCACAACCCTGATCGAGGTCCGGCCGGCCAAAGCTGCAGATGCAACTGCGGTGGCGTCAACGCATGACGAAGCCTGGCGCTCGGCCTATCAGGGAATCATCCCCGGCGCCGAGCTGGAAAAGCTCATCAACCGCCGCGGCCCGCAATGGTGGGACAGTGCGATCCGCAAGGGAAGCCGCGTCAGCGTTCTGGTGTTCGGCGACAAAATCGCAGGCTACGCCAATTACGGCCGCAACCGCGCCCGCAGCCTGCATTTCGACGGCGAGATCTATGAGCTTTACTTGCGCCCCGAATTCCAGGGCCTTGGGTTCGGCCGTCGCCTGTTCGCCTCTGCCCGCCGCGACCTGATGCAGAGCGGGCTGAAGAGCATGGTGGTGTGGGCGCTCTCGGACAACGACCCGGCGACAGAGTTCTACCGGGCCTTGGGGGGCCGTATGGTGGCGCGCTCCTCGGAGCGGTTCGGGCCGAAGTCGCTCGACAAGGTTGCCTTCGCCTGGACCAATTGAGCTGCTGAAAGCTATTCGGCAGCGTTTCCCCGTCCGTCGATACCGCTGCCTTTGAGCCGGTGATCTCCGGATTCATTATTTCACAAAAACGCGATGGATCAGCGGGCCAACCGCGCGTATGACAGCGCCAAAATCGCTGCCGGGCGCGATTTACCCTCGGCAACAACGGAGCCTTCAATGCGTATCGATGCGATCTCGATTGGGAAAAATGTACCACACGAAGTCAACGTCCTCATCGAAGTCCCCGTGGGCGGCGAACCGATCAAGTACGAGATGGACAAGGAAGCCGGCACGCTGGTGGTCGACCGCTTCCTCTACACGCCGATGCGTTACCCCGGTAACTACGGTTTCATCCCGCATACTTTGTCGGATGACGGCGACCCCTGCGACGTCCTGATCATCAACACCCGCGCCATCATTCCCGGCGCCGTCATGAGCGTGCGCCCGGTCGGCGTGCTGTTCATGGAAGACGAAGCCGGCGGCGACGAGAAGATCCTGGCGGTGCCGTCATCGAAGCTGACGCAGCGCTACGACAAGGTGAAAACGTACTCCGACCTGCCCGACATCACGCTGCAGCAAATCCAGCACTTCTTCGAGCACTACAAGGATCTCGAGAAGGGCAAATGGGTGAAGATCCTGCGTTGGGGCGGCCCGGAGGACGCGCACAAGCTGATCCTCGAAGGCATGGATCGCGAAGAAAAGAAAAAGAAGAAGGGCTGAGTGCACCGTCCCGGACGCGATGCGAACGAAGTGACGCATCGCTGAGCCGAGACCCGTGGGTGGGCTCTGCTGGGCCGGCTCCGCAGCGCAACGTAAAACGATGCGCTGCGCCCCGGGCCGAGGCTCGAACTACACCGCCGGCTTCGGCAACCCGGCGATCGCGCAGGCCGCTCGCAGCGTATTGACCAGGAGGCACGCCACGGTCATCTGGCCGACACCGCCCGGCACCGGCGTGATCGCGCCGGCAACCTCAAGCGCTTCCTGATAGGCGACGTCGCCGACGAGGCGCGTCTTGCCGTCTTCCTTGGGTATCCGGTTGATGCCGACGTCGATCACGGTTGCGCCCGGCTTCAGCCAATCACCGCGCACCATCTCGGGCCTGCCGACCGCGGCGTAGACGAGATCGGCCCGCTTCACGAGCCCGGGCAGGTCGCGCGAGCGCGAATGCGCGATCGTCACCGTGGCGTTCTCGTTCAGCAGCAATTGCACCAAGGGGCGGCCGACCAGATTGGAGCGGCCGATGACGATGGCGTTCATGCCTTCCAGCGAAGCGTGCACGCTCTTGGTCAGGATGATGCAGCCCAGCGGCGTGCAGGGCGCCAGCGCCTCGAAGCCGCCGGCGAGCCGACCGGCATTGTTCGGATGCAGCCCGTCGACGTCCTTGGCGGGGTCGATGGCGTTGACGACGGCTTCGGTGTTCAGCCCTTTCGGCAGCGGCAGCTGCACCAGAATCCCATGCACGGCCGGATCGCGGTTGAGCTTTGCGACCAGCGCGAGGAGATCTGCCTGCGACACATCGGCCGCCAGCTTGTGCTCGAACGAGGCCATGCCGGCGGCCTGGGTCTGGGTGTGCTTGGAGCGGACATAAACCTCGCTGGCGGGGTCGCTACCGACCAGCACGACCGCCAGCCCCGGCACCAGATTGTGCTCGCGCTTGACGCGAGCGACCTCCTCGGCGACGCGGGCCCGAAGCTCCGCGGCGATGACTTTTCCATCGATGATCTTGGCGGTCATGTCAGTTCCCTCAGTCCTTCGATTGGGCCGTGACCAGCTGGCGCAGGGCTTCGCCGAGCCGGGCCGGATCGCCATCGACTGCGATCTGCTTCAGCCGCGAGGTGGCTCCGGACAGGAGCTTTACGCCAGCCTTGGGGACGCCCAGTGATTTCGCCAGCAGGATCAAAACGGCCTTGTTGGCCTCGCCGCCATCAGCAATGGCGCGCACCCGCACCTTCAGTACGCTGCGGCCGTCGGCCAGCTGCTCGATCCCGTCGATGCCATCGCGGCCGCCACGCGGCGTCACCCGCAGCGCGATGCTGATGCCTGCGGCCGAATAACGCCACGGTTCCTTACAAGCTACGTTGGCAACCAAGGGCTCCAGCCCGCTCAGACCACGTTCGGGTAGATGTAGTACAGGATCACCCGCTCGATGAACATGATGAGCAGGATCAGGATGATCGGCGAGATGTCGAGACCGCCGAGACTGGGCAGGAAATTACGAATCGGCGCCAGCACCGGCTCGGTGATCCGGTACAGGAACTCCGCCACCGCCGACACGAACTGGTTGCGCGTGTTCACGACGTTGAAGGCGATCAGCCAGGACAGGATCGCGGAAGCGATCAGCAGCCAGACGTAGAGGTCGAGCACGATGATGACGATGTCGAGAACGGCACGCATGATTTGAAAGACTCTGGCTTTTGAAGACTCTGGCGATCGAACTCTGGCAACGGCTGAATTGGCGCCTTTCGCTAGATATCGGTTCCCCCCCGCCCAAACAAGGGAAGTCAGTGCCAGGATGGCTAAAACCGCCTTACACCCGTCCTTGACTTGACCTTGGCGGGGACTTAAATGGCGCCCGGTTGTCGGCCGCGTTTACCAGAGCGGCCAGCAAAAGGGGCCATAGCTCAGCTGGGAGAGCGCGTCGTTCGCAATGACGAGGTCGGCGGTTCGATCCCGCCTGGCTCCACCAGCCTTCGCAGGCTACGACTGCTTCGGCTCGGCAAGCCGCTTCGTAGCGAAGGCTGCCGCGGCGTAGCCCGAAGGGCGAAGCCGGGCTACCTTCTCAGATCTCTCCCCCCTACCTCCCCGTAAATCGCGGCGGCCGCTTCTCCATGAAGCTCGCGACTCCCTCCCGGAAATCGCTGCCAGCCAGCGCCACCATCATCTCCCGGTTGGCTTCGATCGTGGCCTCCGCCAGGGTCTGGAACGGCACCTCGTAGAGCTGGCGCTTGATCACGGCCATTGCGCTCGGCGAGACGAAATCGGCGAGGTCGCGCGCATAGGCATAGGTTTCCTCGCGCAGCTTCTCCGGCGGGCAGAGCCGGTTTACCAAGCCGATCCGCAACGCCTCGTCACTCGATACGCGCCTTGCCGAGAGCAACAGATCCATCGCGTTGGCGTGGCCGACGATGCGCGGCAGCATCCAGCTGATGCCGTGCTCGGCAATCAGGCCGCGCCGCGCGAAGGCGGTCGTGAACACGGTGTTGTCGGCGGCAAAGCGCAGGTCGCAATAAAGTGCGTGCACGAGGCCGATGCCGGCCGTGGCGCCATTGAGCATGCCTATGACAGGCTTCTTGATCGACGGATAGAAACCGTAGCGCGTCTGCCAGTCCGGACGCCGGTTCATGTCGAACGGCGGTAGATTCGTTGCGCGCCTGACGTCATCGGGGTCGAGCCCCTTCAGGGCATCCATGTCGGCGCCGGCACAGAAGGCGCGGCCGGCGCCGGTGAGGATGATGACGCGGACATCGTCATCGTTGCTCGACGCTTCCATTGCGTGGCGCACGTCGCGTTCCATGGTCGGCGTCCACGCATTCATCCGGTCGGGACGATTGAGCGTGATGGTCGCGATCTTGTCGCTCACCTCATAAAGAATGTGCTCGTAGGCCATGACCGCTCTCCCTTTGCATGCCGGCGCGTTCGCGCGCTCGTTGGCTAACAGCCTAGCATATCCAGAGAGAAGGCAGAGACTTGCGCCAAGAACCTGCGCGAAGGCGCGATCACTCGGCGGCTTGCGCCAGCACCGGCCGGCGCGCCAGCCAGCCGTCGATGAAATGGTCGAGCCAGGCGCGTTCGGCGGCATCGTACACGGCACGATCGGCGAAGTGATGATGCCGCTGCCTTGCGCCGGGCGCGCTGAAGCCGTCATAGCCGCGCGTGGTCCAGCGATGCATCATCGCGTACGTCACGTCAGGATGGAATTGCACGCCGAAGGCATTGCCGGCGCGGAACGCCTGCACCGGAAAATCGTCGCCCTCTGCCAGTAGCTCGGCGCCGACAGGCAGCTCGAATCCCTCGCGATGCCAGTGATAGACCTGGGCCGGCCAGGCCGGGCAGAGCGCGTGGCCCGCGGCCGTGGGCCGGATCGGGTAGTAGCCGATCTGGGTCAGCGCCTCCGCATGTGGCGCGACGCGGGCGCCGAGCTGCTTAGCCAGCATCTGGGCGCCAAGGCAGATGCCGAGAAACGGCCGCTGCTCGCGAAGCGGAATTTCGATCCAGTCGATTTCACGGCGGATGTACGCGTCGGGATCGTTGGCGCTCATCGGCCCACCGAAGATCACGGCGCCGGCATGCTGATCAAGCGTCTCGGGCAGGGGATCGCCGAAGCGCGGACGGCGGATGTCGAGGCGATGGCCGAGCGCGCGCAACGCATTGCCGACGCGGCCGGGTGTCGAGGATTCCTGGTGCAGGACAATCAGGACCGGCAACTGGGTGTCAGCGGCGACGGCGCGCGGCGTCCTCCTGGGGAAGGGCACCAATTCTGCGCCAACAAACCTGTCCGTCCGGAACGACATGGCCTCTGCGAGTGCTATCGGTTCAGACCACCAGCATAACTAAGCGATCGTTAATTTCGTGTGAGTTCGCGCACACACCGAAACCGAAGCAAGCTCCGGGCCAATAGGGGCGCCTCGAGACCTATCGCCTCTGCCTCTGGAACCGACTGGTGGCGGCCAGGATAAAGCCCCGTGGGAAGAAGCGCAGGGCCAAGGGCACAATCTTGATGCCGAGGCCAGGCAGCACTGCCCGTTTGTTCACCATCAGGCCACGATAGGCCTCCCGTGCGACCTCGGCGGCCGAAACATTGAGAAGAGCCGTATCATGTCCGGAGCCGACGCCGGCACGCGCCTGGAATTCGGTGGGCACGGGACCCGGGCAAAGCACGGTGACGCGAACGCCGCGCGGGGCGAGCTCGGCCCGCAGCGCTTCGGTAAAGGAAATCACGTAGGCCTTGGAGGCATAATAGACGGCCATGCCGGGACCGGGCAGGAAGCCCGCGACCGAGCCGACATTGAGAAGACCGCCCTTGTTCCTGATGAGCTGATCGGCGAAGCGCAGCGACAAATCCGTCAGGGCCCGCACGTTGACATCGACGATCCCGATCTGCTCGTCGCGATCGCACTCGACGGCATCGCCGAACACGCCGAAGCCGGCATTGTTGACGAGGTGATCGAGCTCGACGCCTTCGGTTACCAGCGCCGCCGCGATCGTCTCGCCGGCGTCGGGATTCTCGAGATCGCAGGCAATCACGATCGGCTTCTTACCGCCCTTGGCGGCGAGCTCATTGGCGAGCGCTTCCAGTCGATCCACGCGCCGCGCCGTCAATGCGAGGCGATGCCCATTGGCGGCGAACACACGCGCCAGCTCCGCACCTATGCCCGCCGAAGCGCCGGTGATCAACGTTACCCGCTCAGTCACGATCGAAGTCTCTTGAATTGATGTTCTTGGCCCGGCAATGGCGGAACGAGAGCATAAGCCGCGCGCGGCAGGCAAGCGGCAGCGGCCGCATGGCCGCTTGAGCGGGCGACAGGGGGCGCGAGAAAGCGGAGCATTTACGGAAGAATCCGGAGACGGCCGGCCGGAAGCTACATTAAAGTTTTGTCATGTGGCCAGCACAACCGGCCATCCGCCGGTTTGCACGGATTCAGCCGCCGACGGCGCGGTCCTTCACCTGACCACTGGTGCGCTCCGCCACCGCATGCTTCAGGTCGATCCGGTCGCGCTGGGAAATGCCGAGCAGGTCGGAGGCGCGCCAGACGACGTTGTCTTCGAATTCGGAGACCTGGCCGTCGGCATAGACCAGCTCCCACATCATCCGAACGATGCGCTTGCGGCCGTCTTCGTCGAGCGAGCGCATGATGACACTGGTGAAATGATAGAGGTCTACCGCCTCGCCCTCGACCTGGGTAGCGTCCGCAATCAGGCGATCCGCAGTGCCGCGATCGAGCCCAAAATGGCTCTCGATCAGGCTATGCAGCTTGCGCTGCTCACTCGCGCTCGGCTGGCCGTCCAGCGAGACCACATGGACCAGCAGCGCAGTGGCAGCCAACCGATAATCGCTGTCACCGAACGTGCGGCCCTGGTCATGGGGGGCGACAATGTCGGCGATGAATTGACGCAGGCCGTCGAGCATAAGGTCCTACCGAGATCGATGCAGCCGCGAGGCGCGGCCGTTACCAGCATTATATGAGCAGGAAACTCAACCGGCGCAACGTGCGTCAGTTCCGCGCGCAGCATTACGTTTCGGCAATCTGAGAGGCACGCATTGGGCGCGATGAGCAAGCTGAGCCCAGCTGTCGTCCCCGCGAATGCGGAGACCCATAACCACGGGCTTTCGATTGGCGATGACCATCCTGCCCATCCTCGAAATCACGCGGTATGGGCCCCTGCTTTCGCAGGGGCGACAACGGAAATCCTCACGGAATCTCGTACACCACCATCTTGTCGGCGATGCCGCGCAATGCGGCCTGCTTCTGGATCGGCTTGATCTCGCGTTGCCGAAGGAGTGCGGCGACCGCCGGCGCATCCGCCACCGGGCCGGTAATGTGGATTTCCTGCGCGGTCGACAGGCTCTGCACGCGGGCGGCGATGTTGACGGTCTGGCCGAAATAATCCTGCCGCTCATTGAGCATCACCGCGAGACAGGGACCTTCATGGATGCCGATCTTGACGACG
Organism: Bradyrhizobium sp. SZCCT0148; assembly: GCF_018129985.1. Lineage (GTDB taxonomy): Bacteria > Pseudomonadota > Alphaproteobacteria > Rhizobiales > Xanthobacteraceae > Bradyrhizobium > Bradyrhizobium japonicum_H. The sequence continues at coordinate 154,051 of NZ_JAFCKT010000002.1, forward strand.
AGATCGTCGGTGCCGCGCCGCTTGTTGAGATCGTCCATCGCCGCGCGCATCCGCAGGCCCGCGACGATGGCGTGCTCGGGCCGGACGAAGGTGGCCATCACGGCATCGCCGATCGTCTTCACCACGGCGCCCTTCTCGGAAGAGATGATCTCGAGGAGCGCATGGAAATGCGCCCGCACGAGATCGAAGGCAGCGAGATCGCCGACGCGCTCGTAGAGCGCCGTCGAGCCCTTCAGATCCGTGAACAGAAAGGTCAGCGACGTGATCTGGAGCCGCTGATCGAGACTGAGATTGTCCGCCTTGAAGACATCGCGAAAGGTCTGGTTCGACAGCATCCGCTTGGCGGTGAGGAACGGCTTGCGCTTGCCGATCAGATGGTGGAGCGCCTCGGCGGCGATGAACACCGACGGCAGCACGCGCACGCCGGCCTGGTTCTCCAGCGACAGCCGCAGCGGGCCGGGCCGCATGGTCGTGGTCCCCGTCGGGGCCTGCACCTTGTTGTACATGATGGCGAGCTGCTGACGGTCCCTGGTCGGCTCGCCCTGGACGTCGATGAAATGGGCGGCGTGCGTGACCGGCTCGAAGATGATGATGAAGTCACCCGGCAGCTGCAGCGACATCGTCGCCTTCTCGCCGGCCGGCAACTCCATCGTATCCAGCGTCACCTCGTTCGCCAGCGTCGCGAACGAGTCCTTGTTGAAGTCGACGCCGGAGCTCCAGAACACCTGCTTGAAATACTCCCACACCGGCAGCGTATCGGGGTCGTGCGCCGCGATGCGCCGGACCCGCGGATTCACGGTGAAGGACACCTCGACCTGATCGTCGACGGAGGCCTTGTAGCCGCAAGCGCAGAGCGCGCAGTGATAGTCGTCGGGCTTGAGCGCCTTCAACGTCGTATGCGCGCCGAGCACGCCGCCGCAGCCCGGACACAGCACGTTCCAGCCGAGATCGAACAGCCCGAGCCGCGCCGCGTGCAGGAAGGCCGAAATCGCGTGCTCTTCGTCGACGGCATGCTGCGTGGCGAAGTCGAGGACATTGACGCGGTTGAGCTCGTGATCCTCGCCGTCCTCGATCAGCCGCGCAATCGCATCGACCACCTTCGCGTCGGCGGTCTGGTTGAGAACGGAAAACTGGGCCTGGATGTCGCTCATGACGGGACTCTATCTAGGGTGATCACGCCATCGGCCAGACGAGGGGCCTGTCACCGACGTGTGATGCGGAACATGGGTGAGTGGTCCGGCTGGGTCGTGACCACGCCGAGCGGGATCACGGGATTCGCCGGGTCGGCGAACTCGACACGGAACGCGCCGATCAGCCGGGCCAGCGCCAGCACGGATTCGGCCTGCGCGAACGGCGCGCCGATGCAGACGCGCGGACCTGCGCCGAACGGCAGATAGGCGAAGCGGTCCGGCGCCGCCGTCGCCATGAAGCGCTTAGGAATGAACGCGTTCGGCTGGTCCCACAGCTTCTCGTGCCGGTGCAGCAGCCAGGGCGCGATCATGATGATGTCGCCCTTGCCGATCTCGATTCCGGCCGCATTGTCCTTTTCGCGCGCGGCGCGCGCGACCAGGAACGCCGGCGGATAGAGCCGCATGGTCTCGTCGACCACGGCACGGGTGAGTTTCTGCCGGTCGATGTCGGCCATGCTGTCGAGATGCTCGCCGCTCGTCTCGGACGCCACCTCCTCCTGCGTATCAGGATCGAGCGCGAGCAGATAGAGCGCCCAGAACAGCGCAGTCGCCGTGGTCTCGTGTCCGGCAAGGATCATGGTCGCGACCTCGTCGACCAGTTGCTCGTCGGAGAAACCCTTGCCGGTTTCCGGATCGCGCGCCGCGTCCATGAGATCGAACAGGTCACGCGGCGGCGCGCCGTCCTTCTTGCCGGCAGCGCGCCGCTCGGCGATCAACATCGCGACGAATTCGGTCCAGCGCTTGCGGAAACGGGCGCGAGCAAAATCCATCGGGCTCGGCCACGACACCGGCAGCAGCATGTCCAAGAAGTAGGGTCGTCCGAGCCGGGACGCATACTCCATGATAAAATTGCGCAAGGTCGCGCCGTGCCGGTCCATGCCGAACGAGAACATCGTGCGTCCGGCGATCTCCAGCGTCATGCGCTGCATGATTTCGCGCAGATCAACCGGCGCGCCGGTCTGCGTCTCGAGCTTCGCAATGGTTTCGTCGAGCACCGCCGTCATGTGCGGTACGAGGTTGGCGGTCGCGCGCGGCGTGAAGGCCGGCGCGAGGGTGCGGCGCTGGAACGTCCAGGAATGACCTTCCGCGATCAGGAGGCCGTCGCCCAGCACGGGACGCAGCATCCGGATTCCCGCCGGCGTGCGCGTATAATTCTCGTAATTCGTAAGCAGGACGTGCCGGATCGCATCCGGCTGGTTCAGGATGAAGCTGTTGTGGAGGAAGAAGCGCCCCTTGATGACGTCTTCCTCATAGGCGGGCTGCCCCCAGGTCGCGATCATGTTGTGCCGGAGCACGGCAAGCCGGCCGAAGAACGACATGTCGTCGGGCGCGCGCGGGGGAGCCGGAGGGATGATGGGCCTGCGCACGCTGGCGATATTCATGGCTCTCTCCCGATATGACGCAGGCAAATAGCTAGTAAGTCAGCTCGGCAATCGCAATCCTGTTCTCCGAGGCAGGCCAGGCTCGCGCCACAATTCGTTCTTCGCCGAATTGAGCCACGATGTTGCGCCCGACCTCGCTGGCGGGAAGCCGCAGAGTTGCTGCCGAATCCGTGGGCACGCCCGGCTTGACGTCGGCCGGCTCCTTCCCGTCGAGCAGCACCACGTCCCGCGGCAGGCCGAAATAGCCCCTCGGCCGCGACATGATCACGATAGCTCCTGCGTCCTTGTCGGCCGGCCCGAGCGGGCGCGCAGCCCGCAAATGCACGACGTCGGAGGCGCGCGGGAACGGCGAGCGGTAGATGTGCGTCGTCGGAGCGTCCGGCGATGTCAGGACGAATTCAAGCGACCAGGCGGGATCGACCTGCGCCGGCCCCCAGCGGCCGTCGGCACCGGTCTTCGCGCTGTGCAGCGCACCGCCGTTGCGCTCTGCGGTTTCAGGATTGACGCGAAAAATATCGACGGTTGCACCCGCCACCGGACGATTGGTCGGCACGCCGCCCGGCGTCCCCGTGACGAGGCCGCTCAGCCGTACGCTTGGCTCCGGCACGATCGCAATGCGCACGGGCTCGTGACCTGCGATGAATCTGTAGATCTCGCGGAAGGCGCGCGGGTGGAACGCCACCTCGCGATGGTCGAGCGCGCCGAGCACCAGATTGGTGGCGCCCTTCAGCTCCGGTCCTTCGACGGTGACGCCGGTCGGCGTGCCCGGCTTGCCGATGAAGCGGCCGTCGGCCTGGGCGTATTTGTCCATGCCGTCACTGCGCAAGGTGAGGAAGGCGACGCCCGGCGTCACCTCGCTCTCGCCCTCGTTCAGGCCGAGCAGGAATACGCCGCGGCCGTTAAACTCGTTGTTGGGCTGGTCGTCGGTGGCGAACACGCCGTGATTGGGCGTGCCGCACAAGACGGCGTGGCTGACATCGCCGGCACCACCGTTCTTGATGACGTTGCGGATTGCGTAGCCGCCGCGCGAGCTGCCGACCAGCGCCACGCGCGGCGCACCCGTGCGGCGCTTCAACTCGGCGATGGCGGCAGAGAGCTCGCGGCGCTGGTCCTCGGTCGAAGAGCGGTTCGCCTGCTCGACCTTGTCGTCGGTTCGCGCCAGCGGATCGGTGAAATTGATCGCCATCATGCGATCGCGCGCGATACCGTTGGATTCCATCCGCCACAGCGTCGTCATCCAGAGCGCGTCGTAGTCGCCATTGCCGTGGACGAACAGGATCGGCGGAGCCGGGTCCGGAGGCAACGCAGCCGCCGGCGCAGATTGGGCCCATGCGCCCGCCCGCAAGCTCGCAATTGCGAAAGGCAAGCTGCTAGCGCCCTGCAGGATCGTCCGTCGCGACAGCTTCATTTGTTCCTCCCGGCAAACCAACTCTTTGCACCGCTTATAGCGGCCTAACCACTGGACAGCGAACTCGCGCGCCGACCAGGCCGCTCCCAAGACAGTTGCCGCCCGTGCCGCCGATCCATTGCCGGCACCGGCGAAGCTTGCGGCCAGAGATGACGTCGAGACCACCGCGACGATCGCGGCCAGGCCGACGGCGCTTGCTCAGGCACCCGCGCCGACGCCGGCCCCGGCCATGGCGGTCCAGCAGAGATCGACCTGCGCCAATCCGAACGCGCTGGGCGTCTCCCGTGTGGTCGAGATCGACACCACCGGCGGCCCCGGCTTCGGCTTCGATCATTTCAAGCAATTCGACTTCCTCACCGACAAGGAGGTCGTGCTGACCTTCGACGACGGCCCGTGGCCCGTGAACACGCCGAACGTGCTGAAGGCGCTCGCGGACGAATGCACCAAGGGCTTGTTCTTCTCGGTCGGCAAGCACGCGACCTATCATCCGGAAATCCTGCGCCAGGTGCTGGCCCAGGGCCATACGGTCGGCACGCACACCTGGTCGCATGTCAATCTGAACGGCAAGAAGATGACCGAGCAGATGGCCAAGGACGAGGTCGAAAAGGGCATCAGCGCGGTGAAATTCGCGCTCGGTGCCAATCCGGCGCCATTCTTCCGCTTCCCGCAGCTCCAGCATAATCCGGCGATCGTGGGCTATTTCGGCACCCGCAACGTCGCGATGTTCTCGACCGACGTCGATTCCTTCGACTTCCGCAAGGGCGCGACGCCGGAGAAGATCATCGAGACGGTGATGACGCGGCTCGACAAGCTCGGCAAGGGCATCATCCTGATGCACGATTTCCAGAAGAACACGGGCCTTGCCCTGCCGGCGCTGCTCGCCCGTCTCAAGGCCGGCGGCTACAAGGTCGTGCAGATGAAGGCCAAGACGACGCTGCAGTCGCTGCCCGAATACGACGAGGCGATCATGAAGGACATGAAGGTGCCCACCGCGAGCACCAACACGCGTCCGATCGCTAGCGTGGTGCAGACGGTGTCGCAGTAAACGCTTCTCGATCTCCAACTCTTGCGTCATGGCCGGGCTTGTCCCGGCCATTTGCTTTTGGCGAGCGCCTACCAATAGATGCCGTGGCGGTGCAGCTCGCTGATGATGCGGCGCTCAGTCCAGCGCTTGGACTTCGGCTTGTCAGCCCTTGCCGTTTTCTTGGTGGCGGGCTTGGTCGTCGCGACCGGCGCAGGGGTGGGCGCCGGCGTGGATACCGCCGGAGCCGCCGGAGTGACGGGAGCAGCCGGCTCAGAGAGCGACACTGCCGGCGGGCGATCCAGATATTTCGGCGCCTCCGCGGCTGGCGCGACTTCGTTTCCCTGCGCCGTGGTGCTGGTCGCCGATGTCGCCGTAGTCAGTGGAGCAGGGGCCTGGGCGCCCGTCGCGGACAGCGAAAGGCTGCGCGAGTCGCCTGCCTGGGCCGACGCAGAAGCCAGGACCATTGCGGCAACCAGAATGATCTTACGCATGTGAAATCTCCCCGTGTTGGCGTGACTGCGACATTACGGGCGAAACGCTTGGGGTTAAGTGATCGGCCTCACATTTGGCGCGGCACAATTTCGAACCCGGCGGCTGCGGTCAGCACCCGCGCCGATAGACCCGCAGCGTCACGTCCGGAAAGCTCATGCTGTCGAGCAGGCAGACGCCCTTGTCCGCGTCCATGCGGGCGATGAGTTCGTCGCCGACGCGAGGGCCAATCAGCGTGTGCTGGATCGAACTCGAGACGACGAAGATCTCGGACTGCAGAAGCCCGTCTGCAGTCGCCGCTGCCGTTCGATGCCACATCTCGCCACGGACGACGAGATTTATATGCGCCCTTGCCGCATATAATTGAATGGTCGCGGGCGTGACGGGATAGGGGCTCGAAAAGCCGACATAGAGCGGTCCCGACGGCGGCGGCTTGACGTCGCGAAGGAGCGACCAGAGACGCTGGGTCGATGCGCGGATGCTGTCCTGCTGCTGCGCGCTCAGCGACGTCGCTATGCTGAGCTGACCGATCACGACGTCCTTGACGAACAGCGCGAAGGCGATCGCGAGCGCAAGCACCCGGCCCGCCGTCAACAGGCGGCGGCGGGTGTCTTTCGCAAGCGCCGTGCGCGCAAGCAGCGATTCAATGGACGCCATGCAGGCGCAACCATTGAGGACGATCGCGACGATGAACACGCCGTAGAACATTGCGCCGAAAAAGTAGGTTTTGATCTCGGCAACGGACGGAATGGCGTAGGCGATCAGCATGGTCGCGAGCAGAACCACGGCATCCAGCACCGCAGCCCGTCCCTCGATCGTAGCGAACACGAAACGCAGCAGCATCAAGGCCACCCCGATGACGAACCAATGGTGCAGGCCGAACCGACCGTCCCCGCCGATCGAGAAGCGCAGCAGTCCGGGCCAGAAACCTTCGCCCGTCGTCCAGAGGTCGCGCTGGCCGATGAACACCATGAGAATGTAAGTGACGGTCTCGACCAAGGCGGGCCCGATCAGCACGGCCGTGGTCGCGACCAACGGCAGCACGAACCACAATAGCGCGCCGAGTGCAGTCCTGATCGACGGGCGCAATCCGCCGGCCTGGATACAATCGATGACCAGCCGGATCGCGAACGTACTGCCGAGCAGAGCGAGCGCAGCCGGAAACGACGTCGGCTTGATGCAGGCGGCGAGTGCGCAGGCAACGCCGAGGCCGGCCAGCGAGCTTGTGCTGCGCCGGAGCACGCCGCGATAGACGACGGCACCGGCGGCAAAGCCGACGGCCAGTCCCGAGGGCAGATCGGGACGCGCCTCGGTGACCGTGTGCCACAGCACCGGCACGCACGCTGCTGCGACCAGACACGCTGCGATCTCGAGGACCGGCCGTCGCCGAACCAGCCAGACGATCCCGAGCAGGAAGCCGAACACGAGCACGGCATGAACGAGATAGGGACCGACATAGCTTTCGGGAAACAACCGAAAGCCAGTTGCCGCCACCAGCGTCGAAAACGGCGCATGGTGATGCAGCAAGTCCCAGACGCTGCCGGCGACGCCGCGGCTTTCGAAGGCGTTCACCCACCTGACCGCGTCGCCGAAATAGGCGACGTCGTCATAGAGCGGCGGCACCGACAGCCGGCCGTGCAGGCGCGAGGCATCGAGCGACCTGGAGGCAACGACGGCGGTGATCAGCCCCGCAAGGAGAACGAGGCCGGACAGCCGGATCCAGTCGCTCCGATCCGCGGACCCCGCTCCGTTCGCCATGCCGCTGCCTGCCCCATCGCTCGCACCCGCCGGCGCGCATCGTAGAGACGCCAGCATCGCGCGCAACGCGCCGGATGCAATGTCCGGGACCTTGGCTCTCTTGTTCGATCGGATGACAACGGGGCGCTGGTGCCGCAAGAGGGATTCGAACCCCCGACCCCGTCATTACGAATGACGTGCTCTACCAACTGAGCTATTGCGGCGAACCCTGCCGGGGCCAAGGCGAAGCCGGCCCCGATACGCGCGCCCCTGATATCGGGCATGGCCCGAATTGGCAAGGACATGCCGGGTTGGAAATGCGGCTCACGCGCCCCAGCGGGACCAGAATCCGCGCCAGCCCCCGGCCTGGGCCTTGGGTGTGCCGATTTGTTCCGTAAATTCATCGCTCGGACCCTCGTCGTCGATCCCGGGATCGTCGGGGGCCCGGACGATCGGGATGACCGCAGGAATCGGCGCGGCCGCGGGTTTGCCGAGATCGGCGCGGCTCCGGAACACCGGTGTCGCCGCCGGCGGCGATGATTCGGCGACTTCAGAGGCCGGCTCGACCGATTCGGCGGTCGCAACGGGCGGCTCTTCCTTGGTTATCAGGGGCGAGTTGTCCTGTGCCGCCGGCAGCGGCGCTGGTGCTGCCGCGGGCAGTTCCGCCGGGCCTTCGCTGGGAGCGGCCGTCACCCGCTTCGGTGGCGGAGCCGCCAACATGGCCTCCTCGAAGGCCGAGGATTCGATCGTGGCCCCCTTGTCCGAAGGTAGGCTCGCGACCGGCGTCTGCCACTGGAACGCATCGAGCCGGCCGGTGACCGGGGAGACCGGGCGCCAGCGGTCGCTGACATAGCCGTCGGCAGTCCAGGCCGGATCGTGCCGGCCACGCACCGCGCGCAGGGTCCAGGCGCGGGCACGGCCGCTATCGCCATGCTCGGCACGCTCGATCTCGGCCATCAGCAGCGCGACGCGCTGCGTCGGATCGTTGACGTAAGGCGCAAGCACTTCGCGCGCACGCGCGAATTCGGAGGCGTCGATGGCGGCACGCGCGATCGCGAGTTGACCTTCGACATGGCCGGGCTTGTCGGCTGGGGTCTTGGCCGCGAGCGTCTCGACCCGCTGCAGGCGTTGACGCGAGGAGTCGCCGAGTTTCACGTGCGCATAGGCGTCCGCAAGATCGGGATGCGGATTGGCGAGCCAGGCGGTCTCCACAAACTTCATCGCACGGCGCACCTGATGCGCCTCGCTCTCGAATTTTGCGGCGAGCACCGCCGCCGGCACCAGCGTCGGCGCCAGCTTGATCGCCTCCATTACGCTTTCGCGCGCGACGTCGCGGTCCATGGTTTCCAATTCCAGCGCACGTGCGGTGAGCAACACGCCGCGCTGGCGGCGATAGGCCGGCTTGTCGATCAGGCCTGCGGACAAATTCGAATCGAGGATCGCGAGCGCGCCGCTCCAGTCGCCGCGCGCGCAGCGGAAGCCGAGCACCGCATGCGAGGCCCAGGTCGAGGACGGCGACAGCTTGATCGCTTCCTCCGCGATCATCACGGCGCCGACCGCATCGTCGGCGCGCTGCGCCTCGATAAACAGCCCGCGCAGGCCGAGCAGGCGGGTGTCCTCGCGCTCGGCCATGACGCGGAAGACGCGCTGCGCCTCGTCGCGATTGCCTTCGAGCTGCGCCGACTGCGCATGCAGGAGCAGCGCGAGCGGATCGTTCGGCGCATGCCGCCGCGCCGCCTCGGCGTGCCGGCGGGCGAGCGCGGTGTCGCCATGACCGATCGCGAGCAGGCCGTGGGTGATGGCGTGGCGGCCCCGCGCGTGGCGCTTGTCTTGGCGACGGCGCCGCAGACGCCCCGGTGTGCGCCAGATCGTCGTCAGGATGCTCCAGACCAGCACGACAGCCGCGGCAAACAGGCCGAGCAGGAGCACGAATCTGGGCAGCGTGGTCGAGATACGGAAACCACCCGCGGTCAGGACGAGATCGCCGGGCTGGTCGGCAACCCAGGCCGCGCCGGCCGCCGCCAGCGCGATCAGGACGAGGAAGAGGACGATGCGAAGCATGACGATCCCTATACGCGCTGATTGTTGCGCGAACCTTTATTGAGCAGGCTTGACGAGATCCGCCATCGCATCGTCGGCGAATTTGCGGGAGGCGGCGAGCGCAGCGTCGCGGGCATCGGCCTTGTCGAGCCAGGCCTGTGCCGGTGCACGGTCGGCCTCGGGCAGCGTCTTGAGCTCGCGTCGCGCTTCCACGAAATCGTTGCGCAACGCAGCCGCCGTCACCCGCGCGACGATGGCGCCGCGATCATTGCCGACCCCGTCGGTGCGCTCGATGCGGACGAGCTTCGACGCGCCTGCCTGAAGTCGCTCGACGATGCCCGTTCCGCTGGCCTGGGCTTCCACCGGCGGCGACAGCTTCGGCACGATGTTGAGCAGCTCGCGACTCAGCGCCACCGGCGTCGGGATGCCTGACGTGGCAAACGTGTCGAGTGGCTTCAGCATATCGGGCTTTGCCGCCATCGACCGCGCTGCGGCCAATTGCGATTCATAAGAATCGCCGTGGCGAACGGCGACGTCGAGCAGGGCAGCTGCCACCACATGGCGCAGCGGCTTGTCGTCCATCTTCTTCGCATCGGCGATCTTCTCGCCCTGCTGCGCGAGCTCGGCGCGTTCGATCTTGCCGGAACGCTCAAGCTCGGCGATGCGATCACTCAGAGCCGCGAGATCGGGCGCGGCAGTGCGTGGGGCCGATTTCGCATCGTTCAATGTGCTCGCGGTCTTGTCGAGTTGCGTCCGCAGATTGGCGACGTCGTTGCGCAAGCTGCTTGCGGACTTCTCCAGCACGTCGATCCGCGCCACCATCGCCGGATCGGCGGCGGGCTTGCCGGCCTTGGCTTCGACGACCCTGGCTTCGACTGCCGCAACGCGGCCGCTCAGCGCATCGACCGTCGCGCTCGTGACTTGCGGAGCGGCCGGCGGCGCCTGCACGGCGGGCCAGCCCAGCATCCAGCCGACCCCGATCACGACCGCCGCGGCGACAGCGCCGGAGAACGGCGCAATGACCCAGGGCGAAATCGGCGGGGACACGACGGCAGGCTGTTCCTCGGCGCGCTCAGGCTGCGACGCGGACTTGACCTCTTCGGACCCGATCGCTTCGGACTTCATCCCTCCGAATTCGGAATCCTCGACCTTGGCCTGCTCGTGCGCGGCCTGCTCGGGCTGTGCGTGCGCCTCCGGCTCGACGGCCGTTTCCTGCGGCTGGGTCGAGACTTCGGTGGCCTCGAGGTCGATGGTGGTCGGAGTGCGCTTGGCACGGCCGGACTCAGGAGCCAATCCTGCGTCTTCAGGCTTGTCGTCGGCCATCGTGACGGTTCCTCACACTTCCATACTCGGGACGGACCGATTACGTCGGATTCGGCCCGACCTCTTACGCCAAACGGGTGCGCAAAGCACGCTCCAAGGTGTCAAATAAGGCATTTTCGTCCGGCGTCGCAGCCACCAGGACCTGTGACGCGCCGGCATCGCGCAGCACGCTGGCAACTGTCTCGGACAGGCAGCATTGCGGGATCGCCAGCGCCGAGATCTCGACGCCTTCATCCCTGGCGGCATCCAGGAACGCGCGGGCGCTGCGCCGGGAGTAGTGCAGCACCGCCTCGACGCCGTGGGCCGCGAAGCCCTCGCAGACCTCGCGCGGCAGATGCTTGACCGGCGCCATGCGATAGGTCGTCTGCGTGACCACGCTGAACCCCTCCGCCCCGAGCTCGCCGCCGAGGTCGCGCGACAGATCCGCGCCTGCGAGATACAGCAGCGTGCTCTTTTTCTTAAGCAACTTGTCGCGAGCGCTCTGCATCACCTTGTCGCGCAGGGACGCGGCATCGCCCCCGGCGACGATCACCTCGGCAAAGCCGGCCTCGCGCGCCGCAGCAGCCGTATGCTCGCCGACCGCGAACAAAGGCAGCTGCAACAGACCAAATTCCCGCAATTGTGACGTGACGGCCCGGATCGCGTTGGCGGACGTGACGAGGATGGCACCGTAGGGAGCTTCACTCTCGTCATGGAAGGCGACCGGCTCGAACTTGAGCACCGGCGCAAGCAGCACGGCATGGCCACGCGCGCGCAGACCTTCCGCCGTCGCCTCATTGTCGGGATGCGGCCGTGTAACAAGAATGGACATCGCAGGTGTTCCCGAGTCAATTTGCGGCGACGCAGCCGTGAGGAAGCCGCGCGCGGCGATTGCGCAATCTGGCCCCGGAATGCTACCGGACGTACCAGAACTCCGCTTTCCGGATGAGCGCAAGGGCGCAAATTGGATAACAATTCGCCAATGCTGGTGCTGGGCATCGAAACGACCTGCGACGAGACCGCCGCGGCGGTGGTCGAACGCACGTCTGACGGCAACGGCAAGATTCTCTCGAACGTCGTCCGTTCCCAGATCGAGGAACACGCCCGCTTCGGCGGCGTGGTGCCGGAGATCGCCGCCCGCGCCCATGTCGACCTGCTCGACGGCATCATCGAGCGCGCGATGCAGGAGGCCGGTGTCGGCTTCGCTCAGCTCGGCGGCGTCGCGGCCGCGGCGGGGCCGGGCCTGATCGGCGGCGTCATCGTCGGACTCACCACCGCAAAGGCGATCGCGATGGTGCACGACACGCCGCTGGTCGCGGTGAACCATCTGGAGGCGCATGCGCTGACGCCGCGGCTCACGGACGGAATCGAATTTCCCTATTGCCTGTTCCTCGCCTCGGGCGGCCACACCCAGATCGTCGCGGTCACCGGCGTCGGCCAATATGTGCGGCTCGGCACCACCGTCGACGATGCGATCGGCGAGGCCTTCGACAAGGTCGCGAAGATGCTGGGCCTGCCTTATCCAGGTGGTCCGCAGGTGGAACGCGCGGCCGCAAGCGGCGACGCCACGCGCTTTGCGCTTCCGCGTCCGATGCAGGGACGCCCCGATGCCAATTTCTCGCTGTCGGGATTGAAGACGGCGGTCCGCACCGAAGCGAGCCGGCTGGGCGAGATCACGCCGCAGGACATCAGCGATCTCTGCGCGAGCTTCCAGGCCGCCGTACTGGATTCGACCGCCGACCGGTTGAGTGTCGGCCTCAGGCTGTTCCGCGAACAATTCGGCGCGCCGCGCGCCCTCGTCGCGGCTGGCGGCGTTGCCGCCAATCAGGCGATCCGCGGCGCCCTCGATGAGGTCGCACGGCAAGCCGGGACGCAACTGATCATGCCGCCGCCTGCGCTTTGCACCGACAATGGTGCGATGATCGCCTGGGCCGGCGCCGAACGCCTCGCGCTCGGCCTGACCGATACGATGGAAGCGCAGCCCCGCGCGCGCTGGTTGCTCGACGCCAACGCAACGGCGCCGGCGGGCTACGGCAAGACCCGGGCAGGATACTAGCAATGCCGGCGTTCGACTCCGTCGCGGTGATCGGCGCAGGGGCCTGGGGGACCGCACTCGCAACCGTGGCGGCGCGGGCGGGGCGGAGCGTCACGCTCTGGGCACGCAATGCGGAGCACGCCGCGCGGATCGCATCGACACGCGATAATCCGCGGCTGCCCGGCGTGCGGATCGCTGCTGACATCGTCATCACCAGCGATCTCGCCAAGTCGTCGCGCGCCGACGTGCTGCTGATCGCGACACCGGCGCAGCATTTGCGTGGCGCGGTCAACATGCTGGCCTCGCATCTGACAGGGCCGGCGCCGATCGTTGCCTGCGCCAAGGGTATCGAGCACGGCACTCATAAATTCATGACCGACGTGATTGCGGAGGCCGCGCCGCACGCGCAGCCCGCGATCCTGTCGGGCCCGAGCTTTGCCGACGATGTCGCGCGCGGCTTGCCGACCGCCGTGACGCTGGCGGCAAAGGACGAGGCGCTGGCGAGCAACCTGGTGAAGGCGCTGGGCTCGCCGACGTTTCGTCCCTATCACTCCACCGACATTCGCGGCGTCGAGATCGGCGGCGCGGCCAAGAACGTCCTGGCGATCGCGGTCGGCATCGCGGTCGGACGCAAGCTCGGCGCCTCCGCCCAGGCTGCGCTGACGACCCGCGGCTTTGCCGAGCTGACGCGCCTCGGTCGCGCGCTCGGCGCTCGCAGCGAGACGATCACCGGCCTGTCCGGCCTCGGTGATTTGATTCTGACCTGCTCGAGCCCGCAGTCGCGCAATTTCGCCCTCGGCCTCGCGCTCGGCCGCGGCGAACAGCCACCCGCGGGCAAGCTGGCGGAGGGCGAGTTCACCGCGCCGGTGCTGATCGAACTCGCGGCTTCGCAAAACGTCGAGATGCCGGTGTCAGAAGCCGTGGCTTCGATCCTGAGCGGCCGGAGCACGATCGACGCCGCGATCTCCGCACTGATGACGCGCCCCTTCAAGGCGGAGGAATGACATCTTCTCGTCATGCCCGCGCTTGTCGCGGGCATCCACGTCTTGATATTGAATTGACGGCAGAGATTTCGATGGCCGGCGCAAGCCGGGCCGTGACGACTAGATAGGGCGCGCGCGATGAACTACTGGCTGGTGAAATCCGAACCATCGGTGTGGTCCTGGGACCAGCAGGTCGCAAAGGGCGCCAAGGGCGAAGCCTGGACCGGCGTGCGCAATTACACCGCACGCATCAATCTCGTGAACATGAAGAAGGGCGACAAGGCGTTCTTCTATCATTCCAACGAAGGCAAGGAGATCGTCGGCATCGCCGAGATCATCAAGGAGGCCTATCCCGACCCCACCGACAAGACCGAGAAATTCGTCTGCGTCGACATCAAGGCCGACAAGCCGTTGAAGACACCGGTGACGATGGCCGCGATCAAGGCCGAGAAGAAGCTCGCCGAGATGGCTCTGGTGAAATATTCGCGCCTGTCGGTGCAGCCGGTTACGGCCGAGGAATGGAAGCTCGTCTGCAAGATGGGCGGGGTTTAGGCCGTAGCCGCCTTCAGACCGCGGCGGTTGCGACAACCTGCTGCAGGAGCTGCTCGCGACGTGCCTGCGAGCGCTGGCCCTTCATGGTCGCGGCGAAACGCTCGAGGATGCCTTCCTCGAACGCGGTGACGATGGTGTCGTGGACGTAGCTCTTGCGGCAGATCGCCGGCGTGTTGGAGAGTTTGTCGGCGGCGGCGCGGATTGCGTCCAGCACCTGCTTCTTGCGGCCGCGCTGGCTCGTCGCCGGCGTGATCCGCGACAGTGATTCGACGACGACGGCGGACGCCATCAGCGTGCGGAAATCCTTCAGCGAAATCTTGATGCCGGCAATCTCGCGCAGAAACGCGTTCACCTGCGTGGTGCTGACCGCCCGCACGATGCCGTAGGCATCGCGATACTGGAACATGCGCTTGCCGGGGACGCCCTGCAAAATGCCGATGGCGCGCACCAGCTTGGCAGCGTCGCACTCCTTGCGCACCGCCTTGCCGCCCTTCGCCTTGAAGGTCAGCACGAAGCAATCGTTGTCCAGCGTGACGTTGGATTTCAGCAGCGTGGTGGCGCCACGTGTGCCGTTGAGGCGGGCATAGGATTCGTTGCCGGGGCGGATCGCGGTGCGCGCGATCAATTCAATCACGGCCGAGAGCGCGAATTCACGCGTCGGCTCGTCGCCCGACAGGAACGCCGAAACCTTGCGTCGGATTTTTGGCAGCGCGCCGACGAGCTTCTCCAGGCGATGCGCCTTGCGGTGCTCGCGGACCTTTTCCCAGTCGGCGTGGTAGCGGTACTGCAACCGTCCTGCGGCATCGATGCCGACGGCCTGCAGATGCGACGTCGGATCGGCGGAGTACCGCACTTCGCGATAGGCCGGAGGCACCGCCATGGCATGGAGGCGGCGGATGGTGCGGGCATCGCGGATATGTGCGCCGTTGGGGCGGACGAAGGAATAGCCCTTGCCGCGCTTGATGCGCCGGATCTTCAATTCGTTCTGGTCGCCGAGCCGCAGCCCCAGCTCCTTGGCCAACGCCTCGACCGTCGCCGCGGGCGCCGTGTCGAAGGCCTTTTTCGGGCTTGGACGCCGGAAGGGGGTCGGTTTCGGCCATTGTCCAAGGGTCTTGGCGAGCGCAATGGCCGCAGGATCGGCGGAAGCGGGCCGTATCGTCCCGATATTCTGCTGATCCATCATAGCCTTACGCCTTAGCCCTGTCTGTTATCGGTCAATGCCGCTGTTCTGATTTTTGTTCCGAAGGGCCTCGTTGGACCCGGGTTGGCCATTTAGGGTGTTCCGAACGCTATTGCGAGTCCCGAATCAGTGAGGGGTGGTTTCTAAATACCTCTCGCCATGGCGTGAGGGTCTGCCTACTGCGTTCCGCAGACCTGAGGAAAGTCCCCGGAGAGTGTCCACGCGGCCTGTTTCAGATCTGCGACAATCACAACGGGTGAACTTGATCTTCCGCATGGCCGGTGGCCCGCCGAAGGTCCAGCTTGTGCTCCTTGTCGGGCCCGGTTAGCCCGACGCATAATCAGTCAATGATCAAGTCGGCTCGCCAGTCGCTAGCGTTCGGCCTGCCGTATGTGGAGGGAAAGCATGTCCGAGAAGATCTACGACGTCCCCGCGGAATGGGCGAAGCGCGCCTGGGTCGACCAGGCCAAGTACAAGGAAATGTACGCCCGCTCGATCTCGGACCCGAACGGTTTCTGGGCCGAACAGGCCAAGCGCATCGACTGGATGCACGCGCCGACGAAAATCGAGAACGTCTCCTTTGCGCCGGGCAACATCTCGATCAAATGGTTCGAGGACGGCATCCTCAACGTCGCCCATAACTGCATCGACCGCCATCTCGCCAAGCGCGCCGACCAGACCGCGATCATCTGGGAAGGCGACGATCCCTCGCAGTCCAGGCACATCACCTATCAGGAGCTGCATGACGAAGTCTGCCGGATGGCCAACATCCTGCGCACCCGCAACGTCGGGAAGGGCGACCGCGTCACCATCTACCTGCCGATGATTCCGGAAGCGGCTTATGCGATGCTCGCCTGCGCGCGCATCGGCGCGATCCACTCGGTGGTCTTCGCGGGCTTCTCGCCGGACAGCCTCGCCCAGCGCATCAACGACTGCAAATCCAAGGTCATCATCACCGCGGACGAAGGCCTGCGCGGCGGCAAAAAGGGTCCGCTGAAGGCCAATGTCGACGCCGCGCTTGCTAAAGCGAATGACGTCGATTGGGTCGTGGTGGTCAAGCGCACCGGCGGCAAGATCGACATGAATCCGACGCGCGACCTCTGGTACCACGAGGCGGCAGCGATGGTGACGACGGAATGCCCGGTCGAGCACATGCACGCCGAGGACCCGCTGTTCATCCTCTACACCTCAGGCTCCACCGGCCAGCCGAAGGGCGTGCTGCACACCTCCGCCGGCTATCTCGTGTTCGCCTCGATGACGCATCAATACGTCTTCGATTATCATGACGGCGACATCTACTGGTGCACCGCCGACGTCGGCTGGGTCACCGGCCACAGCTACATCCTCTACGGGCCGCTGGCGAACGGCGCGACCACGCTGATGTTCGAAGGCGTGCCGAATTACCCGGATAATTCCCGGTTCTGGAGCGTCATCGACAAGCACAAGGTCAACATCTTCTACACCGCGCCGACCGCGATCCGCGCCCTCATGCAGAGCGGCGACGAGCCGGTGAAGAAGACCTCGCGCGCCTCGCTCCGCCTGCTCGGCTCGGTCGGCGAGCCCATCAACCCGGAAGCCTGGGAGTGGTATCACCGCGTCGTCGGCGACGGTCGCTGCCCGATCGTCGACACCTGGTGGCAGACCGAGACCGGCGGCATCCTGATCACCCCGCTGCCGGGCGCGACCAAGCTGAAGCCGGGCTCGGCAACCCAGCCGTTCTTCGGCGTGGTGCCCGAGATCGTCGATGCCGACGGCAAGGTGCTGGAGGGTGAGACCACCGGCAACCTGTGCCTGACACGCTCCTGGCCGGGCCAGATGCGTACGGTCTATGGCGATCACGCCCGATTCGAGCAGACTTATTTCTCGACCTACAAGGGCAAGTACTTCACCGGCGACGGCTGCCGGCGCGACGCCGACGGCTATTACTGGATCACCGGCCGCGTCGACGACGTCATCAACGTTTCCGGCCACCGCATGGGCACCGCCGAAGTCGAGAGCGCACTGGTCGCACATGAGAAGGTGTCGGAAGCAGCCGTGGTCGGCTTCCCGCACGACATCAAGGGCCAAGGCATCTACGCCTACGTCACCCTGATGGCCGGCGTGCAGCCGACCGACGACCTGCGCAAGGAGCTCGTGACCTGGGTGCGCAAGGAAATCGGCCCGATCGCTTCGCCCGACCAGATCCAGTTCGCGCCGGGCCTGCCCAAGACCCGCTCCGGCAAGATCATGCGCCGCATCCTGCGCAAGATCGCCGAGGACGAGCCGGGCAGCCTGGGCGACACCTCGACCTTGGCCGATCCCGCCGTGGTCGATGATCTGGTCCAGAACCGACAGAACAAGAAGTCTGCCTAAGGCAAGCTTCTATGTCCCGGACGCAGCGCAGCGCGCACTCCGCGGTGCGCTGCTGAGCCGGGAGTCGATCGTGCCGCGCGAAGAAAGAACTGGATCCCGGATCGGCTCAGCAGCGCCAGGGCGCTGCAGCGCGTCCGGGACACGGGACTGCCTTTCGCGCCGAGGCTCCCCGAGAACAACAACCGTTCTCACCCTCACGGACTTGTCAGGGCGTGCACCCGCACGGCTGCATCTTTCCAGCCGAGTGTTGTTTTCAGGTCATTTACTTTATTTCGAACATTTCCTTTGGTCCCCCTGCTGGCTGGCCCTCGGCGGCCGTGCGTGGAAACCAACCGGTTAACGGGCGCGGTTAAGATTGTTCCCTGACAAGGACGGGCAAGCTGGCGATTGCCGGTTGTGCGTCATTTTGGACGATCCGTTCGGGCTAGGGGAAGATCGATGTCGAAGAGGATTGCTGTTGCGCTCGCTGCCACCATCGGGGCAGGTGTGTTGATGTCGCCGGCGGCGCAGGCGCGGCCGGAAATGGTGGGGGCCCATCTGGCCGATTATTCGCCGGGCACCATCGTCGTCAAAACCAGCGAGCGGCGGCTTTATCTCATCCTCGATAACGGCCACGCCGTGCGCTATCCGGTCGGTGTCGGCAAGTCCGGCAAGCAGTGGGCCGGCACCACGCGCATCGACGGCAAGTATCGCAACCCCGCATGGGCGCCGCCGGCCGAGGTCAAGCGTGACAAGCCGAGCATTCCCGACATGATTCCCGGTGGCTCGCCGCGCAACCCGATGGGCGTCGCGGCGATGACGCTCGCCGGCGGCGAATATGCGATCCACGGCACCAACGTGCCGGGCTCGATCGGCGGCTTCGTTTCCTATGGCTGCATCCGCATGCTCAACGACGACATCACCGATCTCTACGGCCGCGTCTCCGTCGGCACGACGGTGGTCGTGACGCGCTGATCGCCGCGCGCGCCTGAATTGAAAAAGCCGCATCGATGGATGCGGCTTTTTGTTACCAGAAGCGCCAGCTGCGTCCGCACCAGCCGTTGCGATGACCACCATTATAGCTGCGAACATAGCCGCCCGCGAGTAACGCCGCCGAGACGTTGGCAGTACGTTTGGTCGCGACGTCGGCGAGCACCCGGCCATATTTGTCCTGGCCGAGATTGAAGATCATGACGCCGCCCTGGCCAAGCAGGTTGCGCAGCGCATCGCTTGCGGCCTCGGCCTTGTCGAGTTCGTCCTGGCAGGATGCTTTCATCTCGGGTGCATCGATGCCACGCAGGCGAACGCGCGCAACGAGATCGCGGCCGTTGGACTGATGCACACGCGCAAGGAAAGTATCGCCGTCCACGGTCCTGACGACATCGACCGGCTGACGCATGTCGAAACTGCCGGACTGCTGCAGGATGATCTCGGCGTCGCGCGACTCTCCGTTATCTGCTTGCGGAACGGGCCACGTCGTTCCATGGCGAAAGCCGAGCACGATCGCCGTCACGATGCCGACCACGAACATCCACGGCAGCAGCCCGGAGAAGCGGCGGCCGAACGGCGCGCCGCTGTAGAACGGCCGGCGGGAATGGTGGGGGTCGAAGCGCGACATCTGCGCACGCTAGGGCTGAGTCGGCTGAACCGGCAAGAGCGCGTTCCGGCGCCTCAGAAGTCCGAAGCGATACCCTTGCGCTCCCAATCGCCGTAGCGCGTGGGCTCGGGTCCTTTCGGCCCCTGCAATTCCTTCGGCGCAGCTTTCTCATGCGCGGCCGCTGCCTGCCGGCGCGCTTCGGCCTCGGCCAACGCCCGCTGGGCGGCCGGCGGAAGAGTCTTGCGATCGGGAATGGAAGGTTGGTCACTCATCGCGCGGTTCCTAGCGCAGGATCTGGAGACATGCGAGGTCCAATATCGCATTGCTGAGATGGTCATGCCGGGCTGCAAAGGCCAGAGGCCTTTCTTACATTTGGCATATTCGCATGCCAGAGATCGGGTTCTCAAGGCATGCGCCCCTCGGCGGAACTGCCGCTCGCTCAGAACCTTAAGCCGCATGCCATCTCAACGTTTTGCTCCTCCATCCGAAGTGCCAGGCCTTGCGGCACGTCGGATCGCCGCCGACATCGTCGACGGCGTGCTGCACAAGCACCGTACGCTCGACGATCAGCTCGACGGCAGCGGCGCCCATCCCGGACTGAAAACGCTGGCCGACCGTGACCGCGCGCTGATGCGGCGCCTGGTTGCGACCGTGCTGCGCCGGCTCGGCACGCTCGGCCATGTGCTGTCCCGCCTGCTCGACAAGGGCATCCCCTCCGAGGCGCCGCGTGCGCAGAGCGCGCTCCTGATCGGCGCGGCGCAGATTCTCTGGATGGACGTGCCGGATCACGCGGCCGTCGACCTCTCCGTTCGCCTGGTGCAATCAGACCGGCGTGCCGCGCGCTATGCCGGCCTCGTCAATGCCGTGCTGCGCCGTTGCGCGCGCGAGGGCACCGCGCTGGTCGAGGATGTCGCGGCGCAATCGCTGGATCTGCCGCCATGGCTGCTCGCGCGCTGGAGCGCGCATTATGGCGAAGCAACCGCAAGGGAGATGGCGCGGGCACTCGGCCACGAACCCTCGCTCGATCTCACCGTGAAGTCCGATGCCACGCAATGGGCGAGCCGCCTGCATGGCGAGACGCTGCCGACCGGAACGGTGCGGATGCTGCTGCACGGCTCGGTGACCATGCTGCCCGGCTTCGCCGAGGGACAATGGTGGGTGCAGGATGCCGCCGCCGCGCTGCCCGCCCGGCTGTTCGGCGACGTCAAGGGCAAATCCATTGCCGATCTCTGCGCCGCCCCCGGCGGCAAGGCCGCACAATTGGCGCATGCCGGCGCACACGTCACGGCGATCGACCGCTCGCCGGCGCGGGTGGCGCGACTGCGTGAAAACCTGGCGCGGCTGTCGCTCCAGGCCGAGACTGTCGTCGCTGACGCCGTGGAATGGGCCGGCCCTGCCGACAGTTTCGACGGTATTTTGGTCGACGCGCCCTGCACCTCGACCGGCACGATCCGCCGCCATCCGGATGTGGCGTGGCTGCGCCAGGAATCCGATGTCGCCGCCATGACCGTGCTCCAGCAGCGGCTGCTGCGAAAGTCTGTGACGCTGCTCAAGCCGGGCGGTACGCTGATCTACTGCACTTGCTCGCTGGAACCCGAAGAAGGCGAGCAGGCCGTGGCCGCGCTGCTGGCGGCCGAACCCGCGCTTCGCCGCGTCCCGATCGAGGCGTCGGAGGTCGCGGGCCTCAGCGAAATCCTCACCCCCGAAGGCGATCTTCGCACTCTGCCCAGCCATCTGCCGAACGCCGATCCCAAGCTTGGCGGGCTCGACGGGTTTTTCGCAGCCCGACTCGTTAAATCCTGATTTTGCACCGGATTTTGCGACCGCGACGCTGATTCGCGCCGTTCAAGGTGGTGTCAGCCGTTCGATTTTGGGATTAATAAGGATTCGTCGGAATCCTCTCCCCCTTCAAGGCAAGGCGTGTCGGTCGCTCAACGCAGACATATCTCGACGCTGGTCATGAACCGCTTCGCGCGGAACGTGCTTGCGCGCGCGAGCGGCGGTTCGGTTGCGCTATCGCGGGTTTGGCCGGGACGTACTGACAGGCTGATCATCGCGCCGCACGATCTGCGCACCGCGGATGCGACACGCGCCGCCGAAATCTATGCCGGCCGATTCGTCTTCGCCGGCAAGATCGTCAATTGCCACGGCCGTTCGATCTTCGATCTCGAGCCGCCGTCGGAGGATTGGGAGGTCGCGCTGCTCGGCTTCGGCTGGCTGCGCCATTTGCGTGCCGCCGATACCGCCCTGACGCGCGCGAATGCGCGCGCGCTGATCGAGGACTGGATCGCCAATCCCGCCAACAAGCGCCGCCCCGTCGCCCGGCGCGCCGACGTGCTGGCCCGGCGCGTGATCTCGCTGCTGTCACAGGCGCCGCTGGTGCTCAACGAGACCGACAACAAATTCTACCGCCGCTACCTGCGCGCGCTCGCGCGCGAGATCCGCTTCCTGCGCTACACCATGGTCGACATTCCCGACGGGGTGCCGAAGCTCCAGGTGCTGATCGCGCTGTGCTATGCGGCCCTCTGCCTCGCCAACCAGGCGCGTCACATCCGCAGTGCATCGAAGAAGCTGTCGGACGAATTGCAGCGGCAGATCCTGCCCGACGGCGGACACATCTCCCGCAATCCGGGCGCGCTGATCGAACTCCTGATCGACCTGCTGCCGCTGCGCCAGACCTTTGCCGCGCGCAACATCGCGCCGCCGCCGGCGCTGCTCAACGCGATCGACCGCATGATGCCGATGCTGCGCTTCTTCCGGCATGGCGACGGCAATTTCGCGCTGTTCAACGGCATGAGCGCGACATCGTCCGACCTGCTCGCCACACTGCTGGCCTATGACGACACCCACGGCGTGCCGATGGCGAACATGCCCCATACCGGCTTCCAGCGGCTCGATGCCGGCCAGACCACCGTGATCATCGACACCGGCCCCCCGCCGCCGGCCGGCGTCAGTCACGACGCCCACGCCGGCTGCCTGTCGTTCGAACTCTCCTCCGGCATCAGCCGCATCGTTACCAATTGCGGCATGCCGACCACCGGCCGCGACAATTGGCGGCCGTTCGCACGCGGCACGGCGGCGCATTCGACGCTGACCTATCACGAGACATCGTCATGCCAGTTCGTCGAAATGTCGGCGATGAAGCGGCTCCTGCACGGCTCGCCTGTGACCAGCGGGCCCGTCGAGGTCGAGAGTTATCGCGAGGTCGTGCAGAACGGCACGCTGCTCACGAGTTCGCATGACGGCTATCTCGCCAAGTTTGGCGCTATCCATCGCCGCGTGCTGATGATCTCCAATGACGGCGCCCGCATCGACGGCGAGGACACGCTGTCGCCGCCGCAGGGCGGACGCTTCAAGGGCGCTGACGCCGATTTCGCGCTGCGCTTCCATCTGCATCCCGCGGTGAAGGCGAGCCGGCTGTCGGACGCGCGCGGCGTCATGCTGGTGCTGCCGAACCGTGATGTCTGGACCTTCGAGGCGCTCGACGACAAGGTCGACCTCGAGGACAGCGTATTCCTGGCGGGCAATGACGGGCCGCGCCGCACCGCCCAGATCGTGATCCGGCAGGACGCGCGGCAGGCGCCCTCGATCCGCTGGAGCTTCGTCCGCTCCACGGCATCGCCGACCGTCACCAATGCCCGCCGCAACGCCCGGCGCGAACCGGAACTTCCGCTTTAAACGCGCGGATCCGGCCCATCTGATCGTTGTGACCCGCGCCGAAAACTGCTATCGAGCCCGCGTTCGCGCGACTGGCGACCTTGGATGGAGCACCATCGGGAAGCGCGACACATACCCGCCGCGCGCCTGGGCATAGACACTCCTTAAGACAGAGGATCTTGCTCATGACCGACCATCCCCGCCGCGTCACCCGCGCCCTGCTTTCCGTCTCCGACAAGACCGGCCTGATCGAGTTCGCCAAGGCGCTTGCCGCGCATGATGTCGAGCTGGTCTCGACCGGCGGCACCGCGAAGGCGATCGCTGCGGCCGGCCTCAAGGTGAAGGATGTTTCCGACCTCACCGGCTTCCCCGAGATGATGGACGGCCGCGTCAAGACGCTGCATCCGAAAGTGCATGGCGGCCTGCTCGCGATTCGCGACAACAAGGAGCATGCGGAGGCGATGAAGGCGCATGGCATCGCGCCGATCGACCTTCTCGTCGTCAATCTCTATCCGTTCGAGGCGACCGTCGACAAAGGCGCCGGCTTCGAGGATTGCATCGAGAACATCGACATCGGCGGCCCCGCAATGATCCGCGCCGCCGCGAAGAACCATGACGATGTTGCCGTCGTCGTCGAGGCAGATGATTACAAGGCCGTGCTCGACGAGCTCGCCGCCAACAACGGCGCGACCATGCTGAAGCTGCGCCGGCGGCTTGCCGCGAAAGCCTATGCACGCACCGCCGCCTACGACGCGGCAATCTCGAACTGGTTCAACCGTCAGCTCGAGATCGACGCGCCCGACTTCCGGGCCTTCGGCGGCAAGTTGATCCAGTCGCTGCGCTACGGCGAGAACCCGCACCAGACCGCGGCGTTCTATGCGACGCCCGACAAGCGCCCGGGCGTCTCGACCGCGCGGCAGCTCCAGGGCAAGGAGCTCTCCTACAACAACATCAACGACACCGATGCCGCCTATGAGTGCATCGGCGAATTCGACGCCAAGCGCACTGCGGCCTGCGTGATCGTCAAGCACGCCAACCCCTGCGGCGTCGCGGAGGGATCGAACCTCGTCGAGGCCTATCGCAGGGCGCTGGCCTGTGATTCCACTTCAGCCTTCGGCGGCATCATCGCGATGAACCGTCCGCTGGACGCGGATACGGCGCGCGAGATTACAAAGATCTTCACCGAGGTGATCATCGCGCCCGATGCGACCGAGGAGGCGATCGCGATCATCGGCGGGAAAAAGAACTTGCGCCTGCTCCTCGCCGGCAGCCTGCCCGATCCCCGCGCGCCCGGCCTTACCGCCAAGACAGTGGCCGGCGGCCTGCTGGTGCAGAGCCGCGACAATGCTGTGGTCGACGACATGACGTTCAAGATCGTGACCAAGCGCGCGCCCACGGATGCGGAGATGCGCGACCTCAAATTCGCGTTCCGGGTGGCCAAGCACGTCAAGTCGAACACTATCATCTATGCCAAGGATCTGGCCACCGTCGGCATCGGCGCCGGCCAGATGAGCCGGGTGGATTCAGCGCGTATCGCGGCGCGCAAGGCGCAGGATGCGGCAGCTGAGCTGAAGCTCGCCGAGCCGCTCACCAAGGGCTCGGTGGTGGCGTCGGATGCGTTCTTCCCGTTCGCCGACGGCATGCTCGCCTGCATCGAGGCCGGTGCCACCGCGGTGGTGCAGCCCGGCGGCTCCATGCGCGACGACGAGGTGATCAAGGCCGCCGACGAGCATGGCATCGCCATGGTGTTCACCGGCACGCGGCACTTCCGGCACTGATCTCACCGTCATCCGGGCGCGCGGAGCGCGAGCCCGGAATCTATCGAGCAGCGTCGCAGGCGGATAAATGGATCCCGGGCTCGCGCCACGTGGCGCGCCCCGGAATGACGACGGGGTTGCTACTCCCGCACCCGCATCAACAGCCCCAACCCGGCGACGAAGAACACCACCAGCACGGCCATGCCGGCCTTCTGGCTTGCGGTCACCGCGGTAATCGTGCCGATCAGCAACGGTCCGATGAAGGACGTCACCTTTCCGGTCAACGCAAACAGGCCGAAATACTGCGCGATGCGGTCTCTCGGTGCGAGGCGGATCAAGAGCGTGCGTGAGGCGGCCTGGAGTGGACCACCGGCCGCGCCGATGAGGCAGCCCAGCACGAGATAGGCGCGCTCGGCCGTGCTCGAGAACAAGGGAGCATCTGCTCGCGGCGACGCGACCTGGATGAAGAACACACTGTCCTTGTCGACCAGGAGAATCGCCGCCACCGACAGCAGCAGCACGAGCATGCTGCCGGCGATGACGCGCTTCGGTCCGATGCGATCGTCCAGCTTGCCGCCGAACCATGCGCCGAACGCGCCGGCGATCGCGAGCATAATGCCAAACGTGCCGATCTGAATTGTGTGCCAGCCGAAGGTGCCCGCGGCATAGATGCCGCCAAAGGCAAACAGCGACACCAGACCATCGGTATAGATCATGTTGGCGAGCAGAAATGCCGCCAGCGATCTCTGCTGCGGCAAGCTTCTGATTGATTGCCCCAGCTCCGACAACCCCTCACGCAAGGCCGCGCGCACCGGGCGCTTGGCCGGATAATCCGGCGTGAACAGGAACAACGGTGTCACGAAGAGAATGAACCACAGCCCGGTCAACGGGCCCACGATGCGATCGCCCTGATGGCTGACCGGATCTAGCCCGAACAGGGGCGTGAGGCCCAGCAACGTGCGGCCGGTCTGCGGGTTGGCCGCGAGGAAGCCGAGCACGATGATCAGGCTGACGATGCCACCGACATAGCCGGTGGCCCAGCCGGTGCCGGAGAGCCGGCCGATCCGCTCCGGCGGCACCAGTGTCGGCATCATCGCGTTGTTGAAAAGGGTGGCGAACTCTGCGCCGACGCTGGCGAGCGCCACGGCTGTAAGCAGTGGCGGAATGATGGAGGGATCGCCAGGCTTGCCGATCCACAGCGTGCAGGATGCCGCCACCAGCAACGCACCAAACCCTGCGATCCACGGTTTCCGGCGGCCCGAGGCGTCCGCGATGGCCCCAAGCACTGGTGACATCAACGCGATCGCAAGACCCGCGGCTGCCATCGCAAATCCCCACAGCGATTGGCCGGTGGCGGGATTCGGCGCAATGCTGGTGGCGAAATAGGGCGCGAATACAAAGGTCGTGATCAGCGTGAAATAGGGCTGCGCGGCCCAGTCAAAGAAGATCCAGCTGACGACGGCGGCGCGCGGCGGATAGGTCCGGGGCACGCCGCCCATGCGCGCGTCCGGGGCGATCGTCGTCATTGCGCAGTCCTCATCACGAACAGTTTTGCCTCTCTTGAGGCAAACGGTATAGCATTGCCGCGAGGCGTGTGAACTGTCCGAAGCCACGACGGAAGTTTGATTTTGATCATGTCGTTACATCCGACCCGACGGACGCTTATCGCCGTCGTTGCCACTCTGGCGTTTGGTCTCGCATCCGCGACCGCTCAAGATGCGCGGCGGGCCTATGTTCCTGCTGCACCCGACTCGGTGCGCGCCGTTGCCGCCGAGCACGGCATGGTCGTCGCGCAGGAGAAGATATCCGCGCAGATCGGTGCCGATATCCTGCGGAGCGGTGGCAATGCGGTCGATGCCGCGGTTGCGACAGGATTTGCGATGGCCGTAACCTATCCGCGTGCCGGCAATATCGGCGGCGGCGGCTTCATGGTGATCCATTCCGCTGACCGCAATGAAGACATCACGATCGATTACCGCGAGACGGCGCCGGCGGCGACCACGCCGCAGATCTTCCTCGGCGCCGACGGCAAGCCCGACATTGCGAAGTCACGGGATTCCGCGCTCGGCATCGGCGTGCCCGGCACTGTCGCGGGCCTCGCTTTGGCTTTGGAAAAATACGGCTCGGGCCAGTTCACGCTGGCGCAGTTGCTCGCGCCTGCGATTGCGCTCGCCCGCGATGGCTTCATCGTCAGCGACGACATGGCCGACACCATGCCGGGATGGCACCGGCGGCTGGCACGCTGGCCGTCGTCGGCCAGGATCTTTTCGCGGCCCGATGGCACGCCGATCGGTGAAGGCGACATGCTGGTGCAGGGCGATCTCGCCGAAACACTGTCGGCTGTCGCCGCACGGGGGCCAAGCGGCTTCTACGAGGGGCCGGTCGCGGAAAAGCTCGCGAAAGCCGTGACGGACGCCGGCGGCATCATGACGCCGGCCGATCTGAAGTCCTATCAGGCTGTGATCCGCGCGCCGGTGCGCGGCACCTATCGCGGCTACGACGTCGTGTCGATGCCGCTGCCTTCATCGGGCGGCGTCGTGCTGGTGGAGACGCTCAACATCCTCGAGGGCTTCAAGCTTGCCGATTTGAAGCAGGGCTCGCCGACATCGTTGCATCTTCTGATCGAGGCGATGAAGCGCGCCTACGCGGACCGGGCGCGCTATCTCGGCGATCCCGCCTTCGTCAACGCGCCGATCGAGACGCTGATCGCCAAGGACTACGCGGCCAAGCTGCGCTCTGGCATCTCGATCGAACGCGCCACACCATCGAAGGAGCTCGTTTCCGCGGCCTCCTCGCCGCGCGAGGGCAGCAACACCACGCATTTCTCCGTCGTCGATTCCCGCGGCAACGCGGTCAGCAACACCTATACGCTGAACTTCAGCTACGGTGTCGGCCTCGTTGCCGACGGCACCGGCGTGCTGCTCAACAACGAGCTCGACGATTTCACCGCCGCCGTCGGCGCCTCCAATGCCTATGGTCTGGTCGGCTTCGAAGCCAATCTGCCCGGACCCGGCAAACGTCCGCTCTCGTCGATGTCGCCGACCATCGTGCTCAAGGACGGCAAGCCGGTACTTGTGACGGGCTCGCCCGGCGGCAGCCGCATCATCTCGACCGTGCTGCAGGTGATCGTGAACGTCCTTGACTACAGGATGGACGTTGCGGCCGCCGTTGCAGCGCCACGGCTGCATCATCAATGGCTGCCGGACGAAGTCCGTGTCGAGGGCGGGTTTCCAAGTCATGTTCTGGGCGAACTGAAGGCGATGGGCCACACGATCGTCGAGCCGATGGGGCAGACATCGGCCAACTCGATTGTCGTGACGCCCAACGGGCCGCTCGGCGCGCCCGATCCGCGCACGCGGGGCGCCGAAGCGGCGGGGCAGTAACCACGTCATTTGCATGGCACGGAAGCGCGGACCCGCTAGCTCTCGCTGCCACCCGTGCTACCAAAGCGCAGCCTGCAAGAAACTGCCGGGGAAACGCACATGACGCCAGCTGATCCGAACCAGCGCATCGAGCGCGCGGAGATCGAAGACACCAGCCTTCTTGCGTTCTATCGCGACATGAACCTGCCCGAGCGCCGGACGTTCTGGGCGTGCGCGGCGGGCTGGGCGCTCGACGGCATGGACTTCATGATCTATCCGCTGGTGATCGGCACCATCATCGCGCTGTGGAAGGTCGATGCGGCTTCGGCCGGCCTTGCCGGCACGGTGACGCTGCTGGCCTCCGCGATCGGCGGCTGGCTCGGCGGCTATCTTTCCGACCATATCGGGCGGGTGAGGACGCTCCAGATCACCATCATCTGGTTCTCGTTCTTCTCGCTGGTCTGTGCTGTCGTGCAGAATTTCGAACAGCTCCTGATCGCGCGTGCCGTGCTCGGCCTCGGCTTCGGCGGCGAATGGGCGGCGGGCGCGGTGCTGATGGGCGAGGCGATCAGGCCGCAATATCGCGGCCGCGCGGTCGGCTCGGTGCAGTCAGGCTGGGCGGTCGGCTGGGGCCTCGCGGTGCTGTCGCAGGCGATCCTGTTCTCGGTCTTGCCGCCGGAGACGGCATGGCGCTGGATGTTCGTGATCGGCGCGCTGCCGGCGCTGCTGGTGTTCTACATCCGCCGCTCCGTCACCGAGCCGGCGATCGCGGTCGAGGCTCGCGCCAGGCAGGCCGCGAGCGGCGATCGCCCGGCGATCTGGGAAATCTTCTCGGGCCCGATCCTGAAGACCACGATCCTGGCGTCGCTGATGGCGACGGGCTGCCAGGGCGGCTACTACGCCGTCACGTTCTGGGTGCCGCAATTCCTGACCAAGGAGCGGCATCTGTCGATCGTCGGCTCGACCGGGTACCTGTCGACGCTGATCATCGGCTCCTTCATCGGGTATCTCACCGGCGCATGGCTTGCCGACCGGATCGGGCGGCGCAATCTGTTCCTGATCTTCTCGATCGGCGCCATGGCGGTGGTGCTGCTCTATACGCAGCTGCCGCTCACCAACGAGATCCTCTGGCTGCTCGGCTTCCCGCTCGGCTTCTTCGCCTCGGGTTATTTCTCCGGCATCGGCGCGTTCCTGACCGAGCTCTATCCGACGCGGCTTCGCGGCTCCGGCCAGGGCTTTTGCTACAATTTCGGCCGAGGCATCGGCGCGCTGTTTCCGTTCCTCGTCGGCGCGCTGTCGGCGTCGACCTCGCTTGCGAATGCGATCGCGATCTTCGCGGTGGTAGCCTATGCGGTGTTCTTCATCGCCGCCTTTGCGCTGCCGGAAACGCGCGGGCGCGTGCTGCACGCGCATTGACAGGCGCAATCATGCGCATGTTCCCGGGCGGTGAGAAAGCTTACCGCCCCACCTGATACGGCCCGCCCTTTTCCAGCGCTCTCGCGTAAGCCGGGCGCGCGTGGATGCGATCGAGGAAAGCCATCGCCTTGGGATGGCCCTGCTCGAGCCCGCCGCGCGCTTGCGCCGCTTCGAGCGGGAAGCTCATCTGGATGTCGGCTGCGGTGAATTCGTTGCCGGCGAACCACTCGCTCTTGCCGAGCTCGCCCTCCCAATAATCCATGTGCTGCTTGAGCTGCGGATTGACCAGCGTGGTCAGCGCCTGGTTGGAGACCTTGCGCACCAGCGGACGAAGCAGCGCCGGCGCACGCTTCGGCATCAGCGTGAACAGCAGCTTGAGCAGCAGCGGCTGCATCGCGGACCCCTCGGCATAATGCAGCCAGTAAGTGAAGCGCAGCCGCTCCGGCGTGTTCGGCGGCGGAATCAGGCGGCCGTTGCCGTAGGTCCCGACGAGATATTCGATGATCGCGCCCGACTCGGCGATGGTGTTGCCGTTGTCGGTGATGACGGGCGACTTGCCGAGCGGATGGACGGCGCGCAGCTCCTTCGGCGCCCGCATATCCGGCTGGCGCTGATAGCGCACGATCTCGTAGGGCACGCCCAACTCTTCGAGCAGCCAAAGCACGCGCTGCGAGCGGGAATTGTTGAGGTGGTGAACGGTCAGCATCGGTGAGGTCCCCAGGGCAGGCGTGATGGCTAGGCGTGGTGGGTCGGTCGCGTACCTGCCAGCCCGGGGCGGCAATGTCGAGCCATTGGAGCGGATATTTTCATCCGGGTATATTGACGTCGACAATTTACCCGGGTATTAAATGGCCCAACGTTTGTTAAATGCGGCAATGATTCCAATGCAGAAGATTTTCACCGCCTTCCAGGGTCAGCGCCGCCTAGTGTCCGGGCCGGCAGGCGAAGTTGCGCTGGTCGTCAAGCGCGTGGCGCCGCGACCGAATGAGCCCATCATCATCTTCGAGGACGGCACGGGTCGATCGATCGATTTCGATCTGCGCGGCGGGGATCGCGAGGTGCTGGCACGGCTGGCCAGGCTCGTCCCACCCCCGGTCGAGGAGAGCACCCCGCCAAGCGAGCCGCGCGGGCGCGGACGACCGAAGCTCGGCGTGGTCGCGCGGGAGGTCACGCTGTTGCCGCGGCATTGGGAGTGGCTCGGCGCGCAACCGGGCGGCGCCTCGGTCGCGTTGCGCAAGCTCGTCGACGAGGCGAGGCGCGCGAGCGGCGACAAGGACCGCGAACGGCAGGCGCGCGATGCGGCCTATCACTTCATGTCGACCATGGCGGGCAACCTGCCCCAATTCGAGGAAGCCTCGCGCGCATTGTTTGCGGATGACCGGCGGCGCTTCACCGGCCTGATCGCGGATTGGCCGTCCGACATCCGCGACCACATCGTCAAGCTCGCCTACAGCGACCGCGCCTAAGGCGCTCTCACACAACCCCATCGACGGCCGGGCCGCGCCTTGCGCGGCAACGGCTCCGTGCGCCCTGATGAAAGGCCGATCCATGCCCACGCCCAAGCCGCTCTCAACGACATTCCTTGGCTTCCTCGCGCCCTTGATGCTGAGCAACGCGCTGCAATCGCTGTTCGGCACCGTCAGCAACGTCTATCTCGGCCAGATGATCGGCGTCGACGCGCTGGCGGCCGTGTCCGTGTTCTTTCCCGTGATGTTCTTTCTGTTCGCCTTCGTCATGGGGCTGAGCACCGGCGCGACCGTGTTGATCGGACAGGCCTTTGGCGCGGGCGAGCACGACAGGATCCGACGCGTCGCAGGTACGACGCTCGCGATCGGCCTTCTGCTCTCGATTTCGATCGCGCTGATCGGCGGGCTGTTCAGCCGTCAGCTGATGATGGCGCTCGCGACGCCCGCAGACATTCTCGACCAGGCCAGCGCCTACGCGCGGATCATGCTGCTCACCATGCCGCTCGGCTTCATCTTTCTGCTGATGACGGCGATGATCCGCGGCGTCGGCGACGCGCTGACGCCGCTGCTGGCGCTCGCGTTGTCGACCGCGATCGGCCTGATCCTCACGCCGATGTTGATCCGCGGGTCGTTCGGACTGCCGGCGGCCGGCATCACCAGCCCGGCATGGGCGGGCGCGATCTCGAACGCGCTCACCTTGATCGCGCTGGCGCTGTGTCTGCGGTGGAAGAAGCACGCGCTCGCTCCAGACGCGGCGCTGCTGCGTCACCTCAGGCTCGACGGCGCCATGCTCGGAAAGATCCTCGGCATCGGATTGCCGAGCGCCGTCGGCATGGTGGTGATGGCGATCGCAGAGCTGGTGCTGCTCGGACTCGTCAACGGCTATGGATCGGACGCTACGGCGGCCTACGGCGCCGTCAACCAGGTGATGGGCTACACGCAGTTCACGGCGATGTCGATTTCCATCGCCGTCTCGATCCTCGGCGCGCAGGCGGTCGGCAGCGGTGATCGAACCCGTTTCGACGGGATCGTGCGGACCGGGCTCGCCTTCAACCTGGTCCTGACCGGCGGCCTGGTGGCGCTGATCTATCTCGCGCCGCGCGCCATCCTCGGCATCTTCATCACCGACGGCGCCGTGCTCGATCTGGCGAAGGAGCTGCTCTTCATCGCCTTGTGGAGTTCGGTGCCGTTCGGCCTCGCCACGGTATTCTCGGGTGCCATGCGGGCGGCCGGCGTCGCGTTGACGCCGATGCTGCTTGCGATCTTCGCGATTGTCGCCATCGAGCTGCCGGCCGCTGTGATCCTGAGCCACGCGTTCGGCCTTCGAGGCATATGGGCTGCCTATCCCATCGTGTTCTGCGCCATGTTCGTTTTGCAGATGGGCTATTACTTCCTGGTCTGGCGCAAGCGCGGGGATCCGGCTCGTGCTCTGTTGGTCAAGGTATTATGACCATCATTAAACGGTGGACCTGTTGGACACGCTGCGTCACAATGCGGGGAAATTCAGATCAAAGATGTCAGATCAGGGAGATCGAATGACCCGTACAGCTCCGCAATTCCTGTTCGATTTCGGCAGCCCGAACGCCTATCTCAGCCACCTCGCGATTCCCGCGATCGAGCAGCGCATCGGCGTCAAGTTCGAATATGTCCCGATCCTGCTCGGCGGCATCTTCAAGTCGACCAACAACAAGTCGCCGGCCGAGACGTTGGCCGGCGTCAAGAACAAGCGTGAATTCCAGCAGGTCGAGACCGAGCGCTTCATTAGTCGCTTCAAGGTCCAGCCCTATGTCTGGAATCCCCACTTTCCCGTCAACACGCTGAACCTGATGCGCATGGCGATCGCCGCACAGCTCGAGGGCGTGTTCGAAAAATACGTCGAGGCCGCCTTCCACCACATGTGGCGCGAGCCGAAGAAGATGGACGATCCCGAGATCGCGGCGAAGGCCCTGGCGTCCTCCGGCCTCGACGCCCAGAAACTGTTCGCCCGGGCCCAGGAGCCGGAGGTGAAGGGCCGGCTGATCAAGAACACCGAGGAAGCGGTCGCCCGCGGCGCATTCGGCTCGCCGACCTTCTTCGTCGGCAACGAGATGTTCTTCGGCAAGGAGCAGCTGCGCGAGGTCGAGGAGATGGTGCGCGGGACTTAGCCGCTTATTCTCCGGCGACAGAATGTGATCGCGGTAGCATTCTGGATTGCTTCGCTTCGCTGGCAATGACGATTATAGATAGACCGCCAATAGCAAGAAGAGGGAAGATCCCATGCGTATCCTCGTGGTCGGCGCCGGCGCCATCGGCGGCTATTTCGGTGGCAGGCTGTTGCAGGCCGGCCGCGACGTTACGTTCCTGGTCCGGCCGCGCCGCGCCAGCGAGCTCGCAAGCGCGGGCCTCGTCATCAAGAGCCCGAATGGCGACGTGACGCTGCAGAATCCGCCGACGGTGCAGGCCGATGCGCTCAAGGACAAGTTCGACGTCGTGCTCTTGAGCTGCAAGGCGTTCGATCTCGACGATGCCATCAAGTCCTTTGCGCCGGCGGTCGGACCGAACACCGCGATCATCCCGATGCTGAACGGCATGAAGCACCTCGATGTGCTTGATGCCAAATTCGGCAAGGAACGCGTGCTCGGCGGCTTGTGCGCCATCGCGGCGACCCTGAACGAGAAGCGCGAGGTGGTACAGCTCCAGCCGATGCAGTCGCTGAACTATGGCGAGCGCGACGGCAAGCTGTCGGATCGTGTCAAGGCGATCGATGAGGCCTTCAAGAGCGGCATCAATGGCGCCACCGCCAGCCAGAACATCATGCAGGACATGTGGGAGAAGTGGGTGTTCCTGTCCTCACTCGCGGCCTCCACCAGCCTGATGCGAACCTCCGTCGGCAATATCCTCGCCGCTCCCGGCGGCCGGGATTTCCTGCTCGGCATGCTCGACGAGACCAGCGCGATCGCTACCGCGTCGGGCTATCCGCCGGGCGGGCCTTTCTTCGAGCGGGTGAAGGGCAACCTCACCACCGAGGGATCGCCGATGACGGCCTCGATGTTCCGCGACATCAAGGCCGGCCTGCCGGTCGAAGCCGATCACGTCATCGGCGACCTCATCGAGCGAGCCGACGCCGCCAAGGTGCCGGTGCCGAAGCTGCGCATCGCCTACACGCATTTGAAGGCGTATGAAAAGCAGCGGGCGGGATGACACAGGCCCTAGCCGCCTGTCCTGGACCAGCAAGGCGCTGATCCGGGACGACAGCGCAGCTTGCCTTCGCAGCTCGGCGCTATTTCAAATGCGCGAGATAGTGCGAGACCGCCGTGATCTCCTCGTCGCTCATGCGATAGGCGACATCGGCCATCGCGGCGACGCCGCCGCCGACGCGCAAGCCGGCTTTGTAGTCGTGCAGCGCCTTGACCAGATATTCCTCGCGCTGGCCCGCCAGACGCGCGACTCCCTTGGTGCCGGCGAAGCTGTCCGTATGGCATGAGCCGCAGCGGCGGCCGGCGGCAACCTGCGTGCCTTTCTTCGACAGGTCGGGATCCGCGTCCTCCGGTCCCTTCGGCGGCGTCAGCTGCGAGAAATAGGCGCCGAGGTTGCGGATGTCCTCGTTGGTGAGCTGCTCGACGATCGGCTGCATCTGCTCGTTCTTGCGCGAGCCGGCGCGGAAGAACACCAGCTGCCATTGCAGGAACTGATCGGGCTGCCCGGCCAGCGAGGGGATGTTCTCGGTCTGCGAGACGCCGTTCTCGCCGTGACAGCCGGCGCAGACCGAGGCTTTCTCCTTGATCGCGGAATTATCCGCGGCCTGGGCCGGGAGGAACAGCAGGGTCGCAGATAGAATTCCGAACCGAATGGCCCGCATGACTGACGTCTCTCCAGCTGTCATTGCCGGGCTTGACCCGGCAATCCATCCTCTTGCGAAAGGTTTTCGTATGATGGATGCCCGGAACAAGTCCGGGCATGACGAACCTGTTCCGTGGCGAGCACGCCGCATCAAGCAAAGAGGCTGCGACGGTCGCCCAATTGCAGCCTCTTCGTGACGTCGCGCTACTTCTTGCTGTAGCTGATGCGATAGATCGCGCCGGCCCAGTCGTCGGCCACGAGGATCGATCCGTCCTTGGCAAGGATGATGTCGTCGGGACGACCGAGATAGCCCTGGTCGCCCTCGATCCAGCCGGAGGCGAACACCTCCTGCTTGGCGTTCTTGCCGTCGGGTCCGACGATCACGCGCATGATGCGGCCGCCCTGGTACTTGTGGCGATTCCAGGAGCCGTGCTCGGCGATAAAGATGTTGTTCTTGTACTCGGCGGGGAACTGGTCGCCAGTATAGAACTTCATGCCGAGCGGAGCGACGTGCGCGCCGAGGTTCAGCACCGGCGGCGTGAACTCGGAGCATTTGTGGCCCATCGCAAACTTGTCGTCGGGCAGATTGCCCTGGTGGCAATAGGGGTAGCCGAAGTGCTCGCCCATCTTGTTGATCATGTTCAGCTTGTCGCTGGGCAGATCATCGCTGATCCAGTCGCGGGCATTCTCGGTGAACCAGTACTTGCCGGTGCGCGGATCGACGTCGCCGCCGACCGAGTTGCGGACGCCGAGCGCGTAGATCTCGGCGTTGCCGGTCTTGGGATCGACGCGCCGGATCTGCGAGACGCTGGTCGGGGGAATGCCGATATTGAAGGGCGGTCCGAACGGAATGTAGAACCATCCTTCCTTGTCGACCGCGATGTACTTCCAGCCATGCGCGGCGTAGGACGGCATGTCGTCGTAGACGACCTTGCCCTCACCGGGATTGTCGAGCTTGTTTTCGATGTCGTCGTAGCGGATCAGCTTGTCGACGGCGATGACATAGAGCGCCCCGTCCTTGACCGCCAGACCCGTGGGCATGTTCAGCCCCTTGAGGATGGTCTTGACCTCCTTCTTCCCGCCATTGTCCTTGATGGCATAGACGTTGCCGAGGCCGAACGAACCTACGAACAGCGTGCCCTTGTCACCCCAGGCCATCTGTCGCGCGGCCAGCACGCCGGAGGCATAGACTTCCATCTTGAAGCCCGGCGGCAGCTTGACCTTCTTGATGATGTTGGCGAGCTCGGCATCGGAAGCGCCGGTCGGCGGACCCGACGGCGGCGCGAGGCCCTTCTGCGCCTCGGTCTCGTCGCCCAGGAACCAGTCATCGGGCGGATGGGTCCAGAATTCCTTGGTGCCGGATTCGTATTTCTTCAGCGGCTTGCTTTTGTCCTGCGCGTGACCAGCGCTGGTCCCCGCAAGAAGGGCCACGGCCGCAAGCGCCAACACGGATCGATGGAACATCGATGTCATCGCGTCACTCCCCTAAGGCAGCCGTCTGGGCTGCGATTATTTTGTTTTGCTCGTCGAGATGCGAAGTTCGTGATCTGCCGAAAGGCAGACGCAAAAGGCTAGCACATCTGCGAGCGCTGAGAAGACGTCGCTTGTGCTGCAATCGCGCTCATTAAAAATTGAGACTGAATGCCAATGAGGGCAAACAGAGTGACGACCGCGACCTCGCTGCAACGCGGAATCAAGACGGCCGAAAGGTCGCAAAAGCAAAAAACGCGAAAACAACCCCATGCACAGTAGAACGACTTGATCCAGCCTGGCCCGGTTTTGCCCGCGGTGAAACAGAACAGGCGCTTGATGCATCGAGCGAAATGACGAAGGTGGCGCTTAGAAGGCGACGGGATAGGGGCCGTCGCCGAACAGCCGGTCATGATAGCCCTTCGAGCCGACCTCACGTGCCAGCGGACTGCGAAAATCGCGGTCCGCGCGCAAGCTGTCCAGCACATGGGCGAAGTCGAATTCCGGCCGCCAGCCCAATTCGCGCCGCGCGCGGTCGTTGACATAGACGCGGTCGATTTCTGGAAACAAGTTCCATCCCCGTGCCGCGAAGAGCTGCGCGCAATCCGGATAGAGCGCGCGCACGACACCAGCCGCATCGCGCGCGAGCGCAGCGAGATGACGCGGCTCGAACGGGCTGGTGGCGGAGACGATGTAGCGGGCGAAGCCGATCTTCGGGGCGCGTTCGACGGCAAGCAGGTGAGCGCTCACGGCGTCCGCGATGTCGAGCCGGCGATAGAGCAGCTCGTTGGCCTGCGCGTTCTCCAGCGTGTAAGCCGAGCGCATCGCGGGATCATCATCGTCTTCCGGAAAGAAGCGTGAGGTCCGCAAGACAACGACCGGCAGACCGCGCTCGCGATAGAACAGCTCGCACAGGGTCTCCGCCATCAGTTTCGTGGTGCCGTAGATGTTCTTCGGCACCGGCAGCAGATCCTCGGTGACCCACACGGCGGCCTGGCCCGCCTCGGGGCGGAGCTGCGAGCCGAACGCGCTGGTGGTGCTGGTGAAGACGAAGCTCCTCACGCCGGCGCTCGCCGCCGCCTCGAGCAGATTGAGCGTACCGGTGACATTGGTGTCGACGAAGTCTTGCTTGGAGTGGGTCGCCACGTGCGGCTTGTGCAGGGTCGCGGTGTGGATCACGGCGGTGACGCCGCCGATCTGCTCGCGCACGAAGTCGGGGTCGATGATGGAGCCGACGGCGTCGGTGAAGCGCGATGGCTTCAGCTCGATCCCGCGCGCAGAAGCGCCGCGCCCGCGAATCGTTCTTAAGACGGCCTCTCCGAGATGGCCTGCGCTACCCGTCACCAGAACTGTCATGACGGACCCAAATCAGCCGCCAGCGACGTGGCGAACCACGTTTTTGTCCAGGCCGGCTGGATGCTTGGGAGAAATTTGGAGCGGGCGAAGGGGCTCGAACCCTCGACCCCGACCTTGGCAAGGTCGTGCTCTACCACTGAGCTACACCCGCATCCTGTGTCGGTCGCGTGACGCGCCGGCAACGGCTGTCGTATGCCAAAAGCGCGAGGGGAATGCAACAGCTACCGGCGGCATAGATGCGGTTCTTGGGGCCGATAGGCAGCCTGAATGCGGCCAAATGGCCCGAAAGTGCCCCGGAACCGGCGAATCGGCTGCGATGGATTGAAATTCGGCCGTCCCGGCCCAATCTAGGAGCCGACAGCGCAGCACAGGAAGCGGCGGCATGCTAATGAGCCGCCAATCCAGATATCAGACGAGGGGATGCCGTGACGATCATCGACCAGGGTAACGGAGCCGCAAACCCGGCTGCGGCCGATCTGATCAAGGACACCACCACCCAGACCTTCGTGAAGGATGTCATCGAGGAATCGAAGCGCCAGCCGGTGCTGATCGACTTCTGGGCGGAGTGGTGCGGCCCCTGCAAGCAGCTCACTCCCGTCCTCGAAAAGGCGGTCAAGGCGGCCAAGGGCAAGGTCAAGCTGGTCAAGATGAACATCGACCAGCACCCGGCTATCCCGGGCCAGATGGGCATCCAGTCGATCCCGGCCGTGATCGCCTTCGTCAACGGCCAGCCGGCCGACGGCTTCATGGGCGCGGTGCCCGAGAGCCAGCTCAACGCCTTCATCGAGAAGCTGACCAAGGGTGTGACCGCGCCGGGCGAGCCCAATATCGCCGAGATCCTGCAGGAGGCCGAAGCCGTCCTCGCCGAGGGTGATGCGGCGGCGGCAGCGCAGATCTACGCCGAAGTGCTCCAGCACGATTCCACCAACATCGCGGCGCTTGCCGGCTTGGCGAAGTGCTATACCGTCTCCGGAGCGATGGAGCAGGC
This sequence comes from Bradyrhizobium sp. SZCCT0148, assembly GCF_018129985.1. GTDB lineage: Bacteria > Pseudomonadota > Alphaproteobacteria > Rhizobiales > Xanthobacteraceae > Bradyrhizobium > Bradyrhizobium japonicum_H. The sequence goes on from NZ_JAFCKT010000002.1 coordinate 192,592, forward strand.
CAAGCAGACGCTGGCCATGGTGCCGGAATCCAAGCGCAACGATCCCGCGGTGAAAGCCGTGCAGACCGCGATCGATCTCGCCGAGCAGGCGCAGTCGCTCGGACCGGTCGCCGAGCTGGAACAGAAAGTCGCCGCAAACCCGCTCGATCATCAGGCCCGATTCGACCTGGCGACCGCGCTGAACGCGCAAGGCAATCGTGCGGCCGCGACCGAGCAGTTGCTCGCGATCATCAAGCGCGACCGCAAATGGAACGACGACGGCGCCCGCAAGCAGCTGGTGCAGTTTTTCGAGGCCTGGGGCGGCACGGATGATGCAACGGTCGAGGGACGCAAGCGTTTGTCGACGATCCTGTTTTCGTAAGGGCTTTTTCGAGCATGATCCGTTCGAAAAGCTGCTGCACACTTTTCCGGATCATGCGCTAGCAAGTCCAAGGGGGAACCGGGCAGATGCCGATCAACGTCGAATATCGCGGGCCCGCCGACCTCCCGGAGATCATTCCGGTGTTTCCGCTGCCCGGCGCGCTGCTGCTGCCCCGCGGCCAGATGCCGCTCAACATCTTCGAGCCGCGCTACCTGTCGATGGTCGACGATTCCTTCCGCGACGGCCATCGCCTGATCGGCATGATCCAGCCGGATGTCGCGCACTCGCCGAAGAATTCCGACAAGCCGACGCTGTTCCGCGTCGGCTGCGTCGGCCGCATCACGCAGCTCGCCGAATCCGGCGATGGCCGCTACATCCTCGAGCTCACCGGTGTCTCACGCTTCAAGGTGGTCGAGGAGCTCGAGGTGCTCACAGCCTACCGGCAGTGCAAGGTGGACTTCTTCACTTTCGCCAATGACTTCACCGCGCGGATGGGTGAGGACGAGGTTGACCGCGAAGCGCTGCTGGCCGTGCTGGCGGACTTCCTGAAGGCCAACAATCTCAAGGTCGACTGGGAAGGCGTCGAAAGCGCGCCCAACGAAGCGCTGGTCAACGCGCTGGCGATGATGTCGCCGTATGGTCCCGCGGAGAAGCAGGCCATGCTGGAAGCGATGGACCTGAAGACCCGCGCCGAGATCCTGATCGCAGTGACCGAGATGGACCTCGCCAAGAAGCGCACCAGCGGCGATCCGCCCTTGCAGTGAGGGATTTCCCAGCGTCGTGATGCCCGGGCATGACGACGAGCAGCTTCGCGTCGCCTCTCAACCCGACAAATGTCCTCGGATGCGCTTGCGCCCGGTGATCATCGCGCGGACCAGACTTTCGCGCTGGAGCAGCCCCATCAGCAGCACGCCGAGCACGTGCAGCACGACCAGGACGATGACGGCGTCGGATGAATAATGGTGGGTGTCCTCCACCCACCAGACGCCGAAGAAGGTCGTGGTCACCGACATCGCGCCCGTGATCGCCGAGACGGCGAGCGCCAGCATCAAGGCCACCAGCATCAACGTGCCCGCGGGATTGAGTCCGATATAGCGGCCGGTCATGCCGCGGCGCAGATTCCAGAGATAGCCTGGCGCCGCGCGGAGCCTGACCCTGATCATGCGGAAGCGCGAATAGCGGCTCCCCCAGAAGCCCCAGACGATGCGAAAGGCGAGAAGCCCCAGCACCGCATAGCCGACGATGCGGTGAAGCCGGTCGTAGACGGGGGGCGTGAACCACGCGGCCAGAACGCAGGCCACGAGAGCCCAGTGCCAGAGGCGCAGCGGGAGGTCCCAGACTGCGACCGTCCGCGGAGCGATTCGATCCGCAGGGGTCCCGCCGGACACCCCGCGCGCTTGTGGCATCGCTTCTTCAATCAAGCAAAGACCATCCTCGAGCTCTGCCTTGCGCAGTTCATGTCTGCGCAGCCCAGCCCACGACTTGCGTCAAGCCTTACTTCAAGCCTTACTTGGCGATCGTGTGCTTCAGGCTGAGATCCTCGGGGCTGTAGAACAGCTCGTACAGCTTGCCTTCCTTGACGCCGTAGACCTCGTAGCACGAGCCTTCGATCTTGGAGCGCCGCACCTCGTAGCCGAGCGCCTTGGCCTTGGCTTCGGCCTCGCTGGCCGGCTTCCACGACGCCTTGTCGAGCTTGGTGCAATCCTTGAACCCGTCGGCCATGGCTGCCGACCCCATGCCCAGTCCAACCGTCAATGCAATGGCAACAACACGAATGATCTTCACGAACCTCTCCTCTCTGTCGTGCGCGCTACGCGAGCCGCGAGCTACACCGAAGGAAGCAAAGGAGGGGTTGAAGTCAATCCGGTTTGGGCATGAGCCGTTTAGATAAGTTCTAACGGCGGCCAAAAGCTGAGTGCTCTCGGTGCGCGACACACCGCTGCGGCCTTACGCCTCACAGACGGTGCGTGTTGCTAGTAGCCGGCCACTGCCATCGCGACGACGGCGCTGAGCGCCATCCAGCCGAAGTGCCGGCCGCGTGTCGCCCACGCGTTGGCAAGCGCGGAGAAGCCGAACACGCAGGCCATGGTGATGACGACCCAATGGCGCGCCGCCTCCGATCCCATCCAGGGCACCGCGATGAGGAGCACGCCGCCGCCGATCCAGGCCACGGTGGAGGCCTGCCAGACCAGACGGATCAAGGTGCGAAGCCGTGCAGGCTCGATTGTCGCGCGGGCGAACACCTTGGCCTCGCCGAGATAGCCGTGGATGAGGGCCACGACGATCGTCAGCACGCCCGCGCACTGGAGCAAGAGATCACGCATCGTCGGGCCTCCCGAACGCTCGTCCATACATCTGTGTATGGTGACATAGGCGCTGGCCTGCGGCCTGTCAATACACTAGTGTATGGCTAGCCTCCGGGAATTCGACATGACCGAACAGCTCTCCGCCGACGACTGGATCAGGCAAGGTCTCAAGGCCCTCGCCAAAAGCGGTTTCACCGCGCTCAAGGCCGATCCGTTGGCAAGATCCATGGGCGTGTCGCGCGGCAGCTTCTATTGGCATTTCGCCGATCTCGGCGCGTTCCAGGCGGCCGTGCTGAAGCGCTGGCGCGAGATCGCGGCCGAGCAGATCATCGCCGATGTCGAAGCCGCCGGCGAAGAACCGCTCAAGGCGCTGCTGCGGAGGTCGTTCGGCGCCCGGCTCGAGCTCGAACGCGCGGTCCGCAATTGGGCGGCCTTCGATGCGGCCGCGCAAGGGGCTGTGCGCGCGATCGACCGCCGCCGGCTCGATTACATCGAAGGGCTGCTGGAAAAACGCGGGCTCAGCCCGACAGCCGCGCAGGCGCGGGCGCAGATCCTATATTGGACATTTCTCGGCTTCGCGCTGTCAGGCGCGCCAGTGTCGGCAGCACGGCTGCAGGCCCTGCTCGACGAGGTCTTGACGATGGTCTCGGCTTAGATGCTGTTTTGACGTTTTCCTTACGCGAAAACGCTTTGGCAGCCGCGATGGGCGGGCGCGGATTTCTGTGCTAGAGGCAACCGATTGCCGGAGACTCCCATGAACGCCCCCACCGAACGTCCCGAAGCCAGCGTCGATCCCAAATTGCTGGAGATTCTCGTTTGCCCGCTGACCAAGGGCCCGCTGGAGTTCGATTCCGCGAAGCAGGAGCTGATCTCGCGCAGCGCCAAGCTGGCTTATCCGATCCGCGACGGGATCCCGATCATGCTGCCGGAAGAAGCGCGCAAGATCGATTGATTCTGCTCGCGCTTGAGGCGCGCTTCTCCGGGACGACGTCCGGAGTTGAGAGTGGCGACATCTTCCTAAAGCGCCTCGCCCTTCAACAATCTTGGCACCTCGCCCGTGAGGCCGGCGGCCTGGCGGATGAAGAGGTTCTTCAGCGGCGGGGCGCGGTCAACGAGGCCGAGGCCGATGTCGCGAACGGTGCGCAGCAGCGTCGACTGGTTGGAGAACAGGAAGTTCAGCGAGTTGGTGGCAACGCCCATCGCCATGGTGTCGAAGCGGCGCCAGCGCTGGTAGCGCTCGAGCACGTCGGCGGCGCCGATATCCATGCCGAGCCGCGCGGCATCGACCACGACTTCGGCCAGCGCGGCGACATCCTTCAGCCCCATGTTGAGACCCTGACCCGCAATGGGGTGGATGACATGGGCGGCATCGCCGACCAGCGCGAGGCGCGTGGCGATGAAGGAGCGCGCGACGAAATAGGACAACGGAAACGCGCGCGGCTTGTCGAGCGCCTTGACCTCGCCGAGATGCAGCCCGAAACGCTGCTCGAGCTCGGCGTGAAATTCTTCGTCGCCGAGCGCGATGATGCGCGCGGCCTCGGCTCGGCGCTCGGTCCACACCAGCGATGAGCGCTTGCCCGAGAGCGGCAGGATCGCGAACGGGCCTGCCGGCAGAAAATGCTCTTCGGCGCGGCCCTCGTGATCGCGCTCGTGGCCGACGGTCACGACGATGCCGGACTGGTCATACTCCCAGCCGTGGGTGGCGATGCCGGCGCGCTCGCGCAGTCTCGAGCGCGCGCCATCGGCGGCGACCAGAAGACTTGCCGCGACGACACTGCCGTCACCGAGCGTCACGTCGATGCCCTCAGGACGCGCGTCGTAGGACGCCACGGTGGTGGCACGGAGGTCGACGCCCTCGGCTTCCGCACGCGCCACCAGCGCGTCGATCAGCCGGCGATTCTCGACCATGTGCGCGAATGGCTCGCCCGGTGCGACATCGCCGGCGAAGTTCAGGAAGACCGGACGGGTCGCATCCTCCAGCTTGGAATCGGTGACGACCATGTCGAGGATCGGCTGCGCCTCGCCCTTGACGTCGTCCCAGGCGCCGATCGCCTCGAACAGGCGACGGCAGGCGGCCACGATCGCGGTGGCGCGAGGGTCGCGGCTCGGCCGGGTGGCGAGCGCGGGATCGGCGACGATGACGGGAATCTCGGGCCCGAGCCCCTGTCGCAGCGCCAGGGCCAGCGCAAGCCCTGCAAACGCGCCGCCACCAATAACAATGCTACCCTGTACCGACATGCCCAAATTCCCGGTCAAATCCTGGTCTTGCTAGCAGACTTGAGGTGGGCGAAACAGTGCGGTGAAACAAGGGCGGAACGGCCCCATTGTGTCATTCCGGAGCATCGGCCCCGGAACGACGGCGAGAAAGCTCACTCCATGTCCAAAAGCCTGATCGACCTGATTTCGATCCTCGACCTCGAGCAGCTCGAGGTGAACCTGTTCCGGGGCAACAGCCCGAAGACCAGCTGGCAGCGGGTGTTCGGCGGCCAGGTGATCGGGCAGGCGATGGTCGCGGCCTGCCGGACGGTCGAGGGCCGGCTGCCGCATTCGCTGCACTGCTATTTCATCCTGCCGGGCGATCCGCAGATCCCGATCATCTACCAGGTCGAACGCCTGCGCGACGGCAAGAGCTATTCGACCCGCCGCGTCACCGCGATCCAGCACGGCAACGCGATCTTCTCGATCATGGTCTCGTTCCACGCCGAGGAGGAAAGTGCGTTCGACCATCAGGACAAGATGCCCGACGTCCCGCCGCCGGAGAAACTCACGGCGGAGGAGGTGGCGAAGCAGCCGATGTTCAAGGAAATGCCGGAGTTCATCCGCCGTTACTATGAGTCCGATCGCCCGATCGAACTGCGTCCGGTCGAGCTCGGCCGTTATTTCGGCCAGAAGATCGACGACGGCCGCATCCATGTCTGGATCAAGACCGCCGCGACACTGCCCGACGATCCGGCGCTGCACATGTGTGCGCTCGCCTACGCCTCGGACTTTTCGCTGCTCGACGCGATCATGGCGCGCTATGGCCGCACGCTGTTCGACAAGCGCATGATGCCGGCCAGCCTCGATCACGCGATGTGGTTTCACCGGCCGTTCCGCGCCGACGAATGGCTGCTCTACGCCCAGGATTCGCCGAGCGCGCGCGGCGGCCGCGGCCTGACCCGCGGCTCGATCTTCAAGCCGGACGGGACGCTGGTCGCCTCTGTGGCGCAGGAAGGCTCCGTGCGCGAGCGGAAGTCCTAGCCCGCTGCTTCCGTGCGTTCGACGAGTTCGAACTGCGCCGTGGTCCACGTGAAGTACCAGCGCAGCAGCCACGGAATCGGAATGATCAGAAGGCAGCCGAAACTGAATGCGAGGGTTCGCCACAGCAGTTGAAGGCCGGTGGCGACGAAGATCATCTCGCGCCGCGTTCCCACGATGTTTTGGCAAATCCAGCGCAGCCATGCGGCCATGACCCAGGCCCAGCCGATGATCGTAAACATGGCGAGAAACGTCAGAAGCTGCCAGCCGATGAAGGCCCACGGGCTGCCGTTGAACGTCATCGGAATTGACTGACCATTAGAGCTGAGATTGGCGACCACCCAGCGCATCACCATCCAGGACAGGAAAGCCTGGAGCGGAATCGCCACAAGCTGAAGCAGGTCGTGGATGAGACCCGCATAGCCCGCCAGCGCCATCGCAACGAAGACGTACCAGATATCGCCGACCTGCCCGGTGAAGCCGATGTTCGGCCGCTGCGGAACGTGCACGCGAGGGAAGAGCCAACGGTAGTACCCGGTGGCGGTCCATGGAGCCGGCACCACGACGGCGTTGCCGATCACCAGCAGGATGCACCATCCAAGGAACGACCACAGCGGCAGGTCGACCGACAGCCGGCCTTCGCTGTCGCCGCTCGAAGCCACCGCAGGCGACGCGCCGGGGATGAGACCGGGGACCGCGCCGGCCTTCTGCCAGCCTGCCATCCCTTCGCTCCAGACCAGCGTATCTGATCGCACGATTCCCCGCGCGATCAGATCGCGGAACTGCGCCTCCGGAAACGGACCCTTCTGCTGGCCCTCGGATGCGTGAAACCAGAGTCGATTCGACATCTCGCCTGCTCGCTACCGAACGCCAGCAGCCGTCACATGGCCGCCTGCGACCCGCGCGGCGCGAGAACGGTCTCCGATGCGAACCAGTTCATGATCCAGCGATACACCCACGGAATCGGGATGATGAGGCTGCACAGGATCGCGGCGACGATGCCGCGCCAGAGGATGCCGAGACCACTGCCCTTGAAGACGATCTCGCGCCGCGTGCCCTCGATGCTGCTGCAGAACCAGCGCATCTGGGCTGCAGCGACCCAGGCCCAGCCGACGATGGTGATGATGGAAATTGCGAACAGCAGATTCCAGCCGACATAGGCCCAGATCGAACCGGTGAAGCTCAGGCCCAACGGCTGCTCGTTGGATGCGAGGTTCGCAACCATCCATTTGACCAGAAGCCAATAGAGCACGAGCTGGACGATGAACAACAGATTGCTCAGCAATTGGCTGCCGATGAAGCCGATCGCGATCGCCAGAACGATGAAGCCGAAAAACCAGGGCACCACCGCCATCGCGTTGCCGGTGAAGCTGAGATTCGGCCGTCCCGGGACCTTTACGCAGGACACGATCCATTTCGTGTACCAGACGAACAGCCACGGCACCGGGATCACGAAGCACGAACCGATCAGCAGCACGAGCGTGCGCCAGGTGAACTCGAGGATGCCGAAATCAACCGCGAGCGATCCGGCGACTCCGCCTCCGCCGCCGGCATAGCCACCGGATCCCATCATCGTCGGGCCGCCCGCCGGGATCATCGGCGGCGCGCCGCCACCTCCGAGCAGGCCGGGGATTTCGGCGGCCTTCTGCCAGCCGGCCATGCCCTCGGACCAGACCAGCGTATCCGGTCGCACGACGCCCTGGGCGACGAGATCGCGGAATTGCCCTTCCGGAAAGGGCCCCTGTTGCTTGCCCTCGGATGCGTAGAACCAACTCGCCATGAAGCGCCCCCTCAAAATACTTATGTGCCGCCTGGCAGGCGCGGGTTCACGCATCCATGCCAAAAATGCATTGTGAAGGATGAACACTTGCCCTGTACAGAGGCGGCCGTTCACACGCCCAGACGTTTTTCCGCTTCAATCTGCAAGTTTTTTGTGCCATCTGCCCGGAAAGATGCCAGATTGACGCAGCGCCGGGGACATGCGGCGCGGCGCATTCCCGGGGGATACAGGCCTGACCATGAAGCTCGTCGTCGCAATCATCAAACCCTTCAAGCTCGATGAGGTCCGCCAGGCCCTGACGGCGATCGGCGTTCACGGCATGACCGTGACCGAGGTGAAAGGCTATGGCCGCCAGAAGGGCCATACCGAAATCTATCGCGGCGCGGAATATGTCGTGAACTTCCTGCCGAAGCTTCGCATCGAGATCGCGGTCGCCTCCGACATTGCCGACAAGGCTGTCGGCGTGATCACGGCATCGGCGCGCACCGGGCAGATCGGCGATGGCAAGATCTTCGTAACGCCGATCGACCATGCACTGCGCATCCGCACCGGCGAAACCGACAGCGACGCGCTCTAACACGATTTCCTTATCTTCGATCGCACCGGGCAACGACGCCACGATGTGCGACGCCAAATTGATGCCGGGGGGAACGACATGGCGGGATATTTGCGCCGCGCAGCTGCTTTTGCTGCGCCGATCGGACTTGTGTCGATCACAGCTTCGCCGGCGCGCGCCGCGGTTTCCGAGATCAACACCGCCGATACCGCCTGGATGATCGTCGCTACCGCGCTCGTGCTGATGATGACCATCCCGGGACTGGCGCTGTTCTATTCCGGCATGGTGCGCAAGAAGAACGTGCTCGCGACCATGGCGCAAAGCCTCGCCGCGGTGATGATCATCTCCATCCTCTGGGTCGCGTTCGGCTATTCGCTGTGCTTCGTCGGCGACGGCCCGTGGATCGGCACGCTCGACCGCTGGTTTCTCGCCGGCATGACCATGGACAGCGTCAATCCGGCCGCGAAGACCATCCCGGAAGCGCTGTTCATGCTGTACCAGATGACGTTCGCCATCATCACGGTGGCGCTGGTCGCAGGCTCGGTCGCCGACCGGATGCGGTTCTCGGCCTATCTCCTGTTCTCCGTCGCCTGGTTCATCTTCGTCTACATTCCGCTGGCGCATTGGGTGTGGGGCGGCGGCTTCCTCAGCAGCATGGGTGTGCTGGATTTCGCAGGCGGCCTCGTGGTGCATCTGTCGGCCGGCACTGGCGGCCTCGTTGCGGCCAAGGTGATGGGGCGCCGTCACGGCTACGGCAGCGAAAACCTGTCGCCGTTCGATCTCTCGCTCGCGGTGATGGGCACCGGCCTGTTGTGGGTCGGCTGGTTCGGCTTCAACGGCGGCTCGGCGGGCGCGGCCAATTCGCGCGCGGTGATGGCGATCATTGCGACGCATCTGGCGGCCTGCTCCGGCGCATTGACCTGGGGCGCGATCGAATGGTCGACGCGGCGCAAGCCCTCCGTGCTCGGCATGATCTCCGGCGCGGTGGCAGGCCTCGGCACCATCACGCCGGCCTCCGGATTCGTGGCGCCCTGGCATGGCATCGTCATCGGCATCGTCGCCGGTTCGGTTTGCTATTGGGCCTGCACCTGGCTGAAGCACCGCTTCGACTATGACGATTCGCTCGACGTGTTCGGCGTCCATGGCATCGGCGGCCTGACCGGAACCCTGCTTGCCGGCGTATTCGCAACCAGCGCCATCGGCGGCACCGCCGGCCTGCTGGAGGGCCACCCGCAACAGCTGCTGATCCAGTTCTACGGCGTCGCCGTCACCTTCGTCTGGTCGGCTGGCGTGAGCTTCATCCTGCTGAAGCTGGTCGGCCTGTTCGTGCCCCTGCGCGTATCCCGTGAGCAAGAGCTGGAGGGGCTCGACATTTCGCAGCACGGCGAGGCACTGCAATAAGCGCCACCGCTACTTTATTACCTCTCAGCTGCTCGACCCATGTGCAGTATTGTGTCAGCAGCCTGTCATGCTCGCATTTTGAGCAGGCGTGACCACGTTTTGAGCGCGACGGAATAGCGCACCGCACCGCAATACGCGCCCACCGCGAAAACACCCGTTTTCATAGTCCGTTAGGCACCAGGCCCGATCTGGCACGGCATTTGATTCTAAGGGTCTTGGCTGTGCCCGCGTAGTGAACTTTCTCCCTCGTGGCGAACCAGTCGAGAAACGCCCGGCCACGTCCGGACCGGGCCCAAGCGGGGATAGGACCCATGAAAATTGTTATGGCGATTATCAAGCCATTCAAGCTGGAAGAAGTCCGTGACGCCCTGACCGCCATCGGCGTTCACGGTCTCACGGTGACGGAAGTCAAGGGATATGGCCGCCAGAAGGGCCATACGGAAATCTATCGCGGCGCCGAATATGCCGTGAGCTTCCTGCCCAAGATCAAGATCGAGGTCGCTGTCGCCTCCGACCAGGTCGACAAGACCATCGACGCCATCACGTCCGCCGCAAAAACCGGACAGATCGGCGACGGCAAGATCTTCGTCATCAACCTCGACCACGCGGTGCGTATCCGCACCGGCGAGGCCGATGCCGCGGCCCTTTGATTTCGCGCTCAACCATTATCCAATCAGGAGTGAATAATATGACGTTCAAGCGTCCCTATGGCGCGGGATTGGCGGCTCTCGCAGTCGGCCTGTTCGCTGCGACCGCAGCCTACGCCGAGCCAACGGTCAACAAGGGAGACAACGCCTGGATGCTGACATCGACAGTGCTGGTGCTGTTGATGACGATCCCCGGCCTCGCGCTGTTCTACGGCGGTCTCGTTCGTTCCAAGAACATGCTCTCCGTCCTGATGCAGGTGTTCTACACCGTCTGCGTCGTCACCGTGATCTGGGCCGTGTACGGCTACAGCCTCACCTTCACCGGCGGTTCCGACTTCATCGGCGGCTTCTCAAAGGCCTTCATGATGGGCGTTACCACCGACTCGAAGGCCGCGACCTTCTCGGTCGACGCCAACATCTCGGAGCTCATCTACATGTGCTTCCAGATGACCTTCGCGGCGATCACGCCCGCCCTCATCGTCGGCGCCTTCGCCGAGCGCATGAAGTTCTCGGCGATCGCTCTGTTCATCCCGCTCTGGGTCACGCTGATCTACTTCCCGATCGCGCACATGGTCTGGTACTGGCAGGGTCCGGACCTCCTCCAGGATGCGGCCAAGGCGCTCGCTGCTGCCACTGACGCTGCGGCGAAGACCGCGGCCCAGGCCAAGCTCGACGAGCTCAACGCCGACGCCGGCTGGATCTTCAAGAAGGGTGCGATCGACTTCGCTGGCGGCACCGTGGTGCACATCAACGCCGGCATCGCAGGCCTCATCGGCGCTCTCCTGATCGGCAAGCGCGTCGGTTACGGCAAGGAGCTGATGGCTCCGCACTCGCTGACCATGTCGATGATCGGCGCCTCGCTGCTCTGGGTCGGCTGGTTCGGCTTCAACGCCGGCTCCAACCTGGAAGCCAATGGCGGCGCTGCGCTCGCCATGACCAACTCCTTCGTCGCCACCGCAGCCGCCGCGCTGTCGTGGATGTTCGCGGAGTGGATCATCAAGGGCCATCCGTCGGTGCTCGGCGTCATCTCCGGCGCTGTCGCGGGCCTCGTGGCCGTCACCCCTGCCGCCGGCTTCTCCGGCGTGATGGGCGCGATCGTCCTCGGCCTGATCGTCGGCGTGGTCTGCCTGTTCTTCTGCACCGTCGTGAAGAACGCGCTGGGCTACGATGACAGTCTCGACGTGTTCGGCGTGCACTGCGTCGGCGGCATCGTCGGTGCCCTCGGCACCGGCATTCTCGTCAACCCCGCCCTCGGCGGCGCCGGCGTCATCGACTATACCGCGATCCCGCCGAAGGTCGCGGACTACGACTTCGCAGCGCAGATGATGTCCCAGATCTGGGGCGTCGGCACCACGCTGGTGTGGTCGGGCATCGGTTCGGCGATCCTCTACAAGGTCGTCGACGTGATCGTTGGTCTGCGCACCAATGTCGAGAGCGAGCGTGAAGGTCTCGACATCACCGAGCACACCGAGCGCGCCTACAACATGTAAGTCTCCTCCCGGGCATGGTCTCCTCGGAGACCATGTCCACAACTACGGTTCGGGCACATACCCGGCAATGCCCTGACCGTTGAGGGGCTCCAGCGCAAGTTGGAGCCCCTTTCTTTTTGGCAGGGTTGTTTTTGAGCTCGCGGCGAAGAAAAGGATTGCCATTCCGTACCGGCAGCGCAGAAATATCGACCACAAGAAGCAACTATCGGGAGGTCGTCATGCGTTTGGAAGGCGGATGCTATTGCGGCGAAGTGCGCTACGTCGCCGAAGGTGACCCGATGATGCAGGCGCAGTGTCATTGCCGCGAGTGCCAGTACATCTCGGGCGGCGCGCCCAACACCTTCATCGCGATGCCGGCAGCCGGCTTCAGCTACATCCTCGGACAGCCCAAGCAGTTCACGCGCAAGGACCTCGAACGCGCGGTCACGCGCGAATTCTGCGCCGAATGCGGCACGCATCTGGTGACCAAGGTTCCGGGCCTGCCCGCAGCGGTCCTCAAGGTCGGCACGCTGGACGAGCCGGAATTGTTCAAGCCGCAGATGGCGATCTACACCTGCGACATGCAGGAATTTCATGCGATCCCGGCGGGGATGGCGACGTTCGAGAAACTGCCGGGGCGTTGAAATCAAATCGAGCCAGGGGAAGGCGCGCTTCGCTCCCGCAATGCCGGCGGGAAGGTGAAGACCACCCATGCATCCTGTTGGCATCCGTCCCCATTATTCCTGCTCTGGACGGAGGCGGCAGCCGATGGTTAATCGCGTCTTAACCTCGCCCTATCTATGGTGAACTGAACCGCTTCCCGCCGGGGCCTTCGCGCGACCGGCTGTTCCACGAGTGCTGGCGCCCAGAATGGTCATGACCGCTTCAAACCTTGCGCCACAGGCCAGTGGAAGCTCCAACAACGAACGCTCGCCCTTCGTCCGGCTGAACGAGCTGCTGGCGCCGCATCAACCCGGCAAGCCCCTGATTTCGCTCGCGGTCGGCGAGCCCCAGCATCCCGTGCCCGATTTCGTCGGCCCGGTGCTGGCCAAGCACATCGCCGATTTCGGCCGCTACCCGATGAACCAGGGCACCGAGCCCTTCCGCCAGGCCGCGAGCGCCTGGCTGTCGTCCCGCTTCAGGTTGCCGCGAGCGCTCGACCCCAGGAGCGAAATTCTCGTCCTCAATGGCAGCCGGGAAGGGCTGTTTCTCGCCGCGATTGCGGCCGCGCGTTATGTCGGCCCGCGTCCGGGCAAGCCGGCCATCCTGATGCCGAATCCATTCTACCCGGTCTATGGCGCAGGTGCCGGCGCCGCGGCCTGCGAACCGGTCTATCTGCCGACCACGGTCGACAACGGCTTCCTGCCCGATCTCGACGCCATCGACGAGGCGACGCTGGCCCGCACGGTGGCGTTCTATCTGGCCTCGCCGGCCAATCCGCAGGGCTCGGTCGCCTCGCGCGACTACTTCAAGCGCCTGAAGGGCCTCGCCGACCGCTACGGCTTCATGATCCTCAGCGACGAGTGCTATTCGGAGATCTATACCCGCGAAGCGCCCGGCAGCGCGCTGGAATGCGCCGGCCCCGATTTCACCCGCGTGGCCGCATTCCAGTCGCTGTCGAAGCGCTCGAACCTTCCGGGCCTGCGCGTCGGCTTTGCCGCCGGCGACAAGACGTTCATCGGCATGTTCCTGGAGCTGCGCAACATCGCCGCGCCGCAGGTGCCGGTGCCGCTGCAGCACGTCGCGACCTTTGCTTACGGCGACGAAGCGCATGTCGAGGAGAACCGCAGGCTCTACCGGATCAAGTTCGATCTCGCCGACCAGATCATCGGCAACCGTTACGGCTACCGCCGGCCCGACGCCGGCTTCTGCGTCTGGCTCAACACGTCCGAGATCGGCGACGACGTGTCGGTGTGTCTGAAATTGTTCAAGGAAGCAGGCGTGCGCGTGGTGCCCGGCAGTTTTCTGGCGCGGCAACAGCCCGATGGCTTCAATCCCGGCGCAGGCTACATTCGCCTGGCGCTGGTGCAGGATGGCGAGACCACGGCGCAGGCGCTGCACCGGTTGGTCGAGACTCTGGGTTAGGCGGGGCCCATGAGCATGTCGGCAATCGAACGTGTCATTCCACTGGTCGGCCATCTGCCGCCCTCGATCCGCGAGGGGCTGGCGCGGCGCGTGCGCGAGCTCTCCGGCTTCGGCCTGATCGCGTTATCCGGCGTCGCCTCGGCAGCGCTGATGACTTGGTCGGTGCAAGACCCCAGCCTGAGCCACGCAACCTCAAGGCCGATCCGCAACATCCTCGGTTATGCCGGTGCGATCGGCGCCGACCTTGCCATGCAGATCCTCGGGCTCGGCGCCATCATGCTGGTCCTGACCGTCGCGGTCTGGGGCTGGCGCATGATGACCCACCGGCCGTTCGACCGCGAGGCGCTGCGGCTCGGCTGCTGGATTCTCTGCACGGTGATCGCGGCAGGCTTCGTCAGTTGCTGGCCGCATGGCGGCGCGTGGCCGCTGCCGACCGGCCTCGGCGGCGTGGTCGGCGATGCGCTCGTGCGCGCGCCCGCAGTGATTTTCGGGCCGGCCGGTACGATCTATCGCATCGTGCTGGGAACGATCCTGTTCGCCGCGATGGCCGCGACCTTCCTGATCGCATGCGGTCTTGGCGCACGCGAGCACGACGACGAGCTTTCGGAGATCGAGGACGACGACAAGCCGCTCGACGAGGACGAGGAGAACGATCGCGGCTCGGTGTCGCTGGGCTGGCTGTTCCACGCGCTGATGAGCACGAAGGCGCGGCTGATCTGGCTGTGCGGTGCCGCCTACCGCTCGCTGGTCTCGAGCGGCCCGAAGACCAAGGGCGCCGCGTTCAGCCGCCAGGAGCCGAATCTCGGCGGCGGCCGCGCCGCACCGTCGATCTCGCCGCAGTCCGAGGACGAGGATTACGAGAACCAGCACGAAGAAGAGGACGACGAGGAGGAGGAAGAAGAGCAGCCCGCCGCCCGCGCCCCGCGCAAGAAGGCCGCGCCGAAGACCCCCGCCAAGAAGTCCTCCGACAAGTTCGAGCTTCCATCCGTCTCTGTGCTGGCCGCGCCCAAGGCCGGCGATCGCCAGCCGCTCAGCAAGACCGAGCTCGAAGCCAATTCGCGTTCGCTCGAAGGCGTGCTGCAGGATTTCGGCGTGCGCGGCGAGATCGTCAAAGCCAATCCGGGCCCCGTCGTCACGCTGTACGAGCTCGAGCCCGCGCCCGGCATCAAATCGTCGCGCGTGATCGGACTTGCCGACGACATCGCCCGTTCGATGAGCGCGCTGTCGGCGCGCGTCGCCGTCGTGCCCGGCCGCAACGCCATCGGCATCGAGTTGCCGAACGCACATCGCGAAAAGGTCTATCTGCGCGAGTTGCTGATCGCCAAGGAAACCGTCGACACGGTGGCAAAGCTGCCGCTCTGCCTCGGCAAGACGATCGGCGGCGACCCCGTCATCATCGACCTCGCGCGCACGCCGCACATGCTGATCGCCGGCACCACCGGCTCCGGCAAATCGGTCGCCATCAACACCATGATCCTCAGCCTGGTCTACCGGCTGCGCCCGGACCAGTGCCGCCTGATCATGGTCGATCCCAAGATGCTCGAACTCTCCGTCTATGACGGCATTCCCCATCTGCTCACGCCCGTCGTGACCGACCCGAAGAAGGCGGTGGTCGCGCTGAAATGGGCCGTGCGCGAGATGGAGGAGCGTTACAAGAACATGGCCAAGCTCGGTGTGCGCAACATCGACGGCTACAACACCCGCCTGCTCGAACTCAAAGCCAAGGGCGAAGAGCCGACGCGCACGGTGCATACCGGCTTCGACAAGGAAACCGGCAAGGCAATCTACGAGGAAGAGAAGCTCTCGCTCGATCCGCTGCCCTACATCGTCATCATCGTCGACGAAATGGCCGACCTGATGATGGTTGCCGGCAAGGACATCGAAGGCGCTGTCCAGCGTCTCGCGCAGATGGCCCGCGCGGCCGGCCTGCACGTCATCCTCGCCACGCAGCGTCCGTCGGTCGACGTCATCACCGGCACCATCAAGGCGAACTTCCCCACCCGCATCGCCTTCCAGGTCACGTCCAAGATCGATAGCCGGACCATTCTGGGCGAGATGGGCGCGGAGCAGCTGCTCGGCCAGGGCGACATGCTCTACATGGCCGGTGGCGGCCGCATCAGCCGCGTGCACGGACCCTTCGCCTCCGACGATGAAGTCGAGAAGGTGGTGCGCCACCTCAAGACGCAGGGCCAGCCCGAGTATCTCGAAGCCGTTACCGCCGAGGAGCCGGCCGAAGACGAGGACGGCGGCGCCGTGTTCGATGCCAGCGGCATGGGCGCGGATGGCGGCGGCGATTTGTTCCAGCAGGCCGTCGCGATCGTCAAACGCGACCGCAAGGCCTCGACCAGCTACATCCAGCGCCGCCTGCAGATCGGCTATAACCGCGCCGCATCGCTGATGGAGCGCATGGAACTGGAAGGTATCGTCGGACCTGCCAACCATGCGGGCAAGCGCGAGATTTTGGTCGAGGAAGAAGACAGCCATATGTGAGGCGGGAGCCTCGAGACATCATTTCACGCGAAATCGTTATCTGCTTTTGCCCGAAATCACGCTAAAAGACGCCCAGCCACGTTAGGACGACGCGTTGATCAGACATTTGAACATTCGATTCGCCGCCACCATCGCTGCGCGAAGCGCGCGCGTGGCCGGCGTGCTTCTCGTCACCGCCGCGATGGTGACCGCATCGTCATTCGCGCAGAACGTGCCGGTGCCGAAACCCGCGCCGAAGGGCCGCGATGGTGGAGCCTCCGGCGGCCCGGCCGTCACAGGGGCGACCCAGACACCGCCGAATCCGGTCATTCCGGATCCGCGCCGCAACGTGCCGAGCAGCATCTTCCAGACCTTCGATGCCAACCAGAAGGCGCAGGCGGCCAAGGTCAGTGCCTACCTGTCGTCGCTGTCGACGCTGGTCGGGAATTTCGTCCAGGTCGGTCCCGACGGCAGCAAGACGCAAGGCGATTTCTACATCCAGAAACCGGGCAAGGTGCGGTTCGAATACAACGCGCCGAGCCCGATCGACATCGTCGCCGATGGATCTTCACTGGTGGTGCGCGACCGCAAGCTCGCGACCCAGGACGTCTATCCGCTGTCGCAGACGCCGCTGCGCTTCCTGCTGTCGGATCGCATCGACCTCATGAAGGACACCAACGTCGTCAACGTCTCGGCCGACGACGTTTTCATCAGCGTCACCATCGAGGAGAAGCAGGCACTGGTCGGCACCAGCCGGCTGCTGCTGATGTTCGGCGCCAAGGACGGCCAGTTGAAGCAGTGGACCGTCACCGATCCGCAGGGCTACGACACCACGATCGCCGTCTACAATCTGGACTCGAGCAAGAAGCTCGATCCGGGCATGTTCAAGATCGATTTCACCAATTACGGCCCGGCGCCGGGCTAAGGGCTCGTGTCCCGCCCGCGGCGCTGAGCCGTGACACAGAGGGCCGCGAGATGGGCCCCAGCTCTGCAGCGCGTCCCTTCGTGCCGCGCGGCGTGCGGAGGCTCGAGAGAATTCGTCCCTACATTGATAGCTAAAAGGCGGTGGGCACGGCGCTTTGCGCCTTTGCCCCCCTATAGGAGCTTGCTAAGACGCATCCCTCATGCGTTTTTCCCTGACAACCTGGAACATCAATTCGGTGCGGCTGCGCATCGATCTGGTCGCGAAGTTTCTCAAGAGCGCGCGGCCGGACGTGCTGTGCCTGCAGGAGACCAAGTGCATCGACGATGCGTTTCCGCTGAAGCGCTTCAAGCGGCTCGGCTACGAGCACGTCGCGCTGAACGGGCAGAAGGGCTATCACGGCGTCGCCATCGTCTCGAAGATTCCGTTCGAATCGACCGATATGCGCACCTTCTGCGACAAGGTGGATTCGCGTCACATCTCGGTCTCGTTCGGCGAGAAGGCCAATATTGCAAAGCCGCTGGTGGTGCATAATTTCTATGTCCCCGCGGGCGGCGACATTCCCGATCCCGCGCTGAACGAGAAGTTCGATCACAAGCTCCGTTTCCTCGACGAAATGAAGGCGTGCGAGCCGCTGCATCCGCGCGGCGAGGACCGCCACATCCTGGTCGGTGATCTCAACGTCGCCCCGCACGAGAACGACGTGTGGTCGCACAAGCAGCTTCTGAAGGTGGTCTCGCACACGCCGGTCGAAACCGAGAAGTTGAAGGCGGCGCTCGAAGCCGGCGAATGGGTCGACGTCGCACGCGACCGGATTCCGATGTCGGAGAAAGTCTACACGTGGTGGAGCTACCGCTCCGCCGACTGGACCGTCGGCGATCGCGGCCGCAGGCTCGACCACATCTGGGTCTCGCGCGCGTTGAAAGACGCGGTCAGCGATTTCAGGATCCTGCGCGACGCGCGGAGCTGGGAGCGGCCGTCGGACCACGTGCCTGTCACGGTGACGCTGGAGGTTTAGTCTCCGTCGTCATTTCCGGCGCAGGCGTAGCGCGAACCCGGAATGACGGACGGAAGGAGCTGGCTACGACGTCAGCTTCGCGCCCGCCATCAGGATGTCGCTGGCAATCTGGCTGGAGCGGACCGCGAATTCATCGCGCAGCCGGATCGCAGCCGCCGGATCGCTTTCGAGCACGCGTTGGAACAGGCTGCGCGCGACACGGATGACGGAGGAATGCTCCAGCGCGATCGCGCTCGAGGGCCGCTTCATCGGCACCACCAGCGCGAGCTCGCCGATCAGCGCGCCGGGACCCGCGATCATCTCGGCGCCGGCGCCGTCATCGACCCGGAAGGCGCCGCGCTGGACCACGAAGCCGGCATCGGCGTCATCGCCGAGATTGAACAGGGTGTCGCCGCGGACGAAGTTGCGCTGCTCGGAGCCGATCGCCAGCATGCGCAACGAGGCGTCTCCCAACAGGCGCAGTGTCGGGACTCGCTCGAGAAGCGCTACGTCGTCGTCGATTGACATTCAGATCCGAGGCTCAAGGGCATGCGATCTAAAACGATTCGCACGCCCTTCGAGCGTATCACGGCACCAGCTTGTAGCCACCGGCTTCCGTGACCAGGATTTCCGGATTGGCGGCGTCCTTCTCGATCTTTTGGCGAAGACGGTAGATGTGGGTTTCCAGCGTGTGGGTGGTGACGCCGGAATTATAGCCCCAGACCTCCTGGAGAAGGGTCTCGCGCGAGACCGGCATCTGGCCGGCGCGGTAGAGGAAGCGGAGGATCGCAGTCTCCTTCTCCGTGAGCCGCACCTTGCGCGCATTGGCGGCGGTGAGCATCTTGGAGCCGGGCCGGAAGGAGTAGGGGCCGACCGAGAACACCGCGTCCTCGCTGGCCTCGTGCTGGCGCAGCTGGGCGCGGATGCGGGCCAGCAGGACGGCGAAACGGAAGGGCTTTGCCACATAGTCGTTGGCGCCGGATTCGAGCCCCAAAATCGTGTCGGAATCAGTGTCGTGCCCGGTCAGCATGATGATCGGGGCCTTGAAGCCGCCTTTGCGCAGGGAGCGGACCACCTCGCGGCCGTCGGTGTCGGGCAGGCCGACATCCATCAGGACCAGATCGGGGGAATTGGCCTTTGCGGCGCTGGCGCCCTTGGCGCCAGTATCGACGGCGGAGGCTTCGAATTCTTCGTGCAGCGATAATTGCTCCACCAACGTATCGCGCAGATCGGTATCGTCATCCACGATGAGGATCTTGCGGGCATTGGCCATAGGGGGTCATCCTTTTAGAGTCCGACTCGGCGCGCATGCATGCTGCACCCAATCGGGAGGGGAAGTTTAGGTCGCCGTTATTATTGTTATTCGTGTTGAAGTAGTGGGCTGTTACCGATTCACAAGCCGGAAGCACTCTAACTCAGAATAGCAGGCCGGTCCGATGAATGTCCTGTAATGAATTCGACATTGCACGTTGATATGAAAAATAAAGCAGCTTCAGCTAGTTACACCGCCAATCGAAGGGCCGGACCGCTGTCCGCGATCCGCGTTAAGCCTGCGGCCGGGAATCCGCGCCGGGGCTGGCTGTCGGCGGGGACGCTGACCATTCCGGTGGCACTGGGCCGGGGCGGCATTCTCGCCAACAAGCGCGAGGGTGACGGCGGCACCCCGAGGGGCAGCTTCCGTCCCAGACGCCTGTGGTGGCGGGGCGACCGGCATAGCCGGCCCCAGACCTTCCTCCCGGCCCGGATCATCACCGGCGAGGACGCATGGTGCGAGGACCCCAAAGACCGGCATTACAACAGGGAAATCCGGCTCGGCGCGGGGCAGGGCGGCGACCGGGTCAAGCGGGCCGACCATCTCTATGACTTCATTGTCGAAATCGACCACAATACCAGGCCGCGCATCGCCGGCCGCGGCAGCGCGGTATTTCTGCACCTGGCCCGCGACAATTTCGGCCCGACCGCGGGCTGCGTCTCGATGGCGAAATCTGCGATGCTGCAATTGCTGCGACGATTGGGACCAAGAACAAGAATCATCATCGGGTAAGGGCACATGCTGGACGGTGATCAGATCGCGGCCGCCGCGCGCGTGCTCGTTCAACATTGGCGCGACGGCACCAAGCTTGACGCGCTCGAGCCGGGGTTGCGGCCGCAGAGCCGCACTGAGGGCTACGCCGTTCAGGCGGCGCTCGAAACATTGTCGCGCGGGACATTGTTCGGCTGGAAGATCGCGGCCACGAGCGTATCGGGACAGAAGCACATCAATGTCACGGGACCGCTGGCCGGTCGCATCATGAGCGACACCGTGATCGCCGATGGCGGCACCGCGTCGATGAAGGGCAATGAAATGCGCGTCGGCGAACCGGAGTTCGCCTTTCGCATGGGACGCGATCTGCCGCCGCGCGCAACGTCCTACACTGTGGAGGAGGTGCTCGCCGCGGTCGATACCTTCCATCCTGCAATCGAGATTCCCGATTCGCGCTTTGCCGATTTCACCAGAGCTGGCGAGGCGCAGCTGATCGCCGACAACGCCTGCGCGCATCTGTTCGTGCTGGGCGCGGCGACGACTGCGAACTGGCGTGCGATGGATCTCGTCGAGGAACGGCCACAGATCACGCTGCGCGGCGAGCGCTACGTCGGCCACGGCAGGAACGTGCTCGGCGATCCCCGCGCCGCGCTCGCCTGGCTTGCCAACGAGCTGCGCGGTCTCGGACTTACCTTGCGGGCAGGGCAGGTGGTGACCACAGGCACGTGCCATCCACCGCTGCCGATCCAGCCCGGCGATCATTTCGCGGCGGACTTTGGCGTGCTCGGGAAGGTGTCGGTGGGGTTCGCGTAGGCCCGGCCCTCCCGCCGCTGCGTCCGCAGCGACGACAGAAACTACCGATGCCCGAAGATCGCACTCCCCACGCGAACGTGGGTGGCACCCAGCATGATGGCGTTGGCGAAATCCGCGCTCATGCCCATCGACAGATTGGTCAATCCGTTGCGCGCGGCGATCTTGGCGGTCAGCGCAAAATGCGCCGCCGGCGGTTCTTCGACCGGCGGGATGCACATCAATCCGGAGATGGTCAGCCCATAGGTATCGCGGCAGCTGGCGAGGAAGGCGTCGGCCTCGCCAGGGGCGACGCCGGCCTTCTGCGGCTCCTCGCCGGTGTTGATCTGGACGAAGAGTTGCGGATGCTTGTTCTGGGATTCGATTTCCTTGGCTAACGCCTGGCAAATGCTCGGGCGGTCGACCGAATGGATGGCGTCGAACAGCGCGACCGCCTCTTTCGCCTTGTTGGACTGCAGCGGTCCGATCAGGTGCAGCTTGATGCCCGGGTAAACCGACGTTAACGCGGGCCACTTGCCTTTGGCCTCCTGCACCCGATTCTCGCCGAAAACGCGCTGCCCGGCGTCGATAACCGGGATAATTGCATCCGCGTCGAAAGTCTTGGACACCGCGATCAGCGTCACCGAGGCGCGATCGCGTCGCGCATCCTTGCAGGCGCGGGCGATTTCGGCTTCGACCGCGACGAGCGCGTTTGGTGAATGGCCGGTTACCGGCGCGGCGTTTTCATCTGTCATGAGTCGATTGATTAAGGTCGTAACCTGGGTAAGTCCAATTTTACCGAGTTCAAGAAAGAGTTTTTGAACCCTTCGCTTTACCTTGGCCGACGGGGTGGGGTAGCGAAGATGGCAAGCGTCAGTTTCAACCGCAGGCGAGCGAAACTCAAGCAGGTTCTCGGAATCCGGGCGCGCCTTGCGCTACTCGCGGTGATTCTGGTGGCGCCCTTGATGCTCGAGCGCATCCGTTCGCTGGAAGACACCCGCACGCGGCAGATCGCGCAGGCCACGGCTGAATTCAACACCGTCGCAAGACACAGCGCCGATGCGCAGCGCGAGGTAATCTCGTCGGTCGAGACCATCCTGAAATCGGAGGCCTTCATTCGCGCCTCCGCCGGCGGCGTCAGCAAGAGCTGCGATGTGCTGCGCGCGAGCCTGCCGTCGAATCTGCCCTGGATCCGCACGCTCCTGATCGCGGGCGCAGACGGGCGCATCCAGTGTGCGACGAACAACATGTATGTCGGCCTCGACCTGAGCGACCGACCCTACTTCCAGCAGGCCCAGACGAGCGGCCGCTTCGTGCTGAGCGATTTCATCCTGTCGCGGCCGGTGCAGACGCCGACCGTGATGGCGGCCTATCCGGTATCTGCTTTCAGCGGCACATCCGACGCGGTCGTGCTCGCCACGGTCAACCTCGACTGGATGTCGAAGGTCATGAACAATCTCGGCGGCCGCGCCGGCATCACTGCCGTGCTGGTCGACAGCGCAGGCACCGTGCTGGCCGCGCCGGCCGATCAGCACAGTGCGGTCGGCCGTCCGCTCGACAACATGCCGCTGATGTCGGCGATTGCCGACAGGGCGCTCCGTTCCGACCAGGATGAAGGCTCATTGTCTTTCCTCGCCGCCGACGGCTCGCGCCGCGCGGTCAGCTACATCCGCATCTCCGGCACCAATGCCCGCCTGATCGCCAGCATCGACGAAGACAAGGTGTCCGCGGCGGTCAACCGCGACATCCGTACCGCCTATCTCCAGCTCGGTTTCGTCGTCGTGTTCGTCCTGCTCGGCGCGCTGATCGCCGCCGAGAAGCTCGTCATCAAGCCGATCGAGATGCTCGCCGACATGGCCAAGCGTCTCGGCGAGGGCGATCTGTCGGCCCGCGCGGCGCGCAACCGCCTGCCGGCCGAGTTCGTGCCGCTGGCCCGCGCGTTCAACGCAATGGCGGCGCAGCTCAGCCAGCGTGAACGCGAGCTGATCGCGAGCAACGACCGGCTGACGGTGATGGCCTCGATCGACATGCTGTCGGGGCTCAACAATCGCCGCGGCTTCCAGAGCCGGCTCGACTTCGAATGGATGCGCGCGCAGCAATATGGCAGTGACCTCGCGCTGCTGATGATCGACGTCGACCACTTCAAGCTGTTCAACGACACTTATGGCCATCTCGAAGGCGATTCCTGCCTGACCCGGCTCGGCGAATCCCTGTCCGGCATCGCTGCCGACACGATGGGTTTCGCGGCGCGCTATGGTGGCGAGGAGTTCTGTCTGCTGCTGCCGAACACCGACGTGAACCGCGCCGTCGAGATCGGCGAGCAGGTGCGCGCGGCCGTGCTGAGGCTGTGCCTGCCGCACATCACCTCGGCCCACATGATCGTGACCGTCTCGATCGGCGTTGCCGCAGCGAAGCCCAACGAGGCCTTGCGTCCGGGCGACCTCATCGAAGCTGCCGATGCCGCGCTCTATGCCGCAAAACACCGCGGCCGCAACAAGGTCGTCGAGCACGGCGTACAGGCGGTCGAGACCGGCGCCTCGGAAATGATGATGGCGGGCTGATCGTCAGCCAAGGCCGACGTCGCCACGCCCCGCAACAGTCTAACCCTTAGACCCCGCGCGATCGAGCTCGATCTCGGTCACCACGCGATTGCGGCCGCTGCTCTTGGCGAGATAGAGGGCGCGGTCGCAGCGCTCGATGAGGTCGGCGATGGCTTCGCCGGCCCGGTATTGCGCCACGCCGATCGACACGCTGATGCTTGGCAGGACCTCGCCGGTCGAGCGGCGCGTGATCGTGCACTCCGCAAGCGCGTGCCTGATGCGCTCGGCGAGAGCGGCACAGGTGGCGAGATCGGCATCCGGCAGCACCGCGATCAGCTCCTCGCCGCCATAGCGCGCCGGGAGATCTTGCTCGCGAACCTTTTCGCGCAGCACCTTCGCCATCAGGCGCAACACCTGGTCGCCGACGCCGTGGCCGAAATTGTCGTTGAAGGCCTTGAAGTGGTCGATGTCGAGCATCAAGATGCTGAGCGGTTCGCCCCACGCCGCAGTCGCCTGCGCCTTGCGCAGGAATTCGTCGAGCGCCCGCCGGTTTGCGAGACCGGTCAGCGTGTCGGTTCGGGCGCGCTCCTCCGACCTCGAGAGCGAGTCGCGGATGACATCGAGCTCGCGGGTCTTTTCCGCAAAGCCCGCTTCCAGCCGTGTCGCCCGCGTGGCGGCCCGCGCCAGCTCGGTCATGAGCTGGGCGACCAGCGCCTTCGGATCGACGCCGGCCTTGCCTTGGTCCGCCACCTCGCTGATGACCTGCATCTGCGAATGGTTGTCGGCGATCGCGGTCGTCAGAAATTCCTTCGCGGTCCCCATCAGCGCCTGCAGCCGCTCGGACGTATCGACCACGGCGGCGGCACTCACCTGGGGTGCGACATAGGTCTTGAACAGGTCCTGATTGGTCCTGGTGTCGAACGGACGGTTGTGGTCGATCAAAAGATCAATGGCGTTGCGCAGATCGTCATGGCCGCCCGCGAAATACAGGAACCAGACAGCAAAATTGGCCGGGGTCGGCGCAATCCGCTGTTCGGCCATGCTTCGCATCGCCCGTCCGGCGACGGACGCGGCATAGTCATAATCGGGTTCGTCGAAGCTGGAATCCATCGTGCTCATGCGGTCTCGTTGGGCCGCAAATTGGCATCGAGCCCTTAATCCCACCCCAACGTGGGCCCTCGTAGTTATGCGGAGACGCCGGACAAAGTTCCAGATCGCGGCAACCCATTGACCCCTTAAGGACTTCTATGGCCTAGTCCGCCGTCTTGAGACGGCCGAACCCACGAAAACCCCAACGATTCCATGACCTCCGAACGCTATAACGCCCGCGACGCCGAACCGCGCTGGCAACGCCTCTGGGACGAACAGGCGATCTTCGTCTCCAAGAACGACGATTCGCGGCCGAAATACTACGTGCTGGAGATGTTTCCCTACCCGTCCGGGCGCATCCATATCGGCCATGTCCGCAATTACACGCTTGGTGACGTGCTGGCCCGCTTCATGCGCGCCAAGGGGTTCAACGTGCTGCATCCGATGGGCTGGGACGCCTTCGGCCTGCCGGCCGAGAATGCCGCGATCGAGCGCAAGGTCGCGCCGAAGGCCTGGACCTACGACAACATCGCCGCGATGAAGAAGCAGCTCCGCTCGATCGGGCTGTCGCTGGACTGGTCGCGCGAATTCGCGACCTGCGACCCCAGCTACTACAAACATCAGCAGAAGATGTTTTTGGACATGCTCGCCGCCGGCCTCGCCGAGCGTGAGAAGCGCAAGCTGAACTGGGATCCGGTCGACACGACCGTGCTTGCCAACGAGCAGGTGATCGACGGGCGCGGCTGGCGCTCCGGTGCCGTCGTCGAACAGCGCGAAATGAGCCAGTGGGTCTTCAAGATCACGAAGTACTCGCAGGAGCTGCTGTCCGCGCTCGACGGGCTCGATCGCTGGCCTGACAAGGTGCGGCTGATGCAGCGCAACTGGATCGGCCGCTCGGAAGGCCTGCTGGTCCGCTTCGCGCTGGATCAGGCGACGACGCCCGCCGGCGAGAGTGAGCTGAAGATCTTCACGACGCGCCCGGACACGCTGTTCGGCGCAAAGTTCATGGCGATCTCGGCGGATCATCCGCTGGCGCAGGCAGCCGCCGCGAAGAACCCGAAGCTTGCCCAATTCATTGCCGACATCAAGAAGATCGGCACCGCGCAGTCGATCATCGACACTGCGGAAAAGCAGGGTTTCGACACCGGTATCCGCGCGGTCCATCCGTTCGACCCGAGCTGGAAGCTGCCGGTCTATGTCGCCAATTTCGTGCTGATGGAATACGGCACCGGTGCGATCTTCGGCTGCCCGGCGCACGACCAGCGAGACCTCGATTTCGTCAACAAATACGGCCTCGGCAACATTCCGGTGGTCTGCCCCGAAGGCCAGGATCCCAAGACGTTCGTCATCACCGACACCGCCTATGACGGTGATGGCCGCATGATCAATTCTCGCTTCCTCGACGGCATGACGATCGAGCAGGCCAAGGACGAGGTCGCCAGGCGGCTGGAAAGCGAGCTGCGCGGCAACGCGCCGGTCGGCGAGCGTCAGGTGAATTTCCGGCTGCGCGACTGGGGCATTTCGCGCCAGCGCTATTGGGGCTGTCCGATTCCCGTCATCCATTGTCCGAAATGCGATGTGGTGCCGGTACCGGATGCCGACCTGCCCGTGGTGCTGCCGGAGGATGTGAGCTTCGACAAGCCGGGCAACGCACTCGACCATCACCCGACCTGGAAGCACGTGTCTTGCCCCAAATGCGGCGGCAAGGCCCAGCGCGAAACCGACACCATGGACACCTTTGTGGACTCGTCCTGGTACTTTGCGCGCTTCACCGATCCCTGGAACGCGAGCGCGCCGACGACGCCCGCGGTGGCCAACCGGATGCTCCCGGTCGACCAGTATATCGGCGGCGTCGAGCACGCGATCCTGCATCTGCTCTACAGCCGCTTCTTCACCCGCGCGATGAAGGCGACCGGGCACCTCGCGCTGGACGAGCCGTTCGCCGGCATGTTCACGCAGGGCATGGTGGTTCACGAGACCTACCAGAAGGCTGACGGCACCTATGTGCAGCCGGCCGAGGTCAAGGTCGAGGTGGGCGGTAACGGACGCCGCGCAACGCTGCTGACGACGGGCGAAGACATCCAGATCGGCCCGATCGAGAAGATGTCGAAGTCGAAAAAGAACACGGTCGACCCCGACGACATCATCGAGACCTACGGCGCCGATGTCGCCCGCTGGTTCATGCTGTCGGACTCCCCGCCCGACCGCGACGTGATCTGGAGCGACGAGCGAGTCCAGGGCGCCTCGCGTTTCGTGCAGCGGCTGTGGCGGCTGGTGAACGATTCCGTCGAACTCGGCAACGCCGCGCCGGCGACCCGGCCCGCCAGCTTCGGTCCGGACGCCACCGCCCTGCGCAAGGCCGCCCATGGCGCGCTCGACAAGGTCACCACCGGGATCGAGCGGCTGCACTTCAACGTCTGCCTGGCCCATATCCGGGAGTTCGCCAACAGCTTCTCCGAGATCCTGCAGCGACCCGGCCAGCCTGCGGGCCATCTCCCCCCGGATTTGGCTTGGGCGATCCGTGAAGCCAGCCAGATCCTGGTCCAGCTGTTCTCCCCGATGATGCCGCACCTCGCCGAGGAGTGCTGGCAGGCTCTCGGCCAGACCGGGCTGGTTTCAGAGGCCAATTGGCCGCAAATCGAACGCGATTTGCTGGTCGAAGACAGCGTGACCCTGGTGGTCCAGGTCAACGGCAAGAAGCGGGGTGATGTCACAGTTGCAACAGCGGCCCAGAATCCGGAAATCGAGGCTGCCGTTTTGGCGCTCGATGCGGTAAAGCTGGCCCTGGACGGCAAGCCCGTCCGCAAGGTGATCATCGTCCCCAAGAGGATCGTGAATGTTGTCGGCTAGGATCCGCATCGCAGCCCGCTTGCTGGCGGTTGCCGCCTTGGCGGCGCTGACGGCTGGCTGCTTCCAGCCGATGTATGCCGAGCGCGGCGACGGCCTGCCCGGCTTGCGCGAGAAGCTGATGGGGGTGGAGCTGCCCCCGATCAACAAGCCCAATGCCTCCCGCGAGGCCCGCGTCGGCGTCGAAGTCCGCAATGCTCTCGCTTTCAAGCTCTACGGCAGCGCAACGGGAATGCCGCCGACGCACCGCCTGGAGATCCGCTTTACGACCACCCGTTCGTCGCTGATCGTGAGCGCAACGACGGGACTGCCGACCAGCGAAAACCTCGGCATCGACGCCCAGTACAATCTGACCGAGGTCGCGACCGGCAAATCGGTGATGACCGGCACGACGTTCTCGCGCGTGTCCTACGACATGCCGGGCTCCTATCAGCGCTTCTCCCGCACTCGCGCCGTGCGCGACGCGGAGGATCGTGCCGCCAACGAGATCGCCGAGAACATCAC
This sequence comes from Bradyrhizobium sp. SZCCT0148, assembly GCF_018129985.1. Classification (GTDB taxonomy): domain Bacteria; phylum Pseudomonadota; class Alphaproteobacteria; order Rhizobiales; family Xanthobacteraceae; genus Bradyrhizobium; species Bradyrhizobium japonicum_H. Next base: position 220,614 of record NZ_JAFCKT010000002.1, read on the forward strand.
CACCCGGCTCGCCTCGTTCTTCACCGCAGGCACCTAAATTCACTCCGTCATTTCCGGACGTGACGACATCGCGGGCCAGGCAATGACGTCCTTGAGGCCCGATGGTCGCGCTGCGTGGAAAAGAGATCGACGCCTTCCTCGCCCGCCCCGATGGGGGCCGTCCGATCATTCTGCTTTATGGTCCCGATGCCGGCCTGGTGCGTGAGCGCGCCGATGCGCTGATCGCCTCTGCCGTCGATGATCCCAACGATCCATTCTCGCTGGTCAAGCTCGACGGCGACGAGCTCTCCGCCGAGCCCTCGCGCCTCGTGGACGAAGCCATGACGGTGCCGCTGTTCGGCGGCCGCCGCGCCATCCGCATTCGCGCCGGCTCGCGCAGCTTTGCCAGCGGCATCGACACCTTGGCCGAAATGAACGTGAGGGATTGCCGCATCGTGATCGAGGCCGGCGAATTGCGCCCGGAATCGCCGCTGCGCAAGGCCTGCGAGCGCGCCAAGGCAGCCGTTGCGATCGGCTGCTATCCTGACACCGAGCGCGACCTTGCCAAGTTGATGGAGGACGAGCTCCGGATCGCAAATTTGCGCATCGCGCAGGATGCCCGCGCGGCGCTGATGTCGTTCCTCGGCGGCGACCGCCAGGCCTCGCGCAACGAGCTGCGCAAGCTGACCCTTTATGCCCATGGCAAGGGCGAAATCACGCTGGACGACGTGATGGCGGTGGTCGCGGACGCGTCCGAGCTCAAGCTCGACCCGATCGTCGACGGGGCCTTTGCCGGCCGTCCCGACATCGTCGAGACCGAATTCGCCAAGGCCATGATCGCCGGCACTTATCCCGGCGTCATCATCTCCGCCGCGCAGCGCCAGGCTGCGTGGCTGCACAAATCGGCGCTCGCGATCGCCGACGGCCAACCTGCTTCCGCCGTGCTCGACGGCGGCTATCCCCGCCTGCATTTCTCTCGCAAGGCCGCGGTCGAAACGGCACTGCGCAATTTCAGCGTGGCGCGGCTCGCCGCCATCATCGAGCAGCTCGCGACCGCGGCGCTCGACACCCGCAAGCAATCGACATTGGCCGCCGCCATCGCCCAGCGAACAATGATGGCGATCGCCGCGAACGCGAAGCGGCGGGGCTGAGCCTGCACTCAACCTACGTCATTGCGAGGAGCGCAGCGACGGCAATCCAGAGTCTCTCCGCAGAAAGATTCTGGATTGATTAGCTGCGCTCGCAATGACCTGGAGAGTGCGGAGAGCCTACAGCGCGCCCTTCGCCAGGCGCTTCATCACTTCGTCGAGCTGATCGAGGTTGCTGTAGCTGATCTGGACCGAGCCGCCGGGGTCGCGGTGATTGACGGTGACCTTGAGGCCGAGTGCGTCACTGACGCGCTTCTCGAGATCGATCGTGTCGGGGTCTTTTTCCTTGCCCCCGGTGGCGCGCGCCTTTTGCGGCTTGCGCTCCGGCACGCCCTCTTCATGCGCGAGTGCTTCGGCCTGGCGCACGTTGAGGCCCTCCTCGACGATGCGCTTGGCAGCCGCGAGCGGATCGGGCACGCCGATCAGCGCGCGAGCGTGACCGGCGGTCAGCTCGCCGGTCGCAATGAAGGCCTGCACTTCGGCCGGCAGCTTGGTCAGCCGCATCATGTTGGCGACGTGGCTGCGGCTCTTGCCGACGACTTTTGCAATGTCTTCCTGGCTGCGTTTGAACTCGTTGGCGAGCGCGTGATAGCCCTGCGCCTCTTCCATCGGATTGAGGTCTTCGCGCTGCACGTTCTCGACGATCGCGAATTCCAGCGCATCGCTGTCGCTGATGTCGACCGGAACGATAGGCACTTCGTGCAGGCCGGCCATCTGCGAGGCGCGCCAGCGCCGCTCGCCGGCAATGATCTCGAAGCGGTCCTGCGCACCCTTCACCGGGCGCACCACGATCGGCTGGATCACGCCGTGCTGCCTGATCGACTCGCTGAGCTCCTTCAGCTCGGTGTCCGAAAAGGTGCGGCGCGGATTGCGCGGATTGGCCTTGATGAACTCGATCGGCACCTTGCGCTGCGCGCGCGGCCGATCGACATGCTGAGCCTCGCCGCCGACATCACCGATCAGACTTGCAAGACCCCGGCCCAGTCGCGAACGCGCTTCGTCGGCCATCGCCAGCTCCCTTGGATTCACGCTGCAGCACTCCAGAACTCGTTTGAATCGTAGAGTGGGTTGGCCGAAGGCGGAACCCACCATTGTCAATTTCTGCGGAAGCAGAGGGTTACGCTTCGCGAAGCCACCCTACGGCTAGAACAGCGTCTTCAATGCGTGACGCGCAGCTCGCGCTCGCGCTGGATCACTTCAGTGGCAAGCCGCAAATAGGCTTCGCTGCCGACGCACTTGAGATCGTAGACCAGCACCGGCTTGCCGTAGGACGGCGCCTCCGAGATGCGTACGTTGCGCGGGATCATGGTCTTGTAGACCTTCTCGCCCATGAACTGCCGGACGTCGGCAACGACCTGGTTGGAGAGGTTGTTGCGCGAGTCGAACATGGTCAGCACGATGCCGTGGATCGACAGGTTCGGATTGAGCGTCGAGCGCACCTGCTCCACCGTCTGCAAGAGTTGCGACAGACCTTCGAGCGCGAAGAACTCGCACTGCAGCGGCACGAGTATCGCATCCGACGCTGCCATCGCATTCACCGTGAGCAGGTTGAGCGAGGGCGGGCAGTCGATCAGCACATAGGTGTAGTCGGCATCCGGCGAGACGTTGTTGTTGAGCGCACCGATCGCGTCGCGCAGCTTGAAGGCGCGGCCGGGCGTGGTGCCGAGCTCGAGCTCGAGGCCGGAGAGATCCATCGTCGAGGGTGCGATGTGCAGCCGCGGTACCGCCGTCGACACCACAGCTTCGCGCAGCGGGGCTTCCCCGATCAGGACGTCATAGGTCGAGCAGGAGCGGTTGCGGCGGTCGATGCCGAGGCCGGTCGAGGCGTTGCCCTGCGGATCGAGATCGACGATCAGGACGCGCTCGCCGATCGCGGCGAGTGCCGTGCCAAGGTTGATCGCTGTGGTTGTTTTTCCCACACCGCCCTTCTGATTCGCCAGCGCCAGGATGCGCGGATGGCCGTGCGGGACCTCGGACGTCTTCTCTTGCTGCGGCTCGTCAATCACGCTCATCGAAATTCCCCACTCAGCCCTGACGCCTCACCCGCGCCGTTCGACGGACATCAGCTCGACGATCCACCCGTCGCCTGTACGGCTTTTGTGGAGCTGCGGCTGAATATTCCAATATTTAGCGGCTTCGGTCAATTCAGCCTCTACATCTTGACCCTTGAGAAACAACGCTTTTGCGCCCTGACGCATCAGCGGCTCCGCAAAGCCGATGAGTTGATGTAGCGGAGCCAACGCACGCGCGGTGACGCAATCGACAGGGCCGGTGATTCTATCCACATTATCCCCGATCTCAGCCAGATGTACGACTCCAGGAGATGTGGTGACGCGGAGAGCTTCGCGCAAAAATGCGGCCTTCTTCGCGATCCGCTCGACGAGATGGACGCTTGCCCCTGGGGTCCCGGCCATGGCGCAGGCAAGAACGACGCCGGGAAAGCCGCCGCCGCTGCCGAGGTCGGCCCAGCGCTTTGCAGAGGGCGCGAGCTTGACCAGCTGAAGCGAGTCGGCGATGTGCCGGGTCCAGAGTTGCGGCAAGGTCGAGGGTGCAACCAGGTTGGTCTTGGCCTGCCACTCCCGGAGCAACGCGATGTAGCGGTCGAGCCGCGCCTCCGTTTCATGCGAAACGGGCGCAAGCTTCAGCGCCTCGCGCTTGTCCGCGTCGATGACGGAGTCCAGCGCCTGATCGTTGGCCGCCGCCTTGTGGATTTTCGGTTTGGTCGGTCCCGGTTCGGACCGGTTAGCTGCGCCCTCGCTTTGGGGTCGTCGCGTTAGCGGTCTGTCTCCGCCCGGTCCGCGCTGTTTCACGTGAAACGCCTATGCGATTGCTTGGGAGGTCTTCCGGGCCTCGCGCCGGAGATAGGCCGCAAGAATGCCAAGCGCGGCCGGGGTCATCCCGTCGATCCGACCGGCCTGCCCAACGGTGAACGGCCGCGCTTTTTCCAGCTTGGCGCGGACTTCGTTAGAAAGCCCAGGCACCTGCTGATAATCGACCTCGGACAGAACCAACCCCTCGTCTCGCCGGAAGGCTTCGACGTCGGCGCTCTGGCGTTCGAGGTAGACATCGTACTTGGCGTCGATCTCAAGATGCGTAGCGATGACGGGGTCGATTGCGGATAGCTCCGGCCAGATCGCGCGGACCTGGCTCCAGCCGATATCAGGATGGGCCATCAGCGAGAACGCCGACCGGCGCTGGCCGTCCCGGTTCAAAGACAGTCCGTGCTTGATTGCCTCGTTCGGGGTGATCGTCAGCGACTTCGACAGCGTCCGAGCCGCATTCAGAGCGTCCATCTTGGCGCGGTGATGCCGGATCCGGGCATTCCCGACGCAGCCGAGCGCAATCCCCTTCTCGGTGAGGCGCTGATCGGCATTGTCGGCCCGCAGCGTCAGCCGGTATTCGGCCCTGGAGGTGAACATCCGATAGGGCTCGCTGATGCCGCGGGTGACGAGGTCGTCGATCATCACACCGAGATAGCCGTCGGCACGGTCGAACACGGTCAGTGCGGCCCCGCTCGCAGCCAGCGCCGCATTCAGGCCGGCAACGATGCCCTGCCCGGCGGCCTCTTCGTACCCGGTGGTGCCGTTGATCTGACCGGCCAGGAACAGGCCACGCAGGCGCTTGGTCTGCAGGGTCGGATCCAGCTCGCGCGGATCGATGTGGTCGTATTCGATGGCATAACCCGGGCGGACCATCTTCACCCGCTCCAGACCGGGAATTGTGGCAAGGATGGCGAGCTGGACCTCCTCAGGGAGCGAGGTCGAGATGCCGTTGGGATAGACGGTGCTGTCGTCGAGGCCCTCTGGCTCGAGGAAAATCTGGTGGCCATCGCGGTCGCCGAAGCGGACGATCTTGTCCTCGATCGAGGGGCAATAGCGCGGACCGGAACTCTTGATCTGACCGGAGTACATCGGGGAGCGATGGACATTGGCCCGGATCACCTCATGGGTCGCAGCCGTGGTCCGTGTGATTCCACACTCGATCTGAGGCGTCGTGATCCGCTCGGTCAGCACCGAAAACGGCTCCGGCGGCTCGTCTCCGGGCTGCATCTCGACCGCTGACCAGTCGATCGTTGTGCCGTCGAGGCGCGGTGGAGTACCGGTCTTGAGCCGTCCGAGGGTGAAGCCTGCGCGCTCAAAGGACGCGGAAAGCCCCAACGCGGGCGCCTCACCGACGCGGCCGGCGGGCCAGTTCCTCTCTCCGAGATGAATCAGACCGCGAAGGAAGGTGCCTGTGGTGACAACAACAGCCCCTGCCCGCAGCTCCCGGCCATCGGCCAGGCGCAGACCGGTGACCCGGCCATCGGCCACGATCAGCTCCTCTGCCTCACCTTCGATGACCGAGAGACCCTCGCTCTCCCTGATCGCGGCCTGCATCGCGGCGGCGTAGAGCTTCCGATCAGCCTGGGCCCGAGGGCCTCTGACGGCGGGACCCTTCCGGCGATTGAGAACACGAAACTGGATGCCGCCGGCATCGCCCACGCGACCCATCAGACCATCCAGCGCATCGACTTCGCGAACCAGATGACCCTTGCCGAGGCCGCCAATTGCGGGATTGCAGGACATCGCGCCGACTGTGGAGAAACGATGCGTCACCAAAGCCGTCAAAGCACCCATCCGCGCAGACACGGCCGCGGCCTCACAGCCGGCGTGGCCGCCGCCAATCACGATGACGTCGAAGCTCTCTCGCTCTGTTCGCATAGCGGGACTTCTATCTCAGAGGCGCTTGGTCAGGAAGTGGAAACTCTCGTGAGGGTGTTTCACGTGAAACACTCGTCCTGCCCGGGGCGATTTTGCGAAAACAACCCCATGCACAGTAGAACGGGCTTTGAATTGTCTAGCGTTTTCACGAAAAAATCTGCGCCTTCCGATGACACTGAAGCCCATGACGGCCACTTTGGTCAGGCGATCGGCGAGAAATTCGGCTTCTGGTGCAGCGACGTCGTCCTCTCGTTTAGCAAGTGGGCCGGGCCTAGACTTCTCCGGGAACACGCAAGTTGAGGCTCGCCGGGAATGTTTCACGTGAAACAGCCGGCCGACGCCCTGAGGACTTCCAGAGTGCCCGGGTTCCAACTGGAGCCGACAAGCGTTTCACGTGAAACAATGGAACATGTGCTAGTTCTAGGTTGTAGGATCAGTTCTACTTTCCGATGCAGAACTTCTGGAAAATTGCGCCCAGGACGTCTTCGACATCCACCCGGCCAAGCAGCCGTCCCAAGGCGTAAGCTGCCGCGCGCAGCTCCTCGGCGGCCAGCTCCTCTCCGTCCCCTAAAAGTTCGAGACTCCGGGACAAGCTTTCCGAGGCCCGGCTCAAAAGCTCGCGCTGGCGGGCGCGCGTCACGACTGCACCCTCTGTGGCTCCGAAAAAGTCGGAAGCGAATTTGACCAGTGCGTCGACCAGCTCGGGGATGCCATCGCCACGCCTTGCCGAGATCCCGAATTCACCACTCGGTCCTGTAGCGCCGGCTCCGAGATCGATCTTGTTGCGGACGATCCAGACCGAGCCCCCTGGCCCGTCCCCGTCTTCGGATTTCCGAAGGCAACGCAGCGCGCCCGGATCGACGGCCTGTTCCCCCTCCACCAGCCACAGCACGAGGTCGGCAGCCTCGGCTCGGGCCCGCGCACGGCGCACGCCCTCCTGCTCGACCGGATCGTCCGTCTCGCGAATACCCGCGGTGTCGATCACCGTGACGGGATAGCCATCGAGATCGAGCTGGACCTCGATCACGTCACGCGTGGTGCCGGCATGCGGCGACACGATCGCGACCTCGCGGCGTGCCAGCTGATTGATCAATGTCGACTTGCCGACATTGGGCTCGCCGGCGATGGCAACCACGATGCCCTCCCGCAGGCGTTCAGAATGTCCCTGTACCGCAAGGACTTCTGCGATTTCACCATGCAGCGCTTCGATCGCCTTGATCGCCGGCGCCCTCAGCTGGGCCGGCACGTCGCCCTCATCGGAAAAATCGATGCCGGCTTCGATCAGCGCCGACGCCTCGATGATGCGCTCACGCCAGTCGCGTGCACGATCGCCGAGCAGCCCTTGCAGCTGCCGCAACGCCTGGCGGCGCTGGCGGTCCGTATCGGCGTGGATGAGATCGTCGAGGCCCTCGGCCTCGGTGAGGTCGAGCTTGCCGTTCTCAAAGGCGCGCCGCGTGAACTCGCCTGGCTCGGCGGCTCGGATATTCGGAATTACAGCAATTTCGCCAAACAGCGCCGAGAGCACGGCGCGGCCGCCGTGAACGTGGAATTCGGCGACGTCCTCGCCGGTCGCACTGGCCGGCCCCGGAAACCACAGCACCACCGCATCGTCGATGGGCTGGCCCGCACCGTCGCGAAGCAGCCGGCGACTGGCCTGCCTCGGCGCCGGCAGCTTCTCCGCCAGAGTCGTCAGCGCCAGGCCGGCTTGCGGACCCGAGACGCGCACCACGGCGATCGCACTCGGCGCCCGGCCGGACGACAGCGCAAAGATGGTCTGGTCCCGTGGATGCATGGCCTATTTGTCCGGCCACCAGGGAAAAGGCAAACACCGTTTGCAGGTGACCCGTCCGGATGGTTTCGCTGCATCATTCCCCGCAGCAAAATTTCTTGTTGCATCGCAACATGGCAATACCCTTTTGTTCGCAGAAGTCTTTCCGCCTCAGCGAAAAGACCTGCCTGAAGTCAACTATTATTCAGCTTTATCAAAGCCTTACGTGGATTTACATCGGGGTCGCAACTTCGCAGTATGCTGCACCTTCGCTGCAACAAGGTTGCACAAAAAGAAAGGGCGCCCGAAGGCGCCCTTGAATCCTTTGCTGCACTGCACTCAGGTGTTCATGGAATCGAAGAACTCCGAATTGCTCTTGGTCGAGCGCAGCTTGTCGAGCAGGAAGTCGATCGCGTCCATCGTGCCCATCGGGTTGAGGATGCGGCGGAGCACGTACATCTTCTTGAGCACTTGCGGATCGGTGATGAGCTCCTCCTTGCGGGTGCCGGAGCGCGAGATGTCGATCGCCGGGAAGGTGCGCTTGTCCGAGACCTTGCGGTCCAGGATCAGCTCCGAGTTACCGGTGCCCTTGAACTCTTCGAAGATGACTTCGTCCATGCGGCTGCCGGTATCGACCAGCGCGGTCGCGATGATGGTCAGCGAGCCGCCCTCCTCGATGTTGCGGGCGGCACCGAAGAAACGCTTCGGCCGCTGCAACGCATTGGCGTCGACACCGCCCGTCAGCACCTTGCCGGATGAGGGAACCACGGTGTTGTAGGCGCGGCCGAGGCGGGTGATCGAATCGAGCAGGATCACGACGTCGCGGCCGTGCTCGACCAGGCGCTTGGCCTTTTCGATCACCATTTCGGCGACCTGGACGTGACGCACCGCGGGTTCGTCGAAGGTCGAGGATACGACCTCGCCCTTCACCGAGCGCTGCATGTCCGTGACTTCTTCCGGACGTTCGTCGATCAGCAGCACGATCAGATAGCATTCGGGATGGTTGTGCGTGATCGAGTGCGCGATGTTCTGCATCAGCACGGTTTTACCCGTGCGCGGCGGCGCCACGATCAGCGCGCGCTGGCCCTTGCCGATCGGCGCGACGATGTCGATCACCCTTGCAGAAAGGTCTTTCCGCGTCGGGTCGTCGATCTCCATGCGGAAACGCTGGTTCGGAAACAGCGGCGTGAGGTTGTCGAAATTGACCTTGTGCTTGGCCTTTTCCGGGTCCTCGAAATTGAGTGTGTTGACCTTCAGCAGCGCGAAATAGCGTTCGCCCTCTTTCGGGCTGCGGATGTGGCCTTCGATGGTGTCGCCGGTGCGCAGGCCGAAACGGCGGATCTGCGACGGCGAAACGTAGATATCATCAGGGCCCGGCAGATAGTTCGCATCGGGCGAGCGCAAAAAGCCGAAGCCGTCGGAGAGCACCTCGACGACACCCTGGCCGACAATGTCGGTCTCGGCGAGCGCGAGCTGTTTGAGGATGGCGAACAGCAGTTCCTGCTTGCGCATCGTGCTGGCATTCTCGACCCCATTCTCCTCCGCGAACGAGACGAGCTCGGCCGGCGTCTTGGACTTGAGGTCTTCGAGTTTAATTTCCCGCATTGGGGTGGTCCTGTGGGGTAACCTTGGGAGGGGGCTGCGAGGAGGCTCTGAAATGCGGACGTGAGAAGATAAGGTCCGCAGGTCTGGCAAGGTTAAGTGCCGATGAGGCTTCAAACCTGATGCGGTGTCCGGCCTCTGGAAAGCTCAGACACAACCACATCCGCCTGCGTTGGGTGGGATGTCGACAATATAGAAAATCGCCCGCCACTCCGCAAGCCGAAGCACTGAGCGTTTCGTCGCGCTCTGCCTAGAACGGCTTCACGATCACCATGATGACGATGATGATCATCAAAATCGTCGGCACCTCATTGATAATCCGATAGAATTTCTGGGTTCGCAGACGCCGGTCGGCGGCGAAGTCCTTGACCCAGCGGGAAAAAAAGCCGTGGACCGCCGACATCGCCAGGACCATTGCCAGTTTTACGTGCAGCCAGCCGAATGAAAACCAGTGGCCGGACCAGGCAAGGTAGAGCCCGGCGAGCCAAGTGACGATCATGGCGGGGTTGATGATCGCCTTGAACAGCCGGCGTTCCATGATCTTGAACGTTTCCGACTGCTTCGAGCCAATTTCAGCCTCGCAGTGATAAACGAACAGCCGCGGCAGATAGAGCATGCCGGCCATCCAGGCGATGACCGCGATCACATGCAGCGCCTTGATCCAGAGATAGACGTCTTCGAACATGTTTCGCGCCCGGGATTTCCGCCAGAGAATGGAACTGGGGATAGTAAGAACTCGTTAAGGTCTCACCTGCACACATAGTCCATCTGGAGCGCACCTTCTCCTATAAAGAATCTTAGATTCTTAAGGTTTGAGTCTATGTGACCGTGAATTGGACTCACAAGAATCCGTCCGCACGTTTCCGATCGTTTGTTCACATCCATCAACATATCCCCGGCAGCTCTGGTGACTTCCGAGAAGTCGACCAGCTTCAAAGGCTTGCGCGTGTCTGTCGGCAGCTTATCAAGGGGTTGTCTGAGGAATCCCATGTTTGCTTTTGCGGGGCATCGAACTTGTTCAGAGGGGCAGTGGTGTGAACAAAATTGGCAGTTCTCCCGCCCCCGGTGTCGCGCAACCCTTTCCGAGGGGTTAAGGTCCACAGAAATCCACAAACCACACCGTCCTCATACAAAGAGTTTTTGTGCCGACCTCGAACAATTATTTCCATCTGCACCTCGTGTCCGACTCGACCGGCGAGACACTGATTACGGTGGCGCGCGCCGTCGCTGCGCAATACGCGAACGTCACCCCCGTCGAGCATGTCTATCCGCTGGTGCGCAGCCAGAAGCAGCTCGACCGCGTGCTCGACGAGATCGAGGAGGCGCCGGGGATCGTGCTGTTCACGCTACTGGAGAAGGATCTGGTCTCCAGGCTCGAGGACAAGTGCAAGGGAATCAATGTTCCGAGCCTGTCGATCATCGGGCCGGTGATGCAGCTGTTCGAAGCCTATCTCGGAGCTGCGACGACCGGCCGCGTCGGCGCCCAGCACGTCCTCAACGCGGAATATTTCAAGCGCATCGACGCACTGAACTACACCATGATCCATGACGACGGTCAGCATGTCGAAGGCCTCGACGATGCCGACGTCGTCCTGGTCGGCGTGTCCCGCACTTCGAAGACGCCGACGTCGATCTATCTCGCCAATCGCGGCATCCGCACGGCCAACGTGCCGCTGGTCCCCGGCATCCCGGTGCCATCGCAATTGGAGACGCTGACGCGGCCGCTGGTGGTGAGCCTGCATGCGACGCCGGAACGCCTGATTCAGGTTCGTACGAACCGTCTTCTCTCGATGGGCGCCGATTCCAGCAGCGACACCTATACCGACAAACAGTCGGTCGCCGAGGAGGTTGCATTCGCCCGCAAGCTGAGCGCGAAGCACGACTGGCCGCTGCTCGACGTCACGCGGCGCTCGATCGAGGAAACCGCGGCGGCGATCATGAAGCTCTACAGTGACCGCCAGCGCAACCGGCCTTCCGGATAGCCTTTGCGATGGGTCTGTGGCTCGGCAAACATCCGTTGATCCTGGCCTCGCAAAGCAGCGCCCGCAAAATGCTGCTGGCCAATGCCGGGCTGGAGTTCAAGGCTGTCACCGCCGATATCGACGAGCGCGGCATTCAATCGGCTTCGGCGCTTTCAAATCCGCGCGAGATCGCTCTGCTGCTGGCCCGCGAAAAGGCCAAATCGGTCTCGGCCGGTACTCCCGGCAGTTACGTGATCGGGGCCGATCAGACCCTGGCGCTTGGCAACCGTCTTTTCAACAAGCCGGCGGGCCGTGCGCAGGCATTGGCGCAATTGCGCGATCTCGCCGGCAGCAGCCACGAGCTGAATTCCGCGGTAGCCGTGGCGCGTGATGGCCAGATCGTTTTCGAAGACGTCTCGATTGCCCGCATGACCATGCGCGAGCTGAGCGACGACAAGCTTTCAGCCTATCTAGACGCTGCCGGCGACGCCGTCACCACCAGCGTGGGCGCCTATCAGCTCGAAGGCCTGGGCATCCATCTGTTCGAGCGGATCGAGGGCGATCATTTCACCATTCTCGGCCTGCCGCTGCTGCCGCTGCTTGCGTTCCTGCGACGCGAACGGCTAGTTGCCGTGTGACTGACAGACAGGGCTGGGCGCTGATGCGGATCCTCGGACTGACCGGCTCGATCGGGATGGGAAAATCCACCACCGCGAAACTGTTCGCGGAGGCAGGTGTGCCTGTGTACGATGCCGACGCCGCCGTGCATCAGCTCTATGAGGGCGAAGCGGCACCCGCGATCGAGGCCGCCTTCCCCGGCACCACCGTGAATGGCAGGGTGGACCGACCTAAATTATCGGCGCGCGTCGTGCATGATCCCGCCGCCATCAAGCAGCTCGAGCAGATCGTCCATCCGATGCTCGGCGCGTCCCGGCAGAAGTTCTTCGCCGAGGCGGAAGCTGCCAAGGCGCCGGTCGTGGTGCTCGACATTCCGCTGCTGTTCGAAACCGGTGGCGAGAAGCGCGTGGACGCCGTGGTGGTGGTCTCGACCTCGCCGGAACTCCAGCGCGAGCGGGTGCTGGCGCGCGGCACCATGGACGAAGCCAAGCTCGACGCCATCATCGCCAAGCAGACGCCCGATGCCGAGAAGCGCAAGCGTGCTGATTTCGTGGTGGATACGTCGCACGGACTTGAACCGGTGCGCGCGCAAATCGCCCACATCTTGGCCGAGGTGGTTAAGATGCCGCAGCGGCGGACCTGATTCGCCGTCTCACTCGGCCTCCCGACCATGCGCGAAATCGTTCTCGATACCGAAACCACTGGCCTCGATCCGCTTCGCGGCGATCGTCTGGTCGAGATCGGCTGCGTCGAGATGCTTAACCGCATGCCGACGGGACAGACCTACCACGTCTATATCAATCCTGAACGGGACATGCCGGCGGAAGCCTTCGCGGTGCATGGGCTGTCGGCCGAATTTCTGTCGACCAAGCCGCTGTTCCACGAGGTCGCCGATGCGTTTCTGGAGTTCATCGGCGATGCGCCGCTGGTGATCCACAACGCCTCGTTCGACATCGGCTTCATCAACGCCGAGCTCGACAGGATCAAGCGCGCGGCGATCCCGCGCGAACGGCTGGTCGATACGCTTCTGCTGGCGCGCCGCAAGCATCCCGGCGTGTCCAACCGGCTCGACGATCTCTGCTCGCGCTATGCGATCGACAACTCACGCCGCACCAAGCACGGCGCGCTGCTGGACGCCGAGTTGCTGGCCGAGGTCTATGTGGATCTGGTCGGGGCGCGGCAGTCGCAGCTGCTGCTGGCGTCGGACGCTCAAGAGATTCGCGTCAATGCGGCTGGCGATGCGCCGCGGCGGCAGCGGCTGGTGCCGCTTGCGCCGCGGGTTTCAGATGCCGAGCGTGAGGCCCACCGGGCCTTCATCGCGACGCTCGGCGACAAGGCGATCTGGAACGAGTTTTTGGCCGCTCCAGTTTCTCCCCCCGTTTAGGCCTGGCCGCTCGGCTGGGCGGCCATTTGCCGCTCCACGTTCTGACGATAGAGACCGACGAAGTCGACGGGATCCAGCATCAGGGGCGGGAACCCGCCGTCGCGCACCGCCGTCGCGATGATCTCGCGGGCGAACGGGAACAGCAGACGGGGGCACTCGATCATGACCAGCGGATGCAGATTTTCCTTCGGCACGTTCGCAATGCGGAACACGCCGGCATAGGCGAGCTCGAACGAGAACATGATCTTGCCCGCGGTCTCGGCCTTGCCCTCGACCGACAACGTCACCTCGAACTCCTGTTCGCTGAGGTTGTTGGCGCTGACATTGATCTGGATGTTGATCTGGGGGGGCTGGCTCTGCTGCTGGAGCGAAGTGGGCGCGTTCGGATTCTCGAACGACAGGTCCTTGGTATATTGTGCCAGTACGTTGAGCTGGGGAGCCTGGGCCGCCTCGGGAGGGGTGCCGTTACCGTTGGTCATGAGAGTCTCTCCTTACCCGATTTGGGCTGAATTTCGCGGCGGTTGGCTAACATAGGGCCGGCTCATTCCACAAGGACGAACGGTCCTGGCGGGGGGGTTCCGGCGGCGCCGCAGCTGCCGCGTCGGTCCGGCCTTTTCCGTCAAACTGCGCCTTAAACGATTGAAGATGCGCGATTTCCGGGCAGGATCGGGTTTCCCCTTAAGCATAAAACGCGCTACACTCGGTGCTGTGCCAAATGGCGCCATTGGCCGGGCAAGATTTCGTGCCTACATCCCACGGACCTGACGTGGACCTAAAATGGTGATGTAGACTTGCCGTTCCCGTATGGAACGGTCTACTGGCCGGATTGATTTCCCCGGCGACGACCTCAAAGACCCGACGACTTCAAAGACCCAGAGCAAAGACCAGAAAGCGAATCCGACGTGGACATCTACACCATCATCTTCCTGGCGCTGGCGGTCTTCATCTTTCTGCGGCTGCGCAGCGTGCTCGGGCAGCGGACCGGCAACGAGCGGCCGCCGTTCGATCGAACCGCCGCCCGCAATGCGCTCGGGGGTGCCCAGGACAACAATGTCGTGACCATGCCGGGCAAGGTGATTGACCAGGCCCCGCTGGCGCCGACAGCCGAGCCGACCCCGCCCTCCGATCGCTGGAAGGGCCTGACCGAGCCGGGCACGGCGCTGGCGCAGGGCCTGGACGCCATCGTCGAGAAGGATTCCACGTTCGACCCGCGTCATTTCATCTCTGGTGCCCGCGGCGCCTATGAGATGATCGTGCTGGCCTTTGCCAATGGCGACCGCCGCGCGCTGCGCGACCTGTTGTCGCCGGACGTCTATGAAAGCTTCGAGGCCGCCATCAAGGAACGCGAGACGAAAGAGCAGAAGACCGAGACCCGCTTCGTCTCGATCGACAAGGCCGAACTCGTCGGCGCCGAGCTGCGCGACCGCACCGCCCAGCTTACGATCCGCTTCGTCTCGCAGATGATTTCGGCCACACGAGACAAGGCCGGCAACATCGTCGACGGCAGCGCCGACACGGTTGCCGACATCACCGACATCTGGACTTTCGCCCGCGACATCACCTCCCGCGATCCGAACTGGAAGCTGGTTGGCACCGGAAGCGCGAATTAAGGTCTTTCTGAAGACCGGCGCGACGGCGCTTTGCGCAGGCGTCGTCGCGCTGTCCTCGTTTTCGCTCGGCGCCGAAGCGGCGCGGCGCCATTATCGCAGCCATCACCATCATACCCCGCCATTGCCCGCTGCTCCGGCGCGGGCCTTGCCCTATCCGCAGCTCCCGCTGCCGTTCGAAATTCCCGGCGCGCAATATCTGCCGCTGGCCTGGGCGGACGTGAAGGGCTGGAGCGATGACAATCACCTCGCGGCCTACAAGACGTTTCGCGCCAGCTGCAGGCCGATCAACGCACAAAACGGCGCGACTGAGCCGAAGACCGAATCAAAAGCGATTGGAGGCTCGCTGAGCGAACCTTGCCGGGCGGCGAAGTCGCTCGAGCTCGCCGACGACGCCACGGCAAAAGCGTTTTTCGAGGAGCACTTCGCGCCGCTGCGGATCTCGCGCCTCGGCGAGCCCGACGGTTTCGTCACCGGCTATTACGAGCCTGTGCTGGAGGGATCGCGCACGCAGACCGATATCTACAACGTTCCGGTCTATCGCCGCCCCTCGAACCTGTTCGTGCGCGGCTACAAGCAGGATTCGGTGAGCCTGCCCAACAAGGGTCCGGTTTATCGCAAGATCGGCCGCCGCAAGCTGGTGCCCTATTACGACCGCGGCGAGATCGAGGACGGCAAGATCGCCGGCCGCGGGCTCGAGATCGCCTGGCTGAAGGATCCGACCGATCTGCTGTTCGCGCAGATCCAGGGCTCGGCGCGGATCAAGTTCGACGACGGCAGCTCGGTCCGGCTCAACTACGACGCCTATAACGGCTATCCCTACACCGCCGTCGGTCGCATCCTGATCGAGCGCGGCATCATCCCCCGGGAAGAGATGTCGATGCAGAAGATCAGGGAATGGATGACGCAGAATCCTGATGGCGCCAAGGAGCTGCGCCGCGCGAACCGCGCCTACATCTTCTTCCGAGAGGTCAACCTCTCCGACAAGGACGAAGCGGTGGGCGCGCAAGGCATTCCGCTGACCGCGGGACGCTCCATCGCCGTCGACAAGTCGCTGCACGTCTACGGCACGCCGTTCTTCATCGAGGGCGAGTTGCCGATCGAATCCGATCGCGCCAAGACGCCGTTCCATCGGCTGATGATCGCGCAGGACACCGGCTCGGCCATCATTGGACCTGCGCGCGCCGACCTCTTTTTCGGCGCCGGGCAGGAAGCCGGTCGCATCTCCGGTCGGTTGCGCCACCCCATGCATTTCGTGATGCTGGTCCCGAAGGGCCTCGATCCGTCGGCGCGAGCTGCGCGGCTGCCGGTGCCCGACCCGCGTCCCTCGGAGAAGATCGCAAAGCTGTTTCCGCAAACCGATCCCGGGAAGGAAACCACGAAGCCCACCGCTGCTGCCGGCCCCGCGGACACCAAGAGCGACACGGTCGCCATCGCGGGTCCGGTCCCGCTGCCGGCGCCGCGTCCGGTGATCGAGGCCGATCGCGAACCGCAGCGGCCAGCGAAGAAACGTCCCCATCGGCAGCAATGAAGCGATCGTCTCGTCCGCCCGTGCTGGAGCCTCGCCCCTCGCCGCGCCGCCGCGCGCTGAGCGAGGAAGAGCGCGAGCTGTGGGATATGGTCGCAAAGCAGGTCAAGCCGCTGAAGAAGCATCGCGCTGGAAAGGCCTCTGCCTCGCCGCGCGCCGAGCCTTCACCCGCAGTGCCGGTGGTGAGATCAGTTTCGTCTTCCCGTCCGATTGCCGCTGCGCCAACGCCGCGCGTCGCCAAACCGGCCGTCCCGCCGCTGGCGCCGCTTGGCAAGCGCGAGCGGACAAAACTGTCGCGCGGCCGCAGTGAGATCGAGGCGCGGCTCGATCTGCACGGCATGACCCAGACCCGCGCGCATCGCGCCTTGACCGGCTTCCTGCACCGCGCCCATCACGACGGCCTGACCTTCGTGCTCGTCATCACCGGCAAGGGCCGCAGCGGCGGCGAAAGCGGCGTACTGCGCCGTCAGGTGCCGGAATGGCTGAGCCTGCCGGAATTCCGCAGCTTCGTCGTCGGCTTCGAGACGGCCCATATCGGCCATGGCGGCGAAGGCGCGCTGTATGTGCGGATCAGGCGGGCGAGGTTCTAGAATGGCCGAATGATTCCGACGCGCGGGATCACCGTGAGGATCAGGCCGAAGATGTTGGTGTTCCGATCCTCGGCCGGGATCAGCGGGGCTTCATGTTTGGCCGGCAGCATCTTCACCGCGTGCAGGATCAGGAACATGCAGACCGCCCAGTTCGAGATCCAGCGCGAATAGTCGAACACCATCGCGAACATCACGAGATAAGCGAGACTGATGCCGATCAGAGCCGCGAGCACGAGCCGGCGGTGCGTCTCGCTTGCGAGCGCGCCGATCAGGTTTGCGAAGAAGCGCCACAGCGGCGTGTGCAGCCAGATCAGCAACGCGAACACGGGCACGCCGAGGATGTTGTGCGGCAGGCGGCCCCAGGTGTCCGAAATCTCCTTCGCCAGCGGCTGGTACCAGATATAGGCGAATTGCAAGAGATCCGTGCGGGACGGATCGGCCATCCGCGTTTTCAGGTACGCAACGAAGTCGGCTTCAGGGACCGGCATCGTCCCCAAAAACTGCGCCGCAAAGAACAGCGCTGCGACGATGGCGAGGGCGACGATGCCGAACGCGACATTGCCGCGATTGAGTCCGCAAGCGAGATAGTGCCTGATCACGACGATGGTGATGATCGTCGGCACATACATGAGCAGATGAATGTGGTGGATCAGGACGAGCACGATCGAGAACAGTGCTGCCGTTGCCACGAACAGCAATGAGCCAGCCGGCATCAGCATCAGGATGATCGCCAGCGCACAGCCATAGATGTCGAAATGGCCGAGCGTGTGCATGAAATTCTTCAGGAAGAACGGCGAGCCCGCCATGAAGACGAACAGCGGCAGCGTTTTCGCGGTGAAGCCAAAGCTCTTCTGAAACAGCCTTGCATAGAGACCCAGCGTCACCAGCCACGTCACCCCGCCGATCGCGAACACCGACCAGACCGGCACCTTGTCCGTGAACAGCGCGACGATGGCCCCGATCAGTGCGCGCTTGATAAAGCCGAAATGGTAGTCGACCAGCAGATGGATATAGGGGACGTAAGGCGGCAGCTGGATCTTATGGGTGAACACGCCGACGATGACCGCCGCGTTGATCGCGAGCAGGAGCCGCCAGGGATTTTGCAGGATGCGTACGGTCACGCCGCATCAATAGCGTGACCGCTCCAAATTACAAAATGAACCGGCTCAGATCCGCGTTCTTGGCGAGGTCGCCGACGTGCCTCTGCACGAAATCCGCATCGACCTTGACGGTCTCGCCGCTGCGGTCGGGGGCGGTGAACGAGATCTCGTCCAGCACCCGCTCCATCACGGTCTGCAGCCGCCGCGCGCCGATGTTCTCGACGGTGGAATTGACGGCGACCGCGACGTCGGCGAGCGCGTCGATGGCGCCGTCGGTGATATCGAGTGTCACGCCCTCGGTCTGCATCAAGGCGACATATTGCTTGATCAGAGAGGCCTCGGGCTCGGTCAGGATGCGGCGCATGTCGTCGCGGGTCAGCGCCTGCAATTCGACGCGGATCGGCAGGCGGCCCTGCAATTCCGGCAGCAGGTCCGACGGCTTGGCGACGTGGAAGGCGCCGGAAGCGATGAACAGGATGTGGTCGGTCTTGACCGCGCCGTGCTTGGTCGAGACGGTGGTGCCCTCGATCAAGGGCAACAGATCGCGCTGCACGCCTTCGCGCGAGACGTCGCCGCCGGCACGGCCTTCGCGCGCGCAGATCTTGTCGATCTCGTCGAGGAACACGATGCCGTTGTTCTCGACCGCGTTGATCGCCTCCAGCGTCAGCTGATCGGTGTCCAGCAGCTTGTCGGACTCCTCGTTGACGAGGATCTCGTGCGAGCCCTCCACCGTCAGCCGCCGCGTCTTGCTGCGGCCGCCGAGCTTGCCGAAGATATCGCCGATCGAAATCGCGCCCATCTGCGCGCCCGGCATGCCGGGGATTTCGAACATCGGCATGCCGCTGCCGGACGACTGTGTCTCGACCTCGATTTCCTTGTCGTTGAGCTCGCCGGCGCGCAGCTTCTTGCGGAAGGATTCGCGCGTCGCGGAAGAGGCGTTTGCGCCGACCAGCGCATCGAGCACCCGCTCTTCGGCGGCGAGCTGCGCGCGGGCGTGCACGTCCTTGCGCTTCTTCTCGCGAATCTGGGCGATCGCCACCTCGACGAGGTCGCGCACGATCTGCTCGACGTCGCGGCCGACATAACCGACCTCGGTGAATTTGGTCGCTTCCACCTTGAGGAACGGCGCATTCGCGAGCTTGGCGAGCCGCCGCGCAATTTCCGTCTTGCCGACGCCGGTCGGGCCGATCATCAGGATGTTCTTCGGCAGCACCTCTTCGCGCAAGGAGCCGGTGAGCTGCTGCCGCCGCCAGCGGTTGCGCAGCGCGATCGAGACGGCGCGCTTGGCATCGGCCTGGCCGACGATGAAACGGTCGAGTTCGGAAACGATTTCGCGGGGAGAGAAGTCTGTCATGGGACCTTAGCTAGGGTCAGATGCGGGGTAGGACAAGCCGGATTTTGCGTCAGATGATGGGCGGGCCGGATTGCCATTGCTTCACGGCCTCGATTGGATGGATCAGCATCAGGATGTTGAGCGTCAGATTGTCGCGAATGTGCAGCGCCAGCATGAGCTCGAAGGCGAGGCCGATCAGGATCGTCGCTGATACGGGCAGCACGCGCGCAGCGAGGAACCCGAGTATCATGGACAAATTGTCAGAGACCGAATTGACGATGCTGTCGCCGAAATAATCCAGCGAGATCGTACCGGCGCGGTAGCGCTCGATGATGAAGGGCGAGTTTTCGACGATCTCCCAGGCGCCTTCGATCAGCATGGCGATGATCAGTCGCGCCGGCCAGGAGAGAGAGACGAACGGCAGGCGCACGAACAGCAGCCATGTCAGGCCATAGAACAGGAAGCCGTGCAGTACGTGCGAGAAGGTGTACCAGTCGGCGATGTGCTGGGAATTCTCAGAGCTGTTCAACACGCCATGCCACAGCTTGATGGTGCCGCAGGTGCAGATCGGAACCCGCCCCATCGCGAACAGGATCGCGGCCTGCAGCGCCAGCAGCAGCAGCGCGATGCCGACCCAGGCAAGCGGCGGAAAAGTGGTCTTGGCGGCAGGCGTCGCGGCGAGCGTCATGGGTCTCGGATCATCAGGAGTGCAGGACCGTCGGGTGTGACAATGGCATGCTGTGGCACAAATCCGGCCTTCTCATAGGCACGGATCGCACGGGCATTGGCGGGATTCGGATCGATCACGATGCGCGGTACGCCGCCCGCGAATAGCTCGTCGATGAATGCGCAGATGAAAGCGGAGCCGTGGCCGCGTCCGAGCATGTCGGCCTCGCCGATGAATTGATCGAGACCGCGTGCTCCGATCGGCTGCGGACCGAAGCTCAGGTGCCATTCGCCGAGCCGATAGCACTGCAGATAGGCCAAGGGCCGACCGTCCAGGCTGACGATGAACTGCGCGAGGTCAGGATGATCGAGATCGCCGCCGACGAACTCCAGCGACTCCGGATCATGCCACCATTCGGCGACATGCGGCGCGTCCAGCCACCGCCGGATCAGCGGCATGTCAGCCCTGATCATCGGGCGGAAGGTGTAGGCATGCGCCATGGCCTAGCCCGTCGCCAGGCTTTCGATCGTCAAATTCCGGTTGGTGTAGACGCAGATGTCGGCGGCGATGTCGAGGGAGCGGCGGACGATGGCCTCGGCGTCCTTGTCGGTGTCGAGCAGCGCGCGTGCCGCGGCCAGCGCGTAATTGCCGCCGGAGCCGATCGCCATGACGCCGGCCTCGGGTTCGAGCACGTCGCCGGTGCCTGTCAGAACCAGGGAGACGTCCTTGTCGGCCACGATCATCATGGCCTCCAGCCGCCGCAGATAGCGGTCGGTTCGCCAGTCTTTGGCAAGCTCGACCGCGGCCCGGGTCAGCTGCCCCGGATATTGCTCGAGCTTGGCCTCCAGCCGCTCAAACAGGGTGAAGGCGTCGGCCGTCGCGCCGGCAAAGCCGCCGATCACGTCGCCCTTGCCGAGTTTCCGGACCTTTTTGGCATTGGACTTGATGACCGTCTGGCCGATCGAGACCTGGCCGTCGCCGCCAACCACCACCTTGCCGCCCTTGCGGACCGTCAAGATCGTGGTGCCGTGCCAGCCCGGCGAGCTGTTCTGGGAAGCCTGCATGAATGATCCTCGCTATCCGCCTGATTTAGGCGGTCCGGCGCAGGCGCACAACGGGCCGTTCCGGGCCGGATTTCGCTCACCATAGGTGGAAGTGCCGGCCTGCCAAGGCGATCCCGCGGTAGCGAAGGCGTCATTTGGCTGTTAAAAGACCGGCGTTTTCGGCCCCGAGCCAGGATGAAAGCTAGTTTCAATGCGCACCGCGACGATCAAGCGCAAGACCAAGGAAACCGAGATCGAGGTCACCGTGAACCTCGATGGCACCGGTGCGGCCGATATCGCGACCGGCATCGGCTTTTTCGACCATATGCTCGATCTCCTCGCCCGCCATTCCCGCATCGACCTCACGGTCAAGGCGGTGGGCGATTTGCACATTGATTATCACCATACCACCGAAGACACCGGCATCGCGCTCGGCCAGGCGGTCAGGCAGGCGCTCGGCAACATGGCCGGCATTACCCGCTATGCCGGCGTGCATATGCCGATGGACGAGACGCTGTCGCGCGTGGTCATCGACATCTCGGGCCGCCCGTTCCTGGTGTTCAAGGCCGACTTTCCCCGCAACAAGATCGGCGAGTTCGACACCGAGCTGGTGCGCGAGTGGTTCCAGGCCTTTGCCATGAATGCCGGCGTGACTCTGCACGTCGAGACCCTATATGGCGATAACAGCCACCATATCGCCGAGTCCTGCTTCAAGGGCTTGGCGCGGGCGCTGCGCACCGCGGTCGCGATCGATCCGAAAGCGGCGGGAGAGATCCCGTCCACCAAGGGCTCGCTCGGCGGCTGACGTCTTTCGGCCGGCGGCACGCGCCGCTTGCGGTATCACTGAATTCTTGGGAACGGGGCATCACCATGCCTGTCTATACAGTTCATGCTCCCTCGCCCGCTGGAGCCGATCTGCGCGCGACCGACAAGTTCGTGTTCGTGCGCGACGGATTCCATTTCTGGGCCATGATCTTCGGTCCGCTCTGGCTGCTGTGGAACAGGCTGTGGCTGGCGCTGATCGGCTTTCTGGTGTTCGTCGCGGCGTTCAATGCCGGACTGTCGAGCCTTGGCGTCGGGCGTGGTTCGATCTTCTTCGCAGATCTCATCGTCGCGCTCCTGATGGGCCTCGAAGCCTCGAGCCTGCGCCGCTGGACGCTGTCGCGCGGAAAATGGCGGCAGCTCGACGTGGTTGTTGCGGACGACGAGGACACCGCCGAGCGCCGCTTCTTCGAGCGTTGGAGCCAGAAGCAGCACGGCATCGTCAACGATCAATGGGCCGTCGATCGCGGTGGCCCGCCGCCGACCCGCAGCGTGCCGGGTCAGCAATTCTCGAACCCGCCGCCGATTCCGGCCGGCGGCATCATCGGGTTGTTTCCAGAACCGGGAGGGTCAAGATGAGCGTCGCCATCATCGATTACGGTTCCGGGAATCTGCATTCCGCCGCCAAGGCATTCGAACGCGCCGCCCGCAGCCTCGAAAATCCGCAAAAGGTCTTCGTCACCAGCGACCCCGACCAGGCCTACGAGGCCGATCGTCTGGTGCTGCCGGGCGTCGGCGCCTTCGCCGATTGCCGGCGCGGGCTGGATGCCGTCAACGGCATGGTCGAAGCGATCACCGAAGCGGTGCGCGTCAAGGCGCGGCCGTTCTTCGGCATCTGCGTCGGCATGCAGCTGATGGCGAGCCGCGGCAAGGAGCATGTCATCACCGATGGCCTGAACTGGATCGGCGGCGACGTCGAGAAGATCACGCCGCGTGACGAGAGCCTGAAGATCCCGCACATGGGCTGGAACACGCTCGACCTGTTGCAGGAACATCCGGTGCTGAACAAGCTGCCGCTCGGCCCGAAAGGCCAGCACGCTTATTTCGTGCACTCCTACCACCTCAACGCCGTTAACGAGGCGGACGTGCTCGCGCGCGCCGACTACGGCGGGCCGGTGACCGCCATCGTCGGCAAGGACACCGCCATCGGCACGCAGTTTCACCCCGAGAAGAGCCAGCGCTTCGGCCTCGCTTTGATCTCGAACTTTTTGCGATGGAAACCGTGATTCTCTTCCCCGCGATAGATCTCAAGAACGGCCAGTGCGTGCGCCTCGAGCAAGGCGACATGGCGCGCGCGACCGTGTTCAACCTCAATCCGGCCGCACAGGCGCAGAGCTTTGTCGAGCAGGGTTTCGAGTATCTCCACGTCGTCGACCTCGACGGTGCCTTCGCCGGCAAGCCGGTGAATGCGCAAGCCGTCGAGGCGATGCTGAAGACGATCAGGATTCCGGTGCAGCTCGGCGGCGGCATTCGCGATCTCAAGACCGTCGAAGCCTGGCTCGACAAGGGCATCACCCGCGTCATCATCGGCACCGCCGCGGTGCGCGATCCGGAGTTGGTGAAGGCTGCGGCGAAGAAATTCCCCGGCCGCGTCGCGGTCGGGCTGGACGCGCGCGACGGCAAGGTCGCGGTCGAGGGCTGGGCCGAGACTTCGCAAGTTACAGTGCTGGAGATCGCGCAACGCTTCGAGGATGCCGGCGTTGCTGCCATCATCTTCACCGACATCGCGCGCGACGGCCTGCTCAAGGGCCTGAACCTCGATGCGACCATTGCGCTGGCCGACGCCATCACAATTCCCGTGATTGCCTCCGGCGGCCTCGCCTCGATCGAGGACGTCAAGGCGATGCTGACACCGCGCGCCAAAAAGCTGGCCGGCGCGATTGCCGGCCGCGCGCTCTATGACGGCCGGCTCGATCCCGCCGCCGCCCTCACCTTGATCCGCAACGCGCGTGCGCCTGGGAGCTGAAGATGTTCAAGGTGCGCGTAATCCCCTGCCTCGACGTCAAGGACGGCCGCGTCGTCAAGGGCGTCAACTTCGTCGATCTCAGGGATGCCGGCGACCCCGTCGAAGCCGCGATCGCCTATGACGCCGCCGGCGCCGACGAGCTCACCTTCCTCGATATCACCGCGACCCATGAGAACCGCGGCATCATGCTGGACGTCGTCCGTCGCACCGCTGAGGCGTGCTTCATGCCGGTAACCGTCGGCGGCGGCGTGCGCGAGGTCAACGACATCAAGACGCTGCTGCGCGCCGGCGCCGACAAGGTCTCGATCAACAGCGCCGCGGTATCCCGTCGCGAGTTCGTCAAGGAAGCAGCCGAAAAATTCGGCGAGCAATGCGTGGTGGTTGCGATCGACGCCAAGCGGGTCAAGCGTGCCGGCGGTGGCGAGCGCTGGGAGATCTTCACCCATGGCGGCCGCAACTCGACCGGCATCGATGCCATCGAATATGCTCAGGAGGTGGTCTCGCTCGGCGCCGGTGAGATCCTGCTGACCTCGATGGATCGCGACGGCACGCGGCAGGGATTCGACATCCCGCTGACCCGGGCAATCGCCGACAGCGTTGCCGTGCCCGTGATCGCCTCGGGCGGCGTCGGCAATCTCGACCACCTCGTCGACGGCATCCGCGACGGCCACGCCACGGCCGTGCTCGCCGCCTCGATCTTCCATTTCGGGGAATTCACCATTCGTGAAGCCAAGGAGCACATGGCGCGGCGCGGGTTACCCATGCGCCTGGATGCCTGACGACTCCGCTTCATAAAAATGCTACAGTGGCCGCCGGGGATGGGCCTCTGGCTTTGTGTGTTTTCGAGTAATTCCGATGCCGCGTTTCACGATCCACGATCTGGCCGAGACGATCGACGCCCGCGCGGCGGCCGGTGGCGAAGCGTCCTATACCCGAAAGCTTCTCGACAAGGGTGCCGAGCATTGCGCCAAGAAGTTCGGTGAGGAGGCAGTCGAAACCGTAATCGCAGCAGTCGAAAACGATCGCGCGCATCTGATCGCTGAGAGTGCCGATCTGCTCTATCACTTCCTTGTGCTGCTCAAGTCCCGCGGCATAAAGCTGGAAGAGGTGGAAGCCACGCTCGACAAGCGTACGAACATGTCGGGGTTGGAAGAGAAAGCGTCGCGTAAGGGCTGACATAAGCCTCAACGGAGAAGGTTGCGTCATGGATATCCGCGCACCCGAGCAGCAGTATAATCCGTACCGCATCTATTCGCGCGAGGAGTGGGCGCGTCTGCGCGACGACACGCCGATGACGCTGGAGCCGGGGGAGTTCGACCGGCTGCGCTCGCTCCATGACCGCCTCGATCTCAAGGAAGTCGAGGACATCTATCTTCCGCTGTCGCGCCTGCTCTCGATCTATGTCGATGCGATGCAGCGCCTGTATTACGCGGAGCGCCAGTTTCTCAACATCCGCGATCGCAAGATGCCCTACATCATCGGCGTCGCCGGTTCGGTCGCGGTCGGAAAATCCACCACCGCCCGCGTGCTCCAGGCGCTGCTGGCGCGCTGGTCGCCGCGTCCGAAGGTCGAACTGATCACCACCGACGGATTTCTCTACCCGAAGGCCCTGCTCGAACAGCAGGGCATCCTGCAGAAGAAGGGCTTTCCGGAAAGCTACGACCTGCCGCTGCTGCTCAATTTTCTGTCCGACATCAAGTCGGGACGCCGCCATGTCCGCTCGCCGGTCTATTCACATCTGACCTACGACATCGTGCCGAACGAATGGGCCGAAATCGACCAACCCGACATCCTGATCGTTGAGGGCGTCAACGTGCTGCAGACCGGCAAGCTGCCGCGCGACGGGAAGGCGGTGCCGGTGGTCTCCGACTTCTTCGATTTCTCGGTCTATATCGATGCCGACGAGGCGGCGCTGCGACGCTGGTACATCAAGCGCTTCCTGGCGCTGCGCGACACCGCGTTCACCAACCCGAAATCCTACTTCAACCGCTATGCGCTGCTGTCGGACGAGGAAGCCACCGCCACCGCGACCGCGATCTGGGAGCGCACCAACCTCGCCAATCTCGAGGACAACATCCTGCCGACCCGCCCCCGCGCGACGCTGATCCTGAAGAAGGGTGCCGATCACGCGGTGGAGAGCGTCGCGCTCCGACGGCTGTAACCGGAGCGGGCCACGGTGCTGCGCTTTTCGGGCAAGGTATCTTTTGTTGCAGACCGGAAATAGGTATTCGGCTATGACCTTCGGAACGCGAGGGCTCCATGGTTGATCGTCTGAGAAGCGCCGCGGAGCAGCTCGAAGCGCCGACCTGCCCCGATTGCCATATCGAGATGAGGTGGTACCGCTCGGAACTGCTCGCGGACGAGCCGGTTCCGATCATCACGCATCTGTTCGTCTGCCCGCACTGCAAACGCGCCGGGCAGACCGACACGATCTTCAGGGGCGACCTTGGGTCTCCTGGCAAGCTGTCCGCGCCCCGCTTCATCGCGTACGCCGCTTAATGGTTTACGTCCCCACGTCCCGGCGTTCTTTCGCGCTGACAAAGATGTGCCACGCCGTCAGAAACATTGCGGCGACGAGCGGGCCGATGACGAAGCCGTTCGCTCCGAAGGCTGCGAGGCCGCCCACGGTGGCGAGCAGCACAACATAGCTCGGCATCTGAATCGACTGTCCTACCAGGATGGGGCGGAGGAAATTGTCGGCCAAGCCGATCACGAAGATCCCGAAGGCGAGCAGAATGATTCCCTTCGTGACAGCGCCCGTCATTAGCAAATAGAGGGCGGCCGGAACCCAGACCAGGGCGGAGCCGAGCACGGGAAGAAGCGAAAGGAGCGCCATGATGGCACCCGCCAGCAGCGGCGCAGTGAGGCCTAGGAGCCAAAAGATCACCCCGCCAAGCGCGCCCTGGATCAGCGCAACCAGGATGATCCCCTTGATGGTGCCACGAACCGCCAGCGTAA
The DNA here is from genome assembly GCF_018129985.1 of Bradyrhizobium sp. SZCCT0148. Lineage (GTDB taxonomy): Bacteria > Pseudomonadota > Alphaproteobacteria > Rhizobiales > Xanthobacteraceae > Bradyrhizobium > Bradyrhizobium japonicum_H. The sequence goes on from NZ_JAFCKT010000002.1 coordinate 247,388, forward strand.
ACGCATCCAGGATCTCGGCGGTGTGGCTCGCGCGCAGCGGCAGCGCATTGCGGATGCGCAGGTTCAGGTCGTCGCCGTCGCGCAGCAGGAAGAACAGCACGTAGAGCATGACGAGGACGCTCGCGACAAACTCAGCCGTGAACTGACCTATGTTGAGCGCGTGCCCCGCCAGCTGCTGGCCGGCCGGGACCACCAGGCTCGATAGGCGTTCTTTCAGGGATGTCAGATCGATGCCGGCGAGCCGATCCGACATCGACACGGCCCAGTCCGGCAGCGCGGCTTTCAGCTGCTGTAGCGGATGAGTCAGATCGATCTCGCCGGTCTGAACGCGCTGAACCACCTCGCCCCCCTGGTCGACGAGCGAAGCGATCACGACCCCGATGGGGATCAGGACCATGACGACCACGACGATCACGGTGAAAAGCGCGGCGAGATTGTGCCATCCCGGCAATGTTCCCAGGCACCGTCGGTAGAAGGGCGCAAAAATGATCGCCAGCAGCGTGGCCCACAGCAATGCGCCGGAAAACGGCCAAAGCACCCAGCCGAACGCGAGGGAGATCATGACAAGCCAGACTAGGAACGAGCGGTCTTCTGATGTTCTCACGTGTCAACGGCCCTTCAGTCGCTGCTTCCGGGACGTTGGTAGCACAGGACGGAGGCGGAGCGGCAAGTCACGCTCCGTCTCCGTCGCATCGGCCGCCGCGTTCGATGCAGTCAGTCACTTGCCGGTTTTCATGGTCCAATCGGCGAATTTGATGCGTCCTGCAAAGGTTGCGGAGCCCGAGGGACCGGCCTTGTAGACGAAAGCTTCGCCTTCCTGCACGTCGCCGGCCTCCTTACCGAAGGCATCGGCGATGTTGGTCTTGTGGGTGACCAGGAAGGTGTTGGTTCCGGCACGCGGCGGCGCGTCGACGAGCTGACGCATGGCCTGTCCGGCCTTTGCGTTGGCGCCGGTCGGGTTCGCCATCCCCGATGCGCTGGCGTTGCTGCTGTCCGTCAAGGCGTCAATCGGCTTGACCTCCCGGCCGGTGATCAGCTTGCCGGCCTCGATCGCGCGATTGAGCCGGCTGGTATAGACATCGCCGATCGGGATCGCATGCTCCTTCACGGCCGCCCCGATCTGCCGTGCCATATCCCTGCCCTTGTCGCTGAGCTGGCGCTGCGCGCTCATGTCGTCGAACTTGAAGGGGTAGACGTCCTTCTGGCTGTCGTCGGTGGCGGTGTGCCGAAAGATCAGGACAAAGCCGCCTTGCTTGAGCGAGGCGATGAGCTCCGGCGTATCGGCTGCGGCCGGGCGGGATATTCCCGCGAGACAAACAACGAGTGCGAGGCGGCAAAGCACGTTCATGCGCAAAGTCCTTCGCTGCAAAACGCCCCTTGGCCATGGTGACGCGCAATGCGGCCGACTTCAATTATCGATTGAAGCCGCGATGAAGGTTCCCGCGCAATTGCGGGATCAGACGGCCAGCCGCCGTGACGCCGCAAGCCCCGCCAGCGCTTCGTCCAGCTTGTCGCGATCGAGCGGCTTGATCAGGAATCCGGTCATGCCAGCCTCAAAGCAGGCATAGCGATCCTCCACCAGCGTATTGGCGGTGAGCGCGAGGATCGGCGTGTGCTGGCCGCCCGTCGCGGCCTCATGCGCGCGGATGCGCTTCGTCGCCTCGATGCCGTCGAGCTGCGGCATCTGGATGTCCATCAGCACGAGATCATAGGGCGTGCCGGCCGATGAAGCAGCGAGCCAAGACTCCAGCGCGGCCTCGCCGTGCACGGCGATGACGACGCGATGGCCGAGCTTCGTCAGCAATGAGCGCATCAACAGCGCGTTGATCTCATTGTCCTCGGCGACGAGGATCGACATGCCTTTGGCAGCGGTCGTTCCGGCGGCGTCAGCCGGAGGTTCCGGCGCAAGATCGGGCGAGGCGACCTCCGGCGTCAGCGCAAGGCGCGCAGCGAGAGAGGCCGCCCGCAGCGGCTTCACAAGAAAGCCGGTGAAGGCCGGCGACAGCTTTTCGTGACGCGAGCTGGAGGTCAGCAGCACGAGACGCTGCAGCGCATGCGCGCGGGCTTTTTCGCCGAGCTGGTCGGCTGCGGCGGGGCCAACCGCACGATCGATCAGCACCGCGTGCCATGAGCGTTCCGGCAGCAGCGCTTCGGCGACCGCCACATCCGCAACCATGCAGGTCTGGCCACCCCAGCGCTCGAGGCGCCGCGCGATCAGCGAGGCCTCGATGCCGTCGGCGACGAGGAGCAACGACTTGCCCGCGAGGTCAGGGCTTGGAAAGGCCGTCTGTCCCGCGCTGGCTTGCGACGGCGGAAGCGGCACCGCGATCTCGAAGGTCGAACCTTTGCCCGGCTCGCTCACGAGCGTGATCCGGCCGCCCATGCGCTTGACGATGCGCTCGCTGATGGAAAGGCCAAGGCCGGTGCCGCCGTAGGTGCGGGCGACGCGCTCGTCGGCCTGCTCGAATTCGCGGAAGATGCGCTGCTGCGCCTCCGGCGCAATGCCGATTCCGGTGTCCCGGACCAGGAAGCTGATCTCGTTCGGCCAGATGCCGGGCTCGACGATCAATGCGACGCCGCCGGTGCTCGTGAATTTGATGGCGTTGCCCGCGAGATTGAGCAGCACCTGGCGCAGCCGCGCGGCATCGCCGACCACCTCCAGCGGCAGGCGTTCGTCGACATAGGCGGCAATCTCGAGCGACTTGGCCTGCGCACGGGGCGCGAGCAGCTCGGTGATCTCCTCGATCAGGGTCGAGAGCGCGAAGGGACGCTGTTCGAGATCGAGCTTGCCGGCCTCGATCTTGGAATAATCGAGCAACTCCTCGATCAGCGCCATCAGGGCCTCGCCCGAGGTCTTCACTGCTTTGGCATACGTCGCCTGCTCCGGGGTCAGCGTGGTGTCGAGCAGGAGGCCGCCCATGCCGATGATGCCGTTCAGGGGGGTGCGGATTTCGTGCGAGGCCATCGCGAGGAAGCGCGATTTGGCGCGGTTGGCGGCGTCGGCCTGGTCGCGCGCGTCGGACAAAGCGCGCTCGGTCTCGGTGCGGTCGGTGACGTCGCGTCCCACGCTCTGCAGTTCGGCGGGCTGTCCGGCATCGAGGCGGACATAGCCTTCGCGCCAGGCGATCCAGCGCGCGCCGAGCGGGGTTGCGATCTTCTGGTCGTGAATGCGTGTGCCGCTGCTCTCGCGGGCGCTGTCGCCCTGCTCCAGCACGTCGAAATCGAAACGCGTGCCGACCAGCGCGCTGCGCGGCTGTGCTGCGAGCGCGCAATAGGCTTCGTTGGCAAAAGTGATGCGGCCATCGGGAGCGCGCAGCACGATGAGGTCGCCCTGCTGCTCGAACAGGCTGCGGGCGCGCTCTTCGGCTTCCTTCAGCTCCCAATTGCGATCGATCAGCGCCTCGTTGTGCGCGGCGAGCGTACGCATCCGCTTGTTCACGAAGCGCAGGCGCATGCTCAGCGTCGCCAGGCCGAGGCAGGCGAGTGCGAACAAGAAGCTCGCGCCGATCGCGAAGGTGTAGGGATCGTAGCCGGAATTCTCGGACCGGCTGCCGGACACGAAGCCATAGGCGCCGCCGAAGGTCGCCGAGAAGATCATGAAGGAGCGGATCGCGAAGGCGATGCGGGGATGCTGTCGCCTGAAGCGGCGCATGCGCACCTTGATCCGGAACGTCCGACCCATCGCCATCGACCCCGACTCTTTCTCGAAATCCCGCCACCCGCCGGCTGCGACGATGTCGCGCCGACCTTGCGAACAGCTTGAGGCTATGGCGTCGCCTCCAAACAGGGTTGACGAGGTGTTAACGCCTCGGGATCCCGTCGCGCGTCAGAGCGAGGCGGCCTGGAGCGGGAGCGGGCGATGGCCGCCATGGGCGCCGACGATCAGAGCCGCGGCCTCGCGCTGCGAAAATGATTTCGAGCGCACATAGATGCGGTAATCCGCGGGACCTTCGTCGGAGAGATAGATCACCTGGCCGCCATCGACGGGCTGCGCGGCAATCGAGACGAGGCGCGTTGCGGGATTGGCCTGGCAGGACGCCGGCTCGGAACCGGGACCGTCGTCGACCACGACGAAGTCCGCAGCGTCGGCATCGTCGGTGATCTGAACCCGCACCGTGGCCAGGGCGGGATCTTCGGTGAAGGCGACATGGACGCCGGCGGTCCAGAACAGCGAGGTGAGCTCGACCGAGGTCTCGCCGAGGGCGATGCAGGGATGTGAGACCGATCCGATCTCCGCGCGGGCGAACACCGCAGCCGCCAACAGGGGAATAACCGAGGCCAGGATCTTGAAACGCAACATGACGCTCTACTCGCCGGGCCCGGTACGGGACTTTGTGGGCCTTATGGTTTGCAGAGCGTAAAGGAAACTCGTTACCGCCGGGTTGATGCGTGAAATGATCAAGCCGGCTGCCGCACATCCTCCGCGAGTGCGCGGTAAGACAGCGCTTCGGCCAGATGCAGCCGGCCGATCTTGTCGGCGCGATCGAGGTCGGCGAGCGTGCGCGCCACCCGCAGCACGCGGTGATAGCCGCGCGCCGACAGCCGCATGGTTTCGGCGGCGGCGCGCAGCAGCTTCTGGCCTTGCGCGTCCGGCTTTGCGATCTCTTCCAGCACGGAGGCCGGGGCCTCGGCATTGGTGCGAACCTTGGGCAGGCCGGCATCGGCGTAACGCGCAAGCTGGATGTCGCGCGCGGCCGCCACACGGGCGGCGACTTCGGCGGAGCCTTCCGCCGGTGACGGCAGGATCAGATCGGCCGCGGTCACGGCTGGAACTTCGATGCGCAGATCGATCCGGTCCATCAGCGGGCCGGAGATGCGCGCCTGGTAGTCGCCGGTGCAGCGGTCGACGCGGCCGCGCTTGCAGGCATAGCCGGGCTCGAACGCGTTGCCGCAGCGGCACGGATTCATCGCGGCGACCAGCATGAAGCGCGCCGGGTAGGTCACGCGATGATTGGCGCGCGACACCGCGACCTCGCCGTTTTCCAGCGGCTGCCGCAGCGAATCCAGCACGCGCGGATCGAACTCCGGCAATTCGTCGAGGAACAGCACGCCCTGATGCGCCAGCGAAATCTCGCCGGGCTTTGCGCGCATGCCGCCGCCGGTAAGCGCGGCCATGCTCGCGGAATGATGCGGCGAGCGAAACGGCCGCCGCGCGGTCAGCGCGCCGCCTTCGATCTCCCCGGCAACGGAGGCGATCATCGAAACTTCCAGCAACTCGCTCGGCGACAGCGGCGGCAGGATCGAGGGTAGTCGCGCCGCCAGCATCGATTTGCCGGCGCCGGGCGCGCCGATCATGAGCAGATGATGGCCGCCGGCGGCCGCGATCTCCAGTGCGCGCTTGGCGCTTTCCTGGCCCTTGATATCGCGCAAATCGAGTGTAGAGGCGGCAGACTCGTGGACCTTTGGCGACGGCCGCGACAGCACCTGCGTGCCCTTGAAGTGGTTGGCGATCTGGATCAGCGAGCTTGCTGCGATGATCTGGATGTCCGGGCTCGCCCACGCTGCTTCGGAGCCGCACGAGGCCGGGCAGATCAATCCTTCCTCGCGTAGATTGGCGCCGAACGCGGCGGGAAGAACGCCGGCCACGGGCGCGATCGAGCCGTCGAGGCCGAGTTCGCCGAGCACGGTGAAGCCGGTGAGCGCATCCGGCGGGATCGCGCCGATCGCCGCCATCAGCCCGAGCGCAATCGGAAGATCGTAATGGCTGCCTTCCTTCGGGAGGTCGGCCGGCGCCAGATTGACGATGATCCGCCGCGCCGGCAACGCGAGTCCCGAGGCGATCAACGCCGAGCGCACCCGCTCGCGCGCCTCCGACACCGCCTTGTCCGGCAGGCCGACGATCGCGAATGCCGGCAAACCAGGCGCGACCTGCACCTGCACGTCGACCGCACGGGCCTCGATCCCCTCAAAGGCGACGGTGGAAACCCGCTGAACCATGCTCAAACCAGCCTGCCCCTTTTCACAATTAGGGGTAGCAGAGCCGGGCGACTTTCGCAAGAACAATACGGGAACAATGCTGTGGCCGGGAAGCAAATCCTAACCGACCGTCAACACCGAACCGACACTACGCCTCGAATGCAACCGGCTGCGCTCAGCACATCCCAACACATGTCAGCTACTCCTACGCTTGCGGGATGGGCCGTGGTCAACGGGTGAACAGTTCAAATGCTTGCAAATCGCCGGAGAAGCGAACGTCGGATGTGCAGCCGGCTCGCCAAGATCCATTTTGGCGCGGGCTCGCTGCCGCGGGACTGCACGATCACCGATATTTCGGATGGCGGCGTGAAGGTGGTGGCGGAATTCCTGGAAGTGCCGCCGCAATTCACCATCATCTTCGCCCCCGACTATTCCCGCCAGTGCCGCCTGCGGTGGCGCATCGGCTGCGAATTCGGTGCCGAGTTCACCGACTGAGGTCGCAGGTCCTTAACGGGACTTTAGCGTTAATCGGTAAGCATCTCTGATCAGTTGCCGAGTGATCAGAGTATGCCCAAGCGTTCGCCCCTCGCCTCTCCTCCGGCGAGATTGCTGCTTCCCGCCTTTCTAGCGCTCGCGCTCGGCGGCTGTCAGACCGCGGGCATCGAGGATGTGACCGGCGCGCTCGGCGCCCGATCGGAAACGGCGGTCAAGGCCGACGCCAGGCCCGAATTGGACGCGTTGCGCGAGCGCTATCGCGCCAAGCCCAGTGACCCCAACGTGGCGCTCGCCTACGGCAAGGCGCTGCGCGAGAGCGGTCAGCGTGCGCAGGCGGTTGCGGTCATGGAGCAGGCGGTGCTCGCCCATCCCAGCAACAAGGCGCTGCTCGCCGGCTACGGCCGCGCGCTCGCCGACAGCGGCAGCTTCCAGCAGGCCTTCGACGTCCTCAGCCGCGCGCATACGCCCGAGGATCCGGATTGGCGCATCCTGTCGGCGCAGGGCGCGGCGCTCGATCAGCTCGGCCGCAACGAGGAAGCGCAGCAGTATTATGCCGCGGCGTTGAAGATCGTGCCGGACGAGCCGACCGTGCTGTCCAACCTCGGCCTGTCCTACATGCTGCAAAACAATCTGACGAGGGCCGAGCAGGTGCTCGGCCGCGCCTATCAGCGCAATCAGAACGATGCGCGGATCCGCGCCAATCTCGCGCTCGTGCTGGGATTGCAGGGCCGCGAGGGCGAGGCCGAAATCCTCGTGAAGGCGGATTTGCCGCCGGATCAGGCCGCCGCCAAGGTCGCGGCGCTCCGGCAGCTGCTGGCGAAGAAGCAGCAGCAGCGGGCGGACAAGTAATCCGCCCCTCTCGTAGTACGCCTATGACGCCTTGCGATGCGGCGCGGAGTTGCGTCCCGACCTGCCCTTCAGCTTCTTCAGCAGCGGCCCGAGCAGCGAGCGCTTCGGCTTCTTGACCTCGCCGCGGCCGGCGAGGCGGTTGGCCATGTTCTGGAAGAGCTCGGTGGTGCGATGGCTCTTGGAGACCTCCGCGATCATCTGGCCGTTATTGGCCGCGGTCGAGAACAGTTTCGAATCGAACGGGATCACCGCGATCGGCTGGCTTTCCATGGTCTTGGCGAACGACTTGACGTCGATCTCCGCGCGCTTGTGCATGCCGACCTGGTTGATGCAATACAGCGGCGGCCGATCGTTCGGCCGCGCCGCCTTGAGCACGCTCAGCATGTTCTTGGTGTTGCGCAAATTGGCAAGATCCGGCTCGGCCACGATGAGGATGTCGTCGGCATTCACCAGCGCGCGCCGCGTCCAGCCGGACCATTGGTGGGGCACGTCGAGCACGATGCAGGGCGTGGTCATGCGCAGCGTGTCGAACACGGCGTCGAAGGCTTCGGCGCCGAAATCATAGACGCGGTCGAGCGTGGCGGGGGCTGCGAGCAGGCTGAGGCGCTCGGTGCATTTGGAGAGCAGGCGCTCCATCAGCGCGGTGTCCGGCCGGTCCTGCGACAGCACCGCGTTGGCGATGCCTTGCACCGGGTCCTGGTTGTAGTCGAGGCCGGCGGTGCCGAAGGCGAGGTCGAGGTCGATCACGACGGAATCGAGCGCGAGGTCACGCGCGATGGTCCAGGCCAAATTGTGCGAGACGGTGGAGGCGCCGACGCCGCCCTTGGCGCCGACCACCGCGATGACACGGCCGGTGATGATGGCCTCGGAGGCCGAGAACAGGCTGCAGATCGAGCGGACCACGTCGAGGGTTTCGACCGGTCCCACCACATAATCGTTGACGCCGCGGCGCACCAGCTCGCGATAGGGCGCGGTGTCGTTGGGATTGCCGATCACGACAACCCGGGTGCCGGGGTCGCAGACGCCGGCGAGGTCATCGAGTCCCTTGAGGATGTCGCGGGTGCCGTCGGATTCGATCACGATCACGTTCGGCGTCGGCATCGTTTCGTAGACTTCGATCGCCGCAGCAAGGCCACCGTCCCTGGCGGTGAGGTGCGCCTTGGCGAGCCGACGATCCTGCCCCGCCGCGGTCACCGCGGCGAGCGTCTTCTCGGTCTCGCAAAACGCCTGCACAGAGATGCGGGGAACCGGCGCAATGTGTTCCTCGGGGTGGCCTGGGTCGTCCGCGTCTTCGTCGTGGATCACGGTCATTTGCCTGTGTCGCTGAGCTTGGCCTTGTCGGCTTCGGAATTGGGAGTCGAGATCGCAGTGCCCTTGCGATAGCGGTCAAAAGCAATGTCGCGCCGCGCGGTATAGGCCGGCGTCTCGGATCGCGGCTGCTCGAGGTCGGCCGGATTGTCGATCATCGCGGCGAGATTGCGCTGGCTGGCGCAGCCCAGATTGAAGTAGGGGCGGTTCTCGTTGTAGCCGGGATCGAGGATCGAGGGGCCGAGGTCTTCCGGCCACAGCCCGCAGGGGCCGGCCACCGCGGCCATCTTCGAATAGCTCAGGCGGATGGTGGGCAGCAGCCCGGGATCCTCAGGGCGATAAGGATGTTGAACGATGGCACGCGGCGGCACGCCGCCGGATGCGAGCACGGAACGGATTTCCTGATAGGTCGCGGCCGCCGCGCGCGCATTCGCGCTATCGACGGGAACGTCGACGACAACGGAACCGGTGCCCTCGCGCACCCAGTCCCGGGCGATGCCCGCGACGTCCGAATGCTGCGCGGGCGACAGGCCACCCCTCGCCTTGCCGACGAAGATCACGATCGACTTCTTGCCTTCCTGCACCGCGATCGGGTGACGCTGGCGATAGTCGGTCGGCACCGTCTGGGTGACGATCTCGCCGGTGGTGTTGCAGGCGCCGAGCATGACGGAGAGCCCTGTCAGTGCCAGCGCGATCTGCAGCTTGCGACGTCGATCGGCTGATGTTGTCGTCATCGCCTTATCCCCTCTTGCCCGAATCCTGCCCGTTCCCCAGCCGTCCGTTCGCCTCAGTCGATGATGAAGCCAAAATCGCCCGGCGTGCCGGCAATCGGATCGACGCGGCGCGCGACGCCGTAGAGACGGTTCATGCGGCCGAGCAGTGCGGTCTGCGCGTCCGATGCCGGCGCGAAGCCGTCGTCGGGCCGCGACAATTCCTTCTGGGCGACCGCGCGCACCACGTAGGGCGTCACGATCACCATCAGTTCGGTCTCGTTGTTGACGAAGTCCTGGCTGCGGAACAGCGCACCGATGATCGGCACCTGGTCGATGCCGGGAAGGCCGTTGATCGCCTGTTTGGTCTGCTGCTGGATCAGGCCGGCCATCGCCATCGAGCCGCCGGAGGGAATCTCCAGCGTCGTCTCGGCGCGGCGGGTCTGGATCGAGGGGATGGTGATCGAGTTGCTCGAGGTCGAGGACACCGCCTGCGTCAAGGTGATCGAATTCGTATTCGACAGCTCCGAGACCTCGGTCATCACGCGCAGGCTGATGCGGCCTTCGCTGAGCACGACCGGGGTGAAGTTCAGCGAGATGCCGAACTTCTTGTAGGTGATCTGGGTGGTACAGACGTGGGTGACGGGATCGCAGGAATAGCCCGCCGGAATCGGGAATTCGCCGCCGGCGATGAAGGTGGCGGATTCGCCCGAGATCGCGGTCAGGCTCGGTTCGGCGAGCGTGCGCATGACGCCGGCGCTTTCCATCGCGCGCATGGTGGCGTTGACGGTGGCGATGCCCTTGGTGAGGCCGCCGACGCCGAGCCCGTTGCTGCCGACGATCGGCCCGCCCGAAACCGAGAACGGGTTGGAATTGTTGAAATTCACCACCGCGGTGCCGGCGTTCAGGCTGGCGCTCAGATCGACGCCGAGCTGCTTGACGATGTCGCGGCGCACTTCGCCGACGACGACCTTGAGCATCACCTGGTCGCGGCCGCGCACGACGATGTTGTTGACGACCTTGTCCGAGCCGCCGACCAGTTTCGCGGCGACGTCGCCGGCCTGCTGGGCCTCGACCGGGCTCGACACCGATCCGGTCAGCATCACGCTGTCGCCGACGCCTTCAATTTGAACGCCCGGCAGCGACTGGCGCAGCGCCGCGCGCATGCCGTTGAGGTCGCGCTTGACGGCGATGTCATAGGCGGCGACCTGCTGGCCGTCGGCGGTGAAGAACACGACGTTGGTCTGGCCGACCTGACCGCCGATGATATAGGCGCGCTGGGCCGAGCGGATGACTGCATTGGCGATCTTGGGATCGGCCACCAGCACGTCCTTGACCTCGCGCGGCAGGTCGATGACGACGGATTTGCCCACGCCAAGCGAGAGAAAACGCGTCCTCGCCGATGCGATCGTGGCAACCGACGACACGCCGAGATCCGGCGCCTGCATCGGCGCCTGGTCGCCCACCGGCGCATCCGCCGCGCTGACGACGTCGGGCGCTGCGAGCAGCCCAAGCAGCAGCATCGTCCCCGTCCAGAACGAGCGCGTGCGCTTCCCCCGAAGGCGCAGCCCCGTCCGATTTTCCCCGTAGTTCATGCGATCCCCACCATCACTTCTGTGACGTCAATTGCCTTGCCTGCACCCCGTAACGGATCACGTTGACGCCGCCCGCGCGCTTGGCCCCCTGGTCTTCAGGCGTGCCGTCGACGGCGTTGGCATCGACGATGCTCCGCAGCGCGAGCTGGAGCGTGCCGCCCTGGCGCGCGGCCGCGAGCACTGCGACCTGGTCAGGCCGGAGCTCGAGCGTGACGGTCTTGCCGACGACGGCATTCTGGCCGTCCTTCTCCTTCGGCGCCTGGTCGATCGCGAGCACGCGGATATTGGTCAGGATGACCTCGGACAGGACGAGGTCGTTGCCGCCGGTCGGACCATTGTTGTTGTTGGCGCCGTCGGGGTTCTTCAGGCGGCGGGTCAGAACGATGTCGACGCGGTCATTCGGAAGGATGAAGCCGCCGGCCGCAGTCTCGGCTGAAATCTCGGTGGAAACGGCGCGCATCCCGGCGGGCAGGATCGCCGCCATGAAGCCGGAGCCGTCGGCCTTGACCAGCTTCTGCTCGCGGATCGGTTCGCCCTGCATCAGCGGGACGCGGGCGATCGAGCCGGCGATCTGGGTCTGCGCCTCGGGCCTGCTGTCGCGGCGGATGAAGGCGCTGCTCGCGGTCGCTGCCGGCCAGGCCTGCCATTGCAAATCCTCCGGCTTCACGGCCTGGCCGAGCCCGATGTCGGACTTGGCGACGAGGACCTCGACGGTCGGCAGCTTCTCGGCGGCGGGCAGGACGGGCGCGGGCTTGTTGTCGAAGCCGCTCGCCAGATACGCCGCGACGCCGCCGGCGCCCAGCGCGATGACGAGAACGACGATACGTGCGGTGTTCATACGCTTCTACTCATACGCGGGGCACTCGAACCGCACCTGGCGTGTTCCCCCGTGTCGATGAGTAGGCAGTAAAAGTATAAGGGGTGTTGCGAGGCCGAACGCGCCGGCCGGCCGGGATGCTGGTTCTCCGCAGATGGTGAACGGCGCGTTATTGGGTCGGCCAGCGGCCCCGTAGATTCACGCAGTGCGAGGCGTTCGTTCGCATGACAGGCGCCGCGTCATGGTGAACGGGTGGTTAGCGATGTGTCTGGCGACGCGGGGAGAGTTCGCGCTCTTCCCAACGTCATCATTGCAGAGCGCTTACTTCGTTCGCTTCTGCTCGATCACGTCCCACACCTTCGCTGCAACATCGGGCCCGCCAAGGCGCGCGATGGCGCGGATGCCGGTGGGAGAGGTCACGTTGATCTCGGTGAGGTTGCCGTTGATGACGTCGATGCCGACGAACAGGAGGCCGCGCTCGCGCAGCGCCGGGCCGACGGTGGCGCAGATCTCGCGCTCGCGCGGGGTGAGTTCGGTCTCCTGCGCCGCGCCGCCGCGCACCATGTTGGAGCGGAGGTCGTCGGCGGCCGGCACGCGGTTGACCGCGCCGGCGAACTCGCCGTTGACCAGGATGATGCGCTTGTCGCCGTGCCTCACCTCGGGGATGAATTGCTGGATCACCCAGGGCTCCCGGAACGTCACCGAGAACATGTCGTACAGCGAGCCGAAATTCATGTCCTGCGGCATCACGCGGAACACCGCCGCGCCGCCATGGCCATGCAGCGGCTTCATCACGACGGCGCCGTGCTTATCGCGGAAAGCGTTGATCTCGTCGAGGTCGCGCGAGATCAGGGTCGGCGGCATCAGCTGCGGAAAGTTCATCACGAACAGCTTCTCGGGTGCGTTGCGCACCGAGGCGGGATCGTTGACCACCAGCGTCTTCGGGTGGATGCGCTCCAAGAGATGCGTCGACGTGATGTAGGCGAGGTCGAACGGCGGGTCCTGGCGCAGCAGCACCACGTCAAAGCCGTTCAGGGCCTCGCGCCTGGGCTCACCGAGCGTGAAGTGGTTGCCGGGTTCGTCGCGAACGGTCAGGAGCTGAACCGGCGCCACGATCTCCTCGCCGACCATCGAGAGCTTGTCGGGCGTGTAATAGGACAGGCCATGGCCGCGCTTCTGCGCCTCCAGAAGCAGCGCAAAGGTGGAATCGCCCTTGATGTTGATGCGGGCGATGGGGTCCATCTGGACGGCGACGTTCAGTTTCATGGTCTGCCTTTCAGGTCGAGGCGTCGAATGCCGCCAACACATGGCGCGGAAGTCGCTTCGGCGCAATCAGCATGGCGTCGAATCGCAATTCGAATTCGGCATGCTCGGGATGCGCGACGAGCCAGCCTTGCGCGGCGTCGATGATGCGCTGCTGCTGGCGCGGCGTCACGGCGAAGGCGGCGTCATCCAGCGTGGCGCGCGCCTTGACCTCGACGAAGGCGATCAGATTGCGGCGGCGCGCTACGATGTCGATCTCGCCATGCGGGGTGCGGTAGCGCTTGGCGAGGATACGGTAGCCCTTGGCCATCAGATAGGCGGCGGCGCGACTCTCCGCCGAGATGCCGGTGTGGAACGCGGCGACGCGCTCGGGCGAGGCGACTTTCGGTTCCGCCGGGACCTCAGTCTTCGCCATCGAAGCCCCTCAGGTCCTTGGCGAGCTCGAGCGCGCGGGCATAGACCTCGCGGCGCGGCCGGCCTGAGAGTGCCACCGCATGCGCCACGGCATCCTTGACGCTGTGCGCGGTAAGCTGCTCACGCAACAGATCGTCCAGCGCATCCGATGTCAGCATCTCGGCATCGGCCGCCGGCGGTGCGATCACCAGAACGAACTCGCCGCGTGTCTCCAGCGTATCGGCCTCGCGCGCCAGCTGGCTCAGCGGTGCGCGCGAAATCTCCTCGTGCAGCTTGGTCAGCTCGCGGCAGATCGCGGCCTCGCGGGTGCCCATGATCTCGGCGAGCTCTGCGAGCGTGTCCTGCACGCGGTTGCCGGAGTCGAACATCACCAGCGTGGCGTCGATGCGCGCAAGCTCCGCCAGGCGCGCCTTTCGCGCGGCTGACTTCGCAGGCAGAAACCCCTCGAAAAAGAACCGGTCGGTCGGCAGTGCCGCGACCGACAGCGCCGCCAGCACCGAGGACGGGCCGGGCAGGGCATACACCGCATGGCCGGCGGCGCAGACCTCGCGGACCAGCTTGAAGCCGGGGTCCGAGACCAGCGGCGTGCCGGCGTCGGAGACCAGTGCAATCGAGCCACCCTGAGCCAGCGCCTCCAGGATTCTCGGACGCGCGGCTTCCGCATTGTGCTCGTGATATTGCTTGAGCTGCGCTGCAATGGCGTAGCGCTCGGTCAGGCGCCGGGTGATGCGGGTGTCCTCGCACGCGATGACGTCGACGCCGGCGAGGGTCTGCAGCGCCCGCACCGTGATGTCGCCGAGATTGCCGATGGGGGTTGCGACCAGATGCAGGCCCGGTGCCGCCTTCGGCGCCGCAAGGCGATGGGCATCGATGGAGAAACCGCGCGAGGCGGCGTCTTGAGCTTCAGGCGTATTTATCGGGGCCGGCTTTGCGCGCATAATGAAGTCAACTTAGGCACGATCCGCAGGGCTGGGAACCGGCTCGCCGAAAAAGATCGTGCCGAGGTGAGGGGCGAGGAACGGACGGGAATGTGATCGATTCCGGATCACGTCGCGGGGCGTGGAAGGCTCTCGCGCCATATTCGCGACTGAAACACCGCCTTGATGCTGAATGAGTGAGGGCAAACAGCTGGTTGAACCGGAAGGCGGCCGCGTTAAGGGGCTATTATCCTTTTGTTTCGGTTAACTATTTGCCGACAATATGCCTGAATCCGCGGCTTGTGTCGTGGAAAGAATATCGTCACCGGCCGGCGCCGGCGGGTCAGAGAGAAGCTGCCATGGTGGGCCCGCGTTATCCAAAGTCTCCCGTTTCGGAGCCCCTGATGTCAGGGGCGACCCGCCGGAGCGCGCTCGGCCTGCTGATCGGCGCCCCCCTGCTGTCGGCCTGCGCCGGCGTGCAGCAGAGCCTGAGCCAGTTCTCCAGCCCGTTCTCGAGCGCGACGCCACCGGCTCAGCCCGCAGGTCCCCCGCAGCAGGCAACGACCGCCGGCACCGGCGGCGTGAAGGTCGCCGTGATCCTGCCGCTCTCGGCCGCCGGCAATGCCGGCCTGGCCGCGCAATCCATGCGCAACGCCGCCGAGATGGCGCTGGCCGAGTTCCAGAACCCGAACATCCAGCTGCTGATCAAGGACGACAATGGCAGCCCGCAAGGTGCGCAGGCGGCCGCGCAGCAGGCCGTCGACGAAGGCGCCGAGATCATTCTGGGACCGCTGTTCGCGCAATCGGTGCCGGCGGTGGCGCAGGTCGCACGCACGCGCGGTATCTCGGTGATCGCGTTCTCGACCGATTCCAGCATCGCCGGCCGCGGCGTCTATCTGCTGTCCTTCCTGCCGGAGTCCGACGTCAACCGCATCATCGAATATTCCGCCAGCGTCGGAAAGCGCTCCGTCGCCGTGCTGGTCCCCGACAATGCCTATGGCAACGTCGTCGAGGCCGCGGTAAAGGCCGCCGTGCCGCGCCGTGGCGGACGCATCGTCGCCTTCGAGAAATACGGCGCCGATCGCGCCGCGCCGGCGCGCACCGTGGCGCAGCAGCTCGGCAGCGCCGATGCGCTGTTCATCGCCGATGACGGCGATGCCGTGGTGTCGGTGGCAGATGCGATGACGGCGGCGGGCGCCAACTTACGCAACATCCAGCTGCTCGGCACCGGCCTGTGGGACAATCCGCGCGTCTATGCCAATGCCAGCCTGCAGGGGGGCCTCTACGCCGCGCCCGATCCGGCCGGCTTTCGCGCGTTCTCCGGCCGCTATCGCACGAAATATGGCGCGGAGCCGATCCGCACCGCGACGCTGGCCTATGATGCGGTCGCCCTCGTCGCCGCGCTGGCGCGCACGCAAGGCACCACCCGCTTCTCGCCGGATGTACTCACCAATCCCTCTGGCTTCGCCGGCATCGACGGCCTGTTCCGCTTCCGCGCCGACGGCACCAACGAGCGCGGGCTTGCCGTGATGAAGGTGACGCAGGGTGGCGGCGTTGCCGTGGCGGGATCGCCGAAGAGTTTTGGGGCGTAGTTCGACGACGGCAGCGCGTTACGCCGCGAGATCCGCGACCACCGCATCGAGCACTGGAAACCCACTGCTGGTCACGCGCAGGCGGCCCGTCGCATCGACCGTGATCGCGCCTTCCTCGCGCAGCAGCGCGATGCGCTTGGGGTCGAGCGGGCGGCCGGAGAGAGCTCTGTAGCGCTCGGGGTCGATGCCCTCGGCCAAACGCAATCCCATCAGCAGGAATTCGTCGGCGCGCTCTTCGCTGTTGAGGAGATCGTCGGTGACGACACCATGACCGTTGGTCTCGACCCGCATCAGCCAGGCCTCGGGACGCTTCTCGGTGGCGATGGCGTGCCTGATGCCGTCGATGTCGAGCCGGCCGTGGGCGCCCGGGCCGACGCCGGCATATTCCTCGCCGCGCCAGTAAACCAGATTGTGCCGGCACTCGGCGCCGTGCCGCGCGTGGTTGGAGATCTCGTAGGCGGTCAGACCGAGCTTGTCACAGGTCTCCTGCGTGACGTCGTAGAGCGCGCGCGCGACCGCTTCGTCCGGCGTCTTCAGCTTGCCGGCCTGGTGCAGGCCGAAGAACGGCGTGCCTTCCTCGATCGTCAATTGATAGAGTGATAGATGCTCGGCGGCTTCACCGATCGCGAGCTTGAGTTCGTCGGCCCACATCGCCGGCGTCTGGTCGGGGCGGGCGTAGATCAGGTCGAACGAATAGCGGTCGAACGAGCGGCGCGCGATGGCGACGGCGTCGAGCGCCTCGCGCGCGCTGTGCATGCGGCCGAGCGCCTTCAACGAGGCATCGTCGAGCGCCTGCACACCGAGCGAGACGCGGTTGACGCCGGCTGCGCGATAGCCGGCAAACCGCGTGGCCTCGACGCTGGTCGGGTTCGCCTCGAGCGTCACTTCGACGTCGCCTGCGACGTTCCAGTGCTTGCCGATGGCATCGAGCACCGCGCCGACGGTTGCCGGCTGCATCAGCGACGGCGTGCCGCCGCCGAGAAAGATCGAGGTGACCTTCCGGCCCGGCGAGCGCTGCGCGGTCGTTTCAATCTCGCGTGCGAAGGCGGAAGCGAAGCGTACCTCGTCGATGGCAGCGTGGCGGACATGGCTGTTGAAATCGCAATAGGGGCACTTCGACAGGCAGAACGGCCAGTGCACGTAGACGCCGAAAGCTTCGGAGTCTTGTCGTGACGCGTTTTCCTGGCGCGATCCGGTATTCACGTCGCTCGAAAACGCTCTAGCGCGGCTCAAGGCAGATCTCCGCCAGTTTCACGAAGGCGCGGGCGCGATGCGACAGGCCGAGGCCGAGCGGCGGCAGGCCGTGCTTCTCGATGCTTTCCATCTCGCCGAAGGTGCGGCTGTGGCCGTCGGGCAAGAACATGGGGTCATAGCCGAAGCCGGCGGTGCCGCGCGGCGGCCAGACCAGCGTGCCGTCGACGCGCGCCTCGACCTCTTCGAGATGATCGTCGGGCCAGGCGACGCAGAGCGCGGAGACGAAGTGGGCCTTGCGCCTGTCCGGTGTGGTCGCGCCGCGCTCCTGCAACAGCCGCTCGATCTGCGCCATCGCCGCGTTGAAATCCTTGCTCGGGCCGGCCCAGCGTGCGCTGTAGATTCCGGGCGCGCCGTCGAGCGCGTCGACCACGATGCCGGAATCGTCAGCAAAGGCCGGAAGCCTGGTCGCCTGCGCCGCCGCGATCGCCTTGATCGCGGCATTGCTGCGGAAATCGTTGCCGGTCTCGTCGGGCTCGTCCAGGCCGAGTTCACCCGCGGACACCGCCTCGATGCCGTAAGGCGCCAAAAGCTCGCGCATCTCGGCGAGCTTGCCGGGATTATGGGTGGCGATGACGAGCTTTCCGGTGATTCGGCGGTGCATGGCTTATTGACTACGCGACAGCCAGTTTCTGCAAGTCCACCAGACGCGCAATGCCCTTCTGGGCCAGCGCCATCAGCGCCAGGAATTCATCCTGCGTGAACGGTTCGCGTTCCGCGGTGCCCTGCACCTCGATGATGCGGCCATCGCCGGTCATGACGAAATTGGCGTCGGTCTGGGCTTCCGAATCCTCGGCATAGTCGAGATCGAGCACCGGCGTGCCGTTGTAGATGCCGCAGGAGATCGCAGCGACGTTGTCGCGCATCACCTTGGCCTTGATCATGTTGCGCGCCTTCATCCAGGCGATGCAATCGGCGAGCGCGACCCAGGCGCCGGTGATCGAGGCCGTGCGGGTGCCGCCGTCGGCCTGCAGCACGTCGCAATCGACCGTGATCTGACGCTCGCCGAGCGCTTCGAGATCGACGATAGTGCGAAGCGAGCGGCCGATCAGGCGCTGGATCTCGACGGTGCGGCCGCTCTGCTTGCCGGCGGCGGCCTCGCGGCGCGTGCGTTCCGAGGTCGCGCGCGGCAGCATGCCGTATTCGGCGGTGACCCAGCCGCGGCCCTGGCCCTTCAGCCACGGCGGCAGGCGATCTTCCAGCGTGGCGGTGACCAACACATGGGTGTCGCCGAATTTCACCAGGCAGGACCCTTCCGCATATTTGACCACCCCGCGCTCCAGCGTCACGGGGCGCAATTCGTCGGGCGCACGGCGGCTTGGCCGCATGGTAAATCCTCCAAAACTCGTCGGTGCAGGGCTGTTCGCGGTGCTTGTAGGTGGGGTGAGGGTATGCGGCAAGGGGAAAGGACGAGGCTTTTCCGGCCGCGGTTTGCCGCCCTGCAAACGCGACGCTTGTCATAACCCTCCCGGATGGACAAATTACATGGGTCTGACAGGAGTTACCGTCTGTGGCCCATCACGATCCGATCCATCTGATCGCGCCGCGCGCGGGGCTCGCCCAGCTCAACGAGCGTTCTCGCGACATCTTTCGTCAAATTGTCGAAAGCTATCTCGCGACCGGTGAGCCCGTCGGTTCGCGCAATATCTCGCGCCTGATCGCCATGCCGCTGTCGCCGGCCTCGGTCCGCAACGTCATGGCCGATCTGGAACAGCTCGGCCTGATCTATGCGCCCCACACCTCCGCCGGCCGGCTGCCGACGGAACTCGGCCTGCGCTTCTTCGTCGACGCCCTGATGCAGGTCGGCGACCTCAACGAGGCCGAGCGGCAGTCGATCCAGAGCCAGCTCACCTCCGTCGGCCAGGCGCACTCGGTCGAGGCGGCGCTGGACCAAGCGCTGACGCGGCTGTCGGGCCTGACCCGCGCCGCCGCGGTGGTGCTGACGCCGAAATCCAATGCCCGGCTGAAGCACATCGAATTCGTTCGCCTGGAACCGGAAAAGGCGCTGGTGATCCTGGTGGGCGAGGACGGACAGGTCGAAAATCGCGTGCTGTCGCTGCCGCCCGGAGTTCCCTCATCGGCGATCACCGAGGCCGGCAATTTCCTAAATGCGCGCATCCGCGGCCGTACCTTGGCCGAGGCCCGGCTCGAGCTCGAGACGGCGCTTGGAGAGGCCCGCGCCGAGCTCGATCAGTTGGCGCAGAAGGTCATATCCGCCGGGATCGCCAGCTGGTCTGGCGGCGAGACCGAGGACCGCCAGCTCATCGTCCGCGGCCACGCCAATCTGCTCGAAGACCTGCACGCGCTGGAGGATCTGGAGCGGGTTCGGCTGTTGTTCGACGATCTCGAGACCAAGCGCGGCGTGATCGACCTGCTGGGGCGCGCCGAAACCGCCGAGGGCGTGCGCATCTTCATCGGCAGCGAGAACAAGCTGTTTTCGCTGTCGGGGTCCTCCACCATCATCTCACCCTATCGGGATGCCGCCGGCCATATCGTCGGTGTTTTGGGTGTGATCGGGCCGACGCGGCTGAATTATGCCCGCGTGATCCCGACCGTGGACTACGCCGCCCGCATCGTCAGTCGCCTGCTGGGAGGCTGACCGGCGTTTTGATCCGTTCACGGGCGCTTGATTTTCGGCGTCCGAAGCACGATATCCGGGCCAGAAAACTCCCACGCGACTTCAAACCAGACCAGTTCGAGAAATGAGCCGATGACCGATCGAGACCGGCAACCCGAAGACACGACTGCTGCGACCGGCGAGCCCGTGGTGTCGAAGCCCTACATCATGCCCGACGATCCCGAGCCCGGCTCGGTCGAGACGTTGCAGAAGGAAGCCGCCGAGGCGCGCGACCGCATGCTGCGGACGCTGGCCGAGATGGAGAATTTGCGCAAGCGCACCACCAAGGAGGTCGCCGACGCCCGCCTCTACGGCATCACCGGCTTTGCCCGCGACGTGCTCGACATCGCCGACAATCTCCAGCGCGCGCTCGATGCCGTTCCAGCCGAGGCTCG
The DNA here is from genome assembly GCF_018129985.1 of Bradyrhizobium sp. SZCCT0148. Classification (GTDB taxonomy): domain Bacteria; phylum Pseudomonadota; class Alphaproteobacteria; order Rhizobiales; family Xanthobacteraceae; genus Bradyrhizobium; species Bradyrhizobium japonicum_H. Next base: position 267,527 of record NZ_JAFCKT010000002.1, read on the forward strand.
CGCCACGGCCGATCCGGGCCTGACCGCGCTGATCGAGGGTGTCGAGCTCACCGAGCGCTCGCTGCACAGCGCGCTCGAAAAGCACGGCGTGAAGAAGCTCGATCCGCAGGGCCAGAAGTTCGACCCGAACTTCCACCAGGCGATGTACGAAGTGCCTGATGCGTCGGTGCCGTCGGGCACCGTGGTGCAGATCATGCAGGCCGGCTACACGATCGGCGATCGCGTGCTGCGCCCGGCTCTGGTCGGCGTTGCCAAGGGCGGCGCGAAGCCCGCGCCGGCCGCCAACACCAACGAGCCGAACAGCGCGGCGAACTGATCGATTTTCATGGTGAGGGAGCGCGGTCGGCGCTCTCTCGCACCATGCAGTGCTGCCGCAGCGGGGCCTTCATCCTTCGAGGCGCGCGCGAAAAAGCGCGCTCCCCGTAAGCGTCTTGCAGACGTTCGCGCCGCTTACGCGCTCGCCGCGATATCCGCAGACTGAATTCGCTTGACGCCGGCCTTGGCCATATCGGCCCAGGCTTTGGCGAGCGATCCCTGATTGTCGATGCCGCGGCAGGCGTCCTCCACCACATAGACCTCGAAGCCCGCCTTGCGCGCGTCGAGCGCGGTCCAGGCGACGCAGAAGTCCGTCGCGAGGCCCGCGACGAAGACGCGCTTGATCTTGCGGCCCTTGAGATAGCCGGCAAGGCCCGTCGAGGTCTTGCCGTCGGCTTCGAGGAAGGCCGAATAGCTGTCGACGTCCTTGTGAAAGCCCTTGCGGATGATCAGCTCGGCATGCGGGATCGCGAGGTCCTTCGACAGCGAAGCGCCGTCGGTGCCCTGCACGCAATGGTCGGGCCACAGCACCTGCTTGCCGTAGGGAAGATCAACGGTCTCGAACGGCTTCTTGCCGGAATGCACCGACGCAAACGAGACGTGGCCCGGCGTATGCCAGTCCTGCGTCATCACCACGTTGGCAAACGCCTTCGAGATCTTGTTGATGACGGGCACCACCTGCTCGCCCTCTTTCACCGCGAGGCTGCCGCCGGGCAGGAAGCAGTTCTGCACGTCGATCACGAGCAGCGCGGATGCATCGTCCGGCTTGATCGATGCCGCTGCAAAGAGTGCGGTTGGCGCGAGAGTCGCAAGCGCCGTCGTTCCAAGCATTGCGAGGATTTGCCGTCGATCCAGCATCGTTCGCCTCCCTCCAGGATGATCCAACGGGAGGCAAGCCTAGTTCCGTTCGTACACGAACAGAAGCCCGAAAATGCGGCCGGCCTTGGCGAGGGGTTGGGCTGACAAGCCCACGCACCGTCATTCCGGGGCGCGCAAAGCGCGAGCCCGGAATTCATAAGCACAGGGAAGAGTTTGGCGATACCTTCTGCAACCGCGAGATCACGCGGTATGGGTCCCCGCCCCCGTGCGCAATAGCGTACTAGGCGAGGATGACACCGAATGCGGTGCGTAGCGCCTCAGCCCTTCGGCTGAATCCCGTCGCGCACGGCGCGGAAGCGGGTGAAGGCGGCCGGCCACTGGTCGCGGGGAGCGCTGGCGACGATGCGCAGCGAGGCGCCGCCGGTCGAGAAGCGGATCCACTGCACCACGGTGACCGGCACCTTGTCCTTGCCGCTGACGCCGTCGATCCGGGTCTCGAAGCCCTGCTGGCCGTTGATGCGGATCGGCTCGGACATGGTGACCCGCGATTCCCGCACGCCGGGGATCTGCAGCGCCGCCTCCTGGGCGAAGCGGGCACGGTCGTCGGCCTGCTGCGGCGTGGCGCCGATCAGGCCGAGGATCATGAACGGCTTCGACTCATAGCCGGAGCTCTCGTCGCCGTCGGCCAGGATGATGCTCGAGCCCGGCGCCAGCGTGCGGATGTCCTTGAACTCGGCGAGGTCGGTGATCTTGAACGGCATCAAGCCGATCTGCTCCTCTGCCGAGACCTGCTTGCGGGTGGTGGTGCTCGCAAACATCTGCCGCACCGCTTCATCCGTGTAGATCTTGGTCGCATTCTCCGGCACCTGCACCGCGACATAGCCGGAGAAGCCGGCGCCCGGCACGATCATCGAATAGCGCTTCACCGGCGTGTCGCCGGCCTTGCCGCTCTCGGTGGTGAAATAGGCGAGGCCCGCGGGCGTCTCGATCTTGTCCTGCTTGACGCCGCCCGTGCCAGCCGGATTGGAATTGAAGGCGCTCACGACCTCGCCATAGGCCGCCGGCGGCAGCTCGGTGATCAGCACCTTGACGTTGCCGTCCTCGCTCTCGAAGCCGGGAAAGGTTTTTGCCGTGCTGAGTCCGACCAGCGGCACCATGCCGAGGCGCAAGCCGGGTGGAAACACGACGTCGGCGGCGAGGGCCGGAAACGCGGAGGCAATCAGCAGGGCGAGCGCGGCGAGGGGACGGATCAGCTTCATGGGCACTCTGATTGGTTCACATTGAGGCCGTTCGATGGTCGGCGACCGGGCCGCATTGTCGCGCGAGGCAGCCGTGGCGGCGGTCCGGCCGGTCCGCCTTTTACCGGGTTTGGGCTTGCGGCAACAGGGCGGGCGGGCTTGCGGTAGCGGGGGCTTGCTGATGCCTGAACCTGTTAATAATTCCTCACCCGCAAGGGCGGTGAAGCCCGGATATCATCATCCAAAACCCAATGTTTTCGCGGCAGAAACCTAGCTGCGGTCCTTGCGGGCCCCTCCCCCCCTCCTATATGAGCGTCAACCATCGCAATATCGCGAATGTTTGATCTTAGGGGGTTGCGGTTCGGGTGCCTTCTGGGCCCAGCCAACCTGCCGCAAAAAGAAGGATATCAGGACCATGGGAAAGGTCATTGGAATCGACCTCGGCACCACGAATTCGTGCGTCGCCGTGATGGATGGCAAGAACGCCAAAGTCATCGAGAATTCCGAAGGCATGCGCACGACGCCCTCGATCGTCGCCGTGACGGACGACGGTGAGCGCCTCGTCGGCCAGCCGGCCAAGCGCCAGGCCGTTACCAATCCCGAGCGCACCTTCTTCGCAGTGAAGCGCCTCATCGGCCGCCGCTACGACGACCCGATGGTCGAGAAGGACAAGAAGCTCGTCCCCTACAAGATCGTGAAGGCTTCCAACGGCGACGCCTGGGTCGAGGCCGACGGCCAGACCTACTCGCCCTCACAGGTCTCGGCGTTCATCCTGCAGAAGATGAAGGAGACCGCGGAAGCCCATCTCGGCCAGAAGGTCGACCAGGCCGTCATCACCGTTCCCGCCTACTTCAACGACGCCCAGCGCCAGGCGACCAAGGACGCCGGCAAGATCGCGGGCCTCGAAGTGCTGCGCATCATCAACGAGCCGACCGCGGCTGCGCTGGCCTATGGCCTCGACAAGACCAAGGCCGGCACGATCGCGGTGTACGATCTCGGCGGCGGCACGTTCGATATCTCCATTCTCGAAATCGGCGACGGCGTGTTCGAGGTGAAGTCGACCAACGGCGACACCTTTCTCGGCGGCGAAGACTTCGACATGCGTCTGGTCGGCTATCTCGCCGACGAATTCCAGAAGGAGCAGGGCATCAACCTGCGCAACGACAAGCTCGCGTTGCAGCGCCTGAAGGAAGCCGCTGAAAAGGCCAAGATCGAGCTGTCCTCGACGACGCAGACCGAGATCAACCTGCCCTTCATCACTGCGGACCAGACCGGCCCGAAGCATCTGACGATGAAGCTCACCCGCGCCAAGTTCGAAGCGCTGGTCGACGACCTCGTCCAGAAGACAGTCGAGCCCTGCCGCAAGGCGATCAAGGACGCCGGCCTCACCGCCGGTGAGATCGGCGAAGTGGTTCTGGTCGGCGGCATGTCGCGCATGCCGAAGGTCCAGGAAGTCGTGAAGCAGCTGTTCGGCAAGGAGCCGCACAAGGGCGTCAACCCGGACGAAGTCGTGGCGATCGGCGCTGCGATCCAGGCCGGCGTGCTCCAGGGCGACGTCAAGGACGTGCTGCTGCTCGACGTCACCCCGCTGTCGCTGGGCATCGAGACGCTGGGTGGCGTGTTCACCCGCATCATCGAGCGCAACACCACGATCCCGACCAAGAAGAGCCAGGTGTTCTCGACCGCCGAGGACAGCCAGAACGCGGTGACCATCCGGGTCTTCCAGGGCGAGCGTGAAATGGCGGCCGACAACAAGATGCTCGGCCAGTTCGACCTGATGGGCATTCCGCCGGCTCCGCGTGGCATGCCGCAGATCGAGGTGACGTTCGACATCGACGCCAACGGCATCGTCAACGTCTCGGCCAAGGACAAGGCCACCGGCAAGGAGCAGCAGATCCGCATCCAGGCCTCCGGCGGCCTTTCGGAAGCCGACATCGAGAAGATGGTCAAGGACGCCGAGGCCAATGCCGAGGCGGACAAGAAGCGCCGCGAGGCCGTGACCGCCAAGAACGAGGCGGATGGTCTGGTGCATTCGACCGAGAAGGCTTTGGCCGAGCACGGTTCGAAGGTCGGCGAGACCGAGCGCCGCGCCATCGAGGATGCCGTCGGCGACCTCAAGGAAGCGCTGAAGGGTGACGATGCCGAGGCAATCAAGGCCAAGACCCAGACGCTGGCCCAGGCCTCGATGAAGCTCGGCGAGGCCATGTACACGCAGCAGGCCGAGGCCGACGCCAAGCGGGACGCGGCCAAGGACGACGTCGTCGACGCGGAATTCACCGAAGTCGACGACGACAAGAACAACAAGAAGTCCGCCTGATCCCGAGAGGGTCATGATGCGGACGGCTTGGACCCCACACGCTCTACCGGCCTCCCCCTTCGCGGGGGAGGCCGCCGTGTCGGGACGGGCGGGCGGTTCGCCCGTTACGATCGATCAATTCCCAGCCGTTATGCTCAACGCCGCCAGGCGGCTCTCTGCCGCCAGGCAGAAGGCCGCCTATATCTTCGCGTGGCGCCGTCGTTTTGCTCCGACTTGAATCGCGATTGGATAGACCGAGTCCCATATGTCCACGTCCACCAAGCGCTGCTATTACGAAACCCTCGAAGTCGAACGCGATGCCGACGAATCCGTCCTGAAATCGTCGTTTCGCAAGCTGGCCATGAAGTTTCACCCCGACCGCAATCCCGGGGACGACACCAGCGAAGTCAAGTTCAAGGAGATCAACGAGGCCTACGAGGTCCTCAAGGACAAGGACAAGCGCGCCGCGTATGACCGTTACGGCCATGCCGCCTTCGAACAGGGCGGCGGCGGTGGTGCCGGCTTCGGTGCGGGCTTCGCCTCGTCCTTCTCCGACATTTTCGAAGATCTGTTCGGCATGGCCGGGCAGCGCGGTCGCGGCGGCCGCGAGCGCGGCGCCGACCTGCGCTACAACATGGAAATCACGCTCGAGGAAGCCTTCGGCGGCAAAACCGCTCAGATCGAGATTCCGGTTTCGGTCACCTGCGAGGCCTGCTCGGGGATCGGCGCCAAGGCCGGGACCAAGCCGAAGACCTGTTCGACCTGCGGTGGCGCCGGCCGCGTGCGGCAGTCGCAGGGCTTCTTCACGCTGGAGCGGACCTGTCCGGGCTGCCAGGGCCGCGGCCAGATGATCGAGGATGCCTGCCCGTCCTGCTCGGGCCAGGGCCGCGTCACCCGCGAGCGTAATCTTTCGGTCAACATTCCCCCGGGCGTCGAGGACGGCACGAGGATCAGGCTCGCCGGCGAGGGCGAGGCCGGGGTCCGCGGTGGTCCGCCCGGCGACCTCTACATCTTCCTGTCGCTGACCCAGCACCAGTTCTTCCAGCGCGACGGCGCCGATCTGCATTGTCGTGTGCCGATCTCGATGGTGACAGCCGCCCTCGGCGGCGAATTCGAGGTGCCGACCATCGAAAAGGGCAAGACCAAGGTGAAGGTGCCGGCCGGGACCCAGTCGAACCGCCGATTCCGCATTGCATCAAAGGGCATGCCGGTGCTGCGGTCGCGCCAGATGGGCGACATGTATGTTCAGGTCGTGGTCGAGACCCCGCAGAACCTCACCAAGAAACAGCAGGAATTGCTGGCCGAGTTCGAAAAGCTGTCAAGCGGCAACACGCAGCCGGAGTCCGAGGGCTTCTTCGCCAAGGTTAAGGATTTCTTCGGTAATCGGGCGAGTTGACTCGGCTTGACCATGCCGCCTTCGGCCTATACGTCTTTATGACCATTTTCTGACACGCCGCGGTCCTGCGGTCCCGTTCGGTCCTGACATGCCATTGCCATCGTCCGCGCGTGCGTTGAAGAAGCCTCGTCTCGATGACGAGGTGCGCTTCCTCAGATCATGGATCGAAAAGCCCCTGCACATGGGCGCCGTGATGCCGTCGGGCAAGCTGCTGGCCCGGACCATGGCCCATTACGTCGATGTCGATTCAGACGCGCCCGTGGTCGAGCTCGGACCCGGCACCGGCGCCATCACCTCGGCGCTGGTCGAGCGCGGTGTCGATCAGAAGCGGCTCGTCCTCGTCGAATACAATCCTGGTTTCTGCGCGCTGCTGCGCGACCGCTATCCGCAGGCCAAGGTGGTGCAGGGCGATGCCTATCGCCTGCGTGACACGCTCTGGAACGTTCTGAGCGCGCCGGCCTCCGCGGTCGTCTCCGGTCTGCCGCTGGTTACAAAACCGATGCTGACGCGACTCCGGCTGATCCGCGACGCCTTCACGGCGCTTGCGCCCGGCGCTCCCTTCGTTCAGTTCACCTACGCGGTGGTGCCGCCGATCCCGAAATCGCTGCCCGGCGTGTCCACAGAGGCGTCGGAGCGGATCTGGATGAACCTTCCGCCCGCCCGCGTCTGGGTGTATCGCAAGGACTAATTCCGCCGGCTGTCTCTCATGCGCGGCGGGCTCGTTTCGCCGAACGCATGAAAACGGATGTCCGCACCCAAAATCCTGGTCATTCCCGGCTCGCTGCGCACCGGTTCGCACAATGCGAAGCTGGCGGCGGTCGCCGCCTATGAATTCGCCCGGGCCGGCGTCGACGTCACCCGCATCTCGCTCGCCGATTTTCCGCTGCCGATCTACGATGGCGATCTCCAGGCCAAGTCCGGGGTGCCCAAGCACGCGGTCAATCTCAAGCGCATGATCGGCACGCATCACGGCGTGCTGGTCGTCTCGCCCGAATACAACGCCTCGGTGCCGCCGCTGCTCAAGAACGCGATCGACTGGGTCAGCCGCGTGCAGGATCCGCACGAGGCGTGCGGCGAGGTGTTCCGCAACCGTGCCTTTGCCCTCGCCGGCGCCTCGCAGAGCCGGCTCGGCGCGGCCCGCGCGCTGCAGGCGCTCAGGCTGATCCTGACCTCCTGCCAGGCCAACGTGATTGCCAGCCAGCTCACGCTCGCCTTTGCCGACCAGGCCTATGACGATATGGACAGGCTCAAGAACGAGGCCGACATCGCCGCGATGAAGGAGCTGGTGGCGCAGTTGATCGACATTTCCCAACGCATGATGTGAGGTGACATGACGCCAGCCGAGATCGCCCCCAAGGACCGCCTGATCGTCGCGCTCGACCTGCCCAGCGTCGATGCCGCGGAGGCGACCATCAATCGTCTCGGCGACAGTGTCACCTTCTACAAGATCGGTTATCGGCTCGCTTATGCCGGCGGGTTGCCGCTGGTCGGCAAGCTCGCCGACAAGGGCAAGAAGGTGTTTCTCGATCTCAAGCTGCACGACATCGGCAACACCGTGATGCAGGGCGTCGAGAGCATCACGAGGCTCGGCGCCACCTTCCTCACCGTGCACGCCTATCCGCAGACCATGAAGGGCGCGGTCGAGGGCCGCGGCAATTCGAACCTGAAGATCCTCGCCGTCACGGTGCTGACCTCTTACAACGAGGACGATCTGCATGCGGCCGGCTATCGGCTCGGCATCTCCGAACTGGTCGAGGCGCGCGCGCAGCAGGCGCAGGTGCTTGGCATCGACGGCCTCGTCTGCTCGCCGGAGGAAGTCGGCAATTTGCGCAAGATCGTCGGTCACCAGATGAGCCTCGTCACCCCCGGCATCCGGCCGGCGGGTTCGGCGACCGGTGACCAGAAGCGCATCATGACGCCGAGCCGTGCGATCACGGCGGGCGCCGATTATCTCGTCGTCGGGCGGCCGGTGCTGGAAGCCGCCGACCCCAAGGCCGTCGCAGAGGCAATCCATGCCGAGATCGCGCAAGCGCTCGGTTGAGCAACAACAGGGAGAAGAACAATGGCAAAAGGCTACTGGATCGGACGGGTCGATGTGAGCAATGACGAGGGCTACAAGCCCTACGCCGTTGCCAACGGTCCGATCTTCAAGAAATGGGGCGGCCGCTTCGTCGTCCGCGCCGGCAAGTTCACCACCGTCGAAGGCGCCAGCCGCACCCGCAACGTCGTGATCGAATTCCCGGACTACGAGACCGCGATCGCCTGCTACAATTCTCCGGAATACCAGGCCAACATCAAGGTGCGCCAGCCGCACTCGATCGCCGACCTCATCATCATCGAGGGCTATGACGGCCCGCAGCCGTCGGACGGCTGAGGCACGATCTGCGCGCGCGCCTCGTCCTTCGAGACGCCCGCCTATGGCGGGCTCCTCAGGATGAGGCTAAGCGGCGGCGGTGCCCGTTGAACGCGTAGCCACATACTCCGACCTCATCCTGAGGGCCCGCCGCAGGCGGGCGTCTCGAAGGATGGCCGCAGGCGGCACTGCCTGATCCCCTCGGTTGCCGGAACTGCATCCCCCGGCTAAAACGGCCCCGGAGAGGATCACACCATGTCCGACATGCGCCTGATTGTTGCTGGAGCCGGTGGCCGGATGGGCCGCGCGCTGGTGCGGGCGATCGGCGAAAGCAAAGGCGCGGTGCTGGCGGGCGCGCTGGAGATGCCGGGCTCGGAGCTGCTCGGCAAGGACGCCGGTGTGCTCGCAGGCCTGCCGGCCAACGGCATCAAGCTCTCCGCCGACCTCTGGGCGATGTCGAAGGAGGCCGATGGCATCCTCGACTTCACCGTGCCGGCCGCGACCATCGCCAATGTCGCGATCGCCGCCGAGCGCGGTATCGTGCATGTCGTCGGCACCACCGGATTGTCCGGCTCCGACAATGCCGTGATCAAGAGCGTCACCAATCGCGCCATCGTGGTGCAATCAGGCAATATGAGCCTGGGCGTCAATCTGCTGGCGGCCGTGGTCAAGCGCGTTGCCAAGGCGCTCGACCAGAGTTTTGATATCGAGATCGTCGAGACCCATCATCGCATGAAGGTCGATGCGCCATCCGGCACGGCGCTGATGCTGGGACAGGCCGCTGCCAGCGGTCGCGGCGTCACCCTCGACGACCATTCCGAGCGCGGCCGTGACGGCATCACCGGCGCGCGCAGGCCGGGCAATATCGGCTTCGCCTCGTTGCGCGGCGGCACCGTCGCCGGCGATCACAGCGTCACCTTCCTCGGGCCGTTCGAGCGCCTGACGCTGTCGCATCAGGCCGAGGACCGCATGCTGTTCGCCCACGGCGCGCTGAAGGCGGCACTTTGGGCGCACGGCAAGAAGCCGGGGCATTACTCCATGGCCGACGTGCTCGGCTTGTCTGACATTTGAACGAGCATGATCCGGAAAAGTGTGAAGCGGTTTTCCGACAAGATCATGCTCAAAACAATAAACTAGATGGAAAGCAGTCGATGAGTGAACGTCTCCTCGTGCTCGTGCGCCACGGCCAGAGCGAATGGAATCTGAAGAACCTGTTCACGGGGTGGAAGGATCCCGATCTCACCGAGCTCGGCGTCAAGGAGGCCACGGAAGCCGGCCGCAAGCTGAAGGCGCAGGGGCTTCAGTTCGACGTCGCCTATACTTCGGTGCTGACGCGCGCGCAGCACACGCTCGATCTCATTCTCGGCGAGCTCGGCCAGAAGGGCCTGCCGACGATGAAGAACCTCGCGCTCAACGAGCGCGACTACGGCGATCTCTCCGGCCTCAACAAGGACGACGCCCGCAAGAAATGGGGCGAGGAGCAGGTGCTGATCTGGCGCCGCTCCTACGACGTGCCGCCGCCTGGCGGCGAAAGCCTGAAGGACACGCTGGCGCGGGCATTGCCGTACTATGTACAGGAGATCCTGCCCGGCGTGCTCAACGGCAAGCGCACGCTGGTCGCCGCCCACGGCAATTCGCTGCGCGCGCTGATCATGGTGTTGGAAAAGCTGTCGCCCGAGGGCATATTGAAGCGCGAGCTCGCCACGGGCGTGCCGATCATCTACCGCCTCAACGCGGATTCGACGGTGGCGTCGAAGCTGGATCTGGCGGGTTAGGCGAGATCTCGAGGGTGGCCAAGGCGTAGCGTGCCCCCGGAGCGTCAGCGACTTGAGACAGATCGTTGGCACGGCGCTACGCGCCTTTGCCGACCCTGCGGCAGTGTGCCTTTGCGCTCACTGCATCCCCAGCTGCCCGGCTTCCCAGCCCAGCATCGCCTGCTTCCTCGTGATGCCCCAGTGATAGCCCGTCAGTGTTCCGCTTTTGCCGAGCGCGCGGTGGCAGGGCACGACGAACGAGACCGGGTTCTTGCCGACGGCTGCACCGACGGCGCGTGAGGCCTTGGGGCTGTTGATGTTGCAGGCGATGTCGGAATAGGACACCGCGCGTCCCATCGGGATCTTCAGCAGCGTCTCCCACACCCGCACCTCGAAATCGGTGCCGATCATCACCACGCGCAGCGGCTGGTCGGGCCGCCACAGCCTGGTGTCGAACACCCGCGCTGCGAGCGGCGCGGTGCCCTCATGGTCTTCGACATAGGTGGCGTTTGGCCAGCGCCGGGTCATGTCGGCGAGCGCGACCTTCTCCTCACCGTGGTCGGCGAAGGCGAGGCCCGACAGGCCGCGGTCCGTCGCGATGACGATCGCAGTGCCGAACGGCGAGGGGTGGAAGCCGTAACGCAAGGTCAGGCCAGCGCCGCCGTTCTTCCATTCACCCGGCGACATCGCCTCGTGCGTGACGAAGAGATCGTGCAGCCGGCCCGGTCCCGACAATCCCGAGTCGAGCGCGGCGTCGAGGATGCTCGCGGAATCCCGCAGCAATCCCTTGGCATGATCGAGCGTGAGCGCCTGCATGAAAGCCTTTGGCGTGATCGAGGCCCAGCGGCGGAACAGATGGTGCAGCTCATCCGGCGTGACGCCGGCGGCATCCGCCATCGCCTCGATGGTCGGCTGCGCGCGCCAGTTTTCCGAAATGAAGGCGATCGCCCGGCGCACCGAATCGTAGTCGCGCAGCGCGGCGTTCTGGGGGCCCGGCTTGGTCAGGCGTTGATCATGTATGGCGAGTGTCATCATGACCGGAAATGTAGGGGAGGGGCGGTTGGGAAACCACCCGATTTCCGACTGCGCTCACGTCACCGGATTGTAGGTCGGGCCGCGCCGGGCGGCATTTAGGGCACCAACCAAGGCTTTGTAGAAACTCGCCTTTTCCTCAGGTCCGAGAAAGCCGGCGATGCGCAGCCGGCGGCGCCGCGAGATCAGATAGAGGTGCTCGATGCCGTATTCCTCGTCGACCTCCTGATCGAGCCGGACCCAGAGCGGATTGAAGGTCCATTCCGAGACCTGGCCGCGATGGCTGACGCGCCGCACCCGCAGCTCCGAGGGCGTGACCACGATCTCCTCGGTGGCGCGCGCCGCGCGAAAATTGGCCCTGAAGGCCCACCAGATCACGAGAACGTCGAGGCCGAAGAAGCCGAACACCGGCCAGGCACCCATCATCAGGAAGACGAGGCCCGTCACGAAGCTGACCACGCTCAGGAACAGCATCACGGCGAGGAAGCCGGTGCGATTCAGCGAACGATGCGGCGTCAGCAGCGCGGAGAAGATCTGCACGTCGCGCGGATCAGGATCGCTGCGTTCAATTTCGTTGCCTGTGCTCATCGTCCCTCAGTATATCCCGATCATGGCGAAAATCACCCGCAAGCCGGCCCCGCGCAAGGCGGATGTGCCGAAGAAAAAGGCAAAAGCGGTCGTCGCGAAGCCCAACGCGCTCGCCAGGAAGAGCCTCAGGGCGATGAAGCGCTGGACGCCCGCCGAGGTTCACGAAGCCTTCAGCCGCTTTCGCAAAGCCAATCCGGAGCCGAAGGGCGAGCTCGAGCACGTCAATCCGTTCACGCTGCTGGTCGCGGTAGTGCTGTCGGCGCAGGCAACCGATGCCGGCGTCAACAAGGCGACGCGCGCCTTGTTCGAGGTCGCCGATACCCCGCAGAAGATGATCGATCTCGGCGAGGAGCGCTTGCGCGAGTACATCAAGACCATCGGTCTTTACCGCACCAAGGCCCGGAACGTGATCGCGCTGTCGGCCAAGCTGATCAGCGAATTCGGCGGCGAGGTGCCGCGCACGCGTGCCGAGATCGAATCGTTGCCCGGTGCGGGACGCAAGACAGCCAACGTCGTGCTCAACATGGCCTTCGGCGAGCACACCATGGCGGTCGATACCCATGTCTTTCGCGTCGGCAACCGTACCGGGCTGGCGCCGGGCAAGACGCCGCTGGAGGTCGAACTCGGTCTCGAAAAGGTGATCCCGGCCGAGTTCATGCTCCATGCCCATCATTGGCTGATCCTGCACGGCCGCTATACTTGCCTCGCGCGCAAGCCGCGCTGCGAAGTTTGCCTGATCAACGATCTCTGCCGGTGGCCGGAGAAGACGGTGTGACGGCGGTGAGAGCAGAGCGTCTTGGGGTGATATCGTGAGTCAACAGGAGCAAGTCCCGCCTCCGGCTGTCGCCGCAACGCCGGCCCCGTCAGCGAAGCCGACGCAGCGGCCGGCCGCTTCGCTGTGGAGCCGGTTCGCGATCCCGCTGTTCGCGGTGATCGTCGCGCTCGGCTTCGTTGCGCTGGCGACGCTGCGCTTCGACGAATGGGTCGGCAATGCCGTGGTCCAGACCACCAATGATGCCTATGTGCGCGCCGAGCTGACGCGGCTGTCGAGCCGCGTCTCGGGGGAGGTTCTGACCGTCGCCGTCACCGACTTCCAGCGCGTCAAGGCCGGCGATCTCCTGATCCAGATCGATCCCGCCGATTACGAGGCTCAGGTCGCACAGGCCGACGCCAATGTCGCCGCCGCGCAGGCAACCCTCGACAATCTGGCCAACCAGATCGAGCTGCAATATGCGACGATCGCGCAGGCGCAGGCTGCCCGGCTTTCGGCCGAAGCCATGGAGGTCGAGGCGCGGCAGGAGCAGGAGCGCCAGCAATCGCTGTCGCAGACCGAATCCGGTACGCGGCAGAGGTTCGAGCAGGCCGTCGCGGCCTACGCCAAGGCGCAGGCCGACGTGCGGGCGAGCCGCGCCGTGATTGCAGCCCAGCAGCACCAGCTCGAGGTCCTGCAAGGCACCCGAAAGCAGCGCGCCGCCGACGTCGCGGCGGCCAAGGCGACGCTGGCGGGCGCCAAGCTCAAGCTCGGCTACACCCGGATCGCAGCGCCGTTCGACGGCGTCGTCGGCGAGCGTCAGGTTCAGCCCGGCGACTACGTCAATATCGGCACCAACCTCATCAACGTGGTGCCGCTGCCGCAGGTCTATGTGATCGCGAACTACAAGGAGACCCAGCTTACGCACGTCGCGCCCGGGCAGCCCGTCGAGATCACCGTCGACAGTTTCCCGCGCGAGACGCTGCGCGGCAAGGTCGAGCGCATCGCGCCGGCGACGGGCTCGCAGGTCGCGCTGCTGCCGCCTGACAACGCCACTGGCAATTTCACCAAGGTGGTGCAGCGTATCCCCGTGCGTATCCGGCTCGACGATGGCCAGCAGCTCACGGCGCGCCTGGTGCCGGGCATGTCGGTGGTCACCCGCATCGACACCAAGGCTGGCAATGGCGGAAAATGACGACGCCGATCGCGGACCGCTCTCGCGCGGCGGCGTCGCGCCACAGCCGATCTTTGCCGTGGCCGCAGTGCTGCTCGGCTCGTTCCTTGCCAATTTCGACAGCCGGCTGACCACGGTCGGCCTGCCCGACCTGCGCGGCGCGTTCTCGCTCTCGTTCGACGAGGGCGCCTGGCTTTCCACCGCCGGCATCGGCTCGCAGATCTTGATCGCGCCCGCGGTCGCCTGGCTCGCCACCGTGTTCGGCCTGCGGCGCGTGCTCGGCATTCCGAGCCTGGCCTATGCGCTGATCTCGCTGATCATTCCGTTCGTGCACGACTATCCGACCTTGATGGTCTTCAGCGTGGTGCACGGCCTCTTGCTCGGCACCTTCGTGCCGGCGACGCTGATGATCGTGTTCCGCAATCTGCCGATCCGCTGGTGGCTGCCGGCGATCTCGATCTATGCGATCCGCGTCGGTTTCGCCTTGGACACCTCAACCTCGCTGGTCGGCTTCTATGTCGAGCATCTCGGCTGGCAATGGCTCTACTGGCAGGGCGTGGTGATCGCGCCCTTGATGGGCCTGATGGTCTATCTCGGCACACCGAACGAGCCGGTGAACCGCGCGCTGCTGCGCGAGGCCGATTGGGGCGGCATGCTGCTGCTCGGCGCAGGGGTCGCGATGGTCTATGCCGGGCTCGATCAGGGCAACCGGCTGGACTGGCTGGGTTCAGGCACGGTGATGGCGTTGCTCGCGAGTGGCGCGGCCTTGCTCGCGGCCTTCCTGATCAACGAGTCGCTCGTGCGGCAGCCCTGGGCGCATGTGAGCGTCCTGTTCTCGCGCAATATCGGTTTGGGACTGGTCCTGATCCTGCTCTACACGCTGACCAGCCTGTCCAATGCATCGCTGGTACCGAACTTCCTGGCCACCATCACCCAGCTCAGGCCCGAGCAGAGCGGCATGCTGCTGCTCGCCTATGGCGCGCTGCCGATGTTCGTGCTGGTGCCGCTCTCGATCTGGCTGCTGCGGCATTTCGATACGCGGACCGTGGTGATCGCAGGATTTGCTAGCTTCGCCGCTGCCAATCTCTGGGGCACGCAGCTCACTCATGCTTGGGCGCGCGAAGACTTCGTCGGCATCGTGCTGCTGCAGGCGATCGGGCAGGCGCTGACATTGCTGCCGCTGATCATCACGCTGCTGTCGAACTCCGACCCGAGCCGCGCGACTTCGTTTGCTGCCTACATCCAGATCATGCGGCTCGGCGGCGCCGAGATCGGCGTGGCGCTGATGGGGACGTGGCTGCGCGTGCGCGAGCAGGTCCATTCCTTCTATCTCGGCCAGAACCTCGGCGTCGGCGATCTCGACGTGGTGCGTATCCTGAAGCAGCTTACCGATCAATTCGCCACCCATGGGACAGGATCGGCGCAGGCCCGCGCGGTCGGAACGCTCGCCGGCTTCGTGCAGCGCGAAGCCAATGTGCTCGCCTATATCGACGGCTTCTGGCTATGCTTCTGGCTCGCGGTGGCGGCCCTCGGCGTCGTCGCGCTGCTCACCCGCGCGCCGCCGGGTCCGTTCACGCCGGCGCCGTTCGGCTTCGCCAGAACGGTGCTGCGGAAATGCGGCGTGCAGCGGACGTAGAGCGCGTCACCGCATCTGCCGCGCCGGTTCGATCAACTCGGGCCGCGGACCTGACAGCCGCTTGTGCATGTGGACCATGAACGCCATCGCGAAGATCGGCGTCGCCAGATTGACGATCGGGATCGAGACGAAGGCGGCGATGAACAGGCCGGCGGTGAAAATGGTGGCGGCATTGTCGCGCCGCATGGCCTTGGCTTCCTCCGGCGAGCGAAAGCGCATCGCAGCAAGCTCGAAATATTCGCGGCCGAGCAGCCAGGCGGTGGCGAGGAAGAAGATCAGGAAGCCTGCGCCGGCGAACAGCACCAGCGGCAATGCGATCAGATAGACCAGGATGGTCAGGAGCGCGGTCTTGACGCCCTCATAGATCGCCTGGCTGAACGGCAGCGCAACGCCCGGCCGTTCGGCGGGATAGTGTTCGCGCTCGACGATGTCGGCGACGTCGTCGACGAACAGGCTCGCCACCAGTGAAGTGATCGCCGGCATCAGAAACACGGCCCCGAACACCACGCCAAGTCCCGCCGCGATCGAGACGACCCAGGCCAGGACCTCGAGCGACGTGTGCCAGCCGGGACCGAGCAGGCCCTCAAGCCAGACTTCGCCATAGGTCTCAAACCAGCTCAGCAGCCGCTGCAGGCCGATCGCCAGCACGATGATCAGCACGAGCGCAAGCCCGATCGACCGCCACAGGATCGAGCGCATCGGCGGCGAGATCATTTGCGACAGCGCCTTGATGGCGGCATCCAGCATGGGGGATCCTCGGAGGTGAATGACGGGCGAGAGGTAGAGAGAGATTGCGGCTTCGGCAAGGGAGGGCGGTCGCCACGGCCGTGTCCCGGACCCGGCGTGGCAGGAAATGACGCGCCGCTAGCGGACCCAGGAGCTTGAGGCGAGGTGGCCCCAGGCTCACCGCGACGCCTCAGCTATCCGTGCCGGTGTCCGTGTTTCCGCGCCTTCGCCGGCTTGCCCTCGCCGGTCGGGATCATCACCACGCGGCCGTAGCGGACGCCGCGTTCGGCAATGATGTGGTCGGCGAAATGCTTGACCTCGTCCGCCGACCCCTTCAGCGCGGTCATCTCCATGCAATTGTTGTCGTCGAGATGGACGTGCAAGGTCGCCAGCGCGAGGTCGTGATGGCCGTGGAATTCCTGCACCAGGCGTTTCGACAGATCGCGCGCGGCGTGGTCGTAGACATAGACGAGGCCGGCGACGCATTGGCCGGTCTGCGCGGTGTCCTCGGTGCTCTGCTGCAGGCCGGCGCGGGCGAGATCGCGGATGATCTCGGACCGGTTCTGATAGCCGCGCGCCTCGGCCGCCGCGTCGATCTCCGCCAGCAGATCGTCCTCGATCGTGATCGTAATTCGCTGCATCAGTCTCCCCGGTGCGTCTCAACTGTGTCCCGTGAACCGTAGCCCGGATCGAGCGAAGCGCAATCCGGGACGGTGCAAATATGCGGGCAAGACACCCTGATGCCGCTTGCGCGCCATCCGGGCTACTGCGATGTCCTCACAGCCGCGTGGCCCGCAGCCGCAGCGCGTTCCCGACCACGCTCACCGAGGACAGCGCCATCGCTGCCGCGGCGACGATCGGCGAGAGCAACAGGCCGAAGGCCGGATAGAGGATGCCGGCCGCGATCGGGATGCCGGCGGCGTTGTAAATGAAGGCGAAGAACAGGTTTTGCCGGATGTTGCTCATCGTCGCCTGCGACAGTTTTCGCGCACGGACGATGCCGACGAGATCGCCCTTGAGCAGGGTGATGCCGGCGCTCTCCATCGCGACGTCGGTGCCGGTGCCCATGGCGATGCCGACTTCAGCGGCGGCCAGCGCCGGCGCGTCGTTGACGCCGTCGCCGGCCATCGCGACGACGCGGCCGGCCTTTTGCAGCTTCGAAACCACCGCGCTCTTCTGATCCGGCAGCACCTCGGCCTCGACATCGGCGATGCCGAGCCGGCGTGCCACGGCCTCCGCCGTCGTCTGGTTGTCGCCGGTCAGCATGATCACCTTGATGCCTTCGGCAGCTAACGCCTTCAGCGCCTCCGGGGTCGATGCCTTGACCGGATCGGCGATCGCGAATAGGCCGGCGAGCCTGCCGTCGACGGCCATGTTGATCACCGTGGCCCCGTCCTGGCGCAGCCGTTCGGCCTCGGCGTGGAGCGTCGTCGTGTCGATCCCGAGCGAAGTGAGATACCCTGCATTGCCGAGCGCGATGGTCTTGCCGTCGACCTTGCCGGTGGCGCCCTTGCCGGTCGGCGAGTCGAACTGCTCGACCTGCCCGAAGGCAAGCGCCTTCTCCTTGGCCGCGCGCACGATGGCGTCGGCCAGGGGATGCTCGCTCGCGCGCTCCACGCTGGCGGCGAGCCGAAGGATGTCGTCTTCCACGAAACCGGAAGCCGGCGCGATCGCGACCAGCTTGGGCTTGCCCTCGGTCAGCGTGCCCGTCTTGTCGACCACCAGCGTGTCGATCTTCTCCATCCGCTCCAGCGCCTCGGCGTTCTTGATCAGCACACCCGCTTGCGCGCCGCGGCCGACGCCGACCATGATCGACATCGGGGTCGCGAGGCCCAGTGCGCAGGGACAGGCGATGATCAGCACGCTGACGGCGGCGACCAGGCCGAAGGCCAGCCGCGGTTCCGGCCCGAACCAGGCCCAGGCGGCAAAGGCGGCGAGGGCGACGGCGATGACGGTCGGGACGAACCCGCCCGCGACCTGATCGGCCAGCCGCTGGATCGGAGCGCGCGAGCGCTGCGCATCGGCGACCATCTGCACGATCTGCGACAGCAACGTCTCGCGTCCGACCTTGTCGGCGCGCATGATGAAGCTGCCCGATTGGTTCAGCGTGCCGGCGATGACCTTGGCGCCGGCCTCCTTGGTGACCGGCATCGATTCGCCGGTGATCAGGGATTCGTCGAGGGAGGAACGTCCTTCCAGAATGCTGCCGTCGACCGGCACCTTCTCGCCGGGGCGAACGCGCAAGCGGTCGCCGACATGAAGCGTGTCGATCTCGACCTCGTGCTCGCTGCCATCGGCGTCGACGCGGCGCGCGGTCTTCGGCGCAAGCTGCAACAGCGCCTTGATCGCGCCGGAGGTCGCATCGCGGGCGCGCAGTTCCAGCATCTGGCCGAGCAGCACGAGCACGGTGATGACCGCAGCCGCCTCGAAATAGACGGCGACCGCACCTTCATGGCCGCGGAAATTGGCGGGAAAGATCTGCGGCGCGACCGTGCCGATGATGCTGTAGACATACGCAACCCCCGTGCCCATCGCGATCAGCGTGAACATGTTGAGGTTGCGCGTCAGCAGCGATTGCCAGCCGCGAACGAAGAACGGCCAGCCCGCCCACAGCACCACGGGGGTGGCGAAGGCGAGCTGAATCCAGTTCGACAGGGCCGGATCGATCCAGTTGTGGGGACCGGCGAGATGACTGCCCATCTCCAGCACCACGGCCGGTAACGCGAGCGCGCCGCCGATCCAGAACCGCCGCGTCATGTCGGCGAGCTCCGGGTTGGGACCAGTGTCGAGGCTCGCCACCTCCGGCTCCAGCGCCATGCCGCAGATCGGGCAGCTGCCGGGTCCGACCTGACGGATCTCCGGATGCATCGGACAGGTGTAGATCGTGCCCGCCGGCATTTCGGGTTCGGGCGCCTTCTCCTTGGCGAGATATTTGGCTGGGTCAGCGGCGAACTTGGTGCGGCAGCCGGCCGAGCAGAAATGGAAGCTCTCGCCGTGATGTGTGAGGTGATGCTTCGAGGTCGCGGGATCGACGCTCATGCCGCAGACGGGATCCTTGACCTTGGCCGCGGTGTCACCGTGATCATGAGTGTGGCCGGAATGATCGCCATGTCCGCCGCAGCAGGAGGAGGCCGCAGGCTTGGCGCCTGGCGGCGCCGTATTGCTCGAACAGCCGCATCCGGCGTGAGCGGTGGTGTCGTGATGATGCCCGTGTTCCGGCTTGTTCATAATCCTGCTCCAGCGGTGTCCAGGTCTTGCAACCCATACCCGGTAGGGGTATATAGACCCCATGCGCAAGGACATCAAGACATCCGTCGGAAAACGTCTCGGCCGGATCGAGGGGCAGGTTCGCGGCCTCTCGAAAATGGTAGAGGAGGACCGCTACTGCATCGACATCGTGACGCAGATCTCGGCGGTGCGTGCCGCGCTGCGCCGGGTCGAGGAGGAAGTTCTCAAGGACCACGTCGCCCATTGCGTCGAGCACGCGATATCGAGCGGCGACAAGGCCGACCAGCGCGCCAAGATCGCGGAGTTGATGGCGGTGATCGGACGGGCGGAGCGCTAGGTCCTTACGTCAGTCATTGCGAGCAGCGTCGCGACAAAGTTGGTTGGCAATCTTGCGCGGAGGTGACGACGCAATCCAGCCTGCTGCCGCGGAGATATTCTGGATGGCTTCGCTGCGCTCGCAACCGCGGCGTTGATGAAGTCGAGTAACTACGCCGCCATCCGTCGTGCCCGCGCGCGGTACGTCGCGAGTTCGCTCAGCTGCACGAAATGCTCGGAGAAGGCGGGGCTCGCCTCCACAAGGCCCGCACTCACTTGCTCAGCCGGAATCTCAGCCGGCGCCTCTTCGTCAACCGCTTCAGGAACGAGCGGCGGCGCCAAGAACGTTTCTGGAAACACACCGAATGAGCCCGCTACCTCCTCGAGCGGCTTCTGCTTGTCGGCCCAGTGCAAGGCGGTGTAGTCGAACCCATGCACGATGGTGGGTTTGACGACTTCGAAATAGGGCGAGATGTCGAAGTCGCGGGGCATGTAGAGCGAGGAATCGCGGATGTGCAGAATCTCGCGGCGGGCGGCGCGGCTGCCGGCCTTGGTGATCTTGGGCAGGATCGGATAGCGCACTGCGTCGAACGCCTGCGCGATCAGCGCCGAACAGATGATCTTGGTCGGATCGCCCGAGCCGATCGCGATCATGCGTCGCCGCCAGCGCTGCGGCACCGGCAGCGGGAACAGGAAGCGCATGAGGTCGACGATGTTCTTGGTGTCGTAGCCGAAGCCGATGCGGTTGATTGCATAGCGGCACACCGTGGTGCGGTCCTCGTAGGACAGCCCGACCGGCCGGCAGACGCGGGTGTGATAGGGGAAATACTTCGACAGCGGTGCCGAGGTGACGCCTTCACCGATATTGGCCTCGATCAGCACATGAGGTTCGCCGTCGGGCTCTGCGGCGCCCTCGACCGGACCGACATAAAGCGCGGCATGCGACCAGGTCGACTGCGTCAGATATTTGATGATGCCGGAGATGCGGTTGTTGCCTTCGACCAGCAGCACGTCGCCGGGCTCGATGACGCCGCGCAGATGTTCCGGGTCGCTGGGCGTGAACGGCTCGTAGCCCGGCACCTCCTTGGAGAGGTACGCGGCAATCAGCTTGCCGACTGAATCCAGGACCGTCCCCATTTCAAACTCCCCCCACGGCCTTTTGCGGCCGTCTTTTTCCCTTCTCTATCATGGTCTAAACCTGTTGCAATTCGGTTCATCACTCCGTGACATCAAGCACGATTGATTCACCATGATGGTTGCCGTGCAACATCAGATGCGGCAAGGTTCGCTGACTGTTCCCGTTCGCCGCAAGTCCTCGGAAACCATGACATGACAATCACGCGCCGCGGTTTCCTTGTCGCGTCGGCGGGCCTTGCCGCGATGCCGGTCCTGCGCGCAACCGCCGCGCCCCTGCCGCGTGAGGCCGACATCGTCGTGATCGGTGCGGGGGCTGCGGGAATCGCTGCGGCGCGGCGCATCACGGCGACGGGCCGCAAGGTCGTCGTGGTGGAAGCGGCGCCGCAGATCGGCGGTCGCTGCATCACCGACAGCACGACCTTCGAGGTGCCGTTCGACCGCGGTGCGCGGTGGATGCACAACGCCGACACCAATCCGATGATCCGGCTGGCGCGCAGCGTCGGGCTGGACGTGCTGCCGGCGCCAACGGGCCAGAAGATGCGCATCGGTCGCCGCAATGCCCGCGCGGGCGAGACCGAGCAATTCCTGGCGGCGCTGGTGCGCGCCAACCGCGCTATCGACGAGGCCTCGCGGGCCAAGCTGGATACTTCCTGTGCCTCCGTGCTGCCGAAGGATCTCGGCGACTGGGCGGGCGCGGCCGAGTTCATGCTGGGCGCGGGCTTTGCCGGCAAGGACCTCAAGGAATTGTCCGCGATCGACAAGGGGCGCGCGCAGGACCGCAACGCGGCGATCGCCTGCCGTCAGGGCCTTGGCGCGCTGATCGCCAAGCTGGGCGAGCAGTCGCCGGTGGCGCTGTCAACGCCGGCGAGCCGCATCGCCTGGAACAACCGCGACGTCAGCGTGGAAACGCCGGCGGGGAAGATTGCCGCGCGCGCCGTCATCGTCACGGTCTCGACCAACGTGCTGACATCGGGCGCGATCAAGTTTACGCCCGATGTTCCCAAACGCACGCTGGATGCGGCCTCGAAGCTCGGCCTCGGCAGCTACGATCGCATCGTGCTGCAATTGCCGGGCAATCCGCTCGGCCTGTCGCGCGACGATATCCTGATCGAGCAGAGCAATTCGACACGCACGGCCCTGATGTTTGCCAACATGGGCGGCTCCGCGTTGTGTTCGATCGACGTCGGCGGCTCGTTCGGCCGCGATCTCTCCGAGCAGGGCGAGAAGGCGATGGCTGCGTTCGCCAGGGAATGGATCACGAAACTGTTCGGCAGCGAGGCCGCCGCTGTCATCGGGAAGACCAGCGCCACGCGCTGGAACGCCTCGCCTTACGTCATGGGCGCGATGTCGGCGGCCGCGCCTGGCGGCCAGCTGTCGCGAAAAATCCTGAGCGAGCCGATCGGCAATGTGTTCCTCGCGGGGGAGGCCACGCACGAGACGTTGTGGGGCACCGTCGACGGCGCATGGGAAAGCGGCGAACGCGCCGCGGACGCAGCGTTGCGCAAGATCGGTGCGCTGAAGGATGAGCCCGCGGACGTGCCGACGCAGTCGACGAAAAAGCGCCGCGTGCCGCGACAATAGGCGGCAATTTAGCGCAGTATACCGTCCAGCACCGGCAAGCCCGCAATCACCGCAATCGCGATCAGCGCATAGCAGATCGTACGAAACACTTTCTCGCTCGCGCGGCCGAACAGCGAGGCGCCGAAGGCGACGCCGATCGCGTAGACCGGGCCGACGATCAGCGAGAGCACGAGAGATTCGCGACTGATCAGGCCTGTCGTCGCGTAGCTGATCAGCGAGAAGAAATCGGACGCGCCGAAGAACAGCAGGATATTGGCGCGCGCGACGATCGGTGCGATCGGGCGGCCGAGCCAGTAGCCGACGATCGGCGGGCCGCCGGTCTGCGCAAGGCCGCTGCAGAAGCCTGACAGGCCGCCAATTCCGACCGAGAGCCAGGCGTGATCCCTGCCGCGATAGCGCCAGCCGGACAGCAGAAGGAGCAGCAGCGCGGCGACGAAGCACGAGATGATCCAGCGCGTGGTGACGGGCTCGAGCACGCTGAGGAAATAGGTGCCGACGGGAACGCCGACCAGCGCGCCCAGCACGATCACCGCGGTGGCCCTGCGATCCGCCTTCTGCCATGCATCCGGCAGCAGCGGCGCGGCCGCGATGAAATCGATCACAAGAAGCAAGGCGGCGACGAGCCGCGGCGCGGCGATGCTGCTCGCCAACGGCATGAAGATCAGCGCGGAGCCGAAGCCGGAGAAGCCGCGCGCAGTACCGGAAACGAACGCGACGGCGCAAAGCGCCATCGCGATGCTGAGGCTGACGTCCTTCGGAAGGAAGTCCGCAATATTCATCCCCGCAGCGTGCCGGCCGTCTTCTTCGTGACCTCCGCCACGATCTTCGCGGCGACGGCCTCGATCTCCTGATCGGTCAGCGTCTTCTCGCGCGGCTGGATCGTCACGGCGATGCCGATCGACTTCTTGCCGTCGTCGATGCCCTTGCCCTCGTAGACGTCGAACACGTTCACGGCGGTGATCAGCTTCTTGTCGACGCCCTGCGCGGCCCGCACGATGTCGCTGGCCTTCACGCTGCGATCGACGATGAAGGCGAAGTCGCGCGTGACGGGCTGGAATGCCGAGAGCTCGATCACGGGCTTGGCGCGGGTCGGCTTCTTCTTCGCCTCGGGGATGCGGTCGAGGATCACCTCGAAGACGAGCAACGGGCCGTCGGCGCCGAGCGCCTCGAGCGCTCTGGGATGCACCTCGCCGAAATGGCCGAGCACGTTCTGCGGCCCGATCTGGATCGTGCCGGAGCGGCCCGGATGCAGCCAGGCCGGTCCACCCGCGGCGATCTGCAGCGCCTGCATCGGCGCACCGGCGGCTGCCAGCACGGCCAGCGCATCCGCCTTGGCGTCGAAGACATCGGCCTGGGCCGAGCCCGACCAATGCCGCCCCAGGCCTTCCGACGAAGCAAAGCCGCGACGCACGCCGCTTGCGGCCATGAACTGGTCCTGCGGACGGTCGCCCTTGAAGATTTGTCCGACCTCGAACAGTGCGACATCGCTGACGCCGCGATTGGCATTGGCTTGTGTGGCCGCGATCAGGCCCGCGAGCAGCGTCGGGCGCATGTCGGAGAGATCGGCCGCGATCGGGTTGGCGACTTCGAGCTCACGCTGGCCGCCGCCGAACAGCTTCGCCGCGGATTTCGAGATGAACGACCAGGTCACCGCTTCGATGATGCCGCGGCTCGCGAGCGCGCGCCGGGCGCGACGGATGCGCTGCTGAAGCGGCGTCAGCACCGGCTTGCGCGCGTCGTCGCCCCGCTCGAACGGCGTCATCGGCACCTTGTCGACGCCAAAGATGCGGACGATCTCCTCGACGATGTCGGCCTTGCCGTGCACGTCGGAGCGCCACGAGGGCACCGCCACCTTCACCACCGGGCCGGGGCCCGCCATCATGAAGCCGAGATGCGTCAGGATACGCTTCATCTCGGGTTGCGGCACCTCGATGCCGGAGAGGCGCTTGACCTCGGTGACAGGGAATTCAATCACGCGGTCCTCACCGAAGGCCTTGCCGGCCACGACGGTCTCGGACGGCGTGCCGCCGCACATCTCCATGACGAGCCTGGTCGCCAGCTCCAGCCCCGGCACCATGAAGGCCGGATCGACGCCGCGCTCGAAGCGGTAGCGCGCGTCCGAATTGATGCCGAGTTTGCGTCCGGTCTGGGCGATGTTGATCTCGTTCCACAGCGCCGATTCGATCAGCACGTCGGTGGTGTTCTCATCGCAGCCCGAGGCCTCGCCGCCCATGATGCCGGCGAGCGATTCGACGCCGTGCTCGTCCGCGATCACGCAAACCGCGGGATCGAGATTGTAGGTGCGGCCGTCGAGCGCGAGTAGCGTCTCGCCGTCACGCGCGCGGCGCACGACGAGATTGCCCTTGACCTTCCTGGCGTCGAACACGTGCAGCGGACGCGCGCGGTCGTAGGTCATGAAGTTGGTGATGTCGACCAGCGCGTTGATCGGACGCAGTCCGATTGCAGTCAGCCGCTTCTGCAGCCATTCCGGCGACGGGCCGTTCTTGACGCCGCGCACGAGACGCATCGCGAACCCCGGACACAGCGTGGCGTCTTCGACCGCGACCTGCACGGGACAAGGGAATTCGCCCTTGATCGGCTTGATGGTCGGGTCCTTGAATTTTCCCATGTCGGCGGCGGCGAGATCGCGCGCGATGCCGTGCACGCCGGTGCAGTCCTGCCGGTTCGGCGTCAGATTGATCTCGACCACGGGATCGCCGAGGCCGGCCCATTCGGCGTAGGCAGCGCCGACCGGCGCATCGGCCGGCAATTCCATGATGCCGTCATGGTCGTTGGAGATCTGCAGCTCGGCGGCCGAACACAGCATGCCGCGGCTCTCGACGCCACGGATGGTGCCGACACCGAGCGTGATGTCCTTGCCGGGAATGTAGGTGCCGGGCGGCGAGAACACGCTGACGAGACCGCTGCGCGCATTCGGCGCGCCGCACACGACCTGCACCGGCGCAGCGCCGTTGCCGGTATCGACCATGCAGACCCGCAGCCGATCCGCATTCGGGTGCTGCTCGGCCGAGATCACCTTGGCGATGGTGAACGGCTTCAGCGCCTTCGCCTTGTCCTCGATGTTCTCGACCTCGAGCCCGATCATGGTGAGCTTCTCGGCGAGCTTGTCGAGCGACTCGTCGGTCTCGAGGTGATCCTTCAGCCAGGAGAGGGTGAATTTCACGAGCTCAGCCCTCCGGCAAGCGTTGGCACTTCGAGCGGCTTGAACCCGTAATGGGACAACCAGCGGACGTCGCTGTCGAACAGCTGACGGAGGTCGGCGATGCCGTATTTCAGCATGGCGATGCGGTCGATGCCCATGCCCCAGGCGAAGCCCTGGTACTCGTCGGGATCGATGCCGCAGGCGCGCAGCACGTTCGGATGCACCATGCCGCAGCCGAGAATCTCGAGCCAGTCCTCGCCCTCGCCGAAGCGGATCTCGCCCTTGTCGCGGCGGCACTGGATGTCGACTTCGAGCGACGGCTCGGTGAACGGGAAGAACGAGGGCCGGAAGCGCATGTTGATGTGGTCGACCTCGAAGAACGCCTTGCAGAACTCGTGCAGGATCCATTTGAGGTGGCCGAGATGCGAGTGCTTGTCGATGACCAGGCCTTCGACCTGGTGGAATTGCGGCGTGTGGGTCGCGTCCGAATCGATCCGGTAGGTGCGGCCCGGGCAGATCACGCGGATCGGCGGCTTCTGGCTCAGCATCGTGCGCACCTGCACCGGCGAGGTGTGGGTTCGCAGCAGCATGCGCGAGCCGTCCTCCTTCGGATGGAAGAAGAACGTGTCGTGCATCTCGCGCGCCGGATGGCCTTCCGGAAAGTTCAGCTTGGTGAAGTTGTAATCGTCGGTCTCGATGTCGGGACCCTCGGCCACCGAGAATCCCATGTCGGCGAAGATCGTGGTGAGCTCGTCCCAGACCTGGCTCAGCGGATGGATGCGGCCGGCCTCCGTCGGCGCATCGCGCAGCGGCAGCGTGACGTCGACGGTCTCGGACGCGAGGCGCGCATCGAGCGCGGCCGACTTCAGCACGTCGCGCCGTGCGGCGAGCGCCGCCGTGACCTTGTCCTTGGCCTGGTTGATCGCCGCGCCCTGCGTCTTGCGCTCGTCCGGCGACATCTTGCCGAGCGTGGCAAGCAGCGCCGAGATCGAACCCTTCTTGCCGAGCGCTGAGACGCGCACGGCTTCGAGTGCGGCCTCGTCGCCGGCGGCGGCAATCTGGTCGAGGATGGATGTTTCGAGCGTTGCGAGGTCGGACACTGTGAAATCCTTGGCTCTAAATTCGGCTGGGTTGTCGCCGCCCGAAGGCCGTAACGTCAAGCGAAAAGCCGCTGAATTCCGGCTTGTGGCGGCTGGGTTGAACCTTGCACGGGTGCCTGTCACCAAGGGGGAAACGAGGAGAAAGTCCGCGATGCGTTTGCGATCCTGTTTGGCCGGCCTGGCCCTGCTCCTGTGCGGAGGCGCGGCTCAGGCCGCCGAAGAATGTCCGGCCAAGTCGACGGCGATGGAGGATGTCATCGCGGTCCTGAGCGCTGCCCCGGGCTGCAACAGGGCCATGCAACTGTTCGAAGCCTGCGCATATGGCGCCAGCGGCGATGTCCAATTCGGGGACGTGGTCGAGAAGAAGTGCGAGGCCGATTTCGGCGGCCGGATGAAGCCGCCGCAGACGCTCAGCTATCAGCGCGAGCTCAAGGCGTGCGATCGCAAGTACCGGGACAAGTCCGGAACGATGTATCTGTCGGCGGCGGCATTCTGCCGGGCGAAGGTCGCCCAGCGCTATTCGCAACGTGCGCTGAAAGCCGGCGAAGCCGGCCGCTAGCGCCGGCCTCAGGCAGCCAATGCGGCCTTGGCCTTCTCGGCGATCGCCTGGAACGCCGCGGGCTCGCTGATCGCGAGATCCGACAGCACCTTGCGGTCCACGGTGATCCCGGACTTGGCCATGCCGTCGATAAATCGGCTGTAGGTCAGGCCGAACGGACGGACGGCAGCGTTGATGCGCTGGATCCACAGTGCGCGGAAGGTCCGCTTCTTGCGCTTGCGATCGCGGAACGCGTACTGCTGGGCCTTCTCCACGGCCGGCTTGGCGGCGCGGATGGTGTTCTTGCGGCGGCCGTAGAAGCCCTTGGCGGCCTTGTAGACTTTCTTGTGCTTGGCGTGGGCGGTCACACCGCGTTTGACGCGAGACATGACGAAATCCTTCAGAGATGACTTTGGTTATCGGATTGCCGCGCGAAGGCGGCACGGTTGGCAATGATCGTGGACGCGATCAGGCGTTCGGCAAGAAGTACTTCTTGACGTTGTCGCCGTCGGTCTTGAACAGCACCGCGGTGCCGCGCAGCTGACGGATCTGCTTCTTCGTCCGCTTGATCATGCCGTGACGCTTGCCGCGATGGGCGAACATCACTTTGCCGGTGGCAGTCACCTTGAAGCGCTTTTTAGCGCCCGATTTGGTCTTCAGCTTGGGCATTTGGCTCTCCTAATGGCACAGGGATCCGCCCGCGAAGGCGGCTGGCCGTCAAAAATGCTCGTTAGAGCGTTGATTGTGCTCAAGTTTTGCGAACAAGCGCGAAACCCGCACGGACACCGCCACGGCAGCCCTTAATCAGCCGGGCGATGAAGGCCGGGCTTATGACAGAGAACGGGCGAATTGGCAACGATGAACCGGCGGAACCTACCGGCCGACTATTCGGTGCTGGTACACTTATGTCCAAACCGTGTCGCCCGGAGCAGGACCAAAATGGCCCATTCGTCCCAAACGCTGTTCTCTCTGACTGAATTCGCCTGCCCGCGCCGTCTGGTGCTGCTGGCGGTACTCGCCACAGCCGCGCTGCCATCAACCGCCGATGCCCGCGTCGGGGGCTATGACGGCATCTGGAATGTCACCTTCGCCACCACCCGGGGCAATTGCAGCTCCGGGTATAGCGTCCCCTTCACGGTGACGGGCAGCCGGGTTTCCTCCGCGGGCGGCGGCCGGGTCTCCGGTACGGTGAAGCGCGGCGGTGCCGTGGCGGTCCATGTCTCGGTCGGCGCCTCCCATGCCAGCGGCGGCGGCCGGCTCGCCGGCGTGAACGGCGCCGGCTCGTGGAAGGGCATCATTTCCGGCGACCAGTGCAGCGGCACCTGGCAGGCGACGAGGACCTGAACAAAAACGGCCCGCCGGATCATCCGGACGGGCCGTTGAAATCTCTATCTTAAAAGGCCGGCGTCAGCGTGGCGCCAGCACCATGACGACCTGACGGCCTTCGAACCTGGCGTCCTGCTCGACCTTGGCGAGCTCGGCGACGTCGGTCTTGATCTTGTCCAAAAGCTTGGTGCCGATCTCCTGGTGCGCCATTTCGCGGCCGCGATAGCGCAGCGTGATCTTGACCTTGTCGCCTTCTTCGAAGAACCGCTGCATCGCGCGCATCTTCACGTCGTAATCGTGGTCGTCGATCATCGGGCGGAGCTTGATCTCCTTGATCTCGACGATCTTCTGCCGCTTGCGGGCTTCGGCGGCTTTCTTCTGGGCGGAATACTTATATTTCCCGTAGTCCATGATCTTGCAGACGGGAGGGCTGACATTCGGCGAGATCTCGACCAGATCCATGCCCGCTTCCTGGGCCATGCGGATAGCCGCAACGGTCTCGACGGTGCCTTTGTTGTCACCGGCCTGATCGATCAGCTGGATCTGCGCATTGCGGATATCATCATTGATGCGCGGCCCGTCTTTGCTGGCAACGGGCGGGGCTTTATTGGGACGGCGAATGGGTTGTTCTCCAAAGTTGTGAAAGAGGCGGCTATTTTGCAGGAAGATGTGTTTGCCGGCAAGCAATTCGCTCGTGCGAGGAACGAAAACCCTCAAATGCGAGGCATTTCGGTCACGCCTGGGCACGCCGACCGACATAGACACCTTGCTTCCGTTCCGCAAGCGTCCCAAAGGGACAATGCCGGTCTCCGGTGCTGCGGAATACGACCCGATAGCTCAACCGTGCAGCCAGGGTAAACGTTCCATGACCCATGCCGAAGCCATGCTCGACTTCATCAATGTGGGAGAAGGCCCGTCAGCACGCAGGATCGCAGTGCGCAGCCGGCGCGGGCAGGGGCCCGGGCTGCTCTGGCTCGGCGGATTCAAATCGGACATGCAGGGCAGCAAGGCCCTGGCATTGGACGCCTGGGCTCGGGATCACGGCCGCGCCATGGTCCGGTTCGACTATTCCGGCCACGGCGAATCCGGCGGCGATTTCGCCGACGGAACGATCGGACGCTGGCTGGAAGAGTGCGTAGCGGTGTTCGAACGGTTCTGTGATGGCCCGCAGGTCCTGATCGGCTCCTCCATGGGCGGCTGGATGGCGCTGCTGCTCGCGCGCGAAATCAAGAAGCGTTCCGGCGCGGCCTCGCTCGCGGGCCTGGTGCTGATCGCGCCGGCGCCCGATTTCACCGAAGAGCTGATGTGGAAGAATTTCTCGCCCGCAGTGAAGCAGGAGATCGAAACCAAGGGCCTGTGGCTGCGTCCGTCGGAGTATGGCGACGGCTCGCCCTATCCGATCACGCGAAACCTGATCGAGGAGGGCCGCAACCATCTCGTGCTCGGCAGCGCCATCGATCTCGGCTGCCCGGTTCGCATCCTGCAAGGCGCGAAGGATCCCGACGTGCCCTGGCAGCACGCTTTCGCGCTGACGCATCGCCTGCCGGCCGACGACGTCGTGCTGACCATGATCCAGGACGGCGACCACCGCCTCTCCCGCCCGCAGGATATCGCCCGCATCCTTGCTGCGGTGGCGGAGATCGGGTGAAGTGTCTCCAAACAGCAGCGGTCATCGCCCGACTTGATCGGGCGATCCGGTATTCCACCAGCGGCCTTGATTGAACCCAAAGGCCGCGGCGTATTGGGTGCCCCGCCTTCGCGGGGCATGACGGAAAATGAAGTAGGGGAAACGCCGATGACCACCACCGCCATGCTGCGCGCCTTTTGCGACGCTGTCGAACAGCGCAACGGCAAAGCATTCGCCGAGCTGTTCACCGAGGACGGCGTCTATCACGACGTGTTCTACGGCGCCTTCGCCGGCCGCGCCAAAATCGCTGCGATGATCGACGACTGGTTCTATCGCACGGCGACCGATTTCCGCTGGGACATGCACGATCCCGTCACCGACGGCACCACGCTCTATGCGCGCTACACCTTCAGCTATCGGTCGACCCTGCCGGAAGCTGGCGGGGCGCGGGCGATGTTCGAGGGCGTCGCGATCATGACGCTGCGCGACGGCAGAATCGTGAGCTATCACGAGGTCGCCAATACCGCGCCGGCCTTTGTCGACCTGAAATTCGTGCCGGAGCGGATTGCCAAGATCGTCGCCAAGCAGGGGGCCGAGCTGAAGGCGCGGCCCGAGATGCAAAGGCATTTGCAGTAGAGAACAACTCTCTCCTCCTGTCATTCCGGGGCGCGCCACTTGGCGCGAACCCGGAATCCATTCATCAGCAAACTCTGCCGCCCGATGGATTCCGGGCTCGCGACTTGGTCGCGCCCCGGAATGACGGGGGAGCGCTCCTACCGCTTCGACGGATTGGCCATCGGCTTGCGCTGCGCCAGTGCAGCCACCGTCGCGGTGCCGATCGGACCGTGTTCGTCGTAGAGCCAGCATTCGCCGATTGCGACGCCGTCGGTGGCGTGATGGTTCACCACCTCGAATCCGATCCAGTTCGTCACCGGCAGGCGGTGCAGATAGATCGTGACGTCGCTGTTGATGTAGCCGAGCCCGTTGTCGCCGGCATTGGCAAACGGGCTGGCGAAATCGGCACCCGTCGCGACATGGACGAACGGCGTCATCGGCACCCCCGCGACGAGTTCGCGCACCTCGCTCATCCAGAGCCTTCGCGGACCGAGCGAGCCCATATGGCCAACGATGGGGCGCGTCGTCCATTTGCCGTTCATGCCGAGCCTGGGATCGGTCGGTTTTAGAATATCGGCCGGCTTCGGCACGTCCCAGTTCGGCGGCGACCAGACGTTGCCGTCAGGATTCTGCGTCTTGCGCAGCAGCTGGCACGAGGCGCGCGCCATGCTGACACCGCCGGAGACGAACTCCGCCTCGACCACGCGGATGCGCAACCCGTCGCGCACGAGGCGCGTGGTCACCTCGATCGGCTTGTCGATGGTCGGCAGCTTGAACATGTCGACGGTCAGCCGCGCCGGCACCAATCCGGGAGCGGAATGGCGCTCCTCGATGGCAAAGCCGAGCAGCCCGACGACGACGCGTCCGTGCAGCGATTTCGGATCCCACGGACCGTTGGCTGCTTCCGTCGGATGGAATGTGTCACCGTCGCGGGTGAAGAAGGGTGTGTTGGTCATGGCGCGCGAGATTGAAGGATCGTGCGGGGAAATCAAGGGTGTGGCGCCGCACTGCGCACGACACACTGCTGTCATCGTCGCCAAGGGACGATCCAGTATTCCAGAGGCGGCAGTTATTGAATCGTGAAACCGCCGCGTACTGGATGCTCCGCCTGCGCGGGGCATGACAGCGGAGAGTCAGCAGGCGCGCCATTCCTCGCGCACGCTCTCATCGCGCTCGGCGGCGATCGCAGACGGCTTCACCGCCGCGAACTCTTCATTCGACACCAACTGCCGCAGCGCCCACACCGCAGCACCGCGCACCAGCGGACTCGGGTCGTCGAGCAATCGCCGTGCCTCCGCCGCCAGTCCCACGTCACCGGAGTTGCCGATCGCAATCAGCACGTTGCGCAAGAAGCGGTCGCGGCCGATGCGCTTGACCGGCGACTTCGTGAACAGCGCGCGGAACGCGGCGTCGTCGAGGCGTGCGAGTTCGGCAAGATCCGGCGCCCGCAATTCGCTGCGCGCGGCGAGCTTGGTCTCGCGTCCCACCTGCGCGAACTTGTTCCAGGGACACGCCGCGAGGCAATCGTCGCAGCCGTAGATGCGGTTGCCGATCGCCCTGCGAAATTCGCGAGGGATAGCTCCCTTGTTCTCGATGGTGAGATAGGAAATGCAGCGCCGCGCATCGAGCTTGTAAGGCGCGGGAAATGCCGACGTCGGGCAGATATCGAGACAGGCCCGGCACGAGCCGCAATGATCGATCTCGGCATCGTCGCGCGGCAAATCCAGCGTGGTGTAGATGGCGCCGAGAAACAGCCACGAACCGAATTCGCGCGAGACCAGATTGGTGTGCTTGCCCTGCCAGCCGAGACCCGCGGTCTGCGCCAGCGGCTTCTCCATCACCGCTGCGGTGTCGACGAACACCTTGACGTCCGACGGCGCGGTTGCGACCAGCCAGCGCGCCAGCGCCTTCAGGCGCTTCTTGATGAGATCATGATAGTCGTCGCCCTGCGCATAGACCGAGATCGCCGCGCGGGTGCGCTGCTCGAGGATCGCGAGCGGATCCTGGTCGGGGCCGTAATTGACGCCGAGCATGATCACCGAGCGCACGTCGGCCCACAGCCCGCGCGGATCGATGCGACGCTCCGGCTGCGCGGCCAGCCAATCCATGTCGCCATGGCCGCCCGACGCGATGAATTCGAGGAAGTATTGTCCGGCGCTCTCGATCGTGCCCGGCGCGGTGATGCCGATGCAGTCGAAGCCGAGCGCCCGCGCTTGCTCGTCGAGAGCAGCACGCAGCCCAACAGTGTCGGTGCTGGATCTAGCCACCAATATGTCCACGCTCGTCATGGCCGGGCTTGTCCCGGCCATCCACGATCTTGCTTGGCGTTCATAGAAAGTGAAAGAACGGAGATGCCCGGGACAAGCCCGGGCATGACGACCTTTATCAGAAATCCAGGTCTACATAGGTCCGCGACGCCGGCACGCCGGCCAGCCATTCGCTCAGCAGCGGACGGAACGACGGGCGGGATTTCACCCGCGCGTACCACGCCTTTGCTGCGTCGTCCTCGCTCCATGGCACGTCGCCCAGATAGTCGATCGCCGAGAGATGCGCCGCGGCGGCGAGATCCGCGTAAGTGAGCCGGTCGCCGGCCAGGAAGTTACGGGTCTGCGACAGCCAGCCGATATAGGCCAGATGATAGCGCACATTGGCCTTGGCGGCGCGCATCACGTCGGCCGAGGGCGGCCCGCCGCCGTTCTCCTCGCTCATGAAGCGCTTGTAGATGCGCTCGGTGACGAGAGGATGCGAGACCTCCTCGAAGAACTTTTCGTTGAACCAGGCCATCAGCCGGCGGACCTCGACGCGCTCGGAGATCGTCTCCGGCATCAGGCGCTTGGGCCCCATCTCGGCGCCATAGGCCTCGTCGACATATTCGGCGATGATCGCCGCGCCCGGGATCGGCGGCTGCTCGTCATCCACCATCACGGGCGTCGTGCCTGCCGCGTTGAGCAACAGAAACGCCTCGCGCCGCTCCCAGCTGCGCTCTTCGACCAGCTTGAGGTCGAGCCCGTATTCGCCCGCGATCAGGCGGATGAAACGCGAATGCGGACAGAACGGATGATGAAACAGCGTAAACATGAAGCCTTTGACTATGTGATGGTGCTTAAGATTCCATCAATGTTTGTGCGGCGCCACACTAGTCCTTCAAAACCGCGAAGCAAGGGCGTGATTTCGCATTTTGCGATTGCGGCGTAGGGGCGAATAGGCGAGAAGAGCCCCGCTTTTCCAGCCGAAATGGACCGTAAATATGTCAGACGCAATACGGGCAGTGATCCTCGGCATCATCGAGGGTGTGACCGAGTTCCTTCCCGTGTCCTCGACCGGCCATCTGCTGCTTGCGGAACGCTTCTTTCATCTCGGCGAAGGTGCCTTCTGGGATTCGTTTACCGTTCTGATCCAGCTGGGTGCGATCCTCGCGATCGTCGGGCTGTACTTCAAGAAGCTCTGGGACGTCGTGATCGGCTTCTTCACCGGCGACACCTATTCGCGCCGCTTCGTGGTCGGCGTGCTGGTCGCGTTCCTGCCTGCTGTCATCGTCGGCCTCGTTGCCGGCAAATACATCAAGAGTGTGCTGTTCAATCCCTGGGTCGTCTGCTTCACGCTGATCGTCGGCGGCGCCATCCTGCTTTGGGTCGACAAGCTCGACCTCAAGCCGCGCGAGCATGACGCCACCAAATTTCCGCTGCTGATGTATCTCTATATCGGCATCGCGCAGTGCGTGGCGATGATCCCCGGCGTGTCGCGGTCCGGCGCCAGCATCGTCGCGGCGATGTTCCTTGGCGCCGACAAGCGCGCGGCGGCGGAGTTCTCGTTCTTCCTCGCCATCCCCACCATGATCGGTGCGTTCGCCTACGACTTCTACAAGAACCGCTCCGAGATGACGATGGACCACATGGGCATCGTCGCGATCGGTTTCGTGGTGTCGTTCATCACCGCGATCATCGTGGTCAAGACATTCCTGGAATACGTCACCCGGCACGGCTTCGTGGTTTTCGCCTGGTGGCGCGTCATCGTCGGCACCCTCGGCCTGATCGCGCTGGCGCTGGGCCGTTAACTTCGAAACTCGCTCGCGCTCTCAACGCAATATAAGCTTTTGATCGGTAGTCAGTTTCCCACGCCGGGCGCGCGCCCGGCACAGGAGCTGAGCCATGACCCTCGTCAGCGGCTGGGGCCGTTTCCCGGTCGTCGATAGCGATGTGCTGCGCCCGCGCTCGTTCGCAGCGGTCGGCGAAGCCGTCTCGGCCGGCAGCGTCGCGCGCGGCAACGGTCGCGCCTATGGCGATGCCGCGATCGGCGCCACGCGAACCGTGACGATGACTGGGCTCGACCGGGTCAGGTCGTTCGATCCGGCAACCGGTCGCATCCGTCTCGAAGCCGGCGTTCTGCTCTCGGACCTGATCGACACCTTCGGTCCGCGCGGCTTCCTGCCCTTCGTGGTGCCTGGCACGCGCTTCGTCTCGATCGGCGGCGCCATTGCGGCCGACGTGCACGGCAAGAACCATCATTCCGAGGGCGGCTTCGGCCGCTACGTCGACAGCATTCTGCTGCGCACCGGGCAGGGCGAGGTCATCGAGGCCTCGCGCGACGAGAACTCGGACGCCTTCTTCGCGACGGTCGGCGGCATGGGCCTGACCGGCATCATCCTCGAAGCGACGATGCGGCTGCGGCGGGTCGAGACCGGGTGGATCCGCGAGCGGGTGATCTCCGCGTCCGACCTCGATGCCGCGATGCGCGCACTCGAGGCGGGTGACGCCGCGACCTATTCGGTGGCGTGGATCGACTGCGTGGCGCGCGGCCGCGATCTCGGCCGCTCGCTGATCTATCTCGGCGAGCATGCGGACAAAGCGGAACTGGCGGAAGGCGCGGATGCGTTCCCGGTCGGCAAGGACGCTCGCCTCAGCGTGCCGGTCGACCTGCCGTCGATCGCATTGAACCG
This sequence comes from Bradyrhizobium sp. SZCCT0148, assembly GCF_018129985.1. Lineage (GTDB taxonomy): Bacteria > Pseudomonadota > Alphaproteobacteria > Rhizobiales > Xanthobacteraceae > Bradyrhizobium > Bradyrhizobium japonicum_H. The sequence continues at coordinate 303,171 of NZ_JAFCKT010000002.1, forward strand.
AATCAGTGTCCGCGCCTTCAACGAGCTCTATTACCGCATGGGCGCCCGCCGCGCCGGCGGCAGCCATGTGGTCTCGCTCTATCCGTACTTCTTTCCGCTCGACAGCATCGGTGACTGGAATCGCATCTATGGCAAGCGCGGCTTCCTCCAGCATCAATGCGTGATCCCGCAAGCCGGCGCGAGCGCCGTGCTTGGCGAAATTCTCGATCGCGTTGCCCGGCGCGGCGACGCCTCCTTCCTCGCGGTGCTCAAGAAGCTCGGCCAGGGCGACGGCATCCTGTCGTTCCCGTTGCCCGGCTACACGCTGGCGCTGGATTTCCCGGTGAAGGGCGACATCCTGAACTTCCTCGACGAGATCGATCGCCTGGTGGTCGCCGCCGGCGGCCGGCTGTATCTGGCGAAAGACGCGCGCCAGTCGCGCGCGACCTTCGAGGCCGGCTATCCTGCCCTGCAGCGTTTCAACGCGATCCGCAGGTTGCTCGATCCCGCCGGCAACATCCGATCGAAACTTTCACAGCGTCTGTTCGATGAGGTCTAGGCCGTGACGTCACGCAAATCCGTATTGGTGCTCGGTGGCTCCTCCGACATCGGCCGCGCCGCGGCGCGCGCCTTTGCCAAGGTCGGCTACGATGTCGCCCTCGCCGGCCGCGACATTGCCGCCCTGGAGCCGGATGCCGCCGATCTGCGCGCGCGTTACAACGTCGAGGTCGGCCTCACCAAATTCGACGTGCTCGACACCGCCGCGTTCGAAAGCTTTGTCGAAGCTCTTCCCGCGCTGCCTGACGTCGTCGTCTCGATCGTCGGCCTCCTCGGCGTGCAGGCGGATGCCGAGAGCGACCTCGTCCATGCCACCGCGATCATGCGCTCGAACTACGAGGGGCCCGCGCTGATCCTCGGCCTGTTTGCGGAGAGGTTTCTCGCGCGCGGCAGCGGCACGATCGTCGGCGTGTCGTCCGTGGCCGGTGATCGTGGCCGTGCCTCGAACTATGTCTACGGCTCGGCCAAGGCGGGCTTCTCCGCCTTCCTCTCCGGCCTGCGCGCCCGCGCCAGCCGCGGCGGCGTGCATGTCGTGACCGTGAAGCCCGGCTTCGTCCGCACCAGGATGACGGAAGGCATGAAGCTGATCGGTCCGCTCACCGTCGAAGCGCCGGTGGTCGGCGATGCCATTCTTCGCGCGGTCGAGAACAAGACCGACGTCGTCTATGTCAGCGGCAAATGGCGCCTCGTGATGTTGATCATCAAGACGCTGCCGGAAGCGGTGTTCAAGAAGTTGAAGTTTTGAAGTTCTTGCGGCTTGCACACAGTCTCGTCATGCCCGGTCTTGTGCCGGGCATCCACGTTCTTGGCATCCGCGTTTAGCAGAGACGTGGATGGCCGGGTCAAGCCTGGCCATGACGGCGGAGAGAGTGGTGCCTCACACGCCCATCCGCTGGAACTGGCCCTGGGGGCGGAAACGCCAGAGATATTGCGGGGCGATCGCTTCCAGCGAATCGGGGGTGATGCCGAGCCCTTCCAGCGTGAGCCCGGCAGCCTTCGCCGCATCCGACACCACATTGTCGCGCGCGAGCAGCGTGACCTGGTCGGGCGTCAGCTTGAACGCGCCCGGCGCGAACTGCAGGAAAGCGGCCTTAAAGCGGGCGAGGCCGAACGGCAGCGGGATCAGCATCCGCTCGCGGTCGGTAATCTCGAGGATGGCCTCAATGATCTCGCGCATGGTCAGCACTTCCGCGCCGCCGAGCTCGTAGGTCGCGCCCGCCTTGGCCTTGCCGTCCACGGCGTCCGCGATCGCGGTGGCGACGTCGCCGACATAGACCGGCTGCATCTTGGTCTCGCCGCCGATCAGGGGCAGCACCGGCGACATCCGGGCCAGCGCGGCGAAGCGGTTGGTGAACTGGTCCTCGGGCCCGAAAATCACGGAGGGACGGAAGATCGTGGCCGAGGGCACGGCAGCCAATACCGCGGCTTCGCCGGCGGCCTTGGCCCTGGCGTAGCGCGAGGGCGATTCGGCGTCGGCCCCGATCGCCGAAACATGCACCATCCGGGCGCCAACGGCCGCGGCCGCCTTGGCGACCGTCTCGGCGCCCTTGGCCTGGACGGCGTCGAAGCTCTGCGCGCCGCCCTCGGCGAGGATGCCCACCAGATTGATCACCACATCCGAATCACGCACCGCCGCCGCGACCGAGGCCGGATAGCGCAAGTTGGCCTGCACGGTGTGGACCTGCCCGACCTTGCCGGAGGGCTGGAGGTATCCGGCCAGTTCCGGCCGCCGCACGGCGGCCCGGACCCGGTAGTCCCGCCGGCACAGCGCGCGGACGACGTTCCGGCCCAAAAACCCCGATCCGCCGAAAACCGTGACGAGAGTTTCCAGATTCGATGCCATGGGAGCCGTTCCTGCGGAAAAGAGTGCGTATGTCAGGCTTGTATCGGGCCGGTTTGCGATGCGCAATCGGCATCCCGACCGGGCTTGAAGCATGAATTGACAACGGCGTCACCGAACCGTAGTAACCGCCTCCGTGCCCCAAACGGCATGCCCAGGTGGTGGAATTGGTAGACGCGCTGGCTTCAGGTGCCAGTGGCTTAACGGCCGTGAAGGTTCGAGTCCTTTCCTGGGCACCAAGGTCTTGGTAACGCCTTGATCTTCCGACAAGTCCTTGAGAACTGATTGTTTTCGGTCGCCCGTTGGTACAAACGGGTGGTACAAATGGTTCTCTCGATGTCTCGACCTTGGAAGCACCCAGTCACGGGTGTGTACTATTTCCGCAAGATCGTTCCTGCTGGCGTCCGGGCGTTGGTCGGCAAGCGCGAGTGGAAGATTTCTCTCGCGACCAAAGACCCTGATGAGGCTCGCAGCAAACACGCTGTCGAAGCGGTGCGTGTCTCGCAGGAATTGACCGTCCTGCGTCTGCGGCTCGCTGCGCTATCCGCTCCTCCGCTGCCCGAACTCGATGCGGAGACCATCAAGCGGGTTGGGGATGCCTACTATGTCCACCTTCTGGAGGAGGACGAGGAACGGCGGGTTGAGGGCTTCCGAACGCCAGAGCGCATCCCCTACGATCCCACGCCCACCTTTGAAGAATACGTCGCCGACGGTGCCGAATTGCTGGCCATCGACCGGGACGGTCATGCGAGGGGCGAGGTGGGTGCTTTCTATATGGGCGAGGTTGATGAGGTTTTGTCGTGGGATGGTTTCGACATCAGGCTTGATCCTGCCTCACCTAGCCGCAAGCGGGTCGCTCGCGAACTCCAAGCCGCCGCCATCCGCGCTGCCAAGGCCAAGGAGGAACGCCACAAGGGCGAGCCGATAGCGACACCGGCCTATCCGCCGCCGTTGCAGAAGCCCGCCCCGGCTGGCTCTCTCATTGCGACTCAACCTCTGCTGACGCTGTTCGCAGATTGGTGGCGAGAGGCAAAGGCGACAGGTCGCAAGGCCAGCACCCACGACAACTACCGCAACACCATGAACACCTTCATCGCGTTTCTCGGCCACGATGATGCAGCGAAGGTCACGGAGGATGATGTCATCCGCTTCAAGGATCATCGTCTGTCCGTCGTTTCTGCGAAGACGGTCAAGGACGGCGATCTGGCGGCGCTCAAGTCCGTTCTGGGATGGGGCAAGGCCAACCGCCGCTTGGTTCTAAACGCAGCCGAAGGGATCACGCTCAAGCTCGGAAAGCGCCCGCAGCTGCGTCCGAAGGGTTTCACAGCCGATGAGGCTCGTGATCTGCTCAAAGCTGCTGACAACTGCCCGCAGAACCCACGGGAAAGGTCCAAGCTGTATCTGTCCAAGCGTTGGATACCTTGGCTCTGCGCCTACACCGGCGCTCGCGTCGGGGAAATGATCCAGCTTCGCAAGCAGGATGTTCGGTTTGAGGATGGCCACTACGTTGCCACCATCACGCCAGAAGCCGGAACTGAGAAGAACAACCTCGCGCGGGATGTCGTTCTCCATCCTCATCTCATCGAGAAGGGTTTCCCGGACCTGTTGGCATCGTCGCAGGGCGGCTATCTCTTCATCGACCCGACAGACTCCGCCCGCATCCTGAACACGCTCAAGAGCCGCAGAAACGATCTGGCCGAGTTCGCGAGAGAGACCATCACCGACACGCGGGTGAAACCTAACCACGGTTGGCGACACCGGCACACGACAGTGTGGCTGGAAGCTGGTCTCTCGGATCGTGTGAAGGACTACATTCAGGGTCGCCCGCCCAAGACAGTAGGCGATACCTACGGCGACGTGACGATCAAGGCTCAGATCGTAAACCTCGCCAGCTTTCCGCAACAGGGGGTCTGATACTGTCGATTTGGTCGGGCATCTACCCGGCCAGCGATCTTCCCGACCAGCGAGCCGGGCGGCGCTTTTCCCGATAAAATCGACATTTTGCGATGTTGGCCGGGATGACCGAGTACCTTGAGAAAAGTCTCCCTGCTCAGAACTCGGTGGGCTCACCGTGGATGGGCCAATCCGGCAGCCGGTGAACACGGGCTCGCTTCCCGTTCACCATGGCTCGCATCGGCGCAACGCCAGCCGCCTTGAGCGCCAAGCCAACCTCCTTCACACTCTTGGCTTGCGCCGCGAACCCTTCCAAGGCCAATTGACGCTGGAGTGCATCCATCGTGAACTCCCGCCCCAACGTTGCAAGCAGATGCCCACTACGGACCGTCGCCTCCAGATAGTGCCGGAGGGGTCCGCCGCTCATCTCCATTGCTTCCCTCTTGTGCGAGGTCACGGGCGGCGCAGCATACGGCTTGAAGTTCGCAATATCCCGACGCTTCAACCACCAATAGATAGCGGCCATACCCGCGTCGCTGGCGATGAAGCTGTTCAAGCCTTCATAGTATTCCGGGTCTCGCGGTGTAGCCTTGCTGTCAAAGACGAAGTAGCGGCGATCTCCCTCCTCGATGTCGATCGGTGCGGACTGGTTCGAGAATAGGATCAACCTCGCGAAGTTCTTCACCACCAATTGAGGCCCATACTTGATGTTCACGCTCACCGTAGGCTCAGTCAGGATAGGTTTGAGCCGGTTCGCCAAGTCGGTGTTGCCGTGCTCGTAGACCTCGTCCACTTGGATAACCAGCTTGCCGACGAGCCAGCCATCGAATTGGCTTTTCAGGTCCTTAGACTGGGCGACACTGCTGTTCCGTTCCCCAGCTAATCTACGAATGATCGTGCCGAGCGTGGACTTGCCTATACCTTTCGACTCGCTTGTAAGTAGGATTGCATGATTGACCCGCTCGTCTGGGCGTTGAACGAGGTGCGCGAGGAAGTCAAAGATGTGTTCCATTGCCCGCTGGTCCGCCTCAAACAGATAACGGACCAGCTCGGTGAATGCCGCCGGCTCTTGCTGCGAGGGTAGCTGCTCCCAGCGAGGTGCCTGCCAGATATTCAGAACCGATCTACCGAGGTCGTCTTTGCAATCGGGAGGTTTACCCGGCATGAACTCCACCCGCTCGGCAAGAGGGACACCGATGTCGAGCGACGGATCGTCCCATGCCGCGATGATGTCCTCCATCCGAAGGAAGTACAGCCGTTCGCCCTTGTCATTACGATACCGAAACGAATGCGTGGAGCGTGACACGCGATTGAAGGTCTTGTCGTCCATGGGAGCGGAGGCAGGGTCATGACGGTAGATCATGCCGCCGTGCTGAGCCGTCCAAGCAAACTTGGATGCCAACTCTTTGCGAACGCGCTCGCACTCTCGGTCAAATTCGGGGCTGCCCTCGATAGGCAGAACAGCGCTCGTTGAAGCTGACATTTCACTTCACCTCCCCAAGCGCCGCGTAATAGGCCAGCCGCTCCTTGCGCTGCTCCTCCTCTTCTCGCCGTTCGAGCTGCGCCACCCGTACTCCAGCGGGGCCGAACAGTCGCACTAGTAGGCTGCTCAGATACTCGGCGGTTTTCGGTTCCAACTCTTTCATGGCTCGCCGATCCCGACCGTCGCTGGCACCGCTCCAGTGGGAGAAGCTAGTGCCGGAGAGGCTCCGCACCCGCCTGACAAGCTGAGTGCGGAAGCCCATCTCGTTCTTGAACAGGCGAGGGTCGTAATCCTGGAGCAGATACATCGCGATCACGGTGACAGCGACATCCCGTCCTGACGCTGTGTCGGCCAGTCGAACGAGTTCCTTCATCCCCGCTCGCACGTAGCGGACAATCGTTTTGGGAAGTTCGGCTCGCCAATTAGCGGTTACGATGTCCCATCGCTGGTCACAGATGGACCAGAGTTTGGCCTCTGGCTGTTTCGCGATCCTCGCTTGAACCTTCTCGATGAACGGTTTCAGGTCGGACTTGCTGATAGTCCGCTGTTCTTCATGGCCGTGACGGCGCTTTCGGGACCTGTGCTTAGAGCAGAGCAGTGAGTGACCGGCGCGAGTTTTCGCGCAGCCGTTCACACGGCAGCGTGGGGACATTGTCGTTCCTGATACAGTTCTGATTTCTGCGGCCATCCCCCAACAGACAGACGCTAGCTGCTGTGGTCAGACGCATCGCGGCCAAGACAAGCCCGGGTCGAGCAAGTTCGGCGCGGACAGCTTCTCCATTCAGCCTATGGCGAAAATGAGACGCAACTTTCCGTAAGTCATTGAAATTATTGCCATCTATCCACATGTGGATAGGTCGCTCACCGTGAAGATCGACGGGTCGCAACGATCTGATGCAGCATCTCTCCCTACGTTGCTCCGGTTCGGGGCTGTTTTTCCCGGCTGCTGCGACTGCCTTTTTTTAATGCACCGATGGTCTACTTCTGTACATAGGTACGGCCTTCGGAATAGGTTAACCCATGTCGGACTCAGGCAAAGCTGATCTCGCACCCCGGCCCCCGCAGCTAGGGCCGCCGTGCCCGAAGTGCGAAATGCCTTCGCGCTACACAACATCGATCCTCGACGTGAAGCAGGACAGATTGGTGCCGATCTATCGGTGCTATGACTGCCGCGAGGACGTTTGGGCGTAAGAGAGAGCGGGTCCTGTTACTGCGGTAAGCCGCCTTTCCTTGGTGATCGGGGTCACAGACCGAACACTTGCCTTTCAGAAAGCTCTGAATAGGCTGCACACTTGTTGCCGGGGACTGTGATGGGCACTTTTCGTTGGTTCTTTCTGATCATTTTCATTGGGCTGATGTGCGGGTCGGCCCACGCCGAGCGCCGGGTCGCGCTGGTCATAGGCAACTCGGCTTACAAGAGCGTTCCGAAGCTCTCTAACCCTGCTAACGATGCCGCCCTGGTCGGAGGCATGTTCAAGAAGGCCGGGTTCGACTGGATCGACATCAGGACCGATCTTAACGCTTCCGAGATGCGCAAAGCCCTGCGTGAGTTCGGCGGCAGGACGCGAGATGCTGAGGTTGCCGTGATCTACTACGCGGGCCATGGCATCGAACTGGATGGCACCAACTACCTCATTCCGACCGATGCGGCTCTAGAGACCGATGCTGACGTTCTTGATGAGACCGTAGCATTGGATCGGGCGCTGTTCGCAGTTGAGCCTGCCAAGCAACTACGATTGATCATCCTCGATGCTTGCCGGGACAATCCCTTCGCCAAGACCATGAAGCGGACAGTTGCTGCCCGTGCCATCGGTCGCGGCCTCGCCAAGGTCGAGCCGACAAGCCCCAACACGATGATCGCATTCGCAGCGAAGGCTGGCTCTACCGCCTCCGATGGCGACAGCAAGAACAGCCCATTTGCCGCAGCCCTTGTCGAGCGGCTGCCGACGCCCGGTCTGGATTTGCGCAAGGCGTTCGGCTTTGTCCGCGACGATGTGTTGAAGAACACCAGCTATAAGCAGGAACCGTATGTCTACGGCTCCCTTGGCGGTGATGACGTGGCGTTGGTCGCTGCGAAGCCGACAGCAACCGGGCCTCAGGCAAGTCCCGATGATGCCATTCGTCGCAACTATGAGCTTGCCCTGCAACTCGGCACCCGCGATGGCTGGAACGTCTTCCTCGCTCAATACCCGGATGGCTTCTATGCCGGGCTGGCGAAGGGCCAACTCAATAAGATCGCGGCGGAGGAAACCCGCGCAGCAGCGGTCGAGAAAGCTCGGCAGGCCGAAGATGAAAAGGCCCGGCTCGCCGCTGACCGTGCCAAGAAGACCGATCAGGACAAGGCCGCTGCCGCTGCCAAAGCTGCTGAGGATGCGCGACTGGCCGCTGAGAAGGCCAAACAAGTTGAGGAAGCGAAAGCCGCCGCCGCCGAACAGCGCCGCAAGGAGATTGAGGCCGCTGTTGCCAAAGCTCTGGCCGAGAGGCAGGCCGCAGAGAAGAAAGTCGGCTCCGAAACTGACCAGAAGCTTGCCGCCCTGCCATCGCCCGCAACATCGCCCGAACCCACGCAGTCGCCGCAAGAACTCGCTAAGGCGGTTCAGTCCGAACTCAAGCGGGTCGTTGTCTTGCGAGTGCGGAGAACGGTGAGTGGAGCGCCAAGTCTCAGCGCTCCCTGACCCTGTTCAACAAGTACGCCGGAACGAAGCTCAACACTGCTCTTGCAAGCTCCGATGCGTTGGATGCGATCAAGGCCAAGTCAGGCCGCGTTTGCCCGTTGGTCTGTGACCATGGTTTCAGAGCCGATGGAGATGCCTGCGTGAAGATCGCGTGTCGCGCAGGCTATCGGGTCAACGATGATAACGAATGCGAGAAGGTGCAGGACAAGAAACCTGTCGCGACACGCGAAGATGCAAAAAAACGAGACACGGAACGGAAGCAGGGTGAAGCCGCGCCCACAAAGCCGGCCGCATCTGGTCAAATCATTTGCGGTGCGGCGGGCTGTCGCCCCGTGAGATCGGGTTGTCGGCTATCGCGAGACCCGAGGGCCAATCTGGCGTCCAACCAGATAGAAGTGTGCGACTGACGTTTACAACTCGGAACTTTGCCAACGCCCCATCGTTCCTCGCTTGGCGAGGCGTGAAGGTTGGCGGTGGCTATGAAATGGATGTTGGTGGTCTTGGTCGGCGGTGTCTCGCCCGTCAACACCGATCTGGTCTTTGACAAGTTCAGCGATTGTCTAGCCGCTGAGGAGCAGATGCGGCAGCACTATGCTGATGCTTTCGAGACGTGGGACCGCATTGGCAGCTGCAAGGATTGACCGGCGCAGGGACTACAAGAAGGCTCGCGAGGTTGAGGCCAAGCGACTGCTAGGTAACGTGGGGACGTGTGTTCCACATGGCGGCGGCGAACAACAGCCGGTTACAACGCCGCAGCCGCAATCTCCCGCCCCGTCGGCACAGCAACCAACCGCGACACCGTCGCCTCAGCCAACGCCGCGAAGCTAAGGATAAGCCTCACGGCGGTTTAGGCCGTCCTCCCGCGCATTAGGCTGACCTTCCATGTGATCTTGAACTGCTCTCCCGGCTGTTCATGCAGTTGAAAGGCACAGTGCATGTTCGCGTGGCCGATCAGATCGCCGTAGATGCCGTCATCGAGCTTTGTTGTGAAGACCCGCCAGAGCATGGCGATAGTCTGAATGTTGTTCCCTGTGCTGTCGGAGGACATGCCGTCGTCGTTGACGCTGGCAATGACGCCATCAGCGAAGGTGCCCAACTCCGCATCCGGCATCATGCTGTCCCGCAACTTCGGGAGCATGTGGAGAACACCATCCTTTTGCGAGGGTGTCCCGTGCCAGTTGAGAACGAGCTTGTCACCAATCGTGGCCGTGACATTGCCGGTGTTCGTTGCGCCTGCCGTGAATGACTCGCGCATCTTTCGGACCTTACGGAATAGACCAAACATCAAACCCCTCCCACGGAGGCCGGTCAGTCTGCGTTCATAGCCTTGTAGATCGCGCCCCGTGAACACCCAAGCTGTTTCGCGATGGCAGTTGCGCCAAGTCCTTGAGAGCGCAGCGTCCTGATCTGGTTATGATCGAGGCTGACCGGCCTACCCTTATAAATGCCCTTCGCCTTGGCCTTGGCGATGCCAGCGGCCTGCCGCTCCTTGATGAACCCCAACTCCATCTCAGCCACCATGCCGAGCACGGTCAGCACCATACGGCCTAGCGGCCCCGCTGTGCTGACTTCCGGCTCAAGGATGCGCAGCGAGGCGCCCTTCTGATCAAGCTCATGGACGAGGTTGAGCACGTCACGGGTGGAGCGGCCAAGCCGGTCAAGCTTCACTACGACCAGCGTGTCGCCGGGTCTGATGAAGTCGAGAATGGTCTCCAACTCGGTGCGGGCTTCCCGGCTCCTACCTGAGACCTTCTCCTGCCTGACGATGTCACAGCCAGCGGCCTTGAGCCGTTCGAGTTGGGTGTCGGTGTTCTGGTCGGTCGTGGAGACGCGGGCGTAACCGATGAGGGACATGGGCCTTCCTGTTCACGATGGGTGTACCCTCAGTGACCACTCAAATCACTACATTTTGGTGTTCACTATGGGTCATTTCATACATTAATGCACGAATGTCTCCCATCATCAAGACCTATAATGAACGGGAGCGCTCTCCTTCACCGTTGAGGCGGCGTCCTTGACCGAACCACTTTTCCTGCAAGCCATGGCCACGCGCCCTTGCTTGTTCACTGAAATGCTTTCGGCCGAGACGGAGCCGGGCCAAGGGGGAGACCGCCACATGCTGCTCATGACATGAGGCAACGGATTTTTTCACAGTTTTTCAAAGGCCGGACCATGCTCGAACATGGTGGACAGGCCCTCGCACCCCGTCGACGCGCTGTGCACAGCGGTTATCATCGCGAGTGTTCGCGACTGATTCCCGTCGAGTCAAGGCGTAACACACTATGTGGGGAAGTCTTCGGCGTGAGCTACACCATGTTGTGTAGTGGAACCGATTTTGTTAGATTCCGATTCGTCGAATCCACTCGCTTCTGGGTGCCGGGCTCGGTCTGAGCGTCGGTCTACCTGGGGGTGAGGTCCGGGTGGCTGTTGCTACTTCGGATCAGGTCGCACCCGAGGGATGCACACTGCGCCTTCGGAGCCTTGGGGATCGGACTTCGCTCTCGGCGGAATGGAAGCTGACCGGAGCCCTCACTGTTACGGGGACCTATCGGACGGTTGGTAGCATTTCTTTCTCTGCCGGAGTGGAGGGTCGCGGACGATCCTTGACGAACGCCGCCAAAAAGCTAGGCGGAACTCAGAGGAGCGTCGGATGACCGACACATGCAAAAAGATGCCAACTCGTTGGCGTCCGCTACGGCTGCGATCTGCTTCGCAGCGCTGGTCCACTCGCTTCTGGGTGCCGGGCTCGGTCTGAGCGTCGGTCTACCTGGGGGTGAGGTCCGGGTGGCTGTTGCTACTTCGGATCAGGTCGCACCCGAGGGATGCACACTGCGCCTTCGGAGCCTTGGGGATCGGACTTAAAGCTCTGGCCGAGGGCGGGCGAACCGATAGGCCCTCACACCACAGGCGCTTGGATGTCCGACGATCTTTACAAGAGGCTTAGGTCGCGGGAAGTGCTTCATCGCGCTTGGGGGGCCGTGAAGCAGAGCGGGTTATCGTCACCAAGCGATGCGACGGTGAGCGCGATCAAACTCTACGATGAGGATTGGGTCGCTCATCTCGAACGGATCAGCAAGCGACTCCGCAATGGGACCTTCCGATTTGATGGCGAGGAAGGCATTACCCTCCCCAAAGGAAAGGGCAAGGGACTTCGTCCGGTCGTGATGGCTCCTATCGACAATAGGGTGGTCCGTCGAGCGATGCTTGAGGTCCTACAAGGATACGGCACTGAAAGCGTTCCACGCCGGAAGCGGTGGCCCGGCATTCCTGAAATAGTCCGCATAATGGATACGCGGACAAGCGTTGGTGGCATAAAAAAGCGGGGGGTGCCCCATGGGTTATCATTGATTGACGAGGCCGTTCGGTCCGGCAAATGCTGGTTCGTAAGGTCCGATATCAAGAATTTTTTTACTCGCATACCATTGGTCCTCGTGAACAACTTCATCGCAGATGCGGTTCCAGACCGACGCTTCACCGATCTTTTTGAAGATGCTCTGAGAACCAACCTTGTGAACAAGGTCGCGCTTGAGGAGCGTAACCACTTCATACTATTCCCAGATGCAGACGTAGGAGTTGCACAAGGGTCTGCGTTGTCTGCACTCGCAGCCAACATAGCGCTTCACGGCTTTGACGAGCAGATGAACGGGCGCGGGATCGTTTGTATTCGCTACATCGATGACTTCATCATGCTCGGCCCGAGCCGGGCGAAAGTGATGGCGGCCTATGCATCAGCGAAGCAATGGCTGAGATCGATGGGGATGGATGTGTACGATCCGACCGATGCTGCGGCTCGACGCGCTGGAAAAGTTGACGACGGGAACATTCACGATGGGACGGATGTGCTGGGGTATAGGATTTCCGCAGCATCTCGGCAGCCTTCCTCTGCGGCCACGGCGGCCTTTCTGAGCAAATGCGACAAGCTCGTGTATCAAGCGAAATCGGAAATGAGGCGAGCTGCGGCTGGGAAATCGGCCTCGCACGTTCTTCGCTACCATCAGGCTATGGTCATGTTACACAAGACCATCTGGGGCTGGTCCCAAGCCTTTCGGCATACCACCGCCACTCAGGTGTTCCGAGCGCTCGACCAAGAGATTGAGCGCCGCATCCACGAGCTACGCAAGTTTGCATACGTCGTCACGCAGGGCGTTCCTGATGAGGTACGCCGGAGGGTAATGGGTGTCCATCTCCTCTCCGATACGGCTCCCCAACCTCTTCCTACAATCCCGCCTTACCAAGGCTCGGTCGAAGCCATTGTTGGCTAGGCGCGATTGACTTGGTACATTGAGCTGGTACAAAGCGCCCCAGCAGCGAACGAAAATCATCAGTGAATACAGTGGCCCGTTGGACGATGAGCCTAATCCTTTCCTGGGCACCACCTCCTGCTCAAGCGATTGAATCGCTTTTGCAGGGAATTTGAGCTGCTACGCAAAACCGAGGCACGGCGCTCACGACATCCCGAATGGCCTACATCGCGGGCTTTGTCAGTGGCTCAGGCAAGAGCCACGCGCCGACAGCCGTCGCCCGGGTACGAGGTGAGCCATAAACGACGTCCATCGCGCGCGGCCGAAGCCGTCGTCGCGATGGGGGGAAAGGCCGGCAAAGCTGATGACCCCAAATCGCCCAAGCGGTCTCAATGCTCGTTGACCGCAGCGCCGAGCTTGATCAGGCTCAGCGCGCGGTTCGCGGTCTCGCGCAGGCGGCAGTAGTTCGCGTCGCCCTTGTACATGCCGGGCTCGACCTTGTTGAAGACCACGCAGAAGCGATCACGCGACGCGGCGAAAGTTTTCTGCGAGTCATTGGTCGCCTTGATCACGTCGGCGAACCCGCCGGCCTGAACCTTTTTGAGCGCCTCACTGGTTTTCTGCGTCCAAACGGCGAGTTCGCGCGCCGCGCAGGCTTTCCATTTGGCGACGTCGTCATTCGCGCCGTCCGCCGCCTTGATGCAGGGGTCGGCGACGAGCCCGACGCATGCGCCGCCGAAATCGCCGACTTTCTCCACCTTCTTGAGGCAGGCATCGATCACTGCAAGGTCGGCGGGCGCCGTGCCTTGGGCGAAAGCCATCGATGCGAGCGGGAGACTTGCGGCGAACATTGCGGCGGCAAGTTTGAGCTTCATTGGAGACCTCCGTTCGGCGCATCCAACTTTGGTCACCGAAGGCCGAGCGTTGGTTCACCTGATTCGCAGACTTTGCTCAGCGAGATGTGACGCGATGTCCTCAAGGTCGGTTTCGGCCTTTCACATCACACCACGCTTTTCCCAGCCCGCTCCGCCACCGCCTTCTGCACGAAATACATCGCCACCAGCGTGACGATCGTCGTCGTGACGACGACGTAGCCGATCCGGTCGAAATGGAGCAGCGAGCCGTCGGGCGCTTGCGCGATGATCGCGCCGGCGAGCACCGAGCCGAGCCCGCCGGAGAGCTGTTGCAGCGAGGCGCTCACCGCGCTGAAGGAGCCGCGCTGGTCGGGATCGGGGATTGCCGACATCAGGGCCTGCGAGGGGATCATGCGCGAGAAGATGCCGACGAACATCAGCACGTTGACGATGATCGCGGTCGCGAGCGAGACGTGGCCGAGATGGGTGTAGATCAGCACCATGACGACGGTCATCGCGCATCCGAACACGAAAGTCGGATATTTGCCGAACGCGTCGCTGGCACGGCCGACCAAGGGCCCCGTGACGATGCTGAACAGGCCGGAGACCAGGTAGATCGTCGGCAGATGCGTGATGTCGATGCCGAGATTGTGCACGGTGAAGGCGCTCGAGAACGGCATCAGCATGTAGCCGCCGGTCGCCAGCAGCGTCGTGACGAAGAAGGCCAGCGTGTAGCGCGGCTGAGCGATCGTCGCGACCAGATGGTGGAACGGGTTTCTGTCCTGCTTCAGCTTCAGGTGCGCGTCGACCGGCTCCATGACGAAGGCGATGATGACGATCGCTGCGATCGACACGATCACGATCGCGATGAAGCAGACATGCCAGCTCCAGTGATTGGCGAGGAACAGTCCGGCGGGAATGCCGAGCACCTGGCTCGCGGCGAACGCGGTCTGGATGAATCCCATCACGCGGCCGCGCAAATGCAGCGCGAACAGATCGGTGACGATCGCCAGCACCACCGCGCCGATCACGCCGCCGAACAATCCGGTCACGATCCGGCCCATCAGCAGCACGTGATAGTTCGGTGCCGCCGCGCACAGCATGGTGCCGAGCGTGAAGCCGACATAGAAGAACAACAGCAGGCGCTTGCGGTCGAACCGATCGGCAAAGCCGGCGGCGAGGATGCCCGACAGCCCGGCGCTGAAGGCATAGGCGGACACCGCGACGCCGAATTGCGTGGCCGTGATGTTGAGCGCGGGCATCAGGATGGCGCCGAGCGGCGACATGATGATGAAGTCGAGGATGATCGTGAACTGCGTGAACGCGAGCAGCGCGATGAGGAGCGCCTGGTAGCGCGAGAAACCGCGCTGGCGTTCCGAAGGATCGTCGATCGGCGCGGCGAGCGTCTGTTCGGTCATGGATCTCGATTCATGTGTCGCGGGGGAGCAACCGGAAGATGGGGTGGGCACGCACGATGTCCACCGGCGAGCGCCACGGTTCCCGCCGAAATGGGCGGTTGGTGCGCCGTTGTGGGTTCCTTGCAACAGCCGGGCATTCGGCGAACCCGTCCGCCTCTTCGCGAAACGAGTGCGCGGACTGAGAAGCTGAGCCGTCGGGGCCGCCCCCCATGAATATGGGGGGACGACAGGCCGCGCAGGCTTTCGAGCATCGCGCGTCTTCCCAAAACCATGGGCCGCGTGCTTTGACAGGCATTAACGTCAATCGCGTCGGCAAGGCGGCGGCCTGGCTGGAAGTGAATTGGAGCTGGAGGACGGCGGTCTTCATTCTTCCTCGTCTTGCCGGTCGCAAGTTGGAAGACGGTGGGGAACGAACATGACGATTTCATCGCGAGCGCCAGCAACCGCTTTTCTTGCAGCGGCGTTCATTGCCGTGATCGCGGCCTGCGCCGGCGGACCGGAAGCCCGGGCTCAGTTCGTGTGTGTGGATGGTGCCGCGTCTGAGCAAGGCGCCACCGCGAGCGGATCAGCGGGCAATTTTGCCTGCGGGCCGTCCGCTTCCGCTGACGGCAACAGCAGCAACAACTCCGCGACCGGGACCGGCGCCAACGCCAGCGGCCACAGCAGCTCCAATATTGCGACCGGAAGCAATGCCAACGCCAGCGGCAACAACAGCTTCAACAGCGCGACCGGAGCGGGAGCCGTCGCCAGCGGTGAAGGCAGCAAAAACATCGCGTCCGGAAACAACGCGCAAGCCAGCGGCGACAACAGCACCAATATCGCGGCCGGCGCCGGAGCCAATGCCAGCGGCAACAACAGCGGCAATCTTGCGTCCGGGCTGACCGCCCTGGCCAACGGAGACAACAGCAGGAACGTTGCGACAGGGCGCAGTTCCAATGCCTCCGGCAACAACAGCAGAAATGTTGCGACCGGGTTTGTCGCCAAGGCTTACGGCGACGCCAGCGCCAACACCGCGACGGGGAGCAATGCCAACGCCATCGGTAACGGCAGCGCCAACATCGCGAGCGGCGTCAACTCCAATGCGAACGGCGACAACAGCTCCAATATCGCGACCGGCATGAATACCAACGCGAGCGGGTCCGGAAGCAATAACGTCGCCACCGGCAACGCCGCCATCGCATTTGGCGCCAACAGCTCCAACGCGGCGACCGGCTATCTGGCGAATGCCAACGGCGCCAATTCTAGGAATATCGCCAACGGTGCGCAATCCAATGCCAGCGGGACCGGCAGCTTCAACATTGCGGTCGGCAACGGCGCCAACGCGAGCGGGAACGGTGTTGCGAACACCGCGGTAGGCAACGGCTCCAACGCCACCGGCGCGAATTCCTCGGCCTTCGGCAATGGTGCCTCCGCAACCTTCGCCAACGCCACCGCGATCGGTAATGGCGCCACTGCGACGCGCGCGAACCAGCAGGTCTATGGCACCGCGAGCAATACCTACACGATGACAGGCGTCACCTCGGCCGCAAGCACGGCCGCGCAGTCCGGGCCGGTACAACTCGTCACGACGGATGGCGCCGGCAATCTCGCGGCCACGTCGCTCGGTGCGCTCGGGCTTGCGGGCTCCGCGGAGATCGCCAACATCAACAGCCAACTCGCGGGCATCGATGCCCGCCTCAACGACCTCGACGGCCGGACCGGCAAGGCGATCAACGGGGTCGCGATGGCTTTTGCGATGTCCGGCTCGCCTTGGCTCATGCCGTCCGAGAGGATCGCGATGAGCATGAACTGGGGCACCTTCCAGAACACCAATGCGCTCTCGATGAGTGCGGCGCTGCGCGTCAGCGCGCATGTCCAGGCCAGCGGCGGCCTGACCTACGGCACCAATGGCGGCGGATTGGGCGGCCGGGTCGGAATGCGCGTCGGCTGGTGATGGCGGGCCTCGGCAATTCGATGCGATTGATCGCACGGGCCGTGATGGCACTGACGCTGCTGCTGTGCTGCGGGAGTGACGGGGCGATGGCACAGCAGAAGACGCCCGTGCCGGCCCCGGCTGCCGCGCAGCCGTCGCTGCCCGTCACGCTGGAGCAGGCGCTCTATCTGATCCGCTCGACGCTGCTCACGCTCAACGATGCCAATCGCACCGGCAATTACACGGTGCTGCGCGACCTCGCCGCGCCCGACTTCCAGGCGCGCAACACCGCCGCCGATCTCGGGCTGAATTTTCTCGATCTGCGGCGTCGCAATTTCGATCTCTACGGCGCGGCATTGCTGGCGCCGCAATTCAGCGACGCACCCGCGCTCGACCAGCAGGGAATGCTGCGTCTTGCGGGTTACATTCCGACCCGGCCGCGGCAGATCCAGTTCGATCTCACATTTCAGACCGTGGCCGGGCAATGGCGCCTGTTCGCGATCGGCATCGCCACGCCGGAAGCCGCATCGTCACAGCCGCAAGCCCAGGCGACACCCGCGAAGCCGGCCGTGCCTGCACAGAGGAAGGCGCCGTGAGCGGCTTTTGGTTGATAACTCGTTGAAACATATTTGTTTTGTCGTCAGCCTGGCGGGGCTCCCTTCCCCGTTCCCGGTGCTCCCGTCCAGCCCCGATTAAGCCGCCCTTAGCGAATGCTGCCCTAGTGTCCTGACCGTCCATTTCCCTGCTCCCCGGCCGGATGCCGGTCAGTTTGCGGCAAGTCAGAGCGTTTTCGGATGGAGCAGCCTGCCCGGCAGTACGATCCTGGCGCACCCGTGCCGTTGTCCACGGCAGCGGCCGCGCGGACGCTGGTGATCGATCTCGAAGGCGGACTGCTGCGGTCGGAGCTGCTGATGGAGGCGTTGCTCTCCAGCCCTGGCCGCATGCTGGCCCGCTTCGGCGCCGGCGGACGCCCGGGAATGGCGGCGCTCACCGCCATCCTGGCGCGTGCCGAGATCGACTACGCCCATCTCCCCTATGATCCCGGCGTGCTGAACCAGGTGCTGGCGGCGCGGGCGCGCGGCGAGAAGGTCTACCTCGTCGCCGACCGTTTTGCCGATCATGCTGCCGGCATCGCCGCGCATCTCGGCTTCGACGGCGTGGTCGCGTCGGCCGATCTGGCTGCGGGCGAAAACCTGCCGTTCGATCGCGGCGTCATCGAACGCATTGCCGCGCGCAGCCGCGGCCGCGCGAGCCTCAGGACCTGGGCCAACGCGCTGCGCGTCTATCAATACGCCAAGAACACGCTGGTGTTCGTGCCTGTCATCACCGCGCATCAGTTGAATTTCGCCAGTTTCGGTTCGGCGCTGCTGGCGTTCCTGGCGTTCTCGGCCTGTGCGTCCGGCGCCTATCTGATGAACGACCTGCTGGATCTCGCCGCCGATCGGCAGCATCCGACCAAGCGGCATCGCGCGCTGGCGGCCGGCGATTTGCCGATCTCGTCCGCGCTATCGGCGATCCCCGTATTGTGGCTGTTCGCGATCGCAGCCTCCCTCTGCATTTCGCCCTTGTTCCTCGGCGTGCTCGGCGGCTATCTCGCCACCACCATCGCCTATTCGCTCGTGCTCAAGCGCAAGATGCTGGTCGACATCGTCACGCTCGCCGGTCTCTACACGCTTCGCATCGTCGCCGGCGCGGTCGGCGTCGGCGTGGTGCTGTCGGAATGGCTGCTGATCTTTTCGCTGTTCGTGTTCACCTCGCTGGCGCTGATCAAGCGCTTCAGCGAGCTCAGCATGCGCGAGAGCGCCGGCCTTGCCGATCCCTCCAACCGCGACTATCGCGTCACCGACCTGCAAATCATCGCCGCGATGGCGGCGGCGAGCGCGATGAACGCGGTGACCGTGTTCTCGCTCTACGTCTCCTCGTCCGCGGTGACGCCGCTCTACAGCCGTCCCTGGATGCTGTGGCTGCTCACTCCGCTGCTGCTGTACTGGTTCGGCCGCGCCCTGATGATGGCGCATCGTCGCGAGATGCCCGATGATCCGATTCTGTACGCCTTCCGCGACGGCCCCAGCCGCATTGCGGTTGCGGCGATGATCTGCATCATGCTGGCGGCGATCTGAGCCAAGCCCGCGCTTGCGCGGCCCGCCGGCAATGGCTACATCGCGGGCAATCCGAATTCGCCATTGTGACGACGTAACCGATTCGACCCGAGGTTTTGAAACGCCATGACCGTACGCCTGCATCGCGGCGACCTGCCCGACCTGTCCCGCTACACCGGAGCGGTGGCGATCGACACCGAGACCATGGGGTTGAACCCGCATCGTGACCGGCTCTGCGTGGTGCAGCTCTCGCCCGGCGACGGCAGCGCCGACGTGGTGCAGATCCCCCAGGGCCACACCGATGCGCCGAACCTGAAGGCCCTTCTGGCCAATCCCGCCATCACCAAGATCTTCCACTTCGCGCGGTTCGACGTCGCGGTGCTGTACCAGACCTTCGGCGTCATGACCGGTCCGATTTATTGCACCAAGATCGCCTCGCGCCTGGTCCGCACCTACACAGACCGCCACGGCCTGAAGGACCTCGTGCGCGAGGTGCTCAATGTCGATCTCTCCAAGCAGCAGCAGTCCAGCGATTGGGGTTCCGACAGCCTGACCGAGCCGCAGCTCGCTTATGCCGCGTCCGACGTCCTGCACCTGCATGCGCTGCGCGAGCGGCTCGATGCCATGCTGGTGCGGGAGGGGCGCACCGCGCTGGCCAAAGCCTGCTTCGATTTCCTGCCGACCCGCGCCCTGCTCGACCTCCAGGGCTGGGAGGAGGAGGACATTTTCGCGCACTCCTGAGCCCTTCTGGAGGGAGTTGCCGCCCCGTTTCGGACACTTTCGTAACGGCCTGTCGCCAGCTGCATATCTTGCCGGCACCGGGTACAATGTAGCGTCGACCCGAACAGGCTTAGCAAGGCACCCTGGAGCTCAGGTGAATTCGGCCCACAATCCCACCTACGACGCCGCGCTTGCGGCGAAGTTTGCCAGCGCGGCGCGCCACAGCCGCCTGGTGCGGATGCTGCGGGTCTCGGTCCCGGCGACGGTGATCGTGGCCATGGCCGTGATCATCTACATCGCGTTCTTCAACAAGTTCAGGATTCCGGAGCTGCCGCTCACCGTCGAGAACATGGTGGTGTCGGGCACCAAGATCACGATGGAATCGCCGCACCTTTCCGGGTTCACCCCGGACCAGCGGCCCTACGAGCTCTGGGCCAAGACCGCGACGCAGGACGTCACCGATCCCGATCATGTCGATCTCAAGGACCTGCGCGCCAAAGTGCTGATGGAGGACCAATCGACCCTGTTCCTCGATGCCCGCACCGGGCGCTTCGACAACAAGCAGCAACAGCTCAATTTGCACAAGGACATCTTCCTGCGCACCTCGACCGGCTACGAGGCGCGGCTGAACTCGGCCTTCGTCGACATGGGCAAGGGCACGGTCTCCTCGGACGAGCGCGTCGACGTCAAGCTGACCAACGGCACGCTGTCCGCAGACAAGCTGCGCATTACGGAAGGCGGTGACGTCATCCGCTTCGAGGGCAATGTGGTGATGCATCTGGACAAGCTGGATGACCCAGCCGCGACGCCGCCTGCGCCGGTCGAGCCTGCGCCGACGGCGCCACCGGCCAGGTCAAAGAACAAATCTGCCAATTCAAAGTGATTTTCATGATCAGGTCTTTTCCGCGCAACCACACGCGCAATGTCATCGTCGGTGCGGCGGCGCTCGCCGCCACTGTCGCGCTTGCGGCAACCGGCGCCGTCTTTGCGCAGAGCACGATGCAAGGCGTTCCCAACGCGATGCAGGGCTTCTCGCAGAACCGCGATCAGCCGATCCAGATCGAAGCCGCTTCGCTCGAGATGCGCGACAAGAAGAAGGAGGCGACCTTCGCCGGCAATGTGAAGGTCATCCAGGGCGACACCACCATGACCTCGAAGACGTTGGTGGTGTTCTACGAGTCGGGCGGCGACAAGCCCGCCACGCCCCAGCCTGCGGCCAAGGGGACAAAGGAGGCGACCAAGGGCGCGCCGATACAGTCGGCGCAGCCGGGTCCCGGCGGCAGCTCCTCGATCAAGCGTCTGGAGGCGCGCGGCAACGTCGTGGTCACCCAGAAGGACCAGGTTGTGACCGGCGATACCGCTGTGTTCGACACCAGGACCAATCTCATCACCATGCTCGGCGGTTCCGGTCAGGTCGTCCTGACCCAGTGCAAGAACGTGCTGCAAGGAGACCGATTGGTGGTCGACATGACCACGGGCGTCTCACGGGTGGAGTCGGACAGCGGCAAGGTACGCGGCCTGTTCGACCAGAACAGCAAATGCGGACCGCAGGGCGGCGCCGGCGCAGGCCCAGCCCTGCAACTGCCGGGCGCAACTAAACCGAAATGAATTCAACAGCTTGGTTCGGATGCTCCTGAACCGAGGTTGAAGCTTGGCCGGCGAGACTGTATCTAGCGCGCAGGGCTTTCGAAGCGGGGTCCGCCGCTTTTCGGGCGTGTTTCACTGGGCATGAGACATCCCTTCACTCATGCTGCATCGGCGAGTCGAATGGCCGGTGCCGCAGATCGCGCGAATTCGCGCGGGATCGTCGCGAAAGGCTTAGAAGGCGGGGATGGTCGATCTCTTCAGCATGTTCCGTCGGCGCCCCGCCAAGCGCGGCCGGCCAGGATTTGCGCGCCAGGACATCACCGCGCTCGGTGACGGCGTCGGCGGTCTCGTGCCCAGCCCCGTCAGGGATACGCCGCCGAAGGCCCGGGACCAGGCGATCCCAGCGCCCGATCAGTTCCAGGGTGACTATCAAGGTGAATATCAAGCCGAGCCACGCCCGCAGGCGGTCCACCCGCTGAGGGGCTCCGCCAAATCGAACGGCGCCGGCGGGCCGCAGCTCCTGAAGCGGCCGGGTTTCCTGGCTGTGCATAGCGTGGAAAAGTCCTTCGGCAGCCGCCAGGTGGTGCGCGGCGTCAGCATCTATGTGCGCCGCGGCGAAGCGGTCGGCCTGCTCGGTCCGAACGGCGCCGGCAAAACCACCGTGTTCTACATGATCACCGGCCTGATCAAGGCCGATCGCGGTGCCATCGAGCTCGACGGCCACGACGTCACAAAGCTGCCGATGTATCAGCGCGCGCGGCTCGGTATCGGCTATCTGCCGCAGGAAGCCTCGATCTTCCGCGGCCTCACCGTCGAGCAGAACATCCGCGCCGTGCTCGAGGTGGTGGAACCCTCGCGCAAGAAGCGCGAGCAGCAGCTCGATTCGCTGCTCGACGAATTCAACATCACGCGGCTGCGCAAATCGCCGTCGATCGCGCTGTCAGGCGGCGAGCGGCGCCGCGTCGAGATCGCACGTGCACTGGCAACGCGTCCGAACTACATGCTGCTCGACGAGCCCTTCGCGGGCATCGACCCGATCGCGGTCGGCGACATCCAGGATCTGGTGCGCCATCTCACCAATCGCGGCATCGGCGTTCTCATCACCGACCACAATGTCCGCGAGACGCTCGGTCTCACCGATCGCGCCTACATCGTCTATGCCGGTGAAATCTTGACCGAAGGGAGCCCGGATGAGATCGTCGCCGATCCGGACGTGCGCCGCCTTTACCTTGGCGAGGAATTCCGCCTCTAGCCCGTTTTTGGGTTTCGTCAAGGCGTGTACATCGGTCTCGGACTAGGATAAGCAAAAATCGGACCAATTTTTGGGAACGGTTCTTGCTTCATGGCGCTCACGCAGAGATTAGAGTTCCGTCAATCGCAGTCGCTGGTCATGACGCCGCAGCTGATGCAGGCGATCAAGCTGCTGCAATTGTCCAATCTCGATCTCACCACGTTCGTGGAAGAGGAACTTGAGCGGAACCCCTTGCTGGAGCGGGCCAACGACGAGGCCCCCGTGGGGGAGGCTCCGGCCGAGGCCGGCCAGTACGGCGATAACGACGATTTCGGTGGCAGCCACAGCGACGAGCCGGGCGGCGGTCCGGGCGAGGCGTTCGAGCCGGGCCAGGAAGAATGGATGAGCAAGGATCTCGGCACCCGCGCCGAGATCGAGCAGACCCTTGATACGGGCCTGGACAACGTCTTCTCCGAGGAGCCGGCCGAGGCTGCGGCGCGCAACGCCCAGGATGCCGCGCCGACCACCTACACGGAGTGGGGCGGCGGCGCCTCGGGTGACGAAGACTACAATCTCGAAGCCTTTGTCGCAGCCGAGACAACGCTCGGCGACCATCTCGCCGAGCAGCTCTCGGTGGCCTTCACCGGCCCCGCCCAGCGCATGATCGGCCAGTACCTGATCGACCTCGTCGATGAGGCCGGCTATCTGCCGGGCGATCTCGGTCAGGCCGCCGAGCGTCTCGGCGCGACGCAAGCCGACGTCGAGGGCGTCCTTGCCGTGCTGCAAAAATTCGACCCGCCCGGCGTCTGCGCGCGCAATCTGAGCGAATGCCTGGCGATCCAGCTCCGCGAACTCGACCGCTACGATCCCGCGATGCAAGCCCTGGTCGAGCATCTCGATCTCCTGGCCAAGCGCGACATCGCAGGCTTGCGCAAGGTCTGCGGTGTCGACGACGAGGACATCGCCGACATGATCGGCGAGATCCGGCGCCTCAATCCCAAGCCCGGCATGAAGTTCGGCTCGGCGCGTCTGCAGACCATGGTGCCTGATGTCTACGTCCGCCCGGGTCCCGACGGCGGCTGGCACGTCGAGCTCAACAGCGACACCTTGCCGCGCGTGCTGGTCAACCAGACCTACTATTCTCAGCTGTCGAAGAAGATCGGCAAGGACGGCGACAAGTCCTACTTCACCGATGCGTTGCAGAACGCGACTTGGCTGGTGCGCGCGCTCGATCAGCGCGCCCGCACCATCCTGAAAGTGGCAACCGAGATCGTGCGCCAGCAGGACGGCTTCTTCACCCACGGCGTGGCGCATCTGCGCCCTCTCAATCTGAAGGCCGTTGCCGACGCCATCCAGATGCACGAATCCACGGTGTCGCGCGTCACCGCCAACAAATATATGGCGACCAATCGCGGCACCTTCGAGCTGAAATATTTCTTCACGGCGTCGATCGCGTCGGCCGATGGCGGCGAGGCGCATTCCGCGGAAGCCGTGCGTCACCACATCAAGCAGCTGATCGATTCGGAGGAGCCCGCGGCAATCCTGTCGGACGATACCATCGTGGAACGCTTGCGCGCCTCGGGAATTGATATTGCCCGCCGCACGGTCGCGAAGTACCGCGAAGCCATGCGCATTCCTTCCTCGGTGCAACGTCGCCGCGACAAACAGAGCGCTCTTGGTAACGTTCTCTCGACCGCATTGTCCGATCGCTCCCGCAACACCGAACCGGCCTGATTGCGCTGGCGCGAAATCGCGCTACTCTCCTTTCATTCGCGACCGATCCAATCTTGGCAAGCAAACCAAGCGAGGCATCACATGACTCTTCGGATTTCGGGCAAGAGCGTCAATGTCGGCGAGGCCCTTCGCGGCCGCGTGACCGACCGGACTGAAGAGGTCCTGCGCAAATATTTCGACGGCAATTATTCCGGCCACATCACGCTCAGCAAGGACGGCTTCGGTTTTCGCACCGACTGCGCGCTGCATCTGGATTCCGGCATCACGCTGGAAGCCGATTCGAACGCGCCGGATGCCTATGCCAGCGCCGACATGGCTCTCGTGATGATTGAGAAGCGCCTCAAGCGCTACAAGAGCCGCCTCAAGGACCGGTCGGCCCGCAAGGCCCATGTCGCCTCCGCTGCGCTCGCGGCCCTGGACGCCACGGCCTACGTGCTGGAGGCGCCGGGTGATGGTGAAGACGAGGAGGAGGAGGTCACCGGCTACAGCCCGGTCATCATCGCCGAATCGACCACCGCGCTGAAGCCACTGTCGGTCAGCGAGGCCGTGATGGAACTCGACCTGAGCGGGGCGCCGTGTCTGGTTTTTCAACACGGCTCCAGCGGCCGGGTGAACATCATTTACCGGCGGGCTGACGGCAATGTCGGTTGGATCGACCCGCCTGGTGCGAAACCGGACGGCAAGCCGGGTAATTAGGCGACACCAGAGCCCCGTAGGATCCCCAGGCCTTAACAATGACCGTGGCAAAGCCGCACGCGGGAGTTGGCACCGGGATTGCGTTGGAGTAGAAGCGCCCCACATCAGGACCGGGGCTAAGTCCCCCACCTGCTTCACCTTCTCGCGCCGGCCCGGCGTGGTGTC
Organism: Bradyrhizobium sp. SZCCT0148; assembly: GCF_018129985.1. Classification (GTDB taxonomy): domain Bacteria; phylum Pseudomonadota; class Alphaproteobacteria; order Rhizobiales; family Xanthobacteraceae; genus Bradyrhizobium; species Bradyrhizobium japonicum_H. Next base: position 328,256 of record NZ_JAFCKT010000002.1, read on the forward strand.
TCTCCAAGCCGGCCAATTCGGAACCTGACGGTTTAATTCACCTCGGAAACCCTCCATGCCGATTACCGATCTGGTCGCACCCGAGGCGATTCTCCCGGCATTGAAGGTCAACAACAAGAAGCAGGCCCTGCAGGAGCTCGCGGCCAAGGCTGCCGAACTGACCGGGCAGAACGAGCGCTCGGTATTCGAGGTGCTGCTGCAGCGGGAGAAGCTCGGCACCACCGCGGTCGGCTACGGCGTCGCCATTCCCCACGGCAAGCTGCCCAAGCTCGAGAAGATCTTCGGCCTGTTCGCGCGGCTCGACCGCCCGATCGATTTCGAGGCGATGGACGGCCAGCCGGTCGATCTGGTTTTCCTGCTGTTGGCACCCGAAGGCGCCGGCGCCGATCACCTCAAGGCGCTCGCCCGCATCGCCCGCCTGCTGCGCGACCAGGACATCGCCAAGAAGCTCCGCGCCTCGCGCGATGCCCAGGCGATCTATTCGGTGCTCGCCCTGCCGCCGGCGACCGCGGCATAATCCTTCGACACTGACTGCGAGCGTCTGAACTCGCCCTCGTGCTGCGGACGCCGTGCAGCGTCTCTTCGACGATGCGCTGGCGCGCCGGCTAATCCGAAAGCCGCTCCAGCACGTCGCGCATCAGCCCTTGCAGGAGATCGAGCTTGTAGGCCGTCATCGGCAATGGTTGGGCGCCCGAGATCGCCGCTTTCGCTGCCTCTGCGATCGATGCCGCATTGGCAATCTTCCCACCGAGCGTGGCTTCCGCGGCGGTAAGGCGAAGCGGCACGGGCGCGACGCCGCCTGCAGCGAGATGCACGAGCTGGAACTTGCCGCCGGCGATCACCACACGGGCGCAGAGCTCCACCAGCGGCCATTCCGCATGGGTCCGGCTGATCGCGCGCTTGTAGGAAGCGCGCTCGCCCTCGAGCGGAGCGGGAAGTGCGATGCTCTTGATCATCTCGCCTGCTGCCAGCGTATGATCGGCGTGCGCGACCGAGCCGTCGCCGAGCAGGTCGGCAATCGTCAATCCGCTGCGCCGGTCAGTGGTAATGGTCGCATCGTAGGCGAGCAGAGCCGCTGCCATGGTCGAGGGATGCGGCGCGACGCAGTCGCCGAGATCGAAGGCAACGCCATAGAGATGATTGCCTGACCGGGCAGGGCAGGTGCTGCCGCTTTTCTTCAGGCAATCGATGTCGGCCCGGCGGAAATACCAGCAACGCGAACGTTGCGCGAGATTGCCGCCGAGCGTTGCAACCTGGCGCACCTGTGGCGTCGCGAGGCCCTGCGCGCTCGCCGCAATACCGGGATAGGCAGCGGCGATGCGAGCGTCGCTCGCGATCGTGGCGATAGTGGTCAGCGCGCCGATCCGGGCTGCGCCGTCGGCGTCCCAGGTGATCGTCTTGTCGCCAGTGGCCGCGATATCGATCAGCATTCCTTGCGACACGCCGCTGCGGCGGCGTTCGCTGAGGTCGGTGCCTCCGGCGCGGAATTCAGGCGTGGGCTCGGCGGTCGTGACGGCGACGCTCATGCTGCATCCCTCCCTTTCAGCGCGGCCAGCAGACGATCGGGCCGGACCGGAATTTCGGTCAGTCTCACGCCGATCGCATCGCGGATGGCGTTGGCAATCGCGGGCGAGGTCGGCACGGTGGCGACTTCGCCGATGCCGACGCTGCCGCCCGGCACATGCTCGAAACCGGCCTCATCAAAATGCACGCCCAGCTTCGGCATGTCCCCAATCCCCGGAATGCGGTAATCCTCCATGCTGCCGGTCAGGATGTGGCCGCTCACAGGATCGGTCTCCCGCGACTCATAGAGTGCGTAACCGATGCCCTGGATCACCGCGCCCGCGGCCTGGCTTCGCGCCAACGCCGGCGCGGCGAGCTTGCCGATCGCGAGGCCGGTATAGGCGTTGAGCACGCGGACATGGCCGAGCCAGGTATCGACCTCGACTTCCATCACCTGCACCGAGCTCGGCACGCCGGCGCCGACCACCATGTGGTTCATCAGACGCAGCACCCAACCGAAAACCCGGCCCATGATGCCCGCCTCGTGCAGCGCGGGCCTGATGCCGGGCGGCGGCTTGCCGTCCTCCTGGCGCCTCGCCGACACGGCGATGTCGGGAGACGCCGCGATCATCTCACGCCACGGCGCGTTCGAGCCCGGAGCAGGTGTGCGCGATGCGGTGCGCTTGATTTCCGCTTTCAGCTTGTCGATGGCAAGCAAGGTCGGCGGCACCACCGAAGCGGTGACACGGCTGCCGCCGGAGCCCGGTCCGGGCGGCAGGTTAGAGCGGCCGATGCGAACGTCCACATCCTGCGGCTCGAGATCGAACGCCTTCGCGACGGTGTTCGCGATCACGCTGCGCGTGCCTGTGCCGATATCCTGGACCGCGCAACTTGCGACGATACGGCCGCCCTCGACCGCGAGTTCGACCGAGGAGCCGGTCTGCCAGAGATAGAGCCAGTAGCCGGTGGCGACGCCGACGCCGCGCCGGTAGCGGCCTTCTTGCGAGCCGGCCGGCTTGCGGTTCTTCCAGACGTCGAGGCCGGCAGCCCAGTCGTACAGTCGCTGGCGGTTGGGATCGGGGTCCCAGAGCTTGCGCAGGTGGATCGGATCGACCTTCATGCGCAGCGCCGCTTCGTCGACCGCCTGCTCCAGCGCAAACGACATCGGCGGACCGCCGGGGCCGCGAAACGGAGCGCCGGGCGGCAAATTGCTGAGCACGTCGTAGTCGACGAGTTCTTTTGCTTCGGCCGGATAGATCAGCCGCGCCAGGCCCGCGATCAGCGAGTTCACCGCGGCGCCGGTGTCGGCATGCGCAGCGAGCGACAGCGCCTTGAGGCGGCCGTCCGTCGAAGGCAGCAAGGACAGCTTCAGCTCGGCCGCCGGGCGATAGCCGGTGACGGAAAGCTCCTCTTCCCGATCGAAGGCGACGCGCACGGGCGCCTTCGCGGCGCGCGCAAGCTCGATCGCGGCGATCGTCTCCAGTCCAAGGCTGCCCTTGGAGCCGAACCCGCCGCCGACGTGATCGGCGATCACACGCACCTTGTCGTGCGGAAGGCCATAACGCTTGGCGATCTTCTCCATGCTCTCGTGAATGGCCTGGGTCGAGATGTGTACGGTGAGCTGATCGCCATCGAACCTGGCCACGGCGGTATGCGGTTCGAGGCTCGCGTGCTGTTGCGTCGAGACGCGGAAGGTCTCCTCGACCAGCAGCGGATTGCGTTGCTGGCGCGCCTCGTCAAGCCAGCGCGTGGCCTGCTTGGCTTTTTGCGAGAATGGGGCCGAAGGCCCACGCACATTGCCCTTCCACGATACCGGAGCGCCGCCGGCACCCTCGGACACGTTGCCGGCACGCTTGCGGTCCTTCTTTTCGAATACGACGGGCGCATCGTCGCGTCGCGCTGCATCGAGCCCGATCACCGCGGGCAAAGGCTCGGGCGTGAAGCTGATTGCGGCAATTGCCTTCAGCGCGGTGCGGCGATCCCTGGCCGCGACGGCTGCAATCGGCGCGCCGACGAAGCGGACCATGTTGTCATCGTCGAGCAGCGGAACGACCGCGGCAACACCAGCAATGGCGCGCGCTGGCGCCAGGTCGAGTCCGGTGATCCTCGCATGCGCGACGTGCGCGCGCAGGATGACGCCCTCGAGCTGGCCGTCATGGTGGATGTCGACGGTGTAGCGGGCCTGTCCCGTCACCTTCTCGCGGGCTTCCAGCCGCGGCGCGACGGGATCGCCGCCGTCGAAGTGGCCTGAACAAGCCTCCGCCACCGCGCGAAAAATGCCTTCATAGGCGCCGCAGCGGCAGAGATGTCCCGATAGCGCGGCGGCGATCTCTTCGCGCGAGGGTGTCGCCGCGCCCTTGGTCGCGCGCCAGCTGTCATGGAAGGCGGTGGCTTCGACGACGAAGCCCGGCGTACAGAAGCCGCATTGCAGGGCGTCGTGCGCCATGAACGCCTTCTGCACCGGATGCAATCCGGTGCTACCTATGCCCTCGATGGTCGTCAGCGATTTGCCGGCGGCCGCCTGCGCCGGCAACAGGCAGCTCACCACGGGCGTGCCATCGAGCAGCACGGTGCAGGCGCCGCAGACGCCGGACCCGCAGACGAGTTTGGTGCCGGTGAGGCCGCCATCGCGGATCACGTCGATCAGGAGCGCATCCGGATCGTCGGGCAGCACCAGATTCCGTCCATTGATGGTCGTGGTGGTCATTTTCGAACTCCCGTTTTGCGTGGGGACTTCTTCGCAGGAGGCGCCATCGCGCCGGCGATCAGCATGCGCAGCATGGTATGGAGCTGCTTCAGGAACGCGTCGAGCGGCTGCATGGACGGGAAAGCGGATTTGGTGCCGTGGATCGCCATCTCGACGCAGCGGGCGAGCTCGCGCACCGTGATGCCGCTATCGAGGGTGAGTTTTCGCTTGCGGCATACCCGCGCGATCGTGGTTGCGATCTCGTCGGCGAAACGATTGGAATAGCTCTGGTAAAGGTCGCGCGCCTGCGCGAGGTGCTCGGAGAACAGCTCCTCGGTATGGGGCGAGTCCTTGAGCGAAGCGAGCAGCGACTGCATTCGCGCGCCGATCTCGGCGGCCAGGATGTCGGCGAGATCGAGGCCCGCTTCTTCCGCAGTCTTCGCTGCCGCGATTTCGGCAGCGAGCCCCTGCTCGTAGAGCCGCTCGAGCACGGCGCGAAACAGCACCTCCTTGGAGGCGAAGTGATGATAGAGCGCCTGCCGGGTCAGTCCGGCTTCCTCTGCCGCCTGCTCGATCGAGGAGCGGCGGAAGCCGTGGCGTCGGAACACGCGCATCGCCGCGTCGAGGATCCGGTCCTGCGGAGGGGGCTTGGCTTGCATTTGTCAAATTTGACAAATACGAACGAACTGTCAAATCACGGATTGATGATGGAAGGGCCAGGGCCGCTTTCGCACGCGGGGGCAAGGACATCGCCGAATTCACTTTGGCTGGCGATGGCGATGGCGAAAGCACCGCCTCAAATGAAAACGGGCACGCCTTCGTTCGAAGGCATGCCCGTTTGAAACCTATTCGTTCGAAGCTTGCGTGCTCAGTGCACGCTCACGGCTTGCAGCTCGTTGCTCCAGGCGTTGGCGACCGCGGCTTCGCGGCTGTCGGTCAGCATGATCGGCGTGCCGTCGGCGGCGTGGAGCGCGAAGAGCTTGAGGCCCGGCGCGATTTTCGGCGCTTCGGGAAACAGGCCCGGCACGTCTTCCGAGCGGATCTGCTTCACATAGGCGATATGGCCTTCGCCGAGGGTTGCCAGCGTCTCCGGAGAGACATTCTTGGCTTCGTATTCGAACGCAACGTGACCTTCACTCATGGTCTCGACTCCTCTGGAACACTAAGCGGTCGAGTCCGCTACTCGTTCCATTATTCGTGCTCATTGATAGCGATTGTCTTAACGATCCTCTCCGGCTCAGGCCGGGCCAGATCGATCGACAACAACCCGTTCTTCAGATCCGCACCCAGCACCAGCATCCCCTCCGCCAGCACGAACGTGCGCTGGAAGTGGCGCGCGGCGATGCCGCGATGGATGTATTGCCGGGTCTTGTCGTCCTGCTGACGCCCGCGGATCACGAGCTGGTTTTCCTCAATGGTTACATCGAGTTGGTCGCGCGTGAATCCGGCGACCGCCAGCGTGATACGCAACCGCTCGGGCTGGCCGTCCGCGCTGCCGCACCTCTCGATATTGTAGGGAGGGTAGCCGTCGGCGCCTTTGACGACGCGATCGAGCACGCGCTCAATCTCATCGAAGCCCAGAAGGAACGGACTGGATAACGTTGGAACACGAGACATAGTTTACAAAGTCCTCGCAAAGCGACTTTGGTGCATCAGGGCCCGTAGTGGCACCCCTTGATCAGCAATATGGGCACGTTCCCGTGTCGGTTCAAGCAGGTAGCCGCGCTGCTGTGGATCGGCGCATCGCACAGTCGGGTGCTCGGGAATCGTCATGGCTGGGCTTATCGGCCATCCATGACCTTGCTCGTTGCACCGAAAACGTGAATGCCCGGGGCCGTCGCCGCGCCGAAGCGGCTACGGCCGCGCAGGTGGGACAAGCCCGGGCATGACGCCTCTGGCGCGGACTTTTCTTCAACGAAAACAACGCCCCTTCTACTGTGCATGGGGTTGTTTTCGCATTTTTTGGGTGATGGGCTTCGGAACCCTCAGGCCTCTAATCGCGTGCGGCCGTCGCCGCTGAACAGATGCAGCTTGTTGCGCAGCGCCGCGACGCGGATTTTCGCGCCGATCGCGGGAGCCTCGGTGCCGGGAACGCGGACGATGATCTCGCCGGGCGGCAGCTCGCCGGGCGTGGCGGCGACACGCTGCTCTTCCGGCTCGCGCGAGCCGTAGATGAAGGTTTCGGCGCCGACGCGCTCGATCGCCTCCACCGTCAGCGGCAACGCGACGCCGCCGTCCGGGGTCTGGTCGGTGATGACGAGATCTTCCGGACGGATGCCGAGGATGCCGGCGTCAGCCGCCGCGCTGCCCGCAAGCTGCGATCTGATCTCCTCGGGCCGCGTCGCCATCAGATTCATCGGGGGAGCGCCGATGAAGGAGGCGACGAAAGTCGTTGCCGGCTTTTCGTAGATCGCCAGCGGATTGCCGACCTGCTCGACCTGGCCGCCGGTCATGACCACGAGAATGTCGGCGAGCGTCATCGCCTCCAACTGGTCGTGGGTGACGTAGATCGACGTGGTGTTGAGCCGGCGCTGCAATTTGCGGATCTCGACGCGCATCGCGATGCGCAGTTTCGCATCGAGGTTCGACAGCGGCTCGTCGAACAGGAACACCTTCGGCTGGCGCACGATGGCGCGGCCCATGGCGACGCGCTGGCGCTGGCCGCCGGAGAGCTGGCGCGGCTTGCGATCCAGCATCGAGGTGAGCTCGAGCACGCGCGCGGCTTCGTCGACGCGCGACTTGATCTCGGCCTCCTTCATGCCGCGGTTGCGCAGGCCGTAGGCCATGTTGTTGAAGACGCTCATATGCGGATAGAGCGCGTAGTTCTGGAACACCATCGCGATGTCGCGATCGGCGGGCTCGATCTGGTTGACGATACGACCGCCGATGTCGATCTCGCCGCCGGTGACGGTTTCGAGACCGGCGACCATGCGCAGCAGCGTGGACTTGCCGCAGCCGGAGGGCCCGACCAGCACGCAGAACTGTCCGTCGCCGACATCGACGTTGACGCCCTTGATGGCTTCGAAGCCGCCGGGATAGGTCTTGCGGACGTTGCGCAGGGTGACGTTAGCCATGAAAACTCGCTTGTTACTTTTCCGTCTCGACCAGTCCGCGCACGAACAGTTTCTGCATCACGACGACGACGAACACCGGCGGCAGCATGGCCAGCACGGCGGTCGCCATCACGATCGGCCATTCGGTCAGCGCGTCGGTGGTGGTGATCATCTTGCGGATGCCGACCTGGATGGTCTGCATGTCGTCGCGGGTCGTGATCAGCAGCGGCCAGAGATATTGATTCCAGCCGAGGATGAACAGGATCACGAACAGCGCCGCCATGTTGGTGCGCGACAGCGGCAGCAGCGTATCCCAGAAGAAGCGCAGGGGACCTGCACCGTCGATGCGCGAGGCCTCCAGCAATTCGTCCGGCACCGTCATGAAGAACTGCCGGAACAGCAGCGTCGCGGTGGCCGAGGCGATCAGCGGCAGTGCAAGGCCGGCGTAGCTGTCGAGCATGTGCAGGTCGGCGACGATCTTGTAGGTCGGATAGATGCGGACTTCGACCGGCAGCATCAGGGTGATGAAGATGATCCAGAAGATCGGCATCCGGAACGGGAAGCGGAAATACACGATCGCGTAGGCCGAGATGATCGAGATCGCGATCTTGCCGACCGCGATCAGCAGGGCCATCACCAGCGAGTTCAGCATCATGTTGCCGACCGGCTCGCGGGTGGAGCCGCTCGTGCCGACGAAGATGGTCTGGTAGTAGGTCTCGAAGAAATGTCCGCCCGGCAGCAGCGACATCTGCCCGTTCGCGATCAGCGCGTTGTCCTGGGTCGAGGCGATGAACGCGATGTAGACCGGGAAGGCGACGATCGCGATTCCGATCCAGAGAATGATGTGGGCGATGTAACGTCGAAAGCCCTCTTCCTCGACCATCAGTAAGTCACCTTGCGTTCGACGAAGCGGAACTGGATTCCCGTCAGCACGATGACCATGATCATCAGGATCACCGATTGCGCCGCGGAGCTGCCGAGATTGCCGCCGAGCAGGCCGTCGGAATAGACCTTGTAGACCAGCGTCACCGTCGAGGTGCCGGGACCGCCGCGGGTCATGGTGTCGATGATGCCGAACGTGTCGAAGAAGGCGTAGACGATGTTGACGACCAGCAGGAAGAAGATGGTCGGCGACAGCAGAGGGAAGGTCACGGTCCAGAACCGGCGCATCGGACGCGCACCGTCGATCGCGGCGGCTTCGAGCACGCTTTTCGGGATCGCCTGCAGGCCGGCAAGGAAAAACAGGAAATTATACGAGATCTGCTTCCATGCGGCGGCGAGGATGATCAGCGCTGCAGCCTGGTCGCCGTCGAGCAGCGGATTCCAGTCGACCCCCATCGCGCGCAGATAGCGCGCGATGATGCCCAGCGAGGGATGCAACATGAAGATCCAGAGCACGCCGACGACCGGCGGCGCCACCGCATACGGCCAGATCAGGAGGGTTCGGTACAGCACCGAGCCGCGCAGCGGCTTGTCCGCCATGACGGCGAGCAGCAGCGCAAAGGACAGCGACGAGACGGCGATCGCGAACGAGAAGACGAAGGTCCGGACGATCGACTCGAAATAGGCGGGATCCCTGAACAGCTCGATGTAGTTGTCGAACCAGACGAAGGTGGTCGAGAGACCGAAGGCGTCCTGCAGCAGGAAAGACTGGATCACGGCCTGCAGGGCCGGCCAGTAGAAGAAAATCAGGACGATCGCGAGCTGCGGCGCAACCAGCGCGTAAGGCAACAGCTTCGATTGGAAGATGGCTTGCTTTTGCATGATGCCCGCAGGAGCGGCAGGCCGGCTTGGCCGGCCTACCGTCCGTCGCCTTATTTCACGGCGGTCTTTTCAAACTGGCGCAGCATGGTGTTGCCGCGCTCGACGGCGGCATCCAGCGCCTGCTTGGCGGTCTTCTTGCCGGCCAGCGCCTGCTCGATCTCTTCCGACCAGACGTCGCGCAGCTGGACCATGTTGCCGAGACGCAAGCCGCGGGAATTTTCGGTCGGCTCCTTGTTGGTCAGCTCGAGCAGTGGGGTTTCGAGGTAGGGCTGGTCCTTGTAGAAGCCCTCGGCCTTGGCCTTCTCATAGGCTGCCTTGGTGATCGGCAGATAGCCCGAGGCCTTGTGGATGTAGACCTGGCGATCGGTGTCCGAGAGGAAGGTCAGGAATTTTGCGACGCCCTTGTATTCGTCGGCCGGCTTGCCGCCCATGACCCAGAGCGAAGCGCCGCCGATGATCGAGTTCTGCGGCGCGCCCTTGATATCCGGATAATACGGCATCGGCACCGCGGTGAAGTTGAACTTGGCCTGCGCCTTGACGTTGCCGAAGAACGCCGACGAGGTCAGGTAGATCGGACATTCGCCCGACGTGAAGCGGCCTTCGCCGGTGTTGGTGCGGCCGGCATAGTCGTAGGTCTTGTCCTTCTGGAGCTCGACCAGCTTCTCGAGATGCTTGACCTGGAGCGGTCCGTTGAACTCGAGCTTGGTGTCGAAGCCGTCGAGGCCGTTGGCCTTGGTGGCGAGCGGGACGTTGTGCCAGGCGGAGAGCTGCTCGAGATTGACCCAGGTGACCCAGGAGCCGGAGAAGCCGCAGGTCGGATGACCGTTGTCGTGCAGCTTCTTGGCGGCTTCGAAGGTTTCGGGCCAGGTCTTCGGGATTTCGACGTTCGCCTTCTTCAGCTCGTCGAGATTGACCCACATGACGGTCGACGACGAGTTGAACGGGAAGGACAGCATCTCGCCCTTCGAGGTCGAGTAGTAGCCGGTGATGGCGGGCAGGTAGATCTTGGGATCGAACTTCTCGCCGGCGTCGGCCATCAGCTTGTAGACCGGCTTCACGGCGCCGGTCGCAGCCATCATGGTGGCGGTGCCGACCTCGAACACCTGCATGATGTGCGGCGCGTTGCCGGCACGGAACGCCGCGATGCCCGCGTTCATGGTGTCGGCGTAGTTGCCCTTGTAGGTCGGGACGACCTTGTAGTCGCTCTGCGCCGCGTTGAAGTCGTTGGCGAGCTTGACGATGACGTCGTTGTTGGCGCCGGTCATCGCGTGCCACCACTGGATTTCCGTCACGGCCAGCGCGGGCGACGCCGTCATGCCGACCGTGAGTGCAATTGCGGTAGCCGCGCCAAAATGTCGAAGAGCCATCAAGTAAACCTCCCTTGGGCCGTCAAAAGAAGCGCTTGCGCTAGCAGCGCCATATGACGTTCACATGACTGTGTAAGCGGGAGAAACGAAAGCAGCAAGCGCTGCTAAATGGGAAGTCGTCAAATAGGCGAAGACGAAGCAGGCAGCCGCCTGCGTTCGCGGTGCACTATCGTGCCCGCGCCGCAGTGCGGCATCATTCGCTGGACGGAGGTGTTGGCCTCTAGCGCTTGCGCTCGGGGCCGCAGACGGTGCCCTTCTCGACCATGGCGTCGATCTCGGCCTTGGAGTAGCCGAACTCGCTCAGCACTTCCGCCGAGTGCTGGCTGAATTTCGGCGGCAGGCGGCGCAGGCTCGGCTTGCTGCGGTCGAGCCGGATCGGCGATGCCACGCCCTTGTACCAGTCCTTCTCGAGAATATCGCCGCGCGCGATGGTGTGCGGGTTCTGCAAGGCCTGGTCGATCTTCTGCACGGGCCCTGCAGGCAGGCCTGCGGCAAGCAGGCGATTGCACAGCGGCTCGGCCTCGTGCTGGCTGAACACGGCGGCAAGCTCGGCGCGCAGCGCCTCGCGGTTGGCGATGCGGTCCTTGTTGCGGGCGAAACGTGGATCGGTGCCGAGCTCGGGCTTGCCGATCTCCTTGGCCAGCTTGCGGAAGGTGCCGTCATTGCCGACGCCGATGAAGATGTTGTCGGTCTTGGTCGGGAAGATCGCATACGGCACGAGGTTGGGATGCTCGTTGCCGGTGAGCGACGGCGGCTTGCCGTGCATGAAGTAATTCGCGGTGTGGGGATGCATGATGGCGAGGCCGGTCTCGTACAGCGTCGTCTCCAGGAACTGGCCCTTGCCGGAGCGCTGCCGCTCCGACAGCGCCATCAGGATGCCGATCGCCGCGTAGAGGCCGGTGCCGATGTCGACCAGGGGCACGCCGATCCGCATCGGTCCGCTCTCGGGCGAGCCGGTCGCGGCGATCATGCCGGTCATGGCCTGGATGATGGCGTCATAGCCGGGATTGCCGCCGCGCGGGCCGTCGGCGCCGAAGCCGCAGATCCGGCAATGCACGAGGCGCGGGAATTTCTTGCTGAGGACGTCGTTGCCGATCCCCCATTTCTCCAGCGTGCCCGGCTTGAAATTCTCGATCAGGACGTCGGCCGTCTCCAGCATCTTGAGCAGCACGATGCGGCCGCCCTCGGAGGCGAGGTCGAGGCCGATCGAACGCTTGTTGCGGTTGATGCCGATGAAATAGGCCGCGTCCTCGTCGTGGAACGGAGGACCCCAGTCGCGCACCTCGTCGCCCGCGGGCGGCTCGACCTTGATCACGTCGGCGCCGTGGTCGGCGAGAATCTGGGTGCAGTAGGGACCGCCGAGCACGCGCGTGAGATCGATGACGCGCAATCCGCTCATTGCGCCCGATGCGGCTTCAGAACTGGCGGCTTCAGTCATGCCTTCGCTTTCCCTGTGTCGGTCATTTGATCACAGGCCTAGCGAGGTTTCCCGATGCCAGCAATGGCGCCGAGCGTAGGGGGTCATGCAGGCCCATACCGCATGCCGCGACATGGCAAATGGCAGCGGCCGGCCCGAGGGGGATCCCAGGCCAGCCAATCCGCCTCTTCGATCAGACGACCGTCAGGCGAACGTCGACATTGCCGCGCGTGGCATTGGAGTACGGGCACACCTGGTGCGCCTTCTCGACCAGCGCCTCGGCCTCCGCGCGGGCGAGGCCCGGCAGCGAGACGGCGAGATCGATATCGAGGCCGAAGCCGCCCTCGGAACGCGGGCCGATGCCGACGGTCGAGGTCACGGAGGCATCAGCAGGCACCTTCGGCCCGCCCTGCGACGATACGAACTTCATCGCGCCGATGAAGCAGGCGGCATAGCCGGCCGCGAACAGCTGCTCGGGATTGTTGCCGGCGCCACCGCCGCCGCCGAGCTCCTTCGGCGTGGTGAGCTTGACGTCGAGCGCGCCGTCGAGGGTCGCGGCATGGCCGTCGCGGCCGCCGGTGGCCTTGGCGCTGGTCTTGTAGAGGACATTCACGGACATTGTCGTCTCCTCGGTCGTCCGGTTGGGGTGCAATCTCTATCGCAGACAATTAGATTGCGCGCAATCGAAATTGGAGTGTCTCACATTTAATTGTTCGCAATTGAATGTGCCGCCCGCCGGGCCCAAAATGAGAGGACATCCCGCGAGATTCGCCATGCCTCGAAAACATTCGGCAGCGGACGCCCCGCTGCGGCTCGACAACCAGATCTGCTTCGCGGTCTATTCGGCCGCGCACGCCTTCAACCGCGTCTACAAGCCGCTGTTGGACCGGCTCGGCCTGACCTATCCGCAATATCTGGTCATGCTGGTGCTGTGGGAGCGCGACGACGTGCCGGTCAAGGACATCGGCGAGAAGCTGTTCCTGGATTCGGGCACGCTGACGCCCCTGCTCAAGCGCCTGGAGGCCGCGCATCTCGTGAGGCGCACGCGCAGCAGCGAGGACGAACGCCAGGTCCTGATCGCGCTGACCCCGCAAGGGCATGCGCTGAAGGACAAGGCGCGCGCCGTGCCGCAATCGATCCTGGCAGCGTCGGATTGCTCGGTGTCGGAGCTGGTGGCGATGAAGGACGAGATCGTCGCGCTGCGGGATCGGCTGAATGCGGTGATCGGGGAGTAGGGGGGCTTAGGCCAACCGCTTTTTCGTGAAGGCGCGGCCTGAGTGTGACTTCAGGTACGCCTCGAACGCGAGCGCTTTATGCTTGTCTGGGAAGGCGCAGTACCAGATCAGCTTCCACGGCTTGTATTTGGCGGTGTGACTGGATTTGCCGGCATTATGTTCCGGAATGCGCCGCTTCAAATTCTCGGTGGCGCCGACGTATTCCTGATCGGGAAATTCGATGCTGCGAAGGATGTAGGCGTACCACATTGATGGTGTCGCCCGGGTCGTCGTTAGGCGGGATACTCACCAGTCCGTCTTCGCCCTTCGGGCTTCGCCGGACACCACGCTTCACCCTTCAGGCTCCGCGCAGCTGCGCCACGCGTAGCCCGAAGGGCGAAGCGTGGTGGAGCCAGGCGGGATCGAACCGCCGACCTCTTGCATGCCATGCAAGCGCTCTCCCAGCTGAGCTATGGCCCCTTAGTCCTTGTGGGGATCCTGGTGGATCACCCGCACCGGCGAGCCCTGGTGACTCGCGCGGTGCACCCTTTTTCACAGATCAGGGCCGATCTCAAGTCTCTTCATCACCTCCGACATCACCAATGATGTCGGTCACGTCCTCATCGCCCTCTTCTTCGTCGGCAATGAAGGTCGAATCATCGTCATCGTCGTCATCGAGGGTCTCGTCGACCTCGATATCGTCCTCGGATTCGGGCACCACGGCCTTGACCTTGCCGCTGTTCTCCTCGGCGTCGGCCTCCTCGAGCGAGACCTCTTCGACCTCTGCCGGCTCCGGCGTGGCGTCCGCCGTTGCCGCGTGCCGGGCTTCGGCGCCGCGAGGCACGCGTGCGGGCGCGACGGGGGCGATCGGCACGACTTCGCCGGTATAGGGCGAGATCACCGGATTCTTGTTGAGGTCGTAGAACTTCTTGCCCGTGGTCGGGCAAATACGTTTGGTTCCGAGTTCTGACTTGGCCACGGCAGGAATCCTGGGAATGTCTGAAAAAGCGGTGTTTCACTTGGCTAGTTGGCGGGCCGCTGTCAATAGCGCATTACGGGAGAACGACATGCCCGTGACGAGGTGCTGACCATGTGGTACCTGCGCCGGGCCCCCTCGAGGGCACATCCAAGGACACGATCGTGACCCATTCCGACCAAACGAGGCCGCTCCAGGCTCGCGCCAGCGGGTCCCTGACCGGGAAAGTACGGGTGCCCGGGGACAAGTCGATCTCCCATCGCGCCCTCATCCTGGGCGCGCTCGCGGTGGGCGAGACCAGGATTTCGGGCCTGCTGGAGGGCGAGGACGTCCTCAACACCGCCAAATCGATGCAGGCGCTGGGCGCCACCGTGGAGCGAAACGGCGATTTTGCCTGGAAGGTGCAGGGCGTGGGCGTCGCGGGCTTCGCCCAGCCCAAGGCTCCCTTGGATTTCGGGAACTCCGGGACCGGCTGCCGGCTGGTGATGGGCGCCGTCGCCGGCTGCCCGATCTCTGCGGTGTTCGACGGCGACGCCTCGCTGCGCAGCCGCCCGATGCGCCGGATTCTCGATCCCCTGGAAAAGATGGGCGCCAGGGTCATCGCCGGTGGCGAGGGCGGCCGTTTGCCCCTGACACTTCAAGGCGCGCGCGATCCGCTGCCGATCACCTACCAGACCCCCGTCGCCTCGGCCCAGATCAAATCGGCGGTGCTGCTGGCGGGTCTCGCCGCGCCCGGCACCACGACCGTGATCGAGAGCGAGGCCAGCCGCGACCACACCGAGCTGATGCTCAAGCATTTCGGCGCGGATATCACCTCCACGCGCGAGGGCACGCATGGCCGCAAGATCACACTGGTCGGCCAGCCCGAGCTGCATGGCGCCACCGTCGTTGTGCCCGCCGATCCCTCCTCCGCGGCGTTCCCGATCGTCGCCGCGTTGATCGTCGAGGGCTCCGATATCGTGCTGACCGACGTCATGACCAATCCGCTGCGCACCGGCCTGTTTACAACGCTGCGCGAAATGGGCGGCTTCATCGAGGAGAGCGAGGTTCGCGGCGATGCCGGCGAGCCGATGGCGCGTTTGCGTGTACGCGCCTCGAAGCTGCGCGGCGTCGACGTACCGCCGGAGCGCGCGCCTTCGATGATCGATGAATATCTGGTGCTGGCGGTGGCAGCCGCTTTCGCCGAGGGCACGACGATCATGCGCGGCCTGCAGGAGCTGCGCGTCAAGGAATCGGATCGCCTTGAGGCCACCGCCGCCATGCTGCGCGTCAACGGCGTGAAGGTCGAGGTCTCCGGCGACGACCTGATCGTCGAAGGCCGCGGTCACGTCCCCGGCGGCGGCACTGTCGCCACCCATATGGACCATCGCATCGCGATGTCCGCCCTGGTGATGGGCTGCGCCTCCGATCAGCCGGTGACCGTCGATGACACCGCCTTCATCGCCACCAGTTTCCCGGACTTCATTCCGATGATGCGTTCGCTAGGGGCCGAGTTTTCATGATCATCGCCATCGACGGGCCCGCGGCCTCAGGCAAGGGGACGCTCGGCAAGCGTCTCGCGCACCATTACGGCTATCGTCATCTCGATACCGGCGTGATCTACCGCGCGGTGGCTTATGCCCTGATGCAGTCCGGCCGCGATCTCCGGGACGAGGAGGCCGCGGTCGCGGCGGCGCTGGAACTCGATCCCGAGAAATTCGGCAATCCGGCCCTGAAGACCCAGAAGGCCGGCGAGGGCGCCTCGATCGTCTCGGCGTTCCCACGGGTCCGCGAGGCCCTGGTGAATTTTCAACGGCAATTCGCCGCCGATCCGCCCGGCGCCGTGCTGGACGGCCGCGACATTGGAACGGTGATCTGCCCGCATGCCGACGTGAAGATCTTCGTCGTTGCCGATCCCAAGGTCCGTGCCCGCCGCCGGACCATGGAAGCACTGGCACGGGGCGAGGAGGCGGACGAAGCGGCCGTGCTCGCCGACATCATGCAGCGCGACGAGCGTGACCAGAACCGGCCGATTGCCCCCCTGAAGCCGGCCGCGGATGCTTACTTGCTAGATAACTCCCAACTGGATATAGAAGGCGGCGTCCGGGCCGCCATCGACATTATCGAGGCCGTCCGAGCGGGCCGGTCGCGGGGTTAAGCCGCCGCCGTCATTGGAGGAAGTGCCCGCTCCCGCTCTTTGAGGTCGATACCTCGGTCCCCTGTTCGGGCCCGACGCGATCCAGGCTCCGGACATAAGATTTCCACGTATCGAACGCGCGGGCCCAGCCGGCCCGCTTCCGCTGTTTCGCCTCTCAGGCCGGAGCAGCGAGCGGTCGCTCGAAGGTTTTGCGGACCTTCCGACACTGCGTGTGCGATGCGCCCATGAACCCAACGGCCGGCACGACATCCGCAAATGGAGAACAAATGGCTTCGACTTCTGCTGATACCTATAGCCCGTCGCGCGACGATTTCGCCGCGATGCTCGACGAGTCTTTCGCAGGCGGCAACCTGCAGGAAAGCTCCGTCATCAAGGGCAAGGTGGTTGCAATTGAAAAGGACATGGCCGTCATCGACGTCGGCCTGAAGACCGAGGGCCGCGTCGCCCTGCGTGAATTTTCCGGCCCCGGCCGTGAGTCCGACCTGAAGGTCGGCGACGAGGTCGAAGTGTTCCTCGATCGGATCGAGAACGCGCTCGGCGAAGCCGTGCTGTCGCGCGACAAGGCGCGCCGCGAAGAGAGCTGGGGCAAGCTCGAGAAGGCCTTCCAGAACAACGAGAAGGTCAACGGCGTCATCTTCAACCAGGTCAAGGGCGGCTTCACCGTCGACCTCGACGGTGCCGTGGCCTTCCTGCCGCGCTCGCAGGTCGACATCCGTCCGATCCGCGACGTTGCGCCGCTGATGAACAACTCGCAGCCGTTCCAGATCCTCAAGATGGACCGCCGCCGCGGCAACATCGTGGTGTCCCGCCGCACGGTTCTCGAAGAGACCCGCGCCGAGCAGCGTCAGGAGCTGGTGCAGAACCTCGAAGAGGGTCAGGTCATCGACGGCGTGGTCAAGAACATCACCGATTACGGTGCGTTCGTTGATCTCGGCGGCATCGACGGCCTGCTGCACGTCACCGACATCGCGTGGCGCCGCGTCAACCACCCGACCGAGGTGCTCTCGATCGGCCAGACCGTGAAGGTCAAGATCATCAAGATCAACCACGAGACGCACCGCATCTCGCTGGGCATGAAGCAGCTGCTGGACGATCCGTGGCAGGGCATCGAAGCCAAGTACCCGCTGGGTGCCCGCTTCACCGGTCGCGTCACCAACATCACCGACTACGGTGCGTTCGTCGAGCTCGAGCCGGGCATCGAAGGCCTGATCCACGTCTCCGAGATGTCGTGGACCAAGAAGAACATGCACCCCGGCAAGATCGTTTCGACCTCGCAGGAAGTCGAAGTGCAGGTGCTGGAAGTCGATTCCGTCAAGCGCCGCATTTCGCTCGGCCTCAAGCAGACCATGCGCAACCCTTGGGAGGTCTTCGTCGAAGGTCACCCGACCGGTTCGACGGTCGAGGGCGAGGTCAAGAACAAGACCGAGTTCGGTCTGTTCCTGGGTCTCGAAGGCGACGTCGACGGCATGGTCCATCTCTCCGACCTCGACTGGAAGCTTCCGGGCGAGCAGGTGATCGACAACTACAAGAAGGGCGACATGGTGAAGGCCGTGGTGCTCGATGTGGACGTCGAGAAGGAGCGCATCTCGCTCGGCATCAAGCAGCTCGAAGGCGACCCCTTCGCCGAGCCGGGCGATGTCAAGAAGGGCGCAGTCGTGACCTGCGAAGTGCTCGAAGTGAAGGAGAGCGGTATCGAGGTGAAGATCGCCGGTACCGACTTCACCACCTTCGTCAAGCGCTCGGAGCTCGCCCGTGACCGCAACGACCAGCGCGCCGAACGCTTTGCCGTCGGTGAGAAGGTCGATGCCCGCGTGATCCAGTTCGACAAGAAGGCCCGCAAGGTCCAGGTGTCGATCAAGGCGCTCGAAGTTGCCGAAGAGAAGGAAGCCATCGCGCAGTACGGCTCCTCCGATTCGGGAGCAACGCTCGGCGACATCCTGGGCACCGCGCTCAAGAACCGCGACAGCAAGTAAGCGAAACGCATTTCGCTGCATCGAAGCCCCGGCGCGAGCCGGGGCTTTTTTGTTGTGCCATGCTCCGCTGTCGTCCCGAAGCGCGAGCCCGGGACCCATAGACACAGGATCGAGATTGGCGAGCCTGCGTGGTTGCCAACGCGCGCGGGATTTGGCGACGTACTTGGCCGAGTGGCCGCAGGCCTTGTTTTCTTCAAATTACGCCGCAATTGATGTATCCAGATAAGCCGTTGGTCACGCTGTGAGGGCACAACGCGTCCGGCCTTTCATTTGGAGATATCTCGATGTCGCTCGATTCGGACATCATCGTCGATCGCCGCAGGATCCGCCGCAAGCTGACGTTCTGGCGCGTGATGGCTGCGCTGATCGCGATCGCGGCGATTGCGAGCTTTGCGCTGATCGCGACACCCGGCGCGCGCGGCACCTTCGCCTCCGCCGGCTCGATCGCGCGGGTCCAGATCGAGGGCCTGATCCGCAGCGATTCCGATCGTACGCAGGCGCTGGAGCGGCTGGAGAATTCGCAGGCCGCGGCCGTCATCGTTCACATCAACTCGCCGGGTGGCACCACCGCCGGCTCCGAGCAGCTCTACGATTCGCTCGTCCGGCTCAAGGCGAAGAAGCCGCTGGTCGTGGTGGTCGAGGGCCTGGCTGCCTCGGGGGGCTACATCACGGCGATTGCCAGCGACCACATCATCGCCCAGCAGAGCTCGCTGGTCGGGTCAATCGGCGTGCTGTTCCAATATCCCAACGTCAGCGAGCTGCTGAAGACCATCGGCGTCAAGGTCGAGGAGGTGAAATCGTCGCCGCTGAAGGCCGCGCCCAACGGTTTCGAGCCGACCAGCCCCGAAGCGCGGGCTGCCCTCGATGCGCTGGTGAAGGATTCCTACGCCTGGTTCAAGGGGCTGGTGAAGGAACGGCGTGGCATGGATGACACGCAGCTCGAGAAAGTGGCTGATGGCCGCGTCTTCACCGGACGCCAGGCGATCGATCTCAAGCTGATCGATCAGATCGGCGACGAGAAGACGGCGGTGACCTGGCTGGTCGAGCAGAAGAGCGTCAAGAAGGGTCTTTCGGTGCGCGACTACAAGCTCCAGCCGCGCTTTGGCGATCTGCCGTTCCTCAAGACGGCGGCTGCCGTTACGCTGGAAGCGCTTGGTTTGGGCTCGATTGCGCATCAAATCGGCCAAACCGGCGTCGCGCAGGCGGTCGATCGGTTCGGAATGGATGGAATGCTCGCCCTGTGGCAACCGGCCGCCTCGAATTGACGGGGCTGGGCGAGCGCCTGATGGTTTTCCCGTCTGACGGGCATCGGGTCAGCCCGCTTTTTCGGCATTTGTCACGCATTTTCACGATACTCAATCTTGATTTAGCGTCTTGACAGATCAAGGTATTTTCACGGAAATGGTCATCCGCACGCTCCCGGGTCCTATCTCTCGATGATCAAATCCGAACTTGTTCAGCGTATCGCCGAGCACAACCCGCATCTGTACCAGCGGGATGTCGAGAACATTGTGAATGCGATTCTCGAAGAGATCGTAGCGGCGCTCGCGCGCGGTGACCGCGTCGAGCTGCGCGGCTTCGGTGCTTTCTCGGTCAAGCATCGCCCTGCACGTGCCGGGCGCAATCCACGCACCGGCGCTCATGTGCCTGTCGATCAGAAGAGCGTTCCGTTCTTCAAGACCGGCAAGGAAATGCGCGAGCGGCTGAACCGCGACCATCCGGATCCCGGCGCGCCCGACTGAGGATGTCGACGTCGGAGTTTAACCGATAGCCGCATGATGCGGCCGCAAGCTTGATTCAAGACGAGCGATCGCGATGAGAAAGTTCCTGACCGCGCTGATCGTGATTCCGCTGGGCCTGATCCTGGTGGCCTTCGCCGTTGCCAACCGCCACTTCGTCACGGTTTCGTTCGATCCCTTCATCGCGAACGATCCGTCCATGTCGGCGACGCTGCCGCTGTTCATGCTCCTGATCCTGGTCGCCGCCCTCGGCGTCTTCGCCGGCGGCTGTGCCGTCTGGCTCGGGCAGCGGCACTGGCGCCGCGCTGCGCGCCGCCACGAGGCGGATTCACGGGCTGCCAGGGTCGAACTGGCCGATTTGCGGGCCCAGGCGGCCGCAGCAAAGCCGGCTTCGCAGCGGCTTCCCGTTCCCTTTGGGGGCGGGCTTTACGGGCCCATCGGGCGAGACAAGCAGCGCGCGACGTTGTAGAAGCGGCCCGACCGAAAACCCCGTTTTCCGGCCGCACCTTGCGGCCTCCCTTTGCTTTGAGCCCATGTCCCTGCTCGTCAAAATCTGCGGTCTGACCACGCGCGAGACGCTTCAAACGGCGCTCGAGGCGGGTGCGGATATGGTGGGGTTCGTGTTCTTTCCGCCTTCGCCGCGGCATGTGTCGCTGGAGCTCGGCCGGGAGCTCGGACGCCAGGCGAAGGGGCGCGCGCTCAAGGTGGCGCTCACCGTCGATGCCGACGACGCGTCACTCGACAACATCATGGACGCGCTGTCGCCGGACATTTTCCAGCTGCACGGCAAGGAGAGCGTGGCGCGGCTGCGCGACATCAAGCAGCGCTTTGGCCGCCCGGTGATGAAGGCGGTCCCGGTCGAGGTCGCTGCGGATCTTGCCGTGCTGCCCGGCTACACGGCGGTCGCCGACCGCATCCTGTTCGACGCGCGACCACCGAAAGACGCGACGCGGCCCGGCGGCCTCGGTACGCCCTTTGATTGGCGCCTGCTCGGAAACCTCGAGCTCAAGCTACCGTATATGGTTTCAGGCGGCCTTCATGCGCAGAACGTCGCCGAGGCTCTTCGCGTCACCGGCGCGGGTGGCGTCGACGTGTCCTCCGGTGTCGAGAGCGCCCCCGGCGTGAAGGATCCCGAGATGATCAAGGCCTTCATTCGCGCCGCGCGCGCCAGCCAAGAGTTGAGTGTTCGATGAACATCGCCAAACCCAATTCCTATCGCAGCGGCCCCGACGATCGCGGCCATTTCGGCATCTTCGGCGGCCGCTTCGTCGCCGAAACCCTGATGCCGCTGATCCTCGATCTGGAGAAGGCCTACACCGAGGCCAAGGCCGATCCGGCGTTCCAGGCCGAGATGAACGGCTATCTCAAGAACTATGTCGGCCGGCCCTCGCCGCTGTATTTCGCCGAGCGCCTGACCGAGCATCTCGGCGGCGCCAGGATCTATCTGAAGCGCGAAGAGCTCAACCACACCGGCTCGCACAAGGTGAACAACGTGCTCGGCCAGATCATGCTGGCGCGGCGCATGGGCAAGAAGCGCATCATCGCCGAAACCGGTGCCGGCCAGCACGGTGTCGCCACCGCGACGCTGTGCGCGCGCTTCGGGCTCGAATGCATCGTCTACATGGGCGCCGTCGACGTCGAGCGTCAGCAGCCCAACGTGATCCGCATGGAGATGCTGGGCGCCACGGTGATGCCGGTGCAGTCGGGCACGCGCACGCTGAAGGACGCCATGAACGAGGCGCTGCGCGACTGGGTCACCAACGTGCACAACACCTTCTACTGCATCGGCACGGTCGCAGGCCCGCATCCCTATCCGACACTGGTGCGCGACTTCCAGTCGATCATCGGCAACGAGACCAAGGCGCAGATGCAGGAGATCGAGGGCCGCCTGCCGGATTCGCTGGTCGCCTGCATCGGCGGCGGCTCGAATGCGATGGGCCTGTTCCACCCGTTCCTCGACGATCCCTCAGTCGAGATCTTCGGCGTCGAAGCCGCGGGTCATGGACTGACGCAACTCCACGCGGCCTCGATCGCGGGCGGCCGTCCCGGCGTGCTGCACGGCAACCGCACCTATCTGCTGATGGATGCCGACGGCCAGATCCAGGACGCGCATTCGATCTCCGCCGGCCTCGACTATCCCGGCATCGGCCCCGAGCATTCCTGGCTGCACGAGGTCGGCCGCGTGAACTATCTTTCCGCGACCGATGATGAAGCGCTCGCCGCGTTCCAGCTGCTGTCGAAGCTGGAAGGCATCATCCCCGCGCTCGAACCCGCGCACGCCATCGCCAAGGTGTTGGAGCTCGCGCCGAAGCGGCCGAGAGATCACCTGATGGTCGTCAACCTCTCCGGCCGCGGCGACAAGGACGTCCCGCAGGTCGGCGACATCCTGAGGGGCAAGAGCAAGTGACCACGCGTATCGACACCCGTTTTGCCGAGCTCGCGAAACAAGGCCGCTCGGCCTTCGTCACCTTCCTGATGGCCGGCGATCCCGATCCCGCGACCTCGCTCGAGATCATCAAGGCGCTGCCGAAATCGGGCGCCGACGTGATCGAGATCGGCATGCCCTTCACCGATCCGATGGCCGATGGTCCCTCGATCCAGGCTGCGGGCCTGCGCGCGCTCAAGGCCGGCATGACGCTGAAGAAGACGCTGGAGCTGGTGCGCGGCTTCCGCAAGGACGACAATGCGACGCCGATCGTGCTGATGGGCTATTACAATCCGATCTACATCTACGGCGTCGACAAATTCCTGGTCGATGCCAAGAGCGCGGGCGTCGACGGCCTCATCATCGTCGACCTGCCGCCCGAGGAAGACAACGAGCTCTGCCTGCCCGCGATGAAGGCCGGCCTCAACTTCATCCGCCTGGCCACGCCCACGACCGACGACAAGCGCCTGCCGGCCGTGCTCGCCAACACCTCTGGCTTCGTCTACTACGTCTCCATCACCGGCATCACCGGCGCTGCGACCGCGGATTCCTCGGCCGTGAGCGAGGCGGTTGCCCGCATCAAGCGGCACACCAAGCTGCCGGTGTGCGTCGGCTTCGGCATCCGCACGCCGGAGACCGCGCGCGACATCGCCTCCCATGCCAACGGCGCCGTGGTCGGCACCGCGCTGGTCGATGCGCTCAGGAACAGCCTCGACGCCGAGGGACGGGCGACCGGCAAAACTGTCAACGCCGTGGCCGAGCTGACGGCGGCCCTGGCCCAAGGCGTCAGGGGCGCGCAACAGGCGGCGGAATAGGCCATAATTCCGCTCTGGCCCTTTAGTTTGAGCATGATCTTGTCGGAAAACCGCGTCACACTTTTCCGGATCATGCTCTAAGGCGGGCGACACGGCG
Organism: Bradyrhizobium sp. SZCCT0148; assembly: GCF_018129985.1. Taxonomy (GTDB): domain Bacteria; phylum Pseudomonadota; class Alphaproteobacteria; order Rhizobiales; family Xanthobacteraceae; genus Bradyrhizobium; species Bradyrhizobium japonicum_H. The sequence goes on from NZ_JAFCKT010000002.1 coordinate 351,422, forward strand.
GCTTGCCGGGCAGCGGCCCGGTCGCCATATATCCCTTCAGGCGATCCGCGAGGCGGGTTCGCACATCGGAGCAAACCATGAACTGGCTTACCAACGTGGTCCGGCCGAAGATCCGCAACATGCTGCGGCGGGAGACGCCGGAGAACCTGTGGATCAAGTGCCCGGATTCCGGACAGCTCGTGTTCTACAAGGACGTCGAGGCCAACCAGTTCGTCATCCCCGGCTCGAACTACCACATGCGCATGGGCGCGGTGGCGCGTCTGAAGTCGATCTTCGACAACGAGACCTGGTACGACGTCGCGCTGCCCGAGGTTACGCCCGATCCGCTCAAGTTCCGTGATGAGAAGAAATACGTCGACCGCATCAAGGATGCGCGCGCCCGAACCAACCTGAACGACGCGGTCAAGGTCGGCTACGGCAAGCTCGAAGGCTCCGCCGTCGTCGTCGCCGTGCAGGATTTCGACTTCATGGGCGGCTCGCTCGGCATGGCCGCGGGCGAAGCCCTCGTGCGCGGGCTCGAGCTCGCGGTCGAGAAGAAGTCGCCGTTCATCGTGTTTGCGGCGTCAGGTGGCGCGCGCATGCAGGAAGGCATCCTGTCGCTGATGCAGATGCCGCGCACGACCGTTGCGGTGCAGATGCTGCGCGAAGCCAAGCTGCCCTATATCGTCGTGCTGACCAATCCGACCACCGGCGGCGTCACCGCCTCCTACGCGATGCTCGGAGACGTGCAGATCGCCGAGCCCGGCGCGCTGATCGGTTTTGCCGGCGCGCGCGTGATCGAGCAGACCATTCGCGAGAAGCTTCCGGAGGGCTTCCAGCGCGCCGAGTATCTCAAGGATCACGGCATGGTCGACATGGTCGTGCATCGCCACGAGCTGCGCCCGACCTTGGCGCGGCTCTGTCGCCTGCTGACCAGGGCTCCGGCGCAGGAGGGCGCGTCGAAGCCGATACAGGCCGTCACGAGCCCGGCTCAGATCGTATCGGCGGCTGAAACGGCGCCGGCTGCGCCGCACGCGTGAACGCGTCCCCCGACAGCACGCAGACGCCGCTCGGTGAATTGATCGGGCGGCTGTCGGTCCTGCATCAGAAGCGTATCGACCTCGGGCTGGAGCGGATGCACCGCCTGCTCGAGCGGCTCGGCCATCCCGAACGCAAGCTGCCGCCGGTAATCCACATCGCCGGCACCAACGGCAAGGGATCGACGCTGGCCTACCTGCGCGCGACGCTGGAGGCCGCGGGCCTGCGTGTCCACGCCTATACTTCGCCCTATCTCGTCCGTATCAATGAATGTTTCCGGCTCGGCCGCGCCGGCGGCGGCGTGCTGGTCGGTGACGACGAGTTGCGCGCCGCGCTGGAAGAGGTCGAGCGCGTCAATGCCGGTGAAGCCGCGACATTGTTCGAGCTGAAGACCGCCGCGGCGTTTCATCTGTTCGCGCAGAACCCGGCCGATGTCGTGCTGCTCGAAGTCGGCCTCGGCGGCCGGCTCGATTCGACCAACGTGGTCGACGCCCCTGCGGCCTGCGTGATCACGCCTGTCAGCATGGATCACATGGATTTTCTCGGGGACACCCTGACGTCGATCGCCGGCGAGAAGGCCGCGATCATCAAGCGCGGCGTGCCCGTGATCTGCGCCGAGCAGGCGGGCGAGGCCATGGCGGTCATCGAGGCAGAGGCCAAGCGCATGCGCGCGCCATTGTTTGCGGCGAACGAGAGTTGGCACGTCAATGTCGAGCACGGTCGGCTGGTCTATTCCGACGACCGCGGCCTGATGGATCTCACGGCGCCGCGGCTGTTCGGCCGCCACCAGTTCGACAATGCCGGACTTGCCATCGCAACGCTGCGCGTGCTTCCGAACTTCAAGGTCAACCACGCCGCATTCGAAGCCGGCATCGTCGGTGCCGAATGGCCGGCGCGGATGCAGCGCATCGCCTCGGGCGAGCTGCAGTCCTGGGGGCCGCAGGGCTCGGAGATCTGGCTCGACGGGGGACATAATGCCGAAGGCGGCCGCGTCGCAGCAGCCGCGCTCGGCGACCTCGAAGAGCGGGTGTCGCGGCCACTGGTCGTCATCGCCGGCATGATGGCCAACAAGGATGCGCCGGGCTTTCTCGCCAATTTTGCCGGACTCACCCGTCACATCATCGCGGTGCCGATCCCCGACGTCGAGAACGCAATGCCGGTCGATCGCCTCGCGGATGCCGCGCGTAGCCTCGGCATGCGCGTCGAGACTGTTGCAGGCGTCGAGGCCGCGCTGCGGGCGCTGTCGAAACTCGCCTATGAAGTCCCGCCGCGCATTTTGATTACCGGATCGCTCTATCTCGCCGGTCACGTGCTCGCCATCAACGGCACGCCGCCTGCATGAGCTTGCGTGTCCCGGACGCGCGAAGCGCGAGCCGGGACCCGGAATGCCGCAACATGGGCCTCGGCTCTGCAGCGCATCACTGCGTCGGGCACGAGAGGAGAGACAACAACAATGCGCTTTGCTGCCATTGCCGACGTCCACGGAAATTACCTTGCGCTGGAAGCTGTCCTCGCCGACATCCGCGCGCTTGACATCGCCGACATCGTCAATCTCGGCGATATGCTGAGCGGGCCGCTCGACGCACGCCGCACCATCGAGATCCTGATGCGGCTCGACGCCGCGCACGTGCTCGGCAACCACGACCGCTATCTGCTCGACCGCCCGCCGGAAAAGATGGGCTCGTGGGACCGTCCCGCCTATGATGCGCTGGACGCCGCCCAGCTCGACTGGCTGCGCGCACATCCGAAGGCGCGTGTCTTCCGCGAGCAGGTCTTTCTTTGCCACGCGACGCCCGACAATGACGAGGTTTACTGGCTCGACACCGTGAATCCCGACGGCGTGGTGGCGCTGTCGCCGCTCGATCGTATCGAGCGGCTCGCAGGAGACATCACGCAGTCGTTGATCCTTTGCGCTCATACCCATCTCGCGCGCGCCGTGCGCCTGCGTGATGGCCGGCTGATCGTCAATCCCGGCAGCGTCGGCAGTCCCGGCTTTCGTGACAAGCATCCCTATCCGCATGTCGTCGAAGCCGGCACGCCGCATGCGCGCTATGCGATCCTCGAGCGCACAAATGATGCTTGGCAGGTGACGTTCCGCCACGTCGCGTATGATCACGAGGCGATGGCCGCGCTGGCCCGTCGCAACAATCAGCAGGAACTGGCGAACGCGCTGGCGACGGGGTGGATCAAGTAGATCTCTCGTGTCGCGGACAAGGCGCATCGCCGAAGAAGCGATGCGGTGCGTCCGGAGCACGAGCGCGGATTACTTCAAGAGCTTCATCGGATCCGCCACCTTCTGCTTCAGCTGATCGAAGCTGCATTGCCGCGGCGCCTTGTCGGGGCGCCAGCGCAGGATCGAGGTGCCGTGGCGAAACCGCTCGCCGCTGAAATGATCGTAGCAGACCTCGATCACCAGCTTCGGCCTGAGCGGGCACCATTTGGCCGAACGCTCGGTCGACCACCGGCTCGGTCCGCCCGGCGCGTTGCCGGTGAAGCCGGGCTCGCCGATCAGCGGCTCCAGCCGATCGGTCAGCGCCGGCTTCTCGTTCGCCTTGATCGCCGAGGTGAATCCGACATGGTGCAGCAGTCCAGCATCGTCGTAGAGCCCAAGCAGCAGGGAGCCGACCACGTTGCGGCCGGCGATCTTGTTGGAGGCATAACGGAAGCCGCCGATCACGCAGTCGGCGCTGCGAAATTTCTTGATCTTCTGCATGCCGTCGCGATTTCCGGCCTGGTAGGGCAGGTCGATTTGCTTGGCGATGACGCCGTCCGAGCCGCCGCCGGACTGAGCCAGCCATTTCTTCGCGGTGGCGTAGCTCGTCGTTGCCGGCGAGAGATGGAAGCAGCTCCCCTTCAGATAGGCTTTTGCAAAAGTCTCCAGCGCCGGCCGCCGTTCGCCGATCGGCTTCTCGGCAAGCTGCTTCTGTTTTGCCGTCGCGAGCAGATCGAAGACGAGATAGAGCGCCGGCGTTTCCTGCGAGAGCTTCTTCACCCGGCTCGCAGCCGGATGAATCCGTTGCAGCAACGCGTCGAAGGAAAAGCTCTTGGCGAGCGGCACGACGATCTCGCCGTCGAGCGTGAAGCGATCGGTTTTTAGCGTCAGCGCGGCCGCGACGATCTCGGGGAAATAGCGCGTGAGGTCCTCGCCGGATTTGGAGCGCAGATCGATGCGGCTGCCGTCGCGCGTCAGCAGGCAGCGAAAGCCATCCCATTTCGGCTCGTACTGCCATTCCTTGCCGCGCGGGATCTCGTCGACCGACCGCGCCTCCATCGCAGCGAGAGATGTCGATTTGCGCGCGCGCTTTGCGGGAGGGGCAGGCAATGGCTGGGACTCGTCATACGCTGGACACGTCCCAACAACGCAGAACGGCCGGCTTTCGCCGGCCGTTCTCGAAAATAAACTCGCGTGAGGCGATCAGACCGCGGAGGTGATCCACTGCTGCAGCTTCGCCTTCGGCGCCGCGCCGACCTGGCGCGAGGCCATCTCGCCGCCCTTGAAGATCATCAGGGTGGGGATCGACATCACGCCGTACTTCGAGGCGGTCTTCGGGCTCTCGTCGACGTTGAGCTTCACGATCTTGACCTTGTCGCCCATCGCGCCGGCGATCTCGTCGAGGGCGGGCGCGATCATGCGGCAGGGACCGCACCACTCGGCCCAGAAATCGACGACGACGGGACCGTTCGCCTTGAGCACTTCGGCTTCGAAATCGGTGTCAGAAACCTTGCCAACGGCCATGGGATTTACCTCGTTCGGTTGAAAGAGAATCGGCGCGACCTGGAATCGCGCCGGGGATCATGGCGTCAACCTATGAACGGCCTGTTGCCGGGTCAAGGATGCTCACGCCGACATGAAGGGATGCCAGCGCCGCGTCCAGCGCGGGGGCTGAAATCTCCATGTATTCAAGGGCCTCGGTCCAGAGCAGGACCGCCCTGACAGGCTTTTGGGGATAAAGCCGCGCCAGCACGGCCCGGTACAGCGCAAGCTGCCGGACGTAGGCGATGGGTGCCTCGGCCGCGCTTTTGGCCGGCGCCTGGTTGGTCTTGAAATCGATGATCAGCACCTCATCCGGACGAACGACCAGCCGGTCGATCTGCCCCGACACCAGGGCCGGTGGCCGGCCCGGCCGCTCCAGCCGGCCGGCGATGGCGACTTCGGCGCGGCTGCCGGCGGCAAAGACCGGCGCAAAGCGCGGTTCGGTGATCAAGGCCAGGACCTTGTCGGCCAAAGCGGCGCGATCGGCGTCCGGCCAGTCCGCGGCGTTGCGCGCCATGAAGCCGAGCGCGGCCTCGCGGCGGCGTTCCGCGGCGATATCGGGCAGGGATTGCAGCAGACGATGCACCAGCGTGCCGCGTTGCAACGCGAGAGCGCGTGTCTGCACGGATTCGCCTGTCCGCACGCTGCGGCCATCCTCGGCCGACTGGCCGGACGGGCGCACCAGATCGTCGTCCACGGTCTCGTTCGGCGCCGGCGTTCGCAGCCATGCCGGCAGCGCGATCGTCTGGTCCACGGCCGCCGCCGGGATCCCCAGCGCGGTGACATCCTCAGGCCGGGCGAATCGGGTCACCTTGCCGAGCGGCGTCTCGATCACCTGCTTGTCCAGGCCCGAGCCTTTGAGCCCGGTGTCGACCAGATCATACCAGCTCAGTTTGCGGACCGTCTTCATGTTGCCGGGCATGCAGCCGCCGACGATCAGGCGGTCGGCCGCACGCGTCATCGCGACATAGAGCAGGCGGCGATATTCGTCCTCGGTTTCCTCGAGCATGGCCTTGCGCGCGTCGGCGACGGGCTTGGGGTCGTCGGCCTTGCGGCCCGCCCAGACCACGACCTCGCCGCCATTGCCACGCGGCACGTGGATCAGCCGGACCCGCTGCGAGTCCGCGGGCGACGAGGTGGTGTCGACCATGAACACGACCGAAGCTTCCAGCCCCTTGGCGCCGTGCACGGTCATCACCCGCACCTCGTCGCGGGAGATTTCCATGTCGCGCTTCACCTCGGTGTCGGCGGAGCGCAGCCAGGCCATGAAGCCCTGCAACGAGGCCGGCGCCTTGCGCTCACAGCTGAGCGCGAGCTCCAGGAATTCGTCGAGCGCGTCATTGGCCTCATGGCCAAGCCGGCGCAGGATGCGCGCACGGCCGCCGTCGCCTCCCAACAGCCAGGCGTAGAACGCGAACGGCGTCTCCTCGCGCGCACGGGCCTCGCAGGCCTCCAGACGCCGCAGCACGGCCGCGAACTTCTCGCTTCCGGCCGCATGCTCGCCGAGTGCGCGGCGCAGCGAGCCCTTGCGCTCATGGGCCAACTGAAACAGGTCGTCGTCATCGAGGCCGAACAGCGGGCTCTTCAGCGCCACCGCCAGCGCGAGATCGTCCTGCGGCAGCAGCAGCGCGTCCGCGAGGTTCATCAGGTCGATGATCGCGATATGCTCGGTCAGCTTGAGCCGGTCGGCGCCGGCGACGGGAACGCCAGCATGCTTCAGCGCCTGGATCACCGCGTCGAACGCATTGCCGCGCCGTCGCACCAGGATCAGCATGTCGCCGTAGCGCAGCGGCCGGCGCTCGCCCTCATGCCCGGTCAGCGTGCCGCTCTCGACCAGTTGCTTGATCTCGGCCTGGATCCTGCGCGCCAGTTTGACTTCGGGGCTGGTGACCGCAACACCGTCGAACGGCGCGCGCCAGCCCTCGATGTCCTGCCGATCGTCGGCTTCCGCGAGATCCCAGAGCTCGACGACGCTTGGTCCAGCATCGCTGAGCGAGTTGTGCAAGGGATGGCCGACGTCGATCGAATGGATGCTCTTGTAGATCGTGGGGTCGCGGAAGACGTGGTCGACCGAATGCAGGATCGCAGCACCCGAACGGAACGAGTAGGTGAAGGCGACGGGGTCGAACTTCAGCCCGGCAGCCCTGAATCTGCGATCCAGCTCTCGCTTGCGTTTGTCGAATTCGTGCGGGTCGGCACCCTGGAACGAGAAGATCGACTGTTTCTCGTCGCCGACCGCGAAGACCGTGCGGTTCAGCCCGTCGCGCGCGCCTTCGCCGGCCGTGAATTCGGAGATGATGTGGGCGACGATATCCCATTGCCGCGGACTGGTGTCCTGGGCTTCGTCGATCAGGACATGATCGACGCCGCGGTCGAGCTTGTAATGCACCCAGCCCGAAGACACGCGGTTCAGCATCGCCAGCGTCTTGTCGATGAGGTCGTCATAGTCGAGCAGGCCACGCTCCTGCTTCTCGCGGCGATAGTTCGCGGCGGCGGCGGTTGCGATGTGCAGCAGCGCCGCGGTGCGGTCGCGCATGGTCACGGCGCGGCGCTTCTCGATCAATCCGGCGAGGCGCTGCGCCTCGTTCTCGAACAGGCGGGCGACGGACGGGTTGTGTTCGCCGAACTTCTTGGTCAAAACCGCCTTGCGCGGCAGCTTTTCGTCGGTGAGGAAGACGCAGAGATAGGCATCGACCTGCGCACTGCCGGAAAAGACCTTGGCCTCGCGAAGACGGGAGGCTTGGTCATTGTCCGACTTGCTGCCGTCCTCCAGCGCAAAGGCGATATCCTCCCAGCGCGAACGCGGCAGGTAGGGGCCATCGAGAATGTCCGTCTCGACGTCCTCGATGCGATCGCTCGCATCGACACCCAAAGCTGCTGCCAGCTGGGCCGCCGCCGCTTCGGCACTGCCGGCCTCATCCGTCCAGGCCATGAAATGATCGCGGCTGAGACACGCTTCGCGCACGACCTCCTTGAAGGTGACGTCGGCGGCGCTCGCCATCGCGGTCAGCAAGGCGCGGCCGGTAACGCTGTCGGGGGCGCGCGCGGCCTCCAGCAGCACCTTCAGATTGGCGCGCTCCATCATGTCGGTCTGGTCGCGCTCGTCGATCACGGCAAAGCGCGCAGGCACGTTGGCCTCGAACGGAAACTGCTGGAGCAGGCGCGTGCACAGTGCGTGGATGGTCTGCACCTTCAGCCCGCCCGGTGTCTCCAGCGCGCAGGCGAACAGTTTTCGCGCGTCGCGGCGAATTTTTGCGCTGGGATGCGGGATGCCGACCGCGCGGATCGCTGCGTCGAGCCCGGTATCGTCCAGCGTCACCCAATGCCCTAACGTGGTGAACACGCGCTCGGCCATGTTGGCGGCGGCCGCCTTGGTAAAGGTGATGCAGAGGATCTTTTCCGGCGGCACGCCCGACAGCAGCAGGCGGATCACCCGCTGCACCAGCACATGAGTCTTGCCCGAGCCGGCATTGGCCGACACGAAAGCCGATGCAGTCGGATCTGACGCGCGCGCCTGCCGCGCGCGCACCTCGTCAGGAATGGGGCGGGGCAGCTTCACCATTCCTCGATCCCCAGGCCGCCGGCCGCGGACCATTCCTTGATCCGGGCGAGATCGTCATAGGTGCCGTAGCGGTTGGTCCACATCGGCAGGTTCAGCGAGGTGTAGGGCTGGTTCTCGTCGTCGAAGGCACGGATCAGTGCCTCCAGCTTGGCCCGCGCCTCGGCGGCCGCGGTGTCCGGCGGCTGCGGCTCGTCACCCTGCTTGTACTTGAGCTCGAGGATACGCTCCTCGCCCGGCGGATTGTTGCCGCTCAGGCGGACATAAACCAGCTGGCTCACGGACGCTCCGGCGTCGATGCCGGGAAAGCCGCCCTCGCGCAGGATCGCGGCCTCCAGCGTGAGCTGCGGCGAAAGTCCCATGCGAACCTGCTTGCCGGTCGGCGGCTGGCCGGTCTTGTAGTCGAGGATGGCGTAGCCGCCGCCCTGGCGCCGCTCGATGCGGTCGGCGCGCGCGGACAGGCGGAAGCTGCGCTCGTGATCGAGCCTGATCGAGATCTCGCCGCGGGTCTCTGCGAGGACGGCCTCGATCGCGTCGCGCCGCGCGGTCTCCCATTCGCCGAACCAGCGCGCGATGCGCTGGAAGCGCGGCCACCACAGCGCCCGCGCCTCGGGCCGCTCCATCAGCGGCGCGAAATGCTTTTCCCCGATCGTGCGCAGCACGCGGGCGGGATCGGCCGGCAGATGCGCGGCATAGGTTTCCGTGAACTCGCCGATCGCATCGTGGATTGCCGAACCGCGGTCGGCGGCCGACAGCGGCATGTCGACGGGATCGAGCGCATCGAGCCGCAGGATGTGTTTTGCGTAGATCGTGTAGGGGTCGCGCAGCCAGTCCTCGATTGCTGTGACCGACATCCTGAGCGGCCGGGTCGCCCGCGGCGGCCGCGGCTCGGGCTGCTTGATCGGCTCGACCTTGTCCGGCTGGTCCAGTGCGCTCGCGAACTGCACATATTTCTCGCCGGCGCGAACGGCCGCCTTCCAATGACCGTCGCCCGCAACCGCCTCGAGCCGGTGCAGGAAGCGCGATGCCACCGCCGGCGCGCCGCCGGCCTTGGCGGAATGGGTGAGGATCACCTCGCCGCCGCCAAGCAGCTGGGCGAAGTCGTGTGCGGAGAGGCCGATGCGGCGCTCCGGAAGATCGAGACCAAGCTCGTGCCGCATCGGCCGGCTCAGCCAGGGATCGATCCGCGGCGCCGGCGGCCAGACGCCTTCGATCAGCCCGCCGACGATGATTCGGTCGGCCTGCATCAGGCGTGATTCCAGCGGACCGTAGATCTGTAGCCGCGCACCCGGCTTGTCGCGCCGTCGCACGGCGCGGTCGCTGAACGCGGTCTGGAAGACGTCGGGATAGTCGGGCAGCGTCACCATCAAGCCGCAGGTCCTGCCGCCGCGCAGCAGATCGTCGAAGGCGCTGGCAAGTGCGAGGCCTTCGCGTTCCTCGAAGGCCAGCGGGATGCCCTGCTCGTCGCGCGACAGCTCGATCATGATCTCGCGATGCCGGTGCGCGAGCTCGGCGAAGTCGAATGGCTTGGACGATGCGAGGCTCTCGATCGGCGCCAGCGCCTTCTGCAGGACATCGATCAGCGCCTGGATGCGGTCGATAGCATCGGCCTTGAGACGCGCACGGGGCTCGGCCTTGTGGAGCGCGGAAACCTCGCTGCGCCACAGCTTGGCCAACTCCTCACGAAAACGGTTGAACTCGCGCAACAGGCCTGCCGTGCCGGCAGGCGGGCGCGTGCCGCGCAGGATTGCAAGCTCGAGGTCTTCGATCGCCGCCTTCCATGCGCCAGGCAACCGGCCAAGCCGGCACAGCGGATGCTTCAGCATCGCCAGCAGCGTCGGCGGCTCCAACCCCTTGGTGGCGGCTTCCGCTACGAGGCGCGCAAAGACGCCCGCAGAGGTCTCCATCAGCACGTCGCCGCCGGAATCGTCGAACGCCAGATCCCAGCGCGTGAGTGCGGCCATCACGCGACGCGCCAGCGCGCGGTCGGGCGTCACCAGCGCCGCGGATTTGTCGAGATGCCGTGCCTCGCGCATCGCGATGGCAATGGCGAGCGCTTCCATCTCGGGGTTGGCAGCTTCGACGACGGCGAGGTTCGTCATGCCGCCCGCGATCTTTGCGGCGACATCCGGCTGCTTCAGACGGTCGTGCCAGACTTCCGTCTTGGCGGAGGGCCGCATCGACTCGGATGCGAGCAGATCGCGGCCGCCCTCTGCCGGCGGCTGGAGGATCTCGACGTCGCTGCGCTTGATGCCGAAACGATCCAGCAGCGCGTGCAGGGCGTATTGCGGATGGTTCGAGGCCGGATGCTCCACGAACTTGCCGAGTGAATCACGCACACCGCCGATGCTGCGCCAGGCGTCGTCGTCGAGATCGGTGTCGAGGCCCGGCAGCACCACGGCGCCATGCGGCAGCGAGGCGACTGCGTGCAGGAATTTCGCGGTCGCCGGCATCGAGCCGGTCGAACCCGCCGCGATCACGGGGCCATGCGGATGCGCGGTCAGCCGTTTGGCCTCCGCCGCGATCAGGAGATCGCGCCGCGCCGCCGGCTCGATCCGGTTGATCTCGGCGAGATGACCGGGCCAGGCGACGCGGGCGATGCGCAGGAATTCGAGCGAGTGCTGCCAGTAGCGATCGAGGTTGTCCGGTACGAGACCGTCGAGCGCGCTCCAGTCGACGCCGCGCGTCACCATGTCGTCGATCAGCCGCGCGAGGTCGCCTGCGAGCGCCAGCGTCGACGCGGGTCCGCCGACCACCAGCGGCGACAGCACCGGCCCCTTGGCCCAGGCGCCGACCAGTTGCGCCAGCGTCAGCCGCCGTTCGAGCTCGCCAAGCCGCGGCGGAATGTCGAGCGGCGTTGCTCCGGAGAACTGCTCGCCTTCATCGGCGAAAGCGAGCTCATCTTCGTCGATGTCGCCGAGCGCGACGATGCGCGGCAGCACCACCGCGTCCGCCCCCATCTCGTCGAGGAAGATCTCGCGAACCACGCGCATCGCGCGCCTCGTCGGCAGATACAGCGTGGCATCCGCCAGCCGCGCCGGTTCCTTGCGCGCCTCGAATCCCTCGACCAGCCGTCCCTCCAGCAGAGCGGAGACAATCGTGCGCAGGAACGGAACTGAGAGGGGAACGCTGAAGACGCGCATGGCTGCCTGATTCGGAGGATCAGGCGCCAATATAGGGAGGCAGATTCAAATGGATACGGGTGAGCGGAGATCGTCCCCGTTGTTTCCCGTCCCACCGCTCTCGTGCCGCGGCTCAGCGGCGCAGCATGCAGTGATTCGCCGCTGAGCCGGGGCCTATGTCCCTTGGTCGAGTTTGCGAGTTTTCTGGGTCCCGGTTCTGCGGAGCGGCACTTCGGCCGCACCGCGTCCGGGACACGAAAGTCTCGTAGGGTGGAAAAGCGAAGCGTGCCCACGCGTCTTTGTGATCGAGAGGTGGTGGGCATGGCGCAAGGGCGCCTCTGCCGACCCTACGGCACCGTCTTCGAGTCGAATTTATGCCACGCTCTCCAGGAACGCTTCTTCCGCGGCGTGCACGGCGTCGGGCGTGCCGACATGCATCCAGACGCCGTCGAGGCGGAGGCCGAACAGCCGCTCCTGCTCGCCCGCGCGGTCGAACATCTTCGTCAGCGAGAACTCGCCCTGCGGCGCGCCTTCGAAGATCGACGGCGACAGGATCGCAGCGCCGGCATAGACGAACGGAACGACTTCCTTTTCCTTGCGCTTGCGCAGGACGCCGTCGGGCAGCATGCCGTAGTCGCCGCGGCCGCTATAGCCGATGCTGGTCGCGGTCGGCGCCATCAGCAGCAGGATGTCCATGCGCGCGGGGTCGAAGTTTTCAGCGAGCCGCGTCAGATTGGAGCGCACGCCGTCGATCCACAGCGTGTCGGAATTGACGTGGAAGAACGGTGCATCGCCAAGCAGCGGCAACGCCTTGACCACGCCGCCGCCGGTGCCGAGCACCTGGTCGCGCTCGTCGGAAATCGTCACGCGCGGAAGCTGGCGCGTTGCGACATGATCGATGATCTGATCCGGCAGGTAATGGACGTTGACCACGGCCTCGGTCACGCCGGCCTGGCCGAGCTTGTCGAGCACGTGGTCGAGCAGCGGCTGGCCGGCCACCGGGACCATCGGCTTCGGCATCTTGTCCGTCAACGGACGCATGCGCAGGCCGAACCCTGCGGCGAGCACCATGGCTTTGGTCGGTTTGACGGACATCCTTCGCTTTCCAGACCTTTCACGTTCGCAGCGATCCTAACACGAGGTTCGATCAGCCGCACCGCATCTCAATCGCCTTAACTGCCCGCCGTGACGGTTGTACGACGGGTGCTGCCGTCATGCCCCGACGGCTGCGGCACGCGCCTTTTTCTTCTTGTCGCCGACTTTCAGGAAATTGACGCCGATCTGGTCGCCATTGACCCAGGCCAGTTCGCAGCGCCGGTACGCGAGGCCGGTGGACGACAGCAGCAAAAAGAACTCTTTCAGATGGAGGCCCTCCACCGAGCCGTCGATGGTCAGCTTGGCGCCGGTCTCGGAGACGTCCTCCATGGTACAGTCGCGCCGCCAGGTGCCGTCGATCCCCATCATCTGGGCCGAGATCCCGCGCTCGAAAATAACCCGGTTATTGCCGCGCTGGTCCGCCTTTACCGCCATCTGTCCGCTCCAGCCCCGTATTCATCCGGCTGCCTCGCCGCAGAATACCGGCGCCTTGGCTAACAGCCGGTAAATCGGAACCCGGAATCAGGCCTTTGGCGGACTTTGGGGCGGTGGGACGTTCGCGAGATACCAGTCGCGCAGGGAGCTCAGCGCGGGATGCGCCAGCGAGCGCTGGAGATAGGTCCAGATCCGCGGCTGGTGACGCAGGTAGTGCGGCTTGCCGTCGCGGCGGTTGAGGCGGGCGAAGGTGCCGAGCAGCCGCGTGTTCCGCTGTGCCGACATGATGGCATAGAGCTCGGCGAAGCCGGCCGGATCGAAGCCGGCATCGGCAGCGCGCCGCGCCTTGATGTAGCGCGACAGCAGCGTCAGCTCGACGCTCTCGGGCACGTCGATGCGGGCGTCCTGGAGCAGCGACACCACGTCGTAGGATTGCGGCCCCAGCACGGTGTCCTGAAAATCGATCACGCCGACGCGCGCGATGCCGGTGCGATCCGCAAGCCAGATCAGGTTGGGCGAGTGATAGTCGCGGATGATCCACGTCTTCGGCGCGGACTGCGGTTTCTGCAGCAGCTCGCGCCACATCGCGAAGAATTCGGAGCGCGCCGCCGCGCTCAGCGGCGCGTTGCGATCGGGCAGGTACCATTCCGGCATCAGGCCGATCTCGATCAGCAGCGCCTCGGTATCGAAGACAGGTATGGCGTAGGTCTGATCCGCCAGCGGCAGCGTGTCCGGCAGCGTCTTGCCGTGGAGCGCGGCCAGCACATCTGTCGCGGCCTCGTAGCGCTCGGCGATCGGGCGTGGCGGGTCGCCTTCGACCACGCCTTCGCTGCCGAAATCCTCGGTGATCAGGAAGCCATGGTCGAGGTCGGCATGGTGGATGATCGGCGCCGAGATGCCCTGCGCACGCAGGCCTTCGTCGATCGCGACGAACGGTCTGACGTTCTCGGCGAGATGCACCGCGGCGCTGTAGGATTTCCCGTTGTAGGTCGCGGCACCATCCGGACGCTGCGGAAAGTTCATGAGGATGACGATCTCGTCGTCGCGCAGGAGTCGCGCATAGGATCGGGTCGAGGCATCGCCGGCCATGCGTCGACGCGTCGATTCGAGATAGCCTGACGCATCGAGGAATTCGCGCAGCGCCTGCAGCCGCGCGACGGTGGCGGCGCTCTTGCCGTAACCGGTGATGTCGGCAGCGCGCGCGTTCGAGCCCAGTGCCGGGCGATGCGTCAGCGAAATGTCGATGCGGTCCTGCGGCATCGCCGACGGCGCACGCTCCGGCCATTCGATCAGGACCAGCGTGGCATCGGGCAGCGGCGACATCCCGATCTCCTCGAGCTCGCTCTCGTCCTCGACGCGGTAGAGATCGGCGTGCACCACCGGAAACGGCGGCAGCTCGTAGCCCTGCAGCAGCGTGAAGGTCGGGCTCGGCACTTCCAGCGTCTCGTCGCCGGCGAGGTAGCGGATCAGCGCGCGGGCGGCCGCGGTCTTGCCGGCGCCGAGGTCGCCGGTGAGCGTGATGACGTCGCCGGGGCCGACCAGCAGCGCGAGGTCGGCCATCAATTGCGCGGTGGCCGTCTCGTTGTGAAGCGCGACGGAGAATGTGGCGGGCGCGCTCATTCGGCGGCGTCGCGATGCGCCGCCTGGTCGGTCGGGAAGTCGCAGATCACGACCGTGCCCCGGCCGACGATCGAATCCACCCGCACGCTGCCGCCATGCAGCTCGACGAACGAGCGCACCAGCGACAGGCCGAGCCCGGCGCCGCGGTGACGCGAGCCCTGCGAGCGGCTTTCGAACCAGTTGAACACCTTGTCCTTCATGTCGGCAGGTATTCCAGGCCCGGAATCTGTCACGGTGAAGACCACGCTGCGCTCGGTGCGCCGCGCGCTGATGCCGACGGTGGAATCCTGTGGAGAAAACCCGACGGCGTTGGCGAGGAGGTTATAGAGCACCTGCACCACGCGCTTCTCGTCGCCGGAGAAGCTACCGATGTCGGGCGCGATGTCGACCTTGAGACGGATGCGGTCGGTGGCGAGCCGGTCCTGGATGCCCTCGGCGGCGAGCTCGATGGCCTTGCTGACGTCGACCGGGCCGAGTTCCAGCTTCATGGCGCCGGCGTCGATGGTCGCGAGATCCAGGATGTTGTTGGTCAGCGCCAGCAGCGCGTTGGTCGATTTGGTGACGTAGTCGAGATATTCGGCCTGCTTCGGCGTCAGCGGCCCGGTCGAGGGATCGCTGAGGAAATGCGCGAAGCCGATGATGGTGGTGAGCGGCGAGCGCAGCTCGTAGGAGACGTGGTGGACGAAATCCACCTTCATCTGGTCGGCGGCCTCGAGCGCCTCGTTGCGCTCGCGCAGCGCGCGCTCGACGTTCTCGGTGTCGGTGATGTCCTGGAACGTCAGCATGGTGGCGCCGTCATGCAGCGGGCGGATCATGCCGTCGAGCACGCTGCCGTCCTTGCGCTCCAGCTTCAGCGGCACGTCGGCGCGGCTCTCGATCGAGGTGACGGCCTCGCGGATCTGGCGCCAGACCGCGGGGTCGTCGAACAGCTGATGGCACCAGCCTTCCACCGTCTGGATGTGCGGCTCGTCGCGCATGGCATCGCTCGACAGCTTCCACATCCGGACGAAGGCCGGATTGAACAATTGCGCCTTGCCGTTGCTGCCGAACACCGCGACGCCCTCGGCGAGGCTGTCCAGCGTCTCGCGCTGGACCCGGATCATGCCGTCGAAGCGGCGGGCGAGCTCGAGGCTCTCGGTGACGTCGTCGAACAGATAGGTGACGCCGCCTTCCGGGTTCGGCGTGGTGACGACCGAGAGCGCGCGGCCGTCGGGCAGGTACCAGGTGTCCTTGGTTGTCTCGACCGCGCGATAGGCCTCGTGCAGCTTGGATTTCCAGGCGCGGAAGTCGGGCTGCTCCGGTAGTTTTCGCGCCGCGCGGAGCTTGTCCAGCACGCTGGAATCGTCGGGATTGGCGTCGAGGAAGGCGCGGTCGAGGTCCCACAGCCGGCGGTAGGAATCGTTGTAGAAGGCGAGCCGGCGCTGGCCGTCGAACACGGCAACGCCGGAGGAGAGCTGGTCGAGCGTGCGGCGATGCGCCTCCGCCATCCGCACCAGCGCCGAGCTGAGCGCATCCGCCTCGCTGGCGTCGATGGCGACGCCGACGCTGCCGCGGCCGACATTGACCGCGCGCACGTCGTAGATTCGCCGCTCGCCGCTGACCACGATCGGCAGGCGCGCATTGAAATTGGCGGTGTCCTTCAGTCCCCGCTCCATGGCGGTGCGGTCGGCGCTGTCGAGCAGCTCCAGCTTGCGCTCCTGCGCATCGGTGACGTTGTTCGCCTCGGTGGCGCGGACATAGGCCGGGTTGGCGTAGGTCAGCGCGCCGTTCTCGCCCTTGGCCCAGATCGGCCAGGGTGCGTTGGCGGCGAAGCCGCGCAGCATCTCGGTCTCGTCGGAGAGCGCGTTGTAGCGCAGATTGGTCTCGGCCAGATCGCGGCGCAGCCCCGACAGTTCGCGAATCCGGACAATGGCCTGGCCGCCGATGGCGCGGCCGATGGCCTCGAGCGTGTGGCCATGCGCGGTCGTGAGGGTCAGCTGGAACCCGTCGCCGCGGTCACGCAGCGCATCGACGGCATGATCCATCTGAAGCGCGGGTTCCGGCGGCAGCCAGGTTCCGAAGGCGAGCACGCGTTGCGGCGAGGAGTCGCGCGGCAGCACCATCGAGACGTCGCCGAAGATCTGCGCGCGATTGTCGCCGGCGGGCCACGAGATCAGGATCTGCGGCTCGGCGAACAGCAGCGCGCCGAAGCGGTCGGCCTGCAGCTGGAGTTCCCCGATTCGAGCACGCAGCCGCGCCTCGTTCTTCGCCGTGCGCACGCGCGTGCGCATCAACAGGATCGCGGCCATCACCGAGAAGCCGAGCAAGGCCAGCGCGGTGGCGAGCACCGCGAGTTCCTGCCGGTTGAAATCCAGCATGATGGAGAGGGTGTCGATGAGGTCGGCGGCCTCGGCCGGCGCAGCCGGCAGCAGCGCTGCAAGAGCGCCTCCCAACAGGCCGTTGCGCACGAGAGATGTGCACGACAGCAGCGTCCGACGCATCGACACGATCACGCCTGACATAGTTGCCCCAAGACCGCACGAATTTGCACGCGGCGACCCCCGTCGCGCGCGAATCAAATGACAATACCCCCACCGTGACTCCGCCGGTAAGAGTCCAGATCGTGAACGCAAAGGCGGCCCCAAAAAAATGCGGGGCGCGGGTTCCCGGTCACATGGTTCTGCGGCTGATTCGCTTGAAATTGCCTTGCGTCAGCGGCCGGTCGAGCCGAATCCGCCGGCGCCGCGATCGGTCGCGGACAATGTCGCGACGGGAACCAGCGCGGCCTGCACGACGGGCGCAATCACCATCTGGGCGATGCGCTCGCCGCGCTTGATCACGAACGGCGCCGCGCCATGGTTGATCAGGATCACCTTGATCTCGCCGCGATAATCCGCGTCGATGGTACCCGGCGAGTTCAGCACGGTGACGCCGTGCTTGGCGGCCAGCCCCGAGCGCGGCCGCACCTGCGCCTCGTGCCCGGGCGGCAATGCGATCGCAAGGCCGGTCGGCACCAGCGCATATTGACCGGATGCGAGCGTCATCGGCTCGCCCTCGGGCACCGCGGCCATCAGATCGAGCCCTGCGGCGTCAGCCGTTTGATAGGCCGGCAGCGCCAGGCCTTCGGCGTGTGCCAGTTGCTGCAGTTCGACGGTGACCTCAGTGCTCAAGATGCGGACTCCCGGATTTGCCGGTCACGCTCTCGGCGATATGCGCGACCAGTTCGACGGCGACCTGTTCCTTGGTCATCACCGGCCAGGAATCAACGGTGATCTCGCCGTTCTTCTCAGCATTCTTGCTGATGAGATGGACGGTGTTGCGGTCGCCGCCCATCACGCCGGTGGCTGGCGAGACGTCATTGGCGACGATCCAGTCGCAGCCCTTGCGGGCGAGCTTTGACTTGGCGTTGTCGATCAGGTGCTCGGTCTCGGCGGCAAAGCCGATCACCAGCGGCGGACGCTGGTCGGTCAGCTTCGAGATGGTGGCGAGGATGTCGGGGTTCTCGACCAGCTGAAGCGGCGGCATGCCGGCCGAGGTCTTCTTCAGCTTCTGCTCGCCTTCGCTCGCAACGCGCCAGTCGGCGACGGCGGCGGCGAAGATCGCGATGTCGGCCGGAAGCGAGGCCTGCACCTGCTCAAGCATCTGGCGCGCCGATTCGACGTGCTTGACCGTGACGCCCTGGGGATCGTCGAGATCGACCGGGCCGCTCACCAGAATCACCTCGGCACCGGCGGCCTGCGCCGCGGCAGCAATGGCAAACCCCTGCTTGCCCGAGGAGCGGTTGGCGATGTAGCGCACCGGATCGATCGGCTCGTGGGTGGGACCTGCGGTGATCAGCACGCGCTTGCCGGCGAGCGGCTTCGGCACCGGCGGCCGCAGCAGCCGCTCGGCGGCAGTGGCGATCTCGATCGCTTCCGACATGCGGCCGATTCCGGCTTCGCCCGCTTCAGCCATCTCGCCGGAATTCGGCCCGATCAGCACGACGCCGTCGCGCTGCAGCTGCGTCACGTTGCGTCGGGTCGCCGCGTTATTCCACATCAGCGGATTCATCGCCGGCGCCAACAGCACCTTGCGGTTGGTCGCGAGCAGGATGGCGCTGGCGAGATCGTCGGCATGGCCGTTCGCCATCTTCGCCATCAGGTCGGCGGTGGCCGGCGCCACCACGATCAGGTCGCAGTCGCGCGCGAGCCTGATATGGCCGGCGTCGAACTCGCTCTGGGGATCGAACAGGTCGGTATAGACGCGCTCATGCGACAGCGCGCTCGCCGCCAGCGGCGTGACGAATTGCTGGGCCGCCTTGGTCAGGACGCAGCGGACCTCGATGCGGCGCTCCTTCAGCCTGCGGATCAGGTCGAGCGATTTATAGGCCGCGATGCCGCCGCCGATGATCAGGGTGACGCTGGCCTCGGGAAGGGCGCTGGTGCGCTGGAGCGTGGGGGCGGCGGATGCCGCAGGCGGCGCCGAAAACGGCGTCAGAGGCTCCTCGCGGCCCCCGATCAGCTCCCGCAGGATGACCCGGACCTCTTCCTCGACGGACCTGCGATTCTTGGCCGAGCGCAGCCGAAGATAGGTTTTGACGTGTTCGTCGAGCTTGCGGATGGTCAGGCTTGCCACGGCGCCACTCCAGCATGAATGATGGCGATGCTATCATTCATGTGATTGCAATGCAATCAATGGCCCGTCAAAGATTCCTGACGGCGATCAGGATGCCGATGAAGGTCGCGGCGATGATCCAGAGCGCGACGGTGCGCCAGCGGTTCTTGCGGCCCTCGCTGCGGCCCATCGCGGCGATGCTCTCGGGCGACAGCCGGATGCCCTCGCGCGTCATGGTCTCGAGCTGTTCCAGCACCTTCACCGACCGTTCGGCGATCTCGGGCAGGCGCATCAGCACGCGCGCGATGTCTCCGGTCCCGGCGAGCGCGCCCTGCACCCGGCCGATCGGCCCGAGATTGCGCTCGATCCATTCACGCACCACGGGGTCGGCGATCTTCCAGATGTCGAGCTTGGGATCGAAGCCGCGCGCCACGCCCTCCACCACCACCATGGTCTTCTGCAGCAGGATCAGTTCGGGCCGCGTGGTCATGTCGAACAGGCCGGTGACCTCGAGCAGCAGCGTCAACAGCCGCGCCATCGAGATCTCTTCCGCCGTGCGGTTGTGGATCGGCTCGCCGATGGCGCGGATGGCTTGCGCGAAATTCTCGACCGAATGATGCGCGGGCACGTAGCCCGCCTCGAAATGCACCTCCGCCACGCGGCGATAGTCGCGGGTGATGAAGCCAAGCAGGATCTCCGCGAGGAACCTCCGCTCCTTCATGCCGAGCCGGCCCATGATGCCGAAATCGACCGCAACGAGTCGTCCCGCGTCATCCAGGAACAGGTTGCCTGGATGCATGTCGGCGTGGAAGAAACCGTCGCGCAGCGCGTGGCGCAGGAAACTCTGGATCACCTTGCGGCCGAGATCGGGCAGGTCGACCTGCGCCTCTGCAAGCCGCTTGTGATCGTTCAGCGCGATGCCGTCGATCCACTCCATCGTCAGCACGTTGTGCGTGGTGCGGTCCCAGTCGACTTCAGGCACGCGAAAATCGGGATCGTCGCGCGTGTTCTCGGCCATCTCCGACAGCGCCGCAGCTTCCAGCCGCAGGTCCATCTCCATCGCGACCGAGCGCGACATGGTGTTGATGACCTCGATCAGGCGCAGCCGCCGCGCCTCGGACGAATAGGCTTCGGCCTTGTGGGCGACGAAGAAGAAATCGGAGAGGTCGCGGCGGAACCGCGCGGCCACGTTCGGCCGCAGCACCTTCACGGCGACCGCCTTGCGAACGCCGTTGCGCAGGACCTCGCCGCGATGCACCTGCGCGATCGACGCGGCCGCGACCGGCGGGCCGAGGCTCGCAAAGACGTCCGTCAGCGGTCGTTCCAGCGAGGTCGCGATCGCAGCTTCCGCTTCGGCCTGCGCGAACGGCGGCAGCCGGTCCTGGAGACTTTCCAGGTCGCGCGCCATGGCAACGCCGACGACGTCGGGACGCGTCGCCAGAAATTGCCCGAGCTTGAGATAGGCCGGGCCCATCCGCGTCAGGGCGCGGGACATCCTTGGCCCGTCCTTGGGGCCGCGTCGCTCGACCAGGCGTGCCAGCTTCAGCGCAAGCTGTCCCGGCGGCGGCACCAGGCTCGGATCGACCGAACCGAACACGCCCTCGCGCGCAAACACGAACGCGGCGCGGATCAGGCGCGAAATGTGGGTGAAGGCAGAGATCACAAACGCCAGCCCGAATGCAGTGCGACGATTCCGCCCGACAATGTCTGCCAGCTGACGCGGGCGAAGCCGGCGTCGCGGATCATGTCGGCGAAGGCGTTGGGTTTCGGAAACCTGCGGATGGACTCGACGAGATATTGGTAGGACTCGGCATCGCCCGTGATCATGCGGCCGAGCGGCGGGATCACCTTGAACGAGAACAGATCGTAGATCCTGTCGAGCCCGGGCATCTCGACGGTGGAGAATTCCAGGCACAGGAAGCGGCTGCCGGGCTTGAGCACGCGATGGGCCTCGCGCAGCGCAAGATCGATCCGGGGCACGTTGCGAATGCCGAAAGCGATCGTATATGCGTCGAAGCTGCGATCGGCGAAGGCGAGCGCTTCGGCGTTGCCCTCGACGAAATCGACCCGGGTTTCGAGATGGCGCTTCGCGGCGCGCTCGCGGCCCACGGCCAGCATGTCGGTGTTGATGTCGCAGACGGTGGCATGGAAGCCCGTACCCGCGGCCTTGGCGGCGCGGAACGAAATGTCGCCGGTGCCGCCGGCCACGTCGAGCAGCGCGAACGGCCGGTCGCCCCTCGGCGGGTCGAGCGCCGTGATCATGATGTCCTTCCAGACCCGGTGCAGGCCACCGGACATCAGATCGTTCATCAGATCATAGCGCGACGCCACGCTGTGAAACACATCGTTCACCAGCGTCTGCTTGTCCCCCAGGGGAACGTCCTTGAAGCCAAAATGCGTGGTTTCGCCCGGCCGATCCATTACTCTACTCCACTGGGCGAACCATAGCGCGCCCGCCGCAATGGCGCTATCACACCGCCCTCATAAGGTGAATGCCTGACCATGCCTGAATTGCCCGAAGTCGAGACCGTCCGCCGCGGCCTTCAGCCGGTGATGGAGGGCGCGAAAATCCTGGTCGCGGAGGCCCGCCGGCCGGATCTGCGCTTTCCGTTCCAGCCGGATTTCGTGGCGCGGCTGCAGGGGCAGGTCGTCACGGGGCTCGGCCGCCGTGCAAAATATCTCATGGCCGATCTCGCCTCCGGCGACGTGCTCTTGATGCATCTGGGCATGTCGGGCTCGTTCCGCGTCATCAAGCCGGACAACGAGGCGGCGCCCGGCGAGTTTCACTATCCGAGGGGGAAGGATTCCACGCACGACCACGTGCTGTTTCGGATGTCCTCCGGCGCGGACATCGTCTTCAACGACCCGCGGCGCTTCGGTTACATGAAAGTGATCGCACGTCACGCGCTCGAAGATGAGCCGCTGCTGCGCGACCTCGGCCCCGAGCCGCTCGGCAACGAATTCGACGCCGCGATGCTGGCGCGGTCCTGCGAAGGCAAAATGACCAGCCTGAAGGCCGCGCTGCTCGACCAGCGCGTGGTCGCGGGGCTCGGCAACATCTATGTCTGCGAAGCCCTGCATCGCTCGCATCTGTCGCCGCGCCGCATCGCGGCGACGCTCGCGACCAAGGGTCGCAAGGGTGTCGGCGGCGGCGAGCCCACCGATCATGCGAAGCGTCTGGTGAGTGCGATCCACACCGTGCTGAACGACGCCATCAAGGCCGGCGGCTCGTCCTTGCGCGACCATCGCCAGACTTCGGGCGAGCTCGGCTATTTCCAGCACTCCTTCAAGGTCTACGACCGCGAAGGCGAGACCTGCAAGACGCCGGGGTGCGGCGGCACGGTCAAGCGGTTCACGCAGAATGGCCGATCGACGTTCTGGTGTCCGAAATGTCAGAAATGAGAGTGATCGCAGCCTGAGGGCTGTGAGCTGTAAGACGATGATCCCACCGCGCCGTCATTGCGAGCGCAGCAAAGCAATCCGGAATTCCCTCCGCAGCAGGACTCTGGAGTGCTTCGCTGTGCTCGCAATGACCGGTGATGGAGCACCGTAACCCGCGAGCGGCTGTTTTGCCCGGCAAGTCAAACGTCTGCGCGCCGCCGCCGAGGTGCCTCGGCCGGGGGCGGTTCTGCTGTGCATGGGGTTGTTTTCGAGATTCGTGTTCGAGAGCGTGTTGCTCTCGCCAGAACAACGCGAAGCGAAGCAATCCAGCCGGGCTGGTGGCCGGATTGCTTCGTCGCTGAGGCCCTTCCGGATGGTGAAGGGCCGACTGCCGTCCGAGCGATGCCCCGCTCAGGACGCCAGTGTCGTGGTCTCGTCCGCCGCCTGCTCGGCGATGAGCAGCATGCTGTCTGCGGCCGAGATGACCTGGTCGATCAGCACATTGGTGGTGGCTTCGAGCTCGAGCCGGGTTTCGATCCAGCGCCAGAGGCCGCGAATCTCGTCCGCCGACTTGCCGTTCGGCGCGAATTCGCTGACGGCAAGGCCGTTCGCGAGCGAATCCTGGTGGTCGTTACGCATCACGATCAGCGGGCGCGCGAGCACGTCCGAAAGATCGAGCGCGGCTTCCTCGGCGAGGGTGTTGGCGGCGTTGTCGATGCGCTGGCCCCGGATCGGCGTCTGGTTGAGCACGAAGCTGTAGGGCCGCTTCCAGGCGCGTGCGACGCTGAGCGTCGAGACGGTCGCCTCGATGTCGGCGACGCTGGGGCGGGCCGGGATCAGGCAGAGATCGGAATGGCGGATCGCAGCGGTGGTCGCGGCGCTGAGGCCGGCGGCGGTATCGACGATCGCGATCTGCAGGCCGCTGTCAGCCAGCATCTTCAGGCGCGGCTCGATGACCGCGGCGTGGTAGATCGGCTCGACGACGAGATCATCGGCATTGCGGCGGCGCTGCCAGTTCGACAGCGTGCCCTGCGGGTCGGTCTCGATCAGGCGGACGGTGAAGCCGGCCTGCTTGGCCGCGAGCGCGAGGCCGATGGCGAGCGTGCTCTTGCCGCTGCCACCCTTTTGAGTGGCCAGTACGATCGTGTGCATTTGAAGATCAATCCTTTGGAGTGGTGGGTCTCGGGATAACGCCACGCGAACGTGCATCGCTCTCGATGCTGAGCTCTTCTCGCTCAGGACGTGCCCTGCCCGATCCAAAGGGGACCGCGGTTGTCCGAATCAACGCTGACAATGATGGCAGAATCGGGAATGCCAGCTAATCCGTACCATTACTGGACCCGTAATCATGCGTGTGGTGTGCTCGCCGCCGTGCATAGAGGGATGAGCGGCATGAGCGGAAACTGGCGCGACCGGACGGCGACGACTTTCGACTGCCAGAAGATGCCGGCGGTCTCGAGCCGCGGCATGGTGGTCAGCAACCACCCGCTGGCCTCCAGCGCCGGCGCCGAGATGCTGGCCGCCGGCGGCAACGCCATCGATGCCGCGATCGCCACCCTGTTCACGTTGACCGTGGTCGAGCCGATGATGGTGGGCATCATCGGCGGCGGCATGGCGCATATCCGGCTCGCCGACGGCAGCCATCGCATCATCGACGGCCAGAGCACCGTGCCCTCCGCCGTCCGCGACACCACCTACACCTCGAAGCCCGGCTCGGCGCATGACGTGTTCGATACGGTCGGCAACGAGAATCTCAACGGTCCGAAGGCGGTCGCCACGCCGGGCTCGCTCAAGGCCTGGTGCGAGACGCTGCAGAGGTTCGGCACCATGTCGCTTGCCGACGTCATGCAGCCCGCCATCAAGCATGCCGCCCGCGGCTATGCGACGACGCCCTATCTGCACGAATGCATCAGCGAAAGCGCCGACGAGATGCGCAAGGACAAGCCGATCGCGGCGATCTTTCTGCCCGGCGGTGAGCCGCTCAGGATCGGCGAGCGCGTCGTGCAATCAGAATATGCCGAGACGCTGCGCCATATCGCCGATCACGGCGAGAAGGCCCTCTATGAGGGGCCGCTCGGCGGCATTCTGGTCGACACCATGGAAAAAACCGGCGGCTTCATCCGCCGCAATGATCTCGCAACCTACAAGACGGTGGAACGGCAGCCGATCCGCGCCGACTATCGCGGCTGGACCATCCTCGGCCCGCCGCCACCTGCGGCCTCCGGCGTGCACATCGCTCAAATGCTCAACATTCTCGAGGGGTACGACATCGGCCGCCTCGGCTTCGGCACATCAGAGACGATCCACTATCTCGCCGAGGTGCTGAAGATTGCCTTCGCCGATCGCGCCGCGGCCAGCGGCGATCCCGATTATGTCGGGGTACCCGTGGAGAAGCTGACCTCGAAAGCCTATGCCGAAGAGCGCCGCCGCGCCATCGATCCGGCGCGGGCGCAGATTTGGGGCGCCGGCGTGTCGCAGCTCGAAGGCGCACACACCACGCACATGACGGCGGCGGATAGCTTCGGCAACGTGGTCGCGACCACGCAGACCATCAACAATCTGTTTGGCGCAAAGATCATGATTCCGGGCCTCGGGGCCATCGCCAACAACTACATGAATCTGTTCGATCCACGACCGGGCCACGCGCTGTCGCTGGCGCCGGGCAAGCGAGTCACCACTTCGATGTCGCCGATGATGGCGCTCGACGACGGCAAGCTCCGCTATGCACTCGGCCTGCCCGGCGGCAAGCGCATCTTCCCGAGCGCGATGCAGGCACTCGTCAATCTGATCGACCATGGCATGAGCCTGCAGGAGGCGGTGGAAGCGCCCAGGGTCTGGACCGAAGGCAACGCGCTGGAGGTCGAGCAAACGGTGCCGGAGAGCGTGCGTGCGGAACTCGCCGTGCGCGGTCACAAGGTGCAGCCCGTCGCTACCGTCGCCGGCGGCATGAACGGGATCGCCTTCCACGACGACGGCACCATGACCGGCGCCGCCTGCTGGCGTGCCGACGGCACGCCCATCGGCATTTCGGGCGGCCTCGCGAAGAGCGGGATCAGGTTCAGGCTCGCCTGACGGTTCTCATTTCGATGCGCCGCTGCCGCCGAGGTCCGCGGCCGCGCGCGCAACCAGGTCGGTTGCGCTCGCATTGGTCTGGAGCGATCGGACCTTGACGTCGATCGTGATCAATTTCCATTCGCCTTCCGACATGGCGTAATCCAGCGCGTAGCTCAGCCGCGATGGTGTCGTGTCGAAATGGCCACGCAGCAACAGCGCGCCGTTGTCGTCGATCCTGGGCTCTTCCGTGGTCACGATCGGCATGCCGGCGATGGCGTCGATGTGATGTCCGGCAAACGTCGCAAAGGCCTGCTTCAGCGTGGCGGCTGAAAAGCGCTCGCGGAACGGTCTCGCCATTTTCGCGTGGAGCACATCGTAGTTGCCGGTGAGGTTGGCGTCGTTCAGCGTCAGCAGCGCCACCTTCACCATCACCTCCTCCACCTTTCCGGTCGGCAGTGGTGATTGTGCCCAGGCCGAACAGCCCAGCAGCGCGGTCGCCGCCGCCGCTGAAAGCATGGTCGGATACCGCAACATCCTACTTCCTCACGCAGATCACGCGCACGACGCCGGCCTTGGCATCCGTCGACATGCCGTTCGCCGTGATCTTGTGGGCCTTCAGGAAATCGCGCACGGCGTCCGCAGACACCATCACCGCCTGCGAGGCCGGCATTGACGTCGCCGGCCCTGCGACCATCGCCGGCTTCAACAGCGCGATGCCCGCGAACTTGCCGTCGCCATCGATGGCCGGACCACCGGAGAACCCGACCGCCGGCGGCGGGGTCAGCGCTGAATCGCTGCTCGGGACCGGCGCCAGTGCGGCCTTGACGACCGATACGCCGGCCGCGCCGCCCTGGCTTTGTGGATCGGCGATGCCGATGACGTCCACGTTGGTCTTGGCCGCGCCGCCAGCAAGGCTGAACGGCTTCAGGCCGCGCGCGCCGTAGATATGCAGCAGTGCAAGACCGTGCTCCTTATCCTCGGCGAGGCGATCGGCGCTGCCATAGCCGGCAATCGTGATGGCGAGACAGCTGTCGGTGACGAGCCGGTCGGTGACGATCGCGCCGTCGTCACTGACGACGAGGCCGGTGCCGTACTCGACGGTCTTGCGCGGCGGCGGCCCGGCTTGCGGTCCGGACGGAAACGCGTTGAACGCGCTCGACATCGCGATCACGACCGGCTCGACCGTGTTCTCGGTCGCCTGGTCGTAGAGGATCGTCATGATTCGGACCTCGTCGCCCTTGAAGGTGCCGCGGACGTAGAATTTTTTCAGGCCCTGTAATCCCGACAGCACGAAGAAGTCGGGCTTCACCACGGTGTAGTCGACCTTGCGCCCGGCCGGCTCCTTCTTCTCGAGCTCGGCGAGCTTGGCGGTGGTGGGGTTTGCCTCCTTGCGGCGACTGAGCAGCACCTGCACGGTTCCTGTCGGCGAGGTCCACTTCGAGCCGTTGGCATCGGTGGCCTGCTGCGGCACCAGTTTTAAGGGAATGCCGAGCCGCGCGCCGCTGGTCATCTCGGTCACGAGTTTCCAGCCGACGCCCTCCTGCTTCCGCCGCGCGGTCTCGGCGAGCGCGGCACGCTCCTGCGGATTGAGCACGCCGGTCGGCTTGCCGCCCTTGAGCTTCTGGTATTCCTTGATTGCCTCGACCATGCGCGCGCTGACGTCGCCGGTGATGGCGCCGTTATACTGGCCGACCCAGGCGAGGTCGGACTGTAGCGACAGCCGTTCCGCCTGCGTCATGCCGTCTGCCGTCTGCGACGGCGTCTGCAGGGCAGGCGGCTTGATCGGGACGGTCTGGACCACCTTTGGCTTTGTGCCGGGGACCTGCGGCGTCGTCATCTGGGCGCTCGCACCCGTGGCGGACGCAAACATCAGTGTTGCCGCAAGCATCGATCTCATGACAAATCCAGCCAGCCCATTGAACGCCATGTCATTCAAGCACATCTCGTTGGTCGCGAACAATGTTGCGCTGGTTCAGGTGGCGATGGACGCCACGCGTTCAGGTCCTCTTCCTGAGGAGCGGCCTTCAGGCCGCGTCTCGAAGGATGGCACAGGGCGAGATCGGGGCCTTCATGGTTCGAGACGCGCGTGCCGCGCTCCTCACCATGAGGGTGAGAGGAACGAAGGACGACGATGCTGAGCCCGGACGAACTCGAACGCTATGCCCGCCATATCGTGCTGCGCGATGTCGGTGGTCCCGGCCAGGCTGCGCTGAAGCGGGCCTCCGCGCTGGTGATCGGCGCCGGCGGGCTCGGCGCGCCGGCGCTGATGTATCTGGCCGCCGCCGGTATCGGCACGCTCGGCGTGGTCGATGACGACGTGGTGTCGCTGTCCAATTTGCAGCGCCAGGTCATCCACACCACGCCCGATATCGGCCGCCACAAGGTCGAGAGCGCGGCAGAGCGGATCTCCGCGCTCAATCCGCACGTCCGTTTCGTCGGCCACGCCACCTGGCTGAATGCCGACAACGCGCTCGACCTGATCGGCGATTACGACCTCGTGCTCGACGGCTCCGATAATTTCTCGACGCGCTATCTGGTCTCGGACGCCTGCTTCTTCGCGAAGAAGCCGCTGATCACGGCGGCGCTCGGCACGTTCGACGGCTCGCTCACCACCATCCGCGCACACGAGACCAACGAGCGGGGCGAGTTCAATCCGACCTATCGTTGCCTGTTTCCGGAGGCGCCGCCGCCCGGTACGGTGCCGGCCTGCGCGGAGGCCGGCGTCATGGGCGCGCTGGCGGGCGTGATGGGCTCGATGATGGCGCTGGAGGCGATCCGCGAGATCGTCGGCTTCGGCGACGGCCTCGTCGGCCGCCTCCTGATGATCGATGCGCGCGCGATGCGCTTCGAAACGCTGCGCTATGGGCGCGATCCGGCCAACCCGCTCAATGGCGACGGGCCCGTGGTCACCGACCTCAGCGCCCATCGCACCTGATCTGCTGCGTTACGCCGCGGCCGGCTTCTCGCTGTCGAGATGGGCCATCTGCTCGGCGGTATAACGCGTGCCCGAAGCGACATCCGGCGGAAACGCCTTGGCCAGCGCCGCAAGATGTGCCGGTGTCAGCGTGACCCTGGTCGCGCCAAGCGCTTCGACGAGACGGGTGCGGGTCTTGGCGCCGACCAGCGGCACGATCGCTTGACCGCGCTCCCGGCCCTGCGCCGCCACCCAGGCAATCGCGACTTGCGCCGGCGTTGCGCCGATTTCCCCGGCGATGGCACGCAGCGATTCCACCAGCGCGAGATTGGCGTCGAGATTTTCGCCTTGGAAGCGCGGTGTCATGAGCCGGTAGTCCTTGCCGGCCTTGCCTGAATCCTTCGACCAATGGCCGCTGATCAGGCCGCGCGCCAGCACGCCGTAGGCGGTGATGCCGATGCCGAGCTCGCGGCAGGTCTTGAGGATGTCGCGTTCGATGCCGCGCTCGATCAGCGAATATTCGATCTGGAGATCGGCGATCGGATGCACGGCATGCGCGCGGCGGATGGTGTCGGATCCGACCTCGGACAGGCCGATATGCCTGACGTAGCCGGCCTTCACGAGATCGGCGAGGCCGCCGATGGTCTCTTCGATGGCAACGTTGGGGTCGAGCCGCGCCGGGCGATAGATGTCGACATAGTCGGTGCCGAGCCGCTGCAGCGAATACGCGAGGAAATTCCGGAGCGCGGTCGGGCGGCAATCCATGCCGGTGAATTCACCGGCGGGGCCGCGCAGCGCGCCGAACTTGACGCTGATCTGCACCCTGTCGCGCGCCACATCCCGCAGCGCGTCGCGGATCAGCATTTCATTGTGGCCCATCCCGTAGAAATCGCCGGTGTCGATCAGTGTGATGCCGGCATCGAGCGCGGCGTGGACCGTGGCGATGCTCTCGCCGCGATGGGCCGGGCCGTAGGCATCCGACATGGCCATGCAGCCGAGACCCAGGGCCGAGACGGTGGGGCCGGTTGAACCGAGTGTGTGCTGTTCCATGATGGCTCTCCTCGAAAGGCGGCAGTCTGATCGCGCCGCGTGACGAGGAGGGATATGCGCCGGCTCAATTGCGCCGATAAGCTGGACAATGCCGAATGGCTTGTTCATCATATCGAACAATGACCGAACCCGATCTGCGCGACCTCGACCTCTTCGCAGCCGTCGCCCGCACCCGCAATTTCCGGCGCGCGGCGGTCGAAATCCGCGTGTCGGTGTCGAGCCTTAGCCAGCGCTTACGCGACCTCGAGGAGCGCCTCGGTGTCCGCCTGATGAACCGCACCACCCGCAGCGTCGCCCTGACCGAGGCAGGCGAGTTGCTGCTGTCTCGGGTGGCACCTGCGCTGCGCGATGTCGGCGATGCCTTGGCGGAGGTGCGGGGCCTGCGCGAGGTGGCTTCGGGCCGTCTGCGCATCAACGCGCCGCCGCCGGCCGTCGATCTCGTGCTGGCGCCGATGGTCGGGCCGTTTCTCGCCGCCCATCCGCAGGTCGATCTCGACGTCGTGTCCGAGAGCGGCTTCGTCGACATCGTGAGCGGGGGCTATGATGCCGGCGTGCGATATGGCGAGCATCTGGCGCAGGACATGGTGGCGATCCCGCTCAGCGGTCCGCAGCACTATGTCGTCGTCGCCTCGCCTGATTATGTCGCGCGCCGCGGCGAGCCGAAGCATCCGAAGGATCTGCTCGATCATGATTGCATCCGCGCCCGCTACTCAAGCGGCGTGATGCATGACTGGGAGTTCGAGAAGGCCGGCCAAATCATGAAGGTCGATCCGCCGGCCAAGCTGATCTCGACCAACATGAACCTTGCGATGCAGGCCGCGCTCGCCGGCGCGGGCATATGGGCGACGATCGACGGTTATGTCGGCGAAGCCCTGAAGTCCGGCGCGCTGGTCAGCCTGATGGAAGATTGGTGCGAGCCGTTTCCCGGTCCGTTCCTATACTATCCGAGCCGGCGCCAGACGCCGCCCGCGCTGCGCGCCTTCATCGATTTCGTCGCAGGCTGGCGCAAGCGCGAGACGCGTGGAAAATAGACCTCAGAGCATGCTTGGCAGCACGCGATCCGGCGGCTTGTGGGCGTCGAGAAAGGTGCGGATGTTGATGATCACCTTCTCGCCCATCTCGACGCGGCCTTCGATCGTGGCCGAGCCCATATGCGGCATCAGCGTCACCTTGCCGGCCCTGGCGAGCCGCACCAGCTTCGGGTTGACCGCGGGCTCGTGCTCGTAAACGTCGAGGCCGGCGCCGGCGATCTCGCCGCCTTCGATCAGCTTGATCAGCGTGTCCTCGTCGGTCACCTCGCCGCGCGCGGTGTTGACGATGTAGGCGTCTTTCCGGATCAGCTTCAGCCGCCGCGCCGAGAGCAGATGATAGGTCGCCGGCGTGTGCGGACAGTTCACCGAGATGATGTCCATCCGCGCCAGCATCTGGTCGAGGCTTTCCCAATAGGTCGCGCCAAGCTCTTCGGCGATGACGGGCGCCACGGGACGGCGGTTGTGGTAGTGGATCTGCAGGCCGAAGGCGCGGGCACGGCGCGCCACTGCCTGACCGATGCGGCCCATGCCGATGATGCCGAGCCGCTTGCCGCCGATGCGGTGGCCGAGCATCCACGTCGGCGACCAGCCGGCCCACGGCTTTCCTTCGGTCAGGATCGAGGCGCCTTCGATCATTCGCCTCGGCACGGCAAGGATCAGCGCCATGGTCATGTCGGCGGTGTCCTCGGTCAGGACTTTCGGCGTGTTGGTGACGGTGATGCCGCGGGCATGCGCGGCCGCCACGTCGATATTGTCGACGCCGTTGCCGAAATTGGCGATCAGCCGCAGCTTGCAGTCGGGCTGGTTCACGATGTCAGCGCTGATATGGTCGGTGACCGTGGGAACCAGCACGTCGGCGGTGCGTGCGGCTTCAGCGATCTGGTCCGCGGACATCGGCGTGTCCTCAAGATTGATCCGCGCGTCGAACAATTCGCGCATCCGGGTCTCGATCGAATCCGGCAGCTTGCGCGTCACCACGACGAGGGGCTTTTTCTTCACCGACATGTCCTGCTCTCATGAGGCGTCGCAAGCCGCCTCTGTCGCCAAAGGCCGGTCGTTGAGGTCTCATTAACCCGGTTGTTCGACACTGCCCTTGCCGTGTCCGTCCCCGGCGTTTCCTTCAAGCTCTCCCGATAATTCCGGCCGGAAAATCGGGGCAAACTGGTTGTTCAGATGCCCGTCCTCTCTAGCAGAAGGCCGGGCCAAGACAAGAACCACGGGTTAAGGCTTGAAGGAGCCGGCTTGGGGAACACCCGCGCGGGGCGGGTCAGGGGGTGGCGCGGCAGGTTTTGGAATTTGGGGTGAGGACCGGGCTCGGGCCGGGTCTTCGACAGGAGACGGGTTGATGGCGTTGGGGCGTTTTTGTACGGTGATGGCGCTCGTATGTACCTGGTTGAGCGCTACGGTCTCTCCCTCGCATTCGGCGAAGGACACCACGCCCCAGACCGCGAGCGGCCTGCCGGTGCCGCGCTATGTCAGCCTCAAATCGGATCATGTGAACGTCCGTGCCGGCCCGACCAAGGACAATGACGTGGCCTGGGTCTACACCCGTTCGGGGCTGCCGGTGGAAATCACTGCCGAATTCGAGAATTGGCGCCGGGTGCGCGATTCCGAAGGCGCCGAGGGCTGGGTCTATCACTCGCTGCTGTCGGGCCGCCGCACCGCGGTCGTCACCATGAAGCACAAGGACGAGCTCGCCCCGATCTACGATCGCGCCGATCCCGACAGCGCCGTTGCCGCAAAACTCCAGGCCGGCGTCGTCACGCAGGTGAAGAAGTGCGCTGCAAACTGGTGCCGCGTCACCGGCAATGGCTTCGACGGCTGGATCCAGCAGGAACGCCTCTGGGGCGTGTATTCGGACGAGCAGGTCAACTGACGCTGCAAACGAAAATGGCCGGGACGAGCCCGGCCATTTGGCCTCGGATTGATTTCGGTAGATCTCAGCGTTTCTTGCGCAGGCGCACCACCATGTCGATGCGGGCGATCTCATAACCCTCCGGCACCTCCGGCATCTTGGACAGCGCCAGATGCGGATCCTCGATGTCGACCAGCTCATGGCTGTTCTCGAGGTAATAGTGGTGGTGGGTGGTAACGTTGGTGTCGAAATAGGTCTTGGTGCCGTCGACACTGACCTGCCGGAGCAGGCCGGCATCGGTGAGCTGGTTCAGCGTGTTGTAGACGGTCGCCAGCGAGACCGGGACCTTGGCCAGCGTCGCTTCCTCGTACAGCATTTCAGCCGTGAGGTGGCGGGCACCCTTGCCGAACAACAGCCAGCCGAGCGCCATGCGTTGGCGCGTCGGACGAAGCCCCGCGGACTGGAGCATTTCGTTGACGTCGTGCCAGGGGCAGCCGGTCAAAGCCGGCTGGCGGCCAGACAAGAGGGCCGCGGCATGGACGTCGTCGTCGTGATGGGGCGCGGTATTCTCGTTCATTTCCAGACTTCGGCACGCGTGAACAATATGTATCTGCAATATAAGAACAGAAAGATGCAGATGCAAGTTTCTCGCAACTAGAGAGGTTCTAATCAGGCTTGGAACCGGCCGGGGATCGCGTCATTTTACCTTCATGTATCAGCTTTGCCACCTGAAATGGCCTGTGTTAGAGAGCGCGCGGTTCCGCTTAGCCGATTTCTGGCGTCGCCGGGCATCGAGGCTCGGTTCGCAGTCCATCCGGGGCAAGCGGGCGCAGCGCCTGACAGTGGCAATTGGCGTTGCTCTCCGACCGAGACGGGGCCCATTTTCGCCAAGAAGCGCCGCTCAATCGGATATCAAACAGAGGCTCGTGCATGCTGAACAGGCGCAACGGTTACGAATACGAAGATCTGCTGGCCTGTGGCCGCGGCGAGATGTTCGGCCCCGGCAATGCTCAGCTGCCGTTGCCGCCGATGCTGATGTTCGACCGCATCACTGAGATCAACGACAATGGCGGCGAGTTCGGCAAGGGACTGGTGCGCGCCGAGCTCGACGTGAAGCCGGACCTCTGGTTCTTCGGCTGCCACTTCAAGAACGATCCGGTGATGCCCGGCTGTCTCGGCCTCGACGCGCTGTGGCAAATGGTCGGCTTTTTTCTGGGCTGGACCGGCGGCGAAGGTCGCG
Organism: Bradyrhizobium sp. SZCCT0148; assembly: GCF_018129985.1. GTDB lineage: Bacteria > Pseudomonadota > Alphaproteobacteria > Rhizobiales > Xanthobacteraceae > Bradyrhizobium > Bradyrhizobium japonicum_H. The sequence goes on from NZ_JAFCKT010000002.1 coordinate 385,121, forward strand.
GCCGCGCGCTTGGCTTGAACGAATTAAAGTTCAGCGGTCAGGTGCTGCCCGAGGCCAGCAAGGTTGTGTACAACGTCGATATCAAGCGCGTGATGCGTTCAAAGCTCGTCCTTGGCATCGCCGATGGATGGCTTTCGGTCGATGACCAGATTATCTATCGCGCCAAGGACTTGAAGGTCGGCCTGTTCAAGCAGGGCACGGACCTGGGCTGAGCGCATCACCAAGACAACAATGATTGAGGCGAGGCTGTCATGAGGCGGGTTGTGGTCACCGGGATGGGCATTGTCTCGTCGATCGGAAACAACACCCAGGAAGTGCTTGCGAGCCTTCACGAGGCGAAGTCAGGCATTTCTCGGGCTGAGAAATATGCCGAACTCGGCTTCCGTTCGCAGGTGCAGGGCGCGCCGACGCTCGATCCTGCAACGGTGGTCGACCGCCGCGCGATGCGTTTCCTCGGTCAGGGCGCGGCGTGGAATCACGTCGCGATGGAGCAGGCGATCCAGGACTCCGGCCTGTCGCCCGAGGAAGTCTCCAACATTCGCACCGGCATCATCATGGGCTCCGGCGGCCCGTCCGCCCGCACCATCGTCGAATCCGCCGACATCACCCGCACCAAGGGACCGAAGCGCGTCGGACCGTTTGCAGTGCCGAAGGCGATGTCGTCCACGGCTTCCGCGACGCTTGCGACCTGGTTCAAGATCAAGGGCGTGAACTATTCGATCTCTTCGGCCTGTGCGACGTCGAACCATTGCGTCGGCAACGCCTATGAGACGATCCAGATCGGCAAGCAGGACGTCATCTTCGCCGGCGGCTGCGAGGAACTGGACTGGTCGCTCTCCGTGCTGTTCGACGCCATGGGCGCGATGTCCTCGAAGTACAACGACACGCCGGCCACCGCGTCGCGTCCCTACGACGTCAACCGCGATGGCTTCGTCATTGCCGGCGGCGCCGGCGTGCTGGTGCTGGAAGAGCTCGAGCATGCCAAGGCGCGCGGCGCGCGCATCTACGGCGAGATCGTCGGCTACGGCGCGACTTCGGACGGCTACGACATGGTGGCACCCTCGGGCGAAGGCGCCGAGCGCTGCATGCGCATGGCGATGTCGACGGTGAAGACCAAGGTCGACTACATCAATCCGCATGCGACCTCGACGCCGGCCGGCGATCCTCCGGAGATCGACGCGCTCCGCCGCGTATTCGGAAGTGGGGAGAAGTGCCCGCCGATCTCGGCGACCAAGGCGCTGACCGGCCACTCGCTGGGCGCCACCGGCGTGCAGGAGGCGATCTACTCGCTGCTGATGATGAACAACGGCTTCATCTGCGAGAGCGCGCACATCCAGGAGCTCGATCCCGTGTTCGCCGACATGCCGATCGTGCGTAAGCGCATCGACAACGTCAAAATCGGCACCGTGCTGTCGAACTCGTTCGGCTTCGGCGGGACCAACGCCACGCTGGTAATCAGCCGGCTGGACGTGTGACGCCCTTGCTGGCGCAGCGTTGAATTTCTCGTCATGGCCGGGCCCGTCCCGGCCATCCACGTCTTGGCTTCAGGCTGCAAAGGGCGTGGATGCCCGGGACAAGCCAGGGCATGACGAAGAGCGGAAGGTGATCTTGACATGGAAGGTCTGATGAAGGGCAAGCGCGGTCTGATCATGGGCATCGCCAATGATCATTCGATCGCCTGGGGCATGGCGAAGACGCTGCATGCGCACGGCGCCGAGCTCGCCTTCACCTTTCAGGGCGAGGCGCTGGGCAAACGCGTCAAGCCGCTGGCCGAATCTCTCGGCGTGGAATTGGTGCTGCCGTGCGACGTCGAGGACATCGCCAGTGTCGATGCGACCTTCGACGTGCTCCGCGAAAAATGGGGCAAGCTCGACTTCGTCATCCACGCCATTGGCTTTGCCGACAAGAACGAGCTGAAGGGTCGCTACGCCGACACCAGCCGCGAGAACTTTTCGCGCACCATGGTGATCTCCTGCTTCTCGTTCACGGAGGTGGCGAAGCGCGCCGCCGAGCTGATGACCGAGGGCGGCAGCATGATCACGCTGACCTTCGGCGCCTCCGAGCGCGCGATGCCGAACTACAACGTGATGGGCGTGGCCAAGGCGGCGCTGGAAGCCTCGGTGCGCTATCTCGCCTCCGATTTCGGACCGCGCGGCATCCGCGTCAACGCGATCTCCGCGGGCCCCATCCGCACGCTTGCGGGCTCCGGCATCGGCGAGGCGCGCGCGATGTTTGCCTTCATGCAGAAGCATTCGCCGCTCCGTCGCGGCGTCACGCTGGATGACCTCGGCGGCTCGGCGCTGTATCTGTTGTCGGATCTCTCGGGCGGCGTTACCGGCGAGATCCACTATGTCGATTCCGGCTACAACACCATCCTGATGCCGCGGCCGGACGATTTGAAGACCTCGGAGTAGGACTTGTAGGGGGCAAGGAGCGCAAGCGACGTGCCCACCGTCTCTCAATAATTGCAGATCGTGGGCACGGCCAAAGCGCCGTTGCCCACTGTACGAGAGCAGCTTCAACCCGCTGCGATCTTCTCCGCACGCTGGAACGCCGGCCGCGCGATGCAGCGCGCGAGATAGGCATCGAAGGCGGGGCGCGACGGCACCATCTTGAACTGCCGCACCGCAAAGTTCAGGCCGGAGCCGATCGTGACGTCGGCCGCGGAAAATTTCTCGCCGAGTATCCACGGCCCCTTGGCAAGCGCGGCCTCGAGCACGTCGAACACCTGCGTCGCGCTGCCCCAGGCCGCGGTCGATGTCGGGATCTCGATCTTGGTAAAGATCTGGATGATGGCGGGCTCGATGCAGCCAGGCGAGAAGAACAACCATTGCAAATAGCGCCCGCGCTGGGGATCGACTATGTCGGGGGCGAGCTTGGTCTCGGGATACCGGTCAGCGATGTAAGCGCAAATCGCGGCGGCCTCGCCGAGTGCGACATCGCCGTCAGACAGTGCCGGCACCTTGCCCATCGGATTGACTTTGAGGAAGTCCGGCGTTTTTTGCGCGCCGGTGGAGATATCGGTCAGCACGCGCTCATAAGGCAGGCCGCTCTCCTCCATCAGCCAAAGCGTCGTAAACGAGCGCGAGCGGGGCGACCAATAGAGCTTGATCATGACGGGGAACCTTCCATCGGCGTGATGCGGGCCAAGCTTATTCATCGCGTGTCTGCTTTGAAATCGCAACGTGCTATGCTTGGTTCAATGTCGCGTTCGGCTGTCAACAATCTCGGTTGACGCGAAAGAGTGCGTCTCAGTCCTGCTTCAGATAGCCCGGAAGCCCCCGATCGAGCCTGTCGGTCACGAGTGCCCGCGTTCTCTCGCGCAGCGCCACGTTTGCCGAAGCTGTCTCGGGCGGATCCGGGAAGAGCGAATTGTCGAGTTTCGTGATCGGGTCTTCAAACAGACGCATGCTTGTGGCGAGGTTCGCGCCGATATCCGTCAGGGGGCGCTTGATCTGTTCGTAGCTGCGGCCGTCAATCAGCGTAATCGCAACATTGGCGAAAAGGTGGGAGTGCCGAATCAAGCTGCCGAGCCCCTGGTTGTAGGTGCCGATGCCGTTCAGCGTCATGTTCGAGTTCGGCAGCTTCGTCTTGAAAGTGGTTGCGACGAGATAGCGATCGCAATTCGCATTCGCGGTGAACCCCTTCACGATCACCGGTAGAGTCTCTTTGGGGTCCGGGATGAAGATCGCCTTCGCATGATAGAAGGGATCGAAGGCGCCCTTGGGATAAGCGATCCTGCGTATCGAGGAATCGTTGTTCGTTGCCGCGCGCACGCGTGCGAAAACGAGATCATCGAGACCCCAGTCGATCGGGACCTCCTTTGCTTCCGCCTCGAAGATTGTCACGCCGAACTTCTGTACGGAGTAATGCTCGCCGATTGCCGAGATTACGCCGAGACGGCACGGACCGCTGTTCATCTGCTCGGCTGGTTTGACCGCCGCAGCTTTCGGCTTCGTCGCCGCTTTCTTGACGGTCGGCTTCGACGGAGCCGTGGGTGGCGAGGTGGCTGCAGGAGGAGTTTGGGCTGCTGCCAGAGCTAAAGACGACAGCAAAAAGATCGCGGAAGCAGCAGATCGAATCATGGATTCAAGGGCATCAGCAGCGGGAGAATTTCGATCATGCCACCCTAGATTAGGACGGCGACAACCGCAAGCTGCAGTCAGGAGGCCGTCGCCTGTCCGACCGGTCGCAACCGCTTCCACCGATAGTACTTCATCATGAACCCGTTCGACGGCTCGATCTCTTGCTTCTCGAACACAAAACCTTCGCGTTCGTACCAGCGCCAGGCTTTCTCGTTCTCGCGGACGCAGCGCAGGTGCATCTCCTCCGGCATCTGCGTGCGGGTGAAGGCGAGTAATCTCCGGCCGAGCGATTGGCCCTGATAGGCCGGCGCGACGAACAGCATGTCGAGATAGAGTTTTGGCACATGCAGCGCCAGCATGGCGGCGATCGTGCCGCGATCGTCGGCAACGAACAGGCTCCAGCCGTCCGCGATCTCGCGCCGGATGCGTGCGCGCAGGTTTGCCAGCAGGAAGTCGCTGGCCTCGTCGAGGCCGGTCGAGACCCAGCTCTCCATCCAGACCCGGCCGACCTCATCGTATTCGTCTGTGCGCGCGGGGCGGATGACGGGATGCGGCATCGACAAGCTAAGCCCTTTGGTTGCGCACGGATTGTCGTGCACGCACCTTGCCGGCCGACAGGCACACCACCTCGGAAATCTGCAGCAGCTGCCGCGCCAACGGGCTGGTCTTGCGCCAGACCATGCCGATCGTGCGGGACGGCTCGGGGGCGCGGAAGCGCGCGAGCGATACCGAGGCCGATCGCGTCTCCACCGGCACGGCCATCTCCGGGATCAGCGTCACGCCGATGCCGGCGCTGACCATCTGGACCAGCGTCGACAGCGAATTCGCATCCAGCATCTCGCGCGGCGGCGCAGATTGCATGTTGCAGAACGACAGCGCCTGATCCCGGAAGCAGTGTCCTTCTTCAAGCAGCAACAGCCGCATCTCCCGCATCATCTCGCGCGAGGGCACCGGTGTGCCTTCATCTGAGGCCGGCCGGACCAGCAGGAATTTCTCGTCGAACAGTGCGACCTCGGTGAGCGAAGGCTCGGACACCGGCAGCGCGACGATGGCGGTGTCGAGCCGGCCGTCCACCAATTCCTGGATCAGCCGGGGTGTCATCGTTTCGCGGACGCGAATATCGAGTTCCGGATGCATACGGGTGAGATTCTTGGTGATCTTGGGTAGCAGATAGGGCGCGATCGTCGGGATCATCCCGATGCGCAACCGTCCGGCGAACCGGTCCTGCGAGGCTCGGGCGAAATCGCCGAGCTCGTCGACCGAGCGCAGGATGTCGCGGACCCGTGGCGCGAGCTCTTCGCCGAACCGGGTCAGCGCCACCTGCCGCGCGCTTCGCTCCAGCAGCAGGCCGCCAAGCGCGTCCTCCAGTTCCTTGATCTGCATCGACAAGGCCGGTTGCGAGATCGAGCTGGCCTCCGCCGCCCGGCCGAAATGGCCGTGACGCGCCAGCGCATCGAAATACCGGAGCTGGCGCATCGTCACGTTGGCCATCAGAAAATCCTATCGCAGCGATCACTAAAGTCAACTTCCCCTGATGGACTGCGGGGCTTAGAGTGTTTCTACCTGGTCAAAGGCGCGAGTTCGACGCCACCAGAGGAGGTATTCATGGACGACACTTCGAAGTGCCCGTTTTCGGGTGGAAAACGCGTACCGGCGAACCGCGATTGGTGGCCGACCCAGCTCAGCATCGAGACGCTGCACAAGAATTCCGCCAAGTCAGACCCGATGGACAAGGACTTCGACTACGCGAAGGAGTTCAAGTCGCTCGATCTGAACGCGGTCATCAAGGACCTGACCGCTCTGATGACCGACTCGCAGGAATGGTGGCCCGCCGACTTCGGTCACTACGGTGGCCTCATGATCCGCATGGCCTGGCACAGCGCGGGCACCTACCGCACCACCGACGGCCGCGGTGGCGCGGGTGCCGGCCAGCAGCGTTTCGCACCACTCAACAGCTGGCCCGACAACGCCAATCTCGACAAGGCGCGCCGTCTGCTCTGGCCGATCAAGCAGAAATACGGCCGCAAGATTTCATGGGCTGACCTGATGGTGCTCGCCGGCAACGTCGCGCTGGAATCGATGGGCTTCAAAACGTTTGGCTTTGCCGGTGGCCGCGTCGACGTCTGGGAGCCGGAAGAGCTCTATTGGGGTCCGGAAGGCACTTGGCTGGGCGATGAGCGCTACAGCGGCGAACGCGAGCTCGCCGAGCCGCTCGGCGCGGTGCAGATGGGCCTGATCTACGTCAACCCGGAGGGTCCGAACGGCAAGCCGGATCCGGTCGCCGCGGCCAAGGACATCCGCGAGACCTTCGCGCGCATGGCGATGAACGACGAGGAAACCGTCGCGCTGATCGCGGGTGGCCACAGCTTCGGCAAGACCCATGGTGCAGGCGATCCCTCGCTGGTCGGGCCGGAGCCGGAGGCGGGCGCGCTCGAGGATCAGGGCCTCGGCTGGAAGAGCAAGCACGCGTCGGGCCATTCGGGCGACACCATCACCAGCGGTCTCGAGGTGACGTGGACGACCACGCCGACGAAGTGGAGCAACAACTTCTTCGAGAACCTGTTCAACTTCGAATGGGAGCTGACGAAGAGCCCGGGCGGTGCGAATCAGTGGACGGCCAAGGGTGCCGACGCCATCATTCCCGACGCTTTCGACAAGTCGAAGAAGCATCGGCCGACGATGCTGACCACCGACCTCTCGCTGCGCTTCGATCCGGCCTATGAGAAGATCTCGCGGCGCTTCCTCGAGAACCCCGACCAGTTCGCGGACGCCTTTGCCCGCGCCTGGTTCAAGCTCACCCATCGCGACATGGGTCCGATCCCGCGTTATCTCGGCCCGCTGGTGCCGAAGGAGACGCTGATCTGGCAGGATCCGATCCCGGCCTTGAATCACGAGCTGGCCAGCGATCAGGACATTGCCGCTCTGAAGACCAAGATCCTGGCCTCGGGCCTCTCGGTGTCCGAGCTGGTCTCGGCAGCGTGGGCGTCGGCCTCGACGTTCCGCGGTTCGGACAAGCGCGGCGGCGCCAACGGCGCGCGCATCCGTCTTGCCCCGCAGAAGGACTGGGAGGTGAACGAGCCCGCCCAGCTTGCGAAGGTCCTCGGCAAGCTCGAAGCGATTCAAAAGGACTTCAACGCGTCGTCAGGCGCGAAGAAGGTTTCGCTGGCCGACCTGATCGTGCTCGGAGGTACCGCGGCGGTCGAAAAGGCCGCCAAGGATGCTGGCGTCGACGTGAAGGTCGGTTTCACCCCGGGCCGCATGGATGCCTCGCAGGAGCAGACCGACGCTGCCTCCTTTGCTCCGCTGGAGCCGCGCGCCGATGGTTTCCGCAACTTCATCGGCAAGCGGCATCAGTTCATGCAGCAGGAGGAGGCCCTCGTCGATCGCGCGCAACTGCTCCGGCTCACCGGTCCGGAGATGACGGTGCTTCTTGGCGGCCTGCGCGTGCTCGGCGCCAATGCGAATGGTTCGAAGCACGGCGTCCTCACCTCGAAGGTGGGAACGCTGAGCAACGACTTCTTCGTCAACCTGCTCGACATGAGCACGCAGTGGTCCCAGGCGGCTGACGGCACCTATGAGGGCCGCGACCGCAAGACCAATGCGGTCAAGTGGACCGGCACGCGCGTCGACCTGATCTTCGGCGCACACTCGCAGCTCCGGGCCTACGCCGAGGTCTATGCCACTTCGGACGCCAAGGAGAAGTTCGTCAGGGATTTCGCCAAGGCCTGGACCAAGGTGATGAACCTCGATCGCTACGACATCGTGCGCCAGTAACGCCACCTCCTCCTCTCCCTTGCGGGAGAGGGGGAATGACGCCCTGAAGCATCTCTCATTCGAGGAAAGGGCGGCCCGAGAGGCCGCCCTTTTATCGTGGTCGCTGTGAGCGGTCACACGCCGAGTGTACCGGCCTTGGCCGCGGCGTAGCGTTCGCCGACGACTTTCCAGTTCACCGTGTTCCACCAGGCCTTGAGATAATCGGCGCGACGGTTCTGGTAGTTCAGGTAATAGGCGTGCTCCCAGACGTCGTTGCCGAGCAGCGCGCGCTTGCCGTCCATCATCGGGTTGTCCTGGTTGGGGCGGGTCTCGATCGCGAGCTTGCCATCCTTGCTGACTGTCACGAAGACCCAGCCGGAGCCGAATACGCGTCCGCCGGCAGCGTTGAAGTCGGTTTGGAATTTCTCCATGCCGCCGAGGTCGCTGTCGATCGCGGCGAGCACCGCACCTTCCGGCTTGCCGCCGTTCGGGCCCATGATTTGCCAGAACATCGTGTGGTTGGCGTGGCCGCCCATGCTGTTGCGAACGCCGGTGCGGATGGCCTCCGGCACGGCATTGAGATTGCCCAGCACTTCACCGACTGGTTTTTCCGCGATCTGCGGATTGTCCTTGGCGAAATTGTTCAGGTTGGTGATGAACGCCTGGTGATGGCGGTCGTGATGGATCTCCATCGTCTTGGCATCGATATGCGGTTCCAGCGCGTTCGCCGGATAGGCCAGAGGATCGAGCTTGAACGGACCCGCGGGCGCCACGGCGGCCTGCGCGAACACGAGGCGCGGAGCCGCTGCAGCGGCAACAAGGCCTGTTGCAGCGAACATGAGACGGCGCCGGGATATGGATGACATGTGGTTCTCCTGTCTGGGGACGATCTGCTGATCAAGCGTGAGAACAGCTACGCAGCACCGACCCCCGACGGTTTCGATCACAGTCATTGTGACGCAGCGGCGGAATCGCGCATTGCTATCTCGAGGATGCCCGCGGCAGACAGCCAACAAAAAGGGCGGCCTTTCGGCCGCCCTTCGTGTGTCTGATGGTGCTCGGCGATTACTCGCCGGCCGCTTCGCGCGGAGCCTTCTCGGCGTCGCCGACCTTGCCTTCGAGGTCTTCGCCGGTGGTCTGGTCGACGACCTTCATCGACAGGCGGGTCTTGCCGCGGTCGTCGAAGCCGAGCAGCTTGACCTTGACCTTGTCGCCTTCCTTGACGACGTCGGAGGTCTTCTGCACGCGGCTGGACGCGAGCTGGCTGATGTGGACGAGGCCGTCCTTGGAGCCGAAGAAGTTCACGAAGGCGCCGAACTCCATCACCTTGACGACGGTGCCGTCATAGATCTGGCCGACTTCCGGATCGGAGGCGATCGACTTGATCCACTTGATCGCGGCCTTCATCGCCTCGCCATCAGAGGAGGCGACCTTCACGGTGCCGTCGTCCTCGATGTTGACCTTGGCGCCGGTCTTCTCGACGATCTCGCGGATCACCTTGCCGCCGGTGCCGATCACTTCGCGGATCTTGTCGGTGGCGATCTTGAAGGTCTCGATGCGCGGCGCGTATTCGCCGAGCTCGGCGCGGGCGTTGGTCAGCGCCTTGGACATCTCGCCGAGGATGTGGATACGACCATCCTTGGCCTGGGCGAGCGCCACCTTCATGATTTCTTCGGTGATGCCCTCGATCTTGATGTCCATCTGGAGCGAGGTGATGCCTTGCTCCGTACCGGCGACCTTGAAGTCCATGTCGCCGAGATGGTCCTCGTCGCCGAGGATGTCCGAGAGAACCGCAAAGCGCTTGTCTTCGAGGATCAGGCCCATCGCGATGCCCGCGGTCGGCCGCTTCAACGGCACGCCGGCATCCATCAGCGCGAGCGAGGCGCCGCAGACCGAAGCCATCGAGGACGAGCCGTTCGACTCGGTGATCTCCGACACCACGCGCGTGGTGTAGGGGAATTCGTGATGCGGCGGCAGCACCGGGTGGATCGCGCGCCAGGCCAGCTTGCCGTGGCCGATCTCGCGGCGCTTGGTGCCACCGAGGCGACCGGTCTCACCGACCGAGTAGGGAGGGAAGTTGTAGTGCAGCAGGAACGTCTCTTTGTACGTTCCCGACAGCGCGTCGATGTACTGCTCGTCTTCGCCGGTGCCGAGCGTGGTCACGACCAGAGCCTGGGTCTCGCCGCGGGTGAACAGCGCCGAGCCGTGGGCGCGGGGCAGCACGCCGACTTCGGCGACGATGTTGCGGACGGTCTTGCTGTCACGGCCGTCGATGCGCTTGCCGGTGTCGAGAATGTTCCAGCGAACGATCTTCGCCTCGAGCTCCTTGAATACGCCGGAGATGCGCAGCTTGTCGTATTTCGGCTCCTGCCCTTCGGGGAAGTAGTGGGCAATCACCTTTTCCTTCACCTTGCCGACCGCGGCGTAGCGATCCTGCTTGACCGGAATGGCGTAGGCGGCGCGCAGCTCCTGCTCGACGAGGCCGAGCATTTCCTTTTCGAGCGCGGAATTGTCGATGGTGGTGACTTCGCGCGGCTCCTTGGCGGCCTTCTCGGCGAGCTCGATGATCGCGTTGATCACCGGCTGGAAGTGGCGATGACCGAACATCACGGCGCCGAGCATGATGTCTTCGTTCAGCTCCTTGGCTTCCGATTCCACCATCAGCACGGCGTCGGCGGTGCCGGCGACCACGAGGTCGAGCTGGGTGTCCACCATCTCGTCGAGCGTCGGGTTGAGGATGAACTCGTCATTGGCGAAGCCGACGCGTGCCGCGCCGATCGGGCCCTTGAACGGCGCACCCGACAGGGTCAGCGCCGCGGACGAGGCCACGAGCGCGACGATGTCGGGATCGTTTTCCATGTCGTGCGAGAGCACGGTGACGATCACCTGGGTCTCGTTGCGCCAGCCGTCGACGAACAGCGGACGGATCGGGCGGTCGATCAGGCGGGAGACCAGCGTCTCCTTCTCGGTCGGACGGCCCTCGCGCTTGAAATAGCCGCCGGGAATGCGGCCCGCAGCGTAGGTCTTTTCCTGGTAGTCGACGGTCAGCGGCAGGAAGTCGACGCCTTCGCGCGGCGACTTCGCGGCGACGACGGTGGCGAGAACCACGGTCTCGCCATAGGTGGCGACGACGGCGCCGTCGGCCTGGCGGGCGATCTTGCCGGTTTCCAGCTTGAGAGGGCGTCCGCCCCAGTCGATCTCGACTGAATGCTTATTGAACATAGAGGTCTTCTTTCATGGGTTCTCGAAAGAAGGGACGGCTCTCGAAAAACAAAAACCATGCGCAAGATTGCGGGACGTTGATCGAAGCGGGCGATCAGCGTCCTGCGATCCTGCCATGGTTTCTGGATTTCGGATGGCATCCATCCTTTCGGGTCATACGGGCGCCTTGCCCGTTGTGCCCAGCCGCCGGATTGCTGCTGGACTGTCAGTCGGCACGAATGCGAATACGCGAATTGCGATCTTCGCTCTTCGTGCCCGGATGCTGGCCGTCAACGGCCCGCGTCCGACGTATGCGCAACTTCGATCAAAAAGCTTGAAATAAGGGCTTTCGTTCGAAACCACGTACGAAAACGCGCGCCGTTGGGCGCGCGCAAGAACTTTAACGACGAATGTTGTGCTTCTCGAGCAGCGCCTTGTAACGCGCCTCGTCACGCTTCTTGAGATAGTCGAGCAGCGAGCGGCGGGTCGAAACCAGCTTCAAGAGGCCGCGACGCGAATGGTTGTCCTTCACGTGGGTCTTGAAATGGTTGGTGAGGTTGTTGATGCGTTCCGACAGGATCGCGACCTGAACCTCCGGCGAGCCGGTGTCGCCGGCCTTGTTGGCATTCGTCTTGATGACTTCCGCTTTGCGTTCTGCGGCAATCGACATCGTCAATTTCTCTCGTTGCGACCGGAGCTGGCAGTCAGGCCGGTCAGGTTGAACACACGCTTGGGGATGATTTCGCCATTGCCGACTTCAGCAAGCGCGAGAAGACGGCCTGCCACCGTGACATAGACTGTGCCGCTACTTGTGGGCGCATCCCGTCCGCGCAACAAAACGGCTTGGCCCCGATGGAGCCTTGCCGCATCAGCCCGAGTGACGGCCAGTGCCGGGATGTCGTCCAGCGCGGTCTCAACGGGCATAAGCGCGTCCGCGAGGCTACCCTCGCCGGACGCGGCTCTATCGCACAAAGCCTCCAACTGATCCAGCGGAATCATGTCGTTTTCGCCAAATGGGCCGACCAGGGTCCGCCTGAGCGCACAGATATGGCCGAAAGTGCCGAGAATCCGACCCATATCGCGGGCCAGCGCCCGGACATAGGTGCCCTTGCCGCATTCGGCCTCGAATATGGCGTGGTCGCTATCCGGTTGATCCACAAGGGTTAAATGGTGGATCTCAACCGGACGGGCCGCCAGTTCCACGATTTCGCCGTCGCGGGCGAGGTCATAGGCGCGCTCGCCCTGGACCTTGATCGCGGAGTAGCGCGGCGGAATCTGCTCGATCACCCCGGTGAAGCGGGGCAACAGGGCCAGGATGGCCTCGCGGGTCGGACGCTGCTCGGAGGTCGCGGTCACCCGGCCCTCGATATCGTCGGTGTCGCGTTCCTCGCCCCAGCACACCGTGAACTGGTAGCGCTTGCGGCCGTCCATGACGAAGGGAACGGTCTTGGTGGCTTCCCCGAGCGCGATCGGCAAGCCCCCCGAGGCGAGCGGATCGAGCGTGCCGGCGTGTCCGGCGCGCTTGGCGTTGAACAGGCGCTTGAGCACCGCCACCGCCTGCGTCGAGGTCATGCCGATCGGCTTGTCGAGCACGACCCAGCCATGGACGTCGCGCCGGTCGCGGCGGACCTGGTTGCCCTTCTGCCTGGTGTTGGCGCGCGGGTCGTTGTTGACGCGGCGCGGCTCCTGATGCGGCTGCGAATTGCCGCTCAGGCCCGCAAGCGTATCGTCCGCAAGATTATTTTTTTGCGCGTCGCGCTGATCGGCCTGTTCGCCGCTGATCGTGTCGTGAGCAGGGTCCATCGTCATCGTTCTTCTTCCCGATCCGTGTCCGGATCCTGTTCCAGATCCTTCTGCACCGCAGGTGTTCTCAAAAGCTTCTCGATCCGTTCCGCTTCGTCGAATCGTTCGTCGACGCGGAAGCGAAGGTCGGGTGCAAATTTCAGGTTAACGCGATGCGCGACCTCGCCGCGCAGAAACTTCTTGTTGCGTTCGAGCGCAGCGATGACGACCTCGGTGTCGCGGCCACCGAGCGGCATCACATAGACTGTCGCGAGCTTCAGGTCGGGTGACATCCGCACCTCCGGCACGGTGATGATGTGACCTTCAAGATCCGCATCATGCACATTGCCTTGCGCCAAAATCTCGGCCATCGCGTGGCGAACCTGCTCGCCGACGCGCAACTGGCGTTGCGAGCCTCCGCCGGGCGCGGAATTTTTCTTCTGATGATGGCGTGGCATTCTCGAAAATCACCTCGTCATGCCCCTGTTTGGGACACGGGCATTGTCATTTGTCTTGTTGAAACGAAGAGGGGTGGATGGCCGGAAAAATCCGGCCATCGCACTCCCGCAATTTCAGCTCAAAAAGATCCCGGCGCTTCGGTAAGATTTGGACTTACAGGGAGCGCTGGATCGTCTCTACGCGGTAACACTCGATCACGTCACCGGCACGCATGTCGTGGTAGTTCTCGAAAGCCATGCCGCATTCCTGACCGGACTGGACTTCCTTCACTTCGTCCTTAAACCGCTTCAGCGTCGACAGCTTGCCTTCGTGCACGACGACGTTGTCGCGGATCAAGCGCACATTGGCGCCGCGTTCCACGGTGCCGTCGGTGACGCGGCAGCCGGCAACCTTGCCGACCTTGGAGATGTTGAAGATCTCCAGGATCGAGGCATTGCCGAGCATGGTTTCGCGCAAGGTCGGCGCGAGCAGACCGCTCATCGCCTTCTTCACGTCGTCCACGAGGTCGTAGATGATGTTGTAGTAGCGGATCTCGATGCCGTTGCGCTTGGCGGCCGCAGCGGCCTCCTTGTTGGCACGAACCGAGAAGCCGATGATCGCGGCGTTGAAACCTTCCGCCAGCGTCACGTCGGATTCCGAGATGCCGCCGACGCCGGCATGCAGGATGCGGGCGGCGACTTCGTCGGTGCCGAGCTTCTCCAGCGAGCCGAGGATCGCTTCCAGCGAGCCCTGCACGTCGGCCTTGATGATCAGCGGGAATTCCTTGCGGCCCGCGGTCTTCAATTGCGACATCATCTGCTCGAGCGAGCCGCGCATGCCGGAGATCGAGGCAGCCGCGTTCTCGCGCTTCTGGTGCGCACGGTAGCTCGTGACCTGGCGGGCGCGGGCTTCGTTCTCGACCACGGCGAGACGATCGCCGGCTTCCGGCGGACCGTTGAAGCCGAGCACTTCGACCGGCACCGACGGACCTGCTTCCTGGACGGTCTCGCCCTGATCCGAGATCAGCGCGCGGACGCGGCCCATCTCGGCGCCGGCGACGATGATGTCGCCGACCCGGAGCGTGCCGCGCTGAACCAGCACGGTGGCGACCGGACCGCGGCCACGATCGAGCTTGGCTTCGATCACGGTGCCCTCGGCCGGCCGTTCCGAATTGGTCTTGAGGTCGAGGATATCGGCCTGGAGCGCGATCATCTCGAGCAGCTTGTCGAGATTGGTCTTGTTCTTGGCGGACACTTCGACGTCGACGACGTCGCCGCCGAACGATTCAACCTGCACCTCGTGCTGGAGCAGCTCGGTGCGCACGCGCTCGGGCTTGGCATCGGGCTTGTCGATCTTGTTGATCGCAACGATGATCGGCACCCGCGCCGCCTTGGCGTGGTTGATGGCTTCGACCGTCTGCGGCATGACGCCGTCATCGGCCGCGACCACCAGCACGACGATGTCGGTGACCTTGGCGCCGCGGGCGCGCATCGCGGTGAACGCGGCGTGGCCGGGCGTGTCGATGAAGGTGATCTTCTTGCCGCTTTCGGGCGACAGCACCTGATAAGCGCCGATATGCTGGGTGATGCCGCCGGCTTCGCCGGAGACGACGTTGGCATGACGGAGCGCGTCGAGCAGCGAGGTCTTGCCGTGGTCGACGTGGCCCATCACGGTCACCACGGGCGAACGGGTCTCGGTGTCGGTCGAATCGTCGGTGGCGTCGAACAGGCCTTCTTCAACGTCGGACGCAGCAACGCGCTTGACGGTGTGGCCGAGCTCTTCGGCGATCAGCTGCGCGGTGTCGGCGTCGATCACGTCGGTGATCTTGTGGATCGCGCCCTGCTTCATCAGCATGCGGATGATTTCCACCGCGCGCTCGGACATGCGGTTGGCGAGTTCCTGGATCGTGATCGCTTCCGGAATGACAACTTCGCGGATCAGCTTTTCCTTCGGCTCGTTCGCGGCATGGCCCTTCAGGCGCTGGGTGCGGCGGCGGAACGACGCGATCGAGCGCTCGCGCACGTCGTCGGCATTGAATGCGGTGACGACGGTCAGGCGGCCGCGCTCCTTCTGCGGGCCAGGCTTGTGGGTGGGCTTGGGGGCCACCACGGGGCGCGCGGCGCCGCCGGGACCGCGGCGGATCTGGCGCGGACCATCATCCTCGTCCGGGCCGGCGGCAACGGCGGGCGCGCGGCCCAACGGGCCACCTGCAGGCCTCGCCGTGGTCGTTCCGGGACGCCCGGTCGATGTTCCCGGGCGTGCCGTGGTGGTGCCGGGGCGCGCGGCGGGAGCGCCGGGGCGCGGCGCCGGAGCGGCGGGGGCGGCGGCTGCGGGGCGCGGCGCGGAAGCCGGCTGCTCGCCTTCGCCAAAACGCTTCTTGGCTTCGGTCTCTGCCTTGCGCTTGGCTTCGTCCTCGTGACGGTGACGCTCTTCCTCGGCCTTGCGGCGGGATTCGGCAGCTTCGCGCTCGATGCGCTCAGCGGCTTCGCGAACGGCGCGGCGCTGGGCCTCTTCCTCGGCCTGGCGGCGCTCTTCGACTTCGCGCACCTTGGCGTCGGCCAGCGCGCTGGCGCGGGCGGAACGTTCGTCCTCGGTCAGCGTGCGCAGCACCACGCCGGATCCGGCGTTGCGCGGCGGCGCCGGGCGCGACGGAGCAGGCGTCGGCGTTGGCGCGGCCGGTGCCGGCTTCGCGACAACGGTGGGAGCCTGCGGTTCGGCACTGCCGTCGATGCGGCGCTTGCCGCGCTTCTCGACCACGACCTGCTTGCTGCGGCCGTGGCTGAAGCTCTGGCGGACAGTGCCCGTTTCGACGCGCGGCTTGAGCGATAGCGTCTTGCTCGGAACGCTCAGCTTTTTGTCGTCCGGGGTCTTGGTATCAACCATTCAGCAGTCCTAATCCTGATTTATCAGTGTTGTGCGTTGCCGCACCGTCCAATCGGGTCGTCGTATCTCTCAGAAATCCTGGCCGGGCTTTTCGGCAGTCTTGTCAGCGTCCGCCATCCGGTATCGGACCAGCATCTGGCTACGCGACAGGAATGACCTGCTCGCCGGGCCCGCGAGCAGGGCAGCATGTATCACATTTGACCGGGTCAGTGCCAAATCCAATTCTAACGATTTCAGCGCCGTGACGACGGTAATTTGCGGCTTGGCGCCGCGATTTCCGGCATTTTGACGCGCCAGCGTGTCCAATTTACGGATTCCGTCCGCAGCCCCGTCGCTGGCGTGGATCAGGACCTCGACCGTGCCTTCCCGAAGAGCGCTTTCGACCTTGCCGAAGCCGGCCACAACCTGGCCGGCCTTGGCAGCAATCCCAAGGGCTTCCGTCACGCTCCGAACCAGGAGCGTCTCGATATCGGCAGGAAGCGTCTGAGGGATGCGCAACTCGCGCTTGAAGGCCTTGCCAAAATGGTGACGCCGGACGGCTTCCGCAACCACCCCGCGGGAGGCGGTGAGCCACATGCCGCGTCCGGGCAGCTTGCGCTTGAGATCTGGAACTACGTCGCCTTGCGGCGAAATGACGAAGCGGATCAGCTCGTCGATCGGCCGGACCTGCCGACTGACCGCGCACATCCGCATGGTCGCGGACCTTTCGGTCCGCGGTCCATGGTCAAGTTCGGGGTCAGTATCGGTGAGCATCCGGGCGACATCCTCCTTCGCCCTTAAGCCGGCTGATCTTCGGTCGCCTCGGCGTCCTCAGCGGGCTTGGCGAGATCGGCCTCGGTGATCCAGCCGGCCTTGACGCGGGCCTGCATGATCATCGCCTCGGCATCGTCACGGGAAATGTCGATACCGTCGAGCGCGCCCGGGAACTTGGTCTGCTCGCCGCCTTCCTTGCGCTCGGTCCAACCGACCAGATCGTCGGTGGCGCAGCCGGCGAGATCCTCGACCGTCTTGATGTCGTTCTCGCCGAACTTCACCAGCATCTTGGAGGTGACGCCTGGCACGTCCTTGACGGCGTCCTCGACGCCGAGCTCCTTGCGGCGGGCCTCGATCTCCGCTTCCTGCTGCTCGAGATATTCGCGGGCACGGTTCTGGAGCTCCTGCGCGGTCTCCTCGTCGAAGCCCTCGATGCCGGCGAGTTCCTTGAGGTCCACCATGGCGAGTTCCTCGACCGAGGTGAAGCCTTCGGACGCCAGCAGCTGGCCGACCACTTCGTCGACGTTCAGCGATTCCATGAAGACGCGGGTGGAATTCTCGAAGTCGGCCTGGCGGCGCTCCGATTCCTCCTGCTCGGTCAGGATGTCGATATCCCAGCCGGTGAGCTGCGAGGCCAGACGCACGTTCTGGCCGCGACGGCCGATCGCCAGCGAGAGCTGGTTGTTGGTGTCAGGCACCACGACCTCGATCCGCTCGCGGTCTTCGTCGATGACGACCTTGGACACTTCGGCCGGCGCCAGCGCGTTGACCACGAAGGTCGCGATGTCGGGCGACCACGGGATGATGTCGATCTTCTCGCCCTGCAATTCGTTGACCACGGCCTGCACGCGCGAGCCGCGCATACCGACGCAGGCGCCGACCGGATCGACCGAGGAATCCCTGGAAATCACGCCGATTTTCGCGCGCGAGCCCGGATCACGGGCAACCGCCTTGATCTCGACGATGCCGTCATAGATTTCCGGCACTTCCTGCGCGAACAGCTTCGCCATGAATTGCGGATGGGTGCGGGACAGGAAGATCTGCGGGCCACGAGTTTCGCGGCGGACGTCGAAGATGTAGGCGCGGACGCGGTCGCCGTTGCGGAAGACTTCGCGCGGCAGCATCTCGTCGCGGCGGATGATGGCTTCGCCACGGCCGAGATCGACGATCACGCTGCCATATTCGACGCGCTTGACGACACCGTTGACGATGTCTCCGATGCGGTCCTTGAATTCCTGATATTGCCGGTCGCGCTCGGCCTCGCGCACCTTCTGCACGATGACCTGCTTGGCCGATTGCGCGGCGATGCGGCCATATTCGAGCGGCGGCAGGGTGTCGGCGATGGTGTCGCCGACCTGGGCGCCGGGATTGGCGCGCTGTGCATCCACCAGCGAAATCTGGTTGGAATGGTTTTCGACCTTCTCGACCACCAGCATGTGGCGCGACAGCCGCAGCTCGCCCTTCTTCGGGTCGATCTCGGCGTGAACGTCAGTTTCGCTGCCGTAACGCGCCCGCGCTGCCTTGGCGATGGCGTCCTCCATCGCCGCGATGACGATACCGCGATCGATCGATTTCTCGCGCGCAACGGCATCGGCGATCTGGAGCAACTCAAGTCGATTGGCGCTGACTGCCATGGCTAGTCTCCTTCGTCAGGCTCGATCTCGCCACGCCGCGCGCGTTCGGCAGCAAGGCGATGTATCTTAGTGTTGGTCGGGGCCGGCTTCTTTTGCGGCTTGGTGTTCTTGGTAATCTTCGCGCTGATTTCGGCGTGCGGCGCAGCCGGCGGCTCCAGCCCGAGTTCGCGGCGCATCTGGCGCTCCTGGGCCTTGCCGCGGCGCATGGATTCCGCGATCAGATCGTCGGTCAGCACCAGCCGGGCCTCGCCGATATCTTCCATCGTCAGCAGGACGTCAGGATTGTCGGTCGCCTTGGCGTCGTCGCGACGCAGGTGCACCCGGTCGCCCTCGACGGCCCCGAGCTTGCCGCGGAACCGCTTGCGTCCCTCATGGGCGACGGCCATGTCGATCTTTACCAGATGGCCGGCATAGCGCTCGAAATCGGAACGACGGACCAGCGGCCGGTCGATCCCCGGCGAAGAAACTTCCAGCCGATAGGCGCGATCGATGGGATCGGCGACGTCGAGCACGGGCGACAACGCCCGCGAGATCGCCTCGCAATCCTCGAGCTGCATCGAGCCGTCCGGCCGCTCGGCCATGATCTGCACGGTGCAGCCGGCCTCGCCGGAAATACGGATCCGCACCAGCCGGTAGCCCATGCCCTCGAGCACCGGACCTGCGACTGCAGACACACGTGCCGCCACGCCCGGCTCGACCACGAGCCTCGGCTCGGCCAGCAACTCGGCATCGGTGGAACCAGTCGGTTCGGTCATATCGGAGATCAAGGCGCTCGTTGGATAAGGCTTGGGTTAAGGCTTGGTTAAGATTTCAAAGCCCGCTTCGGAACTTCCCGACAGCGCGTCGGGCTACCATCTTCCGCCAAGCCACGTTCGGGTAATAAAAAAGAGCGGGTCCTTTCGGGCCCACTCTCACTACGCGGATCGTATGAGAAGATGAATTGGCGCTGATATAGCGCTTTCTGTCCCTGCGGACAAGGCCCATCGCGGGCCAAGCAAGGCTTTTTGGGCCCGACGAGCGGCGTCCCCGGCCTAACGCTTCCTTCACCTCGGAGGTCTAAATTCCCTGATTGTGGGGCGGCTTGGACCAAGGGCGCGCCCGCGGCGTGCCCCCTACGAGTTTGCGTTTACATGACCGTTGCCACGTCGCTCATTCCCGGACTGGACGATATCGTAAAGCGCGGTGATCCGCGGCGACGCGGCGATATCGCGCGCGCCATCTCCGAACTGTTCTTCCAGGATTCCGCCAACCTCCGTCCCGAGCTCATCGATCTCTTCGACAATCTCCTGATCGATCTCGTCCCGCATGCGGAGCTTGCCTCGCGCGCCGACCTGGCCGAGCGCTTCTCGCAGTTGAACAATGCGCCGCCGCATCTGGTGAACCAGCTCGCGCGGGAGAACGAAATCGCGGTTGCAGGTCCGGTGCTGCGCCGCTCCCCCGTGCTCGATGACGCCGCGCTGGTCGAGATCGCGCGGTTGAAAGGTCAGGGGCATTTGCTAGCGATGACGGAGCGCCCCGCCCTGTCTCCCGTCATCACCGACGTGCTGGTCGAGCGCGGCGATCGCAATGTGGTGCGCCGCACCGCGGGCAATGCCGGCGCGGTGTTCTCGCCAGGCAGCTATTCCGAGCTGATCAAGCGCGCGGCGCATGACGGCGTGCTGACGCTCAAGATCGGCCAGCGCAACGATCTTTCGGGCGAGAACCTGAAAGAGCTTTTGGACGGTACGCTCGACGTCATCCGCCGTCGGCTCTCTAGCGTGGTCAACCCCGCGCGCCAGGTCGAGATCAAGCGCGCGATGGCTGCCATCGAGGAGGCCGCGCTGCCGCCAGGACCGCGGCGCGATTTCTCCGCGGCCCAGCGCACGGTGCTGGCGTTGCATCGCGGCGGCCATCTCGGCGAGAGCGCGCTGCTGGGCTTCGCCAAGGCGAACAAATACGAGGAATCGATCGCCTCGCTCTCGGCGATGGCCGGCATTCGCCTCTCGGTCCTCGATCGCCTGATCTCGGGCGATCGCTACGATCCGATCCTCATTCTCGGCCGCGTGCTCAATCTCGGCTGGCCCACGGTTCGCGCGCTCATCCTGCTCTGGTACGGCCCGCACCGCACGCCGGCCGATGCCGACATCGAGGCCGCGCGCGTCAATTTCACGCGCCTGATGCCGACGACTGCCGAGCGCGTCGTGAATTTCTGGCGCAACCGGCAGACGATCTAGAGCCGTCTGAACCGCAGATAAGCCGCCTTGCGTCCTTCGCGCGTCGCCTTTCGGCCGTAGCGCGTCATGGTGTAGCCCGCCCATGGCTGCCTGAAATCGTCGGCGCGCTCGGCAAGCCAGACGAAATCCTGCGAACGCGCAAGATGCGACAGGGTCCAGGCGCAGTAATCGTCGATGTCGCAGACGAAGCGGAATTCGCCGTTCGGCTTCAGCACGCGCGCCATTGCGGCGATCGTTCTGTCCTGGACGAAGCGCCGTTTCCAGTGCCGCCGCTTCGGCCAGGGATCCGGATGGATCAGGTCGATCCGCGACAGCGATGCCTTCGGCAGCCAGGCCAGCAGTTCGGCGGCATCGCCTGCAAACAGGCGGATGTTGCCGATGTTCGCGGCCTCGATCTGCGCGAGGATCTTTGCCATGCCGTTGACATAGGGCTCGCAGCCGATGAAGCCCGTCGTGGCGAAGCTTTGGGCCTCGGCCGCGAGATGCTCGCCGCCGCCGAAGCCGATCTCGAGCCGCACATCTTCAGCGGCGGGATCGAATATCTCGCTTGCATCCGCCGGCGTCTCGCCGTCGATGTCGAGCGCCAGATGCGGCAGCAGATGACCAATCAGCTCGGCCTGGTGCTGCCTGAGCTTGTGACCCTTGCGGCGCCCGAAGAACGCGCGCTCGCCGTCATCGCGATCGGAGTCCGATTTGCGCTCGCTCATCGCAGCGTCTGGTAAAGGCGATGGAGCAGCCGCGCGCGGGGGGCGAGCGACGAGATGTAGATCTGCTCATAATGGGTGTGCGCGCCCTTGCCGTCGACGCCGAGACCGTCGAGCGTCGCGGTATGGGCCGCGGTGAAATTGCCGTCCGAGCCGCCGCCGGTGTGGGTGTCGACCAGCTCGAAGCCGATCTCGCCGGCGAGCGTCTTCGCATGCTCGTAGAGCGAGGCGCCTGCGTTGCTCTTCTCGTAGGGCGGACGATTGAGCCCGCCGGTGACGGTGACGGTGACGCCGTCGGTCTTCGATGTCAGCCCAAGGATCTTGCCGACGAACTCCTCTGCGTCCCCGAGGCTCAGCACGCGCAAATCGACTTCGGCATAGGCTTCTTCGGGGGTAACGTTGGGGCGCGTGCCGCCACCCACGACACCGACATTGACGGTGACGCCGCGCGCGAGGTCGTTCATCCCTTCCAGAGCCAGGATGACGTTGCCGAGCTCGCGCACGGCGCTGCGGCCGTCTTCCGGCCGTGAGCCGGCATGCGCGGGCACGCCCTTGATTGAGACCTTGAAGCGTCCGACGCCCTTGCGTCCGGTCACGATCTTGCCGCCGTCGCGCGCCGGCTCCGTCACCAGCACGTATTTGGCCTTGCGCCCTTCCGCCTCGATGAGTGCGCGGGAGGTGGGGCTGCCGATCTCCTCGTCGGAGGTGAACAGATGCGTGATGCCGAGCGGCGAGCGATCGACTGTGGCACACAGTGCACGAAACGCGTGATGGGCGATGTAGGCGCCGCCCTTCATATCGTAGATGCCGGGGCCGAACGCGACGTCACCTTCGACCTTGAACGGCAGGCGCTGGATGAATCCCATGGGATGAACGGTATCGAGGTGGCTCAACACCAGGATGCCCGGCTGGTCCTGCCCCCAATTCGTGCGCGCGATGAGATGGTCGCCGCAGCCGTCGACGCCGGCGACGCGCTCCAGCGTGACGGGCAGATCGCGGTATTGCTCCGCGACGACGGACATCAGCCTGTTGACCTGCTCAGGCGCTTCCGTCGGCGTTTCGATCTCCACCCAGCGGCGGATGCCATCGAGAATAGTTTGGGAATCGAACCAATTGGAGGTGGTCATGCGCGCATCTGTGCCCTTGAATCGCATCATCGGAGTGGACACGCATCAAGGCGCGACCGGAAATGACGACATAGGCCAGATTTCACGCCGTCTCAAATCGCCATTGAGATCGCGCGTCAGCGTTTGTCGGGGCCTTCGCGGGCCGCGATCTGCTCGACGAGATCGACGATCGAGCGGCGCATCTTCGAATCGGTGATTCGCGTGAATGCCTTGGTCAGGGCAAGCCCTTCGGAGGTCGCGAGAAAGTCCGATACATAGGAAGGGGAGGCGCCTTCGCTGAAGCCATCCGGACCTGCCACGCCGCTTGGGCCACCCTCGAACAGGAACGACACCGGCACCTGCAGAATCTCGGCGATCTGCTGGATGCGGCTCGCGCCCACCCGGTTGGTACCCTTCTCGTATTTCTGAACTTGCTGGAAAGTCAGGCCCAAAGCTTCACCGAGCTTCTCCTGGCTCATGCCCAACATGATGCGGCGCATACGCACGCGACTGCCGACATATTTGTCAACAGGGTTGGGCGCTTTCGACATTTCCTCAGCCCTCCAAACACCACCTTCAGCGCAATCAACCGGAGTGCCTCTGGTGCAAGCAACGTCAAATCAAACCCTCTTATTGGGAAACATTGCGGAGAAATTTAGCAATGCACCACTGTCTTTTGCAGCCGGCGCAGAATGGGGAGCCCGCGTGCAGTCTGTCAACCGTGGGACTACGGTTGTCAAAAGCTTCCGGCCGCCTCCACGGCGACGGCGCGATCAGGCCTTCCGCTTGGCGGTGCGTCGGCGGACGGCAAGAAACACGGCCACTGCGACGAGCATGGCGGCAGGCACATCGCCCACCCGCGCATAGACGGTCGGTGAGATCGCGGCAGGGAGACTTGCATCCAAAATGCCTTCGATTCCGAGACCGAGGCTGGCGACGGTGCGGCCCATGGGATCGATCACCGCGGAGACACCCGTATTGGCGGAGCGGACGAGCGGCAAGCCGAGCTCGATGGCGCGCATCCGCGACTGCTCCAGATGCTGATAGGGGCCGGTCGAAATGCCGAACCAACCGTCATTGGTGAGGTTGATGATCCAGCCCGGTCGCTCGTTGCGTCCGGCCACCTCGCCGGGAAAGATCGCTTCGTAACAGATCAGCGGTAGCGCGGGAGGCGCGCCGGGCACCTGCAGCGCATGCCGCACCGTACCGGGAATAAAGCCGCCGCGCATGCGCGTCAGCTGCTCAAAACCGAGCCTCTCCATCAACGCCTGGTAGGGAAGAAATTCGCCGAAAGGCACCAAATGCAACTTGTCGTACACTGCGAGCACGCTGCCGTCGTGATCGATGACGTAGATCGAATTATAAGCACGCGTGATCGGCGTGCCGCGCGGCAGGTCGGGTGCGCGGACCGAACCCGTGATCAACACCGTGCCCTGAGGCAGAAGGTCGGCGATCTGCGCCATCGCGTCGGCTTCGCGGGTCAGGAAGAACGGAAAGGCGGATTCCGGCCAGATCAGGATGGTGGCATCGCGCACGCCGGTCGATTGCGGGCCGGAGGCCCGATCCGACAGCGCCAGGTATTTTTTCATCACCTCCGCTTTTGCGGCGTAGTTGAATTTGGCGTCCTGCTGCAGGTTCGGTTGCATCAGGCGCAGCTTGGCGCCTGAGACCATCGTGGTTGGATGCAGCGACAGGCGGATCGCGCCGAAGATGCTCATGACAAGCAGGAGCGCAATTGCGGCCGCCGGCGCGCGCCACGCCATGCGGCGATCGGGCGTGCGATCGATCAGTGTCGCGGGGCTCGCGAAGATCGCAACCGTCACGAACGTCATGCCCCACAGGCCGACCAGAGAGGCGGTCTGCGCCAGCGGCAGCGGCTCGGACAGTGCGTAGCCGAACGCGTTCCAGGGAAAGCCGGTCAGCGCGTGGCCGCGCAGCCATTCGCTGACCGTGAGGCTCGCGGCGAGCG
The DNA here is from genome assembly GCF_018129985.1 of Bradyrhizobium sp. SZCCT0148. Lineage (GTDB taxonomy): Bacteria > Pseudomonadota > Alphaproteobacteria > Rhizobiales > Xanthobacteraceae > Bradyrhizobium > Bradyrhizobium japonicum_H. The sequence continues at coordinate 409,642 of NZ_JAFCKT010000002.1, forward strand.
CGAGCACGCGCGTGGCGTTCTTGGTCCAGAGCAGGCGGGCAAGCGCAAAGCCCACCGCAGTGAATATCGACAGATAGGCCGGCAGGCCGAGCACGGCGAACGGTGTCAGCCAAGCGAACACATCCGCATCGACGAAGAAAGCGTAGCCGATCCAGTAGAGGCCGGGGACGAAATAGCCGAGCCCGAACCAGTAGCCGGTCAGTGCTGCGGCGGGGACGCCGCGATAGCGTCCGGCGCCGGCGCCGTCGATCAGCCAGACCAGCACCGGGAAGGTGATGAACAGCACCGGAAACAGGTTGAACGGCGCCAGCGCCAGCACCGACAGCGCTCCGCACGCCATGGCGATGACGGCGCGCTTCCATCCCCAGGTGAGGATGATGGCAAGCGCAATTTGTCGAAGGCGCTGGAACGGGCTCACTGCTGGCCGGTCCCGTCGCTCGGCGGCGGGGTGGGCGTGTCATTGGCCGGCGGTTGACCGCTGTCCGGCGCGGCCTCGCGGCGCCGGGTCTCGCGCTGGGTGCGCGGCGCGGGGCGCTCCTTCCGCGTCGAGATGCGCAGCCGCTTGACGCGGCGCGGATCGGCATCGAGCACCTCGATCTCGTAATTGCCGGGACCCGAGATCACCTCGCCGCGCACCGGCAGGCGCCCGACGAAGCTGACGAGGTAGCCGCCGAGCGTCTCCACTTCCTCGCCGGCCTCGCCGGTGACGAAATCCTCGCCGATCACGGTGCGAACGTCGTCGAGGCTGGCGCGGGCGTCGGCGATGAAGGCGTTGTCTGGCAGGCGAACGATCGAGGGCGGCTCGTCGCTGTCGTGCTCGTCGTCGATCTCGCCGACGATCTGCTCGACGATGTCCTCGAGCGAGACCAGTCCGTCGCTGCCGCCATATTCGTCGACCACGAGCGCCAGGTGGATGCGCGTGGCCTGCATCTGCGCCAGCAGGTCGATTGCCCGCATCGAGGGCGGCACGTAGAGCAGCTTGCGGATGATGCGCGCATCCTCGAGCGGCATCGCGAGATCGACGGCGCGGAGGTCGAGCCCGGCCGGCAGCGGCTTCTTGCGCTTGGTCTTGGTCGCTTCCGACACGCGGGCACGCGAGGTCATGAAAGCGAGCAGGTCGCGGATGTGGACGATGCCGACGGGATCGTCGAGCGTCTCGTTGAAGACCACGAGGCGCGAATGGCCGGCACTCTCGAAGCGGTCCATCAACTCGCCGAGCGGGATGTCGCGCTTGACCGCGACGACGTCGGCGCGATGGACCATGACGTCGGCGATGCGGCGCTCGTGCAGACCGAGGATGTTGCGCAGCATGGTGCGCTCGACTGCCGAGAAGCCGGTGTCGTCGGGCGTCGTCGCATCGAGCACGACCTGGAGGTCGTCGCGCACCGATCCCGCCTTCCAGCCGAACAGCGTGCGAATGGCGCGCAGAAGCCAGCCATCGGCGGTCGGGCGCATCACCTCGCCCTGGGTCACCACGACCGGCAAATTGGCCGAGTGGCGCGGATTGTCTTGGATCGGGTCGGAGTCCGGCATCTCAGTGCGTCCCTGCGCGGTCTGCATAGGGATCGGGAATTCCCAGGTGAGCCAGGATCTGCGTCTCCAGTGCTTCCATCTCCTCGGCGTCGCCGTCGTTCTCGTGATCGTAGCCGATCAGGTGCAGGAAGCCGTGCACGGCGAGATGGCTCAAATGGTGGTCGAACGGCTTTTGTTCCTCGTCCGCCTCGCGCCGCATGGTCTCGTAGGCGATCGCGATATCGCCGAGCATGCGCGGTGCATCGCCCGGTTTCCACTCGCCCTCCGGCTGGAGCGCGGGAAACGACAGCACGTTGGTCGGCTTGTCGATGCCGCGCCAATTGCTGTTGAGGGTACGGATGCCGGCATCATCGGTCAGCATCACCGCCACTTCGGCGTCGGCAACGTCTTCGTCGACGCTTTCGGCCGCGGCGGCGACCGCGCGCTGGATCACGGCTTCGGAATCGGGCTCGCTTTGCCAGCAATCGGCAACGACGAGGACCTCGGTCATGGGAAGATTCGGTTGCGACATTGTCTTTGTTCGGAACGATGAGGCGCCGTATCCGCGCCCTCTGGGTCCGGTTGTTGCCTCGTCAGGATTTGCCGGCGGCCGGCCGCTGCGGCGAGCCTTCGTAGGCGGCGACGATCCGCGCCACGAGTTCGTGGCGGATCACGTCCTCGGCCTTGAAATGCACCTGGGCAATGCCCTCGACGCCGCCCAGGAGGCGGGTCGCCTCGGCCAGGCCCGAGGTCTGGCCGTTCGGCAGATCGATCTGCGAGGGGTCGCCGGTCACGATCATGCGGCTGTTCTCGCCGAGGCGCGTCAGGAACATCTTCATCTGCATCGATGTGGTGTTCTGCGCCTCGTCAAGGATGATGGCGGCGTTGGTGAGGGTGCGGCCGCGCATGAAAGCGAGCGGCGCGATCTCGATCTCGCCGGTCTGGAGCGCACGCTCGACGATGCGCGCATCCATGAGGTCGTAGAGCGCGTCGTAGATCGGGCGCAGATAAGGATCGACCTTCTCGCGGAGATCGCCGGGCAGGAAGCCGAGCCGCTCGCCGGCTTCGACCGCCGGACGCGACAGGATGATCTTGTCGACTTCCTTGCGCTCGAACAGCTGCGCGGCATGCGCGACCGCGAGCCAGGTCTTGCCGGTACCGGCCGGGCCGATGCCGAACACCAGCTCATGGCGCTTCAGTGCGCGGATATAGGAATCCTGCGCGGCCGTGCGTGCGCGCACCGGGCGCTTGCGCAGATTGATGCTGTCGAAGGCCGCCGATTTGGCCGATTTGGCGTCGAACTCGAACAGCGAGCCTTGCGCGATCACGGCGCGAATCGCGCCCTCGACCTCGCCTTGGTCGAGATCCTGCCCCTTCACGGCCTGGGCATAGAGCGTTTCGAGCACGCGGCGAGCGGCGTCGCAGCCATCGCGCGAGCCGCCGATGGTGATGTGGTTGCCTTTGGAGTCGACGACGACGCCGAGCCGCCGTTCGATCTGGGCCAGATGCTGGCCGTAGGGGCCGACCAGCGCAGAAGCGGCGCGGTTGTCGTCGAAGTCGATGACGACCTGGGTCTCGGGCGGAACTTGCATGTCGCGGTCAAATTTGCGGCTGGGAGCGAGCGAAGACGAATCCGATGCGCTTTTGGGCAAGGGTTCAGGCTCCAGTGGCTTGCGATAAAACGGGCTCGCGCGCGCCGTGCGGGGTCACGAGCTCGCCGAGGAAACTGTAGCGTTCGAGGCTGTCGATCCTGACAGGCAGGATCTGTCCGATGATGTCGGGCGAGGCCATCACATGGGCAGGCTGCAGGAAAGCGGTGCGGCCGACGATCTGGCCGTGCTTGCGCGCCGGACGCTCGAACAGCACGTCGACCGTTGAGCCAATCGCGGCCTTGTTGAAGGCCGATTGCTGGCTGTCGATCAGTTCCTGGAGCCGCTCCAATCGCTGGTCCATTTCGGCGGGGGACACCGTCTCCTGCATATCCGCGGCCGGCGTTCCCGGCCGGGCGGAGTATTTGAACGAATAAGCAGCAGCGTAGCCGATTTGCGTGACAAGCGCGAGGGTGGCGAGAAAATCTTGCTCGCTCTCGCCGGGGAAGCCGACGATAAAATCTGATGAAAAAGCAATGTCTTGGCGCGCAGACCGGAAACGGTCGATGACATTGAGATAATCATCGGCGGTATGTTTGCGGTTCATGGCCGCCAGAATCCGGTCCGAGCCCGACTGCACCGGCAGGTGCACGAACGGCATCAGGGCACCGAGATCGCGATGGGCAGCAATCAGGCTGTCGTCGACGTCGCGGGGGTGGCTGGTCGAGTAGCGCAACCGCGCGATGCCGGGAATCGTCGCCAGATGTTCGAGCAGCCTGCCGAGCGGCCAGGTTTTCCCGTCCGGCCCATCGCCATGATAGGCGTTGACGTTCTGCCCAATCAGCGTGAGCTCGCGCACGCCGTTGTCGGCGAGCCGCTTCACGTCGTCGACGATCTTCGCCACGGGCCGGGACACTTCGGCGCCGCGCGTATAAGGCACCACACAGAAGGTGCAGAACTTGTCGCAACCTTCCTGCACCGTGACGAAAGCGGAAATGCCGCGCGCGCGGATTGCGTCGGGCTTGGGTTGGGCGAGAAAGCCGAACTTGTCCTGGGCGGGAAACTCGGTCTCGATCGCCCGGCCTTCGTCGCGCGCACGCTTCAAGAGCTCGGGCAGGTGATGATAGCTCTGCGGGCCGACAACGACATCGACCACCGGCGCGCGTCGTGTGATCTCCCCGCCTTCGGCCTGCGCCACGCAGCCCGCGACCGCGATCTGCATCACGCGCCCGGCGCGGGCGGCCTCGTCCTTGGCGACGCGCAGCCGGCCGAGCTCGGAATAGACCTTTTCGGAGGCCTTCTCGCGGATATGGCAGGTGTTGAGGATGACCAGGTCGGCGTCGTCAGCGCTGGCCGTCTCCACGAATCCTTCCGGAGCCAACGTGTCCACCATGCGCTGGGCATCGTAGACGTTCATCTGGCAGCCATATGATTTGATGTGCAGCTTGCGCGGCGGCGTCATGGAACCCGGAATTTGGTGGAGGACAGCGATCAAATATAGGTTGGACGCGAGAAAATCCAGCCAATGGGGTGCGGAAGGCTCGTTAGCGGCGCCAAGCGGCCGCCAAGTGCGGAATCGCGAGCTTTGGCGTCAGATTCAGCCCGCCCGAGTGTCCAAAGCGACCCGCCGGACCAACTCCGGCAATTGCCGCATATCATCGAACGTCAATGCGGCGCCGGCGGCGCGCAGCCTTTCAGCGTGCCCCGGCGGGCAATGGCTGCCGCCGTGAAAGCCCAGCACGGTCATCCCGGCGGCGCGCGCGCCGGTGACGCCGGGCACGCTGTCCTCGATCACGAGGCACCGTTCCGGCGCGATCTTCATCTGTCCGGCGGCAAACAGGAACAGATCGGGCGCGGGCTTGCCGCGCGCGACCTGGCTTGCGGAAAAGATGTGGGGGGCGAGCAGGTCGTAGAGGCCGGCGCAGGTCAGCCCGTGCGTGATCTTCTCCGGCGTGCCACTCGATGCGACGCATTTGGGCAGATCGATTGCACCGATCGCCGCCGCAACATGGGTGATCGGCTGCAGATCGCTGGCGTAGAATTGCAGCGTCGCCGCGCTGATCTGCTGCTCCAGATCATCCGGGAGACTGCGGCCGATCTCCTGTTCGACCATCCGCCGCGCGTCCTTTTCCGATACGCCGAGGAAGCGGACCAGCACCTGCTCCGACGTGATCGGATAACCGTGTCGCGTCAGCACGTCGGCATGGGCGCGACAGGAGATCACCTCGCTGTCCACGAGCACGCCGTCGCAGTCGAAGATGATGAGGTCTGCGGGCACTAAACTTAAGACGTCGGCTTGTCGTCGTCGAGCGGGACGCAATAGAGCTCGAGCCGGTGGTCGACAAGCTTGTAGCCGAGCTGGCGGGCGATTTCCGCCTGTAGCTTCTCGATCTCTTCTGAGGTGAACTCGATCACCTTGCCGTCCCGCAGATTGATGAGGTGGTCGTGATGGCTGTCACGCATCTGCTCGTAACGCGCGCGGCCTTCGCGGAAATCATGGCGCTCGATGATGCCCGCATCCTCGAACAGCTTGACGGTGCGGTACACCGTCGAGATCGAAATCTTGTCGTCGACCGCGACACAACGCCGGTACAATTCCTCGACATCGGGATGATCGACCGCCTCCGCGAGCACGCGGGCGATCACACGGCGCTGCTCGGTCATGCGCATGCCGGTGGCGGCACAGCGCGCTTCGATGCCGGACGCCTTGGATGCGGAAGAAGGTTTCAGTGCGGTCATCTTTTGTCTGCCTGGCGGGGCGCTTTCTGCCATCAATGTTACGACAAGTCACGTCGCATCAGAAGGGCGTTCAATTGTTCCCCGTTCGGCTGCTTATAGTAGCGTTCGCGGCGCCCGACCACCACGAATCCGGCCCTGTCATAGAGCCGCCGCGCCGGCTGGTTGTTTTCCTCGACCTCGAGAAATATTGTGCGGACGCCGCGCCCTGCGAGGTGGCCGAGATGGGTCATCAGCAGCGTGCGTGAGAGGCCGTGGCCGCGATAGGCCTCGTCCACCGCGATCGAGAGGATCTCCGCTTCATCTGCGCCGATCCGCGACACCGCGAATCCGACGGTCTTGCGGCCGAGGCGCAACCGATGCACGAGCGTGTTGCGCTCGCTGACCATGCTCTCGAATTCGCCCTCGCCCCAGCCGCGCGCGAAGGAGGCGCCGTGGAGCTGCGCCAGCCGCGCGGCGTCACGCACGGATGCGGGCTCGACGGCGGCGGTGCCGCCGCGCCACCATTCCGACAACCATCTCATCATGGGATCGCGGCTTGTGCTGCAAACGGCGGCTGTGCCGCCGGCTTGGCGTCAGGCGCTTTCAGATAGAACGGCCGCGCCGGATTCGTCGCGGGATCGGCGGCAGCGCCGAGCCATGCGACCCAGCCGATATCGGGCGCGGGCTGCGCGTCGACTGTAACCGGCTGCGTGACATCGTTCGGCCAGCGCCCGGCGAGGATATTTGCGGCGTTGCCGACCAGATGCGGCGCGCCAAACTGCGAGGCTGCGATCGCCGCGTCGACGGACGCGACGCTCGGCCGCACCAGCTGGCTGCCGTCGCCGGCGACGATCTGGAAATAGACGTGGTCGTGGCGCGCGTCGATCGCGGAGATCACGGGTGCCGATTGGCTCTGACCAACGATGGCGGCCGCATAGGCCGACAAGGTGGTCAGGCCGATCGCCGGCCGCTCCGCCGCGAGCGCAAGACCGCGTGCCGCGGAAATGCCGACGCGCAGGCCGGTGAAGCTTCCGGGGCCGACGGTTACCGCGATGCGGTCGAGAGCGGTGAAGGCGAGACTGGCCGATTGCATGACGCGCGCGATCATCGGCATCAGCGCCTCGGCATGGCCGCGCTTCATGAGGAGCTGCTCCTGCGCGAGGAGCTCGGCCGCTTCGGTGTCGAGCACGGCAACGGAGCAGGCGTCGAGCGCGGTATCGATGGCGAGGATCAGCATCGAATCAGCTTAATCGGTCGGGCCGCGGTCGAACCAGTCCAAGTTTGGTTTCTCGACAGATGCACGATCAGCCCCGTAATTCTACGTGGGCGCGAAATTGCTGGAAATTCGCGCACCCTTCCTTAAGCAGAGACGCTGATTTGCAACCTTGGGGATAGCTAAGTGTTTGAAATATTTTCATTTTAAGAAATCATTAGCAAACCGGTGACACCGTCAACGGGTGGGAGAGACGAGTCAGTGAGGACTCGGACGGGATACTTCGGCAGATCAAGCCGGCCCCGTTGCAGTCATTCGGAAAGGTTCATTTATGTCTTTTTGGCGAAGCGGTTCTTCGGCTAAGGAGGCTTTGGCTCAAGTCATCGCACTCGGCAAGTCACAGGCGGTGATCGAATTCAATCTCGACGGCACCATCATCACGGCCAACCAGAATTTCCTGGACGTGATGGGCTACCGCCTCGACGAGATCGCCGGCAAGCACCACAGCGTGTTTGTGATGCCGGAGGAACGGGGCAGTGCGGCCTATCGCGACTTCTGGGCGCGGCTTGGTCGCGGCGAATATCAGGCTGCCGAATACAAGCGGCTCGGCAAGGGCGGCCGCGAGATCTGGATCCAGGCGTCCTACAACCCGATCATCAACGAGGCCGGCAAGCCGATGAAGGTGGTCAAGTTCGCGACCGACATCACCGCGCGCAAGATCCGCAGCCTGGAGGATGCCGGAAAGATTTCCGCGATTGGCCGCGCCCAGGCGGTGATCGAGTTCAACCTCGACGGCACCATCATCACCGCCAACGAAAATTTCCTGAGTGTGATGGGCTATTCGCTCGACGAGATCCAGGGCCGGCATCACAGCATGTTCGTTGGAGCGGGCGAGCGCGACAGCGCGGCCTACCTAGAGTTCTGGGCGAACCTTGCGCGCAGCGAATTCCAATCAGCCGAGTACAAGCGTTTTGGCAAGGGCGGCAAGGAGGTCTGGATTCTCGCCTCCTACAATCCGATCCTCGATGACACCGGCAAGCCGTTCAAGGTGGTGAAGTTCGCCACCGATATCAGCGCGCAAAAGCTGTCAAACGCGAATTTCGTCGGGCAGATCGAGGCGATCGGCAAATCGCAGGCCGTGATCGAGTTCGACATGGACGGCAAAGTTTTGACCGCCAACGAGAACTTCCTCGGTGCACTCGGTTACACGTTGTCCGAGATCGTCGGCAAGCATCACGGCATGTTCGTGGGCGCCGATGAGCGCGGCAGCGAAGCCTATCGTACGTTCTGGGCGAGGCTGAACGCAGGTGAATTCCAGTCCGGCGAATATTAGCGTGTCGGCAAGGACGGCCGGCAAGTCTTCATCCAGGCCTCCTACAACCCGATCCGTGATCTCAACGGGAAACCGTTCAAGGTCGTGAAATACGCATCCGACACCACGGCCCAGGTGATTGAGCGCAAGCGCAGCGAGAAGGTGCGCGACATGATGGAATCGGTTGCCGCCGGCGCCGAGGAGTTGAACGCCTCCGTGCGCGAGATTGCGGAGGCGATGACCCGCTCGCGCGAGACGGCATCGACCGCGGTGGGGCGGGTCGAGGCAGCGGACCAGCAGGCGCAGCGGCTGACGCAGGCGGCGGAGTCGATGAGCATGATCGTGCAGCTCATCGGCAACATCACCGGCCAGATCAATTTGCTGGCGCTGAATGCGACCATCGAATCCGCGCGTGCCGGCGAGGCCGGTCGGGGCTTTGCGGTGGTGGCGTCGGAAGTGAAGAACCTCGCCAATCAGGCCAAGCAGGCGGCCGACCGGATCGAGCAGGAGATCGGCAATCTGAACGGCATCTCGGTCGACGTCGTTGGTGCGCTGGATGCGATCAAGAGCGCGATACAGGGTGTCAACGAGTATGTTTCGTCAACGGCCGCTGCGGTTGAGGAGCAGAGCACGGTCACCCAGGAAATGTCGGCCAGTATGCGCAGGGCCGCGGAAGAGGCCGCGGGCATAGGCCAGGCGGCGTAGCTTCAGTTGTCATTCCGGGGCGGTCCGTAGGACCAAATCCGGAATTTGCAGATGCTCAGGTGCACAATTGCGCACCTGAATTCGATGCTTTGCATCGCCCCGGAATGACGAATTCGTCGTTTACATCGGTCGCACTTCGACCACGTCGGGCACGAAGTGCTTGAGCAGGTTCTGGATGCCATGCTGGAGCGTTGCAGTCGATGACGGGCAACCGGCGCACGAGCCCTTCATGTTGAGATAGACGATGCCGTCCTTGAAGCCGCGGAAGGTGATGTCGCCGCCGTCATTGGCGACCGCTGGCCGCACGCGGGTTTCGATCAGGTCCTTGATCATGTCGACCGTTTCCGCATCGGCCTCGTCGAAGAATTCGTCCTCATCGTCGAGATCGGCAGCGCTCTGGGCTGCGCCATCGGCGAGCAGCGGCGCGCCGGACATGTAGTGCTCCATGATGGCGCCGAGAATCGCGGGCTTGAGCTGCTGCCATTCACCGTTCGCCTTGGTCACGGTGATGAAATCCGATCCGTAGAACACGCCGGTGACGCCGGGCACCTCGAACAGCTTTTCGGCAAGCGGCGACTGCGCAGCCGCTTCGCGGCTGGCAAACTCCATCGGGCTGCCGTCGACCACGGCGCGGCCGGGAATGAACTTCAGCGTGGCGGGATTGGGGGTGGCTTCGGTTTGAATGAACATGGTTTTCTCCAGACGTCGCCGGTTCAAGGCCGGCGCGTAGCCTATTCCCTAGCAGATGGCGACGGGGAACGCACGATCAAGGGGCGAGATGGCCGTTCCGTTGTTGTATCAGCAGGTTAGGGGCTCTTACCCGCCCTCCAGGGGAGGGCAGGCGAAACCGAGCTACGACAGCGAATCCACGCTCGCATCGCTCAGCGCACCGGAGATGATCGTGACCGGCACAGGAAACGTCCCCAATTCATGCGCCAGCAGGTTGACCAGCGGTCCCGGCCCTTCCGCGCCCGGATTGGCGGCGAGCACCAGCATGGCGATGTCGGGGTCCTCGTCGATCACCGCGCGCAGCTGTTCCATCGGCACACCCTCGCGGATAACCCGCTCCGGCGTGATTGCGGCGATGCCGTTGGCACGGCCGGCGGCACGGTCGAGCGCGGCCTCCGCCGCTTCCTGCGCCTCGGCGCGCATGATGTCCGCCACACCAAGCCATTCCTGACTCTGCTGTTCGGGCTCGATGATCCGCAGCATCACCACGCCGCCGCCGGCGCGGATCGCCCAGCGACTGGCGTAGTAGACCGCGCGATCCCACTCTGCGGTATCGTCGACGATGACGAGGCATTTGGGTTTGTGACCCGGCTCGAAGCAAAGTCGCTTGCTGGTCATGCATGTCCCGGATTGTGCACGGCCGGCATGCTGCCACACTCCCGCAGCGTTGGGGAGAGGATATGCGGTCGGCGCTCTGGCGCCGACTGTCTTCAGCGCCGGCGGATGAAGCCGACGATATCCTTGGAGAGCTTCATCGTCTCGTCGGCGATGGCGCGGGCCCGATCGGAACCTTCATTCAGGATCGAATCGATATGGCCGGGATCGGCGACGAGGCGCTTCATCTCGCCGGCGATCGGCGCCAGCTTGGTGACGCACAGCTCCGCCAGCGCGTTCTTGAAGCTGGAGAACTGGCCGCCGCCGAATTCCCGCAGCACGTCCGCCTTGGCGCGGCCGGAGAGCGCGGCGAAGATGCCGACGAGGTTGTCGGCTTCGGGACGGGCCTCCAGGCCCTTCTCCTCCGACGGCAACGGCTCCGGATCGGTCTTCGCCTTGCGGATCTTCTGCGCGATGGTGTCGGCATCGTCGGTCAGATTGATGCGCGAATTGTCGGACGCATCCGACTTCGACATCTTCTTGGTGCCGTCGCGCAGGCTCATCACGCGCGTCGCCGGGCCCGTGATCAGGGGTTCCGGCAGCGGAAAGAACAGCCCGTCATTGGCGCCGAGGTTGCGGATCGAATCGCCAAAGTCGTTGTTGAATTTCTGGGCGATGTCGCGCGAGAGCTCGAGATGCTGCTTCTGGTCCTCGCCGACCGGCACATGGGTGGCGCGGTAGAGCAGGATGTCGGCGGCCATCAGCACGGGATAGTCGAACAGGCCGACCGAGGCATTCTCGCGGTCCTTGCCGGCCTTCTCCTTGAACTGGGTCATGCGGCCGAGCCAGCCCATGCGCGCGACGCAGTTGAAGATCCAGGCGAGTTCGGCATGGCCGGAGACCTGGCTCTGGTTGAACACGATGTGCTTCTTGGGGTCGATGCCGCTTGCAATGAACGCTGCGGTCACCTCGCGGGTATTGCGCGCAAGCTCGGCCGGTCCGCCCCAGACGTCCACGCCCTGCGTGATCGCGTGCATGTCGACGACGCAATAGATGCAGTTGTGGGTTTCCTGCATCTTCACGAAGTTGACGATGGCGCCGAGGTAATTGCCGAGGTGCAGATTCCCCGTCGGCTGGACGCCCGAAAAGACCCGTTCAACGAATGGCATGGCAGCTTTCCTGCAAGATACGGGGCGTCGTTTCCAACAGCGGCGCTGCCCCGTCAAGGGTATTTCTGTGAGCTCAGGCGCCCGGATCGGGCCGGGCGGGGCGCTTCAGGGCACCGGCCGCCTCGCGCCAGGACGCGACGCCGAGGATCTGCAGGAGCAAGCCATAGACGGCGATTCCTGCGGCGATCTGCAGGGCCAGCGCAATGAAACGGACCAGCCCGTGGGCCTCGGACGGCACGAGGCCCGCGCTCAGCCACAGCAGGGCGCCCATGGCGGTTGCGGCGAGCACGATCCGCGGCAGCCGCTTGCGGGCGGCGGCATCGACCGAGAAGCCGAACTCGGCCGTTCCTTTGCGGAGCAGCGAGAGCGCGCTGCTCCAGGCGCCTGCCGCGATGCTTGCGGCGATCCCGCTCGCGCCGAAGAAACGGCCGAGCAGGACCGCGAGCACGACCGCGACCACGAACCCTTTGGCCGTCGCAAGCAGCGGCGTCATCGTGTCGCCGCGGGCATAGAAGGCCGGCGACAGCGCCTTGATCAGCACATGCGCCGGCAGGCCCAGCGCCAGCCACATCAGCGCGCGCGCGGTCGCCGCGCTGTCCCCGGCACCAAACGCGCCATGCTCAAACAACAGCCGCACGATCGGTTCGGCCAGCACGATCAGGCCGAGCGTTGCAGGGAGCGCCAGCCCGGTTGCAAGCTCAAGCGCGCGCGATTGCGCATGCGCTACCGCATCAGGGTCCCCGCCACTCACCGCGCGCGTCAGCTCCGGCACCAGCACGGTGCCCATGGCGACGCCGACGATGCCGAGCGGCAGCTCGATCAGGCGATTGGCGAAGTAGAGCCAGGACACCGCGGACGGCGTCGCCGATGCGATGATCGCGCCGGCCACCATCAGCCATTGCGGGCCCGAGCTTGCGATCATGCCGGGGATCGCCTTGGCGAAGAAGCCGCGCATCTCCTTGTCGAAACTGACGCGCAGCGGAGTCGCGAGGCGCGCGCTGCGCTGCGACAACAGCATCAGGAGCTGAAGCAGGCCGGCGACGCCGACCGTGGCGGCCAGCAGCCAGGCGGCGAAGCCGGCGTCGGCGTGCCAGACAAGGAGCAAAGCGATCGCGGCGATCAGGGCGATATTGAATAGCAGCGGCGAGAACGCTGTGAGCGCAAAGCGTCCCTGCGCATTCAGCAGGCCCATCAGCACCGTGACGGGACCGGCGAAGGCGAGATACGGCAGCATCAGCCGCGCGTTCTGAACCGCGAGATCGAGCGTGTCCGTACCGAGAAAGCCGGGCGCGACGACCGTCATGATCAGCGGCATCAGCAGGGCAATGCCGAGCGAGATCGCGATCAAGGCCGCGCTGACGGTGCCGAGCACGCGTCCGGCGAATGCCGCCGCAACCGCCGCGCCATCGCGGTCACGGACGCGCAGCCAGGCCGGGACCAGTGCTGCGTTCAGCGCGCCCTCGCTGAGCAGCCGCCGCACCACGTTGACCAGCTGGAATGCGGCCAGGAACGCATCCGCCACCGCGCCGGTGCCGAGCAGCGCCGCGATCAGGGAATCGCGGGCAAAGCCCAGCAGACGCGAGGCCAGCGTTCCCGTCGAGACGGTCAGGAAGGAGCGGATCATCGGCGCTTTATCATACCGTTGCTTGCCCGCGCAGGCCCGGTCGTGATAGGCCGCGAGCCAGATTTCAGGCCGACAGGAAGCGGATTTTCGCAGGGTTCGCAATCCGCCAAACAGGATCAAGGTGAATGGCTGACGTGAAATATGACGTTCTCGGCATCGGCAACGCGCTGTTCGATGTGCTGGTCAGGACCGACGAGGCCTTTTTGGCCAAGCACGGTATGGCCAAGGGCAGCATGTCCCTGATCGACGAGGCGCGGGCCGCAGCCATCTACAAGGACATGGGGCCGGCGACGGAAGTCTCGGGTGGATCTGCCGCCAACACCATCGTCGGCATCGGCAGCCTGGGGGCACGTGCCGCCTATGTCGGCAAGGTCAAGGACGACCAGATCGGCAAGCTCTACGTCCACGACATCCGCGCAGCCGGCGTCGCCTTCAACACGCCCGCCGCGACGGACGGCCCCGCCACCGGCTGCTCCTACATCCTGGTTACGGATGACGGCGAGCGCACCATGAACACCTATCTCGGCGCCGCGCAGGACCTGTCGCCCGCCGACATCGACCCGGCCGAGATCGCGGCGGCCGGTATCGTCTATCTCGAGGGGTATCTCTGGGACCCCAAGAATGCCAAGGACGCCTTCGTCAAGGCAGCCAAGATCGCCCATGACGCCCGGCGCAAGGTCGCGCTGACGCTGTCGGATTCCTTCTGCGTCGACCGCTATCGCGACGAGTTTCTCTCGTTGATGCGCAACGGCACCGTCGACATCGTCTTCGCCAACGAGTCCGAGCTGCACTCGCTCTACATGACCTCCGATTTCGACACCGCGCTGAAGCAGCTGCGCAACGACGTCAATCTCGGCGTGGTCACCCGCAGCGAGAAGGGCTGCATGGTGGTGTCGGTGGAGGACGCCGTCGCAGCGCCCGCGTTCCCGGTCGATAAGGTGGTCGACACCACCGGGGCCGGCGATCTGTTTGCTGCAGGCTTTCTGTACGGCCTGTCGCGCAATCTTGCCTACAAGCAGTGCGGTGAACTCGGTGCGCTCGCGGCCGCCGAAGTCATCCAGCACATCGGCGCGAGGCCGCAGGTGTCGCTGAAGGAGCTGGCCGGCCAGCGCGGGCTGACGGCGTAGGGCGAAGTTGCGCCGTTTCGACAGACGCCATCGCTCGGCTTGACCGGGCGATCGAGGACTCCGGGACGGTTGTGATAGAAGCGAGGGGCCGTGGCGTGCTGGATTCCCCGCCTTCGCGGGGAACGACACTCGTCGTGTTGCGAGCGCGTCACGCCGTCTTCGCCGCCGTCAGCCCAAGCCGCTGCTCCACGGCATCGCGCATCACGAATTTCTGGATCTTTCCTGTCACCGTCATCGGAAACTCGTCGACGAACTCGACGTAGCGCGGGATCTTGTTGTGCGCGATCTGGCCGTCGCAAAAGGCGCGGACCTCCTCGGCCGTCAGCGTTTCGCCCGGCCTGACGCGGATCCAGGCACAAAGCTCCTCGCCGTAGCGGCTGTCGGCGACGCCAAAAATCTGCACGTCCTGAATCCTGGGATGGCGGTACAGGAATTCCTCGATCTCGCGTGGATAGAGGTTCTCGCCGCCGCGGATCACCAGGTCCTTGATGCGGCCGACGATGTTGCAATAGCCTGCGTCATCGATGGTGGCGAGGTCGCCGGTATGCATCCAGCCATTGGCGTCGAGCACGTCGGCCGTCTTTTCCTTCTCCTCCCAATATCCAAGCATGACGCTGTAGCCGCGGGTGCAGAGCTCCCCACGCTCGCCCCGCTTCACGATCTTGCCTTCGGTGTCGATCACCTTGACCTCGACATGCGGGTGGATGCGACCGACCGTGGAGACGCGCCGCTCGAGCGGATCGTCGGTCGCGCTTTGGAAGCTCACCGGGCTGGTCTCGGTCATGCCATAGGCGATCGTGACCTCGCGCATGTTCATCTCGGTGTTGACGCGCTTCATCACCTCGATCGGGCAGGGCGCGCCCGCCATGATGCCGGTGCGGAGTGATTTCAAATCGAAACTCTTGAAGTCGGGGTGATCGAGCTCCGCGATGAACATGGTCGGCACGCCATACAGCGCGGTGCATTTCTCCTGCTCGACCGCGCGCAGCGTGGCGAGCGGATCGAAGCCCTCGCCCGGGTAAACCATGGTGGTGCCGAGCGTGACCGAAGCAAGGTTGCCCATCACCATGCCGAAACAATGATAGAGCGGCACGGGAATGCAGATGCGATCCTGCTCGGTCAGGCGCATCGCGCGTCCCGTGAAATAGCCGTTGTTGAGGATGTTGTGATGGGTCAGCGTCACGCCCTTTGGCGATCCCGTGGTGCCGCTGGTGAACTGGATGTTGACGGGGTCGTCGAACTGAAGCGCAGCACCGAGCACGGCCAGCCGCTCGCGATGCTCCGCTCGGCCCATGCGCGCGACCTCCTCGAAAGGGATCGTGCCTGAAGCCGCCGGGCCGCCGATCTGGATCACCATGCGCAAGGCCGGCAATCGCGCCGCCTGCAGCCGTCCGGGCGTGGCGTCCGCCAGCTCCGGCAGCAGCGTGTTGAGCATCTCCATGTAATTGCTGGTCTTGAATGCGGTCGCGGTGACGATCGCCGCGCAGCCGACCTTTTTCAGCGCGAATTCAAGCTCGCTGAGCCGGTAGGCCGGGTTGATCGTCACCAGGATCAGGCCGGCCTTGGCGGCGGCGAACTGGGTCAGCGTCCATTCCGGCCGGTTGAGCGACCAGATGCCGATCCGCTCCCCGCGTTCGAGCCCGAGTGCGAGAAAGCCCGCGGCGAGCGCGTCGACCCGCTCCGCGAATTCCTTCCAGGTCCATCTGACGCCGTGGCTCGGCGAGACCAGCGCCTCGCGATCGCCCCAGCGCCGCACCGCGTGGTCGAGGCTGCGACCGATGGTGTCGCCGAGCAGCGGCGTGTCCGAGATGCCGCAAACGTAGCTGTCTGCCTGATCTGCCAAATCGAATTCCTCTTGTCATGGATGGTCGCCGCGGTCCCACCCCGGTCGTCATGCCCGGGCTTGTCCCGGGCATCCACGTTCTTCGTGCCGCAAGGTAAGGCGTGGATGGCCGGAACAAGCCCGGCCATGACGTTTGGTGAGAGCAGCGCGTCTCACGCCGCCTTCTGTCCGCTTCCCGCATCGAGCCCGGCATAGACGCCTCGCTCGAAGCCCGCGAAGGCCTCCAGGCACTTTCCATCCGCGAACGGCAGCAGCTGCATCAGGATCACGCCGGTGACGTCGCGCGCCGGGTCGATCCAGTAATAGGTGTTGGCGAGGCCCGCCCAGGCAAGGCTGCCGGCGCTGCGGCCTTCGGCCGTCTTGGCGGTATTGATCATGAAGCTGAGGCCCCACTTCTTCACCTGCTCCGGATAGAGATCGACGTCGTTGGTGTACATCGGCGCCGCCGTCGTCATCTTGGTCATGGCGAGATCGCCGATGTGGTTCTGCCCCATCGTCGCGACCGTCTCGGCCTTCAGCACCTGGTTGCCGTTGCCACGGCCCTTGTTCAGGATCATCTGGGTGAACTTGATGTAGTCGGCCGCGGTCGAATAAAGCCCGCCGCCACCCATGTGGAACTCCGGCTCCTGCTCGAGCTCGAACGGGATCGACGCGAGCTGGCCATCCTCGCCGCGCGCGTGCATGCCGACAAGGCGCTTGCGCATGCTCTCGGTGATCTTGAACGCCGTGTCGCTCATGCCGAGCGGGTTGAACAGATTGTCGCGCAAATAGGCATCCAGCCGCTTGCCGCTGACGGCTTCCACGGCCTTGCCGACGAAATCGATGTTGGTGCCGTATTCCCAGCGCGTGCCGGGGTCGGTCATCACCGGCGTCTTCAGCGCCGCGTTCTGGCAGGTGGTGATCGCGGGAATGCCGTTCTTGTCGAGATAGACCGCGAGATCGCCGTTCCACATATTGTAGCAGAAGCCGGCCGTGTGGGTCATGAGCTGACGCAGCGTGATCGGTCGCTTGGCCGGGCGCAGCTTGGCCTCGCCCTTGTCGTCGAAGCCTTCGAGCACCTGCGGATTGGCGAGATCGGGCAGCACCTCGCCGATCGGCGCATCCAGCGACAGCTTGCCCTGCTCGACCAGCTGCATCGCGCCCGCCGATGTCACCGCCTTCGTCATTGAGGCGATCCAGAACACGCTGTCCGCCGTCATCGCGTCGGGCTTGGACAGGTCGCGCTTGCCGAACGCGCCCTGATACAGCATGTCGTTGCCGCTGGCGGCGATGGCGACGACACCGGGGATATCCTTGGCATCGCTCTTCTGACGCAGGATTTCGTCGATCTCAGCTTTGCTTTGCATGGCGTTTCCTCGAGTTTGATTATTGTTGGCAGTGATCGATTGTCCTACCGCACGCCTCGCGCGGCAAGCGCGTCCCGAGGCCTGCGACGGTCGCGATGTCGTGACTTGACGGTCCGTGCCCGAGGCAGGACGACAAGCGTGCTGAACGGCGACACGCCGCCACAATCTGCGGTGGATGGCCGCATCTCGCCGTTACCGTGGATGGGCGCTGGCGAATATGATTCCGGTGTTTGAAGCACTTGAAACATTTTGTGCGTTGCGGCGTTCAGCATTCGGCCCAATCGGCGGCCGACGTTAAGACTTGATGCAAATTTGGCGGTCCTAGGGGGCCGTGAGGGGACCTCAGATGATTTCAACCTGGAGCGAATGGAAGCGCTATCCCCGTCCCGGACGGGGCGAGAACCTGGAAGCACCGATTTCGCCCGGGATCTACGAGGTGCGCATCGCCGGTACCGGCGCGCTTTATTCGTTCGGTGCAGTCGACAATCTGGCGCAATCCCTGGCGCTGCTGCCGGTCGGCTCGAAAAACTGGTTCGGCCGCCGCAACCAGTCCGACGTTCCCGATCTCGAATACCGGACCTGCGCAACTTCGTCGAAGGCCGACGCCAAAGCCGCGGCCGAGCGCATGATCGGTCGCCGCGAGACCTATATGAGCGGCGCGGCCTAAGGCCGCTGCCGCTTTAGCTCCCATCAGATGTGCGTTGTGGGACGGTGCATTGCGCGCCGCTTGTCCTTATATTCCGGCCGATCCGATCGCCCCAATTGATCGTTCGAGGAGTAACGCCATGACCCCGCCCGCTGCTGCACGCGCCACGCAAGCCTCCGCCACCCTGCGCGACCGTCTGAAAGACCCCTCGCTCCTGAAGGAGGCCTGCTACATCGACGGCGCCTGGGTCGGCTCGCCGGTGTTCGCAGTGAACAATCCCGCGACCGGCGTCGAGCTTGCAAAAGTCCCGCAGCTTGGTGCCGACGAGACCACCAAGGCGGTCGAGGCCGCGCAGCGGGCCTTTCCGGGCTGGGCCAAGCACACCGCCAAGCAGCGCTCCAACATCCTGCGCAAATGGTTCGAGCTGATCACCGCCAACCGCGAGGATCTCGCGCTGATCCTCACCTCCGAGCAGGGCAAGCCGCTCTCCGAAGCGCTCGGCGAGGTCGATATCGGCGCCGCCTATATCGAGTTCTTCGCCGAGGAAGCCCGCCGCGTCTATGGCGAGACCATTCCGACGCAGCGGCCCGACGCGCGGCTGCTTGCGATCAAGCAGCCGATCGGCGTCTGCGGCGCGATCACGCCGTGGAATTTCCCCAACTCGATGATCACGCGCAAGGTCTCCCCGGCGCTCGCCGCCGGCTGCACCGTGGTGCTGAAGCCGGCCAACGAGACGCCGCTCTCCGCGCTGGCGCTGGCCGTGCTCGCCGAGAAGGCCGGGATCCCCAAGGGCGTGCTCAACATTGTCACGGGTGATGCGCCGCCGATCGGCAAGGTTCTGTGCGAGCATCCGGCGGTGCGCTTCGTCGGCTTCACCGGTTCGACCGCGGTCGGCAAGATCCTCTATCAACAAGCCTCCGTCGGCGTGAAGCGCCTCGGCCTCGAACTCGGCGGCAATGCGCCCTTCGTGGTGTTCGACGACGCCGACATCGACGCGGCGGTCGAAGGCGCCATCGTCTCGAAGTACCGCAACATGGGCCAGACCTGTGTCTGCGCCAACCGCCTCTACGCCCAGGACAAGATTTACGACGAGTTTGTGCAGAAGCTGTCCAAGAAGGTCGCCACGATGAAGATCGGCGACGGCACCGAGAGCGGCGTCACCCAGGGCCCGCTGATCAACATGAAGGCGGTCGACAAGGTCGAGCGCCACATCGCCGATGCCGTCAAGCGCGGCGCCAAGGTCGTCACCGGCGGCAAGCGTAGTGAGCTCGGGCGTTCGTTCTTCGAGCCGACCGTGCTGGCCGACGTCAAGTCGGACTCGCTGGTGGCGCATGAGGAAACCTTCGGTCCGCTGGCGCCGGTGATCCGCTTCAAGGACGAAGCCGATGTGATCGCGATGTGCAACGCCTCGCCGTTTGGCCTGGCGTCCTACTTCTACTCCCGCGATCTCGGCCGCGTCTGGCGCGTCGCCGAGGCGCTGGAGTCCGGCATGGTCGGCGTCAACACGGGCTTGATCACCACCGAAGTCGCGCCCTTCGGCGGCGTCAAGGAAAGCGGTCTCGGCCGTGAAGGCTCGCGTCACGGCATGGAGGAATATGTCGAGATCAAATACGTGATGATGGCGGGGGTTTAGCCCCCCGGCGTCGCTTGACGCAGGTCAAAAGGCCTCGGGCAGGACCGCCTAACCTGACGCGCGCGGCATCACAGGGATGGCGCGCGCGCAGGGTTGCGGCTCCCTCATGCTGACGAGGACCTCTTTCATCCCGGGTGAGATGCGGCTTCTCGGCCGTTTCTGGCAAAGTGCCTCGGGATACTGGCGCGGACCGACGGCGTGGACGGCCTGGCTGCTGGTGATCGCGTTGATCATCGACGTCGTGCTGCAGCTCCTGACGCAATATGGCCTGAACTTCTGGAATCGCGACTTCTTCAACGCCATCGGCCGGAAGGATCGAGCGGAGCTGCTGTCGCTGGCGCTCCGTTTTCTGCCGCTGGCTGCGGCCAGCATCGCCCTGGTCGTGTTCTCGGTGTGGGCGCGGATGACCCTGCAGCGTTCCTGGCGCGAATGGTTGAGCAATCGGCTCTATAGCGACTGGCTGGTGGATGATCGTGGTCCGGAGCGGAGTGCCATCGAGGGACATCACGAGGCGCCTGAGTATCGCATCGCGGAGGATGCCAAGGTCGCGACGGATCTCCCGGTCGATTTGGTCAACGGCCTGCTGCAATCCGTGCTCACGATTGCAACCTTCGTTGGAGTGCTATGGTCGGTCGGGGGGAGCCTCACAGTCCATTTCGACGGCATCACCTTGGCAATTCCCGGCTACCTCGTCTTCGCCGTGGTCGCGTATTCCGCGCTGCTGGTGATCGGCATCTGGCTGACGGCCGGGCGTCTGACCCGGGTCATCGAGGAAAACAAGCGCATGGAAGCCGAATTGCGGGCGATCGGCACGCATGTGCGCGAGACCCGCGAAGGCAAAGTGGTGCAGGAGGCCGGCATCAACGATCGCCACGCCGTCGGCGCCGCCTTGAAAGCGGTGATTGCCATCTGGCGAATCTACTGCTGGCAATTGATGCGAATGACACTGGTCACCTATACGGGTCTGTTGGTGACGCCGGTGGTTGGCCTGCTGCTCTGCCTGCCCAAATACCTCGACGACACCATGACCCTCGGCGAAGTGGTCCAGGCGTCGGCGGCGTTCGTCGTCGTCCAGACCGCATTCAACTGGTTCACGGACAATTACACCAAGCTCGCGGAATGGACGGCGTCCGCCAACAGGGTTGCCGAACTCTTGCTTGCGTTAGATGTGGATCGCTCGCCTGGCGCTCAAGCCAGTCGCCGGTCGATCACTGCCGGACGCACTGTGCCGTCGGGCGATGAAGTTCCAAGCTAGTCGGTAGTTTGGAATTAGCGAACGAGCGCATCTTCTCGACCTCATGAGCAGGCACGGAAAGCTTGCTCTTCTGAAGGGGACAAAGTCGTTTTCGACAGTTGCATAAAGCCCAGCTATCGAGCGACCAGTAGCAAATCGCCCTGGGCTGAAAGAGGTCTATGATGCATTTTGAGCTAAGCCGCTGAGATTGAGAGATAATTCCACTTTTTCCCGGGTCGCGGTAGCCGTGGTTCTTGCCGAGACATCTCTGCGTTCGTCCACCAGCTGAGCACGTCCAATGGGTGCGCGCCCTGGACCTCACCCGGCCGGGGCATGTCCGCATTCTCGCCGTGCCGGCTACTGCATTGGGGCGAATCCGGGGGTGGGCCTTGATGTTGCTCCCTCCTTAAGGTCTTGTGTTCCAATTGAATTTGCCGGCGTGCCGGCTGGATTGGCGCACCCTATGTATATCGCGAAACGACTCATCGTGCCGCTGTCGCTGGTTCTGCTTGTGGTCGGCCTCGCCGCGCTGCTCGCCGTTGTCGGCATGACCGTGTGGCTCGGCGATCGCGCGAACGAGCATTTCGATGATGTCGTCAGATTGCGTGACGTCCGGGTCGCCGCGGTGGAGCTTCGCAGCGCGGTCCAGTCGGCGGAATCGAGCCAACGCGGTTTGCTGCTGACCGGCAACCAGATCTATCTCTCACCCTATGGGGCGGCAAAGACATCGGCAAACCGGCAGCTCGATAATTTGAAGCGAAATCTCGGCGACGACCCGCAATTCGCCGCGGTGTTGAAACGGCTTGATGTCCTCACGGCCGACAAGTTCGCGGAAATGGACCGGACCATCGCGCTGAAGATTGACAGGCAGGACGACGAGGCGCTCGCCATCACCAACACCAATCGCGGCAAGGCGCTGATGGACGAATTGAACCTGTTCGTCTCGGGCATTGTCCGGACCATGGACAACCGTCTCACGTCGGGCGTCGTGCAGCAAAGGGCTAATGCCACCAATTTGAGGTTCGCGTCGATCGCGGCGTCGATCCTGATTGTCCTGGTCGTCGGCGCGGTGACCGTGACGCTGCTGCGTTACACCAGGGAGTTGACGCAAGCGCGCGACGAGGTCGCGGCGCTTAACGTGTCTCTTGAGGACCGGGTCAGGCACCGAACCGACGCGCTTGCGAGGGCCAACGAAGAGATGAAGCGTTTCACGCATCTCGTGTCGCACGACATTCGCGCTCCGCTGGTCAGCATAGTCGGGTTCTCCTCGGAGCTCGCCGAGGGAGCGAGGGATCTTGCGCAATACCTGGAGCACCCGGGCATTGGTGCGAACGACCCGGAATTGCAGCATGCCAGGAAGATCACCTCGGAAGACATGCCTGAAGCCATCGGCTTTATCCGCAAGTCGGCATCAAAGATGGAGGCCCTTCTGAACGCCGTGCTCCTGCTGTCACGGGACGGGCGCCGCGATCCAAGGCCGGAGGACGTGGACCTCGAGCGGACTATTGCGTCGAGTGCGGCTGCGATCCAGCACCAGATTTCGGCAGCGGGTGGAAAGGTCGACACCCAATTCCAGGTCAGGTCGATAGTGACCGATCGGCTTTCGCTGGAGCAGGTGATCGGCAACCTGCTCGACAACGCCGTCAAGTACCGCGCGGCGGGACGACCGCTCCAGGTTAAGGTCAGCAGCACGCCGCTGCCGGGCGACCGGGTCGCGATCGAGGTTGCCGACAACGGCCGCGGCATAGCTCCGCAGGATGTGGGCCGGATTTTCGAACTGTTCCGGAGGGTCGGCAAGCTTGACCAGACCGGAGAGGGTGTGGGGCTCGCCTATGCGAGAACAGTCCTGCGAAACCTTGGGGGCGATATCACCGCGACCTCCGAACTGGATCAGGGTACGACTTTCCGGATAGTCTTGCCGCGCAAGCTGGATATTCCATCGGTGGCCGACAGTGTGTCCGCATGAAATCTGACCGACGCAATTGGCTCTCGGCCCTTGTGGCTTGCGCGTTTGTTGCCTGTTGTGCAGGCGCATGGGCCGAGGAGGGACCGGCCGGGATCACGTTGCCGCGCGTGTTTGGCCCATTCGATCGCAATGCCGCAGCTTGCAGTCGTCCTCCGCTGAACAAGTCTCTTGCGTTCGCGCAGGACAACGACCGCGAGTTCATCAAGGGCATTTCGAGAGGCCTTGCAATGGCTGCAAGGGACCGAGGCCTGAGTTTTTCCGCGTCGGTCGCAGACAACAGCGCGGAGAAGATGATCGGTCAGGTCGAAGGCTTCCGCAATGCGCGAACCGGCGGACTTGTTATTGCGCCGGTCGATCCCGCCGCGCTGGCGCCGGCGTTGCGGAAGACGATCTGGCAAGGCGCCTATGTCGGCGCCGTCGTGCCGCCACCGGCCACGTCGCTGTTGAATGCGCCCCAATATCTCACGGGCAAGACGCTCGGCGATGCGGCGGCGAGCTACATTCGGGGCAAGCTTGCCGGCAAGGCCAACGTCGTGATCCTGACTCACGACAGCCTGCAGTTTCTTGCCCCGCGTTTCGTGGCGATGCGCGATGTATTGAAGGACATTCCCGGCGCCGATATCGTTGCAGACATTTCCCCTCCGACGGTGAACAAGGAAGGAGGCTACAGGATGATGCAGACCATCCTGCTGGCACATCCAGATGTGGATGTCGTGCTGGGAGCCGATACCGTCGTCCTTGGTGCTCTGCAAGCGGTTAGGGAGGCCGGCAAGGAAAGGCCGGATCAGTTCTTCGGCGGCATCGATGGTGAGGTCGAAGCCGTCACTGAAATCAAGAAGGGCGGCCCTTACAAGATCAGCATCAGCCTCGCATCCTCGGTGTTTGGCTACGCCATGGGGCAGCATGCGGCCGACTGGCTGGAGGGCAAGAGCATTCCGCAGGCCATGGACATCCTTCCGAGCGCGCTGACGGCAGGCAATATCGGTCAATACGAAGCCGACCTGGCAAATCCCGCGGCCGTGTTCAACGATCCCGCGCGCCGGGATGCTTACCTCAGGATGTACGGAAATATCTGCTACGACACGCGCGACCAGTACGTGAGCTTTCCGTGGTCTTCAGAAGGAAGGTAGCTTGGTCACCGCCGCAGCACCGCGATCGTCCGGTTCGCAAATGTCAGTCGCTCTGCCATGACCGACACGAAATAGGTCAGTAGCTTGTGGCTGAGTGCGGGGTCCTCGTCCCTGATTGCGTCGAACTGGCGCGTGTTGAGCACGTAGAGCACGCTGTCGACCTCGGCCTGGATCGTCGCGCTGCGCGGCGTGTTCGACACCAGTCCCATCTCACCGATCGTGGTGTAGCGGCCGAGGCTGCGAACGCGCGTGGTGCGATCTTCCTCGGCGGGGACCATGATGCCCACGCGTCCCTCCAGGATGAAGTGCATGGAATCGGCGGGGTCGCCGGCCCTCACGATGATCTCGCCGGCCTCGACCTCGATACGGTGGCAGCGGTGGATCAGCCTGTCGGCATCATCCTCGCTGTTGAGGATTCGTGTGAACCAGCCGCGCAGGCTGGCCTCCTCCCGCTCCAGCCCCTGATGCTGCGCGATGAGCTCGTTCTCGCACCATTCCAGCGCATGGTCGAGCTCGGGAATGATGGTGACGCCGTCGCCGACGAAGTCGCTGGAGCGCAGCACCTTCTCCGCCGCGGCGGGCAGATGCACCAGAATCAGCTCGACGCCGAGGTCATGCGCGCTGCGCTTGATCTGGGCAAAGCTGTAGGCAGCCGACGAATCGACACCGGTGACGAGCTTGAAATCGAACAGCAGATAGCGGCATTCCGGACGCTCCTGCAGCAGTTTTTTGACATGCTGGTAGAGCCGGTTGGCGGAGCCGAAGAACAGGTAGCTCTGGAGATTGAGACCCTGAATTTTGCCGCCATGGGCCAGCAGCACCTCCTGGTCGTCGCGCGAGCGATCGAGCGACGAGCGAAACTCGGCGCCGTCAAAGCTGTACTTGATCGACTCGACCCGGGCCGCGCTGAACGCAAACGTCGCGCAGCCGATGATCACGCCGATCAGGATGCCCGGGACGAAGCCCCAGGCCACGATGATGATGATGATGGCGATGAGCGAGAGATATTCGAGCTTCGACAGCCGTTTGCGCGATTCGATGATCCATTTGTGCAACTGGTCGGCGCCCAGATAGAGCAGCAGGCCACCGAGTACGAATTTCGGCATGAAGCCGAGAAGCTCGGGCGCGACTGCGAGCATAAGTAGCGACATGGCCGCAACGGTGAATCCGGACAGGCGTCCGCGGCCGCCAGCGCCGAAGTTGAGGATCGACCGGCTCACCGAGATGCAGCCGGCGTAACCGCCGAGCGCACCGGTCAACATGTTCGCGACGCCTGTGACGTTCAGCTCGCGCTCCAGGTTGGCTTCGCGATGCACGGCGAGTTCGATACCGGTGGTATTGAACAGCGTGCTCGACGCAGCGACGAAAATGACGGCAACGAGGTTGCCGAGCAAGTCCGGTACCGCCGACCACGGATATCGCGCCAGCTCGTCGACGTGCCAGGGCAGCATGAAGGCCGCCTGCGGAGGAGGCCGGAAGGTCCAGCCCAGGGCACGCGCCTGCTCCAGCGAGATACCCGAGACCCAGAACGCCACATGAGCGGTAAGCATGCCGCCGATCAGGATGATCGGCAACCCGAATGGGCTACGCGAGCGGTGCCAGGTCAGATACAGCACCAGCGCCATCGCGCAGGCCGCACCCAGCTCCAACAGCGCGACGCCATTGGCGACGCGCTGGAGCGTCGCGAACTCCACGGGATGATCGGTGATGACACGGATCGCACCCATGACGATCACAAATCCGGTGGCGCCGAGAAAGCCGCCGACCACGGGGTAAGGCACGTAGCGGATGGCGCGTCCCATTCGCGTCAGGCCCAATCCGCACAGCACGAATCCAGTCAGGATCGTCGACAGACCGAGCGTGATCAGAACGGACGTGAGCAGTGGTGCAGGCAGGTTGGCCGTCTCGATGCGCTCGACCAGCGAGGCCGCCAGGATGCCTGTCATGGCGGCGGTCGAGCTGTCGGGTGCGGCAATTGCAAAAGGCAGGGAACTGCCCAGCGCGATCACGGCCGCCAGTACGGCGGAGCTGATAAAGGTCGCCGCGATGCCGAAAGAAAGATAGGGCGACAGAGGGCCAGCGAAGATCAGCAGCGAATAGGACAGCCCGAAGGTGACGGTCAGGACGCTGGCGGCGCTGCCGCCCAATATATCGTTGAGCGCGCGCTTGAGAGACGGTTTGAAACGGGGAGCCGGGCTGAAAATGATCGCTGGATCGGTCACGCCGGTGCGTTCGCCCCCTGAAAGGTCCTGTTCCAGACGTAGACGACTGCAGGTTTAACGCAACTGGATTCTTGTAGCTACGAGGTACTCAGGCAGTTCTGGCGATGTCTCGTAGCGATACGATCGATGGCTTGTGAAGGGGCAATTATCCGAAGTGGCGGGCAGGGGACGCCACCCCAACGTCATTGCGAGCGCCGGGAACCAAATCCAGCATCGTCCCAAGGGGTGGCGACGGCGCTAGAGCTTCAGCTCTTTCCCCGTCACCCGCCGATACGCTTCGAGATACCGCTTGCTCGTCGCCTCCACCACGCTGTCCGGCAACGGTGGCGGTGGGGCGTCGCCGTTCCAGCGGCCGGCGCGGCGTTCGACGTCGAGATAGTCGCGCAAGGGCTGCTTGTCGAAGCTCGCCTGCGGCTGGCCGGGCTTGTAGGCGTCCACTGCCCAGAAGCGGGAGGAGTCCGGCGTCATCACCTCGTCGATCAGGATGATGCGGCCGTCCTTGTCGCAGCCGAACTCGAACTTGGTGTCGGCGATGATGATGCCCTGCTCGCGCGCCAGCTCCTCGCCGAGCGTGTAGATCGCGCGCGTCATGCTCTCGAGCGTGTAGGCGGTCTCGTCGCCGACGACCTCGCGCATCTTCGCGATCGTGATGTTCTCGTCATGGCCCGTCTCGGCCTTGGTTGCCGGGCTGAAGATCGCCGGCTCCAGCTTCTCGCTCTCGACGAGGCCCGCCTTCAGCTTCTCGCCCGCCAGCGTGCCGCTGGCGGCGTATTCCTTCCAGGCCGAACCGGAGAGATAACCGCGGATCACGCATTCGATCGGGAATACGGTGGTGCGCTTGCAGAGCATGGCGCGGCCGAGAAGCTCGGCGCGGTGCGGCTTCAACGCCGGCACGGCCGCGATGATCTCGTCGGTGTCGGCGCTGATCATGTGGTGCGGCACCACACCCTCGAGCTCGTTGAACCAGAACGCGCTGATTTGCGTCAGCACCGCGCCCTTCATCGGGATGGTCTCGCCCATCACGACGTCGAAGGCGCTGATGCGGTCGGTGGTGAGCAGCAGCAGGCGATCGTCATCGACGGCATAGATATCGCGCACCTTGCCGCGTCCGATCTTGGGCAGGGGCAGGTCGCTGGAGAGCATGGTGGTCATCGCAAGGCTTTCGCAGACTTGGCCTTCAGGCAGAACTTGGCTTTCAGGCAGCACTTCCGGCCGCGACTGATGGCGCGGCCCGCAACCGGATTAGCCTATTCCGGCAGCGGAATGAACTCATGTTCCTGCGGAACCGCAGCAAAACGGCCGGTTTTCCAGTCCTGCTTGGCCTGCTCGATCCGCTCCTTGCTGGAGGAGACGAAATTCCACCAGACGTGGCGCGGACCCTCCAGCGCATCGCCGCCGAGAAACATCATCCGGGTGGCCCTCACGGCCTTTACGGTGATGCGGTCGCCCGGACGGAAGATCAGCAGCCGCGGCGCCTCGTAACGCTCGTTCGCGATCTCGACCTCGCCGTCGACGATATAGATCGCGCGCTCCTCATGATCGGGGTCGAGCGGCACGCTCGCACCTTCCACTGTCGTGACCTCGGTGTAGAACCAGGGCGAGACCATCGACACAGGCGAGGTGATGCCGAACGATGAGCCCGCGATCACTTTCGCGGTGAAGTCGCGCTCGGAGATAACAGGCAGGTCGACCGAGCCGTAGTGCTGGAAGGACGGCGCGATCTCTTCGGAGCCTGCCGGCAGCGCGATCCAGCTTTGCAGGCCGAGCATCTTCTGGCCCGAGGCGCGCTGCACCTCCGGGGTGCGCTCGGAATGTGCGATGCCGCGCCCCGCGGTCATGAGGTTCATCGCGCCAGGCTGGATCTCCTGGACGTTGCCCTCGCTGTCACGGTGCATGATCGCGCCGTCGAACAGATAGGTGACGGTGGCCAGACCGATATGCGGATGCGGGCGCACGTCCATGCCCTTGCCGGAGACGAACTGCACCGGGCCGAAATGATCGAAGAAGATGAAGGGCCCGACCATCTGCCGCTTGCCGTGCGGCAGCGCGCGCCGCACCTGAAAGCCGTCGCCCAAGTCGCGCGTCCGCGGCACGATGACGAGATCGAGCGCATCGCAGGACATGGGATCGCCGAGCACGGGATCGTTCGAGGGCTGCCAGCTCATGGTGAATTCCTTCTCTGTTGCGGCGATCTTAACAGGATTTGACGGCCCCGTCGCGACGCCGCATCGCCGCGACGGTCTATTTGCCGTCATTGCGCGATATCGGCGAGACCAAATCCGGAAACAGGAGCGGGCGATGGTTTCTCTGTTATGATCCATCTTGAAAAGCGCCGCCTGACGAAGGATGTTCGGTTGATGTCAACCGCGACCGATCGCATCACCCGATGACCCCTGCGGCAACAGAGCTCGCCTTCCGCGCCGCCTCCGTGGCGTTGCTGCTCGTGCTGGCTGCGTCACTGTTCCAGGGTTTTCGCAACGTGCTGGCGGCCCGGCTCGGTGCGGCTTTAGCGCTCGGCTCGGCTGCGCATGCGGCGAGCTATTCGGTGGATGTCACGTCACCGGTCCCGCTCTGGCATACACCGCTGGTCGCGTTGTCGACCGGCACCATCGTGGTGTTCTGGCTGTTCACCCGCGCTCTGTTCGACGACGAGTTTCGCCTCCGCTGGTGGCACGGATGCATCTGGGCGCTGGTGACGGCTTTCAGCTTCGCAGGCTGCGTCTGGATTGCGCCCAGCGGCCATGTGCGCTTCTCGGTGACGGTGGTCAATCTGATCGTGCTCGGCTTCATTGCGCTTGCGGTCGCGCAGATGATCGCCTCCTGGCCGGCCGACCTGGTCGAGCGCCGCCGCAGCGCTCGGGTTTTCGTCGTCTGCGCCGTCGCGCTCTATGGCGGATTGAACGCTATGCTCCAGATCGCAGCCGCCGGCTTTCACCTCGGGGATGCCGCCGAAACCGTCAATGCCGGCGCGCTCACCTGTACTGTTGCGGCGATCGTGTATGCCATGATGCGCGTGGACGGAGCGGACCTGTTTCCGGCTCTAGTGGAGCCGGAACCAGCGATTGCTTCCAGCCAGCCTGCGACCGAGGATGCCGCCGACCAGAAGCTGATCGATGCCCTGATGCGCTTGATGGCGGACGAGCGGATCTATCGCCACGAGAACATCACCATCGGGGTGCTCGCCGGCCGGCTTAAAATCCCGGAGTATCGGCTGCGCCGGTTGATCAACCAGCGGCTCGGCTACCGAAATTTCAATGTGTTCCTGAACAACCACCGCATCGAGGAGGCGAAGGCCGCGCTGGCCGATCCCGCCCAGGCCCAGGTCCCCGTCATTACCATTGCGATGGATGCGGGCTTCCAGTCGCTCGGCCCCTTCAACCGCGCATTCAAGGCGATAACGGGCGTGACGCCGACCGAATACCGGCGCCTCAAGGTGAACGCGATCTAGATTTTTAGGCCATTGGAATCACGTAGAAATTTCGAAATCGGCTGGTCCTGGCCAGTTTCGACGATGTCATTTTTCAAATCCGGCGAGCGCGTTTCGCCCACCTCCGGCCTGCTCTCCGCACTCGCCTCGAAGCCGGAGAAAGCCCGTGACCCGTCGCCGCAAGATCATCCTCGCCACCACCGCCATCGCCTGTGTCGGCCTCGCGCTCGGCGCGGCGCGCGCCCGCGACGTGCCGAAGGTTGCGACCGGCTTCATCGCCGACACGCTCTGCTCGGAGACCTTCGTCTCCGGCCTGGATCCCATGCGCAACCTCGCCGAAACCAGCGACGCGATGCCGGGCACCGGGCTCCTGACTTGGGCGATGAATCTGCAGATCGACCGCGCGCGCAAGGACGTTACGGTGACCCTGTTCGGGATCGGCCGCAGCCACGCTGTCTATCGCGAAGGCCTCGGCTGCACGCTGGAGCACGGCGAGGGAATCACCGACGTGGCGTTGCCGCCCGATGAGAAGCAGCCCGCATTGCTGCCGGAGATCGCCGGCCCGTCGATCGTGCCGTCGCAAAGCGAGGGGCTGTCAGCCGCGCTCGACCGCGCCTTCACCGAACCCGCACAGTCGCCTCACCGCCGCACCCGCGCCATCGTCGTGATGAAGGCCGGCCGCGTCATCGCCGAGCGCTACGCCGACGGCATCGGCCCGGAGACGCAGCTGCTCGGCTTCTCCATGACGAAGTCGGTGATTTCGGCGCTGACAGGCGTGCTGGTGCGCCAGGGTAAATTGAAGCTCGACGGGCCCGCGCCGGTCGCCGCGTGGGGACATCCTGACGATCCACGTCACGCCATCACCGTCGATCAGTTGTTGCGGCACACTGCGGGCCTTGCGCTTGGCAGCTCATTGGAGGCCTCGCTTGGCTCGGCCTTCGAGCCGGTCAACCGGATGAAGTTCGTGGAGGCCGACATGGCCGCCTATGCCGCGAGCATCCCGCTCAAGACCGCGCCCGGCACGGCGTGGAACTATCATGACGGCAACACCCTCATCCTCTCGCGTCTGATCCGCAACGCGGCGGGTGGCGGTCCCGCAGACGCGCTGCGCTTCGCGCGCCGCGAATTGTTTGCCCCGCTCGGCATGCGCCATGTCACGCTTCAGCTCGATGGCTCGGGCACGATCGAAGGGTCTAGCGAGATGCTCGCATCCGCGCGCGACTGGGCGCGCTTCGGCCAGCTCTATCTCAATGACGGCGTCGCTGGCGGCAAACGCATCCTGCCGGAGGGCTGGGTGAATTATTCGGTGACGGCCACGCCGAATGCGTGGGTCGGCATCGGTGCCGGCTTCTGGACCAATCAGGGCGACAGCTTTGGTGCAAACTTTCGCGTCGAGCACGGCTGGCCGCGCGATGCCTTCTTCGCAAAGGGCACGATCGGGCAGTACACCATCGTCATCCCGTCGGAGAAGCTGGTGATCGTGCGGATGGGACGCTCGCCGAACTGGCCGCCGAACGCCGACGGCGTGTTCGATCTCGTCCGCGATGTCGTGGCCGTGACACGCGAGAAGGGAAAGGTGGCGGGCGTGAATTGAACGAAGCGGAGCGCGCCTCCTTCCTTCTCCCCTTACAAGGGGAGAGGGAAAGAGAGACCCGTCGCTGCTACCTCCCCAACTCCGTCGCCTGCGCGACGCGATCGAATCGCTCCAGCGTCATGATCGCGTCGGCGAATTTTTCCGCCCGCGCATTCAGCACCGGCCGGGCCAGCGTCAGGAATTTCTGCTGCATCGCCTGCGCGTCCGGGAACGAATTCGGCTCGCCGGAGGGATCGGCATAGAGCCGCTCATGCACGCCGTCGTCGGTGGTGATGCTGACGCGCGCGCCAAAGGGATGTGTGCGGCCGACCTCGAGACGGTCGTCCTGCACCACATCGAACTTGTCGGCGAGCGCATCGATCGCGGCGTCGCCGAGCCGATTGTAATCGTCCCAACCGAACGAGCCCTGGTCGAGCGCGAGCGCGCCGGTGAAGAACATCGAGAACTGGCCGCCGACGATCGAGGTCGGGTGCCGCTTGGTCGCGGCATCGCCGGTCAGCGTGATGCCGTTGCGGTGCAGGCCGATCTCGACGCGCTTGACCTGGTCGGGCGTCAGATTGTGCTCGCGCCGCATCGCGATCAGCGCGTCGATCGCGGCATGGGTGTAGCGGCAGCTCGGATACGGCTTCACGCCGATCTTCATCGTCTCATAGGTGTTGCCGAGCCCGGCGACCGCCTTATCGGGATGCGGGTCGTCGGTATAGCCGGCGAGCAGGCCGTGCTTGCCCTCCACCGATTCCGACGAGCCGACGAAATCGTTGCGCGCCAGCGTCGCGGCAATCACGCCGTTCATCGCGGCGGCGCCGACCTGGTAGCGCTTGTTCCAAGCGCCGTTGACCAGGAATTGCAGTGAGCCCGCGGCCTGGCTGCCGGAGACGCCGAAGGCCGCGATGATCTGCTGCTCGGACAGTCCGAACAATTTTCCGGCCGCCGCGGCCGCGCCATAGGTGCCGGCGGTCGCGGTCGGGTGGAAGCCGCGTGCATAGTGCGAGGTCGGATCGAGCGCATTGCCGAGCCGGCAGCAGACTTCATAGCCTGCCACGATCGCGGTCAGCACGTCGCGGCCCGACGCACCGACCATCTCGCCGACGGCGAAGGCGGCCGGGACCACCGGTGCGCTCGGATGCAGCGAGGAATCGGCATGGGTGTCGTCGAAATCGAGGGAATGGCCGAGCGCGCCGTTGAGCAGCGCCGCAACCGCCGGGGTCCAGGTCTTGGTGTCGCCGAACACGGTGGAGTCGCCCTTGGTGTCGAGCGCGAGCGCCTCCAGCATTTTCAGGATCGCCGGGGTCGATTCCGCCTCGCTGCGGGCCCGGATCGCGCTGCCGAGAAAATCCAGCGTCAGCACCTTGGCGCGATCCAGCACTTCGGCCGGAATATCCTGGTATTTCAGATTGAAGACATAGGCGGCGAGCGTTGCGGTTTCGTGGGCCATCGTGTTTCCTCGTTTTGGCGCGCAAGTTAGGCGGGCTGATTTGGCCTTTCAAGCGGCCTTGCGGCCGCGGGCATCAGCCATGCTTTTGCCGGCTCCAAAAGGTTCGGATTTGAGAGAATCGAGACCTCAGACGATGGCACTCGCAAAACAGCTGTTCGAGCGGATCAGGTTGCGGCGGACCCAACTGGGATTGGCAATCCGGGTCACGGTGGCCGCGACCGCGGCCTATGCGCTGGCCACCGCGCTGCATCTGCTGTTGCCGCTCTGGGCGGTCCTGACCTCGCTGATCGTGACCCAGATGAGTGTCGGGCGCTCGCTTAAGGCGACGCGCGACTATCTGCTCGGCACCATCGGCGGTGCCATCTATGGCGGCGCCATTGCGATCCTGATCCCCTATTCCAGCGAAGCCGGCCTGTTGGGTCTGCTGGTGCTCTCGGTCGCGCCGCTCGCCTTTGTCGCCGCGATCAATCCGAGCCTCAGCGCCGCCACGGTGACGGCCGTGATCGTGCTGCTGGTTCCGACCATGCACCATTCCGATCCCATGACTTCGGCGATCGACCGCGTCAGCGAGGTCGGGGTCGGCGCCATCACGGGACTGCTGGTCTCGTTCCTGGTGCTGCCCTCGCGGGCGGTAAGGCAGATCCGTGCCAGCGCGGCGATCCTGCTCGAGCTGATTGCGGACGCCTTCACCGAGCTGCTCGCGGGCCTCACCCGGGGCCGCGACAACGACGCGCTGCACCGGATCCAGGACGGCATCGGCACCGCGATGGTCGGTCTCAACGCGATCGGCGCGGAAGCCGAGCGCGAGCGCGCCGCGCGGCTGTCGAGCGGGCCCGACACCGGTCCGCTGCTGCGAACGGTCCTGCGGTTGCGCCACGATGTCGTGATGATCGGCCGCGCCACCGTGGTGCCTTTGCCGATCGAGGTGCAGACGCGGCTCGCCGGGCCGTTGACGGAAGTCTCGACCGTCATCGCACATTTCCTGCGATCGGCTGCCGCGGCCATGCGGCAAGGCGCCGGCGCGCCGCCGATCCATCCCGTCCACGTCGCAGTCGAGCACTACGCCGAGGCGGTCGCCGCGGTGCGCAAGGACGGCCTGATCCGGGGTCATTCCGGCGACACCGCCGAGCGCTTCTTCGCCATCGGCTTTTCGCTGGAGCAGATGCACCAGAATCTCTGCGACCTCGACCGCGTCGTCGGCGAATGGTCGGAGGCCGCGGCGGACAAGTCGGTGCGTGTGGCGGAGTAAGCTACCGCTTCGCCAGTCCCTTGCTCTGCATGCGCCACACCAGCAGATCGATGCGGTCCTGGCCGAAGAACGGCTCGTTCTCGAACACGAAGGTCGGCACGCCCCAATGGCCGGAGGCGGCGTGGTCCTTTTCGTTCTCCGCGATGACCTGCTCGTAGCGATCCGGATCGGCGCTGATCGCGGCATCCATCGCGGCCAGGTCGAAGCCCGCGCTCTCGGCGGCGCGCGCGAGGTGATCGCCTTCGTTCCAGCCGGCCACCGAACCGTCCCACAGCACACGCGCGATCGCGAAGCTAAATGCGAGCGAGCGGCCCTCGAGCTGCGCCATGGCGCCCAGCCGGGTGAGCCGGTGGATGTAGGGCTGCTCGGCCGCGACATCGAATGTCGTCTTGTCCTGCACGATCGGATCGGGCCGGGGAAAGCGGCACGGGATGCCCTCGTGCTGCGCCACGCGCGTGCTGTCGAGCACGACATAGCGAATGAAATTCGGGCTGGCCTTCTTGAAGAAGCCGGGCACGCGGACCGCGAGCGGATAGACCGGCCGCAGGTTCACGGCGAGATCATACTCTTCGACCAGCTTGAGTGTCTTTGGCAGCGCCAGATAACTGAACGGGCTGCGGAAGGAGAAAAAAAGATCAACTGACAGGGTCATCGGCCGGCTCCACGATCCGCCGCATCATGCTGCGGACCACCAGCTTGTGAAAGGGCATGATGAGGGCGAGGTAGGTACGGCCCAGAAGATTATGCGTCCGCACCAGCGTGGTCGAGGTCACCTGGCGGTCCGCTGCCGTGCCCGCGACAGCGACCACGATGCGGAAATCGAGGTGAGAATCATCAAAACCGGCGACCAGCTGCTCCGGCGTCTCGCTCAGCACCGGAAACAGGCCGATCAGCCCGCCCGGGGCCGGCGCGCCTTCTCCCGATGTCTTCAGCCCGAACGGGCTCACCAGGATATTGCGCAGGCGTATCAATATGTCGATCCAGCGCGGCCCGTGCAGCACCATCCTCGTGCAGGCCTCGCGCGCATTCACGGCCGCTGCGCCAATCTCGACGCGGAACGCGTCTATGAACTGCGCACCTGCCAGCACCGAGCCGGCATCGACATCAGGCGTGACTTCGTGGACTGTCCCGATCATGTCGCCAGTCTGCGCGTCAGTATCCGGAAGCGCAAGATCAACAAGCCGGCATAGACGAATGAGCCGATCGACAGTCCGATCCAGACGCCGACGGCGCCGAGATCGGCGTGGAAAGCGAGCCACCAGGCGGCGGGAAAGCCGACGCACCAATAGCCGATCGCGGCGAACACCATCGTCATCCTGGTGTCATTGATTCCGCGCAGGGCCCCGCCCATGATGGTCTGGAGCGCATCGGCAATGAAGAACGTGGCGCCGACCAGCAGCAGCGTCGCGGTCAGCTCGACGGTTGCCGCACCGGCCTCGCCGCGGCCAAAAAACAGCCGTCCGAGCTCGTAGCGGCCGAACATGATGGCGATGGTCAGCGCGGCAACGAACATGATTCCGAGCAGGGCTGCGACGAGGCCTGCGCGCCGCACCGCGGCCGGGTCGTTGCGGCCGAACGCATGGCCGACCCGCACCGTGGCGGCCATGCCGATGCCAAGCGGGACCATGAAAAGTACGGCCGTGACCTGGAGCGCGATCTGGTGCGCGGCGAGTGCCGTCGTCGAGATCAATCCCATCAGCAGCGCGGCCGACGAGAACAAGCCGTATTCCAGTAGAAGGGAGAACGAGATCGGCGCCCCGATCGCGATGAGCTGCCGCATCAGGGGCCAGTCGATCCGCCACAGCCGCGCAAGCGGCTGGTAATCGGCAAAAGGCCTTCGCCATGCGGCGATGGCGAGCGCGGCGAGAAAAGTGCCGAGATTGACGAGCGTGGTCGCAAGCCCCGCGCCGAACAGGCCGAGCTCCGGCAGGCCGAACAGGCCGTGGATCAAGGCATAGACCAGCACGGCATTGACCGGGATCGCCGCCAGCGTGATCCACAGCGGCACCTGCGGCCGGTTCACGGCGCTCATCATGCTGCGCAGTGCGATGAAGCCGAGCGCCGGTGCGATGCCCCACGCCAGCCCGTTCAGATAGCGCTGGGCGAACGCGGCCGATTGCGGTGCCTGGCCGAGCGCAAGCAGGATCTTTTCGCCGTAGAGCGGCGACGCCATCATCGGCAGCGAGATCAGGAACGAGACCCACAGGCCGACGCGCAAGGCGTGTCGAAGCCGTTTAACGTCGCCCGCGCCAAACGCCTGTGCGGCCAGCGGCGATACTGCGGTCACCAGCCCGAGCCCGAAGGTGAAGCTGACGAAATAGACCGTGTGCGCCAGTGCCGCCGCGGCGACTGCATTCTCGCCGAGATGACCGATCATCGCGAGATCGGTCGTGATCATCGCGATCTGGCCGAGCTGGGTCAGCATCATCGGCACGGCCAGCCGCAGCGTCTCGACGAACTCTTCGGCGAGATGATTTGGCGGCACGCCGGCTTGCGGCTGCGGACGGGGCTGGACGGTATCGAGCATGTCGGCTCAGTAGCACGGCCGGGCGACGAAAACATGGCCCGTCTCTCTTACCCTCTCCCCTTGTTGGAGAAGATGGCTCGCCGCGGAGCGGCGAGACGGGTGAGGGGCATCTATCCGCGAACTCGATAGA
The DNA here is from genome assembly GCF_018129985.1 of Bradyrhizobium sp. SZCCT0148. GTDB lineage: Bacteria > Pseudomonadota > Alphaproteobacteria > Rhizobiales > Xanthobacteraceae > Bradyrhizobium > Bradyrhizobium japonicum_H. The sequence goes on from NZ_JAFCKT010000002.1 coordinate 446,316, forward strand.
GTTGGACTTGCCGAGCGAACCCCTCATCCGGCGCTTTGCGCCACCTTCTCCCACAACAGGAGAAGGAAGAAGAACATCAGCCCTTCCGCTCCGGCACGCGCGTGATCTTCGCGCCCAGTGCGTTCAGCCGCTCCTCGATCCGCTCGTAGCCGCGCTCGATCTGGTCGGCGTTGTTGATCGTGGAGGTGCCCTGTGCGCACACGGCGGCCAGCAACATGGCCATGCCGGCGCGGATGTCGGGCGAGGTCATGGTCGCGCCATGCAGGCGGCTGGGGCCGGCGATGATGGCGCGGTGCGGGTCGCACAGCACGATGCGCGCGCCCATCGCGATCAGCTTGTCGACGAAGAACATCCTGGATTCGAACATCTTCTCGAACATCAGGATCACGCCCTCGCACTGCGTGGCGGTGACGATTGCGATCGACATCAGGTCGGCCGGGAAGGCCGGCCAGGGCTGGTCCTCCAGCTTTGGCACATGGCCGCCGAAATCGTCCTGAATCTTGAGCGTCTGGTTCGACGGCACGATCAGGTCGTCGCCCTCGACGCGGCAGACTATGCCGAGCCGCTCGAACCCCATGCGGATCGAGCGCAGATGCTCGACGCCGGCGCGGGTGATGCGCAAGGGAGAGCGCGTCACTGCGGCAAGCCCGATCAGCGAGCCGACCTCGATATGGTCGGGCTGGATCCGGTACGTCGCGCCACCCAGCGTCGCAGGCCCATGGATGATCATGGTGTTGGTGCCGATGCCCTCGATCTTCGCACCGAGCGCGACCAGGAAATTGGCGAGATCCTGCACGTGCGGCTCGGAGGCCGCGTTGCGCAAATAGGTGACGCCGTCGGCGGCAACCGCCGCCACCAGCGCGTTCTCCGTCGCGGTGACGCTCGGCTCGTCCAGGAACACGTCAGCGCCGGACAGCCTGGGTGCGCGGAATTCGAGCCGGTCGGTCGCGGTGACCTTGGCCCCCAACTGCTCCAGCGCCAGCACATGCGTGTCGAGCCGGCGGCGACCGATGACGTCCCCGCCGGGCGGCGGCAGCATCACTTCGCCGCAGCGCGCGAGCAGGGGGCCTGCGAGCAGGATAGAGGCGCGGATACGCACGCACAGCTCGGGGTCGAGATCGGCGGCACGGATGCTCTTGGCATGGATGTGAAGCGTGTTGCGCCCGGTCCAATCCGCGGAGGCACCGACCGAGCGGATCAGCTCGACCAGCGTCTCGGTGTCGCGGATCCGCGGCACGTTCTCCAGCGTCACCGGATGCTCGGTGAGCAGCGCCGCGGCGATGATCGGCAGCGCGGAATTCTTGTTGCCGGACGGCTCGATCGAGCCCGAGAGCCGGTGACCGCCCTCGACGATGTATTGGATGGGCGCCAAATGGAGTCTCGCTGTCCTGATGGGTGGGCTGTTTCGGGCGGAAACTACAGAGAATCGAGCAGGGGAGCAATTCCGCACTTGTCGCGGCGGAAGGCCATCCGGTGGCCGAAGAAATCCTTTTCGGACCGGCGTTTAGAACAGGCCGATGATATTCGCCACCACATAAAGGATCACGATCAGCATCAGCACGCCCATGGCCAGGAACGAGATTTCGACGGCAATGGCGCCGGCCCCGAGTGCGGCCGCGACGCCCGCCAGCAGCCTCTCTTCGCGAAACACGAGGGCGAGGACCGAGAGCAGGATGGCAAGCAGGCCGAGCGAGATCGCCGCGATCGAGGATGCTTCCCTCAATTGGCTTGCCGTCGACTTCTCCCGAGGCGGGGCCTGGTACTCGGCGCCCTTGACGCGCGCGATCAGGCGATCCTTCAGGCGATGGCCGGTGTCGACAATCACTTTGTCCGCTGGCGGTGGCGGGTAGATCGCAGGTATCACCCAATGCGGCAACACGGCCGCAACCAGCGCCAGCACGCCGACGATGCTCCCGATCACGCCGAGCCGGCGGGAGGGGAGGGCGGGACTGGTGGTCGCAGAGCTGGTCATGGCACGACGCTTCCCGGCCGGAATTGGCCGCTGGGTTCATGCCGTTTCGTCGCGATGGCGGGTGGTGAGGTTCAGCCCGTGTGCATCCACATCGTCATGGTCGGGCTTGTCCCGGTCATCCACGCCTTTGCCGCATGCACAGAAGAACGTGATGCCCGGGACAAGCCCGGCCATGACGACCGTTCAAAGTAACCGTCCTCAGATGTCGATCGTCGCGCTCAGCGAATGTTCCTGGATGAAGTCACGGCGCGGCTCGACGACATCGCCCATCAGCTTGGTGAAGATGTCGTCGGCCTCGTCGACCTCCTTGACCTTCACCTGCAGCAGCGAGCGCGCATTGGTGTCCAGCGTCGTCTCCCAGAGCTGTTCCGGGTTCATCTCACCCAGACCTTTGTAGCGCTGCAGCGTGACGCCCTTGCGGCCGGCGTCGGTGACGGCTTCGAACAGGTCGACCGGGCCGTAGACCATGTGCTCGACGTCTTTGCGCCGCAGCTTGCCCGGGCGGGCATAAACGTCCTGGAGCCTCACCGTGTACTCGTCGAGCTTGCGGGCTTCGGCCGAGCCCAGGAAGGCATCGTCGATAAGAGCCGCTTCCTTGACGCCGCGCACCGTGCGCTCGAACTGGAAGCCCTGGCCTTCGACGTATTGGCCGACCCAGCCGCGTTCGACTTCGTCGGCGAGCGTGTCGAGGCGGGCGGCGATGTATTGCGCGGCCGCGGCGGCTTTCTCCGGATCGCCGTAGATCGCCTTGTTGAGCACGCCGGTGATGGCGGCCTGCTCGATCACCTTGCGATTGTAGCGGGTGTGCAGGCTGCGCAGGATGCCGCGAACGGCACGGGCGTCGTCGATCAGCGAACGCAGGTCGCGGCCGGTGCGATCGCCGCCGGTGCCGGGAATATAGACGCAGTCGTCGAGCCCGGTGTCGATCAGATAATCCTCCAGCGCCCGCTCGTCCTTGAGGTACTGCTCGGACTTGCCGCGGTTGACCTTATACAGCGGCGGCTGGGCGATATAGAGGTAGCCGCCGTCGATGATTTCGCGCATCTGGCGGTAGAAGAAGGTCAGCAGCAGCGTGCGGATGTGGGCACCGTCGACGTCGGCGTCCGTCATCACGATGATCTTGTGATAGCGCAGCTTCTCGATCGAGAATTCGTCGCTGATGCCGGTGCCGAGCGCAGTGATCAGCGTACCGATCTGCTCGCTGCCCAGCATCTTGTCAGGGCGCACGCGTTCGACGTTGAGGATCTTGCCGCGCAGCGGCAGCACGGCCTGGAACTCGCGGTTGCGGCCCTGCTTGGCGCTGCCGCCTGCCGAGTCGCCCTCGACGATGAAGAGCTCCGACTTGGCCGGATCTTTTTCCTGGCAGTCGGCGAGCTTGCCGGGCAGGGAGGAGACCGAGAGCGGGCTCTTGCGCGTCAGTTCGCGCGCCTTTCGCGCGGCTTCGCGGGCAGCGGCGGCCTGGATCACCTTGCCGACAATCATCTTGGCTTCGGACGGGTGTTCCTCGAACCAGGCCTGCAGCGCCTCGTTGAGGACGTTCTCGACCACGGGGCGCACTTCCGAGGACACCAGCTTGTCCTTGGTCTGCGACGAAAACTTGGGGTCCGGCACCTTCACCGACAGCACGGCGGTCAAGCCTTCGCGGCAATCGTCGCCGGTCAGCGCGATCTTTTCCTTCTTGGCATGGGCCTCGGCATAACCGTTGACCTGGCGCGTCAGCGCGCCGCGGAAACCGGCGAGATGTGTGCCGCCGTCGCGCTGCGGGATATTGTTGGTGAAGCACAGCACGTTTTCGTGGTAGCTGTCGTTCCACCACAACGCGGCCTCGACGCCGATGCCGTTGGCTTCCGCGCGCACCATGATCGGCGCCGGCACGATCGCCTTCTTGTTGCGATCGAGATATTTGACGAACTCCTCGACGCCGCCGGAATAATGCATCTCCTCGCGCTTCTCGACCGCGTGTCGCATGTCGGAAAGCGCGATGTTGACGCCGGAGTTGAGGAAGGCGAGCTCGCGCAGCCGGTGCTCCAGCGTGGCGAAATCATATTCGATGTTCTTGAAGGTCTCGCCCGAGGCGAGAAATGTCACCTCGGTGCCGCGCCGGCCCGGCGCATCGCCGACGACCTTGAGCGGTGCGACCGCATCGCCATGTGCGAACTCGATGTAATGCTCCTTGTTGTCGCGCCAGATCCGCAGGCCGAGCTTGCTCGACAGCGCGTTGACGACGGAGACGCCGACGCCGTGCAGGCCGCCGGAAACCTTGTAGGAGTTCTGGTCGAACTTTCCGCCGGCGTGCAGCTGGGTCATGATCACCTCGGCCGCCGAGATGCCTTCGCCCTTGTGGATGTCGACGGGGATGCCGCGGCCATCGTCGCGCACGGTGACGGAATTGTCCGCATTGAGGATGACGTCGACGCGGGTGGCGTGGCCCGCGAGCGCCTCGTCGATCGCGTTGTCGACGACCTCGTAGACCATGTGATGCAGGCCCGAGCCGTCGTCGGTGTCGCCGATATACATGCCGGGACGCTTGCGGACGGCATCGAGACCCTTGAGCACGCGGATCGATTCCGCGCCGTAGTCACTCGGGTTGGAGGGCTCGTTTTCGGCAGGCTGCTGCCGAGCTGGTTCTGTCATGAGAGGCCTTCGAGATGTCGCCCGAATCAGCTGCGCAAAAGGCGCTGATTTGCGAGCTATTTGTGCCACGAAAGAGGGCTTGCGCCTAGCGCAAAGTATCTTCCGTCAAGCCTTTGACAAAATGGGGTTTTTTGGCCGGTTTTCAAGGCTTCTGATGGCCGATTTCGGGGGCTGCAAAAAGCCCGATTCGGAGGCGTGTTTCGGCGTTGAACGGCGTGGTTTTTGCGGGTCAGGGAAGGTGTCTCGAGGCGCTTTTTGAGGCACGCGTGTGCCTTCTTCACGACGGGATTGTCCCGGGCATCCACGATCCCTAGGCCAGGCGGACCGAGGAACGTGGATGGCCGGGAAAAGCCCGGCCATGACGATACAGGGAGACCGGTGCGCAGCAGCCTCAATACATCTGCAGCGGCAGCACGTCGCCGTTCGGCCCCACCATGAGGCCCCAGGCGTCACCTGCGGCGACGGTGAGGGTCTCGGTATGGGCCGGGCGCCCGGGCATGCGCAGGGCGTACTGATACGTGCCCGGCGGCAGGTCGAGCATCGGGCCTTTCGGCGATCGCGGACCACCGGCGCCGGCTGCGATCTTCACCGTCTGCTTGTTGATCGTCAGCGACGCCTCCTTCGCCCCGATATTGCCGAGCATCAGCCTGGCCTGGCCGGGCTTCGGCATGATCTCGGCCTTGGCAGCGGCATCCGGATTCTTCTGCGCCAGACTGACTGTGGTCTCGCCTTTGGCGCGGCCGAGCTTGAGCACGGCTGGGCCTTGCGGCGAGGTGAAGTCGATCTGCGCGCGTTCGGCGGACACAGCGGCGCCGTCGGCCTTTTCCTCCCAACCGAGCCGGGAAAGCTCGGCCCGGTAGAAGGCCAGGACATCGCCGAGCGGGGCCGGAATGCTGGCTGCCAGCTCGCGGCGGAACGGCATCTCGCTCCCCGGCATCTTGGTGGTGGCGAGCGACTTCGATGATCGCTGCATCGGTACCGGGAGCTGGGATTCAGGATCGAGCTTGAGCGTCTCGGCGGATTTGGCCTGCACTTCCGCGCTGGCCGTCGGCTTCGCGGCTGCCATCACCAGGCCCGATCCGTCGGCGCGGACATTCACCTTCGGTCCCATCTGCATCACGGTCATCGAGATCGACTTGCCGGCCTTGGCGAAGTTCATCATCGCCATGTTGGGCTGGTTGATGACGGAGGGCTGCTCCTTCCAGCCGACGGACTTGAGCGACGCGCGATAGAACGCGGTGAGCGCCTTGACGCTCGAGGTCGAGGAGAATTCGAGATGGCCGTCGTCGCCCTCGAATTTCACGCTCTCGGCGGTCTCGGGCAGCGGCACCGGCGTCTCGCTGTCGGCGAGCGCATTGAGCGGCGCATCGGACAGCGCGCCCGCCTGCACCTTGCGCCTGGCCTCATCGGCGGCCATGAGCTGCTGAGCCGCCCCCAAAGCATCGCCGAGGAACCTCGCGTCCGCCTCTTTCTTCGCCTTGGCGCGGGCCGCAAGTGCGGAGTCCTTCACCTGCGCGGTCAGACTGATCATCGTGAAATCATATTTGCGGCCGAGCCGCATCACGCCGGTCTCCTCCGCCGATGAGATGCTGATCGCGATCTCGTCGCCGGGCGCGAGCGGCGCGTTGCCGTCTTCGCGCCAGCCGCGCGCGGCGAGCTCGCGGCGATAGAAGGCGAGCACGGCGGGCAGCTCGGCCATCGCGGCGGCCGACATCTCCCGCTTGTTGGAGCTTGCGCTGCCAAGGCCTCTCGCCGACTTGGTCGGCTTCGGCCGCGGCAGGCCGGCCATGTCGTCGTCGGCCTCGAGATCCTGGGACAGCGCGAACGGCGCCACCCGGATCTCGACATTGGTGCGGCCGTCGTCGCGTCGTGTCAGGGTCAGCACCACCGGCTTCTGGTAGATGTGCGTCGCGTCGCGCTCGGGATGGTCGTAAAAGACGCGCACGCCGTTCGGGACGGTCCCGTCAAGATCGGCGCTCGGCCGGCGCGATGACGTTTCAGGCGTGAGCTTGCGCCATCCCATGGCCGCCATCTCCTTCGCAAAGAACTCCGAAGTCGTCTCGAACGCGCCGGGTGCGATGCAGCCGAGATAGGGTCGGGTTTCGTCGTAAACGAGATCGGTCGCGCCGTCCGGGAACGGCACGTTCGCGTAGATCCGGTTCGGCGTGTAGAACACGGCGGATTGGTCCGTGCGCCCGCGCGCCTGTGTGAAGGAGACGCGCAGCCCCTGTCGTCCTTTCTTGAAGGTCAGCGCGGCACTCTTCTCGTCCAGCGGATACACATAGGGCACCCAGCCGTCGGCGCTCAGCAGCTTCTTCGTGGCGTCCGACGTGGCGGCAAGCGCGGTCGGGACGGTGTAGATCAGGCGATAGGTGTCCGGGCGCGAAGTATCCTCCACCGCGCCGTCCAGTCGCGGCAGCGTATGGACGTCGACGAAGCTTTCGTCTGCCGCGTGCGCCGGATACGACGTGATCGCCATCGCGAGAACGCCGCAGGCAAGCAACAGCCATCTTGCCGGGACTTGCGCCCCAAGCGGGATCATCCGCATCGTCAATCTCCTGATTGTTGCGCGCGCGTCGCCCTGCGCATGGGCAGGCCGCGACACCTCGGCGCGCGGCCTCAGACGAGAAGTCGCGATGGGAACCGGAGAGGTTCAACGGAGGGCGTACGAGCAGCGTCACGGGCCTGATCAGGCAGGCATCGGCTCAATACAGCTGGAGCGGCGGCCAGGCGTTGCCGTCGCGCCCGATCGTGAGCTCCCAAGTATCGCCGGCGGAAAGGTCGAGGACGTTGGTGGTCGCTGAATGGTCCGGTACGGTCAGTTCGTAGGTATACTTGCCGGGCGCCAGATCGAGCGATACCGCATTGGCGCCCGCGGTTCGCTTGACCGTTCGTGCATTGATCGTGAGCGCGGCGTCTCTCCCGCTGATATTGCTGAACACCAGTTTCGCCTGGCCGGGTTCGGGCATGATGTTGGCCCTGGTCGCTGCATCGGCGTTCTTCTGCACGAAATGAACCGAGGTGCTGCCGTCGTTGCGGGCAAGCTCCAGTGTGGCCGGCCCCAGCGGAGAGGCGAAGGCGAGCCGGGCATGACCGGTTGCGATCACCGCCCCATTGGACTGTTCCTGCCAGCCGAGCCTGCCAAGCTCCGTGCGATAGAAGCCGAGGACGTCGCCGAGCTCAGCGGGCACGGTGGTTTCGAGCCGGGTGCGGAGCGGGGCTTCGACGCCGGGCATTACGGTGGTGTGAATTCCCCGGTAGAGGTAGCGGGTCGGCGCGGGCAACCGCGCATCAGGATCCGGCGCAAGCGCGGTCGAAAACAGCGGCGACAAATTCGATACCCAGGCTCCGGCGCTTGCCGCGAGCAGGCAGCTCGCCAACAAAGCGAGGCCGCATGCAAGGAGTTGCCATCGCGCAGGAGCTCTTGCTCCATGCCTTACCGTCGTCATGCCTACGCTCCAAGCATCGCGTGTGTGTGTGTGAAATCCTGCGCGATTGCACGACGGCAACACCGTCGACGCCGCGTCAGACAGCTAGTCGCTGATGGAACAGGGCGGGTTCAACCCGAAGGCCTAGCGGCGGGACGAGACCTGTCCGCCCTCGACGTCGAAGACTTCGCCTCCAGCGCCGATCTCGGTGAAGGCGGCCGGGTCCGCGCCGGTCAGCCACACCTGCGCGCCGAGCTTGCGCAATTCGTCGAACAGCGCGGCGCGCCTGTTCGGATCGAGATGGGCGACGACCTCGTCGAGCAGCAGCAGCGGCACGATGCCGGTCATCTCGGCAACCAGGCTCGCATGCGCCAGCACCAGCCCGATCAGCAGCGCCTTCTGCTCGCCCGTGGACGCATCGCGCGCGGGCATGCTTTTCGGCGCATAGATCACCTGGAGATCGGTGAGGTGCGGACCGTCGGTGGTACGGCCGGCAATGGCATCACGCGGACGGTTGTCGCGCAAAATCTGGCGATAGCGGTCCTCGACCGACGTCGCCGTCTCGCTCAGCAGCGCGTTCTCCATCCAGCCGTCGAGCGCGATTCTGGCCGAGGGAAAGGCGGAGGCCTGCGCCCGCGCATTCAGCATGCCGGTGAGCCGCGCTGCCGTCTGGCCGCGCGTTGCCGCGACTGCGACCGCAAGCTCCGCCGTCTCGCGTTCGATCGCGTCACACCAATGGTCGTCGTAATTGCGGGTCTCGAGCAGGCGGTTGCGTGAGCGCAGCGAGCGTTCCAGCGCATTGATGCGGCTGGAATGCTCGCTGTCGATCGCCAGCACTAGGCGGTCGAAGAAGCGCCGCCGCTCCGAGCCTGCGCCCATGAACAACCCGTCCATCGCCGGCGTCAGCCACACCATGCGGATATGGTCGCCGAACGCGCTGGCCGAACCCACCGGCTCGCGGTCGATGCGGCAGCGCCGGCTCACGGCGCTGTCCGGCCGTGGCGCATCGATGCCGGTGCCGAGCGTCGCCAGCCCCACCGCGCCCTCGACCTGCGCCGACACCGCCCAGGAGCCGTCGCCCTGGTTGTCGGCGACGTCTTCCAGCGTGGCGCGCCGCAGGCCGCGCCCCGGTGACAGGAACGAGATCGCCTCGATACAATTGGTCTTGCCCGCCCCGTTCGGCCCGACCAGCGCCACCATGTCAGCCGCCGTCTCGAGCCCCGCCGCCCGATAATTGCGAAAATGCGTCAGCGTCAGGCGATGAATGCGGGAGGGGGTCATATTTGGGCTGTGGCACGCTCTGAGCCCTCCCCCCTTGTGGGGGAGGGTGGCGCCTCACGAAGTGAGGCGACGGGTGAGGGGTATCTTACCGCCCGGCAAGCTTTGCAAGGACGTCTTCCAACACAGAAGTGGGCTGTTGTAGCACCTCATTGCTCCAATAACGCGCGATGGAAAAGCCTTCCGCGGAGAGGGCGGCGTCACGAGCGACATCGCGTTGTGATTCTGCGTGCTGGCTTCCATCGATCTCGACTCTCGAAGCAGACAAAGTCGAGAATGTAATTCCTGAACGGAACCTGCCGCCGAAATTTGAATGTGGAGAGACGGCGGTCTCTCAGCAGGCGCCACATTGCGGCTTCGGCATCCGCCGGTTCGCGGCGCATAGTCTTCGCAAATTGACGGAGAGATTTTGGGACGGGCCGATGCGACGGATCCTTCGGCACCAACCCCTCACCTGATTGAGTTTGTGTCCGCCGGCGGAGCTGTCCTCTCCCACAAGGGGAGAGGACGCAACAACGTGCATCGCGTTTTCGCTGAGAGGAGGAGAAGCCGCTGCCTCACACTCACACCCGCATCGGCATCAGCACGTACAGCGCGCTCTTGTCGTCGCGGTCTTGCACCAGGGTCGGGGAGCCGGGATCGGCGAGCCGGAGAGTTGCGACGTCGCCTTCGATCTGTGAGGCGATGTCGAGCAGATAGCGCGAGTTGAAGCCGATATCGAGGGCGTCGGAGGCGTATTCGACCTCCAGCTCTTCGGTCGCGCTGCCGGAATCCGGATTGGTCACCGACAGCACCAGCTTGCCCGGCGACAGCGACAGCTTCACCGCGCGGCCGCGCTCGCTGGAGATCGTCGAGACGCGGTCGACCGCGTTCTCGAAGTCCTTCTTGTCGACGATGAGCTTCTTGTCGTTGCCCTGCGGGATGACGCGGCCGTAGTCGGGGAAGGTGCCGTCGATCAGTTTCGAGGTCAGCACGACGTTGCCGATCGTGAAGCGGATTTTTGCCTGCGACAGCTCGATCGTCATCTCGGCGTCGGTGTCCTCGATCAATCGCTGCACCTCGCCGACGGTCTTGCGCGGCACGATCACGCCGGGCATCCCCTCGGCGCCCTTGGGCTGTACCAGATCGAGCTGGGCGAGGCGGTGGCCGTCGGTGGCGACGCCGCGCAAAGTCGCGGCCTTGGGCGTGCCTGCGGCGTGCAGATAGATGCCGTTGAGGTAATAGCGGGTCTCCTCGGTGGAGATCGCGAACTGGGTGCGGTCGATCAGCCGCTTGACGTCCTTGGCGGCGAGCGAGAACGAATGCGACATGTCGCCAGCGGCCAGATCCGGGAAATCATTCTCCGGCAGGGTCTGCAGCGTGAAGCGCGAGCGGCCGGCGCGGATCGCCAACACCGCGCGGTCGCCGTCGGCCTCCAGCACGATCTGCGATCCATCAGGCAGCTTGCGCACGATGTCGTAGAACATGTGCGCCGGCACAGTGGTGGAGCCCGCGGTCGCGGTTTCCGCCGGCAGCGTCTCCGTGACCTCGAGGTCGAGGTCGGTCGCCTTCAGCGACAATTTGGCGTTCTCGGCCCGGACCAGCACGTTGCCGAGGATCGGAATCGTGTTGCGGCGCTCGACCACGCGATGGACATGGCCCAGCGACTTCAGGAGTTGCGCGCGTTCGACCGTAACCTTCATTGCACTACTCGCCCGATCCCAAAGAAAAACACAGCGTTGGAAAGGCCGGGCGGCGGGACGCGCGCCACGGCACCGAAGACCCCGGAAAGCCCGACCATCCAGCCGATATGACCAAAGCCGTCAGGGTCGCGCAAGGTGGCGCGAATGGCCTCCAGATTCAAGGGATTGGAGGCCAGTTCCGCGCGATTCCCACGATTACCTCCCAGACGAAATCGCCGCCCCGGGCGGGCCGGGGCGGCGGGAGAATGGGAAGAAGGTCCTGGGCGTTTATTCCTGAAGCTGGCGCTTCAGCGATTCCACTTCCTCGGACAGCGCGGTGTCCTTGGAGACCAGGGCCTCGATCTTGCGCACGGCGTGCAGCACCGTGGTGTGGTCGCGCCCACCGAAGCGGCGGCCGATCTCGGGGAGCGAGCGCAGGGTTAGCGTCTTGGCGAGATACATTGCCACCTGGCGCGGGCGCACCACGTTGGCGGTCCGACGCGAAGAGAGCAGGTCGGAGCGGCTGACATTATACTGCCGCGCCACCACGCGCTGGATGTCCTCGATCTTGATCCGCTTCGGCTCCGAGGGGCGGACCAGGTCGCGCACCTCGTGCTCCGCCATCTCCAGCGTCACCGGCCGGTTGTTGAGCTTGGAATGCGCCAGCAGGCGGTTGATCGCGCCTTCGAGGTCGCGGCCGTTATGGGTGATGGTGCGCGCCAGATAATGCAGCACCTCCTCCGGTACCTCGAAGGTCGCATGATGGGCCCGGGCGGCTGCGACGCGCGACTTGAGGATGCCGTGGCGCAGTTCTTCGCCGAGCGAGCCCATCTCGACCACGAGCCCGCCGGCGAGCCGCGAGCGGACGCGGTCGTCGAGGCTTTCGAGATCGGACGGCGGCCGGTCCGCCGCGATCACGACCTGGCGGCCGGCATCGATCAGCGCGTTCAGCGTGTGGCAGAATTCGGCCTGGGTCGATTTGCCCTGCAGGAACTGGAGATCGTCGATCACCAGGACATCGATGCCGCGCAGCGCTTCCTTGAAGGCCAGCGCCGTCTGCGTCTTCAGCGCGGCGACGAAGCCGTACATGAATTTTTCCGCGGTGAGATAAAGCACCTTGCGCTCGTTGCCGGAATTGCCGGCCCAGGTCACGGCCTGCAGCAGATGCGTCTTGCCGAGCCCGACGCCGGCATGGATATAGAGCGGATTGAACATCACGGGGTCGCCGCGGCGACCTTCCGCGACCTGACGCGCAGCCGCATGCGCCAGCGTGTTGGAGCGGCCGACGACGAAGCTCGCGAAAGTCAGTCGCGGATCGAGCGGCGAGCCGCCGAGCGCGTCGTGATTGGCCGACACCGGCGCGGTTGCGGTCGAGCGCAGCTCCGGCGTGGGCGCGCGTCGCATCTCGACGGGCGCCGGGGCTTCCTTCGGCTGCACCACCGGGCGCACGGCCGAACGCACCGTGAGGTCGATGCGATGCACTTCGGGCATCTCGGCCTGCCAGCACGACAGCACGCGCTCGGCATAATGGGCTTGGATCCAGCTCTTCAGGAACCGGGTCGGTACCGAGAGCCGCACGCTCTCATCCTGCACGCCTTCCAGATCCATGCGCGCAAACCAGCTCGTGTAGACGTCTTCGCCAACGTTCGAGCGCAGCCGGCTCTTCACGCGTGACCAGCGATCCTGTTCCATTGTCATCGTTAAAAAACTTCTCTTGAGAGATAAGGTTGCGTTGTGAGCGCCATGCAGGGGATCCCTGGTCACGGCGCGACCTCAAGCGAGTCCATCGTCAGACATGGCTCGACCGTTCGGCGGATACGCCGCGGTCAGATCAGCGATGTCGGAGTAGGAGAGTTCGCGAGGTCAGCGCGTACTCGACGCGCTTTCGCATGTGGGAGGCTGAACGCTGGACGGATCGGAGACGGCATCGTTGAACGATGGAACTTGTGTCAATACCGCGTTGAATCCGTAGGACATGATACCTCCCCGTCCTGCCGTGATCGCTCACGGCAAGGTCCTGCGTGTGAAAGACAGTCGCTCACGTCGCGAATGTCCCGTCCGTCGTACTAGTCGTCAGTTCGGCGTCGCCATCGCTCGTGCCGGGGTAACTTTGCGATGTCCGTGCGCCTCGTGAGATCGGGATCGCAAGATCCCGCTTGGAGACGTTCAGACAAAGAGCTACCATTCCCATATTGCTATGGGTTTTTTGATCCAACATTCGCTTTTTGAAGCGTCGCCTACGTGCACACCGCCGCCGATTTGCACGCTCGCCCCGTTTCCTAAACCGCGCTGGTCTGAAGATCGTGGGCGCCGCTGACGACTTAAGGAATACACTAAGCGGAAAGACTCGCAACGAATTGATTCACACTTGAGCCACCAAAAAAACTTGACCTCGGTTAATGCCGCGCGGGACTTGTTCACAGGCTTTGAGCAAGTTTTTGGATTCGTGCACAGAATCGAAGATGCCGCGCCTTGTGTGACAATTCTCCGCCACCGCCGATTTTTTTTACAAATTTGTCACGCACCCGACGCGCGGGGCGAATTTTCCAAATGCTTGCGGTCGCTATGTCGATAAGTGATTAGCGAGTCTTCGTTTTTTGAGTCTCGTTTCACAGGGTAACTCCACGTGATGTGCATTCCTGTGAATCTACGGTGTGTAGAACTTTGGTCGCCTGCCGATTCAATTGGAGCCCGCCGCACAGGGGTTTTTGCAACGCAGTGGAAGTTTCGGCTGTTGCACGAGATCGGCAAGTAGAACTACGGAACGAAGAATAGCGCAGACGGTGCGAACCTTCCATTCGAAGATCTGTCGCGGCGTGAACGCTTGCATGAATATGGCGGGCAACAAAAAAGCCCGGCGCGAAGCCGGGCTGTTTGACGCGTGCGATGCTCGATCGGATCGGCCGACCGATTGGTCCGCCGTTGCTCGGCTCGTTGCTTCGCTTGTTACTTGGCGAGCTTGGCGATCTGCGCGGTAAGACGCGAGACTTTGCGGCTGGCGTTGTTCTTGTGAATGATGTTGCGCTGGGCGGCGCGCATCAAGGCGGGCTCGGCATTCGCCAGCGCCTTCACGGCAGCGGCGCGGTCGCCGGTCGCGATGGCTTCTTCGACGTTGCGCACGGCACCGCGCATCTGGGTGCGGCGCGACTTGTTGACGGCGGTGCGGCGGGCGATCTTGCGCGTCGCTTTCTTGGCGGAAGTGGTATTGGCCATGGTCTCAATATCCTTTGCGGGTACCGGTCGCGTCTTGGTCGGGTAGCGCCGGCTTGCTTGACCGCGTAATCGACGCTCGGATTTAGGGTGTTCGGTTGCTGGGCTGTCCCCGGAACATGAGCGACAGCCTTGCGGCTGTCTCTGAGGCCCAAAGAGCCTCTAAGCTCAAGGCGCCTGCAACTGCTCAAAGAACAGCGGCGGCAGGATTGCGCCCGCCGCCAGTTGGCGCCCTTATAGAGAGGGTCTTCGGCACCGTCAACGCTTTCCAGGCTGGAAAAGCGGCCTTGGTGCCCTCCAGCGAGCGTCGTAACGCCCTGAAGAGGTTGAATTTATGCCGTCTCCCGGCTATTGGCTGGCGGCGTTTTGTCGGCTTCTCCGATCGGACGACCATATAGGGTGAGGCATGATCCGCGGCTTTTTCCGACTGATTGGGCTGTTGCTGCTCGCCGGCGGGTTCATCTTCATGGTCTATGACGGCGCCCGCTGGGTGGCTGACCAGACCCTCAGATTCACCCGGTTCGGCCAGTTCTGGAACGACATCAATCAGGCCAGCCAATCGGCATTCCGCACCTGGGTCGAGGCCAAGGCGCCCTGGCTCTGGACCTCGGTGATCCGCCTGCTGCTGGATCAGCCGGTTTTCGCGGTCCTCGGCATTCTCGGCCTCCTGCTGATGATCCTGTTCCGGCCGCGGAAACCGCTGATCGGCTATTCCCGGGATTGAGCTCCAATTCCCGCCGGGATTGAGCTCCAAATCCGGGATTGAGCTTCAAATCCTGGCTGGATTGAACGCGCGCGAGACGCGCGACGTAACACCGCTGCCCAGCCCAGCGTAGATCCCTATATTCCCATCTGATCGCGAGCACGCCGCCCGAGCATCTGGCTCAGGCGACGGAGAGCTCGTTCCGCGGAGATCCCATCATGCTGTTCATGCGCAAGACCACCGCATTGCCGAGCGCAGCCGAGGCGCTGCCCGGCCGTGCGCAAGCAATTCCCACCGCGACCACCCATTTCGTCAACGGCCGCAAGCTGCAGCCGCCTTATCCCGCCGGTTTCGAACTGGCGGTGTTCGGGCTCGGCTGCTTCTGGGGCGCCGAGCGTAAGTTCTGGCAGCTCGGCGACGGCATCTACACCACCGCCGTCGGCTATGCCGGCGGTCACACGCCGAACCCGACCTATGAAGAGACCTGCTCGGGCCGCACCGGCCACACCGAAGTGGTGCTTATCGTGTTCGATCCGAAGAAGATCTCCTACGAGACATTGTTGAAGACGTTCTGGGAGAGCCACAACCCGACGCAGGGCATGCGCCAGGGCAACGATGTCGGCACGCAGTACCGAAGCGCGATCTATACTTATTCCGACGCGCAGAAGAAGGCCGCGGACGAGTCGAAGGCGCTCTATCAGAAGGCGCTTGCTGCCAAGGGCCTCGGCGCCATCACCACCGAGATCGCGCCGGCAGGCGAACTCTTTTTCGCGGAGGATTACCATCAGCAATATCTGGCGAAGAATCCCGCCGGCTATTGCGGCCTCGGCGGCACCGGCGTGTCCTGCCCGATCGGCGCCGGTGTGAGTGCGTAAGCGGTCCACGATTTCGTCATGACCGGGCTTGTCCCGGCCATCCACGTTCCTGGCGGCGCAAGAGAAGCTCGTGGATGCCTGGGACAAGCCCGGGCATGACGGAGCGTGGGGTTGGTATTGCGTCGTCGGCATCATCGCAGCCCCCAACTCAACGCTTTATTAACCATAACCGGTGCATCACTTAACCTGTCTCGTTTCGAGGGATTGGTCTGGTGCCGGTTGCACGCGCGTTTCGATGGTCGATCTTGGCAGCGTCACTGGCAGCGTCCGCCGCGCTGACACTTGGCGGCTGCATGCAGACCGCCGGCCCCGTCGCGGTGATGCAGCCGCGCGCCGATCTCGACACCATGGCATATGGCCAGCCCTACGGTGCTCCGCAGCCGGTCGTCGTTGCCAACGGCGGCGGCGGTGCCATCAGCGCGCTGACCAATTCCTTCGCTCCATCGCCTGCGCCGATGCCTGTCGGCTACGCGGTCCCCATGGGAGCGCCAGCACGCCACGATGCCTCGTACCATCTCGACGCCGGCGACAAGCTTCGCGTCGTGGTCTACGGCCAGGAAGGTCTCACCAACAGCTACGCCATCGACGCCGGTGGTTCGATCACGATGCCGCTGATCGGCGGAGTGCCCGCACGCGGCCGCACGCCGGCAGGGCTCGCCGGTGAAATCGCCGCACGGCTGCGCAACGGCTACATCCGCGAACCATCGGTCGCTGTCGAGGTCGAGTCCTATCGCCCCTTCTTCATTCTCGGCGAAGTCACTGCGCCCGGCCAATATCCCTACGTGCCGAACATGACGGTGGAGAGCGCGGTCGCGATCGCCGGCGGCTTCTCGCCCCGTGCCAAGCGCGACGTCGTCACCATCACGCATACCGAGAACGGCGGCTCCATGCGCGCCGTGGTGCCGCTCGGGACCCCCTTGAACCCCGGCGACACCGTGTTCGTCGGCGAGCGCTGGTTCTAACGAATCTCTCCTCTCGTCATTCCGGGGCGCGACGAGGTCGCGGGCCATGATGCGCAATTGCGCATCTGAGAATCCTTAACCCCGAGTCGCGGGTATGGATTCCGGGCCTGCACCGCTTCGCAGCGCATCCCGGAATGACGGCGGTGAGAGATCACTACCTCAAATGCTTCGCAAAGAACGCCATGCTGCGCGGCCAGGCGATGTCGGCGCTGGTCTTGTCGTAGCTCGCGCGCTCGTCGCAGTGGAAACCGTGCTGGGCGCCCGGATAGACGAACACCTCCACGTCCGGCCGCTTCGACTTGATGGTCTCGACGTCGGTCAGCGGGATACCCGCATCCTTCTCGCCGAAATGCAGTTGCGTCGGCACCTTCGGCGTCTCGTCGGCGAAGCGCACGACCGCGCCGCCGTAATAGCCGATCGCAGCCTTCAGTCCCGACAGCCGCGTCGCCGCAACGAAGGCGATACTGCCGCCCAAGCAAAAGCCGATGATGCCGACCGGACCCGCGCTCTTCACCGCATCGATCGCGGCCTGCGTGTCGCGCAACATCGCGGCCCAATCGGGGTTGGCGACGAATTTGCGGGCCTCGGCAATCTCATCGGGCGTGTAGCCCGACTGGAAGCCCGGCGCGGTGCGGTCGAAGATCGACGGCGCGATCGCGACATAGCCTTCCCCGGCGAGGCGGTCGCAGACCGAGCGGATGTGGTGATTGACGCCAAAGATCTCCTGGATCACGACCACCGCGCCCTTCGGCGTACCGCCGGGATCGGCGCGATAGGCGCCAAACTGGAAGTTGTCGGAAGCCGTCAGCCTGATGTCTTGTCCCACGCGGGTTGTCCTTCTTGGTTGTCCATCCGAAATTTCAGCTCTCTCCCCTCATCCTGAGGAGCGCGCTCTTGCGCGCGTCTCGAAGGATGAAAGCGGAGGTGCCGCAGCGGGGCCGTCATGGTTCGAGACGGCGCTTCGCGCCTCTTCACCATGAGGGGTGGGAGCTGCGCGTCACTCCCACATCCAGTTCTCGCCGTAATCCTCCTTCCATCCTGCCAGCCGTCCGTGACGGAATTGCAGGAACAGGCGATGGCGATAGGAGATCAGCCGGCTGCCGCCGATGTTGCGCAGGGCAAGATAGATCTCGTTGCCGGGACGCCCTCGCACATATTGCAGGGGTTGCCCGAGGGCACGGGCGGTCTGCTCGGCATCCATGCCGAAGGCGAGCGGAACATTGTTCGACAAGGTCGTGACGAAGGGCTGGCGCGCCGGCACCGCCCCGAAGGGTTCGGCCTGCGCTGCCGACAACAGCGCCGCCATTGCGCCCGCCGCGAAGATCGCTCGCATCATGCTCTCGCGTCCCTGATTGCCTATGCCGGCAAGTTCTTCAGGAAAGGCAGGACCGCGTCAACAAAAGCCTGGGGCTGATCGATGTTGACGGCATGGCCGGCCGCGGGGATCACGACCTTTTGTGCGCCCGGGATTTTTGCCGCCATGTAATCGGACGCGGCGAGGAATGGGGTGTCGTCGGCGCCGACCACGATCAAGCTGGGCACCTTGATGTTGGGCAGCAGCTCCATCACGCGCGCATCCCGCTGGGTCAGCATGCCGCGCGCGGCCAGCGCCAGTCCCCTGGCGTCGCGATGACAGGCCGTGGCGCGCTCGCGCGTCGCCGATTTCAGCATGTCGAGACCTTCGCGATCGAGCTTGTCGGAGGTCGCAAGCGCCCGCGCATTCCAGGCCTCGCGCGCATCGTCCTTCTTGAAGCCCGGGCCGGTGTCGATGATCAGCAACGCGCGGACGCGCTCCGGATGGGCGCGATAGAACGCCAGCGACATGTAGCCTCCGAGCGAGAGACCACCGATGATGGCGCGCTCCGCGCCGACGGCATCGAGGATCGCGGCCATGTCAGCGACCGTCAACGCTTCGCTGTAGGCGTTGGGATCATCGGGATAATCGGACTGCCCGTGGCCGCGCATGTCCCACAGGATCAGCTGATGGTCCCTTGCGAGCGCATCGACCTGCCCGTGCCACATCGCCGAGGTCGAGGAATAGCCATGGGTGAGCAGCAGCGGCGGCCCGTTGCCGCGGACCTCGTAGTAGATATTGACGCCGTTGCGATCGATCCTAGGCATTGTTGTCCGCCCTTTCCTTTGATTGGTCGCCACGACGTCGGTGACCCCCCTCTCCTGCACGGGAGAAGAAAGTCGCGCCAGCGGCGGCAGCTTAGCTTGCCAAGTTACCTCGAAGAAACTGCCTGAACGCAATGGCACGCATGTCCGACAACGCTCTCGATTGCGTCCAGCCGCTGCTCAAGGCCTGCTCTCGCAACGCACAACGTAGCGACGCAGCGTTTGTTTCGACTGCTTCCAAATTGCAATTGCCTCCGCACCCGAACCCGATCATTCTTGCCGCCAAGGCGGGCCGCCAGCCCGGTGGGCGTCCGCCATTCAAGTTGCCGCCGTAAGCGGCTTCATGCACCGGCAGGGGAAGACGCCTATGCCAACACTCACCATCAACGGGCGGAGTATGTCCGTGGATGCGGCGAACGACACGCCGCTCCTCTGGGCGATCCGCGAGCAATTGCAGATGACCGGCACCAAGTTCGGCTGCGGTGCCGGATTGTGCGGGGCCTGCACCGTGCACGTCAACGGCGAAGCCGTGCGCTCGTGCCAGACCATGGTCGGCGATGTCGCCGGCAAGAAGATCACCACCATCGAAGGCCTCTCCGCCAAGGGCGATCATCCCTTGCAGAAGGCGTGGGTCGCCGAGCAGGTTCCGCAATGCGGCTACTGCCAGTCGGGGCAGATCATGCAGGCGGCGTCGCTGCTGTCGAAGAATCCCAATCCGACCAAGGAAGAGGTCGTGGCGCACATGGATGGCAATCTTTGCCGCTGCATGACTTATTCGCGGATCCAGAAGGCGATCATGCGCGCCGCATCCGAGATGCGCACCGCGTCCGCCTCCGGCAACGAACGGAGGCCCACATGAACAAGCACATCAAGGACGTCATGCCCGAGACGACCGATCTCAGCCGGCGCTCCTTCCTCGTCGGCACCGCCGCGACCGGCCTCGTGCTCGGCTATGCTGGCGTGCCCGGCATCGAGTCGGCATCGGCTGCGGCTCCGGCCAATTTCGAGCCAAGCGTCTGGTATGCGATCTCCCCCGATGGTCTCGTCACCGTGACCTGCGGCAAGGCCGACATGGGCCAGCACATCGCCTCCACCATGGCGCAGATCGTGGCTGAAGAGCTGGGCGCGAAGTGGAGCGACATGCGGGTCAACCTCGCCTCCAACGATCCGAAGTTCAACGACCCCGTGCTCGGCGCGCAGATCACCGGCGGCAGCTGGTCGACCATGATGAACTTCGAGGCGATGAGCCGGGCGGGTGCGGCCGGTCGGATGGCGCTGACGGAAGGCGCCGCCGCCGCGATGGGCGTGCCGGCGGGCGAGCTCGTGGTGCGCGAGTCCATGATCTCGCATCCGAAGTCGAAGAAGCAGATGTCGTTCGCCGATGTCGTCAAGAGCGGCAAGGCGACGAAAACCTTCACGCCGGACGAGCTCAAGGCGATCAAGCTGAAGACACCGGATCAATACACCATGATCGGTGTGTCGGTGCCGCAGCTCGACATTCCCGCCAAGACCAACGGCACGGCCAAATACGGCATCGACGTGATGCTGCCGGGCATGGCCTATGGCGCGGTCGTCACGCCGCCGGTGCGTTTCGGTGCCACCGTGAAGTCGGTCGACGACTCGGCTGCGAAGAAGGTGCCGGGCTTCATCAAGGCCGTCACCCTCGACGACAAGACCGGAACGACCTCGGGCTGGGTCGTCGCTGTCGCGAGCACGTACGCCAACGCCAAGAAGGCGGCGCAAGCGCTGAAGATCGCCTATGACGGCGGTCCGAACGCAAAACTGTCGAGCCAGTCGCTGCTGGATGAGGCCAAGCGGCTTCAGGCCTTGGAGGATTCCGGGCAGTTCTTCGTCAAGGACGGCGATCCCAATGCGGCCTTCGGCTCGGCGGCGAAAGTGGTCGAGGCCGAGTACACCACCAGCATCAACATCCACGCGCCGATGGAGCCGATGAACGCCACCGCGGAGTTCAAGGGCGACATCCTGCACATCTATTCCGGCAACCAGTTCGCGACGCGCTCCGGTGCGATCGCGGCGGGTGCCGCCGGAATCGATCCGAAGTTCGTCGTGATGCACCAGATGTGGCTCGGCGGCGGCTTCGGCCGCAGGCTCGATGCCGACATGATGATCCCGGCGGTGCAGGCGGCCAAGGCGGTCGGCAAGCCGGTGAAGGTGATCTATACGCGCGAGAACGACATGACGATGGATTTCTCGCGTCCGCTCACCTACCAGAAAGTGAAAGCAGGCGTGGACGGCGACGGCAAGCTTACCGCGCTCAGCCATGACGTGGTCTCGGCTTGGCCGACCGCGCGCTGGGGAATCCCCGATTTCCTGACGCCCTCGGTCGACAAGAAGGGCCCGCTCGACAGCTTCACGGTCAACGGCGCCGACTTCTTCTACACGGTACCCAATCACTATGTGCGCGCGATCAAGAACGAGCTCGCGCACAACGCCACGCCGTCCGGCCAGCTCCGCTCGGTGGCACCGGGATGGACCTTCTGGGCGGTCGAAAGCATGATCGACGAGATCGCGGCTGCGACCGGCAAGGACCCGGCCCAGTTCCGCATCTCGCTGCTCGACGGCGCCGGCAAGAACGACGGCGGCGCGCAGCGGCTGCGCAACACGCTGCTCGCCGCGATGGGCCTGGCCGGCTACGGCAGCCGCAAGCTGCCGAAGGGCGAGGGCATGGGCGTCGCCTGCGTGTCGTCGCAGGAGCGCGCAAGCGCGAGCTGGACGGCCTGCGTCGCCCATGTCGCAGTGGCTCCCTCGGGCGAGGTGACCGTGAAGAAGCTCACGGTCGCAACCGACGTCGGCACCCAGGTGCACCCCGACAACATCCGTGCCCAGGTCGAGGGCGCGGCGCTGTGGGGCCTATCGCTGGCGATGTACGAGAAGGCGACGCTGAAGGACGGTGGCATCGAGCAGGCCAATTTCGACAGCTATACGCCCTTGCGCATGAGCCAGGTGCCGGAGGTCGCGGTTGCCGTGATCGCCAATGGCGAGAAGGCCACCGGGGTCGGCGAGCCCGCGGTGACGGTGGTCGCGCCCGCCATCGGCAACGCCATCTTCAACGCAAGCGGCGCCCGGGTGCGGGCGCTGCCGATCACGGCGGAAGCGGTGAAGGCGAGCATGAAGGCGTAGCGCGACGCGATTGCGGAAAGCGGAGATCCGCCGGAGGGCAACCTCCGGCGGATCTGTTTTTCCGCGGCGTCCTCGGTTCCGGAACGCACTGTGCCGGCATACTGGGTCGCCCGGTCCCGGTTCGGCAAGGCCACGCCGCGGCTTAAACGGCTGCTAGGCGCGCCGAAGCCTTAGCGAAGGCGGCAAGCCGGGCGACGACAGCGGAGGGTGAGGCAAAGGCGTTCGAAATTCCCTTTTGCTATCAATGCCGTTCTACTGTGCATGGGGTTGTTTTCTCAAATTTTGCATGTCGGCCTCCCGGAGCCGAAATCCGTAAAATTGCGCACAATTCCAGAAGGTTCCATTGAGCACGCCTCTTAAGGGCCGGAGAACCTGATCCGGCTTAGGCTGACGCCAAATCCAGTCCCATGCTTGGGGAAGTCATGAACGCGCCAGCCAAAACCGCCGCCAAACGCCGGCTTCTGCTCGCCTCCGACCGGAGCGATGCGAGCACCGAGCTCGCCAGCATCCTGAAGGCGGTCGGCGACGTCTCGACGGTGACGACGCAAGAGATTCCCGAGCAGCCCTCGCGCGATCTCTCCGGCCTCGTGGTCGACATCAACCTGCGCTCGCCCGAAAGCGTGCAGCGCGTGCGCAACAAGCTGCGCGGCGATGCCTATCGCGCGATGCCGCGGCTGTTCGTGCTCGCCGATGCCCTGCATCACGGCACCATGCAGGCCTGGGCGCTGGGCGCCACCGACACCATCTCGCGGCCGCTCCAGGCCGACGCCATCCTCCAGCGCATCCGCGCCGCCTTCCCCGACACCGCCGCCTATGACGCGACTGATCGCGGCAAGACGCTCAACCGCGGCGTCGAGGCCGCGCATGCGGTGCTGGCGAAGATGTTCGAGAAGCTGCCGCTCGGCGTGCCCCTGACCTTCGACGACGTCATCGCCGCCGAGAGCAAGATCCTGAAGGCGATCAAGCACTCCTCGCTGCGCGAATGGCTCACCACGGTGGGCTGCCACCATGTCGGCAGCTACCGGCACTGCCTGTTCGTCACCGGCTTCGCCGTCTCCTTCGCGCAGCATCTCGGCATGCGCGAGGACGACCAGCGCCGGCTGACCCGCGCCGCGCTGCTGCACGATGTCGGCAAGGCTTTCGTTCCCTCCGCGCTGCTCGACAAGCCCGGCAAGCTCACCGACGAGGAGATGGCCGAGGTCCGCGAACATCCGCGCCGCGGCTATGACGCACTCGCAGCCCAAGGCAGCTTCCCGCCGGAGATGCTCGACGTGATCCTGCATCACCACGAATTCCTCGACGGCTCGGGCTATCCGAACGGCCTGTCGTCGAACCAGATCAGCGACATCGTGCGTCTGACGACCATCGTCGACATCTACGCCGCCCTGGTCGAGAAGCGCGCCTATCGCATGCCCTTCACCCACTCGCGCGCCTTCACGATGATGGAGGGCATGGGCGGCAAGCTGGACCAGCAGCTGCTGCAGGCGTTCCGCCCGGTGGCGCTGGGGTCGTTCTAGGCGAGACGCCGCAGGGTGGGTTCGCGTCGCGTCACCCACCACCTCTGCTTCCGCGGATACCAAAGAGGTGGGCTAGCCTTCGGCTCACCCACCCTACAATCGTCATCCCACCATCTTCCTGAGCTCTGCCTTCGCCACCTTCTCCAGCGTCGAGCGCGGCATGTCGTCGACGAGCTTGATCTCGCGCGGCACCTTGAAGTCGGCAAGGCCGTTGCGACAGGCGGCCATCACGCGCTCGTGCAGATCTGGCGCGGCGCCGGCGACGCCACCATGCGGGATGATGAAGACGACAGGCACCTCGTCCAGCATCGGATGTTTCTTCGCCACCACGGCCGCCTCGCGCACGCCCGCAACCACCGCGATCACCTGCTCGATCTCGGAGGCCGCGACGTTTTCGCCGCCGACTTTCAGCATGTCCTTGGCGCGGTCGCCGAACTTGATGAAGCCGTTCGCGAGCCGCTCGACGCGGTCGCCGGTGAGGAAGAAGCCGTGCGCGTCGAAACTCTCGCGGGTCGCTGTTTCGTTGTGCAGATATTCGGCGAACAGCGACAGGCCGGGGATGCCCTTGATCGCGAGATTGCCGGTGTCGCCGATTTCGGTCGGCCGTCCCTCATCGTCGGTGATGCGGATTTGGTACTCCGGCGCGGCCCGCCCGATCGACATGGGTATGTTGGGCTGGTCGACCTCGCCGACGATGCCGTGGGTGATGGTCTCGGTCATGCCCCACCAGCCGATCATCTTGATCCCGAAGGCCGCGAAGGCCGGCGGTTCGTTGATGGCGGTGCCCCACAGGCGGAAGCGGTGGTCTTTCGGGATCTCCTGCTCGAGCAGCGCCTTCATGCAGAACGGAATCGTCGAGGTCCAGGTCGCGCCGTGCTCGCGCGCGACGCCCCAGAACCGGCTGGCCGAGAAGCGCGGCTGGATCACGCAGGAGCCGCCGACCCACAGCGTCGCCAGCATAGAGTAGGCGAGGGCATTGGTATGGAACAGCGGCAGATAGGTCTGGTGCACGTCGCTCGCATGGAGGTCCTCGTGCGCGGCGTTGATCTTGGCGCCCCACAGCGCGTTGGCGTGGGTCCACAACACGGCCTTCGGCCGCGAGGTCGTGCCCGAGGTGTATTGCACGCTGCATGGCGCCAGTGGGTCGGCCGCGCGCCTGGGGCGGTCGGCACTGTCGGCGAACAGGGACTCGAAACTGTCGCCGCGTGAGCCGCCGTGCGCGGGCGCTGCGCCGGCATCATGCGAGGTCACCGCCATCCAGCGGATGTTGCGGCAGTTCTGCGCGACGATCTCCGCATAGGCCGGCTGCGTGATCGCGGCGACCGCCCCGCAATGATCGGCAAAATACGCGATCTCGGCAGGTGCCGAACGGGTGTTGGTGGTGACCGCAATGGCACCACACTCGACGCAGGCAAACCAGGCCAGCAACGCCTCGATGCAGTTGTCGAGATGAATGAGCACGTATTCTCCCGGCTTGACGCCCCGCCGTGCCAGCCCCGCCGCGAGCGCGCCGACCCGCTCGTGAAACTCGCCATAGCTCCAGCGCCGCGCCGGCGCATCGAACGGCGCCCAGATCAGGAATGGATGATCACGCCGCACTTCGGCGCGCATCCTCAAGAGCCAGGGTACATCGAGTCCATCGAATGGGCTGACGATCCCGGCTGCGGTCTGTTGAAATGACATGGCTCCTCCCCGTGCAGCCTGCATCTTGCTGGCGGCTGTCTTTTGATGATTGCGTCTTCCTGCCACCGCATGACGCCGGGCGCAAATCGGGGAATGTTGGCGTGCAGCAGGAAGTACTCTTTCCTCCGTCATGGCCGGGCTTGACCCGGCCATCCACGTCGTGCCGCGCGAAGAGCGTGGATGCCCGGGGCACGCCCGGGCATGACGGCGGAGCGTAGCGGCAGGTTGAGCTAATCCTCGTACGACGAAATCTCGATCAGGCTGCCATCGGGATCCCGGCAATAGACCGAGCGCAGCGTGCCGCGCGCGCCCTGCTTGGGAACCGGGCCTTCCTCGATCGCGACGCCGTGTGCCTGCAAATGCGCCACCACCTCGCTCGGCGAAGCCGAGGTGAGGAAGCAGAGGTCCTCGCTGCCTGCGGTCTGGTGGTCCGCGGTGAACCACTCTGCCGTGTCGGCATCGCGCGGCCGGACGTTGATCTTCTGGTTACCAAAGTGAAGCGAAGTCCGCGGCGCTTTGCCGCCGCCGGGGTCGAATACCTTGACTTCCATGCCGAGAATTCTGCCGTACCAATCGGCGGTGGCCGCGACGTCGGAGACATTGATCACGAGATGATCGAGAGCTTCGACCTTGACCACCATGCCTTATCCTTTCGTCGTGATGCGCCCCGCGCACTTTCCGCCTGCGGCAAGCTTTGTTACAACCGCGCCGACGCCACTTTCAAGACATTCGGCTTTCAAGAACAACACTGGGAGAACCCTTGAGATGATCACTCGCCGTACCGCGCTGGGCCTGCTCGCCGCCAGTCCGCTTGCAGCCACCCCGCTGTCGAAGGCGCTTGCCGCCGATTATCCGGCCCGCCCGGTGAAATGGGTGGTCGGCTATCCGCCGGGTGGCGCCACCGACATCCTGGCGCGGCTGATAGGCCAGCGGCTCTCGGAAAAGCTCGGCCAGCAGTTCGTGATCGAGAACAAGCCGGGTGCCGGCAACAACATCGGCACCGAATCGGTGATCAATGCCGAGCCTGACGGCTACACGCTGCAGCTGGTCAATCCGGCCAACTACATCAACGCCTCGCTCTACAAGAATCTCAAGTTCAACTTCGTCAACGACATCGCGCCGGTGGCCTCGTTCCAGCGCGTGCCGAACGTGATGACCGTCAACAAGGACGTGCCGGCCAAGAATGTCGCCGAGTTCATCGAATACGTGAAGGCCAATCCCGGCAAGGTCAACATGGCCTCGTCCGGCAACGGCACTTCGGTGCATCTGTCCGGCGAGATGTTCATGGCCCTGACCGGCTGCAAGATGCAGCACGTGCCCTATCGCGGCGCGGCGCCCGCGATCACCGACATGCTCGGCGGCCAGGTGCAGGTGATCTTCGACAACATGCCCTCGATCATCCAGCACATCCGCTCGGGCTCGCTTCGCGCCATCGGCGTCACCACCACGGAACGTTCACCGCAATTGCCCGACGTGCAGCCGATCGCCGACACCGTCAAGGGCTACGAGGCCAGCGCGCTGTTCGGCATGGGTGCGCCGAAGAACACGCCGAAGGAGATCATCGCCAAGCTCAATACCGAGATCAACGCGCTGATGAAGGAGCCCGACATGACCAAGCGTCTGGTCGAGCTCGGCGGCGAGCCGCGGGTGCAGACGCCCGAGGCGTTCGGCGAGGAGATCAAGGCCGAGACCGAGAAGTGGAAGAAGGTCGTCGAGTTCGCCGGCCTGAAGGTCGAGTAGCGATCTTGTGATCGCAGCATAGGAGCCCTGCCGTCCGGCAGGGCTTTTTCTTGCGTGCTTTGTTTCGCTGATCTGGAATAAAACCGCCCCGCGAAACCTGATGATAGATGGCGCCGTATCTCGGGCCGGCAGGAGAGGAGTTGGATCATGCGCAAGACGCAATTGGTGCTGCTGACGTTCGGTGCGGCGGTCCTGGCCGGCTTCGCCACCGCCACGCCCGCAGCGGCGCGGGACTACCCATGGTGCGCCCAGGGCGGGGGATATGATTATCCCGGCGAGTGCAGCTACGACACCTATGAACAATGCCAGGCCAGCGTGTCCGGCCGGCTGCTGTATTGCGATCGCAATCCGCGATTCGCCTACGGTCAGGGGCAGCTGGCGCAACCGCGGCCGCAGCGGCGTGTCCGGCCGGTCGCGCCGTATTGAGTGAGAGCTCGCCGACAGTAGTCCGGTCTGCGCGTGGCTGAACCCCGGTTACGCGCGATGGTTTGCGTGGTTACCGCTTTGCGTCCGCCTGCTCTGCTGTGTTGCACGAGATCAGCATCGTGTAGGCGCGGGCATTGGTGGCGATGTCGGTGGTCTTCAGCTCGCCCTTGGGCTCCGCCGTCTGGTAGGGCACCACGGAATTGTCGAGGAAATCGCGCAGCGCGCCGGTCTTGATGGCGAAGTTGATATTCTCGGGAATATTGCCGGTTGCGACCGCAATCCGCAGATTGTCGAGCTTTCCGGCGACCACCCCGACGATCTGCCCGGTGGTGTCGAACAGCGGGCCTCCGCTGTTGCCGGGCTGCACCGGCGCACTGATCTGCAGGAAACGCGAATCGTTGCGCATGCCACTGAGCGAGCTCACGATACCGGTCGTCACGGTGAAGTCCGAACTCAGCAGGCCGCGGTAGGGAAAGCCGATCGCGACGACCGAATCGCCAGAACGTATCGAGCGGTCGCGGATGCGGGCCACCTCCTTGAACGTTGCAGTCGATGGCGCCTGCAGAAGAGCGAGGTCGTTGGTTGCATCGCTCGATACGACGCGCAGCGCCATTGTGGCCTCGCCCGTGAGATTGCCCTTGATGTCGCTGCAGCCCTCGATCACATGGTTGTTGGTGACGATGTGCCCGGTCGCACTGACCACGAAGCCCGTGCCGCTCTTGGGTTTGACGGGTTTGCTGGCCGGCGGGGACGCCTGCTTCTCCGCCGTGGCTGCCGGCTTCGCCGCAACCTTGGTGAAGTCGCCGGCCTTGTCGAGCCCACCGGCTTTCACTTTGGTCACGCAATTGGACAATCCCGCGATCACCGCTCCGGCAGAGGCCAGGTCGAAATTGAGCACCGTGCGGCCGCTTGTCGCGACCATCAGGTTTGCCTTCTGGAACGTGCGCACCACGTTGGTAGGCATGACCGCCGTTAGCATGTTCGGCTGATTGGCCGTAGCGAACAGCCGAGCCTGCTCTTGTCCGTCGAAGATGACGTCGATTGCGGCGTTCTCTCCTTGCTTGAAGCGATAGCTCGGACTCGCAAACGCCAGAGACCAAGTGCCCACCGCGTTGTAGCCGACGACCAGAATGACGCCGTTCAGGTACGGTGCCGTCGCGGCGCAGTGGGAAAACGCGCCAGTCTCGTCATTGCTGAAGGCGCCGCCGATCCAGTTGCCGACGTTGACGCTGCCGAACGGCCCCGCGGCAGTCGCGGCTCCGGCGATACCAAGCTGCAAAAAACACGCGACGATGAAAGACCTAAGCCACATACCAGCCCCCGGGACGCTTTTGGCGCCGCATCTTATCTGCGGAACCGGGAGCCGTGCAACCGGCAGTTGTCTGCCGCGGCGGGTCGTCTCGAAACGACTTCGGGCTTGTTTTTACTTTGCGAGGCCGTATACTTTGCAATACAAAGTAAGGGAGCGGTGCTCCCCGGTTGTACGGCAGGAGCGAGGTTTTGGCGTTGCCAATGCGCGATCTCGACAAGGCACTGGCCGACATCGTGGCGATCCGCAGCCAGATAGCGGCCGGTACGGCGTTCCGCGGTTACGGCCCAGCGACAATGGCCGCAACCGGCGCCGTCGCGTTGCTCACCGCGATCCTGCAATTCTGGCTGCTGGGCGATCCCACCGGCGAGCCGCTCGGCTTCTTCGTCGGCTGGTTCATCGCCGCTGCGCTCTCCGTCCTGATGATCGGGGTCGAGATGCGCGCGCGTTCGCGCCGCCATCATTCGGGTCTGGCCGACGCCATGATCCACCAGGCGGTCGAGCAATTCCTGCCGGCAGGCGTTGCCGGTGTGCTGCTTGCGGTGGTGTTGTGGAAGTTCGCGGGCGAGACGCTGTGGCTGCTCCCCGGCCTGTGGCAGATCCTGGTGTCGCTCGGCATTTTCGCCTCCGTCCGCTCGCTGCAGCGTACTGTCGCGCTCGCCGGCGCCTGGTATTTTGTGTCCGGCTTTGCCGTGGTGGTGCTGGCGAGCCAGACCCATACGTTGTCGCCATGGACCATGGGCCTGCCCTTCGTGATCGGGCAGTCGGTGATGGCGGGCATTCTCTATGTCGCATCGGGAGACCATGATGTCGAAGATTGACAGCGCGCCCTTCTCCTATGAAGGGCTCGACCGTGTGATCCACGAGAAGGCGAGGCTCGGGCTTCTGACCTCGCTGATGGCGCATCCCAAGGGGCTGGCGTTTGCCGACCTCAAGCAGCTCTGCGGTCTCACCGACGGCAATCTCAGCCGGCATCTCGGCGTGCTGCAGGAAGCCGGCCTCGTCGAAGTGACCAAGGGTTACGAGGGCAACCGCCCGCACACCACCTGCCGACTCACCAAGACCGGGCGCCGCCGCTTCCTCGACTATCTCGCCGTGCTCGAGCGCCTGGTGCGCGACGCCGCCAAGGCCGCCGGCCGCGAGGCGCCGCCGCTCGGCCGGCTCGGTATCGTCTCGACCTGATCCCTCCCTTTTTTGACCGGAGACTTTGCGATGCAAAGTGATGCGTCCCGCAATGACAAGCTTCATGTCGGCATCATCATGGACGGCAACGGACGATGGGCGACGCGGCGCGGCCTGTCGCGCGCGCGCGGCCACGAGGCCGGCGTCGAGGCGATCCGCCGCATCGTCGAGGCCGCGCCAAAACAGGGCATCGGCACGCTGACGCTCTACGCCTTCTCCACCGACAATTGGCGGAGGCCGAAGGCCGAGGTCGCGGCGCTGATGACCTTGCTGCGCTTCTATCTCGCCAACGAGGTGCAGAGCCTGGTCAAGAACGGGGTACGCCTCACCGTGATCGGCCGCCGCGACCGGTTGCCTGACGGCATCGCCAATGCGATCACGCGCGCCGAAGACGCCACCGCTGAAGGCACCACGCTGCATTTGCGCATCGCCGTCGACTATTCCGCCCGGGATGCCATCCTCAATGCCGCGGCGAAAGCCGCCGCACTGACGAGCCTCACCCGCGAAGCGTTCTCGCAGCTCGTCACCGGCGAAGCAGGCCTGCGCGACGTCGATCTCATCATCCGCACCTCGGGCGAGAAGCGGCTGTCGGACTTCCTGCTCTGGGAGGGCGCATATGCCGAGCTACACTTCACCGAACGGATGTGGCCCGAATTCGACGCCGGCGATCTCGCCGCTGCCCTGGCGTCATTCCGCAGCCGCGAGCGTCGCTTCGGCGGACTTCAGGCGATCGTGCCCGAGGAGGTGCCGTCACTCTCCGGTGTGTGAGGCGCGGCACATGAAAACGAGCGGTTCGTTTTCAGCCGCATGATTGGCAGCTCCGTCCAAGCGGACGGTGCGCGGCCTCGGCTAGGTCTGCAAGTCCCAGCAACCTGCCGAAAGCATCACGCATGTCACAGCTGTTTCCCGGAGCCGTCGTCAAGCCGGTCGAATTGGCCGAAGCGAAGGGCATGGTCTGCATCAGGACCGCGGGCGAATCCGATGTCGAGAGCCTCTCGGTCTATTTCACCGGCCTTTCCACGACATCGCGCAACAGGCGCTTCAACGGCGCACGAACCGATCTCTCCGTGGTCGCGGCCGAGAGCGTCGCCAAGTCCGGCCGGCTCGACCACTTCACCTTGCTCGTCGAACTCAGACAGGAGGGCCGGGGCCGGATCATCGGCGAAGCGCGATACGCCTATGACGACGCCGTCCGACACGGCGAATTCGCCATCTCGGTCGCCGATGCCTTTCAGCGCATGGGCCTTGGCCTTCGGATGATGACGGCGATGGAAACGCGTGCGATCGATCTCGGTCACGAGATGATCGCCGCCGAGACCGCCCGGACCAATGCCGAGATGCGCGGCCTGGCGGAGAAGGCAGGCTTCAGGGATACCGGACTGGGAGACTGGCAGTCGGTCCACCTCGCGAAGCGCTTGTCGCGTCAGCCGGGCTTGCTGTAAATTTGAGCAAGCCCGCGGCGTGGATCGTGCTCTACTGCCGCCCGTGGCGGGAGACTTCGCAGGATGCGCGCAGTTCTGAACTATTGCACGGGCGGGATCGAACGGCAGGTCAAGGCCGGGGCGGTCGTCGTCACCGAGGGCGGTACCACCGGCCATCTCTACGTGCTGATGCAGGGCAAGCTTGAAGTGCTCAAGGGCGAGATGGTGGTCGCCACCGTTACCGAGCCGGGCGCGGTGCTGGGTGAGATGTCCGTGCTGCTGGATCAGCCGCATACGGCGACGGTGCGGGCCTGCACCGACGCCGTCATCTACGAATTTGAAGATGCCGCCTCGTTCCTCAAGCAGGAGCCGGGCGTCGCGTTGCTCATCGCACAAATGCTGGCGCAGCGGCTCAACGTCGCCAACACTTATCTCGCGGATCTCAAGCGGCAATATGCCGGGCACGGCACACACCTGGCCATGGTCGGCGAGGTGCTCCAGAGCATGATCAACCTGCCGCCTGTTGAGGTTTCGCCAGGCTCGGATCTGCAATCCGATCCAAGGATGTGAGCCATTCCGGCGGCGCATCGATGGGCGCGGCGGGCCGCCTTAACGGCGCGGCAAGGTCGATCCACTGCGCCTCGCCGGCCGCAAGCCAGAACGCCTTGTTCGCATCGAGGTCAAGCACGATGTAGGTCGGGGGTCGGCCGGGTTGCAAGCCCGCGTTGAAGACCCAGCTCTCGCCCAGCCGGTCGAACCACGAGCCATCCTTGATGAAGGGCGACTGGTGCACGTGGCCTGAAATCACGATCGACGGCTGGTACTGCGTGATCCATTGCACCAGCTCGACGTCGCCGAAGAAGCGCTTGCCGCCCCAGCTCGTCGGCGAATTCGCCGGTGGCGCGTGATGGGCCCAGATCCAGCGTCGCAGCCGGCCGGAAGCCGCGTCGCCGAGCTGCGCCATGAGGCGTTGCTTGACCAGCGGCCCGTCCCACCACGGGCACACCGTGAACAAGGTGTCGCCGATGGTGAGGCTGTCGCCATCGCAGGCAATGCCGATGTCGCGCACCTCCGAAATCCAGCGTGCGATCTTCTCACCCTCTGCGTTGCGGTCGTCGAGGTCGTGATTGCCGGAGCAGAGGATCACGCGGGTCTTCGCTGCGATCAGCGCGAGGTATTTCTTCACCACCACGATCTGGGCCCGGAAATCCACCATCGAGCCGATGTCGAGCGCGTCGCCGGCGAAGATCACGAGGTCGAATTGCGGAGCCGCGCTGACGAGCCAGTCGAGCTGCGGCAGCGAATAATGCAGGTCGGCAACGACCAGGCAACGCATCGAGAATCCGTTCGCGAAACTGAAAATGTCTGGGAATTTCAAAAGGCGTAAAGCAAGAAGCGGACCAGCAAGGCTGCCCCTTCGCTTCAATTTGAAGGACAGCAAGCATGCTGCGGTCTGCGGGACATTGCAAGCCGCGGCATCTCGCGGGGCTGGACCCGTGGCGCGAATTCTGATGTCGTGGCGTGCCCTCAACCGCTCGTGTCCGCATGACCTCCTTCAAGACCATCCGTGCCCGCGCCGAGAAGCGCAAGGGCGGATCCAAAGCGCTGGAAAAGTTGATGCCGGCAAAGCCGGACCTCAAGCGGCTGGCCAAGCTCGGCGACGACCGCGTCCTCGCCGAAATGACCAAGCGGGTATTTTGCGCCGGCTTTGCCTGGAGCGTGATCGAGACGAAATGGGACGGCTTCGAGGACGCCTTCCTGCATTTCCAGCCGGCCAAACTCACCTTTCAGCCCGAGGATTATTGGGAAGGCCTGCTGCGCGATGCGCGCATCGTGCGCAACGGTGCCAAGATCATGTCGGTGCGCGACAACGCCGCCTTCGTGCAGGCGATCGCGAAGGAGCATGGCAGCTTTGGCAAGTTTTTGGCGAAGTGGCCCTCGTCCGACGAGATCGGCCTGCTCGATCTCATGACCAGGCGGGGCAGCCGGCTCGGCGGCAATACCGGGCAGATGCTGCTGCGCTTCCTCGACTGGGACGGCTTTGTAACGTCCGGGGACGTGGTAGCCTGCCTGCGCGATGCCGGTCTCGACATTGCCGAACAGGTCAAGTCGAAGCGCGACCTCGCCAAGGTGCAGGCGCAGTTCAACACCTGGGCCGAAGAAACCGGCTTGCCCTACACCTATCTGTCACGAATCTGCGCGCTCTCGGTGGGCGAGAACCGCAGCGAGTAACCCCTCACAACGACCTGGAGAACAGCAATGGCAAAAGCCTATTGGGTTGCAACCTATCGTGCGATCAAGAATCCCGATGCGATGGCGGCCTATGCCGGCGTGTCGCGCCAGGCCATCGAAGCGGCGGGTGGCCGCGTGATCGCGCGCGGGATGCCGGCGGCCGTTTTCGAGCTCGGCCAGATGGAGCGCGTCGTTCTCATCGAGTTCGACAGCGTCGCGAGCGCCAAGGCCGCGTATGAGAGCCCGGCCTACAAGGCTGCTCACGACTTGCTCGGAGATGGTGCGGATCGCGATATCCGGATCGTTGAAGCGGTCGATTAGTCCACAGCGGGCAGATCGTGTGCAGCATGTGGCAATCTCGTGCCGAGATCGCGGCGGATGCAATGCGTGATCACGAAATAAATTTTGCCGGAACATTCGTAGGCTGCACCTGTTCGGGAGTTTGAGCCAGGCGGATAACGTCACAGGGAACGCCCGCCGGCTCAGCTCGACGAAACCCCGACGTGACAGAAACGGAGCAGCTCATGAAGCTCACATCCGAACAGGTGAAGCAGACCGTCAACCAACTCGGCGCTCAGGTGCTGCCCGACGAACATCCGGCCATGCCGCAGCTCAACAGCATGTTCGGCGAGCATACTTTCTTCGTCGACGAGATGGGCCTCAAGGTCCTCGAGCCCACACCATCGCCCGGTGCCGATCGGCAGAGCGGCGAAGTCGTCAGCCTCGCCGATTGGGGCGATTCCGACTTGACGCGCCTG
Source organism: Bradyrhizobium sp. SZCCT0148 (assembly GCF_018129985.1). Lineage (GTDB taxonomy): Bacteria > Pseudomonadota > Alphaproteobacteria > Rhizobiales > Xanthobacteraceae > Bradyrhizobium > Bradyrhizobium japonicum_H. The sequence goes on from NZ_JAFCKT010000002.1 coordinate 480,566, forward strand.
ATGGCGCACGAACCGGAGCCGACCGGCGTGATCGTCGTGTTCGAGCACGTCCGGCATTGACCGGCGCGGGCCGGACGTGCTGGGGCCGGTCGCCTGCGGCCTCGTTCAAATGCCGAACGTCAGTTGTGGCTCTACGTCGTCCCCGGCCTGGAGGGCCGACAGCGACACCCCCAGCAGCCTGACGCGTTTGGGCAGCGGCATCTCGACTTCGAGCAGGCCGCTGGCCAGCCGCTCCAGATCGTCCCGGCGCGCAATCGCCGCCGGGACGGATCTGCTGCGCGTGATGATCTCGAAGTCGGCGAATTTGATTTTCAAGGTGACAGTGCGGCCGCGGTGACCCGTCGTCTCGCAATGGCGCCAGACCTTGTCGACGAGAGGCTTGAGCTCGGTTGTGAGCGCGTCGAATTCAGCGAGGTCGGTCGAGAACGTGGTCTCCGCGCCGATCGACTTGCGAATCCGGTTCGCCCGGACCGGCCGCTCGTCGACGCCGCGCGATATCCAATAGTAATAGGCGCCCGACTTGCCGAAATGCGCGTTCATGAACGCCAACGTCTGGTTGCGGATGTCGAGGCCGGTGAACAGGCCGAGTGCGTTCATCTTCGCAGCCGTCGCCGGCCCTATCCCGTGAAACTTGCCGACAGGTAGCGTCTCGACGAATGCCGGTCCCATCTCCGGCGAGATCACGAACTGACCGTTGGGCTTGCGATGGTCGGAGGCGAGCTTCGCGAGAAACTTGTTGTAGGAGATGCCCGCCGACGCGTTGAGGTCCGTCTCGGCCTTGATCCTCCCGCGGATCTTCAGCGCGACGTCGCGCGCCAGCGGGATCCCCTGCAGGTTCTCCGTCACGTCGAGATAGGCCTCGTCGAGCGACAACGGTTCGATGATGGGCGTGTGCTCGGCAAAGATGTCGCGGATCTGCCGGGAGATCGCCTTGTAGACCTCGAAGCGCGGCCTGACGAAAATGAGATCGGGACACTGCCGCTTCGCCGTGACCGACGGCATCGCGGAGCGAACGCCGAACTGGCGTGCCTCGTAGCTGGCGGCCGCGACCACGCCGCGCTCCGCGGAGCCTCCGACCGCAACCGGCTTGCCGCGGAGCTCCGGATTGTCGCGCTGCTCCACCGACGCATAGAAGGCATCCATGTCGATATGAATGATCTTGCGGACGGGCGGGGCTCCGCCGGTCATCGTCTCGGATTCGCTCATGGAAAGATGATACAATTGCACGATGATATGCGCGAGGTGATGGATGCTGCAGCTGTTGTTGTTCTTGGTGGGCGTGGTCGGCACCGGCTGGCTGATCGGCGCAACCAATCTCCCCGGAGCCTGGTATGCCGCCCTCGCCAAGCCGGCCTTCGTGCCACCGAACTGGGCGTTCCCGGTGGCCTGGACCCTGCTTTACATCATGATCGCCGTCGCGGGCTGGCGGACCTATCGCCGCGAGCCATCGGGAAAGGCCATGCTGGCCTGGGCTACGCAACTCGCGCTGAACTTCGCCTGGTCTCCGGTCATGTTCACGATGCACCAGATTGGTGCCGCGCTGCTCGTCCTCATCGGCATGTTCGTCGCAATCGTGACCTATATCATTTTCGAGTCATCACGAGACAGGCTGGCCGCCGCGTTGTTCGTGCCCTACGCAGCCTGGGTCGCGTTTGCCGGCGTGCTCAATGCGGCCATCTGGCGTTTGAATTGAGACATTCGATCTCGACCATTTCAAAGAGCAATCTCAGGCTTGTGAGTGGCAAGCATGGCGACGCGGCCTAATATGAGCGCACGGAGGACAGCCCATGCAATACAGCTCCGAGCTCATTCACACGATGCGTCAAGCGCTGGAGACGGTGATGGCGAGCGTACCGGCCCATCAATCGGTGTTCGGCCTGAAAGCAGCGGTCGCCGAATGTATCCTGAACGCCGCGGCGCACGGCCAGACGTCATATGACGGATTGGTGTCGTCCGCCTCCGACCAGATCCAGGCGATCGTTGCGATGCTGACGTGAGGGCGGGCTGAAACGGCGGCAAGACTGGCGCACCCGACACGATTCGAACGTGTGACCTTTGCCTTCGGAGGGCAACGCTCTATCCAGCTGAGCTACGGGTGCTAGTCGAGGTTCATTTAGCCGATTGGCGAGGGGCGGGCAACCGGTTCTCGCCACATTGCGCTTCAAGCCGTTCTGCGCCGGAAAGGGGCCGGAACCGCTGCGGCCTCCCGGCCGAGGCTTGCGAACTCGGCCAGCACCCTTTCGGCGCAGATGACGCGGTTGCGGCCGAGGCGTTTGGCCACATAGAGCGCCTCGTCGGCCGCGCCGAGTAGCCGCTCGGGTCCGCCATCGGCGCCGCCGGGAATGTGGCTGGCGACCCCGACGCTGAGGGTGACATGGTCGCCGGCGCCCGCGGCGCCGTGGGCAATCCGCAAGGCGATCACGGCGCAGCGGATCTCGTCGGCGATGACGCAGGCGGTGTCGCAATCCATGTCGGGCAGGATCAGCGCGAACTCCTCGCCGCCATAGCGGCTGGCGAGATCGAGCGGCCGCACGGCGTGCCGGCTGACGACCGAGGCGATCGCGCGCAGGCATTCGTCGCCGGTCTGGTGGCCGTGGTGGTCGTTGAACAGCTTGAAATGATCGACGTCGACGAACAGCAGTGCCAGTGCCTTCTGCGTGCGTTGGGCGCGGGTCCATTCGCTCATCAGCATCTGGTCGAACGCGCGGCGGTTCGACAGGCCGGTCAACCCGTCCTTGGTGGCGAGCTCCTTCAGCGCCATCTCGGCGCGCTTCTGGTCGGTGAGGTCGCGCAACGTCTCCACCACGGCGATCAGATGTCCGGCCTCGTCGTGGATCGGACCGGCGTCGATGGCGAGATAGAGCTGGCTACCGAGCTTCGGCATGGTGCACCAGTTCTCCGCCGAAAAGCCGAGCCCGTTGTGGCCGCGCGCGGCATATTCCGAATAGAACTCCGGGAGCCGCTCGGGCCGGTCGAGCGCGACGAGGTCGGCGAGGCAGGGACGCCTCGTTTCGTAAAAGGCCTGCCAGTGCTTGCTGGTGCCGATCACCTCGGATGCGGCGAGGCCGGTCAGCCGCTCGCACGCCCTGTTCCAGATCACGACACGGCGCTTCGGGTCGATCACGAAGGTCGGCACGACCAGGTGCTGCATCAGCCGCACGGCATAGGAATCCGCAACGTCGACGGATTTGGCCGAAGACGTTCTTGAAGTCCTTCCCGGCGACTTGCTCGACGACGTCCCTGGTTTCGTCATCAGGCCACTGCCGCCACCGGCTGGGCGCCGGGCGAGCCGTCACGCGAGCCGAACAGTTTCCGCACCTCGCTGGCCGGCTTCGGCGGGCTGAACAGATAGCCCTGCATCTGCGTGCAGCCGAGCCCACGCAGCATCTCGCGCTGGGCCTCGGTCTCGACGCCCTCGGCGACCGTGGTCATGTTGCTGGCGGCTGCGATGTTCACCACCGCCTGCACGATCACCGGCGCGCCGCCCGCCTCCGCGATGTCGGCGACGAAGCAGCGGTCGATCTTGATCTTGTCGAACGGGAAGCGCTTGAGGTAGCTGAGCGAGGAGTAGCCCGTGCCGAAATCGTCGAGCGCGATGCGAACGCCGATCGAGCGGAGCTGGTGCAGGATCGAGAGAGCGGCTTCGTCGTCGCGGATCAGCACGGCCTCGGTGATCTCGAGCTCGAGCCGGCGCGGGTCCAGCCCGGAAGCGGCGAGCGCGCCCGCGATCCGCAGCGCCAGCGTGTCGCATTTGAGCTGCACCGGCGACACGTTGACCGCGACGCGGATATGCGTCGGCCAGGTCGCGGCCTCGTCGCAGGCCATGCGCAGCACCCAGTCGCCGAGCTCGGTGATCAGGCCGGTGTCCTCGGCGACGGGAATGAACTCGGCCGGCGAAACCATGCCGCGCTCCGGGTGACGCCAGCGCAGCAGCGCCTCGCAACCCGAGATTTCGCCGGTGCGCAGGTCGACCAGCGGCTGATAGTGAATCTCGAAGCCGCCGTTCACCAGCGCCTGCCGCAGATCCTGCTCCATGCTCAGGCGCGCCTTGGCGCTGGCATCCATCTCCGGCTCGAAGAAGCGGTGGGTGCGGCGTCCTTCGGCCTTGGCGCCGTACATCGCAAGATCAGCATTCTTGACGAGCTGGTCGAGATCGGTGCCGTCCTGCGGCGCCAGCGCGATCCCGATGCTCGCGTCGGTGGAGAGCTGATGGCCAAGGCAATGATAGGGCTGCCGGATCGCCTGGTAGATCCGCGTCACGAAGGCCAGCACGTCGGCGGAGGACTGGATGCCGGTCTGAATCACGGCGAATTCGTCGCCGCCGAGCCGCGCGATCAGATCGCCCTGCTTGAGGCAGCCGCGGAGGCGGCCCGAGATCGCCTTCAACAGCTCGTCGCCGACATGGTGGCCGAGCGAATCGTTGATGCCCTTGAATTCGTCGATGTCGATGTAGAGCAGGGCGAACTGGCAGCCGTCGGTGACCTTCGCCAATTCGCGTTCGATCTGCTCGCGGAACAGCGTGCGGTTCGGCAGATCGGTCAGCGCATCGTAATGCGCCATATGCGCGATCTTCTCGTCAGCCCGTCGCCGGTCGGTGACGTCGTCGATGACGTGAATGAGATAGCGCGGCTCGCCCGCTTCGTCAGGGATCCCGATCCGGGTCGACGTAATGTAGCGCATTCCCTTGCCGGGCATCTGCCAGGCGTGCTCGTCCTTGAACAAGCCCTTGGCCGATTGCAGCGCGTTGGTGTCGTCTTCGGTGATGCGGGCGGCAGGCGCCTCGGGGAAGATGTCGAAAGCGGTCTTTCCCACAACGTCCTCGCGCGACTGGCCGAACAGCTGCTCGGCGACGCCGTTCAGCAGCAGGTACTGTCGCGTGCGCGCGTCCTTCACCGTGATCTGCGACGGGATATGGTCGATGATCTCGCGCAGGAAGGTATGGTTGCGGTCGCGCTCCTGCTCGAGGTTGCGCCGCTCGGTGATGTCTTCGATCGTGGCGACCCAGCCGCCCTGTGCCAGCGGGGTGTTGATGACCTGGAAGGCGCGGCCGTTGGCCAGCTGATGCGTCCGCCTGGAGACCGTGCCTTCGGCAACGACCCTCATGACATCGGTGCAAAACGTCTCGACGTCGCCGTCGAATGCGCCGCACTCCTTGCGGTGGTACATCGCCTCGCGGATGTGGCAGCCGGGCTTGATGACATCGTGGGAGAGGCCGAACATGTCGGCGTAGCGGCGGTTGCAGGTAACGATGGTGCCGCTCGCGTCGTAGAGGATCAGCCCCTGCGTCATGTTGTTCAAGGCGGTGTCGAGCCGCAGCCGCTCCGCTTCCAGCCGTTCCTGCGCTTCGCGGTTCTGACGGTTGATCAGGCGGATGATCAGATAGAGAATCAGCGCGATGACGGCTGCCGAAAGCGCGGCGGTCGTGACCATGAAGCCGGTCTGATGGCGCCAGTCGGCCAGCGCCGCTGCCGTGGTGTTGGTGGCGAGGATCACAAGCGGGAAGTGCGTCAGCGACGCGGCCGAGCCGAGCCGCTGTTCGCCGTCGATCGGGCTGGCACCGCGGAGCGTGAGCTGACCGCCGTCGGCCAGCACCTTTCGCATCAACGGCGCGTCCTTGAAGTTCCGCCCGATCAGCTCTTCGCGGTGCGGATAGCGCGCCAGCATCTTGCCTTCGCGATCGAACAGCGAAATGGCCGTTCCCTCCGCCAGCGCGACAGACGCGAAATATTGCTGGTAGCTGTCGGGATTGATCCGGCGGACCATCGCGCCGAGGAACGTGCCGTCCGCGCCGGTCAAGCGGCGTGCGACGACCGTGGTCCATTTGTTGATGATGAAGCTGCGGACGGATTCGAGCACCACTGGCTCGGACTTCGGATTGGTCTTGAACGTGTGAAAATAAGCCCGGGCCGAAACGTTGATCTTGGGCAACGGCTGGGGCCGCGACCAGTTGATCAGATCACCGTCGGCATCGTAGATCGCGATATCGCCGAGATAGGACACCGAGCTGATCTTGCTGCGTAGCATCTGGTGCGCCGCCGGGCCGGACATGCGCTCGCGGAACATCGCCGGCGAGCTGATCTCCGTCAGGTTCATCTGCGCGATCAGGTCGGTGGCGACGACGTCGGAATCCTCGAATTGCTGGTCAAAGTGCCGCGCGATGAGCTGCACCGTGTTTTCCAGCTCGCGTTCGCGGTTGGTCAGGGTGCGCTCGCGAAATTCGCCGACGGCCATGGCCGTCACGCCGAAGATGCCCGCGACCAGCAACACGCCGCAAAGGGTCAGCCACAGGACAGGACCACGTCGCGCCAAAGCCTCCCAGCCGTTCCTTGCGGCTCGAGACATTCCGGCTGCCACCGTGGAAAAGACCTGGCGCATTCCCCCTCCCTGGAGGAACACGAATACACCGCACAAATGGCCCAAACCTTAGGAAAGCCAGTTACCTAAGCATTAATCCGGTTGCGCCATCGGCTCCGTATGCCGCGCAGCGGGAAACGCGAGTGGTTGTGCGGTGGGGAATGCAAGCGCCGCACTGCATCATGAATCGCGACCTAATGCGAATTGCCGGCGCTCTTGTTGCCGGCGGGATTACGCAGCCGTCCGACGACGCCGGTCGGGAAGAAATAGACGCTGGCGATGAACAGCAGGCCGAGCCACAGCAGCCAGCGGTCTGGATGCAACAACCCCGGCAGCAGCGGCAGGCCGGCCTCCGACGCCGCCGTGGAGGCTATGCCCATCAGCGACTGCAGATAGTTCTGCGCGAGGATGAAGATGGTGGCGCCGATGATCGCGCCGTAGATCGTGCCCATGCCGCCGATCACGACCATTAGCAGGATGTCGAGCATGATCGAGAAGCTGAGCGAGGTGTCGGGACCGGCATAGCGCAGCCACAGCGCGTTCAGGATGCCGGCGCTGGCAGCAACCAGCGCGGCGATGCAATTGGCATAGGTCAGGTGGAACACCGTGCGGAAGCCGAGCGCCTCGGCGCGAAAGCGGTTCTCGCGGATCGCCTGCAGCACGCGCCCAAACGGCGAGTTCACCACCCGCAGAAGTGCGAGGATCATCAGGGCCGAGACGGCGAACACCAGATAGAAGGTCAGGATGCGGCCGTTCACCTCGAAGCCGAACAGGTTTTTCGAGATCAGCACCGTGCCCGGCCGCAGCAACTCCGGCAGCTGGAAGCTGCGCCCGTCCTCGCCGCCGGTCAGCCAGGACAGCTGGGAAGCCAGCACCTGGAAGGCGGAGGCGACCGCGAGCGTGATCATGGCAAAGAAGATCGCGGCGACCCGCAGCGAGAACAGCCCGATCGCGAGCGCGAGCAGGGCCGCAAGCGGCAGGCCGACCACGATGCCGGTGGCGACCGCGGCCCAGTTCGGGCCCATGCCGTATAGCGCGATCGCGATCGCGTAGCTGCCGATGCCGTAGAACATGGTGTGCGCGAACGACACCGAGCCGGTATAGCCGAGCAGCAGGTCGTAGGAGGCGACCAGGGCCGCGAAGACGCAGATCTTGGCCGCGACGTTCAGCGCCTTGGCACCGGGAAACAGGAACGGCGTCGCCGCCAGCGCCAGGATGATGACGACGAGAACGAGCGTGAGCACGCGGCTCCGCGGCTGATCGCCCGACAGGATCATCATCGGCTGGTCACCGCATAGAGGCCGCGCGGCCGCCACATCAGGATGGCGACCATCAGCAGGATGTTGGAGACGAGGGCGAGCTTCGGCACCAGGAAGCCGCCGTAATTGGCGACCATGGCCACGAGGATCGCGCCGATGAAGCAGCCGCCGATCGACCCCAGGCCGCCGATGATGACGACGACGAAGATCAAGACGGTGAGCTCGTCGCTCATGGAGGCGTGGACCTGCTCGCGATAGAGCGCCCACATCACGCCGCCGAGGCCGGCCAGCGCCGATCCCGTCATGAACACGCCGAGGAACAGCCGGCGGATGCGATAGCCGAGTGCCTCGACCATCTCGCGGTTCTCGACGCCGGCGCGGATCAGAAGGCCGAGCTTGGTGCGGTTGAGCACGAGCTGGATCGCGATGAAGACGGCCAGCCCGATCAGCGTCGCCAGCACGCGGTATTTGGCGATCGCGACATCGCCGATGATGAACGAACCGCGCAGCGACGCCGGCAGCGGCATCGGGATGATCTGCGGTCCCCACAGCGCATAGAGCGTCTGCTCGGCGACGATCAGGCCACCGGTCGTCATCAGGATCTGCTTCAAATGCTGGCCGTAGACCGGCAGGATCAGCACGCGTTCGACGACGAGGCCGAGGGCGCCGGACACGGCCATCGAGAGCAGGGCTGCTGGCGCCAGCACCGCCAGGTTCATCCAGAGTGAATCCGCCTGGATGGACGCGGCGAACGGCGCCAGCACCAGCGTCGCAACATAGGCGCCGACGGCGATGAAAGCGCCGTGGCCGAAATTGAGCACGTCCATCAGGCCGAACACCAGCGTCAGGCCCGAGGCCATGATGAAGATCATCATGCCCATGGCGAGGCTCGCGGCGGTCAGCGTCAGCCATGTGCTGGGCGAGCCGATCAGCGGGATCATCGCGAGCGCCAGCGCGACCGGCAGCAGGATCGGCGCGAGATCGCGCTTCGGCTTCGGCAGTGGATCGGTTGCGGCAAGGTCAGTCACTGATGCGCCTCCAGGCTCAGGCCGAGCAGCCGCTCCTGCAGCGGCACGTCGGCGGCAAGCGCCGCCATCGCGCCGCGATGGACGATGGTGCCGTTGTCCATCACCAGCACGTTGTCGCCGAGCTCGCGGGCGGCAAAGAAATTCTGTTCGACCATAAGGATCGTCGCGCCCTTGCGCTTGATCTCCTTCAGGCACTCGATCAGCGCCATCACGATCGCAGGCGCCAACCCCTTGGTCGGCTCGTCGATCAGCAAGAGCTTGCGCGGCTCGATGATGGCGCGCGCGATCGACAGCATCTGCTTCTGTCCGCCCGAGAGGCTTCCCGCCCGCGACAGCCAGAACCGGCGCAGCGCCGGAAAGAAGCCGAAGATCCATTCCAGCTGCGTGTCGTCCATCGGCGCGTCGCGGGCTGCCAGCACCAGGTTTTCCTTCACGGTGAGATCGGAAAACACCGCCATGCTCTCCGGCACGTAGCCGACGCCGAGCCGCGCGATATCAGGCGTGGCGCGGCTCTCGATACGCTCGCCGGAGAGGCTGATCTCGCCGCTGGATGCATGCCACAGGCCCATGATGGTGCGCAGCGTCGTGGTCTTGCCGGCGCCGTTGCGCCCCAGCAGCATCGTGACCTGTCCCTGCGGGACGGTGAGGTCGATGCCCTGGAGGATGTGGTAGCGGCCGATATGGGTATGCACGCCGGAGAGTTTCAGGAGATCGGTCATGCCGCGCTCTCTCCGGCGGTCTTGGGCGCAACGCCGAGATAGGCCTCCTGCACGATCGGCGAGGCAATCACCTCGGCGGGCGGGCCGTCGGCGACGAGTTGCCCGTTATGCAGCACGATGATGCGGTCGGCGAGCGAACGCACCACGTCCATCTTGTGCTCGACCAGGAGGATGATCTTGCTCGTGTCCTGCTTGAGCTGCGCGATCAGGTTGAGCACGACAGGCACCTCGTCGATGCTCATGCCGGCGGTGGGCTCGTCGAACATGAAGACTTTCGGCTCCAGCGCGATCATCAGGGCGACCTCGAGCTTGCGCTGGTCGCCATGCGACAGCGCAGTCGCGGCGACGCCGCGGCGGCTGCCGAGCGCGACCTGGTCGAGGATGGCGTCGGCGCGTGCGATCAGGTCGCGACGAACCATCCAGGGCCGCAGCATGTCGTAGTGGGTGCCGTTCGCCGCCTGCACCGCGAGACGGACGTTCTCTTCCACGGTGAGGTTCGGAAACAGGTTGGTCAGCTGGAACGCGCGTCCGAGGCCCGCGCGGGTCCGCAGCGGCGCGGAGTGCTGGGTGATGTCGGTGCCGTCGAACAGGATGCTGCCGTTCGAGGCGCGCAGCTGGCCCGAGATCAGGTTGAAATAGGTGGTCTTGCCGGCGCCGTTCGGCCCGACAATCGCGGTGAGCTCGCCCGGACGGAACGTGCACGAGACGTTGTTGACCGCGACATGGCCGCCGAAGCGGATGGTGAGATCGCGGGTTTCGAGGGTGAGCGTCATTGGTCTGGCAAATGGTGAGAGGGCGATGTTTCCGCGATCACACTGCGCCCCCTCCCCCGGTTGCGGGGGAGGGCCGGGGAGAGGGTGTCTCCGCAGGCGAGAACCCCAAGAGGATGGAGCCCTCTCCCGGCCTCTCCCGCAAGCGGGAGAGGTGAAGAAGCACTCAGCGCTTGTTCTTGATCGGAACGTCCATGTCCTCGATCTTCAGCTCGCGCACCGGCTCGAGGATCGCCCAGGCGACGTTCGGGTCGACCTTGACCTTGAAGTGATACATGCTCTGCAGCGCCTGATGGTCTTCCTTCCGGAACACCATCTTGCCCTTTGGCGTGTCGAACTCCAGGCCTTCCATCGCGGTGATCAGCTTCTCGCTGTCGGTCGACTTCGCCTTGGTGACGGCGGCGACGACGGACATCGCGGCGGCAAAACCACCCGCGGTGAAGAAGTCCGGCGGCGCATTGAAGCGCTTCTGGTGCTCGGCGACCAGCCAGTCGTTCACCGGGTTCTTCGGGATCTCGTAGTAGTAATAGGTCGCGCCCTCCATGCCCGGCAGGCCCTTATAGGCGGCGAGCGCCGGCAGGATATTGCCGCCGGTGGAAAGCTCGATGCCGTAGCGCTTCGGGTCCATGTCCTGGAGCTTGGCCAGCGGATTGCCGGCGCCGGCCCAGATCACCCAGATCACCTTGCGGCCCGGCTTGTCCTTCAGCGCGTCGAACAGGCGCTGGCCGACCGCGGTGAAGTCGGTGGTCGAGGTCGGGGCATATTCTTCGGCGGCGAGCGTCGCGCCGGTCTTGGCCAGTGCCTCCTTGAAGGCGGCGACGCCATCGCGGCCGAACGCGTAGTCCTGTGCCAGCGTTGCGACGGTGACACCCTGCTTGCCGATCGCGACCGCATTGGAGATCGCGTCCTGCGAGGAGTTGCGCGCGGTGCGGAAGATGTAGCGATTCCACTTCTCGCCGGTAATCTGGTCCGCGACGGCGGGCTCCACGATCAGGATCTTCTTGTTCTCCTCGGCGACCGGGAGAATGGCGAGCGCCGCGGCCGACGACGTCGTGCCGATCGCGATGTCGGCCTTGTCGTCCTGATAGGCCTCGGCGAGCGCGGCTTTGGCGAGATCCGGCTTGCCCTGGTCGTCCTTGGCGATGATGACGATCTTGCGGCCATCCAGGGTCATGGTGCCCTTGGTGGCGTATTCGAAGCCCATCTTCAGGCCGGTCTCGGTCTGCTTGGCGTAGGCCTCGAGCGGACCGGTCTTGCCGTAGATCAGCGCGATCTTGAGATCGTCGGCCTGCGCGAAACTGCTCGCGGCCAAGCCGATGACGGCTGCTGTGAGAATGAGCGATCGACGCACCATGGTTCCTCCTTGAATGAACTGACTTGAACGAATTGCCTTGGTCACTGCGATTTGCACAAGTGTGTAGACATTGCAATTCCACCTTCCGGCGGAGCTCGCATGAAGCCGCATGTGACAGTCCGTTGACGTGTGCCTGCCGCGACCTTGCGACGCTTGCGCGTTGCCGCGGCGCGCATCAGCCCAAGCGCTTCCTCGAACATGCGTTTCCTTGGACCGGCCCGGAGCAAGCCCCGCGCCAGATCCGGAGCCTGCTTTGAGAATGGCTGAAAATGCGGCACAAACGCTGAAGTCGCTACAAGCAAACGCCGGCGCCAAGGTGTCCGGAATCCGAGACTTCAGACGCATCAGTCTCGAAATTCAGACAGGCGAGGCCCCCGAGGCCAGTCCAGACTTGGCGAGCTTCTTGTAAAAGGTTGCGCGCGAGATCCGAAGCATCCTGGCTGCCTCGGTGATCTGGCCGTTGCTGGCGGCAAGCGCATGTTCGAGCGTCTGCTTCTCGAACTCGGCCTCCGCCTCGGCGTAAGGCACCACAGATCCGGTCATTCGGGCCCCTGGCGTTGAAACGGCGGCCCTGTTCACCGGCAGGATGTGAACGAAATCATCGCTGGTCAGCCGCCCGGAATCGCTCAGGATCAGCGCGCGTTCGAGGATGTTGCGAAGCTCGCGGACATTGCCGGGCCAATCGTAGCGCGCGAGGGCTGAGAGACCGCTCGGGGTGATCCTGGCGTTGACGAAGTCTCCGGAGGCGCTGATGTCTTCGATCAGCCGCGCGCAGATGTCAGGCAGATCGTCGAGGCATTTGCGAAGTGGCGGCAGGTCGATCGAGAGCACGTTGAGCCGGTAGTAGAGATCGGCGCGGAAGGCGCCGTCACTGACGCGCTTGCGCAAATCCACATTGGTCGCGGCGATGACGCGCAAGTCCACTTTGCTGATCTTGTCCGAGCCGAGCGGCTCGATCTCGCGCTCCTGCAGCACGCGCAGCAGCTTGGCCTGCAATTGCAGCGGCATCTCGCCGATCTCGTCGAGGAACAGCGTGCCGCCGTCGGCGATTCGGAATTTGCCCTCGCGCCCCCTGCGGTCGGCCCCGGTGTAGGCGCCCGGCGCGGTGCCGAAGAATTCGAACTCGATCAGTGTCTCCGGGATCGCCGCGACATTGACGCTGACGAACGGCTTTTCGGCGCGCGACGACGCATTGTGGATCGCCTGCGCCAGTAATTCCTTGCCGGTGCCGGTCTCGCCGGTCAGCAGAACGGTCACGCTTTGCCGTGCCGCGCGCTTGGCGAATTCCTTTGCCTGGGCGATTCCCGCGGTGGTGCCAACGAAATCCGCGAACGTGAAGCGCGCGGCGCGGGCGTTTGACAGTTGCCGCCGCGCCAGCCGCAGATCACTCTCGAGCTGGGCGACGCGGGCGAGCAGCGGCTTCAGGCTTTCGATGTGATCGTAAAGCACGAAGCCGATCGCGCCGATCACCGTCCCGTTCTCGTCCTCGATCGGCATGCGCGTCACGACGAGCTGCTCGCCGCCAAGCTCCATGATGTCGAGCAGGATCGGCTCGCCGGTCTCGGCCACCTTCCGCATCATGCTGTTGGGGATGACCTCCTCGATCGGCCGGCCGATCGCCTCGCAAGTCCGCTTGAGACCCAGCGCCGCGAGATATTTCTCATTGACGTAGACGACGCGTCCAGTGCGGTCGATCGCGATCGCGCCCTCGCAGAGCTGTTCCAGCCGCTCGAACAGCGTCTCCATCGCGCGCGCTCGGAGATAGGCGGGATCGCTGATCGAGGCGGAAGAGGTGGACATGACATATCCCGGGGAAGTCAGTCCGTGTAATAGCAAAAAGCCAGCAATTTCAAAGGGCAGAAATGAAGCGCGGTGAGTGTGGCGGCGGCTTGCTGCCTACCTTCGATACCCGCTCGCGCGCGAATAGCCTTGGCGGTTCTGCTGGGTGGGCCGGCTCGCCACGCTGGCGCGCGACTCGCTCGAGGCCGGTGTCGCGAGCTTCAGCTCCTCCAGGAAGATCGGGCGGGAGAAATAATAGCCCTGCGCGTAGCGGATCTTGGTCGCGGCCTGGAGATAAGCAAGCTCCTCGTAGGTTTCGAGGCCTTCGGCGATCACAGTCATGCCGAGCGCCTCGCTCAGCGACTCGATCGCGCGCAGAATTCCCTGGCTGCGCTGACGCTTATGGATATCGGTGATGAAGGAACGGTCGATCTTGATCTCGTCAGCGGTGATGTCGGCCAGTGCCGAAAGCGAGGAATAGCCGGTACCGAAATCGTCGATCGAGATGCCGACACCGAGCTTGCGGAACATCGGCAGGATCTCGGCCTGGAAGTGATTCTTGGCGACGAAGGCGTCTTCCGTCACCTCGATCATGAAGCGCTGCGGAAAGCCGGTCTCCTCCAGCGCCCGCGCGAAGCTGCGCATGAACTCGGGATTGCCGGCCTGCTTGGCCGCGACATTGATGCTGATGGTTGCTTCCGCGCCGAAGGTCTCGTTAATCAAGTCGATCGATTTGACGATCTCGGCGAGCACGAGGTGAGTCAGCTCGTCGATCAGGCCGAGCTCGCCGGCGAGATTGATGAACGAGCCGGGCGCCTGGATCACGCCTTCGTCGTCGCGCAGGCGCACCAGGGCCTCGATGCCCTTCACGGCCTGGGTGCGGATGTCGACCTTGGACTGGAAGGCGCAACAGAAGCGCTTCTCCAGGATGGCTTGCCGCAGCGACTGCTCGATCTTCATCCGCGCCAGCGCCTCGCGCTCCATGCTGGAGTCGAAGAACGTCGCCGATCCCTTGCCGTCGTTCTTGATGTGGTACATCGCGATGTCGGCGTTCTGGCGCAGCGTCTCGAAGCTGCGGCCGTGCTCGGGATAGAGGCTGATGCCGACAGAGGTGGAAGCGAAGACTTCCGAATTGTCGATGAAGAACGGTGCCGTCAGCCGCTCCAGCGTCGACTGCATGAATTCGGCGACCTCCTCCTGGCTCTGGATCGGCGACAGCAGCAGCAGGAATTCGTCGCCGGAGATGCGCGACAGCATGTCGGAATCGCGCAGGTCGCGTCCAAGCCGCTTCGACAACTCGACCAGCAGCGCATCGCCGACGGCGTGGCCGTAATAGTCGTTGATGTGCTTGAAATTGTCGACGTCGAGGAAAGCCAGCGCGAAGCGCCCGCTGCCACGATCGGCCGCAAGCAGGTTGCTGGTGTGATGTTCGATCACGCGCCGCGAGGGCAATCCGGTCAGCTCGTCGAAATAGGCCGAGCGGAACAGCTGGTCCTCGAAATTCTTCTGCTCGGTGATGTCGGAGGATGCCGAGATCAGCAGCTCGCGTCCGGCGAGGCGAACGGGGCGATGGGTCGTGAGCAGCACCTGGCGCGCGGCGCCGTCGTGCAGCGCCTCCTCGGTGACGACTGCCTGGCCTGCGCTCAGCGCCTGGCGGCAGGCTTCGCGGCGCGGCGCCAGATCGGGCGAGGGACGGCTGCCGTCCATGCCGAGCTGCGCGGCGGCAGCATCGTTGACCAGCAGAAGCTCGCCATGCGCATCCTGCACGGTCAGGCCGGCAGGCAGCATTCTAACGATTTCCTTGAGAAAGCCGAGCTCGGCTTCAGTCGCGCTGGAATATTGGTTGTCGTTCATAGAAGTCATGAATCTTGTTGTTTCAGCGCGCTTTTGCAATGGACGCGATCTTGCGCGGTTCCCTCTTAAGTTTGGTTAAGGGGTACGGAGAAATACGGGGCTGTTTGGGGAGAAACTTGCGGCGATGCGACGCGCGCCGACCATCGTCATTAACAGAGCGTCAATAGCGCCTGCGAAACTGCGGGCGGCGCGCGGGTCGGCTTTCGCTTGGCGCGCGAGGCTATTCGCTTTGCGGGATGCGGCATTGCATGATGCAATGCAGCCCGGTCTTCATGTAGGAGATCTCGGTCTTGCCGTCGAAGGCCGACAGCGCGGATCTCAGCAGCTTGGTGCCGAAGCCGGGATCCGACACCTTGTCCACGCTTGGCCCCTCGGTTTCGTCCCAAGTGACAGTCAGGCGGTCGTCGTCGCTCACGGTCCATGACACCTGCAGCAGACCGCGCGGCGAGGAAAACGCGCCGTACTTGCCCGCATTGGTGGCCAGTTCGTGAAACATCAATGACAGCGTGACCGCGAGCTTCGGCGGCAGGAACAGCCGATCGCCGTTCAGGGTGAAACGGACATGGCCGTAGGGGCCGAGCTCCGAGATCAGGAGGTCGCGAATGTCACAGCCGGCCTTGTCGATCCGCGAGATCAGATCGTCGGTCGCGGCCAGCGAGCGCAGACGTGGATCGACCCGAGCCCAGACCAGCGGCTCGTCATGCAGCACTTGATGCAGCACGGCATGGGCCGTGGAGAGCTTGTTCTTAAGCCGGTGCTGGAGCTCGTCGACCAGCAGCTTGCGATAATCCTCTTCCTCGATCAGGCGCTTGGAGATCCGGCGCTGCTCCGCCAGCATGGTGCGATAGTGCTCGACGCCCCAGATCGTGAGCGCACAGACCGCCCAATAGAGTGCCAGCAGGGCAAACCGCGCGCGATCGGCAAAGGCATCGCCGAAATTCACGACGACGCCAAGCATGCCGCCGACCAGCGCGGTCACGACCCCGATTCGGAAGCCTCCGAACGCGGTGGCAAAGAAAACGGCCGGAAAATAAGGGGTGAAGTAGACGTCGGGCCGCACATGCGCCAACGCCCAGCGCGTCAGCGTTGCAACCAGCAGGCAAGCCGCGGCAAACGCAATGCTCAGACCGAGCGAAGGCGGCGCCGTACCCTGCCAGCCCCTGCGGAATTCCTCGATCAACTTCCCCATGCGCAGCCCAGTTGCGATATGCGTTCGAAAATCGAGCGGCCTGTGAAGATGTTACGCATCCTGCCCGCACAAGCATAGCTTGCCTTGTCGGAGACAGGCAGGGATAGTGGCGCCCGCCGCGATGGCAGCGGCCGATTTTCGCCAATTGGCATCAAATCGTTCGAAAACAGGAACATTCCATGGGCAGGCTGGACGGCAAGGTTGCAGTGATCACGGGCGCCACGAGCGGGATCGGGTTGCGTACTGCGGAAGTCTTCGTTGCCGAAGGTGCCAAAATTGTGATCGCGGGGCGGCGTCTACCGGAGGGCGAGGCGCTGGCCAGCCGGCTCGGCGCCAACTGCGTCTTCCGACAGACTGACGTGACGGTCGAAGCGCAGATGCAGGCGCTGATCGCGCTTGCCGTGGACAGGTTCGGCCGGATCGACTGTCTGTTCAACAATGCCGGCGGCCCGGCGCAGACCGGCGGCATCGAAGGTCTCGAGGTCGATCGCTTCGACGCGGCGATGGCGACGCTGGTGCGCAGCGTCATGCTCGGCATGAAGCACGCCGCGCCCGTCATGAAGAAGCAGGGGGCGGGCAGCATCATCAACAACGGCAGCATCGCCGGACGCCTCGCCGGCTATTCGTCGTCGCTTGTGTACGGGGCGGCCAAGGCGGCTGTAATCCATCTGACAAAATGCGTCGCGATGGAGCTTGGTGAATCCAACGTGCGCGTCAACTCGATCTCGCCCGGTGCGATCGCGACGGGGATCTTCGGCAAGGCACTCGGGCTTTCGACCGATGCGGCCGAACAGACACCCGCCATGTTGCGCGACGTCTACAAGAACGCCCAGCCGATTCCGCGCGCCGGCCTGCCCGACGATATCGCCTACGCTGCGGTGTTCCTGGCAAGCGACGAGTCCAGCTTCGTCAACGGACATGATTTCGTCGTCGACGGCGCCGTCACCGGTGGCCGCAACTGGACCCAGCAGCAGCAGGGGCTGTCGGCGCTGCGGAAGGCTTTCGACGGAGGCGCGTAACGGATAGGTGTCGTGCCCCGGACGCGGTGCGGCGCGACCTGCCGCACCGCAGAGCCGGGGCCCATCTCTTCAAAATAAACGCGCTTACGCATCTGGCTCCCGGCTCAAGCTTCGTGCGTCCGTGACACGAGAGTTAAACCGCCTTCACCCGCACCCTCAGGCCGTCCCGCGGCTTAGGGATCGGCCACATCTGCCAGTCCGGCTTGTAGCCCTCTTCCAGCGACACCTCGATGTTCTGCAGGAAGTGCCGCGCGAAGCATTTCGCCTGCATGTAGGCAAAGTGCAGGCCGAGGCACATATGCGCGCCGCCGCCGAACGGGACCCAGGCGAAGCGGTGGCGGTTGCGCTGCGCCTCCTCGGTGAAGCGCAAGGGATCGAAGCGATCCGGCTCCGGCCAGATGTCCTTCATGTGATGGGTATAGAGCGGATTGACGCCGACCGCGGTGCCGGCGGGAATCGTATAGCCCTTGAAGCTGAAATCGCGCATCGCGCGGCGTGGCATCGAAGGCACCGGCGGCTTGATTCGCAGCGCTTCCTTGAACGCCATTTCGGACAGCGGCATCTTTTCGAGATCGTCGAAGCTGCTCGGCGCATCGGCCGCGAGCCCGAGCGCGAGAACTTCCGCGCGCAGCCTGTCCTGCCAGTCCGGATTGGCGGCGAGCTCGCCAACGAACGACGTCAGCGACGAGGTCAGCGTGTCGTGCGCCGCCATCATCAGAAAGCTCATGTGGTCGATGATGTCCTGCTCGGACAGCAGCGCGCCGTCCTCATGGGTGGCGCGGCAGAGCTGCGAGAACAGATCGTCGCCGCCCTGATTGCCACGTCGCAGCGGGATCTGCTCGCGGAAATAGGCGACGATGCGTTTGCGCCCTCTGACGCCGGCCGCCATCTGGGTGCCGGGCAGGGGTCGGCGGATCGGCGCGACGGCGGCGGCGACCATGTCGACGAAGGCGCGGTTGATCTCGTCGACCTCCGGCCCGATGTCCGCGCCGAGGAAGGACGCCGCCGCGAGATCCAGCGTGAGCTGCTTCATCGCCGGATAAAGCTGCATCTCGCCGGGCTTGGCCTTCCACTGCGAGACCCGCGCAGAGATGCCGCGGTCGAGATCGGCCAGATAGGATTTCATCGGCCCCGACTTGAACGCGACCGACAGCGCCTTGCGGTGCAGCCGATGCTCGTCGAAATCGAGCAGCATCAATCCGCGCGGAAACAACAGGCCGAGCACCTTGTTCCAGCCGTGGGTCGAGGAGAACAGTTTTTGCTGGTCGAACATCACGAGCTCGTTGGCCTCGGGACCGAGCAGCACGACATTGGTCTCGCCGAACACATGGGTGCGGTAGACCGGGCCGTACTTGGCGCCGTTCGCCTCGATATGGCCCTTGGGATCGGCCAGCACCTGAAAGGTCTTGCCGATGATCGGCCAGCCCTCGTCGCCGGGGATGTGCGTCAGGGCGTTGCGTTTGGGCGCGGTGTAGTCGGGCGCCGGTGCGGCCACATTCTGCATCGACATGACGATCACTCCGGTTGGCAGGCTCCGCAACATAGCACGATCGGCGCGCGATGAGCTGCGGTCGTCTTGAGCACAAAATCGTCACACCCCACCACCGTCGTCTCGGGCTGGTGCGCAATCGCGCGGGGCGCCGGGACGACGAGGAGAGAAGGCTCAGGCCTAGCGCTTCGCCGCTTCCTTCTGCAGATCCGGCGCATTGACGGCGGGGATGGCGACGCGGCCGGGGCCGGTCACCTTCAGCGCTTCGGCGGCCTTTTCGTTCTCCATGATCTTGGCCATCACGGCCTGGCCCGCACGCTCGAAGATGGCGCGGTTCTCGATCACGAATTTTTGCGACCGGCGCAGGCCGTCGATATAGCCGTTGATCTCCGGCACGACATAGCGCGCCACCATGTCCCAGCTCCGCCGCGTGTTTTCCGGATTGGCCCAGTCGTGCACGAAGCCGATGATGGCGCCGACGCCGCCGGAAACCTGCATCACGTTCTTGATGGTTTTGACGAGGTCGTCGGGCGTGCCGATGGTGGACGCCGCACCCTCGACGAAGGCGGTCTTGTCCACGGCCTCGTCCGGCGAGGAGAACGCGGTCAGGCCCGGCCGCTGCAGCGTGCCGACATTATATTCGTTGTGCCAGCGCATCAGCCCGGCGCCGGCCTCCTTGCGCGCCTGCTCGCGGGTCTCGGCGATGTGGAAGGTCAGCAGCACGCGCCAGTTGGCGCGTTCGACCTTCGTGCCGTGCTTCTTCGCGGCGTCCTCGGCGAATTGCCACTGCTGCTGCAGCGACATCAGCCCCTGCGTGGTCATCGATCCCAGCGAGATGATGCCGCAGCCGTATTTGCCGGCGAGCGTCATGCCGGAGGGCGAGATCTGCGAGGCCACCACGAACGGCATCTCCTCCTGCAGCGGCAGGATCTGCAGCGCGGCGTCGTTCATGGTGAACCAGTCGCTCTTCGCCGTGACGCGCTCGCCGTTGAACAGCCGGCGGATGATGCCGATCGCCTCGTCCTGGCGGTCGCGCTGCGTCATCGGATCGATGCCGAGCGTGTGCGCGTCGGAGGCAAGCGCGCCCGGACCTGAGCCGAAGATGGCGCGGCCGCCGGTCATGTGGTCGAGCTGCACTATGCGCTGGGCGACGTTGTAGGGATGATGATAGGGCAGCGACACCACGCCGGTGCCGAGCTTGATCCGCTTGGTGCGCTCGCCGGCCGCAGCCAGGAACATCTCGGGCGAGGCGATCATCTCCCAGCCGGATGAATGGTGCTCGCCGCACCAGAACTCGTCATAGCCGAGCGCGTCGAGCTGCTCGACCAGGTCGAGATCGCGCCGGAACTGGAGCATCGGATGCTCCCCGATCGGGTGATGCGGGGCAAGGAAGGCTCCGAACTTCAGGCGCGCCATGGCGTTCTCTCCGGCTTTGATTTTCTGTTTGTTGAGGCGGTGAGGCTACGTGCCGGAGCATGCGAACGCAATCGCCCGGTGTCCCGTGTTGCGGAATGCAGGCATGCGGATGTCTTTTCCCTCCTCTCCCCCAAGCGGAGCGAGGGGCAGATCGCCGCGACAGCGTCATTCCGTTTCCCACATCCGGCCGTCGCATTCATGAAGCCGTCGCATCCAGTGTCCGTCACGATCGAATCTCTGCAATCTGCGCGCGCAGGCCTTGTCGTCTCCCCGTGCTGTTTGCGGCGTTGGACAGGATCTGGATCGCATCCGGCGAGAATGTGCCGCGCATCTGCACGAAGTTGAGGCAGCGTGGTTAATGCATGCAAATTCCGCAGGTTTTCGTGGGATTCCATGATGACCGACAGCACACGGTCTTTTTATTTTGCACTGCAGCAACTATTTGATTGAGGTGACGTTGAATGGGTCACCCCACTTGGAGCTGCCGGTGTCATCAGCCAAAAATCTCGAACTGTTGCGGCAGCTGCCCAAGCTGGATGGGTTTCGCCTGCGCGAATTCGGCCTTAGCGCCGGCGCATCGAGCGCGCTGGAGGAGGTCACGGGCTTCGGCTCCAATCCCGGTCAGCTGCGGATGTACAGCTTTGTGCCGGCGCAGTTGCAGCAACCGCGCGCGCTCGTTGTGGTCTTGCACGGCTGCGGCCAGACTGCGGCCGCTTACGATCTCGGCGCGGGATGGTCGACGCTGGCAAATCATTACGGATTCGCCCTGGTGATGCCGGAACAGCAGCGCGCCAACAATGCCAATACCTGCTTCAACTGGTTCAACACCGAAGACATCACGCGCGACAGCGGTGAGGCGCAATCGATCCGCGAGATGATCGCGCACATGGCCAAGACGCACGGCATCGACGCGCGGCGGGTCTTCATCACGGGTCTGTCCGCCGGTGGCGGCATGACCTCCGTGATGCTCGCGACCTATCCTGAAGTCTTCGCGGCCGGCGCTGTTGTCGCGGGCCTGCCTTACGGCATCGCGACCAATCTGCGCGAAGCACTGGACGGCATGTTTCATTCGCCGGATCGGCCGGCGCGGGAACTCGGAGACCTCGTACGACAGGCGTCGAACCACCGTGGGCCCTGGCCGAAAATCTCGGTTTGGCATGGCAGCGCCGACCGCACCGTCAACCCCGGCAATGCCAACGCGATCGTCAAGCAGTGGCTGGATCTGCACGGTCTGCCAAGCGCGCCGATGGCCGAAACGATCGTCGACGGCTACCCGCGCCAGACCTGGTGGGACAAGGACGGCGAAACCGTCGTCGAATCCTTCGCCATCACCGGCATGTCGCACGGCACGCCGCTTGGCATTGCCGACAACGATCAGCGTTATGGCGTCGAAGGTGCCTTCCTGATTGAAGCCGGGATTTCGTCGTCCTACCACATCGCCAAGTTCTTCGGCCTGACCAACTGGATTCCAAACCTTGCCACGAAGAAAGTGGCAGCAAAGTCTGCTCCAGCGCCGAAGACGGTGACAGCACTGTCACCAGCGCCGCATCTCGCCAGGTCGATCCGATCAGCTGTCGCCGATCAACCGGGCAAGCCGACCACCGAGAAGAGCCGCAGCCTCGATATCAGTGCGGTCATCACCCGCGCGCTCACCGCCGCCGGATTGATGAAGTAGCGCGCGTCGCGCTCACATCTCGCCGGTGATGAACGGATTGGTCATCCGCTCCTGGCCGATGCTCGAGCCTGCGCCATGGCCGCAGATGAAGCCGACATCGTCGCCGAGCGGCAGCAGCTTTGTCTTGATCGAGTTGATCAGCGTGGCGTGACTGCCGCCGGGCAAATCGGTGCGCCCGACCGAGCCGGCGAACAGGACGTCGCCGACATGGGCGAAGCGCAGCTCCTTGTTGAAGAACACCACGCTGCCCGGCGAGTGGCCGGGGCAGTGGTAGATGTCGAACGTGAGATCGCCGATCGACACGGTGTCGCCCTCGGCGAGCCATCGGTCGGGCGCAAAGTTGCGCACGCCGGTCATGCCGAAGCGTGCGCCGCTCTCGACCACATTGTCGAGCAGGAACTTGTCCGCTTCATGCGGGCCCTCGATCAGCACTTTCAGCGCATCGCGCAAATCGGCCGCGCCGCCGACATGGTCGATATGGCCGTGAGTCAGCCAGATCTTCTCCACGGTGACGCCGGTCTGCTTGATCGCGTCCAGGATCTTCGGCACGTCGCCGCCGGGATCGATCACCACCGCCTTCTTGCTGGGCTCGTGCCAGATGATGGTGCAGTTCTGCTCGAACAGCGTCACGGGGACGATGATCGCGCCGGCTTTGGATTGGGTGTCGTTTTGCTCGGTCATGGCGCCACAATGCCGATTTTTGCCATGCCGCCAAGCAAAAGATTCGGGCCGCTTCGTGGGAACGGCCGTCACACGGCCGTCCCAATTGGCCCGCCAGTTGAACCGGGGCGGCGTTGTCGCGTTCTCACGTGCAAGACGCAGATTCCGGGTGGTCTTTCCGCATGGCTCAAAGCAATACGAACTGGTGGCGCGACGGCATTTTCTACCAGATCTACCCCCGGTCGTTTCAGGACTCGAACGGTGACGGCGTCGGTGATCTCGCCGGCATCTTGCAGCGGCTGCCTTACGTCAGATCGCTCGGCGTCGACGCGATCTGGCTGTCGCCGATCTTTCCCTCGCCGATGGAAGATTTCGGCTACGACATCTCCGACTATACCGGGATCGAGCCGCTGTTCGGCACGATGGCCGATTTCGACGCGCTGATCG
The DNA here is from genome assembly GCF_018129985.1 of Bradyrhizobium sp. SZCCT0148. Classification (GTDB taxonomy): domain Bacteria; phylum Pseudomonadota; class Alphaproteobacteria; order Rhizobiales; family Xanthobacteraceae; genus Bradyrhizobium; species Bradyrhizobium japonicum_H. The sequence goes on from NZ_JAFCKT010000002.1 coordinate 503,578, forward strand.
CGGCTGCCCACGACAACGGCCTGAAGCTGATCCTCGACCTCGTGCCGAACCACACCTCGGACCAGCATCCCTGGTTCGTCGAGAGCCGCGCCTCGCGCGACAATCCCAAGCGAGACTGGTACGTCTGGCGCGATCCGGCACCCGACGGCGGGGTGCCGAACAACTGGCTATCCGAGTTCGGCGGCAGCGCGTGGCAGTTCGACGAGACCACGGGCCAATATTATTATCACGCCTTCCTCGCCAAGCAGCCGGACCTGAATTGGCGCAATCCCGACGTCCGTGCCGCGATCTACGACGTGATGCGGTTCTGGCTCGGAAAGGGGGTCGACGGCTTCCGCGTCGACGTGATCTGGCACCTGATCAAGGATTCCGAATTCCGCGACAACCCGCCGAATCCGCACTACGTCGAGGGCCGGCCGCCGAACGAAAGGGTCATGACGCAATACTCCACCGACCAGCCGGAGGTGCATAATGTCATCGCCGAGATGCGCCGCGTCACCGACGAATTCGGAGCTCGTGTGCTGATCGGCGAGGTCTATCTGCCGCTGCATCGGTTGATGGCCTATTACGGCAACGACCTCACCGGCGCGCAGATGCCGTTCAACTTCGCGCTGCTTTCGACCTTCTGGAGCGCGCGATCGATCGAAAGGATCATCGAGGATTACGAGAAGGCCCTGCCGCGCGGCGCCTGGCCGAACTGGGTGCTCGGCAATCACGATCGCCCGCGGGTCGCAAGCCGCGTCGGGCCGGAGCAGGCCCGTATCGCCGCCATGCTGCTACTGACGCTGCGCGGCACGCCGACCCTCTATTACGGCGACGAGATCGGCATGCACCAGGTGGCGATCGCGCCGGAGGATGTGCGCGACCCCTTCGAGAAGAACGTGCCCGGCATCGGTGTCGGCCGCGACGGCTGCCGCACGCCGATGCAGTGGGACGCGTCCGCATTCGCCGGTTTCTCGGCGGCGCGGCCGTGGCTGCCGTTGCCGGAGCACTATGTGCGCGACAATGTCGTCAATCTCGAAGCCGACGCGCGCTCGATCCTCAACCTCTACAAGCGTCTGATCGGCTTGCGGAAGAGCAGTCGGCCGCTGGTCGCGGGCGATTATCGTCCGATCACGGCGCAAGGCGATCTCCTGATCTATCGCCGCGAGGCCGAGGGGCGCGCGGTGATCGTGGCGCTCAATCTCGGCCCCGATCCCGTCGCGGTCACCACGAGCGCGATCCGTTTCGGCAGCGAGATCCTGCTGTCGACATTCCTGGATCGTGAGGGCGAGCAAATCGAAGGCGTGCTGGATCTGCGCGGCAATGAAGGCGTGATCGTATCGCCGCCCGCCTAGCTGTCATCCAGGACAGTCGCAGCGTGACGGCAAAAGGGGCCATTGATATCTCCTCGTCATTGCGAGGAGCTCTTGCGACGAAGCAATCCAGAATTCTCAACGAAAGAGTCTGGATTGCTTCGCTGCGCTCGCAATGCGTCGCCGCAGCGGGGGAGCAAGTGAAGGCCTTCCACCTCACCCCGGATGCTTATTTCCCTTAGTCGTATTCTCGTCGATGTCGCTCCGCTTCAGCAAATAATCCAGCCCGCCGACGCGATACCAGCGATAGCCATACGGCTCCAGCACAATTCGGTGTTGGCCGCGCTTGTCGGCGTGGCTGTGATCCTCCGCGAGCAGATTGATCAGGTGTTCGCCGGCATCGCCGGGCAAACCGACCGAGAACGCGGTCTCGCGCGGTTTGTCATCCAGATTATGCACGAACAGCACCGAATTGTTGCGCCAGTCGTAACGCATGATGAACACGGCGGGATCGCGCGTCGCAATGATCGCGAAATCGCCCCAGCCGATTTCCGGCACCTCCTTGCGCATGCGGATGATGCGTTCGGTCCAGTTCAGCATCGAGTTGGAATCGCGTCGCTGTTTCGCGACGTTGACGTGCGGATAGCCGTACGGGCCCTCGTCGATCACAGGACAGTCGGGCTTGTCGCTTTTGGTGAATCCGCCATGCGGCTCGGTCGACCATTGCATCGGCGTGCGCGCGCAGTTGCGTTCCGGCAATGAGAGGTCATCGACCATTGCGATCTCGTCGCCATAACGGATGACGGGCGTTCCCGGCAGCGTGCACATCAGGCTGTAGGCGAGCTCGAGCCGCCGGCGGTCGCCGCCGACCATCGGGGCGAAGCGACGCCGGATGCCGCGGTCGTAGAGCTGCATGTCCTTGTCGGGGCCGAAGCGTTTGAAGACGAGGTCGCGCTGCGCCTTGGTCAACCGTCCCAGATCGAGCTCGTCGTGATTGCGCAGGAACAGGCCCCATTGCGCCGCGGCCGGCCGCGGCTTGGTCGCCTTCAGCGCCTTCGCCAGCGGACGCGAGTCGGCGGAGGCCAGCGCATAGAACAGGTGCTGATTGACGTGGAAGTTGAACATCATGTGCATGCGGTCGCCATCGCGGCCGAAATACTCCATGTCGGTTTCCGGCAGAACGTTGGCTTCGGCCAGGATGATGGCATCGCCCTGCCGCCATTGCAGGAATTCGCGGAACGCGCGCAGCATGTCGTACTGCTCGACCGGCTTCTTCACCTTGGCGCCCTTGGTGGCGATCACGAAGGGCACGGCGTCCATCCGGAAGCCGGAGACGCCGAGCTGGATCCAGAATCCCATGATCTTCAGGATCTCGGCCTGCACGTGCGGGTTCGAGGTGTTGAGGTCGGGCTGGAAATCGTAGAAGCGGTGGAAATAATACGCGCCGGCTTCCTTGTCGCGTGTCCAGGTCGTCTTCTGCACGCCGGGAAACACCATGCCCGTGTTGGCGTTTGCGGGCTTCTTGTCGGACCATACGTACCAGTCGCGATAGGGCGAGTTCTTGTCGCGCCGCGCTTCCTTGAACCATTGGTGCTGGTCCGAGGTGTGGTTGACGACGAGGTCGATGATGATCCGGATGCCGCGCTGCTTGCAGCCATGGGTGAATTCGACGAAGTCGCCGAGCGTACCGTAACGGGGATCTACGCTGTAATAGTCGGCGATATCGTAGCCGTCGTCGCGGCCGGGCGAGGTCTGGAACGGCATCAGCCAGATCGTGGTGATGCCGAGGCCGTGCAGATAGTCGAGCCGGCGCAGCAGGCCCTTGAAGTCGCCGACCCCATCGCCGTTGGCATCCATGTAGGTGCCGACGGAGAGGCAATAGATCACGCCGTTCTTGTACCAGAGATCGTCGATCATGCCGGGACAGCCCTCTTTGGTCCGCCCGCGACCGTCGGCGGCTGCGTGATAATTGCGAGTGGAGGGTGAGGTTCCCGCTCTTCCCCCGCATCCGCCGGCGCCCGGAACGCCCCACTTCGCGCGCCCGGGGCTTATAAACACCGGGATTGCGCGTCATGGCTCGCGCCTTGCGCGGCCCGGAATGACGGGCTCCATGGAATCGGTTACCCTTCACCCATGGACAATACCGCCCGCAACATCGCCCTCGTGCCGCCGCCCGATCGCCGCCAGTCCGAGACGGCGCTGGCCATCGCGCGCGGCACTGCGCGGCTGCTGCGTTCGCTCGGCTTTACCTGCATCAGCGAATTGCCGCTGCCTTCGGGCCGGCGCGCCGATCTGGTGGCGCTGAACGAGCGCGGCGAGATCTGGATCGTCGAAATCAAATCGTCGGTGGAGGATCTGCGCGCCGACCAGAAATGGCACGAATACCGGGCCCATTGCGACCGGCTGTTCTTCGCGTTCACGCAGGACCTGCCGTGCGGGATCTTTCCGGAAGGCACCGGCCTGATCGTCGCCGACGCCTATGGGGCGCACCTGCAGTGCGAAGCGCCCGAGCACAAGCTCGCGGCCGCCACGCGCAAGCAAATGACAGTCCGGTTTGGAATGGCGGCGGCGCTTCGGATCAACCGGTTGGTCGACCCGCAGGGCCACGCTGATTTCTGGGAATAACGTGGTCTCGTGCCCCGGACGCGCTGCAACGCGTAGCGTTGCTGCGCAGGGCCGGGACCCAGAAGGCAGGTGCGGCTTCTCGCTCTTCACAAATAATGGGCCCCGCTCGGCAGCGCATCAGTTCGTGCTGCGCTGCGTTCGGGGCACAAGAGTGTTGCAAACTTACCGCGGCGCGCGCTTGGCGAGGATCCGCTGCAACGTCCTGCGGTGCATGTTGAGCCGGCGTGCGGTCTCCGAGACGTTGCGGTTGCACATCTCGTAGATGCGCTGGATGTGCTCCCAGCGGACGCGGTCGGCCGACATCGGGTTGGTCGGCAGATCGGACTTGTCCGAGCTGGTCGACAGCAGCGCCGCGACGACGTCGTCGGCATCGGCGGGCTTGGAGAGATAATCGATCGCGCCCATCTTCACCGCGGTGACGGCGGTGGCGATGTTGCCATAGCCGGTCAGCACGATCGCGCGTGCGTCGGGGCGCTTCTTCTTCAGCGCCGAGACAACGTCGAGGCCGTTGCCGTCACCGAGCCGCAGGTCGACCACGGCGAATGCGGGTGCCGCCTTGCCGATCTGCGCAAGTCCGTCCGAGACGGTGTCGCATGATGTCACGGCAAAGCCGCGCGTTTCCATGGCGCGTGACAGGCGCTCCAGGAACGGCTTGTCGTCTTCCACGATGAGCAGCGAGCGGTCGGTCTGTTCGTTCAGTTCGGCGATGGCGTTCAAGGTTTTGTCCTCTCTCCAGCGCGTCTACATATGGCGTCGCAATCGCGCAGTGCCAAGGCGGCAAATAGTCGATCCGCCCCGTCGTGCGACGCAAGGTCGCGGTTATCCTATTGCTTCTTCCAGCGTCTCGATAGCCTCAAAACGCTGTCGCGGCCATGTGATCTGGACCACGGCGCCGTGGTCCGGAAAGATCCGGTTGGTAAACGAGACCTTTGCGCCGGTGCGTTCCAGCAAGGTACGCGCGATGAACACACCCAATCCGAGGCCGCGTCGCTCGCCGCCGCCGTCATCCGTGGTTCGCCGCCGCGACAGATAGGGCTCGCCGATCCGGTTCAGGATGTCGGGCGGAATGCCGGGGCCGTCGTCGGAGATCAGAAGCTCGATCGTGTCCTTGTTCCACCACGCGTTCACCTCGACGGTGGTCCGGGCGAAATCCACCGCGTTCTCGACGATATTGCCGACACCGTACAGGATTGCCGGGTTGCGCGAGCCGACCGGCTCGGACACGGCGGCGACCGCGATCCGCACCTTGATCTCGACGCCGAAATCGCGGTGCGGGGCCACCACCTCCTCGATCAGCTCCGACAGTTTCATGCGGTCGAACGGCGCCCCGGTGGGGGAGAGCTGGGTGATCTTGCTCAAGATATCGCGGCAGCGCTGGGTCTGTTCGCGCAGCGTCTTCAGGTCGGCGGCAAAGCTGGCGTCCTTCACCGTTTTCTCCAGCTCGCGCGAGATCAGGAAGATCGTCGCCAGCGGCGTGCCCAGCTCGTGCGCGGCTGCAGCGGCAAGGCCGTCGAGCTGGGTCAGATGCTGCTCGCGCGTCAGCACCAGCTCGGTCGCGGCCAGCGCGTCCGCGAGCTTGCGCGCCTCTTCCGTCACCTGGAACGAGTAGAGGCTGGTGACGCCGATCGCGAGCACGATCGAGAGCCAGATTCCGACGAGGTAGATCGGCGGCAGCACCAGGGGATCATCGGCATCCCAGGGCAGCGGCAGATGGAAGAAGAACAGGACCGAGGCGCAGGCCACCGCGAGCACGCCGAGGCCGAATGTGGAGCGCGCCGGCAGCGCCGTGGCCGAGATCAGCACCGGCGCGAGGAACAGGAACGAGAACGGGTTCTGCAGTCCGCCGGTGAAGTACAGCAGACCGGCCAGTTCCACGATGTTCAGCGCGAGCAGACCGGCCGCCTGCATCGGCTCCAGCCGCTGCATCGGGTTGGCCGCGGTCTGGAGCGCCAGATTGAGCGCCGCCGACAAGGCGATGATGCTGACGCAGGGAACGATCTCGACGTTGAATTCCAACCCCTGCGCCACGATGAAGATCGCGGCGAGCTGGCCCAGCACCGCCAGCCAACGCAGCCTCAGGATCGTGTCCAGGCGGATATGCCGCTGTGCGTGGCGGAAATCGGTATCGGCAGTCTCGGTCATCTCGGCCAATGTGGCGGTGCCTTCCGGGATCACAAACGCTGGGCTTCGGAACCACCGGATTACAAGCCTTGCGCTATCCGCTGCAATAGCAGAAGAACCACCAGCATGACCGAGAATGGCAAGGCTTCAAGTCGGCCGACTGTCGCGGAGCGCAGCTCGTCCGCGGCGATCGCGGTCGACCATCTCGTCAAAATCTACAAGCAGACCCGCGCCGTCGACGACATCTCATTTTCGCTGCCGCGCGGCAGCATCACCGGGCTTCTGGGCGGCAACGGCGCCGGCAAGACCACGACCATCGCGATGATCATGGGGCTGGTGCTGCCGACCTCCGGCCGCGTGCAGGTGCTCGGTCACGGGATGCCCGAGGAGAGCGCTTCCGTGCTAGGGCGGATGAACTTCGAGAGTCCCTATGTCGACATGCCGATGCGGCTCACGGTGCGGCAGAACCTCACCGTGTTCGGCAAGCTCTATGCGGTGAAGAACCTGTCGGAGCGCATCGCCGAACTCGCGGACGATCTCGATCTCACCGAATTCATCGACCGTGCCAACGGCAAGCTGTCGGCCGGGCAGAAGACCCGCGTCGCGCTGGCCAAAGCGCTGATCAACCGGCCCGAGCTGCTGCTGCTGGACGAGCCGACCGCCTCGCTCGACCCGGATACCGCCGATTGGGTGCGGGCGCATCTGGAGCGTTATCGCCGCGACAACAACGCCACCATCCTCCTGGCGTCGCACAACATGCTCGAGGTCGAGCGGCTCTGCGACCGCGTCATCATCATGAAGCGCGGCCGCATCGAGGACGACGATACGCCGGAGGCGATCATGGCACGCTACAACCGGACCACGCTGGAAGAGGTCTTTCTGGACGTCGCCCGTGGCCGGGTGAACGGTGCGAAGGAGGCGGCGAGGTGAGCGGTCGTACCTGTATTCGTAGCCCGGATGAAGGTCTGTCATTGCGGGGCGCGCGGAGCGCGAGCCCGGAATCGATAACCACAGGCCGCGGCTGTGGGGCGAGACCGGTCACTCCGAGTCTTCGCCAAATTCAATCCTGTGGTTATGGATCCTCAGATGCGCAATTGCGCATCATAGCTCGCGACGGTGTCGCGCCCCGGGATGACAGATCCCGTCCGGGCCAGGTTATCGCGCCATGACCGACCTTTCCCTCCCCCGCGGGATCTCCGTCCAGCGCATCGGCGCGATGATCCTGCGCTATTGGTATCTGTTGATGTCGTCCTGGCCGCGGCTGCTCGAATTGCTGTACTGGCCGGCGCTGCAGGTCATCACCTGGGGCTTCATTCAATATTACATCGCCGAGAATTCCAATTTCTTCGCGCGCGCGGGCGGCACGCTGATCGGCGCCGTCATCCTCTGGGACATCCTGTTTCGCGGGCAGCTCGGCTTCTCCATCTCGTTCCTGGAGGAGATGTGGTCGCGCAACATCGGCAATCTCATGATGAGCCCCTTGAGGCCGATCGAGTTTCTGCTGTCACTGATGGTCATGAGCCTGATCCGGCTCGCGATCGGGATCATTCCGATGACCGTGCTTGCGCTGGTCATGTTTCACTTCAATGTCTATGCCCTCGGCCTGCCGCTGATCGCATTCTTCTGCAATCTGATCTTCACGAGCTGGTCGGTCGGCATCTTCGTGTCGGGGCTGGTGCTGAGAAACGGTCTCGGCGCCGAGAGCATCGTCTGGACCTTGATGTTCGCGATCCTGCCGCTCGCCTGCGTCTACTATCCCGTCAGCGTGTTGCCGGCCTGGCTGCAAGCCATCGCCTGGGTGCTGCCGCCGACCTACGTGTTCGAAGGGATGCGCGCGCTGCTGATCGAGCGAACCTTTCGGATCGATTTGATGCTGGACGCGTTGGCCATCAATGCGGTGCTGCTGGGAGCTTCTTTTTGGGCATTCCTTGCCCTTTTGCGCAGCGCTAAGAAAAATGGCTCGCTGTTGTCGGGCGGCGAATAACGCCCGATTTATCGGGGATTCAGGCCGGTTTAACCGTTTTCGCTACGTAGATGTACGGAACCATGGATTGACGCAATATTACGCATTCGGCAGTATGCTGCGATGCGAAGAAGGATATAGCGATGCCTATTGGTGAGTTTGGCGGCGCGCCGCCCCTGGCGGCTGAAGGCAGTCCGGTCCTGACGACACCGATGTACTGGATGTACGAGATGGCGCACGCCTCTCTCAATCCGGCACGCGCGGTCACCGACGCGACCAAGCTGCTGTTTCAAAATCCTCTCAATCCCTGGGCACGCACCGAGGTCGGCAAGTCGGTTGCCGCGGCCTGCGAGTTGTTCGAGCGTACCACGCGTCGTTACGGCAAGCCGGAATGGGGCCTCGACGACACCGAGGTCAACGGCATCCGCGTCCCCGTCGAGGTTCGCTCGGTCTGGGAAAAGCCGTTCTGCCGGCTGCTCTATTTCGATCGCAAGTTCACCCGTCCGCTGCGCAGCCCGCAGCCGCGCGTGCTGATCGTGGCGCCGATGTCCGGCCATTATGCGACGCTGCTCCGCGGCACGGTCGAGGCATTCCTGCCCGCGCATGAGGTCTACATCACCGACTGGGCAGACGCCCGCATGGTGCCGCTCAGCGATGGCCGCTTCGATCTCGACGATTACATCGACTACGTCATCGAGATGCTGCACGTCCTCGGCGGCAACACGCATGTGCTGGCGGTGTGCCAGCCCTCCGTGCCGGTTGTCGCAGCCGTCTCGATCATGGAAGCACGGCGCGATCCCTTCGTGCCGACTTCGATGACGCTGATGGGCGGCCCGATCGACACCCGCCGCAATCCGACTGCGGTGAACAATCTCGCCCAAGAGCGCGGCATCGACTGGTTCCGCAACCATGTCATCACCAAGGTGCCGTTCCCTCATCCGGGCATGATGCGCGACGTCTATCCGGGATTCCTGCAGCTCAACGGCTTCATCAGCATGAATCTCGACCGCCACATGGACGCCCACAAGCAGCTTTTTGCCAATCTGGTGAAGGGCGACGGCGACCTCGTCGACAAGCATCGCGAGTTCTATGATGAGTATCTCGCGGTGATGGACCTCTCCGCCGAATATTACCTGCAGACGGTCGACACCGTGTTCGTGAAGCACGCGCTGCCGAAGGGCGAGATGGCCCATCGCGGAACACTTGTCGATCCCTCCAAGGTCACGCGCGTGGCGTTGATGACGGTCGAAGGCGAGAACGACGACATCTCCGGTATCGGCCAGACCGAAGCGACGCACACATTGTGCAGCTCGATCCCCGATCATCGTCGCGTTCATTACGTGCAGAAGGGCGTCGGACATTACGGCGTGTTCAACGGCTCGCGCTTCAGATCGGAAATCGTGCCGCGCATTCACGACTTCATGGTTTCAGCGGCAAATCCGAGCTCGTTGCAGGCTCGCGCGGCTGAATAGCTTCTTTTTCGGCTTTCCCGTCGAAAATATCGGCCCTGCCGGGGCATCCGGCGGGGCTTGGTTCCCTGCAGATTCGCGGTATTTAGGTAGCTTCATAGGAGTGAGTCAGTCCTCACCCCTTGGGGGTGCCACATGCGTCCAGAGAGGGCGAAAAAAGCCGGTTCCAACCCCAGTCTGTAGGGTCTCCCGGACGCCAGACCCCTGTATATTGGGCAAATGATTTGTTTTTGCGCCGAGCGCTTTCCCTGGCGGCGGTTATGGCAGAATCCGGGCGAACTCTTGCTCCCCGGACTGACAGACATGGCTACTCGCGCTCTTCTCTATCGGCGTCCCCACGAACCGAAGACCGTCTTGATCACCCACGGATCGCAATATTTTGCCATCCGATTGCGGCGGCACCGCCGCGCGCGCCGTTACACGCTCAGAATTCATCCGAGCGACCGCGAAGCCATCCTCACCATGCCGCCGCGCGGCACGCTGGCCGAAGCCAAGGACTTCGCGCAGCGTCACGGTGCGTGGATTGCGGCGCGCCTCGGTCGCTTGCCGAAGGCCGCGCCGTTCCAGCCGGGCACGGTGATACCGCTTCGTGGCACGCCGCATCGCATCGTTCACCGCGCCGGCGCGCGCGGCACGGTGTGGACCGAGGTGCGCGACAGCGGTGAGCGTATTCTTTGCGTTGCCGGCGGGCTCGAACATGTCGATCGCCGCGTCAGTGACTTCCTCAAGCGTGAGGCACGCCACGACCTGCAGCGTTCGTCGGAGGCTTATGCCGCCGAGCTCGGCGTCAGGGTCAAGCGGCTCTCGATCCGCGATCAGTCCAGCCGCTGGGGTTCCTGCACCTCGGCCGGCTCGCTGTCGTTCTCCTGGCGGCTGATCCTCGCGCCGCCGTTCGTGCTCGATTACCTCGCCGCGCACGAGGTCGCCCATCTCGTCGAGATGAACCATTCGGCGAAGTTTTGGCGTGTGTGCGGCAAGGTCTGCCCGTCGATGGAGCGCGCCAAGAAGTGGCTCGACACCTACGGCAATGATTTGCACCGCTACGGGGTCGAGGATTAGGGCCTTGCTGCCAAGGTCTTGAACGGTGTCATCGCCCGGCTTGACCGGGCGATCCCGTACGCCGAGACGGCACTGATTGAATGGAGAAGAAGCCACGCCGTACTGGATTCCCCGCCGTCGCGGGGAATCCAGCTGTCTTCCGGCGGGTGCTTTCAGGCTTCTGGACTGCCAGCGCAAGTCGTTGATTTTGCTATCGCCGGCTACTGTGCATGGGGTTGTTTTCGCATTTTTTGGTTTGAGGGGCTGAATGCCCCCAACCCGCGCCTAGCGGTTTCCGCCAAACAACCGGTCCATCAGCCAGCCATCGAGCCCTGCCGCAGCCTCCGGCCGCGCATTGGCGCGCGTCGGCGGCGGGCGATAGCCGCCAGTGTTGGTCGCTGCCGGGACGGGCGCGGCCGCTGTCGGCGATGACACCTGCGAGGCCGCCTGCGCGAGGTTGGACAGGCCCCAGCCACCTTGTGCGCTCGGCAAGGCCGCCACCGGCACGCCTTCGTGCGCCGTCTTCATGAAGCGCGACCAGACTTCCACCGGCAAGCCGCCGCCGGTCGCCTTCTTGGTCGGCGAATTGTCGTCATTGCCCAGCCAGACTCCGGTGACGAGGTTGGCGGTGTAACCGATGAACCAGGCGTCGCGATAATCCTGGCTGGTGCCGGTCTTGCCGGCGGCAGGCCAGCCAGGGATCTCGGCCTTCTTCGCCGTGCCTGAAACAAGCGTCTCCCGCATCATCGCGTTCATCATGCCGACATAGCGGGGATCGACGACCTGGTTACGCTCCTCGGGCTGGCGCATGTAGAGCAGCTTGCCGCTCAGCGTCTTGATCCGCATCACGACATGCGGCGTCACCGCGAGGCCGCCATTCGCGAAGGGCGCATAGGCGCCCGCCAGTTCGACGACCGAGACTTCCGAGGTGCCGAGCGCGATCGACGCGTTGGGCTCGAGCTTGGAGGAGATGCCGAGCCGGTGCGCGGTGCGCACCACGTTCTTCGGCCCGACCTCGAGGCCGAGACGGATCGCGACGGTGTTGAGCGACATCGCCAGCGCCTGCGTCAGCGTCACCGCGCCGAAATATTCATGGGTGTAGTTCTCGGGCCGCCAGCCCTTGACCTCGATCGGCGCATCCTGGCGCATCGTGTCAGGCGTCAGCCCCTGCTCGAGTGCGGTCAGATAGACGAACGGCTTGAACGAGGAGCCCGGCTGGCGCTTCGCCGTCACCGCGCGGTTGTACTGGCTCTCGGCATAGTTCCGCCCGCCGACCATGGCACGCACCGCGCCATCGGGCGTCATCGCCACCAGCGCACCCTGGCCGACATTGAACTTCACGCTCTTGGCCGCAAGCTCGTCGATAATGGCTGCTTCCGCCACGCTCTGCAGCTTCGGATCGATCGTGGTTTCGACCTTGATGCTCTCGTCGATCTGGCCGACCAGATCGTCCAGCACCTCGCCGATCCAGTCGGCAACGTAGTTGATTGTGCCTGCGCCGACCGGCTTCACATTGTAGGAGGGATGGCCGATTGAGGCCTGCGCCTGCGCATCGGTGATGAATTTCGCATCCGCCATCGCCGCCAGCACGATTTGTGCGCGGGCTTCGGCGCCTTCAGGGTTGCGGTTCGGCGCGAGGCGCGAGGGCGATTTGACGAGGCCGGCCAGCATCGCGGCCTCGGCGACCGTGACGTTCTTCGCCGACTTGCCGAAATACCTTTGCGCTGCAGCTTCGACGCCGTAGGCGCCGGAGCCGAAATAGACGCGGTTGAGATAGAGCTCCAGGATCTCGTCCTTGGAATGCTTGCGCTCGAGCCAGATCGCGAGCTCCACCTCCTGCAGCTTGCGCTGCACGGTGCGCTCCTGGGTCAGAAACAGGTTCTTGGCGAGCTGCTGCGTCAGCGTCGAGCCGCCCTGCGAGACGCCGCGATGCATGACGTTGGTGACGAGGGCGCGCAGGATGCCGACGGGATCGATGCCGAAATGCGAATAGAAGCGGCGGTCCTCGATGGCGATGAAGGCCTTGGGCAAATACGGCGGCAGATCCTTCAGCGCGACATTGGCACCGGCCATTTCGCCGCGCTGCGCCAGGATGCTGCCGTCGATGCCCACGATCTGGATCGTCGGCGGCCGCTTCGGGATTTCCAGCGACTGGATCGGCGGCAGATGGGCACCGACATAGATCACGACGCCGATCACCGCGATCGCGCCCCACAGGCCGAGCACCGCGCCCCAATAGACCATACGACCGAGGCTGGCGCCGATGCGTGACTTCGACCGGCGCTTGGCGCCGCTGCGGCCGGCTTGCGCCTTGCGCTCGCGCGGCGGCTCGTCGTCAGACTCCTCAGCCTTGCGCTTGGCGGGTGATTTCGTCGATTTCTTCGGCTTGTTCTCGCCGCCGGGAATGCGATCCGCCGGAGTCAGGCGCAGATCGGCGAGCGCCGCGGGCAAGCCGAACAGCGGCTCTTTCCGCCCAGCCTTTTTCTTTCCCCACGCCATACGCAAATACGCCCGGTCAGCCCGCCCCGCCGCACGCTAGCGGTGGCTGTTTAAGGCCCGGTTACCCAGACCTTAACGCGCGATTAGGAGGTGCGGCATTCGCCCGCCGCAGTTCCGCTGATCGCGCGCGGGAGCTAGGATCGCCGGCAGAAAACACGACGAAACGAGGAAACCCACATGGGCCATATCGATCCGACCAAGGAGATCTTCGCGCAATTCCGGGACAATGATCGCCCGGGTCCGATCCACATGCTCAACCTGGTGCGCCTGCGCAAGGACGCGGCCTATCCGGACGGCCGCAAGGCAAGCGGCGCCGAAGCCTATGCCGCCTATGGCCGCGAGAGCGGCCCGGTGTTCGAACGCCTCGGCGGCCGCATCGTCTGGCAGGGCAAATTCGAGCTGATGCTGATCGGCCCGCAGGACGAGCGCTGGGACCATTGCTTCATCGCCGAATATCCAAGCGTTGCCGCTTTCGTCGAGATGATCCGCGATCCCGTCTACCGCGAGGCGGTCAAGCATCGTCAGGCCGCAGTGGAAGATTCTCGGCTGATCCGACATGCCGTGCTGCCGGTGGGGAAGAACTTTGGCGAGATACCAACCTGAACGCGGTCGGACGATCTCTCCGCGCCGTCATGGCCGGGCTTGACCCGGCCATCCACGGCTTCCTCACGCGCCGCCCAAGAACGTGGATGCCCGGGCCTTGGCCTCGCCGAAGCGGCTCCGGCCGCGCAGGCGGGACAAGCCCGGGCATGACGTCATCGAGGCAGCTGTTTGCAACCACTAACCCGCCGGGCCTGCATCCTCCAGGATCGGGCCGAACAGCTCCCAGCGCTCGCCGTTGAACTTCATCATCTGAAGCTGCTTGTTGACGCGGTAGTCGGTCGGCGAGGTGTTGACCTTGATGCCGGGCAGCGCCGTGTCGGTGGCGAAGTCCTTCACCGAGGCCGCCTGCTTCATGACGTTCTCACGGGTGAGATCGTCACCGCATTGCTTCAGCACATGCACCAGCAGCTGCGCCGTGCTGTAGCCGTAGGTGTTGAAGTTCGAGTCCTTGTCGCCATCAGGGTAGTACTTAGCCATGAAGTCGAAATACTTCTTCAGGCCGGCATCGTCCTTCCAGGTCGGATCGAGCGGTTCCTTGCCATAGTTGACGCTGATCAGGCCCTTGGCAGCGTCAAGGCCGGCGGGCTTCAGCACCGCGCCGACCGAGGTGGCGTTGATGTCGACGATCTGGATTGGATGCCAGCCCATTTCGGCGATCTTCTTGATGGCCTGCGCGGCCTGCTTCGGCGTGCTTGCGCTGAAGAACAGGTCGGCGCCGGCATCCTTGATCTTGAGGACCTGCGAATCGACCGTGGGATCGGACACCTCGTAGGAGGCTTCAGTCACGATCATCTTGGCGGCCTTGTCACCGAGGCCGGCCTTGATGCCGTTCAGATAATCCTTGCCGAGGTCGTCGTTCTGATAGAGCACGCCCACCTTGGCGTTCGGATGCTCCTTCAAAATGTACTGGCCGTAGATGCGGCCCTCGACGAAGTAGTTCGGATTGAAGCCCATGGTCCACGGGAAGTTCTTGGGGTCCGTGAACCGCGAGGCGCCGGTCGCTGCGAACAGCTGCGGCACCTTCTTGGCGTTCAGATATTTCTGAACGGCTGCGTTCACGGGCGTGCCGATGATCTGGAAGGTCAGCAACACCTCGTCGCTCTCGACCAGCTTGCGGATCTGCTCCACGGCTTTCGGCGGCGAATAGGCGTCGTCGTACTGGATCAAATTGATCTTGCGGCCGTTGACGCCGCCCTGGTCGTTGATCATCTTGAAATAGGCAGCCTGCGTCTTGCCGATCGACGAATAGGCCGACGCCGGCCCCGAGAACGGCATGGTCTGTCCGACCTTGATCTCGGTGTCGCTGGCGCCCGGATCATATTTTTTCTGGGCATTGGCCGCTGAAATCGACAGCGCCAGAGCGAGCGCCGTGGCCAGATGCAGCTTTCCATTCCTCATTCGCAATTCCCTCACTTTGTTATCGCCGATGATCTCTCGGCGCGCGCTTGCGCATCCGATGCCATCGGTTGAGGGCAAGTGTGGAGGAACGCGTGTTGCAACGCAAGGTGGGCGTTCGTAGGGTGGGTTAGCTCTGCGCACCGCGCCAAGCGCGGTGCGCGGGGCCTAACCCACCCCAAGAGAGATCGAGACTAACCCGCGGGACCGGAATCCTCGATGATCGGTCCGAACAGCTCCCAGCGCTCGCCGTTGAACTTCATCATCTGCATCTGCTTGTTGACGCGGAAGTCGTTGGGCCCGGTGTTGATCTTGATGCCGGGCAGCGCGAAGCTCGGCGTGAAGTCCTTGATGTTGGCGACCTGCCTCATGATGTTCTCGCGCGTCAGGTCGTCACCGCATTGCTTGAGCACCTGCGTCAGCAGCTCGGCCACCGAATAGGCGTAGGTGTTGACCGTGTTGAGCTTGTCGCCTTCCGGGAAATACTTGTCCATGAAGGCGAAGAAGGCCTTCACGCCGGGATCGTCCTTCCACTGGGGATCGCTGGGCTCCTTGCCATATTGGGTCGAGATGATGCCCTTGGAGATGTCGAGGCCGGCCGGCTTCAGCGTCGCCGAGATCGGGCTCGCATTGATGTCGAGAATATGGACCGGGGTCCAACCGAGGTCGGCGAGCTTCTTGATCGCCTGCGCCGCGAATTTCGGCGTTGAGGCATCGAAGAACACGTCGACACCCATCGACTTCAGCTTGACCACCTGGGAGTCGACGGTCGGATCGGTGACCTCGTAGGAGACCTCGCCGACAATCATGCTGGCGGCCTTGTCGCCGAGGCCGCTCTTCAGCCCAGCGAGATAGTCGCGGCCCATGTCGTCGTTCTGGTAGAGCACGCCGATCTTGGCGTTGGGATGCTCCTTGAGAATGTATTTGGCGTAGATGCGCCCCTCGGACACGTAGTTGGGATTGTAAGCGATGGTCCAGGGATAGTTCTGGGGATCGTTGAAGCGGGCCGCGCCGGTCGAGGCCAGCAATTGCGGCACCTTCTTGCCGTTGAGATATTTTTGCACGGCGGCGTTGGCAGCGGTGCCGATGATCTGGAAGGTGAACAGCACCTCGTCGCCCTCGACGAGCTTGCGCACCTGCTCCACCGTCTTCGGCGGCGAATAGGCGTCGTCATACTGGATCAGGTTGATCTTTCGGCCGTTGATGCCGCCCTGATCGTTGATCATCTTGAAGTAGGCGGCCTGAGTCTTTCCGATATTGGCGTAGACGGAGTAGGGGCCGGAGAACGGCACGGTCTGGCCGATCTTGATCTCGGTGTCGGTCGCCCCGGTGTCGTATTTCTTCTGGGCGAAGGCCTGATTGGTGGATGCCGCGAAGGCGAGCGCCGCCGCGGCAGCTATGAAGGCTCTGCGATTGCTCATAGGTTGTTCCTCCTGACGGAATTTTCCGGTCGACGGTCTTTTCCCGCTGGTTGCAACGGTCGCCATCGCTGCCGAAGAGTGTGGAGGAAGGGCAAGCCGCGCGCAAGGATCGCAGCGCTGCGCCGTAGCGTCTCAGGTCAGGAGCAGCGCCGCCAACGCGACCGCCGCCGGCAACGCCTGCACCATCAGGATGCGGCTGCTGACGGTTGCGGCGCCGTAGGCACCGGCCACGATCACGCAAAGCAGGAAGAACGCCTTGATCTGGAATGCGAAGGCCGGATTGCCGTGGACCAAGCCCCAGATCAGGCCCGCGGCGAGGAAGCCGTTATAGAGTCCCTGATTGGCGGCGAGCACCTTTGTGATCTCGGCCTTCTCCGGCGTGTTGCGAAACACCTTCAAGCCCTGCGGCTTGTCCCAGAGGAACATCTCCAGGATCAGGAAGAAGACGTGCAGTGCGGCGACCAGCGCCACCAGGATATTGGCGATCAGGATCAAGTTGAGCTCCCCCAAAGCGTCAGCTTTCGGGTGGACGGTAGCACGGCCGGCATGGCAAGTGCGATGGGTGTGTTCCGTTGCAATGGTGCCGCGATGGCCAGCCGATCGACCAAATTCTCCCTAAGCTTCGGCCTCGATCGCCTGACGACGCCGATCGGCATCGCGCTGCTCGTCACCGATACCGAGGGTGCGCTGCGTGCGCTCGACTGGGAGGACTACGAGCACCGCATGCGCGGGCTTCTGCGTCTGCACTACGGTGCGGTCGAATTGAGCGACCGGCCTGCGCCGACGGACATGCGAACGGCGCTGTCGGGCTATTTCGATGGTGATTTCAATCAACTCTCGGCCATCGCATGGCGGATTGCCGGGACACCGTTCCAGCAGAAGGTCTGGAACGCGTTGGCTCACATCCCCGCCGGCACCACGATGAGCTACGGCGCGCTTGCCGCAAGGATTGATCTGCCAAAAGCCATTCGTGCCGTCGGTCATGCCAACGGCTCCAATCCGATCAGCGTGGTGCTGCCGTGTCACCGCCTGATCGGTGCCGATGGTTCGCTGGTGAAGTATGGCGGCGGGCTGGAGCGGAAGCGCTGGCTGCTGCGGCATGAGGGCGTGCAGGTTTGAAAGGCATGACGTGCGCCATTTCTCCACTCGTCATTCCGGGGCGCCGCGTAGCGGCGAGCCCGGATTCCATATCCATCCGCCGGGGGTTATGGATTCCGGGCTTGGCCCTTCGGGCCATCCCGGAATGACGAAGGAGGATCACGCCGCCGGTGCAGCAACCGCCTTGTCGCTGGCCATCACATGCGTCAGCGCGCTCTTGATTGCGGCCTGCCGGGTCGGTGCGTTGATCTGCGCGCCCAGGAGGTCGGTAACGTAGAACACGTCGCGGGCACGCTCGCCGAAGGTCGCGACGTGGGCCGAGGCGATGTTGAGGTTGAGCTTCGAGATCGCGGTGGTCAGCTCGTAGAGCAGGCCGGGCCGGTCGAGGCCGGACACCTCGATCACGGTGTAGCGGTCGGACCATTGATTGTTGATGGTGACTTCCGGCTCGATCACGAAGGGGCGAGCCTTGCTGCGCACGGTGCGTCGCGCCACCACCTCAGGCAGGCGCAGCTTGCCTTCCAGGACGTCCTCGATCATCTCGCCGATGCGGGTGGCGCGGCGTCCCTCGTCCTCGTCGCGATCGTATTCCCTCGATATCGAGATGGTGTCGAGCGCGCGGCCGTCGGTTGTGGTGTAGATCTGGGCGTCGACGATGTTGGCGCCGGCCGAGGCGCAGGCGCCGGCGATGATCGACAGCAGCCAGGGATGGTCGGCCGCGAAGATCGTCAGCTCGGTGACGCCGCGCACCTCGTCGAACCCGACATTGATCGCGAGCTTGTGGCCGGCCTGTTCGCTGGAGCGGACGAAGCGGGCGTGGCGGATCTTTCGCGGTAGTTCGACCTTGAGCCAGTAGGCCGGATAGTGCCGGCCGATATAGGCGTCGAGCTCCTCCGCCGGCCATTCGGCGAAGGCGTTGCGGAATTCGGCGTAGGCGGCTGTGAGGCGCTTGCCGCGGTCGACTTCCGAGAAGCCGCCGGTCAGCACCGGCTCGGTCTCGTAGTACAGCGAGCGCAGGAGCTGCGCCTTCCAGCCGTTCCACACGCCTGGGCCGACGCCGCGGATGTCGGCGGTGGTCAGGATCGTCAGCAGCTTCATCTGCTCGACCGACTGCACCACGGCGGCGAAATTCTCGATGGTCTTGCGGTCGGACAGGTCGCGCGACTGTGCGACCGTGGACATCGTCAGATGCTCCTCGATCAGCCAGGCGATGAGTTCGGTGTCGGCGGCGCTGAAGCCGAGCCGCGGGCAGAGCCGCCGCGCCACCTTGGCGCCGGCGATCGAATGATCCTCGGGCCGGCCCTTGGCGATGTCGTGCAGCAGCGTCGTGATGTAGATCACCGCGCGATGCTCGGGGCGAATCTTGCGCATCAGGTCGCTGGCGAGCGCGAATTCGTCGTGGCCGCCGCGCTCGATGTCCTGCAGGAAGCCGACGCAGCGGATCAGATGCTCGTCGACCGTATAGTGATGATACATGTTGAACTGCATCATCGAGACGATCTTGCCGAAGGCGCGGATGAAGTGGCCGAGCACGCCGGTCTCGTTCATCCGCCGCAGCACGATCTCGGCGTTGTCGGAGGTCAGGATCTCCATGAACAGCCGATTGGCTTCGGGATTCTCGCGCATCTGCGCATTGATCAGGCCGAGCGAGCGCGTCACGTCGCGCATCGCGTCCGGATGGAAGGCGAGGTTGTTCTTCTGCGCGAGGCGGAAGATGCGGATCAGGTTGACCGGATCGTGCTTGAAAATATCGGGCGCGGCGACGTTGATCCGGTTGTTGTCGACGATGAAGTCGTCGCTGTCGGGGACGCGTCGCTTCACCTGGGTCGGACGCAGCCGCGCCATCATCCGGCTCAGCACCGGGGCGGGCTTGGCCTGTTGGTCCTCGAGCTTGGCGCAGAGGATGGCGGTGAGGTTGCCGACTTCCTTGGCGACCAGGAAGTAGTGCTTCATGAAGCGCTCGACGTCCTGCATGCCGGGATGCGAGGTGTATCCGAGCCGCACCGCGATCTCGCGCTGGAGATCGAAGGAGAGGCGCTCCTCAGGCCGCCCGGAGTAGAAATGCAGGTTGCAGCGCACCGACCAGAGGAAATCGGCACAGCGGCGGAAGGTGCGGTATTCCTGTGCGTCGAACACGCCGCGCGCGACCAGTTCGTCGGTGTCGCGCACGCGGTAGACGTATTTGGCGATCCAGAACAGCGTGTGCAGGTCGCGGAGCGCCCCCTTGCCGTCCTTGACGTTGGGCTCGACCAGGTAGCGCGACTGGCCGCCGCGGCGATGCCGCTCCTCGCGCTCGGCAAGCTTTGCGGTGACGAATTCGGACGCGGTGCCCTGCACCACTTCCTTGTCGAAGCGCTCGACCAGCTCGTCATAGAGCGGCTTGTCGCCGGTGAGGAAGCGCGTCTCCAGGATCGCGGTGCGGATGGTCATGTCGCCGCGCGCCTGGCGGATCGACTCGTCGACCGAGCGCGTGGCGTGGCCGACCTTCAACCCCATGTCCCAGAGGCAATAGAGGATCGCCTCGGCGACCTGCTCGCCCCAGGCGGTCTGCTTGTAGGGCAGGATGAACAACAGGTCGATGTCCGATTCGGGCGCCATCAGACCGCGGCCGTAGCCGCCGGTCGCGACCACCGCCATGCGCTCGGCGCCGCTTGGGATCGGCGAGCGATAGAGATGGCGGGTCGCCGCCGAATACAGGATGCGGATGATCTCGTCCTGGACGTGACACAACCGCTCGGCACAGTGACGGCCGTGGCGGTCCTTCAGCAGGATTTCCTGCGCCACGCCGCGTGCCGCGATCAGCTCGGCCTTAAGCAATTGCGCCATGGCCGTGCGGAACGCGTCTTCGCGTCCCTGGTGCTTTTCGGCGAGCGCATCGACCGCAGCGGTGATCCGCGCAGTGTCGAAACGATCGTCCCCCTCGGCCTTGTGCTCAGTCGCGATGCTGTCCATGTCTCATCGGATATAAGAGGTGACAGGCGCTGTCACCCGCCATTCTCTGGCAACAGTCGTTCCATGCTGGAAAGCTGCGGCTTTGGGCAAATCTGTTCTCGGCCGATGCGCCTTCGGGGGACGGATTTTCTCGTTGACCTCTAGCCATAACTCATTGAAAAACAATGAAGTTTTGGAGAGGGCTGGGCATGACCGGAATCACACGACGCTTTCTGTTGGCGGGAGCGGTTGCGCTTGCCGTCACCCCCACGGCCAAGGCGGCCAATCCGCTCAAGGAAATCCGCATCGACTGGGCGACCTACAATCCGGTGTCGATGGTCCTCAAGCAGAAGGGCCTGCTGGAGAAGGAGTTCGCCAAGGACGGCATCACCGTCACTTGGGTGCAGTCGGCCGGCTCCAACAAGGCGCTTGAATTCCTCAATGCCGGCTCGATCGATTTCGGCTCGACCGCGGGTTCGGCGGCACTTGTCGCCCGCATCAACGGCAATCCGATCAAGTCGATCTACGTTTACTCGCGCCCTGAGTGGACCGCGCTGGTGGCATCAAAGGATTCCAGGATCGCCGGCGTGGCCGACCTCAAGGGCAAGCGCGTCGCGGTGACACGCGGCACTGATCCGCACATCTTCCTGGTGCGTGCGCTGCTGGGGGCGGGCCTTACCGAAAAGGACATCACCCCGGTGCTGCTCCAGCACGCCGACGGCAAGACCGCCCTGATCCGCGGCGACGTCGATGCCTGGGCGGGCCTCGATCCGATGATGGCGCAAGCCGAGGTCGAGGAGGGCGCAAAGCTGTTCTACCGCAAGGCCGACGCCAACACCTGGGGCATCCTCAATGTGCGCGAGCAGTTCCTGAAGGACCATCCGGACGCAGTCCGCCGTGTGCTCGCGGTGTATGAGGAAGCGCGAAAGTATTCGCTGGCGAATTACGACGAGCTGAAGAAGACACTCATCGCGGTCACAAAACTTCCAGAGGCCGTCGTCGACAAGCAGCTCAAGGAGCGCACCGAGCTCACCCACAGCCGCATCGGCGCGCCCCAGCGCGAGTCGATTCTGGCCGCGGGGCTCGCTCTCCAGCAAGCCGGTGTCGTCGATGCCAAAGTCGATGTGAAGGCGACGCTGGATGCCCTGATCGACGATCAGGTTCTGCTGCCGACGAACTAGTTCAGCGCGGAGGAGGCACGCGCGCGCATCAAACTCCACCGGCGTCCCGGGGCACTAAGCGAGCCCGGAACCCATGACCCCAGGACGTGATTTGGCGCGAAAGAGGTCACCCCGAGTCCCCGTAACCAAATCCTTCTGTGGGTAGGGGCCACGGATCTGCGTTTCGCTTGTCCGGGGCGACAACCGAGATTGCCGCGCACCCTTGCATTCCCCGAAGAGACGCGCTTGCTAATGGCCATGATCTCCGACGCGCCAGTGCTGCAACAGACCTCGGAACCGGCCGAAGGCGCCGCTATGCGCTCGCGGTTGTCGCGCTATGCGCGGCCCGTGCTCGGCGTATTGCTGCCGCTGACGCTCGCGCTCGGCTGGGAGATTGCGGTCTGGTCGGGCTGGTCCAACGGCCGGCTGGTGCCGCCGCCGTCGCGCGTCCTGGCCACCATCGCCGAGCTCGTCCGCTCCGGCGAGCTGGTCCGCCACATCACCGCCACGCTGTGGCGTGTCGGGCTCGGCTTCGCGTTCGGCGTGATCGCGGGCACGTTGCTGGGGGCCGTCTCGGGCTATTGGTCGCTGGCGCGCCGGCTGCTCGATCCGACCGTGCAGGCGCTGCGCGCGATCCCTTCGCTCGCCTGGGTGCCGCTGTTCATCCTCTGGCTCGGCATCTTCGAGACCTCGAAGATCGCGTTGATCGCGGTCGGCGTGTTCTTCCCGGTCTATCTCGGCGTGATGGGCGCGATTCTCTCCGTCGATCGCAAGATCGTCGAGGTCGGGCGCACCTTCCGCCTGTCCGGCCCGGCGATGATCCGCCGCATCCTGTTGCCCGCAGTGCTGCCGGCCTATGTTGTCTCGCTGCGCGTCGGGCTCGGTCTCGGCTGGATGTTCGTGGTCGCAGCCGAATTGATCGGCGCCTCCGAAGGGCTCGGCTATCTCCTGCTCGACGGTCAGCAGCTCGGCAAGCCCGCGCAGATCCTGGCTGCCATCGTGATCTTCGCCGTGCTCGGCAAGCTCACCGACTGGCTGATCGAGGTGGCCGCCGCGCCGTTCCTGCGCTGGCAGGACGCCTTCGGACGGGCAAGGGGCGCTTGAAACCATGCTGGCGCTCGATCGGGTCAGCAAGACCTATCCCAACGGCGTCGAGGCGCTGGCGCGCTTCTCGGCCGAGATCAGGCAGGGCGAGATCATCGCCATCATCGGCGGCTCCGGCTGCGGCAAGTCCACATTGTTGCGCGCCGTCGCCGGCCTCGATCGCGCCAGCTCGGGCTGCGTAACACTCGACGATGAGACGATCAGTTCGCCGCACGCCAAGATCGGCATCATCTTCCAGGAGCCGCGGCTGCTCCCCTGGCTCAGCGTCGCCGACAATATCGGTTTTGGACTCGCCGATCTGCCCGCGACCGAGCGGCGCGAGAAAGTGGCGCGTGCACTCGAACGTGTCGGCCTCGCCGACAAGGCACAGGCTTGGCCGCGCGAGCTCTCCGGCGGGCAGGCGCAGCGGGTGGCAATCGCACGCGCGCTGGTGCCGCGGCCGGAGGTGCTTTTGCTTGACGAGCCGTTCTCCGCGCTCGACGCCTTCACCCGCAGGGATCTGCAGGATCATCTGCTCGACCTCTGGGCCGACACCCGGCCGACGCTCATCCTCGTCACCCATGACGTCGACGAGGCCGTGGTGCTGGCCGACCGCGTGCTGGTGATGCGGCCGCGACCTGGGCGGTTGTTCGACCAGATCGAGATCAATCTCGGCCGGCCACGCGACCGCAATTCGCCGCTGTTCGAGAATTTCAAGCGAAGTGTGCTGACGTCACTCGACCGTTCGCTCGATCGCAGCGTGCCCGACCGTGACGCAACCCAGGGTCCCGGTCAGGCCATGTGGTGGTGACAATTTCGCTCTGACCCGGTACATCGAGGAGCAATTATCCGGGAGAGAACGAAATGGACGCTGCAGAGCTGCGCCAGATGCAGGCTCCGATCAAGGAGCGCTACAAGACCGATCCCAAGACCGCGCTGATCACGCTGAAGGCCAAGGGCTCCACCGATGGCGAAGGCATCGCATGCAAGGTCGAGACCGGCCGGGCCATCGCGATGGCGGGCCTGCATCCGGCCACCGGCGGCTCCGGCCTCGAGCTCTGCTCCGGCGACATGCTGCTGGAGGCGCTGGTCGCCTGCGCCGGCGTCACGCTGAAATCGGTCGCGACCGCGATCGAGGTGCCGCTCAAGACCGGCAATGTCTACGCCGAGGGCGATCTCGATTTCCGCGGCACGCTCGGCATCGACAAGGAAACCCCGGTTGGCTTCGCCGAGATCCGCCTGCGCTTCGAGGTTGATACCGACGCGCCTCAGGACAAGCTCGATCTCCTGCTCAAGCTCACCGAGCGCTATTGCGTGGTCTATCAGACCATCAAGAACGGCCCGAAGGTGTCGGTTTCGATGCAGCGGATGTGATTTCTTACCCTCCCCTGGAGGGGGAGGGTCGATCGCGCGCAGCGCAAGCGGGGTGGGGCGATCTCTCCACTCGGGCACCGTATTGGTCGAGAGACTGTCACTCACCCCGTCTCATATTTCGCTGTGCTCCATATGAGCCGACCTTCCCCCTCCAGGGGCGGGTAAGAAGCCAAGATGTCCCTCGATCTTCACTTTCTCCTCGTCCTCCTCCTGCGCATGGCGATCTCGGCCGCGTTCGTCGTGTCGGCTTCGATCATCACCGAACGCGCGGGTCCGGTGATCGGCGCGCTCGTCGCGACCTTGCCGATCTCGGCGGGGCCATCCTACGTCTTCCTCGCGCTCGATCACGATGCCGCCTTCATTGCGCAGGGCTCGCTGGCGAGCCTGCCGATCAATGCGGCGACGATCTTTATGTGTCTTACCTATGTCGTGCTGGCGCAGCGGCACAATCTCGCGGTGAGCTGCGGGAGCGCGGTCGCCGTCTGGATCGTGCTTGCCTCGATCATCCGCCAGTTCGATTGGTCGCTCACCGCGGGGCTCGCCGCCAATCTGATCGCCTTCGGCATTTGCATTCCGCTCCTGGCGGGCTATCGCCATGTGAAGATGCCGCTGGTGACGCGCCGCTGGTACGATGTGCCGATGCGCGCTTCGCTGGTCGCGACGCTCGTTGCCATCGTGGTCTCGACCTCGAGCTGGGTTGGTCCACGCATCAGCGGCATCATCGCGCTGTATCCCGTGGTGTTCTCCAGCATCATGTTGATCCTGCACCCGCGCATCGGTGGTCCGCCGACCGCCGCCGTGCTCGCCAACTCCGCCTGGGGTCTGCTCGGATTCGGCACGGCAATCGCCGTCCTGCACGTGGCAGTGGTGTCGTTCGGCTCGGCCGTTGGTTTGTGTCTCGCGCTCGGCACCTGCATTGCCTGGAACTTGACGCTGTGGGGGATCGGCGCTGCGTCGCGTCGCCGCAGAGCTTCGCGCATGGACGGGCCGTAGGCGGATTGCGACGGCTCACGTCGGTCCCTGCTGATTATCGATAGGCATATTAGAAATTTATTTGAACTTGTGCCTTACGATGAGGCGATTAGTTCCCGTCAAGCGTTCAGCACGTCGCCGCGACCCGTAAAGCTACGGAAGCGCTCAATGAACAAGCGGATTGATACGGAGACATTCATGTTCAAGCGCAAGTCGAATTCGGATGCATTGACGTTGATGGCCGCCAAGGTCGTGAGTGCCAATCTGATGGTTGCGGATAACGACCTCAACATCGTCTACATGAACAGCGCCGTCACGGATCTGCTTCGCACTGCCGAGGCCGATCTCAAGAAGGAACTTCCGCACTTCAACGTGAATACGCTGATCGGGACCAACATCGACGTGTTCCACAAGAACCCTCAGCATCAGCGCCAGATGCTGGCGAGCCTCAGCGCGGTGCATCGTGCGATGATTCAGATCGGCGAACGGAAGTTCGATCTGGTTGCAACGCCCGTGAAGAACGAAGACGGCAGCCGGGCGGGAGTCGTGGTGGAATGGTCCGATGCCTCGGTCCGCCTGCAGAACCTCGACTTCGGAGCGCAAGTCGCCGCAGCGAACCGCTCGCAGGCGGTCATCGAGTTCAAGCTGGACGGTACGATCCTCAGCGCCAACGAGAACTTTCTGCATGCGCTCGACTACACGCTGAACGAGATCAAGGGCAAACACCACA
Organism: Bradyrhizobium sp. SZCCT0148; assembly: GCF_018129985.1. Lineage (GTDB taxonomy): Bacteria > Pseudomonadota > Alphaproteobacteria > Rhizobiales > Xanthobacteraceae > Bradyrhizobium > Bradyrhizobium japonicum_H. Next base: position 529,355 of record NZ_JAFCKT010000002.1, read on the forward strand.
GCATGTTCGTTGCGCCTGCCGAGCGAGACAGCGCTGCCTATCGCGAGTTCTGGGCCGCGCTCAACCGCGGTGAATACCAGGCGGCCGAGTACAAGCGCATCGGCAAGGGCGGCAAGGAAGTCTGGATCCAGGCGTCGTACAATCCCGTCTTCGACGAGAAGGGCAAGCCCTCCAAGGTCGTCAAGTTCGCAACCGACGTCACCGCGCAGAAGCTGAAGAACGCCGATCTCGCCGGTCAGATCGCGGCGATCGACAAGGCCCAGGCCGTGATCGAGTTCAACATGGACGGCACGATCATCACCGCCAATGCCAATTTCCTCGGTGCGCTCGGCTATTCGCTGGCTGAGATCAAGGGCAAGCACCACAGCATGTTCGTCGAGCCGAGCGAGCGCGACGGCGCCGCCTATCGCGAGTTCTGGGCCGCGCTGAACCGCGGTGAATACCAGGCAGCCGAATACAAGCGCATCGGCAAGGGCGGCAAGGAGGTCTACATCCAGGCCTCCTACAATCCGATCCTCGATCTCAACGGCAAGCCGTTCAAGGTCGTCAAATATGCCACGGACGTCACGAAACAGGTCTTGGTCCGCATGGGCAACGAGCGCGTGCGCGGCATGATGGAATCGGTCGCTGCCGGCTCGGAAGAGCTGAATGCTTCGGTGCGGGAGATCTCCGAGGCGATGACCAAGTCGCGCGAGACCGCCATGAGCGCGGTGGATCAGGTCGCGTCCGCGGACGCGCAGGCCCAGCGCCTCACCGAGGCCGCGCAGGCCATGAGCGGTATCGTCGAGCTCATCAACAACATCACCGGGCAGATCAACCTGCTCGCGCTGAACGCGACGATCGAATCCGCCCGTGCGGGTGAAGCCGGACGCGGCTTTGCGGTGGTTGCCTCCGAAGTGAAGAGCCTTGCCAACCAGGCCAAGCAGGCGACCGACAAGATCGGACAGGAGATCGGCAGCCTCAACGGCATCTCCGGCGACGTCGTCAGCGCGCTCGGCTCGATCAAGCAGGCGATCAACAACGTCAGCGAGTACGTGACATCGACCGCCGCCGCGATCGAGGAGCAGAGCACGGTGACGAACGAGATGTCGACCAGCATGCAGCGCGCCGCCGCGGAAGCCGCCTCGATCGCGGCAAGGGCGTAGCGAGCGTTTAGGTTTTGTAGGGCCGGCAAAGGCGCGCTTCGCGCGCCGTGCCGGCCATTTCTGCAAGCTCTTGTCTGGTATGCGCGGGAACGCTGCGCTGCCCGCTCTACGGAACCTCTTACGGCTTCGGCAGCTTGGCCTTCAGCGCATACAGCGCATCGAGGGCCTCGCGTGGCGACATCTCGTCCGGATGCAGCGCCTTCACGGCGTCCATCAGCAGTTCGGCCTCGCTCGGCGGCGCCGCTTCGGCTGCCGCGCGGGACGGCACCGCGAACAGCGGCAGATCGTCCACCAAAGCTCTTGCGGTCTGGCCTCGGTCCTGCGCCTCCAGCTTGGAGAGCACCGATTTCGCGCGCGTGATCACTGCCGGCGGCAGGCCGGCGAGCTTCGCCACCTGAATGCCGTAGGACCGGTCGGCCGAACCCGGCAGCACCTCGTGAAGGAACACGACGTTGCCCTGCCACTCCTTCACCCGCACGGTGGCGTTGAACATGCGCGGCAGCTTGGCCGAGAGCGCGGTCAGCTCATGATAGTGCGTCGCGAACAGCGTGCGGCAGCGATTGCTTTCGTGGAGATGCTCGATCGCGGCCCAGGCGATCGAGAGACCGTCGAAGGTCGCAGTCCCACGCCCGATCTCGTCGAGGATGACGAGCGAGCGCTCGCCGGCCTGGTTCAGGATCGCAGCCGTCTCGACCATCTCCACCATGAAGGTGGAGCGGCCGCGGGCGAGATCGTCGGCGGCGCCGACGCGCGAGAACAGGCGGTCGATGATGCCGATCCGCGCGCGCGTGGCCGGCACGAAGCTGCCGATCTGGGCAAGAAGGGCAATCAGCGCGTTCTGGCGCAGGAATGTCGATTTACCGGCCATGTTGGGACCGGTCAGCAGCCAGAGCTGGCCGGACTTCTGGCCGGGCGACGGCGACAGGTCGCAGGCATTGGCAATGAACGGCTCGCCGTTGCGCTTCAGCGCCTGCTCCACCACGGGATGGCGGCCGGCCTCGATCGCAAAGCCGAGCGACTCGTCCACATCCGGCCGCACATAATTATCGTCGACCGCGAGCTTGGCCAGCGAGGTCGCAACGTCGAGCAGGGCGAAGGCGTGCGCGGCCGCGCGCAGATCGTCACTGATGGCCATGGCCTTCGCTGACAGCCGCTCGAAAATCTCGAGCTCGAGCCCGAGCGCACGGTCGCCGGCATTGGCGATCTTGGCTTCGATCTCGCCGAGTTCGGAGGTGGTGAAGCGCACCTGACCCGCCAGCGTCTGGCGATGGATGAAGGTGGCGTTCAGCGGCGGCGACATCAGCTTGTCGCCGTGCTGCGCGGTGACCTCGACGAAATAGCCGAGCACGTTGTTGTGCCGGATCTTGAGCCCCTTCACGCCCGTCGCGTCGGCGTAGCGCGCCTGCATCGAGGCCACCACGAGACGCGAGGCGTCGCGCAGGTTGCGCGCCTCGTCGAGGGCGGGTTCATAGCCCTGCCGGACGAAGCCGCCGTCGCGCTTGATCAGCGGCAGCTGCTCGTCGAGCGCGCTGGCGAATTCCGCCGCGAGCTCGCGCGAGGGCCTTTGCAAGGCCGCCATCACCGCGGCGATTTCCTGCGGCGGCTGATCGAGCTCGCCAAGCCGCGCCAGCACCTGGTCTGCGGCAATGATGCCGTCGCGCAGTCCCGCGAGATCGCGCGGGCCGCCGCGGCCGACCGACAGACGCGCCAGCGCACGCGACATGTCGGGAGCGCCACGCAATATGCTGCGGATGTCCTCGCGCGCGGCTGAATCGGCGACGAAGACGCTGACTGCATCGAGCCGGCGTGCGATCGCCGGCGCATCCGTCAGCGGTGCGGCCAGGCGTTGGGCGAGCAGGCGCGAGCCCGCCGAGGTCACCGTGCAGTCGATCGCATCGAGCAGCGAGCCGCGGCGTTCGCCCGCGAGCGTCCGGGTCAGCTCGAGATTGGCGCGCGTCGCCGGATCAATCGCCATGGTCGCGCCGGAGGCTTCGCGCGCGGGCGGCGACAGCGGGGGGTGCTTGCCGACCTGGGTGCGGTCGACATAGGTGACAGCAGCCGCTGCGGCGGTGGCTTCGAGACGCGTGAGCTGCGCCAGGCCGTCCATGGTTGCGACGGCAAAATAATCGCACAGCCGCTTCTCGGCGGTGGCGCCGTCGAAGACATCCCGGGTCAGCGGCGTCACCGCCGGCAGTTCGCGCAGTGTCTGTCCGAGCTCGCTGTCGTTGTAGAGCGCGTCGGTGACGATGGCCTCGTTCGGGTTGATGCGCGCCAGCGTTGCGGCGAGCTCGCCGCCCGAGCATTCCATCACGGTGAATTCGGCGGTCGAGATGTCGATCCAGGCGAGCCCGAAGCGATCGCCGCCGCCGGAGGCGCGGGCCCGCGCGATCGCCAGCAGATAATTGTTGGCGCGGGCGTCGAGCAGCGTGTCCTCGGTCAGCGTGCCCGGCGTTACCAGCCGCACCACGCCGCGCCGCACCACGCTTTTGTTGCCGCGTGCCTTGGCTGCAGCGGGATCCTCGGTCTGCTCGCACACCGCGACGCGGTGGCCGGCGGTGATCAGACGGTGCAGATAATCCTCGGAGCGCTCGACAGGCACGCCGCACATCGGGATGTCGTTGCCCTGGTGCTTGCCGCGCTTGGTCAGCACGATGCCGAGTGTCTTCGAGGCGATCTCGGCGTCCTCGAAGAACAGCTCGTAGAAATCGCCCATCCGGTAGAACAGCAGCAGGCCCTGATGCGCCGCCTTGATCTCAAGGTACTGTTCCATCATCGGCGTGACGCGCGCGATGGCTTCCGCTGGCGAGGCAGGCACTTCGTCGGGGGGCGGCACGGGTATCGGCTGTTGCATGGTCATGGGCGGCGCAACCTACAAAATTTCGCCTCCTGCTCCTATCGCTTTGGCCGGGAAGGGAGGGTTTTCCACGTTGTCCGTGTATGGCACGCGGTCGCCACATTCTCTGTCGTCATTCCGGGATGCGCCGTCAGGCGCAGCCCCGGAATGACGGAGAGCTAGGAATATGCCACCCGCGAAACCGTCAATTGACCTGCCGCGAGCGCCCTCCTAAAACTCCGCCGACATTGAAGAATTTTGGCCGGACCGCGGCATTCAGGGAGAACAGCGATGCGTGACGTCTTTATCTGCGATGCCGTGCGGACCCCGATCGGCCGTTTCGGCGGCTCACTCGCCAAGGTGCGTGCCGACGATCTGGCTGCCGCGCCCATCAAGGCGCTGATGGCCAAGCACCCCAATCTCGACTGGGCGCAGGTGGACGAAGTCTTTTTCGGCTGCGCCAATCAGGCCGGAGAGGACAACCGCAACGTTGCGCGCATGGCGCTGTTGCTCGCCGGGCTGCCGGACTCGGTTCCCGGCCAGACCCTGAACCGGCTCTGTGCCTCCGGGCTCGACGCGGTCGGTGCCGCGGGCCGCGCTATCCGTTCCGGCGAGATCGAGCTTGCGATCGCCGGCGGCGTCGAATCCATGACGCGCGCGCCCTTCGTGATGGGCAAGGCGCAGGAAGCCTTCTCCCGCTCCGCCGAGATCTTCGACACCACGATCGGCTGGCGCTTCATCAATCCGTTGCTCAAGGCGCAGTACGGCGTCGATGCAATGCCGGAGACCGGCGAGAACGTCGCCGAGGAATTCCAGGTTTCGCGCGCCGACCAGGACGCCTTCGCGATCCGCTCGCAGCAGCGTGCTGGTAAGGCGATCGCGGCCGGCTATTTTGCGGAAGAAATCACCCCGATCACCATTCCCGGCGGCAAGGCTGGCCCCATCACCATCGACAAGGATGAGCATCCGCGTCCCGAGACCACGCTCGAAGGCTTGGCGAAACTGAAGCCGATCGTGCGCAACCCTGGCACGGTCACCGCCGGCAACGCATCCGGCGTCAACGACGGCGCGGCCGCGATGATCCTGGCGTCTGAAGCTGCCGTGAAGAAGCATGGTCTCACGCCCCGCGCGCGCATCCTCGGCCTTGCCTCGGCCGGCGTGCCGCCGCGCATCATGGGCATCGGCCCGGTGCCGGCAACCCGCAAGCTGATGGAACGGCTCGGCAAGAAGATCAGCGATTTCGACCTGATCGAGCTGAACGAGGCGTTCGCTTCGCAAGGCATCGCCTGCATGCGCCAGCTCGGCGTCGCCGATGATGCCGACTTCGTCAATCCGCATGGTGGCGCGATCGCGCTCGGCCACCCCCTCGGCATGAGCGGCGCGCGCCTCGCGCTCACCGCCGTCCACGGCATGGAGAAGCGCGGCGGCAAGCTCGCGCTCGCCACCATGTGCGTCGGCGTCGGCCAGGGCGTGGCACTTGCGATCGAAAAGCTGAATTAGAGCATCCTCTCTTCGAGAGCAGTGAGCCGTCCACGAACTCGCCATGCCCGGGCAAAAGCGCGAAGCGTGTCTTCGCGCAGATGTCCCGGGCATCCACGTTCCTGGCGCCGCACGAAGACCGTGGATGGCCGGGACAAGCCCGGCCATCCCGGGAGCGAGGAGCCAGGGTCCCCGAAACCCGCTTCCCTAGATTAGTTATATCCTATAATGATTGGCGGAAGTTGTCCGGCCGGACCAAACGGCCGGGGAGGAATTCGCCAATGACATTCATCTATCGCACTGACAGCAACAAGGCGCATCCGTTGCCGCTGTCGCCCGAGTACAAGAGCTCGATCAAGCGCGCGCCGAACAAGGCCTTGATCCCGATGCGCCACACGTTGTCGGAGCTGACCGGTCCGGTGTACGGCCACGAGACCGTGCGCGAGGGCGACAACGATCTCACCACCCAGCATGCGGGCGAGCCGATCGGCGAACGCATCATCGTGCACGGCCATGTGCGCGACGAGGACGGCCGCGGCGTACCGAATTCGCTAGTCGAGATCTGGCAGGCCAATTCCTGCGGCCGCTACGTTCATGTTCGCGACCAGCACCCGGCCCCGCTCGATCCGAATTTCACCGGCGCAGGCCGCACCGTGAGCGATGCCGCCGGCTACTACCGCTTCGTCAGCATCAAGCCGGGCGCCTATCCCTGGGGCAATCACCACAATGCGTGGCGTCCCGCGCACATCCATCTGTCGGTGTTCGGCCATTCCTTTGTCACGCGCCTCGTGACGCAGATGTATTTTCCGAACGATCCGCTGTTCCCGTTCGATCCGATCTTCAACTCGGTGCCGGACGAGAAGGCGCGAGCGCGGATGGTCTCCTCGTTCGATCTCGAGAACACCCAGCCCGAATGGGCGCTGTGCTACCGCTTTGACATCGTGCTGCGCGGCAAGAACGCCACGCCCATGGAGAACCATTAAGTGCAGGATTCTGTGAAGCCCAGCGGGATCACCCCATCGCAGACCGTCGGACCGTTCTTCAAATACGGCCTGACCCCGAACGGCGAATATGCCTGGAACGACGCGTTCACCAATTCGACGCTGACGCCCGACGTCACCGGCGAGCGCATCCGCATCGAGGGTCGCGTGTTCGACGGTGACGGCGCTGCCGTGCCGGATTGCATGCTGGAGATCTGGCAGGCGGACGCGCAAGGCCGCTTCGCCGACCCGCAGGACAAGCGTGCGCTGCCGAATGCAAGCTTCCGCGGCTTCGCTCGCTGCGGCACCGACAAGGACGGCAATTACGCGTTCGACACCATCAAGCCGGGTGCGGTGCCCGATCCCGACGGCAAGCCGCAGGCGCCGCATGTCCTCGTTGCAGTATTCGGCCGCGGCATGCTGCGGCATCTCTATACCCGGATCTATTTCAGCGACGAGGCCGGCAACGCCGCCGATCCGGTGCTGGCGCTGGTGCCTGCCGATCGCCGCGCTACGCTGATCGCGGCGCGCGTGGCTGGCCAGGCTGTGTACCGGCTCGACCTGCGCCTGCAAGGCGGTGAAGAGACGGTGTTCTTCGACGTGTGAGATACCGCGTGTCGGTGACACTGCAGTGCCCCGCATGCGTTTCTGATCCTGCGCAACCGCAGTATTGGATCAGGCTCTAAGAGGTCTGCATCCGCGCTTGTGCGTCAGTGTCATTGACCGAAAACCGATTGCGCGAGGTTGTGCGCCCGTAGTTTTGCGGAGCTTTTCTTCCGGGACTTTCCCGGGATGCAATCCCGTATTTACCATATTGATCTAGGCTCCACGCGGTTTAGGCGCGCGCCCTGGAATATTTCATGAAGATTCGTTTGTCGTTGTCCTCCGCGATTTTCGCATTCGGGATCGTGCTGGCCATCGGCTTTGCCGCGGTGGTCTCGACCAGCCTCTATACCCTGCGGGAGCTCAAGGTCGGCGGACCGCTCTACTCCGATATCAAGCTCGGCAACGACCTCATCGCGGACATCCTGCCGCCGCCGGAATATGTCATCGAAGCCTATCTCGAGGCGACCCTGGCCATGCGCGAGCCGGACCAACTGGCGGCCCACGCCGAACGCCTGATCCAGCTTCGCAAGGACTACGACGAGCGAAAGGCGTTTTGGGTTACCTCCAGCCTCTCGGCTGACCTGAAAACCGCGCTGGTGTCGAAATCCGATGCCGAGGTACAGAAATTCTGGAAGGCGTCCGACCTGCTCCTGCCGGCCCTCAAGGCCAAGGATGCAGCGGCGTCCGAGCGCATCTATGCGCAGCTCAAGGACGCCTACACCGCGCATCGCGCGGTGATCGACAGCATCGTCGAGAGCGCCAACAAGCAGAATGCCGACATGGAGAAGCTGGCCGCGGACCGTGACAGCTCCATGCTCTTTATTCTCTTCGGTGTCTCCGCCGCCGTCCTGGCTTTCATTGCCGCGGGCCTGCTCGGTGTTGCCGTCGGTGTGGTGCGCCCGATCGTGCGCATGACGGACACGATGCAGAAGCTCGCGACCGGCGATCTGGCCGCCGACATTCCGTTCGCGCACCGCCGGGATGAGGTCGGCTCGATGGCGGGCGCGCTCGTGGTTTTCAGGCAGGCGGCGGTCGAGAATTCCCGCCTGCGCGAGGAGCAGTTGCGGCAGGAGCAGGCGGCGGCGCTTGCCAAGCGCTCCGCCCTGCACCAGATGGCCGAGATCGTCGAGCGCGAGACCGGCCGATCGGTCGACACCGCGGGGGCGGCGACGCAAGGCGTCGAGCGGGCGGCGTCCAGCCTGTCCGAGATCGCCAAGTCGCTCTCCGCGCAGTCGCAGGCGGTCGCGGCGGCCTCCACCCAGGCCCTCGGTAGCACGCAGACCGTCTCGGCCGCGGCCGAAGAGCTGAGCGCCTCGATCCGCGAGATCGCAAGCCAGGTCACACGGACCAGCACCGTCACGAAATCGGCGGTCGCCGGCCGTGAGCAGGCGCGTTCGACCATCCAGGCGCTGGCCGGATCGGTGAAGAAAATCGCTGAAGTCTCCGACCTCATCGGCGGCATCGCCGGCCAGACCAACCTCCTGGCGCTCAATGCCACGATCGAGGCGGCGCGCGCCGGCGAAGCCGGCCGCGGCTTCGCCGTGGTTGCCGCCGAGGTGAAGTCCTTGTCCGACCAGACCGCCAAATCCACCGAGGAAATCGGGCGGCTGATTGCCGAGATCCAGACCTCGACGCAGGCCGCGGTCGATGCCGTCGAGACCATGGGCGGCCACATCGTCGAGATCGACGGCGTCGCGACCTCGGTTGCCGCCGCGATGGAAGAGCAGGACGCGGCGACCCGGGAGATCTCGCGGTCGATTTCCGAATCGGCGTCCGCGGCGAAGGAGGTTTCAGCGAAGATCGGCAATGTCAGCCGCGACGCTGCTGCCGTGAACGAGCGCGCCGCCGAGGTCCGGCAGGCGATCGCCGGCATGGCGGACAATCTCGAGCAGCTTCGGTCCGTCGTAGTGCGGACCGTGCGTGACTCGACTGCGGCGGCTTGATCGGCGTCGGTTCGGCCGCCGGTGCGTGAGTTGCGATCGTGAAGTTATGACGCGGGGACTAGGGGCATCGTGAATTTCATGACACCTCCACAACTGCCTGATGTCGTTGAGCCAGCCCGGCTGACGGCTGCGCTACGGCGAGGCGGCGTGCTGGACGCCGGCGCGGTTCGCGAGGTGAAGGTGCTGCATCAGCGCGACACCGTCGTGTCGCATATCACCCGGCTTGGCCTTCGCTACGTCGGGGATTCCGGCGGCGCGCCGCAATCGTTGATCCTGAAGACGGCGAACGCAGCATTCGCCGAGAAGCTCGCCAATGGCGGCCGGCAGGAGGTGACCTATTACACGGAGCTGACGCCGGGCATGCCGCCGGGGCTCGTGCCCCGTTGCTTCGACGGACATTTCGACGAAGACAGCCCCGCCTGGCATCTCCTGCTCGAGGACCTCACGGACAGTCACGCCGTCGCGGCGGCCTGGCCGCTGCCGCCATCGCGCGATCAGGCGATCGCGATCGTGACCACCCTCGCGCGCTGGCACGCGGCGTGGTGGGACCATCCGAGCCTCGGCGACGCCGTCGGCAGCTGGGCGGGCCCTGACGACGGCACGGAGCGCATGGAGACTTTCGCGAGTCATTACGACCGCTTTGCCGATTCTCTCGGGGACCGTCTCAGCGAGGAACGGCGTACCCTCTATCGCCGCCTCATCGATCAGTCGGACCGACTGTCCCAGCGTTACCACTCACGCCGTCATCTCAGCATCACCCATGGCGATGCCCATGTCTGGAATTTTCTGCTGCCACGCGCCGGCGTCGCCGACACCGTGCGCATCTTTGATTTCGATCTGTGGAGCATCAACGTTCCAACCCACGACCTCGCCTACATGATGGCGATGCACTGGTATCCGGAGCGGCGGCAGGCGCTCGAACGCTTGCTGCTCAATCTTTACCATGACACGCTGATCGAAAGCGGCATCGCCGGCTACACGCGCGGCGCGCTCGATCGCGACTACCGCTGGGCGGTGCTCTGGCAGATCACGCGGCCTGTCTGGCAGTGGAGCATCAACATTCCGCCGGTGATCTGGTGGAATAATCTGGAGCGGATATTTGCGGCCGTGGATGATCTGGGCTGTGAGGAGCTGCTGGGATAGGTCGTGTCCTGGGGCCCTGGCTCTCCGGCGCACCGCTGAAGAAGCGCTGCACTGCGTCCGCGGCGCGATTCCGACCTCTATTCTATCACCGCATGTTCCGGCCCCGCCGCCTGCTTGCGCAGCGTGGCCTTGGTCGAGCCGATCAGCAAGGCGAGCGGGATGGTGCAGAGGACGAAGAGCATCACCAGCTGGTAGTCGTGCGCGAAGGCGATGATCTGCGCCTGCACGCTCACCATCCTGTCGGCCATGGCGCGGCCGGCGTCGGTGGACAGGTTGATCAGGCCCCTGACGTCGGGCATCTGCAGTGCATGGTTGAACGGATTGATGTGCTCGGACAGGATCGCATAGGTCCGCCGCGTTCCCTGCGTCAGCTGCGCGATCACCACGGAGATGCCGACCGAGCTCGCGACGTTGCGCATCAGAGTCAGCATCGCGGTGCCGTCGGTGCGCAACTCGTTCGAGAGCGTTAGGAACGCCACGGTCGAGAGTGGCACGAAGACGAGACCGAAGCCGAAGCCCTGGATGACGCTGACGGTGACGATCTCCGGCACTTGGGTCAAATCGGTCCAGCCGGTCATCTGGAACAGCGAGCCGGCGGTTAGCGTCAGGCCGGAGATGATCAGCGTGCGCGCTTCGACATAGCGCATCATGCGGCCGACCAGCATCATGGCGAAGAAGGTGCCGAAGCCGCGGCTCGCCAACAGCAGGCCGGCGGTGATGATGGGATAGCCGATCACGTTCTGCATGTAGGGCGAGGCCAGCGCCATGGTCGAGAACAGCACGAGCCCCATTACGACCATGAACATGCAGCCGGTGACGAAGTTGCGATCGCGAAACAGCGCGAAACGGATGAACGGCGTCGAGGTCGTGAAGGAGTGCGCGAGGAAGTAATAGAAGGCGACGGCCGAGACGATGAACTCCGCCAGGATCTCGTTGGATTCCAGCCAGCCCAGCTGCTCGCCGCGGTCGAGCGCGAGCTGCAGCGAGCCGATCGCCACCGCCAGCGCGGCGAAGCCGAACCAGTCGAACTTGAGGCTGATATTCCGATCCGTCTCGTCCATGAAGACGATCAGCCCGAGCACGGTGATGAAGCCGAATGGCAGGTTGACGAAGAACACCCAGTGCCAGGAATAAGTCTCGGTCAGCCAGGCGCCGAGCGAGGGGCCCATGATCGGGCCCATCATCACGCCCATGCCCCAGATCGACATCGCCTTGGCGCGTTCCTGCAGCGTGTAATAGTCCAGCATGACCGATTGCGACAGCGGTACCAGGGCTGCGCCGAACACGCCCTGCAGAAGCCGGAACAGCACCATCTGGTTGATGTCCTGCGCCAGTCCGCACAGCACGGAAGCCATGGTGAAGCCGGCTGCGCAGATGATGAAGATGCGCTTGCGGCCGAAGCGGTTGGCAATCCACCCTACCGGGGCCGTCATGATCGCGGCGGCGACGATGTAGGAGGTCAGCACCCAGTTGATCTGGTCCTGCGAGGCCGACAGCGTGCCCTGCATATAGGGCAGGGCGACGTTGGCGATGGTGGTGTCCAGAGCCTGCATGATGGTCGCGGTCATGGCGCAGATCGTCACCATGTTCCGGCGCAGGCCGGGAACCATCAAAGCGGGATTGGACTCCGCCATCGGATCAGTCCTTGTCCTGATCTTTGTCCTGGCCAGCGGTGGCCGACAGCCCGAGCAGGCCGGCGAGCGAGCGCTTGTGGCCGGTGTCGATGGTGGCATAGACGCTCATGCCAGCCTTCAGCTTCCGCACGTACTTGTCGGTCTCGTCGAAATAGATTCGGATCGGCACGCGCTGCACGACCTTGACGAAATTGCCGGTGGCGTTCTGCGGCGGCAGGATGGCGAATTGCGCACCGGTGCCGGGCGAGAGCGAGCCGATCTTGCCCTTGAAGACGTGGTTCGGGAAAGCGTCGACCTCGAGTGTCACGGGCTGCCCTTCGGTGACGTGGGTGAGATCACTCTCCTTCGGGTTGGCGTCGACCCAGGGGTGAGCGACGTCGATGATGGAGAAGACGGGCGTGCCGGCGGTGACGAACCGGCCGAGCTGGATCTGCTCGACCTGCGTCGCGACGCCGTCCATCGGTGCGCGCAGCACGGTATGGTCGAGGTTGCGCTGTGCGTCGTCCAGCTTGGCTTTCGCCTGTGCGTAGGGCGGGAACTGCTCCAGCGGCAACGCTGCATCGCCGAGCAGCTGCGTCTTGGCATTGGAGAGTTGCTGCTTGATGTATTGCGCCTGCGCGCCGGCGGTGACCAGCGCATTCGAAGCGTTGTCGAGATCGAGCTGCGAGCCGAAATTGTTCTTCACCAGCGCCTGCTTGCGCTCGACGTCGCGCTGCTTCAGATCGATGCCTTGCTGGGCAAGGTTGAGCATGTCGCCATAGATCTTGATGTTGGCGACGAGATTGTCATAGGTCGTGCGGGTCTGGGCGAGTTGCGCCTTTGCCTCGTCGACCGCGTGGCGGAACGGAACGGGGTCGATCTCGAACAGCTCGTCGCCGCGCTTGACCGACTGGCCTTCCTTCACGACCACCTTCAGGATCTTGCCGGAGATATCGGGCGTCACCAGGACTTTCTGCGCGCCGACATAGGCGTCGTCGGTGCCGACATAGCGGCCGCCATGCAGATAAAAGGTGAGGCCGCCGACGACCACGACGAGAGGCAGCACGACCAGAAGCAGGAAGCGGCGATAGCGCCGCAGGCCTGCGACCAGACGGCGTCGCGGATTGGTGCCGGCTTTCTTGGTCGGCTTGCCGCTGTCGGTCTTCTGCTCGGGCTGGAACTTGAGTACCTGGTCAGCCATAGCGCTGCTCCTTGCGCGCCTGTTCCGCGCTGCTGGTCTGGATCGCGGTGCGCACGTTTTCCTTGATGGTTTCGAGTTGGGTGAGCAGGCGATGGGCGTCGGCCGGCGTGATGCCGTCCAGCGCGTTGGCCGTCAGCTCGGACTTCAACCCGCTCATCCGGCCCAGCAATTGCCGGCCGGCCTTCTTGAGATAAAGCCGCTTGACGCGGCGGTCCGAAGCGTCGCTGCGACGCTCGATCCAGTCACTGTCGCAGAGCTTGTCGATCAGGCGGGTCAGCGTGATCGGCTGCATCTCCAAGAGCTCGGCGAGTTCCGACTGCTTCATGCCCTCGCTGCGCTCGACCTTGGCCAGCACCGCCCATTGCGCGCGGGTGATGCCGAAACGCGAAGCCTCCTTGTCGGCATAGACGCGCAGGAGGCGGTAGAGCTCGCCCAGCGTGAAGAGGAAGTTCTGGTCGACGGACCCGCGGGTCATAAGCTTTGTCTCCAATGAGCTTGAATATAATAAGCAAGCTCATGATTTTTTCATGGCTGGTGAACGCGATGCTGTCCCGCAGCAAGAGCATGGCTGTCAGCAGCGCCGCCGTCCTGCTTTGGGTTCCGCGCTCGAAATGCTAGAAGGCAGTGGTATGACCCTCGCAAAGCCGGCCTTTCCCGCGCCCGACCATGATCACGGCCGCTGCACCGCAGACGCGCTGGCGCATGCCGAGGCCGTTTGCGAGCAGCGCTCGCAGAAATTCACGCCGATACGCCGGCATGTGCTGGGGGCGCTGCTCTCCAGCCACCGCCCGCTCGGCGCCTACGAGGTGATCGACGAATTGGCAAAGTCGATGGCGCGGCCGGCGCCGATCACGGTCTACCGTGCGCTCGATTTCCTGATGGCCAACGGCCTGGTGCACCGCATCGAAAGCCGCAATGCCTATCTCGCCTGTGCCGCCCACGACCACGACGCGACGTCGGCGGTGGCGTTCCTGATCTGCGAGCGCTGCGGGCTGGTCGGCGAGATCCCGTCGGCGTCCTTTGCCAACGATATCAACGTTGCCGCGCGCAGTTCAGGCTTCGCACCCAAGCTGTCCGTGGTCGAGATCACGGGCATCTGCACCCATTGTCAGAAAGCTGCATAAAGCCAACAACGGCGCAAAGCCGGTTTTCGGGAAGATATGTCCTCACCACAAGCCAACTCCTCCGCCGCACGCCCCCTTAGTGCCGGCGCCATAGCTCTGATGCTGATGCTGTGCCTGACCTGGGGGTTCAACCAGATCGCGGTGAAATTGGTGCTGCCGGACATTCCGCCGATGCTGCAGGCCACGATCCGCTCCGCGGGCGCGCTGCCGGTCCTCTTCCTCATCGGCACGTTTCGCGGCGTCAAATTCTTCGAGAATGACGGCACTTGGAAGCCGGGCCTGATCGCCGGGCTGATGTTCGGTATCGAATTCGTGCTGATCTTCCAGGGGCTGCGCCTCACCTCGGCGTCGCGCGCGGTGGTGTTCCTCTATACCGCGCCGTTCTTCGTTGCGCTCGGCTCCTACCAGGTACTCGGCGAGCGGCTCGGCGCATCGCAATGGCTGGGTCTCGCCATCAGCTTTGCCGGCGTCGCGCTTGCGATCGGCGTGCCGCAGCCCAATGTCGATACGCATGTCCTGCTCGGCGACCTCATGATCGTCGGCGGCGCCGCGTTGTGGGCGGCGACCACACTGGTCGCCAAGGGGACGCGCCTGCGGTTCGCAGCGCCCGAGAAGGCGCTGGGCTATCAGGTCGCGATCTCGATCCCGATCCTGGCACTGGCGGCCTGGCTGTTCGGCGAGACCATCACGCACACCCCGGCGCCGCTGTCGCTCGGCCTGATGGCGTTTCAGGCGATCTGGGTGGTTGGAACCACGTTCACGCTTTGGTTCGCTCTGGTGAAGACCTATTCGGCCAGCAAATTGTCGGCTTTTACCTTCATCACCCCTTTGTTTGGCGTGGTCGGTAGCTATTTCATCATGCATGACACCCTAAGCTTGGCGTTCGGGGCGGCAGCTGTCCTTGTAATTGCTGGGCTTTTTCTGGTTAACCGTCCGAGCCAAGTCGCTGCGGCGCCGCCCGATGCATTGCTGAACGTCACCAAAACCTGATATTTGGACCCCATGAACAAGCTCGAAACCACCATCGATTCCGACATCGCGGGGCCCGCGCCGCGCCATCACACCACCCAGGTCAAGGTCGGCGACGTCGCCGTCGGCGGCGGTGCACCGATCGTCGTGCAGTCGATGACCAACACCGATACCGCCGACATCGACGGTACCATTGCCCAGGTCGCAGCGCTCGCGCGCGCCGGCTCCGAAATGGTCCGCATCACCGTGGATCGCGAGGAAGCCGCGGCCGCCGTTCCGCACATTCGCGACGGCCTCGCCAAGCGCGGTATCAACACGCCGCTGATCGGCGACTTCCACTATATCGGCCACAAGCTGCTTGCGGCCTATCCGGCCTGCGCCGAGGCGCTCGCCAAGTATCGCATCAATCCCGGCAATGTCGGTTTCAAGGACAAGCGCGATACCCAGTTCGCCGACATCATCGAGATCGCGAACAAGAACGACAAGCCGGTGCGCATCGGCGCCAATTGGGGTTCGCTCGACCAGGAGCTGTTGACCAAGCTGATGGACGAGAACGCCGCCTCTGCCAATCCGCGCGACGTGCGCGCGGTGACGCGCGAGGCCATGGTGCAGTCCGCGCTGCTCTCGGCGGCGCGCGCCGAAGAGCTCGGCATGCCCAAGAACCGCATCATCCTCTCCGCGAAAGTCTCGGCGGTGCAGGATCTGATCGCAGTCTACCAGGATCTCGCCAGCCGTTCCGACTACGCCATCCACCTTGGTCTCACCGAGGCCGGCATGGGCACCAAGGGCATCGTGGCGTCCTCCGCCGCGCTCGGCATCCTCTTGCAGCAGGGCATCGGCGACACCATCCGCATCTCGCTGACGCCGGAGCCCGGCGGCGACCGCACCCGTGAAGTGCAGGTCGGCCAGGAGCTCCTGCAGACCATGGGCTTCCGCACCTTCGTGCCGCTGGTCGCGGCGTGCCCCGGCTGCGGCCGGACCACCTCGACCACGTTCCAGGAGCTGGCGCGCTCGATTCAGGATTTCATCCGCGACGAGATGCCGACCTGGAAGACGAAATACCCGGGCGTGGAAGAACTCAACGTCGCGGTGATGGGTTGCATCGTCAACGGCCCCGGCGAATCCAAGCACGCCAATATCGGCATTTCCTTGCCCGGCACCGGCGAAGCCCCGGCCGCGCCCGTGTTCGTCGACGGCAAGAAGTTCCGCACCCTGCGCGGGCCCACCATCTCCGCCGACTTCAAGGCGCTGGTGATCGACTACATCGAGCAGCGCTATGGCCAGGGCGCCAAGGTGCCGGTGACGGCGGCGGAGTAGGCGTTTCTTCAACATCGGATTCATAAGGCGGGTTAGCGCAGCGTAACCCGCCTTATTTTTTGCGCGCGCGAAGTGGCTGGTTACGCTTCGCGAACGCGCCTGACATTGCTACGATGCTCCCAATCAAAACTGATCGGGAGACACGCCAATGAGCTCACTCGCCGGCAAGCAGGGTCCGCGCTATCGCCACACGACCGAAGACGGCGCACCCTTCGAAACGATTGCGGTCGAAAAGCTAACCCCCATCATCGGCGCGGAAATCTCGGGCGTCGACATCGGCAAGGTCGTCGACGGCGATAGCCGCTCCAACCAGCAGATGGACGAGATCCACCGCGCGCTCGCCGAAAACCTCGTCATCTTCTTCCGCGACCAGCACATCACGCCGCAGCAGCATCTGGCTTTCGGCCGCAAGTTCGGCGAGCTGCATTTTCATCCTGCAGCGCCCCACGAGGACGAAGACCCCGCGCTGATGAAGATCTATGCCGACAAGAATTCGCCGCGGGCCAATGGCGAGGGCTGGCATTCCGACGTGTCCTGCGATCTCGAACCGCCGATGGGCTCGATCCTCTACATCAAGCAATGCCCGCCGCGCGGCGGCGACACGCTGTTCGCCAACATGTACGCGGCCTACGAGGCGCTGTCCGATCGCATGAAGGCCTATCTCGATGGGCTCACCGCGCTGCATGACGGTGAGCCGATCTATCGCGGGCTCTACGCGAATTACGGCGTCGCCGACCGACCGTCCTATCCGAGCGCCGAGCATCCGGTGGTGCGCACGCATCCGGTCACGGGCAGGAAGGCGCTCTACGTCAACCGCGGCTTCACCCGCCACATCAACGGCATCCCGCGCGACGAGAGCGACGCGATACTCGCCTATCTCTACCAGCACGCCGAGAACCCGCTGTTCCAGTGCCGCTTCCGCTGGACCGAGAACGCCATTGCGTTCTGGGACAACCGATGCACCCAGCACCGCGCGATGTGGGACTACTGGCCGCATACGCGCTCGGGGACGCGGGTGACCGTGAAGGGGGAGCGGCCGGTGTGAGAACGTCGAGGCGTGCTATCGCGGTCTCGCTGATCCCGCTGTTGCTTTCGCCAATCGACGTTGCGTGGGCAGCCGGCGCACCCAAGCCGGCGAGGTCGAGAGCGACCGCGCCGGCGGCATGCGAGCCGCACAAATTCCGGATCGTCGTGGACGTCGGCCACACCCCGGAATCCTACGGCGCGCTGAGCGCTCGCAACGATCCCGAATTCGGCTTCAACTTCAGGCTCGCGAGACTGGTCACCACCAAACTCAGGCACGAAGGCTTCGCGGCGACACGGCTTCTCGTCACGGATGGCAAGGCGCGGCCGAGCCTGTTCAAGCGTGTCAGTGCCGCGAATGACGGCCGGGCCGATCTCTTCCTGTCGATCCACCACGATTCGGTGCCGGACAAACTCCTCGAGACCTGGGAGTTCGATGGCGCGAAGAGCTATTTCAGCGACCGCTTTTCGGGCCACTCGCTGTTCGTGTCGCAGCAGAATTTACGCTTCGCCACCAGCCTGTTGCTGGCCCGGATGATCGGCAGGCAGTTGAAGGAGCAGGGCCTGCAATATGCCAGCCAATACACCTTGCCGCTGATGGGCCGTTACCGGCGCCAGTTGCTCGACAAGGATGTCGGCGTCTATCGCTACGACAATCTCGTCGTGCTGTCGCGGACGAGCAGTGCCGCAGTGCTGCTCGAGGCCGGCTCCATCATCAACCGCGACGAGGAAATGGCAATGAACTCGCCGGAGCGGCATGAGACGATTGCGGCGGCGGTGGCGTCGGCCATAGGGGAGTTTTGCGCGCGGCGGTAGATTGCACCGCTGCGCTCGCAATGACGAAGAAAGTTACAGCGGCGTCCGCCGATACTCCCGGTTCGCCAGGCTCGCCTCCTCCAGGTCCAGATCGCGCTCGATCCGGCGGCGCGTCTCGTCGGTGATCTGGCCGTCGCGCAGGAGATCGTGGATGAACTTGCGCTCGGCGGCGATCAGCTCGCGGGTCAGCGCGGTGCCGGCGGCGGAGACGTCGTGGTGGGTGGGGTCAAGTGAATCGGGGAGCTGACTGATACGGATGTCATGGCGGGCGCGCAGCAGCCGCATCACTTCGTCGGAGACGTCCTTCTCTTCAGTCAGCGCGTCGAGCGATTTCAGCGCGGCCTCGAGGGCCTGGCGTCTCGCCGCGATCTCGGCTTCGTGCTCGGCGACATGCTCGTTGCGGCCTGCTTCGGCGACGCCGAGCCAGCGCACCACGGGCGGCAGCGTGAGGCCGACGCCGATCAGCGTGACGAAGATGACGCCGAAGGCCACGAAGAGGATCAGGTCGCGATACGGAAATGCATCGCCACCGGGCAGCGTGAACGGCAGCGCCAGCGCGGCCGCGAGCGACACCGCGCCGCGCACGCCAGTGAAGGCGAGCACGAACGGCCACTGCCACGGCGGCGACGGGTCGCGCTTGCGCAGCGATTTGCTGAGCATCCGCGGCAGATAGGTTGCGGGATAGAGCCAGGCAAAGCGCGCGGTCACGATGATGACCAGGACCAATGCGGTCGCGATCAGGATGTCGTCGAGCGGGAACGCCTTCGACTTCTCGTAGAGCGCCCGCATCTGGAAGCCGGTGAGCAGGAACAGCACGCCCTCGATCAGGTAGATCACGAGGTCCCAGAAGAAGATGCCTTGCAGGCGGGTTGCCGACGAAATCAGCAACGGGCCGTTCCAGCTCACATAGAGGCCGCAGGCCACCGTCGCGATCACCCCGGAGCCCCCGATATGCTCGGGCAGCCAATAGGAGACGTAGGGGGTGATCAGCGAGAGCGTCAGCTCGACCTGCGGATCCCCGGACCATTTGCGGAAGCGAAGGGAGAGCCAGCCGACGCCGATGCCGAAGGCGATTTCGCTCGCAACGATGAGCAGAAATTCGCCGGCTGCGAGCGGCAGCGAAAAATGCCCGACCATGATGGCGGCCAGCGCGAAGCGGTAGAGGATCAGCGCGGTGGCATCATTGGCCAGCCCCTCGCCCTCGAGGATGACCAGGAGCCGTCGCGGCATGTTGAGCCGGCGTGCGATCGCGAGCGGCGCCACCACGTCGGGCGGCGCGACGATGGCGCCGAGCAGGAAGCCGATGGTCCAGGGCAGGCCGATCATGTAGTGGGTGGCGGCCGCCACCAGCGCCGCAGTGAAGATCACGGCCCCGACCGCGAGCAGCACGATGGGGCGCAGATTTTTCCGGAACTCGCGCCAGCTCATGGCGACGCTGGCCGAGTAGATTAGCGGCGGCAGCACCATCAGCAGCACCAGTTCCGGCGGCAATTCCACCGCCGGCATGCCCGGCACGAAGGCAAGGCCGACGCCAGCCAGCATCAGCAGGATGGCGGGGGCGACGTTGAAGCGGCGTGCGGCCAGCGCCACGCCTGCCAGCACGGCGAGCAGGATGAGAAAGGTCTGAAACTTCGCTTCCATGATGGTCTGTCTTGACCCGGAAGCGACGGCTGCGTCAATGCGTCCGGCTTACGCCAGCCGCTCGGCCACCATCCGCCCGATGCGTGCAAAGGCGGCTTCGATCTGCGCCGCGTTCGGCGTGCCGCCCTGGGTATAGGCCGCGATCAGGATCGGCGTATCGGGCTTCGGCCAGGCGACCGCGATATCGCCCGATGCATCCTTGCCGTTGTTGCCGGTCTTGTCGCCGATGGTCCAGCCTGCGGGCAGGCCGCCGCGCAGCCGGTTCGCGCCGGTCTTGCAGTTCACCATCCATTCGGTGAGCAGGGCACGCGACGCCGGCGTCAGTGCCTCGCCCACCACCAGGCGCCGCAAATTTCCCGCCATCGCTGCCGGCGTCGTGGTGTCATGGGGATCCCCGGGCGGCGAGCGGTTGAGTTCGGGCTCGTTGTGATCCAACCGCGAGGTGGTGTCCCCGAGCGACCGCCAGAACGCGGTGAGCGCGGCGGGGCCGCCGATCCGTGCCAGCAGCAGATTGGCGCAGGTATTGTCGCTGAGCTCGACGATCGCCTTGCACATGTCGCTGACCGACATCGCGCCCGCCGCAAGATTTTGCTTGGCCACCGGCGCATACTCCAGCAGATCGGCCTTGCCGTAAGCGATCATGGCCGCAAGCTTCTCTTCGCCGCGATCGACTCGAGCCAACACGCAGGCCGCGAGGGAGGCCTTGAAGGTCGAGCACATCACGAAGCGCTCGTCGGCGCGCCAGGCGAGCTTCTCGCCGGTTGCAAGGTTCTCCGCATAGACCCCGATCCGCCCACCGCTGTCGCGCTCAAAGGTTTCGAGCTCCGGCGGCGGCTCGGCGGCAAGCGCGGGGGAAGCCGCAATCCAGCATAGCGAGGCGAGCAGGGAACGGCGATCGAGCGGCATGGGAAGCTTTCAGGGGCGCCGAAGGTTGGGTTAAAATGAACTCGCTATTGCGCCGTCATTGCGAGCGCAGCGAAGCAATCCAGCGTCTCCGCCAAGGGAGTCTGGATGGCTTCGTCGCAAAAGCTCGTCGCAATGACGTGTGGCGAGAGTTGGGCTCGTTCCGAAGAGAATGCCTTCCAAGTCGGACTGTTGAAGGCTTGTCTCGTCACTCCCTCAAATCATAACGATACGACTTCGACACGATCTGCCAGCCGTCCGCGAGTTTCATCGCGACCAGATAATCGGTGAAGAAACGCGGCGGCAGCTGACACCGCACTTTGATAAAGGCGGTCTTGTCGTCCGAACGGTCGATGGTGACGACGAAATCCTCGCGCGGCTTGCCCTCGGCCTTGGCGGAGGCGCGTTTGCGGACGCGGTCGAGCCAGTCGGGCACGGTCAGGACCTGGAGTTCGCCCTTCTCGACCCAGCGCAAGTCAGCGGAGGGATGGAAGATGGCGCCGAGCTTCTCGGCGTCGCCCTCGTAAAGTCCGTCGAAATAGGATTGCACGACGGCTTCGACGCTCGAACGGTTCTGGCTCATGGGTCATCCTTTTGAATGATGGCTTGGGCGGAACTTAGTCGTACACGTCGAAATGCGCTATGGGTGTCTCTCGCCAATCGCGCGAGGGTGTTGGAATGGCCGGATCAGAATCTTCGAACGCTCGTATCCTGATCGGCGAATGCTACTGCCGCACCATCAGGTTCGAAGTGGTCGACGCGTTCGCCTATGCGATGAACTGCCACTGTTCGAACTGCCGTCGCACCACCGGCTCCGCGTTCAAGCCGTTCGCCGGCATCGCGCAGGACAAGCTCCGCATTGTCGGAGGTGGCGACCAGAGGATGATTTTCGGCGACGACACGACCCATGATGCCCATTGCGGGCGTTGCGGCTCGCTGCTTTATTCCCGTGTGCGGGACGGACAATGGGTTCACGTCGCCCTTGGAACCCTGGTCGATGCCCCCTCGATCCGGCCGAGCGCCCACATCTTCGTGGCCTCCAAGGCGCCCTGGCACGACATTACGGACAATCTGCCGCAATATCGGGGGCATATCGGTGTTGTCTGAGGGAAACCGGCTCGGCCGGCGAACCGCGGCTGCGCTGGTGCGACAAACTAACGGGGCTCTCTGGTCGTCGCCGGTGCAGCCTTCGTGACCTCCATCACAAGTGCCGGCACCAGTTCCTGCTAAAGCGATCCCAAAGGGGCCCAGACGGCCTGAATTTCGGAAGTCGTGTCATGCGCAATCTGCTCAGACTTTGCCCGCTTCTCCTTGCCGCCGCGTTGCTGTTCGGTGCCGGGCCCGCTTTCGCCGGAAAGCGGGTCGCCCTGGTGCTCGCCAACTCGGCGTATCAGCACGCGCCGCAGCTCGCCAACCCCGTCAATGACGGTGCGGTGATGGCGAAGACATTGAAGGAAGCCGGTTTCGATGTCGTCGATTCCCGGCACGATTTGTCTGCGCAGGAAACGCGACGCGTGCTGCGCGAGTTCGCCGACGCGACCCGAAGCGCCGACATTGCGGTGGTCTACTATGCCGGCCACGGCATCGAGGTCGAGGGCTCGAACTATCTGATCCCTGTCGACGCCAAGCTCGAGCGCGACACCGACGTCTATGACGAAGCACTGTCCCTCGATCGCGTTCTGGTCGCGGTCGAGCCTGCCAAGCAGCTCCGTCTGGTGATCCTGGATGCCTGCCGCGACAATCCGTTCGGCAAGACCATGAAACGCACGGTGGCATCGCGCGGCATCGGCCGGGGCCTCGCGCAGGTCGAGCCGACCAGCCCCAACACGCTGATCGCCTATTCGGCCAAGGCTGGATTCACCGCCCAGGACGGTGACGGCGCCAACAGCCCCTTTACAGTCGCGCTGTCGAAGCATCTGGCGACGCCGGGTCTCGATGTCCGCCGCGCCTTCGGCTTCGTGCGCGATGACGTGCTTAAGTCGACCGGTAACAAGCAGGAGCCGTTCGTCTACGGTTCGCTCGGTGGTGAGGACGTGCCGCTGGTTCCGGTCAAGGTGACGGCCGCAGCACCGGCTGCGCCCGCGCCGAACCCGCAGGCCGACATCCGCCGCGATTACGAGCTCGCGCTCCAGGTCGGCAACAAGGCGGCGTGGGCTGCCTTCCTCGCCCAGCATCCCGATGGCTTCTATGCGAGCCTGGCCAAGCTTCAGGTCGAGAAAATTGGTGCCGAGCAGGCCCACGCGGCGGCGACCGAGAAGGCGAAACAGGCTGAGGCAGAACGCGATCGTCTCGCCGCGCTTGGCGCGCAGAAGGATGCACAGGTCAGGGCGGCCGCCGATGCAAAGGCCGCCGAGCAGGCGCAGCTCGCCGCCCAGAAAGCCAAGGAGCAGGCGCAGCAGCAGGCAGCTGCCGCCGAGCAGCAGCGCGTCAATCTCGCCGCCGCAGCACCGAGCGCTGCGCCGACCAGCACGGCGAGCCCTGCCGGCACCAACGTCGCCTCCCTGACGCCGGCGACCGCGCCGGCCGATCTCAGCCGATCGGTGCAGACCGAACTCGGCCGCGTCGGCTGCTATTCCGGGCAGGCCGACGGCAACTGGAATACGTCCTCGCAGCGCTCGCTGTCGCAGTTCAACCGCTATGCCGGCACCAAGCTCGACGTGAAGACGGCGAGCACGGACGCGCTGGATGCGGTCAAGGCCAAGCCGTCGCGGGTCTGTCCGCTGGTTTGCGAGCACGGCTTCAAGGCAGACGGCGACAAATGCACCAAGATCGTTTGCCGTGAGGGCTATGCGGTCAATGACGACAATGAGTGCGAGAAGCAGCGCGCCGCAAAGCCGGCCAAGCCTGCAACGGCGAAGCGCGACGACGGCGATGAGCGTCCCGCGCGGCAGCGCCGGCAGGACGGAGCCGCCGGCGGCTATGGCGCTGCGGCCGGCATTGCCTCTGCACGTCCCAGCCGTCCCTCGAGTGGCGGCCAGATGTTCTGCAACAGCACCGGCTGCCGCCCGGTCAGCCGTGGTTGTCATCTCGAATATCGCGGCGGTGGCGGTCCCGCCAATGACGCCAATGCCGAGGTCTGCAACTGAGGATGCGATCCGTCCCGGCAATGCCGGGACAAGCTCAGTTCGAGATGGCGCTCGCGGCGATGTTGACCGTCAGTGCCAGCAAGGCCGTGTTGTAGATGAACGAGACGATCCCATGTGCCGTGGCCGTGCGGCGAATGGTCTTGCTGGTGATGCCGACATCGGAGACCTGCGCGGTCATGCCGATCACGAACGAGAAATAGACGAAGTCCCAATAGTCGGCATGGTCTTCCTTGTCCCCGCTCGGGAACTGAAGGCCGCCCGGCTTGGCGCTGCGATAATAATCATGGGCGTAATGCAGTGCGAAGGTCGTGTGCACGGCGGCCCATGACAGCGCGATCGTGCTGATCGCGATGGAGAGCTCCGCGGCGCCGCGATGGACGCCGAGTTCTGCGACGATCGCTGCGATGCTCGCAAAAGCGCCGATCGCCGTGACCAGCAGGATCACGAAGCGGCCGTCGTCCTGCATCGCGGCGCTGCGGCGGATGTGCTGGTGGTCATTGCAGAGCATCATCACATAGACCAGCACGAGATAGGCTGCGATCAGAGCGTCCCAGCTGAGCACGAGTCGCGTCGTCAGCCGGGGTGAGCCCGGCATGAGCAGGCCGACGAGGATTCCGATACCAAGCGCGATGAACGTCCGTGGCCGCGCATAGATCAGCCGCATCGGCCGCGACATCTTGCGGAAGCGGGCGAGGGCGGGATCTTCCTTTTCAGTGGCCATGATGGCGAAGGCTCTCTCACTGTTTCCGCGGTGGCGGTCTACTCCCTCGCCCCGCTTGCGGGGAAAGCGTTGGGGTGAGGGGGAGCCTCCGCGGGGGCGGTGAGAGTTAGGCTCACGGAGACCCCCTCACCCGACATTCAAACTGCGCCTGAATGTCGACCTCTCCCCGCAGGCGGGGAGAGGTGAAGATCATGGGCTACGTCAGTTCTTCCGCTCGGCGACGAAGCGCGCGGCGGCCTGCAGCACCGCGGCGCGGTCGCCGAAGATCGAGACCGCGCTGTCGGCGCGCGCGAGCAGGTCGCGCACGCGCTGCTTGGCGCCTTCGATGCCGAGCTGGGTGACGAAAGTGGTCTTGCCGAGCGCCGCATCGGCGCCGGCCGGCTTGCCGAGGGCGGCTGCATCGCCTTCGACGTCGAGCAAATCGTCGGCGATCTGGAAGGCTTCGCCGAGCGCGCGGCCGTAATCGTCGAGCGCCTGATATTCTTTCTGCGAGGCCTGGCCGAGGATCGCGCCGGCGATGCAGCCATAACGCAGCAGCGCACCGGTCTTCATCTGCTGAATGCGGGCGACATCGATCGGTTCGTTGCCGCCGAAGCGGCCTTCGCCGGCGAGGTCCAGGATCTGGCCGCCGACCATGCCGCCGATGCCGGCGCAGCGCGCCAGCGCGCGCGTCAGCAGCAGCCGCACATTGGCGTCGCGATGGATCTCGTCGCGGGTGACGATGTCGAAGGCGAGCGTCAACAGGCCGTCGCCGGCGAGGATCGCGGTGGCGTCGTCAGTGTGCTTGTGCAGGGTGGGGCGGCCGCGCCGCAGGTCCGAATTGTCCATGGCCGGCAGATCGTCATGAATCAGCGAATAGCAGTGGATGCATTCCAGTGCAGCGCCGACCAGCAGCGCCGCTTCGCGCGGCACGCCGAACACGGCCGCGCTTTCGACCACCAGAAACGGCCGCAGACGCTTGCCGCCGTTCAGGCTGGAATAGCGCATTGCGTCCATCAGTCGCTTGGGCCGCGCGATCTCATCGTGCAGGATGTCGTCCGACAGCAGACGGCCGAGCAGGGCCTCGGTATCATCAGCGGTCTTGTCCAGACGTTTGGCGAAATCGGACGGGGACGTGCCGGTCATCAAGAAGGGCTCCAGAACTAAAATTCGGCGGGACAATCCTTTATGAGCCCGCCCCAGTCAATCGTTTGGAAGGCCTAAAAAGTGCTGGAAAAGGCCCGAATTATCACAGACTTAATGGCAGGATCCGTGGCCCCTTCTGGTTCGGGGCCGGAAAGGTCGATTTGCGCATCGTCAAAATCCTGCTGGTAGCGCTCGCGGTCGTCATTCTCGCGCCCTATGTGATCGCGCCGTTCTACCGCATCGGCCATCCCGTTTCGACGCTGATGGCGTGGCGCTCGCTTCGCGGCGCGCCGATGGAGCGGGAATGGATCGACCTGGCGGCGATGTCGCCCGCACTGCCGCGCTCGGTGATCGCAGCCGAGGACGCCCATTTCTGCAAGCATCACGGCATCGATTGGGGCGCGCTGCGCGAGGCGATCGACGACGCCCAGGAGGATGGTACGCCGTTCCGGGGCGCCTCCACGATCACCCAGCAAGTCGCGAAAAACCTGTTCCTCTGGCAGGGTCGGGACTTCGTCCGCAAGGCGCTCGAATTCCCGCTGGCGCTCTGGATCGATTTGGTCCTGCCCAAGCCGAGGATCCTGGAGATCTATCTGAACATCGCCGAGTTCGGTCCACGGGGCCAATTCGGTGTCGAGGCCGGCAGCGCCTATGCCTTTGGCAAATCGGCCGCTAGCCTGTCCCCGCGCGAGGCGGCTCTTCTGGCCTCGATCCTGCCGAATCCGGTCACACGTAGCGCCAAAACCCCCGGCCCGGGTGTCAGGCGGCTGGCCGCGACCTATGTGGCGAGGGGGCAGGCCAACTCGCTCGCGACCTGCTGGCGGGAAAATCGCTGATTTTGGGGCCTTTTCGGGCGCATTTTCCGGCCCAAGAGCCTAGCTTTGCGGCCAGCCTTCCTCTATAAGCGCGGCCTTGATCGGCATTCAGCTCGCCTCGGATTGCGGGTGCTGAGCCGTCCCTCGCGGACGATGCCCCGATAACACCAATCCCTAGAGGATGTAGAAATGGCTGTTCCGAGAAGAAAAACCTCGCCGTCGCGCCGTGGCATGCGCCGCTCGGCAGACGCCATCAAGAAGCCGACCTATGTGGAAGACAAGGACTCCGGCGAGCTCCGTCGTCCGCATCACCTCGACCTCAAGACCGGCATGTACAAGGGCCGTCAGGTCCTGAAGAAGAAAGAGTCCTGATTTTAAGGACCTTTCTCCGGGCAGGATGATTTTGCCTGCCTGATTTCGGCCAGCCCATGAGTTATGACAGTGGCGGCGGCGGAGCTAATGCTTCGCCGCCGCATTGTCCTGTCTGGATATCTTGATCGAGAAGGCCTTTCGCCGATGGTCGGTTTCCCGCTGCTTCTGATACCGCTCGCGGTCTACAACATCATCGCCTTCCTGATGCCGAGCGTGTCCTTCACGGATGTGCTGTTCAAGGTGCCGATGGTGTCAGGCGAGGCCTGGCCGGTCACGCTCGCCGACCTGATGCTGGCGCTCGGTATCGTGCTGCTGTTGCTCGAAGTGGTGAAGGGCGCGCGGCCCGGCTCGAAATTCCTGATGGATCATCTGCTGTCGCTGATCCTGTTCGGCGCAGCCGCCGCCGAATTCGTGATGTGGCCCAAGTTCGGCAACTCGACCTATTTCCTGCTGGTGCTGCTCGCAATGGCGGATTTCCTCGGCGGCATTGCCCAGCGCACGCGCCGCCGCGTCACCTATGTCGCCGAGACAACGGTGCCGGCGCCGCGCAAAGCCAAGCGCCAGGTGGAAGCTCCGGCGAGCGATGCCGTCGCCGAGCCCAAGTTCGAGCCGGTGTCCGCGCCGCTCGCAGCACCGGTGACGCCGCCCGCGTCCTCGGCACAGTCCGTCGCCGAATCCGTCCTGATGGATCCGCCCGCGCCGAAGCCGGTGCAGAGCGCGCCGTCGCCAGAAGTCCCCTCGCCGCATTTGCAGCCGGGCGACGGCACGTCTCCGTCCCCCGACACACCGCCGCGCTGATCGATCTCAGGCCACCTGCCGCGTGCGCGCGCTGACGCTTGGCAGCGGGCGCTTGCCGCCATAGGCCGTCTGCGCATCCTCGGAAGAGGCGCGGCGCAGCCGGTTTGCCTGGGGCAGATGTTCGGCACTGGCGATCAGCTGGGCAACGAAGCTCGGATCGGGCCGCGGCAACGGAGTTTTGTAAACCCGTTGCAAAATCGGCAGTACCGGCACCATGGCCGTGCTTGTGCCGTTCTCCGTCGTATCCGATTGGTCCGTACTCAACATCGCGATCACCGTTGATCCGGCCGAGCCTGTCGCGTTTCGGGACGCTGGTGCCGGGTGCGTGTCAGTACTCGCAAAGCCTATGCCGGACGGGCCGGTCTGGTTCCCCGGCCCGCAGAAACGTGGTTTCCAAATTGTTTATCAACTTTGCCTAGGGTCGGCGACGAATCTGGCTTTATCCTGTGTCAGCTCAGGACCTCCCGCTGTCCCGAAACGAGGCGATTTTGACCCCCGCATTACCGCAAGCCTCTGACATCCTGGCCGCCCTCGGCCAGGCCGTGTTCGCCTGGGACATCGGCAGTGATGCGATCGTCTGGGGCGACCAGGTCGCCAGCGTCTTTCCCGGCATTCCCGCCGAACGGCTGGCGACGGGCGCCGAATTCGCCAAGCTGATCGAGCCCGCGCCATCGCTGCGGACTGCGGCGCTGACGCAGACCCACGCCGTGCACGGTGCCGACGGCACGCCCTACCGGGTCGAATACGGCGTTCGCACGAGCGCCGCCGATCCCGTGATCTGGATCGAGGAAACCGGGCGCTGGTTCGCCGGCCCCGACGGTCGCCCGGTGCGTGCGATCGGCTCGGTTCGAATCAACAATGAGCGCCACGCCCGCGACGAGGAGCTGACCAAGCTGGCCCGGCTCGATCCGCTGACCGGCGAGCTCAACCGCTCTCATCTGATTGCCGCGCTGGCCGAGGCGATCGAGGAGACCATCCGCTACCGCTCGACCGCGGCCTTCATGCTGGTCGGCATCGACCATCTCGCCCGCGTCAACGACGCCTTCGGCTTCGACGTCGCCGATGCGGTGATCCTCGACATCGCCAAGCGCATCCGCTCGCGCCTGCGTGGCGGCGACGTGCTCGGCCGCTTTTCCGGCAACAAGTTCGGCCTGATCCTCAAGAACTGCACCGTCGACGACATGAACGTCGCCGCCGAGCGTTTCCTTGCCGGCATCCGCGATGAGGTGGTGCCGACCAAATCCGGCCCGGTCTCGGTCACCGCGTCGATCGGCGCGGTCAGCGTGCCGCGCTATGCCCGCAACACCGATGAAGCCGTCAACCGCGCCCATGAGACGCTGGATGCCGCCAAGCGCCGCCGCGTCGGCTCGTTCGCGGCCTGGCGTCCGGATGCCACGCGCGATGCCCAGCGCCGCGTCAACATCCGCGTCACCGACGAGATCGTCACCGCGCTGAACGAGCGCCGCATCAAGCTTGCCTATGAGCCGGTGGTATCGGCCGTCTCGCGCGAGCGCGCCTTCCACGAATGCCTGGTGCGGATGGACCAGGGCGACGGCCAGGTGCTGCTCGCTCCGGACATCGTGCCGGTCGCCGAACGGCTCGGCCTGATCCGCCTGGTCGATCACCGCGTGCTCGAGCTCGTGGTCGCCGAGCTCGCCGCTGCGCCCGACATCAGCCTCAGTCTCAATATCTCGCCTGATACCACCATGGATCCGGACTGGTGGGCGGGAATCGAGTCGCTGATGCTGGCCCATCCCGGCGTCGCCGAGCGGCTGATCGTCGAAATCACCGAGACGGTCGCGATCCAGGATATCGACGATGTTCGCGGCTTCGTCACGCGGCTGAAGAATTTCGGCAGCCGTATCGCCATCGACGATTTCGGCGCGGGCTACACCTCGTTCCGAAACCTGCGCAAGCTCGGCGTCGATATCGTGAAGATCGACGGCGCGTTCGTGCAGAACATCACCCATTCCGCCGACGACCGCGCCTTCGTGCAGACCCTGATCGATCTCGCCCGCCGCCTCGACATCAAGACGGTGGCGGAATGGGTGCAGGACGAAGAGGCCGCAAACATGCTGCGCGATTGGGGCTGCGACTACATCCAGGGCCGCCTGATCGGGCTGGCCTCAGGCGAGCGTCCGTGGGGCACTCCGCCGGAGAATGTGTTGCCAGCGGCAAGCTGAGGTCTGGTAGGTGATTAGCCGAAGGCGTAACCCACCACCCTACCATGCGCGTCGAAGCGAGAAGCGGTGGATTACGCCTTCGGCCAATCCAACCTACGAACCTTCACGCCCCCTCGTCCAGCGCCACCAGCTCGCGTTTCTTGCGCAGTGACGGCAGCAGCGGCGCGATCAGCAGCACCAGTGCGAAGGTGAGGCATACTGCCGAGATTGGCCGCTGCACGAAGGTCCAAAGGTCGCCCTGCGACAGGATCAGCGATTTGCGCAGATTGTTCTCCATCATCGGCCCCAGCACGAAGGCCAGCACCAGCGGCGCCGGCTCGTATCCGAGCTTGCGCATGAAATATCCGATGATGCCGAACGCGATCATCACATAGACGTCGAACACGTTGTTGCTGGAGCAGTAGACGCCCAGGATCGTAAACAGGATGATCAGGGGGAACAGGATGTTGTAGGGCAGTTTGAGCAGCTGCACCCACATGCCGATCATCGGCAGGTTCAGGACCAGCAGCATGACGTTGCCGATATACATGCTGGCGACGATGCCCCAGAATAGGCCGGGGTTCTGCGTGATCAGCAGCGGTCCCGGCTGCAGACCGTGAATGACGAAGGCGCCGAGCAGCAGCGCCATCACTACGTTCGGCGGGATGCCCAGCGTCATGAGCGGAATGAAGGCGCCGCCCGCCGCGGCGTTGTTCGCCGATTCCGGCCCGGCGACGCCTTCGATCGCACCATGGCCGAAACGTTCGGGCGTCTTCGACAGCCGTTTCTCCAGCGCGTAGGAGGCAAACG
This sequence comes from Bradyrhizobium sp. SZCCT0148, assembly GCF_018129985.1. Classification (GTDB taxonomy): domain Bacteria; phylum Pseudomonadota; class Alphaproteobacteria; order Rhizobiales; family Xanthobacteraceae; genus Bradyrhizobium; species Bradyrhizobium japonicum_H. The sequence goes on from NZ_JAFCKT010000002.1 coordinate 559,980, forward strand.
ACGCCACCACCGCGCCGCCGCCCGGCAGGATGCCGAGGAAGAAGCCGAGGATGGTGCCGCGGCCGACCGGACCTGCGCTCGCCTTCCAGTCCTCCTTGGTGGGCAGCAGATGGGTGATCCTGGTGTTGATGATGTCGCGCTTGATCGCCTGCTCGGTGTTGAGCAGCACCTCGGCAACACCGAACAGGCCCATCACCACGGGCACGAGCCCGATGCCGTCGATCAGCTCCATGCGGCCGAAGGTCAGACGCGGCTGCGCCGTAATGCTGTCGAGCCCGATCAGCCCGAGCACGACACCGATGCACGCCATCAGCAGCGCCTTTGGCATCGAGCCCTGCGTCAGGAAGGTGAGGACCACGAGGCCGAGCACCATCAGGCTGAAATACTCTGCCGGGCCGAACGCGATGGCGACGCTGGCAAGCCTCGGCGCCACCAGCATCAGGGCGATCAGCGCGAACGTGCCGGCAATGAAGGAGCCGAAGGCGGAGATACCGAGGGCGGGACCCGCGCGGCCCTGCTTCGCCATCTGGTGACCATCGATGCAGGTGACGACGGAAGCTGCCTCGCCGGGAATGTTGACCAGAATCGAGGTGGTCGAACCCCCATACATCGAGCCGTAATAGATGCCGGCCATCATGATGATGCCGGATTCCGGCGTGCCCGACAGCGTGACCGGCAGCAGCAGCGACATCGCCGAGATCGGCCCGATGCCCGGCAGCACGCCGACCAGCGTGCCGATGAAGACGCCGATGAAGCAATAAAGCAAATTGATCGGCAGCAGCGCGACGCCGAACCCATGGGCGACATTGACAAGCGTATCCATAAGGTCAGCCGATCCCGAACAGGCCCGAGGGCAGCTGGATCAACAGCAGCCGCTTGAGCACCCACCACATGCCCGTCGGCGCCAGCACTGCGATCGGAATCGCCATTGTCCAGCGCACGGGATCGATCAGCCGCAACAACAGCAGCATCAACGGGATCGAGGACAGCAGGAAACCAAGCGGCTCCAGTGCGACGGAGAATGCCACCAGACAGGCGATCAGCAGGAGCGGCTTGCTCCAGCGCACGTTCTCCCAGCGCGAGGCCAGCGTCGGCGCGCCGTCGGTGAGTGCCGAGACGATGATGGCGCCTGCGAACACGCACATCAGGATGCCCGTGTAGAACAGCACGTAGCCGGAGCCGGGATCGTTGATGGTCCCGAGCTTGAGCTTCATGCCGGACCAGATCACGAAGCCGCCGAGCGCGAGCCCGATCAGCCCGCCCCAGAGTTCGGAGTTGCTGAGGCGGAGTTTGACGTTGGTTTGATTGTTCATCGCGATCTCTCTCGTGCCCCCGCTCTGCGGTGCAACGCTGAAGAGGCGCTGCACCGCGTCCGGGACACGCAGGCGGCCTGATCTACTTCTTCGCCAACCCGAGCGTTTCGATCACCTTGCGCTCCGACTCCGTGACCTCGACGACGAACTTCTTGTAGTCTTCGGTGTTCTTGTAGTTCGGCACCATGTCGTATTTGGCGAGCGTTGCCACGACCGCGGGATCCTCGACCGCCTTCTTGAAGGCGTCGTGCAGCTTGGCGACGATCTTCGGATCCAGGCCCTTCGGGCCGGCGATGCCGAACGGGGAATCATAGACCATGGGGTAGCCGAGCTCCTTTAGCGTCGGCACATCAGGGTAGTTCGGCGAGCGTGCGCCGGTCCACACCATCAGCAGCCGCAGCTTGCCGGCATCGACCAGCGGCCGCCATCCCGTGGAATCCGCCTGAAGCATCGTGTGCTGACCCAGCACCGCGGCGTTGGTTTCCGCGCCGCCCTTGAAAGGAACTTGTGTCAGTTTGATGCCGGACATCCCGGCGATCTGCTCCATGCCGATATGGAGCGAGGTGCCGGCGCCCGGTGTGGCATAGGTCACCTTGCCCGGGTTCGCCTTCGCGAACTCCACCACGTCCTTCCAGGTCTTGAACTGGGATTCCGCGCTGGTGGTCACACCGAAGGTGTAGCCGGTGAGATGGATGATGTAGGTGAAATCCTTGGCCGGATCCCACGACACCTCCTGCATCAGGGGCAGGCGAAACACGGTGATAGGTATCTGCGAGATGGTATAGCCGTCCGGCTTCGCGGCAGCCGCCATGGTGGCAGGTCCCACCGTGCCGCCGCCGCCGGCCTTGTTGTCGATCACGATCGGCTGCCCCAGCACCTTTGAAGCGCTATCGGCGATGGCGCGCATCGAGATATCGGTCGATCCGCCGGCCGGCCACGGCACGATCAGCGTGATCGGCTTGCTGGGATAGTCCTGCGCGCTGGCGGCCGTGGAGAACAATGCGCCCATGACGGCGTGCATCGTGGCAAATGCGATCGTCTTCAGCCCGAATCGCGGCATCGAAACTCCTCCCTCGCGGCGGACCTCTTTGCGGGCCGCCTTTTCTCGTTCTTGCGACGCGATTGTTCCTGAAATCGAGCGAGAAGAAAAGCGCATTGCGCGGGCCGCAGGCGCCGGGCGGTGCGGCAATCCCGGGAGAGGCGGCACGTGCGACAATTCGTCGTTTGGCCGTGTGCCGAGAGGCGGAATTTGAGGGGAGCAGAAGGCCGCTACGCCACGCGCCGGACCGTGCTCAGCGTCTCGATGGTGCGTCCAACTTCCGATGCGAGGCATGGCCTGCCGAAATAATAGCCCTGGACGGCGGTGCAGCCGCACTCGCGGACGAAGTCCAATTGCTCCTCGGTCTCGACACCCTCGGCCGTCGTCTCGACGCCAAGCACGGCGCCGAGGCTTGCGATGGTGCGGACGATGGCAACGCTCTCCGGGCTTTCGCCGAGCGTGCCGACGAAGGAGCGATCGATCTTGATGCGGTCGAACGGAAACTTGCGCAGGTAGCTCAGCGAAGAATAGCCGACGCCGAAATCGTCGAGGCTGATGCGCACCCCGAGGACGCGTAGCTGGTGCAGGATCTCGATCGTCGCCTCGCTGTCGTCGAGCAGCGCCGTCTCGGTGACCTCGAGCTCGAGCCGTTGCGGCGGCAGGCCGGCCTCGGCCAACGCGTTCGTCACCATCGCCACCAGACCGCGTGAGCGGAATTGCACCGGCGACAGGTTCACCGCGACGGTGACGTCGGGCCATGACACGGCGGTGGCGCAGGCGGTGCGCAGCACCCATTCGCCGATCGGAACGATCAGCCCGTCCTCTTCCGCGATCGGAATGAACTCGGCCGGCGAAACGAAGCCGCGCGAGGGATGCTTCCAGCGCAGCAGCGCCTCGAACCCGGTCAGCTCGGACGAATCGAGCCGCACCTGCGGCTGGAACACCAGGTGGAATTGGCCTGCTTCCAGTGCGCCGCGCAGATCGTGCTCCAGCGCGTGCCGGCTGCGCGCCTCTTCCTCCATTACGGGCTCGAACAGCTGATAGGCGCCGCGCCCCTTGGCCTTGGCCTGGTACAGCGCGAGGTCGGCGCATTTCATCAGTTCGTCGGCATCGAGCCCGTGGTCGGGCGCGATCGCGATGCCGACGGAGACGCCGACATGGATCGACTGGTTTTCCAGCGGTGGCGGATGACCGATGACCTCGATCACCCTTCTGGCCAATTGCTCTGCGGATTGCGGCTGCGGTCCACGCTGCAGCACGGCGAATTCGTCGCCGCCGAGGCGCGCGACGGTGTCGTGCTCGCCGACATTCTCCTTCAGGCGCGCTGCAACCCAGCGGAGCAGCCGGTCGCCGGCGGCGTGGCCGAGGCGGTCGTTGACGGTTTTGAAATTGTCGAGGTCGAAGCAGAGCACGGCCATCGCACCGCCGGCGATCGCGACCTGGTTCAGTCCCTCGCTCATCTTCTCGCGGAACAGCGTGCGGTTGGGCAGGTCGGTCAGCGAATCGTGCTGCGCCATGTGTGCGACCCGCGCCTGGGCCTTGTGGCGCTCGGTGACGTCCTCGTAGGTGACGACCCAGCCGCCATGCTCCATCCGCTTGTGATTGAGCTTGATGATGCGGCCGTCGCTCAGATGCCGGTGCAGTGTATGCTCGCCCTCGCGCAGCCGCTCGACGTAATCGGCATAGAGCCGCGCGGCCGTGGTGTTCTGATGGATGCCGAGCTCGCAGCTGTGCTCCATGATCTCGCGCATCGAGACGCCGGGCTTCACGATATCGGGCGACAGGCCGTACATCTCGATGTAACGGCGATTGCACACGATGACGTGCAGGCTCGCATCGAGCATGCACAGACCCTGGCTCATGTTGTTCAGTGCCGCATCGAAACGGCGATACTGCTCGCTCAGTTCCCCGATCGCATGTTCGCGCTCGGTGATATCCTCGTAGGTCGCGACGAACCCGCCCTCGGCCAGTGCGCAATAGCGCACCGAGATCACGGTGCCGTGCGCCATGTTCCTGCGCATCGGCGAGCAATCGCGGCTCGCGATCCGTGCGCGGGCGGCTTCGAGGATCTGCTGCGGGCTGTACTCCGAAGCAAACGCGCCGTTCGCCATCGAACGCTCGATCAGCTCGGCGAGGTGGGTGCCGGGCCTGGTCTCCGCCGGTGACAGTCGATAGATCCTGCGGTAGGTGGTGTTGCAGATGCGGAGGCGCATGTCGCTGTCGTAGAAGGCGAGCCCGTGCGCCATGTTCTCCAGTGCGGCGTCGAAAATGGAATTCTGCTGCCTCAGCGTTTCCTCGTATTGCAGCCGCTCCGTGACGTCCTCGTGCACGGTGACCCAGCCGCCGTCGGGCAGGAAGCGGGAGACCGTCTGCACCATGCGTCCGTCATAACGCATCACCAGCAGGGTTTTCGCCCTTCTGGTGCGCACGTCCTCCAACCTTGCGATGTGGAATTCCTCGGCAGGCATGCCCGACGAATTGCCGCGTTCCACCCAATGATCGAGCACGGCACGATGCGGGGCGCCTGGCTTCACGACGTCGGGATCGAGATCGTAGAGGTTCAGGAAACGATCGTTGCAAACGACGACGCGGCTGTCGGCGTCGTACATGATGAGGCCGTGCGACATGTTGGCGAGCGCGTGCTGGCTGCGCTCGGTCTGCACGCGCAATTCGGCTTCGAGCCGGGCGAGGCGGGTGACATCGTCGCAGATCGTCATCCAGCCGCCGCCGGGTAACGGCTTCATTTCTAGCGACATCACGAGGCCGCTCGCAAGCTGCTGCTCGGTGCGGAACGGCTTTCCGTCTGCGATCTGCGCGATCCGCGACGAATACAGCGTGTCGAGTTGATCCTGGGGAAAATTACCGCGCACCGCGCTATGCGCGAGCACCTCGCGGTAGCTCGTGCCCACCCGCACGATGTCGGCCGACATGTCGAACAGCGACAGATAGCGTTGGTTGACCAGTACGATCCTGTTGTCGGCATCGTAGACGCAGACACCCTGTTCCATGCGGTCGAGCGCAAGCTGGCTCAGCGCGACCAGGGCCTCCGGGCCTTGCTCGCGGCGTACACCAATCTCGTTGTCGCGGGGCGAAATCATGGGGTCGGCGGGTCTCGGCGGGCAATAGACGTAACGCAGCCTAATTCAACCACCGAGTGTAGCGAAGAGCCCGGAAAATTCCCTTAAGCGCAGTAGTTTACGGAGGGTGACCGGCGATGGAGAGATGTGTGTCGCGACCGATGGCGAGGTCGCCACCACAGACACTAACCTTTCGCCTTCATCCTTCGAGGCGAACCGTGCTGCGCGCGGCGAGCATCTCAGGATGACGGCGCTGGAATGCTGGCTGCGGTCTGCCTACGGCCCGTACAACACCAGTTCCGTATCGGTGAGATCGCCGAGCTGCGGCCGGTGCGGGCCTTTGAAATATTTGCGCCCGCGCCGCTCGGTGTAAATACCGACCAGGCCGGGAATCGGCCCGTTGGAATCGATCGTCACCGCGATCTTGCCGAGCCGCAGCAGCAGCCGGCCGATGCGGCCTGCACAGAGTGCGTACTCAGCAGCACTGCGGCAATAGATTAGCTTCATCGCAGGGGGCGCGAGGAAGCCGCGGCGGATGCGCACCGGTTGCAGGATGAAGGGGAATGCTCCCTTCGGCGTTCGGCAGACGAGGCTGAGGCAATTGTAGCGCGCGTGCCGCGTCAGCAACTCGGTTTCGGCTTCGGACAGCCCCTCGATCGTCTTGGCGTGAGGCGAGATGACCTCAACCTCGCTCCAGCGCGGGGGGCGCGCCAGGGCAGGCACCGAGAAGAATATACCGCCGCAATAGGTGCGAAAGCCCTGCGCTTCAATGATCGGCCAGGTCCACGTTGCCGGGCTGATATTGAAATAAGTCACTTCCTTGTGCCGCTGCGCGATCTTGGTCAGCAGCGGGGCATAGTTGCGGTAGGCCGGATCGACATACCAACTCGACAGATTGCACTGGATAGTGGTCTCTTCGCCGTTCTTCCGCGCCGTGTAGATCAGCAGCAGAACGCCGACTGGCGTGCCGTCACTGTCGAGCATGTAGCCGAAGCGGGGATAGCCCTCCGGTACGGGCCGGAAGGCCTGCCGGCGCAGACCTTGAATCCAGTAGTTCCGTGAGCGACCGACGAAGCCGCGCGTCAGCAGGTCCGCGACCGCTTCGGCGTCGGCTTCGGTGATCTCGCGGCATCGCACCTTGGTGTGAATCACGCTCGTCTTACCCGTGGAAATGGCAGGCCTCGTTCGATCTATTGTTTCAGCATGGTCTTTTCGAAAGGCCGCGTCGCACGTTTTGCCGCCGCGGCCTTCGGATCCGGATCAAGCTGTCAGCGCCAACCTTCGACATGGGCGTCTGTGACCTGCGGCTGCAGGCCCAGGATGTCGCGCACCGTGGCGGGCCAGGCGGAAAGGTCGGTGCCGTGCGTTTGGAACATGGCGACCGCCAGCCGGTCCATGCCGAAGGCGACGCAGCCGGTGTGGGCCGGCTCGCCATTGGCGTCCTGGATTCCCCACGTCGTACCGAAATGCTCGCGGTGATAATTGAAGCTCATGCAGGCGGTCGGCTGCTCTTCCGAGCGCAGCGGAATGAGCAATTCGAACTTGAGCTGCTGCTGCTTCTGGCTCACCGCCTTCATCTGGCCGACGCGACCGAAGAAGGGATCGCTGGCATAGTCGACACGGAAGGTGAGGCCGAGATCGGTCGCGATGTTCTGCGCGCGCACCATCCAGCGGTCGCGGAAATCAGCAACGTCGTCGCCGGTGCCGATGCAGACATATTCGCGCATCCGGAACGATTGCAGACGGTCGAGATGCTTGGAAGGCTCGCGGCGGAAACAGTCAGCGGCGACATCGAAGCGCAGGCCGCCTTTCGGCAGAGGTCCGCGGCTCGCCGCGATCGGATAGACCGGATAGCAAGCAGCGGGCGACAGCACGAGGTCGGCGGGCGACAGCGAGGTGGTCCAGTCGCCGCCGGCATCGAAGCGGCTCACCGCGGCGTTGATCTCGCGTTCGGTGCCGTGCAGGCCGCAGACGCAGCCGAGCAGGTTCGGGAAGCTCTTGAGATAGCCGGATTTTTCCAGCTGGGCCCGGCTCATTACCGGCGGGAAGCGCATCACTTCGGTGCCGCTCTCGCGATGGCCCGTGATCAGCGCGGCGAGCTTCTCGACGATGCCTTCGTAGAGCGCGGTGCGGGCGTAGACGCCGTCGGCGCCCATGCGGTGGAACAGCTTGTCGGCGAGATGGTCGAGCGGATCGATCATCTGCGGCGCGGTCGCGGGCGAGTCGGAGAGAATGGCAATGCTCATGGCGCGATATCCTGTTATCTCGAATTTGTTGTTATTGATTCAGTCGCGAAGGCTTGTCGGCACGCCGCTCATCAGTGTCGATGTCGCGGCATTGGCCAGAATGCGGTCGTTGTTGATCATGATCGGGGATGACAGCACGTCGCGGAGGTGCCGGCCCATGGTGAATTCGCCGTCGTTGCGGTAGCCGGAGAGGCCGGCCGTGCGCATCGCGTGCATCACGGTCTCGACCGCGAGCTCGGAGGCCTGCACCTTCAGAAGCGTGATCGAGGATTGGAAGTCGAGCGAGCTCAGCGCCCGTTCGTCATGCTCGGCGTGGGCGAAGGCATCGATATTGGCCGATAGCAGCGCGCGAAGCTTCGCCAGCGACATCTTGGCGGCGGTGAAATGCGCGGCAGCCGGCGGCATCTGGCCACCGGAGCTGCGGGCCGCCTTGCGGATGAAGGCCTGCGCGCGGGTCACGGCTGCGGCGGCGATGCCGGTCCATGCCGACGACCAGCACAGATGCGCGAACGGCGTCATGGTCTGGGCGTGGATCTTGTCATAGGATTCCGGGAAGACGCGATCGGCGGGGCAATCCACCTTCAGTTCGAAGCCGGTGGAGCAGGTGCCGCGCATGCCGAGCGTTTCCCAGCCCAGCGTCCGCTTCAGCGAATAGTCGTCCTTGGCGAGCGCCAGCAGCACCTGGTCAGAGGCAGCGGCCTCTGTGGCGCGGCGGGCGATGGTGACGAGGCCGTCGGCTTCCGCGCCGTAGGAGATCACGGTGGCGTCGCGCACCAGCGAAACGGTGTCACCGGCGTGGTCGACGGCGGCGGCGCTGGCGCGGATGTTGCCGCCGTTCTGGCCTTCGGTGGTGGAGGAGGCGAGCAGCCACTGGTCACGGGCGACCCGGCGCATCATGGTTTCCATCCAGGGGATGCCGTGACCGTGCCTGACGACGCAGGCGACCTTGGTCTGGTGCATGGCGTAGATCATCGCCGTCGAGGCGCAGGCGCGTCCGAGCGTGTAGCAGATGTCGGTAACGTCGTAGATGGAGGCACCGAAGCCGCCGAACTCGACCGGGATCATGACGCCGAGCAGCTTCTGCTCGCGTGCGACCTCGAACGCCTTGTGGGGGAAGCGGGCGTCGCGATCGACGCCGTCTGCGTCGGCCGCAGCCGCTGCGGCGGTCCGGGCTGCGCGCTCGACCAGGGAGGGACCCTGCTCGAGGACGCTCGTATCTGTTTCGTCGACAGTGAGGACTGCTTCACGCACGTTCATACTCGTCCGCCTCCGGTTTGCCGTTCGAGATCGCCGGCATCATTCGCGATGCACGTAAGCGATCCTCCGGCCATCTTGATTGTGAGATGAGGCTACGGATTTAATTCAAATTCGTCGATGAAATAGAGGGTAAACAAAGCCAAATTCCGAACGAACAGTTAAGGCCCGGTTGTTTGCATCCGCCGTTTTTCCGGCATCGCGTTAGGAATCTGGAAGAGGGTCGAATTCCGGACAATCTGAGTCATCGTTTACTAAGAAACGTGAAGTATTGGTGTCGCCCATTGCGGGACCGGCAGGCCGTGCCCATCGTAGGCGGCAAGCCGGTCCGACCTTTGACAGACAGACGGGAATTTGCCGATGCAAGCCTTTGATACCGAATTGCGCAATCGCATCATCAAGCTGGTGAAGGGCATCCTCGAACAGAATTCGCTCACCGCCGATGTTACGCCGTCCGCCAAGCTCGTCGATGTCGGCCTGACCTCGATGGATATGGTCAATCTGATGCTTGGCGTCGAAGCCGAGTTCGACTTCACCATCCCGCAGGCCGAGATCACGCCGGAGAATTTCCAGTCCGTCGAGACGCTTGAGCGGATGGTGGCGACGCAGCTGCAGCTGGCGAACGCGGCATAACGCTCAGGTATCGTCCCTGCGCCGCTCACACCACCGGCATCGCCCCACCACCCCCGTTCCAAAGCCGCCGCAAAACTGGCATAGCTTAACCATGTCGCACGTGGCGAACAGGTGGAGCAGGTATGACGCAGGCGGTATTGGGCATCATCGGCGGCTCGGGCATCTATGACCTGCCCGGTCTCGAGGATGCGCGCGAGGAGATGATCAGCAGCCCGTGGGGGGAGCCGTCGGCTCCCTTGAGGCGCGGCACGATTGCCGGCCTGCCGATCGTGTTCCTGCCGCGGCACGACAAGGGCCACCGTCTCTCGCCCTCGGACATCAACTATCGCGCCAATATCGACGTGCTGAAGAGGGCCGGCGTCACCGACCTGATCTCGCTGTCGGCTTGCGGTTCCTTCAGGGAGGAATTGCCGCCGGGCACCTTCGTTCTCGTCGATCAATTCGTCGACCGAACCCACAAGCGTGAGAGCTCGTTCTTCGGCCGGGGTTGCGTCGCGCACGTGTCGATGGCGCATCCGGTCTCCCCACGTTTGCGCATTCATCTGGCCGCGGCCGCCGAAGCCGAAAACATCGCGATCGCGCGTGGCGGCACTTATGTCTGCATGGAGGGGCCGCAATTCTCCACCTACGCGGAGAGCATGACCTACAAGACGCTGGGCTATTCCGTGATCGGCATGACCAACATGCCCGAGGCCAAGCTCGCCCGCGAGGCGGAGCTCTGTTACGCCACGGTGGCGATGGTGACGGATTTCGACTGCTGGCATCCCGATCACGATGCCGTCACCGTGCAGGACATCATCCGCGTGTTGACGTCGAATGCCGACAAAGCCAAGGCGCTGGTGGCGCGGTTGGCGAAGGATTTTCCGCGCGAGCATGAACTGTGCCCGATCGGCTCCGACCGCGCGCTCGACACTGCGCTGATCACGGCGCCCGAGGCGCGCGATCCCGCGCTTCTGAAGAAGCTCGATGCGGTGGCCGGGCGTATCCTGCGCGTGAACTGAAAGGCAGAATGCCATGAAGGTCGACGGCAAGCATTTCCGCAGCATCTGGCGCGAGCCTGACGGCTGGACAATCGGTGCGATCGACCAGCGCCGGCTGCCGCATGAGTTCGTCGTCACGAAACTGACTTCATGCGAAGACGCAGCCATCGCAATCCGCGACATGCTGGTGCGTGGCGCCCCGCTGATCGGTGCCACTGCTGCCTACGGCATGGCCCTCGCCATGCGCGAGGACGCCTCCGACGCCGGCCTGAAACGGGCTTACGAGACGCTCGTGGTGGCGCGGCCGACCGCGATCAATCTGAAATGGGCGCTGGACGAGATGCGCTTGGCGCTCACGCCGATCGATCCGCTGGAGCGGGCCGAGGCGGCGTATGCGCGGGCCGACGAGATCGTCGAGCAGGACGTCGAGATCAACCGCGGCATCGCCGGCAACGGCCTGAAGCTGATCGAGGCGATCGCATCGAAGAAGCCGGGCGAGACCGTCAACGTGCTGACCCATTGCAACGCCGGATGGCTCGCCACCGTCGATTGGGGCACCGCAACGGCGCCGATCTATCTGGCGCACGAGCGCGGCATCAAGATCCATGTCTGGGTCGACGAGACGCGCCCGCGCAACCAGGGCGCCTCGCTCACCGCCTGGGAACTCGGTCATCACGGCGTGCCGCACACGGTGATCCCCGACAACACCGGCGGCCATCTGATGCAGCACGGCATGGTCGATCTCGCCATCGTCGGCACCGACCGCGTCGCCGCCAACGGCGACGTCTGCAACAAGATCGGCACCTATCTGAAGGCGCTGGCCGCGCACGACAACGGCGTGCCGTTCTATGTCGCGCTGCCGTCGCCGACGATCGATTTTGCCGTCCATGACGGCATCCGCGACATTCCGATCGAGCAGCGCAGCGGCGTTGAGGTCACCGACATGACCGGCCGCACCGCGGATGGACGACTGGAGACGGTGCGCATCGTGCCCGAGGGCTCGCCGGTCGCGAACTACGCGTTCGACGTCACGCCGGCACGGCTGGTGACCGGCCTCATCACCGAGCGCGGCGTGCTGAAGCCGGATCGCGACGAGCTGGCAGCGGCGTTTCCGGAGCGGATGGCTGCTGCGGCGGCGGAGCAGGTTTAGTCCGGCGATATCGCACAGCTGCGCTCGCAATGACGGGGATCAAAGACTACCCTAGCTTCAACCCCGTCGCCGCCTCGAGCTCCGCAATCGCCTGGGCGCCGCTGGCAACCTTGATCGTGGTCATTCCCATCTCGCGCGCGGGTTTCAGATTGACGCCGAGATCGTCGAGATAGACGCAATTGTTCGGATCGACCTTCAGCGTCTCGACCATCAGCCGGTAGATGCGCGGATCAGGCTTGCGCAGGCCGATCTTGGCGGATTCGATCACGTGGTCGAACAGCACCATGACTTCAGCGATATAGAGGGAACGCCCCGTCATGCTGCCGATGGCATTGGCAGGCAGGTTGTTGGTGATGCAGCCGGTCTTGAATTGCGCCTTGATGCGCTTCAGCGCCTCGACCATCTCGGGACGCAGATGGCCCTGCAGCAGCGGCAGCACGTCGCGGCCGCGCACCTCCGCGCCGAGTGCGAGTGATTCCGTGGCGAACAATTCGTCGAAGGCATCGATATCGATCTCGGCCCGTTCGAACCTGGCCCAGGCGTTTTCCAGATGGTTGGCGGCGTTGGTCCGACGGATGATGTCGACGGGCAGCCCACGCTCAGTCTCGAACCGCGCGAACGCCTCGAACGGTGAGCTCGTCAGCACGCCGCCAAAATCAAAGATCACAGCCTCGATCGCCACTATCCCGCCCTCGTCAATTCCTTTCCAAGAGCGCTAGCATGGGGTATCGGCAAGAGCCAGTCCGAAGCAGTCTGTCGCCGCCACTCCGAAGCGTGTTCCCATGAAGAAGCTTGCCACTCTCATCACGACTGCGCTGCTGCTCGCCACACCCGCGCATGCCATCGTCGGCGGCGGTACGCCGCAGGCCGATGGCGTGGCGCGCGCCGTTGTCACCATCGTCGGTTCGCGCGGCAATTCCTGCACCGGCACTCTGATCGCGCCGAAGATCGTATTGACCGGCGCTCACTGCGTGCCGCCGGGCGCGGACTACAAGATCGTCGATCGCAGCGGTGGCGAACCTCAATTGCTGAACGTTCGCACCATCGCCATCCATCCGGGCTACAGAGCGCAGGTGCATCGCGCCGGTGCAGACGTGGCGCTGTTGCAACTGGAAATTCCACTCAAGGGAAAATCGGCAGTGCCGGTCGGCACGCCGAGTAGTCCGATCCGGGTCGGTAGCCGCTTCGTCATTGCCGGTACTGGGGTCACCGTGCGCGGTGATGGCAGGAGCGGCGGAGCCACGCGCGTCGCAGGCCTCGTCGTCACGGGCCAGCCCGGCACGCTTCAGATCCGCCTGGTCGATCCCGTAACCAACGGTGTTCGCGACGGAATTGGAGCTTGTACCGGCGATTCCGGTGGTCCTGTCTTCGAGGACAAGCCGAACGGCGCCGTGCTTGTCGGAGTCATCAGCTGGGCAACGGGACCGAACGCCGGCGATGGCTGCGGCGGATTGACCGGCGTCACGCCGCTCACGCTCTACCGCGACTGGATCGTGCAGACTGCGCGGAGCTGGGGTGCGGCACTGTGATTTGACCGCGACTTGATCTATGTCATTTTGAAGCGGAAGCGCGGCGGGTGATCATGCCGGCTGCGGAGGAAACGCGTCGCCCGTCAAGGGCGGCCACAAAAACAAGCAAGGCATAGAAGCAACAATGAATGTCGCTGTTCGCAGTCACGCCACGGCCAAACAGGCTTCTGAGCATTTCGACGTGCTGATCGTCGGCGCCGGCATCTCCGGCATCGGCAGCGCCTATCACATCGACAAGCAGCTTCCGGGGACGAGCTACGTGATCCTGGAAACGCAGGCGACGTTCGGCGGCACCTGGAGCACGCATCGCTATCCCGGCATCCGCTCGGACAGTGATCTCCATACGTTCGGCTACAGCTTCAAGCCCTGGGTGGGGCCGCCGATCGCGACCGCCGAAGAAATCCTTGCCTATATGAAGGAAGTGATCGACGAGAACGATATCGCGCGCCACATCCGGTACAAGCACAAGATCAATTCCGCCAGCTGGTCGAGCGAGCAGAATCTGTGGACCATCGAGGCCGTGACGACCGACACGGGCGAGGCCAGGACCTTCACCGCGAACTTCCTCTGGATGTGCCAGGGCTATTACCGCCATTCGGAAGGCTACACGCCGGAATGGAAGGGCACCGATCGCTTCAAGGGCCGCATTGTCCACCCGCAGACCTGGCCTGACGATCTCGACCTCACGAACAAGAAGGTCGTCGTGATCGGCTCGGGCGCCACCGCGGCAACCCTGGTGCCGAACATCGCGGACAAGTGCGCGCATGTTACCATGCTGCAGCGGTCGCCGACCTATTTCAGGCTTGGCCGCAACGCCATCGAGATCGCCGAGGAGTTGCGCCGGCTTCAGGTCGACGAGGCCTGGATCCATGAGATCGTCCGGCGCAAGATATTGTTCGAGCAGGATGCGTTCACCAAGCTCTGCCTGTCCAAGCCCGAGCAGGTGAAGAAGGAACTGATCGGCCAGATCAGCGCGGTGCTCGGTCCGGACTACGACGTCGAGACGCATTTCACGCCGACCTACCGGCCGTGGCGGCAGCGCATTGCCTTCGTGCCGGATGCCGATCTGTTCAAGGGCATCGCCAGCGGCAAGGCCTCCGTGGTCACCGACGAGATCGAGGGCTTCGTCGAAAACGGCATTCAGCTCAAATCCGGAAAGCTGCTGGAAGCCGATGTCATCGTCACCGCGACCGGCTTCAATCTCGCCGCGCTGGGCGATATCGCCTTCGAGATCGATGGCAAGCCGCTGGCCTTCGGCGACACCGTCACCTATCGCGGCATGATGTTCACAGGCGTTCCGAACATGGTCTGGGTGTTCGGCTATTTCCGCGCCAGCTGGACGCTGCGCGTCGATCTGGTCGCAGATTTCGTCTGCCGGCTGCTCGGCCATATGAAGGCGAACGGCAAGAAGAAGGTCGAGGTACGCCTGCGCGCCGAAGACCACAACATGCCGATCCTGCCCTGGATCGATCCGGAAAACTTCAACCCCGGCTACATGATGCGCAACATGGACCTGCTCCCCAAGCGCGGCGATAAGCCGGAATGGCAGCACAGCCAGGATTACTGGACCGAAAAGGACGAGATCCCGAAGACGGATCTGGATGACAAGGCGTTCGTCTACGGTTGAGGCCGCGATTTGCGTAAGGGACGAGGATCATCGCCCCGCACTCCACTGTCGTCCCGGGACGCGAAGCGAGCCCGGGACCCATACTCCAGGAAGTGGTTGTGGAGCGAGCGGGTCACTCCAAATCTCGCCAGATGGCTTCGTGTGGTTATGGGTTCCGGATCTGCGCCTTGCTTGTCCGGGACGACACCGTTGGATGGGCGAGCGCGTACCAGCTCACCACATCCATCGCCGCTACGAATTCCTCCGCGTCGCATTCGCCGCAATCGCCGCCGCGGCCGTCCGGTTCTCCACGCCGAGCTTGGCGTAGATCTGCTCAAGATGCTTGTCGACCGTGCGCGGGCTGAGGCCCAGGATCTGCGCGATGTCGCGGTTGGTCTTGCCCTTGCTGAGCCAGGCCAGCACCTCGCCTTCGCGGGTGGTGAGGCCCAATTCGCTGGTGAATTCAGGGGGAAGGGCGCTGCCCGACTCCCTGGAGAGCCGCAGCAGAAACTCGTTCGGCGCGGTTTCACCCATGTAATAGAGCCGAAGCTGCGGATTGTCCGGCAAGGACACCGCCGGGGATTTCGAGCTGCCCCTGGCCTTGGCCTGCTCCAGCCATTGCAGCAGCGATGGCGGCAGGACGAAGTCGTCGGCCTGTGCGCCGTGATGGTCGGACAGCAGCTTCTGCGCCTGCGGCGTTGCCCACAGCAACTTGCCCTGGCGATCGACCGCGAACAGAAACCGGCCGGAGACGTCGAGCGCGGCGCGCGCGCTCTGCGTCAGGCGGGCATTGCCGAGATGGACGCGGATGCGCGCCAGCATTTCCTCGATCACGATCGGCTTCGTCACGTAATCGACGCCGCCGGCCTCGAGCCCGCGCACGATATGCTCGGTATCGGCGAGCCCGGTCATGAAGATCACGGGGACATTGGCAAGGCCCGCATCGCGCTTGAGCCGGCGACAGGTCTCGAAGCCGTCGATGCCGGGCATCACGGCATCGAGCAGAACGATATCGGGCGTGATCTGGTCGATGATGCGTATCGCCGCCGCGCCGTCGAGAGCCACCATCACCGTCATGCCGGCGCCGTCGAGCGCGTCGGTGAGCAGCCGCAGCGTCTCGGGAGAGTCATCGACAACGAGCGCGACGTCGCGCTTCTTCGACTCAATGTTCATGCGCATGCAACGTCTTCAAGGTGGCCATGTACTGGTCGAGATCGAAGCGGTCGACCAGCGACCGCATCTGTGCGACGAAATCGGCATGTTCAGGGTGCTCGTTGCCGATCTCGTCCAGCTTCAGCTGGATGCCCCTGACGTAACCGATCTGGCCGAGGCCGATCAGCGCCTCGATATGTCGCGCCGGGGGCCTTGATCCGCTCTCGGGGTGCCAGAACGACACCGGTATCTCGTCCGAGCCATATTGCCATTCGATCTTGAGGAGCTGGCGGATCGTCTCCAGCAGCCGCGGGATGTCGATCGGCTTCATCAAATAGCCGTCGTGGAAGGGCTGCGCCAGCGGCGCGCCATGGGCCTCGATCGCACTGGCCGACACCATCAGGATGCGGGCCTGGTGATGGCCGTTCGCCCGCAAGGCTTCGGCGACAGCCCAGCCGTCCATGGCGGGCATCGAGATGTCGAGCAGAAACAGATCGGGTCGGCAGTGCTGCGCCAGCGCGAGGCAGCCGGGGCCGTCGGGCGCGCTGAGCAGGATGAAGCCGAGCGGCGTCAGCACCTCGCGCAGCAGATCGCGATGCACGGGATCGTCGTCGGTGATGAGGATGGTCTTGCGCGCGCCGTGATAACCGGAGATCGGCGCCTCCACCGGCGCGATGCGCTGCGGATTGGTGACCTCCGACAGCAGGATCTTGACCTTGAACGTGGAGCCCGTGCCGACAGTGCTCATGACCTTGATGTCGCCGCCCATCACTCCGGCGAGCAGTCGGCTGATGGTCAGGCCGAGGCCGGTTCCGGTCTGCGGCTGCGAAACACCGAGCGCACCGCGCTCGAACGGCGCGAAGATGCGTTCAAGATCGTCGCCCTGGATGCCGGGGCCGGTGTCGATCACCTCGAACTCCGCAACGGGGCTGCGATAATGCACGACGAACTGCACGCTGCCGGTTTGGGTGAACTTGATGGCGTTCGAGAGCAGATTGATCAGCACCTGGCGCAGCCGCTTCTCATCGGCGTAGACCACGAGCGGCAGATACGCCGGCCGCTTGAACACGAAATCGATGCCCTTGGCGGCGGCCTGCAGGCGGAACATGCCGACCAGCTGATCCAGGAACTCGCTGAGGCGCACTTCGTCGCGCGACAGATACAGCCGCCCCGCCTCGATCTTGGAGATGTCGAGAATGCCGTCGATCAGGCCGGAGAGGTGATCGGCGCTGCGGCGGACGACGCGGACCTGATCACGCGGCTTGGTGCTGAGCGTCGTGTCCTGCTCCAGCAGCTGGGCATAGCCGCTGATCGCGTTCAGCGGCGAGCGCAGCTCGTGGCTCAGGCCCACCACATAGCGGCTCTTGGCGAGGTTGGCGGATTCGGCGACCTCCTTGGCGCGCTGCAGCTCGGCGTCGGTGCGCTTGTGCGCATCGATCTCCTGAATCAGCAGGGTGGTCTGCCTTCGGGTCTCCTCCTCGGCGGCGCGACGGCTCTGCTGTGCCAGCACGAACAGCCACGCCACCACGCCGATGATGATGCTGAGCGAGAAGAACACCTTCCAGAGCACGTCGGAGACCAGCGTGTTCTCGCCATGCACGCTTGCCGAGGTCTGCAGATAGATCAGGCCCAGCACCAGAGCGACGAGACCGGCAGAGACCACAAAAACGCCGACATAGTGGCCGAGTTGCGAGTTGATGCGCGCGTAGATCGGCTGCGGCATCAGCTTGCCCAGCGTCTCCGATATCTGCGCCTGGATGCGCGCATGCGGCTTGCAGAGATCGTGGCATCGGGCATCCAGTGAACAGCACAAGGAGCAGATCGGTCCGGCGTAAGCGGGGCAGGAGGCCATGTCCTCCGGTTCGAACGAGTGCTCGCAGATGCAGCACTGGATCGCCTCGAGGTTCTGCCAGCTCCGCTTCGGCTTGCGCGCGATGTAGTATTTGCCGTCCGTGGCCCAGGCAATCAACGGGGCGACGATGAAGGCAACCGCGAGCGCGATGAAGGCTGAAAGGGCCTTCGCGGTAGGTCCGAACAGGCCGTAAAAGGCGCTGATCGAGACGATGGTCGCGATCGTCATCGCGCCTACGCCGACCGGATTGATGTCGTAGAGATGCGCGCGCTTGAATTCGATCTGCTGCGGCCGCAGTCCAAGCGGCTTATTGACGACGAGATCGGCAACCAGCGCCCCGACCCAGGCAATCGCGACGTTGGAATAGAGCGCCAAGGTTTGCTCTAATGCCTTGTAGACGCCGATCTCCATCAATAGCAGCGCCACGATGACGTTGAAGACCAGCCAGACGACGCGGCCGGGATGGCTGTGGGTCAGGCGCGAGAAGAAGTTCGACCAGGCGATGGAGCCGGCATAGGCGTTGGTGACGTTGATCTTCACCTGGGACAGGATCACGAACGTGCCGGTCAGCGCCAGTGCGAGATCAGGCTGCGACAGCACGTAGCGGAACGCTTCGAGATACATATGCGCCGGCTCGGCGGCCTCTTCGGGCGGCACCCCATGGCTGAGCGCGAAGAAGGTGAGGAACGAGCCCGCCAGGAGTTTCAGGGCGCCAAGCACGATCCATCCGGGGCCAGCGCTCATCATCGCTATCCACCAGGAGGCCCTGGATGCGCGGCGGTCGCGCGGAAGGAAGCGCAGGAAGTCGACCTGCTCGCCGATCTGCGCCACCAGCGAAAACACCACCGAGGCCGCGACCCCGAACAGAAGCAGGTCGAAATTCCCGTTGAGATCGCCGTGCTCGCCCGAGAACTTGCGCCACTCCGTAAAGGAGTGCGGGTTGTGCCAGGCGATCGCCGCGAACGGAATGATGTGGAGCACGATCCACAGCGGCTGCGTCCACAATTGGAAACGGCTGATCAGCGTGATGCCGTAGGCCACCAGCGGGATGATGACGACGGCGCTGATGAGATAGCCGACCGGCCGCGGAATCCCGAAGCACATTTCGAGCGCGGAGGCGAGAATGACCGCTTCGATCGCAAAGAAAATGAACGTGAAGGAGGCGTAGATCAGCGAGGTGACGGTCGAGCCGATGTAGCCGAAGCCGGCGCCGCGCGTGAGCAGGTCGATGTCGATGCCGCATTTGGCGGCATAATAAGCGATCGGCACGCCGCAGCAGAAGATGATGAGGGAGACCACGAGGATGGCGGCGGTCGCGTTGGTGACGCCGTAGTTCAGGGTGATGGTGCCGCCGATCGCCTCCATCGCCAGGAACGAGATCGCGCCCAGCGCCGTGTTGGCGACCCGGGCGGCGGACCAGCGCCGCGCGCTTTTGGCGGTGAAGCGCAGCGCATAGTCTTCCAGCGTCTGGTTGGCGACCCATTGGTTATACTGTCGCCTGACGCGGTCTATTCGCTGCCGCCCTGCCACGCCTTACCCCACTCCCGATACGGACCCTGATCCCTCGCAAATTCCGTACCAAAGCCTACGTCGGCATTTTGCGGTGCAGTATACGCGATCTTGCGTATGCTTTCGCCGCCCGGATCCGAGCCATCCTCACCGCACCAATCGCGTGTCCTCGAACAAAAGTGGGGTGCTCATGTCAGACGAACCAAACAAGGGCCTTTTGTCGCCGCTCCGGCGCAAATTATTGATGGGAATGGCCGCCGTGCCTGCCATCACGATGCTACCGCGGGCGTCGTTTGCGCAGGCCCCGGCGACCTCGGCGGTCAACACCACCGGCCTTGCGGTCACCGATACCGAGGTGACGGTCGGCATCCTGCACTCGGCGACCGGCACCATGGCCATCTCCGAGACCGGCTCGATCGAGGCCGAGAAGCTCGCTATCGAGCAGATCAACGCCATGGGCGGCGTACTCGGTCGCAAGATCAAGTTCATCCAGGAAGACGGCGCCAGCGACTGGCCGACTTTCGCCGAAAAGGCCAAGAAGCTGCTGGTCAACGACAAGGTCGCGGCGATCATGGGTTGCTGGACCTCGGCCTCGCGCAAGGCGGTGCTGCCGGTCATGGAGCAGTATAATGGCATGCTCTATTATCCGACCTTCTACGAAGGCCTCGAGCAGTCCAAGAACGTCATCTACACCGGCCAGGAGGCAACCCAGCAGATTCTCGCCGGCCTGAACTGGATCGCGAAGGAGAAGGGCGCGAAGAGCTTCTTCTTCATCGGCTCCGACTACATCTGGCCGCGTACCTCCAACAAGATCGCGCGCAAGCACGTCGAGAACGTGCTGAAAGGCAAGGTCGTCGGTGAGGAGTACTATCCGCTCGGCAACACCCAGTTCAACTCGGTCATCAACAAGATCAAGCTGACCAAGCCCGATGTGATCTTCACCGACGTCGTCGGCGGCTCCAACGTCGCCTTCTACAAGCAGCTCAAGGCTGCCGGCATCGATCTCTCCAAGCAGGCGCTGCTGACGATCTCGGTGACCGAAGACGAAATCGACGGCATCGGCGGCGAGAACATCGCCGGCGCCTATGCCTGCATGAAGTACTTCCAGTCGCTCGACAATCCGAACAACAAGGCCTTCGTGCCGGCGTTCAAGAAGATGTGGGGCGAGAAGACCGTCATCGGAGACGTCACCCAGGCTGCCTATCTCGGCCCGTGGCTGTGGAAACTGACGGTCGAGAAGGCCGGCTCCTTCGACATCGACAAGATCGCGGCGGCTTCGCCGGGCGTCGAGTTCAAGGGTGCGCCGGAAGGCTATGTGCGTATCCACGAGAATCATCACCTCTGGTCGAAGACCCGGGTGGGACGCGCCAAGCTCGATGGTCAGTTCGAGCTGATCTACGAGACCGCCGATCTCGTCGAGCCCGATCCGTTCCCGAAGGGCTACCAGTAAGTCGCGGCCTCATTCGCCGCTTCCCCAAAAGCAAAACCTCTCCCTGGCGTGGCCCTGCAAATCCACGCCGCAAGACCCCGCGTCGCGACTCTGCATCGCGACGCGGGACCCTATTTCCCGACGGAGGACATCGATGTTCGGCGACTATTCGCTTGGTGATCTCGGCTCCATCTTCGTCATGCAGGGCTTTGCAGGACTGATCCTGTTCTCGGTCTATGTACTGATGGCGCTCGGGCTTGCGATCATTTTCGGGCAGATGGGCGTCATCAACATGGCCCATGGCGAGTTCATGATCCTCGGCGCCTACGTCACCTGGATGACCTCAAATCTTTTCCAGTCCTATTTGCCGAGCCTGTTCAGCGGCTATTTCTTCCTCGCGATGATCCTGGCCTTTCTCGCATCCGGTGCGCTGGGAATGCTGGTCGAATGGGTGCTCATCCGGCACCTCTACAAGCGTCCGCTGGATACGCTGCTCGCGACCTGGGGCCTCAGCCTGATGCTGCAGCAGGCCTATCGCTCGGTGTTCGGCGCGCGGGAGGTCGGCGTCGAGCTGCCGCAGTGGATGCTCGGATCGCTGCATGTGACAGACAGCATCGAGGTGCCGATCAACGGCGTCTTCGTGATGGGCTTGACCGTGCTGATCACCCTCGGCGTCGCCTACGTGATGTACAAGTCGCGTTGGGGCCGCCAGGTGCGCGCCGTGGTTCAGAACCGCATCATGGCGGGTGCCGTCGGCATCAATACCGAAAAAGTCGATCGATACACCTTCGGGCTCGGTTGCGGCATCGCAGGCGTCGCCGGCAGCGCCTTCACCATGATCGGCTCGACCGGGCCGACGTCGGGCCAGCTCTATATCGTGGACACCTTCCTCGTCGTCGTGTTCGGCGGCGCCGCCAGCCTGCTGGGCACCATCGCTTCCGCCTTCTCGATCTCACAGACGCAATCGACGCTCGAATTCTTCTTGTCGGGCTCGATGGCCAAGGTGCTCACGCTGCTCGCCGTCGTCGGCATCCTGATGCTGCGGCCGCAGGGCCTCTTCGCCCTCAAAGTCCGCAAATAACGGGAAGCAGGCAAATCATGATCAACTCACGCTTCTTCAATCGCTCCGAACTCATCGGCTTCATCGCTCTGGCCGCCGTGCTGTTCGTGATCCTGCCGCTGACGCTGGACGTGTTCCGCCTCAATCTGGTCGCGAAATACCTGACCTACGCCTTCGTCGCCATCGGCCTTGTCCTGTGCTGGGGGTATGGCGGCATTTTGAGCCTCGGACAGGGCGTATTCTTCGGTCTCGGCGGCTACTGCATGGCGATGTTCCTCAAGCTCGAGGCCTCCAGCGTCGAGAATACGAAGATACAGTCGACCCCCGGCATACCGGATTTCATGGACTGGAATCAGATCACGTCACTCCCGCTCTTCTGGCAGCCTTTTCATAGCCTGACCTTCACCATCCTCGCCATCATCCTGGTGCCCGGTCTGTTCGCCCTGATCATCGGCACCGCGATGTTCAAGCGTCGGGTCGGCGGCACCTATTTCGCGATTATCACCCAGGCCGTCGCCGCGATCCTGACGATCTTGATCATCGGGCAGCAGGGCTATACCGGCGGCATCAACGGCATGACCGATTTGCGCACGCTCAAGGGATGGGACATCCGGCCCGACCACGCCAAGGTCATCCTGTACTTCGTCGAGGTGGTGCTGCTGTTTGCCTGCATCGGCATCGCGCAGTTCATTCGCCTGACCAAGCTCGGCCGCATCCTTGTTGCGATGCGCGAACAGGAAGACCGCGTCCGCTTCTCCGGCTACAGCGTCGCTAATTTCAAGATCTTTGCCTTTTGCATGGCGGCGGTGTTCGCCGCGATTGGCGGCGCCATGTTTGCGCTCAATGTCGGTTTCATGTCGCCGTCCTTCGTCGGCATTGTGCCGTCGATCGAGATGGTGATCTACACCGCGGTCGGCGGGCGGATGTCGATCTTCGGCGCGATCTGGGGTGCCATCCTGGTGAACTTCGCCAAGACGAGCCTGTCGGAATCCTTCCCGCAGCTCTGGCTGTTCGGCCTGGGCGCCTTGTTCATCGCAGTCGTGCTGGCCTTCCCGAACGGCTTGTCCGGACTCTGGGCCGATTACGTGCAGCCGCGCATCGATCGGTTGTTCGCCTCGCGCAAGTCGAAGACGGACTGGAAGGACAATTCGGTCGCCGACGGCGCACCGGCAGAGTGAGGAGACCACCATGCTCATTGGACAGCAGCCCAAGGAATTTCTGCTCGCGGTCTCCGGACTCACAGTCTCGTTCGACGGGTTCAAGGCCGTCAATGACCTCTCCTTCTACGTCGAGGAGAACGAGATCCGCGTCATCATCGGCCCCAACGGTGCCGGCAAGACGACTGTGCTCGATCTGATCTGCGGCAAGACCAAGGCGACGTCAGGCTCGATTCAGTTTCGTGGCAAGGAGCTCACGAAAATGAGGGAGAACGAGATCGTGCAGACCGGCGTCGGCCGCAAATTCCAGACGCCGTCTGTGTTCGAGGACCTCACCGTGTTCGAGAACCTCGAGATCTCCTTCCCGCGCGGTCGTACCGTGTTCGGCTCGCTGACCTTCCAACGCGACCAGCTCGTGAAGAATCGGGTCGAGGAGGTCGCCGAGATGATCTTCCTCAAGGACAAGCTCAACACCTATGCCGATGAGCTCAGCCACGGCCAGAAGCAGTGGCTCGAGATCGGCATGCTGCTGATCCAGGATCCGGACCTCTTGATGCTGGACGAGCCGGTCGCCGGCATGAGCGTGTCCGAGCGCGCCAAGACCGCGGAGCTGCTCAACCGCATCATCAAGAACCGCTCGGTGCTGGTGATCGAGCACGACATGAAGTTCGTAGAGGACATCGCGCACAAGGTCACCGTGCTCCACCAGGGCCAGATCCTCTCGGAGGGGACCATGGAGAAGGTGCAGAACGATCCCAAGGTCATCGAAGTCTATCTGGGCCACTAAGGAGCGCGCGATGCTGGCTATTTCTGATCTCCACGTCGCCTACGGCCAGAGCGAGGTGCTGCACGGCCTCAACGTCAAGGTCGCGCCCAACGAGATCGTTGCGATCATGGGCCGCAACGGCATGGGCAAGACCACGCTGATGAAGTCGCTGATGGGCATCCTGCCGATGAAAAGCGGTTCCGTCAGCATGGACGGCGCCGAGCTCGGCGGCCTGCCGAGCTATGACCGGGTGGCCAAGGGTCTCGCCTATGTGCCGCAGGGTCGCATGATCTTCTCCACCATGACGGTGAAGGAGAACATCGAGACCGGTCTCGTCGTCTCCGGCGGGACCGAGGTCCCCGCCGATATCTACGAACTATTCCCGGTACTGCTGGAGATGAAGGGCCGCCGCGGCGGCAATCTCTCCGGCGGACAACAGCAGCAGCTCGCAATCGCGCGCGCGCTGGCGACCAAGCCGAAGGTCCTGCTGCTGGACGAGCCCACCGAAGGCATCCAGCCCTCGATCATCAAGGAGATGGCGCGCACGCTGAAGCGCATCCGCGACGAGAAGGGCTTGTCGATCGTCGTGTCCGAGCAGGTCCTGAGCTTCGCCCTCGATATCGCCGACCGCGTCCTGGTGATCGAGAACGGCGAGATCGTCCGGGACGACCCGCGCGACAGCGTCGATGCCGCGCAGGTCTCGAAATATCTGTCCGTCTAACCAACCGTGTAAAAGGGGAGCATCTCGATGCCAGAGACACTGATCAAGGTCGATCTCACCAAGTCGGCCTATGAAAATGACATGGTGCACAACCGCTGGCACCCCGATATCCCGATCGTGGCCTGGGTCAACCCCGGCGACGATTTCATCATCGAGACCTATGACTGGACCGGCGGCTTCATCAAGAACAATGATTCCGCCGACGACGTGCGCGACATCGACCTCTCGATCGTGCACTTCCTCTCCGGTCCGATCGGCGTCAAGGGCGCCGAGCCCGGCGACCTTCTCGTGGTGGATCTGCTCGACGTCGGCCCAATGAAGGAGAGCCTCTGGGGCTTCAACGGCTTCTTCTCCAAGCAGAACGGCGGCGGCTTCCTGACCGACCATTTCCCGCTGGCGCAGAAGTCGATCTGGGACATCAAGGGCCTCTACACGTCGTCGCGCCACGTGCCCGGCGTCAATTTCGCCGGCCTGATCCATCCCGGCCTGATCGGCTGTCTGCCCGATCCGAAGATGCTGGAGACCTGGAACAAACGCGAGGCCGAGCTGATTTCGACCAACCCGACGCGCGTGCCCGGCCTGGCCAACCCGCCTTTCGCAGCGACCGCACATGGCGGCCGTGCCAAGGGCGATGTGAAGGCCAAGATCGGCGCGGAGGGCGCCCGCACCGTGCCGCCGCGCGAGCACGGCGGCAATTGCGACATCAAGGATCTCTCCCGCGGCTCGAAGATCTACTTCCCGGTCTACGTCCCCGGCGCCGGTCTTTCGATGGGCGATTTGCACTTCAGCCAGGGCGACGGCGAGATCACCTTCTGCGGCGCCATCGAGATGGCCGGCTGGCTGCATCTGAAGGTCGAGGTGATCAAGGACGGCATGTCGAAATACGGCATCAAGAACCCGATCTTCAAGCCGTCGCCAATCACGCCGAACTACAAGGACTATCTGATCTTCGAGGGCATCTCGGTCGATGAGGCCGGCAAGCAGCATTATCTCGACGTTCACATCGCCTATCGCCAGGCCTGCCTCAACGCGATCGAGTATCTGAAGAAGTTCGGCTATTCCGGCGCGCAGGCCTATTCGATCCTCGGCACCGCGCCGTGCCAGGGCCACATCTCCGGCGTGGTCGACGTGCCCAATGCCTGCGCCACGCTGTGGCTGCCGACGGAGATCTTCGACTTCGACGTGATGCCGTCGTCGGCAGGTCCCATCAAGCACATCAAGGGCGATATCCAGATGCCGATCTCGCCGGACAAGTAATCCCTGCGCGACGGGATGCGGGACGGCGTGTCTTTGCCGCCCCGCATCCGCCGCCGAGGAGTGGTCAAGAGGCAATAGCGTGGGGACGACAAGATGCCGGTCTATGAATATCTCTGTGACGATTGCGGTCCGTTCAAGGACCTGCGCCCGATGGCGGAATGCGACGATCCGCAGGACTGTCCGCATTGTGCGACGTCCGCGCCGCGGGTGATCCTCACTGCGCCGAATTTCTTCTGCATGCCGTCGGAGAAGCGCAAGGCGCATGCCGTCAACGAGCGCAGCACGCATGCGCCGCAGACGCTCGCGCAATACAAGGCCTCGCACGGACCCGGCTGCGGCTGCTGCTCGTCGGGCAAGACTGTGAAGGACAAGGGCGTCCGAGACAGCAAGAAGCCGGCGCGGCTGGTGACCAAGACCAAAGGCGGCGCCAAGGGTTTTCCCACGGCGCGACCCTGGATGATCAGCCACTGACGCCAGTGACGACCTCAAACGAATAGCAAGCAGGAGCGCTCAAATGCTTCACGGTGACATTTCCAGCAGCAACGACACGGTCGGCGTCGCAGTCGTCAATTACAAGATGCCCCGCCTGCACACCAAGGCCGAGGTGCTCGACAACGCCCGCAAGATCGCCGACATGGTGGTGGGCATGAAGGCCGGCCTGCCCGGCATGGACCTCGTGATCTTCCCTGAGTACTCCACGCAAGGGATCATGTACGACTCCAAGGAGATGTACGAGACGGCCTGCGCCGTGCCGGGCGAGGAGACCGCGATCTTCGCGGAAGCCTGTCGCAAGGCGAAGGTGTGGGGCGTGTTCTCGCTGACCGGCGAGCGTCACGAGGAGCATCCGCACAAGGCACCCTACAACACCCTGATCCTGATGAACGACAAGGGCGAGATCGTCCAGAAATATCGCAAGATCATGCCGTGGGTGCCGATCGAGGGCTGGTATCCCGGCAATTGCACCTATGTCTCCGATGGCCCGAAGGGCATGAAGGTCAGCCTGATCATCTGTGACGACGGCAATTTCCCGGAGATCTGGCGCGACTGCGCCATGAAGGGCGCCGAGTTGATCGTGCGTTGCCAGGGCTACATGTATCCGGCCAAGGAGCAGCAGGTCCTGATCTCGAAGGCGATGGCGTGGGCCAACAACGTCTATGTCGCAGTCGCCAACGCCGCGGGCTTCGACGGCGTCTATTCCTACTTCGGCCACTCCGCGATCATCGGCTTCGACGGCCGCACGCTGGGCGAGTGCGGCGAGGAGGATTACGGGATCCAATACGCGCAGCTCTCGAAGCATCTGATCCGCGATGCGCGCCGCAACGGCCAGTCGCAGAATCACCTCTACAAGCTGGTTCACCGCGGCTACACCGGCATGATCAATTCCGGCGAGAGCCCGCGCGGCGTTGCGGCCTGTCCCTACGATTTCTACAAGAACTGGATCGCCGATCCGGAGGGCACGCGGGACATGGTCGAGGCGATGACCCGCTCGACGCCTGGGACCGACGAGTGTCCGATCGACGGCATCCCGAACGGGTCGGCGGCCTCCAATTTTTGAGCTCTTGCGCCCCCCCCCCTTTGATGCGCGGAATGGGAATTCAGCCCGGAAAGGCGTGGCGCGGCTGCAACATGATCGCCAGATTCCGCCTTGGTTGCGGCTCAAACTGGCGCGTTCAGGCCGATCCGTAGTTCTACGGGACTTCTTCTTGGCCTAAGTTCCCCTGCGGAACCAGCTGGGGAGCGTCGCGTGCGGGTAGAGGAGCTATTGAGGCGGCAGCATCGGCGCTGCGTCGCTGCTTTGGCCGCCGGCGTCGTCGCCCTCCTGTTGGGGCTGACTCTCCGTGCGTCGCCGGCCTATGCGGCTTGCACGCCTGATCCGGCCACGAGCGGCCAGACTGTCACCTGCATGGGTACGGACACCGACGGCTTTCAGGCCGGAGCCGGCATCGACAGTCTCAATATCAACGTGCTCTCGGGCGCGACCGTGAACGACAACGGCGCAGTCTCGATCGGCGTCAACGATACGAGCAGCGTCACCAACAGCGGGACCGTGTCGGCGGGCGCGGGCCTCACCGGTATCGCCGTCGGAAATTCCAGCACGGTGATGAATAATAGCATCATCACGGTGCTCGGCAACGGTCTCGGCATCCAGGCAATCAATCAAAACGTCATCACCAATGCCGGGACGATCACGACGGGCGACAACGGCGCCGCGATCTCGGTCAGCGACAACAATACGGTCACCAACGCCGGCGCACTATCGGTCGGCCTGTCGGGCACCGGCGTCTTCGCCGGGCAGAACAACACGATTACCAACACCGCGACGGGAACGATCACGGGGGGCGACGGCGGCAGCGGCATCTTCGCGGTGGGCCGCGCGACGATCAGCAATGCCGGCGCGATCACGGTCGGCGATTCCGGCGGCCTCTCCGGCGGCATCCTGGCGATCAGCAACAACAATTTGGTCACCAACACCGCCACCGGCACAATTACGGTCGGGCAGAATGCCGCTGGTATCTTCCTGCAAGGTAACGTCCAGACCGCCAGCAATCTCGGCACGATCACGGCCGGCGACTTTGCCGTCGGCATTGCCGTGCAGGGCGACGATTCCAAGGTCGCCAACGGCGGTACGATCAACGTGGGTGGAAGCGGATCCGCCGGCATTTCGATGCAGGGTGACCGGGCAACGATCAGCCAAAGCGGTACGATCAATGTCGGCCCGGGCGGCGGCGGTATCGTCTATGGCGGCTCGTCCTCCACGATCACGAACGCCGGAAAAATCACGGGCGCCGACGGTGTCGAAGGCATCATCGTGCTCGGCGATTCCAACTTCGTTACCAACAGCGGGACGATCACCGTCGGTGCGCTCGGCGTCGGCGTGGACGTCAGTGCGTTCTCGACGATCAACCAGATCGTCAACACGGGCACCATCACCGTCGGCGCCAACGGCACGGGCATCCTGGTGAGCAACAGCGGCAGCGTCTTCAACTCCGGCACCATCAACGCCGGTGCATCCGGCGCCGTCGCAATCGACTTCTGCGGCTGCGGCAACAACACGCTCACGCTCGGCCCCGGCAGTGTGATCAACGGCCAGGTGCTCGCCTCCGGCACCGACACGTTCCAACTCGGCGGCACCGGCAAGGACACATTCGACCTCGGTCTGATCGGCGTCGGTCTCCAATACGATGGCTTCTCGACCTTCAACAAGGTCGACAGCTCGACGTGGACCGTGACCGGCACCGGCAGCCAGGACTGGAACGTGTTGGGCGGCGCGCTCATTCTCGCCGGCACCATCAACGGCAATGTGGGCGTCGCCACCGGCGGCACTTTTGGTGGCGTCGGCAACGTCAACACCGTCAACGTCAATGGCGGCACGGTGGCGCCGGGTCTTCCGACCGGCACGCTCAACGTGAACGGCGATCTCACCTTGACCAGCGCGTCGACCTACATGGTCCAGGTCTCCGGTGCGAGCAACGGCATCGCAGTCGTGACCGGAACCTCGACGCTCAATGGCGCAACCGTCGCGGTCGTTCCGATCGGCACGATCGCAAAGCAATATACGATCCTGACCGCGAACACGTTGCCCGACACGTTCAATCCGGTTGTCATGGGTCTGTCGCCGAACCTGCATGCGACGCTGAGCTACGATCCCAACAACGTCTTCCTCGATCTCGCTTTGGGCTATGGCGGGGGCCTCAACATCAATCAGCAGAATGTCGCCAACGTCCTGACGCGAATCTTCAACACCACCGGCAGCCTGCCTGTTGCACTCGCCAACCTCACGCCGCAAGGCTTGACGCAGGCCTCGGGCGAGCCTGCAACGGGATCGCAACAGACGACGTTCAATGCGATGAACCTGTTCATGAGCCTGCTGACCGACGTCGTCGGTGCGGGGCGCAGCGGTGTATCGGGCGCGACGCCCTATGCCGACGAGACAACTGCGAATCCCTATGCCACGACCGGCAAGGGCCCGCATGACAAGAATGCGCGCAACGCCTTCGCCTCGATTGACCGCAAGGCGCCGGCGACAACGTTCGAGCAGCGCTGGGACGTGTGGGCGGCGGGCTACGGCGGCTCGCAGACCACCGACGGCAATGCCGGCCTCGGCTCGAACACCACGAGCAGCAGCGTCTACGGCACGGCCGTGGGCCTCGATTACCGCTTCTCGCCATCGACGATTGCGGGCTTTGCGCTTGCCGGCGGCGGCACCGGCTTCAACGTCAACGGGCTCGGCTGGGGGCGCTCGGATCTGTTCCAGGCCGGCGCCTTCGTGCGTCATTCGGCGGGACCTACCTACATCACCGCGGCGCTTGCCTATGGCTGGCAGGACGTCACGACCAACCGCGTCGTGACGGCCGCCGGTTACGACCAGTTGCGGGCGCAGTTCAACGCCAACGCCTTGTCGGGCCGCATCGAGGGCGGCTATCGCTATGCCATGCAATGGGCCGGCGTCACGCCCTATGCCGCGCTCCAGGCCACCTTGTTCAGCCTCCCGAGCTATGCAGAGGCAGCCGTGGTCGGCAGCAACGTCTTCGCGCTCAACTATGCCGCCAAGGACGTGACCAGCACCCGCACCGAACTCGGCCTGCGCGCGGACAGGTCGTTTGCCGCGGCCGGCGGCCTGGTGACGCTGCGCGGCCGGCTCGCCTGGGCGCATGATTACAACCCGGACCGCACCGTCGGCGCGGTGTTCCAGACGCTGCCTGGATCGGCCTTCGTCGTGAACGGTGCCGCGCAGGCGCGTGATTCCGCTCTGACCTCGGCGTCGGCGCAGATGAACTGGATGAACGGCTGGTCCGCGTCTGCGACCTTCGAGGGCGAGTTCTCGAACCTCACCCGCTCCTACGCCGGCAAGGGCATCGTACGTTACGCCTGGTGAGGCGTGGTTGCTGGATCAGGCGGAAAGAGCGTCACTGCTTCTTCTGTGGCGGTTTGCGCGGCGGGCGCGGTGCTGCGGCGGGCGTGGGCGTGCCGCTCATCTTGTTGGCGGCCTCGCTGACGTCGAGCAGCGAGCGGCGGATGTCTTCGAGATAGCCGGCCGATTTCTTCCTCATGGTGTCGGCAAGCTCGTGCAGCCCCTTTATCTTTTCGAACAGTTCGTCGGCCTTGCCGTCAACGAAGCCGGGCACTGCGCCCTCGATCCTCGTGACAGCCTTGTCGAAGCCCGCGAAGGCGCTGTCGACCTTGGCCATGACGGAGTCGATTTCGCCGCCCTTGCTCCGGAGGTCGGCGGTGTAATCCTCGAACGTGCGCAGGCCCTCCTTGATCGCGGGGGCGTTGCTGACGATCGTACGGTCGACGCTGTGCAGGGTGTCGACGATGGTCTCGGCGTCGCTGAGGTCGGCCGTCAGCACGGGGACGCCGTCCGCGTCCAGCGGCACCGGCGGCGCGGAAGGCGCGCCACCGATCAGCGAGATCGCGGCAATGCCGGTGAGGCCCTGGAACTCGATGCCGGCTACGGTGTCCTTGCGGATCGGCGCAGTATTGTCGAGCATCACCAGCGCCACGATCCTGCGCGGACTGTCCAGCTTGATCGACAGGATCTGGCCCGCGGGCACGCCGTCGAAATTGACCGGTCCGCCGCGGCGCAGTCCGGAGGCCGAGCCGCCCTCGAATACCACGCGCAACTGGCTGCGGCTCTGGATGGTTCGCCATTTCTGCACGCCGAGCACGCCGCCGAACGCCACGGCGATCGCCGCCAGCGTCGCCGTTCCAATCACCAGATGACTCGCGCGTGCCATGCGGGAGGTTTTACGGCCAAAGCAGGGAAGTTGGAAGGAGCCCGGATGGGGCTCGGGCCGCAATATTAGGACGGGCGGGTTAAAGACTCGTCCGACGTCGCTCGAAAAGCGAAGGCGGCAGCGTAACCCCCCACTTCTTCCTTCCACTCAATCGGGGAATGACGCTGCGTCGATTCGCCCTGCGGCGCCGCGCGACATCAGTGCCCTGACGCGCGCCTTGCCGCGGCGTTGTTGAGGACGATCAGGGCGTCGACGGCGACGCCCGTCCTGGTATTGATCAGGAACGGATTGATGTCGATCGATGCGATCCGGTCGCCGGCATCCGCGATCAGATTGGACAGGCCGACTAGCGCCTTTACCGCGGAGGCTTCGTGCAGGGCCGGCTTGCCGCGATAGCCGCGCAGCTTGATCCCGGCCTTGGTGCGGCCGATCAGAAGCCGCGCCTCGGCCTCGTCCAGCGGCGCACCGGCGAGCGCGACGTCCTTCATCAGCTCGATGTCGATGCCGCCGGTGCCGAACAGCACGACCGGCCCCATCTCGGCATCGAGCGAGGCACCGACCACGAGTTCCAGCTCGGCCTTGACCTGCTGTGCGATCAGGATGCCGTCGAGCTTCGGCTTGCCCTTCAGCTTCGCGACCCGTGCGGTGATGTCGGCAAACGCCTTCTTGACCTCGGCGGCGCTGTTCAGATTCAACACCACGCCGCCGATGTCGGACTTGTGCAGGATCTCGGCGCTGACGAGTTTTGCCACGACCGGAAAACCGATCTGCTTGGCGATCTTCACCGCCTCGGCCGCCGTCTGTGCGATGGCTTCCTTCGAGATCGGAATGCCGTAGGCCTTCAGCAGCTTCTTCGAGGCAACCTCGTCGAGCGCGGCACCGCTGGCCGATGTCAGCGCCTTCTCCAGCACGGCGCGCGCGGCGGGTTTCGAGCTTGAGACGATATCGGGCACTTCCTTGCGCAGCTTGGCGTAGTTGAGCAGCGACTTGATCGCGGTCACCGCGCGGTCCATGCCCTGCATGACCGCGAGATGCGGCAGCGATTTGCGCAACGTCTTGGTGAACTCGGTGAAGCCGATCGACATCGCGCTGATATAGATCACGGGCTTGCCGCCCTCGCGCGCCATCTCGTCGACGATGCGCAAATTGCGCTCTCGCAGCTCGTGCGGCGCCTTCGGCAGTTCGGCATCGACGATGACGATGTCGATATCGGGATCGTCGATCATCAGCTTGATCGACTTCATATAGACGGAGGGATCGACCACCGCTGCAAAGCCGGCGTCGAGCGGGTTGCCAACGATTGAGCCCGGCCCGAGCATCTTCGCCAATTCGGCGCCGACATGCGGGCTCAGCGGCGCAAAGTTCAGGCCCTCGGCATAGAAGGCATCCAGCAGCATGCCGCGCTTGCCGCCCGACAGCGTGACGGCGGCGAGCCGGTCGCCCTTGGGCACGGCGGAATGAACGAAGCACTCGGTGGTCTCGATCAGCTCGTCGAGGCCGCCGACCCGGATCACCCCTTCGCGCGTCGCGACGGCGTCGAACGTCTCGATCGAGCCCGCGAGCGCGCCGGTGTGGGCCATCGCCGCGGCGCGGCCGCCTTCCGAGGCGCCGAGCTTGAGCGCGATCACGGGCTTGCTCGCGGCGCGCGCCGCCTTGCATGCGTCACGAAACGCCTTGGTGTTGCGCACGCCCTCGAGATAGACGACGATCACCTTGATGCTCGGATCCTCGGCGAAATAGCGCATCAGGTCCGGCGTCTCGAGTCCGGCCTCATTGCCTGATGTCACCATGTACCCGACACCGACGCCGCGATCCTCCAGCGCCTGGCGGATCGCCATGACGATGGCGCCGGACTGCCCGGCGATCGCCACCGCTCCCTGCTCCATGGTGACGACGCGGTCGTCGATGTTGGTGAAGAGCTTTTCGCCAGCGCTCAGATTGCCGAGGCAATTTGGACCGGTGACGGCAAGTCCCGTCTCGCGTATCGCCGCTTGCAACTCGGCTGCGAGCTTCTGGCTTTCCTCGTCCTGCAGCTCGCTGAAGCCGGAGGTGACGATGGTGGCCGACCGTGCGCCGGCTGCGGCGGCGTCGCGGATCACCTGCACCGCAAAGCGCGCCGGCACCAGCACCAGAACGTGGTCGGGCTTCTCCGGGAGGCTTGCGAAGTCCTTGTAGCAAGGCACGCCCCAGATGGTTTCCCGCTTGGCGTTGACCGGATAGAGGCCGCCCTCATACCCGTACTTGATCAGATTATTCCAGATGCGTTCGGCATAATTGCCGGGCTTGTCGGTCGCGCCCACCAGCACGATGTTGTGCGGGTGCAGCATGGCGTGGATGCCCTTGACGATGTCTCCGGCGTCGGGCGATGGAGACCAGGGGCGCGGAGAAACCGATGCGGCGGGCACTTGAGCTTCCATGCGCTTCCCTTCACTTCTTGTTCTTGTTGCAACGCGCCGATGCGCGCCGGCTTCGGGGCTGATCGTGCCGCTCCATGCCGCGAGACGGAATGGGCAGGACGTGACGACAAGGCTAGCATCAGCAGACTTTTGGCGAAAGTGCGAACGGTCCGGCAAGATGCTAGGAATCGCCACCCTCATTCTTCCCAATGGTAGTCATGCCGCTGCTGTCCATCGTGGTGCCGACCCTCGATCGTCCCGACACGCTTCGCCACGCGCTCGCGACCATGGCGTGCCAGCCGGCGCATGCAGATTGCGAATTCATCGTTCAGAACAATGGTGGCAATCCCGAGATCGCGAAGATGGTCGCAGATCTCCAGGACGATCGCTTCAGGCATTTTGCCAGCGAGACCGTTCTGACCATGACCGACAATTGGGAGTCGGCGCTCGGCCACGCCTCAGGCGAGTACATCGCCTTCCTCGGCGACGACGACGGGTTGATGCCTTATGCATGCGCCACGGCATCGGAGATGCTCGCTGGCCGAAGGATCAATCTCCTGAGCTGGGACGCCTACACCTACTATTGGCCGGGCTACTATCACCCGGCCTTCCGCAACCGGCTGCTCGCCGAGATCGACCTGACTTCATCGGCAAGGCGCGTCTCGTCGCGACGCGAGCTGGCGCGCATCGTCGGGTTCCAGGCCCACTATGCGCACCTGCCGATGATCTACAATTCGTTCGTCCGCCGCAGCGTCATCGACCGGATGCGAGCGGCCTGTGGCCGCTATTTCATTGGCCTGTCGCCCGACGTGGCGTCCGGTATCGCCAATGCTGCGCTCACCGACAGTTTCGTCCGCCTGTCGCGGCCTCTGAGCATGGCCGGCTTCTCGCAGCATAGCACCGGTCACGCGCTGTTCTTCGAGACCACTGACCTGCTCGAGACGCCGCGCGGATCGCGCGATTTCGGGCCCATCGACGACGAGCCCCAACTCCCCGATCTCAATGCTCTCCAGCTCTTCATTGCCAAGGACATGCTTGTCCTCAAACGCCTGTTGCTGGCGAATGACGATGATGTGCGGCTCGACTTCAAGGCGCTGGCACAGGCGCTCGCGACCGACATCAACCATCGACCGCCGCTGTATGATCGAACCGTGCAGACCATCGGCGAACTCGCGCGCACGCATGGATTCGACGTCGCCGACATCATCATTCCGGCCCGCCTTGCGGATCGGCCGCCGCCAGGCAAGGGTGTTTCCGTCATCGGGCAGAACCGCGTGCTTTACGAGCTGGACGGTTGGGCGCTCGGGCTCAATTCGATCGCGGATGCAGTGCGTGTGCTCGCGCAGTTCGTTCCGGATCAGGGACCGCTCGATCCGACCGAGCTGAAGGCTCCCGAGTCCTTGCCGGTTCTGGGCGCAAAGCAGCTCGACTTCGCACATGGCGGAGCTGGTGTTGCGGCGTTGATCGAGGGATGGAGTGATCCGGAGCAATGGGGCACCTGGTCCATTGCCAAAAATTGCGTGCTCCGCTTCGAGGTCAATCCCGTTCCGTCACGACCGGTCGAGCTTGTGCTGGCATGCCGGGCCTTCGTGTCCGACAACAATCCGCAGTTGCGGGCGGTTTGCCGCGTCGGCAACGGAGCGCCGCAGCAGCTGACATTCTCGAGAGAGGCGTTCGCAGGCTCGCGCAGGTTGACGCTCGATCCGGCCGCGATTGCCGCCGACGGGACGTTGACCATCAGCCTCTCGCTATCTGATCCACGCTCGCCGGCGGATCTCGGGCTGAGCTCCGACGCGCGCCCGCTCGGCATCGGTCTCGAGCGGATCTGGCTCGATCACGATGTTCGCGCGACGCGAGGTCGGTGATCGCCGCCTGTTCAATACCGTAGCAGGCCCAGCTTGTGAGCGTAGTGAAAGGCCACCTGCCTCGCGAGATAGGGAGCGATGGCGCTGCGGATCTGCAACTGGGTCGGATCGAATCCGAGAGTGCGGCGTCGCAAGATGCCCATCTCCCTGACGCCGATCGCGTAGGTCGATGCCGTCTTCTGGGCATCATGAATTCTGAAGCAGGCGAGGAATCGCGGCAGGCGAACGAAATTAAACCCCGCTTCCTGCGCGCGAAGAATGAAGTCCCAGTCCATTGCGTAGTGGAAGCTTTCGTCGATTGGTCCGATCCTGTCCCACACGCGCTTGCGCCAGAACATCGTCTCCTGAGGAATATAGTCGGCATATTGCAGCGCGCGTCCGTCATGGGGCGGCAGCACGGCGCGGCCGACTTCGAGCCCATCGCGATCGACGAAGACGCGATGGCCATAAACGATGTCGACATGCGGATGCGACGTGAAGTAGTCGGCGACATAGGCCAACGTCCCCGGCAGCAGCATGTCATCGCTGTTGAGATAGGCCATGATCTCGCTGTGGATGCCGGCGAAGCCGAGATTGATGGCGTGTGACTGCCCATTGTCAGGCGCACTCTTCCAGCTGATGCTCTCGCCACGGCTCTTCAGGAGATCGACCGTGCCGTCGATCGAGGCGCCGTCCTGGACGTGGTAATGCAGGTTCGCATAGTTCTGGCCGACGATGCTGTCGATCGTGGCGCCGAGATATTGCCCCTGGTTGTAGCTCGGCGTGACCATCGCGATCCGCGGTGGGTTCTCGCCGATCGGAGGAGGCGGCGGGAAAGCCGTCAGGTTGAGCAGGCGCGGCGGATATTGCTCGAAGGTCCACATCGGCGGACGCCGCCAGAGGCTGCGCAGCGAAGATCGCCTTTGCCCGGCGGCGACGAGATCCAGATTCCTTTCCAGGAGCGCGACGCGATTTTCGAGCTGCTCCAACCGCTGCTCGAGGCGCTGCCTGAACTCGTCCATCTATCGGTCTTTCAGAAAATCACAACGTATAAATCAATGGGCCATTCTTATAGGTCTCCGGCCGGCAGCGCCAGTTCAAGCGCCCGTTGACGCGATGCTCCGGCAGGTCCGGCGTGATTTGGGGATGCTCGATCGATCCGCAACAGGCGGATTGCGAACGGCTATTCACTTGTTTCGATCGAGGTGGCATGCAGGACGTAACGCTCTGGGCCGGGCGTGACGGCATCGAACGGCCAGCACGTCGCAAGCACGAGTTCCACGCTCTGCGCCGCGGGATCGATGCCCGAGGCGTCTCACGGACGACGGCCGAATAGTCCGCGCGGTAGCGGAAATGTTTGCCGTCGCGGCGTGTGATGTCAATGACGTCTCCGACGGATACACGCCGCAGAAAGCGGAAATGTGTGTCACGGTGCGCGGCATATACGGCAACCCCGCGCTCGCCGGCGTCAGCCGTTTGGGGGATATGGCCGGGCCCGAAGGCAAGCGCCTGGCCGCTGGTGCCTTCCAGAACGATGGCGCTGGCGCCGATCCGCTTCACCTCGATCCGCGCTACCGGCCACGTGTCGGCCCATGACCATGGCTTGATCACCTCGCCCGTTGCGACGCTTCTGTCGAAGGCGCGCTCCAGCAGCGCTTGCGCCAGCCACGCCTTGGCGTGGATGTAGGCGCCGTCGCCGAACAAGATGAGGCCGACCAGGGCCAGAACCAGGGGGGATAAGAGGCGAGGCATTTGTCGCTACGTAAGCAATGACCCAAAAAGGCGCGCGCGGCCGTTGTGTACGGGACGGGCGACCGCGCGCGCTAACAGAGGAGTTCGGGGAGGCTCCTCTCTCAAGCGGCGTCGGTGAGCAAGAGCCGACGCCGGTTGAACACGAACAGGGTTAGGGCGAGCACGATCAGGATCAGACCCGCGATCATCTTCAGCTCGGCCGAGGTCGCCGTCTTGGGCAGACGGATCGCATCGGGCGATGCAGGAGCCGGACGCCGCGCCGCCGGCGAGCTACGCGCATCGGCATGGCGTTCACGCAATTGTGCCGGGATCTGCGGCCGTTCGCCGAATACTTTCTCGAAGTCCCAGCCGGCCGGCAGGTTGATTGGCAATTCGCTGAGCTTGAGCGGCGCGCCTTCTGGCCGGCTCGGCGTCTTGTCGACGGCGACGAGGCTGGTCAGGCGCGTGACGATCTGATGGTCGAGCGCCAGCGCCAGGATCGCCTTGTCGGCCGCCTCCGGTGCGAGTTCGCGCATCGCGCGCGCCACTTCGGCGTCACCTATCTTGCGCCTGGCCCAGAGTTTCGACAGGCCGTTGCCTTCGGCGGCATTTTGCAGCTGCAGCGTCATCGACCATGGACGATCACCGACGCGTCCTTTGATTTCGAGCGAGCCTGCAAGCTTGTCGAGCTTCGCCGCCAGCACCAGCGGCTCGTCGCGGTAGACGTCGGGGATGATCGCCGGGGTGACGTCGGCCTTGGCCTCGGAGAATTTCGCGGTGAGCCCGGTCACGGCCGGATTTTCCAGCTTGGCGAACAGGCCGCGCATGCGCTCCTCCACCTGCTCGACGGAGCCGATATGAGTGAAGGCACCACGGCCGAGCTCGGCGGCGCGTGTCATCAGATAGGTGTTGGGCGCCGACCCGATGCCGACCATGAAGATGCGCGAGCGGCCGCGCATCGACGTGATGGTTTCGAACAATTGCTGCTCGTTGCCGATCGCGCCGTCGGTCAGGAAGACGACCTGGCGAACCATGCCGGTGTCGCCGAGCTTGTCGGCCAGCGCGGCGCGCATCGCCGGCACCATCTCGGTGCCGCCGCGCGCCTGCAACGCACTCACGAACGAGGTCGCCTCGCCGACATGGGCCGCGTCGGCCGGGACGGAAGCCGGAAACAGAAGGTCCATGGTATCGTCGAAGCGGATGACGTTGAAGCGGTCGGTCGGCTGGAGCCGGGACAAAGCGTAAGCGAGGCTCGCCTTGGCCTGGACGATCGAGGTTCCGCCCATCGAGCCCGAATTGTCGATCACGAACACGACCTCTCGCGGCAGCGGCTTTTGCGTCGCCTGCTCGGCGCCGGGCGGGGTGACGAAGGCGAGCAGATAGTCGGCGTCGCCGACACGTTCGCGGAACAGGCCGACCGACGGTGCCGTCTCGACGGCGGGCTTCCAGGTCAGCTCGAAGTCGCGGTCCGCCGGCACGGTGCCATCCGCAAGCGTGACGATCCGCGTCGCGCTCTCCGGGCTCTCGATCTTGACGTTATGGTGGTGGCTTCTGACTTCGCCGAGCGCGAAGCCGGCCTTCAGGCGTACCGCGATGCTGGTTGGATTGACCGGTGCATTGCTGGCGGGATTCAGCACGGGCGGCGAGATGCGGTCACGGTCCGGCACGGGATCCGAGGTCGCCGCGCCCCAGCCCGATCCGTCCTTGCGGAAGTCGACGCTCTGCACGATCGGCGCCGGATTGTAGCGCGGTCCGACCACCAGCGGCAGGCGCAGTGTGTATTCGTTGCCGCTTTGATGCACCGGCTCCTGATATTCGATCTGCACCAGCACGGTCTCGCCGGGCCCGATATTGGCGACCGAATTGGTGAAGATGTTCGGCCGTTCCTGCTCGGTGAGGGCCGCCTTCCGGCCGGCGCGGCGCGCCTCGTCGTAGATCACGCGGGCCTGCTGCCGTTCCTTGATGTCACCGACGATGACGCGGCCCCCGACCACCATCTTCAGCGTATCGACGGCGCCGCCGGTCGCGAGCGGATAGACATAGGTTGCCTCGACCCAGTCCTTGGTCGGGTTGCGGAAGATTTGGGTGACGCGCGCGCGCAGCGTCGGGCCCGAAACCGTGACGTCGATGTCGGTGCCGAGGCGGATCGCTTCGGTGGTGGCGCCATCATCCTTCAGGAGCAGAGAGCCGGACTTGGCGTCGCCGGGCTGAAGCAGGCTCGCCTGCTCGATCGTTGCCGACCAACTGGTCCCGAAACTGACCAGCAGGGCCACGAAGGCCATCAGCATCACCGCGACGCCTTGGGCGAGCAGAAACAACCCGAGCTTGATCAGCGCCTTCAACATGGGGTGCTCGTCGTTGTCAGCCGTGTCGTAGGTGTCCATGGGTCTGCTCCGGAGGGGACGTTTGCTGGCTCGGAGCATTCGCCGGGAGGGCCCGATTTCGCGAGCAGAATGATCGGTCATGTTCCGCCGCGGCCGGCCCGGGCAGGCCGCCGTGGGGCGCTCATGTGTGGTTTTGTGCTGGTTTGTCCGCCCTGCTACAGTGGCCGTGGAGCAGGGCCAGCGATGCAGATGCAGGACAAGATCACCGACAAGCAGCTTTCGGACGAGCAAAGCCGCGAGATCGCCGAGACCATTCGCGAGGAGCTCGCCAGGCGCCGGATCTCCCGGCAGACGCTGGCCGAGCAGGCCAAGCTGAGCCTGTCGACGCTCGAGAAGGTGCTCGGCGGCCGGCGCCCGTTCACGCTGGCGACGACGGTCCGGCTAGAGCAGGCGCTGGGCGTCTCCTTGCGCAACAACCCGGTCGTGACGGCGCCTCAGGCCGCCAATGATGTCGCTCCCGACAGCCTCGGCTCCTATGCGCATCGCGCCGTGACCTGGCTCGAGGACGTCTACGTCACGTTGCGGCCGTCGTTCGGCGACAAGGAGGCGATCTTCGCGTACCGCACCGAGATCGTCTGGGAGCCAAAGGTCTCTTCGCTGGTCTTCCGCGAGGGGGATCGGACCGATTCGGCCTACGAGCACACCGGCGAGGTCGCCGTCCCGCATCAGTCAGGCTTCATCTACCTCGTCATCATCAAGCACGGCCAGCATCGCGTGATCACGGTGTCGCGGCCGACGGTCGCCGGCGAGATGTATGGAATCATCTCGACGCTCCGCGCCGGTCCTGGTTCGCAGCTGACGCCGATCGCGGCGCCGATCGCCTACGTGCCGCTCCGCAACGTCCCGAAGCCGTCTTTGGGGCGGGTCGGGCCCGAGGATGCCAACCACGCCTTGTATCGAAAGCACCTGCATCGCACGGTCGAGGAATCGTTCGCGCTGTTTTTGACGCTATAGTCCGCGAGAATTCGTCCGGAATGGCGTGGTATGCGTCTATAAGAGGGCATGCAAGACGCGTCCGCGCGATACGGCGGCAAGGCTCCGCTGTTCTCCATCATCATCCCGCTCGAATATCATCGCGGGCAATGGGAGCAGTCCTGGGTCGCTTGGACATCGCAGACCGTCGACAAATCGCTCTACGAGATCATCCTGGTCGTGCCGCCGGATTTCGTCGCGCGCGAAGAGCTGAAGGCGCAGGCCGGCGGACAGGCGCGCCTGGAATTCACCGCTTCGGATCACGACATCGGGCTCTGCGCATTCGGCGCCACCAAGGCCCGTGGCAGCTATCTGTTCTTCACGGAGTCGCATTGCCGGCCGGAGCCCGACGTGATCGAGCTGTGCCTCCGCGCGATCGACGCGCATCCCGATTGGGCCGCCTTCTCCTGTCGGTCGGTGCCGATCTGTCATAACAGGCTCTCGGAAGCCGAAGCCGCGATGTACCAGGCCGATATCGAATTCGGCATGAGGCAGCATCCCTGGCGCAAGGTGCTCGACCAGTGCTTCGTGACGCGGCGCGACGTCTATTGGGAATGCGGAGGCCTGCGCGAGGAGCTCGGCCATTTCGCCGAATGGGTGCTGGCCGCCGCCTATTACGCGAAAGGCCATGCCATCGGCTATCTCGAGGAGGCGCGCTTCCATCATTATTACATCGGCGAAATCGGCGAGCTCAGGACCTTTACGCTCGATTTCGTCGAGGGCGAGATCCGCTATCTCGGCGAGGCGCGGCGCGATCCCGGCAGCGAGCTGCTCGAAGTCCCGGTCGAATGGGTGGAATGGGCCGGGTTCGACGTATCGCTCGCCCGCGCGGCGTTGAAGGCGCTCGTGCATTACAGCTTCAAAGGCCGCGGATGGAAGCGGCCCGATGAAAAGCTGCGCGCCTTCTGGCGCTGGGGTAGATTGGCTTTCTTTGGCGATCGCCTCGTTCGCATCGCCGCGCGACTGGCCGTGATGCAGGCGTATCTCGGCCTGAGCGCGCTGACGGTGATCGGGTCAAGCGACGCAATTGCGCGATGGATGAGGCGCTACATTGCCGCGTTGATCCATCTGCAGCGGCTTGAATGCATTCGTCGCATGCGTGGCCACGCCGGGCCGGCGGCGAAATTCTTGGGAGATCGCGTTCTCGGGCAAGCCGGATTTCATGGTCTCGAATCCTCAGCCGGGCACGTCTTCCGCTGGAGCGAGCCGCAGGCCGCCGTTCGCATCCAGGGCAGCGCGGGTCGCAACACCGTCCTGATCCGAAGCCCTGCCTTGCGCGCACCGCTGCGCGAGATCGGTGCGCATTTCTATCTCGAGGGCGTGCGCGTAGATGCCTCCGCAATCGCCATCGGAGCCGACAGCTACGCGATCGACCTCGATCTGCCGCCATCAGGCGTCGCTATCCTTGCGTGGTCATGCCCAGTGTTGACGGGGATTGGCGATTCCCGCCGTCTTGGGCTTTCCGTGGCGTCCATTGAGGTGAGCCAGGTTACCGGAGTTCGATCCAGTCCTAGAGCATGATCTGGAAAAGTGCCTTGCGACTTCCGCGAAGATCATGCCGTGGGCCGCTAGTCCACCTCCGAGTCGAGCCGCCCCTGATGGGACGGCTCCGGATTGTCGAACAGGGGCGTGCGCGAAAACTAGCCTCCGGTCTCGGCGCTGATGATATCGCCAAACAACTCCCACTGGCCCTTCTTGAAGCGCCACATCTTGAGCTGCTCGATCGGCGCGAAGTCCGTGGCGGAGGTGTTGACCTTGATCCCGGGGATCAGGGTATCGGGGGCGAAGTCCTTGAGACTCGCAGCCTGCTTCATGACGTTCTCGCGGGTGAGATTGTCGCCGGCCTGCTTCAGCACCTGCACCATGGTCTGGGATGCCGCGTAGCCATAGGCCAGGTTTGCGTCCGAGATGTTGGCACCCGGCATGTACTTGTCGATGAATGTCATGAACTTCTTCATGCCCTCGTCATCCTTCCACTGCGGATCGGAGGGGTCCTTGAGATAGCCGGCCGACAGCACGCCTTCGGAGGCCTCGAGACCGGCGGGCTTCATCACCGCGCCGATCGACACCGAGACGTCGGTCATCAGGTGCATCGGCTTCCATTCCAGCTCGGCGATCTTCTTGATGGCCTGCGCCGCGAATTTCGGGGTCGCGATGTTGACGAAGACGTCGGCACCCGTGCCTTTGAGCTTGACGATATGGGCGTCGATCGACGGTTCCGACGTTTCGTAGCTCTCCTCGGCAACGATCATCTTGGAGGCCTTGTCACCGAACACGTCCTTGATGCCGGCGAGGTAATCCTTGCCGAAATCGTCGTTGGCATAGAAGATCGCGACCTTGCCGTCCGGCTTCTCCTTTAGGATGTACTTGGCGAAAATCTGGGCTTCGACCCGGTAGCTGGGCTGGAAGCCCATGGTCCAGGGGAAGTTCTTGGGATCGTTCCACTTGCTGGCCCCGGTGGCGAGGAACAGCTGCGGCACCTTCTTGGCATTGTGATACTTCTGCACGGCGGTCTGCGTCGGCGTGCCCAGTGCGTTGAAGATCAAAAATACCTCGTCGCTCTCGATCAGCTTGCGGACCTGCTCCACGGTCTTGGGCGGCGAATAGCCGTCGTCATAGGAGATCCAGTTGATCTTGCGGCCGTTGATACCGCCTTGGTCGTTGATCATCTTGAAATAGGCTTCCTCGGTCTTGCCGATGATGCCGTAGGCCGAAGCGGGACCGGAATAGGCCTCGACATTGCCGATCTTGATCTCGGTGTCGCTGGCGCCAGTGTCGTATTTCTTCTGCGCGAAGGCACCCTGGGTGGAAAGCAATGTCAGGGCAGTTGCCGCGGCGAGCAGGACG
Organism: Bradyrhizobium sp. SZCCT0148; assembly: GCF_018129985.1. Classification (GTDB taxonomy): domain Bacteria; phylum Pseudomonadota; class Alphaproteobacteria; order Rhizobiales; family Xanthobacteraceae; genus Bradyrhizobium; species Bradyrhizobium japonicum_H. The sequence continues at coordinate 603,622 of NZ_JAFCKT010000002.1, forward strand.
AGTTTCTTGTTCTTCATGGAAATTCCTTGGGGTTTCTTGTTGAGTTGGGCAGGCACTTCAAAAAAAGAAAAGCGCCCGCGAGGGGCGCTTGGGTTCAGGCGTTGACGGCTGTCTTGTCGACTTCGGAGGCCACCGAGAACTCCTTGCGTAGGGTCGGCTTGTGGATCTTGCCCGTTGCATTGCGCGGCAGCGCCTCTACGAAGCGGATCTGGCGTGGGCATTTGAAACGCGCCAGATTGGCCGCACAATGCGCGAAGACATCGGCCTCGGTCAGCTTCTGTCCCGGCTTGACCGCAACAATGGCAAGGCCCACTTCACCCCATTGCGGATCGGGAAGGCCGATCACCGCGGCTTCCGCGATCGCGTTGAGCTGGTGCAGGACGTTCTCGACCTCGGCTGGATAGACGTTCTCGCCGCCGGAGATGTACATGTCCTTCCAGCGATCGACGATGTAATAGAAGCCCTCTTCGTCGACGCGCGTCGCATCGCCGGTGTGCAGCCAGCCGTCTGTGAAGGAGGTCTTGTTCGCGTCCGGCCTGTTCCAGTAGCCGGGCGTGATGTTGGGTCCCTTCACCCAAAGCTCGCCGAGTTCGCCGACATCGGCATCGGTGCCGTCGGGCCGCACGATGCGCACTTCGGTGTGCAGCACCGGCTTGCCGGCGGATCCCGCTTTCCGCGCCGCGTCCTCGCGGTCGAGCACCAGCACCGCCGGCGAGGTCTCGGTCATGCCGTAACCCTGCTGGAGCGCGACGCCGCGCGCCTCCCACACCTTCAGCAGCGGCACCGGCATCGGTGCGCCGCCGACACCGCCGACGATGAGCCGGCTGAGGTCGGTCGTCGCGAAGGCAGGGTGTTGTGCCATGAACTGGTAGATCGCCGGCACGCCGAAGAACACGTTGATACCCTGGGCAGGATCGTTGATCAGGCCGAGCGCGGCCCCGGGATCGAACGCGCGCATGATCATCACGGTGCCGCCGGCATGAAGCACCGGATTGGTGTAGCAATTGAGCCCGCCGGTGTGGAACAGCGGCAGCACGGTGAGCAGCACCGAGGCCGGTCCGATGCAGGCGGGACCGCCGAGATTGACGCAATTCCAGAAGGTCATGCCGTGGGTGATGGTTGCGCCCTTGGGATGCCCCGTGGTGCCGGATGTGTACATGATGGTCGAGACGTCATCGAGCGTGACCTGCTCGATCGTCTCCAGCGGCTTTGCTGCCGCGATACCGGCCTCGTAGGACCCGCCGGGGCCGAGCAGCAGGCTGGTCGCGATGCCGCAGAGCTTTGCGACGGCAAGCGTGGTCTCGGCGAGATCCGTGTCATGGATCATCACCTTTGGCGCGCAATCGGCGGTGATGAACTGAAGCTCGGGAACGGTGAGCCGGGTGTTCAGCGGCACGAAGATCGCGCCGAGGCGGCCGCAGGCGAACTGCACCTCCAGAGTATCCGTCGTGTTCAGTGCCAGCACTGCGACGCGGTCGCCGCGTGAGATGTTTAGCGTGTGGCGCAGGAGTGAGGCGAGGCGCGAGACGCGGCGGTCCAGCTGCGCATAGGTGAAGCGGCGCTCGCTCGCGAGGTCGATCACGGCGACCTTGTCAGGGGTACGGCGGCCATGATGAACGATCCAGTCGTAGTAACGAACGGCCAAGAATTCCTCCCTCGGCGACGTGTGCCGCCCGCGTCCCAAATTGTCGTGCAACATGCCCGGCGCGGCCCTGGGGGCCAGCCGGAGTTGGTGCATCGACTTCTTTTTGATGAGGAGTTGGCGCGCGAGGGGGTAAAATCGTCTTGCGTTGAGTTGCTAGGCCGTAGCGTGCCATGAGAGTGGTTCGCCGGTCAGCCACTCTGCGCAAGTGAGCCGCCAATGTTCCGGCCATGGTGAGCGAGACGAATCCGTCCGCAAGGCAAGACTGCGATGAAGAGCCCGTTCTATACCGCCGAGCATGACGCCTTCCGCGACATGATGCGCCGCTTCGTCGAGAAAGAGATCACCCCGTTTGCCCATGACTGGGACGAGGCCGGCGAATTCCCGCGCGCGCTGTACCGCAAGGCGGCTGAGATCGGCCTGTTGGGATTGGGATTCCCTGAAGAATATGGCGGGATCGCCGCTGACCAGTTCATGAAGATCGTGGCCAGCCAGGAACTGGCGCGAGCGGGCGCCGGGGGCGTCAGCGCCAGCCTGATGAGCCACACCATCGGCTCGCCGCCGATTGCGCGGGCGGCACGGCCCGAGGTGAGGTCACGCGTGCTGCCGCAGGTGCTGTCAGGCGCCAAGATCTCGGCGCTTGCGATCACCGAACCCGGCGGCGGCTCCGATGTCGCGAACCTCGCGACGAAAGCGCGGCGCGACGGCGATCACTACGTCGTGAGCGGCGAGAAGACCTTCATCACCTCAGGCATGCGCGCCGATTATCTGACAGTTGCGGTGCGCACGGGCGGCGAAGGCGCCGGCGGCGTCAGCCTGCTGCTGATCGAGGGCGACACGCCCGGCCTGTCCAGAACGAAACTGAAGAAGATGGGCTGGTGGGCCTCCGACACCGCGACGCTGCATTTCGACGCATGCCGCGTGCCCGCCGAAAATCTGATCGGCGAAGAGGGCCAGGGCTTCAAGATCATCATGCAGAATTTCAACAGCGAGCGCATGGGTATGGCGGCAGGCTGCACCGCCTTCGCCCGCGTCTGCCTCGACGAGGCGATCGCCTATGCGAAGGAACGCAAGACCTTCGGCAAGCCGTTGGCGCAACACCAGGTCATTCGTCACAAGATCGTCGACATGGCGCAGAAGGTCGCCGCAAGCCAGGCGATGCTGGAAATGCTGGCGTGGCGGCTCGAGCAGGGCGAGAGCCCGGTTGCGGAAATCTGCATGATGAAGAACCAGGCGACGCAGACCATGGCCTCCTGCGCCTCGGAGGCCGTGCAGATTTTCGGCGGCGCCGGTTTCATGCGCGGTATCAAGGCCGAGCGCATCTACCGCGAGGTCAAGGTCAACGCCATCGGCGGCGGCACCGAGGAGATCATGAAGGATCTGGCAAGTCGGCAGATGGGGCTGTGAATGTCTCCTCCGTCATGCCCGGGCCTGTCCCGGGCATCCACGTTCTTGCTACCGCGTGACGAAGGCGTGGATGGCCGGGCCAAGCCCGGCCATGACGAGCACATCAGAGATACCGAGAGCTGAGCTGACAAAATGCTATTCACCGCCGACCACGACGATATCCGCCGAAGCCTGCAGAAGTTCATCGCCAACGAGATCAATCCTCACGTCGATGACTGGGAGAAGGCCGACATCTTCCCGGCGCACGAGCTGTTCAAGAAGATGGGCAGCCTCGGCTTCCTCGGTCTGAACAAGCCCGCGGAGTTCGGCGGCTCGGGCCTCGACTACTCCTATGCGTTGATGATGGCTGAAGAGCTCGGCGCCATCACCTGCGGCGGCGTGCCGATGGCGATCGGAGTGCAGACCGACATGGCGACGCCCGCACTGGCCCGGTTCGGCTCGGACGAAGTGCGGCGCGAGTTCCTGGCACCCTCAATCTCAGGCGATTTCGTCGCCTGCATCGGCGTCTCCGAGCCCGGCGCGGGTTCCGACGTCGCCTCGATCAAGACCCAGGCGCGCTCCGACGGCGACGACTACGTCATCACCGGCGGCAAGATGTGGATCACCAACGGCACCCAGGCCGACTGGATCTGCCTGCTCGCCAACACCGGTGACGGGCCGGTTCACCGCAACAAGTCGCTGATCTGCGTGCCCATGAAGAGCAAGGGCGTCACCATCGCCCGCAAGCTGGACAAGATGGGCATGCGCTCGTCCGACACCGCGCAGATCTTCTTCGACGAAGTCCGTGTGCCCAAGCGCAACCGGATCGGCGATGAGGGCAAAGGCTTCACCTACCAGATGATCCAGTTCCAGGAAGAGCGCCTCTGGGGCGCGGCGGCCTGCCTGAAGTCGCATGAATACATCATCAACGAGACCATCGAATACACCCGCAACCGCAAGGCCTTCGGCCAGAGCATCCTCGACAACCAAGTCGTGCACTTCAAGCTGGCGGAGATGCAGACCGAGGTCGAGCTTCTGCGCGCACTGATCTATCGCGCCGCCGAGCAACTGGTCGCCGGCGAGGACGTCACCAAGCTCGCCACCATGGCCAAGCTCAAGGCCGGCCGGCTCGGCCGCGAGCTGACCGACGCCTGCTTGCAATATTGGGGCGGAATGGGCTTTACCAACGAGACGCCGGTCAGCCGCGCCTATCGCGATAGCCGCCTGACCTCGATCGGCGGCGGAGCCGACGAGGTCATGCTGATGGTTCTGTGCAAGATGATGGGCACGCTGCCCGGCAGCAAAGGAAGCTCCTGATGATCACGCTCTATCATTGCGACTCGGCGCGCTCCTTCCGTCCGCTCTGGATGCTGGAGGAGATGGGGCTGCCCTATGAGCTGAAGATGCTGCCGTTCCCGCCGCGGGTCTTCGCCAAGGAATATCTCGCGCTCAATCCGCTCGGCACGATTCCCTTCATGGTCGATGGCGAGACGAAGATGACCGAATCCTCCGGCATCTGCCACTATCTCGGCATCAAGCACGGTCCGACACCGCTGATGGTCGGCCCCGAGGATCCCGCCTATGGCGCCTTCCTGAACTGGATGTATTTCAGCGACGCCACGTTAACCTTCCCGCAGACGCTTGTGCTCCGCTACACCCAGCTCGAGCCGGAGGAACGCCGCAACCCGCAGGTCGCCGGCGATTACGCGAAATGGTTTCTGGGCCGGTTGCGCGCCGTCGAGGCAGCGACGGGGAATGCTGAAACATTGTGCGCTGGCCGCTTCACCGCGGCTGACATCGTGATCGGCTATGCGCTTCGGCTGGCCGACAATATCGGGCTCGCCAAGGATTTCGGGCCAAATGTCGCGGCCTATTGGGCGCGTCTGCAGCAGCGCGACGGCTTCAAGCGCGCAGTTGTTGCGGAACAGAAGGCTGGCGCCGAGCAGAATGTTGCACCGCGCGCGAGGGCGTGACCCTCCGCAGGTCGGGACTCCGAGCCTGAATTGTGGTTCCGGGCTGGCACAGCGCCGTCCTGGAATGCCAACGCTTTGCGCCATGACAGCGCTATCGCGTCGTGACAGCGCCCAAATTTCCGCTAAGGTGACCTTCGTCCGCAGCGGCCAGAGAGCCGCGCGAGGAGGATCCCAATGGAAGATAAAGGTCGCGAATCCGACCATCTGATGCTGATCACGCCGGAGCGGGTATTCTATGCCGGTCTGCTCGGTCGCCCCCGCAAGCGGACCCCCGGCTGCTGCCATATCTATGTTGCGGTGAAAGGCAGCCTGCTTTTGACGCTCGACGACGTCCAGACGTCGGACGAGTTGATCGTGACCCTGCCGAACCAGCGCCACACCATCGCCAGCGACTATCGCACCGTCATCAGCGTGACGCTGGAGCCGGAGAGCATGCCGGATGGCGTGATCGAGGCCCTGGCCGAGCGGCTGCGGGGGCCGGACAAGGCCGCCTATGCCCGCAAGATTCTGGCCGCCTACGCGCTGCTGCGCCAGCGCCGCTATGGCGACATCACGACCGCCGAGTTCGATGAGATGTGCTTTGGCGAGGCATTGCCGCGGCGCGTGCTCGATCCTCGCGTGATGCGCGCGGTTGCGCGCATCGGGCGCTTCTCCGGCGAGCCGGTGACGGCCGATACCTGCGCAGCCGAAGCAGGTCTCTCCGCCTCGCGCTTCCTGCATCTGTTCAAGGAAGAGACCGGCATCTCGTTCCGTTCCTTCCGCGCCTGGAAGCGCGCGCGGCATCTGTTGCACTTCGCCAATCAGGATCTCAACCTCGCCCATCTCGCGCAGGACATCGGCTATCCCGACTCCACGCATTTCAGCCATTCGATCCGCCGCTTCTACGGATTGAAGCCCCGCGCGATCTTCGTCGGCTCGCGCGACCTAGCGATCTACCGCAGCACCGAGACGGTGCGGCTCGCAGAGGCGAGTTGATGCTTCGTGAGGTGGGTTAGCGAAGCGTAACGTGCCACTTCTGTCTCTGCTGAATCCAAAGAGGTGGGTTACGCTTTCGGCTAACCCACCCTACGGCATCTCGTTTTTCCAGCTTCTCCGCGCAAGAAGCCGCATGCCGCGCATCACATGATCGCAAACGTTGAATTCTCAACGTGCGAGACATTTTTGGCATGAGCGACAAGGCCGTCATCACCTGCGCGCTGAACGGCGTGCTCACCGACCCCAAGCAGCACAACGTGCCGGTCACGCCCGAGCAAATGGCGCGCGAGGCCAAGGCTGCGTTCGATGCCGGCGCCAGCATCATGCACATCCATCTGCGCCAGCAGGCGCCGGGCAAGGGACACCTGCCGTCCTGGGAAGTTGCCGTCAGCAAGGAAATCCAGCAGGCGATCCGCGAGGCCTGTCCGGGCGTGATCATCAATCACACCTCGGGCGTATCGGGGCCGAACTACTCTGGCGCGCTCGACTGCATTCGCGAGACCAGGCCTGAGATCGCCGCCTGCAACGCCGGCTCGCTGAACTATCTGAAGGTGAAGGCCGACAACAGCTGGGCGTGGCCGCCCATGATGTTCGACAACGCGGTCGAGAAGGTGAAGGACTATCTCGACGTCATGAACGCGGTCGGCACCATCCCCGAGTTCGAATGCTTCGACGTCGGCATCGTCCGCTGCGTCGGCATGTACACCCAGGTCGGCATGTACAAGGGACCGCTCGAATATAATTTTGTCATGGGTGTCGCGTCGGGCATGCCCGCCGATCCCGAACTGCTGCCGATCCTGATCAAGCTGAAGCGGCCCGAGGCGCAGTTCCAGGTCACCGCGATCGGCCGCGAGGAGATCTGGCCGCTGCATCAGCGCTGCGCCGAGCTCGGCGGCCACCTGCGCACCGGTCTCGAAGACACTTTCTATCTCGCCGACGGCAAGAAAGTGACTTCGAACGGCCAGTTGATCGAGGCCATCGCCGCCTGCGCAAGGCGCGCGGGCCGCGAGATCGCAAGCCCCGCCGAGGCGCGGAATATCTTTGGGACGAACAGGTAGTCACACACTCCGTCGTTCCGGGATGGCCCGAAGGGCCAGGCCCGGAATCCATAACCACGATTGGGAGCATGGATTCCGGGCTCGCGCTGCGCGCGTTCTGGAATGACGGGCAGGAGCTTTGATGTCCATTCTCGAAAACACCATTTCCCCCGGCAGCGCGGCCTACCACGCAAACCGCGATGGCATGCTGGGCCTGATCGACCGCATGCGCGCGCTGGAAGAGCGCACGCGCACGGCGTCGGCGGCGGCCAAGGATCGCTTCCACAAGCGCGGGCAGTTGCTGCCGCGCGAGCGCGTTGCACTGGTACTCGATCCCGGCGCGCCATTCATCGAGCTGTCGACGCTCGCCGGCTATATGTTCGACGTGCCCGATGCGACCAGGAGCGTGCCGGGCGGTGGCGTCATCGCCGGCATCGGCTTCGTCTCGGGCATCCGCTGCATGGTCAGCGCCAATGATGCCGGCATCGACGCCGGCGCGCTGCAGCCTTACGGCCTCGACAAGACGATCCGCGTGCAGGAACTGGCGCTGGAGAACAAGCTGCCTTACGTGCAACTCGTCGAAAGCGCCGGCGCCAACCTGCTGCGCTATCGCGTCGAGGATTTTGTTCGCGGCGGCAACATCTTTCGTAACCTCGCGCGGCTTTCGGCTGCGGGCCTGCCCGTCGTGACCGTGACACACGGCTCCTCGACTGCGGGCGGCGCGTACCAGACCGGCCTGTCCGACTACATCGTCATGGTGCGCGGCCGCACCCGTGCTTTCCTCGCGGGCCCGCCCCTGCTCAAGGCCGCGACCGGTGAAATCGCGACGGAGGAAGAGCTCGGCGGCGCCGAGATGCACACGCAAGTGTCCGGCCTTGGCGACTACCTTGCCGAGGACGACCGCGACGCGTTGCGCATCGCCCGCGAGATCATGGCCGCATTGGAATGGGAACGGCCTGGCAAGGCGGCGCGGGAGTTCAAGCCGCCGCGCTACGACCAGGATGAACTGCTCGGCATCATGCCGATGGACCACAAGCGCCCCGTCGACATGAAGCAGGTGATCGCGCGCATTGTCGACGACTCCGACTTCACCGAGATGGCGCCGAATTACGGCCCCGCCACGGTCTGCGGCCATGCCCGTGTCGAAGGCCAGGCGATCGGCATCATCTCCAACAACGGGCCGCTCGATCCCGCCGGCGCCAACAAGGCGACGCATTTCATCCAGGCGTGCTGCCAGACCCGTACGCCGATCCTCTACCTCAACAACACCACCGGCTACATGGTCGGCCGAGCTTATGAAGAAGCCGGCATGATCAAGCACGGCTCCAAGATGATCCAGGCGGTGACCTCGGCGACGGTGCCACAGATCACGATCTATTGCGGCGCCTCGTTCGGTGCCGGCAATTACGGCATGTGCGGCCGCGGTTTCCATCCTCGCTTCTGCTTCTCCTGGCCCAACGCCAGGACTGCCGTAATGGGTGGCGAGCAGGCCGCCGAGACCATGGCGATCGTGACCGAAGCCGCCGCGGCGCGCCGCGGCAAGCCGATCGAGAAGGACAAGCTGGAGGCTATGAAGGCACAGATCGTCGGCGTATTCGACGGCCAGATGGACGTATTCTCGACCAGCGCCCGCGTACTCGACGACGGCGTGATCGATCCGCGCGACACCCGCGCGGTGCTGTCTGAAGTTTTGGCCATCTGCCGCGAAGGCGACGCACGCACGCCTCAACGCATGCAGTTTTCGGTGGCGCGCCCATGAGGAACGGATCAGTGCAGCACCGGCCGTTCTTCAAAGTCTTGGTCGCCAACCGCGGCGAGATCGCGCTGCGCGTGATGCGCAGTGCGCGAAAACTCGGACTTGGCGTCGTTGCGGTGTATTCAGATGCGGATCGGGATGCGCTTCACGTGAAGCAGGCCGATCAGTCCGTGCGCATCGGCGAAGCCTTGCCGGCGCAGTCCTATCTGAACATTCCTGCGATCATTGCCGCGGCGAAAGCGAGCGGCGCGGACGCAATTCATCCCGGCTACGGCTTTCTCGCCGAAAACGAGGAGTTCGCGCAAGCTTGCAAGGATGCCGGTCTCGTCTTCATCGGTCCCTCGCCGCAGGCGATCGAGGCGATGGGCAACAAGGCCGGTGCCAAGGAGATCATGAAGAAGGCCGGCGTGCCCTGCGTGCCCGGCTATCAGGGTGCCGAGCAGAGCGACGAGGTCATGCTTGCGGAAGCCAGAGAGATCGGCTTCCCCGTCATGATCAAGGCGGTTGCCGGCGGCGGCGGCCGCGGGATGCGATTGGTCACAGACGCCGCTTCGTTTCCTGATGCGCTGCGCAGTGCGCGGTCTGAAGCCAAGGCGGCATTCGGCGACGCCACCGTCATCCTCGAGCGCGCAATCCAGAATCCGCGCCACATCGAGATCCAGGTGTTCGGCGACAGCCACGGCAACGCCGTCCATCTCGGCGAGCGCGACTGTTCGGTGCAACGGCGGCATCAGAAGCTGATCGAGGAGGCACCTTCACCGGCGGTCGCGCCGGAGCTGCGCGCGAAAATGGGTGACGTTGCGGTCGCCGCGGTCAAAGCGCTGCGTTATGAGGGCGCCGGCACGCTGGAATTCCTGCTCGATGCCAGCGGCGCGTTCTACTTCATGGAGATGAACACCCGCCTCCAGGTCGAGCATCCCGTGACCGAAGCCATTACGGGGCTCGATCTCGTCGAACTCCAGCTGCGCGTCGCCCGCGGCGAAGCGCTGCCGGTGAAGCAGCAGGACATCAAGTTTTCCGGCCATGCCATCGAGGTGCGGCTCTGCTCGGAGGATGCCGCGCACGATTTCATGCCGCAGTCGGGTCGCATGGCGCTTTGGCAAGTACCTGAAGGCATCCGCGTCGAGCACGCGCTGCAATCGGGCTCGGAGATCCCGCCGTTCTACGATTCCATGATCGCCAAGGTGATCAGCCATGGCGCCACGCGTGAGGAGGCGAGGGGACGGCTGATCGTTGGCCTGGAGCAGCTCACCGCTTTCGGCGTGACCACCAACCAGGCGTTCCTGATGTCCTGCCTGCGTCATGCCGGGTTTGCCAAGGGCGAGGCGACGACGGCCTTCATCGGCGCGCATCGCGACGAGCTGCTGGCACCACGCCCGTCCGCGCCATTCGATATGGCGCTGGCGGGCCTGCTGCTCTACGTCACCAACCCGCGCGCCCCGTCGTGGCAGGCCGGTCGGAGCCTAGCCGCCACCTTTCCGTTGCCGGCGAAGATCGAGATCTCAGGTCAGACATACGAACTCGAAGTCACGCGCGAGCGCGATGGCGGCTACACTGTCGCCAGCGACGGCCGGCAAGACAAATTCGAAATTGATCAACTCGATTCCGGCGCCATCCGCTTTCGCCACGACGGCGTGATGGACAGCGCAAAGTTTCTGCGCGACGGCGATCGGCTTTACGTCCAGCACCGCGGCGTTCCGCTCGCGGTCAGCGATCTCACGCTCGCCGCGCCGAAGGCCACTGCCGCCAATGGCGGTGACGGCAAGGTGCGCGCCGCCATGAACGGGCGCGTCGTCGCCGTATTGGTCAAGCCGGGTGACTCTGTCAAAGCCGGCCAGCCGGTGCTGACGCTGGAAGCAATGAAGATGGAGCACGTCCACAAAGCCGGCATCGACGGCGTGGTCGCCGCGATTGACGTCGCCGAAGGCGAGCAGGTCACCACGGGCAGGATCGTCGCCGAGATCGGAGGCTAGTCGGCGCGACAAGCACCGACATCGTAGGGCAAAGGTGCAGGGGCGCCGGCTCATCGTCGTTTCTCGAGTGGTGGAGAGGCGTGGTGGGCGCGCTCCGGCTGTCCCGACACGCATGGGATGCAAAAAGGTCAAGTTGTTTCAATGGGTTATATGAGGTGTAAGCTAAATTAAAAACATTATTTGAACATTGTTCGCGTTTTAGATACATATATTGAACATTGTTCAATTATGGAGCCGGCATGTTACGCGCCAATGATGCTGCCCAAGCGACCAAGCCCACACTCCCGTCGGTATCCCGCGGTCTCCCGTTCGCCGCGCCACAACGCCGCGAGAGCTATTTGATCGGCGCGCTCTGCGCTCTGACGCTGACCGCGCTCCTCGCCCCGCCGCTGCCCGCCGCCACCTGGCACGTCCCGCACTTCGTCGACAGTCGCACCTGGCTCGGTGTGCCCAACGCCGGCGACGTGCTGAGCAATCTTGCCTTCCTCGCGATGGGCGTTTGGGGTTCGGAGCGGCTGCGCGCACGCCCTGATGCGCCCGTGGGCGCAAGCTGGTTCTTCGTGGGACTGATCCTCACCTGCCTGGGTTCTGGCCTTTATCACCTGGACCCCGACATGCCGCAGCGGCTCGTGGCCGATCGTCTCGGTATGGCGGTTGCGTTCGCGGGCTTTCTGGGCATCGCGGCCAGCGAGCGCGTCAGCGTGCGCGCCGGAGAGGCTGTGCTGGTGCTGATGATGATCGCGGGCGTGTTGGCTGCTTGGGTGGCACGCGAGAATCTCACGCCATGGGTTGCCGTGCAGTTCGGCGGCATGGCACTGGCGGTGGGACTTGCGCTGACGCGCCCCCGGCCTGGTGCGCGTGGCGTGCCGCTCGCTGGCGTGATCTTCTTTTATGTGCTGGCCAAGCTTTTCGAGCTCGGCGACGCGCTCATCTTCGATGCGACAGGACATATCGTCTCGGGCCATACGCTCAAGCATCTCGCTGCCGCGCTGGCGGCCTGGCCGGTGATCAGGTCGTTGGCGCCAACTGGCTCCGTCCCGTCCCGCCATTGAGCAGGCACGCCACCTGATGTCCGTCGCCCGCGTCCAGCAGCGCCGGCCGTTCCGTCTTGCACCGGTCCATCGCAAACCGGCAGCGGGTGTGAAACGCGCAGCCCGAGGGCGGATTGACCGGGCTCGGCACGTCACCATCGACCAGCGGCGCGAGCTTCTTCGCGAGCGGATTGGCGACCGGCACCGAGGCCAGCAGCGCCTGCGTGTAGGGATGCCTGGGATTGCGGAATAGCTCGTCCTTGCCGGCGATCTCGACGATCCGGCCGAGATACATCACGGCGACGCGGTGGCTGATATGGGCCACCACGGCCAGATCATGCGCGATGAAGAGGTAGGAGAAGCCGTGCTGGCGCTGCAGGTCGATCAACAGGTTGATCACCTGCGCCTGGATGGAGACGTCGAGCGCGGACACCGGCTCGTCGCAGACGATCAGGCGCGGTTCGAGTGCCAGCGCCCGTGCGATGCAGATGCGCTGGCGCTGGCCGCCGGAGAATTGATGCGGGAAGTTGCGCATCTGGTCGGGACGCAGGCCCACCTGCTCGAACAACTTCGCGACCCGTGCCTCGAGCGCCTTGCCGCTGGCGAGCCCGTGCACCGCAAGCGGTTCGCCGACGATGTCGCCGGCGGCCATGCGCGGGTTGAGCGAGGCAAACGGGTCCTGGAACACGATCTGCATCGAGCGCCGGTGCGGGCGCATTGCCGTCTTGGACAAATGGGTGATGTCCTCGCCGTCGAGCCGGATCCGGCCCGAGGTCGGCTCGACCAGTCGCAGCACGCTGCGCGCCACCGTCGACTTGCCGCAACCGGACTCGCCGACCAGCCCGAGGGTTTCGCCGGCACCAAGGGAGAACGAGACGCCGTCGACCGAATGCACGGTGCCGACCTGCCGGCGCAGCACGCCGGCGCGCACCGGATAATGCTTCTTGAGGTCCGTGACCTCGAGCAGAACCTCGCTCATGCCACCTCCGCGACGTCTTCCGCGCGCCAGCAGGCGGCAAGATGGCCGCTCCCCCAATCCGCCAGCGGCGGATATTCTGCCTCGCAGCGCTCGATCGCGAGCTTGCAGCGCGGCGCGAAGGCGCAGCCCTTTGGCAGCCGCACCAGAGACGGCACGGTGCCGGGGATTTCGTTCAGCCGCGCCTGTACCGGAACGCCGGCGGCCGGCACAGCCGGGATCGACGCCATCAGCCCGCGCGTATAGGGATGCTTGGGCGCGGCGAACAGCGCTTCGACGCTGGCTTCCTCGACCTTCCGCCCCGCATACATCACGATCACGCGCTGTGCGGTCTGCGCGACGACGCCGAGATCATGCGTGATCAGCACGAGCCCGGTGCCGAGCTCCTTCTGCAGGTCGAGGATCAGCGCCAAAATTTGCGCCTGAATGGTGACGTCGAGCGCGGTGGTCGGCTCGTCCGCAATCAGCAGCGCCGGCCGGCAAGCCAGCGCCATCGCGATCATCGCGCGCTGGCGCATGCCGCCGGAGAGTTGATGCGGGTATTCCTTCGCGCGCCGCGCCGGTTCGGGAATACGAACCAAACGCAGCATCTCGACGGCGATAGTCCGGGCCTCTTTGGCCGGGATGTTCCGGTGCAGCCGGACCGCCTCGACGATCTGGTCGCCGATCCGCATCACCGGGTTGAGCGAGGTCATCGGCTCCTGGAAGATCATGGAGATGCGGTTGCCCCTGACAGCGCGCATCTCCGCCTCACCCAGGGCCAACAGATCGGTGCCTTCGAGCGAGATGGAGCCGCCGACGATGCGGCCGGGCGGATCGGGCACAAGCCGCATCAGCGACAGCGCGGTGACGCTCTTGCCGCAGCCGGATTCGCCGACGATCGCCAGCGTCTCGCCGCGCTTCACGGCAAAGGAGAGGTCGTCGACGGCCTTGAACAGGCCGGAGTTGGTGAAGAACACCGTCTTCAGGTTCTTCACCTCGAGCACGAGATCGGATTTGTCGGTCATCAGCCGCGCTGCCGGGGATCGAGGATGTCGCGCAGGGCGTCGCCGAACAGATTGGCGCCGAATACGGCGAGGCTGATCGCAATGCCCGGGAAGATCACCAGCCACGGCGCGGTGCGGACATATTCGGCGGCTGACTCGGAGAGCATGCGGCCCCATGATGGATAAGGCTCGGGAATGCCGAGACCGAGGAACGACAGCGAGGCTTCGGTCAGGATGGTCGAGCCGAGCTGGGCGGTGGCGAGTACGATCAGCGGCGCCAGCGTGTTCGGCAGCACATGGCGGAGCGCGATGCGCACCTCGCTCATGCCGATCGACTTGGCGGCCTCGATGAAGGGCAGTTCCCGCAGCGCCAGCGTGTTGGCACGGATGACGCGCGCGACCGTGGGGATCAGTGGAATGGCAATCGCTATGATCACGTTCGGCAGCGACGGGCCGAGTGCCGCCGTCATCACCAGCGCCAGCACCAGCAACGGCAGAGCCTGGAGCACGTCGGAAACGCGTTGGAATACCAGATCGACCCAGCCGGAGAGATAGCCGGAGGTCAGGCCGACGATGACGCCGATCGTGCCGCCGAGCGCGGTCGAGCCGATCCCGACGGCAAGCGAGATCCGCGCGCCGTGGATGATGCGGCTGAACACGTCGCGGCCGAACGAGTCCGTTCCCATCCAGTGCGCCAGGCTCGGGCGGGCCAGCGCGCGGGCCGAGTCGATCGAAAGGGGATCATATCGCGCGATGAAGTCGGCGAAGATCGCCGTCAATACGAACGCGGCCATGATGACGAGACCCGCCGCGCCCAGCACATGCCGCTGTGCCAGAAACAGCACGCGCCGCCAGCCGCCGGTCGCATGCGCGCCGGCCCGCCTCAGCTCAACGTCGAAGTCGATCGCGGCCAAATTGATCTCCTAATCCGTGTACCTGATGCGCGGATCGAACACGGCGTAAAGCATGTCGACGATGAAATTCGCGCTCACCACCACGACGGCCATCAGCATCACGAGGTTCTGCACGATGGGATAGTCGCGCCAGCGGATCGCCTCGACTAGGAAGCGGGCGACACCGGGGATGTTGAACACCGTCTCGGTGACGATCAGGCCGCCGATCAGGAATGCCGCCTCGATGCCGATCACGGTGATGACGGGCAGGATCGCGTTCTTCAGCGCGTGCCGATAGTTGACGGCGGTCTCGGAGGCGCCTTTTGCGCGCGCGGTGCGGATGTAATCCTGGCGCAGCACCTCCAGCATCGAGGACCGCGTGATGCGCATGGTCAGGGCGGCGCTGCGGAAGCCGACGGCGGCGGCGGGCACGGCGTAGGTTGCGAATGCCTCGAGCCAGGTCTGTGGGTTCGGATTGAAGATCGGCATCTGGCCGAACATCGCCACCGACGCCGTCAGGATGAGCAGGCCGAGCCAGAACGAGGGCAGCGACAATCCGCTCAAGCTGACGATACGCAGGGCGTAGTCCAGCCGCGTACCTTGCTTCACCGCGCTGATGACGCCGAGCGGGATGCCGATCGAGGCCGAGAACAGCAGCGCGAGACCGGCGAGCCGTGCCGTGATCGGGATCCGCGGCAATATCTCCTGCAGCGCCGGCTTCTCGGAGACGTAGGAGTAGCCGAAGTCGCCGCGCAGAAAACCTGAGATCCAGTGCCAGTATTGCACGACCAGCGGCTGGTCGATGCCGAGCTCCTTCTCCAGATTGGCCTTGTCGGCGGGATCGACGTAGCCGGCCGCGGCGAACAGGATGTCGACGATGTTGCCGGGGACGATGCGCAGCAGCAGGAAGATGACGATCGAGATGCCGAACAGGGTCACGAGCATCAGGAACAGGCGCCGCACCAGATAGGCAAACATGTCGCGCCTCCCGTCGAGCTGCCAGCGCGCTTACTTGTCCATCCAGACGTCTTCGTAACGGTAGCCGTTATAGGAGCTGTTCGACATCACGGTCACGCCCTTGACGTAGGGCTGCCAGCACGTGCCCGTGCGTGCATGGAAGATGATCGGGCGCGCCACGTCCTCCTGCAGCTTCTTGTCGATGTCCCAGACAAGCTTCTTGCGTTTCTCGACATCGGTCTCCTGCGATTGCACGTCGAACAGCTTCTCGATCTCCTTGTTGCAGTAATTGGTGTAGTTGCGCTCCGAGCCGCAGGAATAGTTCTCGTAGAAGGATTGGTCGGGATCGTCGACGGCATTGCCGGTGAGGTTGAGGCCGAGCATGTAATCCTTGCGGGCGACCTTCGGGAACCAGTTTGCGGTTTCGACCACGTCGAGCTCGCCGTCGATATAGATGCTCTTGAGCTGGTCGATCAGGATCACCGCGGGGTCGCGATAGACCGGGATGTTGCGGGTCGAGACCTTGACGGCGAGGTGCTTGTCGGGCCCGTAGCCGGCCTTCTGCATCAGCTTCCTGGCTTGCTCGCGATTGGCGTTGATGTCGGGACCATAGCCCGGAATGCTCTCGAGCATTTCCTTCGGCATGCCCCAGAGCCCTTGCGGCGGCGGCAGCATGGTGCCGCCGACGTCGCCTTGGCCCTCGAACATGATCGAGATGAAGGACTTGCGGTCGAGCGCCATCGCCATGGCGCGGCGGATGTCGACATTGTCGAACGGCGGCGCGGAGGAATTGACGATGATGTTGGTTGCGACGTTGTTCGGCTCGACCACGCAGACCGCGTTCGGCGCCTGCGTTTTCACGTCCTTGAGCAGCGGAATGCTCACCTCTGTCGGGAACGTCATGTCGAACTTGCCGGCGACGAAGGCGAGGATGGCCGTCGAGCGGTTCGGGATGATGGTGAACTCGATGCCGTCGAGATAGGGACGGCCCTTGCGCCAATAGTCCGTGTTTCGCGTCAGCTTGATCGACTCATTGGCCTTGAACTCGACGAACTTGAACGGGCCTGTGCCGATCGGATGGGTGCGCATGTCGCCGGGCGAGACATGGCACGGATAGACCGGTGTGTAGCCCGAGGCGAGCAGGGCCAGCAGCGAGGGCTGCGGTCGCTTCATGTTGAAGGAGACCTCGAGATCGCCGTTGGTCGAGATCTCGTTGACCTCGTTGTACCAGCTCTTGCGTGGATTCTGCCGGAACTTCTGTTGCGATTTCCCCATCAGCAGGTCGAAGGTGCATTTGACGTCGGCCGAAGTAAACGGCTTTCCGTCGTGCCATTTCACGCCCTGGCGCAGCTTGAAAGTCAGCGTCTTGTTGTCATTGACCCAGCCCCAGCTCTCCGCGAGCTCGGGGATGATGTTGTCCATCCTGTTCTGGGCCTCATCCTGCTTGTAGATGACGAGGTTGTTGAAAATGGGCATGAAGGGAACATTGAGCGAATAGGTCGCGCCTTCATGGATCGAGGCGTTGCCGGGACTGTCGCGATGATACATGCGCAGGACGCCACCCTGCTTGGGATCGCCGGCGAGCGTGATGGTCGAGGCCGTCAGCACAGATAGCGCCGCCATTGCGGCGAGCGCCCATACGCTCCGCATGCTCATCCTCCCTGGAGATCGGCCTTTTGCGGCCTGTTGTCGCGACGATAGCACGCAAGCCGGAGGAGGCAACCGGTAAGGCCACAAGCCGCCTCGACAATTCGGATGACGGACCCGAGCCCCATGATTACAGGGAGAAGTTGTAGTGCGTCGAAGCAAACACCGTGTCTTCGCCAAACTCCTTACGTCGTCATGGGTCCGGGATCGACACTTCGCTCGTCCGGGACGACAGCGGAATCTGGAGCCAGGCCCTCACACAATCCGTGACGCCTTGTTGCCCCAATAGCGGTCCCGCAGCAGGCGCTTGTACAATTTCCCCGTCGGCAGCCGCGGCAATTCCTTTTCGAAATCCACCGAGCGCGGCACCTTCTGCCGCGACAGCGATTTTGCGCAGAACGCAATCAGCTCTTCGGCGAGCGCCGCGTCCGGTACGATACCGGGCATCGGCTGCACCACCGCCTTCACCTCTTCGCCGAGATCGGGATTGGGCACGCCGAACACGGCGGCATCGGCGACCTTGGGGTGGGTGATCAGGAGATTCTCACATTCCTGCGGATAGATGTTCACGCCGCCGGAGATGATCATGAAGGTGGCCCGGTCGGTCAGGTACAGAAACCGGTCGGCATCGACATAGCCGACATCGCCGACCGTGCTCATGCTGCCGTCGGCCGAGCGGGCCTCCTTGGTCTTCTCCGGATCGTTGAAATATTCAAACGGCGTCGCCGTCTTGAACCAGACCTGGCCGGGGGTGCCGGTCGGGCATTCCCGCATGTTCTCGTCGAGGATGTGGAGGTCGCCGAGCAACACCTTGCCGACGGTGCCGCGGTGGCTCAGCCATTCCTCGCTGTTGCAAGCGGTGAAACCGAGGCCTTCGGTCGCGCCATAATATTCGTGGATGATAGGGCCCCACCATCTGATCATGTCGTCCTTGACCAGTGCCGGGCAGGGCGCCGCTGCATGGATCGCGATCTCCAGCGACGACAGGTCGTAGCGGCCGCGCACCTCTTCCGGCAGCTTCAGCATCCGCGAGAACATCGTCGGCACCAGCTGGGTGTGCGTGATGCCCCAGCGCTGGACCAGCTCGAGGTAACGCTCGGGATCGAAGCTCTCCATGATGATCACGGTGCCGCCCATGCGGATCGTGAGGTTCACGGCCGCCTGGGGTGCGGAATGATAGAGCGGCGCCGGCGAGAGGTAGACCATGCCCTCGCGGTAGTGCCAGAGCTTGGTCAGGAAATCGAACAGCGGCAGATTGTGCTTCGGCGGCTCCTCCGGCAGCGGTCGCAAAATGCCTTTCGGCCGTCCCGTCGTGCCGGACGAATAGAGCATGGCGGTGCCGAGCCACTCATCCGCGATGGGTGTTGTCGGCATATCCGCGGTCACGTCCGCAAGACCGACGATGCGCTCGCTCTCGCCGGGTCCGTCGGCGACGATGCAGAACTTGATATCGGGACAAGCCTGGATCGCCTCGCGGGCGATGTCGAGCTTCGCCACCGAGGTGACCAGGATCTTCGACTGGCTGTTGACGAGCAGATAGCTGAGTTCGCCCGGCGTCAGGAAGGAGTTGATGCAGGTGTAGTACAGCCCGGAGCGTTCGCCCGCGCCGCAGGCCTCGAGATAGCGGGAATTGTTCTCCATGAAGATCGAATAATGGTCGAGCCGCTTCAGGCCGTGCCTGCGGAACAGATGGGCCAGCCGGTTGCTGCGCGCATCGAGCTCGCGATAGGTGACGGCTTCGCCTGTTGCCGCCATGATGAAGGCGGGCTGCAGCGGGCGTAGGCGGGCATGCTGACCTGGGTACATCTATCCTCCGGCTGTGGACTATGCGGCGAGAAGCAGGATTTCGCGCACCTGCGCCGGGTCTTCGATCTTGCGCGGATTGCGCGGGATCCAGTTCGTGCGCATCGCCTGCTCGGCGATATCATCGAAATGCTCGGGAGAGACGCGCACCTCCGCGAGGCTGCGCGGCATGCCGAGCGAGCGGATGAAGGCATCGAGCACGTCGGCGGCGGCGTGGCCGGGATAACCCATGGCGGCGGCGACGATCATCTGACGTTCGGCGTTGTCGCGCGCGTTCCAGCGCATCACTGCCGGCAGCATGATGCAGGAGGTGTAGCCGTGCGGCACGTCGAAGGCCGCGCCCAGCACGTAGCCGATGCCGTGGCTCGCGCCCATGGGAACGCCGGCCGCGAGCGCACCCATCGACAGCCATGTGCCGATCTGCGCATCCATCCGCGCGTCGAGGTCGGCGGGATCGGCCTTCACCCGTGGCAAGGCGTCGGCCAGCATGGCGAGGCCCTTCACCGATTGCGCGTCGGCATAAGGATGCGTCTCGCGCGAGCAGATCGCCTCGACGCAATGGTCGATGGCGCGGACCCCGGTCGACAGGAACAGCCACTCCGGCGTGTGCACGGTGATGGCGGGATCGAGGATGGTCGCGCGCGGCACGGCAAGCGGGTGCCGTAGCATCTGCTTCACGTTGGTGCGGCGGTCGGTGACGCCCGCGATCGCGCTGAACTCACCGCCGGCGATCGTGGTCGGCACGCTGACCTGCCGCACCGTCGGCGCATTCATCTCCGGCGCCGTGCCCTTATGGACGCGGATGCGGTCGATGCCGTCGAGGTCGGTGATGCCGTTGGCGAGGCAAAGCTGCACCGCCTTGGCGCCGTCGGTGATCGAGCCGCCGCCTACGGTGACGATCAGGTCGGCACCCGCCTCGCGCGCGGCATTTGCAGCCGCGATCACCGCCTCACGCGGCGTATGCGCCGGCATGGCGTCGAACAGGCCGGCGCAGCGCGAGCCCAAGGCCTGCTTGATTTTCTCGATTTCATCGGTCTGTCGGTTGAGTGTGCCCGACACCATCAGGAAAGCACGATGAGTTCCCAGCCGGTCCATCTGCGCGACGATGGCCTCGGTCGCAGGATGGCCAAACACGACCTCCTCGATCGCGCCGAAAACGACACGTCCCTGGTGCACGCCTGTCCTCCCGGACAATCTGTCTTGTTCTTGTGGACGTAATCTAGCCGAGCCGCCGGCCTCCGTCATGTGCGAAGGCGCTGGCTTATTTCCTGACCCTCCCGCTTCGGGCCCTCTAGGGGAGGGTGGCGCCGTGCCTCGTCAACAGTCTCGTCTCCCTTGGGAGAGCCTCAGTCGGATCCGTCAACCCGCCATCCGGTCAGGGTGCGCTCGGAAGACCTGCAAGCGCTTTGGTCTTGAAGTGTTCATCAACTCCACCCATCTTGGAACGCCCGCGGGTAAATGCCTACCCTGCTTTTTCCGCGGCTTTTGACAAAGGACGATGCGAGGACCTGGGATGGCTGGACCGGATGGAAGCGAGCGACTTGTCAAAAAGCACGATTACGTCCAGCCGCGACATTACGCACTTGTGGGTCTGCTCGTCGCCTCTTTCGCGCTCACCGGTTGCGGGCAGCCGACCTCACAAGCAGCCGCGCCGCCGCCGCCGCCCGTGACGGTCGCCCAGCCGGTCAAGCGCACTGTCACCGATTGGGACGAGTTCACCGGACGCTTCGAGGCGGTCGAGGAGGTGCAGGTGCGCCCGCGCGTCGGCGGCTTCGTCAACTCGGTCGAATTCCAGGACGGCGCCATCGTGCATCAGGGCGATCTGCTCTACGTGATCGACCCGCGTCCGTTCGAGGCAGTCGCCACGCAGGCGGAGGGACAGCTGTCGGATGCCCGGGCCAAGGTGGAGCTGGCCAAGCGCGAGCTCGACCGCGGCCTCAGCCTGGTGCAGAGCAGCGCGGTCTCCGAGCAGGTCGTCGACCAGCGCCGTCAGGCCCTGCAGGCTGCGCATGCCGCGGAAGTGCAGGCGGAAGGCGCGCTGAAAGCCGCAAGACTGAACATCGAATTCACCCATGTGACGGCACCGTTGACCGGCCGCGTCGGCCGCCATCTCGTCAGCCCCGGCAATCTCGTGCAGGGCAGCGACAATGGCTCTTCGACCCTCCTGACCTCGATCGTCACGCTCGACCCGATCTACGTCTATTTCGACATGGATGAGGCGACCTTCATCAAGTACAGCAAGCTGTGGTTCGAGGGCCGGCGCCCGAGCTCGCGCGACACCGCCAATCCGGTGCAGGTGACGCTGGCCGGCGAAACCAAGCCGTCGCATGAAGGCACCATCAACTTCCTCGACAACCGGCTCGACGTTTCGACCGGCACGCTGCGCAGCCGCGCCGTGGTCAAGAACACGGACCTGTCGATCCTGCCCGGTCAGTTCGGCCGTGTCAGGCTGATCGGCAGCGCGCCCTATGAGGCACTGCTGATTCCGGACGTCGCTGTTGCGACCGATCAGTCCCGCAAGATCGTGTTCGTTGTGAAACCCGACGACACCGTTGAGGCGCGCCCTGTGGTGCTCGGGCCGCTCGACGAAGGTCTGCGCGTGATACGCGAGGGATTGAAGGCCGATGACCGCGTCATCGTCAACGGCATCCAGCGCGCCCGTGTCGGCGCCAAGGTCACGCCGCAGACGGCGCCAGCGCCCGCCGGTGGCAAGTCATGAATCTCGGCCGCCTCTCCATCAACCAGCCCATCCTGGCGATGGTGCTGTCGATCGTGCTGCTGATCGTCGGTGCGCTCGCGTACACCACGCTGCCGGTGTCGGAATATCCGCAAGTGGTGCCGCCGACGGTCGTCGTCACCACGCAGTATCCCGGCGCCTCCGCGCAGACCGTGTCCGACACAGTTGCGGCTCCGATCGAGCAGGAGATCAACGGCGTCGAGGACATGCTGTATCTCTACAGCCAGGCCACCTCGAACGGCCAGCTCACCATCACCGTCACCTTCAAGCTCGGCACCGATCTCGACAAGGCCCAGGTGCTGGTGCAGAACCGCGTCGCGATCGCGCAGCCGCGCCTGCCCGAGGAGGTCCAGCGTAACGGCGTCACCACCCGCAAGAACTCGCCCGACATCCTGATGGTCGTGTTCATGCTGTCGCCGGACGACACTTTCGACCAGCTCTACATCTCCAACTACGCGCTGCTGCAGGTCCGCGACCAGCTGCTGCGTCTCGACGGCGTCGGCGACATCCAGATGTTCGGCGCGCGCGACTATTCGATGCGGCTATGGCTCGACCCCGATCGAATCGCCAATCTCGGCCTGACCTCGGCCGAGGTGCTGGCTGCGATCCGCGCCCAGAACGTGCAGATCGCCGGCGGCCAGATCGCCGAGCCGCCGATCGCCGATCGCGCCTTCCAGCCCAACCTCACCTTCACCGGCCGCCTGAAGGACCAAAGGCAGTTCGAGGACATCCTGATCAAGGCTGGCTCCGACGGCCGCATCGTGCGATTGCGCGACGTCGCCCGCATCGAGCTCGGCGCGCTCTCCTACACCACCAACAGCTTCCTGCTGCGCAAATCCGCCGTCGCCATGCTGGTGACGCAGCGGCCGGGCTCGAACGCGCTCGCGACCGCGAAGAACATTACCGACACCATGACGAGGCTGAAGGAGACCTTTCCGAAGGGCCTCGACTTCAATATCGGCTATAATCCCACCGAGTTCATCGCACAGTCCGTCCACGAACTGATCAAGACCATCTACGAAGCCATGCTGCTCGTGGTCATCGTCGTGCTGGTGTTCCTGCAGGGATGGCGGCCTGCGATCATTCCGATCATCGCTATCCCGGTGTCGCTGGTCGGCACCTTCGCGGTGATGGCCGCGCTGGGCTTCTCCATCAACAACCTCACCTTGTTCGGCCTCGTCCTCGCCGTCGGCATCGTCGTCGACGACGCCATCGTAGTGGTTGAGAACGTCGAGCGCCATCTCGAGCACGGCATGAGTCGGCGCGACGCGGCGCTGAAGACGATGGAGGAGGTCGGCGGCGCGCTGGTCTCGATCGCGCTGGTGCTCTGCGCGGTGTTCGTGCCGACCGCGTTCCTCGGCGGCATCTCCGGGCAATTCTTCCAGCAATTCGCCGTCACCATCGCGGTTGCGACCGCGATCTCGTGCTTCTGCTCGCTGACGCTGTCGCCCGCGCTGGCCTCGCTGATCCTCACGCCGCACGGGGAGAAGCGGCCTCCAGCGGGCTGGAATGTCATAGCGCGCGGCTGGAACGCCTTCACCGGCGTCTTCAACCGCGTGTTCGATCGCTTGGCCCATGGCTATGCCGGCCTCGCCGATTTCGTCATTCGGCATTCGGTGGTGATGATCCTGATCTACGTCGTGCTGATCGGCAGCGCCGGTTGGCTGATCGCGACCACGTCGCAAGGCTTCATTCCGGCTCAGGACCGCGGCTACGTCATCATCTCCGCGCAATTGCCAGGCGCCGCGTCGCTGGCGCGCACCACGGAGGTCGTGCGCGAGATCGAGCGGATCTCGCTGGAGACGCCGGGCATCGTCCGCGTCGCTGCCTTCGCCGGCTTCTCGGGCGCCACCCGCACGCAGGCCGGCAATGCGGCCGCGCTGTTCCCGGTGTTTGACGAGCCCGAGGCTCGGATCAAGAAAGGCCTCACGGCGAACGCGATCACGGCCGACCTGCGCAAGCGCCTGTCCGCGATCCAGGGCGCGTTCATCATCGTGATCCCGCCGCCGGCCGTACCGGGTATCGGCACGGGCGGCGGTTTCACCATCCGCATCCAGGACCGCCAGGGCCGCGGGCCGGAGATGCTCGCCGCAGCCACCGACGAGCTCGTCGCTGCAGCGCGCAAATCGCCCATGCTGCTCGCCCCCACGGTGTTCTCGCCGTTCTCGGCCAACACGCCGCAGCTGTTCGTCGACATCGACCGCACCAAGGCGCAGAAGCTCGGCGTTCCGATCTCGAACATCAACGATACGATCCAGAGCTATTTCGGATCGACCTACGTCAACGACTTCAACCTGTTCGGCCGCACCTATCACGTCACCGCCCAAGCCGACTTCCCGTTCCGGAAAGAGCCCAGCGATCTCGCGCGCCTGCGCACACGCAACGCCTCCGGGGACATGGTGATGCTCGGCAGCGTGGTCGAGTTCAAGGATGTCTCGGGTCCCGACCGCGTTGCGCGCTACAACCTCTATGCGGCGTCCGAGCTCCAGGGCGAGCCGGCGCCGGGCACCAGCTCGACCACGGCGCTCAACACCATCAAGAAGCTGGCGGACGACACCTTGCCGAGCGGCTTCACCTTCGAATGGACCGACCTGTCCTATCAGCAGATCACCGGTGGCAATGCCGGCCTCTACGTGTTCCCGATCTGCGTGCTGTTCGTTTATCTCGTGCTCGCCGCACAATATGGCAGCTGGACCCTGCCGTTCGCGGTGATCCTGATCGTGCCGATGTGCCTGTTGGCTGCCACCATCGGCGTGCGCATCATGGGGCAGGACGTCAACATCCTCACCCAGATCGGCTTCGTCGTGCTGGTGGGGCTGGCGGCCAAGAACGCGATCCTGATCGTCGAGTTTGCGCGCGACATCGAGAACGAGGGCAAGCCGCGGCTGGAGGCCGTGATCGACGCCTGCCGGCTGCGGCTGCGGCCGATCCTGATGACGTCCTTCGCCTTCATCCTCGGCGTGCTGCCATTGGTGATATCGAGCGGCTCCGGCTCCGAGATGCGGCAGGCCGTCGGCGTCGCCGTCTTCTTCGGCATGATCGGCGTCACCCTGTTCGGCCTGTTGTTCACGCCCATCTTCTATGTGCTTGTGCGGAACCTGGCCGAGGGGCGGAACGAGGGGAAGCCGAAAGTGGTGGGCTCCTAACTGCAGGTGGTGGCCGCCGGCGTACCCTTACCCTCGCTGTCGTCCCCGCGTAGGCGGGGACCCAGATCCCCAGGAAGAAGATGTGGCGCGAGATTGGTAGCCACGAATCTTCGCCAAGCTCGTCCCTGCGGTTATGGATCCCGGATCCGCGCTTCGCTTGTCCGGGACGACAGATGTTGTTTGGCGCGCACCGCCCATACTAACGGCCAACGTGAAATGGATGGGCAGGCGCGGGGTTCTTCACTAGTATCCGCGCGATTTCAAAACAGAAACTGCTGGGAGCTAACAGATGAAATCAGCACTTTTGGCCGCCGTCGCAACTTCCGCCCTGGTGCTGGCGGCGCCGGCGTCTGCGCAAGGCGTCAAGATCGGCATCCTCAACGACCAGTCCGGCGTCTATGCCGATTACGGCGGCAAATGGTCGGTCGAGGCGGCCAGGATGGCGATCGAGGATTTCGGCGGCGAGGTGCTGGGGCAGAAGGTCGAGCTCGTCACCGCCGACCACCAGAACAAGCCTGACCTTGCGACCTCGATCGCACGGCGCTGGTACGACGTCGAGAACGTCGACATGATCACGGAACTGACGACCTCCTCGGTCGCGCTCGCGATCCACGAGCTCTCCAAGGAAAAGAAGAAGATCGACATCGTCGTCGGCGCCGCGACCTCGCGCCTCACGGGCGATGCCTGTCAGCCCTACGGGTTCCACTGGGCCTACGACACCCGCGCGCTCGGCGTCGGCACCGGCGGTGCGCTGACCAAGGCTGGCGGCGACACCTGGTTCTTCCTCACCGCCGACTACGCCTTCGGCTACGCGCTGGAGAAGGACACCAGCGAGATCGTCACTGCCAATGGCGGCAAGGTGGTCGGCTCGGTGCGCGTGCCGCTCAACTCCTCGGACTTCTCCTCCTTCCTGCTGCAGGCGCAGAGTTCGAAGGCCAAGATCGTCGGCCTCGCCAATGCCGGCCTCGACACCACCAACTCGATCAAGCAGGCCTCCGAGTTCGGAATCGTCTCCGGCGGCCAGAAGCTCGCCGGCCTGCTGATGACGCTCGCCGAGGTGAACGGCCTCGGGCTCCAGGCCGCACAGGGCCTGGTGCTGACCGAAGGCTATTACTGGGACGTCAACGACCGCTCGCGCAACCTCGGCGAACGCTTCCTCAAGCGCACCGGCCGGATGCCGAACATGATCCAGGCCGGCACCTATTCGGCAACGCTGAGCTACCTGAAGGCGGTCAAGGCGGCCGGCACCAAGGATCCCGATGCGGTCGCCAAGAAGCTGAAGGAGCTGCCGGTCGACGACGACTTCGCGCAAGGCGGCAAGGTGCTCGAGAACGGCCGCATGATCCACGACATGTATCTGTTCGAGGTCAAGAAACCCTCGGAGTCGAAGAAGCCCTGGGATTATTACAAGCTGCTCGCCACCGTTCCCGGCGATAAGGCCTTCTTCACCGCCAAGGACAGCGGCTGCCCGTTGACGAAGTAGGGCACTCTCGTGCCCCGGACGCATCGCAGCGCGCAGCGGTGCGATGCAGAGCCGGGGCCCTTCTGTCCGGACGGCGACCGCCTGCTGGGTCCCGGTTCAGCGGCGCAGCGTTACATGCTGCACCGCGCCCGGGACACGAGCACCCACGATGCCGGAATTCTCTCACACCAGCCGCAACACCACCGCCCCGAGCGCCCCCGCCCACAACGCAATGGCCGCAATGCCCTGGATCGCAAAGCCCGGACCGCGCTTGGCGGCCGCCTTCGAATAGCCGATGAAATAGACGACGCGGCCGATGATCCAGACCGCGCCGAGCGCTGCCGCGATGCCGTCGCCGATATAGACAGCGAACAGCCAGAGCGCCGGCAGAAAGATCGGCATCCACTCCAGCGTGTTCATCTGGATGCGGAAGGCGCGTTCGAAATCCGGATGGCCCGACATTGCCGGCACCTTGACGCCGGTGGTGCTGCGCGAGCGCGACACGTTGATGCAGGTGAAGAAATAAAATGCGATCGCCAGCAGCGTGACGAGAGCGGTGAAATGATACATCGCGGAATTCCCTTGAAGAGGTCGCGGCTTCAATAGCCGGTCAGCTCGAGATAGCCAACGCCGTCATGCGTCCCGGCAAAGCTGAGCGGCCCCTCCCAGTAGGAGAAGCCGGTCCCCATCCAGGCTTTTGGATTGAGCGGCTTGCACAGGATCGAGAGCGATCGCGACGGGATCGCGATCTGCCATTCCACCGGCAGCTTGCGTCCGGCGACCTCCGCCGTCGCCTTCGGGACCATTTGAATGTCCCCGCCCGCGATCATCTGGGTCTCGCCGGCAGCGCTGATCCAGTTGCCGAACGGATAATCCCGCCCGTCCTTCTGCCGCAAACGATACAGCATCAGCTTGTCGCCGGACGCGAGATGCAGCGACAGCCAGTCCCAGCCGGTCTGGTCGGCATCGAGCGGCTGGCTGCTCCATTCTCGGTCCATCCAGGCCTGGCCCGAGACATCGACCGGCTTGTCGTCGATGGTGAGCGTGCCGCGGGCGCGGTAGAACGGCTGGCTGTAGTAATAGGACGCCTGGCCGCGCTCCGACTTGCGGCTGTAGCCGCGGTCGCCCTGCAGCACGACGGGACGATCGGCCTCCAGCGTCAGCGCGTAGCTGAAATCGGTACTGGACGCCTTCAGCGCCAGCGGCGCCAATGTGCGATCGTCGGTGCTGTCAAAACCCTTCAGCTCCCAGTCGTCGATCCAGGCATCGAACGGCTTGGCCGTGACGCCGGCCTGGCCCACGCCGCCGCGTGAAAACACCTCGGTGAAACGGTGGGTGTCGGCCCGCGTCACGGCGGCATGCGCCATCCAGACCTGCTGATTGGCCCAGCCCTCGCCTTGCGGGCCCGGCTGCGCCGCCTGACGAAACAGCGTCCATTGCAGGCCGCAAGCCGCGCCGCTGAAATCAACGAGGTTTGCCGTCAGATACCACCACTCGATACGAAACTCCGGATGCGGCCCGTGATCGCCGGGAAAGGCAAACAGCTTCCCCGGAGTCACCTTCGCAAAGCCATCCGCCTTCTCACCCAGCCCCGCGTAGCCCTGCGCACCGGCCTGCCGCGCGAGAGCAAGCGCAGCGATGCCGCCGGCGAAGGCCCGGCGTGAGATCCGATCAACGCTCATTGGCAAATACCTTGACGAGGTTGGCCGGCTGCATCCGCGCCAGCCGTATCACCGGCAACAGCGCCGCAAGCATCGACGCGACCAGCGCCACCGCGACCAGCTCGACCAGTTGCAGCGGGAAAATATGAAATGGCAGCCGCCAGCCGAACGCCTTCACGTTCACGATCGCGATCAGGCACCACGCCACCAAGAGGCCGAGCGGCACCGCGAGCAGCGCCGTGAACAGCGCTACCGACAGCGTCTTGGTCAATTCGATCGCGGCAAGGTGCGGCCGCGTGATGCCGATCGCCCATAGCGGCGCAAGCTGTGGCAGGCGGGAATTCGCCAGCGTCAGCAGGCTCGTGAACAGCGCGATCCCGGCGACACCGAGCGTAAAGGCATTCAACGCAGACGTGACAGCAAAGGTACGGTTGAAGATGCGGATCGATTCGGCCTTCACCGTCGCCTGGTCGGCAACGCTTCGATCGTCGAGCGCGAACTGTTTCTGCAACGCCCCGATCAGGCCCGGGATGTTCTCCTTGGCGACGATCAGCCCGATCCGCGTCTGCGGTGTCTGCGGAAACTGCCGGATCAGCGCGGCGACATTGACGGTCAGCTGGCCCTTTGGGTTCCCGTAATCGGCGTAGATGCCGACGATGTCGAGCTCCCAATTCCCGCCCGGCGCCGGCACCTCGATGACGTCGCCGATGCGGACGTTGAGACGGCGGCTGAGCTGCTCGCTGATGAAGGCGGCATTGCCCGGCACGAGCCGGGTCCAGGCCTGCGGCGCGGCCTCCAGCAGCGGCCAGCGCTCGCGATATAGCGCGTGATCGGGCAGGCCGAGCAACTCCACCGGCTGGCCCTGAACCTGCGTGTCGGCGCGGCCGCCCGACAGGACCGCCTGCACGTCGCTGCGCTCTTTCAGCCAGTTGCGGATCGCAACACCTTGCCCATTGTCGGAGGCGTTGATGTAGACGTCGGCTGCGAGCCGCCCGTCGAGCCAGCCAAGAAAGGTCCGGCTGAACGTCTCCACCATGGTGGAGACCCCGACATTGACGGCGAGGGCAAGCAGCAGCGCCATCAGCGCCAGCGACAGTCCGGAGAGTTGCTGCCGGCTGTCCGCCCAGAACCACAGCGCAAGCGGTCGCCGCGCAGCGCGTTGTCCTGCGAGCAGGAGAAGTTCGAGGAGGGCCGGCAGGATCAGCGCCGCACCGAGCATCAGGGCCGCCAGCAAGCCGAAGCCCGCGATCAGCGATTGGCCATAGCCAAGCAGCAGCAGCCCGACGGCGAACACGGCACAGGCGGCAAGACTCTGCAGGACCAGCCAGCGGCGCTGCCGCTGTTGCCAGGCGCGCGGCTGCGCCGTCGTCAGCACCGGCATCCTGATCGCCTTGATCAGGCTGGTCGTCGCCGCAACGAGCGCGCCGGCAATGCTGATGCCGATGCCGGCGAACCACCATTCGGGTCGCAAGCTGAGCTGCCCCGGGATCTGTGCGCCATAGAGTCCGCGCAGCGACGCTGCGACGTCGGACAGCAACACGGCCGCGATGAAATAGCCGCAGACGAGCCCGATCAGGCCTGCGACCAGCGCTAGCGCGACGAGCTCCACCACAAGGACGGTGTTGACCAGCCGCGCCGAGGCGCCGCAGGCGCGCAAGGTGCGCAGCATCGGCAGCCGCTGCTCGAAGGCGAGGCCGACGGCGGAATTGACAATGAACAGGCCGACGAAGAACGACAACAGGCCGAACGCCGTGAGGTTGAGATGAAAACTGTCGGTGAGGCGCTCCAGTTCGGTCTCCGCGGTCGGCTCGACCCGCTGCAACTGGTCTCCGACGACGCTGGCGAGCGCCGCGGGCTTGCTCTTCGGCTGGCCGATCAGAAGCCGCGAAACCTGATCCGGTTTGTTCAGCAGACGCTGCGCCACGCCGATGTCGACCACCAGCACGCCGGGCGCGAGATGCGGCAGCACGCGCAGAGGCGGCAGCTTTGCGCCGTTGCTGATCGGAACCGACGCGCCTTCGGCTTCTTGCAGGTCGCTCAGCGTCTCGGGTGCCACCAATGTCTGGCCCGGCGGGGCCACGAAGCTGCTCAAATCGGAGGCGCCGAGCCGCGGTGCGTTGCCGATTTCGACCGGCAGCGTCACCGGCTCGATGCCGAGCAGCCGCAGCGAGCGGCCGTTGACCTGGACGCGGCCCTCCAGCGTCGGCGAAACCGGCCAGCCGGCGCGGCGGAGTTTCACGTACAACTCTTGCGGAAAGGTCGCCGCATCAGGCGCGACCAGCATCGCGGTGCGTGCGCCACCGAAGGTCGCCGCAGCGCGGTCGTAGGCGGTGCGGGCCTGCTGGTTGATGGCCTGCACACCGCTCCACAGCGCCGTCGCCGCGATCAGCCCGACCAGAAGCGTCGCGAACTGCATCTTGTGACGCCGCCAATGGCTGAGCAGCACCGCGAGCACCCACAGCGCGCGTCTCATGCGATTCGCCCCGCATGCAAAGTGAGATGGCGGTCGAGCGTCGCTGCCAGATGCAGGCTATGGGTCACCATCAGGAAGCCGCAGCCGGTGCGCGTGACGAGGTCGCGCGTCAGCGCCAGCACGTTTTCGGCGGTGGCCTCGTCGAGATTGCCGGTCGGCTCGTCCGCCAGCAGCAGCGATGGCTTTATCGCCAGCGCGCGGCCGATCGCGACCCGTTGCTGCTGCCCGCCGGACAATTGCTCGGGATAGCGCTTCAAGAGAGTGCCGAGCCCGAGCCGCTCGACCAGTTCCTTGGTCCAGGCCGCATCGTGACGCTCGGCGATCCGCGCCTGAAAGGCCAGATTGTCCGCGACCGACAGGCTCGGGATCAGGTTGAATTGCTGGAAAACCAGCCCGATCCGGTTGCGCCGCAAGCGGGCGCGCCCTGCATCGGACAGTGCGGTAACCTCGATATCTTCCAGCCGGATCGTGCCGCCATCGGCGGCGTCCAACCCAGCGATCAAATGCAGCAATGTGCTCTTGCCGCTGCCGGACTCGCCGGTCAGCGCGACGCGCTCGCCGGCTCTGAGGTCGAGATCGACGCCGCGCAGCACATGCACCGGCTCGCCGGCCGAGGAATAGGTCTTGGAGAGATTCTTGATGTTCAACACGATGAATGGCGCCGGGCGGAATTAGCGGAATTGCTGCGTAGCACACTTGCTGCGGAAATGCCGGGTTGCGTTGGTCTCGAAGCCGTTGTTAGCTCCCAAAACGGCCAAATCAAAAAAGTGCCAAAAATCAAAAAAGACAGCGATGGGGGAGGATCATGAGCGTTGAGCGAACGACGGAGATGGCCGGCAAGGCAATCGGGACCAAGGCAACGCCGAAGGGCGCCTGGACCGTCACGTTTCTCCTCTTTCTCTTCATGGTTGTGAACTTTGCGGACAAGATCGTCGTCGGTCTCGCCGGCGTGCCGATCATGACCGATCTGAAGCTCAGCCCGGAGCAGTTCGGCCTGCTCGGCTCCTCGTTCTTCTTCCTGTTCTCGATCGCCGCCATCGTGGTCGGCTTCATCGTCAACAAGGTGCCGACGCGCTGGGTGCTGTTGGTGCTCGCGGTGATCTGGGCGCTGGCGCAGTTTCCGATGGTCGGCACGGTCTCCTTCACCACTCTGTTGATCTGCCGCATCGTACTGGGCGCCGGTGAAGGCCCGGCCTTCTCGGTCGCGGCACACGCGATCTACAAATGGTTCCCCGACGAGAAGCGCACGCTGCCGACCGCGATCCTGTCGCAGGGCTCGGCTTTCGGCGTGATTCTGGCGGTGCCGGCGCTGAACTGGGTCATCGTCAATCACTCCTGGCATTACGCCTTCGGCGCGCTCGGCGTCGTCGGCCTGATCTGGGTCTGTGCCTGGCTTGCGCTCGGCAAGGAAGGGCCTCTGGAGGACACGCAGGTCCTGGCCGCGACCGAGCAGAAGATCCCTTACCTGCAGCTTCTCACCTCGCGCACCTTCATCGGCTGTGTCGCCGCGACCTTCGGTGCCTATTGGGCGCTGTCGCTCGGCCTGACCTGGTTCACGCCGTTCATCGTCAAGGGTCTCGGGTTCTCGCAGAGCCAGGCCGGCTTCATCTCGATCCTGCCCTGGGTGTTCGGTGCCACCATCGTCATTCTCACCGGCTGGATATCGCAGGTGATGATGGCCCGCGGCTACAACACCCGCGTGGCGCGCGGCGTGCTCGGTTCGGTGCCGCTGGTGCTCGGCGGCCTGATCTTGGCGATGATGCCGCATGTCCAGGGCGCGGGCCTGCAGATCGCGCTGCTCGTGGTCGGCTCGGGCCTGTGCGGGGCGATCTACGTGGTCTGCCCCCCGATGCTCGGCGAGTTCACGCCGACGTCGCAGCGTGGCGCCGTCCTCGCGATCTACGGCGCGCTCTACACGCTGGCCGGAATCATCGCGCCGGCGGTGATGGGAGCGATGATCCAGCGTGCCGGCAGCACGATCGACGGCTACATGACCGGCTTCACCATCAATGCCGTGATCATGGTCGGCTCCGGCGTGCTCGGCCTGCTGCTGCTGTGGCCGAACACGGAAAAGGCCAGGCTGACGCGTGGTATGACTGCGCAAGGCCCGGCGCTGAAGAGCGCGGTGTCGCCGACATAGGGGCGGGCGCCTTTCTTACCCTCTCCCTCCGGGAAGGGTAAGCGACGGCCTCGCCTAATTCATTCCCTGGGCCCCGCGGATCAGCTTGCCCGGCCGCTGTCCTGTCGCCTCGCCGTGCCGCCGCGTCACCACGCCCGAGACGATGGTCGCATCATAGCCGTCGACGTCCTGCAGCAGCCGTCGCCCGCCGACCGGCAGATCGTAGTGCACTTTCGGCGGATGCAGGTGCAGCCGGTCATAGTCGATCACATTGACGTCGGCCTTGTAGCCCGGAGCAATCAGCCCGCGATCGGTGAGGCCGACCGAGAGCGCGGTCTTGCGCGACTGCGCCGCGACCACGAACGGGATCGACAGTTTCTCGCCGCGCCTGCGGTCGCGCGTCCAGTGCGTCAGCAGATAGGTCGGGAAGCTGGCATCGCAGATGATGCCGCAATGCGCGCCGCCATCGGACAGGCCCGGCACCGATTGCGGATCCGTCAGCATCTCGCGCGTCGCATCGAGATTGCCATCTGAGTAGTTCAGGAACGGCACATAGAGCATGCCCTTGCCGTCGTCCGACAGCATGGCGTCGTAAGCGAGTTCCTCCGGCTGGCGGCCCTGCTTGCGTGCCTGCGGCCCCAGCGCGTTCTCCGGCGGCTGCTCGTAGTCGGGGGGATCGCCGAGCAGGAACATCTTGTCGTAGTTGGGCCGGAAGAACAGCGGATCGTCGGTGGCCGTCGCATTCTCGCTCAGGATCGCCTTGCGCACCTCCGGTTGATGCAGCTTCGCCAGCCGCTCCTGCAACGGCAGGTGCGCGATTGCCTTGTAGCTCGGATGGGTCTGGAACGGGTTGCGCGACAGCTCGAGCCCAAGCAGGAGGCCGACGGGGCGCGCCGCGATCTGCGCGGTGATGGAGAGGCCGCGTTTGGCGGCCGCGTTGATCTCGTCGAGCGTCTGGCGCCAGCGGTTTGGCGCCTTGTCGTTCTGCGTGATCGAGAAAGAGATCGGGCATTTGGTGGCATCCGCCACCCGCAACATCATTGGCAAATCTTCGTGGATGGTGGAGAGGTCGAGCACGAATTGCAGCACGCTGCGGCCCTGGCTGTGCATCGCGCCTGCAATGGCGGTGAGTTCGTCCTCGCCAGCCTTCAGTGTCGGCGTGAAATCGCCGGTCGAGGTGCGGTGGTTGAGCGTGCGCGACGTCGAGAAGCCGAGCGCGCCGGAGCGGACCGCTTCGCCCGCCAGCTTCGCCATCGCGGCATTGTCCTCGGCAGTCGAGGGATCGCGGCGCGCGCCGCGCTCGCCCATGACATAGACCCGCAGCGCCGCATGCGGGAGCTGTGCGCCGACATCGATGTCGAAATCGCGCTTCGCGAGCCAGTTCATGTAGTCCGGAAAGCTCTCCCAGGCCCAGGGAATGCCGGCGCTCAGGACAGGCTCGGGAATGTCCTCGACGCCTTCCATCAGCTGGATCAGCCTTGTGTGGTCGGCTAGCTTGCACGGCGCAAAGCCGACACCGCAATTGCCCATGATCGCGGTGGTGACGCCGTTCTGCGAGGACGGCGTGATATCCTGGCTCCAGGTGACCTGGCCGTCATAGTGGGTGTGCACGTCGACGAAACCCGGCGTCACGAGCTTGCCGCGCGCGTCGATTTCCTCGCGGCCCTTGGCCGAGATCTTGCCGACCTCGGTGACCTTTCCGCCGGTGATGGCGACATCAGCCTCGAACAGCTCGCCGCCGCTGCCGTCCGCAACGGTGCCGCCACGGATCACGAGGTCAGGATTGCTCATGGTGCTTCTTCCCGATGATTGTTTTGCTTGAGCGCATTTTCGGGTACGCGGTCGCGGTGTCAACCGCGGGGTAGTGCGCTCAGGGTTGCGTGGCAGCCTTGGCCGGCGTCCGTTCCGTGAACGGCGACAGCACCACCGTCGCCAGCATGAAGATCACCGACGCGCCGAACACCCAGTGTGGCGCGCTCTGGTCCATGATCCAGCCGAACAGCAGCGGCGAGACGATGCCGCCGAGATTGAAGCCGGTGGAGACGATGCCGAAGGCGCGTCCCGCGGCGCCTGCCGGCGCGGCATTGCGCACCAGCATGTCGCGCGAGGGGGCGATCACGCCGGAGAGGAAGCCTGCAGCGGTCATGGTTGCGGTCAAGGCCCAGCCCGGCAGCGTCACCAGCGCGATCAAGAGAACGATCGCCGCGTTCGCGGCAAAGCAGGCCGCAGCGACATAGCCATGGCGTTCGGTGTGATCGGCGAGGAAACCGCCGGCCAGCACTCCGGCGGCGCTGGCGCCGAGGAACGCGGTCAGCGCGACATTGGCGATCGAGTAGGAGGTGCCGTAGCCGCTCATCAGCGCCACCACGCCGAAATTGTTGATGCCGGCCACCGACAGGCTGAGCAGCATGAACAGGGCCGTCAGCGTGATCAGCGCCGGGGTGACGACGGCCTGCTTCGGCGCGTTCTCGTGGCCCGGTTTCGTCTTGTGGGCGCCGGCTTCGGGGATGCCGATCGCCACCAGCAGCAGCGCCACCAGAATGGCAATGGCGCCGGATGCGATCAGCGCACCGACCCCGCCCGACACGATGACGAGCGCGGCGATGACCGCCGGCGTCACCGCGCCGCCGAGATAGCCGGCAAAGGTGTGGATCGAGAAGGCGCGGCCCATCCGCGCCTCGTCCATGTGCTCGGCCAGGATTGCGTAATCGGCGGGGTGATAAACGCTGTTGGCGAGCCCGAGCAGCACGGCGCAGGCGATCAGCGAAGCGTAGCTCACATGCAGGCCGAGCAGGATCAGCGCGCAGCCGCCGAGCATCAGCCCGATCAGCAGGATCTTGCGCGCACCGAAATGGTCGACGAGGTAGCCGGTCGGGGCCTGCGTCAGGCCGGAGACGACGGCAAGCGTGGTCAGCGAGAAGCCGAGCTCGACATAACCGACGCCGAGCCTGTCCTTGAGGAACGGGAACAGCATCGGCAGGACCAGCAGATGGAAATGGCTGACCCAATGCGCGATCGAGATTCCGGTCAGCGTGCGCAGCGCGCTGTCCGCCTTGCCTTGCTGCGGTGCGGCGAGAATATCGACCATTGCAGTTTCGGTTTCACTCCCTGGAAGGCGCGCAAACTATCGGGGAGAGCGGTTATTTGTCCATGAACGCAGGCGCATGGCAGCTAGTGCGGGTGGGGGGCGATCCCGGCGTGGGCCGCTCACAACGGCTCGTCATCCGGGCCATAGCGGTCGCGCTTGGGCGTTGCCATGTCGCCGTCCTCGTAGTCGTCGTCATCGCGAGGCGGCGGAGGTGTGTTCGTCTTGCTTTCCGCCGGCTTCTTCTCGGCGATCCCAGACGGCTCGCTTGGCTTGCAGATCTTGGTCATGGCTGGTCCCGGATGGTGATGCTGCATCCGATCCTATCCGGAAGATATGTGCGGTTTCTGACCTGCCGCAAGCAGGCCCTCAATGCACCAGCGGGCCGCCCGCCTTCTTCCAGGCGTCCACGCCGCCGGCGATGTGGGCGGTGTTGGACAGGCCGGCCGCCTTGGCGGCAGCCACCGCCATCGCCGAGCGCTCGCCGAACGCGCAGAAGAACACGACGCGGCGGCCGGTGGCGGCGGCGACCTCGCGCAGCATGCCGCCGGGCTTGAGGCTCTCCTCGATGGACGGATAGGGCGCATGCAGCGCGCCCTCCAGCATGCCGTGCTTCATCCGCTCATTGGTCTCGCGCAGATCGACCAGCAGCATGTCGGGCCGGCCGAGCACGCGGATCGCCTCGACCGCGCTGAGCGCGCGGCCTTCCTTTTCCAACTCCTCCTGATGCAGGCCGACATGCATGTTGGCGGGCACCGCCACGTCCATCATCTTCGGGTTGGGCAATTTCAGGTTAGCCATCAACTCGATATATTCGTCGACCGAGCGCACCTGGAGCCGCGGGTTGAAGCGCTTCTCCTCGCCGATGGTGGAAACGGTGTCGCCCTTATAGTCATGCGCCGGAAACACCATCGTCTCGTCAGGCAGCTTGAGCAGCCGGTTGAAGATCGAATCGTACTGCGCGCGCGAAGAACCGTTCTGGAAATCGGTGCGGCCGGTGCCGCGGATCAGGAGCGTGTCGCCGGTGAAGACGCGATCGCCCATCAGATAGGAATAGGAATCGTCAGTGTGGCCGGGCGTGTACATCACGTCGAGCGACAGGCCCTCGATCGTCACCTTGTCGCCATCGGCGACCCGCATCGCCACCACATCGGCCTTGGTCTGGTCGCCCATCACGGTCATGCAATGGGTGCGGTCGCGCAACTCACCGAGGCCGGTGACGTGGTCGGCATGCAGATGCGTGTCGACCGCCTTGACCAGCTTGAGGTCGAGCTCGCGCAGCAATTGGCAGTAGCGATCGACCTTCTCCAGCACGGGATCGAGGATCAGCGCCTCGCCGCCGGGGCGGCTGGCAAGCAAGTAGCTGTAGGTACCTGAAACGCTGTCGAAGAGTTGGCGGAAGATCATGGCAGGACCCGGCATGGAACTGGTTTCGAGGATTCTACTACGCTGGCGGCCACAAAGAGAAGCAATTCACTGTGTAATGAGCACAATTTGGAAGATTTTTATTGTGCGTCGCGCCGGGGGCCCGATAGCCATCAAGGCTCCGGAGCAGTCAGCGACGCAAAGGCGGCACGCCCACCACCGCTGTCGATCCCCGCGAAGGCAGGGAATCCAGCACGCCGCGGCTTCTCAATTCATCCACCGGCGGTCACGGAGCCCTGGACCGCCCGCCTTCGCGGCGATGACACCGCATATGTTGCAGGGACGCGCTGGGCACTCCGGCGGCCCTACGGCCGCACCACCGTATACCCATTCTCCGCCAGGAACAGGATCTGCCCGACGCCGACCTGCACCGGTGTGGCGGCGGGGATGAACTCCGGCCGCTTGCCGGTCTCGCGCTCGATCGTATCGACCGTGTTGAGGCAGATGTCGAACCGCACGCCCTGCGCGATCAGGCTCTCGACCTGCTTGCGACGCTCGCTGCCGGACAGCAGGAGGTCGATGCCGGGCCCGAACGTCACCACTTCGATCGCGATCTTGTCGGGGTCGTAGGCCTTCAGAAGATTGTTGGCGACGCTCAGCACCAGGGCCTGCTTCTTCGTATCGCCGTCGGAGAGCTGCAGCACGATTTTGTGCTCCGCGAACGGCTTGTCCTGAAGCGGCACCTGCTGCGCCGAAGCGGGTGCGATGGCGGCTCCGACCAGCAGTGCCAGCATCAGCGCAAATGAGATCCGCGCCCGCCTCATCCCTGTCCCACAATGCCCGGATTGTTCTCGACGCCTCTCAGCGTCACGCCGGAGCCGAGCCGCTCCTGAAACATCCGGCCCGAGCGCAGATATTTGCCGACGACGTCCCACACCGGCGCGCCCTGCTGCCCGTTGACCGAAGCCCAGCCTGCGACCTTGTAGCGGTGGTTGGCGCTGAGCGCCTTTCCGCTATTGAGCTTCAACTCCGAGATGCGGCCGCCGATCGAGCCCGTCGGCGCGCAGGTGTAGCTGAGCCCGCCGGCGCGCACCATGTCGCCGCCCTGCTGGTAATAGGGGTCGGCATTGAAGAGGTTGTCGCAGACGTCTTCCAGCACGTCCTTGATCTGGGCGCCCGTCATCTCCTGCACGTAGGTCTCGGGATAGGTGATCGCGGTCTCCGCCAGCAGATCCTCCATGGTCAGCGGCTGGCCTGACAGAGCGGTAATGCCCCAGCGGAACCCCGGCGACAGCGCGATCTCGGCATCGAGCTCGGTGCGCAGCGCGGTGCAGATCAGCTCGTCGACCGGCCCGGAGAAATTGCCGCGGCGATAGAGCAGGCGGTCGGGCGTTGCGATCTTCTCCGACCAGTCGGTGACGTGCGGCGCGCGCAGCCGGCCGATCAGCTCGGCCATGGCGGGATCGGGCTTCAGCAGCTCGGAATAGACCGGCAGCAGATGATAACGAACGTCGCCGACCTTGCCCTTGTCGATCGCAAGGTCGAGCACGGCGAGGAATTTTCCGTTGGAGCCGGCATTGGTGACGAGCGTGGTGCCGGCGGCGTTCTTCACTGGCATAGGCTGCGGCACGGCGTCATGGGTATGGCCGCCAAGGATGACGTCGATGCCGGTGACGCGGCTTGCGAGCTTGAGGTCGACGTCCATGCCGTTGTGCGACAGCAGGACGACGGCATCGACCTTGTCGGTGCCGCGCAAGGCATCGACATGCTTTTGGAGCTCTTCCTCGCGAATGCCGAAAGTCCAGTCCGGTGTGAACCGCTTGGGATGCGCGATCGGCACATAAGGGAAGGCCTGGCCAACGATCGCGATCCGATGGCCGCCGATCTCCTTGATGACGGAGGGCTTGAACACGCGCCCGGTCGCCTTGTCGAAGGCGGGGACGTCGTTGAACGCGGCTTCCTCGGTCAGGAACACGTTCTGCGCCAGGAACTCGCCCTTGAAGCGCTCGAGATTGTCGCGCAGCACCTGCTCGCCATAGGTGAATTCCCAATGTCCGGTCATCGCTTCGATGCCGAGCAGATTGGCGACCTCGACCATGTCGCGGCCCTGCATGACATTGGCAAGCCCGGTGCCCTGCCAGAGATCGCCGCCGTCGACCAGCAGCGAACGCTTCTCGCCGACCTCGCCGCGCAAGCGATCGACCAGCGTCTTCAAATGGGCGAAGCCGCCGAGCTTGCCGAAGCGGCCCGCGGACTTGTCGAACTCGAGACAGGTGAAGGCATAGGCATCGGCGCTGTCGGGGCGGATGCCGAACCGGTCGAGGAAGGCGCGGCCGACCAGATGCGGCGGCCGCC
Source organism: Bradyrhizobium sp. SZCCT0148 (assembly GCF_018129985.1). Lineage (GTDB taxonomy): Bacteria > Pseudomonadota > Alphaproteobacteria > Rhizobiales > Xanthobacteraceae > Bradyrhizobium > Bradyrhizobium japonicum_H. Next base: position 643,060 of record NZ_JAFCKT010000002.1, read on the forward strand.
CGTCCATCTCACCGATGCCGATATTGATGCTGGGCTCGCGGAAGTACACCGGGTTGAGCTGCGCATGGGTGTCCGTGATGTGCAGGATCCGCGCGTTGCCGAACCGCTCGAGGTCGTAGATGCTCGCCGTCTCGGTGCCCCGCGCAAGCCGCGGCAGACCGAGCGATGCAGCGGCAAGACCCGCGCTCTTCAGGAAATCACGGCGGCGGATCGCCATCCAAAAATTCTCCGCGCCCTCAACGCTCGCAAGACTGCTCCACTTAAGACCAGTCTAGCGGATTTCCATGGCCTTCCAGGCGTCTTTTTCGGAGTTCGCCTGGAAGATCGACGCCTTGGCCAGCGCCTCGGCCTCCCTGGCGGCGGCCGTGGCGCGGTCGAAATCGCCGCCGTCCGCCGCCTTCCTGGCCGCGGCCAGCGTCGTGACGGTGGTGGTCCACTGGTTGCGCAAGCCGGCAGCCTCCTTCGATGCGGCTTCGGCGGTGGCATAGGCCGCCTTGTAATCCGCTTCATTTGCCGCGCGCGCCGCCGGCGCGAGGCTCAAGGCCAGCAGCATGGCGAGGGGAAGTGACCGCTTCATGGCCGCGCTCCCGGTCCGGATATCGGCAGGCCGTTGGCGACATAAGACAGGAAATATTCGACGTCGCGGTATTCATCCGACTGCGGCTCCAGCGGAACCGCGCGGGTCTGGCTGTTGCAGGTGACGAAGCGGCGGCTGATCGTGCCCATGCCGCTCCATTCGGATCGGTAGATCGGCATCGCGTTGAGAATGCCGAGCGCCGGCGCCAGGACCTCGGCGCGGATGCGCTCGCCCGGGCTCTGCACATGGCAGCTGGCACAGGAGAAGTTCATCTGGCCGCGGCGGGTGTAGAAATAGCGCTTGCCGTTCTCGAACGCCGCAAGTGCGCGCGGATCGTCGGGAATCCTGATGTCCATCGGCTTGCCGCGCGAGGTGAAGGCCATGTAGGCGGTGAGCGAGGCCATCTCGTCCTTGACGTAGGAATAGGGCTGTTCGCCATTGGCCTCGCGGCAGCGGTTGAGCGCGAGCTCCAGCGTGACGACCTTGCCTTCCTTCTCGTCGAAGTAGGGATAGGTCTGGCGGATGCCGACGCCGCCATTGGGGAAGCAATCGGCATAGGTCTTGCCGTTCTTGAACGGGGTGGCGAACATCTCCTTGCCGGCATCGAGCGCGAATTCGTAAGGCGGGAATTCTTCCTTCTCCTGCCACTGCCGCTTCATGTCCGCGTTCATGGAATACGGCCCGTTGACGAAGTCCTCGTGCTTCACCTCAGGAAATTTCTGGAAGAAGAAGTTCTGGAACGCCTTGGCGTCGGCAGCCGGATCGACCTTGTCCGCCGCAACGACCCGCGGCGAGGTGAGGGCGAATGCAACGAGTGCGGCACTGAGCGAGCCAAGCAGCAGGGCAGATCGGGTCTTCATTACGCGATCTTCGCGGTGGTCGTATCCGACGCACCCTTGTTGTCGGTCCAGGAGATCTTGAGGTCGTCGCCTTTCTTGGCGCCCTTGAAGCTGAACTTGACATAGGGGTCCTTGGAGACCGCGGTGCCCCAATCGGCGACGAAGACGTCCTTGCCGTTACATTCGAATGTCAGTTGCTGGATGTAGTGTGCCGGGATCACCTCGCCCTTGGGATCCTTGACCAGGCCGGTATCCATGGGATGCTGAATCAGCGCCTGCACCTCGGTGATGTCGCCATTGGACGTTGCGCGCACGCGAATGCTTGATGCCATCGGACCGATCCTCCTAGCCGCCGCAGCCGCCGACGGTGACCTTCACTTCCTTGGTCGCGCTGTAGAGCTTGCCGTCAGCCTCGACGATGGCGACCAGTTTGGTGGTCTTGGCCATTTTCAGCCGGTTGGCGACCCCCGGAATGGTGCCCTCGGCAAACTTGTAGGTTGCGGCAAGCGCGAAGGGGTTCTCGGCCACGAAGAACGAGATCGAGCTCACCTTGTCGAGAGTCGTCGTCACCGACACCGGGACCACGCCGCCATTCTCGGCGATCTCGGGCGCATCCAGCTTGACCTTGTCGGAGGGCTCGGCGTTCCTGCCATAGAGCGCCTTGATCGCGTCGGCCTCGTTTTTCTGCTTGAAGGCCTCTTCCGGATATTTGTCGTTGGCTGCGGCATGCGCGGGCGCGAACGGCAGATTGCCGAGGCCGAGCAGGGCGACGGAGGCCGCGCCCTGAAGGATCAGGCGCCTTGTTGCAAGCGGGCCGCTGGTCGTGGTCATCTCAATCTCCTGGGCAGCCGGCCGTTACAGTGTTTGCAGGAAATCAACGATCGCGCTGATCTCCTGTTCGGTCAAAATCCGGTTCCGGCCGAACGGCGGCATCATGGTCTGCGGGTTGCGCTTGGTCTCGTCGAAGATGATCGCGGTGAGTTCGCTGCGATCAGGATATTTGGTCTTGAGGTCCTTCAGCTCCGGCCCGATCGTTCCCGGCAGGTCACCGCCCTTGATGACGTGGCAGGTCAGGCAATTGCCCTTGCCGCGATCGAAAGCGAGCCTCTCACCGTCGGCGACAGCGGATTGTGCCCGCGCCGGAGGCATCGCCGCGCCGGCTGAGAGGATCAGCGTCACCAGGACGGCAAGCTTGCAGGGAAAGGCGGTCAAGGCATCGTCCCGAGCGGTATGTCGATGATCTCGTTTGCGGAAATATAAGCGTTTCCAAAGCACAAAGGGCATCGCCTGACAATCAAGACTATGCATGCGGCAAAATGGAGTTAATATCCTCCGCATTGCAACTGTTGAGATAGGTTCGTTCATCTAACGGGGCGGTACTAGCAAATTATTCCAGGGCGTTTGGCCCTTCTGGCCGGCATTTCCGTTTCACATTCATTGGGGACTCACTTGGCTGAATATGTCGTCGAATTTGGCAGGGACGGCGGACGGGTCGAGCCGGATGGGCGGCTCGATGCTCCGGCATTTCATCGCAATCACGAGCCGCTATGGACGGTGCTGGAAAAGCACCTGACCGGGACGACCGGAGACGTGGTCGAGCTCGGCAGTGGAACAGGCCAGCACGTGGTCCATTTCGCCCGCCATACGCCCGGCCTGATCTGGTGGCCCAGCGACCTCAACCAGCGCCACCTCAAGAGCATCGAAGCGTGGCGCGTCCATGCGGGCCTGCCGAACATCCGCAGCCCGCTGCGGATCGATCTCACCGATCCCGGCTGGTGTCAGGAGATGAAGAGCGGGCAGGCGCCGACGGGCCTTGCGGCCGTGTTCTGCGCCAACGTCATCCACATTGCGCCCTGGGCGGTGGCCGAGGGTCTGTTCGCCGGCGCCGGTCGCTACCTGCGACCCGACGGCAAGCTGTTCCTCTACGGCCCGTTCAAGCGCGACGGCAAGCACACCGCGCTCAGCAATGCGGTGTTCGACACCTCCTTGCGAGAAGGCAATCCAGATTGGGGCGTGCGCGACATCAGCGATGTCGAGACACTCGCGCGCGGCGCAGGTCTTCGCCTCGTCGATGCCATCGACATGCCCGCCAACAATCTGACGCTGGTGTTTGAGCGGTAGCACCGGAGTCGGTGCGCTCCCTCCACGCTTGCGGGGGGAAGGGTGGGGAGAGGGTGTCTCAACAACGGGATAGTCCCCAAGAGGAGAGAACCCTCATCCGGCGCTTGGCGCCGACCTCTCCCGCAAGCGGGCGAGGTGCACCGCCTGTTGGGCTCGTGCTTGGCAAAACCAAGCGACAATCACGCCGCTTCGTCCCGCCACCCGATCTTCTCCTTCAAGAACCGATAGCCGAGCACCTCGAAGCCGGCGCGCTCCTTGTTGTCCTTGCCGTAGCCGTGGCCGCCGGCTTCCGGCTCGTAGAACCAGGCCTCGTAGCCCATGGCCTGCAGCTTCGCCGCCATCTTGCGGGCGTGGCCGGGATGCACGCGGTCGTCACGCCGTGTTGTGGCGATCAGGATCGGCGGATAGGTCTGGCCGGCCTTCACGTTGTGATAGGCCGAGTAGGTCTTCAGCCACTCCCACTCTTCCGCCTTGTCGGGGTCGCCATATTCCGCGATCCAGCTCGCGCCCGCGAGCAGCTTGGTGTAGCGGCGCATGTCGATCAGCGGGATGGTGCAGAACAGCGCGCCGAAGCGCTCGGGATAGCGCACCAGCATGTTGGTGATGAGAATGCCGCCGTTCGATCCGCCCTGGGCCGCGATCCGTCTTGCGCTCGTCACGCCGCGGCGGACGAGATCGGCGGCGACGGCAGCGAAATCATCATGCGAGAGTTTCTTGCCGGCGAGCCGGCCGGCGTCGTGCCAGCGCGTGCCGAACTCGCCGCCGCCGCGCAAATTGGCTTGCACGATGGTGCCGCCGCGCTCCAGCCACAGCTTGCCCAGCGAGGAATTGTAATACGGCTTCACCGAATGTCCGAAGCCGCCATAGGCGCTCATATAGACCGGCGCATCGCCGGCCTCGCCTCGCGGGCCGGTCTGGACATAGGGAATACGCTCGCCGTCGACAGAGATCGCTTCGTGCTGCGTCACCACGAGCCCGTCGGCGGTGAACGTCTTCGGCGCCTGCTTCAACACGACCGGGCTCGCGACGCCGCGTTCGAGCAACAGCAGCGACGGCGGGGTTAGCGGATCCTGCACATTGGCGAGCAGATCGCCGTTGCTCTCACCGGGATGACGATCCAGCGGCCAGACATCGACGACGCCGATCTCGGGCAGGCCGGGAAGCACCGAGCGGCTCCAGCCGGCGGCGGATGGCGTGCAGATCTCGAAACGCGGGCGCAGCTCGTCGAGGATCGACAGCACGAGCTTGCCTGCCGCCCAGAACAGGCCTTGCAAGGCGCGCCGCGGCGCCGGCTCGAACAGCACCGAAAAATCGCGGCTGCCGTTGAGGAACGCCGACAGCGAGATGCCGAGCACGGTGTCGGCGGCGTAGGTCTGTCCCTGCACGGACCAGTCCTTGCGCAGTTTCATCGCGAACCAGTCGCCATGGGCCTGCAGCCAGATCCCGGTCGGCAGATCGAGTTTCGTCATTTGACCCGCCGCATCGCGCAGCCAGACCGCGTGATTGAAGAAGTCGATCTGCTCGACGATCCAGACCCGCGGTTCAGGTCCGGTGTCGTCGGCGCTGCCATAGATCGTCATGCGATCGGAGGTGGTCTCGATGATCACCTCGGCCTGATCGACCGGCTGGCCGCGCCGCCACAGCCGAACTGTCCGTGCATAGCCGGAGCTCGTCACCATGCCCTCGCCATGGGCGCTCGACAGCAACAGCGTATCGGCATCGAGCCAGTCCGCGCCGCCCTTGGCTTCCGGCAGCGTAAAGCCGTCCGCCACGAAACTCTTTGTGGCGAGGTCGAATTCCCGCAACGTCACGGCGTCGCTGCCGCCGCGCGACAGGCTCAGGATGGCGCGCGGGTTTCCCGGCGTCGTGGCGATCCCGCTCAGCAGCCAATCCTCGCCCTCGCGCGCTGCGAGCTTGTCGATATCCAGCATGGTCTCCCACGCAGGCGTAGCTTTGCGAAACTCCGTCAGCGTGGTCCGCCGCCACAGCCCGCGCGGGTTGGCGGCGTCCTTCCAGAGGTTGTGCAGGTCGGTGCCGCGCCGGCTGACATAGGGAATGTTGTCGGGGCGATCGTAGATCGAGGCGAGGACCTCGCGGTCGCGCTCGAAGGCCTTGCCGCCGAACGCCGTGAGCGTCAGTTGATTCTGCCGCTCGACGAAATCGAGCGCCTGCGTGCCCTCGATCTCCTCCAGCCACAGAAAGGGATCGTCGTCGGGAGCGCTGAGCGTGGGCCTGGCGTCGACGGTCATGAACGAAACTCCGAAAAATTGGCGGCGGATAGGATTTGATCGAACGCAAGCCGTCAAGGGCGCGGCCCGCTATCATCGCACCGATTGCGTCAGAGGCATGGCCTGCGCCCGTTTGCGCCGGTTGCCCGCCCTTCCGCACCCCTCCATAGTGCCGCGAATCAAACAAGAACCTGTGAGCCCGTTGGGGCGGAAATGCCGATGCTTGACGTGACCTCGACCCACGAGATTTCCGACGACGTCCGGGCGCGCGCCAACGTGGTGCGTCTGGCCGCGGCCCAGGCGCTGACCGGCGCCAACTCGGCGGTGATCTTCGCCACCGGTTCGATCGTCGGCGCGACGCTTGCACCTGACATGTCGCTCGCGACAGTGCCGCTCTCGATGTACGTGTTGGGGCTTGCGGCCGGCACGCTGCCGACCGGCGCGATTTCGCGCCGCTTCGGCCGCCGCGCGGCCTTTGTCGTCGGCACCGGCCTCGGCACCCTCACCGGCCTGCTCGGCTCGTTCGCGATCCTGCACGGCTCGTTCGCGCTGTTCTGCATCGCGACCTTCCTCGGCGGCCTCTATGGCTCCGTGGCGCAATCCTATCGCTTTGCTGCCGCGGACGGCGCCAGCGCGGCCTACCGGCCCAAGGCGGTGTCCTGGGTGATGGCGGGCGGCGTGTTCGCCGGCGTGCTCGGTCCGCAGCTCGTGCAATGGACCATGGACGTCTGGCCGCCCTATCTGTTCGCCTTCAGCTTCCTGGTCCAGGCCGCTGTCGCACTGATCGCAATGGGCATCGTCGCCGGCGTCGACATGCCCAAGCCCGCGCCGGCCGATCTGCATGGTGGCCGGCCGCTGCTCACCATCGTGACCCAGCCGCGCTTCGTCGCCGCGGCGCTGTGCGGCATCATCTCGTATCCGATGATGAACCTGGTGATGACCTCGGCGCCGCTCGCCATGAAGATGTGCGGCCTGTCGGTCTCCGATTCCAATTTCGGCATTCAATGGCACATCGTTGCGATGTACGGGCCGAGCTTCTTCACCGGCTCGCTGATCGCCCGCTTCGGCGCGCAGAAAGTCGTCGCCGCCGGCCTGCTGCTGGAGGCCGGCGCCGCCGGCATCGGCCTCTCCGGCATCACCGCGATGCACTTCTGGGCCACGCTGATCGTGCTCGGCGTCGGCTGGAATTTCTCCTTCATCGGCGCCTCCGCGCTGGTGCTGGAGACGCACCGCCCGCAGGAGCGCAACAAGGTGCAGGCCTTTAACGATTTCCTGGTGTTCGGCATGATGGCGATCGGCTCGTTCTCCTCCGGGCAATTGCTCGCCAGCTACGGATGGTCGGCAGTGAATCTGGTGGTATTCCCGCCGGTGATCCTCGGCCTTGTCGTGCTCTCGCTGGTCTCCTTGGCCCGCCGCCGCAAGGCGCGGCTGGACACGGCGATGGGTGAGTTCCCGGACGCGATCTGAGTGTCAGGAGATTGTCAGCAGCGTTGATACTTCGATCCAGGTCGAAGTGAATTTCGGGGACGCGGTTGTTACATGATGCTCGTCATCACCAGACGAGCGTGACGCAATGCGCTCGCGGGGGAATAAAGGACCAGCGCAAATGCTCGACAATCCCCACGCCACCGCGCCTGTCGACGAAGCCTCACTCCGCTACGAGGGCTGGCGCATCGTCGCGGTCTGCTTCCTTCTCGCGACCTTCGGCTGGGGGCTCGGCTTCTACGGCCAGAGCGTCTACGTCGCCGAGCTGCAGCGTGCGCGGGGCTGGCCGACCACGCTGATCTCGTCAGGCACCACGTTCTTCTATCTGTTCGGCGCGTTGCTCGTCGTGTTCGTCGGCGAGGCGGTGAGGCGATACGGCCCGCGCCTCTGCCTGGTTGCCGGCACGCTGGCGATGGCGGCAGCCAGCGTCGCGATCGGCGCGGTGCGCGAGCCCTGGCAGCTTTACCTCGCCGATGCCGTGCTCGCCTTCGGCTGGGCCGGCACCAGCCTCGCCATGATCACCAATACGATCAGCCTGTGGTTCGACCACAAGCGCGGCATGGCGATCAGCCTGGCGTTGAACGGCGCCAGTTTCGGCGGCATCGTCGGCGTGCCGCTGCTGGTGACCCTGATCGGCCATGTCGGCTTTGCCGGCGCGATGTATGCCGCCGCCGGCGCCATGCTGGTGCTGCTGCTGCCGGTGATCCTTCTGGTGGTCGGCCGGCCGCCCGACCACCACGGCCGGCACGCGGCGGCGAAGGCGCAGCCGCAATCGTCGACGCAGATCCGCGCCTGGGCGCTGCGCGACGTCGGATTCCTCACGGTGACGATCGCGTTCGCGCTGGTGCTGTTCGCGCAGGTCGGCTTCATCGTGCACCTGATCTCGTTCCTCGATCCCGTGATCGGCCGCGAACGCGCCGCGGTTGCCGTCGCGGTGCTGACCGCGATGGCCGTGGTCGGCCGCGTGCTGTTCTCGCTGGTGATCGACCGCCTCAACCAGCGGCTGGCGTCGGCGCTGTCGTTCCTGAGCCAGGCTGCAGCGCTTCTGGTCGTCATCAACCTGCACAACGACTATGTGCTGATCGCGGCCTGCGCATTGTTCGGCTTCTCGGTCGGCAATCTCATCACGCTGCCCTCGCTGATCGTGCAGCGGGAATTCGACTCCGCCGCCTTCGGCGTGCTGATCAGCCTGAACACCGCGATCAACCAGGTGACCTATGCGTTCGGCCCGGGTGTCGTCGGGGCCCTGCGCGACTGGTCCGGCGGCTACGCGCTGCCGTTCTATCTCTGCATCGCACTGGAGGTGGCGGCAGCCGCGCTGATCATGGTGCGGGGAACGCCGCGGGCGAAGGCAGCCTGAATCCGCGGCTGCGCCTCAACACACTCGCTTGCAATGACGAGGAGAGGGTGGATCTCACGCTTCCCGCTCCCGCAGCAACGCCTCCACGTCCAGCCGCTTGGTGAACATCGAAAGCTTGCCGTCCGGCCCCAACGGCCACTGCTCTTTCGGCCTGTCCCGATAGAGCTCCACGCCGTTCTCATCAGGGTCGCGCAAATAAAGCGCCTCGCTGACGCCGTGATCGCTGGCGCCGTCCAGCGCAATGCCCGCGGTGAGCACGCGGTGCAGCGCATCGGCAAGCGCCGCGCGGGTCGGATAGAGGATCGCCGTGTGATAGAGCCCCGTCGTGCCGGGCGGCGGCGGCGAGCCGCCCTTGCTCTCCCAGGTGTTCAGCCCGATGTGGTGATGATAGCCGCCGGCCGAAATGAAGGCGGCGCCCGAGCCCATGCGCTGCATCAGCTCGAAGCCGAGCACGCCGCAATAGAAGCCGAGCGCGCGATCGAGATCGGCGACCTTGAGATGGACGTGGCCGATCCTGGTGCCGGCGGCGACGGCTGGTTTCTGGGACATGTGGCTGCTCCGTTGATGAACTCCACATAGGCCTGGCTCCGGGACGGCGCTACCAGCCTGTTCCGAAACCCATCGTTTCCGAATGAGCGACTAGGCCAGCTCCGGCACCTCGCCCTCCGGCAGCTCGAACGCGAACGTGTTCAGCGTCATCGACACCATCGTGTAATAGCCGCACAGGCCGATCACCTCGACCACGCCGCGCTCGCTGAGCAGCTTCACCGCCTCGTCATAGAGGCCCTTCTCGACGCCGTGCCCCTCGTGCAGCGACTTCGCCAGATCGTAGATCATCTTGGCCTTGGGGTCGTCGAACTCGGGCGTGCGGCGGTCGCGGATGGCGTCGATGATCTCAGGCTTCATGCCGCCGGCGAGCGCGAGGCGCTTATGCGCGTACCATTCATAATGCGCCGTCCAGTGCCGCGCCGTCACCAGGATCGCGATCTCCGAAAGCTTTGCGGGAAACATCGTGTCGTAGCGCAGCACCTCGCCGAGCCGCGTGGCGTGACGGGCCATGTCCGGGCTGTTGAGCCAGGCCATCATCGGCGCCGGCGGTTTGCCGCGCTTGCCGGCGATCGACTCGTCATAGGTCTGCCGCTGGCTCTCGTTCATTTCGCCAGGCGAAAGAAGTTTCAGGCGCATCCTCGTTTCCTCCATGTTTTCAAGCACTCTGTCGAATGCGACTATAGCTGAACGCGGGCGCGCGGAAGTGGTTGAATTCCACGAGGGCTTGGCCCAGAGTCGCGCCCAACAAGTCGATTTTGATGATGGAAACGACCAATGACTGACTCCAGTAACAGCGACACTGAGACGGCCGAGCTCGAAACATTCCGCGCCGAGACGCGCGCCTGGCTTGAAGCCAATTGCCCGCCGGAGATGCGCAAGCCCGCGACGTCGGATGACGACGTGTTCTGGGGCGGTCGCAACGCGAAGTTCTCGTCCGAGCCGCAGCGCATCTGGTTCGAGCGCATGCGCGACAAGGGCTGGACCGTGCCGGATTGGCCGAAGGAATATGGCGGCGGTGGCCTCAGCGCCGCCGAGCACAAGGTGCTGCGCGCCGAGATGGGTAAGATCGGCGCGCGCCCGCCGTTGTCGAGCTTCGGCATCTGGATGCTCGGACCGGCGCTGCTCAAATACGGCAACGACGCGCAGAAGAAGGAGCACCTGCCGAAGATCGCGGCGGGCGAGATCCGCTGGTGCCAGGGCTATTCCGAGCCGAACGCCGGCTCCGACCTTGCTTCGCTGCAGACCCGTGCCGAGAGCGACGGCGACGATTTCGTCATCACGGGCTCGAAGATCTGGACCTCCTACGCCAACTATGCCGACTGGATCTTCTGCCTCGTCCGCACCGATCCCGCGGCCAAGAAGCACGACGGCATCAGCTTCATCCTGTTCGACATGACCTCGAAGGGCGTGACGACCAAGCCCATCCTTCTGATCTCCGGCTATTCGCCGTTCTGCGAGACCTTCTTCGACGGCGTCCGCGTGCCGAAATCGCATGTGGTCGGTACCATCAATCGCGGCTGGGACGTCGCGAAATATCTACTGCAGCACGAGCGCGCGATGATCTCGGGCATGGGCGAACGCGGCGTCGGCCGGCCGCTCGGCCAGATCGCAGCCGATTCCGTCGGCACGGGCGCGCAAGGCAAGCTCGACGATTCCATGCTGCGCGGGAAGATCGCGACGTTCGACGTCGATGAGGCCGCGCTTGCGGCCTGCGCCGAGCGCGCCGTCGATCTCGCCAAGGCGGGGCAGGCGCATCCGGCGTTCTCGTCGGCGATGAAATATTACGGCACCGAGCTCAACAAGCGCCGTCACGAGATCCTGATGGCGGCCGGCGGCATCGATGCGCTGGAATGGGAGAGCGAGCGCTCCAGGCAGGGCGCCCGCCCGCGCGCCTGGCTGCGCACCAAGGCCAACTCGATCGAGGGCGGGACCAGCGAGGTGATGCTCGGCATCGTCGCCAAGCGAATACTCGATCTGCCGGGGGCGTAAGGCCACCTTCTCACCGCCTGTCATTCCGGGGCGCGCAACGCGCCAGCCCGGAATCCATAGCCACCAGTCGGGAATATGGATTCCGGGCCTGCGCCTGAGGGCGCGGAATGACGAAGACCAATAGATTTCGAATCGGAAACACGCACATGGCCCTCGTCCTCACCGAAGAACAGTCGATGCTCCGCGATTCTGCGCGCGGGCTGATCAGCGACAAGGCGCCGGTGTCGCATCTGCGATCCCTGCGCGACAACAAGGACCCGACCGGCTTCTCCAGGGAGCTCTGGCATTCCTTCGCCGAGATGGGCTTTGCCGGCCTGCTGGTACCTGAGGAGTTCGGCGGCAGCGGACTCGGCTATGTCGAGGCAGGTGTCGTGATGGAGGAGATTGGCCGGACCTTGATGCCGTCGCCCTTCCTTGCCACTTCAGTTGTCGCGGCCTCGGCGCTGAACCGCGGCGGCAGCGCCGCGCAGAAGTCGGAATATCTGCCGAAGATTTCGAACGGCTCGCTGCTCGCGACGCTGGCGATCGACGAGGGCGCCAAGCACCGTCCGCTTCAGGTCAATTTGCAGGCCGTGCGCGCCGGCAACGGCTTCAGGCTTTCGGGCGCCAAGGCCCTCGTGCTGGACGGCCATGTCGCCGATCTCCTCATCGTCGCCGCGCGCACCTCGGGCGCCGCAGGCGAGCGCGACGGCCTGACGCTGTTTCTGGTGAACCCCAAGGCCAAGGGCGTCGCGATCGAGCGCACCATCATGGTCGATTCGCACAATGCGGCGCGGATCGAGCTGGCCAATGTCGAGGTCAATGCCGACCATGTGCTCGGCGAAGTCGACCAGGGGGCCGCCCTGCTCGACGGCGTGCTCGATATCGGGCGCGGCGCGGTCGCCTCCGAAATGGTCGGCTTGAGCGAGGAGGTCTTCAACCGCACCGTCGAATATCTCAAGAGCAGGAAGCAGTTCGGCAAGTTGATCGGCGAATTCCAGGCGCTGCAGCACCGCGCCGCCGAGCTCTATGTCGATATCGAGATCACCCGCGCCGCCACCATGAAGGCGCTGCAGGCGCTGGACGCCGATGTTGCCAAGGCAACCTCAGCAGTCGCGGTGGCAAAGGCCCGCGCCGGCACCACCGCCACGCGCGCGGTGCAGGAGGGCGTGCAGATGCATGGCGGCATGGGCATGACCGACCAGTTCGACATCGGCTTCTTCATGAAGCGCGCAAGGGTGTGCGAGGAGCTGTTCGGCGACGCCAATTACCACACCGAGCAGCTGGCGCGGGTGCGGGGTTATTGAGGCTGCGGCAGTAACGCAAGCCGTCATGGCCGGGCTTGTCCCGGCCATCCACGTCCTTTAGCGCCTCAAAACGTGGATGCCCGGGACAAGCCCGGGCATGACGATTGAGAGTGTGGCGCGAGCCTGTATCACAATCGTCATTGCGAGCGCAGCGAAGCAATCCGAAATCTTACCGCGGAGACAGTCTGGATCGCTTCGTCGCTTTGCCCTCGCAATGACGGCGGCGAGACCGCCCTTACCTCATCGGCGGTGCATACTGCACGCCGCCCGCGTTCCACAGCTGGTTCATGCCGCGCGGGATCTTCAGCTTCGACTTCTCGCCGATGTTGCGCTCGTACATCTCGCCGTAATTGCCGACGTGGCGGATGATGCGGGCGGCCCAGTCCTTGGTGAGGCCGAGCTGCTCGCCGTAATTGCCTTCGGTGCCGACCAGCCGCATCACCTCCGGCTTCTTCGACTTCAGCGCCTCGTCGATGTTCTCCGAGGTGACGCCGAGCTCCTCGGCGTTGATCATCGCATAGAGCGTCCATTTCACGATCATCATCCAGTCGTCGTCACGCTGGCGCACCACGGGAGCGAGCGGCTCCTTGGAGATCATGTCCGGCAGGATCATGTTGTCGCCGGGCTTCGCCAGGTTGATCCGCAGCGCGTAGAGCTGGGAGACGTCGGCGGAGAGCGTGTCGCACTTGCCGGTGTCGTAGGCCTTCACGACATCGTCGAGCTTGTCGAACTTCACCTCGTCATACTTCATGTTGTTGGCACGGAAGTAGTCGGCGACGTTGAGCGCCGTCGTGGTGCCGGCCTGGACGCAGACCTTGCTGCCATCGAGGTCCAGCGAGGTCTCCTTGTTGCGCGAGCGCGGCAGCATGAAGCCGGCGCCGTCGTAATAGGCGACCGCGGGGAAATAGAGGTCGTAGTCGAGCTCGCGCGCCATGCTCCAGGTCGAGTTGCGCGAGAGGATGTCCACCTTCCGGCTCTGCAATTCCTTGAAGCGTTCCCCGGCATCGAGCGGGATGAACTTCGCCTTGCCGGGGTCGTTGAAGATCGCCGCGGCCACCGCACGGCAGAAATCGACGTCGAAGCCGGTCCAGGTCTTGTTGTCCTCGGAGTAGGAGAAGCCCGGCAGGCCCTTGTTGACGCCGCACAGCACCTCGCCGCGGCGCACGGTGCGCTTCAACGTGCGGGTGTCGTAGAATTCGTAGATGATGGCGAGAACGGCGACCAGCACGGCGACCGCGAGCCCGATCAACAGGCCGCCACGAAAAGTGCGCATCATTTTTAATCTCTCGAATAATCGGGAAAAGGAGTGAAGACGGAGAGATGGCGAGCATGGCCCGGAGGACCATGCTCGGATCGAAGCCTCAGAGTTCGGGCTTCTGCCGGATGATCACCTTGGTGCCGACAGGCACGCGGTCGTAGAGATCGGCGACGTCGTTGTTGACGAGGCGGAAGCAGCCGGAGGACACCTTGGTGCCGATCGTGTCGGGGCGGTTGGTGCCGTGGATGCGGTAGACCGTGGTGCCGAGATACATGGCGCGGGCGCCGAGCGGATTGCCGGGGCCGCCGGCCATGAAGCGCGGCAGATAGGGCTGGCGCTGGATCATCTCAGGCGGCGGCGTCCAGTCCGGCCACTCCTTCTTGTTGGTGATGTTCACCAGCCCCTGCCATTGGAAACCGTCGCGGCCGACGCCGATGCCGTAGCGGATCGCGCGCCCTCCGGGCTGCACCAGATACAGGTGCCGTTCGGCGGTCGAGACGATGATGGTGCCCGGCGCCTCGGTGGTGCGGAAATAGACCACCTGCTTCTGCCACTCCGGGTCGAGCTGGTAGCCGTCATCGGCGACCAGACCTGGCTCGTCACCGCGGTCGGGCTGCTGTGCGATAGCCTGTGGCGCGGACAGGATCAGGCCGATCGCGGCCACGCACACCCCGGTCAGACGACGAAAATCCGTCATTTCAAGCTCTCCCCACTGCCTCGGCGCAAATCATTCGGAACCATCAAACCTGAGGGGCATGTTCATGGCAAGTTGATGGCGCGCCGCCCAGATATGTCACGAGAATGCTTTGGTTTTTTGACGCCACCCCGGCAATGCCACAAACAGGGGATGGCGCGAAAAGCATAGATTTTGGCGGCTGGCTCGGTGCGCTCCCTCTCTCGCCCGCAGGGGAGGGTCATTTGGCACCGGTCTAAGCCCACACCTCTTCGAGACGACCGCTGCGCGGTCTCCTCAGGATGAGGCTGAGAACAGTGTTGCTCATCGAAATTGTCACCGCGGAGTCTGCCCTCATCCTGAGGGCCCCCGCTGGCGGGCGTCTCGAAGGATGGCCCCAGGCGAACTGCCGGCTCCCCTCTAGATCTTGTTGCTCTCCGCCGCGATCCCGAGCCGCCGCACGATCTCCGTCCCCACCGCCCGCGCCTCGACCCTCGAACCAATCCGCGGGCTGCGAAATCGTCGTCCGGAGTGCAGCCGGATCACCACGATGCAGTGCTCGTCCTCGGACCGGCCTCGGCGGTCGACGGTGATCGTCTTCACGTCGGGCGCCTCGATGATATCCGTGCGCGGCGTGCCGTCGCCCCATAGCCGCTCGACGCGGATATCGCTCTGCCGGATGATCCAGAACGCGCCGATCACGAGGTTGGCGTATCTGTAGACCGCGAACGCCGCCAGAACGCCGAGCGGCAGCAGCAGGATATCGACGTGGCTCGGCGGCCATCCGCGCCAGAGCTTGTAGGCGTAGGGCACGGCGGACAACGCGACGGCGATCAACGCGACGATGCGGATGTCCCGTGCGGGAAAGGCCTCGAGAGGCTCGCCAAGGTGCATCTCGCGATTGCTGGCATCGAGCGGATTGACGGGTTCCTCGACGTTGGGAACCTCGAACTGCGCGGCGATCCGCGCCACGGTGTCGTGAACATGCGTGACGTCCGAAATCGGCGGCGACGTCAGGCGCTCCCCTGAAGTCAGCGTGAAGACGAGTTGAAAGCGGGCCTTCACCCGCTTGCTGCCGGGAACCTGCAGCGCCGTGATGTCGTCCTTCGCGACGATCCGCGTGCGCAGCTTGCCGAACGGACTTTGCCGCCCGATCAGGATCTCGTTCGCCGTGATGATCCACACCACCGCCGGCGCCAGCATGATGCCGACGACGAACCCCGCGCCCGCCAGCAGCGCTACCACCGAGATGACGATCTCCAGCGTGTCGTGCGTGAACAGGCCCGGCGTGAAGCACAGCGCGACGGCCGCGGCAAAGGTGGACATCACCAGCCGCTGCGCGATCGAAGAGCCTTCACGAAGGCGGATGTCGGTGCTGGCGGTCGCGTCGTCCATTGCGGGCGGCTGATTTCGATGCCGCGAAACTCCACGGACGGGGCCGTGGAGTCAAGCAGGGCGGCAGCAGAAGCCGCCGCACCCTGCCCACGCGGCGTCAACTGCTGACGTTCAGCAGCTTCGCCACGGTGCGGTCTATCTGGTCGTAACCGCCTTCGCCGGCGTGCTGGAATACGATCTTGCCGGTCTGGTCGATGATGTATTGCGCCGGCCAATACTGGTTGCTGTAGGCGTTCCAGGTCTTGGAATCATTGTCCTGCGCCACCGGATAGGTGATGCCGTGGCGCTTCAGCGCGGCCTGGACGTTGGCGGCCGAGCGCTCGAACGGGAATTCCGGTGTGTGGACGCCGACCACGACGAGGCCCTTGTCCTTGTATTTGGCATAGAGGTCGGTGACGTGCGGCAGCGTGTTGACGCAGTTGACGCAGCCATAGGTCCAGAAGTCGACCAGCACGACCTTGCCGCGGAGGTCGGCGAGGCTGAGCGGCTTGGAGTTGAACCAAGTGTTGATGCCGGTGAAGTCGGGCGCCGACTGCTGGCTTGCGGCGGCGACCTCGATCGGCACGGCGGGGGCGGTGACGACAGGCGTCGCGCGTGCAGCCTCGTGGCAGATGCCGGGGATGACAGCGCCGGTGACGGCCATGCCGATCAGGGCGGTGGAGACGGCGAGCAGTTTGAATGTCACGGTAGCGTCCTCCGAGGAGCTTTGCGGTGATCACAGGCCGATCTGGCCGGTGGGATAAAAGCCGGTGAGCCACGCCACGATCAGCGTGTCGTATTGGAAGTAGGCGGCGACCGCGAAACCGATCACGACGACGCCGAAGCCCTGCTGCAGCCGCGGCGAGATGCGCGAAAGGCTGCGCACGCGCGTGGTCGCGGCCTGTCCGCCATAGGCGATCGCCAGCATCGGGATCGCCGCACCGATGGCGTAGGCGATCAGCAGCGTGCCGGCCCAGGCGGCATTCTTCTGGGTCGCAACCAGCGTCAGGATCGAGCCGAGCACGGGGCCGGCGCAGGGCGTCCAGACCAGGCCCAGCGTGGTGCCGAGCACGAGCCCGCCGAGCGCGCCTTCGCGTTGTGTGCTGCCTCCGTTGCCGAGATCGAGCCAGCCATTGAGCCGGCTCGACAGCCATTCGAACGGCGCCGGCCACAGCATCAACAGCCCGAAGCCGAGCAGCAGGACCGACGCGGCCTCACGCAGCACGCTCGGATCGAAATCGAACAGGCGCGTCAGCGCACCCAGCAAGAGCGCGGTCGCCGAGAACGACAGCACAAAGCCGAGCGCGATCATCGCCGGCCGCAAGTGTCCCGCGCGCCCGACCGAGGCGCCGAGCAGGATCGGCAGCATCGGCAGCGTGCAGGGCGCGGCGATGGTGAGGATGCCGGCGAGGACGGCGAGGATAAGTTCGAGCATGGCGCACTCGTGATGAAGGTCACGAGGGCAGTTCGGACCCGAGGTGCCAGTCGTTACGTGGCGTCACACGTTCGTGACGGGAGCGGCGCTCGGGTCACGGAGACGGTGCGCTCCCTCCCCGCCTGCGGGGGAGGGTTGGGGAGAGGGTGATTCCACAATGGGAAGAGAAAACCCTCACCCGCCGCTACGCGTCGGCCTCCCTGCAAGCGGGAGAGGCGGGAGCCTGCGTCGGCTACCTCGGGCCCCAAATACAAAACGACCCGGACGGGGGCATCGTCCGGGTCGTTGGAGGTCCTGGGAGGTTTAAGCAAAACCGTATGTAAGCTTTATAGGGAGGAAGTTTTTCCGCCTGATGTTGTGCTTTGTTTCAATTGTTTCGTCGGCGGTAACACTTCTGTGTGCGGGACGGGCCGGATTGGTGGCCCTATCCCTCTGAATTCATTGACCTCAGGCCGCGAAGCGCTCGACGCCGGCGCCCTTAAGCAATTCCGCCAGCTGCTTGCGGGCATAGAACATCCGCGTCTTCACCGTGCTCTGGGGGATGCCGATGATCTGGCCGACCTCCTCCACCGACTTCTCATGGTAGTAGACGAGGGTGATGATCTCGCGATGGGCGGGCGACAGCTTCTGCACGCAGGCGCGCAGGATGGCGCTGGTGTCGCTGCGGTCGAGCGAGGTCTCCGGCGTATCGGAGCCGTCGGGAATCTGGCGCACGTCCTCCTGGTCGATGTCTTCGAAGCGGCGCTGGCGCATCGCGGTCAGCGCCTTGAAGCGGGCGATCGACAGCAGCCAGGTCGAAACCTGCGAGCGGCCCTGGAATTGGCCGGCGGTCCGCCACACGTCCAGGAACACCTGGCTGACGAGGTCTTCGGCCGCGGTGGCGTCGCGCACGATGCGCAGGATGAAGCGGTACACCCGCACATTGTGGCGGCAATAAAGGATATGCATCGACGTCCGGTTGCCGTCGGCAATGCTCTCTAGAAGCATATCGTCCGAAGTCGCCTGAGCGGCGATGATGCTCTGGCTGGCCTGGGCGTTGATGGCGATGACGTTCCGCATTGACTTGGCTCCCCGTAGCGCCGCAACCGAGCGGCGTTTCCTTGGACCAAAGTGTTAATGAGCCAACGTTTCGGGACGTCTGCACGAAAGCCGGAAAATGGTTTCGTGCGCCGTCAAATTGTTTCGTCGAGGAAGCCTCAACGAAACATTGGGAGCAAAAAAGCGTGGAATTTCAATGTACGGAAAATACGGGGAGGGCGTTTGGCGGCGCTCTGAACCGCCGGGAACGAATTTTTGGGTTGAGCGTTCGGTCGCGCCAGGCACTCTCCTGTCGTGCCGGGACGCGAAGCGAGCCCGGGACCCGTAATCCCAGGAGCAGTTTGACGACGACTCGGAGTTGCCAGCTCGGCGTCATCACCACACACTGTGGTTATGGATCCCGGGCTCGCGCTGTGCGCGCTCGGGATGACAGCTGGTTTTGCCGCCTGCCTTACGCCTTCTCGCCCTGCGGCGAGAACAGATAGCCGCCGCCGCGGATGGTTCGGATCACGGCGGGCTTGGCCGGATCGGGCTCGATCTTGCGGCGGATGCGCATGATGCGCAGGTCTACCGCGCGGTCGAAGGCCTCGGCGTCGCGCGCATTGGCGAGTTCGAGCAGGCGCTCGCGCGACAGCACGCGCTTCGGATTGGCCGCGAACACCTTCAGGAGCCCGAACTCGGAGGCGGTCAGCGGATGCTCGTTGCCCTCGTCGTCGCGCAAGGCCTGGGCTTCGAGATCGAGCCATTTGGTGCCGAAGCGCACCAGCTGGTCCTTGTCCGATTTCGCCGCCGCCTCGGGCGCGGCCGCCTTGGCCGGCACGCTCCTGCGCAGCACCGAGCGGATCCGCGCCATCAGTTCGCGCAGCTCGCAGGGCTTGGCCACGTAATCGTCGGCGCCGAGCTCCAGCCCCACCACGCGATCGATCGGGCTCGCGGTGGCCGTCAGCATGATGACAGGCACGTTGATGCGGCTCTTGAGGTCGCGGATGATCGAGAGGCCGTCCTCCTCGGGCATGTTGAGGTCGAGCACGACGAGATCGGGCATGCTGCCCTGGATCGCGGTCCGCAACGATTTGCCGCCGTCGCACAGCGTCACGGTGAAGCCGTGCATCTTGAGATAATCGCCGACCATCTCCCGGGCCGGGGCTTCGTCGTCGACGATCATGATGTGCTGGCTTTGGGTCATGGCTTCCAGATCAAGGCAGTTCGGTCGCGGGGAGGGTGATGGTGAAGGTCGAGCCCTTGCCGGGGCCTTCGCTGTCGGCGGTCACCTCGCCGCCATGCATGTCGATGATGCGCTTGACGATGGAGAGCCCGAGGCCCGTCGAGCTTTCGCCCGCGGTCGGCTTGGCCGACAACCGCTGGAAGCGACCGAACAGGCGGCCGAGATCCTCCGGCGACAGGCCGGCGCCCTCGTCGCTGACACGGACAATGGTCTCGCTGCCTTCGTGGCTGACGACCACGTCGATCCTGCCGCCGATCGGCGAGTATTTGATGGCGTTGCTGATGAGGTTGTCGATCGCCTCGCGGATGCGGTCGGTGTCGCACATGGTGACGATGTTGGGCGGCGCGGCGACGTGGATGGCCTGCTGCTTGTTCACGGCGAGCGGCTGGTTGGCCTCGGCGACCTCCTTCACCAGGCCGGCGACGTCGACCGGCTCGCGGCGGATGGTGATGTCGAAGGCGTCGGCCATCGCGTCCGAGATCAGATGATCGACCATCGTGGTCAGGCGCTTGGTGGCGTCGCGGATGTGGTCGACCTGGGCGACCACGCCGCTTTCCGAGGCGCCGGTCGAGATCAGCTCCTTCAGCATCTCGGTGCGGCCGAGGATGACGCCGAGCGGGTTCTTCAGGTCGTGCGCGACCGTGCCCAGGATCTCGTTCTTGAAGCCGTTGGCGCGCTGCAGCCGCAGCCATTGCGCCGACAGGCGGCGGTTGGCCTGCATCAGGGCGCGGGTGCGCTGGGCGACGCGGTCCTCAAGCTGGGTGTTGGCGTCCTGGAGCTGCTGGTAAAGGATGACGTTGTCGAAGGCGATCGAGAGCCTGCTCGAGAAGATCTCGACCAGCGAGCGGTCGGTCTCCGACAATTCGCGCTCGGCCTGCAGCAGCACCACCACCTCGCGGCCGCTTCCGGTGCGCAGATAGATCACGCTGCGGTGGTCGGCGAATTCGTTCTTGCGGCCCTGGAAAGCGGCTTCCACCATCGCGCGCAGATCAGGGTCGAGCGCCTTCGACGAGGTGGTGCCGATGAAGCGGCTGTAGCAGCCGCTGCCGGCGAGCACCGAGAGTTCGGGGTCGATGCCGCCATTGTCGCGCAAAACCAGGATGCCGGCGCAATCGACGTTGAGCAGCGAGGCGAGCTGGGTCAGCACGCCCTCGGCGAGCCGCTGCATCGACTTGAAATCGTACAGCGTCGAGGCCGCGTCGATGATGATTTCGAGCCCGCGCCGTGTCTGCAGCATGCGCTCGAGCTGCTGATAGGAGCGTAGCGCCGCGGTCAGCGAGGTGAACAGCTTGTCGGCGGTGAGCTCGGTCTTGGCCTTGTAGTCGTTGATGTCGTACTGGACGATCACGCGCCGCTCCGGCGCCTGGCCGGGCTGGCCGGTGCGCAGGATGATGCGCACGGTCTCGTTCTTGAGCTCGTTGCGGATGTATTCGACCAGCTCGAGGCCGGCGACGTCGGTCTCCATGATGACGTCGAGCAGAACCGCGGCGATGTCGTTGTGCGCGGCCATCAGCTTGCGGCCTTCGGCCGCGGAATGCGCCGACAGGATCTCCAGGCTCTGGCCGTTCAGGCTGTAATCCGAGAGGGCAAAGCGGGTGCCGTCATGCACGGCCGGATCGTCGTCGATGACGGCGATCTTCCATTTCCGGGCGTTGGCATCCTCCGACGCGGTACCGGTATCGTCGATCAGGTGGAGGACATCGTCCTGTTCGGCCATTGAGAAGTCCCGTCACTTTCTGTGCTTTGCGCGCCGCCCTTGGCGACCCGGGGCATGATAATGCGAAAAGTGGTGCCTTGTCCCAGCTTGGATTCCAGCATCATGCGCCCGCCGAGCTGCTGGGTGACGAGGTTATAGACGATATGCAGGCCGAGTCCCGTACCGCCTTCATTGCGCCGGGTGGTAAAGAAAGGGTCAAAGGCCTGGCGCTGCACGTCGGGGGTCATGCCGGCCCCGTCGTCGGTGAAGATGATCTCGATGTCGTCGGCGCCGCGCGGCCGCGCCGAGATGGTGATCGTGCCGGCACGCCCGTCGGCGAAGGCGTGATTGGCGGCGTTGAGGAAGAGGTTGGTCAGGATCTGGCCGTAGGAGCCGGGATAGCCGTCGAGCAGCAGCCCCTCGGGCACGTCGACTTGAAGCGTGATCGGCGAGCGCTTCAGCACGGGGCGAAGGCTCGCGATGATCTGGTCGGTGGCCTCGCTGAGCGAGAATTGCCGCCGCTCGGCATGCGAGCGGTCGACCGCGACCTGCTTGAATGACTGGATCAGCTCGCCGGCGCGCTGCAGATTGGCGACCAGCTGCTGCGAGGCGTCGCGCGAGGACTGCACGAACTCCTCCAGCTGCGAGCGGCGCAGGCCGCCGTCGCCCCTGAGCTGGGCTTCGAAGATCTCGCTGCGCCGGGCAAAGCTCGAGGCCACCGTGAGGCTGATGCCGATGGGGTTGTTGACCTCGTGCGCGACGCCGGCGACAAGGCCGCCGAGCGCCGCCAGCCTCTCGGCATCGATCAAATTCTGCTGGGCGGTGTTGAGCTCGAGCAGCGCGCTTTCGGCCTTCTCCTTGGACGCGCGCAGCTCGTCCTCGGTCTGGCGCTTCGCGATCGCGTTCTCGCGGAACACTTCGACCGCGCGGGCCATGGCGCCGACCTCGTCGCGGGCCTTGGTGCCCTGCACCTCGCGGCCGAGGTCGCCGAGGGTGATCGCGCGCATCGCCGCCATGATCTGCTGCAGCGGCAGGCGGATCGATAGCGCGATCAGCACGCCGGCGGTGAGGATGATGCCGAGGAAGATCACCGCGATCGTCAGGACCCGGCGGGAAATAGCCGCCAGCGTGCGGTCGAAGGTCTCCTGCGCCTTCTGCTCGCGCTGGCGCATCTTGCTGGAAAGGTCGTCGATGGCGCCGATCGCCTCGGCCTGGCTGGCGTCGATGGTGTTGCGCAGGAGTTCGGTGCGGCTCGCAAGCTGCTCGGAGAGTTTTGCAAAGCCCTCGCGCAGCGCGGCGGTGCGGGCCCCGAGGCGCCGCAATGCCATGCGCTGGAGGTCGTTGTCGGCGAGATCGATCATCACGGGGATGGTCTTCTCGATCGTCTCGGTGTTGCGGCGCGCATCGTCGGCCGCGCCCGTCTGCAGCGACAGGTAATAGGAATTGGCCGCCACCAGCATCGCGGTGAAGGCCTCGCGGGATTTGCCGAGCGAAGGCCAGATCAGCGCATCGCGATGCCCGGTGGCGCCTTCGATGATGGAATAGAGGCCGGCCATGTCCTTGGCCGGTCCCTGGACCTGTTCCTCATAGGTCCTGGCGATGGTGGCCTGCACGCCGCGCAGTTCGCCGAAGCCGTTGAGGAAGCGGTCGGTGGTCCGCTCCAGCTCCTCGACCGAGCCCGACAGCATCGGGTCCTTGGCGGCGCGGTTGGACAGCGTGCCCAGCACCGCCTCGCGCAGCAGCAGGATTTCGGCGAACAGGTCCGGGCTCGGCTGGTTGATGTAGCGGTGGATCAGGTTCTGCAGCCGCCCGGTCTCGCTTTCGAGCAGCGCCAGGATCCGGTCGGATTCGCGCACCTGGCGGACGTCGTCCCAGGCCGAGCCCAGCACCTGCGCGCCGTTCCAGATCATCGCCGCCAGCACCACGACCACGGCGGAGTTCAGCGCGGCGATCGACAGGATGCGCCAGCGGATCGGCACCGCCCGCAGCGCCCCGACGATGCGCGCGCGCAGCTTCCCGAGCGGGCCCGACGGCCGCTCTGCGTGCTCGCTGTGTCCAAGCCCGGTCAACAGGCCTCACTCCACCTTGCGAATGCGTTCGATCAGCGCGGCCGCGGCGGGATCGCGCCCGGTCTTGGCGTAGATCGGGGCCATCGCGTCCTCGAACGGCTTGCGGTCGATATCCCTGATGATGGTGACCCCGGCTTCCTGCGCCTTGCGCTGCGACTGCTCCTCGAGGTCGCGCCACTTTTCGCGCATGAACCGGCTGGAGCGCTGCGCGGCCTCCCGGAAAATCTTCTGGTCGTCCGGCGACAGGCTCTGCCAGGCCTTCAGCGAGATCACCAGCACCTCGGGGCTCATCGTGTGCTCGGTAAGCGTGTAATGGCCGGCATGCTTGTAATGGTCCGTCGTCACGAAAGATGGCCAGTTGTTCTCGGCGCCGTCGACCAGATGGTTGGCGAGCCCGGTGAGCACTTGCCCATAGGGCATCTCGACGGGCTCGGCGCCGAGCGAGCGGATCATCTGGCTCATCAACTCCGACTGCTGCACCCGGATCCGCAATCCCTTGAGATCCGCGATCGACTTCACGGGTCGGACGCCGTTGTAGATCGACCGCGCCCCGGAATCGTAGAAGGCGAGCCCGACGAAGCCGTAGGGCTCGAAACTATCGAGGATTTCGCTGCCGACCGGCCCGTCCAGCACCTTCTGCATGTGCTCGATGGACCGGAACAGGAACGGCATGGCGAGCACGTTCATCGCCGGCACGAAATTGCCGATCAGCGCGACGTTGGTCCGGTTGAGGTCGATCGCGCCGGCCCGGGTTTGCTCGATGGTCTCCTTCTCCTCGCCGAGCTGGCGGGAGTGGAACACCTTGATCTCGTGGCGGCCGCCGCTGCGCTCGGCGATCAGGGCGCCCATGTAGCGCAGCGCCTGGACCGTCGGGTAATCCTCGGTCTGGGTATCTGCGGCGCGAAATTCGCGTGCGCCGGCGCCCGTCATGCAGACGGCAAGCACAAGCGCGACGAAGATCACCCCGGTCCGCGAGAGTTCGGCACGGTTCAGCACTGGCACACTCAACCCCTCGGTGATGGAGTCTATGGCGGGAGCAAAAGGTTCAATGCAATCTAGCAGATGGGAGGGCCAAGGCTACCCGCTGCGGGTACGCCCGATTGTGCAGCGCGGCCGGGATACCTTGCCGGTTGAAACCGCTGGGGATGCGCCGTAAGCAGGGTCGCCCGCCCCACGGCGTGAGAAACGAGAAAAGCCATCGTGACGTCAGCATTGCGCCCCTTGTTCCTCGCCATTCTTGCGGCGTTCTCCTTGGCGGCTCCGGCTGGCGCCGCCACCGACATCGCCTGGTGGCACGCCATGTCCGGCGAGCTCGGCCGCCGGCTCGAGAAGCTCGCCTCGGATTTCAACGCCTCGCAGTCCGACTATCGCATCGTGCCGGTTTACAAGGGCAACTACACTGAGACGGTGACCGCCGCGATCTTCGCCTTCCGCTCGCGCAGCCAGCCCGCCATCGTCCAGGTCAACGAGGTCGCCACTGCCACCATGACCGCGGCCAAGGGCGCGATCTATCCGGTGTTCAGCCTGATGCGGGACATGAACGAGCCGTTCTCGCTGGCCGATTACCTGCCCACGGTCTCCGGCTACTACACCGATGCGGCCGGCAATCTGTTGTCGTTCCCGTTCAATTCCTCGACGCCGATCCTCTATTACAACAAGACCATGTTCCGCGACGCGGGCCTCGATCCGGAGACGCCGCCGAAGACCTGGCCGGAATTGGGCGCGGCTGCAAAGCGCCTGCGCGACCGTGGCGCTGCGTGCGGTTTCACGACGTCCTGGCCGTCCTGGATCCATGTCGAGAATTTCTCCGCTTTCCATAATTTGCCGTTGGCGACGCGCGGCAATGGCTTTGCCGGGCTGGACGCGGAATTGACCATCAACAATCCGGTCGTGCTCAAACACATCGCCCAGCTCGCCGAATGGCAAAAGACGAAGGCGTTCGACTATGGCGGTCGGGGGCAAGCGGCCGAGCCGCGTTTCCAGCGCGGCGAATGCGGCATCTTCATCGGCTCCTCGGCGACGCGCGCCGACATCAAGGCGAATTCGAAGTTCGAGGTCGGCTACGGCATGATGCCGTACTGGCCCGACGTGAAGGGCGCGCCGCAGAACTCGATCATCGGTGGCGCAACCCTGTGGGTGCTGCGCGACCGCCCGCGCGAGGAATACAAGGGCGTGGCGCGATTCTTCGCCTATCTGTCGCAGCCCGGCGTGCAGGCCGCCTGGCACCAGAACACCGGATACCTGCCGATCACCCGCGCCGCTTCCGAGCTGACGCGCGCGCAGGGCTTTTACGAGCGCAATCCGGGTGCGGCGATCTCGTTCGAGGAAATCACGCTCAATCCGCCGACCGAGAATTCGAAAGGCATCCGGCTCGGCTCCTTCGTCCTGATCCGCGGCGCGATCGAGGACGAACTGGAGCAGGCCTTCGCCGGCCACAAGAGCGCGCAGGCTGCGCTGGATTCCGCGGTCGAGCGCGGCAACAAGCTGCTGCGCCAGTTCGAGCGTGCCAGTCCGGACCGGTAGGAGTGATCGGTGCGCACGCCTCGTCCTTCGAGACGCCCGCCTCCGGCGGGCTCCTCAGGATAAGGCTCAGCAGCGCCTGTCAATGCCGCTGCGCAATCAGCTCCTCATCCTGAGGAGCCCGCAAAGCTGGCGTCTCGAAGGATGGCCGCCAGGATACTGTTTCAAGAATGTAAGCCGATGACACTGTCAAACTTCACGGACGCCGAAAGCTTCCGCGCCTTCCGTTCCGATCCTGCGCAATGGCTGCCGATCGCGCTCGACATCGCGCGCGGCCACGGCCTCGATACCAGCGCGCCGCATGTGTTCGAGACCGGCACCAATCTCGTGGTCGGCCTCGGCGACAAGGTGATCCTGAAAATCTTTCCGCCGCTGCTGCGCGCGCAGTTCGTGTCCGAGCGTGGTTCGCTGGCGCAACTCAAAGGCCATCTCGATCTGCCTATCCCCGAGATCGTCGCCGAGGGGGCGCGCGACGGCTGGCCCTATCTCGTCATCACGCGTCTCACAGGCACGCTCGGCTCGGAGGTGTGGCCGCAATTGCCGGAAGACCAGAAAGAGCGCCTGCTGCGCCAGATCGGCGAGACCATCGCGCGCGTCCAGCGTGTCCCGCTCGGACCGCTCACGAGCATCAAGCCGCGCTGGAACGACTTGATGCGTGCCCAGATGCAGGGCTGCAAGGCCCGGCACACGCGCCTCGGCCTTGCGCCGAAATTCCTCGCAGGCCTCGATGATCTCCTGCGCGATGCGGAAAAGCTCATTCCGATGGATCCTCCGCCGGTTTTTCTGGTCGGCGAGTACATTCCGGAGAACTTCCTGCTCGCCTGTGACGACGGCCAGTGGTCGCTCGCCGGCCTGTTCGACTTCGGCGACGTCCTGGCGGGATGGCGCGATTACGATCTGCTCGGCCCCGGCGCGTTCATGGCGGCGGGCCGGCCGGGCAGGGTGAGGAGCCTGCTCGCAGGCTTCGGCTATGAGAAGCTCGACTACCCGCTCAAGCGCCGCCTGATGGCCCTGATGCTGCTGCACCGCGCCAGCGACCTCAACGCGCACGTCTGCATCGATGGCTGGCAGCACAAGGCGAACGATCTGATCGAGTTGCAGGAGCTGATCTGGGCGGGGTGAGCGGGCGCGCTCCGCCTCTCTTCGTCATTCCAGGGCGCCGCGCAGCGGCGAGCTATGGTGCGCAATTGCGCAGCTGAGAATGCATCGTCCCGCGCGAACTTCTGCCCGATGGATGCCGGGCCGATCGCATCGCTCCGGAATGACGGGCGTGCTTATTGGAAGGGCGCCCACGAAATGAAGCTTACTAAATGAGCAAATCTGCATCTTTGTATGCAAGGTGTAAAGATCGAGGCGAGCGCCTCCGACCTGTTAAAATCAGGAATTCATAGCGATTTCAGTCTAGTAGCTCGGTCGTAAACCGGCATTAAGCCTTGGCACGAACCTTGCGAATCCGGTTCCAACCAAAAACATTGTGTTGGAGCCATTGCCATGAAGCGCCGCGATTTCCTCAAGTCCGTTTCCGGATTGGCCGCCGGAGCGGCGCTTCCGGCCATGCCGCAGGTGATCTCCTCGGCCTATGCCGACGCCCGCTCGGAGACGCTGCTGATCGTCTCGGAGGGCGGCCCCAACAATCTCGACATCCACGGCGTCGGCACCAACGTGCCCGGCTATGAAGTCTCCTGGAATTGCTACGACCGCCTGATCAGCCACGAGATGAAGAGCGGTCCCGGCGGCGTGCCCTATTACGACCGCGACAAGTTCAAGGGCGAACTCGCCGAGGAGTTCAAGATCGACGACATGTCGGTCACCTTCAAGCTGCGCAAGAACGCCAAATTCCACGACGGCACGCCGGTGACCGCCAAGGACGTGAAGTGGTCGCTCGACCGCGCCGTCAGCGTCGGCGGCTTCCCGACATTCCAGATGAGCGCGGGGTCTCTCACGAAGCCGGAGCAGTTCGTCGTCATCGACGACCACACCGTACGCGTCGACTTCCTGAAGAAGGACAAGCTCACGATTCCCGATCTCGCCGTGATCGTGCCCTGCATCGTCAATTCCGAGCTGGTGAAGAAGAACGCCAGTGAGAAGGACCCCTGGGGTCTCGAATTCACCAAGCAGCAGACCGCGGGCTCCGGCGCCTACAAGGTGACGAAATGGACCGCCGGCACCGAAGTCATCATGGAGCGCAACGACGATTGGGTCTGCGGTCCGCTGCCGAAGATCAAGCGCGTGATCTGGCGCATGGTGCCGCAGGCCGGCAACCGCCGCGCGCTGCTGGAACGCGGTGACGCCGACATTTCCTACGAGCTGCCCAACAAGGACTTTCAGGAGATGAAAGCCAACGGCAAGCTCAACGTGGTGTCGCTGCCGTTCTCCAACGGCATCCAGTATATCGGCATGAACGTCACCAAGCCGCCCTTCGATAATCCCAAGGTGCGCCAGGCCGTCGCCTACGCGCTGCCCTACCAGAAGATCATGGACGCGGTGATGTTCGGCCTCGCCAACCCGATGTTCGGCGCGCCAAAGGACAAGGCCACCGAAGTCGCCTGGCCGCAGCCGCACAAATACAACACCGACATCGAGAAGGCGAAGGCATTGATGGCCGAAGCGGGCATGGCCAACGGCTTCGAGACCACGATCTCGTTCGACCTGAATTTCGCCGGCGTCAACGAGCCGCTCTGCGTGCTGGTGCAGGAGAGCCTGGCCCAGATCGGCATCAAGACCACCATCAACAAGGTGCCCGGCGCCAACTGGCGCACCGAGTTGAACAAGAAGGAGATGCCGCTCTTCACCAACGTGTTCTCGGGCTGGCTCGATTACCCCGAATACTTCTTCTACTGGTGCTATCACGGCAACAATTCCGTCTTCAACACCATGAGCTACAAGTCGGCGGAGATGGACAAGCTGATCGACGGCGCGCGCACCGCGGCCGCAAGCGGCGACACCGCCACCTACGACAAGGACGTGAAGGGCTTCGTCGACCTCGCCTTTGCCGACATCCCGCGCATCCCGCTGTACCAGCCCTTCGTCAATGTCGCGATGCAGAAGAACATCTCGGGCTATCAGTACTGGTTCCACCGCCGCCTGGATTATCGCGCGCTGGCGAAGGGGTGAGGAGTCGGAACGGCGAATAGCGAGTAGGGCGAGGCAATCGCATATGGTGTTCGCAGGCGTATCGGCTGGCTCTGTTCGCCTCTCCCGCTTGCGGGGGAGGCCGACGCGCTCGAACAGCGCGGCGGGTAGGGGCTCTCTCCACACGAAAAGCCCCTATGCAGAGGCGCCCCCACCCCAACCCTCCCCCGCAAGCGGCAGAGGGAGCGCGATCGTGCGTGTTGCGTCACCTCTCCTCACCACAGGGAGCACCCCATGCTGACCATGATCGGCAAGCGCCTGATGTTCGCGATTCCCTCGCTGATCGGGGTCGTCATCGTCACCTTCCTGCTGACGCGCGCGTTGCCGGGCGATCCCGCCGCCTACTTTGCCGGTCCCGCCGCGACCAAGGAGGCCGTCGAGCAGATCCGCAAGAAGCTCGGCCTCGACAAGCCGCTGATCGAGCAGTTCTTCCGCTACACCAACGACCTCGCGCACGGCGATTTCGGCAACTCGCTGACGACGGGCCAGCCGGTCGCCGCCGAGATCCGCAACCGCCTGCCGGCTTCGGCCGAACTGACGCTGCTCGGGCTGGTCGTCTCGATCGTGATCGCGATCCCGCTCGGCGTGCTGGCGGCAACGCGGCCGGGATCCTGGGTCGACCATCTCTGCCGCGTCACGACGACGGCGGGCGTGTCGCTGCCGGTGTTCTTCACAGGCCTCGTGCTGGTCTATGTGTTTTATTTCCGGCTCGGCTGGTCGCCGGCGCCGCTCGGTCGTCTCGACGTGTTCTACAGCGCGCCGCCGACGGTCACGGGCTTCTATCTGATCGACACCCTGATCGCGCGCGACTTCGAGGCCTTCCGCTCCGCGCTGAGCCAGCTCATCCTGCCGGCGACGACGCTTGCGATCTTCTCGCTGGCGCCGATCGCGCGCATGACGCGCGCCTCGATGCTGGCGGTGCTGTCGTCGGAGTTCGTCCGCACCGCCCGCGCCAGCGGCCTGTCGCCGGCGACCGTCATCGTCACCTACGCGTTTCGCAATGCGATGCTGCCTGTGATCACCACGCTCAGCATGGTGTTCTCGTTCCTGCTGGGGGCCAACGTGCTGGTGGAAAAAGTGTTCGCCTGGCCCGGCATCGGCTCCTACGCCGTGGAAGCGCTGATCTCGTCGGACTTCGCGCCGGTGCAGGGCTTCGTGCTGACCATGGCGGTCATGTACGTGCTGCTCAATCTCGTGATCGACATTCTCTACGGCGTGATCGATCCACGCGTCAGGTTGGAGGGCTGAACCATGAGCTCCGTTGCGCCTGCTGTCGAACCTGTCGGTCCCGCTCGCACCTCCGGACTCGTCGCGGTGCTCGAACAAACCCGCTACGTTCTCGGCGAGAACAAGGTCACGGGCTTCGCCTTCGCCCTGCTGATTCTGATCCTGGTCGCCGCGATCTTCGGCCCCTACGTCGTGCCCTACGATCCGCTCGCCTCGGATACCGCTGCTGCTCTGAAGCCGCCGTCGGCGGCGCACTGGTTCGGCACCGACCAGCTCGGCCGCGACATCTTCAGCCGCGTCATCGTGGCGACGCGGCTCGACACCTTCATCGCGGTCGCTTCCGTCGTGCTGGTGTTTCTGATGGGTGGGCTCGCCGGCATCGCGGCGGGCTATTTCGGCGGCTGGACCGACCGCATCGTCGGCCGCATCGCCGACACCATCATGGCCTTCCCACTGTTCGTGCTGGCGATGGGCATCGTCGCCGCGCTCGGCAACACCGTGCAGAACATCATCCTCGCCACCGCCATCGTGAACTTCCCGCTCTATGCCCGTGTCGCGCGCGCCGAGGCCAACGTGCGCCGCAACGCAGGCTTCGTGCAGGCTGCGCGCCTCTCCGGCAACGGTGAGTTTCGTATCCTGCTGGTGCACATCCTGCCGAACATCATGCCGATCATGATCGTGCAGATGTCGCTGACGATGGGCTACGCCATCCTCAATGCCGCCGGCCTCTCCTTCATCGGCCTCGGCGTCCGCCCGCCGACCGCCGAATGGGGCATCATGGTCGCCGAAGGCGCGGGCTTCATGGTCTCGGGCGAGTGGTGGATCGCGCTGTTCCCCGGTCTTGCGCTGATGATCGCCGTGTTCTGCTTCAACCTTCTCGGCGACGGCCTGCGCGACATCGTCGACCCCCAGCGGAGGACGTGATGGCCATTTTTCGTCGAAAATTCCTCAAAGATTTCAATGCCATTCTACTGTGCATGGGGTTGTTTTCGCGTTTTTTGAGTCACGGTAGGCCCGCATGACCGCCCAGCCCCTGCTCGACGTCCAGGACCTCACCGTCGAATTCTCCACCCGCCGCGGCATCGTCAAGGCCGTGCAGCACGTCAACATCTCCGTGGCCAAGGGCGAGACGCTGGCCATCGTCGGCGAGTCCGGCTCCGGCAAGTCGGTGACGTCCTATGCCGTGATGCGCATCCTCGACCGTGCCGGGCGGATCGCCGAGGGCTCGGTGATGTTCTCAGGCATCGACGTCAAGGCCGCGACCGAAGACCAGATGCGCGATCTGCGCGGCCGCGAAGTCTCGATGATCTTCCAGAATCCGCGCGCGGCGCTGAATCCGATCCGGAAAGTCGGTGACCAGATCGAGGACGTGCTGCGTACCCATGTGCAGCAGGCGACGGTCTCGGACCACGGAGAAAAGGCGATCGAGGCGCTGGAACAGGTCAAGATCGCTCGCCCGCGCGAGCGCTATCACGCCTATCCGTTCGAGCTGTCCGGCGGCATGTGCCAGCGCGTCGTCATCGCGCTCGCGCTGGCCTGCAATCCGCAACTGCTGATCGCGGACGAGCCGACCACCGGCCTCGACGTCACCACCCAGAAGGCGGTGATGGACTTGATCGTCGAGCTGACCAAACGTCGCGCGATGTCGACCATCCTGATCACCCACGATCTCGGCCTCGCCGCCGCCTATTGCGACCGCGTCGTGGTGATGGAGAAGGGCCGCGTGGTCGAGACCGCCAAGGCCGCCGACATCTTTGCCAATCCGCAGCACCCCTACACCAAGAAGCTGATGCGCGCGACGCCGCGGCTCGGTGTGTCGTTGCGGGATCTGCTGCCGGAGGAGGAGGGCTCGGCCGTCATGGCCGGGCCTGACCCGGCCATCCATCACGCTTCGCAACACCAGTCTCAGTCGATGGACCCCCGGGTCAAGCCCGGGGTTGACCAGAGCGCAAAGCCACTTCTCCTCATTGAAAAGCTCGTCAAGGAATACCCCCGCCAGGGCGCAACGGCCACGCTGGGGAAGCTGTTCGGTCGAAAACCGCCCGTGGAGCCCGATGTGTTCCGCGCCGTCGACGGCATCAGTTTCTCCATCGGTCACGGCGAGAGCGTCGGCCTGGTCGGCGAATCCGGCTGCGGCAAATCGACCACCTCGATGATGGTGATGCGCCTGCTCGACCAGACCTCCGGCCTGATCCAGTTCGACGGAGAGGACATTGGCGCGATCCAGCCTGCCAACTTCGCGCGGCTGCCGCAGCGCAGCCGCATCCAGATGGTGTTCCAGGATCCGACCGACAGCCTCAACCCGCGCTTCACCGCCGCGCGCGCCATCGCCGATCCCATCATGCAATTGAGCGACATCAGGGGCCGCGATGCGCTCCGTGCCCGCTGCGAGGAGCTGGCCACCATGGTCGGCCTGCCGCACAATCTGCTCGACCGTTTCCCGCACCAGCTCTCCGGCGGGCAGAAGGCCCGCGTCGGCATCGCCCGCGCCATCGCGCTGCATCCGAAGCTGGTGATCCTGGACGAGCCGACCGCGGCGCTGGACGTCTCGGTGCAGGCGGTCGTGCTGAACCTGCTGCAGGATCTGAAGGCGCGGCTCGGTATGAGCTATCTGTTCGTCTCGCATGATTTGAACGTAGTGCGCTTGCTGTGCGATCGTGTCATTGTGATGCGGACGGGTCGAATCGTCGAGGAAGGCTCTTCCGAGCAGGTCTTGAGCGATCCGCAGGACGACTACACCAAGGAGCTGCTGACGGCGATCCCGCATCCGCCGTTGCAGGTACACTGAGCGCACTGAGAGGTTGTTGGGAGCGTGATGGCCGAGCCGCTGGACGATTATATCGACGCCGTATCGAAAGCGCTGGCGCTGCCGGTCGAAGAAGCCTGGAGGCCTGCGGTGCGTGCCAATCTCGAAGTGTCGCTGCGGCTTGGCCGTTTGGTCGACGAATTCGCGCTGCCGGACGAGACCGAGCCGGCGCCGATCTTCACCGCCTGATGCTGCCATGACCAGCAAGCCAGAGATGACGGCCACCGAAATCGCGAAGGCGGTTGCGGGCGGCAAGATGTCCGCGCTCGATGCGACCGAAGCCGCTCTCACGCGCATCAAGCAGCACGACGGCATCCTCAATTCCTTCACCGACGTCACCGCCGACCGCGCCCGCGCCAAGGCACGCGCGATCGATGCCGATATCGCCGCCGGCAAGGATGTCGGCCCGCTCGCCGGCGTGCCCTTCGCGGTGAAGAACCTGTTCGACGTCGCCGGGCTTCCGACCCGCGCAGGCTCGAAGATCAACCGCGATCGCGCGCCCGCAGCGCGCGATGCGACGCTGATCGAGCGCATGGAGGCCGCCGGCGCCGTGCTCGTCGGTGCGCTCAACATGGGCGAATACGCCTACGACTTCACCGGCGAGAACGTCCATGACGGCCCCTCGCGCAATCCGCACGACACCACGCGAATGACCGGCGGCTCGTCCGGCGGCTCGGGCAGTGCCGTCGGCGGCGCGCTCGTCCCGATCGCGCTCGGCTCGGACACCAATGGTTCGATCCGCGTGCCGTCCTCGTTCTGCGGCATCTTCGGCCTGAAGCCGACCTATGGCCGGCTGTCGCGGGCGCGCTCGTTTCCGTTCGTAGCGAGCCTCGATCATCTCGGTCCGTTCGCGCGCTCCGTCGCCGATCTCGCACTCGCCTATGATGCGATGCAGGGCCCGGACGCGGAGGATAGCGCCTGCACGACGCGCGGGCTGGAGCCGACGCTGCCGCTGATCGCCAATCCGGTCTCGGATCTGCGCATCGCCATCGCCGGCGGGTATTTCCAGAAGAATGTGTTTCCGGAGGCGGTCGAGGCCGTCAGCCGTGTCGCCAAGGCGCTCGGTGCGACGAAGGTTGTCGATATTCCCGAGGCCGCGCGCGCCCGCGCGGCGGCTTATGTCATCTCCACCACCGAAGGCGCCTCGCTGCATCTCGATCGCCTGCGCCGGCGCGCGAACGATTTCGATCCGGCCGTGCGCGACCGGCTGATCGCGGGCGCCATGGTGCCGGCAGCGTTGGTCGACCGCGCGCAGAAATTCCGCCGATGGTATCGCGCGGAGCTCGCCGAGATCTTCAAGTCGGTCGACGTGCTGCTCGCGCCGGCGACGCCCTGCACCGCGCCGAAACTCGGCCAGGTGAATTTCAATCTCGACGGCGTCGAGCTGCCGGTGCGCGCCAACATCGGTATCCACACCCAGCCGATCTCCTTCATCGGTTTGCCGGTGGTCGCCGTCCCGGTGCCACTCGAGCCGCTGCCGATCGGCGTGCAGATCATCGCCGCGCCCTGGCGCGAGGACATCGCGCTCCGCGTCGCGCACGCCCTGGAAAAGATGGGCGTAGCCGCCGCGCCATTGCCGAGAGGACTCTGACATGGAGATCGATATCCCCGAGGTGATCGCGGAAGTCAAAGCCGCGTTCGACCGCTATGAGCAGGCGCTCATCACCAACGATGTCGCCGTGCTCGGCGAGCTCTTCCGCAACGATCCCCGCACGCTGCGCTACGGCATCGGAGAGAACCTCTACGGCTACGAGGCGATCAACGGCTTCCGCGCCGCGCGTTCGCCGGTCGGCCTCAATCGCCGCACTGCAAAGACCGTCATCTCCAGCTATGGCCGCGACACGGCCGTGGCCTCCACCCTGTTCTATCGCGATACCGCGCCCGGCAAGGTCGGCCGGCAGATGCAAACCTGGATTCGCTTTCCGGAGGGCTGGCGCGTCGTCGCCGCCCATGTCAGCGTCATCGACGAGCCGAAAGAGACCGCATGACGCTCGACGATCTTCCGCGGGGAGCGCTACCGGCCGAGCCGGTGGTGCCGCGCGTCGACCGTCCCTCGGCATCGCTGCACAAGGTGACGCGCGCCGAGGAGCTGCGCCTGCAGCTTGCCGACGAGATCGTGCGCGGCACCCTGGCGCCCGGCGCGCCGCTGGACGAAACCGACATCGCCCGCCGCTTCAGCGTCTCGCGGACGCCGGTGCGCGAGGCGTTGCGCCAGCTGGTCGCCAGCGGTCTCGTCGAGTCGCGTGCTCATCGTGGCGCGGTGGTCGCGCAGCCCTCAATCGAGCGGTTGACAAGCATGTTCGAGGCGATGGCCGAGCTCGAGGCGATGTGCGCCGGTCTTGCCGCAGAGCGCATGTCGGCGGCCGAGCGCCACGGCCTGGAGGCCGTGCACGAGGAGCTGAGGGTGCTGAGCTACACCGGCAATCCCGAGCGTTTCCACGAGGTCAACGAGCGCTTCCACAACGCGATCTACGCAGGATCGCAGAACGGCTACATCGCCGAGATCACGCTCGCGACCCGCGTCCGCGTGCAGCCGTTCCGCCGGGCCCAGTTCCGCAATCTCGGCCGATTGGCAAAGTCGCAAGCCGAGCACGACCGCGTCGTCGTCGCCATCATGCGCGGCGACAAGCAGGGTGCCGCGGCCGCGATGCGTGCGCATATCGAATTGGTGCGCGGGGAGTACGAGATCTACGCGGTGTCGGTGTAGCGCGTACTCGTGTCCTGAACGGGGTGCAGAGCCGGGCCTATCCATCCATTCGCTTGCTGCTAGATGGGTCCCGATTCAGCAACGCACCACTGCGTGCTGTGCTGCGCCGGGGACGCGAGGCCGGTTACCCCGTCGCCTTCTCCGCCATGAATTTCCGCCAGCCGCCATACGCCGTGATGTCCCGCGCCTCGCCCAGCACCTCGGGCTCGACGAGAAACCCCTTCACGCTACGGCCATCGGCAAGGCGCACCGTGCCGATCGCCATCGGCGCGGGGATCGCATTGACGAACTTGCCGAACGCGGAGGACGACAGCGACCAGAGCTCCAGCTCGATTGCGGCGCCGCTACCGGCCGCAACCCGCAACATGCCGGGCTTCGGCGGCGTGGTCTTGAGCGCGTAGAGCTTGTAGTCGGGCGCGGTCTTCGTTGCCTCGATCAGCTTGGCATTCAGCGCCGTCAGCTCACTGTTCAGCGCCATGCCGGAGAGATGTGCGCCGACGACCGCGATCGGGATCTCGTCGCCGCCGCCTGCCGGCAATGGCGCAAGCGGTGCCTGTGCCACGCCATTCGCTCCGACGGTCAATTTCGTATCCGCATGGAAAACGCGGCCGATGCTCGCCAGCAGCGCGTCATGCCCCGCGGGGGCGAGCAGTGTGATGCCGAACGGAATGCCGTCCGCGCGCATCTCTGCCGGCAGCGCGAGGCCGCAGAGGTCGAGCAGGTTGACGAAATTGGTGTAAGTGCCGAGCCGGCTGTTGAGCTCGATCGGATTGGCGAGCACCTGCGCGGTCGTATAGGCGGTCGGCGCCGTCGGCAGCACCAGCGCGTCGATATTGCCGAACGTCCGCTCCGCGATCCTGCGCAGGCCCTGCAGGCGATAGAGCGCCGAGAACGTGTCCGCAGCGGTGAGCCGCGCTCCCGCGGCGGTGATCTCGCGCGTCACGGGGTGAATCGAATCGGGCGCGGATGCCAGCAGATCCTTGATCACGAGGTAGCGCTCGGCGACCCAGGGACCTTCATAGAGCAGCCGCGCCGTCTCGTAGAACGGCTCGAGATCGAATTCGACCAGCGTCGCTCCGAGCGCCGTCCAGCGCTTCAACGCGTCGGCGTAGGCGGCTTCCGCCGTCTTGTCGCCGAAGAAGATCAGTTGCCCCTTGCGAGGCACGCCGAGACGCAGGCCCGCCGGGAACGGCGTGATCGCGCCCAGCGGCCGGTCGCGTGAGAACGGATCGGCGGAGTCGGGCCCTGCCATTACCGACAGCGCCAGCGCCGCGTCGTCGACCGTCAGGGCGAACACCGAGATGCAGTCGAGCGTGCGGCAGGCCGGCACCAGCCCGGCATTTGAAATCATGCCGAGGCTCGGCTTCAGCCCGACGATGTTGTTGAGCATCGCCGGCACGCGGCCCGAGCCGGCGGTGTCCGTGCCGAGCGATAGCGGCACCAGGCCGGCGCCGACGGCAACGGCGGAGCCCGAGCTGGAGCCGCCGGGAACGAGATCCTCGCGGATCGAATTCTTGGGGACGCCATAGGGCGAGCGCACGCCGACGAGGCCGGTCGCGAACTGGTCGAGATTGGTCTTGCCGATGATGATCGCGCCGGCCGCGCGCAGCCGCGCCACCGCCGTCGAATCGTGGGTGGGCGTATAGGAGAAGGCCGGGCAGGCCGCCGTGGTCGGAAAACCCAGCGCGTCGATATTGTCCTTCACGGCGACCGGCACGCCGTAGAGCGGCAGGCTGGCGGCGTCCTTCGTCGCAAGCCTCTCGGCCTCCGCGATCGCATCCTTTTCGTCGCGCAGGCTGATGAACACGGCAGGATCGTTATGGTCGCGGATGCGCTGATAGGTCCGCGCGATCGTCCCTGCCGGCGTCATCGTGCCCGCGCGATGCGCGGCCATGATCGCGGCAATCGTTTCAGGCTGCTCAGCCCCCATTCCCAGCCCCCATGGCAACAACACTCCGGCAACTTGTCCTCACCCGGATTGAAGCAAGCGATGTGCCATTGTGTACACAATCCGGGCAGGACTGAAGTTGCGGATATTATCCGTGTGATCAGTGGCTTGGGGGAGAATTTGACAGGCGGGCGGGCCGCGATGTCAGCGCCCTGTGACGGGCATCTGCTCAAATCATGGGCAGTCGAGATCAGGTGAAGCCGGCGAGGATTTTCAGCAGCTGCGCACGGTTCTCCTTGCCGATCTTCGCCTCGACATGCCGTTCGTGCTCGGCCGCGAGGCGCTTGAACTTGGCCAGCGCCGTCTCGCCCTGGATCGTGAGATGCAGCGCATGGGAGCGACGGTCCGCCTTCGACTTGACCCGCTTCACGAGCTTGCGCTGTTCGAGGCTGTCGAGCAGGTGCACCAGACGGGCGCGCTCGATGCCCAGGCGTTTCGCCACCGCCATCTGCGACAGGCCCGGATTGGCGCCGATCACCGTCAGCACCGAATATTGCGTCGGCCGGATGTCGACATCGCCGAGCGTCTTGATGAAGTCCTGGAAGATCCAGATCTGGAAGCGCCGCACCGCATAACCGGCGTGCCCCACCAGCGCGTCGAGGCCGATCTCGTCGGCATCGGTCCGCCGCGCCGTGCCGTTGCTCGCTCGTTTGCGTGGGAAGGTCCGGGGCGCGGTGGCTGTCACATCGTGTCTCCTGCCGGGCAAGCTTAACGCTTCAGGAGTCGCCAAGAAAGATTGTTGTTGACGACAACAATTGCCGTGCCCAACATTATGGCCAAAGCAGCCCGGAACGAGGCTGTCGCCGATCGGGCGGAGGAGGGAACCATGACAACCGCCGCTCGCGGTGACGCTGCAAGCCTGTTCGCAAGGCCCAGAACCGTTGCCGAGCATCGGGCTGACGGCAGCATCGTGCTGCGCTCGCCCGAACCGTTGCGCGATGGCGCGCGCTGCGTCGGCGACTGGCTGGAGCAATGGGCGCGGCAAACGCCGGATACGATCTTCCTGGCCGAGCGCGGCCATGTCGAGGCACCCTGGACCACCGTCACCTACGCGCAGGCGCTCCGCCAGGTGCGCGCGGCGGCATCCTGGATTCTTGCGCAGGGCCTGAGCGCCGAGCGTCCGCTGGCAATCCTCTCCGACAACAGCGTCGACCATGCGCTGCTTGCGCTTGCCGCCCAGCATGTCGGCGTCCCCTCGGCAGCGATCTCGCCGGCCTATTCGCTGATGTCGAAGGATTTCGACAAGCTCAGGAGCATGGTCGCGCTGCTCGATCCGGGCGCGATCTATGTCTCCGCGACCAAGTCATTCGCGCCGGCGCTCGCCGCGATCAAGCCACAGCACAAGGCGCAGATCATCAGCGGCAACGCGAGCGATGGCGACGCGCTCGCTTTCCGCACGATCGCGGAGACTCCGGAGAGCCCGGACGTCGCAACGGCGTTCGCCGCGGTGGCGCCCGACACGATCGCAAAGTTCCTGTTCACGTCGGGCTCGACTGGCACGCCGAAAGCCGTCATCAACACCCAGCGCATGCTGACATCGAGCCAGCAGGCGAAGGCGCAGACCTGGACCTTCCTGCAGCCGGGCCGCGGCGATCTCGTCATTCTCGACTGGCTGCCCTGGAGCCACACCTTCGGTGCCAACCACAATTTCAACCTCGTGCTGCGCAATGGCGGCTCGCTCTATATCGACGGCGGCAAGCCCGCGCCGGGCCTGTTTGCGACGTCGCTCGCGAATCTGAAAAGCGTGATGCCGACCGTCTATTTCAACGTGCCGCGTGGTTTCGACATGTTGATCGGGGCGCTGCGCGGCGACGAGGCGCTGTGCCGCCGTTTCTTCAACGAGGTAAAGTTCGCCTTCTATGCCGGCGCGGCGCTGCCGCAGAATCTCTGGGACGCGCTCGAAGAGCTTTCGATCAGAACGGTCGGCCGCGCGCTGCCGATGGTCTCGGCCTGGGGCTCGACCGAGACGTCGCCGCTCGCGACCGACTGCCATTTCCTCGCCAAACGCTCCGGCAATATCGGCGTGCCCATTCCCGGTACCGAGCTGAAGCTCGTCACCTCCGGTGACAAGATGGAGGTGCGGGTGCGTGGTCCCAACGTCACGCCCGGCTATTGGAAGGCGCCGGAGCTGACCAGGCAGGCCTTTGACGAAGAGGGCTTTTATCTGATCGGCGATGCCGTCAAGCTCGTCGACAGCGCGCGGCCGGAGCGCGGCCTGTTCTTCGACGGCCGCGTCGCCGAGGATTTCAAGTTGAATTCCGGTACGTGGGTCAATGTCGGCTCACTGCGCGTGGCCGGCATCGCCGCGCTGGCGCCACTCGCTCAGGACATCGTCGTGTCAGGGCACGGCGGTGACGAGGTGCGTTTCCTCGTGATCCCGAACGTCGCGGCCTGCCGCGCTCATGCCGGCCTGGGCGAGACGGCCGATGTGGACGAGGTGCTTGCACATGACAAGGTCAGGAGCGCGATCGCGCAGGGCCTGGTGAAACTAAGGCAGCAAGGCCCCAACTCCTCCGGCCACGCCACGCGTGCGCTGCTTCTCGCCGAGCCGCCGTCCGTCGATGGCGGCGAGATCACCGACAAGGGTTACATCAACCAGCGTGCCGTGCTGACGCGCCGCGCCGATGCGGTAGCGCGGTTGAACGAAGATACGTCGGCGGAGTGGATCGGGTGCGTCGAATAGGCCGTCCCGCCCACCGCCAGCTGCTATCGTGCCCGGACGCAGCGCAGCACGCAGTGATGTCGGGGCCCATCACACATGGCGCGCGGCCGCATGGGTCTCGGCCCTGCGCGGCAGCGTTTACACACTGCAACGCGTCCGGGACACCAGAGCGGGGTATGGCCAATAGGTCATCCACCCTGCAGCAATATACTGCCGATTATTTTGTTGCCTAAGCAACTAATCTGTGCGAACCGTTCGAGGAGCGACGACGGCGGGGAAACCGCCGCGTCTGATCCTGGAGGAAACGATGCCCGGCCCGAATGGTGCCGCCGGTCAACACCGGCGCATGCCTGGACGTAACGGCAGCAAGCGCCCCGCTCGCGACCGTTCAGGCTTCGGTGTCGCCGGTGACCGCGCCGAGATTTTCGTGCAGCCGGCGCAGCAGATCGATCAGCACCTCGCGCTCGTCCTTGTTCAGGCAGGACAGCAGCCGCCGTTCGCGCTCGAGTGCCGCGACGATCACCTTGTCATGGGTGGCGCGGCCCTTCGCCGTCAGCGCGATCGAATGGGTGCGGCCGTCATGGGGATCAGTGCGGATCGAGACCAGCCCGCGCTTCTCGAGTCCCGCCAGCGTCCGGCTCACCGGCCCCTTGTCGAAGCCGATGACGTGACAGATGCGCGAGGCCGGAATCCCGGGCTCGATCGCCAGCAGCGACATGATCCGCCATTCCGTGACGTTGACGCCGAACTGCCGCTGATAGAACGCGGTCGCGCTGTTCGAGAGCTTGTTGGCGATGAACGTGACGAACGCCGGGACGTAGCGGTCGAGATCGAGCGTCGGTCCTGCATCGCTAGGCGCGGGCTTCTGGCGGGATCTGATCGAAGGCGAAGGCATGTCGGGGGTCTGACTCGCGGTGGGGCGACCGACCTAAGGGCAAGCGCCATCCTTTCACAAGATCAAAATGAGGGAGGTCTCCCATGAGCGTATCCGGCTCCCCGATATCGTCCGGCTCCGCAGCCGTTCCGCATCTCGACGTCGATCCCTTCGCGACGGATTTTTTCGCCGATCCCTATCCCACGCATGAGCGGCTGCGGGAGGCGGGGCCGGTGGTCTATCTCGACAAGTGGAACGTCTACGGCGTGGCACGTTATGCCGAAGTCCATGCGGTGCTGAACGATCCCGCGACCTTCTGCTCCAGCCGCGGTGTCGGCCTCAGCGATTTCAAGAAGGAGACGCCGTGGCGGCCGCCGAGCCTGATCCTCGAAGCCGACCCGCCCGCGCACACCCGCACCCGTGCCGTGCTGTCGAAGGTGTTGTCACCGACCGTGATGAAGGGGCTCCGCGACCGTTTTGCGGCTGCGGCCGAAGAACGCGTCGATATGCTGCTCGCCAAGCGCAGCTTTGACGCTATCACGGATCTGGCGGAAGCCTATCCGCTCTCGATCTTCCCGGACGCGTTGGGGCTGAAGCCCGAAGGCCGTGAGCATCTCATCCCCTATGCGAGCGTCGTATTCAACGCGTTCGGTCCGCCCAATGAGTTGCGCCAGGAAGCCATCGCGCGCTCGTCGCCGCATCAAGCCTATGTCACCGCGCAATGCCAGCGTGACAACCTCACGCCCGGCGGCATCGGGGCCTGCATCCACGCCCATGTCGACGAGGGCGCGATCACCGCGACCGAGGCGCCGCTACTGGTGCGGTCGCTGTTGTCGGCCGGCCTCGACACCACGGTCAACGGCATCGGTGCCGCCGTTTATTGCCTGGCGCGTTTCCCCGAGCAATGGCAGCGCCTGCGTGATGATCTGACGCTGGCGCGCAACGCCTTCGAGGAGGCCGTGCGGTTCGAAAGCCCGGTGCAGACCTTTTTCCGCACCACGACGCGTGACATCGAACTGTCCGGCGCGACGATCGGCGAAGGTGAAAAAGTGCTGATGTTCCTCGCCGCGGCCAATCGCGATCCCAGGCGCTGGGACAATCCCGACAGTTACGACATCACACGCCGCACCTCCGGCCATGTTGGCTATGGCTCCGGCATCCACATGTGCGTCGGCCAGCTCGTGGCGCGGCTGGAAGGCGAGACGATGCTCTCGGCGCTGGCGCGCCGCATCGCCAGCATCGAGATCACGAGCGAGCCGAAGCGCCGCTTCAACAACACGCTGCGCGGGTTGGACAGCCTGCCGGTAACGATCACGCCGGCCTGACACGACCGGAAAAACAAAGCAGGGGACGGACCAATGAAGAACCTGAAGTGGACGCTCGCGCTGGCCGCGGGCCTTATGAGCGGCGCGGCAAGCGCCGAGATCTCCGACAATGTCGTGCGCGTCGGCGTGCTCAACGACGTCTCCGGAATCTTCCAGGATACCAACGGCATGGGCTCGGTCGAGGCCGCGCGTATGGCGGCGGAGGATTTCAACGGCGGGGCTAAGAACATCAAGGTCGAGATCGTCTATGCCGACCATCAGAACAAGGCCGATGTCGGCAACGCCATCGCGCGCAAATGGCTGGATGTCGAGGGCGTCGATGCCATCGTCGACGTGCCGAACTCGGCCGTCGGCCTCTCGATCAATACGCTGCTGCGCGACAGCCGCATGACCTTTCTGGCGTCGTCGACCGCAAGCTCGGACCTCACCGGCAAGGCCTGCTCGCCCAACACCATCCAATGGGTCAACGACACCTGGGCAACCGGCAACACGACTGCAGCCGCGATGATGTCGCGCGGCGGCAAGGACTGGTACTTCCTCACGGTCGATTATGCGCTCGGCAAGGGCATCGAGGCCGAGGCGCAAAAGTATATCGAGGGCCATGGCGGCAAGGTGCTAGGCTCCTCAAAGCATCCGCTGGGCACCTCTGATTTCGCGTCGTTCCTGTTGCAGGCGCAGGGCTCGAAGGCGCAGGTGATCGGCCTTGCGAACGCCGGCGGCGACACCATCAACGCGGTGAAGCAGGCCGCCGAATTCGGCATCCAGCAGAACGGCCAGAAACTCGTCGCCTTCCTGCTCTTCATCAACGACGTCCACGGCATGGGCATCAAGGTCGCGCAGGGCCTCCAACTGATGGAAGCCTTCTACTGGGACATGAACGACGATACCCGCGCGTTCGCCAAGCGGTTCGCCGCGCGGCCCGGCATGAACGGCAAGATGCCGAGCGGCAACCAGGCCGGCGTCTATGCCTCGACGCTCGCTTATCTCAACGCGGTTGCCTCGACCGGCAGCGACAACGCCAAGGACGCCGTGCCCGAGATGAAGAAGTTCAAAGGCAAGGACAAGCTGTTCGGCGACACCACCATCCGCCAGGACGGCCGCGTCGTGCACCCCATGTATCTGTTCGAGGTGAAGAAGCCGGAGGAGTCGAAGTATCCGTACGACTATTACAAGCTGGTCTCGACCATTCCGGCGGAGCAAGCGTTCCGGCCGATCGCGGAGGGCGGTTGCGAATTGGTGAAGTAGGGGAGCTCTGCGACTGCACCTTCTCCCACAAGGGGACAAGGAAAAAGAGCTACACCACCTTGCTGCTTCCCTGCGTGATCAGCCGCGCCGCGCGCTGGTCGCGCGCGTAGATCCACAACCAGCTCAGCGCGACGCTGAGACGGTGACGGAGGCCGATCAGGAAGTAGATGTGGGCGATGCCCCAGATCCACCACGCGATGGTGCCGCGCAGCTTGAAGCGGCCGAAGTCGATCACGGCGAGTCGCTTGCCGATCTGGGCGAGGCTGCCTGCGTGCTTGTAGCGGAATGGGCCGGTCGCAGCTCCGCGCAGCCGCGCCTTGATGGTGTCGGCGACATGACGGCCCTGCTGCTTGGCCGCCGGCGCGATGCCGGGCACCGGCTTGCCTTCCCAGGCGTTGATGCTGACGGTGTCCCCGATCGCAAAGATCTCGGGATGACCGGGGACGGTCAGGTCGTCTTCGACCTGCGCGCGTCCGGCGCGATCGGCTGGTGCACCCAGCCATTCGGCGGCGGGCGAGGCGCGAACGCCGGCGGCCCAGATCCGCGTCTTGGCTTCGAGCAGCTTGCCGCCGAACACCACGCCCTCGCGATTGATCTCGGTGACGGCCTGTCCCAGCACGACCTCGACTCCGATCTTCTCCAGCGAGGCCTGGGCATAGGCCGAGAGGTCGTCGGCAAAGCCGGCGAGCACGCGCGGCCCCGCCTCGATCAGCACGACGCGCGCCTTGGTGGTGTCGATGTTGCGGAAGTCGCCGGGCAGCGTGTGACGCGCCATCTCGGCGATGGTGCCCGCGAGCTCGACGCCGGTTGGACCGGCGCCGACGATGACGAAGGTCAGCCGCGCCGC
Source organism: Bradyrhizobium sp. SZCCT0148 (assembly GCF_018129985.1). Classification (GTDB taxonomy): domain Bacteria; phylum Pseudomonadota; class Alphaproteobacteria; order Rhizobiales; family Xanthobacteraceae; genus Bradyrhizobium; species Bradyrhizobium japonicum_H. The sequence continues at coordinate 687,555 of NZ_JAFCKT010000002.1, forward strand.
GCGCTTTGCCGGATCGGTCTCGCGCTCGGCGCGCTCGAACGCCACCAGGATGTGACGGCGCAGCGTGGTGCCGTCCTCCAGCGTTTTCAGGCCCGGCGCCCACTGCTCCCATTCGTCGTGGCCGAAATAGGCGTGACGCGCGCCGGTCGCGAGCACCAGCGTGTCGTAGGCCACTTCGCCGCCGTCGTCGATCAGCACACGACGCCTCGCGGCGTCGACGCCGCTCACCGTTGCGAACAGCGTCGTCACCTCGGGCCGGTCGCGCATCAAATGCCGGATCGGCCAGGCGATCTCGCTGGTGGCGAGCGAGGCGGTCGCGACCTGGTACAGCAGCGGCTGGAACAGATGATGGTTGCGGCGGTCGATCAGCGTGATCTCGACCGGCGCACCCGCAAGCCGGTAGGTCGCTTCCAGCCCGCCGAAGCCGGCCCCGACGATGACGACGCGATGCGGTGTCGTGGTCATGATGTGCCCTCGAATCTCGCTGCTCCACATCCCCCATTTAAGTGCGGATCGGACGCCGCGGTCCAATAGCCGTCATCAATCGCCGCATAGGCGGGATGTATCGATCAGGCGCGAGAAAGCGCCGCAGGGTTGGCCGAAGTATGTAGAATTATATTTCTTGCCTTCGTCGATGAGGGCGAAATATGGTGCAGGACAGGCACTGAGCCATTGGCGGCGCGACGGATTTTGCGTTCAATAGAGCTAGACCCGGGGCGGCGACACCGCGTTTCCGGGCTCAATAATGTGGAGGGGAGTGGTTATGAGGACGGCATTCTGGCTGGCGGGCGCAGCGGCGCTGGTGCTGGCGAACCCGGCATTCGCCGGCGACACCATCAAGATCGGTTTCGTTTCGACCTTCAGCGGCCCCACCGCCGTGATCGGCAACGACATGCGCAACTCCTTCGAGCTGGCGCTGGATCACATGGGCCGCAAGATGGACGGCAAGCCGGTCGAGGTCATCTACGAGGATGACGGCCAGAAGCCCGATGTCGGCAAGCAGAAGACCGAGAAGCTGGTGCAGTCCGACAAGGTCGATTTCATCGTCGGCTACATCTGGTCGAACGTGCTCCTGGCCTCGCTGAAGACCGCGGTGGACTCGCAGACCTTCCTGATCTCGGCCAATGCCGGCCCCTCGCAGCTCGCCGGCGAGCTGTGTTCGCCTTACGTGTTCTCGACCTCATGGCAGAACGACCAGACGCCGGCGGCCATGGGCCTCTACATGAACCAGAAGGGCGTCAAGAGCGTGTTCCTGATCGGCCCGAACTACGCGGCCGGCAAGGACATGCTGGCCGGCGTGAAGAGCACCTTCAAGGGCGAGGTCAAGGGCGAGGAATACACGGTCTGGCCGAGCCAGCTCGATTTCTCCGCCGAACTCTCCAAGGCGCGCGCCTCCGGCGCCGAGTCGATCTTCGTGTTCTATCCGGGCGCTGCTGGCGTGCAGTTCCTCAACCAATATGCGCAGGCGGGCCTGAAGAGCACGATGCCGCTCTACACGGCGTTCACTGTCGACGAGCTGTCGCTGCCGCTGCAGAAGGAGAACGCGCTCGGGGTGCCCGGCGCGCAGGAATGGGTCAACGACCTCCCCAACGAGCAGAACAAGCGCTTCGTCGCGGACTATCGCAAGAAGTACACCGGCCTGCGTCCCACCTATTACGGTGCGCAAGCCTATGACGCCGCGCAGCTGATCAACAGCGCGGTGGTCGCGGTGAAGGGCGACACCAGCAAGAAGGATGCGATGAAGGCCGAGATGGAGAAGGCCAACTTCAAGTCGCTGCGCGGCCCCTTCAAATACGGCAAGAACCACATCCCGGTGCAGAACTTCTATCTGCAGGACGTGGTTAAGGATAGCGAAGGCCAGCTCTCGCTGAAGACCGTCGCGACCATCGTCGAGAACGACCAGGATCGCTTCCACGACAAGTGCCCGATGAAGTAGCTGCAAGCGACGTTGCCCCTTCTCCCCTTGTGGGAGAAGGTGGCGCGAAGCGCCGGATGAGGGGTGTATCTCCGCGTATTCAACTGCGAGAGATGTGCTCGTGGAGAGAGACCCCTCACCCCTCTCGCCGCTTCGCGGCGAGCCACCCTCTACCACAAGGGAAGAGAGTCATTACATCCGCGGCATGCTCGCGGGCCGCACTTCGCGGGCCTGGGCTGCGAGCCTGATGCCGGCATTGGCCGCACCGAACCCCTGATAATTCCTGCGTTCGACGATCTCGAAGAAGAAGCGCTCGTCGAAAATGTGGGTGTAGACCTGGAAGAACTCGCCGTCGCCCTCGCGGTCGTAGAGGATGTGATTGGCGCGCAGCTGCGCCATCAGCTGGGGCGCAAGATCGTATTTGGCTTCGATGTCGTCGTAGTAATTGGCGGGGATATCCAGGAAATCGGCGCCGCGCTTGCGCATCTCGGCGACCGTCGCAAAAATGTCCCGGCACGCAAACGCGACGTGCTGCACGCCAGAACCGAAAAACTCCGAGATGAAGCGCGCCGGCAACGTGCGATTGGCGGAGGAGCCGTTGAGCACGAAGCGCAGGCTCTGGTCGGCGTTGATGATGGCCTGGCTCTGCACCAGGCCCCTGGGGTCGGCGATTTCCATCTGCGGCAGACGCTTCAAATCGAGGATGCCGGTGTAGAACAAAAGCCACGACAGCATCTCGTCATAGGGCATCGATTGCGCGATGTGATCGACGGCGAGCAGCGCGTCCGCGCCTTTGTCGCTCGTAACAGGCTCGAAATCCGTGTCCCAGTTCTTGCCGGCCTGGTCGAGGAAATACAGCAGGCTGCCGCCCACGCCGTGGATCGCCGGGATCTCGAGTTCGCCCGGCCCGACCGGCTGGTAGAAGGTGCGCGCCCTCAGCGATTCGGCACGCTGCATGGCAAGGCCAGCATTGTCGACATCGAGCGCGATCGCGCAAACACCGGGGCCGTGTGTCACATAGTGCGAATGCGCAAAGCCGTCGGTCTCGCTGTTGATGACGAGCTCGACCTCGCCCTGCGACCAGCGCTCCACTGCCTTGCTGCGATGCGCGCCGGTCTTGCGAAAGCCGAGTTGCGCAAACAGGCGGCCGAGCTCGCCCGCCTTGGTCTCGTTGACGGCAAACTCGATGAAGCCGATGCCGCGGCCTTTCGCTTTCGGCGCCAGCGGCTCGGCGGCAAATCTCGGCCAATCCGGCGCAAGCTGGTCGTCGAGCAGGATCAGCGAGCGCAGGCCGTCGAGCGCGGTCTGCGTGGCCGAGCCGGCGCGGAACTGGTCGTTGAAGATTTCCAGCGACAGCGGCCCGGCATAGCCGGTCGCCGCGATCGCGGCCATGAACTCGCCGACCGGCAGGTCGCCCTGGCCGGGGAAAGAGCGGAAGTGCCGGCTCCACGACAGAATATCGAGCTCGAGTTTCGGCGCGTCCGCGAGCTGCACCAGAAAAATCTTGTCGCCGGGAATCGAGGCCATCGCGCGCACGGGAAAGCCCGGTGCCAGGGCGTGAAAGCTGTCGAGGATGATTCCGATCGCGGGATGATCGGCGCGCCGCACGATCTCCCAGGCATCGCGATAGTCGTTGACGTGGCGGCCCCAGGCCAAGGCCTCGTAGCCGATGCGCAAGCCGCGCCTGGCGGCGCGATCGCCCAGCTCGCGGAAATCATCGGCCGCGCGGTCGATGCCGCCGAGCGAGGCAGGCGAGACGTTGGAGCAGATCAGCAAGAGGTCGGTGCCGAGCTCCTGCATCAGGTCGAACTTGCGCTCGGCGCGGGCAAAAGTGCGCGCACGCTGCGGCTCCGGCATGCCCTCGAAGTCGCGGAACGGCTGGAAGGCGCAGATCGCGAGATTGAGATCGCGGCAGAGCTTTGCAATGTCGCGCGGGCCTGAACCGAACGACAGCAGATCGTTCTCGAAGATCTCGACCGCGTCGAAGCCGGCGGATGCGATGGCGCGGAGTTTCTCGTCGAGTGCGCCGGAGAGGGAGACGGTCGCGATCGATCGCCTGTTCATGCCGCGCTCTCCTCCATGGCCCCGCCGAGAAAGAGCTGGCCGATGCGCGGATCGTTCAGGATGCGCCTGGCGTCGTCGACCATGCGGGTCTGGCCGAGCTCGAGCACGATGCCGATGTCGGAAATTTCAAGCGCCGAGCGTGCGTTTTGCTCGATCATCAGGATCGTGACGCCGCGGTCGCGCAAGCTTTTGAGGATGTCGAAAGTCTGCTGCACCATCAGCGGCGACAGGCCGATCGAGGGCTCGTCGATCAGCACCAGCTTTGGCTCGAGCAGCAGCGAGCGGGCGATCTCGAGCTGCTTCTGCTCGCCGCCGGAGAGTGTCGAGGCCTGCTGCGTGGATTTGCGGCGCAGGGCGGGAAACAAATCGAGCGCCGCCTCGATCCGCGTGGGCAGGTCGAGCCCCTTGCCGGCGGCGACGCCGCCGAGCTCGATATTGTGGCGCACCGACAGCTCCGGGAAGATGTTGCGGCCCTGTGGCACGTAACAGATGCCGGCATTGAGCAGCGCGCGCTGGCTCAAGTTGGTGATGTCACGACCGGCAAAGCTGACCTTGCCCTCGCGCAGCTTCAACAAGCCGAAGATCGCCTTGAACACGGTGGACTTGCCGGCGCCGTTCGGGCCGATGATGGTGGTGATGGTGGCCTGCGGCACGGCGAAGGTCGTGCCGTTCAGGATCGTCATCTTGCCGTAGCCGCCGACGAGATTGTGAACCGAGAGGATCGGGTCGCTCATGGTCAATGTCCCAAATAGGCTTCGATAACGGCGGGGTTCTTGCGGACCTCGTCGGGCCGGCCCATCGCCAGCACCTTGCCCTCCGCCATCACCATCACGCGCGAGCACAGCGACATCACGAATTCCATGTTGTGCTCGATCACGACGAAGGTGGCGTTCTTCTCGCGGTTGATCGCGACCAGGCGCTCCTTCAAATCCGCCAGCATCGACGGGTTGACGCCGCCGGCGGGCTCGTCGAGCAGCACCAGGCGCGGGCCGCCCATGAAGGCCATGGCGGCATCGAGCAGCTTTTGCTGGCCATAGGACAATCCGCCGGCTGGCTCGTCGGCGAGATGATCGAGCTTGAAGAAGCCGATCATCTGGTTGGCGGCATCAGTCAGCCCGGCATCGGAGCGACCGACCAGCCGCGAGGCCATGTTGCCCTGGTGCTCCTGGCCCGCGAGGATCAGGTTCTCGCGCACCGAGAGTTTCGGAAACACCTGCAGCAGCTGGAAGGTGCGGCTGACCCCGAGCTTGTTGAGCTCGGAGGGGCGGAGGCCCGTGACGACCTTGCCGTCGAGCTTGACCTCGCCGCCTGACGGGGCGAGCTGGCCGAGGATGCAGTTGAACAAAGTCGACTTGCCGCAGCCGTTCGGCCCGATCAGGCCGAGGATCTCGCTCTCGCGCACGTCGAAGGAAACGCCGTCGACGGCGCTGATCCCGCCAAAATTCTTCTTGATGCCGGAGACTTCGAGGACCGCACTCATTGCGCCGTCTCCAGACGGGATTTCGCGACGGCGCGCAGCGCGGAGGCTGCCTTGGTGCGGCGCTCGGCGAGGTAGCGATCGACGATTCCGAGAATGCCGGTCGGCGACCAGATCAGCAGCAGCATTACCGCGACCGCATACAGCATCAGATAATAGCCCTCGGTGAAGCGCAGCCATTCCGGCAGCAGCACCGCGATCATTGCGCCGAGGAACGGGCCGAAATAGAAGCCCGCGCCGCCGACGATCACCATCATCAGGAGGTCGAGCGAGAGTGACAGGTTGAACGGCACCGGATCGATGTACTGCGTCAGCGGCGCATAGAGCGCGCCGGCGACGCCGCCGAGTGCCGAGCCGATCGCGAACGCCATCAGCGTGTAGCGGCGGGTGTCGATGCCGAGCGATTGCGCGCGCAGCGGGTTTTCGCGCAGGGCCATGAAGGCGCGGCCCCAGGGCGAGCGGATCAGCCACCACACCGCGGCCGACACGATCGCGAGCGAGCCGAGGCAGACATAATAAAACGGCAGCGGCTTGTTGGTCGCAATCCCGAAGAAGTTCGGCCGCGGGATGTTGGAGATGCCGTAGATGCCGCCGGTCAGCCAGCTCTCGTTCCGGAATACCAGGAAGGCGAGGGTGGAGAAGGCCAGCGTGACGAAGGCGAGGTAGTGGTGCTGCACGCGCAGCGCGGGATAGCCGAGCACCCAGCCGACCGCGAAGCTCAGCACGATGGCGACGACGATCGCTGCCGGCAGGGGCCAGCCATGGGTGGTCATGATCGCCGCGGCATAGGCGCCGATGCCGACGAACGCGCCCTGCGCCAGCGAGACCTGGCCGGCATAGCCGAGCGTGAGGTTGAGGCCCATCGCGGCGATCGTCATCACCGCCCATTGGCTGAGGATGAACAGGCCGTAGCGGTTGAAATTCATGGGGACGACGATCAGGCCGGCGATGACGACCAGGCCCAGCGCGATCTTCAGGGGTTTGCCGAAGCCGCTCATACCGTGCGCTCCTCGGCGCGGCCGAGCAATCCTTGCGGCCGGAACAGGATGACGACGATCAGGAAGATCAGCGGCACCGCCGCGCGATATTGGGTGGAGACGTAGCTGGCTGCGAGATTGTCGAGCACGCCGATCAGCAGGCCGCCGGCGATCGCGCCGCGCACCTGGTTGAAGCCACCGACGATCGCCGCGATGAAAGCCGCCTGTCCCAGCACTTCGCCTGAGGAGAATTTTGCCAGATAAATCGGCGTGATGAGAAGCGAGGCCAGCGCGACCAGGACGGCGTTGATCAGGAATGTCAGCAGGATCATCCGCTCGACCGGCACGCCGATGATGCGCGCCACCGTCGGGTTCTGCGCCGCCGCCTGCATCTGGTGGCCGAGCGAGGTGCGGTTGAGCAGCGTCGTCAATCCAACGACGGCGAGGATGGCGACGACGAGGACGCCGATGCTTTGCAGCGAGACCGCGTGGCCGAGAATGGAGACGTCGCCGGTCGGCACGATCGACGGGAAGGGCGAGGCCTCCGCGCTGAAGAACTGCTTGACCGCTTCCTTGATGCCGATCGCGAGCGCCATGGTCGCGATCGCCAGCGGCAGCACCCCGTGGCGCATCATGGGATCGACCAGCAACAGCTTGAAGCCGAGCCCGAGCAGGATCATCGACAAGAGCATGCCGAGGATGATCGCGAGCCAGAACGGCGCGCCCGCATGCATCGCGGCGAGCATCAGGAAGGCTGGCAGCATCACGAACTCGCCTTGCGCGAAATTGATGGTCTGCGAGGTCTGCCACAGCAGCGTGAAGCCGACCGCGACCAGCGCATAGATCGCGCCGGTGGCTAACCCTGCGACCAGAAGATCGAATAGGTTGGACATGTTCCCCTCTTTCTCTTCCGCTCCCGCGAGCGCCAGGGCAATCGCATATGGAAGCGATCATGCCTGTGGCCATCCTTCGAGAAGCCCGCCGTTGGCGGATCCTCAGGATGAGGGCGGAGTGCGCGGCTGCAGCACCATGCGCTCCGCAGCGAGTTCGGCCTCATCCTGAGGAGACCGCTAAGAGCGGTCGTCTCGAAGGACGAGGCGCTTGCTCCGCTCTATCTCACTTCACCTTCGGCAGCACTTGCTTCACGACCTGCTTGCCTTCGACCACCTCGACCAGAAAGCTCTGACGGTCGATGTCGCCGGTGTCGCTGAAGGTCACGTCCATAAGGATGCCCGGTTCGTCCGCGGCCATGATGGTGAGGCCGTGCAGCGTGTCGGCGAACTTCTTCGGGTCGACTTTGCCCATCTTCTCGGTGGTGGCCTTCACCATGTAGACGGCGAGATAGCCTTTCAGGCCGTTATGGTCAGGAACGTAATTGTACTTCTTGGAAAACTTCTCGCGGAATTGCTTGACCAGATCGACGGGCGCGTCGGTGGTGAGGCCGACATGTCCGCGCGCGCCGTTGGCGGCGTCGCCGGCGAGCTCGATCACCTTCTGGCCGATCAGCGTGGTCTCGCCCATCAGCGGCGCGGTGACGCCCTGGCGCTTCAGCTCCTTCAGGATGCGCGCGCTCTCTTCCTCGTTCAGATAGACGAACACGGCATCGGGATTGGCGGCCTTGATCTTGCCGACGTCGGCGGCGAAGTCGGCCTGGCCTGCTTCAGTGGAGAGATCGGCCACCACCTTGGAGCCGAGGCGTTCGAGCTCCTTGGTCACCATGTCGCGTCCGCCGCGGCCGAAATCGTTGTTGACCCAGACCACTGCGACGGTTTTCGCCTTCATGTCGTCGTGGATGTATTTCGCGACCTTCGGCATCGAGGATTGTTGGCCGAACGAGGTGCGGAACAGAAACTTGTTGCCGGCTTGGGTCAGCTCGGCGGCTTCGCCACCCATGATCTGCGCGATGCCGGCTTCGGCCGCGAGCGGCGCCGTCACCTTCACGGAGCCGGAATAGCCGGGCCCGAGCAGCACATAGGGCTCGGCGTCGAGCGCCTTCTGCACCTGGGCGCGGGCGACACCCGGGTTGGACTGCGAGTCGGCATGGCTGACTTCGAGCTTGCGGCCGAGCACGCCGCCCTTGGCGTTGATCTCCTCGATCGCGAGGTCGATGCCGTTCTTCCAGTTGGTGCCGACGGTGGCGCCGCCGCCGGAGAGTTCGGCGACGTTGGCGAGCTTGATCGCCTGGGCGTGAACGCCGGTTGCAGTTGCGAAGGCAAGCAGGGCGCCTGCCAGAATGGTCGATCTCATCATGTCTCCTCCCGTTTCCTCTGATGTTGCCGGCGGCCTTGTATCGGCCGCTTCGGTTACGCTGCGTGATAGGCCGAGCTTCGTGCCGCCATCACCTCGTCGAATGCCTCTCCCATGATCTCGGTCGATGGGGCAAGGCCCGTGAACAGTTCGAATGCGTCGGCGGCCTGATAGATCGCGAGCTCCCGCCCGGTCATGATCCGTGCGCCCCTGGCTTGTGCCGCCGCCAGCAGCGGCGTGATCAGCGGCGAATAGACGGCATCCGCGACCCACAATTTTTCGTGCAACAACGTGGCCGCAACCGGCATGCCGCGGTCCGGCAGCATGCCGACCGGCGTGCCGTTGACGAGACCGGTTGCGCCGTGAACCGCATCCTCGACGCTTGCGGCAACCCTGGCGCCGCCCTGCGGCGCCAGCAGGGAGACGAGCGTCGCGGCGCGCGCCGGCTCGCTGTCGAAGATGCGGATGTCGGACACTTTCAGGCTCGCCAGCGCAAACGCGATCGCCTTGCCGACGCCGCCGGCGCCGATCACCGCAACGGCATTTCCCGCGGGCGCCAGCAGCGGCGCCACCGCGCGCGCAAAGCCGGTGGTGTCGGTGTTGTGGCCGGTCAGGCGGGCGTCCTTGACGACGACGGTGTTGACCGCGCCCATGCTGGCCGCACCGGGCGCCAACGCGTCGAGCAGCGGAACCACCGCCTCCTTGTAGGGGTAGGTGACATTGACGCCGGCAAAGCCGAGCCGCCGCACGCCCTCGAGCATCATGCGAAGCGCTGCCGCATCGGCTCCGGCCACCTCGATGAGCTGATAGTGGCCGCGCAGCCCGAGCGCCTCCGCGGCGCGCTCATGCATGGCAGGCGATGCGGAATGCGCGATCGGCGCGCCGATCAGGCCGGTAAGGAGCTTCTTGCTGGCGGCGTATCCGCGCTGGGACATAATTCGCTATCGTCTCAAAAGGAGCGTTCGGTCCCGGCCATTAGCGGGGAAATCCGCGCGATTCCAAGCGGGATTTCAGGTGCGACGATAGCCATTCCTCCGCCTAACACAATTACCCTTTTATCCGGCAAACCTAACATGATGTTATTTCTTCCGCCCCCGCGTCGGCGCGGCCTTGCCGCTGCCGCCCGGCACGGCCTTGCCGTTGCCGCGGGACGGCTCGACCGCGCGCATCTCGGCGCGCAGCGACTCGATGAAGGACTCCGCATGGAGCGACAGCGGCGCGCCGCGCTTGACCGCGATATAGGTGTCGAACCGCGTCGGCTCGGCAATCTTCAGAAGCTCGATCCCGGGATAGCCGCCATGGGCCACCGTGAACTGGTCGATGATCGCGATCCCGAGACCCGCCTTCACCAGCGCGCAGACCGTGGTGCCGAAGCGCGCCCGAATGGTGATGTTGTAGGCGAGCCGGTGGCGCGCGAAGATCTCGGCCATGATCCGGCCGTAGGGATCGTTGGGATCGATGCCGATCAGCGGATAGCGGGTGATCTCGGCGGCGGAGACCTGCTTGCGGCCGGCGAGCTCGTGGCCCGGCGGCACGATGCAATACAGCTCGCCCGAGGCCAGCGGCATGAAGTCGAGCCCGGAATGCTCTAGCCGGTAGCTCATCGCCACGCACTCGCCGCGGCCGAGCATGAGATAGTCGATGGCTTCCTCGAGTTTGAGAATGTTGATGTCGATGCCCAAATCGGGATAGCGGCGGCGGACGCGCTCGATCGCGCGCGGCACCATCACCTGCGAGATGCTCGGCACCGAGCCGATGCGCAGTTCGGACAGGCCGCCGCGGCCGATCTTGGAGATGATCTCGGAGAGGTCGTCGACCTTCTTGTAGACGCTGTTGATCTGCTCGAAGATGTTCTCGGCTTCCGGCGTCGGGAAGTAGCGCCCGTTCTGGCGCTGGAAGAAGCGGATGCCGAGCGAGCGCTCGGTGTATTTGACGAGGCGGCTGATCCCGGGCGCCGAGACATTGAGCAGCTTCGCGGCACCGCCGATGGTGCCCGTCACCATCACGGCACGGATCACTTCCACCTGGCGCAGCGTCATCATGTCTGGATGTCCCGGAACGGTCTTCCAGGATCATCTCATGGAAGGCGCGCGGCCATCCAGCGCCAAATGCTAGGAATGGAAGTGGCCGTATTTCGGAATCAGGATCTGGCAGACGACGCCGGTCGGCCGGAATTCGAGCTTCGTGCCACCGTTGGCGCCGCTGCCAAGGCTGCGCGAGATCAGGGTCTGGCCGAAGCCGGAGGTCGTCGGCGGCGTCACCATGGGGCCGTCGCGCTCTTCCCACTCGATCTGCAGCGCGCCATCGTCGACCAGGCCGATCCGCCGCACCGACAGCTTGCCGGCCCGGGTCGACAGCGCGCCGTATTTCACCGCGTTGGTCGTCAATTCGTGGAACACCAGCCCGAGCGAGACGGCGGTCTTGGAGTCGACGGAAACATCCAGCCCCTCCATCGTGATGCGCCCGCTGGACAAGGTCGCATAGGGCGCCAGCTCGACGCTGAGCACGTCCTTGATCTGCAAATTCTCCCACGACGCGTTCGACAGCAGCGTGTGGGTGGCGGCGAGGGCCTGGATGCGGCCGGAGAATGACTTCTGGAAGTCCTCGATCGTGCGCTCGTGCGAAGCGGTGCGCGCGGAGATCGCCAGCACCATGGCCAAGGTGTTCTTGACGCGGTGATCGAGCTCGCCCATCAGGAGGGCCTGGCGACGCTCGGCGGCCTTGCGCTGCGACAGGTTGATCAGCGTGACCACGCAGCCCTGGGTCCGCTCGCCGGATACGACGAGCGGTGCCGCGCTGATCATGACGTCGGTGACGTCGACGGCGGACGTCTTCACGGCGGCTTCGAGCCCCTGCACCGGCGTGCCGCCAATGGCCATCGCAACGATGTCGGCTCCCGACATCAGCTCGGCGGCATCGGCAAAGGTCAGTGCGATCGCCTCCTCGAACCGCTTCCCGATCGGCGCCTCGGCGCAAATCCGTTCGGCGGCGTTATTGATGTGAGTGACCGTACCGGATCGGTCGCAGACGATGACGGCCTCGTTGGCGGAGGCGAGAACGGACCGCGCCAGCCGCTCGGACTCCTTGGCGGCGGCGGTCTGCTCACGCTCGCTGATGTCGGTGAAGGTGATGGCGACGCCGCTCACGATGCCAAAATCGATCGGCGTTCCGGTGAGAAGGAAGCTGCGCTCGCTGTCGTTCACGCGAACGTGGATTTCAGCGGATTGACGTTCTTCCATCGCCTGCGCCAGGAGGCGGCGGAACGTCGTCTGATTGACGGCATCGAGGATGTCGAGCAGCGCCGGCCCGGAAAGTCCGCCGGCCGGCCGGTCCAGCAACGTACACAGCGCCTGGTTGGCATAGAGCAACTGCCCATCGGCGTCGAACGCGGCGGCGCCGATGTCCATCGCTTCCATGAAGGTGCGGTAGGAGTGGCCGTCACCCTCGAGCGTGAAGACCTGCTCGGTCGTTCCGCCTTTGATGACGACGGCATCGATCTCGCCTTCGCGGATGGCACGGAGCGTCTCCTCGGCTTCGTATAGACGAGCCTCGAGTTCGTCCCGGGTCAACGCGGATGCGAGCGACACCACTGTCATCATTCCTCAACCGACAGATGCACTAGAACCTTCTGGGTGTCGGAAAGGTCCCCGATGATCTTGCGAATCGGGACAGGAAGCTCCTTCACCAGGGTGGGAATGGCGACGATGCCGTGCTCCCGGGCGAGCTGGGGCTGCTTCTTGAGATCGACGACCTCGACCTTGTACTTGCCGGCCAGGTGCTCGGAGCAGATCTTTTCGAGATTGCGGATCGCCGCGAGCGACTTCGGGGTCTCGCCGGCAACGTAAAGGACGAGCTTGACGGGCTCTTTGTCGACTTCGGTCATGACTTAGCCCTGCTTCTTCATGCCGGTAGACAGGTCCAGTCCCCGTCCCCGCGCCAGTGCTGCGGCACTTTCCCGGCTGAGTTGTTGATAGGTTTCCTCGGCCGTCACCAGCCGCCTGAGTTCGGCCTCGTCGGCCTCGATATCCGCGTTGAGAGTTTCGATCTGGGCAAGTGCGCGGCGGCGCCGTTGCGTGACCTGGTCCTGCACGCGGGTCACCTCGGCCTGCCGCTCGGCCTCGGCGCGGCGCGCCCGCGCCTCTGCGTTGCGTCGGGCCGAACCCGTCAATGCGCCGTCCTCGCCGAGATAGGGGTCCAGCAGGTGAATGCCATTGTTCGACATGACGAACTCGCGGACCTGGTTGGAATGGGAGATGCCGCGCGCTTTCAGCAGATAGAGCTCCCGGTTGAACTCGCCGTTGGCCTCGCGGTTGAGCAAAAGCACCCAGCCATCCATGATCGACGACAGGCCGGCGTCGGTTTGCGCCTGCTCGACACTGGCCAGATGGGTGAACACGGCGGTGATGCCGTTGGACTTGAGGTAGTCGACGATGCGCAGAAGCATCGCCTGCACCTCGGCGATGTCGGCAGAGTCGGTGAAGGCAGAGATCGGATCGAGCACGACGAGCTGCGGCTTGAACCTGTTGATCTCGCGCAGCATGATCGCAAGGTGCATTTCGAGCGAGTAGAAGGTCGGTCGCGCGGCAATATAGCGCATCTGGCCGCTCTTCAGCCATTTGCCGAGATCGGTGCCGATCGACTTCATGTTGCGGACGGTCTGCGCCTCGGATTCCTCGAACGAGAGGTAAAGGGCCCGTTCGCCGTTCTGGCAGGCGGCGTCGGCCATCATGCACGCGAGCGAGCTCTTGCCGGAGCCGGCGACGCCGGTGAGCAGGATGCTGCTGCCCCGGTAGAAGCCGCCGCCGGTCAGCATGGCATCGAGGTCGGCGACGCCGGTCGAAATCCGGTCTTCGAACACCTTGTGCCCAAGCCCGAGCGAGGACACCGGCAGTACGGAAAAGCCGTCCTCGTCGATCAGGAACGGATATTCGTTGGTGCCGTGCGCGGTGCCGCGATACTTGACGATGCGCAGGCGCCGCGTCGAGATCTGGTTGTCGACCCGGTGATCGAGCAGGATGACGCAGTCCGAGACATATTCCTCGAGGCCTTGCCGGGTCAGCGTGCCGTCGCCGCGTTCACCGGTGATGACCGCCGTCAGGCCCTTCTGCTTGAGCCAGTCGAACAGGCGGCGGATCTCGGCGCGCAGGATCGCCGGATTGGAGAATGCCGAGAACAGGCTCTCGATGGTGTCGAGCACGATACGCTTGGCGCCGATCTGGTCGACGGCGAACTCAAGCCGCAGGAACAGAGCCTCCAGATCGTAATCGCCGATCTCGGCGACTTCCGATGGATCGATCTCGATGTGCTCGATGTGGATCTTCGACTGATCGATCAACCCCTGGAGATCGAAGCCAAGCGAGTCGACATTGGCGACGATGTCGATCGGGCGCTCCTCGAACGTAACGAAGACGCCGGGCTCGTCGTAGATCTTCGCGCCATTGAACAGAAAGGTCGAAGCAAAGAGCGTCTTGCCGCAGCCGGCCGAACCGCAGACCAGCGTCGGCCGTCCGGTGGGAAGGCCGCCAAGCGTCAGGTCGTCAAAGCCTTCGATTCCGGTTGGAGATTTCGTGATGCCGTCAGTCATGTCCCATCCTGGTTCCCTGCGGATTTCTAAGCAAAGAACCTCAAAACGCCTAGTGGCGAGCGGGCAAATTTGTCAGCCCCTTGGTAGGAACAAGTCGCCCGGATCGATGTTGATCCTCTCGTCCTATCCTTGGAGCCGAGGTTGGCAGCTTTCGGCCAGCGGTGTCGGTCTTCGGCTTTTCAAGCGGCGGTCGTCGCAATCGGCTCACCGCTCCTTGTGCTCACAAGTGAACATACAATCTTACCTCTTCATTTACATGAAGCTCAGATGAGCGCCACTGCCGGCGCGTGAGGAACGACATGAGCGAGGTCGAGGGGCGCCTGCGGACGATCCTGGATGCGGCACTTGAGGCCGCGTTCGGTCACGTCAGGCATGGCGGTGATCACGAGAGCCGGAAACTCGTTGCGGCACGTCTGCTGGACGCGGCTCGCTCTGGCATTACGGCATTGGACGAATTGACGGCGGTCGGACGTCGCGCGCTCGTTGATCTCAAGATCAGGTCGCGGGCTTGAGCCCGGCTGTTGGCAGCGCAAGCTATACTGAACTTGCGTTTTAGCTCGCCGGACCTTCCGGGACGACGCTTTCGGGAATGTCCTCGCGTTCGGCTTCCAGCACCTCGCGCGCGAACTCGATGATCTTCTGCTTGTTTGCCTTTTCGCGGATGGCGAAAAACACGCGGTTCAATTCCAGGCCGAGCACGCTGTTGAGGGCGATGTCCTCGTCTTCCATCGTGGTTTTCCCGCTCAAGTCGCGACAGGTGTATCGTGGCGTCAATTCTGCCACAAGTAGTTTAAATCTTCAGACCGGATGAGCACCGGGAAACTACGGCCGCAGCGAATTGAGGCAGTCCCCGAAGACGTGCTATACGAGCCCTTGTGGGTTAGGAAACGCACCGATGTCCGCCGTGGATTATGGCCGGGAGGCGCTCGACTTCATTGAGGGGCTGGAGACCTATCGCAAGGTGCCCGATGCCATGAACGCGCTAGAAACCGCGTTCGGGCGCTTCGGCTTCGAAACCATCATTGTGACGGGATTGCCCAATCCCGACCAGCGGTTTGCGCAGATGGTGCTCGCCAAGCGCTGGCCGGCCGGCTGGTTCAGTCTCTACACCCAGAACAATTACGACCGCTTCGATCCCGTGGTGCGGCTGTGCCGGCAATCGGTCAATCCGTTCGAATGGTCGGAAGCCCCCTATGACGCCGAGCTTGAGCCCGATGCGGCCGAGGTGATGAACCGCGCCACCGATTTTCGCATGTCGCGGGGCTTCATCGTGCCGATCCACGGGCTCACCGGCTATGAAGCGGCGGTGTCGCTTGGCGGCGTTCATCTCGACCTCAATCCGCGGAGCAAGCCGGCGCTGCACCTGATGGCGATGTATGGCTTCGACCACATTCGCCGTCTGCTCGAGCCGACGCCTTATCCCCCGGCGCGCCTTACTCCGCGCGAGCGCGAAGTGATCTCCTGGGCTTCACAGGGCAAGTCGGCCTGGGAGATCGGCGAGATCCTGCACATCACGCAGCGCACCGTGGAAGAGCATCTTGCAACTGCCGGGCGCAAGCTCGGTGCCGTCAACCGCACGCATGCGGTGGCGCTGGCGATCCGGAACAAGATCATCAATCCGTAAGCGCCGTACTGGGAAATTTCCCAATATCGAACCCGGCTCTTTTCGCCGACTCTGCTCCCATTGAGGCTGAATGGGGGTTTTCATGATTCACGCCATTTCTGCGGTCAATCGCCACCTCTATGAAGACGTGATCGAGCAGCATTTCCGGTTGCGCCACGATATCTTCGTCAAGGAGCGGCGCTGGGAGGCGCTGCGCAGGCCGGACGGCCGCGAGATCGATTCCTATGACGACGAGGATACGGTCTATCTGCTTGCACTCGAGGGGCGGCGGGTCATCGGCGGTCACCGGCTCTACCCGACGACCAAACCCTCGATGATGAGCGAGGTGTTCCCGCATTTGGCGTCGGTGCGCGGTTGCCCCGCGAATCCGGTAGTGTGGGAATGGTCACGCTACTTCGTCGTGCGTGATCGCCGCGACGGCGCGCTCAATCTGCAACTGATGGCGGCGGTGCAGGAGTTCTGCCTCAATCAGGGCATCGCGCAGGTCAGCGCGATCATGGAGACCTGGTGGCTGCCGCGCTTCCACGAGGCCGGCTTCGTGGTGACACCGCTTGGCCTGCCGGCTCTGGTGGAGGACGCGTGGACCATGGCGGCAATCATCGACATTCGTCGCGAGACCCTCGATGCCCTGCATGATCGTATCGGCATGCATCCGGTCGTGCGTCAGGACGGCCCGCATCTGGACGCCGTCGCCCGAGCCAACCTCTGCGGCCTTGCCGCGCAACGAAAGAGCGCCTGAGAATGTCGAACATGATGCGGGACAGCCAGATCATGGCGCAGATCAGGGACGAGAATCTCGGCTACATGTCGGACATGGCGCTCGAGCTGGCGCAGATGGCGGAGGACACCGGATTGGCGACGCTCGCCTATCTGTTCCGGATGGCGGCGCTGGAGGCCTCGACGGCCAACAGCGCGCTCGCCGAACCGGATGACCTTTCCCGGCAGATGACGTCGCACTAGACGCATCTCCTCGATCCCATGAACTCAACACCCTCTCCCCGGCAACGGGGGAGAGGGTGATCGCTTGGGTGCGGCAGCTTGCCCCAGCCGGCGCGGCAGCCTTCTTGCAAGGCCATTTCGACCGCATGCATCGGCATGCAACAAAGTGCATGTTTGGTGTCGAATCGCTCTTGCCTCGGAACGATACTGCCATTACCCATTTTTCCGCCTTGATGAGGCAGGGGGAGCTCTTTCACTGATGGCGACCGTGTTCGAACATCGGCGCGACACCGCGTGCGCCTGAAAGAGTCTTGATGCTGCTCGTCGTCGAACAGTTTCTGAACGGATTGCAGTTCGGCCTGCTGCTGTTTCTGCTCGCCGCCGGCCTGACGCTGGTGTTTGGGATCATGGATCTCGTCAACCTCGCGCACGGCTCGCTCTACATGATGGGCGCCTATTTCGCCGCGACGTTCGCGGCCTGGACCGGCAGCTTCCTGCTCGGCGCGCTGCTGGCGCTTGGCGCCACGCTGATCCTCGGCATCGTCCTCGAAATGTCGGCGCTGCGGCATCTCTACGGGCGAGATCATCTCGACCACGTGCTCGCAACCTTCGGCCTGATCCTGTTCTTCAACGAGGCCGTGCGGCTGATCTGGGGGCCGGCCGGCCTTGCGCTGCCGCTGCCGGCCTGGCTCACCGTGCCCGTGCCGATCCTGCCGGGCATTCACTATCCCGCCTATCGGCTCGCCATCATCGTGGTGGCGCTGCTGGTGGCGCTGCTGCTCTATCTCGGCGTGATGCGCACCCGCATCGGCATGCTGATCCGCGCCGGCGCCTCCAACCGCGAGATGATCGGCGCGCTTGGCATCAACATCAAGCTGCTCTACACGCTGGTGTTCGGCCTCGGCGCCGCGCTCGCAGGCCTGGCCGGGCTGATGCAGGCGCCGATCCTCACCGTGCAGATCGGCATGGGCGAGAACATCCTGATTCTCGCCTTCGTCATCATCGTGATCGGCGGCATCGGCTCGATCCGCGGCGCGTTCCTGGCCGCGATCTTCGTCGGCATGATCGACACCCTCGGCCGCGCCTTTCTGCCCAATCTGCTGCGGCAGGTGCTGAGCGGCGCCGCTGCCTCCACCGCCGCGCCCGCATTGTCCTCCATGCTGATCTACCTGCTGATGGCGATCGTGCTGGTGGTGCGGCCGGAGGGGCTGTTTCCAGCCAACCGTCGATGAAGAATTTGACTGTGAGCAAGGCCGTCACGGCCCTGATGCTGGCCGGCCTCGTGCTGCTGCCGCTGTATTCGCAAGCGTCCGGCAACGTCTTCATCCTGACGCTGTTCACCCGCATCGTCATACTGGCGCTGGCGGCCGCGAGCCTCAACCTTATCATGGGTTTCGGCGGCATGATGAGTTTCGGCCACGCCGCCTATCTGGGCATCGGCGGCTACGCGGTCGGCATGCTGGCGCAGGAAGGTGTCGGCTCGGGCTTCATCCAGTTTCCGGTCGCGCTCGCGGCGTCCGCGCTCTATGCGCTCGTGATCGGCGCGCTGTCCCTGCGCACCCGCGGCGTCTATTTCATCATGATCACGCTGGCCTTCGCGCAGATGGCCTATTACGTCGCCTCGGGCCTTGCGCGTTATGGCGGCGACGACGGGCTCACCGTCTACAAGCGCAGCGACTTCTCCGGCCTGATCAATCTCGGCAATCGCACGCAGTTCTATTATCTCTGCCTGGCCTGCCTGTTCGGCGTGCTCTTCCTGATCTGGCGCATCGTCAATTCGCGCTTCGGCCTCGTCGTGCAGGGCTTGCGCTCCAACGAGCAGCGCATGCAGGCGATCGGCTTTCCCGCCAAGCGCTATCAGCTGGTCTGCTTCGTCATTTCAGGGACAATGTGCGGCCTCGCCGGCGCGCTGCTTGCCAACAACACCGATTTCGTCAGCCCGGCCGTGATGTACTGGACCCGCTCCGGCGACCTCATGGTGATGGTGATCCTGGGCGGCATGGGCACGCTGTTCGGCCCCGTCGTGGGCGCGGTGGTGTTCCTGCTGCTCGAAGAGTTCCTGTCGCAGATCACCGAATATTGGGCGCTCATCATGGGCCCGCTGCTGCTGCTGATCGTGCTGTTCGGCCGCGGCGGCATCATGGGCCTGCTCGGGAGGTTCAATCGTGGCTGAACCCCTGCTCCGCGTCGAAAAGCTGGTACGCCGCTTCGGCGGCATCATCGCCACCGACAATGTCTCGCTCGACGTCGCCGCCGGCGAGCTGCACGCCATCATCGGCCCGAACGGCGCCGGCAAGACCACGCTGATCAGCCAGCTCACCGGGCATCTCGAGCCGCATTCCGGCAGCGTCTCGCTTGGGGGCCGCGACATCACCTATCTGCCGGCCCATCGCCGCTGCGCGCTGGGCTTGGCGCGTTCGTTCCAGATCACCTCGCTGCTGCTCGACTTCACCGCCGCCGACAACGTCGCGCTGGCGGCGCAGGCTCATGCCGGCACCTCGTTCCGCTTCTTTGCCGATGCGCGCAAGGAAAAGGGCCTGCGCGATGCCGCCCATGCCGCGCTCGATCGCGTCGGACTGCTGCATCGCGCGGACGTCGTTGTCAGCAGGCTCAGCCATGGCGAGCGCCGCGAACTCGAGCTTGCGGTGGCGCTGGCGAGCAAGCCGAAATTGCTGCTGCTCGACGAGCCGATGGCCGGTCTCGGCGTCACCGAATCCCAGCGCATGGTGAAGCTGCTCCAGGAGCTGCGCAAGGAAGTCTCGATCGTGCTGGTCGAGCACGACATGCCGGCGGTGTTCGCGCTGGCCGACCGCATCACGGTGCTGGTCTATGGCCGCGTCATCGCGTCCGGCGATCCGGCCGCGATCCGCGCCAACGAGGACGTCAAGCGCGCCTATCTCGGCGACCAGCACGTGGTGACGCACCATGGCTGAAAAAATAATCGCTGACACGCTGCTCGAGGTCGACGGCATCGAGACCTGCTACGGCCTCTCCCAGGTGCTGTTCGGGCTGTCGCTGTCGATCAAGCCGGGCGAGATGGTCTCGCTGATGGGCCGCAACGGCATGGGCAAGACCACGACCATCCGCTCCATCATGGGCCTGACGCCGGCGCGTGCGGGTTCGATCCGCTTTGCGGGCACGGAGGTGCGAACGCAGCCCTCCTACCGGATCGCCAAGCTCGGCGTCGGTCTGGTCCCCGAAGGACGCCAGATCTTCCCGAACCTCACCGTGCGCGAAAATCTGGTCGCAGCCGCAGCCGATCGCTTCGGCAGCGCCAATCCCTGGACGCTGGCCGCGATCTACGTGATGTTTCCACGCCTCGCCGAACGCGCCGCCAACATGGGCAACCAGCTCTCCGGCGGCGAGCAGCAGATGCTGGCGATCGGCCGCGCGCTGATGACCAACCCGAAGCTGCTGATCCTGGACGAGGCGACCGAAGGCCTTGCGCCGCTGATCCGCGAGGAGATCTGGCACTGCCTGTCGCTGCTCAAGAGCCGGGGCCAGTCGATCCTGGTGGTCGACAAGAACGTCGATCACCTCGCCCGCATCTGCGACCGCCACTTCATCATCGAGCGCGGCAGGACGGTGTGGAGCGGCACGTCGGACGAACTGATGGCCGCGCCGGATTTGCAGCACAAGTATCTGGGGATTTAGGGTCTCTCAATATCGTCATGGCCGGGCTTGTCCCGGCCATCCACGCCTCGCCGCGCGACACGAAGAACGTGGATGCCCGGGACAAGCCCGGGCATGACGTCGGCGACGTGGCTGTCAAAACACCTCGAAATACTCGCGATGCTCCCAGTCCGTTACCTCGGACAGGAAGCGGTCGATCTCGGCATTCTTGATGTGCGTGTAATAATCCACGAACTCAGGCCCGAACTTGTCGCGGAAGAACGGATCGTCCTTCAGCGCGCTGACCGCATCGCGCAGTGATTTCGGCAGCAGCGGCGCCTTGGTCTCGTAGGGCGTGTCGGCCGACGGGCCAGGATCGAGCTTGCGGTCGACGCCGTCGAGGCCCGATAGGATCTGCGAGGCCATGTAGAGATAGGGATTGGCGGCGGGCTCGCCGATGCGGTTCTCCAGGCGCGTCGCGGCGTCATTGGCGCCGCCGAGCACGCGGATCATCACGCCGCGATTGTCGCGGCCCCAGATTGCGCGGTCCGGCGCCAGCGAATAGGAACGGTAGCGCTTGTAGCCGTTGATGGTCGGGGTCGTGAACAATGTCGAGGCGCGGGCGTGGTCGAGCAGGCCGGCGAGATAGGACTTGCCGAACGCGCTGAGCGGCTCACCGCCGTCCTGTGGCATGAACAGGTTCTCGGCCGTGGCGCGCGAGACGATCGACTGGTGCAGATGCCAGCCGCTCGCGAACACATTCGGCAATTTCGGCCGGCACATGAAGGTGGCGTGGTAGCCGTGGCGGCGCGCGATCTGCTTTACGGCAGACCGAAACAGCACCATGTTGTCGGCCGGTTCGATTCCCTTTCGGGGTGCGAAGGTGAACTCGCACTGGCTCGGACCGAACTCGACCTCGACCGAGCGCAACGGGAGCCCGAGCGCGACGATGTCGCGCCGCAAGACCTCCAGAACCGGCTCCATCTGATCGAAGCGCTGTTCGGTGAGATATTGATAACCGTGGCTAAGCAAGCTCACCGAGGGCGGCACGCCCGGCTGTCCCGCATCCTCGGGCCGCATATGCGCATCGTCGAGCTTGAAGATGTGGAATTCGACTTCGAGCCCCGCGACGAAGTCGTGACCGCGGCTGGCGAGTTCGTCCAGCGCCTTGCGATAGAGCGAGCGCGTCGCGAACGGCACCGGGCGGCCGTCGGCAAAATAAAGGTCGCACAGCACCCAGCCCGTGGTCGGTGCCCACGGCAAGACGCGAAACGTGGTGGGATCAGGCACCATCAGTACGTCGGCCGCGCCCTCCATCTCCTTCATGCCGAAGCCGCCGCCCGCGGTGAACACCGGAAACACCGTGCGGTGCGAGGTGTCCTTGGCCAGCATCGTGGTGGTGATGGAGCAGCCGCTCTCCAGCGACACGATCGCCTCCGAGGCGATGATGGTCTTGCCGCGCAGGATGCCGTGCTGGTCGGGGAAGGCGAGGCGGATCACCTCGAGATTCTTCTCCTCGACGAGACGGCGCATGCGCGACGCGGCATCCCTCTGCTCATCCGACCACAGCGCATGACGCGCGACGAAAGTCACTTTGGTTGCTCCTCAATCCACGCTGCTCGACGTGAGCAAAACACTTGCCACATTCTCCGTCATTGCGAGGCGCGAAGCGACGAAGCAATCCAGCGTCATTCTTGAGAGGTGGTCTGGATTGCTTCGCTTCGCTCGCAATGACGTGGAGGGAATTCCGCTTTACTCCGCCGCCGTCAGCCGGTGCACGTTGTCCGCGATCTCCTTCGGGACCGGTGCGGCCCAGGGAGCGCCACGGCGGCGCTTGACGTCGACCTCCATCCAGTAGAGCTCCCAACCCTGGGTCGGCCCGATGCCGTCCATGGTGGCCGGTCCCTGAATGCTGCGTGCCTTGCTGTCATCCAGAAACAGCATCGGTTTCTCGCCGCCGCCGACCTTCTCGATCTCGGCCCGCAGCAGGCGGCGATATTGCACGATCGCCTTGTCGCTCGAGCCGAGATGCTCCTGGGTGCGGTCCTGGATCGCGCCCATCGATTCAACCGCCCATTGGTCGTGGACGTTGATGTCGTTGCCCATGCCGGTATAGGTCGCGGTCTGCTGCTCGTGTGGATCGAAACCGTAATCGTTAGCTCGGTTCTTGCGCGATTTGTAATCCGGCAGCTCATAGAGCTCGAGCCGCTGGTCGCGCATCTTCTGCTTGTCGACCGGGTTCGAATAGCTGGTGAAGATCGCGTACCAGTAGCAGTTCTCATCGTCGACCGGCACGTGCCACTGCGTGATCGTCATCTCGGTGCTCATGGGAATGACGAAGCCGTGCGGGAACAGCTGGTTGGTCACGCGCACATGGGTGCGCTCCTCGTCGATCTCGCGGAGCGCGATCAGCCGCAGACCATATTCGGTATGCTCGACATTGATGATCGGGCGGTCGTATTCGCGCAAGATCTTCGTCATCGGCAGATCGCTTCCTGCGGAAGCGCCGCGGAATTGCTTGCCGTAGGCGGTGGAGGTGTCCTCATCCTCGAAGAAGCGGTGCAGGTAGGAAGCGTGCGCGGGATCGATGCCGACTTCGAGGGCCTGCAGCCAGTTGCAGGCCATGTGGCCCTTGAATGCAAACGTGTGAGTCCCGGGAGCAACGAAGCAGTCGAGCTCGGGGAATGAAGGCGGCGCGCCCTCGCCGAGATAGGCCCAGAGGATGCCGCTCTTCTCCACCACGGGGTAGGAGCGCTGCCGGATGTTCTGGCAGAGTTTCGAGTCCTTCGGCTCGGCCGGCGTCTCGATGCATTGGCCGGTGGCGTCGAACAGCCAGCCATGAAAGGCGCAGCGCAGGCCGCCATGCTCGAGCCGTCCGAAGGCGAGATCGGCGCCGCGATGCGCGCAATGGCGATCGATCAGGCCATAGCGCCCTCGCTCGTCGCGGAACAGCACCAGGTTCTCGCCGAGCAGCCTGACGGGACGGATCGGTCGCTCGCCTTGCAGCTCATCCACCAGCGCCGCCGGCTGCCAGTAGCTCCGCATCAGCTTGCCGCAGGGGTCTTTCGGCCCGGTGCGGGTGATCAGGTCGTTCTGCTCCTGGCTCATCATGGCGGGTGCATCCTTGCGTGGAATGGCGCTCGTTCGCCTATTGAACGAATGTGCGAATTATGACATGCCTTGAAACGTCAGCAAGCACTATTTTGCAGGATTATCCCCGACATGCCCAAGCTGAGGCGGAGCGAGAACGATGAGCGCGCGACCGACTTCGTCGAGGCGCTCGATCGCGGCCTGCGCCTGCTGCAGTGCTTCGGCACCACCGCAGGCCCGATGACGCTGAGCGATCTCGCGCGCGCGGCGGATCTGCCGCGCGCGACCGCCCGGCGCATGCTGTTCACGCTGCAGCGGGGCGGCTACGTCTCGGGCGACGGCAAACTGTTCTCGCTGACGCCGCATGTGCTGACGCTGGCAGCGTCCTATCTGCGATCCAACCAGCTCGTCACTGTCCTGCAACCGGTGCTCGATCGTGTCGCGATCGCGGCAAACGAAATCTCCTCGCTCGCGGTGCGCGATGGCGATGACGTCGTCTTCGTCGCCCGCGGCAGTCCGGCGCGGATGTTTTCCGGTGGACTCGAAATCGGCTACCGACTGCCCGCCTTCTGCACCTCGGTCGGCCGCGCCATGCTCGGCCAGCTCGAAGACGCCGATCTCGCGGCGCGCCTGAAGACGATGACGCGCGAGGCGTTGACGCCGCAAACCGAGACCAATCCCAAGGCGCTGCTCGCGCGCATCGTCGCCGATCGGGCGCAGGGCTATTCGCTGGTCGATCGCGAGGCTGAGCCGCATTTCCGCTCGATCTCGGTTCCCGTGCGTCGTTACGACAATGTGATCGTCGCCGCGATCAACATGGGCGCCCATGTCGATCGCGTGCCGGCGCAGGAATTGATCGAGCGCTTCCTGCCGTTGCTGCGCGACGCCGCGGAATCCGTGCACTTGCAATTGCTGTGAGCTACGACCCGCGCGCACAGGTCGCGGTGCGCCAGCGTGCTCGCTGTGTCACAAGGCAAAAATGCCGCATGAAACACCGCTCATCGCCACCATCGTCGTCGGACTCGGACTAGCCTTCGTATTCGGAACCATCGCGCAGCGGTTCCGCATACCGCCGTTGGTCGGATATCTCATCGCCGGAGTCGCGGTCGGTCCGTTCACGCCAGGCTTCGTCGCCGACCAGGCGCTCGCCACCGAGCTCGCCGAGCTCGGCATCATCCTGCTGATGTTCGGCGTCGGTCTGCATTTCTCGCTGCAGGATTTGCTGTCGGTGCGGAAGATCGCCGTACCCGGCGCCGTCGTGCAGATCGCGGCTGCGACATTGATGGGACTCGGCCTTGCATGGCTGATGGGCTGGAGCATCCCGGCGGGGCTCGTGTTCGGCCTTGCGCTATCGGTGGCAAGCACCGTCGTACTGCTTCGTGCGCTTCAGGAGCGCCGCCTGATGGAGACCGACCGCGGACGCATCGCGGTCGGCTGGCTGATCGTCGAAGACCTCGCGATGGTGCTCGTGCTGGTGCTGTTTCCCGCGATCGCCAGCCTGCAGGGCGGCACCGAGGGCAAACCCGCATTCGAGCCGCTGGCCGCGCAAGCCGGCTTCGGGCTCGCCGGCATCGTGGTGCTGACCCTCGTCAAGATCGTCGTGTTCATCGGGCTGATGCTGGTCGTGGGGCGCCGGGTGATCCCGTGGATCCTGCACTACATCGCCCATACCGGCTCGCGCGAATTGTTCCGTCTCGCCGTGCTCGCAATCGCACTGTGCGTCGCGTTCGGCGCGACCAAACTGTTCGACGTCTCGCTGGCGCTCGGCGCGTTCTTCGCCGGCATGATGCTGCGGGAATCGCCGCTCAGCGCGCGCGCCGCGCAGGAATCACTGCCGCTGCGCGATGCTTTCGCCGTGCTGTTCTTCGTCTCGGTCGGCATGATGTTCGATCCGATGAGCGTCGTCCGCGAGCCCTGGCCGCTGCTTGCCACCCTCGCGATCATCATGCTGGGCAAATCGCTCGCGGCCTATTTGATCGTGGTCGTGTTCCGCCACCCTGTCGCCACGGCGCTGACCATCTCGGCGAGCCTGTCGCAAATCGGCGAGTTCTCCTTCATCCTGGCCGAACTCGGCGTCGCCTCGCAGATCCTGCCCAAGGAGGGCCGTGACCTGATCATGGCGGGCGCGATCCTCTCCATCATGCTCAACCCGCTGATGTTCGCCGCCGCCACCTGGCTTGCACCGCGCCTCGACCCGCGGCGCGAAGAGCCTGCGGCCCCGACAGCGGTCACCGAGGCGATCCGGACGACAGAACTGACGGATCATACGATCGTGATCGGCTATGGCCGCGTCGGTGCGCTCGTCGGTGATGCGCTGAAGCAGCGCAAATTGCCGTTCCTCGTTACCGAAGTCGGCGAGACCGCGCTGGCGAAGCTGAAGCAGGGTGGCATCGAGACCGTCGCGGGCAATGCCGCACAGCCGCAAATCCTCAGTGCCACCAATCCATCGCGTGCGCGACATCTGGTGGTCGCGATCCCGGAAGCCTTCGAAGCGGGCCAGATCGTGCAGCAGGCGCGCGCCGCCAATCCCGACATCCGCATCATCGCGCGCGCGCATGCGGACGCCGAGGTCGATCATTTGAAGGGACTGGGCGCCGACGTCGTCATCATGGGCGAGCGCGAAATCGCCCGCGGGATGATCGAGGAACTGGAGAAGAAAGTCCCGAATGCCACCCGGCAGGAGTCACGGCCACGCGCAGTCGGTTCGGTCGGTTGAGATGATCTCCCCGGCGGTCCATCACCCCTGGCGATAGGGCCGGGAACAGCAGCAGGCTTGTTTGTAACAATTCCCTTAGGAACGACCGAGTGAGCTCGCCGGTTGTCGTTCACCTCTCCACTATGAAGGATAACGATAATGGATAGCGAACACATCAAGGGCGTCGCCGACAAGGCCAAGGGCGCAATCAAGGAAGGCGCCGGCAAGCTCACCGGCAACGAAAACCTGGAGGCCGAAGGCAAGATGGATAAGGCCAAAGGCGCCGCGCATAGCGTTGCGGGAGATGTCAAGGATGCGGCCCGCGATGCTGCGGATGCCGTCAAGAAATAGCAGATCTGATTGAGCAGGGAGGCCGCCTTCGGGCGGCTTTCTCTTGTTGTGCTCCACTTTGGCAAACCGCCTGTCTGTTTTCGGAGAGCTGGAAGCAGGCCGCCAGCTTCCCTACCGTTCTTCCGCCTCGCGCTCCATGTCGCGTCCGGCCAGCTCCTCGCCCTGCATATTGGCGTAGTCCCGCGCCATCTCGCGCATCAGGAATTTCGCCGGCACATCGTGATAGCTACCGCGGTCGTTGACGTATTGCATGTACGCACGACCTTCGCCGTCGAAGGGGTGTAGCAGCGCATCGGTATGGCCGTCGAAATCAAGCGGCGCCACGCCGACCTTGGCGCAGAGGCTCGCGTTGAACGTCGGCGTTGCCTTGCGCCAGGCGTCGTCCACGTACACCTCCGTAAAACCGTGCCAGGTGAAGATGTCCGTGCCCATGCTGGCGCGCAGCTTCTCGGTGGTGAGGTGGTTCTTCACGTCGGCGAAACCGACGCGGGCAGGAATGCCGTGGACCCGGCAGGCGGCGGCATACAGCGAGGCCTTGCCGACGCAATAGCCCTGGCCTGCGGCAAGCACGCTCGACGCGCGAAAGGTCTCGGCGACGCGCATGCTCACATACGGGTTGTAGCGGATGCCGTCGCGCACCGCCTTGTAGAGCTGGCTGGCCTTCTCACGCGCGCTCGCATCCACGCGCACGGCGTCTGATGCGAATTGCTGCACGGCGGGGTGATCGCTGTCGATGTACTCGCCGGGATCGGTATAGAGGCGGCGGATGGTGTCGGGAAGGGTGTCGGTCATGCCGGCAAGTCTAGCCCGGCGTGACGCGATGTCTACGCAGTGTCGTCGTCCATGCCTGAATGCCAGCGTTGCGCATCTCGGTGACCTGCAGTCAGTCAGCCCGGCAGAGGATCCTCGCCGACCTTGGGCCAATAAGTGCCGAAACTCCATAGGCCGCCCTCGGGATCGCGCGCCGCAAAATCCCGGCTGCCGTAATCGGTCTCGTACAATTCCATTTCGATCGGAGCCCCGGACGCCTTCATCTTGGCGTAGAGCGCATCGGGATCGTCGACGGCCAGATAGACAGAATCGGTTCTGCGGCCCTCCAGCTCTCCGACACGCTTACCATAGGCGTCCGGCCGGTCGGCCCCCAGCATCAGGATCGACGACCCGAACGACAATTCGGCATGCACAACGACGTCGTCGCGTCGGTAAATCACGCGTTCCCTGAAGCCGAGAACGTCCTTCAGCCAGGCGATCATCGATTCGGCATTCTTGCAGCGCAGGGTGTGATACAGCCGTGGCGCTTCAGTCGCTGTCGGGTTGGACATGGTGTCTCCTGGGGTTGCTCATTCCCCTTAAAGTGCCCGCCGACCGAATTCTTGAAGATTTGGGACATCGTCTCTCATCCGCCGGCCTCGCGCATGAGGCGGTGGTCCGCGATGGCCAGCCGTGCCGCCCACTCGGTGGGTTTTTCGCCGCTGAACTCCCTGAAATCGCGGGCGAGATGCGCCTGATCGGCGAAGCCCGCTTCAAGCGCGACGCGAGCCCATCCGGACGCATTGCCCTCGCGCGCCAGCGTGCAGGCGCGGTGGAAGCGCAGCATGCGCGCCAGCGTCTTCGGTGAGACGCCGATCTCGTTGTGGAACCGGCGCGACAGATGCTTGCGGCTCCAGCCCACGTCCGTGGCGATGTCAGATATCCGAACCGCGCCTGCGCTGCGCCATAGCCGTTGGATGGCCGCAGCGATCTCCGGCGAGGGCTCGTTCACCGTCCGCCCGATCACGAACGTCTCGATGATCTCCCAGCGCTGTTGCCAATCCGGCGCGTCCGCAATCCTTGCACTGAGGTCCCGGCCGTCCCGGCCCAGCAAATCCCCGATGTCGACCATTCGCGCCGTCAGATCGGGCATCGCGCCGCCAAAGAAGCGGTAGGCGCCGAGCGGGGTGAAGTCGATCTGGATGCACATGGCGCGGCCGTCCGATTCGATCTGGACCGGTCCGGGGAAAAGCCCGGCGGCAAAGCTTGGCCGCGCATCGGACAGGCCGGGCTCGCGGCCGAGCGCGATCCGGAATGGATTTCCGAGGTTGATGAGCAGGGGAAGCGACAAGGGCGCCGCGTGGCGAAAATTGACCAGGCCGAGCCCGCGCTCGCGATAACAGGAAATCGACGAGACGATGTGCGCCAGATGCGCAGAGACAGGCCGCCTGATGACGTCCGGCGTCTTGGTCGCGTCCATCGAGAGTGTCTCCGTGACGGAGCGCAGCTTAGCCCGACGGTGGGATCGCACCAAGAGTGGGGAGCCCGACCTATTGCCGGTTGCGCATCCAGTCGGCGAGGCCCGACAGCGCCTTGTCGAGATCCCGGCGCGCGGCGGCATCGGTCACCGTCTCCTCCATGGCGCCGCGCATGCACAGCATCCAGGCGTCGCGTTCGGCATCGCCGATGGCGAAGCCGAGGTGTCGCTGCCGTAATCGCGGATGGCCCTTCTCGGGCGTATAAAGTTTGGGGCCACCGGTCCATTCGGTGAGATAGCGCTTCAGCACGTCGCGGATCAGGCCGAGATCGTCCGCGTGCATCGCGCGGATGACCTTGGCTTCCGGCAAAGTTTCCATGCGGTCGTAGAACCGGTCAACCAGGGCGTCGATCGTGGCGCGGCCGCCGATCCGCTCGAACATGGAAATGGTGACGTCGCTGTCGGTCATCTCTACAGCGCCACGCTGCGCAGCCCGAAGCTGCGGGCTTCGTTCTGCAGCACAGGCCGCACCGCATCGATCAGCCGCGCTGCTGCGGCATCGACAGAAAGACCCGCCGTATCCACCACAGCCGTGGCCCGCGAATACAGCGGCTCGCGGCTCAGCAGAATGTTGCGCAGCTCCGCCATTGCGGAGCGATCGTCGGCCATCGGGCGCAGATCGCCCTGGCGACGGACGCGGGCCATGTGCTCCTCGGGCTCGGCCTTCAGCCAGATCGTGTAGAACGAGCTCAGGATCTGGTCGAAGGTCAGGGGCTCCGAGACGATGCCGCCGCCGGTCGCCAGCACCATCAGTTCGTTGCGGGCCAGCAACTGTTGCAGCGCCGCCTGCTCCATGCGGCGAAAGCCTTCCTGCCCGTAGAGCGCGATGATCTCGGCGACCGAGAGGCCGTTCTGCTGCTCGACCTCCTTGTTGAGCTCGACGAAGCTCCAGCCGACCTTCTTCGCCAAAATCTTGCCGAGCGTGGATTTGCCGGCGCCGCGCAGGCCGATCAGGGCGATTCCGCAAAACGGCGCGCGCCGCGGCGCCGAGGCGCTGCCGCCGGCGAGCAGATCCTTGGCCTGCGCGATCTGGGCAGGCGTGGCCTTGCGCAGGAGATCGCGAAACATCTGCCAGTCCGGTGTCGGATCGGCGCTTGGCAACAGATCCTCGAGATGCGCACCCATCGCGTCGGAGACACGGCGCAACAGCACGATGGAGACATTGCCCTTGCCGCTTTCGAGCTGCGCGATGTAGCGCTCCGAAATCCCCGACACCTTGGCGAGCACCTTGCGCGACATGCCGCGCAGTGCGCGCATGGTGCGCACACGCTGGCCGAGTTGTTCGAGGAATTGGGATTCGGCGTCGGGACTGTCGGTCATGATCCTTCTTACGGATGTCCTCTTGAAGGAAGTCCTGCGGCGCGCTTTAATGAAACATAGTGCCTGCTGGCATTGACAGCAAGCCGCCGCGGTGTCTTTCTATGAATTATAATTCAAAAATTCGGGGGAGAAGTCCGTGAGCGAGGGATCCTACAATGCGGTGACCTGGCTGCTCGACCGGAACGTCAGGGAAGGCCGCGGCAACAAGCTGGCCTTCGACGACACCGTCTCGCGCCTGACCTATGGCGAGCTCCAGCACCAGAGCTGCCGCGCCGCCAACATGCTGCGCCGGCTCGGCGTCCGCCGCGAGGAGCGCGTGGCGATGATCATGCTCGATACGGTCGATTTCCCGGTGGTGTTCTTGGGCGCGATCCGCGCCGGCGTCGTGCCGGTGCCGCTCAACACGCTGCTGACCGCGGACCAATACGCCTACATCCTCGCCGACTGCCGCGCCCGCGTGCTGTTCGTCTCCGAGGCGCTCTATCCCGTCATCAAGGACGTCGTCGGGCGCATGCCCGATCTCGAGCATGTCGTGGTCTCCGGTGCCGAGCAGAACGGCCACAAGCAACTCGCCGGGGAGCTCGCGGGCGAGAGCGATCAGTTCGCCACCGCCGCGACGCATCCGGACGAGCCGGCGTTCTGGCTCTATTCGTCGGGTTCGACCGGCATGCCCAAGGGCGTGCGTCATATCCATTCCAATCTGCAGGCGACCGCCGACACCTACGCCAAGCAGGTGCTCGGCATCCGCGAGAGCGACGTGTGTCTCTCCGCGGCCAAGCTGTTCTTCGCCTATGGGCTCGGCAACGCACTGACCTTTCCGATGTCGGTCGGCGCCAGCGTGATCCTCAACAGTGAGCGGCCGACGCCGGCGCGCATGTTCGACCTGATGAACCGCTACAAGCCGTCGATCTTCTACGGCGTGCCGACCCTGTTCGCGGCGATGCTCAACGATGAGACCATGAAGGCCGAGCGCGGCGGCGGCGCCTTGCGCATCTGCACCTCGGCCGGCGAGGCGCTTCCGGAATCCGTCGGCACCAGCTGGAAGGCGCGCTTCGGCGTCGACATCCTCGACGGCGTCGGCTCGACCGAGCTGCTGCACATCTTCCTGTCGAACGCGCCCGGTGACATCAAATACGGCTGCTCCGGCAAGCCCGTGCCGGGCTATGCGGTGCGGCTGGTCAACGAGGCCGGGCAGGACGTCGCCGACGGCGAGGTCGGTGAGCTCCTGGTCGATGCGCCCTCGGCCGGCGAGGGCTATTGGAATCAGCGCCACAAGAGTCGCCGTACCTTCGAGGGGCCGTGGACCCGCACCGGCGACAAATATGTCCGCGACGCGGAAGGCCGCTACACCTTCTGCGGCCGCGCCGACGACATGTTCAAGGTTTCCGGCATCTGGGTTTCGCCGTTCGAAGTCGAGAGCGCGCTGATCACCCATCCGGCCGTGCTGGAGGCTGCCGTCGTGCCCGAGGCCGATCCCGAAGGACTGTTGAAGCCGAAGGCCTTCGTCGTGCTGCGCCCGGGCGCGACCACGACGGAGCTTCAGGAAATGCTGAAGGAGCACGTCAAGCAGAAGATCGGCCCGTGGAAATATCCGCGCTGGATCGACGTGGTGGAATCCTTGCCGAAGACGGCAACGGGAAAGATCCAGCGGTTCAAGCTGCGAGAAGGGGCGCACTAATTGGCCAGGTACAACAGGCCGTCATGGCCGACCTTGACCGGGCCATCCCCGCGCAGCCGCGGTTGACGAAAGACGTGGATGCCTGGGCATAGGCGAGCGCGACGCCGTCCTTCAGACGGCTACGCCCGGGCAGGACGGCGAAGAGACAAGAGCAACAGCATGACCAATCTCACACCTACCGGCTTCCTCACCATCGGCAGCGCCAGCCTCGAATACAAATGGCTCGCTCCCGCGTCCGCCGATGCGCCGACCATCGTCATGCTGCATGAAGGCCTCGGCTGCGTCGGCCTCTGGAGCGATTTTCCCGAGAAGCTGCAACAAGCGACCGGCGCCGGCATCTTCGCCTATTCGCGCGCGGGCTACGGCCGGTCAAGCCCGGTGACGTTGCCGCGGCCGCTCGACTACATGCAGCGCGAGGCTCTGGACGTGCTGCCGAAGCTGCTCGACGCGATCGGCTTCAGGCGCGGCCTGTTGCTCGGCCATTCCGACGGCGCCTCGATCGCGACGATCTATGCCGGCGCGCACCAGGATCATCGCCTGCAGGGCCTCGTGCTCCTCGCCCCGCATTTCATCGTCGAGGACATCTCGGTGACATCCATCGCCGCGATCAAGGCCACCTACGAGACTGCCGACCTCAAGACAAAACTGGCGCGCTGGCACAAGGACGTCGACTGCGCCTTCTACGGCTGGAACGGAGCTTGGCTCGATCCGAAATTCCGTGATTGGGACATCTCGGAATATCTGGCCTATGTCCGCGTTCCCATTCTGATCCTGCAGGGCGCAGCCGACCAATATGGGACATTGCGTCAGGTCGAAATTGCGCAGGAAGAGTGCTACTGTCCGGTCGATATTAAAGTCATTTCAGACGCGGGCCATTCCCCGCATCGTGAAGCGCCGGGGGCGACGCTTGACGCGATTGAGCAATTTGCAAAAGCGGCCCTGCGCGACGATCAGGGACTTCAGGGGCACGCCGCATGACCATGCGGAGGCACATCGATGAATGTGCCTTCACATGCGACCGGCCAATTGCCGTGGCCGCGATGGGCCTATGTGCCGGGCGAGCCCGGCGGCATCGAGGCCGATGACGAGACGCTCGATTTGGCCAAGGCGCTGGTGCCATCGGCCTTTCGCGGCCACGTGCCGGCCCGCCATCCGGCGCTGCGCTACGGGCTCGCGCTCAACGACCGCGGCTATTTCTGGGAAGCGCAGGAAGTGCTGGAGACGGTCTGGGCCGCTGCCCCGCAGAGCGGCCGCGAACGCATCCTGCTGCGTGCCTGCATCCATATCGCCAATGCCAATCTGCGGCTGCGCATGCAGAAGGCGCATTCCGCCGCCCGCCTGTTCGGCGACGCGCTGACCGAGCTGCGCGCGTTGAGCGCGCGCAAGGCGGCCGGCAGCGGCGACGGTTTTGTCGAGAGCTTTCCGGTCGCCGCCGTGCTGGCGCTGCTCCAGGCCAAGATCGGCCGCCCGCAGCTCTCGAAAGCCGATTGGATCGCGCTGGGCGCGATTGTGCGGACCCAGCCGATTGCATGAAACAAAGTGCATGTAGGCGTAGTTAAGGGCTGGACGCGTGCCAAAAGATGCACTATTGTGCATCTAACGCTAAACCAAAACGAGCTCAAGGGTGGCCCATGGCCGGGGAAGATCGGCGCCTCGCAGGCGGCGCGACATTCATCGATTTCCAGACCGAACCATCCCGCTACAAGCACTGGAAGCTCGGGGTCGAGGGTGACGTCGCGACGCTGACCATGGATGTCGACGAGAACGGCGGCCTGTTCGAGGGCTATCTGCTCAAGCTCAATTCCTATGATCTCGGCGTCGACATCGAGCTTGCGGATGCCGTGCAGCGTCTGCGCTTCGAGCATCCGGAAGTGAAGGTCGTGCTGCTACGCTCGGCCAAGAACCGCGTGTTCTGCGCCGGCGCCAACATCCGCATGCTGGCGGGCTCCACGCACGCCCACAAGGTGAACTTCTGCAAGTTCACCAACGAGACCCGCAACGGCATGGAGGATTCGTCGGAGAATTCCGGCCAGCGCTTCATCACCGTGGTGAACGGCTCCGCCGCCGGCGGCGGCTATGAACTGGCGCTCGCGACCGACCACATCATCATGGCCGATGACGGCGCCTCCGCCGTCGCGCTGCCCGAAGTGCCGCTGCTCGCGGTACTGCCGGGCACCGGCGGCCTCACCCGCGTCGTCGACAAGCGCAAGGTGCGCCGCGACCATGCCGACTTCTTCTGCACCATCGAGGAAGGCGTGAAGGGCAAGCGCGCCGTGCAGTGGCGCCTCGTCGACGAGATCGTGCCGAACAGCAAGCTCGAAGGCAAGATTGCCGAGCGCGCCAAGGAGTTCGCAGCCGCCTCGACGCGCAAGGGAAGCGGCAAGGGCATTACGCTCTCCCCGCTCAAGCGCGTCATCGACGAGACCAGCATCCGCTACGGCTTCGTCACGGTCGACATCGATCGCGCGGCCCGCCTCGCCACCATCTCGATCAAGGCGCCGGAGACCGCAGCGCCCGCCGACATCGACGGCATGATGGCCCAGGGCGCGTCGTTCTGGCCGCTCCAGGTCGCGCGCGAGCTCGACGACGCCATCCTGCACTTGCGCATCAACGAGCTCGAGATCGCGATGCTGGTGTTCAAGAGCCATGGCGACCGCGCCCATGTGCTTGCGCATGATGCCTTCCTTGAAGCCAACAAGGCGCACTGGCTGGTCAACGAGATCAGGCATTACTGGAAGCGCGTCTTGAAGCGCATCGACGTCACCTCGCGCACGCTGGTGACGCTGGTCGAGCCCGGCTCCTGCTTTGCCGGGACGCTCGCCGAACTCGTCTTCGCCGCCGACCGCTCCTACATGCTGATCGGCACGCGCCAGGGCGACAACCGCCCGCCGCCGTCGATCGAACTCTCCGCGATGAATTTCGGCCCCTATCCGATGAGCCACGGCCTGACGCGGCTGCAATCGCGTTTCCAGGCCGATCCCGCCGATGTGGAGCGCGCGGAAGCGACGCTTGGCACTGCGCTCGACGCCGAGCAGGCCGAAGAGCTCGGCCTCGTCACCTTCGCGCTCGACGACATCGACTGGGACGACGAGGTCCGCATGTTCCTGGAGGAACGCGCCAGCTTCTCGCCCGACAGCCTCACCGGCATGGAAGCGAGCCTGCGCTTCGTCGGCCCCGAGACGATGGAGTCGAAAATCTTCTCGCGCCTGACCGCGTGGCAGAACTGGATCTTCCAGCGCCCCAACGCAGTCGGCGAGGAAGGCGCGCTGCGCCGCTACGGTAGCGGCCAGAAACCGAAATTCGACATGACGCGAGTCTGACATTCACCGCGTCATGGCCGGGCTTATCCCGGCCATCCACAGTCCTTCCTCCAAGGAGGCAAGGACGTGGATGTCCGGCACAAGGCCGGGCATGACGGAACGAGTTCGCAAGGAGAGCACGGCCATGAACATGAACATCATGAACGTCGACTACTCGACCAAGATTCCCAACAACGTCAATCTCGCCGAAGACCGTCAGGTGCTCAAAGCCCTGGAAGGCTGGCATCCCGGCTACATGGATTGGTGGAGCGACATGGGGCCGGAAGGTTTCCAGGAATCGCTGGTGTATCTGCGCACCGCTTACTCGGTCGACCCGCGCGGCTGGGCCAAGTTCGACTATGTCCGCATGCCCGAATATCGCTGGGGCATTCTGCTAGCTCCTCAGGAAGAGAACCGCGTCGTGCCATTCGGCGAGCATTATGGCGAGCCGGCCTGGCAGGAAGTCCCGGGCGAGCATCGCGCCATGCTGCGCCGCCTGATCGTGATTCAGGGTGACACCGAGCCGGCTTCTGTCGAGCAGCAGCGCCATCTCGGCAAGACCGCGCCCTCGCTCTACGACATGCGCAATTTGTTCCAGGTCAATGTCGAGGAAGGCCGCCATCTCTGGGCGATGGTCTACCTGCTGCAGAAATATTTCGGCCGCGACGGCCGTGAGGAGGCCGATGATCTCCTGCGCCGCCGCTCCGGCGATGCCGATGCCCCGCGCATGCTCGGCGCCTTCAACGAGGCCACGCCGGACTGGCTCTCCTTCTTCATGTTCACCTATTTCACCGACCGCGACGGCAAGATGCAGCTGCACAGCCTCGCGCAGTCCGGCTTCGATCCGCTGTCGCGCACCTGCCGCTTCATGCTGACGGAAGAAGCGCACCACATGTTCGTCGGCGAGACCGGCATCACCCGCGTCGTGCAGCGCACCTGCGATGCGATGCGCGAGGCCGGCATCACCGATCCCACCGACATCGCCAAGGTGCGCGCACTCGGCGTGATCGATCTTCCGACCATCCAGAAGAAGCTGAACCTGCACTATACGCTGTCGCTCGACCTGTTCGGCTCGGAGGTCTCGACCAACGCGGCCAACGCCTTCAACGCCGGCATCAAGGGCCGATATCACGAGACCCAGATCGAGGACGATCACCAGCTCAAGAATGCCACCTATCCGGTGCTGAAGTTCATCGACGGCGAGATCAAGCTGGTCGACGAGCCCGCGCTGACTGCACTCAACATGCGCCTGCGCGACGATTACAGCCAGGACTGCGTCAAGGGCCTGTTGCGCTGGAACAAGGTGATCACGACTGCAGGCTACGATTTCCAGCTCAAGCTGCCCAACGTCGCCTTCCACCGCCACATCGGCGAGTTCAAGAACATCCACGCGACGCCCGACGGCCTGCTGATCGACGATGCCACCTGGGCGAAGCGCAAGGACGATTGGCTGCCCTCGACCGCCGACGGCGACTTCATAACCTCGCTGATGCAGCCCGTCACGGAAAGCGGCAAGTTCGCCTCGTGGATCTCGCCCCCGAAAGTCGGCATCGACAACAAGCCGGGCGATTTCGAGTACGTGAAGATCGAGTCGTAAGACGATCGCCGGCTATGGCCGTCACCGATCGACGGACCATAACCAATCAAAACAAAGCCCCGCTCGGTGCCGGGGCTTTGTTGTCCGAGAGGGCGTCTTTCGATCAGTAGCGGGCGACCACCGGGCCGCCGAAGCGGTAGTTGATGCGGGCGGTGACCACATCGATATCTTGACGGATGGTGTCGCTGCGCGAGGGGCCTGCAAACGGCGCCACAAAGTTGAAACTGATGTCGCGCTTGCCCATGAACAAGTGATTGTACTCGACCGCGAGCGACCAGTTCGGGGCGAAGCCAAATTCGATGCCGGTCCCAACGGCGGCGCCCCACCGGGTCTCGCTCGCACGATCGAACACGGCGCCGGTCGGGATGTCGATACCCTCATACTTGTCGTGGGCGACAGCAGCGCCACCCTTCACATACCAAAGGACGTTATTCCAGGCGTAGCCGACCTGACCGGTGAACAGGCCGAAGGCGTCAA
This sequence comes from Bradyrhizobium sp. SZCCT0148, assembly GCF_018129985.1. Classification (GTDB taxonomy): domain Bacteria; phylum Pseudomonadota; class Alphaproteobacteria; order Rhizobiales; family Xanthobacteraceae; genus Bradyrhizobium; species Bradyrhizobium japonicum_H. Next base: position 724,788 of record NZ_JAFCKT010000002.1, read on the forward strand.
CCTTGCTGCGGTTGATCTGGCCGAAGGGAGCGGGGAATACGAGGCTGGTATTGGACCCCGTGAAATTGGCCCAGTTGCCTTGCGCCTCGAGACCGAAAACCCAGTTGGTGGCCTGCCAGCGATAGCCGATCTGGCCACCGACCGTGCCGCCGGTCGCATCGTGGCATCCTTCGGTAGCGACTGGACCGGGAACACCGAGCACGGAGAAATTGTCCCAGCACTTGCGGGCCCAGCCGCCGCCGCCGTTGGCGCCGATATAGAAGCCGGTCCAGTTGTAGACGGCAGCGACCGGGACCGGCGCCTTGGTGTAGGGCCGGGCTGCCAGATCCGCCGCAACAGCCGATCCAGTGAGTGCCGCCGAAATCGCGAGCGTGGCGATTACCTTCATTGTATTGGCAACTCTGTCTTGCATCGCAAATTTGATCCGAAGATTATTGGGTTTCAGGCAGATTGCTATCACCGGAACGACACAGTGAGTTCCAAAAATGGGCTGTGGCGACCGACGAGAGCAGCCCTCGGTGGTGGCTGCTCTCCGCAATCAGCTTTTGGCGACGGACACTCTGGTCAATCGCGCCATGAGACGGTTGCGCCCCGCTCGACGACTGCGGTGATCTGGGCGAAGCAGGACGATTGGCCGCCCTCGACCGCCGACGGCGACTTCATCACCTCGCTGATGCAGCCCGTCACCGAGAGCGGTAAGTTCGCCTCGTCGATCTCGCCGCCTACCCCGCGATCTCCAGCCCCGCATTCGCGTACACCACGCCGCCATCCACCGCGATGGTGTTGCCGACCACGTAGTCGCCGGCACGCGAGGCGAGATAGATCGCGACGCCCGCCATGTCCTCGTCGCTGCCGATCCGGCGCGAGGGAATGCGTTTGGCGACGTCGTCGGCGTGGTCCCGCGCGGCGCGGTTCATGTCGGATTTGAACGCGCCCGGCGCGATCGCGGTGACGTTGATGTTGTCCTTGACCAGCTTGGTCGCCATGCGCCGTGTCAGATGGATCACGGCGGCCTTGCTGGCGGCGTAGGAATAGGTCTCGCTGGGATTGACGAAGATGCCGTCGACCGAGGCGATGTTGATCACCTTCGCCGGCCGTTCGTGCGAGGCCGCCGCGCGCAGCGGTTTTGCCAGCGCCTTGGTCAGGAAGAACAGCGACTTGACGTTGAGGTCCATCACCTTGTCCCAGCCGCTTTCAGGGAATTCGTCGAACTCCGCGCCCCAGGCCGCGCCGGCATTGTTGACGAGGATGTCGAGCTTCGGCTCCAGCTTGATGATCTCGGAAGCGAGCCTGTCGCAGCCCTCGACGGTGGAGATGTCGATCGGCAGCGCGATGCATTCGCCGTCATATTGCGCGCTCAGCTCCTTGGCCGTGGCCTCGCACGGTCCGGCCTTGCGCGCGGTGATGTAGACCTTTGCCGCGCCGGCGCTGAGAAATCCTGCCGCGATCATCTTGCCGATGCCGCGCGAGCCGCCGGTCACAAGCGCGACGCGGCCTTTGAGCGAAAACATATCCTTGAACATGGTGCCTCCCTGGGTTGGCGTTGTTTTGGGCGGGGAGGGGAGGGGAGTCAAGGAAGGGGCCGAGAGGCGCGCGCGCCAACGGAGTTTGCGCGCCTACGCCGCGGCGATCCGGCGGAAGCCGTTCCACATCGCGGTCGCGGCACCCGAGGTCAGCACCGGCAGGATCCGCGCGTCCTGGTAGTTGCCGTTGAGCGAGACGCGCGGCAGCGCCGTCATGTGGGCGGCATTGTCGGCGAACAGCATGCCGGGCCGCGTCGTCACCGCGGTCTTGAAGCCTGCCGTTGCAGCAAGCCCGAATTCGCGTACGCCGGCGGCCTCGCGATCGCCATAGGGATAGGCGAGATGCAGCACGGGACGGTCCAGCGCCTGCTCGATCCGCGCGCGGCTCGTGGCGATCTCCTGCGCGGCGACGTCTTCGGTTTGCTTGGCGAGATTGCAATGGCTGACGCTATGCGCGCCGATCGTGACCAGCGGATCGGCGGCGAAGCTCTTCAATTCAGTCCAGGACAGGCAGAGGCTGCGGCACAGCGCTGGCATGTCGACGTGGTGTGTCGCGCAGAGCGCCTCGATCTCCCGCTTGAGATCATGCTCGCCGGGCAGCGCGCGCAGCCAGTCGTGCAGGCGGTCGAACGCGGCCTGCTTGGCCACAGGCGTTGTCGTATCGAGCCGCAGCGCGGAATGGCCGATCATGACGTCGATCTGCTCGGCCTTGGCGATCACGGCCTCCAGCGCCGCCCACCACAGCCGCCCGGTGCCTTCGGCAAAATCGCTCGCGACATAGACCGCCAAAGGCGCGTCAAATTCGCGCAGCACGGGCAGCGCGTAGTCGAGATTGTCGCGATAGCCGTCGTCGAGGGTGAAGGCGGCGAAGCGGCGGTCGAACCGGCCCTGCACCAGCCGCTCATGCAGCTCGTCCATGCTGACGATGTCGATGTCGCGCGAGCGCAGATGGCACAGCGCCGCGCGCAGGAATTCGGGGGTGACTTCGAGATGCCGGTTTGGCTGGAACGCCGCCTCCCGGGCCGGCCGCACGTGGTGCAGCATGAAAATGGCGCCGACGCCCGACAAGAGCGGGCGCAGCAAATGGTGCGCCCCGCTGAAGTAAAGTGCTCCCAGCCCGGCGCGGATGACGTTGTTACGCAGTTGTTTCATGACCGGCTGGCAGACTCTGGCATTCCGCCCGCAACTTACGGAAGAACCCTTGAAGAAAAAGTTAGTCGGATTGTCGAGCCGGCGCCCTCGGAAGGGCGCCATTTCCGGTTTGACAGCCCGCCAAGGGTTTGTTTTGTCTCCGTTTCCAGAGTTCGGGTCGTCGAATGCAGAAGCTTTTTAGGTGGGCCAGCAAATGGTGGCTGGGGCTGATTCCCCTGGCCGTCATGTGGGGATTTGCGGCCTGGAATAACACCTTACCGGTCGAAGCCGACCTGTCGGCCCGCAGTTCGGCCGCGCTGAAGGATACCGTTCTGGACAAGACCCGGATCGCCGTGGACGGCCGCGATGTCAGCTTGGCCGCTGATGCCTTCTCCGAGGAGGGGCGCCGGGACGCCGTGATGGCGGTCGAGACCGTCCCCGGCGTACGCCTGGTCGACGACCGGACCCGCCTTGCTCCCGAGGCCAAACCCTTCGTCTGGAACGCCGAGCGCGACGTGGTGCGGGTGACCCTGTCGGGCTCCGCGCCGTTGCCGTCGATGAAGGGCCGGCTGGCCGAGGCGGCCCGCAAGGAGGTCGGCGGCGTCGAGGTGGCCGACCAGATGGGGCTGGCGCGCGGGGCGCCGCCGCGGTTCGAGGCCGCCGCGATGTTGCTGCTGGACCAGATCGGCAAGCTGAAGGACGGCAAGATCACGATCACCGACACCAAGGTCAATCTCTCGGGCATGGCGCGCGATCTCGGTGGCCGCGAGGCGATCGCGGCGGCGCTGAAGAACCTGCCCGAAGGCTTCTCGATCGCGGCCAACGACGTCAAGGCGCCGCCTTATATCTTCCAGGCCTACAAGGATCCGGTCGCCGCGACCGTGACGCTGACCGGCTACGTGCCCGACAACACCATCCACGCGGCGATCGCCACCAGCGCCGCGCGAAAATTCTTCACCGAGAAAGTCGTCGACAACCTCAAGGCCAGCGTCGGCGCGCCCGGCTCCTTCAACACGGCCGTGATCGCCGCACTCGGCGCGCTGTCGCGGCTGTCGACCGGCACGCTCGTGGTCTCCGACCGCGAGGTGAAGCTGTCGGGCGATGCGCTCTACGAGGCGGCCGCCAACGACATCCGCGCCGGCCTCGGCAAGGACTTCCCGAAGAACTGGCAGTACAAGCCGGAGATCACCGTGAAGCCCGCGGCAGGCCCGGTCGACGGCACCGTGTGCCAGCAATTGTTCACGGACCTTCTCGCCAAGGGCAAGATTCGCTTCGCGGCCAAGCGCGCCGACATCGATCCGGATTCCGCCGCCATCCTCGATCACCTGATCGAGACGGCGCTGCGCTGCCCCAACACCAATGTCGAGGTGGCCGGACATACCGACGCCGACGGCGAGGACGGCTTCAACCGGGCTCTCTCCGAGAAGCGTGCGCAGGCGGTGATCGACTATCTGGTCAAGGCCGGCCTGCCCGCCAGCCGCTTCACCGCAACCGGCCATGGCAGCACGCAGCCGGTCGCCGGCAACGACACCGATGAAGGCAAGGCGCAGAATCGCCGCATCGAATTTCTGGTGAGGTGACGATGCCCTATCTCGTCTCGTTCCATCTGGGCTGGCTGATCGGCTCGCTGCTGCTGGGCTTCTGCATGGGCTGGATCTCGGTGGTCCAGCGCGGCAACGGCACCTCGAAGGTGACGGCGCGCTGGCTCGCCGCGCTGGCTGCCGCCCTGGTCGCGGCTTCGTTCGCACACGTCGTCCCGGGCCGCTTCGGCTATTGGCTCGATCTCGGCCTGATCATGTCCGCCAGCTACCTGGTCGGCTGCACCATCGGCGCCTGGCTGCGCGACCGCGTGGTCTCGCGCAGTATGCGGACCAGCTGAAGCTTTTCGACCTGCACCCTCATGCGTAGGCACGGCATTCGAATTGGCGAAAACCATCGATTGACTTTAATACGTACGTACGTATTATATGTGTATGCCCAAACCTTCCCTTAAAGATGCCATCCTCGATGCCGGCCTGAAGGTCATGTTCCGTACCGGCTACCACGGCACCAGCGTGCGCGATGTCACCGCCGCGGCCGGCGCACCGCAGGGATCCTTCACCAATCATTTCCGCTCCAAGGAAGCATTCGCTTCGGAGGTGCTCGATCGTTATTTCGAGATCACGAAGGGGTTGGTCGCGGAGGCGCTCGAAGACGCCTCGCTGACCCCGCGGGCGCGGCTCAAGCGCTATCTCGACATCATCACCGGCCGGCTTGAAGCCGACGGCTATGGACGCGGCTGCCTCATCGGCGATCTCAGCCTGGAAGCGGCCGGCAGCAGCGAGATGCTGCGAACCCGCCTTGCCGAAATCTTCGCCGAATGGCGCATGCCCTTCGCGGCCTGCATCGCTGAAGCGCAGAGAGATAGCGAGATCGATCCCGAATTCGAGCCGGGGGAGCTTGCCGACTTCCTGCTGGCATCCTGGCAAGGCGCGATCCTGCGCATGAAAGTCGACCGCACACCCGAGGCGCTCGAGCGCTTCAAGATCATCGCCTTCAAGACTGTCTTTAAGGAGCCGACATGAGCAAGCAGGCCGAGATCCTCATCCGCAGCGCCGCGGTGCTGGGAAGCACAATGGCTTATCGCGACACGGGCGCGCAGGATGCGCCGGTCGCGCTCTTCCTTCACGGCAATCCGACGTCGTCACATATCTGGCGAAACATCCTGCCCTTGGTGGCGCCGGTGGCGCATTGCATTGCGCCAGATCTCATCGGCTTCGGCTGCTCGGGCAAGCCCGATATCGCCTACCGGTTCTTCGACCATGTTCGCTATCTCGACGCGTTGATCGAACGCCTGGGCATCTCATCGGCCTATCTGGTGGCGCAAGATTGGGGCACGGCGCTCGCCTTTCATTTGGCGGCGCGCCGACCGGCCTTCGTGCGCGGCCTCGCCTTCATGGAGTTCATCCGGCCGATGCCGACCTGGCAGGATTTCCATCAGGTCGAGGCGGCGCGCCAGACGTTCCGCAAATTCAGGACGGAGGGCGAGGGCGAGGCCATGATCCTGGAGGCGAACGCCTTCGTCGAGCGCGTGCTGCCGGGCGGCATCATGCGCCGTTTGGAGGACGACGAGATGGAGCCTTATCGCGCACCCTTTCCGACCCCGGACAGCCGCCGTCCGACGCTCGCTTTCCCTCGTGAACTGCCGATCGCCGGTGAGCCCGCCGACGTCTATCAAGCGCTGCAATCGGCTCACGCGTCGCTCAAAGCGTCAGCATATCCTAAGCTGCTATTCGCAGGCGAGCCTGGCGCCATCGTCTCTCCCGAATTTGCCGAGACCTTCGCTGCCTCGCTGACGCACTGCGCGCTCGTCCGCCTCGGGCCCGGCCTGCACTACCTCCAGGAGGATCACTCCGACGCGATCGGCCGTTCCGTTGCCGGCTGGATCGCCGGCATCGAAGCAGTGCGTCCCGGGCTTGCGGCCTGAAGGAGGACGAGATGTCGGACGTGACCATCATCTATTGCAGGCCTTGCGGATACGAGAAGCGCGCCAAAGAAGCGGCCGCGGCGCTGTGCCGGCAACTGGGGCTGGAAGCCGATCTGGTCCCCGGCAAGGGCGGTGTTTTCCAGGTCAAGGTCGGCGACCGGATCGTCGCCAGCCGTAGCAAAGGCCATTTCCCTGACGGTAACGACATCGTCGCTGCCGTCACCGCCGCGCGGGTCTGAGCCAGGGAGGGCTTTCGCGATGCCGATTGTCTGGGCCGACGATCTCGCCGGGATCGACTGGGACGAACTGTCCGAACTCTATCGCATCGCGCCGCTGGGCAACAAGAATCCGGCCGATCTCGCGATGGTGTTCGGCAACAGCATGTTTCGCGCCTTCGCCAATGAGGGCGGTCGCGTCGTGGGTGCGGGACGCGTCCTGGCCGACGGGCGCGACTGCGCCTACCTCTGCGATATCGCCGTGCATCCGGACTGCCAGGGACGAGGTCTTGGCCGCGACATCGTCGGGCGTCTGCTTGCGCACTGCCGCGGCCATCGCAAGATCATCCTCTACGCCGTCCCGGGCAAGGAAGGGTTTTACGAGCGCCTGGGCTTCAGGCGAATGACCACGGCCATGGCGATCTTCGAGGATCAGGCCGGCGCCTTTGGCCGCGGCTATTTGACCGCGCCTTGAGCCGCGCCCCGGGGCCCGCGCCTCCCGGTGCATCCAAAAGTCCAACAACATTGCTTGGGGCGTCCCCCTCTTTCAACAGGTGGGCGGCGCTCATAGATTGACGTCGGCTTAAGGCGTGAAGGAACATTGTGCGGCCGAAATCATCAAACTTTCATGGCGCCTGCGCAGGATCGCCATGGAGATTCGGGTCAAGCCTGCCGCCGAAGGCGCCAAACCGTGCATCAGGAGCCCGTAATCCTGCCTAAAATATTGAATGCACGTGTTTTTGTTCGAATTGGCGAATTCCACTCCGCCCCAAAACGCGCTAGTGGAGGGGCAGGGGGCATGCGCGATGCCGGAGCCGGCGGCGAGGGATCGTCGAGTGCCGTTCGTTGAGTGCCTGTGCGTCGTCTGCCTGTTCGCCGGCCACCCTGGCCGCTGAAGCGTTGTTCGAGGTCTAGATGCTGGAAGCCATACGCAGAGCGGTGTCGTTTCTGCGCCAGAAGCAAATCCTGCATAAGCTTGGCGTTGTGATCAGCGTCGCGGTCATCGGCATCGCTTGCTATGTGCTCTATCACATGCTGCGAGGCATCGATTTCAACGAAGTCCTCGAGGCAATCAAGAGCACCGAGCCGAGCCAGATTGCGATGGCGGCGCTGTTCGTCACCGCGGGCTATTTCACCCTGACCTTCTATGACCTGTTTGCCACGCGCGCGATCGGCCATGCCCATGTGCCCTATCGCATCAACGCGCTCGCGGCCTTCACCAGTTATTCGATCGGCCACAATGTCGGCGCATCCGTCTTTACCGGTGGCGCGGTGCGCTATCGCATCTATTCGGCCTACGGCCTGAACGCGATCGACGTCGCCAAGATCTGCTTCCTTGCCGGCCTGACCTTCTGGCTCGGCAACGCCGCCGTGCTCGGCCTCGGCATCGCCTATCATCCGGAGGCCGCCGCCTCGATCGACCAGCTGCCGCCCTGGCTGAACCGGACGCTGGCCCTGATGATCATCGTCGGGCTGGTCGGCTACGTGGTCTGGGTCTGGACCCAGCCGCGCGTGGTCGGCCGCGGCCCCTGGACCGTGGTACTGCCGGGCGGTCCGCTGACCCTGCTCCAGATCGCGATCGGCATCATCGATCTCGGCTTCTGCGCGCTCGCGATGTACGTGCTGGTCCCGGACGAGCCCAATCTCGGCTTCGTCGTGGTCGCGGTGATCTTCGTCTCTGCCACCCTGCTCGGGTTCGCCAGCCACTCGCCAGGCGGGCTCGGGGTGTTCGACGCCGCCATGCTGGTCGGCCTCTGGCAGATGGACCGCGAGGAGCTGCTGGGCGGCATGCTGCTGTTCCGCGTCCTCTATTATCTCTCGCCCTTCGTCATTTCTGTAATCTTGCTGACGTTTCGCGAAGTTATCATCGGCGCACGATCGAAGCGCCTGCAGCAGGCGGCGCTCAAACTCGACCCCGGCCCGGCGCCTAAAGCCGCTTATGTGAGAGAACGCAGCGACAAGTCCTAGGACGGGTCCTCCAGGAGAAGTCCGCCCCGATGGCGATCGACGCCCCATCTTCTCCCTCCACGCAGCCTTGGTCCGACCGGCTGCGGCATTCGACCGTGATCCTGATCGCCGCGGCGCTGGCGCTGTCCGTCGTGGTCTCGCTCAGCGAATTGTCGGCGTTTCACGCCGCGATCGTGTTCCTCTGCATCGCCGCTGCGGCCTTGATCCCGTGGCGGCTGCACGATCCCGCCGCGTCCCGCGACGAGGTCAGGCGCATCAACCCGGTCGAGAGCGCGGCGGTAGCCGCGGTCGTCGCCGGCATGCCGGATCCGGCAGTGCTGCTCGACCGCGCCGGCCGCGTCATCCACCTCAACGCCGCCGCCGCCCAGCTCGCGCCGGCGCTACGCCGGAACGAGCTCGCCCAGTTCGCGCTGCGCTCACCGGAGATCATCACGGCGTTGCGCGAAGCGATCGCGACCACCGAGGCCCGGCGCGCGACCTATCTCGACCACGTCCCGGTCGATCGCTGGATGGAGCTGATCATCACGCCGGTGCCGGTGCCGACCAGCTTCGGCGGCGCCGACAAATGCATGCTGATGACCTTCCACGACCAGACGCCGCTGCGCCGGGTCGAGGAGATGCGCGCCGACTTCGTCGCCAATGCCAGCCACGAGCTGCGCACGCCGCTGGCTGCCCTGTCGGGCTTCATCGACACGCTGCAGGGCCAGGCCAAGGACGATCCCAAGGCGCGCGAGCGCTTTCTCGGCATCATGCACAACCAGGCCACCCGCATGGCGCGCCTGATCGACGACCTGTTGTCGCTGTCGCGGGTCGAACTGTCGGCCCATGTCAGGCCCGACACCCTGGTCGACCTGCTGCCGATCATCCGCCAGGTCGCCGACGGGCTCGAGCCGTTGGCGCGCGAGCGCCAGGTGGAGGTCGAGATCCAGTTGCCGGAGGGGCCGGTGATGATCGCGGGCGACCGCGAAGAACTGCTCCGCCTGTTCGAGAATCTGATCGAGAACGCGCTCAAATACGGCGCCTCCGGCGGACGTGTGATGGTGTCGCTCACATCTGGCGCGGCCACTGATGGAACTCAGGAAGTCCGGATCACGGTGCGGGATTTCGGCCCCGGTATCGCGCCCGAGCACCTGCCACGGCTGACAGAGCGGTTCTACCGGGTGGACGTCGGCGACAGCCGCTCGCAAGGCGGCACCGGGCTCGGATTATCTCTGGTGAAACATATTCTTAACCGCCATCGCGGCCGGCTTTTGATCGAGAGCGTGCCCAAACAGGGCGCCACCTTCACCGCCTGTTTTCCCCAGGTCAAGACTCCGGCGGCGGCCTGAAATTCAAGCGATTTCAATCGCTTGAGAGTGTCATCCGACTGTCACGAAACCTTCGTAAAAGCACAGCCGACCGCTCCTAAAGGGGCGGCGTGGGGAGCGCGATCGGGCGCGGATGGCGCTTCGCTCCCCTGCATGGAGACCAGCATGAATTTCCTCAAAACGATCGTCGCGGCCGGCATGGTTGCCGCTTCGACGACAGCGGCCTTTGCTGCCGACATCACCGGTGCCGGTGCGACCTTCCCCTTCCCGATCTATTCGAAGTGGGCTGACGCCTACAAGAAGGAGACCGGCAACGGTCTGAACTACCAGTCGATCGGTTCCGGCGGCGGCATCAAGCAGATCCAGGCCAAGACCGTAACCTTCGGCGCGACCGACATGCCGCTCAAGGCCGAGCAGCTCGAGAAGGACGGCCTCGTCCAGTGGCCGATGGTGATGGGCGCCATCGTTCCCGTGGTCAACCTCGAGGGCGTGAAGCCCGGCGAGATGGTGTTCGACGGCGAAACGCTGGCCAACGTCTATCTCGGCAAGATCACCAAGTGGGACGATCCGGCCATCAAGAAGCTCAATCCGAACGTCAAGCTGCCGTCGGATGCGATCACCGTGGTCCGCCGTTCGGACGGGTCGGGCACCACTTTCAACTTCACCAACTACCTGTCCAAGGCCAGCGCGGACTGGAAGAGCAAGGTCGGTGAGGGCACCGCGGTCGAGTGGCCGGTCGGCGTCGGCGCCAAGGGCAACGAAGGCGTGTCGGGCAACATCGGCCAGACCAAGAACTCGATCGGCTACGTCGAGTATGCCTATGCCAAGCAGAACAAGCTGACCTACACCGGTCTCGTCAACAAGGCCGGCAAGCCGGTGCAGCCGACCGTCGAAGCTTTCCAGGCGGCCGCCTCCAATGCCGACTGGGCCAAGGCGCCCGGCTACTACGTCATCCTGACCGACCAGCCCGGCGAGAAGTCCTGGCCGATCACGGCGGCGACCTTCATCCTCATGCACAAGGATGCCACCGACAAGGCGGCCTCGCAGGAAGCCATCAAGTTCTTCCGCTGGGCCTTCACGAAGGGCGACAAGGCGGCCGAGGAGCTCGACTACATCCCGATGCCGGACACCGTCGTCCAGCAGATCGAGAAGACCTGGGCTGCCGATATCAAGAGCTGAGCGCTCTCCCCTCATGTCCCGGACGCGGTGCGGCCCTGGCGATGCGAAGCATCGTCCAGCGTGCTGCTCCGCAGAGCCGGGACCTACAAGCACCGGGCCCCGGATCAGCGCCGCACCGCGACGCATCCGGGGCACGAGACCAGCAAAGCGTATATAACGGGTACAGGGGATCGGCGTGGCAGAAATGGCCGTTCAGAGCGATATCATCGACGACGTCGGGCCGTATGACCGCGCCAAGGCCTTGGGTGCGTTCAAGCTAGGCGACGTCACCTTCTACTGGATCACGCGACTGTCCGCGATCTCGGTGCTGCTGATCCTCGGCGGCATCATCATCTCGCTGATTGTCGGCGCATACCCGGCGATAAGGGAGTTCGGCTTCTCCTTCCTGTGGACGCAGCGCTGGGCGCCGTCGGCCGATCCGCCGGTGCTCGGTGCGCTCGGTCCGATGTACGGCACGCTCGTCACCTCCTTCATTGCGATGCTGATCGCCATTCCGGTCGGTCTCGGCATTGCGATCTTCCTCACCGAGCTCTGCCCGCAATGGCTGCGTCGCCCGATCGGCATGGCGATCGAGCTGCTCGCCGGCATTCCCTCGATCATCTACGGCATGTGGGGCTTCTTCGTGCTGGGCCCGTTCCTGGCCAACAGCTTCCAGCCCTTCATGATCAAGATCTTCGACGGCGTCCCGGTGCTGGGCGCGATCTTCGCGGGTCCGCCGTCCTATCTCAGCACGTTCAACGCCGCGCTGATCCTCGCCATCATGGTGCTGCCCTTCATCACCTCGATCTCGGTCGACGTGTTCAAGACCGTGCCGCCGGTGCTGAAGGAGGCCGCCTACGGCGTCGGCTGCACCACCTGGGAGGTCGTCCGCAGCGTGGTGATCCCCTACACCCGCGTCGGCATCATCGGCGGCATCATGCTGGCGCTGGGCCGCGCGCTTGGCGAGACCATGGCGGTGACCTTCATCATCGGCAACTCGTTCCGCATCTCCTCATCGATCTTCGCGCCGGGCACCACGATCTCGGCGGCGATCGCATCCGAGTTCGCCGAGAGCGACGGCCTGCACCAGTCCGGCCTGATCCTGCTCGGTCTTTTGCTGTTCGTGCTGACGTTCTTCGTGCTGGCCGCCGCGCGGCTGATGCTGATGCGGCTGGACAAGAAGGCGGGGAAGTAAGGTCATGGCCCTCAATCCGATCTATTCGCGTCGTCGCCGCACGGACATCATCATCCGCGGGCTCTGCTTCGCTGCGGCCGCCTTCGGCGTCACCTGGCTCGCGCTGATCCTGATCACGCTGCTCTTCAACGGCCTGGCCGGCCTTAATCTCGAGCTCTTCGTCGCGGATACGCCGCCTCCGGGCTCGACCGAAGGCGGCCTGCGCAACGCGATCGTCGGCTCGATCATCATGACGGTGATCGGCGTCGGCATCGGCGCGCCGCTCGGCCTGTTCGCCGGCACCTACCTCGCCGAATACGGCCGCAACGACCGCCTGACCTCGGTGATCCGCTTCATCAACGACATCCTGCTCTCGGCGCCCTCGATCATCATCGGCCTCTTCATCTACGGCGCGGTAGTGGTGCCGATGAGTGGCTTCTCCGCGATCGCAGGCAGCCTGGCGCTCGCCGTCATCGTGATCCCGGTCGTGCTGCGCACCACCGAGGACATGCTGCTGCTGGTGCCTAATCCGCTGCGCGAGGCGGCCTCGGCACTGGGCCTGCCGCGCTCGCTGGTGATCAAGCGTATCGCCTATCGTGCGGCCCGGTCGGGCCTCATCACCGGCGTGCTGCTTGCCACCGCCCGAGTCGCCGGCGAGACCGCGCCGTTGCTCTTCACCGCGCTGTCCAACCAGTTCTTCAGCCTCGGCCTGAACAAGACGATGGCCAACCTGCCGGTGACCATCAACAACTTCGTGCAGAGCCCCTACGCCTACTGGAAGCAGTTGGCGTGGAGCGGCGCCCTGCTCATCACCCTGACCGTGCTTGCCCTGAACATTGGCGCGCGCATCCTTGGCGCCGAGAGGACCGCAAAATGAGTGATCTTTCCGTATCGATGAGCGCGTCCGGTGGCCTTCCGCAGGCGCCGGTGCTCCCTGAGGCGCCCGCCAAGGTGACGGTGCGCAACCTCAACTTCTATTACGGTGAGCACCACGCGCTGAAGAACATCAACCTGACGCTCGGCGCCAACCGCGTCACGGCGTTCATCGGCCCGTCGGGCTGCGGCAAGTCGACCCTGCTGCGCATCTTCAACCGGATGTACGACCTCTATCCGGGCCAGCGCGCCACCGGCCAGCTGATGCTGGACCAGACCAACATCCTCGACCCCAAGCTCGACCTCAACCTGCTGCGCGCCCGGGTCGGCATGGTGTTCCAGAAGCCGACGCCGTTCCCGATGACGATCTACGAGAACATCGCTTTCGGCATCCGCCTCTACGAGAAGATCTCGAAGTCCGAGATGGACGACCGCGTCGAGAAGGCGCTGCGCGGCGGCGCCCTCTGGAACGAGGTCAAGGACAAGCTCAATGCCTCCGGCCTGTCGCTCTCCGGCGGCCAGCAGCAGCGCCTGTGCATCGCCCGCACCGTTGCGGTGCGCCCGGAAGTCATCCTGTTCGACGAGCCCTGCTCGGCGCTCGACCCGATCTCGACCGCCAAGGTCGAGGAGCTGATCCAGGAACTGTCCGAGAACTACACGATCGCGATCGTCACCCACAACATGCAGCAGGCGGCGCGCGTCTCCGACAAGACCGCCTTCATGTATCTCGGCGAGCTGATCGAGTTCGACGACACCAGCAAGATCTTCACGTCGCCGACCGACCGGCGCACGCAGGACTACATCACCGGCCGGTTCGGCTGAGGAGACGCGACATGGGTACCGAACATACCGCAAAGGCCTTCGACACCGACCTCCAGGAGCTCACGCGCCTGGTCGCCGAGATGGGCGGCATTGCCGAGCGCATGATCGTCGATTCCGTCGATGCGCTGATCCGCCGCGACGTCGCGCTCGGCCAGCGCGTCGTCGCCATCGACGCCGATCTCGACGCGCTGCAGAAGCGCATCGAGGAACGCGCGGTGCTCACCATCGCCCGCCGGCAGCCGATGGCGGTGGATCTGCGCGAGATCGTCGGCGCGATGCGCGTCGCGACCGACCTCGAACGCATCGGCGACCTCGCCAAGAACATGGGCAAGCGCGTCGCCGCGCTGGAGACCGACTTCCATCCTCTGAAACTGTTCCGCGGCCTCGAGCACATGACCGACCTCGTGCAGCAGCAGGTCAAGTCGGTGCTGGACGCCTATGCCGCGCACGATCTGCCGGCGGCGATGGCGGTGTGGAAGGGCGACGAGGAGGTCGACGCGATCTGCACATCGCTGTTCCGCGAGCTCCTCACCTACATGATGGAGGATCCGCGCAACATCTCGTTCTGCATCCACCTGATGTTCTGCGCCAAGAACATCGAGCGGATCGGCGACCACGCCACCAACATCGCCGAGACCGTGTTCTACATGATCGAGGGCCAGGCGATTACCGACAAGCGGCCGAAGGGCGACATGACCACCTTCGCCACGACGATCCCGAACAGCTGAAGACTTAAGGAGCGACGACACCATGGGCGCACGCATTATGGTGGTTGAGGACGAGGAAGCTCTCACCGAGCTGCTTCGCTACAACCTCGAAGGCGACGGCTATGACGTCGAGACGGTCATGCGCGGCGACGACGCCGACACCCGCCTCAAGGAGCACATCCCCGATTTGATCGTGCTCGACTGGATGCTGCCGGGCCTGTCGGGCATCGAGCTGTGCAGGCGCCTGCGCACCCGGCCCGACACCAAGCAGCTGCCGATCATCATGCTCACCGCGCGCGGCGAGGAGAGCGAGCGGGTGCGGGGGCTTGCGACCGGCGCCGACGACTACATCGTCAAGCCGTTCTCGGTGCCGGAGCTCCTGGCGCGCGTGAAGGGCCTGCTGCGGCGCGCCAGTCCCGAGCGGCTCGCCACCGTGCTGGCCTATGGCGACATCGAGCTCGACCGCGACAAGCGCCGCGTGGCGCGCTCGGGCCGGCCGATCGATCTCGGCCCGACCGAATATCGCCTGCTGGAGTTCTTCCTGGAGCATCCCGGCCGCGTGTTCTCGCGCGAGCAGCTGCTCGATAGCGTCTGGGGTCGCGACATCTACATCGACGAGCGCACCGTCGACGTTCATATCGGCCGCCTGCGCAAGCTGCTCAATCTCGGCCGGGAGCAGGACCCGATACGTACCGTCCGCGGCGCCGGCTACGCGCTGGACGATCGCTTCGCGAAAGCGGAGCAGGCGTAAGGTTAGGCGAGTTGTCGGCTTGGCGAGCCGCGGCCACAATCTCGCCTGTCGTCCCGGGGCGCGCGCAACGCGAGCCCGGGATCTCCGCGCCAGCGCTTGCGCTGGTCGCGATAACCACAGGACGTGGTTCGGCGAAGACTCGGAGTGACCATCTCGCGCAATAGCTGCGCCCTGTGGTTTGGATCCCCGCCTTTGCGGGGATGGCACCGAGGAGTTGAACCCGTCATCGCAACGACGGCTGAAGTTCTTGCAGTCGACTAATTCCGCGACTTCACCGCGGTCCCGGCTTCGCCGGTGCGCGCCGGCGGTCTGCCGCCGGCTGATAGGCTACGCGCGAGTGCTGGGCGCAGTAGGGCAGGCCGGAGAGCGCCTTGCCGCCGCAGAAGAAGAAGTCCGGGCTGGAGGGATCGCCGACCGGCCAATGGCAGGTCGCCTCGTTCAGTTCGAGCAGCGACAGCCGCTGGCTCATCGGCACCACGTTGTCGTAGGTGACGGGTTCTGCCTCGACCTCGACCTCGAAGGCCTGGGCCAGCGCGGTGTTGCCGCGCGCGACGGGGCGGCTCACCCGCATCATGTGCTGCGCAGGACGCGCCTTGCGCGGCCGGGGCGCGGCCGAGGACGGGCTCTTGGCGCGGCCGGACAGACCGAGCCTGTGCACTTTGCCGATCACGGCATTGCGGGTCACATTGCCGAGCTCAGCTGCGATCTGGCTGGCCGAAAGTCCGGCCTCCCAGAGCTTTTTCAGCTGCTCGACGCGATCATCGGACCAGGTCAAAACCGTCATTGCACCCTTTCCCTCGCTGCGCGGCTGCCGTCCTGGCGCCCATGCGGCGATTGCTAAGCTTCGAAAAACCCGTGCTGCCAGAATCCCTTAAGGCTCGCCGGGCGCGTAACTGACGCCCGAACGTTTACGCCGGTACATGAGGACACTTGAGATCAGAACCGCTGCACGAGATGTCGTATCTGACAATTCAAACGCTACAATATGGCGTGACTCCCGCGCAAGAGTCCGCCGACTCGCTTCCACATGTTCCGTGGTGAAAACCCGCAAAATCGGCACCGCAAGACTACGGATTCAGCGTTTCCTGGGGCTTTCCGGCGGCATTGACACCCGTCTTGCCAAGCATAAGATAGTCCCGCGTGCCGCCCTTAAAAGGCGGCACGTTTCGTTTTCCGGGCCGGTGGATGGTGCGTTGCGTAATGCACGCGTCCCATCGTCCGCAACATTCAAGTGACATCATGACGAACAGCGCAGCGCCGCATTTGCTCCCCGTTTTCGCCAGAGCCGACCTCGGCTTCGAGCGCGGTGAAGGCTGCTGGCTGATCGCGACCAATGGCGATCGCTATCTCGATTTTACCTCGGGCGTGGCCGTGAATGCGCTCGGCCATTGCCATCCGCATCTGATCAAGGCCCTGCAGGAGCAGGCGACCAAGCTCTGGCACATGTCGAATTTGTTTCAGAGCCCGGATGGCGAGAAGCTCGCCAACCGGCTTTGCCAGGAGAGCTTTGCCGACTTCGTGTTCTTCTGCAATTCGGGGGCCGAAGCGCTGGAGGGCGTGATCAAGCTGGTGCGCCACCATCACTTCTCCAAGGGGCATCCGGAGCGCTATCGCATCATCACTTTCGAAGGCGCCTTCCACGGCCGCACGCTGGCGACGCTGGCTGCGACCGGCTCGGCAAAATATCTCGAAGGCTTCGGTCCGCCGATGGAAGGCTTCGACCAGGTGCCGCATGGCGACATCGAGGCCGTCAAGAAGGCGATCGGCCCGCACACCGCCGGCATCCTGATCGAGCCGATCCAGGGCGAGGGCGGCGTGCGCTCGGCTGCGCCCGGCTTCCTCAAGGCGCTGCGCCAGCTTTGCGACGAGAAGGGCCTGCTGCTCGCCTTCGACGAGGTGCAGACCGGCATGGGCCGCAGCGGCGATCTGTTCGCCTATCGGCGCACCGGCGTCACGCCTGACGTGATGTCGCTGGCCAAGGCGCTCGGCGGCGGCTTCCCGATCGGAGCCATTCTGGCGACCGCGGATGCGGCCGCCGGCATGGGTCCCGGCTCGCACGGCTCGACCTTCGGCGGCAATCCGCTGGCGATCGCGTCGGCCAACGCCGTGCTCGACGTCATGCTCAAGCCCGGCTTCTTCGACCACGTCCAGAAGATGTCGCTGCTGCTCAAGCAGAAGCTCGCCTCCGTGATCGACCGTCACCCTGACGTCGTCAGCGAGGTGCGCGGCGAGGGCCTGCTGATCGGCATCAAGGCCGTGGTGCCCTCCGGTGATCTCGTCGCGGCGCTGCGTCATGAAAAGCTGCTCACCGTCGGGGCCGGCGACAATGTCGTGCGTTTCCTGCCGCCGCTGATCGTGACCGAAGCCGAGATCGAGGACAGCGTGGGGCGGCTGGAGCGCGCCTGTTCCGCGATCTCGTCCAGCCAGACCAAGCGGGCGGCAAGCTGATGAGCAAGTCCCCCAACAAATCTCCGAAGCACTTTCTGGATATCAACGAGCTGCCGTTGTCGGAGCTCAAGCGCATGCTTGCAGCTTCGTCCGCGATGAAGGCGAAGCAGAAGGCGCAGCAGCCGGTGCGGCCGCTCGAAGGCAAGACGCTGGCGATGATTTTCGAGCGCCCGTCGACCCGGACACGGGTGTCGTTCGACGTCGCCATGCGCCAGCTCGGCGGCGAGCCCATCATGCTCACCGGGGCCGAGATGCAGCTCGGCCGCGGCGAGACCATCGCCGACACCGCGCGCGTGCTGTCGCGCTATGTCGACGCCATCATGATCCGCATTCTCAATCATGACGCGCTGCTGGAGCTTGCGGCCAACGCCACCGTGCCCGTCATCAACGGCCTGACGCGGCGTTCGCATCCCTGCCAGGTGATGGCCGACCTCATGACCTATGAGGAGCATCGCGGCCCGATCGAGGGCAAGACGGTGGCCTGGACCGGCGACGACAACAACGTGCTGGCGTCCTGGGCGCACGCCGCCGAACGCTTCAAGTTCCAGCTCAATGTCGCGACGCCGCCGGAGCTCGCGCCGAAAAAGGCGATGCGGGACTTCATCAAGGCGACCGGCGCGCCGATCATGCTCGGCACCGATCCGGAGGCCGCCGTGCGCGGCGCCGACTGTGTCGTTACCGACACCTGGGTGTCGATGGGCGACAAGGAAGGCGAGCACCGCCACAACGTGCTCAAGCCCTATCAGGTCAACGGCAAGCTGATGTCGCTGGCCAAGCCCGACGCGCTGTTCATGCACTGCCTGCCCGCTCATCGCGGCGAGGAGGTTACCGATGACGTGATCGACGGTCCGCAATCGGTCGTGTTCGATGAGGCCGAAAACCGCCTGCATGCGCAGAAGGGCATTCTGGCCTGGTGTTTTGACGCGGTGAAGTGATCTCAAGGTGGGGCCGGGTAGATGGCTCCATTCTCCCGTGTCATCCCGGACAAGCGCCGCCTGGTGGCGCCAGATCCGGGATCCATAACCACAGGACGTCATTTCGCGATGACTCGGAGTTGTCATCGCGCGCAATAAAGTCATCCTGTGGTTATGGGTCCCGGGCTCGCGCGTTGCGCGCCCCGGGACGACGTCGGGTTTGGAGTGCCCCGTGCCCCCTTCCATTTTCGCCCTCGGACCCCAGATAATGCGCCATGATTTCCCAATCTCCTGACTTGAAAGCCGGCCCCGAAGGCCCGGTTCGCGCGCCATCAGCGGTTCCGATCGATGACGCCGTGTTGCCCTACGAGGTCGACGCGCTCGACGTGCGCGGGCGCCTGGTGCGGCTTGGCCCGGCGCTCGACGAGATCCTGACCAAGCACGATTATCCCGCGCCGGTCGGCAAGCTGCTCGGCGAGGCCATCGTGCTGACGACGCTGCTCGGCTCGGCCCTGAAATTCGAGGGACGCTTCATCCTGCAGACGCAGACCGACGGTCCGGTATCGTTCCTGGTTGTGGACTATCAGGCGCCGGATCGCCTGCGCGCCTATGCGCGCTTCGATGCCGCGCGCCTCGGCGATGCCCAAAAATCGGGAATGGAGTCCGGCGCGCTGCTCGGCCGCGGTCATCTCGCCATGACCATCGACCAGGGCCCCGACATGAGCCGCTATCAGGGTCTGGTCGCGCTCGATGGCGGCAGCCTGGAAGACGCTGCCCACGAATATTTCCTGCGCTCCGAGCAGATTCCGACCAAGGTGCGTCTCGCGGTCGGTGAGGAGTGGCGCTCGAACGACGGCGGCAAGCATCGCTGGCGCGCCGGCGGCATGCTGATGCAGTTTCTGCCGAAGGCGCCGGAGCGCGCGCGGCAGGCCGATCTGCATCCCGGCGATGCCCCCGATGGCGTCGAGGTGCACAGCGTCGCCGAGGACGACGCCTGGGTCGAGGCGCGCTCGCTGATCGAGACCGTCGAGGACGTCGAGCTGATCGATCCCGAGCTCTCCGGCGAGCGGCTGCTGTTTCGCCTGTTCCACCAGCGCGGCGTGCGCGTGTTCAATCCGATCGATCTCAAGGCGCAATGCTCCTGCTCGCGCGATGCGGTCGCGGCCATGCTGAAGAGCTTCTCGCCGGACGACCGCGCGGCGATGGTGAAGGACGACAAGGTCGTCGTCACCTGCGAGTTCTGCAGTTCGGTGTACGATTTCACGCCTGACGAGGCGGGCGTCGAGGACGCGTAGCGAGGTCTTGGAGGGTGGGCGAAGGCATACTTGTGCCAAGCCCACGATCTCTCGACTGCGGACAAAGACGTGGCCACGCTTCCGCGCTCCTCGAGCTATGGCGGAGGCGTCGGTTTGCCCACCCCACGCGGCTTGCTGTGTCGCCGCGTGTCAATCCACGTGCGCGAAAATATTCCACTTTACCGAAATTCGGTTTCGGCGTATGTGTCGCCCCATCCTGGCTCACCCAGGAGGGGCGACGTGAAGTCGTCACGTTCGCGAGCCGGGCTTGCGGTGGACGCGGCAGCGTCGGCACGAAAGGCGCGGGCAGGGCGGGTAGTCCCTGTGAGCCCGAGGCCACGTGCG
>NZ_JAFCKT010000020.1 GCF_018129985.1 Bradyrhizobium sp. SZCCT0148
GTGTGCATTTTCGCGCAGCGGACCGCGGGTGCCAGCCGGCACCCGGCCTTCCCTGCGCCCTCTTGGATTGGAGGGTGGAGCGACGAAGCAAAGCTCGGGCGAATTGCGCCGCGAGAACGCAAAGGCTTGTCTGCTAGTTGATTGCGCTGAAAGTCTCGTAGGGTCTGCAAAGCGCAAGCGTGCGTCACGTCTGTGTTGTTTATGGATGGAGATCGCGGGCACGGCGCTGTGCCCCTTTGCCCACCCTACGGCACCGTCACTGGGATGTGCACGGGAGCATCCGGGAGAGCGGAGCGTGATGACGCCGCTGTCGTGCCCGAGCCTACGCTGCATGGCGTCCGGGACACGGCTAAATATTCGGCAATCATGCCCTCCGGCGCCGATGGACTTGCCCGCCGCAATCCGGTTCAATGGGCCGATCGAGCTTCTGGCGACAACGATGTCGAAATATCTGCTGGTCCTGGTGCTGCTGGCCTCGCCCGCGGCCGCGCAAGTCAAGCTGGCGCCGAAGGCTGCGGCCGGACATCCTGATCCCTGTGCCCCGATCGGCCGTACCGCGGACGGCAAGCTGGTCTACTCCATGAAATGCGAGAACCTGCCGGCGCCGCCCCCGCCGCCGCAGGCGGAATTGAAGGAAGCGCCGCCGGCCGCCGAGCCCGAACCGGAGACGCGGCGGAGCGGCATTTTCGGCTGGTCCTACGACCGCAGGTGATGCGCCCGCGCCCCTTGCGCGAAACTGTCGGGAATGCTCTTTGCTTGAAAATGATCCGTAAAATGATCCGTGGGGCCACCTGCCCCGATCCAGAGAGATGAGATGAGCAAACTCGTTATCCGTGCCGGCGACTTCACCTTCGATGCCCGCTTCGAGGAACAAGCGGCACCCAAGACCGTCGCCGCCTTCCGCAAGGCACTGCCGTTCGAAAGCCACATCATCCACGTGCGCTGGAGCGGCGAGGGCGTGTGGATGCCGCTCGGCGATCTCGATTTCGGCGTCGGCTACGAGAACCACACCAGCTATCCCGCGCCCGGCCAGATCATCCTCTATCCTGGCGGCATCAGCGAGACCGAGATCCTGCTGGCCTATGGCGGCGTCCACTTCGCGAGCAAGATGGGCCAGCTCGCCGGCAACCACTTCATCACGCTGACCTCGGGCCTCGAGAACCTGGCGACGCTGGGCAAGAGCGTGCTGTGGAAGGGTGCGCTGCCGATCCGCTTCGAGGAAGTCTGAGTGGCTGACACACGCTACCCGCGCGATCTCCGCGGTTACGGCCGCAACCCGCCGCACCCCGAGTGGCCCGGCAATGCGCGGATTGCGGTGCAGTTCGTGGTCAATTTCGAGGAGGGCGGCGAGAACAACATCCTGCACGGCGACCCCGCCTCGGAAGCGTTCCTGTCCGACGTGCTCGGCGCCCAGCCCTGGCCCGGCCAGCGCCATGCCAATATCGAGTCGATGTTCGAATATGGCTCGCGCGCCGGCTTCTGGCGACTGTGGCGGATGTTCACCGCGCGCAACTGGCCGACGACCGTGTTCGGTGTTGCCACTGCGCTGAAGCGCAATCCCGAAATCGTCGCCGCCATGAAGGAGGCGGGCTGGGACATCGCCAGCCACAGCCTGAAATGGATTGAGCACAAGGACATGACCGAGGCGCAGGAGCGCGCCGAGATCGCCGAGTCGATCCGCGTCCACACCGAGGCTACCGGATCGCGGCCGCTCGGCTGGTACACCGGGCGCTCCTCGATCAACACCAACCGTCTGCTGATGGAGGAGGGCGGATTCATCTACCTCTGCGACTCCTATGCCGACGATCTGCCCTATTGGATCACGGGTGCGAACGGCAAGCAGCTCGTCATTCCCTACACGCTCGATGCCAACGACATGCGCTTCATCAACCCGCAAGGCTTTGCCGAGGGCGAACAGTTCTTCACCTATCTGAAGGACGCCTTCGACGTGCTCTACGCCGAAGGCGAGACCGCGCCGAAGATGATGTCGGTCGGCCTGCACTGCCGCCTCGCCGGCCGGCCCGGCCGCGCCGCGGGGCTGATGCGCTTCCTGGATTACATCGGCAAGCACGAGCGCGTCTGGGTCCCGACGCGGCTGCAGATCGCGCAGCACTGGCACGACAGGCTCGCGCATCTCGACGCGTTCGAGATCGGATGAGGGCACAATGCCGCAGATTTCGCTCGCCGATCTCAACGCAGCAAGCAAGGCCGACTTCGTCGCCGCGCTCGCCAACGTCGTCGAATATTCGCCGTGGATCGCCGAGAAGCTAGCCGAGCAGCGGCCGTTCACCGGCATCAACCAGTTGCACGCGGCACTGATGGCGGCGATCCAGAGCGCCGAACCGGATGTGCAGCTGGCGCTGCTGCGTGCGCATCCAGATCTCGCCAACAAGACCCAGCGTGCGGCCGGTCTCACGGCGGAATCGACCGACGAGCAGAACAGCGCCGGCCTCGACCGCCTGTCGGACGCCGAATACGCCGCATTCGAGCGCGTCAACAATGCCTACCGCGACAAGTTCGGCTTCCCTTATATCGTCTGCATCCGCCGCCACACCAGGGATTCCGTGCTGCACGATTTCGAGTCCCGGTTGCGCAACATCGCCAAGACCGAGACGCGGCGTGCGATCGAGGAGATCGGCCGCATCTCCGCACTGCGGCTGGATCAGCTCGTCATGGCCGATGACAGGCTGAAGGTGCACGGCCGGCTCTCGACCCATGTGCTGGACAATCAGATTGGCAAGCCGGCGCCGGGGATTCCGATTGAGCTCGTTGAGCTCGCAAGCCTCGGCGAGAGCCGTGTAATCGCGCGCGCGGTCACCAACGCCGACGGTCGCACCGATCAGCCGTTGATCGGTGGTCGTCCGCTGCCAATCGGCCGCTACGAGCTCAAATTCAGCGTTGCCAAATACTACGCCGAGCGCAACGTGCAGCTCACGGACCCGCCATTCCTCGACGAGATCCCGCTGCGCTTCGCCGTCAGCGAGCCGGAGGGCCACTACCACGTGCCGCTCTTGGTCACGCCCTGGAGCTATTCGACCTATCGCGGCAGCTAGTCCCCGAACTTCGCGTGCAGCGCCGGAAACAGCCGGTCCGGCTTGAACGGCGGCGCGGTGAAGCGGACGCCGGTGGCATTCGCGATCGCGTTGCCGAGCGCGGCCGCAACCGGATTGTACGGACTCTCGCTCATCGACTTCGCTCCCAGCGGCCCGATCGTGTCGGACGTCTCGGCGAAAAACACGTCGGTGCGCGGGACGTCGGCGAAGGAGGGCAGGTGGTAGTCGCGGAAGCTCGGGTTGGTGACGCGCCCCTCGGCGTCGATCACCATCTCTTCGTAGAGCGCAGCGCCGAGCGCCTGTGCAACGCCGCCTTCGACCTGACCGCGGCACTGCATGGGATTGGCGATGACGCCGGCGTCGGCGGCGTGGACGCTCCGGAGTATCCTGAGCTCGCCGGTGGCCTTGTTCACGGCGACGCGAAAACCATGGACGTTGAAGCCGACCGAACGCGGCGTGCCCGCGGAGTTGCCGATGCCTGAGAATGGCTGCCCGCGCGCGCGAGAGAGTTGTACCAGCTCCGCAAACGGCATGCGCCGGACGCCGCTGACGACCGCGTTATCCTCCAGCACGCAACTCCCGACGTCGCACAGCCACGTGCCGGCGGCGGCCGCCTTCAGCTCGGCCGCGAGTTGCACGGATGCCGCATGCGTTGCCTTGCCAGCGACGAACGTGCCCGCGCTGCCATAGGCGCCGGTGTCGTGGCCGCCATGGGCGGTGTCGGACTGGCGCAGGCGGATCCTGTCGACCGTGGTCGCCAGCGTGGTCGCGGCGATCTGCCGGTGCACCGTGCTGGTGCCGTTGCCGAATTCGGCTGTGCCGACGGTGAGATCGAAACCGCCGTCGTCGTTGAGCGCGATCGTCGCGTCGGCGAAATGGCCTGCCGGCGGCACGGTGTCGATCATGGTCAGCGCGACACCGTCACCGATCAGCCAATCCTGCGACAGGTCCGGCTGCGGGCCGTCAGCCTGCATCGCGCGCTCGACGAGGTCGAGGCATTGGTCGAGCCCGTAGGAGCCGTAGAGCACGTCGTGAAATTCGGACGGCGGCGGCGACAGCATGGGATCGCCGTCCCTGACGATGTTGCGCCGGCGCATCTCGAAGGGGGTGATGCCGAGTTGCTTGGCCAGCTCGTCGATCGCGGCCTCGATCGCGATCAGCGTCTGCGGCAGGCCATAGCCGCGAAACGCGCCCGCCGGCACCGTGTTGGTGTAGACGGCGTAACCGTCGACCCGCTTGTTCGGGCAATTGTAGACGGCG
Source organism: Bradyrhizobium sp. SZCCT0148 (assembly GCF_018129985.1). GTDB lineage: Bacteria > Pseudomonadota > Alphaproteobacteria > Rhizobiales > Xanthobacteraceae > Bradyrhizobium > Bradyrhizobium japonicum_H. The sequence continues at coordinate 4,314 of NZ_JAFCKT010000020.1, forward strand.
ATGGACTCGGACAGCGAATGGAACATCACCGGGCCGGCGTGATTGCCGTAGGCGCCGGTGTTGGAGAGCACGTCGAGCTGGAGCGCGGTGAGCTTGCCGTCGGCATCCGCTCCGGCCTTGATGTGGACCCGCATCGGGTGCCGCGTCGAGGTCGCGATGAATTGCTCCTCACGGGTGAGCTCCAGCTTCACCGGACGTCCCGTCTTGAGCGCAGCGAGCGCGAGGATGTCCTCGACGAACATCTCCTGCTTGCCGCCAAACCCACCGCCGACACGCTCGCAGAACACGCGGACCTTGTCGGGAGGAAGCTCGAAGATGTCTGCCAACGCGCGCCGGGTCAGGAATGGCACCTGGGTCGAGGTGCGGACATTGAGCACGCCCGCGTCATCGAGCCAGGCGAGGCCGCCATGGGTCTCCAGCGCCGCGTGCTGCACGCGATGACTGTGGAAGGTGCCCTCGTAGGTGACGGCAGACGTCGCGAGCGCGGTTGCGACATCGCCGTACTCGCCATGCGTTTCCGCGGCGAGGTTGCGCTGGGCATCGGCGATGCGGTTCGCGGAGGTGCGGTCGGGATGTAAGATGGGCGCACCCGGCGCCATCGCCTGCTCCGGATCGATCAGCGCGGGCAGGATCTCGTAACCCACCTTGATCCGCCGGCATGCCTCCTCGGCGGCGGCTTCGCTCTCGGCGACGATCGCGGCAACCCGCTGGCCGATGAAGCGGACGACCTCGTCGAGAACGCGGGTGTCCTCGGGGTCCATCCAGTCCATCTCGTGCCGCGCGGTCGAGATCAGCATCGAAGGTGCATCTTCATGCGTCAGCACCGCGTGCACGCCGGGTACGCGCAGGGCGTCCGACTTGTCGATCGCGACGATTCTGGCGTGCGCATGAGGCGAACGCACCAGCTTGACGTGAAGCAGGCCATCCATGGCGGTGTCGAAGGTATAGCGCGCAGTGCCGCGCACGATATCGGGGCCTGCGGGGGCCGGCAGGCTGCGGCCGAAGGCGGCGCCGGCCTCGACGCTGGCCTCGACATTGGTCTTGCCCAGCAACGCATCCTCGATCGCGCGATAGCCGGTGCAGCGGCAGATGTTGCCCTTCAACGCCGTCCCGAGATCGGTGCGCTGGGCCTGGTTCAGCGAGGCGCAGGTCAGGATCATACCTGCCGTGCAGAAGCCGCATTGAAAGCCCTGCGCGTCGAGGAAGGCCTGCTGCATCGGATGCGTGCCGTGGTCTCCTCCCAGACCTTCGATCGTGGTGATGGCGTGTCCCTCGGCCCGGAAGGCCGGGATCAGGCAGCTGTGCACCGGCTCGCCGTCGAGCAGCACGGTGCAGGCGCCGCAGTCGCCGGCGTCACAGCCCTTTTTCACGCCGAAATGGCCGAGCTCGCGCAGGAACGTGCGCAGGCACTGGCCGGCACGCGGGCCCCGCGCAAACGGCTGGCCGTTGACCTCGAAACTCATGACGGCATTGCCCCCAGGAGTTCGCGGCGAATCTCCTCGGCGAGCCGCAACGTCATGTGCTTGCGCCAGAGCGGTTGGCCGTGGATGTCGGAGTGGTACAGATCGTCCGTGATCTGCTGGACGATCGCATCGCGAAGTGCGCCCGCATCGGGCGGCTTGGCAAACGACAATTGGATCGGGCGCACCGTGGACGCCGTGACCGTCAGCGTCAGCGTGCCATCGGCATCGAGGCTGCCGATCAGAAGGGCCGCCGAGCGGCCGACCGGCGCCAGCGAGATCTGGCGAAACGCCGTGCGGCGTTTCAGCGCGGCAATCGGAATATCGATCTGCCGGAGCAGGTCGCCCGGCGTCAGGCGGTTGCGCTGGTTGCCGGTGACGAAGTCGACGACGGGAATCCTCTGTTCGCCGCCGCCCGCCCTCCAGATGGTGCAGACGCCGTCGAGCGCCGCGGTCAGCGAGATCATCGGTCCCGCCGGCAGCGACATGCAGAGATTGCCGCCGATAGTCGCGGTCTTCCAGATCTTGAACGATGCAAGAAAGGCGCGGCAGCATTGGTTGATCAGCGGCGCGGCAAGCCAATCGGACGGGCAGGCAAGTCCGTCGAGTTGCGCGATCGTGCAAGTGGCGGCGATGGAGAGTTGGCTTTGGCTGATCGTCAGCGCCGGCCATTTGAAATCGGTGAGATCGATCAGCCGTGCAAGGTGCGCCTGTGGTTCCGAGAACAGCCAAGTGCCGCCCGCGAGCCAGGCATCGCCTGCCGCCCAGGCCGGTAATTGCGCCCGTGTTTGCGGATGGGCCACGGTCGTGATGGTATTCAAATCCATGGCCGCGCCAAAGCTTCCGCCGGTGAATCGTGCCGATGAGTCTTGCAAGACCGGAGCCAAGTCGCAACAAACAAGTGGTCGCGCGAAGGTGACCGGGCCGGTGTTCGGCCGTCAGCGGGTGTGAGGAGAAGCGGGATCATGAGCGATGCAACGCCGATCTGGATCAGGGATCCCCTGGCCATCCTCGCCGATGGCGCCGCGCGCGGGATCGTGGTGAAGGACGGCCGGATCGTCGAGCTGGTGCCGGCCGGCGCCACGCCTGCGACCGCCGGCGTCGTGGTGTTCGATGCCAGCGAACACGTCGTGCTGCCGGGCCTGATCAACACCCATCATCATTTTTACCAGACGCTGACGCGCGCGCTGCCGGCGGCGATGGACCGCGAGCTGTTCCCTTGGCTCCAGGCGCTTTATCCGGTGTGGGCAAGGCTGACGCCCGAGGCGCTCGAGCTCGGCGTCACCGTGGCGATGTCCGAATTGCTGCTCTCGGGCTGCACCACCACGACGGATCATCACTACGTCTTCCCCGCGGGCCTCGAAGACGCCGTCGATATCGAGGTCGCCGTGGCGAAGCGGCTCGGTGTACGAGTCTTGCTCACGCGCGGCTCGATGAACCTGTCGCAACGCGACGGCGGCTTGCCACCTGACAGCGTGGTGCAGGACGAGGACACGATCCTTGCCGACAGCGCGCGCGTGGTCGCTAAGCATCACCAGCGCGGTTTGGATGCGATGGTGCAGATCGCGCTGGCGCCGTGCTCGCCCTTCTCGGTAACGACGTCGCTGATGCGCGCCACCGCCGATCTCGCCGCCAAGCTCGACGTGCGACTGCACACCCATCTCGCCGAGACCGAGGACGAGAACAATTTCTGCCAGCAGATGTATGGCTGCCGACCGCTCGACTATCTCGAACAGTGCGGCTGGCTCAACGCGCGAACCTGGCTCGCCCACGGCATATTCTTCAACGCCGACGAAATGAAGCGGCTCGGCAAGGCGAAGACGACCATCAGCCATTGCGCGTGCAGCAATCAGCTGCTGGCGTCCGGCTGCTGCCCGGTCTGCGAGTTGGAGGAGGCCGGTGTCGGCATCGGGCTTGGTGTCGATGGCTCGGCCTCGAACGACGGTTCGAACCTGATGCAGGAGGTCCGTGCCGCCTTCCTGCTGCAACGGGCGCGCTATGGCGTAGCGAGAGTCAGCCACAAGGATGCGCTGCGCTGGGCCACCAGGGGCTCGGCGGGTTGCGTCGGCCGTCCGGAACTCGGCGAGATCGCAGTCGGCAAGGCTGCGGACCTTGCGCTATTCAGGCTCGACGAGCTGCGCTTCTCCGGCCATGGGGATCCCTTGGCCGCGCTGGTGCTGTGCGGAGCGCATCGGGCCGACCGGGTGATGGTGGCGGGAAGATGGGCCGTGATCGATGGCGCCATCCCGGGCCTCGACGTGGCAGCCCTCATCCGCCGCCACAGTTCAGCGGCGCAGGCCATGCGGGTGGGATGAAAGAGGGGGCGACCACAAGTGCCGGGTGCTTCTGGCCACCCCCTCCGAACCTCCTCCGGGAGGAGCAGGTGATTTGGGTAAAGCAAGAAGCGTGCTACTTGCCCGGAAGCTTGTCGTCGATGCCCTTCACGTAGAAATTCATACCGAGAATCTGGCTGTCGTCGAGGTGATCGCCGCCTTTGCACTCGACCGGCTTGCCGTCCTGCCCAACAATCGGGCACTTGAACGGATGTAGCTTGCCCGCGATGATCGCGGCCTGGGCATCCTCAGCCATTTTTTTCACATCGTCAGGCATGTTGGTATAGGGCGCCATCGCGAACATGTGACTGTCGAGGCCGCCCCAGCTGTCCTGGGACTTCCAGGTGCCGGCGAGCTCGGCCTTGACCCGCTCGATGTAATAGGGGCCCCAGGTGTCGAGGATCGAGGTCAGCTGGGTCTTGGGCCCGAACTTGATCATCTCGGAATCCTGGCCGAAGGCGAGCTTGCCGCGTTCGCTGGCGATCTGCATCGCGGCTGGCGAATCCGTGTGCTGCATGATGACGTCGGCACCCTGGTCGATCAGCGCCTTGGCGGCATCGGCCTCCTTGCCGGGGTCGAACCAGGTGTTGGCCCAGATGATCTTGACCTTGATGTCAGGCTTGATGGTCTGCGCCGCCAGCATCGTCGCGTTGATGCCGGAGACGACCTCCGGAATCGGAAACGAGCCGATATAGCCGAGCACGCCGGACTTCGACATCTTGGCGGCGATGAGCCCCTGGATGTAGCGGCCCTGAAACCATTTCGCCGAATAGGTCGACATGTTCGGGGCGCGCTTGTAGCCGGTGGCGTGCTCGAAATGGACGTTCGGATATTTTTTCGCGACCTTCAGCGTCGGATCCATGTAGCCGAACGACGTCGTGAAGATCAGCTTGTTGCCGGCGCGGACGAGTTGCTCGATGGAGCGCTCGGCGTCGGGGCCTTCGGGCACGTTCTCCAGATAGGTGGTCTCGATCTGGTCGCCCAGTTCCTTCACCAGCGCCTGCCGCGCGAGATCGTGCTGATAGGTCCAGCCCAAATCTCCGATCGGACCCAGATAGATGAAGCCGACCTTGAGCTTGTCGGCGGCGGAGGCTGCACTGACGCTGCCGGCAAGCAGAAGTCCGGTGGCCAGCGCAAGAATTGATTTCCTCATCATCGATCTCCAAACATCAGGGGAAAGCCACGATACGCAATCTGCGCGCCCCATCGCGCCGTTGCGGAGATGCAACTCAGCGGTCCGGCACGAACACGGTGCCGAGCGCGGCCGGTGCGGTCGAGCCGCCGCTGCGCGCGCGGGAGAGCAGGACCAGCACGATGACCGTCGCGAGATAAGGCAGCGCCGACATAAATTGCGAGGGAATGCCGATGCCCCAGCCTTGCGCGTGCAACTGCAGGATGGTCACGGCCCCGAAGAGATAGGCGCCGATCACGAGTCGGCCCGGCCGCCACGACGAGAACACCACCAGCGCCAGTGCGATCCAGCCGCGCCCCGCGGTCATGCCGGGAATGAAGAACGGCGTGTAGGCGAGCGGCAGATAAGCGCCGGCAAGGCCCGCGCAGGCACCGCCGAACATCACGGCGAAGGTGCGGATGCGCAGCACGGGATAGCCGAGCGCGTGCGCGGAGACGTGATTGTCGCCGCAGGCGCGCAGGATCAATCCCGCCCGCGTGCGATACAGGAACCACCAGACGCCAATGACGAGGGCAATGGAGACGTAGACGAAGCCATCCTCTCCGAACAGCACGCGCCCGACCAGCGGGATGTCGGTAAGGCCGGGAATGGCGAGATGGACTGCCGGCGTGATGCGCTCGCCGACGAAGCCCGCGCCGATCAGTCCGGACAGTCCGACGCCGAGGATGGTCAGCGCGAGACCCGTCGCGACCTGGTTGACGGCGAGCCCGAGCGCCATCAGTGCGAAGATCAGCGACATCATCGTGCCCGCGACGATGCCGCACAGCGTGCCGACGAACACCGATCCGGTGAGCCAGGCGCCGGCGAAGCCGCAGGCCGCGCCGACGATCATCATGCCCTCGACGCCGAGATTGAGCACGCCGGAGCGCTCGGTCACGAGCTCGCCGGTCGCGGCGATCAGCAGCGGCGTCGATGCGGCCAGCACGGCGAGGATGATGGCTTCAATGAGTTCCACGGGCCACCTGACGATTCGGGAAACTCAGTTTGAAGCGGTAGAGGATCAGGGAATCACAGGCGAGCACATAGAACAGCAGAATGCCCTGAAAGACCTTGGTGACATCCAATGGGATCTTCATCGCGATCTGCGCCTGCTCGCCGCCGATAAAGGTCAGTGCAAGGAAAAGTCCTGCAATTAATATTCCAAGCGGGTTCAACCGGCCGAGGAAGGCGACGATGATCGCAGTGAAACCGTAGCCTGGAGAAATGCCGGGCTGGAGATGCCCGACCGGACCCGCGACCTCGATGATGCCGGCAAGCCCTGCGAGCGCGCCTGACACCGCGAAGGTCAGGATGGTCAGCTGGTTGGCATTGAAGCCGCCGAACCGTGCCGCGCGGGGCGCTGCGCCGACCACGCGGATCTCGAACCCCTTGATAGTGCGCCCGAGCAGGATTGCGGCTGCGGCGACGACAAGAAGCGCAATGATCGAGCCGAGATGAAGCCGGCCGCCCTCGATCAGCAACGGGACGGTCGCGACGGGATCGAACTCCGCCGTGGTCGGGAAGTTGAAGCCTTGGGGATCGCGCCAGGGTCCGCGCACGAGATAGTCGAGGAAGAGGTCGGCAACATAGACCAGCATCAGGCTGGTCAAGATCTCGCTGGCGCCGAACTTCACCTTGCAGATCGCGGGCATCAGCGCATAGAGCGCGCCTGCCGCGGCGGCGAGGACGAGCATGGCCGGCAGCACCCAGGCGCCGGCGTCGGTGCCTTGCGTCTTCACCGCGATCCAGCTTCCGGCAACCGCGCCGATCAGGAATTGGCCCTCGGCGCCGATGTTCCAGGCATTGGCGAGATAGCAGAGCGACAGCCCGATCGCGATCATCACCAGTGGCGTCGCCTTGACCGCGATCTCCTGAAGAGAATAGCCGTCGGTCAGGGGAGCGATGAAATAGGCATGCAGGGCGAGCAGCGGATTCTTGCCGAGGATCGCGAACAGGATGACCATGGTCACGATGGTGAGGCCGATTGCGATCAGCGGCGAGACCAGCGCGATCGCGCCAGAGCGTTCGGCGCGCTTCTCAAGCACCAACTGCATGCGAGGCCTCCTTCGGCTCGAGGCTGCTGCCGCCCATGAGCAGGCCGAGCTTTTCGCGGCTGGCCTCGCGGGTGGCGAGCGGTGCCGACAGCTTGCCGTGAAACATCACGGCGATGCGGTCGGCGATCTCGGTGAGCTCGTCGAGATCCTGGCTGGTCACGAGCACGGCGGCGCCTGCGGTTGCGAGATCGAGCAGCGCCTGGCGAATCACGGCGGCGGCGCCGGCATCGACGCCCCAGGTCGGCTGGCTCACCACCAGCACCGCAGGGTTGCGCAGGATTTCGCGTCCCACGATGAATTTTTGCAGATTGCCGCCCGAGAGGCTGGCAGCCTCGGGATCTCGCTTGGCCTTGCGGACGTCGAAGGTTTCGGTCGCACGGTCGACCGTCTTCAGCGTCGCCGCGGTGTCGATGAAGCCGTGATGGACCATGCCACTGGCGGCATGCCCGGTCAGCAACGCGTTCTCCGAAAGCTTCATGCGAGGCGCGGTACCATGGCCGAGCCGCTCTTCGGGAACAAAGGCTGCTCCCAGCTTGCGCCGCCGCGTGATCGAGAGATGGCCGGCGGCGATGCCTTCGATCACGATCGTGCCTGGATCCTTCGAGAGACGCTCGCCGGACAGCGCGGCGAACAATTCGTCCTGCCCATTGCCGGCGACGCCGGCGATGCCCAGGATCTCGCCGCCCTTCAGCTCGAACGAGATGTGCTCGAGCCGCACGCCATGCGCCTCGGCTGGCGCAAGCGAGAGATCGTTGACGACGAGCCGTGGCACGGTGGTCTTCCGGCCGGATGCCGCCTTCACTTCCTTGATGTCGCCGCCGACCATCATGCGTGCGAGCGAAGCGGCGGTCTCGCGCCGGGGATTGCAGGTCTCGACCTTCCTGCCGCCGCGCAGGATCGTGGCGGTGTCGCAGAGCCGTTTCACCTCCTCGAGCTTATGGCTGATGTAGAGGACAGCGCGACCTTCGGCCTTGAGTCGCTCCAGCACGATGAAAAGCTGATCGGCCTCCTGCGGCGTCAGGACGGCAGTGGGCTCGTCCAGGATCAGAAATTTCGGATCCTGCATCAGCGCGCGGACGATCTCGATGCGCTGGCGCTCGCCGACCGACAATTGCCAGACCTCGCGTCTGGGATCGAGCGGCAGGCCATAGGTCTTCGACACCTGCTCCAGCCGCGCCGACATGTCCTTGAATGATTCTTTTCCGTCGAGGCCGAGCGCGACGTTCTCGGCGACGGTGAGATTATCGAACAGCGAGAAGTGCTGGAACACCATGCCAATGCCAAGACTGCGTGCTTCGGAAGGACCGGACAGCACGACCGGCTGGCCCTGCCAGCGAATCTCGCCGGCGCTGGGCTGGATCAGCCCATAGATCGCCTTGACCAGCGTCGACTTGCCGGCACCATTCTCGCCAAGCAGCGCGTGGATCTCGCCCGGCCGGATATCGATGTCGATGGCATCGTTGGCGAGGAAATCGCCATAGCGTTTGGAGAGTCCGATCGTCCGCAGCAGCGGGGGCTCGCTGGAAGTCAGGCCGTCAGGTGTCGAATCCAACATTCGCTGATGCGCTTGCATGGTGAAATGACCCGATAGTGGGCCAGTTTGACCCGCGGCGTAAGGTGCGAAAATGCGTCATCCCTTGCTCAACGCTTCGGCAGGCACTGTGCCCGCGTTGGCTGGGACACAAGATCCTGCTCAGACGCCCTCGCGGGCGCGGCTCTCGCGGCGCCTGTTGCAGATTTGTGACGGTCTAAGCCAAATCGGACCATGCTGTGCAGACCTGACGTCGCAGTGAGCAAAGTTGCGCCATCGCGATTGTGCAACGCGTATCGACGCGACATTGGCTCCTGATTGGTCCGTACCCCAAACATCCGCCGGACATGAAAGAACAGCGAAATCAAACGGCAATGTCTGGCAACAGCCGGCCATGCCGGCGGCGTAACCGCTGCGAACTTGACGACGAGATATCACTGAGAAGCGCCGCTTCGTGCCAAAACAAGCAGCATGCCTTGAAAAAAGTTGAGGCTTCTCCCTCCGAGAGATCGGCGCAAGTGTCGCACCCAAGGGGCGTTCATTGACGGGTCCAACTTGGGGGTATTCAGGATGTCGTTTCGTTTCAAGTCGGTTGCAGCAGCGGCGCTGTCGCTTGCGACGCTCGCCACCGGTGGCTTGGCTCAGGCCGCGGATCTGCCGGTCAAGGCCGCCAAGAAGGCGGCGGACCTTCCGTTCTTCCTGGTGATCGATAACCGCGTCACCTTCTCGTACATCTTCGACGCCTCGCAGCCTGGTGCGTGGTCGACCCGGCCGGATGGGTCGATCGACAGCAAGACCACCAAGCAGGTCTACTCGTTCACGCATTTCGACGCCTGGGCATACGGCACGAATTTCTTCACCATCTCGATGTTCAAGTCCGATCACAACGACCCGGCCGGGCCCTGCACCAACGCGGGCACGATCTTTGGCGCGCCGGCAACCTGCGCCGGTGCGACGGAGATCTACGGGCTGTTCCGCTCGACATTCGGCTGGAATGAGCTGTTCGAGACCAAGGCCTTTACCGCGGGGCCGCTCCATAACATCTCGTTCGAGGTCGGCATGGACGCCAATACCGAGAACAGGTATTTCGGCGCCGCCAAGCGCGACGTCGTCGGCGGTCTGCAATTTGCGTTCGATCTGCCCTACAAGGGTTACATCAACGTCGCGCCGCTGGTGTACTGGGAGTTCGCCAATCACAACTCATTCAGCCAGTGCGGACTGTTCGGTCCCGGCGTTCCCGGCGTGACCTGCCTTGCGGATGGCAACACCTCGTTCAAGCCGACCTGGGCCGTCGAGGTCAACTACTACATGGATCTCGGCTTCCTGCCGGCAAACATGCAGTACTTCTCGATCAGCGGCCGCGCCGGCTGGTATGGCAAGAAGGGCACCGACACCGAACCGCTTCCGGCCAGCGTGGCTAACGGCGTTTATCCCACCAAGGTCGAGCTAAATTCCGAGCCGATCCGCTTGACGATGGATGCCTCGAAGGCGATTTGGGGCGAGAAGTACTCGCACTTCGTCGACGTCTGGGTCGCCTATCGCTACTGGCAGAACAAGTTCGGCCTCGATCACAACAACGCGGTTGGCTGCACCACCTTGGTCGGCGGCGCGAGGGTGAGCACGGGGTCGTGCACCGAATCCTCGCTCTACTCCGGCATCACCGTGAAGTTCTGATCGCCAGGCGCTGGGCAGTCTGTAGAGTGGCCCAAGCGAAGCGTGCCCACCACTTCTGCCTCCGGATCAGCCCGATGGTGGGGACGGCGCAAGGTCGCCTTCGCCCGCCCCACAGATCCGGGCTTGTGGTAACGCTTACGTCGTCCACACACCATCGTGCAGCGCTGCGGCTTCCTCCTCGAGCATCGGACCAATGACTTCGGTCGGTCGCTGGCCGCTGGCGAAGACCTCGCGGCACGGCAAGTCGAGGGTTGGATTCTCCGGATGGTTGCCGGTGACGCCGCGCAGGCGATGCTCACTGAGGCCATAGACGACGCGGCCGATGCCGGCCCAGTAGATCGCGCCGGCGCACATCGCGCAGGGCTCGGCCGAGGAATAGAGCGTCGCTGTCGCCAGCACCCCGCGGTCGAGTGTGCGGCAGGCCTGGGTGGCCGCCAGACGTTCGGCATGCGCGGTGCCGTCATGATCCGGCATGTAGCCGTTCTCGGCCTCGATAAGCACCTTACCGTCGGCATCGACGACAATGCAGCCGAACGGGTGGTTGCCATGGGTGAGGGAGCGCTGCGCAACCGCGAAGGACAAACGCAGAAACTGCTCGTCACGCTTCGTTGCGCCGTCCATCGACCCTCCGCGATCATTGCCCCGCCATGCGCCAGACGCACATGGCGAGATCGGCTTCGCTTGTTCGCCTTTCATACACGAATTCGCCGCGGAACATCGCTACCAGCCGGCCGTGATGATTGACCGCATGTTCCGGATAACTGACTAAAATATTGATTTTGCGGCCCCTTGGGGCCTGATAAGAACGGGCTAGTTGGTGCTGGCGCGCCCCTGTGCACGACTGGCACGGCATGGCCTGCCACGTAGGCGCATTCATGCTAGTCACGCGTCGATCGGTATGGGCGCCGGTGTCGCCAGGATGGCCTCTGCCGCGGCCCCAGGGAAGAGAGAACTCGTCGAGATGGGTGCCGTCAACGCCGTTCAAAATGCATCGCTCGGCAAAGAGATCGTGCGTCGGATCAACGATCTGGCTGCGTTCTCGGAAAGTGGCGACAACCTCACCCGCATCTATCTCACCAGGCAATTGCGCGAGGCGGCGGACCTCCTCCTGAGCTGGATGCGCGACGCCGGCATGAGCGCCCGCCTTGACGCGATTGGCAATGTCTGCGGCCGCTACGAAGGCGAGCGGCCGGGTGCGCCTTGCCTGATGCTCGGCTCGCACTACGACACCGTACGCGACGCCGGCAAATGGGACGGGCCGTTGGGCGTGATCACGGCCATTGCCTGCGTTGCCGATCTCAATCGCCGTGGCAAGCGCCTGCCGTTCGCGATCGAGATCGTCGGCTTCGCCGACGAGGAGGGCGTGCGCTTCGCTTCGACCTTGCTCGGCAGCCGTGCGGTGGCCGGCACCTTCGATGAGAGTGTCTTGAATGTGCGCGACCGCGACGGAGTGTCGATGCGCGATGCGCTCGTGCAGTTCGGCCTCGACGCCGATCATGTCGGAGCGGCCGCGCGGACACGGTGCGAGCTGCTTGCCTATCTCGAATTGCACATCGAGCAGGGGCCGGTGCTGGAAGCGCAGGACCTGCCTGTCGGGGTCGTCACTGCGATTGCCGGCGCCACGCGGCTTGCCGCGCGGCTGACCGGCATGGCCGGGCATGCCGGGACCGTGCCGATGGCGCTTCGGCGTGATGCGCTTGCGGGCGCGGCCGAATGCATCGGCGCGATCGAGCAGTTTTGTCGCACCGACGAAAGTGGGCTCGTCGGCACTGTCGGCTACATCCAGGCGAGGCCCGGCGCGACCAATGTCATCCCGGGCGAGGTGTCCTTCACCATTGACATGCGGGCGCCCACCGACATGCACCGCAAACGCGCGGTCGCCGATATCGTCCGCCAGATCGAGGCCATCGCCACGCGCCGCCACCTCGCCCTCCAGCTCGACGTCACCCACGAGAACCGCACCGCTCCGTGCGCGCCGTGGCTCAAGGAACAGATCGCGCAGGCGATCGGCGCGGAGGGCTTTTCCGTGTTCGAGCTTCCGAGCGGGGCAGGGCACGACGGCATGGCCATGATCGACATCGCCGATGTCGGCATGATCTTCGTCCGCTGCCGCGGCGGCATCAGCCACCACCCGGACGAGCATGTGGAGCTCGCAGATGCCGACGCCGGTGCGCGGGTGCTGCTGCGGGTGATCGAGAATTTCAGGCCACGGGAAGGCTAGACCCGGCTGGGTCGGATAAGCCCCACTCCCGGGAGCCGATACGTCATCTGGAGGAAATACGAATCAGCCATGCTTCGGATGGTGGCCGCACCATCGGAGTGACCTGGCTACATATGAATAGCGATATCTCGTTGCCCTCAGATCGCGGAAACCGATTTTACCAAGGCGTGGCCGCGACCTTCCTGGCCAACGCCCTCCAGGCGGTCAATTTTCTCGGTGATCGGTTCCTGAGACAATCGCGCGATTCGTTGTCGGCGATTGAGGACCTTTACCGGCACTCGATGGACAGCGCCTTTTCGGTGAACGAGGCCTTCCTCGTCACGGGCGCGCCGCATGCGTCGGCCTACTACCCCCGCGACTTCGCCTGGTTCTATCCTGACGTCCTCGACCCCGAGACCATCATGGATGCGCAGGACGCGGTGCGGCGGGCTCGGCTGCTCGACAAGAGTGTCCGTTTGTTGCTGGAGGCGGTTCGTGCCGATGTCGTCACGACGACCATCGTTCCGGCGGGGCGCGGCCGGTATCTCGGCGTGGATTATTTCTCGCGTCCTTCGGACACGCTGCTCGGTATTCTCGCCGGCCTGCAGCAGATGATCTCGGCCGACCAGAGGGCGCCGTCCTATCTGGCGATGGCCCAATGCGCGCATGCCGGCCGGCTGCTGCAGGCGGAATATGGCGATGACTTGAAGCGTGCGATCCTGCAGCTCGCAAGCGAGCTCGAGCCGTTCGACGATGGCGGCACCAGGTATCTGTTGTGTGATGCCCGCGGCCCTCGCTCGGCCGCAACCGATACCCGTGCGGAACGCAGGCGCTTTGTCACCAATGCCTGCGTCTACACGACCTTCCTGTGGAGCGTGCAACTCGGAATCCTCGACGAGAACGAGCTGAAGCGGCGGCTCGGACGCGATCTCGCGCAGTACAAGGAGGACCTGCTCCGTCTGTTCGGCAAAGACGGCTACATCAGGCATTCCCTGGATGGTCCGAAGCGGCCGCCGGTGTCCGCGGTCGCGCTGGATTTCGTCGGCGTGCATCGCGGTTTCTGGGATATGAACGATGCCAGCGAGCGGGCGTTGTTCGCGGCCACGGCGGATCTGATCATCGCCGAGCCGCGCTTCCGCATACCCTCCACGTTCCACTTTCTGGTGTCCGTGGATAATCCCAGGAACAAATTGATCCACAAGATTGCGGCTCCCGCCTATCAGGGACGTTCATCCTGGCCGACGTTCAATGTCGAGTTTGCGGACCGTATGCTCGACTACGACGATGCCTCCAGCCGCGCCAACTACCGGGCCTGTGCGCAAGGAATATTGAAGGACATTCGCACCGCGACCGAACTCCACGGCGGATATCAGGAGCTGATCTCGGAGCAGGGGCTGAAGTACCGCACCTGGGCTTACAAGGGCGCCGTGGCTCATTCCTGGTTTCCCCGCTTCCTGTCGGTCTGGAAGAGGGCGTATGGAACGCCGCTCCTCAAATGGAACGACTGACGTCCGCGGATACGCCCGCGCGGGATCGTGCAGGCGATCAGGCCGTACCCGTCTAGGCCGCTAGATCCAGCAGTCGGCACGATCCGCGCACGAGCGCCTTGCGCCCCGTGGGCGTCATCACGGGTACGCCGTCATTGACAACAACGAGGCCGAACTTGACGAGACCCTCGATGAGATAGGTCCTCGAGAGGCGACCGCCCGACACCGGATGGCGAAGCGAGCGCAGAGCTTCCCATTGGTCCGGCGAGAGATCGAAGTCGATGTCGTTGCTCATGTTGCCTCAAGCGATCGTGCCATTCGAGCGCATCTGTTAGCGGGGCTGCGTGAAGACCATGCGACGACAATGAGTCGGGAATTCGGTGTGCTGTTTAGAACGTCTCTTCACGAATTACCGCACTTCATTGCGACACAAGAGTAAAGATCGCTGGATTGCAAATATCGTCCCGCGTTTCGATCACATATTGATGATGTCGGCTTGATGTTGCGCAGCAAGTTGTTGCGATGCACGGGCAGCGCTGCTGTCCCATTCTGCGTCGCAATATGCACAGGAATCATGAGGTGAAAGGTTGAGGACTCTGTTACTGTGTTTCCCGAGGAATGACTTCACGCTGCAGGAGTGGAGTGCATGAACAGGCTGGTCGAAATTCGCAGTCAGGAATCGCTATGCCGTGAGCGTGCGGCGCGCGATTTCAATCGCCGGATTTTCTGGCTCGCGCAAGCCGAGGAATGGGAGCAGCGCGCGCTCGACGAAATTGCCTATCATTTTCGGGAGTGCAATGTTGGCCAAGTGGAGCTTGCGCGGAACTGACGCTGCCCGCGCTGAGCAGGCCTATTGATAGGTCGCCACGATGTCGGACACCGCGCGCTCGAGCTGTTGCGCGGTGGCGCATTGGCGCACGACCGTACAGAAGGTCGCGTAGCGCGGCATCTCGGAATCACCAAAGCCCCAGGCAAGCCGTCCTTCGGGATTGAGCCAGACCAGTCGCTTCGAGCGTTCGGAGATACGGCGCAGGATGTCGGCGCGCGGGTCGAGGTTGTTGCTGCGGGCGTCGCCAAGCACGATCACCGTGGTCCGCGGCGTCAGCGCGCTCATGAAGTCTTTCTCGAAGTCGACCAGCGAAGAGCCGTAGTCGGACGAACCGAAGCCGACCTTGGACATGATCTCGGCCATCGCCTCTTCGGGCGATTTCTTTTCCAAAATATCGCTCACCTCGATCATGTGCGAGGAAAAGGCGAAGGAGCGGACGTCGTCGACCACCTCGTGCAGCGAGTGGATCAGCAGCAGAAAGAAATCGGAGACTTGTGCGACCGAGCCGGAGACGTCGCAGAGCGCCACGATCTTCGGGCGGTCGCGATGCTTGCGCTTCCATGCGGTGAGGAACGGAATGCCGCCCCAGGCGGCATTGCGCCGGAGCGTGCGACGGACATCGAGATGACCACGACGCTGGCGCTTGCGCGGCTTCGAATAGCGCTCGCGCAGGCGGCGCGCGATCTGGCGGATCAGGGCGCGCATTTCTGCGACCTGGCGCCGCTCGATGCGCGCGAGCGGTGCGTTGCGCAGGATCTCGTTGCGGAGATTTTCGGCCTCCTCGCGGGCGTAGAGCGCAAGCCCCTGCGAGACGGTGTCGCGCACGGCCTCGCGCAAGGCGTCGAGCGCGGTGCGCAGACGTTCCGCCAGTGCCGGGTTGGTCGCGGTCAGCGCATCGAGATCGTCGCGCAGGCGTTGGAGACCCATGGCATCGAGGATGCGGCTGGAAAAGATGCCGCGCTGGGTGGAATAGCGGATGTCCGACAGGGAGGCCGCACCGGAGGCGCTGGCAATGGCGGCAGCGACCGCGTTGCGATCCTGCGACAGCAGCATTTGCGCGAGCGAACCCAGGCCCTCGGGAGGCTGGCTGTCGCCCGCTTCGCTAGCTGCGCCGGAGGAGGGCGACTGATCCGGATCCTGCGAAGCGTCGTCCTCGCTGTTGGCTTCGGCCTGATCCTGCCGCGGCTCCGGCTGGCTGAAGAACAGGTCAAAGCAGTCGCCGAGCGCGAGCTTCTCGTCCTGCGATTTCGCAAGCGTCAGGAGCAGGGCGTCGCGCAGGACGGCGCGGTCGGAAAGGCCGACCTGCGCGACCGCGCGCATCGCATCGATGCTTTCGGCCGGCGAAACGTGAACGCCGGCGCCGCGAGCCGCCCGAAAGAAACGATGGAGGTTCTCGCGCATCGGCGTCAACCGAAGACGTTCGACCGGGCTGCCTTGGCGATGAAGGTCGTCACCTGCGGCGATGCGGCCTCGATGTCGGCTTCGTATTTCAGAAGCACGTTGAGCGTGTCCTTGACTATCTCGGTGTCGAGCTCCGTGGCCTGGAGCAGCACCAAAACGCGTGCCCAATCGATGGTCTCGCTGACCGAGGGCAGCTTTTTCAGATCCAGCGAGCGGATCTCGTGGATAAAGCCGACCATCTGCCGGCGCAGGGCCTGCGAGATGCCGGGCACCCGGCTCTCGACGATGCGCTCTTCGAGCCGCTGCTCGGGGAAGCCGATATGCAGATGCAGGCAGCGTCGCTTCAGGGCATCGCCGAGATCGCGCTCGCTGTTGGAGGTGAGGATTACCGTCGGCGGCGTGATTGCGGAGACGGTGCCGAGTTCGGGGATCGTGACCTGGAAATCGGACAGGATCTCCAGCAGCAGCGATTCGAATTCGGCGTCCGACTTGTCGATCTCGTCGATCAGCAGCACGCAACCGCCCGGCTGCTCCAGCGCCTGCAGCAGGGGGCGCGGCTCGACGAATTCCTTGGAGAAGAACACGTCGCCGAAATCGTGGAGCTGGGCGAGCGCGGCATGCAGCGTCTGCGCGCCGCCCAGGACTTCGCCGAGCTTGTCCTTGAGGATCTGCGTATAGAGAAGCTGCTTGGCGTATTTCCACTCATAGAGCGCCTTGGCCTCATCGAGGCCTTCGTAGCATTGCAGGCGGATCATCTTCATCCCGCGCCAGGCGGCGATCGCCTTGGCAAGCTCGGTCTTGCCGACGCCCGCTGGGCCCTCGACCAGGATCGGCTTCTCGATCTGCTGCGAGAGATAAACGGCGGTCGCGATCTGCCGGCTCGCGATATAGCCCTGCGCGGCAAGCCCGCTCTGCACTGCCTCGATCGAGGTCGAGGCCTTCTGATCAGCCACGAAAGGGCGCTCCCAAAGGTCTTGTTTGAGGTTGTTCTGCCTGCGTTCCCGGCAAAGAACAAGCCTCGTTTGGGAGGCATCAGACCCGCGCGGGCAGCGCTTTTTCCGTTCGACGCAAATACGTCTCTGCGCTGATATTTCCGCGGCCCGCCGTTCGCAGGATCAGTGCCGCAGCAGCTCCGGCTTGCGGATCGTCTGCCTGACCTCGGCGCCGCAATCGGCGCATTCATAGACGAAGTCGATCTTGGCGAGGCTCCAATGCGGTTCGACCTCGCGCACATACATCGGCAGGAACCCCATGCATGTCGGGCAGTTCACAGGGGCGATCTCGATATCCTGATGATGCTGTACATAAGCTGGCATCTCGGTTCTCCTTTGCAGGCGACAACCAAACCCCGCGCAGAAGCTACTGCCGCTCGCTCCAGGCGCGTCATCAACTCTTTCGAACGGAGATGGAACGGAAGACGTTTGTCGCGCGCTGTGACATTCTTGTTACGTGTCTGTACTGTGACGGGCGGACCAAATGCCTATTCTGCGGCCAATCCGGTTTTTCGGATCCTCAACCAACGATAAGGGAGCAATGCCCATGACGCATGCCATTCGTTTTCACAAGACCGGTGGTCCGGAAGTCCTGGTCTGGGAGGAGGTCAGCGTCGGCAAGCCCGGACCGGGCGAGGCACGCATCCGCCACACCGCCGTCGGGCTCAACTTCGTCGACATCTACAACCGCTCCGGCCTGTATCCGGCCCAACTGCCGAGCGGGCTCGGCAGCGAGGCGGCCGGGATCGTCGAGGAAGTTGGGCCTGATGTCACCGATCTGAAGCCGGGCGATCGTGTCGCTTATGGCGCCTCGCCGCTCGGCGCCTATTCCGAGGCACGGCTGATCCCAGCTGACCGCCTGCTCAAGCTGCCTGACGGTGTCGACGACAAGACCGCTGCGGCGATGATGCTGAAGGGTCTCACCACGCAATATCTGATCCGGCAGACCTATCGGGTGAAGGCCGGCGATACCATCCTGCTGCATGCCGCGGCGGGCGGCGTCGGCCTGATCCTGAGCCAGTGGGCCAAGCACCTCGGCGCGACCGTGATCGGCACCGTCAGTAACGACGAGAAGGCCAAACTTGCCAAGGCGCACGGCTGCGACCATGTCGTCATCTACACCCGCGAGGATTTCGCGAAGCGGGTGGACGAGATCACCGGCGGCAAGAAGGTCCCCGTGGTCTATGATTCCGTCGGCAAAGACACCTTCCTGAAATCGCTGGATTGCCTCGCTCCGCTCGGCGTTGCCGCGTTGTTCGGCCAATCCTCCGGCGCGGTCGAGCCGCTCAATCTCGGCCTGCTTGCGCAGAAGGGCTCGCTCTACGTCACCCGGCCAACGCTGTTCACCTACGCCGCCAAGCGCGAAAACCTGGTCGCGATGGCGAACGAGCTGTTCGACGTCGTCAAGTCCGGCGCGGTCAAGATCGAGGTGCACCAAACCTATCCGTTGAAGGACGCTGCCAAGGCGCATGCCGATCTCGCCGCACGCAAGACGACGGGATCGACTGTCCTTCTGGTGTGATGTCCGTGCGAGGGTGAGGCAGGCTCGCCAGAGGTTTTTCGACCGAAGTGGCTACCGGATTGCGTAAAGCAAACGCGTCAAAAAAATCCGGAGTTCCGTTTCGATTCCATCGGAGCGGAACTCCGGGCTTGCGTCACGTCCGTTCGTGTTTGCACAGATCGCGGGCGTGATCGAGGTGGATTGCCTGCAGGTCGATATCCTCGGGCGGGATCTGGGGCAGGGCGGCCTCGGTCAGGATGGCCTCGGTGACGTCTTCGACCGAACTTCCGGCGATCTCGTGGATAAACGAGACATTGCGGTATTCGCCCGAGGCGATGCGGGAGATGACCTCGCGCCTCGTGATTTCAGGGTCGACGACCGCCTCGCGGCCCCGCCGTCCATAGTCGATCATCACGACGAAATACTGCATCAAACGACTCTGCCGCGCTCCCGTGGCGGGACGCGGCAGATTATTTACGAAAAACAGAAGAAAGTCAAGCGTCGGTTCGAAAAAGGCGAAGTTTTGGCCTTGCGAAGCGTTACTTGCCCTTCTTGCGCGGGCGCGCCGATTTGGCGCGCAGCCGCTCGAGCTGGCCCTTTGGCATGGACAGGCAGATCTCACCCACCCACTCGAGCTTCACGCCGACGATCGGCTTGGCATTGAAGCTGGTGAGATTGACGACGGAGGGGCTTTTTCCCCGCTCGATCGTCTTCAAATAGCGTTCGCCGGTCTTGAGCCGGACCACGGCCTCTTCGCCGTAGAAGGAGGACAGTGGATGGCGCTGGTCCTTGTAGACTACGATCACGTCGCCGCTCTCGTATTTGGGCAGCATCGAATCACCGACGATCTCGAAGGCGACGGTCTCTTCCATGATCGGGAAAGGCAGCGTGATGTCGCCGAGACCTTCCGGGGGGACCTGCTCGTAATCCGGCTCGATCATGGCGCCGGCGCCGACACGGCCCATGATCGGCGCGAGATTGAGCTCGAGATATTCCATGATCGGAACGATTTCCGAGGCCTTTACCAGACGTTCGCCGCCCAGGATCTCCGAGACCGCGCCGGGCCGCACGCCCATGGCCGCCGCGAGGCCGCCCTTGCTCTTGCCCGTCTTCTCCAGGCCCCGCTCGATCATTGCAACGTCCAACATGGTGATTCCCTCGATTACCCAACGCCCGCTCTTGTAATCCGAAATTCGGAATTATTGCAATTATGAATATCAGAATTGTCGCTTGACTTTGGATTCGGAATACCGGAATGTCTGTTTCGCCCGCGGTCGTGCGATCGCAGGGGCGCATCACAGGACAGCAGCATGGAACCGGGCCATTGGCCGTCGGAGCACTCCGACGCGCTTCGCGACTATTTTCTCAAAGGCATGTCTTACGCGGAGGTCGCAAGGCAGATTAACGCAAGGTTTGGAACGGCTTACACGCGCAATGCGGTGATCGGGCGCGCCAAGCGGCTCGGCCTCGTCATTCCGCAATGGATCGCGAGCCCATCGGTCGCGCCATATTTGCCGGGTGAGGCGCCGGTTTCGCCGCGCCGCGCGGTGCTACCGAACCTGAACTTGCCGCCGAAGTCCGCAATGAAACCCGCGGCGCCGCTGAAGCTGCGCTGCGTCGGCGTTCAGCCGCGCTTGATCCAACTGGTCGAACTCGAGCCGGCCGACTGCCGCTATCCCTATGGCGGCGCCAAGGAGGGGGAAGACATCACCTTCTGCGGCCATCCACGCCAGCCGGGCTCCAGCTATTGCGCGCCGCATGCGGGCCTGACGCGTCGCTCCGGGGCGACGTCCGCCCGTGTCCCAGGTCCCGTCGTGCTGAAGCTGGTCGTCGCGGCCTGAACTCTCAGCCTTCCACGGTCAATTTCGAAAGGAGTATCCAAGTGGCTCGTGTCAGACGCAATAAGTCCTACAAATTGGCGCAAATCTACGACCGGCGGTCCCGCGACGTGCCGTTCAATGCCGAAGTGGCGGAGGTCGAGATCGACAATCCGCTGGCGCTTGATGCTGGCGAGAAGATCGTGGCGATCCGGTCGATCCGTGGCGATCCGCTGGGACGGCTGCACGCACACCACCAGATCGATGAGGCGCAATACCTCGGCGGGCGCGCCTTCCAGAACGATTGGGAGAGAGCGGAGCGTGGCCCCCAGGCGATGGACCCGACCCACGAATATGTCGATGGCGCGCGCACGCGCGAGCCGGTCACCGAGAGCCAGCGCCAGGCGGTGCTGCGACTGAACCGGATCGAGCGCGAACTCGGGACCGATGGCGCGGCGCTGGTGCACGACGTGCTGGTGCTGGGCCTGACCATGGATCAGATCGGACAGCGTCGTGCCGTCCGTACGCAGCGCTGGAACGACTATTTCGCGCGACGCTTTCGCGAGTGCCTGGACCGGCTGGCGCTGATCTACGGTCTTGCGACGGAAACAGGCACACGGCACGCAGGGCGGCGCAGATGACACGGCACGCCTGCGGCCTTGGCCGCGGGCGTGCCAGTCTGCCGCTCACGGATGCGGCACAATCTGGTAAGGCGTCGTATAGGGCTCGACGCGGAGCGAGGCGTTGGCCAAAAGCCCGATCTTGGCGGTCGGCGCCTGCTGCAACTCACCGTTCGGGCCGCGATGCACGTTATATTGCCAGACCGTGAGATCACCCTTCTGCGCCAGCGCGTGCGCAACCGCGCTCGCATCATTGCCGCCGAGCGCCTGAAGCTCCTCCGCCGACAATCCGACGACGATTTCGTCCTTGATGGTGACGATCTTGAACAGGTTCATCTTGGTTTCCTGGGCCCATGCGCCTTGTATCGAGAGGGTAAAAAGCGCGACCGCGGCGCCCTTGATGAGATCGCAGCGAGAAAGCATGCCGTCGTCCTTTGGTGCTGAGGCGCGCCCGAATCGAAGAGTTTTCAGCCATGGCGCCCGTTTGTCTGCGTGGCCGTGTCACATGGCCTTGGTCGTTCCGTCACGAACAACGGTTCACGGGCGGAGACATGTCGGGACCGCATGAATTCCCGGGGCGACAGCCGCGCCGGGGGCGGGACGCTTTAAATCGGCTGCCGGATCGGTCTCATTTCGTGCTGTACAACCGCTGAGGCGAGACTCAACAATGGCGTGTAGACGCTGGAGAAGCGCCAAACTCGTCGCCAATGTCCGTTCATGTTGGAAACAATCAGAAACGTTTGCCCAGATTGACGCGATCCGAGCCGAGTGTGTGATTGATGCCGCTTCTTGACGCAGGTGGGTGACGGCGGTTGATATACCTGTTATCCGGAATTGCCGTGGTGTGATGCAGACGAAGCATCGCTACAGTCATTGTCGCGCTTGCCGGAGGGGTTGTTACTTGTCATAATTGCAACCCTCTGGTTAAGCTGGGCGTTTGGACATGTCACTCGGCGTGCCAACCCGCGGCGCACTCGGCCAGGGGTTCGTCGCCACGGGTCCCGTCATGGCGCGTCCCGTTATCACGATGGCGTTCGGTTTTTGAGTGACTCACGAAGCCGATGCTTGTGAATAGGTGCGAGATGAAAAACCTCGATTTCGCGGCTGAACTGCACCTCAAGGTCGGTGCGCCCGCGAGCGGCACGGTCGAAAGCCTGCGCTTGCTCCGCGCGTTTCTGAAGCTCGCGCCGCGACAGCGTTTCGAGGTCATCAAGCTGGTCGAAGACCTCGCCACCGAAGAGGCTCTTCCCGAGCATCCCTTGTCCTGAGCCGGCCGCGCGCCGGCCTTACGCCTCTACTTTCATTTTCCCGTTCGTTGTCCGCGCCGAAGCCGGACCCCCGGCGACGTTCCCCAAGCCTGGTGTCCCCGAGCCTGGCCGCTGGATGGCGATCCGGCAAGTGTGGTATTCAATTGGGAAACGAAGGGAGTGCGACCATGATCGAACCGAAGATCGAAGTTCCGGCCGAACTGCGCGACCTGGCCGAGAAGACAATTGATCAGGCCGAAAAGGCATTCGGCATGTTTTTCGAAGCCGCCACCAAATCGATGTCGTCTGTTCCGGGAGCTGGGACGGAGGTGTCGAAGCAGGCGCTGGTTTTCACCGAGCAAAACATGAAGTCGGCCTTCGAGCATGCGCGCAAGCTGGTTCATGCCACCGACCTCCAGGAAGCGATGCGAATCCAGTCCGACTTCCTGCGCAGCCAGTTCACCAGCGCCGGAGATCACATGCGCCAGATGACCGGCAGCCTCATGCAGCCGGGCAAGGGAAAATCCTAATTCTCTGCGTGCGTCCCAAGGTCGATGACGGGCCCCGGAACGGCCTCGTCTGCCGTCCGTCATCCGTTCTGCCGATCCCTGTCGGACCGCCGGCAGGGATTTGCATTTGTGGCAGGCGTCGTGCTCTGCTCGCAATGAGATGAGCCCCGTCGCTGTCATGACGGAGATGCGCTCCCTCTTCCGCGAGCGGGAGGAGTGGACGAGCCGCAGCAATCGATTCAATCCAAGATGTTTCGCTTTAGCGCAGCGATGCGATGTAGGCCGCGATGTCGCCGGCCTCGGTTCGGCTGAGCGGGAAATTCGGCATCTTGGGGTGCGGATCGAGCAGGAAGAAGGCGAGCCTTTCCGTACTGAAGTCCGGTCTGCGCGCAACGGAGACAAAGGAGGGGACGTCGGCGCTCGCCTGGGTCTGGCCGTTCGTGACGATATGGCAGCTGGCGCACCAGCGCTTGGCGAGGTCGGCACCGTGATCGGCATCGGCTGCGAGAGCGGACGACGTGCCGAAGCTCGAAGTTGCGGCTAGCAACAGGCAAATTCGTCTCAAATGCTGGCGCATCGGGCAACTTTCATGAATCGTTGACGACCGCCGCCATGCTATCCGCAGCACGATCCCGGAAATTGCGAGAGATCAATGCGGGCGATGATCGAGCGCAGCAGCTTGCGGGCCGAACGGAAGAGATATCGAGCGAATGCCAGCATTCTCGCCGCGGGCAGGCCAATGCTTCCTAACTCGAGATTGTCCGTAACGAGACTTCTCGTATCGAGACCTTTCGGTTCAAGACTGTCGATATAGTTCGGCACGCTAGCTCTCCGAGGCCAGAATGCCCTTTTATCCTGGCGCCTCTGAGCCGCGTTGATCTGCCGCAAGCATTTCTGGTTAATAGTCGCCTGGATTCATGATCATCGGGCTTTTCGTATCGGCCGGCGCGAGCGCGCTGCTGGCGCTGTCCCGCAGGAAGCGGTCGAGCGTCTCCTGGATCTTCTCCTTGACCGCGTTGGGCCCACGATCGCTCATTTCCGTGTGTTGCGCGCCGGTATTGACGATATCGATACCGCGCGCCTTGGCCTCTTCCGGTGTCGGCAGCACGCCGGGATCGGTCACGAAATGCGGGTCCTTCGACCGGAAGGACAGGATCTTCATCCCGTCGCTGAGCACGAAAGGCACCCGCAGATTGTCGAGCGTGATCACCTTCGACACCAGCTCCGGGTGCTGGTGAGCCACATACATGGAGACGTCGCCGCCGTTGGAATGGCCGACGAGGGTGACGTGGTCGTAATCGACGTTCTCCTGCTGCCTCTTCAGCTGGCCCAGCACGAAAAGAATGTTGGCTTCGCAGCGGATATAGACCTCGCGCCGGCCGACATATGGCTGACCGACATGGGTCATCAAGGGCGGATCGCTCGGCAGGTCCTGTTGAATGCTGGCAACCAGATAACCCCGCGCGGCGAGCACGTTGGCGAGGAAGGAATATTCGGTGGCCTTGACGGTGTTGCCGTTGCTGATGATGGCGAGCGGGAGTTTCCAGAGGCCGAGATTGGCCTTGGTCTCGTAATCGCGCCGTACCGCCAGCTCGACCGAGATCGGCCGTTGCCGAGCAGCGTCATAGAGGGCCAAAGGTTCGTGGCGGATCGCGAACCGGCTGACGACGAAATATTGTCCGACGCCGAGGACGCAAAGAAACGCCAGGACTGCAAACACCCGCTTCATTCGTCTCGTCTCAGATCACGTTACGCTGAACATGGCCATTGGTAACTCCCGGATCGAGTGACCGTGAGCAGGTTGCCGGATTAAATTTAGGCAAGTCTGTGAGCAAGGCCGCAAAAGGGCCGCGTGTCGAGCCCGCGCGAACCACAAGCCACTAGAGACAGCCGGACTTGCCGCGTTCGGGGCAGAGCCGGAATGCGCTCGACAGGGTGAACAGGAAGCGCGGGCTGCGCCGCTGGTTGTCCGGCGCCCGGTAGCTCAGAGGCACGGCCACGCCGAGATCGACCTGGAAATCATCCGGCAGGAAGAAGCGCACGCCGGCTCCGGCCGAGGTCAGCGAGAGACCGTCGCTGAGGCGGTAGCCGTCGTTCCAGACGGCGCCGGCGTCGCCGAAGGCGTAGAGCTGATAGCCGGTCCAGTAGCGGAAATTGAGCTTCTGGTCGAAGCGCACTTCGAGCGAGCCGGCAAGGCCGTTGTCGCCGCTGATCTCGGCCGCACCATAGCCACGGCCGAAGGCCGCGCCGCCGAGATAGAATTGCTGCGAGGTGAACAGCGGCCGCGATGCCGTCTGGCTCGCCGCAGAGAACTTGAGCGACCAGGCATCGCTGAGCGTCTGGTAGCGCGTGAACCAGAGGTTCAGTACCGCGAAGTTCGCGGATGCGCCGTCGCGCGACAACAGCGCGTCGTCGAAATGCGAGGCGCCGAAGATGTCGAGGCCGTGGCGGTAGGTCAGTGTCGCAAGGTTGGTGCCGCCGAAGCGATCCTGCAGCCGGTAGTCGGCGGTCAGACTCGCGGTCCTGATATGGTCGTTGTACCAGGGACCGTAAAGGTCGTGCTCGGACACGTTGCTGAAGGTCGTCGCCGCAGTCAGCGTGAGCGTGGACGATTGCGACTGAAGCGGGACGATGCTGGCCCGCAGCTCGAACGCCTCTGTCGTGGTGATGTCGCTGTCGAGGCGGCGGGCATCGCCTGGCCGGACCGCGCTGTACAGCACCGACCCACCGAGGCGCAGACCGTCGACGCCGACCGGCGTGTCGTAGGACAGCCGCGCAAAACCGAGCTGGCGTGGGTCGTTGGCGATGGTTGACAGGTTGACCGCCAGCGTGTCGCCGGGCGTGAGATAGGAGTTGAAGGCGCCGGTTGCGTAGGTCTGCCAGGGTCCGACCGACGACGATCCGAGATTGTCCAGCCCGAACGAGGAGAAGACGTGCCAGGTCTTCAAAAAGATGATGAGGCGGAAGCGGCCGGTCGCGCCACCGATCTCCTCCAGCGCGGTATCGGTGATCCGGACGCCCGGCCTGCCGTTGATCAGGAAGAGCTGACGTTCGAGTGTCGGCAGGCGAGACGGCTGCTCGGCCAGAATCGGCCCGAGCATCGGTCTGACGCCAAACTGCTCGGCGCCGTCGCCTTTCAGCTCAGCCTGCACGATGGCGCCTTCAATCACCTGGATTCGGACGCGGCCATCGGCAATGTCCTGCGGCGGCACGATGGCTCGGCTGAGATGGAATCCGTCGGCGCGGTAGAGCTCGCTGATTGCGCCGGCGATCGCAGCGAGATCCGCCTGCGAAACCTTCTTGCCGAGATAGGGCTGATACACCGCGGCGATGCGATCCGGGGCGACGGCGTGGGCGCCGCTGACGTTGATGCCGCGCAGCACGAATTGCGGCTTGGTATCCCCGCCGGTGTTCGGCCGTCCGACGCTTGGAAGCTGAACCGAAGGCTGGGTCAGCGATTCCCGCTCGGTTTGGTTATCAAAATATTTTTCGGGCTGGCGGGGATCGAAGCCCGGCTGGTTCGCCTGTTGGGCGAGGGCCTGCGGAATTCCCGCGAAAATCGGTGCGATCACCACCAGTGCGGTAAGGAGATGCCGCTTCTCAGCCCGCGCAGCAGATTTGTCCCCGTAGTTTAACGGAGATTCTCTGCTGGAATGGTAAGGCTTCGTTAGCCGCATGATTTTTCATAGTTTTTTATGGTCAATGATTGGTTAAGGCGGCGCCCGGCCTGGTCGCTTCCCGCTAATCCTCTCTTGATTGGTTTCGGATACTTCTCGGATCCGGCTGTAACGCGGACTGAGGATCGTCAATGCTTGGCAGAATTGGAATGCGATGTGCCGTCGTGGTGGCGCTGAGCCTGGGAACGGCTTGCGGGGCGTTTGCCGCCGAGGACGGCGTCTGGTCGGTCAGCAAGGCGACCGGCGAGGTCTGGGTCGCGACCGACGGCGCCCAACAGGTGTCGCTGAACCAGGATGCGACGCTCAACCCCGGCAATACCATCCGCACCGGGCGTAATGGCCGGGTGCTGCTGGTCCGCGGCGAGGAGACCATCCTGATCTCGCCCAACTCCGTGGTCGGCCTGCCGGCCGAGAAGAAGGACGGGCTTTCGACCACCATCATCCAGCGGGCGGGATCGATCCTGCTCGAGGTCGAGAAGCGCAACGTCAAGCATTTCGAGGTCGAGACGCCCTATCTCGCCGCCGTGGTGAAGGGAACGCAGTTCAGCGTCACGGTGGGCGCCGGCAGCACCAAGGTCGGCGTGCTCCGCGGCCAGGTCGAAGTCTCCGACTTCAAGACGGGACAGATCGCCCAGGTCATGCCGGGTCAGGCGGCCACGGTCTTCGAGAACGGCAAGCCCGGTCTCAGCTTGAGCGGCGCAGGCACGTTCAATCCGATCGAGCAGGGCAAGCCGCGCGCCTCGACGATCGAGCGTGTGCCCGTGCCGAAATCGGGCCTGTCGGCGCCGCGCAATGCCGCGAATGGCCAGGCGGTCCATGCGCTCGGTCCGATCGACAAGGGGAGCAAGGCGGCCGGCGTGCCGAAGGCATCGCATCAGGCGGCCGGAGCTCATGTCGGCAAGGCCGGCGTCGTGCGCATCTCGAGCTCGCTCGGCGAGGTCAAGCTGAATGTCCACAAGGTCACCAATGGGCTCGCCCGCGGCGCGGCTGCTCCCGGACATGTGCGCAACGCCAATGCCAACGCCGGATCCGACACGGTCTGGAGCGACGGCAAATCCAGCACGCCGGCCTCCAACAGCTCCGTCCAGACTGCGGCAACGACGAGTGGCGCGGCAACCGCCGGCAGCAGCGCCTCGGCTGCCAGTGCGGCGATCGCGGCAGCGGCAGCCGGTGCATCCAGCGACAGCCCCGGAAACTCCGGCGGCAACAACGGCAACAACGGCAACAACGGCAACAACGGTAACAACGGCAACAACAACGGTAACAACGGCAACAGCGGTAACGGGAACAACGGTAACGGGAATGGCAATAGCGGCGCCACCGGCAACGGCAAGGGCAACAACGGCAATGGCAATGGCAACGGCGGCGGCAACGGCAGCAACGGCCATGGCCATGCCTACGGCAGGCGCTGAGGGGATTTCCTAGGGGATGAGGGGACGTACCTGCAGAAGCGGGTACGCGGGAGGATCGGGTGAAACGCTACCGGCCGCATATTCTCGTCGCGATCGCGCTTGCGATCGTGCTGTCCACGGGATGGCATGGTGCGCTTCGCAACGCGCTCACCGACCTACGGTTCAGCTCGCAATCGCGTGCGGCCAGCGGCAATGTCGTCGTGGTGGCTATCGACGCGCCGTCCATCGATCAGATCGGGGTGTGGCCCTGGCCGCGCCGGCTCCACGCGGAGCTGTTGCGCAAGCTCGAGGCGGCGGGAGCGGGGGATATCGCCTTCGACGTCGATTTCAGCTCACCCTCGGACCCGGCCTCGGACGAAGCCTTCGTCCAGGCCCTTCGCGACGCCGGCGGCTCGACGATCCTGCCGTCCTTCAAGCAGCCGGCGCCGAATGGCGGTGCGGCCCACATCAATCGTCCGCTGAAATCGTTCGGCAACCAGTCGTGGCCGGCGGTCGTCAACGTCGCAATCGAACCCGACGGACTCGTTCGCCGCTATCCGTTCGGCGAGAAGCTCGGCGATGCCCTGATGCCGTCGATGGCCGTCGTGCTGGCCGGGCAGGACGCCAACCGGCGGCCGCCCTTCCTGATCGATTTCAGCATTCGTGCAGCCTCCATTCCCGTCATCTCCTATGTCGACGTGCTGCGCGGCGATCCTGCCGTGCTCGGCAAGCTGAAGGACAAGAAGATCATCGTCGGCGCCACCGCGCTCGAACTCGGCGACCGGTTCAGCGTCCCCAACGGAAAGATCGTCTCGGGGCCGGTCCTCCAGGCGCTGGCCGCGGAATCGATCCTTCAAGGCCGGATGCTGCGCTGGACGTCCGACATCGGCATGATTCTCGGCCTGGGTGTGATCTGCCTGCTGATGCTGTATTCGTGGCGTCGCTTCGCACCGGGCTTTCGCGTCGCGATTCTCGTCGCCTCCGGGGCGGCCATCGAACTGGTCGCAATCCTCGTGCAGGCGAGATGGTCCCTGGTCATCGACACATCGCTGTTCCACATCGCGATCGTCGCCTATCTGACCGCGATTGCGCTGGACGAAATCGATTTCCGCAGCCTGCTGGGACGCATCGCCGAGAGCCGCTTTCACCGCATCGCGATGTCGCTTGGTGACGGTCTGGTCTGCACCGACGAGGATCACCGGATCACGGTCTGGAATCCCGGCGCGAGCGCGATCTTCGGCTACGTCCCGGCAGAGATGATCGGCCGTCCGTTCGAAACGTTGTGCGCCGTGCCGGCGAACGGTGAAGCAAGGCCCTCCATGCATGACGCCGCGCGCCAGGCGTTGCTCGTTCCGGGCGGCGCGGTTGTCGTCGAATTCGAGGGCCGGCGCAAGAATGGTGAAACCTTCCCCGTCGAGGCGAGCTTCTCTGGCTGGCAGGGAACGGAAGGCTTTCAGTACGGCGCGATCCTGCGCGACATCTCGGTCCGCAAGCGTGAAGCCGAACGCGTCAAATATCTTGCCGAACATGACGCGCTGACCGGCCTTGCCAATCGCAACACGCTGCATGCCCGTCTGGTCGGCATGATAGCAAATGCCGAGCGAAAGCCTCGGGAGGTCGCGCTGCTCGTCATCGGGCTCGACGGCTTCCAGAGCATCAATGATATGCTGGGGCATTCGGCGGGAGACCTGGTGCTGCAGGCGGTTGCCGTTCGCCTGGAGAGTCAGGCCGGAGATGGCGCGATCGTCGCGCGACTGAGCGGAGATGAATTCGCCATTGCGCGCGAAGCCGCAGACGGCAGTGAGCCGATCGTGAATTTCGCCGAGCGGATTGCGCGTGCATTCGAAACGCCGCTCGCGACGGGAACGCGCCAGCATCGTGTCAGGATCAGCATCGGGGTCGCGGTCTATGGCGAAGGCGGACAGGGCGCCGACGAACTTCTCAGCAATGCTCATCTGGCACTGAGCAAGACGAAGATGACGCGGCGCGGCAGCCATGTCATCTTCGAGGCTGCGATCAGGCAGGAGCTGGAAAGCCGGCTGACGCTGGAGAGCGAACTGGCGCTCGCCGCGGATCGCGGCGAGTTCGAGCTGTTCTACCAGCCCCAGGTTCGCCTGGTCGACGGCAGCCTCGTCGGCGCCGAAGCGCTGATCCGTTGGAAGCATCCCGTGCGCGGCTACGTCTCGCCCGGCGAGTTCATGCCGGTGGTCAACACCTCGGCGCTGTCAGAGCGGATCGCGAACTGGGTGATGGAGACCGCCTGCCGCCAGGCTCGCGGCTGGGAGCTGGCAGGCAATGGCGTGCGCGTCGCGATCAACCTGTCGCCGTCGCAGCTCCACTCCGGCGATCTCGCGCTTTCGGTTGCGACATTGCTGGAGTCGACGGGGCTCACACCGTCGCTGCTCGAAATCGAGGTGACCGAAGACATCCTGCTCAATGACGAAGGCCGCGTGCTGGATATGTTCAAGCGCATTCAGCAACTCGGCGTTCGCATCCTGTTCGACGATTTCGGCACCGGTTACGCGAGCCTGAGCTATCTGAAGAAGTTTCCGCTCGACGGGCTCAAGATCGACAGGTCGTTCGTGTCCGGCCTGCTGTCGAATTCCGACGACGCGGCGATCGTCGGCTCTACCATCGGCCTCAGCAGGCAGCTCGGCCTCACCGTCGTGGCGGAGGGCATAGAGGATCGTGCAACCGCCGACTTCCTGGTCAGCCTCGGATGTGAAGAAGGTCAGGGCTATTTCTTCGGCCGCCCGATGCCTGCGCAGGCATTTGAGCAGACATTCCTGGCGCCGGAACTCGACGCGGTCAGTGCCGCCTGAGCCAGGCGGCGTCGCCGCCTATCGGCGCCGGGCGACCGCGACTCCGAACAGGAAAGCCACAAACAGGCTGGCCAGCGGCGCTTCGCGCGTGATCGATGCGACTGTCGCCAGAGTCCCGCCGGGTTTGCGCGAGTCCTCGACGGCAGAGGTCAGGCGGTTGACTGCCGAATGCAGGCCTCCGGCCACTTCACCGATGGTGCGGGAAACGTCCGCCGCTGTGTCGATGGCGCGCTCGGCCATGCCGGGTGGGTGATCTGTCTGCGGTATCTCGGTGCTCAAGCGCGATCTCCAAGGTGAGAATAGAGGCCGGCACCTTTGGCTATCCGCGCGAGCGCTCGTTTTGAACAGCGGGTCTGACGACCTTTGGCTATCCGCGAGAGGCGCCGTAGTTCACGGCGGGTGCCGGCCATGGCTAAGCAATTCAGCGCGCGGGATTTGGTTCCTGGCAGGGCAAGGCGCACCCGTGAAACGACGGGCGCGAATCTCTGTTAGGCTGGCTCGACCTTAGTTGACGTCAGGAGACAGCCGTGACCGATCAGCCCACGACGGATCGAGCCCGGCGCATCGCCTTGCTTGGAGCTCCCATCGACATGGGAGCTTCGCAGCGCGGCACCTTGATGGGACCGGCGGCACTGCGTACCGCTGGCCTTGCGACATTGCTGGAAAGCCTGGATTTCGAGGTCGTCGACTACGGCGATCTCTCGGTGGCAGAGGTCCGTGACCTCACCGACAGGCCGCCGGAAAGGGCCAATCACTACCGCGAGATCCAGCGCTGGACGCGCGTTCTGAGCCAACGAGGCCATGAGATCGCGCAAACCGGCGCGTTGCCGATCTTCCTCGGCGGCGACCACACGCTCTCGATGGGATCGGTCAATGCCATGGCGCGCCATTGGCAGGCGCGGGGACGCGAGCTGTTCGTGCTCTGGCTCGACGCGCATGCCGACTACAACACGCCGGAGACGACGATCACCGCCAACATGCACGGCATGTCGGCCGCGTTCTTGTGCGGCGAACCCGGCCTCGACGGACTGCTCGGTGACGACCCCCGCGCATCCATCGACCCTGACAGGCTCGATCTGTTCGGCGCGCGTTCGATCGACAAGCTTGAAAAGGAACTGATGCGCTCACGTCGGATCAGGATCGTCGACATGCGCCAGATCGACGAGTTTGGCGTCGCAGTGTTGACCCGGCGGGTGATCGAGCGGGTCAAGGCGCGCAACGGCGTGCTGCATGTCAGCTTCGACGTCGATTTCCTCGACCCGTGCGTGGCGCCTGGAGTCGGCACCACGGTGCCAGGCGGCGCGACCTATCGCGAGGCGCATCTGATCATGGAGCTGTTGCACGATTCCGGCGTGGTGGGATCGGTCGACATCGTCGAGCTCAATCCCTTCCTCGACGAACGTGGCCGGACGGCGCGCACCGCCGTCGAGCTGATCGGCAGCCTGTTCGGCCAGCAGATCACCGACCGGCCGACCCCGAGCAACGCGATCGCCCCGGGCGAGTAAGCGGCGAGGCGAAGCGCCACCCGAGGCGCGACAATGATAACCGGGAAAAAGTGGAAACTTTCGGACGTGGCTTGAGTTGGCTGCGATTGGCTCTGATGACCGGAGAGCTAGCGCCGTGGACGATGCCATCTTGAGACGTGCCACTCAGACCGCCTGGACGGTGTACCGAGCGCGGCACCCTGAGGTCGACGCGTTCGACAGCCGGCGCTGCTTGCTTGAACGACATCTGCAGAGGAGATGGAAAGAGCGCGAGAGTGATGCCCAGGAACTCGCGAGCTTGGGAGTCGCTTATCTGCACCGCCTTCCCGGCGACGAATGTTGACGAGCATGAAAATGCTCGTCGCGCGCGTGGTCCGCGAAAGCACAAGGCCGAATTGGACGCTGCTGGCGATTTCGTGTCTCGTGTCGGCCGTGATCGTGATCGCCTTGCGGATCGCCTTCGAAGGCTAGTACCGGCACTTCAGGCCCAGGCTGACGATTCCAAGCCTCGTGCCGCAATGCAGGACAGCTGCGGCCAAGACTGCGGCGCGGGCCTAGTGCAGAGGACTGCAGTCCAGCACCTTGATCCTCCCGGCGGCGTCAAACGCCAAAACCGCGCTCATCACGCCTGTGCTGGTGACGTAAGAGATCACGGTTCTATCTTCCGAAGGATTGAGATCGTCCAACGTGACTGCCGGACATTTCCGGAGGCGGTCGACCCAATAGGCACGAAGCGCCGTGCGGCCGGTGATGGTTTGGGCGCCGCCGCAACCGCAGTGCACCACGGCATCGTCGGCATGAAGCTCCATGATCGCGTCAATATCGCCGGCACGGTAGGCGTCAAGCCAGTCCACCGCCACGGCCATGGGGTCAAAAGAGATTTTTGTCACGTGCTACCGTCCAAACTGACTTCCGGATCGGGAACCAAATCCGCCAGTACTATTTTAATTACCCGCCCGGCGACGGCCATATGCCGAAGGATATAGAGGACCGGGCTGAGGAAACCCCATGTTAGACGCGACCGCCAAGCCGGGGATTGTCAAACCCATCCGGCTCGTGATCGTTGATCGGCAACCGATCGTGCTGCAGGGGCTGAAGTCGATTCTGGGGACACAGCACGACTTCGACGTCGTCGCCTCGACCAGCGACGGGACAAGCTGCCTCGAAGCCATCAGGAACCTGGCGCCCGATGTCGCGCTCATTGCCGATAGCCTGCCGGACCTGACGGTCTCCGATGTCCTCGCGATCGCGAAAACCGAGAAGCTGTCCACCCGCCTGGTGTTCTTCACGGAAGCCGACGGCAATCACGATCTGAGTGCAGCGATTGCTGCCGGCGCCTGCAGCGCGATCTCCAAATATGCCGCGCCCGGGACCATGCTGCAGTCGCTGCGACTGATGGCTAAAAGCGGTTTGTCGCTCGAACCCTCCGATCTCTCGCCGGCCGGCAAGGAGGCGGATGGCGAAGGCAAGATCGAAAAGATGCTGGAGCTATTGACGCCCCGGGAACGTCAGATCGTCCGGCTGGTCTCGGAAGGAATGTCGAACAAGGAGATCGCGCGCCGGCTCGACGTGTCGCACGGGACAATCAAAGTCCACTTGCACAATATCTTTCAGAAGCTCGAGATCACCAACAGGACGGTGCTTGCGACCATCTCATGGCTGCAGCGCACCTCCGGCTTCAGCGCGCTCGTTCTCGCCTTTCTGGCGTTCGCAATTGCCGACGAACTCAAGGCGTCGGAAGCCAACGACGATTTTGCTCATGACGATGGCCCCGGCCAGGCCGACGAACACGCCGGCTATGAGGTCTTGAAGAAAGCCGTTCTTCAGCATCTCGTCGTTTCGAAATCCGGGGGGACGCCTGCTCTCACGGAGAGGGACTTGCTCACCAAAGCAAGCCAGGCTGAGAATCCGGCCGCGGCGATGGCAGCGTTGCGCGCGGCGGAGCAATTCCTGGGCTCGAGGTCCTGGACAGAAGGCGGTGCGATTGGATCGGGCGCAGGCAATCTTCCCGCGCAAATACCCCCGGCAATCAGCGAAATGGGACTTGGAGGTGGCGCAGCCTCGGCGCACCCGATCCCGCAGCTTGCCTCCACGGCCACATTCGTTCCTTCGGGATTCGGCACCTTCGCCGCTCTCGCAGGTGCCCTGATCTATGCACTGAGCGACCCGCATGTCGCCGCGCACGCGGGCGAGGTGAACGAAGCATCGATCGAGAGCTTGCTGACGGGCACCACGGAGAGTGCGACCACTGCATTGGCGACGATCACGCACGGTGGCGCCCATCACGCTGACAGCGCAGACCCGGACGTGCCGGCGCGGGATTTGAATCCGCATTCTGCCTCGGTGACCACCGCAGTTGACGTCGCACAAGACGTCACTCAGGGCGAGGCGAGCCCGGTCGCCGCCGGTCATAACGTCCAAACAGCGCTCGTGCTGTCGGACGCCGGTCGCGCGCCCGTTACAGGCGGAGATAGCCCCGATCAAATGCGGCAGAGTCCCGGTGAAGACGCGGCTCATCATGCCCCGAGCGGTGCCAAGTCCGTCTCGTCCGACTCCGTTGCAGATCTTGCATCCGGGCCCGGCAGGCTCAATCTCGCAGCATTCGGAGCGCTGGCGTGGTTGCACCTGACGGCGGCGCCCAAATCCATTCCGCCTCACACCCTTGCCTGGATCTACGATTCCGCAAGCAATCAAACCATCGTCTTCGTGAATCCGACCGATCGTGTGCTCGATGTCGGGGATCGCGGCCTTGTGGAAGTCCATCTGCAGGGGATCGTGTCCGTGGCAGAGACGGACTCCGTTCAGCCAGCAGAGGGCGCCGTTCACGCCGCCACCTTGGAGCAACTCGAACAGGCGCTGATGCCGGCGGCCACGACCGATGAAACCGCTCCCAATACGAGCAGCGGCCACGCCCATGAGGATTCGGTCGGGACGGCCGGCGTTTGGAGCGCTTCGGCCGATGATGGATTGAGCTTCAAATTCGCAGCCGTTCGAACCGGCCCCGGTAATTCCGCAAAGTCCAGCGTCAGCACGAGCGACGAGGCGGATGCAACGGAGGAGAGTTCAGGTTCGTCCGGTGTGCCGGCTTATGGATCATCGATGTCGCCCGGTCAGAGCGCGACGACGCCGGCCGCGGACAATCGCGCCTCGAAGGGCGAGCCGGGTAATCCGAACGCCGCCGCGCCGTCGACGAACCAAAACGAGATAGCCCAGCCGGGCTTTGCCACCGCCGACGGCAGCGGACGCGGCAACTCCGGGCACAATCAGGAGCCGGGGTCGGCAAAGGCAGAGACGGCGGAGGCGGAGTCCGAACCCGGCAACAGCGCCGGTCATGGCAACAAGCATGATTCCCAAGCCGCAGACGGTGCGCCACAGGCAGCGAAGACGACGGGACCTGACGTCGAGCACGGCCATTCGGGCCACTCGGTCCCCGACGACGTAGCGGACGCTGGCAAGAGCGGGAAAGGTCCCGTCGGCACGGAGCACGGCCACTCACAGCACGAAGCGCCAGAGTCTGCAAAGGCGGCGACGGAGATCGCAGAAGCCAAGTCCAAACCCGGCAACGGTGTCGGGAATGATCATGAGCACCATTCCCAGGCTCCGGATAGTTCGCCGAAGACGGCGGAGCCCCGCGGAGCCGAGCACGGCCATTCGGGCCACGCGGTATCTGACGAAGGAGCAGAAGCAAGCAAGAGCGGAAAACCCGCCGTTGAGACGGAACACGGCCACTCACAGCACGAAGCGCCAGGGCCCGCAAAGGCGGAGGCGACGGCGATGGCCGAACCCAGGTCCAACCCCGGCAACGGTGTCGGGAATGACCACGAGCATCACTCTACGGCTTCGGACAGTCCGGCGAAGCCTACGAAAACGGCGGAGACCGGCGGAGCCGAGCACGGCCATTCGGGTCACACGGCTTACGACAAAGCAGCGGAAGCAGGCGAGAGCGGTTCAGGTCTCGCTGACACCGGGCACGGCCACTTACCGCATGGTGCGGCGCCGGAGCCCGCAAAGGCGGCGGCGACGGAGGTGGCCGAAGCCCAGCCGAAGGCCGGCAACGGCATCGACGATCCGCCGGCAGCAGCGAAGACGGCAGAACCTGGTGGCGAGCACGGCAATTCGACCCATTCAGCCCCAGCGACGGCAGCGGACGCAAGCGAAAGCGGCGCAACCGACACGGTGGATCATAGCAACCCGCAGCGGACTGCGCATGGCGGTTCAAATGCATCGGAAGCTGCGCCGCCAGCAAAAGCCGCGTTCGAGCTCGGCCGTGACGACCACGTCTTCCGCTTCGATAGCGAGGCGGCTCCGTCGACGCCCATCACGGTGGCCGAGCCCAGGGAGCTTGCCAAGCCGCATGCTGCGCTTGGTCAGCAAGATGGCCTTCAGACGATCGTCGAAATGGTTCCGCATCCGCCGGACGATCACACGGCGCAGCATTCCAATCATGGTCCGCATCCCGGCAGTCTTCACGGGCAACATGATCTGCTGATCTAGGGGCAGGTGCTCTCGCCTCAAGACAGGCGGCTTTCGCGCTTGCGCGAGGAGTCTCATTGGAACCCGGTGGCGCGACCCGGGAACCGGGAGGGGCAGCTTTGAATTACTCTGCGACAGCAAAATAGCGGGTCCCGTGATGACAAGTGTTCGCTTTGCCAATTCGATGTCTGCCGCTCTTCGCCATCCTGGTGTGATCGCGCTGATCATAGCCGGCGTGACGATCGCAGCTATGCTCATAGTCGATCACGGACCCTGGAGCCGCGCCAAGACCCAGCCGGCTCATGTTGCGATGTATGCGACCACGGGAGAAGCGGCACGGGCCGCTGGCGCCGCGGTCCTCCCGACCAATCCGAAATCGTCGATCGAGCCGGCGCGACCGGGACCGAAGACCTCGCCCACGGTCAACCCCGTGACGCCGTAGCTTGCCACCTCCTGCGACCGTCGTCGCGGAGCTCGTGGAAACCCGGGGGGAGTGCCATGATCTTTCCGGGGGATCGTCCCGGAATCGCACCAGGTTTTGACGGGTTTCGCCACAATCGGAAGCGACGTTCCCGGCCATGAAATTTCTGGCGATGATTTCGATTCTGGCGCTGCTCACGATCAGTGGAGCCGCCATTTCCGATCGGGTTCTGACGGCGGAGCAGCACGTCGCGCAAGGGGCGGAATAGCGCGACGGGCGGGGGGCGCTTCTTGTCTTTGGGGGACAGATGCTTTCGATAGACCAGTTCTTGCGGTTCATCAGCGTGCCGGCGGTGTTCGCGGCCTTCATCATCGCTTCGCAGATCTCGGCGGCGCTGTCACCGGTCTAGCTTCACGCGATCACCGAGGAGCCGAGCAGAGCGAGCACGGCCAGCGCCATCAGCGCGGTGCCGAGCCAGCCCAGCCAGACCAGCCACGACCGGGCCCTGAAGCGGCCCATGATCGCGCGGCTCGAGACGATCAGCATCATCATCGCCATGATGGGCACGGCGACGATGCCGTTGAGCACCGCGCTCCACACCAGCATGTGGATGGAGTCGATCCCGGTGAAGCCGAGGCCGAAGCCGATGATGGTTGCCGCGGCGATGATGGTGTAGAAGCCGACCGCCTCGTGTGGCTCTGCCTCCAGCGTCGCATGCCAGCCGAACACCTCCGCGACACCATAAGCGGCCGATCCCGCCAGCACCGGAATCGCGAGCAGCCCCGTGCCGATGATGCCGAGCGCGAACAGCGCAAAGGTGAAATCGCCGGCGAGCGGCCGCAGCGCTTCGGCCGCTTCCGTCGCCGAATTGATCTTGGTGATGCCGTGCGCATGCAGCACGGACGCCGTGGTCAGGATGATGAAGAAGGCGATGCCGTTGGAGAGCAGCATGCCGGCGAGGGTGTCGGTCTTGATGCGGTCGAGCTCGTGCATGCCGCCGCGCTTCAGCTCGCGCAACGGCTTGTCGCGCCGACCCTGGTTCATCTCCTCCACCTCCTGCGAGGCCTGCCAGAAGAACAGATAAGGGCTGATGGTGGTGCCGAGCACCGCCACCACCATCATCAGGTAGTCGGCGTTCACCTCGGCCTTCGGCCACACCGCGGCAAGCAGCGCCGTGCTCCACGGGATCTTCACGGTGAAGGCGGTCGCGACATAGGCGAACAGCGCCAGGGTGAGGAACTTCAACACCGGCGAATAGCGGCGATAGGGCAGGAAGACCTGCAGCAGGGTCGAGCCCGCGGCGAAGATCAGCGCGTGCTCGTGGTTGAGGCCGCCGATCACCAGCGAGAGCGCCTCGGCCATCGCGGCGATGTCGGCGGCGATGTTGAATGTGTTGGCGGCAACGAGCATGGCGACGAGGCCCAGCACCGCCCAGCGCGGCGCGAGCTGCATGACGTTGGCGGCGAGCCCCTTGCCGGTGACGCGGCCGATCTGCGCGCTGACGAGCTGGATCGCGATCATGAACGGCGTGGTGAGAAACACCGTCCACAGCAGCCCGTAGCCGAATTGCGCGCCGGCCTGCGAATAGGTGGCGATGCCCGACGGATCATCGTCGGCAGCTCCCGTGATCAACCCGGGCCCCAGCCTTTGCAGCAGCGTCGGCCCGGATTTCGTCGGCGTGAGGGCGCTGTCGCTCATGGCGGACCTCGCGGCTGATTTTCACAGCCAATGCCGATCAGGAAACAAAAGTTCCCGGCCGTGAGGCGATCCGAGATTTCGGCTAAACCTAATTCAGGTTGACCGCCGGGCAAAACAGGTGTAGATTGCGACCATCGCAGGATTTCGCCAGCTCACGGGCGAGGTCGCCCCGGCCAGGCGGCGGGAATTCCAGGCCCCGGGATTGCGCCGCCGCGCTACCTGATGCTGACGAACATGCCCCAGGCGGCGGCCAGCGCCGCGCCGGAAAAGACGATCAGAGGGTTATCACAGAATGCGCCGCCATAGCTGCACATGGTGACGCCGAACGAGCCGATCTCGTGATGGCTCGCAGAGTAGAACAGTCCCGACAGCACCAGCAATGCAGCGGCGACGTAGTACATGGGCGATCTCCCCGACGCTTTCCCGATTGCATTCGCGCAAGCACATGTCCCAGCATGGCGCGAACTGATTGCATTTCGCCAAATCCGCTCTGCTGCATTTGAGACAAAGTTTCGATCGGCCGGTAAGGCAACCGGTCGGAAGAAATCATCAGGACAATCCGGCAATCGGCTGATGGCGTTGCCCATAAACAAAGGGCCCCGCATCGCGGGGCCCTTGTCGTTGCTATCCGAAATCGCTTAGCGACGCGTGGTCGTGCCGTAGAGCTGACGCTCGCGGCCGATATCTTCCGGCGAAAGCGGCGGGCTCGCGGCATCGAAGTCATTCCAGCCGGACTTCTGCCAGGCTGCACTGCGCTCCTGCAGATTCACGGCGCGCTCGTGCAACAGCGCATCGAGTCGGGCGCGATCCTGATCGGGCACGCGCGCGGTCACCAGCGTACCGCCACGGCGAACGCCTTCGGCGTAGCGCGAGGCTTCTTCCTTCGAGACGCCGGCTTCCGTCAGGGCACCGACAATGCCGCCCGTGGCCGCACCGGCAGCAGCGCCGACCGCAGTCGCGGCGAGCCAACCCGCAGCGACGACCGGTCCGAGACCAGGGATCGCCAGCAGGCCGAGGCCTGCGAGCAGGCCGGCAGCACCGCCGAGGCCCGCACCGATGCCGGCTCCCGTCCCGGCGCCTTCGGCGCGATCATCGACGCCGTCGCGATCGCGATCGACCTTGCCGGAGCTCGAGCCGTACCAATTGTCGGAGTTGTTGGCGACGATGCTGATGTCGGAATGCGGCACGCCGGCGCCTTCGAGCCGGGTCACGGCGCTCTCAGCGTCGGAGTAGGTGTCGTAAAGGCGAGAGATGGTGGTGGTCATTTGTCAGGTCTCCTGATGGCTTTGCGCGATATCTGGCGCGTTACTTGGCGGGATTGACGTTGCCCTGGAAGTCCAGGCTGACGTCGGTCTTGGAGCCGGCCTTGTCGGCCTTGCCGCGCCAGACGCCCTGGTCGTCCTTCTGCAGGCCGGAGACATTGGAATATCCCGCCTCTTCGATCTTCGATTTCGCCTGTCCCTCGGTGAAGCTGTTGCGGCCAGCAACGGGCTTGTTCGAGTTGTTCTGGTCAGCGCTGTTGACGGCGTTGTTGCCCGGCCCGCTCTGGGCCGGCTGCGACTGTGCGCTTGCGGGCACCGCTGCGAGCAGCAACATGGTCGTGGCAAGTAGAGTAAGACGTCGCATTTTTTTGTCCTCCGGCAGTGAATGTGCCGGCGACAACAAGTGAGATTCGAATTGGTTGCTTGCGTTCGGAGCTTCCGGGTGCCGCAGCCCGTCTTTCGCGATTGCCGCGTGCATCGCGCTTGATTTAGGAACGTTTATTGGCGGGCCCCGTTTAGCGGCGCTCCGCGACAGACCATGATCGGATCGCCGGGCGGGTTTATTTCGGCCACCGCATCAATTGATACGGCACGAACTAGCAGTGTGCGGATGATGGCCACAGCGCGCGCGTTGAGTCGGCGCGCCGGCGGCCCCGGCATTCTTGCTCCTCACGCCAGCCCCGGAGGTGCCCGGGGTCGCTGCCATTTGGCTGAACTGCGGTCGACTTCGGAACTTCAACTGCGCCGGTCCATTGTCGCCGGAATCGTTAAGCACGCGAGACAACTCCCATCATGCAATCCCGCTATCCGCTGTTGAAGAAATGGACGGCGCAAGACCACGAGCGATTGAAGGCATTGGCCGAAGCAGGCCGGCGGCCGGAAGACATCGCACACGAACTCAATCGAAGCGAAGCCGCGGTGAGGGTGCGTGCCTGGCAGCACGGCATCGCCTTGCGGCTCGTCACCCAGAAGCGCAAGGCGTGAAGCTGGCTAGTGCGACGGTCCGCATGTGAGCGCGGCGATCTTCCCGGATGGATCGAAGGTCAGGATCGCACTCACGACGCGGCCCTGCGCCACATAGGAGATGACCGTGCCGTCAGCCGACGGCTGCAGGTTGTCGAGGCTGGAAGCCGGGTAGCGTCTGAGACGGTCGACCCAATAGGCGCGCAGGCCTTGCCTGCCCGCGATCGTCTTCATGCCGCCGCAGCCGCAACGGACCACCGCGTGGTCGGCGTACATCTCGAGTATCGTCTCGATATCGCCGGCGCGGTAGGCATCGAGCCAGTCCACCGCAGCGGCCATCGG
Organism: Bradyrhizobium sp. SZCCT0148; assembly: GCF_018129985.1. Classification (GTDB taxonomy): domain Bacteria; phylum Pseudomonadota; class Alphaproteobacteria; order Rhizobiales; family Xanthobacteraceae; genus Bradyrhizobium; species Bradyrhizobium japonicum_H. The sequence goes on from NZ_JAFCKT010000020.1 coordinate 45,673, forward strand.
GTCAAAGAGCATCGTCCTGTCTGCCTGCCGTTTCATCGGCCGGAGATTTAGGGACGGGGGTGTGAATGCAGGATGAAGGTCGTCAGTGAAAGTCTGCGTTCCGCTCAGGGGAACCGCGTCGTCGGACACGGCTCGCGGGATCGCTGTGGCGCGGCCGGGTCACTTCGACGATTGCACGTCCGCCTGCGCCGTGGCGGGCTGCCAGGGTGCGGGAAGGATGACGCGGATCGGGCGCGCGTCAGCGGCGCTTTGCGCGACAGGCCGGGCTTGATCCTTGGCGGGATCGGCCAGCGCCACGGACAGCAGTGCAATCAGCATCGCCAGCGAAGTCGTCGCAAGTCTCAAATCCAGCATCGAGGCCTCCAATGTCCGCACCAACGCAGGCTGCGGGAATTGGTTCACGCTCGATCGGGAACAAGTGGCAATTTTTGATGTTTGAAGACAACAGATCCGGATGACCGGGCTGCTGGAGGAGGACACCATGAACATCAAGACCATCATTGCCGCTGCCGTTCTGACGTCGGTCGCGGCGCCTGCATTCGCGCAGTCGTTCTACGTCGTGCAGGACATCAAGACCAAGAAGTGCACCATCACGGAGGCAAAGCCGACGACCACCGAGACGACCGTCGTCAGCGGCGACACCGTCTACAAGACCAGGACCGAGGCCGAGGCGGGCATGAAGACCGTCAAGGTCTGCACGACGAACTGAGGAGGAGCGGTGATGCCCGTCATTCTGCTTTGGGCCGTCCCGGCCGTGATCGTTCTCGGTGGCGGCGTCTATCTGATCGGACACATGCACTGAGGCGAGGCCCGGCGCCGTGGACCCACGGCGCCGGTCATCGCAGGAAGCAACAAGCAAAAGCCCGCGTGGAGCAATCCGCGCGGGCTTTCGAGTTTGAAGCGTGATCGGGAGAATCCGGTTCACCCGGCGAGGGACACGTCCATCTGCCCAAACCCCCGCACCGCCGGCAGCGACATGAAGCCGGGCTTGGCGAAATGATAACCCTGAAACAGCGTGATGCCGGCGGCCCTGAGAACCGTGAGCTCGGCCTCGCTCTCGACGCCCTCGGCGAGAACGGTGATGTCGAGCTCGCGCGCCATCGCCGCCACGCCCGATACGATGACCTGCTTGGCATGGCTGAGATGGATGTCGCGCAGCAGCTCCATGTCGATCTTGATCAGGTTCGGCTGCAGCCGGGCCAGCAGGCCGAGGCCGGCATAGCCGGCGCCGAAATCGTCCAGCGCCGTCCAGAAGCCGAGGGCCTTGTAGGCCCGCACGATCTTCTCGACATGCGTCGGATCGCTCATCCGCTCGTTCTCGGTGAACTCGAACATCAGATTGGACGGCGGAAAATTCGCGCGACGCGCGGCTTCGAGCGATTTCTGGATGCAGGCGCGCGGCTCGTAGACCGCATTCGGCATGAAATTGATCGAGAGCCTGGCGCGGGGATCGGTGAACAGCTTGCCGGCGGTCTCGATGGCCATGACGCGGGCGGCCTGGTCGAAACGGTAGAGCTGCTCGTCGGTGAGCTGGCTGAGCACGCTGTAGGCGCTCTCGCCGTTCGGGCCGCGCACCAGCGCCTCATAGCCCCAGATCCTGTTCCCGGTGACATCGACGATCGGCTGGAACGCCATCTTGAAGGCGAACGGCAACTCCGTCCCGTCGGCACATCCCGCACACTTCACGACCATTTCGCCAAACTCCTGCAGCCCTTTCAATCCCGCGCACGTTACGGCGTTGCGGTTAAGGAACAGCGAAGCGGGGAGGCCGCGCCGCGGTCGCTGCTTGTGTGCACCAGGCCAGCCAGAACCGTTCGGCGCGACGAAACACGCCTGAAACAGGGCTGAAACCCGATTGTCCTGAACGCGCGCGCGCCCGGTTCCGACCAACGGAGCGAAGAGGAGAAATAGTCATGATCCAGATCGGTTCGAAGGAAGAAGTTGCGTTCCTGCTGGCGCTGTTCGGCACCCACACCCAGCCGGTGAAGCGGCCGAAGCCGAAATCGCAGAACAGGTAGAGAGGGCGAACCCATGCCAGGTTTGGCCGAATGCCAGAGCCTGCTCAGGCTCCTGATCGCCAGGGGCGATCCCAAGGCAATCCCGCTCGCCAAGGGCGCCATCGATCAATATCTGAACACGGCGCCGCTCAGCGCCCGCGGGCGCGGCCTGCGCGTGCTCCAGCGCGACGCCCTCGACCAGCACGATGTGGCGGTCGGCGTGCAGCGCTCGTTCGCCGAGACGGTGGACGCCTATATCGAGCACAAGCTCGCGGAGGAGTGAGGCGGCGTGCGCCACGCCGGCGCAGGTCGGGTCCTGCGGAGGAATCGCCGGCGATATGGCCTGGTTCCCGGAACCCGCTGAATCCAGCCGATTTTTTCGGCGCGATGGAAACCTTTGCCGGTCGCAACGACTAAATACGGCAAAGGGGGCTTGCGAAGATGCCGCGCTATTATTTCGACCTTCGTGACCACACGGGAATTGAGCTCGACGAAGAAGGATTGGAATTGGCCAATCCGCGCGCCGTTCGGGCCGAGGCCGCCAAGTCGCTGGCCGACATGACACGCGATGCCGTGATCTCCGCGCCGCCCGCGGCCGGGAGGCAGACGATGGCGATCGCCGTTCGCGACGCCAGCGGTCCCGTCATGCAAGTGACACTCTGGTTCGAGATCGACACCTCGCGATCGTCGTCACGCGATCGCTGACGCGTTGACGCGCTTGCTGCGTCACGTCGGCGCCCTCAGGCCGGGCGAGCGCAGCCAGGCCTCCATCTGCAGGGCCGTTTCGTCCTGCCGTGCCCGGCGCAGCAGCATCTCGCGGCGCCGCCCCGGCGAAAGCGTGCGTGCTTCCTCGCGACAGCGCGCTGCTTCGTCGGCGAGCCGTTCGGTGAGTGTCGTGGTCTGCTTGAATCGACGCCGCATCAGCATGGTGCTCCTCCCGTGTTGGAGTAGAGGCGGGCCCGCAATCAGCGTTCTCATCACCGATGAATGCCGAGGGCCTTGCGGTGATGGAGCCATGTTACGCGTGCTGCGGGAGCGAGTCTGTATCTTTTGATAATCGGCAGATTAAACTTCGCCCATGCGTGCGAGGCTTTTGAGCTAAATTACTCAATTGAGCGTGACCATGTCTCGGTGCACTTTTGAACATAAGCCGCCGCTTTGGTCGTTTGCAACGACACCACCGCCAATGCACCGTTTCACGCCATCGTCCCCAACGTATCGTTTCGGCTTTGTCGCCGGCGGCGGCTGCGAAACAGCCGGGGCCGGACGCGGATGCCGGCTGACGCGCTCGCTGCCGCCGTCCGCGCGCAGTCTCAGGCGCGAAGCGCCAGGTGCAGGAATTGGTTGAAGGCGCTCGCCGTGTAATCGGCAAACGCCTCGCCGTTGACGAAGCCGCGCTTGCGATACAGCGCGAGCGCCGGCTCGAACGCCGGGCCGCTTCCGGTCTCGAGGCTGAGCCGCGTCAACCCGCGCGCTGTGGCCTCGCGCACGATGTGGTCCAGCAGCAGCGCCGCGACGCCGCGGCGCAGATGATCGGGATGGGTCCGCATCGACTTCACCTCGGCGCCGCCATCGCCGAGCTCCTTCAGCGCGCCGATGCCGATGACGTCATCGCCTTCGCGCACCGACCACACGGTGACATCGGGCGTCTGCAGCCCCGACAGGTCGAGCGCGAACACATGGCCCGGCGGCGAGTTCGCATGCATGCCGGCGAGATGAAGCGCGAGCAGGCGGCGGGTCGGTTCAGAGGTGAGGTCGTCGGGGTAGATGGAGAACATGGGATGAATCGTTCGGGGATGTCTCGATACTGTGCACGAGCGTCTTATGAAGCACGGAGACGCTCATATGACAAAGTTCTTATCCTGTTCTCCAATTGAGTGGAAACCAGCGCATGGAACCGGCTACCATGAGTGGCGCGGCCGATTCTCTGTTGTTGCCGCGTGCAGAGCCTTGTCGCTGGGACGAGGCTGATGACGAGTGGCGGTCAGAGATGGATTGGGCAGTTCCGAAGTACGCCAAGAAGCGCGTCAACTGGGCCGGAAAAATGCTCTTAGTCGACGCTCCCGTATTCGATTGGGACGCCATCGAGCGAGGTGATGATAAGCCCAATGAGCCGCATTGGGCTTGGTCTCAGGACTACATTTTGGCACTCGACATAATCAATAATTGGAGGTCTTCCCACAACTTTCCTCTCAACACTTTTCATATCGGCTTAAAGCGGCGAGCTAAAATCATTGATCCACGCGCGATCACCGCGCAGCGGATAAAGCGCTTGGCTTCTATTGAAGCGAAGCTTCGTCGCTTTCCAACTATGACCCTATCGCAAATGCAGGATACCCAGGTCGTTCTTAGCCGCGTTAGCCAAGCAGTCCCAGCGCAAGGTGCATGGAGGTCAGATAGGCCGCGAGCGGCATGAGACCGAGCGGAGGCGCCCCTAACCTCTTTTCAACCTTGAAATGACATACTGTATTTATGAGAGAGGACACATTGGAGAGCATTCTTGTTGAGCTGCGCGCCGAACGCGGAACGCGGCCAGGGACACTGTTCACCCAGCACCACCGACAGTTTCTCGACCAGCTTAGGCACGAAGCCTGGGTGCTAGCATCGAAGCTTCCGGAAGCTCCGAAGACGAAGATAGGGCTTCTGCGTCAAGGTTGGATCGAGCAACGTGACACGCCGGCAGGCCTGGAATTCCGAATTACGCGGGCTGGCCTCACCGAAGTATGCGCACCCCGATGACGGCTTGGAAACGCGGGAGGTCTGCATGTCGAGAGCGATGCAACAGATCGTAGATGGGTTCGTCAAAGTAAACGATCGGCGTGCATTGATCGACCTGCTCGCGCATCGCCGCAAAATTCTGGGCGAGTTGCAAGAGGTCACTGGCATCAACCCCACGAACGCGATTCAGACCATTCGAGACGAGTTGGCTATTATCGAGTTGGGTTTCGACAAGCTCAGACCGCCTCCGGGCTCGCTGCCAGAGAACGAGTGGGGACAATAACACTGCCTTTCGGCCGCGCCAGAGAGACGGTCTCGGTGAAAAAAGACCGTGACCATCCTGTTACAGGCGTCGCTGTTCCCTCCAAAAATTACATGGCTGCCATTGACTCTGCCGAGATTTTAGCCCGACTTGGATTGGACGATTGGCTTCGGGGGCTGGACGCAGGCGTGCCATGTTCGCTCTTAAGGCGCAATCCTATGGATGGCCTACTTCATAACCCATTTTCGGCACGGGGTGTTCTAGTGGCACGCTGCATCTGGGCAGGCCCATGCGACCTCGCATTGCTCGAAAAGGGGCCACCGTACACCGTCAGCTAGCCCGTAGTTCTCCGGCCCAGAACAGGTTGTGATTAATAGGTCCATCTTTGTTCTGGCGTGGTGTATTCATTAGCAGAAAGCCCACCCAGGGCTCCCGCCTTGGCGGCATTACTCCCAAACCGGCGCACCTGTCCGATTTCGCTCGCTACGCGCGATCTTCTTGGCGATCTCCTCCGCTTCCTTTTTGCTAGGATGACCCGTGATCGATCGCCGGCCAGGGTTCTCCTCGAACACAACGAAGGTGGAGACGCGGATCTCACATCGATGGTTCAGGTCGCCGTCATCGCAGCAGATTAAACGGACGTGCGTGTAAGGCTCGGGCATTCCGCCATCGAAACTTTCCGCTCTTCAGAGTCAAATTATCCATCCCTAGGGGCGCCGAACGGGCGTGAGCTACAGCCGGTGGTGTTAAGAGGCAAACTATAAAGCTGCCGACTCCAGGGCTGCAAAATTGATCCTGACGACACTGGTGCAGCAGTCTTCGGATGGTAACCTCACTTCAACGGTTTGGAGCGACTGTCGTTCTGTCGCGGATTGGTGACGAGTACCGCGGTACGCATGGGCATTGAGAACCCGCCGGCACTTAAGCTGGCGGGTTTTTCATACTACCTAGCAGCGCTTCAATAACGAGAGCGGCAAACCCCGCCGTAGTAGTCAAAGCCGTCAGGACAGACCGCCGAGCCGCTGCGTGTCCATCGCGGGCGAACGGCCTGACTTCCGCCCCGTCCATAGCTCTCCCGATAGCCGCCGTAACCGCGAGGCCAGCAGGCACCACGTCTGTAGTCATGCCCTTCGGGACAAACCGCTGAGCCATCATAGGTCCACTGGGGCCGCACCTGGGCAAACCCCGCATCTGCCGAGAGCAGGGTGGCGATGCCGACGAACGTTGCTGCGAACATTGACTTCATTTATTGTTCCTCCGAGCGACTAACGGCTAACAGTTCCCGCGGTTCCATTTGTCATTTTGGAAGGCAGAGCCTGTACCGGGCCACGTAGTCGTAGAAGGGCGGGCAAACAGCGGAACCGCTTCGATTGCGCTGAGCGCGAACGGCACCCGACATCGCCGATCGGGAAACGCAGCGCCGGATCCGGGCGAGGTAGTCGTAGTCCTGCGGACACACCGCCGATCCGGCTCTATTCCAGGACGCTCGAACCTCAGGCGGCACATCTCGAGCCTCATCAATCAATCCGGCAAATGCTGGTGACGAGGCGAGTAGAGCCAATAGCAGCAGTACCTGTAATCTAGACATGCCCCTCGTTAGTTCTGAGAACCTGAACACGTCCTGAACTTCTCAGGCGTTCACGCGGGCGGGCCTGCTCTATTGCGGGCGTTCCAAATATCCCCGGCGGCCTCTGCCGTTTTGTAAGTCACGTCCATCTCTGCCGGGCACACTTTGCACATGATGACAAGCTTGCCAGGCGTTCGAGCTCTCAATTGAAAAGCTGCGTCGCCGCCGCAAAAGGGGCACGGCAACAGCTGCGCCTGAACATCCGCAAACACATAAGGTAGCCGATAGGGAGGGCGCAATCGATTCCAAAGGGCTCGAAACATGGCAACTCCTTTGGGAAGGCGCTAAGAGCGGTGGTCGTCAGGTGGTAACCTGACTTCAACGGTTTAAGCTATTGTAGCCCTATCGCGGATTGGTGACGAGTACCACGGGACGCATGGGCATTGAGAGCCCGCTGGCTTCTGGCCAGCGGGTTTTCCATGCTGACGCGCTTCATTGCCGACGGCCGCGTCAAGATCGATTCCAACGTCGTCGAGCGCGCTATCCGCCCAATCGCGCTCGACCGCAAGAACGCCCCGTTCGCTGGCTCGGATGGCGGCGGCGAACACTGGGCCGTCATCGCCTCATCGATCGAACCCGGCAAGCTCATCGGCATCGAACCCCACGCCTATCTCGCCGACGTCATCACCCGCATCGTCAACGACCTCCCCAACAGCCAGATCGACGAACTGCTACCCTGGGCCTATCTCGCTACCCAAGAACGCTGGCGCGTGGCCTGAGAACATCGCTTACCGTTAAATTAATGAGGTTCGATCAGTCCTGCCGGGATCGCCACCTAAAACTCATAATTATCAAAGGCATTTTCCCCAATCGTGCGATTGATCAACGCGATGTTTAACGAGAAACAAATGCGGGGAAATGCCGGCTTTTGCGATGATTGAGGCACAAAAACCCCGGAGCGTTTCCGCTTTTCGAAACGGTGGGCGCTGGTGCACCAGCGTCGAATTCTTATTTGGCGGGCATGCGTATCGCGTTCGAATTCTGCCTGCCGACGTCTGCCAAGTTGGTCCCTGTCGGCCCCCACTGAATCCAATAAATCAAATATTACGGCTATCGCCTGCGCGTTAAGCGCAACGGCAACGTTGAAGAACTGCGTCGGGATGCCGAGGGCATCGCCTCAAGATGCAGAGGTTCTTCCATACGATTTGCCGGCAAGCAGACTGACTAATTCCAGCTTGTCGCCTCGTGCCAGTCTTCGCGAGAACAGCCTTTACTTGGATCCCTACTGTGGCCACGCTGACTTTGGGCGCCTGGGCTAGATCGTCGATATTCAAAGCGCTGCCTATTCCGTGTGTTACCCGTGCCTCTGCGGGAGTTAAGTCGAACAGGCCCTGCAAGATTTCTGCACCGGGCACACTGGCCTGCTCAAGGGGCGTTACAAGCACGATAGCCGAAGTGTCGAGAAATATGTCGTGCACTAGACCGCGCACTGGCAGCAAATGGACAATAATTAGGGGCAGGTAGTCGTTTGATGGCAATGGAATGGAGCCGACATTTCGCTCTGAAGCTCTTCCGGCTACAGCCTCAACCGCTGCCGCAAACAGCTCGTCTGCGCGGCGGTCAACCAGTCGCAGCCGCTCAGAACGATCCTGGAAGACTTTTGGGAGCAATCTTTCAAATGATTTATTTGCCGCCCGCAGCTTACCGCTAGGAGGGATAACCGCTCCCGGAATGTCCAAGGCCTCCAATAGGCTGACCACTGCCCAAGCGCGCTGCAAACCAGCTCGCATCGAAAGCAAGGCAGCTCGCGCTAAGTGAGGTCGTAAGGGATCCAGCCTTAGGCAATCCTCCCGCGAGAATGGTCCCGTTTGGAAACGTCGCTCTATACTGTAGATGGCGACCTCTCCGGTGGGCATTGTGATCCATGTTCCCCCGTAACGATGCTTCGGGCAGCTACGGATTCACTACGACTGGTGACGGTCAGGCCGGGAGCTTTCAATCCTACCTTGGAATAGATGGGCCCGGCGTAGCGGTCTACAGAACGACTGACGTAGAAACCCCAAGCCTTGGGACTTTGAACAGCCGCTATCTGTTCCAGCCGAACCAGCTCTACCATGTCACAATAATTGCCGAGGGCCCGGCGGGGGTCGGTAACGACCCTGGAACGGCAAGCTTTTGGGCACAGGTCGATCCGGTATTCAAGATCGATCCCAGCTTTGCCGATGCGGCTAGTTATTCGTTTATCATGAGTGACAGCATCGGAAACACAATCTCTGCTGTTCCTGAACCTTCAACCTGGGCCATGATGCTGTTAGGCTTTGTCGGGATCGGTGCGACGACATTCCAACGGCGGAAAAGTACGGCTGTACCCGCCTAAGGCAAGGCCCGCGTTTGAAAAGGCGACGTGCGCAAGCCGATAAACCCGAGACGACCATTATGGAGCGCGGGCACGAGGTCAACATTGGCCATTCGGCCACGTCCCTACGGCTGTGACCGGAATAGTTGAGAGCGGAATTGATGAATTGATGGCGGCCTCATCCTGGCCGATGGTGACGATAGATGGAAAGATTGCTGCGGGCTTCAGTAGGGCTAGACTATCTCGTACGTTCCATTTGGGTGGTGGATGTAGGACTGCGCGAGATGGTTTTGAGAGTCATAAGTGTAGATCGCGTAGTCGACATTTCCGGAATAGCTATACCGAGTGTAAAGTGATGAACCGTTGTCGTTTACGACCGTGACGTAGTCCGGTCGACCTTGGGAATCGTAACCCGTGATGGCTTGGCTCCAAGATTGATTACCGGCGTAGTCGTAGCTCGTGACGAGAGTTACCTCTTTATAGATCGAGGTTGCCTGAAGGCGACCCTGTTCATCGTACGTGGTTACGGCCATGTTCCAAGGATTGACGTGGTTCGTATTGTAGTCTGTCAAAAACCCTGGCCCAACGTCATTCTTGTCAAAGATTGAGTTTAGTTTGCCTTGGGCATCGTAAGTGCGGATCTCGATCGACCATGGAAAAGCGTTCCCAACGTCTTGGGTAGTCGTGGTGGTTCCGCCTGTGGCGTTGGGATCAGAACTAAATTCCAAAAGCTCGACGTTCCGGACTAGATCAGTTCCTTCTGGGGATCCGGGCCGCAAATCAGTGACATTGAACGATCCATCTGGATTAAGAGACCATCGAAAATTCTCGGGACTTCCGGAAAAAGCAGCGGTGTCTACACCACCCCCACCGTCGATAGTGTCGCTTCCCGGTCCGCCCGAAAGTCGGTCATTACCGGTGCTTCCCGTTGAGACGTCAGCGCCAACGCCGCCAACATGGAATTCCTTCCACGCTCCCCAAGCCGTGCCGTCAAATGCGCGGACCCAGAGGTCGTCGGACCCCGAGCCGCTTTGAAATGTCGTTCCCGACAACTGACCCGCACTAACGTCGATAACTTGACGGGCATCTTTGGCAATTCCGCCGACTACAAAATGGCCGCTTGTCGGATCGGTGGTAGCGTCCAAGAGCTGATAAGCTCCAATGCTGTCTCCATCGGCATCGTTGACGTAGAATAGGCTTGATGCCGCGATGTTTTGATTAAGCGTCGGCGTAACATCGACCGCGCTTACGACTGGCGCGACGTTCGTGGACACATACAAAGCCGTACTTGCGACCATGCCATCGGAGAACTGAAATAGCTCTACGTCTGAAACGGTGTCCGTTCCGTCGGGAGCCCCGGAGCGCAAATCGACTATCGTAAAAATCTGCGTAGCTGCGTTGTAAGTAACATTGTAGCTAGCCCTCACTCCGGAATAGACCGCGGTATCTGTGCCAGAACCGCCGAAGATAACATCGTTGCCTCCGCCGCCGGTCATAGTGTCATTGCCCGCGCCGCCGATCAACGTGTTGGCGATGGCATTCCCGATGAGCGTGTCATTGCCGGAGCCGCCGATGGCATTGTCGATGTAGGAACGCGCATCGCTGTTATAGAGATACGCGTTGTAGACATTACCTGACGCATAATGACCGTCTCCGAGATAGGCCAATTGGTCGGTGGAAAATAGCGACGATGCTCCGGGATTGAGGTTGATCCTCAAGTCCGTTACGTAGTTCGACAGATCGTAGGTGTCGATACCTCCGCCATCCCAAATGGTCTCAAAGATACGATTAGCAGCCCCGCCTATACCGTCACCCGGCATTGGCTGGCCAACACCATTGATAAATTCCTGTCCAGTCGTCGGGTTCCACGTGTACATCGTGTTGCCGCTCTGGGTCGCAAAGTTCGCGCCGTACATAGTTTGCAAAGCGAGTATATCGTTTGCCATATACGTTTGAACGTAACCGTAGTCCTCGTTTGCGTAGCTCCCCGTCACATCTGCCCCCGCGTAGCTGCGGTAGCTCATGACGGTGTATTCGAGGTTGTCGTGGGCGGTTGGCAATGCGACATTCGCGACTCCGCCGCCATCCTGGCTGTGCTTGAGGCCAAACGAGTGTCCGAGTTCGTGGAGCGCGTCGGCGAAGTAGTAATTGCCGAGCGAAGCTTCCGAAAAGTCATAGGTGGTTCCGAACCAAGCGTCGCCACCTTCTGCATAGGCCGGATCAGGCAGATAGGCCCACGACGTGGGATTGACGACGGAGGTCTGCGCAATAGCAATATCGGCGTTGTCAGCCCCAGCGAACTGCACAACGAGATTTGTGTAGCTCATCACGAGCGAGACCGCATAAATCACGGCAGTTTGAATCGCAGCCGGTACTGCCGAAAAAGACGGATCTGTCGTTTCTCCATAGCCGTAATCGGCGGAATAATTGAGAGGTGAGTCGGGAAAGCTGTAAGTCACTATCCCCGACCAGGCCGTACCGCCCAGCAAGCCATCAATATCCTGATTGCCAGTTGCTGAGACGGAAACCACGCTAGCCATTGGATAACCCTCAACTCGAACGCTCAGAGCAATGGAGGGACAGTTCATTGAGATCGGGTAAATGGCGTCCCATTCGCATTTGATCTGGCGTCTCTGCTAGAAGGCGCGTTAACCGTCGATTAACCATGTGCGCTTGGTTAGGTGATGCTTAGTGAAATGGATGCTGAGGTGATTCTAGCAATGCGACTGATCCGGAAATTCGCATTTGTAGGCATGTTGTTAAGCCTGACACTCCCAGCTGTTGCAGCTGATCCTCCTATGGATACGGGTCCGGCGACTGAGCTGCTGCCGGTTTGATGGACACCCGGTTAAGCTAATTCTACCTTGCGCTCGAACTCAACCGGGCTGAGATAGCCGAGGGTCGAATGCCTGCGGGTCGTGTTGTAAAATCGTTCGATGTAGTCGAACACATCGGCTCGCGCCTCGTCTCTGGTCCTGTAGGTTTTGCTCTCCGTCCGTTCGGTCTTGAGCGACGAGAAGAAGCTCTCCATCGCTGCATTGTCCCAGACGTTGCCGGAACGGCTCATGCTGCAGACGATGCCGTGGTCGGCCATCAAACGCTGGAACTGCTCGCTTGTGTACTGGCTGCCCTGGTCCGAGTGGTGCAACAGCGCATCCGGCTTACACCGCCGCCAGACTGCCATCAGAAGTGCATCTGTTACGAGCTGTGTCGTCATGGCGGCGCTCATCGACCACCCCACTACCCGGCGTGCGAACAGATCGACCACTGCTGCGACGTAGAGCCAGCCCTCGGCCGTCCAGAGATACGTAAAGTCGGCGATCCACTTCTGGTTCGGCCGCTCGGCGGTGAACTGCCAGTCAAGGAAGTTCGCCGGCACGGCCTCGAGCTGTCGATCGCCGCTGTCCTTCGCCAAGCGCCGGCGTCGCGGTCGCGCCCGCAAGCCCTGCAGGCGCATCAGTCGCTCGATTTAGTGGAGGCCACAGTCCGCCCCATCGGCGAGCAGATCACGCCACACCCGGCGCGCACCATAGGTGCGGTCGCTCGCCATGAAGCTGGCCTTGACCTTGCCGCCGAGCTGTACTGCGGGATCTGGCGCTGGGAGAGCGGTTCAGCCAGGCATGGAAGCCCGACCGCGACACCCTCAGCGCATCGCATAGCCATGCCACCGGCCAGATCGCCCGGTGCTTCGCGATGAAGACGAACCTCATGTCGCTTCCTTCGCGAAGAAGGCTGCGGCCTCTTTTAAGATGTCCCGATCGGCCTTCAGTTTGGCAACCTCACGGCGCAGCCGCTCGATCTGCTGCTGCTCCGGCTTCATCTGTCCGTGGCCGGGAAAGGCCTGCCCCGGGTCGGCGCCGAACTCTTTCACCTATTTGCGCAGAACGTTCTCGTGAACATCCAGGTCGCGCCCGGCCTGCGCCACCGACACCCCACGTTCCCTGACCAGCTTGACCGCCTCGACCTTGAACTCGCGACTGAACTTCCGTCTCTTCATCGCCCACCTCCGGCTTCATGAAATACCTAATCTCGGTGTCCATCAAACCGGCAGCAGCTCATGGCAGCGGAAGCGCAGGCACAACGACCGCTGCCGCCGAGCGCGTACACTCTCTTGAAGGGAGTGGACCGCTCAGGACACCGGTGCCGCTCGAGTTGTGCTCAATTGCGACCAAGAAACGCCGCAACTGCGAGCGGTGACGCGCGATGCGCCGAGTGCGGTCAATTGATCCAACCCCACTTAACCTTAGAAAGTGACGTTAATCCGAAGATCGGCTTGGAGATTGCGAGCGCACCGGGCTACTGCTTGAAGCGCCGGGCGGGACTGGTCTTTCCCCAAGAAGTTGACCCCAAGACCACGATTTCAATCGTCCGGCACGGGCCGCCAGCGATACGCCCCCAGTCTGGCGGCCCACCCCACACTTTGAGAAGATTGGTGCGCGGATGCCGTTCGAAAATCTCTCAGACCACTTCATCATCCACATGTACGAAAGCATCCGCGATGAAGTGAGCGCCGATGCCAGGTCTGGAATTCGCCTCGTTGGCGAGCCCGCCAGGGAGCGAGCCGAGGAGCTGCGCCAGGAGATCGAGCGCCGCGGCCTGTTCTGCACGCCAATCGAATGGCCAGAGGAAAAGATCAGCACTTGTTACCCGGTTCACAGACGCGACACAGCCATCTGGCATGATTAGCGCGCATCCGGAGCCGCGAATGAAGCCGTCGTCGCCTACACTTACCTTGGCCCAGGTCAGGGCGGTCAAAGAGATCGAACAGCGGCTGGCAGAGCTGGAGCGAAGGCGTGAGTGCATCGAGCGCGCGATGCGCAGCGACGATGCGAAGGCCAAGCCGGCTGCACGCAAACGCGCCCACGCCGAGTGCTAGCCCGCTATTGCGACTTGAGCTTGACGGTCTGGTCCATGGTGCGACCGCCCGTGGTGACGATGCGGTTCTGCACCAGATAGGTCTCCCCCTCCGTGCCGCTTGACGGCAGCGTGCCGCCCAGAGTTCGGCTCGATCGGCAATCATTTGAGCGCGCAGGTTTCGCGTTGCCGAAATACTGCACTGAAGGCAGAACATCGGAGTGACAAAGCTCACCGCGGATTACCGTTGCAGCAATCATCGTTGCTGTCACCGCAGTAAACAGCTCTAGACCAATCTGATTCCTAAGCTTCCTACGACAGTTGGAGACCGCCTACGGACGGTCTTTTTGTTCGGTGGCGAAGTGGTTTAATCGGGACTAGAGACGCCAGCGGATGCAAACGTTGCCGGATGGCGTTATCGGGCCGACGAAGCGAATTGCTGGCGGTTGGCGGCGAGGATCTGCGGTTGCTGTCGCTCGAAGATGCGTAAAACCAATCTCGCAAGGCTGCTCCGCGGTCGCCCCGATGGCATCTTCATCGTGCCGAGCTTGAACGACCCGGGCGCGATACCCGAGATCACGGAGCGGCTGAACGCATCCTCGCCTTCACAATCGCACAGGCGGCCCAATGCGGGCATGAAGTCTCACTCTACGAGACAGCGGCTGAGCGGGCTACGCAGGCCCGCACGATGACACTCGGAGTTCTGCCAGGCGCGTGTACGTAGGTGTCGACAGGCCCTAACTCTCGATAATGAGGACGCTGCGGGGGACCGATAAACCATTAGATGTGCACAAAAAACGACCAAACCGACGGTTGACAAATTGTCGCGCCCTTTGCCAAATTTCAACTTTAATGAAATGGGGGTTACATTGAGAATTCTATTTTTTAGCAGCTTTGCTGTGGCATCGTTTATCGCTTCGCTGATGTCGGCGAATGCGGAGGTCGTCTCCCTACCGCCCTACTCACTCACAGCCGCTCCGAACCCTTCCTCCATGGGGTATACGTTAGACGGTTGGGATTACGTGCGGGCGACACCGTCGGTCGGCACCACTTCACTCAGTATTGGCGACAGCTATATCTCAACCAGTGTTGGACTTCATCCTTCGCCTTCAATATCAGTGTCTGGTAATGCAAGTGGTGCAAGAGTCTATGGTCTTGTGGAGCTTATCTATTATTTCACGATCACGGGTGCTGCGGGAGCCGTGCCAGTAAACATCCAGGCCGCGGGAGGCATCTCAAATTCCAACTGGGAAGCGGCATTTCAAGTAGATTCGATCAGTCTATACGACCAAACATCGCCACATGTAGCCGGGCTTGTGAGTGGTGCGGGAGTTCAAAGCTTCAGCATCAATCAAGTCTACAATCTACAAGCCAACGAGACCTATCGGGTTTACATGTTGGCAGCCGGTATATCCGACGCCGGCTCGTTCAACGCTTGGGTCGATCCGACATTCACAATCGATCCCGCGTTAGCCAGCCAGTACAGTCTTTATTTTAGTGACGACATTGGAAACGCGGTTTCGGCCGTTCCTGAACCTTCGACCTGGGCAATGCTGATTCTCGGCTTTGCCGGGGTTGGCTTCATGACCTATCGTCGGCGCAAACAATCAAACGCAATTAGCATAGCGTAAGCGGCAACACGAGACCGTTTGCTAGTTGCAAGGTTGCGGCGGGGGAGACGACAAACCGGGTCTCTCCAATGCATTTAGTTGGTGAGCTCCCGCGCAGTTCTGTCGACGAACGTCATTCTTTTGGTCAGTGACCGACTTGTCCGCGGCGCTCGGTGAAAGCCCCTCGCGTTTATTGGGACGTCCATCGACCCGCAGGTCTACAGGGCCATTAGGCTGACGCAGGTCGTTCTGCGCTAAGGCTGGTAACGAGGCTATCATCAGGCCAAATAGGCAAACAGTGAGCCGACGCATTGGGTTTTCCGAGAGTGAACCATTGCCGCAGGGATAGGCCTCCCATCAAGCATTTGTTCCTTATCTGGGAGCCCTCTCGCCCGAAGTAGTTGCAGTGGACGTAGGACCGCAGAGGCGATATCTCAGCGCATGCTTCGTAGATTGCTCGTTATGGTCGCTTGGTGCGCCTTGGCGTATATCGCTTATGTTACATTGTCGCCGGTTGAGCTCAGGCCCGAGACCAGCCCTCGCTCCGGAGTTTTTGATCGCTTCGTGGCCTATGGTCTTCTGGGAGCGTTGTTCGTAGCGGCCTATCCTCGCGACTTCGTGCGTGTGATGACTTTCGTCATTGCCGTCGCAGTTTCGCTTGAGTTACTGCAGAACCTAACTCCCGATCGCCATGCACGAGCTTTAGATTTTGTCGAAAAAGTCCTTGGAGCACTCGCAGGGGGTAGCCTGGCCAATCTTTTACAGATGCTAAGGACCAAGTTCAGCCAAAGATGGGAGATCCATTAGAAGAGCCCCAAAAGTAGTGAGGTAGCCCGCGTTGTGCGACTGACGAACAGGCGCGAAACAAGGAATCGCAAAGCCTGCGGAGTGTTCAGACCGCAGCCAGGCGCCCGCAATTTACGCCGGCTTCATAATTGCAACAGCGTTCGCGGTCTCGTCAATCACCCCCGTACTGCCGGTGCTGACGGATCCGATGTCGAGTTGCAGCATAAGGTCACAGCGTTGTATCCTAGGCCGACGAGCGCTTTTTTTGCTTGTTCCAGAATTAACCTGCGTTGCCCGTATCAAGCTTAATCCGCGAGTTCTGTTGCAGCTAGGGTAAGGGGCCGGACACCGGTTCGGACCTGGTCGACAAAGCCGTCGTGCCTTCAAACTCGGCGGCGTTCAGTGGCTCTGTAACGAAAAATGTTAGCGCCCCATCATCTAGAGGATCCGCCGTTTTGGCCATGGATCGTATTGATCATCGGATTTGGCGCGCTGGGGATAGGCACCCTCTTTGTGCTGGGTAAGCTTCTGATGGTGCTGTACGGTCATTAGCCGATCGATTTGCGCCACGGGAGTTCCAAGACTTCTCAAATTGACTCCGCAGTGCAACATAGTTATCAGAGTTTAAATATTCTATTTGAGGTCGCAGAATGAGATTTTTAGGCACTCTCGCAGCGTTGGTTTTCCTGGCTGCCTCTTCCGCTAGCGCTGCGCCTGTCATTGTTGACGGGAAGATGGACATTTTTGCAGCTAACCCAAACCCCATCGCTACGAGCGGAATCGCACCGCTGCATCTGACGTTGGTCGGCGGGATGACCTACACCTTCAGCGCAACTGGTCTGATAAGCTGCTGTAGCGGGAATGCCCCGACTGGCCCGAATGGTCAGAGCGCTTCTGCAGGCGTGATCACAAACGGGACTTCCAATCCGTGGGTCGGCCCATACTTCGATCAATTCGCGCTCGGGTTGACCGGTGTTTTCTACGACGGGTCCCATGTCTACTCGCCATTTTTGATGGGCGCCTCTGGTCAGTTCACAATGCCGGTAGGAGTCACGGACTTCTATCTTGGTACTGTTGATGCGGCGGCTGCGAATAGCCCATCAGGTTCTTACGGCGACAACACCGGCGCATTTAGTGTGACCATTGCAGCTGTTCCCGAGCCATCAACCTGGGCCATGTTGCTGCTGGGCTTCTGCGGCGTTGGCTTCGTGACCTATCGCCGCCGCAATCAGTCGTCTGCACTCAAGGCGGCCTGATATCCGGCCTAGTCGGTATGCGAAAGGCCGCCACCGGGCGGTCTTTTTGCAAGACACTGCGCAACCGTTGACTACGTGTGTAGGGCGCGGAAAGCTATAGTTTTCCGGAATCATGGGTTGTTGCATCATGAGTATCGAGAAGTTGAGCGACGAACACGCACTCAGAGAGCGAGCTGAAAAGCTCCGCGAGGAAATCGATTGCCGACGTTTGCGCCGACGACATGCCGAGTTGGGCAGATAGCATCGGAATTCGCAACTCCCAATTCTGCCCGATGGTCGCTGGTCCCGCCATTCCCCAAGAACGGCCCCAGGGGTTGGCGGCTGCCTGAGGTGTCCTCTCCTGCCCGGCAGCCTAAAGATTAAAGCGAGAGCAGTCTTACAAGCCATCTGGACAAGCAGTATCTCACACTTCTTGCATGCCTCTGGTCGGGGAATCCATTTTGGTGTCTGGACCAGGGCTTTTCGAAGGATGCAGAGCTATGGTGACCGGAGTGCTGCACAAGCCCGAACTTCTTACCAATCCGCCGAGCTGTTTCTCTTTCTTCAAGTTCAGCGGCGAGCTGACGCACATCTTCTCGCCAGCAATAGCGGCTGCAGTCCTCAGTGCGCAGACCCGTCGCCTCTTCGCAGCCGCCAATGTTCCATCGTTCCCTAGCCTTGCGCTGAGCTAGAGCACAATTGGAGTCCCGACGATTCCCGGCCCTAAGCTGTTGGTACTCTTCACGTCTTCCATCGCCGCTCAATCATAGTCGCTTCAGCAATCGTTGCACTTGCACGGCAGACCAATTGCCACTCCGTGGCGCCGCTATGCCGGCCTCGTTCAATCCTTGTGCAATGGCCCTTAAACTTGTCTTCCCCGCCGCTCGTAGCTCAGCGATAGTCGGCCCAAGATCTGCAGCCCTGGCATTGGCACGGGCTTGGAGAGCTGCCGTGGCCAATATTCGGGCTAAGTCACTCGGATTGACACCTCGATCGCCGCCGAGCTTGGTCCCTCGCCTCTTCGCAGCTGCTAACGCGTCTTTGGTGCGCCTGCTGATCATCCGCCGTTCTTCCTCAGCTACCATAGCCATTATTCCCACCGTCAGCCTGTTGGCGTTCGGCATATCTGCCGCGACAAAGTCGACCCCGGCTTTCTCCAGGCCCAGTAGGAAGTGAGCATCACGCGAGAGCCGATCCAACTTGGCAATGACCAGCTTCGCTCCGTAGATTCGACAGGCCTTGATCGCCTCTGCAAGCATAGGCCGATCGGTGCGCTTAGTGCGAGAGTATGCTTGGATCAGACCATGATAGCGAAGGTTTTTGTCAACATAGAGCGTGTTGACTTTCTTGGCGTCGAAGCCCGTCAAATACATGCTTACAACCAGCAGTACATCGACACGATCCTTATCCTGAAAACCTTCCTTATCGGTGGTTGTCGCGCGATTGTTTCGAGTGCGCACGGCGTTTCAAGTTTGTGCGAAAGTTATGCAGAGAGCGATCTGAAGCATATCCCTCAGCAAACTGACAATTACATCGATAACCCCAAGGAATCCGGCTATCGGGGCGTTCATCTCATTTACCGATATCACTCCGATAGAAGGCAAGATTACAACTCTTTGAAAATTGAGATGCAGTTGCGGTCGCAGTTTCAGCATGCGTGGGCAACTGCCGTTGAAACAGTCGGCGCCTTCGTGAAGCAAGCGCTCAAGTCCAGCTTGGGTGAGCAGGAGTGGCTTCGCTTTTTTGCTCTGATGGGTGGAGCTTTGGCGTTCAAAGAAAACACCGCACCAGTTCCAGGTACTCCAAACGCGTATCCTGATCTAGTTAAGGAGATAAAGGAATATGCACGCTCATTGGAGGTCTCAACTAGACTGAGGGCCTTTGCTGCTTCCCTGCAATATTACGAGGGCGCGCAATCTAAGAAAGATCACTACTATCTAATCGAACTCAACAATGCGCAACGAACCCGTGAGCGTCACCGGCTTTAAACAAAGCGAATCTGACAAAGCGACCGCCAAATATCTGGAAGTGGAAAAGAAGATAAAGGAAGCGAGTCCGAACTCGGATGCCGTTCTGGTTTCGGTGGATTCAATGAATTCGTTGCGCCAAGCATATCCAAATTACTTTCTGGATACCGGGGTGTTTTTAGGCGTGCTTCAGGAAATTCTTGCGCCGCCTCGAAAGATGCCACTCAAGCGAACCAGGAAGGTGACCAATCAATCTCGCAATTTGTCGTGACGATCTTCTTGAAGGCATCTTAGAAGTTTTTACCCGTTCATAAGTGCCAAGCTCCCGAACCAACGGTGTTGGTAAGTTGTCGTCTAATAGCGGTAAGGGAGGGCGGATTGCTAGCCGCCCGTCGTGCTGTCCAACGAAGAGTTCAAATGCTCACCAACTGCCGGCCAGTCCCTTTGCAATCAATGCAAGCGCAATCTGGCCCGACAATCTCTGGTGCGAACTTGCCCCAGTTGCCGTCGCCACCGCATTCGAGGCACCGGATTTCTGCCGCACCGCAGCCAAGATCAACAATCTCAATGTCGACCTCTGTATTGCAATTCCAGGCGCAGTAAACGACCGCGCTGCTGTCCGTCATAAGTCCTCTCTCAATCCCTTGAAGAATGGATGGCGCACCTTTCCCTCTGCCGACTTGGCCCGGTACTCGATCTCTGCGAGCAACTTGGGTTCAACCCAGATACCCCTATGCGCGATGCGCTTGGCGTAAGGCTGGGTCTTGCGCCGCAGCGGCTCCAGGCGCTGGCGCAGTTCGGCGGCTGAAGTCTTGTCGAAGCCGTGGTCGACCTTGCCGGCGTAGACGAGATCATCTCCCTTGCGGCGCCCGAGATATACGCCGTCCCACTTGCCTCCATCGAGCGCGAAGCCTGCGATGGTCAGGGTCTCCCGCTGCTTGCAGGTCGTCTTGACCCAACTGTTGCCCCGTCCGCTGCTGTAGACGCTGTCCCGAACCTTGGAGACGACGCCTTCAAGCCCGACCTTGCAGGCATGGGCGAACATTTCGCGGCCTGCGAGTTCGAAACTTTCGCTGAATTGCACGTCGGAGCCGGCAACGATCTTCTTCAGTTCGGCCTTGCGCTGAACCAGCGGCAGGCCGCGAATGTCGCGGCCGTTGAGATAGAGCAGGTCGAAGGCCACCAGCACGAGCTTGGTGGACGTGCCTTTCAACTCGTTCTGGAGCACCGAGAAGTCGGTCGTGCCGTCAGCAGCGGGGACGACGACCTCGCCGTCGATGATGGCCGAACCCGCCTTGATGTGCCAGGCGACATCGGCGATCTTCTTGAAGCGTCTCGTCCAGTCGTAGCCGCGGCGGGTGTAGATCGTCACGGCCTCATTGGCCATGTGCACCTGAACGCGATAACCGTCGAATTTGATCTCGTGAATCCATCGCTCTCCGGAGGGGACCCTCTCGATGGAGGACGCCAGGGCCGGTTGGATGAACTTCGGGAAGGGCGCCTTCATGCCGATCGACGGTGCCTTTGGCTGACGCCACGCCACTGAACAACTCCACGCAACAAACTCGATTGACTCGAATCTTTCTGCGACGATTCGTTCCGGGCCGGTCGATCCGCATCTGCAGGTTCTGCGAACCTACTGAATCCTTTGGCGTTTCGCAGCGCATGGAGATGCAACATGGCTTAGGGCGAAAAAACAGAACGCTCGCGGTCGCAAGCACTGAAGGCGTTCCGATTCTGGAACCTGCCCTCCATCCCGCGCGTTTCAGACGGAGCGTCCCGGAACGCAAAATGAAAATGCTGACTGAATATTTGGATCGAGCAGTTCAGCTTGAAAGCCTGGCAGCCGACGAGAGGGACAGGCAGTTCAAGGAGCAATTGCTGACGGCTGCGCAATCGTATCGCAAACTCGCAACAAAGCGCGCGCAGGACTACGGCCTGCCCCCGCCTAGGTTCTGTACCCAAACCCCTTGCGGGTGATGAGGCGGAGTGATTCAAGGCTTCCCAAAGGGAGGCTTTGATGGCTCGCTTCGAC
>NZ_JAFCKT010000021.1 GCF_018129985.1 Bradyrhizobium sp. SZCCT0148
AACCCGGCCCAAGGAAGAGGGGCGTATCGCGATCGTCACGAACGCGGGCCGGGCGGCGGTGGACGCAGATCGCATCGGCGCGAAGGGTTTTGCAGGGCGGGCAACCGTGAGCAAGGCGCCTCGCGCACACGACCGGTGCGATCGGCGTACGGCAAAATCGTGTGGTCCTGGCGCCCGGGGTCTGTGCGCCAAGTCTTGTGGTGATGTGTCTTGCTCAACCGGGCAAGCGCATCAGCCATCCGCAAGGCGACGGGGGCAATAGTGCAACGCTCCCCGGGGAGATCACGACATAAGCCGTAAAGCCACTGCGCAGGGAAGGCCGGGCTGTCCTGGCTCCACCTGTATGCCGCTGTGCAGCTTCCTTATGACGCAGGATTCGCACAGTGGACCGCGGGTGCCAGCCGGCGCCCGGTCTTCCCTGCGCCCTCTTTCAATCAAGGGCGAAGCGACGAAGCAAAGCTCGGGCGAATTGCGCCGCGAGGATGATCAATCATGTGTGCCGTTGAACACCGCTCTCGTGCCCCGGACGCAGCGCAGCGCTTCTTCGGCGGTGCGCTGCAGAGCCGGGGCGCATGTTGCAGCACGTGCCGTGGCCTGCTGGGCCCCGGCTCTGCACCGCAACGCAAAGAGCATTGCAGCGCGTCCGGGACACGGCCGAATGAATTACAGATACCGCGTCAGCTCGGCCTTGACCTGCCCGTAGACGGCGTCCTCGATCTGGCTGCGGGTGATGCCGATGTCGCGCAGGGCGCGGTCGTCGAGGTCGCTCAATGTCTTGACGGCCGAGCGGCGCTCGAGGCTGTTGAAGAGCGCATAGGCGCTCTGGGCGAGCATGCTGAAAAATCCGCCCGTCGAGGATGGGCGTAAATTCCGCCCGGCAGTTTGCGAGATCGTGGTCATTTTTTTCTTCTCCGGCTTTTGGTCCGCGCGGCGAAGCGAATGCCGTTGGCACAGACGCGTGAGCGCTTGCACCTCATTTGCCGTCGGATTGCTCTCGCTCACCTCGGCTCAATCGCGGACCTTGATGGAACTTAAATGCTCCAGTACACTACTCGGAGCAAGTGAAACATTGCTCTCGGTGCAATAATGTCCAAGTTCGAGTACGTGAAGCTTGCCGATGCCATTGCCTCGGATATCTCTAATGGCACGTTAAGACCCGGCGATCGGCTGCCGCCGCAGCGCAATTTTGCCTATGACCGGGGCATCGCGGTCTCGACCGCGAGCCGGGTTTATACGGAGTTGCTCCGCCGCGGGCTCGTCGTCGGCGAGGTCGGTCGCGGCACTTTCATCTCCGGCGCCATCAGGCGCGAGGTCGAAGCTTTGAGCGAGCCGCGCGATGCGCGGATCGATTTCGAGGTCAATTATCCGCTATTGCCGCAGCAATGGGCGATGATCGCCAAGAGCCTCGCGGGGCTGGAGCGCGTCGACGCGCTGGAATCCGCGCTGCGGGTCTCGACCAGCACCGGCACCAAGAGCGCGCGCAATGCGGCTGCCGCCTATCTCGCGCGGAAGGATTTTGCGCCGCAGGCCGAGCAGATCGTCTTCACCGCCAACGGCAAGCAATCGCTCGCCGCGGCGCTCGCAGCACTCGTCCCCACCGGCGGCCGTTGCGGCGTCGAGGCGCTGACCTACCCTTACGTCAAGAGCATCGCGGCGCGGCTTGGCATCACGCTGGTCCCGATTCCCATGGACGAATTCGGCGCTCGTCCCGATGCGATCCAGAAAGCGCATCGCGAGGCGCATCTGTCGGCGCTGTATCTGCAGCCCATCATCCAGAACCCGCTCGGCGTCACCATGAACGCGACGCGGCGCGCCGACATCATGCGGGTCGCCGAGAAGCTCGACCTCACCATCATCGAGGACGCCGTCTACGGCTTCCTCGCCGACGACACGCCGCTGGCCGCACTCGGGCCGGACCGCTGCATCGTGATCGACAGCCTGTCCAAGAAGGTCGCGCCGGGCCTTGCGCTCGGCATCCTCGTGGCGCCGCCGCGCCTGCGCGAGAGCGTGATGAGCGCGGTCCGCACCGGCGGCTGGATCGCCTCGGGCCACGCGCTCGCCTCCGGACAACGGCTGATGGCCGACGGCACCGTCGCCGAGCTGACGCGGCTGAAACGCATCGACGCAGCGCGCCGGCAGCAGACCGCAGCAAGGCTGCTCGCCGGTTACCAGATTGCCGCCGACACCCGCTCGTATCATCTCTGGCTGACCCTGCCTCCACACTGGCGCTCGCAGACCTTCGTCGCCGCCGCCGCGCGGCGCGGCATCGCGCTGACGCCGTCCTCCACCTTCGCGATTGCCCACGGCCATGCCCCGAATGCGGTGCGCCTCGCCCTCGCTCCGCCGACCTTCGAGCAACTCGACTCGGGCCTGCGCACGATCGTCTCGCTGCTCGGCACCAAGGAAGAGGATTTCGACTCCACCGAGTAGCTCGCGAGCGCGCCCTTGTGCCGGTTACGCCGGCCATTCGGCGATGAAGCCTTTCGCCTTGTAAGGCTCGATCTTATCCCATTCGTGCAGCATGCGGCGGCAAAATTCGGCGTCGGTATGCCACAGTGCGCGCGGCGTCGCGAAGCTGTCGACGGTGAGCAGTATTTTCTCGACCTCCGGCCAATGCCGATGCAGTGTCATCGGATAGCGCCGCGCGGTCCAGGTGTTTCCGAGGCAGATCACGCTGCGGATGTTCGAAAGCCCTAACGCCGCATCAAGGATCGGCAGCGAGAAAATCACATTCTCGCCGGTGTTCATCGCCCGATGCTCTTCAAGAACAAGCTCTGCCGGAATGCCCGCATTGACCATCGCCGCCTTGATGAGCGTGCATTCGGATTGCTCCGAGCCAGGCGTCACGCCGCCGCTCACAATCGACCACCGGAAATAGCCCTCGCGCCACAGCCGAACGGCGGTGTCGGCGCGCAAGTCGACGTCCTCGCGGGTGCCGAACAGGAACAGCAAATCGGCCGGCCGGAGCGGCGTATCGATCAGATGGGTGCGGTTGATTCCATCGATCTCATCTGCCGTCGGCAAACGTGTACTGCGGTCCATGACTGACATGGCGGCACGATGCGGCATCGGCGCGGTTGCGCGAAGTCACGTTTGATTGCGACCGATTGCACCTAGGGCAGCAGGGCGCGCGGCACCTGATCGAAGCGATAGCTCTGCGGCTGGTTGCGCCGCGCGAAGCCGCCGACCTGCCAGGCGAACAGCGCGGCAAAGCCGATGATGAACAGCGCGCCGGCGAACTCGCCGCTGACAAGCGCCCGGATCAAAAGGCCGACCATTGCCACCGTCAGCACCGCCAGGAACGCCAGCATTGCCGCATAGGCGGTGCGGCCGAGCCCCGCCGTCAGCGTTGCGCGGCTGCCTGCCTTCGCCATCCTCGCATGCAGCGCGAGGATGAAGGCGCGAAAGCCGTTGTCCTGCGGCGCCATCAGCGCCGCGGTCTGCCAACTCGTCGACAGGATCGCGATACGGCGGCCGCTGCTGTGGGTGACATCGGCGCGAAAGCGGTGCTGCTGCATCGACACCGGACGGAACGACAGCCGGATCGCGCTGATCTCGTCGTAAGGCCACAGGCCGGATCGGCCGCCGATGTGCCAGGACAGCCCCTGCCCGGTCAGCTCGAAGCGATGTGCCGAACCGATCAGCGACGCCTTGTAGGCGTAGCTCGTGACCGACGCGGTCTCAGCTTCTGAATCCTGCATCCCGACAATCAATCCCGTCAGCCATCCCGCCTGCGATCCGCTTGCGCGATCGCCCTCGCCCATCCTACAAGCGGGGCATGGCTGAGACGACCTTTTTTCCGCGCCGCCTGATTCTCGGCGCCGCAATGATATCAGGCGTGCTGCTCGCGCTTGCGGTGCACATGCTGGGTGCGCGCTATGGGCTCGACCTCGGCGGTCTCTGGCGCTCCGACACGCATGAGTTCATACCGGCCGGCGCTGCGATCGCGTGGTGGCTGATCGCCTCGGTCGGCTTCTCCGGCGGTTATTTCACGGCGACGCTGATGCAGAGCGCGGTCTCCGGCCAGATCCCGCAACGGATGCGGCAGTTTTTGATCGCGGTCGGCGTGCTGCTGCTCGCGGGTGCGGGCCAGGTGGCCTCGGCGCCAAGTCCGGTCCCGACCATCTCAGGCGTACTGGCCGGGCTCGCAGCGCTGTGCCTTGGCGCCGTCATGGCATTCTGCGGCGCGCATTTCGCCCTGCGCCGCGGCTGACTTCAGGCGGACGCCAGCAGCCTCGGGCGGTTCAGCATCAGTGCCACGTCGGCGGCGGGCCGCGGCTTGCTGAACAGATAGCCCTGCGCCTGGGTGCAGCCCTCGCGCCTGAGCAGCTCGAGCTGCGCGTCGTTTTCGACGCCTTCCGCAGTGGTGACGATCCCGAGGCTGCGGCCGAGACCGGTCACGGCGCGGATGATCGCCATGGAATCCTCGCGCGTCGCCAGCTCCGACACGAACGAGCGGTCGATCTTGATCTTGTCGAACGGAAAGCTGCGCAGATAGCTCAGCGACGAATAGCCGGTGCCGAAATCGTCCAGCGAGATGCGCACGCCCATGGCGCGCAGATCATGCAGCGTGGCCAGCGTCGCCTCGCTGTTCTGCAGCAGCACGGATTCGGTGATCTCGAGCTCGAGACGGCGCGCATCCAGTCCCGAGGCGGTGAGCGCTGCGATCACGGAGGCGATCAGGTTCGGATTCTTGAATTGAACCGGCGACAAATTAACGGCGAGATCGACATCGTCCGGCCAGGTGACGGCATCCGTGCAGGCCGAGCGCAGCACGAATTCTCCGAGCTGGAGGATCAGTCCGGTCTCCTCGGCCAGCGGAATGAAGTCGATGGGTGCGATCAGGCCACGCTGCGGATGATTCCAGCGCAGCAGCGCCTCGAAGGCGACGACGCGGCCGCTGGCGACGTCGCGGATCGGCTGGTAATAGGCCTCGAACTCGTCGCGCTGCAGCGCCGCGCGCAGGTCCATTTCCAGGAGGCGCCGCGCCTGTGCGCGCGCATCCATTCCGGTCTCGAAGAAGCGATAGGTGCCGCGGCCGTCCGCCTTGGCGCGGTAGAGCGCTAGGTCGGCATTCTTCAGCAATTCGCTCGGATCGCTACCGTCCTGCGGCGACAGCGAGATGCCGATCGAGACGCCGATCACGATCTGATGGTCGTCGATCTCGTAGGGCGCCGAGATGACCTCGACGAGCCGGCCGGCAAGCGATCTCGCGGCGGTTTCCTCGGAACGACCGACCTGGACCACCGCGAACTCGTCGCCGCCCAGTCGCGCCACGGTGTCGCTCTCGCCGACGGCGGCCGCCAGCCTGCGGCCGACCTCCTTCAGCAGCGCGTCGCCGATGGGATGGCCGAGCGAATCGTTGATGTCCTTGAAGTGATCGAGATCGAGACAAAGCACCGCGAGCTGATCGCCCGACCTGGTCCGGCGCAGTCCCTGCTCCAGCTGCTCGTGGAACAGCACGCGGTTCGGCAGGCCCGTCAGCGCGTCATGGCGCGCCATGTGCGAGATCTTGGCCTGCGCCTCCAGCCATTCGGTGACGTCCTCGAAGGTCGCAACCCAGCCGCCGCCCTGCATCGGCTGATTGACCACCCGGATGGACCGGCCGAACCGGTTGACGGCGTCCGTCGTGGTGCGGCCCTCGCGCGCGTCGGCGACGAGGCGGGCGAAAAATTCATCGGCATCGCCCTGCCACTCACCCTTGGCCTGCTCCTCCCTGAGCACGTCGACCAGCAAGCGGCCGGTCAGCGCGATATCGGTGCGACGAAGCATGGCCGCATAGCGCTCGTTGAACAGCATGATCTTGCCGTCCGCATCGAACATGCAAAGACCCTGCGACATATTCTCGAGCGCCGTATCCAACACCATCTGCTGCGCGCCCAGTTCGACCTTGGCGCGGCGGTCGAGCAGTGCAGCCACCAGCGCGATCGCGATGATCGCAACCGCGGCGCTGGCGGTGAGCAAGGACAGCGAGGCCGGCGGAATCGAGAGGCCGCCGATTGCAAGTGTCGGATCCGGCGTCAGCACCACCGCGCCCATGGCGGTGAAATGATGCGCGACGATGGCGACCGTCAGCAGGACCGTGGCCGTCAGTGCATGGAAGAGGTCATCGCGCCGCGCGGCCACGAGCAATGCAAGTGCGGCAAAGACGATACCTGACAGCACCGAGACGGAGACCGTGCTTCCGATCCAGTCGACGCGCGCCGGTATCTCCAGCGCCGCCATGCCGGTGAAATGCATCGCCGCGACACCGCTGCCGACGATGGCGCCGCCGAGAAGAATCGACGCCGCTCGCGAGGACGACACGGCGATGCTCAGCCCCACGAAGGTCACGGAGATCGCGAAGATCAACGACAGGATCGTCACTGGAATGTTGTAGGCACCGGCGCCGCCCGGTCCGTAGGCGAGCATCGCAATGAAATGCGTCGCCCAGATCCCGCAGCCGCTGACGGCCGCGTCGAGGCCGAGCCAGGCCAGCCGCCCGACGCCCTTGGTCGCCCGCGCCCGGTGGAACAAGCTGATCGCCGCCGCGCTGGCGAGCAGACACACCGCGCCGCCAAGCGCGACCAGCCGCCAATCGTGCTCGTCGGTGAGACAGTAGAGAACTTGATGCATTGCGGGCCTCTGATCGACCCGCACATCACCCGACAATAATGGACAGGTGGTAACTGGCTACGCGCCAGCTACGGCAATGGTGAACGGAAGCTTTGTCCATTCAATCGGATTGTTCATCCCACGCCGGAACACCGAAACCGATCACGAATGCCGCGAGCAGCAGGACCGACGCTGATATGAGCAACGACACATGGAACCCCGTCATGAACGCACCTTGCGCGGCCACGAGCGAGCCGAACAGCGCGACGCCGACGAAGGGGCCGGCAGTGAGCGCAAGGCTCGCGCCGGCCGCCCAGACCGCGACAGCGCGGCCGCGCGCGCGGTCGTCCGGATAGGCATGATTGAGCAGCGCTAGCGAATTCGGCACCAGGATCGCTGCGGCCAATCCCTGGGCCAGCCGCGCGCCGATCAGCAGCGCCGCATTGGGCGACACCGCGCAGGCGAGCGAGGCCGCGGTGAAGATGGCGAAGCCCGCCATGGAAGACGCGCTTGGCTCCGATCCGGTCGCCGAGCGCGCCGGCCGTGAGGATGAAGGCGGCAAAGGCGATGGTGTAGGCGCTGACCACCCATTGCAGCTCGGCGACGCCGCCGCCGAGCGTCTTGCCCATCGCATCGAGCGCGGTGTTGACGATGGTGACGTCGAGTTGCACCACGCCATAGCCGAGGCTCATCGCGGCGAGCGTGAGCGTGGTAGCAACGCGCGAGCCGGCACGCCGAGCAGCGGTTCGATCGTCAAAGGGTGCATAATGAATGGTGCTGGCACGCATGCTGCCGCCTCGGTTGCAGCCCCATGCGAAATATACGCGATGCACCGGCGCCATGCTTCGACAACGACCGAAGCATCACTGCAGCAGACAGCCGGCTGGCCAACCAGTGTCGTCTCCGTGCAGGCGGGCATGACAGCCCGATTGATGATGACAAAAAGCGCCGCGCGGAGGACCGCGCGGCGCTTGGATTAGGATACGTGCATCAGCTTGCCGCGCGCAGATTCACCTTGCTCTCGGCGAGCTTGGTCAGCTTCTGATCAGTCGCCTTTTCCTCCTCGAGCGTCTTTGCGAGCACTGCCGCGCAGTCGTTGCGGCCGAGTTGCTTGGCCCAGGCGATCAGGCTGCCATAGCGCACGATCTCATAATGTTCGGCGGCCTGCGCCGCGTTGATCAGAGCGGCATCGAGCACCGCCTTGTCGGCGACTTCGCCGGCAGTCTCCTCGGCTTCCTCGATGATACCGTCGATCGCCGGACAGTCGACCGCCTTCGCGGCGACGCCGTGCATCTTGAAGACCTCCTCCAGCCGCGCGACGTGCTGCCTGGTTTCTTCGAGGTGCGTCAAAAAGCCCTGTTTCAGCTGCGGATCGGTGGCCTTGGCAGCCATCTTCGGCAGCGCCTTGGTGAGCTGCTGCTCGGCGTAATAGATGTCCTGGAGCTGGTGCACGAACAGGTCGTTCATGGTCTTGATGTCTTTTGTGAACAGTCCCATCGTTCCGTCCTCTTCCAATTTCTGGAACACGAAGGCGGCGGGCTTGCACGAAAAAGCCGCTTGTTCCGCCGTGTCCGGTTGCTGATGGGGCCCAACGAGTGCGCGGCACCGGCGTTCCAAAAAGACCCGGATGACTTGCGCTGGAACAATGCGGATGGTGTCGGTATCGAAGATCGTGTCGACATCCTTCATGTGCGAGAAGGGATCAGGCTCACGACTCGTATGCTTAACGCGCCACCGATGTGAACCGCGTATGACAAGGGGACCGGTCCGGCGCAGAACCTATTGTTGTCAAGGGCTGCACAAGCTGCTGTTTATGCCTTAAATGATCTGGATCATGCCTAGCGATCGATGCCTGCCTTTGGCCATGATCGCACCCGACCGGCCAATGCCTGGCCCGGAGGGTCTTTGCCCCCCGCCGGGAGGATGAATGCACGGACTGCTGCCAGCGCTGAAGCGCGGGTTCAAGAGATGGATCGGCTGGCGACGGCTTGGAGTCGCCGCGAGCATCTTCATCATCGCCTTCGCGATCACCTCGCTGGTGCGAACCCTCAAGGGCATCGATACCGGGGTCATCCTGACCGCGTTGACCGAGATACCCCGCGGGAGCATCGGGCTGGCGGCGATCTGCGTGTTCTTCGCGTTCTGTACGCTGACCTTCTACGATTTTTTTGCACTGCGAACGATCGGCAAGAAGCACGTGCCGTACCGCATTGCGGCGCTCTCCAGCTTCACGTCCTATTCGATCGGCCACAACATCGGTGCCACGGTCTTTACCGGGGGCGCGATCCGCTTCCGGATTTATTCGGACTATGGGCTGAACGCGATCGACGTTGCCAAGATCTGCTTCCTGTCGGGCCTGACCTTCTGGCTCGGTAACATCTTCGTGCTGTCGATCGGCATGGCGATCCATCCGGATGCGGCCTCCTCGATGGATCAACTCCCCTCCTCGATCAACCGGCTGATCGCGCTTGGCGGGCTTGCCTCGATCGGCGCCTATCTGGTCTGGCTCACGATGGGCGAGAAGCGGCGCGAGCTTGGCCAAAAGGGTTGGAAGGTGGTGTTGCCGTCGGCACCGCTGACGCTGGTCCAGATCTTGATCGGGGTCGTCGATCTCGGCTTCTGCGCCACGGCGATGTACCTGCTGATGCCGGCGAACCCGCCGATCGACTTCATGTCGCTGGCCGTGGTGTTCATCCTGGCGACACTGCTCGGCTTCGCCAGCCACGCCCCCGGCTCTATCGGTGTGTTCGATGCCGCCATGCTGCTGGCCCTGCCCGAATTCGGCCGCGAGCAGCTCCTGGCGACGCTGCTGGTGTTCCGCATCCTCTATTTCGTGATCCCGTTCGGCCTCGCCATTTCCGTCATGGGGACGCGCGAACTCTGGATGAACGTGGTCGAGCCCTGGCAGGAGCGAAGGCGGCTGGCGGAGGCCTGCGCGCAGGCCAATCTGCCAAAGCAGGTGGCGACGATGGAGCGCGAGCGGGCACTCCGGCAGGCCAACAAACGGTAGGTCACGGTCCGAATCCGGAGGGGTTGCGGGCGGCAGAGCAATGCTCTCTTATTTCCGCCTCAACTTTGCCGTTGAAGACGAGGGTCATGATCCCTTCATTTCTTCGCACCCTCTCCGCAGGCGCCCTGTTGCTTACCGGGATACTGATTGCCATGCCGCCGGAGCGCGCCAGCGCTCAGGATGGCGCCCTGCAGATCAATTGGGAGGTGCGCAACCGCTTCCGGCTGTTCCGCGAGGAGCGCGACTTCCTGCTCCATGTCGAGAACGCCCGCAACCGCAGCATCCTGGCCACCGAGCAATCGCTTGAGCTCCAGAGCGAGGGCCGCGGCTGGGCCCGCAACATGGTCAACCGGCTCTGCATCGACCTGCAGGGCCGGGTCAACCAGCCATGCACCCGTGATAATACCAAGGAAAACTACCTGACCCCGATCGACCATCCCGTCACCGTGCGCCTCACCGGAGCGGTGCCGGTCGGCGCCACCTGTGCATGGTCGTTCGACGACGGCGACGGGCCTCAGCAATCGACCTTCGACTGCGCCGAGCCGATCAATCTGCGCGTCCGCTACGGCAAGCAGACAGTCGCGACGGTCGACGTCTCTTCCGGCTCGGATCCGACCCAGCGCGTCCAGACCGAGATCCAGGTCCGCGACATCTTCGTCGCCGGCCTCGGGGACAGCATCGCCTCCGGCGAAGGCAATCCGGACCGGCCGCTGGCGCTGTCGGACGAGGGCTTTTGCTTCCGCTCCTATCTCGGCACCGCCGGCGCGCAGTACTACCGGCCGAGCCGCCATGGCTTCAAGGGCGGCCGTGCCTGCGAGGCGCCGGATACGCTCGCCAACTGGCAGCGCTACAGCGCGCTCTGGTTTAACTCGCCGTGCCACCGCTCGCTCTACAGCTAC
This sequence comes from Bradyrhizobium sp. SZCCT0148, assembly GCF_018129985.1. Taxonomy (GTDB): domain Bacteria; phylum Pseudomonadota; class Alphaproteobacteria; order Rhizobiales; family Xanthobacteraceae; genus Bradyrhizobium; species Bradyrhizobium japonicum_H. The sequence goes on from NZ_JAFCKT010000021.1 coordinate 10,504, forward strand.
CAGACCCGCACCGCGCTGGCGCTCGCGGTGCGCTACACCCACATCGCCGTGACTTATCTCCCGCTCGCCTGCACCGGTGCCAGCATCGGCGACGGCCTGCTCGGCTCGCAGCGGGCCCGCGAATGCCCGCCCGGCAAGACCGGTGTCTGCAACACCAGCGTGAACGCGCAAGTCGCCGAGTTGCGCGAGGCGCTCACCGCAGCAAAAAAGCGCCAGCCGGACCGCACGCTCGACCTCGTCCTGCTGTCGGTCGGCGCCAACGACGTCTATTTCTCCGGTCTCGTCGCCGACGTGATCGTCGAGACCGCGACCGAGCGCGCGCTGTTCCGCCGCTCCGGCGTGATGGCAACCGTCGACGATTCCCGCGACGTGCTGGCGCGCGAACTGCCGCAGAATTTCGCAAAGCTGCGCGAGGCGCTCAAGCCACTGGTCGGCGGCGACCTCTCGCACGTCGTCTATGTCTCCTACGCCAACCCCGCGCTCGCCGAGGGCGGCGTGCCCTGCCGCGGCGGCAAGGCCGGCTTCGACATCCATCCGGCGTTCAACGCCGATCCGCAGCGTCTGGCGCGCGTCTCGACCTTCGTCGACACCGAGTTCCTGCCGCAACTGAAGGGGCTCGCCACCTGCACCCGCGGCGCGCTGTGCCGCGATCCCGAAGCCGACCGCATGACCTTCGTCGACGCGCACCAGGCTGCGTTCGCCGATCACGGCTTCTGCGCCCATTCGGGCAACGACCCCGAATTCGACCGCAGCTGCTTTGCCGAGAACGGCCAGAGCTTCAACCCCGACATCGTGAGCGCGGCGAGCCAGCCGATGCTGTGCGGCCGCGGCGCCTCGGAATATCGCGCCTATCTGCCCCGCGCGCGCTGGATCCGCGATGCCAATGACAGCTATTTCGCCGCGATGACCTATCCGCAAGGATTGCCGGCAGCGAGCCAGCCGACCGACATTCATGACGCGACCTGGGGCGTGCTCTCCGCCGTCTACGGCGGCGCGGTGCATCCGAGCGCGGAGGGGCATGCGGCGATGGCGGATGCGGCGCTGCCGGCAGCAAGCACGGTGCTCGGGCTCAATGCGGTGCCGCCGGGCGTTACGCGCAGCCTGCTCGCGCCGCTGCTGGGCGGCGCGCAGCAATAGCGGGGACGACGGTATCGTCGCGCGGGCAACTTCCCGCATCTCGGTTTGCTCCCTGCGGGTATGCGGCACCCGCAATCGCGGATTTGCATCCCCCACCATCGCTCCATCAATCCAAAAACGGCATCGATCAATGCTGCCTTGAACTTGGACACCTCGCCGCGCGGACCTCTACGACTCGCCTTGGTGGGTCGTCTGCAAGATCGAGCGGGTGACGCTCAAACGTTCCTCCTGAGGGCTCCCGATGGGAGCTGACCAGGCAACTCAACGGCGGCCCCAAAGCCGCCGTCTTTGTTTTGGGGATGATCGATGCTAGAAGTACCGGGGAAACGCCTTATCCATTTAAGGCATGTATCGATGTTCGACCTCAACCAACTCCGCTGTTTCGTCACGGTGGCGGAGGAATTGCATTTCGGCCGCGCCGCGACGCGGCTGAACATGACCCAGCCGCCACTGTCACGGCAGATCCAGGTGCTCGAACACATCATCGATGCGCCCTTGCTGGAGCGTACCAGCCGCTCGGTGCGCCTGACGCCGGCTGGGCGCAGCTTCCTGCCGGAGGCACGGCGCATCCTCAAGCTTGCCGAGAGCGCCTCGCAGGTCGCCCGGCGCATCGCGCTCGGCAAGACCGGCTCGCTGAAGATCGGCTTCACCGCGGCCGCGGCTTACGGCTTCCTGCCCGAACTCGTCGCCGCCTGCCGCGCCAAGCTGCCGGAGGTGGATTTTTCGTTGAAGGAGATGGTGTCGGGCGACCAGTTCGAGGCGCTGACCTCGGGCCAGATCGACGCCGGTCTGCTCAGGCCGCCGATCGCGCGGCCCGAACTCACCAGCCGCCGCGTCGTGGCCGAGCCCCTGCTCGCCGCGATTCCGAAGAAGCACCCGCTGGCGAATGCCGACAGCATCACCATCAAGGATTTCGACGACCAGCCCTTCGTGATGTACTCGCCCTATGAGAGCCGCTACTTCCACGATCTGCTGGTGGCGCTGTTCACCCGCGCCGACGTGCTGCCGCGCTATGTCCAGCATCTCAGCCAGATCCATTCGATCCTCGCCATGGTGCGTGCCGGCCTCGGCCTTGCCATCGTGCCGGCGGCGGCAGCAAGCCTGAAGATTTCCGACGTTCGCCTGCGCCCGCTGAAGCTGCGCACGCGCGTTCCCGTCGAGTTGTTCATGGTCTGGCGCCGCGACGACGAGAATCCGCTGCTGTCGGCGCTGGTCAGGATCGCCGGCGAGCTGGCCTCGGCGGAGCCAACGGAAGATTGATGCTGATTTCGCATCGGTCGATATAGGGTTTGGCTTGGACCCGCATCGAACGGTCTCCTAAACCACGGCGCATGGACGCGCAGATGACGGTGACGTCCTCCCCAACACGCAATGACGGAGCAGCGCGCGTGAGCAAGATGACCCCGCAGGAAATGGCCCGGAAGATCGGGTCGGGCCTTCTGTCTTTCCCCGTCACGCCCTTCAAGGCGGATTACTCGTTCGACGAGGCGACTTACCGCGCCAACATGGACTGGCTGTGCGGCTATGACGTCGCCGGCCTGTTCGCCGCCGGCGGCACCGGCGAGTTCTTCTCGCTGACGCCGACCGAGGTCCCTGAAGTCGTCAGGATCGCGGTGGACGAGACCAAGGGCCGCGTACCCGTGCTCGCCGGCACCGGCTACGGCACCGCGATCGCCCGCGAGATCGCTGTTGGTGCCGAGAAGGCCGGCGCCGACGGCCTGCTGCTGCTGCCGCCCTATCTCACCCACGCCGAGCAGGACGGCCTTGCCGCTCATGTCGAGGCGGTCTGCGCCGCCGTGAAGATCGGCGTCATCGTCTACAACCGCGACAACGCGATCCTGCAGCCCGACACGCTGGCGCGGCTCGGCGAGCGCTGCCCGAACCTCGTCGGCTACAAGGACGGCATCGGCGACATCGAGCTGATGACCCGCGTCTACACCAAGCTCGGCGATCGCCTGACCTATATCGGCGGCCTGCCGACCGCCGAGACCTTCGCGCTGCCCTATCTCGACATGGGCGTGACGACCTATTCCTCGGCCGTGTTCAACTTCGTTCCGGAATTCGCCACCAACTTCTATGCCGCTGTGCGCAAGCGCGACCATGCCACGATCCAGGCGGGGCTGAAGGACTTCATCCTGCCGCTGATCGCGATCCGCAACCGCAAGAAGGGCTATGCCGTCTCGATCATCAAGGCCGGCATGAAGGTGATCGGCCGCGATTCCGGCCCGGTCCGCCCGCCGCTCACCGACCTCACCGAGCAGGAGATCGCGGAGGTGACCGCGCTGGTGAAGAATCTGCCCGCCATCCGATCGACACAACAAGCGGCAGAATAAGGACGACACCAGCGAGGAGCGAACGATGGCCCTGACCGAGATTTCCGGCGCACCCGTCGTCACCGCGATGCAGGTGATCCCGGTCGCGGGCCGCGACAGCATGCTCCTCAACCTCAGTGGCGCGCACGCGCCGTTCTTCACCCGCAACATCGTCATCCTCACCGACAATGCCGGCCACACCGGCGTCGGCGAGGTGCCGGGCGGGCAGAATATCTTGCAGACGCTACAGGACGCCAGGGATCTTGTGATCGGCAAGACCGTCGGCGCGATGAACAACATCCTCGCCGATATCCGCACCGCGTTCGCCGACCGCGATGCCGGCGGCCGCGGCAAGCAGACATTTGACCTCCGCGTGATGATCCACGCGGTCACGGCGGTCGAGTCGGCTCTCCTCGATCTGCTCGGCCAGCATCTCAACCTGCCCGTAGCCGCGCTGCTCGGCGAGGGTCAGCAGCGCAACAGCGTCGAGACGCTCGGCTATCTCTTCTTCGTCGGTGACCGCCGCAAGAGCAAGCTGAACTACGTCAGCGGCGAGACCGGCAAACCCGAATGGTTCAACCTCCGCCACCAGGAGGCGATGACGCCGGAGACCGTGGTGCGGCTCGCGGAAGCCACCCACGACCACTACGGCTTCGCCGATTTCAAGCTGAAGGGCGGCGTGCTGCGTGGCGAGCAGGAGATCGAGGCCGTCACCGCGATCGCACAGCGTTTTCCGGACGCGCGCGTGACGCTCGACCCCAACGGCGCCTGGTCGCTCGACGAGGCGATCAGCCTCTGCAAGGACATGCACGGCATCCTCGCCTATGCCGAGGACCCCTGCGGCGCCGAGGCCGGCTTCTCCGGCCGCGAGATCATGGCCGAGTTCCGCCGCGCCACTGGGCTGCCGACCGCGACCAACATGATCGCGACCGACTGGCGCCAGCTCACCCACGCTCTGCGGCTCGGCGCGGTGGACATTCCGCTCGCCGATCCCCATTTCTGGACCATGCAGGGCTCGGTGCGGGTGGCCCAGACCTGCCGTGACAACGGCCTGACCTGGGGCTCGCACTCCAACAACCATTTCGACATTTCGCTGGCCATGTTCACCCATGTCGGCGCCGCCGCCCCCGGCAAGGTTACCGCGATCGACACCCACTGGATCTGGCAGGACGGCCAGGCCCTCACCAGGGAGCCGCTTCAGATCAAGGGCGGCAAGATTGCCGTCCCTGATAGCCCGGGCCTGGGTATCGAAATCGACAGGGCCGCCATCGACGCGGCGCATGACCTCTACAAGCAGCATGGACTCGGTGCCCGCGATGACGCTATTGCCATGCAGGACCTGATCCCGGGCTGGACCTTCGACGACAAGCGTCCCTGCCTCGTGCGTTAAAATACTTCAGGCGTGATCCCGGAAAATTGGACAGCGGTTTTCCGATAGGGATATGCCCCTTGAATGACTCGGAGGAAAATGATGACTGCGATCCTGAAGAACTTCATCGGCGGCGAATGGGTCGACGGCTCCGGCGTCACCAGGAACATCAACCCTTCCAACACCAACGACGTCGTCGGCGAATACGCCAAGGCCGACAAGGCGCAGACCGAGAAGGCGATCGCCGCCGCCAAGGCCGCCTTCCCGGCCTGGGCGCAGTCGACCCCGCAGGTGCGCTACGACGCGCTGAACAAGATCTCGCTCGAAATCCTCGCCCGCAAGGAAGAACTCGGCCGCCTGCTCGCCCGCGAGGAAGGCAAGACGCTGCCGGAGGGCGTCGGCGAGGTCGCGCGCGCCGGCCAGATCTTCGCGTTCTTCGCCGGCGAGGCGCTGCGGCTGATCGGCGAAAAGGGCGCCTCGGTGCGTCCCGGTCTCGACGTCGAGCTCACCCGTGAGCCGATGGGCGTCGTCGGCATGATCACACCTTGGAATTTCCCGATCGCGATCCCGGCCTGGAAGATCGCGCCCGCGCTCTGCTACGGCAACACCGTGGTGTTCAAGCCGGCCGAGTTGGTGCCGGGCTGCGCGCATGCGCTCTCCGAGATCATTGCAAAGTCCGGCATTCCGGCCGGCGTCTTCAACCTCGTGGTCGGCTCCGGCTCGGTGGTCGGCCAGACCCTGCTCGAGCATCCGGATGTGGCTGCAATCTCCTTCACCGGCTCGGTGCAGACCGGCCGCAAGATCGCGCAGGCCTGCGTGCTCTCGAACCCGATGAAGAAATTCCAGCTGGAGATGGGCGGCAAGAATCCGCTGGTCGTGCTCGACGACGCCGACCTGAAGACCGCCGTCGAGGTCGCCGTCAACGGCGCCTATTTCTCGACCGGCCAGCGCTGCACCGCGTCGTCCCGCCTCATCGTCACCGAAGGCATCCACGACCGCTTCGTCGCGGCGATGGCCGAGCGCCTGAACGGCCTGTCGGTCGACGACGCGCTCAAGGCCGGCGTGCATATCGGCCCGGTCGTGGACCAGAGCCAGCTCGACCAGGACCTGCGCTACATCAAGATCGGTCAGGACGAGGGCGCCAAGCTCGCCTTCGGCGGCGAGCTGCTCAAGCGCGAGACGCCCGGCCACTACCTCCAGCCGGCGCTGTTCACCGAGGCCAACAACAACATGCGCATCGCGCGCGAGGAGATCTTCGGGCCCGTTGCCGCGGTCATCCGCGCCAAGAACTACGAGGAAGCGCTGGCGATCTCCAACGACACCGAGTTCGGCCTCGCCTCGGGCATTTGCACCACCAGCCTGAAATACGCCTCGCACTACAAGCGCAACAGCGAGTCCGGCATGGTGATGGTCAATCTGCCGACCGCCGGCGTCGACTATCACGTGCCGTTCGGCGGCCGGAAGGGCTCGAGCTACGGCGCCCGCGAGCAGGGCTCCTACGCGCGCGAGTTCTACACCACGGTGAAGACGGCCTATACGTTCCCGGGCTAAGCGCGGGGAAGATATCGTAGGGTGGGCAAAGCGAAGCGTGCCCGCCGGTGACGTTCGGTATGAAGCATGGTGGGCACGGCGCGTTGCGCCCTGCCCACCCTACGGCTTCGGAGGCAAGCGCAGATGGACCAGGACGTCGCAGCTAAAGAGCAGCCGCGCTACATCAAGCTCAACGAGCGCGACAATGTCGCAATCGTGGTCAATGATTTCGGGCTTCCGGCCGGCTCGCGCTTCGCCAGCGGCCTGACGCTGCGCGCCTTCGTGCCGCAGGGACACAAGACGTCGCTGGTCGACATCGCGGAAGGCGCGCCGATCATCCGCTATGGCGAGATCATCGGCTACGCGCTCGCCCCGATCCTGGCCGGCGAATGGGTCGACGAAGCCCGCATCCGCATGCCGGAGGCCCCTGACCTCGACAAGCTCGAGATCTCGACCGCGGTCCCCGCGCCGCTGCCGCCGCTCGACGGCTTTACCTTCGAAGGCTACCGCAATCCTGACGGATCGGTCGGCACGAAAAACATTCTGGGCATTTCCTCCTCGGTGCAATGCGTCAAGGGCACGATGGAATATGCCGTGAAGCGCATCCGCGCCGAGCTGTTGCCGAAGTATCCCAACGTCGACGACGTCGTGCCGTTGACACATGCCTATGGCTGCGGCGTCGCGATCAATGCCCCCGATGCCATCGTGCCGATCCGCACGCTGCAGAACCTCGCGCTCAATCCGAATTTCGGCGGCGAGATCCTGGTCATCAGCCTCGGATGCGAAAAGCTCGCACCCGAGCGCCTGGTGCCGGAGGGCGTCAGCGACGCCATCGTCCGCATGCAGGACGAAGCCTTCGACGGCTTTGGCGCGATCGTCGACGCGATCATGACGCAGGCGGAAGCCCGCTTGAAGATCCTTAACAAGCGCACCCGCGAGGCCTGCCCGGCCTCCGATCTCGTCATCGGCCTGCAATGCGGCGGCAGCGACGCCTTCTCCGGCGTCACCGCCAATCCCGCCGTCGGCTTTGCCGCCGACCTCCTGGTGCGCGCCGGCGCCACCGTGATGTTCTCGGAAGTGACCGAGGTGCGCGACGCCATCCAGTTGCTCACGCGACGCGCGATCAACGAGGACGTCGGCCGCGCGCTGGTGCGCGAGATGGCCTGGTACGATTCCTATCTCGCGCGCGGCGGCGCCGACCGCAGCGCCAACACCACGCCCGGCAACAAGAAGGGCGGCCTCGCCAACATCGTCGAGAAGTCGCTGGGCTCGATCGTCAAGTCCGGCTCGTCCGCGATCACCGGCGTGCTCGCGCCCGGCGAGAGGGCGACGCAGAAGGGCATGCTGTTTGCGGCAACGCCGGCGAGCGACTTCATCTGCGGCACGCTCCAGCTCGCCTCCGGCATGACGCTGCAGGTGTTCACGACCGGACGCGGCACGCCTTACGGCCTTGCGGCCGCGCCCGTGATCAAGGTCGCGACCCGCACCGAGCTTGCACGGCGCTGGAAGGACCTGATCGACTTCGATGCCGGCCGCATCGCCACCGGCGAAAAGACCATCGAGGAGACCGGCTGGGACCTGTTTCGCCTCATCCTCGATGTCGCCTCCGGCCGCACCAAGCCATGGTCGGACCGCTGGGGTATCCACAACGACCTGACGCTGTTCAATCCGGCTCCGGTGACCTAGCGAAACCGTCCGGAAACAATCGCGACGAAAACTTCGTCATCGTTTCGTGCTGTCGCATCACGCAATCAATCGGTTCGTTTGCGGACACACGAATGTCCGCATACGAGCGAACCTCCTGCTGCACCGTCACGACCAAACCTCCGATTGACATCTTCAACGGAGATTTTCCAATGCGTGTTCTCACAATGATTGCCGTCACCAGCGCGGTGATTGCGAGCTCGACCGGTGCTTTCTCCAGCGAACTGCCCACTTACGAAGTGAAGTCGTTGCCGATCTCGGCGACGCAGGTGCAGGTGCTCGGCGGCGCCGGCGTCGAGGAGCAGTCGACTGCGCCCTCGATGATCGTCGCCGACATGCCCGCCTCGCCCGCGCAGGTTTCGGTGCTGTCGCCGCGCGTGAAGCGGCTCGCGAGCGCCGGTTCGGGCAGTGAAGCGCGCTGAGCCTTTCGAAATCGCTTGCGGCGCCTGCATCGGATGCGGGCGCCGTCAGCGTTGTCAGGTCATGCTGCCCGGCATGAAGCAACGCACCCGCGGATGGCCGTCGATATAGTGCTTCCACACCATGGTGCGGCCGATCTTGTTCGGCTCGGTGATGACGGCCCCGTCGGGCACCACGACCCACTCATCGTCGAGATGCACGCGGTAGCGCCCCTGGCTGGACTCCCAATCGACGTCGGCGACGACATAGCCGTCCGCATCCGTGCAGCATTGCCCGTACTCGCTGTGCAGGCTCTCGAACCAGGGCTTTAGCGGCGAGTTGGCGTAACGTCCGTCATCGCGCGCCAGTGCCGATGTCGTCACGAGCGCGGCGAAGCCCAGAATAGGCGCCGCATACAGTCTTGCAGGTCGCAATCCTGCAGATCGCAATCTTGGAAGTCGCATATCGTCTCCGCGGGTCGACATGATTACCGCGTGGGACAATGCGCACTGCCCGCCTTCCGCAGCTTGCACGAAAGGCGTGGAGGCAGCGACTCATTCCCCCAGCAGCTCTGCGGATAGCTATGCAAATCCGGCGCCAGCATGCATTCCGGGCAACTACTGGAGCCCGCCCGCGGCGCATTGGTCTTTCGGCGGAGATGGCGGGCGCCGACTTGCCGCCTTCCCCGCCTGCGCGTGCAATGACGACGATGTGTGGGGCTATGGCCGATCAGGCGGCCAGGCGTTCGACGAACACGCCTACTGCCTGGGCGCCGGCGCCATCATCATGCCGCCGCCCTTCTTCGCCGCGGGGGCCGACTTGGCGGCCGGGGCCTGCGCGGGCAGGTATTTCGCCACGATGGCGGGATCGACCTGGGCGATGTTGGTGTCAGGCAGGCGCGTCCAGGTCTCGTCCTTGCCGAGCAGCGAGATGCCGAGATAGCCGCGCAGGGTCAAGGTCTGGCCGTCAGGGCTGACCTTCATGTTGGCCTTCCAGATCTGGCCGTCGCGCGGATTGAGAACGTTGCCGCCTTCGTACTTCAATCCCTCGCGCTTCATGTTGCGGACGAAGGAGATGCCGAGCACCGGCGCGTTCTTGCGATCGTCGGTGCACTTGGCGCAGACCTCGTTCGGATCGTCGCCGGGCCGCGGGAAGGTCTTTGCGATCACGCCTTCGAAGACGCCGTTGTGGTCGATAAAGAGAAACCATCCGACCGTCTTGCCGTCTTCGACCTTCTGCCAGAGGCCGGCCGCAGTGGGCTCGGCGGGCTGCGCCGCAGACGGCGTTACCATCGCGAGCGACAATGCGAGCGCGAGAAAGGCAAGCAGCCGAGAGCTGGAAAGATTACGCATTAAGATCACCTTGTTATTCCACGACCGGAATGGCCGCAGACTACGGCGATTTCGCGAACGGTTCCAGCGCCAGAAACATGGGGCATTGCCTTCCCGGCGCGCCGCAGTCAGTTGACACCGAGCTTCTTTTGCAGGCTGGAGGACGAGGTCGTGTATTGGAACACGAGCCGCTTCTCCGGATAGACATAGCGATGGGCTTTTTGCGACATCAACGCGCCCTCGTGGAAGCCGCACAGGATCAGCTTGATCTTGCCGGGATAGGTGTTGATGTCGCCGATCGCGAAGATGCCGGGAACATTGGTCTCGAACGCGGACGTCTCGACCGGCACCAGATTGTTCTCCAGCGCAATGCCCCAATTGGCGACCGGACCGAGCTTCATGGTCAGCCCGAAGAACGGCAGCATGGTATCACAGGCAATCTCCGTCACACTGTTGTCGTTGCCCTTGATGGTGGCACCGGCGAGCTGGCCTTCGGCGCCGGAGAGAGCGGTGACCTGGCCGAGCCGGAGATCCATCTTGCCGCCGGCCACCAGCGCGCGCATCTGTTCGACGCTGTGCGGCGCGGCGCGAAACTCGTCGCGCCGGTGCAACAGCGTGATGCGCTTCGCAATCGGATGCAGGTTTAACGTCCAGTCGAGCGCGGAATCGCCGCCGCCGACGACCAGCACGTTCTTGTCGCGGAACGTCTCCATCTTGCGCACGGCGTAATGCACCGAGGTGCCTTCATAGGCCTCGATGCCCGGCACCGGCGGACGCTTGGGCTGGAACGAGCCCCCGCCGGCCGCGATCACCAGCACCTTGCATTCGAACACCTTGCCCGCATCCGTGGTGCAGCGAAACAGGGGATCGCCGATCTTCTCGACGGTCTCGACCATCTCGCCGAGATGGAAGGTCGGATGGAATGGCTTGATCTGCTCCATCAGCGCGTCGGTGAGGCCCTGCCCCGAGACCTGAGGAATGCCGGGAATGTCGTAGATCGGCTTTTCCGGATAGAGCTCGGCGCACTGGCCGCCGACCTTGTCGAGGATGTCGACGAAATGCGCCTTCATGTCGAGAAGGCCAAGCTCGAAAGCGGCGAACAGACCGCAGGGGCCGGCGCCAATAATCAGCACGTCGGTTTTGATCACATCGCTCATGTCGTCTCTTTATCGGTCGTTATCGGTTTGGACGGCGCCCCGCGGGCAGAGGTGACCCTGCCTGTCTAGCCAACGGGGATGGATCAGGGAAGGCATAAAAGCGGGAGCGCCCCGCAGCCGCGCCCCCTTGCCGGGTCATGATAACTGGGCTGTAACGAGCAAGGATATGACGGAGATCAATCGGTGAACGCACCAAGCCGCCTCGATACGACGCCACGCCTGGAGGACTATCCCTTCCGCCTCAGCGACAACGTCCGCTTCGGCGATCTCGATCCCAACCAGCACGTCAACAACGCGGTCTACGCCACCTATTTCGAGACCGGCCGCGTCACGCTGATGAAACTGCCCGAGTACGGACTGACGCCGCCAGGGCTCGCCTGGATCATGGTGCGGCTCGACATCCATTTCCGCGCCGAGCTGCACTGGCCGAACACGATCGAGCTCGGCCTCGGCGTGGTGAAGCTCGGACGGACATCGGTGACCTTCGAGCAGGTCGTGTTCTCGCAAGGAAAGTGCATCGCCTCGGCGATGTCGGTCGGCGTCATGCTCGACGAGGCGACGCGACGGCCGGCGCCGCTCAGCGCGGAGATCGTCGAGAAGCTCAGACCCTGGCACAAGCGCGGCATCGAGGTCGCGACGCCGAACATCTGATTCAGCTCGGAGCAGGCAGGCCTGCAAGGTTCAGGCCTGCAGAAATAAGGCTAGCAGGAATCAGGCTTGGCGTTCCGGCGTCGCCACGACGAGACCGTCGAGCTCGTCGGAGACCTTGATCTGGCAGGACAGGCGCGAGTTCGGGCGCACGTCGAAGCCGAAGTCGAGCATGTCCTCTTCCATCGGCGTCGGGCCGCCGACCTTCTCGCGCCAGGCTTCGTCGACATAGACGTGGCAGGTCGCGCAGGCGCAGGCGCCGCCGCATTCGGCCTCGATGCCGGGAATGCTGTTGCGGATCGCGGCTTCCATCACGGTTGCGCCGTTCTCGACTTCTACCGTGCGGGTTTCGCCCTTGTGGTCGACAAAGTGAATCTTGGCCATGTGTGCTCGTGCTGCCGCGGTGCTGGGAATGAAGGAGGGTCCGGGCTGTCCTATAACGGGTCGATAAGGCCGGCGCCATAGGGTTTTAGCGCGAAGTGAATCCCGCTTTGCGGGAAGAAAACGCGTCAAAACAAGAGACTACGGTCGGGCCCGGCGGCGTGGCCTCAAGCCTTCAGGATCGCCTCGATGGCGGCGCGGGCCTCGGTCACCGCCTCTTTCAACGCGGCGAAGGCGTGGCGCTGATCATGGCCGGTCTGGATCGCGATCTCCAGGCTGGCGGCGGCATCCGCTACCGCGAAAGCGCCGATCCCGCGGGCCGAGCCCTTGAGCTTGTGGGCCAATACAGCGGCCTCGGTCGGCAGCGCCGCCATTGTCGCGACCAGCCGGACCGCCTGCTCGGCAAACATGGCCAGCACCTCCTGCTCCAGCTCCGCGTCGCCGAGCGTCATCCGGGAGAGATGGTCGAGGTCGAGTGGGCTGTCGATGGGTGCGAGCGGGGGCGAAGGCATCCAGTCCATCCGTTGCAGTTCAGGCGTCATCGCAGGCCCCGGCATCGCGCGACGGTTCCGCCGGATCGGCGGCACGTTCGCCTCACCCAAGCACGGAAATGGTTAACGAATTGTTTGGGGTCTTGAACGCAAATCTGCCGGCTTATTGACGAAAAGTTGCCGCAATCGGCCGAGTCCGGTGGAGAATTGCATTTATTGCTAAGGCGTTACACCGCGATCCTGTTAACGATGATTAAGAATGTCTTAATCGCAGGCATTTCATTCGCGATGCTCTGCCAATAGGATGTTTCGGAAATTGGCGGACAAGCCGTCCGGGTGGGGACGGCTCGGAGATCCGCGCGAGCGGCATGATCCGGTCTGTGGGCTTGCGCAGCGCGCAGGGCTCGCGGGGGACGCGTACAAGTAACGAGGGCTCGGACTGAACATGGCGAACACTCCGAAAAAGGTCAAAGACCCCACAGAAGTTGCGCTTTCTGCGATCCAGGAAGCCCTGAACATCAGCGACACGGCTGCCGACACCAGCCGCAACGCCGCGGTGCGCAACGAAACCGCGCCTTCGATGGCGCCGCCGCCCCCGATCTTCGACGAGCCGAGCTTCGAACCGCGTCCTGCCGCCAACGAACGGGCCAACGTGTTCGACCCGGTCGAGGAGCCGCGCGCTTCGCGCCGCGCCGCCAATGACGACCGCGAGACCATCGGCCAGCTGCTCCAGGCGTTGCAGACGGGTCGCCCTGCCCGCAGCATCTACACCGGCGCGACGATCTTCACCGTCATCTGGCTCGCGGCTTGCGCCGCGCTGACCGTCGGCTTCCTGCCCTCGATCCAGGCCGCCATGGGCCAGAGCGGCGGCGTGCTGGCGATCGCCGGCCTCGTCACCATGTTCTTCGCGCCCATCATGCTGTTCTACTTCCTGGCGAGCCTGGTCTGGCGCGGCCAGCAGATGAGCTCGGTCGCGCAGGCGATGGCCCAGGTCGCGATCCGTTTCTCCGAGCCCGAGGGCTCGGCCTCCGATTCCATGGTCACCGTCGGCCAGGCCATCCGCCGCGAGGTCGCGGCGATGGGCGACGGCATCGAGCGCGCCATCGCGCGCGCCGGCGAACTCGAGACGCTGGTCGCCAACGAGGTCGCCGCGCTCGAACGGGCCTATTCCGACAACGAAGTGCGCATCCGCGCCCTGTTGCAGGACATCGCGCATCAGCGCGACAACCTGGTCGGCCAGGCCGAGCAGGTCCGCAGCGCCATCTCCGGCGTGCAGATCGATCTGCGCCACGACATCGCGCTGATCTCGGACGCGATCGCCTCGCGCGTCGACGAGGTCGCGAAGTCCATCACCGGCGCGCTGGAAGAGCGCGGCGCGCACATCACGAGCGCGCTGAGCAACGCCGGCGACAACATGATCCTGGCGCTCGGCGAGCGCGGCGGCGACCTGCTCGACCGCCTCGAGGAAGCCAGCAACGAGACCACGCGCGCCGTGCTCGACGCCAGCGAGCGGCTGACCACCAGCCTCAACTTCAAGACCGGCCACGTCCACGACGAGTTCGTCGACCTCGCCGACCGCGTCCACGAGATGCTCAACGAGCGCATCGACCGCATCACCGGCGAGTTCGAGCAGCGCTCCGCCGCCATCGTCGACGGCATCTCAGAGCGCACCGAGCAGGTGCACGACAGCCTGAAGAACTCCTCGGACTCGCTGCTGCTCGAGCTCGAGCTGCGCTCCAACGACCTCTCCGCGAAGATCGACGATGCCGGCAACCGCCTCGCCGGCCAGATCCTGACGAGCGGCGACAAGGCGAGCGAGGCTCTCGACGCCACCGTCAACACCCTCGTCGCCAAGGTCGTCAGCCAGACCGAGACCGCACACGACTCGCTGTCGCTGCAGATGAGCGCGTTCGACGAGCTGGTGCGGAACCAGGGCACCGAGCTGGTCGAGAAGTTCGCCCGCGACTCCGGTACGCTCGGCGCGCTGATCACGCGCCACATCTCCGAATTCGACCGCACCGTTAAGACTTTCGGCGGCGAGATCGTCGAGCGCATGGGCCAGCGCACGCAGGACATCCATGACTCGCTGAAGACCTATGTCGACAATTTCGACACCCGCTTCACCGCCAACGGCGGCGAGATCACAGCCATTCTCGACCAGCGCCTGGTACAGTTCGAGACCACGATCGGCGAGCGCGTCAGCAATCTGGACACCTCGCTGAACGGCAAGATCGCCAGCCTCGACGGCACGATCGAAGGCCACATCAAGACCTTCGACGAGCAGCTCGTCGGCCGCGTCGCCGCGCTGGAACAGTCGTTCGACACCCGCGCGAAGTCGGTCACCGAAACGATCGACAACCGCCTCGACACCTTGGCAACGACGCTGACGGACGGCGCCACGCAGGCGATCCAGTCGATCGACTCCCGCCTCACCCACCTCACGACGTCGCTCACCGATGGCGCATCCCAGACCATCCACACGATCGACACGCGACTGACCCATCTCACGACGACGCTCACCGGCGGCGCAACCCAGGCGCTCGAGTCCATCGACTCCCGCCTCACCTACCTCTCCACGGCGGTGACCAACGGCGCGTCACAGGCGGTGCAGTCGATCGACACGCGTCTGACCCTGCTGACATCGACCCTCACGGACGGCACCGCGCAGGCGATCGAGGCGGTCGACCGCCGCATCACCGGCGTCACCGAGATGATCGACGGTCGCAGCACGCATCTCACCGACACGGTCACGGCGCGCTTCCAGGAGATTCATCAGGCCATCGAGACCAAGGTCGGCTCGGTCGCCAACGACATCGACGTGCGCGTGGCGCAGTTCGAGGACCTGCTCGGCTCGCGCGTCGAGGCCGTCGCCGGCCGCATCGAAAGCAGCGGCCGCCAGGCCAGCGAGGACATGATGTCCCGCGCCGAGATGATCTCGACCGCGATCCGCTCGCATGTCGAGGACGCCGAGCGCTCGCTGACCAACCTCGTCGTCAACACCAGCGAGACGATCCAGACCGGCGCACGCACCGCCCAGCAGTCGCTGATGACGGTCTCCTCCGACGTCAACGCCCAGCTGAAGATGACCTCGGCCGAAGTCGAGCAGGCGCTGACCGCGGTCGGTACCGGCGCGGCAAACTCGATCCTGACCAGTGCACGCGAAGCGCAGTCGACCCTGGTCACCGCCTCCGGCGAGGCCTCGAACCAGATCAAGGGACTTGCCGCCGACGTCGAGCGTACGCTGTCCGCGGCCGGTTCGGCGACGGCAGCCTCGATCCTGGCCGGCGCCCGCGAGGTGCAGACCACCCTCGTCACGGCGTCGTCGGATGCGGCCAACCACGTCAAGACGCTCACTGCCGACGTGCAGCGCTCGCTGTCGCTGGCCGGCACCACCACGGCGGAATCGATCACCGCCGGCGCCCGCGATGCGCAGAGCGCGTTGATCGCGGCCTCGAGCGAGACCGCCAACCAGATCAAGGCGCTCTCCTCCGACGTGCAGCGTTCGCTCACGATGGCCGGCACCTCGACCGCCGAGATCCTCACCACCGGCGCGCGCGAGGCGCAGAACACCCTGGTTGCCGGCTCCTCGGATGCGGCGGCCCAGGTCAAATCGCTCACCGCCGACGTGCAGCGCTCGCTCTCGATGGCCGGCACCTCGACCGCCGAGACCATCACCGCCGGCGCGCGCGAGGCCCAGAACATGCTGGTCACGGCGTCTTCCGAGGCGGCCAACCAGGTCAAGTCGCTCGCGGCCGAAGTGCATCGTTCGCTCTCGCAGGTCGGCCAGTCGACCGCCGAGACGATCACCTCCAGCGCCCGCGACGCCCAGAGCACCCTGCTCACCGTTTCGGCCGAACAGACCAGCCAGGTTCGTTCGCTCGCGGCCGAGATGCAGCGCGCGCTGGCAACCGCCGGCGGTGCCACCATCGAGGCGCTCACCAGCGGCGTGCGCGAGGCCCAGGGCACGCTGATCTCCGCCTCGACCGACGCGGCCAGCCAGATCAAGTCGCTGACCACGGACATCGAGCGCACGCTGACCGCGGTCGGCGCCGACACCGCCTCGGCCATCCTCGGCAGCGCGCGTGAGGCCCAGATCTCGCTGACCTCGACCTCGGCGGACGCCGCGAACCAGATCCGCACGATCTCGACCGAGATCGAGCGCACGCTGAGCGCAGCCACCGCGAACGCGACCAACGACATCCAGACCAGCGCGCTCAACGCCCAGAACGCGCTGATCACCGCCGCCAACGAGGCGAGCTCGCGGGTCAAGACGAGTTCGTCCGACGTCGAGCGTTCGGTGCTCGCCGCCAGCTCCAGCTTCGGCCAGGCGATGACCGGCAAGACCGACGAGATCGTCACCTATGTGCAGCAGCAGGCCGACCGCCTGTCGAACATGATCGACGCCAAGCGCGGCTCCCTGGTCGACGCGATCGGCTCCAAGACCAGCCAGCTGACGCTCGACATCGACCGCGTCACCTCGGACGCGCTGAAGTCGATCGAGACGCGCGGCCATGCGTTCTCGCAGACCATGATGGGCAACGGCTCGGAAGTCGCGCGCACCATCAACGCGGCGAGCGAGATCGCCACGACGGCGGTCAGCAAGTCCCTCAAGGACCTCGAGCAGGCCTCGCGTTCGGCGATCGACCAGTCGCGCCAGGTCTCGATCGCGGCCGTCACCGAGATGCAGGAGACCAGCAAGATCCTGCGTACCGACACGGTGGCGCTGTTCGAGCGTCTGCGCGAAGGCAACATCCTCCTTCAGGAGGTGCTGACCGGTGCGCACGACAACCTCAACTCGCTCGAGCGGGCGCTGGTGACGCGTGTCGCCGACTTCGTCTCGGCGATGAACGACGTCACCTCGCGCAACGGCGAGGCGACGCAGAACCTGGAAGAGCAGCTCAATGTCTTCAACAGCAAGACCACGAAGGCGCTCCAGGACCTCGGCGAGCTGTCGACCCAGTTCGACGCGCACGGCAAGGCTTTGGTCGACGCCGCGCAAGTCGTCGAGCAGAGCAACAAGAACACCACCGCCTCGCTCGCCGAGCGCAAGCAGGCGCTGGAATCGCTCGTCACCACGATCGACCTGCGCACGGCCGATCTCGACCAGCGGCTGTCGCGCTTCACCGGCCTGCTCGACGAATCGCTGGCGGCTGCGGAAGAGCGTGCCCGCGACATCGCTCGCGTCGTCGCCGAGACAGCCGGCGCTGGCTCGGCCGCGATCACCCGCCAGTTCGAGGCGGTGCGCGTGGCCTCGGAGGAGGAGCACCGTCAGACCATCGAGGCCATGCACGACATCTACCGCACCACCACCGACGAAGCGGATGCGATGTTTAAGCAGTCGACGGAGAAGTTCTCCAACCTCGTCGCCAGCATGAAGCAGATGGCCTTCGAGATGCACAACGAGCTCGAAGCCACCCGCAACGAGCTGCGCCGCGGCGTGCTCGAGATGCCGCAGGAGGCCGCCGAGAGCACTGCGCAGATGCGCAAGGTGATCGTCGACCAGATCGAGGCCCTCGCCGAGCTCAACCGCATCGTGGCCCAGCATGGCCGCGGCCTCGACGTCACCACGACGGGCCGCGCGTCCGTCGCCGTCCATCGCCAGGAGGAGCCGGTGATGGCGGCTGCGGGTGCCCGCGCCACCGAGACCCGGATGCGCGACACCGGCAGCGCCTCGACGCTGCCGCCGCCGGACCTCGGCATGCCGGCCGCGCGCCGCACCGAAGCACCGCCGGTCGCGCCCGCCGGCAACGACCAGGGCCGGGACGGCTGGCTGTCGGACCTCCTCAACCGGACAGACGCCAATCAGGGCGCCCCGACCGGCCGTGAGGCGCCGCGCGGCCGCCAGGCTGCCCCGGCTCCGCAGCCGCAGGCGCCGCAAGGCGGCGGCAATCCGCTGGAATCGCTGTCGCTCGACATCGGCCGGCTGATGGACCGCAACCTCGCCGCGGAGATGTGGGACCGCTACCAGCGCGGCGAGAACAAGGCCTTCACCAAGCGCCTCTACACGCCCGCCGGCCAGAAGGCCTTCGATGAGGTCGCCCGCAAGTACCGCGCCGACCGCAACTTCAAGGGCACGGTCGACCGCTACGTTGCCGAGTTCGAGCGCCTGCTCGACGAAGTGGCCCGCGACGGCCGCGGTCCGCAGGAACTGCGCAGCCATCTGACTTCGGAAACGGGCCTGGTCTACACGCTGCTCGCGCACGCGGCGGGCCGGCTGGGGTAATTGGCTGAGAGCAAAAGTGACGAATGAGAACGGAGGCCTCGCGGCCTCCGTTTTTGTTTGGGCGCGTCACTCTGAGGAGGGATCGTAGGCAGTCTCGATTGCTTCGCTGCGCTCGCAATGACGGATGAGAGGGCATGCACCTCTCTCCTCTCATGCCCCGGACGCAGCGCAGCGCCCCTTCGGCGGTGCGCTGCTGAGCCTGGGTCCATCTCTCCGCAGGTACTGTGTTGCCGTCTGGGTCCCGCGCTGCGCAACAACGCGAAGAGCGTTGCAGCGCGTCCGGGACACGAGACCTGGCTTGCAACGATGAGGAGATAGACTGCCCCTACCGCCTCTGCGCAGGCGCCTGCCTCGGCGGCTCGGGCGCCGGCGGTGGCGGCGGTGGTGCGCTGCTGTTGCTGGCGCCGAACAGGACGCGGGTGGGGTTGCGGTCGAAATTGTTCACGGCGCGGCTGATGTCGCCCAGCGTACGGCGGCCGTCGGCCATCAACGCGCCGGAGCGCTTGTCGAAATCGTCGGCGAGTTCGCGGATCGACTTCACCGCCTGGAACAGTTCGCCGCCGTCCTTGCCGCCGGCCAGCGTGTTGAGACCGAGCATGAGGTTGTCGGCCTTGAGCATGACGCCGTCGACCTTGACCATCACGCCGTCGATCTTCTCGGAATTGCGGGCGAGCGAACTGGTGAAGGTCTCGAGGTTCTTCAGCGAGTTCTTCACCGATTCCTGATTGTCGGCGACGATCTTGTTGATGTTCTGCAGCGTGCCGCGGATCGCCTCGGTGACGTCCTGCAGCTTGTTGGGGTCTGCCGTCAGCGTCGGGATGCCGTCCTGGTCCAGCGGCGGCGGCGGCGCGGCTTCGTCGCCACCCTTGAGCGAGATCGCGGCGACGCCGGTGAGGCCCTGGAATTCGAGGCCGACCAGGGTGTCCTTGCGGATCGGAGCGTTGTTCTCGATCATGGCGAGTGCGACAACCCGCCGCGGATTGTCCAGCTTCACCGAGACCACTTCGCCGACCCGGATACCGTTGAAATTGACGCTGCCGCCGTTGCGCAGGCCCGCGGCCGGCCCTTCGAACACGACGCGCAGGGGACTGCGCTGCTTGGTGGTGTGCAGCGACTGGAACCACAGCACGAAGCCGATCGCCGCGGCGATCACCGCCAGCGTAAACGACCCGATCAAGACGTAGTTTGCCCGCGTTTCCATCAGGTGCTCCGGCTACTCATCACAGCTCCTCAACCCATGACCGCGCGGGCGCGCTTGCCATGGAAATATTGCCTCAGCCAGGGATGCTGCGAGGCCTGCATGTCGGCGATCGACCCTGCCGCTATGATCTTGCCGTTCCCTAAAACGGCGATGCGGTCACATGCGGTGTAAAGGCTGTCGAGGTCGTGGGTTACCATGAAAACCGTCAGCCCCAAAGTGCGCTGGAGCGTCCTGACCAGTTCGTCGAAGTCGCCGGCACCGATCGGATCGAGGCCCGAGGTCGGCTCGTCCAGGAACACGAGATCGGGATCGAGCGAGAGTGCGCGCGCCAGCGCGACGCGCTTGATCATGCCGCCCGAGAGTTCGGACGGGAAGCGATCGGCGACCTCAGGCTTGAGTCCGACCATGGTGAGCTTGGCGATGGTGATCTCGTCCATCAGCCGCTGCGACACGCGCAGATACTCGCGCATCGGGAACTGGATGTTCTGCCGCACGGTCAGCGAGGAGAACAGCGCGCCTTGCTGGAA
Organism: Bradyrhizobium sp. SZCCT0148; assembly: GCF_018129985.1. Lineage (GTDB taxonomy): Bacteria > Pseudomonadota > Alphaproteobacteria > Rhizobiales > Xanthobacteraceae > Bradyrhizobium > Bradyrhizobium japonicum_H. Next base: position 30,914 of record NZ_JAFCKT010000021.1, read on the forward strand.
CAACACGCCCCAGCGGCGCTCGACGTTGCGGCGCTGCGATGTGTTGGAGGAATCGAGATCGACGCCGAACACCTCGATGGAGCCTGCGAGCTTCGGAACGAGGCCGATGATGGTGCGCGTCAGCACCGACTTGCCCGCGCCCGAGGGGCCGACGAATCCCAAGATCTCGCCGCGCTTGACGTCGAGGTTGAGGCCGTCGAGCACACGCGTCGCGCCGAACTGCACGGTGATGTCGCGGACGCGGATGATGGGGTTCTGGATTTCGCCTTGAACTTCTTTTGCCATCGTCACATCCCGATCGCGGCGAAGAAGATGGCGAATACGCCGTCCATCACGATGACGAAGAAGATGCCTTTCACGACAGACGACGTCGTATGCTGCCCGAGCGATTCCGCGCTGCCCTGCACGGCGAGCCCCTCGACGCAGGCGACGATGCCGATCACCGCAGCCATCACTGGCGCCTTGACGATGCCGACGATGAAATGGTCGATCGAGATGGCGTCGCGCAGCCGCAGCAGGAAAGCTTCGGGCTGGACGCCGCCATAAAGCCAGGCGACGAGGCCGCCGCCATAGAGCGCGGCCATCGCACCGAGAAAAGCCAGGATCGGCAGCGCCAGCACCAGGGCCAGCATGCGCGGCAACACCAGCACCTCGATCGGGTCGAAGCCCATGGTGCGGAGCGCGTCGATCTCCTCGCGCATCTTCATCGAGCCCAGCTCGGCAGTGTAGGCACTGCCGGACCGGCCCGCGACCATGATGGCGACCAGCAGCACGCCGATCTCACGCAGCACCAGCACGCCGAGCATGTCGACGACGAACAGATCGGCGCCGAAGCGGCGAAAATGGAAGATGCCTTGTTGCGCGATGATGCAGCCGATCAGGAAAGTGATCAGCACCACGATCGGCACCGCGCGCCAGCAGACCTGCTCCATGTGATGCACGGTCGAGGTCAGGCGGAACGAGCGGGGGTGGATCAGGGTACGCGCGCCCGCGGCGAGCACCGCGCCCAGCATGTCGACCAGGCCCGCGACCGTGCCGGCGACGCCGGCCACGGCGCGGCCGATCTGCTCGAGCATGCCGGTGATGGTGATCGTGCTGCTGTCGACCACCGGGTTCGCCCGGACCCGGCGCACCTCGTCAACGAGGCTCGAATAGTTCGCCGAGAGACCCGCGATCTGCGCCTCGACGGCGCCTTGCGTCAGGCTGCGGCGCAGCCGCTCGATCAGCCAGGCGCCGAAGGTGTCGAGCTTGGCGACTTCGGAGACGTCGATGAAGATGCTTTGCGGGCCGCCGGCGAGTTTCTCGGCGTCGGCCACCATCCGCTCCAGCACCGGCGCGAAGCTCGCGGTCCAGGTTCCCGTGGCGCAGAGTGCCAGCGCATTGCCCTTGGCAATCCGTTCGAGCTTCGGATCGCTATTCAAGATGTCCGCTCCCGTAGGGGGCGGAGAAAATCAGAGTGTTGCGCACGCGCCCTTACCCAGAGAAGGTATCCCCAAGTGGTTAATGTTAGTTGCTAGAGGTAACTAGCAGGTTCAGATTTCGCCAGAGTTCAAAATGACTTCCATGAAATTTGCTTCCCTGGCGGCGCGAATCGAGCGCTTCCCGATCGCCGGCAGCTTCACCATCAGCCGGGGGGCCAAAACCGAGGCCGTGACCGTCGTGGCCGAGGTCAGCCGGGACGGGCTCACCGGCCGCGGCGAATGCGTGCCCTACCCCCGCTACCGCGAGACGCCCGAGGCGACGCTTGCCGCCATCCAGGCCATGCAGCAGGCCGTCGCGGACGGCCTGACACGGGAAGCCCTCCAGGCCGCCATGGCGCCCGGGGCAGCCCGCAACGCGCTGGATTGCGCCCTGATCGATTTGGAGGCCAAGGCGGCTGGCCTGCGGGCCTGGAAACTGCTCGACCGGCCGGTGCCGGGCGAGCGCACCACGGCGTACACGATCTCGTTAGGGACCCCTGAGGCGATGGCTGCCGCGACCGCCAAGGCGGCGCACCGGCCCCTGCTCAAGATCAAGCTCGGCGGCGATGGCGATCCGGAGCGGATCACGGCGGTGCGCAAGGCCGCGCCCGAATCCGAGCTGATCGTGGATGCCAACGAGGCCTGGACCGAGGCCAATCTGGAGCACAATCTTGCCGCCTGCGACGCGGTCGGCGTCACGCTGGTGGAGCAGCCGCTGCCGGCAGGCAAGGACGCGGTGCTGGCGCGGATCAGGCGCCCGCTTTCGGTGTGCGCCGACGAGAGCGTGCACGACCGCTCTTCGCTTGCTGCCTTGCGCGAGCGCTACGACGCCGTGAACATCAAGCTCGACAAGACCGGCGGCCTCACCGAAGCGCTGGCGATGGCGGATGCCGCGCAGGCACTCGGCTTCGAGATCATGATCGGCTGCATGGTCGCAACCTCGCTGTCGATGGCGCCCGCGATGCTGGTGACGCCGCAGGCGCGCTTCGTCGACCTCGATGGGCCGCTGCTGCTGGCGCGCGACCGCGATCACGCCCTGCGTTATGACGACAGCCTGGTCTATCCGCCGGACGCTTCGCTTTGGGGCTGAGGCATCAGCCGATGCCGCGCCGACCAGATCAGAAGCGCGCCGGCCGCGGCCATCGCAGCCATCACGTAATACACGCCATCGCCGATCCGGGCATAGATCGCGCCTGACGCGATCGAGGTCGCAGCGCTGAGCAGTCCGCTGCACGCGGCGAGGTAGCCCTGCCCTCGCGCGATCTGATGCGAGGGCACGCGCTGCACCAGCAGATTCATCGTGCCGACGACGGTCATGCCGAAGCTGAGGCCATGGCCGAGCTGCACGATCGCGAGCAGCGCGAGCGGCGGCTCATTGGCCGTGACGATCCAGCGCAGCACGGCGCTGCCCCCTCCGATCGCGATCATGGTGGACGGATGCAGCGAGAAGCGCGGCGACAGCGCGAACACCACGATCTCCGCGATCACGCCCAGCGTCCACAGGCCCGCGATCGTGAGCCCGCTGATCCCATGGAGCTGCCAGTTGATGGCCGAGAAGGTGTAGTAGGCGACGTGGCTGCCCTGAATCAGCGCCGCCGAAACGATGACGGGCCAGAAGCCGGCATCGCGCAGCAGCGCCTTGCCGGCATGCCTTTCCGTTGTCTTGCGCCTGACGTCGTCCAGCGGCCGAAGCAGCAGGCCGGCTGCGACCGCAACGACGGCCCATGCGACGATGACCCAGATCAGATCGCGCGCGGCGATGTGGTCGACGAGATAGCCGCAGGCGAGCGAGCCGGCGGCGAAGGCGGCTGAGCCCCACAGCCGCAAGGGTCCGTAATCGAGCCCGTAGCGGGCGACGCCGCGGAGCGCATAGGCATCCGTCAGCGGCATCGTCGGCGTCCACATCATGCAGGTCGCGGCGTAGATCAAAAACAGCGCCAGCGGCTGCTGCTGCAGCCCGACCGCGGTAAAGCCGATCGCGGTCGCCAGCACCGACACAATCATGCCGGCGCGAATCGCCTGTCGCTTTTCGGCGAAGGCGGTCACTTGCGGCAGCGTGGTGAAGCGCGTGATCGCCGGCAGCGCGTTGATGAGGCCGATCCAGGCCGCGTCGACGCCGATCGCCTTCAGCCACACCGGGAAGAACGGCAGATGCGTGCCCGAGACCGCGAACACGGCCGAATAGAACAGCGCCAGGCTGACGGCGAATCGCCGTTTCGCCGGTGCTGGCGTGGGGATTTGTGATTCGGGTGCCATCAAACCAATTGCGATTCGGTCGATATCGTGGTGATCGTTACTGTAACGCGCGGTGATTTGCGCGACGAGATCGCAATGGCCAACGAAGCATTCGCCCTTTCGCCCATGTCTGCCCGCGCGGCCGAGCCGAACGAGCAGGATTACGACGCGATCCGCGAAGCCTTCATGGAGACGGCGCGCGGCCGCTGGTTCCTCGGCGAATACGCCAGGCGCAACCGCAATGCCGACACGAGCATGGTGCTCGACGCGGTCGCGAAAATCGAAGAAACCCTTGCGGCGCAGCGACAACCCGTTGTCGAAGATCGCCTGCCCGAAGCCCTCGTCGAGATTCGCCGCGCGATCCACGAGGCCGAGACGAGCGCCATCGCAGCCTTCGATCCCACCGCGATCCAGGCGAGCCTCGCCGCGATCCCGCGCGGGGTGCGCATCATCAAGGAGATCTCCTGGCGCTGGCGCGAGATCGGCGCCGACGGCCGGATCTGCGACCTCATTGATTCGCAGCTCGCTTCGATCGAGGCCGCCTGCGGGCAGGTTTCGATCATCGACCCCCGTGTCGAACTCAAGGCCGCGTTCGATCTCTTGAGGGATCGGGTCGAGCAGACAGACGGCGGCGCAACGCCGCAGCCGGCGTCTGCCGCCGACGCCGCGCCTGCCGAGACCGCGCCCGCGGCGATGGCAAGCGAAACCCCCGTGGCTTTTACGGAGCCGCCGCAGGATCCCGCCGCGGCTGCCGAGACTGAAGCGGCCGGCGAAGCGTTCGCCGAGCCCGAGCAGGCCATGGACGCCGTCGTCGCGCCGGAAATTGCGGCCGAGAGCCAGATCGCCGTCGAGAGCGCAGCACTGGAGCAAGTCGCGCCGGAAAACGTCGCGTCCGAAGCCGTCTCGTTCGAGGAGCCGGCCACCGAGCCCGCGGCCCTCGCGGAAGCCGCCGACGCGTTCGCGCTCGACGCTGCCGCGCAAGCCGAGGACGACGCCGTGCTCGAGGCGATCGCGCTCGAGATGGCCGCGCCCGATCCGGAGTTCAACGAGATCATCGCGCCGGTCGAGCTGGAAGCGGCCGTTGCGGAGCCGATGGTGGCGGAGGCCGCGGCGCCCATCGCTGGCGAGCCGCCGGAGCCGGTCGCGTATCAGCCGGTCGCCGCCCCAATGGTGGAAGAGCCCGCCGCCGACGCGCCGATCGCGATGGACTCGCTCGCACGCCTCACCGACGCCATCGCGGAGGCCGCCGCCGAGGTGATGGAGCAGCCGGCCCCGGCCATGGCGGCCGCAGCATCATTCGGCGCAGGCCCGGCTACGACGCTGCCGATGCCCTCGCCCTTGTCTGCTTCCATGCCCGAGACCTCGCTCGGCGCCACCATCCTGGCCAGCGGCATCCTGCAAAAGCCCCGCACGCCGGCCAACGATCCCCTCGCCCCGATCCGCCGCATGACCCAGGCCGAGAAGATCGCTTTCTTCTCGTAAGGGGTGCTATGTTCCCCATCGAAGACACCCTCACCCTCTGGCGTCCTGTCGGCCCGAAAGAGCTGGAGCTGATCCAGCAATCCGGCATGCGCGCATTTCCGCCACGCCTGCCCGACCAGCCGATCTTCTATCCGGTGCTGACCGAAGACTACGCGATCAAGGTTGCGCGCGAATGGAACGTCCCGGCGAGCGGCGCGGGCTTCGTGACGCGGTTCGCGGTCAAGCGCAGCTTCATCGAAAGATACGACGTGCAGGAAGCCGGCGGGCGCTCACATCTGGAGTACTGGGTTCCGGCGGAAGACCTCCATGCCTTCAACGCCGCGATCGTCGGTTTGATCGAAATCGTCCGAAGTTTTCCCTGACCACGAACGATCAGCCCCCTCACCCGCAATTCCACACCGCTCCGATCGGCGTGCGCGTCCAGCACGGACCGAAGCTGCCGCCGTTGTAGCGGCCGCCGTTGAAGCCGGGGCGGCCGAAATAGCGCCACTCGCCGTCCCAGCCGTAATATTGCGGAACCGGATCGATGTACCAATGGCGACGATCGCTGCGCGACATGCGCCGCATCGCTTCCTTCTGCTTGTAGAGCGGAATGCTGTTGCTCAGCGGTTGACGATAGCCGGGCAGGAAGCCGTAGCCATGAAAAGCCTGCTTGGAGCGCTTTTGAATGGGGTCTGCGGATGCGACGGCCGGCAGCAGCGAGAGGATGACGGCAACGAATAGACACATAGAACGGGGCATGAAGAGACCATAGACAGTCAGTTCCCGCCGCGCCATTCAATTTCGAGTGCGGGACGTTTCGCCGCTTCTGCCGAGCGTTCGCTCTTGATAAGACTCGCAACGTGCAGCTTGAACGCGGCGCCGACCGCTTGCATATGCCGGAGTGACCGAATGCCTGAGAGCCCGCGCGTCGGCGCCTTTGCGATCGTTCCCAGCAACGATCTTCCCGCCGCAATTCCGTTCTGGGAACGGCTTGGCTTTGCGCGCATCGGCGGCGATGCCGGCTATGTCATCATGAGCGGCTGGGGATGCGAGGTGCATCTCACGCAGGCCGGCGATGGCCCATGGCGCGTGCCCGAGCACAATCCCTTTGGCATCTTCATTCGCACGCCCGAGGTCGAAGCCGTTGCGGCGCGCGTGGATGACCTCGTCATCCGGCCCGGCGGCGTGCTGCGTCACCGCGAATGGGGCATGTATGAAGTCGGCATCAACGGCCCCGAGGGCCTTCTCGTCCGGGTTGGCTGGCCCTCGGAGCTGATGCGCAGTCCGCCTAGCTGATCACGCCCTTCCTGATCAGGAAGCAGCCATAGCCTCTGATGTCGCCGACCTGCACCACGCCGAAGCCCGCCGCTGCCGCGCGATAGAAATCCGCCCGCGCGAGCTTGCCGGGGCTGACCGGGCCGCCGCTGGCGCGTTCGATCTCGGCGAGCACCGCGCGCTGGACGTCGGGCACGCGGTCGGGATCGTCGACCGGCGCCATCACGCGCACCGGGTCCGGATCGAAATCGTCAAGCGGATAGACCGACATGATGGCGCGGACGGCCGTCTCCATCGTCAGGCCCGGCAGCTGGATCAGGCGCTGCGACGACGTCGAGCGGGCGATGTGCGTGGCAGGGTGGTTGGCGTCGACGACCACGAGATCGTCGCCGTGGCCCATCGAGGCCAGCAGCCAGAGCAGGTCAGGCGTCAGGATCGGATCGATCGATTTCAGCATGTGACGGCAGTTCCCTTATCGATCGCTAACCATAGCAGGTTCCGGGCGTGATTCAGATCACGCAAGACACGAGGGTGAGAGGGATCACGGACTTCAATCTCGAACGCGGCGAGGCTCCCCGGCAACCAATCTCGCATCGAGATCAGTGCCAAAGGAGCACGCCATGTTCCGCCTAAAGCCTTTGCTGATGACAGCCGGCCTCGTGGGAAGCCTGTTCGGCTTCGCCTGCGGGCCTGTTTCCGCGCAAGTTGCCTCGGTCCAGCCGGCCCCCACCGCGCTGCAAGGCCCGGAGCAGCGGGTGGCGCTGGTGATCGGCAATTCGAACTACCAGAACGCACCGCAGCTCGCCAATCCGGACAATGATGCCGAGTCGATGGCGAAGTTCCTGAACTCCGCCGGTTTCGAAGTGGTCGCTGCAACCGACCTGACCCAGAACGACATGCTGCGCGTGGTGCAGGACTTCTCCGCAAAGGTGTCTGCGCGCGGTCCGAACACGGTGGCGATGGTCTATTACGCCGGTCACGGCGTACAGCTCGCCGGCGAAAACTATCTCGTTCCGGTCGACGCCAAAGTGTCGAGCCAGACCGAGCTCGTCAACAATTCGGTGCGTCTGGTCGACGTGATGTCGACGCTGGAGACGATCCCGAGCCGCATGCGCATCGTCATCCTCGACGCCTGCCGCAACAACCCGTTCCCTAACGTCAACGATGCCGGCCGCGGCCTTGCCATCGTCGATGCGCCGAACGGCTCGATCGTCGGCTACTCGACCGCGCCGGGCGCCGAAGCGCTCGACGGTACCGGCGGCCACAGCCCGTACACGCAAGCCTTCCTGGACGTCGCGCGCGAGCCCAACGTGCCGATCGAGCAGCTGTTCAAGCGCGTCCGCCTGCAGGTGAACCAGTCCACCAGCGGCGCGCAGATCCCGTGGGAGAGCTCCTCGCTCACGAGCGACTTCACCTTCTTCGGCGACACCGCGGTCGCTGCCAACCGTGCACCGGTAAATACGCCTGTGGTGCAGATGGCCTCCAACCTGCCGAGCCGTTCGACGCGCCAGGCCTATGACTACGTCGTGTCCGAGGGCCGGCCGGAATATTATCAGGAGTTCATCCGGATGTATCCGCACGACCCGCTGTGCGACCACGTCCGCTGGCTGCTCAACAACATCCTGCTCTCGCAGGCCTGGCACAAGGCGGTGCTCGTGAACTCGCCGATCGGCTACAAGACCTTCTATGACAGCTACGGCAACAGCCCCTATGCGCAGATGGCGCTGAAGCTCCAGGTGCAGCCGAAGCAGATCCCCCTGATGCAGGCGACCAAGTTCCTGGCGCCGCAGAACATTGTTCCGAGCTTCAAGGTCGGCAATCTCGGCCAGCCCAAATACATGCCGCTGATCCAGCAGGGCAACGGCAGCGGCCAGATCAACGGCAACCTGCCGATCATGCAGAAGCCGGTCGATAGCAACGTCATCGGCAAGCTTGGCAATGGCGGCCAGATCGTCAATCTGCCCTCAGGCAACAACCCGCCGAACCAGCAGAACGGTACGCCGTCGCAGACCCCCGGCAAGATCGTCACCCTGCCCGCGCCGACCAACACGACCACCAACAAGGGCGGCATCGGCAAAATCGTGACACTGCCGGCGACGAACACCAAGCCGGACGACGGCAACGGCACGAGCAATGGCACCTCCGGCAAGATCGTCAGCATGCCGGTGAATGTCGGCAAGGGCAGCACGAAGGTCGAGACCAAGCCGGTGAATGTTCAGACACAGAACAACCCGATCCGCATCAACAACGGTGCGAAGATCAACAACACCCCGGTGAACAAGGTGCAGATCCAGAACAACGTGCAGACCATCCGCCCGCAGCTCAACACGACCAACCGCATGGTCAACAACAACAACTTCCGGCAGTCGATGAACCAGGCGCCCAGCATGAACAATGGCGGCAATCGCCGCGGCGGTTTCATGCGCTGATCGCGATCAGCCGCACAATGAAGAAGGGGCAGAGCGGAAACGCTCTGCCCCTTCTTCATTCGGTTCTTGGTCATCCCGGGATGCGCCGCGAGGCGCAGGCCCGGAATGAAGCCTCAGGCGACCAGTTCGGCGAACAGATCCGCATCGACATTGCCGCCGGAAAGCACGATGACGACGTTCTTGCCGGCGACATCGAGCCGGCCCGCCAGCAGCGCGGCGAGGCCCACTGCGCCGCCCGGCTCCACCACGAGCTTCAGCTCGCGATAGGCGAACGCGACGGCGGCGCCGACTTCCTTGTCCGACGCCGTGACGCCGCGCGCCAGCAGCTTGCTGTTGATCGCAAACGTCATTTCGCCGGGGATCAGGGCCATCAGCGCATCGCAGATGGTGCGGCCCGCGGGCCCGTGCGGTTCGCGATGGCCTGCGCTCAGCGAAATGCCGTGATCGTCGAACGCCTCGGGCTCGGCCACCACGATCTCGGCCAGCGGATAGCGCGCCTTGATCGCGGTCGCCACGCCCGCGATCAAGCCGCCGCCGGAGGCCGGCGCCACCACGATGTCGGGGCTGAGACCGAGGCTCGCCATGTCCTCCGCGATCTCACGGCCGGCGGTGCCCTGCCCCGCGATCACGAAGGGGTCGTCATAGGGCCTCACCAGAGTCGCGCCGCGCTTCTCGGCGATGCCGCGCGAGATCGCCTCGCGGTCGTCCTTGTCGCGATCATAGAGCACGACCTCGGCGCCATAGGATTTGGTGCGCTCGCGCTTCGACAACGGCGCATCCGCAGGCATCACGATCGTTGCCTGCATATCGAGGATCTTTGCCGCTGCCGCCACGCCCTGGGCGTGGTTGCCGGAGGAGAACGCGACGACGCCGCCGGCGCGCTTGTCCTGCGGGATCGAGAACACCTTGTTGAAGGCGCCGCGGAACTTGAAGGAGCCGGTGCGCTGGAGCATCTCCGGCTTCAGGAACACTTTCGCCCCGACGCGCTCGTTGAGCACGGGGAAGGACAACAGCGGGGTGCGGATGGCGTAGGGCGCGATCACGCGCGCTGCGGCGTCGATGTCGGCAGGGCCGATCGGGAGGAGCTGTTCGGTCATATCAGACCTTATCGCGGCCGACGCGGCGCGGGCAAGATATCTCCGGATGGGGTTTTCTCCCTCAGGCGACGAAACGTGGCTGTTCCGCGCCGCTCCGCCCCGGTAGCACGGCGTCGACCGCCACAATGCTGTCCACAAAAGCTCTTGCGGAGGCCTCCCAGGTGTAATTCGAGGCGAACTCGACACAGTCCTGCCGGGAGACGTCGAGCGCCGCAAAGCAGGCGGTGCGCAGGTCGTGATCCAGCGCGCCGACCGGTGCATCGCCGATCACATCGCGTGGGCCTTTCACGGGAAAGGCCGCGACCGGCAGGCCGCTCGCGAGCGCTTCGAGCAGCACAAGGCCGAACGTGTCGGTCTTGCTGGGAAACACGAACACGTCAGCGGCCGCATAGATGTCGGCCAGTTCCTCACCGTGCTTCGCGCCGAGAAAGATCGCGTCGGGATAGGCCTCTTCGAGCGAGGTGCGCGCCGGACCGTCGCCGACGATCACCTTGGTGCCGGGCATATCCAGATCGAGGAAGGCCTCGAGATTCTTTTCCACCGCGACGCGGCCGACCGACAGGAATACTGGCGCCGGAAGGCAGAGGTCGATGGCGCGGGGGTGGAACAGATGGGTGTCGACGCCGCGCGGCCACAGCACGACATTGTCGAAACCGCGCTCGGTCAATTCGCTGGCCAGCGCGGGCGTCGCCGCCATCACCGCGCGGCTGGGCGCGTGGAAGCGGCGCAGCGCCCGCCAGATCAGCGATCCCGGCACCGGCACGCGGGCGCGGACATATTCGGGAAAGCGGGTGTGAAAGCTGGTCGTGAACGGCAGTTTGCGCTGACGGCAATAGCGGCGGACCATCAGTCCGATCGGCCCTTCGGTCGCGATGTGGATGCTGTCCGGTTGCGCCTCCGCGATCAGCTTCGCAATTCGCGTCGGGCGGGGCATCGCCAGGCGCACGTCGCGATAGCTCGGCATCGCAAAGGTTCGGAACGATTGCGGGGTCAGGAACTCGAATTCGACGCCGAGGCTTCTGCCGGCGTCGGCAAGCTTGGTCAGCGTCCGAACCACACCGTTCACTTGCGGGTGCCAGGCGTCGGTCGCGACCAGGATGCGCATCAGGTGGTCTCCGTCATGCAGCTCTGGCTGCGACCTGCGGGACGGCTGCCGGCTTCTGCAAATGATCCGCCCAGGTGATGATCTCGAAACGACCGTCGTCGTGCTCGACCAGCGCCGTGCAGCTCTCGACCCAGTCGCCGCAATTCATGTAGCGGATGCCGCCCTCGTCGCGGATCACGGCGTAATGGATGTGGCCGCAGATCACGCCGTCGGCATCGTAGCGTCGTGCCTCCGCGGCGAGCGCCTGCTCGAACGCGCCGATGTAATTGACGGCGTTCTTGACCTTCTGCTTGGCCCATTGCGACAGTGACCAATAGGGCACCTTGAAGAGGCGCCGGAAGAAGTTGACGAAGCGATTCATCTGGATCGCGAAGTCGTAGGCCTTGTCGCCGAGATGGGCGAGCCAGCGCGCATTCTGCACCACGAGATCGAAGATGTCGCCGTGGATGACGAGATAGCGCTTGCCGTCCACTCCGGTGTGGACGGTGTTCTCGACCACGTCGATGCCGCCGAAATGCGTGCCATAATAGTTGCGCAGGAACTCGTCGTGGTTGCCGGGGATGTAGACGATCTTGGCGCCCTTGCGCGCCTTGCGCAGCAGCTTCTGCACCAGGTCGTTGTGGGATTGCGGCCAGTTCCAGCTCGATTTCAGCGCCCAGCCATCGACGATGTCGCCGACCAAATAGATCGTGTCGGCATCATGGTAGCGCAGGAAGTCGAGCAGAAGATCGGCTTGAGAACCGCGGGCTCCGAGATGAACGTCGGAGATGAACAACGTGCGAAAGCGCCGCTCCGGGCTCTCGTCACTCACATCGTAACTTCCCATGCGCCAGCCTGTAACAAATGTCCCGTGACAGGGGGATGACAGATTGAACCCTTGAGGCACCTTCAGATACGAATCACGCCTTGCCTCGCCCTCCCCGCGAATATCAGTCGCATGCGACAATCAGGCGACATGGCGCCGCAGGGGGCTCCAGGGCGCACCTTTTCACGAATGTCGCTTTGCACAGCTGAGCGCGCGCTTCGTCCTTCGAGACGACCGCTTCGCGGTCTCCTCAGGATGAGGCTCAGCAACACCGATTTCTGTGAAACTGCGGGCCGCACATTCCGCCCTCATCCTGAGGGCCCGCCAACGGCGGGCGTCTCGAAGGATGGCCGCTCGCGAAATCGCTTCCGCGGAGGCCGCTTCAGTAGAACTTGTGGAAATGGTGGATCGGGCCGTGGCCGTGGCCGACGCTGAAGCGGTCGGCGGCTGCGATGGCTGCGCTGATCCAGGCCTTGGCGTTGCGCACGGCAAGCTCCAGACCTTCGCCCCTGGCCAGCCCTGCCGCAACCGCCGAGGACAGCGAGCAGCCAGTGCCGTGAGTGTTGCGCGTGGCAACACGCGGCGCCGCGAGCGCGATTCCGCCTTCGGACGTGACGAGATAGTCGGTGCTCTCGGCGCCCTCGCCGTGCCCGCCCTTGATCAGGACCGCGCGGCAGCCGAGCGCCAGCAGGCGATGCCCCTGGCTTTCGATCCCGGCTTCGCTCACCGCGATCTCCTCGTCGAGCAGCGCCGCGGCCTCCGGCAGATTGGGCGTGATCACGGAGGCCATCGGTATCAGCTTGTTGCGCAGGGCATCGACGGCTTCGGATGCCAGCAAGCGGTCGCCGGAGGTCGCCACCATCACGGGATCGAGCACGACATGCGTCGGCTTCCAGCGCGACAGCGCGGCCGCGATCGCGTCGATGCTGGCGACCTGGGCGACCATGCCGATTTTCACCGCGCCGACGTCCAGATCGGAGAACACCGCATCGATCTGCGCGATGACGAATTCGGCCGGCACCGCGTGAATGCCGGTGACGCCGCGCGTGTTCTGCGCCGTCAGCGCCGTGATGGCGGAGGCGCCATAGACGCCGAGCGCCGCGAACGTCTTCAGGTCGGCCTGAATGCCGGCGCCGCCGCTCGAATCGGAGCCGGCGATGGTGAGTGCGACCGGGGTCGTCATGGGCGGATGTTCCGCGTTTTCGGGGACCATGGTCCGTCCTACCGCGCGCACCGGGTGACAAGCAAGTTCGCTTGCTAATTCCGGCCGGTTTTGGCCTATTAGCCGGAAGAATACGCTTTCGGAGTGCCCGCGATGGTTCCTTTTTTCGTCCAGATCAAATGCAAGCTCGGCCAGTCCTATACGGTGGCCAACGCGCTTGCCGAAGCCGAGATCGCGTCCGAAATCTACTCGACGGCCGGCCAATACGACCTTCTCGTGAAGTTCTACGTCGACAAGGACACCGACATCGGCCATTTCGTCAACGAGAAGGTGCAGGTGCTGCCGGGCATCCAGGACACCCTCACCATCATCACCTTCAAGGCGTTTGGCGCCAGCTAGCCCGCAGCTAGCCGGCGTCCTTGCGCTTGGGCCGCGGCGGGCCGTCCACCGGCGCCAGCGATTTGAGGTAGTCCGCCATCGCCGCGAGATCCGCGTCGGACAATTGCGAGGTGTTCTTGATCACGCGCGTCATCGCGCCGCCGACGCTGTCGCCGTCGGGCAATTCGCCGGTCTTGAGGAAATAGGCGATATCCTTCGCGCTCCACTCGCCAAGGCGCTTCTGCGTGATGTTGGGCACCCAGCCCTCGCCTTCCGGATTCGGCCCGCCGGCAAAGCGCTGGCTCGCGATGATGCCGCCGAGTGCATTGCGCGGGCTGTGGCATTCGGCGCAGTGGCCGAAACTGTTGACGAGGTAGGCGCCGCGATTGAATTGCGGCGACTTGCTTCCGTCGGCGACAAATGGCCTGTCGTCCAGAAACAGGAATTTCCAGATGCCGATGTTGCGGCGGATGTTGAAGGGAAACCCGACGTCGTGGTCACGCACCTTGCCGGCCACCGGCGGCAGCGTCTTCAGATAAGCGAAGAGATCGAGCACGTCCTCGCGCCTGGCATGCTGGTACGACGTATAGGGAAACGCGGGAAAATAATGCTGCCCGCCCGGCGAAACCCCGTGCATCACCGCGTTGACGAAGTCGGCGTCGGTCCATTTGCCGATACCGTCGTTCGGATCGGGCGAGATGTTCGGCGCGTAGAACGTTCCGAACGGCGACTTGATGGCGACGCCGCCGCCGAGCCTGACACGATCGGGCTGGTTCGGCGTGGCATGGCAGGACGCGCAGCCTCCTGCGTTGAACATCACCTCGCCATTGGCAAGGTCTGCCACATGGGCCGGCGGATTGCCCACAGCTGCCACCACCGGCGCGCTGAGCCACCAATAGACGCCGCCAGCAACGACAGCGGCGAGCAGCCCTGCGAGAATTGTTCGTTGCAACATGCCGATCCATTCACTCGTCGCGGCGAACCTAAGACCGATGTCGTCGTGGCTCCAGCCACGAAGAATTTAGCCCGCCCTGGCCGGAAACGGGAATAAACTGAAATGCCGGCTGTTGGAAGTTAGGCAGCCCGAATGGGTTCAGCAGGGAGATTATCATGAACAAGACTGTCATTGCCGCCTTGGCGCTCGGCGCCATTGCCTTCGCGAGCCCCGCCAGTGCCGAAAAGCTGAAGGCGACCCTCGACGGCAAGTCCGAGGTGCCGGCAACGACCAGCAGCGGCACCGGAACCGCCGATCTGAACTATGATGCCGCCAGCAAGAAGCTGTCGTGGACCGTCACTTATTCCGGACTGTCCGGACCCGCCACCGCCGCGCATTTCCACGGACCTGCCGAGGCTGGCAAGAACGCCGGCGTGGCCGTGCCGATCGCGAATGCAGCCGCGAGCCCGGTCAAGGGTGAGGCGACGCTCACGGATGCGCAGGCTGCCGATCTGCTCGGCGGCAAGTACTACATCAACATCCACACCGCGGCCAATCCGGGCGGCGAGATCCGCGGCCAAGTGACGAAGTAAGCCGCGACGCTGCTTCGCTGCGGGGAAGCCGGGCGCAGGAGGGGGCGCCCGGCCTCTTCGATTCGATCGCGCCTAGGCCGCGTTGAGCGCCTGCGTGAGGTCGGCGATCAGATCGGAGGGGTTCTCGATGCCGATCGACAGCCGGATCGTGGAATCGAGCACGCCGATTTTCCGGCGGATGTCGGCAGGAACTCCGGAATGGGTCATGGTCGCGGGCAGGCTCGCGAGCGACTCGGTGCCACCGAGGCTTACCGCCAGTTTGATGATCTGCAACGCGTTGAGGAATTTGACCGCAGCGTCCTTGCCGCCGACGATGTCGAACGCGAAGGTCGATCCCGCCCCCAGGCATTGCCGCGCGAACACGCGGCCGGCGGGCGAGGCCTCCTCGTGATGACCGAGGTAGTGAACGTTGGCGACCTTGGGATGATCGCGTAGGAAATCCGCCACGAGGCGCGCATTGCTGTTGGCTTTCTCCATGCGCAGGCTCAGCGTCTCGAGCGAGCGGTTGATCATCCAGCAGGAATGCGGATCGAGCTGGGTGCCGATGGCGCCGCGCAGCGCCTTGATCCCTTTCATGATCGCTTTCGAGCCGAGCGCCGCACCTGCGATCAGATCTGAATGTCCACCGACATATTTCGTCAGCGAATACAGCGACAGGTCCGCACCGTGCTCGATCGGCCGCTGAAACACCGGCCCGAGCAGCGTATTGTCGCAGGCGATGATCGGCGTGCCGCCTTGCGCCTTTCCGATGGAATCGGCGATGCGGCGGATCATGGCGACATCGACCAGGCCGTTGGTCGGGTTGGCCGGCGTCTCGATCAGGATCATCGAGACGCGCCCCTTGGCCATGGCCTCGTCCGCCGCCTGCTTCACGGCTGCTTCGTCGATCCCGTCGGCGAAACCGACGGCGCCGATCGACAGACGCGAAAGCGTGTTGGTCAGCAGCGTTTCCGTCCCGCCATAGAGCGGCTGCGAGTGCAGGATGACATCGCCGGGGCGGACGAAGGCGAGGATCGTGGTTGCGATCGCCGCCATGCCGGATGAGAACAACGCACAACTCTCCGTGCGCTCGTAGATCGCGAGCCTGTCCTCGACAATCTCGCTGTTGGGGTGGTTGAAGCGCGAATAGACCAGGCCGGCGCCCATGCCTTCCGGAGGCTCGCGCCGGCCGGCAACGAAATCGAAGAAGTCCTGGCCGTCATCGGCGGTCTTGAACACGAACGTGGAGGTGAGGAACACCGGCGGCTTGATCGCGCCTTCCGACAACTGGGGATCATAGCCATAGGTCAGCATCAGGGTTTCCGGATGCAGCATATGATTGCCGATATGGGTCTTCGACGGGAACGGTTTGACCATGGCCTGTCTCGCTGTTGGATCCTCGCCGCGCGCTGGAACTGCTGCTGTCATCAGACAGTCAGCAACGAGATACGCCTAGTCGCATCAACGCAGCGGCCGTTGCCATTGAAGATAGCTGCTCCGGTCGCGATCCGTCAGACCTTGCCAATCGAAAAAGGGCGGCTGCTGTCGCAACCGCCCTCTCTTGTGCCAACAGCCCGGATACAGCGAAGCACAATCCGGGACTGACTCAACTCGGATAGATCCCCGGATTTCGCTTGCGCTCCATCCGGGCTACGAAGCCACCCGCTTCAACTGTTCTTGACGCGGTACGTCTCGTGGCAGCCGCCGCACTCCTTGCCGACCGCGGGGAAATTCGCCTTGAGCGAGTCCAGATCCTTGATCTTGCCCTTGGCCTCGCCCACCACCTTGGCGAAGCTCGCGATCTTTGCGTCGAAGCCGGCCTTGTCCTCCCAGACCTTCGGCGAGGTCGAATAGTCGCCGTCAAGCTTCACGCCCTTGGCGCTGGCCGGAAACAGGTTCGGCAGCTTCTTGGCGGTATCCTCGAACTGCGCCAGCGCGCTGTCCACCGTGGCCTGGTCATAGGGCTTCTCGCCCTTGATCATCGCCGACATCGCGCCGGCGTTCTTGCCGTTGCCCTTCATGAGGGCCTGAACCTCCTTGACGGAGTCCTGTTGTGCCCAAACGGCGCCCATCCCGAGCAGCAGTGCGCCCCCAACAATCAACACTCGCTTCATTCGCAAAATCCCTTTCCTTGCTGTCAGGATCGTGCCGACCCCTTATGGGCCAACACCGTTCGGCAGATTTCATTCCATCCCCAGCGCGACGATAAATCGTCGCACGCTGGACAATGGTTGGGCCAACGTTTCGGGCGTTTGCCCCCATTCCCAGGTTTGCTCGATATTTACAGGCTGTGGCGGCGATGGTGCTCGTTGATGGCGATCCATACCCGCTCGGGCGTTGCCGGCATGTCGATGTGGTCGATCTTGTACTCGCGCCAGAGGGCGTCGACGATCGCGTTGACGATGGCCGGACAGGAGCCGATCGCGCCGGCCTCGCCTGCCCCCTTCACGCCCATCGGATTGGTCTTGCAGGGGACGTTGGCGGTCTCGAACACGAAGGCCGGCCCGTCCGCCGCCCGCGGCAGCGCGTAGTCCATGAAGGTCGCGGTGATCAGCTGGCCGTCATGGGGCCCGTAAACCACCTGCTCCATCAGCGCCTGGCCGATGCCCTGCATGGCACCGCCATGCACCTGGCCGGCCAGAAGCAGCGGATTGAGCGTTTTGCCGAAATCATCGACGATCACGTAGTTGACGATCTTGATGATGCCGGTGGCCGGATCGATCTCGACCTCCGCAACATGCGTGCCGTTGGGGTAGGTGCCGTCGGCGCTCGCGAAGGTCGCGCTGGCGTTGAGCTTCGACGGATCGGCCCCCGGCCGCTTGGCGAGATCGGCGAACGAGATCGAGCGGTCCGTGCCGGCGATCCGCACCACGCCTTCAGCGATCTCGAGGTCGCCTGCGCCGGCCTCCAGTGCCTGCGCCGCGATCTCCTTGAGCTTTTGCCCGAGTTCGCGCGTAGCCCGCTCGACGCTGACGCCGCCCGACGGGATCGAGGCTGAGCCGCCAGTGCCGAGCCCGGTGGCGATCATGTCGGTATCGCCCTGGTGGACGTGCACGCGCTCGGGCGCCACACCGAACTGTTCGGCGACGATCTGCGCGTAAGCCGTCTGGTGCCCCTGCCCGCTCGACTGCGTGCCGATCAGGACCGTGATGTCACCATTGGGATCCATCCGCACATTGGCGGTTTCCTCGCCCATGGTGCCGCAGATCTCGACATAGCTCGCAAGACCGATGCCGCGGATCAGGCCGCCCTTCTTGGCCGCCTTGGCGCGCTTTCCAAACTCCTTCCACTCGGCGATCTCCATCGCGCGCTTCAGATGCGCGGCGAAATCGCCGGAATCGTAGACCTTGCCGGTAGCCGTCTTGTACGGCAATGCCTTCGGCGGAATGAAGTTCTTGCGGCGGATCGCATCCGGCGTCATGTCGAGCTTGCGCGCGCAGGCGTCGACGAGGCGCTCGATGACATAGGCGGCTTCAGGACGGCCGGCGCCGCGATAGGCGTCGACCGGCACGCTGTTGGTGAAGACGGTGCGCACCCGGCAGTGGAACGCCTGGATGTCGTAGAGGCCCGGCAGCATGCCGGCGCCGCCATGCGGAATGTAAGGCCCGAAGGTCGACAGATACGCGCCCATGTCGCCCATCAGGTCGCAATCCATCGCGAGGAATTTTCCGTCCTCGGCGAGCGCCATCTTAGCGGTGGTGACGTTGTCGCGGCCCTGCGCATCGCCCATGAAATGCTCAGTGCGGTCGGCCGCCCATTTCACCGTCTTCTTGAGCTTCTTGGCCGCAACCGCCAACAGGGCGTATTCCCGGTACGGAAACAGCTTCGTGCCGAAGCCGCCGCCGACATCGGGACAGATCACCCGCATCTTGTCGGTGGGGATGTTGAGCACGTTCTGGCACAGGATGTCGCGCAGCCGGTGACTGCCCTGGCTGCCGATCGTCAGCGTCAGATGGTCGCGCTTGGAATCGTATTCGCAGACCGCGGCACGTGTCTCCATGAAGCTCGCGACCACGCGCGGATTGACAATGGAAACTTCCGCCACCGCATGCGCCTTGGCGAAGGCGGCTTCGGTCGCGGCCTTGTCGCCGATCGAGACGTCGAACAGCACATTGCCGGGCTTGTCCGGCCAGACCTGCGGCGCGCCTTTTTTGACGGCGTTGACGAGGCCGGTCACCGCCGGCAGCGGCGACCATTTGACCTCGATCGCCTCGATCGCGTCACGGGCCTGATCGATGGTCTCGGCGACGACGAACGCGACGGCATCGCCGACATGCCGGACTTCGTCCTTGGCCAAAATCGGGTATGGCGGGCCGGTGAACGGATCAGTCTCCAGGTTGAACAGGCACGGCAGATTGCCGAGGTCCTTGACGTCGTCGGCGGTCAGGATCAGCGCGACGCCGGGAAGCCCACGGGCGCGACTCACATCGATGGTATATTTGGCGTGCGCGTGCGGCGAGCGCAGCATCAGGCAGCGGAGCGCAGCCTGCGGCGCATAATCGTCGGTGTAGCGGCCCTTGCCGCGGATGAGCGCGTCATCCTCCTTGCGCAGCACGCTTTGGCCAACGCCGAACTTGATGGGAGCCGCCATTTTATCTTCCCGTTCTCATGGTTGTTTTGTGGGCATATTGCCGTGGAAAAACTGGCAAGGCAAACGGCTTTCCGGCGGCGCCGGACATGGTCCCGGGCGCTTCTTTCCAAAACCGCCGCGGAGGAACAATTCCTCCAGGGCAGGCTTTGTGTTGCGGAGACGGAATCCAGAGCGGGACAGTCGCCAGCGCGGCCTTACGGCGTAATGCCCGTGCGGCCGCGTTACGCTCCCAATCAACGAGTGGACCCATGCCGAGCCCGACCCAAGAGCAGATCAGTATTCGCGCACACCAGTTGTGGGAGGCCGCCGGACACCCCGAGGGCCGCGAGGACGAGTTCTGGCACGAAGCCGAACGCGAATTGAAGGACGGCAGCAACAATCCCGACGAGAAGTCCGAGACATTTCTCGAGTAACAGGCCGGCATAAGATGAGCCTGAGACCAGCGGCCACGCTGGCGCCGCTGCCTCAAAGCGCACCTCCGTCGCGCGGGGGTGGTCATTTACAGGCCCCCGCGGTTCAAAAGATACGCGTGCTATCTCGCAGCCGTTCGATCGCGCGCTGAGGCGTGAGGTGGTCGATCTCACCACGCGTCAGGCCGATATCCATCAACGCTCTGTCACTCAGGTCCTGCAAGCTGACCCTAGGGTCTCGACGCTGCCGCCAAAACGCATCCCAAGATCGCTTGAGCAAGCCCAGAACGCTTGGAATCACTGCCACGGAGGGTCCTGAGGCACCCTTGTCCGGCAGAGCGTTTTCCAATGCTGCAGCGGATGCCTTGAGGCGCGCTGTCAAAGCCTGGTCAACGGCGCTCTTTGCTGACGCGATGGCGAGGTTGAGGCTACGCCTTGCGGCGTCGCTATCAATCCCGGTGGACACGTTCGTCAGTTGAGGTGGCATCGGATGCTCCTGCTGGTGAGCCGGCAGGGAGCGGTGGCCAAACAAAAGGCCCCGTCCGATGCCGGCGGGGCCTGGTGAAAAGATGTCGTCGTCGAAATCCTAGCGCGCGACTCCTTCCACGGCCCAGCCGAAGCGGGTCATGTGGTTGCGGTTGAGTTTGCGCGACGATTTGATCATGAACCGCCGATAGCACGGCAATGGCACAAAATCAACAGATGTGTCGATGTGGGCTGCAGCCTGGAGGCGAGCGCACCCGCTCGGTTAGCCACGCACCAGCGAGACGAGCCATTTTCGCCCAAACAGCACGAGGATTGCGAGCGCGTAGACGATGGTGCCCCCAAGCGCCAGCAACACCAGCGTCAACTCATCGTGGAGGTGCATCGCACCCAGCCAAGATCCGCTGAAGCGCGCGATCAGCCAGAACGCCACCGCCAGAATGATCCCGGTCAGCAGGAATTTGGCGAGCGACACCAGCCATGCCCGGTCGAGCACGAGAAAACCGCGGCGCATCGCGAAAAACAGCACAAGCAAGAGATTTGTCCAGACGCCGACGGCGGTTGCGAGCGCGAGGCCGATCTGGGCGAGCGATCCCATCAAGGCGACTTTCAGCGCGACGTTGACGGCGATGCCGGTCAGCGACGCGCGCACCGGCGTTGCCGTGTCCTTGCGGGCATAGAAGGTCGCGACCGCGCTGCGGATCAGCACGAACGGGATCAGGCCGATGGCATACGCTGCGAGAGTGCCGCCCGCGGCCACTGCGTCGGCCTGGGAGAACGCCCCGCGGGCGAACAGCGCGCGCATGATCTCGTCGGGCACGGTCAGGAAGGCCGCGACGAACGGAATCGAGAACAGCAGCGTGAAATCGAAGGCGCGGCGCTGCGCCTTCATCGCGCCGTCATGGTCGTTCGCCGTGATCCGTTTCGACATCTCCGGCAGCAGCACGGTGCCGATGGCGATGCCGATGACGCCGATCGGGAGCTGGTTGAGGCGGTCGGCATAATACAGCGCCGACAGCGCGCCGGCGGGCAGGAAGGTCGCAATGATGGTGTCGGCGAACAGCGCGACCTGCGTGCCCATCGATCCCAGCGTCGCCGGGCCCAACGCCTTGAAGAAACCGCGGACGTCCTCGTCGAGCTTCAAAGGCGCAAAGCGCGGCAGGCCGCCGTGGCGGGCGAGATCGCCGGCCAACAGGAAATATTGCAGAAAACCGGAAATGAGAACGCCCCAGGCCGCGGCATGGCCCGCCGTCGGAAACCAGACGGCAACCGCCAGCGTCATCATCATCGCGACGTTGAGAAAGATCGACGCAGCAGCGGCGCTGGCAAAGCGCTGCATCACGTTGAGCATGCCGCCATAGAGCGTCACCAGCGTGATCAGCAGCAGATAGGGAAAGGTGATCCGGGTCAGTTCGATCGCGAGCTTGCGCTGCTCGGCGTCGTCACTGAAGCCGGGTGCAAGGATGCTCATGGCCTGCGGCATGAACAGCCAGGCGACGATCAGCAGCACCACCTGCGAGGCCAGCAGCAGCGTGAAGATGCGGTCGGCGAACAGATGCGCCGCCGCCTCCCCCTTCTCGCCATGGACATGGGCATAGGCCGGCACCCACGCGGCGTTGAAGGCCCCCTCGGCGAAGATCGCGCGGAAATGATTGGGCAGCCGCAGCGCCACGAAGAAGGCGTCGGCCACGGGGCCGGCGCCGAGGATTGCCGCGAGCATGATGTCGCGCGCAAACCCCGTCAGCCGCGAGAGCAGCGTGTAACCACCGACCGTGAAGATGCGTCCGAGCATGCGGATGTTTTAGAGCATCGCAGGATCAGGTCTAGGTGCAAACCACTGCGGAGGTACGCTCGCTCCCCGCTTGTCCGTTAGCCAGGGCGCCCATGGTCCCCGCAACGTCATGGCCGGGCTTGTCCCGGCGATCCTTGCCTTGCCACGCAGCACGAAGAACGTGGATGCCCGGGACAAGCCCGGGCATGACGATCAGCGCAAGAACCGGCTAACTCAGCCCGCCAGCGCGCCGCGGACGGCAGCGATGATTCGCTCCTGATCGGCTTCGGTCAGGTAGGCGTGCATCGGCAGGCTGATGACGTCCTGCGACAGGCTCTCGCAACCCGGCAGGCCGTCCTCGGCGACCGGATATTGCTTGTAGGCGGTCTGCTGATGCATCGACTTGCCGTAATAGATCGCGGTCGGCACGCCCTGAGCCTTCAGGGCAGCGGCAAAGCCGTCGCGGTCGGTGCCCTTCGGGAGGCGGATGGTGTACTGCGCCCAGACCGAGGTATTGCCGGGGTTGAGGCGCGGCACGGTGACGACATTGGACAGGCCACGCGCATAGCGTTCCGCAACCTTGTTGCGGGCGGCGATCTCGTCGTCGAAGATCTTCAGCTTCTCGATCAGGATCGCAGCCTGCATGGTGTCGATCCGGCCGGTGAGGCCGAGGCGGACGTTGTCGTATTTGTCGACGCCCTGTCCGTGGACGCGGATGCTGCGCAGCGTCGCTGCCAGTTTGTCGTCATCGGTGAAGATCGCGCCGCCGTCGCCGAAGCAGCCGAGCGGCTTGGCCGGGAAGAAGCTGGTTGCGGTGGCGAGCCCGAAGGTGCCGAGCTTGCGGCCCTTGTAGCTTGCGCCAAAGCCTTGCGCGGCGTCGTCGAGCACGAAGAGGCCCTCGGCCTTGGCGATCTCCGCGATCGCATCGTGATCGGCGGGTTGGCCGAACAGATCGACCGGAACGACCGCGACCGGCTTGAGGCCGGCCTTGCGCGCAGTCGCGATGCCGCGCTTGAGCGACTCCGGGCTCATGTTGAAGGTGGTCTCGTCGACGTCGACGTAGACAGGCGTCGCGCCGGTCCGTGCCACCGGCGAGGCCGTTGCGATGAAGGTGAAGGACGGACACAGCACGGCATCGCCGGGCCCGACGTTCATCGCCATCATCACCATCAG
This sequence comes from Bradyrhizobium sp. SZCCT0148, assembly GCF_018129985.1. Lineage (GTDB taxonomy): Bacteria > Pseudomonadota > Alphaproteobacteria > Rhizobiales > Xanthobacteraceae > Bradyrhizobium > Bradyrhizobium japonicum_H. Next base: position 54,258 of record NZ_JAFCKT010000021.1, read on the forward strand.
GATCGCATCGGTGCCGCTGGCGCAGCCGATCACGTGCTTGGCACCGCTATAGGCCGCGAGCTGCTTCTCGAGCTCGGCGACTTCCGGACCATTGACGAACTGGCAATGGTCCATCACGCGCTTGACCGCGGCATCCAGCGAGGCGCCGAGCCGGCGGCGCTGCGAGGCGACGTCGATGAAGGGAATGGGTTCGGAACGCAGATGCTGGTTCATCGTCTGGTTCTTGGCGCCTTGCTGGTGTTGAACAGTCGACATGGACAGGGATCAGCCGACGACGCGGCGTGGGCCCTTGAGGGCGGTCGATTTGGCGGCGGGCCGTGACGGCGTCTCCAGGCACTGCGTCGCGATCTCGAGGCTGGCAACGCCTTCGTCGCCCGTGACCGCCGGCGTCTCGCCGTTGCGCACCGCCTTGAGGAATGCGATCAGCTCGGCGCGGAGCGGCTCGTCATGGCCGACCGGCAGATGCCGCATCGAGTAGCTGCCGTCAGGCTTGAAGCCGAAGCATTCGGTGACCTGGCGCGTCAAGAGATCGCCCATCACGTATTTGCCGCGGGTCGCGACCGTGACGCTGCGCGCCTTGAACGGCGTCAGCCAGTTGGTGTTGATGTGCGCGAGCACGCCGTTGGCGGTGCGAAACTGCAACAGCGCGATGTCCTCGCGCTCGGCGACCGCGCTCGACAATTGCGGTTGCACCTCGACGATATCGGATTCGGTGAACCAGCGGATCAGATCGATGTCGTGCACGGCGAGGTCGATCACGACGCCGACATTGGACATGCGCGGCGGGAACGGGCCGACACGTGTGATCGCGATGGAGAGAATGTCCTCACCCGCGATCGCCTGCTTGACGGCGACGACCGCCGGATTGAAGCGCTCGACATGGCCGACCATCAGTGTGACGCCGGCCTTGTGCGCGGCAGCGACGATCTCGCGGCCCTCCTCCACGGTGGATGCGATCGGCTTCTCGACCAGAACATGGATGTTCTTGGCGATGCAGGCGAGCGCGACTTCGTGATGCAGATGGGTTGGAGCCGCGATGGTGACGGCATCGACGCCTGAGGCGAGCAGTTGATCGAGGGTCTCGAAGCTTGCGCAATTTGCCAGTTCCGTCGCGCGTGTGCGATGTGCCGGCGACGGATCGACCACTCCGACGAGGCTGACGCCGGGAAGACCCGCAAGCACGCGCGCGTGGTTGCTCCCCATTACGCCGGCGCCAATCACGCCGACGCGCAAGCCGACCTTTGCCGGCGCAGATCCGTTGGAACTCATCTGAGCAAACCCCGATTCAACCGCAAATCCCCGGCGCGCTTCTAGCACGGGCGCCACATTTGTGGCGAATGCCGCCTTCGCGGCCCGGACACGATTTGATTCAAAAAGTTACACGTTCCCCGGGCCTTAAGCCGAAAAATATCGCCTGTTTAGCCCGGGTCGCGTGATTCGGAGTTTGCTGGTTACGACCTTTGGTAGTCGTCTTCAATCCGGATGATGTCGTCTTCCCCGAGATAGCTTCCAGTCTGGACCTCGATCAGTTCCAGCAGGATTTTACCGGGATTCTCCATCCGATGGACGGCGCCCATCGGGATGTAGATCGACTCGTTTTCGTGCACCATTTTCACGGTCTCATTGACCGTAACCTGCGCGGTGCCGCGGACCACGATCCAGTGCTCGGCCCGATGATGGTGCTTCTGCAGCGACAGCCGCCCGCCCGGCTTCACCACGATGCGCTTGACCTGATGGCGCTCGCCATTGTCGACCGACTGGTAGCTGCCCCAGGGGCGGTGCACCTTCAGGTGCTCCTCGGTGACCTTCGGCGCGACCGCCTTCAGCTTGGTGACGAGACGCTTCAGGCCGTTGGCATCTTTCTGGCGCGAGACCAGCACCGCATCCGCGGTTGCAACCACGATGAGATCGTCGACGCCTTCGAGCGCGACCAGCGCGGAATCGGTGGTGACGTTGCAATTGCGGGAATCCTCGAACACCGCGCTGCCATGCGATGCGTTGCCCTGCGCGTCCTTGTCGGAGAGCTCCCACACCGCGTGCCAGGAGCCGACGTCGGACCAGCCGCACGATACCGGCACGACCGCTGCGCGCGAGGTCTTCTCCATCACCGCATAGTCGATCGAGATCGCCTTCGCCGAGCCGAACGCCTCGGGCTCCAGCGTAACGAAGCCGAGATCGCGACCGGCATTGCTGACCGCATTGGTGACGGCCTCGACGCTCGCTGCATCGACCTTGCGATATTCGTCGAGCAGCACGCTTGCCGGGAACATGAAGTTGCCGCTGTTCCAGAGATAGCCCGAATTGACGTAGTCGGACGCTTTCACCGCGTCCGGCTTCTCGACGAAGCGCGTGACCGCATGCACCTCGCCGGCAATCACTTCGCCCGGGTTGATGTAGCCGTATTCGGTCGCCGGCCGCTCCGGCTTGACGCCGAAGGTGACGATGCGCCCGGTGCTCGCAGCGGTGAGGCCCTCGCGGCAGGCGGCGACGAACGCCGCATTGTCCTGCACGACGTGATCGGCGGCGAGCGCGAGCACGATGGCGTCACTGGCGCGGTTCTGCGCGAACACGGCGCCGGCCGCGATTGCCGGGCCGGAATCGCGACGCATCGGTTCAAGGATCACATCGGCCTCGATGCCGATCTCGGCGAGCTGCTCCAGCACCATGAAGCGATAGGACGCGTTCGTGATGACGATAGGCCGGTCGAACAGGGAGGGATCGGAGACGCGAAGCAGCGTATCCTGGAAGGTCGAGCGCGTGCCGAACAGCGGCAGGAACTGCTTCGGCCGCACCTCGCGCGAAGCCGGCCACAGCCGCGTGCCGGCGCCGCCGCACATGATCAGGGGGATTATGCGTTTGTCCATCGTCATCTCAAACCTTGAAGTAGTCCCGATACCAGGTGACAAAATTGTGGACCCCATGCTCGATCGGCGTTGACGGTGCAAAGCCGGTGTCGCGCATCAGGTCCTCGACATCCGCGAACGTTTCCAGCACATCTCCCGGCTGCATCGGCAGCAATTCTTTGATCGCCGTCCGGCCCAGCTCCCGCTCCAGAAGACCGACGACGTGCATCAGTTCCTCCGGATGGTGATTGCCGACATTGTAGAGCTTAAACGGCGCATTTGCGGCAGCCGGATCGTCCGCAGGCACAAGATCGATCAGCTTGGATACTACACGCGTGACATCATCGACATAGGTAAAGTCGCGACGCATTCGGCCATGGTTAAACAGCCGGATCGGTTTGCCCGCCATGATGGCGTTTACGAACAGGAACATGGCCATGTCGGGCCGTCCCCATGGCCCGTAAATGGTAAAGAAGCGCAGGCCCGTGACCGGCAGGCGATAGAGATGGCTGTAGGACTGCGCCATCACCTCGTTCGCCTTCTTGGTCGCGGCGTAGAAGCTCACGGGATGATCGGTGCGGTCCGCAACCGCAAATGGCATTTTTGTGTTGGCGCCGTAAACGGAGGATGACGAGGCGTAGACGAGATGACGACAGCCGTTGTTGCGGCAGCCCTCCAGCACGTTGAGAAAGCCCACCAGATTGGAATCGACATAGGCATGCGGCTGCTCGATCGAGTAGCGCACACCGGCCTGTGCCGCCAGATGCACGACCTCCGTAAAACGATGCCGCGCAAACAGCGCCGCCATCGTCTCGCGATCGGCAAGATCGGCCTCGACGAAGGAGAAACGGGGCGAGCCCTGCAGCAGCGCCAGGCGCGCCCGCTTCAGCGCCGGATCGTAATAGGCGTTGAGATTGTCGAGCCCGACGACGGACCGGCCTTCGCCCAGGAGCTGCCGGGCGACGTGAAAGCCGATGAAGCCGGCGGCCCCGGTGACCAAAATCGCCTGATCCGTCACATTGTTCCCCGGAGATCCCCTCGCCTGATCCTGTTTAGCCGTCCAGGCGAGGAGGTCGCAATAGGCCCACCGCGGCTCGAACGCTCATAACGTCCCGCCACGACGGCTATTGCAAGATCGGCGCCAAAACCATACCAAAGCGGCCGAATTCGGCGCTCGCGTCGGGTTGCCTCAAATCTTCGCAAACCCAGTTCATGCGGGCGAGATGCGCCGAATCCTGCTGTCGACGGTCAAAATCCTGATTTCCGTGGCGCTGCTCTATCTGGCGCTGCGCAAGGTCGATCTGTCCGAATTGTTTTCGCGCTTCACCGTGACCAGCCTGTTCTGGATCGGCGCCGCGATCGCGATCACCTTCCTGCAGATCTTCGTCGGCGTGCTGCGCTGGCGCGAGATCAGCGCGGTCTGCGGCGCGCCGCTCGAGCTCGGCCGCGCCATGCGCTACAACGTGATCGGCTCGTTCTTCAACCAGACCCTGCCGTCGGCGATCGGCGGCGACGCGGTCCGGCTGTGGCTGGTCGCGCGCGCCGGCGCCGGATGGCGTGCGGCGACCTACTCGATCTTCGTCGACCGCGCGATCGGCTTGATCGCGCTCGCGATCGTCATCGTCGCGAGCCTGCCCTGGAGCTACACCCTCATCACCGATCCGCACGGCCGCTCGGCGCTCTTGCTCATCGATCTCCTGGCGCTCGCCGGCGGCCTCGGCTTCCTGGTTTTCGGCGCCCTGAAATGGCGCTGGCTGAAAACGTGGTGGGCTACCCATCACATTCACGCCTGCGCCGTGATCGCAAACCGCGTGATCTTCAGCCGCAGCCGCGGACCGATCATCGCGATCCTGTCGGTGCTCGTTCACGTGCTCGCCGTCGTCATCGCCTGGTGCGTCGTGCAGTCGATCGCGGCCCCGGTTCGCTTCAGCGACGTCTTCCTGCTGGTGCCGCCCGTGATGCTGATCACGATGATGCCGATCTCGATCGCCGGCTGGGGCGTGCGTGAAGCCACGATGGGCCTGGCGTTCGGCTTCGCCGGACTTGCCGCCAACGAGGGCGTCAACGTCTCGCTGCTGTTCGGCGCCGTGTCCTTCATCGTCGGCGCGTTCGGTGGCCTGGTCTGGATCCTCAGCGCGGAGAAAGCCGCGCAGGGGTCGGCGCCGATCGGAGTGCCGGAGTGACCGTGCCGACGATCGTGGCCTCGCTGCTTGCCGTTGCGATCGCCGCACTGATCTCGGCGCTCATCACCTGGATCAGCCGCCCGCTGTTGCAGCGCTATGCACTGGCACGCCCGAATGCGCGTTCCTCGCATCGCATCCCCACCCCGCAAGGCGCGGGCATCGCGGTGATCGCGGCGACGCTCGGCGTTGCATTGGCGTTGGCGGCCTGGTTCAACGTCGCGGTTCCGCCGGCGCTGGTCGTCGCCACCATCGTCATTGCGATGGTCGGGTTCGCCGACGACATCGTCTCGCTGCCGGTGCTGGTGCGGCTCGTGCTGCAGGCCGCCTGCGTCAGCGCTGTCGTCTTCACCGCGCCTGACGATGCGCGCATCGTGCCAGCCCTGCCGCTCGCGCTGGAGCGCGGCCTTATCGTGCTCGCCGGTGTCTGGTTCGTGAACCTCGTCAATTTCATGGACGGGCTCGACCTCATGACCGTGGCAGAGGTGGTGCCCGTCACGGCCGCACTCGCACTGTTCGGATGGTATGGCGACCTCTCGCCATCAGCGGCGCTGCTCGCCACGGCGCTGTGCGGCGCCATGCTCGGCTTTGTGCCGTTCAACCGTCCGGTCGCAAAGGTCTTCCTGGGCGATGTCGGCAGCCTGCCGATCGGTCTCTTGCTCGGCTGGTGCCTGCTGGAGCTCGCCTGGCACGGACAGCCCGCCGCGGCGCTGCTGCTGCCGGCTTATTATCTTGCGGATTCCACCATCACGCTGTTTCGGCGCATCATCAGGCGCGAACCATTCTGGTCGGCGCACCGCACGCACTTCTATCAACGCGCCACCGACAACGGCTTCACGGTCAAGCAGGTGATTACCGAGGTGTTCGCGCTCAATCTGGTGCTGGCCCTGCTTGCCGTCGTCAGCGTTCGCGCCGGCTCGATGTCGGCCACGATTGTTTCCCTGTTCGCAGGCGCGGTCGCAGTCGCCATCGTGTTGCGCCGGTTCTCGCGCCCTCAGGCGTCCTGAGCCGCCAAGGCCAGCCGCAGCCCCTCGTCGAGGGAGACCTCCGGCTGCCAACCGGTCGCGAGCGCCTTGGAGATGTTGAGCTCGAGCGAGCCGATCAGGCTGTCATGCGTATCCTGCCGGCCCATCACGCTGAGCAGCGTGCTGAGCACGCCCGACGGCACGCCGAACAGCCGCAGCCCCTTGCCGGACGCATCAGCCATCCGCGTGATGAATTCGGGCGTCGAAACCTGCTCCCTGTCGGCGACGAGGAATATCTCGAAATTGCTGACGGGATCGGGATGGCCGAGCCGGTGCAGGATGAACGACGACAGGTTCTGCACGGCAAGGAAGGCGCGCTGGTTGCGGATCGCGCCGAAGGGCAGCGGCAACCCGAGATCGACCGCGCGCGTCAGCAGCGCGAAATTGCCCTTGGCTCCGGCGCCATAGACCAGCGGCGGCCGGATCACCGAGATATTCATGTCGTTGTCGCGCGCCAGCGTCCTCAAGCCCGCCTCGGCCGCAGCCTTGGACATGCCATAGAGGCCGCGCGGCGTCAGGATGTCGTCCTCGCTGAACGGCGCGCGGCCCTCGTTGCTGCGGCCATGCACGAGAACGGTGCTGACGAAGATGAACTGGCGCACGCCGGCCGTCGCCGCGCAACGCGCCAGATGCAGCGTGCCGGCTATATTGACGTTGCGGTAGAGCTGGACCGCGTGCTCCTCGTGCTTGTGATGCACGCGCGCGGCGAGATGGACGACGGCGTCGACGCCTTCCAGCGCGGCCTGCCAATCGGTTTCGGGACCGATCGACTCGATCACGACCTCGTCGTCAACACCTTGCGGGCTGCGGACCGCGCGGCGGACCGACCATCCCGCGCGCGCCAGCGCAGGGGCGACGTGACGGCCGACGAAACCGCTTGCCCCCGTCACCAGCACGACCGGTTTCTTCTCGCTCATCGTTGCTCCGAAAGGTGCGGGCTGCGCAGCAATTCGTCGATCACGCCGGCATAGGCATTCATCGCCGTCGTCCGGTCGAAGCGCGCGGCCGTCTTCACCGCGCGCGTCGCAATCGCTTCGTCGTCGGAACGAGACGCGGTGCGGATCGCCGCGGCGAGCTGGTCCGGGCGGCCCGGCGTCACGACCCAGCCAAGCCCGTTCTCCACCACCGTCAGGGCCGCCTCGGCCTCCGGCTCGGAGACCAGCAGCACGGGCCGGCCGACTGCCAGAAGATTGTAGAACCGGCTCGGCACCGATACCCCCGCAACGTCCTTCCGGTACGGAATGATCCAGAGATTGGCCGCGGCCAGGAACGTCTCGAGCTCGGTATCCGCAACGCGCGCGACAAAAGAGACATTGGAGAGGTTTGCTTCCGCCTGCAACTGCTTCAGTCGCTCGAAGCCGATGCCCCAACCGGACAGCAGGAAGTGAATGTCGGCCTCGTCCTTGAGAAGCCGCGCTGCCTCGAACACGATCTCCGGATCGTGGGTGAAACCGAGATTACCCGACAGGCCGACGATGAAGCGCGCGGAAAGCGACTTGCGGAACGGGTTGTCCGAATTGACCGGCCGCGGCGCGGGCACGAGCGTCGCCCAGTTCGGGATGAATCGGATCTTGTTCCGCGTCATCCCGGCATAGCTCAGCAACGGCCGCTCCGCGTCGCGTCCGATGGTGATGACGGCATTGAGCGCGCGGAACATCAGGCTGTTGGCGGCGCGCATCGTCCGCGTCACGAGGGAGCCCGGCTTCAGCAGGCCCGCCATCACCAGCACATCGGGAAAGAGATCGTGCATGATCAGCGCCGAGCGCGCGCCCTTGAACCTGGCTGCCGCCGCCACCGCGTAAGGCAGCATGAACGGAGCGGTGACCGTGAGCACGACGTCCCCTGCCTTGAGCTCCCCCATCAACGCGACGAACGTCCGCGCCGCGAACAGCAGTTCCGAGAGTCCGCGCCGCACCAGTGCCGCCTTGCCCGCCATGCGGTTCTTGATGGCGACCACGCGCGGCTTGCGCGGGCCGGTCTGCGAGGCCGGCAACGCGCCCGGCCAGCCCGAGAGCACGACGACCTCGTGCTCGGCGGCGAGACGGCAGGCGATATCGGCTATGATCGCCGCCGTCGTGCTGGTATCCGGCGGATAGTGCTGGCTCGCGACGACGATCTTGCCTCGAGGCTGCATGGTCAGGCCGCGGTCGACCCGAATTCGGGCACCGCATCCTTCAGGATGGTCCTGATGGTGGCGCGATCGTCGCGCGCG
>NZ_JAFCKT010000022.1 GCF_018129985.1 Bradyrhizobium sp. SZCCT0148
ACGCTGCCGCGTCCACCGCAAGCCCGGCTCGCGAACGTGACGACTTCACGTCGCCCCTCCTGGGTGAGCCGGGATGGAGCGACACATACGCCGAAACCGAATTTCGGTAAAGCGGAATATTTTTGCGACGGCAGATTGACAGAGGCCGACACAGGCTCTGTCAGTCTCCAGCTCACCCGCCGGTCAGACCTCAGCCGATTGTTCTGGAGACACTTCGCAGAAGGGAAGCAAGGCGATCCAGACAACGCCGCCGCAAGACCTGGATCGCCCTCGCCTTCCGTTCCTCAATCGATTCGAATCCGACGTGACCTGTCGCGCGGCATTGGAGCGGCCGTGCTGAATGCGGTCGAGCAGTCGTCGTCATTCTCACCGTCGAGCAGCGGAGCACCACAGTGCCGGCACATACGTGCCGACATCGACGACGCCTTGCCGCTCGCCAGGACCTGGCGATAGTTCGCGAGGTCGATGACGTTGCGGGGCGACGTTATGTGTTTTTCAACCATGGCTGTTCCTCGCGGCTACGCCCTGCTTATCGCAGACAAGTTTCGCGCAAACGTTCAGCCCACCGCTCAAATTTTACCGGAGGAATTGCGGCACGGCGAACATGTCACCGCGCGGCCTCAATCCCGATCTATTCTGCGACACGATTCACCGTGTCTGTGTGACCGGCGTAAGGTCTCGGTAGCTATTTTCCAAGCGCGACGTGATCAGAGCCACTTCTTCCACTTGAAGATCCAGTACGGAACGATGGCGGCGATCAGCATCATCACCAGTGCGAACGGATAGCCGTGCGTCCATTCCAGCTCCGGCATCGTCTTGAAATTCATGCCGTAGATCGACGCGATCAGGGTCGGCGGCATCAAGACGACGGCCATCACCGAGAACAGCTTGATGATGTTGTTCTGCTCGAGATTGACGACGCCGAGCATGGCGTCGAGCACGAACGTGATCTTGCTGGAGAGATAGGAGGCGTGGTCGGTCAGAGAGGACACATCGCGCTGCATGGTCTTGAGCTGCTCGCGCATGTCCTTCGACCATTTCACGCCCTCCACGACCGCGGAGAGGAAGGCGACGACGCGGCCAATCGAGACAAGGCTCTCACGCACCTTGGAGGTCAGGTCGCCCTTGCGGCCGATCGAGATCAGAATCTGGGAATATTGCTTGGCGTGACCGTGTCGCTCGCTCTCGGGCTCGAAGATGTCGTGGCTGACCTGATCGATCTCGGCGCCGCACCGCTCCAGGATGTCGGCGCAGCGGTCGATCACAGCGTCCAGCAGTTCCATCAGGACCATCTCGCCGGTGATGGACGGCGTGCAGGAGCGGGCCAGCTTGGCCTCGACCAAGGCGAACGGCTTCGGCAGTTCGTAGCGCACCGTCACCAGGCGGTGGTCGCCGAGGATGAAGGTCACCGCCGTGGTCCGGGGCATATCGGTATCGGAGTGGCACATCAGCGTCGCGGTCATGTAGCGCGCGCCGTTCTCGATATAGAGGCGACTGGAGATCTCGATCTCTTGCATGTCTTCCCGGGTCGGAATGGCAATCCCCGCGAGCCGCTCCACCGCCTTGTCCTCGGCCGCGCTGGGGTTGACGAGGTCGATCCAGACCGCGCTTTCGGGCAGAGCGGTGAGATCTTCGATCACAGCCTTCTTCAGGACGGACTCGGAGGGAACGAAAACCGAAAACATGCACAACTCCAGAGAACCTGCGTCAGAATGACAGGCCTTAGCGCGATTCTGACAAGTTCATGATGACAAGCACATTAACGGAGCGTTTGCATTTGTGGCGGCGCCATGGCTCAACTGTGGCCCGGAATCGACAGTCCGCCTCTCGCAGCCCAAAAATCGGCGCGGGACCGCAAATCTTGCGGCAGAAAAGCCACAGGTCGGGTCTCGCAGCGCGGGATAAGCCCTTCAGTGCTGGAATTGTGCAGATTTCAACGATAATGGGATTAACGGAGTCGAGGAACTTGGGCGGTAAGCTCAGGCCTTCTGCACGGTATTGCTTTGATTGGAACCAAAACATGTCGTCGCTGAAAGTTAAATTGGGAATTCTGGCCGCCGGCCTGATGCTATCGGGCTGCATGCAGGCCACGCATTTCGAGGCGACCGACACAAAGGCCTTCAAGCCCAAGGACAAGGAACTGCTGGCCAAGGTCAGGTACGAGAACACCCCGGTTGCGGAGCCGTTCCGCCGCGCCATCGTCGATTACCATCGCAAGGAATCGCCGGGCTCGATCGTGGTCGATTCCGACAATCACTATCTTTACTACGTGCTGGATGGCGGCAAGGCGATCCGCTACGGCATCACCGTCGGCGAAGAGGCCATGGCATGGTCGGGCATCGCCAAGGTGGGCAGCAAGACCGAGTGGCCGGCCTGGCACCCCACCCCCGGCGAGATCTCGCGCCTGGGCGTGCCGACCTACGTCGCACCCGGTCCGGACAATCCGATGGGCTCTCGCGCGATCTACCTTTATTCCGGCGGCAAAGACACGCTGTTCCGAATCCACGGCACCAACCAGCCGGAATATATCGGCGCCTCGATCTCCTCGGGCTGTATCCGCCTGACCAACGAGGACGCGATCGATCTCTATGATCGCGTCAAGCTCGGCACCCTCGTCGTGGTGCTCGAGCCGAAGCACGGCGACTCACCCTACAATTCGCGGCTGGCGCTCGGCGGCAGCCAGACCGGCCAGGCGGGCAGCTACTGACCCCCTGCTGATCTCCGAGATCCAAAAGCGCCGGTTTCACCGGCGCTTTTTTGTTGCCGGCTTGTGCGGCTGGGACTTGCCGGCATCGGCGGCCGGCTTCTCCGCCGCATCGTCGTCGGCGCCGTCCTTGGCCTCGGACTTGGTCTCGGATTTGGCTGCGACCTCGCGCGGCGGCGCCTCCTCGGGGCGCTCCGCCGGCAGCAGCGGCGCGATTTGCGGCAGAGGATCCCAGACGTTCCACTGGCAGATCCGGTAATCGTTGCGCCGCTGCGCGAGATCGAGATGGATATGGTCCTCATGGTACCAGTCCGAGCCCGGACCGAGCACGGTGGAAAATCGTGAGCAGACCGAATGCAGCACGCGCTCACGCACCTCGCGCGGCATGGTCCGGTCGGTAAGGCCGATCGACTGCCCGTTTGCCAGCTTGATGCCGCGGACGTCGAGGGCGTTGGCCTTGCCGTGCTCGGACAGCAGCGCGCCGGCGACGCGGTTGCGTCCCCGGCATTCGAAGCTGTCGAAATTGTCGAGTTCGCCGATGGCCGAGCCGAGGCTGGTGGCCAGCGGCGCCATGTCCTTGCGCAGCCAATCGGCGATCGCAGAAGCCATGGTGCAGCGAAGGATCGCCGCCGGCTTGACCGTCACCTTGCGCTTATCCGGCAGCACGACGGCTTCCAGCCGCACCAGATCCTCGCCGCCGCAGGCGCCGGGGCCGCGGATATCCGGAACGGAGGGCGCGATCGCGATCTCATCCGTCAACGCGAGGCGGCAGGCGGAGACCGGCTTCTCGGGTGGTGCCGCAGCCTCGGCGGGCTTGTCGGCGCCAGGCTTGTCCGCGGAAGGCTTGTCCGCGGAAGGCTTGCCGTCCGGCGCCGGCGGGGCTTCGTCCGCGGCCTTGGGCGCCTCCTCGGGGCGCGGTCTCGGGAGCGGGATCCTGGCGGAATGAGCCGCGGGGCGCGGCCGGGGTGCGGCGATACCGAAAATATCCAGCGGGGATGTATATTTTCGCGCCTCTGCCCTCTCGGCGAGCACCAGCGACAGCCCGAGCGCAGCGGTAACCATTGCCGCGCCAGCGGACATATAGCCGCGACAAGACCATTTGCGGCGAAAGTCCGGCACGCTAAAACCCATGGCAATCTTTGGCCCAACGCTGAGAGCGACAACGCGCCCAGCGACTTCCCGGAGGAACGTCGGAATGCTTGGTTTGATGCAAGATTGGCCCCTGCTCTGCCACCGGATCATCGAACACGCCGCCAAAATCCATGGCAAGCAAGAGGTGGTGACACGCTCGGTCGAGGGACCGATCCATCGCACCACCTACGCTGAAATCCACAAGCGCGCGCTCAAGGTCTCGCAGGTGCTGGATCGCGAAGGCATCAAGCTCGGCGACCGTGTCGCGACGATCGCCTGGAACACCTGGCGCCATCTCGAGGTGTGGTACGGCATCATGGGGATCGGCGCCATCTGCCATACCGTCAATCCCCGCCTTTTCCCCGAGCAGATCGCCTGGATCATCAACCATGCGCAGGACCGCATCGTGATGACCGACATCACCTTCGTTCCGGTCCTGGAGAAGATCGCCGACAAGCTGACCAGCGTGGAGCGCTACGTCGTGCTGACCGACAAGGCGCATATGCCCGAGACCACGCTGAAGAATGTCGTCGCCTACGAGGACTGGATCGCGGAGGCCGACGGCAAATTCAAATGGAAGGACTTTGACGAGAACACGGCGGCAGCGATGTGCTACACGTCCGGCACGACGGGCGACCCGAAAGGTGTGCTGTATTCGCATCGCTCCAACGTGCTGCATGCGCTGATGGCCAACAATGTCGATGCGCTCGGCACCAGTGCGTCCGAGACAATGCTCCCGGTGGTTCCCCTGTTCCATGCCAACAGCTGGGGCATCGCCTTCTCTGCACCCTCGCAGGGAACCAAGCTGGTCATGCCCGGCGCCAAGCTCGACGGTGCCTCGGTCTATGAGCTGCTCTCGACCGAGAAGGTGACGCACACCGCAGGCGTGCCGACGGTGTGGCTGATGCTGCTGCAGCACATGTCCGCCAACAATCTCAAGCTGCCCGACCTGAAGATGGTGATCTGCGGCGGCTCGGCGATGCCGCGCTCGATGATCAAGGCCTTCCTCGACATGGGCTCCAACGTGCGCCACGCCTGGGGCATGACCGAGATGAGCCCGATCGGCAGCGTCGCGGCGCTGAAGCCGCCGTTCCAGAACGCGACCGGCGAAGCCCGGCTCGACGTGCTGCAGATGCAGGGCTACGCGCCTTTCGCGGTCGAGATGAAGATCACCGACGATGCCGGCAAGGAGCTGCCTTGGGACGGCAAGACGTTCGGACGCCTCAAGGTCTCCGGACCCGCTGTCGCAAAGGCCTATTATCGCGTCGACAGCAACATTCTCGACGAGGACGGCTTCTTCGACACCGGCGATGTCGCGACCATCGACGAGGCCGGCTACATGCGGATCACCGACCGCTCCAAGGATGTGATCAAGTCCGGCGGCGAGTGGATCTCCTCGATCGAGTTGGAAAATCTCGCGGTCGGCCACCCCGCCGTGGCCGAGGCCGCCGTGATCGGTGTCTACCACCCGAAATGGGACGAGCGGCCGCTGCTGATCGTGCAGCTCAAGCAGGGCCAGCAGGCCAGTCGCGAGGACATCCTCAAATACATGGACGGCAAGATCGCCAAATGGTGGATGCCCGACGACATCGCTTTCGTCGACGGCATCCCGCACACCGCCACGGGCAAGATCCTGAAAACGGCGCTGCGCGACCAGTTCAAGGATTACCGCTTCCCGAACGCGGCGGCGTAACGGGCTCACGCGTCTTTCCGGGGGCGATGCTTACACATCGCCCCCGGGGCCGGTGACTGCATCGTCCCCGGGATGACGGGCAGTAACAACCCGGACTCCCTTGAATTTGCCTCCGGGCCGTGGTCTCAACGGCGCATCGTCGCGCCAGATCGGCCGGCACCGCTCCAAAAGACCCCGGCAGAGCTCACCCGATGGCCCGCAGGTTTTCCGCTCCCTATCAGTCGGAGCCCGTGTCCAGCCTTGCGAGCTGGGCGCGCAATCTGGCCGTGTTCGCGGTGGTGGCGGTGGTGGTCTCGATCATCATCGTCCGCTTCGATTTCCTGGAGCCGAAGCCGGCGCTTGCGACCTTCTTCGGCGGGCTCGCAATAGCAGGCCTCTCGATCCTGTTCGGGCTCGCGGGCTTTGCCGCGATCTGGCAGAACGGCTCGCGCGGCATGGCGCGCATCCTGCTCGCGTTCCTGATCGACGGGGCAATCCTGGCCTATCCCGCCTATCTCGCCTTGCAATATCGCAAGCTGCCGCCGATCTACGACATCACCACCGACCCGATTGATCCGCCGCGCTTCGACGCGCTGGCGCGTCTGCGCACCGGCGAGGGCACCAACACCGCGGTCTATGCCGGACTCTATTCGGCGGAGCAGCAGCGCCACTTCTATCCCGATATCGAGCCCGTCGAGCTCGAGATTTCCGTCGACCGCGCCTATGCGATCGCGCTCCAGCTCGTCAACAAGCGCAAATGGATCGTCATCGACGAGCGCGCCCCGCAGCCGCCGCGCCGGATCGGCCGCATCGAGGCGGTGGCGCGCACGCCGATCATGGGGTTTCGCGAGGACATTTCGATGAGATTCGTGGCGGACGGCGACGATTCCCGTGTCGACATCCGCTCGGCCTCGCGCAATTTCGACAGGGATCTCGGCAGCAATGCCGCCCGCGTCAAGAAGTTCATCGACGATCTCAACACCGCTGCCGATGCCGACGCGCTGAAGCCGGTGAAGAAGACCCCGGTGGCGCCGCCGAAGGCGCCGGCGAAGACGGTGAAGAAGTAAGCCAGTCATTCCGGGCGTGCGAAGCACGAGCCCGGAATCCATTCTTCGACAAATGTACGGCCCGATGGATCTCGGGTGCGCAATTGCGCACCATAGTTCTCGCTGCGCGAGTCCCGGAATGACGAGGTTAGCTTGCCATCCGATACGTCCCGCCGATCACGGGATCGCCGTCGGTCGCCACGATACCGCGGGCAACCAGATCCTCCAGGTGCGCCAGCACGGAATAGCCGGCCGCCGTCGTGAGCCTCGGGTCGATGCCGATATAGATCGCGCGGACCATGGTCGGGATGTCGGTCTCGCCCTTGGCGAGGCGGTGCAGGATCGAGGCCTCGCGCGCCTTGCGGTGGCGGATCAGGAAACGCACGAAGCGCTGGCCGTCGGGAATCTCGGGGCCGTGTCCGGAGAAATAGAGATCCTCCTCGCGTGCGGCGAGCCGGTCGAGCGAGTCCATGTAGTCGATCATCGAGCCGTCGGGCGGCGCCACGATCGAGGTGGACCAGCCCATCACGTGATCGCCGACGAAGTTGAACTTTCGCTCCGGCCAGGCGAACGCCAGATGATTGGCGGTGTGCCCCGGCGTTGCCACGGCCTCGAGCCGCCAGCCGTCGCCTTCGACGACGTCGCCATGGGCGACCCTTATATCGGGCACGAAGTCGCGATCGGAGCCTGATTCCGGAGTGTGCTTCTCGCTTTCGAACCGCGGGCGCGAGGCCCGGTGCGGACCTTCGGCGTAGACCGGCGCGCCGGTCGCCTGCTTGATCCGCGCGGTGTTCGGCGAATGGTCGCGGTGGGTGTGGGTGACGAAGATGTGGCTCACCGTCTCGCCGCGCACGGCATCGAGCAGCGCAGCCGCATGCGCCGCGTCGTCCGGCCCGGGGTCGATGATCGCGACGTTGCCGGTGCCTACGATGTAGCTGACCGTGCCAGTGAAGGTGAACGGGCTCGGATTGTTGCAGAGCACGCGGCGGACGCCGGGCCGGACTTCCTCGACGACGCCGGCCTTCAGCGGAAAGTTGCGGTTGAACGGGACGTCGTCATTGTCGGACATGGCTTGCTCATACCTTGCTGACTTCGTCATGCCCGGCCTTGCGCCGGGCATCCACGCTCTTCGCATGGCCCAAGACGTGGATGGCCGGGACATCTGGCGCGAAACCGCGCTTCGCGCTTTTGCCCGGCCATGACGGAGGAGAGTTTTCTCGCCTCGCTCCCTGGGCGTCTAGAAAAACGCCTGAATGCCCGTGATGGCGCGGCCGAGGATCAGCGCGTGGACGTCGTGGGTGCCCTCGTAGGTGTTGACAGTCTCGAGGTTATGGACGTGGCGCATCACATGGTACTCGATCGAGATGCCGTTGCCGCCGTGCATGTCGCGCGAGACGCGGGCGATGTCGAGGGCCTTGCCGCAATTGTTGCGCTTCATGATCGAGATCATCTCGGGGGCGAACTTGCCCTCGTCCATCAGGCGACCGACGCGAAGCGAGCCCTGAAGGCCGAGCGCGATCTCGGTCTGCATGTCGGCGAGCTTCTTCTGCACCAGCTGGGTCGCGGCGAGCGGCCTGCCGAACTGCTTGCGATCGAGCGTGTACTGGCGCGCGCGATGCATGCAATCCTCGGCCGCGCCGAGCACGCCCCAGGAGATGCCGTAGCGGGCGCGGTTGAGGCAGCCGAACGGACCCTTGAGGCCCGAGACATTGGGCAGCAGCGCGTCTTCGGGAACCACGACGCCGTCCATCACGATCTCACCGGTGATGGAGGCGCGAAGCGACAGCTTGCCACCGATCTTCGGCGCGGACAGGCCCTTCATGCCCTTCTCCAGCACGAAGCCGCGGATCTGGTTGTCGTGCGCGGCCGACTTGGCCCAGACCACGAACACGTCCGCGATCGGCGCGTTCGAGATCCACATCTTGCTGCCGGTGAGGCGATAGCCGTCCGCGACCTTCTCGGCACGCGTCTTCATGCCGGCCGGATCCGAGCCGGCATCCGGCTCGGTCAGGCCGAAGCAGCCGACCCACTCGCCGCTGGCGAGCTTCGGCAGGTACTTCTTGCGCTGGTTCTCGTCGCCATAGGCGTAGATCGGGTACATCACCAGCGACGACTGCACCGAGTTCATCGAGCGATAGCCGGAATCGACCCGCTCGATCTCGCGCGCGACGAGGCCATAGGCGACGTAGCTCGCGTTGGCGCAGCCATATTCCTCCGGCAGCGTGATGCCGATCAGGCCGAGCTCGCCCATCTCGTTGAAGATCTCGCGGTCGGTCTTCTCCTCGAGATAGGCCTTGGTGACGCGCGGCAGCAGCTTGTCCTGGGCGTAGGCGCGTGCGGTGTCACGCACCATGCGCTCGTCTTCGGTCAGTTGCTCGTCGAGCAGGAACGGATCGTCCCATTGGAAAGAAGCCGCAGCCGGCTTGTCCTTGGCCTGGGGGCGCACGCTCATGAAACGTCCTTTCGTCTGGTTCCGTCGAATTTGCCCGACAAACTAAAGCGCCGCGGCAACAAGTGCAATTGCATCCTGATTTCGGTCATTCCGGGGCGCGCAACGGCGCGAGCCCGGCAACGGTGGAGTCAGCTTTCGAGCTGCTCGTTGGCGACGATCTCGATGCCGAAGCCCGACAGGCCCTTGTAGTCGTGCACCGAGGAGGTGAGATGGCGGATCGAGGTGACGCCGAGGTCGCGCAGGATCTGCGCGCCGACGCCGACCTCGCGCCACTGGCGGTTGCGGTCGGCTTCCGACGCAGACTCGTCCGGCAGCGCCGCCACGGGAACGCCGGCCGCACCGTCGCGCAAATAGACCAGCACGCCACGGCCGGAGTTCTTGAAATGCTCGAGCACGGCGGCCATGCGCTTGTGGCCGGTGAAGATGTCCTTGACGATGTTCGGCTTGTGAAAGCGCGTCAGCACGTTCTTGCCATCGCCGACGCCGTTGTAGACGAACGCGACGTGGGCGATGGAATCGAACGGCGAACGATAGGCATAGCCCTGCAAGGGTCCGATCGGGCTTTCGGTGACGAAGGTCGAGACCCGCTCGATCAGCTTCTCGCGCGCCTGGCGGTAGGCGATCATGTCCGCAATGGTGACGTGCTTGAGCTTGTGCTGGGCGGCGAAGCTGGCGACCTGCTCGCCCTTCATCACGCTGCCGTCGTCGTTCATCAATTCGCTGATGACGCCGACCGGCGGCAGGCCGGAGAGCTTGCAGAGATCGACGGCGGCCTCGGTATGGCCCGAGCGCAGCAGCACGCCGCCGTCCTTGGCGATCAGCGGGAAGATGTGGCCGGGGCGTGCGAAATCATTGGCGCCGGCATTGGGATTGGACAGCGCGCGGCAACAGGAAGCGCGCTCCTCGGCCGAGATGCCGGTGCCGCCGTCGGGCTTGTAGTCGATCGACACCGTGAATGCCGTGGTATGGGCGGAATCGTTGTGGGCGACCATCGGATCGAGCCGCAGCCGACGCGCGTCCTCGGAGGTCACGGGCGCACAGACGATACCGGAGGTGTGGCGGATGATGAACGCCATCTTCTCGGCGGTGCAGAGCGAGGCGGCGACGATGAGGTCTCCCTCGCCCTCACGGTCGTCGTCGTCGGTGACGACGACGAGCTCACCCCGGGCAAAGGCCTGCAAGACTTCCTGGACGCTATCGGGCATGTCCCAATCTCTATCGGTTACGAGCGGGAGGCTTAGCCGGACTTGGGCCGGGGCGCTAGTGTCCTGAACGCAACCGCATATGCCGCGGCAGGCCTGCCAAGATGGGACAGGCTTGCACCGAAGATACCAGCGATTCAGGCGCCCGTCAGGGCAGCACTTCGCGGCGCTCGCCGAGCCGCTGGTCGAGCTCGGCGCGCTTGTCGGCGAGCAGGCCGGCCTGCGCGGCCTCGATCACGGTAAACAGTTCATGAGCGTCGCTGAGCCGGGTCACGGTGACGTAGCTGGCGCCGGCCGCATAGAGCTCCTCCACGTCCGACAGCAGGTCGGCGGTGGCCACGATCATGGCGGTGGGGTTCAGGGTGCGGACGTGGCGGACCAGCTTCTCGTTGCTGGCGCCCTTCAGAAGCGAATCCGGCACGCTGAGGATGATCATCTCGGACTTGCCGACGCCGGCATGGAGCAGCGTATCCGCACTGCTGATGTCGCCATAGATCACGTGCAGGCCGCGCGACAGCAACGTCTGGTACACATTGGGGTTGAAGTCGATCACGGTGATCTGCTCCAAGAGCACCGGCGCCTGCCGTTCGATCTCGGCCAGCAGCGCGCTCGCCGCACGGAAAAAGCCGAGGATGACGATACGGCGGGCCTCGCCATGGTCGCCCTCGTGCCCCTCCTCCCCATGGCCGTTGCCATGGTCGAGATCGCGCAGGCCGATCCGCTTCAGGGGGCCGATCGCCCAGCGGGTAATCTCGTCGCTGCGGCTCATCGCGAAGGTCGAGAGCACCGCGAGCACCACGAAGGCGAAGGAAGCGGCATTTGCCGTCTGTGCTGCGATATGATGATCGTTGACGCCGGTCTGGATCACCACCAGCGAGAACTCGGAGATCTGCGCGAGGTTCAGCGCCGGCAGCAGGCTGGCGCGCAGGCCCTGCTTCATCAGATAGAGCGGCGTGAAGGTGGTGACGAGGCGGCTGACCACGGTGAAAGCCGCGATCATCAGCGCCAGTCCGATCACGGAGAGGCCGGGTACGGGAATGGTCATGCCGAGCGCGACGAAGAACAGCGTGATGAAGAAGTCCCGCAGCGTGGTGACCTTGGCGGTGACGTCGAGCGCATAGGGAAAGGTCGAGAGCGAGACGCCTGCGATCAGGGCACCCATCTCGCGCGACAGCGACAGCCGCTCGGCGGTCTCGGCGACGAGAAAGCACCAGGCCAGCGCGCCGAGCAGGATCAGTTCGGGCCGCCGAGCGATCTGGTGGAACACGCGCGGCAGCACGTAGCGGCTGACCAGCAGCGCGGCGGCAACCAGCACTGCGACGCGGCCGATTGAGAGCAGGATGACGCTGACTTCCAGATTGGCCAAGCTCGGCTGCACCGCCAGGAACAGGATGGCGAAGATGTCCTGGAGCACCAGCACGCCGAGCGTGATGCGCCCCGGCAACGTGTCGAGCTCGCGCTTCTCGTACAGCACCTTGACGATGATCACCGTGCTCGACAGCGCGCAGGCGACGCAGAGATAGACCGCATCGAAGTGCCCGCCGCCGAGCGACAGGCCGATGCCGACGAAGAACAGGACCCCGAGCAGGCAGCCGCCGAGCAGCTGACCACCCGCCGCGAACAGGATCACCTTTCCCGCCCGCACAATCTTCTTCAGGTCGATCTCCAGCCCGATCATGAACAGCATGAAGATCAGGCCAAGCTCCGAGATGACGCTGATCGATTCCTGCGAGTGGACCCAGCCGGCGCCGAATGGACCTATGCAGAAGCCGGCGATAAGATAGGCCAGGATCAACGGTTGCCGGGAGAAATGGGCGAGCAGGCCCAGCATCCAGGCAAACAGAATACAGAGAGTGATGTCGCGAATGAGCTCGTGCATGCCAAATTGGTCCGTTTTGCCGCACCCTAGGGCCGGGTTGCAGCGCGGCAAGCGAGCAATTCGTCACATGCAACAGGGGCTGTTCGCAGCAATGCTGCTATGCCCCCTCGCCTTTGCCGTGCCCGCCGCCGCACAATCCAAGGTCAATATTGAACAGAACTTTGCCGATTCCCTCACCGCGCTGCCGAAAGAGGGGCTCGCCGTTTCCGGTGGATTCTACGTGCCTGCCTATTCCAGCGTCGCAATGAGCCAGGGCAAGCTGCGCGTCGACTTCTCGGTGACCTTGAGTGTTCACAACGCCTCCGAGACCCAGCCGCTGGTAATCAAACGCATCGCCTATTTCGACACCGCAGGCAAGCAGGTCGAGAGCTATCTAAAGGCGCCTGTGGCCTTGAGGCCGCTGGCCACCGTCTCGATCTTCATTCCGACCGATGACGTGCGCGGCGGGACCGGGGCCAATTTCCTCGTCGACTGGGCCGCGACAGGCGAGATCGCCGAGCCGGTGATCGAGGCCCTGATGGTTGGCGGCGTTGCCAATGCGCATTACGCTTTCATCAGCCAGGGCCGTCCGACCAGGGCGGCCATAAAGAATTGAGCCGTCCGACCCGGACGGTTGGCCAGGATTAAGGCTGCCCGGTGCAAACGCCGGCTGGCTCAACAAGAACAGAACGAGGAACGCTCCCATGACGTCCAGCTTTGAGTTCGCGCCCCTGTTTCCCGCAGGGCTGCCGGCCCCTTCCGCGCGCTGGACCGGCCTTGCCAAATACAGTTTCGTCGGCGGCAACAATGATTCCGAGCAACTGCCGCTTGAGGGGCTGATCGAGGCGACCAATTCCGCCCTGCAAAAGGAAGGCCGATCGCTGGCGACTTACGGGCTGGCGCATGGGCCGCAGGGCTATCTGCCGCTGCGCGAATTCCTGGTGACGAAACTCAAGCGCGATGCCGGCATCGCCTGCACTGTCGACGATCTCATGATCGTGTCCGGCTCGCTCCAGGCGCTCGACCTCGTCAACGCGACTCTGTTGACGCGCGGCGATACCGTGATCTTCGAGCAGGACAGCTATCAGGGTTCACTGACCCGCCTGGCGCGGCTCGGCGTCAACGTCGTGGGCGTTCCCCTCGACAAGCACGGCATGCGCATGGATGTGCTGGCCGCGACGCTGGCTGACCTGAAGAGCCGCGGCATCCGGCCGAAATACATCTACACCATTCCGACGGTGCAAAATCCGACCGGCAGCATCATGCCGGAGAGTCGCCGCGCCGAGCTGGTACGGCTTGCGGCCGAATATGGCGTGCCGATCTTCGAGGACGATTGCTATGCAGACCTGGTCTGGTCGGGCGTGCGCCCGCCCGCGATCTACGCGATGAGCCCGGGTGGCGGCGTGATCCATATCGGCTCGTTCTCGAAGTCGATCGCGCCGGCGCTGCGCGTCGGCTTCATCGTGGCGCCATGGGAGGTGATGTCGCGGATGCTGGCGCTGAAGACGGATGCCGGCTCCGGCGCGCTGGAGCAAATGGTACTCGCCGCCTACTGCAAGCCGCATTTCGCAAGCCACGTGCCGGCGCTGACCAAGGCGCTACGCACCAAGCTCGACACGCTGATGGAGGCGCTGAACGAACAGTTCGGGACCGCTGCCGAGTTCGAGGAGCCCAAGGGCGGCATCTTCCTGTGGGTGAAGCTGCCCGACCATGTCGACACGCTGAAACTGTACCAGGCCGCGCTTGCCGCCGGAGTCTCGATCAATCCGGGACCGGAATGGTCGACCGACAAGAAGCATTCCAGCTCACGTCTGCGGCTGTGCTTTGCGAGCCCGACGCATCAGCAGATCCGCGAGGGCGTCGCCGTGCGGGCCGAGGTCTGCCGAAAGGAATTCGGGGTGCCCGCCCGTAGCGCCAATGTAGAGAAGCGGGCCTGAGGCCGCCCTCACGCCTCGACGTGAAACTCCACGTTGACCTGGCCGCTCCCGGACGACGGAAAATAGTCGCAGAGCTGTTCGGCCGCGCCGCGATAATCGTACCAGCCCAGCGCTGCGAACAGCATGATGGTGTCGGCCATGCCGCCCTCGCCGTTGCACTTGGTGGCGTAGTCCGGGAGCATGTCGAGGAATTCGCGATAGCGGCGGCTCTGCCACAGCTCGAGCACGCGCAGATCGACTTGGCGGTTGAACTCGCTGGCGACCGACGTCCAGGCCTCGGGGCCCAGCTTCTTGTTCGGCCACAGCCGATGCGAGAGCGAACCGCTGGCGAGGATCGCCACCCGTTCACCGGATTCGTCGATTGCGCGGCGGACCGCCTCGCCTAGAAGCCGGCTCTCCTCGAACGAGGTGAACAGCGGCGAGGCGACTGAAACCACCTTCGCGAAACCGTCCGGGTTCATGTAGTGCATCGGCACGATGGTGCCGTATTCGAGCCCGAGGCTGGCCACCTGATGGGCGATCACGTTCAGGCCGGCGTCCCCGGCCTTTGCAGCGATGGCTTTGGCCAGGCGCGTGTCACCCGGCAAATCGTAGCGAAGATCCTGGATCATCTGCGGCGCTTCGTGGCTCGTGAACGAGCCGCGATGCCGCGCATTGGCATTGATGTGGTAGCCGAAATTGGAGAGCCAGTGGGTGTCGAACACCACGAAGCAGGTGACGCCACGCTGTTTCGCCCGCCGGCCGAGTTCGCGCAAAGACCTGACCGCCGGCTCGCGGGCGTCGCGCAACGGGCTTCCGGGTTGCTCCGACAGCATCAACGATGGAACGTGGGTGACCTTGGCCGCGAGTACGAGCTGCCCCATCGTGGTCACCCCGAAAGGTCAGGCCTGCGGCTGGCTGCCGTGGATCGCTGAGGCCAGCCGCAGCAGGAGGACGATCGAGACGTTGCCCTTGCCGGCCTCGATCTGGGCGATGTAGCGCTCGGAAATCCCGGAACGGCGGGCCAGCTCGCGGCGCGACAGGTCGCAGCGCATGCGCGAGGATCTCAAGCGATCGCCGAGTTCGGTCAGAAACGCGGTCTCGGAATAAGGCGGCACGGCACAGCTTCCCGGCAGCACTTCGCCCGCAAAATCCATGACTTGATTCAGCATTGCTCTATCCAGATCCAGGTTCGCCTTCGGGACCGCCATCCTACCCCGGAAACGACCGGCCTCATTGACGCGGATCAAATTCGCGAGCGATCGGCGGCGGCCATGGACGGCAGCGGGCGGGATGCTACACTTTGAAATTCTTCGAGGCGGGGTCTTTCAGGACATGACGCGTTGTTTAAGCCGCTCGATCGCGGCTGCGATGCTGTGGGCGGCGATCAGCTCCACGGCAAATGCCGGGACACTGACCGACACGGTGGAGGAATGGGGCCTGCTCGGCTCCTGGGCTGTCGACTGCGCGGCCCGGCCCGACCGCGACAAGGGCGCGCTCCTGACTTACGAAATCCGGAAAGACGGAAGGGTGATGTACCGGCGCGATTTCGGCGAGGCCAGGGACGAGAACGAAGTGGTGTCGGCCACCGTGAACGCGGAAGGCCTGCTCAATGTGATGGTGTACTTCCCCTCGCTGCATCAGACGCGTGAGTTCGGGCTGCGGCTGTCCAGGGACGGAAGTCTCCGCGCGATCTACAATCGCAGCGAGCGCGGCGAGTACACGATCAGAGACGGCAAATACGTCGCGACGGGCGCACCGACGCCTGCACAGCGACGCTGCGACTAGTCACCTGAACAGCCGTTCAGAATTCTCCTGCAGTTCCTCCGGAACGTTCGCATGAATGCGCGGTTTAGATGTGCATTCTTTTGGAGGAGGACATCATGAAGAAGATTGGTTTTGTAGTTGCGGCCTTGGGTGCGCTCGTGATCGCGGCGCCGACGCTGGCAAGCGCGGAGACCGTGGTGATCAAGCGTGGTGGCTACCACCATCATCACGCTCCGTACGGCGCTCGCGCCGAATTCCGCGGCCACCGCGACCACGGCTGGCATCGTGGCTGGCACAATCGCAACAAGGTCGTGGTGATCAAGCGCAGTCATCGTCACCACTGGGACTAACGCAAAGCCCATTTGGAAATGGCCCCTCACGGGGCCATTTTCTTTGCGCGGTCGCTTGGCTGAATCGACGATTCCTGCAATGTCCGTTTGAACGCAGCTAGTCCCAAGCCGGAGCAAACCCCGGATTGACGCAGCGCCTGTCCTTCGGCAGCGCGGCGATTTTTGCGCGATCGGTCTCGTCGAGCGTAATCTTGAGCGCGTCGAGATTGGACTGCTGGCTCTCCCGGCGCGAGGCCTTCGGAATCGCGGCGACGCCGTCCTGATCGAGCAGCCATTTCAGCGCAACTTGCGCAGCGGTCGCATTGTGTCTCGCACCGATCTCGGTCAGGACGGGATCCGAGGCGATCCGCCCCTGCGCCAGCGGACAATAGGCGACCAGCGGGATCGACTTGGCCCTGAGATAGGCGAGCACCTTCGATTGATCGAGCATCGCGTGATACTCGATCTGGTTGCAGGCGATCGGCGCCCTGATGTCCTCGACAGCGATCTTGAGCAGCGCGGTGGTGAAATTGGCAACGCCGATCGCCCGCGCGCGCCCCTCTTCCTTCAGCTTCATCAGGGTCTCGAACACCGCACCCCAGTTGGCGGTCTGCGACGGCCAATGCACCAGGTAGAGATCGACATGATCGAGCCTGAGTTTGTTCAGGCTGGCATCGAAGGCGCGGCGGATCGCGTCCGGGCTGAGGTTCTCATGCCAGACCTTGGTCGTGACATGCAGTTCGCTGCGCGGCAGGCGAGCCGCGGCAAGGGCAGCGCCGATCGATTCTTCGTTGGCGTACATCTCTGCGGTGTCGATGTGGCGATAGCCGACCGACAGCGCGCTCTCGACCGCGGCGCGGCAGGCATCGCCCTGCAGACGAAAGGTGCCGAGGCCGAGCTTGGGCATGCTGATGCCCTGTGTCTTCAGATTGTCCATGAACAGCTCCTGACATATTGCATCCCGCCGGTCGCGCGGTGAAGCCGCGGGGAACAACTCTTTGGTGATGGAAAAGAGGTGGCGGGAACACTTGTTATAGCGGTTGAGCCATGGTGCGGCCAATCAAGATCGGGTTAGCGTTGTAACGCGTGACGCCTGGCCACCGTCATGGCCGGGCTTGTCCCGGCCATCCACGCCTGACCGCACGAAGAACGCGGATGCCCGGGACAAGCCCGGGCATGACGACTGGGGCGAAGGGCTGGCTTCTCACGAATGCTGCGCGACCACAGCAGGGCGCGCCTGCGGCTGCGGCACGATGTCGACCGACCAGAGGTCGCGATCGTCCACATCCTTCAAAGTCACGGTCATCACGCCGCTGGTCCCGTCGATGTCGACGCGGCCGAAGAACTGCAGTCCGAAACACGGCGCCAAATTTTCGCCCTGCGCGGCGCTGCAGCCATTCTGGTACATCGCGACCGGACCGAAGGTATTGTCGAGCTCGCCCGGGCCCCAGGTGCCGGCATGCAACGGGCCGGAGACGAACTCCCAGAACGGCTCGAAGTCCTGAAACTCCGCCTTGCCGGGATTGTAATAATGCGCCGCGGTGTAATGCATGTCGGCAGTGAGCCAGACGATATTGCGCACGCCGGCGCGCTTGATGGAGGCCAGAAGGTCCGCGATCTCGTTCTCGCGACGGTCGGGGGGCCCATCGCCGAGCGCGACGGCGTCCATGCTGATCAGGCCGATCGGCAGGTCGGCTGCGATCACCTTCCAGGTCGCGCGCGAAGCGGCCAGTTCGCGCTTCAGCCAGGCAAGCTGCTCGGCGCCCAAAATCCAGCCGTGGTGATCGCCGCCCTTGTTCCAGCTGTCGTCGCGATAGCTGCGCATGTCGATCATGAAGACGTCGAGTAGCGGGCCGTAGGCGATCTTGCGATAGACCCGGCCTTGCCGCGCGCCGACATCGCGGATCGGCATGAAGTCGAAGAAGGCACGGCGGGCGCGTGCGACCAGGCTTGGGGTGCCGTCGTCCTCATAACCGGCCTCGTCATGGCTGCCGGTGGGCGACCAATCGTTGGTGACCTCGTGGTCGTCCCACTGCGCGAACATCGGCACCTCGGCGTGAAAGGCGCGAAAATTCTCGTCGAGATGGTTGTATTTGTAGTTGCCGCGAAACTGCGCCAGCGTGTGCGCAACCTCGGACTTGTCCTCGGTCACGAGGTTGCGCCAGATCTCGCCGTTCGGCAGCTTCTGCTCGGAAGGGACCGTGCAATCGGCGTAGATGTGATCGCCGGAGTGGATGAAGAAATCCGGACGATTGTCGAGCATGGTGCGATAGCTGCGATAGCCGCCGCGCGCGACGTCGATGCCCCAGCCCTGCCCCGCGACATCGCCGGACCACAGGAACGAGATCGATTGGCCAGCGGCCGGCGCGGTGCGGAAATGCCCGACGCGGCTCTCGCCGGCAATGCCGGTCGCGATGTCGTCGAAGCGCACGCGGTAGAAGATATCCTGGCCGGACGGCAGATCGTCGAACTGCAGCTTTGCGGTGAAATCGGCGTCGGGCAGAGCATCGCGCGAAGCCGCCGCGATGATGGTCTTGAAACTCTCGACGGTCGAGCATTCCACCTGCATTCGCGCGGGACGGTCGGCACGCGCCCAGACCACGGCGGAGTCGCCAGAGACATCGCCTGATTGAATCCCGCCTGCGATCCGTGGCCGGTCGGCGGCGCGGCTGAGGTTGGGCGCGGCGAGCGTGCCGAGCGAGGCGACGGCAAGGCTTGAGGTGGAGCGAACCAGGAATTGCCGCCGAGTCCATGCGCGCGAAGCGCGGAGCGTTGCCATTCAGGAAACCTTCGTCGAGTCGCGACGAAAGGTGCCTGCGCCGTTTGACTGCCGGCTTACAGTTTCTTGACTCCACGCCTACGGTTTTGCGACGCATCGGTGACGATCGGACGCCGCCTAACTCGACGTCGGAAGCCCGCCGACGTGATTGCCGTCGAGCGAGCGCCCTGCCGCCTTCCTCGCCCTCCTCTCGCGATTCGCGAGGTATCCGGTCAGTATCGCCAGGGGATGTGTGACGAGGAGGCTACGCACGTGCCACAGGCTATAGGTGTAGACGGCCTCGCTGACCTCCGTCAGCTTGCCATGGCTTGCCAGATAGTAGTGACCGCCAACGGCCTTGCCATTGACTGCATCACCTCCGATCGCGACCGCCACGATCACAAAGATGACGAAGTTCAGGACACCCAGGCCGCACACTGCCAACAGGCATCGATAGCGGAAATCAGACACGTCTGCTGCTTAATGCTTCCAGTTGCAGATGCCGCCAGAGCGGCACGGCCAGGTCTGGATGCGTGTGTCCATCGCCTGCGCGTCGAGCGGGTTGCCGTGACGATGCGCGAGCTTGGCGCGCGCCGCGCCGCGCGACTGGGCGGGCCTTGAGTGGGCAACCCTTGGCTCGGTTACACGGACGCGCTCGGCGGCAACCTTCCTCGGCACGTCGACCGGCTCGGCGCGCGCCTGCGCCTCGTTGCCGCCGCGCGCTTCAAGCGCAACCGGCGCGAACTGCGTCTCGGGCCCGAGCCGTTTCGGCGACAGCACGGCCCTGGAGAGATCGAGACCGAGATATTCGTCTGGCTTGTAGTCATCAGCGCGCGCGACGCCGCCCCATGCGAGCATGAGGGCAACGGCAACGGCAAAATGAACGCTCTTCAGGACCACGGACGCCTCCTGAAATTGATTTTGAAAGAGGTAATTTATCCCTATTTAGGAGGCGTCGCGCGCAATTCCAGCGGCCAAGTGCCGCCGTGGTTAAGAAGTTTGCCGGTGTCAGGCGACCTTTCGCGCCGCACCCGTCCCATCCAGGAACCCCATCAGCCGGCTACGGATGATCTGTTCCGCCTCGTCCATGATGCGATCGACGAGTTCCTTGCAGGAGGGGATGTCGTGGATCAGCCCGGCGACCATGCCGCAGCTCCAGGCGCCGGCATCCATCTTGCCCTCCAGCATGATCCTGGGATAGACGCCCGCGACTCGGTCGTGGATGTCGTCGATCTTGAGCTTGTCGCCCTTCTCGCGCTCGATCTCGATGAGGCGATCGACATTGGCGTTCCTCAGCACGCGCTCGGTGTTGCGCAAGGAGCGCATGATCAGGCGGGTGTCGAGCTCGGTCGCAGCGACCAGCGCGTTCTTCACGTTCTGATGCACAGGCGCTTCCTTGGTAGCGATGAAGCGCGTGCCCATGTTCATGCCGGCCGCGCCTAGCGACAGCGCCGCGACGAGGCTACGCCCGTCGGCCATGCCGCCGGACGCCACGAACGGAATCTTCAATTCCTCTGCCGCCCGCGGCAGCAGGATCATGTTCGGGATATCGTCCTCGCCGGGGTGACCGCCGCACTCGAAGCCATCGACGCTGACGGCGTCGCAGCCGATCCGCTCGGCCTTGAGCGAGTGACGCACCGAGGTGCATTTGTGGATGACCTTGATGCCTGCTGCCTTCAACGCCGGCATGTATTGTTCGGGGCTGCGGCCCGCCGTCTCAACGGCCTTGATGCCACCCTCGACGATGGCCGCGATGTATTCCGGATAAGGCGGTGCCGCGAAGGTCGGCAGGAAGGTGAGGTTCACGCCGAACGGCTTGTCGGTCATGTCGCGGCAGCGGGTGATTTCCTTGGCGAGCAATTCCGGTGTCTTCTGCGTCAGGCCGGTGATGATGCCGAGCCCGCCGGCGTTGGAAACGGCCGCAGCCAGTTCGGCAAAGCCGACGAAATGCATGCCACCCTGGATGATGGGGTGCTGGATGCCGAACAGCTCGGTGATCGCGGTCTTCACTGAAATACCTCCCGGAATGGCCTCGTTGTTGGGACCAGTCTAACCGGACTTTTGCGCCGCGGTCACCATTTCTCTCCGAACGGGCGGATCTCCATCTCGAAGGTCCAGGCGCTCTTCGGCTGCTGGTAGAGTTGCCAATAGGCATCCGCGACCGCCGTGGGCGGCATCAGCAGATCGGGATTGTCGAGCGCGTTAGGCCCCAGCGCCTCGAGCCGGCGCTGCCGCACCCATTCGGTATCGACGCCGGAATCGATGATGAGATGGGCAACATGGACGTTCTTCGGCCCGAGCTCGCGCGCCATCGCCTGGGCCACCGCACGAAGTCCGAACTTGGCGCTGGCAAAGGCGGCAAAGCCGCTGCCGCCGCGCAAGGACGCAGTCGCCCCAGTGAAGAAGATGTTGCCGCCGCCGCGCGGCAGCATCAGCCGCGCCGCTTCGCGACCTGCCAGGAAGCCGGAATAGCAGGCCATCTCCCAGACCTTGCGAAACACGCGCTCGGTGGTGTCGAGGATCGGGAAATTGACGTTGGCGCCGACGTTGAAGATGCAGACCTCGAGCGGCGCAAGGTTGTCGGCATCGTTGAGGAAGGAGATGACCTCTTCCTCCTTCCGTGCATCGAGCGAACGCGCGTGGATCTCGCCGCCGGCGGCCTCGATGTCCTTCACCAACGGTGCCAGCTTGTCGCCGTTGCGGCGTCCAGCGAAAACCGTGAACCCTTCAGAGGCGAATTTCTTGGCGATTTCGGAGCCGATGAAATCGCCGGCCCC
Source organism: Bradyrhizobium sp. SZCCT0148 (assembly GCF_018129985.1). Lineage (GTDB taxonomy): Bacteria > Pseudomonadota > Alphaproteobacteria > Rhizobiales > Xanthobacteraceae > Bradyrhizobium > Bradyrhizobium japonicum_H. The sequence continues at coordinate 21,613 of NZ_JAFCKT010000022.1, forward strand.
GATCACGGCCGCTGTCGCTTTTCGCTTGGGCAAGGTCGCCTCCTCCGATGAGAGCGCTGCGTGATTAATAGGGATTCTATAGTTCTAAAATGGAACTGTCAAACTTTCGCGCGTACTGCTAATTTGCTCACGCAATTGTCTCGAACATTCAAGTCAGTTCCTTTTTCTGACTGACTAGGCGGAGCTGGAGACCGATCATGAAATGGGACACGTTAGACGAAGAACAGTGCTCGCTCTCCCGCACGGTCGCAGTGGTCGGCGACCGCTGGACGCTGCTGATCCTGCGTGAATGTTTTCTGCGGGTGCGCCGGTTCGAGGGGTTTCAGTCCTCATTGCAGATCACGCGCCACCTGCTCTCGGAGCGGTTGAAGAAGCTGGTGCGCTTCGGCATCCTGCGCCGCGTCCCTTATTCCGAGACGCCCAAGCGCTACGAGTACATCCTCACGCAGAAGGGCCTCGACCTCTACCCGATCATCATGGCGATGGTGCATTGGGGCGACACCCACATGGGCGACGAGCGCGGCCGCCCGCTGCTGCACCAGCACAAGTCCTGCGGCAAGTTGTTCGATCCCGTAATGGTCTGCTCGGAATGCGGCGAGGCATTGCACGCGAAGCAGGTGCACGTGCATGCGGGGCCGGGGCGGAAAGAGGCGGTCGCATAGGCCGCTTCCAATTAGCTGTGGTGCCCGGCTCGTCCGGGACATCCAGTCGCTAAAGAACCGTACGCTCAAAACAAGAGCGCGGCACAATGGGTGCCGCGCTCGTGTCTGCATCTTGCGGAAGGCGCGCCTAGCTCAGTGCGTCTTCGTCTCGTGCCATTTCTCGAGATCAGGCGTGTGGTCGTCCGACCCCTGCTCCTTCTCCGGATTGCCTTTCCAGGGCTTGTCGGTCTGTTTGTGAGAACCCCAGTCGCTCTGGTGCCGGGGATCGTCGTTCGGCTGTTCCTTGCTCATTGCTTTTCCTTCATTGGAGATCACGCAACGGGAACGCCGTAATAAGTGTTGATACCCCGCACCGCGGCATCATCACCCCAGTTCCAATCGCTTCGTTCGCCATATTTGGGCGCGCCTTCCAGTTCCTTGGTGGTGATGCCGGTGATGTAGCCGCCAAGCTCCGTATCGTATTTCAGCGACTGCCAAGGCAGCGGGTAATGATCGTTGCCGAGGCCCAGGAATCCGCCGAAGCCGAGCACGGCGTAGGACACCTTGCCGCTGACCTTGTCTATCATCACGCGTTCAATCGAACCGATCTTGTTTCGATCAGCCCCGAAGACCGATGTTCCCTCGACCTTGTCGCTTCCGATCAGACGGCCCATTTCGTCGCGGTCCATTTCGCCCTGATTCAGCATTGTCGTTCCTCCACTCAGCCGATGAGTTTCAACCGGACAGGCGAGCGTTCGTTCCGACGCGGATGTTCCCCGGTGCGAGCCAGGAACATCGCAAGAAAGGAGCCGGTCTCTGAGCTTCAAGCACAACCGAGAAGAGCTGAGCGAAGTTCTCCGGGAAGCTTGGGGTTTGCATCGCGAGTTCGGACCCGGCGCATCGCATTTGAGGTGAAACGATGAGCGACTTTCGCGACATCCAGCATGGCGTCAACGATCCTGTCGATGGCATGGACGTCAAGCGGCAGATCAGCGACAACAGGACGACCCATGAGCGCGCGCAACGCCACGCCGATATACGTGCCGACGCTGCGGCCACCGCCGCCGAGCCGATTCTGCCGGAGCGGCTTCGACGCAAGCCGACCGACCCCATCAATCCGCGCACCGGGCGGAACCCTGCGGATTGAGCTGTAGGAACCACAGCCACTCAGGCGTGTTAGTCGGCGCAACATCGCGCGGCATGAGGCTGCGCGCCTCGATCGGAGCAACCAGATATGAAACGCACAATGATTGCCCTTGCCTGCGTTCTGCTCGCGGGCCCCGCGCTCGCCCAGTCCCTTGGCGAGAAGACCGGCGTCAATTCCGCCCTCGGCGTCGCGCCGACGACCGCCGACTTCGTCAAACAGGTCGCCATCAGCGACATGTTCGAGATCGAGTCGAGCAAGCTTGCCCAGCAAAAGGGCAACGCCCAGGAAAAGACCTTCGCGCAGCAGATGGTCACCGACCACACCAAGACCAGCACCGAGCTCAAGGGCCTGGTCGGCCAAAAGAAGATCCAGGCGACGCTCCCGACGGAGCTCGACAGTTCGCACCAGAGCAAGCTCGACAAGCTCAAGAACGCGAGCGGCAAGGACTTCAGCTCGGACTACAATTCCTATCAGGTGAGCGCCCATGAAGATGCGGTGTCGCTGTTCGAACGCTATGCAAAGGGCGGCGACAATTCGGAGCTGAAGGATTGGGCGGGCAAGACCCTACCGGCGCTCAAGCACCATCTCGACATGGCCAAGGAGCTCGGCAAGGCGCCGAGCGTCGGCCAGACGAAGTAACGCAGTCCTGATGGACGCCGGCGCGCCCGGCGTCCTTCACCAAGCAACGTCGACCGCCTCCGCGCATTGAGCCTTGACCATCGCGGAGAGCAAAATGTCGAACCACAGCAAAACCTCAATGTCCCGCCGGCACGTCGTCCACGCTGCGAGCGCAACGCTCGCGGCGGCTTCGCTGGCATCCACAGCGAAAGGAGATACGTCCATGGCCGAGCACGGTCTCATCGATCCCGTCAGCCGCTATCCGAAGCCGCCGTTCAAGAAGCAATCGCAGCCCTGGCCGGGTCTCGCCGGTCAGATGGAGCCGCGCCCGGACCATGGCGAGACGAGTTATAAGGGCTCCGGCCGGCTCGCCGGCCGCAAGGCCCTGATCACCGGCGGCGATTCCGGCATGGGCCGCGCCGCCGCGATTGCCTATGCGCGCGAAGGCGCCGACGTCGCCATCAATTATTTGCCGGCAGAAGAGCCCGATGCACAGGAAGTCATCGCGCTGATCAAGAAGGAAGGACGCACCGGCCTGGCGATCCCCGGCGATCTCCAGGGGGAAGCCTTCTGCAAGCAGCTCGTCGAGCAGACCGTGCAGGGCCTCGGCGGTCTGGACATCGTCGTCAACAACGCGGCGCGGCAGCAGACCCGCGCCTCCATCCTCGACGTCTCTTCGGAAGACTTCGATGCGACGATGAAGACCAACGTCTACGCGCCGTTCTGGATCATCAAGGCGGCGCTGCCGCATCTCAAGCCCGGATCCTGCATCATCGGCACGACCTCCGAGCAGGCCTACGATCCCTCGCCGGATCTCTATGATTATGCGCAGACCAAGGCGGCGACGATGAACTACGTGAAGGCGCTGGCCAAGCAGCTGGCGTCGAAGGGCATCCGCGTCAATGGCGTGGCGCCGGGGCCGATCTGGACGCCGCTTCAGGTCTCCGGCGGCGCCACGATGGAGAAGCTCGAAAAGTTCGGCGGCATGACGCCGCTCGGACGCCCCGGCCAGCCGGTCGAGCTCGCCTCGATCTACGTGCAGCTTGCGGCCTCCGATGCCAGCTACGCGACGGGCCAGGTGTATGGCGCTGCCGGCGGATCCGGACAGCCGTAGCCGCACTGCCGCATGATCTGAAATCCGTGTTCGATCAGACCCGGCCGGATAGGCTGAGGTCACGGGCCACGGGCGCGGGGTCCCCTTCTCCGGGCGATCCCGCGATGCATTTCCATCCGGTCACGCCGTGCATATGGGCGCCCTCGCCTCCGCGTCCGGTCTGTTGCCGCCGGACCGCCGCCGGGCGGCTCGCTTCCTTGCCGGCGCTGTCGTGTCGATCCGAACCCTTTGCGGGCCGCGGCCCGATAGACCCACGCAGGAAGACCCCGATAACGGCAGCGCTGTGGCTCAAGCAGCGGTCCCTAAGCAAACGGCCCCGGCACGGGGCGTGCCAGGGCCGTCCTTGGAGATTGCTTCCGGTGCACCGGGGGAATGACAACCGGAAGCAATCCATCGACTCCCGGCGCGGGGAGTCGTTCCCCGCGCCGGATCGAAAGCGTCTAGCCGGTCGGCGCGTCGCCGGAATCGTTCGGCGTCATCCCCGAGCCGGGCGTCTTGCTGTTGTCGTTCAGCTTGGGATCGCGCGTCGCCTCTCGCGACGGCGAGCCGTTCGATCCTGTCTTCTGCGCACCCGTCTTCTGCGGATCCGTATCGTTCACGGATTGCGCCCGCTGCTTGTCGCGGGGCTGCTCTTCGCCCCGCTGATCCCTAACGATGCCGTGGTCGGAATGGGCCATGATGTGCTTTCGCCTCTTCTGATGTGTCGAAGCGCTTACGCATGGCGGCGTCGAAGGTTCCGATGCGGTGCTAGCTGTGCGCCGCGTGGACCGCAGCCGATGCCTTTTCCAGATGAACCTGGCGCACCGTCGTCACAGTCGCGAACGCGACCGAGACACCAAAGGCGAAAACCAGTGAAAGAAGTGCCAGACGTGGGGCCATCACAAAACCTCCTCCTGGAAGGGAAAACCAACGCGATCGACTACTCCCTGATCATCCCCGATTGGTCGCTTGCATTCCGTGAGCCGTCTCACACGCGGATTCGCGAAAGCAGAGCGCTCACGCCTCCCGATGCTGAGCAAAACGCCTCGGGACGGGCGGAATTTCGCCATCGAGCCAATCTTGCTCGTGGGCGAGCGCCGTCCAGGCGCTAGCCATGCGCGAATAGCGCTTGTTGGCGGGGCCTCCCTCGGCGCGCTCCGCGAGCTGAAGACAATTATCGGCGTTGTCTCTGAAGATGTCAGACTGTTTCATCCGAAAGACGTGGGGACGGAACACCGGCATCGCAAGCCGATTGCCAGATCGTAATGTTTCCGGGAACTTCGCCTTTTGCCCGGGGTTGTTGGCGATGCGAATTTTGGTCGCGATCATCCTGGCATTCATCAGCACCGCAGCGCTTGCCGACAGCACCGGTGAGCAAAAGACTGTCGAGCGCGTACCGAGTGCGACCGATGTCATCACCGGCCTTTACGATTTCAGCCGCTTCCAGCAAGGCCTTCTGGAGAGTGCCGACCTGAAGGGCAACGCCGAGGTCAGGAATCTCGCCGCCTTGCGCGCCGAGGAAGCCGTCAAGCGCGACAAGGCGTTGAAACAGATCCAGGAGGCGATCGGCGCAGAGCCGCGTGCAGGCAAGACGACGTCCGTCAGCGCGAGCCTGGTGGAGCCCGAAACCGTGGATGGACCGACTTACGTTCGAACGTTCTACGCCTCGCAAATTCCCGAATACGAATCGGCCATCGAACTCCTCGACCGCTATCTGAAAGGGCCCGACAACACCGCCCTCGCGGCGTTCGCCCGCGAGCAGCTCCCGATGCTGCGCGCGCAGGTCAAAGACGACGCGCGCACGATGGCCGACAAGTAGCGTCCTCTATTAGTCTTTCGGAGGATATTGCTGGCTCTCCGACCGGACCGCGGGGTAGCCTTCGGGCATTTGCCAGTCCGCCATTGCCATCCTAGCCGCCCCACGATGAGGTCCCGCTGCCGCTCGGCTCCGATCGGGTCGCCGCCTCCGTGGTCGGCGCATCAGCGGCTGGATCCGCCGGTGACTGCCCTCGGCCGCTAGAGATGCCCGCACGAAAGACTGGCGTATTCTGCTGTCGCCCTTTTCTCAAAAGAATATGGAACCAATGCGAAGTTTCGCCGTTATTGGCATCGGGCTGAGCAGGACAGGTTCCATATCCTCGCGCCGTAACATTGGCGCTTGATTTCGAATTTGGCTAAAGCTCTATTTTGACCAGTCGCGTCTGGCCGTGGATTCGGCCGACACCTGCGGGGGAATCAATATGAGCGACCTCGATCCCGGATCTGCATCACGGTCCGGTCGTCGTGTTCCAAAGCCAAAACCCAATGGTATATCGGATCCGGATTCGCGGGCCGAACTGCTGCTCGCCCTGCAGGCCATGCGCAGTGGCGATTTCTCGGTCCGCATGAGCGGCGACTATCTCGGCATCGACGGCAAGATTGCCGACACCTTTAATGAAATCATCGCAGCCAACCAGCGCATGGCGCAGCAACTCGAGCTGGTCGGCCAGGTGGTCGGCCGCGAAGGCAAGACGCGCCAGCGCGTGAAGTTCGGCCTCGCCTCGGGCTCCTGGGCCGACATGGAAGGGTCCGTCAACACGCTGATCGACGACCTGCTGTGGCCGACGCGCGAGGTGACGCGCGCGGTCGCGGCCGTCGCGCAAGGCGACCTGCTCCAGACCGTCAAACTCGACGTCGACGGCCGCCCGCTTCGCGGCGAGTTCCTGCAGTCGGCGACCATCGTCAACACCATGATCAAGCAGCTCGGCGTGTTCACCTCCGAGGTGACGCGCGTGGCGCGCGAGGTCGGCACCGAGGGCAAGCTGGGCGGCCAGGCCCAGGTGCCGGAAGTGACCGGCGTCTGGAAGGACTTGACCGAGAGCGTCAACTCGATGGCGAACAATCTGACCAACCAGGTTCGCAACATCGCCGAGGTGACGATCGCGGTCGCCAACGGCGATCTCTCCAAGAAGATCACGGTCGACGTCCGCGGCGAAATCCTTCAGCTCAAGGAAGCCATCAACACGATGGTGGACCAGCTGCGTTCGTTCGCCTCCGAGGTGACGCGCGTCGCGCGTGAGGTCGGCACCGACGGCAAGCTCGGCGGCCAGGCGATCGTGCCCGGCGTCGCCGGCACCTGGAAGGACTTGACGGACTCCGTCAACGCGATGTGCGGCAACCTGACCGCACAGGTGCGCAACATCGCCAACGTGACGACCGCCGTGGCGCGCGGCGACCTCTCGCGCAAGATCACGGTGGACGTGCGCGGCGAGATCCTGGAGCTGAAGGACACCATCAACACCATGGTGGACCAGCTCAACGCCTTCGCCTCGGAGGTGACGCGCGTGGCGCGCGAGGTCGGCACCGAGGGCAAGCTCGGCGGCCAGGCCCAGGTCTCCGGGGTCGCCGGTACCTGGAAGGACCTCACCGACAACGTCAACTTCATGGCCTCGAACCTGACGGCGCAGGTCCGCAACATCGCCGACGTCGCAACTGCCATCGCGAGCGGCGACCTCTCGAAGAAGATCACGGTGAACGTCTCGGGCGAAATCCTTCAGTTGAAGGAAACGCTCAACACCATGGTCGACCAGCTCAACGCCTTTGCCGGCGAAGTCACGCGCGTCGCGCGCGAGGTCGGCACGGAAGGGCGGCTCGGCGGCCAGGCCAACGTGCTCGGCGTCGCCGGCACCTGGAAGGACCTCACCGAGAGCGTCAACTCGATGGCCTCGAACCTGACGGCCCAGGTCCGCAACATCGCCGAGGTGACGACCGCGGTCGCCGGCGGCGATTTGTCGAAGAAGATCACCGTGGACGTGCGCGGTGAAATCCTCGAGCTGAAAGACACCATCAACACCATGGTGGACCAGCTCAACGCCTTCGCCGGCGAAGTCACGCGCGTCGCGCGCGAGGTCGGCACCGAAGGCAAGCTCGGCGGCCAGGCCGTCGTGCGCGGCGTCGGCGGCACCTGGAAGGACCTCACCGACTCCGTGAACTCGATGGCCTCGAACCTCACCGGTCAGGTCCGCAACATCGCCGAGGTCGCGACCGCGGTCGCCAAGGGCGATTTGTCGAAGAAGATCACGGTGAACGTGTCGGGTGAAATCCTTCAGCTGAAGGAAACGCTCAACACCATGGTCGACCAGCTCAACGCCTTCGCCGGCGAAGTCACGCGCGTCGCGCGCGAGGTCGGCACCGACGGCAAGCTTGGCGGCCAGGCCGGCGTGCCCGGCGTCGCGGGCACCTGGAAAGACCTCACCGACTCCGTGAACTCGATGGCGGGCAACCTCACCGCCCAGGTCCGCAACATTGCCGAGGTCGCGACCGCGATCGCCGGCGGCGACCTGTCGCGCAAGATTACGGTGGACGTGCGCGGCGAGATCCTGCAGCTCAAGGACACGCTGAACACGATGGTCGATCAGCTCAACCGCTTCGCGGGCGAGGTGACGCGCGTCGCGCGCGAGGTCGGCACCGAAGGCCGCCTCGGCGGCCAGGCCAATGTGCCCGGCGTCGCCGGCACCTGGAAGGATCTCACCGACAGCGTGAACTCGATGGCGGGCAACCTCACCGCTCAGGTCCGCAACATCGCCGAAGTGACCACTGCGGTTGCGCGCGGCGACCTCTCGCGCAAGATCACCGTCGACGTGAAGGGCGAAATCCTCGAGCTCAAGAACACCATCAACACCATGGTGGATCAGCTCAACGCTTTCGCCGGCGAAGTGACGCGCGTGGCGCGCGAGGTCGGCACCGAAGGCAAGCTCGGCGGCCAGGCCGAGGTGCCCGGCGTCGCCGGCACCTGGAAGGACCTCACCGACAACGTCAACTTCATGGCCTCGAACCTGACCGCCCAGGTCCGTAACATCGCCGAGGTCGCGACCGCGATCGCCGGCGGCGATTTGTCGAAAAAGATCACGGTGGACGTGCGCGGCGAGATCCTGCTGCTCAAGGATACCTTGAACACCATGGTCGAGCAGCTCCGCTCCTTCGCCGCCGAAGTCACGCGCGTCGCGCGCGAGGTCGGCACCGAAGGCCGGCTCGGCGGCCAGGCCGTCGTGCCCGGCGTCGGCGGTACCTGGAAGGACCTGACCGACAACGTCAACCTTCTGGCCGCAAACCTCACCACCCAGGTTCGCAACATCGCCGAAGTGACCACGGCGGTCGCCCGCGGCGACCTCTCCCGCAAGATCACCGTAGACGTGAAGGGCGAAATCCTCGAGCTCAAGAACACCATCAACACCATGGTGGACCAGCTCAACGCCTTCGCCGGCGAAGTCACCCGCGTGGCGCGCGAGGTCGGCACCGAAGGCAAGCTCGGCGGCCAGGCCCAGGTGCCCGGTGTCGCCGGTACCTGGAAGGATCTCACCGACACCGTCAACTTCATGGCGGCGAACCTGACCGAGCAGGTGCGCGGCATCGTCAAGGTGGTGACCGCGGTCGCCAATGGCGATCTGAAGCAGAACCTCACGGTGAAATCGAAGGGTGAGGTCGCCGCCCTCGCCGACACCATCAACAACATGACCGAGACGCTCGCGACCTTCGCCGACCAGGTGACGTCGGTGGCGCGCGAGGTCGGCGTCGAAGGCCGCCTCGGCGGTCAGGCCAACGTGCCGGGTGCTGCCGGCACCTGGAAGGATCTCACAGGCAACGTCAACCTGCTCGCCGCCAACCTCACCTCGCAGGTGCGCGCGATCGCGGAAGTCGCGACCGCGGTGACCAAGGGCGATTTGACGCGGTCGATTCAGGTCGACGCTCGCGGCGAAGTCGCCGAGCTGAAAGACAACATCAACACGATGATCACGAATCTCCGTCTCACGACGGACGTGAACACCGAGCAGGACTGGCTGAAGACCAATCTCGCCAAATTCACCAACATGCTCCAGGGCCAGCGGGACCTGACCACCGTCGGCCGGCTGTTGCTCACCGAATTGTCGCCGCTGGTGAACGCCCATACCGGCGTGATCTACCAGATCGAGAGCGAGGACAATCCGCAGCTGCTGCTGCTCGCCTCCTACGCCAGCGACGGCGTCTATCCCTATCAGCGCGTGGTGCAGTTCGGCGACGGCCTGATCGGCCAGTGCGCGCTCGACAAGCGGCCGCGCGTGGTCACCGACATCCCGTCCGACGTGGTGCCGATCAACTCGGCGCTGTTCCGCGTCGCGCCGAAGAACCTCGTCGTGCTGCCGGTGCTTTTCGAGGGTCAGGTCAAGGCCGTGATCGAGCTCGCCTCGCTCGTCTCCTTCACGACCTCGCAGATGACGTTCCTGGAGCAGCTCACCGACTCCATCGGCATCGTGCTCAATTCGATCGAAGCGACGATGCAGACCGAAGGCCTGCTCAAGCAGTCGCAGCAGCTCGCCGGCGAGCTGCAGACCCAGCAGCGCGAATTGCAGCAGACCAACGACCAGCTCGAACAGAAGGCGCAACAGCTTGCCGAGCGCAACGTCGAGGTCGAGCGCAAGAACCAGGAGATCGAGCAGGCCCGCCGCGCGCTGGAGGAGAAGGCGACGGAGCTTGCGCTGACGTCGAAATACAAGTCCGAATTCCTCGCCAATATGAGCCACGAGCTGCGCACGCCGCTGAACTCGATCCTGATCCTTGGACAGCAGCTCACCGACAACCCGGACGGCAACCTCTCGGCAAAGCAGGTCGAATTCGCCCGCACCATCCACGGCGCCGGCACCGACCTGCTCAATCTCATCAGCGACATCCTGGATCTGTCCAAGATCGAATCCGGCACGGTCACTGTCGACGCCGAGGAGATCCTGACGGCGAACCTGCTCGAGTCCGTCGGCCGGCCGTTCCGGCACGAGGCGGACAACCGCAATCTATCGTTCAAGATCGACATCGATCAGAATCTGCCGCGCAGCATCGTCACCGACTCCAAGCGGCTGCAGCAGGTTCTGAAGAACCTGCTCTCCAACGCGTTCAAGTTCACCGCCGAAGGCGAGGTGCGCCTGAAGGTCACCGGCGCGGTCGGCGGCTGGGGCACGGATCACCCGGTGCTGAACTCCGCCCCGGCCGTGATCGCGTTCGAAGTGTCCGACACCGGCATCGGCATTCCCCTGGAGAAGCAGAAGCTGATCTTCGAGGCGTTCCAGCAGGCCGACGCCGGTACCAGCCGGAAATACGGCGGCACCGGCCTCGGGCTTGCGATCAGCCGCGAACTGGCGAGCCTGCTGGGCGGCGAGATCCATCTGCGCAGCTTGCCGGGCAAGGGCTCGTCGTTCACGCTGTATCTGCCGCTCAAATATTCCGGCCCGACGCTCGCACCGCGTGCGGTGCCGACGCTGCAGCCACACAACCAGCCGCCGGCGCTTCAGCCGGCCGCGCCGGAGCAGCAGCGCGTCATCGAGCAGCTTCCCGACGACCGGCTCAACCTCGAGCCCGGCGACAGCATCCTCCTGATCGTCGAGGACGACCCGCATTACGCGCGTGTGCTGGTCGACCTGGCGCGCGACAAGGGATTCAAGGTGCTGGTCGCAGCTCGCGGCGCGGAGGCGCTCGAGCTTGCCAAGCAGTACCAGCCGCGCGCGGTCTCGCTCGACGTGTTTCTGCCGGACATGCTCGGCTGGACGGTGCTGAGCCAGCTCAAGCACAATCCGCTGACCCGCCATATCCCCGTGCAGGTCATCACGCTCGACGAAGACCGCCAGCATGCGCTGGCGCGTGGCGCGTTCTCCTTCGTCAACAAGCCGACGACGACCGAGGGCGTCTCGGCCGCGCTGACGCAGATCAAGGAATATGCGCGTCCCAGGCGCAAGCGGCTCTTGATCGTCGAGGACAACGAGGCCGAGCAGCTCTCGATCCGCGAGTTGCTGCATCACGACGACATCGAGATCGTGACCACCAACACCGGCGCGGGCGCACTCTCGACGCTGCGCGAAGCACCCTGCGACTGCGTGGTGCTCGATCTCAGGCTGCCTGACATGAGCGGCTTCGAGGTACTGGACCGGATCCGCGACGACGAGGCGCTGTCGAACATCCCGGTCGTCGTCTTCACCGGCCGCGAGCTGTCGGCGGAGGAGGACGCGGAACTTCACACCATGGCGCGCAGCATCGTGGTCAAGGGCGTGGAATCGCCGGAGCGCCTGCTCGACGAGACCGCGCTGTTCCTGCACCGCGTGATCACGGAACTTCCGCTCGAGAAGCAGCGGATGCTGGAGAAGCTGAACAGTTCCGACGAGGACCTGATCGGCAAGACCGCCCTGCTGGTCGACGACGATGCCCGGAACATCTTTGCGCTGTCGAGTGTGCTGGAACGGCGCGGCATGAAGGTTTTGACGGCCACGACCGGCCGTGAAGCCGTCACGCTGGTGGAATCCAATCCGGAGATCGCCATCGTGCTGATGGACATCATGATGCCGCAGATGGATGGCTACCAGACGATCGGCGTCATTCGCGAAAACCCGGCCTTCGCCCGCCTTCCGATCATCGCGCTGACCGCCAAGGCGATGAAGGGCGACCGCGAAAAATGCCTGGAGGCCGGCGCGTCCGACTACCTCGCCAAACCCGTCAACACCGATCAATTGCTGCTTGCTATCCGCATGTGGCTGCACCGTTGAGTTTGGATGCGCGAATGGACCATGAAAAGGTCAACATTCTCCTCGTCGACGACCAGCCGGCTAAGCTGCTCGCCTATGAGGTGATATTGAAGGAACTCGGCGAGAACCTCGTGATCGCCTCGTCCGGCCGTGAGGCGCTGGAGGTGCTGCTCAAGACCGAGATCGCGGTGATCCTGGTCGACGTCTGCATGCCCGAGCTCGACGGCTTCGAGCTCGCCGCGATGATCCGCGAGCATCCGCGCTTCCAAAAGACCGCCATGATCTTCATCTCCGCCATCCAGGTCAGCGACCTCGACCGCCTGCGCGGCTACGAGATGGGCGCGGTCGACTACGTTCCGGTGCCGGTCGTGCCGGAGGTGCTGCGCGCCAAGATCAAGGTGTTTGCCGAGCTCTACCGCAAGACCCGCGAGCTCGAACGGCTGAATCACGAGCTTGAGGACCGCGTCCGCGCACGCACGGCAGAATTGGAAAACTCCACCGCGAAGCTGCGCGAAAGCGAGCAGCGGCGCAGCATGGCGATCGCCGCCGGCAAGATGGGTTCCTGGGATTGGGACTGGATCAGCGGCGACTGGATGTGGGACGAGGGGCAATATCGCATCTTTGGCGTCAGCCCCGACAGCTTCGCGGTCAACCCGGCCAACGTTCAGGCGCTGCTGCATCCCGATGACGTCGAGCAGTTGCGCAAGGCGATTGCCGAATTCAACAAGGGCACGCGGGCCTATGAGACCGAGTTCCGCATCCTGCGGCCCGATGGAGAGGTGCGCTGGTGCGTGGGCACAGCAGCAGCAACAGTGGACGACAGCGGTCGCGTCGTGCGGGTGAGCGGCGTCACCGTGGACATCACCGAACGCAAGCGTGCCGAGGAACGGCAGAATCTGCTGGCCCGAGAAGTCGATCATCGTGCCAAGAACGCGCTGGCGCTGGCGCAATCGATCGTGCGCCTCACCCGCGCCGACGAGGTCAAGGCCTATGTCAGCGCCGTCGAAGGACGCATCAATGCGCTGGCGCGCGTGCACACCATCCTGTCGCTGTCGAGCTGGCAAGGCGCCGAGCTTTCCAGACTGATCGATGAGGAGCTTGCACCCTATTCGCTCGGTGGCCAGATCGTGTTGGCGGGTCCGGAGGTGCAGTTGATGCCGACGACGGCCCAGACCCTGGCGCTTGCGCTGCACGAGCTCTTCACCAACTCGGCCAAGTATGGCGCCCTCTCTACCAGGTCGGGACGGCTCGCGATTGGCTGGCAAGTCGAGGACCAAAGGCTGACGCTGAACTGGGAAGAAACCGGCGGTCCACTCGTCATGCCCCCGAAATCTCGCGGCTTCGGCACGCGGAGCCTGCTTGCGAGCGTCGAGTCCCAGCTCGGTGGACAAGCACAATTCGATTGGCGAGCCGAGGGATTGTTGTGCCGTCTGGAGGTGCCGCTGACACGCAAGACAGCGGCAACCGTCCCCGGAAAATTCGACCCCGCAAGCGCGTCCGAATTGCAACGCGCCTCGGGCTAGAGCACGATGCGATCAGGATGAAGCGTCATCGCGCTTCAGGTTGGCTTTTGCGTATGATCTTCGGATAACCGCTGCACAGCTGTCCGGATCGTGCCTTAGCCCGACGCCACCATCCTCGATTGCCGCTGCGGCAGCGCTTCCTCGGCGACGCGTCCTTCGAGCCAAGCTTCCGTCCGAGCGAGATCGCGTAGCGCCGTCGCGTAGCGGCGGGCCGCACTTCGCTCCGCGCCGCGTGGCAGTTTGCGGGCCTTGCGCAGCATATCCGCTGCCGCGTTGCGATAGGCCAGCGAGCGGTAAAGAAACACGACCTTACCCATAGCGAATGTTCCCGTTTCGAATGTACCCGTTGTGCTGGTGCTCATCATCGTCAATCCGGCATGAACGTCGGATGAAGCCGACCACGACAATCCTTCTTCCGTTTGGAACCGGTGAATATCGCCCGCGTTGGCATGACAATTCGGGATGCGGTTCCCATGCGCTCAAGAAAGTCTTCCGACTTGATCTCCCCCGCCGGCCTCATCAAGCTGATGATGCATGCGTTGATGGGCGCAGCCCTCGGCCTCACCTTCGGCCTTACGCTGATCTTGTCCAATCCGGCCGTCGCCAGCTTGCTAGATCACAGCGGAACCCACGCCGCCATCGTCGTCGCCCTCGCATTGGTGACGACTTTCGCGATCGGCGCCACACTCACCGGCGCTGTGTTCATCCTCGTGGAGGACAAGCAAACTTGAAGCGTCCGTGACCTGCGGGAGATATGCTGGTCGGAACTCCTTCGCCGAATAGCGGTTGGCTGCCTGCGTCAATTTAACTCAGGAGTTCCCCGTATGACAAGGACGAAGCTCGTTCTCACCGCGTTGTTGGCCACCGGCCTTGCCGCTGCGCCGCTCGCCGCACAGGCCAAGTCGCACAAGGCGAAACACGGATCATCGATGTCGTCCTCGCAGACCACCGGCGCCAACACCAAGTCCTCGAAGGGCGCGGATCCCTCCGGCCAGGGCGGTTCCGGTCCCGGCTCGGACCAGGGCGGCACCATGACCAACCAGAACGGCAAGGGCATGACCAATACCAAGTAGGCCCAGACCGACCAGGTCAACAAAAGCCCCGCGGCGACGCGGGGCTTTTTCGTTGAGGCGAGCATCTGCCACTCAGGCAGCGTTGCGCTGCACGTGACGGCCCTCCTTCACTTCCTCGATGATCTTGGCGCTGAACGCTTCCAGGTCACCGGGATTGCGCGAGGTGATGATGCCCTGGTCGACGACCACCGCAGAATCTTCCCATGCCGCGCCGGCATTGATGACATCGGTCTTGATGGACTTGTAGGACGTCATCTTGCGACCCTTGGCGATGCCCGTCTCGATCAGCAGCCACGGCGCATGACAGACGGCGGCAACGACCTTCTTCGCATTGAAGATATCCTTGATGAAGGACAATGCCTTCGGCTCGAGGCGAAGCAGGTCGGGGTTGATCTGTCCGCCCGGCAACACCAGGGCGTCGTAGTCGCTGCTGGAGGCCTGGTCCAGCGTCTTGTCGACGGTCACCGGCCGCCCCCAATCCTTCTTGTCCCAGCCCTTGATCTCGCCGGCTTCAAGCGAGATCACGTGAACCGTTGCGCCGGCCTGTTTCAGACGTTCGCGCGGCACTTCCAGTTCCGACTGCTCGAAACCGTGCGTCGCGAGAATCGCGATGGTCTTGCCTTTGATATCCATGGAACGCTCCATTGCTGTGTCAGGAGCCCGGTCAATCGGCCCATCACGCTTCCGTTCCGAGCACTGGCGCAGCTCACGGGGATGTGCGGCCGACCTCGACGGCTGCTTGAGCGTACGCGGCAGAGGCCGATCCGGCGCGTCGCTTGCGCTCACGCGTCGGATGTCAGGGTCTTGACGGCCGCCCGTGGAGTTCGTCTTCACGAGATGGTCGAGCTGCGCCCGCTTGCGTCCGAGCAGAACTTGAGCCGCAGCATCATCGAGACCGGCGCGCTGCAATTGCCGGATGGCGGAGCCCAGTTCGAGAATCTCGGCGCGCAACTTCAGGGTCCGGTAAGCGTCCGGATCTTCTTCCACGGCGCAATCCCCCAAAGGTTCAGCGCCGGGTGCGCGCGCGCTCGGGATTGCCGGCTGTCTTTACAAGACGAAGACGCACCCGATCGCGGACGTCAGGCAGGACACCGCCGCCGCCGGCAGCCTTCCATTCCCCGATCAGCAGGTCGACTTTCCGGCGCAGATCCATCTGCGCCTGGGCCTGTTGGGCGCAATCGCGATCGCCGTTGATAAGATCGCGCACTGACGCCTCGACGCCGGCCATTTCAAGCCTCAAGGCGCTGATTTTACGTCGAATTTCATTAATTCTGTTGTCCATGACTTGTTAGAACAAAATAAGAACATATAGTCAAGGCACGATTTTCAGGAGGGAGAAGCGCCATGCAGGTTCAAGGCAGATACGACGCCAGGGTTTTCCTCACGGAGCAGATGACGCGGACGCAGGGGCTGAGGTTGAAGCGGTTGAGCGAAGAAGCCTATCAACCCGCACAATATGCGCGCGATCTATCCTTCAGCGAGGCGGCTCGGCGCATCCAAGTGCTGGAAGCCGAGATCGAGCTCGCGAATTCGTTTTAGGCTGCGTCGTGCATTTGCAACGTTTGAAGATGCGTTTTCGGAACCATGCCCCTGTCGAGAGGTTTTTCCGGCCAAGGGAGAATATGCATGGCACGCAAGGCAAAGAAACGCCGCTACTCACCCAGCTCCGGCAGCGATGTCGAAAGCGAGATGCGCCGCTACAAGAAGGGCACCGCTAAGAGCGGTCCCAAAGGCCGTGGCGGTCGCGTGAAGAGCCGCAAGCAGGCAATCGCAATCGGACTGTCGAAGGCACGCAAGAAGGGCAAGAAGGTCCCGAAGAAGGCTGCCAGGACGTCTTCCAAAAAAACGTCCAAGAAAAGGACGGCCAAAAAGACGACAACCAGGAAGACAACGAAGAAATCGTCAAAGCGCAAATCGAGCAAGCGCTGAGGTCGATCCGTCTCAGATCATGCTGCCCGGCATGAAGCAGCGGATCGAAACCCCGAACGCGGTCTTCACCGGCCACACCATGGTGCGGCCGGCACGGTTCGGCTCGGTGATGACGGCCTCATCCGGTACCTCGATCCACTCGCCGTCCAGACGCACGCGATAATGACCGTTATGGGACTCCCAGTCGGGATCGGCGACGGCAAACCCATCCGCATCCGAGCAGCACGGACCGAGGTGGCTGCGCAAACCGTCGAACCATGGCTTCAGCGGCGAATCCGCGTAGCGCCCGTCGTCCCGCCCGAGGGCGTTTCCGCCCCAGAGCACGAATGGCGCCACCAGCAGCGCACTCCTAAGCGAGAGCTTCAATCGATCCATGTCGGCACCGATCAATGCGAACCAGCGGCCTCTCGTGTGAGCGGCGGCAGGTTCCGGGGGTCCACGCTCGCCTGAACCTGGCGGCGTCATTGCCGTCAAGCCTTCAGCAACTTCAAAGTGTGATGAGTGAACACGGCTTTTTCGGACGAACCGGGTCATCATCGCTGCAGTTAACGAGAATGTTATCGATCGCATCCCGGCAAGCCTGAAGCGAACGGAAACGGAAAAGGCGGCCACACGGGCCGCCTTTCTTGTTCAATGCCGACCGACGTTCGCCTCAGGCGAACGGTACCGCGACGAACCGGGTCGCCTGCGCGTTTTTGACCTGCAACAGCACGCTGCGCTTGCCGGACGATTTGGCCTGCGCCAGCTCGGAGCGGACATCGCCGACATTGGCGACGGCCTTGCCGCCGACATTGAGGATGACGTCGCCGGTCTGGATGCCGCGCTGCGCCGCCGGCCCTTGCGGATCGACCTCGGTGACGACGACGCCCTTCTGGCCGGCGCCTTGGACGTCACCGGCCGGAGCCAGCGCAAGTCCGAGGCGCGGAGTGCCGGAGCCCGGCTGTTCCTTGCCAACATCGGCCTTGGCCTGCTGTTCGTTCGGCAACTCGCCGAGCGCCAGCGTAACCGTCTTGCTGTCGCCCTTATGGAAGAGGTCGAGCTTCACCGAACTGCCAGGCGCAAGGGTCGCGATCGTGCGGGCAAGGTCTCGCGAATCCTTGACCGCCGTACCGTTGACGGAGGTGATGACGTCACCCGCCTCGATGCCGGCCTTCGCCGCCGGGCTGCCGTCCTGCGGGTTGTCCACGATGGCACCGCGCGCCTCCTTCAGCCCGAGGCTGTCGGCGATCTCGGCGGTGACCGGCTGCACCTGCACGCCGAGCCAGCCACGGGTCACCGCGCCCTTGTCCTTTAACTGCGCGACGACGAGCTTTGCGGTCGAGGCCGGAATGTCGAAGCCGATGCCGACCGAACCGCCCGAAGGCGAGAAGATCGCGGTGTTCACGCCGATCACGTTGCCGGTCATGTCGAAGGCCGGGCCGCCGGAATTGCCCTTGTTGATGGGCGCATCGATCTGGATGAAGTCGTCATAGGGACCGTTGCCGATGTCGCGGCCACTGGCCGAAACGATGCCGGCAGTCACGGTGCCGCCGAGGCCGAAGGGATTGCCGACCGCAACCACCCAGTCGCCGATGCGCGGCTTCTGGTCGGAGAATTTGACGAAGGGAAAATCCTTCTTGCCGTCGACCTTGATCAGCGCGAGATCGGTCTTCGGATCGGTGCCGACCACCTTGGCCGTGTAGCTGGTGCCGTCATCCATGGTCACTTGCACCGACTCGGCGTGGTCCACGACGTGGTTGTTGGTGACAGCATAGCCGTCGGCGGAGATGAAGAAGCCGGAGCCTTCGCCCGTGATCATCTGATGGCGCTGGCGCGGCATGCCGTTCATGCCGCCCGGGCCGCGGAACCCGAACTGCCGGGAGAACTGGTCGCCCGGAGAATCCTCGTCCTGATCCATCCGGTTCTGCTGCAGCATCGCGCTCTTGTCGTTGTCCTGGTCGATCTTGACCCGCACCGAGATGACGGCCGGCTTGACCTTGCTGACGAGATCACCGAAGCCCGGCGGAGTCGTTGCGGATTCCGCGGCCTGGGCCGGCGCGATGAAGGAGTTCGGACCGAACGGCAAAGAGCCGGGAGAAGCCGCCAGCACCGCCACGCCGAGCGCGGCGACGGTGCCGAGCAGCGCCAGCCGGCGCGGCCTCAAGATCCTGCGGGACGTCGGGATGTCGGAATTGACGCGATCGTTCATGTCGAAATGTCCATGTTGGGTAAGGTGTCGCCTTGACTCCAACATGGCCCTCGCCACCTTACGACGTCCCGTCCGTCCGATTAAATCTTGGCAAAGGACTCGCGCCACCCCGCGGAACATCGCCGCCCGCACATTTGATGCAGCTCAACGCGCGTCCTTCGGACGGTGAAAAACTGCGGCCACCGGATGATGTCCCTCGGAGGCGTGCCATGTACAAAGACATTCTTGTCCACATCCCCACCGAACGCCCCATGCGTTCCGCGATCGACGGCTCGATTTCGCTCGCGGCACAGTTCAACGCCCATCTCGACGCGGTCGCGGTCGGCTATGTCGCAACCAGTGCGGCCTACGTGATGGAGGGCGGCGCCGCGGTCGCGGCCGTGTTCGAACTGGAGCGTGAGCGCGCTGTCGAGCGGGCCGAAGCCGCGCTCGCGGTGTTTGGCATCGAAGCGGCGAACGCCGGCGTCTCCTACGCCTGCCGCGCGCTCGGCGCGATCCCTGCGGATGCAGCCGGCTCGCTCGGCGAGATGGCGCGACTGCACGACCTCAGCGTCGTGCTCCAGCCTGATCCCGCGCAGGGCTCGTTCGACAACGACGTCCCGCGCGAGATCCTGTTCCAGGCAGGCGGTCCGGTGTTGTTCCTGCCCTACACATTCCATGGAGCTTTCAAGGCAAGCAGGATCGGCATCTGCTGGGACGGCAGCCGCCTCGCGGCCCGCGCCGTGCGCGACGCCGCACCGTTCCTGGCGCGTGCCGACGAGATCGTGATCATCACCATCAACGAGGCCAAGGCCGTGTCCGACGAAGCGTCAGCGAGCAACCTCGCAAGACATCTCGGCCGGCGCGGATTGTCGACCCGCACGGTCAGCATGTCGGCGAGCCGCGCCGACATCCAGCCGACCATTCTGTCGCTGGCGGCCGACGAGGCGCTCGATCTGCTGGTGATGGGCGGCTACGGCCATTCGCGCTTGCAGGAGCGCATTCTCGGCGGCGTCACCCGCGCCACGCTGGAAGCCATGACGGTCCCGACGCTGATGTCGCATTGAGACCAACAGGCGCCGTCACGCTGCGACCGGGGTCTCCCACGTCGCGGGCACGCCGGCGTCCTCATTGTGTGGCGCGTTGCACACGTCGAAATGCGCCTTGAGCTCGACCTCGGCGAGATGTTCGAAATGTTCGGCCTGGCCGAGGAGCTCCCAGGTCTGAAGCGGGCGGTAAGCCGCCTGCTGACGGCAGAGTGATGCCAGCGCCCGGTAGCGACGTACGTTCTCCATGAGACCCTCCCTCGCATTCACTGGGCTTATTGCCCGGATTTGCGTCAGGCCTATGGCGGTTGTGCAAAAGATTTTCTGCGCCCAGCGCGCGCTTCGCCTCGGCCTATTATTAGGAAATATATATCCGACCCAAAGTTCCAAATTCGTGCCGATTGACGCCCGGGGGTGCCCGGACCCGTCGGCTAGGCGTAGAGCCGGCGCTCCACTGTCACGCCGACCAGGTCGAGATAGCGCTCGATCAAGTCGGGCCGGCCGACCAGATAGCCCTGCATCTCCTCGCAGGCCTCCCGCGCCAGGAAGGCACGCTGCGCTTCCGTTTCCACCCCCTCGGCAATGACCGGAATGTTCAGGGCGTGCGCGAGGCTCAGCACCGCGCGGACGATCTCGGCCGATTGCGGCGTCGCCTCGAGATTGGAGATGAAGCTGCGATCGATCTTGATCTTGTCGAACGGGAACGACTGGAGATAGGACAGCGAGGAATAGCCGGTGCCGAAATCGTCCATCGCGATGCGGATGCCGAGCGCCTTCAGCCGTCGCAACAAATTGAGGGCGCGGGTAAAATCACCGATCAGCACGCCCTCGGTGATCTCGACCTCGAGCCGCGTCGGCGCAAGCCCGGTCTCCAGCAGGATCTGGTGGATCGAACGTTCGAGATCGCCGGCCTGGAACTGAACCGGCGACAAATTGACGGCGACCTGCAGCGGCCGCGGCCAGGATGCCGCCTCGCGGCACGCTTCGCGCAAGACCCATTCGCCGATCTGGACGATCAGCCCGTTCTCCTCGGCGAGCGGAATGAACTGGTCCGGCGGTACGAAGCCCCGCGTCGGGTGATTCCAGCGCAGCAGAACCTCGAAGCCGATCACTTCGCCATCCACCCGCGCCTGCGGCTGGAAGTAGACCAGGAACTGGTTCAGCTCCAGCGCCTGTCGCAGATCGTGCTGCAACAGCCTGCGGTCGCGCAGCTCCTGATCCATCTCGGATTCGAAGACGCGGACGCGCCCACGGCCCTCGCGCTTGGCGCGGTAGAGCGCTGAATCGGCATTGGCGAGCAGCGTGGCGGCATTCACGCCGTCATCCGGATAAAACGCGATCCCGACGCTGAGGCCGACATGGGGAAGATAGTCGTCGACCTCGAGCTCCTTGCCGATCGTCTCGACCAGCCGTTCGGCGAGCACCAGGGCGTCATCGCGGCTGATATCGTCGGGCATCAGGATCATGAACTCGTCGCCGCCGATACGGGCGACGAAGGCACCGTCGGCCTCCGCGGCAAGCCGGTCGGCCGCCGCCCGCATCAGCATGTCGCCGACCGGATGGCCGAACACGTCGTTGACCTCCTTGAAGCGGTCGAGATCGAGGCTGAGCACGGCAAAACTGGTTGCCGCCTCCTGCGCCCGCTCCAACCGCTCGCCGAGTGCGGCATTGAAGGCGCTGCGGTTCGGCAGGTCGGTCAACGCGTCATGATGCGCAAGATGGCTGATCCGCGCCTCGTTCGTGATCCTCTCGGTGACATCCTCGATCACGCCGACCAGATATTGCGGCGCGCCGCTGCCGTCCCTGACCAGCAGCTTGCGCGAATTGACCAGACGATCGTGGCCCTTCACGCCGATTTCGAGCAGCTGGCCCTCCAGGAACATCGGCGTGCCGCTGTCGACGACGCGGCGATCCTGCTCGTTGACGACGCGAGCGATATGGTCCGGAAAAATCTGCTGCGGAGTCTTGCCCAGCATCGCCTCGCGCGGCATGCCGTAATACTCCTCGCCTGCGCGATTGAGCAGGACGTAGCGGGAATCCTTGGCATCCTTGGCGAATACCGCGATCGGGATGTTCTCGATGATGCTGTCGAGGAATTCGCGCGCGCGCCGCAGATCCTGTTCGGCGCGCTTGTGCGTCTGCTCGAGTTCCTCGATCATCAGCTTGATCGCACGGTCGGTGCGGCGGCGATCGCGATCGCCCTCCTCGTAGGCCGCACTGACGAGCTCGCCTAGCTTGGTCAGGTCGACCTGTCCGGATTCATCCGTCGACTGGCGAATCTGTCGTGCGATCAGCCGGTGCATGGTCAAGCTGCCGCCTCCGCGATGACGGTCACGGTCATGGTCTGGTTGTGCAGCTCGCAGCGGCCGGACGCGGCCGGCGGGGCGATCTCGCCGTAGGAGTAGAATCCGATCCGGACGAAATCCTCGCCCAGTTCGGCGGCAACGGCGTCCAGCTCGTCCTGCGTGCGCTGTCCCATCACCCTGCGGCGACCGGTACAGCTCACCAAGATGGCAAGCTTGTCGCCGGCAACGTTCTCCGCGAGCGCGCTGCGCGCCTGCCTGCCCGCTTCGCCGGCACCGGCGGCGAGACTGTCGAAATTGGCCCGCATCAATTGCGCAGTGCATCCTTCCGGGATGTCAGCCGCGAACGTCAGGGTGCCGGCATTGCGATCCACCGCGAACACCGAGCGCACGATCTGCCGTTCCGGCTCCGCTTCGTCGTGAATGCGCAAGGGAAACGCCAGACCCGAACCGGGCATCGCCTCGGCCTCTTCCTCGCCGAGATAGCGGGTGTAGAGGTCCAGCGGCGGCTCCCGTCGAGCTCCACGACCACGGATCCTTCCGACTTCGTCACCCTTCGACGCGGACCGAACACATCCCAGCCGCCGGCACAGCCATGCGCGAAACGGAACGAAGCGCCGTAGAATGCGATTGCGGCGACGCGGTTCGGCGTCGGCTCGGCGTCAGCTCCGACAACCGTCTGTTCAAACCGGGTGCCGTCGCCGGCGAGCCCGCCGGTAACCGGCAAATCCGGTCCCAGAACCTCCGTGATTCCGGCAAGCAGTGCGCCACCGTTCACGGCCAATCCGTCGGACAGGACAAACAGACCCGCCAGATCGGCCGCCTGCGCCTGGCGGGCCAAGCGCGCGCCGCAGGCCTTTGACGCATCGCGGGCTTCGACGACCTCTTGCACCAACCGCACCTGCGTATGGGCGAAACGCAGGGCGACCGCGATGACTTCGTCATCGCAGATGTCGTCGCCATGGATTTGTCCGCCGGTGCTGCAGCCGACGATATGACTTTCGGGATAGAGTCCGCGCAGTTCGCGATAGCGTTGGCCGTCCACCAGTTGCTCACAGCTGCCGAAATAGAGCACGAGTTGGGGAAGCTCCCGGAGGGCTTCCGCTCCGCGCCAGCCATGGGCAGCATTCCAGTGAATATATTGAATTTGCATCCCGCGCTCTCTGCAGCTCTTGAACCACAGATTGTGGAGCGGCGCATTGCGTCGCCGTTAATTGCACGTGTCCTTCGGCACCGTTGGTTACCCCGTCATGAAAGGTATTGTCGGGTTGCGCAGGATTCTCCGTAGGAACCCGGAGAGAAATACGTCCGATGAGACGATCGACACCTCGGCCCAGTCGCTTTGGCAATGCCCTACGTAATCTACCGGATGCGCGCGCTGTCGCCGAGGCGCATCGGCTGCACGGCATTTTCTTGCCGCTTCGGAACTCGGCCCCTCTCGGCGGCGGTCCGAATGGCCGCAATGTTTGCGGCATATTCGGCAACGCTCTTGCCGCGAAACACCGCGGAACCCGCCACCAGCGTATCGGCGCCCGCGGCGGCCACGGCAGCGGCATTGTCGCGCGTGACCCCGCCGTCAACCTCGAGCCGGATCGGCCGATCGCCGATCATGGCCTTGATCCGCTCGATCTTCGCGAGCTGGGATTGCAGGAACGACTGGCCGCCGAAGCCGGGATTGACCGTCATCACCAGCACGAGGTCGAGACGATCGAGCACATATTCGATCGCACTCTCGGGCGTGGACGGGCACAGGCTGACACCGGCCTTCTTGCCGAGCGCGCGGATGGCCTGAAGCGAACGATCGAGATGAGCGCCGGCTTCGGCATGAACGGTGATGACGTCGGCCCCCGCCTTCGCGAACGCTTCGAGGTAGGGATCAACAGGCGCGATCATGAGGTGCACGTCGAACATCTTCCTTGTCGACGGCCTGATCGCCTTGATGACATCGGCGCCAAAGCTGATGTTCGGCACGAAATGTCCGTCCATGACATCGCAGTGGATCCAGTCGGCGCCGGCGGTGTCGATCGCCGCGATCTCCTCGCCGAGGCGCGCGAAATCCGCGGCCAGGATCGAGGGAGCGATGATGATCTCCCCGGTCATGGCTGTGTGCTCTTCGCGTCGGCCCCACCGCTGAAGACACGGCTCGCCAGCACGTCCATGGGATCGATGGTTTCGAGATCCGCGACATCGAGCATGCGATCGAGATCGGACACCAGACGATCGGCCTGCCGCAGGCGGATGCGGTCGACCGCGTTGCGGATCGAGCGCGCGTTGGAGAAAAAGGGCTGGGTCCGGCGCAGATCGATGTACCTTTCGAAGGCATCACGGGCTGCCGGGGAAAAGCGATAGCCACGCTCCTTGAGCATCAGTTCGGCGATCACCAGCAATTCCGCCTCCGAATAGTCCGGGAATTCAATGTGATGGGCAATGCGGGAACGAAAGCCGGGATTGGAGCCGAAAAAGGTCGTCATCCGTTCGCGATAGCCCGCAAGGATGACGACGAGATCTTCGCGCTGGTTCTCCATGACCTGAAGCAGGATCTCGATGGCCTCCTGTCCGTAATCGCGCTCGTTGTCGGGGCGATGCAGATAGTAGGCCTCGTCAATGAACAGCACGCCGCCCATCGCCTTCTTCAGGATCTCCTTGGTCTTCGGCGCGGTGTGGCCGATATACTGACCGACGAGATCGTCGCGCGTCACCGAGATCACCTGCCCGCGCCGCACGAAGCCGAGGCCGTGCAGGATCTTCGCCATGCGCAGCGCGACCGTGGTCTTGCCGGTACCGGGATTGCCCGTGAACGACATATGCAGCGTCGGCGGTGCGGAGGCCAGGCCTGCACGCTGCCGAATGCGCTCGATCAGCAGCAGCGAAGCGATCTGGCGCACGCGGTCCTTGACCGGCCGCAGACCAATCAGCTCCTGATCGAGTTGCTGCAACGTTGCGATGATTCCGGCCGATTCGGCTTCCTTGCGGAGATCGAACGCGGTCTCGGTGGTCGTGGTATTAGGCACATCCAGCATCGGCGCCTCGAATAAAAGGGCTTCGCCGCGGGGTGGCGGCGAAGCAGTTGTCCGCCAAGGATCTGGAGCAACAAGGCTCCGCGCGGAGACGAATGACTATTGCGGCACGTGCGCGACGTTCTTTCGGATGGTGCTGTAGCGGATCGCGCGCCCGCCGATCTCCTGCCGCACCAGTTCGAATTCCGCCTCCTGCGGTGGCCGGTTGACCAGGAAGGAGATGCGCACCGATTCCCAGCCATGGCTGGAATCAAAACCGCTGAGGCGGATGTAGCGATCGCCATACACGCGGCGGCATTCGGCGAGTTCCATCATCACGCCGGCGGCATCCTGGAGATCGAACATCGGCAGGCCCCACATCTCCCAATAGGTGTTGCGGGGGTGCGGGTCGTCGGTGAACTCGATGTTCACCGCCCAGCCGTTGGCGAGGCAATACTGCACCTGCTTGGTGATCTGGTCATCGGTGAGATCAGGCAGGAACGAGAAGCAGCCCTGGGTCAGTTTCATGATGTCGTCTCCTCAAACGGTTTCCAGCGCGGTCGGCACGAAGTCCGGAGTGTCCGTGGACTGATAGTTGAAGCTGACGTCCTTCCAGACCTCGAGCGCGGCCTTCAGCGGCGTGCAGGTCTCGGCCGCCCTGGCCAGGATCTCCGGACCTTCGTGGACGTAGTCTCGCCCCTCGTTGCGCGCGAGGATCATCGCCTCCAGCGCCACCCGGTTTGCGATTGCACCGGCCGCGATCCCCATGGGATGACCGATGGTACCACCGCCGAACTGCAGCACGACGTCCTCGCCGAGGTGATCGAGCAACTGGTGCATCTGGCCGGCATGGATCCCGCCCGAGGCGACTGGCATCATTTTGTTGAGGCTCGCCCACGACTGGTCGAAGAACAGGCCATGCTCGAGCTTGGTCGCATTAAACTCCTCGCGGCAGACGTCGTAGTAGCCGCGCGTAGTGAGCGGGTCGCCCTCAAGCTTGCCGACCACGGTGCCGGCGTGGATGTGGTCAACACCGGCGAGTCGCATCCATTTGGCGATCACGCGGAACGACACGCCGTGGATCTTCTGCCGCGTATAGGTCGAGTGACCGGCGCGGTGAAGATGCAGGATCATGTCGTTGCGCCGCGCCCATTTCGCCATCGACTGGATCGCGGTGTATCCGATCACGAGGTCGATCATGATGATGACCGAACCGAGCTCCTTGGCAAACTCGGCGCGCTCGTACATGTCCTCCATGGTCGCGGCGGTGACGTTCAGATAGGTCCCCTTCACTTCGCCGGAGGCGGCCTGCGCGCGGTTCACCGCCTCCATGCAATAGAGGAAGCGGTCGCGCCAGTGCATGAAGGGCTGCGAGTTGATGTTCTCGTCGTCCTTGGTGAAATCGAGCCCGCCCTTGAGCGCCTCGTAGACCACGCGGCCGTAGTTGCGCCCCGAGAGCCCGAGCTTCGGCTTCACGGTCGCACCGAGCAGAGGCCGGCCGAACTTGTCCAGCCGCTCGCGCTCGACCACGATGCCGGTCGCGGGTCCCTGGAACGTCTTCACATAGGCGACCGGGAAGCGCATGTCCTCCAGGCGAAGGGCCTTGAGCGGCTTGAAGCCGAACACGTTGCCGATGATCGAGGCCGAGAGGTTGGCGATCGAGCCCGGCTCGAACAGGTCGAGGTCATAGGCGATGTAGGCGAAATATGAGCCCGGCGCGCCCGGCACCGGATCGACGCGGTAACATTTCGCGCGATATTTCTCCGCGGCCGTGAGCCGATCGGTCCACACCACGGTCCAGGTCGCGGTCGAGGATTCACCGGCAACAGCGGCGGATGCCTCGATCGGGTCGACTCCCTCCTGCGGAGTGACGCGGAACAGTGCGATGACATCCGTGTCTTTTGGCGTGTATTCGGGCTCCCAATAACCCATGCGTGCGTATTCCATCGTGCCCGATCGATAGCGCTCTTTGCCGCGGACGGTTCCTGCATGTGCATTCATGGCTCTCTCCTGCTCTTCTCTCTCTCTGAATGATCTAGGCCGCGACCGGCTCACGCGTGCCGATGCGCGGATCGAGTTCACCGACGCGATATCGCCGCGCCATTTCGCTCATCGGAATCACCTTGATCTTGCCGGCGTGGCCCGCCGTGCCGAACTGCTCGAACCGATCGCGGCAGAGCTCGCGCATCGCGTCCATCGCAGGCTTCAGGAACTTGCGCGGGTCGAACTCGGAACGCGTTTGCGCGGCGACTTTCCGGAACACCGCCGTCATTGCGAGGCGGCAGTCGGTGTCGATATTGACCTTGCGCACGCCGCTCTTGATGCCACGGACGATTTCCTCGACCGGCACGCCCCAGGTCTGGGGCATCTCGCCGCCGAACTGGTTGAACATGTCCTGCAGTGGCTGCGGCACCGACGAGGAGCCGTGCATCACCAGATGCGTATTCGGCAGCCTGCGGTGGATTTCCTCGACCACCCGCATCGCCAGGATGTCGCCATCCGGCTTGCGGCTGAACTTGTAGGCGCCGTGCGAAGTGCCCATCGCGATGGCGAGCGCATCGACCTTGGTGGCACGGACGAAGTCGACCGCCTGATCAGGATCGGTCAGGAGCTGGTCGTGGCTGACCTTGCCCTCGACGCCGTGGCCGTCCTCCTGCTCGCCGCCGCCATGTTCCAGCGAGCCGAGCACGCCGAGTTCGCCTTCGACGGAGGCGCCGACCCAGTGGGCGAGATCGACCACGCGGCGGGTGATCGCGACGTTGTACTCGTAATCGGCTGCGGTCTTGGCATCGGCCTCGAGCGAGCCGTCCATCATGACGGAGGTGAAGCCGTGGGCGATGGCGGAGGCGCAGGTCGCCTCGTCGTTACCGTGGTCCTGGTGCATGCAGAGTGGAATGTCCGGATAGGTCCGCTCCAGCGCGTCGATCATGTGCGAGAGCATGAGATCGCCGGCATAGCTGCGCGCGCCGCGCGAGGCCTGGATGATGACGGGCGCATCGACCTCGGCCGCCGCCTGCATGATCGCGATTCCCTGCTCCATGTTGTTGATGTTGAACGCCGGCACCGCGTAGCCGTGGCCGGCTGCGTGGTCGAGCAGTTGCCTGAGGGTGATACGTGCCACGAATGGTCCTCCTTAATGTCGCTTGCGCGCGATTGCCCGTCGGGCGGCCTCCGCAATGCTTTGCGGTGTGATGCCGAATTCGCGGTACAGCACGGGTGCCGGCGCCGAGGCGCCGAATCCGCGCATGCCGACGAACTCGCCGTCAGCGCCGATCCAGCGCGACCAATCGCCCTGTACGGCTGCCTCGACACCGACGCGCGGCGCGTTGCCGAGCACGGTGGCGCGGTATTCGTCGGGCTGTTCCTCGAACAGGGCGAAGCAAGGTGCGGACACGACGGCTGCGCGGATGTGCTCGGTTGCGAGCAGGCGGGCGGATTCCAATGCGATCGACACCTCCGAGCCCGTCGCGATCAGCGTCACATCGCGGCCGCCGTCCGGCGAGACGACGAGATAGGCGCCGCGGGAGACCCGGTTTTTGCCGCGCGCATCGCTGCGGAAAGTCGGCAAGGCCTGACGCGAGAGGCACAGCACGGAGGGGCGGTCTTCGGAATTAAGCGCGCAGTCCCAGGCTTCCAGCGTCTCCACGGCGTCGGCGGGGCGGAACACCAGGAGGTTCGGGATCACCCGCAGCGCCGCCAGATGCTCGACCGGCTGGTGCGTCGGGCCGTCCTCGCCGAGCCCGATGGAATCGTGGGTCATCACATGGATGACGCGCAACCGCATCAGGGCCGCAAGACGGATCGCCGGCCGGCTGTAATCCGAGAACGCGAGGAAGGTGCCCCCGTAAGGGATGAAGCCGCCGTGTAGCGCAAGGCCGTTCATCGCGGCGGCCATGCCGTGCTCGCGAATGCCATAGTGAATGTAGTCACCGGCGAACGCCCCGCGCTTGACCGGGGCTTGCACCTTGGCGTGCGTGAGGTTCGAATGCGTGAGGTCCGCGGAGCCGCCGACCAGGCCGGCGATCGTCCCGGCGATGCCGTCGAGCACCTGTTGCGAGGCTTGCCGGGTCGCGAGCTTCGGACGCTCGGACGCAAAGCGTTCGCGCAATTTTGCCGCGGCCAGCGCATAGGCGGCCGGCAGGCCAACCGCCTTGCCTTCGACGAACATGTCGCGCTGCTCGGGCGTCGCGCCTTCATAGCGATCGAGCCAGGCCAGCCGGTCCACCTGCCCGCGTTGCCCGATCATCCGCCATGCCTTGAGGATCGGGATCGGAACAACGAAGGGCTGGTAGTCCCAGCCGAGCGTGCGGCGGGCGGCCGCGGCCTGCTCGGTCCCGAGCGGGGCACCATGCGCCTTCTCGGTGCCCTGTCTATCGGGCGCGCCGTAGCCGATGATGGTGCGGCAGGCGATCAGCGACGGCTTTGCGGTCTCCCGCTCCTCTGCGATCGCCTGCGCGATCGCTTCGGGATCGTGTCCGTCGATGCTGCGCACCGACCAGCCGGAAGCGGCGAAACGCGCGAGCTGGTCGTCGGAGGTTGCCAGCGAGGTCGGCCCGTCGATCGAGATGCCGTTGTCGTCGAACAGCACGATCAGACGGCCGAGCTGAAGATGGCCGGCAAGCGAGATCGCCTCCTGGCTGATGCCTTCCATCAGGCAGCCGTCGCCGGCGATCACATAGGTGAAATGATCGACGAGCCCGTCGCCATGCCGCGCATTGCCCATCCGCTCGGCGAGCGCCATGCCGACGGCAGTCGCGATGCCCTGCCCCAGCGGCCCGGTCGTCATCTCGACGCCCGGCGTGTGACCGTATTCCGGATGACCCGGCGTCTTGGAGCCCCATTGCCGGAAAGCCTTGATGTCGCCGAGGCTGACATCGCCGCCCGTCAGATGCAGCAGCGCGTAGAGCAGCATGGAGCCATGGCCCGCCGACAGCACGAAGCGGTCGCGATCCGGCCAATTCGGATGCGCCGAGTCGAACTTCAGGAAGCGGGAGAACAGCACGGTGGCGACATCGGCCATGCCCATCGGCAGGCCGGGATGGCCCGACTGCGAGGTCTCGATGGCGTCGACCGCAAGGAAGCGGACGGCGTTGGCGAGATTGTTGTGGCTGACCGCGTAGAGGTCGGCTTCGGCGTGGACGGAGATGTTCATCGAAGTCTCCCCTCGTTCACTTCAGATTTCGCTTGCGCTCGATCAACTGCATGATCAGCGGCGTCAGGATCAGTTGCATCGCGAGATCGAGCTTCGCGCCCGGACACACGATCGAGTTCGCGCGCGACATCCAGCTCTGCGGCAGCATCGACAGCAAATAGGGGAAATCGATGCCACGCGGGTTCCTGAAACGGATCACGACCATCGATTCGTCCGGCGTCGGGATCCAGCGCGCAACGAACGGATTGGAGGTGTCGACCGTCGGCACGCGCTGGAAGTTGATGTCGGTCTCGGAAAATTGCGGGCAGATGTAGTGGATGTAATCGGGCATCCGCCGCAGGATGGTGTCGGTGACGGCCTCGGTCGAATAACCGCGCGCACTGCGGTCGCGGTGCAGCTTCTGGATCCATTCGAGATTGATCACCGGCACGACGCCGATCTTGAGGTCGGCATAGCGGGCGACGTTGACCTTGTCGGTGACGACGGCACCGTGGAGGCCTTCGTAGAACAGCAGGTCGGAATTCTCCGGCAGCTTCTTCCAATCGGTGAAAGTACCGGGCGCCGTGCCATGTAGCGCCGATTCCTCGGCGTCGTGGACATAGTGCCGCGTCACTGCCGTGCCGGTCTCGCCATAGTCGCGGAACGCGCGCTCCAGCTCCTCGAACAGATTGGTCTCGGGGCTGAAATGGCTGAAATGCTTGTTGCCGCGATCGGCCTCCTTGGCCATCTGCGCGCGCATCTCGGCGCGGTCGTAACGGTGGAACGCGTCACCCTCGATGTAGGCGGCATTGACCTTCTCGCGGAAGAATATCTGCTCGAAGGTCTTCTTGACCGAGGTGGTACCGGCGCCGGAGGAACCGGTGATGGAGATGATGGGATGCTTCCTGGACATGCGAGGCCTCGTTCAGATGCGGAAGAATCCACGCCGCGCGAACAGCGGCGATGAGCCGCTAGCCACCAGCAGCGGGTCGCAATGCAGCTCCTCGAGCCGCCGCACCTCCCTGCTCGATCCCATGATCAGCGGCACGCGCTGGTGCAGGTTCTGCGCCGCGAGGTCGAGGATTCGCTCGCGTCCCGTCGTGGCGGAGCCGCCGGCCTGCTCGATGATCATCGCCATCGGATGCGCCTCGTAAGTCAGCCGCAGGCGGCCGTCGCCGTAGCCGGGGCGCGCATCCGAGGGATAGAGGAAGACGCCGCCGCGGGTGAGAATGCGATAAGCCTCGGCGACCAGCGAGCCGATCCAGCGCATGTTGAAGTCGTGGTTTGCAGGCCCTTCGACGCCCGCGAGGCACTCGTCGACGAAGGCGCGCACCGGCAGATCCCAGTGCCGGCGGTTCGACATGTTGATCGCGAGCTCCTCGCTCGCCTCGGCAATCTGCGCGCCGCAGCGTGCGAGGCGGAAGCAGCCGGTCCTGCGGTCGAGCGTGAAGATGTCGACGCCCTCGCCGAGCGTCAGCACCAGGGAGGTCTGCGGGCCGTAGGTCACGAAGCCCGCCGCAAGCTGCGCGGTGCCGCGCTGGTGGAAGGCGAGCGACAGGTCATCGGGAGCGGGAAGGATCGAGAAGATCGTGCCGACCGTCATGTTGATGTCGATGTTGGAGGAGCCGTCGAGCGGATCGATCGCGATGCAGATGCGGCCTTCGCGGTCGCCAATCTGGGCCTCGCGCATCTCTTCCGAGGCGAGCGCTGCGATCGGCAGCTTGTTGAGGCAGCGGCGCAGGATCGCATCCGCCTGCACGTCGAGATCGCGCTGGACGTCGCCGTCGCTGTTGCGGCCGGTGGTCAGGCCTGAGGCGTCCGCGAGATCTCCGGTAGCGATCAGGTCGGCGATCTCGATCGCCGCTGCCGCGATTGCATCGACCGCGGCCGCCACGGCCAGCGCGTAAGGCGCGGTCTCGGAATACCGTTGCAGGTGGTCGTCCAGCCTGAGTTGCCCGGTCATCAGCGTCCATCCCCGTCGCCGGCGCCGCATCCAGTTCCCTCCGCTTGGGAGGTCGGTACGGTCAGTCCCGGCATCAGGAGATTGACAGGGGCAGCTTAATAAGGAAAATTTCTAATCGTAATGAGTGTCAAAGAAATCTCTTATAATGGTCCGAGCCACGCGACCGCCCAGCTCCGGCATCTGACGATCCGGCAGCTGCGCTCGCTCGCGGCGCTCTCGGCCAAGGGCAGCGTGACGGCGGCATCCGGCCATCTCGGGCTGACCCAGCCGGCCGTGACCCAGCAGCTGCGGCAACTTCAGGACCTCGCCGGCCTGCCGCTGGTGCAGCGGACCGGCGACGGGATGCTGCTGACGGCGGCCGGCAAGCAAGTGCTGACGCTGGCCGAACGGGTCGAGGCCGCCATCATGGACTGTCAGGGCGCGCTCGACCTGCTCGCCGGACGGACCGGCGGCAGCGTGCATCTCGGCGCGGTCTCGACCGCGAAATATTTCGTGCCGCATGCGATCGCGGCGTTCTCCAAGCGGCATCCCAAGATCGAGATCAAGCTCACCATCGGCAATCGCCAGGAGATCCGCGAGGCCATGCACGGCTACGACCTCGATTTCGCGGTAATGGGTCGGCCACCGGCCGACGTCACCGTCGACGTCCGCCAGCTCGGGCGCAATCCGCACATCATCGTCGCGCGCAAGGGGCACTGGCTGGAGAACGATTCCGGCCTCAACCTGACCGACCTCGTCCACGAGACCTTCCTCACCCGCGAACCCGGATCGGGCACGCGGACGCTGATGGAGGGCATGTTCCAGAAGTCCGACCTCGAGCCGATCGTCGGCATGGAGATGAGCAGCAACGAGACCATCAAGCAGGCCGTGATCGCCGGGCTCGGCATCGCCTTCATCTCGGCCCACACGGTCGCGCACGAGCTCGCAGAGGGCCGGCTCGTCGTGCTCGACGTCGCGGGCCTGCCGATCGTGCGGCAATGGTATGTGATCCGGCGCAGCGACAAGGTGCTGCTGCCGCCGGCGCAGGCGATGTTCGATTTTCTGGGCTCGGAAGGGTCGAACTATCTGCCCGACGTTCCCGACTTCGGCGCGCGATAGCCGGACGACATTCAGCTCATCAGCTTCATGGCGACGGTCGCCGCCAGAATCACGATGATCTGGAGCAGACGCTCTGTCGTGAAGATGCGGTGGAACGTGGTCATCGCTTGCCCCGGCCGACGCGAAGGAGATTTCGATCGGCCGTTGCTAGCACAGGCGGACAGCGAGACAACTCCGGAATTGCCACGGGTGCCGCTTGCCGCCGGCCTGTTGGGCGGAGGCCGCCCGTCATCCTCTCCCCGGCAGACGGTCGATCCACCATGCGAGAGTGCGGGCGGCCCTCTCCTCGAATCCGACGACCGGCACGCTCGCGCTGACTCCGCGCAGGCGGCGGACGTCGGCGGCCAGGATCGGTTCGGCATCGAGGCCCGTTGCGGCGAGGGCGTCGAACCTGACCAGATGCGTTGCGTCGAGCAGACCAGCCACATGCTCGATCACGCTGCGCAGGCTGCGCACCTCGCCGCTGGCGAGATTGACGGCACCGGTGAGCCCGCTGTCGAGCACGGCGGCAATCATTTGAGCGAGGTCAGCGACATAGACGAAGTCGCGCAGCTGGCCGCCATGCGAACAAGCGAAATGCTCTCCGGCGCGCAGGCTCCGGATCAGCGACGGGATCAGGCGCGCCTCGGGCTCGTGCGGGCCGAACGGAACGAACACACGGCCCCAGGTCGCACCTGCCGCGATGTAGGCTTCGGCCGTCGCGAGCTTGGCTCGTCCGTACAATGTCGTGGGCCGGCATTGGCTGGTGCGTTCCTCACATGGAGCGCTCTGAGGTCCATATTCGAGGCAGCTGCCGATACCGAGCATCCGGCTGACGCCGCAGGCTCGCGCACGCGACAGCAAATCAATGCTTGCGTCTGCCCAGAGCCGGTTGATTGGATGCTCGCGATAGTGGCCCGGCCGGACCTCCCAGGCGAGATGAACCAGATGCGTCGGCCGCGATGCGGACAGCGCATGCCGCCGGCCGGCTTCGGTGAGGAGATCGGCGGCGTGCCACGTCACGCCCGCCACCGCCGGCCGCGCCTTGCGCGCGACGCCGTGGACCTCGAAGCCGCGACCAACCAGCACGGGCAGCAAGGCGCGGCCGATGAACCCCGACGCGCCCGTGACAAGCACCCGCCTCATGCGAGATACGGCAGCGCGCGGTCACGCGCGGACAGGATCGGATCGGCAAGCGGCCAGTCGATCGCCAGCGATGGATCGTCCCAGCGAACGCCGGCCGCAGCTTGCGCGTCATAGGGCACATCGATGCAATACATCAGCTCGGTCCCGTCGACGAGCGTCTGGAAGCCGTGCGCGCATCCGGCGGGGATGAATACGGCGTTGCCGCGATCGGCGGCGAGTTCGACCGAACACCATTGTCCATAGCTCGCCAGCGATCGGCGCAGATCGACGATCACGTCGAAGGCGCGGCCGGCCACGCACCGCACCAGCTTGGCCTCCGGCCGGCCCGCCTGGTAGTGCAGGCCCCGCAGGGTGCCGGCACGTTCGTTGTGCGAGAGGCTGTGTTGCGCGAACTGCGTCGGCAGGCCCTGCGCCGCGAAGGCCTCGGTGTCGAACAGACGGGCGAAGAATCCGCGCGCATCGATCTCCGGCTGGATGCCGATTTCGATCACGCCAGGCAGAGCCAATGCCGTGAATTTCATCCCGGGCCCCCGCACATTGACGTCGCGCCAATTGCCGTTGCGAACATCCGTTCACCGTAACGCGTTTTCGGTTGCATCATGCGCAACCTTGTCGGAGTTTCCGTGGCTTGGGAAATTCACTAACAGCCGCGGCACGTAGGCACAACGGGACGATCCGTTCATGGACAGGCATCGATGCCGCTTTTGCGCGCGGGGGCTCGACGAAACGTTCGTC
The DNA here is from genome assembly GCF_018129985.1 of Bradyrhizobium sp. SZCCT0148. GTDB lineage: Bacteria > Pseudomonadota > Alphaproteobacteria > Rhizobiales > Xanthobacteraceae > Bradyrhizobium > Bradyrhizobium japonicum_H. The sequence continues at coordinate 56,717 of NZ_JAFCKT010000022.1, forward strand.
GATCTCGGCCTGTCGCCTTTGGCGAATTCCTTCGTGTCGCCGGAGCGGGCGGATGCGACCGAGCCGACCTATCCGCTGCATGCCCGTGCGTGCGGTGCCTGCGGGCTGGTGCAGCTTCCGCAATTCGAGCCTACGGCCAATATCTTCGAGCGGTATCTCTATTATTCGTCCTATTCCGAGAGTTGGCTCCGGCATGCGGAGGGCTATGCCGCAGAGATGATCGCCCGCGCGAAGCTCGGCGCGGCGTCCGAGGTGATCGAGATCGCCAGCAATGACGGATATCTACTGCAGTATTTCCAGCGCGCCGGCATCCGCGCGCTCGGGATCGAGCCCGCCAGCGGCCCGGCGGCCGCTGCCATCGCCAAGGGCATCCCGACCCAGACCTGCTATTTCGGCCGCGATGTCGCGACCGCGCTGCGCGCCGAAGGCCACAGGCCCGAGCTGATCGTCGCCAACAACGTGCTGCCGCACGTTCCCGATATCAACGATTTCGTCGGCGGCCTGCGCATTCTGCTGCCCGAGACCGGGTGCGCGACGCTGGAGCTTCCGCATCTGTTGCACCTGATCGAGGGCATCCAGTTCGACACGATCTATCACGAGCACCTCTCTTACTTCTCGCTCGCGACCCTCGAGAGGGTCTTTCGCGCCCATGATTTGCGCGTCTTCGACGTGGATGAATTGCCGACCCATGGCGGCTCGCTCCGTCTGCACGTCTGCAGCGAAGCTGCGCCTCGGAGCCCATCGTCGACGCTTGCGCAATTGCGTCAGCGCGAGGCCGTCGCCTGGCTCGACCAGCCCGGGCGCTATCTCGATTTTCAGGCGAAGGTCGCGGCGAAGCGCGAGACGATCCGCGACTTTCTCGTCGCGGCGAAGCGCGCGGGCAAGACGGTGCTCGCCTATGGCGCACCCGCGAAGGGCAACACGCTGCTGAATTATTGCGGCATCACGCGCGAGCTGATTCCATTCACCGTAGACCGCAATCCGCACAAGCAGGGCCTGCTGCTTCCGGGAACGCATCTGCCGATCCGCGATCCCGCCGCCTTGATCGCTGCGAGGCCTGATTACGTCTTCATCCTGCCCTGGAACCTGAAGGACGAGATCATCGCCCAGCTGCCGGAAGTTCGCGCCTGGGGCGGACAATTCGCGGTGCCCGCACCCGATCTCACGATCACATCGTGAGCGATGGTTAACGATCAGGCTGCGAGCGGAGCGGCGTAGTCCGCGCGCAACGCGAAATAGGCTTCCAGCTCTGACAGCGCCCGCGCTTCCCAATCGCTCGCCTGCTCCAGCAGCGACCAGCTCTGGCCCGGGCGGAATGCGGCGGTCTGCCGATAGAGCGATGCGATGCCGCGGTAGCGGCGCACGTTCTCCAAAATGGCCTGACCGTTGATTTGGCCGTTCATGTCCGAAAACTCCCTCGTCATTCCCGGGGGAGAAGTTGCGGCCAAATCTTTTTCGAAAAGTTAGCGGCGACGGCCGAGTTCGCGGATGGTTGCCGGACTGTTGCGCGCGGGCAACGCGCACAATCGTGACTGATCCGTTTATTGCGGATTCGTTGCCGCGCTGTCTCCCGGAGGCTTGCGCCCGCCGCTCGTGGTGATCCGCATCGTCTCGCGGCAGAGATCGGCCAGGCCGATCAAGAGCACGGCCAGCAGGAAGAACAGATTGATGGAATCCGCGTTCGCGCTGGAGAGCACGGCAAACTTGAAGAACGGCGGCATGAACGCCCACCACACCACGGGAATGGTGAGCAGCGCGGTAAACGCCGCCGCGGGTGCGCCCGCGACGAGTCCGACCATGAAGATGCTGGGCAGGAAGGTCGCGAAATAGAGCTTTGCGCCGAACGCGACACAGATGCCCTGAAGCGCGGCAGATATTGCGACCACTGCGAATCCGAGCAGGAACGCCTGCCAAGACCATGGCCGTACCCGCGGTACGCCATAAAAACCCGCGCGCCTCATCAGCCTCCCCCTGCCGCCCGTTGACCGGGCCCAATTGAGACCAAAGTACTACAGCCGCAGCCAAACCGCGAGGTGGAAATTGCGGCGATGGAGCCATCGAGAGCCCCCTCCCAGGGCTTAGTAAACGGCCGCATCGCACAATCAGGCCCGGCCGGCGGCTATTCGGTCGCCGCATAGAGCAGGCCCGCGACGGGCAAAGCGAGGCCGATGGCCGATGCGAGCGTCCAGCCGCCTTGCGCGAAAGCCCAGGCGCCGACCGCGGATCCGGCCGCGCCGGCGGTGAAGAACGTCGCCATGTAGAGGCCGTTGAGGCGGCTGCGGTGCTCATGCCCGAGCGCGAAAATGGCACGGAAGCCGAGCACGACGTTGCCCTGGACACCGACATCGATCGCGATCGCCGCCACCACCAGACAGACCAAGTTCAGCATCGAGCCGGACGTGCCGAGATAGGTGACGAGGAAGCCCCCGGCGGCGAGCAGCATCGCGACCAGCGTCGCGACGCGGCTGTGGCCGCGATCGGCGAGCCGCCCGGCGATGGGTGCCGCAAACACGCCCGCCACACCGGCCAGCGCGAATAGCGCGATGCCGCGCTGGGTGAAGCCGAACGCGTCCGCGAGCTGGAGCGGCGCCACGGTCCAGAACAGGGTGAAGCAGCCGAACAGGCTGGCCTGGTAGAGCGCCCGGCGCCGCAGCAGCGGCGTCGCCTGCACCAGATGCGGCATCGACAGCAACAGTTCGCCGTAGTGCATCCGCGTCACCGGCTTGCGGTTCGGCAGGGTCATCCAGAGCACCGCCGTCAGCACGATCATCAGCGCGGCGGAGGCGAAGAACACCGCGTGCCACGACAGCGCCGCCGTGACGAAGCTCGACACCGGACGCGCCAACATGATGCCGAGCATCAGGCCGGTCGAGACGTTGCCGACGACGCGGCCGCGGATGGCTTCCGGCGCCAGATGCGCGGCATAGGGGATGATGATCTGCACCGCGACCGAACCGATGCCGATGAACAGCGCAGCGACCAGGAACGGCAACGCATGGGTGGCGAACGCGGCGGCGAGCAGGGCCGCCGCGCCGAGCGTGATGACGGAGCAGATCAGGATACGGTTCTCGACGAGATCGCCGAGCGGCACGATCAGCAGCAGCCCGGTGCCGTAGCCGATCTGCGTCATGGTGACGATCAGCCCGGCCGCCGCATGCGACAGGCCGAGCGCGGCGCTGATCGGGGCGATCAGCGGCTGCGCGTAGTAGATGTTGGCCGCGATCATGCCACAAGCCGCGGCGAGCAGGAAGGTCAGGCGCCGCGACACCGCATCCGGCCCGGGCGCGGTCTCGATCGTGGCATTCATCGTCATGGCGTCCAGTCTCCGAGATATCGGGAACGATCATTCCCTAATACGACAACAATTCAGGCGAGCAACTTCATCGCGACGCCGACGAGACGGTCGCCGTCGAGCGGCAGGCGCGCCTTGCCGACGACGCGCAGGCCCTGCGTGATGCAGATCATCAGCCGCGCGGTGTCGTCAGCCGCGACATGGATGGGAATCGAGCCGTCGGCCTGCCCCTCGCGAATGAGGCCGGCGATGAAGTCTTCGTTGGTCTTGAGCTGGGCGCCGACGCGGGCGGCGACGGCGGGATCGACCGCCGACAATTCGACCGCGCTGCCGACCACGAGGCAGCCGCGCCGTCCCTCTCTCCCTTGCGACTGCGCGACATAGGACAGCAGCACATTGCGAATCCGCTCGCGGCCGTTGCGGCCGCGCCCGGCGGCGCTGCGGGTCTGTTCCTGGCGTAGCGCCGTATAGCGCTCGAAGGCGGCCAGGAACACCGCGTGCTTGTCGCGAAACGCCTTGTAGATGCTCCCCGTCGCCAGCCGCATCGCCGCGGTGAGGTCGCCGATGGAGGTCGCATGATAGCCGCGCTCGCGAAACACCCGCACGGCGCGGTCCAGGGCCGTATCCATGTCGAACTCCCGGGGGCGGCCGGGCGGACGAGCAACGGAAATGGATCGGCGGACGACCTTTTGCATTGCGGGATAATAGGGAATGGTTGTTTCCTAATAAAGACACGTGGTTGTGATGGGTGGATCGGGTCGTCGTATCAGCAGGACGGAATTTTCGTGTCCCGAACGCGCTGCGGCGCCTCTTGCATTGCTGCGCGAAGCCGGGACCCAGGGCGGCACGGGACACGGCGAGATGGGCCCCGGCTCTGCAGGGCATCACACCGGTCGATGCTTCGCATCGCCGGGCGTGCTGCGCAGCGTCCGGGGCACGAGAGGGGAGGTTGACGTGGCTCTCCCCCTCGTTATTGCGAGCGAAGCGAAGCAATCCAGAGTCTTGCCGCCGAGAAAATCTGGATTGCTTTGGTGCAAGCGCTCCTCGCGAATGACGGAGCATGAGGCGGCGGGTTGGCTCTCCAAGCACCTCTGTCATTCCCTGCGCAGGCGGGAAATCCAGTACGCCGCGGCTTCTCGGTTCGATCACTGCCGTCTCGGAGGACTGGATCCCGGTCCTTGTGCGCAGTTGCGCACTGGCCGGGCGATCACACTGAGTGTGTGGCTGCAGACACGCCTTCTCGTTCCCGCGGCGCGTTTAGCCCGAGCTTTGCTTCGTCGCTCCACCCTCCAATCCAAGAGGGCGCAGGGAAGGCCGGGTGCCGCCTGGCACCCGCGGTCCGCTGCGCGAAAATGCACACGCAGGAAGAACCGCACAGCAGCATACAGGCGTCGCCGATCACTCGGCCTTCCCTGCGCAGTGGCTGGACGGCTTATGCCGTGATCTCCCGGGAGCCGACCATTCCTT
>NZ_JAFCKT010000023.1 GCF_018129985.1 Bradyrhizobium sp. SZCCT0148
CTTAAAGCTAGACTTAAGGTCACACGCTTCGCGAATTACCACCCGTCACGCAAGACGGCCCTCGTCGGAGGCGTACGTAGCGGACGAGCGCCGGCATTTCCTAAGTCGTCGTGAAAACGTATCGGCCCAGGCTCGGCCGCCAATTCCAAGTACTATGGGCTGGCGCTCCAGCACTCGCAGGCCCGCTACGTCGAAGCCGCCCCGCCGAAAACGCGAGAATGCTAATCGCGATCGCGGCGCGCAGAGGCGAAGGCACGTGCGGCTAGCTCCAATTCGAGATCAGTGATCCGCTCGAAGATATGAGCCGCGATCCTCTCTGATTCCTGGACAGTCAGCGACCGGATGCCGATGGACGTAAGCTCGTCTGTCAGGATTTTTGCGACAATCATTTTTACACTCATAACGGCCGGGTCCAAAGGCGAGTATCAAAGCTCAACCTGAAGACCAGCACAAGATCCAGAGGTAGATCACGAGTATCAACGTCGTCCACGGAACCCTCTGAGTTCGGGACCGAGCTGCTTACGGCCCCTTGCTCCGGGACGCTGACGTGACTTTAGAGGCCGGGCGTGTTGCTAAAAGCCGGCGGGTGACCGCTTGAACAAGGCCGTTGACGGTCTTGAAGCGCATTATTCCTCGCCGCGCTCGCGCTGCCTCGGAAAAGCGGATCGTGCGTTTCACCTTACCGTCGGTCGGCAACAGTACGTAGTCGAGTACGGTCTTGTTGTGCTCGGACAGACGAACACCAGTTCATGCTTGGAGCGATAGACCGACCCCATTCCCGCATTGGTCTTGTTCCAGATGCAGACGTTCTTAAGCTCGGCATAGTACCGATCACCCGCGAGCAGCATTTCCCGCATATGCCGCCAGTCCATGCAGACCTGGTAGATCGAGCCGTCCTTCGAGTAGTGGCAAAGCAGCCGGAAAACCTTTGGAGGAAGGTAGTGAATTCCTCCTGGCTCATCTCCCCCGAAACCATCGCAAATTCACGATGCTTGACGACTCCCAGTCCTGATACGTTGCCACCAATGCGTACATTGTACGGTGGGTCGGTGAAAATGAAGTCGGCCCGCTCGCGATCCATGAGATTGCGATACGCCGCGGGATTCGTCGCGTCACCACAGATGAGGACGTGCTTTCCAAGGCGCCAGGTATCTCCGAGGCGGCTTATGGGTGGACCTTCACCGCGCTCCGGAATCCGGTTTTCGGGCTGCTCGCTGTCCTCGTCGAAGTTTTCGATGATGCAGTCGACCTCGGCTGCTTCAAAGCCCGTCAAATCGACGTCGAACCCGACGTCTGCGAGCTCCCTTAGTTCGATAGCAAGCAGCGCGTTATCCCAACCCGCCTTTTCAGCTAGACGATTGTCCGCAAGAACGTAGGCGCGCTTGTCGGTCTCGCTCAGATGCGAAAGGCGCACACAGGGGACCGTCTCAAGGTTCAGCAGATTTGCGGCCGCAAGACGTCCATGGCCTGCAATCACCTGACCTTCATCATCGATCAGAATTGGATTGTTAAGCCCAAACGCTCAATGCTCTGCGCGATCTGCTTGACCTGCTTTGGCGAGTGTGTTCGGGCATTGCCCGCGTAGGGTGTCAACGTGTCAGTTGATAGTTGTTCGATCTGCATAATTTCCCTCCGGAATTGGGTTCTTTTGGGGAAGTGCCCCGGAGAGTTTTTCACACGATGAGCGGCGGAATTCGTTCACGGAAATTCCGCCGTCACCGCGAGCGATTGGAGGAAAATGTCGCTCAATCTCGGCGTCGAAGTCCTCGGAATCTGTGTTGTATTCTCCGCGATGCGGGTGCCCACGCTTCCACAAGGTGTGTTTATTGCGGAGGGTCGTCCAATCAATGTTCGGAAAGCGCTTTCCCGCCCAACGGGTCAACAGTCCGTAGGCGTACTCGCTGATGGCCTTATGATCGGCGGTACGTCGCTTCGCCACGTGACGTACCTTGAGCCGCCTGCACAGCCACGGATAGATCCGGTCGACCTGCTCGAGCGTAAAGTCCCCCAAGGCCGGGTTGTTGCGGGGCCGACCGCGACGCTTTGTGGCGGGAGGCTCGTGCCGGACGAACCATGGCGGATCGTTGCGAAGCTGCTGCGGCTGCTCGTCGAATGGAATGCTCATGTCGGTCTCCTTGAAGTCGCGGGTGCGGAGACGCTAGCGGAGAATGGAGACGCAGCAGAGAGCGGCGCGCCGCGTTGGTAAACGCTCAAAATCCGATATTGCGGATTCGGAGGGCTATGGGGGTAGCAGGCGAGTCCAATTGGCGAATGTAGAGGCCTCCTATTGGATTTTCGGAATCCATCACAAGGCCGTGACAAGCGCTGGTCCACAATCGCTGCAAGAAGGGCCTCAAGCGATTCAGCTTGGCCACCCTCCTGCTCAGCTGCTTCCGGCTAAGGGGAGATCAGCGGGGCGTCGTGCGCGCTCACCCCCTGGTTGCCGGAAAGCTTCCCTGCTTCGGCTCGATACATTCGCTGTTCTTTGAGGAAGAATTCGCTGATCGCAGTTTGGTATTCCCTGTTATTTTCCATCCCGCCTCTCGCCAGTGGCGCACAAGTCCCGGAAATCTTCGGGTTTTTGCGCAGATCTACGGCTCAATGGGGCTCAGCTTTTGCGAATATTCGCTGTTACCTAAGCCAGGTCGGCTACCGCTCGTCCGCGATCACCTTGCCGTCGTTCGGCAGTAGGCCGACACCGACTAGATCGACGCTTCCGCCAAGTTTCGTCACGGCGCGCAAGCTTGCCACAACCTCTTCGCGCAGGGCGTCATTCACAATCGCCGTTTCCGCTTTGAGCGTCATCGCATCGCTCTCGCCATGGCGTGTGACGACGAGGCGGAGCCTTCCGAGTTCCGAATGGCGCTTGCCGATCTCGGCGATCTGTTCGGGGCGGATGAACATGCCCTTGACCTTGGTGGTCTGGTCGGCGCGGCCCATCCAGCCCTTGATGCGCATGTTGGTGCGGCCGCACTTGCTCGGACCCGGCAGCGCCGCGGTGAGGTCGCCAAGGGCGAGCCGGATCCACGGATGGTGGGGATCGAGCGACGTCACCACGATCTCGCCGACGTCGCCCGACGCGACGGGATCGCCGGTGCCGGGCTTGACGATTTCCAGGATCAGGTCTTCGTTCACGACCATGCCCTCCCGCGCCTCGGTCTCGAACGCGATGAGTCCGAGATCGGCGGTTCCGAAGGCCTGGTAGGCGTCGATGCCGCGCGCCTGGAGCTCGGCCTGGAGCGAGGGCGGGAACGCCGCGCCGGAAACCAGTGCGCGCTTGATCGAGGAGACGTCGCGGCCTGAACTGGCGGCCGCATCGAGCAATATCTTCAGGAAGTCCGGCGTGCCGCTGTAGCCAACCGGGCGGTAAGCTTCGATCAGCTCGAATTGCTGTTCGGTATTGCCGGGCCCCGCCGGGATCACGGCACAGCCGAGCGCGCGGGCCGAGGCGTCGAAGATGAAGCCGCCCGGGGTGAGGTGGTAGCTGAAGGTGTTGAGGACGATGTCATCGGGCCGGAACCCGGCCGCGAACAACGCCCTTGCGCCCCGCCAGGGATCGGCCTGCCGTCCCTCCGGCTCGAAGATCGGGCCGGGGGAGGTGAAGAGGCGGGCGAATGAGCCGGCGGGCGCTGCCACGAAGCCTCCGAAGGGTGCAGAGGCCTTGTGCAGCGCGGGCAGTTCCGACTTGCGCAAGACCGGCAGACCCGCCAGAGCGGCCCTGGAGGTCACGGCGGCCGGATCGATGCCTCTCAGCCGCTCGGCATAGGCCGGTGCGGCCGTCGCGGCTCGCAGCACCTCCGGCAGGCGGGAGAACAGATCGGCCTCGCGGGCCGCTTGTTCGCGCGTCTCGCGGGCGTCGTAGTGGGCGGTCATGGCTGTTCTTTCCGTGTTGGCATCCGTTGCGCGCCGCCGCCGGCGTGGGTATCAGACGGCCACTGGCAAGGCCCGGAGAGGACGCGATGGCGGACGAAGGAATCATGGCGGCGGGGGAGGCGACGGACGTCGTCGCGCGCCTGAAGCGCCGCATGATCGAGGAGGCGCTGCCGCTGTGGTCGACCGTCGGCTGGGATCCTGCCGCCGGCGGGTTCATCGACCGGCTGCACCACGACGGCGCTGCGGATGCGGCTGCGCCGCGGCGCGTGTTCGTGCAGGCGCGCCAGATCTATTGCTACGCCAAGGCCGCACAAATGGGCTGGTACCCTGAGGGCCGTGCCATCGCGCTGAAGGGGCTGGAGCATCTGCTCAGCAAAGCCAAAGCGCCCGACGGCCGGCCCGGTTACGTACACCGGCTGACGCCGGAGGGGACGGTGCTGGACGGCCGGCGCGATGCCTACGACCACGCTTTCATCCTGTTCGCGCTCGCGACCGTCTACGCGCTCGACCGGGACGCTCAAATTCGTGCCGAGATCGACGCGCTGCTGGCCTTCCTCGACGGCCATCTCCGTTCGCCGCATGGCGGCGTGCACGAAGGCCTTCCGGTTTCGCTGCCGCGCCGACAAAACCCGCACATGCATCTGTTCGAGGCGATGATCGCGTGTTTCGACGCAACCCATGATCTGTCGTTTCAGAACCGTGCCGGCGAGTTTTTTGCGCTGTTCCTCGCCAATCTCTACGACAAGCAGAAGCGCATCCTTACGGAGTATTTCGAGGAGGACTGGTCGAAGATCGAGCCTGTCAGCGTCGAGCCGGGCCATCAGGCGGAATGGGTCTGGCTGCTGAAAGGTTTTGAACGCATCACGGGATGCCCGACCGGTCAGCGGCGCGCCGAGTTGCTTGCGACCGCGCTGCGGTATCGCGACGAGGCCACGGGTTGCCTGATCGACGAGGGGGACGACGTCGGCAACATTCGCCGCGGCACGCGCCGGCTTTGGCCGCAGACCGAGATCGCGAAGGCGTGGATCGCGCAGGCCGAGTCCGGCGAGCCGGGCGCAGCGGACGAGGCGCGTGCGGCGCTGGTGCGGCTCGAACGGCACTATCTCAGCCATCCCGTGAGGGGCGGCTGGTACGACCAGTTCGATCGCGACGGCAAGTCGCTGATCGACACCATTCCCGCGTCGTCGTTCTATCATGTTCTCTGCGCAGTCACGGAAGCGGAGCAGGTGCTGGGTTAGAGCCACCTCTTGCGCCGCTTGAAGCTCTTGAGGTTCTTGAAGCTCTTGCGCTGGTCGCCGGCGCCGCCGAGGTAGAATTCCTTGACGTCCTCGTTGTCGCGCAACTCGTCAGCGGTGCCGTCGAGCACGACCTTGCCCTGCTCCATGATGTAACCGTGGCTTGCCACCGACAGCGCGGCGCGTGCGTTCTGCTCGACCAGAAGGATGGTGACGCCGAGGTCGCGGTTGATCTTCTGGATGATCGCGAACACCTCTTTCACCAGCAGCGGCGACAGGCCCATCGACGGCTCGTCCATCAGGATCATCTTCGGCCGCGCCATCAGCGCGCGGCCGATGGCGAGCATCTGCTGCTCGCCGCCGGAGAGATAGCCGGCCAGACCCGTGCGCTCCTTCAGGCGCGGGAAATAGGTGAAGACCATGTCGATATCGGCATCGACCTCGCGGTCCCGTCGCGTGAAGGCGCCGAGCTTGAGGTTCTCCAGCGACGTCATGTCGGAGACGATGCGCCGTCCCTCCATCACCTGGAAGATGCCGCGGCGGACGATCTTGTCGGGATCGATGCCGTTGATCCTCTCCCCCTCGAACAGGATCTCCCCGCGCGTGACCTCGCCGTCCTCTGTTTTGAGTAGCCCCGAGATCGCTTTCAGCGTCGTCGACTTGCCGGCGCCGTTGGCGCCCAGCAGCGCCACGATCGCACCCTTGGGGACGTCGAGGCTGAGGCCGCGCAGCACCAGGATGACGTCGTCATAGACCACCTCGATGTTGCGCACGGCGAGGAGCGGGGCGGGAGCCACAGCGGTGGGCGTGGAGCGAGGAGCTTCGATGGTTTCGGTCATGGGATATGTCGCCGATCTTCTTCTCGTCATGCCCGGGCTTGTCCCGGGCATCCACGTTCTTCATGCCGTCGGACGTGGATGGCCGGGACAAGCCCGGCCATGACGTCGGAAGTTGCTGTTACCAGCCCAGCAGCTCAGCCTTGCGCGGCAGCTCGACGGTCTTGACCTTCTCGAGCTTGATCGCGCCCTTGGCCATGAGATCGTTGAGGTCGCCGTCGGTCGCGCCTGTGATCTTGGTGCGATAAAGGTCGACCTTCAGCGTGCCGCGGTGGTCCTTTTCGGTCCAGGTCGAAGGATTGCAGACGCCTTCCATCCCGGCCGGGACCCAATCCTTCTTCTGATAGAAGCCCTTGCGGACGTTCTCGCCGGTGGCGCCGCCGTTCTTGGCGGCCCAGTCGAGCGCTTCCTTCATGTAGAGCGACGAACAGACGGCCGCGATGTAGTGCACCGGGCGATAGACCTTTCCGGTGGGGTCGGACATCTTGGAGATTTCCATCACCGTCTTCATGCCGGGCGCATCGCCACCCCAGCTCACCGCAGTACGCAGCGGGAAGATCACGCCGTTGGCGGCGTCGCCGGCCGTCTTGGCGGCGTTCTCGTCCATGCCCCAGACATTGCCCATGAACTGGATCTCGACGCCCGCGGTCTTGCACGCCTTCATCACCGAGATGTTGGAGGCCGCGGTGTTGCCGAGATAGGCGTAGTTGGCGCCCGAGGACTTCAGGCTCAGGCACTGGGCGCTGTAGTCGCCCGGCGCCAAAGCAAACACGAGCGGCGGCAGCACTTCGAAGCCGAGCTCCTGCGCCATGGCTTCGCCCGCGGCCTTCGGCGCGTTCGGATACGGATGATTGGCGCCCATGTGGACGAATTTCGGCTTGCCGGACTTGCCTTTGGCCTTCCAGTCCTCGGCTGCCCAGATCAGCATCGCACGTAGCGAGTCCGAATAGCTCGGGCCGTAAAAGAAGTTATAGGGCGCGGGCTTGGCCTTGCCGCTGACGCCTTCGGGATCGGTGAGGGCTGCGGCATAGGAGCCGGACATATCGGGGATCTTGTCCTGGGCGAGGAAGCCGGTCAGCGCCTCCGTGTCGGCGGTGCCCCAACCCATGATCGCGGCGACCTTGCTGTCCGGCGCCGACCACTTCTTGTAGAGCGCGATCGCGCGCGGAACCTGGTAGCCATAGTCGTTGGTGTCGACGTTGAGCTGCTTGCCGCCGACGCCGCCGTTCTTGTTGACCCAGGCGAATGTGTCGGCGACGGCCTGGCCATAGGGTGTGCCGACGTCGGACGTGCCGCCTGAGCGATCCTCGAGGTGGCCAACTGCGATCTGCGCTTGCGCCCCGGCGGAAAAAGCCGCGATGAGAAGCGCGAGCGACGCGGTGCTCAAAAAGGATTTGGTCTTCATGGGTCGGTTCCTCCTGTTATTTTTTTGGTGAAGTTGCCCGCGCTCAATGCGAGAACGGGTAGAGTTTCCAGTATGTCTTGATCTGTCGCCAACGATGCGCGAGCCCGTCGGGCTCGAACATCAGGAAGGCGATGATGATGACCCCGATGGCGATCTCGCGCAGGAAGGTAAGGTTGTTGTTGAGCGACAGAGCCTTGTCGATCGCGCCTCCCTTCAGGTGGCCGCTCAGGAATTCCATGGACTCCGGCAGCAGCACGACGAACGCGGTGCCCATCAGCGTGCCCATGATCGATCCGGTGCCGCCGATGATGATCATGGCAAGGAACAGGATCGAGCGCTCGATGCCGAAACCTTCCTGCGACACCACGAGCTGGTAATGCGCATAGAGCGCGCCGGCGATGCCGGCGAAGAAGGCCGCCAAGCCAAACGACAGCGTGCGGTATTTGGTGAGGTTGATGCCCATGATCTCGGCGGACAGATAATGGTCGCGGATCGCCACCAGCGCACGGCCGTCGCGCGTGCGCATCAGATTGGTGACCAGAATGTAGCAGAGCAGCACATAGGCCAGCACGACGTAGAAATACTGCTTGTCGCCGCGAAGCGTGTAGCCGAAGATCGAGAAGGGATTGGCGCTCGCCGGTACCGAGCCGCCGGTGAACCACTCGGCGCGGGAGAAGAAGTCGAGCAGGATATATTGCGCGGCCAGCGTCGCAATGACGAGATAGAGCCCCTTCAGCCTTGCCGCCGGGATACCGAAGATCAGTCCAACCAGCGCGGTGATGACGCCCGCGAGCGGGATCGCGAAGAACACCGGGATCGGTGCGTTGTTGGAGATGTAGGCCGAGGTAAAGGCGCCGAGCAGGAAGAAGGCGGCATGCCCGATCGAGATCTGTCCGGTGAAGCCGACCAGGATGTTGAGACCTAGCGCCGCGATCGAAAAGATGCCGATCTGGATCAGGACGCTGAGCCAGTAGCCGCTGAAGAACTGCGGCGCCAGACATAGCAACAGCACGCCCGCAATTGCGAAGTTGCGGCTCGTTGTGGTTGGAAAGATCGTGGTGTCGGCCGCGTAGGAGGTGCGGAAATCACCAGCAGGAATGAGGGCAGGGCCGGCCATGAATCAGATCCGCTCGATGTCGTGGGTGCCGAACAGGCCGTAGGGCTTGATCATCAGCACGATGATGAGGACGTAGAACGGCGCGATCTCGTAGAGATTGCCCCAGTGCAGATATTCGCTGTCGACATATTGCGCGACGTTCTCGAGCAGGCCGATGATGATCCCGCCGAGTACGGCGCCGCCGACGGAATCGAGCCCGCCGAGGATCGCCGCGGGAAATACCTTGATGCCATAAGCGGCAAGGCCCGAGGACACGCCGTTCACCACCGCGACGACGACGCCCGCGACCGCCGATACCGTCGCGGAGATCGCCCAGGCCATCGCGAACACGCTCTTCACTGAAATGCCGAGGGATTGCGCGACCTGCTGGTTGAACGCGGTGGCGCGCATCGCAAGGCCGTATTTGGAGGCGCGGAAGAACCAGGCCATGCCGATCATCATGGCGACCGAGACCACGAGGCTCATGACGTAGACGGTCTGGATCTGCAAGCCGAGCAAGTTGACCGACTGGCTCTCGAATACGCGCGGGAACGGCTGCGGGTTGACGCCGAACATCCATTTCAGCGTCGCCTGCAGCACGGTGGAGAGGCCGATCGTCACCATGATCACGGATATGATGGGCTCGCCGATCATCGGCCGCAGGATCAGCACCTGGATCGCGATGCCGAACACGAACATGAACACCAGCGTCATCGGCATGCCGATCCAGAACGGCACCTGGTATTTGGCGAGCAGGGCCCAGCACACCCAGGCCCCAACCAGCAGCAATTCACCTTGCGCGAAGTTAACGACCTGCGTTGCCTTGTAGATCAGCACGAACGACATCGCGACCACGCCGTAGAGCGTGCCGACCACGAGCCCGTTGACCAGGAGCTGGATGAGGAAGGCTGTGTTCATCTCATTCTATCCTTCACTCCGCGGCTTCCGCCATGTGACCGTGGCCGCCCAGGTCCACCACGCGCAGCGTCGTCCGCACGCGCTGCGTGGTGCCGTCCTGGAAGCGGATCACGGTGTCGACAGGGATCTCGGGGTCGCCGCGGTAGATCGCATCGATGATGCCTTCATATTTCTCGTTGATGACGCTGCGCCGAACCTTTCGCGTGCGGGTGAGCTCGCCGTCGTCGGCATCGAGCTCCTTGTAAAGCAGCAGGAACCGCGAGATGCGTTGCGCCGGCGGCAGCGTGGCGTTGACCGTCTCGACCTCCCTGCGGAGCAGCGCATAGACCTCCGGCCGCGAGGCGAGGTCGCTGTAGGTCGTGAAGGAGAGGCGGTTCTTCTCCGCCCATTTCGAGATGATGGAATAGCGGATGCAGATCATCGCCGCGAGCGCATCGCGGTCGGCCCCGAGCACGACGGCTTCGGCGATATAGGGCGAGAACTTCAGCTTGTTCTCGATGAACTGCGGCGAGAAGCGCTCGCCGCGCGAGGTCTCGGCGAGATCCTTGATGCGGTCGATGACGACGAGCTGATGGTTGGCATTGAAATAGCCCGCATCGCCCGACAGCATCCAGCCGTCCTTGATGTCGGCGACGCTGGCCTCGGGATTCTTGTAATAGCCGAGGAACATGTTGGGATGCCGCACCACGATCTCGCCGACGCCGTGGACGTCGGGATTATCGATGCGGATCTCGACTTGGTCGGACATCGGCACGCCCGTGGTATCAGGATCAACCTTGCCCTCGGGATGCAGCGTGTAGGCCCCCAGTAGCTCGGTCTGGCCGTAGAGCGTGCGCAGCGGCACGCCCATGGCCTGGAAGAACTTGAAGGTCTCGGGCCCGAGCGCGGCGCCGCCGGTCGCGGCCGAGCGCAGCCTGGTGAAGCCGAGGCGGTCGCGCAATGCACGGAACAGGATGGCGTCGGCAAGGCCCGAGCGCTTGCCTTGCTCGAGCGCGGCGAGGCCGCTCTTCATCCCGAGATCGAACAGGCTTTGCTTGAGAGGGGTGGCATCCATCACCTTGGCGCGGACATCCGCGGCGATCGATTCCCAGACGCGGGGCGCGAACAGGACGAAGGTCGGCGCGATCTCGCGCAGGTCGTTCATCATCGTGTCGGGTTCTTCGACGAAGTTGATCTTCATCCGGCACAGGAGGCCTTTGCCGAGCACGTAGACCTGCTCCATGATCCACGGCAGCGGGAGCACCGAGACGTATTCGTCATCCGGTCCCTTCGGATCGAAGGCGAGATAAGTAGCACAGTGGCCGAGCACACGGCCGGCGGCCAGCATCGCGAGCTTGGGATGGGACGTCGTGCCCGACGTCGTGCAGAGGATCGCGACGTCTTCGCCCTTGGTGGCATCGACCAATCTGTCGTACAGCTCGGGCTCGCGGGTGGCGCGGGCGCGGCCGAGTTCTGCGAATTTCTCGGCCGACATCAGCCTGGGATCGTCGTATTTCCGCATGCCGCGCGGGTCGGAATAGATGATGTGCTTCAGCCTCGGCGCGCGTTCCGCCAGCACAAGCAGCTTGTCGACCTGCTCCTCGTCCTCGGCGAAGACGAGCTGGGCTTCTCCATAGTTGAGCAGATAGGAGGCCTCTTCATCCAGCACGTCGCGATAAAGTCCGAGGCTGAGGCCGCCGATGGCGTGCGTTGCCACTTCCGCCGCGATCCAGTCCGGCCGGTTGTCGCCGATGATGCCGATGACGTCACCGCGCCCGAGACCCAGCTCGACAAGGCCGAGCGCGAAATCGCGCACCCGCGTCTGGTAGTCGTTCCAGGTGAACACGCGCCAGAGCCCGAGATCCTTCTCGCGCAGGGCGATCTCGCTGCCGTGCTCCCTGGCATTGAGCCGGAGCATCTTCGGATAGGTGTCGGCCTGGGCGACGCGGCCTGCGTAATCCATCATGCCGCGCTCTCCTGCGCGGGGGCAGCGTCGTCGGGATCCACCAGGACCTCGTCTTCTTCGCCCAGATAGGCGCGCCTGACGTGCGGATCGGCGAGCACCGTTGCCGGATCGCCTTCGGCGATCTTCTTGCCGAAATCCAGCACCATGACGCGGTGGGAGATGTCCATCACCACGCCCATGTCGTGCTCGATCATCACCACCGTCATCCCGAATTCCTCGTTGAGATCGACGATGTAGCGGGCCATGTCCTCCTTCTCTTCGAAATTCATGCCGGCCATCGGCTCGTCGAGGAGAATGAGACGCGGCTCCAGCGCCATGGCGCGCGCGAGCTCCACGCGCTTGCGCAGGCCGTAGGAGAGGGTGCCGGCGGTGGCTTTTCGCACCGACTGCAGGTCGAGGAAGTCGATGATTTCCTCTACCTTGCGGCGATGCTCGAGCTCCTCCTTGCGTGCGCCGGTGAGCCAGTACAGCGAGCCCGTGAGGAAATTGTTCTTCAGAAGGTGGTGGCGCCCGACCATGATGTTGTCGAGCACGCTCATATGGTGGAACAGAGCGAGGTTCTGGAAGGTGCGGCCGATCCCGAGCGAGGCCCGCGCATTCGGCGTCATGCCGGTGATGTCACGGCCCCGGTAGAACAGCTGGCCTTCGGTCGGCTTGTAGCGACCGGAAATACAGTTCACGATCGAGGTCTTGCCGGCCCCGTTGGGGCCGATGATCGAGAACAGCTCGCCTTCCCGGATGGCAAAGCTGACATCGGTCAGCGCCCGGACGCCGCCGAATCGCAAGGACACGCCGCGCACTTCAAGACTGGTAGCCACCAAACAATTCCCTCCCGGTGATGGCGCGTTCAGCGGCGCTCTTCGTCGGTTCCTCTCGGTGCGATCCTAGTACGGCCGTGCCGGTGAGGCCATGCAGCAGATGGTCTCCACCGAAGGCCGCGCCGCTCTCATTCCCGCTGGGGATCAAAAGCCGCATCGCCCGAGGTGGCTCTCAATAGGGGAAAGCGCTATTTTGAAATGTCTCCCGGCTGACAATTCTGCGACAAAGTTTTTCGGGTGGCCGCAGCCTTCGTCTTTCGTCGGATGGCTGCCGAAACGATCGTGTTGCGGTGCAGCAGAAGACTTGGGTGACGTTACAGTGCGGCTGGCTTCGCGATCATGATTTCAGAGGATCAACTGAAGCGCGTCGCCGCCTGGTCACGTGAGCTCACGCAGGCTGAGATCGAAGTCGCTCGCGCAGGCATCACCGAGCGGTCCTATGGCACCGGAGAGACCGTGTTCATGCGCGGCGACACCTTCGACTATTGGGCCGGCATGGTCTTTGGCCTCGCCCGGATGGGCGGCGTTTCGCGCGACGGCAAGGAAACGAGCCTTGCCGGTCTCACGGCAGGGGCCTGGTTCGGCGAGGGCAGTGTCCTCAAGAACGAGCCGCGCCGCTACGACGTGGTCGCGCTGCGCAACAGCCGCGTCGCGCTGATGGAACGCAGCGCCTTCATGTGGCTGTTCGAGAACAGCGTCGGCTTCAACCGCTTTTTGGTGCGCCAGCTCAACGAGCGGCTCGGACAGTTCATCGGCATGCTCGAGGTCAACCGTACGCTGGATGCCACCGCGCGCCTCGCCCGCGGCATAGCCTCGCTGTTCAACCCGATCCTCTACCCGGAATCGACCGCCCATCTGGAGATCACCCAGGAGGAGATCGGCGCGCTCTCCGGCATGTCCCGCCAGAATGCCAACCGCGCGCTGAACCGGCTCGAAAAGGAGGGGCTGCTTCGGCTCGAATATGGCGGCGTCACCATCCTCGATGTCGAGAAGCTGCGCGGGTACGGGGATTAGGCGCCTTAGCGCGCATTTGCGGGTGCGTGCACCGGCCAGAGATCGGCGCGCCAGCGGATCGCGATCGCCAGCATCGCGATGAACCCCGCAGCGGCATAGAGCGAACCCGTCGCGGAATAGCCGATGATGTCGATCAGGCTGCCGGCCGCGAGCAGGCCGGGCGGCAGGCCGTAGATCACCATCATGCGCACACCCATGACGCGGCCGCGCAGATGCGCGCTCGCCGTGCGCATCAGGATCACCGCGGCCGAGATCATCGACATGCTCTGGGCGATGCCGGCGAGAACGAGGCAGGCCATCGCCACAGGCATCGTCCTGATCTCGACGAACACCAGCAGCACGGCGTACCAGGCCAGCGTCGCGCCGATCAGGAGCCGGGCAATGCGCAGTCCGCCGACCAGGCTGAGCGTGATCGAGCCGATCAGCGAGCCGACGGCGAAGCTTGCCGAGAGATAGCCAAGGCCGGTCTGGTCGGTGTGAAAGATGTCGCGCGCGATGTAGGGCAATAGTCCGCTGGTGAACGGAAATGCTGTGAGATTGGCCAGGAAAGCGACAGACAGCGCGGCGCCCATTGCCGGGCCATTCCAGGCGTAGACCATCCCTTCCTTCAGTTCGTCCAGCAGTCGTGAAACAGCGCGGCTGTTCGCCGGTAGATCGGTCGTAACAACGGACCTCTTCGGCCGGGTCAGGCAGAACATGAGAACCGCGGCTAACAGGTAGAGGCAGGCGACCGCCGCATAGACCAGTCCGATGCCGAGCGCGGCGAAGAGGCCGGCTCCCGTCAGCGCTCCGGCAATGCGCGCGCTGTCCTGGGTCGTGCGTGACAGGCTGATCGCGCCGACCAGCAGCTCGGCCGGCATGATGCCGGCGAGCAATGCGCTGCGAAGGCCGAGATCGGAGGAGCGGATCAGGCCCATGATCGTCACGATGATCATGACCTTGAGTGGCCCGAGATGGCCCGTCAGCGCCAGTACCATGGTGGTCGAGGCGAGCACCGTATAGGTGAGGCGCAGCACGACCAATAGATCGCGATGACCCATGCGATCGCCGATCATACCGAGCACCGGTGCGACGAGTGTCCCGACATACTGAAGCGACCCCAGCACGGTGAGCAGCAGCACGGAGCCGGTCTCGACCAGGATGTACCAGCCGAGCACCAGCGTCTCGATCTCGAACGCCCAGGAGGTGAGCAGGTCGGAAGGCCACTGGAAACGATAGTTGCGGATGCGGAATGGCGCGAGCGCCGAGGGCCGTGCGGCTGCGCTCACAGCGCGATGACTCGTATCACGGCGATTCCCTTGCCCCAGTTGTTTCTTGTGTCCGTCGGCAACGTATCGCCGGTGATGGTCGTGTCAATTGGAGCTGCTGCAGGCCGCCCTTGCGCTCAACTCTTAGCTCGTCGTCGTTCTCGGCTTCCGTCCCGCCAGCGCCGTGGCCATGGCCGAGATCAGCGGGCGCATGAAATAGGCTTCGTCCGCCGGTGAGACGTCGGTGCGCAGGCCATGCGCGGCGAGCTCGCCCGAGACCGCCGGTCCCACCGAGGCGATCAGCGTCCGCTCCAGACCAGCGCGCAGCTTCGCCTCGCTGCCATGCGCCTTCGCGGCCTCGATCAGCCGCCGGACCTGGCCGAGATTGGTCAGCGCAATGGAGTCGATTCGCCCCTTGGCCATGTCGTCGATGGCGGTGACGATGTTGGCATCGGCGGCCTTGGAATCGTAGACATAGGGCAGCACGCTATCGACATCGGCGCCCTGCGCGGCCAGCGCGCCGGTCAACGCGCCGTGGTCCTTGTCCGGATAGAGCTGCAGGCCGAGGCGCCGTCCCTTCAGGTCGAGCTTTCCCAGCATCTCGATCACGCCCTCGGTGGTTGGCTTCTCCGTGGTCTGCTGCGCCTCGAGGCCGACCTCGCGCAGTGCCTTGCCGGGCTTCGGCCCCCTGGTGAACTTTCGCGACTTGGCGAGGGCCATCACCAGCGCCTGGTCGAGCCCGCGGGCGACGGCGAGTTTCATGATCCGCCGCAGGCCTTCGCCGGTCATCATCACGAGGTCGTCGAAGGGCTTCTCGATGGCGCGGCGGATCCAGGCCTCGACGGGGGCGGGGTCCGGTGCGTCGTGGATGGTGAACATCGGGCATTGCACGACATCGGCGCCTTGCTCGGCCAGCAGCTTCGAAAACTGCGCTTCCTCGCGCGTTTCCAGGATCAGGATGCGGGTGCCGTTCAAACGGTCGGCCATGGGAATGCTCCGGGATAAGTCGCAATCGTTCGTTCATCCTGACCCCACGCTTTACGCCGAAGCAAGCCCCGGGATTGGCGCAAGCGGCGCGTCGGTGCTAGAGCAGGGCGCAAATCGCGGCGCGTCCGGTAGCCGCTGCACAAACCTTCATCAGAGCCAAGCCCGTTCCAACATGCCCGATCATCAATATGTTCTGACCCTGTCCTGTCCGGATCGCCCCGGCATCGTCTCGGCGGTGTCGACCTTCCTGGCCCACAACGGACAGAACATTCTCGATGCCCAGCAGTTCGACGACATCGAGACCAAAAAGTTCTTCATGCGCGTGGTGTTCACCGCAGCCGATCTCGCCGTGGAACTGTCCGCGCTGCAGACCGGCTTCGCCGCGATCGCCGAGCGTTTCGGCATGGACTGGCAGATGCGCGATCGGGCGGCGCACCGCAAGGTGATGCTGCTGGTGTCGAAGTCGGACCACTGCCTGGTCGACATCCTCTATCGCTGGCGCACCGGCGAACTGCCGATGACGCTTGCTGCGATCGTCTCCAACCATCCGCGCGAGGTCTATGGCGGCCTCGATTTCGGGGATATCCCGTTCCACTATCTGCCCGTGACCAAGGAGACCAAGCGCGAGCAGGAGGGCCAGATCATGGACCTCGTGGATAACACGAAGACCGATCTCGTCGTGCTGGCCCGCTACATGCAAATCCTGTCGGACGATCTGTCGGCGAAGCTTTCGGGGCGCTGCATCAACATCCACCACTCGTTCCTGCCCGGCTTCAAGGGCGCAAAGCCCTATCACCAGGCTCATGAGCGCGGCGTCAAGCTGATCGGCGCCACCGCGCACTATGTCACGCGCGACCTGGACGAGGGCCCGATCATCGACCAGGACGTCGAGCGCATCAGCCATCGCGACACACCGGAGGATCTCGTCCGCAAGGGCCGTGACATCGAACGGCGGGTGCTGGCCCGCGCGATCCGCTACCATCTCGACGACCGCGTTATCCTCAACGGCCGCAAGACCGTTGTTTTCGTGGATTAAGGGGGCCTAACGCACCGCGCTGCCCGACGTCCCCGTCGCGGCCTTCTGCGCCTGCTCTTCCTTCTCGCGATCCGCCGCCGGCATCAGCCGCTTGCGTTCGCGTTCCTTCATGTAGGCGTCGTATTGCGGCGTGCCCGCCCGTGGCGGGGCATCGGCCGGCAGCCCGCCGGCCCATTGCGGGACGTAGTCGCCCATGCCGGCGGAGAGTCTTTCGTTGACGGTGCCGCAGCCCGCGAGGCTGGAGGCCAGCAAGGCAATGACGGCAGCGGTCGAGGGCAAACGGGTACGCATGAGCATCTTCTGGGTCGGACTGGACCAGGCGCGGCTGACGGGGCGCCCGATGGACGCGAACGGCGCACCTTAATCCTCAACAGGTAAAATTGGCCTATTCGGCGGCGAATTTGATTGTATACAAAAAGGTACAATAATACGCCAAAATCCGGTGTTGTTCGGCTCTCGCAAGCTGTTACGGTATACAATCCGTATTTCGGCCGGGCGGGGGTAACTTCGCCTTGGTTTGGCGAATGTTCGAATTCTGCAAAGTGGAGGCGGATTTATCCAACCACGGCGGCGCCGGGCGCTCTTAGACTGAGGCATGACGCGGAGGGGCAAGGTCGAGCAACAAAGGGCTTTGTTGTTGACAGCGCCATTTTATTTGTACAATCGTACAAATATCTCCCCTGCCGTCAATCCGATCGCGCGGCTTGCGCCGAATGGTCGCCCAACGTCCGATTGACAACGGGGTTGCGGAGGACGCCATGTTGCCGCGCGGCATGGCTTGTCCGTGGGTTTAGAGCGCGGCAAGGACCGGGTACTCGGTCTGGCGCACAACAGGTCAGGAATGACGGGGAGGGACATCTGATGTACGAACGCAGAATTTTTTCACGCACCTTAGCAGCAGCCGCCATCGCTGGCGTTGCAGGCCTTGCGCCCGCCAAAGCCGAGGACACCGTCAAGGTCGGCCTGATCCTGCCGATGACCGGCGGCCAGGCCTCGACCGGCAAGCAGATCGAAAATGCGATCAAGCTTTACATGCAGCAGAAGGGCGACACCGTCGCCGGCAAGAAGATCGAGATCATCCTCAAGGACGACGCCGCGATCCCGGATAAAACCAAGACCGCCGCGCAGGAGCTGATCGTCAACGACAAGGTCAACTTCATCGCAGGCTTCGGCGTGACACCGGCCGCGCTGGCGGCGGCGCCGCTGGCCACCCAGGCCAAGATTCCGGAGGTCGTGATGGCGGCCGGCACCTCCATCATCACAGAGCGTTCGCCCTATATCGTACGCACCAGCTTCACGCTGGCGCAGTCCTCGACCATCATTGGCGACTGGGCGGTGAAGAACGGCATCAAGAAGGTGGCGACGCTGACGTCCGACTACGCGCCGGGCAATGACGCGCTGAATTTCTTCAAGCAGAACTTCACCGCGGGCGGCGGCGAGGTGGTCGAGGAAGTCAAGACGCCGCTCGCCAATCCCGACTTCGCGCCGTTCCTGCAGCGCATGAAGGACGCCAAGCCCGATGCGATCTTCGTGTTCGTGCCGGCCGGCCAGGGCGGCAACTTCATGAAGCAGTATGCCGAGCGCGGCCTCGACAAGGCCGGCATCAAGGTGATCGGACCGGGCGACGTCACCGACGACGACCTGCTCAACAACATGGGTGACGCCGTGCTCGGCACGGTCACCGCGCATCTCTACTCGGCGGCGCACCCCTCGCAGATGAACAAGGATTTCGTCGCAGCCTACAAGAAGGCGTTCGGCAATCGTCCCGGCTTCATGGCGGTGAGCGGATATGACGGCATCCACCTGATCTACGAGGCGCTCAAGAAAACGAATGGCGACACCGATGGCACCAAGCTGGTCGAGGCCATGAAGGGGCAGAAGTGGGAGAGCCCGCGCGGCCCGATCTCGATCGACCCCGAGACCCGCGACATCGTGCAGAACATCTACATCCGCAAGGTCGAGAAGGTCGACGGCGAACTCTACAACGTCGAGTTCCAGACTTTCGAGGCCGTCAAGGATCTCGGGAAGACCAAGAAGTGACACGCTTGCTTCATCTCTCCCGCTTGCGGGAGAGATCGACGCGAAGCGTCGGGTGAGGGCTCTCTCCATAAAGGGACAGTCCCTTGGCGGAAACACCCGCTCCCCAGCCCTCTCCCGCAAGCGGGAGAGGGAGCAGCACGGCCCATTGCTATACCCGAGAATGATCCAAGACGCCTGATGACCTCGATCCTTACCAACCTGTTCGACGGCGTCGCCTACGGCATGCTGCTGTTCGTGCTCGCGTGCGGGCTCGCGGTCACGCTCGGATTGATGAACTTCGTCAATCTCGCCCATGGCGCCTTCGCCATGGCGGGCGGCTATGTCTGCATGGTGCTGGTCAACCGGATGGGCTGGCCGTTCTTTGCGGCGCTGCCGCTTGCTTTCGTCTCGTCAGCCGCGATCGGCATCGCGCTCGAGCGCACGCTCTACCGCCACCTCTACGCGCGCAGTCATCTCGACCAGGTGTTGTTCACCATCGGCCTGACCTTCATGTCGGTCGCCGCCGTCGACTATATCCAGGGCTCGTCGCGGGTCTTCATCAACCTGCCGGCCGCGCTCCAGGGCCAGTTCGATCTGTTCGGAGTCGGTATCGGACGCTACCGACTTATGATCATCGTGATCTGCGGCTTGCTCACCATCGGCCTCCAGATGGTTTTGGCCAAGACGCGTTTCGGCAGCCGGTTGCGCGCCGCCGTCGACGATCCGCGCGCCGCGAGCGGCCTCGGCATCAACGTCCCCCAAGTGTTCGCCTTCACCTTTGCCTTCGGATGCGGGCTCGCCGGCCTCGGCGGCGCGCTGAGCGCCGAGATCCTCGGCCTCGATCCTTACTTCCCGCTGAAGTTCATGATCTATTTCCTAATCGTGGTCACCGTCGGCGGCTCGACCTCGATCACCGGCCCGTTCTTGGCATCGCTCCTGCTCGGCATCGGCGACGTCGCCGGCAAATACTACGTGCCGAAGATGGGCCCGTTCGTGATCTATACCATGATGATCGTGATTCTGATCTGGCGCCCGAACGGCCTGTTCGGCCGCACGGCCGCGCGTTGAGTCCGCCGATGAGCGCTTCGTCCGACGTCGGATATCACGCCCAGCGCCAAGCGCGCTGGCACTACGGCGAGGTCGCCTTCTGGCTGATCGTGCTGGCCTGCGGCTTCGCATTTCCCTCGCGCTATCTGATCATGACCGACATCCTGCGGCTGGCGCTGTTTGCGATGTCGCTGGATCTCATCCTCGGCTATGCCGGCATCGTCTCGCTGGGACATGCCGCTTTCTTCGGCGTCGGCGCCTATGCGGCGGGGCTGCTCGCGCTTCATGGTATCGTCAACGAGCCCGTGCTGGCGCTGATTGCCGCCGGCCTTGCCGCGATGGTGCTCGGCTTTGCCACCAGCTTTCTGGTGATCCGCGGCGTCGATCTCACGCGGCTGATGGTGACGCTTGGCATCGCTTTGCTGCTGGAAGCGCTCGCCGAGCGCTTCTCCAACATCACCGGCGGCACCGACGGCCTGCAGGGCATCGAGATGCAGCCGATCCTCGGCGCGATCCCTTTCGACATGTTCGGCAAGGCCGGCTTCTTCTATTCACTCACCGTCCTGTTCCTGCTGTTCCTGTTCGCCCGCCGCGTCGTGCATTCGCCGTTCGGCCTGTCGCTGCGCGCAATCAAGAACAATCCGCTGCGCGCCGCCGCGATCGGCATCCCCGTCAATCGGCGCCTGGTCGCGATCTATACGCTCGCGGCATTCTATGCCGGCGTCGCGGGCGCGCTGTTCACCCAAACCACCGCGATCGCCTCGCTCGACGTCTTCGCCTTCGAGCGATCCGCCGACCTCATGCTGGTGCTGGTCATCGGCGGCACCGGTTATCTCTATGGCGGGCTGATCGGTGCGGTGATCTTCCGCATGCTCCAGGAAGTGTTCTCCACGATTACCCCGCAATACTGGCAGTTCTGGATCGGCCTCGTGCTGGTCGTGATCGTGCTGGTCGGGCGCCAGCGCCTGCATCGCTGGGTGCTGTACGTGC
Source organism: Bradyrhizobium sp. SZCCT0148 (assembly GCF_018129985.1). GTDB lineage: Bacteria > Pseudomonadota > Alphaproteobacteria > Rhizobiales > Xanthobacteraceae > Bradyrhizobium > Bradyrhizobium japonicum_H. The sequence continues at coordinate 20,467 of NZ_JAFCKT010000023.1, forward strand.
CGAACCTGATCATCAAGCAGGTTGCCGGTCGCAAGGCGGTCGTCGCCGTGCCGGAGAGCGACGCATGACCATCGCGCTCGAAACCCAGAACCTCGAAAAGCAATTCGGCGGCCTGCGGGTCACCCGCGATCTCTCCTTGAAGATCGAGCAGGGCGCCCGTCACGCGCTGATCGGTCCTAACGGCGCCGGCAAGACCACAGTGATCAATCAACTCACCGGTGTGCTCAAGCCCAACTCCGGCCGCATCCTGCTCGAAGGCCAGGACATCACCGATCTTCCCGTGCACAAACGCGTGCTGCGCGGCTTGTCGCGCACTTTCCAGATCAACCAGCTCTATCCTGACCTGACGCCGCTCGAGACCATTGGCCTCGCGGTCTCCGAGCGCCTCGGCCATGGCGGCGACTGGTGGCGGCGGATGGGCACGCGCAGCGACGTCAACGGTGAGATCGCCGATCTGCTCGCGCGCTTCCATCTGCTCGACGTCATGAACGAACAGACCGTGACGCTGCCCTATGGCAAGCAGCGCCTGCTCGAGATCGCGGTCGCGATCGCCGCCAAGCCGCGCGTGCTGCTGCTCGACGAGCCCGCCGCCGGCGTGCCGGAGAGTGAGCGCCACGACATCCTCGCGGTCGTCGGCAGCCTGCCGCGCGACGTCACCGTGCTCTTGATCGAGCACGACATGGACCTCGTGTTCTCCTTCGCCGACCGCATTTCCGTGCTGGTTTCGGGCGCGCTGCTCACCGAGGGCCCGCCCGAGCAGGTCGCGCGCGATCCGCAGGTCAAGGCGGTCTATCTCGGCGAGGAGGCAGTCAATGTCTGACCTGCTCGCGATCGATGCGTTGCGCGCCGGCTACGGCGAGGCGGTCGTGCTGCCCAACATGTCCTTGCGCCTCGCCGAGGGGCAGGTGCTGGCGCTGCTGGGCCGCAACGGCACCGGCAAGACCACGCTGATCAATTCGATCGTCGGCGTGACCCGCCGCTTCTCGGGCAGCGTGACGCTCGCCGGCGTCGATGTCACGTCGCTCCGGCCCGACCAGCGGGCACGCGCCGGCATTGGCTGGGTGCCGCAGGAGCGCAATATCTTTCGCTCGCTGACGGTCGAAGAGAACATGACCGCGGTCGCGCAGCCCGGTCCATGGACGGTCGAGAAGGTTTACGAGATGTTCCCGCGGCTGAAGGAGCGGCGGAGCAATTTCGGCAACCAACTCTCCGGCGGCGAGCAGCAGATGCTGGCGATCGGCCGCGCACTCACTCTCAACCCGAAAGTGCTGCTGCTGGACGAGCCGACCGAGGGCCTTGCTCCCATCATCGTCGAGGAGCTCTTGAAGGCGATCGGCAGCATCACGCGGGCAGGCGGCATCTGCTCGATCATCGTCGAACAGAATGCCCAAAAGATTCTGGGGCTGGCCGACCGCGTTGTGATATTGGAGCGCGGAACGATCGTCCACGACGCTCCGAGCGCCGCGCTGAAAACCGACCCTTCGGTCCTGGAACGCCATCTCGGCGTCGCCGGGGCGGCGGCTCACTAAATTAGAATGTCCAGGGAGTAAGACATGCAGCGAACCAAAGCCCCCTTCCGCGCCGACGAGGTCGGCAGTCTTCTGCGTCCGGCCAAGATCAAGGAAGCCCGTAGCCGGCTCGAGAAGGGCGAAATCTCGGCCGACGATCTGCGCAAGATCGAGGACATCGAGATCGAGAAGGTCGTGCACAAGCAGGCCTCGATCGGCCTGCAGCTCGCGACCGACGGCGAATTCCGCCGCTCCTGGTGGCATTTCGACTTCCTGGCCAAGCTTACCGGCTGCGAGCTGTTTCATCCCGACGCTGGCATCCAGTTCGCGGGCGTCGAGACCCGGCACGACGCTGTCCGGGTCATCGGCAAGCTCGACTTCCCCGCCGATCACCCGATGCTCGACCACTTCCGCTTCCTGAAGAAGGTCGCCGACCAAGCCCACGTCACCGCCAAGATGACGATCCCGTCGCCCGCGGTGCTGCATTTCCGCGGCGGCCGCAAGGCGATCTCGAAGGAGGTCTATCCCGATCTCGAGGCCTTCTACGAAGACCTCGGCAAGACCTATCGGAAAGCCGTCAAGGCCTTCTACGACGCAGGCTGCCGCTATCTCCAGTTCGACGACACTGTATGGGCTTATCTCTGCTCGCAGGACGAATTGCAGAAGGCGCGCGAGCGCGGCGACAATCCGGACGGTCTCCAGCAGATCTATGCCCGCATCATCAACTACGCGCTGGCCGAGAAGCCTGCCGACATGGTGGTGACGACGCATGTCTGCCGCGGCAATTTCCGCTCGACCTGGATTTCCTCGGGTGGCTACGAGCCGGTGGCCGAGACTATGCTCGCCGGCACCAATTACGACGGCTATTTTCTTGAGTACGACAGCGACCGCGCCGGCGGTTTCGAGCCGCTGCGCTTCCTGCCCAAGGGCAACAAGATCGTCGTAGTCGGCGTCATCACCTCGAAGTTCGGCGAGCTCGAAAAGAAAGACGACATCAAGCGCCGCCTGGAAGAAGCCGCCAAGTTCGCCCCGCTGGAGCAACTCGCGCTCTCGCCGCAATGCGGCTTTGCCTCGACCGAAGAGGGCAACGTCCTTTCCGAGGAAGAGCAGTGGGCGAAGCTCAGCCTTGCGGTCGAAATCGCCAAGGAAGTGTGGGGTAACTGAGGCGCTGCTAGCTGCGCTCGTGTCCCTGACGCGCAGCAACGCTCTAGCGTTGCTGCGCAGACCTGGGACTCATGCTGCTAACTTGCTCTTCGGAGATACAGGCCCGGCTCCACAGCGCACGGCTAAAGAAGCGCTGCGCCGCGTCCAGGCGCGAGCCCACCTTCATTTCTCCGCCAGATAAACCTCGCCCAGCAGCGACGAGTTCGACCACGGCACCTGCTTGTTCTTGGTGGACGAGACCACCTCGGCGCGCACCCGCGTCAGCATCTGCTGCACTTCCAGCCCGGGCGTGCCGAGATGGCGTGACAGCGCGGCGGAAAACGGCGAGTTGGCGCCTTCGCCGTCGAGCGCAACCTGTCCCGGCGCGGTGGCGAACGCGATCAATGTGCCTGCGCCCAAGGTCGCACCGGTGCCGAGACTCGTTGGCGCGGCGAGGCCCGAAGCGCCTTCGATGCCGCGATTGGCCCCGGCAGAAGCGACCTGTGGCGCCATCGGGTTGTTGCGGCAGGCATCGAAGATCAGAATGTTGGTTCGGACCTGGTCGTCGAGGCCGGCCATGATCGTGTCCATGTCGATCATAGCCTCGGTCATGGCCCTACCCGGCTTGAGCTCGACGTCGATGGGAATGAGATAGTTGCGGCCGTCGACCTGAACGCCGTGGCCGGCGTAATAGACTAACGCGACTTGCGCCCGCGCGGCCTCGCGCAGGAAGTCGCGTGTCATCTTCTGCATCGCGGCGCGGTCGAGATCGACGCCTTCCGACACGGTGAAGCCTATATCGCGCAGGCTCTTTGCGACGGCGCGTGCGTCGTTGGCCGGATTGGCCAGCGCCTTGACGTGCGCATAGGCGCCGTTGCCGATGATCAGCGCCATGCGTGCGCCGCGAGCGGCTGGCACAGGTGAGGGGAGCTGCGTTGCGCCCGTCTTCGGCTGCGGGGCGGGGGCCGCGGTCGGCTGCGTCGCCGGTGAGGGCGCATCGCGCGGGATCGGCGCGCTGGTCTCGCTCACCAGCGACAGCCGCACCTTGGCGGTGGCCTGATTGGCCTTGCTGCCGGCATCGGATGCTGGGATCGCGAGCGTCGCCTTGTAGTCTTCGCGAGCGCTTGCGTAGTCGCCCTTTGCTTCATAGGCCAGCGCACGATGGGTGTAGCCGGAGATCAGCACGCTGTTCGGCGGCGTCATGATATTGGCCGGCGGCTTTTCCCTGGCGAGCCGTATCGCCTCGCTGCCGTCGGCGATGGCGCGGTCGAGATCGCCCTTGGCCCGCCAGATCGCGGTGCGGTTGATCAGCGGCTGCGGCAGCGAGGGATCGAGCCGGATCGCCTGGTTGATATCGGCAAGTGCGCCGTCGAGATCGCCAAGGGCCTGTTTCGAGATGCCGCGGTTCTGGAACGAGAATGCCGCTTTTGGATCGGCCTTGATCGCCATGTCGTAGTCGGCAATGGCCTTCGCATAGTCGTGCTTGCCGCGCCAGGCGTTGCCTCGATTGTGGAAGATGGTGCCGCTGGGTGGTCCGAGCTTCAGCGCGTCGTCGAAGTCCGCAATCGCGATGTCGTGGTCGCCCTTGTCGTAATACGCCGATCCCCTGAGGTTGTAGGCAGCCTGGCTCGGCTGGAGCCGGATCGCTTCGGTGGCGTCGGTGATGACCTTCGCGTAGTCGCCCTTCTTGTTCCAGCCGACGGCGCGCCAGAAATGGATCGTCGCAAGCTGCTCGCCGCGAAAAACCTTCAACGCGATGATCTTGTTGCAGGCATCGATCATCTTGTCGGCCGGCGTCGTGTCGGTGGTGCAGAGCGGCCCGAGCTGGTTGCGCGACTGCGCGGCCGCGGGCGCGGTCCACAGGGTTGCGGCGAGCAGACAGAGCGCGACGAGCAGGCGGCGCATGGTGAAAGTCCCCCTCAACGAAAGCGCTCGTTAGTTGCCCGGGCTCACGCGCGGGTTCATGGGCTCCAGATGGCACAAGAGGCGGGAAGCGCCCTGTTTCTCTATTCCCTTGGTGGGCAGATTTTGCTAGGAGGCGAGTCCCACCTTATCTGCCCACCGCGTCCCACTCATGAAAAACGACGAAATCCTCAGCCAGATCACGGAGTTCTGCCGAAAGGCGGACATGGCGGAATCGACGTTTGGCCGGCGCGCGGTAAACGATGGGAAGCTGGTGCATCGCCTGCGCGAGGGCAAACGCATCACCATCGACACGCTTGACCGGATCCAGGCCTATATGGCGGCCTCGATGGCCGGGGGGGTGCCGCCGCCGCGGGGACTTCAGGTGCCGCCCGAAAAGCGCGACCCGCGCGGCAATTTCCGCTTCTTCGAGAACCGCCAGAAATACCTGCTCTTCGTCCACACCTGCAGCGAAAAGCGGGTGGTCGCCGACAGGGTCGCGCTGGAGCTTGCCTCCATCCATCCGCGCCCACCGGCCCTGCGCCTGTTCGACGCCGGCGTCGGCGACGGCACGGTGCTGGCGCGGGTGCTGCGCGCGACACACCAGCGCTACCCCCACATGCCATTTTACGTTGCCGGCAAGGAACTCAGCCTGGAGGATCTGCGCCTGACGTTGGAGAAGGTGCCGGACCGCATTTTCGAGCATCCGGCGTCGGTTTTCGTCTTCACCAACATGTTCTACTCGGAGGCGCCCTGGCTGACGCCGGCATCGCCCGCCGCGGCTGCGGCGACCGTTTGGCACGAGGTGCCGCTGCGGGGCGCCTCGTCAGGCGAGTTCGAGCAGCAGATCGCCGAACTCCGGCCATTCCTGGAGCAGAACTGGCGTGCCGCGATCAGTCCACGCACCGCCATGCCGCTGTACGAGCGGCCGGTGGTTCTGGTGCTCTACCGCGAGGATCACCGCTTCCTGCTCGATTCGACCATTCCGCGGCCGGGCCAGACCGAGGCCAATTTCGACCTCGTCATCGCGTCCCAGCCCTACCGGGCCCTGTCCTCGGTCAATTTCCGGGCCAAGCGGATCATCGCACCCCTGGCGCGGGCGCTTCGGCCGGGCGGACGGCTGATCGGAATCCATTCCCATGGCCAGGATCCGGGCATGGAAATGATCCAGGCGATCTGGCCCGGAGAAAATCCTTTCGCCGTGAGCCGTCATGAGTTATTGCGCGCCGTTAAGTATGAACTTGGTTCGTTGGGCCGCGACTTAAATTTTAACGCATATGCGGATAACCGCTCGATCTTCAGGTATGATATGGAAGCGCTGCCCAACGAGGTAACCGGCACCATCGGAACCTCGACGGCCTTTGCAGCGTGGAATGCGGCGGTGTATGTCGCTCAGATTGAGGACGACCGGTTGACAGAAATGACTCAAAACGGCCGGACTCTGGATGCCGCCAGGGACGTGCTGCGGAAGTACAACGGGCTCTGGTTTCTCGACGAATCCTACGTCATCTCGCGCCGGCGTGATTGACTTCATTCACAGGTAAATATCGCAAACGCCCGCCGGCTTAGTGGCGGAACAAGGGGTTACCGATGCGCGCGTCCTATCTCTTCACCAGCGAGTCCGTGTCCGAGGGTCATCCGGACAAGGTGTGCGACCGGATTTCCGACGAGATCGTCGATCTGTTCTACCGCGAAGGGCCGAAGGCCGGCATCGACCCCTGGCAGATCCGCGCCGCCTGCGAGACGCTCGCGACCACCAACAAGGTGGTGATCGCCGGTGAGACCCGCGGTCCGAAGTCGGTGACCAATGAGCAGATCGAGGGCGTCGTCCGCGGCGCGATCAAGGACATCGGCTACGAGCAGGAAGGCTTCCACTGGAAGACCTGCGACATCGAGATCCTGCTGCATCCGCAGTCGGCCGACATCGCCCAGGGCGTCGATGCGTTGCAGCCGGGCGAGGTCAAGGAAGAGGGCGCAGGCGACCAGGGCATCATGTTCGGTTACGCCACCAACGAGACGCCCGATCTGATGCCGGCGCCGATCTTCTACGCCCACAAGATCCTGCGCTTGATCTCCGAAGCCCGTCACTCCGGCAAGGAGAAGGTGCTCGGTCCGGACTCCAAGAGCCAGGTCACCGTGCAGTACGAGAACGGCAAGCCGGTCGGCGTGCGCGAGATCGTGGTCTCGCACCAGCACCTGATCGAGGACATCTCGTCCAAGCAGATCCGTGACATCGTCGAGCCCTATGTGCGCGAGGCGTTGCCGAAGGACTGGATCACGCCGAAGACGATCTGGCACATCAATCCGACCGGCAAGTTCTTCATCGGCGGTCCCGACGGCGACTCCGGCCTGACCGGCCGCAAGATCATCGTCGACACCTACGGCGGCGCGGCTCCGCATGGCGGCGGCGCGTTCTCCGGCAAGGATCCGACCAAGGTCGACCGCTCGGCGGCCTATGCCGCACGTTACGTCGCCAAGAACATCGTTGCCGCCGGTCTTGCCGACCGCTGCACGCTGCAGCTCGCCTACGCCATCGGCGTGGCGCGTCCGCTGTCGATCTACATCGACACCCACGGCACGGGTAAGGTGCCGGAGGAGCAGCTTGAGAAGGCGGCGGCGCAGGCGATGGATCTGACGCCCCGCGGCATTCGTACCCATCTCGACCTCAATCGCCCGATCTACGCGCGCACCTCGGCCTACGGCCATTTCGGCCGCACGCCGGACAACGAGGGCGGCTTCTCCTGGGAGAAGACCGATCTCTTCGAGCAGCTTAAGCGTGCGCTCTAAGTCACTTGCGTCGTTCCGGGGCGCCGCAACAGCGGCGATCCCGGAATCTCGAACCGCTGGATTCCGGGTTCGTTCGTTTCTCGAGCGTCCGGAATGACGAGCCAAACAAACAGGAACCCACCATGAACGCGAAGCCCGGCTTCACCGATTACATCGTCAAGGACATTTCGCTCGCCGATTTCGGCCGCAAGGAGCTCTCGCTCGCAGAGACCGAGATGCCCGGCCTGATGGCAACCCGCGAGGAGTACGGCCCGAAGCAGCCGCTGAAGGGCGCGCGCATCGCCGGCTCGCTGCACATGACGATCCAGACCGGCGTGCTGATCGAGACGCTGGCAGCCCTCGGCGCCGACATCCGCTGGGTCTCCTGCAACATATATTCGACGCAGGACCACGCGGCGGCGGCGATCGCGGCAGCCGGCATTCCGGTGTTCGCGGTCAAGGGCGAGACGCTGGCCGAGTACTGGGACTACACCGCAAAGCTGTTCGACTGGCACGGCGGCGGCCACCCGAACATGATCCTCGACGACGGTGGTGATGCCACCATGTACGTTCATCTCGGCCTGCGCGCCGAGAAGGGCGATACCGCCTTCCTCGACAAGCCCGGTTCGGAAGAAGAGGAAGTCTTCTTCGCGCTCTTGAAGAAGCAGCTCAAGGAGAAGCCGAAGGGCTATTTCGCTGCCATCGCCGAGAGCATCAAGGGCGTCTCCGAAGAGACCACCACGGGCGTGCATCGTCTCTATGACATGCAGAAGGCCGGTACGCTGCTGTGGCCCGCCATCAACGTCAACGACAGCGTCACCAAGTCGAAGTTCGACAACCTCTATGGCTGCCGTGAATCGCTGGTCGACGGCATCCGCCGCGGCACCGACGTGATGATGTCGGGCAAGGTCGCGATGGTCGCCGGCTTCGGCGACGTCGGCAAGGGTTCGGCGGCCTCGCTGCGCCAGGCCGGCTGCCGCGTGATGGTGTCGGAAGTCGATCCGATCTGCGCGCTGCAGGCCGCGATGGAAGGCTACGAAGTCGTGACCATGGAAGACGCGGCTCCCCGTGCCGACATCTTCGTTACCGCGACCGGCAACAAGGACATCATCACCATCGAGCACATGCGCGCGATGAAGGATCGCGCCATCGTCTGCAACATCGGTCACTTCGACAACGAGATCCAGATCGCGGGTCTGCGTAACCTGAAGTGGACCAACGTCAAGCCGCAGGTCGACGAAATCGAATTCCCCGACAAGCACCGCATCATTCTGTTGTCGGAAGGCCGCCTCGTGAACCTTGGCAACGCGATGGGACATCCGTCCTTCGTGATGTCGGCCTCCTTCACCAACCAGACGCTGGCGCAGATCGAGCTTTACGCCAACAACAAGGACGGCAAGTACAAGAAGGAAGTGTACGTGCTGCCGAAGTCGCTCGACGAGAAGGTCGCGCGTCTTCACCTTGCCAAGATCGGCGTCAAGCTCACCGAGCTCCGCAAGGACCAGGCCGACTACATCGGCGTCAAGCAGGAAGGTCCGTACAAGTCGGACCATTACCGCTACTGATCCGCTGATCGCTCTATCATCGATGCAAAGCCCTGGAGCGATCCAGGGCTTTGTTGTATCGGCGCATGGAATTCAACTCGCTTTGCGGTTGTCGCGGAGCCGATTGCCAATTGACGGCCACCAGCCATGGGCGGACAATCCGCCCCGGCGGAGGAAAACATGCAACAAGAACATTTCGACGTCCTCATCGTCGGTGCCGGGCTATCCGGCATCGGCGCGGGCTATCATTTGCAAACGAAGTGCCCCACCAAGAGTTACGTGATCCTCGAGGGGCGCGACTGCATCGGTGGCACCTGGGACTTGTTCCGTTATCCCGGCATCCGCTCGGATAGCGACATGTTCACGCTCGGCTATTCCTTCAAGCCGTGGACCGACCCGAAGGCCATCGCCGACGGGCCGCAGATCCTGAACTACGTGCGCGAGACCGCGGCCGAGAACGGCATCGATAAGCACATCCGCTTCCATCATCGCGTCAAGCGCGCTTTGTGGTCGACGCCGGACGCACGCTGGACCATCGAAGCCGAGCGCAGCACGGGCGAGGGCGCCACCGAGCTGGTGCGCTTCACCTGCAATTTCCTGTTCATGTGCTCGGGCTATTACAAATACGAGGCGGGCTACACGCCGGAGTTCAAGGGCTCCGCCGATTTTGCTGGCCGCATCGTCCATCCGCAGAAATGGACCGAGGATATCGACTATGCGGGCAAGCGCGTCGTGGTGATCGGCTCGGGCGCGACCGCGGTCACGCTGGTGCCGGAGCTCGCCAAGAAGGCGGCGCAGGTCACCATGCTGCAGCGCTCGCCGACCTATGTGGTGTCTCGCCCGGCGCAGGATCCCGTCGCAAACAAGATCCGCCGTAATCTGCCGACGCGGCTTGCCTATCATGTCATTCGCTGGCGCAACGTGATGTGGGGAATGTTCTTCTTCCAGCTCAGCCGTCGCCGTCCTGCGAAGGTCAAGGAGCTGGTCCTCAAGGGCGTGCAGATGGCGCTCGGCCCGGACTACGATGTCGCAACCCATTTCACGCCGCGCTACAATCCCTGGGACCAGCGGCTGTGCCTGGTGCCCGACGGCGATCTGTTCAAGGCAATCCGCGAACAGCGCGCCTCCGTCGTCACCAGCGAGATCGACACGTTCACGCACGACGGCATCCGTCTCAAGGACGGCCGCGAGCTTGCGGCCGACATCATCGTGACGGCGACCGGGCTGGTGCTGCAGGTCGTCGGCGGTCTCGACGTCAGTGTCGACGGCCGCGCCGTCGATTTCGCCAATACGCTGACCTACAAGGGCATGATGTATGCCGACGTGCCCAACATGGCCTCGGCGTTCGGCTACACCAATGCATCCTGGACGCTGAAATGCGATCTCACCTGCGAATATGTCTGCCGTCTCATCAACTACATGGACCGGCACAATTTCCGCCAGTGCATGCCGCATAATGACGACCCGGAGGTCACGGCACAGCCGTCGCTGGATTTCACCTCGGGCTATGTGCAGCGCTCGGTGGCCAAGATGCCGAAGCAGGGTTCGAAGCAGCCGTGGCGGCTGTACCAGAACTACGCGCTCGACATCGTCTCCTTGCGCTTCGGCCGGATCGACGACGGCGTGATGCGCTATTCCTGATCACGCCGCGGCTGCATCTATGCCTTGCGCGGAGTGAGCGCGAGGCCATGGTCGATCGCCAGGGCCAGCACTACCGCCGCACCGCCGAGTCCGAACAGGACCAGATAGTTGCCACCGGTCTGCGCATAGATCCACGAGAACGCGTAGGCCGCGGCCGCCTGGAACAGCGCAAAGCTCGTCGTGGCGTGGCTCCAGGTCGCGCGTTGTTGTTCGGCCGAATGCGGCACGAGCTCGTGGATCCGCCCGAGCACCAGGGGCACGATGCCCGGCGTGAACCCGCCCACCACAACACTCGATACGATCAGCGAAACCGGCGCGGTGCTGACGGTCGGCAGCAGCACCGCAGCCGCCTCGATCAGGAAAGCCGCGCGCAACGCCGGTCCGAATCCGGACCGGTCGCCGAGATGGCCGGTGACCAGCGGACCGGCGATCGCGCCGAGGCCGTAAAGCACCCAATAGTGCGATCCCGCGGCAATTCCCTGGCCAAGGCCACGGGCCACAAAGTCGACGATGAAAACCATGTGCGGCACCAGCGCCACCGCATTGAGACCGTACTGAACCAGCAGCGCACAGGCGGCGGGCGAGGTGCGATGGGACTTTGCCTGATGCGACGGAGCCGCATTGCCCTTGGCGTCAGCAGGCCAGTTCCACCAGCTCGCGAGCGTGAGCACGGCGGAGAGCGCGCCGAGCCCATACCAGCTCTGCTGCAGGCCCTGTTGCAGCAAGAGCGGCACCAGCGTGCCCGATGCTGCGACCCCAAGGCCGACGCCGGCAAAGATCACGCCGCCGATGATGCCGCGTCGTGCGGGCGAGGTATGCGGCAGAATGACGGAAGCCGCCAGCACCATGATGATGCCGCCGGTGAAACCTGACAGAAATCGCCAGGCGAAGAACCAAGTAAACGACACCGGCGCTGAGCTGGCGAAGAAGCAGAGGGTCGCCAGCAGCATCATCGCTCGCAGCGCAGGGACCGCGCCGATCCGCGAAGCGACGGCCCGCGCGGCGAGCGCGCCGGCCAGATAGCCGGCAAGGTTCGCCGCACCGAGATAGACGACGTCTGATGCGCTGAACCATTTTGCCGCGATCAGGGCCGGGATCAGTGGGGTATAGGAAAATCGGGCGAGGCCAAGGCCGACCAGTGATGCGGACAATCCTGCCGCGGCATATCGCCAGGTTCCTTGGGACGTTGATCCTGAGTTTGATCCCGGCTGCAGGTGCAGCCGCGTCTCGACCCGTTGCTTCATATCTGCTTTGGCCATGTCATCCTCCTGCGCGCTCAATGGCGCGCGGATCATCCGGTCCGGGCGCGGCGGCGTCGGAATTCCGGTACGGGCAGGCCGCCCCAGCCCCAATTGTCCAGGTCGACTTCCTCGATCACGACGAAGGTGGAATCCAGCGGCTTGCCGAGCACGTCGAGCAGCAGCTGGCTCGATCCCTTGATCAGGGCGGCCTTTTCCTCCGCGGTGATCGACGCCGCTCCCGGCGTCGTTCCCTCGCGGGTCACTTGAATGGTGACGATGGGCATCGTGTTTGTCCTCGGCTCAATGGCCGGCGCTCTGGCCGCCGTCGACATGCAGGATTTCGCCGGTGACGAAGGGGGCGCCCTCGAGATAGAGCACGGCGTCGACGATGTCGGACATCTCGCCCATATGGCCGACCGGATGCAGCGCGCTGAGCTGGGCATGCGTTTCTAGCGGATGCATCGGCGACTTGATGATGCCGGGAGATACCGCGTTGACGCGGATGCCGCGCTTGGCATATTCGATCGCGAGCGACTTGGTCGCGGCGCTCAGTCCGCCCTTGCTCAGCGAGGCCAGCACCGAGGGTACGTTCGAGTTCGCCTGATCGACCAGGGTTGTGGTGATCTGGACGACGTGGCCAGAACCTTGCTTCTCCATCTCGGCGATGGCGAGCTGCGTGACGTTGAAGAAGCCCGCGACATTGGTCCCCATCACCGCCGCGTAGTCTTCGGCCGTGTACTGCGTGAACGGCTTTGCGACGAAGATGCCGGCATTGTTCACCAGCGTGTCGACCCGGCCGAAGCGGCCGACGGCTTGCGAGACCACGCGTTCAGCGGTGGCTCTATCCGAGATGTCGCCGGGAACGGCGAGAACATCGTCGTCGCCCGACGGCTTGATCGAGCGGGCCGTTGCCACGACGCGGTAGTTGCGATCACGAAAGCCCTTGACCAGGGCGGCGCCGATGCCCTGCGATGCCCCGGTGATGATGGCGACCTTCTGTTCGATACCCATGACGGGCTCCTGTTGTTGGCTTGAAAACCTGAGCCAGCAACGGCTGGCCTGGCGTGTGAGGTACGCTCCAGTGGCCCGCCTGCGAATACACGTTGTCCGGCAGACACTGTTACGTGGCGCGAACGAATGCCGGATCTGGCCTTGGCACCGGTTGTCGTGGCGGAGATGAACGCCTAGCTTGTCCCCGGAATTTGAAGGGGCGACGGGAAGGCATGGATCGTCTGGATGCGATGAATGTGTTCGTCCTCGCGGTGGACCAGGGAAGCCTCGCGGCCGCAGGGCGCAAGCTTGGCCGCTCACCGGCAGCGGTCAGCCGCGCCATCGCTTTCCTGGAAGAGCGGGTCGGCGCCGAGCTGCTGCACCGGACGACGCGGTCGATCAAGCTGAGCGAGGAGGGCGAGCGCTATCTCGCAATCTGCCGCCGCGTACTCGCGGAACTGGAAGAGGCCGACGACATTGCCGCCGGACCGCGCACAGCGCCGCGCGGCCTGCTGACGATCACCGCTCCTGTTGTGTCCGGCGAGATGGTGCTGCGGCCGATCCTCGATGCGTTTCTCGATGCCTATCCGGCCGTGTCGGCAAAGCTTCTGCTGTTCGACCGTGCGGTCAACCTGATCGAGGAAGGCGTCGATGTCGCGCTCCGCATCGGGCCTCTCGCGGATTCGGCGATGGTGGCGATACGGGTCGGCGAGATCAGCCGCGTGGTCGTGGCGGCGCCGCGCTATCTCAAGCAGCACCCGCGCATCACCGAGCCCGGCGATCTTGCCAAACATCAGATCGTGGCGATGGCGCATCTTCCGAATTCCTGGACCTTCATGCCGCAGCCGGGCTCCTCGGCGGCCCGGACGGTGCAGTTTAGTCCGCGCCTCGTCGTCAACAGCACCTATGCGGCGGTGGCCTCCGCCGTCGCCGGGCGCGGGGTAGCGCGGATGTATTCCTACCAGGTGGCGGAGGAGGTCGCGCGCGGCGAGCTCGAGATCGTGCTGGCCGGCGACGAGGATCCGGAGATGCCCGCGCATTTGATCTGCCCACAGGGCAGGCTCTCGGTGCCCAAGGTGCGTGCCTTCGCCGACTTCGCAGCGCCGCGGCTGAAGAAGCAATTTGCCCAGCTCAAGAAGAGCATGGCTGCGCGATGAGCCGCTGCACTCTCGGCAATGCGTTGTTTTGCGTATACGGGCACCGGGCTGAATCAGCCATGCTGCCCGAACGGTTAACGCCGGATTAACCGGTGAGTCCTAGCCTGTTTTGGCCGGGTTACTCGCAAGGCCGAGGTGAGCCCAATGGAAGCCCAGAAGATCGCGGTCGACGCCGTCGTCGCGTTGACCGATTGTGACCGCGACGCCGTCATCGCCTTCATCCGCCGGCTCTATCTTGCCGGCGTCAAGGATCCCAAGCGCCTGACATTCAAGGGTCTCCAGGCGCTGTCCCGGGCGTGATTGAGCTCGTTTCGACCAGTATAAACCCGGATTCCGTACTTCCGATCTCCTCAGCGTGATTGCAACCCAGCGGTGAATATCTTGCCGCTCGGTCCGGGCCGAGGTAGATCACGTTCCCGGCTGGGTCAGTCGGGAACTGGGGAAATGTTGAAACAGCTTTTTGCGCCGCAACTTGTCATCCTTTATGTGCTGGCGGCCTCGACGATTTACGTTCACTTCCGCGGCAAACAGCGACTGCGCTTTGCGCGCCAGCTCGGCGATCACTCGACCTATCTCGCGCCCTACAATGTCCTGATGTATGCGGGCTCGGCGGTGCCGAACAAGCCGGTGATCCCGGTCGAGCAATTTCCCGAGCTGAAACCCCTCAGCGAGAATTGGGAGATGATCCGCGACGAGGCCGTGCGTCTGTTCGACGAGGGCTTCATCCGCGCGGCCGCGAAGAACAACGACTGGGGCTTCTATTCGTTTTTCAAGAGCGGCTGGAAGCGGTTTTACCTGAAATGGTACGACGACTTTCTGCCGTCGGCGAACACGCTGTGCCCGAAGACGGTGGAGCTGCTGAAGTCGATCCCGAGCGTGCATGGCGCGATGTTTGCGATGCTGCCGCCGGGCGGCAGGCTCGGCGCGCACCGCGATCCCTTTGCCGGCTCGCTGCGCTATCACCTCGGCCTCGTTACGCCGAACTCGAACAAGTGCCGCATCCTGGTCGACGGCGTCGAATGCGTCTGGCGCGACGGCGAGGCCTTCATGTTCGACGAGACCTTCATCCACAGCGCCGAGAACGCGACCGACGTCAACCGCATCATCCTGTTCTGCGACGTCGAGCGCCCGATGAAGTACGGCTTCATGACCGCGATTAACCGCTGGGTCAGCCATCACATCGTCAAGGCATCGGCAACCCAGAACGTCGATGGCGAGCACGTGGGCGTGCTCAACAAGGTGTTCGGGAAGCTCTACGAGATCCATCTCGGCAGCCGCAAGGTCAAGGAGTGGAACCGCAACGTCTACTACACGCTGAAGTATTCGCTGACCGCGCTGATCCTCGGCCTCATCGTCTATTCGGCGTTGAGTTGAATCTGAACGCGCCGGACCAGGCGGCCGGCCCCGCCTAGTGATGATGTTTGTGGCCTGCGCGGGTGTCGGGGCTCTGGTTTTGATAACCTCGCAGCTCCGCGTATCGCTGCATTTGGCCCGGGGCCAGCAATGCCGCTGTCGCCAGATGGTACTTGAGGTGGCTCTCACGGAGCTTCCCCTGCGTTTCGGCGATGGCCGCGATGCTGGCCTTGAGCGATTCCGACGTGACCGCTCGGGAGGAGAATAGGTCCTCAAGTGCTCTCTCCTGATCGACGAGCTTTTTGCCCAGCGGAATGGCTTCCTGTTTCATGGCTTCGAACAACCGCCGGACCTCGGCGCGTTGATCGGCGGTCAAGTCGAGACGATCACCGAGTTCGAGCACGTGGCTGGGACCCGGATATCCATTGAGCTCTGCAGCAAGCGCCAACCCCATCCCGCGCCCGGCGCGAAGGTCGTCGACCTGCTGCTGCGACAGCGTCTTGATGGGGCGCCCTTCGAGGCCGGCATAGGGTTGACTGGACTGTGCACCGGCTGCGTTGCCGGTGAGCAGGAGAATAACTGCGAGCAAAAGCATGCGGTTCATGAATCTGGCTCCATCGGACGCGGTCCTGATCATACCTTATTGCGATCATCAATCCCGAACGCCAAATCTTGCTGGATGCGCCGGCTCGTGGCAACAAAGATTGCCGTGATGGAGATGCAGGATGTGGAGCAGGTGATGTCCTTGCCAATCGCGAAGAGCGAAATCATCGACTTCTTCCGCCGATGGCTGGAGACCTTCGCAGGCTATGTTCGCGAGGTCGATTACGCCTCGGCGCGGCCGCTCTTCCATCCGGACGTGCTCGCCTTCGGCACCCACAACGACGTCATCCCTGGTCTCGATCAATGGGTCTCGACGCAGTGGGACAACGTCTGGCCGAAGACCACCGATTTCCGGTTCGTGCTGGAGCAGACCTCGATCCTGGCGTCCTCTGACGGCACGATGGCAACCGTGATCGCGCCGTGGACCAGCACGGGGTATCACCCCGATGGCAGCACGTTCGCGCGCCCCGGCCGGGCCACGATGGTGTTTTCAAGAGATGGTGACAGATGGCTCTGCGTGCACTCGCACATGTCGCTCAATCGCGGTGTGCCGCAGGCGAGCCATGCGAATCGGCCGGTGAAGGCCTGGTAGATGCGATCGGAATAGAAAAGGCCCCGGACCTGTCCGGGGCCTTTCGCTTTGAAAGGTCGCTCAGCCTATTCCGGCTGGCCGATGCTGACCTTCAGCGTACCGACGCCGTCGACGCCGCATTCGAGTTTGTCGCCGGGCTGGAGCTGTGAGACGCCGGCGGGCGTGCCCGTCATGATGATGTCGCCGGCGGCGAGCTTCACCTGCTGCGAGAGCTGCCAGATGATCTCGGGCACGTTCCAGATCAGCTCGGTGAGGTCGCCCTTCTGGGCTTCCTTGCCGTTGACCGTCAGCCAGATCTTGCCCTTGGCGGGATGGCCGATCTTGGAGGCCGGCTGAATCGCGGAGCACGGAGCGGAGCCGTCGAACGACTTGCCGATCTCCCAGGGACGCTCCTTCTTGCGCGAGGCGATCTGGAGGTCGCGGCGGGTGAGGTCGATGCCAACGGCGTAGCCGTAGACGTGATCCAGCGCCTTGTCGGCGGGGATGTTGAGGCCGCCGCTCTTCATCGCGACGATCAATTCGACCTCGTGATGCAAATCCTTGGTCAGTGGCGGATAGGGAATGGTGGCGCCATCCGGCACCAGCATATCGGCGTGCTTGGCGAAGAAGAACGGCGGGGCGCGCTCGTCATTGCCCATCTCGCGGATGTGCTCGAGATAGTTGCGGCCGACGCACCAGATGCGGCGCACCGGATAGAGGCCGCTTTCGCCGACGACGGGAAGCGAAGCCTGGGGCGGAAGCGGGATGACGTAGGAGGCGGCGTTCATGCGGGTCTCGCGGCTCTTGAGGTTGACGGGGAACTCTATGCGGTTGCGCTGATCGGCGCCAGAGCGCCGGCATCGTGATGTTGCAGGCGGAAGAACGACGCATAGCGCCCGCCGCGACGGAGCAGCTCGTCATGCCGGCCCTGCTCGACGATTTCGCCGCCTTCGATCACAAGGATGGCGTCGGCATGCATGATGGTGTGCAGGCGATGCGCGATTACGATGGTGGTGCGGTTCTGGCAGAGATGCTCGATCGCCTCCTGCACCTGCCGCTCGGATTCGGAATCGAGTGCGGCGGTGGCCTCATCAAGCAGGATGATCGGCGCGTTCTTGAGCAGCGCGCGCGCCACGGCGATGCGCTGGCGCTGGCCGCCTGAAAGCTGCGTGCCGTGCTCGCCGACCGGCGTGTCGTAGCCGAGCGGGAAACTCATGATGAAATCATGCGCGCAGGCTGCCTTGGCGGCGTCGACGATTTCGTTCTCGGTCGCGCCCGGCTTCCCGAACGCGATGTTGCTCCGGATGGTGTCGCGGAACAGATAGACGTCCTGCCCGACATAGGCGGTCTGCGCCCGCAGCGATTTGCGCGAGATCGCGCCGATCGACTGGCCGTCGATCACGATGTCGCCCTGAGTCACCTCGTAGAAGCGCAATAGCAGCGCCAGCACCGTCGACTTGCCGCCGCCGGAAGGGCCGACCAGCGCAGTGACCTTGCCGGGCTCCGCCACGAAGCTCATGCGGTTGAGCACGGTCTCGTTGGCGCGATAGGAGAAGCTGACATCGCGCAACTCGATCCGGGCCTCGGAGAGCTTCAGCGCCGGCTTGTCGTCGTCGGAGTGCTCGCTCGCCGGGCTGTCGACGACTTCGAGCAGCATGCGGGCGCCGACGAGCTGGCTGTTGAGATCGATGTTGAGCCGCGCCAGCCGCTTGGCCGGCTCGGTCGCCATCAGGAAGGCGGTCATGAAGGAGAAAAACGCACCGGGCGTGGCGTTGAGCGCGACCACGCTGTAGCCGCCGTAAAGCAGGCAGCCGGCGACCGCGAAGCCACCGAGCATCTCCATCAGCGGGTTGGAACGGTTGGCGACGCGCGCCATCTTGTTGGCGTTGCGCTCGACGATCGCGATGTTCTCGTCGATGCGCTTCTGCATGGTGTCTTCGAGCGTGAACGCCTTGACGGTGCGGATGCCCTGCAGCGATTCCTGCATCGTCTCCATGATGTCGGCGGTGCCGGTGAACTGGTTGAAGGCGAGACCCTTGATGCGCTTGACCAGCTTACGCAGCACCAGCATCGCCGGCGGTACCACAACGAGGCCGATGAACGACATCACCGGGTCCTGCCACACCATCACGCCGATCATGGCGAGAAGCATCATGAGGTCGCGGCCGACCGCGTTGACCAACATATTGAGGACGTCGGTGATCGATTTTGCCCCGGCCGTCAGCCGCGCCAGGAATTCGGACGAATGCCGTTCGGAAAAGAAGCCGACGCTTTCGCGCATCAGCTTGGCGAACAGTTGCCGCTGGTTGGTGGCGAGGATGGCGTTACTGATCTTGGTCAGGATCACCATGTGGCCGTAGGTCGCCACGCCCTTGATGAAGAGCAGGATCACCGTGATGCCCGAGAACATCGCGATGCCCGGAATGTTCTTGTCGACATACGCCTGGTTGATGACCTGGCCGAGCACATAGGTCGCGCCCGCGGTCGATCCGGCGGCGAGCGCCATCAATGCGAAGGCGACGAGGTAGCGCCGCCAATAGACGACCCCCTGTTCCGTGACCAGGCGGCGAACCAGGACCATTGCCGCATAGGGATCGTCGGTGATTTTCTTTGGAAACTGGGCCATCCGGTGTCCATTGACGGCGCAGGACAAAGCCTGCCCGCGCGTCAGGGATCGAACGGCCTCTGTGCCCGCTCAAGCGGGGTTTTTCAAGCCCAATTAAGGGCTTGCGCTGGGGATGATTCTAGGCCGATGCGGCGTGGCGGAGCTCGCCATGGCGCTCGTGGAACAGCTTGTCCTCCCACGCCAAGGCGTGCGCGGCGATGGTCTCGAGGTCGTCGTATTGCGGCTTCCAGTCGAGCAGGCCGCGGATGCGGCTGGTGTCGGCGACCATGGTCATGATGTCGCCGGGCCGGCGCGGGGCGTATTGCACGGCGAAGCTGCGGCCTGACACCCGGCGCACGGCGTCGATGGTCTCCAGCACCGAATAGCCGCGGCCGTAGCCGCAATTGAGCGTTGTCGAGGCGCCGCCGTTGCGCAGGTACGCCAGCGCCGAACGATGCGCCTGCGAGAGGTCTGTGACGTGGATGAAGTCGCGGATGCAGCTGCCGTCGGGGGTCGGATAGTCGGTGCCGAACACGTCGATCTTGGCGCGCTGGCCGGTTGCGGCTTCCACCGCGATCTTGAGCAGATGGGTGGCGCCGGCGGTGGCAAGGCCGATGCGGGCCTGCGGGTCCGCGCCGGCGACGTTGAAATAGCGCAGGGTGACGTACTGCATGCCGTAGGCGGCGGCGACGTCGTGCAGCATGATCTCGGTCATCAGCTTCGACGAGCCGTAGGGCGACAACGGCCGCGTCGGCGCGTGTTCGGGGACCGGCACCTGGTCCGGATTGCCGTAGACGGCGGCGGTCGAGGAGAAGATGAAGCGGTTGATGCCTCGCTTGACCGCGACGTTGAGCAGATTGCGCGCGGTCGTGAAGTTGTTGCGGTAATAGCCGAGCGGATCGCGCATCGAATCCGGCACGACGACGGAGCCGGCGAAATGGATGATGCTCTCGATGTTGTGCTGCGCGATGACGCCTTCGAGCAGGTTCTCGTCGCCTGCATCGCCAATGAACAGCGGCACGCCCTCGGGCAGATAAGCGGAGAAGCCGGTGGAGAGATCGTCGATCACGACGACGTCCTCGCCGGCTTCCGCCAGCGCGAGGACCGTATGACTTCCGATATAGCCGGCGCCGCCGGTGACTAGTACAGTCATGATCTCACCCGTCTTCGATCAACGCGCCACGTTAACGTTTGCGCGGTGAAGAGGGGGTTTCGGCGGGGCTGAACTGGTCACTATGCTTAATGTTGCGTATAGGGGGCTTCCGAAACGGAGCGTGACGTGGCCAATCCCCCCGGCGATCTCGAAGTGATCGTGCCAAATCTGCACAGGCGCTATTCCGGGGTCACCGCGACCAACCGGATGGTGGCGCCGCGGCTGGCCAAGCTGTACCGCGCCGCTTGGTTCGGCTCGCACGCGCCGGCCGGAATCGCGCGCCTGAGCGTTGCCGATTTTCTGAAGCTGTGGCGCCGCAAGGCGCCATTGATCTGGCACGCACGGCGCAACAACGAGAT
The DNA here is from genome assembly GCF_018129985.1 of Bradyrhizobium sp. SZCCT0148. Taxonomy (GTDB): domain Bacteria; phylum Pseudomonadota; class Alphaproteobacteria; order Rhizobiales; family Xanthobacteraceae; genus Bradyrhizobium; species Bradyrhizobium japonicum_H. The sequence continues at coordinate 41,003 of NZ_JAFCKT010000023.1, forward strand.
GATCGCGGGCGTTGCGTTGCGTGCGCTCGGCTGGCCGCTGAAGCTCGTGTTCACCTCGGCGGCGCAGCGGCACCATAGCTGGATCACGCGCTGGCTGATCCGGCGCATGGACGCGATCATCGCGACATCAGATCTTTCGGCCTCGTTCCTGAAAGTGCGGGCGACGGTGATCCCGCATGGCGTCGACACCGACGTCTACGTGCCGCCGATCGATCGCGCGGCAGCGTTTAGGGAAGCCGCGCTGCCGGGCCGCTACGCCATCGGCTGCTTCGGCCGCGTGCGTGCACAGAAGGGCACCGATGTGTTCGTCGACGCGATGTGCCGGCTGCTGCCGCGCTATCCGGATTTTACGGCCGTGATCGTCGGTCAGGTCACGGCCGAGCAGACATCCTTTGCCAATGACCTGAAGAAGCGCATCGAAGCAGCCGGCCTGCAATCGCGCATTGTCATCACCGGCGAGCTGCCGATCGAAGCGGTGCAGCGCTGGTATCAGCGGCTGACGATCTACGCCTTCACCTCGCGCAACGAAGGTTTTGGCCTGACGCTGATCGAGGCGATGGCCGCCGGGAGCGCGCTCGTCGCCGCGCGCGCCGGCGCTGCCGAGCTTGTGGTCGAGGATGGCGTGAGCGGCGTGCTGATCCCGACCGGCGATGCCGAGGCGCTCGCTGCTGCGGTCGAGCCACTGATGCGGGACGTGGCCGCGGCGACGGCGATGGGCGAACGGGGGCGGGCGCGGGTGCTCGCGAAGTTCAGCCTCGATGCCGAAGCGGCGCGGATCGGCGAGGTCTACCGGCCGTTGCTCGGAGCAGCGATTTCAGGCGCCGATAACTAAAAACTGCGAAAACAACCCCATGCACAGTAGCCGGCCATATGGAATCAATGACTTGCGGGTCGGCGACGATGATCTTCTGAGTAAGATGTTCTTCCGGGTATGCGAAAGCTGATTGACCTGTCGGGCAAAACAGCTCTCAGCTTTCATCATCGCAACATCATCAGCTCCGGCAAAACTAAATATTTCACTGGCCGAACTCCGCCACGATGAGGGCAGCGACGACGACCATCGTCAGCGGCAGGCGAAGCCTGCGATACCACGGCGGGACCCAACCTTGACGCGCAGACCAAATGTCCAGCAGCAGATTCGCAGCGAAGCCGGCTGCCAAGAGTGCGAGACCATATCGGACATCGACCAGCAGCGACGCCCAGCCGACGAGCGAGGGAACGACACTGATGCCGAGCCGGCCGGCATCGATGCCGTGATCCGTCCGCGAGATCGACCGGGTCATCGCGGCGCCCCAATGGATGCCGCCGAGGAAAGACAGGATGACAGCGCCGTAGGCCAGCAGTCCATGCACCGCGGCCGCCTTCAAGTCACCCTCGATTGTCTGGGAGGCGATCGAGAGCCCGACGAACGGCACCAGGCCCAATCCGCCGAGCCACGCTGCAGCGGTTGGAACCGGTGCGCGCCGCGGCCCGCCATTATGACCGTCAGTCAGAGATGTCGACATGCTGCCTCGCGCCGGGGATACCAGTTGTCACGGTCTCACGCCTCCCGCGCTGCCAGCAGCGTCGAGCAGAGCAGGCCGATCAGCGCGATCAAGGCTGCCACGCTCATGCCGTTCAAGGCGACCAGCCTCGCATAGTCCGACGTCATCATCAGGGGTTGGCCGAGGTGGGCATCCACGAAGAGATAGGCGATGAATGGAAGCGTGGCGACGATTGCTGTTTTCAGGCGCTCGTCCGGCCGAAACAAAATCGTGCCCAGCAGTGCACAGGGAAGCAGGAACAGCTCGACGCCCGACGATGCGCCGAACAGCTTGACGCATAAGACGGTGTTGCCGACGCCGGCCAGTGGAAGCAGCGCGCGGCCCGCAAGCGAATGCCTTTTCGCCAGGGCCGGGACGGCGAGGAAGAAAGGCGTCGAGAGCAGGCTGAACCAGGCCGGCCAGGCGGTTGTGCCCACGATCCAATGCAGATAGAGCGGATAGAAAGGCTGGTTGGATGCCACAACGAGCGCGATCTTGCCCGCCAGCGCCGAACGAGGGTCCGGGTGATCCGCATAGCTGCCGATCCAAGTCGCAATCGTCTTGATCATCTGCCTCGGATCATCTCCTTGGGCGCGCCAGCTGATCTGATCTCCCCGTACGAGAGCGTCGCCACGGTTGAGGAAACGATCGCAAGCCGGATTCGGATCACAAGCGGCGCGGCGAGGGTCAGGCGTCCTGATCCAAAAGCCGAGCAGAATCGTTCAGGGAGGGAAAGTCTCGCTCCGTGCGGGCACCTACGCTGGATGCGAACACCGGCCGCGCAAACGGGTCTTTTTCTCTCTGGGCAAATCTCCCATGCCGAAGATGCGACGCAAATCGGACCTTCCGACCAAAATATGCGCCGTTTGCAAGCGGTCGTTCGCTTGGCGGCGAAAATGGGCACGGGACTGGCCAGGCGTCAAATTCTGTTCCGAACGGTGCCGCGGGGACGGGCGACGGGCTGCGCGCCAGGAAGGCTGACCATGCTGCGCAAGGACGTGAAGACCGGCCTCGCGCCGAGCGTGGATCCCGACGAGATCGCGCGGTTCGAGGCTCTCGCCGAGGATTGGTGGAATCCCGACGGCCGCATGAAGCTGGTTCACAGCTTCAATGCGGCGCGCGTCGCGCACCTCAGCAACCGGCTCCCCGCGTTGATGGTGCGTGACCCCAGGCGGGAGCGGCCCCTCGACGGCTTGACCCTGCTCGACGTTGGTTGCGGCGCGGGTGTGGTGACCGAGCCGATGGCGCGCCTCGGCGCGCTTGCGCTCGGCATCGACGCCGCCGAGCGCAACGTCCGCGTGGCGACGATCCATGCGGACCAAGCCGGATTGCCTGTCGGCTACCGGCAGGCCGTTCCCGAGGAACTGGTCGCCGAACGGCGGCAGTTCGACATCGTGCTGTCGCTCGAGGTCGTCGAGCACGTTGCCGACACCGATCGCTTCTTGGCCGCGACCGGCAGCCTGGTTGCGCCTGACGGGCTGCTGGTGATCGGCACGTTGAACCGGACGCTGGTGTCGTTCGTGAAGGCGATCATCGGCGCGGAATATGTTCTGGGCTGGCTGCCCCGTGGCACCCACGACTGGCGGCGCTTCATGCGGCCGGATGAGATCGCAGGCACCTTGGCTCCACTCGGGTTCTCCGTCGTCGAGACTTGCGGTCTGGAACTCGCTCCGATCTCCATGCGCTGGCACACGACCCGCTCTTGCAACACCAACTATCTCCAGATCTATCGGCGGCGCGGCAAGCCGACAGCGGAATGAGACACCGCGCCGCGCGTGTCTCGTTTGCCCGAACGCGAAGTACGAGTCCGCGGTGCTCCTCGTGCTGGCGATTTTGCTCGTCTATGCTGCAACATTCTTCTGCAAATTCGTACGGCGCATACCTCGCGAAATAACAGTGCCGCTCTTGCAGCACTTCTCGATCAGATCGCTCCGGCCGCACCGTCGTGGACGAAAAGCCGATGCCGGACCTGAAGGATACCGAGATCGCGATCCTGGAGCGCGACCATCTCCCCTGGCCGGTGCAACGTCGCAAGAGTTCGTGATCAAGACCCTGAGCTGAACGTCCAGCGGGGCGCGTGGTGATCCAAGAGCGCGCGCCGCTCGTTATCCGGTGTCGTTCGTCGTGGAAGCGGTTACTTCGTGGCGGCGGACAACGCGAAAGGTCGAATGGCGTGACTGTGGATTACAGAATTGTTCCCGATCGGCTGCAGCGGCCGAGTCGTGAGGAAGCCGAAGCCGCATTTCGGACCATCATCCGATGGGCGGGTGACGATCCGGACCGGCCGGGATTGCGGGAAACCCCGGCGCGGGCAGCGCGTGCTTTCGAGGAATATTTCGCGGGCTACGAGCAGGATCCGATTCAGATCCTGGACAAGACGTTCGACGAGACCGGCAGCTACGAGGAAATGGTGATCCTGCGCGGCATCTCGTTCGAAAGCCATTGCGAGCATCATATCGCGCCGATCATCGGTCGCGCCTGGGTCGCCTACGTCCCGGATGGTCGCGTCGTCGGCATCTCCAAACTCGCGCGCGTGGTGCAGGCCTACGCCAAGCGATTCCAGATCCAGGAGCGCATGACGTCCGAAATTGCATTTGCCGTTCAGAAGGCCCTCAAGCCGAAAGGCGTGGGCGTCATTCTCAAGGCCAATCACCACTGCATGACGAGCCGCGGGGTGCAGAAAATCGGCTCGGACATGGTGACGAGCTGCATGCTCGGCTGTTTTCGCGACAATCCGATTTCGCGTCAGGAATTCATGGCCATGGTCGAGGATTGAGCGCGGCACTGCCGCAGGATTTTCGAACAGGCAGGTGATCCAGCGGTCGCGAGGCTCCGTTCCGTCAACGTCGATCGCATCGGATCGCACGGTGGATGCGAAATCTCGAGCGCATCCGTCATATCGGTTGAAACAACATCACGGCAATTCGGAGAAAATGATGACGCCCGCAATTCGTTCGTTCGTGGCCGGAGCCGCCTTGGTCGCTGGTCTGCTCGGCCCCGCGACGGCACGCGCCGCCGACATTGTGGACACCGCGGTCTCCGCTGGGCAGTTCACGACACTCGTCACCGCCGTCAAGGCAGCGGGCCTCGTACCCACCCTGAAGGGCAAAGGCCCGTTCACGGTGTTCGCGCCGAACGATGCGGCCTTCGCCAAGCTGCCGCCGGGAACCGTCGAGTCGCTGCTCAAGAACAAGGCCAAGCTTCGGGCTGTGCTCAAATATCACGTCATTGCGGGCCGCGTGAAGGCGGCCGATGTGGCGGGCAAGTCGCTCAAGGTCGCGACCGTCCAGGGGCAGCCGGTGAGCGTCGACGGCGGCTTGGGCGTGACGGTCAACGACGCGCATGTCATCCAGCCGGACATCGAGGCGTCGAACGGCGTGATCCATGTCATCGACACCGTGCTTCTGCCTCCGGCGCGCGGCAAGGCTCATCACTGACGATAGACCGGAGGCCACCCGTGCCGACGGGTGGCTTCCGGCGAGCTTTTGGGGCAGGACTGTCCGCGCTCGATGTCTCGGCTCGTCAACGAGACCCGGTCTCCCCCAACACCCGATCCGCGATCGCCGCCACCTCGCTCGCTGCGATATTCCGCATGCAACGGTGATCGTTCATCTTGCAGATCGTGCTCTGGCAGGGTTGGCAGGACAGCTTTTCCTTGTCCTGCACAACGGTGGCGGCGAGGCCATTGAGCGGGGCCCAGAGATAGGGGCTGGTCGGGCCGAAGATGCCCATGGTGGGCGTTCCCAGCGCAGCCGCGATGTGCATCAGGCCTGAGTCGTTGGAGATGGCGACACCGGCCGCGGCCATCGCCAGCACGCCGTTGCGCAAATCGTTGCCGGTGAGGTCGCGCACGCCAGGGCCGCCAGCGGTCCCCGGGCCGCCAGCGGTCCCGACGCCGCCCGCTGCGACGATCTCCTGGGCCAGTCCCTTTTCCGCGGGGCCGCCGACCACCCAGACCTCGAGGCCGCGCTCGACCAGCAGCCGGGCGGCCTCCGGATAGTAGGTCCAGCGCTTTGACACGCCGACCGAGCCAGGCGCCAGCGCCACAGCTGCCCCTCTGCCGAGGCCGTTGGCCTGCCGCCAGCGAGCGATGTCTTCGGCAGGGACCCGCAATTGGGGCACCGGCCATTCCGGAGGCAGGGGCGCGCCATCGGGCTGAGCGAGGGCGGCATTCTTGTCGATGAAGCGGGGCAGCTTCTTCTCGCCCCAGCGCCAGCGGTTGAGCAGTCCGAACCTGAACTCGCCGACAAAGCCGACCCGTTCAGGAATACCGGCCAGCGCCGGCGCGATGGCCGCCTTCCATGTTCGGGGCAGCACCAGGGCGGTGCCATAGTTCCGCTCGCGCAGGAGCTTTGCCAAGGCCAATTGGCGCCCCACGGCGAGCCGGCCGCGCGGCAGGTCCCAGACGATCCCCTCGCGCACGCCCGGCATGTAATCGACCAGCGGGGCGCAAAGGGATGTGGTGAGGAGATCGACTGGCCGGTTAGGCCAGCGCTCCTTCAGGACGCGGACCACGGTGTGATTTCGCACGAAATCACCAATCCACATGTAGGGAATGATCAGGATCGGGCGTGTGTCATCCCGATCTGCTTCTCCACTAAGTTGTGAATCGTTATTCATTGTTGATAGGGCCGAGGCGATCCGATTATGGCGGTTCGGTAGCCGCTCCGGGCCGGCAGGTAAAGCCGGCAGGCCGTTCAATCCAAAACCGCTTACACTTTGGCGGCTCATGCGCTACGGCAGGACCGGGCCGCAAAGATCGGGCAGGGATTTCTGAATGTTGCTGGTGACCGGCGGGGCCGGTTTTATCGGGTCGAATGTCGTGGCCGCGCTCAATGATGCCGGCCGCAGTGACGTCGTGGTCTGCGATTTCCTCGGCAACGAGGGCAAGTGGCGGAACCTCGCCAAGCGCCAGCTTGTGGATATCGTCCCGCCGGAAGAGCTGATGGACTGGCTGAAGGGCCGCACGCTGGACGCCGTGATCCATCTCGGGGCGATTTCCGCGACCACCGCGACCGACGGCGATCTCGTGTTCGAGACCAACTTCCGCCTGTCGATGCGCCTTCTCGATTGGTGCACGACAGGCGCCGTGCCCTTCATCTACGCCTCCTCGGCGGCGACCTATGGCGACGGCGAGGCGGGTTTCGACGACGACGGCTCTCTGCCGGCGCTGAAGAAGCTGCGGCCGATGAATCTCTACGGCTGGAGCAAGCACATGTTCGATCTCGCGGTCGCCGAACGTGCCGCGCGCGGCGAAAAGCTCCCGCCGCAATGGGCTGGCCTGAAATTCTTCAACGTGTTCGGCCCCAACGAATATCACAAGGGCTCGATGATGAGCGTGTTGGCGCGGCGCTTCGACGACGTCAAGGCAGGCCGCGTCGTGCAATTGTTCAAGTCTCATCGCGAAGGCATCGCCGACGGCGACCAGCGCCGCGACTTCATCTATGTCGACGACGTCGTGCGCGTCGTGATGTGGCTGCTCGCGACACCATCGGTGTCCGGTCTCTTCAACGTCGGAACCGGCAAGGCGCGCAGCTTCAGGGATCTGATGTTGGCGGCCTATGCGGCGCTCGGCACCAGGCCCAACATCGAATATATCGACATGCCCGAGCAGATCCGTGGGGCCTACCAGTACTTCACCCAGAGCGAGGTCGATCGCATCCACCGCGCCGGCTATAACGGCGGCTTCACGACGCTTGAGGATGCGGTGAAGGCCTATGTCGGTGATTACCTCGACCGGCCCGACCGCTTCCGCTGAGGCCAATTCACCATGCCGACGCCCATTCTTGATTTCGACGCCCTCGCGAAGGCCATCTCAGGCCGTACGGTGCTGTGCATCGGCGACATCATGCTGGACGAGTTCGTCTACGGCGAGGTGTCGCGGATCTCGCCGGAAGCGCCGACGCCCGTCATCACAGCCCAGCGCAGCGAGATCCATATCGGCGGCGCCGGCAATGTCGCGCGCAACGTCGCCTCGCTGGGCGCACGCTGTATCTTCGTCGGCCTCGTCGGCGAGGACGATGCCGGTGCACGGCTCAAGGCGGCGATGGATGAGCTTGATGCGATCGAAAACGTGCTGGTACGCGACCCCGCGCGGCCGACCACGCGAAAAGTCCGCTTCGTCTCCGAACATTTTTCCACGCATATGCTGCGCGCGGATTGGGAGCAGGCGGCGCCTGCCTCCGATGACATCGAGACCAAGCTGATCGATGCGATCCTGCCGCAGATCGCGCGCGCCGACATTGTGCTGCTCTCGGACTACGCCAAGGGCGTTCTGACGGCGCGCGTCATCCGCCATACGATCGACGCCGCGCGTAAGCTTGGCAAGCCCGTGATCGTGGATCCCAAGAGCCTGAACTGGGCGATCTATCGCGGCGCCACGCTGCTCACGCCCAACCGCAAGGAATTTTCGGAGGCGACTCGCAGCCGCGCCGACACGCCCCAGAGCATCGTCGATGCCAGCGAGGACGTGATGCGGCTCGCCGATTGCGAGGCAATCCTTGTCACCCAAGGCGAGCACGGCATGACGCTGGTGCCGCGGGCAGGCGAGGCTGTTCACGTTCCGGCGTTTCCGGTGAAGGTGCGCGACGTCTCCGGCGCCGGTGACACCGTCGCCGCTGCGCTTGCGGTTTCGCTTGCGGCCGGCGCCGACTGGGACGCTGCGCTGCGCATCGCCAATGCCGCTGCCGCCGTCGCCGTCGGCAAGCAGGGCACCGCAAGTGTGAGTGCGGCCGAGCTGCGCCGAAAAATCCTGCCGCATGCCACGCTGGCGGCCGAGGAGAAGATCGTGCTCGAGCCTGATACGCTCGACGCGCAGCTCGCCGAGTGGCGGAGGCTCGGCCTGCGCGTCGGCTTCACCAATGGCTGCTTCGACATCCTGCATCCCGGCCACGTCAAGGTTCTGACCGCGGCGCGCGCCGCCTGCGACCGCCTGATCGTCGGTCTCAACAGCGACGCCTCGGTGCGGCGGCTCAAGGGCGCCGAGCGGCCGGTCCAGGACGAGCGCGCGCGTGCCGAGGTGCTTGCCGCGCTGGAGGCCGTCGATCTCGTCGTCATCTTCGAAGAGGATACGCCGATCGACCTGATCACGCGGATCAAGCCCGGCGTGCTGGTGAAGGGCGGCGATTACACCCGCGAGCAGGTGGTCGGCCACGAGGTCGTCGAGCAGGCGGGTGGAACGGTCGTGCTCGTCGACATCCTCCAGGGCTTCAGCACGACGGCGCTGGTGCATCGCGCCCGTGGGGGCGGCACGTGACAGCGCTTGCTCGCGAAACGACGGGACAGATGTTGCTTCGCCGTCTGCGCAGCCCGGCTGCCTGGAGCGAGACCGTCGATGTCTTCGCAGTCCTGACCGCGGCCTCGCTGCCCTGGTCGACCTCGCTTGCGGGAATCTTCAATGCCCTGATGCTGCTCTGCATGCTGCCGTTTCTCGACGTCCGCGCCTTCCTGCAATCCCTGAAGCGTCCGATCTGCATGGCTCCGATTGCACTGGTGCTGCTCGCGCTGGTGGGAACGCTCTGGTCCGACGCGCCCTGGAGCGCGCGCTTGCACGCGATCAATCCGACCATCAAGCTCCTCGTGCTGCCGGTCCTGCTCTATCATTTCGAGCGTTCGCCGCGCGGACGCTGGGTCTTCATCGCCTTCCTGGTGTCCTGCGCCCTGTTGTCGGTCATGTCCTGGCTGGTCGCCCTCTATCCGAACCTCGCGCTCAAGACCGATCCGCCCGAGCGCGGCATCTTCGTCAAGAACTACATCGATCAGAGCCAGGAATTCGCGCTTTGCGCGGTCGCGCTCGCCTATCCGATCGTGACGCTGCTGCGCGAGAGGCGATACTGGTTTGCCGGGCTGCTGACGGCGCTGGCGTTGAGCTTCTTCGTCAACATGACTTTCGTGGTGGTGTCCCGCACGGCTCTCGTCACCGTTCCGATCATGTTCGGCGTGTTCGCGCTGCTACATCTCAAAGGGCGCAGCATCGCACTCATCTCCGCCGGTTTGCTCGCCGTCGCCGTTCTCGCCTGGCAGGCCTCGCCGTATTTGCGTCATACGGCCGAGCGGTTTTCCGACGACTACACGCGCTATGTCGAAAAGGGCGAGCCGACCTCGCTCGGCCTGCGGCTCGAATTCTGGCGGAAGTCGCTCGGCTTCTTCGTGCAGGCGCCGATCATAGGGCACGGCACCGGCTCGACGCGCGGATTGTTCGAGCGGGTCGCGACGCCCAGCGGTCTTTACCAGGCCTCAGCCGAGGTGATCGGCAACCCGCATAACCAGACGCTCAACGTTGCCGTGCAATGGGGCGCGGTCGGCATCGTCGTTCTTTACGCGATCTGGATCCTGCATCTTCTGCTGTTTCGCGGCGAGGGACTCGACAACTGGATCGGGCTCCTGGTGGTTGTGCAGAACATCTTCACCTCGCTGTTCAACTCCCATCTGTTCGACTTCCACGAGGGCTGGATGTACGTCATCGGGGTCGGCGTTGCCGGCGGCATGGTGCTCCGGGCACAACAGCCCCAGGCGAAGATGGGGGAAGCCGGTTCCTGAGCGGCCGCGCGGCTGGCAAGTCCTGTCCAGATGGGCTATCAGCGCGGTCAGGTTGCATCTAACTGGGTTTTCATCGGTCGGCGGATGACGCGTCTTTCGCATCTTACCTTGCGCAATTTCCTGATTGCGCTCCACGACCTGCTGGCGACCGCAGCGGCGCTTTTTGCCGCCTTCTATCTGCGATTCGAGGGCGGCGACGGCTTCTTCGACCGACTGCCGCTGCTGTTCCAGATCCTGCCCTACTTCCTCGCCTTCAGCGTGGTCGTGTTCTTCATCTTCAACCTGACCACGACGAAATGGCGCTTCATCTCGCTGCCTGACGCGCTGAACATCATCCGCGTCGCGACCGTGCTGACGGTCGCCCTGCTGGTGCTCGACTACATCTTCGTCGCCCCCAACGTCCGCGGCGCCTTCTTTCTCGGCAAGGTGACGATCGTCCTCTACTGGTTCCTCGAGATCTCCTTCCTCAGCGCGTTGCGCATGGCCTACCGCTACTTCCGCTATACGCGGGTGCGGCGTACCGCCAGAGGCGAAGAGGCCGCGCCGACACTGCTGATCGGCCGCGCCGCGGATGCCGAGGTGCTCCTGCGCGGCATCGAGAGCGGCGCGATCAAGCGCATCTGGCCGGTCGGCGTGCTGTCGCCGTCGAACTCGGATCTGGGCCAGTTCATCCGCAACGTGCCGGTGCTCGGCGGCATCGACGATGTCGAGGACGTCGTCGCCGACTTCGCCAAGCGCAACAAGCCCATCGCCCGCCTCGTCATGACGCCCTCGGCATTCGAGCCGGAAGCGCGTCCGGAATCGATCCTGATGCGGGCGCGCAAGCTCGGAGTGATCGTCAACCGGATGCCCTCGCTCGAGAGCGGCGATGCGCCGCGGCTCACGGCCGTCGCGGTCGAGGACCTCCTGCTGCGGCCGAGCGAGACGATCGACTATGCGCGCCTCGAAGC
>NZ_JAFCKT010000024.1 GCF_018129985.1 Bradyrhizobium sp. SZCCT0148
GTCGAAGCGAGCCATCAAAGCCTCCCTTTGGGAAGCCTTGAATCACTCCGCCTCATCACCCGCAAGGGGTTTGGGTAGAACCTAGCCCAGCTCGATCGGTGCGCCGCGGCCGCTGAGCTCCTCGTCGAGGCGCAGATAATGCGCGAGATAGTCGTGCAGCGCGGTCGCCGCCTTCGAGGTCGCGCCGCTGGATTTGTAAAGCAACAGCTCGATCTTCGGCAACGGCGGCAGGCCCTCGTTCGGTCCGATCTCGCGCATGGCCGGCACCAGCGCGCTGCGGCCGAGCACGGTCACCGCCATCCCGGCGAAGGCCGCGGCCTGGAGGCCGCCGACGCTTTCGCTGACGCAGGCGACGCGCCAGCGCAGATTGGCGCGCTCCAGCGTATCGATGGCGTAGTCGCGATAGATGTTGCCCGGCGGCAGCAGCGCGAGCGGGATCGGTCGCTCCTGATGCGCCGTGGACTGCTCGCCCGTCATCCACACCAGCTGTTCGCGCCGCACCACCTGGCCGCCGGTGAAATCGTTCATGCGGGTGACGAGCGCGATGTCGACGTCGCCGCGCTTGACCAGGCCGACCAGCGGCGTCGACAGCGCGCAATTGAGCTCGACCTGCACGCGCGGAAAGGATTTTTTGAACACGCTGAGGATCTGCGGCAGCATGAACGCGGCATAGAGATCCGGCGTGCCGAGCACGACCTGGCCCTCGATCTCCTGCGACGCCAGTTGCGAAATCAGCTCGTCATGCAACCTCAGGATGGATTTGGCGTAGGTGAGGACCGTGGTGCCGTCGTCCGTCAAGATGAGCCTGCGGCCGCCGTGCTCGAACAGCTGCTTGCCGGTGAGCTCCTCCAGCCGCTGCAATTGCAACGTGATCGCCGGCTGGGTGCGGCCCAGCCGTCGCGCGGTCTCGGTGATGCTGCCGGTCTCGACCACCGAGATCAGCGACCGGAGCATGCGGATGTCGAGGCTGACGAGGTTCATGCGGCGTCCATGTCGCCCGCAATTTATGCAAAACCCATGCTAGCGAGTCCACCTTGTCGGTCATGTCCTCGGCGAGGCTATCTCCGCAACATGGCCTCGATCTGCTGGGCGGCGCCAAGCAGGGTGCGGTCCTCTCCCCGCCGGGCGATGATTTGCAGGGCGAACGGAAGGCCGCGCGGATCCGTTCCGCACGGAATCGAGATCGCGGGCAGGCGGGCATGGTTGACGAAGGGCGTAAACACCGCATGCCCCCGTGGGCTCGCGGGCTTGCCGCCGATCATGTCCGGCCCAAGTTGCGTCAGCGACCAAGCGACGCAGGGGACGGTTGGGGTCAGCAGCAAGTCCACCTCCGTGAGGAAACCGGCGAACGCCCTGGCGACCGCGGCGCTTGCGACCAGAGCTCCAGCAACCTCTGCACCCGACCAGGACAGGCCGCGTTCGATCTGCCTGGCGACGTCAGGATCAAACATGGAGGGATCCTTGCGGAACGCGTCCCCATAGAGCGCAGCGAGACCCGCATGCTGGAGCGGCATGATGGCGTCTTCGGTCGCGCCCGCCGGCCAGACCGGATCGCGCTGCATAATGCGCAAGCCTGCCGCGGAAAGGCGGTCGACGGTTGAGGCGAGGCCATCCGCGACGATGTCGTCGACGGCGACGTCGAGCCCAAGACGGGGCGAGAATGCGATGCGCAGGCCGGCGACGTCTTCGGCCTGCGCGGGGATGACGGCGGAGTCCGGGTCGCGCGGATCGGCGCCGGCCATGGCCTCGAAAGCCAATGCGATATCGGCCACGTCGGACGCGATCGGTGCGATCACGGAGAGGCCGAAGAACGGCTCGGCAAAACCGGGTCCGTAGGGGATCGCGCCATAGGATGGCTTGAAGCCGGCGACGCCGACATGAGCCGGCGGCCTGCGGCTGGAGCCGCCGGCATCGGTGCCGATTGCGAGCGGCACGAGGCCGGCTGCGACGGCAGCGGCAGGACCGCCGGACGAGCCGCCCGGTGTCAGCGCGTGATCGAGCGGGTGGCGCGTGGGCCCGTAGAGCTGTGATGTGGTGACCCCCTTGCAGGCGAATTCCGACGTCGCCCCGATGCCGACGACGACGGCGCCGGCGCTGCGCAGCCGCTCGATCGCGATCGCATCGTCGGGCGCGACGAAATCGGCAAACAGGCGCGAGCCCTGCGTGACACGCCAGCCGGCGACCCAGATGTTGTCCTTGACGACGATGGGCACGCCCGCGAGCGGCATGGTCTCGCCGGCGCGCAGGCGAGCGTCGACCGCTGCGGCATCGGCCAGCGTGCGCTCGGGGTCGATCGTGACCACCGCATTGAGCGCCTTGGCGGCCTCGACGCGCGCGAGAGCGGCTTTGGCGGTCTCGACCGCGGTCGTTCGTCCGGCCGTGACATCGACCGCGATCCCGCGCGCACTATTGAACAGTCTTGTCATGGCCTCCCCAGATCAACGCCAATGTGCCGCACAGCGCAAGGCAGGCCAAGGCGACGAAAGCCGCGCCGAGGCTGGCCGCGGCGTCCAGGATCGAGATCAGCGCCGCGGCAGCCAGCAATCCCGCATAGGATGCGGTCAACACCGCACCGGTGGTCTCGCCGATCCGATCCTGCGGCGCGAGGCGCGCGATCTCGGCAACGAAAACGCCGTTCCAGCCCGACGCCGTCAGGCCGAACAGCGCGGCCATCGCGAATTGCCAGGTGCGTCCGAGCGATCCGCCGTCGAGGCCGAGCAGCGCGGCGCAGAAGGCCATGCCGAGGCCGATGACGACAAGAACGGCGCGCGAGGCGTCGAGCCGCATCGCGACAAAGCCCCAGCCGAGCCGACCCACCAGGCCACCGGCTTGCGCGCAGGCGAGCGCCATCCCGGCCTCGATATGGCTGAGGCCGAGTTCGCGGGTGCCCAGCGTGACGAAGACCGTGTTGAGCGACACCTGCATCGCGCTGAACGGCATCGAGGCCAGCGCCAGCATCGCAATGCGCCGGTCCGCGGTAACGAGCGCCAGCCGTGCACGGAGACCGAGCTCTGGAAGTGGGGCCGCCTTGCCGGCATAGGCCGGCCGCAGCCGCTCGAACAGCAGGATCGCGAGCAGCGCGCAGGCTCCGACGGCTGCGTAGCACCAGGCGGGTCCGAGCGAGACGGCAATGGCAGGCAGCACCAGCGAGCCGCAGACGGCGCCAATCTGGTTGCCGGTCTGTCGCACCGAGAACACGAAGGCCCGCCGTTCGGCCGTCACGAGCCGCGACAGCAGCGCCGCGCTAGCCGGCGTCTCCGGTCCGAATGCAAGGCCGAGACAGAGGCCCGCAGCGAGCAGCGCAGCCGTCGTGCCGAGCGAGGCCAGCGCCATGCTGACGACGATGGCCGCGGCGCAAAGGCTGGCGATCCGGAGCGAGCCCAGCCGCGCAATGAAACCGCCGCCCCAGAACGAGGCGGGGATTCCGACGGCGAACACCGCGCAGGAGAACATCGAGAGCTGCCAGACCTCGATACGGGCGCGCGGCGCGACCACGCCCGGCGCGAACAGCGCGAGCGCCACCAGGGCCTGGAGCCAGGTCATCGCCCCCAGGGCCGGCAGCAGCGCGGGCGCTGGCCGAGCGGCACCGTTTGCGTCTACCATGCAGCTGCACTCATAGGAGGATCATGGTGGCAGGTGGTATTTCCATTCACGCGGTCGACGTGGCGAGCGGACGGCCGGCGCAGGGCCTGCGCGCCGAGATCTGGCGGATCGATCCGGACTCGCTGCGCATCGCCGACGGGCGGCTCGGCGCCAACGGCGTGCTCGATCATCCCGTCGCGCAAGGCGCGGGCGTGACGGCCGGCGAGTATGAAGTCCTGTTTCATCTCGGCGCGTTCTTCGGCGACAGCGACGGTTTCCTGACCGTGGCGCCGTTTCGCTTCCGCATCAAGAACGTCGATGAACATTTTCATCTGCCGCTGAAATTCACCCGCTGGGGCTACTCGCTGTTTCGCGGGGCCTGATCAGTTGGTCAGCCGCCGCGACAGGCCGGTGACGCGCTCCATCACCGCAACCAGAACAACGGTGGCAATGATCAGCACGCTCGACAGCGCGGCGATGGTGACGTCGAGCTTGCCTTCGAGGTCCTGCCACATCCGGATCGGCAGCATGTCGGTCGCTGCGTCGCGCAGGAACAGCGAGACCGGCACGTTGTCGAAGGACGACATGAAGGCGATGAAGGCGCCGGCAATGATGCCGGGCCGGATCAGCGGCAGCACGATGCGCCGGAACGTGTAAAGGCGGCTCGCGCCGAGCACCGCGGAGCTCTCCAGCAGGGTCGGCTCCAATTGGGCAAGGGCAGCGACCGTGTTGCGCACGACATAGGGCACGCAGACTACGGTGTGGCCGATTACCAGCGTCAGCGGGGACACCGGCAGGCCGACCAGCGAAAACAGCATCAGCGCAGCCAGACCAAAGGCCAGCGCAGGCAGGACCAGCGGCGACATGAAGAGGGAATCGAGCAGTCGCGCCGACAGTGCCTGCGACCGCGAGATCGCAAGCGCGGCGGCGACACCGAGCACGACGGACAGGCCCGTCGCCCACAGCGCGACGATCAGGCTGTTCTTCGCCGCGAAGTGCAGCTGCCAGGCGTCCCAGAGCTCGGCGTACCAGCGCAGCGAATAGCCCGGCGGCGGAAACCTCAGCGAGAAGCCGCTCGTGAAGGAGACGATCAGGACGACGAGCGACGGCGCGATGATCAGGATCAGCGCGATGATCGCGACCAACGTCATCACCAGTTCGAAGCTGAATGCCTCGAGCGTGCGCTTGCGGCCAGCCATCATGCGCCTCCATAGCCGCGCGACAGGCGGCCGAGCGTGGTGAAGACCGAGACGACCGCGAGCACGGCCAGCAGGAAGATGATCGAGATCGCCGACGCGAACGGCCAGTTCTGCAAGGTCGAGGCCTGCTGGTAGAGATACATCGGCATGAACAGCATCTGCCCGCCACCGACCAGCGATTGGGTGATGAAGGCGGTGATGGCGGCAGCATAGGTCAGGGTGCAGCCGGCGATCACGCCGGGCAGCGACAGCGGCAGGACGACGCGGAAGAAGGTGCGCCAGCTTCCGGCGCCGAGCGAGCAGGAGGCATCGTCGAGATTGGAATCGATGCGGCCGAGCGCGGTGATCAGCGGAAGAATCATCAGCGGCATCTGCACCTGAGCGAGCGCGATCACGACGCCGAACTGGGTGTAGAGCAGCTTCAGGGGCGTATCGATGATCCCCAGCGACTGCAGTGTCGCGTTGATGATGCCCTGGCGGCCCAGGATGACGATCCACGCGAAGGTACGCACCACCACGCTGGTCAACAGCGGCAGCAGCACGATCAGGATGATGATGGTCTGAAGCCTGGGCCCGACCCGCTGGTAGAGCCAGGCGATGGGAAAGCCGAGCACGAGACAGACGGCCGTCACTTCGGCCCCCAGCAGCAGCGTCGAGCCGAGAACGCTGAGGCTGAAAGGGTCGGTGAGGAAGTGAATGTACTGGCCGAGCCCCCAATGGAGCCCGGCCGTGTCGTTGTGCAGCGAGAGCCAGAACAGTTGCACGAGCGGCGCGACGAAGAAGAACAGGAAGAACAGCGCCAGCGGCGCCGCCAATCCCATTCCATATGAGGTGACGTCCCGTGATGCCGGTGCCGTGCCCATGGTGAGGGTCCTAGATCTTAATCTCGCGGTTGAAGCGCTCGATCCAGGCCGAGCGCTGCTCGTTGATCTTCTTCCAGTCCTGGAACACGAACTTCTTCTTCAGCTCGGCGGTGTCCTTTGCGAGCACGCGCGCGATCTCGCCGCCCATCGTCACCTTGGAATTGGTCGGCACGATCAGATAAGGCGGGTTCATCAGCGTGGTCTGGACCTCGGGCGTCAGCGCCGCCTCGATCAGCTTGAAGGCAAGCTCGCGGTTTGGCGAGTTCTTGACGATGTGGATCGTGGTCTTGAAGGCGATGGCACCTTCCTTCGGCGCCACGAACTCGACCGGCACGCCGCGGGCTTTGAGGATCTGGATAGCATTGAAATTGCCGGGCGAGATGTCGATCTGGCCCTGCTGGAACAGGGTCGCAAGCGCGCCAGGGTTGGCGGCCACCGCGGCGAGATTGGGCTTGAGTTCCTCCAATGCCTTGAAGGCGGGATCGATATTGGCTTCCGAGCCGCCGCGCATCTTGGCGATCTCGACCAGCCAGCCGGTGCCGAGCGTCGAGTTGAGGTTGGTGATGCCGACCCGGCCCTTGAATTCGGGCTTCCAGAGATCAGCCCACGAGGTCGGCGGCGTCTTGACGGCTTCCGGGTTGTAGGTGAGGCCGACGACCTGAAAGAACGGAGCCGGTCCCATCGGCTCCTGCGCCTCGGCGATCAGGTCCTTGTAATAGGCGCTCTTCTCGACCGGATAGGCTTCGACCAGGTCCTGACCGATCGCGACGAGGGCAGGGCCGGGATCGTGCAGCATGACGTCGATCGGCGGATTGGCCTTCGCGGCATTCACCTTCGCGATCTGGTCGACCGAAAGCATGGGGTCGAGCACCATCGCGGCGTCGGCGTTCGCCTTGCGGAAGGCGGGCACCAGCACGGCCTTGTGCGCTTCTTCCCAGCTTCCGGTGAAGGTCGCAAACACCAGCGGGCGTGCCTGCGCGAAGCTCAGTCCGGGAAACGCCTTCATGGCCCCCAGCGTGAGGGCGGTCGTCATCAGGCTGCGGCGATTGAGGATCATGTCGAACTCCGTATGGACAATGACAGGAACTAAAGCGTTGCGGGAAATGCGTTGGCGAGCGAAGGCGCGAGTGGTGCAAGGCGCACGGCGGCGCCGCTCTCCAGTGCGCGCGTCTCGCCGATGCGCGCCTGGGAAATCTTGACGCCGGAGCCGTCGGCCGTCGTGACCTCGTGCACGACGGTCGCGCCCAGCGGCAGCGACATGCCGACCACGCCGGCGAAGCCGGTCTCGTCGCCGACGAATTGCAGATGCTCGGGTCGGATGCACACGGTAACACGGCCTCCCTCGGTGAGCGTGCCTGTGGCAGGCCGCGCGATGATCTCCGCGCCGGCATCGAGGCGGATCTTGGCGGCAGTTCGGTCCGCCGAAACGACCACGCCGGGCATGCGATTGCTGGAGCCGACAAAGGTATTCACGAACAGCGTTTGCGGGCGGTCGTAGACGTCCGACGGCGTGCCGAACTGCTCGAGCTTGCCTTGACTCAGTACGGCGACGCGGTCGGCCATCGACAGCGCCTCTTCTTGGTCGTGCGTCACGATCAGCGTGGTGATGCCGGAGACACGCTGCAGCCGCTTGACCTCGATCTGCATGTCGAGACGTAAATTCTTGTCTAGCGCGGCAAAGGGCTCGTCGAGCAGCAGGATCGACGGCTTGATCGCGAGCGCGCGGGCCAGCGCGACGCGCTGTTGTTGGCCGCCCGAGAGCTGCCGCGGCAGGCGTTCAGCCATGGTCGGTAATTGCACCAATTCCAGGAGGCGCTGCGACTCGCGCTGGCGCGTCGCCCTGTCGATACCGCGGGCAGCGAGCCCGTAGGCCACGTTCTCGCTGATGGAGAGATGCGGGAACAGCGCGTAGTTCTGGAACACGATGCCGACGGCGCGGCGGTTCGGCGGCAGCGTGTCGACGATGTCGTCGCCGATGATAATGCGGCCCTGCGTCTGCGCGATAAAGCCGGCGATGATCCGCAGCAGCGTGGTCTTGCCGCAGCCGGACGGGCCGAGCAGGGCGATGATCTCGCCGCCCTTGATGTCGAGATTGATGTTTTCAACCGCGAGCGCGCCGCTCGGGTAGCGGTGGGTGACAGCGTCGACGACCAGCGATCGTCCGCCTTGCGGTTCAGCCATGATGTTGCCTCCCATTGCCCCAGAGGAGAAAGCAAGTCCCGTGCCCGACGCGGTCGCTTTTTGCGGTGCGTTTTGGCATTGTCATCCGATGACCTCGGATCAATCGATCTGCCACCTCACCGCCACAACCCTCGCGCGCGCCATTGCCAGGGGAGAGCTGTCTTCGCGTGACGCCGTCGAGGCGCATCTGGCGCGGATTGCACTGGTGGAGAGGCAAATCGCAGCGTTCGTGACTGTTGATGCGCAGGGTGCCCGCCGTGCGGCCGACATCTGCGACGCGGCGGCTGAGCCGAGCGGCCCGCTGCATGGGGTGCCCGTCGCGATCAAGGACCTCACCGACACCGCCGGGCTTGCGACCACCTACGGATCGGTGCTGTTTCGCGACCACGTCCCGGCCGAGGATGACCTCGTCGTTGCGCGGCTGCGGCGCGCCGGTGCGATCATCCTGGGGAAGACCAACACGCCGGAGTTCGGCTTCGGCGCGGTCTGCACCAATAAATTGTGCGGGCCGACGCGCAATCCGTTTGATCCAGCGCTGACTTCCGGCGGATCGTCCGGTGGCTCCGCCGCGGCAGTGGCGGCCGGCATGGTGCCGCTGGCGCACGGCACCGATTTCGGTGGCTCGGTGCGCACGCCCGCAAGCTTCTGCGACGTCGCCTCGATTCGGCCGACCCCTGGCCGCATCCCGTCGCCCCGCCGACCGCTCGGTTGGGACATGCTGGCCAGCCACGGTTTTCTTGCCCGCGGCGTCGATGATCTCGAACTCGCGCTGTCGGTCTGCGCTGGCGCCGATGCCCTGGACCCGCTCTCGACCGGCGTCGTCAATGACCATCGTCCCCTGCTTGGACGTTCCCGGATCGCAGTCACGCCTGATTTCGGTGTTGCGCCGGTTTCGCGCGATGTGCGCGCCCGGTTTGCCGATGCTTGCGAAGCGCTCGCGCGTGTTGCCGAAATCGTCTCGTCTTCGCCGGATTGCAGCGGTGCGATCGAGACCTTCCGCACCCTTCGGGCCGCGCACATCGCCAACAGCTATGGCGAGCTGCTGAGAACGCGCCGCAGCGAGCTTACGCCCACCGTGATCTGGAATATCGAGGCGGGCGCCAAACTCTCGGCCGAGGATTACCTGAACGCCGAGCGGCGGCGCACCGCGATCTACCGCAGCTTTGGCGCGCTGTTCGCGCGTGCGGATTTCCTGATCGCGCCGGCGGCGTCGGTTTTCCCTTGGCCGAACGAGATCAGTGACGTCACCGCGATCGACGGCGCAGAGCTGGAGACGCCGATCGACTATCTCGCCGTCACCTTCATCGTTTCGCTGGTCGGATTTCCGGTGCTGACCTTGCCGGTGCGGCGGGGGGAGAATCAGCTGCCCTTCGGCATCCAGATCATCGCGCCGCCGGGTTGCGAATCCCGCCTGTTTGCTTTCGGCCGTGCCATCGAAAACGAATTGGGCTTTTCGCATCGCCGGCCGAGGCTCCCCTAGCTGTCGCGATGCTCGAGCCGGGCGGCGAGCGCGCCGGCAAGACCGATGGTGGGTTTGGCAGCGGGCCGGCGGTACGTGCCGGCCGTGGCCTTGCGCAGGCGCAGCGCGACAAGTGCCTCGGCCAGCTTCACGGCGGCGACGACCTGGTCGACGACGGGAACGGGGATCCGGTCGGCGACGCGCTCGGCAAGACCCGAGAGCGGCGCACCTGCAAAGATCAGCACATCGGCCTCATCCTCGACGATCGCGCGCTGTGCGAGTTCGACCAGAAGGTCCTCCTTCTCGGTGCCGACCTCGGAGATCGCCTGAAACGGCGCGTCGAGCATGCGGATGCCCGCGCAGCGCTCGCGCAGCCCGTGGTCGCGGACACATTCCTCGTACCAGGGCCCCAGCGCCTGGGCGAAGGTGACGATGGCAAAGCGCCGTCCGGCCATGCAGGCCGTCAGCATCGCGGCTTCCGCAAGGCCGATCACGGGAATATCGAACGTCTCGCGCGCGGCGAACAGGCCGGGGTCACCGAAGGCGGCGATGATCGCAGCATCGACCTTGGTATGCTGTTCGGCCAGCATTTCCAGTGCGATGGCGCCGCCGATCTGCGCCTCGGTGCGGGTTGCGATATAGGGCACGCCGCGCGCGGCGGTGCAGGGGACGATCTCGGTGCCGGGCGCGGCGGCGCGCTGCCCGACATCCGTCATCAACCGCGTGACCCCCGTGCTGGTGTTGGGATTGAGCAGCAGCAGCTTCATGGTCATGCCGCCGTCAGCTTGGGTTTGGGCGCGAGCGTCTCGAGCAGCGCAGTGCCGGTCTGCCGGACATGGGCGCCGAGCAGGCGCCCCGCGGCTTCGCTGTCGCGCGCTTCGAGGGCGGCGAGGATACCGGCGTGTTCGTCCACCGAATTGCTCCAGCGCCTGTCGGCACCCAGCGCCAGATAGCGTGCACGCTCGGCGCGGGAGATCAACGTCTCGTGCGCCTCGCGCAGCGGCGTGTTGCGCGCCATCCGGACGATGGTGTTGTGAATCTCGCCGTTGATGGCGAAGTAATCGTCGAGCTTGCCGCTGCGGTGATGACCTTCCATGCGGGTCTGCAGCGCGCGCAGGCGGGCGAGGTCGCGCTCGGTGGCGCGCTCGGCGGCGAGTTCTGCGGCGAGCCGCTCGATGCCGGCGAGCGCTTCGAACAATTCCGAGATGCCGGCGATCGCAATGTCGGCGATGCGCGGGCTGCGGTTGGGGCGGAGCTCGATCAACCCTTCGGCCGCGAGCACCTTCATCGCCTCGCGAAGGGGCGTGCGCGACACGCCCAGTTCCTTCGACAGCTTGGTCTCCTGGGTCTGCGATCCCGGCGCCAGTTCGCCGCGAATGATCATCGTCCGCATCCGCGCGGCGGCGCGCTCATGCAGGCCCATCCTCTTGAGCTTGGGCGATTTTCGGCCCTTCGGGGTTTCCGACTTCTGCTGCACGCGCGCCTCATTGCTTCAGTTCATCCTAGCCGTTTCCGGCCGCTTTGCTTGCCCAAAATACCGACGCATGTCGCTGAAAACAATGGCATAGCGCGCAAATTGTATGCAGCATGCAAAAACCGGATTGCGCTGCGGCGAAGGGCGACGGATGATCCTGCGCAACGCGCGGGATCTCGCGCTCTATCGAAACGGAGTATGCGATGCGGACGAGTTTGCGACTGGGCCTCGTGGTGATGGCGGCGATGTTCGGTGCGAGCCATCTCGCTTCCGCGCAGACCGCGAAGATCAAGCTCGGCTACGCCAAATGCGCGCACTGTCTGCCGATGTCGCTGATCCCAGGCATGGCGAAGGGCGTCGAGGTCGAGGCCACCGGCTTCAACTCGGGCAACGACGTGCTCACCGCGCTGATCTCGAAGAGCATCGACGTCGCGCAGGTCACCTACCTTCATTACATTACCGCGCTCGACAAGGGCTTTGACGTCGTCGCCGTGTCCGGCCAGATCAACGGCGGCTCGGAATGTCTTTCCTCCACGAAGCTGAACCTCCCGCCTGATGACTGGACCGCGTTCAAGGCCATCGTTGCCAAGGGCAAGAGCGACGGTCAGTTGCTGAAGGTCGCGGCCTCCCGCGGCAATGCGCAGGACATCCACATGCGCGGCGCATTCCTCAAGCAGGGCGTCGATCCCAACAAGGACGTCCAGTTCATCAACATCCCCAATCCGTCCGACCATCTCGCGGCGCTGCAGCGCGGCGAGGTCGACATGATCTGCTCGGTCGAGCCGTTCGCCTCGCAGATCCGGCTCGCCGGTGCCGGCAAGCATTTCGTGCTGCCGTATGAGCAGGCGGCAGGCAATCTGACCAACCTGATCGTCACCCGCTCTGACGTCATCGCAAGCCAGCGCGCCGGCGTTCAGGGCGTCGTCAGCGCCGTTGTTGAGCTCGACAACAAGCTGATCGCCGACAAGACGCCGTGGATCGAGGTCATCAACAAGCTGACCGGCCTCGATAAGAATGTGGCGACCGAAGCGCTGAAGAACGCTTCGCCCGATTCGGCGATCCATCGGTCGCAAACGCTCGCGATCGCGGCGATGATGCGCGACCTCAAATACATTCAGAAGGACGTCTCCGCAGAAGCGGAGAAGAACATGGATTATTCGTTCCTGGAGAAGGCCACGGGAAAGGCCAAGAATGACCTCGGTTACTGACGTCTCGCCCGCGAGGCCGGCCTTTCGGCTGACGCGGGCGTTGCAGGGGCTCGAACGCCTCGTTGTCCCTGCGCTGCTGATTGCCGGCTGGGAAGCCTTCGCTCGTAGCGGCGTGCTTCCGCCCGCGCTGCTGCCGGCGCCGAGCGCGGTGCTGCATGCGCTCGGCGACTGGGTGTTCGGCTTCGACGAGACGACGCAAACCTATTCCGGTCACTGGCTGCGCGATGCGCTCGCCAGCGCGCTTCGCGTGTTCGGCGGCTTCGCGCTGGCAAGCCTGCTCGGAATCCTCGCCGGCGTCGCCATCGGCTGGTCGCGCCTGTTCGAGAAGACGCTGGAGCCGACGCTGCAGATGCTGCGGCCGATCCCGCCGGTGTCCTGGATCCCGCTCGCCATTATCTGGTTCGGCATTGCCGACAAGCCGGCGATCTTCCTGGTCTTCCTCGGCGCGTTCTTTCCCGTGCTGATGAACACCATCCATGGCGTGAAGACCGTCGACCACAATCTCGTGCGCGCCGGCGCGATGATGGGCGCGAACCAGCGCCAGATGCTGACCGACATCGTGCTGCCGGCGGCGCTGCCTTCGATCTTCGCAGGCCTTCGCATCGCGGTCGGCTCGGCCTGGATGCTGACGGTCACGGCCGAGATGGTCGCGGTCAAAAGCGGCCTCGGCTACGTCTTGTGGGATTCCTACTACTTCCTGCGTTACGACATCGTGCTCGCGGCGATGATCTCGATCGGGCTGCTCGGCTATCTCTCCGACCTCGGGCTCAAGGCGATCATGGCGCACACGCTGCGCTGGCAGCAGACAACCACCGTGCAGGGCAGGGCAGGCTGATGGCGGCCATCGAGCTACGCAACATCGTCAAGGTGTTCTCCGACAAGCGGCGCGGACGCGACCTGCTGACGCTGGACAACATCAATCTCGACATCGAGGCCAACGACTTCGTCTGCCTGCTCGGTCCGTCCGGCTGCGGCAAGTCGACCCTGCTCAACATCATCGCCGGCTTCGAGCAGGCGACGTCCGGCCGAACGCTGGTCGACGGCAGGCAGGTGCTGCAGCCCGGCTCCGACCGCGGGGTGGTGTTCCAGCAGCCGACCCTGATGCCGTGGCTGACGGCGATCGACAACATCGCCTTTCATCTCAAGCTCAAGGGCGTCGGCAAGTCCGAGCGGCACGATCGCGCCATCGAGTTCATCGATCTCGTCGGCTTGCGCGGTTTCGAGCACCATCATCCCTCCGAGATGTCCGGCGGCATGAATCAGCGCGTCGGTATCGCCCGCGCGCTGTTGATGAATCCTAGCGTCATCCTGATGGATGAGCCTTTCGCGGCGCTTGACGCCCAGACCAAGCTCGAAATGCAGGAGGAGCTGGTCGCAATCTGGCAGAAGCGCCGCTGCACCATCGTTTTCGTCACTCACAGCGTCGACGAGGCGCTGGTGCTCGGCAACAAGATCGTGGTGATGACGAAGCGGCCCGGCCGTATCCGCGAGGCCGTCAACTTCGACCTGCCGCGCCCGCGCGACATCACCAGCCCCGAATTCAATGACGCGAAGCGCCGCATCCTCTCCCTGATCCGGGAGGAGTCGACGCGCCTGGCGCAGGCGTCGTAAGGTATCGCCATGC
Organism: Bradyrhizobium sp. SZCCT0148; assembly: GCF_018129985.1. Classification (GTDB taxonomy): domain Bacteria; phylum Pseudomonadota; class Alphaproteobacteria; order Rhizobiales; family Xanthobacteraceae; genus Bradyrhizobium; species Bradyrhizobium japonicum_H. Next base: position 13,591 of record NZ_JAFCKT010000024.1, read on the forward strand.
GCAAGCGTCTCGGCATGATCACGCCGTCCTCCAACTCGGTGCTCGAGCCCGTCACCAGCGCCATGCTGCATGGCGTGCCTGTCACCGCGCATTTCTCGCGCTTCCGCGTCACCGAGATTGCGCTCGATACCGCCGCGCTCAACCAGTTCGACGCCTCGGTGATGCTGCCGGCGGCGGACCTGCTGGCCGATGCCAAGGTCGACGCGATCGCCTGGAACGGAACCTCGGCGAGCTGGCTCGGCATCGGGCGGGACAGGAGCCTGTGCGAAGCAATCACGGCGCGTACGCGCGTGCCGGCGACGACGTCCACGCTCGCCTGCATCGACGCCGCCCGGGCGCTTCGAGCGAGGCGCGTCGGCCTGGTCTCGCCCTACACCGACGACGTCCAGCGGCGGATCGGCGACGTCTGGGCCGAAGAGGGCATCGTTCCGCATGCCGAGCGGCATCTCGGCCTGCGCGACAATTTCTCCTTCGGCGAGGTCCCGCCTGCGACCATCGCGGACATGATCCGCGCGGTCGCGGCGGACGGCGCCGATGCGGTCGTCATTCTCTGCACCAATCTCGACGGCGCTGTGCTCGCGGCCTCGCTCGAACGGGAATTGGGCATCGCGGTGCTCGACTCGGTCGCGGTCACGCTGTGGCGAACGCTGGCGCTTGCCGGCGGTGACGTCGCTGCTCTTGCGTCGTGGGGCCGGATCTTCCAGACACCCGCGGTCAACGAATAACGGAGGCGCCTGTGACCCAGCTCGATCTCGCCATTCGCGGCGGCACCATCGTGACGGCCAGCGACGAGTTCCGCGCCGATATCGGCATTCGCGACGGCCGCATCGTCAGCATTGCCGATTGCATCGAGGGCGCGTCGCGCGAGATCGACGCGACAGGGTTGCTGGCGCTACCGGGCGGGATCGACAGCCACGTCCATATTTCGCAGCCGTCGGGCCCCGACGTGGTGATGGCCGACGATTTTGCCTCGGCGACGCGCGCGGCCGCGGCCGGCGGTAACACCATGGTGCTGCCCTTCGCGCTGCAGGAGAAGGGCACGTCGCTGCGCACCTGCGTCGAGAACTACCGCAAGCTTGCCGAGGGCGAGTGCTACATCGACACCGCGTTCCATCTCATCATCTCCGATCCGACCGCGGTCGTGCTCGGGCAGGAGCTGCCGGCGCTGGTCAAGGACGGCTACACCTCGTTCAAGGTGTTCATGACCTATGACGATCTCGTGCTCAGCGACGGCCAACTGCTTGAGGTGTTCGACGTGGCGCGCCGCGAAGAGGCGCTGGTGATGGTCCATTGCGAAGGCTATGACGCGATCCGCTTCCTCACTAGCAAGCTCGAGCGCGAAGGCCACATCGCGCCCTATTACCACGGCGTGTCGCGGCCCCAGGCCGTCGAGCGCGAGGCGACGCACCGCGCCATCAGCCATGCCGAGGTGATCGGCGTTCCCATCATGATCGTGCATGTCTCAGGCCGAGAGGCGATGGAGCAGGTGCGCTGGGCCCAGCAGCGCGGACTGCCGGTGCATGCCGAGACCTGTCCGCAATACATCACGCTGACGGCCGACGACATGAAGGGCCTGAACATGGACATCACGGGAGCGAAATATGTCTGTTCGCCGCCGCCGCGCGACGTCGAAAGCCAGCAGGCGATCTGGGAGGGCATCACGACCGGCGTGTTCCAGACCTTTTCATCCGACCACTGCCCGTTCCGCTACGATGATCCCCAGGGCAAGCTGACGCCGAATGCACGCACCTCGTTCCGCTGGGTACCGAACGGCATTCCCGGCGTCGAGACGCGGCTGCCGATCCTGTTCTCGGAAGGCGTCTCGAAGGGGCGGATCAGCCTGCAGAAATTCGTCGAGCTGACCGCGACCAACCATGCGCGCATCTACGGCCTCTATCCGCGCAAGGGCTCGATCGGGGTGGGCTTCGACGCGGATATCGTGCTGTGGGATCCGAAGCTGACAAAGCCGATCCGGCAGGCCGATCTGCATCACGGCTCCGACTATACGCCCTGGGAAGACTTTAACGTCACCGGCTGGCCGGTCACCACGATCGCGCGGGGACGTGTGGTGTACGAGCACGGCAAGATCGTCGGTGACAAGGGCGCGGGCGAGGTACTCAGCCGCGGCAAGTCCAGCCTGATCTGATAACGGGGATGAGCAATCAGGCAGATCTGGGAGAAGCAGGTCGCAACGCATCCCGACAGTCCCGCGATGCAACCGCGCAGCCTCGATCGCGGATTGCGCATGGGCACCAATCTGACCGACGTGCAGCGGCTTGCACATTGCAAGCACGAGCGCCATCGTCGCGTGCCTCGTGCGCTAGGCGCCGAGGTTGCTAGTCGATCGCCGTGCGCGAGCGGCGGTGGCTGCTCTGAAGCTCGGGATAGCCGGTCAGCATCAGCTTGTCGGCGCGCACGCCCCAGCTCTCCAGGCGGTCGAGGAAGCTCATGCCGAGCAGATTGATCTTCATCTGTCCGGGCTGGACGACGAGGGCCGGCACCGATTTTTCGACGAGATGACCGACGGAGAGACGGTCGAGCGTGAGGCGGGCCGCCTTGGTATGGCCGCCCGCGGTTTCGAGGTCGACATCGTATTCGAGCATTTCGAGCGGCAGGCCGATCGCTTTGGCGGTTTCCCAGGTCAGCACCACCGACGTCGCGCCGGTATCGATCACCATCGGCGCGGCGACGCCGTTGATCTTCGCACGCAGCGCGAATTCACCGCGCTGGCCGCGCGGGATCTGTACGGCGGGGGCGGGCGTTACCGTCTGACCGCGGAAGATGTGCGAGACCTTGTGGCTGGCGCGCGCGATCTGATCGGGGTCGCCATAGGCGACGACTGCGCCTGCCGTGCCGGCGAGCATGGCGAGAACGAGCAGGAAGCGGATCATCGCGCGCCTCCGCAGGCACGCAAGCCTGTCAGGTTCGTTTTGGCGATGCCGCGATCGGCGCCAGTCCAGCGTTGGTCATGCGGGCCGGCAACAGCGCCATGACCGCGAGCCGGTCCGCGCTTTCCATGGCGTGCCAGCGCGCGATCTCGGGCAACGTCCGGCCGCAGCCGAAGCACAGCTTGGTCCTGGGATCGATCATGCAGACGGCGACGCACGGCGTTTCTTTGCTCATTGGGACATAGTGGGGGATTGTCGGGCATGTCTGCAAGCATCTGGTTAGGAGCCTGTGCCTGCGCTCATGATCGGTTTGTGGCGCGGCCGGCGCTTCTCCTCGGGCAGGACGGAACTCTCCGGCTGGAGCGGCGGGGAATCATCCGAAAGCGGCGCCAGTGCGCTCATCACGCGCTCCGGCGGGAAGGTGACGATCACCTCGGTGCCGATGCGCAGCTTCGATTTCAGCGTGAACGTGCCGCCATGCAGGTCGATCAGATTCTTGGCGATCGGCAGGCCGAGCCCGGCGCCCTGTTCGGCGGACTTGATCGAGTTGGAGCCCTGGCCGAACGAGGCGAGAACGACCGGGATCTCGTCCTCGGGGATTCCGGAGCCGGAATCCCGCACCGAGAGATATTGTCCGCCCGAGGCGGTCCAGCCGGCCTTGAGCCAGATCTCGCCGCCTTGCGGGGTGAACTTGATCGAGTTGGAGAGCAGGTTGAGCACGACCTGGCGGATCGCGCGTTCGTCGGCCCACAGCCGCGGCATGGCCTGCTCCAACACCTCGTGAATGGTGATGCCGCGGCTGGAGGCGCGCAGCTTCATCAGATGATGGCAGTCGGCGACGATGCCGACCAGCGAAACCGCTTCCTCGTTGAGTTCGTAGCGGCCGGCCTCGATCCGCGAGAGGTCGAGGATCTCGTTGATGAGGTTGAGCAGGTGCACGCCGGAATTATGGATGTCCGCCGAGTACTCCTTGTAGACCGGCACCGCATGCGCGCCGAAGATCTCGCTCTTCATCACCTCTGAGAAGCCGAGGATGGCGTTCAGCGGCGTGCGCAGCTCGTGGCTCATCTGCGCGAGGAAGCGCGACTTGGCGACGTTGGCAGATTCGGCGCGGTGACGCGCTTCGTCCGAGATCGCCTTGGCCTGTTCGAGTTCGCCGATCAGCGCGTCCTTCTCGGCGCGCGCTTCCAGCGTGGCGAAGGTCGAGGAGTGCAGGCGATGAGCCAGCAGCACGAAATAGCCTTCGGCGGCCAGCGCGAGCGCGGCCAGGATGTAATTGTCCAGCGAGCCCGTCATCACGAAGCTCAGCGCCATCGCGACCGCGACCGGCGCGGTTGCGGCGAGGGCTGCGATCGGCAGATTGGCCGCGAGCATGCTCGACACTGCGATCACCAGCAGCATCAGGAACATCATCAGCGTTTCCGTGACCATGTCGAGCACGGGATGGATCAGGATCGCCATCCAGCACAGGCCGTAGAGCAGGTCGAGCACAACGAAACGCGTCCGCCATGCCCGCGTCGCCGCGGGCGAGGCGGGCTCGGTGAGGAAGCGACGGCAGCTGCGGATCATCGCGGCGTGGAGGCAGAGCATGCCGGCGGTCCACGCGGCGGCCGGGATCGGCTGCATCCACAGGCCGAACAGCACGCCGGTCGCGACCACCAGCAGCATCACGACATAGGAAGCCGACAGCCGCGTCTGGGCGTATTGGCGCAGCATCTCCGCGTCGAAGGCAGGCCGGGTTCCACTGGTCGACGTTAACTTGTCCCGCGCCTCGCGTACCCGCTGCGCCGCGGCCCTCCGGCTGCTCGCCGATGGAGCGCTCACCGGCTCGGCCGGAAGCTGCACGACCTCGGGCTTTTCAGCGGGGTTACTCATCAAGCAACAACGATTCCTGCCCGCGCCGGACGCGGGCCTTCTGCATTCTCTATCTCTGGCAAGAAATCCTTAAGAGGTGACTTAAGGAGCTAAAGAATTACGTTAACCCGGCGTTAATTTGATTCTGGCCCGCCGTCAGTGCAGCGCCGCGTGCTGCACGATGTAGACCATCGCTCCCGCCAGATATCCCACCAGCGCGGGGCCTGCGATGCGGCGGGCGTACCAGAAGAACTCGATCTTCTCCAGGCCCATCGCGGCGACGCCCGCGGCCGAGCCGATGATCAGGATCGAGCCGCCGGTGCCGGCGCAATAGGCGATGAACTCCCAGATGAAGCTGTCGGGCGGATATTGCACCAGATTGTACATGCCCATCGTCGCGGCGACGAGCGGTACGTTGTCGATGATGGCGCTCAGGAGGCCGAGCAGGATAACGATAATGTCGAGGCGCCCGACCGTGACGTCGAGCCATTTCGCCAACAGTTCCAGCACGCGAGCATGCTCCAGGCACGCGACGGCCATGAGGATGCCGACGAAGAAAACGATGGAGCTCATGTCGATGCGCGTCAGCGCATGGACGAGGGTGAGGGGACGGCGCGCGTCCTCGTCCTTGTGGCGGTGAACGATCTCGCCGACCAGCCAGAGGATGCCCAGCCCGAAAAGAATACCCATGAAGGGCGCAAGGTGCGTCACGGCCTTGAAGACCGGGACCGCAACCAGGGTGCCGAGGCCGAGATAGAACATCAGATTGCGCTCGAACGCCTCGACCCTGAGGGCCTGCTCTCCCCCTTGCAGCGGAGGGACGATCTCTTTTCCCCTGAGCGAATAGCCGATGATGAACAGCGGGATCAGAAGGTTGACCAGCGACGGCAGGAACACCGACTTCATGATGCTGAGGGGAGTGATCTGCCCTCCGATCCAGAGCATCGTCGTCGTGACGTCGCCGATCACGGTCCACGCGCCGCCAGCGTTGGCCGCGATGACGATGATGGAGGCGAACAGCAGACGATCGCTCTTGTTGCCGATCAGCTTCTGGATCAGCGAGATCATCACGATGGTTGTCGTCAGATTGTCGAGGATCGCGCTCAGGAAGAACGTGACGAAGCCGATGATCCACATCAGCGAGGTCTGCTTCGTGGTGCGGATGATCGAGGTGATGACTTCAAAGCCGTTGTGGGCGTCGATCACCTCGACGATCGTCATGGCGCCGATCAAAAAGAAGACGATCTGCGCGGTCGAGGCGACGGATTCGTCGAGTTGGTGGTTGACGAGCGAGGCGTCGCCGACGGACAGCGCGTAAATGGTCCAGAGCAGACCGGCTCCCAGGAGAGCCGAGGCGCTCTTGTTGACGCCGAGCGGGTGTTCGAGCGCGATGGCAGCATACGCAACGATGAAAATGGCGGCTATCACGCTCAGCAAGTCAATTCCCCCCGGAATTCGTTCTTCGACTCAATGCGAGCCTCGTCGCGGCGAGTGCCGCGTCGAGACCCGCGAGGGTCGCAGCTGCCCGGCTGCGGCCCTCATGCGTTCATCAGCGTTGCAGCCGCGCCAGCAGGCTCGACGTATCCCAGCGCTTGCCGCCCATCTTCTCGACCTCTGAGTAGAACTGATCCACCAGCGCGGTGACAGGCAGGTTGGCGCCGTTGCGGCGGGCTTCCGCCAGCGCGATCGAGAGGTCCTTGCGCATCCATTCCACTGCGAAGCCGAAATCGTACTTGTCCTCGTTCATGGTCTTGTAGCGATTTTCCATCTGCCAGGATTGCGCCGCACCCTTGGAAATGGTCTCGATCACCGCGGCGACGTCGAGGCCGCTCTTCTTGGCGAAGTGGATCCCCTCGGAGAGACCCTGCACCAGGCCGGCGATGCAGATCTGGTTGACCATCTTGGTGAGCTGGCCGCTGCCCGCGGGCCCGAGCAACTTGCACATCCGCGCATAGGCCCCCGTGATGATCGGCTCGGCGCCGGCATAGGCGCCCTCGGCGCCGCCGCACATCACCGTCAGAACGCCGTTCTCGGCGCCGGCCTGGCCGCCGGAGACCGGCGCGTCGACGAACTTGAAGCCGGCCTTGGTCGCGGCCGCATCCAGCTCACGCGCGACTTCGGCAGAGGCGGTGGTGTGATCGACGAAGGTCGCACCCTTCTTCATGCCGGCGAAGGCGCCGTCGGCGCCGATCGTGACCGCGCGCAGATCGTTGTCGTTGCCGACGCAGCACATCACGAAATCCTGGCCTTCGGCGGCGGCCTTCGGGGTCGGGGCGGTCTTGCCGCCGAACTTGTCCGCCCATTCCTTCGCCTTGGCCGCGGTGCGATTGTAAACGGTGACCTCATGGCCCCCTTTTTTCACGAGGTGTCCAGCCATGGGATAGCCCATCACGCCGAGACCGAGGAAAGCGACTTTTGCCATGTGTGGTACCTTGTCCGTAGCTTGAGTTTTACGGTTGCAGCCGGGCGAGGGCGCCAGGGCGGCGTCCTCGAAGTTCCACCGCGAGGGCGGACCGGAGGCGCACCATAAACCGTTAAGGGCAGAGGGCAACGGCTTCGTTTGGCGGCCCCCTGTGCTAGGATGGCGGATCCAAGGACTTCAAAAAAGGGAGCGAAAGCATGGGCGGCGTGAGCGTTGGCGTCCTCGATCATTTCAACATCCGGACCCGGCAGCTGGCCGAGACGGTCCGCTTCTACGAGGATGTGCTGGGCCTGGAAAAAGGCGCCCGGCCGAATTTCGCCTTCCCCGGTGCCTGGATGTACAGCGAGGGCAAGGCGGTGGTGCACCTCGTCGATATTTCCGCGACCGCCGAGCCGCAAAAGCCGGATTCCGGCGTTGTCCATCATGTCGCCTTCGTCAGTCGCGGCTTCGACGGCATGAAGCAGCGGCTGGCATCCAAGGGCATGACGTTCGACTCCCGCCAGGTGCCCGGCGGAGACCTCTGGCAGATCTTCGTCAACGACCCCAACGGGGTCATGATCGAGCTGAATTACGAGGCCGCCAAGGAGCAGGGGGCAGCGCCCGTCGAGAAGGCTGACGATATCGGCAGGCAGTAGCCTTTTGGGCGTTTCCGCTCTAATGGGGCATCCTGAACTTTGAGGAGATGCGCTTTGAGCGTGACGCAGCAACAGGTTCTCGACAGCCTCGCCCGGATCAAATCCCCCCGCGGGGTCGCGCTCACCAACGCCAATGTGCTGAGCGCGATCAGCGCGTCCGACGGCAAGGTGTTCTTCTCGATCAACGTCGATGCCGGCGAGGCGAGGGCCTGGGAGTCGATCCGGGCCGAAGCGGAGGCCGCCGTGCGCGCCATTCCCGGCGTCACCACCGTCATGGTGGCGCTGACCGCCGAGCGCAAGCCGGGCTCTGCGCCGCCGCCACCTCCGCAACCGAGCCGCGGCACGCCCGGCGTTCAGCCGGTCCATGCCCACAAGCCGCCGCCACAGGGCGGCGCCCAATCGCCGATGGCGCGGCAGTCGGAAATTCCGGGCGTTGCCGCCGTGATCGCGGTCGCCTCCGGGAAGGGCGGCGTCGGCAAGTCGACCACCGCACTGAACCTGGCTCTCGGTCTGCGCGACCTCGGCCTCAAGGTCGGGTTGCTCGATGCCGACATCTACGGCCCCTCGGTGCCAAGGCTGACCGGCCTGCACGACAAGCCGGAGTTGAACGGTGAGCGAAAAATGATTCCGCTGCGGCGCTTCGGTCTCGCCATCATGTCGATCGGTTTCCTGGTCGAGGAAGAGACCGCGATGATCTGGCGCGGTCCCATGGTGATGTCGGCGGTGACCCAGATGCTGCGGGATGTCGAATGGGGCAAGCTCGACGTGCTGGTCGTCGACATGCCGCCGGGCACCGGCGATGCCCAGCTCACGCTGGCGCAGAACGTGCCGCTCAAGGGCGCGGTGATCGTCTCGACCCCGCAGGACCTGTCCCTGATCGACGCGAGGCGGGGGCTTGCCATGTTCAAGAAGGTCAACGTGCCGGTGCTCGGCATCGTCGAGAACATGAGCTACTTCCAGTGCCCGCATTGCGGCACGCGATCGGACATTTTCGGCCATGGCGGGGCGCGGCACGAGGCCGAGAAGCTCGAGGTCCCCTTCCTCGGCGAGATCCCGCTGCACATGGCGATTCGCGCCACCTCGGATGCAGGCAATCCCGTCGTCGATAGCGAGCCGGACGGTCCCCATGCGGCGATCTACCGCGCCATCGCAGGGCAGGTTCGCGACCAGCTCAAGGGCGTCATCGCGGCGGCCTGAGCCGGCCCCCGCGGCCACGCTGGTCTTATTGGGGACATGCGACTTTCGTAGAGCCCCGTCATGCCATTGTCGCGTTCCGCAGGCGGGGCTTCCGTGGTAAAGGCCCACGGCGGTCAAGCCCCTTCGGTTCGACGCGGCCTAACGCGTCGCCGGAATGAGCGGCGGCAAGAAGAGAAGTCAAGGGGAAACGCCCCAGCAAGGAGAGACCTGAAGATGAAGCGTCGTGATTTTCTGAAAGTGTCGGCAGCAGGCGCGGCGGCGACCGCAGTTGCCTCGCCGGCGATCGCGCAATCCTCGCCCGAGGTGAAGTGGCGCCTGACTTCGAGCTTCCCGAAGTCGCTCGATACCATTTATGGCGGTGCCGAGCAGGTGGCGAAGTACGTCGCCGAGATGACCGACAACAAATTCCAGATCCAGGTGTTCGCCGCCGGTGAGCTCGTTCCCGGTCTGCAGGCGCTGGATGCGACCTCCAGCGGCACGGTCGAGATGTGCCATACGGTGTCCTACTACTATGTCGGCAAGGACCCGACCTTCTCGATCTTTGCGTCGGTGCCGTTCGGCCTCAATGCGCGCCAGCAGAACTCGTGGCTCTACCAGGGCGGCGGCAATGAGCTCGCCAACGAGTTCTTCAAGAAGTCGAACGTGATCGGCTTCCCCTGCGGCAACACCGGCACCCAGATGGGCGGCTGGTTCCGCAAGGAGATCAAGACCGTTGCCGACCTCTCCGGCCTGAAGATGCGCATCGGCGGCATTGCTGGCCAGGTGCTCCAGAAGGTCGGCGTGGTGCCGCAGCAGCTCGCCGGCGGCGACATCTATCCGGCGCTCGAAAAGGGCACCATCGACGCCGCCGAGTGGGTCGGCCCCTACGATGACGAAAAGCTCGGCTTCGCCAAGGTCGCCAAGTACTACTACTACCCGGGCTTCTGGGAAGGCGGTCCGACCGTCCACGCCTTCGCCAACCTGGAAAAGTTCAATGCGCTGCCGAAGAACTACCAGGCGATCCTCACCAACGCGACGGCCAATGCCAACACCTGGATGGCCGCGCGCTACGACATGCAGAACCCGGCGGCCCTGAAGCGCCTGGTTGCCGGCGGCACCCAGCTGCGTCCCTTCACCAACGAAGTGCTGGAAGCCTGCCTCAAGGCGACCAACGAATTGTGGGGCGAGATCTCGGCCAAGAACCCCGACTTCAAGAAGTCGATCGACGCCATGCAGGCTTACCGCTCCGACGAATATCTGTGGTGGCAGGTCGCCGAATACACCTACGACAGCTTCATGATCCGCTCGCGCACGCGCGGCTGATCGCCCAGGCCAAGTCAACCTCAAATCAAAACCGGAAAGCCCGGCCTCCACTGGAGGCCGGGCTTTTTCTTTGCCGCAGTGCGATCGGGATGGCATTCGGTCCCGGCTTGCGTCATGCTGACCGCAAGCCTCGGAAAGAAGGCTCACAATCACTGAACCATCAGGGCAGGAAATCATGAAGAGAAGAGACTTCATCAAGGTCACAGGACTTGGTGCGGCCGGCGCGGCCACCCTTGCGGCTCCCGCGATTGCGCAGTCGATGCCGGAAATCAAATGGCGCATGCCGACGAGCTGGCCGAAATCGCTCGACACGCTGTTCGGCGGCGCCGAGATGATGTGCAAGATGGTCGCCGAGGCGACCGACAACAAATTCCAGATCCAGATCTTCGCGGCCGGCGAGATCGTGCCGGGCCTCCAGGTGCTCGACGCCGTGCAGAATGGCACCTGCGAAATCGGCCACACCGCCTCCTATTACTATTTCGGCAAGGATCCGACCTTCACCTTCGGGTCATCCGTGCCGTTCGGCCCCAACATGCGCATCAACCAGGCCTGGTACATGCAGGGCGGCGGGCGCGACGTGCTGAACGAGTTCTATAAGAGCTACAACGTCGTCTCGCTGCTCGCGGGCAACACCGGCTGTCAGATGGGCGGCTGGTTCAGGAAAGAGGTCAATACGCCCGACGATCTCAAGGGCATGAAATTCCGCGTCGGCGGCTTTGCCGGCCGCGTGCTCCAGAAGCTCGGCGTGGTGCCGCAGCAGCTCGCGGGCGGCGACATCTACCCGGCGCTGGAGAAGGGCACCATCGATGCGGCCGAGTGGGTCGGCCCCTATGACGACGAGAAGCTCGGCTTCTACAAGATCGCGCCGCACTACTACTATCCCGGCTGGTGGGAAGGCGGGCCAATGCTTCTCGCCTTCGTCAACCTCGACAAGTGGAACGCGCTTCCGAAATATTACCAGAGCGTGCTTGAGCAGGCCGGCCACTACGCCAACAACTACATGATGGCGCGCTACGACACCGCCAATCCGCTGGCGCTGAAGAAGCTGCTGGCGGGCGGCACCAAGCTGCACGCCTTCTCGCCGTCGATCATGGATGCATGCTACAAGGCCGCCAAGGAGCTGCATGCCGAAGTCGGCGCGACCAACGCCAATTTCAAGAAGGTGCACGACTCCCTCGCCAAGTTCACGAGCGACGGCTACGCCTGGTTCCAGGTCGCCGAGGTCGGCTACGACATCTTCATGGCACGGCGCTCGCAGAGCTGAGCGCATCACCGGTTAAATGCAGCGCCCCGGAGCGAAAGCCCGGGGCGTTTTCTTGTGCGATCAAGAGTGTGGCTACCCCAAAAGTTAAAAAACAAACCCATGCACAGTAGCCAACGGCTTGATAATCCATGAGAAAATTTACAAAATCGCTGCGGCGGAAGCCGGAGCCGGTGTTGGGGGCGGAGCAATTTGAATGGCAAGTCGGACTGGCCTCCCTGTGCCGCTACGCCACTGCGCCGCCCTAGCCTTGGGCCGCCCTAGGCTTGGGCCGCTCTAGCTTTGGGCCGCTTTCCAGTCGCGCTTGATCTTCTTGGCCAGCGACCATTTGTGCACTTCAGTCGGCCCGTCATAGATCTGGAAGGCACGGATTTCGCGGAAGGCTTGCTCGACGATCGTCTCCGTCGAGACCCCTGTGCCGCCCATCACCTGAACGCAGCGATCGGCAACCCGCATCAGTGCTTCCGACACGGCCACCTTCGCCATGGAGCTCTCGGTCGTGCCGAGCGAGCCGGTGTCGAGCACTCCGGCGCACCAGTCGATCATCAGCTCCGATTGCTGGAGATCGATCAGGTTCTCCGCCAGCATGAAGCCGACGCCCTCGTGGTCGACGAGCGGCTTGCCGAACGCCTGGCGGCGGCAGGCATAGTCGGTGGCAATCTCGTTGGCGCGGATCGCGAGGCCCAGCCATCGCATGCAATGCGACAGCCGTGCGGGGCTCAAACGAATTTGGGCATATTTGAAACCCTCGCCGGACGCGCCGAGCATCTGGTCGGCCGGCACCCGCAGGTTTTCAATGTCGATCTCCGCGTGTCCGCCGGGCATCGAATTGTCGATCGTATCCAGCACGCGCAGCGTGCGGATCGCGGGATTTGGCAGATCGACGAGGAACATGCACGCGCCATCGTCAGACTTCGCCATGACGATCCCGACGCGCGCTCCCTCGGCTCCCGTGATGAACTTCTTTCGCCCGTTGATGACCCAATGGTTGCCGTCGAGCCGGCACGTCGTCTGCATCATCGACGGATCCGATCCGGCTCCGCCCGCATCGGCAGGCTCCGTCATGAAGAACGCCGAGCGCGCTTTGCCGGACACCAGCGGTTCGAGAAAACGCGATTTCTGCTCGGGGCTGCCGACCTTGCCGAGCAGGTACATGTTGCCTTCATCCGGCGCCATGGTGTTGCACGCCAATGGACCGAGTGGAGACAGGCCAGTCTTGATCAGCGCCTTCGCAGTCTCGCGTTGCGTGAGATGGGACCCGTCCGCGAGAATGTGCGGCGTCAGGACGCCGGCCTTCCGCGCCTTGTCGCGCAGCTCCTGCACGAGCTCGTCGCTCGGACCGTGCGGACCTGTCCGGGAATCCCTCTCATAGGGAATGACTTCACTCCGGATGAACGCCTCGATCTTCGCTGCAATGCTGTCGTCTTGATGGGGCATAGCTACTCCGGTCGACTGCCGCCTCGGCGGAGGCTGGCTTTCGATCAAGCTATAGACGGATGGGCCGGAGTTGAGCAACATCCGCGCTGTCACTGCCGGATGAGGGGATGGGCGCGCAAGGATCACTGTCTATTCGATCGCCTCATCGGCGCGCGCGAGCAAGCCCGGCGGCACGACGAGGCCGATTGCTTTTGCTGTCCTGGCGTCGATGATCAGTTCGACTCTTGCGGCGCATGTGCGTGCGGCAGGGCGAGCGTCGCGGCGAAGCGGAACCCATATCAACGTTGCCTGACGCACACCTTACGGTTCTCTCGACACCGCAACGACGCATTTTTTTACTGGTCGTAGCCGCCGAATGATGGGAGACATCCCGCAGCGCGGCGGGTCCCGCGGTTCTGAAATACCGGAATTCTGGTCGAGTACATGCGCCTTCTGATCGTCGAGGACAATGCCGAGTTATCGCGTCTCGTCGCGGCCGGGCTGGCGGCGGCCGGCTATCAAAGCGACATCGTCGGCAGCGCGGCCGAGGCGCGCGAGGCGGTGAGCAGCGTCAGCTATGCTGCGATGATCCTCGACCTCGGGCTGCCCGACGGCGACGGCCTGTCGGTGCTGCGCGAGCTGCGCCTCAAGATGGAGCCGCTTCCCGTGCTGGTGCTGACCGCACGCGGCGGCCTGCAGGACCGCGTCAGCGGCCTGCGCAGCGGCGCCGACGACTATCTCGCCAAGCCTTTCGCGATGGAGGAGCTGATCGCGCGGCTGGAGGCGATCCTGCGCCGGCCCGGCCAGCTGCTCGGCCGCTCGCTCAGTCTCGCCAACCTCGTCTACGACACCGAGAGCCGCCAGATCTTCGTCGACGACCAGCCGCGGATCATCTCCTCGCGAGAGACGTCGGTGCTGGAGATCCTGCTGCGCCGTCAGGGCCGGGTGGTGCCGAAGAAGAACGTCGAGGACCACATCTTCGGACTGGAGGGCGAGGTCGCCTCCAACGCGGTCGAGGTCTACGTCTCGCGACTGCGCAAGCAGCTCGCTGAGCACGGCGCCAAGGTCGTGATCCATACCATCCGCGGCGTCGGCTATCTCATGGACGTGGAGAAATAGCGTGGCCCGGATCGGGTCTCAAGACAGGCTCCAAGGCAGGCTCCAAGGCGCCCGGTCCTATGGCAGGTCGCCGACGTTCAAATCGCTGATCTGGCGCATCGTGTTCCTGCACATCCTCGCCGTCGCGGTGGTCGCGATCTTCCTGCCGCTCGTGCTGTTCTGGCTGCTCAACTCCGAGATCGACCAGCTGCATCGCGATGCCATGCGCGCCCAGGCCGAAGTGCTTGCCGAGCGCATCGTTGCGCAACCGGACGGTTTGCTGACGTTCAATCTGCCCGACAGCCTGAAGGGCCTCTATTCGGATGCCTATGGCCGCTATCAGTACGACATCCGCGATTCCGAGGGCAGGCTGCTGTTCTCGTCCCATCGGCGCACCGCGCCCACAGCACCGCGGTCATCGGAGAGCATTTCGGGGGCCGCCGTCACCCGCGTCATTGACGGCAGGACGGTGCGCATCCAGGTCGCCGAGGACCTCGCGCACCGTGACGTCATCATCGACGACATCGTCTCGAACTTCTTCCGACGCGTGGGCTGGATCACCATCCCGATCCTGCTGATCCTGCTCGCGACCGACATAATCATCTTTCGCCGTGCAATCGCGCCGCTGTGGAAGGCCTCCGAAGAGGCCAGCAATATCGGACCGGCGCGCACCGACATCCGCCTGCCGACGGAGCAGATTCCGCGCGAGATCCTGCCGCTCGTCACCGCCGTCAACCAGGCGCTCGACCGGCTCGAAGGCGGCTTTCGGGTGCAGCGGCAGTTCACGGCGGATGCCGCGCATCAATTGCGCACGCCGCTGGCGATCCTGCGCACCCGGATCGAGACGCTCGGCGATCATGCGGCACGGCAGGCGCTGCACGCCGACATCGAAACCATGAGCCGGCTCGTCGCCCAGTTGCTGGAGATCGCCGAGCTCGACACACTGGTGCTCGATCCCGGCGAAACCGCGGATCTGCGCGCGGTCTGTGCCGAGGTGGTCGCCTCGATCGCTCCGTTCGCGATCGCGCAGCACAAGGACATCGCGCTCAAGGGCACCGACGCGCCGGTCAGGATCCACGGCAATTCGGAGATGCTCCAGCGCGCGGTCTTCAACCTTGCCGAAAACGCCATCAAGTTCACGGCGAAGGACACCACCGTCGATGTCGAGGTGGGCGAAGATGGTTCGGTCCGCGTGCGCGATTGTGGTCCGGGGATCGCGGAGGCCGAGCGTGAGCTGATCTTCCAGCGTTTCTGGCGCGCCGACCGCCGGCGCAGCGACGGCGCAGGATTGGGGCTGTCGATCGTGCGCGCCGTGGCCGACGATCATGCCGCGACGGTGGCGGTGGCGAACCTCCCCGGCGGCGGCGCGGAGTTCACGCTGCGGTTTCGGCTGGCGGAGAGTGAACCGTCGCCTTCACCCTCAAGGGCGGAGTGATCGCAGCTGCGCGTCGTTAGGAGGGGTCATGGCCGAGACGAGCCCGGCCATGACGATGTGGATACGATCGTGCGCTATTTCGACGGCGGGCCGAAATCCAGCGGCGGCAGCTCGATCTGCGGCACCTCGATCTTGATCGTGTTGGGATCGATGTTGGACTGCACGCCCTTGTAGTGCATCACCATCGAGGGGAACGCGATCACCAACGCGACCATGATGATCTGGATGACGACGAATGGCACCGCGCCCCAATAGATCTGGCCGGTGGTGACGGGGTCCATCCGCTTGCCGGTGACGCGATCGGTGTAGCGTTCCTTCGGTGCCACCGACCGGAGATAGAACAACGCGAAGCCGAACGGTGGATGCATGAACGAGGTCTGCATGTTGACGCCGAGGATGACGCCGAACCAGATCAGGTCGATGCCGAGATGCTCCGCGGCAGGCCCGAGCAGCGGGATCACGATGAAGGCCAGCTCGAAGAAGTCGAGGAAGAAGGCCAGCACGAACACGAAGACGTTGACGAAGATCAGGAAGCCGACCTGGCCGCCGGGCAGGGAGGTGAGCAGGTGCTCGACCCAGACGTGCCCGTTGACGCCGTAGAAGGTCAGCGAGAACACACGGGCGCCGACCAGGATGAACACGACGAAAGCCGACAGCTTGGCGGTCGATTCCGTGGCTTGCCGGATCAGATCCCAGCTCAGGCGCCGCTTCGCGGCGCCGAGGATGAGGGCGCCGGCGGCACCCATCGCGCCGCCTTCGGTCGGGGTCGCGATGCCGATGAAGATCGTGCCGAGCACCAGGAAGATCAGGAACAGCGGCGGCACCATCACGAAGGTGGTCTGCTGCGCCATCTTCGAGAGGAAGCGGAAGCCGGTGAGCTTGTCGATCACCCAGTTCAGCACGGCGACGGCGAACGCGAAGATGATGCCGTAGAACATGCTGAGCACGACATAGTCGGCGCCATGCGTCTCGGAATTGCGCATCATGAACCAGCCGAACACGCAGCTCGCCAGGAACAGCACGCCGAGGGACCGGAGGCCGCGGTCGCCACTTTCCTCGCGGAAGCCGATGGCTTCTTTCGGCAGGCCCGGGGTGGCCTTCGGGAAGATCATGCTGACGAGGAAGGCGTAGAGGGCGTAGAGCCCGGCGAGCACGAGGCCGGGGATGAAGGCGCCCTCGTACATGTCGCCGACGGACTTGCCGAGCTGGTCGGCCATCACGATCAGAACGAGCGAGGGCGGAATGATCTGCGCGAGCGTGCCGGACGCTGCGATGACGCCGGCGGCGACGCGGCGGTCATAGCCGTAGCGCAGCATGATCGGCAGCGAGATCAGGCCCATCGAGATCACGGACGCCGCGACCACGCCCGTCGTCGCAGCGAGCAGCGCGCCGACGAAGATCACGGCATAGGCAAGGCCGCCGCGGATGGTGCCGAACAGCTGGCCGATGGTGTCGAGCAGGTCCTCGGCCATGCCCGACCGCTCCAGCACCAGTCCCATGAAGGTGAAAAAGGGGATGGCGAGCAGCGTGTCGTTGTTCATCACGCCGTAGACGCGCTCGGGAAGCGCCTGCAGGAAGTCCGGGTGGAATTGGCCGAGCTCGACGCCGATGATGGCGTAGAACAGGCCGACGGCGCCGAGCGAGAATGCCGCGGGATAGCCGAGCAGCAGCACGACGACCAGCGACGCGAACATGATGGGCGCCATATTGGCGATGATAAACGCGGTCATGATTCCCCCTTAAACCGTCGCCAACGGCTACTTCTTCTCGATCGCTTCGACGAGATGCTCGACTTCAGCCTCCAGCGCCGAGACCTGGGATTCATGCGGGTCCGGTATCAGTCCGCGCATCACCGCAATCCGCTTGATCAATTCGGAGATGGCCTGAACCAGCAGCATGGCGAACCCGATCATGATGAGGGACTTCGCGGGCCATTGCGGCAGGCCGCCGGCATTGCCGGACTGTTCGTTGATCTGCATCGAGCGCTGGAAGAACGGCACGCCTGTGACGATCATGACGATGCAGAGCGGAATGAGGAAGAACAGGTGACCGACCAGGTCGATCACGTTGCGCAACTTCTTCGGCAGCGCGTTGTTCACGATGTCGATGCGGATGTGCTCGTTGTCGAGCAGCGTCCAGGGCGAGCACAGCAGGAACACGATGCTGAACAGCACCCATTGCAGCTCGAGCCACGAATTCGACGACGTGTCGAACGACTTGCGGATGATCGCATTGACCGCCGAGATGATGACGGCGGCCACGATCAGCCACGCAAGGCGTTTGCCCGTCCAGCGTGTGAACGCGTCGATCCCTCGGCTCAGCTTTAGGAGCGCTTGCAACGATAGGTCCTCCCCCGATGGTGTGCCTCGGCCGTCTTGACTGCGCCGAACGGGCGCGTGGCTTGTCTCGCCGCGCAGGCATGAGGCAGCCGCACCAAACCAGCGGGCGTGCCGCCAGTCAATTGGAAGTTTGTTGATAGTTCAGGGGAATAAGACCGTAATCCGCCGGTGTCAGCCGCCGGTGACGCTCATGTGCCTGGAGACGCTGGGACGGTCGTGACGGCGGTCGATGATGAAATCGTGGCCCTTGGGCTTCAGCCCGATGGCGCGGTCGATCGCATCCGCAAGCAGAGCGTCGTCATCGGATGCACGCAGAGGTTTGCGCAGATCCGAGGCATCCTCATGGCCGAGGCAGGTGTGCAGCGTTCCGGTGCAGGTGACGCGAACCCGGTTGCAGGATTCGCAGAAATTATGCGTCATCGGCGTGATGAAGCCGAGCTTGCCGCCGGTCTCGGCGACGCCGACATAGCGCGCCGGGCCGCCGGTGCTTTCCGCCAGATCCGTCAGCGTGAATTGCTGGGCGAGGCGCGCGCGCACCAGCGACAGCGGCAGATACTGGTCGATCCGTCCCGATCCGATCTCGCCCATCGGCATGACTTCGATCAGCGTCAGGTCCATCCCCTTGCCATGGGCCCAGCGCATCAGGTCCGGCAGTTCGTCCTCGTTGAGGCTCTTCAGTGCCACCGCGTTGATCTTCACGGCAAGTCCTGCGGCGCGCGCGGCCTCGATGCCTTCCAGCACCTTGTCGATCTCGCCCCAGCGGGTGATCTCGCGAAACTTCCGGGGATCAAGCGTATCGAGCGAGACGTTGATGCGGCGGACGCCGCAATCGGCGAGCTCGCTTGCGTATTTCGCAAGCTGGGTGCCGTTGGTGGTCAGGGTCAGCTCGTTCAGCGCGCCGCTCGACAGATGGCGCGACAGCGAGCGCACCAGGGTCATCACGTTGCGCCGGACCAGCGGCTCGCCGCCGGTGAGCCGCAGCTTCTTGACCCCCTTGGCGATGAAAGCCGTGCAGAGCCGGTCGAGTTCTTCCAGCGTCAACAGGTTCGCCTTCGGCAGGAACGTCATGTCTTCCGACATGCAGTAGAAGCAGCGCAGGTCACAGCGATCGGTGACGGAGACGCGCAGATAGCTGATGGTCCGCCCGAACGGATCGGTCATCGGGGTCGACAGCGCGGTGGATCCGTTCATGGAGAGGCCTTGTCTCACTTGCGGCGTCGGGCGCACCTTTGCATCAGCGGTGCTCGGGATTCAATCTAAGCATCGGACGCGACGAGGACAATCGGGTGGTCTACTTAGATCAGCGCCTGCCGGCGTTCGGATCGGGGAACGGGGAGCCCGCGGCCGGTGCGGATTCGGCGGGGGCCGCAGCCGCAGCCGGTTTGGGCTTCCTCGGCCGGTGCGGCTTGCGAACCGGTTTCGGCGGAGTGGCCGGCTGGAGTTCCGCAAACACCGGATTCGGGTCTGATGTCACCGAAGCGGGCGTGGTGAAATCCCCGGGATTTCGGATCACGTTCACCGGGACGCTCGCCGGCTGGTACTTCGGCAGCACGAACGCAACCGTAAAGGGCGCCTCGGGGGCGGGAACCGAGACGGAGCAGGGGGTCTTGCATCCCGGCCCGAGCGAGGTCGTGGCGTCGGCTCCCGGGTTGGATTCGAGCCGGAGCTGAACCGTCGGTGGGGCCGATTTGAACATGTCCCAGGACATCGAGGAGCAGCCCCCAAGTCCTAACGCTCCCAAAACACTCGCTCCGGCTAACGCAAACGCGATGACACGACGCATGACCCATCCACTTCGGCTGCGACGAACCGCCACATACCCCGCGCGGACCATAGGAGTGTCGTTCGGGGCAGGCAACCGCCGGGCTGCGCATGGTTAATGAATGGCTAATGCAGGGTCGGCCGAATAGACGTGAGATATGAATAGCTTGCCGGTGCTATCCGGTCATCAGGCTGCTGGCGGCGGCCGGCAGGTCACGCATATGATGGATCAGCCGGTCCGGCTTCAGCTCGGCGATCGGAACGTCGGTATAGCCAAAACTGACCCCGATCACGGGCACCCCGGCCCGGCGAGCGACCCCGACATCGGTTCCGGCATCCCCGACCATGATACTGGCTTTGACCGCTCCGCCGGCCCGCGCCACCGTTTCGCGAAAGATGGTCGGGTCGGGCTTCTGGACGCCAAAGGTGTCGGCGCCACAGATTGCCGCGAAGCGGCGACTGAGGTCGAGCTGGTCCAGAAGCCGCTTCGACAGCCACTCCAGCTTGTTGGTGCAGACCGCGAGCCGATGGCCCTGTTCCGAGAAATGGTCCAGCGCGGCCTCGAGCCCCTCGAAGGGGCGGGATTCGACCGCGATATGGTCGGCGTAATAGGCAATGAAATCCGCGGTCATCCGGTCCATGTCGGCGGGGGTGACGCTGCGGCCCTCGGCCTCCAGCCCCCGCTCAATCAGCTTGCGGGCGCCGGCGCCGATCATGTTGCGGGCCGAGGCCATCGGCACGGGCGGCAGCCCCTCGCGGTCGAGCACGTGGTTCAGCGCGGTGATCAGGTCGGGCGCCGTATCCACAAGCGTGCCGTCGAGATCGAAGACGATGGTGTGAGGGGTCATGGTCCAAGCGCTACCGGCCCGGTCAGGCCAGTGCAAGGGGCGGCGTCATAAGATCACCTTATAGCCTGGTTCCCCAGACCCTGTTCTCCGGCGGCAAACGAGGCTACATAGGCCGCCGAAAGCGGCCACGATCGGCGGCACGTTCGGGACTCATGAGGTGGGCGCAGACGTGGATATGGACCAGTTGAAGCGACAGGCGGCTGCGCGCGCGCTCGAGGAGGTGCGGGACGGCATGCAGCTCGGGCTCGGCACCGGCTCGACCGCCAAGCATTTCGTCGAGCTGCTCGGCGAGCGCGTCGCCGCCGGGCTCAAGGTGATCGGCGTGCCGACGTCCGAGGCGACTCGCCTCGATGCCGTCAGGTGCGGCGTGCCGCTGACCACGTTGGATGAGATCGACCATCTCGACCTCACAATTGACGGCGCCGACGAGATCGATCCCGAACTCAACCTGATCAAGGGCGGCGGCGGTGCGCTGCTGCGCGAGAAGATCGTGGCTGCGGCCTCGGATCGCATGATCGTGATCGCCGATGACACCAAATGGGTGCCGACGCTCGGCGCATTTCCGCTCCCGATCGAGGTCATCCCGTTCGGGCTTGGCGCGACGCGCCGGGCGATCGAGAAGGCATTTGCCGAATGCGGCGTTTCCGGGCAAATGGCGGTCCGCAAGGCCAAAGGCGGGGACAAGGACGGCCACGTTTTCGTCACCGACGGCGGCCACTGGATCGTCGATGCAAAGCTCGGACGGATCGAGGATCCTGCGCGTCTCGCCAAGGCGTTGAGCGCGATCCCCGGCGTGGTCGAGCACGGGTTATTCATCGGCTTGGCCAGCTCGGCCGTACTGGCGGGCGGCGAGGGAATTCGCGTGATTGAACGGCGTAAGCCGAAAGGAGACTAGGAATGAAGAGCGTCTTGAAGTTTTTGCCGGCTGCGACCCTCGCGATGGGACTGGCCCTCACGGTCGTCCCGGCCGCTGCGCAGCAGGCAGCGCCCAAGGCAGCTGCCGCACCCGCGCAGCCGAAAGCCTCGCCCGCGGCGGTTGCGGCGGCCAAGGAGATCCTGCAGATCAAGAACGCCACCGCGATGTATGCGGGCGCCGTGCCCGGTCTCGTCCAGAAGACCAAGATCGCGCTGATCCAGCAGAATCTGAACTACCAGAAGGACCTCAACGAGGTCGCCCCGATCGTCGAACAGCAGCTCAATGGCCGTCAGAACGAAATCGGCGATGGCATGGCACAGATCTACGCCAGCGAGTTTACCGAGCAGGAGCTGAAGGATCTCGTCGTCTTCTACAAGTCGCCGCTGGGCAAGAAGCTCATCGACGCCGAGCCGCGCGCCATCGGGCTCAGCATGGCCTTCATGAACTCCTGGGCCCAGAACTTCTCCGAGACCGTGATGGGGGCTTTTCGCGCCGAGATGCGCAAGCGTGGCAAGGAAATCTGACAGACACTATCTGATCGGTAATTCCTGATGGGGGTCGGAGTGGACAATGGCTGAATTCGACGTCGACCTCTTCGTCATCGGTGGTGGTTCGGGCGGCGTGCGTGCCGCCCGGATCGCGGCCGGCTACGGCGCCCGCGTGATGATCGCGGAAGAGTATCGCATGGGCGGCACCTGCGTGATCCGCGGCTGCGTGCCCAAGAAGCTGTTCGTGATCGGCTCGCATTTCCGCCACGAGCTCGAGGATGCCGCGGGTTTCGGCTGGACCGTCCCGCCCGCCAGCTTCGACTGGCCGACGCTCATTGCCAACAAGGACAAGGAGATCGCGCGGCTCGAGGCAGCCTACACCGCCAATGTCGAGAAGTCGGGCGCGCAGATCGTCAAGAGCCGCGCGGTGATCGCGGACAAGCACACCGTCCGCCTGCTCGAGAACGACCGCAAGATCACCGCGAAGTACATTCTGATCGCCACCGGCGGCGCGCCCAACCACGGTGCGGCGATTCCCGGCATCGAGCACGTGATCTCCTCCAACGAGGCATTTCATCTGAAGAAGCTGCCGAAGCGGATCGTGATCCAGGGCGGCGGCTACATCGCGCTGGAATTCGCCGGCATCTTCGCCGGCTTCGGCTCCGACGTGACCGTGATCTATCGCGGCGACAACATCCTTCGCGGTTTCGACGAGGATGTTCGTACCCATGTTCGTGCCGAAATGGAGAAGCAGGGCATCACCATTCTCACCGGCTGCACGGTGAGCAAGGTCGACCGCCACGGCGACGAGTTCACCACGCATCTGTCGAATGGATCGAGCCTCGCCTCCGACCAGGTGATGTTCGCGATCGGCCGCCATCCGGCAGTGGCCAATCTCGGGCTGGAGAACGCCGGTGTCGCCATCAACCCGGCAAACGGCGGCATCGCGGTCGACCATTTCTCGAAGAGCTCGGTCGACAGCATCTATGCGATCGGCGACGTCACCCATCGCTTCAATTTGACGCCGGTCGCGATCCGCGAGGGCCATGCCTTCGCCGACACCGTGTTCGGCAAGCGTAGCGTGCAGGTCGATCACGCCAACATCCCGACTGCCGTGTTCTCGCAGCCGGAGGTCGGCACGGTTGGTCTGACGGAAACCGAGGCGCGCGCCCAATTCAGTCACGTCGACATCTACAAGACCTCGTTCCGCCCGATCAAGGCGACGATGTCGGGCCGCGACACGCGCGTGCTGATGAAGCTGGTCGTCGATGGTGCGAGCGACCGCGTGCTCGGCTGCCACATCGTCGGCGACGCCGCCGCCGAGATCACGCAGGTCGTCGCGATCGCAGTGAAGATGAAAGCGACCAAGGCCGATTTCGACGCGACCATCGCGCTGCATCCGACCGCGGCCGAAGAGCTGGTCACCATGCGCACGCCGACGGCGCGCCATGTACGTCAGGCGGCGGAGTAGGGCGGCGATCACCGGCTGGTTTCCTATTGCCCGACGGACCGATCATTTGGCCAAGGCGCCGTGCGCATCGGGACGATCGTTTATTCCGTCGCGACATTCTTCTGGGCCGCGCCGCTCCGGGGGTGCATCCGGAGCAGACGGCCTTTCCGGGGAACATGCTGCAGCGCTGCCGCTTACCCTCCATGCCCCGATATTTTTTTCATATTTATCATCATTGCGACGACCTCGACCGCGTAGGCGAGGAATTGCCCGACAGGCATGCCGCCTGGCAGGAAGCGACGGTCACAGCAGGTCGGATTCTTCAAGGTCTGGACGGCAGGCTCAAGCCCGATCGCGAATGGCGGATGGAAGTCACCGACGAATTTCAGAACCCGCTCTTTGTCTTGCACATTCAGGCTGAGAGACTGAAGTGAGGTTGCCCACTGGTGGCGACAGGCAAGGCGGCCGGCGGCGTCAGCTGTCACGCAACGCGACTTCACCCGCGCTCAGCGCGAGGCCATGCAATCGTCAGCCCGCGTTGCTGCGTGAAGCAGTCGAGTGACTGTACCGACGCGGGTCATGACGGAAGCGAAAGCTAACCATCCTGCCCAGTCAAATGATGTTCGAGGCCAAGAGACCGAAGCAACGAGGTTGCTCCGGTATCTTGCCTTCAGACCTTGGACTCAGATCCGTCTGGCCCGATAAGGCCCTCAGTGCAGCGTGCCCGCCGCGACCTCGTTGACCGCGGCCATCAGGTCGGCCGTGTCGGACTGCTGGATCATGTGACCCGCATTCGGGACGCGACGCATCTTGCTGTGCTTGATTTCGTCATGCAGCCGGCCGGACTGCTCATCGATATCGATCAGGCGGTCATCCTCGCCGGCCAGGATGGTGACCGGCATGGCCAGCTCGCCGTAGGTCTTGGAAGACAGCATTGCAGCAGGAACCATCAGCGCCGCCTCGGCCGCGCCGGCCCGCAGCTGCGAAGGACGCACCGCCAGTGATTTGGGGAAGCCGTCAAACTTTTGCGGGACGGATTTCGGCCCGAACAGCTGGCGCAGCATCGTCGGCCACATCAGACGGCTGAGGATCGGGGAGATCGTGTAACTGAGGATATCGCCAAATCCGGGGATCGCCGGTCCCGCCATCGCCATCATCGCGTCACCGCGGGCTGTCGGGAAATAGTAGCCCGACGCCAGGATCAGCGCCTCGACCATTGAGGGGTGCCTGCTTGCCAGGGCGATCGCAACCGACGCGCCCCAGGAATGTCCGAGCACGATCGCCTTCTCGACGCCGAGCTGCGCGAGCGCATCCTTGAAGAGGTCGGCCTGGGCCGCAGGCGTCCACACCACGTTGCGGGGCCTCAGGCTGTGGCCGAAGCCGGGACGATCGAACACGATGACGCGATAGTCTTTCGCGGCGAGGTCAATCAGGCCGCTCGATTGGAAATCCTGAATCATGCTGCCATTGCCATGGAGCAGCACCAGCGGGCGTCCGGAACCACGCTCCACGTAATGCAGGCGAACGCCATCGACGTCGATGAATCGCCCTTGAGGCGGGTTGTCGCGCTGCGCCTTGTCGGCAAGGCGCCGATTGACGACCGCGGCTGTTGCCATCAGGCCGGCCGCTGCGACAAGGGCGGAGGCGAACGGATATTCCGCGAGCGTGCGAAGGGTCGTCGCCGCCAGCGATGGCGAACGCTTTTTCAGTATGCGCATAAGACACTTTCGCTGACGTCAGCCAGCCATTTGAGAGTGGGGAAGGAATACTTCCGGATTAACGTCCTGGTCTCAGCACGACCTTGATGACGCCGGCTTCTTTGTCGCGGAATTTCTGGTACATCTCCGGCGCGTCTTCGAGGCTGGCCGGATGGGTCACCACAAAGCTGGGATCGATTTCGCCTTCGACGATCTTGGCGAGCAGCGGCTTGGTATAGGCCTGAACGTGGGTCTGACCTGTCTTGATGGTCAGTCCCTTGTTCATTGCGGCGCCGATCGGGATCTTGTCACCCATTCCGACATAAACGCCGGGGATCGAGATCGTGCCCGCCTTGCGGCAAGCCATGATGGCCTGACGCAGAACGTGAACGCGATCTGTTGCCAGGAAAGTGGCCGCCTTGACCTTGTCGAGCACCGCGTCTGCCGAGCCGTGGCCCGATGCCTCGCAGCCCACCGCATCGATGCAGCTGTCGGGACCGCGCTTGTTGGTTCGCCGCATCAATTCCTCATGGACGTCGGACTTCGAGAAATCGATGGTTTCGGCACCGCCGGCTTCCGCCATCTCGAGACGCTCGGGCACTTCGTCGATGGCGATGACGCGTCCAGCGCCCAGCATGAGTGCGGAGCGAATCGCGAACTGGCCGACGGGGCCGCAGCCCCAGATCGCAACGGTGTCGCCCGGCTCGATCTGCGCATTGACGGCAGCCATGTAGCCGGTGGGAAAGATGTCGGACAGGAACAGCGCCTGCTCATCGGTGATGCTGTCGGGAATCTTGATCGGACCGACATCGGCCATCGGCACGCGCAGATACTCGGCTTGTCCACCCGAATAGCCGCCCAGCATGTGGCTGAAGCCAAAAAGTCCGGCGGGCGACTGGCCCATCGCCTTGGCGGCGATCTCCGCGTTCGGATTGGTCCGGTCGCAGCAGGAGAACAATCCTTGCTGGCAGAACCAGCAATTGCCGCAGCTGATCGTGAAGGGAACGACGACGCGGTCGCCGATCTTCAGATTCGTCACTTCCGAGCCCAATTCGATCACTTCGCCCATGTTTTCATGGCCGAGAATGTCACCGCTCTCCATGGTCGGCTGGTAGCCGTCGAAGAGATGCAGGTCCGAGCCGCAGATGGCGCAGGCGGTAATCTTGATGATCGCATCACGCGGATGCTGGATCTTGGGATCCGGGACCGTGTCGACCCGGACGTCGCCTTTGCCGTGCCAACAGAGTGCACGCATGGTCAAATCTCCATTTTGAGGGACGGCATGCGCGTTTACCGGTCATGTCGTGCAGGTCCAACAGAAGGGAGGGAGGGATGTTCCTAACCCGATGAATGCCGCCCGGCAGTCGATTAGGGCCGTCGACAAGGGGGCAGGAACCGGCTTCTCAGGCAACGCTCTGGCGAATGTCGTTTGAGACACCATATTCAGAGTATCACGGGCACGGATATGCTTGGCGCCCGGTGACAGAGAGACGCTGCCGCGCTCCCGCCACAGACCGGAGGCGCGCATTGAACGGTAATCTCTCATTCTTTGAATCGTCGTCGCAAGCTGGAGCGCGCGAGTGGTTCAGGACAATGGCTGACATTGCGTCGCCACGGCATCACACGAGCGGTGCTGGGATCTCATCCGCAAAACACGTTGGCTTGATCTCGCCACACTCCGACACACCACGAGGATATTGGTCATGACTGGGAACCGCAGCCGTGCACGACAGGCGACCTCGCTTGCCGAACGTCTCGCAGCCGATGCAGTGAGGCTGCGTGAGCAGGCCTCGAGCCTTGAACCGGGAGCGGAGCGAGACGCGCTCTTGAACAAGGCGCACCGCAACAAGATGGCTGCCGATATCAACGCGTGTCTGACCTCTCCGGCGCACCGGCTTCCGGAATAAGCGCGCGGACGACGGTGCCGGCGGGCAAGACCTGCTCGCGCCGCTCGCTGACGACGATGCCGCTGCGGGTCCGAGATCGCTTGCCAGGCCCGCTTGGGCGGGCCCTTCCTTGTACGACTACCCGTAGAGATATCCGACCGGCTTACCTTCGGTGCGCAGCGGACGAATGTCCTTCTGCGTGATGATCTGGCCGGCGAGACCGTCGATCTCGTCGCGCTGGGTCGGCGTCCAGCTGCGGAGATCGTTCATGCCCTTGAGCAGACCGAGCCGGAGCACCTGCGTGTTCTCTCCCACCGCAATGAGGCTGATCGAGCTCTTGCCCGCGGTCACGACGTCGCCGGCCGCGAGCTCGAAGGTCTCGCCCGCCTTGTTCTTGAATTCGGCCGTGCCGCGAATGACGCGATAGATCACCACCTCGCCCTTGGCGAACGAGGCGGCGTCTGCTGATGACGATGTGCTCTTCGGCAGCAGCGACCCGCCGCGCGGGTCGGTTGCGATGATGTGCCCGGTGACGAGTTGGCCGCTCGGTGCTTCGATGCCGATGTCGCGCGCGTAAACCGGCAGCGCCGATCTGATCGAACCGTCGCTCAGCGGCTTGAATAGAGCATCCAGCGCCAGCGGATCCTGAAGCCAGAAGCCGGCATTGGCCGGGCGATCGTGCAGCGGATGGCTCCAGGCCACGCGCGGCGTCTCGGCTTCATTGATCTGGTCCGGACCGACGATGGTCGGATTCGGAAAGGTGGTGGGATCGGTGATGAACGCTTCGAGGAATTTGCCCGAATAGCCCATCGAGACCGGATCCGGCACCACCGTCTGCGGCGTCTTCAAGTTCTCTTCGGTCGACAGTCCCGACCAGGTGTAGAACAGCTGGCGATGCACGATCGCGCTTTGCAGCATTACGGCGCCGGGGCCGACATTGTAGAAGCGCCCGTCATAGTCGAAGGTGAACGCGCCCGAGGTCACCAGCACCAGCTGGAAGCCGCCGGGTGGAAGATGCAGGTGGAAATCGGTGGGACCCGTGTCGGGGCGGTAGATCGGCAGGTTGGTCGCGACTTCGTGGAGCAGGAAGGTTTCGTTGTTGGCGTGAAAGCCTTCGTTGGCGCGGTTGTAGAGTGCTTGCGGACGATAGGTCGCCTCGAACTTCGCATTCCGGTCGCGGTCGATGGCGACGAAGTCCTGCATGTTGAGGCGGAGCGGCGCGCCGTTCGGATGGGTGAGGCCGGTGGTCCTGAGATCGCCCGCATGCACGTTCATGACGTTCTCCGCTCTGCGCCGTTGCTTCGCTGGCCATGTCATTGCGAATTTTGGGCCAGTTGGTTTGCGAAGCAGCAAGCGTCCACGGCACCGTGATGCAGACGCGGCGGTTCGGGAAAAATCCGGTGGTTGCACGGGAGGTTAGATCGACGGCTGGCTCTGATCGTCCGACGCGTGCCGCAGCGGCGCGATTGCGGCGCGGCGACGGGGCCTGTCTAATTTGTCGGCAAGCTCGCCAACGCGCGTGCAACGGCAGAGGCTACGGATCGGTACGAAGCCGCCCTTGGCATCGGCGATGACGCCGGGACCAGCGCCACGGCGATTGACAGATTGTTCATGTTTTGTTCTTATGCTGCGACCGAGATGGAGGCAGCCATGGACAACCGTATCAACGAAATCCGCAGAACGATCAGGGCGCTCCGCGTCAGCATGCGCGAAGCCGAAGCCATCATGCATGAGCAGATCAATCGCTCGGAGGACTGCAGCTTCGTGGCGCAGGAAGTCATCAAGATGCGCTCGGTCATGAGCCTGCTGGTGAAGGAGCGAACCGCGCTCGGCGATTACGAGCCGATCCTCGTGAACAATTTCTTCATCCCGCGACGCCGGCCGACGCGAAAGCCGGCCGCGGCTCGGGCGCCGACGGTCGAGTCCGTGTTCCGGCCGCGCGTGGTGGCGCGGGCGTGACGCGGAAGCCGGCTCAATCGAAAGCGTGAGGCGCAGCCCGATCCGGCTTGCCGGCCGGGCTGTCCGCCCACTTAGCCATCTCGATGGTCCGCGCATCGACGCCCTCGCACCACAAGCAGTTCGGCCGCGCGCGGCCGTTCTCGGACAGGATCGGGACCATGCTGTGGCCGCAACCTGCGCACCGGGCGATGTCAGTCATGCATTCCTCTACGGCGTATCAAATCAGAAATGACGTTCTCGTCCGCGAAGCTTGCGCGGGCGCTATGACGGCGCAGGCGCACTGCGCCCGATCGGCGCGATCGTGCCCGACGTCGTCGTCGTAGCAATCCATCGTGACACGGCTGTGATGTCGTCGCCATTTTCGCGGTAGGCGCGAAGCTGGAATTCGGCCGAGCTGCCGCGCTCCACGATGGTGCGGCAATGCTCGATCTCGGCTGTGCAGCCCAGCGCCTCGGCGTCCCCGGCGGTGTCGTCGATGATTCGGGTGAGCATCTCCGCGATGGTGACCGGTCCGTCCTTGGAGGCAAAGATGCAATCGGTGCCGTAGCGTTGGGCGCGCCACTTGTTCTCCACCGCGATCGCGCGTTCGACCGCCGTGACCTCCTTCGACAGATGCGGCCGCAGATAGAGGTGGCGCGTCAGGCAGCGATAGAGCGAGGCGATGGCGACAGCGTCGTCGACCAGAGTGCAGGTGTCGGGCGCTCGAAGCTCGAGGGTCGGATGCCGCATCGAAGGACGCATCGCCCACCAGATGTGGCTCTCGTCGGGAATGACGCCGGAGCGCTGCAAGGCGCCGACATAATCGTCGTAGTCCTGCCGGCTCTCGAACAGTTCGGGCAGGCCGGTGCGCGGCAGCTCGGAATAGGCGGCGAGGCGGTAGCCCTTCAGTCCGGTCTTGTGCGAATTCCAGAACGGGGAGGACGCGGACAGCGCGATGAACAGCGGCAGATGCGGCAGCATCGCCCGCATCACCGCCATGCGCTTCTCGGGATCGGGCAGCTGGACGTGCACGTGCATGCCGCACATCATGTTGCGATGGCCGATGCTGCGCAGATCCTCGATCATGTCCTCATAGCGCGGCTTCGGGCTCGGCTGCGACATGCGCCACACCGCGGTCGGGTGCGTTCCGCAGGCCATGATCGCGAAGCCATATTGCGCGGCGACGTTGGCGACCTCGCGCCGCAGGAAGCGAAGCTCTTCGCGGGCGTCGTTGACGTCGACATGGACGTTGGTGGCGACCTCGAGCTGGGATTGCAGCATCTCGCGCATGGCCTGGCCGCCTGTCGACCAGTTCGCCGACTCGAACAGCTCGTTGGGCGTGTGGATCGCGACCTCGAAAGTGCGGCGGTCGGCCAGGAAGTACTCCTCCTCGATGCCGAAGGAATATTCAGCCGCCTTGGCCCCGCCGCCGGCAGAGCGAATCACGAGATGCTGTTTGTCACCCGAGGAATCGAGGCGTAGCAGTTTCAAAACGTCTGAAGCAAATGTCATATCCCACCCGGCAAAGCTCACCTGCGGGCACTAATCCTCCTGGTCGGGGCGGGTTCCCGGTCGGCGCTACTGCAAATTGTCGCGTCGAACGGAACAATCTTCACGCTCTCTGACGCGCGTGCGATCAGCGCGTGGTTCGGCGGCACCTCGATCCAGTCCGATTCCTTGTCGAAGGGTTCGGACACCACGATGACCTGGCCGCCGTCCTCCCGGTAATAGAGCGTGTTCGCGGCGTCGTTGACCGCGACCCGGAAGGCGTAGAGATCCCGGCCGTTGGCGATCGCACTGGTGAAGCGGAGCCGTTCGCGCAGCTGGCCTTCGTTGACGAGGCCGACCAGGGCGTTCAGCACACGCTGCGTCGCTCCCAGCGGGTCGCCGTCGAGCCCGGCACCCATCATCGCCAGGAACACGGCTTCCGAATCGGTCGTGCCCAGCCGCGACGGATAGTAAGCATCCGGGATCAGCGCCTCGACCTTGCGCCGCAGCCGATTCCAACTCCCGACGAATCCGTTGTGCATGAACATCCAGTGGCCGCAGGCAAAGGGATGGCAATTCTGCCGCGTCACCGCCGTGCCGGTGGCGGCGCGCACATGCGCGAAGAACAAATGGGAGCGCAGATGCCGGCAGAGGTAGCGCAGGTTTTCGTCGGACCAGGCCGGGCGCGTCTCGCGATAAAGGCCGGGCTCCGGATGCTCGCCATACCAGCCGAGCCCAAAGCCGTCGCCGTTCGAGCCCGCTGTCGATTGCAGCGAGCGGATGCTCTGCGCGACCAGCGAATGTTCGGGCTCGGTGACGTAAGGCTCGAACGAGGTGGTCTCGCCTCGGTATGCGATCCAGCGGCACATGGGGTTCCTGTCGGGATATGTCCTGACAGCACCAACAAATAGGCCCGGGCTGCGTTCCCGGCGAGATCCAGTCGCTCGTGCGCTAGGGCGTGTACTCGTCAACCCGATCAGCCCGCGTGGAGGCGGCACCTTGCCCGTTCAGTTGTCAATAGCGGACAGGGCCAGGTCGCACCAACTGGTCCGCGATGGGCCATAAGGCGAAGTAGATCGGCTGCGTCATCCCTCCAATTCGAGCATTCTCATTAAAGACATCTACAAAATTGCATGAGAAAGCTCGGCAATGTCCTGGATCATTGCCATTGCCTCTTTCAGCTTTTGCTGGTGGCTCACTAGGTTCTGTACCCAAACCCCTTGCGGGTGATGAGGCGGAGTGATTCAAGGCTTCCCAAAGGGAGGCTTTGATGGCTCGCTTCGAC
>NZ_JAFCKT010000025.1 GCF_018129985.1 Bradyrhizobium sp. SZCCT0148
CCAGATCGACGAACTGCTACCCTGGGCCTATCTCGCTTCCCAAAAACGCTGGCGCGTGGCCTGAGAAGACCGCTTACCCTTGGTCGGTCAATGCCGCTTAATAATAGGACCCGTAGTAGGTATCCACATTCTCTGACACTTTGTTTACGACCAATCGCACGACTGGGACACGTTCGAGGTGTTTCTGGCACTCTTTGACGTCTGCAACGGATGAGCTTCCCACTCCGGTCACAAGCAATACCGCATCCATGCGAGGAAGAATGGAAATCACATCATCGCCGAGCAGCAATGGGGGCAGATCGAAGATCACCGTATGAGACCGAAACTCCCGCTTGATGGCCTGAAGCAACGTTGTCATCGTTTGGGAGGACATCCACTCAGACGAGCCGGACGTCGGTACCGAGCCAGGCAACAGGAAGAGGCTGTTAGGTCCCACTCCCGCCTTTATGACAGCAGACGAAATCGGTACCTGGCCATCCAACACGCTTAGTACGCCGCCACTGGCTGGCAATCCGAGGTAGTTTGCGACCATCGGCTTTCGAAGATCGAGATCTACAACCACGGCAGAGCGTTCAGGAAGCCTCGCAATACTCATGGCCAGGTTGCATGCGGTCACGGTTTTTCCGCACCCGGCCGTTGGCGAAGTAACGGCCAGAAACTGCCAGTTCTTCTTGTCCATCTCCTGAAGCACTTGGGTCCGCAGCATGTCGTAATAGCGCCCGCTTTCGCTCCCGGTCGCGAAAGCAACGATGCGGTTGGCCTCGAGATGATCCACATCGAGGCGCACTTCGCGCGCGGATGAAGCCTCTTGCCCAGTCGCAATCGGCTTCGATCCGCCGATGAATTCCTGATGTGCCGGACTGTCACCGGAGCGCGCGAGCTCCACGGCCTGCTTGATCGAGTCCATGAGAACCTCTTGTTACCGGAACAGCCCTGCGCGCGCCTTGGCGAGCATGAGATCTAGCGGCGGCAGGAAGACGTAAGCGCCGCCCAAGAGGCCAACGACAATCACGACCGCCAGCATGATTGCTGCAATCTTGCGACGTTTCGCGCGGCGCAGCTCGGCCTTCGTTGCGATATAAGGAATTGGCACGATAAGCCGGTTGTCGACGATGGTGAACAAATCGCTGCTGCGCCTGACAGCCTTGTCGGTCAGTTCCAGGACAATCGAAAGGCCCACACCTGCTGCTAAGGCGAACGCAAGGGTGAGGGCGAGCAGCTTCGGGCGATGCGGCTTGATGGGATCCTGAGGGGCTGTTGGCTGCTCGATCACCTCGAGCTTTTCGGACTGCTGGTCCTTCTCAAGATTCTCGCCGAGCCTCGCTGCCATCAGCTTTGCTGTCGCCGACTCTAGGTTTTTCTGCAAGCCCTCCTGCTGAGCAACGAGGGCATCTAGGCTTGCCGCCGCCGCAGCGTCGTTTCCAGCCGCTACCGGCGCTTGAGCCACATTCTCCATCGCCTTAATCTGGCGCTTCAAGGTCTGGATCATGGGATGCTTATCGGAATAAAGCGCGCTCTTCTGGACTAGCTCCGCCTTCATTTGCGCAAGTGTACTAGTCGGCTGGTCCTGGCCGGGCCCCGTTGCCGGTTTGCCCTGAGCAATCCGAAGCTGAGCGATCTTTGCATCAAGTGCCGCATTTTCGGTCTGCAGCCGCTGAACCTCTCGGGACAGAAAGCGCGACGTGTCGGTTGCACGGCTGGTTCGATCGCGCAAATCTTCGTTTAGAATACGCGTCATCAGCTCGCCGGCAACGCGAGCCGCAACAGCCGGATCACCATACTCAAATCCCACTGAGAAGACGATTGTGGGATTTTCCATTGCCGCCCGCGTCTGCCGCTTGAAATCTAGGATCGGATCGACTGGCGCGATCTTGGTGGACTTCTTCATCAGGTCGACCAACTCGGTGACCGACATCAGCGTGCGCTTCTCAGGAAATAGCTGGAATTTATCCGCAATCGCGATGAGATTATCACGCGTCATCGTGCGCTGCTGAATAACCTGGATTCGCTCTTGCGCAGCGCTTGTCACCGTCGGCCGCACGAGTTCCGTGGGAATCTGTTGCGACTGCACGAGGATCTTACCTTCGGACAAATACGTCGGGGGCCAAATCAGCACCGCCGCGGTTCCCGCCGCCGCAATCAAGACAAATGGAACCAAGAAAACGACCCAGCGTCGTTTGATGATGTCCAGATAGTAGGAAGGCCTCAACAGATGGGACCGATCCTGCTCGAGCGGACCGTCAAAACTGTCTTCGAAATCGATCTTTTGAAGCATCTCTGTTGGGAACCTGGTTCTCACGCCCGCCAAAAGGCGAAACGTCTGTTCAGTTGGCCCAGTAGGTGCACGATGAACTTTGAGATGATTTTAGCATCGAACTTGCATGGAGGCTCATGAATAATTGCATCGCGACAGCTTTTAAATCGTCAGCCTTAATGATGATCTTGAGTCGTTTGGTTAGGCAATTTCGTTCAAGACTGGCAATCGATAGCAAGCTTTCCGAAGGTTGGGCTATAAGGCGGCCGAGGTCGGCCAGAGAACGGCAGGATGTACGAGTCATTTTACCAGCTGCGCGAGAAGCCCTTCTCGATTCTGCCCGACCCCGATTTGATCTATTGGGGCAAAATGCACTCGATGGCATTCACGATGCTGGAGTTTGGCATTATGAACAACGCCGGGTTTACTGTCATCACCGGCGAAATCGGCTCCGGCAAGACAACCCTCGTGCGACACCTGCTCAAGAAGCTCAGCCCAACCCTGACGCTAGGGTTGATCTCGACGTCGCCACAAGGGCGCGAGGAACTGTTGCAATGGATCCTGATGTCGCTAGGGCAGCCGTTTGATGGGAACTATCCTCATCTTTTCAAGAACTTGCAAGACTTCCTCCATGGCCAATTCGCAACCGGTCGGCGGACCGTCCTGATCATTGACGAAGCACAGAACCTTGAGCCGGAAGCGCTGGAGCATCTGCGAATGCTCTCAAATATCAATGCGGACAAGTTTCAAGTTCTGCAACTTATACTTGTGGGCCAGCCCCAGTTGCGGGATTTGCTCCTGTTGCCGAAGCTGCATCAGTTCGCCCAGCGGATTTCATCCGATTTCCACTTGCGACCGCTGGATGCCCGCGAGGTTGCCAACTACATCGCCTTTCGCCTTCAGGCCGTCGGCGCCCCCCGCCCGCTATTTACCCAAGAGGCCTGCGCATTGATCGGGGACGCCAGCGGCGGGATTCCCCGAATGATCAACGTCCTGTGCGACACCGCCCTGGTGTACGGGTTCGCCAATGACCAAAAGATCGTGAGTGATCAATTGGTTCGTGACGTTATTGCAGACAAGCAACAGTACAGCATTTTTCCGGTGAAACAGCTGTCCCGGGTTCCTTAAGTAGCTGAAATCCATTAATTTCCCAATGTTGCCCGCGCGGGCAGGTCTTCGCTTGAGTCTTCAGCAAAGATTAGGGTTAATACTTTAACTTCGCACATCCGAGCCTTCGCGAAGAGGAACCA
The DNA here is from genome assembly GCF_018129985.1 of Bradyrhizobium sp. SZCCT0148. Lineage (GTDB taxonomy): Bacteria > Pseudomonadota > Alphaproteobacteria > Rhizobiales > Xanthobacteraceae > Bradyrhizobium > Bradyrhizobium japonicum_H. The sequence goes on from NZ_JAFCKT010000025.1 coordinate 3,505, forward strand.
ATATGCGGACGATTTTGCTGGCAGTTTTCATGGCAATCTTTGCCACATCCGCCTTTTCCCAGACGCTGAAGCCAGGAGATACTCTCTCGATTACCGTGCTGCAGGATCCGAAGCTCGACCGGACTGTCGTCGTTGACCCCCTCGGCGAGATCGCTTTTCCGCTGGCCGGCCATATCCGAGCCCGCGGCCTCACTCCCTTGGCGCTCGAAAACGTGCTCAGAGCTAAGCTGAAGCCGAACTATAAAGATGACGCCCTGGACGTGACGGTCGCATTGGCCAACGCCCCTAAGGATATTCCTGAGGAGGACCTCAAGCCCAAGATCTTCATCACAGGCGAGGTTTTGCGGCCCGGCCCGTACGTCATTCGGCAGCCCACCCGACTGATGCAGGCCATCTCGCTTGCCGGGGGCCTCGGCCCCTACGCGGCAAAGAAGCGGATACAGGTGCGCCGTCGCGCCCCGGGGGGCGACGAGACAATCTTCGTGTTCAATTACAGGGCTTATGAGGCCGGCGAAGATCTCGAAGGTAACGTTGCGTTGAGAGCCGGCGACGTCATCATGGTACCAGAACGAGGGTTCTTCGACTAGACAAAAGCTAAAGTGCACCCGGGGCGGGACCAACTGTGAAGAGGATTGCGATCGCGGTCTCGATCTCGCTCGGGCTAGCACCGGCGACCGCGTTTGCGTGGGATTGGTCGCTCCGAACCTCCGAAAGTCAGACTGTCGAACTCAACAGCAACCAATTTTTGAGATCCTCGCCAGCCGGGTCGCTTGGTTCGTATTCGACAATTACAGGGACGGCGGAGGGTCTCACACCGACATCCAAGCTCATCCTCGATGCCGATGGCTCCTACAGGAAATGGTGGGGTCCGGGCGCTGACGGAGTGCCTGAAGGTCTCTCCCATGGAGCGAAAGCACACTATGAGCAATTCGGGAAAAATAGGTTCGACCGGGAGTACGTCGAGGCTGTCTGGAGGCAGCAGAGCACCTCGCTGGCGCTTTTGAATGACCTGGGCATCGTCGCACCGGTCAATGGCTCCCTCGATCGATTAACTGCAACAGGCGGCATCGATCGTTCTTTCAACGCGCGAGACACCGCCAGCTTATTCGCGTCATCAACCCGTACATACTATGAGCCTTCGAGCGGTGGTACTGCATTCACTGACACGCTCGCGCGAGGGTCGTGGCGGCATGGATTCAGCTCCACGACGGGGGCCAGTCTGTCGTCTGAAGCGGAGTTGCTCGCCTACGACAATGCATTCAGCACGCAGATAAGCATCTTCCGCAATCAAATGGGCGTCGACACTGCCCTGTCCTCCTTGTTGTCGTTCAGGGGGAACATCGGTGCAGCCTATCTGGTGACCGATCGCGGCGTATCGACATCCTCAATCGGTGGGATAGCTTCAAATCTCCCGATCGCAAGCACGGCACTGGATTGGATCGGCGATGCCGTCCTGACGTACAAGTTCATGAAGACTGCGACACTGTCAATTGTTGCAAGCCAATCTGTTGGCCCCAGCATCGTAGGTTCACTAATCAAGCGAGATTCGATCAGCGCCAGTGTTAACTATCTTATCAATAGCCGCGAGAATTTGACGTTCTCGGCAAACGGTAACCGGCAGATCGCCGGAACAACAACCGACTACGCGTCCGCTTCCGTAACGTATGGCTACAATCCGATACGCGACGTATCGTTACAGTTCACCTATCGCTACCAGCACCGCTTCGCCAGTACGGGGACAACAATCTTTGATCCTCTCACCGGCACACCCACGGTTTCTGGAACGGGCCCTGCCGATTCACACAGCCTGATGTTCGTTGCTACTCACAATTTTCTCGTTCTCCCGCACGGAAACTAACGGCTCATCTTCAACGCATCCAGGATGTTCTTCTTGAGCTCAGTCCCATCCGGCTCGAGCTTAGAGGCGATTTCCAGCTCGTCTTTTGCCTTCTGAGGCTGACCGTCCACGGCAAAGGCAAGACCAAGATGAAAGTGCACGGCAGAGAGGGTCGGCGACTTGGCGGCTGCAAGCTCGAGAATCGCGATTGCCGACTTGATGTCACCCTGCTTGAATCGTGCCCAACCAACTGTATCCTGGAACTGCGGTACGTTCGACGCTTTCAGCGTTTCCGCAAGAGCGGCAGCTCGGTCCAGGCTTTCCTTGTCTGACCGGGTATCGAGGAGCAAACTGGCAAGATTGTTGATCACGATTAGAGACTGCGACTGCGGCTGATCTTTCAGTATCGACTCGTACTGGGCAATCGCTCCTGCATTGTCATTTTTCAAGATCTGAAGGCTGGCGGATGACATCCGCAGAGCCATGTTTTGAGGATTTTCCTGCAATCCGGTTTGCAGAACTGTGCCAGCGGCATCGTAATTTTTAACTCGCATATAATAGTCCGACAAAGCGCTATATCCGGACACGTCCTTCGGCTTTCGCTTGATCGCTTCCTGGAAACTAATGACAGCTTCCTGGTCCTTCTTTTGCGCCAGTCTCGTCTGGCCAAGGATGACCCAAAGCTCAGCATTATCAGGATAACGCTTGTTCATGTCCTGCATAACAGTCGCCGCATCCGCAGGCCGGTCAGCGCGAATGTAAGCTGACGCCAGCGCAACCGCCGGCTGGACAGCATCCGGCGCGGCTTTATGAGCGTCTTCAAGCGCCGCAATACTCTCACCAATGCGTTGTTGGCCGGCAAACGCTGCGGCCTTGATCTGGTCGGAGACGACACGACCATCTTTGAGAGCGGCAATCGACTGCGCAACGGCGAGGGCACCGTCCCAATTCTGACGACTAAGCTTAACTTGCGCGAGCGACGAAAGCGCCTGAAGGTTACCGGGGAATCGAGCAACAACCTCCGTCAAGACATCCTCGGCTCGAGAGGCATCATTCCGGCGTTGAAGGAAGGCAACGTATCTTAAGGCCACCTCGATAGTAGAATTGGAGTTCTTCAATGCTTCCGCGTATTGGCGGTCTGCTAGCTCAGGCTTACCGCCTTGCTCATAAGCCAGCGCAAGAGCCATCAGCAATTCAGGCGATTTTGGCTGGTCTGCAAGCGCTTCGCGCAGATCCGCGATGGCACTATCCGTCTGTCCCTTATCTAGGCTGAAAGCGGCACGCAGGCGAAGCGCGCCGGAATTACGACGGTCTTTCGCGAGAATTTCCGAAATCAAAGGTTCTGCCGCGGCCTTGTCGCCCTTCGCGGTCAACATCTCGGCAAGCCTAACTTGTGCTCTCAATTTCTGGTCTGAGTTGCCGGTTTCTGAGACCAGCTTCTGCAATTCGGCAATAGCATCGCTCTGGCGGTTCCCGATGAAATTGAGTTCGGCCAACGCAAATCTATAGTCAAATACATCGCCACCGGCCTTGATGCGAGACTCCAGTTCGGCCCGTGCCGCGTCCGCGCCTTTGAACGTGTTCAAGAAGCGAACAAGGTCAAGCTCTAGCTTGCTATCGGTCGGACTGGACGCGATGCGTGCCCGCAATTCCTTCTCGGCATCATCGAATTTTCGCTCGGCGGTAAGAATCTGAATGAGCTGAAGGCGCGTTGAGGTTTCTTGCGGATAGTCAGCTACCAGCTGGCGCACCAGCTTTTCCGCTTCTGCAAGATCGCCCTTTCTAAGGAGGATATCGACCCGCAAGCGAGTCGCACGCAAGCGGTCCGCGTCCTGAGCCTCTGACGGAACCGCATCAAGCATTTTGATCGCGGCGCCGCTATCGCCGTCAGCGAGCTTTTTGGAGGCGAGCAAGGTCACGGCATCGATATTGGTGGGATCGATATCGTAAGCGCGTTGCGCCTCACGGACGGCACCGGCGGAATCGTTCATCCTAACCAGAGCCAAAGCTTTGACCGCGTGTAGCCCGGCATTCGGCTTATCACCTCCGCTGGCGGCATCGAGAATCTTGATTGCCGGCTCTGCACCTCCACCCGCCACCATCATCCTCGCGAGTTTCACTCTCGCGTCAGTATCTTTCGGATCGAGTTCGACAATCCTTCGCAAATCGAGAAACAACGAGTTCGCTTTCGTGCGCTCGTCGATCCCGGCCAGAGCCTTCCAGACTTCAACTTTATCGCTCTTGTATTTGACGGCTTTAAGAAGCTCGATCCTTGCGGCAAGATCATCTTTCTTGGCAATCAAAGCCATGCCGCTCTCGTAATACTCTTGAGAACGCTGCTCAGGGGAGCCGCAACCAGCGAGAAAAGCGGCCAACAATACAAACCCGAGCGGCTTGTAAACCATCGTCCGGGCAAAGCCCGAATCCAAATCAAGGCCAGTTTTCATTTTACTATCCAAACATTGCTCGTTTGCGGTCGAACCGAGATGGTCTGCGGCTGCGCAGAATTACCTATTGGACAGGAGAAATTCAAACCTGTTTAACCGGAAAATTCGCCGCAGGCGCGGAGAAACATCGGTCATGGTCAATGACAGACCTTGTCTCGCGAGCTGCTTTCGGATGCCGATTAGCGCCCCGAAGAACCGACCATCGATATAATCGACGTTGGCAAGATTAAGCTTGATGGACTTATTCTCCATCATTGCCTGGCCAACAAAGAGAGCCAAAGAATTAGCTCTATCCGCGATGGCCGCACCGGCGAGATTGAGCGTCATACCATCGTCATCCGGCAGCTCACTAATTCCAAACTCGGCTTGTCGCCGGCTCAACCTTGCTGTGATCGCAAGTGGCAACACGCAAGTGCAGAGAACCTGGAGCAACGCCCTGCCATCAACCCAATAGCGCCGCCAGAGATACGGCTCTTCCTTAATCCTCCAAAGCCATTCGAATCCTGTGCTTCGCAGGAACGGCGGCGCTCGCCGGATCGTGCCTGCTTCAAAATTGATGGTGGCCCCGAACTGCGCTCTGATTGGAACCGTCAGGCTCCGATGGTTGCGTAACAGCCAACTCTGCGCCTTCTCGGCGCTCAAGAAGACGGCAAGTAGATCTGCTCCACTTGCATTTATAAGAGCGATGTTTTCCGGTGAACTTAGTTCCTCCACGGACCCAAAGCCTGGATTTAGGCTGCCGACGCACTCAAGACCGCACCGATCAGCGTTGAGCTTTTCGCCTACCCTTGCGACAAGGTCGCCTGTGCCACCGAACAGAAAGACACGAAGCTTTTTCTCGGTCCGCGACTTCAGTCGGCCGAACAAATCGGATCCCGCCACCCTTTCGTGAATTGGAACGCAGAGAAGCTTCGCGATCCAGATAAGGGGCATGCCATCGACAAGACTAAGATCGCTTAGCAGAATACTGTCTCGAAACGCCGCGTTTTCGTGGCTCTTGATGAGGAAGTTGACGTTCGGCGTCGAAATCAGAAAAGGCTCTCGCTTCTCAACTGCTACATCCATAGCCCGCAGGAGCGTTCGAAAGTCGATAGCATCGATCGGCAGCCCGAGTAGTCCGTACAAGTCACGCGTGACGTCTCGCTTTTGCTCGCCCTCGTCCATCATTTGCGGCTCCAGGGGCGGAGCAGCAGAGCCTCCTGGCAGGCCGAGACAAACAGTCTGGATCGTGCTCAAAATCGAGATCTCGCGAACTGACATATGGCTTGGCGGGACGAACCGTCCAAAATTTCATTTCTTTCAATGACTCCCTGACGTAACATACGACGGGTGTTACTTGGAAGTCGATTTAATCGCGGTGATTAATGCGCGGCGACACCCCATTTCGGGAACCGATTCACCTTACTGGAGCTTCGACGCTCTGTTCGGCCTATCCATTAGGAGTTAATCTTGTGCGTAAATGGCCGGCCGCGGTAGGCTGACAAGCAGGCCCAGAACCGATCAAGAGGTCTGAGCTATTTATTTGCAGCTGGCTTAAGTAATGTTCGAAAATGTCAGGGCCGATTTTGCGGCGCACGGCCGCGATTGTGGGGCCCAAGGCTTCTGGGTCATGCTGGTTTACCGGTTTGGGCGGTGGCGCTATGGCATCCGGCCGGCCCCGCTCCGGAAGCCCTTCTCGCTCCTCTATAAGATCCTCTACAAGGTCGTTCAGATCTTGACCGGGATCGAGTTCCCTTGCGAAACCGTGGTCGGGCGCAACTTCGTGATCGACCATTTCGGGGGGATCATCGTGAGCGGCTACGCTCGTTTTGGCGACAATTGCAGGATCCGAAACGGCGTGGTTGTCGGCTTGCGCCGGGTTGACGAGCCGTGCGCGCCCGAGATTGGCGACAACGTCGATATCGGCGCCGGCGCCAAATTGCTGGGCCCGATCAAGATCGGCGACAACGTCGTGATCGGGGCCAACGCGGTGGTGCTGTCGGACGTGCCGGCGAATTCGATCGCGATCGGCGTTCCGGCGGTGGTCCGGCCGCGACGGCCGGAAGCGCTGCGGGACGTGGCAATATGAGCGGGCGCGAGGCGTCCGCGCCCTTCGCCTGCGGCGTGGTGGCGATCGGCCGCAACGAGGGCGACCGCCTCAAGCGCTGCCTGGCGTCGGCGCGGCCGGCGGCGGCGGTGATCTATGTCGATTCAGGCTCGAGCGACGGATCGGTCGCCTGGGCGCGGGACCAGGGCGTCGAGGTGGTCGAGCTCGACACCAGCGTCGGCTTCACGGCCGCGCGTGCCCGCAACGCGGGCTTCCGGCGGCTGAAGCAGCTGGCTCCCGGGCTGCAGCTCGTGCAGTTCGTCGACGGCGATTGCGAGCTCGCCGAGGGCTGGCTGGCGGCCGGCCTCGCCTGCCTGGCGGCGAGGCCGGAGGCGGCCGCGGTGTTCGGGCGGCGCCGGGAGCGGCATCCGGAGCGTTCGATCTACAACCGGATCTGCGATGCCGAGTGGGACGTGCCGCTCGGCCAGGTGCGGGCCTGTGGCGGCGACGTCATGATGCGCGTGGCCGCGCTCGAGCAGGTCGGCGGCTATCGCGACGACTTCATTGCCGGCGAGGAGCCGGAGCTGTGCGTGCGGCTGCGCGCGGCTGGCTGGACGATCTGGCGGATCGAGGCCGAAATGACGGGGCATGACGCCGCGATGACGCGGTTCGGCCAATGGTGGCGCCGCAACGTGCGGAGCGGCTACGCCTTTGCGCTGGGGCGGTCCGCGCACGGCGCCCCGCCCGAACGGCTGTGGGTGTGGGAGAGCCGCAGGGCCTGGCTCTGGGGCATCTGGCTGCCGCTGGCGGCGGCGCTCGCGGTGGTCGCCTTCGGCGCGCCCGGCCTCGCCTTGCTGCTGATCTACCCGCTCCAGCTGCTGCGCCGCATCCCGCGGCAGCGCGGCGCCCTCCGCGACCGCATCGAGCTCGCCGGCCTGGAGCTGCTCGGCCGTTTTGCCGAAGGCCTCGGCCAGCTCCGGTTCGCGGCCGATCGGCTGTTCAAGGGACGGAGCGGGATCATTGAGTACAAGTGATGGGGAGGCACCTGCCCCGGCATTTGCATTTTTGTGAAAACAACTCCATGCACAGTAGGCGTCAAGCCTCTTTTCGGACGGATCGCTCCCGCAACTTCCATGGACAACAACGGCCACTCCTCCAGCGAAATCAGTGCGACGACGCCCGACTGGTCGCGTGAGGCCGTGACGGCTTTCTGGCAGCCCAGCCGGCAACTGCTGAAGACAATCCGCGGTTATCAACGGCATCGAAACCGCCGCGGCGTCCTGTCCCAGCTCGCGCGACGACGCTACGCCCTCGAACACCGCTTCTGGAGCGTTGTGACGGGTGCGGACATTCCCTTGACGTGTCAGATCGGCGGGGGTCTCATGATGCCGCATCCCAACGGCATCGTTATTCACCCCGACGCGATCATCGGGGTAAATTGCCTGCTCTTCCAGCAGGTAACTTTGGGGACGCGCCGCGGTGGTGGCGTTCCGATCTTAGAAGGCCATGTCGATGTCGGTGCTGGTGCAAAAGTAGTTGGTACAGTCATCATACCAGCCCACTCGGAAGTCGCGGCCAATGCTGTCGTGACGTCATGGCCCCCGAAAGCTCGAGGTTTAGCACAACGACCATAGACGAGGCGTCCGCTTGCCGCGTTAATGTCGGGCTATTTTTCTAGTTCACTCTTCAACCATGAAGTCGTTAGAGAGGGCCTCGTTTATCCTATGCCGAATTGGTTCGCTTATTGTGCCCTTCTTATCTGGCCCATAGTCGCGGCAATACTCTATGTGAAGCTGCCCCCGGCGCGCGCGACAGCATGGTCGTTGCTGGGAGCGCAATACCTCCTGCCAGCAGCGACCGTCGTCAAAATTCCGATGGTGCCACAGCTTGACAAGAACACAATTCCATCACTTTGCGCGCTCGTCGCATTGCTGATACTGCGCAAATCTTCGAAAAGAAATCCGATCTTAGCAGTAGACATTCTGATCTTTGCATACGTGTTATCTCCGCTCGCCACTAGCTTGGCGAACGGCGACGTTATTGTAGCCGGAGGAGCGGTCTTACCAGGCGTCGGAGTCTATGACGGAGTCTCCGCTTCCCTTCTTGCTCTTTTAGGCGTCGCTCCGCTTCTCCTCGGCAGGTACCTCCTTGGCAATGCCTATGCAATTCGCGAAGCCTTTAAGGCGCTGTTATGGTGCGGCTTAATCTACTCGCCTTTCATGCTTTTCGAAATGAAGATGAGCCCGCAACTGCACGCTTGGGTGTATGGCTTCGTACCATCCGACCTTATCCAGCAAATTCGAGGAGAAGGCTTCCGCCCCATGGTGTTTATGGGCCACGGATTGATCGCTAGTTTCTTTGCGATGCTAAGCTTTCTGACTACGACGGCCCTCAAGCGGACGGAAATCCGCGGCAGCAGGCTTTTTGATTACTCCATAATATACCTGGGAGGGTTATTGCTTCTTTGCAAGAGTTTGGGCGCCATTATTTATGGAGCTTTTGCATTCCCTCTCATCAGGTGGGCAAGCCCTCGCTCACTGAACTTAGCGTCAACTTTGCTCGTGTGCTTCGCGTTGTTATTCCCCCTTCTCCGATACTCAAATATCTTTCCCACCACTGAGCTGCTGAGCGCGTTTGAGCAACTCAGCCCTGAAAGGGCGAAGTCGCTTGCTTTTCGATTCAACAATGAGGATCTCCTGTTGAACAAAGCAGCGGAACGATGGCTTCTCGGTTGGGGACGATATGGACGCAGCAGAATATATAGTGAGTACGACGGCAAAGACATTGCGGTCACGGATGGCCGCTGGATTATCGATTTCGGCCAATATGGACTATTGGGCTTCTCGGCCGAGTTCGGACTATTGATCGTCAGCGTCCTAGCGGCGGCAAGATGGCGCGCCGCCGCAATCGTCCACAGCGAGCGTCTTCTCGTAAGCATTGCGGCATTGATTCTCGCCATTAACGTAATCGAACTAATTCCGAACTCCACGCTCACCCCCTGGACCATGCTTTTGGCAGGAATGCTTGTCGGAATGACAGAGGCTAAGCGATCGAATTCGCAAACCGATGCCCGCCCCTTTCCTAAAAATGCAACGCCGGCCGCGAAGAGCTTCAAAGGGCAACCCGCATGAAAGACAGAGTGGAGATAATCAATTTAGCCAACCGCCCTGATCGCCGGGCGGCAACTGAACAAGAGCTAAGAAGAATTGGCTGGACCGGATCCTTCTATCTAGCCGAAAAGCCGACTGATCCGGGCAAGTTTGAGTCCGTTGGAGCGCGTGGATGCTTTGAGAGCCACTTGGCAGTGCTACAAAGGAATCTGACAACCGAACGCTTAATTTTGCTTGAGGATGATGTGAATTTCATCAAGGACTTTCGCACGCATTGGTCGAATTTAGCGAACCAGCTTGATCAAATCGAGTGGTCTATCTGTTACGGGGGACACAAGATGCAATGTACAAGCAATGGCCTTGTTCATATTGATGCAGACGTACCAGTTACCACAGCGCATTTCGTAATCTTCAACGGGAAAACCATTCATACCATTGTTGACGCGCTAGCTAGAATTTACTCTCGAGAGGCAGGGGATCCAAATGGAGGCCCCATGCACGTCGACGGAGCATACAGTACAATACGCGCACAAAATCGCGAACTCATCACTTACGCGTATTGTCCTACGCTCGGTTACCAAAGATCTTCAAGAACTGATATCGGCAAAAATCAGTGGTTTGACCGAACTGAATTCCTTCGTCCCATTGTAGATTTTGCAAGGCACATTAAGAGCGCACTCGCGCGTCGAAACTGAGGTTCAAATTACCTGTGAAACGAAGACTTCTAAATGTAATAGTTGACGCTCGGCCAAACACAGGCTCGCGCACAATAGATACGTCCGAATCTGTATATCAGGTTGACGATTTCGTCCTCGGAAGCGGCTCGTCATGGTCGGTATTATTAAAGGCTTTCTTCCTGCCTCGCCGCTTAGGACCATATGACGCCATTCTGACCAGCGAATATTTTTCTTCTTTTGCCATAAGCCTTCGGTTGCTCGCGACGCGCTGTAGAACGCGCCATGCAACCGTCGGCCTAAACCAAAGCCGCCGTCTCCTCAAGCTTGGGATACCGTGGGTCGACCGCGTCATAGACAGAATATTCGGACGTGGAGATCTGTACGTTGTTCATTCAACGAAAGAGCTTAAGCTGTTCCACGATCTGCATCTAATAGATCAAAATCGTCTCGTGTTTTCGCATTGGGGTTTCGACCGTCCGAACGTAGGCAATGATCGGTTTCGCGGATGGCCGCGGCCCTACATATTGTTGATTGGCCGAAACAACCGCGACTTCCAATCGTTCTGCTTAGCATGCGATGGCCAATCGTATGATGGAATAATCGTTTGCTCCTCCGGTCAAGAATTGCCTAAAACCGTTCCGTCAAATGTTCAGGTATTTCACGACTTATCGATGGACGATTCGATGAGTTGCATACTGCACGCAAGCGCAAATCTCGTGTTGGTGAAGGACGGCAATCGCGGAGCTGGCCACATCACCGCCGTGGCGGGAATGATGTTGGGGACCCCCCAGATCTCCTCCAACATGGACGTTCTCAACGACTATTTGATAGGAGGTTTTAATTGCATCAGCGTGCCCCCAGGAAATATCGATGCTATCCGCGACGCAGTTAACACCATACTTCTTTATCCAAATCGTCGGATGGCGTTAGTGGCAAATGGGGTCGCCTTTGCTTCTAGATGGCTAACGCATTCAGCGGCGCAAAAAAGGGTTTTCGAGTCCATCGATCGAATGCTCGAAAATAAGCCGCAACAAATAGTCGACCCACAGTGGACAGACTTCATGTCAGAAATTGCCGCCGGCTCTGCGGTTAACAACGCTGATCAGTAAGACTATTGGAACATCAAAAATTGCGCACCTTGAAGAGCCGAGTTATTGCTGCCACAGCCTGGGGAGCCGCAAGCCAATCCGCGTCTCAAGCTCTTCGGTTTTTTCTAAACATTTTTCTCACTCATATTCTTGCTCCAGACCTATTCGGACTCACCGCAGTTGCGAACGTGGTGATGATTGGAATTGCAATGGTTTCGGATATTGGACTTGGACCCAGCATTATCAGAAGCTCGCGCGGCACAGAAACGTCCTTCCGGAATACCGCGTACACGATCCAAGTTCTGCGCGGAGCGATCACGTGTATGATAGCCGTTGCCGTAGCGGCATCGATTGAACTTTTCGGACGCAACGGCATCGCGTCTGCAAACAGTGTATATGCCGATCCACGTTTGCCGGTAGTTATATTCGCGCTGTCAGCAACCGCATTGATCGCGGGATTCACATCGACCAAGGTTCACGAAGCGAGAAGATCACTCTTGGTCGGGCGCCTGACGGTTAACGAGATTCTGGCACAGATCGGCGGAATCTTGGCGATCTTGGTTTGGCTTTGGTTCGATCGCTCCATATGGGCTCTAGTTGCCGGATCGATCTTTAACTCTATTGCGGCCGTGCTCTTGAGCCACACCAATTTGCCCGGAGAATCAAATCGTTTTAGATGGGAACACTCCGCTGCAACCGAATTGCTTCGTTTCGGCGCTTGGATTTTCCTTTCATCTCTCTTGTCATTTACCGCCACAAACTGCGATCGGCTGTTGCTGGGCGGCCTGGTCAGCTCTGAAACGCTTGGCGTATACAGCGTGGCTTACGGTTTGTTCAGCACGATCGAGCAACTTGCAGCTCGATTGATTGCGACGATATTATTTCCAGCGCTCAGCGAAACAGCCAGAGAAAAGCCCTCTCAACTCAGCGCCGTGCACTACCGAATCTACCGTCCTGCTGCTGCATTGATGTACACATTGGCCGGCACGCTCGTAATGTGCGCGCCAGAACTTGTGCGATTATGCTACGATCATCGATATCAGCAAGCTGGCTTAATGCTCCAAATCCTAGCGCTCGCGCTTATTGGAGTGCCATCTCAAATTACCATGCAACTCTTCATTGCGAAGGGTGAGGCCCAATTGGCCGCCCTAATCCTTTTCGGTCGGACGCTATTTCTCTTTCCAGCCACTCTTTTTGGCTTTTACTTCTGGGGTCTATCGGGCGCAGTCGCTGGTATTTCAGCGAGCTTTGTATTGATGCTCCCATTAACTTGGCTGATCAGCGCGCGAAAAGGATTGCTGCGCCCTAAAAAGGAGATGCAGCCATTTCTCGGCTTTTTGGTCGGCTTAGGTGCGGGAAAAGGGCTCGCTTTTCTACTCGGGCTTATTTCGTTTTGAGCCTCACGTTGACCTTTCGACCTTTCGTAGCGGCCGGATAAAACTGATGCGGCTGGACGACGATAGCTGGGATCAGCCTGCGACAACCCTTTAAGGGCGGATTTGCTCCGAAAGACGGTCGGCCCAAAAGCCGGCACCGCTGGCAGCGATGTGATTGTTGTCAAAAAATGCGGGCTTGCCATCGATCTGTATGTCGCAAACCTCGTGGCACAACACCTTCGCTGGAGAGAAGATACCTGAAATGAGGGCCGAGTTGGCGTTTTCTGCGTCAAAGAAAAACGAAAACTCCCTGCGGTAACGTCGTTCGCTTATCGCTGTGTCTGGATTAAATCGGCCGGCGGCGATTCGAGCAAGAGCTTGGGGTACATTGCTTGTCGCTGTTGGAATCGGCTCCCAGATGAACACGTGCTTGTTCATCGAAACCATGTTCTCTAAGGATGCTTTAATTTGGCGGGCAAAGATCTCTTGTGATGTCTTAGGGGTCGGTGGAACGTCGCTGGAGATAGTCAGATCTTTCATTGGCTGACGCCAGATCGAAATTAGCAGAACATTCTTGATGTTGGGCTCTCTTTCTAGCAGAGCAAATGCTGACTCATTGAAAGCGAAGCACGCGTCGTTGTCGTGATAGAGGTGAACTCCTCTAATTGGAGGGCAGCTGTGCTGGAACATGAAGAACGCTGATTGTCCCGACCGACGTAACCACAGCTCAACAGCCGCGCGCGCTGCCCACGCATGTGAATCGCCATAGACTAGCCAAGTCGGCACTACGCTTTGCGATCCAATTATGCAGACCGCTGATGGAAGAGTGCCATTTTGATGTTCGCACTCTGGCATCGGAGGTGGGCGGTCTGCGGCAAACGCGGCCAGCGCAACTGCGTGAGATGGAAATCTCTGGGGGAGGCCCTGGCAGGCAATAACTATTCCGCAGACCAGGAGCGAAGCTAGCAGCCCACCTATATAAATTGAACCAATCGAAAGTTTGGACGGAGCAGTTGCACTGCGTCGGACGGGCTTTTCGATGAGATGATACACGGCCGAGGCAAGAACAAATGAGCCAACGAAGCCCGCGACACGCCAACCGAAGCGATAAGTTTCTCCGAGAAACTGAGCGAGAAACACAGCGAGAGGCCAATGGACGAGGTACAAAGGATACGAGATACGGCCAATGTATCTCAAAGGGCCCCAGCTTAATCCCCGCGATGTAAGCGATTCCTTATTCTTCCCAGCCAACAAAAGAAGCAAGGCGCCGGTCGTGGGCATGAGAGCTGCAAAGCCTGGAAAACGGTAGGTCCGATCGAGCAAGATGAAGGAGCCTGCAATTAAGAATAGGCCAACAGCTCCAAGGCGGTCCGCCCACCGGTTGAGACTGAGTCGGCCTTCGGTCTGAGCGAGTAGCGCCCCGATCAGAAGCTCCCAAGCTCGAGTGGGCAGGAGATAGAAAGTCGCTTCAGGTTTTGTAGTGATGAACAGCAGGTTTAAAAGGAACGAAAGTATTAGCGCGACGACGACGAAGGCTTGCACCCTTCCAAAGCGGTGCGCCAATGTTAAGCCGAGTGGATAGATTAGATAAAACTGCTCCTCAACGGCTAGCGACCAAGTATGTAGCAGGTAGGCGGAATGAGCTGAAAGGCCGAAATAGTTAATTGTTCGCCAATAGTAGATGTTGGAAGAGTAGATTTGAGCAGCCACTACTTGTTTCGTCAGGTTCTCTAAATCCGATGGAAATAAGAAGATCAACCCAGCGGCCATCACTAAAAAGAGCGTCGCGAAAAGAGCTGGAGCCAGCCGGCGCACGCGGCTCACGTAGAAGTCGCTAAGCCTGAATTCGCCGGCCTGAATATCACGACAAACGATTGAGGTGATAAGGTATCCGGAGATCACGAAGAACACGTCGACCCCGAGAAACCCGCCCCCACGAGATCCGAAGAGATCAAAGTGAAAAACCAGAACCATAAGGACCGCAACGGCGCGTAGGCCGTCTATATCTTTTCGGTATCCGATGGATCTATCGGCGGCCCAACCGCCTGAGATGTGAGAATTCATCAGTCTACTGTTCGCGCGTCGGCGAGAAGAGGGTGAAGAACCGCAGTCCCCCTAAAATCGCATTTTTGATCGTTGGCGTTGACACTCTCTTGCTCCCATTTGGCAAGCGTCGTTGCCCACCGATCAAACCGACCTCTATGCAACAACATTTTCCGGAGGTTAGGATTTGTGCATCATCTCGATACCTCGGAGGAGGTCTTGGGGATCAATACGAAATCCACCATCGGCAGGATGCCCTACCAAGGAACCATACTTCATTTCCAGAACTCGTGCCCAATCCATGTGTGGGTTGAAAAAGCGGTCGGGGGGCTGAAGCACAAGGAGAGCCCCTTTCTCCCTTAGGCAGTAAAGGGCATGAGAAATCTGACTCCCCTCGATGCTGATGATGAGCCGAGCATCGATCAGGTCCCTTACAAGCTGGCTAGTTCCGATCGCCTCGGGCTCCACGATTTTGATTCGCATGGCCTCTAAGAGGGTTACAAGCTCCTCTTCGTTCACCAGCTTTCGGGCGCCTCCGCCTGCTCCTCTCTTGAGATAAACGATATCGTTGAGGGAGCCGGCAACGGCTGTCCGAAGTTTGTTTCGTAGTAATTTTAACCTGCTTGCTTTTTGCTCATTTTGCGAAACATCGTCGAATACGACGAGTTTTCGAACGGCAGCATTCTGCAAATCGACTTCGCTCTGACCAAAAAATGAAAGATACGACGCTCGATCCGGCCAAGGAGGCGCGGGCATGCTCATCGGTATTCCGGAATCACTGGCCAATATGTGAGTTGCACAATCATCTCTGAGCCAATGTCCAAAAAAATGACATCCGAGAAACGAACTCCTGCACGCGACGAAATCGAACTCCTTAGACTGCCCTCGGCGATTCTTTAAAGGCGCTTGATCATTAAATACCCACCGTCGCCCATTCTTGAAAATGGTTCCATTGGCAATGAAAACGTTTGAAAAAACCATCTTACGTGTTGCGCCAATGCGACGTTTTGCACCCAGAAATTGCCCGACCTCAATTCCAACGTTGCCGCCAAAGGCAACGGAGCTAATTCGATCGAGTTGGCCGGGCAATGTCAGTGCATATGGTCCTTCGACAAAACTCTCGGGATAAACGATTTCGATTTCATCAGGCGTTGTATGGAGATCGGTTTCGGAGCCCAGGGACCTCAAAGCGAGGTGCTTCATACTCTCAAGTTGATATCTGAACATCTACTTCAGCAAATGTGATGCTGGCTCAACGCCAGTCGAAGGAATTGCGTGGCATGGCCTGCGGCCAAGGCACATCGAATTTCTTAGGTTCGAAAACAGCCATTTGCCACTAAAACCTTTGTAGCTATTCCACAAGCACGTAAAGTAGCTCCAAAATCTACTTCCCGGAGTTAAACTGCATCAAGCTCGTAAAAGCAGCTGTCTTTGTACCATACATGTTTGGAGAAATAGCCCCCCACATACCAGCGTTGCTCCACGTTCCGGCCAAGCAGTATTGGCTGGGATACTCACCTCCGGCGGCCTGGAACGCTTGCAGATATTCTCGCAGAGTCTGCCCAAAATACGAACTCTGATAGTACCCAGAGAAGAACAAAAGAACATCGCTTGAAGTGAGGTTGACACCCAAAGAAGCGGTCGAACCATAGAGTGGCTCTAAATTCGGGATATACCCCCACCCTCCTTCATACATGCAAAGGCGCTTTGGGCTGGCGCCAGCAGACGCAGCGTTCGCGATTGCTTTCCAAGCAGGGAACAACGTTTTAGTGCAGTATGACAACGTAAAATCTGTCGTCGTGTCGCCGCAGTTGGTCCTAAGCTTATCGTCTAACCAACGCATTGCCTGATCGGCGGCAGCTCCGCCCGCTTTGTAGGCCGCAACCTGCAGCACGTTAGCGGTATTAGATCGATTAGACTCAAGGTAAGGAGCGATCGCAATCGAGTCGACAAAGGCGATAGGAGCGTATGACAATTTGGCGAGGGGAGCCTGAAATCTCGGCGTGATTTGAGAGCTGTTAGGCTGAGCCGTAAATACCGACATCACCCGATTTATCCGAGATAGCTGGTTAGCGAAAACGTCTGATACAATAGACATAACTTGGCCGACCCGATAACCATAGTAATTATTGTATCCGTTGGTTCCTAGGCTTCCCCACATACGCTGCGCTCTTTGCTGACAAACACCAGTGGGGATGAGGCCAGCACCTACGTTCCAAACTTCGTTTGAATATTCAAAGCTTGCCACCAAGCCGGCCTTGAGATGATCCCGAACATAAGTCGCAAACTGGCGAACAAAATCATCATCGGCGTAAGTTGGAATACAGAACCACGGATGTGAATTGAGCTGGTTTGAAAGATCAACCATTGTCTCAACGCTAAATCCAAATGTGGTGCCGCCAGCAATGGGTCCGGACGAGACAACCAAGCCATCCGCAATCCGGTCGTAAGTGAGGGTTAGAGGCAAGCCAACATTCGATTTCAGCGTCGACAGACCAACACTACCCGTCGTATTCGACAAGAGAGGCTTTGGAGGCAGGGATCCGACCGACAGCATAATTTGCTTTGCGACAAGACCACCCTTCGTATAAGTCCCCCACAAACCCGTGTTTATGCCTGTTACGGCAAAACTGTCGCTATCGATCACTGCGACCGAGAAAAAACGACCTTCTGTTTGGTTGGAGAAGGTTGGAGTTGCAGCCAAAAAGCTTCCAGGCATGGAGTGGAATGAAACCGTATCGCCAGTTTTCAGGCCATGGCCGGGCGCGACAACGGTTGGATTAAGCCCGTTCGAAAACGACGTGATGGAGGCAAATGTTGGCGGGCCGGGGAGAACGCATTGCACCAGCTGTCCATTACTCCAACTCAGTGGATTCCCCGAAAGAGCACGAGCTGAGTACGTGTTCCCTACCTGATTACATATCCCGACATAATTCGTTGGAAGGATATTACTTCCTATCCAGTTCCAGCTCTTTTCAGTCGTTCGGTCTTGCCAACGTACGATCGGATTGGTGTTTGTTGCCATCCAATCCATAAAGCGGATTCGACCGATGCCGCTATAGAGGGCAAGAAAATCGGGGTTAAATTTCTGCCCGCTGGCCAGAGCTTTCTCTTGGCTCTTGCGAAAGATTCTAATGTTCGAAATTTTAGCAGATATCGCTTCGATGCGGACAATCAGACGGAAGCTGCTGAAAAGCGGAAGCGTTTTGGAGGTTATAGAATACTCCAATCGATTGGAAGCTCTCGAGGCAAGTGTGTACGTAACACCTGTTGTGGGTCCTCCAATGCTCACTACGCCGGTTCCGTCCCAAGTGACGACCCAATTGTCACCAGAGGTGAGATAGCCGATACAATACGTTTGATAATAGCCAGCACCATTTGCCGTCCTTGACGGATAACCATCTGAGCCGATGAGATTGTAAAAGTCTTCCTTGGCTCCAGGCGCTTCCCAGAATCTGTCGGCCGTCTTGAATATGTCGATCAGCGGGAAGTCCGCATAAAGAGTAGGCATCCAGAGATTGACTTGAAGCTTTCCGCCTGGCGAGCCGGTAGTCGAAGCGGATTGGGCCGCAAGCGGCGCCGGGGCGGCATCGGCCGTAGTCACACCAAACCATTCGCTGGAGGCGTTGGCACACAGGGCTGCCAAGCTAGCCCCCTGAAGAAATGTCCTGCGGTCCATTTTAATGGTCATGATGGGTCCAAGAATTGGAGGAACTCGAATTCCGGGGTCAAGAGAATTCAGCTTTAGCGCCGCCCTAAACTCTCAGCAGTTCGAGCACGATTTAATCGTTCGACAATCCTGCCGGGCGACCGTGACCAAAGAGTTGACAGCTGCAACTTGCCGGCACAAAGGTCAATTTCAGGTTCCCGGAGGGGTACCTCCACTGCGTCTATCTCCAACATCCTCTTAATCTTCATTGATTCGCGATCGAACACGGCTGGTTCGTCCGATGGGAAGCCTCTAAAGGGGGCCCATCAAAGACGCCAACAGAACTCCCAGGCCGGCAAAGCTGTGTTGGAATTTGCCAGAGTACCAAACTCGAGGATTCTCCCGTTATCGTCCGACGAAACAACATCCGCGAAATATTGGTAAAACAACACCTCCCTTCATGTCCCTTCTGATCGTCATCGTAAATTTCCGCGTCGCCGGGCTGACCATCGACTGCCTGCGCTCGCTGCGGGACGAGATCGCCTCCGTTCCCGGCACCAGCGTCGCGGTGTGCGAGAACGGCAGCGGGGAGGACCAGGCGCCGGCGATCCAGAAGGCGATCGGGGCGAACGGCTGGGGCAGCTGGTGCTCGCTGCTGGCAAGCCCGGTCAATCTCGGTTTCTGCGGCGGCAACAACGTCCTGATCCGGCCGGCGCTGGCGGCGGCCGAGCCGCCGGACTACGTGCTCCTGCTCAACCCCGATACCGTGGTGCGGCCGAACGCGATCCGCGCGCTGGTCGATTTCATGGAGCAGAACCCGCAGGTGGGAATCGCGGGCAGCCGCCTGGAGGATCCCGACGGCACGCCGCAGCGCTCGGCCTTCCGCTTCCAGTCGCCCCTGAGCGAGTTCGAGGCCTCGCTCCGGCTCGGCGTCGTCAGCCGCCTCTTGAGCCGTTTTGCCGTCGCGCCGCCGGTCGTGGACGAGCCCATCGCCACCGACTGGGTCGCGGGCGCCAGCATGATGGTGCGGCGGCAGGTGTTCGCCGACATCGGCCTGCTGGACGAGGGCTATTTCACCTATTTCGACGACATCGACTTCTGCTTCAACGCCAGGAAGAAGGGTTGGCCGACCTGGTACGTGCCGGCAAGCCGCGTCGTCCACCTGGTCGGGCAGTCGACCGGGGTCAACAAGACGCCGCGGCGGCTGCCGGCCTACATGCTCGAGGCACGGCGGCGCTATTTCCTGAAGAACCACGGCGCGCTCTATGCCGCGCTCGTCGACGGCTGCACGCTGGCGGGGCTCGCGCTGTTCGGCCTCAGACAGCTCGTCAGCGGCGGCAAGCAACAGGCCACGCCGCACGCCCTGCAGGACCATTTTCGCCACAGCGTGTTCGCACGCGGGTTCGACGTCCCGACCGTGCAGCCGCCGAACGCCAAAGCCTGACCGCGCGCCTCGCGCTCAGGCCTTCGTGGCCAGCTGCCCGCATTCGCGCGCGAGGGCCTCGGTCCAGGGCGTCACCTCCAGGCCGAACACCTCGCCGAGCCGTGCGAGACTCAGCCGCGAATTCGCCGGGCGCCGGGCTTTCGTCGGGTATTCCGCGGTCGCGATCGGCACGATCCGCCGGCATTTGAGCGCCGCGCCGCGCGCCCGCATTTGCTCGACGATCGCGCTCGCAAAGCCGTGCCAGCTGGTCTCGCCGCCGCAGGCGACGTTCAGGACGCCGCCACGGCTCTTGAGCAGGCGGGCGGGATCGCCTTGCGCGGCATTCAGCACCGCAGCGATGGTGTCGGCAATCACCCGCGCCGAGGTCGGCGCGCCGATCTGGTCGGCGACGATTCGCAGCTCGTCGCGCTCCCCGGCGAGGCGGATCATGGTGTTGAGGAAGTTGGCGCCCGTCGCGGCATAGACCCAGGAGGTCCGCACGATCAGATGCGCCGGCACAGCCTCCATGACCGCCCGGTCGCCGGCGAGCTTGCTCGCGCCATACGCGGAGAGGGGATTTGGTTCGCTGTCCTCGCGCCAGGGCGCGGTGCCCGAGCCGTCGAACACGTAGTCGGTCGAGAGGTGGATCATCGGCACGCCGTGCCGCGCGGCCCATGCCGCCATCGCCGCCGGCGCCTCGGCGTTCGCCCTGAACGCGAGCTCGCGCTCGTCCTCGGCGCGGTCGACGGCGGTGTAGGCGGCCGGATTGACGATCAGGTCGGGCCTGCAGGCATCGAGCGCACCGGCCAGCGCATCAGGCCGCGACAGATCGAACGAAGCGCGCCCGGGCGCGAAAACGCTGCCCTGCAGCTCCAGCAGCGGCAACAAGGCCGCCCCGACCTGCCCGCTCGTGCCCGTCAGCAGGATGCGCATCAGACCTGCCCGTAGACCGGCAGGTTCTCGACATCCGCCAGCAGCGGGGCGGCGGCGTCCTTGGCGGACAGCGAGGGCGTCTCGACCTTCCAGTCGATCCCGATCGCGGGGTCGTTCCAGCGCACGGCGATCTCGTCCTGCGGACTGTAATAATCGTCGCATTTGTAGAAGAAATCGGCCGTGTCGGACAGCACCGAGAAGCCGTGGGCAAAGCCCCGCGGCACCCAGAGCTGGCGGCGGTTCTCCTCGCTGAGCTCGACGGCGACGTGCCTGCCGAAGGTCGGGCTGCCGCGGCGAACGTCGACCGCGATATCCAGCACGCGGCCCCTTAGCACGCTGACCAGCTTGCCCTGCGTGTTCGGATTTTGCAGATGCAGCCCGCGAACCACGCCGCGTCCGGACCGTGACAGGTTGTCCTGCACCAGCGGCCGTGTCAGACCATGCTCGGCGTAGCGCGCAAACCGGTATGTCTCGAGGAAGAACCCACGCTGGTCGCCGAACAGTTTCGGTTCCAAAATCAGGACCCCGTCCAGCTCCGTTTTAAAGACCTGCATCACTCCAAATCGCCTAAACAGGGTTGATCGACCAAATCGGCCGAGACGGGATTTACCGTGTAAACGTACCAGACTTGTGCGGCGCGCACTATTTGATAGTTTCTGCTTGGTTAAATCTGCGAGGGGCCATGAAAGGGATCATTTTAGCCGGCGGGACCGGTTCGCGGCTCTATCCGGTGACGACAGTGGTCTCCAAGCAGTTGCTGCCGGTGTTCGACAAGCCGATGATCTACTATCCGCTGACGACGCTGATGCTGGCCGGCATTCGTGACATCCTCATCATCACGACCCCGCCCGACAAGCCGCTGTTCGAACGGCTGCTCGGCGACGGCAGCGGCTTCGGCCTGAAGCTGTCCTATGCGACACAGGATTCGCCGCGCGGCCTTGCCGACGCCTTCATCGTGGGCCGCGATTTCGTCGGCGACAGCGCGGTCGCATTGATCCTGGGCGATAACATCTTCTACGGCCACGGCCTGCCCGACATGCTCGCCAAGGCCGCCGCGCGGCGGCGCGGGGCGACCGTGTTCGGCTATACGGTCAAGTCTCCCGAGCAATACGGCGTCGTCGCGTTCGACGGAGCGGGCAAGGCGCTCTCGATCGAGGAGAAGCCGACGCAGCCGAAGTCGAACGTGGCCGTGACGGGTCTTTATTTTTACGACAATGACGTGCTGGACATCGCAGCCAACGTCCGTCCCTCGGCCCGCGGCGAGATCGAGATCACCGACGTCAACAACGCCTACCTGGCGCGCGGCGATCTGTTCGTCGAAGTGCTCGGCCGCGGCTTTGCCTGGCTCGACACCGGCACGCACGCCTCCCTGGTCGAAGCCAGTCATTTCGTGCAGATCCTGGAGCAGCGGCAAGGCACGCGCATCGCCTGCCCGGAGGAGATCGCGCTTCGGAAGGGCTACATTTCGCTCAGCGACTTCAAGAAAGTGGCGGAGAAGACCGCGAAGAGCAGCTATGGCGAATATTTGCAGGCCGTCGCCCGATCGTTCGGCGAAGAACCAGTTTGATCGAGGATTTTTCAGGTGCGGTTCGAAAGGACTACGATTTTCGTAACGGGTGGCGCAGGTTTCATCGGCTCGGCGGTGATCCGCCATCTGCTGCGCGACACAGCTGCACGCATCGTCAACATCGACAAGCTAACTTACGCCGCCAATCTTGCCTCGCTGCCCGGTGCGGCCGAAGATCCGCGCTACGCCTTCGAACGGCAATGCATTTGCGAGGCGGAGCCGCTGCGAAAGCTGTTCGAGAAATATCAGCCCGACGCCGTCATGAACCTTGCGGCAGAAAGCCATGTCGATCGCTCGATCGACGGCCCGGCCGAGTTCATCCAGACCAACATCGTCGGCACCTTCACGCTCCTTCAGGAAGCGCTGCGCCATTGGCGCTCGCTCTCGCCGGAGCGGCGCGCGCGATTTCGTTTCCTGCACATCTCCACCGACGAGGTGTTCGGATCGCTCGGCGCCGAGGGCCTGTTCACCGAGACAACCGCCTACGCGCCCAATTCGCCTTACTCAGCGAGCAAAGCCTCTTCGGATCACCTTGTGAGAGCGTGGCGCGAGACCTACGAGTTACCGACCTTGGTGACGAACTGCTCGAATAATTACGGCCCCTATCATTTTCCTGAGAAGCTCATCCCTCACATCATCATCAAGGGGTTGGCCGGGGAATCCCTGCCGGTCTATGGCGACGGCCAGAACGTGCGGGACTGGCTGTTCGTCGAGGATCACGCGAAGGCGCTGGCGCTCGTTCTGGAACGCGGCGGCGTCGGCGAAACTTACAACGTCGGCGGCCGCAATGAGCGGACCAATCTCCACGTCGTTCAAAGCATCTGCGATCTCCTAGATGAACAGGTCCCCACAGGTGACGGCGCGCGTCGGCGGCTGATCTCCTTCGTAAAGGACCGGCCAGGCCATGATCGCCGCTATGCGATCGATGCGTCAAAGCTTGAGGAAGACCTCGGCTGGCGGGCGGAAGAAAGCTTCGAAACGGGACTGGCCAAGACTGTTCGCTGGTACTGCGAGAACAAGCATTGGTGGCAGGCGATCCTGGACGGCGGCTATCAAAAAGCGCGTCTCGGAACCGGCTGACATTTTCCTCCGTGAAGTAGCGACGTAAAACGGATGCCGTCGATCTCACAACCGTTCATTCGGCGGCCCGTCGGCACCACACTGCTTTCAATCGGGCTGCTGCTCCTTGGCGTTGTGGCTTACCGGTTCTTGCCGGTGGCGTCCGTGCCCAACGTCGACTTCCCCACCATTTTCGTTTACGCGTTTCGCCCGGGTGCAGACCCTTCAATCATGGCAAGCACCGTGGCCGCACCGCTCGAGCGGCGGCTTGGCGAAATCGCGGGCGTCAACCAGATCACCTCCACCAGCACGCTCGGTCTAACCAGCGTGCTCCTTCAGTTCGACATCGGCCGGAGCCTTGATCGCGCTGCGAGGGACGTTCAAGCCGCGATCAACGCTTCGCTGCCTGATCTACCGAGCGACCTTCCCTCACTTCCACGTTTTGGGAAGGCCAATACCTCCGGCGCCCCGGTTTACGTCCTCGCGCTCACATCCAAAACACTCTCAACCAGCGCTCTCTACGACGTCGCCGACACCGTCCTTCTACAACGGATCGCGCAGGTGCCAGGCGTTGGCAATGTTACGGTCAGCGGGGCCGATCAGCCGGCGGTGCGAATTCAGCTCAACCCTGTAGCACTCTCGATGGCCGGAATTTCGACCGATGACATCCGAACCGCGATCATCAATGCTAACCCGCTCGGCCCCGTAGGCATTTTCAATGGCGAGCGCCAGAGCGAGACTCTGTCGCTCAATCGCCAAATGCGCACAGCGGCGGAATTTTGCGACATCGTCATCAAGAGCGCAAACGGCAATTTTGTGCGGCTCTCCGACGTCGGTAATATCGAAGATTCTGTGAAGAACGTGCGTTCGGTTGCCTGGTTCAACAAGCAACCGGCAGTTCTGATCGAGATCAGAAAGCAAGGCGATGCTAACGTCATTGATACGGTCGACGGGGTCAAAGCGCTGATTCCAGACCTGAAACAGTGGATACCAGCCGGCGTCGAAGTTTCCACTCTGGTCGACCGCACCGGGACGATCCGCGCCAGCGTGAGGGACATGCAGTGGACGCTCTTGGCAACAGCGTTCCTTGTCATGATCGTCGTGTTCGTGTTCCTGCGCCGGCCCACGCCAACGATAGCGGCCGGCATTTCGGTGCCGCTGGCGCTGGCTGGGACCTGCGCCGGCATGTGGGTCGCAGGCTTCTCGATCGACAATCTGTCTCTGATGGCGCTCGCGATCTCCGTTGGCTTCGTAGTCGACGACGCCATCGTCATGATCGAGAACATGTACAGCAACCTCGAGCGCGGCATGCAGCCGCTCCAAGCAGCGCAGGAGGGCGCCCGGCAGATCGGCTTTACCGTGGTCTCTATCAGCCTATCCCTGATCGCCGCCTTCACCCCTCTAATCTTCATGGACGGCATTGTCGGCCGCCTGCTGCGCGAATTCTCACTGACGCTGACCTTTGCGATTCTGGTCTCGACCCTGGTATCGCTAACGGTCACGCCGATGATCTGCGCGCATTACATCCGGCAGACCACTTCCGGCGATGCAACATTACTCGACCGCATCGTCGAGGGCTCGCTGTCGCGCATCGTTACGTTCTACGCTCGCACCCTGGGTGCCGCGCTCGAATTCCCCTTGCTGACGCTTCTGGTTTTTTTCGCAACCATTGCGCTGACGGTCGCGCTCTACATCAAAATCCCGAAAGGTTACTTCCCGACCGACGATTCAGGCTTCGTTATCGGTGCCACTCGCGCCTCCGCCGACACATCGTTCCAAACGATGCTGGGCTTGCAACAACAGCTTGCCGACATTGTTCTCGCCGATCCGGCCGTGGCCGGTCTTGGCTCGGTCGTCGGGAGCGGCGGAGGCCCTGGAGGCCAAGGCGCAAACCGCGGCACCATGTTCATCAACTTGAGGCCACCAGCGCAGCGCGGGTTTGTCTCAACTGAAACCGTGATCGATCGATTGCGTCGCGCTCTCTATCCGGTCCCCGGGATTCGCCTTTTCATGTTTGCCACCCAGGACGTTCGTGCCGGAGGGCGGCAAAGCGACTCCAACTATCAATACACGATCGCGAGCACCGATCTTGGCTTGTTGCAGCAATGGGCTCCCATTGTGGCCAAACGCATGGAGAGCGTCGAAGGTATCACCGATATCTCCAGCGATCGCGATTCAAACGGATTGCAGCTAACGCTCTCCATCGATCGCCAGAAGGCCTCGATGCTCGGCGTCCGGGTTCAGGACATCGACAACGCGCTGAACAATGCGTTCTCGCAGCGTCAAATTTCGACCATCTACACCCAGCGCAACCAGTACATGATCGTGCTGGAGATCGACCCCAAATTTCAGGTCGACCCGTCCAACCTCGATCGCATCTATGTCCACGGCGCGAACAATACGCAGGTGCCGCTATCGGCTGTGGTGCACGCAACGCGGGGGCTCGCCGCACTTGCCGTCCAACACTCGCAATCGTTCCCCTCGACCACAGTATCGTTCAATCTGCTGCCCGACGTGCCTCTTCAGGCTGCCACGAAAAATATCCAGCGCGCGGTCGATGAGTTGCATATGCCCGAGGGCATCCGCGGCAGCTTTGACGGAAGCGCCGGCGATTTTGCCAAGACGAGCGGCCGCCAACCACTCTTGATCCTCGGCGCGCTGGTGGCGATGTATATCGTGCTCGGCGTGCTCTACGAGAGCCTCGCCCATCCGCTCACGATCATCTCGACACTGCCCTCTGCCGGCCTCGGCGCGCTGCTTGCCTTGCAGATCACCAACACGCCTCTGACGGTGATTGCGTTCATTGGCATCATTCTATTGATCGGCATCGTCAAGAAGAACGGCATCATGATGGTGGATTTTGCGCTCGATGCCGAGCGCCAGCGTGGCCTGTCTTCGACGGAGGCGATATTCGAAGCCTGCCAGGCGCGTTTCCGCCCGATCCTGATGACGACCATGGCGGCGCTGTTCGCCGGCATTCCGCTGGTCGTCGCGACTGGACCGGGCACGGAGCTGCGGCGCCCGCTCGGCATCACCCTCATCGGCGGCCTGTTCGTCTCACAGATCCTGACGCTCTACACGACGCCGGTGATCTATCTCCTGATCGACCGGCTGCGGCGGTCGCATGCGCCCGATAAGACCATAGTGCCAGCGGAATGATGCTTCAATCCTCGGGCGACAAGGCGCGCCGAGCTAACTCCGAAGGCAGCTTCTTGTCGCCAAAATTGAGGTTTGCAAGGGTCCCGTACCGTCCGACGTCATTAGGATCGGGCGGCGAAGGGCAAGGACGCCAATGCCTGGGAAACCAATAATCATCATCACTCAAGTGGAAGCCACCGGAACTGCCGAGGAGGAGAAAACTTCGAATTGGTAATTGTGCCTTCGAAGGCAAAGTTCTCTAGCCCGTCGAGCTTCGTCAGCGACGCAAAATTACCAGCATAGCTATACTGCGCACGTGTCAGTCCGCCTCGTTCAAAGATATCTGTTTGATTGGAGGCAGCGGCTGATATTGCGATATGTCCAAGGGCAGGATCGACGTGAAACGATAAGACCCGTCAGATTCGCTGCCGTACCAAATCGCCCGCAAGTATTTTCGCGGAGTAGGTTGAAGCGGTGAACATGAGCAGCACTCATAGAAAGCGTGCTACTCGAAACACACAAATCGACTTTCGCCGAAGCTAATCCCGTTTGATCGCAAATTTCGTCAGCGACCGGGATAGCGCGCCGCGACCGATCCAGCTCCTCACAGGCTTACTGATGTCAGCCCCGACGCTTGAACGCGCTCAGTTTGATAGACGCGAGCAAAAGTCGAGGTATCACCAATACTACCGTTGCCATAGCGCCGAAAGTCAGCAAATCCAGAATCTCCTGCCAACTCGAGATCGCAAAGCTGTATCGGGGTGGTAGATGCAGATAGTTAAGAGCCATTAGACAAACCGCACCGACTATTAGTGTTACACGCGTTCCGAGACAAAGAGAACTTATGAACACAATGATCAGATAGATTTTGAAAATCCTCCCCAGCGCTCTGTCCGCATCTAATTGGATATCAACTACAACGCCCAAGGCGAGCAGCGTCATCGCCAGTCCGGCACGAACGGCTAGAGAACTCCGCCTGAGCTGAGCCAGCAGCTCTATTCGTTCGCCAGCTCTCTTTGGGATATTCCCCTTAAGTATCCAGTAGCTCGCATGGACGAAAGCCAAGCCAGCCGCAAATCCAATCCAGGTTCCCCCCATAAAGTTCGTGGACGCTAAAACGAATATAGCGCCTGCGTAGGCCAGAAACCGCAGCAGCGTATCCAGGCTCCTGACGTCACCTTGCTGAAGCTCGCCTTTAGGGGGAGGCCTTTCCAAGCGCTGCTTCACTAGGCGTTCGGACAATCGGTCCTCAATATCCAAAAACATTGCGCTACGCTTTCGATATTGACTCCTTTTCTTGGCGGGAATCTCATCTTCTGCCCTGGTCGAAAATCCAAGGGGCAAAGCGTAAAACCCGTGGCCATCATATTGGCCGCCGCGCTCCTGCCAGATTTCATTATAAGCCAGCGTGAATCCGTCGCTCTTTCCGGAAAGGGGATGGTTGTCTTGAGCTACGGCTAGGATGTGATTAACGCCGATGACCTTGCAAAACACCTTGAAGACCTCAAGGATGAAATCTCTAGGGCGAACACCATGGGCACATTTTGTGAAGCGCCTGTAGCGCTCGAGAACATCCTCCTCATCCTGAACCTGCCGTCGCCCCTGAATTCCGCCGATGAATGCATTTCGTCCAGCTGCGTCCGCCCGCAACGAGAAGCTAACACTGAAGATTCGGTCTGGGCCTTCCCACAAACTCAAGGCAAGCTGACCTTCCTTAAGCAACCATCGCGGCTGATCAAGACTGATCCTGTAATCATACCCCTCGGGCAACTCGATCAGATCGGTGACAACGTCCGCCTCTGCACTTAGCGCGCCTCCAATTGCCTCAACCGTTTCGACATGGCTTATCGCAGTATTGACTTTTGTTGCAGCATCCCAATTCGCAGAAATGAACCGGCCGTAAACGATCTCGATGATCTCCGGACGAGCACGAATATACCGACCAAGCGCACTTGCTCGCCGCGCAAGCAGTAATGGCTTTAGAAGATGAGCGTGTCTCAAAATTGCGAGGCCGAGCGCAACGCCGCTCACAATCTTCGTATTAGCTATACGTGAGACAAAATAAGAGAACATGGACCGCCTATGTAATCGGCACATATCAAGCAGGGGCGCGGTTTCCTACGGAGCCCGGTTCACCAAGACACGGAGAGTAAACTTCAGACGGAATAATTAAGGGCCACCCACCCCCCGCCATGAGCGACAGGCTGCCAGCCGCAACTTCTAAATTCGTGGATGTGAATGGGATTTGAGTAGACAATGAAAATTGGGCGGCGTTCACTTTCGTAAGTCGAACGCAAGTGCAAAGCAACTTTTCGAACTACATGGGAATCGAATGGGTTGTAGAGGTATACGAGAGCTGCGCCAGGAGGCAAAACAAACTGCGCTGCGTCTCCGACAACAACTTGCACGTCCCCTCGTAGCCCTTGGTTAGCTGCAACACTGACGTTCTTGCGAGCGGCTTCAACGAACGATGGCACAAAATCCACTCCAATGATCGCCTTGAAAGGAAATTGAGCGGCAAGAATAAGGGCTCTGCCCTTGCCACAGCCGAGATCGATGAAATTGAACTCTGAAAGCGGCAGATCAAGCGTCTGCATTATTTGACTGAATTGCGCTGGCTCGGTCGCAATGTGCGCAAGGCCATGCTTTGCATTATCACCAACGATGCCGCCTTGGTCCGCGAGATTCTGTACTCCTCCCGTATCAGTACCAAATCGTCGGTCAAATTCGGCATCTTCCTCCATCTTACGCTTTCGCCAAGCAGTGATTGACCGGTCCTGGAAGCCTAGTCGCCTAAGCACGCGACTAGTTAACTCCCGGAAACCGAACTCCGTATGCACCACCTTTGCGCGATGTAGATAGAATGATAGACTTTCCGCAATGCTCGGCCGCCTCATTAGACTGTCTCGCGTTTTAATCAATTTCTGATTGTGCGGCGGCGAATGAGCCTTCACAAGGCGCTCGAGCGAGTTTCTCAATCGTCGGTTAACCGAAAGGTTCTCACAGAGCCACTTGCTTTTGCTGGCGTGACGCACCGCACAAGAGTGGGGGGCTGGGCTCGCCGCCGGCAAAAATAACGCGGATTGCGCATAGGTTAGTGGTCCTGCAAGGCCTGCCGCGAGGAAATGTTCAACTCGGATCGGTGCTCTATTTACCAATCGGAACATCGCCCGCCAACCTTCGTCGATAGGGCGCGCTGCGGCGGGGCCGTACATTTTCCGCTCTTCTGCTCGTCGGCGGCGAAAGAATGCAATGCACCTGGCCTTGACTCGCGTGTCCGCCCGGAGCCTTTTTCACTGCGGCGGATTCACCGTCTTAGAAGATCGTGCCCGAGATATTTCGCGAAGCAAGCTGATGCGGTGGAAAGAGGCTGAATGGATCAGCCCTTCAAAGAATGCGTACTGCTCGCGGACCTGCAGATAGACTTCCATACTGATAGATGTTTGATCAAAACCGTAGGCCAGGAGGCGACGGTCGATTTCACCCGTGCTTTTGGGATCGACTCGCCAGTCGAGTACATTCTTTGCGATACGCGCTCTCGCGACCCCCTTTGTGCGCTCGTCGATGCCGACAAGATCAATTTCGCTCAAAGCCATTTCGACAGCTCGATGCCGGAATGCCTTAAGCAGCTTGTGACGCAGCGACCGGTAGCGACGAATTTCCCAAGACAGCTCCGCTACGTCGAATGCCAGCAAGCACTCGATCGCAGATCTCGGCGCGATATCGCCGAGAACGATGCTCTGAAGGGCGTCATACTGTTCGCGGCTTTCTCCAGGCAACAGAAGAGGCTCAGGTCGGAGGACCTTCAGCTCCTCTGGCACAACGTAGCTTGGGCTTAATGCGATCTGGAACGGTCCGTTCATCTTGCCGGCGTCTCCACTGCACTCCGTGGTTCTGCGTACGACGGCGACGCGTTTCCGTTTGCATGAACCGGGCTGGTGGCCCAGAGGTCCCGCGCAGCAGGCAGCGGATCGACCTGCATATCCGCCCACCACGCCTTTTCATTGCCTATTCGGTGCAGGGCCTGATGGTGGGACCGACACAGAGGAACGGTAAACTCGTCACTGACCTTGCGCCCGAGCGCGCGCGGTTGCGCGAATTTGAGATGGTGCGCATCCACCGGGGTCCGCTTACAGATGAGACACGGCAATCCGCGGACGAAACTGAGGTGTGCCTTGCTTCTTTTCCGAGGCTCCTTGGGAAAAGCAAGGCTGCCGCCTGGATCCGGAAACCGGTGGTGCAGTTCGGCTGCAGACAACCTCAGATCAGGCGGCATTAGCGGGTGGGATGCGGCCTCCTTCGCCGGTGAGGTTAGATGGGTCTCGAGCTCGGCTTCCGCACCGATTGTCTCCGAAAGTCTGCCCGCATATGCGGCCTCCAAAGCTCTCGCATCCGCCTCGAGAAGTCTATTCTTAAGAGGGAGCGTCGCTTTGGCCCAAGCAAGGAGGCTATCCTGGCTGTTGCCTGCCACTTGTGTGGCGAGCTCCGTCAGCAGGCGGTTCAGTAGTTCCGCGGAGCGCTCGGAAGGCAGGATAGGGGGTCGGTTCAAGACGCTCCTCAGCGGCTTTCCTTGTGGCCCGGAGGCCGTTTGTGGCTTAGCGGCGGCGGACGACCCGGCTATGGCATCGGGGGCGTCCAGGTCGTCCTCTCCGGCGATACCGACCAGGGCGAACAGGGCATAGCGCCGGGCGTAGGTCAGTGCGGCGCCCATCCGGTGTGGAGCCTCGATGTCCTTGGAGGGACAGACCGGCCAGTCCGAGGAGAACCATTCGCCGGAGGCGTGAGCCAGTAGGGTTGTGAGAAGGATTTGGCCGGTAGGCTGATCAATCCGAGTGGTCTGGATGGTGGCGATTTCCTGCTGGCTCAGGGTCCTGCGGACGATGTCGAGGCCGCTCGCGAGGGACGCATAACGAAAGCTCCGGTCCTCCTCGCGAGGGAATGGTGACCGAATGACCGCGGTCATCGTCTTCTCGGGGTTCATCAACTCGGCCTGCGCCCGCGCAAGGGCGGCAGCGATGGTCCCGATGCGCTCACTGGATTGGTGCATGAACCACCTCCGCCACAGCTTGGGCCTCGAAACTCACCGCCCCCGACCTGGAGCGTTTGGCCCTGATTCCATGACCCGCCGCCTCCTTGGCATCCTCCGGCACGAGTTTCTTCAGGTCCGCCTTGGCCGCTTCGTGCTCGCTATGGGCTTCTCGGGTTCGGAGGTAAACCGCTGCGAGATCGGCCCACAGGTTCGAGCTAGCCATGTCGACGATCTTGACCGCCTCCAACCTTGGCCGGGGCGTCTCGATATTGAAGAGGATGGGCTGCTCACCGCTTTGAACGCAACGCCAGAACTTCTTTTCCGCCGTGAGGAGGAGATGCTGATAGAGAGGATCCGCGTGAACCTTGATCTCGACCCACTTGCCGCCTCCGGTGATGATCGAAAGTACGGCGTTGCGCGCGGCCGTCACCCACATGTTGTGCTGTAGCTGCGCCATATGCTTTTCCGCCGCGGCTTCCTCGCTAAACGACCACGGCAGCATGAACTTTGCTTCAAAAACCGCCCCTGTCTGTTCGACGACGCCGTCCAGGGTCGCGCCCATCCATTTGTGTACCGGATGACGAATTCGCTTTTGGACGTCCTTGATGGTTTGGCCGGATGATCGTTGATACCAAGCTCGGTTGAGCACCTCTGTCACAGTCCCAAGCTGAACAATGAGATTACCGGTGAGGTCTTCGAGAGGCGATCTTGCCCCTCGATCCTAACCGCAGCGCCTCGCCGTCTATCGAACCGTCCCCGGACCCTCCATTCAATGCGAGGTCTGGGTCAATGAGCGGCCCCCTGCATCAGGCGGGACAACCATTCGAGACTCAGCAAGTCGACATTTTGCTCAGCACCAGCAGCCAACACCTAGTGCCCCGGGGTCACCCGGTCTTGATGGGGCGGAATGAACATGCAACACTGGGAATACATCACAAGAGATTCGTTAACCTTGAGGAATTTATGAAAGCTCTCTTTCTGGCCGCCGCCGCTATTGCGATGGCATCAAGCGCTGCATCGGCTTCCGTGCTCGTCGTCGATTTCGAGAATTCGAACGTGAGCGCTGGCCAGTATTCCTACGCCCCCGACAGCGCTGCGTATTCTCAGCCCTCGGGAAGTTCGGCATCGGTTCCCGGCGTCGGTTTCTCGGGTACCTCGGGAGTCCAGAATAACGCTCCTGCGTGGGGCTTCCCGGCCGCCCCGGGTTCGGGCACGAACGCGGCCTTTCTTCAGAGTTATTCCGGCTTGAACCTTGGCGTGATCACCATCGATACTGGCTCCCTCATGGCTGGCCAGAGCTACACGGTGACCTTCGACAGTGTTGCGCGGCCGGGCTCCGGGGCGGATCCGTTCACTATAAGCTATAATGGTCTCTCGAAGACCATTGATCCAGGTTTGTCGTGGGCTTCGTCGACTTGGAGCTTCGTGGCTATCGCCGGCCAGAACCTGGTCTTCTCGGCCACGCGCATTGATGGTGACCACGCGAGCGGCCTCGACAATATTGCTATTACGGCAATCCCTGAGCCCTCCACATGGGCGCTCATGATCCTGGGCTTTGCCGGCCTAGGCTTCTTGGGGTACCGGCGCCGAGTTCATAGCGCCTCGCTCTCTGTTTAGGCGCTTGGACAGACTGCTCGATATCAGGAAGACCGCCCTCTGGGCGGTCTTTTCCGTTTCCATACCGATTGGCGCTCTTCGGTTGCCGGAAGCAGCCGCTTGTTCGATCTAGTAACATCACGGTTCGCCATTACTACTCCAGGCGAGAGGAGAGATGACGGCGCGACTCGAAGTGGCCGCTTCCACTTTGGACCGTCCCCCCGTCGTCTTTCTGTCGATGAGACGTTTAGCGTCTGTTCTTCCCGAGCAATCGTCTAATCATGTCAATCGCCGCAACGAAAACAGGAACGAGTGAGAAGCATGCACCTGAAACAAGGGAGACCGCGGTTTGCCACGGTGTCCGGGGATGATCCTCTTGCAAGTGTCGTTGTCCGACAGTTCTGTCATTCTCAAGAGGGTATAGCCTATCAGATTTGGACTTGGACTTGCGCGGCGGAATGACCAACACCACAAAGAGGACATTGATCGCAATCCAAATGATCACCAAAGTAATGACGACCCGGAGCATGAAAATTGCCCTCTTCCAGGTAGTACTGAAATCAATTGAGTAGAGGGGCGGAAGCGGCTGAGGTCAGTTTGCCCCACCCGTGGAATCGTCTTGCTTGCCATTCCGCATTGCGGAGACGATTTTCTTTGCAAGGATTGGGATTGGAGCAGCAGCGATCGTCGGCGTATCGCTCTTCTGGGCTTCCGCCCGCAGCATCTTCGAGAATGCCCTGAGCGTCAGTCTTGGCGTCTTCAATGCCGCATTGGCCCGAGAGAAAAACATGGCGCTATCTTTCAATGAAAGGAAGAAGTGTAACCTGGGAACGCCGCCCGTCAATCAGGGCTCATGGCTTGGATGAGCTTTGGCGCTTGTGAGCAAAGCACGTTCGCAGCGCATCACCTTTCCCGACGACGTTGCACGACCCGCTGACAAAGTGTTCGGCCATTCAATAAGATGAGCAGCCACCCTGCCGTCCCAACGGTGTTAGCCGCAACATAAGTAACGTCGTGCACTCTCTCAGACATGCCTTGTGCTAACCGGCGCGACCTTCGATTGCATTTCAATCCGTGCGTAAACCTTAATCGCCGGCGCTGCGCATGGACCGCTGGGCCGACTTGAACATTCGTGCCGGTGGCTCCGCTGTGATGTCACCGACTGGAAGCGTGAAAGGCTTCACCACACGACCGCTGCACGAGGTGGATCCGGCTATCCATTGAGCACGACGGCACATAAAGGACTGCGATACAAAAAAAGACCGCCCAGAGGCGGTCTTTCTGCATGCTCAAGTAGATGGCGATCAGGCCGCGGTGAGCGCCGACGCCTGGTTGCGGCGGCGATAGGCCATGAAACCGAGACCAGCAAAGCCAAGGATCATCATGGCCCAGGTGGACGGCTCAGGCACCGGCGACGTGAAGGCGAATTCGAAAGCGGTCTCATTCGTGCTGAACGTGATGTCGGTGGCGCTGTTAAGCTTCAGGCCGAGCAGGTATCCAGACGGATTGTTCTGGGAGTTGAAGGTGGGGCCAAGGCCAGCCGTCGTGAGGCTATCGTTGCCCAAAGTAATCGTATTGTCGCCATTCGGCGAACCCCAGACGACATACAGAACGCCGTCCTTAATGCTGCTCGCCAGGCTAGCGATGCTGAAGGTCACGGAGCCTGCATTGCCGATGTCCCACCAGGAATGTGCGTTGTCCGCAGTGCCAAAAGGACTCCAACCGCAGTTGCTAAGACCACAGCCACCAGGTTGGCCCGTCTCGATAGCTGCGATACCAAACGGATTCGAAGTTGGAGTGGGCTGAGCAAGGTTTGCAGCAAGCCCGTCAGATTGGCCATAGTTTGTGAAGACGATCGGGGCCGCATTCGCGCTGCCCGAAAGCCCGACCATTGCGGCAAAGGCCGCAGCAAATAAGCTGTTTCTCATGGAAACCCCTTTTAAATAATAAACAAGTAGCGGCACACCATAGCTTAAATAGGTATCTTAAAATGCGCAAGACC
Source organism: Bradyrhizobium sp. SZCCT0148 (assembly GCF_018129985.1). GTDB lineage: Bacteria > Pseudomonadota > Alphaproteobacteria > Rhizobiales > Xanthobacteraceae > Bradyrhizobium > Bradyrhizobium japonicum_H. The sequence goes on from NZ_JAFCKT010000025.1 coordinate 38,505, forward strand.
GGTTTAACAGGTGTCAAGCTTTCCGCTCCTTTACGCCATCTGACGTGAAAAGCAGGGCGGCGACGCCTTCAGCCGGGCAGACTTGGTCATCACCACAAATTAAATGACGATCGATGAGATAAATTAAAATATGCCGTTTAAGTGAGCAACGCAGGTAGTTGCCCCCCCGTCACAAGGGCTCAACCGCCCAACCCAATGCCGATCCCGTTATCCGTCTTCCAGTTGAGAGCCTTCGAAGCAGGATTTTAGGAAGGAACCCCGATGGATGCACGACCATGCGGCTCTTGCTGATGGTGCCACCGCCCTTTCCCGGCCAGATCATCCCCTGATCTAGCCTGCTTCTTCGTAAGCGCTGTTTCGGCCCCACCTTCCATTGAAGGCGTCGAGCGAGGAATGATCGATCTCTGATTGGAGATCGGC
>NZ_JAFCKT010000026.1 GCF_018129985.1 Bradyrhizobium sp. SZCCT0148
CCAGATCGACGAACTGCTACCCTGGGCCTATCTCGCTTCCCAAAAACGCTGGCGCGTGGCCTGAGAAGACCGCTTACGAGCAATCGCATCGACCCCGACAAATGGCGGCCGCTAATCCTCAGCTTCCAGGAATTCTACGGTCTGACGCCGCAACGGTTGCAGCGGTCCGAACTCGGGCAGATTCCGGAAGCGATGTATCGGCCGCCGGGGTGGCAGCCGGCGCTTTAGCCGCGGATCAATCCCGATCGGCTGGAATGGGCTTCCGCATGGGTAATCGACGAACAAACCTCGTTGGAAGCTTCTCATAGGCCGGCCGATAACCACCGTCTCGATGAACGAGCGCCTCATCGCTTCCGCAGCACCATGTCCTTCGCCGCGATCAGACCGCCCCCGGCGATCAGGATTGCGGCGATGGCGATGTTGGCGCTGGCCTTGGCAAAACCGGCCGCGATGAGGAAGCCGGTCGAGAGCAGCGGCGTCGCGTAAGAGGCGGCGCCGAGCACGCGGATGTCACCGCGCTTCATCCCGATGTCCCAGGCATAGAAGGCGGCACCGACGGGACCTATGCCGAGCGCGATCACGGAGAGCCATTGCAGCATGGTCTCCGGCCACACGGTGGTCTCCAGCAGGCCGTGCATCAGCGCGGCAAGCACGGCGGTGGCCAGACAGAATCCGGCGACTGCATCGGTCGGAACGGCTTTGAGCCGGCGCGACAGCACCGAATAAGTAGCCCAGACGAATGCAGCGATGAAGGCCGCAGCCAATCCGGGCGCCTGCCCCGCAGCGAAGCCGGAGGTATTGCCGGCGAACAGCAGCACGGTGCCGACGAGGCCGAGCATCGCCCCGACGATGTGATGCGGGGCGAGCCGCTCGCCCGGCAGAAAGGACGAGAACAGTACGATCAGCAGCGGCCACAGATAATTCAGCAGTCCGGCTTCGGCCGGCGGCGCAAAGCGCAGCGCGAGAAAATACAGCGCGTGATAGCCGAACAGGCCGCCGACGCCAACCGCCCAGACGACCAGCGGCTGACGCAGGCTCTTCGCCGCCTCGCCGCGGCCGATCCAGGTGAGCAGGCCGACCAAGCCGCCGATCGCGAAGGTCATCGCGGCAAGCTGAAACGCCGGGATCCTTCCGGTCGCCACCGTCATCACCGACAGCAGCGACCACATCAGGATCGCGGTCAATCCGATCAGCGTGGCTGTGCGCGGGGTCATTGACGAAGGCTCTGATGACAACGATGCCCGGCACGAGGCCGGGCATTGTCGTCTTCACTATCGCCTTGTCGCGCGTGACGCTACAGGCTTTTGACCCGAATGCCTTGGCGCCTTATCAGGCCTGATATTGGCCGCCGTTGATGGTCATCGTCGAGCCCGTGATGAAACCGGCCTCGTCGGCTGCGAGGAACACCACCGCGCGGGCGATCTCCTCGGGCTCGCCGAGCCGGGCGACCGGGATCTGCGGGATCACGTTCTTCTCCAGAACGTCTTTCGGTACCGCCTGAACCATTTCGGTGTTGATGTAGCCGGGACAGATCGCGTTGACGGTGATGCCGCCCTTGGCGTTTTCGAGCGCGAGCGCCTTGGTGAAGCCGATGTCACCGGCCTTCGCCGCGGAATAATTGACCTGGCCGAACTGCCCCTTCTGGCCGTTGATCGAGGAGATCGAGATGACGCGGCCGAACTTACGCGCACGCATGCCCTCGATGACCTGGCGCGTCATGTTGAAGAGTGAGCCGAGATTGGTGTTGATGACCGCGTTCCACTGTTCCAGCGTCATCTTGTGGAAGGCGGTGTCGCGGGTGATGCCGGCATTGTTGACCAGCACCTCGACCGGTCCGAGATCGGCCTCGACCTTCTTCACGCCCTCGGCGCAGGCATCGAAATTGCTGACGTCCCATTTGTAGACGGCGATGCCGGTCTCGGCCTTGAACTTCTCCGCCGCCGCATCATTGCCGGCATAGCTCGCGGCGACCTTGTATCCTGCCGCCTTCAGTGCCTTGCTGATCGCAGCACCGATGCCCCGCGTACCACCCGTGACCAATGCAACACGTGCCATGTCGTATTCCTTCCCTTGGACTCTTCGGACGTTTCTGACGTGATTGTTTTTTAGCGTTGGATTATGCGGTTGGTTTGACGGACATCAAGAACAAAACGCCCGGCATCGAGCCGGGCGTTTTCTTTAGTCGAGGCCTGCGCGGTTGCGAAGAATATTTGATTTGCAACCGCCGCCTTTTTAGTCGCGTGCAACGCACTCGATGACGTGTGCAGCGCACGCGCAAACTGCGCGTCAGCTACGTGTCAGCTGTCTTCAGTCGCGCGCGATGCACATCGCGATACCCATACCGCCGCCGATGCACAGCGTGGCGAGGCCCTTCTTCGAATCACGCTTCTGCATTTCGTGCAGCAGCGTCACCAGAACGCGTGCGCCGGACGCGCCGACGGGATGACCGATCGCGATCGCGCCGCCATTGACGTTGACCTTGGAGGTGTCCCAGCCGAGGTCCTTATTGACAGCGCAGGCCTGCGCCGCGAAGGCCTCGTTGGCCTCGATCAGGTCGAGATCGCCGACGTTCCAGCCGGCCTTCTTCAACGCGGCGCGCGAGGCCGGGATCGGGCCCGTGCCCATGATCTTCGGGTCGACGCCGGCCTGCGCCCAGGACACGATCCGCGCGAGCGGCTTCTTGCCTTCCTTGGCGGCCTGCTTGGCGGTCATCAGCACCACGGCGGCGGCGCCGTCATTGATGCCGGATGCCGAGCCCGCGGTGACCGTGCCGTCCTTCTCGAAAGCGGGCTTGAGCTTGGCCATGCCATCGAGCGTGGCGCCGTGGCGCGGATATTCGTCGGCGCTGACGACAACGTCGCCCTTGCGGGTCTTGATGGTGACGGGGACGATCTCGTCGTTGAACTTACCGGCCTTCTGCGCCGCCTCCGCCTTCTGCTGCGAGGCGACCGCGAACTCGTCCTGCTGGGCGCGGGTGATCTGCCACTGCCGTGCCACGTTCTCGGCAGTGTTGCCCATGTGGTAGCCGTTGAAGGCATCCCACAGGCCGTCCTTGATCATGGTGTCGACGAACTCGACCGGGCCCATCTTGACGCCGCCACGCAGATATTGGGCGTGCGGGGCCATGCTCATGGATTCCTGGCCGCCGGCGACCACGATCTCGGAATCGCCGTTGAGCAGCGCCTGGTATCCGAGCGCAACCGTGCGCAGGCCCGAGCCGCAAAGCTGATTGACGCCCCAGGCCGGGCTCTCCACCGGAATACCGGCGGCGATCGAGGCCTGACGAGCCGGGTTCTGGCCTTGGGCGGCGGTCAGGATCTGACCCATGATGACTTCCGAGACCCGGCCGGGCTCGATGCCCCCGCGCTCCAGCGCGGCCTTGATGGCGACAGCGCCGAGGTCATGGGCGGGAAGGGTCGCGAACGCTCCGTTGAAGCTTCCGACCGGGGTGCGGGCGGCGCTGACGATGACGACATCGTCTGACATGGGCATCTCCTGAGGCTTGGGTTTCTTGAAAGGGGGCAGGCGGGGCTTTGAGAAAACGGCTCGCCAGTCTCGTCAGCCATCCTGTTAACGTCGTTGAGGCATGTCAATCGGCCGGCGACCGAATTCATGCCGCAGCGCATTCAAAATAGCGTTCTTGGCGCTTTCGCAAGCAGGATTTTGCTGTGCGATTAACCGTGCCGCACAAAACGGTAGCGTGAGGCCTTTGAAAATGCTTATTTTGTTGCGTTGCGTACTCTTCCCGCCCTGCGGCATAGCCCGCTCGGTTCCCGTTCTCCGCGTTTGCAAGTGAGAGCCCATGGCGAAATCAGACCAACCCACGACCATCAAGAAATACGCGAACCGCCGGCTCTACAACACCGGAACGAGCACCTACGTGACGCTGGAAGACCTCGCCGCGATGGTCAAGGACGGCGAAGATTTCCTGGTCTATGACGCCAAGACCGGCGACGACATCACCCGCTCCGTGCTCGCCCAGATCATCTTCGAGCAGGAGAACAAGGCCGGCCAGAACCTGCTCCCGACCACCTTCTTGCGCCAGCTGATCCGTTTCTACGGCGACAGCATGCAGATGGTGGTGCCGAAATATCTGGAACAGTCGATTGCGACGTTGACCCAGGAACAGGAGAAGTTCCGCAAGCAGATCGCCAACTCGCTCTCCGGAACCCCATTTGCGCCGCTGGAAGAGCAGGTCCGCCGCAACATGGAGCTGTTCCAGCAGACCTTCTCGATGTTCAAGCCGTTCGTTCCCAATGCAGCCCGCCCGGCGACCGCCGCCGAGCCGGAATCCGATGCGTCGATCGAGGCGCCGAAGGACAGCAACATCGACGATCTGCGCCAGCAGATGAAGGAGATGCAGGAGCGCCTCGAGCGGATGTCGAAGAAGGAGGAGTAGCTCCTTCTTCGTCGCCGGCAGCTGAGCCGTAGGACGCGATGTGCGACCGAAGCGCCCATTGGGACAAGGTCTACGCCACCAAGGGCGAGGCCGAGGTCAGCTGGTTTCAGGACAGCCCCGCGACCTCGCTTGCGATGATCATGGCAGCCGCTCCCGATCGGGAGGTTGCCATCATCGATATCGGCGGCGGCGCTTCGCGGCTGGTCGATGCTCTTCTTCTTGACGGATATCGCGATCTCACTGTGCTGGACCTCTCCGCCAACGCGCTCGACGCCGCCAAGCGCCGTATTGGCCAAGCCGCTTCCACGATCGACTGGATCGTCGCCGACGCCACGACGTGGCGGCCGGCGAAGATCTACGATGTATGGCACGATCGCGCGGCGTTTCACTTCCTGACAGATCCCCGCGACAGGGCGGCTTACGTCGAGCGCCTGCGGTCTGCGGTTGCGCCCGGCGGTCACGCCATCATCGCGACGTTTGCGCCCGATGGTCCTGAGACATGCAGCGGCTTGCCGGTGCAGCGCCATGACGGCGCCAGCCTCGCAGCGGAGCTCGGGCCGGAGTTTGAACTGATTGAGACGCGCAGCGAAACACATCACACGCCGTGGCATTCGGCACAGGCGTTTCAGTTCAGCTTGTTTCGGCGACAGAAGTAGCCCGCGTCATGGCCGGGCTTGTCCCGGCCGTCCATGCACGAGATGCGAGGAAGAACGTGGAAGCCAGGGCATGACGGCGGAAGGTGCGGATCAGGCCGCCAGCTTCGCCGCATGCGCGAAGTCCCAATAGAGCTTGCGCGCCTTGGCGTAGAACGGACCCGGCTTCAGCTCGCGCTCGTCGATGCGGATCACCGGCGCGACCTTTGCAAAATTGCCGGTTGAGAAGATCTCGTCCGCGGCGACGAAATCAGCATAGCGCAACGTCTTCTCGACCACGGTGACGCCGTCGCCGCGAAGGAGGTCGATGACGCGCTGGCGCGTGATGCCGTTGAGGAATGTGCCGTTGGGAACGGGCGTATAGACCACGCCGTCCCTGGCCATGAACACGTTGGAATTGCCGAACTCCGCGACATTGCCGAGCATGTCGAGCATCAGCGCGTTCTGGAAGCCGCGGGACGCGGCTTCCGCGAGCGCGCGCGAATTGTTCGGATAAAGGCAGGCCGCCTTCGCCTCGACCGGCGCGCATTCGGCGGTCGGCCTGCGGAACGGCGACAGCGTGATGGCATTGCCGACGGGCTTCGGCATCGGCGCCTCGTAGATGCACAGGCACCAATTGGTGGTCTCGGGGTCGAACAGCACGCCGCCGCCCGAGCCGTTCTGCGCCCAGTACATCGGACGGACGTAGAGCTCGGCATTGGCCGCAAAGCGCGCGATGCCTTCGGTTGCGAGCGTGAGCCAAGTGCCGGTATCGACCACCGGCTTCAGGCCGAAATTGATCGCGGATTGATTGGCGCGGGCAACGTGACGGTCGAGATCGGGCGCGACACCCTCGAACGCGCGTGCACCGTCGAACACCACCGAGCCGAGCCAGGCCGCATGCGTGCGCGGACCCATGATCGGCACATTGCCGTCGTGCCATTTGCCCTCGAAGAAGGTCCAGCTCGGCGAATATTCGATCGGCTTCCTGATCTCGGCCATGACAGGCCTCCCCTTGGCACGATGCCGCAATATCGCGCCACTATTGGACGCAACATCTAAATGATTCCCTGCGGTCAAGGGGTGGGCTACCCTCGCTGCCGGGGGAGAAAGGAAGCAGCATGTCGCTCGATCCGCTTGCAAAGCGCTTGTTGACCATGATGGCGGCGGCTGGGCCGCGGGCGGAGGGCCGGCCGAGCGTGGAGGCGCGGCGGCAATCGCTCGCGAAGCTGATGCAGTTCGCCCGCGTAGATGCCCCGGATGTGACCTCGCGCGACGCCATGATGCCCGGCCGCGCCGGCGAACTGCCTTATCGGCTCTACTCACCCGCAAATGCCGATGAGCGAGCGCCCGGCTTCGTGTTCTTCCATGGCGGCGGGCTGGTCGCAGGCGGCATCGCCACCCATGATCGCATCGCGGCGGCGCTGGCGCACGCCACCGGCTGCCGTCTCGTCTCGGTCGACTACCGGCTTGCGCCGGAGCACAAATTCCCGGCTGCGGTCGAGGATGCGGTCGCCGCCACCGAATGGGTTGCGCGCGAGGCCGCATCGCTCGGCATCGACGCCGACCGTCTGGTGGTCGGCGGCGATTCTGCCGGCGCGACGCTCGCAGCGATCGTGTGCCAGGAAGCGGCGCAGACCGCCGGCCTCGCCATTGCCGCGCAATGCCTGATCTGTCCGGTGCTGGATTTCGAGGAAACCTCGCCCTCGCGCGAGGCCTTTGCCGAGGGCCATCTGATCGACCGCGTCACGATCGAGGCCGATCTTTCCGACTATCTGCCTGACGGCATCGATACCGCCGATCCCCGCGTGTCCCCCTTGCGTGCAACGCGGCTCACCGGCCTGCCGACCGCGATCATCCACACGGCCGAGTACGACCCGATGCGCGATGAGGGCAACGCCTATGCCCGCAAGCTGCTCGCCGCGGGCGTCGCCGTCGAGCATGTTTGCCACGACGGCATGGTTCATAATTTCCACGCCATGGGCGCGATCCTGCCACAGGCGCAGCTCGTGCTGTCTCAGATCGGCGAGCAGGTGCGGCGAGCGGTTGCCCGGTAAGTGCGGATCATAACCGCGCGTCGAGCACCGCCCGGGCTGCCATGACATAGTCCGGCCAATGCGCGTCCGCGTAACGCTCGGCCTGCCGGGCGCAGGTGACGTCCGGCGCATGCGCGGCTGCGATCGTGCGCGCGAACCGTTCCTCGGCCACCGTCACTTCATCGGGCTCGCGAGACGGCACGGCGGCAGCCGCAGCCATGGGAGCAACAGCGAGCCCCGCCAGACCGGTGAGCAGAATGCGGCGTGACGTATTCATGGCTGTCGTCCTTCCAATGTCCGGCCTGCACTCGGGCCTGCGCGTGTGTCAGTGCAATTCCGCGCAGAGTAACCGCGCACGTCCGTGCCGTCCATCGCTTGCGCAATAGCGCTTGACCGGACGAGCGATCACGTTCCATCTAACGACGGTTCCGTCACCAGATCGCCGCGCGCCGGATTCACGTGCCCTGTTGCAGCCCATCGCATCTTCTCGCCTTGCGCGCTGCCGCGACGGGACTGCTTTTCCTGGCGATCTCGGCAAACGCCGCCGTCGCTGCCGACGAGGAGGAGGATGCCCCCACGAAGCCGGCCGGGCCGAACATCTATCTCGACCTGCGCACGATCTACGCGACGATTCCCGCCGGCACGCTCGGGCTCGGTTTCGGCAATACATCATTATCGGCGGCGTTCGAAGCCCTTGCGGCACGACGAAGCCCGACGCTGCCGAGCGGGCTGCCAGCCGCCAAATCGGTTGCCGTCGATCTGCCCCTGACCGTCGACGTCAACGACCGTGTTTCGCTGTACGGCGGCGTGTCGGGCTCGACGATCGATATCGGCAATGGATGGTCGTCCTTCGACATCACCAGCTGGAACATGGGCCTGCAAGCCGATGTCTACCAGCAGAACGGTGGGATGTTTCCGACGGTCACGCTGCAATCCACGCTCACCCAATCGATCCCGAACGAGCCCGGCATGACGACGTCGTTCAACCAGATCGTGGAGTTCGACTACGCACTCGATGAGGACGAGACGCAGGGCTGGCTGGCGGGCGTACAGTACACCTACACCGACGTCTCCAGCCAATTCGCCCGGATCAAACCAAATACGATTCTGTACGCAGGCGGCTACTACCAATGGCCGAGCAACTGGAAGTTCACGGGCCGCCTCGGTGTGCAGTCGTTCGGCGGCGCGGAGCTCGCGGGCCGGACGATCGCGGAGTCATTCACCCAGCCAATCCTTCGGCTCGACCTCGACCGCATGGACGACAATGACAACCGCCTATTCGGCGTCACCGCGCAAATCGCGTGGATGCCGAAACCGTCCTGGCAGGTGACGTTGCGAACGCCGCTCTACGCCGTGCGCAATTGACCGCGGTCATGGTGGATATCAGGTAAACAAGCATTCGAGTTTTAGGGATGGCCGGCGACCGACCGCCCCCTCTCCAGCGACGACCGGGCTTTTACACCTCACCACCTCGCGGTGCCGACGCATGAACCGCGTGTTAATCGCCTTCGCGAGATCACTTACCACTTTACCTTCTCGGCAAGATGCTTGCGCGAGACTGGACCGGTTTCATGTGGGGGATTGGAAATGCCCAGTCTGGTACCGGAGCGGACGTTCCTGGCCGGCAAGATCATCTTCAATTTCGGGCAATCGACCATCGATTGCGTCATCCGCCGAATGTCCGGGGACGGCGCGACGCTGGAGATTCAGAGCAGCCTCGGCGTGCCCGAGCATTTCCAGCTCAAGCTCTCGAGTCAGGATATCCGCTCCTGCCGCGTCCTCTGGCGGTCGGATCGGCAGGTCGGGGTCGCTCTCGGGGCGGATGAACATGCCGAACCCTCAACGGGGAACGCGAAAGAGCGCAGCACGGACTCGCTCATGCGCGGCCAAATGCTGGCGCTTCGCGCGGCCCTTGATTTCGTGCCCCTCGGCATCGTGCTGCTGGACGCCGGCCTCCGCGCGCAGTTGATCAACCGCGCGTTCCGGCAGATGTGGCAGTTGCCGGATGAAGTCGCCAACAGCAATCCGTCATTCGTGACCCTGATGCATCACGGCCGCGATACGCTCGCCTATGAAGTTCCGCAGACCGATCTCGAAGCCTATGTCGCCGAGCGTGTCCGTCAGGTGCAGGCGGGAGACGCGTCCCCGCTCGACCTGCGCCGTTCGGGCGGCGATGTCGTTCGCATGCAATGCACGCCTTTGCCTGACGGCGGGCGAATGCTGACCTATACGCCCGTCACCGACATCGTGCGCTACTCCGATCAGCTGAAGTTGCTACGGGACGCACTGGAGAATGTCGAGGACGGCGTCCTGCTGCTCGACCGCGATCTCAACGCCAGCTTCATGAATCGGCGAATGCGACGGTTCTGGGACGTGAGCGAACGGGAGGCGGCCGGCCATCCGACCTATGCATCACTGATAAGCCGGGCCAATCGCGCCAGCGCGCCAGATCTGCCAGCCGCCGAATTGACGAGATTTCCCGCCAAGCGCGTCGCAGAGGTCAAGGCCGGCGATCACGTGCGCGACCTGCAGACGCCGGACGGACGGCGCATCAGAGCCCATTGCACCACGATGTCGAATGGCGGCCGCATGCTGACCTACGTCGACATCACCGACCTCACGCAAAAGGCCGCGATGCTGGAGACGCTCGCGACCACCGACCCGCTTACCGGTCTCTACAACCGCCGCCACTTTCTCGAGTGCCTGGCTGCCGAATGGAGTCGGTTTCAGCGCTATTATCGCTCCGTCTCGGTGCTGATCCTCGACATCGACCACTTCAAGTCGGTCAATGATCGCTACGGCCATGCTGTCGGCGACGCCGCGATCCGCGCGGTGTCGGCCGCGTGCCTCGACGGCAAGCGCAAGTCGGACATCGTCGGCCGCCTCGGCGGCGAGGAGTTTGCAGTTCTGCTGCCCGAGACCAGCCTGTCGCGTGCGAGGACAGTGGCCGATCGCATCCGCAAGCGCGTGATGGCTGCGCAAGTCGTCGCCGGCAACGTCCATTTCGGCGTCACCGTGAGCGTCGGCATCGCGGAGGCGACCGTCAGCATGTCCGGCACCGACGCGCTGATGAGCGCAGCGGATCATGCGCTCTACCAGGCCAAGGCCGAAGGCCGCAATCGCTGCGTCACCTTCCTGCCCCCGCCGCCCGCGAGCAAGGCCGCGGAGTGAGAAGGACGTAGCTTTACTCCGGCACCGGCACGTCGAACGTGTTCAGTGTGACCGAGACCATGCAATAGACGCCGACGAGATAGGACAGCTCGGCCGCGCCGTGTTCGCCGAACTCCTTCACGGCGGCGCGCCAGGTCAATTCCGGCAGCACACCGCCACCGACCAGAGCGGACGCCACGTCGTAGGCGATGGCCTCCTGTTTGGTAAGATCGACCGGCCGCTGGCCGGCGACGATGGTCGCAAGCTTCTCGTCGGAGAGGCCGCGCTGCTCGGCGACCAGCACGTGGGCATAGAGCTCGTAGCCGGATCGGAAATGCGAGCCCGTGACCAGAATTGCGACCTCGCGCACCGGGGCGGGCAGCAACGGATTAGACGCGATCGCCTTGACCAGCTCCCACACAGGCTTGCCGAAGCGCGGCTCGCGGATCCAGGGATTCCAGGGTCCGAGCAGCGCGCCGTCGTCGCGCATGTTCACGAAGCCCTTGAAGTGATCCTTGATGCCGGCTCGCATATCGTCATAGAGCGGCTTCTGTTCAGCACTCAGGTCTTTCGGATCGAGAATGGGAAGGCGCACGGTGGAGATCTCCTCGTTGAGACAACGAGGCTTGCCCGCATGTGCGCGCAACGCAAGTGAAGATGCCGTGACATCGCAGTCCCGTCGGGCGTTCCGACAAATTCGATTATGTTGTCTCGGGGATTTGATCGCTCTGGGGATTTTCGACATCGTCGACGGCGAGCGTCAGCGGCTCACCTGTCGCGAGGAACGACGACAGGGTCCCCTCGAACGGCGCCGGATCGAGACCGCGTGCCTTGAGCCATTCTGGATCGTAATAAGTCTGGCGATAGCGCTCTCCGGAATCGCAGATCAGGGTCACCAGCGACCCCGTCGCGTTCGCCTGCCGCATCTCCGAGGCGATTTGGCACAGCGCCAGGAAATTGGTGCCGGTGGAGCCGCCCACCGGGCGACGCAGCCGTCGCGACAAGACGTTCATCGCAGCGATCGTGGCCGCGTCCGGGATCTTCATCATGCGGTCGACCACGCCAGCCACGAAGGAGGGCTCGCAGCGCGGCCGGCCCACACCCTCGATCAGCGACGGGCGGTCGCACACATGGGAACGGTCCTGCGAGCGGAAGCAATCGAAAAAGGCGGAATGCTCGACATCGGCGACGCACAGCCGCGTCGGATACTGACGGTACCGCAAATAGCGCCCGATGGTGGCCGACGTGCCGCCGGTGCCCGCGCCCATCACGATCCAGTCCGGCAGCGGCCGCGGCTCGCCCTGCAATTGCGTGAAGATCGATTCGGCGATGTTGTTGTTGCCGCGCCAGTCCGTTGCGCGCTCGGCAAAGGTGAACTGATCCATGTAGTGGCCATTCAGGCGCGCGGCGAGCGCAGCCGCCTCCGCATAGAGCGCGCGACCATCGTCGATCAGGTGGCAATTGCCGCCATAATGCTCGATCGCGGCGATCTTCTCCGCCGAGGTCGTGCGCGGCATCACGGCGTAGAAAGGTACGCCGATCATCTGCGCGAAATAGGCTTCCGACACCGCCGTCGACCCGGACGAGGCCTCGACCACGGGCGTGCTTTCGCGGATGTGGCCGTTGCAGAGCGCATAGAGGAATAACGAGCGTGCGAGCCTGTGCTTCAAGCTGCCGGTCGGATGGGTCGATTCATCCTTCAGATAAATGTCGATCCCTGACAGCGCCGGTACGATCAGCCGGATCAGATGCGTGTCGGCGGTGCGGCACTGGTCGGCCTCGATCGCAGCCACGGCCTCGTCGACCCAGCCGCGCCGATAGGCCGGCCCGGCCGGATTGGGGTGGCGGAAGGGAAGCGGCTTCATAGGCATGACCAGGCGATTCCGTGAAAAGCGACGTCCATCTAGCATGCTGACGCTTGCGCACCCCGCTCAAAATTCGAGCGGCGCGTTGTCGACCACTTCCTTCATCACGAAGAAGGTGCGGGTCTGGCGCACGCCGGGCAGCGCGATCAGTTGCTCGCCGTGGATGCGGTTGAAATCCTCCATGTCGCCGACGCGGATTTTGAGGAAATAGTCGAAATCGCCGGCGACGAGGTGGCAGTCGAGCACGAATTTCAGTTTTGCGATCGCCTGCTCGAAGATCGCGAAGCTCTCCGGTGTCGAGCGGTCGAGCACGACACCGACCATGACCAGGGTGCCCTTCGCCACCTTCTTCGGCGCGACCATGGCGCGTACGGCTGCGATGAACCCGTCCTCGAACAGGCGCTGGGTGCGGCGATGGCAGGTCGCGGGGCTGATTGCGACTGATGCGGCCAGTTCGGCATTGCTGAGCCGACCGTTATTCTGCAGCAATCTCAAGATCTTAAGATCGACACGGTCGAGGCGACGAGACATGGAAGAAACTTCCGATGAAATTGAAAATTACGGAAGAATTATCATCATTTTGCGTCTTTGACGCAAGAATACGCGCAATGCAGACGCAATATTAGAGAGCACATTTTTCCGAGGCAGTGCTAGGCGGATGCCAACGCCAACGCCAATCGGGATGACCCATGAAGCTCGACCAATTTCCCCGCTACCCTCTGACCTTCGGCCCGACGCCGATCGAGAAGCTGGACCGGCTGTCAAAGCATCTCGGCGGCAACGTCGAAATCTATGCCAAGCGCGAGGACTGCAATTCCGGCCTCGCCTATGGCGGCAACAAGCTGCGCAAGCTCGAATACATCATCCCCGATGCGATCGCCTCGAACGCCGACACGCTGGTCTCGATCGGTGGCGTGCAGTCCAACCATACCCGCATGATCGCGGCGGTCGCCGCCAAGATCGGCATGAAGTGCCGCCTGGTGCAGGAAGCCTGGGTGCCGCATGAGGACGCAGTTTATGACCGTGTCGGCAACATTATGCTCTCGCGGATCATGGGCGCCGACGTGCGCCTGGTCGATGACGGCTTCGACATCGGCATCCGCAAGAGCTGGGAGCAGGCGATCGACGAAGTGAAGGCTGCGGGCGGCAAGCCCTACCCGATTCCCGCCGGCGCCTCGGTGCACAAGTTCGGCGGCCTCGGCTATGTCGGCTTCGCCGAAGAGGTGCGCAAGCAGGAGGCCGAGCTCGGCTTCAAGTTCGACTACATCATCGTCTGCACCGTCACCGGCTCGACCCATGCCGGCATGCTGGTCGGCTTCGCCGCCGACGGCCGCGCCCGCAAGGTGATCGGCATCGATGCGTCCTTCACGCCGGCGCAGACGAAATCGCAGGTACTCGAGATCGCGCAGAACACGGCCAAGCTGGTCGAACTCGGCAAGGAGCTCGTCGCCGACGATGTCGTGCTGATCGAGGACTACGCCTATCCCGCCTACGGCGTGCCGTCGGAAGAGACCAAGGAAGCGATCCGCCTCACTGCGCGCCTCGAAGGCATGATCACCGACCCCGTCTACGAGGGCAAGTCGATGCAGGGCCTGATCGATCTCGCGCAGAAAGGCTATTTCGAGAAGGGTGCGAAGATCCTGTACGCCCATCTTGGCGGTGCGCCCGCGCTGAACGGATATGCGTACGCTTTCCGGAACGGGTGAATCACACCATCACTGTCGTCCCGGGGCGCGACGAAGTCGCGAGCTCCGGGATGACATGTGGAGAGATCGGAGCGCGGCTACCGCGTCCTGACGATCTGCAGCAGTTCGTCGCCGTAATGCTCGAGCTTCTTGTCGCCGATACCAGGCACGTTGCGGAGTTCGTCGAGGGTCGTCGGCCAGGCCCGGACGATGCCGTCGATGGTGGCATCGTGCAGCACTACATAGGCCGGCACACCGCGCTCGCGCGCAATCTCCGAGCGCCAGGACCGCAGCCGCGCGCGCAGTTCGGGATCGACATCGCCTTGCGGCGCGTTCGGCGCCGGCGCGAGATCGCCGCGGCGGGATTTGCCGCGGCTCGCGCGAATGCGCGTGCCGGGTGCTTCCTCGCGCAGCCACACTTCGGTTTCGCCGCGCAGTACGCCGCGCGCGGTCTCGGTCAGCTTCAGCGCGCCAAAGGATTCGCTGTCGCTCTGCAAATGACCCATCGCCACCAATTGCCGCAGCACGGTGCGCCACTGCTTTTCGTTGAGCTCCCGGCCAATGCCGAACACCGACAATTTGTCGTGACCGAACTGGGCGACCTTTTCGGTCAGGCGTCCGATCAGCACGTCGATCAGGTGCATCGCTCCGAATCGCTGCCCGGTGCGATAGACGCAGGACAACAGCTTCTGCGCCGGCACCTTGCCGTCACGCATCTTCGGTGGCGTCAGGCAATTGTCGCAATTGCCGCAATTCTCCGTGGTCACCGCCTCACCGAAATAGGCGAGCAGCCGGCGGCGCCGACACTGCGCGGTCTCGGCAAGGCCGACCAGCGCATCGAGCTTGCCGATCGAGACCCGCTTGAATTCGTCGGAGGCGCTGGATTCGTCGATCATGCGGCGCTGCTGCACGATGTCGGAGAGGCCGTAGGCCATCCAGGCCGCCGACGGCTTGCCGTCGCGGCCGGCGCGCCCCGTCTCCTGGTAATAGGCCTCGATGCTCTTGGGCAGGTCGAGATGGGCGACGAAGCGCACGTCGGGCTTGTCGATGCCCATGCCGAACGCGACGGTCGCGACGATGACGATGCCGTCCTCGTTGAGAAAGCGATCCTGGTTGCGCGAGCGCACCTGGCTGTCGAGCCCGGCGTGGTAGGGCAGCGCGGCAATGCCGGCCTCGTCGAGCGCGGCGGCGACCTCCTCGACCCGGTTGCGGGACAGACAATAGACCACGCCGGCATCGCCCGCATGCCGCTCCCGGATGAAGTCCTTCAGCTGCGACACAGCACTGCGCTTGTCGACGATCTCGTAGCGGATGTTGGGCCGATCGAAGCTGGAGACGAACTGCGGCGAGTCCGCGAGCTGAAGGCGCTCCACGATCTCCTGGCGGGTCAACTCGTCGGCGGTCGCGGTCAGCGCGATGCGCGGCACATCGGGGAAACGCTCGGCGATGATGGAGAGGCCGACATATTCGGGGCGGAAATCATGGCCCCATTGCGAGACGCAATGCGCCTCGTCGATCGCGAACAGCGCCACCTTGGCCTGCGCCAGCAGCGACAGGCAGCGCGGCGTCACCAGGCGTTCCGGCGCGACATAGAGCAGATCGAGATCGCCCGCGAGCAGGCGCCGCTCGATGTCCGAGGCTTCCTGAAACGTCAGCGACGAGTTCAACGCGGCGGCATTGACGCCGGCTTCGAGCAGGCCCGCGACCTGGTCGCGCATCAAGGCGATCAACGGCGACACCACGATGCCGCAGCCTTCGCGCAGCAGTGACGGGAGCTGGTAGCACAGCGACTTGCCGCCGCCGGTCGGCATCAGCACCAGGCAATTGCCGCCGTCCGTGACGTGCCGGATGATCTCGCCCTGCGAACCGCGAAAACCCGGCAGGCCGAACACCGAATGCAGCACCGACAGCGCGTCGCGGCCGTTGGCCGGCGCAGGTCGCGGGACAATGGAGGGGGCGGACATGTGAAGGCTGGAACCAGGGCGGTGAGATTTGTCACAAGGCCAGTCGCATGACCATGCGGCCGTGGCAAGGCTGTTTGCTGCGCAGAGCGTGACCTTCCCCTCCCCCTTTGGGGGTGCTCGCCGGGGAGTGGCGAGACGGGTGAAGGGGCTGCCACCGCGAATTGGGATTGCTTTGCGGACGCACCCCCTGATCCGGCGCTTCGCGCCACCTGTCCCGCAAGGGGAGAAGGAAAGAAAAAGCTACGCCCCGATTCGCCGCAGCGCTTCTGAGACCGTGACGATCGGCATGCCACGTCGCTGGGCCGCTTCCAGCGCGTGACGCATCAGGTCCGGCGTGCAGCCATAGGGGCTCGGCGCGTTCGCGACATCGTGGCCATAGAAGATGAGCCATCCGCCGCTCGCCACCGCCTGGTCGAAATAGCGATCGACGCCGGCCGTGTCGATCTCGCAATCGACCAGCGGCGACGCACGCAGGAACTGGAGGTCGATGACGTCGCTGTTGACGCCGGGAAGGATGCCGCGCGCCGAGCGGAAGACCTTGGCGAGCTGCGGCTTGCGCCAGACCGAGGCGATCCCGTAGGGATAGGCGAAGTTCTCGAGATTGATCGACGAATCGATACTGCGAAAATAAGCGCGGTTCCGCTCGATCTCGCACGCCATCGCAGACTCGTCGAGATTGGCCGAGCTCTGGTGCGAGAAGGTGTGGCAGGCGATCTCGTGACCGGTGCGGTGAAGCCGCACGATGGCGTCATCCGACAGGCCGTGCCAATGGTCCGACGGCTGATCGATCAGGCTGCCGGCGAGATAGAACGTGCCTCGGCCGCCATGTTCTTCCAGAAGCGCGGCGCCCTCTCCTGCAGCGCTGTCCGGGGCATCATCGAATGTGAAGCTTACCATCGGCATATGCGCGGGCAGCCGGTGCGGCGCGGCACGGAGATGCCGGGCCAGCCGATTGCTCACGCGTCCCTGGAGTGCCGACCACACGACTGCATTTCCCGTGATTGACGTATGTCCGTACTGAAACATTCGCGCGCCGGTTGAGGCAAGCTTAACGCCTGAGTAATCCTAACGCGGAACCAACACCTTCGGCTGATGTGCAAGGACTGGCGCTTCGACATCCATACTGAGGTACTGCAACCAATTGCGGAAAAGCACCGCCGCCGCGCTGCCGGCATCGATGTCGGCGCGCAAATTCAGCGCGGGCAGCTCGTTGGTGAGCGCCGGGTGGCGCTGGTGAACCGCCTTCTTCTCGAAGCGAGCCAATTTGTCTTCCGTCGCTGCGTCAAAATAGCTCACGGGCAGCCGCGGATAGGTCTCGCGCTCCCGCGCAAGGTAGCGGCCGATGTCGCGAAGATATTCGCGCTGGAGCGACAGCGCGTCGTATTCCGGATGTCCCTGGAAGAACACGAAGCGGCTGGCATATTGGCGAACGAAAACGTCGACACCGGCTTCAGCGGAGCGGGTCAGCACCTGATAGCCGGCCTGCGCGAGGTCCCTCTCCGCAAGTTCGTTCAGGCGCGAATGCGACACTTTCAAAGGCGCCGGCGCGGCAAGCGTCAGGGCATCGCTCGTCACGGCGTCGCAATCGAAGATGCCGTGGCATTTGGCCGGCAGCCGCCGCCGTGCGATGCCGTCGAGGTGCAATACCGCTGCATGCGCGGCAAGACACGACCAGATCGTCGAGCGCGTATTGGCCTTGGCCCAGTCGATGAGTTCGGTCAGGTCGCGCCAATACGGCTCCTGGTCGAGCTCGGGCGCAACCGGCTCGGCGCCCGTCACGATCAGCCCATCGAACTTCTGGCGCTTCAGGTCGGAAAGGTCGGAATATTCGCTCTCGACGTGCCACTTCGCTTCCGGTGAGCGCTTCACGCTGGGAAGCGAAAAGCAGTGGAGGCGGATGCGGCGCGGGCCGGCCGCAGCCTGAAGCAGCTTCAAGAACTGCCGCTCGGTCGCCTTCAGCGCCGGATCCGGCATGTTGTTGACGAGCCCGATCGTGAGTTCGCCGGCGTGATCGCGCGCGATATCGCGTTCGGCCGGCACCAGCGCCGGGCTTGAGATGACTTGATCCCTGTCGATCAGGATCGTCATGGGCGCCGCCGCCTACTCCGCGGCCTCGAGGCGCGCTGACCGGCAGGCCTTGTCCAGCGCCTGGTCAATGTCCTCGATGATGTCGGAGACGTGCTCGATGCCGATCGACAACCGGATCGTTTCCGGCAGGACGCCGGCAACCCGTTGTTGCTCTGGCGACATCTGGCGGTGGGTGGTCGAGGCCGGATGGCAGGCCAGCGACTTGGCATCGCCGATGTTGACGAGGCGCGTGATCAGCTTCAGCGCGTCATAGAAGGACTTGCCCGCCTCCATCCCGCCCTTGATGCCGAAGGTGAACAGCGAGGAGGCGTTGCCGTCCAGATACTTCTGGACCAGCGGATAATACGGGCTGTCGGGGAAGCCGGTGTAATTGACCCAGGCGACGCGCGGATCCGTGCGGAGGAATTCGGCGACCTTGCGGGCGTTCTCGACATGGCGCTCCATGCGCAGGGCCACGGTCTCGATGCCCTGCAACAGCAGGAACGCGTTGAACGGCGACAGCACCGAGCCCATGGTGCGCTGGTAGACGCTGCGCGCCCGTTCGATATAGGCGGTCTTGCCGAAGCGCTCGGCATAGACGAGGCCGTGATAGGAGGCATCCGGCTTGTTGTACGCCGGGAAGCGGTCGGCGTATTTCGCCCAAGGGAAGTTTCCTGAATCGACGATGGCGCCGCCGAGCGTGGTGCCGTGACCGCCCAGAAACTTGGTCAGCGAGTGCACGGCGATATCGGCGCCGTAGTCGAACGGCTTGAGCAGAATCGGTGTTGCGACGGTGTTGTCGACGATCAGCGGCACGCCATGCGCATGCGCGATCTTCGCGAGCGCCTCGATGTCGCAGACATTGCCGGCGGGATTGCCGATGGTCTCCGCGAATACCGCGCGGGTGTTCTCGTCGATCAGCTTCTCGACCGCCTCCGGCTTGTCGCTCTCGGCGAAGCGGCCGGTGATGCCTTGCCGCGGCAGGATGTGCGAAAGCAGTGTGTGCGTGGTGCCGTAGAGCTGCGGCACTGAAACGATGTTGCCGCCGTGATCGGCGACGTTGACGAAGGCGAAATGCAGCGCCGCCTGACCGGTCGCGACCGCGAGTGCGCCGACGCCGCCTTCGAGCTGGGCGATACGCTTCTCCAGCACCGCGCTGGTCGGATTGGCGATGCGGCTGTAGCGAAAGCCTTCGGTCTCGAGATTGAAGAGCGCCGCGCCGTGATCGGCGCTGTCGAAGGCGTAGGCCGCGGTCTGGTAGATTGGCACGGCGACCGCGTGCGTGGTGGCTTCGGGCTCGTAGCCGGCGTGAATAGCGATCGTCTCGTTGCGCATCGTGCCACCTCCGCGTGGTGCGGGCCGCACTTATTGGCCTAGAATGAGGCATGTGCGTTGTCCGCCGCCCCCGTGTTAGAGGCGGGTGGTAAAGCGGACAATAATTCGCATAGAGATCGAGGAAGTAACCCTAACACTTGCCGGCGAATTGGCCGGGATTCGGGTTAAAGCGCATTAATGAATCGTGGCGCCGACATTTCCACGGCGTCATGGCCGGGGTTGTCCTGGCCATCCACGACTTATCCCGCGGACAGGACAACGCGGATGCCCGGGACAAGCCCGGGCATGACGACCTCTGCAGGACACTCAAAATGCGATGCCCCTGCCCAGCAGAGATAGGTGAGGTCGCCAACGAGTTGGCAGCTGGCCAAGGCTCAGGTCATGATCTCCCACAGCCGATGCGCGAGCACGCCGGCGCGCTTCTCGATCGCGGCCGCCGCATCGAGCGCGAGGTCCTCGCGATAGCGTCCGGCAATAAGCTGCACGCCGATCGGCTTGCCGTCGTGCAGCGCCACCGGTACCACCGCGCCGGGCAGGCCCAGCACGTTGATGGCGGAGATGAAGCGGATCTCGCCCCAGAAAATTTCCTGCACGCGCTCGGCGCTGACGGTGTCGTCGCGCGGCCCCGGCGTCGGCTTCACCGTGGTCGGCGCCAGCACCACCGGATACTCCTCGAAGAACAATTGCCAGGCGCGAATGTGACCGTTGCGCGCGGCGGTCGCGCGCATCCAGGCGGGAAGGTCGAGCACGTTCGCCTTGGCCTTCATGCCGCCCCACGCTTTGTGAAAGTCCTCCGAGGTGACCTTCAGCATGCCGGCTTCCTGCATCACCATGGTCTCGTTGGTGATGATGTCGCACCAGGTCTGCCAGACGCCGTTGATGTCAGGCACCTCGACCTCGCTGACGCGATAGCCGGAACGTTCGAGATGGTCCGCGGCCTGGCGCAGCGCCGCGGTGACGGAGGGATCGACGTCC
Source organism: Bradyrhizobium sp. SZCCT0148 (assembly GCF_018129985.1). Classification (GTDB taxonomy): domain Bacteria; phylum Pseudomonadota; class Alphaproteobacteria; order Rhizobiales; family Xanthobacteraceae; genus Bradyrhizobium; species Bradyrhizobium japonicum_H. The sequence goes on from NZ_JAFCKT010000026.1 coordinate 20,109, forward strand.
ATGTCCTCCGGGATCTTGGCAAGCGCCACTTTGATCGGTCCCTTCGGCCTCTCGCCGACCAGCGGCGCCGGCACCCACCAGGGATCGCGCGGATCGCGCCGGCTCATCACCTCGAGTGCAAGGCGAACGTCCGCGACGTGACGAGCGAGCGGCCCTTGCGCCGACATCAGATGCGCCAGCATCGGCCGCTCGGCGGTGGCGCTCTCGTTGAACGCGGGGATGCGCCCCTGCGTCGGCTTGATGGTGGCAACGCCGTTGCAGTGCGCCGGCCAGCGCAGCGAACCGCCGATGTCGTTGCCATGGGCGATGCTGCCGATGCCGGCGGCGACCGCCGAGCCTGCGCCGCCCGAAGAGCCGCCGCAGGTGATGTCGGGATCCCAGGGATTGAGCGTCAGTCCGTGCAGGGGATTGTCGGTAAAGCCGCGAAAGGAGAATTCCGGCGTGTTGGTGAGCCCGATGACGTAGCGGAGCCCCATCAACCTCACTCTTATCTTTTCAGCTTTTGTTATGAGGTACTGCAGTGGGGGGCGGCGAGAGGAATGCGTCAAAGCGCTCTTTCACGATCGCGTAACATTCGCACGACGCCATCTCCAATCCCCGCCGGTCCAGCACCTGCATCGCTCCGCGGCGATAGCTGATGAGCCCCGCGGTTTGCATCGATTGCGCGGCAAGGGTCACGGATTTCCGGTTCGCACCCAGAATGTGAGAGAGAAATTCGTGGGTGTAAGGAAGAGCTTCACCCCCGGCCCTGTCGTGCATCATCAGAAGCCAGCGACACATCCGCTCTTCCGTCGAATGCATCGCATTGCACGCGACCGTCTGCTGAACCTGAGATAACAGCGTTTCCGAGAAACTCACAAATAGATTGCGCACGTGGTCACTGTTTTCAAATTCGTACTGTAATAGTTGAATAGGACAGCGAACCATATGTCCCTCAAGCTGCACGATGCATCGATTGAAACTAACGCGGCTATACATGGCGGCAAGTAGTCCAAAGGCTCCCTCGCGGCCGATATTCGCCGTTTCGATTGCCGCGCCATTCTCCAGCACAGTCAGGAGCGACAGGACGGCCCCCTGAGGAAAATAGGCGTGCTGGAGCTGGCCTCCTGCATCGCAGACCATATCACCAAGCTTGAGCGAGAGAGGCTCCAGATGCGGATCTATTCGCTTGCGACTAGCAGGCTCTAATGCACCCAGAAGTCGATTGCTCCGCCGATCACGGTCTTTTTGCGGCTTGCCCTTAGCTTTTTGTTCCACTCTGCCTCCTTGCGTGGCCCAAACAAGGGGCGGCGATCGAAACGTCCATTATTGCAGATGCTTGAAGATCAGTTTGGGCAAAAGCGCCCAACTGCCAGAGATGTATGATTGTTCGGATTTCGACGAATGGCCGCAATCCGAGATCCTGGGGTGAGAGCCAAGGCCATTTCCCCCCGGGGCTTACCGCGCTTGAAAGAGAGCGTCATTGTGATTGCGCCACTTCTGATCTGATAGCCACTTATAATCCTGATCGGGCATGAGAGGTACGGCTTTCATGATTTCTTTGGAAATCGGAAGAAAGAAACTCGACCGATCCTGCGTCACTTTCAGCGATCTTATCGGTACGACAATGCTGTCCTTACCCGTCGTAAAGAACCCGCCGGAAGCAACAACCGCGTAATCTCGTCCGTCTTTCATTCCGAAGACAATATTCCTGACCTCGCCCACGATCCTGTCGTCGGAACTGCGAACCTCTGCTCCGATCATCTCATCGGTCCTCAAACCCGGTGCTAGTTCGTTTATCTTCAGAAGGGGCTTGGCGCCCCTTTTATCGCGACTACCACGAATCGCCCCCCGTTTGATGATTGGTTCGCTCGCCGCGATTTGCTTATCAGCCTCCTCCTCGTCGTTGTCCCCTAACGTCCCCATAGGTGGCCCCGCGATCAGTTCCCGGATGTTTCCGAGAAGACGCTGACAGTCCTCATGACGACCATAGGATCGGAGCGTGAGTGCGGCATCCCGCAAGGTACGCAGATCCCGAACGGCCTGACTGTTAGCAGGCCCCCGCAGTCGTGTATTTTGCTGAATGGCTTCTTCCAGCTTCGCGTCGGCGATCTCACATTCTGCCCGAGCTTGTGTGGTTCCAACCACTCCAAGAATGACTACCGCCACTAACGCTCCAAATTTCATCATGACCTATCCTGGTATGCGACCGCGGCTGACCCCGCATCGACCCGCCGTAGGGCTGTCGTCATAAGCCTCATCGCAATCTACAAATACAATGGATCCCGCGGCCTGCTGAACCGGAATGTTTTTAATCACAGCAGGAGCCTCGATCGCTGCCAGCGCTGCTTTGCAACGGCCGGTTGCCCGATACCAAGTCAGGTCTACCGAGAAATGCGTCGAAACGCTTTTGTACGATGGCGTAGCATTCACACGACGCATCCTCCAACGCAGCTCGATCTAGCACCTGCATCGTTCCGCGATGATACTCAATGAGCCCCGCGTTCTGCATCGATTGAGCGGCCAGCGTCACGGACTTTCGATTGGCGCCCAGAATGTGCGAAAGAAATTCATGCGTGTATGGCAGCACTTCGCCGTCTGCGCGGTCGTGCATCATGAGCAACCAACGGCAAATGCGCTCCTCAACGGTGTGCATCGCGTTGCAAGCAACAGTCTGTTGAATTTGAGAGAGTAACGTTTCCGAGAAACTCACAAATAGATTGCGGACATCGTTGTTGCGCTCAAACTCCTCCTGCAGCACCTTGATCGGACATCGGACCATATGCCCTGCAAGTTGCACGATGCAGCGATTGAACGATGTGCGACTGTACATGGCTGAAAACAGCCCAAACGCACCTTCGCGTCCAATATTTGCCGTCTCGATGGCGGAACCACTCTCCAGCACCGTCAGTAGCGACAATACTGCTCCCATCGGGAAGTAAGCATGATCGAGTTTGCCTCCGGCGTCGCAGACCATCGCACCCAATTTGAGATCGACGGGTTCCAAGTACCGGGCAATTCGAGCTCGGCTTTTCGCTGTCAAAGCGACAAGAAGCTGATTGTCTCGGGTGTCACTATCTGTCTGCGGAGTGCTCATGGAGGCGAACTAACCCGATGCTCATTGGCCCGGCAAGCCGTGACGGTTGAAAGTATCGCAAAATTTTTCATGCTGCTTTGTGGTCTACGCCACCGACAATCGTGAGGTTTTGGTTTAGACAGCCGCGGCTAATGGAGGTTCGAATGCGTATAGATGTTCCCCGCCGAGGGATTGTCCTTGTTGTGGAGGATGAGGTTCTTGTGCGAATGCTCACCGTTGGTACCGTAGAAGATGCCGGATACGAAGTCATCGAAGCGCGGCATGCCGACGAGGCTGTCGCAATCTTGGAAGCGCGGTCGGATATTGCGCTAGTCGTAACCGACGTGGATATGCCGGGAAGCATGGATGGACTGAAGCTGGCTCACGCCGTCCGCAATCGATGGCCGCCGATCAAGCTAGTCGTCGTGTCAGGTAAGTCAAACTTGACGGAAGCCGACCTCCCTTCAGACACGCGATTCTTTGCCAAGCCGTATTCTGTCGGCGCACTTGTCTCAGCGCTCTCCTCGCTATTGGCGCACGAACAATAGACGTTTCACCGCTGCATCAATATGTTTGCTCAGCCGTCTTTAGCTATCGAGCGTATCGGATGACTATTGCTCGCGAGAGCTAGGACCAAGCACTCGCATTTGATGCAGCGCTAACTTCAATTCGGCGACTTCCAGCATCTCTTTTAACCAGAGAGCCTTCCCATAATGTCTACCAGCTCATCTGTGGTCTTGATTGTCGAAGACGAACTGATTTTGCGGATGCGCGCCGTGGATATCGTTGAGGACGCAGGGTTCGTCGCGCTCGAAGCCGTTGACGCTGACCAGGCCATGTTGCTGTTGGAGACGCGGACCGACATTGAGCTGCTGCTTACAGACATACAGATGCCAGGCACCATGGACGGCATAAAGCTGGCGTTTGCGGTGCATGAGCGATGGCCCTCGATCAAGATCATCCTGGTATCGGGCCAGAGCAGACTGGCCAACAGCAAAAAACCGACAGACAGTAGATTCATCGGCAAGCCGCTCGACGTGAAGACCATGATCCACGCGCTACAGGACATGATGGGAAAGGGCTCGCTCGAGATCGTTCCGCCGCAAATAAGGGATTTGACTCCGGTTGTTTCAAAATTGATTTCAGCGCGACCAGGGCAACAGGATGCCATGCAGTCAGCTCTCACCGCAGAGAACGACAGCCTTCGACTGCTGCTTGATCAGGCAAGCATCAACGCTGAGAAGCTCCTGATCCAAGTCGGACTTCAAGAGCAAGAACGTGCAACCGGCGACCAATTGCAGAAATTGATCGTGGAGGAACTGCATCACCGTATTAAGAATACTTTAGCAACCGTCGGCGCTATCGCTTCACAAAGCCTTCGGACAGCAGAGTCGATAGAGCATGGGCAGCGAGCTATCGAGGGTCGTCTCATCGCATTGGGTCGCGCCCATGATCTCCTCATAAAGTCACGCTGGGCGAGCGCAAGCTTGTCTGACACCATTAGTGCGGCGATACAGCCATTTGACAGCGACACCCCCGGTCGGGTGACAATGGTGGGCCCGGATATCAGCATCACCTCCGGGGCGGTCATCGCAATCTCGATGACGTTGAATGAGCTTTGTACCAATGCAACTAAATACGGCGCACTGTCGGTGGCTTCTGGTCGCATACGGGTCTCGTGGCAGAAGGACGACATTGGCAAGCGACTTGACCTCATATGGAGTGAACAGCACGGGCCAACAGTCGCAACGCCAACGCGTCGCAGCTTTGGAACACGGCTCATGAGTTCACTAGGGCAGCAACTACGAGGGGAAGTTCAGCTCAATTACGACGTAACCGGATTTACATATCGCCTGAGCGCGCCGCTTGCTGCGCTTACTTCACCCGCTTAGCTAAGGAGAAAGGCTCGGAGCATTCCGGGGCTGGCGTCCGTATTTGAGCTCGGGACCTTTGAGACCCCGAGGGAGGTCGAGCAAGCTGACGTGGTCTGCCTGCTTATTCTGCGTAGCGCAACTTTTGCGAGCGCTCCGGTCGTCAGCAACTTAAAGTCCGACGCCTCCAGAAGCGCATTACAGTCGGCGACCGTCGCCCCGCCAAGGCGAGGCCGAAGCTGCTGCGGCTCGGATGGTCGACGGGCCAAGAGGGCCCTTGCGCCGGTCCAGTGGCACAACGGGGCTCCCTACCTCAACCGGCAGATGGCGAAGGATGCGCTATCCCTTCACCGAAAACAGCAAGTTCCCGCCGGGAAGTCTCTGCCCGTGCGGATCATGAGAACTGACCGCCGCCTTATAAGGCACGCCAGATCTGCGACGATTTTTTCTCCGGTGAGCAGAATTGACCATCTCTGCGGTGCTGGAGATGAAAGACTGCAGCGTGCCGCTTTCCCAAATGGAGAAGCACGATGCAGCGACGCCGCTTTAAACAGCAATTAACGCTTCAGGATAGACTCTTTGCATGGTCTGATGAGGTCCACAGGCAGGCCAGCAAGCTGCGCCCCGGCCCGGAGCGCGAAGCCCTTGTCAGGAAGGCTCGGCAAGCGGATATTGCAATGCAGTGCTCCGACTGGGCTGGATCGACCAAATCTTCAGATACCAGAGTGACAGTACGACATCAGGCCGCGGCGCCGCACGGTCTTCACCGAGTGGCCGAGACGTCGTCAAGCGCGGAATCTTCCGGTCGGCAAGACCAGAAACAACCTTCGTCAGGTCGCGACGCTCCTCGAGGGACTTAACACTCGAGGTAACTCCTCGATCGAGACTATGCGGCGACCGGGCCACCCCATCGAAATGAGGAATGCAGTATGCCGACATGCGATCGTTCTACATGAGGCATGTCGCTGACCGGCTCTGGCTGAATACGACCCCTTGATGAGTAGGCTCATGTCGTCCCGACGACTTAAAGGTGCTAATGACGAAACCCGATACTCGTGGAGTCAGCTTGTTCAGCTTCGCAAGCAAATGCTGCGGTTCGCCAGATCGATTCCGCCCGGCGCTGATCGGAACGAGCGGCGGCAGATCGCCCGGTCCTTGCATAATCTACTTCACAATAGTGACCGTCATTCCGTAAGACTTAACATACGACTGGTCGCTTCGACTGACTTGGACACGCGGGTCGACACTCTGTAGGGGCGCGTCCCTGAGACAGTCTTTCCTCGAATAACCTTGCCGACAGCGACCGCGTATGACCAAGCGGCGCTCTGCAATTTCAGACATCCGTCGGACGGCTTTGCACCCGTCGTCACCCGATGCGCCTCGGATCAGGTGAAAGCGCCGCTCCATCGGCGCGCTGCCCGGGAACGAACAGCCCCGTGAGGGGCTTGGTCCAGCGCTTTGGCGCGCCCAGGTGGATCCCATCCGGGGTCTAAACTGGAACCGCTTTTGCGCGTTATTGGGTGAAGCACAGGATAGAATTCATGGATCGTAAGCTTCGCCGGGACGATATCGAGGCCAAACGCCCTGATGGCTTAGCGAGCGTGATTCTGGGCAAGCTTCAGCTCTTTACCGAAAGCACAGTCACGGCGGTTCTGCCTTTGCCCGTCCATCCGACATTTCGTAATCTGGGGCGGCCGCTTTGCCTGAGGACGATCGTTTTCGCGGCGAACATGGTGGGTGCCTTCTTCGTCGCCTTGCTGATGGCAAACGTTCCTGCACATCACGCGGACCGATAGAAAGTATTCATGCGCTTATCCCATTTCATTCGCGAGCATCACGCACCCATCATTGCCGAATGGGAAACATTCGCCGAGACGCTCGCGCCAGCCTCAGAAGCGAGCAGTCCGCTTTCGCTTCGCAATCACATCCAATATATCCTGCAATTCGTTGCTGATGATATTGACAGTCCCCAGACAGACGCCGAGCAGGTCACCAAATCGCATGGTGAAAAGGCCAAAACGTCGCCCGACAGCGTCGCCGAGGTTCACGCCGCATTACGACAAGCCGGCGGCTTTAACATGGATCAAATGGTTTCCGAATATCGCGCATTGCGTGCGAGCGTCGTAAAATTGTGGAGGGCACAGGCAACAGAGACAGCGGAACAAGACATCACCGATTTGACCCGGTTCAACGAGGCCATCGACCAAGAACTGACGGAATCAATCAGTTACTACTCTTCGAAAGTCGAGCGTTCCCGCAACCTCTTTCTTGGCATCATTGGTCACGATCTTCGCAATCCGATAGGTGCCATGACTATGGCAGCAGAATTGATCGGGCGGATTGGCTCACTCAGCGAGCGTCAGGGGATGTTAGTATCCCAGATTTCCTTGAGCGCAACCCGTGCAACAGAGATATTGGATCAACTGCTCGACGTCACACGCGTTCGACTGGGATCTGGTTTGCGAGTGATCAGGGAGCAAATGGACATGTCTTTTGTTGCAAGGCGGCTGGTTGACGAAATGCGCGCTGCGCATCCGGAGCGCACGTTTACCGTTGACGTATCAGGCAATACTGAAGGGATATGGGACAGGCCCAGAATTGGTCAGGTCTTCTCAAATTTGCTTGGCAACGCTGTGCAGTACGGGTTTAAGGACCTTCCCATCGGGGTGTCCGTAAAGGGTGAAGACGCTCATGTTGCCGTCTCGGTGCACAATGAAGGGGTTCCGATTCCCCCTAGCGCGATAGCTGGAATTTTCGACGCACTGGTGCGAAGCGGTGACGGGGACAACACACACCTCTCGTCGAACAATTTAGGGCTCGGACTATATATCACAAAAGAGATCGTTAGCGCTCATGGGGGAACGATTAAAGTTAAGTCGTCAGAGCAGTTCGGTACAACCTTTATTGCGAGCTTTCCCCGCGCGCAAGCGTCGATCGTGTGAGTTTGCCATTAGCGCTTTGCCCAGCCCGCCCCTGTTCTGGGGTCGTTTCGTCTGTCATCGCTTCCGGAAAATGGCTACGATAGGCCGCCCTTACTAGGACCCATGCCCGACATGCCGGACAAAAGCATTGATATCTTCGATCCCAAGGAATTTCTTGCCAAGGTCGGCGAAGGAAAAGCCATACTTGAATTTCGTAAGGGTGAGATCGTCTTCATGCAAGGAGATGCGGCCGACACAATTTTTTATATTCAAAAGGGGCGCGTCAAAGTCGTTGTCGTTTCTGAGCAAGGAAAGGAAGCGATAGTCGGCATCGTAGGACCCGGCCAGTTTTTTGGGGAGGGTTGCATGAACGGCCATTCGCTGCGCATCGCGACGACGACTGCGATGGAAGAGTGTCTGATCACTTCGATTACGAAGGCATCCATGCTGGCGGCTCTTCACAAAGAGCCAAAGTTTTCTGAGTTGTTCATCGCCTATTTGCTGACCCGCAATAGCCGCATCGAAGAGGATTTGATTGATCAGCTTTTCAACTCCAGCGAAAAACGCTTGGCGCGGCTTCTGCTGCTCCTAGCGAATTTTGGCAAGGAAGGAAGCCCTCAACCGATAACTCCGAATATCAGCCAAGAGACTTTGGCTGAAATGATTGGCACTACTCGGTCGCGCGTCAGCTTCTTCATGAACAAGTTTCGTAAGCTCGGCTTCATCAGCTACAACGGAAAAATTGAGGTCAATAGCTCTTTGTTGACCGCAATCTTGTACGACAAACCCGAGATAAAGCGCGAACTTTGACTGGCAGATGGCGGCCTTACCGTCAGCAGTTTTGCGTTCTCGGTCTCGCGGGGCGATATACTGTGTCTGACCTGCCACTGAGTATTCATCCGGTGGCGGTTAGAGTCTCCACTTTTCGGGACGCATTCCCTTCGCCGGACCAAGGCAACCTTGATCTATCGACGAACCAACAATCTGCGAGCCCTACAGCTTCTTCTTGGGCATACGAAGATCGAGAGCACCGCGCGATATCTCGGCATCGAGGTCGACGACAGGCTCGCGATAGCAGAACAGGTCGACGTCCGACTCTGGGGGGCAGAGCAGACACGTTCTGCGCTGGCCCTCTCAGACGGCTCAGGGCCACAAACGGACACTTTGCGAACAATCTCCCCGTTCGTGTTTGCTTGTAGGCGTTGGACCATCAAAGAGAGGTCAACCCCATACTTAGTCGGACTGATTGAGGTGGCGTGTTCTGTTAGAATCAGCCGATGTCATCACCCGGAAATTGCAAGGAAAAGCCTCAGCCGAGGTGCTCTCGGTGTGGTTCCTTTCTTGATCTCGTCCAGCAAATGCTTGATCCTGCGACTGGCCGTAGCGTGCGCTTGTTCCTGTGCAAATGTGGGGAGCGTGTTTGGGACGACTAGGCAATCGGGTCCCTCAGTAGCGGTGGTTCGCTTCTCTATAGGACTTTGGAACAAAGCTTCGAGAGCGCCACCGTTCACTCCTCAGGTGCAAGTCGGCTACCTGATCAGCTGTATGGCCACGTGGACGATGTATCCGGCTGCAAATGTGATCCAGATGAACACTCCAATGAGCACCCAGTCCGTTTTATTCTTCATTGCTGGATCGCCTTTCGTTGGGCAATCAAAACTGCGTCGATTCAAGTCTCCGCTCTTTCTCAGCCAAACGGACCTTTGGGGTTCCGTCTATTCCACTTAAGCAGAGAGCCCTTTAATTAGGGCGGCTCCCTGAGTAGGCAGCTCGTCCGCTGACCTTAAGGGTGTGGGGCCAATCTCAGTGGCAGCGACGGCCTGTGCGTTCACCGAACTCTGGGCGCGAAATTCAATGAGCCTTGTTGCCCGCAGGGATCGTTACGATCTCTTTAAGATCCTCATCCCGGATCGTGACAGTGCGGCCGGTCTTGGCCGCAATCAACCTCGCCAATTCGATCGCGTGTGTTTCACTCAACGGATCGTCCGCGCAGTCGAGATAGTACCCGTCGAATTGTTCTGAGCGATCGAACGATAAGGTCTCGTCGTGAAGACGCTTCGCCATATGAGGCTCCCACTAAAGCAGGGGAGCGCTGAAGCGTCTCTCAGCCATCGACGCCTGCAATAGGCCTTGGTCGACGGTGCCCAATTAACGCAGCCGGCCAAACCAGGTTCAAACGTTTTGTGCGGTTCCAGCCAGCCCTCAAAGTCACGTCGGTTGGCGCAATTCTTCGCTATTCGCCCATGCTTGATAGTCTGGCACCTGCAATGGGTCGATTTCGTCGCACTTGATACAACGAAATTTGCGACCGCCTGTCTTAACGATCACGAAGTGCATCGGTTTGCCGCATTGAGGGCAGATCGGACGAGGGGAGTTTTCGGACATGGGACTCACGCTGACTGAGGGCGCGAGTCTTCCGCTCACAGTCATCGGACAAGTTGGTGAGCCGATGATGAAGCCAAGCTAGACAACGATGATGACGGCTGCATCAGAAAAGAGCGGCGCTACGTATTGGTACGGAGCTGCCCGATCGCTTCAATGGCTTCCGACTACCTTCAGTCTTGCCCGATTTCAAATTACGTCAGTTTCGCTGCCTCAAAGACCATCACTCCCCATGCAGCAGGCCTTTCGGAAATAAAGGAAGCCCCGGCGTCGCTTGCATCGCACCGGGGCCCCCATTCCAGCTCTGGCGATCCCACGCGCGGCGTAGGGATCGACGCTTAGACAAGCCGGGGAAATGAGCGTCAACGATTCGCTTAGACCGGGGCGAAGAGGATGTTCAACAAATGAACTGGCGGAGGGAGAGAAACTGAGTTCGAACATTCTCAATCGATCAAACGTGATCGTATGGAAAAAATCATTAGTCTGCAATAACTTAAGTCTTGGCGGCGAGAGACACTAACCGCCAAACGCGGGTAGGCCGAGGGTCCATCGGCGCGAATTACGCGCGTCGATTCCGTGTTCGTCCGCCTCTGGCGCTGAGCCGACGCGCGGCGCCCCGATGGTCAGCTTTTTGACCCGTAGCATCTCGACCCAGAGCGCGGCGATGTCGGCTTCCGAGATATCACCCGACCAAGGGCATGCTGGCTGCCGAGGGCAGCCTTTGACCCGAAGCCGACCATAAACTATTGTTTTTTGGCCCATCTGCGAAGTAGCGCCGAGTCTGGCGAATGTTCGCTCATCGCGACGGAGCAGACCGCATTTGCTCAACGTGAGTTCTCGCGTTTTGACCCGTAGCGGACGTTTTAAGAAGCAGGAGAGGCAGCGTTGCGATGTGGCTCCCGCGCCGTCGAGCAATCTCCATCACCCTTAGCGCTGCTATGCGTGGCCGAGCTGATCACCTAAGCCAGCATCAGAGACGCACCCATGCCGACAATGCAAAGCCCCATTGCAATCGTTGCGAGCCATCCCAGCCAATAGACCGGGCCGCGGACGATCAGGTCTCCCATCACCGATTTGCGGCGAACCAGCAGCATCATGATGATCATGACCGGCGCGGCCAGCACGCCGTTGATGACGGCGCTCCAGTATAGGGCCTTGATCGGATCGAGGCCGGTGAAATTGATTGCGATCCCAAGGCCGACGGACACCGCGAGCACGCCGTAAAAAGCGATCGCCTCCTTCGGCTTGCGTGAGAGACCGACCGGCCATTTGCGGCCCTCCCCGATCGCATACGCCGTCGAGCCCGCCAGAACCGGAATTGCGAGCAGACCCGTTCCGACGATGCCGAGCGCAAAGATCAGTTCGGCGAACGCTCCGGCGACCGGCTTGAGGGCTTCGGCCGCCTGGGACGAGGATTCGATATCGGTCTTTCCAGCGCTGTGCAGCGTGGCCGCGGTCGTCATGATGATTGCGATCGCGATGATATTCGAGACGGCCATTCCGACCAGGGTGTCGATGCGGATGCGCTTCGTCTCTTGTTCGGCCTTCTCGGGCTCGTGCTTGAGCGGCTTCTTGTCTGGGTCGATCCGTTGCTCCTCGGCTTCTTGAGACGATTGCCAGACGAACAGATACGGCGAGATCGTCGTGCCTAGGATTGCCACCAGCGTGGTCAGGAAGGCGGCACTCCATTGTGCCCTGGGAATCAAAAGTCCCATCAGCGCCTCGCTCCACGGGACCTTCGCCACGAACAGCGCGATGACGTAGGCGAACAGAACCAGCGTCAGCCATTTCAGGATCGCGACGTAGCGCTCGTACTTAAAAAAGATCTGCGCGATGACCGACACGCTCCCGAAGACCACGACGTAGAGCGCTCCGGGGCCTCCGATCAGGAGCTTCAGCGCGTCTCCCATCGCCCCTAAGTCCGCGGCGATGTTGATCGTGTTGGCGACGAAGAGGAGCAGGATCAGCGACCAGATCACCGGCGCCGGATAGTTGCGGCAGACGTTGCCGGCGACGCCGTGCCCGGTCACACGCCCGATCCGCCCCGCGATTTCCTGGATCGCCGCCATGAGGGGATAGGTGACCAGCATCGTCCATCCCACCCCGAAGCCGAGCTGGGCGCCTGCCTGGCTGTAAGTGCCGATGCCTGATGGGTCGTCGTCCGAGGCCCCGGTGATCAGGCCCGGTCCGAGGCGTTGGAGGAAATTATCCGGCTTTCGCTTTTCTGTATGTTCTTTGTCGTCACTCTGTCTGTTGGCCAACTGATCCTCCCGCCGGTCAGTGACTACTAATATGACGGTTCCAGGTTCCAAGTGCACCTGCTGTTGCGTGCTGTTTTACACACAACCGGATGTGGTTGCGGCTCTACCCGAAAGCTGCAACATGGTGCGGGACGTAGGTGCGGCATGCGCGGATTGGCAATTGCAATTGTTCTGATTGTCTTCTGCGCCGCAGCAGCCGCGCAAGAAGACAAGAAGACCGACGACCTCAAGCCGAACGACCCTGATACCGGGGAGAGTACGGTTCAGGAAACGACGCTCGGGCTGCTGCCGAATCCGTTCGACAAACATGGCGTCAAGTTTGCCGTCACCTACATTGGTGAAGTCCTCGGCAATCCGTCGGGCGGCGCGAAGCGCGGTTCGGTCTACGAGGACCGCATCAATTTCGCCGCCGATGCCGACTTGCAAAAGCTCCTCGGCCTCCAGGGCATGACCTTCCATGCCAATGTCTTCCGCATCGACGGCGGCGGACTATCGCGCGGCTCGCTCTTCAACTACCTCGACGTCAGCGGGATCGAGGCCTTGCCGTCGACCCGCCTCTACGAAATGTGGTTCGAGAAGAAGTGGAATGGCGACAAGATCGCCCTTCGGGCCGGGCAGCTTGCGGCCGACTCGGAGTTCGCGACCTCCAAATATACGGACGTGTTTACCAACGCCTCGCTTGGCTGGCCGGCGATCTTCGCGCTGAATATGCCAAGCGGAGGACCCTCTCCGCCCCTCGCCGCGCTGGGCGCGCGGTTTCGTGCCGACGTCACGGATCATCTGACGCTGCTCGGCGCTGTCTTCGACGGAAATTCAGCAGGCCCGGGCACCGACGATCCACAGCTTCGCAATCGTTACGGCCTGAACTTCCGGATCAACGATCCGCCGTTGACGCTTTACGAGGCCCAGTTTCAATGGAATGCCAAGAAAGGCGATCCGGGTCTGGACGGCAAGCTGAAGCTCGGAGGCTGGCGGCACTTCGGCAGCTTCAACGACACGCGATCGGACACGACCGGCCTGTCGCTCGCAAATCCCGCCAGTTCGGGAACGCCTGCCAGCGTCAATGGCGATTACGGCCTGTATGCCGTTTTCGAGCAAAAACTGTTTCGCGTCGGTCATGACGACGATCGGGGTATCGGCGTCTTCGCCCGGGCTTCCTACAGCCCCCCTGCACAAAATCTGATCGACTATTATGCCGACGGTGGCGTCGAGTTCATTGGTCTCGCCGACGCGCGCCCACATGACAAGTTCGGCATTTCAGTAGCGTACGCCCATGTGTCGCCGAACGTGCAGGCTCTCGATCGTGCCTTTCAGGCCATCTTCGGATCGAGTTGGCCGGCCCGGAATTCGGAGACCCTGTTTACGACGGTCTATCAGTATGAAGTTCGTTCGGGCATCACACTGCAGCCCAACTTTCAGTTTGTTCGCCATCCCGGCGGCGGGGCGAGCGATCCGCTGAGTGCCATGCGCGGCGTCCACCTCAAAGACGCATCCGTCCTCGGCCTGCGGACCGTCGTGAAGTTTTGAGGACACTGGATCGCTCCCCTTCGAGGTCTGTAATTGGCACATCGCTTCTGTTGACGCTACGCACCTACACGTCCGGTGATGGGAGCAGGCCCGAAGTTTGACGTTGAGCGCCAAACCGACGGGAATGATCCGCTACGGCATGAGACTGCTGACCATACTATGCATGACGCGAGCGAATTAGAAAGTTGGGCCTTGGGCCGGCCAAGTGCGTCCTACCGGCTACTCAATAACGGCTTTTGCACTGCCAGTTTGACCGGTTGCGAAGCCACCGTCTCATTAGAACCGGAAAACTCTGCTTGGGC
>NZ_JAFCKT010000027.1 GCF_018129985.1 Bradyrhizobium sp. SZCCT0148
CGCTCACCAAACCGGAACAGCTACCTTGATTGGTCCGCTGGACTCGGCGAGTTGATCGCACATGAAGTTCAGCAAGTAGTCCGCCGAGAAGGAATCAGGAGCAAGAGGCGCAAGAGGTCTCTCAACTCTGCGGCGGGTTCACGGAGCAGTCGCTACGACATGCCGGATGCGTCGAGGTGTATGCAGGCCCAGCCTCGCTGTTCGCCCGCTTCAAGCATTCGCTGCTCGCGGAGCGGACATAGAACTCAACCGCTTAACTGTCTTCCGATCGTTCCCGGCAATCGGGCGGACCGATCCAAACCAGGACGACGAGCCGATACGCCCCGGTAGGCCTCTGACGGCATCCAGAAGCGCGCGAGGCGCGAAGGGCTTCTGAAGGAATACCGTTCGCGGTGGCAGCCGATCGACGACCTTGCCGGACATCACGACGATGTTGAGCAAGGGGTGATGCTCCCGCGCGTAGGCCGCCAGGTCCAAGCCGGTCATGTTGCCGGCCAGGTTGTGGTCCGTGACCACCGCCTGCAACTCCGGACCGGTGGAGGCCACGATAAGCTCCGCCGCTTCGGCCGTCGCGCACTCGACGACTTCGAAGCCTTCGTCCCGCAGCAGGTCGGACATGATCTCCCGCTGCAGAGCGTCGTCCTCCACGAGCAGAGTTACGAAGTTCGACATCCCGGTCTCCTCGGCCAGGGTGTCAATCCGGAAACGTCGATTTGGTTCGAGGTGGCGCCATCACAGGTCTTCCCGCAGACCCTTGAAGAACGGGTGCCTCACTTTTCCTTCCGCTGACTTCGCGCGATATTCGATCTCGGCTGACAACTTCGGCTCGACCCAGATGCCCTTGTGCGAGATGCGCTTCTTGAACGCCTGGGTCTTCCGGATCAACGGCTCCAGCCTCTTCCGCAGGTCTGCAGCCGAAGCCTTGTCGAATCCATGGTCAACCTTGCCGGCGTAGACGAGGTCGGGCCCCTTGCGGCGGCCGACGTAAAGGCCGTCCCACTTCGTCCCGTCCAGAGCGAAGCCGGCGATGGTCAGCGTCTCGCGCTGCGCGCAGGTCTTCTTCACCCAGTCGTTGCTGCGGCCTGTCGGATAGACGCTGTCCCGGACCTTCGATACGACGCCCTCCAGTCCAACCTTGCAGGCGTGCGCGAACATCGCCTGCCCGTCGATCTCGAAGCTCTCGCTGAATTGGACATCGGTGCCGGCGACGATCTTCCTGAGCACGGCCTTGCGCTCAAAGAGCGGCAGCTTCCGCAGGTCGTGGCCGTTCAGGTAGATGAGATCGAAGGCGACCATCACGATCTTCCTCGACGATCCCTTGAGCTCGTTCTGCAGCACGTGGAAGTCGGTGGTGCCATTGGCGGCCGGCACGACGATCTCCCCGTCGACGACCGCCGAACCCGCCTTGATGTGCCAGGCGTCGTCGGCGACCTTCTTGAAGCGGTGGGTCCAATCGTGCCCGCGCCGGGTGAAGACCTTCACAGCCTCGTTGTGCAGATGAACCTGAACGCGGTAGCCGTCGAACTTGATTTCATGGATCCAGCGCGATCCGGACGGCACCCTGTCGATCGAGGATGCCAACGCCGGTTCGACGAAGTCAGGATACGGAGCCTTGTTGCCGATGCCAGCAGGCTTCCTACGCGAAAACGCCACGACCGAACTCCACGCAACAAACCCGACTCAAGGCGGCGCAAGCGGAATCGTTCCGGAACCTGTGAATCCTTGTGACGTTGCTACGACATCGTTCAACGAGGAGGAGCCGTGATGGCTACAGCGAAGAAAACTACGAAGAAGACCGCACGCGGTCGGAACCAGGACCGAGCGAAGGTTGCCGGCGGGCAGAAGTACGAAGTGGGTTACGAGGCCAAGAAGACCGGCCGTTCGGCATCCGCCGTGAAGAAGGCGGTGAAGAAGGTCGGCAACACCCGCAAGCGGGTCGAGAAGCGTCTCGCGCGCTGAGATGCTCGGGGCCGGCCTCACAATGGCCGGCTCAACTTTCCGGAAGGCACTCCGGGCAGGTGTCTCCGATGGAATCCAGAACATCCCGAACTTCCGCGATGGCCTGGTCCAGAGAGAGGCCAGCAGGCGGCTCCTGACGGGCGACATCGAGGGCGCGCTCCCGGGCGTGAGGGTCGGCCCGGTCCTTCGCCCATCCGTGCTCCGCGCATTCATGGATGGCGGCCGCCTCCTGCAGCACGTGGATCGCCCAGCCGCGCAACGTCCGGATCGCCGTTCGTCTTTCCTTCGTCATCAGCATCGACATCGCTCCTGCGAGGACGAATCCTTCCGCCCGCCTGCTCGTTCCGAGCGGTTAGCACGGGTCAGGGATTCGCAATCGGTAGGGCTGAGGCTTGTCCCCCTATTGCGCGGCGCTGTGCACAAACCAGAAGCGCTGGCCGGATGGACCCGGACCTCAAGTTTGATCGGCATTGCCAGCCCGAACGCGCAAGGTGTATTTGCTAGACTTGGACCTCTGAAGTAGCAGGAGGGGTGCATGGGTAATTGGCTCGTTGTCCCCAAAGGGACAAGCTTGGCAAGGCGGACCCGAACGCGTCGGGCAGCGCAATACGTTCGGATGTCGAGAGAGCTCCAGCGCTATTCCATCACGAACCAGCTCGCGGCCATTGCTGCCTATGCCGAAGCGAACACCCTCACGATCGTCCGGACCTATGCAGACGAGGGCCGCAGTGGCCTTCGCATCAAGGGACGGCCTGGTCTCATCGAGCTGATCGACGACGTTCAGTCGGGACAAGCCGACTTCGATCACATCCTCGTCTACGACGTCAGTCGCTGGGGCCGCTTCCAGGACGTCGACGAGAGTGCCTACTACGAATTCCTGTGCAAGCGGAGCGGCGTCCAGGTCGAATATTGCGCGGAGCTCTTCAAAAACGACGGCACCTTCGTTTCAGGGATCGCCAAAAGCCTGAAGCGCGGCATGGCCGCGGAGTGGAGCCGAGAGCTCTCGGTCAAGGTGCACGCGGGGCACTGTCGAGTCGCGAGCCTGGGGTACCGCGTCGGCGCCCCCGTTGGTTACGGCCTCCGGCGCCTGATGGTCGACGAGAGCGAGCATCCGAAGGGCTTCCTCGAAAAGGGCCAGTTCAAGGCTTTGCAATCGGATCGCGTTCGACTACAGCCCGGCTCCGGTGAAGAGGCAGCCGTGGTCCGGATCATTTTTGATCAGTTCGTCAACGGCCGGAAATCCTACAGCGACATCCGGCGCCAACTGAACGATGCCGGCATCGCCAATCACAACGGTCGGCCGTGGACCGACGGCATGATCCCGACCATCCTCGCGAATGAGAACTACATCGGCAAGACCATCTACAATCGCACATCGCGACGTCTCGGACAGAAGCTCGTCAAGAACCCCGATCACGCATGGGTCCGAGGCGCGGCGGCTATCGAGCCTATCGTGGACCCCAGCATCTTCGCTCGAGCCCAGAAACTGCTGGCCGAACGGCGTGTGGAGATTCCTGAAGATGAGATGCTGCTGCGCCTGCGTCTAACGCTGCGCAGGCGCGGAAAGCTCAATTCGCACATCATCAACACGACGCTTGGTCTCAATCACGTCTCGTCGTACGTGAAGCATTTCGGCTCGCTGCGGAAAGCCTACGCGCTGATCGGATACAAGTCGCCGCGGGATTGCGATTGGATCGACACCCGGGAGCATTGGGCCTCCGAACAGGCGAGGCACGCAACCGAGCTCGCGGAGGTATTGCGAAACGACCGTGGTCTTCGGCCGGAGCTCGCTCCGGACGGCATCGGCGTCGATGTCGAAGGCAGGCGGGTAGTTTCGTTTCTCGTTGCGCGACGGCTGGCGCGACGGGGAGAGGACCACGCTGCGCAATGGAAAGCCTATCGAAGGCAAATCTCATCGGGCCTCCTTGCCGTGATGCGGTTGGATGCGGCAAATCGGGAGATCGAGGACTACGTTCTGCTGCCTGCCTCGTTGAGGTCGGGCCGCTACGTCTGGCTCTCATCAGGCTCCCTTCGTCGCCATCGCAGGGCGCTTTACCGGGAAAGGGGGGTGCTGTTCGGGGCCATCAAAGCAACGCTGGCAAAAACCACCCGTGCCGCCCCAACCAGCTCAGCACCGCCGAAAAAGCGATCGAAATCAGGCCAGCCCAAAGCCAAGGGCTTCGGCGGGCGGCGCTCACGGTGCGGAGATACAAGAGCGCTCCGATGACAGTGCCGTAGTTCCTTCGGAAGTCACCGTTCAGTTTCGCGATCTTGGACAATTCCGAGGAGGTGTTCACGTCATTTGCCATCGGGCTGGCTCCTTCGTCTCGCTAGGACCAGCGCCTTATGAACCACTGTTTTGCCCGACGGAGCAAGACAAAATTTCGCCTTATCGGAATTTTCTGGGGTCGTTTCCAAGTCGCCGCATTGCTCGAACCGCTAGGCGGCCTCGCCGATATATCTCTCCTCACTCCGCTTCTGGTTGATGAGGTTCAACAACTGGGCGGAGGCCCGCGCGTCGCATAGCGCGCGGTGGTGATTGTCGAGTGATATGCCGTAGATCTCGCAGAGCTTCCCCAGTCCGTAGGACTTGTGTCCCGGATAGCGCCGCCGCATCCCGGCACATGTGCCGAGCTTCGGAAATCTGAAGCGACGCCCGATCCGCTCGAATTCGTAGGAGAGGAAACCGTAGTCGAAGCTGACGTTATGGGCGACGAAGATGCCGTCGGCCATGAACTGCATGAAGGAATCCGCGACTTCGGCGAACAAAGGCGCGTCGCGAACCATCTCGTTCGTGATGCCGGTCAGCTGGACGATCTTGGCTGGAATGGAACGCTGCGGGTTGAGGAGAGAGTGCCACTCGTCCACGACCTGGTGGTTGCGGACCTTCACCGCGCCGATCTCGGTGATGCGGTCCCCGTTCGACCATGAGCCGGTGGTCTCGATGTCGACCACCACGTAATCCTGCTCGGGGTCGAAGCGGTAGTCGACCTGACCGATCTCGGCCACAATGCCGGCGTCGCCGAGTTGGCGGAGGCGGGTCAGCTGGTTGCGGCGGATCACGTCCCCTTCGGCCTTGACCTCCATGAAGGACGCCTTACTCACAAGCCTTGCTTGAGCTTGACCGGGGTTATCCGACCACTTTGAAACTTACCCCTTCCCAGGGCATCGTAGTGGGCGTGGCTATGACTCCGTCTGTGCTCCGCGACGGCGAGGTCAAGAGCCACATGCTCTTCGATTCGGGCGTGCTGCTTCCCCTCGAGGACGAGAAGAGCGAATTCTTCGAACAAGCATTGCATACGCTCGCTCATGAGTGTGCCCATGTTGAAGTCACGGGGCGGTTCGATACGGCGCTCCCGGGCATACTGTTGCAGAGCAAGCCAGGAAACGCGCACGCTCATTACCGCTGGGAGATCATAAACGCGTGCTGGGATGAATAACCAGCTTGCTGGATATGCGCGCCGTTTGGACAACGTCCGACCGAAGCGTACGAAGAGACTTTCGTGACCGCGCTATTTCAGACGAGGAGGCGCGCAAACGATTCGATCAAGGCTTACCGGCTGCATTGCGATCTGAAGCGGGTTACGGCGGAGGTATACGGAGCCTACGGAGATCTGATGAAGTTCGCGTCCTACCATCTCGGAAACATGGTGGGGCGGCCTCACCCTGGATGACCTGCCAAAGACAAAGAAGGCTTTGGAAAGCCATTGGTTCGCACCTTTTTTCGAAAAGCTTGCGAAGGTTTGCGAAAATATCGCGACAGAGTACGGCAAATGGACCGATCGCAGTTCGTTTGAGGCCTTAGGTGATTTGGCTGATGAGATTGTTGCCGCTGGAGGTCTCACAATATCGGGCCACAGGGACGATGGCGGGTTTTACGTCGATATTCCACTCACGCCGGAAACAACGCCTTATTGGCCCTGACTAAGCTCGGCCGCTGCACGAGTAGTGCCCAAGCCAACCCGGACAGACGCACGAATTCCTTGAAGCGTGCCGCGCACAGTGTTGGCGGCAGGCTATGGCATCTCAAGTTCAAGATCGAGGAACGGCGTGCCGCCCTCAGCCTCTTTGCGTAGTGCTCCAGCGACTCGGAAGTCGACCGCAGGCGACACAATCACTTCGCCTTCGAAGCGACCGTTCGGCCCCAGTGCCCACATCGGCAGCGCCAGGAGGCCTGGCCGCGCCCGGATCGTCAGGAACACGCTATGCCGCTTGTCGCCGGCTTCAAGGAAACGCAGGGCCGCTTGCTGGTCGACAGAGGTTGAGAAGAAGCCCCCATATCTGTAGGTGAGATCGACCAGCCTATTGGGCTCGCTGTGCCAGAGGCTTCCCATTGCAGCATAGCCATTGCCGATACCGGCATAGAGCACCGCATCCTCCAACAGGCGCCATTTGCGGGTAGCGGACGTGATCAGGGGCAGAAGCCGAGAGTCCTCGGCCAACTCGCTCTCGAACGCCGGGCAGCCCATGGCGTCCCGACCCTGCATCAGATGATGGAGTCGCGGGGATTCCGCCGCGTAGGAGTGGACTGCCTCGCTCTCCTCAGCAGTTAAGTCAACCAGCTTTTCGAACTTCGGCCATGGGACGGTCATGTGCACCTAGCGTTCATCCATCCCGCCCCTTTTGGGCCCTCATACAATAAAGCGGGCTGCGGACTGGCTCGATTTTTTCGAGTCGCTCTTCCGCTCGGGACGTGGCAAACAAGCAGAGAGTGCTACACCTAAGTGCTCCACCGTCCAGAATCCGGCGGTTCAAAAAATCCTTGTTTTTGAAAGACTTCTGCGCTGCTGAAGATCAGTGGCGGAGGGAGAGCAACCGGGCTCAAACACTCTCCAATTGTAAAGCCCACAAGCTCCCATAAAAGCGTTTAATCTCAATATTTTAGATTTCCTTGATAGCCGGCATGGGCGCGGGTCGCACGAACGCTAACTGAGGCGCAATTCGAAGCCTGGCGCAAAATCCTTCCAGGTTTGGAAGCAGCCGTACGTGGGGTGCCCGCTAGCGGTTTCCGAGACAGAACCGCAGCAGCTGCTGTTTTCTGCGGCACGTTTCTCAATATCGAAGGCGCGCGAGGGCGCACACCGGAGGGGGCGCATATTGGTACCCCAATAGGCGGAAAGGAACTAAGACCGAGTCTTCTTCATTATTTCGTCGCCGGCGCCCAGCTGGCGGAACGGTCCCGGTCCATCCCCTTCCAGCTCACAGCGAGCCGGGGCCGTTCCTGCGCGTTTGGAACATCGGCTTTTCAAGGACCCTCGCATCCTCCGGGGGCTCTCGCGCGATATATGCTTCTGCTGGCCCTCAGCCCTCAAGCCAATGAGGTCCAACTTAGCCGGGGCAGCTGCCACAATTGAACCAAGGCCACCTGCCTGCCGGCGATTCAACTTAGGAACAGGTAGCACACTTTAGGAGTCGAGAATTTAATCCAACTGTTAGGACCCGAGGTAGCAAATGCAGCTGCGTCGACGATTAAAGCAGACCACCAACCTGGCCGAAGAAGCCCGACGTCTTCGCGAAGAAGCCGAACTCCTCCCCCACGGACCTGGACGTGATGACGCCTTACGCAGGGCGCGGCAAGCTGAGGCCGGTGTCCGGATCAACATTTGGCTGACTTCACCCCGGCTAAGACCACCGGAATAGAACTAAGGCCGCGCGTTGGCGTGATTGGCGCACGAGCCCAAACTTCACGGTTTTTTGGGCTGCCGATTATGACTGAGAAGCCCTACAAGCCTACGACAGAAGGGATGGCTCGATTGGCAGAGATCGAGGCCCTGCCCATCTCCATTGGATATCCAATTCGGCGCAAGACTGGTTTGGCGCGCTGTCTTCTGCTTCGACACCTCATGCGCCAGCCCGAGCGGATCGCGGGTGGCTTTGAGTTCCACCACTTCTGGTACGCTCTAAAGCGAGACCAAGTGTTGCTGATCAAACTCCGCATCTGGCGGACCACCGGCAAATTCCCCGCCGACAACTAGCGCCGAATATTGCCAAAAGTTCTCCCCGATTTGCTTGATCATCTCCCGTCGATCCCAAGACAGGCGCCGTCGTCGCTTCCGACAATCACAAGCCCTTCTTGGTCCCTAAAGTCCTCTCGCTTTCACGGCGCCCTAACGAGCATCGTCGCCATTCAGACAGCATCCAACGGCCGGCCACAACTTCGGGAACGAATCAGCCTGCGTCAATGAACCCCGGTTCCTTTGTGGAGTTGCGTATTATGCGTCGTGCACCTTCAATTGTGCCATCAGACCGGCTTGACCGGGATATTTATCTGGTGCTTGAGGACTTCGGCGCTCGTGCAGGATGCGCGTGGCGCGAAACGGACGAAGCAGAGAACTGATCTCGAAGCCGTGCTGCAAGGCCTCCTCTCCGGTCAGTACGCTTACCCTGTCCGGATCGTTTGCTTCAACGCGATCGAGGGCTGGTCACGCGATGCCACCTCGGACGTTGCCGACGCGCTGGCCCAGCTCGCGGCCGATAGTGATGAGGATGTCTCCGACGCGCTGCAGGGATCCATCAGCGCCAATTCTATAAGGCGCCTCGACAAACAACTCGTGCTGCAGTTGCGGGGCGCATGAGGCTCCGAGAGGGCAAGGCAGGCGCTGCGTAGCTTACGCGGTAATTGGCCGGCAATCTTCAGCAATATGAGAGACCTGGGCGAGTTGCTCGACATGGGAATGCCGGGATATCAATTTTCGATTAACTTTTGAAATAGCAGCCACAGTCCACTTTGGTACTCAGGAACTTTGCGTCACGGAGGTGAGATTTTGTCTGAAACAAGGGAAGCCGAGCCATCGTCGCCCGGGCGCCCGCAGCCGGGTCCCCAATGCCCGAAGTGCAAAATGCCTTCGCGCTACACCATGTCGATTTACGACGTGAAGAACGACAGGCCGGTGCAGATCTATCGGTGCTATGATTGTCAAAAGGAAGTTTGGATGTAACTGAAGCCCTCAGTCGGCCTCTCCCGCTCTAGAGGCTACAAGGTGCTCGGCCGACAACCTTAGGCCTGCTGGTTCGAATGGGAAAAACATGCAAACCTGGCGGCACACAACAAAAAGAAGAATGCCCCCATGGAAGATATGCAGATCCAAGTCGAAAAGCTCCGAAAGGAGGCCGCCGAGTGCGCACTCATCAGAGATCTTGCGACTGCTCCTCACAAACAGCAGTTGTTCGATCGGTTGACGAAGCACCTCAACATCCTTGCGGACGAAGTCGAGAAGGCGATAGCTGACCAAGCAGGAGCGACCGAGCGTGCCTGATGATTTAGCGCGAGGGCCGCCCACCCTCCTTGGCACGAATCGTTTTTATCTCTTAGGTTACAGCGGCTCGAGCGGGAACGTGTACGCCGCTCGCCTGAGGGCGTTTGACGCAGTACCCGTAATTGGCGACACCCGGGAAACTAATGCAAGACTTGCATCCAACAGGGCGATACCAATACTGGAAATCATCCCGACTATGTTGATCGTCGTCTTTGTCTGGATTTCCGCTGCCGCCGGTTACGTCGTGCTTACATTGCCTCCACCTTGTGAGAACTCCGCATTAAGGCCGAAATTTTGAGCGTGCAGCCGTGCTAACTATGATCCTCCTCCTGCTGTCAGGCGGGCTCCTTTTTGCGGGAGCCATCATCCTGCTATTCGAGATCAACGCCTTCCGAGAGCGCCGGCGGCAATCATTACGGCCCTGAAGACCCGTATTTTTGGACGACCGCAGCCCCTTGGCTAGGTCCGCCCAGGCCCATCCCGATCGACAAAATCCTGCTTAAGTGGAATAGACAGAACCGCTACGTTCCGTTTGGCTGAGCAAGCGGAGGCTTGAACCTTCGCAATTTTGATTGCCCAACGAAAGGCGATCCAACAATGAAAAATAAGCCTGATTGGGTGCTCATCGGCGTGTTCATCTGGATCGCAGCTACTGCCGGATACATCCTCCACCTAGGCATACAGCTGATCAGGTAAGGTAGGCTTGACGGCACCGATCGAGTCGAAAATCTCGTTCCCCATGCATTCCTCAAGTGAGAGGTTCGAACCAGATGGCAACTGCCGCTTACAAAGCAGGCGCGGATATCGAGCGGGGCGACCTCGTCAAGGTTGTTGATGGCCAGCTTTTTCCTGCGTTTAACAATGAGCAGAATGTTGGGGCCGCGGCCCAGCACATTCCGGCGGGAATGGAGGCCTTTTGTGGTCGTGACAACTTTTGGCGGCGAGGCCTCCCTTTTGAAATCTGAAGGGGGCTCATCATCGGATGCCAGTTCGTTCTACAGCCCTATAGACGCGTTAAAACTGCGCCCGCTGGCATAGTTCCAGTACGCTACGCGCGCAAGCGCTTCATGCTATCATCACCCATCGTCGCGCTTATCAAACTTATCGAATGATCTGATCAGAATTGCGAACGACCCTCTTCCCTTTATCAAGCCTCAAGAAGCTGATCATTATGTCGCTTCCATTGACGCCCTCAAGCTAGCAGCGCCGTTAGGCAAGTCCCATGCGTGTAGTTGGATAGAGGCCGACCGCTGAGGATCTACTTCTCCTCCTACTGAGTTTTCGCGGGGGATATGGTCACTATCAAGGCCATCTCGGCATCGCGCACGGTAACGCCGCGCCCGGTTTCGTCAGCAATTTTTCGCGCGATCCTAAGTGCGGCTGCCTCATCCTTCAATTCAAGGACGATTATGCTTCCCTTGCCTGAAAACGCTGTGGGATTTTCGACATGGATCAGGATCGGAGGCTGTATCTCGCTCAAAGCGGAGCCTGCAGGCCTGGCGATGAAAGCCACTCGTCAACATGCGTTGCAGTTTCCAACTGCCGGGCCTTGCGCATAAGCTTCCGGACTATAGGGCAGTTGTGAACTCTGAGCGCGCAAGCGAGCGGCTTCCTGCTCAAGACGTTCGCTAAGGGATAAAACCTTTTGAATCGTCGCCGTTTGCGCATGGCGCGCTGCTTTCCATATAAGAGGAAGGCGGGAGCGCAAGCAGGCGTTCTCATCGCCGATATAGGCCGAGGGTTGCGCGGTGACGACCTACCGTGCGCTTTCAGACATCGGAGCCCCAATCTTATATATTAATGAACGATAGGCCGTTCAGCTCGTGAAGCTCCTCAAGGTCCCAGATCGTTGGCAGGCTATCACCGGTGCCGGTTCGCTCGCTCGTCAAGGGGCTTCTCCCAAGAAGCTCAGAACCACACTGCAGCGGACGTACGTGTCGGTGCAGCCGCCCTAACCCCGGCGGAAAATCTGGCCTCGCTCCGCCGCGAGCGCGAGCTCCTCCCATTCGCGGGCAAGCCTTGCCCAGCCCTCGCGATCGACGGGGTTGAGGCTTCGAGCTGCCTCCTCGCGGCAGGCCGCCGCCTCCTTGTAGAATTGCTGAGCGGACGAGGTCATTTGCGCATAGCGGGATACTTCCCAAGTAGCTCGATCTGCATAGTTGCCTCAAATGACGATATCGGCCGAGCGGGCCACCTTCGCGGTCAGAAGGCGAACCACGCTAATACTGCAAGGATCGGGACGATCGCGATGCTGAAAAGAATCAACGGGGACGGCTCGTTGCCAGTACGGTCGCTCATCGCAGGCTCCTTAAAAGACAAGCCCCGCAGCGGCGGCGCCACGGGGCTCTCGGTACCGTCATCTCAGGGGGCGGAGATGCAGCACCTCAATAAAATAACAGCAACGTTCAAGCCTCGTTCCTAATAAAGCATCAGTGCGGCTTTTTCGGCTGATCGCTTTGCGGCCTGACGTCCATATTGCTATCCGGCATCTTGTCTCGACCTTGGTCCCCATTGTCATCCTTGCCGCCGGATGTGGATGTGCCGCTACCGCTGCTCGAACCGGGTGGCATGCCGGTTGTGCTGCGGGGATCCGAGTTCGGCGCTGTCGAGCTTGCCGCCGGATCACCAGTGACCGATCCTCGCCCACTCGGAGCGCCGCCACTTTGCCCCGAGGCGCCGCCGGCGATCGAAAGGACGATCAGGCTTGCTGTCATCAATGGCACCATTTTCACGGCGAACCTCCGTAGTTGTTGCCCTCAACCCAGTGCGTGCGTTGCCCGTTCCTATCGTCGCGCCTTCTTCTCTTTTGCAGCCTTCTCGACCCGCACGCACTTGAATTTCTTCGCGGCCGTCTTGCTCTTCGCCTGCTTCTTGACGCCCATAACTTCTCCAGACGCCTTGTGCGCCTAGTCCAGACCGACGAGCCGCCTAGGGCCGTTCTCGTTTGCGAGCGAACTACCCGGTGCGAGTCGATTGCTTTAGCGTCATCGGCGGTTGGTCACACGACGCCTCTCGAGTCGCCGGACGCTGGGCCAGCGCGCGTCCGCCTTAGTGTAGAGATTGGTGGCTCACAAAGGCAACTTACGCGAGAGCACGTCGGGAATCACTCCGTTGTTGTTCACTCAACGGAACGGCCCGACCTTTTTTGCGGATCGTCGCGCCGTTGGGCTGCTTCTGTGTTACGGTCCAGCAGCGCGCGGTCACGGCGATTCAAGCGACCTGATTTCAGGACCCCATATAGAATAGCGCCGCCAAGCACGAACGCGCCGATGAACCACAACCAGAGTAAGGTTGACGACGTACCGTCTTGCAGCATCCCGACACCACTGTTGCCCATCCAATGCCTCCCGAGTCTCAAGTGAGAAGGGGCCTGCTAGATGATGCCAGCGGGCCGGATTTACCCTGATCTTCCGATCGTTCATAAGAGCTGCGGACTGGCCGAACCCAAGCTGCACCGGCCGCCTTGGGGTGCCGGTGGTTATATATCGGCCGAGGTTGCGTGTGCGGCTACGCTGCCTGGCGCTGATGCGACAGGAACTCCATGGTCACCTTCTCGACGTTAGAGTCGATCCAAGCGGCCATGCGCTGCTCCTCTTTCAACGAAGCCTCCAACGGCGCCTTGGCCTCTGGCATGCCGGCCGCGCTGCAGAGCGCAATGAGAGATTTGTAGGCGGCAATCTCGAAATTCTCGAACGCATTGTTGGCGAAGGTGTTCTTGAGGATTTCGTCGCCCGCCACTGAATGCGCCATGGCCGTCATGTTGGCCATCAGCGACTGCGCGGTATCCTTTAGGCTGGAGGAGCTTTCGCCGCAGGCTTCGAGGCATTGTTCCAGCCGCTTGAGCTGTTCATTCGTCTCCTGAAGGTGCGTCACGACCTTGGCCTTGACCTCCGGATATTCGTCCAGCCGCTCCGACTGGCGCTCCATCAACTCTCGCGCCTGCACTTCCATCGCATGCGCATTGCGTAGTCCGACCACGAACGTGTCGCGGGCTATATTAGCCATAGTGCTGTCCTCCATTTGACTGGCTTCGCTCCCGCAACCCGCACGTCGGGAGGATCGTTCCTATCGCGATCAGACGGTTTGCCGCAGGCCTGCGGATGCTCGACATCGACGAAGGCAGGAACGGTTGGCCGCGCGCGTGATTGGTCAGGCCTCAACCTCAAGGGAGACATGACATGCGTAAGACAATGCTGACGATCTTCACGGCTGCAATGCTCGCCAGTACGTCCGTCGGTGCAGCGTTCGCACAAGGCGCCGGTGGTGGTGCTGGTGGCGGCGCAGGCGGCGGAGCTGGTGCCGGTGCGGGCGGCGCAGGAGCCGGCGGCGCTGGCGCAGGTGGTGCAGGTGCTGGTGCTGGTGGTGGTGCAGGAAGCGCCGGCGCTGGCAGTGGAAGTGGAAGTGCCGGAGACGGCTCAGGCTCGGGCAGTGGCGGCACCACCCATACCGACCGCGGCGGACAAGGCGCTTCCAGTGCGCCGGGCATGCGCAACGAAACCACGCCGCGCTCAAACGGCACCACGCAGCGCTGATAGCGGAATGGCTTAGTGTGCGAAAGCAGTCCCGGTAAATCATTCGCCGGGACTATTTGGTTCCTAACGCTCATGCCCGCCACATAGGCCGCCAGCTTGTCCAGCGTCTGGTAGCCGTATTGTGCACGGCGTCGAAGCCGATCATGCCGTCACGTTGCGCGGTGTTCGAGGCCAGCTGTCATCATCAGCCCGGTCTTGCCGTTGCTCCATGCCGGGAAATCGTCGTCCTGTCGACGCCGTGATCCATCTCCATCAGCGACGGCCGCTGACGGCGGAAGCGCATGCGGTTCGGATAGACCGTGCCATCAGGGCCGATCAAACGCCACACGCCGCCGACGCGGACGTCGATCTCGAAGGTCTCGACCTTGAATCCCTTCGGCCCGAACCATTGTGGCAGATGCTTCGAGCTGGACCATGCCTCGAACACCTGATCGCGCGGCGCGTCGATCACGCGCGACATCGCTCGACTCGCCCTGGCCGTCGGCCGCTGCGGGGAGAATTACCGCCCCCGCAGACGCAAGTGACTTCCCGATAACAAGAACGGCCCTCCGGCCAAACGTTGAGTAACCACTCTCGCAAACTCGGGGTTGGTCGAACATTACCGCCTGACCCTGAGTAGACGGCATGGCTTGTGAAGGCAGGTTTGCTGGCCATACGGACGCTTCCCTTAGCGACGGGTTTTGAGGGGACCTAGTGCGGTGCGCTTAAAACTTTTAAGTTATCGACGGAGGGTGACACCTGCACCAAGGTGCCGATCAATCGTGAGGGCTTGCTGCCCGGACGCCTTTTGCGTCGCGCAAGAATTCTCCTAAAATGGAGAGCGCCACATGATTGAGCATTCGGCTGATGAGCGTAGCCGTTTCCGGTCGCGTCCGATAAGCCAAATGTCGCCGTTCGGCCTTCGTAGAGTTCTCGCCTGTTAGAAAGTTTCCTCTTAGAGAGGCGGCCGCCAGTTCCAGACTTCAGGCTTGGTAGAGATCGAGCAACTCGTTTTCAGGCAACGAAGCATTGCAACTTCCGGAGCTGGCCGTACTCGTCTCAGCTAATGGCTCGTGACCGGTATCCTTTCGGACCGTAACGGTGCGCCCGTCTCTGACGGCGATCTTTTGAGCTGCTTGATAGCAATAACCTTTGCGCATACCTTGGCCCTAACCGTAGGCTTTGATTCACGACGACAGTGCTGTCGGTTCCGCAGCTAACATTCCATCAACCACTGTGATTTTCAAACGCAACAGCCAAAATGCACCCTGGTGCATTCCGAAGTGTTCTGCACCCACAACCGGGATCTCAAACTCCTGACCTCAGACAGAAACGTCCGTCACGCTCTACGTTGCATGTCAATTGAACGCGCCTCGGACTGATTATCAACGTTGACGTAATAATAGCCTCGGAGCCTCCGGATCGTAGATCAATCGTCTGGCTTCTCATTGGCTAGCGCTCCGGATTTTGGGTCGGCGTGGAATTTCGTCCTGGGGCGGCCACATCGAGGACAACTCAAGTGCCTTTTCTGCCCCAATCGTCCGGATGTCTCTGCCTTACTCGACTTATTTATCAAGAAGCACAATGTACGCGCGTGCACATTGTACAGGTTACTTGCGGGTCCACTATCGTTCAGGCCGCGCGCGCTGCAGCCGGATTGCTCGCTCAACCTCGTCCGCAAGATTGGATAGGTGTGCGGCCAAGTAGGTGTAGAGCGCTTTCTTTTCTGGCTCGGGCGCCAAATCACGAACTAGAGCCGCTTCGGCAGCATCTGTTCGAAGTTTCTCAAGGCTTTCTTGCATGTCTTTCATCGGCAGCGTCTCGGATTAGATGATCGCTCGGTGGCCTCGACGCCGAGTATCGAGCCGGCGCGGCGCAACGCGGTTACTTGATGGGCGACGTAACCGGCGTCGAAAACCAAATGCTACATCAGTCGCCGAAACGGGCGCGTATCATTTGGTACGAATTGTCAACTCAGGCTTTCTTGCTTCAAGGGAGTTTCTAGGGCCGGCGGTTGCGCGCCTCGACAGTGAGCGAACGCAAACAATTGAGGCAGACTTTGCATTGCGTCGCAAGTACGGCGGCTGGCAACGCACGGCGCCTTCGGAAAATGGCGGCGTCTGCGCTCTGACCGGTCGTCTTCATTTTTAGCGGGTGAAGGTATGTCGCAACCGGTGGGCCACTTTACAATTTTACTCGACGGGCTGGCGGGAGAGGGCGTCGCGCTTTGCTTAATGGCCATTCATAGAATGTGTTTTAGGGTTGGGTCACGACGCGCGAGCCAAGGCAAGGCTCCATGTACGGAGGAACTTGCGATGGAATCTCGGGTTTTGGCTTCAGGTTTGTGAGCGCGGTCTGGAGAGCGAGGAATGCGTCATGCGGCAAAAGGCAAAGTCAAGATCGATGATCTCCCGCCGGTTGGCTGGGGCCTTCTCAACGTCGTGGCGCACATCCTGACGCACGATCGTCGGCATTGATTCCGGTAAGCCTGTTCAAGGACACCCTTCCTGAAATGGTCGGGAACGGAGAAGCGTCGATTTCGGCGTCGTGCACGTCATCGGGTGACGCAAGCGATCAGGACTGGAACAAAATGAGAGACAGCGCCTCGGAAATTGCCGAAATCAGGGACGCCGTTCACGTCTGCATCGACATGCAGAACATTTTCGCTCCCGGCGGACTGTGGGCGACGCCCTGGATGGAGCGTGTCCTGCCGACGATCATCTCTATCGTCGGGCGATGCCGGGCGAGAACGATTTTCACACGTTTCGTCACGCCGGAGAACCCCGAGGATCGGCCCGGACAATGGCAGAGCTATT
The DNA here is from genome assembly GCF_018129985.1 of Bradyrhizobium sp. SZCCT0148. GTDB lineage: Bacteria > Pseudomonadota > Alphaproteobacteria > Rhizobiales > Xanthobacteraceae > Bradyrhizobium > Bradyrhizobium japonicum_H. The sequence goes on from NZ_JAFCKT010000027.1 coordinate 16,543, forward strand.
TCCGGCACTGGCATCAGGCGACCCGCAGGCATCTTCCGGCGTCCGCTCTCGAGCTCGTGCCGGTCCTGCACCGGTTCGTGCCGCCGGCATCGGTCATCGACAAGCCGGCTTATTCCGCATTCAGCAATCCCGGCCTTGCGCGCCTGCTGGTCGAGAAGAACGTCGGCACGATCGTGGTCTCAGGCGCCGAAACGGACGTCTGCGTTCTGTCGACGGTCATGAGCGCGGTCGATCTCGGATTCCGCATCGTCATCGTGGAGGACGCGCTGTGCAGCTCGTCCGACATCGGTCATGACGCGCTCATGACGATGTACCGCACCCGCTTTCATGGCCAGGTGGATCTGGTGACCGCGGAAGAACTGGCGGAGTTTTGGCGGGAGTAAGATGGGATGCGCTGGCGCCACTTGCTAATCTTTGCGATTCTCGCCGGCGGAGCCGCATTGGCTGCGGCGTGGTGGGTGAGCGCGCCGCAACGAATCAGCGCGGCGGAAGCGCGGGCCGTTTCCGAGATCGAAGGGGATTCAGAGCGGGGCAAGCTGGTATTTGCGGCCGGCGATTGCGCGTCCTGCCACGCCTCGCCGGGCCAGCCCGATCGTTTGCGTCTCGGCGGCGGGGTAGCATTGGCCTCACCCTACGGAACGTTTCGCGCGCCCAACATTTCGCCCGACCGGATCGACGGCATTGGAAACTGGACCGCCGAGGATCTCGCCAACGCACTGATGCGCGGCGTGTCTCCGGACGGAAGCCACTATTATCCGGTCTTCCCCTACGTCAGCTTCACGCATATGCGCGCTGAGGACGTCCGGGACCTCATGGCTTATTTGCGCACGCTGCCGCCGGTGAAGGGGCGTCCCCCGGACCACGACATCAACCCGCTGTTCCGCGTTCGCCGCGTGCTGGCATTCTGGAAGATGCTGTACTTCAGGCCGGGCCCCATCGCGCCAGATCCGGCGCGGGAAGAAAAATGGAATCGCGGCCGCTATCTGGCCGAGGCGCTCGGCCATTGCGCGGAATGCCATTCCTCGCGCGACATGCTGGGCGGGATCAAGCAGAGCACGCGCTACGCCGGTGGCCAGGATCCTGCCGGCACCGGCTTTTATCCCAACATCACGGCCGCGCGTCTCGGCGACTGGTCGGAGGCTCAATTGGCGGCGATGCTGAAAACGGGGATCACGCCAAATCACGGCCGCGTCGGCTCGTCCATGTCCGACGTCGTCACCAATCTGGCCATTCTGCCCGAAAGCGACCGGGAGGCGATTGCCGCCTTCGTGAAATCCTTGCCGTCACGGCCGACGCCCAGCCCTTGAGCACGGCTTCACTGCGCAAAAAGGTAGGCGGCGACGTCGCGTGCCTCGCCTTCCGTGATGCCGGTTGCGGGCATCGCGGTGCGGGGCGAGAACGCTTGTGGTGTTACCATCCATTGAATCAAATTGTCCGGCGTATTGCTCGCAACGCCTGCTATGTAGACGCGCGCCCGAAGGCCGTCGAGCGGACCACCGACCTTTCCGTCGCCGCCGGGAATGCCTGAGATGGTGTGGCAGCCGGCGCAGCCATAGCGGCGGATCAACTCAGGGGCGCGAGTCGGATCGCCCCCGGTCATGGCGCGGGCGATGTTCTCCGTCTGCTGGCGCTCGCTCCACGCGAAGCCAGCTCCGACTGCTGCGGCAACGAGGAGGCCCGCTGTCGTCAATGCGAGAGCCGTCCACTTAGGAAGCGTGAAGCGCATCGGTTCTCTCCCGGTCCTGACCGGCCCGTCGGATCCAGAGCGCGATCAGCGCGAGCGCGGCGCCCGCATAGATCGTTCCAGCCGGTACCCACATGATGATGCCGGCCAATTGCTGGTCCTCGAGTGGTGTCAAACCCCAGACCGCAGCGGCGTCCGCCTGCTGGCGGTAGAGCAGGTGCGGGGCCAGTGCCATCAACGCGCCGAGGATACTGGTGTGGAGCATGGTGACGAACACATGCCAGGCGGCGCTGCCGGTGTCGCTCCGCCGGAATACCGACCACCAGAACAGGATAGCGGTCAGAAAGAAGCTCAGATGTTGCAGACGATGCAGAAGGATATTCCCGACAGCAGCATCGAACAGCGCCGGCGCGTGCCAGGCCCAGATCGCGATCCCGTGCAGCAGCGTCGCATTGCGGCCGGTGCTCGAGAAGGCCCACAGCTTTGTCGCAAGCACATGCCGCATTGCGCGGCCGATCGTCAGCCTCAGCCGTCGGGGCAGGCTCCAGAGCAGTGCTCCAACCGGACGCGCAATCACCAGCAGGGGCGCCGCCACGGCCATCAGGATCTCGTGCTCGATCATGTGGAACGAGAGGAGGCGCTCTCCGATCCAATGCAGCGGTGACACCAGCGCGCCGACAAGCGTCAGCCAGCCTGCAGCGCAGACGACGTCCTGCCATATGCGTTTGCGGCCTTTCGTTGCCAGTACCAGCCTGCCGATGCTGTACATGAGCCCAAAGGTGATGAGCGGCGCGACGATCCACGGATCGAACGTCCAGCTCGGTGCTGCAGCCTCCGGCGGTGCCCCATGCGCATAGACCGCGTGCGGCACCCACCAGGCAATCGTCGCAAGGCCTATTTTTCGCATCCGCTCAACACCACGGCCGCGACGCCCTGCATCAACAGGGCGAAGGTGAAGACGCTTGCGGAGAGCGTACTGACGATCCCGCCTAGATGGGCATTCCTCTGCTCGGCTGCCACGCCAGCGACGCGGCGCAGGGACCACCAGGAGGCCAGGCCCGACGTTGACGCGAGCGCCGCCCCGACGAATGAGATAACGGCGGACAAAGGCAGCTGGGAGCGGCAGTCAGCGTAGGGCAGGATCTGTCCAAGCTGCATGTTCACGGCCCAAGTCAACGCGGCGAACCAGAGACCCGCCCAAATCGAGAGATAAGTGACGATCCGTGACGCGTTCATAGCCGTGCCAGCCAATAGATGCAGCCATAGATCGGAAGCCATGTCGCGACGACAAAGTTCCAATACATGGCGTTGTCTTGGACGTCGCCGAACCTCCGTTTATTCGGGCCGTGCCTCGTGAACATCAGGACCCCCAGCACGAGGGTGTCGACGAGGTCAGTGATGATGTGCGTGGTATGGAGGCCCAGCAGTATCCACACGACGGAGCCATAGGCATTGCTGTCCCAGCTAACCTTCAGGGCCGGAAATTCGAAGATGCGCACGATCAGGGGGATGATACCGAAGATCGACATGATCACCATCCCAATTTGCACCTTGCGCAGATCCTGATGCTCGGCCCAGCGCGAGATCAAGATGTTAGGAACGAGGCTGATGCCTAGGATCAAGGTCACCAGGGTGCCGGGAAGCAGGTCGGGAGCCGGCGCGTTGATCGGCCAGACAGTGGCCAGGCTCATCAGATAGAGATAGACGGCGATGGTGAGAGCGAAGCCGGTGGCCTCGATCAGCATGAAGGCCAGCGTTCCCCACCAGGTGACGCTCGCCGTGCCCATGCCATGCAGTGGCAGGCGGCCGAGGTCGAGCACGATCTTCTCTCTCATGACTCATCCTCCGGCGTGCCCTTGGGCCAGAACCAGCCGATCAGCGCGACAGCGATCGGAATGGAGCCCCAGACGACGGCCCAGGGCGAGAAGATCGACCAGATCAGCATGATCGTGGTCGCGACCGCTGCCAGCAGTGGCCAGATCGAGTTTCGTGGCGAGGCTTCACGCGCCTGCGGTTCGGCGGCGGCGAGCGTGGTCACGATCAGTTCGCGGCGATCAGTGCGCAAGCCATCGGCGACAGGCAGGGTGTCGCGCTCGTCCCACAATGGATGCAGACTGCCGACGACCGGGATCATCGCGAAATTGTAGCTGGGGGGCGGCGATGTCGTTGCCCATTCCAGCGTCGACGCATCCCAGGGATTGTCCGGCGCAACCTCGCCGAAGCGTGCGCTCTTGAGGACATTGATGAAGAACAGCAGGAATCCGGCGGTGAGCACGACTGCGCTGAGGCTGATGAACACATTGAGCCCGTGCCAGGGCAGGTCGGGCTGATAGGTGTACACCCGGCGCGGCATGCCTTCGAGACCGAGGATGTGCATCGGAAAGAAGGTCGCGTTGAAACCGACGATGATGAGCCAGAAAGACCACCGCCCGAGTGTTTCGCTCATCATGCGTCCGGTCAGCTTTGGAAACCAATAGTGGACGGCACCGAGCAAGGGAAACACGGCGCCGCCGATCAGCACGTAATGAAAATGGGCGACGACGAAATAGGTATCGTGTACCTGGGTATCGAACGGGACCGACGCGACCATGACCCCCGTCAGCCCGCCGATAACGAAGGTCACGATGAATCCGATGATGAACAGCAGGGGTGTCTTGAACACCGGCCTGCCGTCCCATAGCGTGGCGAGCCAGCAGAAAATCTGGATGCCTGCGGGAATCGCGATCGCCATGCTGGATGCAGTGAAGAAGCTGTCGCCGAGCCGGGGCAATCCCGCTACGAACATGTGATGCACCCACAGCCCGAAGGCGAGGATGCCGGTCGCTATCAGCGCCATCACCAGTCCGAGATAACCGAAGGCGGGACGTCGCGCGAATGGCTCGATCATGGTCGAGACCATGCCGGCGGCGGGCAGGAAGATGATGTAGACCTCGGGATGGCCGAAGAGCCAGAACAGATGCTGCCACAGCAGCACGTCGCCGCCTTCGGCAGGATTGTAGAAATGCGTGCCGACGAGGCGGTCGAGGATCAGTCCGGTGCTCGCAATCATGATGGCCGGCATGGCCATGATCACCAGGAACGACGTCACCAGCATGGCCCAGACGAACAGTGGTATACGGTCGAGCGTCATGCCGGGTGCACGCTGCTTGAAGATCGTGACCACCAGCTCCACCGCTATGGCGAGTGCCGATAGCTCGGTGAAGGTGATCATCTGAGCCCAGATGTCGGCGCGCTTGCCGGCACCGTATTGCGGGCCGGACAGCGGCACATAGGCGAACCAGCCGACGTCGGGCCCCATGTCGAGCGCGAACGCGATCCAGAGCAGCGCACCGCCTGCGACATAGATCCAGTAGGAAAAGGCGTTCAGGCGCGGGAACGCGATGTTGCGCGTGCCGACCATCAGCGGCACGAGATAGACCGCGACGGCTTCCATCACGGGCACGGCGAACAGGAACATCATGTTAGCGCCATGCATCGTGAAAATCTGGTTATAGCGGTCGGGGCCGATCAGGCGTGCCTCCGGCTGGGCGAGCTGGAGGCGCATCAGCGCGGCGAGCACGCCGCCGAGAGCCAGAAAGACGAAGGCTGTGAAGATGTAGCGGCGGCCGATGATCTTGTGGTCGACGGTCGTAAGTGCGCCCCAGAAGCCGGGCGGGGTCTTCCAGGTTTCGGCCAGCGTGCTGGTCAGCCGCGTGCGCTCGATATCGATGTCGCGCGTATCAGGCGCCGTCGCGGGGCGGGTCACTTCAGGCTCGCCAGATATGCGGATACCGCGCGCAACTCGTCGGGCTTCAGCGGCACCAAAGGCATGTTGTTGCCGGGCTTGATTGTCTGCGGATCGGCGATCCAGGCCGCGAGCGAGCCGCGTGTGGTCTCGAACATGCCGGACGCGATGGTGCGGCGGCTGCCGACATGGGTGAGATCGGGCCCTGTGGTGCCGACCGCCGCAGTACCGCGAACGGTGTGGCAGGCGGCGCATGGCTTCGTCAGGAACGTCTGCAATCCGGCAGCGGCTTCCTCGTCAATCGGTGGAGTTGCCGTCTGTCGCTGTGCGGCCGCCCATCTCTCGAAATCCTCTTGCGGTTCGGCAATCACCAGGAGCGCCATATGGGCGTGCTGCATGCCGCAGAACTCGGCGCATTGACCGCGATAGACACCGGCGTGCTCAGCGCGGATGGTGAGCTCGTTGGAGCGGCCGGGAACGAGATCCTGCTTGCCTGCGAGACTCGGGACCCAGAACGAGTGGATCACGTCAAGACCTTCGAGCTTGAGGCGTACGTTGCGGCCGACCGGAATGTGGATCTCGTTGGCGGTCTCGAACCGACGGGATGGATCGGGGCCGATATATTCGAGCCCCCACCACCATTGCAGACCGCGCACCCGGATCGTCAGATCGTCCTGACCGGCCACATTGAGCGTGCGGGTCGCAATGAAGCTCAACACGGTGAAAGTGCTGATGATGAGAATGGTGGCGACGACGGCACCGGTGACGGCCAGGGTCATGCGTCGCTCGCGCACCGGTTCGGGAGTGGTCGGATGCGCATCGCGTGTCCGCCACAAAGCCGCGATCAGCGCGACCATCACCAACATCCAGACCACAGAGCAGACCGCGACGATCAGAATGATCAGATGTTTCAGGCTGATCGCAGCGGTGCCGTAGACATCGAGCGCGGATTGCAAGTTGGCGCCGCAGCCCGTCAGTGGCACGACGAGCGTAGCGCTGAAGCCGGCTTTGCTGGCGGCGCGTATCACGGTGTCGGTCCCTGATCCGGATGAACGGGCGAGGGGCCTTCGTCGAACAGCAGCTTGGCCGGCGCGCGGTTTTCGGCGGGCCGCGTATGTTTCTCATCGTTGCGGCTCGGTGCGGCAGTCTTGCCTTCGTAGGAGCCGATGGTCTGCACGTAGCCGGCCAGTTGCCAGATCTGATCCGTCGTCATCTTGTCGCTGAACGCTGGCATGCCGTGCGATCGCCCGTCCCGGATCGAGGCGAAGATTGAAACCAACTCAGCGCCGTAATACCACCAGCCGTCGAGAAAGCCGGGACCGCTGCCGCCTTGACCGTCGCCGTGGCAGCTTTTACACCCGAACCAACTATAAAGCCGCTTGCCCTGGCTCAGATTATACGCATTGGCTTCGTAGGGTCTGCCGAGCTCGAGGTATACCTCCGGCGGTGCGCCGCCGATGCGGTTCGGCATCAGAGCGATTTTGTCGAGGGCTTCGGCAACGGGCGGGTCGAGCCGCAACTGCCGCTCTTCCCGCTGGCATCCCGCCAAAGCGGCTGCAATCCCAAGAAGAACGCCCACCATCCGCCGCATCTGTTCGCTTGAATCGAGGAACCGGAAGCGTCAATTGGCTTGCTGAGCCAAGGTTCCTAATTCAGCCGAAACGCCGCTCGCGCGCCGTGCATGGGCGCGATCTCACCTTGCTGGGCGTGGCGAATGGCATAGGTTATAACATGCAGGCGCGGGTCTCCGTCACTTTGCAACATCTGCTCGGCCATCCTGGCCGCGCCATGTGATGCTTGCTCATGGTCTGCACGAACACCGCGTCGAACCGCTCCGCCGGCACCCTGGCATGGAGGCGCGCTTGTCGTGCTGCAGTCGGCCATTTTGGTATCAAACCAGCTTAGCCGCCAGTTGCCGAACATCCTGATCTCGCCGACCTGGCTCACGACCATCAGGATCGCGAGCTCGCGAAGATGCAGGTTCTTAGCGCGCTCCGCGGCGCTCCGGGCGAGCACAGTGCCCTTGGCATGATGCGCTGACATGTGGCGGATGAAGGTCTGGTCCGCATCCCTGTCGCGCCCCATCCAAGGCGGCTCGTAGCCATGGCTGCCGAAAAATGCGAACGTACCAAGGAGCGCCACCACAGCCAGAGCACCTGCGATCTAGGTGTTAGTGAAGCGGATGTCGCGCCCGGCAGCAGCGCCGCGCTGCATTGGCAAGTACTAGTCGCATCTCTGTGTTCACGTCAGCTGCTTGAGCTTCTTCAGCGGGTCGAGTTCGACCGGCTTGTCCTGTTCGTCACGGCCGCCCGCGGCTTGGGCCTTGCCGTCATCGTGCAGATCCTGGTCGCCGATGATCTCACCGACCGCTTGCTTGGTCTTTCCAACGATGAGTTGCTGAAGGCTCTTCGTTTTGCCCATGGCGTCCCTCCTTCCAAGTCGAACCCGCCTCACGCGACGAATAATTCTTTTGTCACTGCCCCTCAAGTGCAATGATCACGCCTTCATTGCCGCGGAGCAGGATGGAAGCGTTCGGCAATAATTCCTGCGGCCGGTCGAGATGCGTCGAGATCAGGAGGCGACCGTGGCCGGGCAAGTGCCATTTGCGGGGCTCCGCGGCGATGTTGAGCGCGACCAGAAATTCCTTGCGGCCGTCCGTCCGCCTGTAGGCGATGACATCGTTCTGCCCGCGCAGCGGCTCGTAAACACCGTGATGCAGGCCCGCATGTTCGCGTCGCAGCGCGATCAGCGCGCGGAACAGCGCCAAGATCGAACGCTCGTCGCGCCGCTGCCCGGCAACATTGGCCGCGCCATCAGGCGGCTCCAGCGGCAGCCACGGACGGCCCATGGTGAAGCCGCCGTCGGGGCTCTCGTCCCATCGCATCGGTGCGCGCTCGGGGTCGCGGCAAAGGCCATAGCCGGGCACCAGCTTCTCGAAAGGATCGTGGATGCGGTCGGAGGGAATCGGCACGCGCTTGCGGCCGATCTCATCGCCCATGAAGAAGAACGGCGTCCCACGCAGCGTCATCAGCAGCATCGCCAGCACGCGCATCTGCGCCTCGCCGATCTTGCTGGCGATCCGCTGCTTGTCGTGGCCGCCGACGACCCAGACTGGCCAGGCATGGTCCGGGATGGCGTTGAGATACGCGTCGATCGTTGCCTGCAGCGACAGCGCACCCCATTGCGAGTCGAGCAGGGCGAAATTGAGCGGCAGATGCAGGCGCGGCCGGCCGTTTCCATAGAAGTGCCCGATGCGATCGATCTTGCCCTGGACTTCGCCGCAGAGCATACGTCCCCGATAGCCGTCGATCACCTCGCGGATGAATTCGATGCAATCCATCGTCCCCGGCCGGTCGTCGGTAAAGACGGGTTTTTGATGCTGCGGCGGCGGCTTGCCCTTGGCGTTCGGATTAGTCGGATTATCGCGCAGCAATTCGTCCTTGATCAGGACCGCGCTGGCATCGACGCGAAAGCCGTCGACGCCGCGGTCGAGCCAGAAGCGCATGACATTCGCGATTGCGGCGCGCACGGCCGGATTGCGCCAATTAAGGTCGGGCTGCTCGACCAGGAAGGAATGATAATAATATTGCCGCCGCGTCTCGCACCATTCCCAGCCGCTGCCTCCGAAGCGACTCAGCCAGTTGTTGGGCGGGCCGCCATTCTCGGCCGCATCGGCCCAGATGTACCAGTCGGCCTTGGCGCTATTGGCGGAGCTTGCGCTCTCGACGAACCAGTCGTGATCATTGGCAGTGTGATTGGGGACGAGGTCGAGGATGAGCCGGATGCCTTCGGTGTGCAGGGCGTCGAGCAGCCTGTCGAAATCTTCGAGGCTACCGAAGGCGGGATCGATCGCGCAATAGTCGGAGATATCGTAGCCGAGGTCGCGGAAAGGACTTCTATAGATCGGCGTCAGCCAGACCGCGTCGACGCCGAGCCAACTCAGGTAGTCGATGCGCGACAGCAAGCCGGCGAGATCGCCCTTGCCATCGCCGTTCGAGTCCTGGAACGAGATCAGCGCTATCTCGTATATGACGGCGGATTCCCACCACGCAGCCTCGTCGGCAGACTCGATTCTCATAGCCTTGTTTCACCTCGTCACGCCTTGGTCATGCTTTGGCGTGCGCCGCGATCTGCTTCGCCGCGTTTCGGGCACTCTCGATGCCCTTCGGGAAGCCGCTGCGGTTCGGATAGAGCTTGCGCGGTGTGTCGCGCGATGGTCGCCTCGGCTTAGTGTCCTGCGCGGCCCTATAGTCCAGCAGGGCGATGCCGCCGACCGCCAGCAGCGCCAGCGCAATATTGCCCTTTTTGGGATTATCGGCTGTCAGACCCGAGAGCAGCGCGGCGGCATCGAGCCCGTCGCCGCCCACGCGGGCCCATAGGCCGGCGTTTCTCTCGACGGACAACGACATGATGCCTGCCATGATCTCGCGCACGCCGAAGGCGCGGACCATGGTCTCGTGGCCTTCCATGCCCAGCGTCTCCGTGACGCGCCGCGGCGCGAACAGTTCGACGACGCCGAGGCCGATGCTGAACCAGCCAAGCGCGCGAGCGAGCTGGTCAACGGGTCGCTTCAGGCTCGGTCCGCCCTCGACAATCTTCGGGTCACCCTTGGTGCGGACGATGTTGGAGAAATGAAACATGGGTTGCTCCTTCAGGGCTTCAGCACGACCTTGACGCAGGAATCGCGCTTGTCGCGAAACACCTGGTACATCTCCGGTCCTTGTTCGAGCGGGACGGTGTGGGTAATGACGAAGGACGGATCGATCTCGCCTTCTTCGATGCGGTGGAGCAGGTCGTCGGTCCAGCGGTTGACGTGGGTCTGGCCGGTCCGCATCGTCAGGCCCTTGTTCATGAAGGCGCCCATCGGCAACATGTCAGACAGGCCGCTATAAACGCCCGGCACCGAAATGATGCCGCCCGGCCTGCACACATAGATCATCTCGCGCAGCACATGGGGGCGGTCGCTCTCGACCATCACCATCTGCTTCGCACGGTCGAGCAGCGTGCCAGGCAGCGAGGCCATCACATGCGATTCCATGCCGACGCAGTCGATGCACTTTTCCGGCCCCCTGCCGTCGGTGAGATCGTTCAGCCGCTCCAGCACGCTCTCGGTTTCGAAGTTGATGGTGGTGGCGCCGCCAGCTTCCGCCATGCTCAGCCGCTCAGGCAGGCAGTCAATCGCGATCACCTGGTTGGCTCCGAGCAGGATGGCGCTGCGGATTGCCATCTGTCCCACAGGGCCGCAGCCCCAGATCGCGACCGTGTCAGTCTGTTCGATGTCGCATTGCGCCACAGCCTGCCAGCCCGTCGGGAAGATGTCGCTGAGGAACAGCAACTGCTCGTCGGGGATCCCTGAAGGCACCTTGATATGGGTGGCGTCGGCATAGGGCACGCGGAGATATTCAGCCTGGCCACCGGAATAACCGCCGGTCAGATGGGTGTAGCCGAACAGGCCCGCGGTGGCGTGACCGAAAGCCTTGTCCGCGAGATGGCGCTTGCGGTTGGTGGTCTCGCACACGGAGAAATTGCCGCGCTTGCACTGGTCGCATTGGCCGCAGATGATCGTAAAAGGCACGACGATGCGGTCGCCCTTCTTGAGCTTGCCGTCGACGCCGGAGCCGACCTCGACCACTTCGCCCATGGTCTCGTGGCCCATGATGTCACCGGGCAGCATGCCCGGAATGAAATTGTGGAAGAGATGCAAGTCAGAGCCGCAGATGGCGCAGCTCGTGACCTTGATGATGGCATCGCGCGGATCCTGGATTTCGGGATCGGTGACGATGTCGCAGCGAATGTCCTCTTTGCCATGCCAAACCAGCGCCTTCATCTTCCTCTCCCGACTGACCAATTGGCATAAAAGTCGAGGACATGGAGATGGTTGCTAGGCGACTTGCAATTCTTTGCACTGGCTGATCAGACAAACCGCTGTATCGAACCAAGCGGCTGCAAACAGGCGAGGCGCTTACCTTCGCATCAAAGGCCTCGAGTAGTTCGTCTACCATCGCAGAGGCCCTTCCTTTGCTATGACCTAATCGCCGAATTCGTCGAGACGTGCCTGATGATCAATATGAAATTAGCTTGCCGAACGGCTTGGTGCGTATGTCAAATAAACTGACATAGATTGGGATTGCCGA
>NZ_JAFCKT010000028.1 GCF_018129985.1 Bradyrhizobium sp. SZCCT0148
ACGCTGGACGCGCAATCGACTGGAGCGAGCGCGGCATGCGCTTAAGTCCGTTCGATCCGTGGGCCTTTGCGGCCTACAACGCGCAGGCGCTCGGCTATTTTTGTCGCGATCGATATGAGGAGGCTGCAAATGCAGCCTACCGTTCCAACCTGGCCAATCCCTCCCACAGCATCACGTGGGTGCAGCTCGCTGCATCTCTCGCTGCGGTTGGGCGCTTCGAGGAGGCGAAAGCGGCGGCTGCATGCGTCTTGGAACTGCAGCCGACGTTCCGCATCAGCCGCCAGTTCGCCGGCGTCGCCTGCGCGCCCGAACTGGCTATCAAGCTTGGCAAGGCGCTGCGCGCGGCGGGCCTACCGGACTAAAGTGAGCGCGACTGGCAGGTCAGCTTTACTTGGGCATCGTCGATGTCTGCTTTTGACAATACTGCGGGCCTCGCCGTGCTGGACGATGCTCGATTTATGAGTACACGCCCCAGTCCCGCAATCGGTTCTTAGACAGCGCTCTCCGCGATCGGCTGCAAGCCGGCCCTAACGGCACGCGCTCTCGTCGACAGAAACGAGCCCTCGCCTTCAAATCGTTGTGCTCGGCGTGGTCTGGGCGCGGTCGCTACGGGCCATAGCCCCCGGGTCGGCTTCCATCCTCATCACGCCCTTTGCCGGCTCTGTAAGACGCGCCGTGCATAGATCGGCGGCCCAATATCCGAATTGAAGCGCATTCGCTAGTTCGGAGCTGCATTGCCGCAAACAAGGTAACGGCGGTACGCTTGGGCTTGGGAGGCAACCTACGGTCCGGGACTATCGAGCCGCCCCAGCTCTCCGCTGGCGGCTTTTTCGTTCAACCTCCCTCAGGAGGCGTTCGCCCTTGCTCGTTCACGGGCCTCACGGCGACGCTCCCGACGCTCGCGCCGCCGCTTCGCACGGTCTGCGGGCTGCCGCAGCGGAGAGATGGGCAACTCGGACGCCGCAATAGAAACTTCGACCGCAGCCACCTGGATAGCCTGCGACGCCGCTGGGCGGGCCTCCATGAGGTCGAGCACTGCCCGTCCTTTGATTGTGATTTTCCATCCCCCGCTTAGGCGCTCGACCAGTCCTTGTGACCAGATGTCCAGGCCGGGCGCATTAGCCGCGAGCCGCCTAGTCCGGTCCGCCCAGTCGCGGCCACTCGTCGCGAGGATAGCCATGTCACGCTTGAGATCTTCCATTGCGGCAAACCCGTCCGGGTATGCCGCCAAGATCTTCAAAACAGTGACCTGGAAGTTCACGTCCGCCTACCCGCCATCAGCGCCACATGGTAGGCGCGTGCAAAAGGGCCTTGCGACCGCCCTGTCTGAGGTCTTCGGGAGAAAGTTCGCCGCTATTAGCGGCCTCCAGGATCCTCGATGCCACATGCGTACGCGCCCCAATCTCGCGCTGCGGATCATAGCCAACATTTCGCGTGCCGCGATTCAAAAATGTTAGTGATTGCGATAGGCCAGTTGCTCTGACCGGCCTTTTGGAAATTGCCTGGACGAGAGACATGCCTTGTAAGATCGGGCAATTCGTAAAGGCTATCTTCGAGACCAGGAACTCGCGTGTCGAAACCCCACCGAGCCTATAGGCAGGTTGTCTTTTCGCCGGCGCGCCCGCTGATCGCAACCTGATCGATCTCTATGCCGACGCCGGCCTCGAGTTTATAGGTCTTCGCGACGACCGCCCAGACGACAAGTTCGGGATCGCCGCGGGCTATGCCCATGTGTCCAGACGCGCGCAGACCCTCGACGCCGACCACCGGAGGTTAGTGAATCCAAACTGGCCGATCCGAAGCTTCGAAGGATTGCTCACGGCCGTCTACCTATACCAGATCAAGGACGAATGGACGGTGCAGCCGAACTACCAGTACATCGTTCATCCCGGCGGCAACATTGCCGGCCGGCCCGCTCGTCGGAAGGGTCCCTCAAGAACGCTTCGGTGTTCGGCCTCAGGACCACGCTCAAGTTCTAGGACGATCTCATGAACATCGTGGCTGCCATGCCCACACGTTTCGGAGAGTCATCGTGGCGGCGGGAAGGGTGAAACCTGGCGTCACGAGCGATCGTACCTTAACAAAGGTCGTTCAGGTGCCGTCGCATTTGCTAAAGGCCACGGGCATGAGAAAGCGGCTGTCTTGAACGACGTCAACCTAGCCTCCGCCGGAGAGCTGTCGCTACGACCGATCTCACCGTGGTTTTTAAAAAGTTGTATATACGCTTAGACCTTCTTCGATCCGCTGCGCAAAGCCGCGCCTAACAGTATCAACGGAATGCTAAGAACGGTGAACGTCATTCCCATCATTACGAGCTGGTCATGAAACACCAAATTCGTGCTTCTTCTCGCAATCTCGACATTCGCTAAAATGAACCCCAAGCCGACTAGGCTGCTTAGAATTCCCATGCCGGACGAAATGCGAGCTATTCGGCGCCATTCATTCTCTCTTACAAGAGCAGTCGCTGCGGACTGCTCGATCAAAGTGCGCAGGGCGGCTAGTTCGGCTTGAACTTGACTATCGATCATATCATTGCCCATTTGCGAATCTTTGATCCATTCGTCTCATCTGATCCGTGTCATTATCGTAACGCTTACCGACAATAGTGCGAGAAAAAGGAGCAGGGTGAGCAACAGCCACCCGACATAGGAGCCACCTCTAAGCCACTTCTCAAGAACAAGCAAAAGCAGCATACCCAAGCTGGTCGACATTAAAATTGCACCCGCAAATAGGCTGCGCATTTTTTTCTCTCTTAGACAGGCCCGCAAGTGCGCTCGGCAGTTCGCGGATGGTCCGAACAACAAGCGTCGGCCTATTCGTGGCCGTAGTACCGTTGATTGCACTGGTGACGGCCGCGCTCGTAGCTCGCCTCGCGGTACACAGGGCCCTTCATGATGCTGCTGACGTCAGCAAGCATTCGTGCCTGTTTGAGACACTCTACGTATGGTTTGTTCGACAGCCAGTCGAGGCCAAGGCCACCGGCCTGTGCAGAGCTGACGAACAGACTGCCTGCGAGAATTCCAGCAGCGATGAAAAGTGAGGTGTGAGTGGTCTTCATGACGGACATCTTTCCTTTAGGATCAAGTGAGAATAGTTTCTATCCGATTGAAAACCTAAGGGATGTGCGCTCCATCACGCTCAGATGAGCCCAACCCGTCTTGACAGGCAATAACCAACATCATGCCGGGACGCTTAGCTCTATCGATCTCGCCGACCTTTTCTTGCTTTAACGTCAGTTAAACTCTCCTTCCGAGTTTGCGGAGGCCTCTGAGAGAGTGACGCTGTGTTGAGGCACATGACCCGGCGCCTTGTTCGCGGAATCGCGAGCTTGAAGGAGTAGTCAGCGCCATCCTAAACGATGTCACCGTTCTGCTCGGCTTCAGAAATGCGGCAACGTACAACTTCTGTTGACAACAAGTTGGCAATAGCTACGCAGCGTGGCCTTTCAACGAATTACTAAAAGCGTTTCTGACGTGTCAACAAAGACGACGGCGGCGCCACGGAGGAGTGCGAAGATCGGCAAGAGACGCGAGATTCACCTTTTCGTAGACCTCCGTCGAGAACAGAAGCGGCTGTCCCGAAAATGTACGCCCGATGCGCTCACGACCCTGCCGATTGGGGGCTGTGTCCGTCACAGATCCAGCCCGATCCGCTCATCCGGGGGTGGTGTCCTACGGCGGTGCTACAAAAACGACGACGCCACAATCCGTCCGGCTATGGCGCTTTTCTGTGCGCCGGTCGGGTGGCTTCAACGCGGCGCGCGGCGGCCGCAGGCCCTGATCAGCTCGGCAACCAGCGGGTTCGGATAGCGGCGCTGTTGGCTGACGCAGAAGAACTGCTCTCTGAGCGTGTTCAGCCGGGCACGTTGGACCAGCACCCCAGAGCGGAGTTCGTCGATGACGACGATGGATGGAACCAACGTCACGCCGTCACTCTCGCGCGCCATAAGGCGCAACATCGCCATGTCGTCGACTTCGGCGGCGACGATCGGGACGATGCCGCTGCTGCCGAGAAGCGCATCGAACGCGGACCTCATCGCGCTGCCCCGGCCGGGCAGCACGATGGGCGTGTGGGCGAGATCCTGCGGAAAACGGAAACTCTTCGGTTTCCGCGGCTTGCGGCTCACCAGGCTGACCTGTTGCTCGTCGATTAACGTGTTCTCGAAATTTCTGACGGTATCCGGGGCGGCCGGGTGATTTGCGAGCACGAGGTCGAGCTTGTGTGCATCGAGCAGCTTCAGCAGATCGCCGAACAGACCAGCATGGATGATCAGCTCGACGTCTCTACGGCCGATCAGTGGTTTCAGAAATGAGATCTGGAAGTTGCGCGACAGCGTCGCTGCGGCACCCACCCGCAGCAATTGTCGTCCCGGTCGCAGGCCTGATAGCGTCTCGATCAGCTCGTGCCCAGACCGGAAGACGCTGCCGGCATAATCGAGCGCGATCCGTCCGGCCTCCGTCAGTTGCAGCGTGCGTCCGATACGCTCGAATAGCTGCTGGCCGAGTTGCTCCTCGAGTGCCTTGACCTGCACGGACAGTGACGAGGGCGAGACGTTGAGACGTCGGGCGGCGCGGCTCATGCTGCCTTCCGTCGCAATGATCCAGAAATAGCGCAAGTGATGGTAGTTCAGGTGCGGCATGGGATCGTTCTATATAACCTAACGATCGTGTTCAATAATTGAATTATGTAGAAACGATGCTGCAAGCTAAGCACATGGCCGCCGGATCAACCTTGCCGAGATGCCATGACCAAGCTCTTCCCCCTTCTTGCTGCGCTTGCGCCCCTTACGCTCTGCCTGGCCGGGCTCGTGGGCCCGCAAAGCCGCGCGCGCGACTTTGTCCGCGGATCGATCGGCGCGGCCGCGGTCGCGTTCGGGCTTTTGGCAGTTACAGCCGTCGCCTGTGCGCTGGTCGGGGTTGGGCGAACACCGTTGCTCGGCGCACATGGGATCGGGCTCTCGCTTCAGGTCGATGCGCTGAGCGCGATCCTCTGCGTATTGGTCAGCTTCATCGGCGTCGTGGTCGTCAACTACAGTCGCAATTATCTCGACGGTGATCCCGGTCACGTCCGGTTCACTCGCTGGCTGCTGCTGACGCTCGCCTCAGTTCTCACGCTGCTGATCTCGGGCAATCTGATCGTTCTGCTCGCGGCCTGGATCGCCACCAGCCTGTCGCTCGGCAAGTTGCTGCTGTTCTACGGGACGCGGCCTGCCGCCGTCCGGGCAGCACGCAAGAAATTCGTCGCCAGCCGGCTCGGCGACGGCTTCCTCGCACTCGCAGCTTTGCTCCTTTACCTCCAATACGGCACGCTCGAGATATCCGATCTGGCGGCCCAGGCTCGTGCGGGCGCAGGCGCCGGGTCGCCCGCGATCACTCTGGCCGCACTGTTGATCGTCGGTACGGCAGTGCTCAAATCCGCGCAGATTCCGCTACATGGCTGGCTGATCGAGGTGATGGAGACGCCGACCCCGGTCTCCGCGCTGCTGCACGCCGGCATCATCAACGCCGGCGGTTTCCTGGTGCTGCGCCTCAGCGACATCCTGCTGCTCGCTACCCCTGTACTCGACCTGCTGGCCGTGATCGGCGGTGTGACCGCCTTGTTCGGTTCGCTGGTCATGCTGACGCAGACCTCGGTCAAGGTGCAGCTCGCCTATTCGACCGTCGCGCAGATGGGTTTCATGCTCCTGCAATGCGGACTCGGCGCGTTCTCGGCCGCGCTGCTGCACATCGTCGCCCATTCGCTCTACAAGGCGCACGCTTTCCTGTCGTCAGGCAGCATCATCGATCTCGCCCGGGCCTCCTGGACCGCGCGCCCAGGAGGCCAGCCGCATGCGGCCCGGCTGATCATCGCGCTTGCGAGCGTTGTCGGCCTGACGCTGCTGATCGGCTGGGGTCTCGGCATGAGCCTGCGCACCAATCCGGCGCAGATCGCGCTGGGATCTGTCCTGCTGATGGGCCTCGTGCATCTCATGGCCAATGTGGTCGACCAGCGGCCGAATGCGTTCGTCGTCATGCGCGGAGCCGCGACCGCCGTCGGTGTCGCTCTTGCCTACTTCGCGCTGCAAGCCGTTACGACCTGGCTCGTCGCCGGCAGCGTTCCTGTCGCTCGTCCGGTGGACGGCATCGCGCCGATGCTGATTGCGGGCCTGGTCGTGGTCTGCTTCGCGGCAGTGACCCTGTTCCAGAACCAGATGATGCGCCGCGCCGAAGCGCCGTTCTGGGTCGCTGCCTACGTCCACCTGCGCAATGGGCTCTATCTCAACACGCTCGCGAACCGCCTCGTTCTGAAACTGTGGCCACGCGCCTCGACCCGCGTCACGTCCGCCCCTTGAATCCGGGACCATCATGACCCAGACCGCCCTCGCCGTGCCGATACAAGGGACAGATGCCGTTTTTGCAGACCACGATGTGCGGCTCGAGACCCGCATCATGGCCGCATGCCGGCGCGTCGCGCCGCTCTGGCCGCTCAAGCATTTTGTGGCCGTCAATCCCTTCCTCGGGTTCAGCGGCCAGAGCTTTGCGGCCACCGCCGCGACCTTCGAGCGCGTGGTGCGGACGCGGATCCTGATGCCGCGTTCCTTCTACCGGGAGGCGTTCGACGAGGGACGCATCGACGATGCGGCGCTGCGCGAGGCACTGGAAACCTACCCTGAAACGGGCCTCGATCTGGACCGGCTGAAGCAGATGCTCCAGTCCGCCGCCGGTTCGGTAGCGCCGCCGGCTGTCGTGGCGACCGTAGCCGAAGTGCTGGACCGGCTCGCCGCCGGCGATCGTTACGTCTCGCTGGTCGCGTTCATGATCGACGAGATATCGGCGTTCTGTGCGAGTTATTTTGACGAGGGGCAGGCGAACTGGCCGAATCCGGCGAGGAAGCTCAAGCCGTACGCCGCCTGGCGCGCGCTCGCGGCGCATGACCGAAATCCGGAGGTCATGGGCATTGCCGGCTTCCGGAAGTCCGTCGCGGCGCTGCCGTCCGATCCGGTGCGTGCGATCGGGGTCATTGTCGAGCGGCTCGGTATTCCCGAACGCGCGATCGAAGACTATCTGGTCCGGGCGCTGTTCGATCTCAACTGGTCCGCTTACGCGCGTTATGTCGGATGGAGCGCAGAGCTCGACGGTGGGCGCGACGACACGCTGCTGGAATTGCTGGCGATACGGCTGGCATGGGGCTTCGCGCTGTTCGAGGCACGGACCGATACCGCGTTCAAGACGGCTTGGGCGCTCGCGATGGAAGAGGCGGCCAGGCTGCCCGCCGATCATCGGCTCGATGAGACGCCAGACCTGGCCGTCGACATCATCCTGCAGGAAGCCTACGAGATCGTCTTCCGCCGCAAGCTGGTCGCCCAACTGGGCGGCCGTGGCGAGCGCACGGCAGTCGGCGGTCCGAAGGCGCGGCTCGCAGTGCAGGCGGCGTTCTGCATCGACGTGCGCTCGGAGATTTTCCGGCGGGCGCTCGAGACGGTCTATGCCGAGACGGAGACCATCGGCTTTGCGGGTTTCTTCGGGTTCCCGATCGAGTATGTCCCGATCGGGCATGCGCGGGGCGGCGCGCAATGTCCGGTCCTGCTTAAGCCTGCCTTCATCGTCTGCGAGGCCGTCAAGGGGGCAAGCGAGGTCGAGGAGGCGGAGGTGCTGGGCCTGCGGCTGCTGAGACGCCGCGTTGCCAAAGCCTGGAAGTCATTCAAGGTGTCGGCGGTCTCGTCCTTCTCGTTCGTCGAGACCGCAGGCCTGGGCTTTGCCGTCAAGATCGCGACCGACAGTGCCGGCGTCACCCGACCTGTCCCGTCGCCCGTCGTCGATGGCCTCGACCCAGACATCGCCGCCAGGGTGGGCCCGCGGCTCGCACCGCGTGTTCTGGATGGCCGTTCCACGGGCTTCACGGAGACGCAAGCCATCGACATGGCCGAAGCGGTGCTGAAAGCGATGTCGCTGACCGGTCCGTTCGCCCGGCTCGTGCTCCTCGCCGGCCACGGCAGCAGCACGGTCAACAATCCTCACGCCACCGGTCTCGACTGCGGCGCCTGCGGCGGCCACACCGGCGAGGCCAACGCGCGCGTCGCGGTCGCCATCCTCAACGACGAGCGGGTGCGCGCGGGGCTGCGCAGCCGCGGTATCGAGATTCCGTCCGATTGCCACTTCATCGCGGGCCTGCACGACACGACCACGGACGACCTGAAGCTGTTCGGCGAGGCAGAGGTTCCCGAAACGCTCGCGGACGACCTCGCGAGACTGAAGGCGCGGCTGACCCAGGCCGCGCATCTGGCAAGGCTTGAGCGCAGCGCTTTGCTCGGTATCAAGGACGTCGCCCGCGTCGATGCCGCCGTCACCGCCCGCAGCCAGGACTGGTCGCAGGTGCGTCCCGAATGGGGCCTCGCCGGCAACGCGGCGTTCATCGCCGCACCGCGCAGCTTCACCCGCGGGCTCGACATGTCGGGCCGGACCTTCCTGCATTCCTACGCGCACGAGCAAGATCAAGGCTATCGCGTGCTCGAGCTGATCATGACGGCGCCGATGGTGGTCGCCAGCTGGATCAATCTGCAATATTACGCCTCGACCGTGAACAACGCCGCGTTCGGCAGCGGCAACAAGGTTCTGCACAACATCGTGGGCCAGCTCGGCGTGCTCGAAGGCAATGCGGGCGATCTCAGGGTCGGGCTGCCATGGCAGTCGGTGCACGATGGCACGCGCTTCGTCCACGAGCCTCTTCGTCTCAACGTCTTCATTGCCGCGCCGGAATGCGCCATGGACGAGGTCATGCGTCGTCACGCCGCTGTCCGCGACCTCGTCAGCAATGGCTGGGTGCTTCTGTATTCGCTCGACGATGCAGGATCGACGATCCGCCGCTGCGTTGGTCCCGGGGTCTGGGCGGCCACATGAGAGATGGGTTGCGTGCGAAGATGTTCGGGCATCCATACCGCGGCCGCTGGGCGGCGATCGCGACCATGCACGGCAAGGAGCGCGCGATCGCGCCGGTGCTGTGCCGCTGGTTCGGGATGACCATCTCGACGGCGCCCGGCGTCGATACCGATGCACTGGGGACGTTCACCGGCGAGATCGCGCGTAGCGGCACCATGCTAGATGCCGCGCGGGCCAAGGCCCTGCTTGCGATCTCTCGGACCGGCGCGCCGGTCGGGATCGGCAGCGAGGGCGCATTCGGCCCCGATCCCGACCTGCCGTTCGTCGCGTCCGGGCGGGAGCTGTTACTGTTGCGCGATTCCGCCACCGGGCACGAGATCGTCGTCTTCCGGCGCACCCGGACCAATTACGATCATGTCACGATCGCACCGGACGACCCGATCGACGCGTTCCTCGCGCGGGTCGGCTTCCCCGATCACGCCGTAGTGGTCCGGGCCGAGCCGCGTGACGGCCAGATGCCGGCCAAGGGGCTGCGTGACCGCGAGCAGGTCGATGCGGCCCTGCGATGCGTCTTCGCGCGTGTCGGCAGGGCGGCGATCGAGACCGATATGCGCGCCCATCTCAATCCGACCCGCATGAATTCGATCGGGCGCCTCGCCCGGGCGCTCGCCGTTCGCACAGCGCGCTGCTGCCCGTCCTGCGGCACACCCGGCTTCGGCCTCGTCGACGTCGCGCGCGGTCTGCCCTGCGGGGAGTGCGGCGCCCCGACCCGGCAGATCCGCGCGGAGATCCACGGCTGCTCGGCCTGCGTTACCAAAGTGCTGCGCCGCGAGCGCGCGGCGGCCTTGTATGCAGATCCAACCTGGTGCCAGATATGCAACCCGTGAGCTTCGAGCCGCAGAATGTGCCGTCTTTGCTCGTTCGATCGTCCGTTCCGTTTGGTCGCAGCCCAAGCATGCTCTGGATCGCGCTAGGCGTCGTGGTGCTCGGCTCTGTCGCGGCCATCGCCGCCGGTCCCCTGATGAGCCGTGTCGAACAGCCGAAATACGAGGTCGTCGACGCGTCTGGCCCGATCGAGGTCCGGACCTATGCCCCCATGGTCATCGCCGAGGTTGAAACCACGGGTGAGCGCAGGCCGGCGATCGAGGAGGGGTTCCGGCGAATTGCCGCCTACATATTCGGCCGCAACTCATCGGGCGCCAAGATCGCGATGACGGCGCCGGTCGCGCAGCAGGCTGTCGGCGCGCAGCGATGGATGGTCAGCTTCGTCATGCCGGCGCAATACTCCCTTGCGACATTGCCTGCGCCCGGCGATAGCGGAGTTCGGCTGGCGCCGGTTCCCGCGCGCCGGTTAATCGTCATCACTTTCCGGGGCACCGCAACTGCGGATTTGATCGGGGCGAAGACCAGCGAGCTGCGCGATTACGCTGCGTCGAAGGGCATCACGGTCACTGGCGAGCCGCTGCTCGCTTTCTACAATCCGCCCTGGACGCTGCCGATCCTGCGCCGCAACGAGGTGCTGCTCGCGATCGCCGACTAGCGTGGTTGCCGAAGTGGGTGCGCCTTGAATATCGAAGCTCTCCTCGAAGTATTCTTCGAATGGCGTCGTGAACGACTGACACGATCGGAAAAAATGGCCGAGGACAATCAACAGATGCCCCAGCCAGAGTTTCCGAACAACGGGGCGCGCTGCCCTTCATGCGCCGCGCCAGTGCGGCCCCTTTCGCCCATTCTTGACGTTCAGAACGATAGATTGGTCAGGATATTTCGGTGCGACAATTGTCGAAAGCAAATGTGGGAGTAGGTCGGGTCAGTTTGCGGCCTCTGATGGATTTGGGTGGCCAAGTTTGCGAGGCCCCGCGGAGACCTGAAGACGTGTAAGTTATACGGCAATGCTCTGATCGAGCGGGACAATTCCGCTTAGCCTCCAAGCTCGGACTTCTGCGCAGTTATGAGTGCGCGCCGAGCCGGCCGGCCCCGGAGTGCGGACCATAACGCGGCCGAGCGAATTCGAGCTAAGCCTGCGCCACCCGGACACGGCGCTGTCGTTCGAAAACACTGGTGTTGACGGCCTCCTTCATCGCCGCCTCAGCCAGTTGATGAGGGTCGAAGTCGCTGCCCGCGGAAGTTATCGTACCAGCAGTGCATAACGATTAGTGGCGACAGCACCTCCGCTTGGACGCAGGTGAAGCCAGCTCATATCTCTAATGCTCAGGAAGCGTGACGCCGGTCAGCTCGCCGAGCTTCGCGGCGAAGAGGTCGTGGAATAACGGTCGGCGGCTTTGCGCGCCGGCTGCTCCTGCTGCAGGCGATGCCAGTAGCGACCGCTGACCCTGGCCGTGGAGTCATAGCTTGCGGCAAGCCAGGCCTGGATTCGCTGTCCGGTCTCGATGTCGACCGGCGCGCGGGGCTCGCTCATCTTCGCCCCAGCCGGGATCGACGGCATTTCTCATGACATTTGGCCAGCGGCGCGCCTGTGCGAAAGCCAACGCCACATTCTTGAAGCGCTCTTGGCATGGGCCTTCGGGGATTCCAAGTTGCGCTTCCTCCAGTCAAGGTCGGCGCGGGAGCCTTCGTCGCCGCGATGCAAGCCGCTATTGAGGTGCACCAGGCGAGGAGGCGCCCGATCAGCGCCGTCATCATATAGAGCACAGACTGTTGATCGCGAGGACACCGGCGTGTCGCTCAAGTGTAGAGCCGCGACTTTGTTGTACAATCTTGCTAATTATCGGCTTCATGCATCACGCGGACTTGGCCCTAACTTCGGTCTAAGGCCGATAGTGAGCCAAAGCGGGTGTTCAGCGGACGGGAGAAGCCGCTGCGGGGGCACTGGGGACAGGCACCTACCTTTCAGGTTGGGTCGGATCATGTATCCCTGAGAAGATCTAAAAGCGGAACTTGTCCGCACGATCGGCGTTTTGTCCGATGGTTCTGGAGGGGGATTGACACACATGCTTAACACGGCGCCGTTTTTGGCAGGCGGCGGCGAGCTGGGTGCCCTCATGCGGGGCAAAGATTGGAGCCAGTCGCCTGCGGGGCCGCCGGAAGTCTGGCCAGAAGCGATTAAGTCTACCGTCGCGCTGTGTTTAGGTTCGTCCACCCCAATTATCGTGTGGATCGGTAGCCGCTCCGATCGATTGATTCAGTTATACAATGATGCCTACCGGCCGGTTATGGGCGCTGAAAAGCATCCGTGGGGATTGGGTAGGCTCGGAGCCGAAGTGTGGCCTGAAATCTGGCGTGACATCATGACGCCGATTTTCGACGAGGTCCTCTTGAACGGGCGTTCGGTCCGCCGTGACGACCAGTATATGGTTCTACACCGAAATGGTTATCCTGAGGAGACTTGGTTTACTCACTATCACAGCCCGCTACGTGAGGCGGATGGGACGATCGTCGGCGTTTTCACCGTCGTGATTGAAGTGAGCGAACAGAAGCGGGCGGAGCGTGCCCTACGCGGCCTCAATGAGCATCTCGAAGCACAAGTCGCCGCCCGGACGGAGGATCGGGATCGCATGTGGCGATTATCTACCGACGTGATGCTTGTTGCAGACTTTGATGCGCGTATCGTTTCGGTAAACCCCGCGTGGACCGCGCTGTTCGGCTGGGACGAGATCGAACTTCTTTCTCGTAATTTTCTGGATCTAGTTCACCCCGATGATAGAGAGGCGACGCTCGCGGAAACCCGCAAACTAGAGCAGGGCATCACGACCATGCGCTTCGAAAACCGCTATTGCCAGAAGGACGGCGGCTATCGTTGGATTTCATGGACGGCAGTCCCTGACGAGCGCTTCATCCACGCTGTCGGTCGCGACATCACAGCAGAGAAAGCTGCGTCAATACGTCTGGAGGAAGCTCAACAGGCCCTGAGACAGGCGCAAAAGATGGAAGCCGTCGGCCAGCTTACAGGTGGTATTGCGCATGATTTCAACAACGTGTTGCAGGCTGTCGCGGGTGGACTCGACCTGATCCGACGCAAGCCCACTGATCCGGACCGGGTGCGACAATGGGCAGAGTCTTCACTCGAGGCCGCTGATCGCGGCGCCAAGCTAACGGCTCAGCTCCTCGCGTTTTCCCGCGCACAGAAACTCGAACTGAAGCCTGTCGAAATAAACAACCTTGTCGAGCGGATGAAAGACCTTCTAGGTCGCACCATCGGGCCCGACATTCGCGTTAACACCGTTCTCAGCTCCGAATTGAGCGCGGCCTTGGGAGATGCCACTCAAATTGAAATGGCAGTGCTCAATCTCACTATCAACGCTCGCGACGCAATGCCGGCGGGTGGGCACCTAATGATATCGACGGGGAGGCGAATCATAAAGCACGCCGCGGACCTTTCTGCGGGTGACTACATTGAACTGAGCGTGGAAGACACGGGGACAGGGATGACACCCGAGGTCATCGAGCGTGCTTTTGACCCTTTCTTCACAACCAAAGGCGTTGGACAGGGAACAGGGCTGGGTTTGAGCCAGGTGTACGGCATGGCCCGCCAAGCAGGCGGGACTGTCCGGATTGACAGCGAAGTGGGTCGCGGCACCAAAGTGAGCATTTTTTTAAGGGCTACTTCCGAGCAGTTCGAAAACTTGGCCGCGAAGACTTATACGGTCGATGAGATTACGCCGGCACGCGTCTTGGTGGTGGACGACGACATCAGCGTAAGGCGATTTCTGATTGAGACGCTTCAGGCGCTCGGCTATGCAGCACACGAAGCCGAAAACGGTCGGGAAGCGCTGAGGGTACTCAACGATTTCCGCCCTGACGTGGCGATCGTCGATTTCGCGATGCCGGATATCAATGGCGCCCAGGTCGCGCGAGAGATCCGGGCGCAGCGGCCTGGAACAGAGATCGTGTTTGCTAGTGGATTTTCCGACACTAACGCGATTGAAACCGCCGTCGGACAACAAGCCGTCCTGTTGCGAAAACCATTCCGTATCGAAGACCTGCGGCAGGCGATTGAACAAGTGCTGCATTGATTAAGTTGCTGAGGATGACCCTGAGCGGCCCGTTCGTTTGTGGCCCCAAAGCAGACGTCGACTGGTTGAAGCCGTGGCCACAAGCGACGGCTGGGGAAATGCCAGCTTGCTCCCACCCACAACGAAAAATGAGGCGAGGGGCGGCGTCATCGGGAGCACTCGTGACTTAGCAGTGGTCGCCGTTTTGGTGCCGATGAGGCTGTTTCCTGAGTCGGGCCTGCGCCGTAACCGGCTACGCTGGCTGCAGAAAGCTCAAAATGCAAAAAGACGGGACCCTTGGCGTTCAATGAGTTGGCGCGCCTGGACCCTGCATTGCTCGGCACCAGCAGCCTCTTTCGATTCGGAAAGGAGTGTGGCCTTCAAACGCAGGAGACGGGCATCGTACCAACACTCTGCGGTATCTGCCGACTGCTGTAGTGCGGCGTCTATTCGTCCGAGTCCATCGCGGAATCGTCCGTGCGCGTGATCAACCTCTGCGGCTATACTTAAGAAAAAGGGGTAGAGCCAGCGTGCCTTGGTTGCACGGTACTCGTCCAGCGCACGGTAAACTCGCTCCGCGGCTTTCATACCCCGACCATCCCGGGATTCGTGCCAGCCAAGGTAACACTCGGCATTTGCCAGCCAGTACCTAAAGCCGTGTTTGCGGCATAGCGTTGCCAGCTCATCACAAATCTCACGATTTCTGTCGACATCGCCCAGCAACCAAGTCACGCGCGCTGTGGTGCTGAGCGCGAAAGCGCGGCTAGTTGGGTGATCAGACCGTTCGGACAACATCAAAGCGTTATTCAGGTGAAGCCGAGCGGTCTCTGTCTCGCCCCGCAGCGCGTGGCACATCGCAAGATATGCGGGCGCTCCAATGACTTGGATAATCTCCAGGTTTTCCCAATTTCCGGCAGCATCGAGCCTTGCGCTCGCGTCCTGCAGAAATTTCAACGCCGTATCCAGGTCGCCCAGATGCATTGTGACCACACCTCGACCAAGCTCCCAGCCAGGTCGCCCGGCACGCGATGCGTCGTCAGCAATCTCAAGCGCATTCGAGAAATCCGCCTCGACCATATGCTGGCGAAAAATCCCGTGCTCGACGGCCGCCAGCTTGGCGACGGAGCCGGCTTTTTGGCACAAGGTCTCCGCCTGCGCATACGTCGCTTGTGTTTCGGGGCTTGTATAACCTTCGGCGGATACGAGGGCGGTGAGGAGAAGAAGCAGCACTTCACTTTCCGTTTCGTCGCGCGAGGCACTTTCGGGCAGACGGCTTAGCGCGGCTACCGCAATGCGCAGCTGCCCGACGGCTTCCCGCATCGCCGCGATACCGACGGCATAACGGCCCGCTCTAAAGGCGTAATCGGCTGCCTTTTCGAACAACTCACCACGAAACGCGTGAAACGCCAACAGACCGGGCTGGCTATCGACGATCTTAGGGAGCTTGCGCTCCACTGACAGTACGATACGGCGGTGAAGTGCACGCCGAGTGCCGCTGTCGGAGCCGTTGTAGATCGCATCGCGCAGCAGGGCATGTCTAAACCTATAGGTGGCGTCCGGTGGGATGCCGGTGCGAAACACGATACCTGCATTGGTCAGCTCATCCAGCCTTTGAATGACAAAGTCAGTCGGCTGTGAGCACGCAATCGCAAGAATTTCGTGGGAGAATTGGCGCCCGATCACCGCAGCCACTTCCGCGATCGGCCTGGACGCGGGCAGCCTGTCCAGACGCGCAAGCAGAGACGCTTCGAGGGTCAGTGGCATGTCGCCACCATCGTGTCCGCCCCCATCCTTCTCGGCAACCATGTATCTAGCAAGTTCCTCAATAAACAGAGGAACGCCCTCCGCGCGATCAACGATCCGCTCGATTTCTGCAGGCGACGGTCGGTCGCCGGCGATATCGCGGGCGAGCTTCGTGGAATGTTTCCGGTCAAGCCTTGTCAGCCGCAGCTCAGTGGCTCGCTCTGTATCGGGCCAAGTCGGCCGGAATTCCGGACGCGCCGTGAGAACGATCAACATACGTGCAATGGAAAGGCGATCGTGCAGCAGGGCGACAAATTCCAGTGTGGCCGGATCGCTCCAGTGAAGGTCCTCAAATTCAACAAGCAGCGGAGATACTTCGGCGAGCTTGACGATATATGCGAGAAGAAGGTCAAAGAGCTTCTCCTTGCGCTGCTGCGGCATCAGCGACGCAGAGACTTGCCCGCTCTGCGGCGCATGCATCAATTCCGCGGCGAGCAGCCCGATCTCATCCTTCGCGCAGCCTACAAACACCCGCTGAAGCTTAACCTCAACCTGCTCCGGTGTGTCCTTTGACTGGGTGCCGGCCAGACGCTCAATCTGCTCCCGGATCGGAGCGAGGGCGACATCGACCAAGTGGGGTGCGCAGGCAAAATGGAGTACATTGACGTTCGTCGACTTGATATCGTCGCGGAGGGCAGCCAGCAATCGCGATTTGCCGATGCCCGCATCTCCTGAAATGAAAACCGAGCGGCCTTCTTCCGTGCGGGCCAGCTCCCATTGTGCCATCAACTGTCTAAATTCAGGATCACGGCCGATCATTCCAGGATAGACGCCCCCTTTCAGGGCCTCCAGTCGGTAAATCACGTCTGTGGTCGCGAGCACCTTGTACGAGTCCGGCCCGGTGAGATCATACTGGAAGAGCCCCCCAAGCAGATCGCGGGTCGCTCGACAAATAACCACGGCGCCGGCTTCGTCACCATCGCAAAGACGTCGGGCAGATGTGACAGGCAGACCCACCGCGCTGTCGCTGCTTCTTTCGGCCTGACCGAGTGCATTGAAGACGGCAGGGCCGGTAGAGACGCCAATTGCTGTCGAAAGTCCATTGGCGCCCAGCAGCGCGTCCTGACAAACCGTGTCTCGGATGAGGATGGCCGCTCGCACCGCAAGCTCGGCAGAGCGTTCGAGCAGACCCGAGAAGCCGAAATGAATTTCCAGGCATTCGCCAGACGAGGCTGCAACGCGGCCTCCAAACCGTGCCACGGCACCTGCGCAAACCCGATGAAAGACATTCAAAGACGCGCTGATGTCCCTAAGGCCCATATGCGCAGACCATTCTTGCGGCACAGCGGCGCGGCAGTACATGATCGTGACAAGCCTGCGTGTCGGCTCGGCAGGCACATTCGTCGTGCTGCTGGACAGCTGCCGCTTGATAGCCCCCGCGATTTCCCGGGTTAAGTGATCTTGGGCGTCGAGTGAGTCATGGACGTCGAACGGATATAAGCGGTTCTTCGGCCTCATCAAGCAGGTCGAAGACGATCCAGAAGTGCCGCGTAAAAAGGCTGCGAAGGCCTTGACGCGGTATCTGGAACTCCATCCGGTCAATATCGAGCAGGTGGTGTCGGTTATCGTTGAGCATTTCCGGCTCTACGTCATGCACGAACTCGGCGGAAAGGCGAAGGCGATGGTCGTTGCCGGCTCGCGTCTTGCTGCAGTCAAGTACAAGCTAGCATTCGATCGTTATATCAGGGATCACGGCTATTCCGGTATTCGCTCCCTGGTGGCATTTTCCGGTGCGGTGGAGGACCCGGACGATCCGGGCTCGTCCTACACTGAAGTATCGATGAATGGCGGGCTTGCGGAAAGCGAGTTGCCCGAGACTTTCGAGCGTGATGACTACCGCGTGCTTTTGGTTGCCGAGAAGTACCAAACTGGCTTCGATCAGCCGCTTTTACAGACGATGTATGTTGTCAAGCGTCTTGCGGGCGTGCAGGCGGTACAAACGCTCTCGCGCCTCAACCGCATTGCTCCTGGCAAGGCACGGACCCTTGTTCTCGATTTTGCCAATGAGGAAGCCGATATTTATAAGGCATTTAAACCCTACTATGAGGCTACGCCGATCGGCGAAAATGCTGACCCGCATCGGCTGTCAGAATTGCAGCACAAGCTACTGGAGTGGGCGATCTTCACGCCTGCGGATGTGAAGGCCTTCGCGGCGGTATGGTATCAGCGCACGCGCGACCACACCGCTGCTCAACACAGGATCATGAATTCTGTGCTCGATTCCGTGGTGCAGAACTTCAAGAAAAAAGAAGGAGCAGAGCAAGAGACGTTCCGAGGACAGCTCACGGCTTACCGGAACCTTTACGCGTTCCTCTCGCAGATCATTCCTTATCAGGATAGTGAACTTGAAAAATTGTACTCATTCGTTCGCAATTTGCTTTTGAAGTTACCACCACCAGGCGACGGCAAAGCTTTCGCGTTGGATGATGAGGTCGCACTTCGCTACTTCCGGCTCCAGCAGATGTCCGACGGCTCGATTGATCTAGGTTACGGGCAGGCTGACCCGCTGAAAGGCCCCACGGACGTTGGCACCGCGGGCCTTGCCGATGAAGGCGTTGCCCTTTCAACTCTGGTCGGAAAACTCAACGAGCGTTTCGGGACAAGTTTCACCGAGGCGGATCAGCTATTCTTCGACCAAATCAGCGCCACGGCTGAAGGAGATGAAAAAATTCTCGAAGCGGCCAGAGCGAACAATCTCGCAAACTTCTCATCTTATCTTGAGCGGATGCTAGACGAGCTTTTCATCGACCGTATGGAAGGCAACGAAGAGATCTTTTCGCGCGTGATGACCGACAAAGAGTTCCGGTCGGTCGCCCACGAGCACTTAGCGCGCGAGATATTCAAGCGGGCGAGGGAGAAAAACAGCTGAGGCCGCTAAAGGTTCGGCGGGATCCCTGCTGCATATCGCCTTTATGCCCCTGTTTTGCCCGACGAAGCAAATGGTGACCCAGATTCCCGAACTGGAGCACTCAAAAAGAGCCTCCATCACCGCCGCCCGACGCCAACCCCCGTAACCCTCTGATCTTCCACGCCCCGTCTACTGTGCATGGGGTTGTTTTCGCATTTTTTGCTATCCTATGGCAGAAGCCCGCGACCGTAACCCGAACGCAACCGCCTTCCCCTCTAGCGCCCCCACCAAGCGAGTCCCCCATGCACTCCTCCCCGGCCGGCTGGGGCAATGGCCTCCTCGGCGTCATCATCTTCAGCGGCTCGCTGCCGGCGACGCGGGTTGCGGTCGGCGGGTTCTCGGCGCTGTTCCTGACCTCGGCCCGCGCGGTCATCGCGGCGCTGATCGGGGTGGCAGTGCTCGGCCTGCTCAGGCAGGCGCGGCCGCAAGCCAGGGATCTTGCCTCGCTTGCCATCGTCGCCATCGGCGTCGTGGTCGGCTTTCCGCTGCTGACGGCGCTGGCGCTGCAGCACATCACCTCGGCCCGGTCGATCGTCTTCATCGGCCTGTTGCCGCTGTCGACCGCGATCTTCGCCGTGCTGCGCGGCGGTGAGCGGCCGCGGCCGCTGTTCTGGCTGTTCGCGGGTCTCGGCAGCGTCACGGTGGCGGGCTTCGCCCTGTCGAACGGCGGTGAGGCCTCGCTCGCCGGCGATCTCCTGATGGTCGCCGCGATCGTGCTGTGCGGCCTCGGCTATGCCGAAGGCGCCGCGCTGTCGCGCCGGCTCGGCGGCTGGCAAGTGATCTCCTGGGCGCTGCTGCTCGCGCTGCCGCTGATGGTGCCGCTCGCGATCCTCACCTGGCCTGCGAGCTGGAGCGGCGTCAGCATGCCCGCCTGGATCGGGCTCGCTTACGTCTCGATCTTCAGCATGTTCGTCGGCTTCATCTTCTGGTACCGCGGGCTCGCGCTCGGCGGCATCGCCCGCGTCGGCCAGCTGCAGCAGCTCCAGCCGTTCTTCGGCCTGGCGCTCGCAGGCCTCCTGCTGCACGAGCCGGTCGCGTGGAGCATGATCGTCGCGACCGGACTCGTGGTCGCCTGCGTGTTCTTCGCGCGGCGGTTTGCCTGAGGCGTTTGCCTCACGCCTGTCCCATCACCGTCCGCGTCAGCGCGCCCTTGGCGAACTTCTTCAGCGGCATCGGCTTGCCGAACAGGAAGCCCTGCACGAGGTCGAAGCCGAGCTCGTTCGCGGCGACGAGATCGGCGCGGGTTTCCACCCCCTGCGCCACGCTGCGCGCGCCAAAGCCGTGCGCGAGCTCGACGATGTGCCGGCACACCGTGCGCTTCAGCCGGTCGCTGCCGCTGCCAGTGACGAATTGCCGGTCGGCCTTCACCTTGACGAACGGAATCCTGTCCAGCTCCATCAGCGCCGGCCAGTTGGCGCCGAGATTGTCGATCGACAGGCCGATATTGTGCAGGCCGACCTCGCGCGCCACTTCCGTCAGGTGGTCGAGGTCGCGGATCGCCTCCTCGCTGTCGATCTCCACCGTCAGCCCGCCGAAGGCCGGATGCGTCGGCATGCGCCGGCAGAGATCGCGCACCGCCTGCGGCTCCCTGAGATAGGACGCGGGCAGGTTGATCGAGAGATCGACCGGCGTCTGCCGCTCCAGCAGGTAATGCCAGTCCTGCATGGCGCGCTCGATCACGAATTCGGAGAGCGCGCGCAGATGCGGATCGTTCTCCTCGGGAATGAAATAGGCCGGCGGCACCACGCCCCAGGTCGGATGCCGCATCCGCACCAGCGCCTCGGCGCCGCTGCGCACCAGCGTGCGCGCGTCGATCTTGGGCTGGTACCAGAGCTCGAGCCAGCCGGCATGAAGCGCCTCGCCGACATGCACGGCCGGGCTCGGCGCCGGCTCCTCCGGCAGCAGCATCGCGACGCGCTCGCGCAGCGTCTCCGCCGCAAAGGGCGTGGTCAGCGGCGGCAGCATCGCCAGGCCATATTCCTCGCCGACCTGCCGCACCGCCCTGACGATGATCGACTCGCGTGCGCCGACGGCGAGAACCTTGCCGGCGAACGCCTCGCGCACCAGCACCTCCAGGAATCGCCCCGGCTCGATGCCGTCGGCGGCGACGCCGAGCAGGATCAGGTCCGGCAATCCGGTGGCGAGCACGGTCTGCAGTTCGTCCGAGCTCGCGCATTCGCTGGTGACGAAGCCGAGATCCTCCAGCACCTCGATGAGGAACGCGCGCAGATGCCGCTTGCTGTCGGCCACGCAGGCGCGCGGCGTCACCTTTCGCCGTCCGAAGGTCACAGGCCTTCGTCCGACGAGTTCAACCATCCCATCGTTCATCGTCACACCACTCCCGTTCCGTGACGGTTTCATAAACGGCGAGCGTGGGTTCAAATAAGGAGAGCTTCACATCTTCACTGGATTATCTGGGTAACCTTAAACCCCTCAATTCGAGCTAAGCTTTCGGCAAACTCTTTGCAAAGACGGCGCATCGACAAAGGCAAAACGCCCGAAGGCTGTAGGCGCCTGCGCAGGTTTTTGTCGTGTGACGTCGCGCTCGCGGGTTGCGGACGAAAGCGTGCCAGCGATGACGCGCTGTGCCTTTTCGAAGCACCGGGGACGCCGCCGAAAGATTAATCGCCGTCGCTGTTTTGTCGGGATTGCGGCCGTCGAACGCGTTCACGAAAAGTGTGAACCGCATCACACGCGGGCTGCTGCAGCTGCGCTATTGCTCGTCACAGTCGGTGGTGGGCTGTGTCGAGGATTACGACGATGACGATGCGGCGAATGATGTTCTGGTGGTTCAGGGTGGTGATGTCGGGGCGATTTCTCGATCGCTTCCTGTGCCTGCCGCGCGCGCATTAGAGCATGATCCGGAAAATCGGGCGGCTGTGTTCCGCAAAGATCATGCTCGAACGATAAACTGATGCGCTAGCTCAGGTCTGCCCGATCAGTTTGCGAAACGCCGCCGCGCCGTCCTGCACCGCGTCGCGGCCCTTCCAGGCGAGATAGGTCAGCTTGCCGCCGAGCGTGTCGTGGCTGCGCAGCCGGCGAGAGCCGAGGATGTGGCCGACATTGGACGGGAAGCGGGCCACCTCGGCGGACACCAGCGCCGCGATCGCGTCCATCAATTGCTGCAGCCGGTTTCCCCATTCGGAGCCCTCGATGCCGTCGATGCGCACCCTGAGGGCATATTCGGTGTCGTAGATCTCGGCGAGCAAATCGCGGGCGATCAGCACCCGGTTGTTCCGGAGCGCGATCCGAAGCGCGAGGCGCTTGTCGTCGAGCCGGTCGAGCACCATGTGGACGACGCAGGCATAGGGCGTCGCGGCGATATCGGCGGCGCTCTTGCTCGCGGCCGCCTTGGTGGCGAGGCGCGTCAATTGCCAGAATGTCGTCAGGCGCCGCGCCACCAACGTCAGCGCGAAGGGCAGTGCCTCGGCATGCGCCTTCCTGAAGGCGTCGAGCTGCGCGGTGATCTGGGCAACCCGGCCGTCGTCGAACTTCGCAATCTTCTCAGGCAGCTTTTCGTTGAATGCCGTCAGCGCATTGCCGGCGCGCAGCACCTGCTGCATCTTCCTGACGTCGTCGAAGGCGCTGCGCGAGGCCGTGTATTGCGCGAGCTTGGCGCGCGCGAACTCGGTGCTCTCCGCGGAGGCGAAGGTGTTCTCCAGCACCTTGACCACCTTGGTCTGGAACGTCGAGGCGACCTTCAGCACTTCCTTCGGATTGTTGGCGGCAACCTGGTCGTTGATCGCCTTGATGTAGTCGCGAGCCATGGTCGGCAGCAGGTCGCGGCAGATCCATTCCCAAATCGGCGTCAGCGTGTTGCGCGAGATCCGCCCCATGTTGGGGTGCTCGGGCGCGCCGTCGATCAGGAACATTTCGAGCGGCGCGAAGAAATAACGCGACGGGCTGGTGGCGCGCGCCTGGGTCGATCCGTCCTTGCGAAACTCGGCGCGCAGTCGCGACTGAATCTCGGACGAGCCGGGCATGTCGATGCCGCACAGCTCGAGCCGCTCGAGTTCGCTGAGCAGACAGCTGCGCGACAGCGGCGTCAGCCTCTGCAGGAATTCGGACAGCCGGTCGATTTCGTCCATGGCACGCAATCTTTTGCAGCGTGTCCCGCGGGGTCGCGGGTCCAATGCGTGGAGGCATTTGCGCGCTCTCAAGTTCCCCCAAGAGAAGCAAGTCTCTGTTAATTTATCCGTAAAACCCGGGGGCGGCGGCGGGGCCAGGGCCGGCGGTTAAGGATGATCTGCCCGCCAGGCCAGTTTTTTGGCTGAAAACTCAACCCCTGCATGGTCGGGAGAAACGCAACGCAAGCACAAATTGTGCCTACGTCGCGACTTCAGCGCAAAACCGACAAAATCACCGTAGTCATACGGAGCAAAAAGTTAACCACAGACCGCCCCCGGTTCCGCTAAACGAGTGACATGGGGTCACAGAATGATACGGCTGCCGATTCGCGGCCGTCGGAATGGTACGAAGGCAGCGCTGCTCCCACCGAAGAGCTCGATTTCGTCCGTCTGGGCGCGGCCCGAGCCAAGGCCGCCGACGAAATGGCCGCTGCCATCGCCCGCGAGCTCAACGGCCCCCTGACTGCCCTGCTGCTCTACATGGGCGAGATCAAGCATCACAGCGATCAACTCGCGCCCGTGTCCGGCGACCGTGCCTATCTGCAGCGGGTGGTCGAGAACGCACTGGCACAAACCGAGCGCGTCTGCGGACTGGTCAAGCAGCTCGCCGGTCCCCACAAGGGCGGCTTGTCGATTCCGTCCAGCGCCGAGGACGCAGAATCGAAGGCGGTCCGCGCCCAGCAGCCCCAGCGCGTGCCGAGCGCCGAACTCCTCAGTCTGTCGGGTCAGAAACGGTTGACCAAGCGCGAGCGCGAGGTGCTGAGACTGATCAGCGAAGGCTACTCGAACAAGCAGGGCGCGCTGCGGATGCAGATCAGTCCGCGCACGTTCGAGAGCCATCGGGCCGAGGCGATGCGCAAGCTCGGCGCGCGCAACACTGCGGATCTGGTCCGCGCGGCGCTGCTGCACTCGATCGATTGACGCTGGTGTCCGGCATCGCCGGCAAGCGGTGCGCGCCCCGAGAAGTCATCCCGGAACGTCTCGAGACCCCGCTCGCGCTCAGAAATAGTCTTCGGCGAAGGGACGCGCGCGCGAGGCGGGACGCAGCGGCTTGATCTCTTCCTTCGGCCCGTTCGGGATGATCGTGATGATCCAGCGGGGCGGCATGCTCGATTCCTGCTCCAGCACCGAACGCACGAAGCCGGTCACCGTCGACTCGCCAGCCTTCACCGTCGCCATCCGGCCGTTGAACTGTGCGATGCGGAAGCGGCGAACCTCTTTCTGGTCCGCGGTCTCGTAGGTGAACATGGAAAACCCTCCTGGTTTTCCGGGACTATCGCCACCTATGATTAGCCATCTGTGAAAATCCCAAGCCGTAGAAGTACGGCGGGTATGCACGCGGGCCGTGCTAGGCCTGCGGCTCCAGTGCGCGCGCGGCGGCGTAGGCGGCATCCATCAGGTCCAGGAGATCGCGGAATTCGCCGTCGCCGAGCTTCTCCGCGGACTTCTCCAGTCGCAGCGCCAGCGCCGCGAGCCTGACATAGCCGAACGTTCCGGCGGCGCTTTTCAGCGAATGCGCTTCGCGCGCGATTTTGGCGTGGTGCTGCGCCAGCGCAAGCGTGCGGAACAATTGCAGGCGCGCGCAGGTCTCTTTCCAGAACACCTCGCGCACTTCGCCGGCACCGTCCTCGCCGATCTCGCGCACCAGCGCTTGGTAAGCGTGCGGCTCGCGCGCAGGCTCGGCCTCGAGCTCCTCGTGCGCGACGGTGACTTCAAACATGGGCCTGCTGCCTTGATCACGGGTCATTGCCTGTCGCGCCGTACGTGCCGGCGCTAGGACCGCCTGTGTCTACGGCATTTGAATTTCAGTTCGGTAGCGGGACATACAGCGTTTGCAGGCCGGCGTTAGCCGGCGATTTACCAAGCCCGGACGGCGGTCAGCGCACGCCGAGCAGCCGGTCGTACTGGGCCTTCACGGTGGCGTAGCATTCGCAAGCCGTCTGGCGCAGGCCGTCGAGGTTGGTGATCTGGATGTGCCCGCGGCTGTAATGGATGAAATCGGCCTGTTGCAGGGTGTTGGCGACCAGCGACACGCTGTTGCGCCGCGCCCCGATCATCTGCGCCATCGCCTCCTGGGTCAGCAGAAGCCGGGTGTCGCCGGAGAGGTCATGCGTGTGCAACAGGCAGCGTGACAGCCGCGACTCCACGGAATGGGCGGCATTGCAGCCCGCGGTCTGCTGAACCTGGGCGAAGACCGCCAGCCCGTGCCGCGTCAGCGACGTGCGCAGGGTGCCGCTCTGGTCGGCGGCGATCCGCAGCCGGTCGAGATCCATCACCGACGCGACGCCGGCAACCAGCACGATGGCGGTGTTCAGCGCGCACGCATCCCCCATCGTCGACAGTGTCCCGAGCAGGCTGTCGCGACCGATCATGGCGACATGCACATGCTCGCCCTTGGCGAGTTTCACCACAAGCGAGATGACGCCGCGGTGGGGGAAATAGGCGCGCGTCAGCACCTCGCCGGTCTCGACCAGCACCGTATCATGGGGCAGATCCACTGTTCGCAGGTATGGACGGATCGCCTCGTAGTCGTCTGCCGACAGTGCGGACAGGAAGCCGTTGGCCGGGCGCACCATCGTCTCCAAAAGCTGCCTCCATTCCCGCGCCAACGAATCGTGACCGACGCGTCACCCTCTGTGCCTGTCGTAGGGTCCATCATGTTCAAGTCGGGATATATTGGCAATTGGGACAAGTTGTCCGCCCACCAAAACCTCCTACCGAACTGCGTGCACGTCGGCATACAGCTGATTGCGCCAGGCCGTCGTCACGGCTCGGCTTCCACGGGTCCGATCCGCCATGTGGGAAGCAGTCGTATCTCAACGCGGCACCCGCTTCGCTCAAGACAGAATTGCTGACCATTTCGACTGCGCGAGATGCGGACGCGCAGATCGAGATCTGCCGCGCCGAGTATTTGCAGGATCTGGTTGGACCGGCAGCCGCTTGCGATCATCGAGGTTCAATCCGGCAGTCGAAGCAGGATCGGGTGCGAGGCTCTTCGTGATTCAGTTGCACGGCGATAAAAATCTATTGTAAGGGTTGTGTCGCGGTACATATACCCGTTGGGGGGCAGACAGCCTGCGGCATTTGCGGCGGAAATAAGAACGGCGCGCTGATTCGCTGATCAGCCGGCGCAGCGGTCCGGCAGGGCTCGCGTGGGAAATAACGGCAAGGGGGCTTTTCATGAGCCGGAAGCATTGCATCCGCGCTGCGACCAGATGCCGGTCGACCCGTGCAGTCTCGTCCGATGGACCAGCAATTCCTGTCATTCAATATTTGCCATGAAGCCCGGCGTCGCGTGGCCGCAGATTTCGCGTCCATCTTCCCCGCACCGCCGCAAATCGAGGTTCGCGATCGTTATTTTTTGATTGAAAGCAAAGGAGGAAGGCGTGCCCCACGGTTCAATTATTGAATCGCCGAAACGGGAAGATCAAACGGGGAAAGAAAGTCTGCGCCATATTCTCGTCGTCGACGACGACCCGATGGTCTGCTTGGCCATCGAGGTCTATCTCCAGCGCAACAATTTCCGGGTAACGATTGCCGAAGGGGGTGAAGCCGGATTGCGCGCTCTCGAACACCAGCAATTCGATCTGATGATCATCGACATCTTCATGCCGCACATGCGCGGGTTCGAATCGATCCGGATCTTTCACGAGCGGGCACCGGTCGTTCCGCTGATCGCGATGTCCGGTTACGCCTTTGCGAATCTGAATTCGCCTGCACCCGATTTCCTCCGGATGGCGCTCGAGCTCGGCGCCGCACGCTGTCTGCGCAAGCCGTTCACGCCCCACGCGCTGCTTGCCGCCATCAATGATTGCCTGGCAGAGCATCGTCCCGACGGCGACCTCGCCTCGGTCGCGCGATTGGGTTAGCGCGGCGCGGATCGCTATGGCCACGGGGTAACCGTTCGTTTACCGCGTGTGCGGACCGCGCGGGTCGCTGCGTCAAAGCGAAGCGAGCGGTGCGGCTGCGCCTCCGGTTGCGTGCGGCTCGGTTCGATGTCTCGCAGGCCGAGCCTATCGTCCTTCACGAGCGGCACTTTCCAGCGCGCCTCTTCCGCTGTTATCGGCCCGTTTACCTCACGCGTCGCCGTGGTTCCGGCGTTGAGCCGGTTTTGCCGAAAAGCGCTGCCGCATGCCGTCGAATCGCAAACTTCGCTTCAATATCCGTATTAGCACGGAGGATGAAATTAACGGGACTGTGAAAGGGGATGTCTAACGATCGAGAGTAGGGCTTCCGTCCATGCCAAAGGTGGCGCGGGCGTCGAGGTCCAGGGTCAGGTCAGTAAGGCGTAGCTCATGGATGATCTGTTGCGGGAGTTTTTGACGGAGACCAGCGAGAGCCTGGACACCGTGGACAATCAGCTGGTGAAG
>NZ_JAFCKT010000029.1 GCF_018129985.1 Bradyrhizobium sp. SZCCT0148
CTTTCTACGCGGCGAAAGCTCATCACGATCACAAAGCCGGAGCCGAGGAATGCCTTTTGAGGTTGTTCGGGTCTGCGGAATATATTCCTGATCGCCTGCTGCAGAAATGGTCCGAAAAAGCAGACCTACTTGGTCCAGAAGCGGTAGGCAGTGTAGTGGAGCCGCGGCCCGTGAAATCGCGAGCGGCGGCGCGCGGTACGACCATGCGAGTGATTTTCTCCACTCACTCCTGAGAGACCTCGGGCGAAAAGTGCAGTGAGCAGATGCCGTTTCTGCGGCGCTTGGCCTACCTGCTCAGCATCCTTTTAAAGAGGCCAGAGATGAACTGAGGCCGAGGACTTCTAACGACAGGCCGATCCGCAACTTCACCCGCCGCACTTCCTAACCCAACAGTGCTCGCCCACGTTCCTAAGGACCTAGCCCCTATCTCCAAGTTGCGCCGGCAAGTCTAGCACTTCATACTCGAAGGCTACACCCTCGGGATCGTGTTCATCGAGCCAAACCTTCGCGGCTTCTTCGGAAACAAACACCACCAGCTCTTCGCCTTTATTGTAGATCCAGACGGTCATGCGATTCTCTTCAGCTTTTACCGGCCAAGCTACTTCTTTCCTCGGTTAAAGCTTCAGGACGTACTGGGTTCAAGCCCTTCTGCTCCGCTGCAAAGGCCGGAAGCGTAAAGCTACGGAGTGCGAGTTTGACGCATTGTCGGATCAGATCCGATGTGGGATCTCCTTGGGTTCAGCCCCCCAGCTCCCGGCTGCTAGTCCAATTGCGGATCAGAGCGCCGGAGCACGCAGAGAAGGTCGCAGGAGTGCAACGAGGCATCTCCTGCGACCGACGCCGCGACGTTCCGCACGATCGGCGCGGCACCAGACCTAAGCACACCGCAGGCCAATCTTGCCTCGATCTTAGACTGTCATTAGCGAGAATCTTGTCAGTGTTGCTTTTGGGACGGGGCCGTGGGGGACATACGCGGCCTTGCTCAGAGGTGAGGCCCGCCAGATCGCCAGCCCCCCGGCGGGCCTCCCTCATTAATCCATCTCAATAAAGCTCAAGTTTCATTTTCGGAACCGGCGAAAATGATTCGCCATGCCGTTTTTTCCCGAATAGGCTTCTGATCACCGGGGCTGGTCTCATATTTCACTTAGAAGTTTTCACCCGGGTTTTTTGAAGGCGGGGGCCGCAGCGAAATGAACCTCCTGCTGCGGCCTTCCCGTTTTCCGTAGCAATACAGATAACGCTCTGGTGAACGAAACCATCCACAGAGCGCCCGAAACAGTCCTGAAACGAGCTGGGCCTATGCTCCTCTGATTAACGGGGAGTTTCGAGATGATTACACTCAAAGCAATTGTAGTTGCCCTTGGAGCCGGGTTTCTCTTCACAATGTATTCCGGCGACCTAGGAGCGGACGTGGTTCTCGCAATCATTGCCTGCTTTGCGTAACAAGACCCGCCAGTGTGAATCTGCGGGCCGCGGTCGGGGAGCCGATCGTTTTTTCCTTTTCCGAAATCCCAAGTTAGCCCCCAAGGCCGGCGGCAAGGTGGTCCTTGTGGATATGGCTGATGCAGCAAATCGGTGAAGGTGGCCGTCCGAGGCCAAACTCCGAGTTTTCAGCGTACCCCTCTACTCGAGCCCATACCCAATCAGCTGCTCCGGGTCAGAGGCTGCCGTGGACAGCCAGCATGCCCGTGGTCGGGTGATCTCTCGGAAGCGGACATCGCCGCGCTGTGGGCTTTCAACCCCGCGCCACAAGCGGAAGTGACGACGAGGGATGCGGCCTTGATCACGCCCTGCGTTCCGGGAATTATCATCCAAAAAAGAATGCCATCGAGTAGCTGCGATCGATAGCAGATGGGGAGAAAGGCGACGTCGACAGACGGTTGTCCCTTTCCGGCTTTTTCTAGTCCTCTGTCAGACCAGCTTTGCGTAGCCCTTCGAACAATGTCTTTTGCGCAAGTTCTATATAGGCAGGCTCGTTAGCCGCCCGAAGAGCCGATATGGAGATCCCGGGCCTGAGCTCATTCGTTTGTTGAAGGGCGGATCTGGCGTTGTCTAATTGGCCCTTTTCAGCGTATGCGGCAGCCAAATTTAACTGAACCGTGGCGATATCAGTCGGCGACACCATCGCCCTCGTGCCTGCTTCAATCGCATCGTCCCAGCGCCCCAAGAGCACATATGCTCGGGCCATATGCATCTGGATAACGCCTATTGCGGGGTCTCGCGGGCTACGTAGGATCGCCTCCTCCAAATACTCCAAAGCCTTCTGGGGTTCCCCGAGCGATAGCTCGACCGCTCCAAGGTTGTGATAATTGACTGCGTAGTTCGGATCCAACGAGCGTGCCATTTCGTGCTCGCGTAAAGACTCAGTTGGCTTTCGCTCAACCGAGTACAGACGACCTTTCCCGTTGTGAGCGATGGCCGATCGAGGGTTGAGGATCAGTCCACGATCCAGAAAGTTGCGGGCTTCGGCAACGGCTGCCGCGAGCTGATCCGGCGTCATTTTTAGACTAAACCGGTACAAACTCAGGCGGACGGCCAGCAGATTTCCAAGTCCGATAAGCGCATCCGAATTATTTGGCTCGAGTTCCAGGGCCTGACGATACAAGGACTCAGCCGCCGCCAACGAGACCAAAGATCGATTGTTCAGGAGGAATTCAGCCTGGGCACGAAGGATCAGGTCAGTTATCTCAGGCTTAGTGCTTCGTCGCTCGGCATCGATGGTGCTCTTGCGAAGCAGGGCGACTCCAAACGAGTTCGCTATACGCGACGAAATGAAATCTTGAAGCTGGAATAGATCATCGTCTGCTCCCTCAAACTTCTCCGCCCAAAGCTGCTTTGCGGACTGGGATTCCACCAGGCGCGCGTCGACTCTTATCCGACCGCTGCTGCGCTGCAATGCGCCTAGCAGGAGATATTGGACGCCAAGCTCTCGCCCAAGCTGCTGAGGTCCAGCTGACTTCTTAGCGTATGAAAAGGCAGAATCGACACCAACGATGAAGAGCCCAGGCACGCGAAACGATAAGTCGTTCGTTAGACTATTTGATATCGCAGCCCCCAGGTATTCATGCGTCGGGTCTCCCAGGACGGTAAACGGCAGCACGGCGATCGAATTTCGCTGAACGCCCGGCTCCGGCTCTACGCGCGGAGAAACAGGTTTCTGAATGCCCAGAAGATCGTAAGTTACGGTTTTGTATGCGGACCAATATCCGGTGAGGCCACCAAGCACAGCTCCAAGGGCGGCAATGGTGGCCATGAACGTCCCCAAGCGCTGGACCCGGGGCTTATATCTCGCAACAAGGCTCTTAAGGCTCTGCAGCCATGACATTGCCGGCTCTTCGGTCCGGCCGGAGAATTCCTCCTTCGCGTCGCTGTTCTCTGTCACCGAGTGCAAGCCCCAGACCGCTTACCATCGAAGTACGCTAACTTGACCCGCAAACGTCTGCAACGGGCCTTAACACCCCCTTCGGAGTGCCGGCCGGCTCCGTCTAGTCTACCCCTATGCGCCGACCACCGGGACGCTGCCAGACTTCGCGTTCGGGCCAAAAGCAGTCATTCCGGCGGGATCGAACCTGCCGGTTACGAGGCCAGCCAGGGCATCTTGTCCACCGCGTACCTGAAGGATCCGAAGGACTCTGAGTGGAAGAACGATGCATCGATGAACGAGTGGCGAACGTTCATGACAAAGTGGTACCCCGAGGGTGATCTTGATGACTCAGCGACGGTCTTTGGGTACGGTGTGGCGAAGGGCCTGGAGCAAGTCCTACGTCAGTGCGGTGATACACTGACCCGCGAGAACGTAATGAAGCAGGCAGCGAACCTCGATTTTGAAATTGGAATCTACCTGCCCGGCACGCGGATCAAGACTGGCCCAGATGACTTTGCCCCGATCGAGCAGCTTCAGATGATGCGGTTTAAGGGTGAAAGCTGGGAGCGATTCGGGCCGGTTATGAGCGGCGCTAAAGGATCCTAACCGCCCTCCAGGCCGCTCCGCC
This sequence comes from Bradyrhizobium sp. SZCCT0148, assembly GCF_018129985.1. Taxonomy (GTDB): domain Bacteria; phylum Pseudomonadota; class Alphaproteobacteria; order Rhizobiales; family Xanthobacteraceae; genus Bradyrhizobium; species Bradyrhizobium japonicum_H. The sequence goes on from NZ_JAFCKT010000029.1 coordinate 3,993, forward strand.
TATGTGTTTGCGCGCGGAGCGTTCCGACGTCATGATTATCCCAACGGACCCACAGTGTAATTGCCGATTGTGTTAGCAGTGGTGAGACAGTGAACTCACCGGAAGCGAGAGCAATTGATGACGCAGACTGAAATGGAAGCCGAGCTGCTCGCACTGCGTTCGGAGCTGAACACTCAGGCTGTCAGAACCGAGGCTCGCGACATCGAATGGCGTCGGCTTGGACTGATTGCCAAGGCCAGCAGCATACTATCCTCTTTGGCCGGGTTAGGGTTCATCATTACGAACCTGATGGTCTCAAGAACGCCAGCGAGTGCCAATTTCCAGGACCAGCTCGTTATGATGTCCATCCTTTTTATCATGTTGGCCGTTCCCCTAATGATTATCGGCCAGGCGCTGCACAGACCTGTTCGATCCTGAATACGGACAGGGTGATCCGTGACGCGTTTTAACGTGACGTGCCGCACATACGAGTGTTCGGAAAGCTCCCATTGTACTTCCACAGTTACGCAATAGTGCGATCTGACCTGGGACAACGAACATGACAAGCTTTCGTACGGGGCTCTTTGCCATCGCAACTGCGGCCGCAATCGTTTCGACGGTTGGCTCAGTCTCTACTGCAAGCGCAGGACCATATGATTGGATGAGCAACAAGCCTTATGTTGCTTGCGTAAAAGCCGCTACTAGCCACGGCCAGGTAATTACGCAGCTCTACGGTCATACGGCTGGTGTGATCGCCTACAACCGCGATCGTCGCGCTTGCAACAGGGCGAATGGCTACCCCGATGCCTGATAGTGTTCATGAGTGAGCCGATACCTCGCAATCGGCTCACCATGAGTTCCGAACGTGCCCTGACCTGAATACTTCTATTTGCGCAACAGTGGAATATCTCAGATGCGCTGGTTTCTTTTGAATGTTATTGGCACGTCGATCGGCTTAGGGATGCTGCTCATTACGGTGTTTGATAACTGGATGAGAGGTTACAGCATATCCTGGTGGATCATGCTGGCGCTTATGTCGATATTCTCGATCCTAATCAACGCACTGATGTTGGTGGTGCTGATTAAGCGGTCCAGCGCAATAGCTACACCCGCGGCGGTTCGGGAGAGCTAGCCGAACCAGGAGACCTGTTGCGCTTGCGCCACGGATGTAAAAGGGAACCCGCATGCAGCCTCTGTGAAGTACCACGCGATTTCCTGACTACTGCGCATTGTAGCTAACTAATGCCGCGACGAACTCTGTGAAGATTTCGGCCACCCCGTTATGCTTCGGGGTTTACGTGGGCAGCGTGGCAAAATCCAGCAAACCTATGATGGAGGCTTGGGAATGTGAAAGATTCTCCACCCTCCGCAGCTGGACCTTTGCAATAGACCTCCACGGTTGCAGAGCTGAATCATGTACTTTTCGCCAAGGAAAACAGCAAGGTCAAATCTGCCTGACCTTCCACCTTCGATTTGATTATCGGAGCCAAAGTCACGCAACGCCCTGCTGAGAATGTTTACGTGAGTCATGTCGCCCGAGGTGACTCGGTAGCTCACGAAAAGCAGATTGCTCCTGAACGTCTCCTTGACGCAAACGTTGGCGACGCATCGTTCGCCCCCTGCTGTTGCAGGCCCACTGAACGACAAAATCCCCGACAATACAAAAGCGAGCCGTACTAGGATCATCCACTGAGCGCTCAGGAGCACGGAGTTTGTTTGCACTTCATCTTCCTAGCGATTCATTTGGTGAGCTTGCAAGGCTGAGGCCCGGCCTTAGCGGATCCGTTTGCCAAACTGATTAGCGTCGGGAACGTTTGGTGGCCGGCACATATCGCCAAATTCATGCGCGATCTTATACGTGTAGACGTCGCCGTCCCTGCGCGCCGCTACCGCGACTGCGTGATCGTTAAATGTTGGGTACCGCAGATTGGCGTCATGGCCGGGTGATCCTTTCCAGCCCTGCATCGCGGCCGCTGCGAGCTTAGCGGGTGGCATAGGTCCACCGCGTGAAGTGTAATAGTAGAGATTTTCTGCCAACTGATTAATTCCCGCTCCACGCACACATGGCCGGTACCCCGCGGCTCTGATCCGCGCGTCGAATGTCGTGCCGTTCGCTTGATGGCCTTGAGTGTTCGTGTCCGCCAAATAATCAGCATAGGCCTGGGCCGCCATATTAAGCTTAGTGTGTCCAAAGAGCTTCGGGAGACCAAGCGAATTTCTGTAGCTGTTGACTTGGCTCATGATCAAATCTGCAGTCGCATACGAATCCGGAGATTTAAAAATTTGAGCCCCCGATATAGTCGAGAACGAGACACAAGCCACAATTATGAGGCTGTACTTCAACTTGACCGCTCTTGAAAAAAGTAACGCAGGTTTCATGGGTGCGATGCTCTTTCCCTGACCGTGATCTCTTCATAAACTTAAGCCAATTGAGCACAGCGTGGGTGTGAAAAACGCGTGAAACTTTCAATTACGGCCGGTCAGACTTCGAGACCGTTAGCCGCACGAGCGCCCAACTCCATCGACCAATGTTATGCAGGCTAAGATTGAACGTGCGTCGAAATATCGCTTCTTTGAGACGGAAAACGCTCATATCGTCCTTGAGCGCGAGGCTTGCTAAAACACGACAATGCGACCGATGATGCTGGTCGACGATTCTCATAAATGGGGTGGTGAGGGCATTCTTGAGCTCCGTTCGTCACAAAGTCTGGTCGTCGTCCGGTCAGAAAATTAGACTGAGGCTTCTAGGTAAGTTCGCTGCTCAGGCAAACGAGCAGAATGTGTTGGTGCCTAGCGCTAAGGGGCGGCTGCTCTGCGCGCTACTAGCCGTTAGGCCCAATAGGCTTTCCGCAAGGAAACAGTTAGCCGCTTTGCTGTGGGAAGATCGGCCTAGCGAGCAGGCGCTCGTAAGTCTACGACAGGAGCTCTCTCGGCTGCGGAGCAATCTTGGCTCGCACAAGCCAGCTGATTGGCAAGCAGGTCCCCAAATCGTTTTGCCCCCGTATATTGAAGTAGACGTCGTTCATCTGCTGGCTGCAATCGCCGAGGCTGATGCGGTGAAAGTGGCCGAACGATATACAGGTTCTTTCATGGAAGGAGAGGATTTCCGCGGCAAACGGCTGAACCAGTGGCTCACGAAGACCAGACGCGATATCGCCCGCGCTAGCTTGGCTGTTTGTGAGGCTTGTTTAGCTCAGAACGAACAGCTGTCGGCTCAAGAAGAGGAGAAGGTCGCCGCGTTCGTTGTGCGAATTAATCCAGAAGCCTTGGCCGCAAGTGTGGTACTTATCAAGGCGTACGCTGCCCAGGGTAAAACGGCACATGCTATCGAGTTTTATCGAGAATTAACAGAACGCTTCCTTAAAACAGAGCGTCGTGTCCCAACTCTGCTCGAACAAACGATCGCTCAAGTTTTTGAACGATCGCGCCAAAACGCTCCAAAGCGGCTGAATGAAGTCGACGACCTCAACTGGATTGATGAGATCAATCAGCAGCACTACGAAGCAGCAAGCCCAACGCCGCGTCCTCTTTCCCCGCCTCGCGATAGGCCATCTTTAGCTGTTCTTCCGTTTCGAGACGTGTCGCATAGCGCTAATCCCTTTCATGGACTCGAAGATGGTATCACAGAAGAAATCACAACCGCTCTTGCGAGCCTGCGTACAATTTTCGTCACGTCCGGTCGGTCTGCGCAAGTTTACAAATATGAACTCAAGGATGTACGACAGATTTCTGTTGAACTTGGAGTGGCTTATTTAGTCGAGGGTAGTATCGAAGTCGCAGCTAACGACCTCCGTGTTTATGTTCGGCTCATCGACGGGGTCAGCGGACTGTCCGTCTGGGGCGACGTTCTGCACGATAAGGTCCGCCGCTTTCCAGAAATACGAAATAGAATCGTCGCGGGACTTATAGCACGACTGCAGCCGACCATTATGCAGCATGAAGCTATCAAAGCTCTTCGGCAACCTCCGGAAGCTCTGGACGCCTGGACCCATTATCACCGGGCTCAAGGTCATATCCTTTTTACAAGAAATGCGGAAAGGCTGGACTCTGCAGTCGCAGAACTCAAGCAAGCCATCCGCCTTGAGAGCAGGTACGCAGCAGCTCGATCGTTGCTGGCGTCTGTTTACACAATGCGCTCGTTGTGGGGAATTCATCCGCGCGCGGGGCTCGAACGGAAAGAGGCAGTCCGTTTGTCGCGATCAGCACTTCGCCTTGAACCTGATAATTCAGCGGTGCTTATAAATTGCGCAGACACTACGCTCTACAGCGCTGGCGATTTGAACGGCTCGCTCAGACTATTGGGTAGGGCGGTCGCGATTGATCCGTCTGACGCGCATGGGCTAGCGTTGTTTGCCAATGTCAATCGTTGCGCTAGCGGCGATATTGATAAGAGCCTTGAGTTTCTTAAGTCGGCAATGCGACTGTCCCCTCGGGATCCGCGTTCGCATCGATGGTTTCATTATGCAGCTTGGGCGTATTGGAAGCAGCGCAACCTTCATGAAATGGAGAAAGCTGCGAGGCAAGCGATCAGTCTTTATAGCGATGCCCCCGCCCAGTGGATCGCGTTGACCTGTAGTCTGGGGCTACAACGTCGAACTCGAGAGGCGGCCAAAGCAGCCGGTATTCTCAAGGGGATGATCCCGGGGTTCAGTGCCGAGGCTTTCTTCGAACTTTCGCGGCACTTTTACAAGGAGCGCTTTGTGGAGGAAGAGGAGGGATACCGGGAGCTATGTTTAGTTCTTCAAGACGCCTTAACTCCAAAATCATGAGCACATCTGCCATTCATTCTGCCGCATGTGTATTTGTCGTTGCGCTTACAACCCACGTTGTGCGCGGATACAAATTGAATCTCTAACCGCGCGGAAATAGGCCCATAGTCCCCGCTGTGCCTAAGTGGTAGGTGCCCGTCCGATCGGGAACTCAGTCGCGTCGAGACGCAATCCTGAACCGAGGATGCATTGATTGTTTTCACGCATTTTTCACGCCAACTGGTGCTCCCACCCTGTATCTTAAGACGACGAGGCGTGGAGTCGGTGAGTGGAGGCATCTTGTAAGGGCGTCGAGAGAAAGAAGCGGAAGATCGCTCTCGCTGCAAATTCGCTCTTTGCTAAAAAGTTGATGGTACTCGCTGTGGTAGGAGAGCTTGTATGCCTTGGGTGTCTCGCTCTTGCACCAGCGCGGGCGGCAACATCCGCATCTCGCGCACCATCGATCAAGATCAACGGAATCGTTGTTCCTTGCAGTCTACAGGTCATTGATGAATTGCCGTTCCACCCCGTCAGAATGACTTGTCACAAAGAATTCGACAGATCGACTAATGTACCCAGTCAGCCTTCTTGGGATCACCCGGGCGGCTTCCGATGTACGAGCGAACCCGGAAATTTCACTGTCATGGTAATCTGTGAAAGGGACATCTATGTCCGGTGATTGCGAAACCGCCAACGCACGAGCGTGTGAATCTGATGGTTCAAAACAAGTTATATCGCGTCGTACATTGCTAAACGGAATCTTGTTCGCTTTGAGCTTGCCAGCTTTGGTTGGCACAATGATTAGCGGGGCATATGCCGAAAATTGTCGGAATGGCGTTTGTGTCAGCGGCAGCTATGACGGGACACAGCTAAATGTGACATATCGAGCAACTTCCCCGACCGTCACGCGAGTGTATATCAAGCGGAATGGAGAAACGAAACTCGTTGTAGGTCCGCAAGGTAAGTTTCATTTCACAGTCAACGCAAACACCTGCAAACCATTACGCTACGCACTCCAAGCCTGCGCGACCCCTGCTCCTGGAAAGCAGATGTGTTTCGCGGATGCGCAATTCTCTCATCCATTCCAATGCATCGACTAGCGCAACAAACGCGCTGCTGTGTCATGGGTGGGAAAATGAGTTCTCGCAAGTCAATTTCAATCGCCGTCTTAGTGTTCGCTGTCGCATCAATGATTAGCTTTAGAGCACTGGCCAGAGAACTGGGTTGCCAAGCAGGCGTTTGCGTCTCGGCAAGCCAAATTGGTACGAACCTCAAAATCTCTTATGCTGTGGAGGGAGCCTTCAAGTTCTTAATTTTCCTTCCGTCGCCCCCCGTGGGGGCTGTTAAGGCAACGAAGTATGCTGCTGCTAGGGGCGAATTGGTCTGGCAAAATTCATCAGGAGCAGCGGTCAACATCTATGTGCGCGTCTATTCGGACGAGCGAGTCTTCAAAGGCGCTCACTTTGTATTTTCGCCGATAAAGGTGCCGCAAAGCTCTGGCATGACAGGGACTGCAACTCCATGAACAACGGGCACCAATTAGACCGAAGAGTTTGCCGTGGCAGGTGGAAAAATGAACTCCGTCCAAGCGATCACCGGATTTGCTGTGGCATTTATTTTTTCGGTAACGCCGCTGAATCAGGTGAAAGCCCTTGGATTGGGCTGCCAAAACAAGATTTGTGTGTCAGCTCTGCAGTCGGGGAATACTCTGGTGGTCGACTTCCAGGGGCCTGGCGATAAAACCGAAATCAGATTGAAGCAGGAAAGACGAGCCTATGTTGCGTTCAAAGCTTCCGGATCGGGTTCCATAAAGTTTTTCCACGATGCTAGGACTCCCGCTTCGATTGTCGTCCAATCGTGTAGTCCCTCAGGCTGCAGTTCCGGAGAGTTTATTTACGTGCCGATCAAGCTGCCGCTTCAGCAGGAAGGTGCAGTCAACACTTCGAAGCCGCCTGTGCCGGCTCCGGCCTTACACTGACGGTCGGCCAAACATCAACCAAGACGACCAGCGATATTTGATCCGGATTATATAGAGGTAGATCAATGAATGCACTTTTTGGAATGACCGCTATTGTTTGCTTTTTCCTGCTCTCCACGACAGAGGGCCAAGCGGCGAGTAAATGCGCAACGAAATATGCGAACTGCCAGCAAACTTGCAAGGATAATAGTGTAGGCGGGAAAAACTTTGGCGTAACCCTCTGGGATAGCTCCCGCTCGAAAGATTGCTTTAACGGTTGTTCGACGGAGCGAATGCAGTGCAAGGCACAGACGTCTACAAGCGGAGAGGCAACAAAGAGCAGATAGATCGAACGTTATGGGATCGTTTATCCCCCGACGGGAACTCTTCTAGATGTCCGACGCTCTCGATCGTGTGTCCCCGAAGGAAAGTTCGGTGCGTATCAAACGAAGTCATACTTTCGGTTAAAGCGCGGCTCTTTGCCGATAAACCCAGCTGATTGATATCAGCAAAATAGGCATTTGCTGTTGAACAGGGCCAATTTTGCGAAACATGTGTTTGCTTCCCTCTCTAATGCGATATCAAACGGGTCGGCGATGGTCAGCTACCACCCGCAAATCACTTAAGCCTTGCACGCTTACTCACGCAACGCAGTCCCTGACGTATAGCTGGCGGCGCGGCAAAGTCTTCTAGGGGCCACAAGCGGACTATGCCAAGGCGCCCAACTCAGGCCTGGTGTTGAGGCAGAACCGGGCCGGCGCGCTTTCTCAGGTGTACGCAATTCATGCTTAGTAGGCACTGCCCTCTTTGAATGCTCGTCCTCAGACTGTGCTGGCATCCAGCGGGCCGATCGCTTCAGCGTGGTCGACTCTTGGTTTCACGGGTCCCTCTGGCTTCCCGAACGACCGCGGGTAATTCGCACCCCTCGGTCTCGCTAGCCGGAGCACTCCAAAAGTTAGGTTGACACGGTTGACAAGGTTGACACCCGGTTGACACCAAACCTGCCGACGCTTCCGACACTTCGGTGTCCTGAGCTAGTCCTTCCTGTGCGCGCGGGCGCGCGCTTAGGGAGTTCTGCGCAAAGAAGTGTCGAAAGTGTCGTAACTGTCGGGAAGCCTCACTTTTCTCGAGCTTTTTAGGCCCCGACACTTTCTGGACGCTCGCATTTCCCGACACTTTCAACTGTCGTTTTCAGCTTCCTCACCCTCTAATTCGTCCTCAGCCGAGACGCTAACCGCGAAGTCACCCACCGCTTTGGTGGCTACGATGTCCTTCCAATAGCGCTCCTCCCCTCGGGACTGCTCGTAATCGCGTTCCTTCATCGCGCTGGTCAGGCTCTTCTTTGTCCAGGGACGCTCCCCGTTCTTCCGGCTCCAAACGACAAACAGGTTGTGGAGCTCGGCGTTAGACAAGCGCTGCCCCACCGCTCGCATGGTGCATTCTTGGAGGAAGCGACCAAGGACGTCGCTGTCGCTGCGGTACTCCTCTGTCGTCTCCTTGATCTCATCGGGGACGAGCAGGCCGTGGTCGATCCAGTCTCGGAGGCCATCGAGCAATCGATTTAAGATGCCGGAAGCCTCCGCCTTGAGCTTTGCCGATAGCTGTCTATCAACGTCCTGCTCGGGAACCGTAATTGCCCAGCGCACCATGATCAGGCGGCGCCACGTGCCCTGCGACGCCTCGCCACCGTCCACCTTAGGCCGGTAGTTGCCCGACATCGTCAACTTGAACTGCGGCTTGAAGCTAAAGAAGCCCTTGTTCAGCTCGCGGGCTTGGATGGTATCGCCTCCAGTCAGAAGCTTTACGTGGCTTTCCGACAAACGCGCGTTGCGCGCCGGCTCATCAGTATGAACGAACCTGATCCCGGGGAGGAGCGCGAGATCCGGCGTCGCCTGGCCTCCGCTCCGCCCCCGGCCATTGTCCATGAAGGTTTCAACCGCAAGCGAGCACGCATAGTCACCATAAATCGACGCCCACGCCTCCACCAACGTTGTCTTGCCATTGCGTCCCTTTCCCCAGAAGAACAGCAGCTTCTGTTCTGACGTGTCGCCGGTCAGGCCAAGTCCAGCCCATTGGTGGAGGAAGCGCTGCACTTTCGGTGAGGGCTGAACCTTCTTCAGGAAGGCGTCGTACACCGGACACGTCGCGCTTGCCTCGTATTCGGCATCGATGACCTTTGTGATCAGATCGGCGGGATCATGAGGATAAAAGCTGATCGGATCCTCGTCTGCGCAGCTTCTATTGACCTTGAGAGTCCCATTCTTTGTGTTGATCTTCATCGGATCAGCATCGAGCCGCGCCTGGTCGACCGCCATCATCGGCTCAGCCTGCCTGCGCAACGCGGTCAAATGCCGATCGTTTTCTGTCTCTCGGCCCCAATCCCTCAGCTTGTCGGACAGCCTGATTTCGCGCTCACATTTGGCGCCGGGAGATCGAACTTCAACGACTGCATCTTCATCGCTCCCGCACAGCGCATCCGCCTCGCGCTGGATGGATCTCGCCACGTACTGAGCCGCGATGCGCGCCGCGTCCTCCGCGCCGTTCATCGTCCATCGGCAGCCGTCCCACTGAAACCAGCCCCGCGTCGGCACCGCCATCAGCCGATCCTGCATCCGGCGGGCAAAGCGTTCGGCATTGCCCAGGTCTGTCAGGGGACTCTGAGCCAGTTCTCTGTCGAGCTGGATTTGGTGATCCTCATCCAAGCCGAGGCGCTGGAAAATGGAGCCAGCGATCTTCGGTGCTGCCGGCGCGACAACAGCCCGCTCAGCAATATGATTTTTGGCTGCGCGCGTCGGGACAGCCCTCGGTTCCGCCAACCCGCGCGCAAAGCCAGAAGCAATGGTTGTTTTTGACTTATGGAGGTTTGGCCACTGCCCCGCGGCCGCCACAAGGGCGGAGCGGGCAACTAACTCGTCAAGATGCCCAGAGCCTACAAGTTGCGCCAGCTTTATTGAGCTATGAAACAGCGTCTCGTTGCGGGTGCCGTCCGCCGCGGCGCGCAAGATCCGGATTTCATCGGCAAGGGCCTTCAGACCGTAGGCCTCTTTTGACGATGCTCTGGCGCCGGTTTGACTATCGCGAGGAGTTTTTGCCGCCAAGAAATTCAGGAGTTCGGCAGGAGCGCAGGCCACGGCAGCATCCTCGCCGCCCTGCCAAACATAGCCGGCGCCGTCTGAGCGAAGTGAAGGAGGAACAATGACGTATCCGCCTTCCCCTCTTACATCGATCCGCTTCAGGATGCCGGCCCGATTGCGGGGCATCGCGTCGCCGGCCTCCGGCAATCGAAAGTACAGATGCAAACCGCCCCGCGGAGTACGGCAGACACATGTCGGCGGCAGTGCGCAGCCAAGCGCGGCTTCGAGGCGACCGAGGATTTGAGGGGCGTCGAAAACCTCGCCTGTCTTGCTATCCATGCCCGCGTCAATATCGACCACGAAGGCGCCAATGAGCGTCCCTGTCGGCACCCCGACCATCGCGGCAGGATATTTCCGCCACCAAGCTTCGATCTGCGCTTTGTCGGTGGTTGCCTTCTTCAGACCCCCAGACCCCGGGATTGCTTTGCCGCTGACCGGATCCACGTCTGCTTTAACGAGCGGCTGCTTGGTCTGGGGATGACAAGGGAAGACGGGCCAACCCTTTGCGGCATACCCCAGCGCCGCCGCCCGCGTGCTGCGGAGTTGTCCAACCCCCTCCCTTCCCCGGCTGTCCATTGTGCTTCCTTCCACCTCGAAACGAGGTCGAAGAAGGCCGTCAACCGGATGATTCGCGCCCGCGGCCTACTTCGCCGCTTTTCGAGGAGGTCGGGCTTTTGGAGCGAGGCCTGGGACAAGCTTTCTTTCGTGCAGTTCCATCTGCTTCTTCGCTTCTCTCTGGCGGTCTTGGAGGTCGGCCCTGGTTGGGTCGTTTTGGTCGCCGGAGTCGAGCATCAGCTCAATTCTCCAATATTCAGCCTTAGCACGGCTATAAGCGTGCAACGCGCTAATCAGCTCTCGCAGCTTATATCCAAGGGCAACCTTGTCTTCGTCATGCTCGCCTGTCGCAAACTCGTAGACCCTGTGTACGAAGCAGAAAAACGGCGAGCCGTCTGACGAGCTCGCCCTTTCAGGATGATAGGCATCGAAAACATCGAACGCCTCCCGAATGAACCTGTTCTTCACGGGGCCAAGAAAGCGCTCTTCGTAATTCTGAACGCCGCCTCGATCAGCGATCTGACCGTCGCCAAATCTCCTCTGCAGCATGCCGACAACCTCGTCCATCTGATCGGCTATGCGCGAGGACAGTTCAACGAATTCGCCGGCACTTCCATCTTCGTAGGAAGGCAGCCAACGGGGCTCAACCTTATCCCTATAACCCTCGGAAGAACCGCGAAGATGGAAGAGGGACCATCCATCGAGTGAAACAATTGCCAAATTGGCATCGCGAAGAAGATCTCGGGCCCGCCCGAGTTCTGCCACCACATCCTTGAGCCTTGGGGCCTCACGAGCCCGATACAGAGCGCTATTTAGATGCTCTGCCAAATTGTGGACTTCCGCACACGCCAAAAGGCGGGGATCCTTAGCCGCCGTCATCATCGCCTCCCGTGCATCCGCCGGCGCGTGCGCCTCCAGCCGGCGTTTGAAAGGCGCGAGTAGATCAACTGCTCCTTCAAACGCATGTTGAGGGCCCTTCGGCTCGATCTCTGCGTTAGGTCCGGGCGCAAAGTGATGGTTAGACATGTTCGTCCGCAGCCGTTGAATCGGTTTCTGTAAACCTAGCCCAAAATGGGTGGGGTTGACCGCCGGACACTTTCCCGAATCAGCTTCAAGAAGTGCGGATGATCACAGGATCTCCACACATTCTTTCCGCCGACGACCGAATTGCCGAAATCGCCGGAATTTTGGCGCTTGGCCTCAGCCGGATCCAGGCCCGAAAGGCAAGCGGATTATCCGACCACACGGGAGATGTTTCACTCGACATCTCGCCCGACCAGAGCGGACATGCCGCGCCTTTGGACTGGAGAATGGCGGATGGCTAGCGGCGGCGTTTTGGCGCAGATTTCGGCCCTTAAGAGTGCCCCCGTGGGTACGCTGAAGGCGCGCTGGCGCGAGCTGTTCGGCTCGGAGCCGCCTCCCTACAACCGGCGCTTTCTCGAAAGCCGGCTGGCGTACCGAATCCAGGAGCTGGCGTACGGTGGACTTTCCGCTGACACCGTCCGGCGCCTGGAAGCCCTGGCGGCCGACCTGCCGACCAAGGGCAGCAAGCGCGTTCGCCACAAAAACTCGGACCGCCCCGTCAGCGGCACCCGCCTCATTCGGGAGTGGAAGGGTGTCGAGCATCAGGTGACAGTCCGCGACGCCGACTTCGAGTACCAAGGCAGGCCGTACAAATCGCTTTCTGCGGTCGCGAGGGCCATCACGGGCACCCGGTGGAATGGCTTGGTGTTCTTTGGCCTGAAAAGCCAGCGGGCATCGGTATGAGCAAGCCGGTTATGCGCAAGCTGCGCTGCGCGGTCTACACCCGCAAGTCCAGCGAGGAGGGCCTGAACATGGAGTTCAACTCCCTGGAGGCCCAGCGAGAGGCGTGCGAGGCTTATGTCGCAAGCCACAAGCAGGAAGGTTGGCTTCTCGTTCCCGACCACTATGACGACGGTGGTTTCTCTGGTGGCACGCTGGAGCGGCCTGCCCTCAAGCGCCTCCTGGCCGACATCGAGGCCGGCAAGGTTGACGTGGTCGTGGTCTACAAGATCGACCGGCTGTCGCGGTCATTGATGGACTTTGCCAAGCTTGTGGAAGCGTTCGACCGGCGCACCGTTACCTTTGTCTCCGTCACGCAGGCCTTCAACACCACGACGTCTATGGGGCGACTGACGCTCAACATCTTGCTGTCCTTTGCCCAGTTCGAGCGCGAGGTCACCGGCGAGCGCATTCGCGACAAGTTCGCAGCGTCTCGCAAGAAGGGCATGTGGATGGGCGGTTGGGCCCCATTCGGCTACGAGGTCAAAAATCGGAAGCTGGTGATCAATGACCAGAATGCGGAGACTGTCCGGTGGATCTTCCGCAGGTTTGTGACCTTGGGCTCAGCCACCCTCCTCGCCCGAGAGCTCAAGCTGAAGGACGTCCGCAATCGCTATGGCCAGGCCATCGATAAGGGCGTGCTTTACAAGATGCTCAATAACCGGACTTACATTGGAGATGCCGTACACAAGGGTACCGCATATCCCGGCGAGCACGATGCGATCATCGAGCGCAAGCTTTGGGACCAGGTGCACGCCATCCTGCAAGAGAGCCCTCGCAAGCGTGCCGCAAAGCACCGGACGCAGACCCCTGCCCTGCTCAAGGGCCTGATTTTCGATCCCGCTGGCGTTGCGATGTCTCCCACTCATACCCGCCGTCGTGGCAAGCTATACCGCTATTACGTCAGCCAGCAGACCATCAAAGGCGCAGCTGCATCCGGTGCGGCCTTCCGCGTCCCCGCAGGGGAGATCGAGGAGATCGTCGTCGATCAGGTCCGGTGCGTACTCGCGTCGCCAGAGCTGATTGTCGCGACCTGGAAGCAAATGCGTGTCCACATGCCCGGGGCCACCGAGCGATGGGTCCGCGATGCCCTCGTCGATTTCGACCAGGTGTGGGGCGAGTTATTCCCTGCCGAACAATCCCGCATTCTCCAGCTTGTTGCAGCTAAGGTGGTCGTCGACACTGCGAAGGTTGATGTGCACCTTCGGGTGGACGGCTTCGCCTCGCTGATCGCGGATCTCAAGGGCAGCGGGCCTATTACGGAGGCGGCGTGACAACCAAATCCAAACCGAACGCGCGGCTCAGCCGCGATGGACGCGAGCTAGTCGTTAGCATTCCGGTTGATTTCCGACAAATCGGCGGCAGGAAGCAAATTGTAGTCCCAGCCGGCGCGGAGGCTTGGGAGGCAACTCGATCCCGACCAAGCAACAGCCTTATTACTGCGCTCGCGAAAGCGCACCAATGGCGGCGCCTTATCGAGACTGGAAGCTATGCTTCCGCAGCAGAACTCTCAAAACGTGAAGCAGTCAACGAGTCTTACGTCTGCCGGGTGCTCCGTCTAACCTTGCTTGCGCCGGATCTAGTCCAGTCCATACTAGACGGAAGGCAAAGCAAAACACTGGAGCTTAAGGCGCTTCTAAAGCCGTTCCCCACCGACTGGGCTGCGCAACGAACTCACTTCCGTTCGTGAAGTGGAGAACGAAGGGACGGCCCGGAGGACAGAGTGGCGGGCATGCGGCTCACTTCAGAAAGCTTCTTGTAACCCAGGGCGTTAACCAAGATGCGGTATCTCAGGCGCAAGTTAAGTACAGCGGGGGTGGTAGTCCCAGACCAGCAACATCATCATTTAAAAGACTAGTCAGTTCGTGCTCGCATCAACTCCTTTTGTAGGAGGGATTTGCATTTTGGAACGGCGAGTTTCGTCTTTTTGCGAGCAGTAGCTCGCTAGGTGAATTGCCTCACGCCACAAACGCACGGCCACATCACTTCAGCGATGAATTCTCCAAACACATGTAGCCAGTCTCTCCGTCTCACGCAGTCCCGCAATCTGGCACTTAAAGCATTCTGCCGCATCACCTGCGGCACAACGTGATTGCCAAATCCGCCAAAATCGAACTCCTCAGAAGTCAATCGGGCGTAGCTGATCTTGCTTGCTGTCCACTCCTTCGCCGCTGCATGCAGCCCGGCAACGTAAAGGTGATCGACGCCATTCTTAATGTCGAAATAGAGCCAGTACGCGGTTCGAGGTTCGGCCCTCTCAGCGCGCTCGCCATCTTGGATATTGCGTAGAAATTGAAGCTCATTCGCGCGATCCGCTGCGCCCTCGAGCATTTCCACAACGTCTAACGGAATCAGATTTTCAGTTTCTTTACAGGGCGTGGGATGTACAAAGATTAGCGGCCATCGTTCTTGAGAGGCCAATAGTTCCAAGCTGCGCAGTTTTTCGGGGCGTGGACAGGCAGGAGAGTGAGCGTCAGTGTCCACAATAACTGTTACAATTCGTCCGTCCCTCACGCGGTTGCGAGCTACATCCAAGGTGCGCTCGCCTCCGCCGTGAAGCCACTCACAGCTAACAGACGGGACGCCGATCACGTCTCTCAAATTGGAAAACAAAAACGCATAGAATGCCCCGTCGGTTATCTCATCCTCAACGACAAGCGCAGTCTTGGCGAATAACTCAGGCTGTTCGATGGCAAGGATCGAGCTTTTCTTGCTTTGCGTATAGTAGGGCCGTGTAGATTGACATGGCCCGCTCCTACACGTCACGCCATTTCCTTGGAAAATCGGCGCACAGAGGCTTGTAAAATATCTAAACGGACGACTGCTTCTTTGGCGATCTTGGGTGGCAATGGCCAAATGAATCCTCGGCTTTTCCCGCGCTCAAAAGGCTTTGATTATCAATGGGTTTGGTTGTCCGTACTCTCTCACAAAGTACGGAGGTTTGGAGAAAAGCAGGGTGGCGGAGAAGCGCCGAGGTCACATCCCGTTGGCTGAGTACGGTTCAGCGCTAAAAAAGCCGGGAAATCAGCGCTATGAGCCGCGTCGACTAGGACGGAGAGGATGTTCAAGAAATGAACTGGCGGAGAGAGTGGGATTCGAACCCACGGTACGGTTTCCCGCACACACGCTTTCCAAGCGTGCGCCTTAAGCCACTCGGCCATCTCTCCGGAGCGCCCTCTCTTGAAGGGGCGCCGATGATTTTGCAAGGGATCGCAGGGAAATCGGGTGAATTTTCCGTAAGATATTGTATTTACGGGAGAATATCTGGCGTCGCAGACGTCTTGGCCCGCCGGCCGGCTGAACCGTTGACGAGTTTGGCGCGACGATTCACGTGAGACCAGCAAACCAGACTGGGGACGCCATGACCATCCGCAGCACCATCGCCGCCCTCGGCCTGATTTCGACCATTGGCTTCGCATTCTTCGCGCCGCCCGCCGCCGCCCAGGTCTGTACCCGGCAAGGCGTCGACGTGAGCTGCGACGACGGGCGGCGCGGGGTGCTGTCCGGCGACGCCATCCTCTGGCCGGACGGCACGCGCTCGAGTTCGACGCCGCATCAAAGCGTGATCGTCGACAACAAGAGCTCGGTGCATATCGGGACCGGCGTGTTCGTGGGCCAGGGCAAGGGCGTGGTGCCGATGGACGATCCCAATGCGCCGAACAAGCGGCAATGCGCGATTCTGGAGGGGGTGTCGTATTGCTATTGACGTCATTCCTTCATCCCTTGCGGGAGGAGGGACGCATATCGAGCGGCTCCCAGGAACTAAATCAACCGCACCCCCGAGATCGCGGACTTGAGCCAGCGCAATGCCTGCGGCGGCTGCGTGGCGAGCGGGGCGACCGCGGCCTTCTCGATCCGGCACTTTTCCAGCGCAGCGACGAAATCGGCCGACCATTGCTGGATGGTGTGGCTGCGCAGCTTTTTCATCATCGCATCCCAGCGCATTTTACGCTCGGTGAGCGGCATCGCCGCGGCAATCGCAATCGCGCGCGCCATGCCGTCGATGTCGTGCGGATTGACGAGCAGTGCGGCATCGAGCTCGTTGGCCGCGCCGGCGAATTTCGACAAGACCAGCACGCCGGGGTCGGCCGGATTCTGGGCTGCGACATATTCCTTGGCGACGAGGTTCATGCCGTCATGCAGCGGCGTCACCACGCCGATCTGCGCTGTGCGGTAAAGGCCCGCCAGCACGGTTTGACTGAAGCCCTTGTTCAGATAGCGGATCGGCGTCCAGTCGACCTCGCCGTGGCGGCCGTTGACATCGGAGACGAGGCGCGCGACGTCGACCTGCAGATTGCCGTAGGCTTCGATGCCGCCGCGCGACGGGGTGGCGATCTGCAGCAGCGAAATGCTGCGCGAAAATTGCGGCTGTTCGGTCCAGAGCCGGTCGAACGCGCTGATGCGGTTGACGAGGCCCTTCGAATAGTCGAGCCGGTCGACACCGATCGCGAGGCGTTCGCCGTTGAGGCTGCGGCGCAGCCGCGACACGTCGGGATGCGAGGCCGATTTCGCCGCGTATTGCGAGAACTTCTCGGCATCGATTCCGATCGGGAAGACCTCGCAACGGGTGCGGCCGGTCGGCGAGATCGCAACGCCGTCCTCGACGGCCAGGCCGAGTTCGCTTGCGACATAGCCGAGAAAGTTCTGGCAATCCTCTGCGGTCTGGAAGCCGAGCAGATCATAGGCCAGCATTGCCGTGACCAGCTCGCGATGATTGGGCACGCCCTGCATCACCGCGGCCACCGGCCACGGCGTATGCAGGAAGAAGCCGATAGGGTCATCGACGCCAAGATCGCGCAGTTCGGCGCCGAGCGCGAGGAAATGATAGTCCTGCACCCAGAATGCGGTCTTGTCTTTTCGGAAGCGCATCAAGGCGCGCGCCATAAAGGCGTTGACCTCGCGATAGCTGACGTAATCGTCGCGCGAGACGCGGATCAGATCGCTGCGGGAATGCAGCGCGGGCCACAGCGCCGAGTTGGCAAAGCCTTCGTAATAGCCGCCGTAATGCGCCGCCGGCAGATCCAACGTCGCAATCGCACCCGATCCGAGCGCTTCGATCTCGGCGAACGGTTCCTTCTGATGGCCGTCACGCACGCGGCCCGAGGAACCCACCCAGATCGCGCCCGAATGTTCCACCACCGGCAACAGGGCCGCGGCGAGGCCGCCCGTCATCGGCTCGTTAGGTTTGCCGCGAGCGACGCGATTTGAAACGACGACTAAATTCACAGGTCGTCCCCTCCTGTTTCATTCCACCCGTTTAACTGCCGTTCATCAATATGGTTCCTGTCATCATTTGCGCCAAATGAAACCAAAGTCGGGCAGCCGCGTTGGAACCAGTTTTCCTCAGCGGAACCTGAAAATTCCCAGCAGGACGCAGCGCTTGTCCCCATGAAAGCGCGCAACACAATTCGCGCCCGCGTTCATCACCCACGCGGCAATGTGGCACGGACAGGGCGAGCCTCAATCCAGCCGCGTGTCGTCGAGCAATCTGGCCAGAAACTCGCGCACGTCATTCGGCGTGTCGAAATGTCCGTTCACGCCCATGGCGCGCCGACCAACCGAGAAGGCAAGCCCGTTCATGTCGGGCATGATGGCGAAAACCGTCTCGTCGGTGACGTCGTCGCCGATGAAGATCGGACGCCGTCCCTTGAAAGGCTCGCGCGTCATCAGTTCACGGACGCCGGTCGCCTTGGTGAAGCCGGAATGCTTGATCTCGCAGACGAACTTGCCTGGCAGCACCTCGATCGGCGCATTCGGCAGGTCGGCACGGATGACCGCCACGGCTTCGTAAATGGCCTTCTCCGCATGCGGCGCGAGGCGGTAATGCAGAGCGAGCGAATAGCCCTTGTCCTCGAGCAGGATGCCTGGACTGAGCTTGGCGATGGCTGCCAGCCGCCGCTTCAGCTCCTTGTCCAGCGGAGGCGCGGGCACGTCTTCGGCATCATCCCCCACGGACAACCGCAGCTCGGCGCCGTGGCCGCCGACGGCGCTGAACACGTCGGGAGCGAAGATCAGATCGATGTCGTTGAGCGAGCGGCCGCTCACCAGCGCCAGCGCACCGGACGTGCGCTCGGTCAACCGGTTCAGCGTGTCCGACAGGCCCGGGGGCACCCAGACCTCGCGCGGCGTCGGCATCAGTTCGAGCAGCGTTCCGTCGATATCGAGCAGGATTGCAGTTTGGTCGAGATGCGGCACGAGCGCGTGCGGCACCGGCACTGCTTCGGGCATATCGTCGGGTTTGGTACGCTGCTGGTTCAATGCCATTTCCGCTAGTTCCGATTTCATCAGTCTACTCCATAAAGGCGAGCGGCCGGGCGATTTGTTCGAGCGATTTACGCTCAGCGGCGAAGGCATAGCGCCACGCCACGATTGCCGCCGCGATCATCAGGGCCGACCCCAGCAGATAGCCGGCGAACACGCTGGTACGCGATCCCGAGTCGATCAGCGCACCGAACAGCGCCGGCCCAATCACGCCGCCGATCCCGGTGCCGACCGCGTAGAACACCGCGATCGCCAGCGCACGAACTTCGAGCGGAAAGGTCTCGCTGACGGTGAGATAGGCCGCGCTGGCGGCCGGCGAGGCGAAGAAGAAGATCACCATCCAGGCGATGGTCTGCCCCTGCGCCGTGAGCACGCCGATCGAGAACAGATAGCCCGAAAGCGCCAGCAACAGGCCCGACATGCCATAGGTGAACATGATCATGACGCGGCGTCCGAGCGTATCGAACAGCCGGCCGAGCAGCAGGGGCCCAAGGAAATTGCCGGCGGCGAAGGGGAGCAGGTACCAGCCGACATGATCGGCCTTGATGCCGTAGAAGTCGGTGAGCACCAGCGCGAAGGTGAAGAAGATCGCGTTGTAGAAGAATGCCTGCGCGCTCATGAGCACGAGACCGACGAGCGCGCGCTGGCGGTAGGCCGAGAACAGCGTGTGAACGACCTCGCGGATCGGCGTGTGATCGCGCATCTTCAGCCGCATCTTGGCAAAGCGTCCCTCGCTCGCATCCTGGTCGTGTCCGATCACGGAGCGTTCGATCTCGTCGACGATCGCGTGGGCCTGCTCGGGGCGGCCATGGATCATCAGCCAGCGCGGACTTTCCGGAATCCACATTCGCATCAGGAGCACGAAGAGACCGATGACGGCACCGATCAGATAAGCAAGGCGCCAGCCGTAGTCGGGCGCGATCACGGCGGGATCAAGCAGCACGATGGACGCGACCGCGCCCATTGCGGCCCCGATCCAGAAGCTGCCGTTGATGACGAGATCCGTCCAGCCGCGATACCGGGCCGGCACCAGCTCCTGGATGGTCGAGTTGATCGCGGTGTACTCGCCGCCGATGCCGGCGCCGGTGAGGAAGCGAAACAGCGCGTAGCTCGCCACATTCCAAGACAGCGCCGTCGCAGCCGTCGCCGAGAGATAGAGCGCCAGCGTGATGAAGAACAGCTTCTTGCGGCCGATGCGGTCGGTGAGCCAGCCGAAGCCGAGCGCACCGAGCACGGCGCCGGCCAGATAGGCGGAATTGGCAATTCCGAGATCGAAATTCGAGAAGTGCAGCGTCGGACTTTGCTTCAGCGCGCCGGAAAGCGCGCCGGCCAGCGTCACCTCAAGCCCGTCGAGGATCCAGGTGATGCCGAGTGCCAGCACCACCCGGGTGTGGAAGCCGCTCCAGGGCAATGAGTCGAGCCGCGCGGGAATATCGGTCTCTACGATGTCACCGGTCGCGGCTGCCGCCACGACTGGAACATCATTCGGCGCTGGGCTTCGCTGCAATTTCATCGGGCCATTGCGTTCGATCAATGGAAACGACCCCGGTTCACATGGTGCGAAACGGGGACGATCCGATCATTGGGGGTGCGGCATTCCGCCTGCCACCTGCGACAACGTCTGCGGCAAGGCCGGGTTCCCCCTCGCAGGGCGCTGCTGGTTACCCGTTTCGGCTGAAAAGGAATTGACGCATGACCGGTGTCGAAAAGACGACACAATCGTGCTCGTCAGCGCACGAAGACGCAAGCGCACCGCCGGGGCGCGCTTGCTCAAAGAGACGACAGCGAATTGACGCCGGGCGAGCCTTACGCCGCCCTGATATTTCCCATGAACCGATCGAGCTCGGCACGCAGGCGGGTGCTTTCGGACGACAGCGTCTTGGCCGAGTGCAGCACTTCCTCCGAGGCCGAGCCGGTTTCGGCAGC
>NZ_JAFCKT010000003.1:0-340000 GCF_018129985.1 Bradyrhizobium sp. SZCCT0148
GCCGATCTCCAATCAGAGATCGATCATTCCTCGCTCGACGCCTTCAATGGAAGGTGGGGCCGAAACAGCGCTTACGATTGCTCGCCCCATCCATCATGATCTCGGGATGCGCGTGCACGCGGGTGATGCGGACCTCGAGCGCGGCGAGATTGCCGCGCCACGCTGCATCGTCCTGCGCCATCTCATGCACATGGGCGACCTTGGCTTCCATCTGCACCGGACACTCGGCCGCACGTGGCGCGCTGACCGTTTCGCCCGGCAACGCCGTCAGACCGCAAAGGCCGAACTTGTCTTTCTCATGCCTGTAGCCGCGATAGAGTTTTCCCGGCGGCACCGGATTCGACCCGGTTGTGCGCGCGAGACGGTCGACGGCGGCGACGAGACCTGCCGACGGCAGATTGAGCACACATTCGCCACTGCGAAGCATGTTCTCGGTGGTCCTTGAATTGCGCGCGAGCCCGAGCATGCAGCGCCATCCCACCCACCACGCCGACGACATCGGCGCGAGATTGTAAGAGCCGTCGTCGTTGGTTGAACCGATCAGGACGACAGGCGTACCGAAATACAGAATGGCCGGGTCGATCTGGACGGCGGTAGAGCCGAGTGTTCCGTGCATCGTGCGCTCCTCTTCATTGGAAGCGCAGTCCTATTCCGGAGAACCGATCCAACCCACCCGATTCCAGATCGCCGATTTACGGCTGCCAGCCCTTCGGTGCGAGCTCGAATTTCGCGAACTCAAAGGCCGGTGCCACGGTGCAGCCGACCAGCGTCCAATCGCCGGTCGTCTCCGCCATCTGCCAGGCGTCCGCCGGCACGATGGCCTGCGGCCGCTCGCCGCCCACGAGGTCGGTGCCGAGCCGCACTTCGTGCTGTGAACACCCTTCATGCGCGATGCGCAGCATCAAGGGGCTGCCGGCGTAATAGTGCCATGTCTCGACTGCATCGACGCGATGCCAGTGCGAACGCTCGCCGCGCGCCAGCAGGAAGTAGATCAGGGTCGAGCGCGAACGGCCGTTGGCGTCGGTGGCCTGGTCGCGGAACGTTTCGCGGTAATGGCCGCCTTCAGGATGCGGCCGCAATTCGAGGCGCGCGATGATCTCGGCTGCGGTCGGCATCGATCCCCGTCAGGATTGGTTCTTCGCGACTTATGCCTCAGGACTTGTTCTTGCGCTCGCGCAATTCGCCGAACACGGCGGCGGCCTCCGCGCCCTTCATGTGTAGCCTGGCGGCGACCTCGGGCGCATCAGCGCGCAGGAACACGTTTGTTCGCTTCTCGTCACCAAGCAGTGAAGGAATGGTGGGCTTGTTCTCGGCCCGCAACCTCGTCACCTCGGCGGCACGTGCCTGGAGGGCGGCGTTGTCGGGGTCGACGGTGAGGGCGAACTTGACGTTGGAGGCCGTGTATTCGTGGCCGCAATAGAGCTTGAAGTCGTCGGGCAGGGCCCGCAGCTTCAGCAGCGAATCCCACATCATCGGATAGGTGCCCTCGAACACGCGGCCGCATCCGATCGAGAACAGCGTATCGGCGGCGAACACCGTCTTCTCGGTGTCGAACACGTAGGAGACGTGGTCGAGCGTGTGGCCGGGCGTCTCAAGCACGCGCGCCAGCAGGTTGCCGATCTTGACCACGTCGGCATTGGCGACACGCAGATCGACGTTGGCGATTGCAGTGGTCTTGTCGTGCGGCGCGACGACGCGGCAATTATATTTCCGCTTGAGTTCGGCGACCCCGCCGACATGATCGCCGTGATGATGGGTGATCAGGATGTCGGTGAGCTGCCAGCCCTCTCGCTCCAGCGCCGCCAGGATGGGGCCAGCCTCGGGCGCGTCGATCGACGCCGTCGCCTTGGTTTCCACATCGTGGATCAGATAGCCGAAATTGTCGTTTAAACAGCTGAAAGTACGAATTTCGGCGGCCATGTCATCTCCATCGGGCTCAGCCCCGCCAGACAAATATGGCGTTAACGTTGCGCAGGCAATGCAATATTCCGCGCGCGGCGTCGCTCTCGTGCATGTTACATTGCCGTCATGACCATCGACGTCGTCGACCTCCGCGAGTTCTATTCCCGCCGCCTCGGGATCGTGGCGCGGCAAATGATCAATCGCGGCATCAGGGAGCGCTGGCCGAGCGCTGAGGGCCAGCGCGTGCTTGGCCTTGGCTATCCCACGCCCTATCTGGGGTTGTTCCGTGAAGACGCCGAGCGCTGCCTCGCCTTCATGCCGGCGGCCCAGGGTGTCCTGAAATGGCCGACGGGGCGGCCGGCCCTGGCCTCTCTGGTCGATGAGTTCTCGCTGCCGCTTCCTGACGCCGCGGTCGACCGCATCCTGGTGGTCCACGCTCTGGAGATGTCGGACGATCCGGCCGCGCTGCTGCGCGAGGCGTGGCGCGTATTGTCGCCATCCGGCCGCGTGATCGCGGTCATTCCGAACCGGCGCGGGGTGTGGACCCGCACCGACAGCACGCCGTTCGGTCACGGCCGACCGTATTCGCGCTCGCAGATCACCGACCTTTTGCGCCAGACCTGGTTCACCCCGACCGCATGGGGCGAGGCGCTTTTCATGCCGCCCTACGCCGGCGGCTGGGTGCTGAAATCCGCGCAGATGTGGGAGCGCGCCGGTGCGGCGCTGTCGCTGCCCTTCGCCGGCGTGCACATCGTCGAGGCCACCAAGCAGGTCTACCGCGCCATCCCCGCCAAGCGCGAGCGGGCGCGGTTGATTCCCTCGCTGGCCAAGCCGGTGCTGGTGCCATCCTCGACGACGGCGACGAGCGGCTGAAAACAAATCGTCCCGGCGCGAGGCCGGGACGATTCAGTTCAGGAAATGGTTCAGGACGTCTGGCGAAGGCGTTGCAGCCTACTCGCCGGGGGCCACTTCGTCGCTCGATGCAGCCGGCGCAGCTTCGCGCTCGGGGCGCGGGCCATGCGGGCGGCGGCGACGCCGCGGAAAGCGCTCACCGGCACCACCGCCTTCGAAGGCGCCCGGGACATTCGCTCCACCATTCACTTGCGGCTGCGGGCCGGTGATGAACGAGGGCAGACGGTCGACGCTGCCGGTGTCGGCAACGACGGGCTGCGGCTGGTTCAGCGGCAGCGGTTGAGGCTGGGGCTGATATTGCGGCTGCGGACGGTGCTCCCGCTCGCGGTGCTCGCGCGGCTGCTGGTTCTCGCGCTGGTAAGGCTGGTTCTCGCGCGGCTGATGATCACGCTGGTGATGATCGCGCTGGCCGTCGCGGTCGCGCGCGAAGGGCGGCTGCTGTTGCGGCTGCGGGACGAAGCCCGGCTCCTGGCCGAAATTCGAGAAATTCTCGCCGTCGTCGTCGCCGTCGTCGCTATTGCTGCTGATCGGCTCGTCACCGCGCGGCTGCTGGTTCTGGCGGAACTGTTCCTGGGCCGCAGCGATCAGGCGGAAATAATGCTCGGCGTGCTGGTAGTAGTTCTCGGCCGCAACGGGGTCGCCGGAGGAGCGCGCGTCGCGTGCGAGCTGGAGATACTTTTCGGCGATGTGCGAGGCGGTGCCGCGGATCTTGATGTCGGGTCCGTTGGACTCGTAGACCCGGGTCATCGGGTTCTGGCTGCGCCGGTTATTATTGTTGTTGTTATTGTTATTGTTGCGGTTGCGCATCCGCTGCTTGTTCTGACCGTTTCTCATGTCCTGCCTTTAATTCCAGCCCTAAACGTTGCACGCGTTACTGATTGCTAGGAGTGATCTGGTGCCAGCGGTTCACATCGCTCGCGCGCACCGCACGCAAGAGCGGATCGAACCCTGCCGATGTACGTCGACCGTCGCGTTCAACAAGGACGCGTTCCCCACCCGCCAGCACTGATCGCCAGCGAACCCATTCATTTTGCTTGTCGAAACAAGCCCAGCTGTGTTGCGTAAATCTTCAAGCGCAATATCAGGCTTTCGTTCACTTTGCGGTCGGAGAGCAGCGCAGCTCCACTGGCTATCGCGCTTCACAGGACCTGCGGCTTGGAACCTTATCAGTAAAGCTCTCGCCCGAGAGCCCGGCTTTCACCCGTAGGTCTACGGGGCCGGCACCGATCTGTTGATCGGAACGTAGTCGTTCCCAAGGGATATTCCAAGAGCTTTTTGCAGGCCAATCCGGCTTTTATGGAGGCATTTTTCGGGCTGAAACCGCCCGCGGGATGCCGGCCAGGTCGGCCTTGGATGGCCTGTCCACCGTTAACGCGCCGGCCGTCATCAGCGTTTCAATCGTCAGGGCCTGCCCCTGTCCGGCCTCGACGATCAGCGCTCCACCAGGGGCGAGACGCTCGGCGGCCTGCGGGATGAGGGCGCGATAGGCGTCATAGCCGTCGTTGCCCCCGTCGAGCGCCAGAAGCGGATCGTGCTCGCGCACCTCGAGGCTCAGTGTCGGGATTTCGGCGGAGGGAATATAGGGCGGGTTCGAGACGATCACGTCAAACGGGCCGCGCAGCGCCGCCAGATAGGAGCAAGCGACGAAGCCGGCGCGGCCGGCGAGGCCGAGGGTGACCGCGTTGTCGCGCGCCGTGTCGAGCGCCGTCAGGCTGACATCGGTGCCGATCCCGAACGCGTCGGGAATCTCGTGTAGCAATGCGAGCAGGATGGCGCCCGATCCGACTCCGATATCTGCAATGAGTGGGCGTCGCCCTGATATCTTCAGCCCCCGAAAGATCTCGAGCGCGAGCTCGACGACGGTCTCGGTGTCCGGCCGCGGTACCAGCGTCGCCTCCGACAGGCGAAACGGCAGGCCCCAGAATTCCTTCGTCCCGAGAATCCGTGCCACCGGTTCGCCGGCGATCCGTCGCTGCGCGAATTGCGCGAGCTGCGACGCCTCGGCCTCGGTGAGCGGCCGGGCCGCTTGCGCAATCAGGCCGGTGAGATTGAGTCCGAGCGCAGCACCGAGCAGGACACGGGCGTCGGTCTCGGCTTCGTCGCTCTGCGCCGATTTGAGCTGCGCAGCGAGCGCGCGTCGCGCGTTCTCGATGGATTGTCCGGTAAAGGGATTGCTCACGCGTCACGCCGCCGCGCCTTGGGCGGCGAGCTGTGCTGCCTGGTGCTCGGTGGTCAGCGCGTCGATCAGTTCACCGAGGGCTTCGCCTGCGATCACCTGCGGCAGCTTGTAGAGCGTCAGGTTGATGCGGTGGTCGGTGACGCGCCCTTGCGGAAAATTGTAGGTGCGGATGCGCTCGGAGCGGTCGCCGGAGCCAACCTTCTCCTTGCGTTCGGCGGAGCGTGCGGCATCGACGCGCTGCTGCTCGGCGTCGTAGATGCGCGAGCGCAGGATGTTCATGGCGGAGGCGCGATTCTTGTGCTGCGAGCGCGAGTCCTGCATCATCACCACGATGCCGGTCGGAATGTGGGTGATGCGGATCGCCGATTCGGTCTTGTTGACGTGCTGGCCGCCAGCGCCTTGCGCGCGCATGGTTTCGATCCTGAGATCGTCGTTCTTGATGTCGACGTCGACTTCCTCGACCTCCGGCATCACGGCGACGGTCGCGGCAGATGTATGAATACGTCCCTGCGTCTCGGTATCAGGCACGCGCTGCACGCGATGCACGCCGGATTCGAATTTCAGC
Source organism: Bradyrhizobium sp. SZCCT0148 (assembly GCF_018129985.1). Taxonomy (GTDB): domain Bacteria; phylum Pseudomonadota; class Alphaproteobacteria; order Rhizobiales; family Xanthobacteraceae; genus Bradyrhizobium; species Bradyrhizobium japonicum_H. Next base: position 5,559 of record NZ_JAFCKT010000003.1, read on the forward strand.
TTGGAGAATGCACCGCGGCCCTGCACCTCCGCGATGATTTCCTTGTAGCCGCCGACGGTGCCTTCGCTGGCCGAAATCACCTCGACCTTCCAGCCCTGCAAGGCAGCGAAGCGCTCGTACATGCGGAACAGGTCGCCGGCAAACAGCGAGGCTTCGTCGCCGCCGGTGCCGGCGCGGATTTCCAGCACCACGTTGCGGTCGTCCATGGCGTCCTTGGGCAACAGGGCGACGCGGATCTTCTGGACCAGCTCCTCGATTTTCGGCGTGAGCTCGTCGCGCTCGGCTTCCGCCATGGCGCGCATCTCGGCATCGGTCGCGGGATCGGCGATCAGCGCCTCGGTGTCGGCGAGCTCCTTCACGGCTGAGCGATATGTCTTCACGGCGTCGATCAGCGGGGTGATCTCGGCGAGCTCGCGCGTGATCTGTACATAGCGTTCGGAGGAAAGCTGCCGCAGCGATTCGGCTTCGAGCGAGGCGTGATGCGCAAGCAGGACGTCCAGTTTGGCTTCGGGGAGTGACGACATCGGTTCAGTCTCAAATGGCGGAAGGCGGCGGGAGCGGCGGCAAGGAGCGGCGAAAAGGCCCGCTACAACGCCAGGCCTTCGGCCTCGGCAAATTCCGTCAGTTTCTGCCGGATCGAGACGCTGCCCGCCGGTGCGTCCAGCAGCGGGCCGAGCACGGCTTCGGCTTTCTTGGCATCGAGATCGATGACCATCGCCTTGACCGGGCCGAGTGCGGTTGCCGACAACGACAGCGAACGGTAGCCGAGCGCAATCAGCGCCAGCGCTCCGATTGGCTTGGACGCCATCTCGCCGCAGAGCGAGAGCGATTTCTTCGCCGCCTGCGACTTGCGCGCGATGTCGCGCAGCGCGCGCAGGATCGGCGCCGACATGGTGTCGAAGCGCTCAGAGACTTTTGCGTTGCCGCGGTCGACCGCGAACAGGAACTGGAACAGATCGTTGGAGCCGACCGAGATGAAGTCGACCTTCCTCAGGAGCTCGTCGAGCTGATAGAGCAGCGCGGGGACCTCGACCATGGTGCCGATGTCGATGCGCTCCGGCAGCGTATGGCCGTGCTGGCGCAGATAAGTCAGTTCGCGCTCGACCAGCGCCTTGGCCGAATCGAATTCGGCGACCTCCGAAATCATCGGGAACATGATGCGCAGCGCGCGGCCGCCGCCGGCACGTAAGAGCGCCCGGATCTGGCCGCGCAACAGGCCGGGACGATCGAGCCCAAGCCGGATCGCGCGCCAGCCGAGCGCGGGATTTTCCTCGATCACGGCTTCCATATAGGGCAGCGCCTTGTCGCCGCCGATATCGAGGGTGCGGAAGGTGACGGGCTTGGTGCCGGCCGCGTCCAGCACGGTGCGATACAGTGCCAGCTGGTCGCTGGTGCGCGGCAGGCTCTGACCGACCATGAACTGCAGCTCGGTGCGGAACAGGCCGATGCCGGCGCTGCCGGTGTCCTCGATATGCGGCAGGTCGATGGCAAGACCCGCATTGATCATCAGCTCGACCTTCTGGCCGTCCTTGGTGACGCAGGGCCGGTCGCGCAGCGCCAGGTATTGCGCCTGGCGGCGGGCGCGGAAGCGCACGCGCTCGGCGAAGGCCGCCTCGACCTCCTGCGACGGGCGCACGTAGATCATGCCGGATGTGCCGTCGACGATGACGGCATCGCCGGGATCGGCGATACCGGGCGCGTTGGGCACTTCGCCGACCGCGGGAATGCCGAGTGCGCGCGCCACGATCGAGACGTGCGAATTGGCGGTGCCTTCCTCCAGGATGATGCCGCGCAGGCGCTTGCGGTCGTAGTCGAGCAGCGCAGCCGGCCCCATCGCGCGGGCGATGACGATGGCGTTGTCGGGCAGCTGCTCGCGTGACGGCGCATGGTCCTGGCCGACCAGCTGACGCATCAGGCGGTAGCCGAGATCTTCGAGATCGTGCAGCCGGTCACGCAAATAGGGATCGGTCGAGCGCAGCATGCGCGCGCGGGTGTCGGACTGCACGCGCTCGACCGCGGCTTCCGCGGTGAGGCCGGTGGCGACCGCCTCATGCAGCTTGTGCGACCAGCCCTGATCGTTGGCGAACATGCGATAGGCTTCCAGCACCTCGCGATGTTCGCCGCCCTCGGCGACGTCGCCGCGCTCCAGCATGCGGTCGAGATCGGCGCGGAGCTTGGCCAGCGCGGTGTCGAGCCGCTTGATTTCCTTGGGCAGGTCCTCGGCGATGTAGTCCTTGATGACGACGCGCGGCTCATGCAGCACGACATGGCCGAGCGCGATGCCTTCCGACAGGATCGCACCGACCTTCTGCATCGAGTGGCGCGCGGCCGGCTCCAGGCCGGGCTGGGCCAGCGCTGACAGTTCGCCGGAGGCGATCAGCTCCGCCAGCACCATGGCGGTGGTCTGCAGTGCCTCGAGCTCCTCCTCGACATAGGTTCGCTTGGCGCGGTTCTGCACCACCAGCACGCCGAGCGTGTTGCCGGCGCGCAGGATCGGCACGCCGAGGAAGGAGTGGTAAATCTCTTCGCCGGTCTCCGGGCGGAACGAGAAGGCCGGGTGGCTCTGCGCGTCGTTCAGGTTGAGCGGCGTCGCCTCGCTGGCAACGAGGCCGACCAGGCCCTCATGGGCGCTCAGCACGGTGTGGTGGACGGCCTCGCGGTTGAGGCCCTCGGTGGCGTAGAGCTCGAGCGTGTTGTCGACGCGCAGCACATAGACCGAGCAGACTTCGGCCACCATGTTGGCGGCGATCAGCACCACGATCTTGTCCAGCCGCTCCTGGGCCGAGACCTGCTCCGCCATGGTTTCGCGGAGCCGTCTCAACAAGACGCGGGGACCTCCCGACGCGCTCCGCATGTCCCGTCAATCTCCTCCGTCTGCCCGGCCCGGCGGTATCAGCCGGCGGCTGGCCTAAATTCCAGAAAAACAACCAATTTGTTTGTCCGGCGCAGGCACAAAGCCAAAATCTACTTGAGATCAGCGCTTGTGCCGAATCAGCGCCGCCCTGAACTGGGACACAGTCTGCGGCAGCCCACCCTGTTCGCCGTATAGCGAATTGAGGCTTGTTTTGCCAAGCAAAACGCCTGCCAAACGCGAATGTGTGGGGACCTCAGCGTTTGCTGCGACCGCTAAGAGAAAATTAGTCCATGCATGGTCCGGAAAAAAGCGAAGCGGTTTTCCGGAAAGACCCAACAGCAACCTGAAGCGCGCGATGGCCGTGCGTCAGGCCTGATCGAGACCGTAGAGCGTATGCAGGGTGCGCACCGCAAGCTCGGTATACGCGGTGTCGATCAACACCGAGAACTTGATCTCGGAGGTTGTAATGGCCCGGATGTTGATATTCCGCCCCGCAAGGGCCGAGAACGCCTGGGCCGCGACGCCGGCGTGGCTGCGCATGCCGCTGCCGATCACCGAGATTTTTGCGACGTCGGTCGCGGTATCCAGCCTTGCATAACCGATCTTGGCCTTGGCGGCGGTAATCGTGTCCTTGGCGCGGGTAAAATCGGCCGCCGGCACAGTGAAGGTGAGGTCGGTGGTCTTGCCGTCTTCCGACACGTTCTGCACGATCATGTCGACGTTGATGTTGGCATCCGCCAGCGGGCCGAAAATCGAGGCGGCGACGCCCGGCTTGTCCTCGATCTGGCGCACCGAGATCTGGGCTTCGTCCTTCGAAAAGGCGATGCCGGTGACGACGTGGCTTTCCATGATCTCCTCCTCGCTGCAGATCAGCGTGCCGGGCGGCTGGTTGGCATGCGGGTCGATATCCTCCGGCTTGTCGAAGCTCGAACGGACGAAGATCGGCATGTTGTGGACCATGCCGAGTTCCACCGAGCGGACCTGGAGCACTTTTGCCCCCTGGGAGGCCAGTTCGAGCATGTCTTCGAATGCGATCTTGTCGAGCCTCTTGGCCTTCGGCACGATTCGCGGGTCGGTGGTGTAGACGCCGTCGACGTCGGTGTAGATGTCGCAGCGGTCGGCCTTGACGGCGGCGGCGATCGCCACGGCCGAGGTGTCGGAGCCGCCGCGGCCGAGCGTGGTGATGCGGCCCGTCTTGGGCTCGATGCCCTGGAAGCCGGCGATGACCGCGACCTCCTTGCGCTCCCTGAAGCGCTTGATGATCTCGGTGCCGTCGATGTCCTCGATCCGGGCCGAGGCGTGGGCGTCGCTGGTCTTGATCGGGATCTGCCAGCCCTGCCAGGAGCGGGCCTGAATGCCCATGCCCTGGAGCGCGATGGCGAGCAGGCCGGATGTCACCTGTTCGCCGGAAGCGACGACGGCGTCGTATTCGCGCGCGTCGTGCATCGGCGAGGCCTCGGTGCACCAGGCCACCAACTCGTTGGTTTTCCCGGACATCGCCGAGACGACCACGGCCACTTCGTGGCCGGCGTCGACCTCACGCTTCACATGGCGTGCGACGTTGCGGATACGTTCGATGTTGGCGACGGATGTGCCGCCGAATTTCATCACGAGGCGGCTCATGACGACGCGTGCATTCCTTCAAAGGGATCAGTATGGTGACCCGCACCGGACAGGTGCCTGCGGACACCGACCGCGCGTATACATAGCGGCGGGGCCGGGGGCAAGCGGGTTCCTGCGGGACCGGGTGCGGCAATGGGTTGACCGAGGTCATGGCGCGTTACATCGACGAGATTCTACAGCCCGGCGAACGGGTTCTGTATTCGACCAATGCGCACTGGATTTTCTATTTCCCGGCCATCGTGGCCTGGATCGTGGCCGGCGCGCTCTTCGTGACGTCCCGGCAGCCGATGGCCGATGGGCTCGTCCTGCTCTGCCTCGTCGCCTCCGGCCTGGTCGCGCTCGCGGCGCTCTATTGGACATTCAAGGCCTGGTTCCATCGCTGGACCATCGAGACCGATGTCACCAATCTCAGGGTTGTGCACAAGACCGGTTTCATCAAGCGCCGTACCTTCGAGATGGCGCTGGACAAGGTCGAGAGCGTCGACGTCGATCAGACCATCCTAGGACGTATTTTCAACTACGGGGACGTGACGATTCGCGGCGTCGGCGAGGGGATCGAGACGATCAAGACCATCGCCTCGCCGCTCGCTTTCCGCAGTTCAATCACCACGCGGTAGGACCGCGCGTAACAATGAGCATGCAGCAAGATACTTCCGCAACCGCAAGCCCGCAGCACGGCTCGACCGTCGATGCCGGCGAGATCGCCAAATTCTCGAAGCTCTCGGCGGAGTGGTGGGACCCCAACGGCAAGATGGCCCCGCTGCACCGGATCAACCCGCTGCGGCTTGGCTATATCCGCGATGCCGCCTGCCGCAAATTCGAACGCAACGTACGCAGCCTCAACTGCCTCGGCGGCCTGCGCGTGCTCGACATCGGCTGCGGCGCCGGCCTGTTGTGCGAGCCGCTGTCGCGGCTCGGGGCACAAGTGATCGGCGTCGATCCGTCCCAAAGCAACATCGCCGCGGCGAAGCTGCATGCCGACAAGGGCCATCTTGCGATTGACTACCGATGCACCACGGTGGAGGAGATCGATCCGCGTGAGCGCTTCGATATCGTGCTGGCGATGGAGGTCGTCGAGCACGTCGTCGATGTCGGCGTCTTCCTGAAGCGCTGTGCCGCGATGCTGAAGCCGAACGGCCTGATGGTGGTCTCGACGCTGAACCGCAATTGGAAGAGCTTTGCGCTCGCCATCGTCGGCGCCGAATACGTCCTGCGCTGGCTGCCGCGCGGCACCCACGAATGGAACAAGTTCGTCACCCCGGACGAGCTGACCAAATACCTGCTCGACAACCGCCTCGTCATCACCGAGCAGACCGGCGTGGTCTACTCGCCCTTCGCCGACAAATGGTCGCTCTCGTCGGATATGGACGTGAACTACATGGTGGTGGCGGAAGGCATGGTGTGAGCGCGTAAGCAGGCCCAAGCATCGCTCCTATGACGTGGGCATGATTGACCTGCCTGAGCGCTAGCGGCAGGTTGGCTGCGGTCCCTTCCCTGCATTAGCCCCATCCCATGTTCACCATCGCCAGCCTTTGGATTCCCTTCACCGTCGTCGCCGCGCTGGGTCAGGTCGCGCGCAATGCGATGCAGCGGTCGCTGACGAAGCCGTTGGGGACCTGGGGAGCGACCAATATCCGCTTCCTGTTCGGCTTTCCGTTCTCACTGGTTTTTCTGGGCGTGGTGCTGATCGCCACCGGCGATCATCTCGGCCCGCCGCCCTCCGTATTCTGGCCGTGGCTGCTGCTGGGGGCGCTCAGCCAGATTGTCGCCACCGGCCTGATGCTGCTCGCCATGAACGACCGTTCCTTCGTGGTGACGACGGCGTATCTGAAGACCGAGGCAATCCAGACCGCGATCTTCGGCTTCGTCTTTCTCGGCGACCACCTCACCTGGCTGAAGGTGCTGGCGATCGTCGTCGCGACGATCGGCGTCGTCATCACGGCGCTCAGGTCCGGCGGCGAGAAGAGTTTTGCGGAGCTGAAGCCGACCATCACCGGGCTCGTTGCCGCGGCAGCGTTCGCGTTGTCCGCTGTCGGCTTTCGCGGCGCCATCATCAACGTTCCCGGTGTCTCGTTCGTGACCTCGGCCTCGTTCACGCTGGTGCTCGGCCTGTTCGTGCAGACGCTGGTGCTGACGATCTATCTGCTTTGGCGTGCGCCAAAGGTGCTGCAGGCGATCCTCGGCCTGTGGAAGCCGTCGATGCTGGCGGGCTTCATGGGTGCCTTCGCCTCGCAGTTCTGGTTCCTTGCGTTCGCACTGACGGCCGCCGCCAATGTTCGCACGCTCGCTTTGATCGAGGTGCTGTTCGCGCAAGCGGTGGCGTATTATTCGTTCAAGCAGCCTATCGCCCCGCGCGAGCTTGCGGGCATCGCGCTGATCATCATCGGCGTGGCGGTGCTGGTGGGGGCCTAGTTCCTGTCTTCCGGCAGGGTCGGCAGCGGCGACACCTCGATGCCTTCGTCGATCAGCGACTTTGCCTCCTCCGGCGAGGCCTCGCCATAGATCGGACGGTGCTCCTTGTCGCCGTAATGCATCGCGCGGGCTTCGTTGGCAAAGCGCTCGCCGACATTGTCGGCGTTCTTCACGATGTGATCGCGCAGCTCCTTCAGCTTGCTGCGCAGCTCTTTCTCCTGCGCCATCAACAGCGAGGTCGGTCCCGACGGCGCAGCCTCCGGCGCGGGAGCGGCCGCGGGCTCAGGCGGCGGCGCTGCACGGCCGCGGCCTTTCTTGCCGATGATACGCGGAGCCATGATCGCCTTGTCGACCTTGGCGGATCCGCAGATCGGGCACGTCACGAGCTTGCGCTTGACCTGCGAATCGTAGGCCGACGAACTCTGAAACCAGCTTTCGAAGTCGTGGTCGCGGTCGCAGCGGAGCGCGTAGCGGATCATGCCGATCCCCGCACCAGATGCAGATGGTCCGGCCCCGCCTTGGGGTCGGAAACGCCGAAGCGGCGGCCATGCTGGAGCGAGGGGATTGCGCGGCGTGCGGTCTCGACCTTGGCCGGGTCGATCGCGGCCATGACGATGCCGGGCTCGACGTCGCCTTCGGCGAGGATCTCGCCCCAGGGATCGATGATCAGCGAATGGCCGTAGGTCTCGCGCTTGTTCTCGTGGGTGCCGGCCTGCGCCGCGGCGAAGATGAAGCAGCCGGTCTCGATCGCACGCGCACGCAGCAGCACGTGCCAGTGCGCTTCACCGGTCTTGCGGGTGAAAGCCGAGGGCACGGTGATGAAGTAGGCGCCGCTCTCGGCGAGGGCGCGGTAAAGCGCGGGGAAGCGGACATCATAGCAGATCGTCAATCCGACACGGCCCCAAGGCAAATCGGAGATCACCGCGGTCTCGCCCGGCTGGTAATTGGCGGATTCGCGATAGCTCTCGCCGTCCGGCAGTTCGATGTCGAACATGTGGATTTTGTCGTAGCTCGCGAGCACATTGCCCTCAGGCCCGATCAGGAAGGAGCGGTTGACCGCCTTCTCAGCTGAAAAGCGCAGCGCCAGCGAGCCGACATGGAGATGGATCTTCAATTCAGCCGCGAGCGCGCGGTAGGCCTTCAGCGAGGTGTCGTCCTCCTCGCTCTGCAGATGCTCGAACAGCGCCTTGCGGTTCAACTGCATCATGTTGCTGACCTCGGGCGTCTGAACGTAGTCGGCACCTTTGGCGGCCGCCTCCCGGATCAGCTTCGTCGCCTGGGCGAGGCTCGGCTCCGGCATCAGGCCGGTGCGCATCTGCACCATCGCGGCGGTGAACGTGCGGTTCTCGCTCATGAGTTGGCCTTCACACCTTCGAGCATGCCGTCGAGCTTGCCCTCGCGATCGAGCGCGTAGAGATCGTCGCAGCCGCCGACATGGGTTCCGCCGATCCAGATCTGCGGGAAGGTCGAGCCCTCGCCGGCGCGGTCGTACATCTCGTCCCGCCAGGAGGGGTTCTTGGCGACGTCGAATTCGGTGAAATTCGCCTTCTTGCGGGTCAGCAGGGACCTCGCCGCGGAACAATAACCGCAGCCCGGCCTGGTGTAGATCTCGACAGCAGCAGTCATGGCGTCCGGCGCTTTCATGTGATGAAGTCATTGAATTATATGGGACGAGGACCGCTCTCGACAACCCGGGCGAAGACCAGCACGTCGACCTGGGCGGCTTTGGCCCGGAGCAGGACCCGCGCGCAGGCATCCAGTGTCGCCCCGGAGGTCAGAACGTCGTCGATCAGGACAATGCGGCGGCCCTGGATGTCAGCCTGACGTTCGGGGGATACTCGGAACGCGCCCTGCACATTGGTGGCGCGCTGGGCCCGCGACAGGCCGATCTGCTGTTCGGTGGCGCGCACCCGGCGCAGCACCTCAGTCCTCGCCTTGACCCCGCTCAGCCGCTCGATGACCTGCGCCAGCGCCCCGGACTGGTTGTAGCGGCGGCGCCAGGCCCGCCGCCAATGCAGGGGCACCGGCACCAGCATGTCGGTGCCATCCAGCAGTTCGCCGCCCGCCCGCGCCATCCAGCGACCCATCGCGGGCGCCAGATCGGTGCGGTCCTGGTATTTCAGCGCATGCACCAGCGTGCGCGCGACGTCGTCGTAACGCACGGCCGCGCGGGCGCGCTGGTAGGCCGGCGGGCTCGCGATCGCCTCCATCGACAGCATGTCGGGGCCGGGATCATAGACGAAGGGAATGCCGAGCCGCGGGCAGTAGGGCCGCTCGATGAACGACAGCCGCGCCCAGCACGCCGCACAGACGCCCTCGCCATCGACTGGCTCGTGGCAAGAGACGCACTGGGTCGGCAGTGCGATGTCGAGTGCCAGCCGTGCCGCGCGCGACAGGATGTGGCGGCCCGCCGACCATGCGGTCCGCAGCGGGGCAGCGATGGAGCGGGTGCGGGCGGCGTCGGCTTCCATGGGGGGAGGCTAGCGTCCCGCTCGATGGCGCTCAAGCCATGTCCTCGTGCCCGGACGCAGTGCACGCCACTTCGGCGGTGCGCTGCGGAATCGGGGCCCATCTCAGCGAATCGTACGGTGCCGCATTCTGGGTCCTGGGTCTGCGGAGTTCACTGCGTGCCGCACCGCGTCCGGGACACGAGAGCGATTGCCAGAACGACTTGGATCGGCGTAACCAGCGGCATGGCGCAGACACCCCAAACCCCGCCGGCTTTATTCGATCGTGCCTTGCTGCATGCGCGGCAGCGGCGGGCGCAGGCGCAAGGTGCCGTAGGCTTCTTGCTCAACCGGGTCGCCGAGGACATGTCCGATCGGCTCGCTGCGGTGATGCGGGATTTCCATGCGGCGGCCGATCTCTGGACGCCCGGCGAAGGTCTGGCGGACCTGCGTACGCGGCTTCCGTCCATCGCGCACATCGCTCTCGATGCGGGTGGCGTAGAGAAACTGCCCTTCGCGCCGGAAAGCCTCGATCTCGTCGTCTCCGCGCTGGCGCTGCAATTCGTCAACGATTTGCCTGGCGTGCTCGCGCAAATTCGGCGCGCGTTGAAGCCCGATGGCCTGCTGCTGGCCGCGATGATCGGCGGCGACAGCCTGACAGAGCTACGCCAGGCCTTTGCGGCGGCGGAGGCCGAATGCGAGGGCGGCGTGTCGCCGCGCGTGGCGCCGTTCGCTGACCTGCGCGACATCGGCGCGCTGTTGCAGCGGGCGGGCTTTGCGCTGCCGGTGACCGACGTCGACCGCGTCGTGGTACGCTACGGCAATGCGTTCGCGCTGATGCAGGATCTCCGCCGCATGGGTGCGGCCAATGTGCTGATCGAGCGGCGGCGCACGCCGTCGCGGCGCGCGACGCTGCTGCGGATGGCGGAAATCTATGCCGAGCGCTTCGCCGATGCCGACGGCCGGATCCGTGCGACTTTCGACATCATCTGGCTGTCCGGCTGGGCCCCGCATGCGAGCCAGCAGCAGCCGCTGAAGCCGGGATCGGCGAAGGCGAGCCTGGCGGACGCGGTGAAGAAGGCGGGTAGGGAGTGACGTGTGTCCCGGACGCGCTGCCGCGTCCGGGGCACAGAACCCCTCACATCAACAAATCGATCAAATGCGGGATCAGCGGAATGTCGGCGGGCGGCATCGGATAGTCGCGCAGCTTGTTGGCGCGGACCCAGGCGAGGTGTTGGCCTTCGCGCGGCGTCACCAGTCCCTCCCAACGCCGGCAAACATAGAGCGGCATCAGGAGGTGAAAGGTCTCGTAGCCGTAGCTTGCAAAGGTCAGCGGGGCCAGGCACGGCTCGGCGACGGTGATGCCGAGCTCCTCGTGCAGTTCGCGGATCAGGCTCTGCTCCGGCCGTTCGCCCGGTTCACACTTGCCGCCGGGAAACTCCCAGAGGCCGGCCAGGGTTTTGCCCTCGGGGCGCTGCGCGATCAGGACGCGCTTGTCGGAGTCGATCAGCGCGCAAGCCACAACCAATGTCAATTTCAGATCGGCCATACGTCGATATCGCTCGCTCGCTGAAGATCGTCCGCAACGGTTTGTTAACCCGGTGCGACCCGGCTTTCCAAGCTTCCATAAGTCATATTTAATTCAGGGTTCCTAGAGTGGAAACGCTTAACCACTCCGGGCCCGACCATGCGCACTGCGCTTTCCACCATCATCCGCCGCTTCGTTCACGACCGGCGCGGCAATATCGCGGTGATTTTCGCGCTTGGCTGCATTCCCCTCATCGCGGCGGTTGGGTGCGCCGTCGATTACTCCATGGCAACGCGGGTGAAGGCAAAGCTGCTGGCAGCGGCCGACAGCGCCGCCGTTGCTGCGGTCTCACAGAAATCTCCCGGCTTTGTTGCTGCCTCCGCAATGACTGGCAACGGAACAGTCGTCGCCGGCGTCAATGACGCGAACGGCGTTTTCGACGGCAATGCGAGCAAAACGTCTGGCCTGACCAATCTGTCTCGCACCAGCACGGTGACGAAGTCGGGTATCACACTGACCGCCAACGTTCAGTTCAGTGCCGACGTTCCCGTCACGTTCATGGGCATTCTGGGATATCGCAAGCTCACAGTATCGGGCAATTCGAACGCGTCGTCGTCGCTGCCGCCCTATCTCGATTTCTATCTCACGCTGGACGTTTCAGGGTCCATGGGGCTGCCGTCGACCTCGGCCGAAGCGGTCCGGATGCAATCGATCAATCCCGACAACTACCGGCAATATCCGACGGGCTGTACGCTGGCCTGTCACTTTTCGCCGCAAAACAGCGCCTGCACCGACAGCGGAACGCAGGGATACCCGACCAACAATTACTGCCTGGGCTACGCGATCTCACGCGTCAGTCAGAGCGGCTACAGGAACCTGCTGTCGACGACGGCGGTCAACTCGACCTATCCCATGGGCAAGAAGCTGAGTTCGACCATGGTGTCAGGCCTGCCGAACTCGCTCTATTCCGCACTGTCGCCGGTTTCGAACTGTGCCAGCGACGGCACGGACAGTTGCATCCAGCTCCGCCTGGACGCGGTCGGCAATGCGGTGAATCAGCTCTTCATCACTGCCAACAACAGCATGAAGGTGACCAACCAATTCCGGATCGGTATCTATCCGTTCATTCGCTATCTGGACCCCGCGTATTATCCGCTGACCTCCAGCATCAACGGGTCTCCGACCAACCCATCGACGATCAACTATGCGGCCGCCAACCTTGCTTCACTGCTCGATACCAACATGAACGCGAGCCTGGGCTCCGGCGGGACTCATATCGACACCGCGCTCAGCAGCGTCAACAGCCTGATCAGCAGCGTCGGCGACGGCAGCACATCGAGCAACACGCAGCCTTATGTCTTCCTGGTCACGGACGGTGCGCAGGATCCGCAAGTCAAAGGCGTTCCCAACGGGGGGTGGTCCGGCAGCAATCATGCCACCGTGATCAATCCGACCACCTCGTGCAAGCCGCTCAAGGACCGCGGGATCATCGTTTCGGTGCTCTATATTCCCTATCAACCGATCGATCCGGTCAACACATCGTTCGCAAATGACGAAGACGACTATGCAAACTGGAATATCCCGCTCATTCCGGCCAGCCTCCAGGGCTGTGCATCGCCGGGCTTCTTCTATACGGCCAACACGCCCGCCGATATCACGGCTGCCCTGAACGCGATGTTCAACCACGCGCTGATCACTGCGCACATCACCAAATAGCAGCCGATACAGGATTTCCGGTTTCGCTATGACCGGTAATCGCCGTTGATCGCGACATACTCCTTGGTGAGGTCGCAGGTCAGCACGCGGTCGCGGCCCTTGCCGAGGCCGAGCGAGACCTTGATCGCGATCTCCGGCGCCTTCATCGCTTCCGACACCTGGGCTTCATCGTAGGACGGATCGCGCGCGCCGCTCTTGGCGACGCGGATGCCGTTGAAGGAGATCGAGAGCTTGTCGCGATCGGCCGGCTCTCCGGCCTTGCCGACCGCCATCACGACGCGGCCCCAATTGGCGTCCTCGCCGGCGATCGCGGTCTTGACCAGCGGCGAGTTGGCGATCGACATCGCGATTTTGCGCGCCGAGGCCTTGGTCTTGGCGCCCTCGACCGTGATCTCGACCAGCTTTCGCGCGCCTTCGCCGTCGCGGGCCACTTGCTCGGAAAGAGTCGCGAGCACTTGATTGAAGGCTTTGACGAACGCCTTCAGGCGCGGATCACTGGCGCGGCTGATCTTCGGGGCGCCGTGCTCGGCGGCAGCGCCGGTGGCGAAGGCCAGCAGCGTGTCCGACGTGGACGTGTCGCCATCGATCGTCACAGCGTTGAAGGTGTCTTCGACGCCGGCCTTGAGCAGCGCCTGCAGGGCTGCCGGCGCGATCGGTGCGTCGGTGAAGATGAAGGACAGCATCGTCGCCATGTCGGGGGCGATCATGCCGGCGCCCTTGGCCATGCCGTTGATGGTTACCCTGGCCTTGCCGAGCTTGACGGTCGCGGTCGCCACCTTCGGGAAGGTATCGGTGGTCATGATCGCCTTGGCAGCGGCGAGGTAATCCGCGGGCTCGGCAGTTTCGGCCAGTCGGCCCAGCACGCCGTCGAACTTGGTCGCGTCCAGCGGCTCGCCGATCACGCCGGTCGAGGCCAGGAAGATTTCGCCCTCGCTGCAGCCGACCGCCTTGGCCGCGATCTTCGCGGTCAGCGCGGTGGAGGCGCGGCCGGTCTTGCCGGTGAAGGCATTGGCGTTGCCGGAATTGACGACGAGCGCCCGCGCCTTGCCGCCCTTGAGCTTGGCGCGGCACCATTCCACCGGTGCGGAGGGGCACTTCGATTTGGTGAAGACGCCGGCGACCGCGGTGCCCTTGTCCATCACCGCCAGCAGCACGTCGGTGCGGTTCTTGTAGCGGATGCCGGCCTCGGCCGTCGCAAGACGAACGCCCGCGATCACGGGCATATCGGGAACGTTTTTCGGGGCGAGGGGAGAGACGGAGGAGGACATCGCGGGGGCGCCTTGGTGGGGTCTGGATATGCAGATGGCCGGACCATCAAGTGGCCCGGCCATTGCGACGTTAGATACTCTTGGCGTCCGTGAAGTGACAGCGAATTCTTACGGCTTCGCGGTGTTACTTCTTTGCAGGCGGCGCCATCTTGCTGTCGGACGGCTTGGCTGTGTCGGCCGCTTTGGCATCCGCCGCCGGCTGGTCCAGCCGCTCGACCTTGGCTTCCGTACGCAGCTTGGCGACGTAGTCGGCCTGGGCCTTGCGGGTGACGTACTGCTCGATCTGGGCCTTGACCTGCTCAAAATCAGGCGCCTTGCGGTTGCGCTTTTCCTCGACCTTGATGATGTGCCAGCCGAACTGCGACTTGACGGGGTCGGAGATCTTGCCCGGCTCTAGCGCGAAGGCGACAGCGGAGAATTCCGGCACCATCTGCTCCTTGGTGAAGAAGCCGAGATCGCCGCCATCTGCCGAGCCCGGATCCTTGGACTTCTTCTTGGCCAGTTCGGCGAAATCGGCGCCCTTGTCGAGTTCGCCCTTCACCGCCTTGGCCTCGTCCTCGGTCTCGACCAGGATGTGGCGGGCGCGCACTTCCTGCTCGCCGGTGATCTGCTTGGAGGCCTCCTCATAGACCTTCTTCATGGCGTCGGGGGTGGTAGCGGCCTTGCCTTCCTGAGCCAGCACGCTGTCCATCAGCAGGCGGGTACGGGCGAATGCCAGGCGCTTCTTGAACTCCTCGCTGTCGGCGACCTTCTTGTCCTCGGCGGCCTTGCCGACGATTTTCATGTCGATCAGGAAGGACAGGACGTTTTCGTCCTTGGTCGCCGGGTCCATCTGGGCGAGGCTCGCCCCGAGTTCCTCCTCGGCCATGGTAACGTCGCTCTTCTTGATTTCAGCGCCATTGACCTTTGCCAGGACCGGATCGTCGGCAGCCCGGCCGGGACCTGCGATCAGCGCCAGCGCAAGGCAGCCCACAAGGGCGGTGGCGAGGCCGAAGCGCAGGCCGGTTTTGGTTACCGGGAACGAGGTGGTCATGAAAAATCCTTATGTTGAAGCAGGGGGCTGCTCGAGCGGGGCGGACACTCGCCCAATTCAGGGGGGCTTGGCAACGCGAAAAGTCTGTCAAAATGATGAATTAGCCGCAATGCGCCCGCCGTTGACAAGGCCCTGACCGGGCCATATCTCTGCCCGGTCGCGACCATGGCGATGGCGTTTATTTTGCTGCGTTTTTGGCCGTTGAACCCAGACTTGCCCAATTCCCACCCATATGGCGGATGACCCCGCAGTCCGGGCTCTGACGCCGCGAGGCGTCACGGTGAGTTGATAGGCGGGCGGGTGACAACTTCTTGGGCCCAACGCGGTTAAATCGCGAACATAGGAACTAGGCATGATCGGCGCGCTCGCCCGCAAGTTTTTCGGTTCCGCCAACGACCGGCGGGTGAAGGGATATCAGTCCCGCGTCAACGCGATCAACGCGCTGGAGGCCGAGGTCTCGAAGCTCTCCGACGAGGCGCTCAAGGCCCGCACCGCCGACTTCAAGAAGCAGCTCGCCGAGGGCAAGACGCTGGACGACCTGCTGGTCCCCGCCTTCGCCACCGTCCGCGAGGCCGCCAAGCGCACCCTCGGCCAGCGCCATTTCGACGTCCAGCTGATCGGCGGCATGGTGCTGCACGAGGGCGACATCGCCGAGATGAAGACCGGCGAAGGCAAGACCCTGGTGGCGACCCTCGCGGTCTACCTCAATGCGCTCGCCGGCAAGGGTGTCCACGTCGTCACCGTCAACGACTACCTCGCCCGCCGCGACTCCGGCTGGATGGGCCAGATCTACGGCTTCCTCGGCATGACCACCGGTGTGATCGTCCACGGCCTCGACGATGCCGAACGCAAGGCCGCCTATGCCTGCGACATCACCTACGGCACCAACAACGAATACGGCTTCGACTATCTGCGCGACAACATGAAGTACCGGCTCGAGGACATGGTCCAGCGCCCGCACTTCTACGCCATCGTCGACGAGGTCGACTCCATCCTGATCGACGAGGCGCGCACGCCGCTGATCATCTCCGGCCCGCTCGACGACCGCTCCGATTTCTACAACACCATCGACGGCTTCCTGCCCAAGCTCGACAAGACCGACTACGACGTCGACGAGAAGCAGCGCACGGTGACGCTGACCGAAGCGGGCATGGAAAAGATCGAGACCCTGCTGCGCGATGCCGGCCAGCTCAAGGGCGAGTCGCTCTACGACGTCGAGAACGTCTCCGTCGTGCACCACATCAACCAGGCGCTGCGCGCGCACACGCTGTTCACGCGCGACAAGGACTACATCGTGCGCGACGACGAGGTCGTCATCATCGACGAGTTCACCGGACGCATGATGGCCGGCCGCCGCTATTCCGAAGGCCTGCATCAGGCGCTGGAAGCCAAGGAGCACGTGCAGGTCCAGCCGGAAAACCAGACGCTCGCGTCGATCACCTTCCAGAATTATTTCCGGATGTACGAGAAGCTCGCCGGCATGACCGGCACGGCGTTGACCGAAGCCGACGAGCTCTTCGACATCTACAAGCTCGAAGTCGTGGAGATCCCGACCAACGTGCCGATCGGCCGCCTCGACGAGGACGACGAGGTCTATCGCACCCAGCAGGAAAAATACGGCGCGATCCTGGCCGAAATCGAACGGGCCAATGCGAGGCTTCAGCCTGTGCTGGTCGGCACCGCATCGATCGAGAAGTCGGAAGTGCTCGCCGAGTTCCTCAAGAAGAACGGCTACAAGCAGATCGATTTCACCAAGGAGAACGCGCTCGACAAGCTCTACGCTGCCGCCCGCGCCGGCAAGCCGGCGAAACTGTTCGCGGTGCTGAATGCGCGCTTCCACGAGCAGGAAGCCTATATCGTCGCGGAGGCCGGCGTGCCCGGCGCGATCACGATCGCGACCAACATGGCGGGACGCGGTACCGACATCAAGCTCGGCGGCTCACTCGAGATGCGCATCCCGAAGGAGACCGCGGGCATCGAGGACGAGGCCGAGAAGGCCAGGAAGATCGAGCAGATCAAGGCCGACGTCGAGCGTTTCCGCGAGATCGTGCTGAAGGCCGAAGAGGTCGTCGAGATCGAGCCGGCGAAGGGCAACAAGCCCGCCAAGACCGTGAGGAAGCCCGGCGGCCTCTACATCATGGGCTCCGAGCGCCACGAATCCCGCCGTATCGACAACCAGCTGCGCGGCCGTTCCGGCCGTCAGGGCGATCCCGGCCGTTCGAAATTCTTCCTGTCGCTCGAAGACGATCTGATGCGCATCTTCGGCTCGGATCGCCTCGACAGCATGCTGCAGCGTCTCGGCCTGCAAGAGGGCGAGGCCATCATCCATCCCTGGATCAACAAGGCGCTGGAGAAGGCGCAGCAGAAGGTCGAGGCGCGCAATTTCGACATCCGCAAGAACCTCCTGAAGTTCGACAACGTCCAGAACGACCAGCGCAAGGTGATCTTCGACCAGCGCATCGACCTGATGAAGGACGAGAGCGTCGCCGAGACCGTCAACGACATGCGCCACGCCTTCATCGACGATCTCGTCGCCAAGCACGTGCCGGAGCATGCCTATGCCGAGCAGTGGGACGTCGCCGGCCTGAAGGAAGAGCTGAAGCGCGTGCTCGATCTCGACCTGCCGGTCGACGAATGGGCCAAGGAAGAGGGCATCGCCGACGAGGAGCTGCTCACGCGCATCGAGAACCGCGCCGACGAGCACATGGCGGCCAAGGTGGCGCAATGGGGCCCCGACGTGATGCGTTACGTCGAGAAGACCATCCTGCTGCAGACGCTCGACCATCTCTGGCGCGAGCATCTGATCATGCTCGACCATCTGCGCCAGGTGATCGGCCTGCGCGGTTACGGCCAGCGCGATCCCCTGCAGGAGTACAAGACCGAAGCCTTCAATCTCTTCCAGGAGATGAGTGCGCATCTGCGCGAGGCGGTCACGGCACAGCTGATGCGGGTCGAGATCGTTCCGCCGGAGCAGGAAGCGCCCGTGCTGCCGCCGATGGAGGCGCACAAGTTCGACCCCAACACCGGCGAGGACGAAATGGCCATCGCCAACGTCTCGCTTGGAGCCCAGACCTCCGACGCCGCGCTGCGCGATCCCAACAACCCCGCCAGCTGGGGCAAGGTCGGCCGCAACGAGGATTGCCCCTGCGGCTCAGGCAAGAAGTACAAACACTGCCACGGGCGGTATGCCTGATCGACCAACCTGCCGGCTGTTGCCGGTGCGGTTCAATCATGTTCCATCCGTGCCGGGCACGGATGGAACCGCCTTCAATCGCTGCTGTTATCTGTCATGACCTTGCGGGCGTGCGCTCACGTTGCAAGGGGACAACGCTGTCCGCGTGCCTGACCCCGCGACGACGATCGGAATGCAATTCGGGACGCTCGTTGGCGTGGGAGGAGGCGGCCATCATGCCGGGCAACATCGCTCGGTGATAATTGCGTGGGCGCCGGGGTTAAGGCCGTTTCATGAGTTCTGCAGACAATCTCCCGCTAACCAGAACCGAAATCCTCGCGGCGCATGATCTCGAAGGCCTTTCCGATGATGCAGGCTTCGGCGAGCTGACTCGATTCACAGCGGCGCTGTGCGAGGCACCGATCTGTCTGGTCAGTGTAGTCGGCGACACGATGCAGCGCTTCGTGGCGAAGCATGGCATCGACGTCTCCGAGACGCCGCGGGAATCCTCCTTTTGTGCGCACGCCATGCTGGGCTCGGACCTGATGGTCGTGCCCGATGCGACGCTGGATTCGAGGTTCGCGCAAAATCCCCTGGTCACGGGGGACCCGTTCATCAGGTTTTACGCCGGTGCGCCGCTTCTGACTAAGGACGGTTTTCCGCTCGGTTCGCTTTGCGTCATCGATCGCAAGCCGAGAGCTGGCCTGACGCCGCTGCAACAGCAGGGCCTGCGCGTCATGGCCGCCCAGGTCGTGGGTGCGATGGGGCATCGCAAGACCACGAAGATGCAGCTTGCGAGCGAGGCGGTTGCGAAGCAGGCGCTTTCGGAGACCGAGCAGAAGTTTCGCATTCTGGCCGATACGATGCCGCAGATGGTGTGGTCGACGCTGCCTGACGGCCACCACGATTACTACAATGCCAGATGGTACGAATTCACGGGCGTGCCGGAAGGCTCGACCGACGGCGAGGGCTGGAACGGCATGTTCCACCCCGACGATCAGGAAAAGGCCTGGGAGAGATGGGAGCATTCTCTGCGGACCGGCGAGCCCTACGAGATCGAGTATCGCTTGAGGGATGCCGCGGGCAATTACCGCTGGACCCTCGGGCGCGCTTTGCCGATTCGCGATGCCAACGGAAGCATCACGCGCTGGTTCGGAACATGCACCGATATTCACGAGCAGAAGCTGCTGATGGAGCAGCGCGAGATGATCAGCCAAGAGCTGAGCCACCGCATCAAGAATATTTTCTCCGTGATCAATGGCCTGATCGGCCTGTCGACGCGTACGCATCCGCAGCTCAAGGGGCTCGCGGATGAACTGCGGTCCCGCATCATGTCGCTCGGCAAGGCGCATGATTTCGTGCGTCCGCACAGCGCCCGCTCGCAGCCGACCTCGGTCCAGGCGACGCTGAAGGGGCTTCTGGAGAAACTTCTGTCGGCTTACCAGTCGGGGGCCAGCCGGGTCCTGATCACGGGCGAGGATTTCCGTATCGACGACCGCTCCGCGACGCCCCTGGCGCTATCGTTTCACGAACTGGCAACCAACGCTGCGAAGTACGGCGCGCTCTCGGCGCTTGATGGACGCGTTGCCGTAGACGTCAGCCAGGCGGACGACGATGTCGTCGTCGCGTGGACGGAAAGTGGAGGTCCGCAGATCAAGTCGGCGCCCACGGTGGAAGGCTTCGGCTCCAAGCTGATCGCCTTGAGCATGTCCAGTCAGCTCGGCGGAAAGATGACCTACGATTGGAAGCCGGAGGGGCTCCGCGCCGTGGCTATGATTCCAAAGAGCTCGCTGAGCCGACCGGCGCCGCAAAGAACGTGACATCCGGCGAGCGCGGTTCAGCCGCTTCTCCGGCAGCGTGAAGCACCGCGGTCAGGATCGCATCGTCGCTGAAGGGCTTGCGGATGAAGCCGATGGCCGTCTCCGCACGGGGAACGATCTGCGCGGGATTGGCGGTGACGTAGACGATCTTGGTGCCATAATCGCGCGCCAGGTCGAGTGCGATCTGCGGTCCGGTGGAACCGTCGCGGAGATTGATGTCGACCAGTGCGATCTGCGCCTTCGGCGCAGCTTCCAGGGCTTCCTTACGATCCGCAGCGATCGCGGCCACGCGATAGCCCGCGTCTTCCAGGATGCGAGCAATGTCACTGGCGACAAAGATTTCGTCTTCGACAATCAAAACTGAAGGTGTCATTTCGTGACCCATGCGACCAGTCGGCGCCACCGGCCGTTTTCGTTTACAGCAGGGCAGCCATCAACCTGCCGTACCGCCTTTTGTTCCCATGGCGGTTGTGCCCGATCGCCGATCGCCGCTGCAGACGGCGTCAATTCGAGCTGTTGATCGGGCCTTCCCACTTGAGCTCGTTGGTCACTTGTCCGCGTAACGCGGCATCGCATTTGAGAACGCCTGCGGGTAGATCAATCAATCTTTTGCTACTGCTCATTGTGAGCTGGTTCACCTCTGCTGCGCTCAATCCGTGTTTTGGTTGAATTGCACGGGGGCCGTAAGAGGAGCCAGACAATGTCCATACGTACGCTGCCAACCACCTTGTGTGTTCTTGCCCTGAGTTTCTACGCTTGCGATTCCGCCCCTGCGAGCCAGGTGGGCGGATGGTGGGGCGGAACATGGTCGTGCAACATAGACGGCCGGCCGGCCCGAATGAAATGGGCTGCCGTTGATGACAGTCAGACAAGCTGCGACGGCGACACTTGCACCACCAGCTCGGGAGCACGATGGGCAGGGAGCTTCTCGGATAATGGCTCGCGATGGGTGAAATTGACAAATCCACGCAGCGGATCGGAGGGCGGCGTATACTTCAACCATGCCGACGGCAACAGATGGTATTTGGCCAAACCGGTCAGCAACAAGTCCGCGGGCTGGACGACATGGAACGGCCAACGCTATCGCCTCTCGTGCTGGCGATGATGCAATTTGGCGGCGCTTGCTCATTTCCGCCCGGACTCGAGGCGAGCCTCGAGAACTGAATGAGATTCCGGGGCGCTCTGTGAGCGCACCAATGCCGGCGCGAACAGCGCGCGTGCTTTCATGGAGGTCCTCTCTCCATGCATTGAATGGCGGATGAGCGTGTCGGCCTCGCAAGGCCTCAACGCTCGATTCAGCGCTCTAATTC
This sequence comes from Bradyrhizobium sp. SZCCT0148, assembly GCF_018129985.1. Classification (GTDB taxonomy): domain Bacteria; phylum Pseudomonadota; class Alphaproteobacteria; order Rhizobiales; family Xanthobacteraceae; genus Bradyrhizobium; species Bradyrhizobium japonicum_H. The sequence continues at coordinate 26,742 of NZ_JAFCKT010000003.1, forward strand.
GAGCTGTCGATCAAGCTCTCGAGCAGCCGCTTGAGCTCGCTGGTCGACTTGTCCCCGTAGCTCTCCAGGATGTGCTCCTCCTGGTCGACCGCGAGCGAGTTGAGCTTCTTGCTCAGCACCTTGCCGCGGTCGGAGATGAACATCAGCACCTTGCGGCGGTCGTTCGGGTCCTGCACGCGATAGACCAGCGTGTCGGAGACCATGCGGTCGATCATCTTGGTGAGCGTCGGATGGTTGAGCAGCACGGCATCCGCGAGTTCGCCCATCGAGTGGCCATTGCCGTCCGACAGCACCTTAAGGATGCGCCATTGTTCGACGGGAACGCCTTCCTTGCTCAACCTCAGTTCGAGCTGCCGGTTGATCTCCCGGTTGGCTTGCGCGAGCAGATAAGCGAGGTGTTCGGTGATTGGAGTGTTTAGTTTTGCCACGGCTAAGACTTCGTCTTGACCCGAATGAGTGAATGTCTTGCAATCAATGCTGCATCTATATGCACTTCAATTGTTGAATATTCAATATTTTCAAAATAGGATGTTTGCCTAACAAAAGGGCGGAGGCCGCGGCCGCCCGAACAATGTGCTTTCAGGTCTGGTGCCAGACAGGAGTTGGCGTGCGCGCGACGGTAAACTTCCCGGCTCACGGCGGTCCGGCGTTGCCGCCGTCCATGCTGCTCAGGAATCTGTCGTCATCGGCGGCCCACGGTGCGTTGTCGCCGAGCGATCACGCTTTCCTTCGACGGCGCGACGTCAACAAGCTGCGCGTCGGCTGCTTCATCTGCTGCAGCGGTCCGCCCGGCATCTGGGGGCCGTGCGCAACCAACACCGCGCAGCTCGCGGTCGCCGAGATCAACAAGCGTGGCGGCATTCTGGGACGCGAGATCGAACTGTCGATCTACGACGCCGGCGGCCCGCTCGACGGTGTTCTGAACCGCGCCCAGCAGGCGGTGGTCGACGATGAGATCGATCTCATCATCGGCATGCACACCAGCGCGGTCCGCGTCGCGCTGCGCAAGATCACCACCGCGAACCGGATCCCCTACATTTATACGCCCGTCTATGAAGGCGGCGAGCGTACGCCTGGCGTGATGGCGATCGGCGAGACGCCGCGCTGGCAGAGCAGACCGTCGATCCACTGGCTCGCCGACGTCAAGAAGGCGCAGCGCTGGTACCTGATCGGCAGCGACTATGTCTGGCCGTGGCAGTCGCATCGCGCGGTGAAGCGCTACATCAGGGAAACCGGCGGATGCGTCGTCGGTGAGGAGTTCGTTCCGCTCGGTGAGGACAACCACGAAGCTCATCTGGAGCGTATCCGCGCCGCGAGACCGGATGTGGTCCTGATTTCGCTGATCGGCACCGACAGCATCACCTTCAACCGCGCCTTTGGCGAAAGCGGCCTTGGTGCAACCACGCTGCGGCTCGCCGGTGCGATGGACGAGACCGTGCTGCTCGGTATCGGCGCCGACAACAGCGAGAACATGTTCTGTGCCTCCGGCTACTTCCCCGGCGTCGGCTCGCGCGCCAATGACGATTTCCAAAGCCGCTATCGCGCGATGTTCGGCGCGAGCGCGCCGCCGATCGGCTCGCTTGGCCAGTCCAGCTATGAAGGCCTGCGCTTCCTCGAAGCCGTCGCGAGCAAGGCCGGTTCGTTGTCGATGGCGCCGATGCTCGCCGCGGGCCGCAACATTGATTACGCCGGCGCGCGCGGCACGGTTACGGTGCGCAACGGTCACGCCCGGATGCAGATGTACCTCGCCGAGGCCGATGGCCTCGACTTCAAGCTGATCAAGCCGGTCTGACTCCGGCGCGGCAATCCGCTCTCGCCCTCCCGCAAAATAATACTTGAAAAGGAAAATATTTCCGTTTTGAATGTTTCGGCCGGCCGATGCGCATCTCGCGCAAATCTTGGCCGCGCGCCGATCAGGAAACTTCAGGAGAGCGCCGTGACAGTTGTCCTTCCCACGCCAGCCCAGCTTCTCGATGTCGCCAAGCAGTGCGGCCTTTCGCTGACCGACGACGACGTCACCTCTTTCCGCGGCCTGATGCAGGGCTCGATCGAGGCCTACAATCTCGTGGGGGCGATGCCGGACGAGGTGCCGGAGGTGAAATATCCGCGCACGCCGGGCTACCGGCCCTCGCCGGAGGAAAATCCGCGCAACGCCTGGTATCGCAAATCGACGGTGAAAGGCGCCAGTTCGGGCAAGCTCAAGGGCAAGACGGTTGCGCTGAAAGACAACATCATGCTCGCCGGCGTTCCCATGATGAACGGCTCGGCGACGCTCGAGGGCTATGTGCCCGATTTCGACGCCACCATTGTCACGCGCATGCTAGACGCCGGCGCCGAGATCGCAGGGAAGGTCCATTGCGAATCCTTCTGCATGTCGGGCGGCAGTCACACCAACGCGGTTGGCGCCGTCCATAATCCTCACAAGATGGGTTATTCGGCCGGTGGCTCGTCCTCGGGCAGCGGCGTCGTCGTCGCGCTCGGCGAGGTCGACATGGCGATCGGCGGCGACCAGGGCGGCTCGATCCGCATGCCGTCGTCGTTCTGCGGAACCTACGGCATGAAGCCGACCTGGGGCCTCGTGCCCTACACCGGCATCATGCCGATCGAGATCTTCGTCGACCACACCGGCCCGATGACGGCGACCGTCGCCGACAACGCGCTGCTGCTCGAAGTGCTCGCCGGCGACGACGGTTACGATCCCCGCATCAAGGCTCCCAAGGTCGAGGAATACACCAAGGCGCTCGGCCAGGGCGTCAAGGGCATGAAGATCGGCATCTTGAAGGAGGGCTTCGAGCAGGCGACCGCCGAGGCCGCCGTCAACGAAAGCGTCCGGGAGGCCGCCAAGCGCTTCAAGGATCTGGGAGCGACGGTCGAGATCGTTTCGATCCCGATGCATCTCGCCGGCCCCGCGATCTGGACCCCGATCGGCACCGAGGGCATGACCCAGACCATGATGTATGGCGACGGCTATGGCTTGTCCCGCGCCGATCTCTATTCCACCACGCTGATGGATTTCCATCGCGGCTGGCGGCGCCAGGCGGATTCGCTGTCGGAAACGACAAAGCTGTTCCTGTTGCTCGGCACCTACATCAACAACAATTTCGGCCCGCGCTACTACGGCAAGGCGCTCAACATCTCGCGCCGCCTGACCGCTGCTTACGACAAGGCCTTCAAGGACTACGACCTGCTGCTGCTGCCGACGACGCCGATGAAGGCGACCAAGCTGCCGGAGCCGACCGCCAGCCGCGAGGACTACGTCGCCCGCGCACTGGAGATGATTTCCAACACCGCGCCGTTCGACATCACCCATCATCCGGCGATGTCGCTGCCGTGCGGCATGGTCGACGGCCTGCCGGTCGGCCTGATGCTGGTCGGCCGGATGTTCGAGGAATCCACCATCTATCGTGCCGCGCATGCGTTCGAGCAGATCGGCGACTGGAAGAAGATGTGAGCGCGGCATTGATGCGGGCGGACGCAAGACCAGAGCGTTTTCGAGCGAAGTGGATACCGGTTCGCGTGAAGAAAACGCGTCAAAGTAAGAATCTATCGCATGGCTAACGCGTTCGTCGCGGCGTTCGAAATCCTGAGCTTCGGTGCGATCATCGTCCTGATCGTGCTGGGGCTCGGGATCATTGCCAGCATGATGGGCATCTTCAACTTCGCGCAGGGCGAGTTCGTCCTGCTCGGGGCCTACATCACCTATCTCGCTTACGCCAAGGGCCTGCCGATCTGGGCCGGCATGGTCGCCGCGCCCTTCGTGGTCGGCGCACTCGGCTTCGTGCTGGAGGCCCTGATCATCCGGCGTTTCTACGCCGCGCCGATCGTCGCCATGCTCGGCACCTATGCGCTCGGCCTGATCATCCGCGAATCCGTGCGCGGCCTGATCGGCGGCTTCTACCTCACCGTGCCCGAGCCGATCGGCGGCTCGATCGACATCGGCGCCATGCACATCTCGGCCTGGCGCTTCACCATCATCGTCATCACGCTGCTGGTGATGGCCGGTTGCTATCTGCTGCTGTCACGCACCAACTTCGGCCTGCGCATGCGCGCCACGCTCGAGAATCCATCGCTGGCGCGGGCCTCGGGCATCTCCACGCCGCTGATGTACGGCGCCACCTTCGCATTCGGCTCCGCGCTCGCCGGCCTTGCAGGTGCGCTGATCGTGCCTGTGTTCAGCCTCTATGCCGATCTCGGCCTGCGCTTCCTGATCCAGGGCTTCGTCGCGGTGATGGTCGGCGGTGTCGGCTCCTTCATCGGGCCGGTCGCGGGCGCCGGCGTCATCGGCACGCTCAGCGCCGCGCTGCCGTGGATCATGGCGCCCGTCGTCGCCGACGTCCTCGTCTTCGTTCTCGCCATTGCCTTCATCAAATTCCGCCCGCAGGGCCTCATCGCTGGAAAAGGGGTTTAGTCACATGTTCGATCGTCAGCTCTCACGCCGCCGCTTTCTGTCCAATTTCGCTTTCGCCTCCGGCGCGGTCGCGACCGGGGTCGGCAGCTGGGTGATCCCGGCGCCCTGGGCCAATGCCGCCGAAGCCCCGATCAAGGTCGGCATCGCCACCGATCTCACCGGCCCGATCGCCTATGCCGGAAACGCCGACGCCAACGTCGCGAAAATGGTGATCAAGGAGATCAACGCCGCCGGCGGCCTGCTCGGCCGCCCACTGGAGCTCTACATCGAGGACACCGCCTCGAACGAATCGGTCGCCGTCGGCAACGTGCGAAAGCTGATCCAGCGCGACAAGGTGGACATGGTGCTGGGCGGCATCACCTCCTCGATGCGCAACGCGATCAAGGACCCCATCGTGGCGCGCGGCAAGACGCTCTACATCTATCCGCAGCTCTACGAGGGCAAGGAGTGCACGCCCTATCTGTTCTGCACCGGGCCGACGCCGGCGCAGCAGTGCGACGATTTCATTCCCTGGCTGATCAAGAACGGCGGCAAGAAGTTCGCGCTGCCGAGCGCCAACTATGTCTGGCCGCACACGCTCAACGTCTATGCCCGCAAGGTGATCGAGGCGAATGGCGGCGAGGTCGTGTTCGAGGAATACTATCCGCTCGACCAGGTCGACTTCTCCTCGACCGTCAACCGCATCATCTCCAACAAGGTCGACGTCGTCTTCAACACCGTGATTCCGCCCGGCGTCGGCCCGTTCTTCAAGCAGCTCTATGAAGCCGGCTTCCTCAAGAACGGCGGCCGTCTGGCCTGCGTCTACTACGACGAGAACACGCTCAACATCAATCAGGCCGCCGAGATCGAGGGGCTCGCCAGCTGCCTCGACTATTTCAAGGTGCTGACCAAGGAGAACCCGTTCGACGCCAAGATCCAGGCGGCCTACGAAAAGGATTTCCCCGGCAACTTCCTGTTCGCCGCCGGCAGCGCCGCGACCGGCACCTATCGCGGTCTCAAGCTGTGGGAAGCCGCGGTGAAGGAGGCCGGCAAGGTCGACCGCGATTCGGTGGCCGCCGCGCTCGACCATGCCAAGATCGCCGAAGGTCCGGGCGGACCTGCCGAGATGGTTCCCGGCAAGCGGCACTGCAAGATGAAGATGTACACCGCGGTTGCCAAGGCCGGGAATTACGAGATCGTCGGCCGCAGCGATGGGCTCGTCGATCCCAAAGAATGCTAAAGCGGAATGCCGAAGTCGATGGGTGCAGTGAAACAGCCGATCCCCGCCGCAATCGGCGGGGAGACGGGCGCCGTCATGGATAGCAGCGGGACGGCGAAGCAAACGTCGACGCGGAAGATCCTGCCGATCGTCGAGGGCGTCGTGCTGGTCGCGGCGCTGCTCGCGCCGTTGCTGCTGCAGGACTATCTCACGGTGTTCGCCACCCGCGTGATCATCCTGGCGCTGTTTGCGCTGTCGTTCGATCTGGTCTGGGGCTACGCCGGCATCATGAGCTTCGGCCAGGCCCTGTTCTTCGGCTCGGCCGGTTATGGCGTGGCGCTGCTCGCGCGCGACCTCGACATCACCAACATTTTCCTGGTGCTGCCCGCGGGCACGCTGATCGGCCTTACCTTCGCGCTGCTGCTCGGCGGCTTCCTGCTGCTGGGGCGGCATCCCTCCAGCGTGATCTTCGTGTCGCTGGGCACGCTGACAGGCTCCTATGCCGCCGATCGCCTCGCGCGCGGCTGGTATTATCTCGGCGGCCAGAACGGCATTCCCTCGATCGCGCCGATGTCGCTCGGTTCTTACGAATTCACCGAAGGCCCTGCCTTCTATTATCTCGTGCTCGGCATCCTCGTCGTGGTCTATCTGCTCTGCCGCTTCCTGGTGCGCTCGCAGTTTGGGCTGGCGCTCGCCGGCTTGCGCGAAAACGAGCAGCGCATCGCCTTCTTCGGCTACAAGGCGCAGCACCTGAAAGCGATCATCTTCGCGATCGGCGGCGCCGTCGCGGGAATGGCGGGCAGCCTCTACGCCTTCCACGAAGGCTTCGTCTGGCCCAACATGGTCGGCGTCGTGGTCTCGACGCAAGTCGTGCTCTATGTGCTGTTCGGCGGCTCCGGCACGCTGATCGGGGCCGTCATCGGGGCCGTCATCGTCGAGGGCGTCAGCTTCTGGCTCTCGGACAATTACCGTGACATCTGGCCGATCATTCTCGGCGTGCTGCTGCTGCTCGTCATCCTGTTCCGGCCGCTCGGCCTGATCAGCTTCGTGCTCGGCGAGCGCGAGCGCGTCGGCAGCTTCGGTGCGAAACCCAGGGAAGACGTCAAGGAGAAGCGCAATGCTCCTTGAAGCCGCCGGCATCCAGAAAGTCTTCGGCAAGCTCACAGCGCTCGACGGCGCCGCGCTCAGCGTCGGCGAGAACGAATTCCACGGCCTGATCGGCCCGAACGGCTCCGGCAAGAGCACGCTGATGAAGTGCATCGCCGGCGCCGAAGTGCCGACGCAGGGCAAGGTCTCGTTCGTCAACACCGACATCACCGCGTTCACGCCGACCGAGCGGGCGCGGGCCGGCATGAGCCTGAAATTCCAGATCACATCCGTGCTGCCGTCGCTGACGCTGTACGACAACATCCTGCTCGCATTGCAGGCGCAGTCCTCGCTGGTCGACCTCCTGTTCTCGCGCACGCGGGATGCGCTGCACGAGCAGGTCATGACCATGCTGACGCAATTCCGCCTCGCCGACCGCGCCTTCGAGGCCGCAGCGGCGCTGTCGCACGGCCAGCAGCAATGGCTGGAGATCGCGATGGCGCTCGCCGGCAAGCCGAAATTGCTGCTGCTCGACGAGCCGACCGGCGGCATGAGCCTGGAGGAGCGCCGCGTCACCGGCGAATTGCTGCAGCCGATCAAGCAGCATTGCTCGCTCGTCATCGTCGAGCACGACCTCGATTTCATCCGCGACATCTGCGATCGCCTCACCGTGCTCGACCAGGGCAAGGTGCTGGCGTCCGGCACGGTGTCGGAGATCCAGGCCAACAAGGCCGTCCAGGAGATTTATCTGCGCCGTGCCTGAATTTTTGGAAATCAAACACCTCGACGCTGGCTATGGCCGCAGCCAGGTCCTGTTCGACGTCACCCTCGGCATCCCCTGGCGTGGCGGCGTCGCCGTGCTCGGGCGTAACGGTGCCGGCAAGACCACGCTGATGAAGACCATCGTCGGCGAGCTGCCGGCGTGGAAGGGCGAGGTTGCCTTCGACGGCCGCGACATCAGCCGCCGCGCCACCCAGGACCGCGTCCGCGCCGGCATCGGCTACGTGCCGCAGGAGCATTCGGTGTTCGCGCGCCTGTCGGTGCGCGACAATCTCGCGGTTGGCTCGCTCGCGAGCAGCAAGGCCGACGCCGTCGACCACGTGCTGACGATCTTTCCCAAGCTCGGCCAGCGCCTCGACCAGCCCGCCGGCACGCTCTCTGGCGGCGAACGCAAGATGCTCGCGATCGGCCGCGCCCTGCTTGGCGATCCCAAGCTGCTGCTGCTGGACGAGCCGACCGAAGGCGTCTGGATCGGCGTCATCGAGGAGATCACCGAGCGCCTGATCGAGCTCGCCAAGAGCATCGCCGTCATCATCGTCGAGCAGCATCTCGACCTCGCGCTCCGCGTCGCCGATTACGCCTATGTGCTCGACCGCGGGAGGGTCGCGCTGCAAGGGGAGGCGGGGGAGGTGAGAGACAATCCGGAGCTGGTGCGGTATCTGGCGCCGTAGGGCTGCGTGAAGCGCACCGCCCCACACCGCTTCAGCTGTCCTGCTCCGCGAAGGCGGGGCATCCAGTACGCCGTAGGCTCTCGGTTGCATCAGCTCGTTTCTGGATGCCGGATTCCCCGCGTTCGCGGTGAATGACGGCGGAGAATAAGAGAGGCGTGCGCCGCACGCCTACTTCACCGCCCCGAACCTGCTCTCGAACGAGTTCGACGACACCACCGGCGCGGCGCCCATGATCTGCGTCGCTTCACCGGCGCCATCCGACACTGACGGCTTCAGCGCGGGCCGCGTCTGGGCAAGGCGGGTGTCGGGCTTCGCCGGCTCGGCGGGCTTGGCAGCCGCGGTCGCAGCCGGCTTCGGCGCATCCTTCGCCGCTTCCTTGGACTTGTCATGGCCCGGCACGAACCGGGCGACAGTGGCCTTCAGCCGCGACGCTGCGGTCGGCGGGGTCACGGGCGCGGCGGTCGGGGCCACGGATGCCGTAGCTTGCGGCGGCGGGGTGGTGGCGGTCGTCTCGGACGAGCCCATGCCCATCTTGCGGCCAAGATTGGAGAAGAATCCGCCGGATTTGTCCTGTGGCTTCTCGGTGGGCTGAGCCGAGGCGACGCGGGTGCTGGCCGCGGGCACGGCGACGACCGGCTCTTCCTGCGGCGCGGGCGCGGACGCCACGCTGTCGAGGTTCGGCTTGGGCGGATTGACGTGGCCGGGGATCGTGCCCGGCGCCTTGGCCATCGCCAGCATCTGCAGCGTGGTGCCTTCGGCGCCCTCTGACAGGCCGGTCGAGCCTTCCGGAATCTTTGCGGCGAAGATCTTGTTCATGCCGCCGTCGATGCCGGTGTTCATGCGCGCCACCGGCGTGCCCTTGGCGACCAGCTTGGCGTATTCCGCCTCGTCCCTGGCTTGCTTGCCGCGCACGGCGGCGACGACGTCCTCGGGGATCACATAGGCCGGGCACTTGGCCGAGGCGTCGAACACCGGATCGCGCTTCGCATCGGGCGGGCGGGTCGCGTCGAAGACGTATTTCTTCTCGCAGAAATCGACCTTCGGCTCCTGCCGCGTCACCTCGAAATGATCATAGCCTTCCTTGATCATCTTCCAGAACGGCATGTTCGGATTGTTGCGGTGCTTGGCCATGTTCACCGGCGTCATCCGGAACGGATAGGCCTGCAGCTGGAATGCCTTCTGGCCGCCGAAGAAGGACTCTCGGCCCAGCGAATAGATCTCGGCGATCTGCTCGTCCGTCATCGCGTAGCAGCCGCGCGAGGAGCAGTCGCCGTGCACCATCAGCTGAGAGCCGGTGCGGCCCAGCGCCTTGTCGAACGCGTTCGGATAGCCGGTGTTGAAGGAGAGGTAATAGGCCGATTGCGGATTCATCTGGCTCGGGTTGATCGAGTAGAATCCCTCCGGCGCCTGGCGGTCGCCTTCGCGCACCTTGGGGCCGAGATCGCCCGACCAGCGGCAGATCGGATAGGTCTTGAGCAGAGCGAACTGGCCGTTGCGGGCCTGCTTCCAGACCTCGAGTTCGGCCTCCTGCTTGAACAGGCGCACCAGGATCGGCGACTGCAGATCCATGTCCTTCTCGGCCATGGCGGCGATCAGCTTCGGCGGCACCGGCTGGTTGGCCTTGGCGTTGGTCGCGAGCGAGACCTGGTCGGTGTCGCAGCCGGCCAGCAGCACGCTGGCCGTCATCAGCGCAACCGAAGCCAAAAGCGCGCGAGCAAGCGGACGAGAAATCAAGACGGACCCCACAGCGTGCCGGGCAGATAGCGCGAACCCCAATTCGTATGAAGCATGATCCGACCGGCGAACCCGTCGTGACGGGTTTTGTCAGCTCACGCTCCAGCGCTATGCCCTGAAGCCATTGATTAAAATTCTAACCTCTGGGTCAGGTGGTCGCAACCCGAGCGGGGATCACGAGCCCGTTGGCCCGAAGGTGTGGTCAATAGAGACTTAAATCAGGCCGGAACTGGGGCCTTGCGGCCGGTACAGGACTCAGATCGCTGATTTGGGCAAAAAAAGGGTTAACGCAGGGTTACCGGGGAGGCCCGTGGGCGGTCCAGAAGAGTGGGCAAAGTCGCAAAGCGCCGTGCCACGAGCCGGTCCTCTTAATTGGCAGCGGTGGGCACGCTTCGCTTTGCCCACCCCACGGCACCGTAAACTGGACGAATCAGCCCAGTTTCCGGCCGATATCGAGGAATTTCTGCCGTCGCTGCTGGCGGATGGCGGTCCCGTCCATCCCCCGGAGCTCATCGAAGGCCTTGGCGATGGCGTCGCCGGTGGTGGCGATCATGGCGGCGGGGTCGCGGTGGGCGCCGCCGACCGGCTCCTTGAGGATGCTGTCGATCACCCCGAAACGCAGCATGTCCTGGGCGGTGATCTTCATGTTGTTGGCGGCTTCCTGCGCCTTGGTGCCGTCGCGCCAGAGGATCGAGGACGCCGCTTCCGGCGAGATCACGCTGTAGATCGCGTGCTCCAGCATCAAGACCTTGTTGGCGGTGGTGATGGCGATGGCGCCGCCCGACATGCCCTCGCCGGTGATGATGGCGACGTTCGGCACGGTCAGCGCCATGCAGGCATCGGTCGAGCGCGCGATCGCTTCGGCCTGGCCGCGCTCCTCGGCGCCGATGCCGGGATAGGCGCCGGCGGAATCGGCCAGCGACAGCACGGGCAGTCCGAACCGCTCGGCCATCTCCATCAGCCGCACGCATTTGCGATAACCTTCCGGCCGGGCCATCCCGAAATTGTGCTTGATGCGGCTCTCGGTGGAATCGCCCTTTTCCTGGCCCATCACGCAGATCGCTTCGCCGCGAAAACGGCCGAAGCCTGCGACCAGCGCCTCGTCCTCGCCGAACTTGCGGTCGCCGGCGAGCGGGGTGAATTCGGTGATCAGCCCCTTGATGAAGTCGTTGAAGTGCGGCCGCTGCGGATGCCGCGCGACCAGCGTCTTCTGCCACGGCGTCAGGTTCTGATAGAGGTCGGCCAGCGCCTGCGCCGCCTTGTCCTCGATCCGCCCGATCTCGTCGGCGATGTCGGTGCCGGAGGCCGCCATGACCCTGAGCTCATCGAGCTTGGAATCGAGCTCGGCGACGGGCTTTTCGAAGTCGAGATAGCTGCGCATCTGGTCTTGCATCAACTCAATATAGGGAGGACGGGGCGAGGCGGCGAAGCGGATTTAGACCGGCGGAAAGAACTGTAGCTTCTTCAATGAGTTGGCCTGTGTGCTCGTGAGCGGGCCCGGCAAATCATGCGAAGGCCCCGGCTCTTTCTGCGGAGATGTGGCCGAAGTCAAGGCGGTTTCGGCCGAGGTCGAAAGCTTGTAGCCCGGATGAGCCCAGCGACATCCGGGGGCGGGTCGTGCCTCAGGCACCATTCCCGGATGGCGCTGCGCTGATCCGGCTACGCCAGCAACTACTTCTCCGCCAGCGGGTGCAGGTCGCGCACCAGGCTCTTCAGCCGCTCCTCCACCACATGGGTGTAGATCTGCGTCGTCGAGATATCGGTGTGGCCGAGCAGGGTCTGCACGATGCGTAGGTCGGCACCATTGTGCAGGAGGTGGCTGGCAAAGGCGTGGCGCAGCACGTGCGGGGAGACCAGCCGCGCCTGCAAGCCCGAGGCGACCGCGAGCTCCTTGAGGTCGCGGGCAAAATGCTGCCTTGTCAGATGCCCGCTCTCGCCGGACGAGGGGAATAGCCACTTGGACGCAGCGAGGCTGTCCTTCTTCTTCTCCGTCTTTGCGGCGTCCGTCGCCGCGAGATAATCCGCCATCGCCTGGCGCGAGGCCTCGTTGAGCGGCACCAGCCGCTCCTTGTTGCCTTTGCCGCGCACCACGATCATGCGCGCGTCGCGCTTGGCCGCCGAGCGCGGCAGCGCCACCAGCTCCGAGACGCGCAGGCCCGTGGCGTAGAGCACCTCGAGCAGGCAGTAGAGCCTCAAAGACCGCAGCCGCTTCGAGGGCGAGGCATCCTCCGCCTCGCTCAATTCCTTGGCGCGTGTCAGCATGCGATCGACATCGGCGATCGAAAGCACCTTCGGCAGGCCGCGGCCGCGTTTGGGCCCGGACAGGATCGCGGCGGGATCCTCGGCCCGTATGCGCTCATTGAGCAGGAAGCGGTAGAGGTGCCGCATCGCCGACAGCCGCCGCGCGACGCTGGTGGATTTGAAGCCGCGGGTGTCGAGATCGGCGAGGTAGTCGCGCAGCGTCTGCGTCTCGGCGTCGACAAAGCTGAGCCCGACGCGGCCCAGGAATTCCGAGAAATCGGTGAGGTCACGGCGATAGGCGTCGAGCGTATTGGGCCCGGCGCCCTGTTCCGCCGCGAGCATGTCGAGGAACAGGCCGGTAAGCTTGGCATCTGAGGGCGGGTTTCGCATGCCCTGGAAGCTAGCTCCTATTTCTTGAGAAACTTGTCCGGCGGAATCGTCACCGTCATCTCCCGCGACTTGGGGCTGACGAAATTGGCCAGTGCGAAGACCACGCCATAGACGATGCCGGCGATCACGGCGACGACCGTCAGGAAGCGGAACAGGCTGGGCATCGGTCAGGGGTCCGGCTGGCAAATTAACCAATGAAATCATCCAACATGTTCGCCGTTTCGTGGCAAGAGTCCTCTGGCGAGGGCTCCGTTGGGGTCGTATAGGTGGCCAAAGCGTGCCGCCTATTGGCGGCAGATCGAGCGAGATTCATGTCCGACGCCGCCTTGCCGATACCAGCTTCGCTAGAGACCGACATCCTGTCGGCGCTCGGGGCGCGCTCGATCGTGCTCGTCGGTATGATGGGGGTGGGCAAATCCACCATCGGCCGCCGTCTGGCCGTCAGGCTGAGGTTGCCGTTCGTCGATGCCGATACCGAGATCGAGACCTCGGCCCAGATGACCATCCCGGAGATCTTCGAACGCCACGGCGAAATGTATTTCCGTGACGGTGAGGCGCGGGTGATCGCGCGGCTGCTCGACGGCGGGCCGGTGGTGCTTGCGACCGGCGGCGGCGCCTTCATGCGCGAGGAGACGCGCGCGCGCATCGCCGCCAAGGCGGTGTCGGTGTGGCTCAAGGCGGACCACGACGTCATCATGCGCCGCGTGCGGCGCCGTGCCGACCGCCCGCTGCTCCAGACCGCCGACCCCGAAGGCACCGTGACGCGTCTTCTCGCCGAGCGCGAGCCGGTCTACGCCCAAGCCGACCTCACCATCGCCTCGCGCGACGTGCCGCACGACAGGATCGTCGATGAGACCATCGAGGCGCTGCGCACGCATCTCTGCGGTGAGCAAGCCGCCCAACCCCCTGCCGACGTAGTGAGTGCGTCAAGATGACTGCGCCGTTGAAACATTCCGATCCCGTCACCGTCGAGGTCGCGCTGGGCAATCGCGCCTATGACATCGTCATCGGCCGCGGCGTGCTGGCCTCGCTCGGCGAACGCGTGGCGGCCTTGCGCCCCGGCGTGCGCACCGCGATCGTGACCGATCGCACGGTGGCAAAGCACTGGCTCGAGCCCACCGAGGCTTCGCTCGCCGCCAGCGGCATCCCGACCTCGCGCATCGTGGTCGAGGAAGGCGAGATCTCCAAGACCTATGCCGGCCTGGAGAAGGTCAGCGAAGCCCTGATCGCCGCCAGGATCGAGCGCAACGATCTCGTCATCGCGCTCGGCGGCGGCGTGGTCGGCGATCTCGCCGGCTTTGCGGCTGCGATCCTGCGCCGCGGCGTCGATTTCGTGCAGGTACCGACCTCGCTGCTGGCGCAGGTCGATTCATCCGTCGGCGGCAAGACCGGCATCAACTCGCCGCAGGGCAAGAACCTGTTGGGGGCTTTCCACCAGCCGGTGCTGGTGATTGCCGATACCGCCGTGCTCGACACGCTGTCGCCGCGCCAGTTCCGCGCCGGCTATGCCGAAGTCGCCAAATACGGCGTGCTCGGGGATGAGGCGTTCTTCACCTGGCTGGAGACAAACCATTCCGACATCGTCAAGGGCGGTTCGGCACGCGAGCATGCGATCGCGACCTCCTGCCGTGCCAAGGCCGGCGTCGTCTCGCGCGACGAGCGCGAGACCGGCGAGCGCGCGCTGCTCAATCTCGGCCACACCTTCGGCCACGCGTTGGAAGCCGCGACCGGCTTCTCCGACCGCCTGTTCCACGGCGAGGGCGTTGCCATCGGCATGACGCTGGCCGCGCAGTTCTCGGCCAGGCTCGGCATGATCGGCGAGCAGGACGCCGCGCGCGTCGAACGGCATCTGATCGAGGCCGGCCTGCCGACGCGCCTGCAGGATATCGCGGGCTGCGCGCAGGAGGGGCTTGCCGATGCCGACGCGCTGATGACGCTGATGGCACAGGACAAGAAGGTCACGCGCGGCAAGCTCACCTTCATCCTGCTCGAGGCCGTCGGGCGCGCCGTCATCGCGAAAGACGTCGAGCCGACCCCGGTGCGCGATTTCCTGAAAGAGAAGCTTGCGCAGAAGGCGTGACACGCGGCTGAACTTCTTTTGAGTGGTGCATGGACTGGCTCGGATTCACCATCGTTATTCTCTGCCTGCTCGTCTCCGGCTTCTTCGCCGCGAGCGAGACCGCGCTGACCGGCGCCTCGCGCGCCAGCATGCTTCGCCTGTCCAAGCAGGGTAATCGCGACGCCGACGTCGTCTCGGATCTGCTCGACATGCGCGAGCGCCTGATCGGGGCGCTGCTGCTCGGCAACAACATCGCCAATATCAGCGCGTCCGCACTTGCGACCTCCATCTTTACCGCCTGGTTCGGCGATGTCGGCGTGCTCTATGCGACCGGGTTGATGACCGCCCTGGTCGTGATCTTCGCGGAGGTGTTGCCCAAGACCATCGCCATCAACGCGCCCGACCGCATCGCGCTCGCGGTCGCGCGCCCGATGCGGCTGACGATGTATGTGCTGGGGCCGCTGCTCAGGATCGTCGAAGTCATCGTGCGCCTGCTGCTGCGCCTGTTTGGCCTCGCCGGTGAGCACCAGGCGATCCTGTCGCCGACCGAGCGCCTGCGCGGCGCGGTCGACCTGTTGCACCACGAGGGCAAGTTCGAGAAGCAGGACCGCGACATGCTCGGCGGCTTGTTGGACCTGCGCGAGCTCCAGGTCTCCGACGTCATGATCCATCGCACCGAGATGATGATGATCAACGCCGATCTGCCGCCGGAAGAGCTGGTGCGCGAGGTGCTGGCGACCGAATACACCCGCATCCCGCTGTGGCGTGAGAAGCCGGAGAACATCATCGGCGTGCTCCATGCCAAGGACCTGCTGCGCGCGATCCGCGCTGCCGACGGCGATACCTCGCGCATCGACGTTTCCACCATCGCGCTGCCGCCCTGGTTCGTGCCGGAGATGCGCCCCGTCTCCGAGCAGTTGAAGGCGTTCCGCCGGCGCAAGACCCATTTTGCGCTGGTCGTCGACGAGTACGGTGAAGTCGAAGGCCTTGTGACGCTCGAAGACATCCTGGAGGAGATCGTCGGCGACATCTCCGACGAGCACGACGTCGTGGTGGCCGGTGTCCGGGCCCAGCCGGACGGCTCGGTCGTGGTCGACGGCTCGGTGCCGATCCGCGACCTCAACCGCGCCATGGACTGGCATCTGCCCGATGAAGAGGCAACCACCGTGGCCGGCCTCGTCATTCACGAGGCTCGCTCGATCCCCGACCGCGGCCAGAGTTTCACCTTCCACAACTTCCGCTTCCGCGTCCTGCGCCGCGAACGCAACCGCATCACCGCGCTCCGTATTTCACCGGTGCCGCGCGAGGCGGAGCTGGAAGGGGCGAGGCCGAAGCGGGCCGGGACGTCGTTTTGACGCAGCAGCAGGCTCTGCAGCTTCCACATCGTCATGGCCGGTCCTGACCCGGCCATCCACGTCTTGCCGGCTCTACGAAGAACGTGGATGCCCGGGACAAGCCCGGGCATGACGAACTCGTGTGGTTGCGCGTCAGACCCTCCAGGCAAGGGTGGGCAGATCAACCTTCCCCCGGCGCCTTGGCCTGAATCGCCAGCGCGTGCACGCTGCCTGCCAGTTCCGCGGCCAGCGCCGAATTTATCATGCGATGGCGGTCGACCCGGCTCTTCCCTTTGAAGGCATCGGATACAATATAGACGCGGAAATGCGTCTCGCCGCCCGGCCGATGGCCGGAATGGCCCTCATGCAAATGTGACTCGTCGACGACTTGCAGGCTTTCCGGCGTGAAAGCTTCCTGCAACTTGTTGCTGATAGTGTCTTTCATAACCATGAGTGCCATTACAACCTGCGCAAGCGCCCCGTCAATTGCGTAAGGTCGCCCTTCTCGGGCGTACGTCAAAGACGCCGAAGTCAAAACTTCGGCGACCCGTGGTCAGCTAATTGCAATGTCAAGACTTGAAGGTTTTTGCATTGCGTAGTCAAAGTCAGCCATGCCGATCGATTCATCAAAGTTCTTCGACTCCATCCGCGTCAAGCCGCGGGGCAAGCAGCCGGAAGTGAAGCCGCGCGATACCGCGGTCGGTTGCGAATGGGCTGGATGCCAGAACAAGGGCGCGCATCGCGCGCCGAAGGGTCGCGAGAACCAGCGCGAGTACTGGCACTTCTGCCTGAACCATGTGCGCGAGTACAACCAGAACTACAATTTCTTCTCCGGCATGAATGCCGATGCCGTCGCACGCTACCAGAAGGATGCGCTGACCGGCCATCGTCCGACCTGGAAGATGGGCGCCAATGGCGGCGTCAAGAAGGGCGCGGAAGCCGAGATCGATGGCGCCTTCGATCCCTTCAGCATGTTCCAGGAGCTCAACGGCCGTACCGGCTGGCGGAAGGGTCCGGACGCTCCGCCCAAGGCCGAGACGCGCAAGGTGATGAACGCCGAGCGCAAGGCGCTCCAGGTCATGGGCCTCGGACCCGATTCCACGCTTGCCGACGTCAAGACCAAGTACAAGGCGCTGGTGAAGCAGCATCACCCCGACGCCAACGGCGGCGACCGCTCCACCGAGGATCGCCTGATCGAGATCATCAAGGCGTATAATTATCTGAAGACCGTGGTGCGGGAGGCATAAGGCCTCACCGCGCCGGATGCCGCCCGCTGGTGAGCGGACGGCACCTTCAATGTTACCTGCTCCGGCAAACGCGAACTTGCTTGACGACGCGGCGTCCATGATGGCACGCGCGTGACGACGGTGCGTACCGTACAGACTCTTCGCGGAGCGTAATGATAGCGTGCGTTCACGGCGTCCCCGGAAACCGTTGCGCTGGGGATAGGGTGAGCCGGCAGCGCAATGGCTGGTGCTGCGAGTGACGAGAGAGCGAGCAGCGCTCCCGCAGCGAGGGCGCAAGTGAGCTTCTTCATTATCATTCCTTTTCTTGTTCACCCCTGAAGAGTTTTATCGGGGCGAGCATGAATGCGCCGCGCGCCTCCGTGTTCCTGTTAGACGTTTGGTCCTTTCGTCGCATCCGTGGGCACGGCGCAAGTGCGCGCCTTCGCCCACCCTGCGATTCGGGCTTCGCGGAGCCATCCGCTCTCAAGCGTCCGGCATCGCGCCCACGTAGGACGAGCTCGGCCTGATCAACCGCCCGGTGCGTTGCTGCTCGCGCGCATGTGCGGTCCAGCCCGCGGCGCGCGCCACGGCAAAGATCGGCGTGAACGCCTGTCGTGGAATCGCCAGCGCATCGAGCAGGATCGCGGTGAAGAACTCCACGTTCGTCTCCAGCGGCCGCTCCGGATTCTTCTTGCGCAACGCGCTGCGGATATAGGCCTCGACCTCGCCGGCAAACGGCAGATCGGTACCGTTGGAGGCCAGCGCCTCGACCGCGGTCTTCAACACATCTGCGCGCGGATCGCGCACCCGATAGACGCGATGGCCAAAGCCCATCATTCGCTCGCCTCGGGCCAGCGCCGCATCGACCCACGGCTGAATGCGCTCGCGCGAGCCGATCGCGTCGAGCATTTCCAGCACCGGCTCAGGCGCGCCGCCATGCAGCGGGCCCGTGAGCGCGCAATAGCCCGCCGTGACCGCGGCGAACAGATCGGCTTGCGTCGAGGCGACCACGCGCGCGGTGAAGGTCGAGGCATTCATGCCGTGGTCGCTGGCGGTGACGAGATAGGCATCGAGCGCGGCGACCTCACGCGATTCAGGCGTGGCGCCGCGCAGCATCCGCAAGGTGTCGGTAGCATGGCTCGCATTCGGATCGGGTGCGACCGGCTCGAGCCCCTTGGCGCGCCGCACCAGCGCGCCCGCGATCACCGGAAACGCGCCGACGATCGTCGCCTCGTGCGCCAGTCCGCTCTCCGCGCGCAGGCCTGCGACCGCCGCGCGAAACCCGTCGACGACGCTCAGGCCGCGCGTCGCCGGCAGCAGGTCCGGCAGCCGCACGAAGGCGCGCTCGCGCGCCGCGCCCAGCTGTGAGCGCACATTGGCTTCGGTGAGGGTGGTCTTGCTGGCGCCGTTCCAGAGCCGGGCCGTGACGCCCTCGAAGCTCGACTGGGCAGCCAGTCGGCCGACATGCTCGCCGGCGATGATCAGTTCGCCGCGTTCGCCGTCGACATGGCTCAGCACGGTTTCGGCGGCGGGAACGCCGTCCAGCCCGATCTGGCTCTTGGTGAGGTGGATGTTCATGGCCGAAATCTCCTTCTGCGTTGCACCAGGGGGAAATTTCGGGCCTATCGACAGGTTGATCAATCTTGATTACATAAATCAATATGAAAAATTCCGAGGGGCTTTATCTCTCCGCACGCGAGGCCGCGGCCGAGCTGGCGATCTCGCCGGCCACGCTCTACGCCTATGTCAGCCGCGGCCTGATCCGGTCCGAGCCGACGCCGGACTCCCGCAAGAACCGCTACCGCGCCGAAGACGTCCGCGCGCTGAAGGAGCGCCGTGTGCCGTCGCCGGAGCCGCGCGGTCTGCGCAGCTTCGACGCCGACCTGCCGGTGATGGACACCGAGATCTCGACCATCACCGAGGAGGGCGCGATCTACCGCGGCGTGAACTGCGTGGATCTCGCCGAGAACGACACGCTGGAGCACACCGCGACGCTGCTCTGGGATGTCTCCGAGGTCGATCCGTTCGCTCCCGACAACCAGCCCGCGCTCTCCGAGGAGATGCGCATGATCGGGCAAGCCGCGCGCCGGGCCGCGCCGATTGACCGTGCCATCGCCGTGCTCGCGCTGGCCGCGAGCGTCGATCCCCGCGCGTTTACCCGCGCACCGGATGGCCGCGCCATGGTTGGCGGCCGCATCGTCCGGCTGCTGGTCGCCACCATGCTCAATACCGAGCCGTCATCCGAGTCGCTGCATCAGCAGATCGCGAAGGCCTGGGCGGCCGACAACAAGCACGCCCCCGACCTGATCCGCCGCGCGCTGGTGCTGCTGGCCGATCACGAACTGAACGCCTCGACCTTCACCGCGCGCTGCGCCGCCTCGACCGGCCTCAACCTCTACGATGCCGTGATCGCCGGCCTCGCCGCGCTGAAGGGCCCGAAGCATGGCGGCGCCGGCGTACTGGCCTCCCAACTCGTCAAGACGCTGGTCGACCGCGACGTCGCCCCGATGGTGCGCGAGCGCGTCGCGCTCGGCGAGCGCTTTGCCGGCTTCGGCCACGGCGTCTACAAGCGCGGCGATCCCCGCGCGCAATCGCTGCTCAACGCGCTCTCGCGCGCCGGCGCGCCGCGCAAATTCACCCGCGAGGTGCCGGAGCGGATCGCGGAAGCCACCGGCGAGTTCGTCAACATCGACTACGCGCTCGCCGTGCTCGTGCACGCGCTGCGCCTGCCGGCGGGCAGCGAACTCGCTCTGTTCGCGATGGCCCGCAGCGTCGGCTGGATCGCACACGCCAGCGAGCAATTGCAGTTCGGGAAGTTGATAAGGCCGCGGGCGCGGTACGTGGGGCCCGCGCCGGGACGGCGGGCGGCTGTAGCGGAAAAGCCCTAGATCGCCGTTCAGACATCATGACGTTGGCTACGTCTTCGTTTCGGAGCCTTCGATCCTTGGGGGTTGAAGCCCTGGCGAGTTGGCCCAGTTGTCGATGTTGGACGCAACGTCTGCTTGGCGGGCCCTCTTGAGCAGTCCGTCTCGTTCAGGGCCCGGCGCAAGTCGCTCAGCCTGCCGGCGCAACTGGTCTGCCCATTCCTGAACTCGGTCCTGAAGTGATTCCGTTTGTTTGACGCGCCGTCGCATTTTTCATTCCTCCCTTCCCTTCCGCCATCGCCCTTGGCCAAACCTGCGGCCTAAAGACGGCCTAGGTTGGCAGCAAGATTAGGCGAATTACAGCACTATATTTTCGCGGCGGCGCGGAACTTTCCCGTTGGATGCGCATGGCAACGTCCGGTCTGTGGAGAGGCGCTGGAGGTAACCGTCAGAGCGGCTGACGCCGGCGGAGCGACAGCGGCGTGACTCCCACGAACTTGCGCACGTGTCTGGCAAGCATCGTGCTGTTCTTCAGCCCGACCTTGGAGGCAATCTCGCTCATCCCAAGATCGGTATCCCGCAATAATTGTTTCGCGTATTCGATGCGTCTTCGTGAGACATAGCGATGTGGGGGTTCACCGAACGTGACGGCGAAGGCGCGGGCGAAGTGGAATCGGGTGAGGTTCACCACTGCAGCAAGATCGGAAAGCGAAATGTCAGTGTGCAAATAGTCTTCAACGTAGTCGCGCAGGATGGTCTGCTGGGCGAGCGAAAGCCCGCCCTTGCGCGATGCGACAGTCTTCGGCGCAATCTTTAGCATGCGCAGCAGTTCGATCACCGCGGTCAAGCCCAACGTTTCTCCATAAAGTTGATCCTGGGTGCCGCGATGAAGCAGCAGGTTGTCGATCTTCTTCATGGTGGAAAGCAGAGGACTATCCTGGAAATAGACCTGCGGCTGCAATTCTACCGACGCGTAATGCTCCGCGATCTCGTCAGACATTTCGCTGGTTCGAAAATAGACGGCAGTAAATGAGCCACCTAGCCTCTTCGGCGCCGACCAGCCGGAGATGGCAGATCCGCCGGGAACGAAAGTCATTCGGTTGGCCAGGTCGCAAAGCCGCGAACAACGCTCACCGTCGATGAAAGTCTCGCCGTCGTTCAAGCTCAAATCATGCAACGCCAGGTAGTCGGGGGCTCCCGACCACCGATATTCGAACGCTGCGGTCTGCTGGATCACCACGCGTTCGGCGAGAAAGCCCTTGCCGACCAGCCGCTTGCGCAGGGGTTTGTTTTCTTTGTCGTCGAGATTCAACAACACCCGAGAGGCCATGCACGGTCCGCATCTGAGAGCTTGCGAGTCAGCATTGCCCAATTTTCCCACGCTCGCAACAGATCAGGCCTATTGATTCCTGAACCGTAACAGCGCAAAAATAGGCGATATGTAGCAACATATATCGATTGGACCGGGCTGATGCCTGCATTCAGCAACGCCGATCTGGACAGGTGCGCGCAGGAGCCAATCCATGTTCCCGGTTCGATACAGCCTCATGGGGTGTTGGTCGCTTTCGATCCCCAGACGCTGGAAATCGTCCTCGTTGCCGGAAACGCGCACGACTATTTTGGTGTCTCCCAACAGGACCTGATCGGGCAGAGACTCGAAACCCAGATCGGTGCGGCTGCGAAGGTCAGGCTAGAAACGCAATTCGGGCAGGGCAGCTCGGCGCCGCGGTCATCGCTTGCTCTTGAGATCGAGTTGCGCGGCGTTCGCATCGACGCCACCGCGCATCTTCACGACGGTCTGGTGATCCTGGAATTGGAGCCGCAACGGCCGCTGCCGACCGCGGACGTGCTTGACCTCGTGAATGCCATGATCGGCGGGCTGCAGCCGGCCGAAACGCTCAACCCGCTGCTGAGCAGCCTGTCGGATCAGGTTCAGAAAGTGACGGGCTTCGACCGCGTCATGGTTTACCGCTTCCTCGAGGACGAGAGCGGATGCGTGGCGGCCGAAAGTCGGTCGTCGGACGCCGTCTCCTCCTATCTCGGGCTGCGTTATCCGGCGAGCGACATTCCTGCACAGGCGCGTGCGCTCTACCTCCGTAACTGGATTCGCTATATCCCCGACACCGTTCACACGCCGATGCCACTGAACCCGGCCTTCAATCCCAAGACCGGCCAGCCGCTCGATCTGACCTATAGTCGCCTTCGCGCGGTGTCGCCCATCCATCTGGAATATCTCGCGAACATGCGTGTTCGCTCGTCGCTGTCGCTGTCGTTGATCGTCGGCGGCAAACTGTGGGGTCTGATCGCCTGCCACGCTGCGGCCCCGCTCTATCTGAGCAGCCGGCTGCGGCTTGCGCTCGAAGTGTTCGCCCAGCTCGCTTCGCTTCACCTGAGCAGCACGCTGGAACTGGCCGAGGCGACCGATCGCATTCAAACCCGCAACCTTCACGATCAGCTCATTCGGGCCATGAGTCAGAATGGCCTGGCCGAGGCGCTGGTAGGCCATCGCCCGAACCTGCTCGACTACATCTGCGCATCCGGGGTGGTGGTTCGGATCGACGGCAAAAACTTCGCTCTCGGCTCGACGCCCGACGATGTCCAGGTCGAAGCCCTGGCCTATTGGCTGAACGATACGCAGGCGGAGGGCATCTTTTGCACCTCCCGCTTGCCGGAAGTCTATCCTCCGGCCCGGTCCTTTCTCGACCGTGGCGCCGGTCTGCTTGCGCTCTCGGTGTCGCGTGAACCTCGGGATTACGTGATGTGGTTTCTTCCCGAGCTGATCTCGACGGTGAAATGGGCCGGGAATCCTGCCAAGCCGGTGACGACCGGTCCTCTGGGCGACCGGCTGACACCGCGCAAGTCATTTGAAGCATGGCAGGAGACCGTCACCGGCCAGTCCCGCCCATGGAGCGCCGTCGAGATCGACGCCGCTACATTGCTGCGAACCACCGTGCTGGAGGTCGTGCTCCACCGCATAGACCAGTCGCTGCGCGAACAGGCGAAAGCGCGGGCTCATCAGGACCTCCTGATGAATGAGCTGGATCACCGGGTCAAGAACACCATCGCAACCGTCCAATCGTTGGTGCGCCTATCCAGCAGAAGCGCCGAAACCCTCGCGGAGTTCACATTGTCCATTGAAAGGCGACTGCAGTCGATGGCGAAGGCGCACAGTCTTCTGTCCGCATCGCGCTGGGAAAGTGCTTCGCTGCGGAGCATCGTTGACGACGAGATTGCGGCGCAACGCTCGCATCTGGAAGGCAACGTCCGGGTCGAAGGCGATGATTATAGCCTGGAGCCACGCACGGCACTGTCCTTTGCTCTCGTCCTGCACGAACTCATCACCAACGCCATCAAGTACGGTGGACTTTCCGTCGAGATGGGCAAAGTCGCGGTAAGTTGGAACGAGGTCGTGTCGGAAGGCCAGACCTGGCTCGTTGTTCAATGGATCGAGTCCGACGGGCCTCCCGTCAAGCCCACAAGTCGGCGCGGATTTGGTCGGACGCTCCTCGAGCGGGTCTTCGCAGCGGACGTGAGCGGGAAGGTCGCTCTTGCGATGGATCCGGCCGGTGTGCGCTGCGTGATCCATATTCCCTTCGAGAAGGTCGTGCGCGGCCGGCCAGCGGAAACGGGGCTGGCGGCTTCCTACCAACAGGCCCTCCAGCGGCCGGAGTTGCCGTTACTCACCGGTGTAACGATTCTGATTGTCGAGGACGACGGCTTGATCGCGGAGGACGTGTGCGAAGTCCTCGGCCGAGCTGGTGCAGCGATCGTCGGGCCCTGTCCCGGGCTTGGAGACGGTCTCAAGGCCGCCGTCGATGAAACTTTCGACGTGGCGCTGCTCGATGTCAATCTGCACGGAAAGCCATCGTGGCCGATCGCCAGTCTTGTCTGCGAGAGAGGCATACCGGTGATGTTCGCGACGGGCTATTCGGATCACTTCGCAAGGCCCGCCGATCTCGGCGGGCTTCCGTCGATCTCCAAGCCCTACGACACCACCGAGCTTATCCGCCGCCTGTCGGAAGCTGTCGAGCTGCGAGGTTTCGCCAGCTAGCCAAGAGCTTAGGCTCCGGCTCCGGGTGGAAGACCATGGTCCAGTGCCCGTCGGATGATCTTGGCCAGATCGGCTTTTCGAAATGGCTTGCTGAGGAGCAGCGTGCCGGGGTCGAGGCGGCCGTGATGAATGACGGCATTTTCCGTGTAGCCGGACATGAAAACGACCTTCAGTTCGGGGAAGGAACGTTGGGCTTCGTCCGCCAGTTTCTTTCCATTCATATTCCCCGGCATGACGACATCTGTCAGCAGCAACTCGAACCTGTCGCGCGCCAGGCGCACGAGCGCATCATTTGCGTTCGCGACCGCCACCGCATCATAGCCGAGGCTCTGGAGCTGCCGGGTGGTGGTCTCGCGCACCAATTCATCGTCTTCGACCACAAGCACATGTTCATGACCGCCGACGATCGGCCCACTTGAACGAAGGGCGACCTCTTCTGCCGCACCGTCGGCCTGCGGCAAATAGATCTTGACGGTGGTTCCGACGCCGATCTCGCTGTAGACCTTGATGTGCCCCCGGGATTGTTTCACGAACCCGTGGACCATGCTCAATCCAAGTCCGCTACCTCGGCCGGTCGCCTTGGTCGTGAAAAATGGCTCGAATATGCGGCCCTGGATCTCCTTGGGTATGCCGTCGCCATTATCGCTCACGGCGATCATCAGCTGTTGACCGGGAATGGCCTCGGGATTTTCGGCGAGGTAGTCGGCATCGAAACTCGCGTCCCCGGTTTCGATCATGAGCTTTCCGCCCTCCTGCATGGCGTCGCGGGCGTTGACCGCGAGGTTCAGCACCGCGGTCACAAGCTGGTCGGGATCCACCATGGCTGCTGCAATATGGGGCTTCAGATCGATCTCCAGCGCGATGTTCTCCGGCAGGGTGCGCTTCAGCAGATCGGCAGTCTGCTCCACCAGCTTGTTCACGTCGGTCGCCACCGGCGATAGCGGTTGCTTGCGGGCGAACGCCAGCAGACGCGAGGTCAATTCGGCACCGCGGGTGGCCGCGGCGTCGATCAACTTCACGATCCCCTGCAGATCGGGGCGATCGTTCAATTCTTCCGCAAGGATTTCGATCGTCCCTGTGATCACCGACAGGATGTTGTTGAAATCGTGCGCGACGCCGCCCGTCAAATGACCCACCGCCTCCAGCTTCTGGGCCTGACGCAAGACGCGCTCACTCTCCTTCTGTTTCGAAATGTCCCGGGCGATCTTGGTCGCGCCAATGATCTCTCCGGTCGGCAATCTGACCGGCGATACGCTGATCGACACTTCGATCAGGCGACCGGCTTTCGATTGTCGTAATGTCTCGAAGTGGTCGATGTGCTCGCCGTTGCTCAGGCGTTCGAGGATGAGACGTTCTTCGTCCTGGCGATCCTCGGGAACGATCATGAAGATGGACGCCCCGATCGCCTCCTCCGGTGAAAAACCGAAGAGACGCTCGGCGCCCTTATTCCAACTGGTAATGATGCCATCGAGGGTCTTTGTAACGATCGCGTCGTCAGAAAACTCGATGGCAGCAAGCAATAAGAGGTTCGTAGAGGTGTCGGGCATGCGCCTTGCTCAAAGAAGCAGAAGGCTAGAAGTTTTGGAAATCGAAGTCCATAACCAAGAGACTATGACCGGGCCGCCACTCATGTGCGCTTCCCCGATCGCCAGACCGCGGGGTTCGCGTGGCTATACGCGCATCTGATTCACGCCGCACGCTTAGCGCCGGACACGGCGCCGGGACGGCGGGCGGGGCCTGCGATCCAGAGCCTAAACACAGTCTAAGATGCAGTTAGTTCAGGCTTCCAGCAAAGCGCTCGGCGAGCCGGTTCTTCCTGAATGCCTCGGCTATCCAGTCCACGAAGACTCTGGTCTTGGCGGGCACAAGCTTGCGCGATGCGTGATAAATCGAGATAGCACCGGCGTCACCGTACCAGCGTGGCACCAGGCGTAGCAGTGACCCATTTTCGAGCGCGGGAAGAATGTCGGCAGTGGCGAGCATGGCAACTCCCAGGCCCAACAGAGCCGCCTCGCGCATCGCCGCGGGGTCGTTGACCACGATCGACTCCGAGAGCGGCGCCGGAATTTCTCGCCCCGAAACATCGCGCATCGACCAGTGCCGGATGCGACCCGTCTGCAGCGAGCGCATGACGATGCCGTCCAGGGCGCCCAGTTGGTCCGGCTTGTTCGGTGATGCCCGCCCCGACATGTAAGCTGGAGACGCCACGGCGATGATGTGTGCCGGCGCGAGCGTTCGGCTGACAAGGCCCGGCAACAATTCAAACCCGCCTCCGATGGCGGCGTCGTAGCCTTCACCGACCAGATCGACCTGGCGATTCTCGAAGTGCCACTCAGGGCGGACCCGAGGATAGCGGGCCAGGAAGCCCGGAAGCAGTGGCAGAATATGGGCTGTGCCGAACGTCGGCGGCAGGCTTATCTTGAGAACGCCCGCCGGCTCCTCGCGTCCGGTCGATACTCCCCCGATCGCAGCCTGCAGCCCCTCGAGGTGGCCGGCGATCGCCATGCGGAACGACTCACCCGCCTCCGTCAGCGTCAGCCGCCGGGTCGAACGATGAAATAATCGGACACCGAGATTGCGCTCCAGCATCGCGACGTTGCGGCTGACGGCTGCCGGTGTCAGCGACAGGCGTCGCGCAGCCTCTGAAAAGCTGCCGCATTCGGCGCTGCGAACGAATGATTCCAGGTTGGCCAGCGTTTCCATGGGCTCATTTTCAAGTATTCATTGATAATCTTACGAGCGATATCCGTCTAATCAAAGGGCAATGTTTGGGGCATTTCTGGGCCACCGATCAGCTCGCCTGATCTCAAACAGCTCGGAGATTTTACATGTCCACCATCGGCATCATCGGCGCAGGCCATATCGGCCGCGCTATCGCGCAGACGCTGGCGCGCAACGGCATCGCCGTGACACTGTCCAACAGCCGTGGTCCGGAGAGCCTGGCGACGACCGTGGCCGAGATCGGCCCGCTCGTGACCGCCGGCACCCGCGCGGAGGCCGCTGGCAAGGACATCGTCTTCGTCGCCGTCAACTGGTCAAAGCTGCCCGATGCGCTTGCCGGCCTGCCGCCTTTCGGCGGCCGCATCGTTGTTGATGCCAACAATCCGATCGAGGCGCCCCTGTTCAAGCCCGCCGAACTCGGTGGACGCGCCTCGTCAGAGATTTTCGCCGATCTGGTCCCCGGCGCGCGGGTGGTGAAGGCATTCAATCACCTCCTGGCGCAGCTCCTCGCAACCGACCCGGCAAGCGACGGCGGCAAGCGTGTGCTGTTCTATTCGGGAGACGACGCTGATGCGAAGGCAACTGTCGGCGCACTGATTGACCGGCTCGGATTCTTCGGCGTCGATCTCGGCTCGCTTGCGGTCGGCGCCAGGCTGACCCAGTTTCCAGGTGGTCCGCTCCCGGCGCTCAACCTGGTCAAGTTCGGCTGATGGCTTCGAGCAAGTTCTTCAACAAGATGAGACGATGAAAGGCTGCGATATGACCACCCAAGATACGGACTTCGATCACCTTCTACGGGCGAATCTAGAACGCGTGTTCAACGAACGGGACGAGGACAAGCGGCGGGCCGCGATTGCAGAACTGTTCGTCGAAGAGCCCGTCATGTACGAGCCGACGGGTGTCGTTCAGGGCCGCTCGGAAATATCACGCGTTGCCGGAGAGCTTCTGAATCAGTTCGGACCAACTTTCAGGTTCGTACCCGATGGCGTGGCGGTCGGGCATCACGGTTTGGGGCGCCTGGCTTGGCACGCAGGGCCCGAGCAGGGGCCGGTCGCAGTCACCGGAGCCGACGTGGCCCAAATCGAAAGCGGTAAAATCTCGAGGCTGTGGGTGTTGCTCAATCCGCAGTGAGAGAAATCGCCCTGCAGCACTAGGCCTGCGGCTTCGACACCTCGACATCGCCGCCATTCTGCCGGCGGCGATAGTACCAGACGCCGAGGCCTCCCACGATCGCAGCGCCAACCACCGTCAGCATCCAGATGTGCTTGCCGACATGGCCGTGGTGATGCAGCCCGGCATAGTCGTGCAGGGCTGACACCGCCAGCACGCCCGGCAACACGTGCGCGGGCGCCCACACCAGGATTGCCGGAATGTTCACCGCATAGAACTTTGCCGGCGGCATCGCCAGCGCGCCGGCCGTGACAGGCACGAAGGCGCGGATCGGCGGGACGAAGCGGGCGAAGAACACGGCCCAGGTGCCGAAGCGGTGGAAGAAGCTTTCGCTCTCCGAAACCACGCGCGGATAGTTCGTCAGCGGCCAGGTGTTGAGAATCTTGCGCTGCTGCCGGTGCCCGATCCAGTAGGCCGAGCCGTCGCCGAGGACGGCGCCGACGGCGGCGGCGAGCAGCACCCATTGCAGCTTCAGCTCGCCGCCCGGAACCAGGGCGCTCAGCGCCAGGATGATGGTCGAGCCGGGGATGACCGATCCCACCACCGGGACCGCTTCGAGCAGCGCCGCCAGGAACAGGGTCAGATAGGCCAGCCACGGATGGGCCGAGACGAACGAGATGAGGGGATCGAGGAAGGACGTCACGTCGTCTCTGTGGAGGGTTGGAGCGCCGGGGGTTGGACCCTACATAAGTAAGCAGAGCGGGCGAAAGTGCCATTCGCGCAGGCAGGGCCGCCCTCCCGCCCGAAATCTGAGCGTGATTCGCAAGGCAGCCCTCCAAAAACTGCGTTCCTTGCCTATCTAAATGAAAAGACAATGGAACTTTGATTGGCGGGCGGGCTTCTGCCGGCCAGCTGTCTCTGATAGGTTGATTTTCAGCACCCAGCCGCAGCCAACGTGCGAATAACCGGTTTCGGGACCGCCCGGGACCTCGGAGGATTGATGACGACCGCCGCCATGTCCAAAGTTGAGGAAGTTTCCGGTCTGCCCGACATGAAGGTGTCGGTTCGCCAGGTGTTCGGGATCGACAGCGATCTCGAAGTCCCGGCCTATTCCGAAGTCGATCCTCATGTGCCCGATGTCGACCCCGACTATCGCTTCGACCGCGCCACCACGCTCGCCATTCTCGCCGGTTTCGCCCGCAACCGCCGCGTGATGGTGACCGGCTATCACGGCACCGGCAAATCCACCCATATCGAGCAGGTCGCGGCCCGCCTGAACTGGCCCTGCGTGCGCGTCAACCTCGACAGTCACATCAGCCGTATCGACCTCGTCGGCAAGGACTCCATCGTGGTCCGCGACGG
Organism: Bradyrhizobium sp. SZCCT0148; assembly: GCF_018129985.1. Lineage (GTDB taxonomy): Bacteria > Pseudomonadota > Alphaproteobacteria > Rhizobiales > Xanthobacteraceae > Bradyrhizobium > Bradyrhizobium japonicum_H. The sequence continues at coordinate 55,977 of NZ_JAFCKT010000003.1, forward strand.
CAAGCAGGTCACCGAATTCCGCGACGGCATCCTGCCCTGGGCACTCCAGCACAACGTCGCGCTGGTGTTCGACGAATACGACGCCGGCCGCCCGGACGTGATGTTCGTGATCCAGCGCGTGCTCGAAGTCTCGGGACGCCTGACGCTGCTCGACCAGAACAAGGTCATCAAGCCGCATCCGTCGTTCCGGCTGTTCGCCACCGCGAACACCGTCGGCCTCGGCGACACCTCGGGCCTTTATCACGGCACCCAGCAGATCAACCAGGGCCAGATGGACCGCTGGTCGATCGTCACCACGCTGAACTATCTCAGCCATGACGAGGAAGTTGAGATCGTGCTGGCGAAGGCCAAGCACTACCGCACCCAGGAGGGCCGCGATATCGTCAACAAGATGGTGCGCCTCGCCGATCTCACCCGCAACGCCTTCGCCAATGGCGATCTGTCGACGGTGATGAGCCCGCGCACGGTGATCACCTGGGCGGAGAACGCCGAGATCTTCGGCGATATCGGCTTCGCCTTCCGCGTCACCTTCCTCAACAAGTGCGACGAGCTCGAGCGTCCGCTGGTCGCCGAGTTCTACCAGCGCTGCTTCAACGCGGAGCTGCCGGAGTCCTCGGTGAACGTGGCGCTGAGCTGATCTCTCGCGGTGTGTCGTCCCGGCGGATTGCCGGGACCCATACCGCGCGATGCCTCGATGGAATGACGCTGATAGTTTTCCTGACCCAACGACGGCCGGTGGTTATGGGTCCCGGCTTTCGCCGGGGCGACGGATAGGGTGATATGACCACCTCCAATTCCAAATTCCGCAACACCAAGGAATCGCCGACCGAGCCGTTCAAGCGCTCGGTCGCCTCGTGTCTGAAGGCGATCGCGAAATCGCCCGAGCTCGATGTCAGCTTCGCCGCTGAGCGGCCGGGCCTTGCGCCGGGCAAGGCGCGGCTGCCTGAGCCCGCGCGAAAAATGACCAAGCGCGATGCCGCGATCGTGCGGGGACACGCCGATTCGATTGCGCTGAAGATCGCCTGTCACGACGCCAAGCTGCATCGCAAGCTGATGCCGGGCAATCCGCAGGCGCGCGGCGTGTTCGAGGCGGTGGAGCAGGCTCGCGTCGAGGCGATCGGCGCGCGCCGCATGGCGGGCGTTGCCAAGAACCTCACCGCGATGCTCGACGACCATTTCCATCGCGGCAAGTTCGACGAGATCACCGACCGCGCCGATGCGCCGCTGGCCGACGCGCTGGCGATGCTGGTGCGCGAGCGCCTGACCGGCCTGGCGCCGCCGACCGCCGCGAAGAAGATGGTCGATCTCTGGCGTCCCATTCTCGAAGACAAGATCGGCAAGCGGCTCGACCAGCTCGATACCCTCGTCGAAGACCAGACCCGGTTCGGCGATGCCGTTCACGATCTGCTGACGGCGCTCGACATCGGCGACGAGCGATCGGCCGACAGCGAAGACGATGACGAGAACGACGAGAACCAGGACGGCGACAACGATCAGTCCGGCGCGGAAGGCTCGCCCGATTCCGACGCCGCGCAGGAGATGAGCGCCGACCAGGCGCAGGCGAGCTCGGAAGAGATGAGCGAGAGCGCGATGGAAAGCGCGCAGGCCTCGACCTCCGACACCTTCGACGACGGCGAGCTCGGCGACGACGAGACGCCGGGCGAGGCGACGCGTCCGAACTCGAGCGGCAAGAACGAGCCGCGCGGGCCGGAATACCATGCCTTCGCGCCCAAGTTCGACGAGGTCATCGCCGCCGAAGACCTCTGCGACCACGACGAGCTGGAGCGGCTGCGCGCCTATCTCGACAAGCAGCTCGCGCATCTGCAGGGCATCGTCGCCCGCCTCGCCAACCGGCTGCAGCGCCGCCTGATGGCGCAGCAGAACCGCGCCTGGGAGTTCGACCTCGAAGAGGGCATCCTCGACCCCGCGCGGCTGTCGCGCGTGGTGATCGACCCCTACCAGCCGCTGTCCTTCATGCACGAGAAGGAAGCGACGTTCCGCGACACCGTGGTGACGCTGCTGCTCGACAATTCCGGCTCGATGCGCGGGCGCCCGATCACGGTCGCGGCGACCTGTGCCGACATTCTGGCCCGCACGCTGGAGCGTTGCGGCGTCAAGGTCGAGATCCTGGGATTCACCACGCGCGCCTGGAAGGGCGGGCAATCGCGTGAGGCGTGGCTTGCCGCCGGCAAGCCGGCCAATCCCGGCCGGCTCAACGATCTCCGCCACATCATCTACAAATCCGCCGACGCCCCCTGGCGCCGGGCGCGCAAGAATCTCGGCCTGATGATGCGCGAGGGGCTGCTCAAGGAGAACATCGACGGCGAGGCGCTGGACTGGGCGCACAAGCGGCTCCTGGGCCGGCCCGAGCAGCGCAAGATCCTGATGATGATCTCGGACGGTGCGCCGGTCGACGATTCCACGCTGTCGGTCAATCCCGGCAACTATCTCGAGCGGCATCTGCGCCACATCATCGAGGAGATCGAGACCCGCTCGCCGGTCGAGCTGATCGCGATCGGCATCGGCCATGACGTGACGCGCTACTATCGCCGCGCGGTGACGATCGTGGACGCCGAGGAGCTCGGCGGCGCCATCACCGAGAAGCTCGCCGAACTCTTCAGCGAGACCAACACCGCGCCGACGCAAGCACCCGGTCGCCCGCGGCGCAAATTGCATTCGTGAGCACGCATCGATCCCGCCGCAGCTTCATTGGCTTTACAGCGGCGGGATTTTCCACTCTCGCGGTCTCCCGTCTCGCGCTGGCCCAAGGCGCGAGCGAGCCGCCGCCGCGCGCGCTGCAGGTCGAGAACGCCGTCGTCGAGCCTGTCAGTGTCGAGGTCAACGCGCGCGCCATTCCCCATTTCGAGCCGCGTGACCGCACCCGTACGCGCTTCGGCTCGCTGGAGTATCGCAGCGGCCTGGTGCTGACCTCGCCCTATCGCGGCTTCGGCGGCTTGTCCGGCATCCGGCTCGATGCCAAGGGCGAAGGCTTTCTCGCGGTCTCCGACCAGGGCGGCTGGTTCACCGGCCGCATCCGCTATTCCGGCGGCAAGATGACCGGGCTCGACGACGTCGAGGCCGCGCCGCTGTTAGGGGCCGAAGGGCGGCCGATCACGGAAAAGCGGCTGTGGTGGGATTCGGAAGCGATCGCGCGCGACGGCGACGTCGTCTATGTCGGGCTCGAGCGCGTCAACCAGATCCTGCGCTATGATTTCTCCAAAGGCGGCACGCGCGCGCGCGGCGCAATGGTGCCGGTGCCTCCCGGGATTCGCAAGCTGCCCTCCAACAAGGGGCTGGAGGCGCTGGTCTTCGTGCCCAAGGGCAAGGACCGCAACATGCCGCTGGCGGGCACGCTGATCGCCTTCTCCGAGCGCGGGCTGGACGCCGACGGCAACCTCACGGCCTTCCTGATCGGCGGTCCCACGCCCGGCCAGTTCAGCGTGCGCCGCACCGAGAAATACGACATCAGCGATGCCGTGCTGCTGCCTTCCGGCGAGCTGCTGATCCTCGAGCGCAAATTCTCCTGGTTCACCGGCGTCAACATCCGCATCCGCTCGTTACAGCTGAAGTCGATCGCGCCGGGTGCGGTGGTCGACGGCCCCGCGCTGTTCGCCGCCGATCTCGGCCACGAGGTCGACAACATGGAAGGCATCGACGCCCACGTCACTAGCGAGGGCGAGACCGTGCTGACGCTGATCTCCGACGACAATTTCTCGATGCTGCAGCGGACCCTGCTGCTGCAGTTCACGCTGGCGGAATAGAAGTTCGCACCGGAACGATTCTTGCACCGGTCGCGGGGCTCGATCGGAGATTTCGATGTCCAGATTGCTTCGCGTGTTTTGCCTTTGCATCGGCTTCTGGGTCGCCGCTGCAGCACAGGTCCTTGCACAGGACTGGCCGGCGCGGCTGATCAAGGCGACTATTCCATTCGGTCCGGGAAGTGGTCCCGCGGCTGGTGTTCGAGCGTCTTTCCGCCGAGCTCGGTCAGCCGATCGTGATCGAAAACCGCGCCGGCGGCGGAGGTGTGGTCGGTTCGGCGGCGGTCGCGAAGTCCGATCCCGATGGTTACAGTCTGCTCGCCCAGTCGTCGGCGCTGACCGTCGCGCCCTTGATCTTCCCGAATGCGAGCTTCGACCCCAGCCGCGATCTAGCCTCGGTGTTCATGATTGGATCCGGTGCCAACGTGATGATCGTGCCGAAGGAGCGGCCCTGGAAGACCATCCAGGAGTTCATCGCCGAGGCCAGGGCAAAGCCCGGCTCGATCTCGTTCGGCTCGGTCGGCATCGGCAGCGCCGTGCACATATCGAGCGAGAAGTTCCGCTACGCCGCCGGCATCGAGGCCACGCATGTGCCGTATCGCGCCGGCCCCGAAGTGATCGCCGACATCCTCGGCGGCCGCATCGATCTGTATTTCTGTCCGCTGGCGACCGCGCTGCCGCTGATCCGCGAGGGCCAGGTCCGCGCGTTGGTGGTCTCGACACCGAAGCGCGTTGCCGAATTGCCCGATGTGCCCACGCCGACCGAGATCGGGTTGAAGGACGCCGATAGCGAAATCTGGTTCGGCGTGTTCGTGCCGGCGAAGACACCGCGCGAGATCGTCGACAAGCTGTCCGCGGCGGCCGAGAAAGTCCTGGCCACTCCGGCGATGCAGGCGAGCCTGGCAAAGCTCGGGCTCGAATCGAGGCCGATGAAGCCCGCCGAGATGGACGACCTCGTCAAGCGCGAGCTGGCGGCCAATCAGGAGCTGATCAAGGCCGCCGGCATCAAGCCGTAGCAGCGGCTTATGCACGCATCCCCCATCATCCCGGACAAGCGAAGCGCAAATCCGGGGCAACGATGACGATAAATGCAGGCCTTTCCGGTCCGCCATGTCCGTCGCGCAACTGGCATTCCGCGGGGCACCCGCTAAACTCGATGCAATTGCATCCCTCTCATCTCCGGAACCTCCCCGCATGAGCGTCCTGTTTTCCCCGATCAAGCTGCGCGGCCTGACGTTGAAGAACCGAATCGTGGTGTCGCCGATGTGCCAATATTCGGCGGACGACGGCGTCGCCACCGATTGGCACTTCACGCACATCAACAATCTCAGCCTGTCGGGCGCGGCGATGTTCTGCATCGAGGCGACCCATGTCGAGGCGATCGGCCGGATCACGCCGGGCTGCCTCGGGCTCTACAGCGATGCCGCCGAAGCCGCGCTGAAGCAGATCCTCACCTCGGTGCGCAAGCATTCCAGCACGGCGATCGCGATGCAGCTCGCGCATGCCGGCCGCAAGGCCAGTAGCGCGCGGCCCTGGGACGGTGGCCAGCTGATTCCGGTGGAGCAGGGCGGCTGGCAGACGGTGGCGCCGTCGGCGCTGCCGCACAAGGAGGGCGAGGCCGCGCCGCTGGCGCTGGACGCGAGCGGCCTCAAGCGCATTCGCGACGCCTTCGTCGACAGCGCCAAGCGCGCCGAGCGCATCGGCATCGACGCCATCGAGCTGCACGGCGCGCACGGCTATCTGCTGCATCAGTTCCTGTCGCCGATCTCCAACACGCGCACCGACGAATACGGCGGCTCGCTCGAGAACCGCATGCGCTTCCCGCTCGAGATCTACGACGCGGTGCGCGCGGTGTTTCCGCACGACAAGCCGGTGGGCATGCGGGTGTCGTCGACCGACTGGGTCGAGGGCGGCTGGGATCTGGCGCAGACCATCGCGTTCGCCAATGCGCTGAAGGCGCGCGGCGTCGACTGGATCGACGCCTCCTCCGGCGGCGTCTCGCCGCTGCAGAAGATCCCGCTCGGCCCCGGCTATCAGGTGCAGTTTGCGGAGGCCATCAAGCGCGAGACCGGATTGCCGACGATCGCCGTCGGGCTGATCACCGAGGGCCGGCAGGCCGAAGAGATCGTCGCATCCGGCAAGGCCGACATGGTCGCGCTCGCCCGCGGCATGCTCTACGACCCGCGCTGGGGCTGGCACGCCGCCGCCGAGGTCGGCGGCGAGGTCGAGGCGCCGCCGCAATACTGGCGCTCGCAGCCCTCGACGCAGAAGGCGCTGTTCGGCAAGACCACGTTCGGGGCGCGGTAGCCTCTCCAGCTCGCCGCACAACAACGGGGGGGAGGGTGCCGGCTCACCCTCCTCCGTAAATTCCCTCAGCTTCAACCTCCCGCAAAACTGGCCTAACCTTGCCTCCACCCAACTGCCTGCGGAGGTCCCGTCATGCGTTATCCTGTCCGCAAAACCGCTCACATCTTCGAGCGCGTGGGCCTTGCGATGGCAGGCGCCGCATGTGGCCTGTTCGTCGGCGCCCATGTCGGATCGTCGATCCCGCAACTCACCACGCAGGGCTTTCTGCTGCTGATGATGGTGCTCGGCGGTATCGGCTTCTATCTCGGCATCGACACGCCGCAGATGCCGTTCGACGATGCGCACAGCCACATCGATGCCGCGGAATTCCTCAGCGCCGCCGGCACGCTGTTCGCAACCCTGACCGCCTTCGTCTCCGTCTTCGTCATCGTGCTCCGAATCGATCCGCACATGGGCTGGACCTGGCTCGTCTTCATCGGCTGGATCGTCGGCGTCGTCATGCAGATCGTGGCCGGCGCGAAGGCGAGGATGCGGAAGTAGCTTTTTCCTTCTCTCCTTGTGGGAGAAGGTGGCGCGAAGCGCCGGATGAGGGGGCTGCCTCAGCGAGTCCGATCGTAGCAGATGAGGCTGCGGAGGCAGACCCCTCACCCGTCTCGCCGCTCAGAACACAACGCCCACCCGCGTGCCGCGCTTCCAGGCGATGCGGCAGCGCTTCCTGGTGTTGACGTGCAGCAGATCGAATCTGTCGGGGATCTTCACCTGGCCGCCGAGATCGACGCAGGCGCCGCCGGGCGAATAGTCGATCAGCGTGCACGTGATCACGGGCGCGCGCGGGTCGGTGATGATCTTGGCCTGGCGCGATACCAGCCCTGCAGGCTTCACGCGGGCGAATTTACGCGGATACATTGGCACTCTCCTCCAATTCCGCAGATGTAGCGGCGGATCCTGTGCAGGATGATGCGGACGAGTCGATGCGATCCGGCTAAAGCGGGCGGGAGAATTTTAATGAAAAGCTGCGGCGAAGGCGGAAAGCGAAGGTAGCGGGGTGCCACACTCCTGCCTCCAAGGGCTCGACCGAGTGGTGAAAGCCTTCACCCGCCGCGCTCTGCGAGCGCGTCGGCCTCTCCTGCAAGCGGGAGACCCGGAGCAGGCGGCACCGGCATCGGCACCGTCACATAGTGCTTCGGCAAATTCACCGGCCGGTAGTCCGGCTCCGCCGCGATCCGCTTCAAAACGCTCTCATGCACATGGGCGCCTTCGGGGATCAGGCGCGGCTCGCAATCGGGGATGTACAGGCCGAGAAACACCTTCCGCTCCGGCCACTCCCGGTACTTCGCGCTCTTCGGAAAGACCTCCAGCACCCGCCAGCCCGCTGTCATGGAATCGTGCAGCATGCCCGTCTTTCCGGTGTAGGCCGGCGCGACATACTGGAACGGCGAGTTCTTGCGCTGGACGCCCCAGGCGAGCTGCTTGATGGTCGCCGGGTTGAACTGCAGCCCCGCCTTCTCCGCCTCCGCGATCATCCAGATCAGCGGATATTTGGAGTCGCCGCTTTGCGCCTCCGGATAGCCGCCGCCGACGTCGCTGTGCACGCCGGCGAACCACACCTGCAGAATGTCCTGCGGCACCTTCTTCTCGTCGGGCACATAGCGGTTGCTCCAGAACTCCTGCGGCTCCTCATATTTGTTGAGGCGGAACATACGGCGCCGCTCGTCGATCGCGATCGCCTGCCGGAAGGTCCTGACGCTGGGATTGCGCCGCGTGAAGGCGAGCTCCTCCAGGCTGAACAGGAAGAACAGATTGTCGCGCCGCGGCACGATCACGCTCGCCACCGTGTCCCAGACGCCGATGAAATGGATGGTCGGCCAGCGCGTCGAGGTGATGCGGGCGAACTGGGCGGCGAGGTCGAACTGGTCCTTCGGCAGCGGCCCCTGGTCGTCGACATCGACATCCCTGAGGTCCGCGACGTCGTTACCGCGCCCGGTGCCGGAATATTGCTTGTAGGCGACGAGCCCCGAGCCTGCGAGGTTGGCCTGCTCCGGCCTGACCAGCCCGATCTTGTGGATCAGCCCCGCCAGCACGCGAACCGTGTAGGCGCCGCGCGAGAAGCCGAATAGATAGATCCTGTCGCCGGGCGCGTAATGCTCGACCAGGAAGCAATAGGCGCTGAGCACGTTGTCATCGAGCCCGTAGCCGGTGGCGAGCCCCAGCACCAGGTTGATGTTGGCCTTCAGGCGGTGCCACGTCGTCGGCTGCGTCACCGTGCCGACGCCGGGATCGTAGAACACCAGCTGCCGCGGCGACGTCTTGTCGGTCTTGCGCAGGCAGCGGTACAGCTTCAGGACGTTGGAGATGTTCTCCGAGATCTCGTTGCCGGTGCCGTCACAGCAGATGACGAGATGTTTCGGCTCGGATCTGGTCGCGGTGGTGTGGGCCTGCTCCACGGGATGCGCCTCCGGGTGATGCTACCGAGGCGAGCATAGCGGGAAAGCGCGACGGAGAGGAGACGCCGCTTCTGCCTTCGCGGCGCCAATCGACGCTTTGCGCGGCCGGGGCGCACGCCTCGTCCTTCGAGACGGCGCTGACGCGCCTCCTCAGGATGAGGCTGAATGGCATTGTCGCTAGTTGATGCAGTCGCCGCGCACGCCGCGCCTCATCCTGAGGGCCCGCCGAAGGCGGGCGTCTCGAAGGATGGCCGCAAGCGGGGTCGCGAGAACGACTGGTCCTGCTTTCGGCGCAGAATGGCGAAGGACGTGTCCTACTTCTTCTTCCCCGGCCCGAAATCCGGCTGCCAGGCGGCGTCCTTGCGGTTCGGCGCGGCGGCGATCACCTTGGCTTTTTCCTTCTTCGGCTTCTTGGTTTCGCGATTGCCCTTTTGCTGTCCCTTGGCCATGACGTCAGTCTCCTCTGTGGGGGTTCGAGTGTTCGAGTGCGACTCTTGGGGGTTCGACTCTTGGGAATTCGCGGTCGTCCGATGGCAGCACCCGCGCGAAGGCGGGCTCTCGGGCCTTGCAGGCCCTTGCGTCGAAGTTGGCCGCACGAGACGTTGTCGCGCCGGCCTGTTCGCCGGTCGCGCTCACGGAACAGGGCACCGGCCCTGGCGCATGTACTCCCGGCTCCCACCCGTTGCGAAACGGAAGCATGCGCTGATGCAGGCGAGCCTACGCCCGCACACCACCGATAGCGAGGCCTAAAACGCCGCGCGCGCCGGGCGCGATAAAGCTGGCTATTGCGGGCCAACCGGCGCATGCTCCGCGCAGCCACGTCGGTTGGGGCCTGACCAGCGCAAGGGAGGCTCGCATGACCACACGCTCGCGGCGCGAAACCATCACATTCAGGCATCCGGTCCACATTCGCGGCATCGCGCGCGAACTGCCGGCCGGCACCTATGAGGTCGTCACCGACGAGGAGATGATCGACGGGCTGTCGTTCGCATCCTGGCGCCGCATCGCCACCATGATCACCGTGCCGTCCGAAGGCGTGCGGGGCGCGACCGAGGTGCTGTCGATCGGCTCGGTCGACCTTGCCGATGCGCAGGCGGCCGACGCGCAATTCTCAGGAGACGAACCGCGCCCATGACTGACATCCCCGTGGACCTCGACAAGCATCGCGGCATGGCCGCCCAGAAGGCGACCGACCTGCGCCGCGCGCTGGCCGAGGTCGAGAACAATGTCAGGGAGCTGCGCGAGCGCGAGGCCGACCTCGAGAACCGCATGATGTCGGCGCCCGCCACCTCGTGGCCGGAGGCCGCGGTGAAGGCGCGCTATCTGCTCAACCTCTATGCCGCGAGCCTGCCCAACGAAGACACCCGACACCGCGCGCTGGTCGCCGCCCTGTTCGACGATTTCGCCAAACTCGGCGGCGACAGCTGACGCCGGCCGCTGGTTCACCTCTCCCGCTCCTGTCGCGCCGAAGCTTCAGGGCAGGCGGATGCGGGCGCGCACCCATCGTATGACAGGAGTCCCCCATGCCACTCACCGCCAGCCGTTTCATCGCCTACGATCAGGACCGCGGCATCGTCCAGTTCTCGCTGCAGGACGGCACCAGGGAGATCGCCTGCGCGATCTCGACCTCCGCGATGGACGACCTCGAACGCGGCCCGCGCGCCAGACCCAGCGAGCGCGAAGCCCAGTTCACCCGCCTGAGCGAGCGCATCGAAGCCTGCGTCGAGCGGAAGTATCAGGCGACGGAGTTCGAGGGGACCCCGCCGGGCATCGTGCTGCGGAGCATTGATTTTCGGGGGTAGGGGAAGAGGGGCGAATCTGGTCTGAAGCTCGTATCTATAAACCGATACCTCGGGCCACGCTCCCGTTGGCGGCGGGGCGCAGTTAGCGATCGAGTTTCGGCCCGGCGAACGTACAAATTTCTTGAGTATGTCGGCCATGGATCGTTCCGGCCTATTGCGCCAACAAGCAACCTTTGGTTTTCTTAGGTGTTAGGGGAAGCTGATGGCTGCAAAACTACCTGCCGATCAAGATCTTGGCGAGACTGATGACAACGAGGATTTCTCGTTCCCTCCGGCCGAACGTCGAGTAATTACACAACCGCTCGATCTGTCCGTCCAAACTCTACAAGAGCAATGGGGTTCTAAGCAGCTCGTACTACCCGATATTCAACGCGAATATGTATGGGATTCTGCGAAGGCGAGCCGGTTGATCGAATCTCTCCTTCTCAATATCCCAATTCCTGTTTTGTATTTTGCTGAAACGGAGGAAGCGAAATACGAAATATTTGATGGCCATCAGCGTGTCCGTTCGATCGTGAATTACTTGGGGGGCCTTTATCCGCTTTCCGGTCTGGCCGTACTTAGAGAATATCGAGGTCTCCGATATCTGGAATTGCCCGACCGCGAGCAGCGCTTTCTAAGGATGCGGACTCTCAGAACGATCTTGATTTCAATTGACTCCCATCCGAACATGAAGTTCGAAATATATGAGCGCTTAAATACCGGTTCCATTTCGCTCAACGCGCAAGAACTTCGTAACTCTATCTACCGTGGACCGTTTAACGACTTGTTGCACGAACTCGCTAACCTTTCTTCCTTTCGCGTGCTTATCGGAACGAAGATGCCGCGCAAGCGAATGGTTGATGAAGAAGCAATACTTCGCTTCTTTGCAATGAGAGAGAAGTTGGGGACTTATAAGACTCCGCTCAAAAAATTCTTGAATGAGTTTATGAGCACCGTGAGATCCGCCGATTCTCAGAAGATAGAAGCATATCGAGCAGCTTTCATTCGAGCCGTAGATACGGCTGCCGAGCTATTGGGTCAGTCAGCTTTTCGGGTGCTCGGCCCAAATGGCGAACCTGCCGAAACGGCGGTCAATCGTGCGCTACTCGAGTCTCAACTTCTGGCTTGTTCATGGGTTGCGGGCACTTCTTTGCCGAGCAAAAAAGCAGTGAAGAAAAATGTCGCTGCACTTTTCATGGATGAGACATTTACAGATGCTGTTCAGCGAGCGACGGGCGATCGTTCGAGAACTCTAAAGCGAGTAAGAGATACAGTCGCTGCGATACAGGATGCAGGAGCCAAAATGCAGGTTCCTCACAATCTCAGTCACTAGCCATGCCCTCTTCATCGCTTCAAGCATTGATCGCTGCACTAGACGAGGTCACTCATTTGGGTGCTGCTTCACACCCGACGCTTGCTCGCAATTCGCCCGAGTCGCTAAAGCTTGCTCGTGCAGTCGGCCGAGGACAGGCGGTGCTCCTTTCTTCTCACTTCGAGCGTTATATTTACTCGGTGAATGAAGAGCTTGTAACCTTGCTCAACACACTAAATCTGGCGGGGGATAAGATCCCGGATCGAATTCGGTTGCAACACTCAATTGTTCCCATCGATGAACTGGGACGAACAGGTTGGGAGAATCGTGCACCGAAGCTACTCGACTTCACAGCGAATGAGGCTTGGATTTGGAGTGCTCATTCTGGCGGTGCGATACTGCACGATCGCCTGCTTATGTGGATGAAGGCCCCTCATCCGAAAGACCTTGTCCGATTTTTCAAATTGTGGGGCTTAGACGACATCTTTAAACAGATCACGCGAAAGGAAAGTTCTCGAAAGACCTTGTGGCTTGGCGTGCAGGGGCTTGTTGACCTCCGGAACAACATTGCACACGGCGACTACACGGCGCAGGCAACACAAGCGGACATAAAGCGCTATATGCGGGGTATCCGAGATTTTTGCGAGCGGGCCGATCGTCACCTGTCAGTGAGTATTGCAAAACAGTTCAATGTGCCGCGGCCGTGGTGACATTTCCGAAGCTAAATGGAATCAGTTTTGATGCGCGCTTATCGTGCGGAGACGGCTCGACCCCTGTGAGCGATACTTGGTCGTACGACTAATCCCCCCAAACCCCTGCGCTCTTTGAATCAACGAAGGTATACTGCACCTTTGATCTATTTGATTTTTGATATTTCGCGAGTTTGCCATCAAGCGCAGCTAGTTCATTGAGGTCGTATATGCAAAAATATAAATGGCTTATTTTTGAAGCGAAGAGCGCGTTATAGATATGAGCATCGTTATCGTCTGCGGCCGAACCGTACACGAAGAAGCAGCCCCTGCTTTCCTTCAGGCGTTCGAAGCAAAGCTTTAGATAGGGTATCGAAGCGATCCGTGCCTGCTTTGATTCCGTGGATCCTTCGGCAACGTATATGGGGAAGCGATTATTATTCTCGATTGTTTGTGCGATGGCTTCGAGCCCGCCGTCTGCTCCTGCCAGCCGTTTCTCTGTCTCTCCATCTTTCCGGAGAAACAAATGAAGCCCACCGTGAATATTATACACGTTGCATCGGTTGTCCTCGACGAACGGGCCACGGAAACCATTTTCTTCTTGGGCGAGATAAAAACCGTCGCCGAATTGCCGGGACTTAATCATCACCCAATAGAGAAGAAGATCGTAGTTGGTCGTGAATACGCGGATGAATGGATTTAGAAACTCTAAGCAATTCGGGATCACACCCTTGATCTTATCCAAATGGGTAGGATGGGCAGCCTGAATCGCTGTAATCAGCGCCTTTCGTACCACTTCGGCGTCGGCTAACAGTTTGTCCGCCTCAACTTCCCGGCCGTATGCACGCTCTACGATTGCTGCATCCTCCAATGCTCTCACTACGCGTTCGAAATTTGGAGTATCGAGGCGGTCAAACAGAATGCGACACGGAGCGTCTGCTGCAAGCCCCGACTTATCGAGCAGGGTTCTATAACCACAGTATGCGGCTGAAAATCCGTTACCCAACAATATCGAGCAAGATTCGTTGCCGATCTTTTTTAAAGCTGCATCGAAGCGGAGTATCTCGGGCATGCGCTGCACATCCAGTGGTTGTGTTGAGTTTATTTACAGATCTGCGATTTCGGTGTCGACCCTCTGTTGAATTGCTAATCGAATAAACAAAAACGGCCGGATCTTCCGATCCGGCCGCAACGCAAACTCTTACTCGGCTAAGCCTACGCCACGCGACGCAACCTAGCCCCCGCCCAATTCTGAAATCTCAGCTGGCCTTCTTGGCCGGTGCGGCCGTCGGGCCGACCTTCTTCTGGATGGCGCGCTTCAGGTCGAGGGCGCGCGGCGACAGGACGTCGGCCTTGGCCTTGAGCAGGTAGGCGTCGAGGCCGCCGTTGTGGTCGACGCTCTTCACCGCGTTGGTGGAGACGCGCAGGCGCACGTTGCGCTCCAGGGCTTCGCTGATGAAGGTCACGTTGACCAGGTTCGGCAGGAAGCGGCGCTTGGTCTTGATGTTGGAGTGGCTGACCTTGTGGCCGACGAGGGGGCCCTTGGCCGTCAGTTCGCAGCGGCGAGACATGGCATCAATCCTTATCCTGAAACCCCCAACGATGTGCGGCCGCCATTCTGGGCGCCACGGGGGCGAATTCTTTTGTCCTTGCAGGGAGCGGGCGGACGTATAGGGGGGAAGGGGCGGGACGTCAAGGTTTTGGGCGGGGATTCGTGCTTCCGCAGCATGCCTCACCCCCTCGTGTCATGCCCGCGCAGGCGGGTGATCCAGCACGCCGCGGCGGCGCGGCCGGCCAGAGGCCCGCGGCGCACCGGATGCCCTGGTCAAGCCGGGGCATGACAGCGGAGGGGGTGTAAGCAAGTGGGCGCTGCTGCCCGCCCGATCACCAAAACGGCAGTGTTTGTCGCGCTTTACCATCACATAAAGGGCGTATTCGCCGCCGAAGAGTTCGGTGGAGTTCCCGGATCGACACGTTCCGACACATTGTCCGCCGCGGTTTTTGGCTTAAGTAACGACCGTCGCGCCCCGATTGGATTGCTTCGTGCTGATATCGCCCCATGTTGCGCCCAGATCGCGCTCCGCCCGCCCGCGCCTTGCCGGCTGGCTGGCGGTGGTTTGCGGCCTGACGCTGGCGTGGGGCGCCGGGCCGGCGGCGGCGCAGGGCAAGCTCGAGGCGCAATATGAGGCCTCGCTGGCCGGCATTCCCGTCGGCAAGGGCGCCTGGAACATCGATATCCAGGACGACGTGTTCGCGGCCGCGGCCTCCGGCGGCACCTCGGGGCTGCTGAAATCGTTCACGGGCGGGTCCGGCACCGGCGCCAGCCAGGGGCGCGTCGTCAACGGCGCGCTGGTGGCGACCGGCTACCAGGCCTCCACCACCACCCAGAAGAAGACCGAAGAGATCCGCATCACGCTCGACAAGGGCAACGTGAAGGATTTTGCCATCCTGCCGGAGCCGCCGGTCGATCCGGATCGGATCGTCGTCACCGACGCGCACCGCCGCGGCGTCTGGGACCCCATGACGGCCTCGCTGTTGCGGGTATCAGGCACCGGCGACCCGGTCTCGCCGGAGGCCTGCCACAGCTCGGCCCCGGTGTTCGACGGCCGCATGCGCTACGAGCTCAAGCTCGATTTCAAGCGCATGGAGACCGTCAAGGCCGAGAAGGGCTACAAGGGCCCGGTGGTGGTCTGCGCGATCTATTTCGTGCCAGTCGCGGGCTACATCCCCGACCGTCCCGTGATCAAATACCTCGCCGCCCAGCGCAACATGGAAATCGCGTTCGCCCCCATCGCCGGCACGCGCATCCTGGTCCCGTTCTGGCTGAAAGTGCCGACGCCGCTCGGGCCGGCCATGCTGGAAGCCACCAGCTTCATCACCACCGCCCAGCCGCCGCGCGTGGCGAAGACGCAGTAGGCCGCAGCGAAGCGCTTCCTTTGTAGCCATCCTTCGAGACGCCCGCCGTTGGCGGGCCCTCAGGATGAGGACCGGGTGCGCGGTAAGCAGCTTCAACGGAGACCGTGCCGGTTCGCCTCATCCTGAGGAGACCGCGAAGCGGTCGTCTCGAAGGACGAGGCGTGCGCTCAACTCGTGAAAAGCCATGGGCGATTGCCGTGCCTGTCGGGATGGAAAAAGAAGTAAGCAATTTCAATGACATCCCTACTGTGCATGGGGTTGTTTTCGCAAAAATGGGATAGCGAAGCCGTCATCGCCGGGCTCGACCCGGCCATCCATCCCTCGAAAACACGCTCTTTGTTGCGATGGATCCGCGGGGCAAGCCCGCGCATGACGGGGCCGGGAATCCATTTGACTCCTCCCCGATTCTGATTCGACTCCGCGCCGTCCCCAACTTAACGCTTTCAGCCATCGAAACGTCACTTGTACGGCGGCCCAAAACTCCATCTAGTCGCAGCCAACAGGACTCCCGCGACATGTTGCGTGAACGGAACATGACTCCGGAGGGAGTCAGCGATTCGGCCGCGATTCGTTCTAGAGTCGTTCCGAAGCTTAAGGCCAACGGGAAAAGCGTCGCAAAGTGAGACAGTTGCGCGGGATCTGGGGAGGGCGTTCCTACATTCGGCGCGCCCCTCACCCTGAGGAGGCCGCGCAAGCGGCCGTCTCGAAGGGCGAGGGGCCTGGCGACGGCACCGGCAACCGGGGCCTTCATCCTTCGAGACGCGCTGACGCGCTCCTCAGGATGAGGAGCAGGGACGCGCACCAGACAGCACTGACATTCGCCCGATCAGGCATTACCTAATCCCCCAGATGCCCTTTTCCTCCTCCCCCTTCGCCTCCGAGCGCGCGCTGTCCGATCGCGTGCCCGGCGCCGGCGTCACCGCGGTGCTCGGGCCGACCAATACCGGCAAGACCCATCTCGCCATCGAACGGATGCTGGCGCATCCTTCGGGCATGATCGGCCTGCCGCTGCGCCTGCTCGCGCGCGAGGTCTACAACAAGATCGCGGCAAGGGTCGGCAGCGACGCGGTCGCGCTCGTCACCGGCGAGGAGAAGATCAAGCCGAAGAGCCCGCGCTATTGGGTGTCGACCGTCGAGGCGATGCCGCGCGACCTCGACGTCTCCTTCCTCGCCGTCGACGAAGTCCAGATCGCCAGCGATCTCGAACGCGGCCATGTCTTCACCGACCGCATCCTCAACCGCCGCGGCCGCGACGAGACGCTGCTGCTCGGCGCTGCCACCATGCGCCCGATCATCGAGCGGCTGCTGCCCGGCGTCTCCATGATCACGCGTCCCAGGCTGTCGCAGCTGGAATTCGCCGGCGACCGCAAGATCACGCGCCAGCCGCGCCGCACCGCCATCGTCGCGTTCTCGGCCGACGAGGTCTACGCCATTGCCGAGCTGATCCGCCGCCAGCATGGCGGCGCCGCCGTGGTGCTGGGCTCGCTCTCGCCCCGCACGCGCAATGCGCAGGTGGCGATGTTCCAGAACGGCGACGTCGATTATCTCGTCGCCACCGACGCCGTCGGCATGGGCCTCAATCTCGACGTCGACCACGTCGCCTTCGCCTCCGACCGCAAATACGACGGCTACCAGTTCCGCCGGCTGACGCCGTCCGAATTCGCGCAGATCGCAGGCCGCGCGGGCCGCGCCACGCGCAACGGCACCTTCGGCACCACCGGCCGCTGCGGGCCGTTCGAGCCCGAGCTCGTCAACGCGCTGCAGAACCACACCTTCGATTCCGTGAAGATGCTGCAATGGCGCAATGCGAGGCTGGATTTCGCCTCGCTCGGCGCGCTCCAGGTGTCGCTGAACCTCGGCCCCGGCCACGAGGCGCTGACGCGCGCGCCCGTTGCCGAGGACATGCGCGTGCTCGAGCACGCCGCCCGCGACGCCGAGGTGCGCGACGTCGCGCATGGCAAGGACGCCGTGGAGCGGCTGTGGGAGGCCTGCCAGGTCCCGGATTATCGCAAGCTGTCGCCGGCCGCCCATGCCGAGCTGGTCACCACGCTGTACGGCTTCCTGATGCGGAAGGGCTGCATCCCCGATGCCTGGTTCGCGGCGCAGATCACCCAGGCCGACCGCATCGACGGCGACATCGACACGCTGTCGGCCCGAATCGCGCAGATCCGCACCTGGACCTTCGTCGCCAACCGTCCGGACTGGCTGAAAGACCCCGAACGCTGGCAGGGAATCGCCCGCGAGGTCGAAAATAAATTATCGGATGCGCTCCATGAACGCTTGACTGAGCGTTTCGTTGATCGCCGGACCAGTGTATTGATGCGCCGCCTGCGGGAGAACACGAGCTTGAATACTGAAATCGGCAAGACCGGCGAAGTCATCGTCGAAGGCCATGTCATCGGCCGTCTCGATGGCTTCACCTTTGCACCGGATGCGGCGGAAGCCGGCTCCGATGCGAAAGCCTTGCAGGCTGCAGCGCAGGCGGTGCTCGCCGGCGAGATCAACGCGCGCGCCGAAAAGCTCGGCAACGCGCCGGACGATCAGTTCGTGCTGACCTCGGAAGGCATCATCCGCTGGACCGGCGACGCGGTGGCGCGACTGTCCGCCGCAGAGGACGCGCTGCATCCGCGCATCCGCATCATCTCCGACGAGCGCCTGACCGGCGCCCCCCGCGACAAGGTGCAGGCCCGGCTCGAGCTCTGGCTCAAGACCCATATCGAGAAGCTGCTCGGGCCGATGTTCGAGCTGTCCAAGGCCGAGGACGTCACCGGCATCGCCCGCGGCATCGCCTATCAGCTCGTCGAGGCCCTCGGCGTGCTCGAGCGTCCCAAGATTGCCAACGAGCTGAAGGATCTCGACCAGCCCTCGCGCGCAGTGCTGCGCAAATACGGCGTCCGTTTCGGCGCCTATCACATCTACTTCCCCGGCCTGCTCAAGCCCGCCGGGCGTGCGCTGGCCGCGCTGCTGTGGGCGTTGAAGCAGGACAATGTCGATCTGTCCTCGCTGTCCGGCGCGCAGCATCTGGCGTCCTCGGGGCGCACCTCGTTCCCGGTCGACAAGGCGCTGCCGCGCGATGCCTATCGCGTGCTCGGCTACAAGCAGGCCGGCGAGCGCGCCGTACGCGTCGACATCCTGGAGCGCCTGGCCGATCTGATCCGCCCGGCGCTGGCCTGGCGCGAGAACGCTTCCGGCGAAAAGCCGGCCGGCGCCTTCGACGGCCGCAGTTTCGTGGTGACGCAGGCGATGACCTCGCTCACGGGATCCGCCGGCGAAGATTTCGCCTCGGTGCTGCGCGCCCTCGGCTATCGCATGGAGAAGCGTCCGCCGCTGCCGGCAAAGCCCGCCGTGGCCGAGACGGTCGCAGCCGAGACGCCGCCGGCTGAAGGCAGCGCGGAAACCTCGAACGAGACTGCAGTCGAGGCCGTTGCCGGCCTGCCGGCGGAGGCTTCCACCGAAGCTGCCGCCGAGCCGGTCACCGTCGAAGACGCGCCCGGCATGGAGCCGCAGGACGAGCCGGCCCAGCAGGCCGAGCCTGCGCTGGAAGGCTCTCCCGAGGCCCCTGTCACGCCCGAAGACGCGCCCGGCATTGCGCCGCCGGCGGAAGACGCTGCTGCGCCGACCGAGTCCGCCGGCCTCGAAGCCGCTCCGGCCGAGACGGCAGCAGCCGAGGCTGCCGCGGCACCCGACGCTGCCGCGCCCGAAGCTGCGGCGACGCCCGCCGAGCCCGAACTGATCGAGGTCTGGCGTCCCGGCGGCCGTCACGAGGACCGCAAGCCGCGCCACGAGCGCCATCGCCACCAGCGTCACCAGAACCAGCGTCCGCAGGCCGGCGCCGAAGCCGGCGCTGCGCCCGGTGCGGCGAACGCTGCGCCCGGCGAAGCCGCCGACGGCGCCAAGCCGGGCCATCGCCATGGCGGCCATCGCAGCAGGGACGGCGGCAGAGACTTCCGCAAGCCGCGCGAAGGTGGCGAAGGCGCGCCGCGTCCCGAGGGGCGCGACGACAAGAACCGCCGCTTCGAGGGCAAGGATCGCGACAACAACAAGGGACGCGATCGCGACAAGGGCAAATTCGGCGGAGATCGCGACAAGGGCCGTGACAACCGCGGCCGTGATCGCGACAAGGGCCGCGACCGCCAGGGCGGTCCGTCGCTGCGTCCCTACGCCTCGAGCGCGAACCCGCGCGAGCGCGACCGTCCCGCCGATCCGAACTCGCCCTTCGCGAAACTCGCCGCGCTGAAGGAGCAGCTTTCCGGGCGCAAGGAGTAGTGCCACGACCGAGCGGCAGCGCCTCGACAAATGGCTGTGGCACGCGCGGGTGGTGAAGGCGCGTACCTCGGCGGCCGAACTCGTCGGATCCGGTCATGTCCGCGTCAACGGCGAGCGAGAGAAGGCGCCGGGCCATGCGGTCAAGCTCGGCGACGTCATCACCGTCGCACTCGATCGCACCGTGCGCGTCCTGAAGGTGACGGGCTTCAGCGAACGCCGCGGCGATGCCGCCGCGGCGCGCGTGCTCTATGAAGAGCTCGGGATGCGCAATTAATTGCGCATTGCATTCATTTCTTGGTCGATCAAACGCGCAAAGCCGTCATGATCGGGCCTTCCCGACCTTGCGGCGCCCGGCCATCCGCGCTACGCAAGCCGCGACTTTTAAAAGAGCTTTTCGGAGCGTTGGATGACTTACGTCGTCACTGAAAACTGCATCAAGTGCAAGTACACCGATTGCGTCGAGGTCTGCCCGGTCGACTGTTTCTATGAGGGCGACAACATGCTCGTCATCCACCCGGACGAGTGCATCGATTGTGGCGTGTGCGAGCCCGAATGCCCCGCCGACGCGATCAAGCCGGACACCGAACCGGGCCTCGAAAAGTGGCTGGAAGTGAACACCCAGTACGCCAAGAGCTGGCCGAACATCACCCAGAAGAAAGAATCACCTGCCGACGCGAAGGAATTCGACGGCATGGAAGGCAAGTTCGAGAAATATTTTTCTCCAACTCCCGGCTCCGGCGACTAAATCGGGCCCAAACTTAACCCTAATAGCGTCGCTGCCGCCGAAAACCAGCCCTGACTACCCCTAAATCATTGATTTTTGCGGGAAATGTGCTATATTGGGCACATTGAGCCGAACCCTGTCAGCCCCGTTGGCCCCGCCGGGTTCCCGTGAAACCAAATGTCGAACAGGGGCGTGGCAGTTTCCGCGCGCAGGCTGTGTCACAGAAAACGCGTAAAAAGAGTACTTCAGCGAGGGCTTCCCATAAGGAGGCCAAAAAAGTCGCCGCGGCCAGCCGTAGCGCATCCAAGGGTCGGACCGCTGCCAAGGCGCCGCCGGCTGCAAAGTCCTCGAAGAACAAAAGAAGCGCAATGCCTAACAAGACTGCCAAACCGGCCGCGAAAGCGACCGTTGCAAAGCCTGCTGCCAAGCCTGTCGCTGCCAAGGCTCCTGCTGCCAAGCCCGCCGCGTCGAAGGCTCCCGTTGCTGCTCCTGCCAAGGCGCCCGTCGCTGCCGCCAAGCCGGCTGTGAAGCCGGCGGCCGCTGCGCCGAAGGTCGAAGAAAAGAAGGTCGTGACCCAGCGCCAGGGCTTCAAGGCCAATGAATTCGTCGTCTATCCCGCTCACGGCGTCGGCCAGATCCTGGCCATCGAGGAGCAGGAGATCGCCGGCGCGAAGCTCGAGCTGTTCGTCATCAACTTCATCAAGGACAAGATGACGCTGCGCGTGCCGACCGCCAAGGTCGCCAATGTCGGCATGCGCAAGCTGTCCGAGCCCGCGCTGGTGAAGAAGGCGCTGGAGACGCTCAAGGGCCGCGCCCGCGTCAAGCGCACCATGTGGTCGCGCCGCGCCCAGGAATACGAAGCCAAGATCAATTCCGGCGACATCGTCGCGATCGCGGAAGTCGTGCGCGATCTCTTCCGCTCGGAATCGCAGCCGGAGCAGTCCTACAGCGAACGCCAGCTCTATGAAGCGGCGCTCGATCGTCTGTCCCGCGAGATCGCGGTGGTGCAGCACTCGACCGAGACCGAAGCGGTCAAGGAGATCGAGGGCCAGCTCGCCAAGAGCCCGCGCCGCGGTGCCAAGTCCGAAACCGCCGAAGGCGAGACGGATGCCGAGGGCGATACCGACGACACCGATGGCGATGACACCACCGTTGCCGACGAGGCCGCGTAAGCGCTTTCGTCGCGTCGAGCGCAAGAAATCAAAAGCCCGGCCGGTCGGCCGGGCTTTTTTGTGCGTGCTCTCGGTCGTGACCCAACTGAACCTGGAGCGGGTCCGCAGGCACTGATGGAGAGCGGTGCGCAAAGCGGCTCCTGCACAACATGGACAAACTGATCTCCCGCCTCCTTCCAGTGTGCTTTCTGCTGTGTTGCATGTCGTGTCATGCGGCATCAGCCGAACGCATCGTGTTCAAATATGAAAACACCGCCGATCTGCGTGGCTTGGTCAATGTACTGACAGCCTTCCGCGCCGCCTGCCTCTCCGAACCTCTGGCACCGGCTCTGCCAGCCGAGCTATTGCCGAACGGCTATCAGATCGTCAGTGGTCCCGTTTACATGTGGGGCAAGGAGGACGGATCGCTCCCGAACAATGTCGTTCTGTCCAAGACTGGCAACGAGGAGAGCGATACTGCCGGGGGCTACCCCATCATCAAGTTCATTCTTCCGACCGCGCGAGTTCCGGAGGGCGCGTGCGAAGTCAGCTGGGCGCGGCGTTGGGTCCAGGATTATCCGAGTGGCGCCGGTCGCTTGAGCCACGACATGGCCGCATCCCTCGTGGCGCGCGTATCGTATCATTTGGGCGCCGCGCTGCTCTCGCCGCCCGACGCGATCTCCGCTGACGCCACAAGCTACTCCGACCTGACGACCTGGCGGACAGAATGCAGGGCAACCAAGCTGTGTCGCTTCGATGTCCTTGCGCGGATCGATCAGGAAGGTATCGAAGTCACCGTGACATGGCGGGACGAGGTACAGTAAGGATACGGCAACGTGCCGCGCGGACCTATTTCACCGGCCGCTTCTCGAGCTTCCGTGCCAGCGTGCGCCGGTGCATGCCGAGCCTTCGTGCTGCTTCCGAGATGTTGAAATCGGTCTCGATCAGGGTCTGATGGATGCGCTCCCATTCCAGCGTCTTGATCGAGGTCGGTCGCGCGTCGAGTGCGACCTCGGTATTGCCGGCCGCCTTGGTGAAGGCGGCTTCGATGTCGTCGGTGTTGGAAGGCTTTGCGAGGTAGTGGCAGGCGCCGAGCTTGATCGCCTCCACGGCGGTCGAGATGCTGGCAAAGCCGGTCAGCACCACGATCAGCATATCAGGATCATGCGTGTGCAAGAGCTCGACGCAGGCCAGGCCTGAAGCGCCGCCGAGCTTGAGGTCGACCACGGCGTGGCCGAAAGAGCGTTCCTCCAGCACCTGCCGCACCTCCTCGATCGAGGCGGCGAGCACCACCTCGTAGCCGCGGCGCTCGAACGAGCGCTTCAGCGTGCGTGCAAAACCCGCATCGTCCTCGACCACGATGAGCGAACGGTCAGGCGTCAAAATTTCCTCCGATCGCGAGCATTGCGAGCGGCAGCGTGAGGCGCACGGTGGCGCCGCGCTTTCTGTGATTCTCGGCGGTCACGGTGCCGCCCAGCTTGCGCACCACATTCACCACCAGGAACAGGCCGAGCCCGCCGCCGGCGCGGCCCTTGCTCGACTGATAGGGCTTTCCGAGCTGTGCCAGCATGTCCGGCGCAAAGCCCGGGCCGCGGTCGCTGATCGACAGCACGAGATTGTCGCCCTCGCGCTCCGCGACGAGTTCGACCCAGTCGCGCGAGACCTCATAGGCGTTGTCGAGCACGTTGAAGATCACCTGCTTCAAAGCGACATCCGAGACGATCGCGACGTCCTCGCCAAAGGTGTTGACGAAGTAGAGCGTCCGCGCGGAGCGCGCGTCGCGCCACTCGTCGACCAGGGCGGTGACGAACGCCGTCACCGTCGTCGGCGACGAGCCTTCGCCTCGCGCCTCGCCCGCCGACACCAGAATGCCCGTCACGATCGACTTGCAGCGTTGCAGCGAGGTTTCCATCTCCGCGAGGTCCTCGGCAAGCTCCTGATCGGCGGCAAGATCAGGCATGCGGCGCCAGTCGCTGAGGATCACCGAGAGCGAGGCCAGCGGCGTGCCGAGCTCATGGGCTGCGCCGGAGGCGAGCAGACCCATGCGCACGATGTGGTCCTGCTCGGCCGCATGCTGGCGCAGCGCGGCCAGATGCGCATCGCGCTCGCGCAAATTCCTGTTGATGCGGGTCACGAACACCACCAGCAGCACGGCGTTGAGCACGAAGCCCAGCAGCATGCCCGTGACGGTGAGGCTGTAGGTCTCGCTGAGAGGGTTCGGCGGCAAATCGAGCGGCCTGTAGGCCAGGGTCAGCCACACAAAGCTCGCGCAGGTCAGCGCGACCAGTGACCAGGTCGAGCGCGCATCGAGCAGCACCGCGCCGAGCGTCACCTGGAGCAGGAACAGCGAGGTGAAGGGATTGGTGGCGCCGCCGGAGAGGTAAAGCTGCGCGGTCAGCGCGGCGACATCTAGCATCAGAGCGACCAGCAGCTCGTTGTTGGTGATCGCGGCGCGATGGCGCACCCAGATCAGGCTGGAGACGTTGAGCAGCACCAGCGCGCCGATCACTGCGCCCATCCGCTCCAAGGGCAGGGGGATGCCGAGCCCAAAATGCACGCCGCCGATGGTGACGATCTGGCCGATCACCGCGATCCAGCGCAACTGGATCAGCAGCGCCATGTTCTTGCGGTTGGTCTCGTCGTCAGTCGGCGCAGTGCCGATCAGCTCGCTGCGTGCGTCCGCCTGCGATTGCAGCGTGACGGCCAACCCGTCCTGCGCAAATGTGTGGGAAAGCGACTTCCCGTCGTCAGGTCGGCTCGACGATCGTTCCAGCATCTGATCCCGTCCTGCGGGCGACAGCATCGGTGCCGCCAGCCTGTTCGTGGACGAAGCGTTTGCGGCGGAACAGCCCGCCGCCGAATGTGACGAAGAGTCGACCTGCCAGCATGAAAGCCAGGGCAAACCACGTCAGGGCATAGATCAGGTGGTTATTTGGAAAGCTGATCACGGTCAATCCGCCGATCGGCCCGCCCGCGGATTGTGATCGGGCATCGGCATCGACGAAGAACGGCGCAACCTCGTGCAGATCGCGGGCCGTCGCAATCGCGGCGACATCGCGAGAATACCAGCGGTTGTGCTGGGGCACGTTGTTCCGGAGGAAGCCGCCTTTCGGCTCCGAGATGCGGAGCAGGCCGGTGATCTCGACCTGACCGTCCGGATTGCCGTCCCGGCGCGTCGATGCGTCGCGCCGCTCCGATGGCACGAAGCCGCGGTTGATCAGGACCTGCGTGCCATCGTCGCGCTGGAGCGGTGTCAGCACCCAAAAGCCCGGGCCCCCCTCGGTGACAGCCTGCACCAGGGTCTCGCGGTCATGCAGGAAGCGGCCTTGAAGGCTGACATGCCTGTATTCGTCGTTGGCGGCGCTGACCGCAGGCCATGAAGCGGGCGAGGGGATCGGCTGGGCCGGGGCGTGGACGCGCTGCTCGACGCGGTCGATCAGGGCCAGCTTCCAGGCACGGCGCTCGATCTGCCAGATTCCGAGCGCGATCAGAAGTGCGAAGGCCGCGAGCGAAAGAACCGTGAGCCACAAGGAGGGGCGAGCAGCCTTGCGGGGCGCGCCCTCTGCCTTGTCCGTCACGGTCCCGGTATCGCTCACTTCATTCCCGTCATTTCGTGCATCGGCATCATGTTGCTGTTGAGGTGGCTCATCACCCACAGCGAACCCGACAGCGCGATCACCACCATGACAATGGTGAAGATCAGCGCCATCATCGTCCAGCCGTTCTCCGACGCCGTGTTCATGTGCAGGAAGTAGATCATGTGGACGACGATCTGCACCACGGCGAAGACCATGATCACCAGCGCGGTGATCTGCTTGCTCGGCAGCGCGCCGCTCATCACCAGCCAGAACGGAATTGCGGTCAGCACCACCGAGAGCACGAAGCCGAGCATGTAGGTCGAGAACGTGCCGTGGGCGTGGCTGTCGCCGTGGTGATGGTCGTCCGCGTGCGCGGCGCGGGTATCGGTGCTCATCGCAGAACTCCCAGGAGGTAGACGAAGGTGAAGACGCCGATCCAGACCACGTCGAGGAAGTGCCAGAACATCGACAGGCACATCAGGCGGCGGCGATTTGCCTCGATCAGGCCGAACTTCTGCACCTGCACCATCAGCGTCACCAGCCAGATCAGGCCGCAGGAGACGTGCAGGCCGTGGGTTCCGACCAGGGTGAAGAACGCCGACAGGAAGGCGCTGCGCTGGGGCGTCGCACCCTCGTGGATCATGTGGGCGAACTCGGTGAGCTCGATGCCGATGAAGGCGAGGCCGAACAGGCCGGTGATCGCCAGCCAGACCTGCGTCTGAGCGACCTTGTTCTGCTGCATCGTCAGCATGGCAAAGCCGTAGGTGATCGACGACAGCAGCAGCATCGAGGTGTTCACCGCGACCAGGTTCAGGTCGAACAGGTCCTTCGGCGCCGGGCCGGCGGCATAATTGCCGCCGAGCACGCCGAAAGTGGCGAACAGGATCGCGAAGATGAGACAGTCGCTCATCAGGTAGATCCAGAAGCCGAGCGAGGTGCTGTAGCCTTCCGGATGCGGATGTTCGTCGGCGAGGTAGAAGACCGGCTCGCCGGATTGGGTGGATTGGACAGCGACAGTCATTTACTTGGCTCCGGCGAGCAGTTTGGTGCGCGCGTCCTCGGCCCGGATGACGTCTTCAGCCGGAATGTCGAAGTCGCGGTGATAATTGAAGGTGTGGCCGATGCCGACGACGAGGAGCCCGGCGAAGCTCAATGCGGCCAGCCACCACATGTACCAGATCAGGCCGAACCCCATCGCAGTCGCGAGGCCGGCAAGGATGATGCCGGTGCCGGTGCTGCTGGGCATGTGGATCGGCTTGAATCCGGTCAGCGGACGCTGGTAGCCGCGTCTCTTCATGTCCCACCACGCGTCATTGTCGTGAACGACGGGGGTGAAGGCGAAGTTGTAGTCCGGCGGCGGCGACGATGTCGCCCATTCCAGCGTGCGTGCATCCCAGGGATCGCCGGTGACGTCCTTGAGCTGCTCGCGCTTGAGGAAGGAGACCGCGAATTGCACCAGCATCGAGAGGATACCGAGGAAGACGAGGAAGGCGCCGATCCCGGCGATGATGAACCAGATCTGCAGGCTCGGATCGTCGAACACGCGCAGCCGGCGAGTCACGCCCATCAGGCCGAGCACGTAGAGCGGCATGAAGGCGAGGTAGAAGCCGGTGACCCAGAACCAGAACGACATCTTGCCCCAGAATGGATCGAGCTTGAAGCCGAAGGCCTTCGGGAACCAGTAGTTGATGCCGGCGAACGCGCCGAACACCACGCCGCCGATGATGACGTTGTGAAAGTGCGCGATCAGGAACAGGCTGTTGTGCAGCACGAAGTCGGCCGGCGGTACCGCGAGCAGCACGCCGGTCATGCCGCCGATGACGAAGGTCAGCATGAACGCGATCGTCCACATCATCGGCAGCTCGTAGCGGATACGGCCGCGATACATCGTGAACAGCCAGTTGAACATCTTCGCGCCCGTCGGGATCGAGATGATCATCGTGGTGATGCCGAAGAACGAGTTGACGCTGGCGCCCGAACCCATCGTGAAGAAGTGGTGCAGCCAGACCAGGTACGACAGGATGGTGATGACGACCGTGGCGTACACCATCGAGGTGTAGCCGAACAGTCGCTTGCCGGAGAAGGTCGAGGTCACCTCGGAGAAGATGCCGAACGCCGGGAGAACCAGGATGTAGACCTCGGGATGGCCCCAGATCCAGATCAGGTTCACGTACATCATCGGGCTGCCGCCGAAATCGTTCGTGAAGAAGTTGGTGCCGACGTAGCGGTCGAGCGTGAGCAGCGCGAGCACGACGGTCAGGACGGGGAAGGAAGCGACGATCAGGACGTTGGTGCAGAGCGAGGTCCAGGTGAACACCGGCATCTTCATCATGGTCATGCCGGGGCATCGCAGCTTGACGATGGTGCAGATCAGGTTGATCCCGGACAGCGTCGTTCCGACGCCGGCGACCTGCAAACCCCAGATGTAATAGTCGACGCCGACGTCAGGACTGTAGCCGATGTTGGACAGCGGCGGATAAGCCAGCCAGCCGGTGCGGGCAAATTCGCCGATGAACAGCGAGGCCATCACCAGCACCGCGCCGCCGACCGTCATCCAGAAGCTGAAATTGTTCAGGAAGGGGAACGACACGTCGCGCGCGCCGATCTGGAGCGGCACCACATAGTTCATCAAGCCGGTCACCAGCGGCATCGCCACGAAAAAGATCATGATCACGCCGTGGGCGGTGAAGACCTGATCGTAGTGATGGGCGTTGAGGTAGCCTTCGGAACCACCAAAAGCCAGCGCCTGCTGCAACCGCATCATGAGCGCGTCGGCGAAGCCGCGCAGCAGCATCACGATGCCGAGGATCATGTACATGATGCCGATGCGCTTGTGGTCCACGGTGGTGAACCATTCGCGCCAGAGATAACCCCAGAGGCGGAGATAGGTCAGGCCGGCGAGCATGACGAGGCCGCCGGTTGCCACCACCGCGAAGGTGCCGACGACGATCGGCTCGTGCAACGGCAAGGATTCGATGGTGAGCCGGCCGAAGATGAGCTTGAGAAGATCAGGAGACATGCGGGAATCTCTTTAGGAGTCTGACTTCGGACGCAGTCCGAGCAAGAAGGACGAGGACTTGAGCGGCGTGAAGCTCGGCCGCTTCAGGCCTGCGCCGAGCAGCGGCGCCATGTCGACGGGAGCCGTGATCGACGCCGTGGTCTTGCCTTGCGGCGCATCGGGCGTGCAGGTGCCTGCGACGAAGCTCGGCTCGGGTCCGAGCGCCGTGCCGCGGCGGGCGTATTTGTCGTAAGCCAGCGGCAGCGTGTTGTTCAGGCCCTCATGGCCGTTGCCGCCCTTGGCGTCGATCGCCATCATCTCGCTCTGGCACATCTTGCCGGTCTCGACGCACATGTTGAGGATCAGGCGATAGAGGTCGGCATCGACGGTGCCCCAGCGTCGTACGGGCTCGTTCTCGCTGGGCTTCTCGAGCTGGAGATATTCGGCGCGGCCGAGCGAGCCGCCGGCCGATTTGGCGCTGGCGACCCAGGCGTCAAAACCCTTGTCGTCGAGGCCCTGGAAGTTGAAGCGCATGCCGGAGAAGCCGGCACCGCTGTAGTTGGCCGAGAAGCCCTTGTAGCTGCCTGCGTGGTTCACCACCGCGTGGAGCTTGGTCTCCATGCCCGGCATCGCGTAGATCTGGCCGGCGAGCGCGGGGATGTAGAACGAGTTCATCACCGAGGACGCGGTGATGCGGAATGTGATCGGACGATCGACCGGAGCTGCGAGCTCGTTGACGGTGGCGATGCCGTAGTCCGGATAGATGAAGAGCCACTTCCAGTCGAGCGCGACGACGTCGACCTCGAGCGGAGCCTTGGACTGGTCCACGGCGCGGTCGGCATGGATGCGGCCGAGCGTGCGATAGGGGTCGAGCAGGTGCGTGCCCATCCAGGTCAGCGCGCCGAGGCAGACGATGATCAGCAGCGGTGCCGACCAGATCACCAGCTCGAGCGCCGTCGAGTGATCCCATTCCGGCTCGTAGCGAGCGTCCGTGTTGGACTGGCGATAGCGCCAGGCGAACAGCACCGTCAGCGCCATCACGGGGACGACGATGAGCAGCATCAGGACGGTCGAGATGATAACGAGGTCGCGCTGTTGGGCTGCGATATCGCCGGCTGGCGCCAGCACAACGCAGTCGCAGCCGCTGAGCGCAGCAGCCAGAGGTAGTAGCGCCAGGATCTTGAGACGAGACACGGGCCGAGCCTTTGAGAATGAGTTTCTTTTGCGGAGCCAACGGGTAGCTGCGGCGCAACAGTCCGGACATTGGACAATTTGTCCAATGTTGCAGTGCGGAATGCTGGGTCAGACAAAGGCGGATTGCCTGGCGCCCCGCCGGGCGGTCGGCATTGGTTATCAAGACGTTAAGGGCGCACGCATGGCGACGGCACACACCCCGGTATTGGCAAAGACCCCCTCGGGCGAGCACGGCCACGACCTCGCCAGTCCGGGCGAGATCGCCATCGGCGTCATCATCGGCCGCACCTCGGAATTCTTTGACTTTTTCGTCTTCGCGATTGCCTCGGTGATCGTGTTCCCGCGCCTGGTCTTCCCGTTCACGAGCGAGCTGACCGGCACCTTCTATACCTTCATGATCTTCGCGCTGGCCTTCATGGCGCGGCCGATCGGCACCGTCATTTTCATGACCGTCGACCGGGAATACGGCAAGACCGCCAAGCTGATCTCGGCGCTGTTCCTGCTCGGCACTGCCACCGTCGCCATTGCGTTCTTGCCGAGCTACAAAGAGATCGGCAGCGCGGCGATCTGGCTGCTCGCGCTGGCGCGTATCGCGCAGGGTCTGGCCTGGGGCGGCGCCTGGGACGGCATGGCTTCGCTGCTGGCGCTGAACGCGCCGCCTTCCAAGCGCGGCTGGTACGCGATGGTGCCGCAGCTCGGCGCCCCGCTCGGGCTGATCGTGGCGAGCGCGCTGTTCGCCTATTTCGCCGGCAATCTCTCGGCCGACGATTTCTTCGACTGGGGCTGGCGCTATCCCTTCTTCGTCGCGTTCGCCATCAACGTGGTGGCGCTGTTCGCTCGCCTGCGCATGGTGACGACGGCGGAATACGCCTCGCTGTTCGAGACCCGCGAATTGCAGCCCGCGCGCATTTCCGAGACCGTCGCTCGCGAAGGCCAGAACATCATGCTGGGCGCGTTCGCGCCGCTCGCCAGCTTTGCGCTGTTTCACATGGTCACGGTGTTTCCGCTGTCCTGGGTGTTCCTGTTCACCCGCGAAAGCCCGGTGCGCTTCCTGATCATCGAGATCGTCGCTGCCGTGTTCGGCGTCGGCGCGATTGTGGCCTCCGGCATCATCGCCGACCGTGTGGGACGCAAGTCGCTGTTGATGGGATCGGCGATCGCGATCGCGATCTACAGCGGCTTTGCCCCGCAGCTGCTCGACGCCGGCGCGTTCGGCGAGACCATCTACATGGTGATCGGCTTCATCCTGCTCGGCCTGTCCTTTGGCCAGTCTTCGGGCGCGATCGCCTCGAGCTTCAAGCAGACCTATCGCTATACGGCGTCCGCGCTGACGTCGGACATGGCCTGGCTGTTCGGCGCCGGCTTCGCTCCGCTGGTCGCGCTGCTGCTCGCCACCAATCTCGGCGTCATCGCCTCGGGCGCCTATCTGCTGTCAGGCGCGTTCTGGACGCTGCTCGCGCTCTGGCTCAGCGGCCAGCGCGAGGCCGGCGATATGGACGCGGGGCGTTAGGGCTCGCGCGGTAGTCACACAACAGATGCCTTTGTGGCTCTGGATCCCGGGTTCGTGCTCAGCGCGCCCCGGGATGACGTGCGCTTCGCGCACGTCAGTCCGCTACGATCTTCACGCGATCTCGCACCTTCACCTGCGCGGTGCGATCGAGCCCGTTCAGCACGCGAAAACGCTCGGCGGGATGATCGACGCCGGCCATGCGGTGGGAGAGCGATTCCACGGTGTCGCCGGGCTGCACGGTGATGACCTTGATGCGCAGCGGACGGGCGGCCTGGATCTCGTCCAGCGTCAGGCGGCGGAATGAACTGACGGTCTCGCGCGCGTTGCGCTCGCTCTCGGTCGATTTCTGCCGGGTCGCGAAGATGAACCGGTAGACGTCGCTGCCAAAGCGCAGCGCGTAGACCTTGAACTGCCACTGGTCGCCCTTGGCGGTGGCGGACGCGGCCGGAAAGCCGTTGATGGTGATGTCTTCGGTGGAGGCCTTCTCGACGCCCTCCATCCAGCCGGAATTGAGGTAGTCGCCGAGCGACTGCTCGGCCGGGACGCGCACCACGTCGAAACGCATCGCCTGTGCGCCGCCCTCGCGCACGCCGATCACGGCCTGGGCGGTGTTGTCGAGCGTGAAATTCTCCGGCGCCTGGAAGGAAAAGCCCAGCTTCGGATGCAGGAAGCGGCGGCCGCGGACGAAACCTTCGCTGGGGTCTTCGCCGTAGACGAGGTTGTCGATCGCCGCGAGATAGCTCTCGCGGTCGCGCTCGGCGCCTTCGGGCGCCGTATATTGCCGCGCAATGGTCTGCGCGTTCTGCACGCGCTCCGGGGTTGCCGGATGCGACGACGTGAAATCCTGCGCGCGCGGATCGAGCGAGCTCTTGCCCGCTTTCAGCTCGGCATTGCGCTCCATCGCCGAAAGGAAGCGCGCAGCTCCGTAAGGGTCAAAATGCGCCTTGGCGGAGATGCCGACGCCGATGCCGTCGGCCTCGAACTCCTGCTTGCGCGAAAAGCTCGCCATGGTGAGCTTGGTCTTGGCCAGCGCCAGCGCAGTGAGGTCCGGATCGTTGCTCATGTCGGTGACGACGCGGGTGACGATCGCGGCCTGGCGCGCCTGGTCCTCGCGCATCGCGGCGTGCTTGGACAGCACATGCGCCATCTCGTGGCTGAGCACGGACGACAATTCCGAGGTGTCGCTGGCGAGCGCGAGCAGGCCACGCGTCACATAGAGCTGGCCGTTGGGCAGCGCGAAGGCGTTCACAGCGCCGGAATTGAGGATGGTGACCTTGTAGCCCTGGTCTGGACGATCCGACGCTGCAACCAACCGATCGACTGTCTTGCTGACGAGCGACTCGAGCCTGGGATCGTCATAGGTGCCGCCATAGCTCGCCAGGATGCGCTCATGCTCCTTTTCGGTCGCGGGGGTCTGCGCAACGGCCGGTTTCGGCTTCGGCATGGCGACGGTCGCCGGGACAGCGGCGGTCTGGAACCGGCCCATGTCGCCGCAGCCCGCCAGCGCCGTGCCCAGCACGAGGCATAGCGCGGCCGGCGCCGCCCGCAGGCGGCGGCGTTCGTTCCGTACGTGCCGTTCTAGCACCCCATTCACGTCGCTTAACCCGTGCCTGGCCCTCTTTAGGGCCCTACCCCTGTCGGCTCGTTTGCGCCCAGCAACTCGACCTGCCCTACGAACCGCACATCGATCCGCGGCCCCGCACTTCCCTCGACCCAGCCCCGAACTCGAACACGTTTACTTTCCAAGGACTTAAGGGCAATCCCGGCGCTCTCGAACGCGGGTAACGTGCGCTTTGAAATAGTCACGGCGAAGCCACGTGTCCAGTTCCGTCCGAAGTTGAGGTAGGTCGTTGCCCCAGCTTGCCGGACCGACAGGACTTTACCCTCGACCACCACAAAACGCCCGATCCCCGCCAAAATATCGTCCGGACTTTCCGCGTTTTTTATGGCCGTCGGGGCAGCCCAGCTGCCAATTTTTTGGCGCCGTGCCGCGGCCTCCGACGCCATCAGGACAGCCGCGCAGTCCTTGTCGCTGATCTCGGCGGAGACCATGGCATCGCCCTGGGCGAGCAGCATGGCCTGCACCGGGGTGTCGCTCCCGGCGATGAAGACCAACGCGCCCTGCCGGCCGTAGCGGTCGGGCGTATCGTCGGTGCCCCGGAGAGTGACGTCGCGGCTCGCGAGCAGCGAGGCCAGCGCCTGTTTCGTCGTCGCCGTGGGCTCGATGCCGGTGAGGCGGATTTCGCGGCCGTCATCGAGGCGGACACTGCGCGCATCGACGATCGCGGTGACGCGGCCCTCGCCTTGCGATTCGAACTGGCACGGCGTCGCGAGCGCGGTGCGGCTCGCGAGGAGAAGGATTGCGACGATGAGGTGAAGTCGTCGTGCCACGTGACCCGGAGAGGTTGCGTTAGTTGCTGATCATAACTCAAGCGTCATGGGCGGCGAAGTGGGTTCGTCAAACTCCGTCACTGCAAGGAGCCCTTGCGACGAAGCCATCCGGACTGTCTCCGCGGCAAGACTGGATTGCCTCGCTGCGCTCGCCATGACGCGCAAACATTTTGCGACATTCCACCATTCCGCTTTGCGGAAAACATGCGCGGCATTCCTGCGCGTATTGCAGCTCGCGCTTGCTGCGCTCTTGCGCATGCGGCATGATTGCGGCAACAGCAATAACCAAGCCGCCATCAGAGTACGGCGCGATAACGGGAGGTCTTTTTCGATGAAGAATATTCTGTCGGGCATTTTTGCCGCTGCGTTTGCCTTGAGTGCGAGCGCTGCCGCGCAGGCCCAGGACAAGCCACCGCTCAAGATCGGCGGCATCCTCGACATGTCGAGCCTCTATGCCGACATCACCGGTCCCGGCAGCGAGACCGCGGCCAAGATGGCGGTGGAGGATTTCGGCGGCGAGGTGCTGGGGCGCAAGATCCAGGTGCTGGCCGCCGACCATCAGAACAAGGCCGATCTCTCCGCCAACATCGCCCGCGACATGCTCGACAACCAGGGCGTCGAGATGATCTACGACGTCGCGGCCTCCGCGACTGCGCTTGCGGCCGGCGAGATCGCCAAGGCGCGCAACAAGATCATCATGTTCAACGGACCGGGCTCGATCCGTCTCACCAACGAGGCCTGCGGTCCCTATACCATCCATTACGTGTTCGACACCTACGGCCAAGCCAACGTGACCGGCCTCGCGGCCGTGAAGACGGGCCTCGACAGCTGGTTCTTCCTCACCGCCGACTATGCCTTCGGCCAGGATCTGGAAAAGGACACCAGCGCCGTCGTCACCAAGACCGGCGGCAAGGTGCTCGGCAGCGTACGTCATCCGCTCAACACGTCGGACTTCTCGTCCTTCCTGCTGCAGGCGCAGGCCTCCAAGGCCAAGGTGATCGGTCTCGCCAATGCCGGCGGCGACACCGTCAACGCCATCAAGCAGGCGGCCGAGTTCGGCATCACCAAGGGCGGCCAGAAGGTCTCGCCGCTGCTGGCCTTCGTTTCAGATATTGATTCGATCGGGCTGGAAACCGCGCAGGGCCTGCTGCTGGCTGAAGCGTTCTACTGGGATCTGAACGACGACACGCGTGCCTTCTCAAAACGCTTCATGGAGCGCACCAAGCGCGTGCCGACCTCGGCCCAGGCCGGCGTCTACTCCTCGATCACCCATTATCTGAAGGCGGTGAAGGCTGCGGGTACG
The DNA here is from genome assembly GCF_018129985.1 of Bradyrhizobium sp. SZCCT0148. Taxonomy (GTDB): domain Bacteria; phylum Pseudomonadota; class Alphaproteobacteria; order Rhizobiales; family Xanthobacteraceae; genus Bradyrhizobium; species Bradyrhizobium japonicum_H. The sequence goes on from NZ_JAFCKT010000003.1 coordinate 90,302, forward strand.
ACCGACGCGGCGGCCGTCATGAAGATCATGAAGGAGACGCCCATCAACGACTTTTTCGCCAAGAACGGCAAGATCCGCGAGGACGGTCGTATGATCCACGACATGTACCTGTTCGAGGTCAAGAAGCCATCGGAGTCGAAGGGGCGCTGGGACGATTACAAGCTGCTCGCCACCGTGCCCGGCAGCGAGGCGTTCCAGCCGATGGAGCAGTCGCGCTGTCCGCTGGTGAAGAAATAAGAACGTGAGCCGTCGTGCCGGCGATCGTGCCTCACGACAGGTCGTCATCCCGGGGCCCGCGTAGCGAGAACCCGGGATCCATCGGGCGGCCGTGACGGTTGGAGAATGGATTCCGGGCTCGCGCTTCGCGGGCCCCGGAATGACGGAAGAACAACAGGGAGACGCCCGATGAACGATATGGTTCTGCAAAAGCTCGAAGGCGGACTGCTCACCATCACCATGAATCGCCCGGATCGGAAGAACGCGCTCAACCCGGAGATGGTGGCCGGGCTGGTCGAGGCGGCGCGCCGGGCGGCGGACGATCCGGAGGTGCGCGCGGTGCTGTTCAAGGGCGCCGGCGGCTCGTTCTGCGTCGGCGGCGATGTCAAGTCGATGGCGGCGGGCCGTGCGCCGCTCCCGTTCGAGGTGAAAATGGCGAACCTCCGGCGCGGCATGGAGGTCTCTCGCATCCTGCACCAGATGCCGAAACCCGTCGTGGCGCAGCTCGACGGCGCCGCGGCCGGCGCCGGTCTTTCCATGGCGCTGTCGTGTGATCTACGCATCGCCTCCGAGTCCTGCAAGATCACCACCGCTTTCGCCAAGGTCGGATTTTCCGGCGATTACGGCGGCACCTACTTCCTGACGCAGCTGCTCGGCAGCGCGCGGGCGCGTGAGCTCTATCTGATGTCGCCGGTGCTCACGGCGAAGGAGGCGCACGCGATCGGGATGGTGACCAAGGTCGTGCCCGACGCGGAGATCGACGCGGCTGCGCACGAGCTTGCGCTGTCGCTGGCGCAGGGCCCGTCGATCGCGCTCGGCTTCATCAAGCGCAACATCAACAACGCCGAGCATCTGCCGCTGGAGGATTGCTTCGACGGCGAGGCGATCCACCACACCCGCTGCAGCGACACCGAGGACCACAAGGAGGCCGCCAAGGCCTTCGTGGAGAAGCGCAAGCCGAGCTTCAAGGGCGCATGACCATGGCGCCCTATCTGCGGTTGCGGCAGATCTGCCTGGTCGCGCCGCAACTCGCGCCCGTCGTCTCCGACATCGCGGAGATCATGGGCCTTGCCGTCTGCTATCGCGACGGCAACGTCGCGAAATACGGTCTGGAGAATGCGCTGCTGCCGGTCGACACGATCCTGCTGGAGGTGGTCGCACCGTTCCAGGACGGCACCACGGCCGGCCGGTTCATCGAAAAGACCGGCGGCCGTGGCGGCTACATGGCGATCTTCTGCTGCGACGATCCGGACGAGCGCGGCCGCAACGCCAACGCGCTTGGCGTGCGCACCGCCAACGTGATCGACCACGCGCCCTATCACGGCGTGCAGCTCCACCCCCGAGACTGCCGCGCCGCCTTCATCGAGTTCAACCACACTGAAGGCAGCGACGATATTCTGGGTCCCTATCCGCCGGCCGGGCCGGATTGGCAGACATTCATCCGCAAGGACGTGACGCAGGCGCTGACGGCCGTGGAGATGCAGAGCCCGGATCCGCAAGGTCTTGCGGAGCACTGGGGCAAGATCATTGGCATTGCGCCTGAAGGTGCCGAGCTGAAATTGCCCAATGCGACCTTCCGCTTCGTCAAGGGCGCCAGTGAGATCATGAGCGCGCTGGAGTTTCGTGTGGCCGACGTCGCGCGCGTGCTGGATGCGGCGAAGGCGCGAGGGGTTGCGGTGGAAGGCAACGCGTTTGCACTGGGCGGCGTAACGTTCCGCCTGAGCTGAGTGAGCGAAGTGTAGGGTGGGCAAAGCGTAGCGTGCCCACGCTCTTTCATTGGAGGCACGATGGTGGGCACGGCGCTCGCGCGCCTTTGCCCACCCTACGGCATTATGGCCTTACCGCCCTTTGAAGTTCGCCGTGCGGCGTTCTTCCGTGGCCTTGACGCCTTCCTTGAAATCTTCCGTCGCGCGCAGCCGGGTCTGCTCGCCGAGCTCGTGATTGGTCGCAGCCATGACGCGGTCGGCCAGTCCTGCGCGCATTGTGGCGCGGGTCGAAAGCAGGCCGAGCGGCGAGCATTCGGCGATCTCGCCGGCGAGCTTCATCGCGGCGGCCTTGACCTGGTCCTGCGGGACCAGCTCGTTGGCGAGGCCCCATTTGTACGCCTCTTCGCCGGTGACGCGGCGGCTGGTGTAGAACATCAGCTCGGCGTTGTTCTTGCCGATCAGCTCGGGCAGCGTCGTGGTCAGGCCGAAGCCGGGATGGAAGCCGAGCTTGGTGAAGTTGGCGGAGAAGCGCGCTTCGGGGCAGGTGACCCGGAAATCGGCCGATACCGCAAGGCCGAGCCCACCGCCGATGGCGGCGCCTTGCACGGCGGCGACGATCGGCTTCTTGGCGCGGAAGATGCGAACGGCCTGGATGTAGAGATGGTTGATCGGGCCGAGATTGTCGGCAGGGTCACCCTTCTTCTCGGCTTCACGCGCTTCCTGCGCCTGCCGCGCCGGGTCGCCAAAGTTTGCGCCAGCGCAGAACGCCTTGCCCTGTGCCGACAGCACCGAGGCCCGGATCTCGATGTCGCGGTCGAACTCGTCGAGCGCATCTGCGATCTGGTTGATCAGCGAAATGTCGAAGAAGTTCAGCGGCGGGCGGCGGATCTCGATGGTGCCGACGTGGCCGACCTTCTCGACGCCGATATCTGTATAGGTGCTCATGATGTCCTCGATTGAATTAGCGCAGGCCCAAACCGCGGGCAATGATGCCGCGGAGCACCTCGGTGGTGCCGCCCTGGATGGTGAGTTTCGGCGCGGTCTTGATGGCGAAGTCGAGCTGCCGCTCCAGCGTCTCGCGGTTGGTCGCGGTCTCCTCGACGAAGGCGGCGAGATCCCGCACGCGATGCGGCAGCTGCTGCTCCCAGACCGTGCCGATATCCTTGACGATCGACGCCTCCACCACCGGCTCCTTGCCGGCCTGCAGCATGCCGGCCACCGAGACCGACATGCGCCGCATGGTGTGAAGCTGCGCCACGAGACGGCCGATGCCTTCGGCGCTGCGCGTATCCGGATTGGAGCCGACCGCGCGGACCAGCTCGGTCAGCACGTAATAGGTCTCGAGGAAGCGCTCGGGGCCGGAGCGCTCATAGGCGAGTTCGCTGGTTGCCTGCTTCCAGGCGCCATCGACTTCGCCGAGCACGTGATCGTCGGGCACGAAGAAGTCGGTGAAGACGACTTCGTTGAACTCGTACTGGCCGGTGATCTGGCCGATCGGGTTCACCTGGATACCCGGCTGCTTCATCTTGACCAGGAACTGCGTCAGGCCGTGGCGGCGGTTTTCCTTTGTCGGCTGGGACGTCCGGAAGATCGCGATCATGTAGTCGGCGATATGCGCCGACGAGGTCCAGATCTTGGTGCCGTTGATGAGATAGCCGCCGTCGGTCTTGGTCGCGCGCGTCTTCGCCGCGAACAGGTCGGAGCCGGAGTTCGGCTCGCTCATGCCGATGGCGAAGCAGATCTCGCCGCGGCAAATGCGCGGCAGGATGTCCATCTTGATATGTTCAGGCGCGTATTTGATCAGCACCGGCCCGCTCTGGCGGTCGGCGACGAAAAAGCGCCGCGTCGGCGCGTTGGCGACGCGCATCTCCTCGGTCACCACGTAGCGCTCGAGGAAGGAACGCTCCTGGCCGCCATATTTCTTCGGCCAGGTCATGCCCAGCCAGCCCTTGGCACCGACGCGCCGCGAGAACTCCGGCGCATCGGTGTCTTCACGGTTGGGCTTGTGCGGGTCGAAAGTGCCGGCGGCGATCTCTTCGGCGAGGAACGCGCGCACTTCCTTGCGCAATTGCTCGCACTTCTCGGGCAGGCGGATCGGGTCGAAACGGAGGGCTGCGGTCATGTGTTTCTCTCCCTGATCAGCGCGACGCCACGAGTGGCCACAATTCGTCGGCGCCTCTGGTGGCGACCAGCTTGCCGAGTTCGACGGCCCAATGGCTTTCCGAGCCGAAATCGTCGCGCCAGGCCAGCGCCCGCAGCGAATAGCGGTGCAGGATGTGCTCGAGGGTGAAGCCGATCGCGCCGTGCACCTGATGGGCGATGGCGCCGCCTTTTTCCGCCGCTTCCGCGCAGCGAATCTTTGCCGAGGCCGCTTCGAGATAGACCTCGTCGTTGAAACCCGTCGCGTTCGCGATGGCGTCGGCGGCCGAGGTTGCAGCCGCAAGGGCCGCGGCGGATTCGCCGGCGAGGCGCGCCAGATTGTGCTGCACCGCCTGAAACTTGGAGATCTTCTTCTCGAAGGCGACGCGCTCGTTGGAATAACGCACGGAGATGTCGAGCATCGATTCCAGCGCGCCGGCGATCTGCAGGCTACGCGCAACGCCGCCCACCAGCATGAGCGTGGTCTGGTCAAAGCCATCAGGCGCCGGTTTGAGCGTGACCGGCTGAACCTTGTCGAGCGTCACGGTGTCGCTGTGGTCGTAGCCGACATTGAGGCCGGATTCGATACGGCCCTTGCCGGCATCGACCAGTGCGATCACGGCGCCATCCTTGCCGTGCGCCAGCACCGCAAAGTGCTTCGCCGCCTTGGCATAGGGCACGCCGCGGGCGCGGCCGGAGAGCGAACCGTCGGCATCAAGAGTGATGCGGTCCTTCGGCGACGCCGGCAGCACCGTCATCTCGCCCTCGGGCGATGCGATCTTCGCCTGGGCCAGCAGCCAGCCGGCCAGCATGGTCTCGGCCAGCGGAACCGCGATCGCGAAACGGCCGGCGGCGTTCAGCAGCGCAAAGCCGTCGGCAAGGCTCGCGCCGGAGCCGCCGAGATCGTCGGGCACCCAGGAGAGCGGCAGGCCGGCTTCGCTCAGCGCCTGCCACAGCGGCGCCTGCCAGGAGTTCTTCTTGTCGTTGTTGATGGTTTGAGGATCGGCGAGATCGGCGAAGATCTTCTCCGCAGTCTCGACGACGATATTGTCACTCTCCGCCACAGCGTTCCCCGTGTTTTGCCGTTGGCGCGTCCCGCCTCGTTGAGCGAACCGCGCAGGTCTTCTTGCGCCCGATGATCTAAAAAAGCCATGGCCCTGACAAGCGTTGATCGCAGGTCAACCTGCAGCGAAGGCATGGGCACGGATTGAGGAGGCTAATTCCGCTTAGCGGAGTTTGCTCGATTTGCAGGGCGCGGCAAACTCGCTAAACAAGGCACCGGCAATTCAATAACGGGGAAGAGGAAATCCGGATGGCAAAAGACAGTCTGTGCGCAATCGTGACGGGGTCTGCATCCGGGCTGGGTGCGGCAACCGCGGAGATTCTCGCGCGGAGCGGGGCGCGGCTCGTCATCAACTATTCGTCGAGCCAGAAGGAGGCCGAGGCCACCGCCGAACTCTGCCGCAAGGCGGGCGCTGCGGAAGTTCTGGTCGCGCAGGGCGACGTTTCCAAGGATGAGGATTGCCGCAGGATCGTCGCGGCCGCCAGCGGCTGGGGCCGGCTCGACATCCTCGTCAACAATGCCGGTACCACCAAGCATGTTGCTCACGCCGATCTCGACGGATTGTCGGCGGAAGATTTCCAGCGCCTATATGGCGTCAACACCATCGGACCATTCCAGATGGTGCGCGCCGCGCGGAGCCTGCTTGAGGCCGGTGCGAAAGCTTCGGGGCGTCCGTCCGCCGTGGTCAACGTGTCTTCGGTCGCCGGCATCAGCGGCGTCGGCTCGTCAATCGCCTATGCCGCAAGCAAGGGCGCGCTCAACACCATGACGCTGTCGCTGTCGCGCGCGCTGGCCCCGCTGATCCGCGTCAATACGGTCTGCCCCGGCTATATCGACACGCCCTGGTTCACCAAGGGCCGCGGCGAGGCGGGCGCCAAGCAGGTGCGCGACAGCGTGGTGGCGAAGGTGCCGCTCAAGGTGGCCTCGACCGCCGAGGACATCGCGCAGTTGGTCTGCTTCCTGGCAATGCCGGCCTCCAGCAACATGACCGGCGAGGTCGTGCGCATGGATGCGGGCATGCATTTAATTACGTGATGTCGTCCGGCTTGTCCCGGGCATCCACGGACTAACGCGCAGGTCGATAGACGTGGATGCCCGGGTCAAGCCCGGGCATGACGTTGATGAGGCGGTGTGCCCCCTCGCTGATTTTAAGCGCTATCCCCTGATCACGCCGCTCGCCACCAGCCGGTGCCAGATGAACAGCACCACCACCGCGCCGAGCGTGGCCATGATGAAGCCGGCGCCTTGGTCGGGGCCGTAATGGCCGATCGCCTGGCCGATGAAGGTGGCCAGAAACGCGCCGGCGATGCCGAGGATGGTGGTGAGGATGAAGCCGCTCGGGTTGTTCGGTCCCGGCGCCAGCCAGCGCGCGATGAGGCCGGCGATAAAGCCGACGACGATGATCCACAACAGGCCGCCCATGCTCATGAGTGTGCTCCCCTTCCCGAAAGCGCGTCGATCGAAGGTCTGATTAAAGCTTGCCCGAGAGCTCGTGCTCGGTCGGCAGCCGTCCTTCCGGCGTCAGATGGTCGACCACCTGCGGCAGATATTGGCTGAGGCCGTTGAGCAATTCATCGCGCGGCAGGCCGCTCTGGGCGGACAGACTTTCGATCTGGTCGGCGCCAAGTGCGCTCGCAAGGTCGCCGGGCGCGATCGGCTTGTTCTCGCCCTTGCCGACCCAGGAATTCGCGGCCTCGCCGTGGCCGCCCTGCTGGAGCTGGTTGAGGAGGTCCCCCAAGCCGCCGCTCAGCACGGATCCGGCCGCGCCGCCCGCGAGCAGGCCGCCAAGCCCGCCTTTGAGCAGGCCTCCGAGACCGCCAAGACCGCCGCTGTCCGCGTTCACCGGCGGAGGGGCAGGCGTCGGCGACGGCTGCGGCGCCGTACCGGACTGATTTGCCGTCATATGCTTGAAGGCTTTCCACCCAAGCAGGGCAATGATCGCCATGGTCATCGGCGACATGCCACCGGAGGATTTCTCGGAGCTCGGCGTAGCGGGGCCGCGCGGGCCGTTCTGCATGCCGTTGAGGACGTCGAGTAGACCCATGGTGCTCTCCTTTGGCGTCTCGTGCGGCGACCGCTCGCCGCTGACTGCCCCCGGAACGAAAACATATGGGGCGCTCATGACCGTTACAAGTCGATGCGACGCGATTGGTTGCTGCCCTTGCCTCTGCTATCGAAGGCGGATCGTTCAGGGAGCAAGGCGAGGTGATGACGGATCGACCGATCGTGGTGGCCGGCGCGGGCGCCATCGGGTGTTTCGTCGGAGGCCAACTGGCCGCCTCGAGCCGCCGTGTCGCGCTGCTGGTGCGGCCGCGGGTGAAGGCCGAGATCGAGCGGTTCGGCCTGCGGCTCACCGGCTTCGACGGTTCGGAGAAGAAGCTGGATGCCGGCCAGTTCGCGCTGTCGGAGGATCCCGCGATCCTGCACAACGCCCGCATCGTGCTGGTCACGGTGAAGAGCGCCGACACCGCCGATGTCGCGGACCAGATCGCGCAGCACGCGCCCGAGGATGCCGTCATCGTCTCGCTCCAGAACGGCATCGGCAATGTCGGGGTGTTGCGGGACCGCCTCGGTAACCGCCGCGTGCTCGCCGGCATGGTGCCGTTCAACGTGATCGCGATGGGCGAGGGCCGTTTCCACCGCTCGACCTCCGGCGACATCCAAGTCGGAGAGGATGCGGGGAATACGGCCGCGGCGCTCTCGGTGGCCGGTCTCGCGGTGCGCGCGAGCAGGGACATCACCGGCGTGCAATGGGGCAAGCTGATCATCAATCTCAACAACGCGCTCAGCGCATTGTCCGACTTGCCGCTCGCCGCGCAACTGGCAAGCCGCGACTGGCGCAGGCTGTTCGCCGATCAGATGGCCGAGGGGCTGGCTGTGCTGAAGGCCGCCGGCATCGCGCCGGTCTCGGCGACGCCGATCCCGATGAACTGGACGCCGGCGCTGCTGCGGCTGCCCGACGTGATCTTCAACGCGATCCTGGGACGGACCATGAGGATCGATCCCGAGGCACGCTCGTCGATGTGGCAGGATTTGAAACAGGGCCGCAAGACCGAGATCGACTATCTACAAGGCGCCGTCATCGCGCTCGCCGAGCAAAACCATGTCGACGTGCCGCTGATGCGCCGCATTGTTGCGCTGATCAGGGAAGCCGAGGCGGCCGGCAACGGTCCGCCGCGTCTGACGCCGCGGCAGATCCGCGGCTAGCGCTTGCGCGCGAGGAGAAGTGCGATGAGGCGTTCTTGGATGATGAGAATAGCGCTGGTCACGTTCTGCGGCGCATCGACGTTGGCCCATGCAAGGCCGCCGACGGCCCAGAGCTCTCCGGGATACGACAGGCGGTTGCAGGAGAGCCGGTCTCAGTTAGGAAATTCGCCGACGGTCACCGAGCCAGCGACAACACCGGTGGTCAAACCGCAGCAGCGCAAGAAGAAGCACACGAAGTGAGGTGGACGCTCTCGGAGGGTGGGCGTGCCACCAACTCCCTCAATCATGCATGACTGGTGGGCACCGCGCTTTGCGCCTTTGCCCACCCTGCAGATCAGTGCAAGAGACTCAGCCCTTCTTCGCCGGCTTGCTAGGGGTCGGATTGAACAGCTTCTTCAGATCGTTCAAGCCTTCCGACAGCCGCGGCCATTCGCAGGAGAAAGAGCCCTTGGCGCAGGGCGCGCCCTTTCGCTGTCCGACGGTCTGCTGCACCTTAGGCCGTTCGACCGGCATCGGCACGCGCTCGACGTCGGTTCGCAATGCGACCTGCTGGATTTGCCGCGCCTGCAGTTCCTGCTGCTCGCGCTGCTGACGGGCGGCAGCCTCGGCTGCTTCGTTGTTGCGGCGCTCTTTGGCAAGATAGGCGGTATAGGCTGAGTCGATTTTCTTCTGTTCCTCCGGCGTCGGATTGGGACCGGCGATGTCGAAGGTGCGATCCTGCAGGAAGTCGTAATAGGAGTAGCCGCCGCCCGGCTTGCGGCGGCCCGCGAACTTGGCGTTGCAATCGGCGAGCGCGGAGGTCTTCTCGGCCTTGGTCGCGGCCTTCTCGGCAGCGTCGGCGCATTCCTCGAAGTCGACCGGCGCGCGTTTCCACCATTGCGCCTGGGCATGCGTATGCGTCAGCAGAAAGAACCCTGCTGCGGCAACGGGAAACAGCGCCGCACGACGCAATGCAATCAGAGACGACATTCTACGAGAGCATTCCTTGTCAAACTCAACCCAAACTGAGTCGAGCCGGATTTTTGCCTCTTTATCGCCGGCTTGTCACCCATGGAACCCGGGAATTTCGTGGCTGGGATGCTGACATTTTGTGCTTGACGTTGCGCATGAGTCACAGCGTCGCTCTGGCTGGATGCTACACTTCGCCCTGCGAGTGCCTTACTCCCGAGGCGACGCCAAAAAGACGAAATGGAAACGCCTGATGCTGCTGCCCCTGTCCGACGTGCCGCGCTGGTACGCTGAACGCAAACCGCAAGGCACGATCGCAATCCGTCATGGGCAGGACACGCTGACATGGGACCAACTCGAGCGCGGTGCCAACCGGCGCGCGCGGGCGTTCGCGGCCAAGGGCGTCAAGCCCGGTGATTTCGTTGCGATCGGACTGCCCAACGGCAATACGTTCTTCGAGACATCGTTTGCGGTGTGGAAGTGTGGTGCGACGCCGACCTCGCTGTCATGGCGGCTGCCGCGCGGCGAGGCCGCTGCCGTGCTCGACATTCTCAAGCCCGCGCTGGTGGTCGGCGGCGAGGCTGATTGGAATGCGCCGAACCACTTGCCGGCGGATTTTGTGCCGGAAGGATTCTCGGATGAGGCGCTCAATCCGCCGGTGGCGCGCTACTGGAAAGCCATGACCTCCGGCGGCTCGACCGGCCGGCCGAAAGTCATCCTCGATCATCAGCCGGCCGTGACCGACACAGTCGCCGCGCCGCCGCTGAATATTCCCTTCGGGGTTTCGCTGCTCAACCCCGGTCCGCTCTACCACAACGCGCCGTTCATCGTGTCGCACTACGCTCTGTTCACCGGCGGCAAGCTCACCGGTCTGACCAAGTTCGACGCCGAGGAGACGTTGCGGCAGATCGAACGCGAGCGCGTGCAATGGATCAATTTCGTGCCGACCATGATGCACCGGATCTGGGCGCTGCCGGAGCAGGTGCGTAACGCCTACGATCTGTCGAGCCTGCAGACCGTGTTTCACATGGCCGCGCCCATGCCGCCCTGGCTGAAGGAGAACTGGATCGCCTGGCTCGGCCCGGAGCGGATCTGGGAGCTCTATGGCGGCACCGAGCGGCAGGGCGCCTGCATCATCTCCGGCACGGAATGGCTGACGCACAAGGGCTCGGTCGGCAAGATCGGCGACATGGCGAAGCTGCGCATCATCGGCGAGGATGGCAGCGACGTCGCGCTCGGCGAGACTGGCGAGATCTATTTCTTCAACAATGACGGCAAGGACGCCACCTATCACTATCTCGGCGCCGAGCCGAAGCGGCGCAGCGACGGCTGGGAATCGCTCGGCGATATCGGCCGGCTGGATGCGGAGGGCTATCTCTATCTCGGCGACCGCCTCGCCGACATGGTGCTGCGCGGCGGCGCCAACATCTATCCGGCCGAGGTCGAGGCTGCGGTCTCCGAGGCGCCCGGCGTGCGCTCCTGCGTCGTGGTGGGATTGCCCGATCCGGAGCTCGGCCAGCGCGTGCACGCCATCATCGAGCCGGAGGCGGACAGCGATGGCCAGGCGATCGCCGACGGCATGGCGGAATTCCTGAAGGACAGGCTCAGCCGCTACAAGCACCCTGAAAGCTTCGAGTTCGTCGACGCCCCGCCGCGCGATGATTCCGGAAAAGTCCGCCGCACCCTGTTGCGCGACGAGCGCGCAACGTGGATGAAGGAAGGGCGTGCCTTCCGGATCATGCCGGCGAAGGCCCGGGCGCACGCCGAGTAAGGGGCGAGTGATACACATGGGGAAAGATTGACATGACGATCACCATCGCAGCGAACAGCGTGCCGAAGCCGCCGGCCGAAATCATCGAGGGCTTTCGCGGGGCGCCGACCTCGGTCATTTCAGACAATCTCGCCCGGCTCCCCGGCGCGGTCGGGCTGAAGCCGTATCATCGCGGGGCCAAGCTGGTGGGCACGGCCTTCACCGTGCGCACCCGCCCCGGCGACAATCTCGCCATCCACCGGGCGCTCGAACTGGTCGGGCCCGGCGACGTCATCGTGGTCGACGGCGGTGGTGACGAAACCCGCGCACTGGTCGGCGAGATCATGAAGAACATCGCGCAATGGCGCAAAGCCGAAGGCTACGTCATCGACGGTGCGATCCGCGATGTCGCGGCGTTCGCGGCCGACGATTTTCCCTGCTACGCGCGCGCCGTGATCCACCGCGGCCCCTACAAGAACGGTCCGGGCGAGATCAACGTGCCCGTCACGATCGGCGGCAGCGTGATCTCGCCCGGCGACATCGTCGTCGGCGACGAGGATGGCGTGGTGTCGTTTCCCGCTGCAGGCGCGGCGGCGCTGCTGGAAGCAGTCCGCGCCCAGGTCGCGCGCGAGGAGGAGACCATGAAGGCGATCCGCGAGGGCCGCTATCAGGGCTCCTACGGCAAATCCTGATCACGAGAACAAGAAGGAGCACGGCGTGAGCCAGAGGGACGAATTCCACAATATCGATGATCCCAGCGACGGGCTGTTCCGCGAGCTCGCGGCGGGGGTGACCACGCGCATCTTCTCCGGCGAGCAGGCGATGCTGTCGGTGGTGACGCTGGCGCCGCATGCGCAGGGCACGCTGCACCACCATCCCGAGGAACAATGGGGCGTGCTGCTCGACGGCTCCGCCATCCGCGTCCAGGGCGACGAGGAGATTGCGGTGAAGAAGGGCGATTTCTGGCGCACCCCGGGCAATGTGCCGCACACCATGCGTGCCGGACCCGACGGTGCCCGGGTGCTGGACATCTTCAGTCCGCCTCGTCCAGAATACAGGAAAGCGGGATCGGGCTTCGGAACGACCTGAGCGCCAAAGAGCAAAAGCCGGGCGCTGAAAATCTAAAGGGAGGGGACCATGACGATCACTCGACGGGCGCTGCTGGCCGCACCGGCCATTCTCGCGTTGACGCCGGCGCGCGCGCAGGCCGGCAAGATCACGCTGGTGGTGCCGTTTCCGCCGGGCGGCTCGACCGACGCGATGGCGCGGCTGTTGCAGGCCAGCCTGCAAACCAAGCTCAATCGCATCGTCGTGGTCGAGAACAAGTCGGGCGCGGCCGGCGCGCTCGGCGCGGCGCAGGTCGCCAAGAGCCCGGCCGACGGCACCTCCTTCCTGGTCACCTTCGATTCCCACGCGGTGATTCCGTCGATCCTCGACAAGCCGCCGGTCGACGTCGAGCGCGAGTTGATGCCGGTGCTGTTGATCGGCACCGCACCCTATGTGATCGCCGCCGGCGCCGGCCGCCCCTACAAGACTTTTGCCGACGTGGTCGCGGCCTGCAAGGCGACGCCGGGCGCGGTGAAATACGCCTCCGTCGGCATCGGCACGCTCGGCCATCTCGCCATGACCGTGCTCGGGAACAAGGCCGGCGTCGAAATCATGCATGTGCCCTATCGCGGCGGCGGGCCGGCCATGAACGACGTGCTCGGCGGCCACGTCGACCTCATCGCGGGATCGGCGGCGCTGGTCGCCGCCCAGCTCGGCACCAACATGCTGCATCCGATCCTGCAGCTCGGCCGCGAGCGGCTACCGGCCCTGCCGGATACGCAGACCGCGATCGAGGCGGGCTTTCCGGATTTCGAGACGCTGGCCTGGTGGGGCATCTTCGCGCCCGCAGGCACGCCGCCCGATGTCGTCGCAGCCTTCGCGGCAGCGTCCAAGGAGATCCTGAGCGAGCCCGCGACCGCCGCCCAGCTGAAAGAGACGCAGCACATGACGCTGCTGCTCCAGGACGGCGCAGCCTTCAAGACCTTCTTCGACAAGCAGGTTGCCACCTGGGGCAAGGTGGTGAAAGACAACAATATCAGGGCGTGACGGGCAGCCAGACTCGAGCATTAGGCAAGGCGGAGGGCTTCCGATTCCGCCCTCGCTTTGATATGAACATCCCCAGGCAACCCGCCTACCCGGCGGGTTCCGCGGTCCCGTAGCTCAGCCGGATAGAGCGGCGGTTTCCTAAACCGTAGGTCGCATGTTCGAGTCATGCCGGGATCGCCAGCCTTACATTCAGCCGTCCTCACCGTGCGGCAAGCTCTCCGGCGCAGAAATTGCTAGAAGCAGGCGCTTCCTTCTTCAGGCGGTTTTGCCAGCCGCCTCACCGCCACACACCCGGAGACGTTGATGCCTTTCGACCTGATCCTGCGCGGGGGCCGCGTCATCGACCCCTCGCAGAAGCTCGATGCCGTAACCGATGTCGCGTTCGCCGGCGGCAAGGTCGCCGCCATCGGCGCCGGCCTCAAGGCCGATCCGGGCACCGACGTGCGCGATGTCTCGCGCTACATCGTCACGCCGGGGCTGATCGATCTCCACACCCATGTCTATTGGGGCGGCACTTCGCTCGGCATCGACGCCGAGGAATTCTGCCGGCTCTCCGGCGTCACCACCGCGGTCGACACCGGCAGCGCCGGTCCCGGCAATTTCGCGGGCTTCCGCAAGCATGTGATCGAGCCGAGCCAGGTTCGCATTCTTGCCTATCTGCACGTCTCGCATGCCGGCATCTTCGGCTTCTCGCACCGGATCATGGTCGGCGAAAGCGAGGAGTTGCGGCTGATGAATCCGATCGAGGCCGCGAAGGTCGCGGACGCCAATCGCGATCTCATCGTCGGCATCAAGGTGCGCGTGGGCCTGCATTCTTCGGGAACGTCGGGGGCGGTGCCGCTCGATATCGCGCTCGAGGTCGCGGGCGAGGTCGGCATGCCCCTGATGGCGCATATCGACCATCCGCCGCCGAGCTACGAAGAGGTGCTGGCCCGTCTGCGTCCCGGCGACGTGCTCACCCATGCGTTCCGCCCCTTCCCCAACACGCCGGCGACCGCGCAAGGTACGGTGAAGAAGGCGGTGCTCGACGCGCGCGAGCGCGGCGTGCTGTTCGACATCGGCCACGGCAAGGGCTCGTTCGCCTTCAAGACCGCGCGCGCGATGCTCGCCAACGGCTTCTATCCGGACACGATCTCGTCCGACATCCACCAGCTCTGCATCGACGGCCCGGCCTACGACCAGGTCACGACCATGTCGAAGTTCCTGTGCATGGGCATGGAGCTGTCCGACGTGATCGCGGCCTCGACGGTGAACGCCGCGATGGCGCTGCGCCGCCCCGAACTCGGCAGCCTCAAGCCGGGCAGCGTCGGCGACGCCACGCTCGTTACGGTCAGGCAAGGCCAGTTCGATTACGAGGACGTCGTCGGCGAGCATTTGATCGGAGACCGCAAGGTCGTGTCCGAAGGCGTCGTCATCGGCGGCCGCTGGTGGCATCCGAATTAAGCGCTGCTTGCAAGCCATGATCGCGGTCGCGGACGCACCTGTCAGTCGCGCCCTGCCTCCATGATCGCCCCGGCAAGGCGTGCCGGATCGGAGAAGCACAGTTCGTGGCTTCCGGGCACCTGCACCAGCCTGAACAGGCCGAGCTTCTCCGACAGCCGCGGGTGCCAGCCATAGCTGTGCGGCAGGGCGGTGTCTTCGGTGCAGTTGATGTAGGACTTGGCCAGCGGCATCTCCGCCGGATTGGCCTTGAGCGTGATTTTGTCGGTGAAGGTTGCCAGCGGATGCGGATTGAGGACGTCATAGGCGCGCTGCGCCGTCTCCAGGTCTGCATCGTTGATGAAGGCTTCACGCCAGACCGGGAACGGCAGCACCACTGAGCCGTCGCCGCGTTCGGCGGCGATGGCGTCGAACAGTCCGACATAGTGCGGCGGCACCATGTCGTTGAGGCATTCGCCATTGTTGGGCACGAAGGCATTCCAATAGACCAGGCGACGGATACGCTCCGGCGCAAGGTCGGCAACGCCCGTAATAATCATGCCGCCATAGGAATGGCCGAGCAGGACGACGTCCTTCAGATCATTTTCGGCAAGATCGTCGGCGATCGACTGAATCGCTTCTTTCAATCCCGTCGTCTTGGCATCGCCCGGGCGGTTGCCCTTGATCGTTGGCGTGTAGACCTGGTGCCCAGCGGCCCGGATGGGTGCCGCGACAGGCTCGAACTCGGCACCGGTGTGCCATGCCCCGTGGACGAGAACGTAGGTCGACATGTTGTGGCCCCTCCTGAGGGTGTGGTTAGATCGACAGACGTAGGCCCCCTTGCGGCTCGCGCGAGGCACGCAGCGGACAATTCTTCTTGTGCGAAGTGTGAACCGGCTGGTTATTTGCTGCTTGGCTGGAAGTGAACCGGATTGGTCTCGGAGTGAACCGATGCAGGAGATCGAGCGCGCCGTTTCGTCACGCCAATCGGCCTGGGACACCGAGGATATCAGGCCAGGCGAGCAATTCGCCTACTACCGCGAGGCGGTTTGCCAGGCCTTCATGAAGTTGACCCCGGAGCCGATGGCGGCCGCAGGCTTCCGCGCCAGTGTCGAGAATGTCAGGCTCGGCGATGCCGCGATCAATCGCGTCAGCTTTCCCGAGCACGTGGTGCGTCGTTCCGCGGCCGACATCGCGGCGTCCGACCGCAGCTGTTTCTACCTAAACCTGAAGGTGGCCGGCCGCTGCCGCGTTCAGCAGGACGGTCGCGAAATCAGCCTGTCGCCAGGACAGGTCGGAATTTTCGACAGCGACCGGCAGTTCGCTCTTTTGCACGACCGTGGTCCGCAATTGCGGGTTGCCTCGTTCTGGGTGCCGGCGGAGGTTTTGCGCGAACGCTTGCCGGCGTCGTTCGACGTTGCCGCGTCCCGAGTCTCCGACGACCCCTTTGTCGGCCATCTCATCGTGGAGACGGCGCGCACGCTCAGCGACGGCGCGCTGCGCATGACCGAGCAGGAAGGCGTGCGGTTGTTTCGTGCGCTGATCGAGCTGGTCGCCGTGAGCCTGTCACGGCAGAGCAAGGCAGGCGCTGCGGCGTCCGAAAGTCTTGCCGACGCGACGACGCTGGCGCTGAAGCGCGCCATTCACCGGCGGCTCCGCGAGCCCGGCCTTGCGGTCGCCGATGTCGCCGAGGCCGTCGGCATCAGCGAGCGGTACGTGCACAAGCTGCTGGCGCGATCGGGCTTCAGCTTCACCGATTATGTCATCGACAACAGGCTCGACGGAGCGGTCCGGGATCTCGGGGATCCCGAGATGGCAAACCGTGCGATCGGCGCCATTGCGTTCGATTGGGGCTTCTCGGACCTTTCCCACTTCACCCGACGCTTCAAGCAGCGCTTCGGCTGCCGGCCGCGCGACTGGCGTGCGCGCTGATCTACAGCGACCTGATCTACAAGGATCTGGCGATCAGCAGCTTCATGATCTCGTTGGTGCCGCCGTAGATCTTCTGAATTCGGGAATCGATGAAGATGCGTGAGATCGGGTATTCCTGCATGTAGCCGTAGCCGCCGAACAGCTGGAGGCATTCGTCGGCGGTCTGGACCTGCTTGTCCGAGCACCAGTATTTCGCCATCGACGCGGTGACGGTGTCGAGGTCGCCGGCGACCAGGCGCTCGATGCACCAGTCGACGAAGACGCGCGCGATCATCGCTTCGGTCTTGCGCTCGGCGAGCGTGAAGGCGGTGTTCTGGAAGTCCATCAGCGGCTTGCCGAAGGCTTTCCGCTCCTTGGTGTAGTCGGTGGTGAGCTTGACGGCGCGCTCCATCGAGGCGACGGCGCCGACCGCGAGCGCAAGGCGCTCCTGTGGCAATTGCTGCATCAGCTGGACGAAGCCCTGGCCTTCCTCCTTGCCGAGCAGGTTTTCCGGCGGAACCACGACGTTGTCGAAGAACAGCTCGGATGTGTCGGAGGCGTGCAGGCCGATCTTGTCAAGGTTGCGCCCGCGCTTGTAGCCGTCCGCGCCTGCGGTCTCGACCACGATCAGCGAAATGCCCTTGGCACCGACGTCACCGGTGCGGGCGACCACGATGACAAGATCGGCAGCCTGGCCGTTGGTGATAAAGGTCTTCTGGCCGTTGATGACGTAGGCATTGCCCTGCTTCTTTGCCGTGGTCTTGACGGCCTGCAGATCCGAGCCGGTGCCGGGCTCGGTCATGGCGATGGCGCCGACCATCTCGCCCGAGGCCATCTTCGGCAGCCAGCGCTTCTTCTGCTCCTCCGAGCCGTAATTGAGGATGTAGTGGGCGACGATGGCGCTGTGCACGGAGACGCCGGTGGTCAGCTCGGGCACCGTGCTTTCGAGGTCGTCCAGGACCGCGGCGTCATAGGCGAAGCTCGCACCCAGGCCGCCATATTCCTCCGGTACGCTGGCCAGCAGCGCGCCCATTTCGCCGAGGCCGCGCCAGGCGAAGCGGTCGACCATCTTTTGCTCGCGCCATTTTTCGGCGTGCGGCGCCAAATCCTTGGCGAGGTATCTCCGGAACTGGTCGCGGAACGTGTCCAGTTCTTCGGTCATCCACGATGATCGGTAATGCATCGGCGCCTCGCTTTCAGACAATCAGGCCGCCACCGGCGACGACCACCTGGCCGCTGATATAATTGGATTCCGGGCTGCAGAACAGATAGACCGCGTCGGCCGCCTCTTCCGGCGTGCCGCCGCGGCCAAGCGGTATCATACGCGACATCGCCTCCAGCATCTGCGGCTGGACGCCGACCTTGATGTCGCGGCCTGCGACGTCGATGGTCTTTTGCTGCGCCTCGATCGGCTGGGTCAGGCGGGTGTTGATCAGGCCGAACGCGACGCAATTGACGTTGACCTTGTAGCGGCCCCACTCCTTGCACATGGTTCGGGTCAGCCCGATCAGCGAGGCCTTGGCCGAGGAATAGCTCGCCTGTCCGGCATTGCCGTAGAGGCCGGCGATAGAGGAGATGTTCACGACCTTGCGGAACACCTCGCGGCCCTCCTCGGCCTCCTTCCTGGCAAAGACGCGAATCGGCTCGGCCGCCGCGCGCAGCAGCCGGAACGGCGCGACGAGATGGACGTCGAGCATGGCCTGGAACTGCTCGTCCGTCATCTTCTGGATGGTGGAGTCCCAAGTATAGCCGGCATTGTTGACGATGATGTCGAGCCCGCCGAACTTGTCCAGCGCGGCGCCGACGAAGCGGTCGGCGAAGCCTGTTTCCGCGACGCTGCCGTTGACGGCGACGGCGTCGCGGCCGAGCGCCTTGATCTCCGCGGCCACGGCGTCGCCGGGCGCGGCATCGAGGTCATTGACGACGACCCTCGCGCCTTCGCGCGCAAGCTTGAGTGCGATCGACCGCCCGATGCCGCGGCCCGAGCCGGTGACGAGCGCGACCTTTCCCTGCAGTCTTGCCATTTGGATGTGTTCTCCTGCTGTTACAGCGCGATGACGGCGCTGCCGTCGAGCTTGATCTCGCCGCGATCGTCCCTGGTGGTAAGCGCGAGCCTTGCGCGCCGCTCGCCACCTTCGGCGAACAGCTCGGTCACAGTGCCTTCGCAGGTCAGCCTGGCGCCGAGCTGGGTGATGGCGACGAAGCGCGTCGCAAAGGCGCGGAGCTTCGATGGCGGCACTGCATCCGTGAGCGCCTGCCCGAGATAGGCCATCACCAGCATGCCGTGGGCGAACACATCAGGAAATCCTGCCGCCTTGGCGAAGTCGATATCGACGTGGATCGGATTGTGGTCGCCAGATGCGCCGCAATAGAGCGCGAGCGTGTGGCGGGTGATCGGCGGAAAGACCTTGTGCACGATGCGGTCGCCGGCCTTGATGTCTGCGGCTGCCATCATGACGCAACCTCGTTGCGGACGACGATGGTGCGCGCGGTATCGGCGACATGCAGGCCGTCCTGGTTGGTCACCTCGCACCGGATGCCGATCAGCGTCATCGCGCCACCTTTCTTCTCCGTCACGCTGGTCACGCTCGGCCGAAACGTCAGGGTGTCGCCGACCAGAACCGGCGCGTGATAGATGAAGCTCTGCTCGCCGTGCAGCACACGGGCGATATCGATGTCCAGCGCGGTGAACATTTCAAAGGGATCGTCGACGTCCATCATCTCCAGGCAGAACAGATAGGTCGGCGGCACCGGCGTGCCGGCTAAGCCGGATGGGCGCGCGGCGTCTGCGTCGCGATAAACCGGGTTCTGTTCACCCAGCGTATTGAGGAAGTAGCGAAGACGGCCCGGCTCCACGCGCGCGGTGACGGGCGTGAAGCAGCGCCCTACGGCGGACTGATCGACCATGGCGTGATATCAGTGCCGCTTGTAAAGGGTGACGACGCAGGCGCCGCCGAGGCCGAGATTGTGCTGAAGTGCGACCTTCGCGCCCTCGACCTGCGTGGCACCTGCCGTGCCGCGCAACTGCCGCGTCAGCTCGTAGCACTGTGCAAGCCCGGTGGCGCCGAGCGGATGCCCCTTCGAGAGCAATCCGCCGGACGGATTGGTCACGATCCGGCCGCCATAGGTGTTGTCGCCGTCATTGATGAACTTGCCGGCTTCGCCCTCGCCGCAGAGGCCGAGCGCCTCGTAGGTGATCAGCTCGTTGTGGGCGAAGCAGTCGTGCAGCTCGACGACGTCGAGATCGCCCGGCCCAACGCCGGCGCTTTCATAGACGCGGCCGGCCGCCTCCTTTGCCATATCATAGCCGACCAGTTGCATCATGTCGCCGGCCTTAAAGGTCGACGGCGTATCGGTGGTCATGGACTGAGCCGCGATCCGTACCTTCTTGCCGATGCCGTGCTTGTCCGCAAACCGTTCGGACACCAGCACGGCCGCGGCGCCGCCGCAGGTCGGCGGGCATGCCATCAGGCGCGTCATCACGCCGGGCCAGATCACCTGGTCGTTCATGACGTCGTCCGCGGTGACCTCCTTGCGGAAGAGCGCGAGCGGATTGTTCCTGGCATGACGGCTTGCCTTGGCGCGCACCTTGGCGAAGGCGTCCAATGGTGTGCCGTACTTCTTCATGTGGCTCAGTCCGGCGCCGCCGAAATAGCGCAGCGCCAGCGGAATGCCGGGAGCGTCGATCAGCTCGTCCGCAGCCGCGTCGAATTCCTCGAATGCGCTCGGGCGATCGGTGTAGACGCTGCCGAGCGCGCCGGGCTTCATCTGCTCGAAGCCCACCGCCAGCACGCAATCCAGCGCGCCGCTCGCGATCATCTGCCGCGCCATGAACAGCGCGGTCGAGCCGGTCGAGCAATTGTTGTTGACGTTGACGATGGGGATGCCGGTCATCCCGACATGGTAGAGCGCGCGCTGCCCGCAGGTGGAATCGCCGTAGACATATCCAACATAGGCCTGCTCGACCTGGTCGTAACCGAGGCCGGCGTCGGCGAGCGCGAGCCTGGTCGCCTCGGTCCCCATCGCGTGATAGGGCGCGCTGGCGCCCGGCTTGGCGAACGGGATCATGCCGACCCCAGCGACGATGACGTCAGACATCGTTCCTCCGATAATTTACCCGTTGGACTTTTTCTTACCTGCGGGTAATATATCGGCCGATATCCTCCGGAGTCAACGCAGTCGAGCATGGATTCAGCGCCGCCCACTCCGCCGTCATCCCCGCCATCGTCCCCATGGCTGCCGTTCGAGAGCCGGCGCCGCGCCCGGGACGAGAAGCGCGAGGCGGTGCTGCGCGCCGCCGTGCAACTGTTTTTGGAGCAGGGCTATCATCGCGTCACGCTCAACGAGGTCGCCGAGCGGCTGAACATCACCAAGCCCGCTCTGTACAATTACTTCCGGGGCAAGGACGAGATCTTGTTCGAATGCTGGTCGATGGGCGCCGAGCTCGTCGACAGCGTCATCACCGAGATCAATGCCGGCAGCGGCTCGGGCCTCGCCAGGCTGCGCAAGCTGGTCCACGCCTATGCCGCGCTGATGGCGACCGATTTCGGCGCGAGCCTGGTGCGCTTCGACCTGCGCGACCTGACCGAGCGGAACGCAGCTGTCGCGCGCGCGGCCAAGAAGCGGATCGACGCCACGTTCCGGGACTATATCGCCGCAGGCATGGCCGACGGTTCGATCAAGGCTTGCGATCCCAAGCTTGCGGCGTTCGCGATCGCGGGCTCGCTCAACTGGATCGGCCACTGGTATCGCCGGGACGGCGGATTGTCGCCGGCCGCAATCGCCGACGAGTTCACGGCTCGGCTGACCGAAGGCCTGGCGGCTGTCGGCCCGCAACACACGATAAAGAAGACGCCGGGGGCGCCGCGACGGCGCAACCCTAGACGCAAGACAACAGGGAAGAAGCGTACAGGAGAGGGAACGCGATGAACATCACGCACGGCCTGCGGCGCGCGCTGCAGATCAATCCGAACGGGCTCGCCACCGTCTATGGCCAGCGGCGCCGCAACTGGGGCGACGTCGGCGGACGCGTCGCCAGGCTGGCCGGTGGCCTGCACACGCGCGGCCTCAAGGACGGCGATCGCGTCGCCGTGCTGTCCTTCAACTCCGACCGCTATCTCGAGCTCTATCTGGCGACGGGCTGGGCCGGCGGCGTGATCGTGCCGCTCAACATCCGCTGGAGCGCGCTGGAAAACGAGGATGCGCTACGCGACTGCAGGGCCTCCGTTTTGCTGGTGGACAAGGCCTTTGCGAAAATCGGCGCGCAGCTCGCCGGCGAAATTCCTGGGCTGAAGCTGATCTATGCCGACGACGGCGAGGTGCCGGCGGGGATGGAGAACTACGAGGACCTGGTCGCGGGCAGCACGCCCGTTGCCGACGCAATGCGCAATGGCGGCGATCTCGCCGGCATCTTCTACACGGGCGGCACCACCGGACGTTCCAAGGGCGTGATGCTCAGCCACCAGAATTTGATGGCCAATGCGCTTAACGCCCTCGGCGAAGGGCTGTTTCCGGCGAGCACGACCTATCTGCATGCTGCCCCGATGTTTCACCTCGCCAACGGGGCGGCGATGTACTCCCTGCTGCTCTCCGGCGGCTCCAACGTGATCGTTCAGGGCTTCACGCCCGAAGGCGTCATGGCCGCGATGCAGAACGAGCGCGTCACCGACGTGCTGCTGGTGCCCACGATGATCCAGATGCTGGTCGATCACCCCGCGATCGCAAACTACGACCTGTCGTCGCTCAAGCACATCATCTATGGGGCGTCGCCGATCAGCGAGGCGGTGCTCGACCGCGCCGCGCGGGCACTGCCGCATGTGCGCTTCACGCAGGCCTATGGCATGACCGAACTGTCGCCGATCGCGACGCTGCTGCACTCCGACGAGCATATCGGGGAGGGGCGCAGCAAGGGGCGTCATCGCGGCGCCGGCCGCGCCACGCTCGGCTGCGAGGTGCGGATCGTCGACGAGAACGATCAGCCGGTACCGACAGGCGCGGTCGGTGAGATCGTGGTGCGCGGCGACACGGTGATGATGGGCTATTGGGAACGTCCGGAAGAGACCGCGCGCGCCGTCGTCGATGGCTGGATGCACACCGGCGATGGCGGCTACATGGACCAGGACGGGTTCATCTACGTCGTCGATCGCGTCAAGGACATGATCATCTCGGGCGGCGAGAATGTGTACTCGGTCGAGGTGGAGAACGCGCTGGCGCAGCATCCGTCGGTGCTGCAATGCGCGGTGATCGGAGTTCCCAACGAGCAATGGGGAGAGCAGGTCCATGCCGTCGTGGTCAAGCGCGGCGGCGCGGAGGTTTCGCCCGGCGAGCTGATCGAGTTCACGAAGACGTTGATCGCCGGCTACAAATGTCCGCGAAGCATCGATATCACCGAGACGCCGCTGCCGCTGTCCGGCGCCGGCAAGGTGCTGAAGCGCGAGCTCCGCAGGCCGTTCTGGGAAGGCCGGGACCGGCGGGTGAGCTAAGGGTCTCTGCTCGCGCGGGCCGCACACATCGCGAGCAGGTGCGAGGTCTCCTGTTTTCAGATCGCGCTCGGGCAGGTACCATCGAGGGAATTCATCGGGAACATTCAGTCTTGGTCGAGACGCGCGAACTCAAGCTCGACATCGAACGCGTCGGTACGGTCTCGGCGCTCCTGACGCGGCCGGACCATGCACGCGCCTGCTACGTGCTGGCGCACGGTGCCGGCGCCGGCATGCGGCATTCATTCATGGAGAAGGTCACAGCCGGTCTCGCCGATCGCGGCATTGCGACGTTCCGCTTCAACTTCCCCTATATGGAAAGGAAGCAGGGGCGTCCCGACCAGCCCGCGGTCGCGCACGCCGCCATCCGCGCGGCGGCGGCGGAGGCGGCGAGACTGTGTCCGGGGGTGACGCTGGTTGCCGGCGGCAAGTCGTTCGGCGGACGCATGACCTCGCAGGCGCAGTCGAAGGCGCCGCTGCCCGACGTGAAAGGGCTCGCCTTCCTCGGTTTCCCCCTGCATGCCGCCAAGAAGCCGTCATCCGAGCGGGCCGAGCATCTCGCCGGCATCGCGATCCCCATGCTGTTCCTCCAGGGAACGCGCGACGAGCTTGCCGATCTCGGCCATCTCAAGCCGGTCATCGCGTCACTCGGCCCAAAGGCGACGCTCCACGAGGTCGAAGGCGGCGATCACTCGTTCGCGGTGCTTAAAAAATCCGGCCGCAGCAACGAAGAGGCGCTCACCGAGGTGCTCGATACGCTTGCGGCGTGGATCGACGATCTCGCCTGAACCTCACGCCGCATACAACCCCTTGTCCCGCGCCTTCTGGATCGCGAGCGCCGCGATCAGGTCGAGCGTCGGTGTCGACAGGCCGGCGGTGCGCGCGAAGGCGGCAGGCGCTTTCACCAGCACGTCGATCTCCATGGCGCGGCCGAGCTCGTAATCCTGCAGCAGCGACGGCTTGTGGTTGGGGGCGGGGCCGCTGCGCGTCACGCGCTTGACCTCGGGGATGAAATGCTGGGCGATGTCATTGGCCTCGTTCAGCATGCGCGGAATGACCTCGGCGAACGCCGGGTCGTCGCGCACGCCGCGCGCGGTCTGCCCGGTCAGCAGGCACAACACCGACAGTGACATGTTGATCAGCAGCTTCGACCAGATCGCCTCGCGGATTTCGGCGACCGGCGGAGACTCCAGCCGCGCGTCGTTGAACACGTTGCGCAGCTTGGTGATGCGCTCGCTATTGCGATCGTCGCATTCGCCGATCAGCAAGCGGTTGCGATCCGGCGTCCGGTTCTGCACCACGCCGGGTGCGGTCACCTCGTTGGAGGAGAAGACGACGCCGCCGATGATCCGCTCCTTCGGAATGCAGGCGCGCAAACGTCCGCCGGGGTCGAGGAAGGACACGTCCGGCGGTGTCGGGTGCCGCGGCGGCAGGCCGATCCCGTACCACCAGGGAATACCGTTCTGGGCAAAGACGATCGCGGTGTCGTCCTGAAGCAGCGGTTTGAGGCTGGCGACCAGTCCCGTCAGCGCGGTCGCCTTCAGCGTCGAGATCACCACGTCCTGCGGGCCGAGCTGGGCCGGATCGCCCGAGGCGTTCACCTTGGCGGAGACCTCGGAATCGCCGACGCGCAGTTTGAGGCCATTGGCCCGGACCGCCTCCAGATGCGCCCCCCGCATCACGCATGAAACGTCATGACCGGCGCGCGCCAGCCGGACCGCGATGTGGCTGCCGACGGCGCCCGCGCCGAAAATGCAGATACGCATGATGATTCCCTGGTCCCAAACTGTCGCCCGGCGCCACCATGACACAAGCCGCCATGCGATGGGCGCGACCGCCCCACGCTGGAAAGATATGGATCGGGATGCGTTGCCTCGGCCATAGTGCAGGGCAAACAATGACCGGAGGGATCGCCGATGACTGCCAGCCCCGTGGTGTGGACCCTTGACGAGCGAGGGGTTGCAACCGTCACCTTGAACCGGCCGGAGGTCAACAACGCCTATGACGGCGCGCTGATCGCGGGTGTGCTTGCGGCGATGGACGATCTCGGCAAGAAGCCCAATTTGCGCGTCGTCGTGCTCAAGGGCAACGGCAAGCACTTTCAGGCCGGTGCCGACCTGAAATGGATCAACGGCGTGCGGCCGCAATCGGTCGAGGTCAACGAGGCGGCCTCGCGCGCGACCTTCGAGGCGGTGCAACGGCTCAACACCCTGCCGATCCCGACGGTCGCTTTGGTGCAGGGCGGCTGCTTCGGTGGCGGCACCGGTGTGATCGCAGGCTGCGATGTCGTGATCGCCGCGGACAACGCCCTGTTCTCGATCACCGAGGTGCGCTGGGGCCTGACGGCCGCGATCATCATCCCGCAGCTTTGCGATGCCATCGGCGTGCGCCAGGTCCGCCGCTACGCACTGACCGGTGAACGTTTCGGTGCCGAGGACGCCCGCCGCATCGGCCTGGTCCATGAGGTGGTGCCGCTCGCCGATCTCGAAGCCGCCGGCGCCAAGGTGGTCGAGCAACTGCTCGCCAACGGGCCGGAGGCGATGGCTGAAACCAAGCGCCTCGCGCTGGAGAGCTCGTTCGGCGGCATGGCGGTGGACGATGCCGCCTACACGCGGCTCGTCCAGCTGCATTCGCTCAAGCGCCAGAGCGCGGAAGCGGCGGAGGGTCTGGCCTCGTTTGCGGAAAAGCGGGCGGGGAACTGGGGCGGCGGGAAACGCTGAACGTCGACAGCCGCGGCAGAATGTCGATGCTGCGATAGACTACGTCGTCGTCTTGTCGCATCTGGCCGAGGCGAGCCGGGCGAATCCAGCCTTGGGCGAGCAAGAGATTTGGGAAGAAACGCGCCATGCGGACCACGACGATCGAAGAACCGGCGCGTCACGTGCCGCTCTATGGCGAATACGAAGTCGTCGTGCTCGGCGGCGGCCCGGCCGGGATCGTCGCGGCGGCCTCAGCGGCGCGCGCGGGACGAAAGACCCTTCTGATCGAGCGCTACGGCTTTCTCGGCGGCATGGGCACCGCTGCAGGTGTCACAAACTTTTGCGGCCTGCATGGCAATGTCCATGGCGAGCATCGTCGCCTCGTGCAGGGCATGGCGTCCGAGTTACTGGCGCGGATCGATCGGCTCAACGGCCTGAACGCGCCGCACCTGATCCTCGGCAAGGTCTTTGCGCAGGCCTACGATACCGCGGCCTACAAGATCGCGGCGGATCAACTGCTGGCGAGCCACAAGGTGCACATTCTCTTCCACGCGCTCGGCGCAGGCGTGGTGATGGGCAAGAACAACCGCATCGACGCGCTGATGGTGGAGACCAAGGCCGGACGGCAGGCGGTGCGATCAGAGATATTCATCGATTGCTCCGGCGACGGCGATCTCGCCGTCTGGGCCGGTGCGCCGTTCGACATCGGCGATGCGCACGGCCATCCGATGTATCCCTCGATGATGCTCCGTCTCAATGGCATCGACCCCGACAAGGCCGGCGATGCCTGGCGCACCATCCCGCAATTGATGGAAAAGGCGCTTGCCGCCGGCACCCACACATTCCCGCGCAAGAGCGCGATCGTAAGGCCGCAGAAATCCGGCATCGAATGGCGGGTGAACTTCACGCAAGTGGCGCGCGAGGACGGCCACGCCATCAACGGCGTCGAGCCCGACGATCTCACCCGCGGCGAGATCGAGGGCCGCAAGCAGGCGCTCGCCGCCTTCGAATTCCTGCGCACCGTACCGGGGTTTGAAAAATCCTACATCGTCGATTTGCCGCCGCAGCTCGGCATTCGCGAGACCCGCCGCATCAAGGGCGGCTACCAGCTCAGCGGCGAGGACGTACTCGGCTGCGCCTCCTTCGAGGACTCCATCGGCGTCAATGGCTGGCCGATCGAGGCTCACGTTCCCGGCGACGTCGTCTTCACCTTCCCGCCGATCCCGGAATCGCGCGGCTATAACGAGCTGCCGTACCGGATGCTGGTGCCCGAAGGTGTCGACAATCTGCTGGTCGCCGGCCGCTGCGCCTCGATGACCCACGAGGGCCAGTCCGCGGCGCGGGTCTCGGGGGCCTGCTTTGCGATGGGCGAGGCGGCCGGTTCCGCCGCTGCATTGGCGCTCTCCGGAAACCGAATTCCACGCGACATCCCCATTGAAAAGTTGCAGGAAACGTTGAAACAACAGGGTGTCTTCATCGGACGGGACCAGCCGGTACCCGAAGGCATGTAAACGAACAGCAAGATAACCGACGGCGGAGGAAGCAGGATGATCGGAATTGCGCGGTTCGCGGCAGCCAGTCTTTTGGCGATCATGGCGATGGGGGCAGCCCACGCCGAGGATGCGCTGAAGGCCAGGATCGGCGTGCTCCGTCTGTCCTCCTCCGCGCCGGTCTTCATCGCGCAGGACAAGGGCTACTTTCGCGAAGCCGGCCTCGAGGTCGAGCTGAAATTCTTTGACGCGGCACAGCCGATCGCAGTCGCCACCACGTCGGGCGACGTCGATTTCGGCATCACCGCCTTCACCGCCGGTCTCTACAATCTCGCCGGCAAGGGCACACTGAAGGTGATCGGCGGCATGAGCCGCGAGAAGGCCGGTTATCCCCTGATCGGATATTTCGCCAGCAACAATGCCTACGCGGCCGGATTGAAGACGCCGAAGGACCTCGCGGGCAAACGCGTGGCGATGACGCAGGTCGGCTCCTCCTTCCACTATTCGCTCGGCCTGCTCGCCGACAAATACGGCTTCAAGCTCGCGGACGTGAAGATCGTGCCGCTGCAATCGCTGTCCAATGCCGCCGCCGCGCTGAAGGGCGAGACAGTCGATGCGGCGCTGCTGCCGATCTCGACGGCGCGAAAGCTCACCGACGAAGGCGGCGCGAAGTTCCTGGGTTGGGTCGGCGACGAAACGCCGTGGCAGCTGGGTGCGGTGTTTGCCTCGCCGAAGACGCTGACCAACAAGGCGCTGGTGACGAAGCTGCTCGGCGTCTTGGCCAAGGCGGACCGAGAATATCACGACGTGATCCTCGCCGCGATGAAGGACGGTGTCGCGCCGATCAACGAGCAGACAAAGCCGCTGCTGGAGATCATCGCGAAGTACACCAACCTCCCGGTCGAGCAGGTGGTCGGCAATTGCGCCTATATCGATCCCGACGGCAAGCTGGACGTGAAGAACGTCGACAACCAGATCAAATGGCTGCAGGAGCAGGGCTTCGTCGACAAGGGC
This sequence comes from Bradyrhizobium sp. SZCCT0148, assembly GCF_018129985.1. Classification (GTDB taxonomy): domain Bacteria; phylum Pseudomonadota; class Alphaproteobacteria; order Rhizobiales; family Xanthobacteraceae; genus Bradyrhizobium; species Bradyrhizobium japonicum_H. The sequence continues at coordinate 118,437 of NZ_JAFCKT010000003.1, forward strand.
TTTGACGCGAACGCGATCATCGCGAAGGACTACGTGAAGGCGGATTGAGAGTAGAACGCAGACGATGGACCTGATCGCGAGCCACATCTCCCACCGCTTCGGCGATCTCGCCGTGCTCGACGACGTCTCCTTCACGGTCGGCGCCGGCGAGGTGGTGGCGATCGTCGGGCCCTCGGGCTGCGGCAAGAGCACGCTGCTGTCGATCCTCGGTGGCCTGCTGCAGCCGACATCGGGCGCGCCCGAACTGCGCGGTGCGCCGCCGGCAGACAGCCTCAACCCGCTGACCTTTGTGTTCCAGGATTTCGCGCTGCTGCCCTGGGCGAGCGTCGAGGAGAACGTCGAATTCCCGCTGCTGCACACCCACCTCTCGGCCACGCAGCGCCGCGCGTTGGTCGACGATGCCTTGCGCCGCACGGGCTTGACCGATTTCCGCAAAACCTATCCCAAGCAGCTCTCCGGCGGCATGCGCCAGCGCGTCGGCATCTCGCGCGCGCTCGCGGTGAAGCCCGCGATCCTGCTGATGGACGAGCCGCTGTCGGCGCTGGACTCGCAGACCCGCGAATTGCTGATGGAGGATTTCGTCCGCCTGCTCGCCGACGGTGGCATGGGGGCGGTCTATGTCACGCATAATCTCGAAGAGGCGGCGCGGCTGGCCGACCGCATCGTGGTGCTGTCGCGGCGACCGGGGCGCATTCGCGAGGTGGTGACCGTTCCGATGACGCGCAGCGAGCGCGGCGAAGCTGCGGCGCGCGAAAAATTGCTGGCGTTGCAGACCCAGATCTGGTCGCTGATCCGCAACGAGGCGATCGATGCCGAGCGCGAGGTCCAGCATGCTTGATCGCGCGGCGACTGAGATTGCGAAGGGCGGGGTGACGCGGCGCGTGCGGTTTCGCGGCGCCGGCTTCGTGCCCGCGAGCAGTCGCTATGGCGGCTGGATCGCGCTCGCTCTGGTCATCGCGATCTGGCAAGCGGCGGGCAGCATCGGTCTCGTCAATGCGCTATTTCTGCCGACGCCCGCTGCAATCGTCCGCGCGATCTATCGGCTCGCGATCTCAGGTGCGCTCTGGCAGCATCTCTCGGCATCGCTGCTGCGCATCGGCGTCGGCTGGCTGCTCGGGACGGCCGCCGGCGTCGTCGTCGGCTTCGCCATCGGCCTGTCGCGGATGGCGCGGAGTGTCGGCATTACCTTCATCTCGGCGCTGTTCCCGATCCCGAAGATCGCACTGCTGCCGCTCCTGATCCTCTGGCTCGGCATCGGCGAAGAGCCGAAGATCGCGACCATCGCGCTCGGGGTGTTCTTCTCGACCGCGATCTCGGTCTATAGCGGCGTCGACGCTGTGCCGCGCAATCTCATCCGCATGGCGCAGAGTTTCAACGTTCCGTTCGCCACCATCGTTCGCAGGGTGATCTGGCCCGGCGCGCTGCCCGCGATCCTCGCCGGCTTCCGCATCACCGCATCCGTCGCGCTGCTGCTCGTCGTCAGCGCCGAGATGATCGGCGCGCAATACGGCATCGGCGCCTTCGTGCTGCAGGCCGGCAATCTGATGCAGACCGATCAGCTGCTGGCGGGCGTGGTGATCCTGTCGGTGTTCGGGCTGGCGGTGGGGAAGGTGATCGGCTGGCTGGAGACGCGGTTGCTGCACTGGCGGTAGCCGTATCCCATGTCGTCATGCCCGGGCTTGTCCCGCCTGCGCGGCCGAAGCCGCTTCGGCGCGGCGGAAGCCCGGGCATCCACGTTCTTGTATCGGACGTGAGGCGTGGATGGCCGGGTCAAGCCCGGCCTTGACGAACGATAGACCGGTGGCCCGTTACGCGTTGCCGCGATCCTCGCGAAAAAGATCCAGCTTCTGCTGCACGGGCCGATCCGAGAAGCTGAACAGCACGGCGTCCTCATCCGCCTCATGCGTGACCCAGTGCCAGCTCGGCACCACGAACAGATCGCGCGGACCCCATTCGAAAACGGCGTCGCCGATGCGGCTGCGGCCCTTACCCTCGATCGGGCAGAACACGGTGGCGTCGGTCGAGCGATAGCGCGCGGTCTTGAATCCTTTCGGCAGCAGCTGGATGAACGTGCCGATGGTCGGCATCGCGAAATCGCCGGTCTCGGGATTGCTGAACTTCAGCTTCAACCCGTGGCAGGCATCCCAGTCCTGGCTCGTGCGAGCCTTCTCCAGCGCTTCGCGGGTGTAGGCATAGGGATAGCTGAAGATCGGCGAGGTCTTCGAACTGCGCTTGACGTCGATCGGCAGCAGATTGTGGCCGTAGCGCGCAAAGCTGTCGCCGGCGGGCTTCGTGATCTTCTGCTGGTCTTCCTTCGAGCCTTCCGCGAACGAGCAGTCGAAGAACTGCACCAGGGGAATGTCAAGGCCGTCGAGCCAGAACATCGGCTGATCGGTCTCGTTGGAGTGATCGTGCCAGGTCATCGACGGCGTGATGATGAAATCGCCTTGCTCCATCGCGGTGCGCTCGCCGTCCACGGCGGTGTGGGCGCCTTTGCCTTCCAGCACGAAGCGCAGCGCCGACTGGCTGTGCCGGTGCGCCGGCGCGACGTCGCCGGGCACCACCATCTGCACGCCGGCATAGAGCGAGGTCGTGATCTTGGACTGGCCGCGCAAGCCGGGATTCTCCAGCACCAGCACGCGCCGCTCGGCTTCCTTGGCGGTGATCAGTCGGCCCGCCTCCGTCATATAGTCGCGGATGACGTCGAATTTCCAGAGGTGCGGTCGGCAGGCGCTCTTCGGCTCCGGCGTGATCAGATCGCTCATCACCGTCCACAGCGCGGTGAGGTTTTCGCCGTCGATCTTCTTGTAGAAGGCCTCGCGTTCCGGCGTCTTGGTCACGGCTTCCATGGCGGCGCTCCCGTTCGTTTTGTTGATTGACAGTATACTGACGATCTAGGTAGCGTCAATGTGACGACAAGAATGTAAGGGAGGGTCCGATGAAGCTGCATGGCTATTTCCGCTCCAGCGCCGCCTATCGGGTGCGGATCGCGCTGAACCTGAAAGGCCTCGGGGCCGAGCATCTGCCGCATCATTTGCGCAAGGGCGAGCAATGTGCGCCCGCCTATCTCGCCATCAATCCGCAAGGCCTCGTGCCCGCGCTGGAGGATGATGCGGGTGTGGTGCTGACCCAATCGGTCGCGATCATCGAATGGCTCGACGAGACCCATCCCCATCCGCCGCTGCTGCCGCAGGATCCGCTGCGCCGCGCCAAGGTGAGGGCGTTCGCGCTGGCGATCGCCTGCGACACCCATCCGGTGCAGAATTTGAAAGTACTGGCGCGGCTGCGCGAGCTCGGGCTGGCCGAAGACAAGGTCCAGGACTGGGCGGCGTGGGTCAACCGCGAGGGATTGTCGGCCTGCGAGACGCTGATCAAGGGCGAGCCCGGGCCGTTCTGCTTCGGTGATGCACCGACGCTCGCCGATCTCTGCCTGGTGCCGCAGTTCGCCAATGCGCGCCGCTTCGGCGTGGATGTCTCGGCTTATCCGCGCCTGCTGCAGGCGGAAGCGGCAGCAAAGGCGCTGCCGGCCTTCGCCGATGCCGCACCGGAGAAGCAGCCCGATGCCGAGTAAGGCTTCTCCTCCCATTACGATCGATGCGGTCTATGCCGCGCCGGGCTATCTGTTCCGGCGCATGCAGCAGATCGCGGTCTCGATCTTCATGGAGGAGTGCAAGGCGTTCGACCTGACCCCGGTGCAATATGCGGCGCTGATCGCGATCCACACCCATCCCGGCATCGACGCGACGCGGCTGTCGGCGGTGATCGCCTTCGACCGCTCCACGCTCGGCAGCGTGATCGAGCGTCTGCAGGCCAAGGACTATGTCGAACGCAAGCCGGCGCCCGAAGACAAGCGAATCAAGCTGCTCTATCTCACCAAGCCCGGCGTCGCGATCCTGCGCGAGATCATCCCCGCGGTCGAACGCGCCCAGGCGCGGATGCTGGAGCCGCTCAAGCCGGCCGATCGCAAGACGCTGATGGGTCTGATGTCGCAGCTCGTCGATCTCAACAACGAGGCCTCGCGGGTCCCGCTGCGTGCGGAAGATGCGCTGGAGCATCTGGGGAAGACGGGGTGAGGGAAGCGAGGAAGGCGCCGCTGTTGCAAGATAGAGGTGTCATTCCCCGCGGAGGCGGGGAATCCAGTATGCTGCAGCCTTATCATTTCAATCACAACTGTTTCGGAGCTCTGGATCGCCCGCCTTCGCGGGCGATGGCCACGGTTGCGTGGCGGGTTGAGTTGCGCTACTCGCCGCGGCGCCTCACATCCGCAGCAACGCCTGCCGATCGATCTTTCCCGTCCCCGTCTTCGGCAACTCGTCGGTGAAGATCACCTCGCGCGGGTATTTGTAGGGAAGCAGCTTGCCCTTGACGTAATCCTGCAGCCGCCGCGTCGCTTCGCTCGGGTCGGCGGTGCGACTGTTCATCACCACCACCGCCTTCAACGTCATGCGTCGGTCCGGCAGCTCCGTGGCGAACACCGCGCATTCGCGGATGTCGGGGTGGTCGGCGAGACACAGCTCGACTTCCAGCGGGTAGACCCATTGACCGGAAATCTTGATGAGATCGTCGGCGCGGCCGCGGAAGAAGTGGAAGCCGTCGGCATCGCGGATGAAGCGGTCGCCGGTGTAGATCCAGCCGCCCTGCCGAATCGTCTCGGCGGATTTGTCGGGCCGGTTCCAGTACAGCGGCGTGTTGGAATCGCCGCGCACCCACAAGATGCCTTCCTCGTTGTCGCCGACCTCGCGTCCGTCCTTGTCGCGTAGCGAGACCTCGTAGCCGGGCACGCGCAGGCCGGCGGCGCCGAGCTTCTTCTGCTCGGGCCTGTTGGAAAGATAGATGTGCAGCACCTCGGTCGAGCCGAGGCCTTCGACGATCTCCAGGCCCGTGAGCGCCTTCCAGCCGTTGAAGACTTCCGCCGACAGCACCTCCGCCGCCGAAAGCGACATGCGCAGCGACGAGAAATCGGTCTTGTCCGCGCCTTCAGCCTTGGTGAGGGACGTGTAGAGCGTCGGCAGGCCGAAGAAGACCGTCGGCTTGTATTGCTCGATCGCCGCGAAGATCGCGGCGGGTTTCGGCTGGCCCGACAGCAGCAGCGTGGCCGCTCCCGCAGCGAACGGGAAGGTGACGGAGTTGCCGAAGCCATAGGCGAAGAAGATCTTCGGCACCGAGAAGCAGATGTCATCGGGCGTCAGCTTCAGCACGTTCTGCGCAAAGGCGAGCTCGCTATAGGCCATGTCGTGCTGGAGGTGCACGATGCCCTTGGGCCGGCCGGTCGAGCCGGACGAGTACATCCAGAACGCCATCTCGTTGCGATGGGTGTCCGCTTCCGCCAGCTCGGCCGGGAATTGCCCGAGCCAGTCCGCCGCCGCGAGCGCGCTCGGCGCGGCGTGATGGCCCGCCGCGCCATTGACGACGATCAGCGTGCGCAGGCGCGTGTCCTTGCAGGCCTCTGCATCGAAGCGGCCACAGAACTCGGCCTCCGTCACGGCGACTTCAGCTCCGGAATCGGCGAGATAGAACTGCAGCAGGTCCGGCGGCGTCAGCGTGTTGATCAGGAGCGGCACGAAGCCGGCCCGCACCGCGCCGAAGAACGCGGCCGGGTAGGACGGCGTGTCGTCGAGGAACAGCAGCACGCGGTCGCCGCGCTTTAGGCCGAGCGATGCAAGGCCGTTGCCCCAGCGGCAAGCCTCGTCGCAAAGCCCGGCATAGGTCCGCGTGCCCGCCGGCCCCATGAGCGCGACCCTGTCGCCCCGGCCTTTGGCGATATTGTCGAACAGCACGCGGCTGGCGTTGTAGAATTTTGGAACGGCAAAGCCGATCTCGCGCGCGCCCTCGCTGTCGGCGGGCACCTGGTCGGAAGTCTCGTTGCTCATGCCTCGTTCCCGCCGTTCCTGGCAGCCTCGTAACGCGCCATGAAGGCCGGCGACATGTGGCGCAGGCGTGCATCGTCGATGCGGCCGGAGCGGGTGATGTAGCTATAGGCGAAGTCCATCAGGCCTTGCTGCATGTGCTGGGCAAATTGCTCATACCAGAAGGCGCTGGTGCGCGCCGCGTTGACCAGCTTCTGCACCACCGGCTTGCGCGCCGCCTGGTAGCGATGCAGTGCGGTCGACAGATGCGCATCCGATTCCAGCGCCTTGACCAGCGCGATGGCGTCCTCGATCGCGAGCCGCGTGCCCGAGCCGATCGAGAAATGCGCGGAATGCAGGGCGTCGCCGATCAGCACCATGTTCTTGAACGACCAATGCTCATTCCAAATCCAGGGGAAATTGCGCCAGACCGATTTGTTGGAGACGAGGCAATGGCCGCCGAGCGTGTCCGCGAACACCTCTTCGCAGACGCCCTTGGACTGCTCGACGTCCTTGTAGGCGAAACCATAGGCCTGCCAGGTCGCGTGGTCGCATTCGACCAGGAAGGTGCTCATGGCCGGCGAGTAGCGATAGTGATGGGCGTTGAAGGCGCCGCGATCGGTCTTCACGAAGGTCTGCGACAGCGTGTCGAACCGCTTCGAGGTGCCGTACCAGACGAACTTGTTGGAGGAGTAGGACAGCGAGGTGCCGAAATCACCTTCGAAGCTGCGACGGACCAGCGAGTTGAGCCCGTCCGCGGCAACGATCAGGTCGTATCCGTGGAGTTGGTCGACGGCCTGAATCTGCGTATCGAAGCGCGGTGTGACGCCGACGTCCAGCGCGCGCTGCTGCAGGAATCGCAGCAGCTCGAGCCGCCCGATCGAGGAGAAGCCGACTCCGTCGATGGCGACGCTGTCGCCGCCGAGGTTCAGCGTGATGTTCTCCCAGCTCTCCATGTGCGGCGCAATCGCGTCGACCGTCTCGGGGTCGTCGGCGCGCAGGAATTCCAGCGCCTGGTCGGAGAACACGACGCCAAAGCCCCAGGTCGCGTCGGCCGGGTTCTGTTCGAACAGGTCGACCTGATCCTCGGGATGTCGCTTCTTCCAGAGATAGGCGAAATAGAGCCCACCGGGCCCCCCGCCAATCACGGCGATCCGCACTTCTGCCTCCCTAATTGACAGTATACTTACTATCTAGAGGTAGACTAATGTGCTCCAGCGGCCCGCGCCAGCGGAATTATCGGCCGAGCGCAGGCGCGCCGCAGCTCATCTTCGGGCGCTCAGGTCGCGCGCGCCCGACGCCATCAGGTCCGAATCATAGCCAAACCGCGCCGGCTTGGCTATTCGCGTGTCAGACGCAGCGCTTCACGTAGACGCCGTTCACCAGCACCCTGGTGCAACGGACCACCGGAACCGGCTTGCGGACCACGACGGCCGCGTTCGGTCCGGCGCAGCCGGCGCGATAGACGCCGCGGGCGCACACCACTGCATTGGCGTCGGTGGCCTCGAACGTCATGGTTGCGGCGAAGGCGAAGAGTGCAGAAGCAACGAGCAGCAATGATCGCATGTTGTCCTCCCGGTGTTGCCGTCGATGAAATCGGATGTCTGCAAAGGATTTGTCGCTGCAGGCGTGCGAAAATTCATGCGCGCACGCCGCCAGATTTCGATGGAGCTGCGCGGCGCGTCAGCGCACCGTGAAGGCCGCCAGCACGTCCCTGCACGCCGGTGACAGCGACGCCGCGTTGCTCGCAAGACACTGCATGATGCGGCCGGCCCCGACCTCGACGCCGGCGCAGATCGTGCGGATATCGGCGCCGCAGGCTGATCGCGCCACGAACAACTCTTCGCGCGGTCGCATTGGGCGCAGCACGAGCACGGCGGGCGCTGCGGCAGGGGCGGCCGCGGCGCCTGCAGACGGGGCTGCAGTGGCTGCCGCGCCGCCGCCGGTTGCCGCGCTGACAGCGCTTCCGCAGGCCGGCGACACCTTGGCCTTGTTCTTCTCCAGGCATTCCAGCGCAGGCGCGCCGCCCGGCGGCACGCTGGCGCAGACCTTGGGATAATCGCCCCGGCAGGCGCTCTTGATTGCGGCAAGTTGCGCGCTGCTCGGCTGCTTGGGCGCAGCAGCCTTCGGCGCCGGCGCGGCAGCCGGCTTCGCAGCGGGAGCGGATTCAACCTTCGGTGCGGCGGGTGCAGGCGCCGGCTCAGCCTTGGGAGCGGCCGTCTTGGGGGCCGCTTCCTTGGGGGCGGCTTCGGTCTTCGCCGCGGCGGGAGCGGCTTCAGTCTTCGCAGCCGCCGGCGGCGCGATCGCGCGAACCGCGGTCTGGCATCCCGACGAGAGGCTGGACATGTTCTTCTGCAAGCACTGGAACGCTTCCGTGCCGCCGGGCGTCACGCTTGAGCAGTGCGCCATGAAGTCCGAGCGGCATGCGGACCGGATGGCGCTCTTCTGCGCATCGGTCGGTGCTTGCGCGAACGCTCCTGTTGCAGTTGCGAAGAATGTCGCGGCGAGCAACGCCTTGCGCGTTGAGACTCGTTTCAACGTGTTGAACATCTGAAGAAATTCCTGCCCTGTCGATATCGGTCGATGCTTAATCAAAGTCGCGCAATCACAATCGCTCGCGAGTGATGCCTCGCAAGCGATATCATTGGCCGCTTCAGCCGCTACCGCAAGTAGATTATGCCGGCGTCGATGCGAGGCGCCGAAATCGTCAGAGCCTGACCATCCGCTTGCCCCGGTTCTCGCCCGCAAGCAAACCGATCAGCGCCTTCGGCGTGTTTTCAAGGCCGTCGATGATGTCTTCCTGCACCTTCAATCTGCCGGATTTGACCCAGGCCTGAAGATCGGCCAGTGCGCGCTGGCTCTCCTTCATGTAGTCCATCACGATGAAGCCCTGCATGACGAGCCGCTTCACCACGATCAGGCCCGGCACGCCGCGCGGTCCGTGCGCGGCAGGCACGCCGTCATATTGCGAGATCGCGCCGCAGCAGGCGATGCGCCCATAATTGTTCATCTGCGGCAGGCAGGCTTCGAGAATGTCGCCGCCGACATTGTCGAAATAGACGTCGATGCCTTTTGGCGCCGCCGCGCGCAGCGCCTTGAAGACCGCGCCGTCCTTGTAGTCGACGGCGGCGTCGAAGCCGAGCTCGGAGGTCAGCCAGCTGCACTTGTCCGCGCCGCCGGCGATGCCGACCACGCGGCATCCTTTGATCTTTGCGATCTGCCCGACGATCGATCCGACCGAGCCGGCGGCCGCGGACACCACGACCGTCTCGCCGTCTTTCGGCTTGCCGATGTCCAGCAGGCCGAAATAGGCGGTGAGGCCGGCGATGCCGAACACGCTGAGCAAATGTGTCATCGGCTCGAGCTTCGGCATCTTGGTGAGATGCTTTGCGGGCACCGCGGCAAATTCCTGCCAGCCGGTGTCACCGAACACGATGTCGCCCGCCGCCAACCCTTCGGCCTTCGAGCTGACGACCTCGGCAATAGCGCCTCCGGCCATCACGCTGTTCGCTTCGACGGCGGAGCGATAGGTCGCGCCGTGCATCCAGGCGCGGTTGGCGGCGTCGAGCGAAATGTATCGCACGCGCAGCAGGACTTCGCCGTCCTTCGGCGCCGGCACTGCGCCTTCCACCATCTTGAAATGTTCGGGGCCAAGCTTGCCGCTGGGTTTTTCGACCAGCAAAATCTGGCGATTGACGTTGCCGCTCATGGCGTTCCCTTTTGATTGTCTTGACGATTATTGAAGCAGCTGCCGCAAACAAAACGTGCAAGCCGCATGCGTTGTGCGCTGCGCGAAGGCTAGAGCGCGGCGTTCCATTTCACAACGGGAACATCCTGAAAACACGATCACACGCAAAGCGTGTTGCGTCGCTGTGACATCTGCGACATCATGAAGCGCCGGTGTACGTGGGGGTAAGCGATGTCGAACAGGTTTACGCAATACATTCTGGCGGCGATGGTGCTTGGCATCGTCATGGGGACGGCGATCTACAACTTCCTGCCGGATACCCGCGGCGAGTGGGCCTCTGCCATCAACCTTATCGCCATGATGTTCCTGCGCCTGATCAAGATGATCATCGCGCCGCTGGTGTTCGCGACCCTGGTCGGCGGCATTGCCCATATGGGATCGGGCTCCAAGCTCGGCCGCATCTTCGCCAAGACCATGGGCTGGTTCATCAGCGCCTCCTTCATCTCGCTGCTGCTGGGCCTCATCATGGTCAATCTGCTGCAGCCCGGCGCGAACTTCCCCGGCACGCTGCCTGCGGCGGGCCAGTCGACCGGCCTGCCGGTGTCGGCCTTCTCGATCGAGAAATTCCTCACCCACCTGATTCCGACCTCGATCGCCGATGCGATGGCGCAGAACGAGATCCTGCAGATCGTGATCTTCGCGGTGTTCTTCTCGGTGGCGATGGGATCGATGCCGGAGCGCTCCAAGCCGATCCTGGCGATGATCGACGATATCGGCCACATCATGCTGAAGGTGACGAGCTACGTGATGCTGTTCGCCCCGCTCGCGGTCTGGGCCGCCATCACCGCGACGGTGGCCAAGAACGGCCTCGCCGTGCTCTGGAAGCTCGTCGTCTTCATGGGCGGCTTCTATCTCTCGCTGATGATTCTGTGGGCCATCCTGGTCATCGTCGGCTTCATCGTAATCGGGCCGCGCTACAGCCATCTGCTGAAGCTGGTCCGCGAACCCCTGATGATCGCGTTCTCGACCGCGAGCTCGGAGGCGGCCTATCCGAAGACGCTGGAGGCGCTCAACCGCTTCGGTGCCTCCTCGCGGATCTCGAGCTTCGTGCTGCCGCTCGGCTATTCCTTCAACCTCGACGGCACCATGATGTACTGCACGTTCGCGGCAGTCTTCATCGCGCAGAGCTACCACATCGACATGCCGCTCGGCACCCAGCTCGCGATGCTGGCGACGCTGATGATCACCTCGAAGGGCGTCGCCGGCGTGCCGCGCGCCTCGCTCGTGGTGATCGCCTCGACGCTGGCGCAATTCAACATCCCCGAGGCGGGTCTGTTGATGATCATGGGCATCGACACCTTCCTCGACATGGGCCGCAGCGCCACCAACGTGATCGGCAACACGCTGGCGACGTCCGTCGTGGCCAAGTGGGAAGGCGAACTCGGGCCGGAGCATGCCATGGGACCCGGCGACGCCGTGCCTGACGACATGATTCCCGGCGAGGTCCCCGCGATGGCCGGCCATGGGTAGGAGCGAACCATGGGCCAGATCTCGGCGAGGTCTCTGACCTCAGGCGGCCTGCTACTTGCGGCATCGTTGCTCGCGACCTCCTTGTTCGCGGCCTCGGCCGTCGCGCAGACGGCTGGCGAAGGGCTCAGCCCGACGCTGGCGGCCGTCAAGAAAGCGCACACCGTGCGGCTCGGCTATCGCGAGAGCTCGCCGCCGTTTTCCTTCCTCGACCAGTCGGGCCGCCCGATCGGCTACAGCCTCGAGCTCTGCGAGGCCATCGTCGAGGAGGTCGGCGTCGAGGTCGATGATCCCAACCTGAAGATCGACTACGTGAAGGTCACCTCGGACGACCGCATCGATGCCGTGCTCCAGAACAAGATCGACCTGGAATGCGGCTCGACCACGGCCAATGCCGAGCGCGGCAAGCGCGTCGCGTTCTCGCCGCTGATGTTCGTCGCCGGCACCAAGCTGATGGTGCCGAAGGCGTCCAGCGTTCAGTCGCTGACCGATCTGAAGGGCAAGACCATCGTGGTGACGAAGGGCACCACGAACGAGCAGGCGATCCAGGCGGCGGAGAAGAAGTTCACGCTGGGCCTCAACATCGTCACCTCTCCCGACCACGAGCAATCCTATCAGATGCTCTCCGACGGCAAGGCCGATGCGTTCGCGACCGACGACATCCTGCTCTTCGGCCTGATCGCGCGCCACAAGGCGCAGGACAAGTTTCGCGTCACCGGCGATTATTTGTCCTACGACCCCTACGGCATCATGTTCAGAAAGGGCGAGCCGCAGCTCGCGGCCGTGGTCGAGCGCGCCTTTCGCAAGCTCGGCTCCAACCGTGATCTCGTCCCGCTCTACAACAAATGGTTCACCGCACGGCTTCCGACCGGCGAACGTCTGAACGTGCCGATCTCGCCACAGCTGGAAGAGGCGTTTAAGGCGATGGACGATTCGGCGGGGGCGAATAATTGACGGGCGGACTTGCCGCGCCCTCTCCCTTCATGGAGAGGGCGTTTCGCGCCGCCGTCTCCCACAAGGGGGGGCGAAGATTGGCACCGGGCACTTGGCTTCAACCCTCTCGAAAAACCCGGTCGAGCGCCGCGTCATACGCCGCCTGCACCAGCTCCGGATACAGCTTCCCCAGCGCCTCCATCATCACGCCGGAATTGATCTCGAGCACGCGCCACGCGCCATCCACGCGCACCACGTCGATCGACGCAAAGGCGATGCCGACGGCGCGCGCGGCATCGATCGCGAGCTTGACGCAGGCCGTGCGAACCTCGCCGTCCTCCAGCAATACCGGCTTTGCGCCGGCATCGAGATTATGTCGCCAATCCGCTCCCCGCTGCTTGCTGTAGGCGACGAGGGGCCGCTCATCGAGCAGCACCACGCGGACCTCCTCCTCGATCGCGACATAGGGCGAGATCACGAGCCCTGTGCTCATCGAAAACACCTCGCCGGCTGCGTGGTCGAGCTCCGCCTCGGTCGTCACCTTGAACACCAAGCGCCCCGACGTTCCCTCGTTGGGCTTCACCACCACGCCTTCAGGATGGTCGTGAAGAAGCCGCGTCATCGCCTGACGCCAGCCGGCGCCAACGACGTTCTCGCCCAGCTTGGGGTTGAGGAAGAGATGATGCGACATACCGGGCACGCCCGTTAGCGCCAGCGCCTCGGATGTCGCCGATTTGTCGTTGGCGAGGCGGTGGGCAATGGCGCTGTTGAGGCCGATGTCGTAGCCGAAGGCAAAGCGCCGCTCGTCGCCCCGGCGCATGGCGATCAGCCAGCCATCGGCGCGGACGTCCACGGCGATGCCGTGCTTCGCGGCATAGCGCCTGACCGCCTGGACGAAGATCCGCTCGTCGCTGGTCGCCATGTGTTTCTCGTGTGTCAGGCGTTCCTGGCGCCAAAAGCCGCAAAAATGCGGGAACGGCACCAAAACGGGATGAAAGTCAGAGCTATTCTTAATGAAATTCTCGCGAGCGCGAGGGAAATTAAGTGCTGCATTGGACCGTCGCAGGGCGAAGAAATTGCACGCCTCGCGCGCCCGGCAGCAGATTCATTAACAATATGGCCAATTCCGCCGCAAATGCCGGTTTGACCGGCATCAATTGCCTGGGGAACGAGGTTGATTATTGGTCTCAATGGCGTAGATCACACACGCGAAATCCTCCGCCATGGCAATGGTGTCCGCCCCGTTTCAGGGCCGGGCAACGCTTTTGCCTTAAAACCGCAATTATTCGGAATATCGAAAATCATGAGCGCGTTTTACCGAGAGAAGGTTCTTTCCGTCCAGCACTGGACCGACACGCTGTTCAGCTTCCGTGCCACGCGCGATACCGGTTTCCGTTTCCAGAACGGTCAGTTCGCGATGATCGGCCTCGAGATCGACGGCCGTCCGTTGCTGCGCGCTTACAGCATGGCGAGCGCCAACCACGAGGAAGAGCTCGAGTTCTTCTCGATCAAGGTTCAGGACGGCCCGCTGACCTCGCGCCTGCAGAAGATCAAGGAAGGCGACACCATCTTGGTCGGCCGCAAGGCGACCGGCACGCTGGTCACCGACAATCTCCTTCCCGGCAAGCGGCTGATGCTGCTCTCGACCGGAACCGGCCTCGCGCCGTTCGCGAGCCTGATCAAGGACCCCGAGGTCTATGACCAGTTCGAATCGATCGTTCTGGTGCACGGCTGCCGCCAGGTGTCCGAGCTCGCCTATGGCGAGAAGCTGGTCGCCTCGCTGCGCGAAGACGAACTGTTCGGCGAACTGCTCGCCGACAAGCTGATCTACTATCCGACCGTGACCCGCGAGCCTTTCAGGAATCGCGGCCGTATCACCGACCTGATCAACTCCGAGCAGATCTTCAACGATATCGGGCAGGGCCCGCTGAACATCGAGACCGACCGGGTCATGATGTGCGGCAGCCCCGCGATGCTCGAAGAGCTGAAGGTGATGTTCGAAGGGCGCGACTTCATCGAAGGCAGCGGCAACAAGCCCGGCCATTTCGTAATCGAGAAGGCGTTCGTCGAGCGGTAAGGCCCCAGCCACGCTCTCTTGCCCCGGACGGAGTGCAGAGCCGGGGCCCATCTCACCATCGTATGCTGTTGCATTTTGGATCCCGGGCGCTTGTCCGGGACAAAGTTAGTTTGCATCCATGCAGGCGGCTCAATTCGGCCCCCTGCTGCACTGCAAAAGCCTATCCTCTCGGCTGATTGATTTATCCCGGCCGAATTCGCTAGCCTGAAACAAGGGCCGCGTCATATCCGTATGACAGGCGAGGGCGTATCGTAGCGCCTCATGCTGGCGAGAGGATGGGAATCGTGGCCGACGACACCAAGACGCAGGACTCCTCCCAACGCGCGTCCCACAAGCGCGTGGCGCTGGCGGAGGAGGGGATCATGGAGACCCTGCTGCTGCCGTTCTCGCCGCGCTTCATCGTCCTGACGATCTGCGCGGTCGTCACCGCGCTCCTGATCGGCATCGGCATCGCCGACCGCAAGATCTTCGACATCCTGCTGGTCCCGATCCTGATCTTCGGCGCGCTGACGCTGCTCGGCGTCCGCGATCTCTTGCAGAAGAGCCACGCGGTGCTGCGCAACTATCCGATTTCGGCGCATATCCGCTTCCTGCTCGAAGAGATCCGACCGGAGATGCGGCAGTATTTCTTCGAGAGCGAGAAGGACGGCATGCCGTTCTCGCGCGACACCCGCGCGGTGGTCTATCAGCGCGCCAAGATGGAGCTCGACAAGCGTCCGTTCGGCACCCAGGAGGACGTCTACCGCGAGGGCTACGAGTGGATGCATCACTCGGTATCGCCGAAGACGCATGCCGAAGAGAAATTCCGTATCACCATCGGCGGCCCAGATTGCAGCAAGCCCTATTCGGCCTCGGTGTTCAACATTTCCGCGATGAGCTTCGGCGCGCTCAGCCCCAACGCGGTGCGCGCGCTCAATGCCGGTGCCAAAAAGGGCGGCTTCGCGCACGACACCGGCGAGGGCGGCGTCAGCCCCTATCACCGCGAGATGGGCGGCGACATCATCTGGGAGATCGGCTCCGGTTATTTCGGCTGCCGTCATCTCGACGGCACCTTCGATCCCGAGGCGTTCGCGCGCGTCGCCTGCGACGACCAGATCAAGATGGTCGAGCTCAAGGTCAGCCAGGGCGCCAAGCCGGGCCACGGCGGCGTCCTGCCGGCGGCGAAGGTCTCGGAGGAGATCTCAAAAATCCGCGGCGTCGCGATGGGCGAGGACTGCATCTCGCCGGCCTCGCATCGCGCGTTCTCGACGCCTGTCGGCATGATGCAGTTCATCGCGGAGATGCGGCGCCTGTCCGGCGGCAAGCCGACCGGCTTCAAGCTGTGCATCGGCCATCCCTGGGAATTTCTGGCGATCTGCAAGGCGATGCTCCAGACCGGCATCTATCCCGATTTCATCGTGGTCGACGGCAATGAGGGCGGCACCGGTGCGGCGCCGCTGGAATTCATGGATCACCTGGGCATGCCGATGCGCGAGGGCGTCAATTTCGTCCACAACGCGCTGATCGGCATCAATGCGCGCGACCGCATCAGGATCGGTGCCTCCGGAAAGATCGCCACCGCATTCGACATGGCGCGCGCCATGGCGATCGGGGCCGATTATTGCAACTCCGCGCGCGGCTTCATGTTCTCGCTCGGCTGCATCCAGTCGCTGAGCTGCCACACCGATCGTTGCCCGACCGGGGTGGCGACGCAGGATCCGACGCGAGCGCGTGCGCTCTACGTGCCGCTCAAGATCGACCGCGTGCACAATTATCACCACGCGACGCTGCATTCGCTGACCGAGCTGATCGCCGCGGCGGGCCTCGAGCATCCGCAGCAGCTGCGCCCGATTCACTTCAGCCAACGGACGTCCACGACGCAGGTTCAATCCTTCGCGCGGCTCTATCCGGAGCTACGTCCCGGCGAATTGCTCGAAGGCACTGAAGACTCACGCTTCCGCGAGGCTTGGCGGATGGCGCAGACCGACACGTTCCAGCCGGCCCTGTAAGGCCCTCCACCGCATGATACCGCCGCGCTTGGCGCGGCGGCACAAAATCATCGCGAATGCGCCGTGCCTTAATGTCTGTGTCAGCTTTGGGTGTAAATTGCCCCCATGGATGAGCGACGCGACAAAGCCAGACACCGTGTGCTGAAAGCCGGAACGATCGAGTTCGGCGGCGGCGCGATCGACTGCACCGTCCGCAATTTCTCGGACACCGGCGCGGCGCTCGACGTTACCAGCCCGGTCGGAATTCCCGAACGCTTCACCCTGTTCATCCCGGCCGACGGAACGCATCTCGCCTGCACCGTGGTCTGGCGCAAGGAGAAGCGGATCGGCGTGAAGTTCGGGTGAGAATGTCGGCGCTCGCGCAAGCGCGCGAACTATCCCGTCTCGACCTCGCTCAGCCGGCTTGCCAGGATCTTGTCGATCCGCCGCCCATCGAGATCGACCACCTCGATGTGCCAGCCGCCGAAGTCGAAGGCGTCGCCGGTGTTGGGCAGCATGTTGAACTGCTGCAGCACCAGGCCAGCCACCGTGTTGTAGCGGTGCGGCGGCAGCTCGACACCGAGCAATTCGCCGAATTCGTCGACCGGCATCCAGCCGGAGATCAGCAGCGAATCGTCGGCACGCCTCACGAAGGCCGGCTCCGGCGGCCCGTCCTCCGAATGGAAGGCGCCGACGATCGATTCGAGGATGTCGGAGGCCGTCACCATGCCTTCAAAGCCGCCGTATTCGTCGTAAATGAAACCGACGTGAACCGGCGCGGCCTTCAGGATGGCCACGACGTCGCGTGCGTCTGCCGACGCCGGGATGCCGGGTGCCTCGCGCACGAGCGCGCGCAGGTCCGGCGTCCGTTCGCTCATATAGGCGACCAGCAGGTCCTTGGCCTGCAGCACGCCGATCGGCTTGTCGCGGTCGCCGTCGGAGACGGGAAAGCGCGAATGCGGGCTCTTGGCGATGATCTCCTGGATGGCCGCGGGATCGTCGTTGAGGTCGATCTCGTCGACCTCCGTGCGCGGCGTCATCACCGCGCCGACCGGCCGGTCGCCAAGTCGCATCACGCCGGCGATCATTTCCTTCTCACCGGGTTCGAGCACGCCTGCGCTTTCGGCCTCGCGGACCAGGTGATGGATCTCGTCCTCCGAGACCTTCTCCTCGGCCTTGCCGCCGCGACCGAGCATGGTGAGAATCAGCTTGCCGGAAAGATCGAGCAGAAACACCAGCGGCAGCGAGACCTTCGAAAGCACGTGCATGGCGGGCGCGACCCTGACCGCGATGATTTCGGGGTCGCGCAGCGCCACCTGTTTCGGCACCAGCTCACCGACGATCAGGGTGGCGTAGGTGATGAGCGTGACGACGATGCCGACGCCGACGATGTCGGCAATGCCCGCGGACAGGCCGAGCTCGAGCAGCCATTGCGTCAGCCGCTGCCCGAGCGTCGCGCCGGAGAACGCGCCGGAGAGCACACCGACCAGCGTGATGCCGATCTGCACCGTCGAGAGGAATTTGCCGGGATCGGCGGCCAGCGTCAGCGCCCGCTCGGCGCCGCGCACGCCCTTGGCGGCGAGCAGCGACAGCCGCGCCGGGCGGGACGAGACCACGGCCAGCTCCGACATGGACAAGAGGCCATTGATGACGATCAGGACGACGACGATGACGAGTTCGACCGAGAGCATTGACATTCCGAGGTAAGGGAGTGTGTCCGGATAAACGGCACATCTCTTGATATAGGTATTTTGCGAGGGATTGCCGTCAATTTTACCGCATTGGCGTCCCCGGAACAGCGCGTCCGATCGCGGGCAGGCTCTCCTACGCCCCGTGGAACTACGGGATGGCCGTTGTTTAACGGGCTTTTAGTGGCCGGCGGCTAGATTTCGACATTGCAGAAATATTTTTGGGAGACCCCAGATGCGGATCGGGAAACTTTTCGCGCTGTCGATGCTGACCGTGACGGTTTTCGCAGTCATCCTCGGCGCCGAGGTGCTGATACCCCAGGCGCGCATCTTCACCAACCGCTCCGACGCGATCAAGAGCGTCGATGCCTTCGGCGCCATGCTGACGGTCAGCCAGCACGTCGCAGGACTTCGTGCGCCCTACATCTCTCCGATCTTCCAGGAAGGCGTTGCGACGCAGGCCCAGCTCGAAGCTGCCGGGAAGGCTGCGAAAGCGGCCGATGCCGGCTTCGCGGCCGCACGGCGCGCCATCATGGCGCTCGACGACAGCGCAGCGATGGTCGACACCCTGGATCGTGCCGCCGGGCGGCTCAAGGAGCTGTATACGGCGGCAGATCGCGCGATGAGCGTGCCCCTGGCGGCGCGCGACAGCGCCGTGGTCAAGGGCTTCCTGCCCGGTGTCGCCGAGGTCATCAGCAAGATCGAGCCCATCATGAACCGGCTCGAAGGACACGTCGTGAATGCCGATTCCTCGCTCGCGGCGTTCCTGGGCCTCGCGCGAACGGCGCAGGATTTGCGCGTCTCGGCCGGCAGCCGCGCCGCTACGCTGTCGCCGGCGCTGTCGGCACGCCGCCCGCTGGTGGCGGCCGAATTCTCGCTCATGGACCGCATGCAGGGACGTGTGGAAGCCGACCGCGAGCGTATCGAAGCCGGCATGGAGATGCTCGGCAATCCGCCCCGGATTGCCGCCGCGCTGAAGGCGGCGACGGAGTCCTATTTTGGCAAAGCAGCGCTGGTCGTCGAAAAGGAGATGCCCGCAGCGAGGGGTGACGGCAAGTACGGCGTCGACGCCGATGAGCTGGCGAAGGTCATCGTACCGGCCATCCAGATGTTCTACGGCGTGCGCGATGCCGCATTGGCCGAAGCGGCCGACCGTGCCACGACCGCGCGCGATGGCGCACTGGCGATGCTCGCGCTCGCAGCCGTGGTTGTGCTGGCGCTGCTCGGGACGCTCGGTGGCGTGACCCTGATGCTGCGCAGGCGCGTGGTGGCCCCGCTCGGCCGGATTGCGGACGTGATCGGAACGCTCGCCGCCGGACAGCACGAGGTCGAGATCCCCGCGACGGGCCGCAATGACGAGATCGGCCAAGTGGCGGGTTCGCTGCAGCACTTCAAGGATTCGCTGCTCGCCAAGAAGGCCGCCGACCAGGCGGCCGCGGTCGAAGCCGATGCGAAGCTCCGGCGCAGCCAGCGCATGGACCAGATTGCGCGCGAGTTTGAAGCCATGATCGGCGACGTGATCAACACGGTGTCGTCGGCGTCCTCGGAGCTGGAGGTGTCGGCGGGAACGCTGACGAGCACGGCCGAGCAGTCGGAGAAGGTCACCGCGACCGTCGCGGCCGCCTCCGAACAGGCCTCCACCAACGTGCAGACCGTCGCTTCGGCGGCCGAGGAGATGGCCTCGTCGGTCGACGAGATCAGCCGGCAGGTGCAGGACTCCGCTCGCATCGCCGGCGAGGCGGTGCAACAGGCCGGGCGGACCAACGACCATGTTGGGGAGCTCGCCAAGGCCGCGGGGCGGATCGGCGATGTCGTCGAGCTCATCAGCCAGATCGCGGGCCAGACCAATCTTCTGGCTCTCAACGCCACCATCGAGGCCGCGCGTGCCGGTGAGGCCGGACGCGGCTTCGCGGTGGTTGCCTCCGAGGTCAAGGCGCTGGCCGAGCAGACCGCCAAGGCCACCGGCGAGATCAGCCAGCAGATCACGGGGATTCAGACAGCGACGGAAGAGTCCGTCGGCGCCATCAAGGCGATCGGTGACACCATCGGCCGAATGTCCGAGATCGCGTCCGCGATCGCCTCGGCAGTCGAGGAGCAGGGCGCAGCGACGCGAGAGATTTCGCGCAACGTGCAGCAGGCGGCGCGCGGCACCCAGCAGGTCTCCGCCAGCATCGTCGACGTGCAGCGCGGCGCGAGCCAGACCGGATCGGCCTCCTCCAACGTGCTCGCCTCGGCCAGATCGCTGTCCGGCGAAAGCAGCCGTCTCAAGGTGGAGGTCGGCAAGTTCCTGGACGCGATCCGCGCGGCGTAGGGAGCTCGCTCAGAACTCGCCGTGCAGACGCCCTGAAAACACCGACACCGGTCCGCGGTCGGCGTTGTATGCGGGGTTGACGATGAGCTGGTAGTCGGCGGTGAAGGTCAGCGCCTTGTTCAGCGCATAGGCGTAGTAGGTCTCCAGCACCCGCTCGCGGCGGTAGTTGAGCTGGCCGTCGCCGATCAGGGGACCGAGTCCGCCGGCTGCGATGAAGTCGCGATGGTCCTGCGACAGCGCGTTGATGGCACCGGCGATGGCGACGACATCGTCGGGTCGTCCCCATTTCGCTCCCTTGACGGAGAGGCCGCCGGACAGACTGCGATCGATGTCGGTGAACGCCATGATCTCGGTGCGGCCGTTGTTCCAGCTCCAGCGGCCGAACACGCCGATATCGTCGGTGATGGCTTGCTCGAGGTTGAGGGCGTAGCCGTATTTGATCCGGCCGCGGCGGGTCTGGCTGATGTCGACGCCGAAGGCGGGATTGTCCAGCGTCTCGCGATAGCTGCCGGAATAGGCGCTGTTGAGGAAGCCGAGCGTGCGCAGCTTGCCGGGCCGGCCGAACAGCGAATAGCGCGTCTCGAGCTCCACGACATATTCGCCGCGCCGGCCGACGTTCATGTCGAAATTGCTCGAGTTGGAAACCGCGTCCATCAGGAAGTAGCCGCCGCGTATCGCCCATTGCTTCTGGTTCAACTCTGCGGTGGCGCCGTAGCCGAGGCCGAGCTTGTCGGCGGCATAGTCAAAAGCGCCGGACGCCCAGATCGACCAGTTCATGAAATCCTTGCGCGGATCGTGCGCGTAGGAATTGCCGTCGAACACGTCGACCACGGAAAATTTTCCGACCTGCAGGGTCAGCCGTGAGACGTCAACCTTGTTCGCGAGCTGAAGCTGGCCGGAAGCCAGCTCTTCCTGCTCGCCGCCGAAGCCGAAGGTGTGGCGCACGAACAGCCGGGAGGCATTGAAGTGCGGATAGGGGAAGCCGGACTTCTGCGCTTCGCCGTTGGGAAAGCCTGCAGCGCCCGTCGTGTTGTTGAAGCCGAATCCCTGCAGCAGCTCCGGATTGAAATAGACCTCGCCGCCGTCCCACAGCCGCGCATTGAGATAGAGCGAGTTGCTCCAGGTCTGCTGGAAGTCAGGCGACGGGAGCAGGCTGTTCGTTCCCGTGTAGGGCGCACGGAAGGCGGGATAGCCCTGTCCCAGCGCGGTCGACTGGCCGTGGATCTCCCAGCGGCTCGACTCGGTATCAGTGATGTCAGACTTCGGATTGTAGGTCGGCACGCCCGGCCAATCGATCTTGCGATTGAGGCCGATCCGCAGGCTGTGGAAATCCATCGACGATGAATATTGTCCGCCGGAGGGAAAGGTGACGCTGGCGTTCTCGAACCTGCTGTAGAGATATTCGAGCCGCGTGGTCCAGTGCGGCGCGAAGGCATATTCGACGCCGCCGCCGGCGGTCCAGCCGAACCGCGTGTGCAGCACCTTTTCTTCATTGCTGCCCGTCGGCGTCGACAGAAAGCGCTCGCCCGTGAAGGCCGCGCCGCCGGTGGCATAGAACAGCCAGTTGCCGGTGGCGTAACCGAGCCGCGCGCGCAGGCTCGCGACATAGTCCCAGCGTTCCTCTGCGCCCGACAGCGCAGTCACAGCCGACGACACGACGTGGTTGGAAGGCAGATAGTTCGGAAACGAGATGTCGCCTTCGACGCCGAGCAGCAGGCCCGAATTGAGGCGCCAATTGTAGCCGGCCTGGACGCCGCCGGTCGCGCCGGTGAAGACGTTGTTGTCGGTTGCGAGCGTGGGATCGGTCAACGTCGCCGACGAAGTGCCGCGGGTGACACCGACATGCCCGCCGATATAGAGGCCGGTCCAGTCATAAACCGCTTTCAGCGCCGGCGCCTTCAGCGGCAGATCGGCCGCGCGGCTCGCGGCGGGAAAAGCCAGCACGCCCGAGGCAATCGCCGCGGCCGTCCGCAAGCCCTGATAACGGTGACCTCTCAACGTCAAAACGCACGCCCCCAAAACGCGATGTATCCTATCCGCCGCGATATCCCTGCCGATTCGCGGTGGTCCTGTCATCAGGTCTTGGTGTCTCGCGTCGTCGATGGAAATGATCCGCCACGACGTGCTTCGTCCCAAGCCCCTGAGCCCGTTGCAGACTTTATTGCGATTAATTCGCAATAGCAACTGTTGCGATTTGCTGCACGGGATGGTTCGCACCTCTCTGTGACGGGACGGCAACAAATTCCCGCGGCCCAAAGAAATGACCCCGCCCGGGGGGACAGCCGGGCGGGGTCGGGGGGCACGACACGGGGTGGATGAGGCGCCCGTGTCGGACGCAGGATCCACGTAAGATCGGCCTCAGGTACTCAGATCAGTAGCAGGTGCGAACGCGGCCGATGTACTGGCCGAAAGCGTTGTACTGGGCGACCCAGCCGCAGCGGTGATAGCCGTAGTAATAGGGATCGTTGTTGGCGGCGATCGCGGAGCCGACGACGGCGGCGGTGGCGATGCCGGCGCCGACACCCCAGACCCAGCCGGGCGGCTTGGCTTCGGCCGAAGAGGTGGTGGACACGATGCTGCCGGTGACGGCGAGGGTCGCGAGCGCGAGGGCGGCAATCTTGGTCTTGATCGACATGTGAAACTCCATCCGGGTTGAGGCGGTCCGTTGTGGCCCGCGTGCCCAGTTTGACGGAGGCTCCCCGCGTCCGGTTCGAACGCCGCAAATCCGCTCCGGAAGCGAGGAATTTTCGTGAGGGATTCCAGCAGGATATGGCTTAGCCGAGAGGCCCCTTGGCGAGCCTGTTCACGTCGAAGTTATCGACTTCGCCCAGCAGATCGCAAAACGCACGGGCGCCCTCATCGATGAGCCGCTCGCCCTTCGTCGCCACGGCCAACGTCGCATTGCCGACGGCGCCGCTGGGGTTGAGATCCTGCGCCTGCCAGGCAAACGGCGCGGGCCGCTGCGTCGACAGCCAGCGATATTGCCGTTCCAGCGCGACGCTGCTCGCGGGAAAATCCGCGATCGCATCCTTGCGCACCTGCTCGGGATAGCGCGCCAGCATGATCGAGGTCTCGACTGCGCCGCCATGAATGCCGTGGCGCACTTCGTCGGCCGGGAACAGTTTGTCGGCGCCTGACAGTCGCGACCACGACGTCGTCACCACAAACAGCTTTTGATGGGCGCGCAGATCCTGCGCGATCAGCATCATGGCCGCGCTGTTGCCACCATGGCTGGTGATGATGACGAGCTTCTTCACGCCGCGCCGCGCGACCTCCGCGCCGATCCCGGTCCATCGCGTCAGGGCGGCGTCTGTCGGCAAGGTTTGCGTGCCCGGATAGTCGATGTGTTCGGTGGAAATTCCGACCGCTTCAACGGGGAGGAAACTGGCCGGAACACTCCGGGGCAACAGCTCGCGGACGCGTGCGAGATAGGCGTCCGCGATCAGCACGTCGGTCTCGAGCGGCAGATGCGGGCCGTGCTGTTCGGTTGCCGCCAGCGGCAGCACCGCGATCCAGCGCGACGTGTCCGCGGGAGACGCATCGGTCCAGCGGATTTCGGTCCAGTCGCGGGATGGCATCATTGAGTAGTCTTTGGAGGTTTCATTGCCCGAATTTGTCACGTAATTTGGGTATCAGGGGATGCGGGCCCGCCCGGCTCGCGTCCCCTGATGTCATCGGTTTTATCGCGTTGCGTTCACATGAGCCAGACGCGATTGGCCGGAAGCGATCGACGGAGTGCCATATGACCCCCTTCCCACTGCGGCGAGCGCTCATTGCCGGCTTGATGGCGGCTTTCGTCTGCAGCGTCGAGGCGCGTGCCGAGACGCTGGACAAGGTGACGTTCGGCACCAATTGGGTCGCCGAGGCCGAGCATGGCGGCTTCTTCCAGGCGGTTGCCGACGGCACCTATAAGAAATACGGCCTCGACGTCACCATCGTTCCCGGCGGCCCGAACGAGAACAACCGGATGCTGCTGATCGCCGGCAAGATCGATTTCTTCATGGCCGCGAACACGCTGATGTCGTTCGACGCGGTTGCCAACAACGTTCCCGTCGTGACCATCGCCGCGATCTTCCAGAAGGATCCCCAGGTGATGCTGACGCAGCCGGATGCCAAGGTCGGCAAGATCGAGGACCTCAAGCCGCTGACGCTGTTCGTCTCCAAGGAGGGCATGGGCAGTTATTTCCAGTGGCTGAAGTCCGAATACGGCTTCAGCGAGAAGAACGTCCGCCCCTATAATTTCAATCCGCAACCCTTCATCGCCAACCCCAAGAGCGCGATGCAGGGCTATGTCACCTCCGAGCCCTTCGCGGTCGAGAAGGCCGCCGGCTTCAAGCCCAACGTGCTGCTGCTGGCCGATTACGGATTCAACACCTATTCGACCCTGATCGAGGCGCGCCGCGACACCGTCGAGAAGAAGCCGGATATGGTGCAGCGTTTCGTCGATGCCTCCATGATCGGCTGGTACAACTACATCTACGGCGACAATTCCGCCGGCAATGCCCTGATCAAGCAGCTCAATCCGGAGATGACCGACGATCTGCTGAAATACTCCGTCGCGAAGATGAAGGAATACGGGATCGTCGATTCCGGCGACTCCTTGAAGAACGGCATCGGCGCGATGAGCGACGACCGCTACACCTCCTTCTTCAACAAGATGGTCAAGGCCGGCGTCGTGAAGGGCGATCTCGACTTCCGCAAATCCTATACGCTGCGCTTCGTCAACAAGGGCGTCGGCGTCGAGCTGCGCCCGAGCAAGCCGTAGCGCCAGGTCGATGTCATCAGGCAAAACCTCGCTCGCGGCCGACGCCGGCCTGACGCATCTCGCCGTCAGCCTGCGCGGCGTGACGAAGACTTACGACAATGGCGTCCTGGCGCTCGGTGCGCTCGACCTCACGGTGCGCAAGGGCGAGTTCATTTCGCTGCTGGGGCCGTCTGGCTGTGGCAAGTCGACGGCGCTGCGCATCATCGCGGAGCTCACCGCACCGTCGTCGGGCACCGTCCGGGTGGCTCGCCACGAAGGCGCGCGGCAGCCAGGTCACGGGATCGGCTTCGTGTTTCAGGAGCCGACCCTCATGCCCTGGACCAGCGTGCGCGAGAATGTGCGGCTGCCACTGAAGCTTGCGGGCATCCCCAAAGCCGAGGCCCGTGCGCGGTCCGACGAAGCGCTGGCCAGCGTCGGTCTCGCCGATTTCGCCGATGCCTTTCCGCGGGAGCTCTCCGGCGGCATGAAAATGCGGGCGTCGCTGGCGCGCGCGCTCGTCACCGAGCCGGATATCCTCTTGATGGACGAGCCGTTCGCCGCGCTCGACGAGATCACGCGCTTTCGGCTCAACAACGATCTGCTCGCGCTGTGGCGCAGCCTCGGCAAGACCGTTATCTTCGTGACCCATTCGGTGTTCGAATCCGTCTATCTGTCGCAGCGCGTCGTGGTGATGACGGCACGGCCCGGCCGCATCCAGGCCGACATCCGCATCGAGACGGTCGAGCCGCGCGGCGAGGCGTTTCGCACGTCCGCGGCCTATTCCGATTATTGCCGGAAGGTGTCGGCCGCGCTGGCGCCATCCTATTCCGGGCAGTCGACGCTATGAACGCGCAGGCGACCGTCACCGCGAAGCCGCGATCCCTGCAATCCGCGCTGCGCTTCGTGCTTCCTGTCATCGTGTTCGCGGCCGGCATTCTCGCCTGGGAACTCCTGGTCCGCATCAAGGGCATCCCGCCCTACGTGCTGCCGGCGCCCTCCGTCATCGTCCTGACGCTGATCAAGGACTGGGCGGTGCTGTCACAATCGCTCGCCGCCACGCTTCTGACCACACTCGAAGGTTTTGCCGCGGCCAGCATCGGCGGCATTGCACTCGCGCTGCTGTTCAATCAGTCGAAATGGGTGGAATATTCGCTGTTCCCCTATGCCATCGTCCTCCAGGTTACCCCTGTCATCGCGATCGCGCCGCTGCTGCTGATCTACCTGGAGCAGCAGACCGCGGTGGTGGCTTGCGCCTTCATCGTCGCCTTTTTCCCGGTGCTGTCCAACACCACGCTCGGGCTGAATTCGGTCGATCGCAATCTTGCCGGCCTGTTCCAGCTCTATGGCGCCTCAAAGCCGCAGACGCTGCGCTTTCTCAAGCTGCCCGCGGCGTTGCCCTATATCCTCGGCGGCCTGCGCATCGCCGGCGGCCTGTCGCTGATCGGCGCGGTCGTGGCCGAGATCGCGGCCGGAACTGCCGGTGCCGGCTCCGGGCTTGCCTACAGGATCGCCGAGTCCGGATATCGATTGAACATACCCCGCATGTTCGCAGCGCTGCTTCTGTTGTCCTTGGCCGGGATTGTCATCTATGGGGTGCTGGCGGTAGTTTCCCACCTCGTTTTACGGCGCTGGCACGAAAGCGCGCTTGGAAAGGAAAACTGATGGCTGCCGGTTCGATTTCGTCCGAGAAGATCGATCTTCTGATCTATGGGCCGGTGCGGCCCATCCTCGAGAACGGATTTTCCGACCATTTCGTCGTGCACAAGGCCGAGACGCATGGCGACCTCGAACGGTTGACGCCGGAAATTCGCGAGAAGATCCGCGGCGTGGCGGTGACCTATCACACCGTCCGCGCCGACAAGGGTTCGCTGTCGAAGCTTCCCAAGATCGAGATGGTGGCGAGCTTCGGCGTCGGTTACGACCACGTCGATGCGAAATACGCGGCCGAGCACAACATCATCGTCACCAACACGCCCGACGTGCTGACCGAAGAGGTCGCCGACGTCGCGATGGGCCTGCTGATCTCCACCTTGCGCGAATTCATCAAGGCCGACCGCTACGTCCGCTCCGGCCTCTGGCAGACCCAGAACTATCCGCTCAGCGTCGGCTCGCTGCGCGACCGCAAGGTCGGCATCGTCGGCATGGGCCGGATCGGCCAGGCCATCGCGCGTCGGCTCGATGCCTCGCTGGTGCCGGTGGTCTATCACTCGCGCAATCCGTCCAAGGACGTCTCCTATAAGCATTATCCTGATCTGATCGAGATGGCGAAGGCGGTGGACACGCTGATGGTGATCGTGCCCGGCGGCGCGGCGACGAACAAGATGATCAATGCCGAGGTGCTGAAGGCGCTCGGCCCGCGGGGCGTGCTGATCAATGTCGCGCGCGGCTCCGTGGTCGACGAGCCGGCGCTGGTGCAGGCGCTGAAATCCGGCACCATCCTCGCTGCCGGCCTCGACGTGTTCGCGGCAGAGCCGACCGTGCCGGACGAGCTCAAGGCGATGCAGAACGTCGTGCTGCTGCCACATATCGGCTCGGCCTCGGTGGTGACGCGCAACGCCATGGACCAGCTCGTGGTCGACAACCTCAAGTCATGGTTCTCAGGCAAGGCGCCACTGACGCCGGTTGCCGAAACGCCGTTCAAGGGACGCTGATGCGAAATCTTCGGGTCGTTGCATTCGCCGTCGCGGCCTCTTTGGCCGCGATCGGTGCCGTCGCGGCCTCCTTGGCCGCGCTCGGCATCGCGCATGCGCAGAATGCGACGACGCTGAAGAAGGAGATGCTCGGGCAGTGGGAGCTCTCGACCACCGAACGCAGCAAGACCTGCGTCGTCACGATCAAGGGCGACCCGGTCGCGCTGGGATACAAGCTCGAACTCGAGCCGGCCTGCAAGACCGCGCTGCCCTTCACCAAGGATATCGTCGCCTGGAGCGTCAGGGGCCTCGATATCGTCCGTCTGCAGGATGCGACCGGTGAAGCCGTGATCGACTTCACCGAGGTCGAGGCCGGCATCTTCGAAGGCCTGCGCCAGGGCGAGGGCGTCTATATCCTGCAGGATCTCGCCGCCGCGCGCTCGATGGCCAAGTCGATGGACCAGATGATCGGTGACTGGGCCATGGTGCGCGGCAACGGCCAGCCGGTCTGCGGGCTGACGCTGACCAACACGGAAGCCGGCCCCGACAATTTCCAGGTCTTCCTCAAGCCGAAATGCGACGCGGCCGTCGCCCAGTTCAACCCGACGCAATGGCGGCTCGAGCGCGGCCAGATCATCCTGATGTCGAAATCGGGCGACGTCTGGCAGTTCGAAGCCGACGACAACGCGCAGTGGCGGCGCATCCCCGACACCGCCGATCCGCTGATCATGCTGCGTCAGTAGGCGAGCAAGCCCTCGCCGCGGGCAAGCGGGCGTAGCGGGCTGCGGCCGGGCCGCCTTTTGCCGCGTTAGCGCGAAAGCTGGTCAAAACCCGCCGTTATCGAGTTCTGGCCAGGTTTCGAACCCTCTTTGTCTTCCGAGCGACCAAGACAAAACGGCTCAAACCTGATCGCGCTTTGACATGAAATTCGTCGTCCTGGCTTTTTCGTGCCTGCTGTTTCTCGGGATGCCCGCCCGTGCCGATGATGCAGGCACCTTCAATGCGATGGTCACCTTGGCGCATCAAGGAGATGCCGAGGCGCAATACCATGTCGGAATGATGTACAATAACGGCATCGGCACCCAGCAGGACCGCAGCCAGGCCTTCGCGTGGTTTCAGAAATCGGCCGCGGCCAACGAGCCGCTCGGGGCCTACAAGCTCGGCTGTTACTTTGACGGGCAGGGCGCCGGCATCGTCGCCGCTGATGCGGATCAAGCCTTGAAATACAAGCTTGTGTCCGCCAGGGCCGGCTATGCGCGTGCACAGCACGATGTCGCCCTCCTGTACGACCGGCAGGGCAACCCGGAAGAAGAAGTTGAAATGGTGGAA
Organism: Bradyrhizobium sp. SZCCT0148; assembly: GCF_018129985.1. GTDB lineage: Bacteria > Pseudomonadota > Alphaproteobacteria > Rhizobiales > Xanthobacteraceae > Bradyrhizobium > Bradyrhizobium japonicum_H. The sequence continues at coordinate 147,177 of NZ_JAFCKT010000003.1, forward strand.
AATGGCCGGCGATCAGGGACTTCCCTCCGCCCTCTTCAGCCTGTCCCGGGCTTATTCCGCTGGGAGGGGAACGCCGAGGGACCTGTCTCTGTCGTATGCCTATTTCAAGCTCTCGCAAATTGCGCCGCCAAAGAACGTGAACGAGATGGCCGGCTCGTTGTCCAAATCGGAACGCGAGAATGCGGAGAAAATAGTTGCCGGGTGGAAGCCGCAGCCGACTGCTCTGACACTCAAGGCATTCGCCGGCATCACGGCTGCGGAAGATCATCTCAAAGCCGTCAGGAAACCGACGACCTGATCTGTGCTAGATCAACCGCATCCCGCGCAGGCTCGCATGCCCGCTCTTGCCGACGATGATGTGATCGTGCACGGCAATCCCCAGTGGCTTGGCGATGTCGATGATCGCCTTCGTCATCTGGATGTCGGCCTGGGACGGCGAGGGATCGCCGCTGGGATGGTTGTGCACCAGGATCAAGGCGGTCGCCGATAATTCCAGCGCGCGCTTGATCACCTCGCGCGGATAGACCGGTGTGTGGTCCACCGTGCCGGTCTGCTGCACCTCGTCGGCGATCAGCTGGTTGCGCTTGTCGAGGAACAGCAGGCGGAATTGCTCCTTGTCGGCAAACGCCATGCTGGAGCGGCAATAGTCGATCACCTCGTTCCACGACGACAGCGCGTTGCGGCTGTTGACCTCGCCCTTGGTCACGCGGCTCGCCGCGGCCGCGATCAGCTTGAGCTGGTTGACCGCGGCTTCGCCGACGCCCTCGACCTCGCGCAAGCGTGCGACAGGCGCGTGCACGACCTCGGCGAAAGAACCAAAAGTCTTGATCAACATCTTCGCCAGCGGCTTGGTGTCCCGGCGCGGCAACGCCGGAAACAGCGCCATCTCCAGCAATTCGTAGTCGCTGAGCGCATCCGCCCCGGCGCTGTAGAAGCGCTCGCGCAGCCGCTCGCGATGCCCGTGATAGTGCGGCGGTTCGGCGGACTGATGTTCTTGCTGGTCGGTCTTGCGGGGCATCGGCGCAAGCATGCCGTGACGCGGGGCTTTTGCAACTCGGAAGTGCGGGCGGCCAGCCAATTCGGCAAGAAAAAAGGCGCCGTGCGAACACGGCGCCTTCGAATCCCCGGTTCGCTGTGCGATCAGGCCTTCACGGCCGCGAAGGCGTAGCCGCTGCCGTCCTTGGTCAGCGTGCCCACGTTCGGGAAGCCGAAATGATAGCCGGCGATCATGCCCTTTTCGGCGATCACGCGATCGAAGAAGGCGCGGCGGGTGGCTTCCGCTTTTGGTCCGTCGCTGTCGAAGCCGGAGAACCAGCCGGGGTTCTTGACGAACAGCTGGTAGATGCCGGTGACGTCGCTCTGGATGAAGAGCTGCTGTCCGCCGGATGCCACCAGGAAGGACATGTGGCCGATCGTGTGACCCGGCGTGGCAATGGCCTTGACGCCGGGTGCAAGGTCGGCGCCGTCGGCATACTGCTTGATGTTCTTCCAGGTCGGGAAGGTCGCCTGGATCCGCTTGACGTGGGGACGGTTGGCTTCGGGCACCTTTTCGACCAGTGCCGCGTCGGTCCAGAACTTGTACTCGACCTCCGGCATCATGATTTCCGCGTTCGGAAACACCTGGGCGTCGGTCTCCTTGACCCACAAACCGGAAATGTGATCAGGGTGGAAATGCGAGATCACCACCGTGGAGACCGTCGCCGGATCGAGGCCGGCCGCCTTCATGTTGGTGGCGAGCTTGCCGACGCTCGAGGGCCCGTTGCCGCCGAAACCGGTGTCGAACAGAATGACCTTGCCGCCAGTCCGGATCGCGGTGACGGTAAAGGGATTCTCGATCTTGTCGGGTCCGATGCCGGACGCGGTCAGCGCCTTCTTGACGTCGTCCAGCCCGACATTCTTGACCATGCCCTCGGTCACCGGGCGTTCGATCGCGCCTTCATGCAGGCTGAACACCTCGATGTCGCTGACCATGTATTTGAAGCTGTCGGCGGCGCGCTGCGCATATGCCGCATCGATGAAGGAAACCGGCCCCTTGAGGCCGAAAACCAGTGCGGCCCCCGTGCTCCCGAGGACCAGATCGCGACGTGAAATCTCGAACATTGTGATGCTCCGCCTTGAGGGAATCCTCGCAAGTGCGCTCACGGATTGAAAGCGCCCTGAGAGTTCGACACCGGGATGCGCAGCCTATTCCGTGGTGATCGAGATTGAGAGAACGGCAAGTTGCCGCAGGCAGGCCGCCGCGTTGAGAACGACTGGCAACAAGGAGGATTGCACCTAGGCGATCTGCTTCTCGCCGTGCCGCTCCGACAGTGTGAAAATCTCGACGCCCGTCGCCGTCACGCCCACGGAGTGCTCGAACTGTGCCGACAGCGAGCGGTCGCGGGTGACGGCAGTCCAGCCGTCGGAGAGGATCTTCACATGCGGCTTGCCGAGATTGATCATCGGCTCGATGGTGAAGAACATGCCGGGCTTGAGCTGCACGCCTTCGCCGGGCCGGCCGATATGGATGATGTTCGGCTCGTCGTGGAACATGCGGCCGAGGCCGTGGCCGCAGAAATCGCGCACCACGCTCATGCCCTGCGGCTCGACGAAGCTCTGGATGGCGTGACCGATGTCGCCGGTGGTGGCGCCGGGCTTCACGGCGGCGATGCCGCGCATCATGGCTTCATAGGTCACCTCGATCAGCCGCTCGGCCTTGCGTGCGATCGGGCCGACCGCATACATCCGGCTGGAATCGCCGTACCAGCCGTCGACGATGAAGGTGACATCGATGTTGACGATGTCGCCTTCCTTCAGCGGACGGTCGCCGGGCATGCCGTGGCAGACCACGTGGTTGAGCGAGGTGCAGGTCGAGTAGCGATAGCCGCGATACATCAGCGTCGCCGGAAAGGCGCCATGGCTGAAGGCGAAGTCACGGACGAACTGGTCGATACGCTCGGTCGGCACGCCGGGCCCGACAATGTCGGTGAGCTCGTCGAGGCACTTCGCCACCAGCGCACCCGCCTTGCGCATGCCGGCAAACGCGCTCGGTCCATGCAGCTTGATCTGTCCGGTCTTGCGCAGCGAGGTATCGGTGGCTTCGACGTAGCTCATGCGGGCGCGATCTTCTGAAAAGGGGTCGATGTCGGTGGAAGGGCTTGATTTCACGCCCTAATCTAACGATCACGGGCCTTCGTGCAAGCCAAGGCAGAGCGTTTTCGAGCGAAGTGGCCGCCGGTTCGCGTGAAGAAAACGCGTCAAAACGAGATTCTTCCCGGCCTTGCGCCCGAAAGCGGGCCTAATTCGGGACTTCCACGGTGGTTTCCACCGGCAGCGCGCCGCCCCGGATGCGGATCTCGCGGACGGGGTAGGGAACCCGGATACCCTCGCTCTTGAAGGCGTCCCACAGCGCCAGCATCACGTCGCTCTTGACATTGTCCATGCCGTCGGGGTCCGCAATCCAGAAGGTCAGCGAGAACTTCATCCCGGCTTCGGCGAACTCGGTCAAAATGGCGTTCGGCGGTTTGCCCTTGGTCGCGCGCGGATGGGCGGCGGCGGTCTCGGCGGCGAGCCTGGTGACCAGGCGGGGGTCGGCGTCGTAATTGGTGCCGAAGGCGATCTTCACCAGCGTGTTCTTGTCGGTATAGGTCCAGTTGACGACCTTCTGCGTCACCAGATCCTCATTCGGGATCAGGAATTCGCGCCCGTCGCCGGCGGCAACGGAAATATAGCGCGTTTTCATCGCGCTGATGCGGCCGGTATTGTCGCCGATGGTGACGAGGTCGCCGGGCTTCACCGATTTGTCGGCCAGCAGGATGATGCCCGAGATGAAGTTGGCCACGATCTTCTGCAGGCCGATACCGATGCCGACGCCGACCGCGCCGGAGAACACCGCCAGCGCCGACAAGTCGATGCCGACCGCGCCGAGCGCAATCACCACTGCGATGGCAAGAAGCCCGATGCGGATGATCTTGACCAGCAGCACCTGCACCGACGGCGTCAGGTCGGTGGTTGCGTTGATCCGGCTCTCGGCGAAATTGCTCGCGATGTTGGTGACCCAGAGCGCGATCAGCAGGAGCGCGCCGGCCTTGAGGACCAGCAGCGGGGTCAGCCTGAGGCCACCGAGCACGATCGCATAGGCATCGAGCAGATCGACGGTCGTATCGAGCTGGCCGAGGATGGACAGCGCGGCGACGAACCACGCCGTGATCGACACCAGGCGGACGATGAACGCATTGCGCAGCACCGTCGTCACCAGCCGGATCACGAGCCAGGCGAAGCCCAGCTTGGCGGCGACCATCAGCAGATAGGAGCGGCTCGGCCAGGTCGCGTGGTACATCACCACGCGCGAGATGATCACGAGCAGGGTGAAAACCGCCGTCGAGGCGCTGGAGACCATCACCCGGGCAAAGTGCCGGAGCGGCAGCGGCCAGCGCATCGCCAGCGAGCTCATGTCGACCCGGTTGCGGATGGCGGTGTCCGCGGCATAGGCGATGCCCGCCGCGGCCAGGATGAGACCGAATTGCAGGTAGAACCAGGGCGAGGAGATTTCCGCCCCGACGCTGCGCGCCGTCGTCTGCACGAACTCCATCAAGTCCTTGAGGTCCATGTCCATCGGTCTCGTCGGCAAACGGGGAAGGAATTGATTCGAGGGAGCCGCAGAATCCCACAATGGGCGCGGCCGGGCCATCGATACACCGTGAAGTGAAGCGCGTTAAGGCCGTAAAACGCGGGCAGATTGCCGCGAGCGGGAGAAATGGGTTGGCGTGCCGCGGCCGCGACGATATGGATGCCCTTCCAGCTGTTTTTGCCCGGAAGGTGGATGGCTTCCCTCGACTCCGTCAGCATCGCCATATTGCTCGGCGCCGTCCTCGTGATGGCCGGTATCCTGTCGAGCCTGCTTGCGCTGCGCTTCGGCGCGCCTTTGCTGCTCGTGTTCCTTTTGATCGGCATGCTCGCCGGTGATTCCGGCCCCGGCCAGCTTCAGTTCGACGACGTCCGCACCACTTATCTGGTGGGCTCCGTCGCGCTGGCCCTGATCCTGTTCGACGGCGGCCTGAAGACGCGCTTTGCCAGCATCCGCACCGTGCTCGCGCCGTCCGTGGTGCTCGCGACCGTCGGCGTGCTCCTGACCGCGCTGATCACTGCGCCGTTCGCCAAATACGCGCTCGACCTCAACTGGACCGAGTCGTTGCTGGTCGGCGCGGTGGTCGCCTCGACCGACGCCGCCGCGGTGTTCCTGCTGGTGCACACCCAGGGCCTGCGCCTGCGCCCGCGCGTCGGCGCGACGCTGGAGGCGGAATCCGGCACCAACGATCCCTTCGCGATCTTCCTGACCCTGATGCTGGTCGAATATATCTCGCTGGGATCGAGCTCCGCAGGCCATGTGCTGATGGAATTCGTCCAGGAGGCCGTGCTGGGCGCCGTCGTCGGCTTCTTCGGGGGACGCCTCGTTGTGCTCGCGCTCAACAAGGTCGCGCTGCCGCAGGGACTGCACGCGCCCTTCGTCACGACCGCGGCACTCGTGATCTTCGGCGGCTCGCAGATCATGCACGCCTCCGGCTTCCTCGCGGTCTATCTGGCCGGCATAATCATCGGCAACCGGCCGACCCGCGCACATAATTCGGTGGTGACCTTCCTCGATGCCGCGACATGGCTGGCGCAGATCGTGATGTTCGTGCTGCTCGGCCTGCTGGTCTCGCCGAGCCGGCTCGGCGCCAGCGTCTTGCCGGCGGTTGGGATCGCCTTCGTGCTGATGCTGGTGGCGCGGCCGATCGCGGTATTCGTTTGCCTGACGCCGTTCCGCTTCAACTGGCGCGAACGGATCTTCATCGCATGGACCGGCCTGCGCGGCGCGGTCGCGATCTTCCTGGCCTCGATCCCGATGCTGGTCGGCCTGTCCAAGGCTTATCTGTATTTCGACGTCGCCTTCGTCGTCGTCATCATCTCGCTGTTGCTGCAAGGCTGGACGCTGGCGCCCGCCGCGCGCAAGCTGCATGTCGCCCTGCCGCGCGCCGAGCGCGGTCCGCGGCGTGTCGAGCTGGATCTGCCCGGGCAACTCGAACAGCAGCTGGTCGGCTACCCGGTGCGCGCGAAGAGCCTGTACTTTCGCCGCGGTCTGATCCCGTCCTGGTCCAGGCCGACGCTGGTGATCCGCAACGAGAACATCCTGACGCCGCTGGAGGCCGAGCCGATCGCGCCCGGCGACTACATCTACCTGCTGGCCCCGCCGGAAAAGGCCGAGTCGCTCGACCGCTTCTTCGTCGACATGCAGCCGAGCTCGGCGCCCGATCCGCATTTGCTCGGCGACTTCCTGGTCTCCGGCGAGCACACGCTGGCCGAGCTTGCCGAGATCTACGGCGTCAGGGTCGGCGAGGACGCGAGCAAGCTGACGCTCGCCGACTATTTCGACGTCCACCTCGACCGGGCCCCGAAAGAGGGCGCCGAGCTGCCGCTGGACGAGATCGTGCTGGTCGCGCGCAGCATCTCCGGCGGCCGCGTCAACGTCGTCGGCCTGCGGCTTCCGGAAGAAGACGAGACGCCGCCGCCGCCGACGCGCGCACAGGCGCTGCGGAAGAAGCTCGCGGAGGTCTGGACGTCGGTGGCTGGGGTTTAGGGACGCGATAGACACTGCGCTCGATCTTGCGACAGCCTTACGCCAGCATCTTCACCCCGCCAAGGCTCGTCACCCGGCCCTGTTTCAGCATCACGATCTGCGTCGCGAGCTGGCGCAGCTCGGCGGCGTCGTGGCTGACATAGACCATGGGGACATTGGCCTCGTCGCGCAGCCGCACCAGATAGGGCAGGATCTCGAGCTTGCGGCCCTCGTCGAGCGCGCCGAGCGGCTCGTCGAGCAGCAGCAGCCGCGGCTTTGCCAGCAGTGCGCGTCCGAGCGCGACGCGCTGGCGCTCACCGCCGGAGAGCTTTCCGGGGCGGCGGCCGAGCAGGGTGCCGATATCGAGCAGGTCGATGACGCGGGCGTGCTGCGCCGGATCCGGCGCCAGTCGGTTCATCCTTCGTCCATAGTCGAGATTTTGCGCGACGTTGAGGTGCGGGAAGAGCCGCGCGTCCTGAAACACATAGCCGATGCGGCGGCGCCAGGCCGGGACATGAATCCCGGCCGCAGTGTCGTCGACGGTTTCGCCGTCGAGCACGATGGTGCCGCGGTCGGGCCGCAGCAGCCCGGCGATCATGTTCACCAGCGACGTCTTGCCGGCGCCGGAGGCGCCGAACAGGCCGATGACGCGGCCTTCGCCGGTGAAGGATGCCTGAAGCGAGAATTCACCGAGTTGCTTCTCGACGTCGACGCGGAGCATGGTCAATTCCCGTGCAGGCGCTGCGTCGCGCGGCGGGCGAACCATTCGGCAGCGATCAGGGCGCCGAGCGCCAGCACGATCGAGACAATCACGAGCCGGCCGGCCGCAGCGTCGCCGTCCGGCGTCTGGATCAGCGAATAGATTGCCGAGGAAATCGTCTGGGTCTCGCCGGGAATGTTGGAGACGAAGGTGATGGTGGCGCCGAACTCGCCGATCGCCTTGGCAAAGCCGAGCACCATGCCGGCGAGCACGCCGGGCAGCGCCAAGGGCAGCGTCACGGTCAAGAACACTTTCCAGGGTGCGGCGCCGAGCGTCTCGGCGGCCTGCTCGAGCCGCCGGTCGATCGCCTCGATCGACAGCCGCATCGGCCGCACCAACAACGGGAACGACATCACACCGCAGGCCAGCGCCGCGCCGGTCCAGCGAAACGAGAACACGATACCGAGATGATCGGCGAGGAATCCGCCGACGAGGCCGCGGCGGCCGAACGTCAGCAGAAGCAGATAGCCGGTGACCACCGGCGGCAGCACCAGCGGCAGATGCACGATGGCGTCGAGCATCGACTTGCCCCAGAAATCGCGCCGCGCCAGCAGCCACGCCAGCGCGATGCCGAATGGCGTCGCCACCAGCGTTGCGATGATCGCGACTCTGACTGAGAGCAGGATCGCGGTCCATTCGGCGGGAGAGATGTCTGACATCACGTGGTGAATATCAGATTGTCGGGCTGACCAGGAACTTGAAGCCGTATTTTTCGAAGATGGTCTTGGCGGCGGAGGAGCGCAGGAAGGCGAGATAGTCGTTCGTCTCCGGCTTCGCAATCGTGGTCGCGGCAACCGGATAGATGATCGCCGGATGCGACTCCGCCGGGAACGTGCCGACGATCTTGACGCCGGGCTCGACCTTGGCGTCGGTGGAATAGACGATGCCGAGATTGGCCTCGCCGCGCGCCACCAGCGTCAGCGCCGCACGCACGCTCTCGGCCATGGCGAATTTCGGCTCGGCGGTCTGCCACGCGCCCAGTCTCTCCAGCGCCGCCTTGGCGTATTTGCCCACCGGCACCGACTTGACGTCCCCGGTCGCAATCCTGCCGTCGCCGGCGAGTTTGGCCAGGTCGAAACCTTGCGCGATGGTGACGTTGTCGATCCTGGAATCCTTCGGTGCGATCAGCACGATGCTGTTGCCGAGCAGATTGACTCGGGAAGGCTCGTTGATGGTCTTCCTGGAGATCGCGTAGTCCATCCAGTCCGTGTCGGCCGAGACGAACACGTCGGCCGGCGCGCCCTGCTCGATCTGTTTGGCCAGCACCGAGCTCGCGGCATAGCTGACCGAGAACTTGACGCCGGTCCTGGCCGTGTAGGCAGCGTCGATCTCGTCGAGCGCGTTCTTCATCGACGCCGCGGCGAACACGGTGATGGTCTTGTCCTCGGCGGCTGCCGGCGCAAGGCTCGTGCTCGCGAGCATCACGAAGGCGGCGAAGAGTCCTGAAATACGTAGCATGGTGCGCTCCGTGCGAGTCCGCGCGCGCAGGATGCACGCTCAGGTCTGGCGTTGGTGGGTCAGGTCGCGACGGGTGGAAGCGCTGTCCACGGGGCCCGGCTGCGGCTTACGGCCGGCAGGGATATCGCAATCGCGAAGATAGCAGGCTGGCGCCCGAGGTCAAACCAGGGTCGTCATCCCAAAAGCGCGGCCCAATCACCGCGGGGTGAGGCGGCCGCGCGGTCCACACATCCTTACGGCTTCGCATCCGCCGCATGCAGCACCGCCTTGCAGGCCGCCGGCATCTGCGCCAGCGTCATCGGTGGCTTGGGCTTCGGCGGCTCCGGCGGCGGCTTGGGGTGCAGCACCGCGTCGGAGAACCAATAGGCGAGATCGGCGGGCTTGCAGCCTTCGTCCTCGGCCTGTGACGGCTGGCCCTCGCATTCGCCGGCCCCTGCAGGGCAGCGCATGCGGATGTGGAAGTGGTAGTCGTGGCCCCACCAGGGTCGGATCTTCGACAGCCAGGTGCGGTCGCCCTTCGCCTCGCGGCACAGCGCCTTCTTGATCGCGGCATTGACGAAGATGCGCTGCACCGCCGGCTCCCGCGCCGCGTCGCGCAGCACCAGCACATGGCTCGGGGTGAACACCTTCGGATCGACGTCGAGCCGGTCCTGGCGCACCATCATCACCGCCGACATGTCCTCACGCTCCTCGCGCGAGAGGCGGCGGTCCGGCGACGGCGTCAGCCAGATGTCGGCATCGAGACCGATCTGGTGGCTGGCGTGGCCCGACAGCGCCGGGCCGCCACGCGGCTGGGCGATGTCGCCGACTAGGATGCCGGGCCATCCCGCGTCCTTGTGCGCCCTGGCTGCGAGCCGCTTGATCAGCGCGATCATGTCAGGGTGGCCATAGCTGCGATTACGCGACAGCCGCATCACCTGCCAATGGTCGCCGTTGACCGGGATCTGCTCGGCGCCGCCGATGCAGCCCCTGGTGTAGGAGCCGATGACATGGGCCGCCCCCTTCGACGGCAGCATCTTGCGCGCGAACAGCTCCTTGGCTGCGATATCGGGGTCGTTGGGATTGGCGAGCGGCGGCAGCGGCTTCGGGTTGACGCTGCCCTTGTCCTGGGCCAATGCGCCGCCGGCGGCCAGGAGCGTCATGACGACCAGGAGAGGGGTGAGGCGGCGGAGACTCATGCGCAGATCTTATAGCCCAACAAGGGCGTCGGGGTTAAGAATCGGGCGTGCGGCGGCGGACAATCTCGCAGCGCCTTGATGGCCGTTGTTCCAGCGCGGAGGCGTCCGGCATGACGATCCCCGCCTTCAACAAGGTCGTCCAAAAATCGCAGTTTTTTCGCGGAGCTGGCCGCATTCTTAACGGTGCGATAACCGTATCCTGCATTGACCAAAATTCGTGCGCGGAACCGGGTTCGTTTCCATCCCGTATGCAATCGGACCCGCGTCCGGAATTGATTCATGGAGAGCGCGCTTTTTTGCATCATCTCGGTCGTCGAGTGCGATGACGTCGCGGCTTTGGTGCGCCATACGGCCTGCTCGCGCCTCGTAAACAGGCACACGCGCCGGGTTCTCGATGCTCGCAAGGCGGCGCCTCGGCTGGCGCGGCCACCCAGGATTACTTTTCTTTCAGACACTTGCCCCAAAGCTTGCGCCGTTGGGCGCGACTGGGACGAGTGAAGTTGGGTTTGGGGTCTCGAAAAGCAGGACGACGAAAGCAACGCGCGCTTGCCCGGGCTGGCCAAACGCCGCGCAAGCCGCGCTTTGCGCGCGCGCCGCGCGCCGTTTCGGAACGCGAGGAAGTCCTGCGCAGCCGCGCCGAGGCCGAAGCTGCGATCGCGGACGCGCGCAAATCCCATGAGCGCCTGCGCCAGGCCATCGACATCCTGCCGCAGGGCATCGTGTTTCTCGACGCCGAAGGCCGCTACGTCCTCTGGAACAAGAAATACGCCGAGATCTACAGCAAGACCGCCGATCTGTTCGAGGAAGGTGCGCGTCTCGAAGACACGCTGCGCATCGGCGTTGCCCGCGGCGACTATCCCGAGGCCGTCGGCCACGAGGACGAGTGGATCGCCGACCGCCTGCAGAGGCTCTATCAGCCCGGCGCCCGCCACGAGCAGAAACTGTCCGACGGCCGCGTCATCCTGATCGACGAGCGCCTGACCGACGATGGCGGGGTGGTCGGCCTGCGCGTCGACATCACCGAGCTGAAGCAGCGCGAGGCCTCGTTCCGCCTGCTGTTCGACGGCAATCCCGTTCCCATGATCGTCTGCGCGCTGGACGACGAGCGCATCCTCGGCGTCAACGACGCCGCGGTCGCGCATTACGGCTACAGCCGCGCCGAGTTCGAACGGTTGACGATCCGCTCCCTGCAGGCCTTCGAAAGTGAGCCGCCCTGGGTGGCGGACCCGACGTGCGAGGAGCAGGCCGGCCGGACCTGGAAGCATGTCAAGGCCGACGGCGCGCTGATCGACCTCGCGATCTATTCCCGCGAATTGACCTATGCCGAGCGGCCGGCGGTGCTGCTTGCGCTGATGGACATCACCGAACGCAAGCGCGCCGAGGCGCGGCTCGCCTTCATGGCCCAGCACGACACCCTGACCGGCCTTCCCAACCGCAGCCTGCTGCGCCAGCAGGTCGACGAGATGCTGCTGCACACGCGGCGCAGCTCCGACAAGGTCGCGCTTCTGATGCTGGGGCTCGACAGTTTCAAGTCGGTCAACGACACGCTCGGGCATGCGGTCGGCGACAAGCTGCTGCGCGGCGTTGCCAAGCGGCTGCGCTCGACCTTGCGCGAGGAAGACGCGTTGGCGCGGCTCAACTCCGACGAGTTCGCCATCGTGCAGAGCGGCCTGGCGCGTCCCGAGGACGCGGTGATGCTGGCCAAACGTCTGCTTGCGGCGATCGCCGATCCCTATCTGCTCGACGGCCATTCCGTGGTGATCGGCGCCTCGATCGGCATCGCGATGGCGCCGGGCGACGGCGATGATTCCGAAAAGCTGCTCAAGAGCGCCGACATGGCGCTGTCGCGCGCCAAGCTGGACGCGCGCGGCAGCTTCGCTTTCTTCGAGGCCGCGCTCGACGCCCGGGCGCAGAGCCGGCGCAAGATCGAGGTCGAGCTGCGCGACGCGATCCAGAACGACGTGCTGCGTCCCTATTACCAACCGCTGGTCGACCTCCAGAGCGGCCGCATCACCGGCTTCGAGGCGCTGGTGCGCTGGCCCCATGCCGAGCGCGGCATGATCTCGCCGGCCGAGTTCATTCCGGTCGCCGAGGACACCGGCCTGATCAATCCGCTCGGCGGGTTGATGCTGCGCCGGGCGTGCCTCGATGCCGCAAGCTGGCCTGACGACGTCCGCGTTGCCGTCAATCTGTCGCCGCTGCAGTTTCGCAGTGGCAATCTGCTGTCGATCGTGACGGACGCCTTGAGACATTCCGGCCTGCCGCCGCGGCGGCTTGAGCTCGAGATCACCGAGACGCTGCTGCTGGAGAAGAGCGCGCAGGTGCTGGCGACGCTGCATGCCTTGCGCGCACTCGGGGTGCGCATCTCGATGGACGATTTCGGCACCGGCTATTCCAGCCTCAGCTATTTGCGCAGTTTTCCCTTCGACAAGATCAAGATCGACCAGTCCTTTGTGCGCGATCTCGGCGCCAACCGCGAGGCGCAGGCGATCATCCGCTCTATCGTCAGCCTCGGTAAAGGCTTGGGCGTCACCATCACCGCCGAAGGCGTCGAGACCGAAGCCGAGCTCAGCTGCCTGCGCACCGAGGGCTGCGACGAAGGCCAGGGCTTCCTGTTCAGCAAGGCCCGGCCCAACGCCGAGATCATCAGCCTGCTCGCCGCACAGCGCGGCATCGACGGCGACGAAGACGCCGCGCTGGTGGCGTGAGCTTCCTGCCTCTCCCAGCCCCGTGAGAACGGGCGAGGCAGCGCAGCACCGTCGTGGCTGCAGTCAAGCCCGAAGCCTTACGCCGCCCGCAGCCCCGCCAGGAACGTGTCCACGCTTCGCATCAGCGCCGAGGCGTGCTGCCCGAGTTCGCCGGAGGCCGCCATCACGTTGCCTGCCAGCGCCCGCGATTGATCCGCGGCCTGGCTGGCGCCGGCGACATTGGCCGAGACGTCCGTGGTGCCGGCCGAGGCCTGCTGCACGCTGCGCGCGATCTCGCGCGTCGCGGAGCCCTGCTCCTCGACCGCGGCGGCGATCGTGGTGGCGATACCGCTGATCTCGCGGATGGTGTCGCTAATCCCGGAAATCGCCGTAACGCAATTGCCTGTGGCGGCCTGGATCGCGGTGACCTGGCTCGCGATCTCGTCGGTCGCCTTCGCGGTCTGGCTCGCCAGCTCCTTCACTTCGGAGGCGACCACGGCAAAGCCACGGCCGGCTTCGCCCGCGCGCGCCGCCTCGATCGTGGCGTTGAGCGCAAGAAGATTGGTCTGGCTCGCGATCTCGCTGATCAGACGCAGCACGTCGCCGATGCGCTCGGCGGCGGTGGCAAGGCTCGTGACCATCTCGGTCGTCTCCGCGGCCTTGCCCACGGCGTCGCTCGCGACCTTGCTCGAATGGGTGACCTGGCGGCCGATCTCGCTGACCGACGAGGCCAGCTCCTCGGTCGCCGCCGCGACCGCGTTCACGCTGGTCGAGGCCTCTTCGGAGGCCGTCGCTGCGGCGGAGGCCCGCTGCGAGGTGCCGTTGACGCTGCTGGTGATGTCGCCGGCGACGCTCTGCATGCCCTCGGTCGCCCTGGCCACGGCGGCCACCACGCCCTTGACGTCGGCCTCGAAGCGGTCGGCCATCTGACGCTGCAGGGCCTGCTTCTCGATCTCTGCCTTGGCCTTGTCGGCCTCCTGCGCCTCGCGCATGGTGACGGCTTCGAGCATGTTGCGGCGGAACACGTCCACCGCCTTGGCCATGGTGCCGAGTTCGTCCGGGCGCTCGCTGCCGGGAATCGTGACGCTGGTATCGCCGCTCGACAGCCGGTTCATCACCGCGGTGATCGCGGTGAGCGGCCGCGACAGGCCGCGCCCGAGCAGCAGCGCCAGCACGATCGCGACGGCGAGGATGGCAACCGTGCCGAGGATCAAATTGCGCTCGGCCGTGGCGAACGCGGCCTCGTACTCGGTCGTGTCCTTGATGATCTCGATCACGCCGACCGGCGCTCCTGCATAGTTCTTGATCGGCCCGGCATAGACCTCGACCGGATGACCGTCGAGCTCGGCCTCGTGCCGGACCGCCGACCCGTCGATCGCGCTCTTCAACTGGTCCATCGTGGTGACGACCGTGCTGCCGAACGTCGAAGACAACTTGTTCAGGTTCTTGCCGTCGAGCGAGTAGACCGCAAGGTCGATGCCGAAGCGCTTCTTGGCACGGTCGACGAACTCCTTGCCGAAGGCGACGCCGATATCGACGTTGGCGATGCTTTTGCCGTCGCGCATGATCGGTGTCATGCCGAAGATACCAAGCGCCTCGCGGCCCGGCTCGACGCCGACGATCGGCCGGCCACCCTTCATCGCCTCGACGACGGTTTCGCGGCGCGCCGAGACGTCATCGCCGAACACTTTGGGAGCGTGCACGCGGTAGAACGCCACCGCGGGCGGAACCTGGAAGGTGATGAGCGGGATACCCTGTGCCTTCAGCGATTTGTTGGCCTCGCCGAGCAGCGCGGCCAGGCTGTCGCGGTCGCCCTTGGCGATGGCGTCCCCGACCGGCGGCAGCGCCGCGATCACGGCGGAGACAGCCAGTGCCGAGCGTCCCTCATAGTCGATCGCCGCGATCACGCTCTCATATTGCAGCTTGAGCTGCTGATCGAGCGCCATCCGGGTCAGCGCCCGTTGCTGGCTGATCGAGAAGCCTGAGACGATGGCGCATGCCACGGCCACGGTGAGGGCGATCGCGAGAATCAGGCGGGCGGCAATCGACTTGATCTTGAACATCAAAAAATCCCAGGCATTTCCAAATCTTGCTTTGGTGGAAAGGTCCCAGAAATTGCTTAACAACAAGGACGGGATGGCCTCCGTGTTTCAACGGAGTCGCCCCCATCCTTTTGCATGACTCGATGCAGCGGGCGCATGGAAGGCCTGTTGCGCGTCGCGGGCAGGGACGTTGCGCCGGCGACTAGAGGGTTTCGGCAAGGATCGCCTTCCCCACTTCCTCATAATGCGTGTCGCGCGCCTGGATCTGCTGGGCGATCGCGTGCATGTCGCGAAACCGGCGTTCGAACGGGTTGCTGCGGAACACCGCGGTCGCGCCGGCCATGTGATAGGCGGTGTCGACCACCTTCGCCGATTGATGGATGGTCCAGGTCGCGGCCAGCCGCACCGCGCTGCGGTGCGCGGTGCTGAACTCGCCCGTTGCGGACAAATCGCGCCACATCGCCGTTGCGGTCGTAAAGAGATAGGCGCGCGCGGCGCGCAGATCGCCCTCGGTGCGGCCGATCAGCCCCTGCACCGCGCCGTTGTCGCGCATCGCACTCGCCGTCAGCGAGGGATGTTTTCCGCGCGCCAGCGCGATGGCCGCATCCAGCGTGGCGCGCGCGACGCCGAGCGACACCGCGGCAAAGCCGAGGCTGAAGGCCGCGCCGGTGCCGATCCTGTAGAGCGGACCTGGCTCGCGCAACCCGGACGGCATGTCGCGGAACGCGGTGAAGCGCTCGGGATGAAGAGGTCGTTCACCTCGTAGGAATCGGTGCCGGTGCCGGCAAGTCCGATCGCCTGCCAGACGTCGTGCAATGTCGCGCTGGAGGCGGGAAACAGAATCGTGCGCACTTCAGGCGAGCCGTCGGCATTCACGCGCGGCGTGCCGTCGGTCCCGAGGATGCGCACATGGGCGCCCAGCCAGTTCGCCTGCCGCGAGCCCGAGGCGAAATCCCAGCGCGCCGTGACGCGATAGCCGCCCTCGACGGCGCGCGCCTCATGCGCGATCGCGCCCCACGCCAGGATCCCGGGCGCCGTGTTGAAGATCTCCTGCGCAGTATCGCGATCGAGCGAGGCCGCGATCATCGCGCAGACACTGCACTGGCCGAGACACCAGGCGGTGGACGCGTCGGCCTTGGCGATTGCCTCCAGCATCTGCATGAAGGCTTCAGGCGCGGCTTCCGCACCGCCGAGGCTCTGCGGCAGCAACGCACGATACAGCCCGTTCTCGGTCAGCGCCGCGACGACGGAAGGCGTCAGCCGCCGCGTCCGCTCGATCTCGTCCGCTTCGCGCGCGATCAGCGGCGCGATGGCGCGGGCACGTTCGACGAGACCAGATCCGGGAAGCTCCGACATTCGACTGTCCTCGCCTTTTTCTGTCGTGGGCAGTGAGGCGATGATGGTGGTCCATTTGACGGGATGGTTCAAGGTGCGGGCAACATCCCCCGTGCGCCGCGCGCGAAGGCCCGCCCGTGAACCTCGGCGGCGCGGCGCGCGACCAACAACCTCAGCCGCCGCCAACGGCACCGCGTATCGCGCCGGATGAGGTTGCCCATGCCGATCGTCCGAATCCTCATCGTCCTGCTCGCGCTCGCTTCGCCGGCGTTGGCGCAGGACGGCGCCCGTGATGCGGCCGCCGCGGGCGAGGCCGCGCGGATGTTCCGCGCCTATGTCGATGCCGTGGCGAGAAAAGGGGGACGACCCGACCTGACCCGGCCGGAGACCGCCGCACTGCTCGGCCGCGTCTTCGATGTCGAGGCCCTGCAGGCGCTGCCGCCGGCGCAGGCGAGCGACATGAGCTGGCTGATGGACTGGATGGACGCGGCCAACGCGACCTCGAAACTGTTCGTGCTCTATGGTTCGAAGCCGGGGCCGCAGCCCGATCTCGCCGCGCTTCAGCGCAACATGACGGACTATGGCGACCAGTACGCGGCGGCGATGAACTTTGCCATCCGCGGCATGGCGCGCGAGGCGGTTGCGGGCCAGTTGTTCATGGCGAGCCTCGCGCCGGAGCAGCGCACCCGCATCCGCGAGGAGGGATTTACCGGCTTCCGCCGCAGCTCCGCCGAATTCATCCTGACCACCGTCTGCGCGGCGATCCAGGGCGCGGGCAAATCCGCCAACGCCCGCCTGGTCGCCGCCGCCATTCGCGACACGCGCGAGGTCTGGGCGAGCTTCCTGCTGCCGCAGGACCGGGCCCGCGTGCTCGAGCAGCTTGCCGACCTTCCCAGATGGGCTCCGGACGAGACGGCGCGAACCGATCTCGCCGCCTTCACGGCCGCGCTGCGAGCGGTGAATTGATTCGCTCTCCTCGTCAGGCCGCGGCGCGGCCAAGGTCGAGCGACGGCCCGCGTTTCGTCGGGAAGCTCAGAGCGACCGCGACCGCGGCGAGCCCGATCGCGAACGAGCCGGCATGCAGCCATGTGTAGCGCTGGAAATTGTCGAACACGAGCCCGCCAGCCCAGGGGCCAAGCGCCATGCCGAGGCTGGCGAACGCCGATACCGCGCCGAAGACGGTGCCCATGATGCGCGCGCCGAAGAACTCGCGGACCAGCACCGCATAGAGCGGCATCACCCCGCCATAGGCGAGGCCGAACACCACCGACAACGCGTAGAACTCGCCGAGCTGCGCCACGGCGAGATAAGTCGCGATGCACATCGCCTGCACGAACAGTCCGCCGACCAGCACCGGCTTTGCACCGATGCGGTCGGCCGCCGCACCCAGCAACAGGCGGCCGCCGAGGCCTGAGACGCCGGCGACGCTGTAGACCGTCACCGCCGTGAGCGGGGCGATGCCGCACACCATCGCATAGGACACCATGTGGAAGATCGGGCCGGAATGCGCGGCGCAGCAGGCGAAATGCGCCGCAGCGAGCGCGATGAATTGCGGTGTGCGCAGCGCCTGCGCCGCGGTCAGCTCGATCTGCGGTGCCGCGTCGCCGCTTGTCGGGGCCGTCGCGGCCGGTGCCGGTCGCACCAGGAAGCAGGCCGGGATCAGCAGCGCCCATGCAGCACAGCCGATCACCAGCATCGCGGTACGCCAGTCATAGGCGGTGATCAGCCAGCTCGCGGTCGGCGCGATCGTCACCGGCGCCACGCCCATGCCGGCGGAGACCAGTGCCACCGCAAGGCTCCGGTTCCTTTCGATCCAGGCGCTGGCGAGCGCCATCATCGGCGCGTAGAAGCTGCCGGCCGCAATGCCGATCAGCACGCCGAAGCAAAGCTGGAATTGCCACAGGCTGGCCGCCTGGCTCGCCGTGACAAGACCGAGCCCCAGCAGAACGCTTCCCGCGAGCACCACCATGCGCGTGCCGAACCGATCCGACAGCGCGCCCCACAGGAACGCGGCTACGCCCATGCAGAGGAAGTCCAGGGTTGCTGCCGCCGAGACGCCTGCGCGTGACCACCCCATCGCCTCCGAGATCGGCTGCAAGAACACCGCCAGCGACAGCATCGTGCCGAACCCGACACAGGTCATCAGCGCGCCCGCGGCGACCACGACCCAGCCATAGTCGAAGCGTGACGGCTTGCTCATGCGTTTCCCCGGCGCTGTTGGTTTTGTTGGTGGTGCGCGAGATGGATGGTGGCGCATCCGACGGCGGAGGGCAAGGCGGGACGGGCGGAATGCTGACACCGTCTGGCTCCGATGCTAGCATGTCTTTGCGACGTTGTTCTCTTGAAGCTCACACGCACAGCAACGCGTGAGGAAGCAAGTCCAATGACACTGGAAGCGCTCTGCAAGCTGCGTGCTTGCTGCAGGTTTTTCATGCCTGTCATTTTCGCCGCCGCGCTCGCGGTGCCGCTCGCAAGCGCACAGGACAACCGAAGCGCTCCCGACGAGCCGGGACCGGTGTTTTCGAATGGCGGTCCCGATGCCGAACTCTACGGCAAGGCATCCGGCTATCCGGCCGGCGCGCGGGGAACCAGCAACGAGCTCGACAAGCTGGTCGGGGCCTACAGCCATTTCGGCGACATCTATCCGTCGCGCCGGGTCGGTCGCGCCGCGACGCCCTGGTCGTTCAAGCGCGCGCCGGAGCCGACGATCGCCTACAGTTTCGATAACCAGCGGCTGAGCATCGCGGACTACCTCAAGCGCAACCCGGTGACGGGATTGCTGATCGCCAGGGACGACACGATCCTCTACGAGCATTATCAATATGCCCGGACCGACCGCGACCGCTTCCTGTCGCAGTCCATGGCCAAGACGCTTGTGGCCATGCTGGTGGGAATCGCGGTCTCCGAGGGGCGGATCAACTCGATCGACGATTCCGTCTCCACCTACGTGTCTGGGCTCGCAGGAACGGAATATGGCAGCACGTCCATCCGCGCCTTGTTGAACATGTCGTCCGGCGTGGAATTCTCTGAAGTCTATGACGGCAAGGACGACATAGCCCGGCTCGGGCGCGCGCTGTTCGTCGGTGAGCCGAAAGACCCCGCATCCGTCGTCGCGCAATTCAACACGCGGTCGACGCCGCCGGGCACCAAATGGCACTACGCCAGCGTGGAGACCGAGATCCTCGGCCTGGTGCTGCGCGCGGCGACCGGCACGCCGCTGGCTGACTATCTCCACGATCGCATCTGGAGCGCCATCGGCACCGAGGCGGATGCGTCGTGGGCGATCGACGGCAGCGGGCAGGAAATTGCATTCTGCTGCTTCAACGCCACCTTGCGCGACTATGCGCGCCTCGGGCGGCTGCTTGCAAACGACGGCGCCTGGGAAGGTCGTCAATTGATCCCACGGCAATGGCTGCTCGATGCCACGACCGTCAGACCGGGTGATGATCATCTCGCGCCGCGCGTGGCCACGCCTTATTTCGGCTACGGCTATCAGGTGTGGCTCCTTCCGGGTGAGCAGCGCAGATTTGCCCTGCTCGGCATCCGCGGTCAGGTCATCCTGGTCGATCCCGCCTCCAGGCTCGTCATGGTGCACACCGCGGTTCGCCAAAAGCCGTCCGAGCCGGGAAGCCTCAGGGAACCGCTCGCGTTGTGGTCCGCCGTGCTTCAACAACTCGGGAAATGATCTGACGGCACCCCAAGCCCGGAAATTCGACGGACCATGTCGGCACCGGCGGGTTTCGATCGTCCTTGGGTGGACACGTTCGGCCGGGGCAAGGACGGCCCCGACCGTCGCCTCGATCGCCATATTAAACTGGAGCACTGCCCATGAGGATCACCGTCGAAACCAGCGTCGCAGCCCCGATCGATCAGGTCTGGCAGGCCTACACGACGCCCGCCGACATCGTGAAGTGGAATGCCGCGTCTGACGATTGGCATACGACCAGGGCGACGGTTGATCTGCGGGAAGGCGGTGCCTTCTCATCCCGGATGGAAGCCAAGGACGGCAGCATGGGTTTCGACTTCGCCGGCACCTACACGAAGGTCGTCGCGCATAAGCGGATTGAATATATGCTCGGCGACCGCAAGGCCGAGGTCGAGTTCGTGCCCGGCCCGAACAGTGTCGTGGTCCGCGTCGTGTTCGATGGCGAGACGACGCATTCGGTCGAGCAGCAGCAGGCTGGCTGGCAGGCGATCCTCGACAATTTCAAGCGATACGTCGAGGCGAAACAGAGCGCGTGATCTCAGCGAGCCTAGCCCGACGCGGCCTGCATCAAAGACGCAGCGACGATGTCATCATCCCCCTGTTTTGCCCGACAAAGCAAACCGGCTTCGCATGACCAAAAAAGCCCAATGCCGCCAAGGGGTCGGCTACTGTGCATGGGGTTGTTTTCGCAATTTTTGCTTCGGCCGTGGCTAGCAGGTCGGACAGGACCCATCCAGCTCCATCGGCATGGCCGGGCCTGACCCGGCATCCACGTCTCCGACAAGCCGCAAAAAGAAAATGCCCGGGAGGTGCCCGGGCATGAGGGTGACTGGCGATCGATCAAAGGACCTTGCTGTCAGCTATCCACCTTCAGCGCGGCAATGAAGGCTTCCTGCGGGATGTCGACCTTGCCGAACTGCCGCATCTTCTTCTTGCCTTCCTTCTGCTTCTCCAGAAGTTTTCGTTTACGCGTGATGTCGCCGCCGTAGCATTTTGCGGTGACGTCCTTGCGCAGCGCGCGGACGGTTTCGCGGGCGATCACCTTGCCGCCGATCGCCGCCTGGATCGGGATCTGGAACATGTGTGGCGGGATCAAATCCTTCATCTTCTCGACCATGGCGCGGCCGCGCCCCTCCGCACGGGTGCGGTGGACCAGCATCGAGAGCGCGTCGACCGGCTCGTTGTTGACGAGGATCTGCATCTTGACGAGATCGGCCGGCTTGTAGTCGGTGAGATGATAGTCGAACGAGGCGTAGCCCTTGGAGACCGATTTGAGGCGGTCGTAGAAGTCGAACACCACTTCGTTGAGCGGCAGGTCGTATTTCACCATCGCGCGCGAGCCGACATAGGTCAGCTCCTTCTGCGAACCGCGGCGGTCCTGGCACAGCTTCAGCACGCTGCCGAGATATTCGTCGGGGGTGAGGATCGTCGCCTCGATCCAGGGCTCCTGGATTTCGGCGATCTTGACCACGTCGGGCATGTCGATCGGATTGTGGATCTCGATCTCGGTGCCGTCGTTGAGCTTCATCTTGTAGATGACGCTCGGCGCGGTCGCGATCAGATTGAGATCGAACTCGCGCGACAGCCGCTCCTGGATGATCTCCAGATGCAGCAGGCCGAGGAAGCCGCAGCGGAAGCCGAAGCCGAGCGCGGCGGAGGTCTCCATCTCGAACGAGAAGCTGGCGTCGTTCAGGCGCAGCTTCCCCATCGCGGCCCGCAGCGTCTCGAAGTCGTCGGCATCGACCGGAAACAGGCCGCAGAACACCACGGGGATCGCCGGCTTGAAGCCCGGCAGCATCTCGGTGACGGGCTTCCGGTCGTCGGTGATGGTGTCGCCGACGCGGGTGTCGGCGACTTCCTTGATCGCGGCGGTGATGAAGCCGATCTCGCCGGGGCCGAGCTCGTCGACCTGTGTCATCTTCGGCGTGAAGAAGCCGACGCGCTCGATGTCGTAGGCCGCACCCGTGCCCATCATGCGGACGCGGCTGCCCTTCTTCATGACGCCGTCGACGACGCGGATCAGAACGACCACGCCGAGATAGACGTCGTACCAGCTGTCGACCAGCAGCGCCTTCAGCGTCGCGTCGCGGTCGCCCTTCGGCGGCGGCAAACGGGTGACGATGGCTTCCAGCACGTCGGGGACGCCGAGGCCGGTCTTGGCCGAGATCATCACCGCGTCGGAAGCATCGATGCCGATGACGTCCTCGATCTGCTGCTTGACCTTCTCGGGCTCGGCCGCGGGCAGGTCGACCTTGTTCAGGACCGGTACGATCTCGTGATTGTTGTCGAGCGCCTGGTAGACGTTGGCGAGCGTCTGCGCCTCGACGCCCTGGCTGGCATCGACCACCAGCAGGGAACCTTCACACGCCGCCAGCGACCGCGAGACTTCGTAGGCGAAGTCGACATGGCCGGGCGTGTCCATCAGGTTGAAGATGTAATCCTTGCCGTCCTTGGCCTTGTAGGCGAGGCGCACCGTCTGCGCCTTGATGGTGATGCCGCGCTCGCGCTCGATGTCCATGGAATCGAGCACCTGCTCCTTGCCCGCCATCTCGCGGTCGGAGAGGCCGCCGGTCATCTGGATCAGGCGGTCGGCCAGCGTCGATTTGCCATGGTCGATATGGGCGACGATGGAGAAATTGCGGATGTTGGAAATGGGGACGGTCGTCATGGGCGCGGGATACCACTCACATCCCCGTGCGGCAACCATATTGCTGTAATTTCAGGGTCTTTCTTCACGCCAAGCTGATTCCACGCGTGCCCAAAACGCGCTAGGCAAGGGCCCATGTCGACCACTGCTTTACCGACCGCCAGAACGCGCACGAAGGCCCGCCTGAGCTTTGGCCGTTTCCGGGCCTGGCTGGTTGCCTGCGCGGTCCGCCCCGAGGCGAGATTGTGGCTGGTGATCCAGCTTGCCATCCTGCACGCAGTGCTCTGGACCTTCATCCTGATCAATCTGAAGGCGGCGCAGGACGTTCACATGGACGTCGCGGAAGCCTATGGCTGGGGCCAGAAATTCCTCTGGGGCTACGGCAAGCATCCGCCGCTGTCGGGCTGGGTCGCCGGGCTCTGGTTCATGGCGTTTCCGGCCGCGGACTGGGCCACCTATGCGCTGGCGATGGCGACGGTCGGTGCCGGCATGGTGATCTGCTGGCTCATCGCGATGCGCGTGGTGGATGCGCGGCGCGCCTTCCTGGTCGTGGTGATGGTCGCGCTCTACCCGATCTTCAATTTCAAGGGCTTCAAGTACAACCCGGATCTGCTCCAGCTGGTCACGCTGCCGCTGCTGGTGCTCGCTTATCTCAACGCGTTCGAGAAGCGCAGCTGGCAGTCCGGCCTCCTGCTCGGGTTGGCCGGCGCGCTGGCGCTGATGACGAAATACTGGGTGCTGACCATGATCGGCGCCATCGGGCTTGCCGCGCTGCTCCATCCGGAGCGGATGAGATTCCTGGCTTCGCCGGCGCCTTGGGTTGCGATTGCAACGATGGTCGTGGCGATGATCCCGCACGTGGTCTGGCTGGCGGATGCGCATTTCGTGCCGCTGACCTATGCCGGCGACACCTACAGCCTCGCAGACACCCGCCAGGTGCATCAGCTCGTCACCGGCTACATGCTGCACAATCTAGGACTGCTGGCATTGCCGGTCGCGCTCGCCGCGCTGGCGATGGCGCTGGTGCCGCCGTGGTTCACCTTGCTGCTGCGCGCGCCCTTGCGCATCGTCACGCGCGCCTGGGCGCGCGGCGCCAATTCGGGCGTCAACGTCTCGCAGGCGCTGAACGTGTGGATGATCCAGATCATCGTCGCGTTCGGCCCTCCGCTCGGCGCGCTGGCCTTCGGCGTCTACCTGAAGACCGATTGGGGCATCTCGCTGTTCTTCCTGGTGCCGCTCGCGCTGGTCGCGATTCCGGCGCTGCGGGTGCAGGGAACGGCGCTGTTCAACATCGCGGCGATCTGGCTCGTGCTCAGCGTTGCCACGCTCGCCGCCTCGCCCTGGATCGCCGCGCGCGAGATGACGGCCAATGCCGGCAACACGGCGACCTATGGCGCCCGCTCCGAGCTCGCACGCGAGCTGACCCAGGTCTGGCACGCGCGCTTCGCCTCGCGCTGGGCGGTCGTTGCGGGAACGATGGAGACGATCCAGCCGATGGTGTTCTACAGCCCGGATCATCCGGCCGCGTTCACGCCGAACGAGGCCTGGGGGTCCGGGCTGACCTCGCTCGACGACGCCAAAAGATACGGCTTCATCGGCGTGTTCGATGCGACCGACGACCGGCTGCCCAGGTTCGAGAAGTGGGTTTCTGAGGTCGCTCCGAACGCCGAGCGCATCGTGATGACGACGCGCCGCTTCACCCACGGCAAGCCCGGCCCGGCGATGAGCTGGAACGTCTTCATCGCGCCGCCGGGAAAATAGCGAAGGTCTCGCAGGGGACAAAGGCGCGGAGGCCGTGCCCACCATCTTTCGGCAATCGTGAGACACGCACGCTTTGCCTTGCCCGGCACGGAGCGCTTGGCGAGGGCCCTAAATCCCTTCCTCGTTGAACTTGCTTTCAACGAGCTCGGTAATGGCCGCGAGCGCGGCTGCCGCGTCGTTGCCGGCGGCGGCGACGGTGATCGTGGTGCCCGGTCCTGCCGCGAGCATCATCAGGCCCATGATCGAGGTGCCGCCGACGGTCTCGCCGCCGCGCGTCACCCAGACCTGCGCATCGAAGCGCTCGACCGCCTGGACGAATTTCGCGGAGGCCCGCGCATGCAGGCCGCGCTTGTTGATGATCAGGAGGTCCTTGGAGATCGCGCCCGCGGGCACGCCTGTCCCGGCTTGTGGCGCCTCGTCGCTCATTTGCCGGCGAGCACGCGGCTGGCGATGGTGACGTATTTGCGGCCCGCTTCCTGGGCCATCGCGATTGCGTCGGGCAGCGGACGCTCCTCGCGCACCTTGGCAAGCTTTACCAGCATGGGCAGGTTGATGCCCGCGAGCACCTCGACCTTGGGCCGGCTCATGCAAGATATTGCGAGGTTCGACGGCGTGCCGCCGAACATGTCGGTGAGGATCGCAACGCCGTCGCCGGAATCGACGCGGTTAACCGCCTCGATGATGTCGCTTCGGCAAAGATCGGAATCGTCTTCGGCACCGATCGTAATCGCTTCGATTTGCTTTTGTGGGCCCATGACATGTTCAAGCGCTGCCTTGAATTCGTCGGCAAGGCGCCCGTGGGTCACAAGTACTAGACCAATCATCGGAAAACTCCTCGCGGGCGCTTTTGGTGCACCGCACGAACGCGCCACTTTGACCATCCAGAGCCCCCGCGCAAGAGGGGATGTTGCGTATCTCCCTGAATCTAGACGGATGGATGAGGGGAGCTTCGCCGGTCTATTCGGTCGCGATACTGGGGTTCATATGGTTACCATTTCCCTTCAAACAATCGCCGGAAGAGTTAACGGAAGATGAACTCTTGGTAGTGGTCAAGGCCGCGACAACCAGCGGGAGGGGCGAATGGTCGCGGCCAACCGGGATTCGCGGTAATTCGACACCGAAAATGCTGATTTTCAGCGATTCGGCCGTCGGCAGGCGCTCGGCGTCGGCGGCATCCAGGTCGACCACGAGACCGACGGTCGCATGCTCCACAAAGTCGCAGCGGCGAATTCCGAGTCCCCGGATCTCGATCAGGCCGGCCAGTACCGGCGCGGGGCGGACCTCAATTTCATCGCCGACTGTCGCCAGATGGACACGGTCGTCCCCGACCAGGACGGCCGGCTCGATCACGCCGGAGCGTCCCGCCATGATCAAATCAAAGGCAAGGCGCGACTTGCCGGAGCCGGAGGGACCGCGGATCAGCACCGCCAGTCGGCCAACCCTGACCGCGGAGGCGTGAACGCTGGGCCCGCTTTCGTTCAGGCTGCCCTGGCTCATAGCGCCGGAAGCCGCACCACGAAGCGCGCGCCCGCGACCGTCGGCACGCCCTCGTCATCCGGCGGGCCTGCGCGGTTCTCGGCCCAGATGCGCCCGCCGTGGGCGTCCACGATCTGCTTGGAGATCGACAGGCCGAGGCCGGAGTTCTGGCCAAACCCCTGATGCGGACGATCGGTGTAGAAGCGCTCGAAGATGCGCTCCAGCGCGTCGTCGCGAATGCCGGGGCCGTCGTCGTCGACCACGATCTCGATCTCCCCGCGCGCGCGGCGGCAGGTGAGGCGCACCTTGCTGCCGGCTTCCGAGAACGACTGCGCGTTGGAGAGCAGGTTGGAGACCACCTGCCCGAGCCGTGAATCGTGGCCGGTCACGGCGAAGGCGTCGGTCGGGCTGCGGCCCTCGAAGCGGGTCTCGACCGCGACGTCATGGCCGAGCTTGGTCTCGTTGGCGACGGACACCAGCGTCGTCAGCAGGCGGCGCAAATCGACCGGGACGGCATCCTGGCGCTGCAATTCGGCGTCGAGGCGGCTGGCGTCGGAGATGTCCGAAATCAGCCGGTCCAGCCGCTTGACGTCGTGCTCGATCACCTCGAGCAGGCGCGCGCGGCTGTTCTCGTTGCGTGCCAGCGGCAGCGTCTCGACCGCGGAGCGCAGCGAGGTCAGCGGATTCTTCAGTTCGTGCGCAACGTCGGCGGCGAACATCTCGATGGCTTCGATCCGGCTGTAGAGCGCGCTGGTCATGTCGCGCAGCGCGCCGGAGAGATGGCCGATCTCGTCGCGGCGGCGGGTGAAGTCGGGAATCTCGATGCGGGCCTTGATGCGGCGGCGGACGCTCTCGGCGCTGTCGGCGAGCCGGCGCACCGGCCCGGCGATCGTGCTGGCGAGCAGCAGCGACAGCATGATCATGACCGCAGCGGCAACACCGCCGACCTTCAGGATGGCGAGGCGTTCGGCCGTGACCATCTGGTCGATGTCGTCGCCTTGCGTCGACAGCATCAACGCGCCGTGGATCGCGCGTGAGCGCAGCACGGGGACCGCGACCGAGACGATCACCTCGCCGCGGGCATTGACCCGCACCATCGAGCGCTTCTGGCCCTGGAGCGCATCGCCCACCTCGGCATAGCCGTTGCCGTTCTCGGGGCCGAGTTCGCGATAGAGCGGCAGGTCGCCGCGATTCAGCCAGGTGCGCACCGCGACCATGCCGCGCTCGACGAAGCCGGGCTTCTCGGCCGGCGGCGGCAGGTCGAGGCGCAGCACGTTTTCGAGGTTGCGGCTGTCGAGCAGCAGGCTGCCGTTCGGATCGTAGATGCGGGCGCGCGTCTTGGTCGGCGAGATCAGCGTGCGCAGCACCGGCGCCACGCGCTCAGGGTTGATCGGGAAGTCCAGCGGCGAATATTCGTCCGGGCCGCCATAGGTCTCGCCCGGCTTGAGGTCGAGCAGCCGGTCGGGATCGATGGTGATGGCGTTGGTCTGCACCGTGGCGGAGGCCGCGATTGCACCGGCGATGATCTCGGCCTGCACCAGCAGGCTCTGCGCCCGCGCGTCGATCAGGCCGGCGCGGAATTGCGACAGGTACAGGATGCTCGCCACCAGCGCGACGAGGCCGGCGAGGTTGAGCGAGACGATGCGGCGGGTCAGGCTGGAGAAGGACAGCGCGAAGAAGAATTGCCCGGCGCGCTTGAGCCAGTTCAGCGGGCGGAAGCCCCTCTGCGGCTTGTCCTCGACGACGTGCTCGGAAACGCCGTCGGATGCGATATCCCCGGCGCTCTGGTTCTCATCAGGCTGCGTTCGGTCCAGCAATGCTTACGCCCGCGTTAGGACAGCTCGTATGAAAGGGTCCCCGCATCCTAGAGCCATCCCGGTCGTGATGGAATCAGAACCGGCAATGCTCTCAGTCTTCGTGCAGGCGCCTCGCGCCTCAGGCTTCCTTGAAGCGGTAGCCGACGCCGTAGAGCGTCTCGATCATCTCGAACTCGTTGTCGACCACCTTGAACTTCTTGCGCAGCCGCTTGATGTGGCTGTCGATGGTGCGGTCGTCGACATAGACCTGATCGTCATAGGCGGCGTCCATCAGCGCATTGCGGCTCTTCACCACGCCGGGCCGGGTCGCCAGCGCCTGCAGGATCAGGAATTCGGTGACGGTCAGCGTCACCGGCTCGTTCTTCCACGTGCAGGTATGCCGTTCCGGATCCATGCGGAGCAGGCCGCGATCGAGCGCCTTGGCGTCGTTCTCCTTGGGCGCGACGGTCGGATCCTTCGGCGCCGAGCGGCGCAACACCGCCTTGACGCGCTCGACCAGGAGGCGCTGCGAGAACGGTTTGCGGATGAAGTCGTCGGCGCCCATCTTGAGGCCGAACAGCTCGTCGATCTCTTCGTCCTTGGAGGTCAGGAAGATCACCGGCAGGTCGGACTTCTGCCTGAGGCGGCGCAGCGTCTCCATGCCGTCCATGCGCGGCATCTTGATGTCGAGGATGGCGAGATCGGGCTGGGTGGTGCGGAAACCGTCAAGCGCGGAGGCGCCGTCGGTGTAGGTCATGATGCGGTAGCCTTCGGCTTCCAGCGCGATCGAGACGGATGTGAGAATGTTGCGGTCGTCGTCGACCAAAGCGATTGTGGGCATGAGCCTCTGCTTTCTGCTGTCCGTTTGGGTCGTGGCTTGAAACGGCGAGCAATCCACTGATGCGCCGCATACATGGGTGCCGAATTGGCGTTCGAACCTTGTCACCGAGCAATGCAAGCTGGGCTGAAGTGTGACCAAGTTCCACGAAACACGGCAGATTCGCCGCATGTCGACCCATAACCAAGCCCTCGTTTACCCGAAAAAAGCCCCCCCTTGCAACCACCTGAACCGAGAAAGCCGATGCAACCGACCCCTGATTTCGACCCCGCAAAGCTCGCCAAATCCCTGCTGCGGCGATCGCGGCAGGGGGCCTTGGCCACCCTTATGGTCGGCAGCGGCGACCCCTATTGTTCCCTGGTCAATCTGGCCAGCCATCCCGACGGCTCGCCCATCCTGCTGATCTCTGGCCTCGCCGTACATACGAAGAACATCCTGGCCGATAGCAGGGTCTCGTTGATGCTGGACGAGCGCGCGGCGGGCGATCCGCTGGAAGGCGCCCGGATCATGCTGTCCGGCCGGGCTGAGCAGGCGGAGTCCGACAAGGATCTGCTCCAGTGGCGGTATCTGAATGCGCATCCGTCGGCGGAAGCCTTTGTCTCCTTTAAGGATTTCTCCTTTTTCCGCATACGCCCGACGGGAACCCATCTGGTCGCCGGCTTCGGCCGGATCGTCGACCTTAAGCCCCCTCAGTTCCTCACCGACCTCGCCGGCGCCGAGGATCTGCTGGCGGCGGAGGAAGGGGCTGTCGCGCATATGAATGCCGATCATCGCGACACCATGGGCCTCTATGCGACCAAGCTCCTTGGCGCTGCCGCGGGTGACTGGCGCTGCACCGGCTGCGATCCGGAAGGCCTCGACCTGCAGGACGGCCAGACCGCGTTGCGGCTGGACTTCCCGGAGCGGGTGACGGACGGCACGTCGCTGCGCAAGATGTTGGTGCGCCTGGCTGGCGAAGCGCGCACGAAGGTGGACCAGAACGTAAAGAATTGAACGCCGCGAGCCATCGCTGCGACCCAAGACGGTCAGGTCGTTAGGCTCGCAGCGAGAAGGGTTCATGACGCGTCGTCGTTTGGCATTGGCTGCGGGTCTGGCGCTCGCGATCACCACGTCGTTTGCCGCGCCGGGCCTTGCCCAGAAGGCCGACCTCTCGGCGCAGAGCGCGCGCATCAATGCTCTCCGCAGCGCCGGCAAATATTCCGAGGCGCTGCCGCTGGCGCAGGCCATGGTGACCTCGCTCGAGAATACCACCAACAGCCGCGATCTTGCCGCCGCACTCAACAATCTCGGGCAGATCCACGCCGATCAGGGCCACGACGATCAGGCCGAGCCGCTCTACAAGCGGGCCATTGCTTTGATGGAGAAGGGGACCGGTCAGGGCAGTGTCGAGATCGCGCCGCTCCTGAACAATCTGGCAGCACTCTATCAGCGGCAGAGCCGCTTCTCCGAAGCCGAGCCGCTGTTCAAGCGCGCGCTGGCCGTCAGCGAAAAGAGCCTGTCGCGCGAGCATCCCGATGTCGGCCGTGCTCTGAACAATCTCGCCACGCTCTACGTGAAGCAGGAGCATTTTGCCGAGGCCGAGCCGCTGTTTCAGCGCGCGCTTGCGATCTACCAGAAGGCCGCCGGGCCCGAGCATCCCGCGGTTGCCACCGTCCTCAACAATATCGGCCAGGTCGATCGCGACCTCAACCGCGATGCGGATGCCGAAGCGCCGATCAAGCGCTCGCTCGCGATCCGCGAAAAGGTGCTGGGGGCGGATCATCCCGACGTGGCGCGCTCGCTCAACAATCTCGCCGGGCTTTACGAGCACCAGCAGCGCTATGCCGAGGCCGAGCCGCTCTATCGCCGCGCGCTGTCGATCCGCGAGCGTGCGCTCGGACCCGATCACCCCGATGTGGCGACCTCGACGAACAATCTCGCATACTTCCTTCAGGTGTCGGGCCGCACCGCCGAGGCCTTGCCGTTCGCGCAGAGAACGCTTGCCGCCAATCGCGCACAACTGCGTACCGTGCTGCCGGTTCTGTTCGCCGCGCGGCAGCAAACGCTGCTGTCGAACGACAAGGCGCTCGACGAGGCGATCGGTGCGATCCAGCGCGGCACGCAATCCTCCGCGGCCTCTGCCGTGAACAAGCTTGCGGTGCGATTGGCCGCCGGGAGCGACCGGCTCGCCGAACTGGTGCGCCGCGAACAAGATCTCGCGGCCGAGGCCGAGGCGCTCGACAAGGCCATCATCACCGCGGTGTCGAAGCAATCGGCGCAGCGCGACGTCGCAGCCGAGCAGCGCAGCCGCGCGCGGATCGCTACGATCGCGAACGAGCGCGCGGGCTTGCAGAAGATGCTCGCGCTCGAGTTTCCCGACTACGCCTCGCTCTCCAATCCGCTGCCGCTGGCGGTGAAGGACATCCAGCCGCTGCTGTCGGCCGATGAGGCGATGGTGATCTATTCGGTCGTCGACAAGCAGAGCTATGTCATCGCGATCACGCGCGACGGCGCCGACTGGAAGGAGATCCCGCTCGGCGCGGACGCGATGGCGCGGAAGGTGTCGGCGTTCCGCAGGGGGCTGGATGTCGGCAAGGCGCGCGATGCCTCCGGCAAGTCGGGGCTGTTCGATCTCGCGCTTGCCAACGAGCTCTATGCCGCGCTGCTCGGCCCGGTCGAGGCACTGACAAAGGACAAGCGCAATCTCTTGGTCGTGCCATCGGCGGCGCTGACCGCCTTGCCGTTTCATCTGCTGGTGACGGAGAAGCCGCAGGCTGCGATCCCGGACCGGCTCGAAGGGTATCGCGACGCCGCCTGGCTGCTGCGGCGTCAGGCCGTCTCGGTGCTGCCCTCGGTGATCAGCCTGAAATCCCTCCGCGCCTTCGCCCGCAGGGATCAGGGCGTGAAGCCGATGACCGGCTTCGGCGATCCCGTCTTCAACCCCGCTACCGAAGGACCCGCCGACCGTCGCGCCGCAGGCGGCAAGGTCGCGGCGCGCAGCATTGCGACGATTGCCTATACCGATTTCTGGCGTGGCGCGGGCGTCGACCGCGCGCGGCTTGCGCAGGCGCTGCCGCAACTGCCTGACACCGCCGACGAGCTGACTGCGGTGGCAAGAGACGTCGGCGCTACTGATGCCGACATCCATCTCGGACGCGACGCCAGCGAAACGACGCTGAAGCGTGCAGCGCTTGCTCAATACGGCATCATCTACTTTGCCACCCATGGTCTCGTTGCCGGCGACGTCAAGGGACTGGGCGAGCCGTCGCTTGCGCTGTCGATTCCAGATCAGCCGTCGGAGCTCGACGACGGCCTTCTGACCGCGAGCGAAGTGGCCGAGCTCAAGCTCAACGCCGATTGGGTTGTGCTGTCGGCCTGCAACACCATCGCCGGCGACAAGCCCGGTGCCGAAGCGCTGTCCGGATTGGCGCGCTCGTTCTTCTACGCAGGAGCCCGCGCGCTGCTGGTCTCGCATTGGGCCGTGGATTCGGAAGCCGCCACCCGCCTCACCACATCGACGTTCGAGCTGCTCAAGAAAGAACCGAAAATCGGCCGTTCCGAAGCCTTGCGCCGCGCGATGTTAACCTTTGTCGATGACACCTCCTCGCCCCGTAATGCCTATCCCGCGATGTGGGGACCTTTCGCATTGATCGGCGAAGGCGAGGTACGATAAGCCGGCAGCCGGAATTGTGCGTCGCAAAAACCCTGATTAACGTCGAATTGCACGTTTGGTTGCGCGATCATCTGGGATTTTGTGGTGCACATGCTCAAAGCTGACATGCGCGACGTTTGGCGCGGTCCTTGAATAAACCAAATCCTGCGGGATCGGCTTGGCAACGCCAGCGTTCATGATTATTAGGTCGTTCAGCCGAGGCCGAATGGCCCTTTCATCACGGTGACTGCGATGGCGCTCAAACTTGGTCGCGCTGAATGTCGCGGGTTCTAGGAGGATTTTTCGTGCAAGAGACGGGCGTGCGCAACGGTGCCTTCGGCGCCGACAAGTTCGGCTTAAAAAATCTCAAGCAGGTTCACTGGAACCTCGGTGCGCCGCAGCTCTATCAATACTCGCTCGCTGCGGGCGAGGCGGTGCTGTCCGCTGACGGCGCGCTCTGCGCCGACACCGGCGAGTTCACCGGGCGCAGCCCGAAGGACAAGTTCACGGTGCGCGACGCCACCACCGACAAGAAGATGTGGTGGGCCGGCAACCAATCCATCACCGCAGAGCAGTTCGAGACGCTCTATCAGGATTTCCTCAAGCACGCCGAAGGCAAGAAGCTGTTCGCGCAGGATCTCTACGGCGGCGCCGATCCGGCCTACCGGATCAAGACACGCGTCTTCACCGAGCTCGCCTGGCACTCGCTGTTCATCCGCACGCTTCTAATCCGCCCCGAGGCGATCGAGCTGTCGACCTTCGTGCCGGAGCTCACCATCATCGATATGCCAAGCTTCCGCGCCGATCCGAAGCGTCACGGCTGCAAGTCGGAGAACGTCGTCGCGATCGACTTCGCGCGCAAGATCGTCCTGATCGGCGGCTCCTACTACGCCGGCGAGATGAAGAAGTCGGTCTTCACCACGCTGAACTATTATCTGCCCGAGCGCGGCGTGATGCCGATGCATTGCTCGGCCAATGTCGGCGCCAAGGGCGACACCGCGATCTTCTTCGGCCTGTCGGGCACCGGCAAGACCACGTTGTCGGCCGATCCCAACCGCACGCTGATTGGCGACGACGAGCATGGCTGGGGCCCGAACGGCGTCTTCAATTTCGAGGGCGGCTGCTACGCCAAGTGCATCAAGCTGTCGCAGGAAGCCGAGCCGGAGATCTACGCGGCATCGACGCGCTTCGGCGCGGTGCTCGAGAACTGCGTGCTCGACGAAGACACCCGCGCTGTGGATTTCGACGACGGCTCCAAGACCGAGAACACCCGTTCGGCCTATCCCCTCGACTTCATCCCGAACGCCTCGCGCACCGGCCGCGCGCCGCAGCCGAAGAACGTGGTGATGCTTGCCGCCGACGCCTTCGGCGTGCTGCCGCCGATTGCAAAACTCTCGCCGGCGCAGGCGATGTACCACTTCCTGTCCGGCTACACCGCCAAGGTCGCCGGCACCGAGCGCGGTCTCGGCAACGAGCCGCAGCCGGAATTCTCCACCTGCTTCGGCTCGCCCTTCCTGCCGCTCGATCCCTCGGTTTACGGCAACATGCTGCGTGACCTCATCGCCCAGCACAATGTCGATTGCTGGCTGGTCAACACCGGCTGGACCGGCGGCAAGTACGGCGTCGGCTCGCGCATGCCGATCAAGGTGACGCGCGCGCTGCTCACCGCCGCGCTCGACGGTTCGCTTCGCAACGTCGAATTCCGCACCGACAAGTATTTCGGCTTCGCGGTCCCGACCGCGCTGCCCGGCGTGCCCGCCGAGATCCTCAACCCGGTCAACACCTGGAAGGACAAGGACGAGTTCGACAAGACCGCCCGCGCGCTGGTCGGCATGTTCCAGAAGAACTTCGCCAAGTTCGAGGCCCAGGTCGACGCCGAGGTGCGCGCTGCCGCCCCGGAGGTGAAGCTCGCGGCGGAGTAATCTTCGCCCGGTTTGAATTGCAAGAGGGCGGCCGCGAGGCCGCCCTCTTTGTTTGTGCCGGGATCTTTCCGTCGTCATTGCGAGCGCAGCGAAGCAATCCAGAATCCCTCCGCGGAGAGATTCTGGATTGCTTTGTCGCTGCGCTCCTCGCAATGACGAGTTTGAAAATCAGCTCACGCCTTGAAATACGCCATCTGTGTCGTGGTTGCGAGCAGCCTGCCGTTCGGCGACCACAATTCGGCATTCTGGTCGGCGTAGCTCTTGTGCATGATCTTCGAATCGGCCGTCGCCAGCACGCGTGTGATGTTCTCGGCCGCGAGCGCCTCGCTGTCGGTGTGGAAGTAGGTCGTCAGCGACACCGTGCCGAACGGCACCAGCTCGCGCCGCGCGTGGAAGATGCGGCCGAAGAAGGCGTCGGACATCGACATCAGCGACGGCATGTCGAGCTTGCGCGGCTCGCGGTCGCTGATCCAGATCTTCGAATAGGTGCTGGCAAGCTCAGGCTGCGGCGGGCCGATCCGCATCTCGCCCTCGACGAAGCGGAATTCGTACTGGTTGGCCCAGGAGGCCTTGATCTTCGGGAACGGCAGGGTCTCCTCGAATGGCTTTGCTTCCGGATATTGCGCCACCCGGTGCTCCCAGGACGGCCGCCGCTCGGCGAACACGGCGGTGGCGAGCGTTGCGACCTCGCCGCCGTCCTGGCTGAGTTCGACGCTCCAGTGCTGGCTTGAGCGGTTGGCCTTCACCAGCCGCACGTCGAGATCGAACGGCCCCTTGGCGATCGGCGCGCAATAGTTGACGGTGAGGGCGAGCGGGTCGCCGGCGGCTTGCGGATGCTCGATCAGCGCGCGCAGGATGGTGGCGGCGGTGACGCCGCCGAACGGACCGACAAAGGCCCAGTAATCGTCGCTGGTGTGCCCCTGCCAGCTGGAGTCGCCGGCGGTGACGCGGGTGGCGTCGTCGAAGGGATGCGGAAGCTTGGCGTGCATTTGTCGATCCGGCGTTCAATGACGGACGTCATATCACGTCCGTCGCCGGCTTGTGCAACTACCTGCGGGGTAACGCCGCTTCCACGGCGCGGAAAAATCAGCCGGCGGCGTCGCGCAGGTTGGGCAGCAGCGGTGTGGTCGGATTCACCGGCACGTTCCAGATTTCCTCGGCATATTCACGGATGGTGCGATCCGACGAGAACCACGCCATGCGCGCGACGTTGAGGATGGACGCGCGGGTCCAGGCCGGCGCCACCAGCCAGCGCGCATCGACGCCGCGCTGCGCCTCGTAATAGGAATCGAAATCGGCGCTGACCATGTAATGGTCGAGATAGCGCAGCGCATGCGCGATCGACTCGAAACGTCCGGGGTCGCCGGGCGAGAACTCGCCGGCACCGATCGCGTTGATGGCGCGCGAGAGCTTCGGCGAATTGCGGATCACGTCGGAGGCGTCCAGCCCCTGCTTGCGCCGGATCATCACGTCGCCCGCTTCCATGCCGAAGATTGCGATGTTCTCCGCGCCGACATGGTCGCGGATCTCGATATTGGCGCCGTCGAGCGTGCCGATGGTGAGGGCGCCGTTGAGCGACAGCTTCATGTTGCCGGTGCCGGACGCCTCCATGCCTGCGGTCGAGATCTGCTCCGACAGGTCGGCCGCGGGAATGATCACCTCGGCGAGACTGACATTGTAGTCCGGCAGGAACACGACCTTGAGCTTGCCGCCGATCGCGGGATCGTTGTTGACGACCTCGGCGACGTCGTTGATCAGCTTGATGATCAGCTTGGCATAGCGATAGCTCGCCGCCGCCTTGCCGGCGAAGATTTTCACCCGCGGCACCCAATTGCCGGTGGGATCGTCCTTGATCGCCTGGTACAGCGCGACGGTCTCGATGATGTTGAGCAGCTGGCGCTTGTATTCGTGGATGCGCTTGATCTGCACGTCGAACAGCGCGCTCGGGTCGACCTTGATGCCGAGCCGTTCGCCGATGAGGCGCGCCAGCGCGGTCTTGTTGTGAAGCTTGACGCTGCGGAACCTCTTCTGGAATTCGACGTCGCTGGCGCGCGCCTCGATCAGGCTGAGCTGGGTAGGATCGTCGAGCACGGCCTCGCCGCAGGTCTCGCGCAACAGATCGGTCAGCCGCGGGTTCGCCAGCATCAGCCAGCGCCGGAAGGTGATGCCGTTGGTCTTGTTGGTGATGCGGCCGGGATAGAGATGGTTGAGATCGTGGAACACCGTCTCGCGCATCAGGTCCGAATGCATCGCCGAGACGCCGTTGATGCGGTGCGAGCCGACGAAAGCGAGCTGGCCCATGCGCACGCGCCGGCCGCTCTTCTCGTCGATTAGCGAAACCGAGGCACGGAAATCGATGTCGCCGGGGCAGCGCGCTTCGGCGAGCGCCAGATGCTGCACGTTGATACGGTAGATGATCTCCAGGTGCCGCGGCAGCAGCCGCTCGAACAGCTCGACCGGCCAGGTCTCCAGCGCCTCGGGCAGCAGCGTGTGGTTGGTGTAGGAGAGCGTGGCGACCGTGACCTTCCAGGCCTCGTCCCAGCGGAAATTGTGCAGATCGACGAGGATGCGCATCAGCTCGGTGACGGCAAGGCTCGGATGGGTGTCGTTGAGCTGCACGGCGACCTTGCTCGACAGGCTGCGCAGCTGGCCGTCCGAGGCAAGGTGCCGCTTGATCAGATCCTGCAGCGAGGCCGAGACGAAGAAATATTCCTGGCGCAAGCGCAACTCGCGGCCCGCCGGGCTCTCGTCGTTCGGATAGAGGAATTTGCAGATCGCTTCGGCGCGCGACTGCTCGGCGCTGGCGCTGACATAGTCGCCCTTGTTGAAGGCATCCAGCTTCAACGGATCGGGCGAGCGCGCCGACCACAGGCGGAGCGCGTTGACGTGCTGGCCGCGCCAGCCGACGATCGGCGTGTCATAGGCGATCGCCTGCACGGTCTCGCCCGGATGCCAGATCGCGCGGTCACGGCCCTTGTCGTCGACATGCTCGACGCCGCCGCCGAAATTGATGTCGTAGATCACCTCGGGCCGCTGCAATTCCCAGGGATTGCCGAAGCTCAGCCATTCGTCCGGATATTCCTGCTGCCAGCCCTGGTTGATGATCTGGCGGAACAGGCCGTAATCATAGCGAATGCCGTAGCCGATCGCGGGGATCGACAGCGTCGCCATGCTCTCCATGAAGCAGGCGGCGAGGCGCCCGAGGCCGCCATTGCCGAGGGCTGCATCCGGCTCGCATTTGCGCAGCTCCGGCAGCGAGACGCCGAGATCGCCGAGCGCGACCTCGAAGATCTTGAGCAGACCCATGTTGTTGAGCCCGTCGCTGAAGAGACGGCCGATCAGGAATTCGAGCGAGAGATAATAGACGCGCTTGCGGCCCGCATCGTAGCTGTGCTTCTCGGCCGTGAGCCAGCGATGCACGACACGGTCGCGCAGCGCCAGTGCCGCGGCCTGGTACCAATCGTGCTTGGTCGCCATGCCCGCATCCTTGCCGATGGCAAGGCGCAGCTTCGCCAGGATCGTGCCCTTGATCTCGGCCAGCGCGAGTTCGTCGATCGGCTGGACGGGGGCGGGAAAACTGGGCTGGAACGATTGATCTTGCAAAGCCATCACTTCCTGGTCGAACACATCACTAACCCTACGCGTCCTGCCGCTGCACCGGAACTGTCACTGAAGCGGTCGTGCACTGCGTTGGCGTAAATTTATGCAAGGAACGGGCCGATTTGGGAACCCGGGCGAGCACGGAGAAACCGGGATTCGACGATAGATTGCCGGTCAATTCAGCCATCAGTGTGGAGGAATGATCTGCGAAAACGCCGAGCGGCTTCACGCTGCCTTGGCCTGCACCGTATCGCAAAACTCGGCGAGACGATCCGCAAGGCGCAGCGTCGCCGGGCTCGCATCAGGCGAGGCCATCAGCGCGACCTCGGTCTTGTTGATCGGCGCAAAACCGTCCTTCGCCGTCAGCACGCGGTGGTCGGACTGGATCGACATCTCCGACAGGATGCTCAGCCCCATGCCGGCGGCGACCGCGGCCTGGATGCCTGACAGGCTCGACGAGGAATAGGCCATGTGCCAGGCGCGGCCGACGCTTTCCAGCGCGTGGATGGCGCCGGCACGGTAGAGGCAGCCGGACGGGAAGCCGATCAGCGGCACGGACGCGGCGTGGACGTCGACAGGATGGCTCTTGCTGGTGACCCAGTGGACACGCTCCGGCCAAACCGCGATCGCGCCCTTCTCGCCGGCCGCACGCTTGAACAACGCAAGATCGAGCTCGCCGCGTTCGAGATCGCGCGCCAGATGCTTGCTCTGATCGGCGCGCACGTCGAGCCGCAGGCCCGGATGCGAGCGCGAGAACGCCCCCAGCAGTTTGGTCAGCCGGTACGCCGCGAAATCCTCGGGGATGCCGAGCCGGATCGCGCCTTCGCCGTCCGGCTGGCGCAGCACGTCGCGCGCCTCCTCGGCGAGCGAGAGCAGACGCCGCGCATAAGACAGCAGCCGTTCGCCGGCCTCGGTCGGGCGCACGTTCTTGCCGTCGCGATGCAGCAGCACCTGGCCGACGTCGTCCTCCAGCCGCTTGATCTGCTGGCTGACGGTCGATTGCGTGCGGTGGACGCGCTCGCCGGCGCGGGTGAAGCCCCCGGCCTCGACCACCGAGACGAAGCTGCGCAGCAGCTCGAGATCGAGCATGGCGGCCTCCATTCGAAAATCAACTGATCATGAGTTAATCATTTAATTTCCAAATGGCAAGCGGGGTCCCTAGATCGAGGCCCAGGAGAATGCCCCATGTCGCTTGCCCCCTCGATTCCCGTTCCCCGCACCCGCTTCAACACGTTGCCGCTCGCCATCGGCCTGTTCTGCCTGCTCTGGAGCTACGCCTTCGTCGCCGGCAAGATCGGCGTCACCCATTGCCCGCCGCTGATCCTGCTCGCCGCGCGTTTCTCGCTCGCCGGCATCTTGATCCTGGGCGCCACGCTGATGCGCGGCGACTGGTCGTTGTCGTGGCGCGATGCCGCGATCTTCGCGGTGCTCGGGATTGCCAACAACGCGCTCTATCTCGGCCTCGGCTACACCGGTCTGCAATCAGTCTCGGCCGGCCTCGGCGGCCTGATCGTCTCGGCCAATCCGGTGTTTACCGCAGCGCTCGCCGCGCTGCTGCTCGGCGAAGGCATGACTTGGCGCAAGGCAAGCGGCCTGCTGCTCGGCGTCATCGGCGTGACGCTGATCGTCTGGCATCGCCTGTCGGTCGGCACCGACTCGCTTCACGGCATCCTCTTCACGCTGGCCTCGCTGGCCTCGCTCGTCGCCGGGACGATCCTGTTCAAGCTGCTGGCGCCAAAGGGATCGCTGTGGATCGGCAACGGCGTGCAGAACCTCGCTGCCGGCATCGCGCTAACGCCGGTTGCGCTGACCTTCGCCGACGTGCACGCGATCGACTATACGCCCGGGCTGATCGGCGCCTTTGCGTTCCTCGTGCTCGGCGGCTCGATCCTCGCCTATTGGCTCTGGTTCCATCTCCTGAAAGTGTGCGGCGCCACCGCCGCCAGCGCCTATCATTTCCTGATGCCGCCGCTCGGCATGCTGTTCGCGTATCTGGTCCTCGGCGAGCATGTCGAGGCGCGCGACCTGCTCGGCATCATTCCGGTCGCGCTCGGCATCTACCTGGTGACGCGGCCGGCAAAGCTTGTTTCGTAAGAGGAGAGTTCTCTCATGCCCGTGACCATCACCCTGATCGGCGGCCCAACTGCGCTGATCGAGATCGACGGCTTCCGCCTGCTCACCGATCCGACGTTCGATGCGCCTGGCGCCTATCGGCTGCCGCATGTGACGCTGGAGAAGACCATCGGCCCCGCGCTGGGGCCCGATGCGATCGGCCCGGTCGATGCCGTGCTGCTCAGCCACGACCAGCATTCGGACAATCTCGACAATTCCGGCCGCGACTTTCTCCACAAGGTCAAGCGCGTGCTGACGACGGAGGCGGGGGCAAAGCGTCTCGGCGGCCATGCCGAAGGCCTTGCGCCCTGGAGCACCGCACATCTGAAGGATGGTGACGGCAACACGCTGACCATCACCGCAACGCCGGCGCGCCACGGCCCGGCCGGTATCGAGCCGCTGTCGGGCGACGTCATCGGCTTCGTGGTGGCTTCGAGCCGCAAGGATACCAGCACGGTCTATGTCAGTGGCGACACCACCTGGTTCGACGGCGTCGCCGAAGTGGCGCGCCGTTTCAAATGCGGCGTGGTGCTGCCGTTCGCCGGCGCCGCGCAGACGCGCGGGCCGTTCCATCTCACGATGGACACCAACGACACCATCGAGACGGCGCGCGCCTTCCCCGATGCGACGGTCGTGCCCGTGCACACCGAAGGCTGGGCGCATTTCCGCCAGAACAGCGAGGATCTGCGCAAGACGTTCGATGTGCTCGGCTTCGGAACGCGGCTGCGGCTGCTGGAGCCGGGCGTTCCGACGGTGATCGAGGCGCCGTGAGCTGACGCGTGGCGAACGCTCCCCGCCTCGTCATGGCCGGGCTTGACCCGGCCATCCCGTTCTTTGTCGCACACGAGAACAGTGGACGCCCCGGCGCCGAAGAGGCTTCGGCCGCGGGCCAAGCCCGGGCAGGACGGCAAGTGAGCGGCAGTCTGCGCCCTCAATCCTTCCGGAACACGATCGACGCCATCCATCCCGTCATCAGCGCCATCGCGGCGGTGACGAGGCCGTAGATCAACCCGTTCTGCCGCGCAGTGGTGGCGACGAACTGCTCGAAGCCGACCTTGACGATCTCGAACGCTGTCTCGGTCTTGCCGATGAACGCGCCGTTCGCAAACAGTCTGATCTCGACCTCATAGGTGCCGATCGGCACCTCCGCCGGCAGCGGGATGCCGGTGCGGAACAGGGTCGGCGTCAGGAACGTGACGGCGCTGCCGTCCTCGCGATAGAGCCCGCGCTGGGTGCGCAGGCGGATGAAGGCCGAGCGGAACACGTCGTTCGGCACCACGTCGGCAAAGTCGCCACTGACCCGCTGGGTCAGCAGCACGTTGTTCAAACCGACCTGCTGCCGCCGCGCAATTTCGGGCGAGGTGATCGCGTCGAAGGGACGGTTGGCGAACAGCGCCAGATAGCTCGGCACCTGCAGGAACTGGCGGTAGTCGGTGTTGATCCAGATGCCGAAGGTACGCTCTTTCCGCCGCGTCACCATGTCGGCGCGCGGGCCCATCACGGTGACGACGAGATCATAGGCGGTACGATCGGCAGGCGTCGTCGCGTCCTTCTCGACCGAGCCGAACAGCACCAACTCCTCGCCGGAATAGTTCGGGGTCACCGTGACGCGGTGGTTGGAGACCGACACGATCAGCCGCTCGGCGCGCGCGGCGGAGCCGAGCAGCAGGACGAGGAGAAGTGCGAGCGCTCCGCGCATCATCCGCTTGCTCCGAACTCGCGGATGGTGAAGAGATCCGAGGGTTGGATCACCAGCTCGACCGCGAAGCGGATTCCGACCGAGAGGATCAGAAGGCCGAGCAGCAGCCGCAGCTGCTCGCCGCGGATCTTCTGCCCGGCACGGACGCCGAACTGCGCGCCGGTGACGCCGCCGACCATCAGGATCAGCGCCAGCACGGCATCGACGAGATGATTGGTCACCGCGTGCAGCATGGTCGCGAACAGCATCGTGACCAGCGTCAGCACCATCGAGGTCCCGATCACCGTCGAGGTCGGCACGCGCAAGAGATAGATCATGATCGGCACCAGGATGAAGCCGCCGCCGATGCCCATGATGGCGCCGATGAAGCCGATCATGATGCCGACGATCACCACGGGGATGACCGAGAGATAGATCTTGGAGCGCTTGAACCGCATCTTCAGCGGCAGGCCGTGGATCCAGTTGTGGGTCCGGCGCGGCGGCAGCGCGCCGCGCCGGGTCCGCAGCAGGGCGCGCAGTCCTTCCGAGAACATCAGGCTGCCGACGGTGGTGAGCAGCACGACGTAGGAGAGCGCGATCATCAGGTCGAGCTGGCCGAGCGCGCGCAGCTGCGTGAAGGTCCACACCCCGAGCGCCGTGCCGGTGACGCCGCCGCAGAGCAGGACGCCCGCCAGCGCCGGATCGATCGCACGCCGCCGCCAGTAGGACAGCGCGCCGGAGAACGAGGAGGCCGCGATGTGGCTTGCGACCGAGGCGACCGCCACCGCCGGCGTGATGCCGATGAAGATCAGCAGCGGCGTCATCAGGAAGCCGCCGCCGATTCCGAACATGCCCGAGACGAAGCCGACCGCGGCGCCCATCGCCAGCACCAGGAAGACATTGACGGGAAGATCGGCGATCGGAAGGTAGAGCTGCATTGAAGGACCACGCTCCGGCGGGACGGATCGATTGCGCGGAATGCCCGCCGGACGGTCGGAACGATTGCGCGTCTTTCAATAGCGGAATTCGGAGCGGGGAGGGACCCGGAATTTCGGGCGTGGTGAATGGGCGAAGAGGAGAGTGTGATGAAGCTTGGCGTCATCGCAGAAGCGCCCTCCCCCCGCTTGCGGGGGAGGGTCGGGGAGAGGGTATCCCCAACAACGGGACAATCCCCCAGAGGATAGAACCTTCACCCGGCGCGCGCGACGATGCTTCGCATCGCCCGGGACGCGCCGACCTCTCCCGCAAGCGGGAGAGGTGCACCGAACTTGTGGTTCACTTGGTTCGATCTAAATGCTGGCGCCTCAGTGTGCAGCCGAGGCCGACTTCTTGCTCGCAACCGCCTTCGGTGCCGGCTTGATGCTTGCCTGCGGCGCGCTGTCCCAGCCGCCGTTCGGGGCCGCGACATTGACCGCGTCGTCGGGCTGAGGCTCGGCGCTGAAGGTCTGGATCGCGAGCTTGGCGGCCGCGAGCGATTGCGGG
Organism: Bradyrhizobium sp. SZCCT0148; assembly: GCF_018129985.1. Classification (GTDB taxonomy): domain Bacteria; phylum Pseudomonadota; class Alphaproteobacteria; order Rhizobiales; family Xanthobacteraceae; genus Bradyrhizobium; species Bradyrhizobium japonicum_H. The sequence continues at coordinate 189,860 of NZ_JAFCKT010000003.1, forward strand.
TCGAGCCGCTTGGCGACGTCGTCGCGCTTGCCGGATGCGTCAGTGTCGCCCTGCGCGGCGGCGAGGCTGAACCATTTGTAGGATTCGGCCAGGTTCTGTTCGACGCCGATGCCGCGGGCATAGAGGATGCCGAGGTTGAACTGGCTGTCGGCGACGCCGCGATCGGCGGCCTTGCGGAACCACATTGCCGCGCTCTTGTAGTTGGCGCCGCGTCCGCCGCCGTCGGCGTCGAGCACCGCGAGATTGTGCATCGCCTTGGCGTTGCCGCGCTCGGCGGCCTGGGTGTAGTAGCGGCGGGCGATGTCGGCGTCCTTCTTCACGCCGAGGCCCTTCTCGTAGAGCGTGCCGAGGCGGAAGGTCGCGGGGATCACGCCGGCCTGCGCCGCGCGGTCGTACCACTTGGCCGCTTCGTCGTAATTCGTGGCGACACCCTTGCCTTCGGCGAAGCGCAGGCCGATCTCGTAGGCCGCGGTCGCATCGCCCTTCATCGCGGCGGTGCGCAGCAGCGGTCCGCCGATCCCGTCGGGCAGTTTTTCGCTCGGCGGCACCTGGATCATGCCGAGCTTGGCGCGGCTCGTGCCAGACAGCGCGCCGGTGACGTCGCTGCTCGCGGCAGGCTGCGGCACGGCTGCGGCGGGCGCCGGCGGAATCTCGACCGAGGCCGAGCTGGCCGGGCCGGGCGCAGCAGCGGCCGGCGGGGCGTTGTTCTGGGATTGCCGTCCGATCGGCGTCGGCGAGGTCATCGATGGCGTGACCTGCTCGGGCGTGGTGGGCTTGTTCTCGATCACCGGCGGCGGCGGAGCCTGCGGCGCCGGCTGGCTCGACGTATTGTCCATGGCCTGCGGCGACGGCGGCGGGCTGCCCTCGAGCAGGTTCATCGCCATCTTGAAGGTGCCGAGCACGATCACGACCACGCTCGCGCCGACCAGCAGCGAGCGGATCTTCGAGGTGATGGTGGAGCTGCCGTCCTTGCCCTTGTCCTTGGCTTGATCGGCGCCGACCTTCGCACCCCCCTTGGCACCGCGCGCCGGCTTTTCCGGCTGCGCGGCGGCGGCCTGGGCGGCGCGGCGGGCGGCCGCGATGAAGCTCGACGACGACACCGGCTCTTTCGCAGCAGCGGGAATGTCGCTGATCGCGCTTTCGGATGCGGCGATGCGTTCCGACGGCGTGGCAGCGCGTCCACCCGGCCGTGTGCCCGGCTCGAGCGGATGATCCGGCGGCAATTCCGGCGCGAGCGCGGCGCGCGTGGGCGCCGTGTGCGGCTCCAGGATCTCGCTGATCGCGCGCGGCGGCACCGGTGGTGCCGATGGCACCGGCGGCGGCGCGGCGGGAGCAGCGGCATGGAATTCACGCGGCGCGGCGGAGAAGGCGGCTTGCGCGAAGGCGCTTTGGCCGTGTTGATGCGCGGCAGGGTTCGGCAGCTCGGGCTTGGGATCGTATTTCGGCTGCTGGGCTTGCGGCCGCGTCTCACGCGCCATCGGCGGCGCGGGCTCCATCGGCGCGGCCATCGGCATCGGCTGCGGCATCGGCTGCGTCGCAGCGGCCGGTGGCGCGGTGCGCACCGCGCGCAGATCGCCCTCGATCATCGAAAGGCGGTCGACGACATGGCCGAGCGCGCTGTGGACGGCGTCAAGCGAATCCTGGGTCGTGCGGTTGGTCTCGACCTGGCTGAAGCGGATGTCGGACAGCTCGCGCTTGACCAGATCGACCATTCCGGAATCGGCCGGGGCGGCGGAGCTGCGGCTCTCGGCCAGCGCGGAATAGGTCGCCTGCTGCCGCTCGAGATGCCTGAGGATGTCGTGCAGCCCGTCCTCGACGCGGCTCAAATTGCCGTTGCGCGGATCGGCGGCGGTTTCGATCCGCTCGAGCAGATACGAAACGCGCTGTTCGAGATGGGCAAAGGTCGAGGCCGAATCGTTGCCGACCTGCATGCGGTCGAAACGGTCCGACAGCGCGCGGATGGCGGATTCCAGGTGCTCGGTGCTCTCGGTGGCCTGCGGCCGCTCGCGCGTTTCCAGCGCCGCCGTGAGCGCCGCGATTCGCTGCTCCAGCACCGCAAAGCTGTCGCCCTGGCCGGAGGCCCGGGTGACCTGGTCCACCTTGGACGACAGCAACTGCACGTCTTCGGACAGGCGTGCCAGCGCTTCGTTGGAGGCGACGTTGGAGACGATGCCGCGCAGCGCTGCGATCGCGCTTTCGAGCTGCTGCACCGTCGAAGGATCGTCATTGGCGCGCAGGATCAGGTCGAGCTTGGCGCCGAGATTGCGGATCGCCTCGTCATAGCCGGTGAGCTGCTCCGCCGGCGTCAGCGTGCGCAGCACCTGCTTGATGTCGGACAGCGCGTGCTCGATGCCCGACAGCACCTGACCGTCGGTGCCGTTGGAACGCGTCTCGTCGATCCGTCGGTGCAGCGAGCGGATCTCGTTCTCGATCGACTCGATCGCGCGCCGCGGCATCGCCTCGGTGATGGCGTTGCGGATCTCGGCAAGCTCGCTGCGGAACGCATTGATCGCCTGCTCGGTATTGTCGGGGCGCTGCAGCGACTCGATCTGGCTCGTGATCTTGAGCAGATGGCGCTCGAGCGCGGAAAAATCCGGCCCCGGCTGCGGTGGCGGCGGAGCATAGGCAGGCGCGGGCGGCGCCATCGGAGGTGCGGAAGGAGCTGCCCAGGGAGTTGCATTGGGCGCGATCGGGGGCGCGGCGCGCGGCGGCATTTGCCGCGGCGTGAAGCCGTCGAGCTCGCTCTGTCGCGCGGTGATCTCGGCGACGGCGACGTCGAACGAAGCGGGGCTCAGGGGCGGGGCGTTGCGATAGACCTGGGCTGCCGCACGCTCGACCGCATCGGCCTGGCGCTGGCGCGCGTCGGCCGGCGCGGGACGCGGAGCCGGAGGTAGCTGCGGTTGAGGCTGCTGCGGCCTCGAGATTTGGGACAGCCGCGCATCGAGCCGCGAGATCGCATCGTTGAGCTGGCGCGCAACGCCCTGCTCGCGCGCGGCGTCCGGCCGCGACGGGTCCTGCCGCGACGAATCCTGTCGTGAGGGATCCCTGCGCTGCGCGGGCTTGGAGATCCGTTCGATCTGCTGGGTGATCGCGTCGAGCCGCTGGTGGATGTCGGCGACTTCGCGGCTCTCCTGGTTCGGCGCGGGCGGAGCTTGCGGACGCTGGTCGTTAGGCTCGCGAAAGTTCGGGGGAGCAGTCTCGCCGAGGGTGGAGTTCAGCCAATCGTTGAGTGACATGCCGGCACGACGCGCAGCAGCTTCGGCCCGCTCCCTGACGGATGGATCGATGCCGTCAACACTCCACGATACGCGCGAATTCATGACTCTGTCCGGTTCCGACTCCGGCGCCCCACCCGGCGCCTCCAGTCTCCCCACGCGTGCCGGTTGCAAGACAATCGGATTTGGCGCGGGTCGTCTGCCTCGAAAACCGACTTTTGTCCGTTACGGTAAATAACGGGTTAAGGAACGCGTCGCCGGTGTCTTAAAGTTGGGCGGGGGAACCGGGAGGCTTGCACCAATGCTGGTCATGCCCGGGCGTCACGTTCTTGCGGACCTTGCGAAAGAACGTCGATGGCCGCGTCAAGCGCCGCCAAGACGAAGCGGAGGGCCCTCAGCCCTTGCCCTCGCGCTTGCCGTCTTCCAGCGGCACCACGGTGGCCTTGCCGCTCATCGCCGACAGTGCATCGAGCGCCTCCTCGCAGAAGTCGGCCACCATCTGCTCGTGTCTGGCGCCGAGTCGAAGCAGCAGCAGGTTTCCGAGATCGAGCCGGCCCTCCGCCGTCCCCTCCGGGAAGCGCTTCTTCAGGATGCGCTCGTAGTTGGCGTGGCGGTCGCGGTGGTGCTCCAGCCGGGCCATCAGATCGGTGCGCAGCGGCTCGATGTCGATGCTGTCGAGCGCATGGAGGCGGACCAGGAGGTCGTCCTTGGTCGAGGCCGGGGTGCTTGGCCGCGCGGCCCAGTGCCGCAGTGCTGTTCGCCCCTCCGGAGTGAGCGTATAAACCAGCTTGTTGGGCTTGCCTGTCTGCACGACCTCGCGGCCCTGGATATGGCCGCGGTCGCGCAGCTTGGAGAGCTCCCGATAGATCTGCTGGTGGTCGGCCTTCCAGAAGAAGCCGATCGAGGAGTCGAAAGTCTTGGCGAGCTCGTAGCCCGTCATCGGGCGTTCCGTCAGGCATGCGAGGATGGCGTCGCCCAGGGCCATGACAGGTCTCCTTCTCCAGCATCGACCAACCCGCTTGACTTTATGCGCATCCGCGCATATGCGTCAATGTGCATATGAAAGATGCGGGGCGGCGTCAAACTCCGGCCTGTAAAGCGTAACGAAATCAACCAGCTCGCTACTGTGCATGGGGTTGTTTTCGCATTTTTTACATGGCCTTGAGGGAGGCACCCGAGAATGACCGGTCTCGACTCCTGGTACGCCTACATGAAGTCTCATGATCGCGCCGCGCTCTGGGACCTCCTGCATCCCGACGCCGTCTTCGAAAGTCCCGTGGTGCATTCGCCGCAGCGCGGGCGCGACATCACCTTCAAATATCTTTCCAGCGCCGAGAAGGTGCTCGGCGGTCCCGGCTTCACCTATGTCGGTGAGTGGACCAGCGAGCGCGGCGCCGTGCTCGAATTCAAGACCATGATCGACGGCATCGAGATCAATGGCGTCGACATCATCAGCTTCGATGCCGAAGGACGCATCACGCATTTCAAGGTGATGGTGCGGCCGCTCAAGGCGATCAACATGCTGCACCGTCTGATGGCGGAGCAGCTGGCCGCCCAATCATGACCCTGCCCCGAGTTTGCAGAACCCGCTAAGCTCGCGGATGAAGCTGCGCCGCGGGGATCGTTCACAGAATCCACCACTTCAAGCCCATGCCGGGAGACCGCAATGCCGATCTACAAAGCCCCCGTCGAAGACGTGAACTTCCTGCTCAACGACGTCTTCCAGATCGACCGTTACGACAATCTGGCCGGCTTCTCCGATGCGTCGAGCGACGTGCGCGAGGCCATTCTCGGTGAAGCCGCCAAGCTCGCCGAAGAGGTGCTGCAGCCGCTCAATCGCGTGGGCGATCTCGAAGGCTGCAAGCGCGCCGACGACGGCAGCGTCACCACGCCGAAGGGATTCAAGGACGCATTCAGGCAGGTCGCCGAGGGCGGCTGGCTTGGCCTGTCTGCGCCGACCGAATACGGCGGACAAGGGCTTCCCGTCACGTTGAGCCAGGCGGTCAACGAATTCCAGTGCTCGGCCAACATGGCGTTCTCGATGTATGGCGGTCTCACCATGGGCGCGACCGCGGCGCTGATCGTTCATGGCTCGCCGGAGCAGAAGCAGACCTACGTGCCGAAGATGGTCGCCGGCGAATGGACCGGCACCATGAACCTGACCGAGCCGCATTGCGGCACCGACCTCGGCATGCTCCGCACCAAGGCGGTGCGGCAGCCCGACGGCAGCTTCAAGATCACGGGCACCAAGATCTTCATCTCCGCCGGCGAGCATGACCTCGCCCCCAATATCATCCACCTCGTGCTCGCCCGCATCGAGGGCGCACCTGCCGGCATCAAGGGCGTGTCGCTGTTCGTGGTGCCCAAGTTCCTCGTGAATCCGGATGGCTCGGTCGGTGCCCGCAACGGCGTCGTGTGCGGCTCGATCGAACACAAGATGGGCATCCACGGCAATTCCACCTGCGTGATGAACTACGACAACGCGACCGGCTGGCTGATCGGCGAAGAGAACAAGGGCATGCAGGGCATGTTCGTGATGATGAACGAGGCCAGGCTCGGCGTTGCCGTGCAGGGGCTCGCGCAGTCCGAGGTCGCCTATCAGAACGCGGTCGCCTATGCCCGCGAGCGCATCCAGGGCCGTTCGCTCACCGGCGCCAAGGCGCCGGACAAGCAGGCCGACCCGATCATCGTGCACCCCGACGTGCGCCGCACGCTGCTGTCGATCCGCGCCTTCAACGAGGCCGCGCGCGCCTTCGTGATCTGGACCGCGCTGAAGAGCGACGTCGCCCACCGCTCAGAAGACCCGAAGGACCGCCAGGCCGCCGACGATCACATGGGCCTGATGACCCCGGTGCTGAAGGGCTTCCTCACCGATTACGGCTTCGCCAACGCGGTGCAGGCGCAGCAGATGTATGGCGGCCACGGCTACATCGCCGAACATGGCATGGAGCAGTTCGTGCGCGATGCTCGCATCGCCATGATCTATGAAGGCGCCAACGGCATCCAGGCGCTCGACCTCGTCGGCCGCAAGCTGCCGCGCGACGGCGGCCGCGCCATCATGGCCTTCTTCGGCGAGGTCATGGCCTTCGCCAAGGAGAACGGCGGCGACGAGGCACTGAAGCCGTTCATCAGCCCGCTCTCGACCTCGCTCGGCCATCTCCAGCAGGCCACCACCTGGCTGATGCAGAATGCGATGGCGAAGCCCGACAATGCCGGCGCCGCCGCAACCGATTACCTGAACCTGTTCGGCTTCGTCGCGCTCGGCTACATGTGGGCGAAGATGGCCAAGGTGACGAACGCCAAGATTGCCGAGAGCGGGGCGACGCCCTATCTCTCCACCAAGCTCGTCACCGGCCGTTTCTTCATGGAGCGGATGCTGCCGGAGACCGCCGCCAATCTCGCGCGCATCCAGGCCGGCTGCGCCACCATCATGGAATTGCCGGCGGAGGCGTTCTGAGCTGCTTCCGCTGCCTGCTCCCAACCGTATCGAACATCATATCAGGAGGGCGTCATGCCTGAGGCATTCATCTACGACCACGTTCGCACCCCCCGTGGCCGCGGCAAGGCGGACGGTTCGCTGCACGAAGTCACCGCGCTCGCGCTTGCGACGGTGCCGCTGAAGGCGCTGAAGGACCGCAACAATCTGCCCGAGGATTCCGTCGACGACGTCATCCTGGGCGTGGTCGATCCGGTCGGTGAAGCCGGCTCCGACATCGCGCGTTTCGCGGCGCTGAAAGCCGGTCTCGGCGAAGCCGTGCCCGGCGTACAGATCAGCCGGTTCTGCGCCTCCGGCCTCGATGCCGTGAACTTCGCCGCAGCCCAGGTGATGAGCGGCCAGCATGAATTGGTGATCGGCGGCGGCGCCGAGTCCATGAGCCGCGTCGGCATCGGCGCCTCCGGCGGCGCCTGGCCGATGGATCCTTCGATGGCGGTCCCGGCCTACTTCATGCCGCAGGGCGTGTCGGCCGATCTGATCGCGACCAAATACGGCTTCTCGCGCGACGACGTGGATGCCTATGCGGTGCAGAGCCAGCAGCGCGCGGCGAAGTCCTGGGAGGAAGGCCGCTTCGACAAGTCGATCGTCCCGGTGAAGGACATCAACGGCCTCACCATCCTGGCCAAGGACGAGCACATGCGTCCGTCGACGACGATGCAGTCGCTGGCGCAGTTGCAACCGTCGTTCACGATGATGGCGCAGATGGGCGGCTTCGACGGCGTTGCGATCCAGTCCCATCCGGAGATCGAGCGCGTCAATTACGTGCACCACGCCGGCAACTCGTCGGGCATCGTCGACGGCGCCGGCGCCGTGCTGCTCGGCAGCAAGGAGGCGGGTGCGAAGTACGGCCTGAAGCCGCGTGCAAAGATCCGCGCGTTCGCCAACATCGGCTCCGAGCCGGCGATGATGCTGACCGGCCCAGTCGACGTCACCGAGAAGCTGTTCGCTCGCTCCGGCATGAAGAAGTCCGACATCGACCTGTTCGAGCTCAACGAGGCCTTTGCCTCCGTCGTGCTGCGCTACATCCAGGCCTTCGACATCGACAACGCCAAGATCAACGTCAACGGTGGCGCGATCGCGCTTGGCCATCCGCTCGGGGCGACCGGTGCGATGATCCTCGGCACCGTGCTCGACGAACTCGAGCGCACCAACAAGTCCACCGCTCTCGTCACGCTGTGCATCGGCGGCGGCATGGGCACCGCGACCATCATCGAGCGCGTCTAAGGGTAGGGAGCAACCAACATGTCGTACAAGAACTTCAAGGTTGAGACCGACGCAGACGGCATCGCGCTCGTCACCTGGGACATTCCGGGCCGTTCGATGAACGTGCTCGACGAGACCTCGACCAACGAGCTCGACGCGATCGTCAAGGCGACCACGGCCGATGCCGCGGTGAAGGGCGTCGTCATCACCTCCGCCAAGGAAGCCTTTTGCGCCGGCGCCGACCTCTCCATGCTCGAAGGCATGAACCAGGCCTACGCCAAGGTCTTCAAGGAGCAGGGCGAGACCGCCGCGAACCAGATGCTGTTCGACCAGAGCCGCCGCTTCTCGCAGGTGCTGCGCTCGATCGAAACATCGGGCAAGCCGTGGGCGGCCGCGATCAACGGCCTCGCGCTCGGCGGCGGTTTCGAGATCACGCTGTGCTGCCACTACCGCGTCGCCGCGGAGAATCCCAAGACCCGCCTCGGCCTGCCCGAGGTCAAGGTCGGCCTGTTCCCCGGTGCCGGCGGCACGCAGCGCGTGCCGCGGCTGGTGCCGCCGCAGGACGCGATGACCATCCTTCTCAAGGGCGACCCTGTCACCGTTGAGAAGGCTAAGGCGCTGAACCTGATTCACGCCATCGTTCCCGCCGCCGATCTCATCAAGGCTGCGAAGGACTGGATCAAGGGCGGCGGCAAGGCCGTCGCGCCCTGGGACGAGAAGGGCTTCAAGCTGCCCGGCGGCCCGGTGTTCTCCAAGGCCGGCATGATGATGTTCCCGGCCGGCAACGCGATCTATCGCCGCGAGACCTACGACAATTATCCGGCCGCGCGTGCCATCATGAGCTGCGTCTATGAGGGCCTGCAGTTGCCGATCGATGCCGCGCTGCGGGTCGAGTCGCGCTACTTCACCTCGGTGCTGCGTTCGAAGGAGGCGGCGGCGATGATCCGCAGCCTGTTCCTGTCGATGCAGGAGCTCAACAAGGGCGCGCGCCGTCCGAAGGACGTGCCCGCGACCAAGGTGAAGAAGATCGCCGTGATCGGCGCCGGCTTCATGGGCGCCAGCGTCGGCTACGTCTCGGCCCGCGCCGGCCTCGACGTCGTCCTGATCGACCGCGACCAGGAAAGCGCCGACAAGGGCAAGGCGCACGCGCAGAAGGTGATCGAGGAGCAGATCAAGAAGGGCCGCGCCAAGCCGGCGGACGCCGAAGCGCTGCTCGCGCGCATCACGCCGACCGCGGACTATGCGACGCTGAAGGACGTCGACCTGGTCATCGAGGCCGTGTTCGAGGACCGTAAGGTCAAAGCTGACACCTTCGCCAAGGCGCAGGAGCACATGAAGCCGGACGTGATCTTTGCGTCGAACACCTCGACGCTGCCGATCACTTCGCTGGCCGAGAGCTTCAAGGACCAGGGCAAGTTCGTCGGCATCCACTTCTTCTCGCCGGTCGAGAAGATGATGCTGGTCGAGATCATCAAGGGCAAAAACACCGGCGATCTCGCGCTCGCGACCGCGCTGGACTACGTCCGGCAGATCGGCAAGACGCCGATCGTGGTCAACGACTCCAGGGGCTTCTTCGCCAACCGCTGCGTCGGCCGCTACGTCGCCGAGGGCAACGAGATGTTCCTCGAGGGCGTGCCGCCGGCGATGATCGAGAACTGCGCCAAGATGGCCGGCATGCCGGTCGGCCCGCTCTCGCTCTCCGACGAAGTCGCGCTCGATCTCGGCCTGAAGATCATGAAGGCGACGGAGGCCGATCTCGGCCCCAACGCTATCAACCCCGATCAGAAGAAGCTGATGGTGGAGCTGGTCGAGAAGCAGGGCCGTCTCGGCCGCAAGAACAGCAAGGGCTTCTATGACTATCCCGAGAAGGGCAAGGGCTCGAAGAGCCTGTGGCCGGGCCTCTCGGCCTTGCAGCCGAAGCAGCTCGATCCCGATACGCTTGACGTGGAGGAGCTGAAGCAGCGTTTCCTGGTGGTGCAGGCGGTGGAAGCCGCGCGCACGGTCGAGGACCACGTCATCACCGATCCGCGCGAGGCCGATGTCGGCTCCATCCTCGGCTTCGGCTTTGCGCCGTTCACCGGCGGCACGTTGTCCTATATCGACTTCATGGGCACGAAGACGTTCGTCGAGCTCTGCCACAAGCTCGAGGCCAAGTACGGCTCGCGCTTCACTCCGCCGAAACTGCTCGAGGAGATGGCGGCGAAGGGCGAAACCTTCTACGGCCGCTTCGCGCCGAAGAAGGCGGCGGCCTGACGGGCCGGGCGACGCAGAGACAAAAGGCCGGATCGTCGATCCGGCCTTTTCTATTGTCTGTTTCCGACCGGCGATAATGCACGGCCCGAGACGGCATCTTCGGCCCGGCTGGCTTTCCAGGTGCCTGCGTCGCCGCGGCCGATGCGCAACTCGAAGCGCCAGCCGTTCTGGTTGGTGAAGGCAATGTCCGTTCCGCCCTTCGTCCTGGTGTAGCTGCACCGATATTCGGTCGGCCGGTCCGGGAAGACGATCTTGCTTTCCTTGGTTTCGAACACCGCCGAGGTGATCTGTGGATGGATCATAAAGATGCAATCGCGCTGTGGTGCGACCGGAGTCGAGAGCCCGAGCATCGCGAGCGGCGCGCCGGCGGCGGTCATGAGGACGATCATGTTCATGGGAGCGGCTGTCTCCTTCCACAGTTGCTTCGACGCGGTCGCCGCCCAAACGGTTCACCCTGAAACGGCGGGAGCGATCCGGCCGATCGATTTGCGGACTGTCAGATCTGCTGATGTGCGTCCGTGCCCCGCCAGCGCGGCGCCACAGGTCCCAGCCGTGCAAGCTTCGTCCTTAGCGAACTCCGCGGCCGGCATAAGCAAAAGAGCCGGATCGTTGATCCGGCTCTTCGTCATCTCGACTGTCGTGCGGCGGCCTCAGGCGGCGTGCGCGAGGCCTTCCTTCTTCAGCGCTTCCTGCACCTGCGGGCGCGCCGCGACGCGGGCCTTGTAGGCCATCAGGTTCGGCATCGCCGAGAGGTCGAACTTCATCCGGTCGCCCCAGGTCAGCATCGTGAAAAGATAGCCGTCGGCCACGGTGAACTGCTTGCCCATGAGGTAGTCGCGGCCTGCGAGCTGGCTATCGATGTATTTCAGCTTGGCCATGACGCGATCCTTGAAGAACGCCTTGGCCTCGTCGTTCAGGGCCGGCGCGAACATCGGCCCGAAGCTCTTGTGCACCTCGGAGGTGAGGAAGTTCAGCCACTCCAGCAGCTTGTAGCGCTCGGCACTGCCGTGGGCGGGTGCCAGCGCCTTCGACGCAGCCTGATCGGCGATCATCTGGACAATCACCGGGCCTTCGGTCACGATCTCACCGCTGTCGAGGCCCAGCGCAGGGACTTGGCCCTTGGGGTTCAGCTTCAGATAATCCTCACCATTTTCGAGCTTCTTGGCCCGGATATCGACCTTGACCAGCTCGTAGGGCAAGCCGGCTTCCAGGAGCGCGATATGGGGAGAGAGCGAGCAGGCACCGGGCGAATAGTACAGCTTCATGGAATTTCCTCCTCTTGACGCTTGGTTCGGCCGAAAGAACGACTACATGCATCTGCTTGGAATAGTCAAGATTGATGCAGCTGCATCAAATGGGGTAAGAGACGGGCGACGAGCTTGAGCGGGACCATGAAACGCAAACCATCGACCGAGGCGACTTCCGCCTGGATCCGCCTGATGCGGGTGCAGAGCCGCGTACTCGATTGCGTCGAGCAGGACCTGAAGAAGGCCGGCTTCCCGCCGCTGGCATGGTACGATGCGCTGCTGGAATTGTCGCGTGCTCCCTCGGGCGAGCTGAGGCCGGTGGAACTCGAACGGCAGATGCTGATCCCGCAATATTCCACCTCGCGCTTGATCGACCGCCTGGTCGACGAGGGCCTCGCCTCGCGGCGCGAATGCAAGATCGACAAGCGGGGTCAGTTCGTCGAGATCACGGAAGCCGGCCGCGAGTTGCAGAAGCGGATGTGGGGCGCCTATTCGGCTGCGATCGAGAAATATGTCGGTTCGAAATTGTCCGATGCCGATGCCGTCAAGCTCAGCGGTCTGCTCGACCGCCTGGGCTGCTCCTGCGGTGAGATGAAACTGCCGCCAGTCGCCAACGTCAACGAAACCTCGCCGTCGCGATGATCGCGCGGCACCAGCTCGTCCGTGCGCCCGATGGGTTCGCGGACCATCCCGCCACCCGCGCGCGTTCGATCGAAGCGCCCTTTGATTAGAGTTTGATATGGCGCGAGACCAGATCGATATGACGCCGCTGCAATCGCGCGACGAACTCGTTTCGTGGTTCGAGGCCGGCTGCAAGCCGCCGTCCGAGTGGCGAATGGGTACCGAGCACGAGAAGACCCCATTCACGCTCGAAGGCCACCGCCCCGTGCCTTACGAGGGCGCGCGCGGCATCGGCGCGCTGCTCGAAGGCATGAAGCTCCTGCTCGGCTGGGAGCCGATCATGGAGAAGGGCAACATCATCGGCCTCTACGACGTCACCGGCGGCGGTGCGATTTCGCTCGAGCCCGGCGGGCAGTTCGAGCTTTCCGGCGCGCCGGTCGAGAACGTGCACCAGACCCAGAGCGAGCTGATGGCGCATCTGGCGCAGGTGCGCGAGATCGCAACGCCGCTCGGCATCGGCTTCCTCGGTCTCGGCATGACGCCGTCCTGGTCGCGCGCCGACATCCCGGTGATGCCCAAGGGCCGCTACAAGATCATGACCAACTACATGCCGAAGGTCGGCCAGTACGGCCTCGACATGATGTACCGGACCTGCACGGTGCAGACCAATCTCGACTTCTCCTCCGAAGCCGACATGGTCAAGAAGCTGCGCGTCTCGCTCGCGCTGCAGCCGGTCGCGACGGCCTTGTTCGCCAATTCGCCGTTCACTGAAGGCAAGCCGAACGGTTTCCTCTCGTTCCGCTCCGAGATCTGGCGCGACACCGACAATGCGCGCGCCGGCATGATGCCGTGGGCGTTCGAGGACGGCATGGGCTTCGAGCGCTATGTCGACTATGCGCTCGACGTGCCCATGTATTTCGTCAAGCGCGACGAGGATTACATCGACGTATCGGGCTCCTCGTTCCGCGCCTTTTTCGAGGGCCGCAACAACAACCTGCCCGGCGAGCGTCCGACGCTGTCAGACTGGGCCAACCATCTCTCGACGATCTTCCCTGAGGTCCGCCTTAAGCGCTACCTCGAAATGCGCGGTTCCGACGGAGGCCCATGGGGTCGGCTGCCCGCGCTGTCGGCGTTCTGGGCCGGGCTGCTCTACGACGATGTGTCGCTCGACGCGGCCTGGGACATTGCGAAACACTGGACCGCGCCCGAGCGTCAGTCGCTGCGCGACGACGTGCCGCGCTTCGGCTTCAAGGCGCGCATCAAGGACCGCTATCTGTTCGAGATCGCCAAGGAATGCCTCGTTCTGGCGCATGCCGGCCTGCGCCGGCGCGGCCGGATCGACCAGCTCGGGCGGGACGAAACGCGGCATCTGGAGCCGCTCGACCGCATTATCGACTCAGGCCGAACGCCGGCCGAGGAGATGCTCGAAAAGTTCAACGGACCATGGCAGGGCTCGGTGGAACCGGCCTACGCGGAATACGCTTTCTAGACCATAGGCCAACGACCAGGGTTTCCGCCGTTCATCGCCCGTACAGGTTTGCGGCGATCAAATGACCGGCCGAAAAAACCGAGCGTCGTCAATAACTCGAAAGCTGTTCCGATGGGGAAGGGCCGCCAGTCCCGGGCCTTCATGGCAAAAGTCATGGCTTGCGTCGTGGCTTGTGTCACGCTGCTTTCGCTCACCCTCGCGAGCGTGCCGGCGCGCGCCCAGACTGCATTCGACCGGCCCGGCGGCGACTATTTCAGCTCGCCTGTCGCCTCAGGCGATCCCGAGGATTGCGCGCTGCTCTGCGAGCGCGACCGCCGCTGCCGCTCGTGGAGCTTCAGCTATCCGGACGTCGAAGGCGGCGCGGCTGTGTGCTGGCTGAAGAACACCGTGCCGGCGCGGGTGCCCGGCAGTTGCTGCATTTCGGGCGTGCGCGGCGCCGGCGTGATCGAGCCGCGGGTCGAGGGCGTGGAGACGTCGATCGACCGCCCCGGTGGCGATCTGCGAAATTTCGAGATCAAGAACGGCGAGGGTGAAGACGCCTGCAAGGCCGCCTGCACCGCCGACAACAAATGCCGCGCCTTCACCTATGCCCGCCCCGGTTACACCGGACGCGAGGCGCGCTGCTTCCTGAAAAAGGAAATCAAGCCGCCGCGACGGAAGGCGGGATTCACGTCGGGCGTGGTACGGTAGCCCAGAGTGACATCGGTGCGCAAAGGCGCACCTGCCCCATGCTCACGACGCTGAGATGAGGCGACAGGCGCGTGGAGCCTCGACTTCCGCGCCGTCGTCGAATGTCATGACACGCTCAGTGCACGGCGGTGAAGAAGCGGCCGAGCCGGAAGCCGGAGAGCCAAGTGTACACCGGCTGGCGGCGCATGCCGAGATCCCAGGAGCCGAGCACTGCATCGGCACGGCCGATCAGATTGTCGATCGGCAGCAGGCCGACGCCGCCGGACCGCAGCGACACACGGCTGTCGGCGGAATTGTCGCGGTTGTCGCCGAGCACGAAGAGATGGCCGGCCGGCACCGTCACTTCCGGCGTGTTGTCGAGCGGACCGTTGTCGCGCATCTTGAAGATCAGATGCGAGACGCCGTTTGGCAGCGTCTCGACAAAGCGATAGGCGGGCTCGCTGCCGCCATTGTCGTCCTCGGCAGCGCCCACGCCGTCCGGCTTGAGCTCGGCGGGGCGGTCGTTGACGAAGAGCTGGCCCTGTCGCATCTGGATGCGATCGCCGGGCAGACCGACGACGCGCTTGACCCAGGCCTGCGAGCGATCGCCAGGCCAACGGAACACGACGACGTCGCCTTGCTTCGGCGTCTCCGCGAAAACGCGGCCGCTCTCGGGCAGGCTGATCTGGATCGGCAAAGATGAGGTGCCGTAGCCGTAGGGGAATTTCGAGGCGAGCAGCGCATCGCCAATCAGAAGCGTCGGCTCCATCGAGCCCGACGGCACGTAGAACGGTTCGGCAAGCGCGCCCTTGGCGATGAAGACGGCGGCAACGATGCCGGCGAGCTGTGCGATCTGCCCGGCCCAGCCGCTGCTCTTGCGCTTGGCGGAGACTGTGACCTTTTCTTCCATGCTCATGCGCCGGTTCCACCCACGGTGATGCGCTCCATCAGCAGCGACGGCTGGCCAACGCCGACCGGCACGCCCTGTCCGTTCTTGCCGCAAGTGCCGATGCCGGTATCGAGCGCGAGGTCGTTGCCGATCATGCGGATGCGATGCAAATCGGTCGGACCGTTGCCGATCAGCATGGCGCCCTTGAGCGGAGCGCCCAGCTTGCCGTTCTCGATCTTGTAGGCCTCGGTGCACTGGAACACGTACTTGCCCGAGGTGATGTCGACCTGGCCGCCGCCGAAATTCGCGGCGTAGACGCCGTTCTTCACCGACGCCAATATCTCGGCCGGATCGCGGTCGCCCGCGAGCATGTAGGTGTTGGTCATGCGCGGCATCGGCACATGGGCATAGCCCTGCCGGCGGCCGTTGCCGGTCGGCTTCATGTTCATCAACCGCGCGTTCTGGCGGTCCTGCATGTAGCCGACGAGGATGCCGTCCTCGATCAGCACGGTGCGATTGGTCGGCGTGCCCTCGTCGTCGATCGACAGCGAGCCGCGGCGCGAGGCCATGGTGCCGTCGTCGACCACGGTGACGCCCTTGGCCGCGACCTGCTGGCCCATCAGGCCGGCAAATGCCGAGGTCTTCTTGCGGTTGAAGTCGCCTTCGAGGCCGTGTCCGACTGCTTCATGCAGCATCACGCCGGGCCAGCCGGCCCCGAGCACGACGTCCATTTCGCCGGCGGGGGCGGGGATCGATTCCAGATTGACCAGCGCCTCGCGCAATGCGCCGTCGGCGGCATCACGCCAGTTCTTGCTCTCGATGAATTCAGCATAGCCGGCGCGGCCGCCATAGCCCTTGCTGCCGCTCTCCTGGCGATCGCCCTGACCGGCGACCACGGAGACGTTGACGCGCACGAGCGGACGGATGTCGCGATAGCTCTCGCCGTCGGGCCGCAGGATCTCGACGACCTGCCAGGTCGCGCCGAGGCTGACACTGACCTGCCGCACCCGCGGATCCTTGTCGCGCAGGTAGGCGTCGATCTCGGCGAGCAGCTTGACCTTGGTTTCAAAGCCCGGAGCATCGAGCGGGTTCTCGTCGCCGTAGAGCCGCACGTTGGTGTGCGGCGGCGGCGCGGCGAAGCTGCCGGAATAGCCGCCGCGTACGGCCGCGACAGCGTCCGCGGCGCGAATCAGCGCCGGCAGCGACACGTCGGAGGAATGAGCGTAGCCCACGGCGTCATCCTTGACCGCGCGAAGGCCAAAACCCTGCGAGGTGTCGTAGGTCGCCTGCTTCAACCGCCCATTGTCGAACATCAGCGCTTCGGTCTGGCTGTACTCCAGGAACAGCTCACCGTCGTCGGCACCGGAAAGTCCGCGTGCGACCTCGTGGCGAACCTGGTCGCGGTCGAGATTGGCGCGGTCGAGCAGGGAGGTCGTGGCTGGGTTTGTCATGCGTCCGTCCATTAGCGGAAGATGTAGGGCAAGATAATGGTTTCCCGGTGGTTACGCGAGGGGGCGGGCCGTCACATTACGGAAACGATAGAAAACCATGGCCTCGCCGGCTTCGGGAGCTTGAGGTTCGCTTCGTCCGGCACGTTCAGGCACGGCGAGAGCCCATGCCCTCCGGCGCAACGACACGGTCATTTCGCCACGGCGTATTTCTACGGGATTGTGACTTCACCGTGATTTAAGGGCGCCCATGGAACGCTGGCCGCACGAGGTGGGCGTACAGGAAAGCCGTACCGTGACGAGTCTCGATCAAGCTGATGCTTTGCCGCTGCGGCCAAAACTGTCGTTCGCCAGCGCGGATTATGAAGAGAAGTTTTGCCGATATTATCACGGCTTCTATTATCGCTACGCTCAAGCGAGCCTCGCGGTCGGGATGGTCTTGATCCTCGGCGACTATCTTGTCGACTGGATGGCTTTCAACGCGCCGGCAAATCTCGGTCGCATCCAGCTCTGCCTGCCGCTGCTCGGAATCGGGATCGCCTATTCCTTCACCGACACGGCGCGGCGGCATTGGCAGTTGGTGATGTCCACCTTCATCGTGGTGGTCGCTTGCAGCGTGTTCTGGGTCCTGTCGATGATCGACCGCGAAGGCGGCATGGGGATCAAATCGTGGGTCGGAATCCTCAACTTCACCTTCCTCGAATTCTATTGCTTCGTCATCCTGGGCGTTCAGTTCCGCTTTGCGCTGCCGGCGGGGATTGCGATCCTGCTGATGTTCGAAGCCGCCATGCAGGTCGAGCTCGGCAAGGATTTCGGGGCATTCTGCTACTGGTCGTATCACGTCGTCACCCTGTTCATCCTGGCGGCAGGAGTCGGCTGGTGGCGCGAATTCCTGGTGCGCAAGGATTTTTCGACCCAGACGACCTTGAAGACAGCCAGGGATGTCCTGAAGAACCAGAACGAGCACCTTGAATTCGAGGTGGAGAAACGCACCCGCGAGATCCGGGAGACGCAGGATGCGACCATCGTGATCCTGGCATCTCTGGTGGAGACTCGCGACAACGAGACCGGCAACCATATTCGCCGCACCCAGCACTTCGTTCGGGCGCTGGCCGTCCAGCTGCAATCCCATTCGGCCTTTGCCCATCAGCTGCCCGGGCGCCAGATCGACATCCTTTTCAAATCGGCGCCGCTGCATGACATCGGCAAGGTCGGCATCCCAGATAGCATCCTGTTGAAGCCGGGCAGGCTCGATCCGGCGGAATTCGAGATCATGAAGACCCACACCACGCTGGGTTACGACGCGATCGAGAAGGCCGAGAGACAACTCGGCATCACCGTCGACTTCCTCGCCTGTGCCAAGGAAATCGCGCTGAACCACCAGGAAAAATGGGATGGCAGCGGCTATCCGCGCGGGCTCGCGGGCGATGCGATCCCGCTCTCGGCGCGGCTGATGGCGGTGGCCGATGTCTATGATGCGCTGACCACGCGCCGCGTCTACAAGGACGCGATGTCACATGATGAGGCAGTCACGATCATCCTCGAGGGCCGCGGCCGCCACTTCGATCCCGATGTCGCGGATGCCTTCGCTGCAATCACTGATCAGTTCAAGGATATCGCCGCCCGTTACGCAGACTAAGAGAGAGCGCGCGGCCAAAGGCCGGAGCGGCGGCCTTACGGCAGCTTGTCATAACCCTCGCCGAGCCCGTTCAGGCTGAGCGGGAAGCCGATGCCCTCTTCCGGGGTCTCGAAAATGATGAAGGTCGCGGTCTTGGCGGTGCGGAGCTGGCCGAGCAGCTTGTCGTCCATGACGACCTCGGCGACGCAGCCATTGGGCAGGCAACGGACGAAGCCGGCGCGGCCGACGTCCTGATTGTCGAGCTTCAGGCCGAGGCCGGAAGGCAGGAGGACCCCCAAGGGCGCCACCACGCGCATCAGGCGGCTCTTCTGGTCGGCAGTCTTGAGCACGATGACGGTGAGGCCGGCGTTGGAGCGGTCTTCCGCTACCACGCTCTGGATCAGGGCGCATTGCTCGGACTGGGCGCCCGGCGGGGTGTCGCAGCGGATCTGCCAGTCACCATGGACGGAGCGCACTGCGCCCTGCGCATGGGCGAGGCCGGGAAATGCCAGAAGGACGGTCGCAGCCAGCAGGCTGAACAGCGCCGTGAGGCGGATGCCTTGCCTTCGAGCCAGCTTAGCCATCGATTTCGAAAACCCCATCGGGTCGGTCCCTCTGCTCGCCTGGGTCGCTAGCATGTGGCGGACTGATACGGGAATGACGGCGTCTTGAAGGCAATTCCCAAGCAAATTCCGCGCCGCCTCGTGCCGCCGCCGCCTGCACGAATCAGGTTCCTGCCTGGCCATCTGCCAGTGCCTACCGCGGGCAATTCCGCTGTCAAGCGGCAGCATCCCGGGAAACGGTATTTTTGTTTGATCTTACTAGGAAATATCTTGCGGGTGATCGCTGGCAGTGTCGCTCAAGACTGCATTGCGATAGATCAAAAATTATGGTTTGAGAGGCTTGATTTCGGCGTTCTCACGATCGGGCCCCAATTCCTCTTAGAGGTATTCTTGCGCGGCGGTTGTCAGGCGGGCGGATCGAATAAGCGTTTCCCGCAAGCAGGGGAGCGCACTTGGGGTGATTTCGTTAGGGGAGCGCGAACGGCATGAGGATGTCGATGGGCCCGGTGGGCCGGCACTTGCTGGGATTGGCCGTAGCGGGTCTGACGCTGGCGACGGGCGGTGCGGCGTTTGCCGAGCTCGGGCAGCCGAAACCTTGGGAGTGGACGCTGCAGGAGTCCGGCTCCCCGGTGATGGACAACATCGTCTGGTTCCACAACTTCCTGTTCGTGCTGATCACGCTGATCACGCTGTTCGTTCTGGCGCTGCTCGTGCTCGTGGTCGTCAAGTTCAACGCGCGGGCCAATCCGGTGCCGTCGCGAACGACCCACAACACGCTGATCGAGGTGGCCTGGACGCTGGTTCCGGTGCTGATCCTGGTCGGCATCTCGGTGCCGTCATTCAGGCTGCTGTTCCTCGAACTCGACGTGCCGAAGGCGGATATCACCATCAAGGCGACCGGCAAGCAGTGGTACTGGTCCTATGCCTATCCCGACAACGGCAAGTTCGAGTTCGACTCGCTGATGGCGCAGGACAAGCAGCCCCGACTGCTCGGCGTCGACAACGAGATGGTGGTGCCGGTCAACAAGGTGATTCGTGTCCAGGTCACCGGCGCCGACGTCATCCACGCCTTCGCGCTGCCGGCTTTCGGCGTCAAGATCGACGCCATTCCGGGGCGGCTGAACGAGACCTGGTTCAAGGCCACCAAGACCGGCATGTTCTACGGCCAGTGCTCGGAGCTCTGCGGCAAGGACCACGCCTTCATGCCGATCGCGATTCGCGTCGTGGAGGACACGGAATTCGCCTCCTGGGTCGAGACGGCGAAGAAGAAGTTTGCGAGCGGCGGCACCAGCACCTACGCCTCCGCAGCCGGCCCGACGCAGTAAGCGTCGGGTGACGGCTTTCAGGGACTGAAAGCGACATAAGGGCGGGACCTCAACAGGTCCGATTGGGACGCAAGGCAGGATTTGAAAATGGCAACGAGCGCAGCGGCACACGGCGATCACGCCCAGGACCACGGACATGACGAGCATGCCCATCCGACCGGATGGCGGCGCTACGTCTATTCGACCAACCACAAGGACATCGGCACGATGTACCTGATCTTCGCGGTCATCGCCGGCGTCATCGGCGCCGCGATGTCGATCGCGATCCGTGCCGAACTGATGTATCCGGGCGTGCAGATCTTCCACGAGACGCACACCTATAACGTGTTCGTGACCTCGCACGGCCTGATCATGATCTTCTTCATGGTCATGCCCGCGATGATCGGCGGCTTCGGCAATTGGTTCGTGCCGCTGATGATCGGCGCGCCCGACATGGCGTTCCCGCGCATGAACAACATCTCGTTCTGGCTGCTGCCGGCCTCCTTCGCGCTGCTGCTGATGTCGACCTTCGTCGAGGGCGAGCCGGGCGCCAACGGCGTCGGCGCCGGCTGGACGATGTATGTGCCGCTGTCGAGTTCGGGCCATCCGGGCCCGGCCGTCGACTTCGCGATCCTGTCGCTCCATCTGGCGGGCGCCTCGTCGATCCTCGGCGCCATCAACTTCATCACGACGATCTTCAACATGCGCGCGCCGGGCATGACCCTGCACAAGATGCCGCTGTTCGTGTGGTCGATCCTGGTGACGGTGTTCCTGCTGCTGTTGTCGCTGCCGGTGCTTGCCGGTGCGATCACCATGCTGCTCACCGACCGCAACTTCCACACGACGTTCTTCAACCCCGAAGGCGGCGGCGACCCCGTGCTGTTCCAGCATCTGTTCTGGTTCTTCGGCCACCCCGAAGTGTACATCCTGATCCTGCCGGCTTTCGGCATGGTCAGCCAGATCATCTCGACCTTCTCGCGCAAGCCCGTGTTCGGCTATCTTGGCATGGCCTACGCCATGGTCGCGATCGGCGGCATAGGCTTCGTGGTGTGGGCACACCACATGTACACGGTCGGCATGTCCTCGGCGACGCAGGCCTATTTCGTCGCCGCGACCATGGTCATCGCGGTTCCGACCGGCGTGAAGATCTTCTCCTGGATCGCCACGATGTGGGGCGGCTCGATCGAATTCCGGGCACCGATGATCTGGGCGGTCGGCTTCATCTTCCTGTTCACGGTCGGCGGCGTCACCGGCGTCGTGCTGGCGAATGCCGGCGTCGACCGCGTGCTGCAGGAGACCTACTACGTCGTCGCGCACTTCCACTACGTGCTGTCGCTGGGTGCGGTGTTCGGAATCTTCGCCGGCTGGTACTACTGGTTCCCGAAGATGTCGGGCTACATGTACAACGAAACGCTCGCGAAGGCGCACTTCTGGGTCACCTTCGTCGGCGTCAATCTGGTGTTCTTCCCGCAGCACTTCCTCGGCCTGTCCGGCATGCCCCGCCGCTACGTCGACTATCCCGACGCGTTCGCGGGCTGGAACCTGATCTCGTCGCTCGGGTCCTACATCTCCGGCTTCGGCGTGCTGATCTTCCTCTACTGCGTGCTCGATGCCTTCATGAAGAAGGTCCCGGCCGGCGACAATCCGTGGGGTGCGGGTGCGACCACGCTGGAGTGGACGTTGCCCTCGCCGCCGCCCTTCCATCAGTTCGAAGTGCTGCCCCGCGTGCAGTGATCGTTCTCCCGCGGCGCCCGTGACGGGCGCCGCGGCCTTATAGAGAAGCGAGTTGAATTAAGTGTCCGTCCTCGACCACAACGCCATCGACATCAATCCCCGCATCTCCGAAGCGGAGGTCGGCGATTACATCGCGCTCTTGAAGCCGCGGGTGATGTCGCTGGTGATCTTCACCGCGCTGGTCGGGATGGCGATGGCGCCCGGGCGTTTCCACTGGGTGCTGGCGATCACTTCGCTGCTCTGCATCGCCGTCGGCGCCGGCGCCTCCGGCGCGCTCAACATGGCGCTGGAAGGCGATATCGACGCCAAGATGTCGCGCACCGCCAACCGGCCGATTCCGCGCGGCCGCATTACCCGCCCTGAAGCCATGGCGTTCGGCCTGACGCTGTCCTTCTTCTCGGTGATGACGCTCGGCATCCTCGTCAACTGGATGGCGGGCGCGCTGCTCGCCTTCACCATTTTCTTCTACGTCGTGATCTACACGATGGGCCTGAAGCGCTGGACCGCGCAGAACATCGTGATCGGCGGCGCCGCCGGTGCGCTGCCGCCGGTGGTGGCGTGGGCCGCGGTCACGGGCACGGTCGACGTCGAGCCGCTGCTGCTGTTCGCCATCATCTTCTTCTGGACCCCGCCGCACTTCTGGGCACTCGCGCTGTTCCGCTCCGACGATTACGCGCGCGCCGGCATCCCGATGCTGCCCAATGTCGCCGGTCCCGACGCGACCCGTCTCCAGATCCTGCTCTACACCATCGTGCTGATCGCGGTCGCCGCCGCGCCCTGGGCGCTCGGCTATTTCGACGCCGTCTACGGCATCGTCTCGCTGATCCTCGGCGCCGGCATGCTGATGCTCTCGATCAACGTCTACATGCGCCGCGAGCGAGCTGCGTCGCTGCGCGCCACCCGCAAGCTGTTCGCCTTCTCCATCCTCTATCTGTTCGCGCTGTTTGCGACCCTCTTGCTCGAGGTCGTATTCCGCGCGCTGGCTCCTATGGTCTGGGGCGTATGATCACCGCAATGGCCGACAAACCCGAGCCAGATGGCATCGTCCTCACCGAGGCGCAGAAGAAGAGCCGTCGTCAGCGCTCGATCGCGATCGCTCTCGCGCTCGGCGTGCTGGTGGTGCTGTTCTTTGCCGTCACCATGGTCAAGGGGCCGGCAGTCCTCGTCCGGCCGATGTAGGAAACATGGATCACGAGCCCACCATATCGCAGGATGTCGGCGCCAAGCCGGCCAGGCGTGAGCCGACCAAGCGCCACGGGCTCGGCCGCGACGTGGTGGTTGCATCCATCTGTGGTGGCGTGGTCGCGCTGATGGTCGGCGCCTCCTACGCGGCGGTGCCTTTCTACAACTGGTTCTGCCGCGCCACCGGCTTCAACGGCACGACCCAGGTCGCGACCTCCGCGCCGGCGACCGGGCCGATCGCGCGGAAGATCTCGGTGCGCTTCGATTCCAACGTCGCGCCGGGCCTGCCCTGGAAGTTCGAGCCGGAGCAGAGCGAGATCGAGGTCAATATCGGCCAGGTCGTGACCGTCTTCTACACCGTAACCAACCAGGCCGCGCGCACCACGTCCGCGCAGGCTGCCTACAATGTCGCGCCGCTGACGGTCGGCTCCTATTTCCAGAAGATCAACTGTTTCTGCTTCACCGAGCAGACCATGGCGCCCGGCGAGAAGCGCGAGATGCCGGTGGTGTTCTACGTCGACCCGTCGCTGGCCGACGATCACGAGAACGACGGGCTGAACACCATCACGCTGTCCTACACCTTCTATCCGGTGAAGGATCCCGTGGTGAAGCCGCTGGCATCGGGCGAAGGCGACAAGCGCAAGGGAAATCTCTGACCGCCGGGCTCGCGCCCGGAAGGTCGGAAACGAGGGGATAAGTGCCTGACAGGCACGGGATTGAGGAGAGAGACCGCAAATGGCAACGGCGCACACCAAGCATCACGACTATCACCTGGTCGATCCGTCGCCGTGGCCGGCCGTCGGTTCGCTCTCGGCCTTCATCATGGCGGTCGGCGCGATCGCCTGGATGCACCACATGTTCTCGGCCGCGCCGATCGTGTTCGGCGTCGGCACCGTGGGCGTGCTCTACACCATGGCGAGTTGGTGGGGCGACGTGATCAAGGAGGCCCAGTACAAGGGCGACCACACCCGCGTCGTGCAGCTGCATCACCGCTACGGCATGATCCTGTTCATCGCCTCCGAGGTGATGTTCTTCGTCGCCTGGTTCTGGGCCTATTTCAACGCGGCGCTGTTCCCGGCGGACGCGGTCCACGCCACCCGTGATGCGGTGTTCGGTTGCGGCCTCGGTACTGCGGCCGGTGCCTGCGCAGTCCCCGGCACCTGGCCGCCGCACGGCATCGAGACATTCGATCCCTGGCATCTGCCGCTCCTGAATACGCTGATCCTGCTGACGTCGGGCACCACGGTGACCTGGGCCCACCATGCGCTGCTGGAGAACGACCGCCAGGGCCTCAAGTACGGCCTGATCCTCACCGTCGTCCTGGGCGCGCTCTTCACCTGCGTGCAGGCCTATGAGTACAGCCATGCGGCGTTCTCGTTCGGCGGCAACGTCTACGGCGCGACCTTCTTCATGGCGACCGGCTTCCACGGTTTCCACGTGCTGGTCGGCACCATCTTCCTGCTGGTCTGCCTGTTCCGCGCCTATGCCGGCCATTTCACGCCGACCCAGCATCTCGGTTTCGAGTTTGCCGCCTGGTACTGGCACTTCGTCGACGTGGTCTGGCTGTTCCTGTTCCTCTGCATCTACGTCTGGGGACACGGCGCCGAGACCATGGCGCACGGCGCGCACTAAGCCGCGAGGCAGATCATCAAGAAGGGCGGCCCGCAAGGCCGCCCTTTCGCTTTCAGGCCGCCGGAAGACGCGGCGGAACTGTGATAGAGTCCGCGATCATGAATGACACCACCGGCCCGTCCGTAGCGGAAACCACTGTCCTGCAAAGCGCGCTGCGCGGGCTTGCCTGCAGATGTCCGCGCTGCGGCCAGGGCAAGCTTTATGCGGGCTTCCTGACGCTCGCCCCCGCCTGTGACCGCTGCGGTCTGGACTACGCCTTCATCGATACCGGCGACGGCCCGGCGATCTTCATCATCATGCTGGCCGGCGGGATCGTGGTGGCGGCCGCACTCATCGTCGAGGTCAAATACCAGCCGCCTTACTGGCTGCATGCGGCGCTTTGGCTGCCGCTGATCCTGGTCACCACGCTGTTACCGCTGCGTGCGATGAAGTCGCTGCTGATCGCGCTGCAATTCCACCACAAGGCGGCGCCGGGCCGGTTGGTCGACCGCGCGAAATGAACCAGCCTGCGCGCAAGCCCCGCGTGGCCGGCTTCGCGCTGTTCACGCTGTTCCTCACGGCCGTCTTCGTCGCGCTGGGCCTCTGGCAATTGCAGCGCCGGACCGCGAAGCACGCGCTGGTCGCAGCCCTCACCGAGCGTCTTGCAGAGGCGCCGATTGCGCTGCCGCCGCCTTCGCAATGGGCCGCACTCAATCCCGCGCGCGACGAATTCCGCCGCGTCAGCTTCACCGCGACCTACGCGGCCCTGCCGGATGCGATGGTCTATTCCTCGGGCTCGGCGGTGCGCAAGGACGCCTCCGGCCCCGGCACCTGGGCGTTCCTGCCGGCGAAGCTCGAGAGCGGCGAGACGGTCGTGATCGATGCGGGCTTCGTCGAGAACACGATGCAGGACCGCAGCGTCGAGGATCGCGCGGTGAAGAAGCTCGTCACTGGGCAGCCGGTCGCGCTTACCGGCTATTTGCGTTTTCCCGAGCCGCCCGGCTGGCTGACGCCGGCGGAGAACCGGGACAAACGGCTCTGGTTCGTGCGCGATCATCGGGCGATCGCAAGCGCGCTCGGCTGGGGCGCGGTCGCACCGTTCTATGTCGATCTCGAGCAGCCGGTGCCCGAGAACGGCATCCCGCGCCCGGGGCCGCTCGACGTACATCTGAAGGACGATCACCTGCAATACGCCGTCACCTGGTTCATGCTGGCAGGCGCGGTGCTGATCGCCTTCGCCGTGTGGGCAAGAGGCCGGCGGCAGATCTGAGCTTGTCCATGAATATCCCGAGGGAACCCGGTATCGCCCGGGGTTTACCATTCAGCACACATTCACGAGTGTGGCCCTAAGCCGCGATCGATTTTCCGCGGCAGACAGGATTGCGGCGTGAGCGATTTCGACCAGATGGGAATTGTCGTCGATTGGGTGGACGCCTGCAGGAAGGGCGACCTCACGACGTTGCTCGACCTCTACGCGGACGACGCCGAGCTTGAATGCATCTGCAGCGAATCGCGGCGCCACCGCGGCAGGAGCGAGATCGAAGGCTATTGGAGACCGCGACTGAGCGCTTTCTCTTCGGTGGGCTTCAGGCTCGAGGAGATACATCCCGCCTCGGAGGGCGTCGATCTCGAATATTCGGTGGCCGGCGCGCTTCGCATCCGCGCCTCGTTTCGATTTTGCCCGCAAGGCAGGATCCGCAGCATGCTGTGCGAACCGGCGCGACAGAATGCGCAACTTGGCTGCGCCTGCTAGCGCTCGGTTTGCGCGGGGCGGTTCTCCGACAAGATCATGGTTGGCAAGTCCGACGCCTCGCGCGCCGGTTGGACCGGCAGGCGGCAGCGCACATAGGTTCGCCCATCCACGCGCAGCAATGACAGCGATCCGCTGAGCGCGCGCACGCGCTCATGCATGCCAGTCAGGCCGCGGCCAAAAACGTTGCCTTCGGGGAAGCCGCCGCCGTCGTCGGAGATATCGACGACGAGTGCTTTACCGGTGATGGTCGCCTGGACGTCGGCGTTGCCGGCCTTGGCATGACGCAACACGTTGGTCAGCGCCTCCTGGATCACGCGATAGACGGTCCGCGCGTGCGGCCCGTCGACCTCACTGAGTTTGGAATCGATCGTGTCCGTCAGGACGATATGTGGGGCCTGCTTGCGAAAATTCTGGAGCAGCGTCCGCACGCTGGTCGAAAGGCCGAGCTCCTCGATGTAGAGCGGCCGCAGCCGGTCGAGGATACGGCGATTGGTTTGCTGGAGCGCTTCGACCGATTGCAGTACGTCCTCGGCCGAATTGCCGAGATTCCCCGCCTGCGGAGCGGCGTCGATCAGCGCAATCGTGCCGGCGCGGATGCTGAACAGCAGCGGTCCGAGCTCGTCGTGCAATTCGCGGGCGAGATCGCGCCGCTCGTCGTCCTGCAGCGACACCAGGCGGTGCATCAGATCGCGATTGTCCTGGCTGAGTTGCGCCAGCGTTGCTGCCAGTGCATTTGCTTCCTCACAGCTTTGCCGGATTTCGGGCGGTCCTCCCACCGGGATCGGAGTTGCGTAATCGCCGCGCCGGATGCGGGTGAGCCCATTGCCGAGATGTTGCAACGGCCGCAAGGCCGACCCCGCGAAGAGATAGGCAATGGTACCGGTCAGCAGCATCAGCGCGGCGACCAGGCTGGCCAGCGCGAGGAAGCCGATCCACTTCTCGAACAGGTCGGCGGAGAGGTCTGGCAGGAATACGAGATCGCCCACATGCTTGCCGTCAATCACGACAGGCGAGGCATTGTCCATGTTTGGTATGGTTAGAAGGTTGACGAACCAGCTTGGAACTAATTTAAGGTTGCGAATGTCATCCCTTGGGGAGGGCAATGGACCCTCTTCGACACGACGGAATTGAATATCGGAAGACGTGTCCAACAGTTGGACAAACGCATCCAGCGTCTTCTGCGGATTGTCCGAGGCGCTCAGCGTGTTGTTGAGCGCGGCGGAAATGATCCTGGTCGAGCGTCGCGCTGGCTCCTTCTCGTCGGCCAGCTGAATTGTTGCAAAGAGCTGCAACAATATGCCGCCCAGGATCAGAGCGACGAGGAAGCCCGCGCCGAGGGGAAGAAACAGTTGGGTTCTGAACGAGAGTCGTTGCCACATTAGGTCAATTCTAACGCGCGTTGGCGGGATTTGCTCTTTCCATTTGTTCCCGCCGGTCTATGAGTCGAAGAACAAGAGAGTGCGCGATGCAAGATACTGCCAAACCGGGGACCCGGGTCCTGATTGTCGACGACCATCCCGTGGTGCTGTCCGGTTGCCGCACCCTGTTCGCTTCGGACCATTCGATCCGTATCGATGAGGCGACCGACGCCAAATCCGGCCATCGCGCTTATGTCAGCAAGCGGCCTGACGTCACCGTGATCGACATCAGCCTGCCCGATGTCTCCGGCTTCGAGTTGATGCGACGCATCCGCAAGCACGATCCCGACGCCAAGATCATCATGTTCAGCATGAACGACGATCCGGCCTTCGTGGTGCGGGCGGTCGAACTCGGGGCGCAGGGCTATGTCTCCAAGGGCGACGATCCCCGGATCCTGCTGAAAGCGGTGCGCAAGGTGGTGGCGGGCGACAATTTCATTTCTCCTCAGCTCGCGGAAGCCGTGACGTTCTCCGGCGCGGCCATCAAGGCCAATCCGGCCTCGCAGATGACGCCGCGGGAGCTCGAAATTCTCCGCCTGCTCGGACGCGGCGACAAGATCGTCGAAGTCGCCGAGGCACTCGGCATCTCCTACAAGACCGTCGCCAACACCACGTCCCTGCTCAAGCAGAAGCTGGGGGCAAAGAACCATTCCGACCTGATCCGGATCGCGGTCGAAATCGGGATGAACTGAATTTGCTCGCCGCGCTGAGGCCGACCTCCGCGCGCGGATTGATGCCGGCGCGCAGCCGGGCAATGCATGGACGTCGCTGACATCTGTCCGCCGGTCCAACGAAGAGCACCTAGACAGGTTCCCGCTAGACGTCGACGATTCGGGAAAAGACGGTAGATTTTTCAAATTTGTTGCTCCGTTTGACACTTGATCGAACGCGGTTGATCGGGAAAACTTGGAACATTTTGGCGCGCACATCGTTTTCGCCCTTGACGGTTTCGTGAACGGCGACGCAAGGTTGCCGGGAAGAGTTTTTGACGGGTCGGCGACCCGAGCGAGGCAAACTGGTCTGCACACTTAACGACAGACCTTCCAAGAGGAGGGCTGCGGCATCGCCGCAGCCCTTTTTCGTTGGGCCGGCCAGAGGCGGGAAGCGGTTTCCTGATGCCGCAAAACACTTTATGGTGGCCCAAAGCCTCTGGCTGTTGACAAGTAATTTCGTAAAATCAAAGGCTTAGCGAGCGGGCTCAGGCTCGGTCGGCCTTTGGAGGGCAGTTTGACTCGTTATATCTCGACCCGGGGCGAAGCCCCCGAACTCGGCTTCTGCGAGGTGATGCTGACCGGGCTGGCCCGCGACGGCGGCCTGTACGTGCCGACCATCTGGCCGCAGCTCTCAACCGAAGCCATCGCCGGCTTTTTCGGCCGCCCCTATTGGGAGGTCGCGGTCGACGTGATCCGTCCCTTCGTCGGCGGCGAGATTTCGGATGCCGAACTCGGCCGCATGGCCAACGAAGCCTATGCAACCTTCCGCCATCCTGCGGTGGTGCCGCTGCGCCAGATGTCGCCGCACCAGTTCGTGCTGGAGCTGTTCCACGGACCGACGCTCGCCTTCAAGGACGTGGCGATGCAGTTGATCTCGCGATTGATGGACCATGTGCTTGCCAAGCGTGGCCAGCGGACCACCATCGTGGTTGCGACTTCAGGTGACACCGGCGGTGCCGCGGTCGATGCGTTTGCAGGACTGGAGAATGTCGACCTCATCGTGCTGTTTCCGCACGGCCGTATCTCCCAGGTGCAGCAGCGGATGATGACGACGACGGGCGCGGCGAATGTGCATGCGCTCGCCATCGAAGGCCATTTCGACGACTGCCAGGCTCTCGTGAAGGCGATGTTCAACAACCATCGCTTCCGCGATGCGACCTCGCTCTCCGGCGTCAATTCGATCAACTGGGCGCGCATCGTCGCTCAAGTGGTCTATTATTTCACCTCTGCCGTCGCCGTCGGTGCGCCGGCGCGCGCGGTGGATTTCGTCGTGCCGACCGGCAATTTCGGCGACATCTTCGCCGGCTACGTCGCCAAGCGGATGGGGCTGCCGGTGCGGACCCTGCGCATCGCCGCCAACGTCAACGACATCCTGGCGCGCACGCTGAAGACGGGGATCTACGAGGTGCGCGAGGTGCACGCGACGGCATCGCCGTCGATGGACATCCAGATCTCGTCGAATTTCGAGCGGCTGATGTTCGAAGCGGGCGGGCGCGATGCCGCCGATGTACGCCGTCTGATGGAGTCGCTGAAGCAGTCCGGGCGGTTCGTGCTGCCCGACGCGACGCTGGCCGCGATCCGCGAGGAGTTCGACGCGGGACGCGCCGACGAGACCGAGACCGCGGCTGCAATCCGCGCGGCCTGGCGCGAAGCAGGTGAGTTGGTCGATCCCCATACGGCGGTGGCGCTCGCCGTGGCCGACCGCGACACCACCGACACGCGGGTGCCGAGCATCGTGCTCTCCACCGCTCATCCGGCCAAATTTCCCAATGCCGTCGAAGCGGCCTGCGGCCAGCGGCCGCAATTGCCGGTTTGGCTCGACGGTCTCATGACCAAATCCGAACACATGAAGGTGGTGAAGAACGATCAGGCCGAGGTCGAGCGGTTCGTGCTGTCGGTCAGCCGCGCCGCAAAACAAGGAGTTGCCGGATGAGCGTCGAGATTTCCAAGCTTGCGTCCGGCCTGACCGTCGTCACCGACAAGATGCCCCATCTCGAAACCGCGGCGCTCGGCGTCTGGGCCGGCGTCGGCGGACGCGACGAAAAGCCGAACGAGCACGGCATCTCGCATCTGCTCGAGCACATGGCGTTCAAGGGCACGACCAAGCGCTCCTCGCGCGAGATCGTCGAGGAGATCGAGGCGGTTGGCGGCGACCTCAATGCCGGCACCTCGACCGAGACCACGTCCTATTACGCACGGGTGCTGAAGGCCGACGTGCCGCTGGCGCTCGACGTGCTCGCCGACATCCTCGCCAATCCCGCCTTCGAGCCCGACGAACTCGAGCGCGAGAAGAACGTCATCGTGCAGGAGATCGGCGCGGCTCAGGACACGCCCGACGACGTCGTGTTCGAGCATCTCAACGAGCTCTGCTATCCCGACCAGCCGATGGGCCGCTCGCTGCTCGGCACCGCCAAGACGCTGCGCGCCTTCAATCGCGATTCGCTGCGCGACTATCTCTCGACGCATTATCGCGGGCCCGACATGGTGGTAGCCGCGGCCGGCGCGGTCGATCACAAGCAGGTGGTCGCCGAGGTCGAGAAGCGCTTTGCAAGTTTTGAGGGGACGCCGGGTCCCAAGCCGCAGGCGGCCATGTTCGGCAAGGGTGGTACCAAAGTGGTGCATCGCGAGCTGGAGCAGGCGCATCTGACGCTGGCGCTGGAAGGTGTGCCGCAGAGTGATCTGTCGCTGTTCTCGCTCCAGGTCTTCACCAACATCCTCGGCGGCGGAATGTCGTCGCGCCTGTTCCAGGAGGTCCGCGAGAAGCGCGGCCTCTGTTACTCCATCTATTCATTCCACGCGCCCTATACCGACACGGGCTTCTTCGGCCTTTACACCGGCACAGACCCGGCCGATGCGCCGGAGATGATGGAGGTCGTGGTCGATATCATGAATGATTCGGTGGAGACGCTGACCGAGGCCGAGATCGCGCGGGCCAAGGCGCAGATGAAGGCCGGCCTCTTGATGGCGCTGGAGAGCTGCTCGTCCCGTGCCGAGCAGCTGGCGCGCCACGTGCTGGCCTATGGCCGGCCGCAGACGGTCGAGGAGCTGGTGGGCCGCATCGATGCCGTCAGCGTCGAATCGACCCGGGATGCCGCGCGTGCGCTGCTGTCGCGGAGCCGCCCTGCGGTTGTCGCATTAGGCAGTGGCAGGGGTCTGGACACGGCGGTGTCTTTTGCGGAAGGATTGACGCGGGCACGTGCCAAGGCGCGGCTGCATTAGGAGCCGCGCGCGGGCCGAGCTGCCCCGGGAAGCATCACCATGGCCCTCTTTCGCCTGCCGTCCAGTGGACCCGCCGCCCTCGCGCCGCGCGGCAACGGGCTGTTGCTGCGCGCGCCGCAGATGTCGGACTTCCTGCAATGGGCGCATTTGCGCGAAGCCAGCCGCGATTACCTGACGCCCTGGGAGCCGATCTGGCCCTCGGACGACCTGACCCGCTCCGGCTTCCGCCGCCGCCTGCGCCGCTATTCCGAGGACATTGCCGCGGACCGTTCCTACCCCTTTCTGGTTTTTCGAGAGCTTGACGGCGCCATGGTCGGCGGCATCACGCTGGCCAACGTCCGGCGCGGCATCGTGCAGGCCGGCACCATCGGCTATTGGGTTGGGCAACCCCATGCCCATCGCGGCTACATGACGGCTGCGCTGCGGGTGCTGCTGCCGACGCTGTTCGGCGAGCTCAATCTGCACCGGGTGGAGGCCGCCTGCATCCCCACCAATGCGCCGTCGATCCGGGTGCTGGAGAAGTGCGGCTTCTCCCGCGAGGGGCTGGCGCGCCGCTATCTCTGCATCAACGGGGTCTGGCAGGACCATTTGCTGTTTGGCCTGCTGCATGAGGACTTCCGCGGCTGAGCCGCTCGATTCATGTGGCCAATCCCCCTTTTTGCTGCCTTGGGTTCGCCGATTTTGGCGATATAACCCGCATGTTCCCGCGGGTAATCGGCCGGAATTTGTCATGGAGTACGGGTTTTGATGGTGAAGCAGCTTCGGTCATCGGAGAATGTGCTGCGGCGGATGCCGGCGATCATGCTGGCCTTGTCGATGTCGTTCGCGGCGACTTCGCCAGTCGCCGCCCAGTCCTTGACCGACCGCTTCAAGAACCTGTTCGGCGGCAAGTCGGATGAACAGGCTGCGCCGAAGCCTGCCCCCGCGCCCGGTCAGCCGGCGGA
The DNA here is from genome assembly GCF_018129985.1 of Bradyrhizobium sp. SZCCT0148. Lineage (GTDB taxonomy): Bacteria > Pseudomonadota > Alphaproteobacteria > Rhizobiales > Xanthobacteraceae > Bradyrhizobium > Bradyrhizobium japonicum_H. Next base: position 222,449 of record NZ_JAFCKT010000003.1, read on the forward strand.
AGACGAGGTCGATTGCCCGCAGGTGACGGTGCGCGCTGGTGCGTCGACCTACGCGGTTGGGGTTACCGGCAAGCCGGCCGTGGGCAACGAGATCCGCTTCCAGGCCACCATCACCAAGATGGCGCGCGAATGTGCCCGCAGCAGCGCCGGCATCACGGCGCGGATCGGAATCCAGGGTCGTGTCATCGCGGGCCCCGCCGGCGCGCCCTCCACCGTCGAGGTCCCCTTGCGTGTCGCGGTGGTGCAGGGCGGTGTCGGCGAGAAAGTGATCGCCTCGAAGGCTTACCGGACCACAGTCGAGATGACGGATGGCGGCAGCGTGCCCTTCTCCTTCATCGTCGAGGATGTGAGCTATCCGGCGCCGTCGGCCGCCGTCGCGGATTCCTATGTCTTCTATGTCGGCTTCGACCCGCAGGCGCTGTCCCCGGAGCCGAAGGGGCGGAAGAAGAAGTAGCGTACGGGCCCCTTTGCCCCGGACGCAGCGCAGCGCTTCTTCAGCGGTGCGCTGCAGAGCAGGGCCAATGCCGCGACCCACTGGGTCTCGGCTCTGCGTCGCGTCATTTCATGCTGCGTCGCGCCCGGGACAAGAGAGTCTTCCAACAAAAAAGCCGGCGCTCATCGCGCCGGCTTTTTGATTGGTGAGGATCAAACACCTCAGTTCAGCTTTTGCCGGACCTCGGTGATGCCCTTGGCGAGCAGATCGTCGGCGACCGAGCCCTTGACCGACTGCGACAGGATGGTCGAGGCGGCCTGGACGGCGGCTTCCGCGGCTGCGGCGCGGACATCGGCGAGCGCCTGGGCCTCGGCGAGCGCGATCTTGCTCTCCGCGGTCTTGGTCCTGCGGGCGACGAAGTCTTCCATTTTCGCCTTGGCCTCGGTCGCGATGCGCTCGGCCTCGCTTCTGGCGTTGGCGATGATGTCCGCAGCCTCGCGTTCGGCCGAGGCGGTGCGCGCCTTGTAGTCGGCGAGCACCTTGGCGGCTTCCTGCTTGAGGCGGGTCGCGTCGTCGAGCTCGGCCTTGATGCGGTCGGCGCGATGATCCAGCGCGGTCATCGCTTTCTTGAAGACCCCGAGATAGCCGAACAGGACCATCAGGATCACGAAGGCGATGGCGACCCAGGTTTCAGGATCGAAGAACATCTCGACTAACCTTTCAGGGACGCGTCGACCGCGGCATTGACCGACGCAGCGTCGGGAACGACGCCGGTAAGCTGCTGCACGATCTGGCCGGCCGCATCGGCCGCGATGCCGCGGACGTTGCTCATGGCGGTGGCGCGGGTCGAGGCGATGGTCTTCTCCGCCCCGGCAAGCTTGGCCGCCAATTGCTCTTCCAGCGCCTTGCGCTCGGCTTCCGCCGCCGCATTCGCCTTGTCGCGGGATTCGTTGCCGATCGCCTGTGCCCGGGCCCGCGCCGAAGCGAGCTCGTTTTCATAGGCCTTGAGCGCGGCGTCGGACTGGTCCTTCAACTTCTGCGCTTCGGCGAGGTCGCCCTCGATCTTGTTCTGGCGCGCCTCGATCGCACCGCCGACCTTCGGCAGAGCAAGCTTGGACACGATCACATAAAGCGCGACGAAGAAGATCGCGAGCCACACCAGCTGTGAAGCGTAGGTGCTGCTCTCGAACGGCGGAAAACCACCACCGTGACCGCCTTCGGCCCCGGTGTGGGCGCCCGCCGCCGGACTTTTCGCCCCGCCATGACTTTCAGCCATGGATTACTCCTGTTGCCGTCATGCGCGCCGCTTCGGTTGAAGCGGCGCGAAACTTCGTCCTCAGAGCGGAACGAACAGCAGCAGCAGCGCGATCAGCAGCGAGAAAATGCCGAGCGCTTCGGTCACGGCGAAGCCGAAGATCAGATTGCCGAACTGGCCCTGAGCGGCCGACGGGTTGCGAACGGCTGCGGCGAGGTAGTTGCCGAAGATCACGCCGACGCCGACGCCTGCGCCGCCCATGCCGATGCATGCGATGCCCGCGCCGATAAGTTTTGCTGCTGCCGGATCCATTTTAGACTCCTTGGAAGAAAGATTGGGTTTTGGGTGGAAATTCCCCGGACCGCTCAGTGTCCCGGATGAATGGCGTCGTTGAGGTAGATGCAGGTCAGGATCGCAAACACATAGGCTTGCAGGAACGCGACCAGAATCTCGAGCGCGTACAGCGCGACCGTGAGCGCCAGCGGCAGCACGCCGCCGACCCAGCCCAGCGCGCCGAGCGAGAAGCCGAGCATGGCGACGAAGCCCGCGAACACCTTCAGCGCGATGTGGCCGGCCAGCATGTTGGCGAACAGACGGACGCTGTGGGAGACCGGCCGCAGGAAGAACGACAGGACCTCGATGAACATCACCAGCGGCAGGATGTAGCCGGGAACGCCGTGGGGCACGAAGATCGAGAAGAATTTCAGGCCGTTCTTGGCGACGCCGTAGATCAGGACCGTGAAGAAGACCAGAAGCGCGAGCGCTGCCGTCACGATCAGATGGCTCGACACCGTGAAGGTGTAGGGAATGATACCGACCAGGTTCGAAACGCATATGAACATGAACAGCGAGAAGATCAGCGGGAAGAACTTCATGCCTTCCGCGCCGGCGGTCGAGCGGATGGTCGAAGCCACGAACTCGTAGGAGATCTCGGCGACCGACTGAAGGCGCCCGGGGACCAGCTGGGTTCCGCTGGCGAGCATCAGGAGCGAGATAATCGCGATCGTCACCAGCATGTAGAGCGACGAATTCGTGAAGGCGATCGTGTGATTGCCGATATGGCCCAGGGTGAAGAGAGGCTCGATGTTGAACTGGTGGATCGGATCGATTTTCATCAGCGCGGCATCTCTTGGTCTGCCGGGCGATGCCGGCGGGTCTCGGTCTGCCGGCCGGGCCGGCCCGCACCGACGATGCCGGTGCGATTATTCCTCTCCTGGGCGGATCGCTTAAGAACCACCGCGCCTGTTCTGACCCGCGCCCGCCGTTCTCACCACATTCACCACGCCGGCGACAAAGCCCAGCAACAGGAACACGATAAACCCGAAAGGCGACGTCGACAGCAAGCGGTCGAACCCCCAGCCAATCCCCGCTCCGACGACGACCCCGGCGACCAACTCGGAGGATAACCGGAATCCAAGCGCCATCGCCGAAGCTCTGGCCCCCCTGTCTTCACCGTCACCTGCGGGTTGCTCGGTCTTGGTCCGGCGGTCCCGAAGCTCGGACAACCGCTGATCAAGATTTCCGAGCCGTTCGGAAAGCGCAGCTTCCTCGGACGATCTATCGCGATCTCCATTCTCGCCGTGTCCCGTGCCCTGTGTCATGCAACGAAGACCCGAAACGCCGCGGCTGAATGGAAATTGCGCCCGCCACCCTCAAAAGCCGCGCGGACCATACTGATGGCCTATAATCAAGTCAAGCCGGGTCACGATTGCGTCGCTTTCGGCTATGTGGCTGATTTGGTTGACGATATTGGCGCGCGCGGCAGCGCCGCACACAGCGTGACGCCGCACCGCAGCAGCTCGCCGCAGGTTCGGCGAATGGTGCTGCTCTTTCGCCACGCTGCCGGGATCGAAGATGCCACCGCGATCGTTGATACGGTTGCGTGTTTTGGGCGGCGGATCGGCTCGCCGGGGTGTAGAATCTGCCGGAGTGCCACCTTCACGTCGTGGCGGAGAGTGCGATGAGACCAGTGACGTCATCCACAACATCATGGCTTGCGGTGGCGGCGTTCGCTGCTGCGATGGCAATCGGCGGCGACCTCGAGGCCGCCCAGCCCGGCCCCGACAGCGAAAACGGCCGCTACAGCATGACGCCCATCCCGGAGGGCGTGCTGCGGCTCGACACGCGGACCGGGACGGTCTCGACCTGCACCAAGAACGGTACCGGCTGGGCCTGCTACGCGGTGCCCGACGAACGGACCGCGCTCGACGCCGAGATCGGCAGGCTCCAGGCCGAGGTCGAAAGGCTGAAGGGACAGCTCGCGGCGGGGCCGACGGTGTCGGGAAAGATCGACGACGCGCTGCCGAAATCCGATCCGCTGAAGAAGGCGGAGCCTAGGGGTGCCGAGGCCGAGCGCAAGATCGAGATCCCGCTGCCGAGCGACCAGGACGTCGACCGCGTGATGTCGTTTCTTGAAAAGGCCTGGCGCCGGCTGATCGACATGGCCAACCGGGTGCAGAAGGACGTGTCGGGGAGGATTTGACGATGCCTCCAACGACATGAATGACGACGGCAACTTGCCAAGCTGAGAGAGCCTTCATGACATCAGGCAAATCCGTCACCCGCTCGGCGCCATCAGCCGTGCAAGCCACCACCATTGCATCGTCGCTGCTGGCCGTGCAGACGCCGGGCCGCGGCTTCACCGATCTGACCAGTGAAGCTGCAAAATTCATCGCCGAGGTTCACGCGCGGGACGGCGCGCTGACGCTGTTCATCCGCCATACCTCGGCCTCGCTGACGATCCAGGAGAACGCCGATCCATCCGTGCTCGTCGACCTCTCCACGGCATTGTCCCACCTCGCGCCGGAGAATGCGGGCTGGACTCACGACACCGAAGGACCGGACGATATGCCGGCGCATGTCAAGACGATGCTGACCGGGACTTCGCTTCAGGTCCCGGTCCTGAACGGCAGGCTTGCGCTCGGCACCTGGCAGGCGATCTATCTGATCGAGCATCGCAGACGGCCGCACCGGCGCGAGGTGGTGCTGCAATTCGTCGGCGGCAATCAGTAAGGCGCTTTCGAGCGCAGTCGCCGCCGGTCCGCAGCAAGAAAAAGCGTCAAACCAAGAAGCCCATGAAAAAACCGGCCGCGGAGACCGCGGCCGGTTGGTATTGGTTGCGACCGGTACTCTCGATCAGTTCGACTTGATGTCGACGTCCTTGGTCTCCGGCAGGAAGAACAAGCCGATGACGACGGTGATCGATGCGAAGATGACCGGATACCAGAGACCCGCGTAGATATCGCCGGTCGAGGCCACGATGGCGAAGGCGGTCGCCGGCAGCAGGCCGCCGAACCAGCCGTTGCCGATGTGGTAGGGCAGCGACATCGAGGTGTAGCGGATGCGGGTCGGGAACAGTTCGACCAGCATCGCGGCGATCGGGCCGTAGACCATGGTGACGAACAGCACCAGGACGAACAGCAGTCCGATGGTCGCGGCCACCTGCGGACGGAAGACGTCGAACGGGTGGGCCATCTTCACAATGCCGGCGTCGCCGGTCTTCGGATAGCCGGCCGCCTGCACGGCGGCGAGGACCGCCGGGTTGCCGTCCTTGGCGTTGGCGTAGGCGATGTCCTTGCCGTTGACCATTACCTTCACGCCCGAACCCGCCGCGCCGGGAGAGGTCGAGTACTTGACCGACGACTGGGCGAGGTAGGCACGTGCGGTGTCGCAAGGCGCGGTGAAGACGCGGGTGCCGACCGGGTTGAACAGGTCGCCGCAACCCGCGGGATCCGCCACCACCTCGACCTTGACCGATTCGATCGCCTTTTCCAGCGCCGGGTTGGCGTTGGTGGTGATCATCTTGAAGATCGGGAAGAAGGTCAGCGCCGCGATCAGGCAGCCGCCGAGGATGATCGGCTTGCGGCCGATCTTGTCGGACAGCATGCCGAACACGATGAAGAAGCCGGTGCCGAGCAGCAGCGACCAGGCGATCAGGAGGTTGGCGGTGTAGCCGTCGACCTTCAAGATCGATTGCAGGAAGAACAGCGCGTAGAACTGGCCAGTGTACCAGACCACGCCCTGGCCCATCACGCCGCCAAGCAGTGCGAGAAGCACCAGCTTGCCGTTCTGCCAGTTGCCGAAGGCTTCCGTCAGCGGCGCCTTCGAGCTCTTACCCTCGTCCTTCATCTTCTGGAAGATCGGGGATTCGTTGAGGCGGAGCCGGATCCAGACCGAGATGCCGAGCAGCAGCACCGAGACCAGGAACGGAATACGCCAGCCCCAGGCCGCGAAGTCGGCTTCGCCGGTCGCGGTACGGGTGAACAGGATCACCAGCAGCGACAGGAACAGGCCCAGCGTCGCGGTGGTCTGGATGAAGGAGGTGTAATAGCCGCGCTTGCCGTTTGGAGCATGCTCCGCGACATAGGTCGCCGCACCGCCATATTCGCCGCCGAGCGCCAGACCCTGCGCGAGGCGCAGCGCGATCAGGATGATCGGCGCCGCAATGCCGATGGTCGCCGCGTTGGGCAGCAGGCCGACGATGAAGGTCGACAGGCCCATGATCAGGATGGTGACGAGGAAGGTGTATTTGCGGCCGACGATGTCGCCGATGCGGCCGAACACGATCGCGCCGAACGGACGAACCAGGAAGCCGGCGGCAAAGGCCAGCAGCGCGAAGATGTCGCGGGTTGCCGGCGGATAGGCCGAGAAGAACTGCGCGCCGATGATGCCGGCCAGCGAACCGTAAAGATAGAAGTCGTACCACTCGAAGACGGTACCGAGCGAAGAGGCGAGAATGACGAATCGTTCGTCCTTCGTCATCCCTCCCGCACGTGTTTCAGACACTGCAATTGTCGACATGTTTGAATCGCTCCCCGAAAGTTTCCTCGCGTCCCGGGTGTCCGGGCATGCCGGATCAACCTGGGTCTTGATGTGCAAAGTAACATCGGCGTGAAACCCGCCCCAATACGACTTTCGGCCTTGCGCACTGACGCGCACCCGACGCAGCGGTATCGGGCGCTGGCAGGTAGCCGCGGGGCTTGCGGATTAACCCCTTTGCGGCAAAGGAATAATGTGCCCTTGCATGCCACGGCTGCTCGGGGAAGAATTGGCAGGCTGCGGCGTTGACTCGCCGCCCGGCGTGAACGACAGCAAGAGAACGATGAACGCTCCCTCGACCCATCTCGTCATTGCCGATGACCACCCGCTGTTCCGCGACGCACTGCGGCAGGCAGTGGCGGGCGTCCTGACCACGGCCAGGATCGACGAAGCCGGCTCGTTCGAGGATCTGACCAAGCTGCTGGAACAGACCTCCGAGGTCGACCTCATTCTGCTCGACCTCTCGATGCCCGGCATCTCGGGCTTCTCCGGCTTGATCTATCTGCGCGCGCAATATCCGGCGATTCCGGTGGTGATCGTCTCGGCCTCCGACGACGGCGCCACGATCCGCCGTTCGCTCGATTTCGGCGCCTCCGGCTTCATTCCGAAGCGTTTCGGCGTCGAGACCTTGCGCGACGCCATCCTCAAGGTGATGGAGGGCGACGTCTGGGTTCCCGCCGATACGGATCTGTCGGCAGCGGCCGATCCGGACATGACGCGCCTGCGCGACCGCCTGGTGACGCTGACGCCTCAGCAGGTCCGGGTCCTGATGATGCTGTCGGAAGGCCTCCTCAACAAGCAGATCGCCTACGAGCTCGGTGTCTCCGAGGCCACCATCAAGGCGCATGTCTCGGCGATCCTGCAGAAGCTCGGCGTCGAGAGCCGGACCCAGGCCGTGATTGCCGCGGCGAAGATCGCCGGCGGCCAGTGGAAGCAGGGCACACCGACGGGGTGAGCCTGCTACAGCGTCGTCAGAAGCGCATCGGCGGCCCTGATATCTTCCGTCTCGGAACCTGCAGCAAAACCGTCGCGCGCCGATTGGAGCAGTAGCCTTGCCTCCTGGGGGCGACGCCGGCCGACGAGAAGCTGCGCCAGATCGATGGCCACCCGCAATTCCCACGCTTTCGCCCCTCTCGTGCGGCTGAGGTCCAGCGCCTGCATCAGGCAGGCCTCGGCTTCCTCGATCCGCGGCATCGGCTGGTGCGACAGGACCTTGCCCTTCATGCGCAGCAGCTCGGGCATGTAGAGGTGATCGCCGCTTCGCTCGACGAGGCGGATGGCATCGTCGATCAGCCCTGCGCTCTGCTCGATCTGGCCGAGGGCCAACAATCCCTGGACCAGTGCGATGTTGAACGTCGTGGTGAGCAGCTCGTAGCCTGCATCATGGAGCTCGCGCAGGCAGGCCCTGATCGTCTCGACGCCATCGGCGGCATTTCCGCGTCGGACCGCAATCTCGCCTTTGACGCCGCGACCGACCGCAAGATAGGGGCCCATCGAACGCGAATTGGCATGCGCGATGAAGCGGTCGATGTTCGTTTCGGCGCCGTCGAGGTCGCCGTTCCAGAGATCGATCGAGACCGCCCAGATCAGCGCGATGCAGAGTGTGATCGGATGATCCATCTGCGCGGCTTCGTCGATGGTCTGACGCGCCAGCCGCTGGGCATCCGCGGGCCGGCCCTGTAGCCAGAGTTCGCGCGCGAGCGAGATGCCGGCGCGATTGCGATGATCGAAGCCGTGGACCGTGCTGATCCGTTCCGTGCCCGGCCCCCGCCAGGCCGTCTCCAGCATGGCCGTCGCTTCGCGATGCCCGCCGGCAAGATGCAGCGACACGCCCAGCAGCGAATGAGCGAGGGCGATCGAGGCGGCATCGCCGAGCGTCTGGGCGACCGCGAGACTCTGCTGGGCGTAACCGAGCGCGGCGTCGAACTGTCCCATCCGCTCGTGAAAGATATGCATGCGGCCAAGCAGCTGGAGCTGGTTCGGCCTATCGCCGCGCGCCTCGGCGATCGCAAGCGCCCTGCGCAACGCAGCACGCGCCGCCTCGCTGCCGCCGCGCGTGAACATCAAGGTCAGCCCGAGCGCGGCCTGGATGTGCATCTCCTCGGCGCTGCCGTGCGCGGACGGATCGATCGCTAGCAAGGCCCGTTCCGACCAGCGCCGGCATTCGATCAGCAGCGACATCGCAAGGAAGATCGGGGCCGCGGCCGCGGCAAGCGCGATGCCGACGCCGATGTCGCCGCTCGCGCCGAAGCACCATTCGAGCGCAGCGCGCACATTGTGAAGCGCGGAGAAGTGGACTGCACGCTCGTCGGCGCTCGGCAGCGTCGCCCATGTCGTGCCGGCCTGCTCCAGCCACTGCCGGTAATAGGTCGCGTGGCGGGCAGCGAGTGCGGCGTCGAAAGGGTCGATCTCGATCAGATAGGCGCGCGTCGTATCGAGCAGGCGATAGCGCATCATGGCGCCGATCGGGCGCGGCGCAACCATCGACTTGGCGACGAGACCGTCGATGGCGTCGAACAGGCGCGAGCGGTCGACGCGGTCGTCCGGCACCACCTCGAGCGCGGCGTCGATGGTGAAGTGACCGGCGAAAACCGCGAGCCGGCGCAGCACAAGCCGCTCGGTGTCGGACAGCAGGCTATAGCTCCAGTCCAGCGTCGCGTGCAGCGTCTTCTGCCGCGGCGGCGCGGTGCGCTGGCCCTGCCAGACCAGGTTGAGGCGTTCATCGAGCAGCGCCGCCGTCTGCTCCAGGCCGTAGGCTTCGACCCGGCCGGCGGCGAGCTCGATGGCCAGCGCCATGCCGTCGAGCTTGCGGCAGATGTTCGCGATGATCGCAGCATTTGCATCGTCGAGTACGATCTGAGCGCCGCCGGCCGTTGCACGTTCGAGAAATAATTGCAGCGCCGGATAGGTCTGTGCCGACGCGGCTGTCATCCCGGTATCGTCGGGCGGAACGGCAAGTGGCGCCAGCCGATACACCTGTTCGCCCTCGACGCGCAGAGCCTCGCGGCTCGTGGCGAGGATGTGGACATGCGGTGCGCCGTCAAAGATCTCCGCCGCCAGCGGTGCCGCTGCGCCGATGACGTGCTCGCAATTGTCCAGGATCAGCAGCATCCGCTTGTCCCGGAGATGCGCAAGCAATGCGGGGAGGGGATCGTCGGTCTGCGCCGGCAGGCCCAGCATCAGCAGGATCGAGGTGATCACGAGATCGGGGTCGCTGAGCGCGGCAAGATCAACGAAATGCGCGGCGTCGCAGAATGTTTCGAGCAGGTCGTGAGCTATCGCCACTGCGACGGCGGTCTTGCCGACGCCGCCGGGGCCTGCGATCGTGACGAAGCGGGAGCCGAGGAGCTTGTCCGAGATGGCGGCGATTGCCTCCTCGCGCCCGACCATCCGGAGCAGACGGTTGGGAAGTTTTACCGGTGGCAGATCCAGCTTTGGCGTCGCGCGCGGCTCTGCGGGAATCTCCGCTTGCGCAATCGGTGCGACGAAGCAATAGCCTCGGCCCGAGAGCGTGGTGATGTAGCGGGCGCCGTCCTTGCCGTCGCCGAGCGCCTTGCGCAGCGCGGCGACGTGGAAGCGCAAATTGGCTTCATCAACGGTAATGCCGGGCCACACGAGCGCCATCAGATCCCATTTGCTCACGACGGCGTTCGGCCGCGACATCAGCGCGATGAGCGTGTCGAAGGCCTTTGCGCCGAGCGGCAGCGCAACGCCGTCTCGCGTAATGAGCCGCTCATGTGGCGTCACGGTGAACGGTCCGAAAGATAAAGTTCCCGTCGCGATGCTGGCCGGCTCGGTCATGGTGAAATCTGATCCCTAGAAGCCGACCGGATAGCCAGACGGTGAGGATCGGGCAAGTCCGCCCCTGCATCGGCATCAGACGGCGCATGCAGGCCTTGTGAGGCGCGCGCGTGGCGACCTCACAATTTCTCACAAGTCCAAACGGGTAGGTTCGGACGATCGCTGCTAGTCATTGCTGCGACGGCCAGGAGACATTCATGACACAAGCGGCGAAAACACTCTACACGGCCAGAACCCACACCAGCGGCGGCCGCCACGACGGCATATCGCGCAGCTCCGATGGCCGTCTCGACGTCAAGCTGTCGCCGCCGGGTGGCGCAGGCATCGGTACCAATCCCGAGCAATTGTTCGCGGCCGGCTGGTCGGCCTGCTTCGAAGGCGCGATGGAGATCGCCGCGCGCAAGCGGAAAATCGTGCTTCCGAGAAAAAGCGCGATCGATGCGGAAATCGATCTTCTCCTCGATGGGGGCACCTTCGCTCTCCGGGCGCGCCTCAATGTCAGCCTGCCGGGGCTCGATCCCGAGGTCGCGCGCGGCATCATCGATGATGCCCATCAGACCTGTCCTTACTCCATCGCCGTGCGCGGCAATATCGACGTCACGGTCGCACTGATCTGACGTCACCAACGACCAACGAGGTACACCATGAAGCAGATCATCGACCAGCATCGCCGCAAATTCTTCGGCGTCGCCGCGGGAACCGTCGCTGTCGGTCTCGGCATTGTCGACTTCGCCCGCGCCGAGACGGAGGCGCCCAAGTCGGTATCGAATGCGTCGTTCGGCACGATCAAGCAGATCGACGCCGGCGTTCTCAACGTCGGCTATGCCGAGGCCGGCCCGTCAAACGGCCCCGTCGCGATCCTGCTGCATGGCTGGCCCTACGACATTCACGCCTTCGTCGATGTCGCGCCGATCCTCGCCAAGGCGGGCTATCGGGTCATCATTCCCTATCTGCGCGGTTACGGCTCAACGCATTTCCTCTCCGGCGAGACGCTGCGCAATGGCGAACCCGCAGCCATGGCGGCGGACATCATCGCGCTGATGGACAAGCTCGACATCAAGCAGGCGGTCGTCGCCGGCTTCGACTGGGGCGCGCGCACCGCCGACATCATCGCGGCGCTGTGGCCGGAGCGCTGCCGCGCGCTGGTGTCGGTCAGCGGCTATCTGATCTCCAGCCAGGCCGCGGGCAATGCGCCGCTGCCGCCATCCGCCGAGCTGCAATGGTGGTACCAGTTCTACTTCGCGACCGAGCGCGGCCGCGCCGGATATGAGAAATACACGCATGATTTCGCGAAGCTGATCTGGAAGCTGGCTTCGCCGCAGTGGAAGTTCGACGACGCCACCTTCGACCGCAGTGCAGCCGCACTCGATAACAAGGATCATGTCGCGATCACGATCCACAATTACCGCTGGCGGCTCGGGCTCGCCACAGGTGAAGCGAAATACGAGGAGCTTGAAAAGAAGCTCGCGGCAGCTCCAGTCATCACCGTTCCGACGATCACGATGGAAGGCGACGCCAACGGTGCGCCGCACCCCGACCCCGGCGCCTATGCCAAGAAATTTTCCGGCCGGTACGAGTTCCGGCTGATCACCGGCGGCATCGGCCACAATCTGCCGCAGGAGGCGCCGCAGGCCTTTGCCAAGGCTGTCATCGACGCCGACGGCGCTTGAGGAATCGTCAGTGCCTCGGTCGGGCCACGCTGGACCGAGGACACCCGTTAACCCCTGCCAGGTGAGAGATCATGACGTCGACTGAAACTGAAAAGAAGAGATCGTCGTTCCGGACGGCGATCGTGCTCGTTGCGATTCTGATCGTGGTGCTTCTGACATGCGTGCCCTATCTCGTCACGATCGCGCCTGCGGAAGAGGCGGCGGCGGAGCGCGCGACGACCGACGCGTCGCCGATCTTCGGTGTCACGATTCCGCCCGGCTACAAGCAGTGGCAGTTGATCGCGCCGGCCGAAGAGGCCGCCCCGCTCGACGAGCTTCGCGCTGTCGTCGGCAACCAGACCGCAATCGACGCCTATCAGGCCGGAAAGCTGCCGTTCCCCGACGGCACCATCCTGGTCAAGCGTGCCTGGAAGCGGAAGCAATCGCCGGACTTCGCATCCGCGACAGTTCCCGGCGCTGCCACCACCGTGCAGGTGATGGTCAAGGATTCCAAAAAATATGCCGCGACCGGCGGCTGGGGCTTCGGCCGTTTCATCAACGGCAGGCCGGTCGACGAGGCCCAGCACCGCACCTGCTTCGCCTGCCACGACGCGCGGGTCAAGAACCGGGATTACGTCTTCACGCGGCTGGCGCCGTGAAGCGCCCGGAGACGATCATGTCGAAGACCTGGTTCATCAGCGGAAGCTCGCGCGGACTTGGCCGTGCGCTGACGGAAGCCGCGCTCGCGGCGGGAGATCGTGTTGTCGCTTCCGCGCGCGACACGGTTCCGCTCGAACCGTTGCGTGAACATTTCGGGGAGACATTGCGGCTGGCCAAACTCGACGTGACCGACGATGCAGCCGCGCAGGCCGCGATCGGTCTCGCCGTGGAGGCATATGGCAACATCGATGTCGTCGTGAACAACGCCGGCTACGGCGAACTCGGGTCGGTCGAGGACACCAGCCTTGTGTCGTTCCGGCAGCAGATCGAGGTCAATCTGCTCGGCACCATCATCGTCACCAAGGCGGCAATCCCCGTGCTGCGTCGGCAGCGCCGCGGCCATATCGTCCAGGTCTCGTCCGTCGGCGGACGGATCGGTGCTCCCGCCCGCGCCGCCTATTCCGCGGCGAAATGGGGCGTCGAAGGCTTCTCGGAGTCGCTGGCGCGCGAGATGGCGCTGATCGGTGTGCACGTGACGATTGTCGAGCCCGGCGGCTTCAGGACCGGCTTCGCGCAGGCCGCGCACGCCACCGGAGAGGGGCGTACCGAGTATGATGCCGTCGTCGGCGCCGCCGTCAGGATGCAGCGAGACTACGACGGCCGGCAGCCCGGCGATCCCGCGAAGGCGGCAGCAGTTCTCCTGAAGATCGTCGAGATGGATCGACCACCCTTGCGCATCGCGCTCGGCAGCGATGCCGTCGACGCCATCTCCGCGACGGACCGGCAACGCCTCGAAGAGCTCGAGAGCTGGCGCGCACTCAGCGTGTCGACAGACTACTGAAGCGCTTTACTCCGCCGCGACCATCTGCTGCGTGCGCCACTGGCCGAGCAGGGCGCGCAGCGAGGCCGGCTTCACCGGCTTGTTGAGCACCGCGACTTTCTCGTCGCGGGCAGCGACCTGCACGGCGGGGCTGCGGTCGGCGGTGATCAGGATCGCGGGGATGCCGTCGCCGAAACGGCGGCGGATCTCGCGGATCGCGGCGATGCCGTTGCCGCGGTCGAGATGGTAGTCGACCAGCAGGCCGGTGACGCGGCGGCCGGCAGCCTCCATGGCCGCCATCGCGCCCTCGGGATCGGCGACCGCAATCACCTCGGCGTCCCACGCTTTCATCAGCGTTCGCATGCCGTCGAGGATCGCCGCATCATTCTCGATGCAGACGATCAGCGCGCCCGAGATCGGCGTGCGCGCCAGCGGCGTCGCGCTGGTCACGGCGGCGGTGTGGGTGATGGCCTTCGCCGTCGGCACCGTCACCGAGAACACCGAGCCGCCGCCCGCATTGGAGTCGATGGCGATGCCGTGGTTGAGCACGCGGGCCAGCCGCTCGACGATCGAGAGGCCGAGGCCGAGGCCGCGCGCGATCCGCGCGCCTTGCTCGAGGCGATGGAATTCCTTGAAAATTTCGCCCCGCTTGACCAGGGGGATGCCGACGCCGGTGTCGTAGACGCAGATCTTGAGCGAGGCGCCCTGGCGGCGGCAGCCGACCAGCACACGGCCGCGCGGGGTATATTTGATCGCGTTGGAGATCAGGTTCTGAAGCAGGCGCCGCAGTAGCAGGCGATCGGACTCGACCGGGAGCGAGCAGGGGACGAAGGCAAGCTCCAGATTCTTGGCGCGCGCGCTCGGCGCGAACTCGATTTCCAGCGAGCGCATCAGATCGGCCATCTTGAAGCTCGAGATCGAGGTCGTCATCGCGCCGGCGTCGAGCCGTGAGATGTCGAGCAGCGCGCCCAGGATCTCCTCGATCGCCTGCAGCGATTCGTCGATGTTCTCGACCAGCCGCATCTCCTCGCCGCTGTGCTGGCGCTCGACCAGGCTCGTGACGTAAAGCCGCGCCGCATTCAAGGGCTGGAGAATGTCGTGGCTGGCGGCGGCAAGGAAGCGCGTCTTGGAGATGCTGGCGTCTTCCGCGGCGCTCTTTGCCAATGCGAGTTCGGAGTTCAGCCGCGTCAGCTCCTCGGTACGGTCGCGCACCCGCTTTTCCAGCGTCGCGTTGGCGCGCTCCAGCGCCTCCGCCGCCTCGAAGGTGGGGGTGACGTCGGTGAAGGTGATGACGAAGCCGCTGCCGGGCATGCGGTTGGTGAGCACCTCGATCACCATGTGGCGCTCCGGCAGCCGTTCGAGATAGGGCTCGCCCTCGGTGGTGTAGGCGGCGAGACGCCGTTCGATCATCGCCTCGCGCCCGGCCGGATCATCGGGATCGCTCACGCCCATGAATTCGAGGATCTCGCGCAAGGGCGTGCCGAACTGGACGATGTGCGGGGGCACGTTGAGCAGGTCACCGAACTGCCGGTTGGAACAGATCAGCTGCAGGTCGGCGTCGAATACGGCGATGCCCTGGCGCACGTGGTTGAGCGCGGTCTGCAGGATCTCGCGGTTGAAGTGCAGCGCCGCGTGGGAATCATCGAGCAGTTTGAGCGCGGCTTTCGCCGAGACCGTTCGCTTGCGCAGAAGCAGCGACATCACGAGGCGGGAAGACGCAGCCCCGATCGAGGAAGCGATCAAATGCTCGGCGTGCTGCAGCAGCTCGAAATCGGCAGGTGCTCCGGGCTCGAGCCTTACATTGCGCCGCGCGGAGAATGCCTCGAAGGAATGCCGGGCGCGATCGGGTCCGAGATATTGCGCCACCGTGGTCTGGATGTCCTGCACTGTGACGGTGGTGCGCCAGCGGCGGAAACTCGGCGAGATCGGCGCGAGCGTGTTGGGCACGAACAGATCGGCCTGCAACAGCTCGATGGACGACGGCCGGCGCGCCAGCGACAGCAGCACATAGGTCAGGATGTTGAGCGACAGCGACCAGATCACGCCGTGCATCAGCGGCGGCAGATCCGCGCCGAACAGCGCCTGCGGCCGCAGTGCCTCGATCCCGAACGGGCCGTGCTGCAGCAGCAGGATGCCCGATGTCGAGGTGTCCATGAAGCTCGGGATGAACAGCGTATAGAGCCAGACCGCGAAGCCGACCAGCATGCCGCCGATCGCGCCGCGCGCGGTCGCGCGCCGCCACAGCAGCCCGCCGAAGAAGCTCGGCGCAAGCTGGGCGATAGCGGCAAAGGAGAGCAGGCCGATCGCCGCGAGCTGGGTATTGCCGAGGGCGCGGTAGTAGAAATAGGCCATCACCATGATGGCGAAGATCGCAAGCCGCCGCGAGCGCAGCAGGAAGTCGCTGAAATCGGCGCCGCCGGTGCGTCCTTCCGGCCGTCGCTGCAGCACCAGCGGCACTACGAGGTCGTTCGAGACCATGATCGAGAGCGCCACGCATTCGACGATCACCATCGCGGTCGCCGCCGACAAGCCGCCGACGAAAATGGCGACGCTGAGAAGCCCCGCACCGCCCTCCATCGGGAGCGCCAGCACGTACATGTCGGGGTCCGCCGCGCCGAACGGGAAGCTGACGAGGCCGGCGAGCGCGATCGGGATCACGAACAGATTGATGGCGACGAGGTACAGCGGGAACAGCCAGCGCGCGCGACCGACCTCGGCGTCCGAGGAGTTCTCGACCACACTGACGTGGAACTGGCGCGGAAGCAGCATGATCGCGCAGAGCGACAGCAACGTCATGGTCAGGAAGTTGCCGATCGACGGCGAATAATTGATGGCGCGCACCGCCTCGGGCGTCTTCATGGCGCGCTCGATCAATTCGTGCGGCGAGAACATCCAGAAGGTGACAAAGATGCCGGCGGCGAGGAAAGCGACCAGCTTGATGATGGATTCGGTCGCCACCGCCAGCATCAGGCCGTGCTGGTGCTCCGTGGCGTCGGTCTGCCGGGTGCCGAACAGCACGGCGAAGGCGGCCATTGCCAGCGTCACCATCAGCGCGACGTCGCCGACGATCGGGATGTGGGAGAAGGCCTGGTCTTCGCTCAGGATCGTTTCGAGCGACGAGGCCACCGCCTTGAGCTGCAGCGCGATGTAGGGCACCGAGCCGATGATCGCGATTCCGGCGACGGTTGCTGCCACCGCCTGGCTCTTGCCGTAGCGGGCGCCGATGAAATCGGCGATCGAGGTGATGTTGTGGGCCTTCGCCAGCTGGATCACGCGGCGGAGCACGTTGGCGCCAAGGCCGATCATCAGGATCGGGCCGACATAGATGGCGAGGAAGTCCGTCGAGGTGCGGGTGGCGAAGCCGACCGAGCCGAAGAAGGTCCAGGAGGTGCAGTAGATCGCCAGCGAGAGCGGATAGATCAGCCCGGAGGCACGGCCGCGTCCAGCCGGCGAGCGGCGGTCGCCATGGCTCGCCACCAGGAACAGGAAGCCGATATAGCCGAAGGCGGCGGCGATCACGCCCCAGTCGTGCAGCATGGCGAGGTGCGCTTCTCCCAGGGCGCGGTAGCGTCCCGATCTTCCAAGGGCGCCGACTGCGCCCGAGCTCATTTTCGCTGGAAATCTAGCGCGTTGGGCTCACGCAAGCGACAGCGAAATGCCGAACCGGGGCAGGAACTGGGGTTGTCGTTAAGCCGTGGGATGAGCCGCCTGCTCTTACCCTCCCCTGGAGGAGAAGGGTCGACCGCGCGCAGCGCGAGCGGGAAGAGAGCCTACTCCGCCGCCATCGACTTGGCGCGCAGCGGCAGGCCGAGACGGTCCCACACCTGCAGCAGGGCTTCGGCGAGCTGATCGATCAGGCCATCGTCGTGATAGGGCGAGGGCGTGATGCGCAGCCGCTCGCTGCCCTTGGCGACCGTCGGATAGTTGATCGGCTGGATATAGATGCCATGCTGCTCGAGCAGGAGATCGGACGCCTGCTTGCACTTCTCGGCATCGCCGATGAACAGCGGCACGATATGGGTGTCGCTCGACATCACGGGCAGGCCGGCCGCGTTGAGGATCGCCTTGACGCGGGCGGCACGGTCCTGGTGGCGCTCGCGCTCCCAGTTCGAGGTCTTCAAATGCTTGATCGCGGCGGTCGCGGCCGAGCAGATCGCCGGCGGCAGCGCGGTGGTGAAGATGAATCCCGGCGCATAGGAGCGCACGGCGTCGATGATCTGGCCGTTGGCGGCGATGTAGCCGCCAAGGCAGCCGAACGCTTTCGCCAGCGTGCCCTCGAGAATGTCGATGCGATGCATGACGCCGTCGCGCTCGGCGATGCCGCCGCCGCGCGGCCCGTACATGCCGACCGCGTGGACCTCGTCGACATAGGTCATCGCGTCGTACTTCTCGGCGAGATCGCAGATCCTGGCGAGCGGAGCGACGTCGCCATCCATGGAATAGAGGCTCTCGCAGACGATCAGCTTCGGCCGCTTCGGGTCGGCCGCCTTCAACAGCTCTTCCAGATGCGCAACGTCGTTGTGGCGGAACACGACCCGCTCGCAGCCGGACTGGCGGATGCCTTCGATCATCGAATTGTGGTTGAGCTCGTCCGACAGGATGAGGCAGTTCGGAAGGAGTTTTGCGATGGTCGGGATGCCGGTCTGGTTCGAGACGTAGCCCGAGGTGAACAGCAGCGCGGCTTCCTTGCCGTGAAGATCGGCGAGTTCGGCTTCGAGCTGGACCAGCGGATGATGCGTGCCGGCGATGTTGCGGGTGCCGCCGGCACCGGTCCCGACGCGCGTCGCGGTCTCGACCATGGCGCCGACAACCTTCGGGTGCTGGCCCATGCCGAGATAATCGTTGGAGCACCAGATCACGACGTCGCTCTGGCCTCGGGGCGAGTGCCAGACCGCGTGCGGGAATCGCCCGGCCCTGCGCTCCAGGTCGGCGAACACGCGGTAGCGTCGTTCAGCGTGGAGACGATCGAGAGCGGAATCGAAGAACTGGTTGTAATCCATCGGCAAACCTGCAACGGAACCTGGCCAAGGGGCCGCATCTTCTTAGAGCTTTTCCAGCTCCAATGTCTATGCGCTATCCCACATTTGATGGTGTGGGGCATTTGGGCAAAATGCCCTATCGTGCGATTTGAAAGTTGATCCCGATCAAGTTCGCTCGAGATTTGATGCTGCTCCGCACAATACACGAAGCGCCGGTCGCGTGGCCGTTCAGCCTGCCTTGGCCTTCTTGCGCGGTTCGCGCTGCGTATCCTTCGTGATTGGCTTCAGCCAGTCGGAATTTCGCAAGGCATGCGTCACGCAATCGTGGATGTGGGTGTGCAGCACCTTGTTCGCGCCTTTGGCGTCGCGCTTCAGCGCCAGCTCCTTGAGCTCACGATGTTCGGCAGCGGCCATCTCGCCGCGAAACACGACGGCGATCATCTGATAGCGCAGATAGCGGTCGTAGACCGCGGCATGCGCGTCGAGCAGCACCTTGGAGCCGCAGGCCGCGACGAGCGCCCGGTGAAACTGGAAATCGCACTGTTTCCAGCTCTCGGCGTCTGATCGCTCGCCCGACAGCAGCATCCGCTCCATCGCCGCGAGCTTGTGATGGGCAGAGACGATGTGCGCTTCCCAGTCGAGATCGCCCGCCGCAAACGACTTCTCGATCATGTGGCCTTCGAGCAGTTCGCGAAGCTCGGCGATCTCCTGGAATTCCGCCGCCGAGATCAGTGCGACCTCGAAACCGCGCTGGCCTTCGGCGACGACGAAGCCTTCCGAGCACAGCCGGTTCAGGGTCTCGCGGAGCGTGGAGATGCTGGTGCCATAGGCGCTGCTCATCCGCTCGAGCTTGAGCTTCTGACCCGGCGTCAGCTTGCCAAAGATCAGGTCGGCGCGGATGCGGCGGTAGGCGCTATCGCCCACGGTTTCGGCGGTTGTGTCGGAAAGGATGTCCATGCCTCATCCTAGCGCCTGGGATGTGCGTTTTGACAAATTTTGCAGTTTTATAAAGCGTTTCTTTTATTCTCATATAAAATGCAAAATATCGGTTGATTTATACTTCGTCCTATAAGACGTTCGCGCCCTTAAGAATGAGATCATCAGGGAGGGGCGCGATGCCTGTTCGATTCAAGGATCTGGTTTGGGTGGCAGCGATCGGCGCGGTTGCCTTGGGCGCGATGGGCCCAGCGTCGGCGCAGGCCATCCAGGAGCGCACCATTCGCTGGGGGCACCTCAACAACACCGATCATCCGGTCAGCAAAGGCGTGCAGAAATTCGCGGAAATCGTTGCTGCCAAGAGCGGCGGCAAGATCAAAGTGAAGGAATATCCGGCCAATCAACTCGGCAGCGAGATGCAGCAACAGTCGGCGTTGCGCGCCGGTACCCAGGAGATGCAGTCACCGGCGACGACGTCGCTGGTCGGCATCGTCAAGGACTACGGACTGATCGACTTCCCCTTCATCGTCTCGACCCCGCAGCAGGTCGACGCGCTGCTCGACGGTCCGCTCGGTGCGGCGCTGCTGGCGAAACTGCCGGAGAAGGGGCTGGTCGGGCTCGCTTATTGGGATCTCGGCTTCCGCAATGTCACCAACAGCCGGCGGCCAATCACCAAGGGCGAGGACCTCGACGGCATCAAGATCCGCGTGATCCCGAACCCGGTTTATCTGGAGACCTTCAAGGCCTTCAACGCGAACCCGGTGCCGATGAGCTTTTCGGAGCTCTACAGCGCGCTGGAGACCCGCACCGTCGACGGCCAGGAGAATCCGTTCTCGGTGATCCTGTCGAACAAGTTCTTCGAGGTGCAGAAGTATCTCAGCGTCACCAACCACACCTATTCGACCAACATCATTCTGATCAGCAAGAAGTTCTGGGACGGGCTATCGCCCGACGAGCAGAAGATCCTGCAGGATGCCGCGATCGAGGCGCGTGACTATCAGCGCAAGGTCAGCCGCGAGCAGGCCACGGCCGCGATCGACGAGCTCAAGGCCAAGGGCATGGAGATCAACCAGATTGCGCCGGCCGAACTCGACCGCATGCGCGTGAAGACCAAGCCGATCGCGGAGAAATTCTCCGCCGATTACGACCCCGCACTCGTCAAGCTGTTCAACGGCGAGCTCGACCGCGTGCATGCGCTCAAACCCTGAGCGCGGCGAGCCGGATATCATGACAGCGATCGTCGACGCCTGTTTCTGGCTGCTGCGCGCAGTCATCGCCGTGCTGCTTGCCGCGATGTTGGTGCTGGTGTTCGGCAACGTGGTGCTGCGCTACGGATTCAACTCCGGCATCGCCATTTCGGAAGAGCTGTCGCGCTGGCTGTTCGTATGGATGGTGTTTCTGGGCGCGATCGTCGGCATGAAGGAGCACGCCCATCTCGGCGTCGACACCCTCGTCAAGGTGTTGCCGCCGCTCGGGCGCAAAGCCTGCTACGGCCTCAGCCACGCCCTGATGCTCTTCGCCTCGGTGCTGCTGACGGAGGGATCGTGGAAGCAGACGATGCTGAATTGGGACACGGTGGCCCCGGCATCGGGCTTGTCCGTCGGACTGTTTTATGCCGCCGGCATCGTATTCGGCGCCGCCTCCTGCGTGATCATCGTCCAAGAGCTCTACCGTCTCGCAACCGGACAGATCGCCGACGCCGACCTCATCGCCATCAGCGAATCCGAGGAGCTCCCGCATTCTCCTGACGCCGCCGGCGGGAAGCTTTAGGTATGACCGTCGCCGTCTTCACCTTCTCGCTGCTGGGCGCCATGGCGATCGGCATGCCGATCGCCTTCGCGCTGATCATCTGCGGCATCGCGCTGATGACCTATCTCGCGATGTTCGATTCCCAGATCATCGCGCAGAACGTCATCAACGGCGTCGATTCCTTTCCGCTGATGGCGGTGCCGTTCTTCATCCTCGCCGGCGAGGTCATGAACACCGGTGGCCTCGCCCGGCGCATTCTCAACTTCGCGATCGCGCTGGTCGGGCATTTTCGCGGCGGGCTCGGCTATGTCGCGATCCTGACCTCCTGCATCCTCGCCTCGCTGTCGGGATCGGCGGTCGCGGACGCCGCGGCGCTCGGTTCGCTGCTGGTGCCGATGATGGCCGCCGCCGGCCACAATCGCGCCAGTGCGGCCGGCCTGGTCGCGGCCGGCGGGATCATCGCGCCTGTCATACCGCCCTCGATCGGCTTCGTGATCTTCGGCGTCGCCGCCAACGTCTCGATCTCAAAACTCTTTCTCGCCGGCATCGTGCCGGGCCTGCTGCTCGGTGTCGGCCTGTGCTTCGCCTGGTGGTGGGTGGTGCGCAAGGAAAACCCGGCGCGGCTGCCGCGCAAGAGTGTCGCCGAGATCTGGCGCGCCCTGATCGACGGTTTCTGGGCCTTAATGCTGCCGATGATCATCGTTTTCGGCCTGCGCTTCGGCATCTTCACGCCGACGGAGGCCGCCGTCGTCGTCGCGGTCTATGCGCTCGTCGTGGCGATGGGCGTCTATCGCGAGCTCAAGCCGTCGCAGCTGCCGGCGCTGCTGGTCTCGACTGCGCAAACCACGTCGGTGGTGATGTTCCTGGTCGCCGCCGCACTGGTGTCGTCCTGGCTGATCACGGTCGCCGAAATCTCCGACCAGATCGTGGCGCTGACGAAGCCGTTCGCGGGCAATCAGACGCTCCTCACGATCGTGCTGATGATCATCGTCGTGATCGTCGGCACCGCACTGGACATGACGCCGACCATCCTGATCCTGACGCCGATCCTGATGCCGATCGTCAAGCAGGCCGGCATCGACCCCGTCTATTTCGGCGTGCTCTTCATCATCAACAACGCCATCGGCCTGATCACGCCACCTGTCGGCGTCGTGCTCAACGTGGTCGCCGGCGTCTCCCGGGTATCGATGGACGATCTGATCCGCGGCGTCTGGCCGTTCATGATCGCGCAGCTGGCCGTGCTAGCCTTGCTGACGCTGTTTCCCGTTCTCGTCACCGGACCGGCAAAATGGTTCGGCGGTTAACCTCCAAAAGGTCCTTGCCATGAAGCGCGTGATGATCCTCAACGGTCCCAACCTCAACATGCTCGGCATCCGCGAGCCGCACATCTACGGCACCACGACGCTCGCCGAGGTCAATGCGAGCTGCGAAGAGGTCGCGGCCAAGCTCGGCCTCAAGCTCGCCTTCCACCAGTCCAACCATGAAGGCGTGCTGGTCGACCTGATCCAGTCGGCGCGGCAGGACGCCGATGCCATCATCATCAATCCGGCGGGCCTCTCCTTCACCTCGGTCTC
The DNA here is from genome assembly GCF_018129985.1 of Bradyrhizobium sp. SZCCT0148. Lineage (GTDB taxonomy): Bacteria > Pseudomonadota > Alphaproteobacteria > Rhizobiales > Xanthobacteraceae > Bradyrhizobium > Bradyrhizobium japonicum_H. Next base: position 245,123 of record NZ_JAFCKT010000003.1, read on the forward strand.
GATCATGGACGCGATCAAGACGTTCGAAGGTCCGGTGCTGGAAGTCCACATCTCCAATATCCACGCCCGCGACGAATACCACCGCCACTCGAAGATCTCGTTTGTGGCGACCGGGGTGATCTGCGGGCTGGGCCCGTTCGGCTACATCGCGACGCTGCACGCGATCGCGAACATGAAGTGAGGCGATGCCGGCCTAAGCTCGTCAGGCCCGGGCTTGTCCCGGGTATCCACGAACTCGTTTCCGCGCCGAGCGGGGATGGCCGGGCAAGCCCGGCCATGACGACCATGTCTAGGTCGTCCTGAACTGCAGCACGCCGTCCTTCGTCTCCGCCGTCAGCCGTCCCTCGACGATCATGTAGTTGACGTGGGCGACGAGCTCGCCGGCGGCAAAGCCCATCTGGTGCTCGTCCAGCACGTGCTTGTTGAAGACGACAGGCACCAAAGCGCGCGAGGTCTGCGGCACCTCGCGGCAGGCTTCCGCGATCAGGCGGCAGCGCTCTTCGTGATGGTCGGCGAGCTGCTTGATGCGGGTCTTCAATCCGTAGAACGGCACGCCATGGCCGGGCAGCACCAGGAGGTCGTAGGGCAGCGTGGTGGTGAGGCTCGCCAGCGACGCCAGATATTCGCCGAGCGAGTTCTGGTCGGGCTCGACTGCCCACACGCTGACATTGGGCGAGATCTTGCTCAGCACCTGGTCGGCGGAGAGGAACAGCTTGTCGTCGGCGCAATACAGCATCACCTGGTCGAGCGCGTGGCCGCCGCCGGTGATCACCTTGAAGCGGCGCGCGCCGATCACGACCTCGTCGCCATGCGAGATCCGGCGGTAGGCTGGCGGCAGCACCGAGACGCGCTTGAGATAGTCCTGGCCGCGGCCGAGCAGCTTCTCCGTCAGCGAATCGTCCATGCCGTGGCGGCGGAAGAACTGCCGCTGTGCTTCCTTCCGCTCCTCGGTGCCGCGATTCTGGTGATAGACCGATTGCAGATATTCGACCTGCGACATCACCAGCGGGCAGTTGAAGCGCTCGACGACCCAGCCTGCAAGCCCGACATGGTCGGGGTGGGAATGGGTGACGATCAGGCGCGTGATGTGGACGCCCTTCAGTGGCCCGTCGAACAGCCTGGTCCAGGCCTCGATCGTCTCCTCGTTGCCGAAGCCGGTGTCGACCATCGCATAGCCGTCGCCATCGGCGAGCAGGTAGATGTTCACGTGGTTGAGGCGAAACGGCAATTTGAGCCGCGCCCACAACACGCCGGGCCTGACCTCGACGACCTCGTCGTGGCCGGGGTGCTGATCCCAGGGATAGCGCAGGGCCTCGGCGGAGGACTGTGGGGTGTCGGTTTTCGTGTTCATCCTATCGGATTAAACCCAGCGCGGGCGGTGCGCCAGCCGAAAAAGGCTACGCGGCCCGCCCGCATGGCGGTCATTCCGGGCGGCATCTTTCCGTGGTGTGGGACAGTCGTGACCCGAACTCGGTCACCTCTCCCGCTGGCGGGGGAGGTCGGCGCGTAGCGCCGGGTGGGGATCTCTCCCCGCGGGGAATTTCGGGTGTGTCTCAGGTGATCCCAATGCGGAGGCACCCCCGCCCCGGCCCTCTCCCGCAAGCGGGAGAGGGAGTGCAGTCTCCGTGCTGCCGGCGTCCTTATGCCGCCCGCATGTTGTTGAGGAACGCGTCGATCTCTCCGCGCAGCATGTCGGCTTCGCGGCGGAGCGCATCGGAAGCGCCCAGCACTTCGTTTGCCGCGGCGCCGGCTTCGGCGGATGCGGTGGAGACGCCGACGATGTTGCTGGAGACCTCGCTGGTGCCGCCGGCCGCGTGCTGGATGTTGCGGGCGATTTCGCGGGTGGCCGCGCCCTGCTCCTCGACCGCGGCCGCGATGGTCGTGGTCACGTCGTCGATCTCGCCGATGATCCGGCCGATACCCTGGATGGCGCCGACGGCCGACGACGTGATGTCCTGCATGCTGGCGATCTGGGCGCGGATCTCTTCCGTCGCCTTGGCGGTCTGGCTCGCGAGGCTCTTCACCTCGGAGGCGACCACCGCGAAGCCGCGGCCGGCCTCACCCGCACGCGCGGCCTCGATGGTGGCGTTGAGCGCGAGCAGGTTGGTCTGCGAGGCGATGGTCTGGATCAGGTCGACCACGACGCTGATGCGGCTCGCGCTGTCTGCCAGGCTCTGCACCGTGGCGTCGGTCGCGCCGGCCTCGTCGACCGCCTTCTTGGCGATGGCGGCCGAGGTCACGACCTGCTTGCTGATCTCCTCGATCGAGGACGACAGCTGCTCGGTGCCTGACGATACGGTCTGCACGTTGACCGAGGTCTCTTCGGCGGCGGAGGCGACCGCGTTGACCAGCGCGTTGGACTGATCGGCGGTGGTCGACATGCTCTGCGCCGTCGACTGCATCGAATTGGCCGACTGCGCCAGATTGTCGAGCGCCGAGCGCACCGTGTTTTCGAACTCGGCGATCCTGGCTTCCATGCGCGCGGCCCGCTCCGCCTTGGCGACCCGGTCCTTGTCCTGTTCGGCGGCGAGCGCCCTGGCCTCGATCATGCTGTCGCGGAACACGGTCAGCGTTTCCTTCATCACGCCGATCTCGTCGTTCTGCCGGGAGCGGACGATCTCGGTGTCGAGGTCGCCGGCCGAGAGCAGCTGCATGGCGCGCTGAAGCTCACCGATGCGGCGCAGGATGTTGCGGCCGACATAGAGCCAGACGAACAGCGCCGAGCCGACCAGCATCAAGGCCCCCAAAGCCAGCATCACGGTCGTCGCGAGCGAGGTCTCCTGCTGCGCCTGGGAGGTCGACGCGTTGGTTTCCTTCTGCACGCCGTCGACGAGCTGCTGCACGCTGATGCCGAGGCCGACATTGAGCTTGCGGGTCTCGTCCAGGATGGTCTGGCCGTAGTCGATGGAGTCGAGCTCCTTCTCTCGCAGATTGAACACGCCGGTCTTGCCGGTGCCGAGCGCGAGCAACTTCTCCGCCGTCTCGCGCAGCATCTTGTTGCCCTGGTTGTCGGGCAGCAGATCGAGGTTGGAGCGCAGGCGGCCCTGCGCCGTCTTGAATCCCTTCTGGATGTCGTCGAGCTTGTCGCTGGTGTTGGCCGACAGCGCCGCGCTCATGTCGGCGGCGGCGAGGTTGCCGCTGGCGACGACGTTGCCGAGTTGGCCGACGGTCTGCGCGGCGTCGCTGGCGTCCGCGGCGGACAGGTCGGCCGAGCCGAGGATGGCATTGACCCGGGTCTGGGCGTCCAGCATGGCCGGGCTGGCTGCGCCGACGAAGGCGGCTTGCGCGTTGCGTAGCGCGTCATATTGCTTGTCGTGAAGGGCGGCGATGTCCAGCCGTTCGCGGGCGGCCTTGGCCAGGCTCTGGGCCGCCTCGTTGATGCTCTTCATCGTTTCGCTGAGGCCGGCGACGACGGTCTTGTCACCGCCGAGCTGGATGATCTCGGTGAGCTTCTGCTGGGTTTGCTCCTGCAGTTCCTTGAGCTTCTTGGTACGCTCGTTCAGGGCTTCCTCGTTTTGCGCCGCGAGCAGGGCCGGCCCCTGGGCTGCGAGGCTCGCGCTCAATGCCGACAATTGCAGGCTGGCGGTGAGGCGCGGAATGTCCCGCCCGCTCAGATCGGTCATGCGACCGCCTAGACTCTGCAGCGCCAGGCCGGCGCCGGCCGCGATCACGAGGCCCATGCCTGCAATCACTGCGAAGGCCGTGAACAGGCTGCCACGCACGCCCCAGTTCGGCAGTTTGAAGCGCGGCAGAGAACGGCCCAAACGGCCAAGCCCCAGACGGATCGCCATCGAAAATTCCCCCAACGTTCTTGCTTCTGGTTGTGGCCGGCAGTATCCGCACCGCAGGTTAAAAATTCGCAATTTCTGCAAGCGGTTGCACCAGTTCCGCAGCGCGAAAAAATAAGGGCCGGCGAAATCGCCGGCCCCCTTGTCTTAGTAAGGTCGTGGTAACCGATCAGTAGCGCGCGACGGCCGGGCTTGCCCAGTTGAAGCGGTAGTTGAGGCCCGCCTTGATGGTGTGGTCGTCGGTGGTGAAGCTGCCGGTGCCCGTGAGCGGACCGGCGGTGAAGCTCGCGTCGCCGAAATTGTAGTACTGATACTCGGCTTTGGCCGACCAGTTCGGGGCGAACATGTATTCGAGGCCGGCGCCGACGGTGTAGCCGTTGCGGTGATCGCCGGTGATCACGAAAGCGGTCGGCACGCCGCCGACGGTCACCTTCTCGTTGTTGTCCGAATAGGCGTAGCCGCCCTTCACGTAGACGAGCCCGGGGCCCCAGGTGTAGCCGACGCGGCCGGTGATCGATCCAAGGCCACGCTGGTCGTTGGTGTAGGCGATGCCGCCCGGAAACACGGCGCCGACGCTGCCGGAGAGCCAGGAATACTGGCCTTCGACGCCGACCAGGAAGTTCGGGTGGAACTGCCAGTCGCCGCCGACCTGCACGCCGCCGAGGAAACGGCCGTTGCCGTTGTTGCCGGTGGAGAGGCCGCTGAAATTGTTGTCGCTGGAGAACGCGCCGCCGATATGGCCGCCGATATAGAAACCGGTCCAGTTGTAGATCGGCGCGGCATAGGCCGGCGCCGGCGACTTGTAATAGTTGCGGTTGCCGAGATCGGCACCGACGGCCGGTGCAGCCGCGCCCACTACGAGCAGCGCAACGGTCGCGAACAGAATCTTCTTCATCGTCTTGAACTCCGACACTCTAGGTCCCCGGCAGGCGCGCTGTCCGCGCCGCGTTGGTTTTGCAGATAGCTCGCTTTTGACGAAAATGCTGTCACATGCGTGGCACAGCGGCGCCCAACCTAACTTATTGGGTTGCAAATGATTTTCGTGCTTAATGTCGGCTTAAGAAGTGGTGAAGGAAGGTTTAACTTCGCGCGGCCCAGGTAACTTGCGCGCGACTTTCGTTAACCAAGACGGCGCAGCGCCTCATCGCGCATCTGTTCGCGGAACGCGGCGCGCTTGGCGGGCCGGTCTTCCTCGCGAATGTCGTGACGATCGAAGATGTCGAACTTCTCCAGGATCGGATAGCTCTCGCTCGCCATCGCGAGCACGCGCAGCACCTTTGTCGCAGACGGTGTCGGGCCGCTCACCTCCCAGCGTCGAATGGTGTCGGCGCCACCCTTGTCAGGCAATCCGCAAAGCCTGGCCATGTCGGTTGTGGTGAGCTTGCGCCCGAGGGCATCGGAGAGGTCGTTGCGAAGTTGCTTCAGTTCAGGGCCGGTCATGCTGCTTGCGTCCAGGGAAGTCACTGAACCCAATGCACTAGCGCTGATTCGGGTCCATCCGAAGGCGGCCATGATTGTGCTAGTCTCGCGCTGCCGTTTCAGCGTCAGCGAGGGAATCCAGGATGTCCGTGTTCAAGCTGCCTTTGTCGGGGGACGTCGTTCAGTCCATCAATCCGATCACGTCGTTCTTCAGCCCCGTCGGCAGCCAGTTCGGCCTCATCAACATCACGGTCGGTCAATCCTCGGCGCCAGAGGTCGAGAAGGATCTGCTGTCCGATGTCGGCAGCTACGGCAAGCAGATCGGCCAGATCGGAGATGCGCTGCTCGTGGTCATCGAGCGTTTGGAAGCGCACGGCGACAGTGCGCTCGGCGACGACACGGCGATCGCCGCCTTCAAGGAGCTGATGCATTCGGTCGCGACCGTGAAGGAACGCCACGGCCGCCATTCATGCCGTCCGCGGCGGCGGTGAGCGCGGCGGTGCCGCGCCTCGGGGGCCGAACTGCGTCCGGGCCGTTGCGGGTTACCAATTATACCGCACGACGCCCTTGCCGGCGTAGCTGCGCGTGACGTTGGAGAACTCGCCCTCGAAAGTGCCGACGGCGGACCAGCCGTTCATCCATTTCATTTCGGCAGCGGCAGTCACCAACGCCGAGTCGCTTGCCTGCGCTGCGCCGTTGACGACGAAGGACGCGCCGGGGAGCGCGGTGAAGGTGGCGCCGATCGTGCGATCCGGATTGTAGTCATGCGACCAAGCCGCACGCCCCCGCAAGGTCAGTAGGGCACCGTCCATGGCAAACGACTTGTCGGTCCGTACGCCGAGTTCGCTGCGCGTGTCCGTCACGCTCTTTGCTCCGTAAGCGAGCGCGAACGCGCCGCCGCCGGAGATGGCGCTTTCGGTATAGGCCGGCAGATCGAACGTCGTGAACTGCCCTGCCGCGTAGGGCGTGATCCCGACGCCGTTCATCCAGGGCGTCACGAAGCGGTAGCCGCCTTCGACCCGGCCTGAATAGGCGTTGGCATTGAAGCGGGCCTGCAACCGGTCGGTGCCGGCAATCGTCACGATGCGATTGGTCGTGATGTCCTGTGCACCGTAGGCCAGCGCACCGGAGAGATAAGCAGCACCGATAGTGTGCCGGACGAACGCACCGGCTTGGAACAGGTACGATTGGCCGTAACCGCTATTGACGACATTGAAGTTGGTGCCGCCGCCCGCCAGAGCGAAGCCGGCAATGGTGTAGGGCGAAATGCGATAATCGGCGCCGACGGCCGTGCCGTAGATGCTGGAGGTCGCAGTGTTGGAACCGACGACGGCGTTGCCGTCCGTGGTCTGCGAACCGCCGTAACCGGCGGCCCAGACGCTCCAGCGCTGCGCGAAGGGGGCAGGACGAGGCGCCTTGGCGTAGATTGCCGCCATAGCATCGGCCGGCTTGCGGCTCGCGGCATAGGCAAGCTCCTCGTCGGCGTAGCCGGTGGCGCCACCGCCCGCGCTTCCGCCCTCGCCGCGTCCGGCAATGAACGGATCGGTCATGATCCCCATGAACATGGTCATCGCGTTGAAGGTGGTTTGCTGCGATCCGGTGGCGGCCTCGCCGGAAGCCTGGGTCAGTTCGGCCGGACTCAGGTTCGCGTAAACCGCTGGAATGCCGCCATTGGCGTTGAAGAAATTGATCAGCGCGTTACCGACGTTCTGCTGGTTGGTCGTGAACCCATTGAAACCCAGCGTGACGTTGAGGTACGCGTTGTTGGCGTCGTAACTCAGGCTCGACCTCAGGTTTGCCGGATTGCCGATGTTGACGACCCCGGCGAAGGTGCCGCTCACACCGCCGGTCGCGTTAAGGATGGTGTATTGCTTGGCGACATAAGTCCCGCTGGCGAAGGTCGCGTTGACCGTGCCGTTGAGCGTTGCGGTGCCGGAAACGTTGGCGCGCGAGGCGGTCGTCGGGTCGACTTGAATCAGGTAGATCGCGCCTGACTGGAACGCGAGATTGCCGTTGACCGACATGGTGCTGGCCGGCGTCCCGTTACCGGGCGCGAAGGTGCCGCCCGCATTGATCTGGGTTCCCTTGACCGTGCCGACACCGGCCAACTGGCCGCCGGAATTGACCGTGGTCAGGGCCGAATTCGCGGCTGTGCCGTTCACTTCCAGCGTTCCGGCATTCACGACGGTGTTGCCGGAGTAGGTGTTGGCGGCCGACAGGACCAGCGTGCCGACGCCGGTCTTGATGAGGGCGGTGTTGACGCCTCCTGTGGTCAGTCCGCTGCCGCCGATCGTATTGGCGTAGGTGACGGTGCCGCCGGAGACGCCGATATTTGCGGTGACGCCGCTCAGGAAAATGCCCGCGCCTTGTGCTGCGCCTGCCGCAGCACTGAATCCGTTGATCGCGCTGGGACCAATTCCGATGCCGGGAGTTCCGGCCGCGCCCCCTGTGACGGCGGCGCCCGAGATTGGCGAATTCAGAATGGTCAGGGTGCCCCCGGTCGCGACGTAGATGGCGCCACCATTGGCGGCGCCGCCGTTGCCGCCTGCACCGCCGTCGGCGCCGGGGCCGGGTCCGCCCGAGCCGCTGGCATTGGTCGCGCCGTCTCCGCCCGAACCGCCATTGCCGCCGTTGGCGTTCCCCGAACCGCCGCTGTTATTGCTCGTATAGGTCGTACTGTTGGTCGTTCCCGAACCGCCGCCGCCGCCGCCGCCGGCACCGAGGGTTCCACCGGCCGTGCCGGCGGTACCCTGGTTGCCCGCATGACCGCCGGTACCGCCCGCGCCGCCGCCGCCGCCGGCACCGCCATTGTTGGCAGCGCCGCCATTGCCGCCATTGCCGCCATTGACGGGATCGGGGGCCGCGTTCTGCGCAGATCCGCCATTGCCGCCAGTGCCGCCGGTCGCTGTGTTGCCGGTGAACGTTACTGCCGCCAGCGTGACGTTGGCACCGCTGCCGACGAACAGACCGCCGCCGGCACCGAGGCCGCCGCCGCCGCCACCACCGGACCCGTAGGACAATCCACCCGAGAAGTAGCCGTCCTGCCCGTTCTGTCCGTTTCCGCCGAGCGCCGCGGTGTTGGTAATCGAGAGGCTTGAGATATTCACTGTGGGCGCGTTGGTGCCGTTGACCTGGATGCCCTGAAACGCGGACGCGCCGTTGATGACTTGGTTGTTGCCGGTGATGTTGATGACGACGTTGGCATTGCTCGCCTGGAGTTGCGCCAGCGAACTCGACAACGTGAATCCAGACGTGATGTTGATGCTCACAGTTGAATTTGCGCCGGCCGCAGCAACCGCAGCGACGGCGGTATTCCAGTCTGCCTGGTTGGCTACGTCGATCGCCATGGCCTGAGTTGCAAACAAGCTGGCGGCGCCAATGATCGATCAGGCCAGCCATCGCCGCGAACGCCGCAACGCCACGACGGGGACAAGGGCCGTTGTCTGCAGAAGCCGATGCCGATGCACCGAGGGTTCAAGTATCGCCGTTTCACAAGACGTCGCGCCGCCCGACAGAAAATGCCCCACGTGTCACCCCTGAAATATTTTTTGCCGCGCCAAAATCAGGGGCACTGGCAATTTCCCGAACTAGAATCAGTTTAGGGGTTGTTGGAGGCTGTTTCTACATTTCTTCTGCCTTCTATCGTGCATATGGCCTGATTCTGCGTGGCTGTGCTTGACGGGCCACGCTCGTCGATGGTCGCTTAGACAAGCCTCAAATTAGGACATCTATTCTGACCAATTGCGAAGTCGTCACTGGTTTGCCGATCGGCGACAGCTGAATTTTGAGTGATTGAAGCGGGCGTTGGCCGCTAGGAAGGCCGTGACGTGAAAGTGAACTGCGCTCGCCCGGAAATTCGACCCGCCACGCGTTGATCCAACACGTTGTACAATTGCCCAACCAGGCAATTGGAGTTTCGGGATGAATGAATCGGCAATGACGAGAAACAGAATTGCAGTCATAGCGCTTGTCGTAGCTGGAGTGCTCACCGTGCCGTTCGCGGCTGAAGCCAAGAAGTACCGATCGAGCCGATATGACAACACGGGTGCAGTAGCGGCCGGATCGGCGGCAGTGCAGCCGCGGGCGACTTATGGGTCGTCTGGGCAAACCGTTGGAACGGTAACGGCGCCGTCGATCGGGTCCTATAATTGGCCGTCGGTCGGCGTGACCAATTCGGTCCCCACCTGGAGCAATACCAACCCGCGATGATCTTGATCTTGCCAGGCTGCCTCGCTCGCCGCCGGCCGCGCCCTTGTTCATCGCGCATGATGCCGGAGTGTTGAGAGCGGTCTCACGCAGGTATCCCGGCACATTCTCACCCATGGGGAGTTCTCAGTGCAGGAGCGGTTCGACGACTAATCGATCTTTGCACCGCATCCAAAAGGATCAGCCATGACAAGAACAGGAAGCTTCATTGCCGTTATTGCCGCCGTCGGATTTGCGGCATCCGCCGCAAGCGCGCAAACGCCGGGACCGGGCGTGAACAACAGTACCAACAGCATTCCGGGAGCGCCGGTGCAGCAAGGGACGGTTGGGAGTTCCGGGCAGACGGTCGGGACAGTGACAGCGCCGTCAATTGGCACGTCTACGCAGCCCTCTGTCGGCGTGACCAACTCCGTTCCCACCTGGAAAAGCACGAACCCTCCAGCCAGGTAGCAACCGCAGCCGGCTGCCTCACGCGACCGGTGCGTGCGCCTTTCGCCCCGGCACCGCTGCGAGCAGCTCCCGGCTATAGGCATGCTCCGGCGCTGCAAAGAGTTGTGCGGAGGGCTTCAGCTCGACGATGACGCCGCGCTGCATCACAGCGATGCGGTCGCAGATCTGGGCCGCAACGCGCAGATCGTGGGTGATGAACAGCATCGAGAGGCCAAGTCGCGCCTTGAGGTCTTCGAGTAACCGGAGAACCTGCGCCTGAACGGAGACGTCGAGGGCGGAGACCGCTTCGTCCGCGACGATGATCTCGGGCTCGAGCGCGAGCGCGCGCGCAATGCCGATGCGCTGACGCTGGCCGCCGGAGAATTCATGCGGATAGCGCTCGAGCGCGCCGGCATCCAGGCCGACCATCCCGAGCAGATCGCGGGCGCGGTCAAACGCCGCCTTCGGATCGAGACCAGCCGCGATCGGGCCGTCGGCAATGATGTTGCCAACCTTGCGGCGCGGATTAAGCGAGGCGAACGGATCCTGGAAGATCATCTGGATGCGATGGCGCTCCGCGCGCAGCGCCTTGCCCGAGAGCGAGGTGAGTTCGGTGTCGCCGATCCACACCGTGCCGCGGTCGGCCTCAATCAGCCGCATCACCAGCCGCGCCACCGATGATTTGCCCGAGCCGGATTCGCCGACCAGACCGAGCGTCTCGCCCTTGAGAATGTTGAAATTGACCGCGCGCGCGGCATCGACGCGGCGGTCCTCGCGAAACCAGCCGCCCGAGGTGACATAGGTCTTGTCGAGCCCGATCACCTCGACCGCCCTGGCCCTGTCGTCGAGCGGCGCGCGCGCCGGCGGGTCCATCGACGGCACGGCGGCGAGCAGTGCCTTGGTGTAGTCGTGCTGCGGGTTGTCGAAGACGGTTGCGGCAGGGCCTTCCTCCACCACCTTGCCGTGGCGGAGCACCACGACCTGGTCGGCGATGTCGGCGACGACACCGAAATCATGGGTGATGAACATCACCGCCATGTTGCGGCTCTGCTGGAGATTGCGGATCAGCTTGAGGATCTGCGCCTGCGTTGTGACGTCGAGCGCGGTGGTGGGCTCGTCCGCGACCAGCACGGCGGGCTCGAGCGCGAGCGCCATCGCGATCATGGCGCGCTGGCGCTGGCCGCCGGAGAGCTGGTGCGGATAGGCGCGCACGATTCGTTCGGGGTCGGGCAGCCCGACCTCGCGCGCCAGCGCCAGCGCCTTGGCGCGTCGCTCCCTTGGCGTCAGCAGGCCATGGGCCTCGAACATCTCCGCCATCTGGTCGCCGATCCGCATCAACGGATTGAGCGCGGTCATCGGCTCCTGGAAGATCATCGCGAAACGGCGGCCGCGCAGATCGCGCCAGCCGTCGTCGTCGAGCTTGAGCAGGTCGCGTCCCTCGAACTGGATCTCGCCGGAGGCGATGGATACCGTATCTGGCAGCAGGCCCATCAGCGCATGCGCGCACATCGATTTGCCGGAGCCGGATTCGCCGACGACGCAGACGATCTTGCCAGCGTTCAGGTCGAGCGAGATACCATCCACCGCGAAGGGACGTTCGGCCCCTTCGGGCAGCGCGATCTGCAGGTTCTTGATGGAAACGGTGGCTGGCGCGGCCATGGTCAGCGTCCCTCCCGCGACAGGCGCGGATTGAGCGCGTCGTTGAGGCCTTCGCCGATCAGGTTCAGCCCGAGCACCGAGATCAGGATGGCGACACCGGGAAACACCGTGATCCACCAGGCCTGGCGGATCACGGTGCGGCCGGCGCCGACCATGTAGCCCCAGGAAATCAGATTGGGATCGCCGAGGCCGAGAAACGACAGCGAGGATTCCAGCAGGATCGCGGTCGCCACCATCAGCGAGGCCAGCACGATCACCGGCGACAGCGCATTGGGCAGGATCTCGCGCATGATGATCCAGGTGTTGCTCTGGCCGGTGACCACGGCGGCCTGGACGTATTCGCGCGTGCGCAGCGACAGCACCTCGCCGCGCACGAGGCGGGCGACCGGTGGCCAGCTCACCACCGCGATCGAGGCCACGATCGAATAGATCGAGGGCTGCAGGATCGCGACCAGCACGATCGCGAGCGCAAAGCTCGGGATGGTCTGGAAGAACTCGGTGAAGCGCATCAGGGCGTCGTCGACCTTGCCGCCGAAATAGCCGGCCATGGCGCCGATGGGAATGCCGACCACCAGCGCCACCAGCGTGGAGACGAGGCCGACCAAAAGCGAGACGCGTGCGCCGAAAATCATGCCGGCGAACACGTCGCGGCCGAGTGCGTCGGTGCCGAGCGGCACGGTCGAGAGCGTGAACGGCGGCAGGAACGGCCGCTGCACCATGCGCCAGGGCGAGTTCGGAAACAGCATAGGCCCGAACAAGGCGACCGAAACCGCGAGGAGCAGGATGACGAGCCCGATGACGCCGCTCGGGCTACGCAGCATCGATTTCCAGAACTGTTTCATGAGGCGAATTCGATGCGCGGATCGACCAGGCGATAGACCAGATCGGTGATGAGGTTGAAGATCAGGACCATGGCCGAGCAGATCACGAAGACGCCGAGCAGCAGATTGTAGTCGCGCTGCAACAGCGCGTCGTACATCAGCCGCCCGATGCCGGGCCAGGCGAACACGGTCTCGGTGATGACGGCGCCGCCGATCAGTGTTCCCGAATGCACGCCGGCCAGCGTCACGACGGGCAGCAGCGCGTTACGCAGCACATGGCGACGCTGGATCACGGCGTCGGAAAGGCCCTTGGCGCGCGCGGTCTTGACAAAGTCGAGCCGCTTCACCTCGAGCATCGAGGCGCGCGTCATCCGGGTATAGGTCGCCATGAAGAACAGTCCGAGCGTCATCGCCGGCATGATCAAGTGTTTCGCGACGTCGACCGCGTGGGCAAGGCCGGTGAGGTTGGCGCCGACCGTCTCGTATCCAAAGCTCGGCAGCCAATCCATGGTGACCGAGAACAAGAGGATGCCCATCAGCGCCACCCAGAAGATCGGCATCGCATAGAAGATCAGTGCGAACACGGTGATGGCGGTGTCGAGGAAGGTCCCGGCAAAGCGCGCGGCGAAGGTGCCGAACAGAACGCCGAGCATGAGCGAGATCGCAAATGCCGTCAGCGTCAGCAGCAACGTGGCCGGCAGCCGTTCGCCGATCAGCTTTGCGACTGGTGCCTGCTGGCGGAAGGAGAAGCCGAGGTCGAGGGTGACGACGCCCTTGACGTAGATGAAGAGCTGCTCGGGCAGCGGCTTGTCGAGGCCGAACTTTTCCCTGAGTTGCTTGACGAAGACCTGGTCGCTGGCCCCGGCCTCGCCGGCCATGACGACCGCGGGGTCGCCCGGCGCAAGCCGGATCAGGAAGAAATTGAGGACGACGATCGCGAGCAGGACGATCACGCCCTTCACGACACGCTGGGAGATGAAGGAGAGCATCTAGACTCGAATGACGGTTGTTTGGGACGGTCTCGCCGCGAGGAACACCTCTCCCCGTCGGGAAGAGGTCGCGCCGAAGGCGCGGGTGAGCGGGATCAGGGCCCGCGAGGAAACGCAACCCCTCACCCCGATCGCATCTGGCGATGCGATTGGACCTCTCCCTGGAGAGATGGGCACCGCCGATGCCTCAGCGTCTCGACACGATCTCATGATCTATCTGTGTATCCAGGCATGCGACACCGCAGCAAGCTCTGCCGCGGTGTCGCATGGAGCTCATCACTTGTCGAGCCATGCGTCCTTGAAGCCGTCATTGACCCCGATCCCCGTGGTGATCAGGTTCTTGACCTTGCAGCGCGTGATGGTCGGGAATTGCAGCTCGAGCATCCAGGCCACCGGCACGTCCTCGACGAGGATCTTCTGCGCCTTCTCGTAGATTTCCTTGCGCTTGGAGTCCGGGGTCGCGACCGCGCCGTCGGCGAACAACTTGTCGATCTCCGGGTTGGAGTAGCCTTCGACGTTGTTGAACACCTGGCCCTTGGCGATGTTGCTGGAGATGTAGTTACGGCCGACGCCGAGCGCGGGGTCGCCGTACTGGTAGAGATAAGTGAAGGCGATGTCGTAGTCCCAGTCGCCGATCTTCTGGTTGCCGCCGGCAACGTCGGTGGCGATGGTCTCGATGTTGATGCCGACGTCCATGAGGTTCTGCTTCACGGCTTCACCCCAGCGCTGCCAGGTCTCGCCATAGGCGAGCGGCAGCAGGCGGATCTTCTCGCCCTTGTAGCCGGCTTCCTTCAGCAGCGCCTTGGCCTTGGCCGGATCGTAAGGGTATTTTTTCACGTCGTCGGTGTAGTACTTGATGGTCGAGGCCGACGGGCCGGTCGCGACCTTGCCGAGCCCGTTCCAGATCACGTCCTTGGCGAAGTCGCGGTCGATCGCATACATCACCGCCTGCCGCACCCGCTTATCGGCGAGCGGGCCCTGTCGGTTGTTGAGCCACAGCCAGGCCAGCGGCGAGAAGAACTCCCAGCCGGCGCCGGTGACGCAGGTGTCCTTCAGCTTGGTCAGCCGCGGCACGTCGAAGTTCTCGACCGAGCCGCCGGGCAGCACGTCGACCTTGCCGGTCTCATACGCCACCGAGCGCGCCGCCGCGTCGGGAATGATCTGCCAGTAGATCTCGTCGAGATAGGGCTTGCCCTTCTCGTAATAGTTCGGGTTCTTGGCCAGGCGGATGAACGAGCCCTTCTGCCACTCCTTGAACATGAAGGGGCCGGTGCCGACCGGAGCGTTGTTGTAGGGATTGGTCTTCCAGTCGGTGCCTTCATAGAGATGCTTCGGCACCATCGGCATCGAGCCGACCTCGAAGATGCCGAGGAACGGGCCGAACGGCTGCTTCAGCGTGAACACCACCGTGTAATCGTCGGGCGCCTCGACCTTGTCGACCTGCGCGAGGTTGGTGCGGGCGCGGGCGTGGGTCTGCTTCAGCATCTCGATCGAGAACAAGACGTCCGCGGCGGTGAAGGGCTTGCCGTCATGCCAGGTGACGCCCTTGCGCAGCTTGAAGGTGTAAGTCTTGGCGTCCTCGCTGACGCTCCAGCTCTCGGCGAGCTCCGGCTGCGGCTCGAGCTTGGGACTGTAGCGCAGCAGGCCCTCGAAGATGTTGCCCGACACCATCTGGGTCGGACCGTTCTGGACCATCGCCAGCATCAGGCCGGGCGGCTCGGGCTGGATCACCGCATTGATCACACCGCCCGTTTTCGGCTCCTGTGCCAGTACCGGGGCCGCAAGGCCGCAAGCCAGCAGAAGACCAAGCAACACTCGTTTTGGCATGTCGTATCTTTCTCAAGCGAGGCCAGCCGCGAACGCTTCGCACGTTATGGCGCGCGAAGTTACGGCCGGCCCATCCCAGTCCCCATCCGGAAGCGAGGCTCACACAGTCCCGTTCGGCGCCGCAAGATGAAAGTCGCGACAGTGTTCGCACAAAAAATGTACAGCGCGTCCTGTTATCCCGTAGGCCCTCCGCCAACGCGGATCGGCCGCCCCTGCTGATCAGGCGACCTCTGTCATATCCGGATTCAGGAGAGGCGGTGCACAAGGCTGCGCCTGCGACCAAAAGCGTCAGGTCATCATTTCGCGCCGAGCGCCCGTTGCAGCTCGGCGAGCGCGTCGGCCAGCTGTTCGCGATGTGCGATGTCGTCCTTGGGGAGCGCGGCAACGCTGCCGGCGAGCTCACGCAGGATGCCGGCAAGCAGGCCGAAATTGAGGTGCAGGTGCACCGATTTGCGTTCGTCGGCAGCGCCCGGATGTTGCAGCACCAGTGCAACGCCGCTGCCGTCGAGCCGCGCCTCGAACCGCGACGAATGCTCGAACGTGCCGACATAGAATTTGTCGGGATATTCGAGTGCGATCTCTGCCTTGTCTGGAACCGGCCGGGACATCTGAACCTCGTGGCTATCAACACATTCTGGTTGGGAATAAAGCGAAGCGCCTTGCGATAGGTCAGAGGCGGCTTTCGGATTTGATCCGGATCAAAGCCTGGTCGCCGCTTTTGCGATCGAATGGCAACTGGCGACGCGGCGCGTTCTGCGCCTTTGGGCTGTGAGACGTGTGAGACGATCGATGGACATCCAGGATATCCCTGCCGTTGACGATAGTGGACCTGACGTCGCCGGCCTCGAATTGCCGCCCGATGCGGACGTGCAGCACTGTCTGCGATTGCTTGTTGACGCCGGCCTGCGTCCGACGCGCCAGCGGCTGGCGCTCGGCCGATTGCTGTTCCTGCGCGGCCATCGTCATGTCACCGCCGAGAGCCTGTTCGAAGAAGCGATGGCGACGAGCGCCGAGCTGTCGCTCGCGACCGTCTACAACACGCTGAACCAGTTCACCGAGGCCGGCCTGCTGCGCCGCATCGCCGCCGACGGCATCAAGTCGTTCTTCGACACCGACACGTCGGTGCATCCGCATTTCTATCTGGAAGGCGAGGATATGCTGGTCGACGTCGCCGACGGTCTCGCTTTCACCAAGATCCCCGAGGCGCTGCCCGGCCACGAGATCGCGCGGCTCGACGTCATCGTCCACCTGCGCCGCAAGCGAACGTAGCGACGGCACGACGATCGCCTAGCGCAATCCGGCGCGGCGGAATCCCTCCAGATAATGCTCGCGATCGCCGTCATTGGCCCACGGCAGTTGCGTCGCGATCCAGTGCAGCGAGATGTCGGGCTGGGTGCGGCGGAGCTCGCTCAGCGCCGTCTCCGCAAGCAATCGGTCGCCGGCCATGCCGGCGGCAACCGCGAGCACGCGGTAGGCGCCGGTGAGATCGCCGCGGTGGCGGATCGCCTCGCGCGCCAGCGCGATGGCTTCGTCATAACGTCGTTCGGTGAAGCGCGCATAGCCGGCGATGCCATGATAGACCGCGAGCGACGGATCGCGCGGTGACAGCCGGATCGCCCTTTGCGCGGCCTCGAACGAATCCTGCGAACGTCCGGCATAGGACAGCGCCAGCGCGTAATAACCCTGCGCCAGCGAGAAGTTCGGATTGAGCGCGAGTGCCTGCTCGAACGCGGCCAGCGCGTTCGCAAGCCTGCGTGTCGAGAAGCAGACGCTGCCCAGCGCGACATGTGCCCAGGCATCCTCATGATCGCAGCGCACCGCAGCCAGCGCGGCGGCTTCCGCCGCCGGCGCCACCGCGGCGAGCTCGGCCCAGCCGAGATGCACGCCGAACATGTGGTTTGCCGCCAGCACCGACAGCGCCTGGCCGTAATTCGGATCGATCCCGATGGCGCGTTCGAGCAGCATCCGCGCGGTCTCGTGATCACGCCTCGTCACCCGCCAGAAATGCGACAGCGCCCGCATCAGCAGATCCCATGCGTCCAGGCTCGCAGGCGCTTTGCTGTGGGCGCGAAAACTCTCCGCCGCGTGGATCTGCGGTTCGATCGCAGCGGCGATCGCGTTGGTGATCTCGTCCTGGACGGCGAAGACGTCGACCAGCTCGCGGTCGTAGCGCTCGGCCCACAAATGACTGCCCGAATGGGCATCGTTCAGCTGTGCGGTGATGCGCACCCGGCTGCCTGCCTTGCGCACGCTGCCTTCGACGACGTAGCGGACGCCGAGTTCGTCCGCGATCTGCCTGATGTTGACCGCGCGTCCCTTGTAGGTGAAGGACGAGTTGCGGGCGATCACCATGAACCAGCGTTGCTTCGACAGCGCGGTGAGGATGTCTTCGCTGATGCCGTCGCCGAAATAGTCCTGCGCGGGATCGCCACTCATGTTCTCGAAGGCGAGCACCGCGATCGCCGGGCGGTCCGGCGCGCGCGAGGGCGCGGGCCTGGCTTCGGCCGGCACGATCGATGCTGCCACTTCTTCATGGACCTCGCCGATGAAGCGAAAGCCCTTGCGCGGTATCGTCTTGATCAGCCGCTGCGTCGCGCCATCGTCATTGATCGCCTTGCGCGCGGCGTTAATCCGGCTGTTGAGCGCGGAATCCGAGATGATCCGATCGTTCCAGATCTGGCTGATCAGGTCATCCTTGCTGACCACACGCGCGCGTTGCGCGACGAGATAGAGCAGGAGATCGAACACCTGCGGCTGCAACGGCACGGCTGACCCGCCGCAGGTGAGTTCCCGCAGGTCGCCATCGAGCACGTTGTTTTCAAAGCGAAATCGCACGTTTCCGTCGTCTCAAGCAAAAATCAAAGTCGTCTCAGGCGAAAATCAACCGTCCGCCAAAGTCTGCGGAGGTCCGATCCGGCATGCTGCGAAGACCAAACAGTGTCGATGTCTCGGCACAACGGAGCGTTTCATGAGCCAACTTGATCACCAGATTCATTCCATCGGCCCGGAGGTTGCGGGCTCACGCATTTTCAAGCTCGTCGCCTTTCTGTACGGAATTACGGCCTATCTCGTATTCTTCGTCACCATTCTCTACGCCATCGGCTTCGTCATGGGGGTGATGGTGCCGAAGACCATCGACACCGGAACCGACACGCCGACGGCCAAGGCGATCATCGTCAATCTACTCCTGATGACGCTGTTCGCCGTTCAGCACAGCGTGATGGCGCGGAAGCAGTTCAAGGCGTGGTGGACGCAATTCGTCCCCAAGCCGGTCGAGCGCTCGACCTATGTGCTGTTCGCGAGCCTGTCATTGCTGCTCCTGTTCTGGCAGTGGCGCCCGTTGCCTGCGGTCATATGGAACGTCGAGAATCCGGATCTCGCCGTGACGCTGGTCACGCTGTCCTTTGCGGGCTGGGTGCTGGTGTTCGCCAGCACCTACATGATCAATCATTTCGAGTTGTTCGGATTGCATCAGGTGACCAACCATCTGGCCGGCAAGGAGATGACGCCGCCGCGCTTCAAGACGCCGCTGCTCTACAATTTCGTCCGCCATCCGATTTATCTCGGCTTCATCGTTGCCTTCTGGGCGGCGCCGACCATGACCGCGGGCCATCTGCTGTTCGCGGTCGTCACCACGCTGTACATCTTCGTCGGCATCGCGCTGGAGGAGCACGACCTCGTCGCTCTCTTCGGCGACGAGTACCGGCAGTACAAACAACGGGTCTCGATGCTTATTCCCTGGCGCCGCTCACTCTAGCCCTTGCGCAGCGTCGCGCGCGTCCGCCGAACGGAGGACGCGCGGCCGCTTGAAGTCAGCTACCCGGGCATCCCATACGCCCGTCCCCCTAGCGTCCCCCGGGGTGATGTCCCCCTTCACCCCACACCTCTCACCGCATCCCATCGGTCCAGACATATCGTGGACGGGGAGCGGGGAGAGATTCTTGCACCCTTCATCAAACGGAGACGACCCAATGAAACATGTCGGAAACTGCTTCTGTGGCGCGGTCACGATCGAGGTCACGGGCGCGCCGGAGGCGATGGGCTATTGCCATTGCCGCTCATGCCGCTCCTGGTCGGGCGGGCCGGTCAACGCCTTCAGCCTGTGGAAGCCCGAGGCGGTGCGCGTCACCGAAGGCGCGCAGAATGTCGAGACGTTTGCAAAGACGCCGCTCAGCCAGCGCAAATATTGCAAGAAGTGCGGCGGCCACCTCATGACCAACCATCCGCCGCTCGGCCTGGTCGACGTCTTCACCGCCACCATCCCGACGCTGGCCTTCGCGCCCGGCGTTCACGTGAACTATGCCGAGACCGTGCTGCCGATGCGCGACGGCCTGCCCAAGCTGAAGGATTTCCCGGCCGAGTTTGGCGGCAGCGGCGAGATGATGCAGGAGTAGCGGCAAGGCCGTCGCCTGCGGCCATCCTTCGAGTTGTCCGCCCCGGCGGGCCCTCAGGTGAGGCGTGCACTCACGCCTCTCCCAATGTCGAAGCCCTATCGAGAGGGCGGCTGAGCGCCGCCCTCTGTCTTCTTCGAAGAAGACTGATGAACGACTAGCCGCCGCGGGATTCAACGACCTTGCGGCAGCTGTCCGAGAGCTTGGACTTGTTTTCACGCAGGCAGGCGTTCATCTGCGGCGGTTTGCCGATATGTTCGGCGCAGAACTTGCTGGCATCGCCGCGGCAGGCCATTTGCTCCTGGACCGATGGACCGGATTGCGCGGCAGCGGGCAGGACGGCTGCAGCGAGCAGCAGCGCGGCAAGAACCGAAATCTTCATGAAGCACCTCTTGTAAATCCTCGTTGGTCCCGACCGGGATCAATCGGGCCGGACCATCCCGCAAAGCCTGCGCGCCGGTCCATGCCATGTTCATGGCACCGGCAAGCCCATACGGACGCTGGACCCCCATCTTCATGGCATGTATCCCCACGCCGTCTTTTGTCATTCAGGCTACACCTCGGCTGCGAGACCCGGTGATTGCATCGGGACGCCGAACGGGAAGCAGGAGAGCTAGGATGTCGAAGAGAGCTGGAGCGCTGGGTGCAAGGCTGACTGTCACGGCGCTGACGGTCGTGGCGCTGGCGGGCGTGGCGATGGTGTCGCTGGGGACGAGCCCGGCGCAGGCGGTGGTCTATTGCAAGACCGTCGGCGTGCCTAAGGGCTGCGTGGTGCGGCCGACGGCGGCGGCGGTGGTCGTGGCGCCCGGAGCGCCGGTCGCCGCGGCGGCAGTCGCAACACCCGGTGTCGGTGCGCCCGGTGTCGGCGTGCGCGCGGGAACGCCGATGAACCGCGGTGGCCCGGTCAATCGCGTCGGCAGGCGCTGACATTTCCATTCGATTGACTTGATTGCATCGCTTCGGGCCCAGGGCGCCCCGCGGACGAACCCCCCGTCCTCCGCCGGCAAATCACCCGGCCCGTTCCCTCTCTCCGTGCGTCCCACACGTTTCGGAGAGGGGGCTTTTCAGCCCGTAGCCGCATCGCTGTCGGGAAAACGCTGCGGCAATTGCAGCCGCACGCGCGTCCCGGAGGCATCGGAGCTCAGATCGAGCACCGCGCCGCAGCGCGCGGCGCGATTTCTCATGTTGCGCAGGCCGCGCCCGGTCTGGCCGGTGCGTCCGGTTTCGCCATGGCCGGCCGGTGCAAAGCCGCGGCCGTCGTCGGTCACGCTGATCAGGCCGCACGGCCCCTCGCTTGCGTCGAGCGTTTCGATGGTGACCGTGATGTGGCGGGCCTGCGCGTGCTTGACCGCGTTGGTCACGGCCTCGTCGAGGATGCGCACGATCTGGATGACATGCCATGGCCGCAGTTCCGGGTGCAGCGGCAGGCCCTGCACGGTCGCCACCCGCCACTCCAGCGTGATGTCGTGCGGCCGCAATTGCGCGCTGGCGCGCTCGCGCCAGGAGCCGAGCGCCAGCATCAGGTCGCCGCCGATATCGTCCATGGAATCGATGACGAGACGCAGATCCTTCAGCGCGGCACGGGCCGCATCGGTGATGGTCGCGCCCTCGTGGCCGCGCTCGGAGAGCGCGACGATGCTGACGAGCTGGCCGCCGAGGCCGTCATGCAGGTCGCGCATCAGGCGCGTGCGCTCATTGGCGAGCGCGGCGGCGCGCGCGCGCTCCTCCTCGCGGACGAAGCTCGCCTTCAGCCGTTCCTCGGCCTCCCGCACGCGCGTCACCAGTTGGCCGGCAAAGCTGTCGACCTGGTTCAGCGCGCGGGCGAAGCGCCAGGTCAGTCCCGCGCCGATCGCGACCAGCATCGCCGAATAGGACAGGCGCGAAACGAAGATGCGATCGGTGTTCACGATGTCGATCACCGTCAGCATGTCCTGGATCCAGCAGACCAGCACGATGGTGACGGCGCAGCCGATCGTGAAGCTTGCGGCGTCCTGCCGCCGCACGACCGCGGTCGCGGTCACCCAGGCCATCAGCAACAGGCAAAGCCCGACCGTGGGGATGCCGATCACCAGGAAGAGGATGCGCGGCAGCGGTGGTCCCCCGATCAGCCCGACCACGAACACGACGAGGCCCGGCACGAACAGCAGCATGCCGTAGCGCGGCCAGCGCCAGCCGAAGAACAGCACGCCGAACATGACGACCAACGCGCTTTCGGTCGGCGCGGACGCCAGCAGCACCGCGGCAAGCCGCGACGTGGCGGCCGGCGGCACCGGCGGCGGGACGTACGCCTGCACCACGCCGAGCACCATCGCCGTCGCCAACACGCCATAGACCGGCTCGCGGCGCCGCATCAGCCACATGATCGCGAGGATAACGGCCAGGATCGACTGCCAGGCCGAGAACACCACCGGCAGGGTGACGAACAGCAGCGTGCGCGTCTCGTAGGCCGGACGCAGGGCGGCGTCCGGTCCGACATACACGGTATCGAGAAAGCCCTTCAACGGGCCCCATACGAACAGCCGCACCGTGATCTCGTTGGCGCCCTCGCGCAGCAGCGAAGCGGGAATGGCTGCGATCTGCGGCGTGTTGCGGTCGGGCCGGTTGGCATTGGCGTCGCGCCGGGAATCGAGCACGACGACGCCGTCGACGGCGACTTCGACCGCGTTGCTGAAGCGCGGCAGGTAGACCGACCAGCCCGTGGCCGCTTCGCCGCGTCGGAATGTGAAGTTCCCGGTATAGAGTGGTGGGTCGTCCAGCGAATAACGCGAGGCCGTGAAATGCGGCAGCGTCACGGGCAGCGTTACGCCGTCCTGCCGCAGCGAAAACCCGCTCAGCGCGAAATCGTCGGGGTCGTTCGGCTGCAGCAGCCGCAACCCGAGAATGGTGGCGATCACGATCAGGGCCTGCAGCAGCAGATAGGGCACGAGGCGCGAGGCGATCAGCCGGCGCCGCGGGCGCGCGGCCGCCTTCGCAGGTGCCTTTGCAGCTACCGCTGTAGGCTCTTTGGCCGCGATCTCGCTCACAGCTTGATCAGGCCCTGCTGCACCGCCTCGAACACCGCTTCGCTGCGCGTGTGCACCTCGAGCTTGCGATAGATGTTCTTGATGTGGCCGGGCACGGTCTGCTTGGACAGGCCGAGATGGCTGGCGATCTCGGCATAGCTGAAGCCTTTTGCGATGCCCCAGAGAATGTCGATCTCGCGCGGTGTCAGCCTGGCGGTGTTGAGCGTGGGGCCGGGCGGCGGCTCCGCCGAATTCTGCGCGGCGCCTTGTGTTCTGCGCACGATGAAGCGCGCGATCGAGGCCGAGATCGGCGAATGGCCGGCGACCAGGTCGCGTACGGTGGTGGCGATGTCGGTGGGGAAAGCATCCTTGAGCAGATAGCCGGTGGCGCCCACCGTGATCGCGGAGATCACGCTCTCCTCGTCGCCGAGGGCCGAGATCACCATGATCTCGGTGTCGGGGAAGCGCTGCCGCATCTCGCGGATCAGCTCGATGCCGTGGCCGTCGGGCAGCCGCAGATCGGTCAGCAGCACGCGGGGCGCGCCGGCGGCGAGCGCCGAACGGGCTTCGCCGAGCGTGCCGGCGCTGCGCACCTCGTAGCCGGCCTTGACCAGCGCGTCCTGCAGCCGCCAGCAGGTCGGCGCGTCGTCCTCGACGAGGAGGATGGTGATGATGTCACCCGTCTCGCCCTGTTCGGTCATGATCCTGGTCCCGCGATCCGCGTGTCCCCCGCGGCGCAAGGGCAAGTTTAGCCGCCGGACGCAGGCAGCGACACCCATAATCATGGGGGCGGGATTGCCCCGTGTCCAAGGCGCGGCGCCGAGAGCTCCGACGCGGGAGTCCTGCCGGTCTCAGTTGCTCGCCACCGGTGATGCCGGCTTGTCCGGCGGCATCGGCGGGGCTGGCAGGCGCTGGACCTTGATCTTCGCAGTGCCGCTGTTGTTTCGGTAGAACAGATCGCGCGGTCCCTGGATCGCATCGAGCCAGGACGGGACCCACGATTCCGGAAGCAGCCGCGGGAAGATCTGGACGGCGTCGTTGACGTAGAAGAACAGCTCGCCGGACTCGGGCGCGACGAATTCGGCGACGAGGCGGCCGGTCAAGAGCTGTTTGGTCCAGACCTGGCCAGCCTCGGCGAGCATGGCTGGCGGAATCGGCTCGAACTTGCCGAGTCCGTCGAGCCGGCCCTTGAACTCTGCCGTGTCGTCGAGCCGTACGGGATATCTGTTGCGGCTCCTGCTGATGTCGTCCTCCGCCGGCAAGGTGGGCTTCATGCGGCGGGGGAATTCGTCGGCCGGCATCACATTGACGGCGCTCAGCGGCAGGTCGTTGATGCCTTTGCTGCCGATGCGCACCACCGGCTGGAACCAGTCCGCGGCGAACAGGCGACGCTCCGGCAGAGCCACGTAATGATGCGGCTCGTAGGTCGCAAATCCGTTCGCGCCGCTCATGATGGTACGGTCGAACCATGGCTCCTTGATCTCGAGAAAGACGCGGTATTTGCGGCCCTTCTCGACGGCGAGCCCGCTCCACCAGCAGAAATCCCGGGTGTCGAATGATCCGCGCGCCTCGAGCGGATCGTCCATCACCGGCGTTCCGGTCTGAAACGAGGGAGAACCTTTGGCCGCAGGCGGCGAGCAGACCGATCCGAGGGCGAGACGTCCGGTGAACAAGCTGCTCGACACGATCACCGCGGCCGAGCCGAAGATCGCGATCAGGAAGACCGCCGGCACCAAACCCTTGGTGATGACGCGTTGCGCCGGACCGGCATTCAGGCGCATCCAATGTCCGAACCGCATCAGCGGTCCCGGCTCGTCGACGTGATCCATGCTGGCCCTGCGGCGCGGCGTATTCCAGGCGAGTCGCGCCCGCTCCTGGATGTCGTCACGCAACGTTGCGTTCTTGTGCCAGATCCACCAGGTGACGATCACCACGATCGAGGTCAGGAAGGGGTAGTAGGTCGCGATGTTGAGCCAGGGGGCCGCATAGGACGGCAGCACGTCTCGCAGCAGATTGGTCAGCGGCGCCACCACTGCGCCCATCACCCAGTCGATATTGGTAATGAAAGACAGTGCGCCGGTACCCTCGAGGGCGCGGTCTTCGGACCACTGCACCAGCGCGTGCGCGATCCACGGCCAGGCGGCGATCACTCCGACCATGAACAGAAGCGAAAAATAGGCGACGCGACGCCACCACACGGTGTCGCGCGTGAGGCTCGACATGGTGGCGTCTGGCGTGCTCATCCTGATGAAGGCCCTGGCCTCCTCGGTACGACGTGGCCCCGTCGCCTTTTGCAGATAGGCGGCCTTCATGACCTCGCGCGCATGTTGCTCGTCGATATCCTTGTCGTCGCCCTCCGACCGCAGCGGCAATTTCGTTCCGTCCGGCAGCAGCACCAGGCAGCTCGCCGGAAGCATGATCGGCGCGTAATCGTCACAGCCGAACAGCATCCGCTCGATGACCGCGAAGTGCACCACTGGCGGCCCGCCATTGACGTCGCCGCCGAGGATCGGACGCGGTCCATAACGGTACAGCACCGCTGCGCCGCCGCGGGAATCGTGCCGTGGTCCGAGCGCCGATTGATAGTCCCTGAAATGCTCGATCTCGCCGTCCTTGAAGCGCAGCCGGCCGCCGAGCTGCTCGACCATCCAGACCAGCGGCACGAAGGACAGCGTGGATTCCGGATAGCCGCCGCCGATGTCGGAATGAACGCCCGTAAACCAGACTTCCTTGACGATCTGTCCCTGCGCCAGATGGCTCTGGTCGATCCGCAGCGGATGGAATGTGGTGCGTTCGTCGTCGAGCGCGAGCGCGTGACAGGCGTGCCTGACCTTGTGCGACAGCCGATGATTGCGGAAAGAGATCGGCCAGATCGCCCAGTCGACGGCGAGACGGAGCTCCTCGACCGGAACGCCGAACGCCTCGACGGTGTCGAACAGGCCGAGGAATGCGATCTCGACGTCGCTGCGCCCGTTCATTTTCCTCCGCACCTCGGCATAGCTCCGGTGCCCGCAAAACCAGTGATAGAGGAACAGCAGGAAGTCGCGGATCCAGCGCGTGACCCAGATCGTCGGCAGGCTCCTGGTCCAGGGCACGGTGTCGCGCCGGTACGCGCGCCAGGCGGCTTTGACGTTGCGGCTCATCTCGGCATGCGACACTGGGGTGTCGTCGATTTCCGCCGGCACCAGGCCCTGGCTCGAGATCAGCGCGGCCAGCGTGCGCGCGGTGAAGGCGCCGCGGCTGAAGCCGAAGATGTAGATGTCGTCGCCGGGACGCCAGTTCCAGCACAGGAAGCGATAGAGCTTGCGGACATTGGAAGGCACGCCGATACCAGTGGCACCGTCGAGCGCGGCCAACGGTGCCCAGCCGGCGGTGCCGACACCCTTGATGTAGTGCGCGATCTGATCCGGCTGGGTATGGTCCAGCGCCTCATAGAGCCGCCAGACGCTGGATTCCTTCGTGGTGAACGCATTGCCGGTGCCGTCGGCGAACAGCACCAGCTTGCGTCTCGGCAAGGCCGCGCCTTCGTCATTCCCGGCGCCGGACGTGCGTTCCGGCCTGGGATAATCGGCTTCGGAAGAGCCGGCGTTCCGCTCGACATCATGATGCGTCATGGGTCGCTCCGGCGATGCAACCGGAAAGTGTCAGGCCTGAACCGGGCTGCACTCCCCGGAATTCATCAATCGCTGCGTCATCTAATGCAGGTGCAGCCTGCCCATAATCCCGTTGAGGTAGCAAGCCAGCCGCTTCACCATGACGAGATAGTGATGCGTACCGGTGATGCCGACCCGGTCTATGAAACGTCGATCCGCGGCGGCGGATAGCGCCGGGCCAGCATCGACAGCGACAGACGCCGTTCGTCGGCCGGCAGCTCCAGATAGGCCAGCACCAGCGGCCGCTTCCAGTCACCGACGCCGAAATCCATCGCCATCCACTTCTGCGGCTCGGGACCTTCGAGGCCCCGAACCCAGACGAAATAGCAGGGGAGGTCGTCGGCGTCAGTCGTGCGTGTCCTGGCCATCAAGCTGTCCGCTGCATCACATCGGTTGCTTCAGGATATAGGCGGTGGCGCGGCGAAGTCGAACGGCTCGCACCGGTTCGGAGCACGACAGCCGAGGTGGTATTCTGGGCGCCTCAGCGCGCCTATCGAAAGGATGGCCGCGGGTAGCCTGCTCTCAAGCGCGATTGCCCCGCTCCGGGGGGATGAAAGCCTAATCCAAGAATTCTGCTTGACCGAAATTCGGAAATATCGTATGCGTCGCTCATCCCGGCCCTGGGATAAGGGGCGTTTCGCGATCGTCACGATGCGCGGGCCGGGTGGCGGTGGACGCGGAATGCATCGGCGCGCCAGCAATCGCAGGGCGGGTTTGGCCCGTGAGTGGTTGGGCGGCGCGCACACGACCGGTGCGCTCCGCGTACGGCAAAAGCGTGTCGTCCTGACGCCCGGGGTCTGTGCGTCAAGGCTTGCGGTGATGTGGCTGCCCAACCGGGCGTGCGCATCAGCCATCCGCAAGGCGACGGGGGCAATAGTGCAACGCTCCCCGGGGAGAGCACGCCATAAGCCGTCAAACGCTGCGCAGGGAAAGGCCGGGATGTCCCAGGCTGCCCTGTATGCCGCTGTGCATTTGTCTTCGCGCAATTTGCGCACAGCGGACCGTGGGTGCCAGCCGGCGCCCGGCCTTCCCTGCGCCCTTTCCTTGGGA
This sequence comes from Bradyrhizobium sp. SZCCT0148, assembly GCF_018129985.1. Classification (GTDB taxonomy): domain Bacteria; phylum Pseudomonadota; class Alphaproteobacteria; order Rhizobiales; family Xanthobacteraceae; genus Bradyrhizobium; species Bradyrhizobium japonicum_H. The sequence continues at coordinate 272,357 of NZ_JAFCKT010000003.1, forward strand.
GGGGGCGTCGAGAGAAGCACAAGACTCGGACGCCATGCGCCGCGAGGCGTAGCGGCGCGTCTTGTTATCCAGAAGTGGGCGGGCTCGTCTTGTCGATCACCGCCACAACTCGCAGGTTGCCACGCGGTTGATGTCGGCAAGGCGGCGCGCAGCGTTTCCGTGCAGATCGAGGCTTTCGACCAGCGTCAGCAGGCGCCGATAGGCGGCCTCGGCAATGTCGACCGGGAGCGGGGACTCGTCAAAGGCCTCGACATAGTTGCCGACGATGCCGCTGAGCAGCCGGCACAGGCCGCGCTGGGCGGGATCGCTGTGGCCGAGCATCTCGAGCTTATGCTGAAAGGTCTGGAAGGTCCGCAAGCCGTGGTGCTGTTGCAAAAGCCACGCGTGCAAATCGTTCATATGAGCTCCTTCGAATAACGGAAGAAGCTGCCGGCTTATACAGTGGAGATCGGGGGATGGCTAGCGGGAGAGCGGATTCGCTGAGACAGTGCGTCTTCGCCAAGAGGCTTCGCCCTTCGGCTCGGCTGCGCCACGCGTAGCCCGAAGGGCGAAGCGTGGTGCCCCTGGCCGGAATCGAACCAGCACTCCTTGCGGAACTCGATTTTGAGTCGAGCGCGTCTACCAGTTCCGCCACAGGGGCCCTCGGTCGGCCCTATGAGGCGAGCGTCGCGAAGCCGGCGGACTATAGCCATGGACAAAGCGGGGTCAACCCGCGCCAAAGTGATGCCGGCCGTTCTCGACAGCCGCATGGACCGGGGCTAGAGGCTTACGAGAGCAACCGACCGGAAAGAGGCTGCCGTGACGACCCAGAGTGCCGCAATACCTGCGTTCAAGCCGGCTGCCAGCGGGCCCGCGCTGACGGCATCGCTGCTTGTCACGCTGATTGCCGCGGCGACCATCGCGGGCGCCTGGTTCTTCCAGCTCGTTCTGGAGATCCTGCCGTGTCCGCTCTGCCTGGAGCAGCGCTACGCCTATTACCTCGCGATCCCGCTCGGTGCGCTGACGGCGCTTGCGGCGCGGAGCGGCGCGCCGCGGCCGCTGCTGCTGGCGGGGCTCGCGATCCTTGCGCTGGCGACGCTCGCCAATGCCGGTCTCGGCACCTATCACTCGGGCGTCGAATGGGGATTCTGGAAGGGGCCGACCGATTGCACCGGTCCGGTCGTCAACCTCGGCAATGCCGGCGATCTCTTCTCGAAGCTCGACACCGTGAAGGTGGTGCGTTGCGACGAGGTGCAATGGCGCTTCCTCGGCCTCTCGCTCGCCGGCTACAACGTGCTGATCTCGCTGCTGATGGCCGCGATCGCCGCGTGGGGATTTGCAGCCACGGCGAAACGCTGAAGCTCAATCGTCCACGTCGTCCTGCGTGCGTCCGAACAGATGCACGATGCCCGGCGTCGCGATCGTCACGAACACGAAACGCGAGAGGTGATGGGCGCCGACGAAGATCGGGTCGATGTGCAGGGTCAGCGCCAGCGCCAGCATGGCATCCATCGCACCGGGCGCGAAGGCGACGACGGTGTCGGAGAACTTGACCTGGGTGGTCAGCGCCACGATGCCGACGAAGATGGCCGAGACGGCGATCGCGACCGTGAACGAGCCCAGCGCCGCGTTGATGTGGCCGGCGAGTGTCTTGAGCCGCATCCGCGCGAAGCGGCTGCCGATCAGCGCGCCGATCCCAACCAGCGCCACGCCGCGCACCCAGTCCGGCAGGCCGCCTTCGACCCAGCCGGCGCCGTGCAGCACGCTGGAGGCGATCATGGCGCCGAACATCCAGCTCGCCGGAAACCTGATCAGGCGCAGGACCAGCGCCATGGCGAGCGACGCCGCGACCAGCTCGACGAGATCGAGCGGCGAGGCGATCGTCGTCGTCAGCGACGGCGCGGCAGAGGGGGCGACGCCTGCAAACGCGAGCACCATCGGCAGTGCCGCGGTGAGGATGATGACGCGCATGGTCTGTACCACCGCGATGCCCGGCAGGTCGGCGCCGCGCTCGACCGCCAGAATCGTGATCTGCGACAGCGCGCCGGGGCTGCCGGCGAGGAACGCCGAGGTGCGGTCCCAGCCATGGAAGCGCTGGAGGTAATAGCTCGAGCCGAAGGTCGAGCAGAAGGTCGCGAGCGCAAGCAGCCCGATGGTGAGGGGGTAGGCACCGACCTGCTGCAGCAGGTGGCGCGAGACCACCGAGCCCAGCGAAATGCCGAGCAGCACCAGCACGGTCTGGGTCAGGAGCGGCGGCAGCGCGAGCTGCCGTCCGGCAATCGCGGCGATCCCGACCGCGATCATCGAGCCGGAGATCAGTCCCCCGGGAAGGCCGGCAAGGAGAAACACAAGGCCGCCGGCGGTGCCGATGACAAGCGTCTCCACCGTGCTCAGGATCTTGGCACGGCTCGGCCATTCGAACGACAGGGAGGCGGCGATTTGCTTCACACCGCCTTATCGCAAATCGGCGAGAGGCGCACAATTGCAGGCTCGTCATGCCGCAATGCGCGTGCCTCCCGCTGACGCGCGCAGGACCCGCGAGGGATTATTTCTTGTCGGCGGCAGGGGCGGCGGGGGCCGCCGGCGCGGCGGTACCGGCCCTCGCTTCCTTCTTGCACTCGCGACGGAATTTCTTGCGCTCCTTGCCCTTCAGCCCCTTGGCGTCCGCCTGCTTGGAGCACTCGATCGACTCGGCCGTACGCTCCTTCATTGCCTTCTTGTCGATGGTGGTAGCCGTATCGACCTTGGCCGCCGGCGCGGCGGTCTGCGCGAAGGCGGTGCCGCTGGCGAGCAGGGAGGCGAGGGCGACGGCGGCGAGGCGAGAGGCGAGGGTCATGGTGCTGCACTCATCTTGCGAGAATGGCGAAGGGTTGCGAACCTCGGCTCGCGTTGCTGAACGCGACATGAATAATCTGAACGGCGCCGCGACTATATTTTGGCGGCGGGGAGCCAGCGCTTCCTTGTCGCAAATGGCGGACACGCTAGGATAGCAAGTCTTGTTTCACTTCCCTCTGGGAAGGCCAAGGAGGAGACTTAAGGATGACCATTCAATCGAAAATGATCTGCGCGATTGCGTTGTCGGGATTTGCTGCGTTGGCGGTGACAGCGCCGGCGCAGGCCCTGACGTCGCAGGAGTGCAGCGCCAAATACCAGGCTGCCAAGAAGGACGGCTCGCTCGGTACCATGAAGTGGAATGACTTCCGCAAGGCCCAGTGCGGCGCGGATGCAACGCCGGCTGCTGCCGCGCCGGCCGCTCCCGCACCGACCGCAGCCGCGCCCGCCGAGCCGAAGCAGGCCAAGAAGGAGGCGGCCCCGGCTGCCGCGCCGACCTTGCCGGCCGGACCCGCGATCTATCCGAACGCGATCGATCCGAAATATGCCAAGGAGACCCCGGGCAAGGGGCGTCTGCATACCTGCGTCGACCAGTACAACGCCAACAAGACCACCAACGGCAACGGGGGCCTGAAGTGGATCCAGAAGGGCGGCGGCTATTACAGCGAATGCAACAAGAAGCTGAAGGGCGCCGCCTGAGCTTCGAATCGACACGATGGCCGGAGCAACTCTCCGGCCATTTCGCCTAGTCGAGCAATTTCTCGGCCGATTTCGCCACGAGCTGCGACCGCTTGCGCGGACCGCGCTCTACGAACAACAGGCTCTGGCCGAAGATGAAGCAATAGAACAGAAAGGCCTGCGCCTCGGCCTCGTCGGCTGCAAGGCCGGTGGCCCGATAGAGTTCGGCGACGTGCTTGAGCCGCACTTCGTCGACGGCCGCCACAGCGGCCGCGGCGTTCTCGTCCGAGCGGGCCCATTGCCGGATCGCGAGCTCGATCGCCATCGCGTCCGGATTGAGACGCTCGGAATAGAGCTGGATCACCGCCTTCAGCCGTTCGCGTGGCTCTTGACCGTCGAGGCGCGTCTGCTGCGCGATCGACGCGGTCCGCCCCTCGCGCCAATGTTGCAGCATGGCATCGAGCAGCGCGGCCCGGTCGGCAAAGCGGCGGTAGAAGCCGCCCTTGGTGACGCCGAGATTCTTGGCGAGCACCTCGATCCGGACACCCTCGACCCCGGCGCGGGCGAGCTCGGCAAAGCCCGCCTCGACCCAGACATCGCCCTTGCCGTCGCTCATGGAAGAGACCTCTCCGATTCTTGATACGGTGCCGTATTGCTAACGCGTTGCGCGCCTGATACGCTACCGTATCAAGATTGATAAACATCGAGGGCGGAGACGGCGATGGAGCAGGAGGCAACCTATCGCGGCACGGTCTATCCGTGGCAATGCGACCATGTCGGCCACATGAACATCATGTGGTATGTCGGCAAATTCGACGAAGCCAACTGGAATCTGTTCGCCCGCCTCGGCCTGACGCCGAGCTATCTGCGCTCCTCCGGCCGCGGCATGGCCGCCGTGCAGCAGAACATCGCCTACAGGCGCGAGCTGCTCGCCGGCGACATCGTCGAGATCCGCAGCCATCTGCTCGAAATTCGCGACAAGTCGATCCGCTTCCGGCACGACATGACGAATGTCGAGACCGGCGAGATCGCCGCAACTTGCGAGATCACCGGCGTGCACATGGACCGGAGCCAGCGCAAATCGGCGCCGTTCGCGGCGGCCATCCGCGAGATCGCTCTACGCCATCTCGCCGCTGCCGCCGAGGCCTGAGCCATGGCTGCGTTCGAGCCCAAGAACCCGGGCTATCACGCGGCGTCGATCGCGATGTTCGAGCGCCAGCCGGCGATGCACACGCTCGGCATCGTGATCGTCCGCCTTGCGCCGGGCGAGGCCGAGCTGGCGATGCTGCATGCGCCGGCTCTCACCCAGCAGAACGGCTTTGTCCACGCCGGCATCAACACCGCAGGCCTCGACAACGCCTGCGGTGTTGCGGCCTTTACCCTGATGCCGCGCGAGGCCGACATCCTAACCGTCGAGTTCAAGACCACGCTGCTCGCGCCGGCTCGGGGCGAGCGGTTCGTCTTCAAGGCGGAGGTGGTCAAGCCGGGTCGCACGCTCACGTTCTGCGAGGCCAGGGCGTTTGCCGAGCACGAGGGCAACACCACGCTGATCGCCACCATGACCGGCACGTTGATGGCGATGCTGCCCCGCATTGCTGCTTCGCACGAGCCGCGCACATCCCGTGCATAGCGCCGATTGACAAGCCCGCCGACGCATCCCTTGATGGGCTCGTCATGCTTGCGAGTCTCGGCCTCATCCTGCTGTGCCAATTGATCGGCGAAGCCGTCGTGCGCGGCATCGGCCTGCCATTGCCGGGGCCGGTGCTCGGCCTGCTGCTGCTCCTGATCCTGCTGCTCGCCCGCGATCGCTTCGCTGTGCTTGCACACGGGCCGCTGCGTAACGACGGCGTGGAAACCGCCAGCAAGGGCCTGCTGGCGCATCTGTCGCTGTTGTTCGTGCCGGCCGGCGTCGGCGTCGTGCAGAAGCTCGACCTGCTCGCCTCGCACGGCATCGCCATCGTCCTGATGCTCGCGCTCTCCGTGGTCGTCACGCTGCTGGCGACGGTGCTGACCTTCCGCCTCGTCAGCCGCCTGTTGAAGCAGCAGGACGCGCGATGAACGACAATCCGTTTTCGCTTTGGGTCTATCTCTCGCAGTCGCCGCTGCTGTGGCTGACCGTGACGTTGCTGGTCTATGCGACCACGGATGCGGTGTCGCTCGCGACCCGGCGCCATCCGCTCGCCAATCCCGTGCTGCACGCGATGTGGATCATCGGCGCGTTCCTGCTCGCGACCGGCACGTCCTATACGAGCTATTTCGCCGGCGCGCAGTTCGTGCACTTCCTGCTGGGGCCTGCCACCGTCGCGCTCGCGGTGCCGCTCTATGAGAACCGCCGGCGCGTCGCGTCGTCCATCGTGCCGATGCTGGTGGCGCTGCTCGCGGGATCGATCACGGCGGTGGTGTCGGTGGTGCTGCTGGCCGAACTCGCGGGCCTGCCGCGCGACGTGGTGCTGTCGCTGGCGCCGAAATCGGTCACCGCCGGCGTCGCCATGGGCATCGCCGAATCCTTGCACGCCGATCCCTCGCTGGCGGCGGTGGCGGTGATCCTCACCGGTATCATGGGCGCCATCATCGTGACGCCGTTGATGAACCGCACCGGCGTCACCGATTACCGCGCGCGCGGATTTGCGGCTGGCCTGGCCGCGCATGGCATCGGCACCGCGCGTGCGTTCCAGGTCGACGAGATTGCCGGCGTGTTCTCCGGCATCGCCATGAGCCTGAACGCCTTGGTGACCTCGTTCCTGGTCCCCCTGGCGGTCACCCTGCTGGTGCGATGACATCGCCGCCGCGACACTCTATATGACGCGTAACAATTCCCGGTCCCGAACCGTATTCGGGGAGATGGGACCGAAACGGGACGAGATATGGCTGGATTTGGGATTAAGGGCCTTAGGCCGACGCGGCGCGCGGCGCTGACGCTGATCGGGGCAGGCGCCCTCGCAGCTGGCGGGATCACCTCGGCGCTGGCAGCCGCCGATAGTGACGAGGTGCTGACCGAAGCCAAGGTGTTGCGCGATCCTGATACGCCCGTCGCCGGCAATCCCGACGGCAACGTCACGATCGTCGAATGGTCCGACTACAATTGCCCTTATTGCCGCAAGCTCGAGCCCGAACTGCGCCAGGTCGTCCAGGACGACGGCAAGGTGCGGCTGGTGATGAAGGATTGGCCGATCCTGGGGCCGGTCTCGGTCACGGCGGCGCGCACCGCGCTCGCGGCGAAATTCCAGGACAAGTACCATCAGGCCCATGATGCCATGATGGGCGTCAACTCGCGCCTGACCGAGCCGCGCATCAACGAGCTGCTCTCTGCCGCCGGCGTCGACATGGACCGCCTGAAGCGCGATCTCGCCGGCCGCGGCAGCGACATCGACGCCCTGCTCAAGCGCAACAACGAGCAGGCCGAAGCCTTCGGCTTCCGCGGCACCCCGGCCTTCATCGTCGGCAAGTATCGCGTTCCGGGCGTGCTCAGCATTGCCGAGTTCGAGCAGGTCATCGCCGATGCCCGCAAGGCCAAGATGAACTGATACGCGCAGCGTCGATCGCGGCCAACGCAAAGACGCCGTCGCGGATCCGCGACGGCGCCTCGTTCATGTCCGACAGTGCGGCGTTACTTCTGCGAGATTCGCACCCAGTCCCGGTGAGCGCGATCGCGCAGGGCATCCCAATCGGCCTTCGCGACGTCCCAGTTCACGATCGTGCGATTCACGCCCGCGACTTCGCCGTTGGCAACGGACGATGTCTGCATGGAGTCATAGACATAGACTCCTCCGGTAAGGAGCAGCGCGCCCAAGATCATTCCGAAAAAAGTCCGCATGGCTAACCTCCGATGACGGCCGATAACGTCGGCCCGAAGTGAAGGTTCCGCGGCACTGTGGCACGGATGAGGTGGACTTGTTCATCCCGCCTTCAGCCACTGCACCAGCTCCGCATTGATTTCCCGCGGATAGGTGTGGCTGAGGTCGTCGATCTCGCGATAGGTGACATCGGCGCCGGCGGCCGCGAGCGCCGCCTGGGTCTGGCGCGCGGTCTGCACCGGAAACATCCAGTCGAGCTTGCCGTGGGTGATGAAGATCGGCAGACCCTGCAGGCGCGCGGCGTCGGCCATCTCCGCCATCAGCGGATGGAAGGTTGCCGAGACCGGCGCCAGATGGGTGAAGGGCGAGGCGCCGTCGAGACCGCTGACATAACTGAAGGTGCCGCCGTCGCTCATGCCGGTCAGCAGCATGCGCGAGCTGTCGATGCTCCAGCGGCTGCGCACGGTCTCGAGGATGCGCATGAGATTGGGCGTATCGGCATCGTCGCCCATCAGGGCCCAGGTCGGACCAGTCGCGGTCGGCGCCACCAGGATTGCGCCAAGGCTGCGGGCGTCGCGCAGCCAGCTCCACAGAAAGCCGCGTCCGTTGCCGCTGCCGCCATGCAGTGCCATCACCAGCGGCATGGCGCGCCCGGGCATATAATACTCGGGCACGTAGACCGAGAAGCCGCCGCGGCTGCCGGGTTCGTTGTGATCATGGAAGATGCCGGTATCTTCGCTCGCGCCGGCTTCGAGTCGCGACAACAGATCCGCATTGTCGCGATTGGCGGTATTGAGAAAGAAATTGCTGACGGGAGGAAATTGCAGCGACAGCGGATAAAGCGCCTCCTGCGCGCGCGGCACATGGCGCAGCGCACGGAAGACGGCGACGAGATCGCCATTGCCGCGCTCGACCTCGCGGATTCCGGCAAAGGCGGCAAGCGTCTCGTCGCAGGCGCGGTCCAGTCGCTCGCGGAGGCCCGCGAACTGCTCCGGCCACGCTCCAACAGCCGCGCGGGCCGCTTGCAGCGCTTCATCCGGTGCGCCGATCGCGTTCATCACGGAAGCGAACGCCGGCGGATGCAGATGGCGTTGGAAGAAGCCGAGCGCTTCCAGCGAATTGAGCAGCGGCGGCAGCACGGCCACGATGTCGTCGATCACGGCCTCGCTCATCGCAGCTTCCTTCAGCGTCGCATCAATGCAGCTTCGGCGCCTTCAAGAGCTTGAAGCGATCGGTCGAGGCCACCGTGACGTCGAAGGTGACACCTTGGTGGTAGACCGTCAGCGGCACGTCGACACCGGCGGCGCCGAGTGCCCACATCTTCTTGTAGAACGCGGTCTGGCTCGTGACCTTGTCGCCGTTCACGGCGAGGATGATATCGTCGGTCTTGAGTTCGGCGCGCGCGGCAGGGCCGTTCGGGGAGATCCCGATCACGACCACGCGGTTGTCGATCTCGGTCGAGTAGAGCCCGAGCCAGGGTCGCGCCGGCTTGTTGACGCGACCGAACTTGCGCAGATCGTCCAGAACCGGCTTCAAGATGTCGATCGGCACGACCATGTTGACGTGCTCGGCCTTGCCGTCGCGTTCGCGCTCCAGCTGGAGCGAGCCGATGCCGATCAGCTCGCCGCGCTCGTTGAGCAGTGCCGTGCCGCCCCAGTTCGGATGGGCGGGATAGGTGAAGATGGCCTCGTCCAGCAAATATTCCCAATAGCCGGCGAACTCCTGCTTGGCCACGATCTGGCTCGCCACCGAGCGCGTGCGGCCGCCGGCGCCGCCGACCACGACGCGGTCGCCGATTCCGGTTTCCGCCGAGCTGCCGATCGGCAACGGCTCGACGTCGAGGTCGCCGAGGGCCTGCACCAGGCCGAAGCCGGTTTCGGAATCGAACCCGAGCGCATGGCCTTCGACCACGCGCCCGTCGCCGAGGTGCAGCCACACCGATTCCGCCTCGGTGATGAGATAGCCGATGGTCAGCACGAGTCCGCGGTCGATCACGACGCCGTTGCCGGCGCGTTCGGTGCCCAGCGTCTCGGCGCTGAAGGCGTCCGGCGGGATGATGGCGTGCAGACCGACGACGGATGCCAGCGCGCGGTCGAGATCGAAACCGTAGTCGCTCGCACGCGGCTGATTGGCCGGCGGCACTCTCCATTCGGTCAAAGCGGGCATGGAGTTCTCCTGGCTTAAGTGCATCGCTCCGAGACTGCAGAGCGACGCGCGAAGCACGGCTAATTTAGGCTGAGGAAGGGCGTCTTGAAAGCCTCGTTCCCAACTATTCGCAGAACCCCGCGTGAAATCTTCGAAAGGCTCAGATGCATCCCGCGCGAATGGCAGGCGACCCTCGATCCAGCATGCGGCCGCATGGCTGGTGTCCGGCGAGGTGCTAGGCGCAGTACGATGAAACTGCTAACCATTGCCGCTTCGTTTGACCAAGAGATCACGGACCGAAGCAATGGACAACCGCAGCGACATCTGGCGTGGCATCGACACGATCAAGGGACGTTTCATCGACCTCAGCGACAAGGTCTGGGGCATGCCCGAGGTGTGCTACACCGAGGCGCGGTCTGCCGCCGAGCACCTCGCCGAGCTGCGCCACCAGGGCTTCCGCATCACCGAGAAGGTTGCCGGCATTCCGACCGCAGTCATGGGCGAGTGGGGCGAGGGCGGTCCTGTCATCGCATTCATGGGCGAATATGACGCGTTGCCCGGTCTCAGCCAGGAAGCGGGCGTTGCCGAGCCTCGTCCGATCGAATCCGGCGGACACGGCCATGGCTGTGGTCACAACCTGCTCGGTTCCGCGGCGTTGCTGGCCGCGACCGCGGTGAAGGACTGGCTGGGCGAAAACAAGGTGCCCGGCCGCGTGCGCTATTATGGCTGCCCGGCTGAAGAAGGCGGCGCGGCCAAGGCCTTCATGGTGCGTTCCGGCGCGTTCGAGGACGCCGACATCGCCATCACCTGGCATCCGCACAGTTTCTGGGAGGTCGCGGTGACGCCGTCGCTCGCCAACACGCGCGCGGACTTCATCTTCACCGGCCGCACCTCGCATGCGGCGGCCTCGCCGCATCTCGGCCGTTCCGCGCTCGATGCGGTGGAATTGATGAATGTCGGCGTGAACTACATGCGCGAGCACATGCCGAGCGATGCACGGGTGCATTACGCGCTACTCGACACCGGCGGCATCGCGCCCAACGTGGTCCAGGCCCATGCGCGGGTGCGCTACTCGATCCGGGCCCGTGACCTTCCCGGCATGAACGAACTGGTCGGGCGCGTCAGCAAGATCGCAGAAGGTGCGGCGCTGATGACCGAGACCAAGGTCGAGATGAAGATCATCTCCGCGGTCTCCAACATCCTGCCGAACGCGCCGCTGGAGCAGGCGCTGCACCGTGTGATGGAAGAGCTCGGACCGCCGCATTTCGACGACGCGGACAAAGGCTTTGCCAGCCAGATCCGTGCGACGCTGAGCGACAAGGATATCGCATCGGTCTATTACGCGATCGGCATGGAACAGACCGATCGGCCGCTGGCCGACTTCCTGGTGCCGCTAGATGCCAAGCGCAATCCGCTGGTCGGCTCGACCGACGTCGGTGACGTCAGCTGGGTGGTGCCGACCGTGCAGGTTCACGCCCCCACGGTTGCGATCGGCACGCCGTTCCACACCTGGCAGGTGGTGGCGCAGGGCAAAAGCCCGCACGCCCACAAGGCCATGGTGCAGGCCGCCAAGGCGATGGCCGGTCTCGGCATCAAGGCGCTGACAGATCCGGAACTGATCAAGGCGGCCAAGGCCGACCTGAAAAAGCGGACAGCCAAGACGCCGTATGTCTGTCCGCTGCCGGACCACATTGAACCGCCGCTCGACATGTCCGTCGCGTAGAATTACGCCTCGACACTTCGTCTGATCCTGCGAACAAATTTTTCGCAGTGCAGCGTGCAATCCAGCATGTTTTGATGCTGGATTGCCAAACGGATGGGCTGAGCAGCGCAGTTTTGCCCAACAGACAGCCAGAAGACCGTTTGCATACACACGGTCCCAGTTGACGGGCCCCCCATTCGGTGTGCCATCTACTGCCAGCAAATTGGGCGGCCAGCTTTCTCGGCCGTCCTCATCACTATGGGAACCAGACGGGGGATAACCATGCTGGATAAAGAAATGCGTTCGATGATCGGTGATGTGAAGGACGGGCGAATGGATCGCCGCGCCTTCATCAAGCGCATGGCGGCCGTCGGTCTCACCGCTCCCCTCGCCAATCAGATCCTCGCGCTGGGCGGCGTTGCCATGGCCGAGGGCGCCTCGACCTACAAGCCGACCAAGCGTGGCGGCGGCGGTGCGCTGAAGCTCCTGTGGTGGCAGGGCCCGACCCTCCTCAACCCGCATTTCGCCACCGGCACCAAGGATCAGGACGGCTCGCGCCTGTTCTACGAACCGCTCGCCTGTTGGGATCCCGACGGCAACATGAAGCTGGTGCTGGCGACGGAGATTCCGTCCATCCAGAACGGCCTGCTCGCGGCCGACGGCAAGTCCGTGACCTGGAAGCTGAAGCCCGGCGTGAAGTGGCACGACGGCAAGCCGTTCTCGGCCGACGATCTTGTGTTCACCTGGCAGTATGCCAAGGATCCCGCGACCGCGGCCATTACCATCGGTGTCTATCGCGACATCACGGTCGAAAAGATCGACGATCTCACCGTCAAGATCACCTTCCCCAAGCCGACGCCGTTCTGGGCGGATGCTTTCGTCGGTGCCGGCGCCGGCCAGATCCTGCCGAAGCATCTGTTTGCCGACTACATCGGCTCGAAATCCCGCGAGGCCCCGACCAATCTGTCGCCGGTCGGCACCGGCCCGTACAAGTTCGTTGAGTTCAAGCCGGGCGATCTCATCCGCGGCGTGATCAATCCCGACTACCACATGCAGAACCGTCCGTATTTCGATTCGGTCGAGATGAAGGGCGGCGGCGACGCCGTCTCGGCCGCGCGTGCGGTGATCCAGACCGGCGAGTACGACTTCGGCTGGAACATCCAGGTTGAGGACGACGTGCTGCTGCGCCTGGAGAAGGGCGGCAAGGGCAAGACCGTCTACGCGGTCGGCGGCGACACCGAGTTCATCGCGCTCAACTTCACCGATCCGAACGTCGAGGTCGACGGCGAGCGCTCGTCGATGAAGACCAAGCATCCGCTGTTCTCGGATCCGGTCGTGCGCAAGGCGCTGTCCCTGCTGGTCGACCGCGACTCCGTCAAGAAGGCGATCTACGGCCGCGCCGGCCGCACCACCGCGAACTTCCTCAATGGTCCCGAGAAGTTCGTCTCGAAGAACACCAGCTGGGAATTCAACATCGAGAAGGCCGCCAAGATGCTCGATGACGCCGGCTGGAAGCCCGGCGCCGACGGCATCCGCGAGAAGGACGGCAAGAAGCTGAAGCTGCTGTACCAGACCGCGATCAACGGGCCGCGCCAGAAAACCCAGGCCATCGTCAAGCAGGCCTGTCAGAAGGCCGGCATCGACGTCGAGCTGAAATCGGTGGTGGCCTCGGTGTTCTTCTCGTCGGACGTCGCCAATCCCGATACCTATCCGAAGTTCTACGCCGACATCGAGATGTTCCAGATCCCGCTGAGCCAGCCGGACCCGTCGCAGCACATGCGCCGCTATCTCTCCACTGCGGTTGCGACCAAGGAGAACAAGTGGCAGGGCACCAACTTCCCGCGCTGGGTGAACAAGGACTATGACGCTGCGATCAACGCTGCCGATACGGAGATGGATCCGGTCAAGCGCGCCGCGCTCTACATCAAGGCCAACGACCTGATGTGGGAAGATACGGTGTTCATCCCCGTGATGCATCGTCTCAAGGTCGAGGCGGCCGCGAACAATCTGCGTCCGGTGATTTCGGGTTGGGCCAACGAGACCGACAATCTGTTCGACTGGTACCGCGAGGAATGATCCCCCAGCGCTAGACCGGGGCTTCCCCTCATGAGTCAATACGTTCTGCGTCGCCTGCTGATCGCGATTCCGAGCCTGCTCGGGATCTCGGCCGTGCTGTTCTTCGTGCTGGCGCTCGCGCCCGGCGATCCGTTCTCGGAGCTGGCGACGAATCCGAACGTCCCGCCCGAAGTGCAGGCCGCACTTCGGGCCAAGTTCGGCCTCGACGATCCGATCTACCTCCGCTACGTGCATTGGCTCAACGCCATGCTGCACGGCGACTGGGGCTTCTCCTTTGTCAGCCGGATGGACGTCGACAAGTTGATCCTCCAGCGCCTGCCGACCACGCTCTATGTGATCGGCTCGGCGCAGATCCTGGCGCTTCTGATCGCGATTCCCGTCGGCGTCTATGCCGCGACGAAGCCGTATTCGCTGTTCGACCAGGTCGCCAACACGCTCGCCTTCGTCGGCTTCTCGCTGCCGACCTTCTTCACCGGCATCCTGTTCATCCTGATCTTCTCGGTCACGCTGGACTGGCTGCCCTTCGTCTACACCACCGACGTCAAGGCAACCGGAATTCACTGGGTGTTCGAGATGATCCGTCAGGCGATCATGCCGGTGGCGGTGCTCGGCCTGTTCCAGGCGGCGTCGATGACGCGTTTCGTGCGCTCGGCAATGCTGGATGTGATCCGGCTCGACTACATCACGACGGCGCGCGCCAAGGGCCTCGGCCAGGCCAAGGTCATCGTCAAGCATGTGATGCGCAACGCCATGATCCCGGTCGTGACGCTGATCGCGTTGCAGATCCCCGCGGTGTTCGGCGGCGCCATCGTCACCGAGCAGATCTTCCGCATCCCCGGCATCGGCTCGCTGCTGATCTCCTCGATCCTGTCCAACGACACGCCGGTGGTGATGGCCGTCACCTTCGTGTTCGCGTGCCTGGTCGTGCTGTTCAATCTCATTGCGGACATCCTTTATGGCTGGCTTGACCCTCGCATCTCCTTCCGCTGAGCGGCGCGTCTACTCGCCGTGGCGCGAGACGTGGCGGCGCTACAGCCGCCACAAGCTCGCCGTGGTCAGCGCCTTCCTGCTCCTTGTCCTCATTTTTGCCGTCCTGGTCGGGCCCTTCATCTGGCGCGTCAAGATCGATGACATCGACATCGTGGCCGGTCTCCAGGGGCCCTCGCTCGCCCATCCCTTCGGCACCGACGATCTCGGTCAGGACATTCTCGCACGCATGATCTATGGCGGGCGCATCTCGCTCGCGGTCGGTCTTGCAGCCATGCTGGTGTCGGTCTTCGTCGGCACTCTGATCGGCGCGCTCGCCGGCATGTCGCGCGGTGCGCTCGGTCACGCGTTGATGTGGCTCACCGACCTGTTCCTGTCGCTGCCGCAATTGCCTTTGCTGCTGCTGTTGATCTATCTGTTCCGCGACGGCCTGAAGGCCGCGTTCGGCCCCGAGGGCGGCATCTTCATCCTGATCGTGCTCGTGATCGGAGGGTTGCGCTGGATGCCGGTGGCTCGGCTCGTGCGCGCGCAGTTCCTGTCGATCCGCGAGAAGGAATTCGTCGAGGCCGCCCGGGCGCTCGGGGCGAGCCCGGTGCGGCAGGTGGTGCGTCACATCCTGCCCAATGCACTCGGTCCGGTGATCATCGCCGGCACCATCGACGTTGCCGCCGCGATCATCGCGGAATCGACGCTGTCCTTCCTCGGCCTCGGCTTCCCGCCGGATACGCCGACCTGGGGCCGCCTGCTGTACGACGCCAAGGACTTTCTCGACATCGGCCCGCACTGGGCGCTGTTTCCGGGCGGCGCGATCTTCATTGCGGTGGTCGCCATCAACTTCATCGGCGACGGCCTGCGTGACGCGCTCGATGCGCGACGGGTGATCTGATGGCGCCGTTGCTCGAGATCAAGGGACTGAAAACCCATTTCTCCACCGATGACGGCATCCTCCAGGCCGTCGACGGCGTCGACATCTCCATCAACCGCGGCGAGACGCTCTGCGTGGTCGGCGAATCCGGCTGCGGCAAGACCGTGACCGCGATGTCGATCCTGAAGCTGATCGCGATGCCGCCGGGCCGCATCGCGGCTGGCCAGATCATGTTCGAGGGTCGCGATCTCGTGCCGCTAACCAGCAACGAACTCGACGAGATCAGGGCCAAGGAGATCGGCTTCATCTTCCAGGAGCCGATGACCTCGCTCAATCCGGTGCTCACCATCGGCGAGCAAATCGCCGAGAGCCTGCGCCGGCATGAGAACGTGACCAGGAAGCAGGCGCTCGATCGTACCATCGAGATGCTGAAGCTGGTGCAGATCCCCAACGCCGAAGGCCGGGTCCACAATCATCCGCACCAGTTCTCCGGCGGCATGCGCCAGCGCGTGATGATCGCGATGGCGCTCGCCTGCAAGCCGAAGCTGATCATCGCCGACGAGCCCACCACCGCGCTCGACGTCACCATCCAGGCGCAGATCCTCGATCTGCTCCAGGACATGAAGGAGCGCTTCGGTATGGCGGTGATGTTGATCACCCATGCCATGGGCGTCGTCGCCGAGACCGCGCAGCGTGTCGTCGTGATGTATGCCGGCAAGGTGGTCGAGGAAGCGCCGGTCGACGATCTGTTCAGCAACCCTGGCCATCCTTATACGCAAGGGCTGATCCGCTCGATTCCGCGCATCGATCTCGACAGCGAGCACAAGACGCGGCTCGAGGCGATCGGCGGCTCGGTGCCGATCCTGATCAACCCGCCGGTCGGCTGCCGCTTTGCGCCGCGCTGCAAGTTCGCCATGACCGTCTGCACCGAGAAGGAGCCGCTGCTGCGCGAGATCGCACCCGGCCATCGCATGGCCTGTCATCTCGGCGATCCGAACCTGGGAGCCGCGGCATGAGCGAGCCCTTGCTGCAAGTCTCCAACCTGAAGAAGCACTTCCCCGTGCTCGGCGGCCTGCTGTCGCGCCAGGTCGGCACCGTCTACGCGGTCGACGGCGTCTCGTTCTCGGTCAATCGCGGCGAGACGCTCGGTCTCGTCGGCGAATCCGGCTGCGGCAAGTCGACCACGGGGCGCTGCGTGCTGCGCCTGATCGAGCCGACCGACGGCGAGGTCACTTTCGATGGCCAGGACGTGCGTCAGCTCAGCGGCAACGATCTGCGCGCGATGCGGCGGAACATGCAGCTGGTGTTCCAGGATCCGTTCGCCTCGCTCAATCCGCGCATGACGGTCGGTGCAATCCTCGGCGAGGCGCTGATCATCCACAAGCTCGGATCCTCGGCCAAGGAGCGGGAAGACCGCGTCGCCAGCCTGCTCGTCAAGGTCGGCCTAAAGGCCGAGCACATGCGGCGCTATCCGCATGAATTCTCAGGCGGTCAGCGCCAGCGCATCGTGATCGCGCGGGCACTCGCGGTCGAGCCGAAGCTGATCGTCTGCGACGAGCCGGTCTCGGCGCTCGACGTGTCGATCCAGGCCCAGGTCATCAACCTGCTGGAAGACCTCCAGGCCGAGCTGAACCTCACCTATCTCTTCGTCGCGCACGACCTCTCGGTGGTCGAGCACATCTCCGACCGCGTCGCGGTGATGTATCTCGGCCGCATCGTCGAGCTGGCGAAAGCGAGCGACCTCTATCGCAATCCACAGCATCCCTACACCAGGGCGTTGCTGTCGGCGGTGCCGGTGCCCAATCCCAAGCTCAAGCGTGAGCGCATCCGCCTCAAGGGCGACGTGCCGAGCCCGATGAAGCCGCCGTCAGGCTGTCACTTCCACACCCGCTGCCCGATCGCCCAGCCGCGCTGCGCGGAAGTCGCGCCGGTGCTGAGGGAAGGCGCGGGCGGACATTTCGTGGCGTGTCATCTCGCCTGACGCGGCCAACGCGGCTTCACTCGCCAAGCAGGCCGTGTTGCGAGAGCGCCTGCTTGAAGCTTTCGACGGACGTGTGCTGATGCGCGCGCAGACCCGCCTCGCGCGCGCCGGCAACGTTGGCTGCGAGATCGTCGACGAACAGGACGGCTTCTGGCCTCGTGTCGAGCTCCGAGAGACAGCGGCGATAGCAGTGCGGGTCCGGCTTGGCCGTCTTGAATTGCGCAGAGGCGTAGATCCGGGCGCCGAACAGCGGGCGCAACTCCGGCAGCAGCGTGTCGATATGGTCGGCGACCAGGGTGGTGTTGTTGGTCAGGACGGCGATCTCGACGGTGTTTCGCAAGCGGCCGGCGATGTCCAGCATCGCGCGATCCGGCTGCATCGAACGGCGCCTGGCCTCCACCCACTCCTCGCTCGACAGCGGGTAGCGGATGCGTTCGCCAAAGCCTCGCAGATAATCGGCCGCTTCGAGTGCTCCGCAATCGCCGAGCGCCTCGAACCCGCTGTCCCAGATCGCCGCATGGACCGCTTCGCGCGTCGTTCCCGCAAGCTCCGCCAGATAGGCGACGCGCGTCCGCCTGTCGTAGGCGCAGAGAACATTATCCATGTCGAAGAGGACGAGCTTGATTGAATCAGCCACGGCGGCACTCGCGGATCGGCCGCACATCCGGCCTTGATCTGAGTCTTATCTCGCCGGGACGCAGGCGACAATCCGGGGTGAGGCCGGATCGCCGCGACGAGGCCGCCTCATCCCTCCAGCGTGAAGCCGACGCGCAGCGTCACCTGATAGTGGCGGACAGTGCCGTTCTCGATGTGGCCGCGGGTCTGCACCACCTCGAACCATTTCATTTCGCGGATGGTCTTGGACGCGCGGCTGATCGCGTTCTTGATCGCGTCCTCGATCGAGCTTTCGGAGGATCCGACGAGATCCAGGATCTTGTAGACATGATCACTCTCGGGCGTGGGCATGGTTTCTCTCCCCTGTTTCATCTTGCGGCCGACGACGGTGTTCGGTGGCCGCGCGCATGGCGCTGACTCTGAACGGGCCTGCGCGCTTCGGGTTCCCGGGCCGTGATGGCCCGCATGCGCCGGGCGAGGTGGAGCCGGCCGCGCTTGCCTGCTAAGCGCTATCCATGGATTCGGCACGACGCGACAGGACGATCGGCTCCCTCTGCCTCTGCGTGACGGCGTTCGGCTGGGCGCTGAACTGGCCGCTGATGAAGCTGCTGCTTCAGCAATGGCCGCCGCTGTTCGCGCGCGGGCTTGCGGGCGTGTGCGCCTCGGTCATTCTCGGCACGCTGGTGCTGAGCCGGAAGGAATCGTTCGCCGTGCCGCGCGAGGCCATTCCGCGGCTGCTGTTTGCAACCTTCACCAATGTCTTCGCCTGGATGGGGCTCGGCACGGTCGCGATGAAATATGTGACGGTGAGCGAGGGCGCCCTGCTCGCCTACACCATGCCGATCTGGGCGATGCTGTTCGCCTGGCCGGTGCTGCACACGCGGCCAGCCTTACGGGACGTCTTCGGGCTCGTCCTCGGCGTTGCCGGCGTCACGCTGCTCCTCGGCGGCAACGGCTTTTCGTTCGGCGTCGACAAGCTGGTCGGGATCACGCTGGCGCTGCTCTGCGCCATCCTGTTCGCGCTCGGCAACGTGCTCAACCGCAAGCCGCTGCCGATGCCGCCGCTGGTCGTCGTCGCCTGGCAGGTCGGGCTTGGCTGCGGCGCGATGCTGGTTCTCGGCATGTTGTTCGAGCATCCCGACGTCACCGCGATCACGCCGCTGGGGCTCGGCTGCTTCGTCTACATGACGCTGGTGCCGATGGGGATCTGCTACGTGACCTGGTTCGAGACGCTGCGCCGCCTGCCGCCGACCACGGCCTCGACCGGCATGCTGATCGTTCCGGTGATCGGCGTGGTCTCTGCCGCCATCATTCTCGGCGAGCCGCTGGGCTGGCGCGAGTGGACGGCGATGGCGCTCACGCTCGGTGGCGTGACGCTGGCCTTGCAGCGCGGGTAAGGGTCGTCCCGCCCCGAGGCCGGCCGAGCGGAAAGAGAAAAGCGGTTTTCAAATCGCCCGCCGGCGTCGGATGCCGCCGTTGCCGGTGCGAAGACGGGTGAGCTAACTTCAGCGGAGATCCTGGTCTCTTCGAGGTGCGATGATGATCGAGCGTTGGACGAGGGGCGCTCTGGTCGCGATCGGTCTTTGCGCCGTGCCTGCGCCGGGCATCGCGCAAGACGAGCTCGATGGCGCGCCGGTGCGCATGTCGCTGCAGGTTACGACCGATCCGTCCACCATCACGTGCCGCAGGCTTGAAACGGTCAATTCGTCCTCGCTCGTCTTCCTGCCGCTGCGCCGGACGTTCAGCGAGCATTTCGACGAGCATCCGCTGTCGAACGGTCGCTGGGTCCCGCATTATGCGGGCGGCGCGGCCTGGCCGGAGGCGCGCTATTGGGGCGGCGACGGCTCCGATTTCAAGCGGAAGACCAGCGCCAACGGCGAACAGCAGATCTACGTCGATCCGCGTTATGCCGGGCGCGCGGCTGCGCCGCTCGGGCTCGATCCGTTCAGGGTGAAGGACGGCGTGCTGTCGATCGTCGCCAGCCGCACGCCGCCGGAATTGAAACCGCTGCTGTTCGACAACGAGTACATCTCGGGCATCCTGACGACCCAGGGCAGGTTCGCCCAGAAGCACGGCTATTTCGAAATTCGCGCCAAGGTGCCGGTCGGCCATGCGGTGTGGCCGGCGTTCTGGATGCTGGCGGACGATGGCGGCTGGCCGCCGGAGGTCGACGTGCTGGAAGGCCGGGGCGAGCGGCCGGGCGATCTCGTGATGACGACCCATTGGCGGATCCCGTCGACCCAGAAGATCCAGTCCTGCGGTTTCGACTTCGCGGTCGGCGACGCCTCGAGCGCATTCCACAATTACGGTGTGCTGTGGCAGGAGGATCGGCTGGTCTATTTCATCGACCGCAATCCGGTCTCCGACATCAAGGTGCCGATCGGCTTCGACGATCCCATGTACATGATCGTCAACCTCGCGATCGGGTCAAAGTTCTTTCCCGGTGTTAGTCCCGTCAATGCGGAATCGCCACGAAGCGTCGCGTTCGAGATCGACCGGATTTCCGCCTATCAGATCGACATGGAAGCGCAGGCGCGGAGATAGCGATGTCCGCCGATGTCTCGGCGCCATTCCTGAGCACTTGCTGCGGGGCAGGGCGACCGGAGACGCGCCAACGGGCATCATCATCGCTACAGGAAGGATGTCGCGCGAACCAAGGTGGACAATTTCGAGTGGTTGTTCGGCTACGGCAAGCGCTTCGGCTTCTACCGCGTCGACCTCGAGAGACGGGCAGGGCTGCCGAAGCTGAGCGCGGCGTTCTATCGCAATGTAGCGGCGAGGAATGCGACCAGGGGTGATACCCCGCCCCTACGGATCCAGCTCCGTATCCCAGTACAGATAATCCAGCCAGCTATCGTGGAGATAATTCGGCGGAAACAGGCGGCCGTTGCGGTGCAGCTGGTGCACGGTCGGCGCAAACGCGCTCTGGCGCGGAAACATCTTGGCTTGCGCCGGCGTGAGATTGCCCTTGCGCAGGTTACAGGGCGAGCACGCCGCGACGACGTTCTCCCAGGTGGTCTGGCCGCCTTTGCTGCGCGGGATGATGTGATCGAAGGTCAGGTCTTCGGGCGAGCCGCAATATTGGCAGGCGAAACGATCGCGCAGGAAGACGTTGAACCGGGTAAAGGCCGGATGGGTGGTGGGCTTGACGAAGGATTTGAGCGAGACGACGCTCGGCAGCTGCATCTGCAGCGTGGGGCTGTGAACAGCCTGATCGTAATGCGCGACGATGTTGACGCGGTCGAGGAACACCGCCTTGATCGCGTCCTGCCACGACCAAAGAGACAGCGGGTAGTAACTCAGCGGCCGGAAGTCCGCATTCAGCACCAACACCGGCCAACTGCCTTGCGAGACATGTGCGTTCAAGTAACGCTCCCGGCCTCCAATATACGCTGCGAAGCAGCATGTCCTGACATACTACATGCAGCGTGACGGGATTGTGAAGCCCGTTGAGCGACTTATTCAGGCGCAGGCAATGCGGCACCGGGGTGGCACAGGCGCTCAAAAAGCCGCGATTTGGGGGAGGTCCGCAGCTGGCGCGGAACTGCCGCAACCGGCGGGTCGCGGCCCGTTTGCAGCAGCTACTCCCGTACCCGCTCCAGCTTCTGCAAGCATCGCGTTGCGCGCACTGCGGCCGGCATCTCCTCGTCGGGAAAGCTGGTGTCCCAGTTGGTGACGCCGACCTCGCCGACATAGATATCGCCCTTTGAATCCAGCGCGATGCCGTGGGGTGCCAGGAATTTTCCGCTCGCAACGCCCGGACCGTCCTCGCCGCCGAGGCGCGCGATGCGGTTGCCCTTGGCGTCCACGATCGACAGCCGCGGGCCGAGATTGGGCACATTGCGGTTGATGGCAAGGCCCGGGCCGAGCTCGCCGATGACGAAAGTCGGGCTCTTGGCCCCACCGCAACAGCACAGCGCGCAGGGCCGATGCAGATTGTTCCACTGCGTCTCGTATCTGCCGTTGCCGTCGAACACCTGGACGCGATGGTTCTCGCGGTCGGCGACGTAGACCCAGCCGTCGGCATCGGTCGCGATATTGTGTACGATGTTGAACTGGCCGGGATCGGTGCCGGGCTCGCCCCAGCTCTTGAGCAGCGTGCCGTCCGGCGTGTACTTGTGCACGCGTGCATTGCCATAGCCGTCGGAGACGTAGATCTCGCCTGTCGGCGACAGCGCGGTGTGGGTGCAGCGATGGAACGGCTCGCCGCTCATGAATGGCGAAGGCTTCTCGGGAATGCCGATCGTCAGCAGCACCTTGCCGTCGGTGGTGCATTTGCGCACGGTGTGGTCGCCGTCATCGGTGCAGTAGAGATTGTCGTCGGCGTCGATGTGCAGGCCGTGCGCGCGCGAGAACAGCCCTTCGCCGAAGCTCCGCAGGAAGTTTCCGTCGCGATCGAGCACCACCATCGGGTGGACGCCGCGATTGAAGACGTAGACGCGGTCCTTGCTGTCGACCGCGACGGAGGCGACGTCGGTGAGCTGCCAGCCTGCGGGCAGTTTCGCGAAATTGTCGACGACGCGGTAGCGATGCTCGCCGGTGCCGAGAATGGCTGGCATCTGTAATCCCTTCTGTTCGTGGTGGCCCGCAATTGTCGCCACATTGTCATCGCGAGCGCAGCGAAGCAATCCAGACTGCCTCTGCGGAGAGATTCTGAATTGCTTCGCTGCGCTCGCAATGACGAAGGGCTCAAGCCGTGCTCACCTCACGCCCCAAAATCCCTTCCTCGATCGCCTTGATCTGGAGCGCGAGATATTTCGAATTGATGCGGCATTGCGCGAGGCTGCCGGCGATGAACCAGAGGCCGGGCTGCCGCGTGCGCGCATACATATTGCGAAGCTCGACGCCGTCGCCAAAGCCCCAGATCGGGCCGACGCGGTCGGCGACGCCGTCACCAAACAGTTTCCGCACCAGATATTCCTGCGGCTTGTAGCCGGTGGAGAGCACGATGAGATCGGCCGCAATGGTGGTGCCGTCCTTCATCCGCGCACCGTCGGTGACGAAGCTCTCGATCTCGTCGAACTGCCTGAGCTTGATCGCGCCCTCGACGATCAGGTTCGAGCAGCCGACGTTGAAGTAATAGCCGCCGCCGCGGGTGAGGTATTTGAACTGCCAACCGGTGCCGGCCTCGCCGAAATCGAGCTTGAAGCCGACTCGGGCAAGGCCCTCGAGCAGCTCCTTGTCGAGCTGCTTCGACTGCTCCGTCAGCATCACATGCGTCTTCTTCGCCAGCGGCGTCGGCATCGAAGCCGCGATCAAGTCGTTGTCCTCGAGCGTGCCTTCATTGTAGGTCGCGTAGGCAAGCTGTGCCGACGGTTCGATATTTGTGACCAGCGTCGGAGAGCGTTGCACCAGCGTCACCTCGGCGCCGCTGGAATGAAGGTCCTGCGCGATGTCGTGACCGCTGTTGCCGGTGCCGATGACGATCGCGCGCTTGCCGGCCCAGTTCTCGCCATCCTCGTAGCGGCTGGAATGCAGCAGCGTTCCCTTGAAATTGTCGAGGGTCGCAATATCGGGAATATTGGCGATGCCGCTGACGCCGGTTGCCATGACGATGTGACGCGGATGCATGATCCGCTGGCTGCCGTCGGCGCGGCGCAGGGTGACCGTCCAGCGTCCGTTCGCATCGTCGTAGGAGCCGCCTTGGAATTCGGTGGCGGTCCAGAAGTTCAGCTCCATGGCGTCGACATAGGCTTCGAACCAGTTGGCGAGCTTGTCCTTGGGGATATAGGTCGGCCAGTTCGGCGGGAACGGCATATAGGGGAGGTGATTGACCTGCACCTGGTTGTGCAGGGTCAGCGCATGATAGCGCTTGCGCCAATTGTCGCCGATCCGCATTTCGCGATCGACGATCAGCGTGTCGACCTGCAGTTGCTTCAGCCGCGCTGCGATCGCGAGCCCGGCCTGGCCGCCGCCGACAACCAGCACGGCCGGATCTCGATCGGCATAGTCGCGCGAGGCGTTGCGCAGATCGAGCCAGTTCGGTCCGCGGAAATCGCGTGAATAGGCCTGGCCGCGCGGCCGCGACGTGCCGAGCTGTTCCTCGAAACCTTTCAATTCGTTGAGCGCGGTGAGCAGCGTCCATGCCTTCAGGCGGTCGCCGTCAGCACTGTCGGGAACGAGCCGCAATATGCCGCTGCCACGCCCGATTGCGGTTTCGAAATCGAAGATCGTTTCGATAGTGTTGGTGCCGGCACGCGTCACCCAGCGCGGCGGCGCGCGGTTGAGCGCGATCCTGAAATTGGCCGGCGCCGCCTTCGGCGCGAGCGCAGCCAGGGCTTGCGCAATCGTCTCGCGGCTAGCGAGCGTTTGCAGGTTCCAGCTCAGCGCCAGCACGTCGCGCCAGAAGCCGTCGGCCAGGAAGAGGTGGTCCAGCGTGGCGGGATCGGGCCTGCCCAGCGCGCGCTCGAATGCGTCGAGCCACACCTGCGCGGCGACGGATAGATCCTTGGTCTTGTCGAGCATGCGCGACCTCGTGGCCGCATTTTGCGGCGTTTCCTCTGGGGTCGAGGCTATACTGGATGAGCATGCGTCGAAAGCGGTTTGCCCGAGCAGGAAAAGCATGTGGCCCTGCTCGAGCGGAATACGACCGTCACGCCGGCAGCACGCCCTCGCGCTTCTTCACAGCGCGATAATAGCTCCACCACAAATGCGCCGCCGCGCCGCGCAGCGGACGCCAGGGCTCGGCGAGCGGCGCCATCTGCTTTTCCGTGGGCCGCGCCGGAAAGCCGAGGCCGATCTTGACGGCCTCCTGCACGGCGAGGTCGCCGGCGGGCCAGGCATCGCCATGGCCGAGGCAGAACAGCAGGTAGACGTCCGCGGTCCACGGGCCGATGCCGGGCAGCGCGATCAGCGTGTGATGCGCCGCGTCGGCGTCTTCCTCGGCGAGCACGTCGAGGTTCAGCCGCTGCGCGCCGATCTCGCGCGCGAGATGTTTCAGCGTCTTGATCTTGGCGGCCGACAGGCCGAGCCGCCCCAGCCGGTCGGTGCGGGCCCGGCGCAAAGCGTCGTGGTCGAACGGATCGAAGGCGGCTGACAACCGTCCCCAGATCGCCGCGGCGCTCGCGGTCGAGAGTTGCTGGCCGCAGACGATGTGGGCAAGGCCCGCAAAACCCGGTTCGCGGCGGCGCAACGCCGGCATGCCCGCGATTTCGAACACGGGTCTGAGGCGCGGGTCGCGCTTGATCAGCGTGTGAACGGCCTCTTCGAGATCGGACTGGGTTTCGAGGTGGATGGTCATGGTCACTCGACTTGTCATGCGCGGGCTTGCCGTCTCTGCTAAGGCTCGGCCGGCCCAATACCGCGAAACCCGTCGAAGCCTTCGGCGTAAGGCGGGACCCGCGCATCCATCTCCTATTGTAACAGAGTCGTGGAAGATGGATTGCCGGGTCAAGCCCGGCAATGACGAGGTCCCTGAAACCGATGCCACCCGTTTTCCGATTCGCTCCCAGCCCCAACGGCTTCCTCCATCTCGGCCATGCCTATTCCGCGCTGCTGAATTTCGACCGCGCGCGCGAGACCGGCGGCCGGCTGCTGTTGCGGATCGAGGACATCGACACGACGCGCTGCCGGCCGGAATTCGAGGCGGCGATTTA
Organism: Bradyrhizobium sp. SZCCT0148; assembly: GCF_018129985.1. Classification (GTDB taxonomy): domain Bacteria; phylum Pseudomonadota; class Alphaproteobacteria; order Rhizobiales; family Xanthobacteraceae; genus Bradyrhizobium; species Bradyrhizobium japonicum_H. The sequence goes on from NZ_JAFCKT010000003.1 coordinate 297,606, forward strand.
CGAGGATCTCAGCTGGCTCGGGATCGACTGGGAGATGCCGGTGCGGCGGCAGTCCGAGCATCTTCCCGATTATCGCGCCGCGCTGGACAAGCTGTCGGCGCTGGGCCTCGTCTATCCCGCCTTCGAAAGCCGCGCCGAGATCGCAAGGCTCGTTTCCGCGCGTGAAGGGGAGGGACGGTGGCCGCGTGATCCCGACGGCGCGCCGCTCTATCCCGGCAATGTCAAATCGCTGCCTGTCGACGCGCGGGAGCGCCTGATCATTTCGGGCGTGCCTTACGCACTGCGGCTCGACATGGCGGCCGCCTGCCAGCGTGTCGCCGGCCTGACCTGGACCGAGCTGGGCGAGGGGGCCGATGCCGAGCGCGGCATCGTCCCGGCGCGACCGGAGGCCTGGGGCGATGTGATCCTGGCCCGCAAGGAGACGCCGACCAGCTACCATCTGTCTGTTGTCGTCGACGACGCGCTCCAGGGTGTCAGCGAGATCGTGCGGGGCCAGGATTTGTTCCACGCCACCGCCGTCCATCGCCTGCTCCAGGTCCTGCTCGGCCTGCCCGAACCCTCCTACCGCCATCATCGGCTGATTTGCGACTGCGAGGGGCGGAAGCTGTCGAAATCGAGCCGCTCGACCGGTCTGCGGGAGTTGCGTGCCGCCGGGGCCTCGCCCGCGAGCATCCGCGCCTTGGTGGGATTAGGTTAGATTTCTCTGGGGTTTAGCTAAACGCCGCCGTGACTCCGGGCGTTCCGCCGTGCCATGCTTGCTTGATGGTCCAGGGTTCGAAGGGGACACTTCGAAGGGGATTTATGGCGGCGAAGAAGCGCCCAGCGCGCACTACGCGGACGTCCAAGCGACCGCCTCGGAAGCGGCCCGGGCCGGCCGCCTCGTTGCGCAAGCGCAGCACCAAGGCGGTCGGGCCGGACGTGGTCCAGGCGGCACTCGCCGCCTTTGCCCATGAGGTCCGGACCCCCCTGACCGGCATCCTGGCGATCAGCGATCTCCTCGCGACCTCCGATCTTGGCGAACGGGAGCGGCGCTGGGCCGACACAATCAAGGCCGGCGCCGAGCACCTGGCAAGCCTTGCCACGCTGTTCGTGGATGCCGCCCGAACCGGCAAGGGGGGAGGCAGGGGAGCTGGCAAGGCCGGAAGCACGCTGCGGCAGGACCTGTTCAACCTCGGGACGCTCGCCCGCAGCGCCGGCGATTCACTCGCCGGCCGCGCCGCCGCCAAGGGCCTCCAGGCCCAGGTCGCGATCTCCGACAAGCTTCCCGGCCTCGTGGTCGGCGATCCCGTCCGCCTGCGCGCTGCGCTTGAGAACCTGATCGACAATGCCGTGAAGTTCACCGACCAGGGCGGCGTGGCGCTCGAGGTTACGCCCTGGCGCCCCGTCAAGGGCAAGGCGAAGGGCAGGGTCGGCGTCGCCTTTGCCGTGTCCGACAGCGGCATCGGCCTGACCATGGCCGAGATCAAGCGGCTGTTCCGCCCGTTCACCCAGGCCAATGTCACCATCGCCTCGCGCTTCGGCGGGGCCGGCTTGGGGCTGTCCTCGGTCAAGCAATTGGCGCGCGCGATGGGCGGCGATATCACCGTCGCACTGCGCCGCGGCGGCGGTGCGACCTTTACGCTGACGGTGTCGCTCGATGCGGCTGATCCCGGCAAATCTCGCAAGACCAAGGGCGAGGCGGAGGCCGATACGGTCGCCGCGCTGCGCGTCCTCAGCGTTGAGGACAATCCGTTCGGCCGCGTCGTGCTCAACACGATTCTGACCGAGCTCGGTCATCATGCCGAGTTCATCGGGCGCGGTGAGGACGCCGTCGGCCGGCTGGCGCAAGGCGCGTTCGACGCGGTGCTGATGGACATGGTGCTGCCCGGCATCGACGGCGTCGAGGCCATCCGGCGGATCCGTACCATGGAGGCGCCGCTGGCCCGGATCCCGATCATCGGGGTGTCCGGTCGCAGCGAGGACGAGGCGGCCTCGCGCGAGGCCGGCGCCGACGCCTTCCTGGTCAAGCCTGTGTCTCCGCGGGCGCTAGCGACTGCGCTGCTTGAAGCGACACGCCATGAGGAAGCCGCGACTTGATGATCGCGGCGTTGAGCTCGCCGCCGTAAACGAAGATCGCGGCGATGAAGTACAAAAACACCAGCGCGATGATCACCGAGGCGAGCCCCGCATACATCGTCACGTAGTTGTTGGCGAAGCGCGCCAGATATTGGCCGAACACGATGCCTGATATCAGCGACGCCACGATGGTGAAGACGATGCCGGGCAGGATCTGGGCGAAGCTGCGCCGTCCTGCAGGTAGCCAGGCGTGCAGGATCAGGAGCGCCACCACCAGTGCGCCGACGGTGATGCCATAGCGGACGCCGGTCAAAATCCGCTCGTTGGACTCCACGAACAGCGGAATGTGGCTGCGTGCGGCTTCGATCAGCAGAGGGCCGAGCACGATCAGGAACGCCATGGCGAGCGCGGTGAACGCCGCGACCAGCGTGTAGCCGATCGATTCCAGCCGCAGCCAGTACCAGCGCCGCATCTCCACCACCGCATAGGCGCGGTTGAGCGCGACCCTCAGCGCCTCGACGCCGTTGGAGGCGAAATAAACTGACAGCGCCGCGCCGACGGTGAGCACGCCGGTACGGGTCGTGGTCAGCACGTCATGCACCTCGCCCGAGATCGAATCGGCGACCTGTTTCGGCCAGATCTGCAGCATCAGGCTGGCGGCCTGGTCGGCGAGTTCCTTGGAGCCGAAGAAGCCCGCGAGCGAGGTCAGCACGATCAGGAACGGGAACAGCGCCATCAGCGTCGACAGCGCGATATGGCTGGCGATCGCCCAGCCGTCATCGGCCAGGAAGGTGTAGAACGCGTCCATTGCGACATCATAGACGGTGCGAATGACCTTCACGCGCCACCTACATCGCTGCTGCCGCGCTGGCCAGCCGCCCGTCGGGGCAGGCGAACAGACCGGGCATCTGGCGCAAATCGGAAATCATCTCGCTACCTTCTGATATTATGGGCCCAAAAGCCAGTTTCCGGAACGACCGCGTCGCTATTCCAGGCGCGCCGTCATGCAGGCACTGCAATGACGAGGAGATAGCGGTCCGGCACACACGGTGTTATCTAGCCCGTCATGGCATCGCTTTTGAGTACCTTCATCCTGCCGGTGGCAGCCGGCGCCGTTGCGGTGGTGCTGCTGCTCGGTCTCGTCAACATGATGCGCGGCGGCTCGCCGAACACGTCGCAGAAGCTGATGCGCTGGCGCGTGCTGCTGCAGTTCGTGGCCATCGTCATCGCCATGCTCGCAGTGTGGGCGATGGGACGCTAGGACAGATACGGCAGATACCTATCGCCGGTTTCCGACGGTGTGCCGCGCGCACTATGAATATTGGGGAATAGATGGTCCTGCTCAATCGCATCTACACCAAGACCGGTGACGACGGCACGACGGCGCTCGGAACCGGGGAGCGGCGTCCGAAATACGATCTGCGCATCGAGTCCTATGGCACCGTCGATGAAACCAATGCCGCGATCGGCGTGGTGAGGCTCCATACCGCAGACATGCCGGATCTCGATGCGATGCTCGGCCGCATCCAGAACGATCTGTTCGACCTCGGCGCCGACCTCGCGGTCCCAGAACGCGACGGCAAGGCCGAACGGCTGCGGGTGGTGGCCAGCCAGGTCGAGCGGCTCGAGCGCGACATCGATGCGCTCAACGACAAGCTCGCGCCGCTGACCTCGTTCGTGCTTCCGGGCGGCACGCCGGCCGCGGCCCATCTCCATGTAGCGCGCACGATATGCCGCAGGGCGGAACGAGTAATTGTGGAACTGGCGGCCCGACCCGGGGAGCAGGTCAGCGCGGCTGGCATCCATTATATGAACCGCCTGTCGGACTTCCTGTTCGTGGCCAGCCGGGCTGCCAACGGGAACGGCGCCGGCGACGTGCTCTGGGTTCCGGGCCAGAACCGCTGACCCATCGGGCTCTCGCATTTCAGAGGGCTAAAATTAGGCCCGTTCGCGCGTTGACCGGGGCAGATCAGGCCTTTAGGTTCCGCGCCAGTTGATAACCCCCCTCCCAAATTGAGTGAAAGAGGATCGATGAAGGTTCTTGTGCCGGTAAAGCGGGTGGTCGATTACAACGTCAAGGTCCGCGTCAAGAGCGATGGATCGGGCGTTGAACTCGCCAACGTCAAGATGTCGATGAACCCGTTCGACGAGATCGCGGTCGAGGAAGCGCTGCGCCTGAAGGAAGCCGGCAAGGCGACCGAAGTCGTGGTTGTCTCCATTGGACCCGCGCAGGCGTCGGAGACGATCCGCACCGGTCTGGCCATGGGCGCCGATCGCGGCATCCTGGTGAAAGCGGACGGTGCGGTCGAGCCGCTCGCGGTCGCCAAGATCCTGAAGAAGATTGCGGACGAAGAGCAGCCCGGCCTGATCATCCTCGGCAAACAGGCGATCGACGACGACAGCAACCAGACCGGCCAGATGCTGGCCGCGCTGCTCGGCTGGTCGCAGGCGACGTTCGCCTCGAAGCTCGAGGTCGAAGGTTCTGACTTCAAGGTCACCCGCGAAGTCGACGGCGGCCTCCAGACCGTGAAGCTGAAGGGACCGACGATCGTCACCACCGATCTGCGTCTCAACGAGCCGCGCTATGCCTCGCTGCCGAACATCATGAAGGCGAAGAAGAAGCCGATCGCGGAGAAGGCCGTCGCCGACTACGGCGTCGACGTCGCTCCGCGTCTCGAAATCGTCAAGACGACGGAGCCGGCCGGCCGCAAGGCGGGCGTCAAGGTCAAGGACGTCGCCGAGCTGGTGTCGAAACTCAAGAACGAAGCTGGGGTGCTCTGATGACGACGCTGCTGATTGCCGAACACGAACACGACGTCCTCAAGGACTCGACCAACAAGGCGCTCACGGCGGCTTCGCAGCTCGGCGGCGACGTCCACGTGCTGGTCGCGGGCGGCGGACAGGGCACCAAGGCTGCGGCCGAGGCGGCTGCGAAGCTCGCTGGTGTCGCGAAAGTGCTGGTCGCCGAAGGCGACCTTTACGCACATGATCTCGCCGAGCCGCTGGCCGCGCTGATCGTCTCGCTGGCCTCGGGCTACGATGCCATCGTTGCGCCCGCGACCTCGCGCTTCAAGAACGTGATGCCGCGCGTCGCAGCGCTGCTCGACGTCATGCAGGTCTCGGAGATCACCAAGGTGATCGCCCCCGACACCTATGAGCGCCCGATCTATGCCGGCAACGCCATCCAGACGGTGAAGTCCAAGGACGCCAAGAAGGTCATCACGGTGCGCACCTCCACCTTCGCTGCAGCCGGCAACGGTGGCAGCGCGTCCGTCGAGACCGTCGCGGCGGCCGCCGATCCGGCGCTGTCGACCTTCGTCGGCGAGGAAGTTGCCAAGAGCGACCGTCCCGAGCTGACCTCGGCCAAGATCATCGTCTCCGGTGGCCGCGCCATGCAGAGCCGCGAGAATTTTGCCAAATACATCGAGCCGCTCGCTGACAAGCTTGGGGCCGGTGTCGGTGCCTCGCGCGCGGCGGTGGACGCCGGCTATGCGCCGAACGACTGGCAGGTCGGCCAGACCGGCAAGGTGGTGGCTCCCGAGCTCTATGTCGCCGTCGGCATTTCCGGCGCAATCCAGCATCTGGCCGGCATGAAGGACTCCAAGGTGATCGTCGCGATCAACAAGGACGAGGACGCGCCGATCTTCCAGGTTGCCGATTACGGCTTGGTCGCCGATCTCTACCAGGCGGTTCCGGAGCTGACCGCCGAACTCGGCAAGCTCGGCAAGTAAAACACGTCGAAAACACCGGCCGGAGGGATAAACTCCGGCCGGTGTTTCATTTCTGAGGCGTTTTCTTTGGCGTGGGGCACGCCGGGGAGGCGATCCAATCTAGGTTTCGAGCCCGGGTTCTGATTAAATCAAGCTTCTGATCAATCAGACCTCCCGGCTTGGGGGATAGGCAGGCGCGCTCCTCGCGCGCCGTTCCGGTGGATGACATTATGGCGGCAGTGATCAAGAAGGTCGGCGTGATCGGCGCGGGGCAAATGGGCAATGGCATCGCGCATGTCGCGGCGCTGGCCGGCTTCGACGTGGTGCTCAACGACGTCTCGTCCGACCGTCTCAAGTCGGGCATGGCCACCATCAATGGCAATCTGGCGCGCCAGGTCTCCAAGAAGGGCGTCACCGAGGACGACAAGGCCAAGGCGATCGCCCGTATCTCGCTCGCCGAGAAGCTCGACGGTCTCGCCGACTGCGATCTCGTGATCGAGACCGCGGTCGAGAAGGAAGAGGTCAAGCGTAAGATCTTCCACGAGCTCTGCGCGGTGCTGAAGCCCGAGGCGATCGTCGCCTCCGACACATCCTCGATCTCGATCACCCGGCTGGCCGCCGCCACCGATCGGCCCGAGCGCTTTATCGGCATTCACTTCATGAATCCGGTGCCGCTGATGGAGCTGGTGGAGCTGATCCGCGGCATCGCCACGGATGACGCCACCTTCGAGACGTCGAAGGAATTCGTCGCCAAGCTCGGCAAGCAGGTCGCGGTCTCCGAGGATTTCCCGGCCTTCATCGTCAACCGCATCCTGCTGCCGATGATCAACGAGGCGATCTACACGCTGTATGAAGGCGTCGGCAATGTCGAGGCGATCGACGCGGCGATGAAGCTTGGTGCCCACCATCCGATGGGCCCGCTGGAGCTCGCCGATTTCATCGGCCTCGATACCTGCCTCTCGATCATGCAGGTGCTGCATGAGGGTCTTGCCGATTCCAAATACCGCCCGTGTCCGCTGTTGGTGAAATACGTCGAGGCCGGCTGGCTCGGCCGCAAGACCCAGCGCGGCTTCTACGATTACCGCGGCGCCAAGCCGGTTCCGACGCGCTGATCCGATCCGCTGTGTGACAATTCATGTCGCGTTAACCCCGCGCGCCTAGGTTACGGCCGGTACGAGGGTTCGCGTAATGGACATGATGGCAATGGTCAGCACCATGCTGGCCGCTCAGCAGGGCGCACTGCAGTCGAATATTTCGGCGACGCTGGCCAAGCAGAACGCGGATATGGAGAAATCCACCGTCCTGACGCTGATGGGCGCCGGTCAGCCCTCGCTCGCCAATGTCGGTGCCGGCGTCGGCGGCAATCTCAACGTCACGGCCTAAAATCCCTAGAGCGCTGCGGCGGCCTTGCCCGTCGCCGCCCGGATCAGCTTGAGCGCGTCCTCGCTCGCCCACTCCGCCGGCCCCGCGATCGTCGCGATCTCGCAGCCTTGCGGATCGACCAGCACCGAAGTCGGCATGCCCAAGGCCCGCCCGATCGCCTTAAGATCCTGGAAAACCTTGGCTTTCTGATCGTTGAAGTAGCCGAGCCTGGTCAGATTGGCCTCTTTCAGGAAGGTCTTCGGCTTCTCGGGATCGCGGGTGTCGATATTGATCGCTACCACCTCGAAATTCGGGCCCGACAGCTTGCCTTGGAGCTCGTCCAGCGCCGGCATTTCCTTGCGGCACGGCACGCACCAGGTGGCCCAGAGGTTCACCAGCAGCGTCTTGCCGCGGAAATCGGACAGCTTCTTCGGCTTGCCGTCGGAATCCTCGAAGGTGAGGTCGGGCAGCTTGAGGGGCGCGCTCGCCATGGTCAGCGCCGCCAGCTCGCCGTGGGCGAGGGGGGCGATCTTTTGCGCCGTCGCCACCGCCGGCTTGCAGGTCGGATCGCCTGACGGCGACCGGCTCAGGCCCAGCCCGTACAGCGCGGCGAAGCCGGCCAGTCCTCCGATCGCCACCGTGGCGATAACGAGGGGGACCCGGCGCGTGGCGGAGGGCTTCTTGTCGAGCATATCGTTTGTCATCCGGTCGCAGATATGGCTATCAGGGGCCTCTTAGTACGGCTGACGGCAGCCGGCAAACGTGCGGCAAATCAAGGCGTGAGCAGGGGATCATGAGCAACAAGATGTGGGGCGGCCGGTTCTCGGAACGTCCCGACCAGATCATGGAAGAGATCAACGTCTCCATCGACGTCGATCGTCACCTGTTCGCCCAGGACATTGCCGCGTCCAAGGCCCACGCTGCGATGCTCGCCAGCCAGGGCATCATCACGGGATCTGATGCGAAAAATATCGGCAGGGGTCTAGACACGATTTTGTCAGAGATCGGCAAGGGCGGCTTCGAGTTCAAGCGCGCGCTCGAGGACATTCACATGAATGTCGAGAGCCGCCTGACCGAGCTGATCGGCCCCGCCGCCGGCCGCCTGCACACCGCGCGCTCGCGCAACGACCAGGTCGCCACCGATTTTCGTCTCTATGTCCGTGATGTCCTCGACGAGACCGACGCGGCGCTGGCCGCGTTCCAGGCCGCGCTGGTCAATCGCGCGCTGGAGCATGCCGCAACCGTGATGCCGGGCTTCACCCACCTGCAGACCGCGCAACCCGTGACCTTCGGCCATCATCTGCTCGCCTATGTCGAGATGGCCGCGCGCGATCGCGGCCGCTTCCAGGACGCGCGCAAGCGGCTGAACGAATCCCCGCTTGGCGCCGCCGCGCTCGCCGGCACCTCGTTCCCGATCGACCGCCACGCGACCGCCAAGGCGCTGGGCTTCGACCGCCCGATGGCGAACTCGCTCGATGCGGTCTCCGACCGCGACTTCGTGCTGGAGACGCTGGCGGCGGCCTCGATCTGCGCCGTGCACATGTCGCGCTTTGCCGAGGAGATCGTGATCTGGACCTCGCCGCTGGTCGGCCTGATCCGGCTCAGCGACAAGTTCACCACGGGCTCCTCCATCATGCCTCAGAAGCGCAATCCGGATGCCGCCGAGCTGGTGCGCGCCAAGACCGGTCGCGTCATCGGCGCGCTCAACGGTCTCCTCATCGTGATGAAGGGCCTGCCGCTCGCCTATCAAAAGGACATGCAGGAGGATAAGCAGGGCGCGATGGAGGGCTTCGCCGCGCTGTCGCTGGCGATCCGCGCCATGACCGGCATGGTCCGCGACCTCGAGCCTGACGAAGCCAGGATGCAAGCGGCCGCGGGCGAGGGCTATGCCACCGCGACCGACCTCGCCGACTGGCTGGTGCGCACCCTGAAGATGCCGTTCCGCGAGGCCCATCACGTCACCGGCCGCATCGTCGCCAAGGCCGCCGAGGGCGGCGTCGCCCTGCACGAGCTGCCGCTCAAGGAGATGCAGGCGATCGAGCCGAAAATCACCAAGGACGTGCTCGGCGTACTCTCGGTCGAATCGTCGGTGAAGAGCCGCACCAGCTTCGGCGGCACCGCGCCGAAGAACGTGGCGGCCCAGGCCAAGGCCTGGGCGAAGCGGCTGGAAAAAGAGCGGAAATTGGGCTGAGGACGAAATTTCGCTTATGTTTCATGGTCATCCGGCTCTCGCCAGAGTGCGCCAATCTCTGTATGGTGCGGCCCGCGTAGTGGGGATTTCGTCGTGACGTCAAAGTTTCGCCCGGCCGGCTCGGGGTGGGCCATCATTGTCTTGAGCCTGACGGCGCTTGCGCTGGCCGGCTGCGGCCGTAAGGGTCCGCTGGATCTGCCGCCGACGGCCTCCAGCGCGTCTACGGCCAACGTTGCACCTCCAGCCGACACCGAGACCGCAGCCCAGAAGTCGTCGAGCATGTTCAATCCCACCTCATCAGGTGCGGATGCCGCGCCTGCGGCGGCCAGGGGCAGCAAGAAACCGTTCATTCTCGATCCGCTCTTGGACGAACCTCCCGGCAAGAGATAAGCCGGGACAACCGAGCCTGCGCCATGAATCATTTCGACTATCGCAACGGCGTGCTGCACGCCGAGGCGGTGAATCTGTCCGAGCTGGCCGCGACCGTCGGCACGCCGTTCTATTGCTATTCGACCGCGACGCTGGAGCGGCACTATCGCGTCTTCACCGAGGCCTTCGCCGGCGAGAAGGTGCTGGTCTGCTACGCCATGAAGGCGAACTCCAACCAGTCGGTGCTGCGCACGCTGGCCAAGCTCGGCGCCGGCGCTGACGTCGTCTCCGGCGGCGAGTTGAAGCGCGCGCTGGCGGCCGGCATTCCCGCGAGCAAGATCGTCTTCTCCGGCGTCGGCAAGACGGAAGCGGAGCTGCGCGCCGCGCTCGCCGCCGACATCCTCTGTCTCAACGTCGAATCCGAGCCCGAGCTCGAGCTGTTGTCGCGCCTGGCGACCGAGACGGGCAAGACCGCGCGGATCTCGTTGCGCGTCAATCCCGATGTCGACGCCGGCACCCACGCCAAGATCTCGACCGGCAAGTCCGAGAACAAGTTCGGCATCCCGATCGTGCATGCCCGCGAGGTCTATGCCCGCGCCGCAAAACTGCCGGGCATCGAGGTAACCGGCACCGACGTGCATATCGGCAGCCAGATCACCGACCTCTCCGGCATGGAGACGGCGTTCCGTATCCTCTCCGAATTCGTGCAGACGCTGCGTGCCGACGGCCACAATATCAGCCATGTCGATTTCGGCGGCGGCCTCGGCATCCCCTATTACATGGACCGCGAGGCGCCGCCGGCGCCGGCGGCCTATGCTGCCATGGTCAAGCGCGTCAGCCACAATCTCGGCTGCACGCTGATGTTCGAGCCGGGCCGCATGATCGTCGGCAATGCCGGCATCCTCGTCGCCAAGGTGATCTATGTGAAGCACGGCGACGGCAAGAATTTCGTAATCATCGACGCCGCGATGAACGACCTGATCCGCCCGACGCTGTACGAAGCGCATCACGACATCCTGCCGGTGACGCAACCGGCCAAGGACGCCGCGACAATCCTGGCCGACGTCGTCGGCCCGGTCTGCGAGACCGGGGACTATCTCGCGCTCGACCGCACGCTGCCGACGCCTGCGCCCGGCGATCTCATCGCCATCATGACCGCAGGCGCCTACGGCGCCGTGCAGGCCGGCACCTACAACACCCGGCCGCTGGTGCCGGAGGTGCTGGTGAAGGGCGATCAATACGCGGTCGTGCGCCCGCGCGTGGAGGTCGAGCAGCTCATTGCAATGGATCGGCCGGCGCCCTGGCTGTAAGGGCGAAGCCAAAATCTGCAAAACAACCCCATGCACAGTAGACCGACGTTGTGAAATCAACGGGTTAGGCGTGCGCGAAGATTGTCCGGCGACCGACCGTCAGGTTTGACCCGTCGGACAAAACCTCTTGATCTGGCGGGCAAATCAAGCGGCGCGCGCGCGATCCAGTTGAACGCTATTTTTTTCCGCCAACCACGACGCCTGCCTGCTTCTCGATCGGCTTGATCGCCACAGTGAAATCGGATTCCGCGCCCTCCGCAGCGATGATCGTCTCCCACAACCGCCCGACTGCGTCGGCGACCTCCATCGACAGGCCGAGCTGCTTCATCTCTTCCAGCGCCAGCCGCACGTCCTTCACCATCAATCCCGTGGCGAAGCCGAAATCGAAGCTGCGCGGCAGCACCGCGCGCGGAAACTTGTCGCGGCTTGCGGTGTTCATGCCCGACCCGGCATTGATGACGTCGATCATCACGGCGGGATCGAGCCCGGCTTTCACGCCCATCACCACGGCCTCCGACGTCGCCACCATCGCGGTGCCCGAGAGGAAATTGTTGGCGAGCTTCATGGTCTGGGCGGCGCCAGGCTTCTCGCCGATGAAGAACACCTTTCCGATCACGTCGAGGGCCGGCTTGAGCAGTTCGAAATCCGCCTTCGGCCCGGACACCATCACCGCCAGCGTGCCCTTCTCGGCGCCGCCGACGCCGCCGGAGACGGGACAGTCGATCTGCACGATGTTGCGCTTGGCGAGAATGCCGTGAATCTTCGTCGCCATCGTCGAGCCGACGGTGGAGAGATCGATGAAGCGTTTTGCGCGACGACCTTCGATCACGCCGTTCGCTCCCGTGGCGACGTCGAGCGAGGCCTGCAGCGAGGGCAGGCTCGCCATCACGGTTTCGACACGGTCGGCGACGTCCTTCGGCGATGTCGCCGCCGTCGCGCCGAGCGCCACGAGCTTGTCCGTGACCTCCTTGCGCGTGTCGAACACGACGAGCTTGTGTCCCGCCTCGATCAACCGCCGCGCCATCGGGAAACCCATGTTTCCGAGGCCGATGAATCCGATGTCCATGGTGTTTCCTACCTTCTTCGTTGTTTGAGAGATGCTTGATCGACCCCCGGTGTCGTCCCGGGGCATCGCGAAGCGATGAGCCCGGGACCCATACGCCCAGGGAGGGGTCGTAGCGCGAAGGCGATCACTCCTAGTCCCCGTAACCACAGCTTCCTGTGGTTATGGGTCCCGGGCTCGCGCTTCGCGCGCCCCGGGACGACGGCGGAGAGAGTGCCCCTCACGCCTTGCCGTCGATCTCCGCAAACACCTCGCGCGCGATGCGGAAGCTGTCGACGGCGGCGGGCATGCCGCCATAGATCGCGACCTGCATCAGGATCTCGCGGATCTCCTCGCGGCTGACGCCGTTCGTCAGCGCGCCCTTCAGATGCGCGCGAAACTCGTGCTGGCGGTTCAGGATCGCGATCATGGCGATGTTGAGCATGCTGCGGGTCTTGCGCGGCAGCTCCTCGCGGCCCCACACCGTGCCCCAGCAATATTCGTTCAGCATCTCCTGGAACGGGCGGTTGAAATCGTCGACGTTCTTAAGGGCGTTGTTGACATAGGCCTCGCCCAGCACCGCTTTGCGGACTTCCAGGCCTTTGTCGTGCATCTTCTTGTCCATGGCGTTTCCTCTCGTCTCTATCGGGTGGCGGCGCGGAAATTACGGGGTTGTGAGGGGCCAGTCACGTCCTCGTGTTATGCGGGAAAAGGGACCTCTCCCGTGCCGGAACGGATGCCTCAGTGCTGCCGTTGTGATAGTCTTCTCTCCCGGGCAACCTGGAGAGTTGATTGAACGGCGTCACCCCCGACCCGTCAGACCCGATCCGCAACAGCGATGCTCTGTCGCGGCTGAAGCTGGCGCAGGCCCTCGATCGGGCCATTTATGCCATCGCGTGGGAGCGAGCCTGGCCGAATTTGGCGCGGCTTCTGACTGTCGTCGGCCTGTTCCTCGTGGTGTCCTGGGCCGGCCTCTGGCTGGCGCTGCCGTTCCTGGCCCGTGCCATCGGTCTCGTCGTTTTCGCCGGCATCGCAATTGCCGTCCTGTTTCCCTTGATTCGCTTCCGCTGGCCGAGCCGCGAGGAGGCGCTGGCCCGGCTCGATCGTGGTTCCGGCATCCGTCACCGCCCGGCCACGACGCTGACGGACACGCTGACTTCGCAGGACCCGGTCGCACAGGCGCTGTGGCAGGCGCAGCGCGAGCGTACGCTGGCCTCGCTCAAGCGCATCCGCGCCGGCCTGCCGCATCCGCGGCTGGCGCTGCATGATCCGTGGGCGCTTCGCGCGCTGGTCATGGTGATGCTCGTTGCAACCTTCTTCGCCGCCGGCGACGAACGCGGAATGCGGCTCGGGGCCGCCTTCGACTGGAACGGCGTGCTGGCGCCGGCCAATGTCCGCGTCGATGCCTGGGTCACCCCGCCGCTCTACACCGGCAAACCGCCGGTCATCCTGTCGGCCGCCAACCGGGAGGCCGCGGCGCTGCCGGCTTCCGGCCCGCTGGCGGTTCCGGCAGGCTCGACCCTGATCGTGCGCTCCTCCGGCGGCAGTCTGGATGTCGTCGTCTCCGGCGGCCTCAAGGAGGTTGCCCCCGCGGAAGCCGCCCCCAAGGGCACCAACGAGAAGCATTTCACCATCACGGCTGACGGCACCGCACATGTCCGCGCGCCCTCCGGCCAGCCGCAATGGGCGTTTGCCGCCACGCCGGACCATGCACCGACGATCGCACTCGCCAAGGATCCCGAGCGCCAGGCGCGCGGTGGGCTGCAGCTCTCCTACAAGATCGAGGACGATTACGGCGTCACCGGCGCGGATGCGCAGATTGCCCTGCGCCCCGCCGAAGCCAAGGACGGCAGCAAGGATTCCGACGGCAAAGCCGCCGCCCGGCCGCTGTTCCAGCCGCCGCAATTCCCGCTCGTTCTGCCGAACGCGCGCACCCGCAACGGCGTCGGCCAGACGGTGAAAGACCTCAGCGAGGACCCCTATGCCGGCGCCGACGTCACGCTGACGCTCACCGCCAAGGACGAGGCCGGCAACGAGGCCAGGAGCGAACCCTTCAACATGCGCCTGCCCGAGCGTCTGTTCACCAACTCGCTCGCGCGTGCGCTGATCGAGCAGCGCCGCATTCTCGCGCTGGACGCCAACAGGAACTCGGACGTCTACACCGCGCTCGACGCGCTGATGATCGCACCCGAATTGTTCACGCCTGACGCCGGCTGTTATCTCGGCCTCCGCAGTCTCGCAACCCAGCTCGAGGCGGCTCGCACCGAAGATGCGCTGCGCAATGTCGTGGCGAGCATGTGGGCCTTTGCGACGACCATCGAGGACGACGGTGTCGCCGGCAGCGTCAACGCGGCGCTGCGCTCGGCGCAGGATGCGCTCAAGGCGGCGCTGGACCGAGGTGCCAGCGAGGACGAACTCAGGGTGCTGACGCAGAAGCTGCGCGAGGCCATGGCCGGCAAGGTGCGCGATCTCGCCCGGCGCGCCGAGCAGAATCCGCTCGGTGCCCGGCAGCCGTTCCCCGCGGAAGTCCAGCTCATCCTCGACAAGGCCGTCGAGCTGCGACAAAAGACCCAGAATGCAACGCCCGAGCAGCTCGCAGACCTGGCGCAGCAGCAGGACGTCTTGCGCGAGCAGCTTCAGGCCTATCGGAAGTCGGCGAACAGCCGTGCCAACAAGGCGGGAGACGACAAGACCAACCAGTTTACCCGGGACCGGAAATGCGGAAGCTAGCACGCGCGCCAGTCTTGAAGGCGATGTCGATCGCCTGCCTCGCCTTGCTGTTGGGCGGCGTCTCGCCGGCTGCTGCCCAGCTGGATCAGGATCCCGATGCGCTGCTCGACAGCGCGGAAAAGGCGATGCAGGAGTCCGGCGACAGCCTCCGGCAGAAGGAATCCGGGAAGAGCCTGGGCAACCAGTCCGACGCCATCCAGAAGCTCGAGGAGTACAAGCGGGCGACGGAACGGAGCCAATCCTCCAGCCGTGATCGCAACGTCATCACGCAGCGCGATCTGGATGACCTCCTGCGGCAGATCGAGAAGGCGGCGCGCGAGGGCAATAAAGAGGCCGCCCAGCGCCTGCTCGAGCAGCTTGCGCAGATCATGGAAAACCTCCAGATGGCGCAGCCCGGGCAATCCGGCGAGAGCGAGATGGAGCAGGCGCTGAACGAGCTCAGCGACATGATCCGCAAGCAGCAGCAATTGCGCGACAAGACCTTCAAGCAGGGTCAGGATTCCCGGCGTGAGCGCTCGCGCGGCAAGCAGCAGGGCGACCAGTCGATGTCGGACCTGCAGCAGGATCAGCAGTCGCTGCGTGACCGCTTGAAGAAGCTGCAGGACGAACTCGCCAAGCGCGGCCTCGCGCAAAAGGGACAAAAAGGCCAGAAGGCTCAGCAGGGTCAGAAAGGCCAGAAGGGCCAGCAGGGCGATCCGGGCCAGAGCGGCGATCAGGACGGCGATCAGGGAGATGACGACGGCAGCCTGGACGACGCCGATGGTGCGATGGGCGATGCCGGCTCGAAGCTCGGCGATGGCAATGCCGATGGCGCCGTGGATTCGCAAGGCAAGGCCCTCGACGCAATGCGCAAGGGCGCGCAGAAAATGGCCGAGGCGATGCAGCAGGGCGATGGCGACGGACAGGGCGATGGCCCCGGCAATCGCGCCGGCCGTCAGCAGAGCGGCGGCAATCAGACCGATCCGCTGGGCCGCCCGCTGCACGGCCGCGACCTCAGCGACGACTACACCGTCAAGATCCCGGGCGAGATCGACGCCCAGCGCGTCCGCCGCATCCTCGAAGAGCTCCGCCGCCGCCTCGGCGACAGCTCGCGCCCGCAGATCGAGCTCGATTACATCGAACGGCTGCTGAAGGACTTTTGAGGCGGACGCCACAGGCTCACTGTCATCGCCCGACTTGATTTGGCGATCCAGTACTCCGAGACGGTCGTGATTCTATCGATAGGCTGCGGCGTACTGGATGCCCGGCCTTCGCGGGGCTGACAGCAGTACATGTGTTTAGCCTAAGACCCCTTCTTTGCCGCCAGTGCGTCCGCCACGGCGATGCGGATGTCGGCGATCGAGAACGGTTTCGTCACGACGTCGTGCACCAGCGCATTGAGGTTCGAGGCGCGCTCGCGCTGGTCGGCAAAGCCGGTCATCAGCAGGATGGTCAAATCGGGAAAATCGCGCGCGGCGGAGAGCGCCAGCGCGATGCCGTCCATCACGGGCATCTGGATGTCGGTGAGGAGCAGGTCGAACGCGCCGTCTTCGCGGGTCAGGATCTCCAGCGCTTCGGCACCGTCCTGCGCGGTGACCGTTTCGTGCCCGTCCATGGCAATGGCGCGCGCCACCAGCGTGCGCATCGAATCTTCGTCGTCGGCGATCAGGATCTTCGGCATGGGATCAACCTTCGGACCAACTCCCGGGCGGCGCGATTATACGCTGCCGCCGGCAATGTCGCGCCGGCTGAAGAAGCGAACGTCGATATTGCGGCCTTCCGGGGGCGGCGAGGCGAGGCGGGAGCGGAAGAAGGCGCGCTCGCCGGGCCGCAGCACGGTCTGCTCCAGCACCGTATTCCAGGCGTAGATCTCCGCGCCTTGCCCGTCGCGGACGGCAAAGCGCAGCCGCGGAATATCGAGCGGCTTCTTGCCCTCGCCGACGATCACGCCCTCGATCACCAGCACCTGCTTACCATCAACGGTCTCGCTGGACAGCTTCACGTCCCTGAAGGCGAGGCCCCGCAGGTTCACCTCAAGCCCGACCATCTTGTAGAAGGCGGCGGTCTGCGGCAGCAGCCGCACCATGTCGCCGCGCCAGATCACCAGCGCCAGCACCAGCGCGCCCATGGCGGCGCAGGCGGTTGGCAGGCCGAAGTATGATTTTTTAGGCGTAGCGGTGGCGACCGGACGGCTGACCCGTGCGCCGCGGCGAGGGAATAGGCTGCGGAACCATGACTGGTGCTGCGCGCCGACGACCTCTTCCTCGGCTTCCCGGGCTGCCGCCGACCACTCGTCCTCGGTTGCATTGGGAGCCTGTTCCTCGGGCCAGTCGCTGGCGATCGAGGGACTGTCGACGACAGGCGTATCGGTGGCGCCGTCGTCCTTGGCGTAGGAGTTCCACTGCTCGGCAAGGTCGGCCTGGTCGTCGGCCTGGCTGGCTGCGGCCATGGCCGGGACGGATGCCTCCTCGATGGCATCCTCGGCATGGGCGATCCAGGTCTCCTTGCAGCGGGAACAACGGACCGCCCGTCCGTTCGCCCCAAGGCTCGCGAGCTTGATGGCGTAGGATGTCATACAATGGGGGCAGACGATATGCATGGACGAGCCTCGACGATGACCCAGTCGCGCCGAACCGGGCACCCTGGATGCTACAAGGGGACCGTTAACGAACCGGAAACCATAACGGCGGCAAAACCCGTTGATCGCGCATGGCGAAGCGCAGCCATGCGACCCGCGCCCCCTCTCGAACGGAGCTGAACTTGGTTCGGTTCGAAAATGTCGGATTGCGTTACGGTTTGGGGCCGGAGATTCTGCGCGACCTCAGTTTCCAGATCCCGGCGCATTCCTTCCAGTTCCTCACCGGCCCCTCCGGTGCCGGCAAGACGTCGCTGCTGCGCCTGTTGTTCCTGTCGCACCGGCCGACACGGGGCCTCGTCAATCTGTTCGGCCACGACATCTCGCAGCTCGGCAAGGACGAGATCGCCGATCTGCGCAAGCGCATCGGCATCGTGCTGCAGGATTTTCGCCTGCTCGATCACATGACGACCTACGAGAACGTGGCGCTGCCGTTCCGCGTCATGGGCCGCAGCGAGTCGAGCTATCGCAAGGAGGTGATCGATTTGCTGCGCTGGGTCGGGCTCGGCGATCGCATGGACGCGCTGCCGCCGATCCTGTCGGGCGGTGAAAAGCAGCGCGCGGCGATCGCGCGCGCCGTGATCTCGCGGCCGCAACTGCTGCTCGCCGACGAGCCGACCGGCAGCGTCGATCCGACGCTGGGACGCCGCCTGCTGCGGCTCTTCATCGAGCTCAACAAGTCGGGCACCGCCGTCATCATCGCGACCCACGACATCGGCCTGATGGACCAGTACGAGGCCCGCCGTCTCGTGCTGCATCAGGGACGGTTGCACGTCTATGAATAGGACCGACGAGCGCGGCGTGCTGGTGGACCTCGGACAGGAGCGTCCGCAGCTTCCGGCCAAGGCGCGCAACATGTCGCCGATCGTGCCGCGTGCCTCGATCCAGGGCCGCGCACTGGTGGCCGTCGTCGCCATCATGACCTTCCTGGCGTCGATGACCACGGGCACGGTGCTGTTGGTCAGCGCCTCCGCCGCGGAATGGCAGTCGGACGTCGCGAGCGAGATCACCATCCAGGTTCGCCCGCAGGCCGGCCGAGATCTCGAACGCGACACCGCGGCGGTGACGGAGGCGATACGCGCGCAGGCCGGAATCGTCGAGGTCAAGCCGTTCACCCGGGAGGAGAGCGGCAAGCTGCTCGAGCCCTGGCTCGGCACCGGGCTGTCGATGGACGATCTGCCGGTGCCGCGCATGATCATCGCGCGCGTGCAACCTGGAACGCCGCTCGATCTCGGCGCCTTGCGCGCGCGCGTGACCCAGGTCGCGCCAAGTGCCAGCATCGATGATCATCGCGCCTGGATCGAGCGGATGCGCTCGATGACCAACGCCACCGTGCTTGCGGGCCTCGGCATCCTTGCGCTCGTCATTATCGCCACCATCATCTCGGTCTCGTTCGCGACCCGCGGGGCCATGGCGGCGAACCGTCCGATCGTCGAGGTGCTGCATTTCGTCGGCGCCGGCGACCGCTACATCGCCAATCATTTCCTGCGCCATTTCCTCAGGCTGGGCCTGGAGGGCGGCGTGATCGGCGGCGGCGCCGCGATGCTGGTGTTCGGCTTCTCCGAGTCGATCGCCGGCTGGTTTTCCGGTACCCCCGTCGGCGACCAGTTCGCCGCGCTGCTCGGTACCTTCTCGCTGCGGCCGTCCGGCTACATCGTGCTCGTGGTCCAGGCCGTGCTGATCGGCGCCATCACCGCGGCGGCCTCACGCCAGACCCTGTTCGCGACGCTGAATGACGTCGACTAGGGTTGATAACCGGACTCCACTTCGCCTCAAAACGTTTTAAAATCACCCAGGGAAGGGTTCACTGACATCACATGACCTCGCCGACCGACGATCGATCGCCGAACCTGCCGCGCGGCTGGCTGCGCGCGGCATTGGTGTCGACGATTGCGTTCGCCTTTGTCGGGGCGGCGGCGGGCTTCATCGCGTTCCTGTCGCAACTGCGCGGTGCCGAGATCGCCCCAAGCCGGAAGGCAGACGGCATCGTGGTCCTGACCGGCGGTTCCTCGCGGGTGTCGGATGCGATGGAGCTGCTGGCTTCCGGCTACGGCAGGCGGTTGCTGATCTCCGGCGTGCACCCGACATCCACGGCGAGCGATATCTCCCGGACGCTGCCGGAGAACCAGTCCTTCATGACCTGTTGCGTCGATCTCGACCGCACCGCGCTTTCGACCCGCGGCAATGCGGCTGAGGCGCGGCGCTGGGCCGAGGGGCGACGGTTCAAGTCGCTGATCGTGGTCACCTCCAACTATCACATGCCGCGCGCGCTGGTGGAATTCTCGCATGCGATGCCACAGACGACGCTGATCCCGTTCGCGGTGGTCGGCGAGAAATGGCGCGAGGAGCCGTGGTGGACTTCGGCGTCCACCTTGCGGCTGCTGATGTCGGAATATGTCAAGTACATCGCGGCCGAGCTCAGGGTGCGGCTGGAGGATTTCGGGATTGACCTTTCGCCCGAGATGTCGGAGCAGCCTGCAGGTCAGCAACTGAGGCGGCCCGCCACCGCACAGGCCAATTGACCGGCAATTGATCGGCAAATTAATCGGATCGTCGATGTTCCTGATTTTCCTGCGCTCGCTGGTGTTCAACGTGCTGTTCTACGCCGTTCTGGTGTGCCTCGCGATCGTGGCGCTGCCGACCTTCCTGCTGCCGCCGCGCGCGATGCTGACGGTTGCGCAATGGTGGGCGAAGGCAACGCTGGTGCTGATGCGCGTGGTCTGCAACATCAAGGTCGAATTCCGCGGTGTCGAGAACATCCCGCAGGGGCCGCTGGTGATCGCGGCGAAGCACCAGTCGTTCTGGGAGACGTTCGTGCTGCCCGGGTTCTTCAATCGTCCGATCTTCATTCTCAAGCGTCAGCTCATGCAGATCCCGGTGTTCGGCCAGTTCCTGGTCAAGACCGGGATGATCGCGATCGACCGCAAGGCCGGCGTGAAGGCGCTGCTGGACATGACGCGGCGGGCGCGCGAGGCGGTGCGCGGCGGGAAGCAGCTCGTGATCTTTCCGGAAGGCACGCGCCGCGCGCCGGGTGCGCCGCCGGACTACAAGACCGGCTTTGCGCAGATCTATTCGTCCTGCGGCGTGCCGTGCCTGCCGATCGCGCTCAATTCCGGCCTGTTCTGGCCGCGTCGCACTTTCATGCGCTATCCCGGTACGCTCGTGGTCGAATTCCTCGATCCGCTGCCGCCGGGCCTGCCGAAGGACGAGTTTCTCTCTCGTGTGCAGACGGCGATCGAAGAGGCAACCAGCCGCCTCGTCGAAGCCGGCCGCAAGGAGCAGAAGCAGTTGATCGGCGCCTCGCCGAGTTACGCGCCGTCGGAGAGCTAGCGGCCGTCTCGATCGTCGGGAGCCGGCGCGTGCAGCGAGTGCGCGTCCGCATGCAGCATGGTCGCGAGCTGATGCAGTTGCGTGTCGCGAAAGCCTTCGGCCTCGATCGCCTTCACCGTCGCGGTGACGTAGTCGCGGTTGGCGCCGGACTGGCCGTGACCCTGGACGACGTGGCGGTGCTGCTCGGCGAGCGAGAGACGGCCGGCATATTGCACATGGCCGCGGTCGACGACATAAGCGAGCGCAGGCACGCGCTGGCGCGCGTCGTTCTCCAGCCAGACCGAGCGCATCACCTCGCGATAGACCGAGGTGACCTGCTCGCGCGCGCGCAAATACGCGACGACGTCAGCGCGGTTCTTCTCGGCGACGCGAAACGCGATGCCGCGGCAGGCGCCGCCGCGGTCGAGCCCGAGCACCAGGCCCGGCTTTTCCGGCGTGCCGCGATGAACGAAGGAATAGACGCAGAGCGCGCGGTGCTCGCCGACCAGCCGCGCCGGGACGCGCTCCTCGAACTCGAAGCCCGGCCGCCACATCAGCGAGCCATAGCCGAACACCCAGAGGTCGCCCTTGGCGGTGGTGACGGAGGGAACGGTAATTTCCGACATTTCGGGCACGGCTACCAGAATGAAGGCCCCAAGCGAAGCGAATTCTCCGCCTTTTGTCGCAGGCGGAGCCCGCTTATAATTGCCTGAATCTGGGGGCAAAGGGTCGCCGCATGTCCAATATGACCGTTGCCGCAGGCCGCCGCTCCCGCTGGGGCCTTTTCATCGCACCCGTCCTCGTCCTGATCCTTGCCGTCGCCTGGAGCGGCTTCTGGTTCTATGCGGCCTCGCAGGCCGAAGTGGCCGCCGACGCCTGGCGGGCGCAGGAGACCAGGTCCGGCCGCATCTATGACTGCGCCAAGCGCTCGATCGCCGGCTTCCCGTTCCGCTTCGAGGTCCAGTGCTCCGGCGCCAGCGTCTCGCTGGTGTCGCAGAACGCGAGCAAGACGCCGTTTACGGCCAAGCTCGACAACATCCTGGTCGTTGCGCAGGTCTACGATCCCAAGCTCGTCATCGCCGAATTCTCGGCGCCCGCGACGCTGACCGACGGCGTCACGCAAAACACCTTCGTGGTGAACTGGAGCAAGGGCCGCAGCAGCGTGGTCGGCCTGCCGGCCATCCCGGACCGCGCCTCGCTGGTGTTCGACGATCCCAGTCTCAATCGTCTCGACGGCAGCGTGCAGGTGCCGCTCGCGCGCGCCAAGCAGGTCGAACTGCACGGGCGCCTCGCGGACGGATCGAAGGCCGACCATCCCGTGATCGAGACCGTGCTTCACGTCGCGCAGGGCAGCATCCAGGGCGTTCATCCCTTGCTTGCCGAGCCGTTCGAGGCGGACACGCGGGCCAGGATCACCGGGCTGTCGGATCTGACGCCGAAGCCCTGGCCGCAGCGCTTCCGCGAGATCCAGGCCGCCGGCGGCCACATCGAGATCGTGCAATCGCGGATCCAGCAGGGCGAGATGATCGCGGTTGCGGCCGGCACGCTCGGCCTCTCGGCCAACGGTCGTCTCGACGGCGAATTGCAGATGACGGTGACGGGCCTCGAGCGCGTGATCCCGGCGCTCGGCATCGAGAAGATGCTGGAAGAGGGCGTGCCGCAGGCCACGCTCGACCGCGTCGCGCCCGGCGTGAAGTCGCAGGACCTCAACAATCTGTTCGGTGCGCTCGATCGCGCCGTTCCCGGCCTCGGCAAGGTCATCAAGCAGAATGCCAATGCCGGCGTCGCCGCCGGCATCAACTCGATCGGCACCGAGAGCACGCTGGAAGGCAAGAAGGCGCGCAGCTTCCCGCTGAAATTCGTCGACGGCGCCGTGCTGCTGGGCCCGGTCAAGGTCGGCCAGATCCCGCCGCTGTATTGAGGGCAGGAGGCGATTACACGCTCCGTCGTCATGCCCGGGCTTGTCCCGGGCATCCGCGTCTGCTGGCAATCGCGGATGCGCGTGGATGGCCGGGTCAAGTGCGGCCATGACGGAGAGTGCGGAAAAAGCTACGGCTTCCTCAGCGCGCCGTGCTGGCGGCCGAAATCCGCCGCGGCCGAATCCTGGCCGATCTCGACGATGCCGCGTCGGATCGCGCGGGTGCGGGTGAAATGGTCGAACAGCGCTTCGCCGTCGCCGCGCCGGATGGCGCGGGTGAGTTTTGAAAGATCCTCGGTGAAAGTGCCGAGCATCTCCAGCACGGCGTCCTTGTTGGCGAGGAAGACGTCGCGCCACATCGTCGGGTCGGACGCCGCGATCCGGGTGAAATCGCGGAAACCGCCGGCCGAGAACTTGATCACCTCGGATTCCGTCACCTGCGCCAGCTCGTCGGCGGTTCCGACGATGGTGTAGGCGATCAGATGCGGCAGATGGCTGGTGATCGCCAGCACCAGGTCATGGTGATCCGGCGTCATCACCTCGACCTTGGCGCCCATCGCCGCCCAGAATGCGCGCAGGCGATCGGTGGCATCGGCATCAACGCCTTCCGGCGGGGTGAGAATGCACCAGCGGTTGATGAAGAGTTCGGCGAAGCCCGAATCCGGCCCCGAATGCTCGGTACCGGCGACAGGATGCGCAGGCACGAAATGAACCGTGTTCGGCAGGTGCGGCGCCATGTCCCTGACGATCGCGCCCTTGACCGAGCCGACGTCGGAAACGATCGCGCCGGGCTTCAGGTGCGCGGCTATCTCCAGCGCCACCGGCCCGCAGGCGCCGACGGGAATGCAGAGGATGACGAGGTCGGCATCCTTCACCGCGTCCGCATTGGTCGCCACGACCTGGTCGACGATGCCGAGCTCCATCACCCGCGCGCGCGTCTTTTCCGATCGCGCGGTGGTGACGATCTCGCCGGCCAGGCCCTGGAGCTTCGCAGCGCGCGCGATCGAGCCGCCGATCAGGCCGAAGCCGATCAGCGCGACGCGCTGGAAGTGCGGTGCGCTGCTCATTTGCCCGCCATGAAGTCGCGCAGGCCCTCCACGACGAGGCGGTTGGCCTCCTCGGTGCCGATGGTCATGCGCAGCGAATGCGGCAGGCCGTAGTTCTTCAGGCCGCGCAGCACCAGGCCGCGCTTGGTCAGGAACGCGTCGGCGTCGTCGGCGGTCTTGCCCTTGTCGGTCGGGAAGTGGATCAGCACGAAATTGGCGACGCTCGGCGTCAACTTCAGCCCGAGCTTGCCGATCTCTTCGGTCAGCCAGTTGCGCCAGGTTTCGGTGAACTGCTTCGACATCGCCTGGTGCGCGGTGTCCTCGATCGCGGCGACAGCGGCATACATCGCCGGCGTCGACACGTTGAAGGGACCGCGGATGCGGTTGACCGCGTCGATGATGTGCTCGGGGCCGAACATCCATCCGATGCGCAGCGCGGCGAGGCCGTGGATTTTCGAGAAGGTGTGGGTCACCACCGTATTCTCGGTGGTGGCGACGAGCTCGATCCCCATCTCGTAATCGTTGCGCGAGACATAGTCGGAATAGGCGGCGTCGAGCACCAGCAGCACGTGCGAGGGCAGGCCGGCCCGCAGCCGCTTGACCTCGTCGAACGGAATATAGGTCCCGGTCGGATTGTTGGGGTTGGCGAGCCAGACCAGCTTGGTCTTCGGCGTCACCGCCTTGAGAATGGCGTCGACGTCGCAGGTGAGGTCCTTTTCGGCCGCGACGACGTTCTTGGCGCCGACCGCCATGGTCGCGATCGGGTAGACCAGGAAGCCGTGCGTGGTGGAGATCGCCTCGTCGCCGTGGCTGAGATAGGTATGGGCGAGCAGATTGAGGATCTCGTCAGAGCCGGCGCCGCAGATGATGCGGTTGGGATCGAGCCCGAAAGAGCGGCCGATCGCCTCGCGCAGCACGCGCGAGGTCCCTTCGGGATAGTCTTCCAGGTGATCCGCCACGTTCTTGAACGCCTCGATCGCCTTGGGCGAAGGCCCGAACGGCGTCTCGTTGGCGGAGAGCTTGAACACCTTGCGGCCCGGCTCGGCGACCGGGCTCTTGCCGGGCGTGTAGGGCGCAATATCGAGAATGCCGGGATTCGGCACGGGGCGTGACATCTTGAACTCCGAAAATGGCGGGGCGCGGCGCGAGACCTACGTTTTCGCCCCGGTCGGGGGCACCGTATAGCGCGTTGCGTGGCTGCCGACGAGGGCCGTGGAGCGCACCGAGGCCCCCGCTTCGATCAGGGCAGCCCTGATTTTCTCGATGCTGGTCGTGCTCGTGACCGAGACCAGCAGCGCCGCGCCGTCGAAGGCGGTATCGGGCACTGCCACGATCTCGGCGAGCGGCGACAGGGCGCGTGCGACCTCGGCGTTCCACCCCGAGACACGCACGCTGAAGGTCTCGACCTCGGTCACCAGGGCGCTGTCGGGGACGCGCGAGATCGCGAATACCGGCAGCGCGGCCGGATGGTCGGCGCGCTCGACGAAAGGCATGCGCGCGATGATCTTCGGCGCGCCCTTTTCCTCGAGCGAGAGCCACCATGGCGTGCGGCTCGAGGTCGCCGAGACCAGCGCCAGGTCGCCCTTGGATTTCGCCACCGCCTCGACCGCGGCCTGCGCGCTGAAATGCGCGACGTAGGGGACGGTGAATCCAAAATGGAATCGCGCGGAATCGCGCATCGCCGGCTCGCTCACGGAGATGTCCGCATGCACGGAGAACGGCGCCTGCACGTAAGTGAACGTCGAGATGATGACGCGCCAGATGCTCTCGACCGTGTCGAGCGGCAGGATGCCGCGATGACGCTGCACGAGGTCACGCATCATGGCGGCCTCGCGCGCCGGGCGGAACGCCGAGCCGACCTCCTGGGTCTGCTTCACCTGGATCAGGCGGTCGATGATGTCGCCACGCTGCATCAACAGGCGATGCATGCCGTCGTCGATCGCGTCGATCTCCTTGCGCAGTTCCTGCAGCGATGGTGGCGCGGGCGGAATGTGGGACATGTCTGGCTGTCGATTGTTCCGATGGGGATGCCCTGATTAGGCAGTCGGGGCCGCGAAAGCAAAGAGAAACGACGCTGCTTTCCGCCGAAGGCGCGGCAGGCGAATTTGGTCGATCCGGGCCGCGACTTGACGAAAACCGCCCAAGACGGTAGCTTTTGTCCGTTCCGTGGTCATTTGAGCCGGCCGGCTTGCAGCCACGTTAAAAAACTCGCTAAACAGGCCGGGGACGTTTTCGATCCCGGCCGAACCTATCGTTCAGGCCGGGTTTTTCATGGCCTGATTTCAAATGCGGTCTCGAGCCTGACCGCAAACGAGGTCGATGGTCAGATGGGTGACGTCAAGTCGATACCGAGTCCTGCGATCAGCGCCGACGAGCGGTCGCACGAGGTGGATCATCCAAGCTCGCAGGTCGCGCATTTCGGCGCCGAGCAGCCGCTACGGCTCGATTGCGGCGTCGATCTCACCCCGTTCCAGATCGCCTACCAGACCTATGGCGAACTCAACGCCGATCGCTCCAACGCGGTGCTGATCTGCCATGCGCTGACCGGCGATCAGCATGTCGCCAATGTGCATCCCGTCACCGGCAAGCCCGGCTGGTGGGAGACGCTGGTCGGCCCTGGCCGCCCCATCGATCCCAAGCACTACTTCATCATCTGCTCCAACGTGATCGGCGGCTGCATGGGCTCGACCGGTCCGGCGTCGATCAATCCCGCCACCGGCAAGGTCTGGGGCCTGGCGTTCCCCGTGATCACCATCCCCGACATGGTGCGCGCGCAGGCCATGCTGATCGACCGGCTCGGCATCGACACGCTGTTCGCGGTGGTCGGCGGCTCGATGGGGGGCATGCAGGTGCTGCAATGGACCGCGGCCTATCCTGCCCGCGTGTTCTCCGCGCTGGCGATCGCCTGCGCGACGCGGCACTCGGCGCAGAACATCGCCTTCCACGAACTCGGCCGTCAGGCGGTGATGGCCGATCCCGACTGGCACGGTGGCGGCTATGCCGATCAGGGCATCCATCCGCATCGCGGGCTGGCGGTGGCGCGGATGGCCGCGCACATCACCTATCTCTCCGACGCCGCGCTGCATCGCAAGTTCGGCCGGCGCATGCAGGACCGTGAGCTGCCGACCTTCTCGTTCGACGCCGACTTCCAGGTCGAGTCCTATCTGCGCTACCAGGGCTCGTCCTTTGTCGAGCGCTTCGACGCCAACTCCTATCTCTATCTGACCCGCGCGATGGATTATTTCGACATCGCCGCCGACCATGGCGGCGTGCTCGCCAAGGCGTTCGCGGACATCAAGACCCGCTTCTGCGTGGTCTCCTTCACCAGCGACTGGCTGTTTCCGACCTCGGAATCGCGTGCGCTGGTCCACGCGCTGAATGCGTCGAGCGCGCGGGTGTCGTTCGCCGAGATCGAGACCGATCGCGGCCACGACGCCTTCCTGCTCGACGTGCCCGAATTCCTCGATATCTCCCGCGCCTTCCTGCAATCGGCCGGCAAGGCGCGCGGACTGAAGGATGGCTAGCATGTCCGTGCAGGAAGTATTGCCCCTGGGCGGCGTTGCGCCCGGACGGTCCGGTGAGTTTCGCGCCGATCATCGGCTGGTGGCCGAGATGGTCAAGCCCGGCTCGAAAGTGCTCGACGTCGGCTGCGGCGAGGGCGATCTGCTTCAGTTGCTGGAAACCCGCGGCGTCGACGGCCGCGGCATCGAGCTGTCGCGCGAGGGCGTCAACCGCTGCGTCGCCAAGGGGCTGGCTGTGGTGCAGGGCGATGCCGACACCGACCTCGTGAACTATCCCGACGATGCGTTCGACTACGTGATCCTGTCGCAGACGCTGCAGGCGACACGTCAGCCGCGCGTGGTGCTGGAGAATCTGCTGCGCATCGGCCGCCGTGCCATCGTCTCGTTCCCGAATTTCGGCTTCTGGAAGATGCGGCTCCAGCTTCTGATCGGCGGCCACATGCCGCGCACCGAGAATCTGCCGGCGACCTGGTACGACACCGCCAACATCCATTTCTGCACCATCAAGGATTTCGTCGAGCTCTGCGACGAGATCAACGTCAAGATGGAGCGTTCGGTGGCGCTCGACCTTTACGGTCGCCCGGTGCCGCTCAATCTGCCTTGGTGGGTGTGGAACATGTTCGGCGAACAGGGCGTGTTTCTGCTGAGCAGGGGCGGGGGGAAGTAGTCTGGGCGCCGCCGGTCAGGCATCCGCGGGTGCTGAACGAAGTCGGCTCCGGGGAGAAGAAATGCCGAGTCGAATACGTCGCCTCTTAATTGCGGCTACACTTGGTGTCTGTATAGCGTCGGCCGTGATTGTAACCTTGTTCGGCGTCCTGATGCTTGTCGGCGCGTTGTTTCAGCCCTGCGTCGGAAGCTATCGCCAAGAGCACCTTGGTCTGGATCTCGTGTTGGATTCAATCGGCCTGCCACTGTTGAGTTGTTTCTCTGCTGTGATGGCTTGGCGAATATCAAAGATCTGGAGTGATGAGGTGATCGATGGTCCGTTCAATTGGGTATCGGTTCACGACTCGATGCTTTTCGCGTTCGGACTGTCCGTCATTGCGGGAGGAAATCTTGCAATCGCAATATTTACCTGCAATCGCGATGCCGCGGTCGCGAGCTACTGTCGTGCGATACTAGGCCCAAGCTGAAGAGAGATTTGCCGGCGAATAGGGCGTGTTCCTGCTGAGCCAGGGCGGCGGGAAGTGACGCCGTAGGCCCTCACCCTGAGGATCCGCGCTCTATCCTCCGTCATTGCGAGCGGAGCGAAGCAATCCAAAGTCTTTCCGCGGAGGGATTCTGGATTGCTTCGCTCCGCTCGCAATGACGGAGTGTGTGGTGAAGCCGTCACCTTAATGCGCCGCCAGCGACCGCGGATCGCGCGCCGGCCAACGCCCGGCTTCTGCCAGCGTGATGAACCGCGCCACCGTCTCGTTGAACAGCGCGGGCTCTTCGAGGTTGAGCACGTGGCCCGACTTCGGAAACATCGCGAGCCCGGCGGCCGGCAGGTGCTGCTTCAGGAACAGGCTCGGTCCGACGCAGGGATCGTCCTCGTCGCCGCAGATGATCAGCGCCGGCGTGGATGCCTTCTTGATCGCATCCGTCATCGTGTAGATCGAGGGGCGGCCGCCCTGGAAGCCGCGCATCGTGCGCGCCGATCCCTTGGAATCGTGCCGAGCCAGCGCGGCGTAGAAATCGGCATGGCCGCGGGGATCTTTGACTAAGAAGGGAATCCGGCTCGGCGCCTCGCGCGTGACTTTCGCGACCTCGGCTGAGCCCAGCGTCTCAAGCTGCTCGGCATTGGCGCGGCACTGCTTGCGCCAGGCGTCCAATTTCTCGATCTCCGAGCCGGAGCCGATGCCGGCCAGCGTCATCGACAGCGCGCGCTGCGGCGCGTTGAGCCCGATCTGGAGCGAGGAGTAGGCGCCCATCGACAGGCCGACGAGATGCGCGCGCTCGATCCCGAGATGGTCGAGCACCGCGAGCGCATCGGTGTAGAAATGCGTGTAGCTGTAGACCTCGCCATCTGGCACGTCCGACGGCGTGTAGCCGCGCGCCGAATAGGTGATGCAGCGATGGCCGCGCGAGAAGTAACGCATCTGCGGCTCCCAATTGGTATGGTCGGCCGCGAACTCGTGCAGAAAAATGATCGGCGTTCCCTGACCCGCTTCTTCGAAATAGATGCGGACGTCGTCCCTGGTCGTGGCGTGGGGCATTAACCGTTTCCCTCTCTTGAAGCCGCCTTTGCAGGATCGCAGTTAATGCTGTTGTCCGCAATGCGGCAGCATCGATCCAGTATCGGCACAAAATCATCGCAGCTATCCACCGTCGCGTCGTCTTTTTCTCGCCACATCGGGCGGCTTAACGGCCTCGTGGATGTCGGCCGTGCACGGGCCGATTGGGAACTGGGGGTGTCAACGAAGGATGAAGAATGTTCGAGTTGTTTGCGTCTCGCCTGTCGCGTTGTGTTGTCGCGCTGGCGCTCTTCTTCGCGGCGGTTGCCGCATTTTCCTCTCCGGTCTCGGCACGGCCGTATCGTCATAGCGCAGAGCGGCACGCTCACGCGCATCACGCCAGACATCATCATCACTACCGCCACCATGCCAGCAGATCGCGCGTCGAGCGCAGCGCGGCACAATGGCAAACGACCGGATTCATGAATGCGCAGGCCAGCTACGATCCCAACGCCAATAGCGGCGGCATGGGTGGCATGCGTTACGCAGGCGGTGGCGACATGGGATTTGGCGAAAACATGAGCCGCCCTGGCAACATGAGCCGCGCCGGCAATATGAGCCGCGCGGTCAACAAGAGTTATGCCGTGAACAAGAACGGCGCCGGCGATATGACCAACACCGGCAACATGAGCACGAGCATGAGCAGCGGCTTCGGCGGCGGATCGGGCCTCGTGTCCGAGGCGCGCCGCTATGTCGGCGGCAATCCGACCGGCCGCGGTAGCCTGTGGTGCGCGCGCTTCATGAACATGGTGCTGGAGAAAACCGGCCACCGCGGCACCGGATCCGACATGGCGAACTCGTTCGCGCATTACGGCACGCGTGTCTCCGGCCCGCAGGTGGGTGCCATCGCGGTGATGTCGCGGGGTCGCCGGGGCGGTCATGTCGGCATCATCACCGGCGTCGACGCGCAGGGCAATCCGATCATGATCTCCGGCAACAACGGCAACCGCGTCCGCGAGGCGCCGGTTTCACGCGGCCGGATCTATGCCTATGTGATGCCGAACTGACGCTCGTCATTGCCAGCGAAGCAATCCAGCATCCCTCCGCGGATATAGCTGGATTGCCTCGTCGCTTCGCTCCTCACGATGACGGCAGTCGTTGAGCCGGCAAGTCGTCAGATGAGTTTCGGCTGTTCGACCGCCACCGCATCACCCACGCCGATTTCGCCGTCGGCGATCACCTCGGCATAGATGCCGCAATCCATGTGGCCGAGGTTGCGCGAGAGTGTCGGCGGGATTTCGAGATCGCGCTTGGCCGTCACCGGGTCGACATTGGTGGCCGGGCAGCGGACGATACGCTTGACCACCTTCAGCCGTGCCGCGCCGATCGCCAGCGTCTGGCCGACCAGGTCGAGCTCGGACCAGGCCGGCCAACCCTTCAGGTAGAGATTGGCGCGGAAGCGCAGCGGATGCACGGCCGTGCCGCCCAGCATGGTCTCGATGGCGCGGACGCTGCCGAGATTGATGATGGAGACCACCTTGCGGGCGACGTCGGAAAAGCTGTGGTCGCGGCCTGACAGCAGCTTTGGCGGCCCCTTCAGCTCTGCCTGAAAATTCTCCGCGAAGTAGCCCTCGATGGCGGCGCGCCCGGCCGCGGTCTCAAGGTCGCCACTGGCGACGGTCTGGCCGTCGTGGCGGATGGTCAAGACGTTGGTGGCGTCCTCGAACCGGGTGTCGAGGGCCGCCAGCCGCTCATTGCGCGCCAGCATCAGGAACTGGATTTTCGGCTTCCACTGCGGCTGTTCGGGATCAAACCCGCTCGGGCCGTTCTCGACGGCGTAGCGGCGGTCGGCGGGCAGGGTCTGGCCGGTCCGCAAGGGGACGCGGGTCAAAGGCTCTGGCGTCAGGCCCTTGACGGGGTAGCGGTAAAGGCCGGTTATTTCGGCGGTCTGGCTGGCTGTCATGCCGCTACTTAGGGGATTCGGCCAGACGGCGCCAAGCGGCAGCACCAGCGCACGAAATTGTGAAGTCGCCTCTTCCGATCCAAGGACACGCTTCCCACATCTGGGTCAGGCCGACGCCAGCGCCGGCTGCTAACGACCGCTGTCGGTTGAGGAATGTCAACGCGGCAAGCGGAAACCCAATGAAGATGCCGCTAGGAGTGCCTTTGAGGGCTCCGAGGGCAGGCCGAGGGAAAGACAACGAAATGAACATCGACAAATATACCGAACGCTCCAGGGGCTTCATCCAGTCCGCGCAGTCGCTCGCGATGCGCGAGGGGCACCAGCAGTTTTCGACTCTCCACCTCCTCAAGGTGCTGCTCGACGACGGCGAGGGGCTGGCCGGCGGTCTGATCGATCGAGCCGGCGGCAATTCCCGCGCAATTTTGAAGGCGACCGAGGACGCCCTCGGCAAGGTGCCGAAGGTCTCCGGCGGCGGCGCCGGCCAGATCTATCTGGCGCCCGAACTCGCCCGCACTTTTGATGCCGCGGAAAAGGCCGGCGAGAAGGCCGGCGACAGCTTCGTCACGGTCGAGCGGCTGCTGCTCGGGCTGACGCTGGAAAAGACCAGCGAGGCCGGCGCGATCCTCGCCAAGGGCGGCGTCACCCCGCAAAATCTCAATGCCGCGATCGAGGCCCTGCGCAAGGGCCGCACGGCTGACAGTGCGACGGCGGAGAACGCCTACGACGCGCTGAAGAAATATGCCCGCGACCTGACCCAGGCTGCGCGCGACGGCAAGCTCGATCCGGTCATCGGCCGCGACGAGGAGATCCGCCGCACCATCCAGGTGCTCTCGCGCCGGACCAAGAACAATCCCGTCCTGATCGGCGAACCCGGCGTCGGCAAGACCGCCATCGCCGAAGGCCTCGCGCTGCGCATCGTCAACGGTGACGTGCCGGAGAGCTTGAAGGACAAGAAGCTGCTGTCGCTCGATCTCGGTGCGCTGATCGCGGGTGCAAAATACCGCGGCGAGTTCGAGGAGCGGCTGAAGGCCGTGCTCCAGGAAGTGACCGGGAGCGAGGGCACCTTCATCCTGTTCATCGACGAGATGCACACGCTGATCGGCGCCGGCAAGGGCGATGGCGCGATGGACGCGTCGAACCTGTTGAAGCCGGCGCTCGCCCGTGGCGAGCTGCACTGCATCGGCGCGACCACGCTCGACGAATACCAGAAGCACGTCGAGAAGGACGCCGCGCTGGCGCGGCGCTTCCAGCCGATCTTCGTCAGCGAACCCTCGGTCGAGGACACCATCTCGATCCTGCGCGGCCTGAAAGACAAGTACGAGCAGCACCATGGCGTGCGGATCACCGATTCCGCGCTCGTGGCGTCGGCGACGCTGTCCAACCGCTACATCACCGACCGTTTCCTGCCCGACAAGGCCATCGACCTCATGGACGAAGCCGCGGCGCGGCTGAAGATGCAGGTCGATTCCAAGCCGGAAGAGCTCGATTCGATGGATCGGGAAATCATCCGGCTGAAGATCGAACAGGAAGCCTTGAAGAAGGAGAGCGATGCCGGCTCGAAGAGCCGCCTGCAGACGCTGGAGAAGGAGCTGGCCGACCTCGAGGAGAAGTCCGCGGCGCTGACGGCACGCTGGAGTGCGGAGAAGAACAAGCTCTCCGACGCCCAGAAGCTGAAGGCCGAGCTCGACGGCTTGCGGGTCGAGCTTGCCAACGCCCAGCGGCGCGGTGAATTCCAGAAGGCCGGCGAATTGGCCTATGGCCGGATCCCCGAGCTCGAGAAGCAGCTTGCCGACATCGAGGCCAAGGAGAACTCCGGCGAGATGATGGAGGAGGCGGTCACCGCCAACCACATCGCACAGGTGGTCTCGCGCTGGACCGGCGTGCCCGTCGACAAGATGCTGGAGGGCGAGAAAGACAAGCTCCTGAGGATGGAGGATTCCCTCGGCAAGCGCGTCGTCGGACAGGCCGAAGCCGTGCATGCGGTTGCGACCGCGGTGCGCCGTTCGCGCGCGGGCCTGCAGGACCCGAACCGTCCGATGGGCTCGTTCATGTTCCTGGGCCCCACCGGCGTCGGCAAGACCGAGCTGACCAAGGCGCTGGCGGAGTACCTCTTCAACGACGAGACCGCGATGGTCCGCCTCGACATGTCCGAGTACATGGAGAAGCACTCGGTCTCGCGGCTGATCGGCGCGCCTCCGGGCTATGTCGGCTATGACGAGGGCGGTGCGCTCACCGAAGCGGTGCGGCGCCGGCCTTACCAGGTGGTGCTGTTCGACGAGATCGAGAAGGCTCATCCCGACGTCTTCAACGTCCTGTTGCAGGTGCTCGACGACGGCCGCCTGACCGATGGCCAGGGACGCACGGTCGACTTCCGCAACACGCTGATCATCATGACCTCGAACCTCGGTTCGGAATTCCTGGTGAACCAGCCGGAGGGCGAAGACACCTCAGCCGTGCGCGAGCAGGTGATGGGGATGGTGCGCGGGCATTTCCGTCCCGAGTTCCTCAACCGCGTCGACGAGATCATCCTGTTCCACCGGCTGCAGCGCAGCGAGATGGGACGGATCGTCGAGATCCAGTTCGGGCGGCTGCAGAAGCTCCTGAGCGATCGCAAGATCGTGCTGACGCTCGATGCTGCCGGCCGCGACTGGCTCGCCGCCAAGGGCTGGGACCCCGCCTACGGCGCAAGGCCGCTGAAGCGGGTGATCCAGCGCCACGTCCAGGACCCGCTCGCCGAGATGATCCTGGCCGGCGACGTCAAGGACGGCGACAGTGTCGCGATCTCGTCCGAAGGCAACGTGCTGACCTTCAACGGCAAGGCCCCGCAGACCGCGGAGATCACCCCGTTCGAGGCGCCGGTGGCGAAGCGCAAGCTGAACTGAACGCGGGCGATCGAAGCCTGAAACGATGATCGCCCCGGAGAGGACAGCCTCTCCGGGGCGTTTTTTCTGCGTCCTAGAAGCGTGATCCGAAACGGTGCGCAGCACCCGACGAACTTGGACGCCGGATCAGACGCTATCTTTTTGTCACCTTGTAGATCGCGTTCTCGACGTCGGACGAGAGGTAGATCGTCCCACTCGCGCCGACCCCCACGCCCGTCGGAATATTCGTTGGCAGTCCACCAGGCGCACCCGGCAGGCCGATCGGAAGATTGGCGGCGATCTCGGTCACTTTGCCGTCCTCCGGCGCAATCGAGATCAGCCGCTTGGCGCCGACTTCCGCGACGATCAACATGCCGTCGCTGTCGCGCGCGATGCCCTCCGGCATCTTCAGCTCCTTGGCGACCACGGTCTTTTCACCGTTGCTGTCGATGCGGGACACCGTGCCCGCAAACGCCTCGGTGATGTAGACCTCGTCGGCCTTGCCACGGACAAGCCCGACCGGGCCCTCGAGGTTGCCGATCAGCGTGGTGCGATCCTTGCCGTGCTCGCCGCTGACCTTGACCAATGACTTGGTTCCGAGCTCGGCGACCAGGATGCTGCCGTCGGCCAGCACGATCGCATCGTGCGGCGCCTTGAAGCCGTGCAGCATGTCGCGGGTGGCGCCGGTCTTGGCGTCGATCACCTGCACCGTGCCGGTGAACCAGCTCGACAGCACCACGTCGTCGCCCCGCGCCGTCGCGCTCATCGGATATTCGAGCGTTGTATCGGCGGCGTGCATGCGGGCCTTCTCGGTGACCTCGCCGGTCGCACCGTCCACCGTGCGATAGGCGAACACGTCGGCGACGTGGATCGTATCCTTGCCGTTCTCCGAGGTGACGCCGATGCCGCCCGGCAAGGCGAGCTTGCCGATGATAATCTGCTTGGCCCGGCCGGTCGCGGGATCGACCTCCTGGATGCCGTTGTCGGCCATGTTGGAGACGTAGATGCGGTCCTTGTTGTCAATGGCGAGATTGTCCAGCGACGGCTTCAATTGCGCGACCATGGTCTTGGCGCCGGATTTTGGATCGACCCGGACGAGCTGACCGAGCGCGGTGTCGACCACCCACAGATTGCCCTTGGAATCGAAGTTCACCGCGGCCGGGACCTTGAAGCCGTCGGCGACGACGGTCAGTTCAGCCCTGTCCACGTCGACTTTTGCGACCTGGCCCTTGAACCAGAGCGGACCGTACAGCCTGTCGTCGGGACCGAACTCGAAGCCGTTGAGGCCGCCCATCTTCTCCATGATCTGGCGCGGCGGCTTCACGCCCTCGACGTCGATCTCGTAGAGGGTGTCGCCGAGGAAAACCGTGGTGGCGTAGAGCCTGCCGTCCTTGCGGAAGGCGAGCGAGTTGATGCCGGGAAGGCCGCTGGCGAGCTTCTTGATCGGGCCGTCGCCCTTGCGCGCGTAGAGATCGCCGGTCAGGAATCCGGTCCAGGCCATGGTGCCGTCGGGCGCGAACGCGATGTCGTCGGCCATTCCGACCGGAGAAGGGATTGCAACCTTGGCGGTACCGCCGGATATGTCGACCTCGTAGAGCGCCGCGCCGGCGACGCTGCCGGCAAACAGACGGCCGGCTTTGTCGATGCCGAGCCCGTGCACGCCATGGAATGCCGAGCCCTGGACCAGCCTGGTGACCTCCCAAGTCTCGGCCGATACGCACGTGGTGACAAAAAAGGCTGCGACGAATGCTGCGCAGGCGAGCCTGTTGTTCATGGCGAGACCTCCCGTTTTTTGGAAAGTATTCGCCCCTGATGCGGCTTTGGCAAACGAAACTTTAAATTGTGAGATGACGACGCGGGCTGCGCGCGAGAACGCCGAGTGCGGATCGTGGCTGGAGACGTCAGGCCGGTGCCGGCCTTCTGCTACTGCCGGTTGCTGACCTGCAAGGGGCCGCCGGTCGCGTCCGACATGCGGGCGATCGTGCCGCCGCGGCCGCTCATCATGCTGTCGAGCCGGTCGCGCTCCTTCTCGAAGCCCGCCAGAACCGGGCCTTCCAGCGAACGGCCGCGCGGCAGCTTCACGCGCAGCGGATCGACGAAGCGGCCGTTGACCAGGATTTCGTAGTGGACGTGCGGGCCCGTCGATTGGCCGGTCGAACCGACGAAGCCGATCACCTGGCCCTGCCGCACCTTCTTGCCGACTTCCATGCCCTTGGCGAACGCCGACATGTGGCCGTAGGCCGTCTCGTAGCCGTTGGAATGCTTGATGCGGATATATTTGCCGTAGCCGCCCTCGGGACCGGCCTTTTCGATCATGCCGTTGCCGGAGGCGAAGATCGGCGTGCCGTAGGCGGTGGCCCAGTCGACGCCGGTGTGCATCTTCACGTAACCGAGGATCGGGTGGCGGCGGCCGCCGAAGCCCGAGCGCATGATGGCGTTGTTGACCGGCTTCCTGACCAGAAATTTCTTCGCGCTCTTGCCGGTCTCGTCATAGTAGTCGACGACGCCGTCGTCGGGGCTCTGGTAGCGATAGTATCGCTTGGTCTCGCCGCCGACGGTGAGGGAGGCGAACAGAACGTCGTTCTTTTCGCTCGAGGTCACGCCCTCTTCCTCGCCGGCGTAGAACACGTCGAAGGAGTCTCCCGGCTGGACCTTGCGCTGGAAATCGACGTCGTAGGAGTAGATCTTGATCATGTCGTCGATGACGGGCATCGGCACTTTGTTGCGCATCGCAGTCTCGTAGATGCTCTGGTAGAGCCGCACGCCGGTGCCGTCATCGTCGTCATCGTCTTCGCTGCTCGCGCTGGCGGCAGCGTCGGCAACGGTGTTCATGCTGGAGACGTCGACCGCGACGTATTTGCCGAGATCGGACAGCGCCGCAATCGCCTCGACCATGGTTTCGTTTGCAACCACGACGCGATACGGCTGGAGGCGGGCGCCGGGGCTTGCGGGCGCCATCAGGATGCGGAGCTTCTCGCCTTCCTTGAGGCCGCCGTCGCGGCCGCGGGGGCCGAGCGTCGCGGTGATCGCCTTGATCTCGTCGGCGTTCGCGCCGAGATCGCGCAGCACGGAAGCGACGCTGTCGCCCTTCTTGACCAGGTGGACGCGTTCGCCGTTGGGATTGCCGCCGGTGATCTGCTCCTTGGTCTTGGGCAGCAGCGTCACGTTTTCCGGCACCACGCGGGTCTCGAAGCCGGCATAGGGGTCGGACGGCGAGGCTTCGGCGGCGTAGGCGCTTCTCATGTCGGACGGGCCGGTTGCGCCCGAGATGTCGGCGGCGGCATTGGCGAGCGAGGCGTAGCGCACCCCGCCATTGCCGCGCCAGTTGGCGGCGTCGCGCACCCGCATCAGGATGTCGTCGAGCGCCACCACGGCGGAAATCTTGGCCTTCGGCAGCACCGCCGACAGGTCCTTGGTGACGAAGGAGACTTCCGCGTCGGGCTCGACGGCTTCCGGATTGTTCGGGTCCTCGGCCGCCGCCTTCGGATCGGAGCCGACATCGGTGAGCAGGCGCTGGGCGTTGAACGGCGGGATCTTCGCCGAGAGGTCGCTCGTGGTCATCGACAGATTGCCGGCGATCCGCACGAACGGACGCACGCGCATCACGTCGCGGTTGCCGACACGGGCGACCGTGGAGACGCGCACGATGTTGCGGGACGCCGTGGATTCGCTGGGCGGCGGCAGGCGATCGCTCTTGTGCAGTGTGGCGGCGCGATCGGCGGCGCCGAATGCACCGCGCAGCGCGCCCTCGACCCGCTCCGGCACCTTGGCGAAGGTCATCTCGCCGTCGAGCGATGCGAAAACGGCGCCGCCGATCAGGGCTGCGCCGCAAAGTCCGGTCAAGATTGTGCCGCTGAACCATTGCACCGAGACGCGGCGGCGATCGATCACGGCGGCCTCGGAACCATCGACGGACAGCGGCGGCTCGTGGCCGAGATCGATGATCCCGGTCTCACGCCCGTAAGCGCCGCGTGATGTCCTGTGGTTCACTCAAGTCCCCCAATCAACGACCCAAGACGCCCGGTTCTGGCCTCGTCCCTGGCCGCCCTCTTGAAGGGGGATCGCCGGGAAAAGGCAAGCCGCGCAGGCGTTCGCGCTCAGAAGGCCCCGCGAAGGGCCCGGCCGAAATTACGAACAGCTGTGCGGAAAAAGCTCTCTCGATGTCTCTCGAATGTCGGAAGAAGGCCGCGTCATCTGCAAGATCGCCTTCCTCTGACCCCATGAAAACCGCCGGCAGCCCCCACTGGCATCCCGGCGATTCAAGCTCGTCTCTTATCAGAACGCCGCGGGATTGTGGCTCAAGTACGGCGCCTGTCATGGAAAAAGTTTCCTGAACGTCCTGGGGGCAGGAGCCCTTCCGAGGGTGGCGCCGTAGGCCGCGTCCTACCGCAAAAGTACGGCGAGCTGCCCTCGAGCCTGTCCAACGATCCGGCCCGGATATCCGGCCCAAGCATCCTGTCCAAGTCGCCGACCCGCGCGCCACCCTTCTGGGCAGGCCCTATCCCCCGGGCCCTCTCTGGTCGCTTCCCGCGCCTGCCTCCACACCCCCTCCCAGGGCGCTTCAGGAGCCGCCTGGGGCTCAAACTTTTTTCAAGTTTTTTCACCGGCCGGATCGGATTGGCGCATTTGCCGTCCTCGTAACCGCTTGGAAAAACGCTACTTTTCGCGACAATCCACCGTGCGACGATTTGTTGACATTGGGCGTTGACAATCCCGAGGGCGGGGGCCTATAACCCGACCACTGAGCGCGGCGCCGCCGGGTCACTGACCAAGGCGAGCGAACGCGCCACTGATGCTCCTCACTTCGTTGAGTGCACAACAGCCGACGTAAATCGGTTGGAGTTCATTCGTCGTCGGTAAGGGTGTCGGAACCCTTCCTCTCTGGAAGGTTGGGGCCTCCTGGTCCCGGGCTGTTTGACAAGTGAAGATGAAGAAAGAGAAACGTGGACGGCGGAGTCCTTGCGGGTCTCGCATTTAAAGAGCTTCGGCTTTTTGGATCGGGACCGGACGAAAGACTTCGGCGGTACACGTTTTCAAGGAAACACCATCGTTGCCCGCGATGTGAATCGCAGGCAGCACATCGACTTCGGTCGATAATGGTGGGACCTCGTCAAACGTTGTGATCAGCCGGTTCAAAGTTCAAGTCCAACTTGAGAGTTTGATCCTGGCTCAGAGCGAACGCTGGCGGCAGGCTTAACACATGCAAGTCGAGCGGGCGTAGCAATACGTCAGCGGCAGACGGGTGAGTAACGCGTGGGAACATACCTTTTGGTTCGGAACAACACAGGGAAACTTGTGCTAATACCGGATAAGCCCTTACGGGGAAAGATTTATCGCCGAAAGATTGGCCCGCGTCTGATTAGCTAGTTGGTGAGGTAATGGCTCACCAAGGCGACGATCAGTAGCTGGTCTGAGAGGATGATCAGCCACATTGGGACTGAGACACGGCCCAAACTCCTACGGGAGGCAGCAGTGGGGAATATTGGACAATGGGGGCAACCCTGATCCAGCCATGCCGCGTGAGTGATGAAGGCCCTAGGGTTGTAAAGCTCTTTTGTGCGGGAAGATAATGACGGTACCGCAAGAATAAGCCCCGGCTAACTTCGTGCCAGCAGCCGCGGTAATACGAAGGGGGCTAGCGTTGCTCGGAATCACTGGGCGTAAAGGGTGCGTAGGCGGGTCTTTAAGTCAGGGGTGAAATCCTGGAGCTCAACTCCAGAACTGCCTTTGATACTGAAGATCTTGAGTTCGGGAGAGGTGAGTGGAACTGCGAGTGTAGAGGTGAAATTCGTAGATATTCGCAAGAACACCAGTGGCGAAGGCGGCTCACTGGCCCGATACTGACGCTGAGGCACGAAAGCGTGGGGAGCAAACAGGATTAGATACCCTGGTAGTCCACGCCGTAAACGATGAATGCCAGCCGTTAGTGGGTTTACTCACTAGTGGCGCAGCTAACGCTTTAAGCATTCCGCCTGGGGAGTACGGTCGCAAGATTAAAACTCAAAGGAATTGACGGGGGCCCGCACAAGCGGTGGAGCATGTGGTTTAATTCGACGCAACGCGCAGAACCTTACCAGCCCTTGACATGTCCAGGACCGGTCGCAGAGATGTGACCTTCTCTTCGGAGCCTGGAGCACAGGTGCTGCATGGCTGTCGTCAGCTCGTGTCGTGAGATGTTGGGTTAAGTCCCGCAACGAGCGCAACCCCCGTCCTTAGTTGCTACCATTTAGTTGAGCACTCTAAGGAGACTGCCGGTGATAAGCCGCGAGGAAGGTGGGGATGACGTCAAGTCCTCATGGCCCTTACGGGCTGGGCTACACACGTGCTACAATGGCGGTGACAATGGGATGCTAAGGGGCGACCCTTCGCAAATCTCAAAAAGCCGTCTCAGTTCGGATTGGGCTCTGCAACTCGAGCCCATGAAGTTGGAATCGCTAGTAATCGTGGATCAGCACGCCACGGTGAATACGTTCCCGGGCCTTGTACACACCGCCCGTCACACCATGGGAGTTGGTTTTACCTGAAGACGGTGCGCTAACCCGCAAGGGAGGCAGCCGGCCACGGTAGGGTCAGCGACTGGGGTGAAGTCGTAACAAGGTAGCCGTAGGGGAACCTGCGGCTGGATCACCTCCTTTCTAAGGATGATCCTTCAGAGAGCTTCGGCTCGCTATCGGATCGTTTTAGAAACATCAGTGGCCAACAGATCGCCAGATCGTTGAGCTGCATTGGCGGGATTTCGCCGTCTACGTTTCTCTTTCTTCGCGGACGAACACGCGCTGGGCCTGCGTCATGCGGGATCCCTGGTCCTTGACGGGATATGCGTTAGGGGCTTGTAGCTCAGTTGGTTAGAGCGCGCGCTTGATAAGCGTGAGGTCGGAAGTTCAAGTCTTCCCAGGCCCACCACACTCATCGAGTAAGCATTCGTCTTCTGGTTACGGGGCCATAGCTCAGCTGGGAGAGCGCGTGCTTTGCAAGCATGAGGTCGTCGGTTCGATCCCGTCTGGCTCCACCAGATGGTATGATCACCGACTGATCGTGTACCTGAATCGTCCGCGAAACATCACTTCGCTTCCCGCTAGTCTGGATAGACAGCAGGTTGCGTGATTTCTGACATCGTAAAGAGGAGATCGATCCGAGTTGGATCGGGCAACAAGCAATTGTTGCGCGATACTTCATTATCTCCGGATCATTTCGGCGCTCGTGCGTCTTTCAAAGGTGGCTCACAAGGCTGCGCTTGAGAGACAGGCGAGTTGTAAATGATCCTTTTAGCGAAGCTTGACCGCCTCGCTATCGGAACGATCTTACGAAGCAAGCTGGTCTTTCTAATCATTGTCCGGCTGCAGATAGCGTTCATCGAGGGCGCGCGCCGCAAGGCAATTCTGCAGACAACATTCTGCCGAGTGTGTGGACATTGATAATGAGAGCAATCAAGTGCCTTAAGGGTGTTCGGTGGATGCCTTGGCGCTGAGAGGCGATGAAGGACGTGCTACGCTGCGATAAGCTGTGGGGAGCTGCGAAGAAGCTTTGATCCATGGATTTCCGAATGGGGAAACCCACCTTCGATAGCCGGAACTCCAAGACCTCAGTCGAAAGACTGTGGTGTGGAGTTCGACCAGAGATGGAAGACGCCAAACCTTAAGATTTCGATCGAAGAGGTTTTGGATTTCCGGTTATCAAGAGAAGGTATGAGACTTCTGAATACATAGGAGGTTTCAAGCAAACCCAGGGAACTGAAACATCTAAGTACCTGGAGGAAAGGACATCAACAGAGACTCCGTTAGTAGTGGCGAGCGAACGCGGACCAGGCCAGTGTTACATCAGAGACAATCGGAACCAGTCAGGAAAGCTGGGCCTTAGAGGGTGATAGCCCCGTACGAGTAATGCAATGATGTAGCCACGAGTAAGGCGGGACACGTGAAATCCTGTCTGAACGCGGGGGGACCACCCTCCAAGCCTAAGTACTCCTCAGCGACCGATAGTGAACCAGTACCGTGAGGGAAAGGTGAAAAGCACCCCGACGAGGGGAGTGAAATAGACCTGAAACCGGACACCTACAAACAGATGGAGCCCAAGATACGTTCTGGGTGACATCGTACCTTTTGTATTATGGGCCAGCGACTTAATTTAACGAGCAAGCTTAAGCCGATAGGCGAAGGCGTAGCGAAAGCGAGTCTGAATAGGGCGTCAAGTTCGTTGTATTAGACCCGAAACCTAGTGATCTAGCCATGAGCAGGTTGA
>NZ_JAFCKT010000003.1:342500-636625 GCF_018129985.1 Bradyrhizobium sp. SZCCT0148
AGTTCACAGGCCGTTCACGTCTCGGCCGATATTCGGAATCCCGGGCTGCGAAACCCCCATTCCAATATCCGAGGAGACCTTCCATGCCAGCATTGCTTCGTCCCGCCCTCGCCGCGTTCGGCGTCGCGTGCGTTTTGTCCGCAGCATCGCTCGCCTCGTCCAATTCCGCATTCGCGCAAGCCAAACAGCAGGCCGCGCCGGCACAGCAGACCGCACCGGCCCCGCAAGCCGCGCCCGCCCAGGCTCCGGCGCTCAAGCAGATCGCGCTGACCGACAAGCAGCTCGACGGCGTGCTCGCCGCGCAAAAGGACATGGACGTGATCACGGAGAAACTCCCGGAGAACACTGCGCCCGACCAGAAGGTGATCGCTCAGCTCGA
This sequence comes from Bradyrhizobium sp. SZCCT0148, assembly GCF_018129985.1. Lineage (GTDB taxonomy): Bacteria > Pseudomonadota > Alphaproteobacteria > Rhizobiales > Xanthobacteraceae > Bradyrhizobium > Bradyrhizobium japonicum_H. The sequence goes on from NZ_JAFCKT010000003.1 coordinate 342,880, forward strand.
CGGCGTCGCCAAGAAGCACGGCTTTGCCAGCTACGACGACTACAACAACGTCGTCGACAACATCAGCCTGGTGATCGGCGGCTTCGACCCCGCGACCAAGAAGTATGTCGGCCCCGAAGCCGTGATCAAGGCGCAGATCGCGCAGCTCCAGGCCGACACCAAAATGCCGGCCAAGGACAAGAAGGAAGCGCTTGAGGAGCTCAACGAGGCACTCAAGACGCCGGCTCCGGCGGTCGAGAACAAAGGCAATATCGATCTGGTCGCCAAGTACTACGACAAACTGATCGCCGCGCTCGGCGATGAGGAGAACTGAGGTCGCACCTCCCGACACTCTGCAATGCCTTGGCCTTGCTGCGCAGACTCGGGACCTTGCCGCCATCGACCGTCGCTGACCCGTGCCGCGGCTCTGCAGCGCATCGTCGAAAGGACGCCGCGCCGCGTGCGGGCACGCGAGCGCGGGCCTTCCGCCAAATCAAAGGGCCCCGGAGACGTCTCCGGGGCCTTTTCGTTTCGCGCCTTGAAGTGCGACGCAGTTACGTCCGCGTCCGCATCCGCATCATGAAGCTGTCGAAGCTGAGTTCTGCCACCTGCATCCAGGCCAGCGAATCGGCCCGGAACGCGGTGAGGCTCGAATACATCTTGCCGAAATGCGGATTGGTCTTGGCGAGATCGGCATAGACCTCGTTGGCCGCGCCGTAACAGGCTTCGAGCACCTCCTGGGGGAACGGCTTGAGGATCGCCCCGGCCGCAAGCAGGCGCTTGAGTGCAGGTGGGTTCACCGAATCGTACTTGCCGGTCACCCAGGTGAAGGTATCGAGCGAGGCCGCGGAAACCGCCGCCTGATAATGCTTCGGCAGTGAATTCCACTTCTCGAGATTTATGATGTTATGGCCTTGGCCCGTGCCTTCCCACCAGCCCGGATAGTAATAGTACTTCGCGACCTTGACGAAACCGAGCTTCTCGTCGTCGTAGGGGCCGACCCATTCGGCTGCGTCGATCGTGCCCTTCTCCAAGGCAGGATAGATGTCGCCCGCCGCGATCTGCTGCGGCACGCCACCCAGTTTGGCGATGATGGTCCCGGCAAATCCGCCGACGCGGAATTTCAGGCCCTTGAGATCATCGACGGTCTTGATCTCCTTGCGGAACCAACCGCCCATCTGCGCCCCGGTCGAACCTGTCGGGACGCCGAACGCGTTGTGCTCCTTTAGCAGGTCGTTGAGCAGATCCTGGCCGCCGTTCCACAACAGCCAGGATATGTGCTGGCGCGTGTTGAGGCCGAACGGCAGCGAGGTGCCGAACGTGAATGCCGGGTTCTTGCCCCAATAGTAATAGAGCGCGGTGTTGCCCATCTCGACGGTGCCGTTCGAAACGGCGTCGAGCACCTGCAGGCCTGGCACGATTTCGCCAGCGGCAAAGGGCTGGATCTGAAAGCGATTGTCGGTGATCTCGGCGACGCGTTTGCAGAAATATTCGCAGCCGCCGTAGAGCGTATCCAGCGCTTTTGGCCAGCTCGCCGTCAACCGCCATTTCACCTCCGGCATCGATTGTGCGATGGCCGGTGCAGCAACGGCACTTGCGGCCAAGCCCAATCCGCCGGCCGTCAGGAATTTACGACGTTCCATGCATTTCCCTCCCTGTGATGCCGAGTCCTCGACGAGGGATCGCGATCTTGTCGTCGCTTTGTCTTCGCCGGCGGCCGACGTTATAGGCGCCCGAAATTCTGTATTCCGGATCGGGGGGCAGGATGGCCAAACGAGGATCGCAAAGCAAGCGCACTTTGGTTGTGCTCGCGGTATCGCCGCTCAATGCTGCGCTGCGAACGCACTCTCCATGGCTTTGCGCGTCTTCACCGTCTCGTTGCCGGCGTCGAACTCGACGTCACTCCAGCGCACCACCGTGCCGTGTGCGACGTCATGTTTCAGCTTCACGCGGTGTGCGAGGCCGATCGGCAATGCGCCGGCCTTCAGGCTCGCTGCCGCTGGTACCAGCTTGCCCCACACCGTGTAGCCGCCTTCGCCGTCCAGCATCTCGCCTGCGCGCAGATTGCGCTTGGCGACCGCCGCCACGTCGCCGCGGAAGCCGCTGGCCTGGCCGGTCGGCTCGCCGCGCAGCGCGGCAGACAGCACCGAGATGTTCAGCTCGAGCCCGATCAGATGGTAGGGCTTGTACATGGCCGCGAAACGTCCGCTGGCGTCGGTCTTCAGGCCGTATTGCCTGAAGCAGTCGGCGGCATAGTCGTTCGGCGCCTCCAGCACGACATAGACGCCCCAGCGCAGGTCGCGAAACACCGGCCGTCCGTCGCGCTCGAGCGAGGACACGACTTCGACCAGGCCCGACCGCTCCAGCACGCCACCGCGCGAGCGCGGCCGCATGATGTGCGGCAGATCATCGACGCCGCAGGGCGGAAACAGCAAGCCGTCCGCGGGCACGTCGAGGGCGCAGGCGTTGGCGATCGCGGCCATCTCGATCGCCGATTTGGTGCCGTCGAGAAAGGAGTTGAACATCTGCGGATTCATGCCCGCCGATTGCGCCTCGCCCGCGGTGAGGCCGTAATGCTGCCAGACGCCATCCGGTGTGACGTCGTGATAGGCCGGCAGGTATTTCGTGCCCTTGCCGGCGGCGACGACGCGGAAGCCGGTGGCGCGGGCCCAGTCGACCATCTCGGCGGTCAGCGCCGGCTGGTCGCCATAGGCGAGTGAATAGACCACGCCCGCCTTGCGCGCTTCCTCCGCCAGCAGCGGACCTGCCAACACGTCGGCCTCGACATTCACCATCACGATATGCTTGCCCGCGGCGATCGCGGCGCGCGCATGCTTGATCCCGACGGCGGGATTGCCGGTCGCTTCCACCACCACGTCCATCGCGCCGCCGGCAATGGCGCGCGCGCCATCATCGGTGAAGACGGTGGCGGCGATCCGCTCGGCGCTCCAGCCGACCGTGCGGCAGGCCTCGCGTGCGCGGTCGCGGTCGATGTCGACGATGACGGGCACCTCCAGCCCCGGCGTGTGCGGCACCTGCGCCAGAAACATCGAGCCGAACTTGCCGGCGCCGATCAGCGCGACACGGACAGGCTTGCCGGCGGACGCGCGGGCCTGGAGAAGGCGGTAGAGGTTCATGGGGGATGTCCGAGTGCAAATGGCTGTTGGGTGACGCGAACTATCAACGTTCGGCATTCCGGGGCGACGCGCAGCGCGAGCCGGAATCCATTGAACCGCAGAGACTGTGGATGAATGGATTCTCAGGTGCGCAATTGCGCACCATAGCTCGCGCTACGCGCGACCCGGAACGACAGCCTACTCCGCCGCCTGTCGTGGCGCACGTGCGAGACGCAACAGCGCGTCGTCGTCCACCGTCTTGATCGGGGTGAAGTCGCGATGCGCGATGTAGTCCGGCCGCGTGGGATTGCGGATGTGGTTCGAAACCGCGTTCAGGGTCAGGTACACGATCTTGCGCGGGTAGGGCGTGATGTTGCCGGCCGAGCCGTGCACGAGATTGCCATGAAACATCAGCATGCCGCCGGGCTTTCCGGTCGGCGCCACGATGCCGCCTTGCGCGACGAGCCGCGTCACGGTGGCCTCGTCCAGCGTCCACAGCGGATAGGAGGTGGTGGCGAGGTCGTGCGAGGCTGCGAGATCGCCGGCGTTTTGGCTGCGCGGCACCAGCATCAGGGGGCCGTTGATCGGCATCACCTCGTCGAGGAAGATGGCGATGTTCATGGCGCGCGGCTCAGGCATGCCGTCGTCGCGCTTCCAGGTGCCGTAATCCTGGTGCCACTGCCAGACGTCCCCGGTGAATGCCGATTTCGCGTTGATCTTGAACTGGTGCATGTAGACCGGCTCGCCGAACAGCTGCTCGACGGGGTCGATCATGCGCGGATGGGCCCCGAGGAGACCGAACGCCTCGTTGTAGAGATGCGCGGCAAATGCCGTGCGCGGCGCGCCGCTCTTCTCGCGCCAGACCTCGGGCCGGTTGGCGTCGTAAATGCCGACCGCCTCGCGCGCGAGGAAATCGACCTCCTCCTGGCTGAACAGCTCGGGCAAAAACAGCCAGCCCTCGCGGTGGAAGAACTCCAATTGCTCCTGAGACAGTCTCATGGGTCGTCCTCCTTGATTTTGTTTGTTCTATCTCTCGTCATGGCCGGGCTTGACCCGGGCATCCACGTCTTCGCTCCACGCTCGAAGAACGTGGATGCCCGGGACAAGCCTGGGCATGACGGAAGCGGCCGTTACGCCGCTGCCTCGTCCGTCGCCCTCAATCTCTCCTCTGTCATCCGTCCCGCCGTCTGTGCATGCGCCAGCGCTGCGGCTTCGGCGGCGTTCACCTCGCCCGCGAAAATGTGTCCGGCAATCGTCGCATGCTCCGCCCAGGCGCTGCCGCGATAGTCGAGCTCCGACAGCACCGTCGCCATCGAGCGCCGCATGTGCGGCCATTGCGGCGCTATGGTTTCCTCAATCACGGGATTGCCGGCGAGCTGATAGATCGCGCGGTGAAAATCGACGTCGCGCACGATCAGCTCTGCGAGGGTCGTGTTGCGGTCGATGCCGCGTCCGGCGGCGAGTGCCGCCTCCAGCCGCGCGCGGCCGGCCGCGTCATATCGTGCGCGTTCAGCCGCGAGCCGGGCTGCCAGCGCGTCGATCGCGCCCCGGACCTCGTAGAGTTGGCGGATGCGCGCGGGATCGAGTTGGGTGACCTCGAAGCCACGCTTGCCGCTCTCGGCGACCAGACCCTGGCGGTGGAGCAGGTGCAGCGCATGCGAGACAGGCTGGCGCGAGACGCCGAGCTTGTCGGCCAGCTCGTTCTGCCGGATGCGCTGGCCGGGCTGAAGCGTGCTGTCAGAGATCGCCTCCAGGATACGGGCATAGACCTGATCGATCAGGTTCGGGAGCGGGTCGAGGGGGATCACGCCAAGTGCTCCTGCGAGGGAATACGGAATTCCGTATTCGAAGGTATTGCAGGATGGGAAAGGCGTCAAGACTGCGCGACCTTATACCTGATAAGTCACTGATTTCATTGGCCTGGTCTACTGTGCATGGGGTTGTTTTCGCGAAAAATGGGTTCGGGCGGGAGGGTCTACTCCGCCAGAAACACGTCCACTTGCTCGCCGAACTCCAGCGGGGCCTGCTCGAACATCCAGTGGCCGGCGTTCGGAATCACTGCCGTCTTGCTGCCGGTGATGTGCTTGGCCAGCACGCGCCACATCACCGACAGGCTGCCGGTGGTCGCGCCGCCGCCGATCAGCAACGTCGGGGTCTTGATCGCCTGCGCGTCGCTTAGCGTGTAGGGCCGGCGCTGCTCGTTGATCTGGCCGAGGAGTGTCAGCGCGTTGTCGCGCAGTTGCTGCTTGGCCGCCGCGGGCACGCGCCGCCACGCGCCGTCGCCCTCGATGCCCTCGTAGAAATTCTGCAGCGCGGCCTCGACATCGCCGGCGCGGATCATCTCGACCGATCGCGCGGTGCGCGCCGCCAGCGGCGGATGCGCGGGCGTGCCTTCCGGCACCGGCAGGGATGGGTCGAGATCGCCGCCCGGCTCGGCCAGCACCAACTTCCGCACCAGATCCGGCCGGGCCTGCGCCACGCGAAATGCGATGTGGCCGCCGCGCGAGTGGCCCATCAAATCGACGGGGCCGGGCTTGACCTGCTCGATGAAGGCGATCGTGTCAGCGACGTGCTGCGCCATCTTGTAATCGTCGCCGACGGCGTCCCAATGCTCGGGAAAGAAATGCCGCAGGCTGACCGAGATCACGCGATGGTTCTTCGACAATGGCCCGAGCACCGCATACCAGGTGCGGAAGTCGCCGAGCGTACCGTGCACGCAGACCAGCGGATGACCCTGTCCGACTTCGAGATAGGCCATGTCGTAACCGTTGACGCGAAAGCTCTGCATGATCAGCTCGCCAGAAAATCCAGGACGACTTCGGAGTATTTCTGCGGCGCCTGCTCGAACATCGGATGCGTCGCGTTCGGAATTGTCGCCGTCTTTGAGTAGGGCACATGCGCCGCAAGCGCATGCAGCACCTTCGGCAGCAGGCCCTTGGTCCGCGCGCCCAGGATGAACAGCGTCGGCATCCTGATCGCCTCCGCATCCGCCTTCGAGAACGGCGGACGATTGTCGCGGACCTGGCCGATCAGCGTAGCGGCGTTGTCGCGCAGGTTCTGCTTCACCAGCGCCGGCAGCCGCGGCCAGGTGCCGGCGCCTTCCAGCGTGTCGACGAAGACGGCGAGGCCGCCGTCGACATCGCCGGCCGCGATCTTCTCGGCCGAGGCCGTGAAGCGCGCCAGCAATGGCGAGGGGCCGCCGGCATAGTCGGGATCGAGGCTCGCATCGAGTTCACCGCCCGGTTCAGCCAGCACCAGCCGCCGCAGCAGATCCGGCCGCCGCTGCGCCACGCGGAAGCAGATGTGGCCGCCGCGGGAATGACCCATCAGGTCGACCGGGCCGAGGTCGAGCGTCTCGATGAAGGCGATGACGTCGTCGACGTGCTGGGCGATCGAATAGGTGTCGCCGACACCATCCCATTTCTCCGGAAAGAAGTGCCGCAGGCTGACGGCGATTACCCGATGCCGCTGGGACAGCGGGCCGAGCACGCAGCCCCAGACCCTGAAGTCGTTGAGCGAGCCGTGCACGCAGACCAGCGGCGGCCGGCCGCTGTCCTCGCCCACGTCGAGATAGGGCATGTCGTAACCGTTGACGTGGAGGCTTTGCATTCGGGACTCGCGAGGCGGGCGGACTCCTGTGCACGATCCCCGGAAACCGGGTGGATCGCAACTATTTCCAAGCCTAGATTTGGCCCGGGATCACATTGGGGGCATGCGACGGCAACGCAACCTCAGGAACCAGGTCATGACCGACCAGCATTTCGCCCTGTTCGATACCAGGATCGGCCTCTGCGCCATCGCCTGGGGCCCGCGCGGTATCAACGGCACGCAATTGCCGATGGGCGGGGAGCAGAAGATCCGTACCCGCATCAGCCAGCGCCACGGTGATGCCGTCGAGGCCGAGCCGACCGCCGCGGTGCGGAAAGCGATCGACCGCATCGTCAAGCTGCTCGCGGGCGAGCCGGACGACCTCACCGATATCGAGCTCGATCTCGACGGCGTGCCTGACTTCAACCGTGGCGTTTACGCGATTGCCCGCGCGATTTCGCCCGGCAAGACCGTCACCTATGGCGACATCGCCAGGCAGCTCGGCGGCGTCCAGCTGTCGCGCGACGTCGGCCAGGCGCTCGGCCACAACCCGTGCCCGATCGTGGTGCCCTGCCATCGCGTGCTCGCGGCCGGCAACAAGCCCGGCGGCTTCTCGGCCAATGGCGGCGTGGTGACGAAGCTGAAAATGCTGGAGATCGAAGGCGCGCTGGTGAACCACACGCCGAGCTTGTTTGATTGAGGCGAAGCTCTCGTGCCCCGGACGCGGTGCGGCACGTCGTGACGCATTGCAGATCCGGGGCCACTGCCGAGAGATGGGACCCGGCTCCGCGGTGCAACGCTGCGCGCTGCACCGCGTCCGGGACACGAGACCTTCTAAATCTTCGCCACCGTCTTGGGCCAATATCTGTCCCGCAGATGCCGCTTCACCAGCTTGCCTGTGGGCGTGCGCGGCAGCTCGGGCTCGAAATCGATCGAGCGCGGGCACTTGATCGCCGACAGCCGCGTCTTGCAAAAGGCGATCAAATCGGCCTCAAGCGCCCTGCCGGCGCGAGCCATGTCATGCGGCTGCACCACCGCCTTCACCTCTTCGCCCATCTCCTCGTTCGGCACGCCGAACACGGCGACATCGGCAACGTCGGGGTGGGTGATCAGCACGTCCTCGGTCTCTTGCGGATAGATGTTCACGCCGCCGGAGATGATCATGTAGGACTTGCGGTCGGTGAGATAGAGGAAGCCGTCCTTGTCGAGGTAGCCGACGTCGCCGAGCGTCGACCAGCCCTTGGCGTTGTAGGCCTTCTTCGTCTTCTCGGGATCGTTATGATAGGTGAACGCGGGGGCGCCGGCGAAATAAACCGTGCCGATCTCGCCGGTGGGTTGTTCCTCGTCGTTCTCGTCGAGAATCTTGATCTTGCCGACCACGGCGCGGCCGACGCTGCCGCGATGCTCCAGCCATTGCTGCGAGTTGCAGACGGTGACGCCATTGCCTTCCGAGCCGGCATAATACTCGATCAGGATCGGGCCCCACCACTCGATCATCTTCGCCTTGACGTCGACCGGGCAGGGGGCTGCGGCGTGGATCGCGCCCTTGAGCGTGGAGACATTGTACTTCGAGCGGACCTCATCGGGCAGCTTCAGCATGCGCACGAACATGGTTGGCACCAGCTGCGACTGCGTCACCTTGTGCTTCTCGACCAGCTTCAGGAATTCCTCAGCGTCGAAGTGCTCCATGATGATGGAGGTGCCGCCGAGCACGATTGCCATCATGTTGAAGCGCAGAGGGGCCGCGTGATAGAGCGGTGCCGGCGAGAGATAGATGCTGTCGGCGTTCATGCCGCACATGTCGGCGCAGAGCACGCGCAGGAAGGCGTTCGGCGCGTCGATCCTGTTGCCCTCGAAGGCCTTCTTGATGCCCTTCGGGCGTCCGGTGGTGCCCGACGAATACAGCATGTCGTAGCCGGCGACCTCGTCGGCGATCGGCGTGGTCGGCTGCGCGGCGGCTTCCTTGTCGTAGGAGCGGAAGCCGGGCAGCGGGTCGTCCATCATGTAGAACAGCGGCTCGCCGGCGGCGCCCTTGACGAGATCCTTGATCTGATCGGCGCATTTCGGCGTGGTGATCACGATTTTGGCGCCGCAATCGGCGATGATGTAGTCGATCTCGTCCTGCTTCAGATAGCGGCTGATCGCGGTGTAATAGAGCCCGCTCCGCTGCGCGGCCCAGCACAGCTCCATGAAGGCGAGGCGATTCTCCATCAGCAGGGCGATGTGGTCGCCGGCTTTGAGGCCGAGCGAGCGGAACAGCTGCGCGCCTTGGTTCGAAAGCTCGTCGAGCTCGCGATAGGTGATCGCCTTGCCGGTGCCGGCCATCCGGTAGGCGATCTTGTCGGGCGTGGTCTGGGCGTGGATGGCGGGGTGGGTCATGGCGATGTTTCAATGTAGCGGCAAATGGATGTGACGTTCCCCGGACGCGGCGCAGCCCGCAGCGTTGCGCCGCATATCCGGGGTCCATTGTGAGGCATGGGTCCCGGCTCTGCGCCGCAGCGTTTCACGCTGCAGCGCGTCCGGGACACGAGACGGCTTACAGCCGCTCCACGATCGTGACGTTGGCCATGCCGCCGCCTTCGCACATGGTCTGAAGACCATAGCGCTTGCCGCGCTGGTGCAGGGCGTGCACCAGCGTGGTCATCAGCTTGGTGCCGGATCCGCCGAGCGGATGGCCGAGCGCGATGGCACCGCCATTGACGTTGAGGCGCGCCGGGTCGGCGCCGGTGGTCTTCAGCCAGCCGGTCGGCACCGAGGCGAAGGCCTCGTTGACCTCGAACAGGTCGATGTCATCGACCTTCATGCCGGCCTTCTCCAGTGCCTTCTTGGTGGCGTGCAGGGGCGCATCGAGCATGATGACGGGGTCGCCGCCGGTCATGGTCATGTGATGGATGCGCGCCAGCGGCTTGACGCCGAGCTGCTTGAGGCCGCGCTCGTTGACGACCATCACTCCGGAGGCGCCGTCGCAGATCTGGCTGGCGCTGGCGGCGGTGAGCTTGCCGTTCTCCGCGATCAGCTTGACGCCCTTGATTCCGTCGAGCGTGACGTCGAAGCGGATGCCCTCGTCGATGTGGTGGGTGTCCTTGCTGCCGTCGGCGCGGGTGATCTCCAGCGGCACGATCTCTTTCTTGAAGTGGCCGGCCTGCGTCGCCGCGATCGCGCGCTGATGGCTGTTGTAGGAATATTCGTCGAGGTCATCCTTCGACAGGCCGTACTTCTCGGCCATCATCTCGGCGCCGGTGAACTGGCTGAACACGATATTGGGATATCGCGCCTCGATGCCCGGGCTCTTGTAATTGCCGAAGCCGTTCTTGGCCGGCAGCTGCGAGGACAGGCCCATCGGCACGCGCGTCATCGATTCCACGCCGGCGGCGATCACGACGTCCATGGTGCCGGACATCACGGCTTGCGCTGCAAAATGCAGCGCCTGCTGCGAGGAGCCGCACTGGCGGTCGATCGAGGTGCCCGGCACGCTCTCCGGCAGCTTCGAGGCCATGATGGCGTTGCGCGCGACATTGTTGGACTGCTCACCGACCTGCATGACGCAGCCCATGATCACGTCCTCGACCAGGGCGGGATCGACCTTGGTGCGGTCGACCAGCTCGTCGAGCACCTTGGCGGCGAGATCGGCCGGATGCCAGCCGGCGAGGCGGCCCCCCTTGCGCCCGCCGGCGGTACGCGCAGCGGCGACGATATAAGCCTCGGCCATGTCGGTCTCTCCCTGAATTCTTGATTGGGTTGGTTGTCGGGGACGGATTTAAGGGACGGGCGATCGTTTAGTCAATCGATCAATTAACTCTTGTGATGAGGCGCTGCTTCGGCTTATCTGCGGCCCGTTCATGCGGCGAGAACAGGGATCTCCGTGGCCACCAGCGTACCGACCAGGCTCCCCAGCGGGAAGAATTCCACGGCAGAGAAATTGCTCGTGGCCGCGAGCGAGTTGATGATCGAACGCTCCTCGATCGAGATCTCGCTCAGCGACATCGCGCAGAAGTCGGGCGCCAACGCTGCGCTGGTCAAATATCATTTCGGCAACAAGGACGGCCTGCTGCTGGCGCTGCTCGCGCGGGACGCGGCGACCGAGATGTCCAATCTCGAATATCTGCTGGCGCAGCCGATCACGGCGACGGCGAAGCTCAGGCTGCATATCGCCGGCATCATCCGGGCCTATCACCGGTTCCCGTACATGAACCGGCTGATCCACTATCTGCTGCATGAAACCAGCGCCGGCTCCGCCGACGAAGTCTCGAAATTCTTCGTTGCGCCGCTGCTCGACTTTCATCGTCGCCTGCTCGCCGATGGCGTCAGCCGCGGCGAATTTCGGGCCACCGATCCGGTGCTGTTCTACACCTCCCTGATCGGGGCCTGCGATCACCTGTTCTTTGGCCGGCACGCGATGTCTCGCGCGACCGGCGTCGGCCCGGTCACCGACGATGTCTGCCGGCAATACATCAAGCACATGGAAACGCTGATCTGCGGCGGCATCCTCACGCAAGCCGGGGAGCCCGCGGCGGCCGGATAATCCGGCCATCACTATCGAAGTCCAGAGAAGAAACGCCCAAGGAAAGGTACAAGCGATGGAATTGAAAGACGTAGCCGTTCTCATCACCGGCGGCGGTTCGGGCCTCGGCGAAGCGACTGCCCGCGCCATGGCGGCCAAGGGCGCCAAGATCGGCGTGATCGACCAGAACAAGGACAATGCCGAGAAGGTTGCCGCCGAAGTGAAGGGCGTCGCGCTGCATGCCGACGTCACCAGCGAGGAGCAGATCAAGGCGGCGATCGCCAAGGCGGAAGCTGCGCATGGCGTTGCCCGCGTGCTGATGAACTGCGCCGGCATCGGCGGCTCGCAGCGCATCGTCGGCCGCGACGGCGTCTATCCCCTGGAAAAGTTCGCGCGCATCATCAATGTCAATCTGATCGGCACGTTCAACTGCCTGCGGCTGTTCGCCGAGCGCCTCGTCACGATCGAGCCGGTCGGTGAAGAACGCGGCGTCATCATCAACACGGCGTCGGTCGCGGCCTACGAAGGCCAGATCGGCCAGATCGCCTATTCGGCGTCGAAGGGCGGCGTCGTCGGCCTGACCCTGCCGGCCGCGCGCGACCTCGCCAGCCAGAAGATCCGCGTCAACACCATTGCGCCCGGCCTGTTCTTCACGCCGCTGCTGATGGGACTAAACGAGGAAGCTCGGAAGAGCCTGGGCGCGCAGGTGCCGCATCCCTCGCGTCTCGGCGATGCCAAGGAATACGGCGCGCTCGCTGTGCACATCGTCGAGAATGCGATGCTGAATGGCGAGACCATCCGCCTCGACGGCGCCATCCGCATGGCTCCGCGATAGGCTCTTCCTTCTCCCCCTGTGGGAGAAGGTGGCGCGTCGCGCCGCATGAGGGGTACGTATCCGCGGAGACAGACCCCTCACCCAAGAGAGTATGTTGCAAGCGTGTGCATGCCCTCTCCCACAAGGGGAGAGGGCGCATCAACAGCCATCTCACGCGCGGATGAAGAGGCCCATGTCCCAACCTCTGCTGATCGAACATGACGACGGCGTCGACCGTGTGACGCTCAATCGTCCCGACAGCCTCAACGCGCTCGACGCCGCGCTGATCGACGCTCTTAACGACTATTTCCAGGGCCTGCAGCGCAACCGCGACACGCGCGTCGTGGTGCTGAAGGGCGCGGGCAAGAATTTTTGTGCCGGTCTCGACCTCAAGGCGGCGATGGCTCGCCGGGCCGGGCAACAGGAGCCGCCCGGTGTCACGGAGTCACTCGATTCGCAGCGGCGCATCGCCGACATCGTGATGCTGATGCGTCGTTGTCCGCAGCCGATCATCTCTCTCGTGCAGGGCGCAGCCGCCGGCGGCGGTTTTGCGCTGGCGCTGGCGTCCGACATCCGCATCGCGACGAAATCGGCGCGGATGAATTGCGCCTTCATCAAGCTCGGGCTTGGCGGCTGTGACATCGGCACCAGCTATTTCCTGCCGCGGTTGGTCGGTGTGTCTGTCGCATCGGAACTGATCCTCACCGGGCGCTTCATCGGTGCCGAACGCGCGCTGGCGGTCGGGCTGGTCTCGGAAGTCGTCGAGGAGGACAAGCTCGATGCGGCGGCCGAACCTTATGTCGACGCGATGATGACGGCTTCGCCGGTGGGCCTGCGTCTGTCAAAGGAATGTCTCAACATCAGTGTCGACGCGGGATCGCTTGAAGCCGTGATCGCCCTGGAGGATCGCAACCAGGTCCTGTGCAGCCGCTCCGAGGAATTTTCGGAAGGCATCAGGGCCTTCCTTGAGAAGCGAAAGCCTGTCTATATCAAGCGCTGAACGAGAACGATCCGCAAAGGACGATAATTCCGGGAGACGCAAAATGAGTGGAAGCGCGGCGGCCGTGATGACGAAGCCCGCCTTTCGCAAAGTGGAGTGGCTGGCGCGCGACATCGACGTCGAGCGCCGCAGCGACGGCACGGTGGTGCTGAAGTCGCGCATCCCGCTGCAAGCTTACGAGACGCACATTCCGGCCTCGCTGGCGAAATGGGCGAAGGAAGCGCCGGAGCGTATCTGGCTGGCGCAGCGCGGCGGTCCCAATCGCGAGTGGCGCAAGGTGTCCTATGGCGAGGCCAAGCGCACCGTGGATGCGCTGACGCAAGGCCTGCTCAATCTCGCGCTCGATGGTCGTCCCGTTGCGATCCTCTCAGGCAACTCCATCGAGCATGCGCTGATGACGCAGGCCGCGATGCAGGCCCGCTCACCCGCGGCGCCGGTCTCGCCGGCCTATTCCTTGATGAGCCACGATCACGTCAAGCTGAAGTACCTGTTCGACCTGATCAAGCCGGCCGTGGTGATGGTGCAGGACGGCCCGACCTTCGAGAAGGCGCTGAAGGCGATCGACCTCGCCGGCGTCACCGTGATTCATGTTGCGCGGCCCTGCGAGGGGATCAGCAGCGTCAGCTTTGCCGATCTCGCCGCAACGCCTGTCACCGCTGATGTCGAAGCCTCCATCGCAAGGATCACACCCGACACCGTCGGCAAGCTGCTGTTCACGTCAGGCTCGACCGGCATGCCCAAGGCCGTCATCAACACGCAGGCGATGATGTGCGCCAATGCGGCGATGATGATGCAGGTTCGTCCGCGCGATCCCAGCGGCCCGACCACGACCATGCTGGACTGGATGCCGTGGAACCATACGATGGGCGGCAATGCGGCCTTCCATCCGGTGCTGGTCGACGGCGGCACGCTCTATATCGATGATGGCCGGCCGATGCCGGGCCAGTTCGAGGAGACGTTGCGGAATCTGCGCGAGATCTCGCCGACCTATTACGCCAACGTGCCGGCCGGCTATGCGGCGCTCGCGGCCGCCATGGAGAAGGACGACGCGCTCTGTCGTTCCTTCTTCAAGAATCTCTCGATCATGGCCTATGGCGGCGCGCGTCTGCCTGACGATCTCTACGACCGCATGCAGGCCCTGGCCGTGAAGACCACCGGCGAGCGCATCGTGTTCTATACCGGCTGGGGTTCGACCGAGACCGCGCCGACCTCGACCGGTACCTATTGGGACACCGAACGCGTCGGCCTGATCGGCCTGCCGTTCCCCGGCGTCGAGTTGAAGATGGTGCCGTGCGGTTCGAAATACGAATTGCGGCTGCGCGGCGTCAACGTCACGCCCGGCTATTTCGGCCAGCCTGAGCTGACGAAGAAGATGTTCGACGACGAGGGTTATTATTGCATCGGCGATGCCGGCATCTTCGTCGACGATGCCGATCCGGTGAAGGGCATCATCTTCGCAGGCCGCGTGGTCGAGGACTTCAAGCTCACCACCGGCACTTTCGTCCATGTCGGCTCGCTCCGCACCGATGCGATCGCAGCCGCGACGCCTGTCGTGCATGATGCGCTGGTCGCCGGGCAGGATCGCCCGTTCATCGGCCTTCTGGCCTGGCCGAACCTTCACGCCTGCCGCCAGCTCGTCGGCAATCCAGATCTGAGCTTCGAGGATGCGGTCAAGCATCCCGAGGTGATCGCCTGCTTCAGGCGCGGGCTGGAAGCGCACAATCGAGACTGCGAGGGCGCCAGCAGCCGCATTATCGCGCGCGCGATGCTGATGGCCGAGCCTCCCTCGATCGACGGTAACGAACTCACCGACAAGGGCTACATCAACCAGCGCGCGGGCCTCGAGCGCCGCGCGGCGCTGGTCGAACGGCTCTATGCCGACAATCCGGATCAGGATGTGATCGTGCTGAAATGAGTACACAACTCGCTCAACCCCGTCATTCCGGGATGGCCCGAAGGGCCAGGCCCGGAATCCATACCCCCGGCCACGCGCGCCCCGGAATGACGGTGCCAACGAATGACAACGAATAAACGAAGGTAGTCCGCCATGAACTTCGACTTCTCTGACGACCAGAAGCAGCTCCGCGATCAGGCGCGCAAATTCCTCGCTGAAAAGTGCTCCCCGAAGGCCGTGCGCGTGGTGCTCGACGGCAAGGCGCCCTACGACAAGGAACTGTGGAAGGGCCTCGCCGAGATGGGCTTCTTAGGGGTCGCGATCCCCGAAGAGTTCGGTGGCGCCGGCGCCGGCCATCTCGAACTCTGCGTCATCGCAGAGGAGATGGGCCGGGCCAATGCGCCGGTGCCGTTCTCCTCGACCGTGTACCTTGCCGCCGAGGCGCTGCTGATCTCGGGCAGCGACGCGCAGAAGAAGAAGTGGCTGCCGGCGATTGCCTCGGGCGAGGCGATCGGCACGCTGGCGCTGTTCGAGGGCAAGGGCAATCCGGCGCCGAAGCACGTCAAGCTCACGGCTGCGAACGGCGTCTTGAATGGCGTCAAGAAGCCGGTCCCCGATGGTGCGATCGCGGATTTCGCGGTGGTCGCCGCGCGGACGGGATCGAGCGGGCGCGACGGCGACATCTCGCTGTTCCTGGTCGATCTCAAGGGCGCCGGCGTTGCAGTGAAGAGTCTCTCCAATCTTGATCCGACCCGCGGACAGGCCGAGATCACCTTCAGCGATTGCAAGGCCGAGCCGCTCGGCGCTGCCGGCGAAGGCTGGAGCATCCTCACCCAGGTGCTCGATCGCGCCGCCGTGCTTTGCTCGTTCGAGCAGGTCGGCGGCTCCGACCGTGCGCTGGAAATGGGCCGCGACTATGCGCTGGACCGTATCGCCTTCGGCCGCCAGATCGGCTCGTTCCAGGCGGTCAAGCACATGCTGGCCGACATGTATGTTTCGGCAACGCTGGCGCGCTCCAACAGCTATTACGGCGCCTGGGCGCTCTCGACCAATGCAGCCGAATTGCCGGAAGCCGCGGCGGCCGCGCGCATCAGCGCGACGCAGGCGTTCCAGCACTGCGCCAAGAACAACATCCAGGTTCACGGCGGTATGGGCTTCACGTGGGAGTTCGACTGCCACATGTACTACCGCCGCGCCAACGCGATGGCGCTCGGGCTCGGCAGTCTCTCTTATTGGGAAGACCAGTTGATCAACCGCATGCGGAAGAAGAACGCGGCGTAATGATGATCGTGTCCCGGACGCGGCGCAAGGCGTCGCAGAGCCGGGACCGAGGGTCGCAATGGACCCCGGATCTGCAACGTATGATTTCGTGCTGCGCAGCGTCCGGGGAACGAACCGAGAGATAAGAGCATGAACTTCGACGACACGCCGCACGAAGCCGAGTTTCGCGCCACCGCCCGCGCCTGGATCGGCGCCAACGCGCCCAAGCAATATGAGGACGAGCTGCGCAAATCCTCGCTCGGGCGCACCGCGCTAAAGAACGCCAATATCCTGGAAGTGGCGAAAGCCTGGCAAAAGAAGAAGGCCGACGCCGGCTGGGCCTGCCTGCACTGGCCCAAGGAATATGGCGGTCGCGGATCGTCACCGATCGAGCGCGTGATCTGGTCGCAGGAAGAGGGGCCGTTCGCCCAGTTGTCGCGCATGTTCATCATCGGCCACGGCATGTGCGGGCCGACCATGATGGCGTTCGCGCGCGAGGAGCATAAGCGCACCTACCTGCCGCCGCTCGCCTCCGGCGAAAAGGTCTGGTGCCAGCTGTTTTCCGAGCCGGCCGGCGGCTCCGACGTCGCGGGGCTTCGCACCCGCGCGGAGAAGGACGGCGACGACTGGGTCGTCAACGGCCAGAAGATCTGGACTTCGGGCGCGCATTATTCCGACTACGGCATCTTGCTGACCCGCACCGATCCGACCGTGCCCAAGCACAAGGGCCTCACCATGTTCTTCCTGGATATGAAGAGCCCCGGCGTCGAGGTGCGGCCGATCAAGCAGGCGAGCGGGGCCTCCGACTTCAACGAGGTCTATTTCACCAATGTCAGGATTCCCGATCACCAGCGCCTCGGCGAGGTCGGTGATGGCTGGAATGTCTCGCTGACCACGCTGATGAACGAACGCAGCGCGATCGGGGCGGCCGTCTCGACCGGCTTCCCCGAGCTGTTCGAATACTGCTC
Source organism: Bradyrhizobium sp. SZCCT0148 (assembly GCF_018129985.1). GTDB lineage: Bacteria > Pseudomonadota > Alphaproteobacteria > Rhizobiales > Xanthobacteraceae > Bradyrhizobium > Bradyrhizobium japonicum_H. The sequence continues at coordinate 360,000 of NZ_JAFCKT010000003.1, forward strand.
AAGCCTGATGCTCGACGACGGCCCGGCGATCGAGGATCGCGCTGTGCGCTCGAAGCTGGCGAACTGGGCGGTGAAGGCGAGCGGGCTGCAATACACCAGCATGCGCGCAATCTCGGCGCTGTCGAAGGGCGAGCGGCCGGGCCCGGAAAATTCCATCGGCAAGCTGGTGGCGGGCTCGATGATCCAGGACGTCGCGACCTACGCGCTGGATTTGCAGGGCGCGAGCGGTGTCGTCAGCGGCGAGGACGGCGAGCTTGCCGGCCGTTTCCAGGCGATGCTGCTGCGTGCGCCTGGCACGCGCGTCGAAGGCGGCACCGACGAGATCATGCGCAACATCATCGCCGAGCGGGTGCTGGGCCTGCCGGGTGACATCCGTGTCGACAAGGACGTGCCGTTCAACAAGATCCCCACCAAGGGAAGATGAGTCCGTGTCCCGGACGCGATGCGGCATCTCATGCCGCTTCGCAGAGCCGGGACCCAGAAAGCTACGATGGGCCCCGGCTCTGCATCGCACCGCTTCGCGCTGCGCCGCGTCCGGGGTGGCACGAGAGAGGAGAGTTCGAAGATGAATTTCGACGACACCCCGCAGGAAGCCGCATTCCGTCAGACCGCGCGACAATGGATCGATGCGAATGCGCCGAGGCAATTGCATGCCGAGCTGTCGAAATCCTCGCTTGGCCGCATCCGGCTTGCGAGCCACGACATCGTCGAGGTCGGCAAGGCCTGGCAGAAGAAGAAGTTCGAAGGCAATTGGGCCTGCCTGCACTGGCCGAAGGAGTATGGCGGCCGTGGTGCGACGCCGATCGAGAAGGTGATCTGGCAGCAGGAAGAGGGCGTCTACGGCAAGCTGACGCAGCCGTTCCAGATCGGCGAGGGCATGTGCGGTCCGACCGTGATGGCGTTCGGCAGCGAGGATGCCAAGCGCCGCTATTTGCCGAAGCTCGCTTCGGGCGAGGAGATCTGGTGCCAGCTGTTCTCCGAGCCGTCCGCCGGCTCCGACGTCGCAGGCCTACGCACGCGCGCGGAGAAGAAGGACGACAACTGGGTTGTCAACGGCCAGAAGATCTGGACCTCGGGCGCGCATTATTCCGATTACGGCCTGCTCATCGCGCGCACCGATCCGAACGTGCCCAAGCACAAGGGCCTCACCATGTTCTTCCTGGACATGAAAAGCCCCGGCGTCGAGGTCCGACCGATCAGGCAGGCCAATGGCATGCAGGAGTTCAACGAGGTCTATTTCACCGACGTCGTGATTCCCGACAGCCAGCGGCTCGGGGCCGTCGGCGAGGGCTGGAGCGTGTCGTTGACCACGCTGATGAACGAGCGCATGTCGATCGGCTCGCGCCTTGCGACCGGCGTGCCCGAGATGTTCGAGTTCTGCTCCAATCTGATGCTGGAGGACGGTCTCGCCATCGACGATCCTGCGGTGCGTTCGAAACTCGCGAGCTGGGCGGCGAAGTCGAACGGGCTGAAATTCACCAGCTATCGCACCATCTCGGCGCTGTCGAAAGGCGAGCGGCCGGGCCCGGAGAATTCGATCGGCAAGCTGGTGTCGGGCATGATGCTGCAGGACATCGCGACCTACGCCATGGACCTGCAGGGCGCGGCCGGTGTTCTCACCGGCAACGACGAGGAGACGGTGCAGGGCCAGTTCCAGCAGATGCTGCTGTCGTCGCCCTCGATGCGCATCGCCGGCGGCACCGACGAGATCCTGCGCAACATCATCGCCGAGCGTGTGCTGGGCCTGCCAGGCGACATCCGAGTGGACAAGGACGTGCCGTACAACAAGATCCCGACCAAGGGGCGGTGATATCACCTCCCGCTGTATCTCGTAGGGTGGGCAAAGCGAAGCGTGCCCACTTTATGCAGATGCGCTGGAGTAAGTCTGTCCGTGGGCACGGCGCAATGCGCCTTTGCCCACCCTACGAGAAGAGCGCGAGCTGAACCATGGACGCTACCGTCAATCAGAACGACCGCATCGGCGTGCTCGAAGAGCTGCTCAACGAGCGTTACTCCGTCCGCGCCTTCCTGCCCAAAGAGGTCGACCGCGCGACCATTGAGCATGTGCTGACGACCGCACAGCGCACGGCGTCCTGGTGCAACAGCCAGCCCTGGCAGGTGATCATCGCCAGCGGCGAGGCCAAGGAGCGCTTTCGCCAGGCGATCTACAAGGAAGCCTCGGGCGGTCTCGGTGACGATTACGACTTCACCCCGCCGCGCGAATATGTCGGCGTCTATCTCGATCGCCGCCGCGAAAGCGGCTTTCAGCTCTACAACACGCTCGGCATCGCCCGCGGCGACAAGATGGCGTACGCCAAACAGGCTCTGGAGAACTACAATTTCTTCGGCGCGCCGCATGTCGCCGTCATTCACACCAACGAGCCGCTCGGGATCTATGGTGCGATCGACTGCGGCGCCTATGTCTCCAACTTCATGCTGGCTGCGCAGGCGCTCGGCCTCGGCACGATTCCGCAGGCGGCGCTCGCGCGGCATTCCGGCCTGATCCGTCGGCACTTCAATCTGCCTGACGATCGCCGCATCGTGTGCGGCATCTCGTTCGGCTACGCGGACAATGCGCACAAGATCAACAGCTACCGCACCTCGCGTGCGAGCGTGGCTGAAACGGTAACCTTCGTCGACAAGTGATCGAGACGCATAAAGGCGGCCGCGATAACGGCCGCCTTTACATCGGAGTCGGATCGATTGAGGCCGGCCGCTAGCCGCCGCTGCCACCGATCACGGCGCGAATGGTCTCGTCGGGCCCGAAGTCCTCGGCGCCGTCGACATAGAGCAGGGCGGCGAGCTTCGAGCGCGCGCGGTTGACGCGGCTCTTGATCGTTCCGACCGCACAGCCGCAGATCGAGGCCGCATCTTCGTAGGAGAAGCCGGAGGCCCCGACCAGGATCAGCGCTTCACGCTGGTCCTGCGGAAGTTTCTCGAGCGCCGTGCGGAACTCCTCGAATTCGAGATGCGCGTTCTGCGATGGCTGTGTCTTCAGCGTCTTGGCGTAGTTGCCTTCGGCATCCTCGACCTCGCGCCGCCGCTTGCGATAATCGGAGCGGAACAGGTTGCGCAGGATCGTGAAAAGCCACGCCGGCAGATTGGAGCCGGGCTGGAACGAGTCGATGTTGGCGAGGGCGCGCAGAAGCGTCTCCTGGACCAAGTCATCGGCGCGGTCCGCATTACCGCTGAGCGAAATGGCGAACGCGCGCAGGCTCGGTACGCTCGCGAGGATGTCGTTACGCAGGGAATCCGTGAGAGGCATTAATCCCTCCCATTGGTGTTGTCGTTGGATCCGCCCTCTTCGCCCAGTTGGGGGGTGGCCCCTGGCGCATCAAGCTTCTTGATCAGTTCGGCGAACCGGTCCGGAACCCCCTGTCGTACGACATCGTCGTACATAGCGCGCAACTGATGCCCTATCCGGGATTGTATCTCCGGAGTGAGGCCTCCCTTGCCGGGGGTCGTGCTTCTGCTGGCTTGAGACTTGAGATCTTTCATGACCTGTTCCACGTTTCCCCGAGTTAAGTGACTGTAAAATCGAGAAGTTTTCTCAACCGGGAGCCGTTCCCTGGATAGGCTCAATTCCAGGTTCGATAAATAGTTCCCGCTGAAGCGGAACTTTTCTTGGCCTGAGGCGTAAACAGCCCAGCAGGGGAACCCGGGCCCCCCTCCGATGCCTGGACGTCAAGGTAGGTCCGAATATGAATAATGGAGTGGGGATGTCCCGTTCACAGCTTGTTGCTGAACACTTGCCGTTGTTGCGCCGGTACGCACGCGCCCTGACGGGCAGCCAGACCTCCGGTGACGCTTATGTCGCAGCCATGTTGGAAGCCATGTTGGGGGATCCGGCGGTGCTCGACGAGAGCCACGGCCCGCGCGCCGGCCTCTTCCGGCTGTTCACCCAGATCTGGAATTCGGTCTCCGTCAACGACGATACCGAGGTAGCGACCTTGCCGATGCCGCCGGAGCGGCGGCTGTCGAACATCACGCCGCTGCCGCGGCAGGCATTCCTGCTGCTCTCGCTGGAAGGATTTTCGGAAGAGGAGGTCGGCTATATCCTCGGCACTGACGTCGCCGAGACCCGGCGGCTTGCGGATGCGGCCGGACGCGAGATGGCTGCCGAGATTGCCACCGACGTGCTGATCATCGAGGACGAGACCTTCATCGCCATGGACCTCGAGAGCTTGGTGAAGAATCTCGGCCACAATGTCGTCGGCGTCGCCCGCACCCATGCCGATGCGGTGGCGTTGGCCAAGAACAAGCGGCCCGGCCTGATCCTGGCCGACATCCAGCTCGCCGACGGCTCGTCGGGCCTGGATGCCGTCAACGAGCTGCTGCGCACCTTCGAGGTGCCCGTGGTGTTCATCACGGCGTATCCCGAGCGCTTCCTCACCGGCGAACGCCCCGAGCCGGCGTTCCTGATCTCGAAGCCGTTCCAGCCCGCGATGGTTTCGGCGGTGGCGAGCCAGGCGTTGTTCTTCCAGCGCAATTCCCGCAACCGCGCGCCGAAGGCACCGGCGGCCTGATAGCGCCAGCCTGTTTGGCGAAACGATCCAATCCGGCGTGCTGCAAGGCGCGCCGGATTTTTCGTGACCGCCCGCCGTGCTTGACGCCTGCCGGATTCGCCGCTCATACCTCCTGCAGATCCTCGCCGGAGAAGGGATGTGCCCATGGACCAGCAGTTGCTCGACCGCCTCGCCATCCGCGATCTCGTCGAGAACTGGGCGGTCTGGCGCGATGCCGGTGATTGGGAGCGGTTTGCGACGGTCTGGCACGACGAGGGCTGGATGTCCGCCACCTGGTTTCAGGGGCCCGCGCGGGATTTCATGCGCGTTAGCCAGGAGGGGTTTGCCAAGGGTGTTCGTATCCTGCATTTCCTCGGCGGCACGAGCATCGATCTCGCAGGCGCGCGGGCCATCGCCCAGACCAAGATGACGATTTCGCAGCGCGCCCCAGTGCACGACGTGGTTTGCGATGTCGTCTGTACCGGCCGCTTCTACGATTTCCTGGAAAAGCGGCAGGACCAATCAGGTATTGGGCGGTGGGGCATCGTCCGCCGCCAGCCGATCTACGAGAAGGACCGGATCGACCCGGTCGATCCCGCAGCACAGCTCCGCCTCGACCCGAAAGCGCTCGCCGCGCTGCCTGAAGGCTATCGCCATCTCGCCTACATGCAGGAGCTGATCGGCTACAAGGTCAAGCGCGACATGCCGGGCCTGATCGGTCCTGAGGTCGAGAAACTCTACGGCGAAGGGCGGGAGTGGCTGGCGGGGAAGTGAACCCCAGACAAAAGTAAGGCGCGACTGGCATCACCACAGTCGCGCCCTACGTCGCCGGCTTATGGGGCAGGGGGGAATAGCCGGCTGTTGAGACGACTCGCGGGCGCCGGAGTCGTTCCAGGCGGATGTGAAATTTTTCCAGCCAGCGCGATTTTTCGCACACGGTTAAGTGATCTTAACGGCTGAGAACTTGTGGTCCGCTGCATGCGTTGTTCCCGCGATCGCCATGGGGCGAGGGACCGGCATCCATGTCACAGATTTACAAAGCATTTTTCGGTGCCGCCGCGATTACATTCGCGCTCGGAGCTGCGCAGTTGGCCTCCGGCCATGATTTGGCCGATCGTTGGCAGAAGGTGACCGACAAGGCCGATCAGCCCGGCCACAACATCAACCGCTCCGGCAAGTCCGACCGGCTCGCCGACATCAAGCAGGGAGTTCCCACCCGCACGGTTTCCATGCGGCTGAACGACCTTCCCGCAACGTCGGTGCTTCTCCGGGTTCCCGCAGTCATCGAGACCGGCAGCGCCAAGCAGCCGCTCACGCTGCAGAAGCAGGGCCGAAACAGGCCGACGATCGCTTGCGAGCCGATGGTCAGCTCCCTCACCGAGGTCGCCAAATTGCTCCAGCCCGGCCGTTGCGTGACCTGATCCGCATCGTCCCGATTGGCAATCCGCCCGTCCGCGGACAGGGCGAGCGTTCACGTCCTCTTGATCCCAACTCCGATCGCGTTATATCCCGGGTTCCTCCTCATTCTTGACCGGGTAAACGCATGACGACGTCAGATACGGCTGTGCATACGCAGCCCTTCCAGGCCGAGGTTTCCGAGCTCCTGCACCTCATGGTGCACTCCGTCTATTCGGAGACGGACATCTTCCTGCGCGAGCTCGTCTCCAACGCTTCGGACGCCTGCGACAAGCTGCGCTATGAAGCGATTGCAAATCCCTCCCTGCTCGGCGAGGGCGACGCGCTCAAGATCCGCATCATTCCGAACAAGACGGCCGCAACGCTCACGATCGCCGACAACGGCATCGGCATGGAGCGGCAGGAGCTGATCGACCATCTCGGCACCATCGCCCGCTCCGGGACGAAAGCGTTCGTGTCCAAGCTGAAGGAGGCCAAGGACGGCCTCGGTCTGATCGGCCAGTTCGGCGTAGGCTTCTATTCCGCCTTCATGGTTGCAGAGAAGATCGTCGTGGTCAGCCGCCGCGCCGGCGAGAGCGACGTTTGGACCTGGACGTCCTCCGGCGGCTCCGGCTTCGAGATCGCACGTGCGAGCGACGGGGAGGCGGCGCGCTTGACGCGCGGCACCGAGATCGTCCTGCACCTGAAGGACGATGCGAAGAAATATCTCGAGGGCTTCGAGATCGAGCGCATCATCGGGGCTTATTCCGACAACATCCTGTTCCCGATCGAGCTGGTGCCGGAAGAGGGCGAGCCGCGCCAGATCAACTCGGCGAGCGCGCTGTGGCAGCGCTCGAAATCCGAGCTGACGGCGGACGACTACAAGAAGGCCTATCAGCAGATCGCGACCGCCTTCGACGATCCCGCGATGACACTGCATTACCGCGCCGAGGGCCGCTATTCCTACGCCGTGTTGCTGTTCGCGCCCTCGACGAAGCCGTTCGACCTGTTCGAGCCGAACCGCAAGGGCCGAGTGAAGCTCTACGTCCGCCGCGTCTTCATCACCGACGATGCCGACCTGCTCCCGGGATATCTGCGCTTCATCCGCGGCGTCGTCGACAGCGAGGATCTCCCGCTCAACATCTCCCGCGAGATGTTGCAGAACAATCCGCAACTGGCGCAGATCCGCAAAGCCGTGGCGACCCGCGTGGTGTCCGAGCTCGAAAGCCTCGCCGACAAGGACCCGGAGAACTTTGCGAAGATCTGGGACGCTTTCGGCGCGGTGCTCAAGGAAGGCATCTATGAGGATTTCGAGCGCCGCGAAAAGCTGCTGGCACTGTCGCGCTTCACAACGACGGCAGGCGAGAAGCGGTCGCTGAAGCAGGTCATCGCCGATTTCAAGCCGAACCAGACCGAGATCTATTATCTCGTCGGCGACAGCATCGAGCGGCTGAAATCCAATCCGCGGCTGGAGGCCGCGACCGCGCGCGGCATCGAGGTGCTGCTGCTGTCCGATCCGGTCGATGCGTTCTGGACGTCGATGCCGTCGGAGTTCGACGGCAAGCCGCTGAAGTCGCTGAGCCAGGGCGATCTCAATCTCGACCTGATTCCGCGCGTCGACAACACCGACGAGGCAAAGAAGGACGAGCCGGAGGCCGACGAAGCGGCGACCATCGCCGTGATCAAGGCCGCGCTTGGCGAGCGCGTCAGCGACGTCAAGGCCTCGACGCGCCTCACCAGCTCGGCCTCCTGCCTCGTCGCCGACAGCCAGGGCCCGAGCCGCGAACTCGAGCGCATCCTGTCGCAGCAGAACCGCGGCATGAAGACCAAGCCGATCCTCGAGATCAATCTGCGCCACCCGATGGTGGGTGCGATCACCAAGGCGCAAGCCGGCTCGAAGGCGGTCGACGATCTCAGCCTGCTCCTGCTCGAGCAGGCGCAGATCCTGGACGGTGAACTGCCGGAGGATCCGGCCGCGTTTGCGGCGAGGCTGAACCGGCTGGTGTTGCAGGGGCTCGGCGCCTAGCGCCGCAGTCCCGACACTCACCTTGCCGTCATCTGTCCCAGGAACGGTCGCGGCCGGCCTCGTGTTATGCCATAGCAGGTCGTCGGCATCAGCCGGGCCGTCGATTCGAGGATGAAGTCCATGCGTTTGCCGATTCTGACTCTCACCGCGATGGCTGCACTGTTCGTCGCGGCAGATGCCAGTGCCCAGACCTACGATCCGCGCTACCCCGTGTGCATGCACGTCTACACGCCCGGTGGTTTTGGCGGTGGCGGCGGCGACTATTTCGACTGCTCCTTTACCTCGCTGCCGCAGTGCCGTGCGACGGCGTCGGGCCGCTCGGCCAGTTGCGACGTCAACCCCTACTACCGCTTCGACCAGCCGCCGCAGCAGCCACGCCGGCGTCACAAGAAACAGTATTGACGTCCGCGATGCAGGATATCGGAACACAGTTCATGCGCTTCTCGTTCGGCCTGATCATGATCGCCGGCACGCTGCTCACGTCCGCGTCCTCGCAGGCGCAGACCTTCGATCCGCGATACCCCGTCTGCATGCACGTTTACTCAGGTGCGAATGGGGGAGGCGGGGAGTGGTACGACTGCTCCTTCTCCTCGATACCGCAGTGCCGCGCCACCGCCTCCGGCCGTTCCGCAATCTGCGATCTCAACCCGTATTATCCGGTGCACGCGCCGGCATCGTACCCTTCCCCCAAGACGCGCGGCCGCTAGCCGTCGAGCTTCCCGTCAGCCACGAAGGTTGAGCCAGGTCAACGCGTGCAGCTGCCTTCCCGGGCACTCTCGGCGCGCAGCCCGACGTCAGGAGTCCGGCATCATGCCGGCCCTTCAGATCGGGCGCATGACGCGAGGAGATTTCCATGAACAGGTGCACCCTTACGGCGCTCATTGCCTCGACCCTTGTCATGATCGCTTTCCAGCCGGCCCGCGCGGACGTGATCGCGCGCTACGAATGCAGCCTTGCCGGCTTCTTCACCCAGGAGCCGATTGGCGACCGTCCCGACCACAATCTGGTGGCACAGGACTATGTCTGCGTCGGCGTCGAGGGATTGCTGAAGGGCGCGGTCTATTCCGCGTCGAATGTCGTCGAGTGGGAGGGCCCCAAGGCGACGATGGTGATCGGGAGCGGCGTGCACCGCATTCCCGGCGGCCGCCTCGTGACACAGCTGACCGAAGGCTCTGCCCAGGCCGTGATGAAAGACGGCAAGCCGGTTGGGGTCGAATCCCTGGGCAAGGGAATCGTCAAGTTCGCATCCGGCCCGTTCGCCGGCTTGAACGGCAAGACGGTCGGATTCGTCACGAAGCCGATCAATCCGATCCGGTTCAATCTCGAATTCACGGCGGATTGAGGCAGCGCGAGGCTGTGCATCGCGCGTGGTCTGCGCTACGGGGACGCTATTCTTTTCTGATCCCCGATAGCTCCACCACCTTGCGCCAGCGGCCGGTCTCGTCGGTCAGCATGCCGCCGAACTCATTGGCGGTGCCGTGCAGCGGGACGGCGCCGAGTTCGGCGATGCGGGCCTTGATGGCTGGATCGGACAGCGCGGCGTCGATCTCGCGATTCAGCAGGTCGACGATCTCGCGCGGCGTGTCGTGCGGGGCGCCAACGCCGTAGAACGAGCTCGTCTCATAGCCGGGCAGCGTGTCGGCGATAGGAGGCACGTCGGGCAGGATCCCGGAGCGCTCGCGCGTGGTGATGCCGAGCGCGCGCAACTTGCCGGCGCGCACCAATTCGAAAGACGAGGTGACGTTGTCGAACATGCCCTGGATTTGGCCGCTCATCACGTCAGTCAGGCCCGGTGCCGAGCCGCGATAGGGGACGTGAGTGAACTGCACGCTGGCCATCGACTTGAACAATTCGCCCGAGAGGTGCAGCGAGGTGCCCATGCCCGAGGAGGCGATCGATATCTTGCCGGGATTGGCCTTGGCGTAGGCGATGAAGTCGGCGACCGTCTTGACCGGCAGGTCGTTGTTGACGACCAGCACCAGCGGAATTCGAGCGACGCCGGCGACCGGCGCAATGCTCTTGGCAAAATCATACGGCAGCGCCGGATCGAACGAGGCGTTGATCGCATTCGCGGTCGAGGTCAGCAGCAGCGTGTAGCCGTCGGGTGCCGAGGTGATCACGGCCTGTGTCCCGATATTGCTGCCGGCACCCGGCTTGTTCTCGACCACGAAGGTCTGTCCGAGCCGCTCGGACAGGCGCTGGCAAAGCAGCCGCGACAGCACGTCGGTGGCGCCGCCCGGCGCATAAGGCACCACCCATTTCACGCTGTGCGAGGGATAGGAGGGGTTGCCGAGGGCAAAAGCGCGCGGCGCGGCCAGCGCGGCTGTGGCACAGGCGGCGGTCTGTAGGAAATGTCGTCTGGTGATCATGGTCTGCATCCCATTCTCGCCTTGCTATCGCAAGAATCGTGCAGCCGCGCACGCCGATCCCATTGGCGTGGTAAAGGATCGCTAGAGTTAATCGCATACTAACCGGGTTTTACCTTGTCTCTTAACACCTGGGCAGGGCGCGCGGGCTAAGTTGGGAAGAAAGCAGATAGCCCGAAGGCCTGAACGGTATGACGACCGGTATCATCGAGCGCCCGAAAGCCGCGCGTGCGCCTTCGGCTTCAAAGATCTGGCTCAAGGCCATCGAGCTCACCGCGCGGATCGAGACGCTGCCGGGACGTCTGTTCGCCGACGTCATCGACGATTGGGCGCAGCGCCAGCCCGACCGCGTCGCGCTGATCACGGACGGCACAAGTCTCGACTACGAAGGCCTGTCGAAGCGCATCAATCGCTACGCGCGCTGGGCGCGCTCGGCCGGCGTCGCCAAGGGTGATACGGTCGCCTTGATCATGCCGAACGGCACCGATTATGTCGCGGCATGGCTCGGTATCAGCCGGATCGGCGGCGTGGCCGCGCTGCTGAACACCAAGCTGGTGGGACAGTCGCTCGCGCATTGCCTCGACGTCGCAAAGCCCTCGCATATCATCGTTGCGCATGAACTGACGGAGATGCTGGAAAGTGCAAGGCCGCATCTGAAGGCGCAGGCCAAGATCTGGACCCACGGCGATGCCCGCAGCGAGCGCGCCATCGACGTTGCGCTTGCGGCGCTGGACGACGCTCCCATGTCGCCGGAGGAGCGCGGTGAGGTCACCATCGACGACCGTGCCCTGCTGATCTACACCTCGGGCACGACAGGCCTGCCGAAGGCCGCCAGCATCAGCCACCGCCGCATTCTCAATTGGGGCTTCTGGTTCGCCGGTCTCACCGGCGCAAGCCCGCAAGACCGGCTCTACGATTGCCTGCCACTGTTCCACTCGGTCGGCGGCATTGTCGCGCCGTGCAGCATGCTCGCCGCCGGCGGCTCGGTGGTGATCGCGGAGAAATTTTCGGCCTCACACTTCTGGTCAGACATCGTGCGGCACGACTGCACGCTGTTTCAATATATCGGTGAGCTCTGCCGTTACCTGCTCAAGGCGGCACCCTCGGAATACGAGAACCGACATCGCCTCCGCCTCGTCTGCGGCAACGGCCTGCGCGGCGACATATGGGAAGACTTTCAGGCACGCTTTGCCATTCCGCGTATCCTCGAATTCTATGCGGCCACCGAAGGCAATTTCTCGCTGTTCAACGTCGAGGGACAGCCGGGCGCGATCGGCCGCATCCCGCCGTTGCTGGCGCATCGCTTTCCCGCCAATCTCGTCAAGCTCGACCCCGACAGTGGCGTGCCGCTGCGCAACGAGGAGGGGTTTTGCCTCGCCTGCGCCCGTGGTGAGGCTGGTGAGGCCATCGGCCGCATCGGCACCGCCGATGAAGGCGGCGGCCGCTTCGAGGGCTACACTGACACCGGCGAGACCGAGAAGAAGATTTTACGGGACGTCTTCGCCAAAGGCGATGCCTGGTTCCGTACCGGCGACCTGATGCGGATCGACGACAAGGGCTTCTTCCATTTCGTCGATCGGATCGGTGACACCTTCCGCTGGAAGGGCGAGAACGTCGCGACCTCGGAGGTGAACGACGCGATGCGCGACTTTACCGGTGTGGTCGACGCCACCACCTACGGCGTCAGCATTCCCGGCGCGGATGGCCGCGCCGGCATGAGCGCGATCGTCGTCAATGAGGGCTTCGACATCGAGGCATTGCCCGCGCATCTGGCGCAGCGCCTGCCGGCCTATGCGCGCCCGGTCTTCATTCGCATCTCCAGCGAGATCGATGCGACCGAGACGTTCAAGCAGAAGAAGGGCGATCTCGCACGGGAAGGCTTCGATCCCGCCGCGATCTCCGATCCGCTGTTCATGGCAGACCCGAAGTCCGGAGCCTATGTGGCGCTCGATACGCAGGCTCATGGGCGGATCGTGGACGGCACGATCAGGCTGTGAACCTGCCAAAATCCGCAGATAGGTCCAATTTTACCTGAATTGTCCAAGAAGACATTTACTTCTCTCGGGTAAACAAGCGCCCATGGGGAGGCGGCCAGCAAGAGCCGCCGCAACACCAATGATAACAAAGCGAGCCAGCCATGTCGGTAAGGTCTAAGGTCATTGAAGCGATCCAGCAGATCGCCAAAGAGCAGCACGTCACGCTTCCCGCACTCTCCGACGATCTGTCGCTGCACGAGACGGGTTTCGACTCGCTCGCCTTCGCCATTCTGGTTGCGCGTCTCGAGGATGAGACCGGCGTCGACCCCTTCACCATTTCCGAGGACGCAGCGTTTCCCGCCACCGTGGGCGATTTCGTGCGGGCCTACGAAAATGTCCCCGCGTGAGATCTTTGCGCTTCGCGACCATCTCGGCGCGCAGCTGACCGGCCGGACGCTGTCGGACGCAAACGTCTGCGTGTCGCTGACCGATATCCTGTCGCAGACGGTCCTGGGCGGCCGCCTGCGCGAGCTGTGCGGCCGCTCCGTGCTGCTCAAATTGTCCGATCAGCTGCGGTCGGGCCTTGCCATGATAGAGCTCGACGGCATCGCCCGTCGTCTGCTGCTGTGCCCACCCGATCTCAACCCGGCGCATCTGGCGGCATTGATCGCCGATGCCGGAATCGACGCCGTCGTGACCGATGAGCCCGATCGCTGGGCCGGCACAGGTGTCCCGCTCGTCGTCACCGCGCAATTGCCGCTCGAAGCCACTACGCCGGCCAGCACCGAACGCGCGACGGAATGGCTGATGCTCACTTCGGGCACCTCGGGCGTGCCGAAGATCGTCGGCCACACGCTGGAGGCGCTGACCGGTGCGATCGTTGCCGAAGGCCCCGCACGGGGACCTGCGCCGGTCTGGGCGACCTTTTACGATATCCGCCGCTATGGCGGCCTGCAGATCTTCCTCCGCGCGGTCCTCTCCGGCGGCTCGATGGTGCTGTCGGACCCGCACGAAGCGCTCAGCGACCACGTCGCGCGGCTGAAGGCGCGCGGCGTCTCGCACATCTCCGGCACCCCCTCGCACTGGCGCAAGCTCTTGATGAGCGGTTCGGCCGCGCAATTCGCCCCGGCTTACGTTCGCCTCTCCGGCGAGATCGCCGACCAGGCGGTGCTGGACGGGTTGAAGGCTGCGTTCCCCAATTCCTCCGTCGGTCATGCCTATGCCTCGACCGAAGCCGGTGTCGGTTTCGCCGTCAATGATGGGCTGGAAGGTTTTCCGGCGGACTATCTCGGCAATCGCAACGGCGTCGAGATGAAAGTGGTCGACGGTTCGCTCCGTATCCGTTCGACGCGTACCGCGCATGCCTATGTCGGCCGCAATGCCTCCGCGCTCACCGATGACGACGGATTTGTCGACAGCGGGGATATCGTTGAGCTGCGCGGCGAGCGCTACTATTTCGTGGGCCGCCGCGGCGGCATCATCAATATCGGTGGGCTGAAGGTCCACCCCGAAGAAATCGAAGCGGTCATCAACCGCCATGCCGACGTGCGGATGTCGCGGGCCAAATCGCGCAAGAGCCCGATCACCGGCGGCATCGTCGTCGCCGACGTGATCCTTACCGAGGGCACCGATCCCGCCCGCGCGAAGGAGATCCGCGACCAGATCCTGGAGCGGTGCCGCGCGCAGCTCGCGTCTCACAAGGTGCCGGCGGTGATCCGCTTCGTCGAGGCCCTCGACGTCACTCCGGCCGGAAAACTGGCGCGCACCGATGCATAATGTCCTCGTCACCGGCGGCAGCCGCGGCATCGGTCTTGCGATCGGCAGACGCCTGGTCGGCGCCGGCTACAACGTGATCGCGGCGGCGCGGCGCGAGAGCGACGAGCTCAAGGCGGCGATTGCCGAGTCGGCCGGGCGCCTGCATTTCCGTGCTTGCGATCTTGCCGTGATCGACGCCATTCCGGCGTTTGCAAAACGCGTACGCGATGAATTCGGCCCGACCTACGGCCTCGTTAACAACGCCGGCCTCGGCACCGAAGGCCTACTTGCCACCATGCACAATTCCGAGATCGAGGCGCTGGTGCAGCTCAACGTGCTGTCGCCGATCATCCTCACCAAATACGTCGCGCGGCAGATGATGGCCGACGGTGTCGGCCGCATCATCAACATCTCGTCGATCATCGCGACCACCGGCTACAACGGCTTGTCCGTCTATGGCGCGACCAAGGCGGCTGCCACCGGCTTCACCCGCTCGCTGGCGCGCGAGGTCGGCAAGCTCGGCATCACCGTGAACGCGATCGCGCCCGGCTTCATCGACACCGAGCTTACGCATAACCTGTCCGACGAGGCGCGCAAGCGCATCGCCGGCCGCAGCGCGCTGCGCCGCCTGCCCGAAACGGACGACGTCGCGCGCATGGTGGACTATCTCCTGGGAGAGGGCGGTCGCAACGTCACCGGGACGGTGTTCACCATCGATGCGGGAAACACGGCGTGAGCGGAACTCCGCAGCCATAATTGAATTGATCCGGCGCAATGACATTCAGCCGGATTTGGTCGTAAGATGCCTCGCAATCGATTGGGTTACGTCAATCGATCTGCCCTAATCGACAGGGAGCAGTGCACGACCATGCCCAACGTAACCGCTTCATGTCAGGACCGGACGGAGCAACCGCGCGGCAAGCCGCACGATGTCCGTTGCCCGCCGATGACGCATCAGAATTCCGGTGGTCACGGCCACGAGATGTATCCGCAGCAATTCGTGCGCCTGGTCGGCTGCCACGATGCGTCTGTCGAAGTCTTGCGAAAGTGCCAGGACGAGAGGCTGCATTAGCTATCTCACGTCCGGTGCTTCGGGTCTTTCGGCAAGTCGATCCGCTCGTGCGAAAATTCCGGCGGCCCTTCGGTAAGGCGGCGGATGCGGCGCTCGCGTTCGTCGGCCGGCAATGCCGGATCGAGCAGCGCCTCGATCTCGTGGACGGCGATTTCTTCGATCCTGGTCGCGTCCGATGCGATCGGGTGCACCAAGGAGAGGGCCGGGGGCGCCGTCTTCAGGCCCAGCTCGATCAGCTTGCAGATCGCATCCGACCGGGTCAGCTGATGTGATTCAGCCCAGGCATCGACGGCTGCCGTCAATCTTTCGGGCATCTTCACCGCGCTGATCGGCTCGATGCCCGTGCGGCGGCGGACCGGAGAGGCGGAGTTCTTGCTGTCGAAGTCGGACACTTCGATCACCCCATGCAACCCTTGGAATTGGGGACGATAGCCGCTCTTCCCGGCCGGTTGCTTGATGCCGATCAATGACACGCTGCGGCATTGCAACGCGGCCGCATCCTGTCGCGGCCATATCTTGTTGTCCCGGCCCGTTTCGGCCAATGATTGCAAGGAGGAGCCGGGGCCGGCGAACCCGGATCGATCCCGCTACGTATTTGTTTCACATTCCAACCATACGGCATTCCCGATGAGCTCAGGCGAATCCTTCTATGGCGGCATTCCGGTCTTCCGCGGCTTCACCAGCCTGATGGACCCTGCGCTCTATGCGCCGCTGCCGGATGACTGGAGCGTCGGCGTTGCCGACATCGTCGATTCCACCAAGGCGATCGCGGCGCAGCGCTACAAGGCGGTGAACATGGCCGGCGCCGCCGTGATTGCGGCGGTGACAAACGCGTTGGAGGGCCGCGAATTCCCCTTCGTGTTCGGCGGCGACGGCGCCAGCTTCGCAGTTGCGCCAGGCGATCTCGAATCTGCCCGGGAGGCGCTGGCGGCCACCGCGATATGGGTGCGGGAAGATCTCGATCTGACGATGCGCGTCGCGCTGGTGCCGGTCGGCGCCATCCGCGCGCAGGGCTTCGACGTGCGCGTTGCGCGCTTCGGCCCGTCGGCCAATTTGTCCTATGCGATGTTTTCGGGCGGCGGGCTCGCCTTCGCCGATGCCGCGATGAAACGCGGCGAGTTTGCCGTGCCGGAAGCCCCGGCGGGCACGCAGCCCGACCTTTCCGGTCTGTCCTGCCGCTTCGAAGTGATGCCGGCCTCGCGTGGGCTGATCCTGTCGGTTCTGGTGATGCCGGCGCGCGGCGCCGATCCGCATGCCTTCCGCAAGGTGATTGAGGACATCATCCACCTCGTCGATCGCAGCCCGGACGGTGCGCGCCCGGTGCCGTCACAGGGACCGCCGCTGAAATGGCCGCCGCAGGGGCTGGATTACGAGGCCCGCACCAAACGCGGCGGTCCGCTCTTCGCGCGCCGTGCCAGCGTGCTGGCCTACACCTTGTTCGTTTATCTCATCATGCGCTTCGATCTCAACGTGGGCGGCTTCGTGCCGAAGGCCTACAGGCGGCAGGTGGTCGAGAATTCAGACTTCAGGAAATATGACGATGGGCTGCGCATGATCCTCGACTGCACGCAGCAGCTCGAACGCGCGCTGAGCGACCGTCTGGCGGCGGCCGCGCGCGAGGGCATCGTGCGCTACGGCCTCCATCAGCAGGACGCCGCCATGATGACCTGCTTCACGCCGTCGGCGCTGCGCAGCGATCATGTCCATTTCATCGACGGTGCACGCGGGGGCTACGCCTCGGCCGCGACAGCCCTGAAGGCGATGACGGTGTAACTGCTCCTCGTGCCCCGGATGCCGCGCGGCACGCAGTGATGTGCTGCTGAGCCGAGGCCCATCTTTCCATTTCGAACTGAGCTGCTTTCTGGTGCCGGCTCCGCGAAGCAGCGCTGTGCGCTGCATCGCGTGCGGGACACGAGGGCGCTTAGCGCCCGGCCCGCGTCCAGGTCTCGCCGCCGCAGAGCGCGCCGACGCAGCCTTCGACCCGCAGCGAATCCGCTCCGGTTACGGAGATGCTGCTGGCATAGGTGCTGCCGTCGTCGGCATTGTAGATCTGGCCGGACCATTTGTTCGGACCGGACGGCTGCATGCCGCTGAACAGCGGCAAGCCGATCATCGGGCGCCGGGCGAGCTCACGGTTGGGATTCTTGCTGTCGGTGGCGGGCTGGCCGGTCGCGGTATCGTAGGGCTCGCGCAGCCAGGCGACGACGCCGCAGATGCCGCCGCCACATCTGCTGATCTTGACGCGCGCATCGCCTGCCTGGGTCAGCCATGTCCCATCGGCGCTCTGCGCATGCGCGGCCGGTGCGCCTGTCAGCGCAGCGAGAAGGACGATGAGAGCGGCGAATCTGGACGTCATGGGAGAGGGCCTCGAAAAATGGAGCGCCTCCATAGCAGCCCGGCGGGATAGTGCAACGCCGGCAGGAATCACATTCCTGCGTCCTTGGCCTGCATATCGACCTGCGATCATTTGTCCCAGCGCGCGAAGGCGACCGACGCCGCGGTGGACAGGCCGAACACCGCCATGGCGCCGCCGACCAGCGCGAACAAGGTCCAGGCCGGCGCCTGCGCCGTCATCAGGACGACGCCGCCGATGGCCACGATCAGAAGCCGCGCGGTGGAAGCGAGCACGGGGCCGCCGACGCGCGCGGCGCCTTGCGAGGAGAAGTAGAGCGACACGCCGATGCCGAAGAATACGAAGGTCGGGCCGGCCCAGTGGAAATAGCTGTGCGCGGCGGCGGTGACGCCGGGATCCCGCGTGAACAGTGCGACCCACAGCGATGGAGCGAGCGCGACAGCGAGCCCGATCAGACCGACCGTCAATCCGGAAGCCGCAGCGGCGGTCCAGGCCACGCGCCTTGCGCGCTTCACTTGTCCCGCGCCCATCGCCATGCCGACCATCGGCACCGAGGCGATGCCGAAGGCGAAGGTGATCGGGATCAGCAGGAATTCCAACCGCGAGCCGATACCGTAACCGGCCAACATCTCGGTGCCGAACGTCGCCAGGATCTTGGTGAAGATCAGGATGGTGAGCACGGTCTGCAACGGCGACAGGCAGGCCACCGCACCGACTTTGAGGATGTCCAGGAACATTGCGCGCTCGAAATGGAAGGCGCGAAAGTTCAGCGGCAGCCGGCTGCGGCCGGACGCAAGATACCAGAGGAAGAAGATCGCGGCGCAGGTGAACGCGATCAACTGGCCGGCCGCGACGCCCGGCATGCCATATTGCTTCACGCCGAACAGGCCTAGCCCCAACGTGCCGCCGAGCGCGATCTGGAGGACGCTCGCCCCAATCAAGGTCATCGAGGGCAGGCGCATGTCGCCGGTGCCGCGGATCACCGAGGCCAGCGTGTTGACCAGCCAGATCGCGACCGCGCCGGAGAACAGCACCTGCGAATAGCCGCTGGCCTCCTCGAGCACACGATTGCGCCCGCCGAGCAGGGTGAAGAACGAGTGGCCGAAGACGAGCATCATCACCGTGAAGAACAGCCCGCCGCAGAGGCCGATGATGGCGGCATGCATCGCCAGCGTTGCGGCGCGGTCGCGATCCCCGCCGCCGAGCGCGCGGCTGATCGCGGACGAAACGCCGCCGCCCATCGCGCCCGCGCTCATCATCTGCGTCAGCATCGCGAACGGAAACACCAGTGCGATCGCGGCCAGCGGAATGGTGCCGAGCCGGCCGATGTAGGAGGTCTCGGCGATCGCAACCAGCGTGCTGCCGACCATCGCGATCATGTTGGGGATCGCGAGCCGCAGCAGCGTCGGCAGGATTGGCGCGCTCAGCAGGCTGGCGATCGGGGAGGCGACCGGTGCAAGCGGCGGGACGGCGTCTAGGGGAGCGTCGATCGTCATCTGTCACCGGACGGAATATTGGATGATGACCAACATATTAAGGGGCGCGCGATACCCGCACCACCCCCTGTCATGCAGGGCTCACCAGGGCAGGCCGCAGAGGTCGATGGTGCCCAGCGTCGGCGCGCGGACGATGTTGAAGACGTACGGCGCCATGTGGGTGAAGCGGACCCGCCCCTCCGGCTGTTCGCAATAGACCTCGCCGTTGAAGGGCAGCCAGCTTCGGGTCTGGTAGAACGAGAAATTATGCGGTTCGCAGAACAACAGCGCGAAGCGGACCGCCTCGTTGGCGCGCATGGTATGAACCGCCGCGTCGATCGCCACGGTGGCATAGCCGCGGCCGCGACGGTCTTCGCGGGTGCAGACCCCGCCGATGCCGCCGATATGGACCTTCTGCCCATTCCAGGTGACGGTGCGGAAATAGATGCCGACATGGCAGACGAGGCCGTCCTCGGGCGTCTCGATCAGCACGCGCAGATCGGCATTGGCCCATTTGACGTGGGCCCAGGGCTTGCCAGCGATCTTGTCTAGACCCCAGACCGCCTGATGGAGCGGCTCTGCGATCCGCCATGAAGCGTCACCGTTCAAAATGTCGATCTCGATGCTCATGACTGTGTCTCTCGCAACGCGGCTGCGCGGTCCATTCGTTCTGTCATAAACGGTTCAAAGGCAATGAGATTTTGCGGCGGCCGACCGGCCCGGGTTGATCGTCGCTTGGTGCGGCGAAGTTTTTGCAATCCGGCCAAGCCGTCCCATCAGGCCTTTTCGCAAATTGGCGGTATTTTACGGCACCGGAACCTTCTATAAGTGTCCCCGTTAATTCAGTTCCCCATCAGTCGCGGACAAAATCCCATGACCTTTACGCTGCCCCCACTCCCTTACGCCTATGACGCCCTCGGCCAGTTCATGTCGAAGGAGACGCTGGAATTCCACCACGACAAGCATCATCAGGCCTACGTCACCAACGGCAACAACGCGCTCAAGGGCACCGAATGGGAAGGCAAGCCCCTTGAGGAGATCGTCAAGGGCTCGTTCGGCAAGAACCCCGCGGTGTTCAACAATGCCGGTCAGCATTACAACCACATCCACTTCTGGAGCTGGATGAAGCCCAATGGCGGCGGCACCAAGCTGCCGGGCAAGATCGAGAAGAAAATTAACGAGGACCTCGGCGGCTTCGAGAAGTTCAAGACCGACTTCCAGGCGGCCGGCGTCGGCCAGTTCGGCTCCGGCTGGTGCTGGCTCCAGGTCAAGAACGGCAAGCTCGAGATCTCCAAGACCCCGAACGGCGAGAACCCGCTGGTGCATGGCGCCACCCCGATCCTCGGCTGCGACGTCTGGGAGCACTCCTACTACATCGACTACCGCAATCGCCGCCCCGACTATCTCAAGGCGTTCGTCGAGAACCTCGTGAACTGGGAATACGTCGAGTCCCTGCTCGAGAAGGCGTAAGCGTCGTTGCGGGGCGCGCGAAGCGCGGCCCCGGAATCCATCGGGTGTCGGCCCGAGCAGATACATGCATTTCCGGATCCGGCTTCGCCGCCCGGAACGACAAAAGGGCGGTCGCATGCGCGGCCGCCCTTTTGCTGTGCGGAATTGATTGAACGAGTCCTGCACGGTACGCGCATCGGCCTGTGATGGTACCGTTTGCATCGGGGGAACACCGCCCTTAATCAGGATAGCCTCACCCTCGATCCGACTCGGGCCCATTGTCAGAACCTCCCCCGAAGAACCCGGCGCCTGCAGAGGACGCGGAGTCCGAGCCGCGGCCGGGGCGGGTCCGCAAGCCGATCGGCTGGTCGACGATCATCATCGCAGCGCTGGTTGCGGTGAGTGCGGCGCTGGTCTGGCGCCGTGACGGCACCGACGGCGTTCTCGACATTCTGACCCACGACCTCTCGCTGTTCTCGGGCATCCTGCCGCGCGTGCTTGCCGGCTGCCTGCTCGGCGCCTTCATCTCGGAGATCCTGCCGCACGAAAAGGTGTCGCGCTCGCTCGGGCCGAAATCCGGCCTGACGGGGCTGCTGATCGGCACCGCCTTCGGTGCGATCCTGCCCGGCGGGCCATTCACCGCCTATCCCGTCGCCAGCGCGCTGCTTGCCGTCGGCGCCGATTTCGGCGCGACGATCGCCATGGTCGTGAGCTGGACCCTGATCGGCTATGGCCGCGCGGTCGCCTGGGAAATCCCGATCATGGGCACCGACTTCACGCTGTGGCGGATTCTGATCTCGCTGCCGCTGCCGGTGCTCGCAGGCGCCCTCGGCCGCTTCGTCTATGTCCGGCTATATCCGCAGCCCGAGCCGAAGGGCGACGAGACGTGAGCGCCGCGCTCTTCATCGACATCCTGTTGTGGGGCTCGGTGTTCGGCGTCGGCCTGATCGCCTTTCGCCGCGGCCCTCCGGTGTTCAAGGCCTCGCTGCGCGAAGGCTCGATGGACTTCATCAACATCGTGCCGCGCATCGCATTGGGGGTGATCGGCTCCGGCTACATCGCCGCCATCATCCCGCAGGAGGTGATCACCGGCTGGCTCGGCCCGGACAGTGGCTGGCTCGGCATCGCAACCGCCGTGATCGCCGGCGCGGCAACGCCCGGCGGACCCGTCATCGGCTTCTCGATCGGCACGGTCGCACTGAAGTCGGGTGGTGGGGTGCCGCAGGTGGTCGCCTATGTCGTCGCCTGGGCCCTGTTTGCTTTCCAGCGGGTGATCTTGTGGGAAATCCCGTTCATGCCGGCCCGTTTCGTCTGGTTCCGCTGTGCGGTGTCGCTGCCATTTCCGTTCGTGGCGGCGGCCATCGCGATGGTGATCGGCAAGCCGTGAGCCGGCGTGGACAGGAGTAATGTTATAATATAACGTTCTTGGCATGGTTCCCGGCACCTCCCACGCCCATCACCACGACCATGCCGACGGCCACGGCCACGGGCATGCGCATGGGCTCAACCACAGCCATGCCCATGTCCATGACGCTGCCTCCCCGCATCCCGCCCAGGCGGCGCCCTGGTCGATCCTGCGCATGACCATGGCCGGACGCCTCGCCGCGGCGCTTGCTGTCTGCGCCGTGCTCTGGGGCGTGGTTTTCCTGGCGATGAGGTGACCATGGCGGCTCTGCATTTCCACAACGTCACGCTCGGCTATGACCGGCACCCGGCCGTGCACCATCTCAGCGGCGAGATCGCGCGGGGCGCCCTGGTCGCCGTGATCGGCCCGAACGGCGCCGGCAAGTCGACCCTGCTGCGCGGCATCGTCGGCATCCTCCGTCCGCTCGACGGCAGCATCCATCTCGGCGGCCTCGACTCCCGCGATATTGCCTATCTGCCGCAGAGCGCGGAGATCGACCGCAGCTTCCCGATCTCGGTGTTCGACTTCGTCGGCACCGGGCTGTGGCGCGGGACCGGCCTGTTCGGCGGCATCGGCAAGGCCGCGCGCGGGAAGATCCTGGGCGCGATCGGCGCCGTTGGCCTCAACGGTTTCGAGAACCGCCCGATCGGCACGCTCTCGGGCGGCCAGATGCAGCGCGTATTGTTCGCGCGCGTGCTGCTGCAGGACGCCTCGCTCATCGTGCTCGACGAGCCCTTCAACGCCATCGACAGCAAGACCACGACCGACCTGCTCGCGCTGGTCGAGCGCTGGCACGGCGAGGGCCGCACCGTGCTGGCCGCGCTGCACGACATGGAGATGGTGCGCAACCATTTCAGCGAGACGCTGGTGCTGGCGCGCGGCCCCGTCGCGTGGGGGCCGACCGCGGAGGTGCTGACGCCGGAAAACCTGCTGGTGGCGATGCGGATGTGCGAGGCGTTCGACGACACCGCCGCAGCCTGCGCAGGCGACGATATCAGCTCGCGGGCGGCGTGACCTGCGATGCTCTATGACGCGCTGATCGGCCCGTTCACCGAATTCGAGTTCATGCGGCGCGCGCTGGCCGCCGTGATCGCGCTGGCGCTGGCCGGCGCGCCGATCGGCGTCTTCCTGATGCTGCGGCGGATGAGCCTGGTCGGCGATGCCATGGCGCATGCGATCCTGCCGGGCGCCGCTGTCGGCTTCCTGCTCTCCGGCCTCAACCTGTTCGCGATGACCGCGGGCGGCCTGATCGCCGGCTTTGCGGTTGCCATCCTCGCCGGCGTGGTCGCGCGCTCGACCGGGCTGAAGGAGGACGCCTCGCTCGCGACCTTCTATCTGGCCTCGCTGGCGCTCGGCGTCACCATCGTTTCGATCAAGGGCACCAATATCGACCTGCTCCATGTCTTGTTCGGCAATATCCTCGCGATGGACGACCAGACGCTGCTGGTGGTGGCCTTCAACGCCACCGTGACACTGCTGGTGCTCGCCGTGATCTACCGCCCGCTGGTGATCGAGAGTGTCGATCCCTTGTTCTTGCGGACTGTGAGCCGCGCCGGCGGTCCCGCGCATCTCGCCTTCCTGGCACTGGTTGTGGTCAACCTCGTCAACGGCTTCCAGGCGCTCGGCACGCTGCTTGCGGTCGGGCTGATGATCCTGCCGGCGGGAATCGCGCGGTTCTGGTCGCGCGATCTCACCGCCATGATCTGCATCGCGGTGGTCGCGGCTGCGATCTCGGGCTATGCCGGCCTCGTGTTGTCGTTCCAGACCCGCGTGCCCTCGGGCCCCGCGATCATCCTGGTGGCGACCATGATTTACATCGTCTCGGTTCTGTTCGGCAGCGTCGGTGGCCTGGTCCGCCAGATGTTTCCCGGACGTCATCTGGAAGCCTGACGATGCACCGTCTCCTGTTGTGCGTGCTGCTGCTGATTGCCTCGCCGCTTCATGCCGCCGAGAGGCTCGATGTCGTCGCGAGCTTCTCGATCCTCGGCGACTTCGTCCGCACCATCGGCGGCGACCGGGTCAACGTCACGATGCTGGTCGGTCCCGACAGCGACGTCCACGTCTACACGCCGGCGCCGAGCGATGCGAAGCGGATCGCCGATGCGAAGCTCGTCGTCGTCAACGGGCTCGGTCTCGAAGGCTGGCTGCCGCGCCTCGTGCAATCCTCCGGCAGCAAGGCAACGGTCGTCACCGCGAGCGCCGGCATCACGCCGCTGAAGCTCGGCGCGGCCGCCGATCCCCATGCCTGGCAGTCCGTCCCCAACGCCAGGGTCTACGTGACCGATATCGCCAATGCACTGGCCGTGGCCGCCCCGGATGATGCAGAGTTCTTCCGGGCGCAGGCAAAAACCTATCTGGACAAGCTCGAAACGCTCGACCGTGAGGTCCGCGAGGCCTTGGCCAAGATCCCGGCGGACCGGCGCAAGGTGATCTCGACCCATGACGCCTTCGGCTATTTTTCCGCCGAATACGGTATCCGGTTCATCGCTCCCCTAGGGGTCTCCACCGAATCCGAGCCGAGCGCCCGGGACATCGCGGCCATCATCGGCCAGATCAAGGCCCAGAGAATCCCGGCCGTGTTCCTGGAAAATATCAGCGATGACCGGCTGATCCGGCGGATCGCAGCGGAGACCGGCTCAAAAGTAGGCGGGACCCTGATTTCGGACGGTTTGACGGGCGAAAAGGGGCCTGCACCCACTTACATTGATATGGTCAGGCACAATATAAAGGCCCTGACCAGCGCGCTTGACCACTAAGGCAGGGGCCACCCCGCCTCGCGTCGCGCGAAAAAGCCCGATGTCGGAGTTGCTATGTCTGAAGCGTCCCAGAAAATTCCCGTGACCGTCCTGACCGGCTATCTCGGCGCCGGCAAGACCACGCTCCTCAACCGCATCCTGTCGGAAAACCACGGCAAGAAATACGCCGTCATCGTCAACGAATTCGGCGAGATCGGCATCGACAACGACCTCATCATCGGCGCCGATGAGGAAGTGTTCGAGATGAACAATGGCTGCATCTGCTGCACCGTGCGCGGCGACCTCGTCCGCATCATGGACGGCCTGATGAAGCGCAAGGGCAAGTTCGACGCCATCATCGTCGAGACCACCGGCCTTGCCGATCCGGCGCCGGTCGCCCAGACCTTCTTCGTCGACGAGGACGTGCAGAAGAATGCGCGGCTCGACGCCGTGGTCACGGTGGCCGACGCCAAATGGCTGTCGGACCGGCTCAAGGACGCGCCCGAGGCCAAGAACCAGATCGCCTTTGCCGACGTCATCGTGCTGAACAAGACCGATCTCGTCAGCAAGGGCGAACTCGCTGAGGTCGAGGCCCGCATCCGCGCCATCAACCCCTATGCGAAACTCCACCGCACCGAGCGCTGCTCGGTGGCCCTGGCCGATGTGCTGGACCGCGGCGCATTCGACCTCGACCGCATCCTCGAGGTCGAACCGGACTTTCTCAATGCCGATGATCATGACCACGACCATGATCATCACCACCACGGCCACGACCATCATGATCATGGCCACGGCCTGAAGCACTATCACGACGAGGACATGCAGTCGCTGTCGCTCAAGACCGACAAGCCGCTCGATCCCAACGTGTTCATGCCCTGGCTGCAGAACCTGGTGCAGGTCGAGGGTGGCAAGATCCTGCGCTCCAAGGGCATCCTTGCCTTCCACGACGACGACGACCGCTACGTCTTCCAGGGCGTCCACATGATGCTGGAGGGCGACCACCAGCGGAAGTGGAAGGAGGGCGAGAAGCGCGAGAGTCGTCTCGTCTTCATCGGCCGCGAATTGCCGGAGAAGTCCATCCGCGAGGGTTTCGAGAGCTGCATCGTCTCGTGATGAAAGAGTTTACGCCGGCCCCCGATTCCGCCTCGATCGTCTCCGTCACCGATCGCGTCAAGCCAGTTACACTCGGCATGAGCGTGACCTCGGCGCATTTCCTCGGGCATCGCGCCGCCTTCGTCGGCGGCGAAGAGAACGTCGCCTTCGTCGATGACAAGGGTGAGATCAGCACGGTCACCGTGCACAGTGGCGGCATTCTCTCCACCGCCTGCGACGGCAACCGCCTCGTGATGGGCGGCGACGACGGCAAGGTCGTATCGCTCGACGCCAAGGGCGAGGTGACCTTGCTCGCGACCGACCCGAAGCGGCGCTGGATCGACGCGGTGGCGCTGCATCCCGACGGTGCCTATGCCTGGTCGGCCGGGAAGTTCGCTTTCGTCAAGAGCGGCAAGAACGAAGAGAAGTCGCTCGAGGTGCCCTCCACCGTCGGCGGCCTCGCGTTCGCGCCAAAGGGCCTACGGCTCGCGATCGCCCATTACAACGGCGTGACGCTGTGGTTTCCCAACATGGCTGACTCGGCCGAATTTCTGCCCTGGGCCGGGTCGCATCTCGGCGTCACCTTCAGTCCGGACAACAAATTCCTGGTCACCACGATGCATGAGGCGGCGCTGCACGGCTGGCGGCTTGCCGACAACCGTCACATGCGCATGACCGGCTATCCCGGCCGCGTCCGTTCGATGTCGTGGAGCGCGGGCGGCAAGGGGTTGGCGACCTCGGGTGCCGACACCGTCATCATCTGGCCGTTCGCCAGCAAGGACGGCCCGATGGGCAAGGAGCCGGCCATGCTGGCGCCACTGCAGGCGCGCGTGTCCGTGGTGGCCTGCCATCCGAAGAACGACATCTTCGCCGCCGGCTACAGCGACGGCACCGTGCTGATGGTGCGGCTGGAGGATGGTGCGGAAATCCTGGTCCGCCGCAACGGCACCCCGCCGGTCGCCGCGCTCGCCTGGAACGCCAAGGGCACGCTGCTGGCCTTTGCCGATGAAAACGGGGACGGCGGCCTTCTCGAGCTTTAATCTGTCATCGTTCTGACCGTATAGGGGACCATGCGGTTTCTGACGACGTTCCAGCTCGCCGATTTTGCCGACACGCTGGTCAGCCTCACCACGGCCTTCGTGCTGGGTACGCTGATCGGCGCCGAGCGGCAGTACCGGCAGCGCACCGCGGGCCTGCGCACCAACGTGCTGGTCGCGGTCGGTGCCGCCGCCTTCGTCGATCTCGCCATGCATCTGACCGGCTCCGATGGTGCAGTCCGGGTGATCTCCTATGTCGTATCAGGCATCGGTTTCCTCGGCGCTGGCGTCATCATGAAGCAAGGCATGGACGTGCGTGGGCTCAACACCGCGGCGACGCTGTGGGCCTCGGCCGCGGTCGGCTCCTGCGCGGGGGCCGACATGGTCGCCCAGGCCGCAGCGCTGACCGTGTTCGTCATCGCCGGCAACACGATGCTTCGCCCGCTGGTCAACGCCATCAACCGCATCCCGCTGAACGAGAAGGCCTCCGAGGCGACCTATTATTTCAAGCTCGCGGTCGCCACCGACGCGCTCCCCGACATGCGTGATCGTCTCGTCGAAAAACTGGAGGCGGCGAAATATCCGGTGGCCGACATCGAGGTCGCCGAGATCGGCGAAGACAATCTGGAGATCGTGGCCAAGCTGGTCGCGACGGCAGTCGATCCGAACGAGCTGAACGCGGTTGCGACCGCTCTCCAGCATCTGCCGGGCGTACGCCACGCCACCTGGGAGGTCAGCACTTCGGACTAAGCGCGGCGTTTTGGCGCGCGAACGTGGGGTTCCCGCCCGACCGGCTACGGAACCTCGGCCCGGCGACTTCGTTGGTATCGCGGACAAAGGCGGTGATCGACATGATCGGCAATGACAAGCGCAGACTGAAACTCGACTTCATGATCGCATGCTCGATGCTTGCGGCGGGCGTCGTGATTTCGGGGGTGTCGATCGCGCAAATCCGCGCGGAGGGTCGCGTGGAGCTGGCGCAGGCGACGCAACCGCTCCAGGGCACGCCGTCCGACGACCAGAACAAGCCTGCCGAAGCCAAGCCCGGCGGCGACCGGCCGACCACGCCGGCTCCAGAGCCTGCGCGTCCCGATCCCCAGACGCAGGGCGCGGCGAAGCCGGCATTGCCACCGGCGCCGGCCGAGAAGATCGCGCCGCCGATCGAGAAGAAGTAGGGAATTCGTGCTTGCAGCGTGATGGCCGGGCTTGTCCCGGCCATCTACGTTTTCGGTATGCGGCAAAGCGAGCGCCGTGGATGCCCGGGACGAGCCGGGCATGATGGCGAGTGATTACCGCACCAAGATATTCCTGAACTGCCAGGGATCGCTGGTGTCGATATCTTCCGGGAACAGGCCCGGGCGGTCCGTCAACGGCGTCCAGTCGGTGTAGAAACCCTTGACCGGGCCGAGATAGGGCAGCTGGATTTCCAGCAGGCGATCGAAATCCATCTCGTCGGCTTCGACGATTCCCTCGTTCGGGTTCTCCAGCGCCCATACCATGCCGCCGAGCACGGCGGAGGTCACCTGCAGCCCGGTGGCATTCTGATAGGGCGCGAGCTTGCGGGTCTCTTCGATCGAGAGCTGCGAGCCGTACCAATAGGCATTGTTGTCGTGGCCGAACAGCAGGACGCCGAGTTCGTCGATGCCGTCGACGATCTCGTTCTCGTCGAGGATGTGGTGCTTCTCCTGCATCTTGGCGGCGCGGCCGAACATCTCATGCAGCGACAGCACGGCATCGTCCGCCGGATGATAGGCATAGTGGCAGGTCGGCCGGTAGACCGCGGTGCCCGAGGCATCGCGCACCGTGAAGTAGTCGGCGATCGAGATCGACTCGTTGTGGGTAACGAGGAATCCATATTGAGCGCCGCGGGTCGGGCACCAGGTCCGCACGCGCGTGTTGGCACCGGGCTGCATCAGATAGATGGCGGCGCCACAGCCGGCTTCGTGGGTGCGCGCATTTTCGGGCATCCATTTCTCGTGGGTGCCCCAGCCGAGTTCTGACGGCTGCACGCCTTCCGAGAGGAAGCCTTCCACCGACCAGGTGTTGACGAAGACGTCGGGCTCTTTTGGCTTCTTGGAGCGCTGGGTGTCGCGTTCGGCGATGTGGATGCCCTTGATGCCGGCCTGCCGCATCAGATCCGCCCATTCGGCCTTAGTCTTAGGCTTGGGCGCGTTGAGCTTGAGGTCAGCGGCGACATTGAGTAGCGCCTGCTTGACGAAGAAGGAGACCATGCCGGGATTGGCGCCGCAGCAGGAGACGGCCGTCGTCGAGCCCGCGGGACGCGCCCTCTTGGCAGCCAGCGTCGCTTCGCGAAGCGCGTAGTTGGAGCGCGCCTCCGGGCCCTTGGAGGCATCGAAATAGAAGCCGAGCCAGGGCTCGTTGACGGTGTCGATATAGAGCGCGCCAAGCTCGTTGCAGAGCTCCATGATGTCGGTCGAGCCTGTGTCGACGGAGAGATTCACGCAAAAGCCCTGGCCGCCGCCTTCGGTGAGCAGCGGTGTCAGCAACTCCCGATAATTGTCCTTTGTCACGGCCTTCTGGATGAAGTGCACGTTCTGCTTCTCGCAATGCGCCTTGCGGCCCTCATCCTTGGGATCGATCACGGTGACGCGCGACTTGTCGTAGTCGAGGTGCCGCTCGATCAGCGGCAGCGTGCCCTTGCCGATGGAGCCGAAGCCGACCATGACGATGGGACCGGTGATCTTCGCGTAAATCTGCGAGGCGGGGCTCATGGGATGGTTTCTCCGGAACTGGCAAACAAATGGCGAGGGGATTGATCAGGCGCTGCGGCGCTTCAGACGCTGCGGCGCTTGGCGGTGACTTCGATCTCGACCTTCATCTCGGGCTTGGCGAGAGCGCTGACGACCAACAACGTCGCCGCCGGCCTGATGTCACCGAGGACCTCGCCACAGACGGCGAAGTGGGCGTCTACGCTGCTGGCGTCGGTGACGTAGTAGGTCGCGCGGACGATATCGGCCATCTCGAATCCGCCCTCCTTCAGGGCAGCTTCGATGGTCTTGAAGCAGTTGCGTGACTGGCTCGTGACGTCGGCCGGCATGGTCATCGTCGTGTAGTCATAGCCGGTGGTTCCTGCCACGAAGGCGAAATCGCCGTCGATCACGGCGCGGCTGTAGCCGGCGGTCTTCTCGAACGGGGAGCCGGTGGAGATCAGGCGACGGGACATGTTTTGGACCTCGACTGAAAGGGGTGTATTGCGGGGTTTAAAGGGCGTTTCCGGCGCTCACGCAACCCCGAAAGAACGGGCGTTTGTCCGGGCGCAGCTCGCCGTTGCCGCTTGACGCGGCTTCGGTCGTCGCATCATGGCAATCCCTCAGGCCGCGCGCGCCTGGAGGGGACGAGCCAACCTCCGTTTGGACAGCGTCGCGCCGGTCGGCATGATCATCCCCTCGGCGCCGTCGAGCGCGCCGCCGGTGAATTCGATCGCGAGCAGACGGTCGCGTTCGAACGGGCCGGGCAGCGAGAGCTCAGCCGTCTTCTCGCCCGAGAAGCCGAAGCGGGCATAATAAGGGGCGTCGCCGAGCAGGATCACGGCTTCATGCCCGCGCGCCCGGGCGGCGGCCAGCGCATGACGCATCAGCGCGGCGCCGATCCCGAGCTCGCGGCAGGCAGGATCTACCGCCAGCGGTCCGAGGACCAGAGCGGGCCTGCCTCCGGCGCTGACGTGCCACAGCCGCACGGTTCCCACGAGGTTGCCCTCGCGCACTGCCGACAGGGCCAGCCCCGCGGCAGGTGCGCGTCCGTCGCGCAGGCGCTGGCAGGTGCGGCCGTGGCGGTTCTCGCCAAAGCAGGCATCGAGCAGCGCTTCACGCTCAGCGACGTCGGCAGCACGCTCCGCGCGGATCACGAACGGAGCGGCTTTCGAGGTGAGGGCGATCTGTGGCTTCCGAGGAGCAGTCATGGCGCGTCAGTCCTCGCTTGAATTCGTGCGCCAACGGCACGCGGGTTCAAGCGTCATCAGAATGGCAATGTCAGGGGAGGAGCCGGCAAGCCGGCTCCCGGGTTCGTCAGGCCTCAGAGAAAGAGGCGGATCAGATGTGGTACGTCCGCAGCGGCGGGATGCCGTTGAACGCGACTGCCGAGTAGGTCGACGTATAGGCCCCGGTGCCTTCGATCAGCACCTTGTCGCCGATCTCGAGCGTGACGGGGAGCGGATACGGGCTCTTCTCGTACAGCACGTCGGCGCTGTCGCAGGTTGGGCCTGCGAGCACGCACGGCGTCATGTCCGCGCCGTCGTGACGGGTGCGGATGGCGTAGCGGATCGACTCGTCCATCGTCTCGGCGAGACCGCCGAACTTGCCGATGTCGAGGTACACCCAGCGCACCTCGTCCTCGTCGCTCTTCTTCGAGATGAGCACGACCTCGGATTCGATGATGCCGGCGTTGCCCACCATGCCGCGGCCCGGCTCGATGATGGTCTCCGGAATCTGGTTGCCGAAGTGCTTGCGCAGCGCGCGGAAGATCGACCGGCCGTAGGTCACCACCGGCGGCACGTCCTTCAGGTACTTGGTCGGGAAGCCGCCGCCCATGTTGACCATGGTCAGGTTGATGCCGCGCTCGGCGCAGTCACGGAACACCTGCGAAGCCATCGCCAGCGCACGGTCCCACGCCTTCACCTTGCGCTGCTGCGAGCCGACATGGAAGGAGATGCCGCACGGCTCCAGGCCCAGGCGCTTGGCGACGTCGAGCACCTCGACGGCCATTTCCGGGTCGCAGCCGAACTTGCGCGATAGCGGCCACTCGGCGCCGGCGCAGTCATAGAGGATACGGCAGAACACCTTCGCGCCGGGAGCGGCCCGGCCGATCTTCTCGACTTCGGCGGTGCAATCGACAGCGAACAGGCGAATGCCGAGCGCGAAGGCGCGCGCGATGTCGCGCTCCTTCTTGATCGTGTTGCCGAAAGAGATGCGGTCGGGCGTCGCACCCGCGGCCAGCGCCATCTCGATCTCGGCGACCGTCGCGGTGTCGAAGCAGGAGCCCATGGACGCGAGCAGCGACAGCACTTCCGGCGCCGGGTTCGCCTTGACGGCATAGAACACTCGGCTGTCGGGCAGCGCCTTGGCAAAGGTCTGGTAATTGTCGCGCACGACTTCGAGGTCGACCACGAGGCAAGGCTCGGTGTCCTGGCCCTCGCTGCGGCGGTTGCGCAGGAATTCCTGAATACGTTCGGTCATAGCACTCTCCCAAACGGCCCAGCGACGGGGATCCGTTCAAAAAATGTCGTCGGATAAGCGCCCCGGCCAGATCGCGCGATGGAGGCGCGACGAGCCAAAGACTCAAATCAGACTGTGCTGCCGTGGATTGGTTGGGAATTTCCCGCCCGCACACCTGGCAATGAAGGACAAGCCTTTTCAGTAGCCCGCGCCGGCGTTGGAATGCCGGTAGAGACCAAAAAAGCCCGATCCGTCGTTGCTTTAAGTCGCGTCCCCCGTTGAGAGCGGGGTGCGCCGGTTCGCCTCCGGCTGCCAGTCACGGTTGCAAGAAGTGAAGTCACCTTCGACAAGGCATCTCTTGAGAGAGATGCTGGACCCTCCGGGTTTGCTTCGTCTTCCAACTTCAGGTCTTGCGACCTTCGGTCTCTGACTTCCGCACTTCCGAAGAGCCCCTCGGCTTCTTCACCCCTTGGCGGCTGTCCGGCCTCTTGTCCGGATACCTACCGACTGACACACGACCACAGGCACGTGCGAAATTGGGCAAGGGCGCACATAAGCGTTTTGACTCTGCTTCGCAAGAATTTTTTTAGGCTGAGAACAGAATTGCCTAACATCTGCTTGCGCAGTGTGGCGCGCGCGACGCGAAAGATGAACGGGCGTTAAGTTTTTGAGCCCAATTCGCGCGTCACTCGCGCGAACAAATTCAGCCGCGCTTCGTGAAGGGCTCGACGCGCTGAGCTGCGCGGATGAACGCGGTCATCACGAGCACGCCGAGCGCGAACAGCACGGCCTGCAGGATGTGCGTGCCCTGATCGCCGAGCCCGAACAGGATCGCGAGCGCCCAGCCGCCAGCGAATGCCGCGCCGAACACCTCGGCGCCAATCAGGATGGCGGCGCTGATGACGGTGATGACGCTTGGCCAGACGATCTGACGGGAAGAGGAAGAAGGCGCGTTCATGAGCTCAGGGGTCCAGGGTCTGTCGAGGGCCGCAATCTCCTCGAAAAGGCGGCCGGGGGCAAGGGCAAATGGCCCAAAAAAGCCCCATCGCGTGCTATAGCTGGCCGCAACAATTGAGCCATGAAATTGGGACTTGTGATGTCAGAAACCCGCCAAATTACCGACTCCGAGACCAACCCGCTGCTGAAGGCCTGGGTGACGCCGTTTGCGACCCCGCCCTTCGACGAGATCGAGCCGGAGCACTTCCTGCCGGCCTTCGAGCAGGCCTTCGCCGACCATTCCGCCGAGATCGCGGCGATCACCAACGATCCGGCTGCGCCCGACTTCGCCAACACCATCACGGCGCTGGAGCGCTCGGGCAAGCTGCTGAGCAAAGTGGCGGCCGTGTTCTACGACCTCGTGTCGGCGCATTCCAACCCGGCGATCCTGGAGATCGACAAGGAGGTCTCGCTGCGGATGGCAAGGCACTGGAATCCGATCATGATGAACGCCGTGCTGTTCGGCCGCATCGCCCAGCTGCACGAGAATCGCGCCAATCTGGATCTATCTTCGGAGCAGCTTCGCCTGCTGGAGCGCACCTATACCCGTTTCCATCGCGCCGGCGCCGGCCTCTCCGATGAGGCCAAGACGCGGATGGCCGAGATCAACGAGAGGCTCGCCCAGCTCGGCACCAGCTTCAGCCATCATCTGCTCGGCGACGAGCAGGACTGGGTCATGGAGCTCGGGGAGGCCGACCGCCAGGGCCTGCCGGAGAGCTTCGTCGCCAGCGCCAAGGCTGCGGCAGAAGAGCGCGGCATGGAAGGCAAGGCCATCGTCACGCTGTCGCGCTCCTCGGTCGAACAGTTCCTGAAGAGCTCCGCCCGGCGTGATCTGCGCGAGAAGGTCTACAAGGCTTTCATCGCGCGGGGCGACAACGGCAATGCCAACGACAACAATGGAACCATCGTCGAGGTCCTGAAGCTGCGCGAAGAGAGCGCCAAGCTGCTGGGCTATCCGACCTTTGCCGCTTACCGTCTGGAAGACTCCATGGCCAAGACGCCGGACGCGGTGCGAAGCCTCTTGGAGCGGGTCTGGAAGCCGGCGCGGGCGCGGGCGCTTGCCGACCGCGACGACATGCAGGCGCTGATCGCGGAAGAGGGTGGCAATTTCAAGCTCGCCCCTTGGGACTGGCGCTTTTACGCCGAAAAGCTGCGCCTTCAGCGCGCCAATTTCGACGATTCCGCGATCAAGCCGTATCTCTCGCTCGACAACATGATCGCCGCCGCCTTCGACTGTGCCACGCGCTTGTTCGGCGTCACTTTCGATGAGCGCAAGGACGTTCCGGTCTGGCATCCCGACGTCCGGGTCTGGGAGATGAAGGGGCCGGACGGCAAGCACAAGGCGCTGTTCTACGGTGACTACTTCGCCCGGCCGTCGAAGCGCTCCGGCGCCTGGATGACCTCGCTGCGCGATCAGCAGAAGCTCGACGGCGAGGTCGCGCCGCTGGTTCTCAACATCTGCAATTTCGCCAAGGGCGCCGGCGGCGAGCCTTCGCTGCTGTCGCCCGACGACGCCCGCACCCTGTTCCACGAGTTCGGCCATGGCCTGCACGGCATGCTCTCCAACGTGACCTATCCGTCGCTGTCGGGCACCTCCGTGTTCACCGATTTCGTCGAGCTGCCGTCGCAGCTCTACGAGCACTGGCAGGAACGGCCCGAGGTGCTGCAGAAATTCGCCCGCCACTACCAGACCGGCGAGCCGCTGCCCGACGAGCTGTTGCAGCGCTTCCTGGCCGCACGAAAATTCAACCAGGGCTTTGCCACGGTGGAGTTCGTCTCCTCGGCGCTGATCGACCTCGAATTCCACACCCAGCCTGCCGCCGCCGCACAGGATGTCCGCGCCTTCGAGAGACGCGAGCTGGAGAAGATCGGCATGCCCGAGGAGATCGCGCTGCGCCACCGTCCGACCCAGTTCGGTCACATCTTCACCGGCGACCACTATGCCGCCGGCTATTACAGCTACATGTGGTCGGAGGTGATGGACGCCGATGCCTTCGGCGCGTTCGAGGAGGCCGGTGATATCTTCGATCCCGCCGTCGCCAAGCGTCTGCATGACGACATCTATTCGAGTGGCGGATCGCTCGATCCGGAAGCTGCCTATGAGGCTTTCCGCGGCCGTCCTCCGGAACCCGACGCGCTGCTGCGGCGCCGCGGCCTGCTCGACGACGCGAAGGCCGCCTGATGGGCATGCGCGCCCTGTTCGGCTTGCTGCTCGCCGCCGGCCTGTCACTCGCGGCGGGCACGGCGCATGCGCATCCGCATGTCTGGATCACCGCGACCAGCGAATTGCTCTACGCCCCCGACGGCACCATCACCGGCGTCCGCCACGCCTGGACGTTTGACGACATGTTCTCTGCCTATGCGGTGCAGGGGCTCGAGAGCAAGACCAAGGGCGCCTATACGCGCGAGGAGCTCGGACCGCTGGCGCAAACCAATGTCGAGTCGCTGAAGGAATACGCCTACTTCACCTTTGCGCGAGCCGACGGCAAGAAGGAGCGATTCCAGGAGCCGGTCGACTATTTCCTCGACTACAAGGATACGGTCCTGACGCTGCATTTCACGCTGCCGCTGAAGAACCCGGTCAAGTCCAAGCAGCTGGTGCTCGAAGTGTTCGACCGCTCCTTCTTCATCGACTTCCAGATGGCCAAGGACAATCCGGTCAAGCTGGTGGGCGCGCCCGCAGGCTGCCAGATGAAGCTGGACCGGCCGAACGACGGCTCCGCCATGGCCCAGAAGCTCAATGAGCAGACGTTCCTGAACGGCGAGAACAGCAATTTCGGCATGATGTTCGCCAACAAGATCACGGTGGATTGCCCTTGACGCCAAAGCTTTCCCCGCTTGCCCGCGGGCTTTTTGCCTGCGCCGTGGTTATCGCCGTGCTGGCGGTGGCCGATGCCGCGCTTCACGATGTCCTCGCGCAAAATCCGTTCGGCGCGCCGAAGCCGGCGCAAGCGGCTGAACCCGAGGCCAGCGGGATCATCGGTTGGCTGCTGGCAAAGCAGTCGGAATTCTATCGCCAGATGTCGTCGACCATCCGCGCCGCGAAGTCCGACGGCTCGGCGGTGTGGACGCTGCTCTTCATTTCCTTTGCCTA
This sequence comes from Bradyrhizobium sp. SZCCT0148, assembly GCF_018129985.1. Classification (GTDB taxonomy): domain Bacteria; phylum Pseudomonadota; class Alphaproteobacteria; order Rhizobiales; family Xanthobacteraceae; genus Bradyrhizobium; species Bradyrhizobium japonicum_H. The sequence continues at coordinate 395,902 of NZ_JAFCKT010000003.1, forward strand.
CGGTATCTTCCACGCTGCCGGCCCCGGCCACGGCAAGGCGGTGATCGCCTCCTACCTCGTCGCCAACCGGGAGACTGCGCGGCGCGGCATCGCGCTGTCGTTCGCCTCGGCGCTGATGCAGTCGCTGGTGGCGATCCTGATCGTCGGGATATCGGCCTGGGTGCTGAATGCGACCGCCAAGACCATGTGCAAGGCGGAAGGCGTGATCGAGATCGCGAGCTATGGCCTGATCGCGCTGTTCGGCCTGCGGCTGGTGTGGGTCAAGGGCCGCACGTTCATCAGGGCGCTGCAAGCGGCCCAGCCAGTGCCGGCGCTCGCCGGCGTGCCGCACGATCATGATCACGGCCACCACCATCATCATGACGCCCACGATCGTCACGATCACGGACATGATGATCATCGGCACGGTCATGATCATGCTCACGCCCGAACCCATCACGGCCATGACCACGTTCACGACGAGCATTGCGGCCATTCCCATGGCCCCACGCCGAGCGAACTCGCCGGCCCCGGCGGCTGGCGGCGCGGGTTCGCCGCGATCCTCACCGTCGGCATCCGCCCCTGCTCGGGCGCGATCCTCGTGCTGGTGTTCGCGCTGGCCCAGGGCCTGTTCTGGGCCGGCATCGCCGCGACGTTCCTGATGGGGCTCGGCACCGCGATCACGGTCGCGGCCATCGCGGTCATCGCCGTCTCCGCCAAGGACATCGCCGCCCGCCTCAGCGCAGGACGCGACGGCGGCGGTGCGCTGTTCATGCGCGGCATCGAACTCGCGGCCGCGGGCGTCGTGCTGCTGTTCGGTACAGGTCTCTTGTTGGGCTACATCGCGGCCGAACGGACGACGTGCTTCTAGGCAAACTCGTGCCCCGGACGCGGGGGCTCACACAGGCAAGAACCGCTTCAGCGCCGGCATGAAGAAGATCCCGAGATTGATCGCAAAGCCGAGGGTCCAGAGGATCGAGCGCAGCGTCGGGCGGTTGCCGAGATAGGTCAGCACATACGCGAGGCGGACGATGAGGAACAGCGCCGCGAGTTCGTCGATCAGCCGCTGCGGCGAGTCCCGGTATTCGGCGAGCAGCACCGCGAAGGCGAAGAACGGGAAGGTCTCGATGCCGTTCTGGTGCGCGCCGAGCGCGCGCTGCGAGAGCGCGTCCTCGTAGAAGGCGGGGTCGCGCGGCCGGGCATTGTCGAAGCGCCGAAACCTGATCCATTTGATCGCGGCGATCGTAGACAGATAGAGCAGCAGCGCTCCGAAGACGAACCATTCCGCGAGTGTCATCTTTCCTCCCCAGCCTGGGGTGGGACCCTAACGAAACCGGCCTCATCTTGACAAGTTCGGAGCAACGCGCGACCCACAGAGCCATGACCAGTGTCGTTCCCATCGAGGCCGCGAGACCGGCCGCCCAATCCGCCCTGCCGCGCGTCGGCGTGCTGCTGGTGAATCTCGGCACGCCCGATACGGCCAACGCTCGGGGCGTGCGGGTCTATCTCAAGGAATTCCTCTCCGACGCCCGGGTGATCGAGGACCAGGGGCTGATCTGGAAGGCCGTGCTCAATGGGATCATCCTGAACACCCGGCCGCGGGCCAAGGCGCGCGACTATCTGAAGATCTGGAACACCGAAAAGAACGAGTCCCCGCTCAAGACCATCACGCGCTCGCAGAGCGACAAGCTCGCCGCGGCGTTGTCGAGCCATGCCCATGTCGTGGTCGATTGGGCGATGCGCTACGGCAATCCGTCGATCAAAGCCGGCATCGACGGATTGATCGCCAGGGGCTGCGAGCGCATCCTCACCGTTCCCCTGTATCCGCAATATTCGGCCTCGACCTCGGCAACGGTCTGCGACGAGGTATTCCGCGTGCTTGCCAGCCTGCGGAACCAGCCGACGCTCCGCGTCACGCCGCCTTATTACGAGGACGAGGCCTACATCGACGCCCTCGCGACCTCGATCGAGACGCATCTTTCAACCCTGTCCTTCGCACCGGAGCTGATCGTCGCGTCCTTCCACGGCATGCCGAAAACCTATGTCGAGAAGGGCGATCCCTATCAGAGCCATTGTGTCGCCACGACGCAGGCGTTGCGCCGCCGGCTCGGCATGGACGAAACCAAACTGCTCTTGACCTTCCAGTCGCGCTTCGGCTTCGACGAGTGGCTCCAGCCCTATACCGACAAGACCATGGAGCGGCTCGCGAAAGAAGGCGTGCGTCGGCTTGCGGTGGTGACGCCCGGCTTTTCCGCCGACTGCCTGGAGACGCTGGAGGAGATCGCGGAGGAGAATGCCGAGATCTTCAAGCACAATGGCGGCGAGGAGTTTTCCGCCATTCCCTGCCTCAACGACAGCGATCCCGGCATGGATGTGATCCGCACCCTCGTGCTGCGCGAGCTCCAGGGCTGGATCTGATGGGCGTCCTATGAGCCGCCGCGAGTGTGTGGCGCTTCCTGGGACGATCGCGGTGCTGCCGGTCTCGGTCATGGCGCAGCAGCCGCGCGCGGTGCGCCGGCTCGGCGTGCTCTCCGTGATCGCCTCCGATGACGAGATCGACCAAGCCCGCCTGGTCGACGCGCTCGCCGGCCTTGGCTGAAAAAGCGCGACAATCCCGAGATCGACTGGCGCAGCGGCGGCGACCGCGCCCGCATCGCCCGGCTCGCCGACGAACTGATCGCGCTGAAGCCCGAAGTCTTGCTCCCGCTCGGCACGCCTTCGGTCGAGGAGCTGCGCCGCCGCACCACGACCATCCGATCGTGTTCGTCGTCGTCACCTGTCCTAAAGCACCGACAGCGCCGAGCAGCTCCGCCGTGCCGCCGATTATATCGATCGCATCCTGAAGGCGCGCGGCCAGCCGACCTGCCCGTGCAGAACCCCACCAAGTTCGAACTCACGGTCAATCTCAAGACGGCCAGGGAGTTCGGCGTGACAGTTCACCCGGGCCTCATCACCCTCGCGAATGACGTCATCGAATGAAGTCGTCCGATGGGCCGTTCGGATTCGCTAATTTCCGCTGCTAGGCTTGCGCCTGCACGCTTTCAAGGGTCTCTCGTAAATACATATCGTGGCCATTCCCTGCCTGGACGACTTGTGCAGAATTGAGCCGATACCGACGTGAATTGCGACCGCTGAACCGGTAGGGTTGCGATACCGACCAACATACGGCGCGGGAAAGGTCGTTTTTCCTGCCTTGGAGGAAATATGAGCGGTTTCGACATTTTCGCGATTGTTCTGGTTTTGCTCGTCATCGTCACGCTGATCGCCGGCGTGAAGACGGTGCCGCAGGGCTATGACTGGACCATCGAGCGGTTCGGCAAATACACGCAGACGCTGAGCCCCGGCCTCAACCTGATCGTGCCCTATTTCGATCGCGTCGGACGCAAGATCAACATGATGGAGCAGGTGATCGACATCCCGGAGCAGGAGGTCATCACCAAGGACAACGCCACCGTGACGGTGGACGGCGTTGCTTTCTACCAGGTGTTTGATGCCGCCAAGGCGAGCTACGAGGTCTCCAACCTGACCCAGGCCGTGACCGTCCTGACCATGACGAACATCCGTTCCGTGATGGGCTCGATGGATCTCGATCAGGTGCTGTCGCACCGCGACGAGATCAATGAGCGCCTGCTGCGCGTGGTCGATGCCGCGGTCTCGCCCTGGGGCCTGAAGGTCAACCGCATCGAGATCAAGGACATCGTGCCGCCGGCCGACCTCGTCGAAGCCATGGGCCGGCAGATGAAGGCCGAGCGCGTCAAGCGCGCCGACATCCTCGCCGCCGAGGGCCAGCGCCAATCCGAGATCCTGCGCGCCGAGGGCGCCAAGCAGGGCCAGATCCTCCAGGCCGAAGGCCGCAAGGAGGCCGCGTTCCGCGACGCCGAGGCCCGCGAGCGGTCTGCCGAGGCCGAGGCCAAGGCGACCCAGATGGTCAGCGAAGCGATTTCCAAGGGCGACGTGGCCGCGCTGAATTATTTCATCGCCGACAAATACATCAAGGCCTTCGGGCAACTGGCCGAATCGCCGAACCAGAAAGTCATCATGCTTCCGGTCGAGGCGATGAGCATGCTGGGCTCGCTCGCCGGCATCGGCGAGATCGCAAAGGCAACGTTTGGCGAAAGCGCGGCCTCCGCTGCCGCCGCGCGCCGTCCGAGCTCGGTGCCGACGACCGGCGGCACGCCGCCGGCGGTGCCGCCGCGGCAGGGATAGTCCCTGGTGGATGCCCCTTCGACAGGGGCATCCACCATGATAAAAGGTCGTGTCATGACCGACATGTTCGTATCGCTCGGCACCTGGAACTGGCTGATCTTCGGTTTCATCCTGATGGCGCTGGAGGTGCTGGCGCCGGGTGTCTTCCTGTTCTGGCTCGGGCTCGCCGCGTTGCTCGTCGGCCTGATCTCGTTCACCGTCGCCCTATCGTGGCAGATCCAGCTCGTGATGTTCGCGCTGTTTGCCGCCGCCGCCGTGCCGATATGGCGCCGCCTTGCGCGACCGAAGTCGGATGCAAGCGCCAGCCCGTTCCTCAACAAGCGCGCCGATGCGCTGCTCGGACGCGAGTTCACGCTGGAGAAGCCGATCGTCGACGGCAGCGGCACCATGCGCATCGGCGACACGGTGTGGCGCGTCGCCGGCCCCGATACGCCGGCGGGAACGCGGGTGAAGGTGGTGCAGGTGGACGGTGCGAACCTGACCGTGGCGGCGGCCTGACAATTCTTCACGTCTCCCCGTAAGAACGGGCGGGAAAACACCGTCTCAGGTCTTGTTCCACCTCTCCGCAAACCGGTGCAGCGGCATGACCATCTCGCACAATTCCCGTCCCAGCGCCGTCAGCCCATAGCCGCCACCTTCGCCCAGTTCCACGAAACCCGCCTCGCGCAAATCGTCCAGCCGCGTCTGCAGCACTGTTGGCGAGGCCTCGTCGCAGGCCGATCGCAATGCGCGGGAGGTGAGGGGGGCGTCGCGGAGCTCCCACAGGATCCGCAAGGCCCAGCGGCGGCCGAGGAGGTCGAGCAGTGCCATGACCGGCCGGCCGGTGCGCGAGCCGCGGATGCTGCGTGTTTTCAAGCCGGCCAATTTCGCCATCGTTCCCCTCTTGCGGGTCGCTACAGATAGTGTAGCGTTTTGCTACGGTAATTGTAGCAAAGAGATCGCTCATGTCATCTCCGACGCCGCGCATCGCCCCGCTCACCCCGCCTTATCCCCCGGAGATCCAGGCGCAGTTCGACCGCATCATGCGCGGCGCGCCGCCGCTGCTGCTGTTCCGGGTGATGGCAGGCCACGGCCGCGCCTGGGACAAGTTTCGTGCCGGCGGCCTGCTCGATCCCGGTCCGCTCTCCCTGCGCCAGCGCGAGATCGTGATCGACCGCACCTGCGCGCTGAACCAATGCGAGTACGAATGGGGCGTGCATGTCGCGGCCTTCGCCGGGCCGGCGAAGCTCACCGAAGACGAGGTGCGTGCCACGGTGCAGGGCGATGCCGCGTCGTCATGCTGGTCACCGGGCGAGCAGGCGATGATCGCAGCGGTCGACGCGCTGCATCATCGCGCGACGTTGAGCGATGCAGAGTTTGCCGCGCTGTCGGCGCATTACGATATGGCGCAGATTTTGGAGATCATGCTGCTGTGCGGCTTCTACCGTACGGTGTCGTATCTGGCGAACGGGCTGCGATTGCCGCTGGAGGAGACGGCGGCGCGGTTTCCGGCGCCGCTCTAACCGCCGTCATTGCGAGCGTAACGAAGCAATCCAGAGTGTCTCTGCGGAGCGACGCTGGAGTGCTTCGTCGCTTCGCTCCCCGCAATGCGGTGGAGAGACCTAGGCCACGCCCGCGCGCAGCAGATCGTGCAGATGCACGATGCCCACCACCTTGCCGGCCTCGGTCACGACCAGCGTCGTGATCTTGCGGGTGTTCAGCACCTCGATCATCTCGGTGGCGAGCATCGAGGGCGGTACCGTTTTCGGCTGCTTCGTCATGATGTCGTCGACCGATGCCGTCAGCAGGTCCGGCCGCATGTGGCGGCGCAGGTCGCCGTCGGTGATGATGCCCGCAACCTCGTTCGCTGCGTTGACGATGCAGACGCAACCGAGGCCCTTGGCCGACATCTCGACCACGGCGTCCGACATCTTGGTGCCGAGCGGCTTGACCGGGATCTCGGCACCCGTGCGCATGTAGTCGCGGACGAATTTCAGCATCGCGCCGAGCTTGCCGCCGGGGTGGAAATGCGCGAACTCCAGCGCGGTGAAGCCGCGGCCTTCGAGCAGCGCGATCGCGAGCGCATCGCCGATCGCGGCCTGCATCAGCGTCGAGGTGGTCGGCGCCAGATTGTGCGGGCAGGCCTCGCGCGCCTTCGGCAATTCGATCACGAGGTCGGCGGCCTGTCCCAGCGAGGAGGCCGCGTTCGACGTCACTGCGATCATGGGAATCGCAAAGCGCGCCGAGTAGTTCACGAGGTTCTTCATCTCCGGCTGCTCGCCGGACCAGGACAACGCCATGATGACGTCGTCGGTGGTGATCATGCCGAGGTCGCCATGGCCGGCCTCGGCGGCGTGCACGAAGAACGCCGGCGTGCCGGTCGAGGCCAGCGTCGCCGCGATCTTGCGCCCCATATGGCCTGACTTGCCGAGCCCGGTGACGATGACGCGGCCCTTGGCGTTGCGGATCAGATCGACCGCTTTCGCGAATGTCGCGCCCAGCGGGCCGCGCAGGGCGGCGGCGAGTGCGTTGATGCCGCCGCTCTCCGTCTCCAGCGTGCGGAGCGCGGATTCGACGCTGTCGGAGATGGGGCCGGATGATGCGGTCATCAGCGGTTTCGAACTCGGCATGTTCTGGTCCAGGGAGGAGGGGGCGTTTGCCCGGTCGACGCCTCATTAGCACGCCGCGGCGGCGGAGGCGACGAGCGCGCCAGAACCCTCAACCGGTCGTTAACCATAATTGTTTTAAGTCCATTAACGATGGTTTCCGCCAGCCGGCGGAGGTCATCGTGAAAGTGTTTGATTTCGTTGGAGTTTTTCCATCGTGGGGTCGTCTCCAGGCATGGGCCGGAGCAAACGCGCGCAATTCCTGCGTGCGGCTTTGCCGTGCTTTGCGCTGACGGCCCTGGGAAGCGCGCCCGCGGCCGCCCAAAGCCTCACGCCCGACCTGTTCAATCCCAACCGCGGCGGCTTCGCCTCGCCTGACACGCTGCCGACGCGCCGCACGGCGGGCGTGCCGCAGGCGCCGTCGGATACGTTGCCGGCGCTGCCCGATCCCGGTGCCGATCCGCGCAAGGCCCGCGAGAAGCCGGCGACCTCGCGCATCGGTCAGGTCCCGACTTACGGACTGCCTGCCGCCACCGGCGCGAGCAGCTCCGGCTACGACTCGCTCAACCGCAAGCGGCAACAGCCCAAGCTCTATCCCGGCCAGGCGAAGCCGAAGCGCGCCGCCGGTCCCGGCTCGCCGGTGCCGACCACGGCGCCGCCACCGCGGACGCTCGGCCTGCCGAAGATTGCGCCGCCGCCCTCCGCCTCCGCCAACAAGGCGCCGGTGTCGGCGGCGATGGCGGGCACCGTGCCCGGACAGCCGCTGCGCCGCCGCCTCAAGGCGGATGATGATCCGTTCGGTGCCGTCGGCGACTACGCCGGCAGCTTCCTGATCAAGGGCGGGCTCGAGCTCTCCACCGGCTACGACACCAATCCCACGCGTCTGAACAGGCCGGTCGGCTCCCCGGTCTATGTCGTCGCTCCGGATCTCCTGGTGGCGTCGGACTGGGAGCGCCACGCGCTGGTGGCTGACCTGCGCGGCTCGTTCTCCGGCTACACCCAAAACATGCCGGCGACGATCAACGGCTTTGCCTCGCCTTCGCCGGTCGAAGCCGATCGCCCCGACTTTACCGGCCATGTCGATGGCCGCCTCGACGTCAGCCGCGATCTCAAGCTGACCTCGCAGCTGCGCCTGCGGCTCGCGACCGACAATCCCGGCAGCCCGAACGTGCAGGCCGGCCTGCAGAGATATCCCGTCTACGCCGCCTACGGCACCACTGTCGGCTTCGACCAGACCTTCAATCGTTTCCAGGTCGCCGCCGGCGCCACCGTCGATCGCACCGCCTACACGGACTCCAGGCTCACCGACGGCTCGACCTTTGGAAACGGTGATCGCGACTTCAACCAGTATGGCGGCATCGGGCGCTTCTCCTACGACCTCAAGCCGGGCCTGAAGCCGTTCGTCGAGATTCAGGGTGACACCCGCGTCCACGACCAGGCCGCCGACCGCAACGGCTATTTCCGCGATTCAAACGGTGGCTACGCCAAGGCCGGCACGTCCTTCGAGTTCTCGCGCATCCTCACCGGCGAAATCTCGGTCGGCTATTCCGCGCGCAACTATACCGACCCGCGCCTCAGCCAGCTCGCAGGCTTCCTCACCACGGGCTCGCTGATCTGGAATGCGAGCGGCCTCACCACGGTGAAATTCTTCACCGACACGCAGATCGCCGAGACCACCGTCCCCGGCTCCTCCGGCGTGCTGGTGCGCACTTACGCGGCGGAAGTCGATCACGACTTCCGCCGCTGGCTGACGGCCGTCGGCAAGTTCACCTACGGCACGCTCGACTACCAGGGCCAGAACCGCAACGACAAGACCTACTCGCTCGAAGGCAATCTGATCTACAAGCTCAACCGCAACATCTGGGTCAAGGGCACCCTGCGCCACGACATCCTGGATTCGAACCAGCCGGGGTCGAGCTCGCAGGGGACGGTGATGTTGGTCGGGGTGAGGTTGCAGAATTAGGGGGCGGGCATGCTGCCGTGCGCATTCCGTGCGACGGGGAGGGGCCCTTGCTCCAGTCATTCCGGGGCGCGCGAAGCGCAAGCCCGGAATCCATTCATCTAAAAGCGCCGGGGCCCGATGGATTTCCGGGCTCGCGCCAAGTGGCGCGCGCCGGAATGACAGGACCTACCGCGGCAGATCCGTCTTCCCCATCAGGAACGTATCGATCGACCGCGCGCACAGCCGGCCCTCGCGGATCGCCCACACCACCAGCGACTGGCCGCGGCGCATGTCGCCGGCGGAGAACACGTTCGGGCGGGAGGTCTGGTAGTCCAGCGTGTTGGCCTTCACATTGCCGCGCGGGTCGAGCTCGACCGCGAGCTGCTTGAGCAGGCCCTCGTGCACGGGATGCACGAAGCCCATCGCGAGCAGGACGAGATCGGCATCGAGATCGAACTCGGTGCCGGCGATCGGCTTGAACTTGTCGTCGACGTGCACGCAGTGCAGCTTCTTGATCTGGCCGTTCTCGCCCGAGAACTTCTGCGTCAACACGGCGAATTCGCGCACCGCGCCTTCGGCCTGGCTGGAGGACGTCCGCATCTTCAGCGGCCAGTTCGGCCAGGTCAGGCCCTTGTTCTCCCGCTCGGGCGGAGCGGGCATGATCTCGAGCTGGGTCACCGACAGTGCGCCCTGGCGCAACGAGGTGCCGATGCAGTCGCTTCCGGTGTCGCCGCCGCCGATGACGACGACATGCTTGCCGCCGGCCAGGATCTCCTGGACGCCGTTCAGGGGCTCCTCGGAGACGCGGCGGTTCTGCTGCGGCAGGAAGTCCATGGCGTAGTGGATGCCGGCGAGTTCGCGGCCGGGAATCGGCAGGTCGCGGGGGGCTTCCGCGCCGCCGGTCAGCGCAACCGCGTCGTACTCGTTGAGCATCTCGCGCGGATCGACATTGCCCTCAGTGCCGACATGGCTGTTGTAGTGGAAGGTGACGCCTTCGCCTTCCATCTGCGCCACGCGGCGGTCGATGATGCCCTTCTCCATCTTGAAGTCGGGAATGCCGTAACGCAGCAGGCCGCCGGCCTTGGCGTACTTTTCGAACAGGTGCACGTCATGGCCGGCGCGCGCGAGCTGCTGTGCGCAGGCCATGCCGGCCGGGCCCGAGCCGATCACGGCGACCTTCTTGCCGGTCTTGTGGGCCGCGACTTCAGGCTTCAGCCAGCCATTGTCCCAGGCGCGGTCGACGATCGCGCATTCGATGGTCTTGATGGTGACCGGGTTGTCGTCGATGTTGAGCGTGCAGGACGCTTCGCACGGCGCCGGACAGATACGTCCCGTGAACTCCGGGAAGTTGTTGGTCGAGTGCAGGTTGCGCGAGGCTTCTTCCCAGTTGCCCTGGTAGACGAGGTCGTTCCAGTCGGGGATCTGGTTGTTGACCGGACAGCCGGGCGTGCCGGGCGCGACGGAGCCGGTGCCGTGGCAATAGGGAATGCCGCAATTCATGCAGCGCGCGGCCTGGTCCCGCGTTTCCTTCTCGGAGAGCGGAACGACAAACTCGTGGAAATGCTTCACGCGCTCGGCGACCGGAGCGTACTTGCGGTCGTGCCGTTCGATTTCAAGAAAACCCGTGATCTTGCCCATTGAATCCGAAGTCCCTGCCGCTTGGTCGTTTGTTGCTTCCCCACCGTCATTGCGAGGAGCTCGTGACAAAATTGCGGAGCAATTTTGCACTTAAGCGACGAAGCAATCCAGTCTGATGCCGAGGAGAAGGTCTGGATTGCTTCGCTGCGCTCGCAATGACGGGCGCTGATAGTACTACGCCCCGATCGCGATTTTCGGCTCGGCGTCCGCGTTGGCGGCCATTTCGCGCAGCGCGCGCCGATACTCGACCGGCATCACCTTGCGGAATTTGGGCAGCCATTCCTTCCAATTGGCCAGGATGTCGGCGGCGCGCTTGGAGCCGGTGGCTTTCGCGTGGCGCGAGATCAGGACGTGCAGCCGCTCGACGTCGGAGGCGAGCAGGTTCTTGAACACGTCGACGCGGCCGTGCGCCTCGAGGTCGCCGGAGGCGTGATAGGTGTCGGCGTTTATCATTTCCTCCGACAGCACAGGCTCGAGCTCGACCATCGCCATGTTGCAGAGACGGTCGAAATCGCCGGTTTCGTCGAGCACATAGGCGATGCCGCCGGACATGCCGGCCGCGAAGTTACGCCCGGTCTTGCCGAGCACGACCACGATGCCGCCGGTCATGTATTCGCAGCAATGATCGCCCGCGCCTTCGACCACGGCGACCGCGCCCGAGTTGCGCACGGCGAAACGCTCGCCGGCGATGCCACGGAAGTAGCACTCGCCCTGGATCGCGCCATACATCACGGTGTTGCCGACGATGATGCTTTCTTCCGGCACGATGCTGCTGTTGGCAGGCGGCTTGACGATGATCTTGCCGCCCGAAAGGCCCTTGCCGACATAGTCGTTGCCTTCACCCTCCAGTTCGAAGGTGACGCCGTGGGCAAGCCACGCGCCGAAGGCCTGCCCGGCGGTGCCCTTGAGGCTGACATGGATGGTGTCGTGCGGCAGGCCGGCATGGCCGTAGATCTTGGCGACCGCGCCGGACAGCATCGCGCCCGCTGAGCGGTTGGTGCTGTTGATCTTGGCCTCGATCTTCACCGGCGCGCCGCGATCGAGCGCGGGCTGCGCCTGCTCGATCAGCGTGCGGTCGAGCACGGCTTCCAGATGATGGTTCTGGCGCTCGGAGTGATAGATCTTCTGGCCTTTCTCTTCCTTCTGCTTGACGAACAGCTTCGAGAAGTCGAGGCCCTTGGCCTTCCAGTGCGCGACCAGCTTGGTCTGGTCGAGCAGCTGAACCTGGCCGACCATCTCGTTGAAGGTGCGGAAGCCGAGGCTCGCCATGATCTCGCGGACTTCCTCAGCGACGAAGAAGAAGTAGTTGATGACGTGCTCGGGCTGGCCGGTGAAGCGCTTGCGCAGGACGGGATCCTGAGTCGCGACGCCGACCGGGCAGGTGTTGAGATGGCACTTGCGCATCATGATGCAGCCGGCCGCGATCAGCGGCGCGGTGGCGAAGCCGAACTCGTCGGCCCCGAGCAGCGCGCCGATCACGACGTCACGGCCGGTGCGGAAGCCGCCGTCGACCTGGACCACGATACGGCTGCGCAGCCGCTCGCGCACCAGCGTCTGGTGGGTTTCGGCGAGGCCGATTTCCCAGGGCGAGCCGGCGTGCTTGATCGAGGTCAGCGGCGAAGCGCCGGTGCCGCCTTCGAAGCCCGCGATGGTGACATGGTCCGCGCGCGCCTTGGCGACGCCCGCGGCGACCGTGCCGACGCCGATCTCGGAGACGAGCTTGACCGAGACGTCGCCCGTCGGGTTGACGTTCTTGAGGTCGTAGATCAGCTGCGCCAGATCCTCGATCGAGTAGATGTCGTGATGCGGCGGCGGCGAGATCAGGCCGACGCCCGGCGTCGAGTGCCGAACCTTGGCGATGGTCGCGTCGACCTTGTGGCCGGGCAACTGGCCGCCTTCGCCGGGCTTGGCACCCTGCGCCATCTTGATCTGCATCATGTCGGAGTTGACGAGATACTCCGTGGTAACGCCGAAGCGGCCCGAGGCGACCTGCTTGATCGCCGAGCGCATGCTGTCGCCGTTCGGCATCGGCTTGAAGCGGTCGGCTTCCTCGCCGCCTTCACCGGTGTTCGACTTGCCACCGATCCGGTTCATGGCGATCGCGAGCGTGGTGTGCGCCTCGCGCGAGATCGAGCCGAAGCTCATCGCGCCGGTGGCGAAACGCTTGACGATGTCCTTGGCCGGCTCGACCTGGTCGAGCGGGATCGGCTTGCGCTTCTCCTCTTCGGCGTTCTTGATCCGGAACAGTCCGCGCAGCGTCAGAAGCCGCTCCGACTGCTCGTTGAGGATCTTGGCGAAGGCGCGGTAGCGCTCCAGCGAATTGCCGCGGGCGGCGTGCTGCAGCAGCCCGACCGACTCGGCGGTCCAGGCATGATCCTCGCCGCGGCTGCGATAGGCATATTCGCCGCCGACGTCGAGCGCGTTCTTGTAGACCAGTGACTCGCCGAACGCGTCGGCATGGCGGCGCACGGCTTCTTCCGCGATCTCCGTCAAACCCACGCCTTCGATGCGGGTATGGGTGCCGGCGAAGAACTTTCCGACGAACTCGGCCTTGAGGCCGACCGCGTCGAAGATCTGCGCGCCGCAATAGGATTGGTAGGTCGAGATGCCCATCTTGGACATCACCTTCAAAAGGCCCTTGCCGATCGACTTGATGTAGCGCTTGACGATCTCGTAATCGTCAAGCGAGCCAGGCAGGCGGTCCTTCATCGCGATGATGGTCTCGAACGCGAGGTAAGGATTGATCGCTTCGGCGCCGTAACCGGCAAGACAGGCGAAGTGATGCACTTCGCGCGGCTCGCCGGATTCGACGACGAGGCCGACCGAGGTGCGCAAGCCGGTGCGGATCAGGTGATGATGCACGGCGGCGCAGGCCAGCAGCGACGGGATCGGAACGCGGTCGGTGCCGACCATGCGGTCGGACAGGATGATGATGTTGACGCCCTCGCGCACCGCGCTCTCGGCGCGCGCGCAGAGCTCGTCCAGCACCTGGTCCATGCCGGCCGCGCCGAGACCGGCGTGGAAAGTGGTGTCCAGCGTGCGCGACTTGAAGTGGGTGTCGGCCACGTCCGAGATCGAACGGATCTTTTCGAGGTCCGCATCGGTCAGGATCGGCTGGCGCGCTTCGAGACGCTTGGTGGTGGCCATGCCCTGCAGGTCGAACAGATTCGGCCGCGGCCCGATGATGGAGACGAGGCTCATCACCAGCTCTTCGCGGATCGGATCGATCGGCGGATTGGTGACCTGCGCGAAGTTCTGCTTGAAGTAGGTGAAGAGCGGCTTGGCCTTGTCCGACAGCGCCGAGATCGGAGTGTCGTTGCCCATCGAGCCGGCGGCTTCCTCGCCTGTTGCTGCCATCGGCGTCATCAGGATCGCGATGTCTTCCTGGCTGTAGCCGAACGCCTGCTGGCGATCGAGCAGCGACAGGTTGGAGCGCACGCCTGTGGTCGGCACCTTCGGCAGCTCTTCTAGCACGATCTGGGTCCGCTCCAGCCATTCCTTGTAGGGATGACTCTTGGCGAGCTCGGCCTTGATCTCGTCGTCTGGAATGAGACGGCCCTGCTCGAGATCGACCAGCAGCATCTTGCCGGGCTGCAGCCGCCACTTGGTGATGATCTGGTCCTCGGGGATCGTCAGCACGCCCATCTCGGACGCCATCACGATGCGGTCGTCCTTGGTGACGAGATAGCGCGCCGGACGAAGGCCGTTGCGGTCGAGCGTGGCGCCGATCTGGCGGCCGTCGGTGAAGGCGATCGCGGCGGGGCCGTCCCACGGCTCCATCAGTGCGGCATGATATTCGTAGAAGGCGCGGCGCTTCTCATCCATCAGAGGATTGCCGGCCCACGCCTCCGGAATCATCATCATCACGGCGTGCGGCAGCGAGTAGCCGCCCTGCACCAGGAATTCGAGCGCGTTGTCGAAGCAGGCGGTGTCCGACTGTCCCTCGTAGGAGATCGGCCAGAGCCGGTTGATGTCCTTGCCGTAGAGCTCGGAGCTGACGGAAGCCTGGCGCGCGGCCATCCAGTTGGTGTTGCCGCGCAGCGTGTTGATCTCGCCGTTATGCGCGATCATGCGATAGGGATGCGCCAGCGACCAGGCCGGGAAGGTGTTGGTCGAGAAGCGCTGGTGAACCAGCGCCAGCGCGCTCTCGAAATCCTTCTCGTGCAGATCGGGATAGTACTTGCCGAGCTGGTCGGCGAGGAACATGCCCTTGTAGATCACGGTGCGGCAGGACATCGAGCAGGGGTAATAGCCTGCAAGTCCGCGATCGCGACGCTGGTAGATCGCCTGCGAGATCGACTTGCGCAGGATGTAGAGCCGGCGCTCGAAATCGTCCTCGGTCTTGGCGGTCCCGTTGCGGCCGATGAACACCTGCATGCAGGCGGGCTCGGTCGGCTTCACGGTGACGCCGAGCGAAGAATTGTCGGTCGGCACGTCGCGCCAGCCGAGCAGGGTCAGGCCCTCTTCCTTGATCTGGTCAGCGATGATGCTCTTGATGACGTTGCGCCATGCGGTGTCGCGCGGCATGAACAGCGCGCCGATGGCATATTCGCCGGGCGCCGGCAGCGTGAAGCCAAGCTCTGCGGCCTTGCGGCTGAAGAAGGCATGCGGGATCTGCACCAGGATGCCGGCGCCGTCGCCGGCACGCGGGTCCGCGCCGACCGCGCCACGGTGCTCGAGGTTGCAGAGGATGCTCAGCGCGTCCGCCACGATCTCGTGGGACTTCTTGCCCTTGATGTTGGCAATGAAGCCGACGCCGCAGGAATCCTTCTCCAGGCTCGGATCGTAGAGGCCAACGGCCGGCGGGCGCGAATTGTGTTCCTGAATCGGTGCGGTGATCGGATCGGTCGTTTTCGAAGCGACCGTCGCCGACAGTTGTTCTGCCACGATGTTTGCGCTCTCGAATTGCGACCCGGTCATTGTTCCAATCCTCTCCATGCGGCAAGCTGCCTCACCGCCACCTTCGGCGCACCTTGGGCGGTCCGCGGCACCCGCCTCTGGGTCACCGCTCGTCCGCTGCGAGCCGCATTTTCTTAAATTCAGGCCTAGGCGTTCTTCGTCCCCGAGAACGGCTTTGCCTGTTGCCTTATGGCGCTCGAAAGCACCGATTTTCGTTGCAATCCCTATGCCGGAACCGCAAGCAAAATTGAGACAGTCTTCCTGTCCTAAACGTCACCTTGCCAAATTTTTGTCTATCACACAAGCGCGCGGAAGTCCCGATTGCCGATATGTCAATCAATCGCTTTCCGAAAGTTGCGCAGCCCCTGTTTTGAAGCAAACGCGCCCTGATCCGGCCCTGTGGGCGCCGAAATCCCGAATGAAGCTTCGGATCAACCCTTCGAAAGGCGCGCCACGCCGCAAGAAGCGAAAGAGCGCGACGCCTTCGGGGGCCTGACAGGAGCGTGTCGATCATGAAGTTTTTCACAGGATGTGTGGCTGCCGCCACGCTGGTGCTCGCCATCAGCGCCGGGCACGGGCAGGTTTTGGCGCAAGGTCCCGCGAACGGTATCGCGAGAGGGGCGGTGATCACGGTGTCGGATTTCGACGGACCCTACGCGCCGCCCGAAGCCGCCCCGCCAATGCCGCCGCGTTACGGACAGGGCTACGGCTACAGCTATGACGACGACGAGCGGGGTCCGGCGCTGCTGCCATCGACCGAAGTCTATACGGTCTTGCGCGAAAACGGCTTCTCGCCGCTCGGCATCCCGCGCCTGCGCGGCAGCGTCTATACCATCGCGGTGATCGACCGTCGCGGCGATGACGGCCGGCTCGTGATCGATGCCCGCGACGGGCGGATCATCCGTTTCATGCCGGCCGCCGACGCCTACGGCATGGCCCCCGCCGTCGCGGAGCCCGCAATCGGCCCCTATGGCCCGCAGAGCGCGTTGCCGCCGCCGACCGTGATCCGCAGCGGGCCGCCCCGCCCACCGGGCCTGATCCCTCACATGGCCAGCCGTACCGTGCCGCTGCCGAGGGCCGCCCCGCCGCGCGGGCAGACGCCGGTCGCAGCCAAGCCGGCCGAGCCGGTGACTCAGCAGGCTCAGGCACCGAAGCCACAGCCTGTGCAGCAGACCGCGACAGCGGCGGCCAAGCCGGCCGAGGTCGCTGCATCGACCGTCGGGCAGGCCAAGCCTGCTCCTGCAATTCTGCCCACGCAGGAGATGCCTGCGGCGCAGGGGCTGGATTAGCCCCCGGCAAGCTGCTTCCCGGAGTCATGGATCCCCGCCTTCGCGGGGACGACTCACGGGGAGAGAGTTAAGCAGAACAAAAGGCGCCTGAGATGCTCGGGCGCCTTTTGCATCTCGGCACTTGCGCCTCAGCTCCGCGGATATCCCGCCGCGTCCAGGATCAAATTCGCGACTTCCTTCGGATGCGATACCAGCGAGAGGTGGCCGGCATCGAGCTCGACGGTGGTCGCGTTCATGCGCTTGGCGAGAAAGCGTTCGAAATCGGGATTGATGGTGTAGTCGTTCTTCGACACCGCGTACCAGCTTGGCTTCGAATGCCACGCCGCTTCCGTGGTGCGGCCGGCGAAGATCGAGGCCGCGGTCGGCCATTGCACGGCGTACAGCGCCTTGGCCTGCTCGGGCTTCACGCCATTGGCGAAGTATTTCAGGAAGGCATCTTCCGAGAGCTTGGTGTAACCGTCGCGCTCGACGACACCGGCGCGCGCCGGGCCGGTCGGAAATTGCTTCGACAGCGCGACGAAATCCTCGTTCGCATCGGGCGCGCGGGCGGCGATATAGACGAGGCCAGTCACTTTGGGATCGGTGCCGACCTGGCTGATCACGGTGCCGCCCCAGGAATGCGCAACCAGCACGGTCGGCCCGTCCTGCTCGGCCAGCGCGCGCCTGGTCGCCTCGACCGAGTCCGCAAGCGACGACAGCGGATTCTGCACGGCGGTGACATGCAGGCCTGAGGCCTGGAGGATCGGGATCACCTCCGACCAGCTCGACCCGTCGGCCCAGGCACCGTGCAACAGCACGACGTTCTTCGCCTTCACCGTTTGCGGCGCCTGTGCATGGGCAAAACTGACGGGGGCCGTCAGCAGGCTCGCGGCGACGAAAAGGCTGCGCCAAAGGGTCATGATCGTTCTCCGTCGACTTCTAATGCGATGTCCAAAGGACGGAGCGTGCGGCGATGGAGTTACGCGCCCTCACCACTCTGTGATGCAGCGCAAAATAAAAACGCCCCGGGGCACCGGGGCGTTTTCGTAACCTGGAAGTGGCGTTTGGGATCAAGCGGCGACTTGCGCGGCCGAATTCTCGATCACCTGTGCGCCTTGCGCACCGGTATTGATCGCAATCTGGCGCGGCTTCTTCGCCTCTGGAATCTCACGGACGAGGTCGACGTGAAGCAGACCGTTCTCGAGCGAGGCGTCCTTCACCTGTACGAAGTCGGCGAGCTGGAAGGCGCGCTCGAACGCCCGCGCGGCGATGCCGCGGTAGAGCACTTCGGACTTCGAGTTCTCGTTGGCGACTTTCTCGCCCTTGATCGTCAGCGTGTTTTCCTTCGCGACGATGGAGAGCTCGTCCTTGGCGAAGCCCGAGACCGCA
Source organism: Bradyrhizobium sp. SZCCT0148 (assembly GCF_018129985.1). Classification (GTDB taxonomy): domain Bacteria; phylum Pseudomonadota; class Alphaproteobacteria; order Rhizobiales; family Xanthobacteraceae; genus Bradyrhizobium; species Bradyrhizobium japonicum_H. The sequence continues at coordinate 413,808 of NZ_JAFCKT010000003.1, forward strand.
ACGGTGATGCGGTAGGCGTTCTCGCCGGTACGCTCGATATTGTAGGGGGGATAACCGGGGCTGCCGTCCGAACTGGCCTGGTCGAGCAGGTTCAAGAGGCGGTCGAAGCCGACGGTGGAACGATAGAAGGGGGTGAGATCGTAACTACGCATGGTCAAGTCCTCCATTGAGCGACTGTTGGTAACCCGCCCGCCAATCGGGCCGGGCTTTCGTCTGTGTGCAGCCTGATGTTCCGGTTCCGAAACACTGGTAGCGGCCTGCACGAAAGTGATATGGGTGAAACGAGACGGCGTTCAAGAGGGCGGCAATGGCGCCTTTTCGGCGCTCCCGCCCCTTGATTTGCAGCCTTCTGCCCCCAATGACGCTGGTCTCGATCCCGTCCAATCCCGTCCCCGAAGACGTCGTCAGCGGTACCATCAAGACGCCCGATGGTGCCGAGCTGCGCTTTGCGCGCTGGGCGCCACCGGCGAACCGCAAGGGCACCGTCTGTGTCTTCACCGGCCGCAGCGAGCAGATCGAGAAATATTTCGAGACCGTGCGTGATCTGCGCGACCGCGGCTTTGCGGTGGCAATGATCGACTGGCGCGGGCAGGGCCATTCCTCGCGCCGCCTGCGCGATCCGCGCAAGGGCTATGTGCGCGATTTCTCCGATTTCGAGGTCGACGTCGAGGCCTTCGTGCAGCAGGTCGTGCTGCCCGATTGCCCGCCGCCGTTCTTCGCGCTGGCCCACTCCATGGGCGGCACCGTGATGCTGCGGGTGGCGCATGCGGGCAAGCGCTGGTTCGACCGCATGGTGCTGTCGGCGCCGATGATCGACCTGCCCGGGCGCACCACCTCGCTTCCGGTGCGTGCGCTGCTCAAGACCATGCGCCTGCTCGGGCAGGGCGGCCGTTATGTTCCCGGCGGCAGCGACCGCCTCACCGGGCTCGATCCCTTCATCAACAATCCCGTGACCAGCGATCCGGTGCGCTACGCGCGCAATGCCGCGATCCTGGAGGAGGACCCGACGCTCGGGCTGGCATCACCGACGGTCGCCTGGGCGGATACCGCCTTCCGCGCGATGCACACCTTCAAGCGGGTGAACTACCCATCGCGGATCCGGCAGCCGATCCTGATGCTGGCGGCGTCCAACGACACCGTGGTCTCGACCGCGGCGATCGAGGAGTTCGCCTATCACTTACGTGCCGGCTCCCATCTCGTGATCGCCGGCGCCAAGCACGAGATCCTCCAGGAGCAAGACCGCTACCGCTCGCAGTTCTGGGCCGCCTTCGACGCCTTCGTGCCGGGCACGCCGCTGTTCAAGTGAGGGAAATCCTCCCTCGTCCCGCAAGTGGGGCGAGGCGAAGACCTACAGCGTCTTCAAATACTCGATCAGATCGTAGCGCTCGGCATCGTCCTTGAACATGCGGCCGATCACGCCGTCGCGCTTCGGTTCGCCTTCCTTGCGCTCGAAGGAATGGCCGAGCACGCTGTTGCCCTGGATCGGGTCCTTCTCCGACCCCGCGGAGAACTGCGTTTCACCCGTCTTGCACGTCTCATCCGCGGTCACCGCAAATCCCACGGTCACGGGATCGTAGTCGCGGCGGCCCATGCAGAATTTGGTCGGGCGCTCGTTCGCCGGCTTCAGCAACCAATACAGCGAAGGCACCGAACCGTTGTGCAGGTAGGGCGCCGTTGCCCAGATGCCGTTCAATGGCCGCGCACGATAGCGCGGGTCCTGCGCCGGATTGAGACAATTCTTGCGCGCGAGATTCCATATCTTCGCGCGTTCGGCATCGGGGACCTTCTCGTCGTCCATCCATTTGCGGGCGACGAGGTCGACCACCGTCATGAGGCCGAGCGCGTAGACCATCTCATTCGGCGATTTGCTTGCGGTCGGGATGTCGCATTGCCACCATGTCTGGAGGTCGGCCGTATTGACCTTCAGGAAGCCGGGCACGTCGACGATCCTGTTGCTGAGAATGAGGGATTGCTCGGGATCGGTGTTGATCTCCTTGAGGGGAATCGTCACCGCGTTCAGCACCTTGCTGTCGCCGCTCGGCTCCCAATGCTTCGATGACCAGAAGGCTGGGGTGTCGATGGCCGGAAGGTGGCACCCGGAGCACATCTCGGCGTAGATGGCGCGGCCGCGCTCGACGCGATCGGGCTTCAACCGCCATGCATCGCCGAGGATCTGCGAAGGCCATTTCGGCGCGAGCAGGCCGCCGAACTTCGGGCCGGTGGAAGGATCGGCTGTCTTGAACGGATCTGGGCCTCTCAGCATGTCCTCGATCCAGCCGAGCGTCCTGATGTTCACCGACGACCGCCACAGCCGATCCTCCGGATAGGCGTCGGACAGGTTGAGCAGCGCGGTCACGCCGAGCGCTTCGCCGGCGTTGCGGATCAAGGGCTGCTCGATCGAGGCGTCGTATTGGGCGAATTTGAACCAGGGCACGGTCCAGATCGCGGGGTAGCTGACCGGCGCGTCCTGGGCGTGCAGGTTCTTCTCAAACCCCTTGATCCCGCTCAGCGCGAGATCCTGGGAGAAGACCTGGTTGCCGATCCGATTGAGAGCATCGAGCCGGCCGAACCCTTCCTCCGTGTCCTGCTGCTGCCTGCCGTTCCAGGTCTTCTTGCTTTCAACCGTCTTTTGCTGGGTTTTGGCCCAATCGATCAGGAACGTGCCGATCGCGCTGAGCTTCTGCTTGAGCGCAGCGCGGTCCGTTTCGCTGGCATCGGGGCCGAGCACGCGATCGGCAAAGCGCTGGAAGCGGAACGGGACGTACAGGGTGTAGGCGATCGACAGGCCGGTTGAGAGCTCAAGCTTCTTCAGGTCGGTCATGGCCGGCCCGCCGTCGAAGCGCACGTCCACGCCCTGGTAATGGATCTGGCCGGTGTGGCACGCCGCGCAGGTCAGCCCGATCTTGTCCTCCTCGCGACGCCCGGTCGCGGGATCGACGACGCCGGTCATTCGCGCGAATCCGACCGGCAGGCCGTCGACATTCTCCGCCGGCGTCCACCTGGCCGACCAGTCCGGCGCCTGCGCCGTCTCATAAACATTGGCGTAGCCGAAGCGGCGCAGTGTCGTGGCGTCGGTCTGGATCGATTGCGGGCTCGGAATGAAGCCGAAGCGTTCGAGATAGGCGCTCTCCTTGATCATGCCCGGCTTCGAGAACAGATGCAGCCGCGGCTGCTCCAGTGCCATGAACCAGTCATAGGGCACCGGGAAGGTTGCGGTGCCCTGGCTGGCGTGGTGGAACCAGTGCCGGTCCTTCAGCGACCAGTTCTGCTCGAGCCAGAAGGCGGCCTTGGTCTCCGGTACGGCTGGCAAAGGCGGCGGCAAGAGATTTACGAGAACTCCCTTCTGCGGCAGCACGGCACGAACCTGATTGGGGAATTCGGCCACCGCGACGAGGGTGACAAGGCCGATGGCGATCAGCAGGACCGCAAGCTTGAGGGCACCCCGCACCACGCGCTGGCAGGTCGACAGTATCGGTTGCGATACGAGCCGCTGGTTGATCCGCGCGGGGAGTTGCCGCTCGTTGAACAGCGTGCGCACGTCGGCCACGCTGAGATAGCGATTATCGCCTGTGCCCTTGCCGATGATCTTCAGAAGGACTGGCCATTCAAACTTCATCAGCAGCGGGTAGTACCAGCGCGCGGCGCTGCCGGCGCGCTTGAGGTTGTCGCGCATGAAGATGTCGATTTCCGAGGCGTTGAGGCCCAGCTCGGAGCCGTTCGGATCGGCGTAAGTCCGGCCGAAACTCGCGAACCGCGCGATCTCGTCCTCGTTGACCTTTCCGTCGACGCCGAGGATGCGCGAGCCGGCACCGTGCTTGTCGAGCGGGCCGCCGCGGAGCGCATCGAGTTGCGCGCCCGAACCGATGCTTTTGAGGATGTGACCGAGACCGTTGGCGATGAGCGCCACGCCGCGGACCTGGAGCCGGGCAGACGCCTTCTTCAGGCCGGTTTCGCCGGTCGCATTCGCGATCGTCTCCGACAGCTTGCCGAGCGGGACAGTGCCACCCTCGACAAAACCTTCGCCGACAAGGCCGCGCAGAAATGGGCAGGGATTGTTGGGTGAGACCTGGATCGAGGGGACGAGCGGCGGCTTCGAAGCGGGGTCATGCATGGCCCAAAATCCTGAAAACAGCGAATCGCGGAAATGAGGCGCCGATCAAGCGCAAAAAGTCCTAACAAACCGACAGCTGCTTATACTACTTCAGCGTGTGGCGAAGTGTGGCCCAATTCACTGTCCTGTCAACAAGGGCAGGCAGGTGCTGGCCGGAGCACTGCGGGACAACTTCAGGGGGAGCCGCGGCCTGCTGGTCAGGACTCCGCGGCCCGTTTGACGTCACTCTGAATCAAGGTCAGCTTTGCGAGCGGCACGCCGGCCTTCAGCAGCCCTTCGCGATAATGGGCGAGATCCTCAGGCCGCTTCCAATGGAAGTTGCGCAAGTGACGATCGACATTGAGGGTTGGGTAGTTGGCCATCAGCACGCCGGTCGCCTCGCTCGCCTCGGCGGTCCGCCCCAATTGTGCCAGGGCCGCAGCGCGGATCGCCAGCGCCTGCATGTGGTTCGGGTTGATGTAGAGCTGCTCTCGCGCCCATGACAGGGTCGCGTCATATTGGCGCAACAGATAATGGCTGAAGGCGTTCAGCGCCGCCCATTGGTAGCGCGGGTCGCTGTTGTCGCGCTGCGCGGCCATCGAGAACAGCTCGATCGCCTCCCGGTGCTCGCCGATGACGAAATGGCAGATGCCGAGCACGCCGCGCGCGCCCATATCGTAGGGATTGAGCGCGACCGCGCGCTTGGCCGCGTCCATCGCTGCCTCGTAATGCCCTTCCATGGCATGTGCCCAGGACAGGATCGAGAACGTAAAGGACGAGCGCGGGTCAAGCCGGACGCTGGTCTCAGCGAGGTTCATCGCCTCGGCCCACATCTCGCGCGTGCCCTTGACCCAGCCGAACTGGATGCTCTGGATCTGGATCGTGGCGAGATAGGCGTGCGCGATCGACAGTTTGGGATCGACCCTGATGGCTTCCCGGAACAGGTCGACGGCGGCAGTCAGGTCCTCCTTGGTCTGCCGGTAGTAATGCGACAGTCCCTTGAGAAAGCGATCCCAGGCGGTGACGTCCGTCGAGAGCCGCGCGGGCGCCGAGGCTTCCGCCCGGACGATCTCGGTGGCGATGGCGGCGGACAGATTGGTCGTGATCTCGTCCTGCATCGCGAAGAAGTCGCCGATGTCGCGGTCGTAGCGGCCGGTCCAGAGCTGCTCGCCGGTCTCCGGCGCGATCAGCTCGGCGGTGACGCGGATCTTGGCTCCGGCGCGCCGCACCGAACCCTGAACGAGATAGGTGGCGTCGATCTCGCGTGCGATCAGGCGGGTGCTGGTGTTCGTGCCTTTGAAGGCGAAGGTCGAGTTGCGGCTCAGCACGCGATAGAAGGACTGCAGCGACAGCGCGTGGATCAGATCCTCGGTGAGACCGTCGGAGAAATACTCGTCCTGGGTATCGCTGAGATTGGCGAACGGCAGCACGCCGACGATCGCGGTGCGGTACTGTTGCGAGAGGGCGGACGCCTCCCGAAACTGGGGCGCGAGCGCTGGCGCACCTTCGGCTGTCCAGGTCCAGACCCCGACTGGGTCCTTGATGTTCTTGAAGCGATGATTACCGGCATCGACCAGCGGGACAGTCAGATGCTTGCTCGCCTCCTTGTACGCCTTGGCCGAGATCGCAAAGCCGCCGGGGCTCGCCACCGATTCCAGGCGGACGGCAATGTTGACATCGTCACCGAACACCTCGTCCTCGTCGGCGATGACGTCGCCCATGTGGATGCCGAGGCGGAATTGCATGGTGCGGTCGGCCGGCAGATGGTGGTTACGCTCCGCCATCAGCGTCTGCATCGTGATGGCGGCCTCGGTGGCGCCGACGATCGAGGGGAATTCCAGCAGGAATCCGTCGCCGGTGTTCTTTACGACGCGGCCGCCGTGATTGAGGATGATGGGATGGATCGCGCTGCGATGGGCCTTGAAGGCAGCATGGGTGCCGGCCTCGTCGCTACCCATCATGCGCGAATAGCCGGCGACATCGGCGCAGACGATGGCAGCCAGACGTCTTTCCATTGTCCGGAGCTCCAAGGGAAGGCAAACCCACCCCAGCGTGGCGGTCGGCCGAATCCCGCATTTCAAGAACCAGCCTTTATAAAGCAGATGTGGCCGAGCGGAAGTATGATCCGCCCTGCAAATTCGAGGTAAATCCTACGCAATCCCGACGGTGGACGGCGAGGGGCGAACCGACTAAGCGGAACCGCGACCGTCCGGGCGGCTGCAGAGGCATCTCGCATGTTGGGCATTCAAGAAATCTGGCTCTTCATCCTGTCGGGCGTGCTGCTCAACATCACGCCAGGGCCTGATTCCGTCTACGTCATCGGCCGCAGCATGCAGATGGGCTGGCGAGGCGGAGCCGCGGCCGCATTCGGCATCAGTTGCGGCTGTCTTGTCCATGTCGCGGCCGCTGCGATCGGCCTTTCGGCCCTGCTGATGGCTTCGTCGACCGCCTTCTCGATCCTGAAGCTGGTCGGCGCGGCCTATCTCGTGGTCACCGGGCTTCAGATGCTGTGGTCACGGCCGGTGCTGGCGGCGGCGCTCGACGAGCCGGTTCGGAGCTCGCTGCGGCGGGTCTTCCTCCAGGGGGTTTTCACCAACGCGCTCAATCCCAAGGTCGCGCTGTTTTTCCTGGCCTTTCTGCCGCAATTCGTCGCCGTCGATTCCGCACACAAGCCGCTCGCCTTCCTGACGCTCGGCCTGATCTTCATCTTTACAGGGACGCTTTGGTGCCTGGTGCTGGCCGCGTTCGCGGCCAAGGCCGCCCACCGCCTGCGCGAGTCCGAAGGCGCGATCGCCTGGGTCAATCGCGCGCTCGGTGGCCTCTTCATCTATCTCGGCATCCGCGTCGCCATGCTGGAGACGCGATAGGCTCATTCGAACGAATGACGGGAGCTGGGCTTTTGTAAGCCACCCAGCAAACGCTTTACGCGAACTCCTTCGCCAGCGCGCTGCCGGCCAGATAAACACCAAGCAGGATCATCGCAATCAGGAACCAGCGGCGGAACGCATCGGCCGGCATTCGTGCGCGCACCGACTGGCCGATGAACATGCCGGCAAAGGCCATGGCCATGCCAATGGCGCCGGGGACGGCATTGGCCGGCGTCAGCAATCCGCTGGCGGTGAGGTTGAAGGCGAGCGCCAGCGTCGCCGTCGTGAAGAACACGCCAAGCGCCTGCACCAGTTCGTCCTTCTCCATGCCGATCGCCTGCATGAACGGCATCGAGGGGATCACCTGCACGCCTGTCGAGGCCGAGATCACGCCAGTGACGACACCGACCACGCCGCCGACCCATTTCTCGTTTCTGGGCGCCACGTGGAACTGGAATTTGTTCAGCCCGATGATGGCGTAGATCACCAGCAGGACGCCGAGCACGATCGTGCCGTAGCGTGCATGGGGGCCGGTCAGCGCGCCGGCATTGAGCCAGCAGCCGACCACGGTGCCGATCATCAACGGCCACAGCCGCCTCAGGATGTCGCGCAAATACGGACCGACGAAGGTCTGCCAGATGTTGGTGACGATGGCAGGCACGATCACGATGGCGATCGCCCGGCTGGGCGCCATGCTCACCGCGAGCAGGCCCATGGACACCGTCGGCAGGCCGAGCCCGACTACGCCCTTGACGAATCCGGCGAGAAGGAAGACGGCGGCGATGAGGATGAGGAGCGGGTCGATCATCGCCGCACATTGACCGAAGCGGCGCCTCCGCACAATCTGGAGGTTACGGAGCAAGCCTTCGTCTGAGACGAAGTCTGCGGAGACCTGCCATGCGTTTCGACCTCGTCGACCTCCAGCTCTTCATCGCGGTCGCCGACCAGCGCAGCATCACGCGCGGTGCGGAGCGGTCGCACCTGGCACTGGCCTCCGCCAGCGCGCGCATCAAGGGGCTGGAGGACGCGCTCGGCGTTGCGCTGCTCAAGCGCGGACGACGCGGCGTCGAACTGACCGCAGCCGGCGAGAGCCTGCTCGACCACGCGCGGCTCGTGATCCATCAGATCGACGCCATGCGCGGCGATCTCGCCGGCTTTGCCTCGGGCGTGCGCGCCAGCGTGCACTTCCTCGCCAACACCTCGGGCCTGTCGGAGCACCTGCCGAAGGCGCTGGCCGGCTTCCTGCGCGAGCATCGCGATGTCGCAGTCGACATCGAGGAGCGCGAGAGCACCGACATCGCAGCCGCAATCACGGCCGGAGCCGCCGATCTCGGCTTCGCCGCCGAGCACGCGCTGCCCGACCACATCGAGCGCTTCCTGTTCAGCGAGGACCGCCTGGCGCTGGTGACGTCGAAACGCGGCCCGTTCGCCGGCCGCCGCCAGATCGATTTCCAGGAAGCGGGCAGTTGCGACTTCGTCGGCCTGACCAGCGCCACGGCGCTCCAGATGCATATTGCGAAGCACGCCGCGAGGCTTGGCATGCGCCCGCATTTCCGCGCGCGCCTGCGCGATTTCGACGCGATCTGCCAGATGGTCGCCGCCGATGTCGGCGTTGCCCTCATCCCCGAAGCCGCCGCCCGCCGCTGCGCGAAGCTGATGCCGCTCGCCATCATCCGGCTGCGCGATGCCTTCGCCAACCGCCGTCTCGTGATCTGCGCACGCAGCTTCAAGGCGCTGCCACGGCCGGCCAAAATGTTGGTTGAGCATTTGAGGGCGGAGGCGGTATGAGGCGACGCGTGTTTTCACGCCTCCGGAGGAGGGTGGGAGAGTGCGCTACTTCGCCGTCTCGACGCCCGCGTCCTTGATCACCTTGGCCCACTTCTTCGTCTCGTCCGCGATGAATGCGCGGAAATGCTCCGGCTCGTCGCCGACCAGCGTCGCGCCTTGCGCCGCGAGCTTCTCCTTCACCGCCGGGTCCGCCATGGCCTTGGTGGCGAGAGCATGCAGCGCGGTGACGATCTCGGTCGGCGTGCCCTTCGGCGCGACCATGCCGTACCAGTTCTCGACGCGCAGATCGGGAAAGCCGGCTTCCGCGAGAGTCGGCACATCGGGTGCGGTCGGCGCGCGCGCGGCCGAGCCGATCGCGATCGGCCGCAAGGCGCCCGCCTTGACCTGCGGCAGCAGCACGGGAAGATCGAGAAACGTCATCTGCACCTGCTGGCCGAGCAGATCGTTCACCGCCGGCGCCGCGCCGCGATAGGGCACATGCACGATGTCGATCCTGGCCGTCAGCTTGAACAATTCACCGGCGAGGTGCGGCAGGCTGCCGGGACCGGAGGAGGCGAAGTTGAGCTTTCCGGGCTGCGCCTTGGCCAGCGCAATCAGCTCACCGATGTCTTTCGCCGGCACGTTGGTGGCGACCACGAGCATTTCCGGCACGGTCGCGACCAGCGTGACCGGCGTGAGATCGCTCGAGGTGTCGTAGGCGACCTTCTCCATGCTCGGGCTGATCGCGAGCGCGCCGGCGCTGGAAATCGCGATGGTGTAACCGTCCGGCGCGGCCTTCGACACCGCGTCGGTGCCGAGCACGCCGCCCTGGCCGCCGCGATTGTCGATCAGCACCGGCTGGCCTGACAGCTCCGACATGCGCTGGCCGATCACACGCGCGATGATGTCGTTGGGCCCGCCGGCCGGGAACGGCACGATCAGCTTGATCGGCTTGGTGGGAAAATTCTGCGCGGATGCCAGCGTCGGCAGCAGAAGCAGGAATGTGAGGAGGAGCGCGCGGCGAGTGTTCATGCAGGCTCCCCGCTCATTAGCCGTTGAGCAGCTTCAGTGCTTCTTCGTGAACCCGGGCGTCGCCGGCCGCGATGATGCGGCCGCCGCCCTGGGCCGGCTCGCCTTCCCAGGTGGTGACGACGCCGCCGGCGCCGGTCACGATCGGGATCAGTGCCGCGATATCGTAAGGCTTGAGCTCGGTCTCGACCACGAGATCGACATGACCTGCCGCCAGCATGCAATAGGAGTAGCAGTCGCCGCCATAGCGTGACAGGCGCGCGCCCTGCTCGATGCGGTTGAAAATGGCGCGGTCGCGCTCGTTCATCAACAGCGGGCTGGTGGTGTAGGTGGTGGCCTCCGAAAGCGACTCGCAGCGGCGGACCTGGAGCCGGCGCTCGCCGGACGGGCCATTATAGGTGGCCGAACCATTGTCGCCGGAGAAACGCTCGCCGATGAAGGGCTGGTGCATCATGCCGTACACCGGCACGCCCTTGTGCAGCAAAGCGATCAGCGTCCCCCAGATCGGAAAGCCGCCGATAAAGGATTTGGTGCCGTCGATGGGGTCGAGCACCCAGACATAGTCGGCGTCCTCTCGCTCGTTGCCGAATTCCTCCCCGACGATGCCGTGCTGGGGGAAGTTGGCCTTGATCAGCCGGCGCATCACCGCCTCCGCGGCGCGATCGGCCTCGGTGACCGGATCGAAATCCTTGGTCTTGCTCTTGTCGTCGATTGACAGCGAGGTGCGGAAGAACGGCAGGATGGTTTCGCCGGAGGCGGTGGCGAGCCGTCCGATGAAGGCGGAGAAGTCGATCACCGTCACAAGCCGAATCCTCAAAGCGAAAGTGGAATGAGCTTCCTCTGCCTAGCTTAATTCGCCGCCGACGTGCAGCGATGTCTTGCATTTGCACCCTGGTATTTTGGATGCCGAAGCCCGCTGCCCTATCGAAGTCATCCGCTGGCCAAATATCGATCATAGAGTTGAAAACTTAGTTCCGATCATGCCTTGTTCGTATGCAAATGACTATCAACCCATTGAATTTCCTTATCAAAGAAACTGAATCTGGGTTTCCGTGGGAGCAATTGAGCCATGTGCGTATTGCATGGGAAACCGCTCAAAAGCCCTTGCACTTTGTGCGGCGCGGTCGCATATTGTTGCGGTGCGGTAGCGCTTTGCGTTACCGCTGCCCTCCTTGGGCGTTTCCTCCCTAGACTTGGGCCGCTTCTTCATAAGAAGCGGCCCTTTTTTCTTGGTGCAGGTTTTTTTATTTTTCCGGCAGGTGTTTCGTTTCGAATTGCGCAGCGAAAGCGAAGCGACGGCGCGTTCGCGCCAGTCAACACCACACGAGCTGACGACGAAAAGCCGGCCCCTATTCCGCCGCGGCCTGGAACGGGCCGAGATCGCCGAACGGAATCGTGGTCGCCAGCACGTCGGCGAGAACGCCGAAGTCGGACGCCACCTGCGCAAAGCGCGCACCCCGCTCGCGCCGCCGCTCATCCATGTAGATCGCGCGGTTGAGCTCGAGCTGCACCGCGTGCAGGCCGCTCGCGGGATTGCCGTAATGCTCGGTGATGAAGCCGCCGGCATAGGGCTTGTTGCGGCCGATCGAATAGCCGAGCCCGGTCATGGTCTCCTCGACCCGGTCGGGCAGCAGCGGGGTGCAACTCGTGCCGTAGCGGTCGCCGATCACGACGTCGGGCCGGCGCGGCTCGTCCCTGCTCACCCCGACCGACGGCATCGAATGGCAGTCGACCAGCACCACGGTGCCGAACATCTGGTGCACCTTGTTGATCAGCCGGCGCAGCGCGCGGTGGTAGGGCTTGTACAGCGTCTCGATCCGACCCAGCGCATCGTCGACCAGGAGGCGCTCGCGATAAATCTCCTGGCCGTCGCCGACCACGCGCGGAATGGTGCCGAGGCCGCCGGCGACCCGCATCGAGCGGGTATTGGCGAAGCTCGGCAGCCGTCCGCTGAACATGCGGGGATCGAGCTCATAGGGCTCGCGGTTGACGTCGACATAGGAGCGGGGAAAGTTGACCCGCACGGTCGGAAAGCCGCGCTCGCTGAGATGGCCGATCAGCTCGTCCATGAAGGAATCTTCGGACCGCCGCAGCGTCGGCAGGTCGATCCTGGACGCGGCGAGGAATTCGTCCGGATAGGTCGAGCCGGAATGGGGCGAGTTGAAGATGACGGGCGCGCGCCATTGCGCGGGCTCAAAGATCTCGAAGGCTGGCGACATCTCGCCGTCAAACCGGGTCATCTTCTCAGGCTTCGTCCCTTCGCGCCGGGATCTGGCAGCGGCCAGACCGCATCGATTCGGCCGATCGAGCGGCTCTTATGTGTCGTCATTGTCGGGAATCGCAACCATTCTGCCAAGCGAAAAGATGTGATGGTGATTGGAACAGGTCTTAACCGTGTGGGCAGGGAGGCGAGGATGGGTCGCCGCGGCTCGATTGCTTCGAGCGGTTTTCCGGTTCACAAGAGTCCGGCAGCGCGGCCGGCTCAGGGTAAAGATTTTCACCCCAAATTTACCCTCTGTCGGGCTTAGTGATCTCTGCTGATATCCTCTGGGGATGCGACGATTCCTGCCATGCCAAAGATCCTGCTCGCCGAAGACGACAACGACATGCGCCGTTTCCTGGTCAAGGCGCTGGAAAACGCCGGTTTTCAGGTCTCGTCCCATGACAACGGCATGGCCGCCTATCAACGGCTGCGGGAAGAGCCGTTCGAGATGCTGCTCACCGACATCGTGATGCCCGAGATGGACGGCATCGAGCTTGCCCGCCGGGCCTCGGAACTCGACCCCGACATCAAGATCATGTTCATCACCGGCTTCGCCGCGGTCGCCCTGAACTCGGATTCGGACGCCCCCAAGAACGCCAAGGTGCTGTCCAAGCCCGTGCATCTGCGCGAATTGGTCAGCGAAGTGAACAAGATGCTGGCCGCCTAAATCGGCCTTGTTCCGTCCTTGCACAGGGTCCCCTCGTCCGTTATAGGGACCCCACCCGACGCAAGTGGACTATTAGGGCGCGTAGCTCAGCGGGAGAGCACTACCTTGACATGGTAGGGGTCACAGGTTCGATCCCTGTCGCGCCCACCATCCTTCGCTCGCGATAGCGAGAGAAGGATGCCGCGCCGAAACCCATAGGGCGCAGGCGGGCCGCCGCAGCGAGCTACGGCTCGGCAAGCCACGATCTCAATCGAAGCGTGTCCGGGCTCGCACAGCGAAGACGGACCGGCGCGTCTTACGCCTCCTCACAATCGAACGAGCTGAGCCAGCCATAGGGCGCAGGCGGCCGCCGCCGCATGCCGACCACGCCATGGGTACGGCCTTTCACGAAGGGCTCGCGCATCTGCGTGCTCTCGGGCAGGTGCAGCGCTGCGCCACTATGTGCGCGGAGACTTTGTGGCGGCGATGCCACCGGCGCATCATCACGGATTATCTGCTCGCTGCCGGGGCGACGGTGTTCGAAGTTCTCGGACCCGGACAGGTCAAGCCGGCCGAAAGGAATCCCGGGGCGCGGGTCGTGGCTGGCCGTCTGGCCCACCCGGCCAAGAGTTAGCCAACCGTCGCCGCCGAGGTTATGCTTACGCTTGATCCTCACTATGATGTGGCCTTCCGACGCGAGCGCCCCATGAGCATATCCGTCATCGAGCGAGCAAAAATCCAGGCGCAGGTGCTGGTGCCGCTGGTCAAGGCGCTCCAGGCCGAGCTCGGCGAGGCGCGCGCGGACGCGCTGGTGCGCAAGGCGCTCGGCGACCTCTACCGCGGCTTCGGCGAGGAATTCTGGAAGGCTCAAAACAAAGACAAGAGCGAGACCGATCTCGGCAAGGCCGTCTCGTCGGCCTTCAAGACCTATGCAAGCGACGGCGCGCTCGCCTATGACGTCATCGAGCAGACGGCAGACGCCTTTGCGATCGACGTCACGCGCTGCGCCTATGCCGAGTTTTACAAGGCGCTCGGCGAGCCTGAGCTCGGATTTCTCATGGTCTGCAGCTCGGACTTCGCAATCGCGGAAGGGTTCGGTCCAGATATCAGGCTTACGCGCACGCAGACGATCATGCAGGGCGCGCCTCAATGCAATTTTCGCTACCGGCGGGATGGAGGCGCCTCCCGGTGAAAGGTTTGATGCAGGCGAGCTGCCTTGCCGCGGCGGCGCTGTCGCTGATCGCCTCGCGCGCCGATGCCGCGATCGTCGACTGGCAGGCCGAGCTTCAGCGTTGTCGTGAGCTGCGCCAGAATGTGGTGCCGCTGCTTCAGGCCGGCCAGGGGATATCCGCCGTCGGCCGCTCCAACAGATCCGTCCGTCGTTGCATCTGGATCCAGCGCGTGGCGGTGCGGAAGAAAATCCCCGGCGCGGAGGCGTGGTAGCGAGCGACTGTCAAACGGGCCGGCCCGCCGGCCCGAGCAGTGCGTCCTTCAGTCCGGTTGGATAGAGGCGAGGTCGGCCCTCCACGTCGAGATCGGCGAGGTCGAACCAGCGCGCCACGATCTGCTCGCCGCTGTCCTCGCGGAAATCGATGCGATCCTGGCCGCCGAACGCGCCGTCCGGAAAAGTCACCTCGGCGATGAACATCACCTCGTGTCCGATGGTGCCTTCGTGCACGAAAATGTTCTCCATCATCAACGGCTCGCTTGTGATGGTGACGTCGATGCCGAGCTCTTCGTGGAATTCCCGCACCAGAGCGGTCCGCCAGCTCTCTCCGAACTCGATCTCGCCGCCGAGCGGGCGTACGCCCTTGATGCGTCCGGCGTCGTCGCGGATTTCGGCCGCCAGCAGCCGCCCGTTCCGCCAGTGCAGGCCGATCGCGACAACGCGGATCTGGGGGTGAGGGCGCCAGGTGGTCATGGGGGATCGTTATCGTGCTCGCCAGCGCTAGGCAATGCGCGGAGGCAAGCTCTAGTCAGGCGGGATCCGGCTGCACAGCCTTGATCCATGACTGGCCGCCTGCCATTGTCCGGTCGTTAGACCCGGCAATGAGCTTGGTGCGATCGCGTTGTGGCGTTCGGTGAAACGCGTCGCTTCGCCGGGTGTGAAGAGAAGGCAGGCGATTGAGATGAGCAGCGTGAACAAGCCCGGCGGCAACTACTTGCCGGTGATCATTCATGGCGGGCTCGCCTATGTCAGTGGCCAGCTGCCGCGTCGCGGCGAAGACCTGCTGTATGTGGGCAAGGTCGGAGCAGGCGTCGACATCGCGGCCGCGCAGGAAGCTGCTGCCCTCTGCGCCGATCTCTGCGTTTCCGCCATCAACCATGCAACTGGCGGCGAGGACAGGATCGTCCAGGTCCTGCAGCTCGTGGGATACGTCGCTTCAGCGCCTGGATTTACCCAGCAGTCGCAAGTCATGAACGGGGCCTCCGACCGGCTGATCGAGCGACTTGGCGATCGTGGTCGTCACACGCGCACGTCCGTCGGCGTCGCCGAGTTGCCGCGGGGCGCTCCGGTCGAGCTAAGCATGATCGCCGCCGTTCGGCCGTAGCAGGCGCTTTACGTCACGAGATATTTGGCGACCGCCGCCTCGTCCCACGCGATGCCGTTGCCGGGCTCGTCGCACGGCAGCGCAAAGCCGTCCTTGACCGTCAGCCACGTCGACAGCACGGCGCCGGCCCAGTCGACATATTCCGGCCAATGCGCGGTCGGCGTCACGCAGAGCAGATACGCGCTCATTTCCGAGCACAGATGTGCCGACATCTCGATGCCGGCGGCATGGGCGAGCGCGGTGGCCCGCAGCCAGCCGATGACGCCGCCGATGCGCTGGCTTTCACCGCAAGCGCGGTCTGCATCGAGAAGGCGCTGTCGAAATGCTCACCGATCTGGACCGGCATGCGCAGCGCCCACCGATGCGCTGGCATGAGTTCGCGAGTACGGACGTTCGGCGGAGTCGCCTCTCTGCCAGACGGCTCCGTCGTTGGAATCAATGCGTTGATCTTGATCAAGATGGCGGCGACGAAACGAGGCAACCTCAATCAAAAGATGCAGATGGGAGGATTGACCATGCGGGCTTATCTCTTCGCATTGGCTCTGGTGTCAGCCATTCTGGGGTCGTCTTCGGCGCATGCTGGGTGCTGGCCGAGCGAGAATTTTCCGATTGTCTGCTGGCTCGACACGAAGGGCGAAGGGTGCTCGCAGTACCACGCGCTGACCAGCTACAAGGCAGTGATGTACCCGCATCCGGACCAGTCCATCTATGAGTTCGAGACCAGCCATTGGTGGAGTGGCCCTCCTCAAACGGCCTGTCCGCCGACGAAGACGGTCAAGTTCACCGGTGTTTGGAACCGCGAGACGGGCAAGGCGGAGGAAACGGCGTCCAACGGTTGGTCGTCTTGGTCGCGCTACATCTATTGCACCAACAACCCATGGACCGGACAAGGCCCGCCTGCGGTGCCGGTCTGCTCCGGGCCCGCCAACGACCCAAATGTGGGGCAGCCACTGACCTCGGCGATGCTGACGCAAAGTCAGCGCGTGAATTTGCTTCAGGTCCAGGAGCCGCTCCACACGAGGTGCCTGCAGATCGAGCCCGACCCGATGGGTTCGGAATGGCTTACCGGAAATTCATTGGTCCGGGTTGTCGTTTCGCACCATGAATATCAAAAGATCGAGTGGCACTATTTCTTCCAGGAGTTCTACTCGTTCGAGGGCTGGAAGGAAGTCCCCGCGCCGAAGTCGAAGGTTCCGTTGATCTCGACGAAGAAATACACCGAGCGCCGCGTCGCGACCACGACGGGGCGGTTCTGGCTCAACAAGCAGGGACGTTGGAAGATCGTCGCGGTCCCGAAACCGACCTCGCTCGCTGCCCAGCTCATCGCGACGACCGTGACCAACGAATGCCCGGGCGCGCGATTCAACATCCAATGAGGGCGGAACGACGAAAGGCCCTCTCTTGAAGCGCGTGTTCGACAGGCAATGACGAACACGCGAAGGAGCATCCCCGGACTACAATCTACTCGACCAAATACTTCTTCACCGCCGCCTCGTCCCACGCGATGCCGTTGCCCGGCTCCTCGCTCGGCAGCGCAAAGCCGTCCTTGACCGTCAACCGCGTCGACAGCACGGCGTCGGCCCAGTCGACATATTCCAGCCAGTGCGCGGTCGGCGTCACGCAGAGCAGATGCGCGCTGACCTCCGAAAACAGGTGCGTCGACATCTCGATGCCGGCGGCATGGGCGAGCGATGCGGCGCGCAGCCAGCCGGTGACGCCGCCGATCCGCTGCACATCGGGCATCACGTAGTCGCAGGCTTCCGCCGAGAGCGCGGATTGCATCGAAAAGGCGCTGTCGAAGTTCTCGCCGATCTGGACCGGCGTGCGCAGTGCGTCCGCAATGCGGGCGCAGCCGGCATAATCGTCGTGGCGGATCGGCTCCTCGATCCAGGTCAAGCCCTCATCGTCGAGCATCTCGCCGCGGCGGATCGCCTCGGAGACCGTCAGCGCCTGATTGTAGTCGCACATCAGCGTCACATGATCGCCGACGGCTTTGCGCACGGCGCGGACGACGGCGAGGTCCTCGCGCGCATCGGGCCGGCCGACGCGGATCTTGGCGGCTTGGAATCCTTCGGCCAGCAGCTTGTGCGCCTCTTCGACCGCGGCCCCCGCCGGCATGATGCCGAGCCCCTTCGAATTGTACGCCCTGACCGGCTTCGGCGCGCCGCCGAGCAGCCGGGCCAGCGGCAGGCCCTTGGCGCGTGCGAGCGCGTCCCAGGCGGCCATGTCGATGCCGGATTGCGCCAGCCTCTGCAGGCCGGCGAGGCCGAGCAGGGTGAAGCGTTGGGTCAGCTTGCGTTCGATCTCGAACGGCAGCAGCTCGTCGCCGGTGAGCAGCTCTGACATTTCCGTGACCATCGCCGTCAGCGGCTTCAACGCCGACGGCGTGATCGAGAACAGATAGGCGCGCCCCACCGCGCCCTGGTCGGTTTCGCAGTCGATCAGTACCAGCGGCGCCTTGGCGACCGAGCCGGTCGAGGTCTGCAGCGGCAGGTTCATCGGCACGATCACGGGCCGCGCGTTGAAGCGCTTGATGCGGATGGTCTCGGTCATGGGTCTCTCCGGCGGGGGCGGATGCAGGTTCGGCCCGATCTTAAGCATCCGTGATCAAACGAAAAGCCGTCTCGCCTGACCACCATACAATGGGGTTGCGCCGGCCGTCGTTTCTTGGCTCTGTGCCGCCGCATTCCTTGTCGCATATTCCTGGCAATTTGCGACAAAATCGCACACAACGGAGCCACAGAGTGAAACAAGAGATCTCCGAAGAACAGCGCAAGAGCGGCCTGCTCACGGGCATCGTGATCGCATTCCTCCTGCTCGCTTTGCCGCTCGCGGTGTGGCTGGACCTGGCCGAGCTGAGCAAGACGGCGCTGCGGCGGCAGGCGGTCGATCTCAATTCGGTCATCACCAGCGTGCGCGGCTATTACGCCTCCAACGTGGTCGGCCGCGTGCTGGCCAACCCCGATGGCACCACCAAGGTCGTGCACAATTACGAGTCCGTACCCGGTGCGATCCCGATCCCGGCGACACTGTCGCTGGAGCTCGGCCGGGTGATCGGCGCGCAGCAGGAGAACATCACCTACCGCTTCGTCTCGGACTTCCCGTTCCAGAACCGCGCGCCGCACCAGCTTGACAAGTTCGAAAAGGACGCGCTGGATGCGCTGCGCAGGGATCCCGAGCAGAAGATCGTCGACACCGAGACCTCGCTGTTCAACGACAAGGTCCGCCTCGTTGCCCCCGTCACGATGGGGCCCGCCTGCGTGAGTTGTCACAACAGCCACCCTGAAAGCCCCAAGAAGGACTGGAAGGTCGGCGACGTCAGAGGCATCCAGGAGGTGATCATCGCGCAGCCGATCGCCGCTAACATCTTCTCGTTCAAGTTCCTGCTGGCCTATTTCCTGATCGCGGCGGGCAGCGGCCTGTCGTTCCTCTCGCTCCAGCGTCGTCAGGCGAGACGTATCAAGGGCATGAACAAGGAGCTCGAATCGGCCAACGACTTCCTGGCGTCGCTGTCGATGAAGATCTCGCGTTACATCCCGCCCCAGGTCTACAAGAGCATCTTCTCGGGCCAGAAGGACGTCACCATCCACACCGAGCGCAAGAAGCTCACCATTTTCTTCTCCGACATCCAGAATTTCACGGCGACCGCCGAACGGCTGCAGCCGGAGCAATTGACCCAGCTGCTCAACGAATATTTCACCGAGATGTCGGCGATCGCACATGACTATGGCGGCACCATCGACAAGTTCATCGGCGATGCCATGCTGATCTTCTTTGGCGATCCCGAGACCAGGGGCGATCGCGCCGACGCGCAGGCCTGCCTGCAGATGGCCTGGCGCATGCAGCAGCGGCTTGGCGAGCTCAATGCGAAATGGCGGGCGTCCGGCATCGAGCAGCCGTTCCGCTCGCGCATGGGCATCAACTCAGGCTATTGCAATGTCGGCAATTTCGGCAGCAGCGACCGCATGGACTACACCATCATCGGTGCGGAGGCGAACCTCGCCGCGCGTCTGCAATCGATCGCCGAACCCGGCGGTATCGTGCTGAGCTACGAGACCTTTGCGCTGGTCAGCGACATCGTCCGCGCCCACGCGCTGCCCGCGATCACCATGAAGGGCATCAGCCGCGAGGTCATCCCCTATTCCGTCGACGCACTGGACGACGCGGCGGCCGAGCGCAGCGGCGTCATCACCGAGCGCGCGCCGGGGCTGGAGCTTTATCTGGATCCGGCCGTGGTGAAGTCCGGCGATGCCGCCCGCGTGCGCTCACTGCTGGAGAACGCGCTGGCCTCGCTGAAGCCGGTGTGAGGGTGACGCTGACTCGAATCGCTTTTCTGACCCTGCTTGGTCCAGCAAGCGGTTGAAGTTAGTCGCCGCCGCCCCGTTACGGCAGCCCCCGCGCCTCCAGCTGCTTCACCAGCAGCATGGTCGGTTCAGCAAGACTGTCGCCCGATCCATCCAATCCGAACGCGGCGGCGATGCCGTCGCGGCTGCGCAGCAGCGAGGCGCGCGGGCAGTGGCCGGCGCCGCAGAGCGTTTTCTTCAGGGTCTCGCCCTGCGCCACGATACCGGCGGGATCGTCCGCGGCCCAGGCCAGCACGATCGGCACATCGACATTGAGGATGCCGGGAAAGACCGAGCGGGTGTTGTACTTGCTGGCGTCGACGCCGAGATAGGCCTTCTCGCTGTCGCTGGCGTCCTTGCCGGCGCGGTAGATGCCGGACACCAGCACGACGGCAGCGACATCAGCGCGGTCGGCCTGGAGTTCGGGATGTGCCAGCAGGGTTGCGACGTGGAAGGCGCCGGCGCCGTAGCCGATCGCGACAATCTCGCGGGCATCGCCGTTGAACAGGTCGATATTGCCGTAAACCCAGGACAGTGCCGCCGCCACGTCGGTTGCTCCCATCGGCCAGGTCGCGCCGGGAGCCAGGCGATAGTTGACGCGCACCCCGATCATCTCGTTGCGGGCGGCAAAGCACATGACCTGGTCTTGGATCTGGCGCGACAGCTCGGGCGCGGCGCGGTCGCCGGTGAAGGTGTCGCCGGCCACGAACACCAGCACCGGCCGTGGCGTATCCGCCTTGGTCGTACTGGTGGCGACGTCGAGCACGTTGGCCTCGCTCTCGCCGTACCGCAGGCCCCGGGAGAAGGTGACCTGCTCGCACAGCCGCGCGGTGCCGCCAGCCGTAGTGTCGGAATCGGTCAGGCCTGTCCGAATGAGGTCGGAGGGCGCCGTCAACCGCGCCGGCACAGGGCCATGCGCGGAGGCCGTCGTGAGGGTCAGTAACAGGAAAAAAGCGAGGTAATTCTTCATTTTGATGCCGGCCTTGCGTCCCTCATATTGGTTCGCAGGTTTGGCCTGTCTTTTCAATTCGCCTTATTCGTCCGCCTTGAGGCGATTTCGGGGCGCCTTTCGTACGGCGACACCGACGCGATCCCCCAGCTTTGGGAGCGAGACGCTTGCCGGCGCGTGCGGCCAGCAGCCTCCGGTCGCGCTGGCGATGACAAAGCC
The DNA here is from genome assembly GCF_018129985.1 of Bradyrhizobium sp. SZCCT0148. Lineage (GTDB taxonomy): Bacteria > Pseudomonadota > Alphaproteobacteria > Rhizobiales > Xanthobacteraceae > Bradyrhizobium > Bradyrhizobium japonicum_H. The sequence goes on from NZ_JAFCKT010000003.1 coordinate 434,533, forward strand.
CTGTGTGAAGCCATGGCTCCCTGGGACCAAGGTCTCAGGCGGCGCTCTTGCGCTTGGCCGCCTTCTTCGTCGTCGTCTTGGCGGCTTTCTTCTTCTTTGCCGCCTTCTGGGCGGCCAGATAGGCCCCGACCTTCTTCGCGGAATGGCCGGCCGCGGCGACGGCGGCCTTCAGCTTGGCCGGGGGCACCTTGAATTTGTTCGACCAGTAGCGGACCTCATAGGCCTCGCCCAGCGCGATCCGGCTCTTGTCGGAGGCGCGGTGCTTCTGGAGCTTGATGTAAGCCTCGACCTTCTTGACGGAATGGCCGACCTTCTTGACGGCGTATTTCAGCTTGGCCGGGGTCACTTTGAACTTCTTCGACCAGTAGGCGACTTCATATTTTTCGCTGAGAGCAATCAGCGCCCGATCGGTCCCGCCGCGCTTTGCCTTGTTGTCGGCCATGCGTCCCTCCTGCCGTGGAATGCGGGCCAATCTAGCATGCAACCGGATTCGGAAGGCAAGACGGCAAGCCTGCGTGATTGCGCGAGGCGGCGGTTTTACACCGATGTGTCAAACCCTTGTGCGGCGTGGCCGCGCCGCGGGCAAAACGGGCGTTCTACTTTGCATGGGGTTGTTTTCGCATTTTTTGCTTGTCGGCCCCGTTACGCCTGCTTCATCGTCCGGAAGGTGATGGAGTAACGACGAGCCTCGACCGGCGGGATACTGTGCTCCCATTGCAAGCGTGCCTCGCCCTCTATCATGTAGAGCGAGCGCGGCCGGGCTTCGAGCGTGTGGCGTTGCCATTTGTCGCCGCTGCGGCGGCGGAAGCGGAATTTGCAGGCTGAGCCGAGCGACAGGCCGAGGATCTTGTCGAAGTGCGGCTTGTCGCGGTGCCAGCCGATGCCGACTCCGGCCTCGTACTCGGTACAAAGTATCTGCCGAATGCTGGCTTCCGGCAGCTCCGCCCAGATCTCGGCCTGACGTGCCATCGGCATGAGCCAGTCCGGGATCGGCTCCGCCTTGGCGAGCCGCTGCAGCGTGTAGTCATAGCGATAGCCGAACGACGCCACCCGGCGGTTGCCCTCGAACGCCCCGAACTGGAAGCGCTCGAGCGGCAATGCTGCGATGCGGCCGATCAAGGATTGCTCGACGGCGGGTTCGATAAAATTGTCCGTGTAGCGAAGGCCGGCCGGGCTTTCGTCAGGGACGGCAAACAAGCCGAGCTGCGTCATTCCCTCGCATTTCCGTGATGGAACCTAATGGTGGCTGATGCGACTTACATAAGACGCGGGGAAAAACATGCGAGGCTGTCATGGCACACAAGCATACCGCCGATCCGGCAGAGATCATGCGGGCGACCGGTCATCCTGAGCTGGAATATGCCGCCGGCTGGACCATCGCTGGTCTCGTCACCATTGGCACCATCGTCGCCGCCTGGGTGTTCGCAATCTAGGCGATCGGGAATTGGAGTTCGAAGGCGACGCCGGTTTCGGTCGGCGTCAGCCTGATCGAGCCGCCATGGCTCGCCATCACCGCGCGCGCAATTGCGAGACCCATCCCGGTGCCGCCCTGGTCGCGGCGGGTGGTGAAGAACGCATCGAAGATCCTGTCTCGGTTCGGCGCCGAAATCGGCTCGCCGTCATTGCTCACCGTCAGACGCAGGGTCGTACGCTCGTCTACAGCCTCAAGCTTGATCGTCCCGGCCTTGTGCCGCATCGCGTTGTCGGCGAGATGCGACAGCACGATCAGCGCCTTTTCGCCGGACATGCCGATAGGGCGGTCGAGGCTGCCGCTGGCCTCGATGGCGCTGGCCGGAAACCGGTTCTTGAGGTCGGCGATCACGGGCGCCAGCTCGGTGCGCTCGTTCTGCGGCAGGCTTTCGGCGCGGGCGAGCTCCCGCAGCCGCTGCGCCATCGCTTCCAGCCGCTGAGTGTCGGACAGGATATTGGCGATGAACGTCTTCTGCTCCGCCGGCGTCAGCCCCTCGGACCTGCCCTGATATGAATCCTGCAGCAGCTCGGCGGCGCCCTTGATCGAGGTCAGCGGCGATCTCAGTTCGTGGGTCAGATGGGCCGAGAATGTCGCGATATAGTCGGAGCGACGCGCGAGCTGCTCGGCCATGCCGAGGAAGCTGTGCGAGAGATGGGCGAACTCGCGCGTGCCGTAGTGCCGGAGCGGTTGGAAGGCCTCGCGGTCGCCGCGGCCGATCCGCACGGCACGGTCGATCAGCTCGCGCATCGGCAGCGTGATGGTGCGCGAGAACACCAGGCCGATCGCGATGGTGCCGAGGATGACGGCGAGCCCCGCCAGCACGAATTTGGCCCGCTCCTGGTAGAGGTGGTCGAAGATGTTGCTCGGCGTTCGCGTGGTGTAGATCACGCCGGCGACGCGGTTGTTGACGATGACGGGCATCGCCGAGAACACATGCACGCCGAGGCCGCGGCTGAAGGAATAGATCGGCGGTGGCGGCTTGTCCGGCACGCGGTTGCGCAACGTGGCGCGATATTGCCCATGCAGCGCATCGGCGACCTCCTCGATATGGGCGAGCGACTGGCCGACCTCCTGCCGCCCGGCGATCACGACGCCTTGCGGATCGAGAATGCGAAAGCCTGCCAGGGTCACCTTCTGGGTCTCGCGGATGATCGGCGTCAGCCTTGCGCCGATCTCGACATAGGCGGCCTGCGCGGGATGCGGCGCGGCCTGCGCGTCCGGCCGCCGCCGCAGCAGATCGTTGGCGGTGAGGTCGAGCGCGGGACGGATCGGGGTGACCTGGTCGCCGGGGTCGGGCAGCACGTTCGGCGACACCTCGGCGCCGAGGGTCAGGCCGCCGTCAAGCCTGGCCGTGACCTCCTGTGCAAAGATCGTCGCCAGCACGCGGCTTTGCGCGATCAGCTCGGCCTGGGTCTGGCGGATCAGCTGGTTGTCGTAGAGACGAAAGAAGAACAGGCCGACCAGCGGCAGCACTCCAACGGTCGTCAGCACCGCAAAGATGACGAGCCCCAGCGACGGCCGCCATTTGTCGGGCGCTGCGCTCATGCCGTCTTCTCACAGCGGCCGAGCTTGAAGCCGACGCCGTGGATGGTCTCGATGACGTTCTCGCAATTGTGCGCCGCGAGCTTGGCGCGGATGTTGCGGATGTGGCTGTCGATGGTGCGGTCGGAGACCTGGATGTTGAGCTGATAGGCCGCCCGCATCAGCTGCTCGCGGCTGAACACCGACGTCGGCCGGGCCAGGAACGCGCGCAGGATGCCGAACTCGATGGCGGTCAGCTTCAGCGGCGTGCCTGAGAAGGTCGCGACATGCTGCTCGGGGTCGATCAGCAGGCCGCCTTGCGACAGCGCGGCCGGGCTTGCCTTGGCCTCGCCATTGCGCGGGCTGAGCCGGCGCAGGATGACGTTGACCCGCGCCACCAGCTCGCGCGGGCTGAACGGCTTCGTCACGTAATCGTCGCCGCCGATTTCGAGGCCGAGGATGCGGTCGATCTCCTCGTCGCGCGCCGACAGGAACAGGATCGGCACGTCGGAATTCCTACGGATCTCGCGGCAGACATCGAGGCCGTCGAACTCGGGCATGCCGATGTCGAGCACGATCAGATCGGGCCTGTCGACGGCAAAGCGGGCGAGCGCCTCCTTGCCGTCGCGCGCCTCGATCACGTCCATGCCGGCTTTCTTCAAGGCGACGCGGATGACCTCGCGGATATGGCCTTCGTCGTCGACGATGAGAATGCGATGCGCCAAGAAACTCTCCGCTCACCCTGCCGGCGGGCTGCCGGACTGGTCTTTCGCCTGCGCGTCCAGCCTGCGCTGCAGCCGCCAGCTCCGAAAGCTCCAGCTCCGCCAGGCCAGATCCTGGCGCTGCTGTTCTACAAGGCGGTCGCGGCGCGACACAAGACAGCTCTCGGGATTGCCGGACCGCAGCAGGATGGCCTTGTCGATCGCGGGCAGTGCCTGCGGCCCGAGCGTCAGGAGATAGTTGATATCGATCTGCAGGCCCTTTCCGGATGCCTCCCGGCTGTGTGTGACGTTGTAGTCGGCGATGAAGGCATCGAAGTTCACGAGCGAGCAGCCGTAGAGCACGATCGCGAGCGCTAGCAGATTGACGCCGACGAGCCATTGGTTGGAGCGGTTGAGGGCGATGCGGGCGACGATCAGGATCAGCCCGAGCGCGACCAGCCCCATCCAGATGAAGGCCGCGATCCGCCAGTAGGTCAGCATGTAGATGTCGACGTAGAGGTCGAGGCGAAGAATGGAGGAAGCGACGAGGAGCACGTTCTGCCCGACCCAGAGATAGACCAGCGGCCGGATCACCTTCGAGTTTTCGGCCGGCCCGCCCGGGCGCATCGCCACCAGCACGAAGGCCGCGGCGAGCAGGGCGGTCACGATCAGCGGATAGGCGCCGCGATGTGCGTAACCCGCATAGGTCAGATTGTCCGGCAGCGCCACATGGCCCCAGAGATAGATCCCGTCGAGAATGCACTGCGCCGCGAACAGCAAATTGAACAGGATCAGCGAGCGCAGAATGGTGGAGGGACCGAGAAACTCCACCGAGACCAGCGGCGGGAGTGGCGGCACAGGGCCGTCCACGACGGCGGTGGTGACGATCGTCCTGCGACGCCAGCGTACATGGATGAACGGCCAGACCAGTGCCAGCATCAAGGCCCAGAACAGCACGCGCGGAACGCTGACATATTGGAGGAAAAGCTTCGGATTGAGCAGGTAAACCCATTGCTCGATCACCGGATTGGCAGCGGCGAAAAGCGCGACGAAAACCGCGCTGAGTGCTGCAGGGAGCAGCCAGCGTGCGATGCCGCGGGTCAGCGCCGACGCGTTGAACGCCTGGGGCGCATCGAGGAAAAACCTGAAGGGTCCGAGCAGGACGAAGTTGCGCAGCGCGCGGGCGCGGTCGGCGAGCCCAATCGTTTCCGCATTGGTCACGAGCAGTAGCGCAATCGCCAGCGACGCGATCAGGATCACGAACGACAGCGTGTTGAGATCCTCGATAATTGGTACCAGACCGGCGGCGAGGACGGCCGAGCCGATCAGGGCGCGGCGCAGGTCCAGGGACATGTGATTGAAGAGCGCCGACACCCCGGCGAGCGCGATCGCAAAAAGCGTCAGCGAGAGCCCGATCCGCTGCCCGTAGAACAGCCAGTCGGCGAGTGCGGCCAGCACCAGGGCGAGGCCGACCTTGGCGGGGATCGAGGCATGACCGATCGGTTTGATGTCCTCTACGATCGTCGAAGCCAGGCTTGTCATATGCGAAAAGACCTTTCGTGATGGGTGGCATCACGAAGTCTGAACGGTGCTTGTGCAGAAGCCGGGATCATCGTCTGCACGGTTTCAGGAGTCTTTTGCAGTTTTCGTGCAGGCGCGCTTTTGCCTCTCGCCCGGCGTCAATTGCTTTGATAGGTGCGAAGCATTCGCCCCTCGCAGCGCGTGATGCATCATGCAATTCCTCCGTCGTATCGGTCTCATTCTGCTCTGGCTTGCCGTGCCCGTCGTCGCATTCGCGGCCGCGAACAAAAACGATCCCTATCTTGTCCCATTGCGCGGCGCCGGAAACATCGCACTTGTCGTCGCAAGCATCGCGATCGTCATCCTGCTGCTGCGCAAAGGGGGGTGGCGAACCATTACGGGCAAGCTGCTGGTCACGCTCTGGTGCCTGCCGCCGGTCCTGATGTCCGCGGCGCACCTGAAGTTCGAGCTGCGCAAGCACGACGTCCTCGGCGCAAGTGTCGCTGAGGCGCGACAACTCGGGCCTCATTTCATGGTCGGCTTTTCCTCGTTTCCCGAGGTCGCGCGCCTTGCCGAGCAGGGATTGATCGGCGGTGTTTATGTGACCCGGCACAACATTCGTGGCCGGACCGTCGCGGCGCTGCGGACCGAGATCGCGGCGCTCCAGGATATCAGGCGCGCGGCGGGCCTGCCGCCGCTGGTCGTCGCCGCCGACCAGGAGGGCGGCATCGTCGGGCATCTGGCGCCTCCGCTGACCAAGGTGCCGGCGCTGGCGACGCTCGCCGGTCTTGCTCCCGAGGACCAGCAAGCCAAGGCTCAAGAGTTCGGTCGAATCCATGGACGCGAGCTTGCGGACCTCGGCGTCAACCTCAATCTCGCGCCGGTGCTCGACCTCAAGCCGCCGGCGCGGCGCAACCGCCTCGATTTCCACACGCTGATCGGCCAGCGCGCAATCGCAACCGATCCGGCCGTCGTCAGCACGATCGCGCGCGCCTATGTACGCGGGCTGGAAGAATCCGGCGTCGGCGCCACGCTCAAGCATTTTCCTGGCATCGGCCGCGTCCGTACCGACACGCATCATTTCAGCGCCAATCTCGACGCGCCGGTCGGGGAGTTGGAAGCAACCGACTGGCTCCCGTTCCGCGAGGTGCTGTCGCATTCGCGCAGCGCATTGATGGTCGGCCATGTCACGCTCACCGCGGTCGACCCCGAACGCGCCGCCTCGCACTCCAAGCGCGTCGTCGATGGCATTATCCGTGAGAAATGGGGCTATCAGGGCGTGGTGATGACCGACGACCTCGTGATGGGTGCGATCTACCAGAACGACGTCTGCAAGGCCGTGGTCGAGGCGATCAATGCCGGTGTCGACCTGCTGCTGGTCGCCTATGACGGCGCGCAATTCTACCGCGTCTTCGCCTGCGCCCTGGACGGCTCGCGGAAAGGCACGCTTGATTCAGCAGCGCTGCGCGCGAGCGAGGCGCGGCTGACGCGGGGCTTTCCGATCGAGCAGGCGCGGGCCGCCTCGGGCCAGATCCACCTGGTCGAAACTAGCCCTTCGCGAATTGACGATAATCAGGCTCGCGGTGAAACCAGAACTCGTAGCCGGTGATGCCCTTCTGCATGGCGACGTCGTGGATCGGCTGGTTGAGCGGAACGACCGGCACGTCGCGGATGCAGAGCGCGATGAAATCCTTCACCGCCTTGTCGTATTCGGCGGTATCAGTGGTGAAGCGGGCCTTGTCGATCAGCGCGTCCATCTCCTTGTTCTGGTAGGAGGAGATGTTGAAGATCGAATTGTTGCCGTGGAAATTCGAGTAGAAATAATATTCGGGATAGTCGAGCCAGCCGCTGAACCGGTTGAGCGCAAGCGGCAGCTCCTTTTTGTTCAGTGTCGTGCGCCAGTTGGCGCCCGGTATTTTTTCGATTGATGCCTTGATGCCGATCTTGGCGAGACTCTCCTGGATCAGGATCGCCGTGGGTTCGCCGACGGTTGCGGTGCCCGTGTCGAGCGAGAGCGTCGTCTCCAGGCCGGTTTCGAAACCTGCTTCCTTCATCAAGGCCTTGGCCTTGTCCAGGTCTGTGACATAGGGAAACGGCTGCGGCCAGACCGGCTTCGAGACTTCAGCCGCTCCTCCGTACATCGGAACGGAACGGCCGAAGAATGCGCTGCTCTGGATCTGCTCATATGGCATCGCCCAGGCGACGGCCTGGCGCAGCTTCATATTATCGAACGGCGGCTTTGCGGTGTTCAGGGCAACGTACCAGAGCGCGTTGGGGATCGGCACGCCCGACACCTTGACCTTGCCTTCCCTGATGAGCTGGTCGAAATCGCGCGGCGCAAAGCCGCTGGACAAGTCGGCGTCGCCCCGCTCCAGCATAGCGCGACGCGTTCCGCCGGAGGGAACGTCTCGCGCGATCACGCGCCTGATCTTCGGCAAGGGTCCGCTCTTCCAGTCGTCGAAACGCGCCAGCACGGTCTCGCTGCCGGGCTTCCAGCTTTCGATCTTGTAGGCGCCCCCGCCGGCCTCGTTGTTCCTGAGCCACGTCAATGCCCAGGGGTCGTCCGGACTAGCATTCTTCTTCGCCAGTTCCGAGTTGATGATGAAGGGCACGACCACGGCGACGTTGAACAGCAGCATCTTGTCCTTGCGGACATAGTCGATGCGGAAGGTGTGATCGTCGACGACCAAGAACTGCTCGGGCTTTTCCAGCGATCCCGCCGACATCTGGAAGGTCGGGAAGCCGCCGACCTTCACCGCGCGGTCGAACGACCATTTGACGTCCTTGGCGGTAACAGGCGTGCCGTCGTGGAATTTCGCGTCCCTACGAAGCTTGAAGGTGCAGGACATGCCATCGGCTGCGACCTCCCAGCTCTCGGCGAGTTCGGGCGCGAGTTTCTCGCGATCATACGATATCGTTCCGTCCGGCAGCGTTTTGGAGGCGTAGGAAAGGAGGCGGTCGTAGCAATTCCACGAGAGCCCGTTCACGGTCTGGTTGGCGCCGACGCCCTGCATGTCCAGCGAGTTCGGACCCAGCTCCTGCACCACCAGCAGCGTCTCGCTACGTCCCTGCGCCCAGGCAAGGGGCGGAGCGACGGCACTGATGCCGGCGGCGCCTACGCCGCCGATCACGCTGCGGCGGCTGATATGAAAGAGCGAACGGCTCATGGGGGCCTCCTGTCCGGTAATGTCCGGCATCGAGAGGCAAGGTGTGTGCCACCGGGCACGGATGATCGTGCCGGTGTCGTAGCTGACCGCCCCGCGCATCTGCGCGAGGCGGTTTCAGTCGATACGTCCGTGCGTCGCGACAGGCGCTTCTTATTCGGCCTGCTCCACCGCGGCAGGCATTTTCGCAACCGACATCAGCGAGCGCGCGACCTGATTGAGCAGGAGATCGGCGTTTTCTTCCTCGGCGAGGGATTTGGATAGCAGGGCGACCACCGCGCTATGCCGGAGCTGCTGCGCCAGATTGCGCGCGGTGGTGTAGCCGGACATCTCGTAATGTTCGACGCGTTGAGCCGCAGAAATCAGTGAAAGGTCGGCGGCTGCGTCTTCCTTGTCCTCGGCTTCCTGCATGACCTCCTGGCCTTCCTCGATGAGGCCCATCATGCCCTTGCAGGGCTTGGCTTTTGCGGTCTCGCCGAGCAGTTCGAAGCATTCGTTGATGCGCTCGACCTGATTCTCGGTCTCGGCCAGATGCTGCTCGAACAATTCCCGCAGCTGGTCGAAGCGGGCGGCCTGCGCCATCTTGGGAAGCGCCTTGGTCAACTGCTTCTCGGCATGGAGAATGTCGCGCAGTTCATGGAGCAGGAGTTCGGTCAGGCCCATCTCGTCCACGGGTGATGAACTCTCTGCTACGATGGATGTGCCGGCGCCGGCATCGGTGGACTGCAGAGCGGGTGATTCCGTGAACACCCAGTCCTCGCCTTCATTCCAGGGACCGCGGGTGTCGATTTCGCCGTGGTCGCCACTGCCGGTGGAGTCGTTGAAATACTGGTTCACGAGACCGGGCGTCGGCGCGAGCCTGCCGATGCTGAAGGCCGGCTTCGACAGGCTTTCGAGCGCTCGCGCGAACGCCTTCATATGAGTGATCTCCCGCGTCATCAGGAACTGGAGCGCGTCCTTGCTGCCCGAGTCGTCGCAGAAATTGATCAGCCGTTCATAGACGATCTTCGCGCGCGCTTCTGCGGCGATGTTGCTGCGGAGGTCGACGTCGAGTTCGCCGGTGATCTTGAGATAGTCGGCGGTCCAGGGATTGCCTTGTGAATTGAACAGATTGACGCCGCCGCCTCCGGCAATCGCAATCAGCGGATCGGCCTCCGCCGCCTGACGGTCGTTCTTCGAAGGCGCAAGATGCAAGCGCGCAAGACAACCGACGACTTCGAGATGGCTAAGCTCTTCGGTGCCGATATCCATCAAGAGGTCCTTGCGATCGGGATCCTCGCAATTCAAACCTTGAATCGAATATTGCATCGCCGCCGCGAGTTCCCCATTGGCGCCGCCGAACTGTTCGAGCAGCATATTGCCGAAGCGCGGATCGGGTTCGTCGACGCGAACAGTGAACATCAGTTTCTTGACGTGGTGATACATGGGAGGGCTCGCGCTCTGTGGGAATCTATGCGTGTCAACAGGCCCTCGGAATGATCGTTCCTAGTTCTCGTCGAGATTCAGATCGGGCAAAGCAGAGCGTGTTGCGTTCGTTGATGGCCGCGAGATCCCTACGATCCCGCTGCTGCGCGGCTCTGCGCGGGCCGCGCGATCAGTCCGTCAATCATCGCTCGCACGAGGCCTGCGATTTCCTTGCGCAGCGCCGGCAGCGGCACCGCGACCAGCTTCTGCTCAAGCCCCAGCGCAACCATGCCATGCACCGCGGAGAACAGGCTGCGCGCGGTGATTCCGAGTTCTTCCGGGCCGCGTTCTGGAAACAGCGAGATCAGCGGCTGGTGGATGTGGCGGAACAGCTGCATCTGATCCGCAACGGACCAGTCGGGAACGATCTTGTCGGCCTCCATGCGGTGTTCGAACAGTGCCCGCCAGAGCTGAAGATTTTCCGCCGCGAAATCGCAATAGGCGATGGCGATGCGCACCAGCGTCTCCTGGGGCAAGATGGCGCTCGAGCCTTCCGCCGCGCTCAGCGTCTCGTCGAGCCGCCGCAGCGTGCGCGAGCCCACCCGCAGGATCAGCTCGTCCATGTCGGCCACCAGATTATAGACCGCGCCGTTGGCGCAGCCGATCTCGCGGGCAAGATCGCGGGTTTTCAGCCCCGACAATCCACGGTCGGCGATCATCCGTTCCGCCGCCAAAATAAGGTCGGATCGAAGTTTTTCTCGACGTTCCAAGGCCTTAGACATGCGCCATCAAATATTTGAGCATTGCTCAAAATTTCCTTGAACAATGTTCAAGCATACTGCTACAAATAGTCTGTGAGCAACGCTCATAAACAGGGAGCAGCAGATGTTCAAGACCGTCGTAACACTCTTCCGCGGCAGCGTGGCCGCCGCCGGCGAGGAACTGGAGGACCGGGCCGCCCTCCTCATTCTCGACCAGCAGATGCGCGATGCGGCTGCCGCCGTCGAGCGCAGCAAGCGGACGCTGGCGCTGGCGATCGCGCAGGACCAGCAGGAGGGCCGCAAGCTCGAGGCGACCGTCGCCCGCATCGCCGATCTCGAGACGCGCGCGGTTGCGGCGCTCGACGGTGGCCGCGAGGATCTCGCCAGGGACGCCGCCGACGCGATCGCAGGCCTGGAGGCCGACCGTGATGCGGCGATGACGGCCCGCGCCTTGTTCGCGACAGAAATCGCCCGGTTGAAACGCCACGTCGCAACCGCGCAGGCCCGCATTACCGAACTCGATCGCGGCCGCCGCATCGCCCGAGCCTCGGAGGCCGTGCGCTCACTTCGCCGCAGCGGCATCGAGGCGGCACGGCCTTACGAATCCACGCTGCCGGAGGCGGAGAGCACCCTGCGGCGCCTGCGCGAGCGGCAGATGGAAACCCAGGCCGCCGATGATGTGCTGGTCGAGCTCGATGCGGCCACCGGACCGCTCGCCACCGCCGAGAGACTTGCCGAACAGGGTTTTGGCCCCCGGCTGAAGACGACTGCGGACGACGTGCTGGTCCGGTTGAAGTCCAAGCGCGCGCCGACCGCCTGATCCCAACCCCGTCATCATTCGAACCAACAGGAGACCATCATGAACCAGAACGGCCAACCCCATAGCAGCGCTTGGGTGACTTTCACGTACGCGTCTTTCGCAGCCTCCGCGTTCCTCATCGCCATCGGCATCTTCTTCCTGCCGATCGACTTCTGGATGAAGGGCTATCTCACCATGGGCATCGTCATGTTGATCCAGACCTGCATCACCCTGACCAAGACCGTGCGTGACAATCACGAGAGCAGCCGGCTGGTGAATCGCATCGAGGATGCCAAGGCCGAACGGTTGCTGATGGAGGTTTCCAAGGCGGCGTGAGACATCTACCTTGTGCAAATCCGGACGACGAGCAAGAGAGCCGCGGAGCGACGAGCCGCGGCTCTCTTGGCCGACCATGCGGAATGACGTTCCGAGCGGGCCTTCCGATCCGCATCCCGCATTGTACTTCGAACGCAGGTGCGATATGGCTCTCGCGCTTTCCAGAGGCGGAGACGAGCTTTGTCGAAACAATCGCTGCGTGAGGAGGCCGAGCGCCTGATCCGCGAATCGATGGAAAAGAAGACCATCGTCGTCAAGCAGGGCGCGACCCGCATCGAGGCCGTCTGCGGCAAGTGCGGCGCGCCGAATCGGGTCCAGGCGGAAAAAGGCCAGACCCGGGTCAAGTTCGCTTGCAAGAATTGCGGGCACCAGCAAGAGACGCTGTAGGGCGCTTTGCGCGGATTTGCCGCGCCGCCAATTCTCCAAACCCTCATCCGAGGATTCGGCAGCAAGAGGGTGTCTGGAGGTATGGAGCCGCGCCCGCTGCAGCAGAGCCTGCATGGTTCGAAATGCGCGCAAGGGCGCGCTCCTCACCTTGAGGGTTGAGAGTTACTTCCCCTCCACAAATTTCGCGAACGCATCCGCATAATCCGGGTGCCAGCGTGACAGCGGCGGGCGATTCTCCACGATGTCGCCGGCTGCCCATTGGATGCGCTTCTCATCGAGCGCGCGCGGCACGTCGTCGTCAGGGCACAGGATGTAGAAATCGCCGGCCTCCAGCCGCGCCAGCATGAAATCGACCGTCTGCTCCGGCGTCCAGGCGCCGGCCGGCTTCTCCGTGCGCCCCTTCGCGGTGAGGCCGGTGAAGACGAAGCCGGGGATCAGCAGATGTGCCGCGACGCGACAGTCTTTCGTGTTGCGCAGCTCGTGCTGCAGAGCTTCGGTAAATGCCTTAACCCCGGCCTTGGAGACATTGTAGGCGGGGTCGCCCGGCGGCGTGGTGATGCCCTGCTTCGAGCCGGTGTTGATGATGAGGCCGGTTTTGCCGCGAGCGATCATGTTGGGCGCGAAGATGCGCGAGCCGTTGATGATGCCCCACATGTTGACGGCGATGATGCGTTGCCAATTGTCGGGTTCGCCGAACAGCGTGCTTCCCGGCTGGATGCCGGCATTGTTCATCAGCAGGTCCGTTCCGCCGAACTGCGCGCTCACGGTGCGTTCCAGTTCCCTCACGCTCTCCGCGCTGCTGACATCGACGGCTGAGGTCATCACGTTTGTGGCAGACGTGATGGATGACAGTTTTGTCGCGGCGTCCGCCAGCCGTTCCCGGTCGACATCCGCGATGCAGACCTTCATGCCGGCGCGCGCGAAGGCAGCCGCGGCGGCAAACCCGATTCCGGATGCGCCGCCTGTGATCACGGCGACATTGTCTTTGACGATGGCGGGATGTGGCATGATGGTCTCCGGGGAACAGCTCTCGGTCGAACTATAGCATGGCAGCAGTCCGGCCCTGCACAAGTCGGCATGGGAGGTCTTCGTTCGACGCTGCCTTTACGCCTATCCGGCGCGGCTGTATCCTCAAGCCCAGCGATCCCGCCCAGATCGAACCACTCAAACACCTGACAGGGAGTGCAGCCATGGCTGTGTCGCAGGCTATTCCGATCACGCGCCATCCGTTCGCCAACGGGTCATACAAGCAGATGCTGATCGACGGCAAATGGATCGATGCCGCCTCAGGCAAGCGCTTCGAGACCCATAACCCTGCTACCGGTGAATTGCTCGCAACCGTCGCCGAGGGCGACAGGGAAGACATCGATCGTGCGGTTGCCGCGGCCCGCCGCGCCTTCGAGGGCCCCTGGAGCAAAGTCAAACCGTTCGAGCGACAGAATCTGCTGCTCAAGCTTGCCGACCTCGTCGAGAAGAATTTCGACGAATTGTCGCAGCTCGACACGCTCGACATGGGCGCGCCGCTCAGCCGCACCCGCGCCTATCGCCTGCGCGCCGTCGGCATGCTGCGTTATTATGCCGGCCAGACCACGGCGATCCACGGCGAGACCATCGAGAACTCGCTGCCTGGCGAAATCTTCTCCTACACGCTGAAGGAGCCGATCGGCGTCGTCGGCGCTATCATTCCCTGGAACGGGCCGCTTACCGCAACAATCTGGAAGATCGGCCCGGCGATCGCGACCGGCTGCACCGTGGTGCTCAAGCCCGCCGAAGAGGCGCCGCTGACCTCGCTGCGCATCGCGGAGCTGGCGATGGAGGCGGGCATTCCGCCCGGCGTCATCAACGTCGTGCCCGGCTATGGCGAGACCGCGGGCGCCGCGCTCGCCTCGCACCACGACGTCGACAAGGTCGCCTTCACCGGCTCGCACGTCACGGGACAGTCGATCATCCGTGCCTCCGCCGGTAACCTCAAGCGCGTCTCGCTCGAGCTCGGTGGCAAGTCGCCGGACATCGTGTTCGCGGATGCCGATCTCGACGCCGCGGTGCCGGGTGCGGCGATGGCGGTGTTTGCCAATTCGGGCCAGATCTGCAGCGCGGGCACACGGCTGTTCGTCGAGCAGTCGATCTACGAGGAGTTCGTCGGCCGCGTCGCCGAATTTGGCAAGAAGCTGCAGATCGGCAACGGCCTCGATCCCAACACCCAGATCGGTCCGCTGGTGTCCGAGCAGCAGCTCGAGCGCGTCACCAGCTATCTCGACATCGGCCAGAAGGAAGGCGCGAAGGCGCTCGCCGGCGGCGGCCGCGTCACCGAAGGCGCGCTGTCGAAGGGCTTCTTCGTCTCGCCGACGGTGTTTGCGGGCGTGCAGGACAACATGCGCATCGCGCAGGAGGAGATTTTCGGCCCCGTCATCTCCGCGATCGCGTTCAAGGACATGGACGAGCTGGTCAAGCGAGCCAACAACACCACCTTTGGCCTCGGCTCGGGACTGTGGACGCGCGACGTCAGCAAGGCGCATGCGGTTGCAAAGTCGCTGCGTGCCGGCTCGGTGTGGGTGAACTGCTACCAGGCGATGGACCCGGCCGTGCCTTTCGGCGGCTACAAGATGAGCGGTTATGGCCGCGAGTCCGGCAAGCAGCATGTCGAGGAATATCTCAACGTGAAGTCCGTCTGGATCAAGACGGCCTGACGCGCCATCGCGTCCGGGCTTCAGCGACTCGTTTGCTTGCGGCGACGAGAGTCTGCTTGCGACGACCACAAGTTGTTGCCCGGACGCTACAAGCGATTTAGAAGCGGCCGTCGTCCGCGATCTCGCAAGGATTGTTATCCCATTTCGAACGTCGGCCGGTTAGTGCTGGTCAACGTCAAGGTTCGGGTTGGGATATCAGGAATGCTCCGTTTCGCTTCGATCATGCTCGCGGCTCTGGGCGTCGCCGCGGCGCAGCCCGCGTTCGCGGCCGATATGGCCGCACGTGCGCCGCTCTACAAGGCGCCGCAATTGCCGGTCGCCTACAATTGGTCGGGTTTCTACGCCGGCGTGAATGTTGGCTATGGCTGGAGCGATGATGCGATCAAGCTCGCGCCGCACGATCCAGTCTTCACTGCGGGTGTGCTCGACGTGGCCCTCGCCGGCGGCCTCATCCCGCCCTCGCTGGCAACGAACCCGCGCGGTGTGCTGGGCGGCGTGCAGGCCGGCTACAATTTGCAGACAGGCTCCCTGGTGTGGGGCGTCGAAGCCGATATCGCCGCTGCCGGAATCAAGGGCAGCTCGACGGTCTCCCGAACCCTGCCGGTTTTCCCGGACATCGTGACGAGGCAAGAGCAGAAGGTCGACTGGTTGGGGACCGTGCGCGGCCGGATCGGTGCCACCGTGACACCCGACTTGATGCTCTACGCGACCGGCGGTCTTGCCTATGGACACGTCAAGGCGTCGACCTCGATCGTGGATCCCACGCTTGCGGCCGGCACGCCCTGCCTCAACGTGATCTGTAGTGCGGGGACGTCGGAAAGCTGGCGCGTGGGCTGGGCCGTCGGCGGTGGCGGCGAGTACCGCTTTGCGTCGAACTGGAGCGTCAAGCTCGAATATCTCTATTATGATCTCGGCAGCGAGAAATACACCATCTTCAATCCGCTGTTCCCGTTCACTCCGGGCCCGGCGCGCGGCCTCGACGCAACCGCGGATTTTACCGGTCACATCGCGCGGGTCGGCCTGAACTACAAGTTCGGTGCCGGTCCGGTCGTCGCAAAATACTGATCCGCCGTTCTGGATGGACTCCAAGTCCCCGGGCCCTGCCCGGGGCTTTTTTGCGTCTGTCGCAGCTTTCGGCTGGCCAGCCATCCACCCAGGCGGCTTCCGGGCTGCCGCTCTTTCTCATATGATCCCCGCTCTCTCATCGATCATTCCGGGGATCACATGAAATTCGAAGCGTTGTTCAAGCCGCTGCAGGTCGGTCCGTACAAGCTTGCGCATCGCGTCGCGATGGCGCCGTTGACGCGCATGCGGGCCGAGCGCGAGAGCTTTGCGCCGCGGCCGCTCAACGCCGAATATTACGCCCAGCGTGCCACGCCGGGCGGTCTGCTCATCGCCGAAGCCTCGCCGGTGGTCTCGCATGGCCGCGGCAACCCGGCTACGCCGGGCATCTATTCCGAGGCGCAGATCGCCGGCTGGCGCAGGGTGACGGATGCGGTGCACGCCAAGGGCGGCATCATCTTCCTCCAGCTCTGGCATGTCGGCCGCGTCTCGCATTCCTCCTTCCACGGCGGCCAGTTGCCGGTTTCGGCCTCGGCCATCCCGATCAAGGCCGAGGGCATGAAGGCGATGACCGCCGATGGCAAGATCTCGGACTATGAAACGCCGCGCGCGCTGGAGACCGATGAAGTCAAGGGTATCGTCGAGGCGTTCCGGCAGGGCGCGAAGAACGCACTTGCCGCCGGTTTCGACGGCGTCGAAATCCACGGCGCCAACGGCTATCTGCTCGAGCAATTCCTGCAATCGCGCAGCAATCAGCGCACCGATCAGTATGGCGGTTCGATCGAGAACCGCGCCCGGCTGCTGCTCGAAGTCACGCAGGCCGCGATCGATGTCTGGGGTGCGAACCGCGTCGCCGTACGGCTGTCGCCCTACGGCATCGCCAATGATTCCGGCGAGCCCGATCCGATGCCGCTCTACACCTACGTGGTAAAGGCGCTCGACAAGCTCGGCCTCGCCTATCTGCATTTCATCGAGCCGCGCTCGAGCGGCTCGGGTCGCGCCGAGGTCAACTGGCAGAACGTGCCGTCGGCGATGGTGCTGTTCCGTCCGCTCTACAGCGGCGTGCTGATGACCGCCGGCGGCTTCACCGGCGAGAGCGCGAACGCTGCGATTGCCGACGGCCACGCCGACATCATCGCCTTCGGCCGCATTTTCATCTCCAATCCTGACCTGCCGCGGCGTCTCGAGCACGACTATCCGATCACGCCGTACAATCGCGCGACGTTCTACGGCGGCGAGGAGAAGGGGTATACGGACTATCCCGTTTACGGCGAGCTCGCGCCGGCCTAGGTCCCTCCGTCATTCCGGGCGACGCGAAGCGTCGAGCCGGGAATCCTTTCAGGCCTGGTTTGCCGCGCGATGGATTCTCAAGTGCGCAATTGCGCACCATAGCTCGCGACTTCGTCGCGCCCCGGAATGACAATGATGTATTGTTGTCCCCACATTGACGACGGGGAGACACCATGGCCAAAGCCGCCACCGCCGCAGGGATCGCCACCGGGCAATGCCTTTGCGGCAAGGTCACCTTCGAGATCGACGTCCCCGCGCGCTGGGCCTGGCACGATCATTCGGCCGCCAGCCGCCGCGCTCACGGCGCCGCCTACGCCACTTATGTCGGCAGCTGGAAGAAGCGCTTTCGCATCACATCCGGCAAAACCGCTCTTGCCCGCTACGAGGACAAGACGACCAAGACCACGCGCAGCTTCTGCGCGCAGTGCGGCACGCCGATCGCCTACGAACGTCCGCGCGGTCCGCACATGGTCAACATTCCGCGCGCGCTCTTTCGGGAGCGCACCGGTCGCCAGCCGCTCTATCACATCGCGATCGAGGAGCTGCAGGAGTGGGCCTATACCGGCGAGCCCCTGGTGCCGCTGAAAGGCTTTCCGGGCGTGGTCTGGCAGCGGTCGAAAAAGAAAAATCGGGCGGGCGGTGAGGACCCGTTCGAGCTGGGGCGGGAAGAGATGTAGCTCGACATACGCTGTTCTCGTGCCCCGGACGCAGTGCGGCGCGAGTGCCGCGCTGCAGAGCCGGGGCCCATGCAGCAGCGAGTGCGGTGCGGATTCTGGGTTCCGGCTCTGCGGCGCAACGTTGCACGTTGCGCCGCGTCCGGGACACGAGACCGTCCAACGCAACGCAGCCATGACCACACTTCCTTGCGTCACTGCCGCGCCTTCGGCCATCATGCCTTCGTCCTTGCGGCAACGTCCGCTCCTGGAGGAAACATGAAGAACAAGATCACCGGCCGCTCCGCCTTTCTCGCGCTGCTCAAGGACGAGGGCATCACGCATCTGTTCGGCAACCCCGGCACCACCGAGCTGCCGATCATGCATGCGCTGAAGGACCATCCCGATCTCACCTATGTGATGGCGATGCAGGAGAGCCTGGTGGTCGCGATCGCCGACGGCTACAGCCGCGCCTCGGGCAAGCTCGTCGCCTGCAACGTTCATGTCGCGCCCGGCCTCGGCAACGCCATGGGCTCGCTCTACAACGCCCAGTTCACGGGCACGCCGATGATCCTCACCGCCGGCCAGCAGGAGCAGGGCCACGGCCTGATGGAGCCGGTGCTCTACGGCCCGCTGGTGCGGATGGCCGAGCCGCTGGTGAAATGGGCGGTGGAGGTGACACGTCTGGAAGACCTGCCGCGCATCGTGCGCCGTGCCGCCAAGATCGCGACCACGCCGCCGACCGGTCCGGTGTTCATCTCGCTGCCCGGCGACATCCTGAACAGCGAAGCCGGCATCGATCTCGGCCGCTCCACCCGCATCGACGCGCGGACAAGGCCGTCGGACGAGGCGCTGAGGGCGTTTGCCGCGCGGCTGTTGAAAGCCGAGCGTCCCGTCATCGTCACCATGGACGAGGTGGTGAAGAGCGACGCGCTCAAGGAAGCGGCTGAACTCGCCGAGCTGCTTGGCGCTGCCGCCTACCAGTCCTCGACGCCCTATGGCTCGCATTTCCTCTCGGAGAGTCCGAGTTTCGTCGGCACGCTGGCACGCGTCCAGAAGGTGGCGCGCGATACGCTTGCACCTTACGACCTCCTGATCGCGCTCGGCGGCGATCCCTTGCGGATGTCTGTCTACAGCGAGGTCGATGCGCTGCCGGATCGACTCGGTATCGTGCAGATCGGCCTCGTCGATTGGGAGATCGCCAAGAACTACGGCGCCGAGATCGCGCTGAAGGCGGATCTGAAGGAAACCTTGCGCGCGCTGATTCCGGTGTTGAAGGAGATGGGCGGCGCAACGCTCGCGGGCCGCGCCAAGCAGCGCCTCGCCGAATTGGCGCCGCAGAATTGGACCGCGCGCCGCGCCGCACTGGTCGAGCAGATCGGCAAGAGCGCCGGCCGCAGCCCGATCGATCCCGATTATCTGGTGCTGCAGATGGTCGAGGCGATGCCCGACAACGCCATCCTGGTTGACGAGGGCCTCACTTCAAGCCGCCAGGTAACGGCGCTTCGACCGCATCGCGATCGCTACGGCTATCACGGGCTTGCCTCCGGCGGCATTGGCTGGGGCCTGCCGGCCTCGGTAGGCGCCAGCATCGCCAATCCGGATCGCCCCGTGGTGTGCTTCTCCGGCGACGGCAGCGCGATGTATTCGATCCAGTCGCTGTGGACCGCGGCGCATCACAAGCTGCCGCTCAACGTCGTCATCGCCAACAATGGCGGTTACCGCATCATCAAGCAGCGCCTGCTGGCCTTTCATGGCGACGACAATTATGTCGGCATGGATTTTATCGATCCGCCGGTGGATTTCGCCGGCGTCGCCAGGGCGCTGGGCTGCGAGGCGATCAGGATCAGCGATCCCCGCGAACTGAAGGCAACGCTGGCGTCGGCGTTCAATCGGCCGGGCACGAAGCTGATCGAGGTGATGGTGGACGGGAAGGTGTAGGCGGTCGCTGCCGTACTCGTACTCGCCACGTTCTCAGCTGTCATCGCCCGACCTGATCGGGGATCCAGTATTCCAGAGACGGCTGTGATTCCTCGATAGGCCGCGGCGTACTGGATGCCCCGGTCAAGCCGAGGGATGACAGCGTGGGTGTGGCAACTACCCCTTCTTTCCTACCCGATATCCTGCCGCAGGATGCGGCGCATCAAGCCTTGCGCGCCCGTCGCCGAACAGTTTTTCCCGCAGCGTGCCCTTGGTGTATTCCGGCTTGTACCGTCCGCGCCGCGTCAGCTCCGGCACCAGCATATCGGCGATATCCTCGAAATCGCCGGGCGAGATCGCAAAGGCCACGTTGAGGCCGTCGACATCGGTCTTCTCGAACCAATCCTCGATCTTGTCGGCGACGCTTTCGGGCGTGCCGACCACGACGGGGCCAGCGCCGCCGATGCCGACATGCTCGATGACGTCGCGCACGGTCCAGACGCGGTCGGGGTCGCCGCGTGTGACGTTGTCGAGCGCGCTGCGCCCGGCATCGTTCTGGACGTGACGCACCTGCTGGTCGAGCTCGTAACCGGAGAAGTCGATGCCAGTCCATCCTGACATCAGCGCGAGCGCGCCTTCCGGATTGATGTGCGAGCGGTAGTCGGCATATTTCGCCGCCGCTTCTGCTTCCGTGTTGCCGAGGATGATCGTCATCATGTTGAACATCAGGATGTCCGCAGGATTACGGCCGAGTGCGGCGGCCTCCTGGCGGATCGCCGCGACCCGCGGCGCGATGATCTTGGCCGACGGTCCCGACATGAACACGCATTCGGCATGCTTGGCCGCGAACTGGCGGCCGCGCGGCGAGGTGCCGGCCTGGTACAGCACCGGCGTTCGCTGCGGCGAAGGCTCGCTGAGATGAATGGTGTTGTTGATGCGGTAGTTTGCGCTCTCGTGATTGATGCGGTGAACCTTGCTGGGATCGGTGAAGATGCCGCGCTTGCGGTCGCGCAGCACGGCGTCGTCCTCCCAACTTCCTTCCCAGAGCTTGTAGACGACCTCCATGTATTCGTCCGCGATGTCGTAGCGGTCGTCGTGGCCGGTCTGCTTGTCCTTGCCGGCACCTCGCGCGGCGCTGTCCAGATAGCCGGTGACGACGTTCCAGCCGATCCGGCCTTCGGTGAGATGGTCCAGCGTCGACATCCGCCGCGCGAACGGATAGGGCGGCTCGAAGGAGAGATTGCTGGTCACGCCGAAGCCGAGGTTTTTCGTCACCGCGGCCATTGCCGAAAGCAGCAGCAGCGGTTCGTTGGACGGCGTCTGCGCCGCGTTGCGCAAGGCCGCGTCGGGGCTGTTGCCATAGACGTCGTAGACCCCTAGCACGTCGGCCAGGAACAGCCCGTCGAACCGGCCGCGCTCCAGCGTTTTGGCGAGATCGATCCAGTAAGGCAGGCGGTTATACTCGGCGGTGCGGTCGCGTGGATGGGTCCACAGGCCCGGCGACTGGTGCGCGACGCAATTCATCGCAAAGGCGTTGAGCCTGATCTGCTTGGCCATGACTGTTCCCCGGCGCTCTATACTGAGCGCTCTTCGAATGGTAGATGTGCGCCCGAACTTGGCGAAGTTCTTGCATATAACGTGCGCTTGGCAAGACCAAAATCAGCGGGCCGCCGCCTTTGGCAAGCCAATCTCAAGAGGGCAAGGACGAAATCCCAAGAGGACTACAAGAGAACTGCAAGAGAACTACAAGAACTACCCAAGTCCCCGCCACTTTCGACGGCCAGTGTAGCCCGCTAGGTTCGCCCGCCTCGAGACCTTGAAGACGAATAGCAATGACCAGAGCCGACGCCATCGCCCGCGCCCGGGACGACTTCAAATCCGGCGCGTTCCTCGCTGAACTCGACCGCCGCGTCGCCTATCAGACCGAAAGCCAGAATCCGTCGCGTGGCGCCGAGCTGCGCGCCTATC
Source organism: Bradyrhizobium sp. SZCCT0148 (assembly GCF_018129985.1). Taxonomy (GTDB): domain Bacteria; phylum Pseudomonadota; class Alphaproteobacteria; order Rhizobiales; family Xanthobacteraceae; genus Bradyrhizobium; species Bradyrhizobium japonicum_H. The sequence continues at coordinate 456,178 of NZ_JAFCKT010000003.1, forward strand.
TGGAACAGGAGATGCAGCCGGCGTTTGCCGCGCTCGATTTCACCAGCCACATCGTCGAGTCCCCCAGCGGCAAGGCGCCGTTCCTGTTCGCCGAGCATCTCGAAAGCACCTCAGCACCGACCGTGCTGATCTACGGTCATGGCGACGTCGTCGACGGCATGGAGGGCGAGTGGCGCGAGGGCCGCGATCCCTGGCGCACGACGGTTGCGGGCAACCGGCTGTACGGCCGTGGCACCGCCGACAACAAGGGCCAGCACAGTATCAACATGGCAGCACTCCGCGCGGTGCGCGACGCCCGTGGCGGCAAGCTCGGCTTCAACGCGAAGTTCATCGTCGAGATGGGCGAAGAGATCGGCTCACCCGATCTCGGCAAGGTCTGCGACCTCAATCGCGACGCGCTCAAGGCCGATCTGTTCATGGCCTCCGACGGGCCCCGCTTGTCCGCCGACCGGCCGACGCTGTTCCTGGGATGCCGCGGCGGCATCCGCATTCATCTCGATGTGAACTTGCGCGATGGCGGTCATCATTCCGGCAATTGGGGCGGCGTGCTGGCCAACCCCGCAACCATTTTGGTCAACGCGATCTCCACGCTGGTCGACGGCCACGGCCGTCTTCAGCTCGATGCGTTGAAGCCGCCGCGCCTCACCAACCAGATCCGCTCCTATCTCGCCGACGTGCAGGTGGTCCCGACCGAGGACGAGCCGGCGCTGGCGGAGAACTGGGGCGAGGAGGGGCTGTCGGCGGCGGAACGGCTCTATGCCTGGAATACGCTGGAAGTGCTGGCGATGTCGTCGGGCAATATCGAGAAGCCGGCCAACGCCATCCCGGGCCATGCCAATGCCGTGCTGCAACTGCGTTTCGTGGTCGGCACCAAGGTCGGCGGCCTGATCGAGGCGATCCGCGCTCATCTTGTCCAGAAGGGCTTTCCGATGGTCGAGGTGCGGGCGGCGCAGAGCTTTGCCGCGTCGCGGACCGATTTCGACAGCCCCTGGATCAAATGGGCGGCGGATTCGGTGAAAGAGACCACCGGCAAGCCGCCGGCGGTGCTGCCGAACTTCGGCGGCTCGCTGCCCAACGACGTGTTCTCCGAGATCCTGGGTCTGCCGACGATCTGGGTCCCGCACTCCTATCCCGGCTGCTCCCAGCATGCGCCCAATGAGCACATCCTGCTGCCATTGACGGAAGAAGCCTTGACGGTGATGGCCGGGCTGTTCTGGGATTTGGGAGAACTCCCGCGGCCGTTAACCTGAGCTGCGATCCCGCCGAAAGTCACATTCTAATCCGATCCATTTTGTGCTTGCATCCCGCTGCACAATCCTGAAAGGGGAACAAAAAAGTGAAACATTTCCGTAGCATCGGCCTCGCGCTCGCCGCGACCTTCGCCGTCAGCCAGGCCGGGGCCCAAGAGCTGACCGGCACGTTGAAGAACATCAAGGACACCGGCGCCATCACGCTGGGCTTCCGCGACTCCTCGATCCCGTTCTCTTACCTCGACGACAACCAGAAGCCCGTCGGCTTTGCCATGGACATCTGCTACAAGATCGTCGACGCCGTGAAGAAGGAGCTCAAGCTCGACAAGCTCGAGGTCAAGCTCAACCCGGTGACCTCGGCCACGCGCATTCCGTTGATGGCCAACGGCACCATCGACCTCGAATGCGGCTCGACCACCAACAATGCCGAGCGCCAGAAGCAGGTTGCCTTCACCAACACCCACTTCCTGACCGCCAGCCGCTACGTCTTCAAGAAGTCGAGCGGCCTGAAGTCGATCGACGACCTCAAGGGCAAGACCGTGGTCTCGACCGCCGGCACCACCAACATCAAGCAGCTCACCGAGGCCAATGTCGCGAAAGGCCTCGGCGCCAACATCATTCCCGCCAAGGACCACGCCGAAGCGTTCCTGATGGTCGAAACCGACCGCGCGGTCGCCTTCGTCATGGACGACATCCTGCTCGCGAGCCTCGTCGCCGGTTCGAAGTCGCCGGATGACTACGTCGTTTCCAAGGACGCGTTCTCCAAGCCCGAGCCCTACGGCATCATGCTGCGCAAGGACGACGCGCCGTTCAAGAAGGTGGTCGATGCGGCGACAGCTGCGCTCTATACGTCCGGCGAAGCCCAGAAGATCTACGACAAGTGGTTCACCCAGAAGATCCCGCCGAAGGGCCTGAACCTCAATACGCCGATCTCGGCCGAGCTGAAGAACGAGTTCGCGAAGCCCTCGGATTCGCCGAACCCGGACGACTACAAGTAAGATACAACCTCGATCTTTCGATCGGGATCATGTCCGGCCACTCTTGACACAGGGGTGGCCGGACATTTGCATAGGCGCCGGGACAAACTTGATCAGTGGCGCGTTCGCGCGGGGGACACGTGAACTACAACTGGAACTGGGGAATCTTCTTCCAGCCGAACCCGATGGGGACGGGCACCTATCTCGACATGCTGCTGTCGGGCCTGGTGCTGACCCTGAAGACCGCGGCGTTGGCCTGGGTCATCGCGCTGATCACCGGCTCGCTCGTCGGCGTCATGCGTACGCTGCCGTCGAAAGGGGCGAACTGGTTCGGCTTTGCCTATGTCGAATTCTTCCGCAACATGCCGCTGCTCGTGCAGCTTTTCCTGTGGTTCTTCGTGCTGCCGGAGCTGCTGCCCAAGGCTGCGGGCACCTGGATGAAGCAACTCCCGAACGCGCCGTTCTGGACGGCCGCGATCGGCATCGGCTTCTTCATGTCGGCGCGCGTGGCCGTTCAGCTTCAGGCGGGCATCGGTTCGCTGCCGCGAGGGCAGAAGATGGCGGCCACGGCGCTTGGCCTCACAACCGTGCAGGCCTATCGCTACGTGCTGCTACCGATGGCGTTCCGCATCATCCTGCCGCCACTCACCTCCGAATTCCTGAACACCATCAAGAATACGGCGGTCGCGATCACGATCGGTCTGCTCGAGCTGACCGGGCAGGCGCGCTCGATGCAGGAATTCTCGTTCCAGGTGTTCGAGGCCTTCACCGCCGCGACGGTCCTCTACCTCCTCGTGAATGCCGTGGTCGTGACGGCGATGCGCTTCCTCGAACGCTGGGTCGCGATCCCCGGCTACATCACGGGGAAATAGCGATGTTTGCCAATCTCGATTTCGACGTCATTCGCCGTGCGCTGCCCTATCTGTTCTTCGAGGGCATGACGTTTACGCTGACCTTGACCGCGCTCGCGGCCCTCGGCGGCCTCGTCTTCGGCACGGCGCTCGCCCTGATGCGGCTCTCCGGCTTCAAGATCCTTGGCCGCGTTGCCGGCGTCTATGTCGACTTCATGCGCTCGCTGCCGCTGGTGCTGGTGATCTTCTGGTTCTACTTCCTGGTGCCCTATATCGGGCAATGGGTGACCGGCGCCTCGCGCCCGATCAGCGTCGGCGCGTTCGCATCCTCGCTCATCACCTTCATCATGTTCGAGGCGGCATACTTCTCCGAGATCATGCGCGCCGGCATCCAATCGATCTCGCGCGGCCAGCCGGCCGCGGCCAGCGCGCTGGGCCTGACCTACGCCCAGACCATGCGCTACGTCGTGTTGCCGCAAGCTTTCCGCAACATGCTGCCGGTGCTGATCACGCAGACCATCGTGCTGTTCCAGGACACCTCGCTGGTCTACGTTCTCTCGATCACGGACTTCCTGGGCGCGGCGAGCAAGGTCGCGCAGCGCGACGGGCGCCTCGTCGAAATGTACCTGTTCGCCGCGGTCGTCTATTTCACCATTTCCTGTATCGCGTCCTTTGGCGTCCGCCGCCTTCAGGCGCGCATCGCCATCATTCGATAGAGCGTGTCCGTCATGATCGAAATCAGCCACGTCAACAAATGGTACAGCCCGAGCTTCCAGGTGCTGACCGATTGCACAACCAGCGTCACCAAGGGTGAGGTCGTAGTGGTCTGCGGCCCCTCGGGCTCGGGCAAGTCGACCCTGATCAAATGCGTCAACGCACTGGAGCCGTTCCAGAGCGGCGACATCAGCGTCGACGGCACCAAGGTCAACGATCCCAAGACCGACCTGCCCAAGCTGCGCTCGCGCGTCGGCATGGTATTCCAGCACTTCGAGCTGTTCCCGCATCTGAAGATCATCGACAATCTCTGCCTCGCGCAGCAGAAGGTGCTCGACCGGTCGCGCGACAAGGCGATGGCGAAAGGCATGCAGTTGCTGGAACGCGTCGGCCTCAAGGAACAGGCGCAAAAGTATCCCGCGAATCTGTCCGGCGGCCAGCAGCAGCGCGTTGCGATCGCCCGTGCGCTTGCCATGGATCCGATCGTCATGCTGTTCGACGAGCCGACCTCGGCGCTCGACCCGGAAATGGTCAGCGAGGTGCTCGACGTCATGGTGGATCTCGCTCATGAAGGCATGACCATGATGGTCGTCACCCACGAGATGGGCTTTGCCCGCAAAGTGGCCAATCGCGTGATCTTCATGGACCGCGGCGAGATCGTGGAGGACGCGGCGAAGGAAGACTTCTTCGGCAAGCCGCGCAGCGACCGTGCGCAGAAGTTCTTGTCTAAGATATTGTCGCATTAGCTCCGTCGTCATTCCGGGATGCGCCGAAGGTGCAGGCCCGGAATCCATAACCTCCAGCCGGGGTTATGGATTCCGGGCTCATCGCTTTGCGAATGCCACGGAATGACAGATTGAGGATGATCACCACCTCCAATTGGCCTATAAACGCGCCAAATTCCCATCCCTCCAGGAGACCTGCCTTGGACCCGATCGCCTATGTCAACGGCTCATTCGTCCCGCTTTCCGAAGCCAAAATCTCGGTCCTCGATCGCGGCTTCCTGTTCGCCGACGGCATCTATGAGGTCTCGGCCGTGCTCGATGGCAAGCTGGTCGACAACGCCTCGCATCTGGCGCGGCTGGAGCGATCGGTCGGTGAAATCAAGCTAAAGCTGCCGGAGACGCTCGAGCGCATCACCGAGGTTCAGAAGGAATTGATCGCGCGCAACAAGATCGAGAACGGGCTGGTCTATCTCCAGGTGACCCGCGGCGCCGACAAGGGCCGCGACTTCCCGTTCCCCAAGGCTGACGTGAAATCGAGCCTGGTGATGTTCACCTCGGAGAAGGACATCATCAACACTCCGGTCGCAAAGACCGGCATCAACGTGATCACGGTGCCCGACATCCGCTGGGAGCGCCGCGACATCAAGAGCGTCGCACTGCTCGCGCAGGTGCTGGCGAAGCAGGCGGCGGCCGAAGCCGGTGCCGGCGAAGCCTGGATGATCCAGGATGGCTATGTCACCGAGGGCGGCTCGTCCACCGCGTTTATCCTGACCCAGGACGATGTCATCGTCACCCGTCAGAACTCCAACACGATCCTGCCGGGTTGCACCCGCAAGGCCGTGATCGCGCTCGCCGAAGAACGTCAGCTCCGCGTCGAGGAGCGACCCTTCACGGTCGCCGAAGCGCACGCCGCCAAGGAAGCATTCATCACGAGCGCATCCTCGTTCGTCCAGCCGGTGGTCGCCGTCGACGGCAAGAAGATCGGCGACGGCAAGCCCGGCCCGATGGCGACGCGGCTCCGCGAGATCTATGTGGAGTTCGCCAGGGCGACGGCGGTCTGAGCCGCGTACTGCCGTAGCGTGGGCAAAGGCGCCCTTGCGCCGTGCCCACGTCTTCTCTCCTGTTGGCCACAGAAGGTGGGCACGCTTCGCTTGGCCCACCCGACGAGACCTGCGTTGAGGGGGGCGCCGTCCTCACGCCGCCGACGCTTTTACCTTCACCGGATGAACCGCGCGAAACGCGATGGCGATCCTGTTCCAGGCGTTGATGGCGCCGATCAGCATGGTCAGGTTCACCGTCTCTTCCTCGGAGAATTGCGCGCGAACCTGCTCGTAGACGTCATCAGGCGCATGCGTCTGCGAAATCAGCGTGACCGATTCCGTCCAGGCCAGCGCGGCACGTTCGCGATCGGTGTAGAGCGGGGATTCGCGCCACGCGGCCAGCAGGTAGATGCGCTGCTCGGTCTCGCCGCGCTTGCGGGCGTCCTCGGTGTGCATGTTGATGCAGAAGGCGCAGCCGTTGATCTGCGACGCGCGGATCTTGACGAGCTCGATCAGCGATTTCTCCAGTCCCGTGGACTGGATCTGCGTCTCCAGCGCCATCAGCGCTTTCATCGTGTCGGGTGCGGCCTGGTAGAAATTCATGCGGGGCTTCATGGTCGTTCTCCTTGCTTGCGGGGGTGAGGTTAGTGAGCGCCACCGGCTGAGGTCTGGCCGGGTTTCTTCAGGAACAGGACCGCGGCGAGCGCGACGATCAGCGCCACGCCCAGCAGATAAAACGTATCGCTGAAGGCGAAGATATAGGCCTGCTTCTGCACGGTATGGCCAATCGCGACGTAGGCGCGATGCGCCGCGTCCGCACGGTCGAGGATGCCGTGATTGACGAAATATTGCGTCAGCTGTTCCAGCCGTGTGCGGATGGCCTGCTCGAACACCGAGACCGACTGCATCAGCACGTTGGAGTGATACTGCTCGCGCTTGGTCAGCACGGTCTGTAGCAGCGCTATGCCGACGGCGCCGCCGAGATTGCGCATCATGTTGAACAGGCCGGAGGCCGAGCCCGCGTTCCCCGCTTCGATGCCCGCCGTCGCGACCGCCGACAGCGGCGCCATCACCAGCGCCTGCCCGACGGCGCGGACGACGTTGGGCCACAGCAGCTGGTCGGCGGCGTAGTCGTTGGTCATATGGATGTTCATGAAGTTGGAAGCCGCGAACAGCACGAAACCGACGCCGATGATGATCCGCGCATCGAACTTCTGCATCAGACGCGGCACCAGCGGAATCAGCAGGAGCTGCGGCAATCCGGTCCAGGCCAGCACCATGCCGATCTGCTCGGAATTGTAGCCCTGGATGCGTGACAGATATTGCGGCAGGATGAAGACCGAGCCGTACAGCGCGATGCCGAGCAGGAAATTGGCGAGCATGCCGAAGCCGAAATTGCGGCGGCCGAGCAGGCGCAGGTTCAGCAGCGGCTTCTTCACCGCGAGCTCGATGATCAGGAAGGCAGTCAGCGCGACGGCCGCGATCACGCTGAGCTTGACGATGAAAGGCGAGCCCAACCAGTCGTCCTTGTTGCCTTCCTCCAGCACGGTCTGGAGCGCGGAGAGGCCGATCGCCATGGTGACGATGCCGGCCCAGTCGCCCTCGCGCAGCAGCGCCAGCTTCATCGGCTTGGCGTCGAGCGCGTACCAGAGCATGCCGACCATCACCGCGCCGGGGATGAGGTTGACGTAGAAGATGTATTCCCAGCCGAAATTCTCGGTGAGATAGCCGCCGATGGTTGGGCCGATCGCGGGCGCGAACGTCGCCGACAGCGCGAATAGCGCGAGGCCGACCGGCTGTTTTGCGCGCGGTAGCAGCGTGATGATCAGCGTGAAAGCCATTGGAATCAGCACGCCGCCGGTAAATCCCTGCACAGCGCGCAGTACGATCATCTGCGACAGATCTTGCGCAAGCGCGCAGGCCGCCGAGAGAACAAGGAACAGGACCGCGTTGGTCAGAAGATAGATCCGGATCGAGAACACCTGCGCCAGCCAGCCGGAGAGCGGGATCACTACGATCTCCGCGACCAGATAGGAGGTCGAGATCCAGCCGCCGTCGTCGATGCCGGCGCCGATCGCACCCTGGATGTCGGCGAGCGAAGCGTTGACGATCTGGATGTTCAGCACCGCCATGAAGGCGCCGAGCGTCGCGCCGATCACCGCGACCCAGGTCTTTGCGGATACCGCCGGAGCGGCGGGCGCCTTGGGCGCTGCGAGATGCGCGACGGCGTTGACAGTGGGTTGGAGCGTGCTCATGGCTTCAGCCGCCGTTGGGGTGGGACGTGTTGTCCGCGAGGTGCTTCGCCGTCTCGCGCTCGGCCAGCACCGCCTGCTTGGTGTCGACCGTCGGCACCGCCGACATGCCGGGGCGCAGCAGGCCGGTGAGGCTGTGGTCGTCAAGCACGATCTTCACCGGGACCCTTTGCACGATCTTGGTGAAATTGCCGGTGGCATTGTCGGGCGGCAGCAGCGCGAACTCAAGCCCGCTCGCCGGCGACAGGCTATCGACATGGCCGCGCAGCGTGCGATTGTGAAAACTGTCGACGTGCAATTCGACCGGCTGACCCGGCCGCACATGCGTGAGCTGGGTCTCCTTGAAGTTGGCGACGACATAGACCGCGTCGAGCGGCACCACCGCCATCAATTGCGTGCCGGCCTGAACGTATTGGCCGACCCGCAGTGAGCGCGCGCCGACGGTGCCGTCGACCGGCGCGGTGATCTCGGTATAGGACAGGTTCAACGCCGCCTGCTGCGCGACCGCGCGGGCCCGTTCGAGCTGGGCCGCGGCCTGGGCCCGCTGGGTGGTGAGCACGTCGATCTTGCGCTGCGCGGCCAGCAGGCCAAATTTCGCGTGCTGCAATTGCGCGCTGCTCGCGCGCAGCGCCGCGTCGGTCTGCTGCGCGCGCTGGATCGTGCCGGAGCCGGTCTTCATGAGGTCGTCGTAGCGGGCGCGCTCTTCCTGCGCGAATTTCAGATTGGCATCGGCTGCGCTGACATCAGCCGTGCTCTGCTCGATGATCGGCTGCTGCAGTTCGATCTGGGCATCGATGTTGCGCACCGAGGCCTCGCCGGCGGCGACGTCGGCTTTGGCCTGGTCGAGCGCCGCCCTGAAGTCGCGATCGTCGATCTTTGCCAGCGCCTGGCCCGCTTTCACCTTTTCGTTGTCACTGACCAGCACCTTGGCGATGTAGCCGGAGACTTTTGGCGCGATGATCGTGGAATCGGCCTTCACATAGGCATCGTCGGTGGACTCCAGGTAGCGGCCCGTTTTCAGATAGTCGTAGCCATAGTCGGCTGCGATCGCGACGCCGAGCGCGAGCGCCAGCCCGATAGCGGCACGCCCGATTGCCTGCCGGGATGGGCGCAGGCCGATTTTTGTATTTGTTTCAGTGACATAAGTGGCGTTCGACATGGCATCCTCGGAAGTTCCCACGCGGCTCGTCTGAAGGTGCCTTGCTGGGTGCCGGTAAGATGTGCCGTAGCCGCCCCTGTGATAATCGTGGATTAAGTTGAAGCATTATCCAGCAGGAGTGGATAATCCGAGCCATGGATCGCTTTACCAGCCTCACCGCCTTTATCCACGTCGTCGAAAACGGCGGCTTTTCCGCCGCAGCGCGCCGGCTCAACATGTCGACGACCATGGTGAGCAACCATGTGCAGGCGCTGGAGGATCGGCTCGGTGTGCGCCTGCTCAACCGCACCACGCGGAAGGTGAGCCTCACCGAAATCGGCAAGGCCTATTACGACCGCTCGACCCAGATCCTCGCCGATCTCGAACAGGCCGACGATATCGCCAGCGAGTTGCAGTCGGTGCCCCGCGGCACGCTGCGCATCCACGTCGCCACCCATATGGTGCAGTTCGTCGCGCCTGTGGTGGCCAAGCTGCTGTCGACCTATTCGGAGCTCAAGGTCGATCTGCGCATGGGCGAGGCTGACGTCGATCTCATCGAAGAAGGCTACGACGTCGCCCTGCGCATGACCTCGCCGCCGGATTCGAGCCTGATCGTCCGCAGCCTCGCCACCTGGCGCCACGTGCTTTGCTGTTCGCACGATTATCTCGAGAAGTACGGCCGGGTGCAGAAGCTCGACGAACTCGCCGCGCACAATTGCGGCCGGCACTTGAACTATCCGTTCGGCGATGAATGGCGTTTCATCGACCGCAAAGGCGCACCGGTCTCCGTACGCATCTCGGGCAGCTTCGTCACCAATAGCGGGGAAGCGCTGCGCAAGGTCGCACTGGAGGGGGCCGCTATCTGTCTGATGGCGGGATTTCTCATTCAGGACGACCTCGAAGCCGGCCACCTCGTGCGCCTCTTGCCGGAATTGCGGACGATCGAGCTGTCCATGAACGCGGTCTATCCGCATCGTCATCATCTGTCGGCGAAGGTCAGGACCTTCATCGACCTGCTCGCGCAGCACAGCGCCGAGCAGCAAAAGCTGATCAATCCGTATTCATGAGCCCGCTCGACGACGGCTCCATACCCGCCAGAAAGTGAGTTGACATCAGCTGGGTACCTGGAAACAATGCAACCTGAGATATAAATATCCATTATGGACCGCGATGGTTCGGCCCGATCCCGTTTCTTCGATGTGACTTTTCGTTCAAGCCGGCATCTGCTTCTTCATTTCTTGCTTTTCCATCTCCGACGCATCGACAGGCGGCAAGCCGATCAACGTTCGATGGCGTGCCCGCTTCGCAGGGGATCGACAGCATCCTGTCGCGGTGAAGCTGAGCGGCTTGGCCGGATCCAGACCGACTGCAGCTGAAGGAGGCTTCGATGATGCTCGTCAGAACGGGATGGCTTGCGATCTTGCTGCTCGGCCTCACGGCGGCGAGCGGTGTGCAGCCTTCTTTTGCTGCCACCGACGATGCGTGGCCGGTCAAGAACAGACTGATTGGCGAGGACGGAAACAAGTCCAAGGACGTCAGCGGCATCGCCTGCACGACCGCGGACGGATTTCCCCGTTCGTGCCTCGTCATCGACGACAACCTCCAGGACGCTCAATTCATCGAGCTGACCGACGGCAAGCTCGTTGCCGGCAGCCCGGTCAAGCTGATCGACAACACGTTCAATGACAAGGCGCTCGAACTCGATGGCGAGGGCGTCGCCTTCTCCAACGGGTACTATTACGTCATCGGCTCGCACGGCCATCCCCGGGACAAGGACCACAAGCTTGATCCGAACAAACATGCCGATAAAATTCGAGCGAAGATCGCCGCGAGCAGCCAGATCGTCCGGTTTCGTACGACGGGGGCAGATGGCAATGCGTCAGGCCTCGAGCGCACGCCCAAGCTGAGAGATGTCATTGCGAACGAGCCGGCTCTTCTCCCCTTCGTGGATATGCGGCTGGAAGCCAACGGGCTGACGATCGAAGGCGTCGCGATCAAGGACGACCGGACGCTGCTCGCGGGATTCCGGGGCCCGGTGCTGAACGGCAACTGCGCCATCGTTCTGTCGGTCGAGATGGCGGCCCTGTTCGGCAACGCTGGAAGCCCGGACCATCGTCTGTACCGGCTGCCGCTCGGCGACGGACGCGGCGTGCGCGATCTTGCATCATTCGGCGATCGCGTTCTCGTCCTGGCGGGGCCCGCCGCGGACGGCCCCGGGTCTTATGCGGTTTACGCGTGGGACGGCTCGTCAGACTCCGTCGAACTGTTGAAGGACTTGCCGTTTGATCCCAAGCGAAAGCCGGAGGGGCTCCTGCCGCTGGACAAGACGTCAACCGGGCTGCGTGTCCTGATCGTGTTCGACGGCGACAAGGAAGGTGCGCCCACCCCGATAGAAATTCCGGGATCGGGGCCGCGACCTCCACCCTGCTCCAGCAGCTAGCGCGTCGGGGCCGGCAATCGGCCGAATAGATCGTCGAGCGCGATGCCGATCGCGAGCAGGCGAAGATCGCTGCCTGCGGGACCATCCAGTTCGAGCCCGATCGGTAGTTTGCTGGTGGCGCCGAGCGCGATCGGGATCTGGATTCCGGGAATGCCGGCGTTGCTGCCGGGGTCGGTGTTCTGGATGAACAGAGCGAAATTCTCCAGCGTGCTGGACTCCGGATTGGAGGGGATCGCAACGCGTGGCGTGGTAGGAAAAGCGATGGCGTCGAGCCGGTTGTCGGCAAAGATCTTGCTGTAGAGCGCTTGTAGCGCCGGTCGCGCGGTCTTGACCGCCGCATCGTAGATCGGCCCGGCATCGAGCAGCGTATTGTCCGGACCCGGCAGTTTGCGCGGGATCACCAAGCCATCATAGGTGCCCTTCACGTCGGGGCTGGCAATCTCCCTCGCCAGCGCTTCCACGGTGAGGCCCGTGCCGGTGTGGGCGAGATATTCGACCATGTCGTCATAGGCTTCATACAGCGCGACGGGAAAGCCGACCTGGCCGTTGAGCTCGGCGAGCTGCGGCATCTCGACCTCAACGATCGTGACGCCGTGTGCCTTCAGCTGAGCGATGGCGGCCTGGAAGGCGGTCTCGGTGTCGACATCGAGATTGGTCAACATCGTCTTGACGATGCCAATCCGCACCTGCTTCAGGTCGGCCGGTCCGACCGCCGCGCCATCCGTGATCACGCGATCGAGCAGCGCGACGTCGGCCATGGTCGCGGCCATCGGGCCTGCGGTATCTCGGGTATGCGAGATCGGGGCGATGCCGTGTTGCGGATAGCGGCCGACGGTCGGGCGCAGCGAGGCACATCCGTTCAGCGCGGCGGGCACGCGCACCGATCCGCCGGTGTCGGTGCCGAGCCCGCCTGCGACGATCCGTGCGCCGATCGCCGCACCGGTCCCGGACGAGGAGCCGCCGGCGATCAGGGTGCGATCATAGGCGTTGCGCACGCCGAACGCGGCGCCGGTCCTGAACGCGGTGGTGTAGCCGGATATACCGAAGGCCAGCTCGTGCATGCTGGTCTTGCCGATGATGATCGCGCCTGCCGCACGCAGTTTCGCCACGACCGGCGCATCGGCCTTTGGAACGTAGTCTCTGAGGGCGGGCGTGCCGGCACTGCAAGGCAGTCCCGCGACCTCGATGTTGTCCTTGATCACGATCGGCACGCCGCCGAGCGGCTTGTCCTTGTCGCCATTGGTGTCGAATGCCGCGGCGGCCTTCAGCGCGCCGGCCTCGTCCACGGTGATGAAGGCATTGAGATCGGCATTGGCCTTGGCCCGGGCAAGAGCCTCCGTCGTGAGGGCTGTACTCGTGACGGTGCCGGCGCGGAGGCCGGCTGCGGCCTGGCCCAGGGTCAATTGGTCGAAATCCATGATGCGTCACTCTCTTGGCGGGCAGTCATCAGGGCGCCCTCCCGAGCATGGAGGCTGAAGCCTCGCCGGCTCCGCGTCAACCGGCGGCGCGCATCTTTGGCGGCGACGACGTGTGGAGTCCGGCAAACAAGCGCTCGACCTCGGTCTTGGTCTTCCCGATCGCGGTGTCCTTGACCGGGCCATAACCGCGGACCTCCATCGGCGCCTTGGCAATCGCGACGAGATCCGGAAGACGCGCCGTACCGAGCTCGCCGAGCATCCGTTCGATCAGAGCTTCATACCATGTGATCAGTTCGCGCTCGGTCCGCCGGTCCCAGGCGTAGCCGAACGGATCGAACGGCGTCCCACGCAATCCCTTCAGCCGCGCGAGCATGGCGAGCGGCATCTGGATCCATTGGCCGAAGGTGCGCTTGCGCGGCCGCCCGCGTGCGTCGCGCGGCGACGGCAGGAATGGCGGTGCGAGGTGGTACTGGACGCTGAAGCCGTCCTCGAACTCGCGCTTAAGCTCATCGAGAAATCCACTCTGCATGTGCAGCCGTGCCACCTCGTATTCGTCCTTGTAGGCCATCAGCTTGAACAGGGCGCGCGCAACCGCTTCGGTGAGCGCCTCGCTGCTCAGGACGGCTTCGGCGTTGCGGACTTTTGCGATGGTCGCTCGGTAGCGCGCCGCATAGGCGGCATCCTGATAGGCGATCAGGAAGTCGGCGCGACGGTCGATGAACTGGTCGAGCGTTTCGTCCTTGGCCGCTTCGTCCGTTTTCAAGAGCTCGGGATCGACGGCTGCAATCCGGCCCCAGGCAAAAGCCTGCTTGTTGCGCTCGACTGCGACGCCGTTGAGCTCGATCGCGCGCAGCAGCGCGGCAAGCGAAATCGGGACCAGCCCGCGCTGCCAGGCAAAGCCCAGCATGATGATATTGGCGTAGACGGCATCGCCGAGCAGCCGTTCGGCCAGTGCGTTGGCATCGATGGTGCCGAGATTGTCCTCGCCGATGACCTGACCGATCGCGCGCAGGCGGGCGGGGGAGGCGAGATCGGCGTCGCGGAAGCGGACGACGTCGCCGGTCGGCATCTCCGCGGTGTTGACGGCAGCGCGCGTGTCGCGGCGGTAGGTACCGGACGCCTTGGGCGAGGAGCTGACGACGAGATCGCAGCCGATCAGCGCGTCGGCCGCGCCCTGGTCGATACGGACCTGATGCAGCGCCTCAGGGCTTGAGGCGAGGCGAATGTAGCTCAGCACGGGCCCGAACTTCTGAGCAAAGCCGGTGAAGTCCAACACCGAGACGCCGCGTCGTTCGAGGTGCGCCGCCATGCCGATCAGCGCGCCCACCGTGATCACGCCGGTGCCGCCGACGCCGGTCACCAGCAAATCATAGGGCCGGTCGAGCGGTGAGGATGCGGGCAGGGGAAGCTTAGCCGCACGGCCGATCGCGTCGATCTGGCTTGCGCCCTTCGTCCGGCGCGTCGCACCTTCGACGGTGACGAAGCTGGGGCAGAAGCCGTTGAGGCAGGAAAAATCCTTGTTGCAGGCCGAGAGATTGATCTGACGCTTGCGGCCGAACGAGGTCTCCTTCGGCTCGACGCTCAGGCAGTTTGATTCCACCGAGCAGTCGCCGCAGCCCTCGCAGACGAGATCGTTGATGTAGGCGAAGCGCTTGGGGTCGGCCATCTGCCCGCGTTTGCGCCGGCGCCGCTTTTCCGTGGCGCAGGTCTGCTGATAGATGAGGACCGAGACCCCGGGGATATTGCGCAGCTCGCGCTGCACGGCATCCATCTCCTCGCGCGGATGCAGGGTGACGCCGGCCGGCAGGTCGGCAGGCGAGAACTGTGCGGGATCGTCCGACACCAGCGCAATGCGCGTCACGCCCTCGGCGCGGACGCTGTGTGCGATGGCATGCACGCTGATGGGACCGTCGACCGGCTGACCGCCTGTCATCGCGACGGCATCGTTGAACAGGATCTTGTAGGTGATATTGGCCTTGGCCGCGATCGCCTGCCGGATCGCCATCGAGCCGGAATGGTAGTAGGTGCCTTCACCGAGATTCTGGAAGACGTGCTTGCGGCCGGTGAATTTGGACGACGCCGCCCAGTTCACGCCTTCGCCGCCCATCTGGATCAGCGACGAGGTCTCGCGGTCCATCCAGCTTGCCATGAAATGACAACCGATGCCGGCCAGTGCTTTGGAGCCTTCAGGCACCTTCGTCGATGTGTTGTGCGGGCAGCCTGAGCAGAAATAGGGCGTGCGCGTTGCACCCGATACGTTGATGGTGCGTGCGGCCTCCGGCATCAGCGCGGCCGCGCGTGCGGCGAGATTGAGGCCCGGAAACATCGGATCGAGGCGGCGCGCGAGCACGCCGGCCAGCGCGCGGGGCGACAGCTCGCCGATCCAGGAGATCAGCCTTGCGCCGGTTTCGTCGTGCTTGCCGACCATGCGTTCGGGTTTGCTGCCGGGATAATCGTAAAAATACTCCTTGAACTGGCTCTCGATGATGCCGCGCTTCTCCTCGACCACGAGGATCTCGCGCTTGCCTTTCACGAAATCCATGGCGTCATGCAGCGCCAGCGGCCAGACCATGCCGACCTTGTAGATATCGATGCCGATACTGCGGCAGGCGGCCTCATCCAGACCCATCAGCCGCAACGCCTCCATCAGATCGAGATGCGCCTTGCCGGTGGTGACGATGCCGTAGGTCGCGTTCGGATTGTCGTAGATCCGCCGGTCGATCGGATTGGCCTTCGCGAAGGCGTAGACCGCGTGCTTCTTCGCCTCCAGCCGCTCCTCGATCTGCGGGCCCGGCAAATCCGGCCAGCGGTAGTGCAGGCCGCCGGGCGGCGGCGTGAAGTCCGGCGTGCGGAAGGCGCGCGGCGGACGCAGCGCGACGGAGGCGCCGGACTCGACGATCTCCGAGATCGCCTTGAAGCCGACCCACATGCCGGAGAAGCGGCTGAGGGCATAGCCATACTCGCCGAACTCGAGATACTCGCTGACGCTCGCGGGATGCAGCGTCGGCATGAACCAGCTCATGAAGGCGACGTCGGACTGGTGCGGCATTGACGAGGAGACACAGCCGTGGTCGTCACCTGCGACCACCAGCACGCCGCCATGCGGGGAGGAGCCATAGGCGTTGCCGTGCTTCAGCGCGTCGCCGGAACGATCGACGCCGGGACCTTTGCCGTACCAGAGCCCGAACACGCCATCGACTTCGCGATCTCCTTGTGTCTCGACCTGTTGCGAGCCGAGCACCGCCGTCGCGGCGAGGTCTTCGTTCACTGCGGGGAGGAATTCGATGCGGTCCTGCTTCAGCCGATCCTGGATGCGCCAGAGCTCGAGGTCGATGCCGCCGAGCGGCGAGCCGCGATAGCCGGAGATGAAACCGGCGGTGTTGAGGCCATGGGCCCGGTCGCGCCTGACCTGATCGAGCGCGATGCGGACGATCGCCTGCGTCCCCGTCAGGAAGACGCGGCCCTCGTCGCGATCGTAGCGGTCGGACAGCTCGTACGAATCGAGATACGGAAAGGCTTCCATGGCGGACCTCGCGCGGCATCCTGCCGATTGACGCAAGGGTATGCCCGGACCGCTGGTAGGTCCTACCCATTCATCCGTTATGGGAGACAATATCGGTAGATTTTTGCGTATCGTGGTCATTTTTGGTAGATTTATATCAGCTGAGGGGTTTCCATGATTGAAGACCAGGACGCGCGGATTCTCGCCCATCTGCAGAAGGATGGCCGTGCCACCAACCAGCAACTGGCGGACGCGGTGGGCATGTCGACTTCGGCCTGCTGGCGCAAGGTGCGCGCGCTGGAGGAAGCCGGCGTCATCCAAGGCTACGCGGCGCTGGTCGCGCGCGAGCAGGCGGGCTTTGCGATGTCGGCCATCCTCCACGTCTCGCTGGAGCGGCACGACGCCAAATTCGTCGACGAATTCGTCGCGCGGGTGACCAAGCGGCGCGAGGTCCTGGAGTGCTTTGCGACCACGGGCGATGCCGATTATCATTTGCGCGTCGTCGTGCAGGACATGGCGGCCTACAATCGATTTTTGGACGAGTTCATGTTCCGCATTCCCGGCATCCGCTACGTCCGCAGCAATGTGGTGCTGAAGGAAATCAAGTCGAGCGTGGCGCTTCCGTTTTGACGTCTTGCACAGCTGCCGTAGGTTGGGCAAAGGCGCGGTCTTCGCGCCGTGCCCACGATTTCTCCATGATCGAGGGAGGTGGTGGGCACGCTTCGCTTTGCCCACCCTACGGCACCGGTGCTATGGGGCTGCTACTCCCTCCCGCACGAACCTGTTGCGCAACGTGCCGACGCCGCTGATTTCGATCTCCACGACATCGCCATGCTTGATGTCGGGCGAGGCACCGTCCGTGCCCATCCAGATCACGTCGCCGGGCCACAGCGTGAAATACTTCGTCAGCTCGACCAGGAACGGCACGACGCCGAAGATCATGTCGGCGGTGGCGAAGCGGCTGGTCTCCCGGCCGTTGACCCGGACGATCGTTTCCATCTTTGCGAGATCGGCTTCGGTCTCGATCCACGGCCCCATCGGCTTGAACGTGTCGGCGTTCTTCGAGCGCCATAGGCTGCGGTCGGCCTTTTGCCAGCTACGCTCGCTGACGTCGTTGCCGATGGTGTAGCCGAACACGCAATCCATCGCGTTCGCTTCAGTGAGGTGCTTCACCTTCTTGCCGATGACGACGACGAGCTCGCCCTCATAGTGGATCTTCTCCGTCGCAAACGACGGGATCACCACGTCCTCGCCATGCGCGATCAGCGCGTTCTGGGCGCGATAGCCGATCTCGGGCCTGTCAGGGACGGCCGGCACGGTGCCGGCCTTGTCGGCGGCTTCTTTTAGGTGCTTGAGGTAATTCAGCCCGACGCAATAGAAGGTGCGCGGGATCAGCGGCAGCTCGATCCTGACGTCGCCGAGCGCATGCGCGCGCGCGGTGCGTTGCCATTCGCCGAAGGGATCGCCGTCGACCGCGATGACCTTATCGCCCTCGATAATCCCCCACGAGGACTTGCCTGTCTCCGTGAAATTCAACCAGCGCATGTCATGTACCCGCTGTCACTCCGCGGCATCGCGCGGTTGCACTTTCCAGGCGCCGGCCGCCGGTCGCTTGAGCCCGAGGTTTTCCCGCAATGTCTTGCCGCGATAGTCCTTCTGAAACAGTCCGCGGCGCTGCAGCTCCGGCACGATATACTGCACGAAATCGGCGTAGGAGCCGGGCACGTAGGTCGCGGCGATGACAAAGCCGTCGCAGCCGCGCTCGACGAACATTTCCTCCAGCTTGTCCGCGATCTCCTTGGGGCCGCCGACCATGGCGTCCTGCACCTGACCGCGGCCGGAGAAGGTGACGAAGTCGCGGGCGCTCGGGTTGCTCTTGCCTGACGTCTTCAGCACGCCGTCGCGGATGCCGAGGATGCCCTGCATGCTCTTCAGCTCGTCCGTCGTCAGCGGCTCGTCAAGACCCTTGGAGGCGAAGTCGTAATTGAGAGCTTCGGCGAGCAGCGACAGCGCGTCGATCTGCAGCGGCAGCTTGTTGATCAGCGCCATCTTGTCTTCGGCTTCGGCTTTGGTGGCGGCACAGACCGGCGTCGTCAGATTGCAGAGGAACATCTCATCGGGATCGCGACCGGCCTTGGCGGCCTCGTTACGCACGGACGCGTAGCCGTCCTTGGCGCCCTGAAGGTTGCGCGCGGCGGTGAAGATCACCTCGCCCCATCGCCCGGCAAAGCGCTGGCCTCGGCCCGATGCCCCTGCCTGGATGATCACGGGATGGCCTTGCTGCGAACGCGGCACGGTGAAGGGCCCGCGTGACCTGAACGCGGCGCCCTTGTGATCGAGCCGCTTCACCTTGGCGGGATCGGCAAAGCGGCCGCTTTGCTTGTCCATGATGAGAGCGCCGTCCTCCCAGGTGTCCCAATGACCGAGCACGACCTCCATGAACTCGTCGGCCTTGTCGTAGCGGGAGTCATGCTCGGGATGGGAGTCGCGCCCCATGTTGAGCGCTTCACCATCATTGAGCGAGGTGACGACGTTCCAGCCCGCGCGTCCGCCGGACATAAGGTCGAGCGTGGCAAACCGGCGCGCGACGTCGAACGGTTCGTAATAGGTGGTCGAGCAGGTCGCGCCAAGCCCGAGCTTGTCGGTGACCAGACCCATCGTGGTCAGCACGATCAGCGGGTCCATCTTCACGCAGCGGATGCCGTATTCGACGGTATGGGCGTGGTCGTTGCCGTAGCGGTCCGGCATCGCCAGTCGATCGTCGAAGAAGGCCATGTGAAATTTGCCGGCCTCGAGAATCCTGCCGATCTCCTGATAATAGTCCGCCGACATCGAATCGGCGCGCGAGTCCGGATGCCGCCAGGAGCTCGGCAGATTGGTGCAGTTCTGCGCCTGGAGGAAGCCGACCAGGACCATCTGTCTCGTCATGCTGCTGTCTCCTGGTGCCGTCAGGTCAAATCGAGGACGGTGGCGAGCCTGTACTCGCGCGCCAGCGCGCGCAGTTTCTCCCAGGTGGCATCCTCGATCTCGATGCCGTCGCGCAGGCGCTGCTGCTCGCGCAGGCCTTCGATCTCGCCGGGATAGAACACGCCCTTGCTGCCTTCGGACGGCGGCGTCGATTTCAGATAACGCGCGAACTCCGTGACCTCGCGCTTGAACTCCCGCAGCGGCCGGAAGGCGGCGACGTTGAACACCGCCATGAAGCATCCGTCGTTGTGACGGCCGGTCGGCTCGACGCCGAAGCCGAGACCTGTGAGCAGGCCGCAGAGCACCTCGACCATGGCGGCGAGACCACTGCCCTTGTAGCCCTCGGTGCCGCCGAGCGGCAGCAGCGCGCCGCCCTTGCGGTATTGCGTCGGGTCAGTGGTGTGCCGTCCGTCGGCATCGATGATCCAGCCCGTCGGAATCTCCTCGCCGCGCGCGACCGCGAGCTGGATCTTGCCGGCCGCCACCGCCGAAGTCGCCATATCCAGATAGAACGGTGTGTCGAGATCGGACGGCACCGCGATCGAAATCGGATTGGTGCCGAGCCGCGCCTCCTTGCCGCCGAACGGGGCGACATGTTTCGGCGAGCGCCCGGAATCCGCCGTGGCGATGCCGATCATGCCTGCGCGCATCGCCATCAAGGGGTAGGCGGCGAGGCGGCCGACGTGGCTTTGCCGGAACACGGTGCAGGCCGCGACATTCGCGGTCCTGGCTTTCTCGATCGTCAGCGCCATCGCCTTGGCGTTGACGTGGAAACCAAAGCCCCAATGGCCGTCGATCACGGTCGTGGTCGGCGATTCCTGGACGACGGTCCATTTGGCGCCGGGAACGATGTGGCCGGCCTTGATGCGGTCGATATAGGTGGGAACGGCGATCACGCCGTGGGAATCGTGGCCGGCCAGATTGGCGTTGACGCAGCCGACCGCGACGGCGTCGGCTTCTTCCTCGGAGGCTCCGGCGGCGCGGAGCAGGGCGGCGCTGACGCGCGTGAGGCGATCGGCCGTGACGATCGGCATGGCGTTCCCCGGGTCCTTGCCCTTGGCGGGCACTGATTGTTGGTGGCCATCGTCTCAAAGCGCAGCTGCGATATCAATCTCTCGTAAACCAATACAGGGCTGCAAATTCGTAAAGAGGTGTCCTCTCGCTGAGGTTTCGTCCCGTGCGGCGGTATTTTGGATGGTTTCGCCCGGGACGTTCGCAGCTCGTTCACTTTGATCGATTGTTTGCAGCGCGCAATAACGACCACTTAGGCGATGGCCCTCATAACGTCACCGGGACAAATAGGCAGAAATGCCCGGGAGCTAAGATCGTGTCGACGACACTCGCGCGCACCTTTGCGGCGTTGAGCGCCATTAACGAAGCGATCCTCTACGCGAAATCGCCGGACGAGCTGTACCAGAAGGTCTGCGACGCCGGGTTTTCGAGTGGGGATTTCTTGGCCGTTGCCGTGTTCCTGGTGGGGCAGGACGGCAGACGGCTTCTCTTTGCGGCGGGCTGTGGCGATGACGTCGCGCGTCTGCGTTCGATCGTGATTTCCACGGAAGCCGGCACGCCCGAAGGAGCCGGCGTCGGGGGCGAGGCGTTTCGCAATCAAAAGCTGTGCATCAGCAACGACTATCTGAATGATCCGCGCTCGCTGGCGTGGCGCGAGGGCGCGGCTGCGGCCGGCATAGGCGCGGCCGCAGCGCTGCCACTGCTCTGCGACGGCAGATGTGTCGGGGTGCTGCTGGTGACGCGTAGCGATTCGAATTCGCTAAGCGACCAGATGGTGTCGCTATTCGAGCGAATGTCGGCCAACATTTCCTATGCGCTGGACAATTTCGCGCGTGAGACCGCGCGGCAGACCAGCGAGCGAACGGCGCGGCGGCTCAACCGGATGTACGGCGCCCTCAGCGCCACCAACGAGGCGATTCTGCGGGCCAAGACCGAGCAGGAGCTGTACCAGCTCGTGTGTGACGCTTCCGTCCACGGAGGGAAATCGCTCGCGACCTACGTCCTGCTGAAGGAACAGGATTCCGACTGGCTGAAACCGGTCGCCGGCACGGGCAGGAATCTGGAACTGGTCGCTCAGGCCCGCTACTCCGTCGACCCGGACAATCCCTATGGCCGCGGCATCTCTGGTGAGGTGTTTCGCTCGCAAAAGCCATGCCTGGAGGACGATCTCCCCCGTCGCACCAAGGGCACGCCCTGGGAGCAGGCCAACATCAACAGTGGCGTCGTCGCCTGTGTCGCTGCTCCCCTGATCAAGCATGGGCAAAGCATCGGCGTCATGCTGTCCTTCATCAGCAGCTCGTGGGCCAAGGACGAAGAAGTCGTCGCGCTGATGTTCCGGATCACCGAGAACGTATGCTTTGCCCTCGACAATTTCGGTCGAGAGTCCGAAAAGGTCCAAATCGCGGCCGAGGAGGAGCGGCTGGCGCGCATGTATGCCGCGCTCAGCGCGACCAACGAGGCGATCCTGCGGGCGCGATCGCGCGCCGAACTGTTCGATCTCGTCTGCGAGGCGACGGCCAAGGGTGCCAAGTTCACGTCGGCCAACATCGCCATGGTCGACCGAGACGCCAAGCTGCTGCGTGTCGTCGCCTGTTACGGGCCGAACGCGGACCAGGTTCGCAACTTCAAGTTCTCGATTTCCGAGGATGTGCCGGAGGGGCGCGGACTGACGGGTACGGCGTTCCGCACGCGCCGGCCGGCCGTCAGCAATGACGTGCTCGCCGATCAACGTATCGCGCCATGGCACGCCAGCGCGCGCCGCAACGGGATCGCGTCCTCCGCGGCCTTGCCGCTCTTCAACGGCGATCAGGTCGAGGGGGTGTTCCTCTTCAATTCTCCGGAGTGCGGCACGTTCACACCCGAGTTCGTTGAGTTGCTCCGCAAGCTGCAGGCCAATGTCGCCTTCGCGCTGGAAGGCTTCGACCGCGCCGAGGAAAGGGCTCGAGCAGACAAGCTGCGCAACCGCCTGAGCGGAATGTTCGAAGCGCTGAGCGCGACCAACGAAGCGATCATGCGCGCCAAGACGCGCGAAGACCTGTTCGAGGCGGCGTGCCAGGCGGCCGTCCTCGGCGACGTGTTCGCGTCCGCCACGATCGGTATCATCGACAAGGAACACGCGCTGGTGCGCGTCGCCGCGGTGAAGGGGCGGCTGCAGCAGCAAATGGCCGGACGAACCTGCATCATTTCAGTCGACCATCCCGAAGGCCAGGGGATCATCGGCAGTTCGCTGCGGGCTCGCCGGCCCAGCGTCATGAATGATTACCTGAACGAGCCGCAATCGGCCCACTGGCGGGCAAGGGCGATCGAGGATGGAACGCGGGCCGCCGCCTGCTTCCCGCTTCTGAAGGCAGGCGAGGAACCGATCGGCATTTTGCTTTTCCTCGCACCCGAGCCGAACACGTTCACGCCCGATCTGGTCGAGTTGCTCGGGCGCCTCGCCGAAAACGTCTCCTTCGCCCTCGACAATTTCGATCGTGCCGAGGAAAAGGCCCGTACCGAGGCGCAGAAAGAGCGCTTGACGCGCATGTTCGCGGCTCTGAGCGCGACCAACGAGGCGATCATGCGGGCGAAGTCGCGCGCCGAGATGTTCGATCTCGTGTGCCATGCGGCATCGAACGGCGCCAAGTTCACCTCGACCACGATCGCGCTGGCCAGGCCCGGCACGGACCAGCTCGAAATCGTCGCTGCCGCCGGCCCGTCCGCCGACACGACGCGCAGCGTTCGCCTCTCCATCGATCCCGAACGGCCGGAAGGGCGCGGGATGAGCGGTACGGCGTTCCGCACGCGACAACCCTGCATCAGCAACGACTATCTCAACGACGATCGCGTCCGCGTCTTCCATGCGGTCGTCCGCGGTGACGGGGCGCGCTCGGGCGCGGCATTCCCGCTCATCGCGCATGACCAGCCCGTCGGCGTCATGATCTACATGTCGACCGAGCCGGGCACCTTCACCACCGAGTTCGTCGAGCTGTTGCAGCGTCTTGCCGACAACGTGTCCTTTGCGATGGAGAATTTCGATCGTGCCGACGCCAAGAACCAGGCGGACGAGCGGATCGAGTACCTCGCCTCGCATGACAGCCTGACCGACCTGCCGAACCGCGAGACCTTCAACGGACTCCTGCGGGAAGCGATCGACTCGGCGGAACGCCACGATCACCGCTTCGCGGTGCTGTTCATCGATCTCGACCGCTTCAAGGTCATCAACGATTCGCTCGGCCATGAGGCCGGCGACCTGCTCCTGCTCGAAGTCGCCAACCGCTTGCGCGGCGCGTTGCGGGAAAGCGATGTGGTGGCGCGGCTCGGCGGTGACGAGTTCGTGGTGATCCTCGACCGCTGCGGCGAGATCGACGACGTCCAGCGCATCGCGACCGGGCTGCTCGCGGCGCTCGCCCAGCCCATGGAGCTGGCCGGACACGAGTGCCACACCACGGCCTCGATCGGTATCGCGATGTATCCGGCCAATGGCTCCGATGCGCAGACCTTGACCAAGAACGCCGACATGGCGATGTACCTGGCCAAGGAGGACGGCAAGAACGGCTACCGCTTCTTCTCCAACGAAGTGACGACGCAGTCGATCGAGCGCCTGTCGCTGGAGAGCGCGCTGCGCCGCGCGTTGGAGCGCGAGCAGTTCTCGCTGAACTACCAGCCCAAGGTCGACATGGCGACTGGTCAGATCACCGGCGTGGAAGCCCTGCTGCGCTGGGCGCATCCCGAGCTCGGCAACATCTCGCCGGCTCAGTTCATCCCGCTCGCGGAAGAGACCGGCCTGATCGTGCCGATCGGCCGCTGGGTGCTGAGGGAAGCCTGTGCGCAGGCCATGGCCTGGCAGCGTCGCGGCTTGTTGCCGTTGTCGATGGCGGTCAATCTGTCACCGCGGCAGTTCGCTGACGAGCAACTGTTGCAGGACGTCGACGAGGCCCTGGCGGCCAGCGGCATGTCGCCGGTGCTGCTCCAGCTCGAAGTCACCGAGAGCATGATGATGCGCAATGTCGGCCGCGCGCTCAAGGTGCTCGATGCCATCCAGAGCCGCGGCATCCGCCTCGCCATCGACGATTTCGGCACCGGCTATTCGTCGATGTCGTTGATGAAGCACTTCCCGATCGACACCATCAAGATCGACCGCTCCTTCGTGCGCGACCTGCCACAGGATTCGGAGGATCAGGCGATCGCACAGGCCATCATCAGCATGGGCAAGGCGCTCGGCATGACCGTCGTCGCTGAAGGCGTCGAGAACGCCGAGCAGGAGGCATTCCTGCGCACCCATGGCTGCGACGAGATGCAGGGCTTTTTGATCTCCAAGCCGCTGCCGGCCAGGCAGATGGCCGAGCTATTGCGGCCGATGGTCCTGCCGATTGCCCCGCCGCTCCAGCCGGAGCAGGATGTTGCCGCCACGGAAGCGGCGACGCCACACCTGAAACGCGCTGTCGTCTGACGGCACGCGGGTGCAGTCCGCCGTCGCTGGAGCAAGGCGCGGGCGCGCCGGTCGGCTAACGCTGCTTGAACGGATGCGCCTTCTGGTGCCAGGCCCAGGCGGTGCGGATGATCGTCGCCAGGTCGGAATGGCCAGGGACGAAGTTCAGCACCTGTCTCGCGGCGGAGGGATCGGCGACCAGATAAGTGGGGTCGCCGGCGCGGCGCGGCTTGACGGTGTGCGGCACCTCGCGGCCGGTCTCCTGCCTGATCGCGTTCAGGATCTGGCGCACGGAAAAGCCGGATCCGGTGCCGAGATTGAAGCTGCCGCCGGCATGTCCGGCTTCCAGGAGCTTTAAAGCCGCGACATGCGCCGCGGCGAGGTCGGTGACGTGGATATAGTCGCGGATCGCGGTACCGTCTGGTGTGTCGTAGTCGTCGCCGAACACGGAAAAGTCGACATGGCCCTGCAGCGCCATCATGGCGCGGGGAATGAGGTGGGTTTCATTGTCGCGCAGCTCCCCGATGCCGCCTGCCGGATCGGCGCCGCTGGCGTTGAAATAGCGCAGGCAGAACGCGCCGAAGCCGTAGGCCGAGCGGTAATCGGCGAGCATCCGCTCGATCATCAATTTCGACGCGCCGTAGGGATTGATCGGCATGCAGGGAAAATCTTCCGGCAGCTCCTTGGAATCGGCATTGCCGTAGACGGCGCCGGTCGAGGAGAAAACGATGCGCTGGCAGTTGGCGTTGCGCATCGCCTGCAACAGAGACAGAGTGCCCTGCACATTGTTGATGTAGTATTTTTGCGGATCAGCCATGGACTCGCCGACCAGGCTCGCCGCGGCGAAATGCATCACCGCCGTGATCTCATGGTCGGCGAAGGCGCGTGCCAGCGCCGTGCCGTCGAGCAGATCGCCCGTCACCAGCGGACCGGCAACGAAGCTGCGATGACCTGTCGAGAGATTGTCATAAACGACGGGCTGATAGCCGGCGGCGGTCAATGCGCGGCAGGCATGCGAGCCAATATAGCCCGCGCCCCCGGTGACGAGGACAGTCGGTCGGTCGGTCATGTCGTCTTCTTCTCTTAGCGGATGGGTTTATTGCGGCTGAAGAGAAGATAGAGCGCGCGGGGGTTGGTGGTCAAATAGCGCCAGAACAGGCGGCGCGGCTCGAGCAGGGTGCGCCAGGCCCATTCGAGTCCGACCTTCTGCATCCATGCCGGCGCACGGGACCGGCTCCCCGACAGGAAGTTGAACAGGCCGCCCGATGTCTTGATAACGCCAACATTGGTCAGGTGCGGCGTGAACTCCTCCACGAATGCCTGCTCGTTGGGCACGCCGAGCGCGACCCACAGATAATCCGGCGCCAGCGCGTTGATCTCCTCGACTTTGGCGCGCAATGCCTCGCCTCGCAGATAGCCGTGGCTGTGTCCGACGATCTTGAGGTCGGGATAGAGCTTCTGGACGTTCTCGACCGCCGCGATGTTCTCGTCCTCGCTGGCACCCAACATGTAGAAGGTACGGCCCACAGCCTCCGCCTTGCGCGCGACGACGTGGAACAGGTCCGTGGTCGCGACCCGCTCGGGCAGGGGAAACCATGATTGCAGCCGCGAGGCCGCCACCAGCGGCTGGCCGTCGGCGTTGATCAGGTCGGCGGCGCGGAACAGGCGCTCGGTCTGCGGCTCCGTCGAACAGCGCGCCAGTACCTCGCCATTGGCCGAGGTCAGGAACAGGGGACGGCCGATGCGATTGTCGGGATCAGTCGCTTCGATCATGAAATCGGCGGTCGCTTCCAGATCGATCGCGGCCATGCGAAGCCCGCCGACGGTGATGCGCGGCACGTCGGCCGTCGCCGCTCGCCCGTCGATGTTGACGCGACGCTCAAGCATATTGTCTGCCTCGCTGGCGCGTCTGGAGTGCCGGGGTGAGCTCGTCGAGCACGACGCCGACGAGCTTGCGCTCGGCGCGGCCCAGCGCGGTCAGGATTTCTTCCAGGCTGTCGTTGATGTCGAGGCTGGTCGGCAGCACCGCCAGCAGCGCGTCGGTGTCGTCGAGCAGCTTGCGGCCGCCGGCCGAGAGCGGCATCGCGGGGCCGTCGAGGATCACGAGGTCATAGCCGCCTGCGGCGCGCGCTTGTGCAATCGCCTTGCGGATTGCGTCGGCGGCCTTGTGGGCGTCACTTTCGCCGACCGGCAGCACCGAAATGCCGTTGACCGTCTTGATCTCGCGGGCGGCCTTGCTGCCGATCGAGAGCCAGCCGAGCCTGCTGGGCTCGCTCTTGCCGGGGCGGCTGACCTTGTTCGAGAGGGCGTGGGCCTGATGGTCCGCATCGATCATCAGCACGCGGGCGCCGTCGCGCGCCGCCGCGAGCGCGAAATTCAGCGCGCTCACGCTGCGCCCGCTGGTCTCGCCGGCACCGACGATCGCGATGACCGGCATCGCCTTGTCGCCGGCGCGCCTGGCCACGGCAGTGCGCATGTCGCGCCAGGTGTTGAGTAGTTTCGTCAAGGGAAAGCCGGGCCGCAATGTCGGCCAGCCCAGCCTCGTGACGTCGACGCCGCCGCCGGTGGCAAGAATGGCGCCTAACGTGTGGATGACGTCGGCTTCCTGGAGGCGCGCGATCAGCGGCTTTTCGATCAGGGGCTTGTCGACCATCGCAGGCTGCAGCGGCGGCGCGGCAAGTTCGGGCAGGTCCTGCGCCACTTCCGCAGGTTGCGAAACCTGGGACGCCAGCGGCGCTTCCGGCTCCGGCAAAACCTCGGGAGTGTACGTCCTCTCCGGCGCGGGCTTGCGCTCACGGTTGGCCGGTGCGGGCGCCGGCGCGCCGACGAGCAGCAGTTCGGCTGCGGCGAACCAGCCCGACGCTGCGAGCGCGCCGAAGATGAAGCCGATCATTGCGAACATGCTCATGGCGGGCGGGAACGAGCGCCGCTGCGGCACCGTCGCCTCGCCGATGACGCGGGCCGCCGACGTATTCAGCGTCTCCTGCTCCTCGGTCTCGCGCGAGCGCTTGAGGAAGGATTGGTAGACGTCGCGGCTGGCATCGGCTTCGCGCTCAAGCTCGCGCAGGCGGACGGCGGCCTGGCTGAGCTGCACGCTCTGCCGCTTCTGTGCTTCCATGGCCCGGTTGAGCGAGGCCTCGTAGTCGCGAGCGCGCGTCAGATCGTTCTTGGCGGACTGGGCGAAGCGGTCGATCTCCTCGCTGATGGTGCGCTTGAGATCCTCGACCTGCTTCTCGGTCTGGCGCAGGGCCGGATGGCGCGGCCCGAGCTCGCCAGCCTGCTCCGCGTATTTCTTGCGCGCGTCGGCATATTGCGCGCGCAGGTTCGCGATCGTCGGCGATTGCAGCGCTTCCGGGATGGCGC
This sequence comes from Bradyrhizobium sp. SZCCT0148, assembly GCF_018129985.1. Taxonomy (GTDB): domain Bacteria; phylum Pseudomonadota; class Alphaproteobacteria; order Rhizobiales; family Xanthobacteraceae; genus Bradyrhizobium; species Bradyrhizobium japonicum_H. The sequence goes on from NZ_JAFCKT010000003.1 coordinate 484,237, forward strand.
CGGCATCGGCGGCGGTACGGCGGCTCGCCTCGATCTGGTCGAGCCGCGCCTGCGCATCCATCGTCGCCGCGCGGGCTGCGGAAAGCCGCTGGTTGCTGGCGGAGAGTTGCTGATCGCTGATCAGCGAGTCCTGGGTGCCGACGAAATTGTTCTGGGCCTTGTAGGTGGCGAGCGTGGTCTCGGCATTGCGCAGCCGCTCGCGCAGCTCCTTGAGGCGGCCGGAGAGATCGTTGGTGGCTCGCCGTGCGGCCGAAGCCTGGGAGTTGCGGGACTCGGCGAGATAGGCATTGGTCAGCGTGTTGGCGAGCATCGCGGCTTTCGCCGGATCCGTCGACCAGACCTCGATGTCGACGATGAAGCTCTTCTCGGTCTTGCGGATCGTGATGTGCCGGTTCAGGGCCTCGAGCGCCGCAAGCTGCACTGCCTTGTTGTCCGCAGCGGAGGGCGCGCGCGGATGCAGGCCGATCAGGCCGAGCAGCGACGACATCAGGCTCTGGCCGTCACCGCCGCCGCCGAATTCCGGGTCCTTGTCGAGACCCGCCTGCTGGATCACCTTGAGCAGCACGCTGTTGGAGGTGATCAGCCGCGCCTGGCTCTCCACCACCATAGACATGCCGGAAACGTCCTGCGCGCGCGGCGTGAGCTCACGATCGACAAGCTGAAGCTCGCGCGGATCGACATAGAGCTGGGCGGTGGCGGTGTAGCGCGGCGTCAGGCCCTTGCCCACGGTGACGGCGAGCGTTGCGCCGATCAGGGCAGCCGCGGCAATCGCGACCTTGCGCCGCCAGAGCAAATCGGCCAGCTCCAGCACGTTGAAGCCGGCTCGAGACTTCTGTTGCGAGGGCTCGGGTCTCGCCCGATCTATCGGCTGACTGTAGTCAAGCATGATCCCCAGCTTTCATTCCAAATGCCGCAGGCTGAGGGGCTACTCTTCGCTCTACGCCATGCACCCGGGATATAGGTGCCCAATCAACGCAACAGGGAAAATTAACCATACTCATTGAGGGACTATTCAACGAAATGGCAAACAAAGCGTTTAAGCGCTCGCCACTCTGCGGAGCGTCCTCGTCACGCCAGTGACGTCCGGGCATCCTGGAGATTAACGGTTCGTTACCGCGCACGGCATGGCCGCGAGGCTCCGCCTGTCCTGCAATGGGCCGCGCGCGCATCATGATGCTCAGCTTTTCCGCAGGATGACGTGATAGTCGCCGCGACGGACGTCGGTCCCACGCGACAGCATGGTGTTCAGCACGGCCGCGCCGGCGTCCACGAGCGCCGCGAACAGCGGCTTGCGCCGGCGCATCTCGGGATAGCGCGGGCTCTCGACCTCACGGCGGTAGATCATCTCCAGCCCGTTGGCGGCCGCGAAGGCTTCGAGCCGGGGTAGCGTCACCAGCGGATGGAAGAAGGTCGGAAACGGCGGCTCGCCGGGCAGGCCGGCATCCTTGATGCCGCGGATGTGCCGGTAGAACCAGACGTGAAACCAGTGCGGCGAATATTTGGTGACGATGCCGGACAGCGAGCGGGGATTGGGCGCGCCGATCAGGATCAGCCCGCCGGGCTTGAGCGCATCGCGAAAGTTCAGCAGTGCGGCGTCGACATGGGGCAGATGCTCGATCACGTTGTAGCAGATCACGAGATCGAAGGTCTCTCGGCCGAAACGGTAGCTCTGCACGTCGCCGAGGATCGCCTCATCCGCGTAGGTGTTGTTGCGGACCTGGTCTTCGTCGATGTCGACGACGGTGACCTTGCTTCGGCCAGGCAATTCCGGAGGCAGGACGCTGCATGAGCCGCCGCCGGCTTCATAGATGGCGAGCCGGCCTTGCGGCAGTTCGCGTCGCAGCACATGGTGAACGGCGAGCAGGCTGTCGCGCGCTTCGCCGGGGACGAGGTCGTGAAGCGCCTGGACGGGTGCCGCGGACGCGGGGATCCGGGTCGCCGTGGCTGTCGCAAAGTCGATCGTGGCTGGCTTGTTCATTCTTCTCTGACCGCGCTTGTTCTATTCAAATTTACAGGAAAAAACTCGCGATCCCGAAGAGCAAATCTGATGCCGCGCCCTCTCACCGGTCGAGGTGCTTTAGGTCGGGTTAATGCGCATAGGCATTAACTACGGCATTGTTCATGTTGGGTCGTCACGGGCACATGGACCGCGAATTGCAGTACCACGCGCACATGGTTTCGCGGGAGAAACAGGCGAAAGCGGTTAAGCGCATGATGTTGTCCTGGGACGGCCGGGAAACCGGCGCGAGATGCTGGGCACGCGCCACCGAGCGGCCGTTCATTCTGGGACGAATCTGTCCCGTGGCGGGTGTGCCGTCACGGGAATGCGCGACTGCAGCAGGGCTTTTTCAACATATCTCGGACATTTAGAACGTCATGACATTGATCCCGACAGACCTGTCCGCCACCCGCATCTCGGATGCAGTGGGCGATCCCAACCGGGAGATCGTGGCGAGCTCCGTGGTCATCGACCTGTCGGTCGGGATCGTGGTCTGCATTCCCTGTTTCCGCCGTCCGCAGCATCTGCGGCTGACGCTGGAATCGCTGGTGAACCAGCGGACGCCGCGTTCCTTTGCCGTCGTCATGGTTGAGAACGATGCCGCACAGCGCGAGAGCGCGCCGGTTGCCGCGGAGTTTCTGGCCGCCAGCAGGCTGCAGGGCGTCTGCCTCGTCGAGAAGCGGCAGGGCAATTGCCAGGCGATCAACGCCGCGTTCGAGACGGCGCAGGCGCTGTTTCCTGCCGCGACCCGCTTCCTGATGATCGACGACGACGAGATCGCCTCACCCGACTGGCTCGAACTGATGGTTCGCACCGCGGAGGCGACCGGCGCAGACGTGGTCGGTGGTCCGGTGCTCCCTCACTTCGACGACGACAGCAAGCCCTGGCTGTCGCGTCATCCCGCTTTCTGTCCCGCCTACGACTATTCCGGCGCCGTGCCGCTGATCTATGGCTGCGGCAATTGCCTGATCACGCGCTCGGCCTTCGAGCGGCTTGATCGTCCCGCCTTCGACCTGCGCTTCAATTTCCTCGGCGGTGGCGATTGCGATTTCTTCGTGCGTTGCCGTGATGCCGGCATGACCTTCCACTGGACGGCGGAGGCGGTCATCACCGAGACAGTGCCGCAGAGCCGCACCAGCCTCGGCTGGATCGCCAAGCGCGGCCTGCGCATCGGCGCGATCAACTATCGTGTGCAGTACAAGGCTGCGCACAGCGCGTCGGCGCGTGCGCGAGTGTTCGCAAGGATGCTCGGGCGGCTGCCGCTCTCGCTGGTGCGCTCCGCAGGCCTGTTGCCGTCGTCGAAGGTCGTCGTCGCGATGCATCCCCTGATGGTCGCGCTCGGCTCCATGCTTGCCGCGTTCGGGATCGAGCCGAAGCCCTATGAGGCCTCCAAGATCGTGTCGTGACGATCAGATGCCGAAGCGGGCGAGGGCGGTCCTGGCCGCGGCACGCGGCAACGCCTTGAGCGAGCGCCGGCCGACCATTCCGAGATAAGCAAACGCCTGGCGATATCGGCCGAAGCGAACCGCCTGCATCGCCGAATAGGTGATGAGGTGAAGTTCGGCGGCGAGGCGCAGTCCGGCCGCGGTGCCCTCGGGCAGGCGCGCCAGGATCAGTCCGTCGTCGAACACCCGCGCGATGGCCGGGAAGAAATCCTTCGGCGTTCGAACCGCGGCGTTCATGGTATTGGCGGTGTGCAGTCGGTAATCGAGCAGCAATTTTGGCGCGAACTCGAATTCACCGATCGCCGCGAGGCGGCACCAGCAATGCCAATCCTCGCAATATCTCAAGGACGTATCGAAGCCGCCGATGGCCCGGAAAGCTTCGGCGCGTGCGAGCGCGATGCCGCCATTGACGATGAAATTGCCGGCAGCGAGCCGCGTCAGCACGTCGCCGGACGGCTTCCGGCGTCCCTTCAGCAGGCCGCGCCGGCCGATCTGATGTCCCTCGCTGTCGATCGTATTGTAATCGCCATAGACGAGCACCGCCCGCGGAGCCCCGCGTGCCGCTACTAGCAGTGACGACACTGCGCCGGGGCGAAGGCGGTCGTCGGCATCGAGGAAGAGCAGCCAGTCGCCGCGGGCATATCGCGCACCGAGGTTGCGCGCTGCCGACACGCCGGCGGAATCATTGGTGATCAGGCGCAGCCGCGGATCGCGAATGCCGCTCACGATGGCGGTGGTGTCGTCGGTCGATCCGTCGTCCACGACGATCACTTCGGCCACGTCGCTTTGCGCCAGTGCGCTGACGAGGGTTTCGGCGACATAGGCCGCAACGTTCTTGGCGGGAATGACGACGGACACCGACCAGGTCGGGCTCGACGGCTGCGGCTGGCGAACCGCCGGAACCAGGCGTGTGGTGGCCGGCAAATCGAGAACGTCTTCGGCGGTGATCTGAGCCACGGCTCGCCTTTAAGAGTCTGTTAACCAGGGCGCATGCGCGGAACGGATGATGCGATCGATCGCACTCATGGGCATGCCCGCGAATGATACTCGCATTACAGTCGGATCGTTGACGGGAACGCATGCGCGGCGCCGGTTTCGTCAGTTAGCGTTAAGCCGCTGGCATTAAGCCTGAGGTAAATTTGGAAGAGTGCGACAGCCGGTCCCATGCGAGAATGCGCATCAGGCTGCCGCGGATGGACCCAGTGCCCGCTAAGACGTTCGAACACGACCCCGATGCGATGATCCTCAACCTCTTCTACGAGGACAAGGATGACCGCTGGTTTCCCGGCGACCGGCATCTGCGGCGCGTGGCGCGCCGCATGCTGCTCGGCGAGCCGCGCATGAGTGGCCAGCTTCGCGTGTTCCTCAATCTCTGTGCGGGACTCGACCGGCTCGGCATCCGGTACCGCGTCAACGATTACGGATACATCGCGCAGCATCCCGAAGAGCTCGCCTGCATCATCGGCCGTACCTTCCTGCTCGACAAGTTCGCGTGGAAGAACCCGATACTGCTTGGCGTCGCCGCTCACAATCATCCGCTCGACGACCCCGATCTGTTCAAGCGCCTGCCGGTGAAGAAGGTCGTGGTGCCCGGCCCCTGGTACGTCGACATGTACCGGCCGTATTGGCCCGAGACGGAGGCATGGCCGGTCGGCATCGACACCGATCTGTGGGCGCCATCGGCGCAAGCGCAAAAGACGATCGACGTGCTGGTCTACGACAAGGTCCATTGGGACCGCGAGCGCTATGCGCCGGAGCTGATCGAACCCGTCCGCGCCCGTCTGCGCAAGGAGGGCCGCTCGTTCACGGAGCTGCGCTATGGCAGCTACAAGGAAGAAGATTTTCAGGAAGCGCTGGCGCGTTCGCGCGCGATGATCTTCCTGTGCCAGAACGAAAGCCAGGGCATCGCCTATCAGCAGGCCTTGTCGTGCGGCGTGCCTGTTTTCGCCTGGGATCCGGGCGGCCCGTGGCGGGACCCCGATTACTATCCGCACCGTGTACAGTTCGCGCCGGTGTCGTCGGTGCCGTATTGGGATGAGCGCTGCGGCGCCAAGTTCGCCGACGTCGCGGGCTTCGAGGCGGGCTGGCAAAGTTTCTGGGACGGGTGTGCCGCGGGCGCGTTCGATCCGCGCGGTTACGTTCTGAACAGTCTCACGTTGGAGCAACGAGCGCTGCAATATTACGAGATCGCGCGCAGCATCATGCGGCCGCCGGCGGCGCAGATGTCCGAAGAGACCGGCGACGGACTCTCAACGGGGCTGAGCCCCGACCCGGAGCTTCGCAGGCGTCATGAAGTGACTTGAACGATGAACCGCAGCGCCGCCGACATCACCGACCTCGAGGCCCGATCGCTGAGCGGCGCCTTCCGCAACGGGCTGGCGGAGCTGAATGCCGTGCAGGCGGCGCGCTGCCTCGTCGTCGTCGCAGCGCTGCTGCTGGTGCTGGTGACGCTCGATCCCTTCCCGGACCTGCGCAATCCCGATGCCGCCGCCGTCGTCGGCGGACGAATGGCGCTGACCTATATTGCCTGGGGGCTGCTCGCTGCGGTCGCGGTGCTGCTCGTCGCCACCACGGATGCGCCCGCGCTGAGGACGCTGGTGACGCCGCTTCACCTCTGCCTCGTGGGCTGGCTAGCGATCAACATCCTCCTCTCCGAAAGCCGCGGCGTCTCGATCCAGCGCTTCGTGCTCGCCGCCAGCGTAACGTCGCTGGCCGTCCTGCTGCCATTGCTACCGCCGACGCAGCGCAGCTTCAATCTGTGTCTGGGCGGAGCAGCGCTGGTGCTGCTCGCGCTGTGCTATCTCGGCGTCCTCCTCGCGCCGGATTATTCGATCCACACCGCGCTCGATATCGGCGAGCCGCAGCTCGCCGGCGACTGGCGCGGCAGTTTCGGCCACAAGAACATCGCCTCGCCCGTGATGACCATCCTGGTCTATGTCGGGATCTACCTGACTGCTGTCGGCTCGTTCGTGATGGGACCCGCGATCGCCGTGCTCGCAGGCATCTTCCTGATCTTCACCGGTGGCAAGACGTCGTCGGTGCTGTGTCTTGCGGTCTACGTGCTGGCGTCACTGGTCTACGTGACGCCGAGCCTGTGGCTGAAGCGGATCATCTGCTTCGTGCCGCTGATCGTGATGAATTTGCTGACGGTCGGCAGTGTCTTGAGCCCGGCGCTGGGCGCGGTGACGCGAATGCTGCCGCTCGATCCGACCTTCACCGGCCGCTCCGCGATCTGGGAGTTCGCGCTGGCGGCCGTCGCCGAGAAGCCGATCATCGGTCACGGCTACGCGGCGTTCTGGGATGATGTCACAGCGCGGCAGACGGCGCAGGGCGCCGAATGGGCGACCTCGGCGGCGCACAGCCACAACAGCTATCTCGACCTCGCGGTCACCATCGGCCTGCCGGGGCTGCTGCTCGTGATCCTCATCTTCGTGCTCGCACCGCTCGGCAATTTCCAATCGGCCCAGGCCCACAGCCGCAGTGGCGCTTTGGCAAAGCTCTTCCTGACCGTCTGGCTGTTCGGCCTGTATTACGGCGCGACCGAGACCTTCCTGCTCGAGCGGCAGAATCCGATCTGGTTCATGTTCGCGCTCGCGGTGGCCGGGCTGCATTTCCTCGCCAGGTTCCAATGCGTCGCGAAGATGGAACCGGAACGCTGACAGCTTGTCGCAGTCGGCGCGATGGTGGCATCGGCTTAAGGATATGCGGCTAGGTCTCTTGCGACGTGCGACAAAACATAATCCCAGTCCGTAATCGTATGCCCCGCAGATGACGTTCCTCAGCGTCGAGCAACCAGATGGTCTCGTGTCCGGCCCGCCGAAATTCGCGATCGATTTCGTGCGTGACTGGCGGCAGGCCGCGCCGCGACTGAGCGCCGGGCATCGCACCGCATTCCAGCATGGTTACTGGCTCGATGCCTGGTATCAGGCGTTTCACGATGTTGCGCCGCTGATCGCGGTCATCTCGGATGCCGCCACCGGCGAGGACATCGCGCTGGTGCCGATGGTCAGCCATGTCAGGCGCGGCATCCGCATCGTCGAATTCGCCGATCTCGGCGTCTCCGACAACAACGCGCCGATCCTGGCGCTCGATGCCGCGTTAGACGCCGTCGCAATGGATGCGATCGGCGGGGCCCTGGTCGAGGCGTTGCGCGCCTTGCCGGACTGCTTCGATCTGCTTCGCCTCAGGAAGATGCCGGCCCACGTCAGCGGCAAGCCGAATCCGCTGGTCGCGATGGGACGGATCGGATCGTCATCGCTGAACGGCAATGTCGTGCTGATGGGCGACGACTATGCCGACTATCAGGCCGCGATCAAGCGCATGCAGATGCCGCGCTGCTGGCGCGTCTTCGACCGGCACGAAGGCGCGCGGTTCGAGATCGCCGCGGACGTTGCGCGCGCGCATGAGCTGCTCGACGTGATGGACGTGCAGCAGCAGGCGCGTATGCGCCAGCTCGGCTCGCGGTTCGTCCTCAATGACGACGCCCATGCCCGGTTTTACCGCGAGGTTGCCCATCGCGGCGTCGCGGATGGCTATGCCGTCGTCACGGCGCTCGTCTGCGACGAAGGGACCGTCGCCACCGCGTTCGGCGTCAGATCCGATGCGACCTATTATCTCCTGCGCATCAGCCACGCCGGCACTGCATGGTCGAGCTGCTCGCCGGGACTGCTCGTCATCGAGCGTACGATGGCGGCGCTGCATGCCGGGGGCGTGCGCCGTTTCGACCTCAGCATCGGCAATCAGGACTACAAGCGGCGCTTCGGCGCCGAGAGGGTCCCGCTGACCGACGTCAGCGTCGCGCTGTCTTGGCGCGGCGCTCCCTTTGCGTGGCGCGACCATGCCGCGCAGGGCCTGCGCCGCCATCCCGCCGCTGCAGCCCTTGCAGCGCGAGCCTTGGGCAAGGGAAGCCGCTGAAGCGGCATTCCCGAATGGGAATGCCGCTTTCATATCACGCGTGAAGCTCACCCATGGAGCTCAGCCGTGGAGCTTCTTGGCGGTCTCCGCGATCTGGCGTCCCTGATAGCGCGCGCCGGCGAGCTCGTTGGCGCTGGGCTGGCGGCTGCCGTCGCCGCCGGTGATCGTGGTGGCACCGTAGGGCGCGCCGCCGGTGACCTCGTCGAGCTTCATCTGGCCGGCGAAGCCGTAGTTCATGCCGACCACGACCATGCCGAAATGCAGCAGGTTGGTGATGATCGAGAACAGCGTCGTCTCCTGGCCGCCGTGCTGGGTCGCGGTCGCCGTGAAGGCGCCGCCGACCTTGCCGTGCAGCGCGCCCTTGGCCCAGAGCCCGCCGGCCTGGTCGAGGAAGTTCGCCATCTGCGAGGCCATGCGACCGAAGCGGGTGCCGGTGCCGACGATGATCGCGTCGTAATTGGCGAGATCGTCGATCGCAGCGACGGGGGCGGCCTGATCGACCTTGTAATAGGAGGCCTTTGCGACCTCGGCCGGCACCAGTTCCGGCACGCGCTTGATATCGACGGTGGCGCCGGCCTCGCGCGCGCCTTCGGCGACGGCGTTGGCCATCGCTTCGATGTGGCCGTAGGCGGAATAATAGAGCACGAGAACTTTGGTCATGGTGGTCTCCGTTTGGTGATGGGTTGTTCTGTTTGCCGTCGTTGCCGGGCTTGACCCTGCAACCCTCGCTCTTCAACAACTCTTGCGAAGGTGATGGATGCCCGGGTCAAGCCCGGGCATGACGGGTTTTGTGTGGTTCGCGCTTACGCCGCATCGACGAGCACGAGCTCCGTATCTTCCAGCGCGGTGATCTTCAGCGTGCTCTCGTCGCGGATCGCGGCGCCGTCGCGGGCATTGACGCGCACGCCGTTGATCTCGACGGCGCCTGCCGCAGGCACCAGATAGAGATGCCGAGACTTCTGCGACACGTACTCCGCGCTCTCGCCGGCCTTCAGCGTGGTGGCGAGCACCCGCGCATCGGCGCGGATCGGCAGCGCGTCCGTGTCACCGTCGATCCCGCTCGCGATCGTGACGAGCTTGCCGGAGCGATCGGCCTTCGGAAACGGCTTCGAGCCCCAGGTCGGCTGTCCCCCGCGTGCCACCGGCTCGATCCAGATCTGGAAGATGCGCGTCTGCGTCGGCTCCAGATTGTATTCGGAGTGGCGAATGCCGCTGCCGGCGCTCATCACTTGCACGTCGCCCGCTTCGGTACGGCCCTGATTGCCGAGGCTGTCCTGATGGGTGATCGCGCCTTCGCGCACATAGGTGATGATCTCCATGTTGGCATGGGGATGGGCGGGAAAGCCGGTGTTGGGCGCGATCTCGTCGTCGTTCCACACCCGCAGGGCGCCGTGGCCCATGTTGTCGGGATCATAATGGCTGGCGAACGAGAAGTGATGTTTGGCTTTGAGCCAGCCGTGATCGGCGCCGCCGAGCTTGTCGAAAGGTCTGAGTTCGATCATGTGCGTCATCCTTGTTTGGGCGGTTGGCACCTCGTTCAGGCGCCGAAGCCGCCATCGACGTTGAGAACGGTACCGGTGACGAAGGAGGCGTCCGGGCTCGCGAGGAACACGATGCCGGCTGCGACTTCCTCGGGACGGCCGAAGCGCTGCAGCGCGTGCTGCTTGCGCTGGGCTTCCGCGAAGTCGCGGTCGTCATCCGGATTCATGTCGGTGTTGATCGAGCCGGGCTGTACGACGTTGACGGTGATGCCGCGCGGGCCGAGATCGCGCGCCGCGCCCTTGGTGTAGCCGACGACGGCCGCCTTGGTCGCAACGTAGTCGGCAAGACCGGGGAACGAGGCGCGATCGGCCAGCATCGAGCCGACGGTGACGATGCGGCCGCCTTCACCCATCAACTGCGAACCCGCGCGGATCGCGGCGATGACGCCGTGCACGTTGACCTGGTCCTGACGTTCCAGCGCGGCAGTGTCGGCATCGGCATCGTCGGTCGCACCGCCAGCAGCGACGCCGGCATTGTTGACGAGAATGTCGAGATGGCCGAATTCCTTTGCGACGTCGTTCACGAGCTTCGTGACGTCCTTGGCCGAGGCCTGGTCTGCCTTGAAGGCGCGGGCCTTGACGCCCCGGGCCCTCAACTCGGTAACGACCGCCTCGGCCTTTTCGGGCGAAGCGACGTAGCTGATGGCGACGTCGGCGCCTTCATCGGCGAGGGCGCGGGCAGCGGCCGCGCCGATGCCGCGCGATCCGCCAGTGACGAGGGCAACCTTTCCTGAGAGCTTCTTGGTCATTGGATTTCTTGTCCTGAATTTCTGATGACCCTTGGATAAGCCTCCCCCCTTGGTATAGAAATAGAAACTGTTGAAACCTATTGTTTCGATAAATTCACTGATCGGATCGGCCCCATGGCAAAACTCCCGGATTTCGAAGCGCTGGCGATTTTCGCAAAAGTCGTGGAATTACGGTCATTTGCGGGGGCCGCGAGCGAGCTGGCGATGTCCAAGGCGACGGTGTCCAAGGCCGTCACGCGGCTGGAGGAGCGGCTCGGCGCGCGGCTGTTCAACCGCACGTCCCGCCGGCTTGCGCTGACCGACGCGGGGCACAAGCTCGCCGAGCGCGCGACGCGCCTCTTGACCGACGGCGAAGCGGCGGAGAATGAGGCGCTGGCGCAATCGGTCGCGCCGCGCGGGCTGGTGCGGCTCGCCGTGCCGATGACGTTCGGGATCAAGGCGGTGGCGCCGCTGCTGCCGGAATTCTTTGAGGCCTATCCGGAGGTCTCTGTCGATCTGCATTTGAGTGACGCGACGATCGACCTGATAGGCGAGGGCTTTGACATGGCGGTGCGGATCGCGCGGCTGCCGGACTCCTCGCTGATCGCACGGCGCCTCTTCACCATGCCGCGCTTCACCGTGGCCGCGCCGTCCTATCTGAAGAAGCACGGACGGCCGACGCATCCGATGCACTTGGCCGAGCACAAATGCTTCAGCTACGCCTACCTGTCGACGCCCAACATCTGGCACTACACCAATTCGGCCGGCGAGCAGGCCAGCGTGCGCCCGGGCGGTCAGCTCCGCGTCAACAATGGCGAAGCCGTGATGCCGGCGCTGATCGCGGGCCTCGGCATCGCCGAACTGCCCGAGTTCATCGTCGGTGAAGCAATTTCGTCGGGGGCCGTCGAAGTGATCCTGAAGGACTGGAAGCAGGCCGAAGGTGCTGTGCATCTGGTGACGCCCCCCGGCGGCCCGCGTCCCGCCCGCGTCGAAGCGCTCGGCGATTTCCTCGCCGCCAAGCTGCCGGGCATGTGCAAGCGGCGGCCGCGCGGGAAGGCCAAGACGTCATAGAACGAGCGGTATGAACCGTCGCGTCATTGCGAGCGCTGCGAAGCAATCCAGAGCGCCTCCGGCGAGAGATTCTGGATGGCTTCGTCGCAAGCGCTCCTCGCAATGTCAGTAGCGCCAACTACAACACGTTGACGCCATTGCTCGCCACGATGCGCAAGGCTGGCTTGAGTGTGTCTTCCAGCTGCACCTTCAATTCGTGCACGCGCGGATCCGTCGAGTGCGCGGCGCAGATGGCATATTGACGGACGGATTGCACCAAGGCGTGGCGCGCTTCCGGTGTCCGCGTCAGTTCGGGCGCTGAAAGCCGCAGCACGATCGCGGCGAGATTCACCAGCATCTCGTCCAAGGCGATGTCGATGGTCGCGAATTTTCCCATGGCGGCCTCCCTTGCAGGTTAACCGAGGGTGTGGGGCTGCGTTCCGGAGCGGGCCAAACATGGCTAACGCTTCGTAAACGGCTTGTTCTTGCCGATCGCCACGCTAGGCTGGCGGCGAAACAAGAAGAAATCGAGGAGGGACCTGCCATGGATCGACGCGATATCCTGCGCGCCGCTGCTGCACTGCCGTTGCTGCGCGTTGCGTTACCTGGTCCGGCCTTCGCGCAAACCTATCCGGTGCGCAACATCACGATGATCGTGCCGTTTCCGGCCGGCGGACAGGCCGATCTCGCAGCGCGGCCGGTGGCGATGGCGCTCGAGCGGATCCTGGGCAAGCCCGTCATCGTCGACAACCGTGCCGGAGGCGGCGGCGGCTCGGTCGGCAATGCCGCGGCGGCACGCGCCGAACCCGACGGTTACACGCTGTTGATGACGCTGTCCTCGCTCGCGGTGCTGCCCGAGGCCGATCGGCTGTTCGACCGCCCCGTCGCCTACGAAGTCTCGCAGTTCATGCCGATCGCGCGCGTGCTCGCCGATCCCACGCTGCTCGCGGTGCCGGCCTCGGCGCCATGGAAGACTGCGCAGGAGTTCGTCGAGGATGCGAAGAAGCGGCCGGGCCAGATCACCTATGGCTCGTCAGGGCCCTACGGCACGCTGCATGTGGCGATGGAGATGTTCGCCAACAGCGCGGACATCAAATTGCTGCACGTGCCGTTCCGCGGCGCAGGCCCGGCGCTGACCGCGCTGCTCAGCGGCACCGTGCAGGCGATCGCAGCCGCACCGGGGACGCTGAAGCCGCAGGTCGACGACGGCAAGCTGCGCGTGCTCGGCAATTGCGGCGCGCGGCGCATCGCGAGCTTTCCCGACGTGCCGACCTTCCAGGAACTCGGCTACAAGGACGTCGAGATGTACATCTGGGCCGGACTCTTCGCACAGAGTTCTCTTCCCGCACCAATCGCGACCCGCTTGCGCGAGGCGATGGCGCAGGTGATGACGAGTCCCGACGTGCTCAAGGCCTTCGAGACCTCCGGCAGCCTGGTCGCCTATCAGGATGCGCCGGCGTTTGCGCAATTCGTCGCGACCGACAGCACGCGGCTGATTGCGGCGGTGAAGAAGATCGGCAAGGTGGAGTAGGTTCCAGCGCCGTTTTCACATTTTTTTGTTGGTCCATAACCGGCTCCCGCCCCATTGATGGAGGAGATACCAAGGAAATCGACGTCGGAAATTGAGAAGGATCGGGACATGCGAACACAGCGAATTGCGCTGGGTGTCGTGCTCGCGATCGGCGGCATGGTGGCGCCGGGCGCAGCATTCGCCGAAGAATATCGCGGGACCATGGAACAGCAGATGGCCTGCACGCCGGACGTCTGGCGTCTGTGCAGCGATCAGATTCCGGACGTCGGCCGGATCACTGCCTGCCTGCGGCAGAATACGCCGCAACTGTCGAGCGGCTGCCGCGCCGTCTTCCAGTCCAACAATCAGATGCCGCCGCAGCAGCAGGTGCAACGCAACCGCGCCGCACCGCAGCCGCGCTACGACAACGCGCCGCCGCCTCCTTCGCAAGTGCAGCCGCGCCCCTATGACGACAGCGACGATTAGGCTTTCTTGAACGCGTGATCCGGACGAGGCGCGCGGCGCGAAGATGTCGTGGTGTCGCCTCGTTCAGCGCTCGGTTCTGCTGTCCGATTCAGGTCGGTTTCCGAGCACCATGCGCATCAGCACACCGAAGAAAATGGCTGCGACCGGCCAATGGAACCAGATCCTGTGGCTGGTCATGAGATTGATCACAATCAGGAAGGCGGAAATGGTCAGGGCGGCTGCGACCGGGCGGGGCACCCTTGTGAGCCACTCCGAGACGACATTCGTCGGCGACGATGGCGCGCGCCTCTCGTCCACCCAACGAGCACGCGACCGTTCTGAGGGAGGTGCGCTGTCCTGGATGCCGAAGCTCGCCGGCCCGGCGGGCTGGCCGCCCAGCGTCAGCCGGTAACTGGTCAGGGGAGCAATGTTCTTCATCGGACGCTGGCCGAGGCAGTCGAAGCCGACGGACAATTTGTTATGCACCTGGTCGTAGACGGAGCTCGAGATCACGACCCCGCCGGGCTCGGCAAGCTCTTGCAGCCGCGATGCGATATTGACCCCGTCGCCGTAGATGTCCGAGCCGTCCACCATGACATCGCCAAGATTGATGCCGATGCGAAACTGCATCGGGCTCGCCTGGGTCGAAGCCTGACTGGCGATTTCCTGCTGGATCTCGACGGCGCATTGCACGGCCTCGACGACGCTGGCGAACTCGGCGATGATGGCATCGCCCCAGGTGTTGACGATGCGGCCGTCATGGCGCTCGACCAATCGCGCAATAGCCGTGCGGTAGCGGCGGAGCGTCTCCAGCGTTCCGGTCTCGTCCGCTTCCATGAGACGCGAATAGCCGTAAACGTCGGCGCACAGCACGGTGGTTAGTCGTCGTTTCACCTTGTCGTCGGTCATCGTCGCCATGCTAGCCTCCCTGACCGGCAAATGCACCAGAGATCGTATCCGGTGCCGCCTTACGTCCTGACCTCGCAGACATCGACCCATTCGGCGGCGGTCAGTTCGGCCATGCGGTAGGGGGTGATGCGTACCGCGCTGTGGGTCGAGCCCGCGGCCGGCACCACCACCTCGAACGCCTTCAGCGACACGTCGCAATAAACCGGCAGCGGCGACTTCAGGCCGAACGGGCAGACGCCGCCGACCTCGTGCCCGGTGATCTCGGCAACCTCTTCCAGCCCCAGCATCTTCGGCTTGCCGCCGAATTGCGCCTTGACCTTCTTGTTGTCCATCCGCGAGGTGCCGGCGGCCACGATCAGGATGACGCGTTCTCCGACGCGCAAGCTCAGCGTCTTGGCGATCATGCCGGGCTCGACACCATAGGCTTCGGCGGCCAGCGGCACTGTGGCCGAGCTGACCTCGGATTCGATGACGGTGATGTCGGGGGCTTTCTCGGCGAAAAAGGCGCGAACGGATTCCAGGCTCATTCCAGTCAGCTCATGTCCAGACTTGCGGGCGGCGGCGATGCTAAGCGATCCCCGGGAGCTCGGACAGCGAGCGGACGCTGTGGTCCGGCGCAAAGCCAAGCTCGTCCATCTGGGTGCGGATCGCCTTGAACATGGTCAGCGGTGCCATGAGTTCATTCTCGACGCAAGCCATCGCCATCGCCTCCGGCGTCACCCGCTCGATCCAGGCGACGTTGAGCCCGAACGACTTCGCTTCCGCCACGTCCCAAGGATTGGACGACACGAACAGAACCTCATGCGGCGCGGTGCCGAGCTTTTCACCGATCAGCTCATAGGCTGCCGGGCTCGGCTTGAAGATCTTCTTCGCGTCGACGCTGATGGTCGCATCCAGCAGGCGGTCGAGCCCGGAATTGCGCACCAGCGCGTTCAGCATGTCCGGACTGCCGTTGGAGAGAATGGCGAGCTTGCGCGGCTTCAGTGCGGTGAGGGCTACAGTCGCATCCGGGTAGAGATCGAGATGCAGGTACTTCTCGATCACGCGCTCGAACGCCTCGTTCTCATAGACGAGCCCAAGCATGCGCAGCGTGTAGGCCAGCGAGTCGCGGGTGACCGCAGCGAAATCCTGGTAGCGCCCCATCAGCGAGCGCAGCCAGGTGTATTCGAGCTGCTTGATGCGCCAGACCTGCGTGATGATCTCGCCATAGCCCGGAAACGCATCCTCGGTGATGTCAGCGACCGACTGGATGTCGTAGAGCGTCCCGTAAGCGTCGAAGACGACGGCGTTGCTCATCGGCTGTCCTTTCGCGCGTGCAGTCGCAATCACTTCGACATCATCGTCAGCTCACTAAGGTCAGCCGGCTAGCCAGTCGTCGGCTGGCGTTCTCGCCGCGTCCAGGTCGCCCGCTCGGCGAAGACCTGGCTGACCTCGTCCATGTGCTCCGTGCCCCACGTGCAGAGCGGCACCAGAGCCTGGGCCAGGCTGTGGCCCAGCGGTGTGAGGCTGTAGTCCACCCGCGGCGGCACTTCCTTGTAGTCGGTCCGCTTCACGAGCCCATCGGCCTCCAGCTCCTTCAGTTGCTGTATCAGCACCTTGTCGCTGACGTCGCGGATGGCGCGGCGGAGTTCGCCGTAGCGGGTCGGGCCGTCCTGGGCGACGAAGTACAGGATCAGCGGTTTCCACTTGCCGGCGATGACCCGCAAGGTCGCATCCAAGCCGCAGGTGAACCCGGGCAAGGTGGGCGTGCAGCTCTGGACCGATGTTGGCGCCTGTACAGGCGAAGGAGTCGTGTCTGACATTCTTGGGTACTTACCAAAAGGTGCATACTTGTCGATAGGTGGGTACGCCGCCAGCTCAGTGCAACCTCAGTGAAGGAGCACATCATGAGCAGACTAGAAGGCAAGACGGCAGTGGTGACGGGCGGCGGAACCGGCATCGGATTTGGAGCGGCGAAGCGCTTCATCGACGAAGGTGCGTTCGTCTACATCTTCGGCCGGCGGCAGGAGCAGCTCGACGCCGCAGTGGCGAAGCTTGGATCCCAGGCGCGTGTCGTCAGGGGCTCGGTGACGGATCTGGCCGACCTCGACAGTCTCTATGAGACAGTGAAGAAAGAACGAGGCACGCTCGACATCCTGTTCGCCAATGCCGGCACCGGGCTGTTCGCGCCGCTCGGCGAGATCACGCCCGAACACTACGATCACATCTTCGACGTCAACGTGAAGGGATTGGTGTTCTCCGTGCAAAAGGCGCTGCCGCTGATGACGAAGGGCGCGTCGATCATCCTGACCGGGTCGAGCACGGGCGTGATGGGAACGCCGCAGTTCAGCATCTACAGCGCGACCAAGGCCGCGGTCCGCAATCTGGCGCGGAGCTGGGCGCAGGACCTGCGCGGCACCGGCATCCGCGTCAACGTGCTGTCTCCGGGGCCGACCAAGACCGAGCTGGCACTGGAGATCGTCGGCGAGGAGGCGTTCGACGCGCTCGGCAGCACGACGCCGCTCGGCCGCGTGGCGGCACCGTCGGAGACCGGAGCGGTCGCCGCGTTCCTGGCGTCGTCGGACAGCAGCTTCATGACCGGCAGCGAGGTGTTCGTGGACGGCGGCCTCGCTCAGATCTGAGGATCCGAGCATCCAAACGCGAGGGCTTCGATCATTGTGATCGAAGCCCTCAACGTTGACGAAGCCGCCGCTAGATCCCCAGCAGCTTGCGCGCGTTGGCTTTGAGCACCTTCGGCCGGATCTCGTCACGGATCTCGATCTTGGCGAAGTCAGACAGCCAGCGGTCGGGCGTGATCACCGGCCAGTCCGAGCCAAACAGCATCTTGTCCTGCAGGATCGAGTTGATGTAGCGCACCAGGATCGGCGGGAAGTATTTCGGTGACCAGCCGGAGAGGTCGATATAGACGTTCGGCTTATGGGTCGCGACCGACAGCGCCTCTTCCTGCCAGGGGAAGGAGGGGTGGGCGAGGATGATCTTGAGGTCGGGGAAATCCGCCGCGACGTCGTCCATGTACATCGGGTTGGAATATTTTAGCCGCATGCCCATGCCGCCCGGCATGCCCGAGCCGACGCCGGTCTGGCCGGTGTGGAACAGCGCGATCGCGCCGCCATTGTTGATCTCTTCGTAGAGCGGATAGGCCATGCGATCGTTGGCGTAGAAGCCCTGCATGGTCGGATGGAATTTGAAGCCGCGCACGCCATATTCCTCGATCAGCTTGCGCGCCTCGCGCACGCCGAGCTTGCCCTTGTGCGGGTCGATCGAGACGAAGGGGATCAGGACGTCGAGATGGTCGGAGGCGATCTCCAGCATTTCCTCGTTCTTGTAGCGGCGGAAGCCGGTCTCGCGCTCGGCGTCGACCGGGAAGATCACAGCGGCGATGTTCTTGGAACGGTAGTAGGCTGCGGTCTCCGGCACGGTCGGCGGATGCTTGTGCGGCGACTTGAAGTAGTCGGCCATCTGCGCCTGGAAATCGTCATATCCGTCGTCGGGATGGGTGCCGCAGGGCTCCTCGGCATGGGTGTGGATGTCGATGGCGACGACTTTGTCGATATCAGGCAGCTTCAGCTTCGGCATTGGTTTCCTCCCGACCGGTTGCCAAATTGATTATATGATATAACGAACTTGGCAAGGCGTCGTGACAAAACCCCTGATGTCCTTGGCGATAAATCGGCCCGATCCGGCCGCTTCTACTGTGCATGGGGTTGTTTTCGAGATTTTGCTGGGGTGGACCGGGGCAGTTAACATTGACATGACCTCCCGCCATGCCTTAAGAACCGCCCCGTCCCGGGCGGTCGTCCGCCGGCGGGAAAAATCTCATTTTGCCACATTCGCGCGTGCCGAAACGGTAGTGCCGAACACGGCCTTTCGAACGTTCAGGATTCTGCCATGAAGGTCCGTAACTCCCTGAAGTCGCTGCGCGGTCGCCATCGCGCCAACCGCCTGGTCCGCCGCAAGGGCCGGGTCTATGTGATCAACAAGGTGCAGCGCCGCTTCAAGGCTCGCCAGGGCTGATCAGCTCAAGGCTGATCCCTGCCGAGGGCCTTTTGCGCGCCCCCGAAGACCACTGCTCACACGAGTTTGACGCCGCCTTTGCTTTGCAAGGGCGGCTTTACGCGTTTAGACTTTGATCATGGCAGTGAGATTCCTTTTCGCGCGCACTTTGTGTCTGGCCCTCCTGCTGGGAACCGGGGGCCTTGAGCCGGCGCTGGCGCAGGCTGACCCTCCGGCGCCGCCCGGCAAGCAGAAGAAGCTCCCGGAAGCGCCGGCCAAGCTGCCCAAGGTCGATCGCACCAAGAATCTCGATTTCCTGTTCGGCGCGTTGAAGGCGGCGCCCGATGAGGCCAGCGCCAAGCATGTCGAGGCGCGGATCTGGGCGATCTGGCTGCAGACCCCGAGCGACACCGCGTCCTTGTTGATGTCGCGGGCGAAGACCGCGGTCGACGCCAAGAAGATCGATGTCGCGATCAAGCTGCTGGATTCGGTCATCAAGCTTCGGCCCGACTATATCGAGGCCTGGAACCGGCGCGCTACGCTCTATTACATGCAGAACGACTATGGCCGTTCACTCGCCGACATCCAGCAGGTGCTGATCCGGGAGCCGCGCCATTTCGGTGCGCTCGCAGGCCTCGGCATGATCATGCAGGAGGTCGGCGACGAGAAGCGCGCGCTCGATGCCTATCGCAAGGCGCTGGCCGTCAACCCGCACCTCGAGAAGATTCCCGACCAGGTCAAATCGCTGACCGAGAAGGTCGAAGGCCGGGATATTTAGCCTCGAAATCGATCATGTCTTGAGTGAACGCGGCCGCTTCGGGTTAACCACGATCGGAAGCGCGGCATCGTGAGCACTATTGCCGGCGCCGCCGCAGGCCTACCTGCATGGCAGGAGCAAAAGCCATGAAGCGTTTGATCTTTGCAGGTGTGTTGCTGCTGGCATCGGGGACGGTGAGCCTCGCCGACGGATTGTTCTGGGTGGTCGGCAACCGCGCCACCGGAAAATGCAACATCGTGACCAGCAATCCGGTCATCATCGGCGATATCTGGTTCGGCGACGGTCCCTACAAGTCGAAGGCCGATGCCAAGCTTGCCCGCTCGACCATCCGCGCCTGTCCCGCGCCCACGCCGGACGAGGAAAAGGAAGAGGACGGGACGAACTAGTCGAGCCGCTTCAATGCAGCGCGTTGCCGCCGCGTTCGACCAGGCCGCGATCGATGGCTGCGGCGTAAGCCTTTGCCAGCTCCGTTTCCAGGTGCTCGTTGATCAGCAGAAGCGCCCGCACGGCACCACGCAGATCGCCGTTGCAGCTCGCCACGATCTCGTCGATCGCAGTGTCGTTCGATCTGAAGCTCATCGAAAATCCTCCGGTTCAAACCAGGACAATTACCGGGCTTTCCTAACAATCCCCTGAGTTGAGAGGAGGATCGGCATTCATCCAAGGTTAAATGGCGGAACCGACCGTGGCGATTATATGGAGACCGTGGTGACGGCCGGATGAAGCCGTTCCGGCGCCGGCAGGGCGCGCGGAGTGCCGTTGATTTCATTGACCTTTCTGATTTTAAATTATGCACATATCCACAGCCCCGGTAATTTCGGTGGACTTATTGAGAGCCGGCAGGGCGAAACTGCCGCTTACGAGGCTCGTAGCTACCCTGTGCCCTGGATCGTCCGGATTCCCTCCATGATCGTGATGTCAGTCGTGACGGCGCTGGTTCTGCTGGCGCTGGTCACTCAGGCTGGAATCGTCGCCGTGCAACGCGCCTATCCGCCGCACGGCGGGATGGTCGAGGTCGACGGCGCGACGCTTCACGTCGTCGATATCGGCCCGCGCGATGCAGGATTGCCGATCGTGATGCTGCACGGCGCGAGCTCCAATCTCGAAGCGATGCGGCGCCCGCTCGGCGACCTCCTCGCCAAGGACCATCGCGTCATTCTCGTCGACCGTCCCGGCCATGGCTGGAGCACGCGCGCGCGGCGGCAGGATTCTACGCCGCAGATCCAGGCGCGGATGATCGACGAGGCGCTTGGCAAGCTTGGAATCGATCGCGCGGTCTTCGTCGTTCATTCCTGGAGTGGTGCGCTGGGCGCGCGGATTGCGCTCGACCATCCCGGCCGCGTCGCCGGTCTCGTCATGCTCGCCCCCGTCACCCATCCCTGGCGCGGCGGCGTCGGCCGTTACAACGAGATCATCGCAACGCCGGTGATCGGTCCGCTGCTCGCCTACACCATCACCCTGCCGCTCGGCTATTTTCTGGCCGAGCCCGGTGCGCGCAGCGTATTCCTGCCGCAGATGATGCCGGATGGATTCGTGCAGGACTCCGCGACTCCGCTGCTGCTTCGCCCGCGCGAGTTCATCGCCAATGCCTATGATCTCGTGACGCTGAAGCAGGCGGTGACGGCACAAGTCGCGCGCTACGGCGAGATCACGGCGCCGGTCACGATCATCGCCGGCGAGCCCGATACGACGGTGAAGACCAACATCCACGCGCGCCCGTTCGCGGCGATGGTACAGCAAACGAAGCTGATCGTGCTGCCCGATCTCGGCCATATGGTGCAGAACGTCGTGCCGGAGCTCGTGAAGACGGAAATCGAGACGATGATCGGCAAAATCGCGCCGGCGCAGGCGGCGGCGGATTAGACGTTCGAGCTCTCGTAGGGTAGGCAAAGGCGCACTTGCGCCGTGCCCACGATGTCTCGATGACAGTAAAAAGACGTGGGCGCGCTTCGTTTTGTCCACCCTACGGCAGCTGCCTGTGTCGGCCTCTGTCAATCCGCAAGCGCGAAAAGATTCCGCTTTACCGAAATTCGGTTTCGGCGTATGTGTCACCCATCCCGGCTCACCCAGGAGGGGCGACGTGAAGTCGTCACGTTCGCGAGCCGGGCTTGCGGTGGACGCGGCAGCGTCGGCACGAAAGGCGCGGGCAGGGCGGGTAGTCCCTGTGAGCCCGAGGCCACGTGCGGACGACGGCGCTGTCAGGCTTCGTCTCGCTCGTAAGTTTCCGGCTCCGTCGACAGGGCCGGGAATACTGCGGCGACATGGCGGGCCGTGCGTACGGCAAAACCGTGTGGTCCTGGCCGTCGTTGCCACGGTCAAGCCGTTCGGAGATGTGCGCGAGCCCAACCGGGCAGACGGCA
Source organism: Bradyrhizobium sp. SZCCT0148 (assembly GCF_018129985.1). Lineage (GTDB taxonomy): Bacteria > Pseudomonadota > Alphaproteobacteria > Rhizobiales > Xanthobacteraceae > Bradyrhizobium > Bradyrhizobium japonicum_H. The sequence continues at coordinate 505,929 of NZ_JAFCKT010000003.1, forward strand.
TCGTCAATTCGAACGGCGAGGGAGGCCAGAAGGAATGGTCGGCTCCCGGGAGATCACGGCATAAGCCGTCCAGCCACTGCGCAGGGAAGGCCGAGTGATCGGCGACACCTGTATGCTGCTGTGCGGTTCTTCCTGCGTGTGCATTTTCGCGCAGCGGACCGCGGGTGCCAGCCGGCACCCGGCCTTCCCTGCGCCCTCTTGGATTAGAGGGTGGAGCGACGAAGCAAAGCTCGGGCGAAACGCGCCGCGGGAACGAGAAGGCGTGTCTGCTGCCACACACTCAGTGTGATCGCCAGGCCAGTGCGCAACTGCGCACAAGGACCGGGACCCAGTCCTCAAGACGGCACTGATCGAAACACGAAGCCGCAGCTTGCTGGATTCCCGCCTTCGCGGAAATGACAGCTGTGCTTGGAGAACCGACCTGCCGCCTCATGCCCCGTCATTGCGAGAAGCTCTTGCGACGAAGCACTCCAGAAATCTCTCCAAGGAGGGATTCTGGAATGCTTCGCTCCCAATGATGCCCGGGAGAAAGCGCACCAAAAATAATAAGCTGCAGCCTCGGTCCCGACTTCAGCGGAACCGAAGCTGCAGTGGTTGTCCGCTACGCGCTTACTGCTTGATCTTCCCGTCCTTGTCGAACTGCGAGACATAGGCCCAGAGATTGTTGATCTCGGTCTCGTTCTTGATGCCGGCGAACGCCATCTTGGTGCCGGGGATCTTGGCCTTGGGGTCCTTGATGTATTCCTTGAAGACGGCTTCGTCCCAGGTGATGCCGGAATTCTTGTTCGCGTCCGAATAATTGTAGTCCGGAGCGGTTCCCGACTTGCGGCCGTTGAGACCGTTGAGCTCGGGGCCGACCTTATTCTTGGCGCCTTCGCCGATCGCGTGGCAGGCCAGGCATTTGTTGAACGACGTCTTGCCGGCCGCGACATCCTGCGCCATCGCGGCGGGTGCGGTGGCAATCGCGGTGAGGATCGTCAGTGCGCCAAAAATCAGTTTTGTCATCGGGTGCTCTTCGTCTCTTCCCTGGTGGGTCTGGGCTGTCAGTCTCTTGCCGGATCGGCATTCGCCCGACCTGCCGGTTTTGGCAGGCCTGCTCGGCTTGGACAAGCCACCAAACCATGACAGGTTTCATCATTTCCGACTTGTCCCAGAGCGAACTGGCGGAAGATGGTCGATTCGACTTTCGGATGGCCTACCCAAACACCTGCGGACGTGATTGATTTGCCGAGACAAATTGATCGTGCGGCGTGAGCCGGAAAAATATGCCATGAAGGATCTGATATGGCCATCATGATGCCTGCGAGCGACCAGGCTGTGCTCGCGCGCCGCGCCGAGATCGTTGCTGCATTGCGCGCGATCGTGCCGGGCGAAGGCGTGATCGATACGCCCGCCGAGATGCGCGCCTATGAGTCCGACGGGCTGACGGCGTATCGGCAGCCGCCGATGGTGGTGGTGCTGCCCGAAACGACCGAGCAGATCTCGCTGATCCTGAAATATTGTGCAGGGCAGAACGTCAAGGTGGTGCCGCGCGGCTCCGGAACCTCGCTGTCCGGCGGCGCGCTGCCGCTGGAGGACGGCGTGCTGCTCGGGCTCGGCAAGTTCAAGCGCATCCGCGAGATCGACTTCGACAACCGCGTCGTCGTCACTGAGCCCGGGGTCACCAATCTCGCCATCAGCCAGGCGGTCGCGCATGCCGGCTTCTACTACGCCCCCGATCCTTCCTCGCAGATCGCCTGCTCGATCGGCGGCAATGTCGCGGAGAATTCCGGCGGCGTGCACTGCCTCAAATACGGCATGACCACCAACAACGTGCTCGGTTGCGAAATCGTGCTGATGAGCGGCGAGATCCTGCGCATCGGCGGCAAGGGGTGCGAGAACGCCGGCTACGATTTGATGGGCGTCATCACCGGCTCCGAAGGCCTGCTCGGCGTCATCACCGAGATCACGGTGCGCATCCTGCAGAAGCCGGAGACGGCGCGCGCGCTGATGGTTGGCTTCGCCGAGGTCGAAGCCGCCGGCGAATGCGTCGCGCGCATCATCGGCGCCGGCATCATCCCCGGCGGCATGGAGATGATGGACAAGCCCGCGATCCACGCCGCTGAAGCTTTCGTCCATGCCGGCTATCCGCTCGATGTCGAGGCGCTGCTGATCATCGAGCTCGATGGCCCAAAGATCGAGGTCGACGAGCTGATCACGCGCGTCGAGGCCATTGCGAATGGCTGCGGCTCGACCACCTGCCAGATCTCGACCTCCGAGGCCGAGCGCAACCTGTTCTGGGCCGGCCGCAAGGCTGCATTTCCCGCGGTCGGGCGCATCTCGCCCGACTATCTCTGCATGGACGGTACCATTCCGCGCGGCGCGCTGCCGAAGGCGCTGGCCCGCATCCGCGAGCTCGGTGAAAAATACCAGCTCGGCTGCGCCAACGTGTTCCACGCCGGCGACGGCAATCTCCATCCTCTCATCCTCTACGATGCCAACAAGCCCGGCGAGATCGAGCGTGCGGAAGCCTTCGGCGCCGACATCCTGCGCGCCTGCGTCGAGTTCGGCGGCGTGCTGACCGGCGAGCACGGCGTCGGCATCGAGAAGCGCGACCTGATGCCGGAGATGTTTTCGGAAATCGACCTCAACCAGCAGCAGCGGCTTAAATGCGCCTTCGATTCGCAGGGCCTGCTCAATCCCGGCAAGGTATTCCCGACCCTGCACCGCTGCGCCGAGCTCGGTCGCATGCATGTCCATGCCGGCAAGCTGGCATTCCCGGATTTGCCACGGTTCTAGCGTCGGTCGCTGCGCGTTCGCCGCAGCGCGCCAAATTTGCTTTCCGCTCTCAACTTGGATACCGGCTCAGTCGTGGATACGCTTAAAGTCAGAGACGCCAAAGACGTCGAAGAAGTCGTGCGCGCGGCGATTGCCAACGAGCAGCCGCTCGAGATCATCGGTCATGGCAGCAAGCGCGGCATCGGCCATGCCATGGCGACCAATGCCGTGCTCGACCTCTCTGCGCTCAATGCCGTCACCGCCTACGAGCCCAACGAGCTGATCGTCACGCTGCAGGCGGGCGCGCCGGTCGCCGACGTGTTGTCGCTGATCGATGCCAAGAACCAGCAATTCGCCTTCGAGCCGATGGATACGGCGCCGCTGCTCGGCACGCCGGCGCTCGGTACGATTGGCGGCATGATCGCAGCCGGGCTCGCCGGTCCGCGCCGCATCAGGGCGGGCGGGGCGCGCGACCATTTGCTCGGCGCGCACGCCGTCTCGGGCTTCGGCGACAGCTTCAAGACCGGCGGCAAGGTGGTGAAGAACGTCACCGGCTACGACCTCTGCAAGCTGCTCGCGGGATCCTGGGGCACGCTGTCGGTCATGACCGAGGTCACGCTGAAGGTAATGCCCAAGCCCGAGGCCGAGCGGACGCTGCTGCTGCGCGGGTTGGATGATGCCGCCGCCAACAAGGCGATGACTGCGGCGCTCGGCTCGCCCTTCGACGTCTCGGGTGCAGCTCACCTGCCGTATCAGGCGGTCCGGGCCGGGACCGACGGACTCGGCGATCTCGCAGGCCAGAGCGAGGCGCTGACCGTGCTGCGGCTCGAAGGCATCACAGCCTCGGCCGCCCATCGCGCCAACTCGCTGCGCGAATTGCTGGCGCCGTTCGGAGCCGCGACCCTCATCGACGACGCAGCCTCTGCCGCGCTGTGGGCGACCATCCGCGACGTGCTGCCGTTCGCGGCCGGCGGCGCGCTCGGCGCCCGGCCGGTCTGGCGGATCGTCTGCCCGCCTGCCTCGGGCGCTGCGCTCGGCACGCGATTGGCGCAGGAGACGGGAGGCGACGTGATCTACGATTGGGGCGGCGGGTTGATCTGGGCGGCTTTGCCGCCGAAGGACGACGCGCATGAACCGGCGGTGCGAATGCGTGCCAATGCCGTCGGCGGCCACGCCACGCTGATCCGGGCGGCCGAGGACGTCAGGCGCAATGTCGATGTCTTCCATCCGCAGGCGTCCGGCGTCGCCGCCTTGAGCGAGCGGGTGCGCGCCAGTTTCGATCCAAAGGCCGTTCTCAACCGGGGCCGCTTGAGCCGAGGCGCTGTGGCATGAAGACCGAATTCTCACTCACCCAGCTCGCCGATCCCGACATCGCGGAAGCCGACAAGATCCTGCGCGCCTGCGTCCATTGCGGCTTCTGCACCGCAACCTGTCCGACCTATGTGCTGCTCGGCGACGAGCTCGATAGCCCGCGCGGCCGCATCTACCTGATCAAGGAGATGCTGGAGAAGGACCAGGCGCCGACCGCGGAGGTCGTCAAGCACGTCGACCGCTGCCTGTCGTGCCTGGCCTGCATGACGACCTGCCCCTCCGGGGTGAACTACATGCATCTCGTCGACCAGGCCCGGGTCAGGATCGAAGAGCGCTATCAGCGGCCGCTGACCGAGCGGCTGCTGCGTCAGGTGCTGGCCTTCGTCCTGCCTGACCCGCAGCGTTTTCGAATCAGCATGGTGCTGGCGCGGCTCGCCCGTCCGCTTGCCGTGTTGCTGCCGACGCCGCGGCCCTCGGCGACACCCGGCCTGATCCAGCGTCTCAAGGCGATGCTGGCGCTGGCGCCCAACCGGCTGCCGCCGCGGGGGGCGCTGCCGGGCAGCGTGTTCGCGGCGCTCGGCAAGAAGCGCGGCCGGGTCGCGCTGCTGCAAGGCTGCGCCCAGCAGGTGCTGGCGCCGCGCATCAACCAGGCCGCCATCAGCCTCCTCACCCGCCACGGCATCGAGGTCGTCCTGGTCAGGGACGAGCAGTGCTGCGGCGCGCTGACCCATCACCTCGGCAACGATCAGGATGCGTTGGCGCGGGCGCGCGCCAACATCACGGCCTGGCAAAGGGAAGCGGCCGGCGAGGGGCTCGACGCGATCCTGGTGACAACCTCGGGCTGCGGCACCGTGATCAAGGACTACGGCTATCTGCTGCGCGAGGACAAGGCGTTTGCCGCCGACGCGGCGAAGGTGTCCGCGCTCGCCAAGGACATCACCGAATACATCGCCGGCCTCGGCCTCGAGCCGACTGCGCGACAGGACAACATCGTCGTCGCCTATCACTCAGCGTGTTCGTTGCAGCACGGGCAGAAAATCACGACGCTTCCGAAAGAATTGCTTTCCAAGAATGGATTCGTGGTGAAAGATGTGCCGGAGAGCCATTTGTGTTGCGGTTCGGCGGGGACCTACAACATTCTCCAGCCCGAGCTTGCGGGCCGGTTGCGCGATCGCAAGGTCGCCAACATCGCGAGCGTCAAGCCGGACATGATTGCCGCGGGCAATATCGGCTGCATGGTGCAGATTGCCAGTGGCACGTCAGTTCCGGTCGTACACACGATTGAGCTTCTCGATTGGGCTACGGGCGGGTCGCGACCGGCATTGAACGCGCAAGTTTGAGCTTTCAAGCCCGAGCTTTCGTCCGGAGGCGGCACTGGAACGACGCCCGATCGACCATTGTTCGTCGGCAACAGGAGGACCACGATGGCGAAAGCGAAGAAGAAAAAAAGCAAGAAGGCCAAAAAGGCGAAGAAGGCTGTAGCGGCGAAGAAATCCGCGAAGAAGGCAGCCAAGAAGTCCGCGAAGAAATCTCCGAAGAAATCTGCCAAGAAGTCTGCCAAGAAAGCTTCGAAGAAGGCCGCGCCGAAGAAGGCAGCCAAGAAGGCCGTGAAGACGTCGGCCAAGAAGGCGGCCAAGCCGGCCGCACCGAAGAAGGCCGCGAAGAAAGCGGCACCGAAGAAGGCGAAGGCAGCTCCCGCGCCGAAGCCGTCAGCGCCGGCGGCCACTCCGGCTCCCGAGCCGGCTGCCGAGACGAGCTGGGCGATGCCTTCGTCTTCTGCGGAAGCCGCACCCGCCGAGGGGCAAAGCTAGGTCCCATCCAGCGAGCGCGATCGCCAACAGGAAAGGCCGCTGCGGTGACGCTGCGGCCTTTCTGCATCGCCGCAGGGACCTCCGGACGCCGTCGCTCCCCCCGCAAGTCTGATTCGTAGCTTGGCTGCCACGCGATCCGGCTTCCCCGTACTTGCCCGGTCTCTTTGCGCACTTTGGAATGCAAATAATGTGGTCGAGAAGACACACAGCCCGACAACCTTTCGTGGAATCGTCAAAACGCCTAAAAAGTCGGCAGATGCCCGTGATTTTTGCTTCACGGTTACCGTCCCTCAATCCAGATTGTCGCGGTAACGCAATTTTGCAGACAGGTCGTTTGCCCCGGGGGGCTTCCGGGATCCGACTGGGTAAGAACTGGCGATGGGGATCGAAATGAAAAAAGTGGCTTTGTTGGCAACGGCGCTGGCAATGGTGACGACGGGTTCGGCTTTCGCGGCAGACATGCGCGTGAAGGCCTTGAAGGCCCCGCCGCCGCCGGCCTTCGATCCCTGGGATATCGCGTTCGGCGGCGCGATCATGAGCGACTACATCTTCCGCGGTATCACCCAGTCGAACCACAAGCCGTCGGTCTCGGCCTATTTCGAGCCGCGCTACAACGTCACCAAGGACCTCCAGCTCTATGTCGGCGTGGCCGGTGAGAGCATCTCCTTCCCGAACCGCGCCGCGGCCGAGATCGACATCTACGGCGGTATCCGACCGACCTTCGGCGCGTTCGCTTTCGACATCGGCGTCTGGGGTTACCTGTATCCGGGTGGAAGCTGCTACTTCGGCGGCACCGGCATCGACAACGCCGGCGTCTTCCAGGGCGCCGAGTGCGCCGAGAAGGCCCTGCTCAACACCAACGTGATCAAGAAGGACCTGAGCTTCTTCGAAGTCTACGGCAAGTTCACCTACACCGTGAACGACAACTGGTCGTTCGGCATCAATGAATACTATACCCCGAGCTATCTGAACTCGGGCGCCTGGGGCAACTACACCTCCATCGTCGGCAAGTACATCGCGCCCAGCACGGTGTTCGGCTCGAGCGGCGTCGGCATGTACGTGTCGGGCGAGTTCGGTCGTCAGTGGCTCGGCACCTCCGACAGCTTCTACGGCGTGCCGGCTTTCCCGAATGGCATCAAATACGCCGACTACAACACCTGGAATATCGGCGTCGGCTTCACCTACAAGGTGATGACGCTGGATCTGCGCTACTCCGACACCGACCTGTCGAAGGGTGACTGTAACGCCTTCACCAGCGATTTCTCGGCGCGCGGCAACCTCACCGCATCGACCGGCACCTTCACGACCCCCATCAACCCGTCGGGCGTCGGCTCCAACTGGTGCGGCGCGGCTGGCATCGCCAAGCTGTCGTTCGACCTGACCGCGATGACCAACCTGAAGTAAGTTCTTTCCGAGACCAGCGACGAGGGCGGCAGAGCAATCTGCCGCCCTTTTGCTTTGGTCCGGTGCTCAGCCCGCCCTGGTCGGCTCCGCCCGGGCCGGCTCGCCTGATTTGCCGAGAGTGTGGATTTCGCCGTCCTGCACCAGGGCCACCTTGCGGGTATGGAAGGCGTCCAGCGTCGAGCGGTGGCCGATCGAGACGATGGTGGCCTGGGGCATCTTCTCCGTCAGCAGCCGGTAGAGCCGGTCCTCGGACGGCTCGTCCAGCGAGGCCGTCGCCTCGTCGAGGAAGAGATAGTCCGGCACGTGTAGCAGCGCACGGGCAAGCCCGAGGCGTTGCTGCTCGCCAAGCGACAATGTCCGGTTCCAGTGGCCGTGCTCGTCGAGCCGGTCCGCCAGCCGCGGCATGCCGACTGCCATCAGCGCGTCGCGGACCTTTTCGGGCGGGATGGAGCCGTGCTCGGCCGGGTAGATGACGGCGTCGCCAAGCGGGCCGATCGGGAAATACGGCCGCTGCGGCAGCATCATCAGCTTCGCCGTCTCAGGAATCGCGATCGTGCCGGTGCCGAACGGCCAGACCCCGGCAATGGCCCGGAACAGGGTCGACTTGCCCGAGCCCGACGGGCCGGTCACCAGCACCCGTTCGGACGGCTGGATCGTGAAGGCATCGGCGGTGACCAGGGGCGTGCCGTTCGGGAGCTTGACCAGCAATTGCTCGAGCGTGATGGACTTGCCGTTCGATGCTGCGACGTCGATGGTCGGCTCGCTCGCCAAGCCGTCGGCGGCGGAGCTGACCGACATCTCGAAGCCATCGAGGCGGGCGATCACCGCGCGCCACTCCGCGAGCGAGCGATAGGCGGTGACGAAGAAGGACAGCGCGTCCTGCACGCTGCCGAACGCCGAGCCGGTCTGCATCATGTCGCCGAGCTGGATACGCTTGGCGAAGTAGGCCGGCGCCACCACAACATAGGGAAAGATCGTCGCGGCCTGGCCGTAGCTTGCCGTGAACGCGGTCAGGCGCTTGGTCCGGCTCATGATCGCGTACCAATTGCCGATGACGAAGCCGAAGCGGTGCAGCAGTCGCCCCCGCTCCGCGTGCTCACCTTTCAACAGGGCGATCTGCTCGGAATTTTCGCGCACGCGGATCAGGTTGAAGCGGAAGTCGGCCTCAAAGCGCTGCTGCTCGAAATTCAGATTGATCAGCGGGGCGCCGATCCAGTGCGTCAGCGCCGTACCGACGATCGCGTAGGCCAGTGCGCACCAGACCAGAAAACCGGGGACGAGGATATCGGTGCCGTAGATGTACAGGGGCGCCTTGTAGGACAGACCCCAGAGGATGACGACGAACGAGGCCAGCGTCACGACCGACGACAACAGCCCGAGGCCGATGGTCAGCGTCTGTTCGACGAAATTCTTGACGTCCTCGGTGATGCGCTGGTCCGGATTGTCCGCGGCGTCGCCCTTGAGCTGCATGCGGTAATGCGTGGCGCCGTCGAGCCATTCGCCGAGATAGTGCTGCGTCAGCCATTGCCGCCAGCGGATCTGCAGCCACTGGTTCAAGTAGAGCTTGTAGACGGCCAGGGCGACGAAGGTGAAGGCGAGGCCGAGGAAGATCCAGACCTCCTTGACGAATTCGGGCAGATCGTAGGCCTGCAGGGCGCTGTAGAACCGGTTTTGCCACTGATTGAGGAGCACGTTGATCGCGACCAGCACCAGCTCCATCGCGACGACGACAGCGAGCAGGCCGCGCCCGACCCATTTGTCCTCCGACCGGAAATAGGGGATCGCGATTCGCCAGACGATCGCGAGCGTGGCGCTGATGTTCTTCACAGAGCTCTGTCTCCTGAGGGGATGTGCACAATTTCCCGAGCCAAGGGTTTGCGGCAAGGGTTTGTGGCAATGGCGGAAATCGGCGCGCCTATACTAAAGTCGCAAGTACTGCAATTTGCGTTGTCTTGTCGCACCCCGCAACCCTAGCATGGGGTTTGACGGCGCGGGGTGGGGTGCTTCGGGATTTCGCGAGCTTGTGAGCGGGACGGGAACCGCCGCATTCGCGAGGAATTCGCGTCCAGCTCGGGGGTTATCGTTCCAGCGTCAAGCAGCTCGGCTCTCCACGCGGGCCGTCTGCCACAAACATGCGTGGGGGAGGAAGACCATGTGGAATCAAGTCTATGACCCGCTGCACAGCCCGGTGCTGTCGACGATTGCGGCAGCGGTGCCCGTCGTCACGCTGCTGGTCCTGATCGCCAGCGGCCGCGTCCAGGCGCATATCGCGGCGATCATCGCCGTGATCGTGGCCAATCTGATCACGATCTTCGTCTTCACCATGCCGGCGAACATGTCGATCCGCGCCTCGGTGCTGGGTATCGTGACCGGCTTCTTCCCGATCGGCTGGATCGTGCTCAACGTCATCTTCCTCTACCAGGTCACGGTGAGCACGGGACGCTTCGAATTGCTCAAGCGCGCCATCGGCGGCGTCACCGAGGATCGGCGACTGCAATTGCTGCTGATCGCGTTCTCGTTCGGCGCGTTCTTCGAGGGCGCCTCCGGCTTCGGCACGCCGGTCGCCATCACCGGTGCCGTGCTGATCGGCCTCGGCTTCTCGCCGCTTGCGGCGTCCGGCCTGTCGCTGATCGCCAACACTGCGCCGGTCGCCTATGGCGCGCTGGGCACGCCGATCCAGGGTCTTGCCTCGGTCACCGGGTTCGATCCCTACATCCTCGGCGCGATGGTTGGACGGCAGCTGCCGTTCTTCTCGCTGATCGTGCCGTTCTGGGTGATATGGGCTTTTGCCGGATGGAAAGGCATGAAGGATGTCTGGCCGGCGATCCTGGTCACCGGCGTGTCGTTCGCGATCCCGCAATTCGTGATCTCGAACTACATCAATCCCTGGATCGTCGACATCGGCGCGTCGCTGATCTCGATGGGGGCTCTCATCCTGTTCCTGAAGGTCTGGCAGCCGAAGCAGCTCTGGCTGTCGCCGGCGTTGCGCGGCAATGATGAATCGGCCTCCACCATGGCCGCGGCCAAACCGCTCGACAAGACGCCGCTCACGCAGAGCGAGCTGTTCAACGCGCTGCTGCCTTGGATCATCGTCTGTATCGTGATGCTGATCTGGGGCAATGGCGGCTTCAAGTCCTGGGCGAATTCGATCTTCGTCTGGAACTATCCCGTTCCCGAGCTGCATCAGATGATCAACAAGATGCCGCCGGTGGCGGCCAAGCCGACGCCGGAGGGAGCGGTATTCGGATTCACCTATCTGTCGTTCACCGGCACCGGCATGCTGATCGCGGCGATCATCTCGGGCTTCCTGATGGGCGTCGGTCCCGGCAAGCTCCTGACCGAATACGGCCGCACCATCCGCCTCTGCGCGATCTCGCTGATCACGATCTCGGCGATGCTCGCCATCGGTACGCTGACGCGGCTCTCCGGTGTCGATGCGACGCTCGGTCTCGCTTTCGCTGCGACCGGCGTGCTCTATCCCTTCTTCGGCACGCTGCTCGGCTGGCTTGGCGTGGCGCTGACGGGGTCGGATACGTCGTCGAACATCCTGTTCGGCAATTTGCAGAAGATCACCTCTGAGCAACTCGGCATATCGCCGATCCTGATGGCCGCCGCGAACTCCTCCGGCGGCGTGATGGGCAAGATGATCGACGCACAGTCGATCGTGGTCGCCTCCACGGCCACCAACTGGTACGGCCATGAGGGCACGATCCTGCGCTTCGTGTTCTGGCACTCGATCGTGCTGGCCTGTCTCGTCGGTGTGCTCGTGACGTTGCAGGCCTATGTCTATCCGTTCACGGCGATGGTCCTGAAGTAACAGGCCACGTCCGGCTTCGATGCAGATCCCCGCGGAGGTCTCCGCGGGGATTTTTGCATGCGAGCGAACCTTCTCAATGAGCCCGCAGTCTTATAGAAGGTGCCGCAGATCAGGTCGGTCGAGAGGTTTCATGGTTTCGCTCAAGCCATTGGTATGTGCTGCGGTTGCAATGCTCGCGATGTCCGCTGTCGCGCGTGCCGAGGACGGTTTTCCGTTCGGCACCGAAATGACCCTGGAAGCGCTGCCGCAGGCAGGCTCGAAGCGAATTCCAAACATCGAGATCGGTGACCATGGCGAGGTCGTGCTGGAGCTCTGGTGCAAGGGCGGCAAGGGCCAGTTCTCGGTCGCCGGCAACACTGTGATCTTCGTTCCCGGCCAGATCCAGGACCGCAACTGTCCGCCGGCAAGAGCGCAGGCCGACGACGAACTCGTCGCAGCACTCAGCAGCGTCGAGACCTGGAAGCGGCAGGGCGACGTGCTGACGCTGATCGGCCCCAAGCCGCTGCGCTTCAGGACAACGGGGAATTAGCGCTGCTCTCGTGTCCCGGACGCGCTGCAGCGTGTAACGCTGCTGCGCAGGCCGGACACAGTCATCTGTTCTCGATGTCGATACCGGCTTCCGGGCCCCGGCTCTGCAGCGCATCACCGAGGTGCTGTGCTGCGTCCCGGGCACAACAGTTCACGTCACTTCACTTCCACACCGATTTGTCGGCGTCCCAGCGCTGAGCCTTGAACTCCTTGACCAGGGCCTCGATCGAACCGTTGTCGTCGGGCTGATCGCCTTCCTCGTCGACCGAGGCGTCGTCGGAGAGATTGAGCTTGGCGCCGCTGCTCTCATCAGCGGTCGTCGTCGCGGGGCTGCCGATCCAGAGCATGAGCTTGTCGGTCGTGCCCGGTTTGTCGGGCGAGACGAGCCCTGCGACCTCGATCGTGTCGGTGAGATCCAGTGCGGGGAAATCCGGGTTCGGGCGCTTGAACACCAGCTTGAGCTTGCCCGTGGCGGGGTTGAAGCTTTGTGAGGCCGGCTTTGCCGCGAGCGTCCGGCTCAAGACGTTCGCAACGGCGGCCGCCAGCTTGTCCTTGCTGATCTTGTCGCCCTCGCGCCAGTCGGCCGCGGCGAAGCGGATGGTGCGGTCCATCTCGGTCATGCCCGCGGTCCAGCCCGCGGCAGTGACGCCCGGCATGGCCTTGAACTTCGCCAGCAGCGCGCCGGCGCGCTCGGGATCAACCGACATGTTGATCGTTTGCTCGCCCGCACGCAGCGCATCGCAGCCGACGGTGAGGCTCGCCAGCGTCACCTCGACCGCCTGGCCCTTCAGGCTCTTCAGGAAGTCGGTCGCGGCGTCCAGCTTGACCTTGACCGCGATCGCTTCCGGCGAGACGTCGGTGAAATCCTTCGGCTGCGGCGTGATGCCGTCGTCGGAGGTCTGGTTGTCCTGAAATTCCTTCTCGCTGAGATCGGCGTTGTCGGGTGAGGTCACCTCGGTCACCACCTGGCCGATGCTGATCTGGCCGCGGAACTCGAACGTATCGCCGCTCTGCTTGCGCAGCAGCTTGACGCTGACGGGCGACTTTTCGCCGACGCTCTGCGTGGTGCCGGTCAGGGTCTGGCCCGCGACCTGGAGGTTGACGACGAAGCGGTCCTTTCGGTCCGAATTCTTTGCGACGGGATAGCAGACGTCGAGCACGGCCGCCGTCACCGTCTTGCCCTGGCGCGTCTCCTTCAGGATCACGTCGGCATTGCCGTCCATCAGGCCGTCGATCGAGGTGAAATAGCGTGTCTCCGGACCACCGGGCGTCGTCGCCTTGGGCGACAGCTTCATCTGGGCGGAGGCGGGATGCGGAGAAGCGGCAAGCAGAGCTGCCAGAAGGACTGTCGAACAAGCCAGAAACGCACGCATCGCTGAAAATCCTCGCGCAACGGGCATGATCCGGAAAAGTGTGAAGCTGTTTCCTGGAGGATCATGCCCAAACAATTCGAATCGGCGCGTTACCGTAGTGGGTTTCGGCCGGCGGTTGAATCGGAAAGCGGAGGGGCAGGGTCGGCAAAAAAGAAGGCCGCCCGGAGGCGGCCTTCGCAATCCTGTAATGGAACGGAGGCTTAGAAGCCGCCCATGCCGCCGCCGGCCGGCATTGCGGGCGCAGCTTCCTTCGGCAGCTCGGCGACCATGGCCTCGGTGGTGACCAGCAGCCCGGCCACGGAAGAGGCGTCCTGAAGCGCGGTGCGGACCACCTTTGCCGGGTCGATGATGCCCTTCTCGACCATGTCGACATAGTCCTCGTTCTGGGCGTCGAAGCCGAAGGTCTCGGACTTGTTCTCCAGAATCTTGCCGACGACGATCGAGCCTTCCACGCCCGCGTTCTCGGCGATCTGACGGATCGGGGCTTCCAGCGCCTTCAGCACGATGTTGATACCGGCCTGGACGTCCGCATTGGCGTTGGTGAGACGGCCTACCGCCTTCTTGGCACGGAGCAGCGCGACGCCGCCGCCGGGGACGATGCCTTCCTGCACCGCGGCGCGGGTGGCGTTGAGCGCGTCCTCGACGCGGTCCTTCTTCTCCTTGACCTCGATCTCGGTGGCGCCGCCGACGCGGATCACCGCGACGCCGCCGGCAAGCTTGGCGAGGCGCTCCTGAAGCTTCTCACGGTCGTAATCCGAGGTGGTTTCCTCGATCTGGGCCTTGATCTGGCCGACGCGGGCCTCGATGTCCGGCTTCTTGCCGGCGCCCTTGACGATCGTGGTGTTCTCCTTGTCGATCACCACCTTGCCGGCGCGGCCCAGCATCTTCACCGTGACGTTCTCGAGCTTCATGCCGAGGTCCTCGGAGATCAGCTGGCCGCCGGTGAGGATCGCGAGGTCTTCGAGCATGGCCTTGCGGCGATCGCCGAAGCCCGGCGCCTTCACCGCGGCCACCTTCAGGCCGCCACGGAGGCGGTTGACGACCAGGGTGGCCAGCGCCTCGCCCTCGACGTCCTCGGCGATGATGACGAGCGGCTTGCCCGACTGCACCACGGCTTCCAGCACCGGCAGCATGGCCTGCAGGCCGGAGAGCTTCTTCTCGTGCAGCAGGATGTAGGCGTCCTCGAGCTCGGCGGTCATCTTCTCGGGGTTGGTGACGAAATAGGGCGAGAGATAGCCGCGGTCGAACTTCATGCCTTCGACGATGTCGACCTCGGTGTCGAGCGACTTGTTCTCCTCGACGGTGATGACGCCTTCGTTGCCGACCTTCTGCATCGCCTGGGCGATCATCTTGCCGATGGCGGCATCGCCGTTGGCGGAGATGGTTCCGACCTGAGCGACCTCGGAAGAGGCGGCGACGGGCTTGGCGCGCTTCTCGATATCCTTGATGACGGCCGCGACCGCGCTGTCGATGCCGCGCTTGAGGTCCATCGGGTTCATGCCGGCGGCGACCGCCTTGGCGCCTTCGCGCACGATGGCCTGGGCCAGCACGGTCGCGGTGGTGGTGCCGTCACCGGCGAGGTCGTTGGTCTTGGAGGCGACCTCGCGCAGCATCTGGGCGCCCATGTTCTCGAACTTGTCCTCGAGCTCGATCTCCTTGGCGACGGTGACGCCGTCCTTGGTGATGCGGGGCGCGCCGAACGACTTCTCGATGACGACGTTGCGGCCCTTCGGGCCGAGCGTCACCTTGACGGCGTTGGCGAGAATGTCGACGCCGCGCAGCATGCGATCGCGCGCGTCTCCGGAAAACTTGACGTCTTTGGCAGCCATTTCTGCAATTCCTCGTGTTTGGTGATGCGTCTTGTTTCGTGCTGAAGCGCGCTCTCTGCGTCATTGCCGGGCTTGGCCCGCCTGAACGACCGAAGCCGCTTCGGCGTGGCGTAGGCCCGGCAATCCATCACCTGGCGAAGATTGATGGATGCCAGGGTCATCTGGCGCGAAGACGCGCTTCGCGCTTCTGGCCGGGCATGACAGCGGCGCATTCAGCGGCTGTTCAGGCGGGTGGCCTTAGGCCAGTACGCCCATGATGTCCGACTCCTTCATGATCAGGAGCTCTTCGTTGTCGATCTTGACCTCGGTGCCCGACCATTTGCCGAACAGCACGCGGTCGCCGACCTTGAGGTCGATCGGGGTCAGCTTGCCGGTCTCGTCACGACCGCCCGGGCCGACGGCGACGATTTCGCCCTGGGACGGCTTTTCCTTGGCGCTGTCCGGAATGATGATGCCGCCCTTGGTCTTTTCCTCGGCGTCGATACGTTTGACCACGACACGGTCATGCAGCGGACGAAATTTGGATTTAGCCATGACGTTTCCCTTTGGAGGCTCGCTTCGGAAGTAGTGGAAGTGGGTGGGGCGGCGCTTCCGCCCAGCCCCTACCCCAGGGATCGAACGGCGCGCTTAGCAATCGGGCTTTCCGAGTGCTAATAGTGCGCCCGGAAATATGGCTTGGCCGCGATCCTGTCAAGCAAAGGTGGTTAAGCGATTGGTGAGGCGGATATAGGATGGTGGTATTGGAAACTTGTTCGGGGCACAGGCGTATCAAAGGACGTCATTGCTCCGGCAGCGTTTTTACGCTTGGCTGCGGGAGGGGTGCGGCCATGGTCTTGTCCGGGGGAATGCCATGTTAAGTTCAGCTCACGCGCGCACGGCCGCCAATCTGGCCGCCGCCTCTTGTCTGGCGCTGCTGCTGGGCGCCTGCGGCGGCGGCATGAGCCTGCCGTCCTTCTCGTCGTCCTCGCCGCCGCCCGACGCCGAGCCCGGCGCCGGCCCGGAAATGCCTGCGACCATTCGCGCCGACGAGATCGTCGGCCGCTGGGGTCTCGCCTCGTTCCAGAACCCGGCCGACCGCGCCCGCACCGAGGCTGCCGCCCGCGCCCAGTGCAAAAATCCCTACGTGATCACCGCCGGCTCCTCCGGCGGCGTGATCATGCATCTGGCCGACCAGGCAACCCCGCAGGAACTGCGGCTGAAGGGCTCGCCGAGCGGCAAGAACTACATCGGACCGGCGGGCCCGACGCCCGGCGATCAGGATCGCGAGATCGTCTCCTTCGACGGCCGCGTCCTGATCACCCGATTCATCGACAAGGACGCCGCCACCCGCTACGGCAACATGGTCTACGTCCGCTGCGCGCCGCGGGCGTAGTCACGGCTCGTTGTCATGCCCCGCCTGGTAAGCAATCGCGTGCGGGGGGCGGGGCCTCCACTGCGCCGCCGCCCATCTCTACCGGTTTTGGAATAATGGATCGCCCGGTCAAAACCGGGCGATGACGGCGGAGGGGATGACCCAAAACAAAAACGCCGGCTTTCGCCGGCGTTTTGTTTTTCGTTCTGTCGCGTCCGCTCAGTCGAACAGCGCGTCGATGTCGTCCTGCGAGGCGTGGCCGACGTCGCCGGCGAGCTTGGGGCCGTTGAGAAGCTTGTCGTCCTCGCTGCGAGTGTCGACCTGCGGAACGACGTGGGCCTTGATCGCGTCGACGCCGCCCCAGATGTCCATCATCGAGTTGATGTGCTGCTCGATGAACTTCATCGTGGTCATGACCTTGCTGATGCGCTGGCCGGTCAGGTCCTGGAAGTTGCAGGCCTCGAAGATCGAGATAACGCGTTCCTGGATGTCGTCGGAGAGCTGCTTCTGCTGGTCGACCGAGTCCACCTTGGACATGGCGCTGGCGGCCTGGTCGATCGATTCCGCGGCTTCGAGGATCTGTTGGGTCGCCTGCTCGGTGCCGCCGACCACTGCGCCGAGCTCTCCATTGACCTTGGCCATTTCGCCGCCGTCAAAGCTCTTGCCGTGCAGCGTCGCGATCTCGCGCTTGGTGCGATCGATGGCGTCATGGATCAGGTCGAGTTCGACCTTCAGCTTTTCGCACTGCTCGATCTGGGCCCGATAGGTTTCGAGCATGGTACGAGCCTCAGCGAGCTCATGGGCGGTTGAGGCGTCGATCGCCGCCATGGCCGCGCTGCCGGACAGCGGCGCAGGCATGCTGCCTTTCGCCATCTGTGCACGGATCGCGCGCAGCTCCGCCATGATCTCGGTATGCATCGGGATTGCCTCTTCATTGACGTCAAAATTCGGCATCTCGCCGCCGCCAGCGATATCCTCGACGCGAAAACGTTTGCGGTGAACAGCCATCAGGATACTCCCCCCACCTCACTCACGCGTCTTTTTAGGCAGAAGCGATTTAACACGAAGTTCACGGCCGGAACTGTTGTTGCGGTTGCGCGCGACGGCGTGCAAAGGAGCGATTAACCATGGCCGTGCAGCGTTCATCGAAAATAAACGCTGATCGCCAAATTGGCGCGTTGCTCGCGACGTGGTGAATCAAAACGCGGCTTCCGTTTACCAAACGAAACGCCTTTTGCTTTTTATTGACCACGTCGCGGACGGCGATCAGCCATCGGCTCTCCACGGCGCATGTGATCGAGACGAAACAGTACAGAGTACGTCGATGTTCAAGAAAATGTCTGTTGCGCTGCTCGGCAGCGCTTGCACCTTCATTGCCGGCGCAAGCAGTGCCGGCGCCTTCGACAATTCGGTGCCGAACGATCCGCCCGCGGTGCTCTACCAGCCGCAGGTGCCGCCGGCGCCGGTGCGCGTCGCCTCCAATGCGAACATGGGCGGCGGCTTCATCGAGTTCCTGTTCAGCGACGGTCCCGGCCGCGGTCCGGCCTACGCGCCGCAGCAGCCGGTCTATCAACAGCAGCCCGGCTATTACGATCAGCGCCGCCTGCCGCCGATGGGCGAGCCGCAGCAGGGTGGATATCAGCAAGGCGCGGTTCAGCAGGAGGCGGTTGACCCGCGGCAGCGTCAGTTCGATCCGAGATTCGAGAAACAATCTGTTGACTATAGCGGCAAGGAAAGTGCCGGCACCATCGTGGTCGATACCCCGAACAAGTTCCTCTATCTCGTCGAGGGCAATGGCAGGGCGATGCGCTACGGCATCGGCGTCGGGCGTCCGGGCTTCACCTGGTCCGGCGTGAAGTCGATCACGGCCAAGCGCGAATGGCCGGATTGGACGCCGCCGGCCGAAATGATCGCGCGCCGCCCCGATTTGCCCCGGCATATGGAAGGCGGTCCGGACAACCCGCTCGGTGCCCGCGCAATGTATCTGGGCTCGACGCTCTATCGCATCCACGGCTCCAACGAGCCGTGGACCATCGGCACCAACGTCTCCTCGGGCTGCATCCGGATGCGCAACGAAGACGTCATCGACCTCTACGGCCGCGTCAATGTCGGCACCAAGGTCGTGGTGATGTAGCCAGCCGCTCGCCGCTCACTTCTCCGCACGTGCGGAGGAAGGGCGATGACCAACGACCCCGAAATGAAAACGGCCGCCTCTTGGGCGGCCGTTGTTGTTCGTAGCGGGACACAGCAGCCTTACGCGTAATCGCTGCCGCCGTCGTCGTCGCCGCCGAAATCGCTGTCGTCGGCCACGTCCATATTGCCGTCGCCATTGTTGTCGCCGTAGTTCTGATCATTGTCGTTATGATCGTTGGACGCGTGGTCGGAGAAGCCCTGGCGGGACTCGCCCTTCGAGCCGATGTCGTTGAGGCCGGCATCGCGCGCGAGCGAGCCGCCGGACTGATCGCTGCCGCCCCAAGGGCTTCCACCAGAGCTGCGGTCGCCGAGGGCATTGGCGTCGCCGAAGCCCTGCTGATGCGATCCGCCCATCATGCCGCGGATGCTGGAGAGCAGCAGCGAGCCGCCAACGACGCCGGCGGCAGCCGCCGCCGCCGTGCCGAGGAACGAGCCGCCGCCCCCGCCCATCGGCGGTGCGCCGTATCCCTGACCCGGGCCCTGACCAGGACCCTGGCCGTAAGCCTGTCCGTAAGGCGGTTGCCCGTAGCCCGGTTGGCTTTGCTGCATCGCGCCGCCGCTGTTCCAGACCGGCCGCGCGTCGCGCGGCGGCACGTTTGGAACCGAGCCGCGCGAGGGGCTTCCACCGAACAACGTGTCGCGCATGGTGTCGAGGAAGCCGCCGGACTGCGCCTGCTCGGGCGCGTGGCCCGCTTCCAGCTCCTGGATGCGATGATGGGCGCGCTTCAGCGCCTCGTCCTGCAGCAGCGTGGTCTGCACCAGCGCATAGATGGCGCCGGGCGCCTTGCGCAACCCGTCGGAGATCGCGGCGATCGCATCGGGATCGCGCGGTGCGTTTTCCAGTTTCGAAAGCCGGTCGAAAAGGTCGTCGACGAGCTGGCGTTCCTGCGGCGTCATGGTCTGTCTCCCTCGCGCAAAACAAGCGCGAGGCAGATGTAGGGTTCCATTGTGGCCCCAACAGTGCCGGCCGGATTAAATTTCGGTATGCGACAAGCTGCCTCGCAGCCTGCTTTCCGCGGGTCTCATCCCAGCGTGGCGCCGCTGTCCGTCAGCAGACGCGCGAAGGCGTCGCCGGCCAAATAGGCGTGCTCGCGTTCGCGGACGTCCGTCATCGGATCGAGGCCGGCGAGGACATCGTCGACGAAGCCGGGGTGGCACATCACGAGGCCGCCATCCGGCAAGCCTTCCAGGAATTGTCGCATCAGCGCGCCGAAATCGGCCGCGCGCGTGAAGTCGTAGGCGCCGGCGAAGCCGGGGTTGAAGCTGAGGCCGGCGCTGCCGGCGCGGCGGCGGAATTGCGCGCTGAAAACATCGAGCACGATTGCCTTGGGTGAAGCGAGGCGCTGCTTGAGCGGCAGGTCGCGGCCGCCCTGGCGTACCCAGGCGTTGGGTGCGGCCTCAACGACCGCATCGACAAAGCCGTCGCGCACCTGCGGATAGAGCTGCACATGCTGATGGCCATCGACGAAGTCGGGCACGCGGCCGAACGCATCGGCAAAGGCGGCGAGCTGCGCCTTTACCTCGTTGCGGAAGAATTCGCGGTCGAGCCGCCGCAAGACGCCTGCGCGCAGCAGCTTTGGAAACGGCATGAACATGTCGCCGTCGAGCGGCCGGAAATGCATGGTGAGGGGGCGGAACGGCGCCGACAGCGTCACGTGCAATCCGATCGCGCAGCGCGGGCTGGCCTTCGCGGATGCCTGGAGCGCTTCGACCTCGCTGCGTTCGATCGCCGGGCCCACCATCATCACCGAGGTGGCGTTGAGGCGACCGCGTTCGATCAGGTCGCGGATGGCGCGGTTGACACCCGGGCTGATGCCGTAATCGTCGGCACAGAGCCAGATCCGCCGCAGGCCTGCGGCCGCGCTCATTCGGCGGCCGTCCTCTTCGCGGCGTCGTCCGCCTTGTCGGCCTCGAAGTGCTTTTCACTGTGCTCGGCGACGAAGTAGATCGGGCGCGCCTTCATCTCGGAGAGGATCTTGCCGATATATTCGCCGACGATGCCGATCATGATGAGCTGCACGCCGCCGATGGTCATCAGGCCGATCACCAGCGAGGGATAGCCGGGCACCTGCTTACCGGTCGTTAACACCTCCCAGAGGATCGAGAGGCCGAACAGGAAAGCGCCCGCGGCGAGAATGACGCCGAGCAGGCTGGCAAAGCGCAAGGGGGCGACCGAAAACGAGGTCAGGCCCTCGATCGAGAGGCCAAGCAGGCTTGCGGCGTTGAAGGTGGTGACGCCATGGGCGCGCGCCGACGGCTCATAGTCGACGCGGATCTGGCGGAAGCCGATCCAGCTGGCGAGGCCCTTGAAGAACCGGTTGCGCTCGGGCAGCTGCCTGAGCGCGGTGACCGCGCGCGGCGACAGCAGGCGGAAGTCGCCGGCGTCCTCGGGAATTTTCTGCCGTGCGCCCCAATTGATCAGCGCGTAGAAGCCGTGCACGGCGATCCGGCGCAAGAACGGCTCGTTGTCGCGATGCGCCTTGGCGGTGTAGACGACGTCATAGCCGTCATCGATCCAGTGTCGCACCAGCTGTTCGATCAGGGCCGGCGGATGCTGGCCGTCGCCGTCCATGAACATGACGGCGCCGAGCCGGGCATGGTCGAGGCCGGCCATCAGCGCCGCCTCCTTGCCGAAATTGCGCGACAGCGACACCACCTGGACGTCGACCGCGTCGGCCGGCAGCGAGCGGGCGATCGCCAGCGTTTCATCCTTGCTGCCGTCGTCGACATAGACGACCTCGCAAGCCAGCCGATAGCGCTCCCGCAAGGTCTTTGCGAGATCGCAGATGCGCTGATGCAGGGCGGCGAGGCCCGCCGCCTCGTTGTAGACGGGAACGACGATCGACAGCCCCTTCGCCGCGGCGGTGGCTGCGGTGGTCGTCATGCCGGAAACGTCGGAGCCCAGCGTCATCGATCAAGTCCCAGAGGCGTTCGAAGTCATCTCAACAGCATATGGTAGCTGCCGTTTGCTGTCGCAAAGCTGAACGGTCAAGCCGAGCAGACCTGAGGCTCACTGCCGCAGGAACGCCTCGAGCCTGGCGAACAGCGGGTTCTCCCGGTCGAACACGTAGTCGAGCGACACTACCGAGACGGTCTCGGCGCCATGCTCGCGCAGGAAGCTTGCCAGCGCATACAGCTGCCCCGGCGGGCAATGCAACGTCAGCATGCCTGACGAGGTCGGTCCGCCGAACGGTGCCACGACACCGAAACGCGTGTGGGCTTCGCCGAGCAGGGCGGCGTCGCACTGCCGGAAGCGGGTGCGGACCTCGCGGTATTTGTTGGCCCGCGCCCTTGCCGCGATGTGATCGAGGATGATTCGCGCGGTCTCCCGCGCCTGCGGCGTCCAGTCGGCATCTTTCGAGGCGACCAGATTGGCCTGGCTGCGCAGGATCACGCCGTCGTCGAGCACCCGCAAGCCGTTGGCGGCGAGCGTCGCGCCCGTCGTGGTGATGTCGACGATCAATTCGGCGCTGCCGGCTGCCGGCGCGCCTTCGGTCGCGCCGGTGCTTTCAACGATGCGGTAATCGGTGATGCCGTGGCCCTGGAAGAAGGCGCGGGTGAGGTTGACGAACTTGGTTGCGACCCGCATCCGCATGTGATGCTGCTCGCGGAAGCCGGTGGTGACGTCGTCGAGATCGGCCATGGTGCGAACGTCGATCCAGGCCTGCGGCACCGCGACCACGACGTCGGCATAGCCGAAGCCGAGACCATCGATCAGCGACACGCGCTTGTCGGCGTCCGCGATGTTCTCGCGCACTAGATCTTCTCCAGTGACGCCGAGATGGGCAAAGCCGCGCGACAATTGCGAGGCGATCTCGCTGGCCGAGAGGTAGGCGACCTCGACATTGTCGAGGCCTGCAAGCGTGCCGCGATAGTCGCGGGCGCCGCCGGCCTTCGACAGCTTGAGGCCGGCACGGGCGAAGAAGGCTTCGGTGTTTTCCTGCAGGCGACCCTTGGAGGGAACGGCCAGGACGAATGGCGCGCTCATGACTTAAGCTCCCACCTTGCGGACGATCTTCGTCAGCGCATCCACCCAGACCGAGAAGCCGACCGCGGGGATCGGTTCAGCCGATCCGAGCTGGGTCATCAGCCCGTCGTAGCGGCCGCCGGCGACCAGCGGTTCGGCGCCGTTGCCGCGATGATGCAGCTCGAATTCGAAGCCGGTGTAATAGTCGAGGCCGCGCCCGAACGCGGTCGAGAAGCGCGTCTGCTTCACGTCGATGCCGCGCGCCGCCATGAAGCCGACCCGGCTCTCGAACTGGTCGATCGCGGCCGTGAGGTCGAGCCTGGCGTCGGCCGTGAGCGCACGCAACTCGGCGATGGAATCGTCGGGATTGCCCGCAATGGTCAGGAAGCGCTTGAGCACGGCGATCGCCTCGCGCGACAGCGCGCCGCCTTTCAGCGTCGATTGCTCGAGGAAGCGATCGGCGATCTCGGCGGTGGTGCGGCCCCCGACATTGGTGGTGCCGGCAATCGACATCAGGTCGGTGACGAAGGCGAGCGCGGCCTTGCGGTCGGAGCCGGCGAGCGCGGCCAGCACGCCCTGATATTCGCTGGGGCTCGCGGTGGTCGCAGCCGCCAGCTTCTCCAGATCCTGCTCCAGGCTGATCTTGCGGTTGAAATCCTTGACCAGGCGGCGGCGCCAGACCGGATAGAGGTTCAGCGCATCGAGCAGCGCGTTGAACAGCCCCACGTCGCCGGTGCGAATCTCGACGTCGTGGACACCGAAGGCCGCGGTCGCTTCGAGCCCAAGCGCCAACGTCTCGGCGTCGGCCGCGGCGCGGTCCTGGCGGCCGAACGATTCGATGCCCGCCTGCAGGAATTCACTGGCTCGGCCGCTGCGGTAGCGGAACACCGGACCGAGATAGCTGAACCCGGCCGGCTGGCCGGCGCGACCTGAGGCGAGGTAATCGCGCGCCACCGGAATCGTCAGGTCCGGGCGCAGGCAGAGCTCTTCGCCGGTGAGGTCCGTGGTCAGGTACAGGCTCTTGCGGATGTCCTCGCCGGAGAGATCCAGGAACGGCTCGGCCGGCTGCAGGATGGCAGGCTCCGCCCTGACGTAGCCGGCCTGCGCGAACGACAACAGCAGCGTATCCGCCCAGGCGGCGGAGCCGGCAGCATTCGAGGTGGCAGTCGCGGTCATGACTGGGTCCATTGTCCCGGTGGAACCGGGCAGGGCAAGGGGAGGTAAGCTGAGTTGCGCTGCCCTTAGCATGGCCCGAAAGTGGTTTCGACCTCCAAAGGATCAATCGCTTAACGAGTTTGACGCGAGCCCCGTCCGCCGGTCCTCGGCTAAAAACCGGGATTCGCCGTCACGCTGAAAAAGGTAATTGAATACCTCATTGCACCGGTGCCTCGGACGGGGCTGGACGGCATCATTCAGGCTGGCCCGGGGACGTCTTCAGCTGGCTCGACGGATGATACGCCGGCACGGCCGGTGCAGTCACAGCGGACCCGGCTTCTTCCGCCAGCCGCTCCGCCAGCTCGAGGATCCTTCGCCTGCGGCCCGGGTCCCTGAGGCGGAGATACGCTCTGATCAGCCGCAGCTCGTCGCGTGCTCTCGCGTCAGATGCGACATCATCGTCCATCGTCACGCCTTCCATCGCGCGCCACCTCGATACCGCACGTCATCGCGCCGTTGAATCCGCGAACGTGCGCCAACGTCATGTCGGCCATCGCTTCCGCAGCACGCCGGGGCCCAACCTTCATGTCACTGCGCGCAAGCGTCGGCGAGCAATTGCGATGCGGCCGAGCTTCACAATGAGAAATTGAGGACAGCTGGCAAGTCGTCGCATACTCATTTTGGGTATGGCGAGCGATCCGTTGGCACTGTTCGTCGTCTACAACACGAATGTTGGAATTCGATTCATGCGCAATGCTTCAGACATCATCCGCACGGTCTCGCGACACACGCTGGCCTATATGCTGTTTTCGATGAGTGAGTTGTTTCGGCACTACGATGAATTCGATCCGCTGGACCTTCTGATCGTTCACGCGGTCCTCAACGCGAATGTCATCCACGTGATGAACGATCCGGTGTTGGACGAGCAGTTCTCCAGCATTCACGACGTCGAGCCGGATGTGATCAAGCAGGGGATTTCTCGTGCTGCGCTGTCTCGCTTCCTCAGCCTGCCGCTCGAGACGGTTCGCCGTCGCGTGACCGGGCTGAAGAGGCGGAAGATTCTCGAAGAGACTGAAGCAGGACTTATCGTGACCGAGCAGAACGCTTTCAGGTTTGGAAACAACCATGAACTGCAGAAGACCAACATGCTGCTGCTGACGAAGCTGCTTCGCGATCTCAAGCGCGCCGGCATCAACGGGCCGGACGATCTGCGCGCGTCCAGGGTGGCCACGTCGGCAAGGAAGGCAAAGTAAGCGGCACGACATGGATCAGGGTCATTTCGAGACTGCGCGCGACGGGACGCAAACGCTGGCGGCGGACCGCTTGATGTCCTTTCAGGGGCTCAAGCCATCGTCGGCCCTCGAGCTTCGGGCGTATGACATCGACCATTTCGGCGAGACCGAGCGATATGCCGGCGCATCCAGCATGCCGCTGGCGGTCGGGACCACGGCCATCATGCGCGCCCGGCTCAGCCTGCCGAGCCTGACCCTGTCTCTGGTGAAGACTTTTCCGCGGATCATCCGAGGCTATCAACTGATGAATGCCATCGCCGTCGCGGTGCCGATGGATCACGTCACCTCGGCCCGCATCAACGGGCAATCGGTCGGTCGTTCGATCATCATCCTGAAAGGCAATTCCGATTGTCTGGTCCATGAGCCGGAGGGCCGGCTGATCGCCGTCGTGTATCTCACTCCGCCCCGGCGCGAACCCTGGACACAACTGGGTGATGGCTATCACCTGTTGAACCCCGCACCGGACGTCCTCGCCTCATTGCGCCGTCTGGTATCCGACACGTTGGAGGCCGCAGCGCATGATCCTGATTTCCTGAGCGAGCCGATATCGTTGAGCGTCGTCGAGCAATCATTGCTCAGAACGATGGAAGCTGCGCTAACCACCGGCGCGACAGACCGTCCCGCGACGCCCGTGATGAACGGCTATCGCCGGATCGTTGCGGACATGGAACGGCTGATCCAGCAGGATCTGACGATCTCGCCGAAGACGCCTGAAATCGCAGAGCAGGTCGGGGTGTCCGTCCGCACGCTCCAGAGCGCGACACAGGCCATTTGCGGCATCAGTCCGCATCGCTATAGCCGGGTTCTGCGGCTCTGGTCGGTGCGCAAGCAACTGCGCATCGGTGCAGGACGGCGCAGCGTGAAGGCCTGTGCGATTGCGCACGGTTTCTGGCATCTGGGCGAGTTCGCGGCGAGCTACAAGGCGGCTTTCGGCGAACTGCCTTCTGAGACCTTGCACCGCGCAATGCGGGAAACGATCTAGCCGCTTCCGCCGCCCCAATCGCCCAATACGGCCTGCACCAGCGCCAGCGCCGCCACCGCGGCAGTGTCGGCCCGCATGATCCGCGGACCCAGGGCCAGCCGCAGGATTTTCGGCTGCCGCAGCAGCAGCGCCCGCTCTTCCTCGGCAAAGCCGCCTTCGGGACCGATCAGCACATCGATGCCCCCTCCGGCAGCACGGGCGTTTCGCAGGCTCTCGACGGGGTTTTGTACCTCGGCCGCCTCATCGCAGAAAATCAGCAGGCGATCTGTTGAGCGTTGGCTGAGGAAGCGCTCCAGCGGCACCGGCTCGGCAACGCTGGCGATGCTCAGGATGCCGCATTGCTCCGCCGCCTCGACGACATTGGCACGCATCCGTTCGGTGTTGACCCGGGAGGCCTGGGTAAACCGGGTCAGGACCGGGTGCAGGGCGGCGGCGCCCATCTCGATGGCCTTCTGGACCATGTAGTCGAGCCGGGCATGCTTGAGCGGGGCGAAAACGTAGGCGACGTCAGGCAGCCTGTCCTGGGGGCGGGTCTGCTGAAGGATCACGAGGCCGTCCGGCCGCTTGCGGCCTTCGATGGCGGCCTGCCACTCGCCGTCCCGGCCGTTGAAGGCCAGGACCTCGGCTCCGGCGGCCAGTCGCAGCACATTGCCGAGATAATTGCTCTGGTCGCGGTCGAGCGGGATCCTGGCGTCCTGGGCGAGGGGAGCGTCGACGAACAGACGGGGGGCGCGAAAATCGTGGGAGGGCATCGTTCAGGGGTCCGATTTGGGGCCGTTCTTAACCGAAAGCAGCCATTCCGGGGGTAAATATTGCCGAAACGGTGCGTCCCCGCGCCGCGCTCTTGCCCTATTCAACGGGTTGTTAAGCGTCGGCGGGAATCGTAAAACCGCGAACACGCTGGTTGCGCTTCAATTGGGAAGGCGCCGAACCCCGTAGCTCCTGCCGGAGAGACTATCCTGATGATCCGTCATTTGATGGTTCCGATCACTGCCGCCATGGTCACCCTGAGCGCCGCGGGCGCCTATGCGCAGAGCGCCTTTCCGGCGCCGCTGCCGAACCAGGCCGCTACCAGTTCCGCGTTTCCCCCGGTGAACGGCTCGGCGCCAGTTGCTTCGGTCGGCACGGCTCCGCAATCGTCCTTTCCCGTGAACGGCGCCGCGCCCGTTGGCGGCGCTGGCGCGTTCAGCGCGGCCCCGCCGACCCAGGGCGGCCCGGGCGAGGACTGCATGAAGGCTTTCATGCCCCTGCGCGAGGAAGCCGAGAAGCGCGGCAAACTGATCAAGGCCGCGAGCGACCGTCACGCGCCCCCTGACGAGGCCTGCAAGCTGATCCGCAATTTCAGCCAGGCCGAGTCCAAGATGATCAAATATATCGACACCCACGCCGCCAAATGCGGAATCCCGCCGCAGATCGGCGACCAGATGAAGTCCGGTCACAAGAACACTGAGGCCATGGCGACGAAGGTCTGCAACGTCGCTCAGCAAATGCAGAACCAGCCACGCGGCCCGGCCGGCCCGTCGCTCAGCGAGGTGCTGGGTTCGGGCTCGGCGCCTGAGGCCAATGCCGGCAAGAAGGGCGGCAGCACCTTCGACACGCTCAACGGCAACGTCCTGACCCGATGAGCGACACGTCCGCCCCCGTTGCCGATTCCACCGGCAACTGGGTCGATACGCACGCGCCGCAATGGGCACGGCCCTATTTGCGCTTGTCCCGCTTCGATCGTCCGATCGGCTCCTGGCTGCTGTTGATGCCGTGCTGGTGGTCGGCAGCGCTCGCGAGCGGCATGGCGCATGACGTTCGCGGACTGCCGCTCACCATCGTGCTGTTCTTCATCGGCGCCTTCGTGATGCGCGGGGCGGGCTGCGCCTGGAACGACATCACCGACCGCGACCTCGACGCCAAGGTCGAGCGCACCCGCTCGCGGCCGTTGCCCTCGGGGCAGGTGAGCACGAAGCAGGCGCTGGCCTTCATGATCGCGCTGGCCGTGACCGGTCTCGTCGTCTTGCTGCAGTTCAACCGCTTCGCGGTCCTGACCGGCATCGCCTCGCTCCTGATTGTCGCGATCTATCCCTTCATGAAGCGGATCACCTGGTGGCCGCAGATCGTGCTCGGCCTCGCTTTTTCGTGGGGCGCCCTGATGGGATTTGCCGTCACCTTCGGACGCATCGACGTCACCGCACTGGTGCTCTATGCCGGCGCGATTTCATGGGTGATCGGCTATGACACGATCTACGCCCATCAGGACGCCGAGGACGACGCGCTGATCGGCGTCAAGTCCACCGCGCGCCTGTTCGGCGCGCATACGCAGCAGGCGTTGATCCTGTTCTACGGGCTCGCTGTGATGTTGATCGGCGTCGCTCTCGCCTCCGCCGATGCGCGCTGGCCGGCCTGGCTCGGCCTGATCGCCTTCGCCGCACATCTGGCATCGCAAATCGTGCGCTTGCGGATCGAGGATCCCGAGCTTTGTCTGCGCCTGTTCAAGTCGAACAGGGATGCCGGTCTGTTGCTCTTCGCGGGATTGCTCGCCGACGCGGTGATGCGGGCGTAGGTCTTGTAGGGTGGGCAAAGGCGCACGTGCGCCGTGCCCGCGATCTCTCAATGCTGGATAGAAGGCGTGGGCACGCTCTTTGCCCACCGTACCGGATCACACTTAGTTCCGCGCGATGATCTCGCGTTCTTCGCGGTGAACCGACAATTCACGTGCCATCGCAACGCGGCGGCGCATCAGGAATTTCGGACGGCGGGCGCGGATCGCATTGGCGCGGCGGCGGCGGGCGGCAGGCTTGCGCGCGCCTTCGTCGAGCTGCGGAAGCGCGAACAACTCGCTCCAGATCGCCAAGGCCTCGACGAGTTCGTCGTCGTTGGCGCCGACCAGCAGCGGAACGGAGAGCGAGGGATCGCGATGCACGAGGACGATGGCCTGCGCCTCGTCATTGCCGCGCAGCGCGACGCCGATGAAATCGCTGACGCGGACGTTGATCGCCATCTGCATGCCGCGAACGGCACGGCGAAGCACGACACGTTCGCGATGAAGCTCGATCTGCCTCGTATATCCGTCGGCGCGCGGATCATGCGCATCGAAGCGGACTGGAAGGGAAAGGGGGTCGAGCCGCAGGGAGCGGCTCGACCCGGCGGGAGCGATCCCGCATGTTGCTGTTTGACGCCTCACGGCTTTAGTTCTCCCCGCCAGGATTATGTTCCCGGTCGATGTGAGGACCTTAGCGCGCGGCTTTCCGAAACCGCTTAAAAAGGCTGGTTAACCCACCGTCACTGTGGCTCATGATTGACAAGACCTTGGCACGCATGATTGACGAGACATTGCGTCAAAGGCGCGAATCTGAGCTTCTGGCAGGCTGAAAATGCTTGAAGTCCGCGCGATCAGGGCACATCTGTGGGTTCCGGTCCCGAACCCCCGCCCCAACAGGATTTCGTTCGTGAACTCTTCACCATCCGCAAGCTCGACGCTTTCGTCCAAGGATTCCTCCAAGGGGTCAAAGGCCAGCCGCGACCTGTTCGACCAGTCCGCTTTGTCGGTTCTGGCGCAGCGGCTGGTGGAGGCGGCAAAGCGCGCAGGCGCGGATGCGGCCGACGCGGTCGCGGTGCGCGGCGTCTCGCAAGGGGTCGAGGTGCGCGATGGACGCGTCGAGGAATCCGAGCGCTCCGAGGGTGACGACGTCGGCCTGCGCGTGCTGGTCGGCCAGCGCCAGGCGGTGGTCTCGACCAACGACGTCAGCGGCGATGCGGTGACCAAGCTTGCCGAACGCGCGGTCGCGATGGCGCGCGTCGCGCCCGACGACAAATATGTCGGCCTCGCGGACCCATCGCTGCTCGCGCGCGACTTCCCCGATCTCGACCTGCTCGATCCCGACGTGCCGGCCACCAGCGAGCTCGAGCGCCGCGCGCTCGAAGCCGAGGCTGCGGCCCTCGCCGTGAAGGGCGTCACCAAATCCGGCGGCGCCTCGGCGTCGGCAGGCATGGGCGGCATGGTGCTGGTCACCTCGACCGGCTTCCACGGTTCTTACCTGCGCTCCAGCCAGGGCATCTCCGCCACCGCAATCTCCGGCGAAGGCACCGGCATGGAGCGCGATTACGACTTCACCTCGGCGCCGCACGGCGCCGACCTGTTGTCGCCCGGCATCGTCGGCCGTTCCGCCGGCGAGCGCACCGTGGCGCGCTCCAATCCGCGCAAGGTCGAGACCTGCAAGGTGCCCGTCGTGTTCGATCCGCGCGTCGCGGGTTCGCTGGTCGGCCATCTTGTCGGCGCCATCAACGGCGCCTCGATCGCACGCAAGACCAGCTTCCTGAAGGACAAGCTCGGCCAGCAGCTGTTTGCCAAGAACATCCGCATCATCGACGATCCCCTGCGCAAGCGCGGGCTGCGCTCGCAGACCTTCGACGCCGAGGGCGTTGCGGTGAAGAAGACCGCGCTGGTCGACGAGGGCGTGCTGACGACCTGGCTGCTCGACTGCGCCACCGCGCGCGAGCTCGGCCTTGCCACCACCGGCCATGCCCACCGCGGCGTGTCGTCCTCGCCTTCGCCGGGGCCGTACAATCTGCATCTCGAGCCCGGCACGCCGACGCCCGCCGAGCTGATCGCCGACATCAAGCAGGGATTCTACGTCACCGATCTGATCGGCTCCGGCGTGAACGGCGTCACCGGCGATTACAGCCGCGGCGCTTCCGGCTTCTGGATCGAGAACGGCGAGATCACCTATCCCGTCAGCGAGGTGACGATCGCCGGTCATCTGTTCGAGATCTTCAAGTCGATGCAGCCTGCCAACAATCTCGAGTTCCGCTACGGCATCAATGCGCCGACGGTGCGCATCGAGGGATTGACGCTTGGCGGACGTTGAGGCGAACGCCCCGGGCGAAACCATCCTGACGCGCGACGCGGCGCTGCTGCGGGATACGGTGCGCGAAGCAGGCGCGCTGGCGCAGTCGATGTTCCGCACCGAATTGAAGACATGGACCAAGGGTGCGTCCTCGCCGGTGTCCGAAGCCGACATCGCCGTCAACGACCTGCTCGAAACGCGCCTGCGCGGCGCGACGCCGGATTACGGCTGGCTGTCGGAGGAGAGCGCCGACGATGCGGCGCGGCTGTCGCGACGGCTGACCTGGATCGTCGATCCCATCGACGGCACGCGCAACTATCTCAACGGCCACGAGGATTGGTGCGTCAGCGTCGCACTGGTCGAGGAGACCGCGCCGGTGCTGGCCGCGGTGTTCGCGCCTGTGAGCGGCGAGTTCTTTTTCGCCGCACGCGGCCAGGGCACCACGCTGAACGGCGCAGCCGTGCAGGCTTCGCCCGGATCCACGCTCGACTTTTCCCGCGTCGCCGGCCCGAAGCCGATGGTCGAGCGGCTCAACGGCTCGGGCGGCGAAATCAAGCTGCATCCGCGAATCGGCTCGCTCGCACTGCGGCTGTGCCGGGTCGCCCATGGCGCGCTGGATGCGGCTTTTGCGGGGGGCAACAGCCATGATTGGGACCTTGCGGCGGCCGATTTGATCGTGCAGGAAGCCGATGGTAGAATGAGCGACCTCTCCGGAGAACCCATCCTCTATAACCGCCGGGAAGTGGCGCACGGGGTGCTGGTGGCAGCGGGACGCGATCGTCATGCGGGCATTGTCGCGCATTTTCGAAACCGTCCCTTGGCCTAAAGCGCTTTTTGTCGTGCTTCTCGAACACTGCTTTGCCGGGCAGCCCGTTAGGAACAGAACTCATGCCAGATAGTGCCCCGCAACAACTGCTTCATCTCGTGATCGGCGGCGAGCTCGTCGACCTCAAGCAAAACACCTTCAAGAATCTCGACGACGTCGAGATCGTCGGCCTCTATCCGAACTATGCGACCGCCCACGCCGCCTGGCGGGCCAAGGCGCAGAGCACGGTCGACAACGCGCAGATGCGCTATTTCATCGTCCATCTCCACCGGCTGCTCGACCCGAATCAAGAACCGGCGCGTTGAAAAAGCTGCTTCGCAATACGCTGCGAAGCAGCTGGTTTCAGCGTGCCGTCGGGGTTCTGGCGGCCGAATATCTGCGTCTGGTCTGGCGGACCAACACATTCACGTTGGATCCGCCCGACGTCTATGAGCGCGTCGAGCCGCAGCTTCCTGCGATCTTCGCGTTCTGGCACGGCCAGCATTTCCTCACGCCCTTCATCAAGAACCAGGACAAGGCCTCCTATCGCGCCAAGGTCCTGATCTCCCGCCATCGCGACGGCGAGTTCAATGCGATCGCCGCGGAGCGGCTCGGCATCGGCACCATCCGCGGTTCCGGCGATCATGGCGGCGCCTTCCACCGCAAGGGCGGGGTCGGCGCCTTCAAGGAAATGGTGCGCACGCTGCAGGCCGGTTGTAATGTCGCGCTGACCGCCGATGTCCCCAAGCGCTCGCGCGTGGCCGGGCTCGGCATTATCATGCTGGCACGGGAATCGGGGCGGCCGATCATGCCTTTCGCGATGGCGACCAGCCGCTTCGTCCGGCTCAAGAACTGGGACCGCACCACCATCAATCTTCCATTCGGGCGGGGCGCATTGGTCGGCATCAAGGAAATCCATGTTCCCGCCGATGCCGACGCCGCCATGATGGAAGCGCTGCGGCTGGAGCTGGAGGAGACGCTGAACGAGGCGACCCGCCGCGCCTATGCGCAACTCGGCCGCCCTGGGCCTCAAGATGCCTAAGTTGCCCAAGTCGTTGCCCAAGTCGCTACCCAAGTCGTTGCCTGGCTCGCTGCCGCTGACGCTGCGGCTGTACCGTCGCCTTGCGTCGGGCCTGGTGCCGCTTGCGCCTGCCCTGATCAGGCGGCGGCTGAAGCAGGGCAAGGAGGATCCCGCGCGCGTCGGCGAGCGGCGCGGCCTGTCCCGGGACGTGCGGCCGCATGGCCCGCTGGTCTGGATCCACGGCGCCAGTGTCGGCGAGGTGCTGGCCGCGGCGGCGCTGATCGAGCGCCTGCGCGATCTCAATCTGCGCATCCTGCTCACCTCGGGCACCGTCACCTCGGCCAATGTGGTCGCAAAGCGGTTTCCGCCCGACGTGATCCATCAATACGTGCCCTATGACTCGCCGCGCTATGTCGCGCGCTTCCTCGATCACTGGCAGCCGTCGCTGGCGCTGTTCATCGAATCCGACCTGTGGCCGAACCTGATCCTGGCCGGCGCGACGCGCCGGGTGCCGATGGTGCTGATCAACGGCCGGATGTCGCCGCGCTCGTTCCCGCGCTGGCGGCGCATGCAGGGCACCATCTCGGCGCTGCTGTCGCGCTTCGACATCTGCCTCGCACAATCCAGGACCGATGCCGAACGCTTCGCCACGCTCGGCGGCCGCGACGTCGTCACCACCGGCAACCTCAAGCTCGACGTGCCGGCGCCGCCGGCCGATCCCGGCAAGCTCGAACGGCTGATGGCGATGACGCGCGGGCGCCCCATCATCGTCGCGGCCTCGACCCATCCGGGCGAGGACGAGATGCTGGTCGCGGCGCATCGCAGCCTCGTCGGCTTCTTCCCGCAGCTCCTCACCGTGATCGTGCCGCGTCATCCCGATCGCGGCTCCTCGATCGCGGGCCTGATCACGGCCTCGGGCCTGAAGCCGGCATTGCGCTCGCGCGAGGAGCTGCCGACCGCGGCCACCGACGTCTATGTCGCCGACACCATGGGCGAGCTCGGACTGTTCTACCGGCTGTCGGGAATCGTGTTCATGGGCGGCTCGCTGATCCGCCATGGCGGCCAGAACCCGATCGAGGCGATCAAGCTCGGGGCCGCGATCGTGCATGGCCCGCACGTCTTCAACTTCGCCGATGTCTACGAGGCGCTCGACCGCAGCGGCGGTGCGCGCCAGGCCGACACGCAGGAGGCGCTGGTCAAGCAGCTCGGCCTGTTGCTGGCCGAGCCGACGGTCCGCGACAAGATGCAGCGCGCAGGCTCGAGCGTGGTCGAGGATCTCGGCGGCGCGCTCAACCGCACCATGACCGCGCTCGAGCCCTATCTGCTGCAGCTGCGGATCGAGATGGGAGCCGCCAATGCGTGAGCCGGCCTTCTGGTACCGGCCACGTTCTTTCCCGTCCTATGCGTTATGGCCGCTCGGAGCGCTCTACGGCGCGATCGCCGAACGGCGCATGCTGCGCCAGGGCGCGGACGCCGGCATCCCCGTGATCTGCGTCGGCAACTATCACGTCGGCGGCGCCGGCAAGACGCCGACCGTGCTGGCGCTGACCAGGCTGCTGCGCGAGCTCGGCGAAACGCCTGTGGTGCTCAGCCGCGGCTATGGCGGGCGCCTGACAGGCCCGGTGATGGTCGACCGCACGCGCCACACCGCGGCCGACATCGGCGACGAGCCCCTGATGATGGCGCGCGACGTCCCGGTCGCGGTCGCGCGTGATCGCCTCGACGGCGTCGCGCTGGCGAAGTCGCAAGGCGCCACCGTCATCCTGATGGACGACGGATTTCAGAACCCGCGCCTGCTCAAGGACGCCTCGCTCATCGTGATCGACAGCGAGCGGGGCCTCGGCAACGGCCGGGTATTTCCCGCCGGTCCCCTGCGCGCGCCGCTGAAGGCGCAGCTCGCGCGCACCGACGCGCTGGTGCTGATCGGCGACGGCCATGCCGCCGACGATGTCGCCTCGGCGCTTGCCGGGCGCGACAAGCCGGAGTTGCGCGCGCGCCTGAAGCCGGATGCCGCCTCGCTGGCGCAGCTGTTCGGCCAACGTGTTTTCGCCTTTGCCGGCATCGGCGATCCCGAGCGCTTCTTCCGCACCCTGCGCGTGAGCGGCATCGACGTCGCGCGCACACGGCCCTTTGCCGATCACCACATGTTCTCCCGCGACGAGATCGCCGCGCTCGCGGCGGATGCCGGGCGCGAGCAGCTGACGCTGGTGACGACGGAAAAGGATCTTGCGCGCCTGCGCGGCCGCGAGGGCGTGCCCGACGGCATCGTGCCGTTCGCGGTTCAGCTCGAATTCGACGACCCCGCAAGGCTGCGGCAATTGGTCAGCGATCACCTCTACAAGGCGCGCGAGCGACGGTTCTCAAGGCGATGAATCCGCTCGGTCTCGAAGGGCGGGTTCGTCATTCAGAGACCATTCATCGCAGGACTTCTATCGATCTCGGACGATCGGGAGAATGCGATGAGATTGCCGTCCGCCGTTGTCGCCGCCAGCCTTGCCTGTCTGGTCATGACGCCCGTTTTGGCACAGGCGCCCGCGCCGACCGCAAGTCCGACTGCCGCGGTGCCGGTTCCCGCGACCAGGCGCGTGACGTGTCTTGCCACGACCGCGAGCCTGAAGGGACAGGACAAGCGCGACCAGCTACAACTCTGCCTGGCGCAGGCGCGGCTCGATTGCCTGAAGCAGGCGATCGACCAGAAGATCGTCGGCGAATCCAGGAAGAGCTATATCAAGACCTGCGTGGGGGGCGATGGCACGGAGCACCAATAGCCGCGTGCCGGCGTACTCACGGCTGCGGTTTCGGCGCGCCCGGGAAATGCCGCTGCAGCACGGCGGCGGGCGTGGCGTAGGCCTCCTGCAGATCGACGCTCCAGTATTTCAGCTCGTCGAGCGGAATCCTGACGTCGGTGATGGCACAGCGCACGAAGGTCCCCGGCGAGATCACGCGGAAGTCGCCGTCGAGATACTGCACCTGCGCTTCGCCATGGCCCGAGGGGCCGAACTTGTTCAGCACGGTCGAAAGTCTCCGTGGAAGGCCGCGTCCAGAAAAACCTTGAAGGCAAACCCTGGAGGGCACGATGTGTTGGACGGGATGTAGCATAGATAGGGTGGCTTGTCCGCCCGGTAAACCCAC
This sequence comes from Bradyrhizobium sp. SZCCT0148, assembly GCF_018129985.1. Lineage (GTDB taxonomy): Bacteria > Pseudomonadota > Alphaproteobacteria > Rhizobiales > Xanthobacteraceae > Bradyrhizobium > Bradyrhizobium japonicum_H. Next base: position 541,492 of record NZ_JAFCKT010000003.1, read on the forward strand.
CGGTTTGTGATGTTTTGCCGCCGTTTTCGCGTGATATTGCCTGGGCGAAGGATCGCTGTTTCCCGCAGCTTCTGTGGCATAGTCCGATGCGCCTTCGACTGACCGCCCTGTTCCTGACACTGCTGATGGCGGCCGCGCATGCCGCGCCGGCGCCACAGCCGGTCGACATTCCGCTGGCGTCGGGCGTGCTGCATGCGCAGCTCTACAAGCCTGAAGGCGCGGGGCCGTTTCCGGCGGTGATCGCGCTGCACGGCTGCGGCGGCCTCGCCAGCCATTCCGATCCAGTGCTGCCGCGTTATCGCGATTGGGCCGAGCGCCTGGTCCGGGCGGGCAATGCCGTGCTGCTCCCCGATAGCTATGGCTCGCGCGATCTCGGGCCGCAATGCCGCGTCAAGGAGATGCACGTCAAGGCGCGGCGCGAGCGCGTCATCGATATCGCGGCCTCGCACGCCTGGCTGATGAAGCAGAGTTGGGTGGCGCACAACCGCGTCAGCCTGATCGGCTGGGCCAACGGCGCCAGCGCGCTGCTCTGGGCGGTGCGGCCGCAAAGCGGGGCGCGTGATCCGGGGCCCGATTTCCGCGCCGCCATCGCGTTCTATCCGGACTGCCGGATCTCCGCCGGTCTCGGCTGGAGCACGCGGGTGCCGACGCTGGTGCTGATCGGCGCCAATGACGACGTCTCGTCACCGCCGGCCTGCCGCCAGATGGTCGAGGGCGCGCATGGCCGCAGCGCGCTCGCACGCATCGTGGTCTATCCCGGCGCCGATCACGATTTCGACCGCGCCAACACGCAGCTGCACGCAGTCGGTGGCAGCAACGATGCCGCCGCGCCCGAGCACGGCCAGCTCGGCATGGATGCCGAGGCGCGCGCGGAATCGCAAAAGGACGTCGCGCAATGGCTGGCGCGGTAATTCGACCATCTTCGGGCTTCAAGCGGGAGAGAACAACGGCAGGCGGACAGCACCGCATCGACCACCGCCCTGCACGGACTGAAATGGCCGACCGGGAATTGACGGATCGCGCGCGGCGCGGGTTACAGCCAGTGGCGGCGCCTTAGTTCGACCATGATGTCGATTAAACGCAATCCTCATGCGCAACCGTCTCAAGCTCGTCTCCGCACTCGCCGTCTTTACCGTCGCGATCTTTCTCTACGAGGCCCACGCCGGCGCCCCCCAGCGCGCGCCGGAGCATTGCGGCTTCTGGACCACGATCGACGCAGGATTGTCCTGTCGATAGGCCGGGCTGTCTCCACATCGTCATTGCGAGCGCAGCGAGGCAATCCAGAATCTTTCCGCGGATGGATTCTGGATGGCTTCGTCGCTTCAGCGCAACATTGCTCTGCAATTTTGTCGCGAGCGCCTCGCAATGACGAGATCGCGACAGCGGTTCTATACGCGCGCCGTCATCGCCCGGCCAGTGCGCAATTGCGCACCAGGACCGGGCGATCCAGTACGCCGTGACGGTTGCGATTGAATTGAGCGGCCGCGGGTTACTGGATTCCCCGCTCCAGTGCGCAATTGCGCACAAGGCGGGGAATGACACAGCGCAACGCCGCGCCTGCACCTCAAAACAACGTGCCCTGATCCACCGGCTTGCCCACGCGCTTCGGCGCGGGTTTTGCGTCCGCCGCGGCCGTCTTCGGCTGCGCCGGTGCGCGCCTGGCCGTTGGAGCTGCACGATCCGCATCCGCCGTCGCACCCACACGGCCATCCGCGAACTCGATCTCCAGCCGTGCGCCGGGCCCGATGCTGTCGGCCGCATGCAGCGGATGTCCCGCTTCGTCCCGCACCAGTGCGAAGCCGCGCGCGAGCACGCTGCGATAGGACAGCGCCGACAGCAGCTTGCCGCTGTTGTCGACGCGGGCTTCCAGCCGCTGCAGCAACGTGACGAGCGCGCGGCCGGCGCGCTCGCTGAGGCGATGGGTGCGCTCGCGCTGGCGGGCAATGGCGTTGCGCTGCGCTTGCGCGTTGGACAGCTTCGAGGCGCGCAGGCGAATCTCGAGTCCGGCAAAGCGGTCGCGCCGCTGCCGCAGCAGCGAGCGCGCGGACAGGCCGAGCCGTTCGCCGCACACAGTCAGGCGATGATCGGCCTGCGAGATCTGGCCGTGCAGCACCCGCAGCGTCAGCTTCGCGCTCGCGGCGGTGAACCTGCGGAAATGCGCGTGCGTGTTGGCCTTGAGACAGCGGGGCAGGGACGCGCCCGCCGAATCCAGCCGTTGTCGCGGGATCGCCAACAGGTCGCCGGCCGCGGGCAGCGCGCGCGCGGCGGCGCGCAGTTCGTTGCGGCGGCTCTCCTGGCTGCGCTGCCAATAGGCGCGGGTGCGGCGGCCGAGATCGGCGACCTCGACGAAGAGATCGCTGCGCACCGGCACCGCCATCTCGGCCGCGGCCGTCGGTGTCGGCGCGCGCTTGTCGGCGACGAAGTCGATCAGCGTGATGTCGGTCTCGTGCCCGACGGCCGAGATCAGCGGGATCATGCTCTCGCTTGCTGCGCGGACCACGATCTCCTCGTTGAACGACCAGAGGTCCTCCAGCGAGCCGCCGCCGCGCGCGACGATCAGCACGTCGGGCCGCGGAATCTTGCCGCCTTCAGGCAGCGCGTTGAAGCCGCGGATCGCGGCCGCGACCTGCTCGGCCGAGCCGTCGCCCTGGACTTTCACCGGCCACACCAGCACGTGACGGGGAAAGCGGTCCTCCAGCCGGTGCAGGATGTCGCGGATCACGGCGCCGGTCGGCGACGTCACCACGCCGATCACCTCCGGCAGCCACGGCAGCAACTGCTTGCGCGCCTCGTCGAACAGGCCTTCGGCGGCGAGCTTCTTCTTGCGCTCCTCCATCAGCGCCATCAGCGCGCCGATGCCGGCCGGCTCCAGCGCCTCGATCACGATCTGGTACTTCGAGGAGCCCGGATAGGTCGTGAGCTTGCCGGTGGCGATCACCTCGAGCCCCTCCTGGGGCTTGAAGCGCATCCGCCCGTGCACGCCCTTCCAGATCACCGCCTCGATCTTGGCGCTCTCGTCCGTGAGCGCGAAATAGCAATGCCCGGAGGAGTGGGCGCCGCGAAATCCGGAGATCTCGCCGCGCACCCGGACATGGCCGAAGGTGTCCTCCACCGTCCGCTTCAGGGACTGGGAGAGCTCGGACACCGTGAATTCAAACGCGTTGTTCAGTTGTTCCGCAGGCGGCATCGGCACACGATTCGGCATGGTGGGGTCAGACCCGACGTTAAGGCTTTTCGCCGGCAAGCGCCAATCCCGCCGCCGTCATTCCGGGGCGTCGCGAAGCGACGAGCCCGGAATCCATCGTGCCACCAACGCCGCTGCTTGATGGATTCCGGGGGGCGGGCGGTCTATTTCATGCTGTTTTACGCCCTCGCGGGCCTCTGGTTCGGCACTGCCTTCGTCGCCATCGGTCTCGGCATCTCCGCGCTGGCGCTCATCGGCTTCTTCACCATCGGCGAGGCCTTCCCGCTCTGGATGGCCTTCGTCAACGGCGGCGGCCTGATCCTCGGCGGCCTCTGGATGCGGCGGATCTGATGGCCGAGCTCGACGACATCATCCACCAGCCGCTGCGCCTGAAGATCATGGCGGCGCTGAACGCGCTGCCTGAGACAGCGGGGCTGGAGTTCCCACGGCTGAAGAAGCTGGCCGGCGCCACCGACGACAATCCCGGCGCGCAGATCGAGACGCTGGCGAGGGCCGGCTATGTGTCGGTGGAGAAGGCGTTCGTGGGGAAGAAGCCGCAGACGACGGTGACGGCCACGGCTGCGGGCCGCGGCGCGTTCGCGCGGCATGTGGCGAAGTTGCAGGAGATTATCGCGGGGAAGCAGGTTTAGGCGCCGTTGTCGTCATTTCGAGGCGGGCCGATTCCACCCCTCCTTTTGTATTGTAGGAGAGGGTGACCTCGCTGAAAGCGAAGTCGGGTTAAGGGTTTCTATCCTCGTGAACATGCGCGCGAGCGGAGAGAGAACCCCTTATTCGACACTTCGGCGTAGAATTCTATGGCTTCTTTGATAGCGCTTGTAGATCGCGTGATACCAGCTCAACGCCCGCGAGTGCCGCGAGAGCTGTACCTCTATCGCAAGACTCGCTCAACCGCTGCGCCCTTCCGGGGTGAATCAGATTGCGAAAGTTCTTGGCCCGACCCGCCTGTTCGCCAGTTTCAGGCTTTATCAAGCCCAGCAGTGTCGCCGCCTCGATGAATTGCGCTAGATCCCATGTTTCTGGTCCGTCCTTTGGCTTATTTTTCATTCTGGAAGGAGGACTCGTGTGGCCACCGGTTTGCACAGCGGCCAGAAGGAGCGCTTCAATTGCTGCGCCTGCTAGAACTGTGGCGGCCTTGAAGTCGCTTCGATGAAGTGCATCGAACGCGCTGCTGATGTCGAGGCGTATGCTTTCCCGTAAGGAGTCGTCGATGATGAATACCAACTCTGTCGTAGTTGGTGCTGGTCGTTCATCGGGGCATCTACTAAGAGCGTCTCGGATCAAATGGACCGGACTTTTACCGTCGAGAGTGCGAGGTGGATCGTCCCCACCCCTGAAATTCCAACGCTCTATGGCTGCCCCCATCGATTCAAGGCCAACCACGAGTCCTGTGTAGTCGTCGCCGCTTAGAGTCAGGAGCTCGACTGGAATATCGTCCACGAGATTAATGATCGAAGCTAATATCGCTGCATCTCCAGAGTACACTGTCATGCTGGGCGTAGCCTTAGCCGACGGGTAGACGCGATCAATCAACGCGACCACTTGGGATGGAACAACCTTTGAAATGGCACGCTCCTTTGGTTTGGACGGCCGCGCGGTCTTCTGTGTCGGCCCGTGCATCACGGTCTTTAAGGCATCATCTCGCAACGGCGCCTTAGCGCCTTTGGCTCATCTCATGGCGACCTTCGACCCACACAAAGGCTAAGCCCGTGGTTCTGACGAACGATCGGCGATCGCGTTCGGCGCGGTCATCAATAAAAATCGTCTTCGCTCTCGTCAGCTTCCTCGACCCCCACATCAAAGTCGTCGATGTCCTCCGCCAGATCCTCTTCCACCGCAGCTTGTTGGATTAGTTGCCGCGCCCGCTCTAGCCGCAACCGTGCGATTAATGCATTGCGGTTCATATGGGCTGAGCCGGACCTATAGAACTCGATGTCGAGTGCTAGCATGGGTCCAAAATAAGGATCAGCTGTAACATGAGCCTTCGATCCGCTGGAGTTTAGGTTCTTCAGGGAGCTTTCGTAAGAGTAGAGCCACATTGAACTCCGGAGGCCATCCGCCGTTAGGCTGCGGTCCCACAATGATTGATCGATGCTCCCCTGAATGAGGCCAAGACGCTTGGCATCGCTAATTAGGATGGCAATCGCACTGTCTTCCACATCAAATAGTTCTGAGATTGCCGCCGCCCGAATGGGCGCTTTTAGGCAGATACAAAGAAATAAGAGCCAGCAGATTTCGCCTCGTTTCTGCAAACGCGTGAGCGTCGGAATTCGCGCGGCCACAAATGCTCCGACGCGTTCAACACCGACATCTTTCCTATCAAGGTGTCGCAAAATTAGAACTTCAAGCATGATGGGTAGAACAGTAGAGTTTTGCCGGTAGCTGGAGAGCAGATAATCTTCAATAAGCCGCCACTCCCCGCATTCCAAGAAAAGGCGACGGGCGTTCTGAATGGCGAACTTCTGGACGTTGGCCTCCGGGTGGGCCCGAACCGCCACCTCTATGCCGTAGAAATACTGAAGAAGGCTGCCTTTATCAGCATCGGAGCCTGGGAGAAGGCTTCTGACGTGTTCTTTCCATGCCGCCGGAAAGAAAGGCCCAGTTGGTGAAATACTTGTCTTGTTATTGTTCAACTCCAGCTCAAATTCGTTCACGCAACGGCGGACAGCTGCGACAATGATCTCAGCCTCCTGCCGCGAGCTGCAGCCGAAGGTATAGTCGTCTACAAAGCGCATTCCCCCGCGTTGTTTTGCGCTCCAGTTTCGCTTCCCCTTGAGCGCAGTCTGCAGCGCCTTATCAACAGCGGTGCCAATAATTTCCGCCAGCAACCTGGATGTATCGGGGCCGACAGGCAATCCGATAGTCTGCCCATCCTGAGCGTTTCGCACGAGAAGATCGAGAAGATTCCCGTACATGGTCATGTCCTGCTTTTTCTTCTTAGCGAGGACTTTGCCATGGATCGCCCACGGGATAGTGTGTGTGTAAACTGAATGAAAGAAAGCTGCGATATCGGCCTCTGCCAGCAGCTCGTAGCCTGCGTTTAGGGTTACCCTCTGTGCATCCCGAGCGTCGAAGGCGGGCCTGATCAGCGCTCTTTCACCGGCCCAGTCAAATATTGCGGGCGCGATAGAAATCTTTGAACGCCGATTGAGCTTCCGGACACCGACATAATTCTCGGATAGAACCTTTGACAAATAAAAGTACGAGATGGGATTGATGTATGCATGTCTACGGTCCTCGCGGCCGAAGCGAGGAAAGTGAAAAACTGCACGCTCGCCCTTGAATAGATGAAAGTGCGGAGTGCCCTTTTTCTTCGAGGGGATTACGCCAAATGCCTTTAGAACCGCCTCGCGGTTAGCGCCGAATCGCTCGCTGTAGAAACAGGAAGGCATTTCCGGAGGGAAAAACCCATTTGAGAGAAGGCGGGCGTGTCGCGCCTTAGGCGTTTTAGCGCTCATGGCGATCTTTCTGTATTCTCTTTCGTGGTGAACGGCTGGCCGAACGCCAAGGATACCGACGAAAAATTGCTTCTTAGGATAACTTGCAATACAAGCGGGATACTACTTAAAAGATATTCTCAGGCAAGAGACTCTAACAGAACCGATTCGGGGGTGACTATCGCGCGCCCGCGTTCAAAGCCTGTCTGCCGTCGCGCGAGCTAGCCTGCTCACATCCGAACCTCTAGGTGAAGCTATGGCCACTCCGGTTCCTACTGATACTCAAATACGGCTTGCTTCGATGCGTCAGATCCACTGCGCAATAGAACACTTGCATAGGGGCGACTACGAATGCGTCATCACCTTGGCCGGTGCCGCAGAAGGGATGCTGCCCGAAACATGGAAACCGCACTTTCGCCAGAAGGTAAAGGCGTTCTCTAAATCGCCGGAGATTCAGGAACAAGGTGGAGCAGTTGGGGAGAATGACTACATCAACTGGTTGAAACACGGCAGCTTGAAACGCGGAGGGCTGCGATTTGAGACGGCGACAATTTCCGCCGAGGAGAGTCTCATTGTGGTCTACCGAGCGGTTACCAAATACAACGCGGTGTACGAGGACTTTTCTCCGCAAATGTTGAGCTATCTCAGTTGGCTCAAGGTATGGTTGGAAACAGGGGTGAACGACAGATAAACGACATGACAAGATGCGTAGTCGCGATGTCCTCGTTGGGGCGGCACGATCCGAAGTGCCACTATTTTTCTGACGTGGACGTTGGGCACGCCTGACCGGCCATGCAAGCCTGCTTCTCAGCTTGGAATTACGGTGCCCTCTAGACCGGCGGCCCAGCCTTCACTCGCTCGACCATTTCTGCGATCGCGTCCCGATCAAAGATCAGTCCGACGCTTATGTCTCGCCAGCGAAACGAGTCAAAGTGCGGGTTCGTGACGGGATTCTCGCGATCCAGTAGCCATTGCTGACCAAACTGGAACGTCTCCGTTGCAATCATGTCGCCTGCTTGCAGGGCTATCACCTTCGATACAGGTGCGAACCTGACGTTAGCGATTTCCGGTCGGTCCTTATTATTCTGCAGATAGGCATATGCGAACATCTCGACGCGGTCGCGGATGCCCTCATCGAAGAAAACCCAAGTTCGCCCTCCCGGCTTACGCCACCTGATGATGTCCGATATTGAGTTCAGGCATTTATAGAGCAGAAATTCGAGAGGATGACCGAGCTGCTCGGCAGTATCGCCGGTCACCAACTCGTCCCACGCCGCGTTGTCAACTGCTGCCGCTACAGTCACCAAGCCAGTATCAAAAATAACCTGCCGAAATAGATAGGTCAGGTGGTCTCGTTCGGCGAGACTGTAGTTCTCAAATTCATCACGACCGGCCCGACACGGCGACAGATGGAACTGTTTAAGCGGCCTTTTACCCGGCAGAGGCTCTTGCAGCAGCGCTTCCCAAGTCGCGGCGAAGACATCCCATTGAGCTTCCGTCCCCAGCACGCCGCCAATGGTCATCACCGGCGACCCAGCATGCGTACCACTATCGTCGAAGAATGCTCCCAGCATGTCACTTACGCTATCAGCTAGAACCGAGTTCTATCGCCAACCTTTCCAAGCTAACCAAGAAACCCCCACAACCAGTAACGGGGTCCATAGCGACATAACGAACAAGTACACGTAGCTTGGCCATTTCCCGTAGGCTTTGACCAGCACGGGGACATGGTCGAGTAGCTCGCCCAAACCCGGCCTTATAAGTGGTAGTTTCCGCATAACCTTCAATCCCATATCCTGCTTTGAATGGGTGCAAATTCCCTTTGCGAAATGCTCAACTGCGACCGTATCGAGCTTCCGCTCCAAAACTTGGAAAAGTCTTCCAGAAGATCGGATTCTGCCTAATCCTGTTGTCCGTCGGGGACCAATCTTTGTCCGGGATTCGCCAAACGCCCGCTACGAACCAAACACGTTAAGGCCTATGCCGAGCCGTCAACTGCAGCAACGCTTCCGGCCAAATCGGGTTATCCAAGCCGCGCTCCGCCTTCTCCCACAAGAACCGCCTTCTCCCACGAGAGGAGAAGGAAGAAGGCTCCGCCAAAGCCTTGAATGACGGGAAGTTCGGAGCTCATCCCCCCTTGAGCCCCACCCCGATTCATGCGACCTCCCGCCTCAAACAACCCCTCATTCCGAGCCCTCGATGCACATTCTCCTCCTCGGTTCCGGCGGCCGCGAACATGCCCTGGCATGGAAGATCGCAGCCTCGCCCCTGGTGACCAAACTCTGGTGCGCGCCCGGCAATGCCGGCATCGCGAAGGAGGCGGAGTGCGTGGCGCTCGATGTGGCCGACCATGCCGCGGTGATCGCCTTCTGCAAGCAGAACAAGGTCGAGCTCGTGGTGGTCGGGCCGGAGACGCCGCTGGCGGCCGGCATCGTCGATGATCTCACGGCCGCCGGCATCAAGGCGTTCGGGCCGGACAAGATCCCGGCCCAGCTCGAAAGCTCCAAGGGCTTCACCAAGGCGCTGTGCACCGAGTTCGGCATTCCCACCGGCGCCTACCAGCGCTTCACCAATGCCGATGACGCGCGCGCCTATGTGCAGAGCCAGGGCGCGCCGATCGTGGTGAAGGCCGATGGCCTCGCCGCCGGCAAGGGCGTCGTCGTCGCCAAGACCGTGCGCGAGGCGGAGGACGCCATCGCCATGATGTTCGAGGGCGCGTTCGGCGAGGCCGGCGCTGAGGTCGTGATCGAGGAGTTTCTGCCGGGCCGCGAGATCAGCTTCTTTGCGCTGTGCGACGGCGAGACCGCCATTCCGCTGGCCTCCGCGCAGGACCACAAGCGCGTGTTCGACCACGATGTCGGGCCGAACACCGGCGGCATGGGCGCCTATTCGCCGACGCCTTTGGTCACGCCTGCGATCGACGATGCGATCATGGCGAAGATCATTCAGCCGACGGTCGCAGGCATGAAGAGCCGCGGCACGCCGTTCCGCGGCATTCTTTATGCGGGGATTATGCTGACGACGCAGGGCCCAAAGCTGTTCGAGTTCAACGTCCGCTTCGGCGATCCCGAATGCCAGGTGCTGATGCTGCGCATGATGAGCGACATCGTGCCGGCGCTGCTCGCCGCCTGCGACGGCCAGCTGAAGAATTTCGATCTGCGCTGGCACAAGGAAAGTGCGATCACCGTGGTGATGGCGGCGAAGGGCTATCCCGGCGACTATCAGAAGGGCACGCGGATCGACGGGCTCGATGACGCCGCGAAGGTCGACACCGTCGAGATCTTCCACGCCGGTACGGTCGCGAAGGACGGCGCGATCCTCGCCAATGGCGGCCGCGTGCTCAATGTCTGCGCGCTCGGCGCCACCGTGACGGAAGCGCAGAGCCGCGCCTATCAGGCCGTCGACCGCATCCGCTGGCCGGAAGGCTTTTGCCGCCGCGACATCGGCTGGCAAGCGGTGGAGGCCGAGAAAGCCAGGAATTGACGGGTCCCAACTGACAAGACCATGAGCTAACAGGGTTTTTCGGCCGCGCACGCCATTTCGGCCGCGCCCGTCGGCACGCCAAAAAAACGCAGGCAGGGCTTGAACTTAGCTACTGTGCATGGGGTTGTTTTCGACATTTTTGTTTGGGGCACCCCAGCACCAAAGCAGATCCAGAACTGACCATAAGGATGCAACAAGATGTCCGATCTCGCCGACCTCTATCCGGGCTTTGCGTCCGAATGGATCGATACCTCGTTCGGCCGCATCTTCGCCCGCGTCGGCGGCAAGGGGCCGCCGCTGCTGCTGCTGCACGGCTTCTCCGAAACCAACGTGATGTGGCACCGCGTGGCGCCTGAGCTGGCGGAGGCGTTCACGCTGATCATCGCGGACCTGCCGGGCTATGGCTGGTCCGACATGCCCGAGAGCGATGCGCTGCACATCCCCTACAGCAAGCGCGCGATGGCGAAAGCCATGGTGGAAGCGATGGAGCGGCTCGGCCACGTGCACTTCGCGCTGGCCGGCCACGACCGCGGCGGCCGCGTGTCGTATCGGCTCGCGCTCGACCATCCCGGCCGGCTGTCGAAGCTCGCGGTGCTCGATATCCTGCCGACCTATGATTACTGGGAGCGGATGAACCGCGCCTACGCGCTGAAGATCTATCACTGGACCTTCCTCGCGCAGCCAGCGCCGCTGCCGGAGACGCTGATCTCGGGCCAAGGCGAATTCTTCCTGCGCTTCAAGATGGCGAGCCAGACCAAGTCGAAGACGCTCGATGCCATCGACCCGCGCGCGCTCGAGCACTACCTCGCCCCGTTCCGCGATCCCGCCCGCATCCACGCAATGTGCGAGGACTACCGCGCCGGCGCGTATTTCGACTACGACCTCGACAAGGCCGATTTCGAAGCCGGCAAGAAGATCACGATCCCGATGCTGGCGCTGTGGGGCAATGCCGGCATCGCCCAGGCCGCCGCGACGCCGCTCGACACGTGGAAGCAATGGGCGACCAACGTGGAGGGCATGCCGGTGGACTCAGGGCACTTCCTCACGGAGGAAAACCCGGACGTCACCGCCAAGGCGCTGCGCGAGTTCTTCGCGGCGGCCTAGCGACGCTCCCGAAAGAACTCCCTGAGCAGCCGCGCCGCGTCGCTCTCGCCGACGCCGGAATAGACGTCCGGGGCGTGGTGGCAGGTCGGCGCGCTGAAGAAGCGCACGCCTGACTCGACCGCGCCGCCCTTGGGGTCGGCGGCGCCGTAATAGAGCCGCCGCACCCTCGCAAACGAGATCGCGCCCGCGCACATCGTGCAAGGCTCCAGCGTCACGTAGAGGTCGCAGTCCACCAGGCGCTCGCTGCCGATCGTCTTGGCCGCCTCGCGCAGCGCGACGATTTCGGCATGGCCGGTGGGGTCGCGGTCGGTCAGCGTCCGGTTGGCGCCGGTGGCAATGACCTCGTCATTGCGGACCACCACGCAGCCGATAGGAACTTCGCCCGCTTTTCCGGCATTTTCGGCCGCCAGAAGCGCCAAATCCATGAAAGAGGGGGCTTTCAAGCCTCGTATCATCGCGAGAAACCTGCTAGTAGCTGCGCCTTCAGCAGAAGTGCTTACCGGTTTTGCCTGGGCATGCGGCTCCCAACGAGCGCGCACACTGCCCAATGGCCACCCCCTCGAGTGAGATCATTCATGCCTCGCGACAGCGACAAAAACAACGATTCCCGCGGCCGGCGAGGCCCTCCCAAGGGTGGGCGCAGCGGCAAGCCGCGCGGCCCCGAGAAGAAGTTCGCCAAGCGCGGCCCCGAGGGCAGGAGCGATAGCCGCCCGCCCCGTGGCGACCGCGACAGCCGTCCGTTCCGCCCCCGCGCGGACGGCGACGCCCCGCGCCGCGACTTCAGCGACCGGCCGAAATTCAACCGCGACGACCGGCCTCGCGAGGATCGCGGCGAGCGCAGCTTCAAGCCGCGCGGCGACCGGCCCTTCTCCGATCGCACCTCGCGCGATGGCGAGAAGCGCCCCTTCAAGCCGCGTGGTGATCGCCCCTCCTATGGCCGCGACGACCGTCCGCCGCGCCGGGATCGCGACGACTCCCGCCCCGCCGGCCGGACCGGTGACAGAAAGTTCGGCGACAAGAAGCCCTACGCGCCGCGCGGCGACCGTCCGGACCGCAAGTTCGACGGCGAGCGGAAGTTTTCACGGGGCGCCCCCGACCGCGGACCGCGCGACGATCGTGGCGAGCGCAGCTTCAAGCCGCGCGGAGACCGCCCGAATTTTGATCGCGGTGATCGTGCGCCGCGCGGCGACCGTCCGGAGCGCAAGTTCGACGGCGAGCGAAAGTTTTCGCGAGGCGCACCGGATCGCGATCGCGGGCCGCGCAAGGATTTCGGCGGCCGTGACCGCGGCGGGGACAAGCCCTGGCAAAAGCGCGAAGGCGGCGATGACCGTCCGCGCTTCTCGCGTTCCCGCGACGATCGCGCAACGGGCGATCGTCCGTTCCGCGAGCGGCCCAAATTCGATCGGCCGCGCGAGGACCGTCCGAAGTTCGACCGGCCGCGCCGTGACGGCGATGGCGACCGTGGCGGACGTGGCGGCGACCGGCCGACATTCAACCGGCCGCGCGAGGGCTCGGAAGGCCGTTCCGACTGGCACGAGCATCCGCGCAGCGAGGGCCGTTTCGGCGATCGTCCGCGCCGTGAAAACGAGGACGAGAGCCGGATCTTCGAAAAGCGCCCGGCCTTCGGCGGCCGCGGCGCCTATCGCGAGCGCGACCGCGATTCCGATCGCCGCCCGCGCCGGGAAGAAGAGCCGAAGCCGAAGAAGGCCGGCGAGCGCATCGCCAAGGCGCTGGCCCGCGCGGGACTGGCCTCGCGCCGCGATGCCGAGGAGATGGTCACGCAGGGCCGTGTCACCGTCAACGGCCGCATCATCAACTCGCCCGCGCTCGACATCACCAAGAACGACGTCGTTCTGGTCGACGGCAAGCCGTTGCCGGAGCGCGAGCGCACGCGGCTGTTCCTCTATCACAAGCCGCGCGGGCTGATGACCACGCATGACGACCCCGAGGGCCGTCCGACCGTGTTCGACAATCTGCCGGAAGGCCTGCCGCGGCTGATCAGCGTCGGCCGGCTCGATTTCAACACCGAGGGCCTGCTGCTGCTCACCAATGACGGCGGGCTGGCGCGCACGCTCGAGCTGCCGGACACCGGCTGGCTGCGCCGCTATCGCGTTCGCGCCCATGGCGACGTCACCCAGGCGCAGCTCGACGCGCTCAAGGACGGCGTGGAGATCGAGGGCGTCAAATACGGCCCGATCGACGCGACGCTGGAGCGCGACCAGGGCGCCAATGTCTGGCTGGTGTTCGCGATCCGCGAAGGCAAGAACCGCGAGGTGCGCAATGTCTGCGCGCATCTCGGGCTCGAGGTGAACCGGCTGATCCGCGTCTCCTACGGCCCGTTCCAGCTCGGCGAAGTGCCCGAAGGCGAGGTCGAGGAGATCAAGTCCCGCGTGCTGCGCGACCAGCTCGGCGAGAAGATCATCGAGAAGTCGGGCGCGCAGTTCGACGTGCCGCAGAAATCTTCTTCACAAGACGGCGAAACGCCGCGCGAGAAGAAGCCGGCCAGCAAGCGCGACGTGATCGCCGACCGCAAGGGCCGCCGCGTGCTGGTGCAGCGTACCGGCAGCGAGGAGGCGCGTGAGCGCAACGAGGCCGAAGCCAGCGGCTACGGCCCGCCGCGCCGTCCCAAGCGCGGCTATCACGGCAAGCGCGACCTGACGCCGAAGGAGGACTAGGCTTGCGCGTCGTCGGCGGTCGCTTGAAGGGGCGCAATCTCGCTTCACCGTCCTCGCGCGACATCCGCCCCACGGCGGACCGCCTGCGCGAGTCCGTGTTCAACATCCTCGTGCACGCCTATGACGATCCGATTCAAGATGCGCGCGTGCTCGATCTCTTCGCCGGCACCGGCGCGCTCGGCATCGAGGCCTCGTCACGCGGCGCGAAATTCGTGCTGTTCGTCGACAACGGCGCGGAGGCGCGGGCGCTGCTGCGCAACAACGTCGAAGCGCTCGGCCTCGGCGGCGTGACCAAGGTCTATCGCCGCGATGCGACCGATCTCGGGCCTGCGCATCCGGTCGAGCCGTTCTCGCTGGCATTCCTCGATCCGCCCTACGGGAAGGGCTTCGCGGAGAAGGCGCTCGCGTCCTTGCGCGACGGCGGCTGGCTGACGCCCGGCGCGTTGCTGGTGGTGGAAGAGGCGAAGGCCGCGCAATTCGCGACGCCGGATGGCTTCGAGGAGCTGGAGCGGCGGGCGTATGACGACACGGAATTCGTGTTTCTGAGGAAGCCGTAGCCGCATACGCAGCTCTCGCAGGGTGGGCAAAGGCGCAAAGCGCCGTGCCCACGATCTCTGCGTGATCGAGAGAGGTGGTAGGCACGCTTCGCTTTGCCCACCCTACGGCACCGTCACTGCGGGGCCGTCACCGTCGCCCGAACAGCTTCTCCACGTCGCTCAGCTTCAGCTCGACATAGGTCGGCCGGCCGTGATTGCACTGGCCGGAGTTCGGGGTCTCCTCCATCTCGCGGAGCAGCGCGTTCATCTCTTCCGGCCGCAACCTGCGGCCGGCGCGCACCGAGCCGTGGCAGGCCATCGTTGCGGCGACGTGCATCAGGCGGCGTTCCAGCGGCAGCGCCTCGTCCCATTCGGCCATGTGCTCGGAGAGATCGCGCAGCAGGCCGCCCGCATTGGTCTTGCCGAGCAGCGAGGGCGTCTCGCGCACCGCGACCGCGCCGGGGCCGAAGGATTCGATGGCGAGGCCGAAGGATGCGAGCTCCTCGCTGCGCTCGAGCAGGCGCTCCACCGTGGCCTCGTCCATCTCGACGATCTCGGGAATGAGCAGGATCTGCCGCTGCACGCCGTTCGCCGCCAGCGAGGCCTTCAGCCGCTCATAGACGATGCGCTCATGCGCGGCGTGCTGGTCGACGATGATGAGGCCGTCGCGCGTCTGCGAGACGATATAGGTCTCGTGGATCTGCGTGCGCGCAGCGCCTAGCGGGCGGTCGACGAGATCGCTGACGGGCTGCGACTCGAACCGCACGTCAGCGCTGGGCGCGCCAACATCGAAGGCGGCCTGCGAACGCTCGTCAAAGGCAGGCGCCGCGGCGCCCTCGAACGACGGGATCGGCGCAATGGGCGCGGACGGCGAGGCGCGCCAGTCCCAGCTTGCGGGACGCGGCGTGAAGGCCGGCCGGAACGCGGACAGCGCGCTTTCGCCGCTGTTGGCCGCGGTGCGGCGGCCTTCGCGCGCGAGCCCTTCCTTCAGCCCGTGCACGATCAGCGCGCGGACGAGGCCGGCGTTGCGGAAGCGCACCTCGGTCTTGGCGGGATGGACGTTGGCGTCGACCTCGCGCGGATCGAGCGTGACGAACAGCGCCAGCACCGGATGGCGGTCGCGCGGCAGATAGTCGGCATAGGCGCCGCGCACCGCCCCCAGGATCAGCTTGTCGCGCACCGGGCGGCCGTTGACGAAGAGATATTGCCCGAGCGCATTGGCCTTGGTCAGCGCGGGTGCTGCGGCATAGCCGGCGACGACCACGCCCTCGCGTTCGGCGTGGACCTCAAATGCGTGGCTGCGAAACTCGGCGCCCAGGATATCGCCGAGCCGCGTCAGGCGGCCGGCCGCACCAGGCAACGCCGCCGCCCAGGTCACCGGCGCGCGCTCCTCGCCGGCCAGCGTGAAGGCGATATCGGGCCGCGCCATCGCCAGCCGCCTGACCACCTCGCGGATCGCCTCGGCTTCGGTGCGGTCGGTCTTCAGGAATTTCAACCGCGCCGGCGTCGCATAGAAGAGATCGCTGACCTCGACGCGGGTGCCATGCGCCAGCGCGGCCGGCATGATCTCGGATTTATCGCCGCCTTCGACCGTGAGTGCCCAGGCATGAGGCTCACTGGCGTGGCGCGTCGTAATCGACAACCGTGCCACGGAGCCGATCGAGGGCAGCGCCTCGCCGCGGAATCCGAGCGTGCGGATCTGGAGCAGATCCTCGTCGTCGAGCTTGGAGGTGGCGTGACGCTCGACCGCGAGCGCGAGATCTTTCGCGGTCATGCCGCCGCCGTCATCGGTGATGCCGATCCGCCGCCGGCCGCCGCCGTCGGTGAAGACGTCGATCCGGCTGGCGCCGGCGTCGATGGCGTTCTCGACCAGTTCCTTCACCACGCTCGCCGGACGCTCGACCACCTCGCCGGCGGCGATGCGGTTGACGACCTGTTCTGGAAGCTGGCGGACGGGCATGGGGGGACTCGAAAGGACGATCACGCGCTCAATTTAGTCCCGATGACGCGCAATTGCATGCGGCAAGCCCGCGCTGCCCACATCTACCGGCATCCCGACCGATCTGAGGAACGCGGCTAGTCGTCGAAACCGCGGCCTCCGCCGCGTCCGGCCTTGACGTCGCTGCGGCGCTTCTTGCCCTCGAGCCGGCGTTGCTTGGAGCCGAAAGTCGGCTTTGTCGCACGCCGTGGCTTTGGCCGCACCATGGCCTCAGTCAGGATCTCGACGAGCCGGTCGATGGCATCCTGACGGTTGCGCTCCTGGGTGCGGAAGCGCTGGGCGTGGATCACGATCACGCCGTCCTTGGTCATGCGCTGGCCTGCGACGCGGGCGAGCCGGATCGCTGCATCTTCCGGCAAGGTCAGCTTGCGGGTGTCGAAGCGCAGTTGGGCCGCGGTCGACAATTTGTTGACGTTCTGCCCGCCCGGGCCGGAGGCGCGGACGAAGCCGATCTCGATGTCGTCCTCGTCGATGACGAGATCGCGGGCTATCCGCAGCATGGTGGCACCATTCGTGATACCAGGACATATCGCGGAACATCCACGTTCGGCAATGGTGCTTGGTGGAAACGCAAATGGCCGGGCGAGCCCGGCCATTTCAGGACATTCGAACAGGGACGTCAGTTCGACTTCGTCGCCGGCGCTGCTGCGGTCGGCTGCGCTGCGGCTTGCGGGGCGCGGCCGACGACGACGGTCAGGAGGCCCTGGCCCCAGAGGCGCTTGGCGGCGGCCTTGGCGTCGTCCAGCGTAACGGCATCGACGATGGCATTGCGCTTCTCGATATAGTCGATCGGCAGCTTGTCCTGCTGATACTGCAGCAGCGCCTGCGCCAGCTTGGAGGAGGTGTCGAGCGCCAGCATCTGCGAGCCCTTGAGGTAGGACTTGGCCTCGTCCAGCTCCTTCTGGGTCGGACCTTCTTCCGCGATCCGGCGCACTTCCTTGTCGATGGCGTCGATGGTGTCGCCGGAACGGTCGGCACGCGTGCCGGTGTTGCCGATGAAGATCGCCGAATGCTCCATCCAGAGGAGCGATTCGAACACCGAATAGGCCAGCCCGCGCTTCTCGCGCACCTCGTGATAGAGGCGGGAAGACAATCCGCCGCCGCCGAGGATGTGATTGACGACGTAGGCCGCCATGAAGTTCGGATCGTTGCGCTTCACCCCGGGGCCGCCGAACGTGATCACGGTCTGCGGCACGTCGAGCGTCACGAAGGCGCGCTGCGGCGGCTTTGCAGCCTCGACGTCGGGGACCGGCGTGAGGTTGGCCTTGGCAGGCAGGCTGCCGAAGGTGTGGTCCAGCAGCTTGCCGAGCGTCGCCGGGTCGACATCGCCGACGACTGCGATCTTCAGTCCGTCCTTCGCAAGCACGCGGCCGACATAGTCCTTCATGTCGGCAACGGTGATGGTCGGCACGCTGTCGAGGGTGCCGTTGGTCTGCCGGCCATAGGGATGATCGCCGAAGGCGACCTCAAGGAATTTGCGGCTCGCCAGCGAGGTCGGGTTGGTGGTCTCGCGGCGCAGCCCCGAGATGACCTGCGAGCGGATGCGCTCGACGTCGGCGGTGTCGAAATGCGGCGAGGTCAGCGCGCTCCTGAGCAGGTCGAAGGCCTCGTCCTTGTTGTCGCGCAGCATGCGCAGGCTGCCGCGAAAGGTGTCGCGGGTGGCGCTGAAGGAGAGCTCGATGGCGCGGCGGTCGAGCCGCTCGTGGAAGGTCTTGGAATCGAGATCGCCGGAGCCTTCGTCGAGGAGGTCACCGACGAGGTTGGCGACGCCCGACTTGTCCTTGGGATCCTGGGCCGAGCCGCCGGCGAAGGAATATTCCATCGCGATCAGCGGCACGGTTGCGTCCTGCACGAACCAGGCCTCGATGCCGCCGGGCGATACCAGCCGCTGGATCTTTGCGGCGGCCTGTGACGGCGAGATGGCGGCGAGCGCAAGCGCAGCGCCGGTGGCGAGGGAGACGACAGCGCGTCGAAGGAAAGGATAGGTCACGAACGCTTCTCCTCGCGCTTGGCGGCACTAGTGTCCTTGATCAGGTAGCCCGTCACCGAGCGCTTCTTCTCGAGCCATTTCTGGGCGACGGCGCGGACCTGCTCGGCGGTGACCGCGCGGATGCGGTCGGGCCAGCTCCTGATGTCCTCGATCGACAGGCCGGTGGTCAGCGCGCCGCCATACCAGCGTGCCAGCACTGCCTGATTGTCCTGGGCGTAGATCGCTTCCGCGATCAGCTGGGTCTTCACCCGCTCCAGATCCTCTGCGCGGATCGGGTTCTGCGCGACATTGGCGATGACGGCGTCGACCGCCTGCTCGACCTCTGCGAAGCTGACGCCGGGTTTCGGCGCGGCCGAGACGGCGAACTGGGTTGGGTCGAGTGAGATGCTCGAATAGCTGGCGTTGGCGGAGACTGCGAGCGGCTTGTCGACGACGAGGGCGCGGTAGAGATAGGAATTGCTGCCGCTGCCCATCAGCTGCGCCAGTACGTCGAGGGCCGCGCTTTCACCGGCCGCGGCCGTGGTCGCCGAGGGCACCAGATAATAACGCCGCATGCTCGGCTGCTCGACGCGTGGGTCGGCCAGCGTGACGGTGCGCGGCGCGGCGGGCTCCGGCTCCTGCGGACGGACGCGCCGTGCCGGAATCGCTGGCTGGGCCGGGATTGCGCCGAAATTGCGCTCGACCAGCGGGCGGATGTCGGCGGCCTCGACGTCGCCGGCGATCACCAGGATCGCGTTGTTCGGCGCGTAGAAGCGGCGGTAGAAGGCGAGCGCGTCCTCGCGATCGAGCTTCTCGATCTCCTGGTGCCAGCCGATCACGGGACGGCCGTAGGGATGATTGAGATAGAGCGCGGCCATGATCTGCTCGTTCAGCCGCGCGTCCGGATTGTTGGCGACGCGCATGTTGTACTCTTCGAGCACGACGTCGCGCTCGGGCAGCACGTTCTCGTCCTTGAGGACGAGGCCGGTCATGCGATCCGCCTCGAACTCCATCATGGTCGCCAGCTGCTCTTTCGGCACGCGCTGGTAATAGTTGGTGTAGTCGACCGAGGTGGAGGCATTTTCGTTGCCGCCGACGCGAAGCACGGTCTGGGAGAATTCGCCGACCGGATGCTTCGAGGTGCCCTTGAACATCAGGTGCTCGAGGAAGTGGGCGAGGCCGGACTTGCCCGGCGTTTCGTCGGCCGAACCGACCTTGTACCAGATCATCTCGGTGACGACGGGCGTGCGGTGATCGGGGATCACCACGACCTGCATGCCGTTGCCGAGCGTGAAGCTGGCGGGCGGGGCCGATGTGACCGTGGTCTGGGCAAGAGCCGCGCCCGATGTCAGGACACTGGTCGAAAGCAGCGCGGCAAGGAGACAGGCAGCCGATCGGTTTGCGGACATCATGATCCTTTAGGAAAGACCGAGGTCCGGATGTCCGGCTCGGAGGCACGGCATGCTACACCGTGCGGCTGAGGCTTCGCGTCACGAAGCAGAGAACTCAACGCGGTGGCAAGTTACTGATCAGCAATCAATGCACCTCGGCCGGCGGACATGATCGCCGGCGCGGGGTTTCGCGTCTGTGGGACCGGAACGCTATTGTTCCTTATCCTTGCCCGACATGATGTCGAAATAGGTCCGTCGCGACTTGTCCGGCCCGGCGCCGTAGGCGTAGTTCGGCGACGGCGTCTGATAGCCCGGCGGCGGCTCGACCAGCGACTGGCGCGGCGGCTCGGTGGTGAATTTCTTTTCTTCGGTGGCGTTGCCGCCCTTCATCATATTCCACAGACCGCCGGAGAAGCCGAGTTCGGCGGGGCTGAGCGACGGATTGCCGTTGGTGCCGGGCTGGATCGGATCGTTGCTTGTCCGGGGGGCTGCGGCGACTTCGCCGGCCTTCATCTCGGCGGGCGTCAGCGGCCGGGCGACCTGCCAGTTTTCCGTTTCCTTGGTCGCCTTCTTGCGCGCGGCGATAGCTTCCTTGCGGCGCTTTTCCTCGGGGTCCTTGGGCCAGTTCGGCGCGGCCTTGGCCTGGGTCGCGGGAGGCGGCAGGTCGAGCTTTGGCGGCACGACCAGCGGCGAGCGCTCTCGGTATTCGATGCCGGGCTTTTCCATGCTCTTGGCGCCGATGCCGGACATCAGATTGTCGATGATCTTCTCTTCGAAGGTCATTCCGTCATCTTCATCGTCGTCGTCACCGGCACGGGCCGCCCCGGCCGACAGGACGAGACCGATGCCGAGTGCGACAGCCGACAATTTCAACGCCTGCCAAAGCCCCGATCGGGGGTCTCGAACCATCGACATGCTGGTCTTCGAGCTGCGCATCACTGTACCTGTTCCATATTGTGTCAGATCGCCGCGCATGAGCGGCAAACCCTCGCAAAGGCCGGGTTCCACCTGCCGGTCCGTATCGGCCGGGATCAGGGCGCTTTTGCGGCGGGTACCCCCAGGAAGGAATCATACAATAGCCCCGCCACCCCAGCAACGATGGCCACGTCCGCGAGGTTAAACACATACCAATTATAGGTATTTCCCCCGATCTCGATGTGGAGCAGGGCGAAATCGACCACCGCGCCGTAGGCCAGGCGGTCGATGCCGTTGCCGATGGCGCCGCCGATGATCAGCCCCAGCGCGACCGTGGCAAGCCGGGTGTGCGAGCGTGCCATCCAGATCGCCAAGGCGACCACGGCGATGGCCTTGACGGCCATCAGCGCCCACTGCGCCGCCTGGCTGTCGTTCTGGAGCCAGCCGAAACTGATGCCGATATTCCAGGCCAGCACCAGGTCGAAGAACGGCGTCACCTTCACCACGCCGCGACGAGCGAGGTCGAACCCGTTCAGCAGCCAGAGTTTTGAGGCCTGGTCGGCCACCAGCGTGACCAGGGCCGCGAGGATGCCGGCGCGGAGCGGGGCCATGGCCTGCCGATCAGACGCTCACGCCCAACGACTTCCACTCGCGCAGCGCCTGTGCGTCGCGCGGGGTGACGTCGGGGTATTCAGCGTCTTCACCGACCGTCGGGGAGATCTTCCAGGAGCGGGCGCATTTGGTGCCGACCGCCTTCTCCACCACGACCGCGACCCCGGGCACGGCATCGAGCCGGAATGCCGAAGCCGGCGCCTCGCTCTCACGCACCTCGTAATTCGAGGTGATGCAGATCTCGGCGAGGTCGACGTCGAACAGCGTCATCAGCATGTCCCGGTCGGCGACGTAGATCACCGGTGACGCCTCCAGCGACGAGCCGATGTTCTTGGCGGCCCGTTCAAGCTCGAGCGCGCCTGTGACGACGCGGCGGACGTTGCGGATCGTTTCCCATTTCGCGGCGAGCTTGTCGTCGCGCAAGCCTTCGAGATCGGTCGGGAACAGCGTCAGATGCACCGACGGTTCGGCGTCGGGCCGGAACATGCGCCAGCCCTCCTCCGCGGTGAAACTGAGGATCGGCGCCAGCCATTTCAGGACCGAGGCGCACAGCAGGTCGATCGTGGTCAGCGCCGCTTTGCGCGTCAGCGACGACGGCGGATCGCAATACAGCGTGTCCTTGCGGATGTCGAAGTAGAACGCCGAGAGCTCGCTGTTGAGGAAGGCGGACAGGGTGGCGACCACGGTCTTGTAATCGAATTCCCGATAGGCCTTGTCGACGGCGGCGGCGCGCACGGCGAGTTCGTGCAGCATCAGCCGCTCGAGCTCGGGCATCTCGGCCGGCGCGACCGCGTCAGCCGGCTTGTAATGATGCAGCGTGCCGAGCATCCAGCGCACGGTGTTGCGCAGCTTGCGATAGGTCTCGACGGTGTTCTTCAGGATCTCGGGACCGATGCGCTGGTCGTCGGTGTAGTCGCAGGACGCGACCCAGAGCCGGAGGATGTCGGCACCGGATTCCTTGATGACCGACTGCGGCTCGATGGTGTTGCCGAGCGACTTCGACATCTTGCGGCCGTCCTCGGCCTGGGTGAAGCCGTGGGTCAGCACGATGTCGTAGGGAGCCCGGCCGCGGGTGCCGCAGCTCTCCAGCAGCGAGGAGTGGAACCAGCCGCGATGCTGGTCCGAGCCTTCGAGGTACATCACCGTGTCGGTGCCGCCATCGACCTTGCGCTTGATGCCTGATAGCCCCGGGAAGTGCACGGGGTCTTCGAGCACGAAGGCGTGCGTCGAGCCGGAATCGAACCAGACGTCGAGAATGTCGTCGACCTTCTGCCAGTCTTCGCTCGCGCGCGGCCCAAGGAAGCGCTCGCGGGCGCCCTTCGCGTACCAGGCATCGGCGCCTTCCTGCTCGAAGGCGTCGCCGATCCGTGCGTTCACTGCCTCGTCCTGCAGGATCTCGGCGGAGCCGTCGCCCTTTTCACGCACGAACACGGCGATCGGCACGCCCCAGGCGCGCTGGCGCGAGATCACCCAATCGGGCCGCGCCTCGATCATGCCGTTGATACGGTTTTCGCCCGACGGCGGCACCCATTGCGTCACCGAGATCGCGTGCAGCGCGCGGGCGCGGAGCGTGTCGCCAGACTTGCTCTTGCCGCTCATCGCGACATCCTTGTCCATCGCGATGAACCATTGCGGCGTGTTGCGGAAGATCACCGGCTTCTTGGAGCGCCAGGAGTGCGGATATTGGTGCTTGAGCCGGCCGCGCGCCAGCAGCATGCCTCTTTCGACGAGCGCCTTGATCACGGCCTCGTTGGCATCGCCCTTCTCGCCCTTGTCGTTGATGACACGCTTGCCGGTGAACCCCGGCGCATGATCGGTGTAGGCGCCGTTCTCGTCGACGGTATAGGGGATCGCCGTGGTGATGCCGCGCGCGTCGAGATCGCGCGCCTGTGCCATCCAGACGTCGAAGTCCTCGCGGCCATGGCCGGGCGCGGTGTGCACGAAGCCGGTGCCGGTGTCGTCGGTGACGTGGTCACCGGGCAGCAGCGGCACGACGAAGTCGTAACCGCCGGCAAGGCCCTTCAGCGGATGGGCGCATTCGATCGCGTCCATGGTGTCGCCGGGGACGTCGCGCACCTTCTCGAAGGCCGTCACGCGAGCCTGCTTGAAGACCTCTTCGGCGAGCGCGTCGGCAAGGATCAGCAGATCGCCGGTCCTCGTCCAGTTGTCGGCGGGCGCGTCCGTCACCTTGTAAAGGCCATAGGCGATCTTCGGCGAGAACGAGATGGCGCGGTTGCCCGGCAGCGTCCAGGGCGTGGTGGTCCAGATCACGACGCTGGCGGTGGCAAGCGCACCATGCGCGGGCGAGGTGACCGGGAATTTTACCCACACCGTATCGGAGGTGTGGTCCTCGTACTCGACCTCGGCTTCGGCGAGCGCGGTCTTCTCGACCACGCTCCACATCACCGGCTTGGAGCCGCGATACAGCGTGCCGTTGGCGGCGAACTTCATCAGCTCGCGCGCGATCTGGGCTTCGGCCGGGAAGCTCATGGTGGCGTAGGGATGATCCCAGTCGCCGATGACGCCGAGGCGCTTGAACTCCTCGCGCTGCACGCCGAGCCAATGCGTGGCGTAGGCGCGGCATTCCTTCCGGAAATCGATCATCGCGGTCGAGTCGCGGAAATCGGGCTTCTGCTTGCCCTTCTTCCGGTAGTGCTCTTCCTCGACCTTCCACTCGATCGGCAGGCCGTGGCAGTCCCAGCCGGGCACATAGTTGGAATCGAAGCCGAGCATCTGCTGACTCTTGGTAACGAGATCCTTCAGGATCTTGTTCAGCGCCGTGCCGATATGGATGTTGCCGTTGGCGTAGGGCGGGCCGTCATGCAGCACGAACTTGGCGCGGCCCTTCGCGTTCTCACGCAGCTTCTCGTAGAGGCCGATCTCGTACCAGCGCTTGAGGATCTCCGGCTCGCGCTGCGGCAGGCCCGCGCGCATCGGGAATTCGGTCTGCGGCAGGAACAGGGTCTTGGAATAGTCTTTGGTGGCTGACTTTTGCGGCTTTTCGGACATGAGGCTGACTGGCTCGGAATGGCGCGGGAACGGATGGCGATGCGGAATCGCGGGGGTGAAACGACGAAATCCCGGTCTTGCGCCGAGCCGAAAGCTCAGGCGGAAGCCGGGCCGCTAATCCCTATGATGCGCCGCGCAAACATGGGCACTCCATAGCAGGGGGCCAAGGGAAGCGCAAAGGTTCGGGGAGTCAGGTCCGGCCTTCAATCGACGGCGCCGAGCCGCGGGAATAGGTCCGGGGCGGCGGCCAGGATGGCGCGGGCACGGGCGGAATCGTCGTCCATCTGCCGGATCAGGGCCTCTACACCATCGAATTTCAGCTCCTCGCGGATGAAGCCGACAAAGGCGCAGTCCAGCTCCTGCCCGTAGAGGTCGCCCTTGAAGTCGAACAGGAAGATTTCGAGCAGGGGCGCGCCATTATCAAAGGTCGGGCGGCGGCCGAAGCTTGCCACCCCCTCGAGCCGCTCGGGCCCGCGGCCGACACGCACCGCATAGATGCCGTGCTTCAGCCCGCAATTGGCATCCAGGCGGATGTTGGCGGTGGGATAGCCGAGATCGCGGCCGCGCTTCTCGCCATGGATCACCTCGCCGGTGATGAACCAGGGCGCGCCCAGCATGGTGGTGGCCTCGCCGAGGAGGCCTTCGGCGAGAGCAATCCGGATCGCGCTGGAGGACACCGGCCGCTCGTCAATATCGACATGGGGCTGCACGTCGACCTCGATGCCGAGCCGGGGCGCCTCGTTGACGAGAAGACTCGGCGAGCCGACCCGTCCCTTGCCGAAATGGAAGTCGTAGCCGACCGCAATCCCGCTGACGCCAAGCCGCCCGATCAGGTCATGGTGAATGAAGTCTTGCGCGCTGGTTCCGGCACGAGCCTTGTCGAAGGTCATGACCACGGCGCCGGCAAGCCCGGTGCCGGCCAGAAGCCGCAGCTTGGCCCGCTCGTCCGTCAGGCGGAATTGAGGGGTATTGGGGCTGAAAAAACGCCGCGGATGCGGCTCGAATGTCAAAGCCATCGCCGGTCGGCCCTGGGCCCGGCCCATTTCCACGGCTGCGGCGATCACGGCGCGATGGCCGAGATGGACCCCGTCGAAATTGCCCATGGCGACCACGGCACCCCTTGGAATGGCGGAGTCCGGCGTGGTGTCGCGGATAACGGTAAAATGCGGAGCCATCAGGGGAATTCTCGAACCGGCGGGACCGCCGGGACCGTGGCGCGACCGGCCGGATGAAGTCAAGCGGGAGGGGGCGGCGGGATCGAATGCGATTTCAGTCCTTGGGGGGCGTCCCCAATTAACGCGCTGTTTAACGCCTTGGTGCTAGTCCTTGGGCGTGGAACTGCCGGGGCTTCGGGCCGGGGCAGGTCTGATCGTAATATTCCTGGTTTGCGTTGGGGGAGTCGAGATGGCGGTTGATTTGTCGATGCCGGTTTTGGTGGTGGATGACTACAGCACCATGATCCGTATCATCAGGAATCTGCTGAAGCAGCTTGGCTTCGAGAACATCGATGATGCCAGCGATGGTTCGGCAGCGCTGAACAAGATGCGCGGCAAGAAGTACGGGCTCGTGATCTCCGACTGGAACATGGAGCCGATGACGGGCTACGACCTGCTGCGCGAAGTGCGCGCGGATCCGAACCTCGCCACCACGCCCTTCATCATGATCACGGCGGAATCCAAGACCGAGAACGTGATCGCGGCCAAGAAGGCCGGCGTGAACAACTACATCGTCAAGCCGTTCAACGCGGCGACGCTGAAGACCAAGATCGAGGCGGTCTTCCCGGACATGGCGAGCGCGTAAGCGCGCTCCTCTCCGGATCAGCAATTTTCCATCGAGGTCGTGATGCCCGGGCTTGTCCCGGGCATCCACGTTCTTGATGCTGGAGATAAGACGTAGATGGCGGGGTCAAGACCCGGCCATGACGACGTCTGGGCTTAAGGCGCGCGCGGTCAGCGGCGCCATCACCACTTCAATTCGCGCATCAGCGCCTTCGGCGGGTGGCCGAACAATTCCATCACCGAATTCGGGTCGAGCTGGTCGAGGCCCTCGAACTCCTCGGCATGGATGCCGCGGGTGACGAACAGGCAGTCGATGCCGAATTCGCGCGCGCCGGTCAGGTCGGTGCGAACGGAGTCGCCGATCGCCAGCACTTTTTTCCGGTCGATCGGATGGCCCTGGCGCTCACCGGCGAGTGCCATTGCGCGCTCGTAGATCGGGCGGTGCGGCTTGCCGTAGAAGATCACTTCGCCGCCGAGCTCGCGGTAGAGCTCCGCGATGGCGCCGGCGCAATAGATCAGCCGGTCGCCGCGTTCCACCACGATGTCGGGGTTGGCGCAGACCAGCGTCAGCTTGCGCTCGCGCGCCTTCAACATCATGCCGCGATAATCTTCCGCCGTTTCGGTCTCGTCGTCATAGAGGCCGGTGCAGACGATGTAGTCGGCTTCCTCCAGCGGCGCGGTCTTCGCATCGAGACCGCGATAGATCGAGTTGTCGCGGTCGGGGCCGAGCCAGAACATCTTGCGGCCGGGATGCTCGGCGACATAGAGCCGGGTCAGGTCGCCCGATGAAACGATCGCGTCATAGGTCTCGTCGGCGACGCCGAGCTTGCGCAATTGCCGCTGTACGCTGTCCGCCGGCCGCGGTGCGTTGGTGATCAGGATCACCGTACCCCCGCGGCTGCGATAGGTGTGCAGCGCCTCGCAGGCTTCGGGGAAGGATTCGAGGCCGTTGTGGACGACGCCCCAGATGTCGCTGAGCACGACATCGACGCCGACCACGAGCTCGCGCAGGCTTTCGGCAAAATGCAGCGTGGTCATGATGCGCGCGGCCGATCAGATGCGGCGCGCGAGAGCCGCGTTGCCGGTGATGCGTTGCGCCGGAGGAGCGGCCGACGTCTCGGCAGATGTCGCGCCTGGGCTGGGGGGAGCGGAGCCATTGGATCCCTGAATATCCTGCGCCTGGGTCGGCGCGGCCCCGCCGGTAGCAGATGCCCCCTCCGGCCGCAATGGCCGGGGCGGCGCGAACAGGAAGCCCTGGCCGAACCGCACGTCATAGTCGAGCAGGTCCACGACCGCGCGCTCGCCTTCGATCCGTTCCGCGATCAGGTCGATGCCGAAGCGGCCGAGCAGGTCGGAGAGGTCGGAAGGATGGATGTCCGAGGTCGAGGCCTGCCTGGGGTCGAGCAGCAGCGTGGCTGGAACCTTGATGAAGCGCACGCCGCGGTCGGCCAGCTCGCGCGGCTCGATCCTGAGATCCGTGACGTGGTCGATCGAGAAACGGAAGCCGCGCTGGGCCAGTGCGGCGAGGTTCTCGGTCTCGGCCGGGCCGAGATTGCGGAAGGTCGATTGCTTGAACTCCAGCACCAGCGAGGGCGCCAGCGCCCGGTTGGCTTCGAGGAAGTCGAGGCATTGCGCGAAGGTGGTGGAATTGCCGAGGGTGGACGCTGCGACGTTGCAGAACACGCCGACGTCCTTGTTGCGCACCATCAGGCGCCGCAGCACCTGCACACAGCGCAGCATGACCATGTTGTCGATGCGCCCGATCAGCCCCGACGCTTCCGCGATGCTGATGAACTCCTCGGCGGCGATCAGCTGGTCGCGCTCGTCGCGCAGGCGCGTCACCGCTTCGTAGAACCGCACCTTGCGTTGCGGCAGCGTCACCATCGGCTGCAGGAAGATGTCGACGCGGTTTTCGTCGATCGCGTTGCGCAGCGTCGCCAGCAATTGCGTCTGGTTGCGTCCGGCGGTCTGGACCGGCGTGGCGGTCTGGGGTTGGATCGACGGCGAAGGCCGCGGCTGCGCCACCGGAGGCGGGGGTGCCACAGGGAGCGGGGGCGGGGGGGCCGGCTGCTCCTCGAACGCCGTCATCAGGTCGATCTGCGCTTCCGGTTCTTGCCTGGCGATCGGAGCGGGAACGGGCGCCGGCGCATTGCCGGCCAACAGATCCTCATGGGTCGATACGGTGGTGGCGAGCTGCCTGACCAATCCGCCGAGCTCGTTGATCTCGCCGACCACCGACTGGATGCGGTCGGAGTTGGTCGAATTGGACGAGGCGATGCGGCCCTCGATCGCAGCCAGCCGGCGGCCGAACTCGGCCACCTGGCGGGCGAGGTCGGCGGTGCCACGCGACAGATCGGTAATCTGGCTGCCGACGTCGTTGCGGTCGCGCAGCCGCATCGACACCGCGTTGTAGAGGATCAGGAAGGTCAGCGCGGTCAGCGCCACGATCGCGGATTCAATCCCGCTGATGCCGGCGACGGCGTAGAGCACAAGCCCGAGCGAGGCCGCGACCAGAACCATGCAGATGGCGATGAAGATCGTCGAAATGCGAATCATGCCGCGGTTACGCCTCAAGAGCTGACTGCCTCACCCGGGAAAACACGGGTCGCCGTGCGAATCCGCCACGCCTCGCGCTCCCCCACGCCGCGAGACCTTAACATCATTGTTGATTCGAGGGGATAGCGCCCCGCTCTCGGACGCGCGGTCAGGCCGGCGCGGCGGCGCCGACGGTGTCGGCCGAGACAGCTTCGCGGGTGCCGAGCGGCTTGGGCTGCCCGGTGGTCGTATCGCTGAGCGTCTGCCGCTCGATCTCCGAATTCAGCTCCGCGCCGAACATGATGACGATGGCCGACATCCACATCCACGTCATCAGGCCGATGGCGGCGCCGAGCGAGCCGTAGGTCGCGTTGTAGTTGGCGAAGGCCGAGAGATACCAGGATAGCAGCGCTGACCCGGCAATCCAGAGGATGGCGGCGATGACTGCGCCGAAGCTGAGCCACTGCCAACGGGGCGCATCGCGACTGGGCGCGAAGCGGTAAAGCACCGCAAGCGCCATGAGGAGGATGAGGAACATCAGCGGCCATCGTGCCAGCGCCACGATCAGCTTGCTTTCGGGCGCCATGCCGAGATGATTGAGCGCGAGTGGGAAGGCGACGACAACCCCCACCATCACCAGAAGCGCCACGATGCTGCCGACCGTGAAGGCCAGCGACATCATGTTGAGCTTGATGAAGCTGCGCTTCTCGCGCTCTTCATAGGCGACATTGAGGGCGTCGAAGATCGCTTTGACGCCGGCATTGGCGCTCCAGATCGCAAGCAGAAGACCGAGCAGGAAGGTGGCACCGAGGGTGGTATTGCCGTTCGACACCACGCGCGCCACCTGGTCCTCGACAATCTGGAACGAGCCTTGCGGCAGCATCGTCGCCAGCGTCTGCAGATTGGCGCTGATCGTCGCGGGATCGGCGAACAGGCCATATGAGGAAACCAGCGCCGTCACCGCCGGGAAGATCGCGAGCAGCCCGAAAAAGACGACGCCGCCCGCCGTCGCAAGCAGGCGATCATCGTCGATGCGCTGATAGGTGCGCCAGAAGATGTCCTTCCAGCCCGCCCAAGGTATCGCGAACGGGCTCTTCGCGTGGCGGCCACGACCGGGCTCCAGCGCCGCACCTGCGGGGTGAGTTTCCGGTGAATTGCCCTCGTTGTTGCGATGGTCTGATGGAGGTCCCGGACGGATCAGGCCGGAATCCTGAAGATAGCGCTCTGCGGTGAGCACAAAGACGGCGGTGGCTGCGACCAGGAGCCATGAGTCGAGCTGCTCGGAGCGCCGCACCGGCATTTCAGGTGTCCAATCTTTGGCCGTGCCGCCTGCGGCGCACCGCGGTGAACCCCGCAAGCCCAACCGCCGCGAGCATCAGGCCAAGCTGCACGGGCCGCTTGGGGGGCCAGGCGGGTCGACCGTGGCGGCGTTCGCCCGGCGCGAGCGGCGCCAGGGGAATGGCGGTTGCGACTTCTTTCACCGCCTCTGTGACCGTTCCACGCGGAATCCGCGGCGTCGCGATGGCAACGCGCATCCGGCTGGCAAGCGGCACGATCGTCTTGGTCGGTCGCTTCATCATCGCCATCGCCACGCCGGCGCAGGCCGCGGTCAGCACCAGCAGCACGGCCGCGACGGCACCAAAGCCCCAGAACTGGCCATGGGTAATTGCAATCCAGCGATACAGGGCGATAAGGCCGACGAAGAAGGTCGCGATCAGAAACAGCCCGGCTGCCGCGAACAATCCGGCAGCCACCATATAGGACGTTGCACGTCCCGTGGCCTGGCTGGTGCGGTCCCGCAGATAGGACTGGGCGGCGCGCCTGAGATGGTTGAGTTTCAGCGCCATGCCGGCGCGCAGCAATTCGCCCGATGGCGCGAGCATCTGGACATCCTCCAAAAGCGAGACGGTTCGTCGGGGGATGAACGTGGCGGAATTTGACTTGTTCCGTTGGAGCAGGAGTGCGTGACGGATCAGGCCAGATCGGCGGCCGCGATCCAGAACACCTCGCCCTCGGAGTCCTCGGTGTCGAGCCAGAGGAGCGGCAGCTCCGGAAAGGCCTCGTCGACCAGGTCCCGGCCGCGGCCGATCTCGCAGATCAGCCCGCCGTCCGGCGTCAGGTGACCGGGCGCCTCGGCCAGGATGCGGCGCACCACATCCAGACCGTCGGCGCCGCCGTCGAAGGCGAGCTTCGGCTCGGCCCGGCATTCCGGCGGCAGCGCGGCCATGCCCTCGGCATCGACGTAAGGCGGGTTGGTGATGATCAGATCGTACCTGGCGTCGCCGAGCGGGGCGAACAGGTCGCCGCGATAGAGGCTGATCCGGTCCTCGAGCCCATATGCGCCGACATTTCGCGCAGCGACGTCGAGCGCGCCCTTGGAGATGTCGACGGCATCGACGGCAGCGTTCGGGAAATGGTGCGCGGCGAGGATGGCAAGGCATCCCGATCCCGTGCAGAGATCGAGCACCCGTTCGACCGCCGTGGGATCGTCGATCAGCGATCCCGTCTCGCCGTCGCCGCCGAAATGCGACTCCAGCAGTTCGCCGATGAAGGAGCGCGGAACGATGACACGCTCGTCGACATAGAAGGGCAGGCCGCGCATGTAGATCTTGTTGACGAGATAGGCGGCCGGTTTGCGCGTGGTGACGCGCTGATGGATGAGGTCGAGGATGGTCTTGCCTTCCGCCGCGGTGACGCGTGCGTTGGCGAATATCTCGAACTGCTCGGGATTGAGATGCAGCGCTTCGCTCACCAGGAAGGCCGCTTCGGCAACCGGATCGGTCGTGCCGTGCGCAAAAGCGAGCCCGGCTTCGACAAAGCGGCTCACCGCATAGCGGACGAAATCGAGCAGCGTGAGAAGTTCGCCCGGGCTGACTTTGGCGAGCTTCGGCGCGGCGCGGCCGCGTACGGTCTTTTTGGCTGCTTTGGCCATCAGGATCGGGTCCAGCGTGCGGCGGCCTCGTCGTCGCGGGTGTGGGCCTCGACCCAGCCGGTGCCGGCTTCGCTCTCTTCCTTCTTCCAGAACGGTGCGCTGGTCTTGAGGTAGTCCATCAGGAATTCCGCCGCCTCGAACGCCGCCCGACGGTGTTGCGAAGCGGTCAGCACCAGCACGATGTTGTGGCCGGGCATGAAGCGGCCGACGCGGTGGATCACGGTGACGCCGTTGAGCGGCCAGCGCGAAACGGCTTCGTCGGTATGACGCCTGATTTCTTCCTCGGCCATGCCGGGATAGTGCTCGAGCGTCAGCGCGGCGACCTTGGCGCTGTCATCGTCCGCGCGGCAGATGCCGGAGAAGCTGACGACCGCGCCGATGTCGGTACGGCTTGTGGTCAGGGCTGCGATCTCGCGCGCGATGTCGAAATCGTCTTGCTGAATGCGAATGGTGACTGGGCAGGCGCCAACAGGGGAGGTCATGGCCTAGCCGCCGGTCATCGGCGGAAAAAACGCGATTTCGCGGGCGCCGGCGATTGCGGCATCCGATTTCACGTGGGCGTGGTCGATCGCGGTGCGGATCACCTTCGGCTTCTCGAAGGCGTAGGCGTAGGCCTCGCCTTGGCCGGACAGCCATGCGATCAGGTCCTCGACGGTGCGCACGGTCGCCGGCGGCTCGATGGTCTCCTCCGCCTTGCCGACGCGCTCGCGCACCCAGGCGAAATATTTCACCTTCATCCCTCGTCCTCCTTGATGAGGTGATGGATGCCGGCGCGGAAATAGTCGTAGCCGGTGTAGATGGTCACGATGGCGGAGGCCCATAGCAGCACGAGGCCCATCATCGAAACCACAGGCACCACCTCATCGCCGGCAGGCCCGGCGAGCAGGAACCCGATGGCGACGAGCTGGACCGTGGTTTTCCACTTCGCAAGCTTGGTGACGGGCACGCTGACGCGGAGTGCGGCGAGGTATTCGCGCAGGCCCGAGACCAGGATCTCGCGGCACAGGATCACGATGGCCGCCCAAAGCGACCAGCCATGGATGATGCCGTCGGCGGCCAGCATCAGCAGGCACGAGGCGACCAGCAGCTTGTCGGCGATCGGGTCGAGCATCCGGCCGAATGCCGATTGCTGATTCCAGATTCGCGCGTAATAGCCGTCGAGGTAATCGGTGACCGCGGCCGCGATGAACAGGGCCACCGCCACCCAGCGCAGCCAGAGCGGCTGATCCAGAATCGACTGCGCATAGATGCATCCGACCACAACCGGGATCGCGGCGATCCGGCCATAGGTCAGGAGGTTCGGGAGGGACATCGCGCGGCTGGTCGTCCCTCGTGTCGTGGCGATGTTCATCCGTCCTACCAATACCGCTCGTGCCTGAAGGTCAACCGTTCCGCTCCGCAAGATGGGGTGCGGGATACGACGACCATATGACCGCGGCCCCCCTTTAATTCATCCCGGTTGGGGATGGAAATACTCGAAAATCCTGCGGGCGCTTTCGGCGCTCACCCCCGGAACTTTGCCGAGATCGCCGATCGAGGCCCGTTCGATCTCCTTCAAGGTCCCGAAATGATGCAGCAAGGCACGTTTGCGTGACGGGCCGATGCCCGGGATTTCCTGCAAGCCGGCCTCGCGGATGTCCTTCTTACGCAGCTTGCGGTGCGAGCCGATGACGAAACGGTGGGCCTCGTCGCGCAGCCGCTGGATGAAATAGAGCACGGGGTCGCGCGGCTCCAGCTTGATGGCTTCGCGGTCCGGCATGAACAGGGTCTCGCGGCCGGCATCCCGGTCCGGCCCCTTGGCAACGGACATCAGCGACACCTGGGTCAGGCCGAGATTTGCGAAGATCTCGCGGACAGCATTGAGCTGGCCGCGGCCGCCATCGATGATGACGAGGTCGGGCCATTGCGGGAAATCGTCGTCTTTTGTTTTGGCCGCGCCCTCCTCGGGCGGGTTGATCAAGCGCTTGAATCGCCGCTCCAGCACCTCCCGCATCATGGCGAAGTCGTCGCCGGGCGTGATCTCTTCCGACTTGATGTTGAACTTGCGGTACTGGTTCTTCACGAAACCATCGGGGCCGGCGACGATCATGGCGCCGACCGCATTGGTGCCTTGAATGTGGCTGTTGTCGTAGACCTCGATGCGCTTGGGCGAATGCGGCAGGCCCAGCGTCGTCGCGATGGCGTCCAGCAGACGGCTTTGCGTGGCGGTATCCGCAAGCTTGCGGCCGAGCGCCTCGCGCGCATTGGTCAGCGCGTGGGTGACGAGTTCCTTCTTCTCGCCGCGCTTGGGCGTGGTGACCTCGATCTTGTGACCGGCCTTGAGCGAGAGCGCATTGGCGAGCAGTTCGCTCTCCTCGATCTCGTGCGAGAGCAGGATGTTCCTGGGCGGCGGCTTGTCGTCGTAGAACTGAGCGAGGAAGGAGCCGAGCACCTCTTCCGGGGTGAACGTCTTCTCCGCGCGCGGAAAATAGGCGCGGTTGCCCCAGTTTTGGCCGGTGCGGAAGAAGAACACTTCGACGCAGGAGAAGCCGCCCTCCTGGTGGATGGCGAACACGTCGGCTTCATCGACCGTGCGCGGATTGATGCCCTGCTGCGACTGGATCGCCGACAAGGCGGCGAGACGGTCGCGGTAGAGCGCGGCGCGCTCGAACTCGAGTTCACCGGAAGCCTTCTCCATCTCGCCGGCGAGCTCCTGCTTCACCGCATGGCTCTTGCCGGACAGGAAGTCGCTCGCCTCGCGCACCAGGGTCGTGTAGCCGCCGAAGTCGATCTCGCGGGTGCAGGGGCCGGCGCAGCGGCGGATCTGATGGAGCAGGCAGGGCCTGGTGCGGCTCTCGAAGAAGGAATCGGTGCAGGAGCGGATCAGGAAGGCGCGCTGCAGCGCCGTGATGGTGCGGTTGACGGCGCCGGCGGAGGCGAACGGGCCGAAATAGCGCCCGGGCCGGCTCTGCGCGCCGCGATGTTTCAGGATCTGCGGCGCCCAATGGTCGCCGGTGATCAGGATGTAGGGAAACGATTTGTCGTCGCGCAGCTGCACGTTGAAGCGCGGCCGCAACTGCTTGATGAGGTTGGCTTCGAGCAGCAGCGCCTCGGTCTCGGTGTTGGTCGAGACGATCTCCACGGTCACCGTGGCCGCGATCATGCGCAGGATGCGCGCGGGCTGTGGCGCATTCTGGCGCGCGTAGCTCGACAGGCGCTTTTTGACGTTCTTGGCCTTGCCGACATAGAGCACGTCGGCATTCGCATTGAGCATGCGATAGACGCCGGGCGAGGTGGGGGCGAGCCGGACCGCGCGTTCGATCGCCTCGTGGCCGGTCGCGAGCGTAGCTTCGCCGACGGCGCCGCTCTCTTCCAGGATATCGGGCAGCCGCGCATCGTCCTCGTCGTCGCCGCCGCTGGTGGCGGGATCGAGGTCGGGCGGCGTCTCGGCCGGGATGACCGCTGCGGTGTCAGGAAGGGGTTTGCGCGCGCGGTCGTCCGGATTGTCGGTGGAATCGTGAGCCATGGAGCGAATTTAGGCGCTGGGGGTGCCGATTTGAAGTTCCGGCCGTGCGGCACGCACAGGATGGCGGCGCAGTTCCCGGTAACGCTTGCTTAAGCCTGTTAACAGCGCGGTAACCCGGCTTAACAGCCCTTTAACTTAAAACTCTCGATAAATCTTACGCGAAAAGGTCGTGGTTCCGTAACCATGCGGTTGGCCTCGCGCGGCGGCGTCAGGCTTCGCTCCGGTTGCGACAGTTGCGTTGGAGTAAAGTGATGAAGAGGTTCGTTGTGGGCGCAGCCGCGTTGGTTGCGGCCGGCTGGACAGCTTCGGCAGAGGCCGCCGACATGAATTACGGTCAGCGCGCGCCTTATACCGTCAACCAGCCGCTCAATGCCTATAGCTGGGCGGGCCCGTATCTCGGCGCCAATCTCGGTTACGAATGGGGCTCGGTGAGCAACAATCCCGCAAAGCCCGCCGGGTTCGTCGGCGGCGTGCAGGCCGGGTACAATTTCCAGAACGGCCCATGGGTGTTCGGCGTCGAGGGCGATATCCAGGCCGCCGGTGCCGATGACACCTTCGCGCCGTGGAAGTTCTCCAATCCCTGGTTCGGCACCATCCGCGGTCGCGCCGGCTATGCCTTCAACAACATCCTGTTCTACGGCACCGCGGGCCTGGCCTTCGGCGAGTTGCGCGCACAGACGTTCGGCTGGACGGAGTCGCACACCACCGCCGGCTGGACCATCGGTGCCGGCGCAGAGGTCGGCTTCGCGCCGAACTGGAGCGCGAAGCTCGAATATCTCTACATCGATCTGTCGTCGAGCCAGTTCGCGATTACGGGCGTGTCAAACGGCTATAGCGCCAGCGTTGTGCGCGCAGGCGTGAACTATCACTTCTGATAGCTGCAGAAGAAAATACCGGACGACCAACTCCCGGCCGCTCGCGGCCGGGATTTTTTTTCGCCAGGTGTTTTTGCGCCGGGTAATGCGCCGAATGCCGCGCGTGAAGCCCGCTAGGACAGGATCACCAAATTGACCGCCTTCGGTCCCTTGCCCTTCTTGTCCGGCTCGACTTCGAAAGTAATGCGCTGTCCTTCCGCCAGATCCTTCAGTCCGGCTCGCTCCACAGCGGTAATATGGACGAAGACGTCGCGGCCCCCGTCGTCAGGCTTGATGAAACCGTAGCCGCGTTCGCCGTTGAAAAACTTGACCGTTCCCGTCATGGCCATCGGGAAACTCCCCCTCATTGCTCCTCCGTCGCGACGCAGACTCACGTCACGACATGACCGGGCGCTACGAAGCCCGGGAGAGCTGGCCATCCTTGGGCGGACCGCTTGCGGTCCGGCCGGATCTTTCTTAGGCCTTCACTCCGCCGCAACCATTCGCGGAAGCGGAACGTAAAGCCAGTCACGGAAACAGCATAATACGGTTCTCCGCAGATTGACTACCGCCCCTGCATATTTTTCCCAAGAATGCCGGAGTGTTACGGCTTCGGTGTCTCCAATCGGAATCTGGCAGCGCCGCCCTGGCCGAGCGGCATTTCCAGCTCGGGCAGGATCGTCTTGAGCTCGCCCTGCAGGGTATAGGGCGGATTGACGATCAGGAGCCCGGTGGAGGCGAGAGCCCCGCCATCGAGCTGGGGCGCGACGCTGAACTCGAGCCGCAGACAATTTCCCGGCGGCTTTGCTGCAGCTGCGAGCCGCGCCACGGTTTGGGCCAGCGTATCGGTGGCACGCCGGCTCTTAGCCGGATACCAGATGACGTAGATGCCGGTCGGCCATTTCGCGAAGGCCGCGGAGAAGGCTTCGCCCAGCCGTTCGAACTCGTTCTTGGCCTCGAAGGGCGGATCGATCAGCACGACACCGCGCCGCTCTTTGGGCGGCACGAAGGCCGGCAGCGCCACCCAGCCGTCGAGGTCGACCACGCGGGCCTGTTCGTCGCGGCGCAGCACGGCGATCAGCGCCTTTCGCGCCTTCGGCTCGATCTCGCAGGCGACGAGGCGGTCTTGCGGCCTGAGCAGGGCGCGCGCGATCAACGGCGAGCCCGGATAAGCCTTGAGCTCACCCTTCGGATTGAAGGCGCGGACGATGTCGAGATAGGGCTTGGCCAGCGCCGCGCTCTCGTTCGACAGGCGCGCCTGCATCAGCCGCGCGATGCCGGTCAGCCATTCGCCGCCCCGGCGCGCCTCGTCGCTGTCGAGATCGTAGAGGCCGGCCCCGGCATGGGTGTCGATGACGCGGAACGCCCCGGGCTTGTCTTGCAGATAGGTGATGATGCGCGCCAGCACGAGGTGCTTGATGACATCGGTGAAGCTGCCGGCGTGGAAGGCGTGGTGGTAGTTCATGGCGCAGAGTTACGACATCGCGCGCCGAAAGTAACGGCTTGTCATTCCGGGTTCGCGCTCCGCGCGCCCCCGCATTGACGATGCGAAGACCTCGACTTACCCGCCCCTGATCGGCGGCATCGTCACTTGGTCGCGGCGGCAGCTGCGGCGTTCGTTCTCGTCGCAGGCGCGGAATTGCAGGTCCTTGCTGAGGCAGATGCGGACCTCGGACAGCCGCGTCCGGTTGCAGGTGACCGAGACGGCGGTATTGCTCAGCCCCGGATTGGCCTTGATGAAGGCCTCCTCGACCTCCGCCGGCGCCACGGTCTTGGCCTGAGACAAATCGAGATATTCGGCCGGAATCTTGATCGCAGCGCGCGCCTTGCGGATCGTCTCGAAATAGCTGCGGTCGGCGAGGCCGGAGCAGGTGCCGTGCTTGTCCCACTCGTTGAAGATCAGGCCCGGCGCCGGCATCAAATCGAGCATCGAGGAGACGATGCTGCGGTTCAGCCGCGGTGCGGGCCGCTGGCAATATTCCGGGAAGCCATTCTCATATTGCGGCCACAGCCCATGCACCACGAAGGCATAAGGCCGGCCGCCGCACTGGATCTGGGAACGGCCGCCACGTTCGGCCGCTTCCTCGCAGAACGACGGCGACCACGACAGCGCCAGCACATAGAAGTCGAATTCGCCGGGCGCGTTCTGCCGCTTGTCCTGGGCGTTTGCGCCGCCGGCGAGCAAGACTAATCCGGCTGCCAAGGTCACGGAGATCACGAAGCGGGAAAACGAATGCAATCTGGAATGAAACATGGCGACGCCCCTCAACTAGACTGTGCAAGGAAGCCTAGCAGGCGATGGGAACATTTCAAGAACAAATTTCGGGCGAATGCGTTCAGCGCCTCGGGCGACCCGAATCAGAGTCGTTCGATCAGGGCTTAGCGGCCCGGCAGGCCGGATTGTAGGCCCAGTTGCGGTCGACCCCGACCACGCACCATTCGACACCGCTGCCGTAGCCGGCGAAGCCGCCATCCTCGATCAACGAGAAATGCACCTTGCGCACCTTGCCGTCATTGAGCATGGCGTCAGCGGTGCAATAGCGGCGCGGAATGTTGTCGGATTGCCAGGGCCGGAATGCGGTCTCGCGAACGGCCGAGAAGCCGGTGATCTTCAACGAGGAATTCCAGAACGTGCTCTCTTTTTCCCAGAACTGGGTGGCGATGGTCGGCAGCGCCCGGTCGCAATCGGCGACGGCGCCGTCATAGCGCGGTCCGCTCAGCCAGAAATTCAGCTCCAGCGGATTGGCGGCCCGGGCCTCGCCGAACGACACCGCCCCGAACACGAGGCCGAGCACGGCGGCATAGCGGAGCGATTTCGGGGAGGAGGCGCGCATGATCAATCCGGACATCTA
This sequence comes from Bradyrhizobium sp. SZCCT0148, assembly GCF_018129985.1. Lineage (GTDB taxonomy): Bacteria > Pseudomonadota > Alphaproteobacteria > Rhizobiales > Xanthobacteraceae > Bradyrhizobium > Bradyrhizobium japonicum_H. The sequence goes on from NZ_JAFCKT010000003.1 coordinate 580,280, forward strand.
AAGTTGACGGTGGACGGTGCCGTGAAGGCCAGGGGAGGTCAAGTGCAGCGCGGCAACACTTCGCCAGGAGTTGACCACAACATCGCGGTGGCAGGGCTTCCGTTCTTTTCACTTCCCTCCCGGCACCGTAAACTGGCCGCCAGCCAATTGGAGTGACGGGAATGCGAATCATTGCGGCCGCGGGTCTTCTCGCCAGCCTGGTTGTCTCGGGCATGATGGCGAGCCAGTCGGCACGCGCCGACTATGTGCCGCCTTTCAAGGGCAACGACACCGGCGGCATCATCGCCTATTCGATGGCCACCCAGGTCGATGCCCGGCAGGCCGCGGTCGATCACTGCGCGCGCTATGGCAAGGTCGTGAAATTCCTGGCGGTGCAGGCCTACGAGGGCGGTTACATCTCGTTCTCCTGCCGCTGGGTGCCCTATGGCGCCGCCGACCAGCCGATCCGCACGCTCTACTGAGGCGTTGCCGGAACGCCGCAATCTCAGCCGGGAGCCTCTCGCATGACGCGAAAACTCGCTTTGCTCGGCTCGACCCTTTGCCTCGTGCTGTCGGCGGCCGGCGCCTGCGCCGACGACCTGCCGGTGCGCAAGGCCGGTCTTTGGGAAATGAAGCTGGTCACGACGGGCTCGCCGATTCCCGAGATGACCATGCAGCACTGCACCGACGAGACGGTCGACAAGGAGATGAACAACAACGTCTCGCCGATGGCGAAGCAGATCTGTTCCAAGCAGGACATCAAGAAGACCGCGACCGGCTATGTCAGCGATTCCGAGTGCAGCGTCGCCGGCGTCAGCACGACCTCGCATGCCGAGATCACCGGCGATTTCAATTCGGCCTACACCGTGAAGACCTCGTCGCACGCGAAAGGCGGCGTCGCGGGCGCTGCCGGGCGCGATAGCACCATGACGCTGCAAGCCAAGTGGCTTGGGGCCTGCAAGCCGGACCAGAAGCCGGGCGACATCGTGATGCCCGGCGGCTTCAAGATGAACGTGCGCGACATGGACAAGCTGAAGGCGCTGCTGCCGAAGTAGGTGGTCATCGTGGGATCGTAGCCCGGATCGGTACGCTCCATCCGGGCTGCGGCATCTACACCGGTATCCTCACGCTTGCCCGCAATCCCCCCATCGGGCTGTCGCCCAGCGTGATGTCGCCGCCATGCGAGCGGGCGATGTCGCGGGCGATGGCGAGGCCGAGGCCGGTGCCGCCTTCGTCCTGGTTGCGGGCGTTGTCCAGCCGCAGGAACGGCTTGAACACTTCTTCGCGCAAATGCGCGGGAATGCCGGGTCCGTCGTCGTCGATGGTCACGGTCAAATAGCGGTGATCGCGCTGGCCGGTGATGGCAATGTTCTTGCCGTAGCGCGCCGCGTTGGTGACGAGGTTGGCGAGGCAGCGCTTGAACGAGGCCGGCTTCACCGTCACCACCGGCAGTCCATTGAACGCAACGGTCGCGGCATGGCCATGGCGCTCGGCGTCGCCGCGCAGCTCCTCGAGCGCCTGCGCCATGTCGGTCGGCTGCGACTGCTCGCCGGAGTCGCCGCGGGCGAAGGCGAGGTAATCCTCCAGCATCATCGACATCTCGTCGACGTCCTTGCGCATTCCCTCGAGCTCGGGATTGTCGCCGATCAGCGCCAGCTCGAGCTTGAAGCGGGTCAGGATGGTGCGCAGATCGTGGCTGACGCCGGCAAGCATCGCGGTGCGCTGCTCCATGGTGCGCTCGATGCGCGATTTCATCTCGAGGAAGGCCACCGACGCCCGCCGCACCTCGCGCGCGCCGCGTGGTCTGAAGTTCGGTGCCTCGCGGCCCTTGCCGAAGCTTTCGGCGGCGTCCGCAAGGCGCAGGATCGGCTTGATCTGGTTGCGCAGGAACAGCACGGCGACGATCAGCAGGATCGACGACGTTCCGACCATCCAGAACAGGAATATCTCCGAGTTCGAGGCGTAGGCGGCGCTGCGCTGCGCGAACACGCGCATCACGGCATCGTCGAGCTGGATGCGGATCTCGACGAGGTTGGAGCGGCCGACCGTGTCGATCCAGAACGAGCGTCCGATCTGGCGGCCGAGCTGCACCGACAGCGTCTGGTCGAGCAGCGAGAAGAACGGCTTCGGTCCCGGCGGCGGCATGTCGCCGGGGGGGAGGAAGTCGACGACGAGGCCGAGGCGTTGCTGGGCGATGCGGCGGATCTGGTCGCGGTCCTTGTCCTGCGGATAGCCCTTGTAGACGTCGATCAGCGCGGCGATGTCCTGCACCACCGCGGCCGACAGGCGGCGCGTCACTGTGTTCCAGTGTCGCTCCATGAACACGAAGGCGACGACCGATTGCAGCACGACCATCGGCACGATCATGATGAGCAGCGCGCGGGCGTAGAGTCCGGTCGGCATCCAGCCCTTGAACGCGTTGCCCATCCAGCCGTTGACGGCGGAGACGCGGCCGGCGGCGCTTCGGAGCAGCGTCAGGCCGGTGTCGATCGTACTCATCGGTCGCGTTTCACTGATTTATGGCGAGGCCACGAGCCGGTAGCCGATGCCGCGCACCGCCTGGAGGAATAGCGGATTGGCGGGGTCGGTCTCGATCTTGCGCCTGAGGCGGTTGATCTGCACGTCGACGGCGCGCTCGTTGACGCTGCCGTTGCCGGTCAGCGCACTGCGCGGCACGGTCTCGCCCGGGGTCTCCGAGAGAATGCGCAGCATCTCGCGCTCACGGTCAGTGAGGTGGATCACCTCCTCGCCCTGCCGCAACTCGCCGCGATCGAGATGATAGATGTAGGGGCCGAAGGCGATCTTCTCCACCGCCGCGGCCTGCGGCGGCGGCGCGGCTCGCTTGAGGATGTTGTTGATGCGCAGCGCCAGCTCGCGCGGCTCGAACGGTTTCGCCACGTAGTCGTCGGCGCCGATCTGCAGGCCCTCGATGCGGGCCTCCGCTTCATGGCGCGCCGTCAGCATCACGATCGGCACCGAGGAGGACGTCCGGATGAAGCGGGCGAGATCGAAGCCGGTCTCCCCGGGCATCATCACGTCGAGGATGAGGAGGTCGAAATGCAGGCCCAGCAGCTTCGAGCGTGCATCGCCGGCGCTCGCCGCGGTGGTGACGCGGTAGCCTTCGGCGGCGAGGAAGCGCGAGAGCAGATCGCGGATGCGTCGGTCGTCGTCGACGAGCAGCAGATGCGGGGCATCATCGGCCGGGCGCGCCGGCGGGCGGGCGAGCGTGGCTGCGAACGGCACGGTCACTCCTTGGTGTCGTTGTTGACGGACGCGAAGATCGTCTCGAGCACCTTGTCCGGATCGTCGCGATCGATCATCGCGCGCAGGAAGCGCTTGACGGTTTCCGCATCCTGCGGAGCCATCTCGGCGAGCGCCTTGGTGATCCGCGTGGTCTGGAGGCCTGCGAGCTTCTGGACCAGCGCCTCGCCCTTCGCCGTGGCATAGAGCAGGCGCTGGCGGCGGTCATTGTCGCCGGTCTTCTGCACGATGTAGCCCTCGTCCAGCAGCTGCTTGAGCACGCGGCCGAGCGACTGCTTGGTGATGCGCAGGACGTCGAGCAGGTCGGCGACCTTGAGGCCTGGATAGCGGTAGACGAAATGCATGACCCGGTGATGGGCCCGGCCGAAGCCGAAAGCCTCCAGCTCCTGGTCGGGGTCGCCGACGAAGTCGCGATAAGCGAAGAACAGTAGCTCGATGATATCCCAGCGCAAATTGCCCCCGTCGTCTGCGGCCGGCCTGGGCTCGGCGGCGTCGTGAGAGGAAGTCGCGAAATTTATGTCAGGCATATTGACGTATCTTGGGTTCAATGTTACAAAACGATTGACCAGCACGAAATTTTAGATCGTTTCGCGCGGGTTGGCATCGAAGCAGGGGCGGCTGGAGAGAGCCGGACAGGCGACGACGGCCGGATCAGATCTACCGTGCGATTGTCGAGCGGCGTTTCGGCAAAACATACTGGACTTCCGCCTTCCGCAAAAGCATGTCCTCGGCGATATGCTGGCCACGGAAACCGGCCGTAACAAGGCTGGCGGTGGTTCGGCCTAAAACCAATCAAGCCAGCCGGGCCCAAGAAGGGGCAGGCCGGCGCCGGTACGGCGCCGCCACCGGCAGCGGGAGGCAAGGACATGAGCATGAAATTCGATATCCAGCCCGCATCCAATCCGACGCCCGAGAAGGACCGCGTCGCCAAGCTGGTGGACCCCGGCTTTGGACGGGTCTTCACCGATCACATGGCGATCGTGCGCTACAACCAGGCCAAGGGCGGCTGGTACGAGGCGAAGATCGAAGCGCGCGCCAACTTCCAGCTCGATCCGGCCGGCGCGGTGCTGCACTACGCCCAGGAGATTTTCGAGGGCCTCAAGGCCTACAAGCGCGACGACGGCGGCGTGAACCTGTTCCGCCCCGACGCCAATGCGCGGCGCTTCAGGGACTCCGCCGACCGCATGGCGATGGCGCAACTGCCCGAGGACGTCTTCATCGAGGCGGTCGAGCAGGTCGTGCGCATCGATCGCGCCTGGATGCCGGGCGGCGAGGGCAGCCTTTACCTGCGGCCCTTCATGATCGCGAGCGAGACCTTCCTCGGCGTCAAGCCGTCGTCAGAATACATCTTCGCGGTGATCGCTTCGCCCGTCGGCTCCTACTTCAAGGGCGGTCCCGCGCCGGTCTCGATCTGGGTTTCGGAGAATTACACGCGCGCGGCCGTCGGCGGCACCGGCGCCGTCAAATGCGGCGGCAATTACGCCGCGAGCCTGCGCGCACAAGCCGAGGCAATGCAGCACGGCTGCGACCAGGTCGTCTTCCTCGATGCGATCGAGCGCCGCTACATCGAAGAGCTCGGCGGCATGAACGTGTTCTTCGTGTTCGACGACGGTTCGCTGTCGACGCCGCCGCTCGGCACCATCCTGCCCGGCATCACCCGTGACTCCATCATCGCGCTCGCCCGCGATGCCGGAAAGACCGTGCGCGAGGAGCCGTACTCGCTCGATCAGTGGCGCAAGGATGCGGCCTCGGGCCGGCTGAAGGAAGCGTTTGCCTGCGGCACCGCCGCCGTGATCTCGCCGATCGGCAAGGTCCGCTCGGTGAGCGGCGATTTCGACATCGGCGGCGCCGCCGCCGGCCCGGTCGCCATGGGCCTGCGCAAGCAGCTCGTCGACATCCAGTACGGCCGCACCAACGATCCCCACAATTGGATCCGCAAGGTGTTCTGATCGAAGGTCTCGTGTCCCGGACGCGCTGCAGCGTTGCTGCGCAGGGTCGGGACCCATCTCGCGGTCAATGGACCCCGGATCAGCAGCGCACCACGCCGCCAAGAGGCGGCGCGCTGCGCTGCATCCGGGGAACGCAGGATCCAGTCACGCGCCATGAACGCCTCGCCATGATCTCGCGACAAAGCCCGGAGATATCAAGTCATCCTGGACATCGCGATCATGGCAATAAAACTCTCCCAACCACTGAAGTGGATCGTTCTCGCCGCCATCACCGGCATCTCCGCTTTCGGCATCCTCACTATCGGCCCAACGCACGAGGTCGCAGCCGATGACCGCTCGCCGATCGTCGACGTGCGCACCACCGATCCCGAAATGAACGCCGCGATCGCGCGCGCCCGCGGCACGCTGCCCGCCTTCTGGGCTTCTTACGAATCGCCCAAGCCGACGGAAGCCGGGCACGCCCTGAAGGTGCGCTTCTCGACCCGCAAGGGTGGCGAGCACATCTGGATCGGCGAGGTGAAGAAGCTGCCGGGCGGAGGCTATTCGGGCGTGTTCGCCAACGAACCGCGGGACCTGCCCGGCAAGCGGGCCGGCGACGCAGTCAAGTTCGCCGAGGCCGATATCTCGGACTGGATGTTCATGCGCAACGGCAAGATCGTCGGAGGCGAAACAATCAAGCCGACGCTGAAATCGCTGCCGAAAGCGGACGCGGATGCCCTGAGGGCTCGGATGGAGCAGCCGTAAATCTCTAGCCCTGCCTAGTCACACTCTCCGTCATGCCCGGTCTCGTCCCGGGCATCACGTCTTTGGCGCCGTCATCGCGGTGCGTGGATGGCCGGGACGTAGGCGAGCGGAAGCGACGCCGTCCTTCGGACGGCTATGCCCGGCCATGACGAGTTCTATGGACACACCGGTTGCCGCTTCGCGCCCCGGCTGGTAAACGCCCGCATGGCCGAAAAACCCAAAAAACCCCAGAAACTGAAGGCGCGCCTGCCGCGCGGGCTCGAGGATCGCGATCCCTCCGCGATCCGGGCGACGCGCGAGATGGTCGAGAAAATCCGCGCCGTCTACGAGCTCTATGGCTTCGAGCCGGTGGAGACGCCGGCGATGGAGTACACCGACGCGCTCGGCAAATTTCTGCCCGACCAGGACCGTCCGAACGAGGGCGTGTTCTCGTTCCAGGACGATGACGAGCAGTGGATCAGCCTGCGCTACGATCTGACCGCGCCTCTGGCGCGCTACGTCGGCGAGCGCTACGGCACCGATGCGCTGGTCCTGCCCTATCGCAGCTACCGCGTCGGCTACGTCTTCCGCAACGAGAAGCCCGGCCCCGGCCGCTTCCGCCAGTTCATGCAGTTCGATGCCGATACGGTCGGATCGGCGACGCCGGCGGCGGACGCCGAGATCTGCATGATGGCGGCGGACACGATGGAAGCGCTTGGTGTCGCGCGCGGCCAGTACGTGGTGAAGGTAAACAACCGCAAAGTGCTGGACGGTGTGATGGAAATCATTGGTCTCGGCGGAGACGAGAATTCCGGCCGACGCCTCACCGTTCTAAGAGCTATTGATAAGGCCGACAAGTTCGAGTGGGCTGAGATAGAAAAGCTGCTTGGTCCTGGAAGAAAAGATCCGAGCGGTGACTTTACCAGAGGCGCTGGGTTGGACTCTGACCAGATCGAGGCCATTCGTCAGAGCTTGCAATTCCGGTTCAAGTTCGAACAACTTCCCGACGGCGCATGGCACAACCAGTTAATCGGCGAACTGCCCCAGCGCTACTCTGCCATGGAAGGCAAAGGTCTTCTTGGAACTGGACTCGATGAGTTAGGCGAGATTGCAAAGCTCGTTATCGCAGCAGGCTATGGCGCCGATCGCATCAAGATCGATCCCTCCGTCGTGCGGGGCCTCGAATATTACACCGGCCCCGTCTACGAGGTCGAACTCCTGCTCGAAACCAAGGACGACAAAGGCCGTCCCGTTCGCTTCGGCTCGGTCGGCGGTGGTGGTCGCTACGACGGCCTCGTCTCGCGTTTCCGCGGCGAGCCGGTGCCGGCGACCGGTTTCTCGATCGGCGTGTCGCGCCTGCAGGCCGCGCTGACGCTGCTCGGCAAGCTCGACACCAAGCCGGAGTTCGGCCCCGTGGTCGTCACCGTGTTCGACCGCGACCGCGTCGCCGATTATCAGAAGATGGTGGCGTCCTTGCGGAGCGCCGGCATCCGCGCCGAGCTCTATCTCGGCAATCCCAAGAACATGGGCAACCAGCTCAAATATGCCGACCGCCGCAACTCGCCTTGCGTCATCATTCAGGGTTCGGATGAAAAGGCGCGCGGCGAGGTGCAGATCAAGGATCTGGTCGAGGGCGCCAAGGCGGCGGCCGCGATCGCTTCCAACCAGGAATGGCGCGAGAGCCGCCCGGCGCAGTTTTCGTGCAGCGAAGCAGATCTCGTCGCCAAGGTACGCGAGGTCCTGGCCCGCCATGACGTGGGCTGGGGCTAGCCATTCACTGGCGTCGTCATGCCCGGGCTTGTCCCGGGCATCCACGTCTTGTTTGATAGCGAAGACCGTGGATGGCCGGGACGAGCCCGGCTACGACGGAGAGAGAAGAGGGAGCGAACGAAATGCCTGAGATCACTGTCAGCATGGCCGAAGGCCGCACCGACGAGCAGAAGGCCGGCATGATGCGCGACATCACCCAGGCGCTGGTGAAGAATCTCGGCGTCGACGCCGATGCCGTCGTCATCCAGATCAACGAAGCCCCGCTCCGTCACAAGATGAAGGGCGGCAAGACCTTCGTGGAGCGCGCGGCGGCGGCGAAGAAGTAGCCGCCACTTTAGCGTCGATCACGGATGTCGTCCCCGCGAAAGCGGGGACCCATAACCACAGGGGGTGGTTATGGACGAGTTGGTAATTCCGAGTCTTCGCCAAATTCGATCCTGTGGCTATGGGTCCCGGATCTGCGCTTCGCTTGTCCGGGACGACATAGAGCAAGAACCATGGACGCACGCGATTACATCTCGATCGGCATGAGCGCCGCGCGCACGCTGGTGGTCCCGGCGGAGCGAACGGTCGGGCATTTCGTGCCGGGTATGCCGATGGTCTATGCGACCCCGATGATGATCCTGGAAATGGAGATGACGTCGGGCGATGCGATCCGCTCGGCGCTTCAGCCGGGCTGGGTCACTGTCGGCACCGAGGTCGACATCCGCCATCTCGCCGCTGCGCTCGTCGGCGCAACGGTGCGGACCACCGCGAGAGTCGTCGCGGTCGAGCGCCGCGTCATACGGTTCGAGGTCGAGGCGTTCGAGGGCACGCGCAAGCTCGGCGAGGGCCGCCACGCGCGCGGGCTTGTCAATGTCGAGATGTTCAACAAGCGGCTCGGGGCGTAGCCAACAAGGACGCGCTGCTAGTAGCTGCCGTAGAGTGGGCAAAGGCGCAAAGCGCCGTTCCCACCATTCCTTCTTGATGGATACAGATCGTGGGCACGCTTCGCTTTGGCCGCCCTACGGTACTCTAGCGCGCTCCCTGCGACGAATAGAACGCTTCCTGCTCCCTTCGAATGCGCACGGCGGGCAACGTCTCGTCGATCGCCACATCGGCCCAGGTGATGCAGGAATCCTTTGCGACTGCCCTGGTCACTCGCACATTGTGAGCAAGCCCGAGCGGCAAATAGCCCTTTGCGAGCGAGGTGCTCGCCGGATTCAGCTTGCCGAACACCGTGTAGCCGCCTTCTCCGTCCAGCGTATCTCCTGCGCGCAGATCCTTCTTGGCCGTCGCGGCAACATCGGCGTTGAACGTCGTTGCGACCCCCGTCGCCTCCTTGCGCAGGGCGATCGAGGCAACCGAAATTCCGAGCTCGAGACCAATCAGATGCCACTTCTTGTAGGAGCTCATGTAGCGGCCGCTCGGATCGGTGACGACGCTATATTCCTGAAAACAGTTGCGGATGTATTCGCTGTCGCCTTCGAAACAGACCCAGACGCCCTTGCGGATGTCGTTGGGGATCGGTTTGCCGTCCGCCGTCAGGCAGGACACGACTTCGACCTGTCCCTTGGATTCCAGGACGCCGCCCTCGGAGCGGGGGCGCATCAGCGTCGGGATGTCGTCGACCGATCCCGGTGGGAATGCGAGGCCTTGCGAGGGCGCCTGCAGCCCGGTGGCGTTTGCGATCGCGGCGGATTCGATCGCCGGCTTGGAGCCGTCGAGGAATGCGTTGAACATCTTCGGGTTCATGCCGCCGCGCGCGGCTTGCTCGGCGGAAAGGCCCCAATGGTCCCAGACCGTTTCAGGCGTCGACTCCCGGTAATGCGGCAGCCATTTGTGGCCGCGGCCGGCCGCCACGACCGGGAAACCGCAGGCCCTTGCCCAATCGACGAGGTCGCAGGCGAGGGCCGGCTGATCGCCATAGGCGAGGCTGTAGATCACGCCGGCCTGCCTTGCTCGTTGCGCGAGGATCGGTCCGCAGAAGGCGTCGGCCTCGACGGTCACGTTGATGACGGGCTTGCCGTTGGCAAAGGCGCCAAGGCAATGTTCGACCGCCGCAACGGGATTTCCGGTGCATTCGGCGATCACCTCGATGCCGTCGCAGTTCATCAACGCTTCCCAATCGTCGGTCAGGAAGGTCGTCCCATTCTTGAGGGCATCCTCGAGCGAGGTCGCGGCGAATTGCTCGGGGCGCCAGCCGACACGGTTCAGGTTTTCGCGGGCGCGAGACGGCGACAGGTCGGCAATTCCGACGAGATGGACGCCGGGTGTGCGTAGTACCTGATGAAGGTACATCGCACCGAATTTGCCCGCTCCGATCAGTCCGATCCTGATGGGGCGACCACTGGCTTGTCGTTCAAGAAGTTTCGCGTAGAGGTTCACGATCGCTCTCCCTGTCGGCAACAGCCAGGATCGTCGCGCATTCGGACTCCCCCGGGGCCGGGTCCGAAGCGCTCTCTGCCTACTTCGCCAATTCCTTCGACCGCTGCGTCGCCGCGGCAATCGCGCGGATCATCAACTCGCGCAGACCCGGCTCGCCCATCAGCACGCCGAGTGCGGCTGCGGTGGTACCGCCGGGCGAGGTGACGTTCTGGCGCAGCGTGCTCGAGGGCAACTCCGACTGGTGGAGCAGTTCGCCCGAGCCGGCAACCGTCTCGCGTGCGAGCTTGGTCGCCAGTGCTTCGGGCAATCCGGCCTCGACGCCAGCGCGGGCGAGCTCTTCGGCGAGCAGGAACACGTAGGCCGGTCCGGAGCCGGAGACGGCGGTGACCGCGTCCATCAGGCTCTCGTCGTCGACCCATTCCACCGAGCCGGTGGCGCGCAGCAACGAGTCGGCCACCGCGCGCTGCGCGGCGCTGACATTGTTGGCTGCGACCGCAACGGTGATGCCGCGGCCGATCGCGGCCGGCGTGTTCGGCATTGCGCGCACCACGGCGCCGCCGCAGACCTGCTGTAGCGAAGCGATCGTGGTTCCCGCCATGATCGACACCACCGACGTGGTGTCCGAGACGAATTGCTTCAACGTTGCGCCGGCCTCCCGAAACATCTGCGGTTTCACCGCCACGACCATCGTCTCGACTTTGCCGGCCGTCGCCGCGTCGGGATTGAGCGCGACGCCCTTGGCGGCAAGCGCGGTGATCTCGGGCGATATGTGCGGATCGACCACGGCGACGCGGCGCGGATCGAGTCCACCCGAAAGCCATCCGGTCAGCATCGCACCGCCCATCTTGCCGGCGCCGGCGAGGAGGATGGTGCCTGTGATGTTCTGGAGGAGGTTGTTCGTCATCGCTGCTGCCACACGTACGCTGTCGTCCCCGCGCGAGCGCTCGTGCTCGTCGCGTTGCCACAGGCGGTTCTAGTGGATGCAGGTGTTGGCAACAAGCCGCGTGTCCCATGGAGGCATCACACGGTGCGGGTCCCGGATCTGCGTCTGGCTTGTCCGGGACGCCGGCGGAGAGGCGGGCGAGACCTTATGCCTCTCCCACCGTGTCGAACATCGCCGCATCCATGGCCTGCGCCGTGGTCTTGCCGGCCCACACCACGAACTGGAACGCCGGGAAATAGCGCTCGCAGGCGTGGATGGCGCCGGCAAGCATGGCTTCGCATTGCGCGGTCGAGGCGGTGAGGCCGCCCGGCAATACCAGGGCCTGGCGGTGCATGATCATCCCGGTGGTGGTCCACAGATCGAAATGGCCAACCCACAGCTGCTCGTTGACCGCGGCAACGAGCCGCTGCACCTCGCCGCGGCGCGCGACCGGAATCTTCATGTCGAAGGCGCAGGCCAGATGCAGCGCCTCGATCTCACCCATCCAGGTGAAGGAGATCTGGTAGTCGGTCCATTGTCCCTTCGAGACAATGGTGAGTTCGTCTTCGCCGGAGCGTTCGAACGGCCAGTTATTGCTGGCAGCGATATCCTCGACCACCGCGAGCGGATGGCTTCTGGAATCGATAGTGCCTTCGAGCAGGGACATGCCGTCTCGACCTCTTGCCTTTTTGTTGTCTTTGATACGCACGCGGTCGGCCCGGTACGCTCCCTCAATGTCGCTATCGCGATTCCCCTCGGGGTCGCTCTTGCGATCCCCTCGGATCGGTGCGGGCCTGTCGCGGATCAAGTGATGTGATTTGCGGAATCTGCGCAACTGGCTGCCGAGTCCGTCCACAAGTCAGGACTCGTTCGTCCACAGCTCATCTCTCGGCCACAATTCTTAACGATGAGAACAAACCGGAATCGGATTCCGAAGCCCCGTGCCAATCGTTAATTCCGCCCCGCGAGGGGCCGTGGCGCCAAGAGGACCTCAATGGCGGCATGGGACCATGCGCTCTCCCCATGAGGAACACGCTTGCTGAGGCCGCCGGACAGCGTCATATTTCCGGTCAGGCCGCTCATCCCGGGCGGCCGATGTTCTCAGGGCGGGGTGAAAGTCCCCACCGGCGGTAAGGGCCGAAAGGCCCAAGCCCGCGAGCGCCTTCCGTGAGGGATGTCCTGAAGGGGACTCTCCCGAGGGGAAGGGTCAGCAGATTCGGTGCAACTCCGAAGCCGACGGTTAAAGTCCGGATGAAAGAGAACGGTCGAAGGCAGACGCATCGCAGGGTGCGGCTGTTCGTCGTTCCGTGTGCCCTGATTCTGGTCCTTAAACCGAGGAAAGCCATGAATCAGATGCTGCAAGACCCCAAAGCCGAAACTTCCGAAGTCACTCCACCGCCGGTTCCGCACGACCCGGCGCCCGACCACCCGCGCTTTGCAAAGCCGCAGCGGGTGGCCTTCGTGCAGGCCTGCTGGCACCGCGACGTGGTCGAGGAGGCCCGCATCGCCTTCATCAAGGAGGCCGAAGCGCGCCACCTCACCCATGTCGACGTGTTCGAGGTGCCGGGCTCGTTCGAGATCCCGCTTCATGCTCAGGTCCTCGCCAAGACGCGGCGCTACACCGCCATCGTCGCGGCCGGCCTGGTCGTCGACGGCGGCATCTATCGCCATGAGTTCGTCGCCGACACCGTGATCAAGACGCTGATGGATGTGCAGCTGCGCACCGAAGTGCCGGTGTTCTCCGCGGTGCTGACGCCGCAGCAATTCCACGAGACCGAGGTGCACTACGACTTCTTCCGCAAGCACTTTGCGATCAAGGGCGTCGAGGTCGCGGCGGCCTGTGCGGAGACGTTGCTCGGCCTCGAGCGCCTGCGCGGCCAGGTCGCGGCGGGGATCGTGTAGCCACGACAAGGTTGTTCCGGGCGGCGACCTCGCCGCCCCGGATGACCATGCATCCTGACTTATGCGCCCGTCCGCTCCGGCTTGAGCAGCCGATAATGCAGCCGCGCGTAGTTACCGAGCCACCGGACAGCAGCATTGAGCCCGAGTGCCAGCAACGCAGCGAAACCTGCGCCCGTGGTGACCAGCGCGACGCCCGCGAGCCCGCGCAAGATCAGCTCGAAGATCCGTCCGTCGCCCGCGTACTTGTAGACGCTGATCAGCAAGCCGATGCCGACGATTCCAAGCACGCACATCACGAAAGCGATTACGATCAGGATCAGTAGCACGGCGAGCAGCAGCGGCAGCAGCAGGACGATGTCGACCACGGCCAGGCCGCTGAGCGCAAACAGCGCGGCCGTGGAGTTGCGGAAGGAGTGATGGTTCTCCCACCGCCGTAATCCCGTCTCGGCGCGCAACTCGCGCGCCAGTCGTCTGGGGTCGCCGAGCGCGGAAGCGACCTCATGCTCAGCCCGGCCGGACGCACGGGCCTCCTCGAAATGGGCGGCGTAATCCGCCAGGATGTCGTCGATCTCAGCGGCGGGAAGTCCCGCAAGCCCATCTCCGAGAATGCTCAGAAAATCGGCGCGGTTCATTTGGAATCTCCGAGCAACCGGTCCACGGCGTCCGAAAAGTTTCGCCATTCGCGCTTCTGCGCGGAGAAGGCGGCGCGGCCGGCGGCCGTCAGCCGATAATATTTGCGCGGAGGACCGCTGCTGGATTCCTCGAGGCGGGTGTCGACCAGCCCGTCATCCTGCATCCGCCGCATCAGCGGATAGATCGTGCCTTCACCCATGCCGACGCCGGCCGACAGCGTGCTCGCGATCTCATAGGCATAGCTCTCGCCGCGCGCGAGTAGAGCGAGCACGCAGAGCTCCAGCGCGCCCTTCTTGAGCTGAACCTGATTCGTCGCCTCGACCATTTCCTCCTTGACTACACAGCTTCCGAGCGGGTTTATATAGCAAGGTACCATGCGTTGCAAGGTACCTGTGAATACCCGCTTCTGGAGGGAAGAACCTATGGCCTATCTCAACCGTCGTCATCTGCTGGCGGGCCTTGGCGCCAACGTGGCTATCCCATGGGCTATGCCTGCCGTTGCTGCGTCGGCCGATGTCGCCGAACGTTTCGCCGGCCTCCACCGGGCGGGAAAGCTGCCCGGTATGCATGCGTTCCTGGTGAGCCAGGGTGGCCAGCTCGTGTTCGAGCATTACGGGGAGGGCGAAGACGAGGGCTGGGACCGGCTGGTCGGCCATGTCGTGTTCGGTCCTGATGTGCTGCACGATCTGCGCTCGGTGTCAAAGAGCGTCGTCGGTCTCGCCTATGGAGTTGCCCTTGCTGAAGGCAAGGTGCCGCCGCCGGACGCGAAGCTCTATGCGCAGTTCCCCGAATACGCCGATCTAGCCGCGCAGCCCGGCCGCGACAAGATCACGATCCGTCATGTGCTGTCGATGACGCTTGGCTTCGAATGGGACGAACTCACCATTCCCTATGGCGATCCGCGCAACAGCGAGATGGCGATGGAAGCCGCGCCCGATCGCTACCGCTTCATCCTCGAGCGCCCGATCGCCGAAGGGCCCGGCGTGAAATGGACCTATTGCGGCGGCGCCACTGCACTGCTTGGGCGTCTCATCGCCAAGGGCACCGGCGAAGCCCTACCGGCCTATTGTCGTCGTGTCTTGTTCGATCCCATGGGATTTGGCCCGTCCGATTGGAGCATCGGCCGTGACGGCGAACCACGCGCGGCGTCAGGCGCGCGTCTCCTGCCGCGCGATCTCGTCAAGATCGGACAGCTCATGCTGGCGAATGGCAGCTGGATTGGAAAGTCCATCGTTCCGGCCGACTGGGTGAAGCGCGTGACCACGCCTGTTATCCAGACCCGAGTTGGTCGCAATTACGGCTATCAATGGTACATGGGCGATTTCGCCACTCCGCAACCGCTGCATTGGTTCTGCGGCATCGGTTGGGGCGGCCAATATCTATACGTGGTTCCGGGGCGTGATCTCACCTTCGTGATCCACTGCGGAAATTATCGGCGATCGGGGCAGGAGCAGGCTGCCATATTAATCGCGCTCTTGCAGGACGTCGTGCTACCGAGCTTTGGCTGAATTCGGATCTCACCCCAGTGACACCCCCGCCTTGGCCCGGCTGATGCCGAGCGTCAGGATGCGCTGCAGGAGATCCGGATATTTGAGCCCGGCATGTTGAGCCGCCGTGGCGAACTCCTGGCTCTTGGCGATCTCGGGGTTCGGATTGGCTTCGATGAAATACGGCGTGCCGTCGACGGTGAGACGAAAATCAATACGCGCGTAGCCGTCGAGGCCAAGCGCCCGATAGATGCGTTTCGCCGCGCGCTGGATGCGTGCGGTCACTTCGGGCGTGAGGTCTTTCGCCGGCCCGTCGACGATGCCGACCTTCTCCTGATAGTCGGTGTCGTGCTTGGCCTTTTCGGTGGCGATGTGCCGCGACCTGCGCCCGCCCATGCTGCCGAATTTCAGTTCCCAGACCGGCAGGACGCGCAGACGATTGTTGCCGATCACGCCGACGTAAAGCTCTCGCCCCTCGATGAATTGCTCGGCAATGGCGGCGGTTTCGCTCCGATCGTGGATGAAGGCGACGCGCTCGGCGAGCTTTTCGTCGGTGTCGACGATCGAGGCCTGGGAAATGCCGGCAGATCCATCCATGTTCAGGCTCTTGACGATCAGCGGCAGCGCAAGATGCGTCGGCCGCTTGACCTTGCGTCGCATCGGAAAAACGGCGAAGGCCGGCACCGCGATGCGCCGGTGATGCACCAGGGTTTTTGACAGGTCCTTGCCGCGCGCCAGGATCAGGCCGCGCGGATTGCATCCGGTATAGGGGACCTTCATCAGCTCGAGATAGCTCGCGATGTGCTGGTCGAAGGCGACGTTGTTGTGGAATTCCTCCAGCAGCGTGAAGACCACGTGCGGCTTGAACTCCTCGATCGCCTCGCGCACCGGCTTGATTTCCTCCTGCGCACCAAGCGCGCGGACCTCGTGGCCGGCCGCACGCAAGGTGCTGACGACGTCGTATTCCGTTTTCCAATTGTTGATTTCCTGCGCGGTGTATCCGTCGGAGGAGTCCGGAGGCATGAAGTCCGGATGCATCAGGACCAGAATGCGAAAGCGTCTCATAGCGCGATCCATTTGCGCCGAGACGGGCCAAACAGCGCGTGCGTCGTCTTGGCGGTCACGAGGACGATGAAATCGAGAACGAGCTTCTGTTCGGGGCCGACGGCGCGCAGATCGAGCTCGCGGCAGCGGGAGATCATGTCGTCGAGCACGGCATCGAGCGTGAGCTGGTTTTCGCCGGTCCATCGCGCGACCAATCGCCTGATGTGGGCGCGGTGGCGCCGGATCAAGGCCGAAGCCGGCTTCGAGCGGTGATGGCGCGGATCGGCCGAAAACAGGCGGGAGAGGTCGCGGTCGTAGGTCTTCGGTGGCGTGAAGGCGTAGAACGCCTGCTTCTTCTTGTAGTGGTCTTCGAGCGTCTGGCTGAGCCGACCCAGCGGATCGACGCGCTCTCGCGTGGTGATCGGCGGCCGCTTTCCCGCGATCTCGCTCATCAGTTCGTCGACATATTCGAGCTTCTTCAGGGCTGGCCAGCCGGCATACCGCGTCCGCCAGTTCGAGCGTGGCCGCAGCCACACCGCAAAGGTCTCGGCAAAATCCTCGTCCGGATGGCTCTGCGCGTACCACAGCCGAAGATGCTGGACGTAGCGCCTGCTGGCAGGATTGGGCCGGTAGTAGCGCGGGTAATGTTTCGACGACGGGCCGAACAGCCGCTGCCAGCGCCGGCGACGCTGCAGCTGGTAGCCGTGCTGCACGGCATGGCCGGCCTCGTGGCGGAGGATAGCCATGCATTCGCGCCAGGTCCCGCCCTCGACGTCGAACATCATCTTCTTCTCAAGCTTCATCAGACGGGGATGGGCGAGATAGAAGGGGATGGCGATGCCCGGCACATCGCCCGGGCTGAACCACTCGCTCGAGATCCATGTGTGTGGTCGCAGCCGGATGCCCCGCTCTTCGAGCTCCTCATGAAGCGTGCTGACGCAGTCCTCGAGCCAGGTGCCTTCGACCGTCACCCTCAGGCTGGAGAGGCGCTGCTTGAGCAACTCGTCATCCGACAGCTTCTCCCAGGCAAATTTCCGGCTTGGCATCAGGGATCCAGAGGGCAGAGATGACTCGGTATCCGGATGATGTCATGGGCGGCGGGCGGCAACAACCCGTGGGCTGCAAGGCGTGCTGCGGCGCGCCAGAGCGCGGGTTCTGCAGGGAGAGCAAAGCGCAGGCGTGCCCACCATCCTGATCTCAAAAGAAAAGGTGGGCACGGCGCAACGCACCTTAGCCCACCCTGCGAACCCGGGACCGGAATACTAGTCGAACAGGCTCGACACCGACTCTTCTGCCGCCGTGCGCGCGATCGCGTCGGAGATCAGGCTGGCGATCGGCAGCGTGCGGATGTTCGGCGCCTTGGTCACCGCGTCGGTCGGCAAAATCGAGTCGGTGATCACGAGCTCCTTCAGCCTGGAGCCGGCGATACGGGCGGCCGCGCCGCCGGAAAGCACGCCGTGGGTGATGTAGGCATAAACGTCCTTGGCACCCTTGGCGATCAGCGCGTCGGCCGCGTTCACCAGCGTGCCGCCGGAGTCCACGATGTCGTCGATCAGAATGCAGGTGTAGCCGGCGACGTCGCCGATCACGTTCATGACCTCGGATTCGCCCGCCCTCTCGCGGCGCTTGTCGACGATCGCGAGCGGGGTGTTGATGCGCTTGGCGAGGCCGCGCGCGCGGGCCACGCCGCCGACGTCGGGCGAGATCACCATCGTCTTGGAGAGGTCGAACCTCTCCTTGATGTCGCGCACCATCAATGGCGCGGCGTAGAGGTTGTCGGTCGGGATGTCGAAGAAGCCCTGGATCTGGCCGGCGTGCAGGTCGAGCGTCATGACGCGGTCGACACCGGCCTGCGTGATCAGATTGGCGACCAGCTTGGCCGAGATCGGTGTCCGCGAGCCCGATTTGCGGTCCTGCCGGGCATAGCCGAAATAGGGCAGCACCGCCGTGATGCGGCGCGCCGAGGAGCGGCGCAGCGCGTCGGTGATGATCAGCAATTCCATCAGATGGTCGTTTGCCGGGAACGAGGTCGACTGGATGATGAAGGCGTCCGAGCCGCGGACGTTCTCCTGGATCTCGACGAAGATTTCCATGTCGGCGAAACGCCGCACCACCGCCTTGGTCAGCGGCAGGTCCAGGCCCTGCGCGATTGCCTGCGCGAGGGCCGGGTTGGAGTTGCCGGCGACGAGCTTGATGGAGCCGTTCTTGCCCGACATGGATGCTTCCTCCCGCGCTTTGCTGGATACGACGTTCAACATCTCAGATCCCACTGGAAGCACGGTTACGACGGGCGAGCAAATATCAGGCCGGGGGCTGCGATGGCAACCCGGGAGGCTACGTTTTCCCTTCGAAAATCATGAGTCGGGCCAACGGCTTGGCCGCAACTTGAGGCCGTGGTTTAGCGGGGGTTATCGTTCGGCATAGCCGAGTGCCGCGGCCGGCATCTCGGGTTCGGGCGCGATCGGAGCGACGCTCGCGACCGCTGGTCCCCGCAGGCCCGGCGCCGTGCTCGGTGCATCCGGGGTTCCGTTGATCATGTTGGAAAGTCCGCTGAATCCGGCCTGGGCGATCTTCCGCAGCACGAGGTCGTCGGCCGCGTTCCAGGGATCGCGGCCGCCCTTGACGGCGGTCGGCTCCTCGCCGGAGAGGCGCAGCGCCCGCTGCTGGTTGGCGTCGTAGACGTCCCAGACCCAGGCGATCACCGTCTTGCCGCGCACCACCTGGGCGGAGAGATAACTGCGCACGCGATAGGCGGCGGTCCCTTCGCGGGAGACGACAGACAGGCTGCGCAGCTTGGATTCGCTGTCGAGCACGCCGACCATGCGGTCGAACACCTGCGGCGGCGGCCCGTCGATCGATTCGAAGGCGACCGTCGCCCCGGAGCCGGCGCTCGGCGCCATTGCATAGGAGTTGGCAGCCCCACCGCCGCCGGCGCAGCCGCCGAGCGCGGTCGCTGCCGTCAGCAGCAAGACCGCCAGCACGCGCGAACCCGCACGGCCCATGATGAATGACGCGTCCCTCATTATGGAGGGCAGCGATATCGTTAAAATCGATTAAGGTCTAGGGCGCGGGCGACACAGGCCACAGTCATCGCATCAGGGCATCGCCCCGGAATGACACGGGGTTGCCGCTGTGTTCACGGTTCGAGCGCGATCGCGTGAACGTGACGGCCGTAGTCCGGCTCCTTGCGATGCACCGAGCGGCGATAGCTGAAGAAGCGCTCGTCGGCGTAGGTGTCGAGGCCGAGGTCGTCGATCATCGAAATACCGGCGGCCTCGAGCCGGTTGCGAATGAAGCCGGCGAGGTCGAACATCGCGTGTCCCTCGCGCACCGACGGGATGAAGAAGACTGCGTTGTCGGCATCGGCCTCGATGAAGCGCGCGACGAACTCGTTGCCGACCTCGTAGCTGTCCTGTCGGATCAGCGGGCCGATCGCGGCTATGATCCCGTTGCGGGTGGCGCCGAGTTTTTCCATCGCCGATATCGTGGATTCCAGCACGCCCGTCAGCGCGCCCTTCCAGCCGGCATGCGCGCCGCCGATCACGCGCGCATGGGGGTCGACGAACAGCACCGGCCCGCAATCGGCGGTCGAGACGCCGAGCGCGAGGCCGGGCGTGTTTGTCACCAGCGCATCGCCCTTCGGCCGCGGCCCGTTCGGCCACGGCGTCTCGGCGATCAGCACGTCGGGCGAATGGATCTGGTGCAGGCTGAGGAACCGGTCCGGGGCCACACCGACATGTTCGGCCATGCGGCGGCGGTTCTCTGCGACGAGGGTCTGATCGTCGTTGGAGCCGAGCCCGCCGTTCAGCGCGGAATAGATGCCGCTGGAGACGCCGCCTTCGCGGGTGAAGAAAGCATGGCGCAGGCCGGGTGCAGCTGCCAGCAGCGACGAGGTGAGGGTCATCAATTGCCTCCGGCCTGTTCGAGATCGCTGAGGCCGGCAATGGCGGTCAGCCGCGGCTCGGAGATTCCGAGCACCTTGAACATCGAGCCCATGCCGCTGCGGCCGGTGTCCGTCAGGCGCTTCAGCGCGACCGAAATGTCGGTGGCGACCTCCGGCGTTGCCTTTTGCATCAAGGCGGCGGCGCGGGTGTCGATGCCGATGCGCTTGAGAAAGTCGCCTTGCGTCACCGGCCCGTGCACGCGCGCGCCGACATCTTCGGCCGCGCGCGCCAGCGCCTGGAAGTCGACATGGGCGGTGACGTCGGCCTGGCCCGGCGCCTTCAAGGGATCGGTGAAGGTATGGCGTGCAATCGCCTGGAACGTGTCGCCGGCATCGCTGCGCAAATGGCCATAGTCGATGATCAGCGCGGCGCCGTCCTGGTCGCGCACGCGCGTGGCGAGCTTCATGATCTCGCCGTCGGGCCGCCATTCGAACACGGCGCCGACGGGCGCGGCGCGGACCAGAGGCGGCAGCAGCACGTCGAAGCGTGGCGTCGGCTCGGGGGCCGCACCGAATTGAAGTTTTCCGTTGCCGTCGAGCTCGATCACGCGCTCATGCCAGCCGTTCTCGTGGCGGATCATCTGGTGGATCGGCAGCACGTCGAAATATTCGTTGGCGAGGATGATGCTTGGTCCCTCAGGCACATCGTCGATGCTGTCGTGCCAGGCGATGTTGCGCGCGCCCGACAGCGTCGCACCCTGCCGCTCGCGCAGCACGGGATTGATCTCGACCATGTGGACATGAAGCGCCTGGTAGAGCGGCGGCAGCACGCGAAGCGCGCGCAACGCGTCCGCCATCATGGTGCCGCGGCCGGGGCCGAGCTCGATCAGCCGCAGGAATTGCGGCGAGCCCATCTGCTTCCACACCGAGGCGGTCCATAGTCCGAGCAATTCGCCGAACATCTGGCTGACTTCGGGCGCGGTGGTGAAGTCGCCCTCGCGTCCGAGCGGATCGCGCGAGACGTAATAGCCATGGCGCGGATGCATCAGGCACAGTTCCATGTACCGCCAGACCGGCATGGGGCCTGAGGCTTTGATCAGCGCCTTGATCTCGTTGAGTAGCGGCTGTTCGGTCACGGTGATCTTCTCGAAATGAATTAACCAATCGCCCGTGCGGGCTTCGGCGCGCCGCGCCTGACTGCCAATACAATAAGTATGAGGCCGACGATAAGCATCGGGATCGACAGCAGCATGCCCATGGTTAATCCGCCCCAGAGGAAACCGAGCTGCGCGTCCGGTTCGCGGAAGTGCTCGCCGGCGATCCGGGACAGGCCATAGATCAGGATGAAGGCGCCCAGGATCATGCCCGGCCGCCTCAGCGCGCCGAGCCGGATCATCACCGCGAGCACGGTGAACAGCAGGATGCCTTCCATGCCGGCCTCGTAGAGCTGGCTCGGATGGCGCGGCAGCTGCGTGGGATCGTGGGGGAAGATCATCGCCCAGGGCAGGCTTGCATCGGTGGCGCGGCCCCACAATTCGCCGTTGATGAAATTGGCGATGCGCCCGAGCAACAACCCGACCGGGGCGACTGCGGTGGTGATGTCACCGAGCGACAGGATCGAGATATTGTTGCGATAGGCGAACCACATCACGGCGACGACGCAACCGAGGAAGCCGCCATGGAAGGACATGCCGCCCTCCCACAATTTGAACATCGCGGCGGGATGTTCGATGAAGAAAGGCAGATTGTAGAACAGCACGTAGCCGGTGCGGCCGCCGAGAATGATGCCGAGCGTGACCCAGAGGATGAAATCGTCGATCTGCAGCAGCGACATCGGCGCGGGGCCGCCCCACAGGCGCTCTTTCTTCAGTAGCGAGCGCGCATAGAGCCAGCCGAACACGATGCCGCAGATATAGGCCAGCGCATACCAGCGGATCGCGAACGGGCCGATCTCGAGCGCGATCGGCTTGAATGCGGGGAAGTCGATGAGCAGAAAGGGCATCGCGCCTTCTATACCTGGACGAGGTTACGGCGGTAGAGCGCCAGGAGACGCTCCCAATGCCGCTCGGCCGCGTCGCGGTCGTAGACCGGGCGCTTGGGAAAGGCGAAGCCGTGATGGGTGCCGGGATAGATCTCGACCTCGGCTTTCGCGCCCTTCATGCCCTCTCTGACCTTCTCGACGATCTCCGGCGGCGCATAGACGTCGGTCTCGGCGCACGCGAAATAGAGTTCGGCTGTGGTCTTGGCCGCGGCCAAATGCGGGCTGTCGTCCTGATCCGTTGCCAGTTGCACGCCATAGACCGAGGCGGCCGCCTTGACGCGATCAGGAAAATGCGTGGCGGCGTTGACCGCGTAGCGGCCGCTCATGCAGTAGCCGACGGTGCCGACCAGCTTGGTGTTCGCGGCTGTCTGGCCTTCGGCATAGCTGAGCAGCGCTCTGGTGTCGTCCATGATCATGGGAATGGTGAGCGAGCCCATCAGCTGGAACATGCGCTTGCGTTCCGGCGCGTTCGGATCGGCCGGCAGCGCACCGAGCTCCATCACGCCGGAGCGGTAATAGAGGTTCGGCAGCATCACGTAATACCCTGAGGTCGCGAGCCGGCGCGCCATTTCGCGCAGCTCCTCGCGGATCGCGGGCGCATCCATGTAGAACAGGATGACCGGAAACGGCCCGCCGCGTTCGGGGTGGGAGATGAAGGTTGCGGTATGGCCGTCCCTGGTGGGAATTGCGATCTGCTGGTCGATCATCTCATGCACCTTGTGATTCTTCTTATGCAGGGACGTCGAATACGATTGCAAGGAAACCGGTTCATGACAAGGATACCGCCGATCGGGCCTTGAACCGTACCGCTCGGATTGCCATTGTCTTTTCGAGAGTTCGCGCAAAGTTGAGGCCGCCAGGAGACCGAGATGACCCAGACCAACAACCGGTTTTTCGACGAGATCGGCCGCCTGATGAACGATGCCGCCGGCGCCGCCCAGGGCGTCAAGCGCGAGTTCGACACGGTGATGCGCACCCAGGCCGAAAAATTCCTGCGCGACATGGATCTGGTCAAGCGTGAGGAGTTCGAGGTGGTCAAGGACATGGCCCGTCTGGCGCGCGAAGAAAACGAGGCGCTGAAGGCGCGCATCGCGGCGCTGGAGGACAAGCTCGGCGGAGCGGCTAGCTGAGGTCGTCATGCCCGGGTTTGTCCCGGGCATCCCGTTCTCACCTCCAGTCCCGCAAGAGGCGGATGGCCGGGACAAGACCGGCCATGACGGGTTCCGGGCCCCACCGGCGGCAAAAAATCCTCGCATTTCCTTGTCATGTCCGCATCTTCCGGGTAAAAGCCCGGCAGTTCGTGGCCCCCGCACCCCTGGAGGCTTGCTGCGAACGATGCCATGGGCCGCGCTGCGGCCCATTAACTTTTGCAAAAACAAGGACTTAACGACATGGCGACGACCGTCAAGGAATTGAAGGCGACCGCACGTCCGAAGAGCGGCAAGGGGGCCGCCCGGGCTGAGCGTCGCGCCGGGAAAGTGCCCGGAGTGATCTACGGCAACAAGCAACCCCCGCTCCCGATCTCCGTTGACGATCGTGAATTGCGCCAGCGCATCCTCGCCGGCCGGTTCCTGACCACGCTGGTCGACATCGACCTCGACGGCAAGAAGCACCGCGTGATTCCGCGCGACTATCACCTTGATCCGGTCAAGGACTTCCCGATCCATGTCGATTTCATGCGGCTCGGCGAAGGCGCCACCATCCGCATCAGCGTTCCCCTGCATGTCGTGAAGGCGGAAGGTTCGCCCGGCGTGAAGCGCGGCGGCGCCGTCAACATCGTCGCTCATGCGATCGAGATCGAATGCGGCGTCGAGAGCATCCCGCAGTACATCGAGGCCGATGTCGGCTCGCTCGAAATCGGTCACTCCCTGCATCTGTCGGACGTCAAGCTGCCGGCCGGCGTGAAGGCGCTGACCCGCGAGGACGCGACCCTCGTCACCATCGTGCCGCCGTCCGGCTACGCCGAAGAGCAGAAGGCCGCTGCTGCGGCGGCAGCTCCTGGCGCTGCTGCGGCTGCTCCGGCGGCTGGTGCTGCTCCGGCTGCTGGTGCTGCTGCTCCGGCGGCCGCTGCCAAGGCTCCCGCCGGCGGCGACAAGAAGAAGTAATCTCTCAAAGCTGGCGCGCGGTCTCTGATCGCGCGCCGAGCGAGGGGCGCGCCGCGTGATGCGACTGTTTGTTGGGCTCGGCAATCCCGGCGCGAAATACGCACGTAACCGGCACAATATCGGCTTCATGGCCGTCGACGAGATTGCGCGGCGTCATGGTTTCGCACCATGGCGCCGTCGCTTTCAGGGCGAAACCGCGGAAGGCACGCTCGGACCTGAGCGCGTGATCCTGCTCAAGCCCACGACCTACATGAACGATTCCGGCCGCAGCGTTCAGGAAGCCGCAAGCTTTTTCAAAATCGCCATGGGCGACGTCACTGTGTTTCACGACGAACTCGAGCTGCCGCCGGGCAAGGTGCGGGTGAAAATCGGCGGCGGTATCGCCGGCCATAACGGGTTGCGCTCGATCTCCGCCCATATCGGCAACGACTATCGCCGCGTCAGGCTCGGCATCGGTCATCCCGGCGTCAAGGAACTGGTGCACGGCCACGTGCTGTCGGACTTCGCCAAGGCCGACAACGACTGGGTGGCGACGCTCTGCGACGCTGTCGCCGAGCACGCCGCACTGGTCGCCAAGGGCACGGACGCGACCTTCGCCAACAGGGTGCATCTTGCGATGCAGGCGAAGGGATTCTTGACCAAGGACGACAACGGCAAGGAATAACACCTGTCATCGCCGGACCTGATCCGGCGATCCATCCTTCGAAGACGATGGATGCGCGGGTCAAACCCGCGCATGACGAATGCGGAAGACATTTGCGCGCGAAGCGCGGAGGCCAGGATCACCATGGGATTCAAATGCGGGATCGTCGGATTGCCCAATGTCGGCAAGTCGACCTTGTTCAATGCGCTGACCGAGACGGCCGCGGCGCAGGCTGCGAACTATCCGTTCTGCACCATCGAGCCGAATGTCGGCGAAGTCGCCGTGCCGGATCCGCGGCTCGACAAGCTCGCAGCGATCGCCAAGTCCGGCCAGATCATCCCGACCCGGCTGACCTTCGTCGACATCGCCGGCCTCGTCCGCGGCGCCTCCAAGGGGGAAGGCCTCGGCAACCAGTTCCTCGCCAACATCCGCGAGGTCGACGCCATCGCGCATGTCGTGCGCTGCTTTGAGGATTCCGACATCACCCATGTCGAGGGCAAGATCGCCCCGCTCGCCGACATTGAGACCATCGAGACCGAGCTGATGCTCGCCGACCTCGACAGCCTTGAGAAGCGCGTCGACAACCTGGCCAAGAAGGCCAAGGGCAACGACAAGGACGCCAAGGAGCAACTCGACCTCGTCAACCGCACGCTGGTGCTGCTGCGCGAGGGCAAGCCCGCGCGCCTCGTCGAGCGCAAGGCGGAGGAGGAGCGCGCCTTCGGCATGCTCGGCCTGTTGTCGTCCAAGCCTGTGCTCTATGTCTGCAATGTCGAGGAAGGCTCGGCCGCGACCGGCAATGCCTTCTCCAAGGCGGTGCAGGAGCAGGCCGCCAAGGAAGGCGCCGTTGCCGTCGTCATTTCGGCCAAGATCGAATCCGAGATCGCCACCATTTCGCGCGAGGAGCGCGCCGATTTCCTGGAGACGCTGGGTCTCGAAGAGGCCGGTCTCGACCGACTGATCCGCGCCGGCTACCAGCTTCTCGACCTCATCACCTATTTCACCGTAGGCCCGAAGGAGGCGCGCGCCTGGACCATCCATCGCGGCACCAAGGCTCCCGCCGCGGCCGGTGTGATCCACACCGACTTCGAAAAGGGCTTCATCCGCGCCGAGACGATTGCGTATGAGGATTACGTGGCACTCGGCGGCGAAGCCGGCGCCCGCGATGCCGGCAAGCTTCGCCTCGAAGGCAAGGAATATGTCGTCGCCGACGGCGACGTGATGCATTTCCGGTTCAATACGTAAAGACGCTGGCTGCGTGTCCCGGACGGAGCGCAGCGCTTCTTTAGCGGTGCGCTGCAGAGCCGGGGCCCAGCAGCATTGATTGCGGATGCGATGGGTCCTGGCTCTGTTTCGCGTTATTTCATGCCGCGCCGCGTCCGGGACAGGAGGTCCTTACCGCAGCCCGCCGCCCTGGTCGCGGATCGCGCCGAGATGCTCGTTGATGCGGAAGACGATCAGGATCAGCTCGGCGAGGATTCGCGAGAACACGATTCCGACGACGACGCTCGCGATCGACGACAGCAGCACCAAAAAACCGCCGAACGGGCTGATCGCCATCGCAGCGAGCCCTGAGAAGATGCCGGAGAGGCCGAACAGGCAGATCAGCGCGATCACCAGCCAATAGAAGGTCTTGATGATCGTCGGCGTGATGAAGCGGTCCCACTGAAACAGATCGCTGAATGAAAACATTGCTCTCCCCAGGGCATCGGGCCTTGGTAAATGGATCTTGGCCCTCGGTTGATCCGACTCAGGACCAACGCCGCCACCCCTTATGTAGCACGAGCCATGCGGGCCGGCGGGTTGAGATTGCCGCAAAGTGCGGCCACAATCTGTCATTCCCTCTCAGCTTTCCCAAGATGACCCTGACCTTCGAAGATTTCCCGCCCGGCCGGTTCGGAACATTCGGCCCGCGCCATGTCACCCGCGACGAGATCCTGGCCTTTGCCGCCGAGTTCGATCCGCAGCCGATGCATCTCGACGAGGAGGCCGCAGCCAAGAGCATGCTGCGCGGACTCTCCGGCTCGGGCTGGCACCTGTGTTCGCTGATGATGCGGATGATGGCCGACGGGTTCATCACCCGGGCCGCCTCGCTCGGCTCGCCCGGCGTCGACGAGGTGCGCTGGCTGTCGCCGCTCCGGCCCGGCGACGATCTCACGCTCGACGTCGACGTGTTGGAGGCACGCCCCTCGAAGAGCCGGCCCGAACTCGGCATCGTCAAGTTCAAATGCACCGTGCGCAACGCCAAGGGGGAGGCGCTGGGTGAGATGACCTCGCCAATCCTAATCAAGCGGCGCGAGGGGGCTGTCTGATGCGGTTCTTCGAAGACATCGAGATCGGCCACCGCCGCGAGATCGGCACCTACGATTTCAGCGCTGAATCCATCAAGACATTCGCCGCGAAATTCGATCCGCAGCGTTTCCATCTCGACGAGGAGGAGGGCAAGAACTCGTTGTTCGGCGGGCTTGCCGCTTCGGGCTGGCATGTCGGCTCGGCCTGCATGAGCCTGCTTGTCGCCGATGGCCAGCGCCTGGCGCGCGAGGCCGCAGCGCGCGGCGAGGAGGTCGCGGTCTGGGGGCCGTCGCCGGGCTTTCGCGACCTGCGTTGGATCCGGCCGGTGCTCGCCGGCGACACCGTCGCTTACGTCAATGTCGTCATCGACAAGCGCACCTCCGCCTCGCGCCCCGGCTGGGGCATCCTGACTGCCCGCACCACCGGCACCAACCAGCGCGGCGAGGATGTCTATTCCATCACCGCCAGCGCCTTCGTGCCGAGGCGTGCGAAAAGCGGTTAGATCTGTTCCAGGATGAACGCGGCGAATGATGCGCGAGTGTTGCACGCGCGCTATGGACGCGATTCCGACCGGCTGCCATAAGCCTGCGCAAGATGGTTACCGCGAAGCAGTTGGCGGAACCATCGAGTTGCTAACTAATTATGAACCTGTCGCTGTCTAATTGAAACGAATTGGGCAGAGTACAGGGGACGAGGACCATGGCAGATCGCGGCGCACTCAAGCTTGTCGGATTTCTCTTTGCTACCGCGACACTGGCAGTGATGCTGGTCGCCGGCATGGTGGTGAAGGGCTATGCTGATGGCGCCTACACCCTGGAAGCCTCGGCTGTCGACGTGAGCCGGTAAGCATTCGTTAATCTTTCGCGGCCGGTAATCCGGCCGTACCTCAGCGGCTATAGACGAACGCCAGGACGGCGATCGCAACCGTCAACAACCCGACAAAGCGCAGCATGATCGTGCCGAATTGATTCGGCGCGGGCCGCAAGGGTATGGGGTCCGTGGTGTCGGGCCGAATGCTTTCCATGTGAAATGTCCCCAGGCCCGGCCGCAGCGGCACGGGCGCTCGGCATTGGTCGTCGGAGAGCGGCGGACGGTTCAAAGTGAACCATGCGGGCCACGTTGACGGTGTGAATGCGTGTCCATCGCCGCGATGCCCGACTCTTCGTCGCTTCACTCTCCGCTGTCATGCCGCGGCCTGACCGGCGCATCCAGTCAGCCGCGGCGTCTCGGTCCCTGCCTCACTGTCTCGGAGTACTGGATCACCCGCTTGCGCGGATGATGACACCACCCTTGGAGAGACAGTCCCCTTATCACATCTCTTTAAATCAAAACCGCCGCGCCCCTTTCGGAACGCGGCGGCTGATGATGAGTGGTGCTTGCGATCAGCTGTTGCGCAGGCCGTCGGCGGCGCGCTTCCACTGCGCGACGTTGTCGGCGATCATGCGGGTCGACTTCATCGCGGCCTGGCTGAGCTGGGCGTAGCCGGAGATCTCGCGCTGGACGCGCTGGCCTTCGGCATGCAGCAGGTCGCGCAGGCTCTCGAGTTCGGAGATCAAATTCTCGATTTCGGCGAGCGAAGTGCCGGCGACGCGCTGGATCAGCGAGTTGACGTTGGTGACGGTGGCTTCCGCGCTCGGGTCGAGCGGCGGCGCGTCGGTGGTCGTTGCCGCCGGACGGCGCAGATAGGCGATATCGTTGCGGACGAAGTCGCGGATGCCGGCTTCGACTTCGGTGACTGCAGCGAGGTTGGTGTCGACCGTCTCGGTTTCGGCGGCTTCGGTCTTTTCCGGACGCATGGCGTTCATCGTTATTCCCCTGTTCGCGTTGAGCGCAGCGCGAGTGTCCCCCGCACGACGAATTCTGTGAGGCACGCTCATCTGCTCTTCCGATTTTGGCCGCAAATGGGCCGAGATGCGGCAAGGGCGGACCATTCGGGGGTTTTGCCGTGGCGTATGGTTACGAGAATCTGAACGCCTCGATACAGCCGGTGCGCGACTCGCTCGCGCTCCGCTTCTGGGGAGAGGCGCAGGCGTCACCAACTCTTCTTGAAGCCCGCCGTCACGCTCTTGTTGATCGCGCCTTGCGAGGTCTCGCCGACCGAGCCGGAGACGGTGACGTTGTCGAACAGCTTCTGCTCGGCGCCGACCTTGCGCAGCCATTTGTCGTCGGTGGTCGACAGCGTTTGGCCGGCGGTGACGCTGGTGCCGGTGTCGGTGAGGGTGACCTTGGCGGACTGGTCGGTCTCGTAATTGCGGGTGACGTGGCCGCCGAGGCCGGGGACCGCACTCGTGCCCTGCTGGTTGACGCTGTAGCCGTTCTGCAGCGTCAGCGAGGTGTCGCCGGACAGCGGCACCGATTTGATCAGCGACGCTCCGAGCCTGCTCTGTTCCGAGCCGGGATCGACTCGGGCTTCCACCGCGGTCTTGTCCCAGATCACGCCCGCGCCGGGCCCGGTTGCCGTCGCCCAGGCGCTGCCGGAGGATTGCGGCAGGTTGCCGCCATTGCTGGCCTTTTGCGCCAGCAGCTCGGACATCGTCCGCGGCTCGCTCGCCACCGTCATGTCAGCGCCGATCCGCGTATCCCAGAACGAGAAAACGGATTGCCTCACCGTGACCGCCGAGGAGCCGTTGGCATTGGCGTTCGACGACCAGTCGAGGCCATCCTTGGCGGCGGCCTGCGCGCGCTTCTTGGCGGCCATGGGGTCGATGCCGGTGCCGGCGTCGACCGCTAGCTGGCTCCAGTCGAGCTTGTCGACGTCGATGCCCTTCATCACGTCGGGGTCGTTGACGTCGGGCGCCTCCGCCGTCTCGCTCTCGTCGTCGTCGGCCACGGCCGCGGGTGGAGAGAAGGGCGGAATGATCTGCGCAGAAGCCGTCAGCACCGAGCCCAAGATGAACGCGGCCGCCACCGGCAGCCTGGTCCAGCCAAAACCTGTCGAGAATTCCATCGTCCTGCCCGCGAACCCCAACGCATGTTGGCCGCCAATATAAGGCGGTCCCTGGTGATGACCATGCGCCATTCGGTCTGCTTGCATCAATGCGGATTTATCGTTGCGAAATTGTGGCATGCGGACGCGAACCAACGGGCCGCGCGAGAGGTGCGCGCCCGACGACAGCTCTCGATGCGACGGCATCCGGCGGGGCTGGAGGCCAGGACGTCGCGTCAGGCATCGTCATCGGTCCCGAAAAACGGGGCCCGTTGGTGTCCCCCTCAACCGACGCTGGTCATCTTCGGCAGATGAATGGCGCGGCCGAGTGCCTGCTCGACCAGGTCGAAGGTGTCGATCAGGACGCGCATGCTGGTGAGCTTTCCCGCCTTGAACTGGGCGAACTGCGCGACCCGCAAGCTGATCGGCTTGCTGGAATCCAGTGCCGTCAGCGAGTAGCGCAGCATCGAGGCGGCGGAATCGACACCGAGCATGATGCTCTCGCGGTCGAAGCGGCGGACCTGGAAATTGTCGCCGAGCTGGCGGATGACCTCGAGCACGGCGTCCTTGCCCTGGCGCGCGCCAAGGAACGGAAACATGTCGATCGGGCCGTAGAGCGCCCATTCGACGTCCTCGTCGATCAGGGCCTCGATGTCCTCGAAATGCCGGTCGTTGATCGCGCGGTGCAACGCGCGCGAGAAACGCCAGAGGCTGTGCTCTGTCATTTTGGGCAGTCCTGACGCTGGCTTGCGATAAAAACGGAAAACGACCCCAGGCGCAGTCCGGCGGTGGGGCTCAACTCATTTGTATGCAAACAAATAGGTGGTTTCGGCCAAAACGCAATTCACATTTTTGCAATGCACAATTGATGGCAATATGTGAGATTTGCAACAGGACCCCGTATTTCCAGGTGTGGGTCGCCTTGCGCCCGGGTTCCAGGGCGGGGGAAGGCTTAATCCGGCTGCCGCCCCTCGATCAAAGGCCCGATCTCGCGCTCCAGCACCTGCTGCACCAGATCGTAGGAATCGATGATCTCGCGGATCTCCGCCACCAGTCCGCCGCGGAAAGTGTAGAACACGGCCATGTCGAACTGCACTATGCGGTCGTTGCTTCGTTTCTTGAAGTAGGTGTGCATGTAGGTCGCGACCTGGTCGGCCTCGGCAACGATGTGCCGCGCCTTGTAGCGGACCTCGGAATAGCGCGACCAGATCGTCTGCCAGAGCTCGCGCAGCTGTTGCTTGCCGTGGCGCGGCACCATGTGCGGCAGCACGTCGATCGGCGCATGGGTGAGGAAGTCGACGTCCTCGGTACAGCACGCCAGCGCCGCCTCGAGATCGCCCCGCGCAAAGGCGTCGAGCAGATGCAGCACGCGCTGCTTGTTCAGCATTTCGACCGTCATGCCGCTCCCGCCCTCGTTGAACGTGGAATGTAAACGCTACCTTGGGCGTCGCGGGTCCATCAATCCGCAAAAACACAGGTGGCTTGCCGAGTTTGACGCGGCGGCGCCATGCCGCGTTCATGGGGTGCAATTTGCGGGTTGCGCAACCCTGTACCATGCACAACCGCGGGCCTATCGGCGGGCGCGCCTCGTCCGGATGGGGAACCCGGACCCTCCCCCGCTCGTTGAGCGTCCAACCGCCGCATTCGGAGACATCGACCCATGAAATCGCCGCTTCTCGCCGTCACCGCCGCGCTGCTCATGCTCGGCGCAAATTCCGCCGCCAACGCCAAGGGCTGCATCAAGGGCGCCATCGTCGGCGGCGTCGCCGGCCATTATGCCGGCCATCACGGCGTGCTGGGCGCCGCCGCCGGCTGCCTCTACGGCCGCCACCACGCCAAGGAACAGGACAAGCAGCGCCAGCAGCAAAGCCAGGTGAACGGGCAGGGGAAGCTGTAATTCTCTGTCTTTCCGGGGCGCGCCATCTGGCGCGACCCCCGGGATCCATTTCGCTCCCGTTCCGGAGCCCAAAAGGCGCGTGACCCATCTCACATCACGCCCGGCCCTCCGCGCGTATCGTCATCCCCATGTCATCAGCGAGACGTGCCATGGCCGCCATTGCCACCGCCAGAAAGTCCCGCCTGCACAACGCGCTCGAAGGCCTCGCGCTGACCGCGACACTGCAGAGCTTCCCGACCTTCGCCGCCGCCGCGTTCCTGCTCAAGCTCGCTGGCAACCACGACCTGTCCGGCGACCCCGGCGTGGCCATCTTCGTCGCCATCGCCTCGCTCGCCCACGCGATGCTGGCCGTGACCTTCGGCCCGAGCTTCCCGGGCTTCTTCAAGACCGTCTACGAGCCGAAATTCTTCGAGGCCCACCTGTCGCTGTCCGACAAGATCACCGCGTGGCGCACGCAGCCGGTCGCCTCTCTCCAACTCGTGACCATCGTGCTGCTGCTGTCGGTGATGGCCGTGGTGACGGCGAGCGTGGGGTGAGGGCATCATGACCTCGATCACCGCGCCGAAATTTGGCCCGCTCAACTGGCTCGAAGGCTTTGCGCTGACCGCGACTCTGCAGGGCTTCCCGATCTTCGCGGCAGCATCGCTGATAGCGAAGCTGCTTGGCGATGATCGCGGCGGCCATCGCGCGCTCACCGTTGTCATGGCGACGCTGCTCTACAGCGGCCTCGTCATCTGGCTTGGAACAAGATTCCCGAAATTGAAGAACGGCTACGAGAAGAATTTCTTCGACGCGAGCCTGTCCTTCTCCGAGAAGATCGCCCGCTGGCGCGTCAGGCCCGCAACGTCGGTGCAGCTCGTGGCCTCGGTGCTTCTGCTGTCGCTGCTGGCAGTGAGTGTGGGGTGAGGGCGACCTCTCGTTCCGGAGCGCCGCAACGCGGAGAGCTATGATGCGCAATTGCGCATCTGAGAATCCATAGCCACGAATGGCACGGTTGATACCGCGCAACCTACCTCTTTTTCCACCCGCCGCGTCGCCCCGGCATTCCGCCCGTCGATTTCGGCGCCGGGCCGAACTCCGGCCCCGACTGCCTTGAATCCGTCGGCTGGATGATCCGGCTCGTGCTGCCGAAAGGTTTTGCCGGCAGCGTCTGCTTCTCGCGATAGGGCAGTGACTCCGGCCCGTGCATCTCGTCGAGATGCGGTTTGTGCACCTTCGAGCCGCTGCCGCCGCCGCTGGCTTTCAGGGCGGAGCTCACCGTTTTCTTCTTCATCGCGCTGACGGGCAGGTTGGCCGCATCGCCGTACTTCTTGCTGCCGGCATAGGCGCCGGCTTTGCCCTGCACAACGCGCTGCTTGGCGGTGGGGTCGTCGACCACGGCGAGCTCGGTGGCGCGCAGGCGCTTGACCTCGTCGCGCAGGCGGGCGGCTTCCTCGAAGTTCAGGTCGGCGGCGGCTTCGCGCATGCGGGTTTCGAGATCGCCGAGCACGGCTTCGAAATTGTGGCCGATCGAGATGACGTCGTCGGTCATGTCGTGGCCGCCGACCTCGATCAGCACGTGGTCGCGCTCGTACACGGAGTTGAGGATGTCGCCGATCTGCTTCTTCACGCTCTCCGGCGTGATGCCGTTGGCGGTGTTGTACTCGACCTGCTTTTCGCGGCGGCGGTTGGTTTCGGCGATGGCGCGCTCCATCGAGCCCGTCATCTGGTCGGCATAGAGGATCACCTTGCCGTCGACGTTGCGCGCGGCGCGGCCGATGGTCTGGATCAAGGATGTTTCGCTGCGTAGAAAACCTTCCTTGTCGGCGTCGAGGATCGCGACCAGCGCGCATTCGGGGATGTCGAGGCCTTCGCGCAACAGGTTGATGCCGACCAGCGCGTCGAACGCGCCCAGGCGCAAGTCCCGGATGATCTCGATGCGCTCGATGGTGTCGATGTCGCTGTGCATGTAGCGGACGCGGATGCCCTGCTCATGCAGATATTCGGTGAGATCCTCGGCCATGCGCTTGGTCAGCACCGTGATCAGCGAGCGGTAGCCGGCCTGCGCGGTGGCGCGCACCTCGCCGACGAGATCGTCGACCTGGGTGCGGGCAGGGCGGATGTCGACGGGCGGATCGATCAGGCCGGTCGGGCGAATGACCTGCTCGACGAACACGCCGCCGCTCTCGTTCAGTTCCCAGCCGCCGGGCGTCGCCGACACCGCGACCGTCTGCGGCCGCATCATGTCCCATTCCTCGAAGCGGAGCGGACGGTTGTCCATGCACGAGGGCAGGCGGAAACCGTATTCGGCCAGCGTCGCCTTGCGGCGGAAGTCGCCGCGGAACATGCCGCCGATCTGAGGCACAGTGACGTGGCTCTCGTCGGCGAACACCAGCGCGTTGTCGGGGACGTATTCGAACAGCGTCGGCGGCGGCTCGCCGGGCAGGCGCCCGGTGAGATAGCGCGAATAGTTCTCGATGCCGGCGCAGCTGCCCGTCGCCTCCATCATCTCGAGGTCGAATGTGGTGCGCTGCTCCAGCCGCTGCGCTTCGAGCAGGCGCCCCTGGTTGTGCAACTGGTCGAGCCGCTGCTTCAGTTCGGCCTTGATCGACTTGATCGCCTGCACCAGCGTCGGGCGCGGCGTTACATAATGCGAGTTGGCGTACATCTTGATGAATTCGAGCTCGTCCTGCTTGTGGCCGGTGAGCGGGTCGAACTCCTCGATGGTCTCGATGGTGTCGCCGAACAGGTTCACGCGCCAGGCCCGGTCCTCATAGTGCGCCGGGAAGATGTCGATGACGTCGCCGCGCACGCGAAACGTGCCGCGGGTGAAATCGTGCTGGGTGCGCTTGTACTGCAGCGCGACGAGGTCGGCGATCAGCTGGCGCTGGTCGATGCGCTCGCCCTTCTTCAACGCGAAGGTCATCGCGGTGTAGGTCTCGACCGAGCCGATACCGTAGATGCACGACACCGAAGCGACGATGATGACGTCGTCGCGTTCGAGCAGCGCGCGCGTCGCCGAGTGGCGCATGCGGTCGATCTGCTCGTTGATGGAGGAGTCCTTTTCGATGTAGGTGTCCGTGCGCGGGACGTAGGCTTCCGGCTGGTAGTAGTCGTAATACGAGACGAAATATTCGACCGCGTTGTCCGGGAAGAAGCTCTTGAACTCGCCATAGAGCTGGGCGGCCAGCGTCTTGTTCGGCGCCAGGATGATGGCGGGGCGCTGCGTCGCCTCGATCACCTTGGCCATGGTGTAGGTCTTGCCGGAGCCGGTGACACCGAGCAGCACCTGCGATCGGTCGTTGCGCTGGATGCCTTCGACGAGCTCCTTGATCGCGGTCGGCTGATCGCCGCGCGGCTCATAGGGCGACTTGATTTCGAAGCGCACGCCGCCTTCGGACTTTTCCGGCCGCGGCGGCCGGTGCGGGGTCCACACCTTGGTAGAGCCGTCGTTCTTGCGGAACTCCGGCCGGCCCTCGCGGATGAGCGACTCCAGCGCGTCGGCGGTCGCCTTGACGCCGAGCGCCTCCAGCTTGCTGCGCGGTGGACGCGCCAGCGCTTCGGCATCGTCCTCCTCGGTGGGCAGGCCGAGCTGCCGCGCCAGTTCCGGATCGAGCGTCGGGATCGTGGCCGCGGTGCCGTAATTGGCCTGCGGCGTCTCGTCGAAGCCACCGCTCCCGGTGTCGCGGGAGCCCGGCGGCTGCGGGTTGGACCGCAGCGGTATCGGCCGCGCATTATCATGCGGAAACTGCTTTTGCAGGTCTTTGGGCGTCGAGGCCCGCGCGCGATGGGCCGCAGCCTCGCCGCCCGAGCGGCGGTCGCGCGAATTGTCCGGCGGCGGCTGCAGCCCGGTGCCCGATCCAAGCCCGGCGTCGCCGCGATTGATCGCGGGATTCAGAAGTTCAGCCAGCGCCGGCCCAATCGGCTGCACATCGGGCCGATGTGCCTTCGAGTTCGGGGCCTTGGATTTGGGGGATTTCGGGGGAGCAGGTTTCTTCGCCATGGGGCGAATATGGGACGAGTCCGCTCCTCAGAAAAGGGCGAATGACCGCCGCCATGCAGCCTGCTGACAGCAGGTTGGCAGCAGAGCAGGGCTCACGCCGCCGGCAGCGGACCCTTGTCGTCCCCGCTCGCCAGATACGGCTCGAGGATGTCGAGGTGGATACCGCCGCACTCCTCGCAGCGCATCGCCCAATACTCGCATCCGGCGCGGCCGCCGATCACACGGAGCACCTCGAGATCGCCGCTGCATTCCGGGCATTTCGACAACACATCGCGGCTGTAGATCCTCGGTCGCGACGTGTCTTCGATTTCGATGACTGACATGACCCGGTTCCCCCCTATTCGCCGTGTTGTCTGGTTGCTTGCCGTCCGGCCTGCTTATTCGTCGTCGCTGTCGGCCCGGCGCCGGAAGCGGTCGATGTGGTGCTTGGCGTCGGCGATCGCGGCGCTCGGATCGGGCCAGGCGAAACCGACTTCCATGGCCGGAAACAGCACGCCGTCGATGGCAACGGGGCTGAGGTCGGCGCGGCGGATGCGGGCGTGCCAGAGGCCTTTGCCCGCCTCGAAGGATTCAATGTCAAAACCGTCGTAGAGCGTCGTCATTTCTTGTCGGTCCCACTTTCTTTTCGGAGGGTCAGGAGACCACATTTGCGGATGGCGGAATGTGAAGCCGTTCACAGGGGGCGGGCTTTTTTGCCGTTCCGCGTCAGTTTCGCCCGGTGACACGGCCCGTCCGCTTGACGGGGCGGGCTGCGGGTTCCGAGGCCGCGCGCATGATCCAGCGGCGGAACGCGGCGAAGTCGCGCTGCTCGGTCTGGAAACTGCGATAGACCAGATACCAGCGCATGCCCTTGGGCACCGAGAGGTCGAACGGGGCGACCAGCCGGCCGGCGGCAAGGTCGTCGTCGATATAGGGGCGGATGCCCATGGCGATGCCGAGCCCGTCGGCAGCGGCCTGCAGCGCCTGGCCGTAGAACTGGAACTCGGGCCCGCGCGGATTGATGCGAGGGAGGTTTGCGGCCTTCAGCCAGATCGGCCAGTCCTCGGGTGAATGTTCGACCCGGATCAGGCTCGGGCCCTTGAGATCGGTCGGGCGCTTCAGGCCGCTCGCGAGGCGGGGCACGCAGACCGGGGTGAGATCGCCGGCGAACAGCGGCTCGGCGACCAGCCCGGGCCAGTCACCGGTGCCGAGCTTGATGCCGCAGCTCCAGTCCTCGCCGAATGGCACGGATGCGCCGCCGGTGGTGAAGCGCACCTCGATGTCCGGCTCCTCGCTGCGAAACTCCGACAGGCGGGGGATCAGCCAGCGCATCGCAAAGGTGTGGCCGACGCCGATGGTGAGCACGCGCACGCTTGCCGGGGCGGTCACCTGCGCGGTGAGGCTGGCCAGCGCATCGAAGATCGGCGTCAGCCCGCTCTGATAGGCACGGCCGGCCTGCGTCAGCACCAGCTTGTTGGCCTTGCGCTCGAACAGCGCGACGCCGAGCCGCTCTTCCAGCAGATGCACCATGCGGCTGACTGCGGCCGCCGAAACGCTCAGCTCGAGCCCGGCCGCCGCAAAGCTGCCGGTCCGCGCCGCCGCTTCGAATGCCTTGATGCCGTTGAGAAACAACAGGCGCCGCAAATGCAAGACCTTGTCCAGGACCCTCAGGAAAGCTGAGGCCAGGCCAAGATAACTCAGTTTGCGAAGGTGGAGCAAGCAGGGCAGATTTTGCAGCGTCGTTTCAGACTGATTTTTTCCGGGTAGCGCTTCCGCCTCTCCGCCTTGGAAAAGCGGGGCGAGGAGTTGAGACAGCCTGCACCCCCATGCCTGCCGAGAGGAATCTTCGTGACGCCCATCATGATCGCGGCCCTCGGATTGCTGATGGTGGCCACCGCGTTCCTGTCGGGGCTGTTCGGCATGGCGGGCGGGCTGATCCTGATCGGCGTGCTGCTGGCGCTGATGCCGCTGCCGACCGCAATGGTGCTGCATGCGATCACGCAGATGGCCTCGAACGGCTGGCGCGCGTTTCTCTGGCGTGCGCATATCCGCTGGCGGCCGGTCGCGAACTACATGGTCGGCGCTGCCGTCGCGCTCGCGGCTTGGTCGCTCACCCGCTACGTACCTGACAAGCCGATGGCGCTGCTGCTGCTCGGCATCACCCCATTCATGGCACGGCTGTTGCCCGCGAGCATCAAGCCTAATCCCGACAGCCTCTGGCAGGGCACCGTCTACGGCATGATCTGCATGGGCTTGATGCTGATGACCGGCGTGTCGGGGCCGTTGCTCGATACCTTCTTCCTCGGCGGCGATTTCGGCCGGCGCGAGAAGGTGGCGACGAAAGCGATGTGCCAGCTCGTCAGCCATTTCACCAAGCTGATCTATTTCGGCGGCATCATCGACCAGGCTGCGAGCCTCGATCCCATGCTCGCTGGCGTCGCGATCGCCGCCTCGATGCTCGGCACCACGCTGGCGCGGCGCATCCTGGAAGCCATGACCGACCAGCAATTCATCGCCTGGTCCAACAAGTTGATCACCACCATTGCCTGTTACTACATCGCCTATGGCGGCTGGTTGATGGTTCGCACACCGGTGCTGGCCGCCTTCGAAAAGGGAGGTTTGCAATGAGCGAGATAGCCGATCCGCTGGTGCTGGACTTCGTCGAATGGATCGCACGCGAGCCGCGCGCCTATGCCGAGGTGATCGCGACCTGGAAGACCTCCTGCCCGCGCCTGACCATCTGGGAAGATGCCGCGGATCGCGGGCTCGTCTCGCGCGAGACCCTGCCAGGTCTCGGGCTGGTCATCGCGGTGACGGAAGACGGCGAGAGGTTGCTGCGCACGTACGGGCGGTGATGCCTCATCACATCGTCATTGCGAGCGCGAGCGAAGCAATCCAGAATGTCTTTCGCGGCGGCAGTCTGGATTGCTTCGCTCGCGCTCGCGATGACGGAAGACCACCATGTCACTCAAGCTCTACGAACTCGTCGGCATCGATCCCGCGCGCCCGTTTAGCCCGTATTGCTGGCGCACGCGGATGGCGCTGGCGCATAAAGGCCTGTCCGCGCAATCGCTGCCCTGG
This sequence comes from Bradyrhizobium sp. SZCCT0148, assembly GCF_018129985.1. GTDB lineage: Bacteria > Pseudomonadota > Alphaproteobacteria > Rhizobiales > Xanthobacteraceae > Bradyrhizobium > Bradyrhizobium japonicum_H. Next base: position 619,143 of record NZ_JAFCKT010000003.1, read on the forward strand.
CGCTTCACCGAAAAGAGCGCGATCGCGCCGCACGGCTCGGAGAAGGTGCCGGTGCTCTTGCATCACGACAAGCCCGTCGTCGATTCCTGGACGATCGCAAATTACCTCGAAGACAATTTCCCGGACCGTCCGTCGCTCTTCGGCGGCGAAGGCGGCCGTGCCATGGCGCGCATGCTCAACGCCTGGGGCGACATCGCGATCGTCGGCGGCATCTTTCCGCTGATCGTGGCCGACATCCCGAACAATCTCGCCGAAGTCGATGCCGCCTATTTCCGCCAGTCGCGCGAGGCGCGCTTCGGCGGCAACAGCCTGGAACAGGTCATGGCGAGCCGCGACACCGGCGTGGTCGCGTTCCGCAAATCGCTGGAGGTGATGCGACAGACCGTCAAGAAGCAGCCCTTCATCGGCGGCGCTACGCCGAACTATGCCGACTATATCGTGTTCGGAGGCTTTCAATGGGCGCGCGTGGTCAGCCCGTTCAAGCTGCTCGAGCCGGATGATCCGGTTTATGCCTGGCGCGAAAAACTGCTCGACGCGTTCGACGGCATTGCGCGGAAATCGCCGGGGCATCCAGTCTAGTTTCGTAGCCTGGATGAGCGCGGCGAAATCCGGGGCCGCCGTCGACGGAACGATCCCCCGATTACGCGCGTGCTCCATCCGGGCTATGGGCTTCCTCCGCCGCTTTCCTCAAACACTCCCGGCACAGGCAGTCTTCGCTCTCGACCGGTATCGGCAGCTTCGCTGTCTCCTCCGCGCACCAGCAGGTGCCCGAGAGATCGCAGCCGAACTCGGTGCCGCAGCGCGCGCAGGCGAGGCGGCGCGGTTCCGGGGCTGAGAAATCTTTCGAATTTGTCATGATTTCCGTCGAAGCTTCGCCGTGATTTTCATGTCGGGTTCATCGGTCGCTGCTGTATATTAGGCGTCGCATGCGGACTCCGAAAGCGGCTCTCGGCACGCGAAGGACAAATTGATGGCCCGCGATTCGCAAGCCGCGCTCGTCGCGCTCAACCGTTTTGGCCTCGGCGCCCGCGGCGGCGCCTCCGGCGATCTCATCAATGCCGCCTCAGATCCACGCGGCTTTGTGAAGGCGGAGCTCGTCCGCGCAAGCGGGGTGTTGCTGGAGGCGCCCGGTCTGCAATCGACACAGCAACTTGGGCAGGCAGTCTTCGCCTATCAGGATCAAGTCAGGCAGGCGCGCGAAACGGCCAAGGCGGCCGCGCCCGCCGAGACGCCGTCGCCTGCGCCCACGGATCAGAAGCCAGGGCTCCGCCGCAATCTCTCGCTGAATGCGGCAGCAACGGAGGTCGCCGGCCAGATGGCCGAGACAAAGCCGGCGGACAGTGTCGCAAAGCCGGACGCGATACAGCCCAGTGCGGTCGCACCGCCTTCGGCAAAGCCGGCTCCGCAACCGCTCAACGTGATTCAGAAGACCTTCCGCGCCGAGGCACTGGCGCGCCTGCAGCGCGCGACACTGGCCACCTGCGGCTTCACCGAGCGTCTCGTCGCGTTCTGGTCCAACCATTTCTGCATTTCCGCGACCAAGGGCGAGCTGGCGCGGATCTGGGCCGGCGCGTTCGAGCGCGAGGCAATCAGGCCGCATGTGCTCGGACGCTTCGCCGACATGCTGAAGGCGGTCGAGCAGCATCCGGCGATGCTGTTCTTCCTCGACAACCAGCAATCGCTCGGGCCGGATTCGCGCGCGGGCCAGAATCGCAAGCGCGGGCTCAACGAAAATCTCGCGCGCGAGATCATGGAGCTGCATACGCTCGGCGTCGGCGGTGGCTATTCGCAGGAGGACGTCACCGCGCTCGCACGCATCATCACCGGCTGGACCTTTGCCGGACGGCAGGGGCAGCTCGGCGCACCCGGCTCCTTCGTGTTCAACGCCAATGCGCACCAGCCCGGCGCGCAGATGCTGCTCGGCAAGACCTACGAGGCGACAGGCCTTGCGCAGGGCGAAGCCGCGCTCGCCGATATCGCGCGCCATCCGTCAACCGCGAACTTCATCGCCACCAAATTCGTCCGTCATTTCGTCGCCGACGAGCCGCCTCCGGCATTGGTCGCGCGGTTGCGCGATGTCTTCGTCAAGACCGACGGCGACCTCAAGGCGCTTGCGACGGCACTGGTCGATTCCGACGAGGCCTGGAAGGCGCCGCTGACCAAGATGCGCTCGCCTTACGATTTCCTGGTCGCGAGCGGCCGGCTGCTCGCCCGCGTCCCGGAGGATCCCGGCGCCTATCTGAACAATCTGAACCTGCTGGGGCAGCCGCTGTGGTCGCCCGCCGGCCCCAATGGTTTCCCCGATACCACCGCGGCGTGGGCTGCGCCCGAGGGCATGAAACTCAGGCTCGATATCGCCGCGCAAATGGGTGCACGGCTCGGGCCCAACATCGATCCGCTGGATCTGCTGGAATTTGCTGCAGCCGACGCGGCCTCCATCGAGACGCGTAAAACCATCGAGCGCGCGGAATCGCGCCAGCAGGCCCTGGCGCTGCTCTTGATGTCGCCGGAAATGCAAAGGAGATGATGATGGTCGACTACGTCGAGAACCGCCTCCTCACCTCGCGTCGTAGGCTACTGCTCGGCGGCGCGTCGTTTGCAGCCTGGGCTTACTTGCCGAAATTCGCACGTGCCGCTGATGGCCGCGATCCCCGGCTGGTCGTGGTGATCCTGCGCGGCGCGCTCGACGGTCTCTCGACCGTCGCGCCGATCGGCGATCCCGATTATGCAGGCCTGCACGGCTCGATCGCGCTTGCAGCGGATGGAGCGCATCCCGCGATCATGCTGGATTCGTTCTTTGCGCTGCATCCGGCGATGCCGGAGTTCGCGCGCATGTATCGCGACAAGCACGCCGCGGTGATCCACGCGGTGGCGACGCCCTATCGCGACCGCTCGCATTTCGACGGCCAGGACGTGCTCGAAAGCGGCTATGCCGGGCCGGGCCGCGTGCAGTCCGGCTGGCTCAATCGCGCGCTGGAAGCGCTGCCGCGCGGCGAGCGTGTATCGAGCGCGCTTGCGGTTGGGCCCACCACGCCGTTGGTGTTGCGTGGCAACGCACCGACCGTCGGCTGGGCGCCGGTGGCGCTGCCGCAGGCCGACGACGACACCGCGATGCGCCTCGTCGATCTCTACCGTCATCGCGATCCCGCGCTGGCGATGGCCCTGTCGCAAGGCCTCCAGCTCGACAAGGCCGCGAGCGGCGCCGACATGAAGCCGAAGCCCGGCAATGCGGTGGCGCAGATGCGCCAGGTCGCGCGTGGCGCGGCCAAGTTGATGGCGGCGGATGACGGCCCGCGCATCGCCGCGCTTGCCTTCGACGGCTGGGACACGCATGCCAACGAGGGCGGCCCGGTCGGTCGTCTCGCCTTTCTGCTCGGCGGGCTCGACGGCGCGCTCGCCGAATTCGAAAGCGGCTTGGGGGAGCGCTGGCGCGACACCGTCGTCGTCGTCGCCACCGAATTCGGCCGTACCGCACGCATCAACGGCACCGACGGCACCGATCACGGCACCGGCACGATCGCGCTGCTCGCCGGCGGCGCCGTGAAAGGCGGCCGCGTCATCTCCGACTGGCCAGGCCTCAAGCTCGCCAATCTCTACGAGGGGCGCGACCTCAAGCCGACCACCGATCTCCGCTGCGTCGTCAAGGGCGTGCTGCAGGACCAGTTCGGCCTGTCCGATCGCGTGCTGGCCGAGACGGTGTTCCCGGACAGCGCGAGCGCAAGGCCGATGAAGGGATTGGTTGCCTAACCGTCATTGCGGGCGCGCGCCTTGCGGCGCGTCCCGGAATGACGACATGATGAGCCGAGCATCAGGAGACCACCCATGTACATCGCCATGAACCGCTTCCGTGTCGCCAAGGGCTCCGAGTCCGCCTTCGAGCAGGTCTGGCTCTCGCGTGACACGCATTTGGACAAGGTGCCGGGCTTCGTCGAATTCCACTTGCTAAAAGGGCCAGAGCTCGAGGACCATACGCTCTACGCTTCGCACACCATCTGGTCGAACCATGCCGCCTTCGAGGCGTGGACCAAATCCGATGCGTTCCGCGCGGCGCATGCGCGGGCCGGTGACACCAAGCCGGCCTATCTCGGCCATCCCCAGTTCGAAGGCTTCGAGGTGATCCAGACCGTGGCGAAGTAGCGCCGCGCCTAGAAGGTCAGCCCAGGGTGATCTTGTCGATCTCCGCCATCTCCTCGGCAGTGAGCTTCCAGACGATCGCCTTGACGTTCTGCTCGATCTGCTCGACGCGGGTGGCGCCGGCGATCACGCTCGACACCTGCGGGCGGGCGGCGAGCCAGGAGAAGGCGAGCTCGAGCAAGCTGTGGCCGCGGGCCTTGGCGAAGGCCTGGAGCTTCTCGACGATGTCCTCGTTGCGAGGCGTGACGTAGCGCTCGCGCAGCCGTTCCACCTTGCCGAAGCGGGTGTCGCCGGGCGCGGCCTCGCCCTTGCGGTACTTGCCGGTCAGAAGTCCGCTGGCAAGCGGGAAGAATGGCAACAGGCCGAGCTTGTACTCCGTTGCTGCCGGCAGCAGGTCCTTCTCGATGTCGCGCACGACCAGCGAGTATTCGTCCTGGCAGGAGACGAAGCGGCTGACATTCATCGCGCGTGCGACGTACTCGGCTTCAGCGACGCGCCAGGCCGGAAAGTTCGAATTGCCGATGTAGCGCACCTTGCCCTGGCGGACGAGATCGTCGAGCGCGCGCAGGCTCTCCTCGATCGGCGTCAGCGGGTCATAGTCGTGCTGCTGGTAGAGATCGATGTAATCCGTCTTCAGCCGCTTCAGGCTCGCTTCCACGGCGTTCATGATATAGCGGCGCGAGGCGCCCTGCTTGGTGCCGTCCTCGGCCATCGGCTTGGAATATTTCGTTGCCAGCACGATGTCCTTGCGGCGCTCGCCCAGCACTGCGCCGAGCACGGTTTCCGAGCCGCCCATGTTCGAATAGATGTCGGCGGTGTCGAACAGCGTGATGCCGAGATCGAGCGCGCGATGGATCACTTTGCGCGAGGTCTCCAGATCCGTGCGCTGGCCGAAATTGTTGCAGCCGAGCCCGACCGCGGACACACGAAGGCCGGAAGCGCCGAGATTGCGAATTTCCATGGTGGATCCTGTCAGAGAGAGCAGCCACCCATTGTGACCATCGTGCGCCGCAGCAGCAAGGCGCGCGCCGCGCTGCTGCCATGCCGGCAGGGCGGACAAAAAAATGCGGCCCCTGTCAGACGCGGCGACTGACGGGGACCGCTTGGGGCGCTTGATCGGTGACGGGGGGCCTGATCAGACGCAGGTGCAGCGTAGTCCCGCTATGTTACGCGAGGGTGACAGGCGGACTTATCCACAGATGCGCGCCGGGGTCAGAACAGCTTGCGATAGACGATGAAGCCGGAGCGCTCCGCGACCTTGTCGTACAGGCGCTGCGCCGTGACATTTGTCTCGTGCGTCTGCCAATAGACGCGTGGCGATCCCGCCAGTTTCGCCCGCTCATACACGCCGTGGATCAACGCCGCGCCGACGCCCTTGCCGCGCGCTTCCTCGGAGGTGAACAGGTCCTGGAGATAGCATGACGGCTCGATCGCCGTGGTGCTGCGATGAAATAGGTAGTTCGTCATGCCGAGCAGCTTGCCGTCGCTCTCGGCGACCAGCCCATGCACCGGCTCGTAGGCATCGAAGAAACGCTGCCACGTCGCCGCGGTGATCTCGCCCGCCAGCGCGGTCGGGCCGGAGCGGCCGTAGAAGGCGTTGTAGCCGTCCCACAGCGGCAGCCATTGATCATAGTCCTGCCTGGTGACGGCGCGAATGGTGAGCGACATGTGGATTTTCTGCGATCGATGTGATGTCCTTCATACGTGAAGACGGGCGTGCTGATCAATCGCTGGTCGCATCACTCCGCGACGCGCAGATACCGGATCAGCCTGCGGCCGGCGGGATCGCGCAGCGAGCGGTAGTAGTCGGCGCGTGAAGGCGCGTCGGTGTGGCGTACGAGATCGGTCACCGGTGTGTAGCTGAGCATGCGCCCGCCGTCGGGCAGTGCCGTGCAGACGAAGCGCAGCACCTCGCCGGCGCGCAAGGCGATGTTGATCGGCGTGGCGTCGCCGATCCGCACCATCTCCATGCGCTGTGCGATGAAGGTGCCGAGTTCGTCCTCGGGCAGTTCGAACGCGCCAGTGTCGCGGCCGTGATACATCAGCGCGATGAAGGGCGGCTTGCCGTCGGCGATCTCATCCGGCACCGCGAAATAGTCACGGAACGCGCGGTTGATGAACTCGGCCCGCGTCTCGGCATCGAGCAGCACGATGCCGATATCGACCTGGTCGAGCGCGGCCGACAGCCGTGCCGCCGTGGCGTGGCTCCGGCGCTCGGCCGCGAACGTGCCGAGTAGCCGCTCGCGCATCAGGCCGGTGATGCCGGCCGTGGCGGCAGCCGCGATCGCCATGAGGCCGAGCGGGGCCAGATCGGCGGTGGTCGAGCCGGAAACGCCGTGACGGCCGAGGATGAGCAGCGCGGCGCCGATCACCGCGATGGCCGCACTGGTGACGGCGGAGGCGAGACCCGACAATGCGCCGGCGAGCGCCACGATGCAGACCAGCAGCGGCGCGGGCGAGGCCGTGGGGATAAAGCGATCGAACACCGTCGCCAGCAGCAGGGTTGCTGCCGTCAGCACTGGACCGGAGATCGCACGCCATCGGACTCGCATCGACCAGTCTCGCTCCTCCTTGAACGAGCTAAGGCGGCAACACTGGCTGAACGTTCCGCCGATGCGATGCGTTTTCGCGCGGCGTGCCTAAGCCTCGCTTGCGCACAAGCCTAAGGCTTTCAGATGATTTTAGACCAGATGCGCGGGCTTGAGGGGCTGCTGCAGCGCGGGCACATTCAGCGTCGACGTCCCCGGGCCCTTGCGGGTGCCGACGACGATCAGCAGCGACGCCGCGACCAGGATGGCCGCAGTCAGCGCGATTGCAACGACTACCACAGGTGACTTCATCGACGTCCCGTTACGATGCCGGTCAGTGCGGGTCGCTCGGCGCCTTGAAGGCTCAACCAGGATGAAACGGAAATCAGACCGGCAGGCCCATCGCCATGGTCGCCTTGGTCGAGAGCACCGTCAGGGCGACGATCAGGCACAGCGAGAGCGCGGCAACCGCCAGCGAGGCAGCGACCGCATGAATTAACCGGGAGGATGCGACGGGTGCGGGTTGGCCCTGAAAGCCTGCCGTGCCGGACGCCCGTATCATGGTCTAAATCCTTCAACGCGCGAGCGAATCACCCGCGACTTGCTGAATTTCCCAGTTTCAACCGGCAATATTGCGGCGGCTAGCGCCCTGAAAATGGCGGGATTGCGGCAGATGTTACCTTTGTACCCGCTATTCCCAAGGGCGCGTGCTGCGTTCAGGCGCCGGCGGCAATGCTGGCGGGGTCGCTGACGTCGGCCGGCCGCCAGTCCATCGGTACGAAGCCCGGCGCAGCCTCCACCCGCCTCAGCCAGTCGCGGATCGCCGGGAAGGCCTGGAGGTCGAAGTCGCAGCGGTCGGCGAGGTGGGTGTAGCCGTACAGCGCGATGTCGGCGACGGTCAGTTGCCGCGCGGCGAAATAGGCGTTGGTCTTGAGGTGGTTCTCCATCACCTGGAGCGCGCCGTAACCGCGCTCCATCCAGTCCTCCAGCGAATGGGTCTGCAGGTCGCGGCCCCCCTTGACCAGCGACAGCCAGAAATAGGCTGCGCCGATATTCGGCTCGAGTGCGTGCTGCTCGAAGAACATCCATTGCAGCGCCTCGGCGCGGTCGATGCGGTTCTCCGGTGCGAGCGGCGTACCGACGGCGACGTACCAGAGGATCGCATTGGACTCGGCGAGAAAGCGGTCGTCGCCGACTTCGAGCAGTGGCACCTGTCCCGACGGGTTCTTGGTCAGAAAGTCCGGCGTGCGGCTCTCGCCGCGCAGAATGTCCACCTCGATCGCTTCGTAGGGCACGTTCAAGAGCGCCAGCGCAAGGCGGACCTTGTAGCTGTTGCCCGAGCGCTGCATCGAATAGAGCTTGTACATTCTGGGGACGATTTCCGAAGGATGGGAAGGTGCGATGCGTCCTGCCCACGCGCCGCGGCTAAACAATGATGCCGATGCGAATCCGCCGCAAGGGCCGGCCAATAGAAAAACTCGAAAACCCTACCGCACTGCAATGCGACGGAAAATCATTTCCATGCGGCCATGCAGCACAGTTCACGCTTGCGTCAACACACGACTCATCGCGTCGCGTGATCGTGTGCGGTTGGACGATATGTGTCTCAGCTCGCCATGACCAGACAAGCCAATGGCATGGCGGCGATCGAATTCAGGGCGCGCATCGCGCAAAAAATTGCTCCGAGGACAAGCCTTCCGAGATATGAGCGATTCCCGCGGCAAAGTTGCGGAAAATTGCCGGAAATCGCTGCTTGAACCGCTCCGGATGCCCAAGTTTTTCCGGGATCGGGCCGAAGTTTCTTGCGGTGCAGCGGCACACGTTTTAGGGTGTCTACATTCCCACAATCAGAGTCGTGACGACCCATGGGTTCACGACGCTTGTCAGGAGATGACGATGTCCTTCCTTGCCGCTGCGCTCGACCGTGTGAAGCCGTCCGCGACCATCGCGGTCACGGATAAAGCACGTGCGCTGAAAGCGGCGGGCCGCAACGTCATCGGCCTCGGCGCCGGCGAGCCCGACTTCGACACGCCCGCCAACATCAAGCTGGCGGCGATCCACGCCATCGAAGCCGGCAAGACCAAGTACACCGCAGTCGACGGCATTCCCGAATTGAAGGAAGCCATCATCGCGAAGTTTCAGCGCGAGAACGGCGTCACCTACAAGCCGAACCAGATCATCGTCGGTACCGGCGGCAAGCAGGTGCTGTACAATGCGCTGATGGCGACCATCAATCCGGGCGACGAGGTGATCATTCCCGCGCCGTACTGGGTCAGCTACCCTGAGATGGTGGCGCTCGCCGGCGGCGAGCCGGTGCCGGTGGTCTGCACCGCCGCGACCGGCTTCAAGCTTCAGCCCGATGCGCTCGAAGGCGCGATCACGCCGAAGACCAAATGGGTCATCCTGTGCTCGCCGTCGAACCCGACCGGCGCGGCCTACACCAGGGCCGAGCTGAAGGCGCTCACCGACGTGCTGGTCAAGCACCCGCATGTTTGGGTGATGACCGACGACATGTACGAGCACCTCGTCTATGACGATTTCGTCTTCACCACCGTGGCGCAGGTCGAGCCGAAACTCTACGACCGCACCCTCACCGTGAACGGTGTGTCGAAGGCCTATTGCATGACCGGCTGGCGTATCGGCTATGCCGGCGGCCCCGCGCATCTGATCAAGGCGATGGCGACGATCCAGTCGCAGTCGACATCGAACCCGTCCTCGATTGCGCAATGGGCGGCGGTGGAAGCTCTCAACGGTCCGCAGGACTTCATCCCCGCTAACAACAAGGTGTTCAAGGAGCGGCGTGACCTCGTCGTCTCCATGCTCAACCAGGCCAAGGGCATCGAATGCCCGCGTCCCGAGGGCGCGTTCTACGTCTATCCGTCCTGCGCGGGCACCATCGGCAAGACCGCGCCGTCGGGCAAGGTGATCGCCAATGACGAGGACTTCGTCACCGAACTGCTGGAGACCGAAGGCGTCGCGGTGGTGCAGGGTTCAGCCTTCGGCCTTGGACCGGCCTTCCGCATCTCCTACGCGACCAAGACCTCGGACCTCGAAGACGCCTGCAAGCGCATCCAGCGCTTCTGTGGTAATCTGCGTTAAGCGCGCAGCAACGATCGGACGTGAAAGGGCTCGCGCGTCGCGGGCCCTTTTTCTTTCACGCTTGCGCGATCTGGCGCCACCCGAACGGTTGTGGCATAGACCATCGCGCGGCGTCTGCCGCGCCCTCCATGCCCATCATTGCCGGAGATATGTCATGCGCCGTTCGTTCATCTTCGCCGGGCTCGCCGCCGCCAGCCTCGTTGTCTCCAGCGTGGGCGGCAATGCGCAGCAGCGGACGGCGCGGGTCGGCGTGCTCGAATGCCGCGGCGGCGCCAGCGTCGGCTTCATCGTGGGATCGGTGACCCATCTCGGCTGCGTGCTGCGCGCCGACGGCCTGCCCGATGATCGTTACGTCGCGACGATCCGCAAGGTCGGTCTCGACATCGGCATCACCCAGGAGACGGCTCTGGCATGGGGCGTGTTCGCACCCGTCGACCGGCTCGGCCCCGGCGACCTCGCCGGCAATTATGCGGGTGCGCAGGGCAGCGCCTCGCTCGGCGTCGGCGGTGGCGGCAACGTGCTGGTCGGCGGCTCCAACAATTCGATCTCGCTCCAGCCGCTCAGCCTGCAGGGCCAGGTCGGCATCAACGTCGCCGCCGGTCTGGAGAGCCTGGAACTTCGCCCGGGCCGTTGAGGATTTGCGAGCCAGGCTCTTTTCCATCTCTCCGGGGGAGAGGTGGAACACCAGACCTGCGATCACGGCATTATAAGACCTGATCCGATCGACGACGCACCGCAGCGATTTTTGACGCTTGCCAAATCTCGGGGACGGGCAGAGCATCTGCGCTTGCCGACCCAATCATGGGCCGAGCTCCACACCAAGGAGGCGGCGAATGGGACAAGACGTCAGAAGTCCCCGAGGTCCACGGTGCATCGCGCTGGTGGGCCCTTTCCAAAGCGGTAAAACCACACTTCTCGAAGCAATCCTGGCGCGAACGGGCGCGATCCCGCGCGCCGGCAGCGTCGATGCCGGAACCTCAGTTGGCGACGCCACGCCCGAGGCCCGTCATCACAAGATGAGCGTCGGCCTGACTGCCGCCACCACGAGTTTCATGGGCGACAGCTATACCTTTCTCGATTGTCCCGGCTCCGTCGAGTTTGCCCACGATATGCGTGCCGCGCTGCCTGCGGTCGATGCCGCGATCGTCGTCTGCGAGGCCGACGAAAAGAAGCTGCCGCAGCTCCAGATCATCCTGCGCGAACTCGAAGAGCTGAAGATCCCGCGTTTCCTGTTCCTCAACAAGATCGATCGCGCCAACAAACGCATCCGCGAAACGCTCGCGACATTACAGCCGGCCTCGCGCGTGCCGCTGGTGCTGCGCCAGATCCCGATCTGGAAGGACGAGTTGATCGAGGGCTTCGTCGATCTCGCGCTGGAGCGCGCCTTCATTTATCGCGAGCACAAGGCCTCCGAGGTGGTCGCGCTCGAAGGCGGCGATCTCGATCGCGAGAAGGAAGCCCGCTTCTCGATGCTGGAGAAGCTCGCCGATCACGACGACGCACTGATGGAGCAGTTGCTCGAAGACATCCAGCCACCGCGTGATGCCGTGTTCGACGATCTCGCCCGTGAATTGCGCGAAGGGCTGATCTGCCCCGTGTTGCTGGGCGCTGCCGCGCGCGAGAACGGTGTGCTGCGTTTGATGAAGGCGCTGCGTCACGAGGCGCCGGGCATAGCGCAGACCGCAAAACGCCTCGGCGTTGCCGAGACCAGGGACGCGCTCGGCTTCGTGTTCAAGACGCTGCATTCGCAGCATGGCGGCAAACTGTCGTTGACGCGGCTGCTCGCCGGGCATCTCGAGGACGGCGCCACGCTGCAATCCGCTTCCGGAGGAGCGGGCCGCGTCTCCGGCATCCTTGCCGTCAGCGGCGCCTACGACACCAAGCGTGCCGCGGCCGAAGCCGGCGATACGGTGGCGCTCGCCAAGCTCGATTCGATCAAGACCGGCGACACGGTCTCGAGCGGCAAGACCCCGCCTGCGGCGCTCGCGGTTGCGGAGCCGACGCCGCCGGTGCTCGCGATCTCGGTTGCGGCCACCGATCGCAAGGACGACGTCAAGCTCGGCCAGGCGCTGACGCGGCTGCACGAGGAGGATCCCTCGCTCGTCATCGTGATGAACGCCCAGACCCACGACACCGTGCTGTGGGGGCAGGGCGAAATGCATCTGCGTGTCGCCGGCGAGCGGCTGCGCGACCGCTTCGGCGTCAAGATCACGTCGCATCCACCCGCCATCGGCTATCAGGAGACCATCCGCAAGCCGATCGTCCAGCGCGGCCGCCACAAGAAGCAGTCCGGCGGTCACGGCCAGTTCGGCGACGTCGTGCTCGACATCAGGCCGTTGCCGCGCGGCGAGGGCTTCAAGTTCGCCGAGAAGGTCGTTGGTGGCGCCGTGCCGCGCAACTATATCGGCGCGGTGGAGGAAGGCGTCGTCGACGGATTGACGCGAGGTCCGCTCGGTTTCCCCGTCACCGATCTGCAGGTGACGCTGACCGACGGCTCCTATCACAGCGTCGACTCTTCCGATCTCGCCTTCCGCACGGCGGCGCGGATCGGACTGAACGAAGGCCTGCCGCAGTGCCAGTCGGTGCTGCTGGAGCCGATCCACGTGGTCGAGATCGTCTGTCCGACCGAGGCCACCGCCAAGATCAACGCGATCCTGTCGGCGCGGCGCGGCCAGATCCTCGGCTTCGACACGCGTGACGGTTGGGAGGGCTGGGACTGCGTCCGCGCCATGATGCCGGAAGCCGAGATCGGCGAGCTGATCGTGGAGCTGCGTTCGGCCACCGCCGGCGCCGGCAGCTTCACGCGCACGTTCGACCACATGGCCGAAGTCACCGGCCGCGCCGCCGACCAGATCATCGCCGCGCATCAGCACGCGGCGTGAGGTATTAGGGACGCAATCTCTCTCCCACCCTCGCCCCCTTATGCGGGGAGAGGGTGGGGCGGAGGCTGTTTCCGCCTGTCGGATTTTTTGGTCGATCCGGCCCATCAACCCGTCATTGCGAGCGCAGCGAAGCAATCCAGAGAATCTCCGCAGTGGGATTCTGGATTGAAGGAGGGCTTGCATTCGCTTCCCTGTGATGTATTTTACATCATTGTACACGTTCTAGATATCAATTATAAGCGTTAATCCGTGAGGCTAAGGTGATCACGTCGTTCCAGATGCGGGCGGCCCGCGCGCTGCTGGGCATTGACCAGAAAACCCTGGCCGAGCTTGCCGGTGTTTCGTTGCCGACCATCCAGCGGATGGAGGCTTCGACCGGCAATGTGCGTGGCGTGGTCGAGACCCTGATCAAGGTGGTCGATGCGTTCGAGCGGGCCGGCGTCGAACTGATCGGCGAGCAGGCGCGCAGTGAAAGCGGCGGCCGCGGCGTTCGGCTGAAAGAGCCGGGGCCACCGCGTCGGGTGGGAGCGTGATCCCGCGATGATCATGCTCTCAAGCAGTTTGAAATAACGCACCGTCGCGCCGAAGCACGCGGCCGCACGATGCATCGGAGCGTTGTGGGCAGCGGAGCACTTTGCTAAAATGAGCATCACGGGCGAACACGCAGGCAAGCTGCACCAGCTTCGTCAACCGAGCTTCACCGAACTCTATTTGCCAAAGCTCGTCACCGTCTGGCGTGAAGGCTACGGCATCGCGGACTTCCGCGCCGACGTCTTCGCGGGCCTGACGGTTGCGATCGTGGCGTTACCGCTGTCGATGGCGATCGCGATCGCCTCGGGCGTGACGCCGGATCGCGGCCTTTACACCGCAGTCGTCGGCGGTTTCATCGCTTCGCTGCTCGGTGGCAGCCGCTTCCAGATCGGCGGACCCGCTGGCGCGTTCATCGTCCTGGTCGCAGCGACCGCGGAGCGCCACGGTGTCGACGGCGTCATCCTCGCCACCCTGATGGCGGGCCTGTTCCTGATCGCCGCGGGCCTGCTGCGCATCGGCACCTACATCAAGTTCATTCCCTATCCGGTGACGGTCGGCTTCACCGCCGGCATCGCCGTGATCATCTTCGCAAGCCAGCTCCGCGATCTCTCGGGGATCACGCTTGCGGGGAAAGAGCCCAGCGAGTTCGTTCCAAAGTTGGTCGCGCTCGCCGGCGGCCTCAACACCATCAATCCATCCGCCATCGCGGTCGCTATCGTCAGCATCGCCATCATCGCGGCCCTGCGGATCTGGCGGCCGTCCTGGCCCGGCATCCTGATCGCGGTCGTGCTCGCCGCCGTTGCCTGTGCCGTGCTGTCGTTGCCGGTGGAAACCATCGGCTCGCGCTTCGGCGGCATACCGCGCGAATTGCCCTCGCCGGCGCTGCCAGCCTTCTCGGTTGCGAAAGCGACCGCCGTGCTGCCGGATGCGATCTCGTTCGCACTGCTGGCCGCGATCGAATCGCTGTTGTCGGCGGTGGTGGCCGACGGCATGACCGGGCGCCGTCACCGCTCCAATTGCGAGCTGGTGGCGCAAGGCGCCGCCAATATCGGCTCGGCGCTGTTCGGCGGCATCTGCGTCACCGGCCTGATCGCGCGCACTGCCACCAACATCCGCGCCGGCGCGCGCGGGCCGCTGGCAGGCATGCTGCACGCCGTGTTCCTGTTGCTGTTCATGCTGATCGCGGCGCCGCTGGCAAGCTACATTCCGCTGGCCGCGCTCGCCTCGGTGCTGGTCGTGGTGGCCTGGACCATGGCGGAGAAGCAGGAATTCGCCACGCTGCTGCGTTCGTCATGGGGCGATGCCGTCGTGCTGCTCGCGACTTTCCTGCTGACGGTCTTCCGCGATCTGACCGAAGGCATCCTGGTCGGCTTCGCGCTCGGCGCGGTGCTGTTCATCCATCGCATGGCGGAGATGACGGGTATCGAGGAACGCTCGCCACTGGTCGCCGGCGATCGTCCCGACGACGGCAATGGCGATCGCGTTCGCTACGATCCCGCGCTCGCGGTCGATCGCGACGTGCTGGTCTATCGCATCACCGGCGCGTTCTTCTTCGGCGCGGCCTCCGCGATCGGCAGCGTGCTCGACGAGGTCGCCGACAAGCGCAAGGCCTTCGTGGTCGATTTCGCCGCGGTGCCGTTCCTGGATTCGACGGCCGCAAACGTGCTCGGCCGCGTCGCCGCCAAGGCCCACCGTCAGGGCATCCGGCTGTTCATCACGGGGGCCTCGCCCACGGTCCGCCGCGCGCTACTCACCCATGGCGTGACGCCGCCGCGGGCGCGCTATCGCCAGAGCCTCGAGCGCGCCATAGCCGACATCAAGGGCGGCGCCGGCGAGGAGCCTGCCGCGGGCTGACGGGCGCGCTTGACAGAGCGGGCGCGACACGAAATGGATCGCCTCGGATACGACCCCGAGGAAACGATGACCGCGCCCAAAGCTCCTGCAGCCTGCCTGATCGGATGGCCGGCCGCGCATTCGCGCTCGCCGCTGATCCATCATTACTGGCTGCGCACGTTGGGCATCGAGGGCGGCTACGTCATCGAGGCGGTGCCGCCCGAGGATTTGCGCGACTTCGTGCTGCGGCTGTCGCTGCGCGGCTTCGTCGGCGCCAACGTCACCATCCCGCACAAGGAAGGCGTGCTGGCGCTGTCGACGCCAGACGCGCGCGCCACGGCCGTCGGCGCGGCCAATACGCTGTGGTTTGCCGAAGGCGAACTGCGCTCGACCAATACCGACGTCGAAGGTTTCATCGGCAATCTCGACGCCAGCGCTCCCGGCTGGGACGCGGCCGAGGAGGCGCTGGTGCTCGGCGCCGGCGGCTCCTCGCGGGCGGTCGTGTTCGGCCTGCTCGAGCGCGGGATCAAGCGCATCCATCTCGCCAATCGCACCATCGCGCGGGCCGAGACGCTGGCAGGACAGTTTGGGCCGAACGTGCGTCCCGTGATGTGGGACGGAATCGACGACGTGCTGCCGCGCGCAAAACTTCTCGTGAATACGACCTCGCTCGGCATGCACGGCCAGCCCGCACTCGATGTCGATGTCGCGCGCCTGCCGCAGGCGGCGGTGGTGGCTGACCTCGTCTATGTGCCGCTGGTGACGCCGCTGCTCGCCGCCGCCAATGCGCGTGGCCTAAAGACCGCCGACGGGCTCGGCATGCTGCTGCATCAGGCGGTACGTGGCTTCGAGCTGTGGTTCGGCCGGCGACCGGAGGTCACCGCCGAATTGCGCGCATTGGTCGAGGCCGATCTCACAAAGACTTGAGAGGGATGCGGCGAATAGCACGACCATCTGCGGAGTTATACCGTCGTGGGACAATCGGAGACCGTCATGGCCGCTCAACGCGCAACTTTCACACGTCCACTGATCGCCGTCGCGATGGTGGCCGTCTCGACTTATTGCGCCCTTGCCCAAAGGGCGCCGGTGCCGACGCGGGTGCGCGGCACCATCGAAGCCGTCAACGGCGACACCATGCAGGTCAAGTCGCGCAGCGGCGAGGACGTCAAGCTGCGCATCGCGCCTGACGTGAACGTGTCAGGCATTACCAGGATTTCACTCGCCGACATCAAGCCAGGTTCGTTCATCGGTGCGACCACGGTGCCCGGACCGGACGGCGGCCAGAATGCCGTCGAGGTGCACGTCTTTCCGGAGAGCATGCGCGGCACCGGCGAGGGCTCGCGGCCCTGGGACCTCAAGCCCAACTCCAGCATGACCAATGCGACGGTGGCGGAAAGCGTCGTCGGCAATGACGGCCATACGCTGCTCGTCAAGTACAAGGACGGCGAGAAGAAAGTCTTCGTCGCCGACAACACGCCGGTGGTGACCTTCGTGCCGAGCGACAAATCCGAGCTGAAGGCCGGCGCCAAGGTGATCGCCTTCATGAAGCAGTTGCCGGACGGCTCGTTCGAGACCAATCGCGTCAGCGTCGGCCGCGACGACCTCGTACCGCCGATGTGATCGCTACGGCCTGGAATAGCGGTGGTTGGGCGGGGTTGCCATGTTTGACCGCCGCCACGCCCTGAAGGGAACTTTCATGCTGAAGTCGAATAATCCTGTGTCACGTCTTGCCGTGGCGGCATTCGCCGCGTGCATTCTCGCGTCGTCTGCGTTCGCGCAGCAGGCGCCGACGGTCCGCATCCGCGGCACTATCGAGAGCGTTGACGGCAACACGCTGGCCATCAAGACCCGCGAAGGCACCGACGTGAAGGTGCGCATGACCGACAACGTCGCCGTCTTTGCCGTGGTGAAGACCTCGCTGTCCGAGATCAAGGATGGCTCCTACATCGGCGTTACCGGCATGCCCGAGCCCGACGGCACCCAGAAGGCGATCGCGGTCCACATTTTCCCGGAGAACCAGCGCGGCGCCGCCGAGGGCTTCCGTCCCTGGGACGCGCGTGCCAATTCGACCATGACCAATGCCACCGTGGCGCAAACGGTGAAGGGCACCGACGGCCAGAACATCACGGTCAAATACAAGGACGGCGAGAAGAAAGTCGTCGTGCCGCCGGACACGCCGATCGTCACCTTTATCGCCACCGACAAGTCGGACGTGAAGCCGGGCGCCAAGCTGATCATCTTCGGCGCGGCGAAGAAGGATGATGGAACGCTGGAAGCGAACCGCATCAATGTCGGCCGCGATGGAATTACGCCGCCGATGTGAGGTGGTGTGAGTTGTAAGACGCAACGACCGTCGCAGATTCCGCTGTCATCCCCGATCGGCTCCGCTCTAGGTTCTGTACCCAAACCCCTTGCGGGTGATGAGGCGGAGTGATTCAAGGCTTCCCAAAGGGAGGCTTTGATGGCTCGCTTCGAC
>NZ_JAFCKT010000030.1 GCF_018129985.1 Bradyrhizobium sp. SZCCT0148
GCCCAAGCAGAGTTTTCCGGTTCTAATGAGACGGTGGCTTCGCAACCGGTCAAACTGGCAGTGCAAAAGCCGTTATTAAGTAGCCCGTAGGACGCACTTGGCCGGCCCAAGGCCCAACTTTCTAATTCGCTCGCGTCATGCATAAGATGGCGGTTGAAGCAAGCGCGAGTCCGCGTCTGGTCCACCGCCGATACGCTGTCAGACGATTCCTTTTCTCTCAATTGGCCTTTCTAGGAAAAGCTTTCGATGCTTTAGCAATCGCTTGCGTTGTGTCCGCGAGGCGCTTAGCAATGTCTCGCATCCTGCGAGCCGCTTGTTTTAAAGCAGAATTATCAGCCGGGCTTGCCACCAATAGCGAATTTACCATTGCGTTGAGATCTTCGAGTTGCCGTCTGCAATGCGCAACTTCGGAATGAAGTAAGTCTAAATCGGGTGTGTCCGGAAGCTGCGTTTTCACTTGGATCCCTGCCCCACATCAGCCTGGACAACCGACATGTTCCGTTTAGTGCAATCAATAGGCGTCTTCCCTCGGCGCACTGCCAATAGCCCAAGTCGGGCCTTACCGAGCCGGCTCTTGTCACACCGTCCAAGCCGAACGAGTATTGCCATCGATCAACGCTGATGCGTTTCACACCATAGTGGATACCGCAGTGAAACCCGGAGTATGATTTCGGCAACGCCATGAAATTTTGTAGAAGCTCAAGCAGTCAATGAGACGACAAAAGTATAAGCTTTAGAGCTCGTCGAGTAGTCCGGAAAATACCGGACCGTAAAATCCACAAGGCCGAACAGAGGTCCGCTTTGGGTCAAAAGTGGCCCTCATTAGCCAGCATGAGTTTGGTCGGGTCACCCGACGGAAGCAGACACCATCGTGCCCTTTGGTCTAGGGTCAGCCACGGGCCATAAGCGCCGTTCGGTCATTTCCGACTTAGCTACGTAAGCCGATAACGCGGATGCCGCCTGAATTTTTTATCCGGTCCAGCAGGAGACAATCTCGCCCTCAAATTTCGGGGTCGAATCGAACGACGTCCGACTAGGGCGCCATCTCAGCGCACTTGAGGGCCACGCTACGCTCCGTCGCGCTTTGACTTCCGCACTTTCGGTAGAGCCTGGCGCCACGCTATCTCCAGTGCCGACGTCAGCTCGCCCTGGGTCAGCTTCGCCAGTATTGCCGTGGTCCAACCTTGCTTTCCCCAAGCGTTCGGCACCGGAGCGAACGCCTCCGGCGCCGTGAGGCATTTGAACTCCTGCTCGTCCGGCGTGAACTTGAAGTTGGCCGTCTTGCCATCGGCGGCGAGGGTTACGTAAATCCGGGCCACCTTGAAAGCGGCGCGATCAGAGTGCGGTGCCTCCGTCGTCTCGGACAGCGACAGCGCTAGGCGGCGAAGGTCTGCGCTAGTGGCCATCGGACGGCTCGTGAAAGAACAGCTCCCCGAGGGTCTAGCCGACTCTTGGCTCTTCACGCAAGGTCAAGCCCTTAGAAGGTCGGTCGGCCATTTCCGGTCTGACTCCGTAAGCCGACAACGCGGGATGCTGCCCGAGCTAACAATCGGGCCAGAACCTGATATCATCCAATTGGCCTGTCGGGGCGACCAAGCAGAGATCCTGGCGCTGCCAGCCCTAATGTTCGCGCAGTCTAATAGCTCAACCTTTGTTTATTGCTGAACAGTGCGCTTGCTGGTTTCTCGCAACTAGGCCGGCACGCGCGGAAGACCAAGATACGATGCGGACTGCGCTGGCGAGCGACGAGATCGCGAGCGATGCAGCTTTCGCCGACGGTATCGTGCAACGATCAGAGTAGGCATAAGAGCAGGAGTTCCGCTCCGTCTCCAACGGCGTAAAAGGTAAAAAGCAGCTACGGCGAGGACGAACATGGCTCATAATCCTTTATCTGGTGGACACGCCGTAGAGGCGACTACGTTTGCGCAAGGAGCCGCAGTTCGGCTTTCGCCGCGTCGCTAAATTCCTTCAAGGGATCAATGGTCCCGCCTAGTCGAATCAATTCATGGAATTCGAAAACGTCGTGGTTCGGCGCTTGGTACGTCGCGACCGTAACCTGCATGATGCGCTCGGCGCACTCTACGATCTCGAGAGACGATAGCGTGCGCATCGTGCTGATCATCGCGTACAGGGCGACTAAATCTTGTACGTGGGGCTCATTGCTTAGAATGGCTCCGCTGTAAGCCTTCGATGCCGCAGTGATGAAATCTCTATAGAGATCCTCTCTACGTTGAAGTTCATGCGCGCGCATACCTGATTTGGCCTGCGCGCGCTGATTGAGCCAATTGGCTAGTCCAGACGTCAGCCCGCCAAAGACCGATCCCGCAAGCGCGGACAGGCCTGATAAAAGTGCGGTATCCATGCTTGATATTTGCCTTTGGTTGATATCGGTTCAGACGACGCCGGGAGCGATAGTCGCCCGGCCTATTTCGCCGGCGGCGAGAAGACGGCGTGACAGGCCTGGCTGAGATTGGCTCGGTTGCGTTCCAAACAACTGGTGATCGCCGTCGGATTTGGGATGAAATTGCTGCACAGTCGGAAGACGTCCGGCTTGCACGCGTTGCTTTGCGCCAGAGTTCCCTCTTGGGCGTTGGCAGACGTGGCAGCGAGCATAAGCAGGCCGACGGCACTGCAGGATAGGGCATTTCGGATCGTGTTTTGATACATGTCGCTTCTCTGTTTAGTCATGCTGGTACTCCATTGATGCGCCTGGTGGGATTCACCATGCGACGGTGACGATGGATTAATAGAAGTCATGCATTGGCGAAGCACCTTATCTCCGCGTCGTGGCGGCCTTGAGGGAGAGCGGGAATGCTAGCGCGCGGAACCGTCTACGTTCGCCTGCTCGGGCAGCATTAGAGCTAAGCCGTTTTGTCAGCCGACGGCGCCCAACCGTGCATGTGCATCCACTCCTGTAGAAGCCGTGGCCAACGGTCGGAAGTCAGGTCCTGACGGCGCATTCCAAAGCCGTGACCTCCACGCTCGAACAAATGGAATTCGACTTCACAACCTGCGGCCTTCCAGGACTCAATCAGCCCGTATCCCTGATTGCCGAACAGGGGATCGTCGGACGCGAGCACAAGAAACATGGGCGGGGCATCGGCTGGCACATCTACAGGGAGCATCGATGGGTAAATCGTTAGGACAAAATCCGGCCGCGCGGCTGGCGAACTCTCGATCGCCACCGCGACTGCAGTCATGGCTCCGGCCGAGAAGCCCATGAAACCAACCCTCTCTGGGTCTATGTTCCACTCTGAGGCCCGCGCCCGAACCAGGCGAACCGCCGCCTGGCCATCAGCGAGAGCCTCCCGCGGCACATCCAGATCAGCCGCGGTAACCTCGCCCGTTGCGAAGCGTCGCTGAAACTCGTTCAAGAGGGCCTGATATTCGGCTGGGTCAGGAGGTGTGGGTTCAAGCCGATATTTCAGAACAAAGGCGGCGATACCGCGATCGGCAAGCCAACGCGCCACCATCAGTCCCTCATTGGTGACCGACAGTGCTCGGAAAGCACCGCCGGGCGCGATCACGACGGCGACACCATTACCCACGCCCGGATCAGGCAGGACAGGTATCAATGTGGGAGTTGATACGTTGCGTACCCAAGGCTCACCACGGTACGACCGCTCCCATATCTCTTGTTGAGTGATCTGTGGAAATTCCGCGTAAAGCGGGATGGAGCCGGCCTGGTTCGGTGGCGGCATCGCAGCTAAGCGTGGGCTCTCGGCTGGAGCCCCCGCCGATGCTGTGACTCCAGTCGCAGCAATGAGAGGGGACGAGAAAGAGGATTGCACGAGATTGTCTCCAGAATGGTGTTCAGACAGGTCGTTCAATAAGGAGATTGATCACGGACAAACGCCCGTTTAGCGGAAGCTGACTATGGTAGAAGGTGCTCGAAAACAGCGAGGCGAACGCATCACTGCCAACACCCTCTAACCTACCCATTCGAGCTAACCTGCATCACCGATCGGTTGATCTCACGGGGTAGTCACATAACGTGTTTACAGTCAGCCGCCTCCAAAGGGGCACCCGGCGCGATCTAGCGCGGCTTGGTGTCCCTTCCATCCGCCCGTGCGATGGGCGACTGAGACCTCATAGATGCCGCGGCGCGCCGCGAGAATGGGATCATCCGAAAGCTCGATGCCATCCGTGACGCGAGTAGGGTCGTGCATCATCACCGGATCGCCGATCTCCTCGGTCGTCGTAGGGCGCGTCATCGTGAGCCGCCCGACTCTCACGCGTGGACGGTCGTCGGGCCATGGAGCATTCGGGTCGTCTGTTGGATCGCCCGGCCCCGCCAATTGCAGTACCAGGTCGAAATTGACCGGCCCTTGGCGTAGGCGTTCCTCAAGCTCCTCGAAAAGGTAAGAGGGCGGCAGTTTCTGGAGATCTTCCAATGATTGGCTTGCGACGCCTGCTTCGGGTTCCCAGTGATAGCGTGCGTACACCGCTTCCTCGGCGGCATTCACGAAGCGGAACGCGTGGAGGGCATGGAACGAAGTGCGGGCAAAGCTCACGGCGGCCGGAAGACGCTGCCTCAGCCCGACGGCGTGGGCGACCCACGGACGGGTAGAGAGGAATTGCCCGAGCCTGGCCGGATCAGGCTTGCCGGTTGCAGGATCTAGGGCGGCCTGGCCGAGCGCGAGCAACTCCTCCGGCGTCCGAGTGAAGAACACCGTAATTGGCAGGGCGATTAGATCGGTGACTGTACCATCAGGTAGATAGAACCGCGTGGCCATCGAGACCGAGCCGGCTGGCCCGAACGGATTCCCCGACGGACTGTTAGAATGGCGCACGGTCACCGGCACAGGTTGTCCTTGAAAGTGCACCGCGCGGCTGATTTGCCGAGCCTCCGGAGCCGCCGTAAATGTCCCTATGTAATAGCGACCTTGCGCATGGATTCCCCGATACCCAGGATGAAACCCCTGAGATTTGTGGATCAGCTCCACGAGCTGTGTCGCGAGGCGGTACTGGTGACTGTTCATGTCGATACTCCTGGTCTTCTCTGGTCAGTTGGCAGCATCGAGCATTTCGTCGAGCGCCTTCTTGACCTTCAGCGCCTTCCACACGTCGCGCACAGACGCATCGGTATAGGCGCCGTAGAAGGCCATCGCCGAAACCTGGTGCTTCGCGATGAAGTTTTTGATGCCGGGGCTGCGTACCCCCGGGTAGTCGACGACCTCCTCAAACAAAAGATCGATTTCGTCTGGAATGATCGTGGCAAAGTCGTCGATATACGTTTCCCATTCCCCGTCGAAGGTCGACGCGAAAATACACCTAGTGTCGTTGTCGAAGATTACGAAGCGCAGATCGTGCACAGTACCGATACGGTCGGTGTTCTTGCTACGCTCGTCGGTGAATCCGCCGAAGCGCGCGCGCATGCGCTCGGCGCCGCCCGGCTTCAGCGGCATGATCACCGTGAACTCGTTCCAAACTCCCTTTCGCGTGCCAGGCCTTGAGATCGCTGCTTGCTGAGTGCTCATTACCGTCTCCTTTGATTGTGTAGCCATTACCGTCTCCTTTGATGAAGTGTGCTGATTGGATCCGCGCGATTTGCGATGCCGTTGCTGTTCCGCTTTGGGCTCGCTTGAGCATTGGGTCGTGCTTCGGCGAGTAGCGTTACAAAGTACGTCGAATTCGCAGAGAAGAAACGGACGTAGTCCGTGCCTGTGTCTCGCGAGGAGTCGCGCTTATGATCAGGGATTGTCATCCCTCATTTCTGCCAACCATCGCAGGCCGCCAAGGCCGGGCAGAAAGACGTGCTCACCACCGCGAGTCGCGGTAAATTCTGGCAAGCGCGTGAGGCGCCGGCGAACCGGCTTCTCAGGGTAGGCAAAGTCATCAGATGTATCGCGGCGGCCAACGATCGGGTCGGTGCGCCTCCCTTGCGACTGAAAGTCGCCGTCGTTCACCCACTGAGATTGGACGAATTCGAACTGCCGTCCTGGATTGGCGTTGATGAGACCCAGAACGATCCCACGATCCTGCCCGTCATCCTCCGTAACGCCCTCAGCCAGGGTGGGTCCATAGGCCGCGCCTCGCCTCACCAAGCGATGCAGTCGCGCGTTAGCCATAGTATCTTTGAGACCATCGCGTGGATTGACGCGCCGAATGTGACAGCCGACTGGGGTCTTCCGGCCGTTCCGATCATCATCGAAGTAAGCGAAATCGTTGTTTCGCTTCGGGTCGGCGACGATCGACGGATCGTCGACGTCTGGCGAGAGCGCAAGGGGACATCCGCTGCGCCAGCGGCCCATCATCTTCGCTGCAACCCGCTCTTGACCCGCGCTATCCGTTGCGCACTGTTGCAGGTATTGCCGAAACGCTGCGACGTCTTGATAGATCTTGCGGATGGCAATGTACGTGCCATTGCGCCACAACGCCTCTGGGCCCGGGCCTTTCGCTAACTCGCCGAGTTCGTTTTCGTATCCCAGGATGAACTCTCCGGCCTTAGTCGGCGTGCCCTGTCCAGGAAGCGGCTCGCCGCCCTGACCCTCGATGAACGGGCGGCTTATGCCGTCGGCGAAGCCGAAGTGTTCACGCAGCGTTGGCGGCACTCCGACGTCGAGGCGCGCTGTTACTTCGACCCCTTTCAATCCCTCGAGTGCGCGGTGGCCAATCGCCAACTTGTCGTCCCTACCCTCCGATGTGCTTGCCATGATCAGGAGACCGGCATGGAATCCATTATTTCCGTGAGGAAAATCCCACAATTCTGGAGCGCTTCGTCCGACGTCGCCAAGAAACGCGGCACGCGCCGCCATGCCTTGACGGAATTCGATTGGGAATCCCTGAAGAATCTCTTGGCTGAGGCCAAGCCGGCGGAGACCTTCCCAGGTAAACGCGACGTTGAGCCAGGCATTATCTTTTGGCGCCGCCCAATCGGCCGCTGACGACACGTTTTGAATTAGCCGCCGCAACATCGCCCGCGCGGCATTGGCCTCGTTGATACGGAAGGCGACATACGAACCGAAGTACGGCATCGGACGGTTATTCAGGACGGTGCCCTGGATGTCATGCAGTTCGAGGTTCATGTCTTGGTGCTCCGCTTCTAAATCAATCGTTAGGGTTGCACGGCAATTGACAAACTGGTGTGGCGTGCACCGATTGATCGGACGTGACGTTCATTGTTTTCGGAGCCTCGAAGTGGCTTGTGTGGTGCCACGCCTCACCTCCGTTCTGATCGCAGTCGATAGCGGAATCGGACGCCACTTCCGAATTAAGAGGTGCCAAGAGCCGCTAATTCGCGTATACGCAGACCGTCAACGAATTAGCGGGGGCGAGAGAGTCGAGCTTTTTCGCGGTGGTGATGACCGAAAGGATCTTCCGTTTCGGCGCATTCGAGCTTCGTGCGGAGCGGGGGCAGCTACTGAACTCCGGCGTTCCGGTCAGCTTGGGGTCGCGTGCGATCTCGATCTTGGCGCTGCTGGCAGAACGGGCCGGCACCGTCGTCTCCGTCCAAGAAATCACCAGCCATGTCTGGCCGAACCTGTTCATTCAGGACAACAATCTGCGGGTGCACTTAACCGCGATCCGTCGAGCCTTGCGGACAGCTAAGGCTGGCGGAGTCGAAATTACGAACGTTCCCGGCCGCGGTTATCGGCTAAATGCCGATGTTACGGTCGAACTCTCACTCCCCCCGGATGCGGGGACTGGCTTTGGGCTCCGTCCGCTTCCGCTTCCCCTTTCCGTCAACCGACTGATCGGTCGTGCGGACTGCGTGGCCTCGGTGATGGAGAGCGTCGACCGACACCGGCTCGTCACGGTCGTTGGGCCCGGAGGTATCGGCAAGACTAGCGTCGCGCTCGCGGCGCTGAGCAAATTTGCCACCAGCATCACCACCTGCTTCGTCGACCTAACGAATTGCGCCTCGGTCGAGCATGTCACGACTGCGGTGGCCGCCGCCCTGCAGAGCCCGATGGGAAGCGAAGCGACACCGGCGGTACTGATTGATTCCATTCGCGACGCCGAATTGCTCCTGCTGCTCGATAACTGCGAGCATCTGATCGACATCACCGCTCGGGCCGCCGAAGCGATTCTTCAGTCGTGCCGGCGCGTAAAGCTGCTCGCGACCAGCCGAGAGCCGTTGCGGGTGCCGGGCGAAGTGCAATTCTATATTCAGCCACTTCCTGTTCCCGCCATGACCGACAAGATCGAGGCAATAGCCGACAGCCCAGCTGCGACGCTATTCGTCGAGCGTGCGCAGGCCAGCGCCGGCGCGTTTGCGATCAACGAAGATAATGCGAAGCAGATCGTGAACATTTGTCGCTCTCTCGACGGATTGCCGCTCGCCCTTGAATTGGCGGCCGCCGCGGTGCCACTGGTCGGTATAGATCAGCTGTCGAGCGAACTGACGCAGCGACTGTCGCTATTGGCATTTGGCCGCCGAACGCTGGCGCGGCATGAAACACTCGATGCTATGCTTGACTGGAGTTTCGAACTGCTTCCGTCTGCCGAGCGGACGGTCTTGAGTTCACTCGGCTGCTTTCGATCCTCTTTCGATCTGGCCGCAGCCGTACAAGTCGCTGCTCTGGACGATTGCGGAGAGCAAGAGACCGAATATGCTGTCCTGCAGCTTGCAGCGAAATCGTTGTTGGTGATCGAGCCCGCTCTGCCGGGCGTGGCCTACCGTCTTCTTGAAACGACCAAAGTCTATGCACGGCGCAAGCTCGAAGCCTCCGGGCAGGCGGAAATTGCCGCGCGCCGACACGCGGAGTGGGTCCGCAGCCTGCTCGAGCGGGCGCAGGACGATTGGCTACGCCTCGAGCGCGCGACTTGGTGGGAACGTTATGGCCCAGCGATCGATGATGTCCGCGCGGCGCTAATATGGTCGCTCGGGGAAGCCGGCGATCAAAGGTTGGGCGTCAGGCTTACCATTGCCTCCGCCCCGCTTTGGACCGGACTGGCGCAGTTCGCCGAGTACAATCGCTGGCTGGAGCGGGCGCTGGTTACGCTCAACGCCTTGGGGGAAGCAGGCGGGGCGGAGGAGATCCAGCTTCAAATCGGCCTTTGCGTGCTGGCGTTCAATGCCGACCGACCTGGCGAGAAGTTCGTGCGTGCAGCTGAACAGGTCCGGCGTATTGGCGAGAAGATCGGCGACCCCTTGGCTCGCGCGACGGGACTGTGGCTGCTTTCAGGTCAGCGAGGAATTATGGGCGATCATCCCGGTTCCTTGGTTCTTGCGCGGCAGATGCTGGAGCCGACGGCATCCGATCCGAATCCCGATCTCCGAGACTTCGCCCGGCGGGTAGTCGCCTTGATGACGTTCCGGGTGGGCCGGCTCGCAGAATCTGCGGCGATCGGCGCCGAGCTCGTCGCAGACCTCACTGATCGCACGGCTTATGGGGCAGTGCTGCGATACAATCATTCGACGGTGGCGCGCGGGAATCATGCTTTGACGCTGGCAATTCAGGGCCGGCTGGAAGAGTCATTAGCGTTGATCGCGGAAGCAGTGGTGGACGGGGAGCGGCTGCGCAATCCTGCCTCTTTTTGTTATGTTCTCAGCAGCGCGGCCTGCCCCGTGTCACTCTGGCTTGGGGAGAACGATCTTGCCCGGCACTATGTCGACCTGCTCGCCCGCGAGGCATCGGAAAACCGCTTCACTTATATGGGGGAACTTGCGCTTTGGTTTTCGACGATTGTAGACCGGCGCACCGGGAGGCTGTCCCAACCGACGGCTCTCGGCCAGATGCCGCCCCCGCTGCCGCACGACAAGGACATGTTCATTACAACTTGCGCGGCGCTTTGCGACAAAGAGGCTGTGAAGCGCGTGCTGGCACAAGAGACCCACTGGGCGACTGCCGAGATCCTACGGGCACATGGCGAAGTGCAATTGGGATTGAACGATGAAGAGACGGCACGGGCGATGTTTGTGCGGGCCCTGTCGATTGCGGAGGCGCAAGGGAGCAGGCTTTGGGCGCTCCGAGCTGCAACGTCTCTGGCACGCCTCATGCCCCCGAACGAAGCCGCGCCTTTGATAAGGTCGGCCCTTACTCACATGGACAACGCGGCGCGGTTCGCCGACGTTCGTGCGGCCCGCATGGTCCTGACCAAAACGACCAGCAAGCGCCGCCGAGCGGGACCTGCCGCTTTCGAATAGCAGAATCAGTCCGGCGTACAACCACATCTGCCAGCCGTCTCATCGTAGAGCTACTCTTCGGCCGCGGTTTTCGGATCGTCGTGCAGCTCTCGTTTTTGACGAATGAGTTCGTCGATGTCGATGCGAAGCAATTCGATCGCCAGGGGCTCAGTAGCTGATGATTGAATAAATCTCCACTGCGAGACCATCCCATCGATTTCAGCACATTTCTCGCACATGGCACTCTCCCCTTGTCCAGGCGGGAGCGCAATCGTCTCTCAGTCACTGATCTAGGCCGCGAGTCGTTCAGTCATCGCAGAAAGCTATCACAGCTTGAGTATGCTCGCCGAGAATAGTTGTGCGTCCTTTCGTCCTTGAGCGAGCTGCTCATTTTGAGCAGCTCGCTCAATTGCCGATGACTCAACTTGCGATGCAGTTAAACTCCCAACAGCTCTTGGCAAACCGCTCCACAGACGGCGGCGGATCGGCAAGGCTCGGCTTTCGGAAACGCCTTGAGCCATTTGACGGCGAACTGAGAATGTAGTTTCAGTAGTGCCTTGGTCCCTCGCAGTCTTTACCCAGTCGGGATTGAAAGGAGCCTCGAGCGTTAAGCTGCGATTGGTCTTTAAGACCAGCGCTCCCCTTCGTAGCGTTGATCCTAAGAGCCGACATCGAAGCGGGGCGCGCCGCGGGAAAGCTGCCCCCAGCATCTGAACAGATTCGGATATCAGTTGTTATGGAAAAACTCGGTCAGCGGCCGACTGCCGAGGTGGAGGCATGAAACAATGCCTGCGCGGGCTCACGCACGTTTCGCCTGATACGCACTTGGCACCTCCCGAGGTGACTCGGACGTCCGGCAATGTCCGCTTTTTGAACTCAAACACCGCCTTTGCAGGAAACACCCATTCTAATCGATGCGTTGGGAGATCACTATTGGTAACTTGGGTGACCACTTGTTACTCTTGAGATCATGAGCTTGGACGTATCCGTTATATTGTCCTGGTCTGCCGGGTGAGGATAAAGAATTGGTCGCAGCGGTAATCCATCCCCCAGGCGCCGCTTGGTTTTCGATCGCTGTCACGCGCTCGACATGATGTTGACGGCCATTGCTGAGCATCGTCAACACATCAACTTGACCGCCTCGAGTGTAATTTGACCCTTGAACCCTGAGGCCGCCATCGAATGCGTAAGTACCAATCCACGGCACCCCCACGAAGGGCAAATTATAGTGCCAGCTTGTCGATGGGTCATGCGCCGCACCGGCGGGACATGGACGAGGTGAAGCATTGCCACCGTAAAATAGCGTTTGGCATTTTTTACACGATCTCCAGCCTTGCTGGTTTGAGGGCGTCTTTCCATCGTCAACTTGCACAGCGAAGTTTGAACTCCCATCAATCCTATGATGTCCGCCCGCCGAACATGAACTGCTAGCCGCGCCGGGGCCAAAAAAGAGCCCTCGGCATTTTCTACACAGGCGCCACTCGGCTTGCTGGTTTGGGCCAGCCGTGTTGTGCTCGATGTGCAGCATGAAATAGCTCGCGCTTGTTGAGCCGTCATGAGCACCACCAGCCGGACACGCCCCGTTAGGCGGCCCGGAAAATAAAACTTGGCAGCGGTGACACCAAGTCCAGCCAGACGAGTATGATGCAGCCAAGAATGCCTCCTGTGTCGTTACGAAGTGGAGCAAGCTTCAATTGCAGGGACGCCGCCCCGGGATCGCATAAGCTGAGGGCCCCGCAAGCGGGCGATCGGTTTCGAACGAGCCATCGACAGGCTCTACAAGAGTCCCGGTTGACTCCAGCTTTGCTGAATTGTGCGGTTGCAGTCCCAAAGCTGCACGATGCCGCCGTTCTGACGCAGCATCGGTGCATGGACGTCGAGACACTTGCCGCCGCCGCTGCGCAGCTCCAGCCCATCCTGCCTCCAGGTCTGCTGCACGCTATTATTGCAGTCCCAAACCTGGATTCTGGCGCCGTTCTTGTGGATGTCCGGCAGATGCGCATCGAGGCATTTGCCGGCAAGGCTGACGATGCGCCCACCATCGATCGACCAAAGCTGCTGGTCCGAACCGTTGCAGGCCCACACCTGGACGCGTCCACCATTCACACGCTGGTTTGGCGCATCGACATCGAGGCACAGCCCGCCGCGGCTTTTGATTGGCATTGGAATAGGACCAGCGCACGGATGACGCGGGTTGCCACATGATGCTCCGTCCCAGCTCGTGCATTTCGAACTACTCGCAAAGCTTTTGTCGCAGCCCTGAACGGAAATCGAATACAGGACGCCAGGCTGGTAAGGAGTTAAGTAAACGAAGGTCTTGTCACCATCGCGCTCAACTTGCTTTTCAGGCCCGCCATTCGCCGACCAGCGAATGTTGTAGTGATGAAAGCCTCTTGTGCTCCAACGCGCCACGATATGCCCGCCCTCGACCGAGATTTCTGTCCCCATATTGACATCTTCGAACGCCGAAGCCCCATTGGGCGAAAGCCACGCCAGCGTAAAGCTGAGCATTCCGAGGACGAGATATTCGGTCTTGTGTTGCATCGTGTGTTCACTCCGACGGGCGGCTATCTCGATCCGACGACAGATTGACGCTTGGGCGGGGTTAGCAAGCGCGGGCGAACCCGCCTGGAAATCTATTCCACTCGGTCCGATAGGAGCTTCGTCAACGCTGCCATGATCAACTTCGACTCCTAGATGTATCCGAGAAGAATACATCCAGCGCCGCGTTTGGTCTGTGAACCCATTCACACCAATGCTGGCGCGGAGCGAGCGATGGACAAGAGTGAGCAAAGATCGTTTGCACAGCCCTTGAATTGGTGGGCCGATGCATTTTGCGATGGAAAAACGATGAGGGTGGCGCCGCTCCTCAAAAACAAGGTCTTGGTGAGCCACCAGATAAAACCCGACAATCTTTGCCACGGTGGTCCAGAGGCAGTGGGGCGGGTTCACGTCGCCCGTCAGTCAAAAGGGTTTTCGCCAATCTGCTGATCGTTCGCTCTGCGCTCGAAGCCTAATCCTCAATTGAAGTATTGAAGAAGCCAGCCAAAGGCTCAGCTCTGACTCGATCAGCCGAGCGGACACCGGCTTACAAAGCTGCGGTCCCGGTTCGCTGACTGACAGAGATTTCGAGCTAGGTGAGGGGACCTAGGCTGGCCCTCGTTTCCACTGACTGTAAAACACTCTGCACTCTCCGGGCGAGGTCGCTCTGGGTAAACGGCTTTTGGACCAGAGAAACTCCGGGATCGAGTCTACCCTGATGAACGATGGCGTCACGAGAGTAACCGGTCATGTAGAGCACTTTGAGACCAGGCCGGCGACGCCGGGCTTCGTCAGCTAAATCGCGTCCATTCATGCCTGGCATCACGACGTCGGTCAGGAGCAGGTCCACCTCGCTTGTGGTGGCGAGCAAGTTAAGCGCGGCATCGCCATCCTCTGCCTGCATGACTTCATAGCCTAGCTCGACCAACGTGTCGGTTACGAACTGCCGCACGCCCTCATCATCCTCTGTAACAAGCACACGTTGGCCATGCCCGCGAGGAGCTCCCTCGATTGCCCGTTCGATGGGCGCTGGTTCGCTGACGTCCCTCCGTCGTGGCAGATAAATCGTGACCGTCGTGCCAGCACCTGGCGCTGAGGTGATTTTAACGTCACCATGGCTTTGCTTTACGAAACCATAGACCTGGCTCAGTCCGAGACCGGTTCCCATGCCCGGCGGTTTGGTTGTGAAGAAGGGTTCGAAAGCTTTATCAGACACCTCCGGGGCCATACCCGCCCCTGTGTCCTTAACCGAAACAGACACGTATTCGGCGGAATTTACTCGATGAGTTGCTACGGAAAAGTGCTCATCCAGGAACTCGTTTGCCGTTTCCAACGTAAGCGTGCCTCCATTCGGCATCGCGTCTCGGGCGTTAAGCGCTAAGTTCAGAAGCGCAGATTCCAATTCAGTGATGTCGGCCTGCGTTTCCCACAGATCTAGCGCGAGGATCATTTCGATTGAGATGGTCTCGCCAAGCGTTCGAGCCAGCATGTCCGCCAAATTCTGAACAAGCCTGTTCAGGTCAACCGGTTTTGGATCGAGTGCTTGCTTCCGAGAGAAGGCCAGAAGGCGCTTGGTGAGTTCGGCCGCCCTCAACGCGCCCTTTTGCGCATTTTCCAGCATGGCTCTTGGCTTCTCGTCAGCGACCCTGCGGCTCGCCATCTGCAGATTGCCAATGATGATTGTAAGCAAATTGTTGAAATCGTGTGCAATACCGCCAGTGAGCTGACCGATAGCCTCAATCCGTTGTGAGCGACGCATCTCCTGCTCCAGCGTCTCTCGACGCTCTGCCTCTGCATAAAACGCCGCTGTGCTGCGGGCAGTGAGGAAAATGAAAAAGCAGACCAGAGCAAGGGCGGGTGCGCCGATGGCCAGATACCCACCTACTTGGTGGAGCCAAGCGTTTCTTATCTCCAACGTTTCCATGCTGGAAGAAACATACACAGGCAGTCCCGCAAGCCTTCTGACTGCAAAACGGCGTTCTAGTCCATCCACGTTCGATACCGTCGTATATCTTCCCCCCTCCGGACTACCTTTGATCAGCTGACCAAAGCCACTCGACGGATCCAGCACGATGCCAGGACGAGCCGCGATCGGGTGACGGGCGAGAACAGCACCGTCTTCTCTAATCAGGGCAAAGCTTGCGCTCGACTTGCCGCGCAACGTTGCATAGAGATTTTCGAAAGCCGAGGGTAAGACAGAGATCAGAGTGTAACCGTTGAAAGTGCCTGAGCTATCGTGCCGTCGTTTGCTCACCGGAAAGAGGATTGCACCGGTCAGAGCAATGCTGACGACGCGCCCAATGTAGGCTTGCTCGCCTTGAGCCAGCTCGGCCTTCAGGTGAGATCGCTCTGGTGCGTTGAAAGCAGGCGGGACTGGAAAAAACCGAGACGAGAGTAGTGCATCGCCATTGCGGTCGAGTACCCAAATTGAACTAATGTCTGGAAACGAATGCGCAAACTGCTTCAGGCGCTCACTTAGCTCAGCGCCGGAATCCTTGATTGTCGAGTCCGTCTTGCCGCGAGTGATCTGGTCAATACTGTCCAAAGTCACGTTGATGGAGCGAAACACTCGAAGAGCCTGCTCCGCTGATACCTCCAAACTGCGTTCGATCCGCTCGTCTGCCAGTTCAAACGCATCCTGGTAAGCAAAGTATGCCGCATATGCGAACACCAGGGCTGGAGCAATGACGGAGGCCGCCAGCGAAAACCACAGCCATCGGAGGGCTGCATCTTTCCGCTGCTTCATCGCCTAATATGCCTCCCCAGGAGCCGCAAACTTAGATATCTCCTTAGTCATCTTTCGTGGCCGATTCCAGTATGATCTCGGTTCCAACGACCCTGTGACTCTGTCCGGCAAACCGCGATTTGTAAGTCCAAATCTCGCACTCCCTCTCAGAAATTGGGCTTGCACATTTCGTGCGTCATAGACGTCATGGCTCGCATCCACTCCTTGGAGCAGAGGCGAGCCATGTTTGCACCGCTCAAGAGGCGCGCTCACCGCTCATGATTGGGCCAAACCGCTCCCAGCTCTCGCCTTTGAAGCGCATCATTTGAAGCTGTTCGATGGGCGCAAAGTCGCTCGGGCCGGTCCTGATCTTGGTTCCAGGTAGATAAATGCCGATTTCGAAATCGAGACTGGCGGCCTGCTTCATAATATTCTCACGAGTGAGGTTGTCGCCGCACTGCCGCAGCACCTGCTCCAACCCCTTTGCGACGCCATAGCCAAATACGGTGGCAGAGTCGTCAAGATCACCTTCGGGATACCACTTGGTCATGAACGCTCGCCACTCGTTCATCGCAGGGTCCGTTTTCCACTCGGCGTCCTTTGGATCTTTCAAGTACGCTGTTGAGAGAATCCCCTGGGCTGCCTCGTAGCCGGCAGGCTTGATTACACCTCCAATAGAGCCAGAAACGTTAGTCAAAAACTGCACTGGGTGCCAGTTTAGTTCAGCGATCTTCTTAATGGCCTGAGCAGCAAACTTCGGAGTCGCGATGTTGACGAAGATGTCAGGATTTGATCCTTTGATTTGGACGATCTGAGAATCGACCGTTGGCGAACTCGTTTCGTACGGCGCCTCCACGACGATGAGCTTACCGGCTTGATCACCGAGCCCGTCCTTCAGCCCAACTACGTAATCCTTTCCGAAATCGTCGTTCTGGTAGAGAACCCCGATGGTCTTCCCCGGATAATTCTGGAGGATGTACTTGCCATAAATTCGAGCCTCGACTTGATAGCTTGGCTGCCATCCCATCGTCCAAGGAAAGTTCTTCGGATCATTCCACTTGGCAGCGCCTGTCGACACGAATAGCTGCGGGACCTTCTTCGCGTTCATGTATTTCTGAATTGCGGTGTTGCCTGGCGTCCCGAGAGGATTGAAAATAAGCAATACCTCATCGCTTTCTACTAGCTTGCGGGCCTGCTCAACCGTCTTCGGCGGGCTGTAGGTGTCGTCATAAGAGATGAAATTGATCTTTCGGCCATTGATGCCGCCTTCAGAGTTGATTTTGTTAAAGTAAGCAGCCTCTGTTTTGCCGATTGTGGCGTAAGCCGATGCTGGACCTGAGTACGGCATGATATTGCCAACTTTGATCTCGGTATCGCTTGCCCCAGGATCGTATTTTTTCTGCGCATTGGCGGCGGCTGTTAAAGTCAGAAAAGTTGCCAGCGTGATGGCAGCCGAACAAGCGGACTTAACGTAATCACTACGCATCCTTGTCCTCCCAAAACGTCCGGCTCTTCCTTTACGGGCTTCTCGGCCGGGCTCTTGAGTATGCACGACAACACAGGTGGCGCTAGGCGCCGATAGAAGTTCCATCTAACTCCAGTCCAAGGCGCAGCGCACAATTCCTCATCTTGGAATATCGGCCGACGAGGAGTGGCCAAGCGACCAAGGACGGCCTATTGGTGCGTGGCGGAGATGCCAAGCGCCATAGCCACTTGCACCGGTGGCAACCGCTAGGCTTTGTCTTTTGGACCCGAGATCGTTCGGACCCGTGCGAAGGCGCTTGGGTTACTTTGCCGTTCTGGTTATCCGAGCGGGCCGCCGGCTGACCGCTCATGCGGCGCATTATTGTCGTGAACGACTCTTTTCGCGAACGACGTCCTTGGCCTTCTTGTCGGACCGCAGGCCGAGATAGACCGGCTGGCGCAGTTCGCCCTTGCTGGTCCACTCCGCGAACTTCACTTCCGCGACCAACGAAGGACGCACCCAGGTCGTGACTTGCTCGTCCTTCACCTTGGCGGCAAAGGGCGACTTGGCCGTCCTGAGCTTCACGAGCTTGCCGTGAAGCTCTTCCAGAACCTGGTGGCTGAAACCAGTGCCGACGTGGCCGATGTACCGCCACCCATCGTCGTCGCGTACGGCCAGCACGAGAGCGCCGAAGAACGGCCGAGTTCGCCTCGGCGCCGTGAAGCCAGCGATCACGACCTCCTGCCGCTGCGCGGTCTTCACCTTCAGCCAATCCGCGGTCCGGCGTCCGGACGCGTACGGGCTGTCGGCGCGCTTGGCCATGATGCCTTCGAGATGCCTTCGCTCGGCTTCTGCGAAAAACTTCGTTCCGTTGCCTTTGCGGTGGTTGCTGAACGCGATCAGCTTGTGGCGCGGCAGGATGGCCTTAAGCCGCTTCTTGCGCTCCAAGAGCGGCAGCGCGCGCAGATCCTCGCCGTCCGCGAACATGAGATCGAACGCGCAGTACAAGAGCTTGGCCTCATGGCGCAGGGCATTCTGAAGCAACTGGAAATGGGATGCGCCGTCCTTGCCGATTGCGATGAGTTCGCCATCGATCACGGCGTCGGCCTTCGCGCCCTCTAGCGCTTTCGCGACCTCGACGTAGGAGTGGCTGATGATCTTTCCATTGCGGCTGTAGAGCGCGACCCGACCACGCCGGATCTCCGCAACCATCCGGAAACCATCGAACTTGTCCTCGAAGACCCAATCGGGATCGTCGAACGGCGCATCCGTCAGCGTGGCCAGCATGGGCTGCAAGCGAAGAGGCAAGGTCGATTTTCGGGCCATGGCAGGGGCGCTCTATAGGGCCGGCAAAGGCCGAAACGAGGAAGAAGGAAGGCGAACCCGCGCAGCATCACCAGCCGCGACTGTCCCGCCGGCCTGTACCACGCCCAGCACCCCGGATTTGAACGGAGGGCCCGTTCCCGCCGACGAGAGCACCTGCCGCTTGAGGCCGGCTCGGAAACGGTCGATCAAGACGCAGGGCGTCCGGAGGCCCGTCAGCTCAACGACCGCGGACGGTCCGAGCTTGATCAGGGTCCCGAGCGGCATCCGTTCGAGGGCCAATCCCGAGGTGGTGACATTCTCGCCGAGGTCGCCGGCGCCGACCTCGAAGCCAGCTTCGACGAGAGACGGGAAGAGTTCGGATGGGATCAGGTGGACCTGCCGGAGATTGCGCAGGCGGGGCTGGCGGCGTGCCAAATAGCGGTGCCGAACGAACGGGCCGGCGTGGGCGTCGCCTTCGACGCCGTGGCCTTTCACCAGGATTATGCGCTCCTGAGTTGGTTTGCTGAAGTGATGCCCCCGATCGGCGGCGACCGCCACAACCCTGCCCTCGAGCCCAAGATCGTACCCCTGCGACATCAGGCGGCTCGGGCGAGCGAGCGCCGCTTCTGACGCAGGTAGCGCGTGATCTCCTGGAGCGTCATTGCATTCAGGATCCGGTCGGCAGGGACGCCGCCCTTCCGGGCCATCAGGACCCCCCAGTGCATGTGGTCGAGTTCGGAAATCGAGTGCGCGTCCGGATTGATGCTCAGCATGCAGCCGATATCGAGGGCCGCCTGATGCCATCGCCAATCGAGGTCGAGCCGCCATGGATGGGCATTGATCTCAACGACGACGTCGTGCTTGGCGCAGGCCTGTAGCACCTTTTCGACGTCAATTTCATAGCCCGGCCGCCGCTGGAGCTGTCGCCCCGTCATATGGCCGATGATGGTGGTGTGAGGGTTGGAAATAGCCCGAAGCAGGCGCTGCGTCTGCGCCTTGCGGTCCAGTTTGAAGCGGCCGTGAATGCTGGCGACCACGAAATCGAAGCGCTCTAGAACGTCATCGTCATAGTCGAGCGACCCGTCCGCCAGGACGTCGGTTTCGATACCCTTGAGGATCCGGAAGTCCTTGACGAAGCGCTTGTTCAATCGATCGGCTTCCTGATGCTGCTGCGCGATCTCCTCAACGGAGAGACCGCCGGCATAGTGGGCGGATTTGGAATGGTCGGCCACGCCGAAATACTCGAAGCCCCGCTGACGCGTGGCCTTGGCCATGGTCTCCAGTGTCTCGGCACCGTCGGAGGCATCGGTGTGGCAGTGCAGGATGCCGCGCAGGTCCTGGTCGGTGACGAGCTTGGGGAGCTTGCCTTTCAGAGCCGCCTCGATCTCGCCGCGCCCCTCCCGGAGTTCCGGATCTATGAGGGGCAAGCCGAGAGCCTGGTAGATGTCGGCCTCCTCGCCGGCGACCAGCGTGCGGCCCTTGTGCAGACCGTCGGCCTCTAACCGCATGCCCTTCTCGGCAGCCAAGGCTTGGAGCTGCTCGATATGTGCGGCGGAGCCGGTGGCGAAGAGAAGGGCGGCGCCAAAGTGCTTGCGGTCGGACACTCGAATTTGCAGCCCGTCGGCCGATGGCGTCGATGACTTGTCCGGCTTGGCAGCTTCCGCAACGATCGCGAGATCGCCAACAAGTTCGCAGCCGCGGCGGAAATCGCCGGCGATCGTCACACGCTTGAGTTCGGGGCGGTGCTTGCGGATCGAGTCCTTCGCATGCGTGAGCAGCGCAGCAGCGCGGTGCAGGTGGAGGCGGCCTTCTCCGCTTTTGGCAATCGCGAGGTTCTGCAGGATCTTGGTCTGCAGCGCGGCGCCGAGTCCTTTCGCCTTCTTGATGCGATCATCCTTGGCGGCGGCCTCCAACTCCAAGAGCGAGCCGATGCCGAGATCCTTGTACAGGCGCAGCACCTTCTCCGGACGAAGGCCGGGTACAGCGAGCATCTCGAGCACGCCGGCGGGAATCTCCTTCCGCAGCCTCTCGAGGCTGGGATGACTGCCCGTCTTGTGAACCTTGGCGATGATGTCGGCAATGGCATCGCCGACGCCCGGGATCTCAGTAAGTCGATCTTCGGCGACAAGCACGTTCAGAGGAACGGCTAGGGCGGCCAGGTTGTCGGCGGCCCGGAAGTAGGCTTTCGCCCGGTAGGGATTGCCACCTCGCAAAGCGGTGCGCTGCGCGTACTCCCGCAGAAGACTTGAGACAGCGCGCGCGTCAAGCGAGGGCATTCAGCCAGCCTCCCGGTCCGAGCTTTGCGGCGCCGCCGGAGCAAGGCGACCGCCGGAGCGATCACTTGGCCGATCGAGAGAGGCCTCGAGCTTCTGGGCTGCGCGAAAGTCCTCAAGGTGCTGGACATTAGGGCCGTAGGCAGCCTCCTTCTTAAGGAGATTGTAGATCCGGCCGGCCATCAGTTGCAGATGCTTCACTTTGCCCCGCGGCATCAATCTCGCCTTGCAGAGAGCTCGGACGGCGTAAGCGCGGAAATAGTCGAATGCGTCTGACATGATATCAGTAAACGCCGGCTCTAGCCGAGAGTTCGATGTGCTCTGAGAAGGACTGGATCGCCCATTGGCGCCCGTCGAGGCCTGAGGCGCAAAACCCGAAACCTTGCGAACAGTGCGGTCGCTGGAACTCCTCGCCGCTTTCGAAGTTGCGAGATTCGTTGATTGAGATAGGTAGACTGCCCGCCGTCGGCCCCAACCCGGCGGCGGGATTTTTGTGAGTTGAGTAGCGTGGCAAAGCGTACCCAGGCGGATCCGGCCGACAGGACCGAGGTCTCTACAATGCCGGGGTTCATCGAACCCCAGTTGGCGACCCTGAAGATGAAGGCCCCTTCGGGATCTCCATGGATTCATGAAGTCAAATACGATGGCTACCGCATCCAGCTCCGGATCGACGGTGACGACCGCCGGGCCTACACCCGCAACGGCTACAATTGGGTCAATAAGTTCTCAAGGATCGCGGGCGCCTTCGGTATCGAAGGACAGGCCATCGTCGACGGCGAGGTCGTCGTCATCCATGATGGGCGCACGAACTTCTCCGAGCTGCAGGCAGACCTTGGCAGAGGTGATCAGGATCGACTGGTATACTTCGCTTTCGATCTCCTATGGCTAGACGGCAGGGATGTGCGGAAAGAGCCACAAATCGAGCGGAAGAGGCTGCTCAAGGATTTGATTGAGAAGCACGACCTCAAGGAGCCCGTCATCTATAGCGAGCACCACGAAGGGGACGGCCAGGCTTTGTTCGCCGCAGCCAGCAGGCTGAATTACGAAGGCATCGTCTCCAAGCGGGTGGATGCCCCAACCGATCGGATCGGGCGGAGGTTTGGCAGAAGATCAAGGTCGTTCAGAAGGGAAAGTTTCCCGTGGTTGGCTTCATCAAGAACCCATCCGGCGTGGCCGCGCTCTATCTGGGCAAGAAGGAAGGCAAGAATCTGGTCTACATGGGAAAGGTCGGGACGGGATGGAGCCGAACCACCTCGGCGCAGATCCGCAAGGCGCTCGACACCGTGGTAAGTCCGAAACAGAAGCTGACCAAGACCATCAGGAAGCCTAAGGCCACGTGGGTCGAACCCAAGTTCTATGCCGACATCGAGTACCGTGACATCACCTCCGAAGGTCTGCTGCGGGCCAGCTCTTTCAAAGGGCTGAGCAGGGGAACGCGGCGTTCCTGACGGCGTTTTCTCAACGAGTATTTGGAGTAACGGGTGCCGGATCGCGTAGCCCAGGCGATGAGAGAAGCCCAAGCCATTCTGGCCCGCTATGTCGAGCCCGGCCCGAAGGACTGTGAGAAGACGATCAATGATCTTATGGCCGTTCTCAACAATGAACGGCTCTTACAGGTGATGGAAGACGAACATGAGCGACAATCTCACTAAGCGGGACCAGCGCGACCGGAGCAAGATCAACATGCATGAAGAGTTCGAGGTCAAGTATTGGACCAAACAGCTTGGTGTCTCGAAAGACGAGTTGCAGAAGGTCGTCGACAAGGTAGGTAATTCCGCCGCCGCGGTTCGCAAAGAATTGGCAGCGTAACCGAGGCTCTCGGTAGGCTTGCGACTCTAAGAGCAAGGCCCGTGCGCTTTTACCTGACAACGAGCCGGTTGAATGCGTTTGATCGTAACCCTGGGGCCAGCGGCCCAGCTGGCCGCTGGCGAGCGCAACGGCGTGTCAACTGCTTAGCGCTACAATGGGCTCCATCGCGGATTGGTGAAGAGTACCGCGGTACGCATGGGCGTATAGAGAGAACCCGCTAGCTACCGGAGCTGGCGGGTTTTTCTTGTCCTAGTGGTAGCTACCAAAGCTCCCGTATTGGATACGACCCGCAGGCAGCTGCAAAGGACCAAGCGCCACAGGGTCTGAAAGAAGCTGCCTTCACCCTTACTGCCGCACGAGTCTAGAGCGCATCCCGATCAGCATCGTGTAGGCAAGTCGGCGCCAAATCAGGTTCATGAGGATTAACATGGCGGGAGCTCCACGTTTGATGCCGCTTAGCTTCAACCCTGCCTGTTTCAGGATAACTTCATCGAGGGCGCAAAATGGCTTCGTAGTGGGCCCACACGCGAAGGCTGCAGCGGAGGTTCATTTCGCTGCGGCCCGCGCCTGTTAAAAAATCCGGGTGAAAATTTCTAAGTGAGATATGAAGCCAGCCCCGGTGATCGGAAGCCTATTCGGGAAAAAACGGCACGGCGAGCATTTTTCGCCGGTTCCGAAAATGAAACTA
>NZ_JAFCKT010000031.1 GCF_018129985.1 Bradyrhizobium sp. SZCCT0148
TGTCGAGCGACTGGGCGGTGAAGAAGTTGGTGGGATTGTCCAGGGCCGAGTTGACGCTCTTGCCGGTCGACAGACGGTTCTGCGTGGTGGCGAGGAGATCAGCAGTGGACTGGAGGGAGAGCAGGTTCTGACGAACCGATGCGGAGAGGACGATGCCTGACATAACTCTGTTACCTTTCTGGTAAACCGACGCTACTTTTACTCGTCTGCTTGGATCGAGAGTGACCCAGCGACCGGCGGACCGTGGCGCCGAGACCTCTAACGAAACATGAAATGAAACTCGCGCTTTCGCCGGGCCACGGCTGATTCGGCCCCGGAAACCACGCGCATCGCTGCGCCGCCGCACGCGCGCGCATCTGAAATCATTGCGCTTTTTGACGCGAACAGCGGGAATTTACAGGTCGTTAACTAGTTGCGAGCGAGAATCACCACTTCACAGGCCGCAACGAACGCTCGGTTACGAAAGCGTTGATGGAGAACAGGCAATGGCCCTCAAGGTCGAGCTCAGACCGCACGAACGCATCATCGTCGGTAACTGCGTGATTACCAATACGGACCAGCGCGCCCGCCTCCTCATCGACGGCGACAACGTGCCGATCCTGCGCGAGCGCGACATCCTCACGCCGGAGACCGCGGATTCGCCTGCCAAGCTCGTCTATCTGGCGGTCCAGCTGATGTACATCTCGCCGGATCCGCAGAGCCAGCACGGCACCTACTTCAACCTGGTCCGCGATATCGTCACCGCGGTGCCGAGCGCCTGGCCGATCATCGAGGGCATCAACAACAATATCCTGAACGGCGACCTCTACCGGGCGCTGAAGGACGCCCGCAAGCTGATCGCCTATGAAGAGAAGCTGCGCAGCCAGTTCGAGGCCACCCATCCCCTGACCGAAGCGGCCAAGGACGACGTGAGCTCAGCCGCCTGACACGCGCGTTCGCGCGCACCACGCGCCCCGCGAAACGACAACGGCCCCGGATCGCCTCCGGGGCCGTTGTCGTTTAGCTCATGCGCCAGGGCTATTGCGCCGCGAGCGGAGGTGCCTCGACCTCGATCACTCCGTCGCCGCACCGCCGGCCGCCGAACTCCAGCACGGCTCCCAGCAGCGCATCGATGTCCGCCTCCTCGGTGCGGTGATTGACGATCGCGGCGCGGATCGCAAATCTGCCGTCCAGCGTCGTGCTCGAGGGCGCCGCTATTCCGGACTCATGGATGTCGGCGACGATCTCGCGATTGACCGCATCATCGGCGTGGTAGCGGAAGCAGACGATGTTGAGGTTGACCGGCGCCAGCAATTCCAGCCGCGGCTCGGCCAGGACGCGGGCCTCCAGATATTTCGCCAGCGCGCAGCTTCGCGTGATCGTCGCACCGAGCCGGTCGATGCCGAATGTCTTCAGCGTGAACCACGTCTTCAGCGCGCGGAAGCCGCGCGACAGATCGGGGCCGAGATCGCAGGGCCAGATCGCGCCCGCCGCAAGCCCCCTCGCCTCGCGGCGCAGATAGGCCGCGGGCTGCGCAAAGGCCTGCCGATGCTGATCGCCGTCGCGCACCAGCAGGAAACCGGCGTCGTAGGGCACCTGTCCCCATTTGTGGAAGTCGAGCGCAATGGAATCCGCGAGCTCGATGCCGCCGAGCAGCGGCGCGAGCTCGGGCGAGAAGATCGCGAGCGCACCGAAAGCACCGTCGACGTGAAACCAGA
The DNA here is from genome assembly GCF_018129985.1 of Bradyrhizobium sp. SZCCT0148. Lineage (GTDB taxonomy): Bacteria > Pseudomonadota > Alphaproteobacteria > Rhizobiales > Xanthobacteraceae > Bradyrhizobium > Bradyrhizobium japonicum_H. The sequence continues at coordinate 1,698 of NZ_JAFCKT010000031.1, forward strand.
TGCCCTCCTCGCGGCACAGCTCCGCGATCGCCTTGAGGTCGTCGATCGCACCAACGTCCACCGTGCCGGCAGACGCGACGACCATGAACGGCTTGAAACCGACCTCGCGATCGACGGTGATCTGCGCACGCAGCGCGGCGACGTCGATGCGATGATCGGCATCGACTCCGATCCTGCGCAGCGCATCGGTGCCGAGCCCGGCGATGTCCATGGCCCTGGAGACGCAGCCATGCGCGGCCTGCGACGTATAGGCGGTCAGCACCGCGCCGTCATTGCCGATGCCGTGCTGCCGCGCCAGCGTGCCGAGCGCAGCGGTACGCGCCACCAGCACCGCCATCAAATTGGCCATCGACGTGCCCGTGACGAAGATGCCGCTCGCGCTGTCCGGAAACGCGAACAGCCGGCGCATCCAGTCGACGATCTGGCGCTCGACCTCGATCGGCATGTGGTCGCGTCCACCGAGATTGGCGTTGAGGCCGGCCGCAAGCATCTCCGCGATCATGCCGACCGCGGTGCCGCCGCCATGCACCCAGCCCATGAAGCCCGGATGGACGTTGCCGGTCGCATAGGGCGCGACATGCGCGACGAATTCGCGATAGACCTCGGCGAGCTCGCTCGCCTCGTGCGGCACGTCCGCCCTAAAGGCCGCGCGGGCCGCATCCGGAATCGGCTGCCAGACCGGGCGCGCCCGAACGTTGGCAATGCCCTCGATCGCATCGTCGAGCATGCGATGGGCGAGCGTGCGAAATTCGCTCCAGTCCTGCGGATCGAGCGAGGTGTGTGCGACGGAGCTTTGCGCGTTGCGAATGAGCTCGTTCATGTCGCACTCCCCTCGCCTGCTCTCGCGTGCCGCGCCAGCATCGCCGAGAACGCCGCGAAGATCTTGCGCATCTGCGGCGGCTTGTACGGAAACACCTCCGGCGAATCCATGTTGTGCACGACGGCGGTGTTGTCGGCTTCGAAAACCAGCAGCTCGTTGCTCTGGTTCTCGGCGCAATCGACGATGAAATAATCGAGGCCGACGCGCCGGCTCATCTCGTCGAGCGCGCGTCCGTGGCGCGCCGCGAAGGCGTGGTCGAAGTCGCGCATGAAGACCGCCTCTTCCGCTCGCTTCTCGTCGCTGAACGCCATGTTGGCGTTGAGATACCAGATGTCCCAGCGATCGGCGATCGCCATGTGGCAGGCGTAGGGCTTGCCGTCGACCATCGCGAGACGATATTTGCGGTACAGCCCGTCGGGGCTCACATAGTCGACGAAGCGCGCGACGAAGAAATCCTGCTCATTACGCTCGGCAAGATAGGCGGCGATCGCCGCGGCATCGTCGAGCTTGGCGAGCCCGACACCGGCGTGCGAGCCGCGCGGCCGCGCGATCATCGGAAAGCGCAATTCACCCGCGATGTCCCGGCATGCGATCTGTCCTCGCGAAAGGTCGGACAATTGCGCGCGCGTCGCATGAATCGTCGCGGGAATGTCGAGACCCCGCACGCCGGCCAGCAGCCGGTGCAGCTTGTCGCGATCGAGGTTGCCGATGCGATCGGGCCGATTGAGCAGTGGCCGCGGCCAATGCGGCGCGACCTTCTCGATCGAAGCCAACGCCTCACGGCATTCCTCGGAATCGGATGCGACCACGATGGCAACGTCGTGCTCGGGCAAATCCTTCGTCAGACCGACGCCCTTGACCACGTAGAGCGTCAACAGCTCAATGTCGGAGCCTTCGAGCAGAAAATCGATCGGCGTGTTGCCGCCCATATCGATGTCGGCTGCAAGCGCGAGCACGCGCAAGCCCGGCTTCGGAGCCGCGCTCGGCGTGCGGAACAATTGGTGGAAGGCCAGCACCTCCGACTGGATCGCAAGCCCCTGATCCTTGTCGCCAAGCAGCTGGGTGATCAACGACAGATCGAGCCCTTCTCCCGCCAGCGCCGTCCCCGCCGCGATCCGCGTCAGCAACTGGTCGCGCAACGGATGCAGGTCGACACCTTCGAAGGCCTGGCGCGTCAGCTGCGCGAAGCCGATGCGGTCGGCATAATTCGCTGCGGTGATGCGAAGCGGCGCGGAAACCGGATGATGCATCTCACACCTCGAACGCAGAGTTTGCCGGCACCGCCGCGACCGCGCCACGGTCGAGCAGCAGTTCGATCTTGACCAGGACATGGGCGATGCGATCGAGAATTTCCTGCACGTTGCGTTGCGCCTGCGCCATGTCGGGCGACCAGGCTTCGGTCACGAGCCGCGCGCCGACGCAGAGGCGCAGCGCGGCCTGCGGTGCCTCGTCCTGCAGCCCCAGCCGGACCGGCTGGCCGACCAGGCAGCGCCGCACGGCAACCTGCCGGTCCGCAGCGCTGCCGCCGATCGCCTCGCTCATGTCACGCGCCAGCGCCCGATGCACGGCCCCGGTCTCGGCGATCGAGACCGGCTTGCCGTCGCGCAGCAGGATGAACGGAAAGATCGTGGCTTGTGCAAATTCCTCGTCATCCGCGCCGGCGGTCCCGATCGCGGTTGGGACGGGGCGAAAAGACGGCGACAGCGCGATCATGCTGCCGATGCCAGCGGCCAGCTCGGCGAGCATCTTGGCGCGGAAAGCATCGGGTACGGCGTAGTAGCGGCCGATCTCGGCCAGCGCCGCTTCCCAGCGCAGCCATTGACCGAAGTTCGGACGGCGTTCGAAGCGCGAACGCAGCGCCGTCCAGCCCATCGGCCAATCGCAACGGCCGGCATAATCGAAAATGCCAGCCGGGATCCTCTCGACCCGGTCGAGGGACCGCGAAAGACCCTTCGGCACCAGCACCGCACCGCTGAAGGCAGGCCCGCCGAAGAATTTCGAGCCTGACATCAGCACCAGATAGCCGCGGTCGAGATAGGAGCGCAGCCGGCGGCGACCGAGCCGGGCCTGGCAGGCGTCGACGACGATCTGGACCTTGCGCGGCCAGCGCCGCGCGATCTCGTCGAGACAGGCCTCGCTTGGTGCGCGCCAGCCCAGCTTCGATGCATCCATGATCTGGAGCAGCACGGGCGCGCCTTGCGCGATCGTGGCCTCGATCGCATCCAAGACGGCGGCGTCGCTGTCCGCGCGCATCGCAATCCCGGGCCCGAGCAGCGGCAAAGCCACAGTGGTGCCGGCAAGCCCTGCGACCGCACCGTCCTTGCGAACCGCAAGGCCGCTCGCCGTCATCGAGCTGAAATGGTGCCCGCGGGCAGTATGGATCGTCCCGGTTCCGGTCTGGTCGGCGCCGACCACGATCGTCACCGGCGGCGCCCCGAGCAAGACACCCGCCAGGAACAAGGCGTGGAGCTGGGAGTCCGTGCCGGAGGGCGAGAACACGATGTCGACGCGCGCAGCGAGCTTGAGATGGTCGCGCAGTTCGTCCCGCATGTCCTCGCAGCGCGCATCGAACGCGATCTCGACCTCGTCGAACAGGCATTTGTGCATCAGCTCTTCGCGCGCCAGCGCCGCACGGTCGTAAGCCGCTTGCGAGATCGTCGATGCGGTCGAGGAGGCGAAATTCCAGATCTCCGGCTCCGGCGATGCCGAACAGCCATAGCCGTTGACGCGATCCCGGACGTCGAGCGCCAGCCGCGGATCGCCGCCGGAGACGAGCAGCGTGTCCAATGGCGTGAAGAGATCGCGCAGGCGATAACGCGAGCCGCCGTCGCGGACGGGCTCCAGACCTGACAGACGGGATGCGCCGGCGCTCATCCCGGAAGGCTCACGCCGCATCGGCCGCAGCCGCCGGCGCGAATTGCGAGGCGATGTCGCCGTGGAACACCGACGGCCCGACGTGATCGAGCGAGCTCTGGATGTCGGCCCAGATCTCGCCGCCGATGCCGGTCCAGCGCTTGCAGAAGGCGAAGTCCTCGGAAAGATATGTGCCGGTCGCGGGGTCGATCATGCATTCGAACAGCGCAAACCGGTTCTGGCTCGCCGCCAGCGTGTCGTGCGAATGCTCGCGGAAGAACTGCAGGGCCGCATGGTCCGGATGGCGGCACATCGCCTCCAGCGCCTGGCGCCGGATCATCAGGAAGCCGGTGCCGGCATAGCGCACGCGGGTGAAGCCGTTGACCACGACGATGCGGTCGGGGTCCTCGATCTCGAGCACGTAATCGAGCGAGGCGGCCGGCACGTCGGTGCGGCCGGACTGGATTGCCCGCGCGGCCTTGTCCCAGTTGATCCGCTTGATCGGATAGCAGCCGGCGACGACGTCCGCCCCGCATTCGATCAGCCTGAACACCTGCTCCGGCTTGAAGCCGATATCGGCGTCGATGAACAGGAAATGCGTCGCCCTGGGATCGTCCAGGAACATCGCGACCAAATTGGCCCGCGCGCGGGTGATCAGCGCGTCGCCGTCGCGCAGCAGCACCTTGAGCTCGAGGTTGGACATGCCGTGCACGGCCCGCTGCAGCGCGAAGATCGAGCTCGCATAGATGCTCGAGACCTGGCCGCCGAAGCACGGCGTTGCCACCACCAATTGCATCTTGTCCGACATCGACGGCTCCGCCCCGCTCCAATCCTCACCAAGAGGTAAAGAGGCATGGTTAACGGCGCCTTAACGCGTCGTTACAGGAACTTGACGAGCGAGAGCTGCGCCAGGTTCGAGGTCACCTGGTAGGACGCCTGCAGCGCGTTCTGGAGCGCCAGCAGCTGGCTCGCGACCTGGTCGGGCGAGGCCGATTCCGCCTGGTCGATGATGCTCTGGAGCTGCGCCTTGGCCTGGGTCTGGCGCGTGCTCGCATCCTTCATCGTGTTCTGGGCCATCGCGATGTCGGTCTGGATGTCCTCGATGCGCTGCTGGCCGGGCTGCTGGGTCAGCGCCTGGGTGGTGCGCAGGCTCAGCGCGGCGACCTGCCCGCCGGAATACTGCCCGGTCGGCGAGGTGGAGAACGTCCCGAACACCGCGGTCGCCTGCAGCAGGCCTCGGATCGCGTCCTCGTTTGCCTGGGCGCCGTACTGCACCGAGACGGAATCGTCGACCCGCGCCATCGCGGTCGAACGCGGCGAGCCGGGCCCGTCATTGCCGAGGTACCATTTCACCGTGTTGGCCGAGCCGTTGACCAGCGTCGTCGCCGAGCTCGCGGGCGAGGAGCCGACGCGCAGCGGCGGCTGGGTCGCGGTCACCGGCGTCGCGCTGAAGCCGAGCGAACCGAGCGCGCCGGTATTCGAACTCGTGATGTTCAAACTCGCCGCATCGTCTGTGTTGATCGTGATCGATCCGCCATGGACCGTCGAGGGCTTCGATGTCCCCGTGATCTGGTCGATCTTGCCGAGCAGATTCTGGATGCTGTCGGTGACGTTGAGCTGGTTGCCGGTCGCGCCCGACGCAACGAACGTCAGTGTGGTGCCGTTGACGGTGATGGTGTCGCCCGCAACGAAGCCCGGCGAGATCGAGTCCGAGGGGCTCGCGCCCGACAGCGCCGTTGCGCCGCTGATCGGCGCGGGCGTCGCCGCCTGGTTGGTCTTGGCCGTGCCGATCGCCGAGCTTGCCGTGTTGAAGAAATTGTCGCCGGCGACGACTGCGGATGCCGCGACCAGCGAGGTGTTAGCGAGTTTCGTGATTGCGGTGTTCAGCGCGGTGTTGAGGCTGTTGGCGGTGTTGGTCGGATTGACGGGGGTGCTGGCGTCGATCGCAAAGCTGCCGAGCGGCGTCGGCGTGGCCGTCGACGCCGTCAGGTCGATCTGCTCGGTCGAGCCGTCCGGCAGCGTGAACTGCACGCTCAGCTTGTCGCCATTGTTCGGATTGACGCCGTTGAGATCGACCGAAAACGACACCGGCGAGCCGCTCGGGCCGGTGATGGTCGCGCCCGTCAGGGTCGAGGACACCGCCTTGAGCTTGAGCCCGAACGGCGATCCGGCGGCGTCTTCCGCCACCTGGATCGAGCTCGGCGTCGGCTGCGTCTGCACCAGGCGACCCATGCCGTTGGCGCCGAGATCGGCGGCCTGGCGCTCCGCCATCACGGTCTTGAACCCCGCCTGCGTCGTGGTGCCGTTGATGATGTCGCCGGCATTCGCGACCGACTGCGTGCTGACGGCGGTTCCGGAGAACAGATAGCGGTTGCCGGTCTGCGTGTTGAGCACGCCGACCATCGAGCCGAACTGGGCTGCGGCGGTGTTCTGCGCGATGGTCTGGCCGTTGACGTTGAGATCCTGCGCGGTATTGGCCGCGCCCGTCTGCACCGTGCTGCGAATCTTGGTCAGCGACTGCAACGCGGTGTTGGCGAGGTTGATGCTGACATTGACGTTGGTGATTGTGTCGGTATAGGCGGCGATGTTGGAGAGCTGCGCGCGCCCGGCGATCGCAAAGCCCTCGTTGGTGCCCATCCCGGAATAGTTCTGCGACAGCTTGCCGGTCGAGAGCTGCGTCGACAGGTCCGTGAGCTGCTGATTGATATTGCGGATCTGCGAGCCGAGGATCGACGAGGAATAGTTGATGCTGCTGATCGACATGTTTCAGAGCCCTGTTACTTGTTACCCTTGAGCCTGGAGCAACGTATTCATCATGCTCTGCACCACCGACATGACGTGAGCGTTGGCGGCGTAGGCGTTCTGGAGCTGGATCAGGTTCGACATCTCCGAGTCCAGGTTGACGCTGGAGGTCGAGTTGAACTTGGCCTGCAGCGTCGAGACCACGACGCTCTGGCCCTGCTGCAACTGGGTGGCCTGGGTGGCGGAATTGGCCTGGACACTGAGGAATTGCTGCAGGTAGTTCGAGACGCTGCCGGTGAAGGGCTGGCTCGGCGAGCCGAGGCCGCTCGATGGCGAATAGGAGAACACCGCCGAGGTGAGCTGCGAGTAGAGATAGTCCGAACGCGCGGTGTCACCCGCGGGCGTCACCGGCGAGGTGTTGTACACCGACATCCGGGTCGGATCGGCGACCAGTTGCGTGTTCACCGCGATGCGTCCGGCAAGGCCGGTCATCTGAGAGCCCGAGCCGGTGATCGCGCCGGTGTAGAGCGCCTGTCCGCCGTCGGTGAACAGCGGCAGCTGGGGATTGCCCGAGGTCAGCGACGTGATGGTCTTGGAGATCGAGGACGAATTGACCTTGGCGAGGCCGCTGTTGTCGTCGGTGATCCGCAGCGTCGTCGCGGTCGCCGGCGACGGGGCGGCGGAGAATGTCAGGTGCGACGTAGGGAGCGCCGTGTTGAGGGCCGCGGCGATCGCGCCCATGCCGCCGGAGAAATTCACGCCGATCCGCATCGGGTTGGCGTTGGTCGCATTTTGCAGCGGCAGCGCCGTCGGATCGGTGACGTTGACCAGCGTGACCTGGCGCTGGGTATTGGTCGCCGTGTCGGTGTAGGTGAAAGTTGCGGTGTTGCCCGGCTGCGCACCGGCAAGGTCGATGTCGAAGCCGGCCGGTGGACCCGACACCGTGGTGCCGGCCGTGGTCTTGTCCGACAGTGCGCTCGCCATCGTGGCGGCGAGCTGATCGATCTGGTCCTGCGCCTGCACCAGCGTCTGGTCGCGCAGCTTCAGATCGGCCGCGATCTGGCCCGAGGAGACCACGCTGTTGGCGACGACGTCGACCTTCGAGCCGTTCGGCAGCACGATGTTGAGCGCGCCGACCCCGGACTTGGCCGGATCGATGTTGTAGAGCGACGTCGCCGACAGCGCGCCGGCCGAGGTAAAGGTGAATTGCGAGGCGAGCCCCGCGCCGACGAGCTGGATGCCCGTCGTGGTGTAGATATTGGCCTGGTTCGAACCGTCGGTGGTGACGCGGACGTCGACATATTTCGACAGCGTGTTGATGGCCTGGTCGCGCTGGTCCATCAGCGTCGCGGCCGAGGGGTCGTTGGCCGACAGGCCCTGCAGCTTGGTGTTGATGTCGGCGACCTGCTGCATGGCGACGTTGGCGGCTTGCGCCGAATTGCCGAGATCCTGCTCGACGTTGGAGCGCAGCGACTGGATGCCCTTGGCGGTGACGTTGAGCTGGGTCGCCAGCGCCTGCGCCGCGCCGAGCGCAACGGTTTGCGCCGACGAGGCGCCCGAGCTGGTCGACAGCGCCTGCAGCGCCGTGGTGAACTTGTTCAGCGCGGTTTCGAGCGTGCCGCTGTTGCCGGGCGTGCCATAGACATTCTGAAGCTGCTTCAGGATGCTGGCCATCTGGTCGGCGTAGCCGCTGCCGCCGGTCTCGGTGCGCAGCTGGTTCAGGACATAGGTGTCGAGCTCCCGGCTGACGCCGGTCGTCATCGCCGTCGAGCCGAAATCGCCGGTGGTGACCTCGATCTGGTTCGGGGTCTGGACGACGTAACCCGGCGTCTGCGAATTCGCGACGTTCGAGGAGACGATCGAGAGCGCGGCCTGGTTGGCACGCAGACCGCTCATCGCACTGGCGAGGGCTGAACTCAAACCCATGTTGACTGGCCGCCTTTGGTTACGTTACGCGCCGATCAGCGCAACACGTTCAAGAGGTCCTGCACCATCGAATTCGCGGTCGTGATCACCTTGGTGTTGGCCGAGTAGGCCTGCTGGGTCACGATCAACTTGGTGAATTCGTCGGCGATGTCGGTGTTCGAACCCTCCAGCGACGAGCCGCTGATGGTGCCCGAAGCGCCATCGATGGCAGGTCCCGACTGTTCGGTTGCGGCATAGGCACCGCCGTCAAGCGCCTTCAGATAGTTGGTGCCGTTGAAATGCGACAACTGAACCTGAGCGAGGTTGAGGTTCTGGCCGTTCGAGAAGGTGCCGACCACGATGCCGCTGTTGTTGACGGCGACCGAGCGGAGCTGACCGGCGGCATAACCGTTCTGGGTGATCGTGTTGATGGTCACCGCACCGCTGGTGCTGGCATATTGCGTCAGTCCGCCCGTGGAGATGTTGAAGGCAACCGAGCCGAGCGACTGGCCGCTGACGCTGACATTGTTGATGGTGATGCCCGAGCCGCTCGGCGAGGTCAGCGAGCCGTCGGCGGCGAAGGTGAAGGTCTGGCCGGTATTGACCCAGCCGACGGTCGTGCCGGTCGCGTTCGGATCGGTCTGGTAAAACAGGTTCCAGCTATCCGAATGACCCGCGCCGAGCGAGGCGCTGTCGGTCTTGGCCCAACGCAATTGCAGGTTCACTGGCGTGCCCGCGGCGTTGTAGGCGGTCACCGCACCACCGCTGATCGATTCCTTGGTGAAGGTGGAAATGTCGTTGCCGATCACACCGCCGGTGCCGGCGGTGCCGCCGCCGTCGCGGTTCTTGGTGATGGTCGAGGTGAAGCCGAGCGCGGCGAAGGCCGCACTGTTCGAGCTGGACACCGACAGGTTGGAGACGGTGCCGGTGTTCAGCGTGATGACGCCGCCGCTGCTGACCGACGACCCCGAGGCGCCTGCGAGGGCATCGATCTTGCCGAGCAGGGTCGTGATGTTGTCCGTGATGTTGATCTGGTTCGCACCCGAGGCACCCGAGGCCATGAAGGTCAGCGTCTGACCGTCAACCGTGATTGTGTCGCCGGCGGCGAAGCCGGAGGAGAGCACCTGGGCGCCGCCGGCGGTCGCGCTGCCGCTCAGCACCGTTGCACCCGAGATCGCAGGCGAGGACAGCACGTTGCCGCCGCGGGTCACGCTGCTGATGCCGAGCGCGGTGGCGGCCGTGCCGCTGCCGACAGCCACGTCGGTGCCGGTGCCGCTGGAGATCACGATGTTGCCGCTGGCGGACAGCGTGGCGGTGACGCCAGCGCCGCCGGCGGTCTGAATCGCGTTCAGGATGCTGGCCACCGTGGCCGTCGTGCCCGCGCCGAGACCGATCGTGGTGTTGCTACCGACGGTCGAGACCGTCGTGCCGCCGTTGAACGTGACGGTGTTGCCGTTGATCGTCAGCGTCTGGCCGCTCAGTGCGGTGAGGATGCTGGACGCGAGATGCGTGCCGACCGCATTGTCGAGCGACGTGGTGGTCGAGGCCACTGCGGACGAATTGTTCTGCAGTGCGACCGTGCCCGTGGCCGTCGTCGACGAGTAGGGCGAGCGGATGTTGCCGGTTGCAGCCGCGCCAGACACCAGCGCGTTGGCATAGGGCGCCGGCGGCGTGCCGACCGGCAACGGGTTGGCGGAGAAATCGGACGGGTTCAGACCGCCGGCCGCCAGCAGCGTGCCGGTCGATGCGGTCGTCTTCGCCACCGTGTTCGGCTGGGTCGGCAGGTTCGCGGCGTACTGGATCGAGGTGGTCGCCTGCGCCGGAATGAAGTTGTTCTGGAATTGCAGGACGTTTGCCACGCTGCCGGTCGGGTTGCCGGTCTTGGGGTCGACCGTGACGCCCATCAGATAGTAGCCGGCGCCGTTGACCAGATTGCCGTTGGCATTGAGCTGGAAGTCGCCACGCCGCGTGTAATAGGTGACCCCGGTGAAGACAGGCACGTTGTCGACGACGCCGCTCGCCTTCTGGATCGAGAAGAAGCCGTCGCCGGTGATCGCCATGTTGGTGGCGACGGTGGAGCCCGAGATCGTGCCCTGGGTGGTGATGGTGGCCTTGGCGTTGGCGGTCACGCCGCCCGCGACCTGCTTGCTCGGAACCGAGGAGTCGGGGATGAGGTCGACGAAGCTGGTGCCGATGCCCTTGTAACCGGTGGTGGATGAGTTCGCGATGTTGCCGGAAATGTTCTGCAGCGCGTAGGACTGCGCCTGCAGGCCACCCACCGAGGTGTTCATTGCATCGAAGATACCCATAACTTTGTCTCCAAATCCGATCTCGGCGGCCGGTCGACCAGGGCCGCAGTCGGAGGAGACAGTCGCAAAGGCTATGCCAATGCAGGTATCTTCAGGAATTCAATCACTTAACAAAAAGGCCCCGGTCCGATGACCGGGGCACATTTGCCGGGACCGGCAACAATTGCCGGGACACATAGTCGCTTTCGGCGGTGAAGAACCTACGTTGCCGACGCCGCCGCCGGGTGGAAAACCAGCCCGAAACCGTCGATGCAGTAGCGCAGTCCGGTCGGCTTCGGGCCGTCGTCGAAGACGTGTCCGAGATGGCCGCCGCAGCGCCGGCAATGCACCTCGGTGCGGAGCATGCCGTAGGTACGGTCCTCGGTCTTGCCGACATTGCCCTCGATCGGCTGGTAGAAGCTCGGCCAGCCGGTGCCGCTCTCGAATTTGGTCTCTGAGGCGAACAGCGGCAGGTCGCAGCCGGCGCAGGCGAAGGTGCCCTTGCGGTGCTCTTTCAGCAGCGGGCTGGAGCCCGGCCGCTCGGTGCCGTGGTTGCGCAGGATCTCATATTGCTGCGGCGTGAGCTGGGCGCGCCATTCGGCCTCGGTCTTCGTAATCTCGAACTTTTCCGCGGCTTTCTCGCCGGCTACGGCGGGCGTTCCTCTCAGCCAGCGGAAGGCTCCAAGCCCGAACAGGCCGGCGGCAGTCGTCAACAGGATGCGGCGGTCAAACATCTCATTCTCCGTGCGGGACGAGTCCACGCCCTGAGATACGGGGTCTAACGGCAAATGTTACACGTCCAGGCGGAATTTCTCTCAACTTATTGGGAGGCAGCGCCATCATGCGACGCCGGTTCCGCGACCTGATGTCCCTCTCGGGATGCGGGTTTCGGCGGTAGGGCCGGCCGCGACCTGACGCCGGGCGGAGGACGGCGCGGACCCGTGCCGGCGGCCCGATTGGCTTCGGCGAGACGGGCCTCGCGCTGGCGGTCCTTGACCCTGGCGCGTTCCCGGTAGCGGGCGAGCGAGCCTGCGGCGGCGGAACTCGCCCTACCCCAGATCCCGACAATTTGGCCTGCGACCCGCCCGGTTGCGCCGCCGGCCCAGACCAGTTCGAACGGCGAGAACAGCTTCCAGCGCTCGTCGCCCCACAGGATGCTGCGCGCGATCATCTGCCCGGCCATGGCGGAGGTGTTCATGCCCTGACGGCCGAACCCGCTCGCCACCCACAGGCCTTTGCGCAACTGGCCGATCTGCGGCATGCCGTGCACGGTCTGGCCGGTGACGCCGCCGAACATCTCGGTGACCTCGACATTGCCGAGCGCGGGAAAGATCGTGCGGATCCGGCGCTTGACGCTGCCCGCAAAGCGCTGCGGACGCGCAGCCCAGGTGGTCTCCGGGCTCTCCCACATCAGCCGGTCGCCGTCGACGATGCGGAAATGGTCGACACCGTCGGAATCCATCACCGATCCCTTGAAGGCGATGACCTCGTGCACGCGCTCGCCGAGCGGCGCGGTGATGCCGGCATAGCGCCAGACCGGCAGCAGCGTCTCCGACAGCCGCCGCAACGGTGCACCGAGATGGATGTTGCCCGCGAGCACGATGTGGCTGGCACGCAGCCGTGCCGAGGGCGTGACGATGCGCTTGCGGATGCCGGAATGATCGATGCTGACGACCGGCGTGTCCTCGAAGATGCGGGCGCCGGCCCGCCGCGCCAGCGCGGCAAGGCCGTGTACGTATTTGCGGCCGTCGACCTGGAACGCTTTCGGATAATAGACGCCGTGGAAATAGCGATCGGTCTTGAGCACCTCCCGGACGCGATCGACCTGCCAGCCCTCGACCTCGGTGTCGAAATCCTCGTTCAGCATCTGCAACCGGCTGATCAGGCGGTCGCCGGCATCGACGTTGGAGACCTCCAGCACGCCATCGCTCGGAGATATCCCCGGCATGTTCGCTTCCGTGGCGTTGGCCCGGACGAACTCGGCGCCCTCCTTCGACAGCGTCCACAATTCGCGCGCGTCCTCGAAGCCGATGCGCTCGATCAGGTCGGTGAGCGGCAGCGCAAAGCCCGGCATCACGGTGCCGAGCTGGCTGCCGGAGGCGTTCCAGCCGATATGGCGGCCCTCGAGCACCGCGACACTGGCCCCGAGCCGGGCCGCCTCCAGCGCGATGGAGAGCCCGGCAAGCCCGGCCCCGATGACGCAGATGTCGGCGTCGAGATCGAACGACAGCCGCGCACGGTCGCGAAAGCCGGCTTCTTCCTGGGACACGCTTGTGAAAGTCTCGCTCATGTCGTTTCTTAGAGCATGATCCGGAAAAGTGTGCAGCGGTTTTCCGAAAAGATCATGCTCGAAATAACAACCTTAAGCGCGATGACGATTCGTTCTAGTCTCGTCGCGCTTGATACCGACCGGGCCCCTGTCACCTTGTCCTCAACCGGCGCCTGTAGATTAGTCTGGACGTGGAACGATTCGAGAATGCCATGCGCCGTTTGATGTTGCTGCGTCACGCCAAGACCGAGACCGACGCGCCAAGCGGCCGTGACCAGGATCGCCGCCTCGACGACCGCGGCCATAAGGATGCCGCCCGGATCGGCGACTGGATCGCCACCCATCCCCCCTTCCCCGATGCCGTGCTGGTGTCGCACGCCGTGCGGGCCCGGCAGACCTGGGACACCGCCTGGGAGGCGATGAAGGACCGCGTCCCGACACCGCAGGTCGAGATCCTGCCGGAACTCTATGGCGCCGATCCCGCGCAGATCCTGGATTCCATTCGCACCGCAACCGCCCCGGCCGACCCGAAGCAGCTGCTGCTGGTCGCCCACAATCCCGGCATGCACGAAGCGGCCTTGATGCTGATGGGCGGCGGCGATCCCGATGGCGCCAGGGCGCTCGCCGACAATCTGCCCACCGCGGGGCTTGCGATCTTCGACTTTGACGTCAAGGATTGGGGTGACGTGGCCTACCGCCGCGGCAAGCTGGTGCTGTTCACCAGCCCCAAGCTGCTAAGATAGGCTGCCACGATCGGGATGAGACGAGCGGGCGCCGTCTCGACCGGTCGATCCAGTTCGATCCGGGGCAATGCAGATTTGGAGGCGCAGATGTTCAAGTCCATCCTCGTGCCCATCGACCTCGCCGATACCGACCTCGCCAAGCCGGCGATCGCCACCGCGGCGACGCTGTCGCAGACCTGGAGCGCAGCCGTGCGGCTGCTCAACGTGCTGCCGATGACGCCGGTGATGCTGGCCGAGTACGTGCCGGCCGATTTCGACGAGCAGCAGCGCCAGACCTCGGAAGAGGCACTTGCCATCGTCGCGCGCGAATCCGGCATCGATCCGAGCCGCATCTCCAGCGTGGTCCGCCAGGGCGGCATCTACCACGAGATCCTGGAGGAAGCCGTGCACATGAAGGCCGATCTGATCGTGATGACCTCGCACCGGCCGGCAATGCGCACCTATTTCCTCGGCTCCAACGCCGGCCATGTGGTGCGCTACGCCAAGTGCTCGGTGTTGGTGGTAAGGCACTGAAGAGCGCAGCGGGTCGGCAATTCGTAGCCCGTGTGAGCGAAGCGACACCCGTTACCGCTCGCGGTGAGAACCCCCGGATATCGCTTCGCTCATCTGGGCTACCAGAGCTTGCGTTGCCCGACGGGCAAAACACCCAAGATGGCGGTCAACGCATGTCGCAAAATATATTCCACTTTACCGAATTTCGGAAACGGCGTATGTGTCGCCTCAACCCGGCCCAAGGAAGAGGGGCGTATCGCGATCGTCACGAACGCGGGCCGGGCGGCGGTGGACGCAGATCGCATCGGCGCGAAGGGTTTTGCAGGGCGGGCAACCGTGAGCAAGGCGCCTCGCGCACACGACCGGTGCGATCGGCGTACGGCAAAATCGTGTGGTCCTGGCGCCCGGGGTCTGTGCGCCAAGTCTTGTGGTGATGTATCTTGCTCAACCGGGCAAGCGCATCAGACATCCGCAAGGCGACGGGGGCAATAGTGCAACGCTCCCCGGGGAGATCACGACATAAGCCGTAAAGCCACTGCGCAGGGAAGGCCGGGCTGTCCTGGCTCCACCTGTATGCCGCTGTGCAGCTTGTTATGACGCAGGATTCGCACAGTGGACCGCGGGTGCCAGCCGGCGCCCGGTCTTCCCTGCGCCCTCTTTCAATCGAGGGCGAAGCGACGAAGCAAAGCTCGGGCGAAATGCGCCGCGAGGA
>NZ_JAFCKT010000032.1 GCF_018129985.1 Bradyrhizobium sp. SZCCT0148
ACCTCCACCCGACCGATCATAGAACTCATTGTGCCCGCGCGCATGCGTCAATCAGGCGGTCCTCGTCGTATGCGTACGCCCCTTGTCGCCTTCGATCCCCTTCTGCCGATTGGCATCGGCCTTGATCAGGCTCGCGTCAACGGCAAATCCTTCACCGCCGACCAGTCGCTCCTCGATGCAGCGGCGCAACACGCTCTCGAATACGCGACGGAAGAGGTCGCTCTGCCGGAAGCGGCCATGCCTGTTCTTGGAGAATGTCGAGTGATCCGGCACCGCGCCATCCAGACCGAGCCGGCAGAACCACCGATAGGCCAAATTGAGGTGAACCTCATCGCACAGGCGCCGCTCCGATCGAATGCCGAAGCAGTAGCCGATCAGCAGCATCCGGATCATCAACTCGGGATCGATCGAAGGTCGACCGATACTGCTGTAGAAGGGTGCCAGGTCCTGCCTGACCTGTTCAAGGTCGACAAATCTATCGATCGACCGGAGCAAGTGGTCGGCGGGAATATGCCTATCGAGCGAGAACTCATAGAACAACGCAGCCTGTTCGACTTGCCGATGTCCCATCATGATCTTCCGTCCTGCCAATTAGACAGACTGAATCACTGATCCCTCTGCGTCGCAACAGCCGCCTTTTTCAACAGAATCGGCCCTTCTCGGAAGTCCGACAACGTCCGCTTTCGCGCCGCTGTTGGGGACAAGCGGACATCAGGTGCGCCTAATTCTAGCGGCAGGTTTTATGAGTACGCACCCTAGGATAGTGCAGCCAGGAGACGCGCGAAAGTTTCCTCGAACGGACTTACCAAGCGGCAAACCACCTCTGCCTCGGGCTCGGTGGTGACCGGGAGGAGGAACACGACGGACGCGAGCCTGATGAAGCCGACAACGCACCCCGCATCGGCTTTGATCCGTGCACGATCGTTGCCGAGGACGACTTGGCGCGCTCGCCCGGTCTGCTTCTCCGCGACGTGGAGTCTCCGGGGCTGAGCGCCGCACTTGCATCGCCGTTTGTCCGCTACCAGCGGCGGCGAAATCGGAATACCCTTAACGGCGTGACGATACCCTGATGCTACTGATCGGAGCGCTATGGGCAGCTCGGCGGCTCACGTGGGCCCGAAAACAGGGCTGAGCGGAATCGCGGCCCAAGTCATTGACCTGATCCGCTTTGGTCTGAAAATGGCCAAAACGGTTCGCTCTCAAAATGGTGGCCCGCCGTCGCGCTGGCGGGTCGCGTTATGCAAAGCAGGCGATGATTGCGAGAACCACGTCAGCTCCTAAGTCACCAGAATACATCGTGAAGAGAAAGCCGGCACCGAGGGCGACTGCAATTGCTTTAAGTGTAATCATCTCAAACTTCCCCGTTAGTCAGACGAGCATAGGCCCAGCTCGTTTCAGGACTGTTTCGAGCGCTAAGCGGATGGTTTCGTTCACCAGGGCGTTATTTGTATCGCTACGGAAACCGGCGAAGGCCGCAGCGGAGGTTTTTTCGCTGCGGCCCGCGCCTGTCAAAAAATCCGGGTGAAAAGTTCTAAGTGAGATATTAGGCCAGCCCCGGTGATCAGAAGCCTATCCGGGAAAAAACGGCAGATCATTCACATAGATTAGTGAGGGAGGCCCGCCGGGGCTGGCGGGCTGGCGGGCCTCGACCTCTGAGCAGAGCCGCGTATATCCCCACGGCCCCGTCCCAAAAGCAACACTGACAGATTCTCGCTAACGACAGTCTAAGATCGAGGCAAGATTGGCCTGCGGTGTGCTTAGGTCTGGTGCCGCGCCGATCGTGCGGAACGTCGCGGCGTCGGTCGCAGGAGATGCTTCGTGGCGCTCCTGCGACCTTCACTGCATGCTACGGCGCCCTGATCCGCAATTTGGACTAGCCGCCTCGCTTGTTTTTGTGGCCTGAAATGGTTTTTGCACAAATTGCATATGCGGTACGGGGCAACCTCTGCTATGCTGTCCATATGGACAATGACCTTTGGTCCAAAGTGTTGGTTATCACCGCCGGTGCGGTACCGGCCGTCCTGTGCGCTTTAGCCATTTTTAGGTAATAAGGCCGCTTGACGCTTGCCTGTTTTAACCCGAGTGGCCTATTTCGGCCCTAATTCCCCCAGGGATCCTGCAGGCCTCAGGCCGCGCCATGGTGGAAGCGCCCAACCTCGCGGCGCAACGTTTGGTAGGGCATCCCAGAAAATACCGCATTGAAACAATGGCGTGACCGTTGAATTACCAACGTGATTTCAGTTACTTCGTTGTGAGTTTTTAATAAAGCAATTAGAATAACACCAGATTGACACTTTATTAAATTCGGATATTGTCTCCGACGTAATTTACCTTACCTTTCGTAACTGGAGTATTTAAAAATGAAGTTCGCATCAGTATTTGGCGCTGCAGCGCTGGCAATTGGTTTCGCAGCGGCTCCGGCCGATGCAGCAGTTCTTTTCAGCGGTTCGACGTCAGGCTGCTTCGGCACGGGCTGCAACACCTTCACGACAGTCGCTAAGGACAATCCGAACCTGACGTTTACGGGTTCGACGTTCAGCAACTCCACCGACACCACTTTGTTTGTTGGGCTTGGCACGTTTTCGCTGGCCAACGGCAATCATACTTACACCGGCGACGACTTCACGCTGAAGATCACCTTCACCGATCCGGCGGGTGTCGCGCCAAGCGCGATCTTTACCGCTGACATCACTGGCAAGGTAGAACCGGCTAAGGGAGGCCAAACCGGCTTCGCTTCGGTCGATTTCGACAACAGCGTGCATCAGTTCAGCTGGGCTGGTGGCACGTTTACCGTTAAAGTCGACGATGTCAGCAACTTCGCTTTGAACAATTCGAACACTGTTTTCGGCACCATCGAGCTGACCTCTGTTTCGGCCGTGCCGGAGCCGGGAACTTGGGCGATGATGCTGCTGGGCTTCTCCGGTGTTGGCTTCGTTGCCTACCGCCGGCGGTCCTCCACCGCATTTCGTTTGGTCTGATCGACCTCCATCGATTTCCGGAAGGCCGCCCGTTAAAGGCGGCCTTTCATTAATACGATCAAATTTTTTTGTGACGCGTGGGGCGATCATTGAAAGCAGAGTCGGACACTTCAGAACTCGGCGAATTATGGGCTCAGTACGAACAGATCCGCGCGAAGCTGACTTCAGCACTTGCGGGCCAGCTCCGGATCATCGACCGTCGGCTTTCGATACTCCGCGAAGAAGCTGAAGGTGAGGCAGACAGGCCTTTGCGCCTTGACGTTCCGCGGCGACGTAAAACGCCCTATTCGGCCCCGAGCCTATAGGGGCGTGTTTATCACCGAACCTCTTGTTGCTTTCAGTGTTCAGGCCTCGCCTCGCATCTCGCGCGAATTTTTCGATCGCCGGTCAGTTGTGCGAACACGCGTCCGCTAGTGCGACTGACTCGACCTTGTTGCTTTCGGAAGCGCAGCAATCGACTGTAGACCGCTAGGCGACTGCGACCTAGTTGCTGTCCGATGGCGCTTGCGGTTACGCAACACTAAGAGCGTTTGATTGTTTGCGCCGACGATAGGTCATGAAGCCGACACCGAAGAAGCCCATAATCATCATGGCCCAAGTTGAGGGCTCTGGGACGGCAGCAACTGCGGGGGCGACAACATCCACCGAGAATGAATTGCCGCTACCGTCGATAAGGAATGCAAGGGGGTCTTGAAATAAAGCGGACGACGAAAAAATCTGGAGGTTAGCTGTATGCTGACCTGCAGTGACCGCGGTGGCGAAATCGAAAGTCAATTTATCTCCGTCCGAGGATCGGCTTGCGCTGGTGGCCGAAACGCCATTAGCACCTGAACCACCGCATCCGGACAAGCCGCATATTTTTACGGACGTGCTATAGTTGCCATAGCCCGTGAGAATAAAAGAAGAAAGGGTCCCGGTTGTAAGGTGTATTTCGTAGTCGAAATACAGACCTGGGTGTAATGCAGATGGCGCGTCAGCGTACTTTAAAACCCTATCCCGTAAGGTGCCTGACAGCAGTCCTTCGTCGAATGAAAAGGATTGGGTTTTGTCGTAAAGCACAGTCCGCCCTCCGACATCGTCACCAGTGCTGCCTCCATTGGGGAGCGGGCTGACAGTATGACCAGGCGCCAAGCTTACGGGATCGACGAGGACAGCCGCGTTTGCCGAGACAGCGCTGGCCATGGTGAATGCAAATGCGAGTGCCAAATAATATTTCATATAACTGTCCCCCGATTAAACACGTTCCGCTTCACTAAATTTCCAACACCCCTATTGGGCTTAAAAAAGCTCGATGATTAAACTAGCGTCAATATCGTCTTCGCGGCGCGACATTTTGTCAAGCCACAATGGTGCAAAAAGTCTAGGCGCAACTTGCGCGAGGGCTTGCGCGTTTCGCCGTTCGGCGCATACCGCTTGCTAATTTCAGGGCCGAATGCCCGGGACCGATGCATCTTGTGATATCGAAATGCACTACCTGTCGGCAGCGAAATCGGGTGAGTAGGACCGCGCCAGCCAATCAACCTCAATTAGCGGTTGTCGTGGTCCTAATCGCGCCAAGAGAACGTATCACCCGCTGAAGCAGTTGCGCCTGGCTGCGAGTCCCGGTTCGCGAACGCAACATTAAAGATGACGGCTATCGCTTGCGCCTCGAGCGCAACGGCAACGATGTGCGTCTGATCACGAAGAACGGTCACAACTGGACTGATCGCTTTCCTTGGATCGTTGAGTCCGCCTTGAAGAATCGCGAACAGCATTTGGTAATGGATGGAGAGGCCGTGGTCTTGGGCGTCGACGGCGCTTCGGATTTCAACGCCCTGCACTCCCGAAAGAACGACCATGAGGTGCAGCTCTACGCCTTTGACGCGCTGGCTGTCGGCGGCGAGGATCTGCGGTTGCTCTCGCTCGAAATGCGCAAGACCAACCTCGCAAGGCTGCTCCGCGGGCGCCCTGGGCATCTTCATCGCCCGTTCGAGAGTGGCGAAATCGGGCCAGATCTCTTCCGCGCCGCCTGCCGGATGGGCTTGGAAGGGATCGTTTCAAAACGGCGGGATCGCCGCTACATCGCCGGTCGATCGCGCGAATGGGTCAAGATTAAAAACCGATCTGACCCGGCTTTCACAAGGGTGATGGACGCGCACCAATGACCGAGCACGCGCTCACCTTGCGGCCTACCATCATAGGCGGCGAGACCGCTGAGGGAGACTTTCGGTTTTCCGCGAGGGCCGGTTTATAGGCCAAATCAGGAGGACCGAGGACCAAATTCACGCATCCGTCGTGTGGAATTGGGGCATCACCGTTCCCCTCCCCTCCGGCGCATGGACACACGGATCTGCGGATAGTCTGGAAGCCGCACAGAAGGCGCGTTCAGGGCCGCTTGGGTGAAGTTCTACGCTAGCCTCAGCCCCGAGCAGATCGCGCGCTGGCATCACACACAGGACGCGCGCAGCCTTCAGCAGCCCTGAGGGAGCGGCTGAGCTCCGCGGCTCGCTTAACCTTGAGCGGTGAGGTTAACCAGAACATTCGCTTGATGCAGGCGCTGCCCACGGCATGATCGCGATACCGGACGGGGCTGGTCTTCTCCCCAAGTCGCCATCCCAAAGACCGCAATTTCAATCGTCCGGTACGGGCCGCCAGCATACCCCCAGGCCCTGGCGGCCCACCCTCTTGGGAGCAACGCCATTGCCCTACGAAAATCTCTCCGACCATTTCCTCATTCAGATGTACGAAAACATCCGCGATGAAGCGCGGGCCGACGCCACGTCGGGCATTCGCTTGCTTGGTGCACCCGCGCGAGCGAGAGCAGAAGAGCTCCGACAAGAACTCGAGCGCCGCGGACTGTTCTGCACACCCATCGAATGGCCGTCGGAGGTTTGACAGGGCGTCGGCCGCCAGGGGCGGCCCGGCTCACGACCATCTCAGGCACGAAGCCTGGATGCTAGCATCGAAGCTTCCGGATGTGCCGCGGTTGGATCGAGCAACGTGACACGCCGGCGGCCTAGAATTCCGAATTACGCGGGCTGGCCTCACTGTCCGAGTTCAGTGGTCCCCTGAGGGAGTGCATTGGACCGCTTCTGCCTCAATAGCGGACCTTCAGGAGACGCCCTGGCACGGACAGCTTTTGACCCAAAGCGGTCGTAACACATCGTCGTGATGTTGCTTCCGAAATGCGTCAGTTTGGATGCTTGCCGCGTTCTATTTTTCACGGCAGCCGCGTCGGAGGGCGCAACGAGCAATGTTCCGCGACGATAGTGTTTCCAGCAAAGTACCTGCCGTCACGCTTGGGTTCTCAAAATCTTGCCACGACCTTGGGAGAAACGGGCGGCGATGCAGTCACCATGAGCTGGCTACATGCCGATCAGAATGCTCACAACGGGAGGTATCTGATCGGGACCGCTATCTTTCTGGCCATTTTTGTTGCGGCAATCATCGCTCAGATATCGACGACGAAGTTCAACCCGTGGGTTTACTGGCTGGCCATTGTGGCATCTACGACTGTCGGCACCGCGATGGCGGATTTTTCCGATCGCTCACTTGGCATCGGCTATGTGGGAGGCTCATCCATCCTGCTGGCCTGCGTCCTTTGCTCCCTTGTTGCTTGGTACTTCACTCTGGGTACGGTGGACGTCGATTCAGTAACGTCTCCCAAGGCTGAACTATTCTATTGGATTACGATCACGTTTTCCCAAACCTTAGGCACTGTCTAGGTGACTGGATCGCGGACACCGGCCTGGGGTATGATGGTGGCGCTCTGCTGTTTGGTGCCGGGCTTGGCGGCGTGCTGATCGCGATCCGCAACCCGATGACGATCGTCCGCGAGCACGACTACGACGGTTTCGACATCCAACTGATCGACGCCTGGATCGAGAACGACGCCATTTCCCGCGGCATGCCAAGAGGGCCGGCCTGGCCGACCTCGAAGCGAAGGTCGTCGCCGCCATCACCCAGATCGAGGCTGCGCGGAATCGGGACGCCGACAGCGCAAGCGCGACGCCGGCGGCGTAGATCCCGCCGGCGACCAATTCGGAGCAGGGGCATGGACGTCAGGGCCTCGGATCACGCCGTCATCAGATACCTGGAGCGGGTCGAGGGGCTCGACCTCGACATCATCCGCGCCGAGATACTTTCCATCGCCGGCGCAGCCGCAGCGGTCGGCGCCAAGGTCATCCGGAAGGACGGCAACTCATACGTCATCGAGAAGGGCGTCATCGTCACGGTGATCCCCGACGACTGCCAGCGCCTGCCACGGCGGCGTCAGTCGAGGTAGCCATGGAAGCGCTCGCCGCGATGCTGAGATTCCTGGCCAGGCGGCTGATCACGTTGGCATGTTGGCGGCCTTCCTCATCTATGTGCTGTAGGTGCTGGTCTCCGCCCGCCGCGAGATCCCGCGCATCATCGAGCGTCAGGCCGACGGGATCGCCAAGGGCCTTCGGGGCCTCGATCGTCCGTAACTCTTGCCATCATTGCCTCGATCTGAAGGAGCCGCCGCTCGTGCGTCGGCTGCCATCGGCTCGCGCCTCTGGGGCGTCGTCCTCAGAGAACGCGCTTTAGCTTCCCACTCATGACACTGGACGGGTCAAACAGGGTTCCAGTTGCGAACCTATCGCACACTGTATTGAACCTCCAGTACACTGCGATCCGGCGCGCAAGCGACAGCGTCACGTGTGACAGCGTCACGTGTAATGCCGATTTCGGCGACGTCCCCCGTTACTACCCGAGAAATGTAACGCTCAGTTCTAGGAAGAGTTGGCGGCGAGCCAAGCGCGACCGGCGGAGGTGATGCTCCAGAGACAATCGTACCGGCGCGTCGGATCTGAAGGGCCCACGCCGTCGCGGGCGATGAAGGCGAGCTCGCGGAGCCGGTCTACGGGCCGCGCGGTGAGCTTATTCGGCTCTCTACCTGGGATCTGCAGCGTCCACGACGACCAGCGCTGGCCGCGCTCGCGTAGCACGGCGCCGTACCGCATGGCGACCAGGAGGTCTCGGGGCCCCGGCGTCAGCCTGGCCGTCGGCGGGCCGGGCTCGTAGACAGGCTCCGGCGGGCGGGATGTCAGGTCCGGGAGCTTGTCCCCGGTCAGGAGCTCCCAGTGGGCGAGCGGGTGGTGGGCGTCGACGCCGGCCGGAAGCGGCTTCCAGTGCGTCACGGAGAGACCGGCCCATGATCGGCACGTCCTTCTCGGTGGGCGTCCACCAAAGCGAGCTTTCGTACTTTCCGCCGCGGGCGATCAGGCAGCTGTAGCGATGCGCCCCGTTGATCGCGGCCGCGTAGAGGTATCGCCTGTCGTAGACGTATTCCGACAGCGGCAACCAGTCGTCGTCGAGCAGCAGGCGAGCGAGGAGCGAGTTGCGCGCGTCCTGCTCGATGCGCGCCTTCTGATCGTCGCTCTCGAAGAAAAGCCTCACGCCGAGACCCCGGCGTCGAGGCGCTCGAACGCCGCCCGCGCGTCGGCCCGGATCTTCGAATTCATGACACCGAAATCGCCGGGGCCGAAGATCATGCCGCCCACCACGACGTAGCGCACGCCGTCGTCGTCGACCACCCAGGCGCGGGAGGAGCCGATCTCTCCGGCGGGCTCGACGTACGGCCACCCGTCGTCGAGCATCATGCCGGCCCTTTTGCGCATCGCGACGATGGCCCCGCGCAGGCCGCGGTCGGCCAGCATCTCGGCCGTCGCCGTCGGGGACATCCTGGGATCGAACATCTGCAGCTGCTGCATCACGCGGCCTCCGCGTCGAGCTCGGCCTTGAGACGGGCATAGTGGACGCGGTAGCGCTCGTAGTCGTCGGCGTGGAGCGCCTCCTCGTCGAGCCTGCGCTGCTCGGCGTGGCGTACGCTCTGCGCGGCGATCACGTCGCACCGGACCTGCGCCGCGGCCGCGTGCTCGGCGGCGATCTCCGCCTGCCGGGCGACCAGCGCACGGTTCATGCACTCCAGCGCGTGGTCGATCTCGGCGGGGGTGATGTCGACGCGGTCGTAGAGATCGCGCAGATAGCAGCGCTGGATCCCGAGCGCCTCGGCGGCGGCACGGCGCCAGCTGCGGCCGGCGACGGTTCTGAACGTGCGCTCGATCATCTGCCAGTGCGGCGTGTTGGGGCGGCGTTCCATCATTGCAACTCCGGAAGCTTGATTTCATCGCACATCTGCTGACGCCCACGGCGGCCGCCGGCGCGCCACGCGACGATGGCGGCCTCGACGATGCGCGGGTCGTCACCCAGGCCGCAGGGGCGGACGATGACGGACATCCTGCTCTTGGCCTCCACGACGATCTGGAAGCCGCGTCCCGTCGTCCGATCGAGCGTGGTCTGCACGTCGTATCTGTCGCCGCACCAGTCGACGACGGTGCGCACCGTCTCGAAGGTCGGCGGCGGCTTCGTCGCTTCGGGGAAGTCGATCACGTTGCTGTTCGACATCACGCGCACCTCAGCAGATTCTGGAACTCAGCGCTGGACTTGCACATGCCGCAGATGCGGTGGCCGTAGTTCACGGACAGGAATGTGCGGCCGCAGGCGCGCATGCACTTGCGCATCTTCGCCTGCGGTCCGGCGCTGCTCGCCAGAGACAGGCGCGAGGCCTGGGACTGGATCGCTCCGACGCGGCGGCCGAGGATGCCGGCGATCTGCTCGATCGGCGGGCGCGGCGACATCATGTAGAGCTCGGTGAGGCGCTCGTGGTCGGCGTCCGTCCACGGCGCGCTGTCGTTGATGTGGGGGCTGCGGTCAGGCGCGAGCATCGGCGCCTCCGTTGCTGGCCATGATCATGCGGCGGCGGATGTCGGTGATCCGGATGCTGCGCTCCGAGCACGCGTCGCGCTCGGCGTCCATGAGTTCGATGAGCTCGCCGTCAAGGTCGCGATCGGTGCGCGTGCCGCCGAGCCAGAGGTGGAGCGTCGAGCGGCTGACCTTGAGGCCCTCCGCCAGGCGCTTGCGCCAGTGCGTGCCGTAGAGCGCACGCCCCACGAGTTCGAGCCGGCCGGCGAGGTCTTTGGGGATCTTGAGGGCCAATTTCCAATCCTTGTCCTGATGTCGCGTGGCGTACGTATTATGTACGATGGCCGGCCCATGTCAAGCGGACCCGAATCCTTGGCCTGTTTGTGTCTTGCGGGTCGGCGTGAAATTCTCCGTACGAAACCGGAGGACCACCGACAATGCGTGCCATCATTTCTGCCATCATCTCCGCCTGCAAAACGGCGTTCGGCATCGGCGCAGCGCTGCTTTCATGGCCGCTGCGAATGCTCTTCGGCTTCAATGGAAGAGGTCGCAGCGAGCCGCTTCCCGAGGTGGCGCCGGCGCTCGACGAGGTCCCGGACGCTCCTGTGGACAACACCGCTCTCTACCAGCGCGTCGCGATCGCGCTGCAGACCTGGGCGGCTGAATCCATCCTCGCCGACCAGCTGCAGCCGACGCCGACGACATGGCCGCGGTCGGTGCGCTCGTGGACGCAGGGCCTCGACCGAGACGAACTTTTTGCCATCATTGATGCGCCGGAATACGCTGTAATTGCCCACGTTTCAGAGACGTTCGCGATGCCAGGGGTGCGCAAGCTGCAGCCGCTGCGGGCGCACACGTGGAAGCGGCAGGAGCCCATGGACCCCTGCCGCCTCGCGTCCACTGGCTTCGCGGCTGCTTCTATCGCGGCAGCTTGCGAACGGTAGCGACGGTCGCGTCGCGCTTGGCGCGGTCGCGGTCGATGCAGAGGTGCTCGATCTCGCGGCCGAGCGTGATCTGGTCGCGAGCGCGCATCAGTTCGCTGTAGCGGAGGAGCTCGCGCAACTGCTCCGCTTCCAGGCGCGACCAGTCCGCTTCGAGCGCCGCGCGGTAGTTCGCGATGCTGGCTGCAACCGCGCCGGCGATGGCGCCGCCCCCGATGAGGGCGCCGGTGGTGAGGGGAGCGATGGGGGCGGAGAAGCGGGACATGTGGTGGTCTCCTGTGGCTGGGTCGAACACGATGCGTACGACTGCTGATGTGCGACGTGTTGACGATAGCACGAAACCCGTTTACATTCCCGCCATCGAGTCCTTGCAATTTTACGGATCGCGCGGATTTCGAATCCAACGGAGGCATCAATGACCGAACACGGACAGGCCGACGTGCAGCAGCCGAACAAGGTGACGGCGCTGCCGCTCGCCGAGTTCAGCCTCGCGCCGTTCGCGGAGGCCTCCACGACAGCATGTTCGACCAGCCGATCATGACGGCGGCTAAGGTGAAGGATCGCATCGCCGGCCTGCTCCTCGACATCGAGGCGCTGAAGGTCGTCGAGGGCGACAGCACGTGGCTGACGGCGTCGACGCAGCTCGCCGGAGAGATCCTCTTCTATGTAGATGAGCACGCCGCTGCGGCCGCAGCAGCCGACGCGGCCCTGAAGCCGAGATCGAGGCCGGACGCTGATGTCGGCGCTCACGGACAGGCAGGTGATCGCGACGTACCTGGAGTCTGGTAGCGTCGCCTAGGCGTGCCGCCGGCTCGGCTGCAGCAACACCCGCGTCAAGGGAGCGCTGGCGCGGCTTCTGGTCCAGTCCTACCGCGCCGAGGTCGAGCATGAATTCAACGAGAGGAAGGCCGCCCTGCTGGTCGAGCTCTCGAGACTGGAGATCGTTCGATGAGCACGTTCCTCTACGCCGACCCTCATTTCTTCCACGCCAGCCCCGACACGCCGGATGGCATCATCCGCATGTGCTCCGCTACGCGACCTTACGCCAACGGCCGAGAGCTTAACGAGTCGCAGGCGGCGGCATGGCGCTCAGTTGTGAAGCCCTCAGACGTCGTCATAGTGGTTGGTGACTTCGCGCATCGTGCCGATCCGGTGGCGTTGCGCAAGCTTTTCGATTCCCTTCCCGGCACCAAGCACTTGGTCAAGGGCAATCATGATGGGCCCGAGACCCTGGCGCTCGGTTGGAAGAGCATCCACGACATCATGTACGTGTCCATCGATGGGCAGCGCTGCTGCCTGTGTCACTACCCCATGCTGAGCTGGAACGGTAGCCGCAGCGGCAAGGTCATCCAGCTGTACGGCCACCACCACGGCCGCATCCCCGGTAACCAGCAGAGCGCGGATATCGGCGTCGACGTGATGGGGCCGGCGCCGGTCAGGCTCAATCAGATCAAGGCGTACATGGCCACGCTCCCGCCGCGCGTGGATCCCGAGGCGGGCGACGATCTCGATGTCGATGGAGTTACGCCATGAGCCGTCGTGTCGTTCCCATCCGCAGGGACATCAACGTCATGACGCCTCCGAAGGAGCCGCCGGCGCCGGGGTTCAACCCCGGGATCGAGGGCTTGATCCTGCTGGCGAGCATGCTGCTGGCGTTGACCGGTCTCGTGTCGTTGCTGGTCAAGGGCTTCCGCTGGTTCGAGCCCATCGCCAAGGAATCGCCGATGATCGTGTCTGGCGCCGCCATCTTGCTCGGCCTCGCGGGCGCGTGGTTCGCCGGCATGATCGCGAAGAGAAAGGCGATCGTCGCCACCGACGCGGACGGTAGGGTGCAGCCCTGAGGGTGAACGTCTTCGCAACCCCCAACATCCGCCCCGGCCGCGTCTTCGTCGTCGAGGACGGCGAGCTCGCGGTCGATGACGGCCCGCTCGACAAGCTGGTCCGCACCGACGGCGACGATAGCGATGTCGAGGTGTACCTGCACCCGATCGACGCGCCCGCGTTCTGCGCGCGCTGGATGGAATGCGGTTTGGAAAACGGGAGGCTGAATTGAAGATCAACGTTTCGTTCGAAGTTCCGGATGCGGTGGAGCCCGTGATCACAGCTATCGCGAAGCTCGCCGGGCTGACCCCGGACGCCATCGGACAGCGACTTGTCGAGCTTATCGTCTCCGGAAACGTCGACGCCGATGAGGCGGTTTCGCTTCCGTTCATGATGCAGACCTTTCCCGAGCTGGCGGAGAAGTTCGCCGAGATGGGGATGGATGCGTCAAAGCCCGAAGAGTTCTTCATGGGGCTGCAGTCGGCGATGGTGTTCATGTCCGTCGCTGACCGCATCGTGGAGCCCTGCGAAGAATGTGGCGTCGACAAGGGGAGGCTGAATTGAGCGAGTTCAAGATGACGCGCTGCGAGTTGTTTTTCAGGCCGGAGGGCTCCAAGGAGTCCGTCAGCCTGGGTGAGTGCGACCCCAAGGACGTGCTGATGACGACGACGTTCGACTTCGGCGGCAAGGCGATCTCGCAGAGCTTCCGGCGTGGCGACCCCGTGTCCATGAAGATGGCGACGAACGAGCTCGCCGCCATGGTGATCGGCCGGAGCGATCCGATGCGGGTTACCAGCCATGGCGTCGACGAGTTCGGCCGCTTCTACCTGAAGGCGGAGCAGGCCGACTGATGTCCTCCTACTTCTCCCGCTCCCGCCGCCGCTCCGCCGTCCGCCTCAAGGCCGGCTCGCCGGAGCTCGCGCGTCTGCTCGGGTTCGCGGCGAAGGTAAAGAACCCGATCAAGACCGAGGAGCACGACGCCCAGGTGGCGCTGTTCCGCGACCACATCCTGCCGCGCAAGGCCGCCGGCGCCGTCATCTTCGCGATCGGCAACGGCGGCAAGCGGCATCCGGCTGTCGATCGACGAATGGGTGGCGAGTCACATGGAGATCAGCCCGGAGCCGGTGGAGTTGCAGCCATACCAGCGCGCGTTCCTTTCACAGCTGTCGACGGTGTCATCGAAAGACGACCTACGCCGCCACCTCACCGACGCGCTGGCCGTCCTGCTGCGCGAGCCGAGCCTCACGATCGATGCCGCCACGCTGAAGATGCTCGCGAGGCGCAAGGCGAAGACGCCGGTCGTGCGGGACGAGAAGGGAAGATGGAGGAAGGCGTGAACGCGAACAATATGACGCGCGAGCAGGCTCTCGACCTTTGGCATGGCTACACGCACGCGTACTGGATCCCGCCGAAGCCGGTGAGCATCTCTGACGCCTTGGTAGCGCGTGCCGTTCTGATCAATGAGGACGGCGAGTGGTTCCAGCAGGATGACGCCGACCTCATGAAGGAGGCGGCGGAACGCATCGAGCAGATCGAGAATGCAGCGAAGGCTGCTACTGGATGACGTGCTCCGACGACACCCCGGAGAGGATCTGCGGTGCCCGCTCATGATCGCGCTAGGTTCTGTACCCAAACCCCTTGCGGGTGATGAGGCGGAGTGATTCAAGGCTTCCCAAAGGGAGGCTTTGATGGCTCGCTTCGAC
>NZ_JAFCKT010000033.1 GCF_018129985.1 Bradyrhizobium sp. SZCCT0148
ACCTCCACCCGACCGATCATAGAACTCATTGTGCCCGCGCGCATGCGTCAATCAGGCGGTCCTCGTCGTATGCGTACGAAGGATCCGGCATGGGAAGGGCCCACAAGACGAGCGGTGACGCCGCCATCCAGCTCTTGATTTGGGCGATCGAGGAGATCGAAAAGACCGGCGACGAAAAGGCGCTGTTTCATAGCCGCGCTGCCTTGAAGAGAATTCAGCGCATTTACTCCCCGTCCCCTTTGCTTCGGCGCGATGTAGGGACTAGCGGCTCTTTAGCGAAATGCCCTTGAAAGGGCTTCAGTGGCGCAGCGCTCCTTAGTTGCCGGACGCTTTTTGCATATCAGGTCGCTCCTGAGATGTCGCCTTATGGCCCAGAGGCGAAGATCGTGGTCGCGCTCGGCGGGTCAGCAGTTGAGGCTAGACCGGACGTGCCGAAATCGCGGCCAGATCGACGCGATTGACCCGAGGCGTACCTCCAGCCCGAAGCCGTCCACGAGCGGGTGACCGGGTCAACTCCGGCGTACGCGCTCGCGCAGGAAACGTCGCAGTGCCTGCTCCGCTTCCTCTGGAGAAGTTGAGCGGTCGAAATGGGTAAACATGATGTCGACATCGGGATAGTCGATCAAGCGCATGGCGAGCTTGGTATAGTTCGTTGTCGACATGAGCAATACGACATCGCGATCCGGCGCCTTGTCCTGCGTAGCTTTTAGCTCCTTGCTCTCGTCGACCCTGCCATAAAGTGTTGCGAGCCGATCCGGCGGCGCATCACGTCGGCGAATCTGGACTCTCCCACCTAGCCCATACTCGAGTGGAAATGGTACGCTCACCTGGGATGTCGAGCCGTCTGGCATTTCCCGGATCACATTGGTCTTCAGATCGTGGAAGGGAACGTCGACGATATAGCCCGCGATGCGAAGCGGCGGCGTCGGCAGCACATGCACGGCCCTTAACGTTGGACGAACGTAGTCGTATAGCGTGCGCACACCGAAGCTTCCGAAAGAGAAAGGGCTATAGAATAGTATGGCAATGCAGACGAGCGCAGCAAGCCACGACCGCAGGGAATTGAGCTCCGTGTCGGCCCGCCTGCGAATGCGACCGACGAGGGCAAGATGCACGAGCGTTGCCGCAAGAACCACAGCGACGGCGCCGGCAAGCGGCATCCAACCCGGCAGCCTGAGCGAGTACCCTGCAGGCAAGTGGGAGATAGCGAACGCGCCTGCGAACACAAGTGCGATCCAGATGGTCGCTGCAGCGAGGTTTGCCCAGAAGTCCCGCAGCGTATCACGGCTCAGCAAGGACAAGCCGGCGAGTATTCGGCAGCCCAATGCAAGAATGAGGGCAATCGCCGCCCCCACCACGAACGGAATTACATTTATCCCGGCCAGCAAGGCAATGGCTCCGGACGTGCTTGAACCCGGCCTAGATGCCGCCAAAGCGAAGAGCAGACCCAAGTCCAGCATTGTTGTCTTGTTCACCAAGACTTGAAACCAATCGATCGCGACCGCGGCGACGCCGAAGGTCAAAAGAAAGAGTAAGAGCGGCGCATACCAGGTGATGATTGAGCGTCGCGCCAGATCGATCAGGAGAAATCCGGCAATCGTCGCGGTCGAAATCTGCTTTACGAAGAACAAGTAGTCGGACGCGCTGGGAAGGGAGTTGCTCCAATAGAGAGATGATATCAGTTGAAGCGTCGCATACAGTCCGAATGCCAATGGGACCACGGTTCCGAGCCATGCCGGGATGACGTATTCGTACTGACCGATGCGGATCATTGGCCGACTTTTGGGGCTGATCGGTGAATACACTGTTAAGTTGCATCGCTGAGAGTCGCCGTTAACGACAATTTTTACAGAACGAGAGCGGTGGGCTGAAATCTTGAGACAGAGGGCTAGGATCCAATGTTTGGATGTGGCCCATGAGCGAAGTGACACCACGCCTGAGTGTGTTCCGCTTATTTGGGCGTAATTCGCGTCATCCGTTCCAAAGACGGAGTGTAAAGTTACGTACGCAGGTGGGAACACAAAGGTCCGCTTCTGGCCCTTCTGCGACCTTGTGCGATGTCCGCTTCTCCGCCGCTATTGAAGACTGAGCGGACATCAGGTGGACTAGGCGCGAGTGCACGGCCTTCGCATAGGCTCGCTTTCGAACTGGCCGCCAACACATTCCCGGCAGATGCGATGCGCCGATCGATCTGAGC
This sequence comes from Bradyrhizobium sp. SZCCT0148, assembly GCF_018129985.1. Taxonomy (GTDB): domain Bacteria; phylum Pseudomonadota; class Alphaproteobacteria; order Rhizobiales; family Xanthobacteraceae; genus Bradyrhizobium; species Bradyrhizobium japonicum_H. The sequence goes on from NZ_JAFCKT010000033.1 coordinate 2,198, forward strand.
ACGTTTAAGCGGGAAGCGCCGGGTCTTCCTTGATGCCGCGGGCGACGATTTGCAACGCACCGTCCGGAAGCGGCCGTTGGAGCTTCAAGGCCTCGTCGGCCGACGCGGTCATCCACGTCTCGACCTCTTCTGGTGTCGTCAGGATCACGGGCATGGCCTTCGGATGGATTGCGCCGACTTCGGCGTTAGGCTCCGTCGTCAGGAATGCGTAAAGATCGTTGGTCGTCTCGCCCTCCTTCACCTTCCGCACCGACGTCCAATCGGTCCAGATGCCCGCGAAACAAGCGAGCGGCCGGGCCTCGTCGAGGGCGAACCAGATGTCGCCACCCTCGGCCTTGTTGAACTCACTGAAGCTATTGAAGGGAACCACGCAGCGGTGTTCCAGACCCAGCCAACGCGTCCAATGCTTGGACCTAACATTGCGGATATTGGTGGTGCCGGAATCTGGCTCCATCCGGAGCAGTTCCTTGAAGTCAACCGTCTTGCCTTTAGCTTGCAGCTTCTCGGCCCGTTTCTTGGTTGCGTCCATGAGCGCTTTGGAGGAGGAGGGCATGCCCCACCGCGCGAGTGCAAGCTCGCGGCCGGCCGCGCTGGGCCGGACGATAGGTGCCTTGTAGTCCGGAAATACGCCCGGCATTGGCGCAAGGTTGCCGACATATTGATTGACCACGCGGAAGAGCGCGCCGATCGCGGCTTGGTTCGTCGTGATGCTGTAAAGGTTGCACATCCTCAGGAGGCTTTCTTCGTTCGGCGAGATGGTGCTGTAGGCTGCGGATCGCCGATCGGACGCAGGCCTATCAGATCAGGCCGACGCTTCTTCCCAAGGGCCCGTTGGCAAGAACCATAGTATAAATAGCTACGCATGAGGGCCACCTGCCGGTCGCGCGGCTGGACGACTAAAGCGAGGTCGATGATCTCTGTATGCTTGCAATGCTCGCAGCGCACCTCCAGCAGTGCGAACCCGCCCTTGATTGCCGCCGCGATGGTGGGCGAGACATGGTCGAACTCGCCGATAAACAGGGCGGCATTCCACGCCGCACAGTCGAGGGCGTAAGCTTTGGCCCGGGCGTCGTCCGCAGCGGCGTGAGCTGTCGCAGCCTGTTGCAGCAGATTTGCGAAGGTGACCTCTGCCTTATGAATCTCACGGGCATAGTATTTGCGGTCACCGCCTGACATCGGCGGCGGCTTGATGATGCGAGCGGCGGACATGTCCGGCAAGATACGGGAGGGCGGCGCCGAGAGCCAGCCGCTGGGGCTGGTGCGCCTGATCGCCAGAAACGCAACGTATAGGTCAATCCCTACGTAAGAGATTTCGATTTACCGAAGTTCAACTTGCCTCGTCGGGGCCCGCGCCGGTACGGAGGTCGAGATGGGCCAGGAGGAGGTTGATTATGAGGAGAAAGCAGAGTTTTCTGGCTTGCAAGAGCTTCCAACCTTAGAATGTGGATGGCTGGTCGATATCGGCCCTGCGCCAGATTCACCGCGCAACATCGAACTGCTCTGCTTTGTTGGGAATTCGCAATGGTTCACCGGATCAGACCCCACGCCGATCATCTTAATCGAGGCATTGACCTCGACTATGAGCGCTCACATGATGCCGGCCTCAGCTGGGTTCAATATGTGCAGAAAACGACCATTGTCCCGCGGGAAAGCGCGCCTACTTTGATCGTGTCTGAGAGACCTGACCCGCTTCCCGACGCCTTTTTCGTCTCGATTGATTTCTGGTGTGTTTCGGCACCGGTGCGCGACTTCATGACAGGCCTATTCGGTTCCGAGGTGGCGTTTTACGAGGTGCCCGTCGTGTACAAGACTGGACATGCGCCGCTGCCTCCGACGTGGTTCGTCGCCTTCACTCAGTTTTGCGCCCGCATTGACTGGCAGAGGTCGAAGGTAGCGTCGCGTCGTCCGCCTCAGGCGCCAGAATTTGAAGCGATCACATTGGCCGATGTGCCGATGGCCGCGGTTTTCGAGGCGCTGCCGGACGAGGGCCATTCGATCTGGATCGAGAAAACGCTGCGGGAAGGGAATCGCGTGTTTTCGCCTGGTCTGGATGTCTATGTCACCGACGCCGCGGGCCGTGCGCTGGCCGGCGCGTTTCCAGATGCTTTCATTCTCCGAAAGCACGCGTGAGCAAACGCCTCGGACGCGGGAGTGTGTCGATGATCGTGTCTGGTTCGATGTCCGCTTTGGGTTCAGAAGTTGCATATAGCAAACTCGTTTACCTCGGTCGGCTCGCCTCTTGGGAGCAGACATTGCGGCTCACCGAGCGATGGCAGCTTTGAACTAAGTGTCATTTGATTACCTGCGCAGCAGTCTCTCTCATGACTACGCTGCCCCGCTCGGCAGGTCTTTTGCCAGAAATCGCTCGATCTCCTCGAATGCCCGATCAGCGGTCGGTTCGCCTGGGAGCGGGACATGATTGCGCTTTGGAACAGAAACAAAATGAGCGTTAGCAGTTCCAGACGCCATTTCACGACCAGCAGCTTGAGGGATCACCGCATCATCGCGCACGTCGCGGCTTGCGCCAAGAAATCACGACGCTTCATGAATGTCTCCGCTATGAAATCGCAGAAATAGCAAACAGATTAAAGCACGCCGCGCCGTCACCGCACTGGGGGCAACCGTGGGGATGCCAATGGAGTAAACGGTCACGTTTTGGATGTCCGCTGGGAGTCGGCCCAGAGCGGTCGTGTTTGGATTCCGGCACGTATGGAGTTGCCAGATTACGTTGTTTTCGGTTCGATACCCGAAATCCGCCTTAGGTCGCAGAGACCATACGCAGGCAGCTAGCGTAGGGGCCCGGCGATCAATCCAAGAAACACCATGAGGACTCTTATAGGGGATTCGGCAGAGAGCCGTTTGCTTCCGATCTGCTTTCGAGTGCCGCCCCAATTCTTCCAAATGGAATTCGCGCGACCTAACGTCTCACGGCGCATTTGTCGGAGCCCCCCTAGCCAGAGGCAAAGATCGCTCGAACGACGACGCTGAGCAGCGCGCAAGACTTCGTCCGTGCTCTGGAATTCGACTTTGCTTTCCATTTCTCAACTCGCTTCAGAAGCCGATTGTATTTGAACTGAATCTCGCGTTCGGCCGGCATGGCAATCAGCTGAAAGTGCCCGGACGGACCAACGGTTCATCCGAATCTTCCAGCCACCTCGTTTCGCCGATCTGACGTCTACCAGACGGTCTCGTTTAGTTTCCCTTACAATGCTGGACTCTGCACGGGCACATCAACTGAAAGCGAGAATGCAAATTTCCATATGTGTTGATTGTGCGCTTGGCTCATCGTTACTGTTTATGACGAGTTTCTGCGTGCATTGTTTTGGCGTGTTCGTCGGTTTTCGGATCCATCCACGCGTTCTCTAACGCTCTCTATTTGATTAACATTCTTGAAGGCATCGCGAACTATTGCCGCGCGTGTGTAGGAACGCTGGCGGGATTGCTCGATCTCGTAGAGAGCCCAGACCAGGCTGCCGCCGAGGCATCCGATGATCGCGATCAGGCCGAAGGCCATCTCGGCCTCAAGCATGGTCCGCCTGCTCTGCTGCAGGGCCGGTCTTTTCTCGCGCAAACCCCGTCAGCTCGAGAAATCCCGTCGCCGGCTCCCTGTTGAGGTCTCCCAATTCGCGGAGGATCGTTGACACCTGTGGCTCGATCAGATCGGACGCGACGATCAGACTTCGACACGCGAGGCTTTCTGCGGTGACGGCAGTCAGCAGCAGCAACCGTCGGTAAATTGCCGGGCTGTCGCCATCCGCCGCACTCGCGAAGGCCAGCTCTCCCCTGCCACCAAACGGATGCAATTCCACAATTGAAATGAGACCCGCGCCCGACAGACAACCGAAGCCGAACGCCTTGCTTGCACGAAAGCGAGCACAGTAACAGACGATAGATTCGTTCGATATGGCGTGGCCAAAGCGGACCTGGCGCGCATCGCGACTCAAGCTCAGATAGAATGGCTCCAGCAGACGACCGACCTCGCTTTCCGACATCAGCTTGAAGGCTAGATCGGCAGAGCGCAATTCCGGAAAAAGAAGCGTGTTCATCTTGCTCACCTGACCTCATCGCGATTCGTCTTGGCGGGTCTCAATAAAGTGGCGTCGTCACCTAAACTTGTTGAAGATGCTCAACGGCATCGGAGGTGCACTGAAGTGCAATGGCCAGGCGCGTTGCGGTTCCGGCGGGCCGAGCAGTATCCCTACGGCGGCTCCCACCAGCATCGCGAACAAGATTGTTTTGGCTACTAAGTGCATCAGCCCCTCGCACCAGTCGACGGGGCGGTTATTGCGTCAGACAGGTTACGTTTGACGGATGTCCGCTCGTACATCTTCATGAGCTGCTTCGTGACAAGGGGAAGCATGAAGATTGGGAATACGCTCATCGCCAGAAAGAGTTCGGCGTCCGGATGGGCGATGAGTAAGGGGGTTGCCGCGGCCCAGACGAGAGTGACGTTGCGGCTCCCGCTTACCAACCCAACCGTGAGACTCCTGAGCGCGCCGAGGTGGAGGAACATCGCTGCCCCGAGCAGCTGAAAGCCGATATTGAGGCCAAACGCCAGCGCGAGAACAGCAGCGGCACGACCAGGATCGGAAAGGATATGCTTATCCATGCCATGCATGGCTCCGATCGCGACGATGATCAGCCCGACAACGGAGAGGCCAGTCATCGCATGAGGATTGCCATTGACCCAGCTTCTCGCGAATCGCTGCAGAAGGTAGGACGTCGCAGCGGCCCCGCCGACTATAAGGGCGAGACGAGATGACAGCGCAAACGTGTCGACGCTGATATTCGCCCCGATCGTCGCTTTCGCCAAGACCGGCAGATACAAAGGCGTCGCCACGGTTGCGACGACGGTTGCGGTCAACGCCAGTGACGGATTGAGTCCGAGCATGGCGGCGATCGCCGCCGCGCTTCCCACGGGCGGAGCCAACGTGGCCAGAACAATGCCGACGTCGATGTCAGGAGGAAGAGAAGTCGAGGCGATCAGCGTGTAGGAGGCTATCGGAACGCCAAAGGTCGTCCAGGCCAGAACCGTCAGCAGGCGGACCCCAGATCTGGCTTCGGCAAGGAACTCGCGCCGTTCGACTTTTAGGAAGGCCCCGAGAGTAAAGACAAAGACGGCCCCTCCCATAAAGGGCCGCGCCAGGTCGGCGAGTTGCGGAAGAAGCAGTCCAATAAGCACTCCGACGCAAAGCAATAGCGGACCGTGACGGCCGGCGGCGGTCAAAGCAGATAATATTCTGGACATGGCGGTACCCTGCGCTCACAAAACGTGACGTGATTCTGGGCAAGCGGGTGACGTTTTGTGCAGCCGCTTCCGCACTTTTTAAATTTGCTTTCGCAAACATGCGAAAGCTGCTTGGATTGCAGCATCAATATCGTGCGGACTTTTTGCACGGTGGTTTCAGGGGTGTAACGGCGGCGTAATTTTCTGGCCGCGCCGACCACCGGATTCCGAAGAACTTTCGCACTTTGTAAGGCGGTTCATACGGACGAACCGAATCGGTCTGCAGAATGGGACGCATAGGGGCTAAGAATATCAGCGCCCCCGGAACCAAGGTCTTCAAGGATGCATGGTGGGAAGCCGAGGCCAGGGGGCGGAGCCAAGAGACGGCTCCTGATCGTAGCCCGCGATATTGAAATTCGCGGCAGTCTGGCCAAGTTGCTGTCTGCCGGTTGTGCGATCGAGCTCTCGGAGAGCAGTCAGCGAGCACGAGAAGTTGCGCAATCGGGACACATCGATCTTTGCTTGATTTTTTGCGAAAAGGTCAGCCGCGTAGCTCTTGAGTTGGCTGATGAACTTTCCGTGGCGATTGAGCAGGTCGTCGTTGCCTCGCCTAAGGCGAGCGATCTTTACCCGGCGGAGGGATCAGGGATCGCGGTTGTCAGGGCCGGAACGCCGGCGGACATAGCGCAGGCCCTGCAACGTTGGTTAAAGCCAGACCACCAGCACCTCGCATCGGCCGCGACGCCGGCGATTTTGACGTTTGCTGGACTTCAGTTGGATCTGGCAGCTCACTCTCTTTGCGATCGGGCGGGCCGGCCGATTCCACTTACAGCTAGCGAATTTCTGTTGCTGAGTGCGTTTGCCAATAGCCCAGAGCGCGTGCTTTCACGCGATCAATTACGCAATTCACTCGATGGGCGCGGAGTTGAGGTCTACGACCGAAGCATTGACGTTTTGGTCTCGCGGCTACGCCGCAAGATCGAGAAGAACCCCAAAAATCCAACTATCATCGTCACCGTTCCGGGCGCCGGCTACAAATTTGCCGGTCCGGTCAAGTCGCTTGCAGCGGACAGCGCCTTTTTGGAACCGTCCGACGCAGAAAAGGGACAGCGCGTCACAGTCGGAGTTCTGCCCTTCTCCGTCTTGAATTCGGGTGTCGAACTCGAATTTTTCGCGGAAGGCCTCGTGGACGATCTCATTGCCGCGCTAACTTATGGAGCCGAACTGTTCGTCGTGTCGCGCAATTCGAGCCTCGCCTACAAAGAAAGGCCTGTCGATGTTAGAGAGGCCGGCCGTAACCTGAACGCTCGTTATCTGATCGACGGCAGCGTGCGAGCCACAGGGAACCGATTGCGCGTCCTCGTGCATCTGGTAGACACCGACGATGGCGGGCAGGTTTGGGCCAAACGTTTCGATTGTCCGTTCGACGTCCATGATTCACTCGACGCCCAAGATCACTTAACCCGGGAAATCGCGGAGGCTATCAAGCGGCAGCTGTCCAGCAGCACGACGAATGTGCCTGCCGAGCCGACGCGCAGGCTTGTCACGATCATATACTGCCGCGCCGCTGTGCCGCACAATTGGTCTGCGCAAATGGGCCTTAGGGACATCAGTGAGTCTTTGAATGTCTTTCATCGGGTTTGCGCAAGTGCCGTGGCACGGTTTGGAGGCCGCGTTGCAGCCTCGTCCGGCGAATGCCTGGAAATTCATTTCGGCTTCTCGGGTCTGCTCGAACGCTCTGCCGAGCTTGCGGTGCGAGCGGCCATCCTCATCCAAGACACGGTCCGTCAGGACGCGCTGCTGGGCGCCAATGGACTTTCGACAGCAATTGGCATCTCTACCGGCCCTGCCGTCTTCAATGCACTCGGTCAGGCCGAAAGAAGCAGCGACAGCGCGGTTGGACTGCCTGTCACATCTGCCCGACGTCTTTGCGATGGTGGCGAAGCCGGAGCCGTGGTTATTTGTCGAGCGACCCGCGATCTGCTTGGGGGGCTCTTCCAGTATGATCTCACTGCGCCGGACGCGTACAAGGTGCTCGCGACCACAGACGTGATTTACCGACTGGAGGCCCTGAAAGGGGGCGTCTATCCTGGAATGATCGGCCGTGATCCTGAATTTAGACAGTTGATGGCACGATGGGAGCTGGCCCGCACGGAAGAAGGCCGCTCGGTTTTCATTTCAGGAGATGCGGGCATCGGCAAATCGCGATTGCTGGCTGCCCTCCGCGACGATATCAAGTCGACGAACGTCAATGTACTCCATTTTGCCTGCGCACCCCACTTGGTCGATGTCGCCCTCGCTCCGATCCGGGAGCAGATTGAGCGTCTGGCCGGCACCCAGTCAAAGGACACACCGGAGCAGGTTGAGGTTAAGCTTCAGCGGGTGTTTGTAGGCTGCGCGAAGGATGAGATCGGGCTACTCGCCGCGGAATTGATGCATGCGCCGCAGAGCGGGCAAGTCTCTGCGTCGCTGATGCCGCAGCAGCGCAAGGAGAAGCTCTTTGACCTTCTTCTCGCATATATCGTCAAGCTCGCCGAAGTATCTCCGCTGCTTGTTGAATTTGAGGACCTTCACTGGAGCGATCCGGCCACACTGGAATTTGTCGCCCTGCTGCACGATCGCCTTTCCATTGCACGTATGTTGATCGTTCTCACGGCGCGTCCGGAATTCCGGCCGACTTGGCCCGATACAGAGCGAGCCACTGAGCTGCGGCTGACAAGGCTTGACCGGAAACATTCCACGAAGCTCGCCCGCGATATCGCCGGCGACCGACCGTCGCCTGCAGAAATCGAGCGGATCGTTGATCGCGCGGAGGGCGTTCCTCTGTTTATTGAGGAACTTGCTAGATACATGGTTGCCGAGAAGGATGGGGGCGGACACGATGGTGGCGACATGCCACTGACCCTCGAAGCGTCTCTGCTTGCGCGTCTGGACAGGCTGCCCGCGTCCAGGCCGATCGCGGAAGTGGCTGCGGTGATCGGGCGCCAATTCTCCCACGAAATTCTTGCGATTGCGTGCTCACAGCCGACTGACTTTGTCATTCAAAGGCTGGATGAGCTGACCAATGCAGGTATCGTGTTTCGCACCGGCATCCCACCGAACGCCACCTATAGGTTTAGACATGCCCTGCTGCGCGATGCGATCTACAACGGCTCCGACAGCGGCACTCGGCGTGCACTTCACCGCCGTATCGTACTGTCAGTGGAGCGCAAGCTCCCTAAGATCGTCGATAGCCAGCCCGGTCTGTTGGCGTTTCACGCGTTTCGTGGTGAGTTGTTCGAAAAGGCAGCCGATTACGCCTTTAGAGCGGGCCGTTATGCCGTCGGTATCGCGGCGATGCGGGAAGCCGTCGGGCAGCTGCGCATCGCGGTAGCCGCGCTAAGCCGTCTGCCCGAAAGTGCCTCGCGGAACGAAACGGAAAGCGAAGTGCTGCTTCTTCTCCTCACCGCCCTCGTATCCGCCGAAGGTTATACAAGCCCCGAAACACAAGCGACGTATGCGCAGGCGGAGACCTTGTGCCAAAAAGCCGGCTCCGTCGCCAAGCTGGCGGCCGTCGAGCACGGGATTTTTCGCCAGTATATGGTCGAGGCGGATTACTCGAATGCGCTCAAAATTGCTGACGACGCATCGCGCGCCGGGCGACCTGGCTGGGAGCTTGGTCGAGGTGTGGTCACAATGCATCTGGGCGATCTGAATACGGCGTTGAGATTTCTGCAGGACGCGAGCGCGAGGCTCGATGCTGCCGGAAACTGGGAAAACCTGGAGATTATCCAAGTCATTGGAGCGCCCGCGTATCTTGCCATGTGCCACGCGCTGCGGGGCGAGACAGAGACCGCTCGGCTTCACCTGAATAACGCTTTGATGTTGTCCGAACGGTCTAATCACCCGACCGGCCGCGCATTCGCACTCAGCACCACAGCGCGTGTGACCTGGTTGCTAGGCGATGTCGACAGAAACCGTGCGACTTGCGATGAACTGGCGACGCTGTGCCGCAAACACAGCTTTAGGTACTGGCTGGCAAATGCCGAGTGTTACCTTGGCTGGCACGAATCCCGGGATGGTCGGGGTATGAAAGCCGCGGAGCGAGTTTACCGTGCGCTGGACGAGTACCGTGCAACCAAGGCACGCTGGCTCTACCCATTTTTTTTAAGTATTGCCGCTGAGGTTGATTACGCTCACGGACGATTGCGCGATGGACTCGAACGAATAGACGCCGCTCTACAGCAGTCGGCAGATACCGCAGAGTGTTGGTACGATGCCCGTCTCCTGCTTTTGAAGGCCGCACTCCTTTCCGAATCCAAAGACGCTGCTGGCGCCGAGCAATGCAGGCTCCAGGCGCGCCAACTCATCGAACGCCAAGGGTCCCGCCTTTTTGCATTTTGAGCTCTCTAACACCGAATCGATGACCATTGCTAAGGACAAGGATTGCGCCTGACCGTGAAAGCCTGATCATGTCGATTGCCGATGACGCCGCCTCTCGCCTCGATCCTTCAATGCTGGCGGAGAGCAAGCTGGCATTCCTTAGCCATCGCTCGTGACAACGGCTTCAACCAGCCGACGTCTGTTTGGGTCGATTCTGTTGAAAAAGGCGGCTGTTGCGACGCGGAGGGATCAATGATTCAGTCAGTCTAATTGGCAGGACTGAAGATCATGATGGGACATCGGCAAATCGAGCAGGCCGCGATGTTCTATGAGTTCTCGCTGGAAAGGCATATCCCGGCCGACCACTTGCTCCGGTCGATCGATGGATTTGTCGACCTTGAAGAGGTCAGACAGGACCTGGCGCCTTTCTACAGTAGTATCGGTCGACCTTCGATCGATCCCGAGCTGATGATCCGGATGCTGCTGATCGGTTACTGCTTCGGCATTCGATCGGAGCGGCGCCTGCGATGAGGTTCACCTCAATTTGGCCTATCGGTGGTTCTGCCGGCTCGGTCTGGATGGGGCGGTGCCGGATCACTCGACATTCTCCAAGAACAGGCATGGCCGCTTCCGGCAAAGCAACCTCTTCCGTCGCGTGTTCGAGAGCGTGTTGGGCCGCTGCATCGAGGAGCGACTGGTCGGCGGAGAAGGATTTGCCGTTGACGCGAGCCTGATCAAGGCCGATGCCAATCGGCTGAAGGGGATCGCAGGCGACAAGGGACTTCCGCCGGAGGCTGCCGGCCGAGCGATCGATGAGTATTTGTCCGTGCTCGATGATGCCGCTTTTGGAGCTGCGACCGAGGTCATGCCGAAGTTCGTGTCGCCCTCCGACCCGGCGGCACGCTGGACGGGGGCGCATGGTGGCCAAGCCTTCTTCGCCTACTCAACGAACTACCTGATCGACGTCGAGAACGCGATCATCGTCGAGTCGAGGCGACAACGGCAATCCGGCAGGCGGAGGTGTTGGCCGCCAAACGCATGATTAAGCGCTCGCTCGAGCGATTCGATCTCTATCCGAACCGGCTCCTCGGTGACAGCGGCTACGGCTCGGCCGAGATGCTCGCCTGGCTGGTCTATGAGCACGGCATCGAGCCGCACTTTACAGTCTTCGACAAGTCGGCCCGCACAGACGGGATCTTCTCGCGCGATGACTTCACCTATGACCATGCCGGGGACCTCTACCGTTGTCCCGGCGGCAAAGTTCTTACCACGACCGGAACGCTGGTGAACGATGGCGCCATCATGCTTTACCTCGCCAGCAAGCGCGATTGTGATAGCTGCGCATTGAAGTCCAGGTGCTGTCCCACGCCCATCACGGAGAGTGCCGCGCTCGATCTACGAGGTCGCTCGAGACATGGCGCGCCAGATCGCAAGATCATGGGAGGGCCACACGTAGCGTCGGCTCCGAAAGAAGATCGAAATGCTGTTCGCGCACCTCAAACGCATTCTCAAACTCGATCGCCTGCGACTAAGAGGCCCGAACGGCGCGCGGTTCACCCTCGCAGCCACCGCCCAGAACCTTCGCAAGATGGCCAAGTTGATCCCGATGCAAATCCCCAGGCCCGCATAGCGGAGAACCCAAGCGCTGGGCTGCTTCGGAGCTGGCGCCAATACATCGGACTACTGCCTTTTTCAACGAAATTGGTCACAAGGAGCCCTTGGCCGACGTGGCGTTGATGTCGGCAGCGGGCCAGAAGATGACCTGCCAGTCGCGCTCACTTCAGTCCGGCAGGCCCGCCGCGCGCAGCGCCTTGCCGAGCTTTATAGCCAGTTCAGACGCGCAGGCGACGCCGGCGAACTGGCGGCTGATGCGGAATGTCGGCTGCAGTTCCAAGACGCATGCAGCCGCCGCTTTCGCCTCCTCGAAGCGCCCAACCGCAGCGAGAGATGCGGCGAGCTGCACCCACGTGATGCTGTGGGAGGGATTGGCCAGGTTGGAACGGTATGCTGCATTTGCGGCCTCCTCATAACGATCGCGACAAAAATAGCCGAGCGCCTGCGCGTCGTAGGCCGCAAAGGCCCACGGATCGAACGGACTTAAGCGCATGCCGCGCTCGCTCCAGTCGATTGCGCGTTCAGCGT
>NZ_JAFCKT010000034.1 GCF_018129985.1 Bradyrhizobium sp. SZCCT0148
CGATGCGATCTGCGTCCACCGCCGCCCGGCCCGCGTTCGTGACGATCGCGATACGCCCCTCTTCCTTGGGCCGGGTTGAGGCGACACATACGCCGTTTCCGAAATTCGGTAAAGTGGAATATATTTTGCGAGATGCGTTGACCGCCATCTTGGGTGTTTTGTTCGCCAGGCATCGCGATATCTTGTAGCCCGGATGGCGCGCAGCGTATTCCGGGAGCCGCAAGCGGGTACGAGGAGCCTCGGATTTCGCTCCACCCCGGCTCCGGCGCTGCGTGCTATCCTTGCAGACTTGGAACATCCGCTGTCTCAAAGGCATGCACCAGATAGATAGGACTACCGCATCCCATAGGTCGGAGGCGGCGCCTGCACAATTGGCGCAGCCGCGGCGAACAGCTCATCTTTGCTCCCCGTCAGCGGCGGATAGATGCGCTTGCGATTAATGGTCTGCTTGGTCGCCTTCGCGGCCGCCCCGGTGGTCCGCACCTCGCGATCCCACCCTTCGGTATAGAGCGCGCCCCAGCCGCCGAGATCGAGCACGGTGACGTACCAGTCGATCCGCAGCGGCAGCATCGGCAAGCCCGCGAGATCCGCTACGACGTTGTGGCCGGCGAATCGGCCCATGGGCCGGGCGAACTGGCAGGACATCACCGTCGGATGCAATCCGTCGACCACGCTCGATGCAACATCGCCGGCAGCGAACACACCCGAAACGTCCGCAACCCGCATGAAAGGATCGACCAGCAGCCGCCCGAAGCGATCGCGCCCGCTCGCAAAGCCCATCGCAAGCCGGCTCGCGCGCATCCCCGCGCACCAGATCACCGTCTGCGTCGGAATGAACTCGCCCGAGTCCAGGCGGATGCCCGCGGCCTCGATGGATGCGACACGCGCACCGAGACGTGTCTCGACGTCGAGTGACGACAACGCCGTCTCGATGACAGGGCGCGCACGCGCGCCGATGGTGGCGCCGACCGTCGGATTGGGATCGACCAGGATAATGCGGCGATTGCCAGTGATGCCGGCGCGCGCCAGTCTGTCCGGCATCTCGGCCGCGACCTCGATGCCGGTAAAGCCGGCGCCGACCACCACCACAGTCGAACGCCCGGGCGAAGGCGCGCTCCGGCCGAGCGAGATCAGATGATCCTCGAGGCGGAGTGCCGCGGCGTAGGTGTCGACGTCGAAGGCGCGGTCGGCAACGCCCGGAATGTCGGGACGCATCACCTCGCTGCCGAGCGCCAGCACCAGCCGGTCGTAGTCCAAGGTCGCCTCGCCGCCGCTCGTAACCAAGGAGATCTCGCGCCGTGACGGATCGATGGCCTCGACCTCGCCGATGCCGTGAGTGACGCCGATCGGATCGAGCAATGGCCCCAGCGGAAGCGCGACCTCGCTGAGATCGACCTCGTAATTCCGTACTCGGATGTTGTGATAGGGATTGCGGTCGATGAGGTGGATCTCGATGTCGCGGCCGGCCGCGCCAATCTCGTCGCGCTTGCGTGCGGCGCCGATGGCCGCCCACAGGCCTGCAAACCCGGCGCCGAGCACGACGATACGCGCCATGTCTGCCTTTGCTTATCCCGAGGAACGAGCGGTCTGCCCGCGCAAGCAGATTAGCTCATCGGTCCGGATCGACCAACGGTGGCAGCATCGCGCCGCCGCACAAAATCCAAGCTCAGGCCTCGCGCAGGTCCGACGGCGTCGCGCCGAAGCGCTTGCGGAAGGCGCGGTTGAAATAGGACAGGTCGGAAAAGCCCGAGGAATGCGCGATGTCGCTGATCTTGCGCGCCCTGGCGCGGGGATCGCCGAGCAGTTTACGCGCCTGCAACAGGCGCTGCTCGAGCACGAATTCGGTGAAGGTGGTGCCGGCCTGCTCGAACAGGCGTTGCGCCTGGCGCGGGCTCAAGCCCGAGCGCGTCGCGATCTCGGACAGGCAGAGATCGTTGCGGCCAAGCGCGGCCATCACGTCGGCGCGCATGAGGTCGAGGCGGGCCGCCGCGTGGCCGCGGCCGCGGGCAAGGCTGGCATGCTCGGCATCGGTGCCGAGCAGGAGGCCAACGAGATCGACCATATGCTGCGCGGTCAGGCGCTGGCCAACCGCGTCCAGGTGCGGCGCGTGATTGGCGGCGAGCGCATGGTAGCGGAAGATGGTCTCGGCGACCGCGCCATCGACGAGCACTTGCGACAGCTTGTCCTCGGCGCGCGGATGAATGTCGAGCAGCGCGCGGCGCGGCATGCGGATGCTGGTGAAGCGGTCTTCGTCGGTGTGGCCGACGCTGCCGGTGATGGCCATGTCGACCAGCACCATCTGCGCGGGCGCGAGTTCTACGGTATGACCGTTCTGTCCGACATGGACGAGGCCGGCATGCGCGGCGATCAGCACGAGGTCGTCGCTGCCGTCGGCAAGGTGGCTCTGGGTGCGGGAATATTGCGCGGAGGCGCCTTCGGGAATGGCGAGCGCGATGTTGTCGACCACGCTGACCTGAAGGCGGCAATCGATGCTGTCGCCATGGCTCGGCCCGATATCGAGGCCGCAGGCGCCGAAGGCCCGCTCGCGCCAATGTTCGAACGCCGGGCCTTGCGGCAGTCCCGTGTATTGGTGAACGAAGATGCCGGGCGTTTTCGCTGCATCCATCTGATTCCTAGCCCCTCTGCGGCTTCCGCGATCGGCGGCGCCGACTGCATTTCCGGGAATTTGACGCCAGGAATTGCGACGAGGTTCAAATTGGGCGCGGATTCAAGGGTACTTGTCGGGATACGACGGCGGCAGGGACCGTAGCGACAGGTTCACAGCCCTGCATGAGGTCGTGTCGCCCGGAGGGGCGACGGCGACATGCAGGAACAGGCGTCCCGGATATCGCTTCCGCCGTCGTTCTCCGAGCTCCGGCGGACCCGGCTACGGGACCTATTTTTTCGCCGGCGCCTGTGGCTGGGACGGCGGCACGGTCTCGATCAGCTTGCCGGAAAACACCGGGGACGAGGTCGGCCGGCCGTCGGGCGAACCGCCGGCCTGCTCGACCGTGACGGCGTAGGTCGCGCCGTTGACGACCTCGGAATCATAGGAGGCGAGCAGTTGTCGCGCGGTGAAATCACTGGCGCCGATCACGCCGAGCGAGCGCGGGCGCGGCAGCTTGTCGGAGATCAGCCAGAGCTCGAAGCTCTTGCCGGGCTCCGGTGTCGCGCCGACCTTGCGCACGGTGAAGTTCTTGGTCGCGCCGTCGATGGTGAGGATGAAGGCGGGACCGCCGGCCTGGCCCTGCAGCAGCGCGACATATTGCGCCGCTGCGGTGAGCGGCGCGGCCGGCGTCTTCACTTCCACCGTCTGGATGCGCGGTGCGGGACGCAACACCCCCGGCAGCGCGTCGGGCAGGAAGATCTGGAGCGACAGGGTCACCAACAACGCGGCCGCGAGCGCGCCGACCGCGGATGCGATTCCGCGCCAGCGCTTCACGCGGCTCTCGAGATAGATCACGTTGGTGTCGTCCACGATCGGCACCTGCGGCATGTGGACGACATGCGGATCGGGCGCGTGGACCTGCGGCATGAACACCGGCGCAATGTCGCCAATGGCATCGGATCCGGAGCGCATCGGCTCGGGCTGCTCTGCTTCGGCAGGCGGCGACTCTGGTTGCGGTCCCCGCTCCGACGGTGCTGGCGGCGGCGCGGCTTCGACGGGCGGGATCGGTGGCGGCACGATGTCGGCCAGCCCGGGCGGCTGCAGTGCCTGCGCAGTGCGCGCGATCTCGGACCTGATGTTCTCCCACACGACCGGACGCGGCTCGACCGAGCCGACCATCTGGTTGAGCGCGCCGAGCCGGAAGGCCCAGGCCCGCACGATGTCGGCGAACGCTTGGTCCACCGCCATCATGGTCTCGACCTGCGCGCGCTCATCGGCATCGAGCGTACCGAGCGCATATTCCGCGGCGAGCGCGATATGGTCCTCCGTGTAGGCCATCAATTGCGGTCCAGAGCCACCTTCACAGTATAAATCCTCACAGTCCGAGGCACTCCCGGATATCCAGCATGCTGCGCCGCAGCCACGTCTTCACCGTGTTGACGGGAGTCGCGAATTTCTCCGCCAATTGCTCGCGGCTCCAGCCGTTGTAATAGGCGAGAAGCACCAGCCGCTGACGGTCCGGCTCGAGCCGGCCGATGCATTCCAGCAGCCGCTTCAACTCCTCGGTCATCTCCCGGCGCGCCAGCGGATCGGGGCTGTCGGCCGCCACCTCCATGGCTTGCGGCTCCTCCTCGATGGAGCTTTCCGTTTTCTTGCGCACGATGTCGATCGCACGGTTGCGCGCAATCGAGACCATCCACGTGATTGGCGACGCCAGCGCCGGATTGAACCCGCCGGCGCCGTTCCAGATCTTGACGTAGGTCTCCTGAATGACTTCCTCTGCGAGATCCTGTCGGCGCAAGATACGGAGTACGACGCCAAAGAGTTTCGCGCGCGTGGCGGCATAGAGGCGCTCGAAGGCGGCCTGATCGCCCTTCGCCACCGCCTCGATCAACCCGACCAGCTCTGCTGGCGTCAGCATTCAGCCCCCCGACACGCGGGCCATCGCGTTCCGCGCAGGCCCCGGCACTTCGCCACCATAGCGCGCGGCCAAGCCGACCACCAAGGGGTGCGGCGCCACACTGTGGACATCACACGCGAAAACCCGGACCTTGCGGGTCCGGGTTTCACAAATTCTCAGGTACTTTGGCGCTGGCTGGGCCTTCAGGCGACGGCGCCGATGCGGGCGCGCATCAGGCCGATGCTGTCGAGGTCGGCCTGCTCGCGGGCGTTTTCCTCGGCGCGCTCGCGCGCCTGGTCGCGCTCGTCCAGGAGCTCGACCTTCTTGAGTTCCTCGAAGGCCTCGGCCAGCGCGGCCTTGGCTTCGTCGAGCTGGCCCTTGAGCTCGTCGGCCGAGCGGGTCAGGTTCTCGCGGCGCTGGATGGCGGCCTTGGCATAGGTCGGATAGGCGAAGTGCGAGGGATCGTTGATCCCGGCACGCTCCTGCTCGGTCGTGATCTCGCGCTCGAGATCGGTCGACATCCGCTGGAAGTCGGCGATCATGGTCTCGATCTGGGTGACCCGGCGGCGCTTCTCGTCGACCTGAAACTTCTTCAGGCGGATGAGGGTATCTCGTGACTTCATCGACTCGTACTCCCCAGAAGTCCCCTCGCTGCACGTGGGACGTCACCGGTCTTCCCACAGGCCCGATTGGGGCCAAGACTTGCGCCAAGACCGGCTCTGCTACTCTGTGGGATGGGATGATGACCGGACAAAGTTAGCGTTCCGTTTCCAAATTGCCGAGGATATGAGCCAATTGGCGATACCCGTCCGCCAGGGACGCATTTTCGTCCTTGCGCTGGCGCAGGAAGGTCTCCAGCGGCTCGTGCAGGCGGATCGCCTCGTCGACCTCGGGGCTGGAGCCGGCCCGATAGGCGCCGAGCCGGATCAATTCCTCCATGTCGGCATAGGTCGCCATCACCGCCCGCGCCTTCTGGATGACGGGCCAGAACTCCGGATCGGCCGATTTCGGCATGGTGCGTGAGACGGATTTGAGGATGTTGATGGCGGGATAGCGGCCGCGCTCGGCGATCGAGCGCTGCATCACGATGTGGCCGTCGAGGATGCCGCGGACGGCATCAGCGATCGGCTCGTTGTGGTCGTCGCCATCGACCAGCACCGTGAAGATCGCGGTGATGGCGCCCTCCCCGAGGCCCGGCCCGGCGCGCTCCAGAAGTTTCGGCAACTCGGTGAAGACCGTCGGCGTGTAGCCCTTGGCGGTCGGTGGCTCGCCGGCGGACAGGCCGATCTCGCGCTGGGCCATGGCAAAGCGCGTCACCGAATCCATCAGGCAGAGCACGTCCTTTTCCTCGTCGCGAAAATATTCGGCGACCGCGAGCGTCAGATACGCCGCCTGGCGGCGCATCAGCGCCGGCTCGTCCGACGTTGCGACCACCACGACGGAACGCGCGAGGCCTTCCTCGCCGAGGTCGTCCTGCAGGAATTCCTGAACCTCGCGACCGCGTTCGCCGATCAGCCCGATCACGCTGACCGCGGCGTCGACGTTGCGCGCGAGCATCGACAGCAGCACCGACTTGCCGACGCCGGAGCCTGCGAAGATGCCCATGCGCTGCCCGCGGCAGCAGGTGAGGAAGGTGTTCATCGCGCGCACGCCGAGATCGAGCGGAGCGCCGACACGCTTGCGCGAATGCGCCGGCGGCGGCGCATTGCGGAACGGCATCGGCGAAGCGCCTTGCGGCAGCGGTCCCTTGCCGTCGATGGGCTCGCCCAGCGCGTTGACGACGCGGCCGAGCCAGGCCGATGACGGCCGCACCAGATTGGCGGCGTTGGCGATGACGGCCTTGCAGCCGCGGCGCACGCCGTCGAGGCCGGCGAACGGCATCACGACAGCATTGTTGCCGGAGAAGCCGATCACCTCGCAGGGGATCGAACGGTTGGCGCCGGTCTCAATCACCAGCCGCGCGCCGACCGACATCGCATGGATCGGCCCCGCAACCTCGACCATCAGGCCGCGAACGCCGACCACGCGGCCATAGATGTTGACGCCGTCGATATCGCCGATCTGTTCGGCAAGAGCCTTCATCTGGGGGCCTTCATTAAGGGACGCGCCTTGCTTGCCCCGGGGTCGCCGATTGCGATCCCCGGGCCGTCACGGGGAAAACCTTAAGTTTCGCCATATTTCTGAACGGAGCTTAACTCCGTGTTTACCCGCATCATTAATCATTGCGTCACTGTCTTTGTGACTGAGCGTGACTCCCCTTCAGAAGAAGGCTGAGTCGCGGGAGTCGGTTAGGCCCGTCTCTTAAAGTGGAACTTGAACGGAGCTGGGTGACGAAAGCTGCTTCACGCGCAAGACCTTAGGGCGATTCGACAAAAATTGCACCGGGAGGACTTGCGTTCCAGAATCAGGATTTGTTAACCATCTGTTGTCAGGATCCGAATCAGTTGTTCAAAGGCGTTTTGTTGAGTGCCGCGAATGCGGCCGACCTGACGCCCAGGAGCGGCGACTATGGGGAACTGGCATGCGCGTTTTGCTGATTGAAGATGACAGCGCCGTCGCGCAGTCGATCGAGCTGATGTTGAAGTCTGAGAGCTTTAACGTCTACACGACCGATTTGGGGGAAGAAGGCGTCGATCTCGGTAAATTATACGATTACGACATCATTCTTCTCGACCTCAACCTGCCCGACATGTCCGGTTACGACGTGCTCAAGCAGCTCCGGGTTTCCAAGATCAAGACACCGATTCTGATCCTCTCCGGCCTCGCCGGCATCGAGGACAAGGTCAAGGGTCTCGGCGTCGGCGCCGACGACTACATGACCAAGCCCTTCCACAAGGACGAGCTGGTGGCCCGGATCCACGCGATCGTGCGCCGCTCCAAGGGTCACGCCCAGTCGGTCATCCAGACCGGCGACCTCGTCGTCAACCTCGACACCAAGACGGTGGAAGTCGGCGGCCAGCGCGTGCATCTGACCGGCAAGGAATACCAGATGCTGGAGCTGCTCTCGCTCCGCAAGGGTACAACCCTCACCAAGGAAATGTTCCTCAACCACCTCTATGGCGGCATGGACGAGCCCGAGCTGAAGATCATCGACGTCTTCATCTGCAAGCTCCGCAAGAAGCTGGCCAACGCTTCCGAGGGACGCAACTTCATCGAGACCGTGTGGGGCCGCGGCTACGTGCTGCGCGAGCCGCACGAGCACGAAGAGCGCATTCCCGCCTGATCTTCTGGGTTTACGTCGCAAGCCCTCTCGGGCTTGCTCCTCCCAGCCTGGACCCCGCCGCAAATGGCGGGGTTTTGTTTTTTGGGGACACGCGCGCGGCCTCGTCCTCCTCCCGGAATTGAACCGCTATCCTCCTTCCGCCGACGAATGGTCGCTGCACGACGGGGGAACGATGATCCTGCAATCACTGGCCGGCCTGCCCGCCTTCCTGGTCTATTTCTGCACCGGGCTGATCGCGATCGTGGCGTATCTGTTCGTCTACACCCGCATCACCGCGCATAACGAGTTTCAGCTGATCCGCGACAACGAGCCGGCCGCCGCGATCGCGCTCGGCCTCAGCCTGGTCGGCTTCGTGGCGCCGCTGGTCAGCGCCATCGCGCATTCGGCCAATGTGCTGGACTGCCTGATCTGGGCGACCATCGCGCTGATCGTGCAGGTCATCGTGTTCTTCCTCGTCAAGGTCCCGGTGCCGAACCTGTCGGAGCGAATCTCTGCCGGCGAGCTTGCGCCCGCGATCTGGCTCGGCTTGTCCTCGCTCGCGGCAGGACTGCTCAACGCCGCCTGCATGATCTACTGAGATGGCCGACACACCGTCCAAAAAGCAGTTCGGCAAGCGCCGGCCGGTCGCCCAGCCGACGCCTCCGCCGACGAAACGCTCGGGCCATGTCGCGCTGCTGGTGATGGGCACGCTTGCGGTCGGTACCACCGCCTACACGCTGATGCCGCGGCAGACCTGCGAGCCCACGCCCGGCGCCGTGCCGGGGCAGACCACCACGACCTGCACCAGCAGCAGCTCGTCAGGCGGCAGCTCGCGCTGGTCGTCCCGATCGAGCTTCTTCAGCGGCGATTCCTCCAGCCATTCCGCGTCGAGCACGTCATCGGACTCGGGCCACAGCAGCGTCAGCCGCGGCGGCTTCGGCTCGTTCGGCCACGGCTTCTCGGGCGGCGGCTAGCGGATGCAACGTATCACCTGTCTCGAGCGCGACGACTGGCGGGAGACCGCGGCGCAATGCGGCTTCGTCTTCCACACGATCGACGGCGAACGCTATTGGGACGAGCGCGCCTATTACGGCTTCACGCTGGACGAGATCGAGCGCGGCATCGAGACGCCGACCGGCGAGATCGAGGCGATGTGCCTGGAGCTCGCCGGCCGTGTCATCGGCGACGAGCGGCAGCTGCGGCGCTTGCAGATTCCGGAAGCATTCTGGAGTTTGATCGCCGAAAGCTGGAAGCGCGACGACCGCAGCCTTTACGGCCGGCTCGACCTGAAGTTCGACGGCAAGACGCCGGCCAAGCTGCTCGAATACAATGCGGACACGCCGACCTCGATCTTCGAGGCCGCGGTATTTCAATGGACCTGGCTCGAGCAGGCGATCGAGCGCCGCATCGTCCCGGTGCGCGCCGACCAGTTCAACTCCATCCACGAGCGATTGATCGCGGCGTGGAAGGAGATTGCGGCGGGCCGTCGCGTTCATCTCACCGGCACCACCGACAACGCCGAGGACGCCGGCACGCTGGCCTATCTCGAAGACACCGCGCGCCAGGCGGGACTCGCGACCACGCTGCTCGACATCGAACAGGTCGGCTGGCGCGACGAGCCCGGCGGTTTCGTCGATCTCGACGAGGCCGGCATCGCGCTTGCCTTCAAGCTGTACCCGTGGGAATGGATGTTCCACGACGCCTTCGGTGCAAAGCTCGCGGGCGCGCCGACGCGCTGGATCGAGCCACCGTGGAAGGCAATTCTCTCCAACAAGGGCATCCTGCCGTTGCTCTGGGAGATGTTTCCGAACCATCCCAATCTGCTGCCGGCGTTCTTCGAGGATGATCCGCGCGCCGCCGAACTCGGGGCGTCCTACGTGCGCAAGCCGTTGCTGTCGCGCGAAGGCGCCAACGTCACGCTGGTGTCCGGCGGCATGCCGCTCGACGAGCAGGCCGGTCCCTACGGCGCCGAGGGTTTCGTGCGCCAGGCGCTCTCGCCGCTGCCGAACTTTTCGGGGTTTTATCCGGTGATCGGAAGCTGGCTGGTGAACCACGCGCCGTGCGGCCTGTCGATCCGCGAGGACGAGAGCCCGATCACGGGCAACCACTCCCGGTTTCTGCCGCACGCGATTTTGTGAGGGGTCCCGTCATTCCGGGGCGCGACGAAGTCGCGAGCCCGGAAGCCATAATTACAGGCAGATCGAACGGCCCCACGTCTAACCGCCTGCCTGCTTCGATGGCCTGTGGCTATGGATTCCGGGCTCCGCGCTTGCGCGCGGTCCCGGAATGATGAGGGAGATTCACCTTGCCGCGGCAACCTTGAGCGACGGCGGCATCAATCCGCCCATGGGGCGGCCCGAGCGCGCGGGGTTGAGCTGGTAGAGACCGCGGCGCTCCGCGATGGGGCGGAACGCGTCGGTGATGCCGACGACGGATTCGGCAGCGCCGAGCAGCAGCGTGCCGTCGGCCTCCAGCCCCTTCGCCATGCGCTCGAAGATCACCGCCTTGGTGTCCTGGTCGAAATAGATCAGCACGTTGCGGCAGAAGATCACGTCGAACGTGCCGAGATGGGAGAAGTCCTGCAGCAGATTGAGCTGACGAAACTGCACCATCGCGCGGATGTCGGCATTGAGCTGCCAGACCTCTCCGGTCTGCGTGAAGTACTTCATCAGATGCTGGATCGGCAGGCCGCGCTGCACCTCGAACTGGCTGTAAAGGCCGGCCTTGGATTTCTCCAGCACCTCCTGCGACAGGTCGGTGGCGACGATCTCGACACGCCAGCCGGCGAGCGCGGCGCCCAACTCCTTCACGCACATCGCGATCGAATAGGGCTCCTGCCCCGTCGACGACGCCGCCGACCAGATGCGAAGCGATCTGCGCGCCGCGCGCGCCTGGATCAGGCCGGGCAGGATAGTCTCGCGCAAATGATCGAACGGGATCTTGTCGCGATAGAAGAAGGTCTCATTGGTGGTCATCGCTTCGACCACGTCGGTCGCCAGCCGGCCGTCGCCGTTCCTGATCTTCAGCACGAGATCGGGGATGCCGGGAAGGCTCGCCTTGCGCGCGAGCGGCAACAGCCGGCTCTCGACCAGGTACTGCTTGTCGGGCGACAGATCGAGGCCGGAGCGCTCTTTCAGGAACTTGCGCAGATAGTCGTAATCGGTGGGGGTCACGAGCGATCTCCCGCGAACAGGCGATTGACCTTGGCGCCGATCTGGTTGAGCGGCAGGATCGCCGCGCAGATGCCCGCATTGGCCGCCGCGCCCGGCATGCCCCAGACCACGCTGGAGGCTTCGTCCTGGGCGATGACGTTGCCGCCGGCGGCGACGATGTCCTTGCCTCCGCGCATGCCGTCCGAGCCCATGCCGGTCAGGATCACGGAGAGAATGGCGCCGTGCCAGATGTCGATGGCGGAGGTGAAGAGCGGATCGACCGCGGGCTTGCAGAAATTGACGGCAGGGCCGTCGTCCAGCGCGATCACGGTGTCAACGCCGCTGCGCGCCACGCGCATGTGCTTGCCGCCGGGGGCGAGATAGATGCGTCCCGGCTTCACCGGCTCGCCGTCGACCGCCTCGGCTGCCGGCCGGCGGCTCGAACGCGCCAGATGCTCGGCAAGGATGGTCGTGAAGGTCGGCGGCATGTGCTGGGTGATCAGCACGGGGACGCGATCGATCACCGGGCCGAGCTCTGTGACGAGCGCCATCAGCGCCTGCGGACCGCCAGTCGAGGAGCCGATTAGCAGCACCTTGGGGGCCTGCGACGAGAACGGCCGCGTGGTCATCCCCGATGCCGATTGCGGGTACAGGGACGTGGCCGGCGCGGGCGCGGCAGGGCGCGCAACGGGACTGCGCTGGACCGGAGCCGGGCTCGCGGGGGCCAGCGGCGGGCTGGCAACCGCAGGCCTGCGCCGCAGTCGCGCGCCAAGATGGCGGATCTTCTCGATCAGGTCGTGATGAAAGATGTCCGCGGCCGATGCCTCGCGCGTCGATTCCGGCTTCGGGATGTAATCGGCCGCACCCAGCGACAGCGCCTTGAAGCTGATCTCCGCGTTACGACGGGTCAGCGTCGAGGCCATGATGATGACCAGATCGCGCTTCTTGGCCAGCAGCTTCGGCAGCGCCGAGATGCCGTCGAGCTCGGGCATCTCGATGTCGAGCACGGCAACGTCGGGGTTGATGCGTTCGAGCTGGTTGACCGCCTCGAGCCCGGTCCGCAGCGAGGCTGCGACCTCCATGTCATGCTCGGCGCCGACCCAGCGTGAGATCAGACCGCGAATGACGACGGAGTCGTCGACGATCATCACTCGAAGCGGCCCGGCTTCGCGCGAGCCCGTCGGGGCGGAATTTCCTGCGAACGCAACACTCATTACTCACCAACTCAGACTGAAAGGATACAGTTGAAAAGAGGCACCGAAGGATCCGTTCCAGCCTCCGGCGAACGCTCAGATAAGTCCGACTTCCTGGAATTTCGCCGTCACGATGTCCTTGTCGAACGGCTTCATGATGTACTCGTTGGCACCGGCATGCAGCGCGCGCGCGATATGCGCGACGTCGTTCTCGGTGGTGCAGAACACCACCTTGGGCTGGTCGCCGCCGGGCATCCGCCTGAGATGGCCGAGAAACTCGTAGCCGTCCATCACGGGCATGTTCCAGTCGAGCAGCACCGCATCGGGCAGGCCGCGCTTGCAGGCCTCCAGCGCCTTCTCACCGTCCTCGGCTTCGAGGATCTGGAAGTCGAGGCCCTCCAGGATCCGGCGCGCAACCTTGCGGATGACGCTGGAATCATCAACGACGAGACAAGTCCGCATGTGAACCTCTGCTTCCCTCCCCCTTGTGCGGGGGACGCTTCCAATTGCAAGTCCGTCGGCAGCGATGCCGCCGTATCAGGCCGCCATCATCTCGGGCGCGAGCTCGAGGACGCGATCGACGTCGAGGACGACCATGAGCTGGCCGTCGAGGCGATGCACGCCGCCGGCGAGCTTGGCCATGCGCGGGTCGAGGTTGACGGGGTTTTCCTCCATGCCGGCCTCGGGCAGGCG
>NZ_JAFCKT010000035.1 GCF_018129985.1 Bradyrhizobium sp. SZCCT0148
CCAGATCGACGAACTGCTACCCTGGGCCTATCTCGCTTCCCAAAAACGCTGGCGCGTGGCCTGAGAAGACCGCTTACGCTTCTTCCTTTAATCCGCGCGTTACACGGGCGTCTGAGGCGCCACGAGAGCCCGACGCCAGCGGCATAACAGCATGGAGTTGTGACGATATTGACTTTACCGGTAAGGCCCCGCGAGGAACGCCGATCAACAGGTGAGGGTCCGTTTGGCCAAAGCACCAACTGGATATCCCGTCAGACCACCTCATTCGGTCGACTGATGATCTGCAACTTCCACTTCATCCGCGGCTGGCTTTGCCGGACGCAAAATCGTCCATCGATGACGGGGAGCTCGAGAACCGAGTTTGGCATGTTGCGGCAGCAGCTTTGGGAACTGTCTGGAAAGCCCGGTTGGTAAATGTAGACACGGGCATAGAACGGCTCGACCGAAACCAGCAGCCCGATGCTCTTGATGCTGCCCGGGAGCTTGCCGCTCAGGTCGATCATCCGGTCTCCCGGGTTGCAGGCAACGGCTAACAACACAATTGCTAGGATCATCTGGCGAGCTTAGCCGACCAATGAAGCAAATTCAGCGGCAAAATCGCGGCCGGTCGTCCCGCACCGGTTCTGCCGCTGGCTGGATGTGCGTGAAAACAACGCCTCAAAAGCACAACAGGGAAAGTCTAGGCTTGGTTGAATTGGCAGTGACCTCCAAACCTTTGGTTTTCTAAGGTTCTGTGAACGTTGGGGGGCCGCGCAGCGCGGCCCCACCTTCAAAACGGAGCTAAGCCAGACGGAACGCGGCGTTGCTTTGACGTCGACCTCGATACGCCAGGAAACCGATGCCGAAGAACCCGGTGATCATCATCGCCCAAGTAGACGCTTCGGGGACCGCAGACACGCTAAAGTTCGCCGTTTCAAAGGCGTCCTGCGCGGGACTGTTGTTGAAGCTGACCGAGAGGATCTGGTCTCCCGGCGTCGCATTGAACTGGACGTACTGGGAGAATGCCTGATTTCCGTTGGTCACGGCGAAATTCAAGCTGCTCGCAGTAAAATCGTAGGTCCCGCTGGTGGATGTGACCTTGAGCAGGTTGTAGCTGTCAGGAGAGCCCCAGAGAAAGCTTAGATAGTTGATTGGGGCTTGGAAGTTGAGCACCGCAGGCTCGCCCGAGGTCGGACCGGCTGCGAGGAATGTCCCGCCGTAGACCCCGCCCTTCGGGATGTCGGCGAACGGCTCATCGCTGGTGTAGACCGTGCCCCCGCTCAGCGTGGCGACCGATCCGCCATTGAGGCCAGCGTTACTTAGGCTGAGAAAGGGACCGGTGCCGCCCCCCAAGCTACCCACCACCATTGCCTGTGCCGGCTGAATAGCTGCGGTCAGGGCAAGAGCCGCAATTCCGGATAGTAATAACCTCATGTCAGTCTCCAATCGTGACGTGGCGCACAGCGCGCCGCATCGCAGGCATTAAGAGCCGACGTTGCCACTTGTTCCTGACTTCATTAAAATTCGATTAGAAAGCTTGTTGCGGGTTCCAAGGCATTTCAACCGCCTCAATCATCGACTCTCGAGGTGAGGTTCCGATTTTTCCCAAACGTTCGATCGAGGGGATCACCCTATTCACGCGAAGCTCGCGGGACGCCTCAGGGCCCGGCGGGCATGGCCACCGTCCTCCCCGATCAGGCTTCTGCCCAGCACAAAAAAAGACCGCCCGAAGGCGGCCTTTCAGCAAATCGATGTGGCTGGATATCAAGCCGCGGTGATCGCCGACGCCTGGTTGCGACGGCGATAGGCCATAAAGCCGACGCCAGCGAAGCCAAGGATCATCATGGCCCAGGTCGAGGGCTCAGGGACTGCAGACACCGACAGGTCGCCCACGCGCAGGGCGAACGGGCCCTCTTGGTTGTTCAGCATGAAGTCCAGGGTGTAGGTCCCCGGTCCAACGGTGAAGTCAAAGGCCTTCAGAGACTGGAAAGCCGGATAGCCGTAGCTGATCGTGGACAGCAGCGTGGTGCCACCAGCGCCTGTGAGCGACAAGGTGCCCGAATTGTCCACGCCCCAAACGCCGGAGATGTGATAGGGGCCATCGCTCACCGTGAAAGTGGTGGTGACATTGATGTCGAAGTTGTTCTGCGAGCCGCCACCAGCGTTAGTCGAAAGCCACAGCGACTGGTTCGCCCCAACGGTGTCGGCGACATAGGCGCCGTTGTAATAAGTCACCAGCGGGGTGACGCCATTGATCTTGTAATTGGCATCCGCCTGCCCATCGGCGGCGGAAGCCAGGCCTGCACCGGTGTTGAACAGCCCAACAACCGATGCATGGGCAGCCGAGCAGGCCAGCGTGGCTGAAAGGACACCGGCAAGAACGATAGACTTCATCATAATTGATATTCTCCTGATCCCACTACCGTTGGACAATGGGTAATGAAGTGTCAATAGCGCTGTCGCAACAATCACTGGAATTAACTCTTTTCAGCGGCCTTGTGGTTTAAATAGCCGGCCCTCAGACGGGTTAATGCGCCAAAAGCCGCCGCGCGCTGCAGCGGCTTCTTTGCTCCGTCAAGGTTGTGCGGCCGCGCAACCGAAGATTCGCTGGGAGAACTGGCGTGTCCCCCGCTTACAATCCAGAATGCCAATCACCGGCTTCGGGCCGCCGACTTTCCCCCTGGGGGAGCCTCTGGACACCCTGAGGCTACAGTCTTCCGCTTTCGCAGTAAGCCGCGGCTTATGAGGACACGTCCCTTGGTCAAAGGGCTCACCTTAAATCCGCTTTGGCTGCCCCATTTCAGCAAATTTCGATTCCGATCCCGTCCAGAAAAGATGGAATTCCCGTCACGCCTTTCTCGGGAAGACCCCCATGGGCGTCGGTTCTTGATGCCTTCTCGATCTGACGAGGAGAGCCTCGATTTCCTTTTTTGCGGTTTTTGCCCTGTTAATTCCCGCGGCCGACAGTCCGAAGACCGTTATATGGACTTGCGCTCCTCGCGATTGTGGTACCGGCGGCACTCCCTATTACGCTGCTGATCATGAAGCCGTTCGGTTCAATCACCTCCCTCCCGAATAGGAGCAACGCTCCTTCCTCGGGCTTCATCGAGGGCGCATTCGAAAAGGGATTGTGATGCCCCGCCTAGCTATTTGGCTGATAGGCCTGATGATGAGCTCCGTACCCGCCTTAGGGCAGGTCGATCTGCGTCAGCCTAACGGACCCGCCGATCTGAGGGTCGATGGGCGTCCGAACAAGCGCGAGGGTTTGCCGCCCAGCGCCGCCGATAAGAACAACGGCACTGTTCAAAATCCGATTTACCAGAGCGATTGCGCCGAAGTGGACCAACTGAACTCGAGCTCTCGACAGCGATATCAGGATCGGGTGCGCCGAGCCTGTGAACAATGAACGAAAGACCGCCCAGAGGCGGTCTCATTAAGGACTGCCGCCACCGCATCAGGGGAGGACGTCGATCAGCTCGTCGTTTGAACGCACAGAAAAAGGAATAGTTCGGCGGGTTGGTCCGAAGTTTCGGGCTTGTGCAGCACTTCGGTCACCGTCGCTCTGCATCCTTCGAAAAGCCCTGGTCCAGACACCAAAATGGATTCTCCGACCCGGGGCGCGACAAGAAGTGTGAGATATTGCTCGGTCTTGTCGCCAGATGGCTTGCGAATGACTGCTCTCGCTTTGATCATCAGGCTACCGGGCAGGAGGGGGCATCGCCTCAGGCCGCCAACCCCTGGGGCCGTTCTTGGGGAATGGCGGGGCCGGCGACCATCGGGCGGAACTGGGAGTTGCGCAAACCGATGCTATCGGACTAGGTCGGCATGTCAAAACGCTTGGTACTCGAACTACCACTCAATCACGAACTCCCACTCAATCAAACGTCGGCGATCGATCTCCTCGTGCAGCTTTTCAGCTCGCTATTTTGCGGTATCTCGAAGAAAGCTCTTACTGGCGGCTCATTTTAGTATCGCGGATACACTCCCTAGGAGCGCTGATATTGGACAACCCCTTTTATCGGGGCTCTCGTCGCCCGCGATATGTTGCTTCCTCCAGCGACAAGCCTAATATTATCTACAAAGTTTAGCGCCGCAACGGTGAGCCGACCGACGTCGCGGGCTAGCGACCCGCCGATCGGCCGCAAGCGGGCGATGATGCGCGCCTGGACGCATTGGTGTGAGGAGCAGGCGGCGAAGGCTATCGCGGACGACCCCGCGTTGCGCGCCGCCGATCTCATAGCCGCAAGATCAGGGCGGAGCGCTACAAGCACAAGAAGTTGGGATGATGCAGCCGGCCGTGACCTTGCCGCAGATTTGTTACGCGCGCTGCAAAACTCTCATACGGAAGGTTCGATTCTGCAGATTTGTTACCGCTGCTGCAAAACTTTTAGATCGGGCATCGGAAAACGCAAAATCGTTACGGTTGCGCCAAAGAGAAAGCCCCGGGGCGATGCCGAGGCTTCCTATCCGCGCGAACGCGCAATTACGGACTGCAATGGCAAATGCCATGAAGATGTCAGGACCATCTGCGCAAACGCGGTCATCAGCATCATGCATCCGGATTATGGCCGTTCAATCAAGCTCGGCGAGCATGCGGCCCGCCATCTCGTCGATCCGCCCCGCCGACTTGCGCAGGCGGTCGGCCTGCTTCAGCAGACCCTCGGCGATCTTGCGGTAGACCTCGTCGGTGACGACGCGGTCGCCGGCCGCAATCTTCGCGAGGAGCGCCTGGGAGACGCCGGCGGACGCGGCAAGCGCCGTCTGCCAGCGCTTGCCGAAGGCCGCCTCGGCGGCGGCAACCACGCGGACGGCTCGGGGCGAGAGCTTATCCGCCATCAGACCACCGAGTAGCCGTTGGAGTCGAAGCTGGCTTCGCGGTTGACGATGCGCTGGGCGTGCGCCCAGGCCGCCATCTGGGCGCGCCAGCCGGTGAACGACGTGAACGTCATGCCATCGAAATAGGGGTCGCCGCGGTCGGTCAGAGTGGCGGCATAGCGCATGAAGCCCTTGCGGACGGGCTTGCTGACGCTGAAGCGGCGCTCGCGGCCGGCGCGCGCCTGCAGCGGGTCGGTCTTGATGGACATCACTCCCTCCTCTCGGCACCGCGACGGCGGCGCCCTTTACGCCCCCGAGCCCGGTAGCCTTTCGGCGCCGGGCGTGAGGTCGATGTCGGAGAGGCCTACATAAATTCGTCCATGGCCAGCACGGCGGCCTCGTAGACGGGCACGCCGTCGCCCCACAGCTGCTCCATGCGGGCCATGGCCTCGACGGTACCGGGGATGTCGCGGGGCTCGGCACCCTTGGACCTGAGCACGTCGTTCACCCGATCCTGGACGGCGTCGATGTAGTCGTCGCAATTGTTGTCGACGTCGCGCGGCCGCTGGTAGGCGAGGAAAACGTCGCCGCGGATGCTGGTGATCGAACCGAAAACCCTGCCGTTGATACCGGCATCGATGAAATCCTCGTACGTCATGCCGCGCGCGGCCAGGGCGGCATCGAACGCCTTGAGATCGCCGTCGACGAGCGGCGCGCCGGTGGCGGTTTCGGTGAACTGGAAGCGAATGACCATGGTGACCTCCTGTGGCGCGACCATCGCGCCGTCATCTTGTATTAATATTTAGTACACATTGATCGAGCGCGCAAGAGAAATCGATTTACGTCGCCGTGAATCTTCTGGCGTCTTAGCTTCACATCGGTGGGTGGATTGTCGGATATAAGCGACATCTGGCGCCGTCGATGCCGGAATGTCGTCTATATCCGACAGGATCGCCGAAAACGCCCAATATACTGTGCTAAATTGAGATCCGAATACTTCACATGGCGAGCCGACATGGCCTTTCCCGACAACCTCGACCGTCTCGACGCCGGCGAGGCGCAGATCAGAATACTCACCCGCCGAGCCATCGAGGGCTCCGAGTCCCTGTCGCCGCACGTGCGCATGATCGAGCGCGCGATGTCGATGCTCGACCACGTCGCCAAGCACCATCGGCACCGCGACGAGGACGAGCTCGTGATGCAGATGCTGGCGGCCAGGCTGTTCAACTCGTCCGCCTCGGCGAACGGGCTGGTCATGCGCGGCTACTACCAGGCCGCCCTCGCCCTGATGCGCGACATCCTGTAGACGACGTTCCTGGCCGACTACCTCTGGACCTTCCCCGAGCAGATCGCGGTCTGGCGGGCCTGCGACGAGGCCGAGCGGCTGAAGAAGTTCGGCGCCGTCAAGATCCTGACGGCGCTGGACGACCGCGACGGCTACACCGAGCGCGGGCGGGAGCAGCACAACAAGCTCTTGTGCGAGCTCGGCACCCACCCGACCTACCGCGGCTTCCAGATGCTGATGGCGCGCCCGTCCAACCTGATCAACGTCGGCCCGTTCTTCAGCGAGACCTCGCTCGATGCGGTTCTGGCCGAGTTGGCGAAGGTGCTGGTTCATGCCGGATCCCACATGCGCACCGTCGAGGAGCGGACGCTCGAAGATTTCACGTTGCTGCTCGACTACCTGAAGACCCAGGCGGATTGGGCCGACGTGAACTTCCGGACCCCGATGGACCGCAGCCAGATCGCCGTCATCGAGGCCATGGTCGAGAGGATCAATCGCATGGGGGGGGAGCGTAGCGCTCACGCCGCCTCCGCCTTGAACTTCGCCGTCCGTTCCCACTCACCGAGACCGCCGCGCGGACTCTCGGTGATGCGCTCGCAGACCAGGCCGCAGAGCATGCAGGTACGGTATGTCACCTGCACCCAGCGGTCGCCCAGCCGATCCTCGAAGGCGGCATCCGGGGTGTACTTCCAGTAGTGCTGCCAGCGAGCGATCCGCTCCTCGACGCGGGCGAGCTCGCGCTTGAGCTCGGTGCGCAGCTTGAACAGGTCGGTGATCTCGATCGGCTCTGTCATGACGCAGCCTTCACCGCCTCGTCTAGGGCGTGGACTCAAACCGCACCCATAGGCGGGTTGCGGCTAACAATACGGCGGCCAGGAAATTGCGAGCGGTCTTGTCGT
>NZ_JAFCKT010000036.1 GCF_018129985.1 Bradyrhizobium sp. SZCCT0148
TCATGGATGATCTGTTGCGGGAGTTTTTGACGGAGACCAGCGAGAGCCTGGACACCGTGGACAATCAGCTGGTGAAGTTCGAGCAGGAGCCGAACAACGCCAAGATCCTGGATAACATCTTCCGCCTGGTCCACACCATCAAGGGCACCTGCGGCTTCCTTGGACTGCCCAGGCTCGAAGCGCTGGCGCATGCCGGCGAGACGCTGATGGGCAAATTCCGTGACGGCATGCCGGTGACGGGGCAGGCGGTGACGGTGATCCTGTCCTCGATCGACCGCATCAAGGAAATCCTCGCCGGCCTCGAGGCGACCGAGGCCGAGCCGGAAGGCAACGACCGCGACCTGATCGACAAGCTGGAAGCGATGGTCGTGCAGGGCATGGCGGCGATGGCCGCAGGCGCGGCTGCTGCTCCCGTTGCGGAGTCCCCGCCGCTGGTGCCGGAAGCGCCGGTTGCCGCTGCGGCCCCGGCCAAGGAGATGACCACGGGCACGCTGATCGACCAGACCCTGGAGCGTCCGCTGCGTCCGGGCGAAGTCTCGCTCGACGAGCTCGAGCGCGCCTTCCGCGAGACCGCGACCGAAGCCGCAGCGCCCGCGGAACCCGCGCCGGCTACGGAGGCTGCCGCGCCCGTCGCCAAGGACGTTACGAAGGACGCAAAGCCCGCCAAGGAGAAGGCGGCGCCGAAGAAGTCGATGGCCGAGGAGGGCGCCGGCGAAGGCGCCAGCATCGCCAACCAGTCGATCCGCGTCAACGTGGACACGCTGGAGCATCTGATGACCATGGTCTCCGAGCTGGTGCTGACCCGCAACCAGCTGCTGGAGATCTCCCGCCGCAACGAGGACACCGAGTTCAAGGTGCCGCTGCAGCGCCTCTCCAACGTCACCGCCGAGCTGCAGGAAGGCGTCATGAAGACGCGCATGCAGCCGATCGGCAATGCCTGGCAGAAGCTGCCCCGCATCGTCCGCGACCTCTCGAGCGAACTCGGCAAGCAGATCGAACTGGAGATGCACGGCGCCGACACCGAGCTCGACCGCCAGGTGCTCGACCTGATCAAGGACCCGCTCACCCACATGGTGCGCAACTCCGCCGATCATGGCCTGGAGACCCCCGCCGAGCGCCTCGCCTCCGGCAAGGGCGAGCAGGGCACCATCCGGCTGTCCGCCTATCACGAGGGCGGCCACATCATCATCTGCATCGCCGACAACGGCCGCGGCCTCAACACCGAGAAGATCAAGGCCAAGGCGATCTCGAGCGGCCTCGTCACCGAGGCCGAGCTCGAGAAGATGAGCGAAGCCCAGATCCACAAGTTCATCTTCGCGCCGGGCTTCTCGACCGCGGCCGCCATCACCTCGGTCTCCGGCCGCGGCGTCGGCATGGACGTGGTGCGCACCAATATCGACCAGATCGGCGGCACCATCGACATCAAGTCGGTGGCCGGCGAGGGAAGCTCCGTCACCATCAAGATCCCACTGACGCTGGCCATCGTCTCGGCCCTGATTGTCGAAGCCGCCGGTGACCGCTTTGCGATCCCGCAGCTCTCGGTGGTCGAGCTGGTGCGTGCCCGCGCCAACAGCGAGCACCGCATCGAGCGCATCAAGGACACCGCGGTGCTGCGCCTGCGCAACAAGCTGTTGCCGCTGATCCACCTCAAGAAGCTGCTCAAGATCGACGACGGCGCGGCCTCCGATCCCGAGAACGGCTTCATCGTGGTGACCCAGGTCGGCAGCCAGACCTTCGGCATCGTCGTCGACGGCGTGTTCCACACCGAAGAAATCGTGGTCAAGCCGATGTCGACCAAGCTGCGTCACATCGACATGTTCTCCGGCAACACCATCCTGGGCGATGGCGCGGTCATCATGATCATCGACCCCAACGGCATCGCCAAGGCGCTCGGCGCCGCCGGCTCCTCGGCCCACGACATGGGTGACGAGAACGGCGCCCATCACATCGGCTCGGGCGAGCAGACCACGTCGCTGCTGGTGTTCCGCGCCGGCTCGTCGCAGCCCAAGGCGGTCCCGCTCGGCCTCGTCACGCGCCTGGAAGAGCTGCCCGCCGACAAGATCGAGTTCTCCAACGGCCGCTACATGGTGCAGTACCGCGAGCAGCTGATGCCGCTCGTGGCCATGGACGGCGTCACCATCGCCAGCCAGGGCGCCCAGCCGATCCTGGTGTTCGCCGACGACGGCCGCTCCATGGGCCTCGTCGTCGACGAGATCATCGACATCGTCGAGGAACGGCTCAACATCGAGGTCGGCGGCTCGGCGAGCGGCATCCTCGGCTCGGCCGTGATCAAGGGCCAGGCCACCGAGGTGATCGACGTCGGCCACTTCCTGCCGATGGCGTTCTCCGACTGGTTCACCCGCAAGGAGATGAAGCCGTCGCTGCACTCGCAGTCGGTGCTGCTGGTCGACGACAGCGCGTTCTTCCGCAACATGCTGGCACCCGTGCTCAAGGCGGCCGGTTATCGCGTCCGCACCGCGCCGACCGCTCAGGAGGGCCTCGCCGCTCTGCGCGCGCAGACCTTCGACGTGGTGCTGACCGACATCGAGATGCCCGACATGAACGGGTTCGAGTTCGCCGAGACCATCCGCTCGGACAACAATCTCGGTGCGATGCCGATCATCGGCCTCTCCGCCCTGGTGTCGCCGGCGGCGATCGAGCGCGGCCGTCAGGCCGGCTTCCACGACTATGTCGCCAAGTTCGACCGTCCCGGTCTGATCGCGGCGCTGAAGGAACAGACCGCGAGCGCCGCCGGCGCCTCCGATCTGAGCCGGGCGGCGGCGTAACGGACAGGATCAGGAGAGCCAACATGACCAGCAAGAGCAAGACCCAGTCCGCCGAAGGCGCCATGGTCGAATACGTCACCGCGATGATCGGCGGCCAGCTGTTCGGCCTGCCGATCTCCCGCGTCCAGGACGTGTTCATGCCCGAACGCGTCACCCGCGTTCCCCTGTCCTCGCGCGAGATCGCGGGCGTGCTGAACCTGCGCGGCCGCATCGTCACCGTGGTCGACATGCGCGCCCGCCTCGGCCTGCCGCAGCCCGAGGACGGCAAGGTGCCGATGGCGGTCGGCGTCGATCTGCGCGGTGAATCCTACGGCCTGCTGATCGACCAGATCGGCGAAGTGCTGCGCCTGCCCGAGGCCGGCATGGAGGAAAACCCCGTCAACCTCGACCCGCGCATGGCCAAGCTCGCCGGCGGCGTGCA
>NZ_JAFCKT010000037.1 GCF_018129985.1 Bradyrhizobium sp. SZCCT0148
GTACGCCTCCGACGAGGGCCGTCTTGCGTGACGGGTGGTAATTCGCGAAGCGTGTGACCTTAAGTCTAGCTTTAAGGTCATCGGGCGATGCGGGTCGAGGTTTTGGGCGGGCTGGAGCGGCGGCGGCGTTGGTCGCAGAACGACAAGGCACGGATTGTCGAGGAGACGCTGGCACCGGGCGCGAAGGTAACTGAGGTTGCGCGTCGCAACGGAGTAGCGGCCAGCCTGGTGTTTACCTGGCGTCGACAAGCACGGACATCGGAACAAGAAGTTATACCATTTTTTACGCCGGTGCAGATCGCCGCCGTAGCGGCCTCGGCCGAGGAAACTCCGAAGCTTTTGCCCACTGTTGATGGCCGAGTTCGCTCGGTGGCAGCCGCGCGTACTGGATTGATAGAGATCGATCTCGGCAACCGACGGTGCATCCGGGTGGATGCGCACGTTGATCCGGAGGCGCTGGCGCGGGTCCTTGATGTGCTTGGACGCCGATGATTGCTGTACCGGGGAATGTGCGAGTATGGCTCGCGACAGGCTACACGGATATGCGCAGAGGCTTTCCGTCTCTGGCCCTCCAAGTGCAGGAGGTGCTACACAAAGACCCGCTCAGCGGTCATCTGTTCGTCTTCCGCGGTCGCCGCAGCGATCTCGTGAAGGCGATTTGGCACGATGGCCAGGGAGCCTGCTTGTTCACAAAAAAACTCGAGAGAGGAAAGTTCATCTGGCCATCGGTTGCCGGTGAATCGGTAACGATCTCGCCGGCGCAGTTGAGCTATCTGTTGTCCGGAATCGATTGGCGCAATCCGCAAGAAACCCAACGTCCGACGCGGGTCGGATAACCGTTTTGGGTTTGAATCTGCTGCTCGATCTGATTCAATGGCTTCATGACATCGAAGCCGGACGATCTTCCGTCGGATCTCGCGAGCGCCTACCTTGCGCTGCTGGCCGAGCGCGAGGCGTTGCAGGCTGAACGCGATGTGGCAGTCGCGGATGCCGCCAACGCGCGGGCGGAGCTGTCGGACAGCGAGGTGATGATCGCGCATCTTGAGCTGCGGATTGAGAAGCTCAAACGTGAATTGCACGGGCAGCGATCCGAGCGCACGGCGCGGCTGATCGAGCAGCTGG
The DNA here is from genome assembly GCF_018129985.1 of Bradyrhizobium sp. SZCCT0148. GTDB lineage: Bacteria > Pseudomonadota > Alphaproteobacteria > Rhizobiales > Xanthobacteraceae > Bradyrhizobium > Bradyrhizobium japonicum_H. The sequence goes on from NZ_JAFCKT010000037.1 coordinate 1,123, forward strand.
AATTGGAGCTCGAGGAACTCGTAACCACTGCGAGCGAGGATGAGCTTGCCGCGCAGGTCGCAGCGGCGAAGACGCAGCACGTCCGCCCCTTCATGCGCAAGCGGCCGGTTCGCCAGCCATGGCCGGACGATATCGAACACGAGCGCGTCGTTATTGACCCTCCGACGAACTGCGCCTGTTGCGGCGGATCGCGGCTGGCGAAAGTCGGCGAGGATGTGACCAAGACGCTGGAGGAGATCCCGCGTCGCTTCAAGGTGATCGAGACGGTACGCGAGAAGTTCACCTGCCGCGATTGCGAGAAGATTAGCCAGCCGCCGGCACCGTTCCATGCCACGCCGCGCGGCTTCATCGGTCCGCAACTGTTGGCAACCATCCTGTTCGACAAGTTCGGCATGCATATCCCGCTCAATCGCCAAAGCGTGCGCTTCAAGGCCGAGCGGATCGACCTGCCGCTGTCGACGCTGGCCGACCAGGTCGGCCACGGAACCTTCGCCGTCATGCCGCTGTTCCAGCTGATCGAGCGTCATGTGCTCGCGGCCGAGCGTCTTCATGGCGACGACACCACCATCCGCATCCTCGCGAAGGGCAAGTGCACGACTGGCCGGATCTGGACGTATGTGCGGGATGACCGGCCGTTCGCCGGGCCGGCGCCGCCGGCGGCAGTCTATTACGCCTCGGGCGACCGACGGGGCGAACATCCCCAGAAGCATTTGGCCGCCTTCGCCGGCATCCTGCAGGCGGATTGCTATGGCGGCTTCGAGCCGTTGTTCGACCCAAAAAGGAAAGCAATGCCGATCACGCCGGCATTTTGCCTGGCCCATGCGCGGCGAGGCTTCTTCGAGCTGGCCGACATCGAGAAAACCGCACGGGAAGGCCTCAAGGGCAAACCGGTCTCCCCTATCGCGCTGGAGGCGGTCAGGCGTCTGGATGCGTTGTTCGAGATCGACCGCGCCATCAATGGCCGTAGTGCCGACGAGCGGCGTGCCGTACGCCAGGAGCGGAGCAAGCCGCTTCTTGACGACATGCACGCCTGGCTGCTGCGCGAGCGAGAAACCCTCTCGCGCTCCTCTGAGGTCCTGAAGCCGATCAACTACATGCTCAGGCGCTGGGACGACTTCGCTCGCTTCCTCGACGATGGCAGGATCTGCTTGACCAACAATTGTGCCGAGCGCGCATTGAGAGGCATTGCCTTGGGGCGACGGAACTGGACCTTCGCCGGCAGCCAGCGTGGCGCCGACCGCGCCGCCATCATGCTGACGATGATCACGACCTGCCGCCTCAATGACGTCGATCCCAAGGCCTGGCTCGCCGACGTCCTCGCCCGGATCGCCGACCTTCCCACGTCGCGGCTGCGCGAACTGCTGCCCTGGGAATGGAAGCTCCTGCGCCAAGCCGATAAGCCCGCCGGTCAGCAGGCTGCCTGACCTCCACCCGACCGATCATAGAACTCATTGTGCCCGCGCGCATGCGTCAATCAGGCGGTCCTCGTCGTATGCGTAC
>NZ_JAFCKT010000038.1 GCF_018129985.1 Bradyrhizobium sp. SZCCT0148
TCGTAAGCGCTGTTTCGGCCCCACCTTCCATTGAAGGCGTCGAGCGAGGAATGATCGATCTCTGATTGGAGATCGGCTTGTGTCTAAGCTTGACCATATGCTTGAGCCTAGGACCTCGGTTCGTCGGGTCGAGGTCATCACCGAGACCGGCCGACGCCGGCAGTTCTCGGCCGACGAGAAGGCTCGGTTCGTCGAGGAGACGCTGGCCCCGGGAGCCGTGGTATCGGAGGTCGCGCGGCGGCACGGATTGTCGCCGCAACAGCTGTTTACGTGGCGCCAGCAAATGCGACAGCCGGTTGCGATCCCTGTGGCTCCCGAGCCGCAGACGTTCGTGCCCGCTGTCGTTACCCCATCGTCCATGCCGCCGGAGTGCTCGCCGCGGCAGCGCCGACGCCTCCGGAAGGCGCCCGAGGGCGCCGAGAACAGCGGCATCATCGAGCTCGAGATCAACGGCGTCGCGGTCTGGGTCGGCCGCGGCGCGGATGCCGTGACGGTTGCGGCCGTGATCCATGCGCTGAAGACCTGCACGTGATCGGACCGACGGGCGCGGTGCGGGTGATGGTGGCGACCAGGCCGGTCGACTTCCGCAAGGGTGCCGAAGGGCTCGCGGCCCTGGTGCGTGAGAGCATCCAGGCCGATCCGTTCTCCGGCGCCGTGTATGTGTTCCGCGCCAAGCGCGCCGACCGGGTGAAGCTGATCTATTGGGACGGCACGGGTGTGTGCTTGTTCGCCAAGCGGCTTGAGACCGGTTCGTTCTGCTGGCCCAACGTGCAGGACGGCGTCATTCGCCTGACCGCGGCGCAGCTGTCGGCCTTGCTTGAAGGATTGGACTGGAAGCGCGTCCACGCTGCGCGCGAGACACCGTCGCCGACCCAGGCGAGTTGAACTGCGGCACAGTGAATCAGTATGCATGTCGCGCTCGCGGAGGGCTGCGACGCATGGTGTAATCGCATCATGGCGACGACGGCCGACACACTTCCGGACGATCCCGGCACACTCAAGGCGATGCTGCTGGCCGAACGGGCGCGCGCCGCGCGGCTCGAGCAGATCATCAAGGAGTTGCAGCGTCATCGCTTCGGCCGCCGGGCCGAGACGCTGCCGGAGGACCAGTTGCTGCTCGGCCTGGAGGAGGTCGAGCAGGTCGAGGCAAGCAGTGATGCGGCGACCGATGCAGCCAATGCGGCCGAGCGATCGAGCCGAGCCGCACGGCGCCGCAGGAACAGAGGAGCACTGCCGGCGCATCTGCCGCGGGTCGAGATGCTGATCGACCTCGACGATCACGCCTGCCCGTGCTGTCAGCAGGCGCTGCACCGGATCGGCGAGGATGTGAGCGAACGACTGGATATCGTCCCGGCCCAGTTCCGGGTCCTAGTCGTGAGGCGGCCGAAGTATGCCTGCCGGGCCTGCGAGACCATGGTGCAGGCACCGGCGCCAGCGCGGCTAATCGAGGGCGGGCTACCGACCGAAGCCACCGTGGCACAGGTACTCGTCGCCAAATATGCCGACCATCTGCCGCTGTATCGGCAGGCTCAAATTTACGCCCGCCAGGGCCTCGAGCTGGATCGCTCGACCCTGGCCGATTGGGTCGGGCGGGCCGCCTTCCTGTTGCGGCCGGTGCATGAGCGGCTGCTCGCGAGGCTGAAGCATTCGACAAAACTATTTGCCGACGAGACCACCGCCCCGGTGCTCGATCCCGGACGCGGCCGCACCAAGACCGGCCAGCTCTGGGCCTATGCCCGCGACGACCGGCCCTGGGGCGGCACGGACCCGCCCGCCGTCGCCTATGTCTACGCCCCCGATCGCAAGGCCGAACGGCCGATCGTCCACCTCGCGGGTTTTGCCGGCATCCTCCAGGTCGACGGCTATGCCGGCTATCGGGTCCTGGCCGAGCGCGGTGACGTTGAACTGGCGTTCTGCTGGTCCCATGTGCGCCGGCGCTTCTACGAACTCGCCGCGGCCGGTCCCGCACCGATCGCCAGCGAGGCGCTCGAACGTATCGCCGGGCTCTACGTCATCGAAGCCGAGATCCGCGGCCGCACCGCCGACGAGCGTCGCGCCGTCCGCCAAGAGAAAAGCCGGCCGATCGTCGACGAGTTCGAACTCTGGCTGCGCGCCAAGCTTGGTCTGATCAGCCAGAAGACCAAACTCGCGGAGGCCATCCGATATGCGCTGTCGCGTTGGGAGGGGCTGACGCGCTTCATTGCCGACGGCCGCATCGAGATCGATTCCAACGTTGTCGAGCGCGCTATCCGCCCAATCGCGATCAACCGCAAGAACGCCCTGTTCGCTGGCTCGGACGGCGGCGGCGAACACTGGGCCGTCATCGCCTCACTGATCGAAACCTGCAAGCTCATTGGCGTCGAACCCCACGCCTATCTCGCCGACGTCATCACCCGCATCGTCAACAACCACCCGAACAGCCAGATCGACGAACTGCTACCCTGGGCCTATCTCGCTTCCCAAAAACGCTGGCGCGTGGCCTGAGAAGACCGCTTAC
>NZ_JAFCKT010000039.1 GCF_018129985.1 Bradyrhizobium sp. SZCCT0148
AGATCTACACAAGGAGTATCGTCGGCAGCGTCAGATGTGTATAAGAGACAGGTATCAACGCAGAGTACATGGGCAGAAATCAGTGACAGTCAACGTCCGCAAGGACCATCTGTCACCTCTGTTTTAATTAGACAGTCGGATTCCCTGAGTCCGTACCGGTTCCAGTACGGTTGTTTAGATGAGCGATCAGGATACTAGAACCGAGGTCCAAGCACACACCAGAAAGCGTCCGCAAGCAAGCACAATCACTAGTCCGCCATCAACCCGAAAGTATCAAGCAGACAGAACTGCGCCGGACAAGCATCAACCAACTGGCCAACCGTTCCAACCACTGGAGCCAATCCTTTTCCCGAAGTTACGGATCTCGTATGCCGACTTCCCTTACCTACATTATTCTATCGACTAGAGGCTGTTCACCTTGGAGACCTAATGCGGATATCGGTACGATTGAGTGCAAATTAATAGCCTCCCTTGGTGTTTTAAGGGCCGTTCAAAGAGCACGAGACACCACAGAAACCGCGGTGCTTTTCGGAAACAACGTCCCCATCTCTGGCTGAACCAATTCCAGGGAGTCCGTTCCTTAACTAGAGAAGAAAACTCTAGCTCGGTCTTTGAGCGACTAACCAAGTTCGAATGCGTTACCGCGCTTGTGCTCCGAAGAACACAATCTTTGCATCTCAGTTAGGGAATATTAACCCTATTCCCTTTCGACAAGCGGGGACTAAAAGCAAGCTTTTCGCCACCGATGATACAAGGCGTTCGCCAGTACCTTAGGATCGACTGACCCACATCCAACTACTGTTCACGTGGAACCCTTCTCCACTTCAGTCTTCAAGGATCGAACTTGAATATTTGCTACTACCATTACGATCTGCACTGACGGAAGCTCCAGCCGAGCCTACGCTCATAGCCTTCAACGCAACCGCCACGACCTTCCTACTCGTTACGACCTGGCGCTAGACAACGCACATGTCGCAACGGCGGAGTATAGGTCTCTCGCTTAAGCGCCATCCATTTTCAGGGCTAGTTGATTCGGCAGGTGAGTTGTTACACACTCCTTAGCGGATACCGACTTCCATGGCCACCGTCCTGCTGTCAATATCAACCAACACCTTTTATGGGGTCTCATGAGCGAGAAGTTAGGCACCTTAACTCCACGTTTGGTTCATCCCACAGCGCCAGTTCTGCTTACCAAAAATGGCCCACTTGGACCTCGCATTCACGTTGACAGTTCACTAAAGAAACTGCAACTTCATATCCATTGAAAGTTTGAGAATAGGTTGAGGACATTACGTCCCCAAGGCCTCTAATCATTAGCTTTACCGAATATAACTGCCTGAGATCCAGCTATCCTGAGGGAAACTTCGGAAGGAACCAGCTACTAGATGGTTCGATTAGTCTTTCGCCCCTATACCCAAGTCTATCGATCGATTTGCACGTCAGAACCGATACGGACTTCCACCAGAGTTTCCTCTGGCTTCATCCTGCTCAGGCATAGTTCACCATCTTTCGGGTCGTTTGCCAACTGCTCAACCTCTGCACAGTCACAAGTGACACGCACAGGGCCGTGGTGCGCTGCACTCCGAAGAACACAGATCCCACGTCGGCCAATTCGAGACTGACCTTTACTTTCATTTCGCCGCAAGGTTTTAACACCCTTTGACTCGCAGTAGACAAGCACTCCGCAATCCGTGTTGCAAGACGGGTCGGAAACGTCGTCGACTTTCACACCGACGTCACACACACTAGCGTAACTAAACGCTAGCCGCCACGAACCCACTACCGCCAGCAAGACACCTTCTCTTGCGAGATGGGCAACACTGTCGGGCTAGAACGAGCAGCCAACGCCGTCGGCGTAGCATAGGAAACGACACCCGGCAACGATCACAACTAAGCGACCAGTCACCAAGCTTGTCTCCAAGCAACATCAACTGTCTCCGGTTCCACTCCAGCGATTTCACGTTCTCTTGAACTCTCTCTTCAAAGTCCTTTGCAACTTTCCCTCACGGTACTTGTTCGCTATCGCAATCGAGTCGATATTTAGCCTTAGATGAAGTTTATCACCCACTTTAGGCTGCACTTTCAAGCAACCCGACTCCAAGGAGCAAGCGAACCAACAGTGCCGCTATCCAGAACGGGGCTCGCACCCTCTCTGGTTTATGGCCTCAATCGTAAGGACTTCGGACATACGACACTGCTGGAAACTTACACCTATACGCCACATTTCGAAGCAGCCAAAGACTGATCGATTCGGCGCTGGGCTCTTCCCGTTTCACTCGCCGTTACTAAGGGAATCCTTTTTAGTTTCTTTTCCTCCGCTAAATGATATGCTTAAGTTCAGCGGGTAATCACGACTGAGTTCAGGTTGAGACCCATGTAC
>NZ_JAFCKT010000004.1 GCF_018129985.1 Bradyrhizobium sp. SZCCT0148
ACGACAAGACCGCTCGCAATTTCCTGGCCGCCGTATTGTTAGCCGCAACCCGCCTATGGGTGCGGTTTGAGTCCACGTCCTAGGCCCCCAAAAGTGCGAAAACAACCCCATGCACAGTAGGACGGCCCTTGTTTGCAAAGGGTTTTTCGCGCGTATTTTCAGGGAATCCGAGGCCCAACGGTCCGCAACGCCCCTGAGCCAGCTGACACGTCGGGCAAAACACCTGCATTATTCTATGATGGCCGCTTCACCCCTTGGCGAGCCCTCCACTCCCCTCGCTTAGCGCGAGCTGCGGCCAGAACTTCGCCCAGGGCTGCGCTGCCTCGAACGCCGCGGCGATACGGAAGATCGTGGGTTCGTCGAGCCAGGGCGCGATGATCTGCAGCCCGATCGGCATGCCGTCGCGATCGAAGCCGCAGGGCAGCGTCGCCGCCGGCAGACCCGCCAGATTGATCGGCCAGGTGAACGGCGACCAGCCGAGATGCGGATCGACCTTGCTGCCATCGATCGTGTCGACCCCGATCTGGCCGGCTTCGAATGCGGTGACAGCAACCGTCGGCGTCACCAGCACGTCGACGCGTTCGAACAGCTTGACGAAGGCATTGCGCGCCTGGCCGCGGCGGTAACTCGCCTCGATGTAATCCGTGCCGGTATAGCGCCGTCCGGCGCCGATGACATTGCGATAGTCGGCCTCCGAGCTTGCAAGATCGGTTGCAGACTTGCTCGCAACTGCCGCCGCCTGTTCGGTAAAGGCAATCGGCTTCAGGGTGTGCTCGAGAATGCCGGGGTCGAGGCCCGGGCCGTCCATGACGACCTGTGCGCCGCAGGAATCAAGAGTGGCAAGCGCCTTGCCAAATGCCGCGCACACGTCAGGGCTGACGGCGGCGTAGCCGAGATCGGCGCTGGCGCCGATACGAACGCCATCCAGGCGCCCCGCATCGGTATTGAAGCGACGTGCGGACACGGGAAGGCTCGCGGCATCGCGTAGATCGTAAGCAGCGATGACCTCCAGCGTCAGCGCGGCATCTGCGACCGTGCGGGTGATCGGGCCTGTATGGGCGAGCGAGGCCCAGGATGGCGGCGAGAAGCCGGGCGAGCGCGGCACGAGGCCGAAAGTCGGCTTCAGGCCGAACACGCCGCAAAAGGAGGACGGCACCCGGATCGAACCGACGCCGTCGGTGCCGATCGCGATCGGCCCGCAACCGGCGGCCACGCCCGCTGCCGCGCCGCCGCTCGATCCACCGCTGGTACGGCCGGGATTCCAGGGATTGCGCGTGATGCCGGTGACCGGGCTGTCGGCCGTCAGCTTGTAGCCGGACTCGCAGGTCGTGGTCTTGCAGGTGATGATCGCGCCGGCACCCTTCAGGGACGACACCACGGCGGCATCGGCCTCAGGCACGAACGCCTTGTTCATCGGCGAACCGGCATAGGCCGGTACGCCCGCGACGAAGACGAGATCCTTGATCGTCACGGGCACACCGGCAAGCGGTCCCTCGGCCTCACCCGCGCGCATCTCTTTCGTGATGCGGTCGGCATCCGCCCTCGCCTGCTCGTACATCGGCGTCACCACCGCATTGCAGGCCTCGTGGGTCGCCTGAAGGGCTGCGATGGTGTCGTCAACGACATCGCGCGGGGTGAACGCCTTGCGCCGGTAGCCAGCGACGATCTCGGTAGCAGAAAGCGCGCCAAGGCCAGTCGGCGCCGGCGGGAACGCCGCTCGGCCGGAACCATCAGTCATCTTGTATCCTAAAGAGCTAGCTGAGTGCCGCCTCGACGGCGCGCTTGGCCATCACCGTGACGAGATGCGCACGATAGTCGGCTTCGGCGTGGATATCGGAGGTGAGGCCGTCGGTATCGATCCTGATCGCCGCCACCGCGGTTGGATCAAAATTCTCCGACAACGAAGCCTCCATCGGCGGCACGCGAAACACGCCGGGACCCGCGCCGGTCACGGCGACGCGGACGCCATCGGCGAATTTCGCGACGAACACGCCGACCAGCGCATAGCGCGACGCCGGCGCCTTGAACTTGGCGTAACCCGCCTTGAGCGGCACAGGAAAGCGGATCGCGGTGATGATCTCGCCGGATTCAAGTGCTGTCTCGAACAGGCCGAGGAAGAACTTGTCCGCCGCAATCTGGCGCGTGCTGGTGACGATTGTGGCGCCAAGACCGAGCACACCGGCCGGATAGTCCGCCGCCGGATCATTGTTGGCAACGGAGCCGCCGATAGTGCCCCGGCTGCGCACGGCGGGATCGCCAATCATGGACGCCAGTGCCGAAAGCCCCGGGATCTTCGTTTGCACCAGCTCCGAGGCGGCAACCACTGCATGCGGCGTCATTGCGCCGATGGTGACGGTCGCGCCATCATCGGTAATACCGCTGAGATTTCCGAGCTTCGAAAGATCAATCAGCGCCGCCGGATTGGCCAGCCGCTGCTTGATCGTCGGGATCAGCGTCATGCCGCCCGCAACGAGCTTGCTGTCCTCGATCGAGGTCAGCAGCTTGGCCGCATCGGGAATCCGGGCAGGCTGGTGATAGGCAAATGGTTTCATTGTTGTCCTCCCTATTCCGCGGCGACCGGCAGCGACGCGTTCTGCAGCAGCCGCCAGATCCGGTTCGGCGTCGCCGGCATGTCGACATGGGTGACGCCGAGATGCGACAGCGCATCGACCACCGCATTGATGACGGCAGCCGGCGAGCCGATGGTGCCGACCTCGCCGCAACCCTTCACGCCCATCGGCGTGTGCGTGCAGAGCGTCGAGTGGGTCGCGACGTTCATCATCGGCATGTGATCCGCACGCGGCATGCAATAATCCATCAGCGAGCCCGACAGGAGCTGGCCGGAGCCTTCGTCGTAGACCGCATTCTCGAACAACGCCTGGCCGACCCCCTGCACGATGCCGCCGTGCAGCTGGCCCTCCACGATCATCGGGTTGATCACCGTGCCGACGTCGTCGACAGCGGTGTAGTTGACCAGCGTCACCGTACCGGTCTCGGGATCGACCTCGACCTCGGCAATGTGACACCCGCCGGGATAGGTGAAGTTGACGGGATCGTAATAGGCCTGCTCTTCCAAGCCCGGCTCCAGTACTTCGAGCGGGTAGTTATGCGGCACATAGGCGGCGCCCGCGATCTCCTCGAAGCTCTTGACCCGGTCGGTGCCGGCGACCGCGAACTTGCCGGCCTCGAACTGGATGTCGACCTCGGCGGCCTCGAGCAGATGCGCGGCGATCTTCTTGCCCTTCGCGATCACCTTGTCGGTGGCCTTCGACAATGCGGCGCCGCCGACCACGAGGGAGCGCGAACCGTAGGTGCCCATGCCGAACTGCACGCGGTCGGTATCGCCGAACACGATGTCGACATTCTCGAAGGCAACGCCGAGCTTCTCGGACACGATCTGCGCGAATGTCGTCTCGTGGCCCTGGCCGTGATTGTGGGTGCCGATCATGACCGTCACCTGACCGGTCGGATGCACGCGCACCGTGGCGCTTTCATAGAGGCCGCCGCGCGCCCCCAATCGTCCGGCGAAGCGCGATGGCGCGAGGCCGCAGGCCTCGACATAGGTGGAATAGCCGAGTCCGCGGAATTTGCCCTTGCTCGCAGAGGCCGCCTTGCGGATCCCGAAATTCTTGACGTCGGCGGCCACGAGCGCACCGTCGAGGCATCCCATGGGATCGCCGGAATCGTACTGCACCAGCACCGGCGTCTGGTACGGATAGGCTTCCTTCGGGATCATGTTGCGGCGGCGGATCTCGACCCGATCGATGCCCATCTCGCTGGCTGCGACATCGACCATGCGCTCGAGCACGAAGGTCGCTTCCGGCCGGCCCGCACCCCGATAGGCATCCACCGGCACGGTGTTGGTGAACACCACCTTCACATTGCAATAGATCGCAGGCGTCGTGTAGACGCCGCCGAGCAGCGGCGCATAGAGATTGGTCGGGATGTTCGGCCCGAAGGTCGAGAGATAGCCACCCATATTGGCGAGCGTGTTGACGCGGAAGGCTAGAAACTTGCCGGTCTCGTCGAGCGCCAGCTCGGCCTCGGTGACGTGATCGCGGCCGTGGCGGTCGGAGACATAGCCTTCCGAGCGGCTCGCGACCCATTTGATCGGCCGCTTCACGCGCCTGGCGGCCCAGGTGATCACGGCCTCCTCGCCGTAATGGAACTGCTTGACGCCGAAGCCGCCACCGACATCGGGCGCGACCACCCGCAGCTTGTGCTGCGGGATGTTCAGCACCAGCGCCCCCATCAGGAAGCGCACGACGTGCGGGAACTGGCTGGTGGTCCATAGCGTGAAGCGATCAGTGCCCGGTTCGTATTCGGCGATCGCCGCGCGCGGCTCCATCGGATTGCCGATCAGCCGGTTGTTGACCAGGCTGAGCTTTGCGACGTGGGCCGCCTTCTTGAAGGCGGATTCCACCGCAGCCTTGTCGCCGAGTTCCCAGTCGCAGCAGATGTTGTTCGGGACGTCGTCGAACAGTTGCGGCGCGCCCGGCCTGACGGCTTCGAGCACGCCGACGACGGATGGAAGCACTTCGTAATCGACCGCCAGCAACTCGGCCGCCACGTCGGCCTGCTCGGGCGTCTCGGCGACGACGAAGGCGACCATGTCGCCGACGAAGCGCACCTTGCCTTGCGCCAGCATCGGGAACGGCGGCTCCTTCATCGGCACGCCCTTGGCGTCCGAGATGCCCCAGCCGCAGGGCAGCGAACCGAGGCCGTCGGCCTTGACGTCGTCTCCGGTCAAGACTGCGATGACACCGGGAGACGCCAGCGCCGCGCTCTTGTCGATGCCGCGCAGCACCGCATGCCCGTGTGGCGAACGCACGAATACGCCGGCAGTCATGCCGGGGCGCTTGATGTCGGAGACGTAATTGCCGCGGCCGGTCAGGAAGCGCTGGTCTTCCTTGCGCTTCGGTGAGGCGCCGATGCCGATCACATTGCTCATGGTCACTCTCCCTTGGCGGCATTCATGGCGGCGGCGCCGGCCATGACCGAGATGACGATGTTCTGGTAGCCGGTGCAGCGGCAGATGTTGCCTTCGAGACCGTGGCGGACGTCGGCCTCCGTCAGGTCAGGCTTTTCGGCGGCGAGCGCCACTGCGGTCATCAGCATGCCCGGCGTGCAGAAGCCGCATTGCAGGCCGTGATGCTCGCGGAATGCTTCCTGCATCGGATGCATCTGATTCGAGCCGGGTGCGCCTTGCAGGCCTTCGATGGTCAGCAACGTCGCGCCGTCGAGCGCGGGCGCCAGCAGCGTGCAGCTCTTCACAGGGAGGCCGTCGAGATGCACCACGCAGGCGCCGCACTGGCTGGTGTCGCAGCCGATATGGGTGCCGGTGAGGTGGAGCTGCTCGCGCAGCAACTCGGAGACCAGCGTCGCCGGTGCGGCCTCGACAGTGGTTGGCCGGCCGTTGAGTGTAAAGGATATCTGCACGGTCATACTCCTGTGCGCAGGGGTCTTCAGGCGAGAGGCAACGCGCTGCCGGTGGCCCATGTGGCCATCACGACATCGCCGACGGTGAAGGGATCTGCGAAGAAGGTCTTTTCCGGCACATAGGCGACGAACTCGTCGTCCGGCACGGTGTCGAGCATGACCTTGACGAAATAGCCCTGATACTCGATGGCGAGCACACGGCTCGGCAGCGACGTGGTGCAGCCCGGCGGCAAGTCCCTGCCCGGCCGAACCAGCGCGACATCGTCGCGGCGGACGGCAATATCGACCTTGTCACCGACGCTGACATTTGCGCGCGCCTGAAGCGGCACTTCGATTCCGGAGGGGGCGGCCTGCGCAAGGGTAAAACTCGCACCATTGACCTTCTCGACGCGGCCGGACAGCACGTTCTGTCCGCCCATGAACTCGGCAACGTAGCGATCATGCGGATGGGCATAGACATCGCGCGCCGCGCCTGCCTGCTTGATCTTGCCCTGCTCCATCACCACGACGAGGTCGGCCAGCGCAATCGCCTCGAGCTGGGTATGGGTGACATGGACGAAGGTGATGCCGAGCTCCTGCTGCATCCGCCTGAGCTCCTGGCGCATCTGCACCCGCAGCTGTTCGTCGAGCGCCGACAGCGGCTCGTCGAGCAGCAGCACCCGGGGCTCGGTGATCGCTGCCCGCGCCAGTGCCACGCGCTGCTGCTGGCCGCCGGAGAGCTGGGCCGGCAGGCGATCGGCGAACTGCGTGAGCCGGACCTTCTCGATCATGGCATCGGCGGCACGAAGCCGATCGGTCTTGGACTGGCCTCGCACGCGGAGTGCAAAGGCGATGTTTTCCCGCACCGTCAGATGCGGAAACAGCGCGTAGGACTGGAACATCATCGCGGTGCGGCGCTGCACCGGCGCAAGCCCGACGACGTTCTGCCCACCGATGACGATTTCACCGGCGGTCGGGTCCTCGTGGCCGGCAATCATCCGCAGGATCGTGGTCTTGCCGCAGCCGGACGGGCCGATGAAGCAGCAATAGGCGCCGTCGGCGATCTTCAGGTTGACGCCGTCGACCACGTTGGTGATGCCGTCAAAGCTCTTGCAGACGCCCGCCAGTTCGATATCGCCGCGATCTTTCTTCATTGTCAGCTCAACCCTTTGCGCTGCTGCCGCGCTTCTTCTGGATCAGCACGATGCTGCCGAGGCTCGCACCGATGACGACGAAGGAGACGATGGTGGTGACGGTCCCCAGCGCGTAGAGCGAGGGCGAGGTGACGTTCAGCGTCATGCTCCAGATTTCCAGCGGCAGCGTGTTCAGCGAGCCGGCGGTCTGGAGGCTGCGCGCGAACTCGTCATAGGACAACGTGAAGCCGAACAGCGCGACCGCGACGAGGCCGGGTGCCAGCACCGGGATCATCACCAGCCGGATCGACTGCCAGCGGCTGGCACCGAGATCGTAGGCCGCCTCCTCCCAGACATGGTTGAAGCGCGACATCACGGCGAACATCACGAGCACCCCGAATGGCAGCGTCCAGGACAGCTGCGCGCCGAGCGCTGAGCTGTACCAGCTCGCATTCAGCCCGAGCGCCTGGAACAGGAGCCCCGTGCCGAGGCCGAGCACCAGGCCCGGCGCCACCAGGCTGCCGATCATCATGTAGAAGACGAATGTGTCGCCGCGAAAGCGCTTGCGGAAGCCGAGGCCCGCGAGGAACGACACCACCACGGTGATGACGGTGACGATCACCGCAAGCTTGATCGAGCGGTCGAACGAACCCTTGACATCGCCGGTGCGGACCTGGGTGAAGAGATCGACGAACCAGTGCAGCGAATGGCCCTTCATCGGGAACACCAGGCCGCCGCGGATGTCCTGGAAGGACAGGATATAGATGCAGAACATCGGGCCGTAGAGCGCGATCACGTAGAGCGTGAACAGCGCCGCCAGCACGTAGAACGTCCAGGGCCGCCCTCCTTTGCTCGGCGCGATCGCCCTGGTTGTCGAAGGCACAGCCGTCTCGGGCATATTGGCGGCGACCGCGCTCATCGCGTGATCTCCTGCCGGATGTCGACGGTGCGCAGGATCAGCGAGACGATCGCGACCAGCACCAGGGTCAGCAACACGGCGCTCGCGGCCGCGGTCGGGTATTGCAGCACGCCGACGTCCTCGTAGAAGGCGCTGACCACCGAGGCCGAGCCACCGCCGGACATCACTTTGACCACGAAGAAATCGCCCATCACGATCGAGACGACGAAGATAGTGCCGAGCGCGATGCCGCTCTTGGACATCGGCACCACGATCAGGCGCATGATGTCGAAGCGGCGGGCGCCGGCGTCGATCGCAGCCTCGATCAGCTTCTTGTCGATCCGCGCCATGGAGTTGAAGATCGGCACGATCATGAAGATCGTGAGCTGATGGACGTAGGCGATGACGACGGCGAGGTCCGAGAACAGCAGGACTTCCAGCGGTTGATGGATCACGCCCACACCCAGCAGCGCCTGATTGATCAGGCCTTCCTTGCCGAGCAGCGGAATCCACGAGATCATCCGGATGATGTTCGAAGTCCAGAACGGCACCGTACACAACAGGAACAGGCCGATTGCCAGTAGCTGGTTGCGGACGTGGAACACCAGGAAATAGGCGACGAAGAAGCCGATGATCAGGGTGAAGACCCAGGTTAACACGGTGAACTTGATGGTCGCCAGATACAGCTTCAGCGTCAGCGCCGAATGCAGCACCTCGACATAGCTTGCCAGCGTGAAGCCCGGCGTCAGCCCGCCAAAGCCGTCGGTCGCAAAGAAGCTCGCGGCGAGCACGACCAGGATCGGCGCCACGAAGAACGGCGCGAGCACCAAGACCAGCGGCGAGACATAGAGCCAGCCGGCGAGATTTGCGCGTGGTGACGTTTGAGCTGGGCTAGAACTTGGCTGCATGTCGGCGAACGCCTCGAAGTCGTTCTTGTCGCACCGGCGCAGTCCAGCGCCGGCGCTTCGCATGAGTCAGGGAAAGCAGGTTTCAGGCCACCTTGAAGTCGTTCCAGCGCTTGTTCATGTAGGCGGCCTCGTCCATCAGCGTGTTCCAGCATGAGATGTTCTTGACACGGTCGAGGAACGAGCCGCCGTCACGCTTGGTGCCGGCCTTCTCCATCGGCACGCCGTAGGGATCGTTGATGACCGCGGGCGCCGGCTTGCCGTCGTACCAGAAGTCCCATTCGGCGGCGGTCAGGAATTTCTTCGCCGTCGACGGCACCGGGCTGTAATAGCCGTAGCGGCCGACGAAGCCGCCCTGCCAGCCCGAGAGATACCAGTTGAGATATTCGTAGGCGGCATCCAGCTTCTTGCCGGAAAGATGCTTCATCAGGCCCATGCCGTTGCACCAGCCGCGATAGCCTTCCTTGCCGTTCTTGACGTTGACCGGCGCGTAGACGCACGGGATCTCCTTGACGCGCACCGCGGCGACCGCCGGCGACCACATCGACTGGATCACCACTTCGCCTGCGGCCATCAACTGCACCGACTGGTCGAAGGTGGTCCAGGTCGCGCGGAACTGGCCCTGCTTCTTCAGCTCGATCAGCTTGTTGCAGGTGAAGTCGATCTCCTCCTTGGTCATGTTGCCCTTGTTGCCGTACTTGATCAGCCCGGCGCTTTCGAAGCACAGCGCAGCGTCCATGATGCCGATCGCGGGCACGTCGAGGATCGCGGCCTTGCCCTTGAACTTGGGATCGATCAGGTCCTTCCACTCGGTCACTTCATGGCCGACCAGATCGGGCCGGTAGCCGATGGAGTCGGCATTGTAGACCTGCGGCAGGAAGGTCGCCCATTCGGTGACGCCGTCGTGCAGATCGGTCGAGTCCGGCTTGGAGATGTACATGGCCTCGTAGGGCGAGATGCCCTGGCGCGGGATCTTGTGGCCGTCGATCTCGCCCTTGGTGAAGATCGGCAGGATGTTGTCGAACTCCTTGATCTTTTTGACCTCGATGCCCTGGATCACGGCACGCTTGGCGGCGAGCTTGGCCTGCCAGCCCTCGAGATCGGCGATGTCGACCGTATTAGGCTGGCTTATGAAGCGGTTGATGGCGGCGGAGGTGTCGAGGTTCTGCATCGTCACCTTGAAGCCGAGATCCTTGGCGGCCTGGTCGCCGATCGCCTTGACCACCGAATAGGAGACGCCGACGTGGCGCAACTCGATGTCCTTGATCTCCTGCGCCCAGATGGTCGGGAATCCGCGGATCGCGTCCGATCCGGCGGCCGCGCCCGCCACCGCTGCGGCACCCTTCAACAGCGTGCGCCGGCTCAGCTTTTTCGCCGCTTTCTCGTCCGTTCCCGCCGGACCGGAAGTGGACGTGCCCTTAGCCCCATCAGACATGGCAACCCTCGTTGGTTACGATGAACGCTCGCGCCGTACGCCATTGTCCGGCCGCGGATGTGATCAATTGATCGAGAGGCTAGAGGCGGGATTTTGCGAAGTAAAATTGGAAGTAAAAATTCGCGGCATAAGCGCCGTTAATGGCTCAAATCTCTGCACGTCATCTCGGCACGCGGCTCAGGAAGACAGCAGGCAGAGGTGACCGATCGCCTGAACGTGGGCTTATCCGGTCTGACGTTTCCTTGGATTGTCCGGAGCGCAACATCGGCTTGCACCGCAAGCGACTGTGCTGGTTTTCCAGCCTTCAGCCGTTGGCCTCGTGCAGTTGCCGCTGGCTTTCGTCAGCTGCGGCGGTGTCGAAACGGCCAAGGCCGTCGACACATGGTCCAAAGGAAGTTGTCGTGGCGTGGCACAGCCACACAACAAAGTTGCACTGAGGCGGCCCTATCCGCTCTACGCTCCCGCCTTTCCCTTTCGCGCGGCGATCTGTTGAAGCGCCCAACGGGCGTTCTTGCGCACATCGGGATCGGGATCGTCGGCGATTGCCACGAGGTATGCCTCGCCCTCGGGAGCGGCGATCTCGCCGAGCGCGGCAGCCGCCTCTTTCCGCAAATTCGCCTGCTCGTGGCTGATGCAGTTGCCGATCGGGCGCAAGGCGCGCTCGATCTTCATCTTGCCCAGGCTCCGGATTGCCTTGAGCCGCACCTGCCAGAATTCGTCGGCAAGTGAGGCGATCAGCTGATCGGCAGCGAGCGAGCCGTTGACGTTGAGCCCCAGAGTCTCGGCGGCCATCTCCCGGACCATCCAGTCGGCGTCCTTCAGGGCGCGGGTGATGGTCTCGGCCGCCGGCTTCATCTGCGAGAAGGCGAGCGCGCTGACCGCGGCGCGGCGCACATGGGCGTCGGGATCGTGGATCAGCGCGGTCAGCGCCGGGATCGACTCTTCGAGCTTCAGGAAACCGATCACGCCGATCGCCTGCACCCGGACGGCCGCGTCACCGTCCTGGAGCGCTTCCAGTGCCGGCTTCAGCGTGTCCTTGCGGCGCAACTCCTTGAGCGCGCGCAGCGCGCCCATGCGAACGAAAGCGTGGCCATGCTTGACCAGCGGCAGGATGATTTCGGCGCAGGCGGGGTCCTTGAATTCGGCCAGACTGTCGGCCGCGGCCGACGCCACGATCCGCTCGGGATCGACGAGCAGCCTGACGAGTGCACTTGCAGCCTCCGGCCCGTCAAACTCGCCGAGCGCCATCGCGACCTGCTGGCGCACGCCCGCGTCGGGATCCGACACGAGGTTGGCGAGATGCGCGACCGCGGCCGGATCGCCGGAATGGCCGAGCGCGATGATGGCGACGCGCCGCTCGGCCGGATCGGCGGCCTGCAACCGCTCGTCGGCGTCTTCGAGATCGTCGTAGGATTCGAACGGGCTCGACATGGTCACCTCAACAGATAGGGAATGTTGACGGTGACCGCGCCGGTCGGGCAATCTGCCTCGCAGGGCATGCAATACCAGCACTCGTCATAGGCCATGTAGGCCTTGTTGGTCATGTCGCTGATGCGGAGCACGTCGAGCGGACAAACGTCGACGCATACGGTGCAGCCCTTGTCGGCGATGCATTTGGCGTCGTCGACGACCACCGGAACCGATGTCTGATAGGATGCGAGAGGCATCGTTGATCTCCTGTTGATTCTATTTGGCGGTGGATCAGGCGGTCGCGCGGATGCGCTGCTTGTCGTAGAGGTCCTTCTCGTCGTCGGCGATCGGCACGACATAAGGCTCGACGGCGCGCTTCTCGCTGGTCATCTTGCCGTTCTGCTTGCTCAGCAGCGTGTGGCAGAACCAGTTCTCGTTGTCCTTCTCCGGAAAATCGGTGCGCCAGTGATAGAGGCCCCAGCGGCTCTCCTCGCGATACAGCGAGGCGTGGACCGCCATGTCGGCGCAGTCCATGATCGACTGCACTTCGAGCGCACGGAGCAACTCGTGCGCGTTTCGCGCGATCATGTGCTCCTGCATGTCCTGCCGCGTCTCGGCGAGGCGGCGCATGCCGAGCTCGTATTTGCGCGTGACCTTCGGCGGCTGGAGATAGTCGTTGACGAGGCGGCGAGTCTTGTACTCGACCTGGTTCGGCGGAATGCCGTCCTCTCGCCTGGTCGGCGCCATCACGCGGTCGCGTTCCCGGGCGACGTCGGCCGCGTCGAACTCCGCGAAATCGTGGCTGTCGGCGAACTCCATCGCGTCGATGCCGGCGACCGCTCCGTTGGTGAAGGCACCAAGCATGTAATTGTGCGGCACGCTCGCCATGTCGCCGGCTGCATAGAGGCCCGGCACGGTGGTGCGGGCGTTGTCGTCGACGAACACGCCGGAGGCGCTGTGACCCGAGCAGAAGCCGATCTCGGAGATGTGCATCTCGATCGAGTCGTTGCGATAGTCGACCCCGCGCCCCTGCTGGAACAAGCCGCGCGTCGGCCGCTCCACCTTGTGCAGTGTCGATTCGATTTCCGAGATCGTATCCGGGTGGAGGTGCTTGAGCTGGAGGAACACCGGGCCCTTGCCCGACAGCAGCTCGTTGTAGAATTCGAGCATCATCTGTCCGGACCAATAGTCGCATTCGATGAAGCGCGAGCCTTCGTTGTTGGCGGTAAAGGCGCCGAAGGGCCCGGCGACATAGGCGCAGGCAGGGCCGTTATAGTCCTTGATCAGCGGATTGATCTGGTAACATTCGAGGTTCGCGAGCGCGGCGCCCGCGTGATAGGCCATGGAATAGCCGTCGCCGGAATTGGCGGCGTTTTCGTAGGTGCCGAACATGTAGCCGGAGGTCGGCAGACCCAGCCGGCCGGCGGCGCCCATGCACAGGATCACGGCCTTGGCCTTGATCACCAGCATTTCGGCCGTGCGGGTGTTGACGCTGATCGCGCCAGCGATGCGGCCGTCGCTCGATTTGAGCAGCCGCGTTGCCATATAGCGATTCGAGATCAGGATGCGGGCGCGCCGCAGCTGGCGATAAAGCGCTTTCTTCACGGTCTCGCCGTTCGGCATCGGCAGAACGTAGGTGCCGATGTGGTGCACCTTCTTGACGGCGTAGTCGCCATTCTCGTTCTTCAGGAAGCGAATGCCGAAGCTGTCGAGTTCCTCGATGATGCTGTAGCAGTTCTGCGCGTATTTATAGACCGCCTTCTGGTCGACGATGCCGTCATTGGCGATGGTGATTTCCTTGGTGTACTGCTCCGGCGTTGCATAGCCAGGGATGACGGCGTTGTTCAGGCCGTCCATGCCCATCGAGATCGCGCCGGAGCGCTTGACGTTGGCCTTTTCGAGCAGGACGACATTGGCCTTCGGATTCTTCAGCTTCGCCTTGAGCGCCGCCATCGGGCCGGCCGTGCCGCCACCGATCACCAGCACATCGCAGGAAACCTCCGAAAGTCCGTCGACGATCTGATCTAGTGCCATCGCTTGCTCCTGGTTCGCCGTTCGTCCGGCGCCTTTGCGTCAAAGTTGTTCAGGGAGCGTCGCGGCGATAGCAATTAGTTGTCGCCGCGACGCGATTTGCGCCTCAGCGCTCGACAAAGGCCTTTTCAATGACGAAATGGCCGGGCCGGCTGTGGTTGCCTTCGACGAAGCCACGCCCGGAGACCATTGCGGGAAGTTCCTCCAGCATCGCCGGACTGCCACAGAGCATGATGCGGTCGGTCTCGATGTCGAGGCCGCCCTGCCCGATATCGTCGAAGATCTGGCCCGAGGCGATCAGATCGGTGATGCGGCCACGATTCCTGAACGGCTCGCGGGTGACGGTCGGGTAGTAGACGAGCTTGTCGCGGATCAGCGGTCCGAAGAATTCGTGATTGCGGAGGCCTTCCACAAGGTGCTCGCCATAGGCGAGCTCGGAGACCTGGCGGCAGCCATGGGCGAGCACGATGGTCTCGTAGTTCTCGTAGACGTCGGGGTCCTTGATCAGGCTGGCGAACGGCGCGAGGCCCGTGCCGGTCGAAAGCAGCAGGAGCCGCTTTCCGGGAATGAGATTGCCGGTGATCAAGGTTCCCGTCGCCTTGCGGCCGACCAGGATGATGTCGCCTTCGCTGATCTTCTGGAGGCGCGAGGTCAGCGGCCCGTCCTGAACCTTGATCGAGAAGAATTCGAGCGCCTCCTCGTGATTGGCGCTGGCCATGCTGTAGGCCCGCATCAACGGCTTGCCTTCGACCTCGAGGCCGATCATCGCGAACTGTCCGTTCTGGAAACGGAAGCCTGGATCACGGGTCGCGGTGAAGCTGAACAGAGAATCAGTCCAGTGCCGGACCGTGAGAACCGTCTCCCTTTGAAATGCGCTCATCCGTCGTCTCTCCATGCCTGCGGTTGGGCGCAAGGTTTCGGAGAGACGGGAGTCCGGCAACCTGGAACTGAAATTCCCGGTCGATTAGTTTCACATTTCGCGGGCGATGATCGGAACGCAGCAGGCGTTGGCAACTAGTTGCTATTCGCGATCGTCTGCGACGCCGTAGATAAGGGTCGGAGATACGCCATGACCATGACCCTGGTAGCACCGACCGTGACAGACTACGAAGCGAGCGCCGACCTGGCGACGCTCCTCGTCCGCACCACACTGGATGATGCGCTGAGCGTTCCTGCCGAAAAGCTTCGCCTTTCCTGCAGATGCGCCCACTGCACCCGCGCCCGCT
The DNA here is from genome assembly GCF_018129985.1 of Bradyrhizobium sp. SZCCT0148. Taxonomy (GTDB): domain Bacteria; phylum Pseudomonadota; class Alphaproteobacteria; order Rhizobiales; family Xanthobacteraceae; genus Bradyrhizobium; species Bradyrhizobium japonicum_H. The sequence continues at coordinate 14,457 of NZ_JAFCKT010000004.1, forward strand.
TCGACGGCCGCTTTCCCGAAAACTTCCCCGGCATCGCAATCACTGGGATCGGCGACCTCGGCTATGGGCTGAACATCTCGTTCTCGGACGGACATGATCGGGGGATTTACCCGAAGCCGTATCTGCTGAGCCTGGCGGGCGGCGGGGACCGATAGTCGGGATCGTCATTCCGGGGCGCCCGAAGGGCGAGCCCGAAATCCATAACCCGGCTCGTGACTATGGATTCCGGGCCTGCGCGCTTTGCGCGCATCCCGGAATGATCCGGAAAGAAGAATACTCTCGTCTGGCACGGACATTGCTCCTCTTTAGAACGATTTGAACGTTCCGGAGGCTGACGATGTTGCAGGCGGCGAATGTGGTTCGCGGGGCTGTTCCCCCGGCAGTCCGGCCTGCAGGCAGCTCCTCGCTGCTGCTCACCGAGAACCAGCAATGGATCGGCGGGCCCCCGCCGCTGATGGACAAGCTCTCCCCGCGTGAGCGGGAGCAGGTGCTGAAGCAGGGCCGCCGAAAAGTGCTCAACCGCGGCCAGACCCTGTTCAGCCAGGGCGGCAAGCATGACGGCATCTGGCTGATCGAGAGCGGCCGCATCCGGGTGTTCTACACCTCCCCGCTCGGGCGCGAGATTACGCTGGCCTATTGGCATGTCGGCAATTTCGTCGGCGGACCGGAAGTGTTCGAAGGCACCGTGCATCAATGGTCCGGCGTTGCGTCCAGCAATTGCAGCGTCGTGCACCTTCCTGGAAAGGAGTTGCGGTCCCTTGCCGTCGAGATTCCGAACCTTGCGATCGGCCTGATCGAGGGCCTGACATTCAAGGGCAAATGCTATTCGGCTCTCGCCCAGATGCTCGGGACGCGCTCGATCACGCAGCGCCTTGCGCATCTGCTACTGCACCTCGTCGAGCTCTATGGCGTCGAGGACGCCGATGGCAGGGTGATCGCGGCGGCCTTCACCCATGCCGACATTGCACACATGGTCGGGGCCACCAGGCAATGGGTCACGATCAGCCTGAAGCGGATGCAGGAAAAGGGAATCGTGCTGACCAAGCGATCGCAGATCGTGGTCTGCCGGGCAGACGTGTTGGAAGAGATGCGCGGCCACGCACCCGATTGACCGAATTTGCGACCACGGCCCGTGCACAGGCAAGCGGCTTTATAGTGCAGGACTGCTCAAGGAGTATGCAATCAGCTTTTCCCGGCAACTAATCGACTGCAGCGGTCATTCCGGGTTTGCCCTGACCGGGCCCTCACCCAATCATGGCAACCACAGCACGTCCAACCGAATGAGGATGAGAATGGTCCGCCATCTTCCCACGCTCTCGATCGCGACGTCGGTGACGTCGCTGGCCCTTCTGGTCGCGCAGCCGGCCTCGGCGGAAACGGTCACGCTCGGCATCGGAACGCAGAACACCACAACCAACACGGTGACAGCCGGCGTCGTCATCCGCCAGTTGCACCTGCTCGAGAAATACCTGCCGAAGGACGGCAAATACAGCAACATCAAGTTCGAGCTGGAGTGGCAGAACTTTACGTCCGGTCCGCCCGTCACGAACGCGATGATGGCGAACAAGCTGCAGATCGGCATGATGGGCGACTATCCGCTGATCGTGAACGGCTTCACGTTCGAGAGCAATCCGGAAAGCAAGAGCCGGCTGATCGGCATCGCCGCCTACAGCCTGTCAGGCTCCGGCAACGGCATCGTCGTTCATAAGGACTCGCCCTATTACGATCTCGCCGATCTCAAGGGCAAACTCGTCAGCGTACCGTTCGGCTCCGCCGCGCACGGCATGGTGCTGAAGGCGATGCAGGACCGCGGCTACACCCCCGACTTCTTCCAGCTCGTCAGCCAGAGCCCGGAGGTTGGCTCGACCAATCTCCAGGAGAAGAAGATCGACGCACATGCCGACTTCGTTCCCTTCGCCGAGTTGCTGCCGTTCCGCGGTTTCGCACGGAAGATCTTTGACGGCGTCGAGACCAACGTCCCGACCTTTCACGGCATCGTGGTTCGCACCGATTTCGCCGAGAAATATCCGGAGGTCATCACTGCCTATCTGAAGGCGGTCATCGCCGCCAATCAATGGCTGCGCGACGATCCCAAGCTCGCTGCGGAAAAGATCCAGGAATGGACCGGCATCAGCAAGGAAGTCGTCTACATCTTCCTCGGGCCCAGCGGCAACATGACGACCGATCCCACGGTCAAGCCGGCGTTGATCGACGCCGCCGCCGCCGACGTCAAGGTTCTGCAAAATCTCGGCCGGATGAAGGAGTTCGATCCGAAGAAATGGGTCGACGACGGCTATATCCGCAAAGCCTATGCCGAGATGAAGCTCGATTACGACGCGCAGCTCGCGAGCACCCGGAATTACGAGATCTCCGGCGAAGACGCGTTCTGCAAGAAGCCGATCAGCGATCCGCGCAAGTCCGGCGAAGTCTGGGTGGATGGTTCCGGCATCATGCCGTTTGCGTCCGCGGCCTGCACCTTGGGTGCCTATGCCGACTTCAAGGCCAAGGGCAAGAAGATCAATGTCGCCTACGTCTTCGACACCACGCGCGGCATCAAGCTATTCGCCGACCAGGCCTTCTTCGCCGTCGGCGATGGCGAGGTCGCCCCGTTCCTGCTGAAAAAGGACGCCGAAGCCTATGCCACCAAGATCGGTGGCAAGGTGCTCGGCTTCGACGACGCGGTGAAGGCAGCAGTCAGCGGAGGCAAGACGTGAGCAGCTCCGCCATCCTCAGACAGTCCGAGGACAGCATGCCGACAGCAACCATTGCGGCGACGGGCCCGGAGCCCGTCGCCAGACCACCCTCCTTCGGAACGCTCGCGCTACGCTGGTACCGACTGAACCGCAGCGGCCTGCGCGCCATTGCAATCGGCGTCACCTCGCTGCTGGCGTTCCTCCTGGTCTGGCATCTGCTAACGACCTATCGCGTCGTGTTTTTCGTGCGCTTCACCAACGTGCCCTCGCCACTTGCGGTTTATGCCAGCTTCACCAAGGCGATCCACGACCCCAAATTCCTGCTGCATATCGTCTTGAGCTGTCGGCGCATCCTCATCGGCTTCTCGCTCGCAGCCATCATCGGCGTGCCGCTCGGCCTGATCATGGGCCGCTTCAAGCTGATCCACGAGATCATCTTCCCCGTCGCGGAAGTGCTACGGCCGATCCCGGCGATCGCCTGGGTGCCGATGGCGATCATGCTGTGGCCGACCAACGAGCAGAGCATCGTCTTCATCACCTTCCTCGGCTCGTTCTTCCCGATCCTGGTGAATACACTCCACGGCATGACGCTGGTCGATCCCGTGCTGGTGCGCGCGGCGCAGTGCCTCGGCGCGCGCGAGCGGTCGATCTTCCGCGAGGTGTATTTCCCGGCCTCGCTGCCGCACATCTTCACCGGCCTCACCGTCGGCATGGGCGTGGCCTGGGTGTCGCTGATCGCAGCCGAGATGATCTCGGGCCAGTACGGCATCGGCTATTTCACCTGGGAGGCCTATTCGCTGGTGCAGTATGCCGACATCGCGCTCGGCATGATCGCGATCGGCGTTCTCGGCCTGGGATCGAGCCTGCTGATCCGGGGCGCCGGACAATTGGTGATGCCGTGGAGAGCAAAATGAACGAGATTTCTACCAAGGCTCCGCAAGGACACGTCGAGGTCACGAACTTCTCCCTCAGCTATGACAGCATCGAGGGACCGGTCCAGGCCGTCACCGATACGCAGATCCACGTGAAGCCCGGCGAATTCGTCTCGATCGTCGGGCCCTCCGGCTGCGGAAAATCGACGCTGCTCAATGCGGTCGCGGGCTTCCTCAAACCGACCACAGGTATCGTCACCGTCGACGGCGAGCGCGTGAACGGACCCAGCGCCGAGCGCGGCATGGTGTTCCAGCAATATTCGCTGTTTCCCTGGAAGACGGTGCGGGAAAACGTCGAATTCGGGCTGAAGATGCGTGGCATGCCGCGCTCGCAGCGTGAGCGCGCCGCCCGGACGCTGCTCGGTCTGGCGGGTCTGGAGGCCTTCGAGAGGCATTATCCGGAAAAGCTCTCGGGCGGCATGAAACAGCGCGTCGGCATCGTCCGCGCGCTGGCGACGGGACCGAAGGTTCTGCTGCTGGATGAGCCGTTCGGCGCACTCGACGCCCAGACCCGCGTCATCATGCAGCAGATCCTCACCAATATGTGGCAGCGGCTGAAGATCTCGGTGCTGTTCGTCACCCACGACATCGATGAGGCGATCTTCCTGTCCGACCGCGTCTACTGCATGACCGCGCGTCCCGGCTCGATCAAGGCTGAGGTTCCGATTCCGTTGGAACGGCCGCGCCAGCAGTCGATGATGATGTCCTCGGAATTCCTGGCGCTGCGCCGCGGGCTGATGTCCCTGATCCGCGAGGAGAGCCTCAAGGCAATGGGCGGCGAGATCAGCGACCTCGGCATGCGAGGATTGGACATCGAACTGCAAGGCAAGTCCTTGGCTGAAGTGCTGTAGCCGAGAACTCCCGAAGGCGCATTGGCTAGGCGCGATACTCCGCGCCCGTGCCGGAAAGTTGGACCAAGCTTCGACCGGTCGCGCGAACGAAGGACGGCGGGACGGTTGAGCGTCCCGCCGAACACGCCACCGGCGTTCCCGGTGGTACGATCGAACGGATGGTGACGCCGCCAGTCATGTTGCAGAGCCTGCGAGACGACGCGGAGCCGCCACCATCTCAGTAAGCGCGCGCGAAGTCACCTTCCTGCTTAATATCGCTGAAGACAGGGTAGCGCGGTCGCCATGCCGTACCCTTGGCCTTGGTCAACTCGCTGAGCCGGTCCAGAACGTTGAGGCCGTCCTTGCGCAGGCTGGCAGACACCGCGGCGCGATCCGGGAAATTCTTCAACACGGCATCGAGCCAGATGGTGCGGCCTGCGAGGAAGCCGCTCGCGCCCGCCGCGTAGGAATAGTCAAGCACGCGCTCGAATTTCTCCGGCGCGGCGCCGCCCGAGAGCAGCACCCAGGGGATGTTGCGACCGCGGCAGATATCGCCGATCGCATCGAACTCCTTCTGCGCGGCCTTGGCCTCCGCGCTGCCGTCACGGGCCGGCAGACTGTTGGCCGCCAGCGGGCTCTCCAGCTTAAGCAGGTCGACGTTATATTCGGGCTTCGCAAACTCACGCACGCTGTCGATGACGAGGCCGGGGAGCTTGCCCGGCGATTCCACGTAATCTGCGGTGTGGTTGGCGCTGCCGAGGAATGGATAGACCAGCAGTTCGAGCACGTAGGGAATGTCGTGACGGGCGCAGTCCTCGCCGATCTCGCGCACGAATTTCTTCTGGTGATCGTTCACCGCAGCATCGGCGTCCGGCCGGTACCAGGCCAGCACCTTGACGGCGTCGCCACCCATGGCGCGGATCTTCTCCACGCTCCAGTTGGTGATCGCGCGCGACTTGCGGCCGCCCGCGGTTTCCTCGACGCGGTGTTCTTCCAGCGTCATGATCAGGCCGCAGCGCGGCGGCAGCAGATCGATCGCAGCGGGCACGGCGAAGTTGGGGTCGAACAGCATCGAGCTGCAATGCGGCGAAAGGTTTTCGACGAGGAGGCGCTTCGCCGCCGTGACGTCGGAATATTCGACCTGCTCCCGCGTGATGCCCTTTGCCTTGGCGATGGCATCGAACAAAGGCGGCCGCTGGTCCAGCGCGACCATGCGAAAGTGGCCATCCACGTCTGCAAGCCGTGCCAGGCCGCGGTTCTTTCCAATCGTTCTCATGGCTTCGTCCTCATGAATACAACACACTCGTTGATATCGGGGATTCCATTGCGGCCGCCGGCGTGGCGGCATTTCATGGCGGCCGCGGCCGCCGAAAACGCCATGGTGGCGCGCACGTCGAGACCGGCGCCGATCGCCAGCGCATAGGCACCGTGGAAGACGTCGCCCGCGCCTGTGGTGTCGACGACGTCGACGGCATAGGCGGCCTGCCGGTGCAACTCGCCGCTCTCGTACCAGCTCACGCCACCCTCGCCGCGCGTGACGGCGATGACGCGGCAGCCGAACCGCGCAAGGGCTGAGAGCGATTTATCGTCCGCCGAGCCGGCAAAGGCGGCAAGTGCAGGTTCGGAAAAGATCGCGTGGTCGGTCAGCGGCAGCAACCGCTCGAACACGTCAGGCTCCGCCATGTCACCGTCGAGCACCGTCGGGATGCCACGGGCGCGCGCTTCGCGGAACAACGTCGCGGCGCCCTCGACCCAGCGGGGATCGGCGAGCACGGACGATGCGCGCGAGACAGCCTCGAGCGGGAGCCAGTCGGCTTCTTCTGGATATAGACCACGAAAATTCACGATCTGCCGCTCGCCGGAGCTGTCGACGATGACCCCGGAGACGGATGAGCGGCCATCGGCAAACAGCCGGAAATTCTCGACGTCGACGCCTTCCGCGGTGAAGGCCGACTTCATCTCGTGACCTGCGGCGTCGTTCCCTGCCCGCCCCCAGAACGCGACGGACGCACCGAGCCTTGCCACCGCCACGCTGGCATTGGCGGCCATGCCGCCGCCGAGGGTGCCGTATTCGATGGCCTTGATCTTTTCGCTTCCACCCGCGAACGGCCGATCGACTCGCCAGACCTGATCGAGTGCGGACAACCCGAGACAGATCACGTGCACGGGCTTCGTCCTGGTCGCGACGTCCGCCAGCGCCGACAGATCCCCGATGTTGACCGATGCGCTCACTGCACGACCTGTCCGTTGGCGGCATCGAACAGATGAGTCTTGCCGGATTGCGGTCGCAGAATGATGCGATCGCCGACCTTTGGCCGTAGCGCCGGATCGACCCGCGCGATGGCGGAGCCGCCGGCGAGATCGAAATGGATCAGCGTGTCCGAGCCGAGCGGCTCGACCAGCCTGATGTTGACGGCGATTCCCTCGGCCGCATCGGCGGTGACGGCGAAATGCTCCGGACGAACGCCGAGCACGGCGCTGCCGGCCTGGCGCAGGCGGCCCGCGGTCTCGCCATCCAGCGGCACCGCCGTCCCGCCTTGCGAGAGGATCGCTCCCTCCCCGCGCCATTCGACCGGAAAGAAATTCATGGCCGGCGAGCCGATGAAGCCGGCCACGAACTGGTTGGCCGGCCGCTCGTACACCGCTTCCGGCGTGTCATATTGCTGGATCGTGCCGCTTTGAAGCACCACGATGCGGTCAGCCATGGTCATGGCCTCGATCTGGTCATGGGTCACGAAGACCATGGTGGTCTTGAGCTCCTGCGACAGTGCCTTGATCTCGGCGCGCACCTGCCCGCGCAGCTTGGCGTCAAGATTCGAGAGCGGCTCATCGAACAGGAAGGCTTTGGGATTGCGCACGATCGCACGTCCCATGGCGACACGCTGGCGCTGTCCTCCGGAAAGCTCCTTCGGCTTGCGGTCGAGATACGGCTCGATGTGCAGCAGCGCCGCCGCGTGCCTCACCCGCGCGTCGATCTCCGCCTTCGGGATCCCACGCAGTTCCAGCGCGAAGGACATGTTGTCGTAAACCCGCATATGCGGATAGAGCGCATAGTCCTGGAAGACCATCGCGATGTCGCGTTGCGCCGCCTGCACGGCGTTGACGCGCGTGTCGCCGATGTAGAGGTCTCCTGAGGAAATCGGCTCGAGACCCGCGATGATCCGGAGCAAGGTCGACTTGCCGCAACCGGACGGGCCGACGAAAACCACGAATTCATGGTCCGCGATCTCCAGATTGAGATCGGGGATCACGGTGAAATTGCCGTAGCGCTTGGTGAGATTACGGATCGAAATCGAGGCCATGATCGTCAATCCAGCGCCAGCACGGGCTTGATCAGTTCGCCCTTGGCGAAGCGGGCAAAATTCTCGGGCAGCGCCGGGAGGCCGAACTCGCCATCGACGAGGACGCGATATTCGTCCTTGTATTTGCGCAGCAGCTCAACATTCGGCTCGAAATCCGAAACCGGGAAATAGAAGGTCCGGATCATGTAAAAGTCCTTGCGACGGAAGACCTTGCCTTCCTCGATGGTCCAGGGCGCGGCGTTCTCGCCGACCAGCACCAGCGCCCCGCGCGGCAGGACAAGCTCGATGCCGAGGTTGCGGGCCGCATGCGCGCCCGAGCATTCCATGATGAGGGCGAAGCGTTTCGAGGTATCGCCAACTGGATGTGCTTTTGCACCGAAAGACTGGGCGATTTTCAATCGCGACGCGTTGGGATCGGCGACATAGATGTCGTCATAGCCGAGCGCGCGAAGCGCCAGCACGACGCCGAGACCGACAGGCCCCGCCCCCATCACGAGGACCGCACCCGTCTCCTCCGGCGGCACTACGCGACTGACGAACCGCACGGCGTGGCCGGAGGTGCCGATGGTGTCGAGCAGGAGCGGCGCAAGGCTGTCCTCGATGTCATCTGGCACCGGCAACAGACAGTTTTCCGGCACCGGGACGTACTCCGCATAGCCGCCCGGCCTGTTCCAGCCGATCAGGCTCGAGACCTCCAGGCACATCTGGGTGTCGCCGCGCGTGCAGGCGGCGCAGTGGCCGCAATGCAGGGGGATGTAGACCGCGCAACGGCGGCCATGCAGCCGGTGACCCGGCTGCTCGACGACACCAAAGATCTCATGCCCGGCGGTGAACTCGGCGCCCTTGTGCCAGAGCTTGAAATCGGAGCCGCACAACGCGGTGCGCGAGACACGGACCAGCACCTCTCCGATACCGACATCGGGCATCGCCACGCGCTCGATGGTGATGCGGTCGTTGCCGTGGAAGACCGCGGCCTGCATGATTGAGTTCGGACGGGGGGACACGTTCATCAGATACCTAGCCTTTCACCGCACCGAGCGTCAGCCCGGACACCAGCCAGCGCTGAACCAGGGCGGCCAGCACCAACGGCGGCAACGCGATCAGCGTCGCGGCCGCCATGAGGGCGCCCCATTGCGTCGAGCCCTCGCCGATGAAGTTGAAGGCGGCCGCGATCAGCGTCTTGGTGTCACCATTGGAGAGCACCAGCGCGAACAGGAAGTAATTCCACGAAAACACGAAGGCGAGGATCGCCGAAACGGCGATGCCCGACGCCACCAGCGGCATCGCGATGCGCCAGAGGATGCGCGTGACGCTGCATCCATCCACCTGTGCAGCCTCGAACACGCTGCGTGGAATGGCATCGAACGACGGTAGCAGCACCCAGATCACGATCGGCAGCGTGATGACGGCATGGCTGAGGATCAGCGCGGTGTAGGATCCGATCATGCCGATTTGCCGGAACATCACGTACCACGGCAGCAGGAAGAGCGTGCCCGGCGCCATGCGCGCCGCGAGTGTCAGGATCGCCGGCCACGTGATGCGCGTCCAGGACACGGCGAAGGCGGCGGGAATTCCGAACAACAGCCCGAGCGCGGTCGAGCCGACGGTGACAATCAGGCTGTTGAGCGCATAGCTCAGAAACGGCGTCGTCCTTGTCAACTCCGCGTAGTTTTCCAGCGTCGGCGAGAACACCAATGTGGGCGGGTAGGCAGTGACCTCGAAGGACGGCTTGAACGAGGACAGCACCATCCAGACCGTCGGCGCCATGATGATCATGCCGGCCAGCACGAGTTGCACCGTGTTGAGCCAGCGGATCCAGCGGTCGGTGTTGGCGGCATCGTTCATGACATCACCACGCCACTGCGCCGCGCAGCCGATTGAAGGCGAGCACCGCGCCGAACACGATCGCGGTCAGCGTCAGCATCAACGCGCTGGCATAGCCGATGTTGAAGAATTCGAATCCGACCCGGAAGCCGTAGATGTTGAGCGTATTCGAGGCGTTGCCGGGACCGCCCTGCGTCGTGATGTAGATGATGTCGAAGAAGCGCAGCAGATCGACGCTGCGCAGGATGGCTGCAGTGACGATGGTCGGCAGCAGCAGCGGCAGCGTGATGCGCTGGAACGTCTTCAACGGAGACGCGCCATCGATCTGCGCGGCCTCATAGACACTCGGCGGCAGCGATTGCAATCCGCCCAGCACGATCAAGGCGACATAGGGCGTCCATTGCCAGCTGTCGATCAGCGCCACGGTCGGAATCACCCACGTCGGCGAAGCCAGCCAGTCCGAGGGCGGCAGGCCCAACGACTGCAGGATATAGTTGGCGGCACCCAGCGACGGATCGAGGATAACCAGCCACATCATGCCTGCCACCACGGGCGGCATCATGAAGGGCGAGATGAACAGCGAGCGCAAGATGCCCGGCAGGCGCTTGGCATTGAACAGCACCAGCGCGAGCCAGACACCGAAGACGAGTTGCAGCACCAGCGACAGCACGAACAGCGCAATGGTGATCCACAAACCGTGCCAGAATTCGTAATCGGAGATCAGCTTCGAATAATTGGCGAGGCCCGCGAAGGATTGCTTGCCGGTCGAGGAGAACGTCTGAAAGCCGAGCCAGATCGTATAAACGACCGGAAACGCGATCATCGCGACCGTGAAGAACACGGCCGGCGCCGAGAGCGCCGCCATCTCCAGCTTCTGCCGGTCCTGCGTGAGTGGCGCAGCCGTATCAGACATGTGTTCCTGTCCTCGATCGAGTGAGGTGCCGGCCGGCAGCAAGCCAGCCGGCACCGGGCGGTCAGTTCAGCGCGATCAGCGCGTCCAGCGCCTTGTCGGCATCCGCGCAGGCCTGGTCGATCGGCTTTTGCTTGAGGATCAGATCCTGCACCGCCTGCCCGATGAATTCGCGCGACTGCGGATTGGCGACGATGGGATAGCCGACCTCGGACGAGCCCTTGGTGGCGAGCACGTCGAGCGCAGCCTGCCATTCCTTGCGGACCGGCTCTTCGTCGATCCACTTGCGATATTCGGGATCGTTCGCGACGGACGGGCGCGGCGGCGCGATACCCTGAAGCGCCATCTTCTTCTGCACCTCCGGGCTTGTCGCCCACTGCACGAAATACCAGGCGGCATCCGGCTGCTTGCTGTGCGAGGACACCGCCATGCCCCAGCCGATCGTGGTCGGCACCTGGCCGGCTTCACCCGCCGGGAACGGCAACAGGCCTGTGTCCTTGAGGCGCGCACCGCCGTCCATAACGGTCCGCAGCTCATTGGAGGATTCGAACGCCATCGCGGCACGGCCGCTGCGATAGAGCGCGGAAATCTGCTGGAAGCTGTAGTTGACGACGCCGGGCGGGCCGAAGTCGCGCAGCAGACGGCTATAGGTGTCGAGCGCCTCCTTACCCTTGGCCGAGCAGAGATTCGACTTGCCGTTGGCGATGTAGGTGCCGCCGATGTTGTGCAGCATGTTGCTGAACGTGTAGGCGACCGCGGGCTTGAGGCCGCGCGAGACGAACGGCGTCACCGAGCTGTCGCAGGTCTTGATCTTCTCGGCCGCAGCCTCGACGTCCTTGATCGTCTTCGGCGCATCGAGGCCGCACTTCTTGAAGATATCGGTGCGGTAATAAAAGATCGGGCCCTCGAGATTCATCGGCATGCTGGTCAACTTGCCGCCGAAAGTCGCCGCCTTCAGCAGCGCCTGGCTCAGGCCGGCAGAATCGTAATCCTTGGCGACGTCGTTCTTGGCCATTGCGGTGAGATCGGCATACCAGCCGGCGGCGGCAAATTGCTCGCCCTCGCGCGACGGCAGCGTCATGTAGACATCAACCTCGTCGCTGTTTGCATTCATCACCGTCACCAGACGCTGGCGCATCTGCTGCTCCTGGTAACCGTCGACCTTGAGAGTCATGCCGGTCAACTTCTCGAAATCGGCCTTGTAGGTCAGCAGCGCCTGCGAGACCGGATTGTTGTTGGCAAGAAAGGTGACGGTCTTGCCCTTGAATTTCATCCAGTCGAAGTCCGCCGCGTGTGCCTGCGCGCTGACGGCGGCAATCGCAAAAACGGGCAACGCCACGCGCGTCGCGAGCATCTTGACCTTCATCGAACTCTCCTCCCGCTGGCACCTTGTGCTATCGGCGCCTTATGAAAACGGTTACATCCTAAGCGTCACCGCACCCCTGTCAAGTGATAGACTTTCTGATGTTTCTGCGGCAATATCATAGATATTTGCCAAACCGCAGGCCTGAGACGGGATTGTAACGTTACATCATGAACGAGCCGTCCGCCAAGTTGACGAAGCAGGGCATCCGCGCCGTCGCGGCGCGGGCCGGTGTGTCGACAGCGTCGGTCTCTCGTTCACTCAACAATCCCGAGGCGGTGAGCCCTTCCCTGCGCGCGCGCATTGCGCAGGCTATCGACGCCGTTGGTTACATCCCGCACGCGCCGGCCCGCATTCTGTCATCGCGGCGGTCGCGTACGCTGGGCGCTATCGTGCCGACGATCGACAACACGATGTTCGCGCGCGGCATCGCTTCGCTGCAGAAATACCTCTCGTCGGTTGGCTACATGCTGTTCCTCACCACGAGCGGATACGATCTCGACGTCGAACTGCAACAGGCCCGCAACCTGATCGGCCGCGGCGTCGATGGCCTCGTGCTGCGGGGCGACTGCCACCACGAAGGCTTGCGCAAGCTACTTGCGGACAATGCGGTGCCTTTCATCAATGTCGGGATCTATCAGCCCGACCGTCCCTACCCCTGCGTCGGCACGAACAACGAAGCAGCCGCCCATCGGGCGGCCGCGCATGTCATCGAGCTCGGCCATCGCAAGATCGGAATCGTGTCCGCGCTCCAGCGCAACAACGACCGCGCCGGCGCCCGCGTCGCCGGCTTTCGCCGCGCGCTCGCAGAGAGCGGCCTCGAGCTGCCTCCGGAATGGCATGTCGAGGTGCCCTATACCCTCGACGACGCGCGCGAGGCGGCCCGGCATCTTCTCAACCTCAGGGACCGACCGACGGCAGTGGTCTGCGGCAACGACGTCATCGCCTATGGCGTCCTGCTGGAAGCGGAGCGCAGCGGCTTTTCGGTGCCGCGAGATCTCTCGGTCGTCGGCTTCGACGACCTCGACTGGAGCCGCCATTTGCGACCGAGCCTGACCACGATCCACGTCCCAACCGACGAGACGTGGCAGCGTGCCGGAGAATATCTGGTGCGCAGCCTCGCTGGCGAGCAGACCATCATGCATCGCGAGGTCGATTTCTCGCTGGTGGTCCGGGAATCGACGGCTCCGCCTCCCGCAATCCTGAAGTGAGATCGTCCGATGAGTGACAGCTTTTCTCTCACCCCCGGCTTTCATGCCGTCGTGGTCGGCGGTGCCGGCGACATCGGCGCCGCGATCAGCAACCAATTCTGCGATCTCGGGGCGACGGTGACCGCAACGGGCGTCAATGATTCCGATCTCGAACGCTCCCTGCTCAAGCCGCGCGCTGGGCTTGCGCTCACGACGCTCGATGTCACGAGCGATGAAGCCGTCGCGTCCCTCGCCGGGCGCCACCAACGCGTCGATGCGCTGATCAACTGCGCCGGCATCCTGGCGCGGGACAAGGAATTCGAGATCGAGACCTTCATAAAAGTACTCGACGTCAATCTCACGGGCACGTTCCGGACCTGCATGGCGTTCCGCTCGCAGCTGGCTAAGATGAACGGCTCAATCGTCAACATCGCCTCGATGAATGCGACCCTGGCACTGCCGCGGATCCCGGCCTATTGCGCCAGCAAAGGCGGCGTCGTGATGTTGACCAAGGCGCTCGCCCTGGCGTGGGCCGAAGACGGCATCCGCGTCAACGCCGTTGCGCCGGGTTATGTCGAAACCGCGATCAATGCCGCCGGCCGCGCCGACCGCGCCCATTACCAGCGTATCGCCGACCGCACCGCATTCAAGCGCTGGGGACAGCCCGAGGACATCGCCGGTGCCGTGGCCTTCCTCTGCATGCCAGCCTCGCAATACGCCACCGGAACGGTGGTTGCGGTCGATGGCGGATTTCTGGCGGGGTAGTAGCGGCGGCGCGGCCGCGCCGATTGAGCTCAGCGGAAGTTTCCCTTGCACCGGCGCACAGCCGGCGTTGCCGATAAAGGCGATCGCGAACGCAGACAGCCTGATCCGTGTCGTGTCCTTGGTGGCAGCCAGATTGAGACAGCACAACGGCAGCACCGATCAGGTCGCTCGGCGCGCCGACCACCGGCCTACAGAGAGACCGGAAAATCACCCTCAAGAAGTAGAATTCAGCAAAGCGACAAGTTTAGCCACTCCTTGCCGGCAAGCTCGTCGGCTGCTGCGGCATGCCGGCGCGATCGACGAGCAGATCCGTGAGCCCCGCCCCCAGCCACATGCCGCCGAGCACGAGCCAGGCGGTGAGTGCAAAGACCGAGGCACCGGTCACGCCGGCGCCGACCGCGCAACCGCCGGCGAGCATCGCGCCGAATCCCATCAGCACCGCGCCGAACAGGTAGCGCCGCATGCCGAGCCCATCCGAAAATCCCTCGAGCTTCAGTTCGTGCGCCCGCGCAGCGGCGAGGAACGAGCCGAGAAACACGCCGGGGACGATGCCGAGATCGAATCCGAGCCGGAGCTGCGCGCTGTTGAGCACCAGCATCAGCAACTCGGCCGACGGTCCGCTGAAGGTGAGGCTCTTCAACGTCACCGGCGCGAACGAAGCTTGCGACAGCTGGTAGGTGAACAGCCAGCCGGCGACGACGGCTGTTCCGGCCGCGAGCGCGGCAAGGATCAGCCGGCGCGGCAGCCGGCTGCGAAAGGCAAAGGACAGCCCCGCAATCAGCCACACCGCTCCGAAGGCAAGCTTCTCGGACGTGCCGGCACCGAACATCGCCATGATGTCGCGCGACGGGCCGCCATCGACCAGCCACAGATTGGTTACCCATTCGCGCGCGGGCGACAGCAGGCCGCGATAGGAGGCCTGCGCGGTCACCGCGAACACCAGCCCCGACAATAATGCTCGCAGATTGCCATTGGCCGAGAGCACCAGCAGCCGGCTGGCGCAGCCGCGCGCCAGGATCATCCCGCAACCGAACATGATGCCGCCGAGCAGCGCGCCGGAGATGCTGCCCTGCTGCGCGAGCTGACGCGCCTCCGATACGTCGAGCCAGCCGAGCGCGACCAAGCCTTGCGTGCCCACCAGCGCCGCAGCAAAGGCCAGGAGCCAGACCGCAAGGCGCGGCCCGCCCTCGCCGCGGGAGAATTCGACCGCCGCGGCACGGAGACAGAAGCGGCTGCGCTGGGCGAAGAACCCGAACAGGCCTCCAACCAGAAGGCCGCCGAGCCAAGACAGCCGGTCCTCACCCAAGAGATCAATGATCGGCGTCAGCACGTCCGCCTCGGCTGTTCCTGCGAGCATGCAATTCTAGCGATCGGGCCATCGCGTCCCATGAGCCAGATCAAAGCTCGACACCGCAGGATGCCGGGCCTCATGGCCGCAGATAGGCATATCCCTGCTGCTGCAACTCGGCGAGCCGCACCACGCCGCCCTTCTCGGCCACCACAAAGCCGGGCGTGAGGTCGTCCAGCTTGACGCCCTGCGCCTTCATCGTGTTGGCGCAGGCGTCGAAACCAACGCCGGCGTCGACGAGCTTCGTCATCATCGCAACGGTGTGATCCTGTGCCGCGAGCGCGTGGAAGGCGCGCAGCGCCGGCCCGTGCACCACCAGCCTGATATCGGCCTTCCCAGGTCCGCCGACGCCGTCGACATGGTTTTGCAGATTGCCCAGAACGAAGACGACACGATCGGCATCGGCGAGATGATAGACGACGCGCTGTCGTGCGGACGCGTCCGTCGCCGCGGACGCCTGGCGCACTGCGAAGGCACCAAATAGTCCGGCAAGGCCCACGCGAAGCATGGATCGACGCTGCATCGTCCCCCTCCTATCGTGTCTGCTTGATGAATTCGGCGATGCGGTCGGCGACGTCTTCCGCGAACAGGTCGCGAAAGAAATGATCGGCATCCTCGATCGTGTCGAGCTGCACCCTGCCCCCGCTCGAACCGGCAAGCGAGGTGAAGGAGGCCGCCACGTCGGGCACGACGGTATCCTTGGTCGCGGCGAGCACCAGCACCGGCAGCTTAACGCGTGCCACGAGCGCGGCCGTATCCTGGCCGGGGTCGGCGCCGTAGAACGACGCAAGGGCCCGCGCGGTGACAACGGCATTGCGACAATAGATGAAGCCGGGGACGTCCATCCACTCCCCGCCGTGACCCGCCGCAACCGATTTCGTCGCCAGCTCCAGAAACGGTTCGAGCGGCTTGCCGTAGGTCGCGGCGTAGGAGGCGCGCAGATCGGCCTCGGCTTTTGCGGTCACCGGCGCCAGCAGCACCGCACCCGCCACCGGCGGGGCTTCGCCGACTGCGAGATACCGCGCGACCTGGTTGCCGCCGCGCGAATGGCCGAACGCGAAGACAAGCCGGGACAGGCCCTTCGCCCGCGCCACCCAGGCGCCGATCTCGGCAACGGCGTCCCCGACGACATAGTCATGCCGCGCGGCGCAATCATACATGCCCTTGCGGCGATCGAGCCCGAGCGACAGCGTATGAGCGAGCGAAGCGATGCCGCGCTGATCCAGCGCGTTGGCAACGCCCTGGATGACCTCCATGTCCTTGTGCGCGAGCGTGCCATGGGTCATCACGACGAGCGGCGTGTCCGGTGTCATCGTGGCGGGCGTGCGCAGCGTTGCGAGTGTGGTGCGGCCGTCGATCGACAGCTCGAGCTCCTGCTCGGCCGCATATCCGGTCCCTGCGAACGCAAGCAAGATGGCCAGTCCCAGCAACCATCGCATCGTCGGCTCTCTCCCTATGGCCGGACCATCGTCCAGTTCTTCTCCGCCAAATCCATCAGCGCGGCAACCCCGACCTGTGTCACGCTGACGCCCTCGATCAGCGCCGGCCGCCTATCTTCCTTCGCCGCGAGCGTCTCCAGCGTATTGCCGCAGGCGATGAAGCTCATATTGGGCATCGATTTCAGGAAATTCACCAGCCGCTCCTTCACCGGCGAGCGGTCGGCCGGCAGCATGTCGACGCCGCCGTTGAAGGCAACGACCACGATTTCGACGTCCTCGCCTTGCCCGGAATAATGCCGCGAGACGTTGGCGGCGACATCGAGAACGGCACGCATCTTGACAGGGTCGTCGTCGCTGATCTGCAACGCGAGCCGATGAGGTTCCGCCGCCCGGGCCAAAGCCGGATGGAAGCTGACGAAAAGGCCGGCCGCGAGAGCCGCATGCAGCAGCGCGCGGCGGCTCGCCCGGCCGTCTCTCACTCCACGCCCCGCGACTTCTTCTCTTTGCCGTCCTCGGGCGTCACGTCGATGGCGGCCGCGCGCCCGGTGATCTTCACCGGAGCGATGCAGTCCTTCATGCAGGGGTCCTTTTGCCAGAACGACTTCTCGCTGGTGGCACGGTCGTCCATCACGAAGCCCTGCTCGTTCGGCATCTTGATCGCGGCAAGGGTCTTTTTATTCAGCTCGAAGTTCTGGTCGGTGACGACGTCGTTCAGATACAGGACGTAAGCGACGAGCGCGTAATATTCATCGACCGACAACGAACCCGTGTTGCCATAGGGCATGGCGTGCCTGACGTAGTCGAACACGGTGGACGCGTAAGGCCAGTACGAGCCCACGGTCTTGACCGGATTGTCCGAGGTCAGCGAGCCCTTGCCGCCGGCCAGCACCGGCCAGCGGCCGTTGCCCTCGCCGAACTCACCATGGCAGGACGAGCAATTGTCCATAAACAGTTTTTCGCCCTGCGCGACCGTGCCCTTGCCTTCCGGCAGACCCTGGCCGTCGGGACGCACGTCGATGTCCCAGCCGCGGATCTCGTCCGCGGTCGGCGCGCGGCCGATGTGATAGCGGGGTCCGCCCTTCGCGTCACCCTTCTGCTGCGAAAACGCCGGCGCGCTCAGCGCGCAGGCCGTCAGCACGACGGCGATGAGTTTAAGCGACTTCGACATTCTCGACCTCACCATTGGCCTGCACGTGCCAGGTCTGGATGCCGTTGTTGTGATAGATGGAATTGACGCCGCGGATCTTGCGCAGCTCCGCCTTGCTCGGCTGCACGTAGCCGGTTTCGTCCTGCACGCGTGATTGCAGCAACAGCGGCTCGCCGTTCCAGTCGAACTCGTAGTAGAAGCGCGTCAGCGCCTTGTCGAGGACAGGCCCGTCGAGCCGTGCCGGCCACCAATTGCGACCGCCGTCCAGCGAGACGTCCACGCGCTTGACCTTGCCGTTGCCGCTCCAGGCAAGACCCGAGACGATGGTGAAGCCTTTGCCGTGACGGATTGGCGCCTGCGGGCTCGGGCTCGTGATCACGGACTTGGCGTCCATCGACCAGGTGAAGCGCCGCGCCTTGCCGTTCGGCATGAGGTCCGTGTACTTCGACGTCTCCTCACGGGTATGCCAGGGCTGGTCGCCGACCTTGATGCGGCGCAGCCACTTGACCCAGAGATTGCCCTGCCAGCCGGGCACCACGAGCCGCATCGGATAGCCCTGCTCGGGATAGAGCGCTTCGCCATTCATCTTGTAGGCGATGATGCAGTCGTCGAGCGCCTTCTCGATCGGCAGGCTGCGATCCATCGCGGCCGCATCGGCGCCTTCGACCAGCAGCCACTTGCCGTTGGTCTTGACGCCGGCCTCTTCCAGCAAGGTGCGCAGCGAGACGCCGGTATACTGCACGCAGTGGATCATGCCGTGAGTGAACTGGCAGCCATTGAGCTGGGCGCCGCGCCATTCCATGCCGGAATTCGCAGCGCATTCCATGAAGTGGATGCGATTGACGCGTGGATAACGCTTCAGTTCTTCCAGCGTGAGGATGAGCGGACGTTCGACCAGCCCGTGGATCATCAGGCGGTGATCGGCCGGATCGACCTCGGCGATGCCGCCGTGATGGCGCTCGAAGCAGAGGCCGTTCGGAGTGATGATGCCTTCGAGTTCGTGCAATGGCGTGAAGCTCACCGAGGATTCGCGCGAGGCGGTCAGCCATTCGACGTCGCGCCGCACGACATCCTTCTCGAATTTCGACGGCTTGCCATAGGGGCGGACGGCGACGCCCTCGCCGAGCGACTTCGTCCACTCGGGCACGTTGGGCGGCTGGTTGGCGGGATTTCCGCCGGCCGTTGCCGGTCTTGCCAGCATCGCGGCCGCGACGCCGGCGCCAGCGGTCAGGAAGCTGCGACGGGATTGGCTGTCTGTCTTCGACATCGCTTCTTACGCTCCGGTAACTTTGACGGCCCTGTTGGGCTCGAGCCGAACGGTCTTCTCTCGCGTCAGGTAGTTCGCGACGACGTCCCAGATCGGCGGCCCTTCGGTGCCTTCGTTGACGCTGGCCCAGCCGGCAACCTGGTATTCCCTGCCGGGATCGATCGGCATGCCGGTCTTGAGAACCTGCATGTCGGAGATGCGCTGCCCCTGCGGCTTGGTGACGTCGATCGCGTAAGACAGTCCGCCGATCCGCACCATGTCGCCACCCTGCTGGTAGTAGGGATCGATGTTGAAGAGATTGTCGGCGACGTCCTCGATGATCTCCTTCAGACGCGCGCCCGTCATGCCCATGCGGTAGACCGCAGGATAGGTGATCGCGGTCGCGTTTGTGACATCCTCGAAGGTGATGTCTTGCCCCGGCAGCACGCTGGTGCCCCAGCGGAAGCCTGGCGACAGCGCGATCTCGGCGTCACGCTCCTGCATCAGCGCCTGGCAGATCAGGTCATCAAACGTGCCGTTAAAATTGCCGCGCCGATAGAGCAGCGAATCGGTTTTGCCCAGCACCTTGGTGAGGTCGGACACGAAGGGCTTGCGCACCTCGGCGATCTTCGCCGCCATCTCGGCGTCCGCACTGATCACATCTGAGAACAGCGGAATCAGCTTGTAGCGAAACGCCTTGACCTCGCCGTCGCGGACGTCGAGATCAAGTCGCGAGACGAACTTGCCTGAGGACCCAGATGCGATCAGCAGGGTCTTGCCGACCTTCACTGCCTCGGGCAGCGCGTCATGGGTATGTCCGGTCAGAATGACGTCGATGCCCTTGACGCGGCTTGCGAGCTTGCGATCGACGTCGAAGCCATTGTGGGACAGCAACACGACCAGTTGCGCACCGCCCTTACGCGCCTTGTCGACCTGGGCCTGGACGTCCTCTTCGCGCACCCCGAACGACCAGTTCGGGATCATCCAGCGCGGATTGGCGACTGGCGTATAGGGAAAGGCCTGGCCGAGCACCGCAATCTTGACGCCGCCGCGCTCGATCATGGTGGAGGCGTCGAAGGCCGCCTCGTTCCACTCGGTGTCGCGGATGTTGAGGCCGAGGAAGGGAAAGCCGAGCCCGTCGATCGCCTGCTTGACGCGCTCGGTGCCATAGGTGAACTCCCAATGGCCCGTCATGGCATCGGGCTTGAGCAGGGCCATGCAGTCGATCATGTCCTGTCCGCGGGTCTTCAGCGAGGACCAAGAGCCCTGCCAGGTGTCGCCGCCGTCGAGCAGTGCGACCTTGTCGCCGCGCTCGGCGCGGATCGCCTTGATCGCGGTCGCGGCCCGGTCGAGACCGCCGATACGGCCGTAGCTCTTGGCAAGCGCCTCGAAATCTTCCGAGGTCAGCGCATAGGCCGCGGACGAGCCGGGCGCGATGCCGAAACGGGCGAGAAATTCCTTGCCGGTGACGTGCGGCGGAAGGCCCTTGGCCTCGCCGACGCCGAGATTGGTCGAGGGCTCACGGAAATAGAGCGGCATCAGCTGGCCGTGGATATCGGTCACGTGCACCAGCGTGACGTTGCCGAGTGGCTCGAACGCCAACAATTCCTTCTCGGTCAGGCGCTGCTGGGCGACGGCCCGGGTCAAGCCGGGGCCGACACCGGTCGAGAGTGCCGCCGTTGCCGCCGCAACCTGAATGAACTCTCGCCGAGAGATCATGCGCAATGCTCCTGCAAATTCATCGTTTCAGTTGCGCACCGACGGCGTCTCGACGGGCAAGCCGATGCCGCGCCAGGCGACATAAAGCTCGAGCGCAAGGAACTCGTCCGAGAGCGGCTTGAACGGCTCGGCGCGCACGTCGAACATGCAGCCTTCGAACCGCTCATGCAGCGGCACCAGGCGCTGGTCGCGCAGCCGATAGGTCGGGAAGCCGTTGGTCTGGCCCTGACTCAGGAAGTCCGCGCGCATGAACTTGCCGTTGTTGCGTTCGTGGCACGACGCGCAGGCGAGATCGAGCTGTCCATAGCGCGTATAGTAGGTCTGCTTGCCGCGCTCGAACCACGGCGACATCGGCCCGTCGGTCTTCACCGCCACCGGCATGCCGTGCGACTGATATCGCACGAAAGTGGTCATGTCGGTCAGCTCCCTGGATTTGAATTTCCAGGGCTCCGCCTTCATGTGCTCGCTGCGGCAGATGTTGATGCGCTGCTCGAGATTGACCGGCTTCGCGAGCTTGTCGTCCCATTTCGGCATCGCCGCGCCGACGCCCTTCATGCTGGTCTCGGCCTCGCCGTGGCAGCTCATGCAGGACTTGCCTTCGCTTCCCTCGACCTTCTTCCAGGCATCCGCCGCGCGCTCCACCGCGAGGAAGCCCGGGTTCTCCAGGTCGTCGTCCTGAAGGGCCCGCGTTTCCTTGCTGCGGAACTGGTACCCGGAGATGATGGTCTTGAAGACGTGGCCGGGAGGCGCCG
This sequence comes from Bradyrhizobium sp. SZCCT0148, assembly GCF_018129985.1. Taxonomy (GTDB): domain Bacteria; phylum Pseudomonadota; class Alphaproteobacteria; order Rhizobiales; family Xanthobacteraceae; genus Bradyrhizobium; species Bradyrhizobium japonicum_H. Next base: position 35,917 of record NZ_JAFCKT010000004.1, read on the forward strand.
GGATGCCCTTGCGTTCGGGCTCCTCCGCGGATGCACACGTCGCCACCGATGCCGCCGCGGCGATCGCGACAGCTAGTCTTATATAGCGCGACAGCATCCACCCTCTCCCTCGAAGCGCTGTGGCATTACGCCTTGAGCGCGATCTTCTCTTCGGCCGTGATCACCGAGCCGTCGTCGTCGGTCCAGGCGAACTTGAACGTCCCGGCTTCGTCGATCCTGGCGTCGAATTGGATGTAGGGGTTGGCCGAGATCGCGGGCTCCAGCACGCAGCTGAAGACTGGCTTGCCGTTGAACTCGCAGGTGAACTTGTTGATGATCTTGCGCGGTATCGGCTTGCCCTGCGCGTCCTTGCGCTGGCCCGACTCCATGACATGCGAGACCAGGGTCTTGATCTGGATGATTTCGCCCTTGGTCGCTTCCTTGGGAAGCTTGAGGCGCGGTTTCTCTGCCATCGTCCGTCTCCTTGAGCTTAGCCGCCGCAGCCGCCGATTGTGACCTTGACGGTCTTTTGCTCCGTGAACAGCGACCCGTCGCTCATCTTCGCGACCGCAACCACGTTCTGCGTGGTGGCGAGCCGGATCCGGATCGATGCTTCGGCCTTGCCCGAGAGCGGCGTGAACATCAGCGTCGCGACACCGGCGTTCGGATTGCCGTCCGCGAGGATCATGACTTCCTTGACATAGGAGTCTGCGGTCATCGGGCTTTCGACCGTGAGCGACAGAGGCACCGTGTTGCCGTTTTCCGCGATCTCGGGCAGGTCGAGCGAGATCTTGCCCTTGACGGCTTGCTTGCCGCCGGTGAACTTCTCGATCCACTTCGCCGCGTCGCCCGTCACTTCGGCATCGGCCGCCATGGGCATCAGGGTCAGCATGACGAAGCCGCCCCCCAGCGCAAATGCCTGCCGTCGATTAATGGCTTTCATTGCTTAATCCTCCTCGCCGTCAGTTCAGCGTCTTGAGATAGGCGACCACGTCCTCGACCTGCGCGGCCGTCAGAATTGACTTGCCGACGAACTCCGGGCGCACCCGGCTCAAGCCGTCGTTCTTGAAGAACGCCGGCATGACAGTGTCGGTGAAGATGCGCTTGGGATCGGCGACAATGAGTCGGAGCTGCGCCTCGGTGTAGCGACCGGCGACGCCGTCGAGCGACGGACCGAACTCGCCGTGAAATTCCTCGGTCTTCAGGCTGGTGACCTGGTGGCAGGCCAGGCAATTGCCGAGCGTGCGCGTCAGGAACACCTTCTTCCCGGCGACGGCATCGCCCGGCGCGCCGGTCAGGGATTTCGGCAAGGAATCGTCGACGACATCGAGCCTGATCGGCTCCTTGACGGCCTCTTGCGCGAGGGCGCTTCCGGCCGCCAGACAAAGTGCAAATGCAGCCATGAGCGAGCGCCGCATGTTCCCTACCCTTGTTGCGGGGTGACGCCCGCTTTCGATCATGACGGACTCACAGTCCATCAAATTCATTTATCATGATATGTTCATGTGATCGACGACGTCAAGTGAAATTCGAAAGACGCGTCCGGTCAGCCGTTCGCGGCCAGAAAATCCCGGAACGAGCCGCGCTCATACGCGCGCTCCCGCACGAAACGAAACATCGCCAGGAAGTGCGGCGGCTTGAGATAGCCCGGGGCGCGGATCACTTCGCGCGCCATCGCATCCTTTGCGTCGAGACCATCAGGAGATGGAGGAAAGAACTGAAAGGTCGGCGTAAACCGGATCCCGTATTTCTGGGCGAGCTCTTTCTCCGATAGTTCCTGGCGATCGAAGTCCGTCACCTTGCGCGAACCGATCAGATTGAGCTGCAATACCTCGAAATTGTCGCGGATATAGCTTGCGATGCCGGCATCAGCGAAGTTAACCAGATGCGTCTCGCGGCAATAGGGGCAGCCGCGCAGCTCCCACATGATCGCGAGGCGCTTGCCTGCGGCGGCCGCGCTCTCGAGGTCCTCGCGCAGATCGAGGAAACTCTGCAGAAACCAAGGCTCGTGATAAAGCCCGTCTTCTCCGACCGTCGGCTCGGCGGCCGCCGCGCGATTGCCGGCCAAAGCCACGCTTGCCGCGATCGCCAGGAGGCCGCGGCGTGTCAGCCCCGGAAGCGATGTCGGGATTTCGTGCATCGGAAGATCTTGCGCGTTGCTCATTTTCATTATGATATTCGAATACACGAATGTGACAAGGATATCCGATCTTGCGCTGCACCATCGCGCTGCTGGTATGGCTGGCCTCGACCGCGCTCGCGCGCGGCGCCGAGGCCGATCGACCTGCGCATATCGCATCGGCGATGGCGCCGATCATGGCCAATCTGCGCACGGCCGCGAGCTATGCGCGCACCGGAAATATCGCGCTGGCACAGATCGAGACCGACGAAGCGGTGGTCAGGTGGAAACAGCTTGCTCCCAACGAGTCCGGTGCCCTGCCCGCCGAGCAGGCGGAATGGCCGGGATTTCTCGACCGGGGTCAACAACGCCTGACCGCGGCGACCGGCGCGCTGGAGCGAGGCGACACTGTCGCCGCCGGCCGCGAGTTGCTCGCGCTTCGGCAGGCTGTTCACGTGCTCAGACGTCACAATGGGCTCTACGATCTCGGCGATTGCATCTTCGAGATCGCGCCCGCCATGGAAGCGCTGCGTGTCGCGGCCGTCAGATACGGCGAACAACCGGCGCCGGCGAACGCCGAGGAAACCGTTTCCGCCGCAGGCGCGTTTCGCGATCGACTCGTGCGCTGTAACGAATGGGCAAATAGCGAGATCGCCGCCCAGGGCGAATTCCGCCGCCTGATCGATGGTGCGATCGCCAGCAGCAGCGAGATCGCTCATGCCGCGATGGCGGGCGACGGCCCCCTGGTGCATCGTTACCTGATCGAGCTGCAGTCCTTCGCCCAGTTGCTCGACTTTCGCTACGGCTAGCCTCAGCCGATACTGGTCAGTCCAGGAAAATGCTCGAGCAGCCATTCCGAGACCGCGGGCATCAATCCGGTCAGGAACATCAGGCCGGTCGCGACCAGGAAAACGCCCATCGTCTTCTCGATCAGGCCAAGATGCCGTCGGACGCGACCGAGCGCGGCGATGAAGCGGCCGGTGAAGGCCGCCGCGATCAGGAAGGGAATGCCGGTCCCCACCGAATAGGCCAGCAGCAGCAGCGCCCCTCGCCCGGTCGTGTCCTCCGAGCCCGCCATGAGCAGAACGGCAGCGAGGATCGGCCCCGCGCAGGGCGTCCAGCCGAACGCAAAGGCCAAGCCCATGACGAAAGCCCCTGCCACGCCGGCCGGTCGGTTGTCGACCTGCACGGTCGCGCTGCGATAGAGCAGCGGGATCCTGAGCAGCCCCAGAAAATGCAGGCCCATCACGATGATCAGCCCGCCGGCGACGATGCCGAGCGTCGACAGATGCGCGGAGATGAAGCGTCCCGCGATCGACGCGGTCGAGCCGAGCGCGACGAACACCAGCGAAAAGCCCGCCACGAAGGCCAGAGCGGAGATCAGGATCCGCGGCCGCAGCTCCGGCCGGTCGCCGGACAGATCCGTGACCGACACACCGGCCATGTAGCACAGGAAGGGCGGCACCAGAGGCAGGATGCAGGGCGACAGAAACGACAACAGGCCGGCGACAAAGGCCGCACCCAGCGTGACATCCAAGGTCATTTCCGCCCCATCCCTAGCACATATACGAATTTAATGATATAAGGCGTCAATGACGTTCGGAAAGCAAGTCCGTCTATCAAGCCCGGAAAGGCCCTGTTACGCAGCATGACCAGAATCGCCGTTTTGCTCGCGCTCGCCGTCGGGCTCGCGCTGCCCGCGACGGCATCGCGTGCCGCCGAGCTCGTCATGTTCGAGCGCCCCGGCTGCGCCTGGTGCGCTCGCTTCAACGCCGAGATCGCGCCGATCTACAGCAAGACCGACGAAAGCCAGGCTGCACCGCTGCGCCGGGTCGACCTGAACAGCCCCCGTCCCGCCGACCTCGCCGGAATCGATCCTGGTCCCTTCACGCCGACCTTCGTCGTGGTACAAGAGGGCCGTGAGATCGGGCGCATCCGCGGCTATCCCGGGGATGTCTTCTTCTTCGGCCTGTTGGACCGAATCCTGTCAAATGCGGGATCGGAACCCAAGGGGTCGTGACCGTTCTTGCGGAGTTTGCTGAGAGGAACTTGACGCGATGCCGTTGCCGAAGCTGAAGGAGATCGAGGGCTCCGCCGAACTCGAGCAGATGATCGAGAAGGCGCGCGAGGCCAGCGACATGCTCAAGGCGCTGTCGCACGAGTCCCGATTGCTGCTGCTCTGCATCCTTGCCGAGGGCGAGAAATCCGTGACCGAGCTCGAGCAGTTCCTGGGCGAGCGACAATCGACCGTCTCGCAGCAGCTCGCGCGGCTGCGACTCGATCGGCTGGTGACGACCCGCCGCGACGGCAAGACGATCTACTACAGTCTCGCGAGCGAGGACGTCCGCAAGATTCTCACCGCCGTATACGACGTGTTCTGCGAGCCGGTACGCCGGCGCCGCCGGTAGTTCTCCGCGCTGGCTTTTCGCGCCCCACCGGCGCAGACTACCCGCGGACAGAAACAAAAAAGAAGCGGGAGGAATGCTCAGTCCTTCGACCATGGCGTTTGCATGCGGGCTTGCGGCCGGTGCCGTGCTCGGCGTTGCCGGCCGCGCGGGACGTTTCTGCACGCTGGCGATGCTCGAGGACGCCTTCTTCGGGTCGGATTTTCGCCGACTGAAATCCTTTGCCCTGGCCGCTTCGGTCGCTCTGCTCGCGACCCAGGCGCTCGCCGTGTTCGGCATCGTCGACCTGTCGCGGTCGATCTACCTGACGGCATCGATCGGCCTTGGCGGCGCGATCATCGGCGGGCTGATGTTCGGCGTCGGCATGGCTCTGGTCGGCACTTGCGGATTCGGCACGCTGGTACGCGTCGGCGGCGGCGATCTCCGTGCCATCGTGGTCTTTCTCGTGCTCGGCCTGTCGGCGCTCGCGACGATGCGCGGCATCACCGGCATGCTGCGCCTGACACTGATCGAACCGTTGTCGTTGCGGCTGCCCGAGGGAAGCAACCAGACCTTGACCTCGCTGCTCGGCGCAGGCAGCGCGATGCGCGCAATCCTTGTCGTGGCAATTGCAGCCGCGCTCGCCGTCTGGGCCCTGGCCGATGGCAGACTGATCCGGTCGCCGCGGCTGCTCGCCTCCGGCCTGGCCGTCGGCGCCGCGATCGCGTTCGGCTGGTTTGCGACCGGATGGCTTGCCGACGACGAGTTCGATCCCGCGCGGGTCTCCTCGCTCACCTTCGTGGCGCCGCTTGGCGACGCCATTCTCTACATCGCCACCTTCTCCGGTGCGCGGCTCAATTTTGGCATCGGCTCCGTTGCCGGCGTTATCGCAGGCTCATTTGCCGCCGCGATGCTCGCGCGCGGCTTCCGCTGGGAGGCATGCGACGACGCACGCGAGTTGAAGCGCCACATGACCGGCGCGCTGCTGATGGGCATCGGCGGCATCATGTCGTTGGGCTGCACCATTGGTCAGGGCCTGAGCGCGTTTTCGACGCTCGCGATTTCGGCACCCGTCACGATGGCCGCCATCACCTGCGGCGCGCGCCTCGGGCTCGAGTTCACGATGACCGGCGAGTGGCTGCCGGCAGTCCGCAGACTGTTCGGGGCCTCGACCTGACGAATTCGCCTTGATAGGCCGAGCTGACCTCTCCCGCCAATACAAAATCTGAAAAACAACCCCATGCACAGTAGCCAAGTGGTTGGCGGCACTATGCTTTTTCGAATGGAAAAACTGACCCAACGGACCCGCTTCGGAACAGATGTTTGACCCGTCAGGCAAAACACCGACGTTCGGCCGCAGAAGGGTGAGCCAGGACGAACCCGCCTGTCTCAACTCCCTTGATCTTGATCAACGATCCGACCGCCCGTTCTGAACCGATCAGATCCGTAACCGCAAACGAATGGAGCTCGTCATGACGTCTGGTATGCTGGGAAAACTATTGGTTGTGGCCATTGTGGCCGGTGTCGCAATGTCTGTCTCGTTCGGCTGGTCATCCAACGAGACGCCATCGCTGTCCTTCAGCCAAGCGGACGCGCGGGTCGGGCGTCCGCTGACGCCCGTATCCGTCGCCGGCGTGGCACGCCGGACCACCAGGCGCGCGGTCGTCGGGACCGCAGCCGTCGGCGCAGCGGCCGCAGGCAGGGCCTGCGTACGCGTGCTGGTCAACGGAACCTACGTCTGCCGCTAACCGCCCTTTGAAATGGCACGAGGAAGCTGACCGCTACGGATGAATAGCATTCGCGGCGGTCCGACCTCGCGCCGCTCAAGACGGCGCCCGCACCGTCGGCGCGTACGTCACGCCGTCAGGCAGAAAGCTGACAAGCCAGCGTATGACCTCTTCTCCAGCTTCGGACAGTGGGGCGCAGGCTCGCGTCTGAGAACGCGGCGCGTACCAGCCGAATGCCCTGGCCCTGGGCGCCGAGGCGGCCCGGCGACAGGCCATCGTCGCACCGCGACCCGACCAACTAAAAACTTCCGGCGATCGTGAGCCGGAACGTCAGGGGTTCGACGGGATGCAGCACATAGTCCATCACGCCGTTCTGACAGACTGAGGCCGGCGCGGTGCCGGCTGCGCAGAGATTATAGAGCGTGTCGGTCTTGAGCAGCGAGCCATAGGCGTAGCTGATCTGATTGGCCTTCGTGTCGAGGAGGTTGAGCACGTCGAGCTGAAGGCGCCAGCCATTGTCGATGCGATAGCCGAGGCGGCCGTTGAAGATGCTGATCGCGGAGGAGCGGAATGCGTTGTCCTCCGTCAGCGGACTCGACGCCAGGTAGCGCCAGCGCAAGGTGCCGAACCAGCCGGTCTTCTCGCCGAGCGTGATGCCGGCCGATGCCACCATTGCCGGCGCGTTCGGAATGTAGTTGCCGGGTGCGTTGCCGATCTGCGCCTCCGGATAGCCGGCGAGCGAGGTATAAACCTCCGCCTGCTCGCTGTCGTAGCCGCGAAAGCGCGCATGAGTCATCGCAAGATGGGCGTCGATGTCGATCCAGGACCGCGGCCGGTAGTGATTGGTCCATTCGAAGCCGTAGCGGCGGCTGGCGCGGGTTGCCGAGGTGTCGCCGGCATCGCCGGAGAACAAAATTTCGGAGTCCTGATCCAGCATGAAGATGCTGAGCGAGCTGTCCAGCCCGGGAACGATCCTGCTGCGAACGCCGACCTCCGCACCCTTGGTGCGCACCAGGAGCGGCGACGGCGTGAGCCTCGTCGCGGGATCGCTGGGGTCTTCGGTCGTGGTCGCGCCACGGGCGTCGTTGGAGTGCATGCCATAGCCGGCGCCGACGAAGAACTCGGTCTGGTGAAACGGACCGAGCACCATCCTGAATTTCGGGCTGCCGAGCGCAGCGTCAGCACGGCCGGTATTGCTGGCATTGAACCGCGAGGTGACGTCGGCGGAATAATAGTCGCCACGCCAGCCCACCGTCGTCCTGAGCCAGTCCGTCCAGCGCACCGTGTTTTCGGCATAGACGCCGACGCTGCCCTCCCCAACCTTGTCACTGCGGATGTTGGCGAGGAAGCCGCGCTGGAAGGTGCTGGTCAGCGCGAGAGCGATTGCATCATAGCGCGACTGCAGGCCCACGGTGGTCTGCATCGGCAAGCCCGCGAACGAACCGTTCAGCGTGCGCGAAGCGTTGGCGCCTGCCATCAGGCGGTCGTCATGCTGGTGGAACTGATCGCCAAGCACGGGATCGTTGAGGAAGTAGGTGAAATTGTTGAAGAGGTCGAGCTGGCTCTTCACGACATAGGCGTTGGCTTTCCATGAGCCGAGATCGTCGCTCTGCGCGATACGGCCGGAGAGCGCGAAGCGGTTGGTGTTGCCGCCGTCGCTCGGATCTTCCGAGCCGAAGCGATCGAGAAAGCCGGAGGTGATCGCGCGCTGCGGCACCTGGTCGGTCGAATTCCATGTGTTGGAATAGGCCATGCCGGTGACGGAGACGCCGTCGGTCGCGCTGCCCTGGCTGTAGCGCACGAGGCCGTTGAGCTTGCGCACGTTGTCCGGATTGTCCCACGGGCCGTTGTAGGTCCCGACCTCGCCGGCCACCAGCAGCGCGCCGTCGCCGAGCTTTGCGGAGACCATGCCGAGCAGGCGGCGGTAGCCGAAGCTGCCCACGCTCACCTGCGCCAATCCCCTGGTGCGGTCGATCAGTCCGACATGGACGCTTCCGACCGAAGCGAAATCGCCATCGTCAGCGAAATACGGACCCTTGCGGACGTCCACTGCGGCGATGGTCTCCGGGATCAACCAATTAAGATCGGCATAGCCCTGGCCGTGCGCGTGGGTGCGCATGTTGACCGGAACGCCGTCGACGGTGATCGCGAGGTCGGTCCCATGATCGAGATTGTAGCCGCGCAGAAAATACTGGTTGCCTTTGCCTTCGCCGGAATGCTGCGTCACGACGAGACCTGGCACGGCTTCGAGCGCCTCGCCCGGCCGCGCGAAGGGGCGTGCATTGATCTCCTCGCCAGAGACGGTAATTTCGCTGGCCATGCCGGGTTGGCCTTTCGCACCCGAGGCGACGCTGCGCGCTTCCGAAGCTCGTGTCCCTGCCGAATCCAAAAAAGTGCGATGGCCGTCGGGAGACGGCTTGCCGATACGGCGCGATGCCACCGGCTTCTTGCGAGGCGTCGTCTCGCCGCCGCCGACCTCGATTGGCGGCAGCTCGCGTGAGGTGTTGCTGCCCTGCGCGAAAGCGCGGCCGTCATCCGCCAGCAGCACCAGGGTCGAGAGCGCCGTCAGGGCGCTGCCGCGACGACCGGGCTTACGCCGCTTCGGTCGCATCGGCGCATGCCAGGGCTTTCGTCGCGGCCCGGCGCCGGTCCCCCTCGAAGAGGCGACGATAAAGCACGACCGAGACGAGCCACGCGATCGCAAACAGCGCGATCACAGCGAAGCCGACATTGGCGAGCGATTCGTTGAGACCATCGACCAGCGTCCACACGCCCCCGGACAGGCCGAGCCGGTCGGCCGCCAAGCCGAGCGCTTCGATGCCGCCGATGAACAGCGCGACCACCACGGAGGCGCCGGTGATCGTGAGGTTGTACCAGAGCTTTCGCATGGGATCGACGAACGCCCATCGATAGGCGCTGACCATCAGTGCGGAGTCGGCCGTGTCGACCAGCGCCATGCCCGCCGCGAACAGCGCAGGGAAGACCAGCACGTCGGCGAGGGAGGCGCCGCGCGCGGCCTCGGTTGCGGAGATGCTGAGCAGGCCGATCTCGGTCGCCGTATCGAAGCCGAGCCCGAACAGGAAACCCAACGGATACATGTGCCAGGGCTTTGTGACCAGGCGGAACAGCGGTCCGAGCAGTCGCGCGAGGAAGCCGCGATTGGCGAGCAGCCGCTCGAGTCCCTCGGCGTCGTGCACGCCCTGCTCCCGTGCCGCGCGGAACGTCCGCCACAGGCCGGCGAAGATGACGAGATTGATGGCCGCGATCACAAGCAGGAAAACCGCCGACACCGAGGTGCCGATAAGGCCGCCGATGTCCTTGAGCAGGCTGTCGCCGCCGAGGCCCACCACGCCGAGCGCAAGCAAGAGGGTCGCGACCACGACGACGGTGGAATGGCCGAGCGCGAAATAGAGGCCGACACTGTGCGGCGCGCCATCCGCCTGCATCAATTTGCGCACGACGTTGTCGATGGCGGCGATGTGATCGGCATCGACGGCGTGCCGGAGGCCGAACACCCAGGCCAGCAGCGCAGTCGCCAGAACCGTAGGTCGGTCGCCGAACAGCGCGAAGGCCCAGGCCCATGCGGCGATGTTGGCGGCAATCAGCCCTCCGAACAGCACCGCCGTTCCGGGCTCGACCGCCCGCAAAGTCCGCCTCACCGCCTGCTCCATCCACCTGATCCCGCAGTATGACGTTTATCAAGAACCCTCATACTGGCAAGAGCAAGAGCCGCGCCAGTTTCGGTCCTGCGGACGAAAGGCACCGGAAACGGAAGTCACCTCATTGATTCAATGAAATTATTTCACTGAGGCCATCACTGGAGGGGGAGCGAGCTGCGGCGCACCGGTTGCCAAGCAACTATCCACTTTGTCGGCCAGGTCGACCGATCTGCACACGGTCGTCACCCGCATGCACGTCACCCGCATGCTGCCGCCGGCTTCTGCACGACCGCTCCCGCAATCGCGCCCGGGAGCGGTTGCTGATTTGCGACAACGGCGACTACATATCCACGGTCATCGACAGGAGATACGTCCGTGGCGCCCCCAGGAAGAACGTCCCGAACGACGCCACGCTGGACCAGTAACTCGCCCCGGTCACATTCTGGATGTTGGCGCGGAAGACCGTCTTCCTGCCGCTGATCGCCGTGGTGTAACGGGCGCCGAGATCCAGCCGCGTCCACTCCGGAATCGGTTGCTTGTTCGCGGCGTCGACGAACTGCCTGCCCGTGTAGATCACGGCTCCATTCAAGGTGAGATCCCTCATCCACGGCAGGTCCCACTCCACACCGATATTGGCCTGCACGTTCGGAACGCCGATCGGCGTATTGCCCACATTGGCCGCGACGGCTGTCTTCGTCAGGGTGCCGTCCAGCAGCGAAATGCCTCCGAGGACGCGAACATCCGGCTTGAGCTCGCCGTAGACGCTGAATTCCAGTCCGCGGACCCGTTGTTCACCCGTCGCCGCGAAACGCCCGGCGGACAGTTCGCCGCTCGCCTTCGATATCTCGAACGCGCTGAAGGTGGTTGCGATCCGGCCGAACTCCACCTTGACGCCGGCCTCGTACTGTTTTGCGACGTAGGGCTGCAGCACTTCGCCGAAATTGGATGCGTTCTGAGGAGCCACGTCGCCCCGCGCGAGGCCTTCGACATAATTGGCGTACAAGGAGACATTCTCCACGGGCCGGACGACGAGACCGACCACCGGGGTAACCGCACTCTTGTCATATGATGAGCTCAGCGTCCCGATGTTGGAGAGATAGTTGTGGGCTTCGATGCCCTGCCGCCGGACACCAAGGGTCAGAAGGACCCGCTCGTCGAGCACGGATAAAGTGTCGGCAATCGAAAGCCCCGTGAGTTCGCTGTCCGACAGCCGGGGCCGGTCGCTGATCTCGTTGGCCAACTGAGTCGGCGCGACGGTCGGATTGTAGATGTTCGAGGTGACGGGACTACCATTCGTCAGGCGCCGGTACAGTGCATCCCGATAGACCGAAGCCTGGACGGCAAGAGCATGATGGACGAAGCCTGTGTCGAAGCGGGCGCGGACTCCGCCGTCATATGTGGTTCGATCGATGCTGAGGCCGAAGTACTGGGGCGTAGAGGTCGTATCGCCGCTCGTGTTGACGATCGTTGGAAGACCGAAGAACCGTTCGACATTCGTCTTCGCACCACCGACATCCGCGAACAGAGTGACCTGATCGCTGACATCGTACTCGGTCCGCAGCAAGGCGGATTGGTCGTTGATGCGTGACCATTCCCAGGGCTGGGTCACGTTCAGCTTGCCGTCCGGCGCCTTTGGCACCTGCAGTCCGGGCGCCATCAAAAAGGGACGTGAGGGAGCGTCGAACCGATCGGTCTGCGCAATGAGATAGAGCCAGGACCTGAAGCGCTCGCCTCGATAATCCAGCGCCAGCGATCCGACACCCGTCGTCTCGGACTGGCGATCGATGGGCGTATCACCACCGCGGAGACTCCCGCTGGCACGCACGCCCCATTCCTTGCCGTCGCCGTAGCGTCTGGCAACATCCCAGTGACCGCCGAAGCGTGCGGTCGAACCGTAGCTCGCGGTCAAGCGGGTCAGATCCTCTTGCGCGCGCTTGGGCACGACATTGATGACGCCGCCAACGCCGCCGTTGGGCGCCATGCCCGAGAGCGCAGCCGACGGACCTTTCAGCACTTCGATGCGCTCGACGTAATCCGTGAGGATCCGATATGTCGGCGCGATTCCGTAAAGGCCCTCGAAGGCGAACTCACCGTTGTTGCCTTCATTGATCGGGAAGCCGCGTATGTTGAAGGAATCGACGATACCGCCCGTCGGGTGGGAGCTTCGCACGGACGGATCGAGGATCAGGGCATCGGCACCCGTTGCCGCCTGCTGATCCCGAATGAACTTGTCGGTGTAGCTCGTCGCGCTGAACGGTGACTTCATGGTGCTGGTATTGCCGAGCATTCCCAGCCGCGCGCCTTGAGCGACCTGGCCCCCCGCAAAGGCGGGGACGACACCCGACTGCGATTGCACGGCGACGGTCTGAGCTTGCGGGGCACGCCGTGAGGTCGATCGGACCCGGGCGTCGTTTCGCCTGGTCGGCGCACGGCGGGCCGATTGCTTCGCCGGCGCTTCGACGGTCACCGGAGGAAGAGAGCTGCCGCCTTGTGACGTTTGGGATCGCGCAGGCCATTCGAACCACGTGAGCACAGCCACTCCACCCAGCAGCGCCGCAGCAAACCGCGCCACCGTCCCAACCCCACCCGCACGCAGCATTCCCAGCACGTCCTTCATCAATAGCGCGCAGCCCGCCGTGAAGCGGCTCCGCGCCTGGCCAGCCACGACCATGGATCGAAGAACAGCTCTTCGTATCCGTGTTCGACCGCCACCATGTCCCGTCAATCAGTTGCTCTGCGGACGCGCATTCGCGTTTGCTGCCTTGGTCTCGGCGGCAACATTCGAATGTCAGCGGTCTGCATCGCCTTTTTAGGAAGCCGCTATCGTGGCGGCAACGCAAATGCGCGCCTTGCGGCTTAGAATGCCTCGATCATCAGCGACAGGCGAAAATGTCTGGAACGATTCAAATGCGCTGTGAATGATTCAAGACCCTTGCGGCCAGAATGCCGCAGGAAGATCAATGCTGCTTCAACGTCGCCGCAAAAATTTGTCACTGCCGATCCGGCTCGAGAGAGTTGCGACAGGACGGAGCAGCGCAAATCGGCAAAGTTCAACTCAGTCGCGCTTGAGTCCGATCGACTTGACGATGGGAGCAAGGCGGGTCAGTTCGTCCTCGACGAGGCGTTGAAATTTGTCGGGGCCTGAATCGACGTCCGGCTCCAGACCTTGCGACCGATAGCTGTCCTGCAACTGCGGATCGGCCATCGCCGTGCGGGTTGCCTTGGAGATCTGCTCCACGATCGTATCCGGGGTTGCTCGTGGGGCGAACAAGCCAAACCAGCCGGCATATCTGAGCTCCGGCATGCCGGATTCGATGACCGTCGGAATTCCCGGCGCGCCGCTCAACCGCCGTTCGCTCGTCACGGCGATCAGCCGCAGCTTGCCGGCAAGTTGTAACTGCAGGATCTGGCTCGACACCACGGCAATGACGGCAGAGATCTGGCCACTGATGAGGTCGTTGGTAGCGGAACTCATGCCCCGATAGGGCACGTGGACGAAGTCAGTTGCAAGACCGGATTGCAGCCTGAACATCTCGCCGACGAGATGATTGCCGGTGCCGACGCCCGGAGTGCCGTAAGAGAGCTTGCCCGGATTGGCTCTTGCAAAAGCGACCAGCTCCCGCAGTTCCTTCACCGGCAGCGAGGGATGAACCGCGAAGGCAAGCGTGCTCGTAATCAGGCGATAGATGGCGCGGAAGTCACGAACCGGATCGTAGGCGGGCTGCGCCGAGGACAACGGAATCATGACCTGCGTACTGCCATTGCCGAGCAGAAGCGAATAGCCGTCGGGAGCGCTCTGCGCCACCGCGGCGGAGCCGATCGCGCCGCCGGCGCCGCCGATATTCTCGACATAGATCGGGCCCAGCAGCGATGCGACCTTCTCCGCCCAGGGACGGCCGATCTGATCACCCGCGGCACCGGCCGTATAGGGAATGACCAGCCTGATGGGCCGGGAGGGATAATCGCCGGCGGCAACACAGCCGGGCCATGCAGCCAGCGCCGTGATACGCGCCGCCTTATCGAGCAGCTCTCGCCGGGACAGGAGGGATATCTTCTGCGTATTCAGCACCGTGTCGATCATACACGATTGATGGGCCTTGCAAATCCACGCACGGAGATCGCTGCCCTGCACGGTGTGAGCGGCAAGCTTGGTCAACGGCCTGTGTGCCGTCTTCGACGGCGTCTCGAGCGGTCGACAGCTCGACCGTGCGACAGCTAGAACGCTATGGGATTTAAGAATTTGGTAACGATACGGAGATGGTTGAGCGCATTAATGCAAATGGCACGCCGCCGGTGTCTCGCCCGTAACGACCCTGCTATAAAGCGTGGCCACGGCTCGATCGACTTCGCAAATTATCCGGTTTCCCTGATTGCGCATGAACAAGCTCAGCAACAATTTCGACATCGCCATCGAGCAGGCGTTCGACTTCCTGTCTCCGGAGTATGCCGAGCTGTTCGATCGCTCGGCCGCCACGGCATTTCAGCATCCGATCTGGCTGCATAGCCTCTACAACAGGCTCGCTTCGGACGCGGGTGCGACACCTCTGGTCGTCGTGGTTCGCCACCGCGCGACGGGCGCCCTTGCGATGGTGCTGCCCCTGCTCCGGATCCGGCGCGGTCCGATCCGGACCGTCGAGTTCGCCGACCTCCGCGTCTCCGACTATCTGGCGCCGGTTTGCAGCCAGACGGTGTTTTCGCAGCTGCTCGACGATGCGGACGCGTGCGCGGAGATTCGGCGCCTCATTCGACCTTTCGATCTGCTCCGCATGACCAAGCTGCCCGACGGACGGCTTCCGATCGAGACCCTCCTCGCCGCATCGCGCCGCGTCTCGATGGAAACCAATGCCTACGCGACGGTGCTGGTCGCGCCGTTCGAACAATGGCGGACGAGTGCGATCGATCGCTCCTATCAGAAGGAGCTCGCAAAGAAATATCGTCAGTTGCAGAAGAAGGGCGCGCTGAGCTTCTCATGCTGCAATGACGACACCTCCGTGCAAGAAGCCATGGATGTGATGAGGAAGCTTCGCGGTCCGCGCTTCCAGGCGCAAGGCGACGGAGATCTGCTGCAGCGTCCCGAATATTTCGGCTTCTATTCCGACGTGGCCCTTCGTGGGCTCGGCGCCTTTGTGCGCCTCTATGCCATGAAGATGGACGGCGAGGTGATCGCCGCCGTGCTCGGCCTCTGCCATCGGGACAGCTTCCTCATCATCATGAGCGCCTTCGACATTGCCGGGTACAAGAGCCAATCGCTGGGCGCGCTGATGTTCGAGCAGGTGGCGCGGGATTGTATCGAGCGTGGGGATCAGATGCTCGATTTCACCATTGGTGACGAGCCCTACAAGAAATTGTTCGGTGGACAGCCCTCTCCGATGTGGGCGATCACGAAAGCCGGCAGTACCGCAGGCGCTATCACCCTGTTCGCGCTGAAGCAGGCTCCCTGGCTGAAGCTCGCAGCCAAGCGGCTGTCGGATTTGCGGCTGCTGCCCGCGCGCACCCCAACGCCCACGCGCTGAAAGACGGCAGGCGAAAGGCCGCAGAACTCAGGCGCGCAGGACGCCGCGAACCCGTCCAATCCAGCCAGGATGCATTTGATCGACGCGGTGTGCCAGGCTGCGCCGCAGGAAGTGCAACCGGCGACGAACGTCCCAGCCGATATCGTCGCGTGACGTCAGGGCCTGGCGGAAGCGCGCCAACTTCAGCGACTGCTGATCCGCCGCGATCTTGTCGCGATCGGAATAGAACTGTGAGATCTTCTCAAGGCCCATACCGGGGGTCGCGAGCCATTTCGGCGCATATTCGGTGCACAGACGATCGACATCCACCAGCAGGCGCGCGACGCCCGTGCCGGCGGCGGGACAATTGGTCTGGAATGCATCGCCGATAAGCACGATGCCGGGTTGGAGGTGTCCCTCGACAACGGTCAAATCCATCACCCAGTTCTGAACCCGGTCGATGACACGGAAATCGCCGAGATAGGTCCGCAATCCCGGCAGCAGACGCAGGACAGTCGCCTCCGGTTCGCGACGCAGCTCGCGCATGATCGGATCAGTCGGGTCGCGGAACATGAAGAGATTGGCTCGCATGCCAGCGCGTGCCGGAAACAGGCTGAGATAGTCGATGCCGTCGGCCGTGCGCTCGCCGTAGCAGGTCAGCGCTTCGAAATCGAAGGGGCGACCATCCTGACGGGCAATCGTGAAACCGAACGACACCGAATGGCGCTCGGCCAGAATCCGCCGCTTGATACCGAGTTTATAGCCCAGAGCCGCTGCCATGCCCGTGGCGAGAACGACGAGGCGCGCGGTCACGCGCCGTCCGGAGGCCAGCTCGAGATGCTGGACGTCGCCGCCACCACTGATCGCGGTCACCTCGTCGACGACCAGGCTGGAGGACGCGGGTATCTGGCTGCGCGCCATGGCAACGAGATCGGCATAGGAAAATCCATAAGCCTGGCCGACGCTGACATCGACCACCTTGCCTTCCCGAATGTTGAGCACCTGATCATACCGGCAAGCGACATCCTCGAGCGCGCTGAAGAAGCCCAGCTTGCGCAACAACTCAAGTTGATGGCCGCCGATCTTCTCGACCCGGAATTCGTCCGGATGGCCGGCGCGCTTTTCGATCAGGACGATGCGGTGCCCTGCCCGCGCCAGCACGGCCGCCGCAAGCGACCCTGCAAGGCCGCCACCGACGATTGCGACGTCCGCAATGGTCGTCGAAGTACCAGCTGTGTCGATCGGCTCGGTCACAGTTCCATCCGCCGTCATGATCCAGGCTCCCACGTTCAACCAAAGTCGCACGTGCAATTCTCCGGCCTGATGTCGCATCGCAGGACCGAACGCGATCATTTCTCGGTATCGAGGTTAATGAAGCTGAGAGCCTGCTGCGCCGATGATATCCGGCATGCCTCTTGCTCGGGATTCTCGGCAATGTCTGGCTTCCGTCAGTTCTGCGGTCGACGCCGGCGAGCCAATTCGCATTGAAGCGGCTGATCACGCCTGCCCCGGCCGTCGATCGCTCGCTATTCCGGCAATCGGCCTCAGCGGGGCCTCGCTCTATTTGGGACAATGGGGACGGTCATGTTCCACAGTGAGCCAACCGGCGTCATCGCGATGTCGACGCCGCAGGCGATATTCTTGATGACCCGCATTAACACTCGTGATTTTTCGGCATGCTAGGTTGTCACCGGTATCGGAACATGTCTCTTCAGGAGAGAGCAGCTCCTTAGACTTCAATGATCAAATCCCTCCTCCAGCTCATGCGGCGTGACGTCACGCGCGGTGTCGTCGGGACCATCCTGCTCAAGGTTGGAAGCGGCGCGCTGGCGTTTGCCGTGTTCTCGCTGGCGGCACGAACGATGTCGCCCGACGGTTTCGGCATCTTTGCGACCTGGCTTTCGGTCGCCCAGATCGCCGCCGTCGTCGGACTGGTCGGTCAGGAATCGCTGCTGGTGCGTTTCCTGAACGAGTATCAGGTCGGCGACAGGCCGGACCTCATCAAAGGCCTCCTCCAATCGAGCATCAAGATCACTTCCGCTGCCATGCTGGTCGTCATCCTCGGCATGGCCATCGTGGCCAGCCTGAGAGGCGACTGGTGGGTGCTCATCCTTGCCGTGGCGGCCTATACGGCCGTGAACGCAGGCGTGATGCTCGGCAGTCAGGTCGCCCGCTCGCTGGTGAGCATTCTCATGGGCGAGGGAAATCGCGAGTTCTTCTGGCGGGTCATCGTCGTTCTCTTCCTGCTCGCCATGCTGCTCGGTCATCGGCTACTCGATCCCGCCGAGTTGTTCGCGGTCATGACCATTGCCATGTCGGCCGGCCTGGCTGCGCAGATCATCTCGATCGCGCGCGCGCTGCCTGATTTGCGCGGCACGCCGGCGCACGCCGAGACGTCCCGCTGGCGCTCGAGCTCGCTTCACTTCTGGCTCGCATCCATCCTCGAGGCCGCCAACCAGTATTTCGACGTCATTCTGGTGTACTGGATGCTGGATCCCGTGACCGCCGGCATTTACTTCGCCGCATCGCGTCTCGCAAACATCTTCGCCATGCTGTCTGCGGCGCTATACACGTTCGGGGCGCGCCGGCTTCCGTCGCTGTATTTCAGCAAGAACCACCAGGAGTTCGGACGAACCCTGCGACTGATGGCGGAGGTGACCGCGCTATGCGTGGCCGCCGGGCTCGCCACGATTTGGATCGGCGGTCCCTATCTCCTCAACCTGTTCGGACCTCATTTCGCCACGCAGCACTCGGTCTTGATCGTGCTTGCAATCGGGACGGCCATCCAGGCCGCAGGCGGTCCGTCCGCGGCGATCCTGCAACTGACCGGCCATGAACGCATCTATGTTCCCGTCGTTGCCGCCAACGTCGCGTTGCGTCTCGTGGGGTTTCTCATCCTCATTCCCTGGCTCGGCCTGCTGGGCGCCGCGATTTCGGCCACCGTGTCGCTGGCGCTTGCGACCATTGCCCTGAATGTCCTCTGCCGCCGGCGAACAGGGGTGGATCCTTCGATCCTCGTGCTGTTGCGCGTCTCCGCCTGGAAACGCGGCAATTATGCAGTGCGCAGCGCCGACTCCAGCGACTAGACGTCAGTCACACCGACCCGCGGCGGCTCGCGATCACGCGCGGGCCGGATCGGTTGGTTAACGTGCTCGCTCGCCGCATCCGGCATGCCGGTGAAACGGCTGCGGGAACGATGTCGACGGCCGAGCCTGGCATTAACTCCGTTTGTCGCTAGTCGGTGTCCACGTGCAGCCCGCATGATAGGTACGGGGTTAAGAAGGTGAAGATTTCGTTTCTCTAGCGGGTCGGGATCCGTGCTCCACTATCAGCCGAACAAGGAATTGGGCGAGACAACCGCGACGGCACCCGCGCGGTCGAGCGGCAGCGCACGAAAGCTGCACGTGCTGCTCGCCCAGACCCAGGCCGAGAACGCCGGGGCGCAGGAGATTTCCAGGCTGCTCGGCGCCGGGCTGACCGCGCGCGGCTATCGCGTCACCAACCTCTTCTTCTTCCGCAAATCGGATTCTTTCGACGAGCCGCCCGATACGCTCTATTGCGCGCCGAGCCGTCCCGGCAATCCGGTGGCCCTGCTGCGGATGCTGTGGACGCTCGGCCGCCATATCAGCAGCATCAAGCCGGACGCCGTCCTGACCTTTCAGCATTTCGGCAACGTCATCGGCGGCGGCGTGACACGTCTGGTCAGCCGCGCGCCTGTCGTCGCCAACCAGGTTTCATCCGCATTGTCGATGAGCTGGCCGGTTCGCACGGCCGACATCGTGATGGGCAGCGTCGGCTTCTTCGACCGCATCACGCTCAATTCGCAGGACATGGAGCGCGAATATTCGCGCTACCCCGCAGCCTACCGGTCGCGCATGGTGCATGTCCCGCACGGCTTCGACGACAAGGCCCTTACCCTGTCGAAGGAAGCTGCGCGAGAAAAGTTCAACCTGCCGCCGGACCGCATATTGCTCGGCTGCGCAGCACGGCTGCATCCCCACAAGCGTCTCGATCTGGCGATACGGCTGTTGCCGGACCAACCGTCCTGGCATCTCGCGCTCGCCGGCCAGGGCGCCGACGAGGCCCGGCTGAAGCTGCTGGCGAGCGAATTGAAAGTGTCGGACAGGCTGCATCTGCTCGGAGAAATTCCCCCCAGCCGGATGGCGGACTTTCTCGCCGGCCTGGACGTGTTCGTGTTCCCGACACAGGCCGAGACCTTCGGTCTGGCCGCGGTCGAGGCTGCGAACGCCGGTGTGCCCTCCGTCGTCACCGATCTTCCCGTCTTGCGCGAAGTGCTGTCATACGACGGAAAGCCGACGGCTTTGTTCGTCGACGCCTCCGATCATGCAAAGCTCTCTGCAGTCGTCTCCACGCTGCTGACGGACCAACATTTGCGCGACGAACTGCGACAAAACGCCAAAGGCCTGCGGCTGCGCTATTCGGTAGATGCCATGGTGGAGGAATACATCCGAATACTCGGCGAGGTCATTTGACCTAATACCTGGAATAGATTGGCTCGACATGATCATCGAGTTTCGCTGTGAACGTGAGCATCCCCGGCGATGGATGAGCCGCGACACGCTGTTGATCGACGGCCGGGGCGTTCCGGTTCAAATCGCGTGGACGGCGACTGCAGAGCCGCGCCCCGCGGGCCTCGACGCCCTGTTCGAGCTGGAACGCGTGGTGTTGCACAAAGGCAAACACAGCGGCGCCAACAGACTGCACATCGTTTCGGAATCAACGCGAGGTCGGACCCGGACCGCCGACGTGATCGTCGACTTCACCAATGGTGCGCGCGATCCCAACAGCCCCGCAAAGCTCTATCTCCGTCCGCTGTTCAACGGAGTTGCCGGCGAGAATGCCGCCCTCGCCGCCATTCTTGCCGGTGACCTGCCGGTGATCGACATCGTCAACGAGGTCGACGGTTCGCTCGTCGATAGCGGCCATCCATCCGGCGAAATTGCCGCCGGCTTGAGCGGTGCGCTCGAAACCGTCATGGCGCGAACCCTCACGATGGTTGCGGCAATCCTGTCGGGACGGCCGCGCATTGTGCCGCAGCTGGCGCGTTCCATCGCGAACGGCGCGGGCCGACGAGCCTCAGCCTATGTCACGCGCGGCCTTGCTGTCTCCATCGCCAAGGAAATCTATCGCCTCTGCTGCTACGCCCCGCATTGGCATGTCGGCTGGCGCTTCAACGACGGCGCAGGCGTCTGGCAGACCGGCGACCTGTCCGGGCCGCGCTGGAACGTCCTTGGTGATCCCGGCAATCACTTCTATGCCGACCCCTTTCCCATTACATGGCAGGGACGCACCTTCATCTTCTTCGAAGATCTCGATCACCGTATCGGTAAAGGCATCATTTCCGCCATCGAGTTCAACAACGCCGGCCCAATGGGAAAAGTGGTGCCCGTGCTGGACGAGCCTTGGCACCTCTCCTATCCCTTTCTGATCGAAGACGGCGGCGAGTTGTGGATGATCCCGGAGAGTTCGACCCATGGGGACGTCGCGCTCTACAAATGCGTTCAGTTTCCGGACAAATGGGAGCGGCATGCGACGCTGCTGTCGGGCCTCGAACTTGCGGACGTGACGATCACGCGGCACAACGGCCTGTATTATCTGTTCGGCGCCTGGCGCGATGGGACCGGCGGTTATTCGGATTCGCTGGCGATCTATTACGCCGAGCATCTCCTGGGTCCCTGGGTGCCCCATGCCAGCAACCCGGTGCTGATCGACCGGGCCAGCACGCGGCCGGCGGGGAATCTGATCACCATGAACGGCAAACTATGGCGACCGGTGCAGGACTGTAACGATGGCTACGGCGCGGCGCTCGCGCTGGCGGAAGTGGTCGAATTGTCGCCGACGACGTTCAAGCAGATCGTCCGCCACACGCTGAAGCCCGGACCGCTATGGCCCGGCAGAAAGCTGCATACCCTCAACCGCTACGGCCGGCTCGAGGTGATCGACGGCTCCCGCGTGCAGCCCAAGATGCGCGCCATCGCGAGCAGATTTCCATCGGCGATTTCATCTGCGCAACCGAGCCCGCGTTCGGCGCTTTGAGCTGCGGCCCTGCCCGTCTGGCTCGTCCGCCGCAATCGATACCCCTGAGCTTCTCCCGCTCACTTCGCCGCGTCGATCCAGATTCCCGGCTCCGAATGCTCGCGGATGTGGCTGACCAGGGAGTCGGAAAACACCCTGATCTTGGCGGGCAGGCCCGCGCGGTTCTGATAGGCGATATTCATGGTGAGGAGCGGCAACTCCCAGTCCATCAGCACCGGAACGAGACGGCCGGCCGCAATGTCGCTCTGCACGATGTAGAGCGGCTGGATGAGGATGCCGAGACCCGCCAGCGCTGCGCCTCGGATGACCTGGCCGTCGTTGCTGTCGAGCGTCGGCGTGATGCGGACGGTCTGCGTCATGCTGCCCCGGCTCAGCCGCAGCGAATAGGGATCGTTGGCGAGATTGTAGACCAGCATGTTGTGGCGGGCGAGATCGGCAGGGTGCTCCGGACGGCCATGCTTCTCCAGATAGGACGGAGCGGCCGCGAGCACGCGATGCATCTGGCCGATGCGGCGGACGATGATGTTCGAATCCGGCTCCTGCTCGCGCGTGCGGATCGCAACGTCGATGCCGGCCTCGATGAAATCAGGGTAGCGGTTGGCAGTCGTGATCTGCATGTTGAGCTTTGGATAGCGCGCGCGGAAAGCCGGCAGCATCGGCGCGAGATAGATCACCGCAAAGGACAGCGAACTCGTGACGCGCAGCGTACCCTGCGGTGACAGCGCGCGATCGCTGACGATGTCCTCGGCTTCGGCCAACTCGCTCAGCACGGGGCCGCAGCGGTTCAGAAGTTCCTGCCCGGCTTCCGTCAACCACAGCCGGCGGGTGTTGCGCTCGATCAGGCGGACCGCGAGGCGCTCCTCGAGCGCGCTGAGGGTGCGGCTCGCAGCCGCATTCGACATCCTCAAGGCTTCGGCTGCCTTGGACAGGCTGCCGAGCTCGGCCGTCTTGGCGAAGACCTCCAGTTGCAGCAACCGATCCATATTTCCACTTTCTGGAAAAGAGACTTGCGATTATTGACCTTTATTTCCGTATCTCGCAAGTCAAAATGGCCGCAACAAAGCAAGACAGTAGGCGAGGAAATCAGGAAATGTCGGGCCCGATCAGGCACATCGTGATGTGGCGGCTGCGCGGGGAGACCCCTGAGGAGCGTGCCGCTGCCCGAACCAAGGTCAAGACCCTGTTCGAGGGCCTGAAGGGCCGGATCGACGGCCTCACCCATATCGAAGTCGGCGTCGACGTCAGCGAGGTCGATTATGCCTGCGACGTGGTGTTGTTCTCCGAATTTGCCGACCAGGCCGCGCTTTCGGCCTACGCAACTCATCCTGAGCATTTGCGCGTCCGCGAAGCATTGGGCGACTTGCGGATCGGACGCTTCCAGGTCGATTATCCCATCAAAGAGACCGGCGCATGATCGGTTCGTTCACCTTTGAAAACCTGCCCTGCCGCGTCGTGTTCGGCAGCGGAACGCTTGGCTCTGCCAGGGCCGAGGTGGAACGGCTGGGCGGCAAGCGCGCGCTGGTGCTGACGACGCCGCAGCAGGAAGCGCAGGGCAAGAGCCTCGGTTCCGCGCTCGGCCCGCTCTATGCCGGCATCTTTGCCAACGCCACCATGCACACGCCGGTCGATGTCACGGAGCGCGCGCTCGCGGCGATGAAAGCATGCGAGGCCGACTGCGTCGTCTCGCTCGGCGGCGGTTCGACGACTGGCCTCGGCAAGGCGCTCGCCTTGCGCACCGGCATCAACCAGCTCTGTATCCCAACCACCTATGCCGGCTCGGAGATGACGCCGATCGTCGGCCAGACCGAGAACGGCCTGAAGACCACGGTGCGCGATGCCGCGATCCTCCCCGAGACGGTGATCTACGATGTCGACCTCACCTTGACGTTGCCGGCAAGTCTGGCCGCAACATCGGGCATCAATGCCATCGCCCACGCAGTCGAAGCGCTTTATGCGCGCGACTCCAATCCCGTCACGTCGCTGATGGCGGAAGAAGGCATCCGCGCGCTCGCCCGCGCCCTGCCCGCCATTGCCGCCCAAACCGACGACCGCGAGGCCCGCACCGAAGCGCTCTATGGCGCCTGGCTGTGCGGTGTCTGCCTCGGCACCGTCGGCATGGCGCTGCATCACAAGCTCTGCCACACGCTCGGGGGAACCTTTGACCTGCCGCACGCCGAGACGCACACCATCGTGCTGCCGCACGCGCTGGCCTACAACGCGCCGGCGGTGCCCGACGCGATGGCGCGAATCTCCCGTGCGATCGGCGCGGCCGATGCATCGCAGGGACTTTTCGAGCTTGCGAAGCGGCTGGGTGCGAAGACGGCGCTGCGCGATATCGGCATGCCCGAGGGCGGCATCGACAAGGCGGCTGATCTTGCCGTCACCAACGCTTACTGGAATCCGCGCCCGCTCGAGCGCGGCGCCATCCGCGACCTGATCGCGCGCGCCTGGGCCGGCGAGCCCCCGGCCTTCAACAAAGCGGCGGCCTGAAACGATGCGGCGTACGCTGATCAAATCCGCCACCGTCATCACCATGGATGACGCGATCGGTGACCTCGGCACCGGCGATGTGCTGATTGAGGGCAGCCGCATCGTCGATGTGCGTCCATCGATCGACGTCGCCGCCGACACGGAGATCGTCGACGGCAAAGGCCGTATCGTCATTCCCGGCCTGATCAACGCGCACATGCACACCTGGCAGACCGGCCTGCGCGGCTTTGCCGCGAACTGGACGCTGCTGGAGTATTTCCGCCGCATGCATGCAGGGCTCGCGACCGTGTTCCGGCCCGACGACATCCATATTGCCACGCTGGTCGGCGCGCTGAACCAGATCAATTGCGGCACCACCACGCTGGTCGATTGGTGCCACAACAATCCGACGCCGGAACACACCGACGCCGCGGTGCGCGGCCTGATCGAGAGCGGCATCCGCGCCGCCTTTTTCCACGGCTCGCCCAAGCCGGAGCCGAAGCCGGGCGAGCCCCATTTCTCGGAAGTGCCGCACCCGCGCCACGAGATCGAACGGCTGCTGGCGGGTGCCCTCGCCGACCGCGACGGTCTCGTTACGCTCGGCCTTGCAATTCTCGGCCCGCATTATTCGACACTCGACGTCGCCATGCACGATTTCCGGCTGGCGCGCGAACTGAACTTGATCGCATCAATGCATCAGGGCGGCGGCCCGGCCAAGACGCCGGGTGGCTGGGAGAAGCTGATCGAGGCCGGGCTCGTCGGCACCGGCATCAACATCGTCCATGGCAACGATCTGCCCGACGATCTGCTCGACCGCATGGTCCATCTCGGCGTGTCCTTCTCGGTCACGCCGGAGAACGAAATGATCCAAGGTCACGGCTTTCCGATCACCGGGCGGCTGCTCAAGCGCGGAGTGCGGCCGACGATCGGCATTGATCTGGAGTCCGTGCTGGCCGGCGACCTCCTGACCGTCGCGCGCGTCGCGCTCGCGACACAGCGGGCGTTCGACAATGCGGAGGCGCGCAAGACCACCGGCACCATTCCCGCGACCACCACGATCCCCGTTCGCGAAGCACTGCGCTGGATCACGACGGAAGGCGCCCGCATGCTCGGCCGCGAGGACCAGATCGGATCGCTGACCCCGGGCAAGCTCGCCGACCTCGTCGTTATCAATGCCTCCGACCTCAACCTCGTCCCGGTGCATGACCCCGTCGCGACCGTCGTGATGCAGACGAGCCTTGCCAATATCGAGGCCGTGATGATCGGCGGCCTCTGGAAAAAGCGAAACGGACAACTTCTGGTCGAGGGACTGGAGGCGAAGATGGAATTGCTGGTGCAATCGGGCCGGCGTCTGGTGCAGGACATCGAACGACAGGGACGCGCCGCCTGAGGGGCGCCAACGGACACCAACAATGACAGATACTTCGAAGAACATCGCTTTCATCGGGATCGGCAAGATGGGCTTGCCGATGTCGGTGCTCGTCGCCAAGGCCGGTTACGCCGTCACCGCGTTCGACCAAAGCGCGGCGCGGATCAACGAGGCACGCGGGCAAGGCGTTCTGATCGCGGCGTCGCCAGTTGAGGCCGTGAGCGGCAAGGCCGCTGTCATCACCTCGCTGCCGGACGACATCGCGTTGCGCGGCGCGCTGCTCGGCCCTACCGGCCTCATGGCGGCCATGGCACCAGGAACCGTTCTGATCGAGACCAGCACCGTCAGCGTCGAAGCGTCCACTGAGGTTGCGGCCGCCGCGCAGGCGCGCGGCATTCCCTATCTGCGCTCGCCGGTCTCCGGCAACGCCAGCATCGTGCATACCGGCGCCTTGACCTGCTTCGTCTCGGGGCCGAAAGACGCCTTCGAAAACGCAAAGACGCTGTTTGCGGCCTTCACCCGCGCGCAGACCTATCTCGGTCCGGCCGAGGAAGCACGCTACGCAAAGCTCTCGGTCAATCTGATGATCGCGGTGTCGGCGGCGATGATGGCCGAGAGCCTGGCGCTGGCGCGCAAGGGCGGCATCGCCTGGCAGGACATTCTGAAAGTGCTCGACGACAGCGCGGTGGCCTCGCCCATGGTCAAGTACAAGACCGCGCCTCTGCGCAACCGCGACTTCGAGTCCACTTTCTCCTGCAAGCAGATGGCCAAGGATCTCGACCTCATCCTCGGCGCCGGCCACGCCGTCGGCGTCCCGCTTCAGCTCGCCGCTCAGGTGCGCGAGACCTACGGCTCCCTGGTCGCGCAAGGCGACGGCGACGCAGACTTCATCGCGACGGTCAAGCACCTGGAACGGCTGTCCGGGCTCGGCGAGCCCAAACTCTGATCGGCGGAAGGCACAGATGCGTAATTTCAACGAGACCACGATCACCGACGCGGTGCTGGAGCGGATCAAGGATGCCAGCGATCCGCGCATCAAGCAGATCAGCGAAGCGTTGGTGCGCCACCTCCATGCCTTCGTCCGCGAGATCCGCCCGACCCAGAAGGAATGGGAGTTCGGCATCGACTTCCTGACGCGCACCGGGCACATGTGCGACGACAAGCGACAGGAGTTCATCCTGCTGTCGGATACGCTCGGCGTCTCCATGCTGGTCGATGCGATCAACCATCCCGTGCCGGAGGGCGCGACCGAGACCACGGTGCTTGGCCCGTTCTTCGTCCAGGCTGCTCCTGAGAAGGACAACGGCGCGGATATTTCGGGCCCGATGGAGGGCGATCCCATGCTGGTCACCGGCTCGGTCTCGGCGGTCGACGGCAAGCCGCTCGTGGGTGCCATCGTGGATGTCTGGCACTCCGACGATGACGGCTACTATGACGTGCAGCAGCTCGACCAGATCGGCGATCTCGCCATGCGCGCGCGCTTCCACACCGACGCCAACGGCAAATTCCATTTCTGGTCGATCAAGCCGGCCGCCTACCCCGTTCCACACGACGGCCCGGTCGGCGAGATGCTGGAGGCGCAGGGCCGCCACCCCTGGCGTCCGGCGCATGTGCATTTCATGATCTCCGCGCCCGGCTTCGAGCAGTTGGTGACCCACGTGTTCGTCGCAGGAGACCAATATCTCGACTCGGACGTGGTGTTCGGCGTCAAGGACAGCCTGATCCGCGAATTCGCCAGGCATCCGGCCGGCCGTGCGCCGGATGGTCGCATGGTGGACACCGAATATTTCCATCTCAACTATGATTTCGGCCTCAAGCAGGTCGCGAGCAACGCAAGAGCCGCTTAGGATCAGACGGCGACGGACCGGCAAGAGTCCGCCAACAGGGAGCAGACGGGAGCTAAGGATGGGACCGCGGGTCAGCACGAGCATATTGGCCGATCGCCTCACCGGCATGATCGGCCCGCGCGCGAGCGTTGCGCGCGGCGTGCTCGATCAGCATGGGCAGAGCGAATCGCACTATCGTAATTTGCCGCCCGACATCGTCGTCTTCCCCGAAACGACGCAGGAGGTCGCCCAGATCGTCAAGCTCTGCGCGAGCTCGGGTATGCCCATCGTTCCGTTCGGTGCGGGAACCTCGCTGGAAGGCAACGCGGCCGCAATTGCCGGCGGCGTCTGCTTCGACTTCGCACGCATGAACAAGGTGCTGACGGTGCACGACAGCGACATGGACGTCGTCGTTCAGCCCGGCATCACCCGCAAGCAGCTCAATGCCGAGCTGCGCAACACCGGGCTCTTCTTTCCGATCGACCCCGGTGCCGACGCCTCGATCGGGGGCATGACCTCGACGCGGGCCTCCGGCACCATGGCCGTGCGCTACGGCACCATGAAGGACAATGTCATGGCGCTGGAGGTGGTGCTGGCCGACGGCCGTATCATCCGCACTGCGAAGCGTGCGCGGAAGTCGGCCGCCGGCTATGACCTCACTCGCCTGTTCGTCGGTGCGGAAGGAACGCTTGGCGTGATCACCGAGATCACCCTGAAAGTGCATCCCGTACCGCAAGCGATCTCGGCCGCCGTCTGCAGCTTCGACACGCTGCATGATGCCGTCAACACCGCGATCTCGGTGATCCAATCGGCGATCCCCGTCGCGCGCATCGAGCTGCTCGACGACGTCATGATGCGCGGCATCAATGCCTACGCCAAGCTCGGCTATCGCGAAGCGCCCACCTTGTTCTTCGAGTTCCACGGCTCCGAGTCCTCCGTTGCCGAGCAGGCCGAAGCCGCGCAGGCGATCGCGGCCGACCACAGCGGCCACGGCTTTGCCTGGGCGAAGGCAGCGGAGGACCGTAGCCGGCTCTGGCACGCCCGCGACAACACCCTCTATGCCGGACTGGGCCTGCGGGCGGGCGCGCGCGCCGTGATCACCGATGTCTGCGTGCCGATCTCGCGACTGGCGGAATGCCTGACCGAGACACGGCGCGATGCGGACGAGCATGGCTTCACAGCGCCGATCGTCGGTCATGTCGGCGATGGCAACTTTCACATGCTGATCCTGATCGATCCCGCAAAACCTGAAGAGAGCGAAGGCGCCAAGGCGCTGCAGGCCCGCATGGTCGCCCGCGCCATTGCCATGGACGGCACCTGCACCGGCGAGCACGGCATCGGCCTCGGCAAGATCGAGTATCTCGCTGATGAACTCGGCGAAGCCGTCGACGTGATGCGATCCATCAAGACCGCGCTCGATCCTGATGGGTTGATGAACCCTGGAAAGATCTTCGCGAGCGGAGCCAAGGCATGAGCGACGCGCTTCCGGTCGAGGTCACCACGCCCACGCCGCTGCTGGAATTGCGCGGCATCAGCAAGGAATTTCCCGGCGTCAAGGCGCTGGATGACGTGTCCTTTGCCGTCTATCCCGGTGAAGTCCACATGCTGCTGGGTGAAAACGGCGCCGGCAAGTCGAGTCTGATGAAGGTGCTGTGCGGCGCCTATCGCGCCGATGCCGGCGAATTCTATTACAAGGGCGACAAGGTCGCGATCTCGTCGACCGCGGATGCGCAGAAGCTCGGCATTGCCGTGATCTTCCAGGAATTCTCGCTGGTTCCCCATCTCGATATCGCCCAGAACATCTTCCTGGGCCGCGAGCCCGGGGGACGCATCCCCGGCACCATCGACCGCCGCAAGATCCTGGCTGATGCGAAGCGTGTGCTCGACACGATCGGCTTCGACATCGATCCATCCACGACCGTCGACAAGCTCGGCGTCGCGCAGCAGCAGATGGTCGAGATTGCCAAGGCGATCAGCCAGAACGCGCGCATCCTCGTGATGGACGAGCCGACCGCGGCGCTATCCGACCGAGAGACCGAGCTGCTGTTCGCGCTGATCGCGCGGCTGAAGGGCGACGGCGTGTCCATCGTCTACATCTCGCACCGCATGGCCGAGGTGTTCGCGCTTGGCGACCGCATCACCGTGCTGCGCGACGGCCGCCGCATCGACGGCGTCAAGCCGGCCGATGTCACGCCGGACCAGCTGGTGCGCATGATGGTCGGCCGCAACGTGGACATGACCTATCCGCGCAATTTTGCCGACAAGCCCGGCGAGCTGCTGTTGGAAGTCAAGGGCCTGAGCGCGCCGACCGGCATCTCGGACATCAACATCGAGGTGCGCCGCGGCGAGATCGTCGGCCTGTGCGGCCTGGTCGGCTCCGGCCGCAGCGAAGTCGCGCGCGCCATCTTCGGCGCCGATCCCGTCACATCAGGCGAGATCATCTTCGACGGCAAGGCCATTTCCGGCGAGCCTGATCTTGCCGCTCGCCGCGGCATCGCGCTGATCCCGGAAAGCCGTAAGAGCGAGGGTCTCGCGCTGCTGCGCTCGGTCAGCGACAATCTCGTGGTATCGGCGCTGCGAAAGCTGTTTCCGAGCGGGCTTTTCGATTCTCGAGGCGCGCAACGGACTTCCGACGCCCTGATCCGGCAATTGCGCATCGCAACGCCCAGCGCGCGTCAGACCGTCGGTCTGCTCTCGGGCGGCAACCAGCAGAAGGTCGTGATCGGCAAATGGCTGGCGGCCGGCTCGAAGCTCTTCATCTTCGACGAGCCGACGCGCGGCATCGACATCGGCGCCAAGTCCGAGATCTTTGCGCTGATCGACCGCCTGGTCGCGGAAGGCGCGGCGGCGCTGATGATTTCGTCCGAGCAAATCGAGATCTGCCATGTCTGCGACCGCGCCTACGTGATGCGCGAGGGCCGCATCGCCGGGCACCTCGCCCGTAACGAACTGACCGAGGAGAACATCGTGCGACTGGGGATGCATCATGCGTGAAGCCGCGATCGTCTCTCAATCCAACCCGCTGCAGCGCATTCCCGGCGTTGCCATCGTGCTCGTGCTTCTGATCGCGCTGTTCAGCGCGATCGCGCCCGGCTTTCTGTCGGTCGCCAATCTCTCCAACGTGCTAGTGCAGTCGACCATCCTGACCATGCTCGCGCTGCCGATGACCTTGATCATCATGACCGAGGGTCTGGACCTCTCGATGGGCGCAGTGCTGACGCTGACCTCGCTCTGTGTTGCGCTCGTCTCTCTCGCAACCCATTCGATGCTGCTGGGCCTCGGCGCCGGGCTGCTGGTGGGCGTCGCCTTCGGCCTTGCCAACGGCTGGCTGGTCGCCATCCTCGGCATTCCACCTTTCGTCGCGACGCTCGGCACGCTCGGCATGGCGCAAGGGCTGTCTCTGATCGTCAGCGACGGCCAGAGCGTGGTCGGCATTCCCCACAGCGTGCGCGACATCTATTCGGCGACACTGCTCGGCGTGCCCGTGCCGATCGTGATGGCGCTCGTGACCTATGCGGCGTTCCACGGCCTGCTCTATCACACCCGCTTCGGCACCTACATCTTCGCGCTCGGGGGCAATCGCGAGGCGCTGCGCTATGCCGGCCTGTCGCCGAACAGGCTGCTGATTGCGGTCTATGCGCTCGGCGGCGCCATGGCCGGCATCGCCGGGCTGTTGATGACGGCGCGCATGAATTCCGGCCATCCTACCGCCGGCCTCGGCCTCGAATTCGATGCGATTGCGGCCGTCGCGGTCGGCGGCACCTCGTTCGAGCGCGGCAATGGCTGGCTGCTCGGCACCCTGCTCGGCGTGCTCTCGGTCGGTGTGCTCCGCAACGGGTTGAACCTGATCTCACTGCCGTCCTCGGTGCAGGTCGCCAGCGTCGGCGTGCTCGTCATCGTCGCGCTGTTCCTCGATGGTCTCAGGAGCCGGGCATGACCGACATCACAAAAGACGCCATGATGCCGTCCCGCTCGTTCCTGTCGCAGGACGCGATCCAGGTGTTCTACCGCCTGCTCGCGGCCCTCCTGATCTGCGCGGTGCTCGCCGTGCTCAGCGATTCCTTTCTGAGCCTCGGCAACATCCTCAACGTGCTGAGGCAGGCGAGCCTGACCTTCTTCATCGCGTCCGGCCTGACGCTGGTGGTGCTGACCGCCGGGCTGGATCTCTCCGTCGGGGCCAATGTCGCGCTGTCGGCCTGCATTGCCGGCACCGTGATCCACAAGACCGGCTCGCCCGCACTCGGCATCCTCACCGGGCTTGCCTGCGGCGGCCTCGTCGGCCTGCTCAACGGCATCATGGTCACCGCGCTTCGCATCCCCTCCTTCATCGCCACCTACGGCATGCTCTGGGTGCTGAACGGCCTCACCTACTGGTACATGGCGGGCGAAACGCTTCACGGCTTCCCCGCCGGCTTCCGCCAGATCGGCAGCGGCTATCTGTTCGGCCTGCCGATCCCGGTCTATCTGCTGCTGGTGTTCCTCGGGATCGGGACGTTCTTCGCGCAGCGGACGATCTGGGGCCAGGAGATCTACGCGATCGGCGCCAATCCGGTCGCGGCCCGGCTCTCCGGCATCCCTGTCGCGCGCCGCCTGCTGCTGGTCTACGCGGTCTCCGGCACCATGGCGGGACTCGCTTCGATCATCTTCCTGTCGCGGCTCAATTCGGCCGAGGCCGACATCGGCGAAAGCCTGACGCTGCCCGCGATCGCGGCCGTGCTGATCGGCGGCACCTCGCTGTTCGGCGGCGTCGGCACCGTGTTCGGCACCTTCATCGGCGCGCTGATCCTGACGCTGGTGCTGAACGGCATGAATTTGCTCTCGGTCAGCGCCAACTGGCAGCCGCTGGTGACAGGCGTCATCGTCATTCTCGCGGTCTGGCTCGACATGAAGACCCGCCGCCGCGCGCAATAATTTCCTGGACTACCAACAAGCAAAACGAGGGATGGAGGCAACATGAAACATACACTGGGTTACCTGACGCTGCCGCTTCTGATGGCCGCGGCATTCACGACGCAAGCGCGGGCGGACGGCGAAACCATCGCCGTCTTCACCAAGAACCAGACCAACCCGTTCTTCCAGACGGTGCGGGTCGGCGCCGACAACATGGCGAAGACGCTGAACGCCAAGACGCTGCAATACATCCCGACCAAGCCAGATTCGATCCCCGAGCAACTGAGCCAGATCGAGGACGTGGTGGTGAAGAAGCCGAGCGCGATCGTGTTCACGCCAGTCGACTACAAGGCGATGGTGCCGGGCGTCGAGAAGATCAACGAAGCCAAGATCCCCGTCGTCAACATCACCGACCGCTCCGCCGGCGGCAAGTTCCTCTCCTTCGTCGGCGCCGACGATTACAGCCTGGGACTCGAGACCGCGCGCTTTCTCCTGAAGACGCTCGGCGGCAAGGGCAACATCGTCATCATCGAGGGCGTCAAGGGCTCGCTGACGAATGTCGACCGCGTTCGCGGGTTCAACGACGCGCTGAAGGAAGCGCCGGGCGCCAAGCTCTTGGCCTCCCAGCCCGGCAACTATCAGCGGCTGCAGGCGCTCCAGGTCATGGAGAACCTGATGCAGTCGAACTCCCAGATCGACGGCGTACTCGCGGCCAACGACGCCATGGCGGTCGGCGCGATCGAGGCGCTGGACGGTGCCAACCGCAAGGCCCAGGTGATCGGCATCAATGGCACCAAGGAGGCGATCGACGCGATCAAGTCCGGCAAGCTGCTCGCGAGTGGCGACTACAACGGATTTGCGCAAGGCTGCCTCGGCACCATGATGGCGATCCGTAGCCTTCGCAACCAGCCTGTCATCGCCGAGATCGTGCTGAAGCCGACGGTCATCACCAAGGACAATTACCAGCCGTTCGACGTGCCGCTGGAGCAGCGGACTTGCCCGACCTTCGAGGAAGCCGGCAAGCTCGGCGCCAAGTAAGTCCACCCCATCGCGTCCGGACGGTCGCCACGGCGGCCGTCCCAACAACCGAAGCCGAAGCAACGGAGACACCATGCTGTTCGCCATTCACGCCGTCGACCGCGCCGGCGCATTGCCGACCCGGCTCGCCAATTACGATGCCCACAAGGCTTTCCTGAGCGACACGTCGCGCTTCGGCGTCAAGATCGTGATGTCGGGCCCGCTCGTCTCCGACGATGGTCAAACGATGATCGGCAGCCTGTTCCTGATCGAGGCGCCCGGCCGCAGCGAGGTCGAAGCCTTCAACCGCGCCGACCCCTTTGCGTCCGCCGGCATCTGGGAAAAGGTCACGATCACGGGCTTCCTGCGCCGACAGGGCTGAGGCAGGCCCCACCCAAAAATGCGAAAACAACCCCATGCACAGTAGAATGGGGTTGATTTTGCTGGCGAATTTCCGACGAAATCTCGCGCCTCAGCTGTTCATCGCCGCAGCGCCGTCCTCGAGATGACAGGCCACCCACTGCTCGGGTCCGGTGGTGCGAAGCACCGGTTCTTCAGCCCGGCAGCGATCGAATACGAGCGGGCAGCGGGTGTGGAAGCGGCAGCCCTTTGGCGGGTTGATCGGGCTCGGCACGTCGCCCTTCAGGATGATTGGATTACGCTGGGCGCCGGGCTCGGGCAGCGGGACCGCCGAGAGCAGCGCCTTGGTGTAGGGATGCCTTGGCGCGGCAAAGATCTCGCGGCGCGGCGCCACCTCGACGATCTTGCCGAGATACATCACCGCGACACGGTGGGTCATGTGCTCGACGATCGCGAGGTCATGGCTGATGAACAGCAACGCGAGGCCGAACTCGCTCTGGAGATCCTGCAGCAAATTGACGATCTGCGCCTTGACCGAGACGTCGAGCGCCGAGACGGCCTCGTCGCACACGATCAGCTCGGGTTCGGCCGCGAGCGCGCGGGCAATGCCGATGCGCTGGCGCTGGCCACCGGAGAACTCGTGCGGCCTGCGGTTCAGCGCCTCGCGCGGCAGGCGCACGGTGTCCATCAGGGAGGTGACGCGCACCTCGAGGTCCTCCGCCGATTTGGCGAGGCCGAAATTCCGGATCGGCTCGCCCAGGATGTCGCGCACGCGCATGCGCGGATTGAGGCTGGAGAACGGGTCCTGGAACACGACCTGCACGCGGCGTCGCATCTGGCGCATCGTGCTCGGCGCAGCATCGTCGATGCGCTGACCGTCGAGGATGACCTGCCCTGAGGTGATGTCGAACAGCCGCAAAATGGCGCGGCCGACCGTCGACTTGCCGCAGCCGGATTCGCCGACCAGCGACAACGTTTCGCCGCGCGCAATCTCGAACGAGACGCCGTCGACCGCATAAACCCATTCGGACTTACGGCCGAAGAAACCCTTGTTGACTGGAAAATGCTTCTTGAGGTCGTTGACCTGGAGCAACGGTGGACTCATGCCGCGATGGCCCCCTTGGCGGAGTAGTGGCAGGCGGCGACGTGGCGAGCTGCTTTCTCTTCAAGGCCCGGCGCATATTGGCGGCACAGATCGGTCGCGAGCGCGCAGCGGCCGGCGAAGACGCAGCCGATAATCGGCTTGCGCAGATCGGGTACCTGTCCGGGAATTTCGGCCAGACGCTGCGCGGTGCCAGTCAGCGACGAACCGAGCCTTGGCACGGCGCCGAGAAGGCCTTGCGTATAGGGATGGCGCGGCGAGCGGAACAGCTCGGCGACCGGCGCCTCCTCGACCTTGCGGCCCGCATACATCACCATGACGCGCTCGGCGATCTCGGCGACGACGCCGAGGTCGTGGGTGATCAGGATGATGGCCGCACCGACCCGGCTCTTGAGGTCCAGCATCAGCTTCAGGATCTGCGCCTGGATCGTCACGTCGAGCGCTGTGGTCGGCTCGTCGGCAATGAGAAGCTTGGGATTGCAGGCGAGCGCAATCGCGATCATCACGCGCTGGCGCATGCCGCCGGAGAGCTGGTGCGGATATTCGCGCACCCGGCGCCCCGGTTCGGGAATGCCGACCAATGTCAGCATTTCGACTGCGTGCGCCTCCGCCGCCGCCTTGTCCAGACCCTGATGGATCATCAGCGTTTCGCGGATCTGGCGGCCGACGGTGAGCACCGGATTGAGGCTCGTCATCGGCTCCTGGAAGATCATCGAGATGTCGTTGCCGCGGATCGCGCGCATCTCGCGATCGGAGAGTTGCAGCAAGTCCCTGCCGGCAAAGCGGATCGCGCCTGCGATCCTGCCCGGCGGCTCCGGGATCAGCCGCATCAACGACATCGAGGTCACCGACTTGCCGCAGCCGGATTCGCCGACGATCGCCAGCGTCTCGCCCTCGTTGACATGGAACGACACCCCGTCCACCGCGCGATTGATGCCGCTGGGGGTACGGAAATGGGTCTGCAGATTATCGACTTCGAGCAATGCCATCGTGATCAGCCCCGCACCATCAGAGGCTCTTGGCCATGCGCGGATCGAGCGCATCGCGAAGGCCGTCGCCGAGCAGATTCACCGCTAGCACGGTGACGGACAGGAACGCCGCCGGAAAGAACACGATGTAGGGCTTGACCTGCCACAGCGCGCGGCCCTCGGCCATGATATTGCCCCAGGACGGAATGGTGGGCGGCGTGCCCGCGCCGATGAAGGACAGGATCGCCTCGGTGATCATGGCGCTGGCGCAGATGTAGGTCGCCTGCACCAGCATCGGCGCCACCGTGTTGGGCAGGATGTGGCGGAGAATGATCATCGGCGTGCGCGTGCCGCAGGCCACCGCGGCATCCACATAAGGCTGCTCGCGCAATGACAGCACGACGCTGCGGACGAGGCGCGAGACGCGCGGGATCTCGGCAACGGTGATCGCCAGGATGACGTTGCCGACGCTGCCGCGCGTCAGCGCCATCAGCGCGATCGCCAGCAGGATCGGCGGGATCGACATCAAGCCGTCCATGAAGCGCATCAGGATGCCGTCGGCCCAGCGGACGAAGCCGGAGACCATGCCGATGGCAAGGCCGGCCGCGGATGCGAAGATCGCGACCGACAGTCCGACCGTGAGCGAGACCCGCGCGCCATACAGCACGCGGGAATAGACGTCGCGGCCGAGCACGTCGGAGCCGAACCAGTAGTCTGCCGAAGGCGCGCGCGTGCGTTTGGACGGCGCGAGCGCCGTCGGATCGACCGTTCCGAGATAGGGTGCGAAGATCGCGATCAGGACCAGCGTGAGCAGCAGCGCGCCGCCGATGGCGACCGTCGGATGACCGCGCAGGAAGCCGATGAAGCCGCGCCGGATCTTGACCGGCCGAAGGATCTCCGGCAGTTGCGGCGCGAGGACGAATCCGGCCGGAAGCGATTGCGGATTGACGGTGGTGTCGGTCAATAGCGGATCCTCGGGTCAACGAGCGTATAGACGACGTCGATCATCAGATTGACGAGGACGTAGACGAAGCTGAACAGCAGCACGATCCCCTGAATGACAGGGTAGTCGCGGCGCAGGATCGCATCGATCGTGAGCCGGCCGAGGCCAGGAATCGCAAACACGCTTTCGGTGACGACCGCGCCGCCGATCAGGAGCGCGATGCCGATCCCGATCACGGTGACGATCGGCACCGCGGCATTCTTCAGCGCGTGAACAAACAGGATGCCGCCCTGCCCGAGGCCCTTGGCCCGCGCGGTGCGGATATAGTCCTGCTGCAGCACTTCGAGCATGGTGGCGCGGGTGATGCGCGCGATCAGCGCGATATAGACGCAGCCGAGCGCGACCGCCGGAAGAATCAAGTTCTCCAACCAGGGCCAGAAGCCCTGGGCCAGTGGCGTGTAGCCCTGCACCGGAAGCCATTCCAGTTCGAGCGCGAAGATATAGGCGAGCATGTAGCCGACCACGAAGACGGGCAGCGAGAAGCCGAACACGGCAAAGCCCATGATGACGCGGTCGATCAGGCTGCCGGCTTTCCACGCCGCCACGACGCCGAGCGGCACCGCGACCACGATCGTCAGCAGCAGCGTGACGGTCATCAGCGACAGCGTCGGTCCGAGGCGCTGTCCGATCAGCGCCGAGACCGGCAGGTTGGTGAAGATCGAGGTGCCGAGATCGCCATGCAGGATGCGCCAGACCCAGCTGCCGAACTGGATCAGGAACGGACGATCGAGACCGAGGCTCTGGCGGATGCGCTCCACATCCTCCGGGCTCGCCTGGTCGCCCGCGATCACCACGGCGGGATCACCCGGCGCGATGTAAAGCAGGCTGAACACGAACAGCGCGACGATTGCCATGACTGGCAAGGTCGCGGCGATGCGACGGAGGATGTAAGAGAGCATCTGGCTTCAGTCGATCATGCGGATTTCGACACGCCCCAGAAGAACGGCAACGGCCCCTTGGCGATGCCGGAGACGTTCTTGCGCCAGGCCGTGTAAGTCAGGAAGAAGCCGGTCGGCGCGTAGACGACATCCTCGAGCGCCGCCTTGTTGACCCGCCCGATCGCCGCCTTTTCCTCCTCGACACTCTTGGCGTCGAACCAGCCGGCGATCTCCTTCTCGGTGTTCGGGCTGTTGGGCCAGCCAAACCAGGCCTTGTCGCCATTGGCGCGAATGGCAGTGTAGGCCGCAGGCGTGATGCAATCGGCGCCGGCATGCCAGCTGTGGAACATGTTCCAGCCGCCTTGCCCGGGCGGTGTCTTCTGCGCCCGGCGAGAGCCCACCGTGCCCCAATCGGTGGCAACGAAGTCGACATTCATGCCGAGCCGCTTCAAGAGGTCCGCGGTGACGTCACCCTGCGCCTTCGTGATCGGCTGATCCTGCGCGACCAGGCACGTGACCGGCTGGCCTGAATAGCCGCTCTCGGCGAGCAGCTTCTTGGCGGCATCGAAATCGCGCTTGCCCTTCAGGATTTCACCGCCCAGTTCGTTGTAGACAGGCGTGTCCGGCGTGAAGAAGCCGGGCAGCGGCTTCCACAGCGCGTTATCGTCACCGACGATCGCGCGCATGTAGTCTTCCTGGTTGAGCGCCATCAGCACCGCGCGCCGCGCCCGCACGTCGTTGAACGGCGCGAACAGGTGGTTCATGCGGAACGAGCCGATATTGCCGAGCGGATCGCCGATGTCGACGCTGATGTTCTTGTTTTTCTTCAGCACTGGCACGAGATCGGCGATCGGGTTCTCCCACCAGTCGACCTCGCCGTTCTGCAATGCGGCGGCGGCGGTCGCGGGGTCCGGCATCACGATCCACTCCACGCGATCGATGAGCATCTGCTTGCCGCCGGCAAGCCAGGACGACTTCTCCTGCCGGGGAACGTAGTCGGCGAATTTCTCGAACACGGCCTTGGCGCCCGGGACCCATTCACCCTTGGCGAACTTCATCGGACCGGAGCCGACATATTCGTTGATCTGCTTGAACGGATCGGTCTTGGCGATGCGCTCGGGCATGATGAAGGAGCACGGCGCATTGTTCTTGGCCAGTGCGTAGAGCATCTTCGGGAAGGGCTGCTTCAAGGTCCATTTGAAGGTGCGGTCGTCGACGGCGGTCAGCTCCTGCTGGATCGCGATGATCATCAGGCCCATCGGATCGCGCGCGGCCCAGCGCGACAGGCTCGCAACGACGTCCTTGGCGAGCACCGGCTCGCCATCATGAAACTTGAGGCCGGGGCGGAGCTTGAACGTCCAGGTCTTGCCGTCGTCCGTCGTCTCCTCGGACTCCACCATTTGACGCTGCGGCTGAAGCTGCGCGTCGATGCCGTAGAGCGTGTCCCAAACCAGCGCCGCCGCATTGCGCACGACATATTGCGTGCCCCAGATCGGATCGAAATTGGCGAGATTGGCCTGCGGCACGAAGCGCAGGGTGCGGGCCGATGCGCCTTGTGCGATGGCCGGGGCCGACAGACCCGTCAATGCCAGACCGCCCGCGCCAGCCAGTCCCTTCAATACGGTCCTGCGATCCATGAAATCCTCCCCGTCGTGCCGTGATGCCGGCCAATTATTGGCCAATGGCAGGTGAAACCGAAGCCCATTAGCGTGCAAATGGTATGCCAGTAACCGAACCTTCGCCAGCGGGATCTCATCGCTTTTTGGGCCGGTTGAGACCTCAAAGGGCGGCCGCGAGCATCTTGCCCGTCTCGATATGAGGGATGGCCTCGACCAGTTTGCGCGTGTAGTCGGTCTTCGGATTGTCGAACAGCGCCCGGCTCTCGCCCTGCTCGACGATGCCACCATTGCGCAGCACGATGGTGCGGTCGCAGAGCATGCGCACCACGTTGAGATCGTGGCTGACGAACAGCAGCGCGATGTCGTTCTCTCGCCTGAGGCGATCGAGCAGCTGCAACACCACGGCCTGGACCGAGACATCGAGTGCGGCGGTGGGCTCGTCCAGCACCAGCAGCCGGGGCCGGCAGGCGATGGCGCGGGCGATGCCGACGCGCGCCTTCTGTCCCCCGGAGAGCTGGTGCGGGAAGCGCGGCAGCAGATCCAGCGGCAGCCCAACCCGCACGGCGCATTCCTCGACCCGTGCGCGCAGCGCATCGCCCGAACGCATGCCGTCGAGTCGCATCAGGGGATGGGCAATACAATCGAACGCCGTGAAGCGCGGATTGAGGCTTTCATTGGGGTCCTGGAAGACCATCTGGATGTCTTTGCGCAATGGCGAGCGGTGGAAGTCGCGCGACGCGATATGGCCGATCGACTGCCCGTCGAACACGATATCGCCTTCACTGGGATCGATCAGCCGGCAGATCATCCGCGACGTCGTGCTCTTGCCGGAGCCGGATTCGCCGACCAGACCGACGCTCTCGCCGCCGGCCATGGTCATCGAGAAATCCGCGACCGCCGCCGAGCCCTCGTCGAAGCGCTTGGCGAGCTTGCGCACCTCGAGCAGCGGCGGCGTTCCGTACGCGGGCTCCTGCCTCGGCTTGCCGAGCATTGCCGCGTAGCCTTCCCTTTCCTCTTCGGTGACGAGGTCTTCGATCCGCGACGTCGACGTCGGCGATGCCGCAACCAGCCGCCTGGTGTAGGCATGCTGCGGCGTGCTGAAGAGCGTCCTGGGACTCGCTTCCTCGACGATACGGCCGCGCTCCATCACGGCGATGCGGCGGCAATAGCGCGCCGCGAGCCCGAGATCGTGCGTGATCAGGATCGTCGCCATGCCGCGCGCGGCGGCGATGTCCGCGAGCAGATCCATCACCACCTTCTGGGTGGTGACGTCCAGGCCGGTGGTAGGCTCATCCGCGATCAGCAGCGACGGATTGCAGGAAATCGCGATCGCGATCATGACGCGCTGGCACATGCCGCCGGACAGCTCGTGCGGATAGGCGTTCATCCGCGCCTCGGGCTCGCGGATCTGAACGGCGCGCAGCAGCTCCAGCGCTTCGCCCCGCGCGGCCTCCTTCGAGATACGCTTGTGGGTGAGGATCGCGTCCGCGATCTGCAAGCCGATGGCCCGGATGGGATTGAGCGCGGCGCGCGGGTTCTGGAAGATCATCGACATCGCGGCGCCCTGGAGCTGACGCAGGTCGTCTCCCCCAAGCTTGGTCACGTCCTGTCCGCGAAACAGGATCTTGCCGCCGGTGACGCGGCCCGCCGCGTCGAGCAGCCGCGTCGTCGCAAAGCCGGTTACCGACTTGCCCGAGCCGCTCTCGCCGACGAGGCCGAGCATCTCGCCCTTTTCGACCGTGAGCGTCACGCCGCGCACGGCCTCGACCATGCCGCGCCGCGTCGAGAACGCCACGTGGAGGTCGTCGATCCTGAGCAGTGCCTCGCTCATGTGCGCATGCGGGGATCGAGAATGTCCCGCATCCCGTCCCCGAGGAGATTGAAGCACAGCACGGCCATCATCAGCGCCAAACCCGGAAAGGCGACCAGCCACCACCGTCCCGTCGAAATGAAGCGCGCGCCTTCCGCGACCATGATGCCCCATTCCGGCGTCGGCGGCTTGACGCCCAGCCCGATGAAGGACAGGCCCGCGGCGTTCAGGATGGCCCAGCCGAGGTTGAGCGAAATCTGCACGGCCATCGCCGGCAGGATATTCGGCAGCAGGAAGCGCAGCACCACCGAGAAATGGCTCTCGCCGCAGGCGCGCGCCGCCTCTACCCAGCCGACATTGCGGCGGACATTGACCTCGGCTCGCGCGAAGCGGATGTAGAAGGGAAGATTGATGATCGCGGTCGCGATCACGATGTTCTCGATCCGGTTGCCGAGCGCCGCGACCATCGCCATCGCGAGTACGAACAGCGGAAAGGCCATCATCACGTCGACGAAGCGGCCCACGCCGCGATCGAGCCGGCCACCGGCATAGCCACAGAACGCGCCGACCACGGCACCGATCGCGAAGGAGATGCCGACGGCCGAGACCGCGATGGCAAGATCGAGACGCGCGGCGATGATGAGACGGCTGAACACGTCGCGCCCGAGTTGATCCGTGCCGGCGATGTGCGCCGCGCTCGGCGGCTGCAAGGCCTCCGAGACATTCGAGGCCACGGGGTCGTACGGCACGATCCACGGCCCGAAGATCGCGACCAGGACGAAGAGCAGCACACCGGCCGCAGCGACCGCGGTCAGCGGATTGCCGCGCAGGATCCAGACCGAATGGCGAAGGGTTGCGCTGGTCATCCGATCGACACCCTGGGATCGGCGATGCCGTAGCAGATGTCCACGACCAGATTGACCAGCACGAACAGGCTGG
The DNA here is from genome assembly GCF_018129985.1 of Bradyrhizobium sp. SZCCT0148. Lineage (GTDB taxonomy): Bacteria > Pseudomonadota > Alphaproteobacteria > Rhizobiales > Xanthobacteraceae > Bradyrhizobium > Bradyrhizobium japonicum_H. The sequence goes on from NZ_JAFCKT010000004.1 coordinate 77,584, forward strand.
CCATCAGCAGCACGAAGCCCTGCACCGGCGCATAGTCGGAGGACAGCAGCGCATCGAGCGCGTAGGACGCGACGCCCGGCCAGGAGAACACCTTCTCCACCAGCACGTTGGCACCCAGCATGGTCGAGAACACGATGCCGGCGATGGTGATGACGGGAAGGATGGCGTTCCGCAGCGCATAGGTGACGACGACCTTGTGCCAGGACAATCCAACCGAGCGCGCGGTGCGCACGAAGTCACTGCCGAGCGAGACCAGCATCGAAGCCCGCGTGATCCGCGCCAGCGGTGCGATTACGAACAGCGCCATGCTCACCGCCGGCAGGATTAGCTGCCGGCAGGCTGTCCACCAGCCTTCGATATCGCCGGCGAGCAGGAAATCGATCGAGAGAAAACCGGTGCGTTGCGGCGGCAGCGTGGTGAAGACGTCGATCCGCCCGGTCGGATCGGGTGCAAGTCCGAGCAGATAGTAGAATACATAGATCAGCAGCAGGCCCGACACGAAGGTCGGCACACAGACGCCGAGCGCGCAGAACAGCCGCACGCCGTGATCGACGACCGATCCCGGTCGCAGGGCCGCGACCACGCCGAGCGGCACCGCCGCAATCAGCGCGATCAACAGCGCCGTGAAGGTGAGTTCCAGCGAGGCGGGCAGCCGCTCGCGCAGATCCTTGAGCACGGGCTGCCCGGTCATCATCGAGCGGCCAAGATTGCCGTGACCGATGTCGGACAGATAGAACACGAGCTGTTCCGGCACCGATCTGTCGAGCCCCATCTGCTTGCGGATCTGCTCGATCTCCTCCTTGCCGGCGTTGGGCCCGGAGGCGAAGAACACCGCGGGGTCGCCGGGCAGGACCCGCATCAGGAGAAAGGTGAAGACCAGCACGCCGAACAGCGCCGGCAGCGACGACAACAGCCGCCTGGCCGCCCGCACCATCGTTGCGCCAAGACCGGTCCTCACCTTCCAGAGCCTCCCTTCGGCTGAGGCTATCACTTGCGGCTGACGTCGCGATAGTCGACCTGGCGGTGGAACTCGTAGGTGTAACCCTCGATCGACGACGCCATCACCGCATCCTGGTTCGGCTGCCACAGCATGATTTGCGGCATCAGGTCGGCATGCATCGCGTTGAGCTTGCGGCCGGCTTCCTCATATTTCGCCTTATCCGGCTCGAAGCGGGCCTCCTGCGCGATCGCGACAAGGTCAGGGTTGTTGATCGAGCTGTAATTCCAGCGCTGGTTGCCGGTGTAGAAGTTGCGGTAGAAATAGTCGGTGGACGGCAGCCAGGCGACGATGCCTTCGGTGAAGAAGGGCAGCTTCTTCTCGTTGATCTGCGTCGACATCTGCGCATCCGGCAGTTTCTGGATGTCGACCTTGATGCCGATCTTGCCGAGCGACTCTTTCACCAAGGCGGCCATCGGTTCAGCGGTCGAGGCCTGACCGACGTTGAAGCTGAAGGTGGTCGAGAAGCCTTCGGGGAGCCCGGCGGCCTTGAGATATTCCCTGGCCTTGTCGAGATCGAGCTTCACCGGCTGCTGGAACGGATAGATGCCGTTCAGCGGCTTGCCGTCCGGCCAGCTCGCGCCGAACAGCGGCGCGCCGCGACCAAACAGAGCGGCCTTGAACATGTCGTCATAGGGCAGCGCAAAGGCGATCGCGCGGCGGACGTTGACGTTGTCGAAAGGCGGGATCTGGTTGTTCATCGAGACGAAGGTGATCGAATTGTACTGCGGCGTCGAGATCACCTTGAGCTTGCCCTTGGCCTCCAGCGACTGCACGTCGCTGGCCTGGAGATCGACCACGAGGTCGGCATCGCCGCGCTCGACCAGATTGGCGCGCGTTGCCGGCTCAGGCACCGACTGAATGATGACGCGCTTGAAGAAGGCCGGCTTGTCGGGCGAGCCGCGGTTCCAAGCCTCGTTGCGCTTGATGATGGCCTGCTCACCCGGCTTGAAGCTCTCGAGCACATAGGCGCCACTGCCTGCGGTGTTCTCCTTGAGCCAGGCGGTGGCCCAGGGATCATCCGCGGTGGCGTGCTGCTTTGCCAGCTTCGAATTGATGATCATGGGATAGACGGTGGCGAGGTTCGGCAGCGCGAGCTTGTCGGGCTTGGGCAACGTCACCTCGATCGTGAGAGGATCAATCACCTTGAACTGATCCGCGGAGGTCAGGGAGCCCGTGAGCAACTGCGCCTTGCCGAGAATCGGTGCGGTGACGCAGCGATCGAGCGACCATTTCACGTCTTCGGCCGTGACCGGCGAGCCGTCCTGGAATTTGGCGTCCTTGCGCAGGTGGAAGGTGAGCTTCAACCCGTCGGGACTGACATCGTAGGATTCGGCGAGCTCGCCGGTAATCTTGTCGAGATCGAACACCCATTTGCCATTGAGCTGCTTGCGGCCGAATGCCACCAGCCGGTCATAGGTGCTCATGCTCAGCGCGAAGGATTCGCGCGTCGAGCCGGGAATGTTGGGATCGAGCGTGTTGACGGATGCGCCGGTGACATAGCGCAATGTCTCGGCCCGGGTTTGGGCTTGCGAAGGGGCGTTCGCGATAAGCAGAAGCGCGACGGTGGCGAGCATGGAGGATGCCGGCCTGAAAGACACAAAACGCATCGGTTTTTCCCTAGATTTCGACAACAACGCCAGCAAGGCAGGCCAAGAAAGAAGCAAGTTGCGCGCCAGTCTCATGGGGCGCCCATGCGGATCCTTGGTCGCGGCGGCGCATGGATGATCATCGCCGCTCCTCCATTGTTCGCGCCGGCCGCGTAACCACGGCCTGCGGCACGTCGTAGGCGTTGAGCGTGGCCCAGTGCCGCGCAACATCGGCGCGGAACAGGCCGCGCGTCAGGCCATGAACCAGCTTTGGCACGGCGGTCGTCATCGCGTTGATCGATGAACCTGACGGGCCGAAGCTCATGGTGGAGGCGATGGCGAAGAGATGGATGTCGGAGATCCACGGCGTCTTGCCCGGCACGCGTTCGGTGAACGCGTAATCGTCGGCAAGATAAGGGAAGCGGCCGAGCCGCGCGTTGCGCTCGTTGTCCGGCGGCTGGTAGCAGTCGGCCCAGGTCGCGATGTTGCCGGCGAAATTGGAGAGCTCGCCGCGCGCGGCAAAGTTCATGTCGATGCCGGTGCCGCAGATGACGAAATCCGCAGTGACGACGCCACGCGGCGTCTGCAATTCAACACCACCGGCGGTCTGACGCGTGGCTTCGAGCGGCGCGCCCTCGTGCAACGTGAAATTGGTGTGGCGCGCGCAGCGGTCATAGGTTGCTTGCGGAAAGCCTTCCCGCATTTCGAGAATGGTGCGCATGAAGCGCCAGCGCCAGGCATCGTCGAGATCGCTGAGATGGCGCAGGAAGCCGCGGAACGTCAGCCAGCGATAGGGCTGGATCACCTGGATCTGCGCGCGGCGGCACAACAGGTGCACTTCGGCGGCCCCGGCCTCCAACGCCGTCGCGGCATTGTCGAATGCGGATGCGCCGGCACCGATCACGGCAACACGCTTGCCGCGGAGGCTTTCAAAGTCGATCTCGTCAGCCACAGTTGCGACCGAGCCTGCCGGCAGATCCCGCAATTGCTCAGGGATCATCCAGCCGCCCATGCCCTCCTGCCCGGTCGCCAGCACGATCTTGCGCGCATACAGCACCTCGATCGCGTCGGCCCGCTTCACGCGCGCGGCGAGCAGGCCGTCAGCCGCGGGCGCAATCTCCTGAAGTTCGCAGCCGTTGCGCACCGGCAAGCCGATCGTCCGCCGCAGCCAGAGCAGATACTCCGCCCAATGCTCTCGCAGGATCAGGCCGAGCTGCTGCCAGCTCGCCTCGCCAAAGCGAGCTTCATGCCAGGACTGATAGGTCAGGCTCGGGATATCGAGGTCGGGCCCCGTATAATCCTTCGGGCTGCGCAACGTGGGCATGCGGGCATAGGTCCGCCACGGACCCTCCATCCCCTCCTCGGCCTTGTCGAGCAGCAGGATGTTGCCGACGCGCGAGCGCATCAGGCCGAAGCCGATCGCCACGCCGGACTGGCCGGCGCCGACGATGAGCACATCCAGCGCAGGTTTGCCGTCCGGGCCCGTCTTCGGTTCGAGCCAGGCGGCGCCGGGATGCGCGATCCTGGCGAGATCGGCGCGAATGTCCGCTTCGAGCTGTGTCAGCGCATCACTCATGCCGCAAGCCAGCCTCCGTCGACCACCATCACCGTGCCGGTGGTGAACGAGGACGCATCGCTCGCCAGATGCAAGGCGGTCTGCGCAATCTCCTCGGCCACGCCGAACCGCTTCATGGCATGCCGGTTGCGGGAGGCTTCGCGCACCTCGTCCGAATTCTTGTGCCGGGCAAAGCTGCGGCGAAGCATCGGCGTATCGATCGCACCGGGCGCAATCGCATTGACGCGAATGCCGTCGGTGGCGAAATCCACCGCCATCGTCCGCGTCAGGCTGACGATGGCGCCCTTGGCGGCGATGTAGGCGCTGTTGCCCTTGCCGCCGGCGATCGCAAGCTGCGACGCCAGCGTGATGATCGAGCCGCGCTTCTGCTGCTGCATCTGCGGGATCGCAGCCCGCGCCCACAGCCAGGTGCCGCCGACATTGGTGCGGAACACCGCATCCCAATCGTCCACGCTCGTCGTGAGCACCGTGCCGCCGACGGAGAATCCGGCCGCGGTCATCAGGATGTCGAGCCGGCCGTGCCGGGACACGACGTCGCCGACAACGGTTTCGGCGAAGCTGGCGTCGCCGACATCGCCGATATGCGTCGTGCCCTCGCCCACCAGGCGCAACGTCTCGTCGACCCCCGCGGCGTCGCGATCGACCAGAGCAAGGCGCGCGCCCTCCTCCGCGAACAGTTTGGCACTGGCCCGGCCGATGCCCGAGCCCGCTCCGGTGATGATGGCCGTGCGTCCTTGCAGCCGCATGTCAGATCCCATCCTTGTACTGCATCCACCAGGCGCCCATCGCAGCGGCCGATTCCGCGCAGCCGAACCGTGCGCGCCAGCCGAACTCATCGGCCATCCGCTTGACCGACATCGGCGCCCGATCCCCGCCGTGAAGCTTGATGAAGGTCTTCTCTCCGGGAGCCGCGAGCCTACACTCCAAGCCGGGATGCAGGGCCGCAAACGCTTCGCCCCATTGCAGCGCGGACCAGGCCGCGCCGCTGGAGATGTTGTAGAGCCGATGGCGCGGCCGTTCGGCTTCGATCAGCACGGCGACGGCCTCGGCAGCGTCGGGAGCATAGGTCCAGTCCTTGATGCCTGGCGCAGGAAGAAGAGCCGGTTCGCCACGTGCGAACGCGGCGAGAATCTGAAACTGGAGACTCGGCGTGTCCCGCACCGACGTTGCCCGTTCCCACGGACCGAACACCGCGCTCAGTCGTACGCTCAGAAAATCGCCGCCGAACAGTTCGGCATGGCGCGCTACCGAGCGCTCCGAAGTGAACTTGCTGATGGCATAAAACGAGACGGGATCGCAGGGCGTTTCCTCGTCCAGAACCGGAACGCGCTGGCCCGCCGCGCCATAGGCCGACGCCGACGACAGGTTGACGACGCGGCGGACGCCATGGCGGATCGCGGCTTGCAGGACCGGAATCTGGGCCATGACGTTGATCTCGAGAACGCGCGCCGGCGATGCCCGTTCGAGGTCGTCACCGGCGGTGACCGCGGCGCCCAGCACGATCGCATCGCAGCCCTTTGCTATGAGAGCGTCGATGGCCTCTGCGTCCGTGATGTCCCCCTGCACGGTTCTGAGCCGTGCTCCGTAATCGGCAAGAGATCGCTGCGTGGTCGGCGGCAGCGGTGCCCGATCATACAGCGTCACCTCGTGCCCGCGCGCGAGCAGTGCCTCCGCAACATTGAGGCCGACAAAGCCGGTGCCGCCGAAGATGACGATCTTCATCGCGCGCGATCCACGATCACAGCAGCTTCGCTCCAAAATTCCGGTCCGGATCCATGTCGGCGACCAGCCGGCCGGTCGGCTTCGCCGCCTCGCCGCCGCCGCGCGCCAGGAATTTGCCGCTGCCGGCGCTCGCGAGGCACTTGTCGCCGTCGATGATGACCCGGCCACGCGACAGCACCTGCAACGGCCAGCCCTTCAGCGTGCGGCCCGCGAACGGCGTGTAGCCGGTGAGATCGTGCATCATCTCGTCGGCGATCACCGTTTCGCGGTTGGGGTCCCAGATCGCGATATCGGCATCGGCGCCGACCGCGATCGAGCCCTTGCGCGGGTGCAAATTGTAGATCTTGGCCGGCGCTGTGGAGGTCAGCTCGACGAACTTTTCCAGGCCGAGCCTCCCCTTCGACACCATCGCGTCGAACAGCAGCGGCAGCCGCAGTTCAAGTCCGGGCAGGCCATTCGCAACCTGCTTGAAGTTCGGATTCGGTCCGGCGCGCAGCTTGCCGGTCTCGTCGTAACGATAGGGCGCGTGATCCGACGAGATGGTCTGGAGATCGCCGAGCGACAGCGCCTGCCACAGCGCCTCCTGATCGGCGTGCGTGCGCGGCGGCGGGCTGCACATCCACTTGGCGCCTTCGGCGCCGGGCTTGTCCAGATCATCAGCGGTGAGGAAAAGGTATTGCGGACAGGTCTCGGCGAACACCTTCAGCCCCTGCCCGCGGGCGTCGCGGATCACCTTGGCGCCTTCGGCAGTCGAGACGTGGAAGATCATGATCGGCTGGTCGATCAGCGCCGCCATTCCGATCAGCCTGGTGAAGGCTTCCGCCTCGGAGACGCGGGCGTGGCTGACGGCATGGTATTTCGGCATGGTGTAGCCACGCGCGAGCAGCCGCTTGACCATCCAGGCGATGATACCGTGATTTTCGGCATGGGCGCACAGCATCGCGCCGGACTGACGCGCGGCGAGGAGGATGTCGAGCAAGGGCTCGTCGTCGACCTTGAGCCGGTCATAGGTCATGAAGATCTTGATCGAGGCGTGGCCCTGCTTCACCAGCGCCGGAATGTGCTCCTCGACCGTCTCCTTGGTCGCGTCCGCGATGATCATGTGAAACGCGTAGTCGATCACGGCGCCCTTCTTCGCCAGCGCGTGATAGTCCTCCACCACCTGCGGCAGCTTCATGCCGACATGCTGGGCCGCGAACGGGATCACCGTGGTGGTGCCGCCGAAGGCGGCAGAAACGGTCGCGCTCTCGAAGGTGTCGGCGTTCATGATGCCGGCAGCCGACAGCTGCTCGATATGGGCATGGCTGTCGACGCCGCCGGGCAGCACCAGCTTGCCGCGCGCGTCGATCTCTTGCTTGGCCGCCGGCAGGCCCTTGCCGATCGCCGCGATCGCCTCGCCTGATATGGCGACGTCGGCCTCGAACACGTCGGTTGTGGTGGCGACGCGTCCGCCGCGGATCATCAGGTCGTAAACTGGTTCAGTCATGAGGCACTCCGTGATAGGCTAGGGCAAATGATCTCCATGTCGCAGGAAGACCATCATGTCCCGGCCGCGCATTCTCATCATCAATCCGAACTCCAACCCTGCGGTCACGCAAGGGCTGGAGGACGCCTTGAAGCCGCTCGGCTTCGAGGGCGGCCCCGAACTGGTCTGCCAGTCGCTGGCCGAAGGGCCCTTCGGCATTGAAAGCCAGGCCGATGTCGATGGCGTCGCGATGCCGCTGCGAAAGCTGGTCGAAGGCGACAACAGCTCGGCCGCCTTCGTCATCGCCTGCTACAGCGATCCCGGCCTCCAGGTCTGCCGTGAGGGCACCGACCGTCCCGTCTTTGGCATCGCCGAGTGTGGCGTGCTGACGGCACTCGCCCGCGCCGAAACCTTCGGCGTCATCGCCATCGCGCAGCGCTCGATCCCGCGCCACATGCGCTATCTCCGGCAGATGGGGCTGACCGATCGCCTCTCCGGCGAACGCCCGCTCAACATGAGCGTCGCGGAAACCGCGTCCGGCGAAGGCACGCTGGCAAAAATGATCGAGGTTGGCCGCGCGCTGCGCGACGAAGATGGCGCCCGCGCCATCGTGATGGGCTGCGCCGGCATGGCGCGCCATCGCCGTCCGCTGGAGGACGCGCTCGGCATTCCCGTGATCGACCCGACACAGGCGGCCGTCACCATGGCGCTGGGTACGGTGCAGTTCTCCGCTCACTAGGCGTCCTTCAGCTCTTTGGCGTCCTGCCGTGCGCGCCATTGCGCATGGCTCTCGCGCGTCAGTGAAAAAACATCCCGCTGAGTCGTGTAGAGGTTGCCGAACATGCGGCCGATGGGGCGGTAGGCGTCGAGATCGACATACATGTTGGCCTGGTCGACAAGACCTTCGCGGGCATGAATCCTGAGCACCTCGCCGACCAAGAGCTCGCGATCCGGCGAGAAGTTCAGCACGACATGGCGCCGGCATTCCAGCGCGAACGGCGCCGCGGCGAGGCGCGGCACTTTCACATCGACGGAGGGAAGCGTCGCGAGCCCGGTCGCGGCGACCTCGCTGTCGCCGGATGGGAAATCAACCGCGCAGTCGTTCATCGCAACCGACAGCCCCTCGTCCACCATGTGCACGACGAACTCGCCGTCGCGATGGATGTTGCGGGTGGTGTCCTTCGGCGAATGATCCGGCTTGTGTTGAAGACCGAGCACGATCAGTGCGGGACTCTCGGAGAATATGTTGAAGAAGCTGAATGGGGCCGCATTGACCGCCCCGTTCTCGTCCAGTGTCGTCACCAACGCGATCGGTCGTGGCACCACCACGCCGCACAGCAGCTTGTAGCGATCGCGCGGATCCAGCTCGCGCAACGAAATGCCATGATCCGACATCGGCGTCATTTCTCCGGCGGCGGCACCGCGCCGGTTTGGCTGGTGATCAAGCCGTAATGCTCGATCCGGCGATGCTGCGCGAAATTGAAGATCGTGGTCTTGCCGAAAATGGTGGCGTCGAGATCGCATGCGTGAACCAGAAGCTCGTCGTCCTCCGTTTTGGCTTCCGCCACGATCTCGCCGTTGGGATCGACGATCAGGCTGCCGCCGAACAGCGGATGCCCGTCCTCGTTGCCGGCCTTGGCCACCGCGACGACCCAGGTCGAATTCTGATAGGCGCCGGCCTGCACCGAGAGACGGTTGTGAAACAGGCGTTTCTCGACGCCCTCCTCGCTTCGCTCCGCATTGACCGAGGGCGTGTTGTAGCCGATCAGCACCATCTCGACGCCCTGCAGGCCCATCACGCGATAGGTCTCCGGCCAGCGCCGGTCGTTGCAGATCGCCATGCCGATGATGCCGCCCAGCTCGCGCCAGACATTGAAGCCGAGATCGCCGGGCTCGAAGTAGCGCTTCTCCAGATGCTGGTGCGAGCGCTTGGTGTCGTACTCGACATGGCCGGGCAGATGGACCTTGCGATATTTGCCGACGATCTTGCCGGACTTGTCGGTCAGGATCGCCGTGTTGAAGTGATGACCGTCCGGTGTCAGCTCCGCATAGCCGAAGTTCATGGCCATCTGGTGCTGCGCCGCGCGCTCGAACAGCGGCTTGGTCGCCGCGCTCGGCATCTCGCGCTCGAACCAGATGTCGGCTTCGGCGCGATCTTCCGAATACCAGCGCGGGAAAAACGTCGTCAGCGCCAGCTCAGGATAGACGATCAGGTCGGCACCTTTTGCTTTGGCCTCGTCCATCAGCGCGATCATGCGCTTGACCACGGCCTCGCGGCTGTCGGCTTTCTGGATCGGGCCCATCTGGGCGGCGGCGACATTGACGATACGCATCAGCGTTTTCCCGATGATCTCTTGGACGAAGCGAAAGCTTCAACGAATGGCCGGCGCGTGCAGCATAACGCAGCATCGCCGGAGGTTTCCAGCCGGATGGACCGTGCAGTTTGCAGGGCGTGACCGGCGCTCATCGGTGCTCCCAGTCGGCAACATCGAGGCCATGGTCGAGCGCGTCGAGGAGCTGGTCGGCCTCACGCTCGGAGATAACGAGCGGCGGTGCCAGGAACAGCGAGACCTGCTCGCCGCTGGTTCCGATCACCGCACCCGCTTCCAACGCTCGCTCCGCCACGCGCGAGGCGATCGGTACGTCCGTGGTGTCGGCATGCCAGGAGCGCCAGTCCGGTCCGTGCAGTTCCACCGTCCAGTGCAGCCCCTGCCCTGCCACGCGCCGCACGCTATGATGTTTCCGCGCGATCGCGAGCAGGCGGCGGCTGAACAGCTGTTCGAGGCTCTTCACATGTTCGAGAATCTTCTCGTCGCTGATGACCTTCAGGTAGGCGCTCACCGCGGCCATGCTGATCGGATGACCGCGCAAGGTGCCGTAGTTCTGCCAGCTCGTGCCTTTCAATCGCTCGACGATCTCCTTCGATACGACGACCGCCGCCACCGCCGCCGCACCGCCGCCCAGCGACTTCCCGAGCGTCACGATATCGGGGCGAGTTTCGGCGCCCTGAAACGCGAACCAGCGCCCCGCGCGGCCGGCGCCGGTGACAACCTCGTCGGCGATCCAGTATGAGCCCGCCTGTCGCGCCGAGCGGGCCACTTCGTCCTGATAGGCGCCGTCGTAATAGATGCCGCCCTGGGTGTAGTCGATGATCGTCGCCGCAGTATCGGAAAGCAGGCGCGCGGCGTCGGCCAGATATTCACTCGGCGGCCTGTTGCTGGCCGGCCCACCGTAGATCGCGCCATCCGGCGCCGGCAGGATTCGCACCGGCGCCATCGGCGCCGGCAGCTTCGAGCCGCCGGAGTGCACCGCGAGGCCGCCGTGCCATTGCGGCTGCACCGTCATGCTGCGCGACAGGCCCGTGATGCCGTGATAGGCACGCTCGCGCGTCGCCAGCGCCGAGCGCTGCGTCAAGGCCTGACAGAGCGACAGCGCCATGTCGTTGGCCTCGCTGCCGCTGATGCAGAAGCGCACCGCGCCAACCCATTCCTCTTCGCCACCAAACGCGGTCGCCATCAGATCGTCGGCGGCCTGCTCGCGGCCAACCCAGGTCCAGCCTTCGTTGACGACGGGTGTATCGGCTGCGCGGCGGATCGCTTCCACCATCGCAGGGTGCCGATGGCCGAGACCGCCGCCGGTGTTGCTGCCGTCGATGAGCTTGCGGCCGTCGGCAAGATGAAAATAGACGCCCTCGCCGCCGACCACGGCCATGGGCGCGCTGTCGCCCGCGTTCAGCCCGGTTCGCAACAGTCTGCTCATCACTGGCCTCCTCACCCCGCCGCAGCGCCGTAGCCGCCGCCGCCGCAGGTCTCGATCGTGACGAGATCGCCTTGCTGCAGCACGAGGTTCGATTTGCCGTCAATCTCGACGTTTGCGCCCTGCCTGACGAGCGAGATGCGACAGGCCTTGCCGGGTTCGCCGCCCTGCATGCCGAACGGCGGAATCACCATGCGCTCGATACAGGTGGTCAGATGCATCGACGGAGCGAGAATGCGGTACGCGCGCACGACGCCATCGCCGCCGCGGAAGGCCCCGGCGCCGCCGGATTGCCGGCGAATGGCCTGCCGCTCGAGGCGGATCGCGTAGTTCGCCTCGATGACTTCGACCGGCGTGTTCGAGGTGTTGGAGAGATGCACCCGGGTCGCCGAGATACCGGCCCGGTCGTGCCGGGCGCCTTCGCCGCCGCCGTGGACTTCGTAGAGCATCTTCCAGGAGCCGTTCGGCCGCGGCTGCGCAAAGAACAGGACGCCCGCGGTGGTCGCGCCGCCCGCGGACAAGCGTTCGGGAATGGTGTCCTGCATGGCACGGAAGATCGCATCGACGATGCGCATCGACGTCTCGTGGTTGCCGGCGGCGACGGAGGCCGACCAACCCGGCTCCAGGATCGAGCCGGGGCGGGTGATAATGGTCAGGGGACGGAGCGCGCCGGCATTCTGCTGCATGTCGCGCCCGCTCATGATGCGCGCGGCATAGGCGACGGCCGAGCGCGCCATGAACGGCGTCGTGTTGCAGAAATTCGAGACGCGGTCACAGCTGCCCGAAAGGTCGAAGATGGCCTCGTCGCCGGCAATGGTGATCCTGACATGGATGCGTGCGGGCGCGTCGTTGACGCTGCCGTCGTCGAGATGGTCCTCGCCTTCGTAGATTCCGTCCGGCAAGGCGCGCAATGCCTCGCGCATCTCGAATTCGGACAGATCGTGCAGGCGAGACTGCGTCGCCGTGAACACCGCCTTGCCATGCTCGCGGCAGAGATCGACGATGCGCCGCTCGCCGGCCTTGGTCGCCGCGATCTGCGCGAGCAGATCGCCCTCGCAGGATTCGGCGTCCCGAACATTCGCCTTGAGCAATTGGACGATCGGCGCGTTGACGCCGGCTGCGGTCGCGATCAGCACCGGCGGAATGCGCATCGCCTCCTGGAACGTGTCGATGGCTTTCGCAAAATAGCTGCCAGGCCAGGTGCCGCCGATATCGGGCCAGTGCGCGAGGCTGACCGCGAACGCCACGATCTCGCCCTCGAAGAAGACGGGCCGCACGACCTTGACGTCATTGAGATGATTGCCGCCGAGCGCCCCGACATTGTAGATCACCACGTCGCCGTCGTTCAGGCTGTCGCGCGGCACCACCTTCAGCAGTTCGGGGACCGTGTAAGCCATCGCGCCCAGATGGATCGGGATGTCGCGGCCCTGCCCGACTAGGTCTCCACGACCATCCGTGATCGCGGACGACAAATCGCCGGCCTCGCGCAACAGCGGAGAGCGCGCCGAGCGTGTCATCACCAGGCTCATCTCCTCGGCCGCAGCCGAGAGCCCGTGCCTGATGACCTCGACGACGAACGGATCGAGCTTCATGCGGCCCTCCGCATCAGGAACAGATTGCCTGCGGCATCGGGCTTCGCGTGCCAGCCTGGCGGCACCACCACGGTGGACCAGGCGTCTTCGATGATGGCCGGGCCGCGGACGGGATCGGTCAGCGAGGCGCGGTCGACGATCGCTGTCTCGATGTCGTGGAAGCCGTCGAACGAGCAGGTGCGTATCCCTGATGACATGGCCCTCGCCGCCGTCCCCGGCCGGCTCACCACCGTTGTCGACGGCCGGCGCGCCTGGACACGCACGGATTCGATGACACAGGGCTCGCCGGTCGCGTAGCCGAAGAGTTCGTGGTGCCGCGCCAGGAAATCCTGCTTGAGCCTTGCGATCTCCAGCGGCAGCACGAGCGGGACCGGAATGGCGTCGTTTTGCGCCGCGTAGCGCATCAAGGCCACCAGTTCTACCTGGATCTCCTCCTTCGCAACGCCATTGGCGATCAGCGGCGCCGAGGCATCGTCGATCAACGAACCGATCCGCGCCGAGACGCGCGCAATGTCGATAGCGTCGAGACCAGCCCGCAAGGTCTGCTGCTGCAGGAAGCTGAAATCGGCGGTGAGACAGCCCAGCGCCGAGAACGCGCTCGACGCGCTGGGCACGACGACCTCTGCAATCCCGTAGAGATCGGCGAGCCCTGCGGCATGCATGGGGCCGCCGCCGCCGAAGGCGAGCAGCGCGCAGTCGCGCCCGTCGATGCCGCGCTCGACGGTGACGCGGCGCAGCGCGCGGGCCATCGTCGCGTTGGCGACCTTGATGATGCCGAGCGCTGTTTCGGTCAGGCTCAGTCCCAACGCCTGTGCAATAGGCGCGACGACACGCTTGGCCGCCTGGACGTCGATCCCGATGCGGTCGCCAAGCTTCGTTTCGGGGTTGAGATAGCCCAGCACGGCGTTGGCGTCGGTGATGGTCGGCTCGGTGCCGCCGCGGCCGTAGCAGGCCGGACCCGGCTCGGAACCGGCACTCTCCGGGCCAACGGTCAGGCCACCCGGGCCGTTGCGCACGATCGATCCGCCGCCCGCCCCGATGGAATGAACTGCCAGCATCGGTTGGCGTAGCGGCTTGTCGCCGAGCATGCGGCCGTCCGTCATCTCGGCCTGGCCGTCGACAATCAGGCACACGTCCGTCGTGGTGCCGCCCATATCGAAAGTCAGCATGCGCGGCGTGCCGAGCTGGCGCGCGATGCTGACCGACGCCGAGACGCCGGCGGCCGGACCCGACATCGCCATCACGAGCGGGCGACGCTTCACCGCAGAGATCGGGATCATCGCGCCGGCGGAATGAAACACCTGCAAACCGGGGCCGATCGGCAGCCGCTGCTCGAGCTCGCTAAGATACTCCACGGCAATGGGCATCGCGGCGGCGTTGAACACGGTCGCCGATGTCCGTTCATATTCGCGCGCCTCGGGATTGACCTCGTGCGACAGCGAGACATGGGCGACGACGTCCTTGAGCCGCTCACCCAGCATCTTCTCGTGGATAGGATTGGCGTAGGCGTGAAGCAGGGCCACCCCGACGCTCTGCACGCCGGTCTGCTTCAGCCAGGCCACCAGGCGCTCGATCTCCGCTTGCTCCAGCGGCTTCAGGACCTGCCCCTCGTGATCGATCCGCTCAGCGAGCCCAAAGCAGCGCTCAGGCGGCACGAGCGGCGGCGATTTCGGCGGAATATCGAGGCGGTAGAGATCTCGTCGGCGATAGCGCGCGATCTCCAGCACGTCGGCAAAGCCTTCGGTCGCGACCAGCGCCACCTTCGGCAGCCGGCCCTCGACGATGGCGTTGGTCACGCGCGTGGTGCCGTGGACGAAGCGCCTGACCTCGCTTTTGCGCAGGCCCACCGCTTCGATCGCCTCCAGCATCGCCTCAACCGGCGCGTCGGGGCGCGACGGCACCTTCGCGATCCGCGCCTCGGATGAATCGCGCCGGATCGCGATGATATCGGTGAAGGTGCCGCCGATATCGGTGCCGACCTCCCACTGATGTTCAGAGGAGCTCATGTGCGGGGGCAACGACGGATGAAGCCCGCACCGGACGCCGGGCTGTTACAATCCATCGCGACATCCATTGCCGAACCGAGAGCGCTCATCATGCATCCCTTGTCATGCCATTGTCCGCGAGTGTGCGACAGAGCGGTCAGGTCGGGATAGGGCCAGCTTTGTCGCAAACCATGGGGCCGGTGCCGCGGGCCGCAGATTCGGCTGCACGTTTTGGTGCAGCTCTGCCCGCGCAGAGAGCACGCAGACGGTGGACTGCTGAACGACGTCAGAGTGCATCGCACCACGGATTTTCGGCGTAAACCGTCACAACCGTTGCACTGCAATCCCGGCGACTTGAAACCCATGTCTAATTTTCAGGCGATCGGACGGTGCTTCGCATAGCTCGGATGCCCACGAGCTATGCACGACGGGCGGCTCAGCCTTTCTTTATTGTACGGTCAGTAAGCGAGGATATCGTGCTGATCGCGCGCCCGGTAATACCGGTCTGGCTAAGAGAAGAACCGGGTAACCGCCGGCCGTTCGACACGGCGGCCATCGTTCAGGACCGCAGACGCCGCCAGCCAATCGCGATCCCGGTGACGGAGAACACCAGGCCCAGCGCGCACAGCCCGACGATCAGGACATCGCGCAGGCGCGGATGCGCCACCAGGAACGGAAAATCGAGCGTGTGAAGCGCGCCATAAACCCAGCGGTAAGTCCGCCGCGAGGCATCCAGCCGTTGCACCACACTGCCATCGGCACCGTCGATGTCGAACCAGATGTCGCCGCAGCGCGAGCGGTACACCGGCGCGCCCGGAATAGCCGATTGCGCGGGGTAATCGTCGTTGCCGGCAAGAACGGCGGGCACGCCGCAGCCGGAAGCGAGGCGCGCCGCCAGACTCTGGATCTCACGCATATCCAGAAATCCCGCTGGTCCGTCGCGAGGCGCGTTCCCTTCCCTGGTCAAGACCTGACCGTCAAGGCTCACCCGATCGCGCCGGGAGACAGCTCCGTCGAAGGCAAACCATTCGATCTCCCGAGCCGAGGGCGATATCGGCTGCCGATCAGGCAAGGCGGCAGCCGCCCAATCAGGCCCTGCGTTCATCAGGCCCGACTCTGCCGCGGTCAATTGTCCGCGCGAAAACAGCCGGCCATGGTCCATCGAGAGCCAGCCGCTGAAACTCCATGTCAGCACGAACATCGTCGCCGCTAGGCCAATGACGTGATGCAACGCGTGCCAGCCACGATAGGGCGAGGATATCCGGCGCCCGCGCAGGTTCACACGCGCGATCCCGAGCACCGCACCCAGCATCGCCGCGATCAAGGCGAGCAATGACAGCGTCCAGACGACGCGATCCCACAGCGACCAGTTGCTTCTCAGGACCGTCGGATAAATCCAGTGCAGCACGCTGCCGGCCCAATTCCAGCCCCGTTCGCGCCGCCTTGTATCCAGAACGATCTCGCCAGTGGACGAGGAGACATAGACTCCGGTCCCCGCCGCATCGCCGAGGGCCACGCGAAACAGCGGCCGGTGGCGATCGAAGCCGTTCGGCACGCTCCACTGATCATAGTCCGTATGCGCAACGACTGTGGCCCGCGCGGCATCGAGGCCGCGATTGCGCGCGTGCTCCCGCGCGATGGCAAGCGCAGTCTCGGCAATTGCGACCGATGCATCCCCTCCGTCGGAAGCGCGGACCGCGCGCACGCGCGATGGTCCCGACACGATGTAGACCGCGGCATCGCTCCGCTGGATCAACCGGACGCGCACGGCGTCGGCGACCCCGCTCGCCGCGACCGCCTCCGCAACCGGGATCCTCGCCGCTCCGCGATCCACCGGAGCAAGACCGGCAAACCGTTCCGTTTCCGTCAGCGCCGGAAACGAAACGAAGTGCATGACGATCCCCGTCGCGAACCACATCGCGAACAGCAGGCAGAACGCGATCCCGAGCCAGCGATGCAGCAGGACGATCGCGCTCATCATGTGGTCAGCGCCCTACCATTTGAACGCGGCCGAAAGCTCATAGGTGCGCGGCGCGCCCAGGAGGATCTGGTCGGGATAGAACGGGTCGCCCCAGATCGCGTAGCGCTTGTCGGTGATGTTGCGGACACGGAAGGTCAGGCGGGCCCGGTCCAGCGCTTTGAACACCGTCCTGGGGATGTCCACGAAAGCGTAGACGTCGGCCACCGTGTACGCCTTCATCGTCACGACATTGGCATCGGTGTTGTAGCGGTCTCCGACATGGCGGCCGGTGATGCCGACTTCCACCGGCCAGGGCGTGACGAATCGCCAGGACGCACCGGCATTCGCCACGATGCGCGGCACGTTGGGCGGCGTATTGCCGGAGAACGAGCCGCCGGCGAAATCGTAATCGGCATAGCGCGCATCGACATAGGCGATGTTACCCCACAGACGCAGCGGTTCGATCGGACGGACCGAAGCGGCAAGCTCGACGCCCTTCGATTCCTGCCGTCCGGCGATATTGAGCGCCATGCCGCCGGCCGCGGCATAGACGTTCTTGCGCACGATGTCGTAGGCCGAGAACGACCACTCCGCCCTGTTGTCCCAGAACAGATGCTTGACGCCGGTCTCGTAGGTGCGCGCGGTCGTCAGGTCGAGCGGCTGGGTCGGCCCGAGCAGGAAGATATTGTTGGCGGCGACGTCGGCGCCGGTCGCGTACTGGCTGAAGAAAGTCAGGCCGGGCACGGCCTCCCAGGTGTAGCCGATGCGGCCCGTCACCGGCGCCCAGTCTTTCGTGAATGGAAAACCCGCTTTCACAAGCCCGGCGGAATCGGTCGAATTGCGGTCGAGCCCGATATGCTCGACGCGCAGGCCGCCGATCAGCGCGAATGTCCGCGTCAGCTTCAGCCGGTCCTCGAACGACAGCGCTTCGTTGTCGATGCGCGCGGTCTGCTGCTGCGTGGTCAGCAGGCCGTAAAATCCACGATTGGGATCGACCAGCGAGACGGAGTCGCCGGGAAAGTTTGCAGCACCCGGCCTGACGAAATCGAGGTAGCTCGATGACAGCGTCGTGACCAGGCGATTGTCGAAGCCTGCGATATCAGCGTCCCAGACCAAATCGGTGATGTTGCCGACGAGGCGCTGGCTGTGCGCGACATAGAAGCGCTCGCGATCGACCAGGTTCGTGGTGGAATTGAAGGCCTCGATCTCGTTGTTGAACCAGGTGCGCTCCGCGCCGTAGCCATAGGTCTGACTTTTCAGCATCAGGTCCGGCGCGAGCTTCAGCTCGAAGCCGCCGCGTAGCCACACCTCCTGCGCCACGTTCCGGTTGTCGAGAACGTTGTAGTTGGTGTTGAAGGTGCGATCGTCGATGGTGACCGCGCCAAGATTGGTCTTGTTGTAGTTCGAGACGTAATTCCCGGAGACAATCCCCGTCGTCGCATGCGAGCCGCTGAAGGCGACCGGCACCAGCGGCGCGCCCCAATAGGCCTTCGAGCGGTCCTCGCGATACTCGATCGCGCCCCAGATCTTGAGGCTGTCGGAGATGCGGTAGTTGAGCTGGCCGGACACGTCGAGCGTCTTGGTATTGGTGTCGTCGGCAAAGCCGTTGAGCGAGGAACGGCTGACATCGAAGCGGTAATCGAGCCCTTGAATGTTGGTGCTACCGCCGGAGCCGTAATGCGCGCGGAACGAATTCAGCGAGTCCCAGGAGAAATCAGCTTCGTTCCGGATCGGTCCCGTATGCGGCTGCCTGGTGACGAAATTGATCGCGCCGCCGGCAGAGCCCTCGCCCGAGATCAGCGAGGCCGGGCCTTTCAGGAATTCGACGGCCTCCAGATTGGCGGTGTCGGTGATCCGCGAGGTCATGTTCTGCGGGCCGATCTTGATGCCGTTGTAGAGCGTGTTGATCTGGCTGTTGGTGAAACCGCGCATGGAGAAGGCCGCGGGTTCGGCCGGATTGTCGCCGGACGTGACGCCGACAGCACCCTGCGCCACGTCGGACACGGTGCGATAACCCTGCTCGCGCATGGTCTCGGCCGAGATCACCTCGACGGTCGCGGGCGTCTCGCGCACCGTCAGACCGAGCCGCGAGGCGCTTTCGGCCACGGCGTTGCTGTTGAGCGGCGTCGGGGGTGCCTCAACCGGCACGACGGGCTTCGGCATCGCTGCTGCGGTTGCCGGCCTGCGCACCGCCGCGCGGCGTGGGCCTTGCGCCTCCCGGACGGCGGGCTTGGCCTGTTTGCGGGATTGGGCCGGCGACACTTCGACCGGCGGCAGGGGCTCACGGGGCTGCTGCGCCAGCGCGGCGGGCAGGTCGAGAGCGGCGAAGGATGTGAACGCGGCGGACGCGAGCAGGAAGCGACGCGGTCGTACGATTCGGATGGAAGGCACGGTCTTGGGACCTCGGTATGACGTCAGTGGCACGTCACAGCGAACGAGGTCTCATCTTCTGGCTGTTCAGCCGTCCGATGAAGCCGAATGTCTGTACTCCCCGACCGACATCTTCGCGTGTGACCACGGCTGACGGCAGGTCTCCTGGCTCGCGGGTCGTCACCACTTCGTCGCCTTCCCGGGACCGAGTAGCCCAGTGGCTTCTGACGAAGGATTCGCCGCTTACAGTTGCGGGGGCAGCCACGGCATTGGGGACAATGTCCCTGCACCGCATTCCCTTTTCATCCCCTCTCGGGGAAACCGTCGCGAACATCTAGGATTACCATCACAACAGAGTCAATGTGCCAGTTGCGGCGTTATCGCCACAGCGACCAACTTCCTTGGAGATGAGCATGGAAGGCGAGACCTTCCTCTGGCTGATGCGGCACGCGCCCGTCGCGGGCGTCACAGGCACCATCCACGCCGCCGACGCGCCGGCAGATCTCGGCGATCGCGCGCAACTGGATGCCGTGCGACGGCGTCTGCCACCGGATGCCGCGAGCTATGCCAGCCCCTCACGGCGCACGGTCGAGACGGCGCGCGCGCTGGGGCTCGAGCCGGAGTTGATCAGCGAATTCCGCGAGCAGGATTTCGGTGACTGGACCGGCCAGCGACACGACGAGCTCGCCGCGACCGGCGCCGATGCCTATGCGCAGTTCTGGAGCGATCCCGCGAACGCACGTCCGCCGGGCGGGGAGAGCTTTGCGGATCAGGTCGCGCGTGTCCGGCTCGGGCTGTCGCGGATCGGCGCCGGATCGGCCACGCTCGTCGTGCATTCCGGCACCATCCGCGCCGCGCTCTGCATCGCGCTCGATCTGACGCCGCAAGCCGCCCTGCGCTTCGTGATCGATCCGCTGTCGCTGACCCGGATCGATCGCCTTGCGAGCAGCTGGCGCGTCGTCTCCGTCAATCAGCGGATCAGCTAGGCCTGTCAGGCACATTGGCCTGCGCAAAGGTCGCCATGTCGTTGTGGAGCGCGCAGGCAAGCCGAACCAGCGGCAGCGCAATGGCCGCGCCCGATCCCTCTCCGAGCCGGAGATCAAGGCTGATCAACGGCTGCACGTTCAACGCACGCAACACCAGCCGGTGGCCCTGCTCCGCCGATTGATGCGACGGCAACAGAAACGGCTGGCACGATGGGTTGAGTCGCACTGCAGCAAGCGCCGCCACCGACACGATGAAGCCGTCGATCAAGACCGGGATGCGGCGCTGCGCGGCCGCAATGATCGCACCTGAGATCGCCGCGATCTCCAGGCCGCCGACGGCGCACAGAATTTTTTCGGCCGGGGCGCCTGCAACGCCGTGGCGGGCTATCGCCGCGTCGATCACCCGCGCCTTGTGCGCGCGGCCGGCCGCATCGACCCCGGTACCGCTGCCCGCGATCTCCCCGGCGCTGACGCCAAGCAGGCTTGCGGCGATCGCCGCCGAGCTTGTCGTGTTGCCGATCCCCATCTCGCCGAAGATCAGGAGATCAGGCTGATGGGCCGCCGCACGTGCGACCGCGCGCTGGCCGGCCTCCAGCGCAAACGCCAGCTCGTCGGGCGCAAGCGCGGCCTCGACGCTGAAATCGCGCGCACCGCGGCGCGGCTTGTCGGTGACGATTCCTGCCATCCCGTCCTGCGCCAGCGTGCCGGCGTCGACCACTTCCAGGCTCGAGCCAAGCTCGCGCGCCAGCACGGAGATCGCGGCACCGCCGGAGGCAAAATTCGCCATCATCGCGATGGTGACGCCTTGCGGATAGGCCGAGACGCCCTGCGCGACGATGCCATGGTCGCCGGCGAAGATGATGATCGGCACAAGCGCCGCACGGGGCTGCTCGGTCGCCTGCAAACCGGCCAGTTCGATCGCAAGCTGCTCCAGCCGGCCGAGTGCACCGGTCGGCTTCGTCAGTTGCGCCTGCCGCGCGATCGCCGCCTTGCGATGCGCGGCGGAGATTTTGGGGCAGTTCCGGGTAACCCATTCGGGGAGCATGCTGCCTCGCTCAACGCGCGCGCTTGAGAATGTAATTGTCCATGATCCAGCCATGCCGCCCGCGCGCCTGCTGACGCGCCGCGACGATGCGCGGACCAATGTCGGCGAGCGCGCCGGACATCACGATCTGGTCGGGCATGCCGAGATAGGCACCCCACCAGATCTGCAAGCCTTCCGGATCGAGCGCTTGAAACGCCGTGCCACCGTCGAGCATCACCACCACGGTATCGACACCTTGGGGCCAGCCGCCTTCGCGCAGGCGCCGACCCGTCGTGACCAGAAAGGGCTCGCCGATGTCGTTGAGCGGCAGCGCATGCGCCGCGCACAGCGCCTGGATCGAGGTGATGCCGGGCACGACCTCGATGTCGGGCAAGGGATCGAGCCGCCGCGCAATGCGCAGCGAGGAATCGTAGAGCGAGGGATCGCCCCAGATCAGCAGCGCGACCTTACCTTCGTTTGCGAGATGGTTTGCGATCATCCGCGACCAGGTCGCTGCAACCGCATCGTGCCAATCGTCCACGCCCTTGCGGTAATCGGCTTCAGCAGCGTCGCGTACGGGAAGATCGAATTCAGCGATGGCTGTCCTGTCGCTGGTGAGCACGTCCGCGCAGATCGTCCGCCTGAGATCGGCGAGATCGGACTTCGCCGTTCCCTTGCGCGGGATCAGGACGAGATCGGCGGCGTTGATGGCTTGAACAGCGGCGCGCGTGAGCTGGTCGGGATCGCCGCAACCGATGCCTATCAAAGAGAGCGTGAACATCGCGAACGCGACGGGCGGCCTTGCTGGCCGCCCGTTCGCTTGTCTCTCAGGCCGCGTTGTGCAGGCGCGGGGTGACGAGGCCGGGCGCGGTGACGCCGCGCAACGACTTCGCCAGCGCCAGTACGGCGAGATCGGCGAGCGGCTCGATCACGATGACCAGCGCGTAGGAAGCCGCAAACGTCGCGATGCTCGCGAGGTTGCTCATCGCAAAGCCCGAACCGTAAAGCGCCCAGAACGCCACCCAGGCGATCACGCCGGCCTGGTAGGTCGTCGAAAGCGCCAGCGCCTGTCGATATTTCAAATCGACATAGGCGGTGTTGCGCGAGATGATCCGCGTGGCGATCGCCTGGATCGCGAACAGCGGCACCAGCAGCGTCGTGACGTTCATGCCATATTGCGGGATGTCGGCGGGCTCGAAGAACACGCCCTGCAGCAGGAGACCGAAAGCAAGGCCGAAGGCCGCGGGCGCGGCACCAAACAGCAGGAACAGCGTCGAGCCGAGGATGAAGTGCACTTCGGAAACACCGACCGGGAAGTGCGGCAGGATCTCGAAGAAGACGAAGACGAGGACCGTTGTGGCAAGCGTCCGCGCCGCGAAGGACGTGATGCCCTGCTCACGCACGGTCTCGACCGCGAGCTTCAGCGCAACGCCGCCTGCGGCAATGCCGGTTGCGTAACTCAACACGAGCTTGGCGCCCGTCACCAGACCGGGTTCGATATGCATGGCTCAGTTCCTTCCTGCCGTCACACCCGACGGCCTTGGCCTCAAAACGTGCACGGCCGGTCTCCTGGCTCGCGGTTCTCCGGGATTTCCGGCCTTCCCGGACCTTGCGGCCCAGTGGCTGATCGGAGTCCCTCACCGCTTACAGTCGCGGGGGCGGCTGGGGTTTTGGGCGCCGCAACTGGGTCCGCCCACCCCCATTCCCGATTATGCTCCGGCGCTTTGCGCCGTGTCGAGCACCATGCCGCTCCTGTGTGCCCCTTTCGTCGCGCCTGCGCAAGTGCCGGGCCGATCACGACGGATAATCCCCCGCCAGCGCGCCGAACAGGATGACGGCGGCGGTCGAGGCGACGCCGCCGCGGGCAAGCTGCTCCGCGAGTTCGGCAATGGTGGTGCGCACCAGCCGCTCGTCGGGACGGCCGAGGGATTCGGCGACCAGCGCCGGGGTATTCGCGGCGAGACCGTGCGCGACCAATTTTTCGACAAGCGTCGGAAATGTGCGTCGGCCCATATAGACCACGGTGGTCGCCTCAGGATCGGCCAGCGCCGCCCAATTCAGATTCGGCGGCAGCTCTCCGGTGACATCGGCCCCGGTCACGAACTGCACCCGGCGGGCGGTGTGGCGCCGCGTCAGGGGAATGCCGGCCTGTGCCGCCGCGGCGCAGGCCGAGGTGACGCCGGGAACGATCTCATAGCCGATGCCCGCTTCGTGCAACGTCTCCAGCTCCTCTTCGAGCCGGCCGAAAATGCCGGCATCGCCCGACTTGAGCCGCACGACGCGCACCCCCGTTGCGGCATAGTCGACCAGCAGGCGGTTGACGTGGTGCTGCCTGGTCGAGGGACGCCCTGCCCGTTTCCCCACCGCGACGAGATTGGCGCCGGGCCGGGCGAGATCGAGGATCGCGCCGGAGGCAAGATCGTCATAAAGCACGACGTCGGCCTCGCGCAGCCGCGCGGCGCCCTTGAGCGTGAGCAGCTCGGGGTCGCCGGGCCCGGCAGAAATGAAGGAGACAAAGCCGCTCACCGGTCCTCCGCGATCAGATGGAAGAACGTGCCGGTGGCGTGGCCGCGCCGCGAGCCGGTCTCGGCGATGACCGCGCCGGTGGCATCATGCACCACGGCCAGCGGCATGTCAGGCTGCGCGACGATCGTTGAATAGTGGAATTCATGGCCGCGCAGACGTGCGCCGGGGCGGTGTCCCGGCATCGGCGCGGCGAGTTCGGCCAGACGATAACCGAGATGCATGCGGCGCTTGGCAAAGCTCGTCTCCAAGCCGAGCAAACCCGTCATCTCGTGGCGGACACCATCCGCATCGGTCAAAGCGGTGCCCAGCACCATATAGCCCCCGCATTCGCCGTGCACCGGCCGCGTTTCGGCGAAGGCGCGCAGGCCGCTGCGAAAATGCGCATTGGCCGCGATTTTGCCGGCATGGAGCTCGGGGTAGCCGCCGGGGAGCCAACACACATCGGCGCTCGCATCAGGCGCTTCATCGGCAAGCGGCGAGAATGTCGATATCTCCGCGCCCGCCGCGCGCCAGGCTTCCAGCATATGCGGATAGACGAAGGAGAACGCGGCATCGCGAGCGAGCGCGATGCGCTGTCCCGGCGGCGTCACGTTCAGGCCGTTCGCGGCAGGTTGCGGCGACCAGCTGGTTGCAGATCGCAACACCGCATCGAGGTCGACATGCTCGCCGACGAAGCGCGCGGCCTCGTCGATCAGCTTGCCGATCTCGGCCTGCTCTTCGGCCTGCACCAGGCCGAGATGCCGCTTCGGCAGGCTGATCTCGGCATGGCGCGGCAGCGCGCCGAACACGGCAATGCCGGCCTCGTTGAGCGCATGCCGCACGAGATTTTCATGGCGCGGGCTGGCGACGCGATTGAGCACGACGCCGGCAAGCTTCACCGCGGGGCGGTAATCGCGCAGGCCTGCGGCCATCGCCGCGGCGGTCTGCGCTTGTCCGGAAGGGTCGATCACCAGCACCACGGGCCAGCCCAGCATTTCCGCGATATCGGCGGTGGCACCGGTGCCGAAAACGCCGGGGGCGGCGACGCCATCGAAAAGACCCATCGAGCCCTCTGCGAGCACGATATCGGCATCCATACTGCGGCTGACGAGATGGGCGATTGTCTTGCGGTCCATCGCCCAGCTGTCGATGTTGACGGAGGCGCGGCCCGTGGCGGCGGCGTGGAAGGCGGGATCGATATAGTCTGGTCCGCTCTTGAAGCACTGCACGTTCAAGCCGCGATTGCGCCAAGCGCGCGCGAGCGCCAGCGTCAGCGTGGTCTTGCCGACGCCGGAGGCCGGTGCGGAGATGACGAGGCCTGCCGCCATCATGAGGTCTCCGGGAAGCGCGGCTCGGCGCCCACGGGGCGATAGCGGCGGTCGTAATCGGCGGCATAAAGCCGGCTCTCGTCGAAATCCGCAGCTCCCAGCGTCTTGCCGACCAGGATCAGCGCGGTGCGCTCCATCTCCGTGCCAACGGCAGCATCGAGTGATGCCAGCGTCGCGCGAACGATGCGCTGGTCGGGCCAGCTCGCGCGCCAGACGATCGCGACCGGGCAATCCGCGCCGTAATGCGGCGTGAGCGCTGCGACGACCTCGGCGAGCAGATGGATCGACAGATGGATCGCGAGCACCGCGCCGGTCGCGGCGAATGCGGCCAGCTTCTCACCCGCAGGCATCGCACTGGCACGGCCGGGCGTGCGCGTCAGCACCACTGTCTGGGCAAGCCCCGGCAGCGTCAGTTCGAGCTCAAGCGCTGCCGCCGCCGCCGAGAAGGAGGGAACGCCGGGCGTGACTGTGTAGGGAATGCCGAGCGCGCGCAGGCGGCGAAGCTGCTCGCCCATCGCCGACCAGATCGAGAGATCGCCGGAATGCAGCCGCGCCACGTCCTTGCCCGCCTCGTGCGCGACAGCGATCTCGGAGACGATCTCGTCCAGCGACAGGGGCGCGGTGTTGACGATACGCGCACCGGGCGGACAATGCGCCAGCACGCCCTCCGGCACCAGCGAGCCGGCATAGAGGCAGACCGGACAGGCCGCGATGAGGTCGCGACCGCGCAACGTCAGCAAGTCAGGCGCGCCCGGTCCCGCACCGATGAAGTGCACGGTCATGCGCCGTCCCCTTCCGCGATCGCGGCGGTCGCCCTGCGATCCTGCGAGACGACACGCGTCGCGATCAGCCGTGCGCGAGGACCGGCGGCCGCGAGTGCCGCGGCCTCGGCGACCGATCCAGTGCCGAACTTCTCGGCGACGAATTCCGACTGCGTCAACGTGTCGACACCCGCAAGGACATTGGCCGGAACAGCCTTGATCGGCACACCGCACTCACGCGCGAGCTGTATCAGCGGCTCCGCATCGGCCTTGTCGCTGACCGTCGCTATCGCTGTGAGGCCTTCGGGGCCACCTGCTGCGAGCAAGGCTTCGCGCAACGAAGTCAGCGTGACGTCCTTTCTGAAGCCGAACCCCGCGACTTTCATCGGACCACGCTCCACTGCAGCACCGGCCGCGCCGCCTCCCACGACCGGTAACGACCGAGCGGCGCGGCGTGCGCGATCTCGACCCGCATCAACTCGCCGCCATGGCTATGATGCAATTCGCCGAGCAGCGCTTCGGTCTCCAGCGTCACGGAATGCGCGACCAGCCGTGTGCCGGACGGAAGCCGCGACCAGATCGCATCGAACATCGCGCTGTCGAGGCCGCCGCCGATGAAGACCGCATCCGGTGCTTCGAGTGCAGCAACAGCTTCGGGCGCCCTCCCCGTTGCGACGGCAATCCGATGCGAAAGTCCAAACGCCGCTGCATTGCTGCGAATGTTCGCGACGCGATCCTCGCGCGCCTCGATGGCGGTCGCTGTCCCGCCGCACAGCGCCCACTCGACCGAGATCGAGCCCGAACCGGCGCCGATATCCCACAGCCGTTCTCCCGGACGCGGCGCCAGCGCCGAAAGCGCGAGCGCGCGCACCGGGCGCTTGGTGATCTGGCCGTCGTGAAGGAACAGATCGTCGGGCAAACCCGAGCTCCGCGGAATGCCCTGCGTCCCGATCAGCAATAGTGCGACCGCAACAAGATCTCCGGCAATATCCCCCGCAAAGAGATCGACGCGATGTTGGTCAATGCATTCCCGGGGCCCGCCCAGCGCCTCGAGGGTCCACAACAGCGAGGCGCCCCATCCGCGCTTCGCCAGCCATTTCGCGAGATCTCCGACCGCGGCGGCGTCGCGCACCAGGCAGATGATGCGCGCGTCTGTCACTAAATGCGGCATCAGCCGTTCGAACGGCGCCGCATGAAGCCCGATGCAGGTCACGGACTCCAGGCGCCAGCCGAGGCGCGCTGCAGCGAGGGAAAAAGTCGACGGGGCGGGATGCGCGACCCACTCGTCGCCACTGAGCTTCTCGGCGAGAACAGCGCCTGCGCCGTGCCAGAACGGATCACCGGAGGCGAGCACCACCGTAGGCCGGCCGCGGCAATTTTGAACGACATCGGCGTCGAACGGCACCGGCCATCGACGGCCGCGACTGCCGACATTGGCGAGCGCAAGGTGACGTTCGCCGCCGAACACGATTTCTGCCGAAGCAAGCGCCTTCCGGCTTGCCTCGGACAGCCCGGCGAGGCCATCTTCGCCGATACCGACGATGGTCAGCCAGGGATCAGACATGACGCGCGCGCTCATACTGGGCGGAACGGCCGATGCGAGCCTGCTCGCAGCGGAGGTCGCGCGCGCCGGGCTTGACGCCGTCTATTCCTATGGCGGCCGCACCCGCTCGCCTGCTGATCAGCCGCTGCCGACCCGCATTGGCGGCTTCGGCGGGGTAAGCGGGCTGGCAGAGTATATCCGACGTGAAGGCATCACGCATGCGATCGACGCTACGCATCCTTTCGCCGCGGAGATGAGCCGCAATGCGGTCGCGGCGTGCACGCAGACCAGCACGCCGTTGATCGCGCTGGAGCGCGCGCCCTGGACCAAAGCGCCCGGCGACAACTGGATCGAGGTGGCCGATGTCAGCGCCGCAGCCGCCGCGCTGCCCGAGGCACCCGCAAAAGTCTTTCTCGCCATCGGCCGCCAGCATATCGCACCGTTGGCGGCGAAGCCGCAGCACACCTACACGCTGCGTTTCGTCGATCCGCCGGACACACTCCTGCCCTTCGCTGCCGAGGTGGTGGTATCGCGTGGGCCGTTCTTGCTGAACGGCGAACTGGAGATGCTGCGGGAACGCGGCATCGGCTGGATCGTCGCTCGCAATTCCGGCGGCAACGGCGCGCGCGCCAAGATCGACGCGGCCCGCCTGCTCGGCCTGCCCGTGATCATGATCACGCGACCGGAGTTGCCCGAACGTCGACGGGTTGAGAGCGTCACCGAGGTGATGCAGTGGCTCGGTCATGAGGCGCGCCTCGGCGCATAGACCCAGCGGCCCACCCGGCGCGTCTGTGAATTGCCGACGATCACCAGCGTGCGCATGTCCGCCATCTCCGGCGTCGCATCATTCAGCGTCACGGTCACGGTCTTCTCGTCGGCGGCGCTGATCGCGCGCGCAAAGATGACGAGGCGCTCGCCACAGCCTGCCTCTTTCAGCATCGCGAGCGCACGACCAAAGCCCTCCGGCCGGGTTGCCGAGCGCGGGTTGTACATCGCAATGGAAAAATCCGCTTCCGCCGCCAGCCGCAGGCGCTTCTCGATCACGGCCCACGGCTTCAGATTGTCGGAGAGATTGATCGCGCAGAAATCATGGCCGAGCGGCGCGCCCGCGCGCGCGGCCGCTGCCAGCATCGCCGTGATGCCCGGCAGCACGCGGATCGACAGATCCCGCCATTGCGGCGCCTGTTCGAGCGCCTCGAACACCGCGGAGGCCATCGCGAACACGCCGGGATCGCCGGAAGACACGACGACGACCTGCCCGCCTTCCGCCGCAAGCCGCAGCGCCTCGTTCGCGCGCTGCAGCTCCTCGCGATTGTCAGAGGGATGCAGCCTCAGTCCAGCACGCGGCGGCACGCGCGCGACGTAGGGCGCGTAGCCCAGAATGTCGGTCGCTGACGCAAGCGCGGCCGTGACCTCGGGCGTCACCAGCGCATCGCTGCCCGGCCCGAGCCCCGCGATGGTCAATGTGCCCGTCATTCGGCGGCGTCCAGGTGGCGGCCCTTGCCGTGGACCAGCACGATCGCGAAATACGGACAGTCTGCGCCGTCGACCTCGGCGAGCCGCACCACGCGCTCGCCCGGCATGGTGCCACGCTCGACCAACCAGGCATCGTCGAGCCGGCCCGCGGATGCGAGCGCGCGCCGCACCTTTGCGAGATTGCGGCCGGTCTTCATGACGACGAGCGCGTCGGAATCGCGCATGTGGCGCGCGAGCTCGTCCTCGGTCAGCGTCCCCATCAGCACGGTCGTGACGTCATCACCGAGCGCGATCGGCTGTCCAACCCCATTCCAGCAACCGACCATGCCGGGAATGCCCGCAATCACCTCGATCTCGACGCGGCCTTGCAGGCGCGTGTGCAGATGCATGAACGAACCGTAGAAGTAGGGGTCACCCTCGCAGAGCACGACCACGTCGACCGCGCGCGACAACCGCGCCAGCCGCTCGGCCCATTCGTCGTGGAATCCGGCCAGCAGCTGGACGTATTCCGGGCTGTCGAACGCGATCTCCGTCGTCACAGGATATTCCATGGGATATTCGGTGACATCAGGCGCCAGCATGCCTTCGACGATGCGCCGGGCCTGGCCCGACCTTCCCTTCTTGCGGAAATAGGCAACGTGCTTCGCGCCGCGCACGGTGCGATCGGCGCGCACGCTCATCAGATCGGGATCGCCGGGGCCGAGACCGCAGCAGATGATGCGTCCCATCGCTATTCGCTCCGGCTCGCCAGCGCATTCACGGCAGCAACCGTGATCGCGGAGCCGCCGAGGCGGCCCTCCACCGTCAGAGCAGGCACCGGCGGATCCGCTATCAGCGCGGCCTTGGATTCGGCGGCACCGACGAAGCCGACCGGACAGCCGACGATCGCCGCGGGCCGCGGGCAATCGCGGTCTTCCAGCATGTTGAGCAGATGAAACAGCGCGGTCGGCGCATTGCCGATCGCAACGATCGCACCATCGAGATGCGGCCGCCACAGCTCCAGCGCCGCAGCCGAGCGGGTGTTGCGCATGGATTGCGCCATTGCAGGCACGGTCTCGTCGCCAAGCGTGCAGATGACGGCATTCGCCGCGGGAAGCCTTGCGCGCGTAATCCCTTCCGAGACCATGCGCGCGTCGCACAGGATCGGCGCGCCCCGTTGGAGAGCAGCGCGCGCGGCCGTCGCCATGCCGGGCGTGAAACGGATATGCGCCTCCAGGCCGACCATACCGGCCGCATGGATCATCCGCACCACGACCTGCTCCTCCTCAGGCGTGAAGCGGCCAAGATCGGCCTCGGCCCGGATCGTTGCGAAGGACTGCCGGTAGATCGCCGCGCCGTCTGTCTCGTAAGTATGCGGCATCAATGCCCTCCCACCAGGATCGAGGGATCGCTGATGATGTCGGCGCCGTTCAGGCCGCGCAGCACCGGCTCGTCGCGGATCGAGCCGTCACGGACGAGGTCAAATCCGGCGCGGGTCGCAACCAGCGTCGCCGCGGCCGTGCCGGAATGGGCACAGCCCTTGTTGCAGCCGGAGACATGGAGCCGCGCATCGGCGCCAATGCGCGGGGCGAGCGCGGCTGCGAGCGCACGCGTATCGGCATGGGCTTCGCGGCAGCGCGGCGCGCCGCTGCAGGCAATGACACGCAGTGCGGGATCAAAGGGCTCGGTGATGAGGCCCGGCGCGCTCGGCATCTCGCGCTTGCCTTCGCTGAGCACCATCCGCCAGGGCGTCATGCGCAGCGCATGTCCGCAACCGGCGAACTGCTGCAGTGTCGTATGCAGCATCTGCCCGAAGGCGACGCCGACCATGGCGCCTTGCGGATAGTGCCCGGGCCGCGACGCGGCCATCACCGGCGCGGGTTCGGTCTCGCCGCGCAGCGATTGAGGCAATGCCGCGCCGGAGGCGATATGGGCCGCCATGCGCCCTCGCCCGCCCGCCGCGCCGCCGGAGACCAGGAACCAGCTTGCAAGCGCAAGCGCCGTGCTCACCGCCTCTCCGCGTGCGACGGAGCGCCCGAGCTTTGCGCCGTCGGCCCGCACCAGGTGATGGCCTGTGCGATCGCGCTCGATGCGAATGTCGGCGGAATTGCCGGCGAGCACGCGCGAGGTCCCGTCGTCGATTGCGAAGCCGAATTTCGTTGGAAGCGCGAGCGAGCTATCCTCGAGCGCTTCCTCGAGCTCGGCGGCGAGCGATTGGGTCGCGTCGCCAGCGCGCCAGAACGGCGTGACCAAAATGTTGCGTCGGGCCTCCGTGGCCGGATCGGGATCGAGCAGCGCCAATCGTGCAAGGCCGTCGATCAGCGGCCGATGGCCTTCCTCGCTGACACCCCTGATCTGCAGATTGGCGCGGCTGGTCACGTCGATCAGACCATTGCCGTACCGTCCGGCAAGCTCGGCAAGTCCTGTGATTTGTGGTGCTTCGATCCTTCCACCAAACGGACGCACGCGCACCACGAGTCCGTCGCCCGAGAGCATCGGCCGCAGCGCGCCTGGACACCAGCCCTTGACCGTCGCCGCGTTCATGAGGCCTCCTGCAACGCTGCAGCAATCGAATTGCGGCGCGTTTGCCAAAGGGCCGCATCGTGCAGACGCACAAAGCAGGTTTCCATCGCCGCGAGTGCGGATGGATTTTCACGCGCCATGAAGGCGCGGACGTCGTCATTGCCGAGCGTCGCATCGTAGTAAAGATCGAACAGATGCGGCGGCACGGCGTCCGCGAGATGAGCGAAAGCGGCCATGTGCTCCAGCGTCGCCGTGATCTCGGCGGCGCCGCGAAAGCCATGACGCATCATCCCGGCGATCCAGCCCGGATTCGCCGCGCGCGCACGGACGACGCGGGAGATTTCCTCCGTCAGCGTGCGAGCATGCGGCTGTTCGGGACGGGTCGCGTCGAGGTGATAGAGCGATGGCCCCGCCGCGCCGAGATGCGCAGCCGCCGCCGCAACACCGGCTTCATGTGCGGCATAGTCGGCCGCGAGCAGCAGATCGGTTTCCGGCACATCCTGGACGTGGACGAAGGCATCCGCCGAGACGAGGCGCTGCTCGATGCCGGCGCGATTCGGCTGCATTTCGCCGCTGGCCGAGAACGCCCAGGACGAGGCCGACAACCAGGCTTCGCCTGCGGCCTCGCGCGTCTCCGGCGTGAAGGCATCAGGGATCGCCGAGAGGCCAACGCCGTATTGCCCCGGACGCGGCCCGAACACGCGGGAGGCGCGGTGGCGATACGGATTCTCGTCGCCCTCCTCCTCGCGCGCCGCAAGCGCTTCGGAGGCGGCCTCGAACAATTGCGCAAGGCCTGAGAAGACGTCGCGAAACAGGCCGGACACCCGCAACGTGACGTCGATGCGGGGACGGCCAAGCTCGGCCGGCGCGACGATGTCGTAGCCGGTCACACGGCCCGACGCGTGATCCCAGCGCGGCGCGAGGCCGGCCAGATGCAGCGCCATCGCAAATTCCTCGCCGGCGGTGCGCATCGTCGCCGAGCCCCAGAGATCGACCACGAGGCCCTTTGGCCAGTCGCCATGATCCTGCAGGTGACGGCGCAGCAGCTCTTCCGCAAGCTTGATGCCTTGCGCGTGCGCCGATGGCGTCGGCACCGCGCGCGGGTCGACGGCAAAGAGATTGCGTCCCGTCGGCAGCACGTCCTGACGGCCGCGATAGGGCGAGCCCGAAGGCCCAGGCGCAACGCGCTGCCCCGCAAGTGAGGCACGCAGCGCATCCCGCTCCGCATCGCCGCAGACGCCACGGCCGAACACGTGCAGGCCGTCGCCGTACTGGCTCTCCTTGAGATCGCAGACCAAGCGATCGATCCGCGGAATCGCTTCGGCCGGCGCGGCCGACGCATCGAGACCGAGGTCGTCTTCGAGGCCCACCGCGCGCGCCTCGTCGCGGATCGCGCCAATCAGCCTCTGGCGGCGCGCGGGATCGAGACCATCGGCGGTCGAATATTCGTCGAGCAGGCGTTCGAGCCGCCGCAGGCTTTCGGGCACGGCGGATTGCGCGAGCGTAGGCGGCAGATGGCCGATGGTAACGGCGCCGATGCGGCGCTTGGCCTGCGCGGCCTCGCCGGGATCATTGACGATAAAGGGATAGATGACGGGCAGATCGCCGATCAGGGCTTCCGGCCAGCATTGTGAGGAGAGCGCCACGGACTTGCCGGGCAGCCATTCCAGCGTGCCGTGCGCGCCCATATGCACGACGGCGTCACAGGCTTGCGCTCGGAGCCAAAGATAGAACGCGACATAGCCGTGTCGCGGCGTGCGAGTAAGATCGTGATAGTCGCTATCGCGTGCGACAGCATCGCCGCGCTCGGGCTGGACCGCGATGATCGACCGGCCGCATGCGATGGCCGCGAAGTGGAACTCACCATCGCGGCAACTCGGATCGCTCTCCGGCGTACCCCAGGCTTGCGCGAGATCGTCCTGCAAGGCTTGTGGCAGGCGCGCGAGCGCAGCGCGATAGTCTGCGACGTTCCAGGTCAAGCTCTGCTTCAGCAGCGTCCCGCCAAGGGCGTGGACCGGTGCGACACCATAGCCGGCTGCCGCCAGGTCGGACACCAGCGCCTCGACCGAAGCCAGCGCATCGAGCCCGACGGCGTGTGCGATCTGGTGCGGACGGCCCGGATAGTTCGAGAGCACGATCGCCAGCCGCTTCTCGGCAGCCGGCGTCTCCGCGAGCCGCCGCCAGAGCGCGACGCGGGCGGCGATGGACTTCACGCGCTCTTTATCGGCGCGATGCGCCAGATGCGTGAACTGCAGGTCGGGATCGCGCTGCGTGGCCGATTTGAAACTCACCACGCCCGCGAACAGCCGGCCATCAACTTCCGGCAGCACCACATGCATCGCGAGATCGCCGGGCGACAGGCCGCGCAACGACTCCGCCCAGTCTTCGCGCCGGGCCGACGAGACCGCGACCTGGAAGACCGGACATGACGCGGCGTCGAACGGCGTCGTACCATCGTTACCCAGGGCTGAGAACGCCGTCGCATTGACGATTGCGGCCGGGGAATTTTGCGCAAGATGTGCCCGCAGCCAGGCGGCGACACCCGGAGCCTTCAATGAGGGGACGAAGGCGCCGCAGGCGTCAAATCCCTCTTCACGCAGCGCAGCGATCAGCGCATCGACCGGACCGGTATCCGCAGCCGTGAGGTAGGAGCGATAGAACGTCACCAGCGCCCGCGGCTTGCCGTCACCGCCCGCCGGCGCAGCAACGACGCCGCGCGCCGGATCATAAAAGCCCATCTCGGGCACGGTCATCTCGCCGATCACGGGCCCTGCATAGAGGCCCGAGGCCAGCGCTAGCTGCGCAATGGCCGCTTGCGCAGCCACCGGGCCGCCGGTGTCGCAGAGCACCTTCAGCCGGCGCAGCGTCGAGACCGGCAGCGTCGAATACGCATCGAGCCGCGTGTCGTCGCGGCCGTCGGCCGGCAGCACAGCCAGCACGATGTTGCGATCTTTGGCGAGTTGCTGAAGAGCCGCGAGGCCGTACGCCCAATAGGACTCGCCGCCGATCAGGCGAACCAGAATGCCGCGCGCCTGCGACAACGTGCGTTCGATATAGGTGTCGACCGACAGCGGATGACGCAATTCCACGAGATTGGCGAGCCGCAGCGTCGGCAGGCTGTCGCGGCCGCGCCGCCAACCGGCCGCGAACGCAGCAAGATCGGAATCCGAATACGAGAGCACCACGAGATCGGCCGGGTCCTGGCCGATGTCCCTTGGCGTCGCGGTCTCCTCGAGACCGCGGCTCTCGCGGAAAACGACGTGCATCAGACTCCCAATCCCGCCTTGATCGCGGCCTCGTCGATATCGCCGTGCTCGCCGATCACGACGAGCTTCGACCGCCTGGCGTCTGAGCCCCAGGGCTTGTCGAATTGGTGGCGCACGCGCTCGCCGACCGCCTGAAGCAGCAGCCGCATCGGCTTGCCCGCGACCGCGATGTAGCCCTTGGCGCGCAGCACGTTCTGCTCGCGCGCCAGACGCTGAACGGATGCGACCAGCGCATCGATGTCGGTCACCTCGGGAAGATCGATCACCACAGAGTTGAAATCATCGTGCTCGTGCTCATCCTCGCCGTCATGATGCGACGGACGCGCGGCGAGATCGTTCTCGGCGGCAGCGCCGAGGCCGAGGATGAGGCGCGCATCGATCGCACCGTCGGTGATGGCCAACATCGGCACACGGCGCGGCATCTCGGCGGTGATCGCCGCCTTGGCCGCTTCGATGCCGGCTGCCCCCGCAAGATCGGCCTTGGTCAGCAGCACGATGTCGGCACAGGCAATCTGGTCCTCGAACACTTCCGACAATGGCGTCTCGTGATCGAGATTTTCATCGGCCGCGCGCTGCGCTTCGACCGCAGCCGGATCGGGCGCAAAGCGACCAGCGGCGACAGCCTCGGCATCGGCGAGCGCGATCACGCCGTCGACCGTGATGCGCGAGCGGATCTCCGGCCAGTCGAACGCCTTCAGCAAAGGCTTGGGCAGCGCCAGGCCCGAGGTCTCGATCAGGATGTGGTCGGGCCGCACCGGCCGCGCCAGCAATTTCTCCATGGTCGGAATGAAATCGTCGGCGACGGTGCAGCAGATGCAGCCATTGGCGAGTTCAATGATGTTCTCTTCCGGGCAATTGGCATCGGCACAGGATTTCAGGATCTCGCCGTCGACACCCTCGCTGCCGAACTCGTTGACAAGCACCGCGAGCTTCTTGCCGTTGGCATTGCTGAGCAGATGCTGGATCAGCGTGGTCTTGCCGGAGCCGAGGAAACCGGTGACCACAGTCACCGGGACTTTTGCAAGCGAGCTCATTCGGCGGCCTCCGGCACGACGGCAACAGGGGGAATGCGGGCAAGCGATTGCTTGCGGAATATTTCCGGTCGGCTGCGCCACGGCACGAGCCCGTCGGGAGCGGCGGCATAGGCTGCAGCGCCCGCGACCACGTCCTTCGCATGGGCGTCAGAGAGACGGCCGTAGACGTAAGACCACCGGCCCGGCGCGCTCAGTGCCACCGAGCAGCCCTGATTGCAGGCCGACAGACACTCGACGGGAACCACGTTGACGCCCTCGGGCACGCCGGCCTCGACGATCGCGCCATGCAGGCGCTTGCCGGGCGCGGTGTCGCCCTCGCCTAGCGTCTCGCCGGCGCGGCAGGTGATGCAAACGTGAAGTGTGACTGTCATCGCTCTTCCAGAGTATACGGCGGAGGCGATGAGGCACACGGACCATTCTTTCGAAGGCCGCTTCCCCGTCGCGGAACACCCCGTCCGCCGGTCCAAAAATCGTCGCGCTGGCAGGTCTCCCGGCTTGCGGAGCAGGGTTTCCCCTTCGATCCCCGCCTTCCCGAACCCAGAGGGGATCAGTGGCTTCGGGCATCTCTCCGGTCACGGTCGCGGGGGCGGCTGCATTTTGGAGCCAAATCTTGCCGATTCGGACCCTATCGCATTCCCTCTTCGCCTGTCATAGGACAGGAACCAACACGGGGTCACCATTTGCCGGTGGCCGCCACTTGTCAAGCCGAAGGACCGGGACCGATGACGCCTGAACCGGATACGAAAACGGCCGAGGAAACCGACGCCCGCCACGCCACGAAAATGGCGAAGAAGAAGGCCGCCCGCGACAAGATCATGGCGACCAAGAGCGGCGAAAAGGGCCTCATCATCGTCCACACCGGCGCCGGCAAGGGCAAGTCCTCCTCGGCCTTCGGCATGATCGTGCGCTGTGTCGCCCATGGCTTCCCCTGCGCGGTCGTGCAATTCATCAAGGGCGCCTGGGATACCGGCGAGCGGCGCCTGCTCACCGGTCATTTCGGCGAGCTCTGCCAGTTCCACGCCATGGGCGAAGGATTTACCTGGGAGACGCAGGACCGCGCCCGCGATATCGCCGCGGCACGCGCCGGCTGGGAAAAGGCCAAGGAGCTGATCCTCGATGAAAGCCTGCGCATGGTCGTGCTCGACGAGATCAACATCGCCCTGCGCTACGACTATCTCGATATCGCGGAAGTCGTCGAATTTCTGACCACCTCGAAGCCCGAGATGACGCATGTCGTCCTCACCGGGCGCAACGCCAAGGACGAACTGATCGAGATCGCCGATCTCGTCACCGAGATGACGCTGGTCAAGCACCCCTTCCGCTCCGGTATCAAGGCGCAGGCCGGCGTCGAGTTCTGATCAGACGATGGCACGTGCATTGATGATCCAGGGGGCCGGTTCGGACGTGGGCAAATCGCTCATCGTCGCAGGCCTCGCGCGTGCCTTCACGCGCCTCGGCCTGCGCGTGCTCCCCTTCAAGCCGCAGAACATGTCGAACAACGCAGCGGTCACCGTCGATGGCGGCGAGATCGGCCGCGCCCAGGCGCTGCAGGCGCTCGCCGCCGGCGTCGAGCCGCACACCGACATGAACCCGGTGCTGCTCAAGCCCGAGACCGATGTCGGCGCGCAGGTGATCGTGCACGGCAAGCGTATCGCGACCGCGCGCGCACGCGACTACGCGGCGATGAAACCCTCGCTGATGGGCGCCGTGCTGGAGAGCTTCGAGCGGCTGAAGGCGCGCGCCGATCTCGTGCTGGTCGAGGGCGCCGGCAGCCCGGCCGAGGTCAACTTGCGCAAGTCCGACATCGCCAACATGGGCTTTGCGCGCAAGGCGGATGTGCCGGTCGTGCTGGTCGGCGACATCGACCGCGGCGGCGTCATCGCCCAGCTCGTCGGTATCAAGACGGTGATCGACCCCGACGATGCCGCGATGATCCGGGGCTTCGTCATCAACAAGTTCCGCGGCGACCCCACGCTGTTCGACGACGGCTACCAGCTGATCGCGCAAAAGACCGCATGGCGCGGCCTCGGTGTGCTGCCGTGGTTTGCCCGCGCGGGCGAACTGCCGGCTGAAGACGCGCTCGGCCTGAGCGACGCGCGCAAGCCGGGGCAATGCAAGATCGCCTGCCTCGCGCTGTCGCGGATCGCCAATTTCGACGATCTCGATCCGCTCAAGCTCGAGCCCGGCGTCGATCTCATCATGGTGCGCCCGGGCCAAGCGATCCCGGGCGATGTTCGCCTTGTCATTATCCCCGGCTCCAAATCCACCCGGGGCGATCTTGCCTTCCTGCGCGCGCAGGGCTGGGACATCGACCTGCTCGCACATCACCGCAGGGGCGGCCATGTGCTCGGCCTCTGCGGCGGCTATCAGATGCTGGGCCGCAGCGTCGCCGACCCCGCAGGCATCGAGGGGCCCGCCGGCGATACCGCGGGGCTCGGGTTGCTCGAGGTTGAGACGGTGATGGACTCGCAGAAGACCCTGACACGGGTTACGGCCGTGCATGCCGCCACGGACCAGCCAATCCAGGCCTACGAAATCCACATCGGCCGCACCGATGGGCCTGATCGTGCACGCCCGTTCGCGAAGCTGAACGGCGAGCCGGAAGGCGCGATCTCGCGCGATGGCCGCGTGCAGGGCAGCTATCTGCACGGCCTGTTCACATCGGATGAGTTCCGCAAGGCGTATCTGGCCAGGCTCGACATTCCCGCCGGCGACGAGCCCTATTCCGCCAGGGTGGAGAGCGCGCTCGACGCGCTGGCCGATCACATCCAAAAGCATCTCGACGTCGAAGGCCTGCTCGCGCTAGCCCGCTAGGACCTCGGCAACGCGTGTCCATTCGGCTTCGCTGCCGGGAAGCCCGAGGCGCAGCCATGCCGGCCTTTGTGCGAACACGCGCGACCAGATCTGGCTGCGCGCCAGCTTGTCCTGCGCGGCGAGTGCGTCCGGAATCTCGTACAGACGAAACAGCGATGTGCCGCCAACGGGACACCAGCCCTGCAACTGCGCGAGTGTGTCGAGGCGAATACAGTCGCGTGCAAGCCGCGCTGTCGTGTTCTCGGCCCAGGCATCATCGCGTAACGCCCGGCAGCCGATCGAGATCGCAGCGCCCGAGACCGGCCATGGACCTGACATCGCCGCGAGCTTCTCGATGTCAGGCGAATTGCCGATGGCGAACCCGAGCCGCAGGCCAGCCAGACCATAAAACTTTCCGAAGGATCGCAGGATCAGCAACCCCTGCCGATTCGCTTCCGATGCGAGCGACAGCTGCGGAACCGGGTCCGCAAAACTCTCGTCGATCACGAGACGGCCGACGCGCGGCAGCAGCGCCAGCAGATCCTTCGGCGTATGACACCGGCCATCGGGATTGTTGGGATTGACGACGACGGCGAGATCCGCCTTCGCCAGCGCGTCGAGCTCTGCGACCTCCTGCACATCCCAGCCAGCAGCCGACAGCACACCGGCGTATTCATTGTAGGTCGGAGCGAGAATGCGGGCACGCCCCGATGGCGCCAGTTGCGGCAGAATTTGAATGACGGCCTGGGCGCCGCCCGTTGCGACGATCGGCGCGGTGGTGCGATAGGCGTGCCGCGCGGCCTGATGCAAGGCGTCGATCTCGGCGCGCGACGGCAGCGTGCTCCACGCCCGCGCGCTGACATCGCCGACGGGATAAGGCAGCCGGTTGATCCCGGTCGACAGATCGATCCAGTCTTCCGGGCGTCCGCCAAACCGCTGCTGGGCCAGATCGATATTTCCACCGTGCTCGCGCATGCCTCGTTCTTTCACGCGAAAGCAAGGATCGCAAGGAGGCCTGCGAGCAGCAGCATGGCGCGGCGGTAGACGGTCAGCGCCTCGGCGATGTCGGCGGCGCGCGGATCGCGCGCGCCCTCGTTCAGCCAGGGCTCGTTCGTAAGGCTGCCGTGATAGATACGTGGCCCGCTGAGCCGCACGCCAAGCCCGCCCGCCATCGCGGCCTCCGGCCAGCCCGCATTCGGCGAGCGGTGACGGCGTGCGTCGCGCGTCATGCACGATAGCGCGCCGGATCGCCGCGATGCCAGCAGCACGAACAGAAAGCCGGTCAGGCGCGCGGGAATGAAGTTCGCGACATCGTCGATGCGCGCCGCAGCCCAGCCGAACGCCTCGTGCCGCTCGCTGCGATGGCCGATCATGGAGTCCAGCGTGTTGATGGCCTTGTAGCCGAGGATACCCGGCAGGCCGAACAGCGCGCCCCAGAACACCGGCGCCACGATGCCGTCGGAGGCATTCTCCGCAAGGCTCTCGATCGCCGCGCGCGCGATGCCGGCCTCGTCGAGCACTGCGGGATCGCGACCGACGATGCGCGAGACCGCGTCGCGCGCGGCGGCGATATCGCCGGCCAGCAATGGATTTGCGACCGCGGCCACGTGATCATGCAGCGAGCGCAGCGCGACCAGCGGCCACGCCACGACGCCGAGCAGCGCGATCTGGATCCAACCCTGGGGAAGCAGAACCTGAAGCACCCAGCCGACCGCAACGGAGAAGGCGATCACCACGAGCGCGCCGGCGATGCCCGCGCCACGGCGAAACGCCGGCGGGTCCGACACGCGATTCCACGTGGAATCAATGGCGCCGATCATCCGCCCGAGCCAGGTCACGGGATGGCCTATCCGTGCGAACAGCCACGACGGCCAGCCCAGGAGGGCATCAACCGCCATCGCCACCACCATCGCGCCCGCAAAACCCACACCTGCTCCCAAGCTGCCTCCTGTCCCGCCCCTGTTGCGCAAAGCGAAGGCCGAGCGCAAGCCCCTGCCCGCCTGATTTCGGCTTTGTCTTTGACCGCGTTTGGTGATTAGTCAGGCCCTCGGGAGACCTTCATGGCCATCATCTTGATCACAGGCGGAGCGCGATCGGGCAAGAGCAAGCGTGCGGAAATGCGCACGCGCGCCTTCCCCGGGCAGCCCGTCTACGTCGCGACGGCCGAAGCGCTCGATGCGG
Source organism: Bradyrhizobium sp. SZCCT0148 (assembly GCF_018129985.1). Taxonomy (GTDB): domain Bacteria; phylum Pseudomonadota; class Alphaproteobacteria; order Rhizobiales; family Xanthobacteraceae; genus Bradyrhizobium; species Bradyrhizobium japonicum_H. The sequence goes on from NZ_JAFCKT010000004.1 coordinate 117,995, forward strand.
AAATGCAGGCGCGCATCGCCGAGCATCGCGCGCGGCGCGGAGCCGACTGGATCGACCGCGAGGTGCCGCTTGATCTCGTCCCCGCGCTGGTCGCGACAGATGGCGGCGGTGCAAGGCTGGTGGACTGCCTGACGCTGTGGCTCTCCAACCTGATGCATGCGGAGCGCAACTGGGAGCACGAGGTGAACGCGCTCGCCGCCGCCCTGCCCCGTTTGAAAAGCCCCGTCGTCCTCGTGACCAACGAGGTCGGCCTCGGCATCGTGCCCGACAACGCGCTGGCGCGGCGCTATCGCGACGCCGCCGGGATCATGAACCAGGTCATCGCGGCGGCGTCCAACGAGGTCGAGTTCGTCGTTGCCGGCCTGCCGATGAAGCTGAAATGACGGCGCGCGTCGAGCTTCTCAAGGACGTGGTCGCCGATCTCAGGATGGCAGCGTCGTTCGTCACGATCCTCCCGGTCGCATCATCGAAGCCGGCGGCTGACGGCGCCATCGCGCGTGCGACATGGGCTCTGCCGGTGGCCGGCCTGCTGGTCGGTCTTGCCGGCGCGTTCGTCTATAATGTCGCCACCCGCTTCGGACTGACGCCGAACCTTGCCAGCCTGCTCGCTCTCGCCACGACCGCCCTCGTCACGGGCGCGCTGCACGAAGACGGTCTCGCAGATACCGCCGACGGGCTCGGTGGCGGCCGCACGCGCGAGCGCAAGCTCGAGATCATGCGCGACAGCCGGATCGGGACTTACGGCGTCTGCGCGCTGATCCTGTCGTTCGGCCTGCGCTGGAGCGCGCTCGCCGCGATCGCCGATCCCTTGCTGGTGGCATTTGCGCTTTGCGCCGCGCACACGGCCGCTCGCGCGGGCGTGCCGGCCTTCATGGCACTGGTACCGCCGGCCCGGCACGACGGCCTGTCGGCGAGCGCAGGATCGCCGCCGGGCCGCAGCGTCGCCATCGCCTTGGCTCTTGGAGCGCTCGCGCTTACTCTCGCGTTGGGGCCGGGCAAGGCGCTGGCCGGCCTGATCCTGCTGTCGCTCGTCGGCCTGTTGCTGGCACGGATTGCCGTGCGCCAGATCGGCGGGCAGACCGGCGACATCCTCGGTGCATTCGAGCAGATCGGCGAGATCCTGATTCTGTTGGTCGCCGCATCCATCCGGATGGGGGGCTGATCTCATGGTCGAGTTCGACGACACCTTCCGTCAGCACCTGCGCGAGCTGTTCGTGTGGCGCCGCGACGTCCGCCGCTTTCGAACCGACCCACTGCCGGCCGGCGCCATAGATCGCCTGATCGACACTGCTTGCCTGTCGCCCTCGGTCGGCCTCAGCCAGCCCTGGCGCTTCGTCATCGTCGACGATGTTGCACGGCGCCGCGCCGTGACTGACGATTTCAGGGGTTGCAATGCCGATGCGCTGAACGCGTATGCCGGCGAGCGCGCGGCGCGCTACGCCACGCTGAAACTGTCCGGCCTCGAACATGCGCCCGGGCACCTCGCGGTGTTCGCCGACAAGGCGAGCGACATCGGCCACGGCCTCGGCCGCGCCACCATGCCGGAGACGACCGAATATTCCGTGGTCGCCGCGATCACCGCGATGTGGCTCGCCGCGCGCGCCGATGGCATCGGCATCGGCTGGGTCTCGATCCTCAATCCGGATCGCATCCACGCCATTCTCGACGTGCCTGACACTTGGAAGTTCATCGCCTATCTCTGCATCGGCTATCCGCAAGTCGAATGCGACCAGCCCGAGCTGGAGCAGGCGAACTGGGAGCATCGGCGGGGGGCGGACGCGTTCACACTGAAGCGTTGAGACGCCGCTCCATCCCCCGTCATTGCGAGCGCAGCGAAGCAATCCAGACTTCCTCGGCCGAGGGAGTCTGGATTGATTCGTCGCTTCGCTCCTCGCGATGACGGCGGGGAGAGAGGCGCAACTTTCCGCTACGATTTGCTTCTGCCCGCAACAACTGCCGGCGCCGCACCTTCCAGCTTCTGGAACATCAGCAGCGGCCGAAAGATGACGCGGCCATAGGCCTCGTAATGGTTCTGCGTGGACACCGCCATCTTCACCGGCGTCGCGTAATTCGCCTCGAAGGTCATGAACTGCGCATACGTCCAGGAGAAGCCGACGCCGACGGAGGCCATCTCGGTGACGCCGGGGAAGGTCGAATACACCGCCCCCCAATCGGTGAAGATGTAGGTGTCGAAACCTCTCAGCCATTGCGACCAGTTGTAGTGCAGCTCGGCGTTGAAATAATAGCCGCTGTCTCCGGAGGCCGCATTGGAGGGATAGCCGCGCACGGTGGTGGGACCGCCGATCGAGAAGATCTGGTCGCCCGGCAGCAGCTTCTCCTGCGTGTACTGCCAGCTCGCCAGCACATTGGCGCTGAAATTCGCCGGCCCTGCGGCGCTGGTCGCGATCAGCGAGCCGGTATAGGTGTTGAACGCGCGGTTGTTGCCAAGCACATAGTCATGCCACGCGACGTAGTTGACTGCCGGTGACACCGTGATCGAATAGGTATTGCCGGACTTGGTCACGGAGACGCCGGCCGTGGTCTTGTCGTAGTGATCGTCGGTGACGGCGACAGTGGCAAAGCGGCTGACGGTCTTGCCCTCGGTCAAGGCCGCGTTGAGCAACACCAGCCAGTCCTGGGTCACCCAGACCGGCTGGCTGAAATTGACCGCGGCCTGGCTCGATCGGCCGGTGACGTCGAGCGCGACGAACGGTCCTTGGATGATCTTGATCTTGCCTTCGGTATAGCTGACGCCGGCGCGGCCGCCCCAGGGATTGACCGGGATGCTGTAGGCGACATTGCCGTTGAGATTGCCATCGGACCGGACGCCGTAGAAGGTCAGGCGGTCGTCGACGCCGAACAGGCCGTGGCGCTTGTAGAAGGCCCCGCCCTCCCAACGCCCGGTGTTCTCGGCGCCCTGGTTGTCGGTGAAGAGCTGCAGGGTGTCGACCGGCGGCTCGATCACCGCGAATTGGAGATCGGTCAGGCCGAAGCTGGTGCCTGGCTGCAGCAGCGCCTTGATCTGCACGTCGTTGGTCCGGTTGAACCAGATTACGTCGCGATTGAGCTTGGGAACGTCGAGGACCTCGCCTTCTGGCCTCTTCACGCGATCGAGGATGTAATCGGAGCGGGTCTGCTTGTTGCCCTCGACGGTGGTCTTCTGCAGCCGTCCTTCGGTGAGCTTGACGCGGACGACGCCGCCCTTGGCGTCCTGCTCCGGCAGCGTCGCGATGCCCGTGACGATGCCGCGCGCCGCATAGATGGCGTTGATGTCGGCGACGAGCTGCAACAGCGCGGCGATGTCGACGTGCTTGCCGACATATTTCTTCGCGATGTCATCCAGCTCCGCCGGCGTGATGAATTTGGACTCGTCGAAGGTGACCTTGCGCAGGCGGAATTTCGGCCCGCCCGGCTTCAGGAGCTGGGACTTGTCCCGCTCGCCGCCAATCACCGCCGGCCCGGTGAGCTTGGGCGGGGCGCTCTGCTGCTCGAGCTGCCGCCGCTGCCTGTCGACGTCGTTCTGGATCACGCCGGGATTGATCGACTGGGCGTGCGCGGCGGCGAGGCAGCAAGCTGCAAGCCCGATCGCCAACGATGCCCCCGGAATCCGCATCCCGAATCCAGCTACCATGCCTGTGCGAGACGGCCGACGGCCGGCTTCGCCGGTTCGACCGCCGCATCCTTCCAGCCCGGACGAGCCGCACGCTGTCCCTTCTGGCGCAGCTTGCGCATGTCGCTGATCCCTTCGATGTTGACGGCGGGACCGGACCCGATCGCCTCGACCGGCCGCGGTGTCAGCAGCGCGTCGAGACGCGCCTGGCCGGAGAGACCGAGCAGGTAGAACGTGCCCCCGTCCTTCTTCGCGAGCCATGCCTCGATGCTCTCTTTGCCCTCGCCGTCGACCGCGATGTTGCGCAACATGCTCGCGCCGGTGAAGACATTGCAGCAGGTGTGGGTCGGCCCGTAGTTGGTGACAGTCGCCGAGACGTCGCCGGTGTAGAACACCACATAGGCGTTGCTGACATTGGCGTTGCCGATCTGGCTCATCGTGAACACGCCGCCAGGCTGGTAAAGCTGGAGCGTCGGCCAGTTGGACGGCGCCGGCGTGCGGTTGTTGAGCAGCACCTGCTGAGTGGCTGTGGTGAGCATCAGCTGGCCCGGCACGTAGCCGTTCACGATCGAGACGGCGTGTGCGTCGGTCCAGAAGTTCGCGTCCACCACCCTGAATTGGTTGACGATGATGCTGTCAGGATCGATCCAGACATTGGCATATTTGGCGACACCGCCGTTGTAACCGGTAATGTTCAGGATCAGCGGGATCGACGGGTTCGAACGGACCTGCTCGCCCCTGACGTTGATCGTGTCGGCGGCGAGATCGAGCTCGCTCACGACGCTGACCCAGTTGATCGTCAGGTCGCCCGACGAGGTCATCTTCACGACGTTGCCGCTGATCCGATCGAGCGACACCGAGCCGGCCACGTCGAAATGCGTTTCGCCATGCGCGGAGATCGATCCGCCGCGGAGGGAGCCCGTGTCCGACCGGGCGTTGAGGTCACCGGCATCGCCCGGGATACCCGTGGTGGTGAGCTGGCCGAAGACGATATCGTTCACGGCGTGCAGGGTCTGCGTGCCGCCGCTGATGGCGGCTCCGACGGTGATCCCTCCGGTCGTCGCGGTGACATCGAGCGTGCCGCCCGCGTTGAGATTATCCCAATGCACGACGGTGCCGCTGAGGACCGCGTTGCCGGTCGAGGCCATGAGATGATGACCGGTATTGGTGCCCGCGGCGATCAGCCTCGCCGAGCCATGGGCCGAGACCGAACCCAGCGTCGGCACGCCGCCCGACATCACCGTCTGCGCCAGGATGAAGCCGGTGTCGGCGGTGACGTTGATGTTGCCGTCATCGCCGCTGCTGCCGGTGGCGGCCAGCGACTTGAACGTCACGTTCTCGGTCGCGTGGACCGTCTGCGAGCCGCTGCTGTCGGCGGTGCCGATGACGATGCTGCCATTGTTCGCCACGGCGCGGAAAGATCCGCTCGCGCCGATCGCCGTGCCCGCCAGCACCTGGTCGAGCGTCAAGCCGCCGGCGCCGATGATGTCCACGCTGCCCTTCACCGCGGAGAGCAAGCTCACCTCGGTCTCGGTGAGAGCCCTGACATAGATGTCCCCGGCGCTCGCGCTCGCCGACAGACGCGCGGCACTGAGGGTGAACCGGCTCGTCGCGCTGCCGATGCCGTTCGAGGCGCTCAGCGAAAGCCCCGCGCCCGCGCCGGAAGCGACGAACTTGGTCTGGCCGTCGCCATTGTCGATGATCGCACCAAGCGAGGCGACGCCGCCGGCGGTGACGAAGATCGACGGCGTGTTCGAGGCGGCCGCATACGACAGCGACGAATTCAGCTGGCCGATCGTGGCATCCGCCGTGGTGGTCACCGAGATCAACCCGGCTGCATTGATGGTCGAATAGGCGCCCATCGACAGGCTTGAAGCCACCAGCGTCACGCCGCCCGAGCTGCTGGTCGTAACCACCGGCGCCGCGCTGGTTCCGGCCGCGAAGGTCATGCCGCGGTTGGCGAGCAGTTGCATGAGGCCGTCACTGGCGATGCCGGTGTTGATGAAAAGTGCCCCGCGCGCCACGTTCAGCGTCAAAGCGCCGCCCGCCGTCAGCCCCCCATAGGGACCGCTCGTGCCGACCGCGAGATCGCCGGTCACCGCGAGAATGCTGAGATCGCCGACCGCCGAACCCGTGACCGCGCCGGAGATGTTCACCTGCAGCGGCTGGAACGTCGAGCCGTTGAAGCCGATGCTGCCGCCGGCGCGCAGGTCGAGGTTCGAGCCCAGAATGTGGATTGCCGACCGGTCCGTAAAATCGGCCTCGGCGTAGATGCTGCCGGTTGCGGCCAGCTGGATATCGTTGCCGGCGGCGATGTTGCCGAGGATGAGATCGCCGGTGGCCTGCTTGATGTAGATGCCCTGCCCTGACGAGACCTGGTCGAGCTGATCGTTGGCCGGATCGCCGAAGGCGATCTGGAGCGCGTTCGGATTGGCCGCGGGATTGCTTCCGGCCGTTCCGGAGGGGGCACCGATATTGCCGTGCTCGGCGATCAGGGTCAGGTGGGCGATGTCGCCGGAGATCACGGGCACGCCGGCCACGCCGGCGGTGATGCCGTTCACCGCATGGAGCTTGACGTCGCCGCGGCCAGTCACCGCGATGCCGTCGGCTTGCGCCGCCGCGATCGGCCCGTAGCTCGCGGTGACGCCGCCGAGCGTGAGGCTGCTCTTGCTGCCGAGATAGACATTGGACAGCGCTTTGGCCGAAATCGCGATCGGGTTGTCGACGACGACGAGGTTCTGCTGCGACAGGCTGACCGTATAGGTCGTGACATGGGTGGTCGGGTCCGTGGTCGCGCTGACCGTGAGCTGGCCGGGGCCGGCCGATGCGAGCAACGCCTTCTGCTCATTCGACAGCGTCGAGGAATCGGCGCTGGTGAACGAGAACACCTGGGGCGCTGCCGAATTGCCCACCGAGCCGCGCGGCGCGTAGAGCATGATCTGGTTGGCGCTGATATTGGCCATGACGTTGTCCTCGATCGGCGGCGGCGTCGCGCCGATGGCAGACGAGGAGACCGTGTAGGCGAGCTGGTCGTGCGTCCAGTTCGAGCCCGCGGTGATGATGCTGTAGACCCGCTCGGTCGACGCAAGCGCGTAGCTGTAAGTCGCGCTGTAGCTGTTCAGCGCCGCCTGCAGTGCGGCGTTGGTCGGCAGGCGCTGATCGGTCGCCGCCACGTCCTGGAACAGACTGGTGAACAGGCCCGACGAGAGCGTGCTGCCGAACACGGACCCCAGTGCATCCGCAGGAGCGCTTCCGAGCAACGTCGTCAGCCCGCTCTGGAGCTCAGCCGTCGAGATTTTGCCGAGCAGGAACTGATCCTTCAGGAATCTGGTCGTGGCCTCGACCTTCATCTGTGTCGTCGAGACGTTTGCCGGGTCGATGCCGAGCTTGGCAGCCACCTGTGCCCGCAGCACCGTCAGGCCCACCGAGGTCGGATTGTAGGTGCCGTTGGCAAAGGCGATGTTCTTGAGCTGGAAGTAGTCGTTGTAGGCCGCCGTCACCATGGACTGGTAGCTGTTGACGGCGGCTGTGGCCGGGTTGCCGTTGAGCAGGTTGAGGTTGTCCCAGACCTGCTGGAGATGCGCGCTTTCCGCAGCGGAGATGCCGACGGTCGTACGGCCGTTCAGGATGCTGGCTGGGTTGCCGTCGGAACCGGCTGCCGCCAGGAAGACCGGACCGCCGGCCGACTGGATCGTGCCGATCCGCAAATCGCCCTTGGACTGGACGATGTAGGTGCCGGTGGCGGAAGCGCCGTCGAGAACGCCGCCGTCGGACTGCGACGTACCCGTCGCCTGGATCACCAGCGGCTTGATGTTGGTCAGCGTGGTCGCACCATTGACGACGCTGCTCGTCGCACCGATCGCACCGGCGCTGGAGTTGATCTCGATGTTCTTGCCGATCACGACGGGGGTGGCGGCGTCATAAGCACCCGCCGCGTTGATGTCACCGGTCGCCGAGATGGAGACGCTGCCCTGCGGCGCACGGCCGGAGACACCCGACGCGACGGCGACCTGGTTGATCGAGAGCGAGCCGACGGCCGCGATCGCGATGTCGCGATCAATCGAGGTGGCGGTCAGATTGCCGCCATAGACCTGCACCTGGATCGGAACGCCGTTCGCGCCGAGCGAACCGATGCCGCCATCGCCCTGCAGCGTCACGTTCCTGCCCGAGATCATCGGATTATTGGCGCTCGGACCGGACGTGATGGCCGAATTGGCGCCGGTGGCCCTGACCGTCGTATCACCCGAGACGTTGTTGATCGGGCCGTTGATGACGATGCCGGAGTTCGAGGTCACCGCAACGGTGCTGACGCCGCCGCCGCTGAACTGGATGTTGATCGGGTTCGACGCCTTGACCGTGTTGGTCAGCGTCAGCGTCAGGTGGTCGTACATCTGCTGGTACCAATTGTATTGCGCGTCCGCGCCGCAACACTTCTCGGGATGGGTGTTACCGCCGGCACCGTGATACGAACCGGTCGCGGTGACGACCTCTTGGAAGTTCGCGGTCTGCAATTGGCCGGTATTGCCGCCCCCGCCCGTGGCCTGCATCACGTTTTCGACCAGGCTGACGGCGCGGGTCCAGTTGTCTCCGGACCCGTTCGGCGTGTAGTGCCAGCCATAGTCGAACTGCGTGCTGGTGGTCGGGCGATCGAGCGTCGCCGTGTCGACCCATTGGTAGTACATGTTGGGCTTCACGGCATACTGGATGCCCGCCGTGCCGCTGAGGCCGGTCAGCATCGCGGGGTTGTACGCACTCGCATTGACGCCGGCCGTCCGATACGTCGACACCTGCTGGCCGCCCGACGCGGACGGATTGTAGACGTACCACGTCGTCTGCTGCTGGAGCTGATCGACGATCTGGATCACGCTGGGCGCGCTGACGCCTGTATTGATGGTGTTGGTGACGAGCTGCAGCCCGGTCGAGTTGGTGACATTGATCGTACCGGCGCCACCCTTGACCGCGATCGTGCCCTGGGCGGTGCCGTCGGTCGAGGTCGAGATGATCTTGCCGTTCAGATAGACGTAGCCGCCCGAGCCCTGCACCACGCCGTTCACCATGATCTGGTCGGTGAGCGCGTTGTACTTCACCCCGATCTTGATATCGCTGGAGACCTGCGTCGTCGCAGCCGCCGTGATGTCGTAATAGCTGCCGTTTCGCGCATTGGCCTGGGCCCAGGCGAAGTCCGCGCCGTTGTTGCTGGTCTTCAAGCTATTGATGGCGGACAGCACCCCGCCGCCGATGTCGACCGAGTAGTTGCTGCTCGTGCCGCTCTGGATGAGGCCGTTGACGTTGATGACCCCCGCCGAGATGATGATCGCCTGGCCGAGGATGAAGGGCGCGTTCGCGGGGTTCTGGTACCCCGATGGCGTGGTCGAACTCCAGTTCAAAGACGCGTTCGAGCTCGCCGTCCTCGGCGTGATCACGTCGTTCTGGATATTGACGACCTGGAAATAGGCCGAACATCCCGAGCAATTGAACGGCGTCTTGTACGGACCGCTGTCCGTGTAGACGCCCTGGCCGTCATAAGTCGTCTTCTCCCAAGGCGCGGTCGAGATCGTCTGGACCGTTGGCCCTTCCATTTGCGCGAGCGTGGTGGTGCTGCCGACGCTGCCGGCATTGGGGTTACCGTTACCCGGCGCCCCCGATCCCATCGGCAGGAAGATCGCCGAATAGAGCGAAAGGCCATCGTAATACGTCATCAGCATGCGCGCGGTGAAGATCGTGCTGTTGGCGGCCGTTTGCTGAACACCGCTATGGCCATCGACGCAGCAATAATAGAAATACGGGTGGTTGCCACCGTCGCCGATATGCGGGCTGTAATCGTAGGCGCCATAGGCGCCGAGGAAGGTCGCCGCCGCCATCACCGCCGTCAGCGTGTCGTTGTCGGCCGGCTTGTATTCGACACCGGCCCATTGCGAGGTGACGTCGTGGTTGGAGTTGTAGAAGCTGCCGACGCCGCCCAGGAAGATGAACGAGCCGTTGGGCGCCACCATCTGGATGGTCGCGGCATTGAGCGATTGCGACGCGACGACGCTGCCGAGCTGGCTGGTGATTTTGAGCAGGCCGTTCTCGTTGGTGACGATGCCGTCGAAATAGATGTCGGGCTTGCGGGTCAGCTGGTTGCCGTTGTCGTCGACGCCGAGTCCGGTGCTGGGATCGACGCGGTTGTAGGTCGCCGAGATGTCGATGATCGGCGTCGCGCTCGGCGTGGCCGTGAAGGTCACGTTGGAATGCGAATCCGGGTCGACATGGTCGATCTGGCGGTAAGTGATGTTTCCACCGGTCACATTGGTGACGGTGAGATTCGCGAAGTCCATGAAGTCGAGGCCGCGGTTCTCGACCTTGATCTTCGGCGAGCTCAGCGCGGCGACGGACGGCGCGGTGTGACCGGAGAGGCTGTTTCCGGTCAGCTTCTGCGCCAGGATCGAGACGTTGCCGGCCGACACCAGGATGTCGCCGAACGCGAAGGCGTTGCCGGGGGCGTCGGAGGTATACGGCGCCTGCTGGATCAAGGCGTTGATCTGGCGCTGGGTGTCGCCGGTCGGATCAGCGCCGGACGGCGCCATGGTTGCGGGATGTGCGGACGTCGATGTCGAGAGCTGGGTCCGGATCTGCGTCGCGGTCAGGCCCGTCAGCGTGGCCAGCTGGTTGACGATGTTGTCATAGGGATTGAAGCCGCCGACGATGGTGTACTGGATCGTCTGATGGTCCCAGCTCTTCACTGGGCTGAAATGATCGACATCGGCGACGTATTCGAGCGTGGGCGGCGACGACAGGTTGGGCTTGAGCGGCGAATAGGGACTCGTCGTGCTCAACGTCGGCGCGCTTGCACCGAGATCGATCGTGATCGTCACGTCGTTGTTGATGCCCGCGACCACAATGCCGTTGAGCGCGACATCCCCGGTCCCGCTGGTGTGGCTGTGGTTGTCGCTGTTCTTGGCGCTGAAGATGTCCAGATACGGATTGTAGTTGCTGCCGTTGCCGGACGCCGTGACCTGCCCTTGCGTGGCGCCGAGATAGATGTCGCGTACGCCGAGCACATGCGAGCTGTCGGCAAGCGTCAGGCTGGAGTCGTTGCCGGCATTGGCCGTGCCGCGGTACAGCGTCGAGATCGGAATTACGGTGTTGTTGTAGACGACCGTCGTCGCGGTCGCCTGCACGCTGCTGAAGGTGATGGTGTCGCCGGATATGCCGGCAAGGATGTTGATGTCGCGCCAGGCTTCGATTGTCGTGCTGCCGCTGACGGTGACGGCCTGGCTGGCGTGCACCCAGGTGTTGGTGCTGGCGCCGACGCCCGCGATCGCGCCATAGAGGCTGGCATTGGCATTGTTGGCCGCCGCCATCTTCGCAGCCGAGCCGATATAGATCTTGCCGACGCTGAACAGCTCCCGGGCATTGATGTTGACCGCGAGCGTGGCGTTCGCCGTCATGTTGGACTCGGCGCCGCCGCCGGCGAAGAAGGCGGCGGTGGCGAGGCTCGCCGTATCGTTGGTGTTCAGCGTGTTGTACGCCTCGATGTCGATCACCCCCGTCCCCGTCCTGGGATCGCCGTTGAGGCTTAGGATCGTGCCGCCGCCGATATTGGTGGTGACGGTCTGGGTGACATGGGAGTCGCTCAACGCGGCCGCGCCGGAGAACGAACCGCCGGAGCCCGAGCGCGCGCCGCCGCCAGCCTGGTTGACGATATCGTTGGAGATGACGACGATATTGCCGCCATCCGTGTTGACGATCAGGTGCGTGCCGATCTCAGCCGTAGTGGTCGAGGTAACGTCATTCTGTGCCTTGCCGGCAGAGACGCCGGCCGTGGACGCCTGATAGGCGTCGCCGCTGGCCGCATAATTGATGGTGTGGGTCGCCTTGACGCTGAGGCCGCCGAAATAGAGCGTGTCATCCGTCGCGCCGCCGTCAAACCGCGCATTGGTGACGGCGGTCGAGCTCGTCGTGGCGACCGCTGCGGCGCCGGCATAGGTGCCGCCCGCGCCGACCGTCGCGTTGGAGACGTTGGTGTCCGTGCCGGTGGCGGTGATCTGGAGGATGCCGGTGTAGTCGGTGTGGTTCAGATGGGTCGCGTCCATGTTCGCCAGCGCACCCAGGTAGGCATAGGTGTGCGCGTTCGACGATGTCTGCGCCACTGTTGCGCCGAGCGCCAGGAATCCGGTCGAAAGGCCCGTCGCCTCGGCGTATTGGGCGCTGTCGTTTTCAGCCGCGATGGTCACGTTGGCGTTGGGGAGCGCAATCCCCGTCCCGCCATAGGCGCTGACCGTCGCGTTCTCGGACGCCTGGGCCAGGCTGCCCTGCGCGCCGATCAGCGAGCCGCCGCCGCCGGCGAGCGCCTTGGCCCAGGTCGTCGTGCCATAGATTGTCGTCGTGGTTCCGTCGGAATTGGTCTGCGTACCGACGACCGGGACGAGCGCCATCGCGGTCACGCCGAGCGCGCCGCCCGAGAAAATGGCGTTGTCGCCGACATCGGCAGTCGCGGTGGCTCCGACGGTCGACTTTGCGATCGCGACACCGACGGCCCCGCCACCCACCGAGACGCCAATCGCCTCGCTTGAAAGATTGGGCGTGATCGACGCCGTCACCAACGTGCCGGCACCGGTCGCGGACGTGGTGATCGAAACGCCGGATCCGATCTCGGCGAGCACGCCCGAGTTCTCGTGGGCCTCTGCATCCGCGCCGACGCCGGCGACGATACCGCCGCCGAGCGCGGTTGCGGTCGTGCTCATTCTGCCCGCACCCGCGGCTCCAACCGCCAATGTCGAGGTATTGACGGCGGCGCCGTTCAGAACTCGCGCTGCGACCGAGCTGCTTCGGCTCGCCGTTGCGACCGAAGCGCCGACCGCCACGGCACCGGCGCTGGCGCCGCCGGTGAAGACGACCTGGCTCGACGAATCCAGCGCCATGACGGCGGCGGCGCCCGTGCCGGTGATCTGGCCGCCGAGCATGGCGACCACGGAATTGTTGACATTGCCGACCGCCACGGCGGCCTGGGCGCCGAAATAGAGCGCAGCGCCGCCGGCGATCGCCTCGGTGTCAATGGTCTTGCCGGCATAAGGTCCCGTGCTGGCGTCCTTGACCACCGCCGCGACGTTGACCGCGGTCGCCGAGACCGTCAGAGGCGTAGCCGCAGCCTCCAGCACGCCGGAGCCATTGCGTCCGTAGTCACTCAGATTGGCGAACACCGTGCTGTTGACGCTGGTGTAGCCGATACCGGCCCCGATACCCACGTTCTTGGCAAAGCCGGCGCCGAGCAGATACATCTTGGCCGCGTTGGCGCTGGTGGCGGTGACGTTGACCTGCGTGCCGATGACGTTGCCACCGGCGATCTGCGCGACGACGGCGTCGTTGCCGCCGCTCAGTACGCCGCCGACGTCGTAGGTCGAGGTGGCATTGGCGTTGCCCGGATTGCCGGCCGTCCCGCTCCCGACCGCGTCGCTGCCATGTGTGGTGCTGGTTCTCGCGTTCACCGCCGCGATCGTGCCGTCGTTACCCTGATTGAGCTGGCCGGTCTGCTGGCCCTGGGTGTCCGCATCGGCGGTGTTGGTGCCGATCATGACGACGCCGACGGTCGCGCCGATACCGACGCTGCCGCCGATGCCGGCGGTGACCGCGTAGGACAGCACTTCCTTGGTGCTGAGCGCGGCGACATTGATCGCACCGGACGAATTCAAGTTGCTGTTGCGGCTCTCGGCGATGGTCTGGCTCTTGAACGAGATGACGTTGGCGGCGGCGCCGACACCGACGCCCGCCCCGCTGGCGGCGACCGCGAGCGCACCTGCAATCTCCTTGATCGCCACGTCCTCGGTCGCATTGATGGTGACCGCGCCGGCCGCACCGCCCGTCACCGATTGCAGCGTGGTATCGTAGACGCCGGCGATCGTGGTGTTGCTGGCGATCTCGATGTTCGCCATTCCCGCGATCGCCGCCGTGCCGGTCGAGAGCGCGCCGCCGACCGCGTAGGCCTCGAACCGGTTCTTGGTGGTAGCCTCGACGTCGAGCGCACCGCTTAGATTGAGCGCGGTCGTGTGCGCGGCGCCGTTGCCCTGATAATGGAATTCGTCGCCGACATAGGCCTCGGTTCGGTTCGAGGAGACCTGGACCAGGAATGCCGCGCCGATCGCGGCCTGGCTGCCATAGGCGCCGGAGCCGTTCGCGGAGAAAATGCCGGTGTTGTTGGTGGCGTTCACCGTCAGCGACGCAGCCGTTAGCGCGCCGCCGTCGACATAGGCCTCCGTCGTCGCCTGAAACACGTTCAACCCGACCGAGCCGGTGTTGAACCCGATCGCGATTGAGGACGCATCCTGCTCGGCATTGGCCTTCACGGTGACGGCGCCGACCGTCGGGCTCGACGACTGGACGCCTCCGACCGTGGCATTGGTGATGTAGGCGCGGGTGTCGCGCGACATCGTGGTGCTGATGATGGTGGCGCCGCCGCCGCCGTTGCCGGTGGGCGGAACGATGCCCGCGCCGAGCGTGCCGGAATAGGAGAAGCTCGATGCCGCGACCTCGATCTGCGGCGCCAGCGTCGACGAGGTCAGGCGGGTGTCGATGGCGGCGCTGTCGATATAGGCCCGGGTCGCCCCGCTCATCACGTTGGTGATCGGGTTGATCATGATGGCGATGCCGCTGCTGGCGGAGAGCGAGGCGACATTGGCCACGACCGCCTGGTGCGAGCTCGCTACGACGGCAAGTCCGCGCACGGTGTCCTGGTTCTCGGAAAGGTCGGGCGTGCTGTCGCTCGGCGCATGGGCTGCGCCAAGATCGAAGGCATGGACGAGCGTTCCGTTGTTGACCGACAGCGTATCGGTGGTGCTGGTCCCGCGCGCATCGACCCTTGTGTTGGCCCCGCTGATATAGGCGGCCGTGGTTCCGGTAATCTTGTTGGTCACCAGCGAACCGGCACCGCCTGCCGCCCCCTTGCTGATGGACACGGCGCCGGCGAACACCGCCGCCTTGTCGTTGTTGCCGGCGATCACGCCGACGTTGTTGGCAGCGATCACGTCGGCGCCGTTGATACCGTCGGTGCCGGCAGCCGAGACGCTGGCGGTGACGTTGGTGCCCATCAGATTGGTGGCGACCGAACCCGCCAGCCCGACCTGTGAGGACATCGCGACACCGACTGCGACAGTCGAGATGTTGGCGTTCGAGTTCGCGTTGACGGCGACGCTGCCTGAAGCGGTCAGCTTGGAGCCGGTGACGCCGGCACTGACATTGTTGGCGATGCTGCTGTAGACGAGCGCCAGGCCCGCGGCGCTGCCTTGCGTCGAGGCGACCGCGATCGCGGCAGTCCCTGTGATGCTGGAATTGTCGGTCGCGGAGACCGAGATGTTGCGGCCCGTGACGGAGGATTGTGACGCGCTCGACAGGTTGTTGCCGATCGTCGCCGAGACGGTGTTGGCAATCGAGCTGATCGTGGTGCCGCCGACGCCGGCAAACTGTCCCGTCGCCAGACCGAAGCCGATCGTGACCGCCTGGATCCTGGAAGAGTCGACCGCGCTCACACTGACATTGCCGTTACTGCCGGCGGTCATCAGGACGTTGGCGATATAGGCCGAATGCGTCGTTGCGATCGTATTGTAGACGATCGAGGCGCCCACATTGTTCTTGCCGGCCTGGATCAGGCCCGCAACGGAAACGATGCTGGCTCCCGGACCGTTCCCCGTGCCGTCGTTGAGCGCAGCCGCGCTGAAGTCGATGCAATTCTGTCCGCCCGTGCCGCCGGCGACCGTGCAGGTGTCCGTGGCGAGATGATTGTTGTTCGACTTCTTGACGAGGTTGCCGAGCGCGGTGTCCAGCGCCGACACCGCGCCGCTGTCTGCCAGCACCGTCACGCGGCCGACATTGATGCTCACTGTCGAGCCGCTGTTGATATAGGCCGTGGAGGTCGGCGCGATCTCGCTGACGACGACCGCGCCGGCAAGACCGTTGGACCCTGCCCCGCCCGTGGCCGCACCGGCGGCAATGACGCTGGCGCTATCGGCCAGCACCAGCAGCGTGTCGTAGTTGGAAATTGAAGTACTGCGGATATGCGCGTCGGTGGCGTTGCCGCCCGTGGGATCTGCGATCGACGCGTAAGTCAGCCCGATGCCGACGCCGGCCTGGCCACCCGAGATATAGAGCGAACCGCCGCCGATCGCGATGTTCGTGGTCTGATAGGCGTCGACCTCCAGCGCGCGGTTGACGCCGCTCGCTTGTCCCGTGATCGTCGAGCTCTCGATATAGGCATTGGCGCTGTCCGTGATGATGCCAACGGAGGCTGACAGCGACGCCGAATTGGATTTCGATCCCGCCACGCCGAGGGCGACGACGGTCTCCGAGCCGCCATTGAGCGCCTGCACCGTCAGCGAACTCTGGTTGTTCATAGTGGTGCCGTAGATATAGGCGAGCGTCGCATTGTTCGACATCGCCGCCGCGATCGCGCCGCCGATCGCAGCCCCCGCGGCGGAGCCTCCGGCGAGATTGAGCGCCGCGGAGCCCGAACCATTGTTGAGCATGGTGTCGTTGAGCGCCTGAACGATCGTGTTGGTCACCACCGCGCCGGTCGTCGTGTACTTGTTGACCGTCGTGTTCCTGATATAGGCGCTGGTGCCGAGCGAGACGTCACTCACCGACGAACTGCCAGCGAGATCGAGGCTGAAGCCGCTGGTGCTCGATCCCGAAGTCGAACCGATCTTGCTCGCGGCCGTCGCCACCCCGGCGGCCCCTCCGGTCGAGGCTGCGCCGGCAGCGTCGGCCTTGTCGGAGAAACTCGACGACGCCGGGTCCGAGACGGCGGCCGCGACGGCGGCCGCGGTGATGCGCCCCGAGGTGGTCGCGCTGAGCGTCAGGTTGTCGACGTTGACCGCTCCGCTCCCGCCACTGGTGCCGGCGAATGGATCGTTGGCGCTGAACACGCCGGGCCGGATATCGGAATGGTTGTCGCCGATATAGGCGGAGGTGTCGGTATTTGCGCCGAGATAGGCGACCGACAAGCCGACCGCCGAACCGCCGCTGCCATTATAGCTCATCGCGCCGGACAGCGTCACGACCGACAAATCCTGCTGCGCCAGGATGCCGACGGTCGGTGCATAGACGGTGGCTTGGCTCGAGATCGACGCATGCGTCGTGTTGTTCAGGAAACCGAGCGAGGTGATGCCGTTCAGCGCCAGCGCGCCCGCCGCCTTGCCGGACGAGGGTGCGACAGCGACGAACTGGTCGGAGGTGATCGCGTTGACGGCGATGTCGTCTGCCGCACGCAGCGTCGCGCGGTCCGAGACGCCGGCGATGGTGTTGGTGTTGAACTGGACGAGATTGAGCGCACCGCCCACCGACGAGCCGCCCGAGGTGTTGCCGAAAAGGAAGCCGAGCGTGCCGACATTGCCGGCCGCGTCAATCGACGCCATAGTCGTGGTGGCCGCGACCTGGATGCTGGTGTCGTAAGTGTGGACGTCGCCATTGTTTACCGTCGCGGACCAGCTGCTGCCGCAGGCCGCGGTGGTGCAAGTCGCGGTCAGACTGGCGCTGCCGGCCACCCAGGCCGTCGTGTTGTTGTTGACGACGAAATGGTTCATCGAGCCGGCGAGGCCGATCACGTCGCCAGCGTCGGCCGTAGCGTTGGCATAGCTCGTCAGGATATTGCCGCCAACGCCGAGATTGCCATTGAGATGGCCGAGGACCTCGGTCAATCCATCCCACTTCAGCCAGGTATTGGTGATCGGCATCGAGGTGGTGGCCTCAACGGCGATGTTGGCCGCGTTGACGGTGGTGCCGCTGCCGATATAGGCGTTGGAATTGTGGTTGAAATTGCCCCAGGCGACCGCCGCGCTGATCGCGACGCCCTCACCGCTGGTTACGTCCTTGGTGATCGCGGAAGCCGTCGCATTGCTGCGCACGCCCCGATCGATGACGGTGCTGACGACCGCGACGTTGCCGCTGACATAAAGGCCCGGCGCCCCGCCGCCCGGATTCTGGCCGATGGATGCCGTCGCGTTTTCAGTGCTGTTGGCCAGCGACAGAGCACCGGCGGCCTTGAAATTGAAGTTCACCGGCATCAGCGAGACCATCTGCTGAGCCATCATCCCCGTCAGGCTGGGGCTGGAGACCAAGACCCCCTGGATCGCGCCGACCAGGGCCGGCGTACCGACGATGGTCGACGCCATGGTCGAGTTGCTCGTGGTGTTCGAGGTCGCCTCGACCAGAACGGAGCCGTTCATCCGCGACGACGCGCTGGTGCCGAGCGACGAGCCGAGCTTCGCGGTCGCGGAGGTGGTGACGTCGCTGATGGCGAGCGCGCCGCCGACGCCACCACTCGCATTCGGCGTGCTCAGGGCCACCGATGTGGCACCGGTCGAGAACGAGTTGTTGTTGATCGCACGCAGCGTCAACGAATTGCCGGATGCGCTCACGTTGCCGACGGAAAGATTTGCGCCGGTCGCGACGTTGGCGGTGGTCGAGACCGAGCCGGTCGAATAGGCAACGGTCTCGACGAATTGGGCGCTGGAGGTCGCCGCGACGGCGGTCACGTTCAGCGTCGCGTCGTTGGTGGCATGGATGGCGAGGTTCCCGCTGGCACTGATCGTAGCGCCTGAGGCCACGTTGGTCGTAACGTTGCCATCGATCTTGCCGACGACCGCGGACGCGCCGATCGGCGAGCCGCCGGCTAGGGTGCTCGCCAGCGCCGGATCCTGCGCCGTCTCCGAGCCATGCGAGGCGATCATGATGTTGCCGGCGCCGTTGATGTTGGCGTTGCCGTTGATGTTGATCGTCGCCGTGGCGCTCGCGGCCACATAGCCGCCGTTGATGCCGAGAAGCGAGGCCGCAAGCGTGGTGCCCACCAGCGTGAAGAGGCCGGGCACCGAACTCGTGAAGCTGGAGGTCGCGGTCGACGTCGCGCCGATCGAAATGTCGCCGCCGGTGATCTGACCGTCGACCGTGATCCCTGTGATCGCGGTGGCCTGGCCCGACAGCCGGGTGTCGCTCGCCGTCGCCGTCAGCGTGACATTGCCGTTGGTGTAGTGGGAGCCACCGAAATCCACCACCTGGGCCAGAATCCTGGCGCCGCTCGACATGGTGATATTCGGCGCGTCGATGGTGACGTTGTTGGCATTGCCTGTCGAATGGCCATTGGCATCGAGCCGTCGGGCATCGATCAGCGCATGCGCAGCCAGCGTGATCGAATTGTCGGCCTGGACCAGATAGGTGGCGCCGGCGCTCAGCGCCGCAATGGCGTTGGCGACCGAGCTGTTCGACAGCGTCACGCCGGTGTCGCCCTGGCTCGCGTCACCGATGACCACGTCGGTCGGGTCGATCAGCAGCGTGCCGGCCCGGCCGGCCGGTGCGCTGAGGTTGATGTTGACGCCGCTGCCGACGTCGATGACGCCATTTCCGCTCAGTTCGACCAGGCCCGCATTGCCCGTCTTGGAGCTGGCATTGAACTTCGCGCCGCTCCTGACGGTGACGTCGTTGACGGCCTTGACGAGAACGCCGCCGGCATCTCCCGTCCTGCTCGCCGTGCTCAGCCTGGCATTCTTGCCGATGTCGATGTTGTTGCCGGCCACGACGGTAACGTCGCTCGGCGTCGTGGTCTTGCTGCGCGCGGTCAGGCGGCCGTTGACACGGGCATTGTTGACGGCGCCGATATGGATCGAACCGTTGCTGACGGTGATCGCGCTGGCGCTGCGCAGGCCCTTGGAATTGACGGACGCCGCGAACTTCGCGGCGTGGTCGAGATTGGCGATGTCGCGCTGGGTGGCGCCACCGACGAAGACGTTCTGGCCCGTCAACCGCACGCCGTCCTGGGCGTTGACGCGGCCGTAGATGCGGATGTTGCCGTCCGGCGAAACCGGGAAGGAGCCGGCCATCAGATTGCCGACGGCCGTGCCATTGATCGCGCCTCCCGGGCCGATCAGGCTATCGGTGAACTCACGGGTCGGCGTCGAGACGTTGAGGCTGCCGACATTGACCACGCCGCTGCGACCGACCACGAATCCCTTGGGATCGGCGAAATAGACGTTGCCGCCGATCGAGCCGTTCATGTAGGAGTTCAGCGTACCGTTGACGTAGACCGGCGCGTCGCGAACAATATTGACGAGGTTTTGCGTCCCCGTCGGCAGTTGCAGATTGACGGTGTTGCCCTGTCCGACGCTGAACTGCGAGAACGAGTTGAAGGCGCTGTTGCCCGAGACAGTCGACGTCGTGACCTTGGTGACGCTGCCGGAGGTCTGGAGGCTGGTTCCGGTCCGTCCATCCGGGACGATGACGTTCGCCGTCTGCGCCTGAACGCGGACGCTGTAAACCGGCAGGAAGACCATCTGCATCGCGCAGAGCAGCGACATCGAACGGAAGCGCGCCAGCCCGCGCAGCGTCGTCCGCTCGTCATCGTCTCGCGCCGCAGATGGTCCGGGCATGTCAGATCCTCTTCATCGGCATTGGCGCCGATCCACAACTTGGTGGGAGAATGTGCGATCCGGGCATCAGAACTGGCCGGGCGGTAGCTTGAAGATGTCGGGGCTCTTGGCGTCGGCCACGTAGAACAGCAGCAGGCTGGTCGGCGTCAGCACACGCTGATTGTTCTCCTTGTTTTCGAATGTGCCCTGCAGCAGCAGGATCACCGAACGATCCTTGGCGTCGCTGCCGCGGAACATCACGATGCCGCCGGCGACGGGCATGTTGACGGCGATGGAGTCGGGCTTGAAGCCTTCACCCATGAAATGGGCGCGCAGGATGTTGGCGTTGGAGAACAGCTTCTCCGGCGTCATCGCCGCGTCGGTCCCCTTCGACCAGACCGCGCCGACCTGGATCAGCGACTTCGATTTGTAGCCGAACACATAGGAGAGCTCGGCGGTGCCACCGTTGGGCAGCAGGTCGGGGGCCGAATACAACAGGCTGTGCGTCAGCTCTGACGCGTTGTCCTGTGACTTGATGGCGTCGGGCTTGGCGTTGAAATCCTTCGTCATCGCCGCGCGCACGTCGGCCTCGTTCATGCCGAACTTGGCGGAGCGGAAGCCGTCGATGGCCTTGGTCTTGTCGTCGGCGGCCGGTGTCTCGGCCGAATTTGCCCCGGCGGCGACAGGGGTGCCGGCTGCGGCGGGAGTACCTGCCGCAGCGGCTCTGGGAGCCGGCGCAGCCTTCTGCTTCGGTACGGCGCCCTGGGCCGCGAGCGGTCCGGCTGCAATGCAGGTGAGCAGGCCGACGACGGCCGGAACGAGATAGATTTTGCGCATCGAGAACCTTCGAAAACAACCTGAAACAACGCTTCAAAAATCGGCAGCTACCAAATCCCCTTCCCCCCGCACCGTCGTCGTCTCCAAGACGGAAAATGTTGCAACGCGAAGGCGTGGCAAGGCGTCACGAAGGGGACAACACGCGAAGCAGCGACTCTTTGGCCGCGTAGGAATACGGTATCGTGCTGCCAAACGCTGCGAATGAGCATTCATAAGCGCATTTTTTCATCAATTGTGGATGCCGGCCGTTCGCGCTAAGCATCCGCTGGGGCAAGCCAGCATGCGAAGAATTTCATGACCGAACGGCCTCCCGCTCTCGCGGTGGATCGCCGCGGCTTCATTCGACTTGCGGGCGCAGCCGCCGCAGGATGGGTCGCGCTCGGCGCAACGTCGGATCGCATGCGGATCGTCGCATCGTTGACCGCCTTGCCGCTCGACGACGAGCTGACCCGGCGCAGCATGATCGACAGCGCGACCTCCCGCCTCGGCGGCCTCATCGTCGGCTTGCGGCAGCGCGGCTGGGTCGAGGGCGTCAACTTCCGCCTTGAGCTCCGTTCGAGCTTCGGCCCACCGGGTCGGATGAAGGCGGCAATTCAGGAATTGCTGGAGCTCAAGCCGGACGTGATTCTGACGGGGTCGACGGTCGAAACCGCAGCGGTTCTTGCCACCACCAAAACCATTCCGATCGTGTTCGCGACCGCCAATGATCCCGTCGGCAACGGCTTCGTTGAAAGCCTCGCCCATCCCGGCGGCAACGTAACGGGCTTCACCAGCAGCACCGCCGAGATGGGCGGCAAATGGCTCCAGCTCGTCCGTGAGGCCGTGCCGGATATTTCCCGCGTGGGCGCCCTGTACAACCCGTCGACCACGCCTCGGGCGGGACGCTTCTTCCTGGACTCGATCGAGCAGGAGGCGGCCGAGTGCGGCGTGTCCGTCATCCCCGTCCCGGTCGACGCGCCTGCCGACATTGACGAAGCCGTCCGGCGCTTCGCCGAACAGCCGAAGGGGGCGATGATTGCGCTGGTCGATAGCTTCCTCGTCGTCAACCGGCAGGCCGTCGTTGCGGCGGCCGCCAAGTATCGCTTGCCCACGATCTATCCGTTTCACTACTTCATGGATGCCGGCGGATTGATGAGCTACGGCCCGACGCTGGAAGTGCGCTCCGCCGATTACGTCGATCTGATCCTGCGCGGCACCAAGGCCGGCGATCTTCCGGTGCAATCGCCGCGGAAGTACGAGCTCCTGATCAACCGCACGGTCGCCCGATCGCTGGGCTTGAGCATTCCCTTCACGCTGCTCGCGCGCGCTGACGAGATCCGCGAGTGAACGAGACGATCGACCAGGGACCGTCGCGGCCCCCCCCCGGCCGGCTGTTCCGCAAATATCTCTACTCGATCGTCGCCCTCGCCTTTGCCGCGCTCGCCATCAACACCGGCTTCGACGTCTGGTTCTCCTATCGCGAGCAGAAGCAGCTTCTGGCGGCCACCCAGCGCGAACAGGCCGCGTCCGCAGCGATCCAGATCGGCCAATTCATCGGCCAGATCGAAAGCCAGATCAGATGGCTGGCGCGCCTGCCGCCGGAACTGTCGACCAACGAAGACCAGCGCCTGAACGCGATCCGTCTGCTGCGCCTGTCGCCGGCCATCGCGGAAATCGCCGAGCTCGATTCGCAAGGGATCGAGCGGGTGCGCGTGTCGCGCCGTGTGGCGGACAGGATCGGCAGCAAGGCCGACCTCTCGGCGTCGCCGGCCTTCCGAGGCGCCAACGAGAGCCGGGCCTATTACGGGCCGGTCTACTTCTTCGGCGACACCGAACCGTACATGACGTTGTCCACACGCGGCACCGGTCGCAATCCCGACGTGATCGTCGCCGAAGTAAATCTGCGTTTCATCTGGGACCTCGTCACCGGCATCAGGGTCGGCAACACCGGCAAGGCCTACGTGGTCGACCGCATGGGCGTCTTGATCGCGCATCCCGATCTGTGGCGGGCCCTGCAGCGCAGCGATCTCTCGGGACATGCGGACGTCCGCGCCGCGCTCGACGGCGTGGGGCCGCCCTCCGGCGGGCTGGTCAAGGAGGATCTGACCGGCCAGCGCGTGTTGTCGACCTATGCAACGGTCCCCTCGCTCGGCTGGCTGGTGTTCGTCGAGCTGCCGCTCAGCGAAGCCTATGCGCCGATCTATGCGTCGATCGGCCGTTCGACGTTTCTCCTCGTCGCCCTGCTCGCCGGTGCGGTGCTGGTCTCTCTCTTTCTCAGCCGGCGCATGACGGGGCCGATCCAGCTCCTGACGCAGGGCGCACGGCGGATCGGCAGCGGCGATCTCGGCCTGCGGCTCGCGATCAAGACCGGCGACGAGCTGGAGGCACTCGGCGACCAGTTCAACCGGATGGCCGCACAGTTGCGCCATTCCTACGCGACGCTCGAGCGCAAGGTGATCGAGCGCACCTCCGAGCTGGAGAAGGCGCGCGATCAGGCGCTCGCCGAGCACGACGCCGCCGAGCGCGCGCGCAGCGTGGCGGTGGCCGCCAACGAAACCAAATCGCGCTTCCTCGCCGTCGTCAGCCACGAGCTGCGCACGCCGCTGAACGGCGTCATGGGCGTGCTGCAACTGCTCGACGACGGCAGCCTCGGCGAAGCGCAGCGGCGTCATCTGACGACCGCGGCCGCGTCGGGTGAGACGCTGATCGCACTGGTCGATGCTATCCTGGAATATGCGAGGCTGGAGGCCAGCACCGAGGCCCTGGAGCCGCGCAGTTTCCGCCTCGACCAGCTGATCGAAACGGCCGCCGACCTGATGCGTCCGCAGGCCCTCGGCAAGGGCCTGGCCTTCGATCTTGTCTGCGATGTCTCGGTCAAAACCACCGTGCACGGCGATCCCGTCCGTCTCAACCGCATCCTGCTCAACCTCATCGGCAACGCCATCAAGTTCACGCCAGCGGGCGGGATCACCGTGAACGCGACCGCCGATCGGCAAGATGATCACATCCTGCTGCGCATCACGGTCCGCGACACCGGCATCGGCATCGCCCCCGACATGCACGAGCGGATTTTTGAGGATTTCGTGCAGGCGGACGACAGCATCGCGCGGCGGTTCGGCGGCACGGGCCTGGGACTCGCAATCGCGCGGCGCCTCAGCCGCTTGATGGGCGGCGGGCTGACGGTTGCCAGCACGCCGGGCGCGGGCAGCACGTTCACGTTCGAGGTGCCGCTTGGCGAGGCCGCGAGCAGTGTCGCGCAAGGTGCGGTCGCGCCGCCGACGCGGCAGCTCCGCGTGCTGCTGGTCGACGACGATCCCGTCAATTGCGAGGTCGGCGAAGCGATTCTGAGGCGGCTCGGCCATCATCCGACCATCGCGAGGAATGGTGCCTCCGCAGTTGCTCTTGCCGGTGAGCAGTCGTTCGACGTCATCCTGATGGACCTGCACATGCCCGACATGGACGGCGTCGAGGCGGCATCGCGGATCGGCAAGCTCGACCTGCCGAGGATGCCGCGCATCATCGCCGTGACGGCGGACGTATCTTCCGGCGCGCGCGAACGGCTGACGGACGCAGGCATTGTCCGGGTCGTCAGCAAGCCGATCCTGATCAACGCGCTCCGCGAGGCGATCGATGACGATTTGAAGGTCGAGCCGGCAGCCGTGCAACTCTCCGCGGGCGGACTGATCGACAGACACTTCCTCGACGACCAGCGGGAGCTGCTGGGGTCCGCTCAAATCGCAAAGCTCCATCATTTGCTCGGAGAGACCACCGAAAACCTGATCGACGACATCGCGAACGCCGCGGCGACCGGCGATCGGAAGCGACTCGCGCGCTCGGCGCATCAACTCGGCAGCGCCGCCAGCGCGCTCGGCCTCGTCCGCTTGTTGGAGCGTTGCCGCGAGGTCGAGCTTGCGGCCTCCTTGATGTCCCTTGCCGAATGCAAGGACGCTGCCCGCGAGCTTGCTGCGCTTCAAAAGGCCTCGACGAGTGCGCTGAACGATCTGCTCCGTCCGGTGGACAGCCGCTAATCAGGTAGTATTCGATCTGGTCAACGCGGATGCGCCGCCGACAACAGGTGATCGACATCGGCTGCGACGCGTTTCTCGAGGAAGCCCATGACCGCCTTGATGCGGGCGATGTGGAGGAGGTCCTCGTGTACGGAAAGCCAGATGTCGCGGACCGAAAAATAGCTCGGCAGGATCGGCCGCAGATCCTTGTTATGGGCCGCCACGTAGGACGGCAGCATGGCGATGCCGAGCCCATTTGATGCCGCCATGTATTGAGAGACCAGGCTGGTGCTGCGAAAAACGACATGGGCCGGCCGCAGGATGTCGGACAGCCAGCGATTCTCTTTGATGTGAATGTGCTCGTCGATGAAATCGATGAAGTCGTGGTTGTCGAGGTCCCTCAGATCGGCCGGGGCTCCCGCGCGCTGCAAATAGGCATTTGACGCGTAAAGATAGATTCGGAACTCGCCGATTTTCTTGACCGAGAGCCGCCTTCCCTTTGGTCGGAAGAAGCTAATGAAGATATCGGCCTCACGGCGCGTCATGTCGAGCAGTCGTGTATCGGTGATCAACTCAACCTGAATCGAGGGCCACGCCTTGCTGAACGCGGCCATGCAGCCCGTCAGGTACATGCTGCCGATGCCTTCCATGGCGGCAATTCGCACTGCGCCAGCCGCGTCCGCCTTCTCGGAACCGACCACCGTCTCGATGATCGCGTTGGCGTTGTCCTCCATGCCCTCGGCGAACTGAAGCAGCCGCAGGCCCGCCTCGGTTAAGGCGAAGCCGGCCTTGCTGCGCTTGAACAGCGTGGTGTTGAGGCTGCGTTCGAGCTCCCTCACCCGCCGGCTGACGGTGGTGTGGTCGACCTTCAGCTTCTGGCCGGCGCGAACCAGATTGCGGGTGCGCGCGACCTCCAGGAAAAAGATCACGTCGTCCCAATTGTAGCGCAGCGTTCGCGCAGCCTTTGCCATCTCGGCCGTCCTGACATGCCCGTTCGCGAGCTTTGGCATCTAATACTCGCTACTTTCAGGCATTCCGGCAGACACGGCAATCGTCAGGCGGCGATGATCGGGGCGTAGGTCTCGACCAGCCGGTTGGCGAACATGTCGACCTTCGGGATCATCAGCTTCTGCCGGCAGACTGCAAGATCGATGTGCTTGGGCATGACGGCGCCGAGCTTGAAGACTCGCGGCGCAACCACATTGATGTCCCAGAGCGGAAAGCCGGTCGGCGGAATCACGAGGCTTCCGCCGGGATACGGCGAATCGACGCGGTTCGCCAGCACCACCGCCACCCGATTGTCCTCGGCCCTTGGAATCGCCAGCAATTCCCGCTCGAACGGCTCGCGCAGCGAGGCGGGCCACAGGATGATGTCCGCCGCCGCGATGCCGAGGCAACGCGAGACCTCGGGGAATACGCCGTCGTAGCCGGACATGACGCCAATCCGGCCGAACGGGGTGTCGAACACCGGATAGTCATCGCCCGCCTTCGCCCATCTGCGCTCCTCGGCCGTCAGATGAGTCTTGCGATATTTTCCGACCTCCGTCCCGTCGGGCCCGATCAAGAACGTCGTGACGTATAGGCCGGCTGCGGCCCTCTCCACCGTTGGCAGCGCGATGAGGCATTGGTAGCGGGACGCGATCGCGGCCGTCTTCGCCAGCAGCGACGCCATCTGGTCGGCAAGCGCCGCGGCCTCCGCTGCGTTCGGAATGGCCGACGGGCAGAACGCATATTCCGGCAGCGTGAGAACCTTGATGCCGAGCTTGGCAGCGTGGTCGACCATGTCGAACACGTCCTCGGCCGGGTTGTCCCTTGTCACATGCATCTGCACGGCCGCAACCTTGGCAACGGACTTCGCAGGGATAAGCGGCTGCTCCGCGATCCGGTAAACCGGCGTCCGCTCATACGGCAGCGCCATCAGGCCGTAGGTCTCAGGACGACGGTCGGCGATCTTGTCGTTCGCCGCGTAGATCGACTTGTCTTGCGCGGCGTCGAGATCGACGTCGGCAATAGCCATGCCGTGCGTATCGTACGGCACCTTCGACAGCACCCGTCCTTTTGGGTCGACGATCATGCTGCCGCCCGGATAATAGATCGACCGCTCGTAGCCGGCCTTTGTCGCAGCGACGAGCCACAGGCCATTCTCGTAGCTCCGGGCGGGGCCCCACATGTCCGCCTGGTCCATGGCGAAGAAGTTCGCCATGTCGACGATCACCTCCGCGCCCTGCATCGCCATCGCGCGGAAGATCTCGGGAATGCGACCGTCGAAGCAGATCAGCAAGCCGATCTTGCCGAGGTCGGTCTCCACCACAGGGCAGCCGCGCTCGCCGAATGCAAACCAGTTCTGATCGTGGGTGGCGAGGAACTGCTTGTGATAGTGGCAGACGGTCTCGCCGTTCCGGCCGAACATGATGCCGGTGTTGAAGACCTTCTCCTTGTCCGGATCCCATTCTGTCACGCCGCTGGCAATGTAGATGCGGTGCTTCTTGGCAAGTGCGGACAACGCCGTCACGAACGGCCCGTCCGACATCGTTTCGGCGAGCTCGCGGCAGTGGTCGGCGGAATCGAACAGATACCCGGTGTCCATGCACTCGGGGAACACCACCAGTTCGGCCCCCTGCCTCACCGCGTCCTCGACGTATTGCGTCGCCAGCGCGATGTTGTGGTCGAAATCCCCTAAGCGAGCAAGCGTCTGGACTGCGGCAGCGCGGAAACGGCGCTTCGTCATTTTGGTCTCCATCTTTCGAAAGTTGGTCGAACTAGTCTCGCTTGACCTCGCGCCAGAAGCGATCGAGGCAATGGCGTTTCAGGGCGATGAATTCCTCGCCGGTGGTGACGTCGAGGTCGCGCGGCCAGGGCAGATCCACCGGAACAATCTCCGCGACCCGCGTCGGACGACGCGTCAGCAGCACGACCTGGTCGGCGAGTTGGATGGCTTCCTCGAGATCGTGCGACACCAGCAACATCGTGGTCTTCAGCTTCATGAAGATGTGCTGGAGCCGTTCCCGCATGAATAGCGTCATCTCGTAGTCCAGCGCAGAGAATGGCTCGTCGAGGAACAGGACCTCGGGCTCGGTCACCAGCGCGCGCAGGATCGAAACCGTCTGCTGCTGGCCTCCCGACAGCGTGTAAGGATAGGAGTTGAGGTCGAAAGGAACGTCGAAATCCGCGAGCAGCTTTTCGACGCGCCGCCGTCGCTCCTTGCGATCCACCCCGATCACTTTCAGCGGATAGTGGATGTTGTCGATTGCACGCATCCAGGGAAACAATGCTTCCCTGTAGTTCTGGAAGACGTACGATATCCTGGTGTCCCGGATGGTCTGGCCGTCGTAGAGCACTTCACCCGAATCCATCGGCATCAGGCCGGAGATCATGTTGATGAAAGTGCTCTTGCCGCAACCGTTCGGGCCGAACACCGAGATGAACTTTCCCATCGGCAGGTCGATCGAGAAGTCGTGGTAGATGGTGGTGCCCTGGAATTTCTTGCTCAGTCCGCGCACGGTGAGGTAGGCCTGCCGCGGCTTCGGCGACGGAACAGGCGTCGGGCCTTCGGCGGCTGGCCGGTCTACGCTGCGGATCGCGGTCACGTTCCCCATCGCATGATCCAATCAGTTGCCAAGGTCGGATTTGGCGAGCAGCTTGTCCTTGACGTTGATCGGGCCTGCCACCACACCCTCCTTGATGAAGACGTCGACAAGCGCTTGGTACGACTTCAAGTCGGTATCGTTGAGGTCCTTGAAGCCGCGCAGATAAGGCTGGGCCAGGAGTTCGAGCTGATCTTCCTTGATCGGCGTATATTTGGTGAGGATCGGCTTGTACTTCTTGAAGTCGGCGTTCACGAGGTCCGTCGCCTCGTCGATCACGGCAACGACCTTGCGCGCAACGTCGGGTCGCTCCCTCAGGAACTTCGTGGTCATCAACGATGCTCCGGAATAGAAGGGATCGGCAATCACGTGCGCGACCGGATTGGTCATGGCGCGGGCCGCCTTGCCCGAGGCGACGGCGATCGATCCGACCGGCTCGAGCGATAGCGTCGCATCGACGGTGCCGCCGACCACGGCGGGGACCTGCATGGCGACCGCGAGGTCGACGAGCTTGACGTCGGTATCGGGATCGAGCCCCGCCGAGCGCACCATGTGGCGCGAGATGGTGCGCCACTGAATACCCGGGACGTGACCGAGCGACTTGCCCTTTAGATCGGCAAAGCTCTTGATCGGGCTGTCCGGTTTTACGATCAGGCCGTCGTTGATGCGATCGACGGCGATGCCTCCGCCCTGCAGGCCAAAGACCTTCAGCTTGCCCGGAAATTTGGCCTCCGCGATCATCGCGATGCCGGCCGCCGCGCCCGGAGGGCCGAAATCGGCGCGCTCCGCGATCAGGGCGTCGATGATCTGGTTCGGCGCTTCCATCTTGGTGGAAACGATTTCGATGCAGGCTTTTTCGAACAGCTTCTCTTCGAGAGCGACATAATAGGCCGTCGTCTGCATGATCGGCAACCAGACTGCGGTCACCTTCTCGGTCCTGTCGCAGGCCGCATGCGCCCCGGCCGTGCCAAGCAGGAACGTGGACGTCGCGAACGCCGCAAGAAATCTCTTCGTTTGCATGATGGCCTCTCGGTTTTTGGATTGGCGGACTATTTGCCTGACCAGTGAATGAACGAGCGTTCGATCATCAGGAGCATGAGGTTGAGCCCGTATCCCATCGCGCCTGCGATCAGGATGGAGCCGTACATGTCAGTGAGCGAATACGAGATCTGCGCGTCGATGATGCGATGACCGATGCCGTCGGTCGCGCCGATGAACATCTCGGCGACGATGATCACCACCAGCGCAAGCGACACTGCGGTACGCAGGCCGACGAAGGTCTGCGGCAGGGTCTCGTAGAAAATGACGTCCTTGAAGATGCGCAGCGACGAGGCGCCCATCGAGCGGGCTGCGAGGATGCGGGTCTGACGGGCATTCATTACGCCGTAAGCGACGTTGAAGACGATCACGAGCCAGGCGGCGAAGGCGGCGACGGCGATCTTGGCGAAATCGCCGAGACCGAACAGCAGCAGGAAGAGCGGAAACAGTGCGGTCGCCGGCGTGGAGCGAAAGAAGTCGACCAGGAATTCGACTGAGCGATAGATTGCGGCCCTGGCGCCGAGCACGATCCCAACCGGAACGCCGGCGATCACTGCGATCAAGGTCGAATAGCCGACGCGCGCGATGGTGTGGACGAAATCGCCGGTCATCTTGCCGGCTGCGATGCTGGCCGCGGTATCGCGGAGCGTGTCGACCGGCGAGGGCAGCAAATCCTTATTGACCAGCTGTCCTTTGAAAGCGATCCACCACAACGCGAACAGCAGCAGCGGCCCTATCGCGAGTTCGATGGCGCGCTTGACCTTTGGATTCGAGATCGCCTCGGTGATCAGTTGCATCGGCATCCTCGTGGCTCCGCGGCTTGCTTCGAACCTTCCGCCGCAAGCAGGAGAAGTGTTGGCCTCACCGACGCCAAAGGAAATGGCGAGATGTGCAATCGATGGTGCAGGAATGCATATTGAAATCAATCTTTTGAATGATTGATTTGCAGGCTTGCAGTGCCCATTGCATGGGCACAACGCCCCTTTTCGCCCTCGCCAGCGGCAGTGGGATATTCGAATGGCGAGCGCCTGCCGCGGCCGAGCCGATGCCTTTGCAGCACGGACCGTCACTCATGTGATTGCATTGATTGGATTCTCAGCGCGCCCTGGCGCCCGCTTCCTCGTCCCGCCCGAACCGCTCCACCAGAAAATCAATGAACAGCCGCACCTTCACCGACAGATGTCGAGTCGGCGGATAGACTGCATAGAGCGCAAGCGGCGGCGCTGAATAATCATCCAGCACCGTGCGTAGCTCGCCCTTCCTCAAGGCATCGGCGGCGATGAATTCCGGCAGCAGCGCCAGCCCCCTGCCCTTGATCGCGACGTCGCGCAGCACCTCGGCGTTGTTGACGCAGAGCGACCAGGCCGGCTGGATCCAGTGATCGCCGTCGCTGCCTGAGAGCTTCCACTGGTTGCCTGTCAGCAGGAAACCGTAGGTCAACGAATTATGCTCGCGCAGATCCTGCGGGTGCTTTGGCGTGCCGTGACGCGCGAGATAATCGGGGGACGCACAGATCATGCGCGGCACCGGCATGATCTTTCGCGCGATCAAGCTCGACGATTCCAATTCCGCGATCCGCAAGGTCACGTCGAAGCCGTCCTGCACCGGATCGAGCAGGTCGTCGCTGAGCACGATCTGGAGCTGAAGCTCGCCGTGACGCGCCATGAAATCGGCGAGCACCGGACCCAGCCGCATCGTGCCGAACGACATCGGTGCGTTGACCCGAAGCAGCCCGCGCGGCGCCGACTGGGCCTGTGTCACTGCCTGATCGGCCGCCTCGACCTCCGAGAGGATGACGAGCGCGCGTTCGAAATAGCGCTGGCCGCTCTCGGTCGGGCTCGCATGCCGCGTGGTCCGGTTCAGCAACTGGACGCCGAGACTTTCCTCGAGGTCGGCGATGTACTTGCTGATCGCCGAGCGCGACAGCCGCAGCTGCCGGCCGGCTTCGGCAAAGCTGCCGCTTTCGACCACCTTCACGAAGGCCCGAAGGCTGCCGAGCTTATCCACGGGCTGCTTCCGCCGATTGTTTCCAAATCGTAGACATAGACGTCATATTTGCATGGATTGTCTCCAATCCAAAGCGGAACGATATTTCCGGCCAGAGAGCAAGCAGCTCCCCGAACTTTGGAGGACGACAATGTCTGGACTGCACCATGTGACCGCGATCGCCGGCGACCCCATCCGCAATTTCGGCTTCTACACCCGGGATCTCGGCCTCCGCTTCGTCAAGAAGACGGTCAATTTCGACGATCCCGGCACCTATCACTTCTATTACGGCGACGAGACCGGCCGTCCCGGCACCATCCTGACCTTCTTTCCCTGGGCCGGCGTTCCCTCGGGGCGCCGTGGCGTCGGCGAGACCCATCAGACCGCGTTCCGCGTGCCGCAGCGCTCGCTCGGCTACTGGACCCAGCGGTTCACCGAAAAGGGCATTGCCTATGAGGCG
This sequence comes from Bradyrhizobium sp. SZCCT0148, assembly GCF_018129985.1. Classification (GTDB taxonomy): domain Bacteria; phylum Pseudomonadota; class Alphaproteobacteria; order Rhizobiales; family Xanthobacteraceae; genus Bradyrhizobium; species Bradyrhizobium japonicum_H. Next base: position 149,860 of record NZ_JAFCKT010000004.1, read on the forward strand.
CTCGAGAAGCGCTTTGGCGAGTCCGTGCTGCCGTTCACCGACCCTGATGGCATGGCGCTCGCGCTGGTCGGCGTGCCGGGTGCCGAGAACGAGCCAGGCTGGAGCAATGGCGAAGTGCCGGCCGAGCATGCGATCCGCGGCTTCCACGGCGTAACCTTGCTGCTTGACAGTGCGGCGAAGACGGCCGCTGTCCTCACCGACGTGTTCGGCTTCAAGGAGACTGGCCGCGAAGGCTCGGTGATCCGCTTCAAGGTATCAGGCGATGCCGAGGGCAGCGTCGTCGACATCTACGAGGCCAAGGGCTTCTTGCGCGGCCATCAGGGCGGCGGCTCCGTGCACCATATCGCCTTCCGCGCGGCGAACGATGCCGAGCAAGGCAGGATGGCACAACAGCTCGTGAGCAATCACGGCCTGCATCCGACCGAGCAGAGGGACCGCAACTACTTCCGCTCGATCTACTTCCGCGAGCCCGGCGGCGTGCTGTTCGAGATCGCGACCGACATCCCCGGCTTCGCCGTCGATGAACCGGTTGCGACGCTGGGCCGCGACCTGAAGCTGCCGAGTTTCCTCGAAGCGCAGCGCAAGCAGATCGAGGGCGTGTTGCCGAGCCTGGAAGAGGGCGTGTCATGACCGAGAGTGCTTTCATCCATCGCTTCGAGCCCGCGACCAGCGCGGGCTCCCCTCCGCTGCTGCTGTTGCACGGCACCGGCGGCGACGAGAACGACCTGCTCGGGCTCGGCAAGATGATCTCGCCTGGCTCCGCCCTGCTCTCGCCGCGCGGCCGCGTGCTCGAGCACGGCATGCCGCGCTTCTTCCGCCGTCTCGCCGAAGGCGTCTTCGACGAGGCAGATGTGCGTCGCCGCGCAAACGAACTCGGTGACTTCGTCAACGACGCGCGGCAACGCTACGGCCTCGCCTCGCCTGTCGCGGTCGGCTTCTCCAACGGCGCCAACATCGCAGCCGCGCTGTTGCTGCTGCAGCCGAACGTGCTCGGCGGTGCGATCCTGCTGCGCGCGATGGTGCCGCTGTCGGATCCGCCCGCGGCCGATCTTGCAGGCAAGCCGATCCTTCTACTGTCCGGGCAGACCGATCCGATCGTACCGCCCGGCAATTCGGCCAAGCTTGCGGCTCTGCTGTCGCAGGCAGGCGCGAGCGTGACCCACAGGGTCCTGCCGGCGGGCCATCAATTGTCGCAAGCCGACGTGACGCTCGCCCGCGACTGGATCGGCAAGGTCGACGCCAAGGCAGCATGAACCACGAGCGGCGCATCGTTACGATCGATGCGCCGCTCTTTTCACTCGAACCAGCCGCGCCGCTTGAACCAGATCAGCGGCAGAACGCCGCTTGCGATGATCGCGAGGCATGCCAGCGGATAGCCGAAAGTCCAGTCCAGCTCAGGCATGTGCTTGAAATTCATGCCCCAGATGCCGACCAGGATGGTTGGGGGCACACCGACCACGGACACGATCGTCAAGATCTTGAACAGCTCGTTCTGCTGGATGTTGATGAAGCCGAGCACCGCGTCGAGCAGAAGCTGGATCTTATCGGACAGCCGCGTCTCGTAATCGCCGAGCGAAGCCACGTCTTTCGACACGGCCTCCAGGCGCTTCTTTGACGCGGCCGTGATCCATTCGCTTCCCACGTCGCCGGCAAACGACGCGATGCGACCGACCCCGAGTAGAACATCGCGCGCCTTGGCGAGACGGTCGGCAAGCCCGCCGATGTTTTCCAGCGCCTCTCGCATCCTGCGGCTGGAGCGAACCGGCCGCTTGCTGTGAACCAGGCCCCCTTTGAAAACGCTCCGCGAGAGCTCGTCGAGCTTGGCGCCGAGATGCTCCAGGACATCGGCGCCACGATCGACCATGGCTTCAAGCAAACTGGTGAACACGCACATGCCGTTTTCGAGGCTGTCGTCGGAGCCGATGCGCTTGCCGATGTCGTCGAAAATCGGCAACTCGGCGAAGCGGACCGTGACCAGCACGCGCGGGCCGATGACAAAACCCACCGGCGTGAGTTCGGCCTCGCCTCCCTCGTCGAGCCGGACCGCAGGCGAGCTGAGATAGAGCGACCCGCGCTCGACAACCAACCGGCTGGATGCTTCGATCTCGCTCAGCGAATCCTCGGATCGAATGCGTATCTTGAGCAGCCGTTCGACGAATTGCCTCTCCTCATCGGTCGCATTCAGCAGATCGGCCCAAATGATCTCCGAGGGCATTTCCGTGCTGATGCTCCGCCAGTCGTTGGACGGCCATCTGTGCAGTTTGAGCAAGAACCGAACTCCGTGTGCCCCTGGCGGCGGATCGCGCCGCATGCGGCACTCCTGCGTCAAGCTAACGCATGAGGATTTCGATCGTTCAATGTCCGGAAACCGACCGAGAGCTGGGCTCGAAGGAAACGACGCGACGTTCTTGTGATGCTGCCATCATGCCGATGTTTTGCCCGACGCATCAAGGCCTCAGCTGTGGCGCATGATGCCGAGCGACCCCGCAAGCCATTGAAATAGCTGGCGCCTTCTACTGTGCATGGGGTTGTTTTCGCGTATTTAGCTCGGCGTCGTCAAACCAATGGCCCCTTCCCGATGGAAGAGGCCATTGTCGATGCGAACCTTCGTTCTGTTCGAGCGCCCCTATTCCCAGGACCAGGCCGAGAAATCGTTCTCGAACTGCGGGACTTCTTTCCAGACGCCCTTCAGCTTCTTGTTGGTGACGGTCGGCCATTGCGGCTGGAACAGGTAGGCAGAGACGGCGTCGGTCGCCAGCATGCGCTGGGCGTCGCCGAGCAGCTTGGTGCGAGAGGCTTCGTCCGGCGTCGACACGATCTGCTTGTAGAGCGCGTTGAAGGATTCGTTGTTGTATCCGATATAGTAGTCCGGCTCGGTGAGCTTGACGAGGTCGAACGGCTCGACATGGCTGACGATGGTCAGGTCGAAATTATGCGGACCGTTGGGCGCGAACACCTGCGACAGCCACTGCGCCCATTCGACGTTCTCGATCTTGGCGACGATGCCGACCTTGGCGAGCTGCGCCGCGACGATCTCGCCGCCCTGCCGCGCGTAAGGCGGCGGCGGCAGTTTCAGCGACAGCTCGAGCGGCGCGGTGACGCCGGCTTCAGCGAGCAGCTTCTTGGCCTTCTCGGGGTCGTAGGGATTGACGCCGGTGGTGTCGACATAGCCGAGCGATCCCGGCGTGTAGAAGCTGCCGATCGGCGTACCGAAGCCCTCGACGGCGCCGTCGATCAACGCCTTGCGGTCGATCGCGGCGAGGATGGCGCGGCGAACGCGGACGTCGTCGAGCGGCTTCTTGCGATGGTTGATCCCGACGATGGTCTTGGCCCGGGAGCCGCCGATCAGCACCGTGAAGCGCGGATCGGACTTGAACTGGGCAACGACACGGGTCGCGATGCGCGGGAATGCGTCGACGTCGTTCGAGAGCAGCGCCGCGGCCTGGGCGGCCGGATCGGAGATGAAGCGGATCGTCACCTTCGAGAGCTTGATCGCGGAGGCGTTGCGATAATCGGCCCATTTGGTCAGCGTGATCGAGGAGCCCTTGGCCCAGGCGCCAAGCTGATAGGGCCCGGTCCCGACCGGCTGCGTGACGTTGGTCGCCGCGCTCTTCGGCTCGACGATCGAGCCGCTCGCCTGTCCGAGCAGGAACGGCAGGTTGGGCTCGGAATATTTGACCGTGATGACGACGGTGTCGGCATCGGGCGTCTCGACCTTCTCGAAAGCCTGGAACAGGCTCTTGTCCTTGTTGGTGCTGGTCGCGGCCGCGTTACGTTCGAACGAGAACTTCACTGCCGCGGAGTCGAACGGCTCGCCATTCTGGAATTTGACGCCCTTGCGCAGCTTGAAGGTGTAGGTCTTCAGGTCGGGCGATGCGGTCCAGCTCTCCGCCAGCAGCGGCGAGGTAGAACCGTCCTCGTTGATCTTGGTCAGCGTCTCGTAGATGTTGTAGAGCGTAACCTCGGCGATGGCAGCGGCGGCGGCATTGGTGGGGTCGAGCCCCGGCGGCTCCAGCGTCATTCCCATGACGACGCTGTCTTTCTTGCTCTGCGCCAGCACGGGCAAAGGCGCGGCCACCAGCGCGGCGGCAAAGGCGACGATCGATAGTTTCCTCAGCATGCGTAACTCCCCGGCTGTTCTATTCTTAAGCTCAACGCCAATCCGGCTCCGGACACTAACCTTCCACGGCTGCCTGCGGCAACGCCATCACGGTCTCGGCCCTGTGGCAGGCGGCAAGGTGCCCCTCGCCCACCCTGCGTAGCTCAGGCAGAACCTCGCGGCAATGCTGGTCGGCGAGCGGGCAGCGCGCCACATAGGGGCAGCCGGCAGCGGCCACGGATTGCGAGGCAATCGCCTGCCCCCCGCGCCGCCGCCGGCCGCCGCCGGCGCGCGCCCGCGGCACCGCCTCCAGCAGCGCCCGCGTGTAGGGATGGGCGCAATGCTCGAACAGGTCTTCGGGGCGTCCCTGCTCAACAATCCGGCCGAGATACATCACCGCGACCTCGTCGCAGAGATAATCGACGACGGCGAGGTCGTGGCTGATCAGGACATAGCTGAGGCCGAACTGCTCCTGCAGATCCTGCATCAGGTTCAGCACCTGCGCCTGCACCGAGACGTCGAGCGCCGAGACCGGCTCGTCGGCGACGATCAGCTTCGGCTGGGTGATCAGCGCGCGCGCAATGGCGATGCGCTGGCGCTGGCCGCCGGAGAATTCGTGCGGATATTTGTCCATGTCGGCATCGCGCAAGCCGACCTGGCGCAGCACCGCGGCGACACGTTCACGGAACGTGGCGCGATCGGCCCCCTCCAGCACCGTCAACGGTTCCGCGACGATGCGCGCGATGGTCTGCCGCGGATCGAGCGAGCCGTAGGGGTCCTGGAACACCATCTGGAAGTCACGGCGGGCACGACGCAGCTCGTCGGCGGAGATGCGATTGAGATCGCGGCCGAGCAGCGCGACCTGCCCCGACGTCGGCCGCTCCAGCGCCATCACCAGCCGCGCGAAGGTCGACTTGCCCGACCCGGATTCGCCGACGACGCCGAGGCTCTTGCCCGCGGCGAGCTGCACGCTGACGCCATTGAGCGCACGCACCTGTCCCGGCGGCCGAAACAGGCTCTCGCGCGGCAGACCGTAGCGTTGCTCGAGATCCCTCACGTCGAGAAGCGGCACGGACGTCATGCGGTCAGCGCTCCCTCGCGTTCCGACATCGAGACATCGGTCCTGATGCAGCGAACGAAGTGCCCGGGCCCGACGTCGATCATCGGCGGAAGCGCGGCGCGGCACCGGTCGATCACGAGCGGACAACGGTCGGAGAAGGCGCAGCCGGACGGCAGATCGGCAAGCTCCGGCACGGTACCCGCGATCGTCTTCAGCCGCGTGCCCTTGCGCGCGCCGAGCTTCGGCCGGGCGCGGAACAGCCCCTGCGTATAGGGATGGCCCATGCGGCGGAACACCTCATCGGTCGGTCCGCTCTCGACGACGGTGCCGCCATACATCACCATCATGCGCTGCACGTTCTCGGCGATGACGCCGAGATCGTGCGAGATCAGGATCATCGACATGCCGCGCTCCTCGACGAGATCGGCGATGAGGTCGAGGATCTGGCCCTGGATGGTGACGTCGAGCGCGGTGGTCGGCTCGTCCGCGATCAGCAGATCCGGCTCGCAGGCGAGCGCCATCGCGATGGTGATGCGCTGACGCTGGCCGCCGGAAAACTGGTGGGGATAGGCATCGATACGCCTGACAGCATCGGGCAGCCCGACGCGGTCGAGCAACGCGATCGCCTCCCTGCGTGCCTGCGCGGCCGAATGATTTCTGTGGCGCCGCAGCGGCTCGGCAACCTGATGACCGATCGTATGCATCGGGTTGAGCGCGGTCATCGGCTCCTGAAAGATCATGCTGATGCGGTTGCCGCGCAGCTTGCAATAGTCCGCGTCCGCAAGCCCGACGAGCTCGTGACCGTCGAGCTTGGTGCTGCCGGACATCACTGCGCTATCGGGCAGCAGCCCCATCAGGGACAACGCAGTGACTGACTTGCCGCAGCCGGACTCGCCGACCAGCCCCAGCGTTTCGCCGCGCTTCAGGGTAAAGCTGACACCGCGCACGGCCTGCGCGTGTCCGCGGCTGGTGTTGAGACCGACGCCGAGGCGATCGACCTCGAGCAGCGGCACGGCCTCTCGCTCGCCCATACTCATCGCTCCCGCGCCAGTCGGGGATCGAACAGATCGCGCAATCCGTCACCGAGAAGATTGAGGCCGAGTACCGCAATCGCGATCGCGGCGCCCGGATAGACCGCGAGCATCGGCGATTGGAACAGCAGCGTCTGCGCATCGTTCAGCATCCGCCCCCAGGACGGCTGCGGCGGCTGCGTGCCGAGGCCGAGATAGGACAGCGCGGCTTCGGCGAGAATGGCGAGCGCGAACTGGATGGTGACCTGCACGATCAGGATCGACAGGATATTCGGCAGCACGTGCTCGATGGTGATGCGGAAGGCGCCCTTCCCCGCGGCACGCGCGGCCAGCACGAATTCGCGCGCCCAGATCGCGTTGGCCGAGCCGCGCGTCAGCCGGGTCAGCGTTGGAATCTGGAAGATGCCGATCGCGACGATCGAGGTGACCATGCCGGGCCCGAACACCGCGGCCAGCATGATCGCGGAGAGCACGGCCGGAAAGGCGAAGGTGAAGTCGGAGAAGCGCATGATGAGCTCCTCCGTCCAGCCGCGCCGGGCCGAGGCGATCAGGCCCAGCGTCACACCGAAGCTGAGACCGATGCCGACGGCGATGACACCGACCAAGATAGTGGAACGGGAACCGGCGAGCAGCAGTGAAACGATGTCGCGGCCGAACGAATCGGTGCCGAGCCAATGCGCCGCCGAGGGCGGCCGCAGCTTGGAGGCGATGTCGATCTCGTAGGGCGACCACGGCGTCCACACCAGCGAAAGCAGCGCCGAGGCTAGCACCAGGAGGCTCAGCGAACCACCGAGCACGAAACTGCGATGGCGCAGCGCGCGGGACCAGAAGGTCCTCGCCGGCAATCGGCGCGTCGCCATCGGCGCGTCAATCGGAGTGGTCAGCGGCGCGCTCACAGGTCGTGGACCTTGATGCGGGGATCGATGAAGGCATAGAGCACGTCGACCACGAAATTGACGATGACGACCATGGTCGCCAGCAGCATCACGCAATTGCGCACCACGATCAGGTCGCGGTTGGCGATAGACTGGAAGATCAGGCGACCTAGACCCGGCAGGTAGAACACGTTCTCGATCACGATGGTGCCGGCGAGCAAATTGGCGAATTGCAGCCCCATTACCGTCATGACCGGGATCATGGCGTTGCGGAGCACGTGGCTCCACAGCACCTCCCGCTTGCCGAGCCCCTTCGCGCGCGCCGTTCGAACAAAATCCTCGCGCAGCACTTCCAGCACCGCCGAGCGTGTGACACGCGCAAGGATCGCGGCCTGCACCACCGCGAGCGAGATCGCCGGCAGCAACAGCGACTTGACGCCGAGCCAGATGCCGTCCTCCCAGCCGGAAAATCCGCCCGCCGAGAGCCATTGCAGCCGCACTGCGAACAACAGCACCAAGAGGATCGCGAACCAGAAATTCGGCAGCGCGATGCCGACCTGAGTCAGCGACATCACGCCGACATCGCCGAGCCTGTTGTGGTTTGCGGCGGTATAGATGCCGGCCGTGAGCGCCAGCGTCACAGTGATCGTCATCGCCATGATCGCGAGCGGAACGGTCAGCACCAGCCGCTCCGCGATCAGGCTGGCGACCGGCGTGCCGTAGACATAGGAGTTGCCGAGATCGCCGACGAGGAGCCCCTTGATCCATTGCAGATAGCGAACCGCCAGCGGCTGATCCAGCCCGAGCTTGACCGTGAGCGCGCGCACCGCATCCGCCGAGGCATCGGCACCCATCAGCATCTGCGCCGCGTTGCCGGGCAGCGCATCGAGCACGAGGAAGATGATTAGCGAAGCGCCGACCAGCGTCGCCAGCAAGGTCACCACTCGTCGAAGGACAAAGACGCTCATGCGCGCTCGGGCTCGAAGCTCACTTTGGGCACGATCAACACGTCCGGAAGCCGGAAGCAAGCCCCTTGCTGCGTGGGCGGGGCGTCATTCCGGCCAGCGGGACAGGAGATCGCTAGCGGCTTCGAACAGTGAGCTGACGCGCAGCAATTCGGCATCGGCACGGAAGCGGCCGACGAGCTGAAGCCCGATCGGCAGGCCGTCGGGGCCGAAGCCAGAAAGCAGGCTGATTGCGGGATGGCCGGTCATGTTGAACGGCATGGTCCAGGGGAACCAGTGCGGCCGGACGCTGTCGAAATCCGCTCCGTCGATTTCGATGGTTCCGAACAGATCCTGCTCGATCGGCAGCGCAGTGCGGGTGAGCGTCGGCATCGCCAGCAAGTGTCCGTGCGCAAGCAGCGATTGCACGCGGCGGAACAGCGCGGTGCGCGCGAACATCGCCTCCTGGTAGCCGACGCCGCTGACCTCGGTCGCGAGCGCGAGTTGCTTGAGGAAGGCCTCGCTCAGCTCGTCGCCGTGCTCGGCCGCGAGTTTTGCAAAGCGCGTACGCCAGACCGTGTGGTTGATGGCGCGCCAGATCGGCTCGATGTCGAAACCGTCGCCGGAGAATTCCTCGAGCTCGGCGCCGAGCCCCGCCAGCCGGTCGAGGCTCGCCTTGAAGCTGGCTGCGACCTCGGCGGACGCCGGACGGCCGGGCGGCGTCAGGCAATAGAGGATCCGTTGCCCCCGCAGATCGCCGCGGAGGGCGGCCGTGCCAATGAAATCCGGCACGGGAACGCCGATCGACCAGGGGTCGCAGGCGTCCTCCCCGGACATCGCCTGCATCATCAGCGCGGTGTCGGCGACAGTGCGGGTCATCGGCGTGACATAGGTCTGGTTGCCGAACACATCCAGCGCCTGGCTGTGCGGGATCACGCCGTTGCTCTGCTTCAAACCCACCACGCCATTGCAGGCAGCGGGAATTCGCGTCGAGCCGCCGCCGTCCGTCGCGACCGCGATCGGCGCGATGCCGCTGGCCACCGCCACCGCCGCGCCGCCGCTGGAGCCGCCGGACGAACGTCCGGCGTCCCAGGCATTGCGGGTGCGGCCGAACAATGGCGAATCCGTCAAACACTTGCTGCCGAATTCCGGCGTCGTGGTCTTGCCGATCAGGATCGCGCCTTGCGCGCGCAGCCGCGCCACCGCGACGGCGTCCTCGCTCGGCACATTGTCCCTGTAGGGAACCGCGCCGAAGGTTGTCTTCACGCCCCTGGTGTTGACGATGTCCTTCACGGTGACGGGGATGCCGTGAAGCAGGCCGAGCGGCTCGCCGGCCATCACCCTGCGTTCGGCTTCGCGCGCGTCCGCCATCGCCTCGTCACCGCAGATCGTTATGAAGCAGTTCAGCTTCGGTTGGAGCGCTTCGGCGCGCGCAAGCACGGCGCTGACGATTTCGACCGGCGAGACTTTCTTGCTGGCAATGCGTTCGCGCAGCTCAGTGGCGGATAGGAAGCAGAGGTCGTTGCTCATGAGGACCGGCTCGCGTGAAGTCGCGCGGACCTTGCCAGTGCGAACCTGCCCTGTCCATTTCTGTGGACGCATGGAGGCAGTCCGCCGGGACATCCCGGAAACGACGTGAGCCGACCGTCCGGCCTACCAATCCGCCGCGACTTCGTGGCGCCAAGGCGGATCGGCACCGGGACGGGTGCAGGTCAGCCCCGCGCAGTTGGCGGCAAAGGACAGCGCCCGGCGGAGCTCGTCTGCGCCGTTGCTCCCCAGTTTCGCGCGGGCGAGGCGTTCCTGCTTGTACAGGGCAAAGAGCAGCGCCGCCTGAAAACTGTCGCCTGCGCCGATCGTATCGGCGACTTCGACCTTGGGCGCGGCGACCTCGATGCGCCCTGTCCCCGCGTGCCATGCGAGGGCGCCATCGCTGCCGCGGGTAATGACAACGAGGCTGGTGCCCTGCCTGAGCAGCGCATTCGCCCGCTGCTCGTAAGGCTCATCGCCGAAGAGATAGGCAAAGTCGACGTCGGACATCTTGATGAGATCCGCGCGGCCAGCGAACTCGGCCATGCGCGCCAGATAGGCCGGCTTGTCCTTGACCAGATTGGGGCGGCAGTTCGGGTCGAAGGAGATCGTCGATGACGCCCGCGCGTCCGCGACAAGGGCGCTGGTCTCCGCCGCGCCCCGGTCGTCGACGAGCGTGGTCGAGCCGACATGGACGACTTCGACCGCATCGAAGGGAATGGTCCCGCGCCGGTAAGTCCAATTCCGCGCCGCGGTCTCGGCATCGTAGAAAGCATAATGCGACTCGCCCCCGATGATCCGAACGAAGGCGAGTGTGGTCTGCTGATCGCTGCGCGTGGCGAGACCCAGCTCGACCTGCGAAGCCGCAGCATGTTCTGCAATCATACGTCCGAACAGGTCGTTCGCGATTCCGCCGACGAAGCCGGCCGGCGCGCCCAACCGCGCCATTCCGATCGCGACGTTGAGGCAGGAACCGCCGACGGCAGGCATCAGGGCCTCGCGTCCCTCAGCGTCCCGTGTCGGCACGATATCGATCAGGGCGTCGCCGCAGGCTACCAGCATCAGCCTGAACCTCTTGCGATTGTCACGCATCGTCGCGCGGCTACCGCGATCGAGCTCGCCTTTCTGATCCATCCGGCCATTCGATCATATGCCCAGTTCCTGAGCAACAGTTCACACCGGGCTCCATTGCTTCAAGCCTCAATGCGCCACCTGCCGATAGATTGCCGGCAGTGCCGCCGGCAATCGCTTGATGTTGCCAACGATGGCGTACCCACCGCGTCCGAACAACGTCGGAAAGTAGGATTGGGCCGTCGCGTCGATCGTCGCGCCGAAGACCGCCATGCCGAGCCGGCGCGCTTCCTGCACAGATTTCCTGGTGTCTTCGAGCGCAAAGCGCCCTTCATAGTGATCGACGTCATTCGGCTTCCCATCGGTGAGAACGAGCAGCAGCTTCTTGCGTTGCGGTTGTCGGGCGAGCTCGGCCGAGGCATGGCGCACCGCCGCGCCGATTCGTGTGTAATAGCCGGGCTTGAGCGCTCCGATGCGGCGCTCCACCGCCCCGCTCATCGGCTCGCCGAACGCCTTTACAGTCTCGAGCCTTACCCAGGAGCGCCGGCGCGAAGTGAAGGTCAGGATGCTGTGATGATCTCCGCAAGCCGACAGCCCGTGGGCGAGGACCAGCAGCGCTTCCTTCTCGACATCGAGCACGCGATAGCCGTCGACCCAGGCGTCCGTGGAGAGCGAGACGTCGACCAGAAGCGTGACGGCGAGATCGTGCCCCTGCGGCCGCATCGCCATGTGGACGCGATCGAGACCGCCGCTGCTGCCGGCGCGCAGATCGCATCTCGCCCGAACCAGCGCATCGAGATCGAGGTCATCTCCATCGGCCTGGGCGCGCAACAATTCGCGACGCGGCCGCAAGGCCTCGAAGCGACGGCGGACCTGTCGAACGTGCCGGCGCATGGTCTCATCGGGCGTCCAGCTCTCGCCTCGTTCTGGGGCCGCGCCGGCGAGCACGCGGCAGTGATCCGGCAGATAGGAGCCGCTGCGGTAGTTCCATTCGGGATACGTCAGTCCGATATTCAATCGCGAGGCGTCGAGGGCCTCCGGTGGCAGGTCGAGATCGAATTTGAACCAGCTCGCCGGCTTGCCGCTGCGGCGGCTGAGCGTGATCTCCTCGAGATCGTCGGCTGCCTTCTGCGCATCCTCGTTCTCGCTGTCATCGGCGGGGCGGTCGACATTGACCATCTCGGCCATCGCGAGGATCTTCTCGAAGCGGTTGAGCACGAAAGGGTCGCGGCGATTGGCGCCGTCCTCGCGCTCGCGGACGGCGAGGCGCTTGCGATTATCATCGGCCGCCGCTTCTGCGCCCGGTGCGCACTCATCCTCGCCGGCATGTGCGGGCGAAAGCTCGCGCGTCCAGCAGTCCCCCCAGAGCGGGCACGGCAGGATCGAATGATAACCCGGCGGCGCCTTGTCGGGCAGCGGGCCCGCCCCCATCATCGCCTGCCACAGCTTGCCTGCAGGAGGCTTGCCGGCTCCGAGCAGGGCCAGCACGATCTGCTCGACCTCCTGCTCGATTCGCGGCATGGAACGACGGGGCCTTGCCTCGGCGGTTGCTGCGGCAAGCTGCGCGTAATCGGCGACAAGGCCGGGAAGCTGCAAGAGTACCCAGACCGTAGTCTCGCTCGCACGGCGCAACACCAGAAGGTCCCGCCGCAACGGATCAGTTTCCGCGAAGGCCTCGATTGGCGCGGCCGCGAACCACGCCGCAAGCCAGCGATAAAGCGTTGCATTCAAGACGCGGTCGGGAAAGATCGCAATGCGATCGGGGAGGAAGATCGTTGCAGCGTCGCGCCCCGGCTGTTCGAGGCGCTCGTCGCCAAGGCCGATGCGCTGCCACCAGCCGAGACGATGGCCTGCCCGGCGTGCGCCTGCGCTTGCGAGCTGCACGCCTGTCTCACCGCCGAGTGCGCGGAACATCACCGCGAGCCGGCCCTTTACTTCGGTCAGTGCAACGGCGTGGTCGTCGTGAACCGGATAGCTCGCGGTGCCGCCGACCATCCTGTGCCAGGCACGACCGACCGTCTCTTCCAGTTCGAGGAAGTCGCGCATGAGCGGGGCGCCTCATCCGATGACGGCGCGGGCGACGTCCAGCAGCGCCGCCTTCACGTCGCAATCGTCAGTCAGCGGCTCGATCATGCCCGCCAGCACGGCATCGGCGACCGGCGTGCCCGCGGCAATCAGGGTCGCACAATAGACGAGGAGCCGGGTCGAGACACCCTCCTCCAGATCGTGGCCCCTGAGCGCGCGCAGCCGGCCCGCCAGGCCCACCAGCGGCCGCACCCGTTCCGGCGACAGCCCGCTTTCGGCGGCCACCACGGCGATCTCCTGCTCGGCCGGTAGGAAGCCGAATTCGATGGCTACAAAGCGCTGCCGCGTCGATGGCTTCAGCGCCTTCAACAGCGTCTGGTAGCCTGGATTGTAGGAGACCACGAGCATGAAGCTGCCCGGCGCCACCAGTTCCTCGCCGGTTCGCTCGAGCGGCAGGATACGGCGATCGTCGGTCAGAGGATGCAGCACCACGGTGACGTCCTTGCGGGCCTCCACGACCTCGTCGAGATAGCAGATGCCGCCTTCGCGCACCGCGCGCGTCAGCGGACCATCGGTCCACACGGTGTCGCCGCCCCTGAGCAGATAGCGCCCGGTGAGATCGGCGGCGGTGAGATCGTCGTGACAGGAAACCGTGTGAAGCGGCAGGCCCAGCCGCTCCGCCATATGCGCAACGAAGCGCGTCTTGCCGCAGCCGGTCGGCCCCTTCAGCAGAACCGGCAGACGACGTCGCCAGGCATGTTCGAAAAGCGCGCATTCGTTTCCGGACGGAACATAGGCCGGCAACTCGGGCGCCGCGATCACCGTGTGAAGGGCCGCTTTCATGAGATCTCTCCGGATTTTCCAGGAAGCAGGCGGCCGCGGTAAACCGCAGCCGCCCTTTTCGTTCACTCAGCCGGCTGCAGCGCGGCGGAAACGGTCGCCTGCTTCTCGCGGCCCGGCACCAGCACGGCCCAGACGAACATCAGCGCGGAGATCGCGACGAATACACCGGAGCCGAGTCGGACCCAGTAGAACATCGCGAGCTGGTCCTGCACGTCCATGTACCCCTGACCGAGCACGCGCTGGAGATGGACCTGGACCACGCCGGCGAAGGTCAGCGCGAAAGTCATGGTCATCATTGCCGTGCACATGATCCAGAAGCTCGTCATGCTGAGCCACTGGTTGTAGGGCGCACGTCCCTTGAGTTGCGGGATTGCATAGGCCATCACCGACAGGTTCAACATCACGTAGGCGCCGAAGAAGGCGAGATGGCCGTGCGCCGCGGTGACCTGCGTGCCGTGGGTGTAGTAGTTCACAGAGGACAGCGTGTGCAGGAAGCCCCAGACGCCGGCGCCGAGAAACGCCATCACCGAGCAGCCGACCGACCACAACAGCGCAGCGCGGTTCGGATGCTTGCGGCCGGCCTTCCATGTCATCTGCACCGTGAAGATCACCATGGTGAAGAACGGCGCAACCTCGAGCGTGGAAAACAATGAACCGATCCACTGCCAGTAACCGGGCGCGCCGATCCAGTAGAAATGATGGCCGGTCCCGAGAATGCCCGAGAACAAGGCAAGGCCGATGATGACGTAGAGCCACTTTTCCACGACCTCACGATCGATGCCGTTGAGCTTGATCATGAGATAAGCGAGGACGGAGGCCATGATCAGCTCCCAAACGCCTTCGACCCAGAGATGGACGACGTACCACCAGTACATCTTGTCGACGGCAAGGTTCGCCGGGTTGTAGAAGGCGAACAGGAAGAAGATCGCGACGCCCCACAGGCCGAACAACAGGATGTTGGTGACCGTGGTCTTGCGGCCCTTCAGGGCCGTCATCGTGACGTTGAACAGGAACATCAGGCAGACGACGACAATGCCGACCTTGATGATGAAGGGTTGTTCGAGGAACTCGCGGCCCTCGTGATAGTGGAAGAGATAGCCGACCACGGCGACGCCTGCTACGCCGAAGAACATCCAGAACTGGATCTTCGCCAACAGCGGGCTGTACAGCTCGGTCTCGGTCTCTTCCGGCAGTAGGTAATAGGTCGCCCCCATGAAGCCGATCAGCGACCACACGATCAGCGCGTTGGTGTGGATCATCCTGACGATGTTGAACGGCAGGAGGGTCGACAGGGTATTGGGCAGGACGTAGATGGTTCCGGCGAGGAGGCCGAACAGGACCTGGGCCAGGAACAAGGTCAGCGCGCCGTAGAAATACAGCATCGCGACTTTCTGGGTTTGATATTTCATCTCGGGTTCTCTTTGTCTTGAGAAGAATAAAGCAGCACGCTCAACCAGCCTTGTTCGGCGGCCAGCTCTGACGCTTGATCGTGCTGACCCATTGCAGGAAATCGGCGAGATCGTTGAGCTCCTGGTCGGTCAGGTTGAACTGCGGCATCTGCCGCCGGCCTTCCGCGCCCGAGGGCTGCGATTGCATCCAGGCCTTCAGCGTTTCGCGTGCAGCGGCCGGATCCTCCTTGCCGCCCCAGCGATCCCAGACGTTGCCGACCTCGGGCGCGAAATAGGCGCCCTCGCCCAGCAGCGTGTGGCAGTTGATGCAGGAGTTCTTCTCCCAGACGTGCTTGCCGCGGGCGACCGACGACGTCAGCGTCGTTGCGTCCGTGGACGTCGTGGCCATGTAGTAATGGCTGTGCGCCGTCAGCCCTATGAAAATGGCGAAGAAGAAGGCCGAGCCGCCGTAGAAGACGTTCCGAGCGGCGGACTTGGTCAGGCGTTCAGCCATTGCCGATCCTTTCCGGTTTTGATTCCTGCGAAATCGCGATGTGCGATCTATTGCCGCTCGGCACGGTCCGTTCTTTGTCAGGGCGCAATGAGCACGTCAGATCAGCGCAACGATGGCCGACGCGAGCCAGGCGAATAGCACCACGGTGACGACCCAGGCGCTGACGAGGCCGCGCCAAAGTGCCGGCGCCGAGCGAAGATCGAGGAAGTCGAGCACGATGCGGCGGCCCTTGATGGCGGCAAACGTCAGCAGCAAGGCGTTGGCGAGCAAAGGGCGCGGCACCAGCGGCGGGACCAGAAGCATCGCAAGCGCAAGGCCGATCAAGATGATCCAGGCGATGTCGAGACGATCCTGAATCATGCGTGCACCAGATAAATGATCGGAAACATCACGACCCAGAGAAGGTCGACCATGTGCCAGAACGCGGTGCCGGTCTCGACGCTTGCCGCCCGGCCGCCTGGCGAAACGACGGCCAGGATCACGATGCCGAGGCCGACATGCAGGAGATGGAATCCGGTGAGGAGGAAGTACAACGTGAAGAACGGGCTGGTCTCGAGGCCGTTGCCCGACGCGATCTCGCCGGCATATTCGTACAGCTTGACCGCGATGAAGACGCCGCCAAGGGCCATGGCGCCGAACAGCCAGCTGCGTGCACGTGCCCTTTCGCCCGCCCGTGCAGAGGCTGTCGCGCGTGCGGCGGCCCAGCCGCTGGTCACGAGCACGATGGTGTTGATTCCGGCCAAGTGAGGATCAAGCGTGGCCTGCCCGGCGGCGAAGACCGCCGGTTGAAGCGCGCGTGCGACGACGAAGGCACCGAGGAACAGGCCGAACGCGGCGAGTTCGCTGAAGATCAGCACCCAGATCATGGGATCGCCGGGAAGATCTTCCAGAATACCCCAGCCGGTCTCTTGTTGCTCGCAATCCGTCGCGGACATCTGATTTCCTGATCAAGACGCCGTACAGATAATCCCCCCGGTGCACTCCCGACGTTGTCGCCGGACAAATGGTGCAACCAGACTGCAGCGAATTTGTGCTGTCGCAACGTTCTGCCCGGCCCACCTTCATAGGATGGCTGCAATCCGGCGGCTCCACGAAACGGCGAGCGATGCGATGGGCGATGCACAAATCGGTCTGATGACCGCGACACCGATCATCATCGTCTTCGCCATCGTGCTTCGACGACTGGGGGTGCTGTCGACCGTGGCAACCGTATCGGCCGTGAGCCTCTCCGTCGCGATCGCGACAGTGCTGTTTACGACGCAATAAGTTTAGGGAATGACGTCTCGTGCCCGGACGCAACGTAGCGCGCCGCTCTTGCGTAGTGCGTTATCGAGCCGGGCCCATGGTTGCAAGCGGCTCCCGGCCTTGCATCGCAACATAATAGATCGCGGTGCGTCAGGGTCACGAGTGGATACTACCGCCGCTGATTGTATACGTCGATGCAAACCGCCCCGAGCAGCACCAGGCCCTTGATGACCTGCTGGTAGTCGATGCCGATGCCGAGGATGGACATGCCGTTATTCATCACGCCCATGATCATGGCGCCCACCACGGCGCCGCCGACGCGCCCGACCCCGCCATAGGCCGAGGCACCGCCGATGAAGCAGGCGGCGATGACGTCGAGCTCGAAGCCGAGGCCGGCCTTCGGGGTCGCCGTGTTGAGGCGCGCCGCGAACACGAGGCCGGCAAGCGCTGCGAGCACACCCATGTTGACGAAGGTGAAGAAAGTCAGCCGCTCGGTCTTGATGCCCGACAGTTTTGCCGCCTTCGCATTGCCGCCGACAGCATAGACCTGCCGGCCGATCACGGTGCGACGGGTGACGAAGCCATAGAGTGCGATCAACGCGGTCATGATCACAAGCACGTTCGGCAGGCCGCGATGCGAGGCGATCAGATAGGTGAAATAGAGGACCGCACAGGCGAGCAGAACGCTCTTCCCAAGAAAGAACGCATACGGCTCGACCTCGATGCCGTGCAACTGCTCGCGCGAGCGACCCTTGGCGCCGGCATAGACCAGGCCGAGCGCGAGCACGGCGCCAATCAGCATGGATGTCGGATGCAGCGTGCCGGCCTCGGGCAGCAGCTCCGGAATGAAGCCGGACGACAGCTTCTGGAAGGTCGCCGGGAACGGGCCCAGTGACTGACCCTGCAGCACCGCCAGCGCGAGGCCCTTGAACACCAGCATGCCCGCCAGCGTCACGATGAAAGACGGGATCTTGAAATAGGCGACCCAATAGCCCTGCGCCGCACCGATCGCCGCTCCCAGCACCAGGCAGGCGATGAAGGCGAGCGTGTAGTCGACCTTGTACGTCACCATCAGCACGGCGGCCACGGCACCGACGAAGCCGGCGACCGAGCCGACCGACAGGTCGATGTGGCCGGTGACGATCACCAGCAGCATGCCGAGCGCCATGATGACGATGTAGCTGTTCTGGAGCACGAGGTTGGTCAGGTTCAGTGGCTGCAGCAGCGTGCCGCCGGTCATGACCTGGAAGAACAGCATGATCGCGACCAGCGACATCAGCATGCCGTAGTTGCGCAAATTGTTCTTGATGAAGCTGCCGTGCCGGCGCTCCTCGGGCAGCGATACCGTCTTGTCGGTCATGGCTGCATTCCTCCCATTTCCGCGGCCGCGGGCGCGGCGTTCCCGATGTTTCTTTCGTTGCGCATGATGGCGCGCATGATCTTTTCCTGCGTCGCGTCCGCGCCCTTGAACTCGCCGACAAAGGCGCCGTCGTTCATGACGCAGATGCGGTCACATATGCCGAGCAGCTCCGGCATCTCCGAGGAGATCACCACGACGCCTCGACCGGCCTCCGCCAGCTCGTTGATGATACAGTAAATCTCATATTTGGCACCGACGTCGATGCCCCGCGTCGGCTCGTCCAGGATCAGGACCTTGGGGTCGGTCATCAGCCATTTCGACAGCACCACCTTCTGCTGGTTGCCGCCGGAGAGCTGGCCGGTCTCCTGGTAGACGTCGGAGCAGCGGATACGCATGCGCGTGCGATAGTCGCTGGCGATCTTCAGTTCCGCGATGTCGTCGATCACGCGTTTCGGTGCGACCTGATCGAGGCTGGCCAGAGTGATGTTCTTGCGGACGTCGTCGGCCAGGATCAGGCCGAGCTGCTTGCGATCCTCAGTGACATAGGCAAGGCCCGCGTCGATCGCCGCCGCGACGCTCGGCAGCACCATGTCTCTGCCCTCGAGCCGGATACTGCCGCTGATATTGGTGCCCCAGGAGCGGCCGAACAGGCTCATGGCGAATTCGGTGCGGCCGGCGCCCATCAGCCCGGCAATGCCGACGACCTCGCCGCGCCTGACGCCGAAATTGACGTTCTTGATCACCTGCCGTTCGGGATGGATGGGGTGATAGACCGACCAGTTCGCGACTTCGAGCACGGGCTCGCCGATCTTCACGCTGCGCTCCGGGAAACGGTGAGCCATGTCGCGATTGACCATGCTGCGGATGATGCGGTCTTCCTGGATCGGCTCGGCGCGGCAATCGATGCTGTCGACGGTGCGGCCGTCGCGCAGCACGGTGATGTGGTCGGCCACCTTGGCCACCTCGTTGAGCTTGTGCGAGATCAGGATCGAACCGATGCCCTGCTCGCGGAACACCATCAGGCGTTCGAGCAGCGCGGCGCTGTCGGCCTCGTTGAGGCTCGCGGTCGGCTCGTCCAGGATCAGCATCCGCACCCGCTTAGACAGCGCCTTGGCGATTTCGACCAGCTGCTGCTTGCCGACACCGAGATCGGTGATCAGGGTGTCCGGGGATTCCTTCAGACCGACCTGCGCCAGCAGCTCACGCGTGCGCCGGTAAACCTCGTCGCGGTCGATCACTCCGAACTTTGAGGGCGGATGCGACAGGAAGATGTTCTCGGCGATCGACATCAGCGGGATCAGCGCCAGCTCCTGATGGATGATGATGATGCCGAGCGCCTCGGAATCGTTGATATCGCGGAAGCGCCGCTCCTCACCGTCGAAGACGATGGTGCCTTCGTAGCTGCCATGCGGATAGACCCCGCTGAGCACCTTCATCAGCGTCGACTTGCCGGCGCCGTTCTCGCCCACGAGCGCGTGGATCTGCCCGGCGTGAACCGAAAAATTGACGTCGCGCAGCGCCTGGACGCCGGCAAAGCTTTTGCTGACGTTGCGCATCTCTAGCATGGCGGTCATCGTGTCAGACTCCAGGTCTCTTCGACGTCGTCACGGCCGGGCCTGTCCCGGCCATCCACGTGCCGCTGCCTGCAGGGAACGACGTGGATGCCCGGGACAAGCCCGGGCATGACGAGTATGTGGACATCCGTTTCGTCCCATAAAGCGCTCCTCCCTGCCCGCATGCGGGGACAAGGAAAGAGAGCTTACTGGAACTGCGACTTCTTGTAGTAGCCGCTCTCGACCAGAACCTTCTCCCAATTGTCCTTGTAGACCACGACCGGCTTGAGCAGATAGGACGGCACGGTCTTGACGCCGTTCTCATAGGTCTTGGTGTCGTTGACCGTGACCTGCTTGCCCCCCAGCGCGGCGTCGACCATGTCGGCGGTCACCTTGGCGAGGTCCCTGGTGTCCTTGAAGATGGTCGAGTACTGGTCGCCGCGCAGCATCGCCTTGATCGAGGGCACCTCGGCGTCCTGACCCGAAATGATCGGCATCGGCTGATCGGCGCTGCCATAGCCGACGCCTTTCAGCGAGGATATGATTCCGATCGAGATGCCGTCATAGGGCGAAAGCACGGCGTTGAGCTTCTTGTTGCCGTAGTAGGCGCTGAGCAGATTGTCCATGCGGGCCTGGGCCGTGGCGCCGTCCCAACGCAAGGTCGCGACCTTGTCCATGCCCATCTGGCCCGAGGCGACGACGAGCTTGCCGCTGTCGATATAGGGCTTCAGCACGCTCATGGCGCCGTTGTAGAAGAAGTAGGCGTTGTTGTCGTCGGGCGAACCGCCGAACAGCTCGATGTTGAACGGGCCCTTGCCCTCCTTCAGCCCGAGCCCCTGCTCGATCGACTGGGCCTGCAAGACGCCGACCTGGAAATTGTCGAAGGTCGCGTAATAGTCGACGTTCGGCGTGCCGCGGATCAGGCGATCATAGGCGATCACGATGATGCCTTTTGCCTTGGCTTGCTTGAGCACGTCGGACAGCGTGGTGCCGTCGATCGCGGCGATCACCAGCGCTTTGGCGCCCTTGGTGACCATGTTCTCGACCTGCGAGAGCTGGTTCGGGATGTCGTCCTCGGCATATTGCAGGTCGGTGTTGTAGCCGCGCTCCTTCAGCACCTTGACCATGTTGTTGCCGTCGTCGATCCAGCGCGCCGAGGACTTGGTCGGCATGGCAATGCCGACGGTCGCCTTGTCCTGGGCGGAGGCGGTGAGGCCTGTGGCCATCGTCGCGGCGCCGGCCAGGGCCAGCGCGAGGAATGTCGTCTTCAGTTTCAGCATGTTTCACTCCCTTGGGTGTCAGATTGTTTCTTGCTGTCGTCGAGAACTTGGTCGTGGAACGGCTCTAAAGTCTCCTATGCGAGCTTGACGTCAGGCTCCGCGCGACCGCGGGCGGAGGCCTCCAAAAGAAAGGTGTAACCGGCTTGCGGATCGCAGGCGCGTGCCGCCGCGTCCATATCCTGCCACGCCGACGTGACGAGGAGGCGCGACAAATCGGGACCGACGAAAGCCGGACAGCTCGCCTGCTTGGCCGGCACGCTCAGCGAGCGCAGACGCTCGCCCCGCGGAGAGTAGACGTCGACGCGGCTCGCGCCCCAGCACGCGTTCCAGATTTTCCCGTCAGCGTCGCACACCGAACCGTCGAGGCCGCCGATACCGGTATGGCGCAGCAACACCTCCGGCTCGGCGCGCGGCAGCCCGGTCGCGGGATTGAGCGGCACGGCGTAGAGCACGGCGCGCGGGGTGTCGGTGAAATAGCCTGTGCCACCATCCGGCGAGAAGCAGATCGAATTGGGGATGCTGATGCCGGAAAACAAAGTCGAGATCTTGCCGCGGTGGAGCGCGTAGATCGCGCCTGCGTTCGGCTCGGCTTTCTTGCCCATGGTCCCGATCCAGAACGTGCCGGACTGGTGCACGCGGCAATCATTGGAGCGCGTGTCGGGATTGTCCGCTTCGAGCGGAAGGAACAGCGTCATCGCGCCGTCGGCGAGCGTGCGGACGTAGAGCCCGTCCTCGGCGACGACCAGCTGCCGTTCGGCATTGATGCGCCCGAGCGCGCTCGCCATCCGGCCGAGCGCGTGGAAGCGGATCGCACCACCGCCAAGCTGCGCCTCGAACAGCCGTCCCTCGCGAATATCGAACCACCAGGCGGTGTTGGTGGTCGCGTCATAGGTCGGCCCCTCGCCGAGATGGCAGGGATCGTTCGAGAGAATTGACGTGGGGACCTGTTCCATCAGGGCGTCCTCACTGCAAAGCGATAGACCGTGTGATGGCGATAGACCTGGCCGGGATCGAGGCGCGGGCTCGGAAAATCAGGCCGGTTCGGCGCGTCGGGCCAGATGTGCGGCTCCAGGCACATCGCGTCGGACTGCCGGATCAGCTTGCCGCCCTTCCCCGAGATCGTGCCGTCGAGATAATTGCCGGAATAAACCTGAAGACCAGGCTGGTCGGTCAACAGCTCCATGATCCGCCCGGAGCGCGGCGCCTCCAGCCGCGCCGCGAGCGCGAGCTTGCCGTCACGGGCGAGGCAGTAGGTGTGGTCGTAACCCCTGCCGTTGAGCAATTGCTCATCGTTTTGCCGGATCCGCTCGCCAACCGGCCGAGGCTCGCGGAAATCGAAAGGCGTGCCGGCCACCGCGCGCGGCGGTCCGGACAGCGGAATGGCGGTGGGGTCGATGGCGAGGAAATGCTCGGCGGCGACCATCAGTCTGTGATCGAGAATGGGCGTGCCTGACGCCGCGCCTTCCAGATTGAAGAAGCTGTGGTTGGTCAGGTTGACGATGGTGGGACGATCGGTCCGCGCCTCCATGGTCAGAGACAGCTCGGTCGGGCCGGTGATGCGATAGGTCAGGCGGACGTCGAGCTTGCCGGGATAATTCTCCTCGCCATGCGGGCTCGTGTAGGTGAGCATCACCCCGGGCGCGGCGCCGTCGTCGATTTCCGCGATGTCCCAGAGTTTGCGATCGAATCCATCGAGCCCGCCGTGCAGCGCATTCGGGCCGTTGTTGACGGCAAGCTGCACGGTCTCGCCATCGAGCGAAAACTGTCCTTTCGCGATGCGGTTGGCGTAGCGGCCGACGGTGGCGCCCAAGAACTTTCGTTCCGCAAGATAGCCGGCGAACGCGTCATGCCCAAGAACGATGTCGTCGTGGCCTCCCCTGGCATCGGGCGCGATCAGCGCCTGCAACACCGCGCCATGGGTGATGATGCGCGCCTCGAAACCTCTCTCGCCGCGCAGTACGATGCGCGCGACCTCGCGGCCGTCGGGCAGCGTTCCGAAAAGATCTTTCGTGATTCTTGCTGCGGCCATGTCTAATCCACGAACGGTTCGACGACGGTGCGCTTGCCGAGCAGGAAGGCGTCGGCGACGAGGCGGAGCGGTGCCAGATCGACGTCGCTTGCGCCGGTCGCCGCGAGCGCGACGAAGCGCCGGTAAAGCTCCCGATATTCCTCGTCGGGCGCCTCGGCAACGGTCTTTCCCTCGATCGCCATGTGCCTGCCGCCGCCGGACAGCGTCATCCGGCCCTGCTCGGTTTCGACGAGGATATCCCAGCTCTGCGGCCCGGTCTGGCGGAAATCGAACTCGGCGGTAACAGGCAGGCCGTCGATGTCGGTCAGCGTCAGGCTCGCTGCGATCGGAGCCTGGCAATTGGCGGGGAATGCCAGCTCGGCTGCGGTGACGAACACAGGCTTGGGCAGGATCTTGGTCAGGATCGACAGCGCGTTGATGCCGGGATCGAACACGCCGAGGCCGCCCGGTTCCCAGATCCAGCTCTGACCGGGATGCCAGACGCGAACATCCTCCTTCCAGCTGATGTGCACCGATTTGATGCGTCGCGCCGTGAGCCATTCCCGCGCGGGCTCGACCGCCGGCGCATGACGCGAATGCCAGGTCGCAAACAGCGTTCGCTTTGCTTCTGCCGCCATCGCGATCAGCGGATCGAGTTCGGCAACACCCATGCCCGGCGGCTTCTCCAGCATGACATGCTTGCCGGCCGCGAGCGCCGCGGCGGCCTGGGAGCGGCGCACCTGCGGCGGCGTGCAGAGCGAAACCGCATCGATCGACGGCCCCTTTTCCAGCAGCTCCTCGATGGTGGCAAAATGCGGCAGCCCCGGCAGCGAGGCGTTGCGGCTGGCAATTGCAGTCAGCGTCGCGCCCGGCACCGCGGCGATCGCACTGAGGTGCTGGTCGCGTGCGATCTTGCCGAAGCCGACGATGGCGATGCGAAGTTCGGTCACGATTTCTCTCCGGACTGCACGGGTGGCAACGCCGCGGCTGGAGCGGTCTCGATCACCGTACCATCGTGACGGCGCATGCCGTTGTGAATGACGTGGACCATCGCCTCCGAGGCGGCAGCGGCATCGCCGGCCGCGATCGCATCGACGATCTTCTGGTGCCAGAGCAGCACCGTATCGCGGTCCGCCGATTCCACGGGAGCGCTCAGCAGGAACGAGGCGCGAAGCGCGGCTTCGATGACGTGGCCGATCGACCGCATGAACAGATTGCCGGAGGCGCGTGCCACGGCGATGTGCAGCGCGAGGTCGGCATCCGCAAAACTGACGGAATCGGACGCTTCGAGCCGCATGCGCTCCATGCTGCGCCGAAGCTCGGTCAGATCCTCCTCCGACCGCTGCGCGGCCGCCAGCATCGCCGCGCGCGGCTCCACCGCGAGACGTATCTCGGCGAGGTCGTTGAGGAAACGCTTGTCGATGCCGGCATCCAGATGCCACGCCAGCACGTCCGCATCGAACATGTTCCAGGCGCCGCGCTCGCGCACGACGGTGCCGACCCGCGCCTTGGTGGTGAGCAGCCCTTTGGCGACCAGCGTCTTCACGCTCTCGCGCAGCACCGGCCGCGACACGCCGAACATCGCGATCATCTCTGCGTCACCCGGCAGGCGCGTGCCCTCCGCATAACGGCCGGCGATGATGTCGATGCCGATCGAGCGGGCCACCTCCGCATGGTTGGAGTGGGCCCGCCGCGTCGGGATGACGACGATGCGCGAGGTCATGTGGCAGCTCCCGCGCTCTTGGCCACGGGCCGGCGCGCGAGCGCGACCAGCCCTTGCTGCAAGGCAATGAAGACGAACAGCAATACGCCGGTCACGATCTTGGTCCACCAGCTCGACAGCGTGCCGTCGAAATTGATGTAGGTCTGGATCAGGCCCTGGATCAACACGCCGAGGAAAGTGCCGACCACCGAGCCCTGCCCGCCCGTGAGCAGCGTGCCGCCGATCACGACGGCGGCGATGGTGTCGAGCTCGACGCCGACGGCGGAGAGCGAATATCCGGCGCTGGTGTAGAACGAGAAAACGATGCCGGCAATACCTGCGAGCAGGCTCGACAGCATGTAGATCTTCACCGTCATCGTGCCGACCGCAACGCCCATCAGGCTCGCGGTCGCCCGGCTGCCGCCGAGCGCGTAGACATTGGCGCCAAATCTCGTGAGATGCAGCAACAAGGCGCCGCCGATGACGATCACAAGCATGATGATCGCGATCGCGGTCAACCGCCCGCCGCCTGGCAATCGCAAGGCAAAGTCCGACACGGTGGAATAGATCGGCGCGGTGATCGGGATGGATTCGGTGGAGAGCAGGAAGCTCGCACCGCGGGCCAGGAACATCCCCGCCAGCGTCACGATGAACGGCGGGAGATCGAAGACATGTATGACCGCACCCATCGCCGCTCCAAAAGCTGCCGAGAGTGCGAGGACGGCGACGAAAGCGACCAGTGGCGGCATACCCCAGCGCTCGATCGCGAGCGCAACGAAGACGGTCGTGAAGCCGATCACCGAGCCGACCGAGAGATCGATACCGCCGGAGATGATGACGAAGGTCATGCCGGCCGCGACGATGCCGAGGAAAGCGTTGTCGGTGAGGAGATTGCCGACGACACGTGTCGAGGCGATGTTGGGAAATTGCACCGCGCACGCCGCAAAACCCGCGACGAGCACGATCGCCGTGATGAGGGCGGGCGGCAGGCCTCTCATGCCTTCGTCCTCCGCAACCGCGCGGCGATGCCGGCAAACCCGGTCAGCTTCGGCGATTGCAACAGCAGCACCGTGAGCACCACCACCGCCTTGACCAGCAGGTTGAACTCCGGCGGATAGCCCGACAAAAGGATGCCGGTGTTCATGGTCTGGATGATCAGCGCGCCGAGCACGGCAAGCACGAGGCTGAAGCGGCCGCCGAACAGCGACGTGCCGCCGATCACAACGGCCAGGATCGCATCGAGCTCGAGCCAGAGCCCGGCATTGTTCGCATCCGCCCCCATGATGTCGGCGGCCGCGATCACGCCGGCCAGCGCCGCGCAGACGCCACACCAGACATAGACCGACAGGATCATCGCACGGGTGCCGACGCCGGCAAGCTCGCTCGCGCGCGCATTGCCGCCGGTCGCCTCGATCAGCAGCCCGAGCGCGGAACCGCGCACGACCGCGCCGGTCAGGATGAGCATGCCGAGCGCAATCGCGACCGGCACGGGCACGCCGAGAATGGCACCGTTGCCGAGCCAGACCAGACCGGGCGACGAGAAGGTCACGATGCGCCCCTCGGTGATCAGCTGGGCGATGCCGCGTCCCGCCACCATGAGGATCAGCGTCGCCACGATCGGCTGCATGCCGAGCACCGCGACCAGGAATCCATTCCACAGGCCGCAAATCAGGCCTGCGCCGAGCGCTGCCGCCAGAACCACGGCCAGACTGTGAGTGTCGGCGAGGCTCGCCGCGATCGCGCCCGCGATTGCCATCACCGCACCGACCGACAGATCGATGCCGCGCGTCGCGATCACCAGCACCATGCCGAGCGACAGCAGAGCCACCGGCGTGCCGCGATTGAGCACGTCGATCAGGCTGCCGAACAGACGGCCGTCCTGGAGGCGCAGGTCGAAGAATTGCGGCGACACCACGCGGTCGACCGCAAGGATGACGATCAACGCCAGGATCTGGGCAAGGCCGCGGCGCGGCAACAGCGCTGTCATGTGTGGGCCTCAAGCGCAACAGCGACACTGTCGGCGGCAATGGCCGCCAAGATGTTGCCGACGTCGACCGCCTCGCCCGCGAGCTCCTCGACATGGGCGCGGTCGCGCAACACCACCACGCGGTCGGAATAGGTCACGATCTCATCGAGCTCGGAGGAGATCACGAGCAACGAGAGGCCGTCGTCGCAGAGCTCGCGGATCAGGCGGATGATCTCGGCGTGCGCACCGACGTCGATGCCGCGGGTCGGCTCGTCCAGCACCAGGAGCCGCGGCGAGGTCGCAAGCCAGCGTGCCAGCAGAACCTTCTGCTGGTTGCCGCCCGACAGCAGGCCGACGGGGCGCTCGGCATCGGGCGGACGGATGTCGAGCATCTTGACGTAGCGGCGCGCGATCTCGTCCTGCTCGCGGCGCGACAGCGGGCGGTGCAGGCCGCGCTTGGCCTGGAGCGCGAGGGCGATGTTCTCGCGCACCGTGAGCTCGGCGACGATGCCCTCGGTCTTGCGCTCCTCCGGGCAATAGCCGAAACCGTGGCGGACGCCATCGCGTGGCGACTGCAACCGCACCGGCGCACCCTCCACCCTCGCCTTCCCGCCATCGGCGCGCTCGGCGCCGAACACCAGCCGCGCCGTCTCGGTGCGGCCCGAGCCGAGCAGGCCGGCAAGGCCGACGACCTCGCCACGGCGCAGCTCGAGATTGAACGGGGCGACATAGCCGGCCTTGCCGTAATTCTCGAAGCTTGCGCAGATTTCGCGCGTCTTATGTTCCCTCGCGGCCGCCCGCTCATTTGTGGTCTCCGCAAGCTCGCGGCCAAGCATCATCCGGATCAGCTCAAGCCGCGGCAAGGACGCCGTCTCGCGCTCACCGACCAGGCGGCCGTTGCGCAGCACCGTGATGCGATCGGAGATCTCGTAGACCTGGTCGAGGAAATGGCTGACGAAGACGATGCCGATGCTGCGTTTCGCGAGCTGGCGCATGATGCCGAACAGGATCTCGACCTCGTGTCGGTCCAGGCTCGCGGTCGGCTCGTCCAGGATCAGCACGCGCGCGGAGAGGTCCACCGCGCGGGCAATCGCCGTGACGTGCTGGATGGCCACCGAATAATTGCCGAGCGGTGCGGCGACGTCGATGTCGAGGCCGAAATCCGCGAGCAGCGCCTTGGCGCGATGGCGCATCTCGCCTTCGCGCACCACGCCGAAGCGCATCGGCTGGCGGTCGAGAAACAGGTTCTGCGCCACCGAGAGATTCGGCAGCAGATTGACCTCCTGGTAGACGGTGGCAATGCCCGCAGCCACTGCCGCCTTCGCTGAACGCGGCGCGATCTCTTCACCGCCGATCCTGACGATGCCGGCATCGCGCGGGAACACGCCGGTGACGACCTTGATCAGCGTGGATTTGCCGGCGCCGTTCTCGCCGAGCAGCGCATGGATCTCGCCGGCGCGTAGCGTGAAGTCGACCTCCCGCAGCGCGCGGACAGCACCGAAGCTCTTGCTGATCCCGCGCACCTCGAGAAGGGGCAGCGCGGGATCGGGGCCGTTCTGCATGGCAAGTTCACTCCCACGGGTGCCCGCCATTGAAGCGGACACCCAGCCTAGTCGTTCGTGAAGCGGTTTCGAAGGGGGATCGCCTCAGTAACCGAGGCCCTTCTTGCTGTCGTAGATCTTCTGCGGATCATCGGCTGCGGTATAGAGCTTGGACTCGGTCTGGATCCATTTCGGCGGAACCGTGCCCTTGTCCTTGAAGGCTGCGACGGCATCGAGCGCAGGGCCCGCCATGTTCGGGGTCAGCTCCACCGTGGCGTTGGCTTCGCCGGCTACCATCGCCTTGAAGATATCGGGGACAGCGTCGATCGAGACCGTGAGGATGTCCTTGCCGGGCTTGAGACCGGCTTCCTTCATCGCCTGGATCGCGCCGACCATCATATCGTCGTTGTGCGCATAGACGGCGCAGAGGTTCTTGCCGCCGCCCTCGGCCTTGATGAAGCTTTCCATCACCTCCTTGCCCTTGGCGCGTGTGAAGTCGCCGGTCTGGCTGCGCACCACCTTCAGGTTCGCGTGCTTGGCGATCGCGGTGTCGAAGCCTTTCTTGCGGTTGGTGGCGACGCTGGCGCCGACTGTGCCCTGCAGCTCGGCGATGTTGCAGGGTTTGCTGCCCACCGTTTTGGCGAGCCAGTCGCCAGCGACCTCGCCTTCATGCACGCTGTCGGAGGTGACGGCGGTGAGATAGAGCTCCTTGCCGGAGGGATCGATATCGCGGTCGAGCAGCACCACCGGGATCTTGGCTTCCTTGGCCTCCTTCAGCACCGAGTCCCAGCCGGTCGAGACTACGGGTGCGAGGAAGATGGCATCGACGTTTTGCGCGATGAAGGAGCGGATCGCCTTGATCTGGTTCTCCTGCTTCTGCTGCGCGTCGGCGATCTTGAGATTGACCTTGCGCTTGCTGGCCTCCTGCTTGGAGACCGACGTCTCAGCCGCGCGCCAGCCGGACTCCGATCCGATCTGCGAGAAGCCGATGGTGAGCTCGGCGGCATTTGCCGGCAGCGCGAGCAGCAAGGCGGCCGTGGCGCTGGCCGCAAAGAGGGCTTTGAGGATCATCAGGCGAGTCTCCCAAGATGTTATCCGGGGCGCCGATTGGTAGCATGACACCCTCAGGCCGGCTTTTAAAGGCGGCGAACGCGACTATTTCACGGAAGAACGGTTCCGACTAGTCATATTATCTGACTATTGGGGGAAAATGCACTGAGGGAGGCCGCGACGGTTCTACGACACGCTCCGCGGGATTTTGTTCCACCAATGCAACGGGGAGATGAAGGGAGATTGTAGGGGGTCTAGACACGGACACCCGTCATGGCCGGGCTTGTCCCGGCCATCCACCCTCACCTCGCATGACAAAGAACGTGGATGCCCGGGACAAGCACGGGCATGACGGCCTGTGGACGTTCGCGCGGGAGGTCAGCGCCAGACGTGACGTGTTAAATCAGCTTACGCTGCGCCAGGTTCTTCATCAGCGCCCCGATGCCGAAGGTCCAGGGCTCGCACTCGTCGCTGGTCCGCATGCGGTTGACGAGCTTGCCGAGTTGCGGCGCTGCGATCGTGACGATGTCGTCGCGCTTGTGGGTGAACCCCTGCCCTGGCGCGTCGCGATCCTTGACCGGCGCAAACATCGTGCCGAGGAACAGCACGAAACCATCGGGATATTGATGCACCTTGCCGATGGTCTGCTCGACCAGATCGGTGGGATCGCGGCTGATCTTGCTGATCGAGGAATGGCCATCGAGAACGAAGCCGTCTGCTCCCGTCACGTTCAGGCTGATGTCGAGCTTGCGCGCGTCGTCGAGCGTGAAACTGTCGTCGAACAGGCGCAGCAACGGTCCGATTGCGCAGGAGGCGTTGTTGTCCTTGGCTTTCGACAGCAGCAGCGCCGAACGGCCCTCGAAGTCGCGCAGATTGACGTCGTTGCCGAGCGCGCCGCCGACGATCTTGCCGCGGCTCGACACGAATAGCACGAGCTCCGGCTCCGGGTTGTTCCAGGTCGATTTCGGGTGCAGGCCGGCATCCATGCCGGTGCCGACCGAGGATAGCGTCGGCGCCTTGGTGAAGACCTCCGCATCGGGGCCGATGCCGACCTCGAGATATTGGCTCCAGGCGTTCTGATCGATCAGCACCTGCTTCAGATGCATCGCCTGGTCTGAACCCGGCTTGAGCTTGGACAGATCATCGCCGATCAGCCGCGTCACTTCCTTGCGGATCGCTTCGGCCGAGGCCGGGTTGCCCTTTGCTCGCTCCTCGATCACCCGCTCCAGCATCGAGATGGCAAAGGTGACGCCGGCGGCCTTCAGGGTTTGGAGGTCAACCGGCGCAAGCAGCCAAGACTTTTTCGAATCGCGCGTATCGGGGGCCGTGTTGGCGACAATGGCATCGAGATCGCCGATCCGCTCACCCTTGACCGCAGCCAGGGCCTTGGCCGGATTGTCCTCCTCGCAGAGAGCGCTGACGGTGGGGAATTTCGAGGTGACGTCGAAGACGCCGTCGCCGCGCACGGCGACTACGGCCGGACCGTTCGCGTGCGGCAGCCAGACGCGGCCGACCAGAGTCCCTTTCGTTCCATCCTCGGGGAGAAGGTCATTTACGGACAGTGTCGTCATGGCCAGCGTCCTCGCTCATTCTCGGATCGGCTGCGTTCAATTGGCCGCCGCTTCATTGGCGAAGACCAATAAACGTCTCGCTCTGGAAGTCCAGAGCGGCGGTTCTCTCACTTGAACCAGTGCACCAAGGCGATGCTGATGCCGAGCAGCAGCATCAGGGACAGCGTCACCGCGGCCGTCACCCGCCCGCCAACATTGGCGAGCACGCGGACGTCGACGCCGAGTCCGAGGGCCGCCATCGACACCACGGTGAGAAAGCCCGTGATCTTGGTCACCGGACCGACCACCGTCCCCGGCACGATTTCGAGGGACCGCAAAGTCGCCAGCGCCAGAAAGCCGAGGATGAACCAAGGGACGAGGCGGAAGAAGCCGACGCTGGTCTTCTTGGCATCGCTCTTCCAGCGTGAGGCGGCGAGCGACAGGCCGACGACGACCGGCCCGAGCATCAGCACACGCATCAGCTTCACGAGCGTGCCGATCTGCGTCGCGACGAGCCCGGCGGGGACCGTCGCGGCCAGTACCTGCGGCACCGCATAGACCGTGAGACCGGCGAGAATGCCGTATTGCGTGGCAGACAATTGCAGCAGCGGAATCAACAGCGGCAGGCCGAGCACCATCATCACGCCGAGGATTGCGGTGAAGGAGATCGAGGATGCGATCTCGTCATTGGTGGCACCGATGATCGGGGCCACCGCGGCGATCGCCGAATTGCCGCAGATCGAGTTGCCGCAGGCGATCAGGATCGACAGCCGCGTCGACAGGCCCAGCATCCGGCCGAGTCCGAAGGAGACGCACAGCGCAATCACCACGACGGCTGCGAT
Organism: Bradyrhizobium sp. SZCCT0148; assembly: GCF_018129985.1. GTDB lineage: Bacteria > Pseudomonadota > Alphaproteobacteria > Rhizobiales > Xanthobacteraceae > Bradyrhizobium > Bradyrhizobium japonicum_H. The sequence goes on from NZ_JAFCKT010000004.1 coordinate 181,334, forward strand.
CGACGCCAGCAGCGCCACGCCGGAAGCCGCGATGGCGGCGAAGCTGATCGAGGCCCCCAGCAGCATGACCGCGACTTCGAGAAGCTGCTTTGCGCTGAAGGCAATACCGGCCTGCCAACGCGGCGCGGGTTTCCAGAAGCTGCGCAGGGCCATCCCGAGCAGGATCGCCATCACCAGCGCCTCGACATAGGGATGCTCAAAGACGCCAAGCTCCGCCCTTTCGAGCAGGGCCGAGACACCAGCGACGACGATACAGAGGAGGATGCCTGGAAACAGCCCGAGAATACGGCTCGCGGCGGTGGCCGGCTTGGCATCGGCCGGGCTGGATGCTTGATTCTGCGACACAAATCTCTCCCAAGGGAGAAAGATTTATACGCAGCGCCGGCTCGATGGGGAATAAGCTTTCGACATATCAGGGCCGAGAGAAGTTCTGTCCTCAACCCGGAAAAATCGGCCTCAGAAGATCAGGCTCTTGGCCAGCGAGGCGACCCGGCTGAACCCGTCATAGACGCCTGGTTCGAAGAATGCTGCACGCGCCAGCACGATTCCGGCCACCAGCGACCAGAACAGCCCGGTGCCGACCCGCAGCAGGAGCTTCGACGCGCGCGATTTCGGCTGGGCGTCCGTTGCGGACACCAATTGCTCGCCGAAGGGCTCAAATCCAGTGCGTTCCATGACCGTCAATCCATCAATTCCTGATGGGAATGTCGTCGTTTCCCGCTCAAACGGCAATGGAAGCGATTGGCGTTTTTGCTCCTGCGCAGGGAAACTCCTTCCGCCGGAAAGACCCCAGACAACAGTTTTCTTCTTCTCGACTATTCGGGCACGGCCCGTCAGGCTCACAGGGCCAAATAACGCCGGCGGATCGCCTCATCAGCTTTCAGCTCGTCGATTCCGGCGGCGTAGACGATCTGGCCCTTGTCGATGATCGTGGCGTGGCTCGCGAGCCCCAGGCAGAAATGCATGTTCTGCTCGGCAATCAGCACGGTCGATCCCATGCTTCGGAGCTGCCGCAACAACTCGCCGATCCGCTGCACGATGATCGGCGCGAGCCCCTCGCTGGGCTCGTCCAGCAACAGGAGCGCGGGGTTACCCATCAGCGTGCGCGCGATCGCCAGCATCTGCTGTTCGCCGCCCGAGAGACGCCCGGCGATACGATGGCGCAGCGGCTCCAGCAACGGGAAGACCTCGTAGATGCGCTTGATCGGCCATTCGTCCTGGCCCTCCGGTCCCTTCTTGCGGCCGATAACCAGATTGTCCTCGACGCTGTGCTCCGGAAAGATCTGGCGGTCCTCCGGCACGAAGCCGAGGCCGGCGCGCGCGATATGATACGGCTTCCAGCCGGAGATCACCGCGCCACGCAGGCTTACTTTGCCCCGCCGCGGCGGCGCCAGCCCCATGATCGCCTTCATCGTGGTGGACTTGCCGGCGCCGTTGCGGCCCAGCAGCGCCATGGTCTCGCCCTGCCGCACCGAGAGGCCGACACCGAACAGAATCTGGCTGGTGCCGTAGTAGACGTCGAGATCGGCGACCTCAATGACGACAGCATTCATGCCGCCGCCCCCGCATGCTCAGTACCCAGATAAGCCTCGATCACAGCGCTGTTGTTGCGGATCTCGTCGGGCGTCCCGGTTGCCAGAATGCGGCCATAGCAGAGCACGACGATTTTGGGCGCGATCTTGAACACGATGTCCATGTCGTGCTCGATGAAAACGACGGTAATTTTCTGGGTCTCCCAGAGCTCGCGCACCTTGTCGATCATGCGCCAGCGCTCTTCCGGTCCCATGCCGGCGGTGGGCTCGTCCAGCAACAGCACCTTCGGTTCGAGCACCAGCGCAAGGGCAATATCGAGCAGCTTCTGGTCGCCATGCGACAGCGTCGCGGCCGTGCGATGGCGTTTTCCCGCCAAGCCCAACAGCTCCATCACATGCTCGGCGCGATCGCGCGTTTCCGGCAAGGGAAAACGCTTGTGCAGCACCGCCGAGGTGCGCTGGTCGGCGCTGACGGCAGCCAACATGGTCTCCTGCACCGTCAGCGACCTGAAGATGCTGGCGACCTGGAAGGCTCGGCCGATGCCGTGACGGACGATCTCCGGCGGGGAGCGGCCGGCGAGGTCGACGCCGTCGAGCAGCACCTCACCGCTGTCAGGCTTCAGCGCGCCGGTGATGAGGTTGAAGAAGGTGCTCTTGCCGGCACCGTTCGGACCGATCACGGCCGTCAGCGAGCCGTCGGGAAAGTCGAGCGAGACGTCGTTGGTCGCCTTCACGCCGCCGAAGGATTTTGCGAGGTTGCGGATCTCGAGCATCGCTAGTGCCCCTTGCCTGCGTCGCGCCGCTGCGAAAACCATTCGGCGACGAAGTCCAGCAGGCCTTTGCGCAGGCCCAGCGCGAAGAACAGGATGACGATTCCAAGCACGATGCCATGGTATTCGGTGAACCGCGTCACGGTGTCGTTGAGCAGCAAGAGCAGCACGGTCCCGACCATCGGCCCGAGGAAGGTCGATACGCCACCGAGCATGTTGATGAAGATACCTTCGCCCGAGATGGTCCAATAGGCGAACTCCGGATAGGCGCCGGAAACGAACAGCGCCATCACCATGCCGCCCATGGACGCAAACAGCGCCGCCAGCACGAACACGGTGAGCTTGGCGCGCCAGACGTCGATGCCGAGGAAGCTCGCGCGCGCGGCGTTGTCGCGGATCATGCGCAGCGTAAAGCCGAACGGCGATTGTGCGATCTGGCGCATCGCGAGGAGGCCGAGGATCAGCAGCGCGCAGCTTGCGATGTAGAGATGAACGTGGTTGGCAAGATTGATCCCGAGGAAGGAGGGACGCGGAATGCCGCCGCGCAGGCCCTGGTCGCCGCCGGTGAAGGAAGCCCAGGATAGAATGGTCGAGTGGATCAGCATCTGGAAGGCGAGCGTGACGAAGGCGAAATAGATCTCCTTCAGCCGCACGCAGATCGCGCCGATCACGGCTGCGATCACCGCCGTGATCGCCAGCGTCGCCACGAAGGCCACGGGAATGGGAACGCCGAGCTTCTGCATGATCAGGCCGAAGCTGTAAGCGCCAAGGCCGAAGAACATGCCATGGCCGAACGAGGTCAGGCCGGTGTAGCCGACGAGCAGATTGAGCGAAGTCGCGAACAGACCATAAGCCGAGCAGCGGATGACGAAATCGAGCAGCGCCTTGCTGCCCGTGAACAGCGGCAGGCTCGCCAGCACGGCAAAAGCGATCAGCGCGATCAGGATGTCGCGATAGCGCCCAGGCGCAGCGCCGCTGCGCACAGGCGCCAGCGTCCCGGCGCCGCCGGCCTCGAGCTCAGTCATGCCGCCTCCTTGCCGAACAGGCCGGTGGGCTTTGAGACGAGCACGATCACCATGAACAGATACATCAGGCCTTCCGTGAACAGGGGAAAGCCGAGCGAGCCGTAGGACCTGATCAGGCCGAGCAGCAGCGCGCCGATCAGCGCGCCCAGGATCGAGCCCATGCCCCCGATCACGGTGACGATGAAGGATTCGATCAGTACCGAAAATCCCATCCCCGGGGTCAGCGAGCGCACCGGCGCTGCGAGCGCGCCGGCGAGCCCCGCCAGCATTCCGCCGAGCGCGAACACGCCGCCATAGATCAGGCCGGTGTTGATACCGAGCGCCGAGACCATGCCCGGATTATGCGCAGCCGCGCGGATCACCTTGCCAATGCGCGTGCGCGACAGGCCCGCACCGAGCACGACAGCCGCAACGAGCGCGACGCCGATCAGCAGCAGATAATAAGGCGGCACCACGCCGCCGGCGATGAACAGCGGCATGACCTGGAACGCCGCCGGCATACCCATCGACTTGAATTCCGGCCCCCAGATGATGCGCACAACGTCGTCGAAGATCAGCACGAAGGCATAGCAGACGAGCAGCTGCATCAAGACGTCCGCGCCATAGACGCGGCTCATGAAGACGCGCTCGAAGATCAGGCCGAGAGCCGCGGTGCCGGCCGCACCTGCGAGCATCGCCAGCGCAAAGCTGCCGGTGAGCTGATAGGCCGTCATCGCGAAATAGGCGCCGAACATGTAGAAGGCGCCGTGGCTGAAATTGACCACCTTGAGGACGCCGAAAATCAAGGTGAGCCCGACCGCGACCAGGAACAGCAGCATGCCGATGATGAGGCCGCTGGTGGTTTGCGTCACCAGGCAGGCGGAGCTGGAGAGGCAACCGGCAAGCGCGTCGAGATCCACGGGAGCACTTTCATTGCGGCGCGCCTGACAGGGCGCGGAAAACGAGATGGCGGAGACGGTCGCCCGTCTCCGCTGTATCGGATCAGGTGTAGCCCTTGCTCTTCTTCCACTCGGCCTCGAGCTCGAAGATCGTTTTCCAGTCGCCGGCCTTGACCTCCGGCACATACGGCTCCTGCGGGATCGTGGTGCCCCAGCCGATGGCGTAGCCGACCAGCGTGTGATCGTCGCCGCGCATCGTCACGGTGCCGTCGGCACCGAACGGGCACTTGATGGTGAGGCCCTTCAATGCCTCCGCGAGCTTCTTGCCGTCGGCGGAGTTCGCCTTCTTGGCGGCCTCAGCGAGGAACATCACCGCGGTCGCGTTCTGCCACGACCAGTTGGTCGGATATTCGTTGTACTTCGCCTTGTAGGCATCGCCCCAGGCCGCGTTCTCCGGCGTGGTCGGAAAGGTCTTGATGTAACGGTTGCCGGAGTGGATGCCCTTGGGCAGGTTCTTCACCACGGTGAGCGCGGTGTAGTCGGCCATGTTGACCGCGAACACCTCCATCTGGCTGAACATCGCGTAGATGTTGGCCTGGTCGATGTAGGAGGTGAGATCGCCGCCCCACAGGCAGGAATAAAGCGCCTGCGGCTTGGCCTGCAGGATCTTGGTCACGACCTCGGTGTAGTCGGGCTGGAACAGCTTAGGCCAGGACTCGCTGATGATTTCGACGTCGGGCGCGAAACGCTTCAAGTACAGCGTGAACTCGCCGGTGGTGTCGCGGCCATAGGCATAGTCCGGCGAACAGGTCGCCCATTTCTTCAAGCCCTTGGCCTTGGCGATCGCGGCGGCATAGCTGCCGCCGACGATGGAATCGTGGATACCCTGGCGCACGCAGCGGAACGCGTTCGGGATGTGCTGCTTCGGATCGGCCGTCAGCGATGACGCTTCCGAGCAGGTGTGGATGCAGAGCACGCCGAGATCGCGCGCGACCTCATGCACGGCGAAGGATCCCGAGGACGCCTCACCGTCGAGCAGCAGTTCGCAGCCGTCGGTGTTGACGAGCTCGCGCGCGACACGCGCGGCTTCCTGCGGCTGGCCCTTGGAATCGCGGATCACCATCTCGATCTGTCGGCCGGCAAGGCCGCCGGCGGCGTTGACCTTCTCGACCTCGAGCATCACCGCATTGCGCGAGGATGTGCCGAGCTGCGCCACGCGGCCCGACAGGATCGTCGGCATGCCGATCTTGATGGTCTTGGCTTGCGCACGCGCCACCCAGGGCGCGGCAACACTCATCGCACCGGCGCCCATCAGCGCCAGCGTTGAACGGCGGCTGATGCCCGGCGTGCGGGTTCTCGTCATTTTCCCCTCCCTCTGTCGGGTCGGCGTTTCAAATCCCTGTCGGAGATCGTGTCGTCTCCATAGTCTCAAGGATTTCAGAGGTAGGGGGGTGACGTCAAGCCAAAGATGAATTACGAGTCAGAATTCATCGAGTAAGGCAACGAGGCCGCAAGCGGCCCAAAATCCGCGCAATGATCAACCTGTCGAGCTTCATCGCCTTCCATGCCCGGCGCTCGCCGGACCGGCCTGCGCTGAAATATCGCGGCGAGGAGATGTCCTACGCGGCGTTCGACGGGCGTGTCCGGAGGGTGGCAGGCTGGCTCGCCGCACAGGGCATTGGCGCCGGCGATGTCGTGGCGGTGCTGATGAAAAATAGCGCCGCGTTCCTGGAGGTCGTTTTCGCCACCAGCCATCTCGGCGCGGTGTTCTTGCCGATTAACTTCCGCCTCTCCCGCGACGAGGTCGGCTACATCACCGGCAATTCCGGCGCACGGCTTCTGATCGTCGATGAGGAATTGGCCGCGAATGCCGCGGGCACGAGAATTGTCGTGCTCGACGAGGCCGCGCAGCAGAGCCTCACGCATCTCACAGGCGATGCGCCGCCCGCGCCGATGCATGACCGCGCATCATCCGACCTGATGCGGCTGATGTATACCTCGGGCACGACCGACCGCCCCAAGGGCGTGATGCTTACCTACGATAATTTCTACTGGAAGTCCGCCGACCAAACGATCGCGCTGGGTTTGAGTGCCGAGACGCGCCTGCTCGTCGTCGGCCCGCTCTATCACGTCGGCGCGCTCGACCTGCCCGGCATCGCCGTGCTCTGGCATGGCGGCTTCATCCGCATCGAACGCAATTTCGAGCCTGAATGCGCGCTTGCGGCGATTGACGAGGACGAGCTGAACGCCGCCTGGTTCGCACCGGTCATGACCAGCGCGATGCTCACCTGCCCGACGCGAGAGCGCTACGACGTCTCCAGCCTGCAATGGGCGATCGGCGGCGGCGAGAAGACGCCGGAGCTGCGCATCCGCGCCTTCTCGGACTATTTCCACAATGCGCGCTATATCGATGCGTATGGCCTCACCGAGACCGTCGGCGGCGATACCTTCATGGAGGCCGGTCGCGAGATCGAGAAGATCGGCTCGACCGGGCGCGCCATCGCCCATGTCGAGATTGAGATCCGCGACGAGGACGGCAACACGTTGCCGGCCAACGTCGACGGCGAGATCTGCCTGCGCGGCCCAAAGATTACGCGCGGCTACTGGAAGGATCCGGACAAGACGGCCGCTGCCTTCTTCGGCGACTGGTTCCGCAGCGGCGACGTCGGCTATCTCGACGACGATGGCTTTCTGTTCCTGACCGACCGCAAGAAGGACATGATCATCTCCGGGGGCGAGAACATCGCCTCCTCAGAGGTCGAACGCGTCATCTACGAACTGCCCGAGGTGCACGAAGTCGCCGTGATCGGCCTGCGCGACGCCCGCTGGGGCGAACGGCCCGTCGCGATCGTCGTGCTGAGCGAGGGCGCCAGGCTCGAGCTCCCTGCCCTCACCGAGCATTGTCGCGCCCGGCTTGCCAGCTTCAAGGTGCCGAAACAGCTGATCATCCGCGACGGCCTCCCGCGCAACCCATCCGGAAAGATTCTCAAGCGCGTGCTGCGCGCCGAGCTGGAGAGGTCGGAATGACTCAAGTGAACGCCAAGGTGACAAAGCTCAACCGCGTCGAGCGCAACGCCTGGACCAAGCAGAAGATCTTCGAGGCCGCCACCAAGATCGTCGGCAAGCATGGCTATGCCGAAGCCTCCGTCGCCCGCATCACCGAGCAGGCCGGCGTCGCGCAAGGCACCTTCTACAATCATTTCGAGAACCGCCAGGAGCTGCTCGACCAGTTGCTGCCGAAGATCGGCCTCGACATGGTCGGCTTCATCCGCGCCCGCACCGGCACGGCGGATGCCGCGCGGCAGGAGATTTCACGCTTCTCCGCCTTCTTCGACTTCATCCGCGAGGTGCCGGAGTTCTTGCGCATCCTCAACGAGGCCGAATTCTTCGCGCCGACCGGCTACCAGAAGCATCTTGACAACATCTCGGTCGCCTATGTGCGCATTTTGCGTCGCGCGCGAGGCTCAGGTGCCATCGCTGACTACAGCGACGAGGAGTTCGAGGCGATCGTCCACATGCTGATGGGCGCACGCGGCTATCTCAGCCGCCGTTACTCCTATTCGGCCGGCGGCGTCACCGCCGTGCCCGAGCACGTCATCTCCGCCTATCGCAAGCTGATGACGCGCGGCCTCTTCACCACGTCCGGAGACCAGGACACGCCATGAATATCAAAGCTCCGCACAGGCCGCTCGACCTTGCCTCGACCATCGCCGAAGGCGACATCCGCTGCCTGCTGATGGTGCTGGTGCACATGACCGGCGACGAGAAATGGCTCGCGCCGCCGTACTTGCCCAAGCGCGACATCCGCCTGATCCCCGATCCCGAGGCCGGCGTGCCGCAAGAAATCCAGGACGAGATCCGCGCCGCTGTCGTCAACCTCTTTGCCGATGGCACGCCGAAGCCTGTGATTACCGATCCCGGCGAAGAGCTGCTGCTGAAGATGATGCGCGCCTGCCTCGGCGAGAACGTAGCGCCGGAATATGCCCCGCTGATGCGCGAAGAGATGGGCTTTGTGCCGCGCGAGGCGCGTTGGACCAAGCAGCCCTCGAACGACAAGCTCGCCGAGCAGCACGTCCTGATCGTCGGTGCCGGCGTCTGCGCCATCGCGCTCGGCGTGGCGCTCGGCCATCTCGGCATTCCCTACACCATCGTCGAGAAGAACGCCGAGCTCGGCGGCACCTGGTGGATCAACCGCTATCCCGGCTGCGGCGTCGACACGCCGAACCATTCCTATTCCTATTCGTTCGGCCCGGGAAATGCATGGACCCGCTACTTCTGCCAGCGCGAGGAGTTGCTGGGCTATCTCCGGAAGGTCGCCGAAGCATACGGCATCCGCAAGCATCTACGCGTCAACACCGAGCTGACCTCGTCGCGCTGGGACGACAGCAAGCGGCGCTGGATCTCGACGCTCAAAACCAGCAGCGGCGAAGAGATCTTCGAATCCACCGCATTGGTCTCGGCCATCGGCCAGCTCAACGACCCCTCCCGTGCCCGGTTCGAGGGCGAGGAAGAGTTCAAGGGAACGATCCTGCATTCGGCGCTGTGGTCCGATGACATCGACATCGACGGCAAGCATGTCGCCGTGATCGGCACCGGCGCGACCTCGATGCAACTGGTGCCGTCGATCGCGGACCGCGTCGCCTCGGTCACGGTCTATCAACGCAGCGCGCAATGGGCGCGGCCTGTGAAGGGCTATGCCGATCAGATCAGCGAGGGCGCGCGCTGGCTGCTGGCGCATCTGCCGTTCTATGTGCAGTGGTACCGCTTCAACATGTTCTGGCGCTATGGCGACGGCTTGCTTCCTTTCCTGCGCAAGGACCCGGCCTGGCCGCATCCGGAGCGTGCTGTCAACAAGGGCAACGACCGGCACCGCCAGGAGCTGACCGATTTCATCCTGTCGGAACTGCAGGGCCGGCCGGACCTGATCGAGAGATGCGTGCCGAGCTATCCGCCCTACGGCAAGCGCATTTTGCTCGACAACAACTGGTTCAAGACCTTGAGGCGGGACAACGTCGAGCTCGTCACCGACACGATCGATCATTTCGACGAGACAGGCATCGTAACCGCCAACGGCCACCACCGCCCCGCCGACGTCATCGTGGTCGCCACCGGCTTCAAGGTGACGGAGATGGCGGCCCGCCTCAACATCAGCGGACGCGACGGAAAGGATCTGCGCCAGGCCTGGGCCAACGACAATCCGACGGCGTTCCTCGGCCTCACCGTGCCCGACTTCCCCAATTTCTTCTGCATGCTCGGCCCGAACTCCGGCCCCGCGCATGGCGGCAGCGTCATCTTCCAGTCGGAATGCCAGAGCCGCTATATCTCAGCCTGCCTCGCCAGCATGATCGAGCACGACGTGGCCACGATCGACGTTCGCCAGGACGTGCTCGACGACTACGTCCGCAAGGTCGATGCCGAGCACGAGGGCATGATCTGGACCCATCCGGGGATGAGCACCTACTACCGCAACAGCAGCGGCCGCGTGTTCTCGGCGATGCCGTGGCGCTTCGTGGACTACTGGCGCATGACCCATGACCCGGACCTTGGGCAGTACAAGCTGACGAAGAGGTAAGCTTCCACTGCGCAGGCTGCTGTAAGGTTGGCGCACCTCCTCACCACACCGTCCATGCGAGCGCAGCGAAGCAATCCAGAATCTTTCCGCGAAGGCACCCTGGATTGCTTCGCTGCGCTCGCAAGACGGCCCGAGAGCCGTCAGGCCGCCAGCCCGCTCCCCACCGGGGCAAACTCGAGCCCGAGACTCTCCGCCACCGCCTTGTTGGTGATGCGCCCACGATGCACATTCAGCCCGTTGCGCAAATGCGGATTTTCCAGCACCGCGGCAAATCCCTTGCCGGCGAGCATCAGGCCGAACGGCAGCGTCGCATTGTTCAGCGCCTGGCTCGACGTCACCGGCACCGCGCCCGGCATATTGGCGACGCAATAGTGCACGACGCCGTCGACCTCGTAGATCGGCTCGGTGTGCGTGGTCGGGTGCGACGTCTCGAAGCAGCCGCCCTGGTCGATCGCGACGTCGACCAGCACCGCGCCCGGCCGCATAGATGTCAGCATCGCGCGCGTCACGAGCTTCGGTGCGCTGGCGCCCGGCACCAGCACCGCACCGATCACGACGTCGGCGGCAAACACTTCGTCCTCGACCGATTCGATGGTCGAGAAGCGGGTGCGAACACGTCCGGCGAAGAGATCGTCCAGTTCGCGCAAGCGCGGGATGGAACGGTCAATCACGGTGACGTCGGCACCGAGGCCTGCGGCCATGCGCGCGGCTTGCGTTCCCACCACGCCGCCGCCGAGCACGACGACGCGTGCCGGCTGTACGCCGGGCACACCGCCCAGCAACAGACCGCGGCCGCCGGCCGAGCGCCTGAGCGCGGCGCCGGCGGCCTCGATGGCGAGGCGGCCGGCGACTTCGCTCATCGGCGCGAGCAGCGGGAGGTGACCGCTCGCGTCCGTGACGGTTTCATAGGCGATCGCCGTGCAACCGGAGGCAAGCAGGCCCTTGGCCTGCTCCGGATCCGGCGCAAGATGAAGGTAAGTGAACAGGATTTGGCCTTCGCGAAGTTGGGCCCATTCGCTCTTCTGCGGCTCCTTCACCTTCACGATCATGTCGGACCTGGCAAAGACGTCGCGGGCGCTCCCGGCAATCGTAGCCCCTGCCCGCTCATACACTTCGTCGGATGCGCCGATGCCGCCACCGGCGCCGGTCTCGACCATCACGTCGTGCCCCGCCGCGACATATTCACGGACCGCGCCCGGGGTAAGTCCGACGCGATATTCCTGCACCTTGATCTCCTTGGGCACACCGACGCGCATCTACCCGGGCTCCTTTGCCAACGCCTTGATTCCGGTTGTCATCGTATCGACGAGGCCGGTTTGGTTTCGTGCAAATATCCGCTAGTTTCGGCAAGCCCGCGCCGGTTTCCGGCGCCAAGCTGCCCTTTCACGCTGGAAACGAAACTTTGGCCCTTGACCGGAAAGACCTCGCGATCCTCGCGGAACTCACGACCAACGCGCGCGCCAGCCACACTGAGCTTGCCGTCAAGGTCGGGCTATCGAGCACGGCACTGGCGCGGCGGCAGAAGGCACTGGAGGACGAGGGCTACATCCAGGCCTACCAGGCCGCACTCGATCTCTCGCAGTTCGGACTCACCACCACCGTGCTGGTTCGCATCGCGCTCGAGAGCCAAAGCGACGAGGCGCTGAAAGCCTTCGAGGCTGAGGTGGTGAAATGCCCGTCCGTCATACGCTGCTTTCTGATGTCGGGCACCGACGACTACATCCTGATCGTGCTGGCCCGTGACATCCAGGATTTCGAGCGCATCCACCGCACCGAGCTGTCCCGCCTGCCGCGCGTCGCGCGCGTGCAATCGAGCTTTGCACTGCGCGAAATCGTTAACCGCGCGGTGCCGACGGTGGTGTTCGGCCAAGCCAAGCGCTGACCTCGCCGTCTGGCCGCAGGAATCGGTCTGGAACCAAGCACCGCGTCATCCGTTGGGCGCTATCGGCCAGCGGCGGCAGCGCATTCGTGCGTCACTCCCACAATTTGCCCAGCTCGGCCTTCCGCAAGGAAATGAAAATATGGCCGACACGACAATCCCCGAACGCATTCCGATCAACCTCGTCGTCAATGGCGAAAGGCGCGCGCTCGAGGTCGTGCCGTGGACCACGCTCCTCGATGCGCTGCGTGACCGCCTGGAGCTGACCGGGACCAAAAAGGGCTGCGATCACGGCCAATGCGGCGCCTGTACCGTGCTGGTCGATGGAAGACGGGTCAACTCCTGCCTGACGCTAGCGGTCATGAAGGATGGCGCCGAGATCACGACGATCGAAGGCATGGCCAGGGACGGCACGTTGCATCCCCTGCAGCAGGCCTTCATCGACCACGACGCCTTTCAATGCGGCTACTGCACGCCGGGGCAGATTTGTTCGGCCGCCGGCCTGCTGGCCGAAGGTCGTGCGCGAGATGCCGACGAAATCCGCGAGCTCATGAGTGGAAACCTCTGCCGCTGTGGCGCCTATCCCAACATCGTGGCTGCGATCGAGCAGGCAATGAGCCGGTCATGAACAATTTCGATTATTCCCGCGCGAGCGACGTTTCCGACGCCATTCGCCTGCTAACCGCCGATCCCGGTGCGAAGTTGATTGCCGGCGGCACCAACCTGATCGATCTGATGAAGGAGAATGTCGAACGGCCCTCGCGGCTCATCGACATCACCCGCCTGCCGCTCCGCGACATTGAAGAGACCGCCGGCGGCGGTCTGCGTATCGGCGCCTTGGTGCCGAATTCCGACCTCGCCTACCACCCGTTGGTCGAGCAGCGCTACCCCCTCCTCGCCAGCGCCATCCTGGCCGGTGCTTCCGCGCAACTGCGCAACATGGCCTCGGTCGGCGGCAATCTGATGCAACGAACGCGCTGCGCCTACTTCTATGACACCACGACGCCTTGCAACAAGCGAAGCCCTGGCACGGGCTGCTCGGCGATCGATGGCCTCAATCGCAACCACGCAATCCTCGGCACAAGCCAATCCTGCATCGCGACGAATCCATCCGACATGAGCGTGGCCCTGGCTGCGCTCGGCGCGCTGGTCCACATCGCAGGCCCGTCGGGTCAACGCACCCTCGCGTTGACGGACTTCCACCGGCTCCCGGACGACAAGCCTCATCTCGATACGAATCTCGGCAGCGGCGAGATCATCACGGCGATTGAGCTACCGGCGCATGGCTTTGCCCGGAACTTCAGCTATCTGAAAATCCGCGACCGGCTGTCCTATGCGTTTGCATTGGTGTCGGTCGCAGCCGCGCTCGAACTGGAGGGCAACGCGATCAGCGAAGCGCGCCTGGCGCTCGGCGGCGTGGCCCATAAGCCTTGGCGAAGCCTCGAGGCGGAAGCAGCATTGCGGGGCAAGGCAGCGACGCCGGACCATTTCGGACACGCCGCCGATCTGCTGCTGCAGGGAGCGACTGCCCGTTCCCATAATGGATTCAAGATCGAGCTGGCCCGTCGCGCCATCGTGCGGACGCTGATGCAGGCCGCGAATGCCACGCCGCAATCACAAGCTCACAAGAAGATCGCATGAGGGCTGGATGAAAGCCTATGTCGGAACAGCAACGTCGCGCGTCGACGGCCGGGCCAAGGTCACCGGAGCCGCGAAGTACGCCGGCGAATTCAGCGCCAAGGGCCTCGCCCATGGCTTCGTGGTCGAGGCCGCCATACCGCGCGGCCGCATCGTGCGGATCGACACTCACGAAGCGCTGAAAGTTGCCGGCGTTCTCGAGGTGCTCACGCACGTCAATCGCCCGCCCCTTGCGGACACTGACGACGCGTGGAAGGACGAGGTGGCGCCGGAGAAGGGCTCGACCTTCCGTCCCGTCTATGACGACAGGATCAAGTTCAACGGTCAGCCGATCGCGCTGGTCGTGGCGGAGGACTGGGAGACTGCCAAGTTCGCTGCAACCCGCCTCTACGTCGAATATGAGGAGGAGGCGTTCGCGACTGACCTCGAGTCAGAACGTGACAGGGCAACCGAAGTGGAGCAGCCGCACAAGCCGCGTGGTGATGCCGCAGCAGCAATGACGCGGGCGGCCGTCCGGCATGAAGCTGACTACGTCCTTCCGAACGAGCATCACAATCCCATGGAGCTCTTCGCAACGACAGTCGTCTGGGACGTTGGCGGCAAGCTCGCGGTTCATGACAAAACGCAAGGCGTCCAGAACGTCCACAAATTTCTCTGCAGCGTCTTCGGAAAGAAGCCGGACGACATCCGCGTGATCTCGCCCTATGTCGGCGGGGCGTTCGGCTCGGCCCTGCGGCCGCAGTATCAGGTTGTGCTGGCGACGCTTGCCGCGCTCGCCTTGAAGCGCTCGGTTCGCGTCGTGCTGACACGGCAACAGATGTATGGCCTGGGCTATCGTCCCATGACCATCGAGCGCGTTGCGCTCGGTGCAAAGCCGGACGGCACGCTGGATGTGGTCACGCACGAAGCGGTTGCGGTGACCTCGCGTTATGAGGATTTCTCACGCAACGATACCGGCTGGGCGGAGCAGCTTTATAAAAGCCCCAACAGCCGCTCCTCGCACAAGCTCGTCCATCTCGACGTTTCGACGCCCAGCGACATGCGGGCACCTGGGGCAGCATCGGGCGTCTGTGCGCTCGAATGCGCCATGGACGAATTGGCGATCGCGCTCAAGCTGGATCCAATCGAGCTCCGGCTGAAGTGCTACTCGGATCGCGACCAGAGTGATGATGTTCCCTACACCAGCAAGCAGCTGCGCGAATGTTACGCCCGCGGCGCCGAAGCCTTCGGCTGGAGCCGCCGTGATCCCGCACCGCGCTCCATGCGCGACGGCAAGGAACTGATCGGCTGGGGCATGGCCACAGGAGTGTGGGAAGCGCTGCAGATGCCTGTGGCCGTCCGCATCGTGCTGACGGCCAACGGCCATGCCGAGATCTCCTGCGCCGCGTCCGACGTCGGGACCGGCACGTACACCATCGTGGCGCAGGTCGCGGCCGATGCCCTCGGGCTGCCGATCGAGAACATCAGCGTTCGGCTCGCCGACTCGACCTTGCCGCAAGCTCCCGTCGAGGGCGGCTCCTGGATGGCCGCATCCAGCGCGCATGCCGTGTTGGGAGCCGCAGAAGAGATTCGCAGGGAGCTGGCAGGTCTCGCCAAGGCAATACCGGGCTCGCCGCTCGCCGAGCTCGACGCTGCCGATGTTGCCCTGGCTGACGGCATGGTTGCCAGCCGCACCAGGAAGGGGGCCGCTGTCTCGATTGCGGATGTCATGCGCCACAGCAACCTCGAACGGATCGAGAAGGAGAAGCTCAACGAGTTCGCGGAGGATAAATCACACGCCCGCAACACCCATTCGGCGGTCTTCGCAGAGGTGAAGGTCGATGAGGAGCTCGGCGTGATCCGCGTCACCCGCGTCGTGAGCGCCATCGCGGCCGGGCGCATCCTGAATACCAAGACCGGCCGCAGCCAGATCATGGGCGGCGTGGTGTGGGGAATCGGGATGGCGCTGCACGAGGAGACGGTGATGGATCACCGTTTCGGCCGCATCATGAATCCGAACTTCGCCGAATACCACATCCCGGTGAACGCCGACGTTCACGATATTGACGTCATCTTCGTCGACGAACCAGACGAACGAATCAATAAGCTGGGCATCAAAGGTATCGGAGAGATCGGCATCGTCGGCGTGCCTGCAGCGATCGCGAATGCGGTCTATCATGCCACCGGCAAGCGCATCCGGCGCTTCCCGATCACGCTGGACAAGCTGCTGGAGTGAAGCGGCAGTCCAGACTTGCCGCGGCACTCGAGGCCTGTCATCCAGGTGTCATCGAATGTGCACAGAGCTTTTCCTTCTGCACATTCGGGACAGACCATGGACTATTTCAAGCGCTTCAACTTCCTGTTCGCCGCACCTGCGTTCGATACCGATGACCTCGAGGGCATTCGCTTCAACCAGATCATCGAGGAGATCCAGCGCTCCGGTTTCGAGGTGGTCCGGGCCCGCAAGCTTGAATATGCCGAGATGGCCGTGCAGACCGATGCCGCGATCGGCTGCATGGTGGTGGACTGGGGCAAGAAGGGGCTGGAAGGCAAGACGTCGGCCCTGATCAACCTGATGCGGCGCCGCGGCCTCGACTTCCCGATCATCCTCCTGATCCGGCGCAAGCGCTTCGAGGACCTGCCGGTCGAAGTGCTCGACTTCATCGACGGCTATGTCTTCCTCTCGGAGGAAACCCCGCCCTTCATCGCCAAGAATCTGATCAGCCGGCTCAAGCAATATGCCGAGACGCTGAAGACGCCGTTCTTCGGCGCCCTGGTCGACTATGCCGAGGAAGGAAATCAGCTCTGGACCTGCCCGGGCCACAATGGCGGCGTGTTCTACAATCGCAGCCCGATCGGCCGGGTCTTCGTCGAGCATCTCGGCGAATCCGTGTTCCGCGACGACCTCGACAATTCCGTGCTCGATCTCGGCGACCTCCTCACCCATGAAGGACCGGCGCTGAAGGCCCAGAAGGAAGCCGCACAGATCTTCGGCGCGGAGAAGACCTATTTCGTGCTGAACGGCACCTCGACCTCGAACAAGGTCGCGCTCGGCGCGCTCGTCACCGACGGTGACCTCGTGCTGTTCGACCGCAACAATCACAAGGCCGCCCATCATGGCGCCCTGATGATCAACGGCGGCGTTCCGGTTTACGTGCCGACCATCCGCAATTCCTGGGGCCTGATCGGCCCGATGCGATGGGACGCGCTCGACGAGAAAGCGCTGCGCGAGGCTATCCGCAACCACCCGCTGGTCATCGACAAGGAGGCCTGGCGCAAGGAGCGCCCCTTCCGCGTCGCGGTCGTCGAACAGTGCACCTATGACGGGACGATCCACAGCGCCGAGATGATCCTGAAGCGCATCGGCCATCTCTGCGAATACATCCTGTTCGACGAGGCCTGGGCCGGATTCATGAAGTTCCACCCGCTCTATGCCGGCCGCTTTGCCATGGGGCTGGCGAACCTTCCGCCGGATGCACCAGGCATCATCGCGACGCAGTCGACCCACAAACAGCTCGCGAGCTTCTCGCAGGCCTCGCAGATCCACATCAAGGACCGCCACATCCGCGGCCAGAAGCGGCGCGTCGAGCACCGACGCTTCAACGAAAGCTTCATGCAACACGCCTCCACTTCACCATTCTATCCGCTGTTCGCCTCGCTCGACGTCGGCGCCCAGATGATGAAGGGCCGCTCCGGAGAGGTGCTGTGGGACGACACGATCCGCCTCGGCATCGAGCTTCGCAAGAAGATCCGCGCGATGCGCCGGGAGTTCGAGGAGAAGGAGCAGAACCCGGACCGGCGCTGGTTCTTCGAACCCTTCGTTCCCGACCGCGTCGCGATTCCCGATGTCGGCCGCCCCGGTGCCGCGCATAACGTCGCCTGGGAAACCCTCTCCACCGATGAGCTCGCCACCAATGCCGCGCTGTGGCAGCTCTCGCCGGACAGCAATTGGCATGGCTTCCCCGGCCTCACCGAGGGCTTCGCCATGACCGATCCGAACAAGCTGACACTGCTGACGCCCGGATTCGACCGCACCACCGGCGCCTATGCCGAGCACGGCATTCCCGCGCCGGTCGTGGCGCAATATCTGCGCGAGAACCGCATCGTGCCGGAGAAGAACGACCTCAACTCCCTGCTCTTCCTGCTCACCCCCGGCGTCGAGGCGAGCAAGGCCGGCACGCTGATCTCAGGCCTCGTCGCGTTCAAGAGGCTGCACGACGACAATGCACTGCTGGCAGACGCCATCCCGGAATTTTACCAGAGACGGCAGTCACGCTACGCCGGCGTGCGCTTGCGCGATCTCTGCGGCGAGATGCACCGCTTCTTTCGCGCGGCCGATGTCAGCACGCTCCAGGCGCGACAGTTCATGCCGGAGCACATGCCGGAGATCGCGATGTCGCCGCGCGATGCCGCGCGCTATCTGTTCAAGAATGATGTCGACTACCTCCCGATCGAGGCGATCGCCGGCCGCATCGCGACCACACCCTTCGTGGTCTATCCCCCCGGTATCGCCACCATCGTGCCCGGCGAGCGCCTGACGGAACGGGCGAAGCCCATGGTGGATTATCTCAAGATGTTCGAAGCCTGCTTCAACAGTTTCCCAGGCTTCGATGTGGAAATCCAGGGCGTCTACAAGGAAATCGATGCCCAGGGCCGCATCGGGCTCTACACTTACGTCGTTGCCGAGTAGGTGCCGATGAACGAAACAGTTGCGCGCGCAAGCGACGAACAGGTTCGGGTCCGCCCCTCGCGCGAGAGCGATGTCGAGGCGATGCTGGCGATCTACCGCCATCACGTCCGCAATGGCGTGGCGCGCGAGGTCGAGGGATACGGCGCACCCGAGCCGGACGATTTGCGCGACCGGCGCAAGAACCTCAAGCAGACCCGCCTGCCGCATCTGGTCGCGACCTTTCGCGGTGAAGTCGTCGGGTATGCCTACGCGGTGCTGTTCCGCAAGCGTCCGGCCTATCGCTACACCGCCAAGCATTCGATCTACGTTCACCACGAGCAGCTCGGCCGTGGGATCGGACGGCTGCTGCTGCTGGAATTGATCGATGCTTGTGCGGCTGCCGGCTTCCGCCAGATGATCGGCTATATCGATGCCGACAACGCGCCCTCACTGGCGCTGCACGAGCGGTTCGGCTTCGCGCGCGCCGGCCTGCTCTGCGGCGTGGCTTATCGCCATGGCCGCTGGTCCGACACCGTCATGGTGCAGCGATCGCTCGGTGCCGGATCGACGGCGCCTCCGCCGGTGACGGCGCCGGGCCGCTAGACCATGATCCGGAAAATTGCAGTGGTTTTCCGAAAGATCATGCTCGAAACACAGACCTCACGACGGAAAATCAGCCGGCTTCACATGGATGCGGTCGGCATGCAGGGACCAGTGATGAAGCGCCTGGTCCTTGCAGAACCTGGCCTTCGCCTGCTCCCTGGCCTCGTCCTCATCGGCGGCGTCGATCTCCAGCGTCCCCTGGCAAACCTCGCTCTGCCGGCCGTACTCGCCGAGCACGTTCTTCATGAACCTGACCACATAGATAGACATGGGACCTCCTGCGCCCCCCGGCGACATTCTAGTCCCATTTAGGCCGAACCGGGAAAGGAGATTTTGACGCGGATCAAGGTCGGACGATCCTCGCCGCGTCGTTGTCCCCGGAATGGCCATCTGGCTGCCCCTACCCCGGCATCACGCCGAACGCTTGCTTGAAGCGCTCTGCATAGCGCGGCCAGACCTCGGGATTGATGATGCGCGGCGGGCGTTTGCCGTCGAGCGTGTCCAGGACCTGCTCGGCGGCGATACGGCCCATGTTCTGGCGCGCCTCAATGGTCACCCCTGCGGTATGGGGGCTCGCCAGCACGTTGTCGAACTGGAGCAGCGGATGATCCGGCGGCGGCGGTTCCTTGGACCAGACGTCGAGGCCGGCACCGGCGATACGCTCGTCGCGCAGTGCCTGGAGCAGTGCATCCTCGTCGTGGATGAAACCGCGCGCCGTGGTGATGAAATACGCATGCGGCTGCATCAGCGCGAACTCGCGCGTGCTGATCATGTTGCGGCTTCCCTTGTCGAGCGGGCAGGAGATCGAGACGAAATCGGCACGGCGCAACAGATCGTCGAGCTCGACCTTCTCGCCCCCGCGCTCGGCCATCACGTCGGCCGACAAATATGGGTCGTAGGCCAGCACCTTCATGCCGAGCAGGCCCTTGCACAGCGCGGCGATGCGGCGGCCGACATTGCCGAGGCCGATGATGCCGACGGTCTTCTGTTCGACCTCGTTGCCGACCAGATCGTTACGGTTGACGTCGCGCTCGCGGCGGAGGCGACGGTCGGACTGGATGATGCGCTTGGACAGCGTCAGCATCATCGCCAGCGCGTGCTCGGCAACCGAATGGGCATTGCCGCCGGACTGGTTGACGACCAGCACGCCCGCGTCGGTGCAGGCCTCGACATCGACAGGGTCGAAGCCCGCACCATTGCTGGAGACCAGCAGCAGGTTCGGCGTGCGCTTCAGCAGGGCGGCATCGACATGGAAATGCGGGGCGAGTTCGTCCCGTGCGGCGCCGATCTGGTAGACATGCGCCGCGCTCATGATCGGCGCGTAGAAGTCTTCGGGACTCTCGTTCTCGATGCGATCGAGCCGGACGTCAGGCCGCGCCTTCAGGATATCGATATAGACCGGATTGGCCAGATATTTGACGTAGAAGACGCGCTTGCTGTTGACGGACATCAGGACCCTTCCGGCTATCGGTGGAGATCCGCAAGGTCAGCGCGATACGCGCTCGTCCGTGCCCCCTCCCGTTTTCTCATTGCCGCCGTTATGGCACGGCGATGCCGGCCACGGCAGGCCGTTCCGTGCAGATCACGGTGCGGCCCGGACATGTTGACAATCCCGCCCGCTCCGTCAAGTTCGACCGATCGCCGCGACGCCAGAGCCAAGAAGCATGCGCGGCTCAAGAAAATGCGCCAAGGGAGGACGCGATGGCGATTGCGGAACGGCAAGTGACGCCGCCGGCGGGCGACAACAGCTGGCACGGCATCGTCCTGCAAACCCTGAAGCGGAACGAGATCAGCCTCGTCCCTTACGTGCCCGACCGCGTGCTGACGCCGCTGATCAAGAACCTGCACACCGATCCGTTCTTCACCACCTTCGCCACCGCGCGCGAGGAGGAAGCCGTCGGCATCGTCTCCG
The DNA here is from genome assembly GCF_018129985.1 of Bradyrhizobium sp. SZCCT0148. GTDB lineage: Bacteria > Pseudomonadota > Alphaproteobacteria > Rhizobiales > Xanthobacteraceae > Bradyrhizobium > Bradyrhizobium japonicum_H. The sequence goes on from NZ_JAFCKT010000004.1 coordinate 201,791, forward strand.
GCGCCTGGATGGGTGGCCGGCGCGGTGCGGTGTTGATGCAGACCTCCGGCTTTGCCACGCTCGCCAACGTGCTCGCCTCGCTCGCCGTGCCCTACCAGATCCCGCTGATCATGTTCGTCTCCGAGCGCGGAACGCTCGGCGAGTTCAACTACGGCCAGTCGCTGGTCTGCCGCACCATGCGTCCGGTGCTGGATTCGCTGGCGCTGGAGCACCACACCATCACCCGGCTCGACGAGCTCGAATTCATCGCCGACCGCTCGATCAAGCAGGCCGTCACCACGCAGGCGCCGGTGGCCCTGATCCTCAACCCGCTGCTCACAGGCGGCAAGGTCTTCGACAAGTGAGGCGAGCGATGGACAATCGCAACACGAAGGTGATGAACCGCTTCGACGTGACCTCGCGCCTGATCGGCAAGCTCAGGCATGAGGAGGCCATCATCGGCGGCATCGGCAACACCAATTTCGATCTCTGGGCCGCCGGCCACCGCCCGCAGAATTTCTACATGCTGGGCAGCATGGGCCTCGCCTTCCCGATCGCGCTCGGCGTCGCGCTGGCGCAGCCCGACCGCCGCGTCTTCGCGCTCGAAGGCGACGGCTCGCTGTTGATGCAGCTCGGCGTGCTCTCGACAATTGCGACGTTGAAGCCGAAGAACCTCATCATGATCGTGATGGACAACGGCATCTACCAGATTACCGGAGCACAGCCGACGCCCGCGGCCAGCGTGGCGGACATCGTTGCCATCGCCGCAGGCTCCGGCCTTGCCAAGAGCGCCTGGGCAGCGGACGAGGAGGATTTCGAGCGCCTGGTCGAAGTGGCAATGTCCGCCGCCGAGCCTAGCCTGATTGCGGTCCGCATCGACGACAAGCCTGGCGTCGGCGCCACACGGCGCGATCCCGTGCAGATCCGGGAACGCTTCATGCAAGGGCTCGGCGTGCGCGATCAGCTTTAATTTTCGTCATTAACTACACGTCGATCTGATGTAAGGACGGTACCGGTCCGCTGCCGATCCGTGCTAAGCGAACGGTATGTCCATTTTGATACGTTCCTTTGCCTGGTTCCTCGCCGCCGCCGTGACTTTCGCGACCCTCGGTCCCCCCGGCCTGCGGCCCCACTCCGACCTCGGCCAGGACGGCGAGCATGCGCTCGCCTTCATCCTGGTGGGACTGGCCTTCGGCTTGGCCTATCCGCGGCGGCGCCTGCTGGGCGCGGGAGCCGCGGTGGTCCTGATTGGCGTGCTCGAGCTGATGCAGTTTTGGGCACCCGGACGCCACGCCCGGCTGGAGGATTTCCTGGTCGATGCATTCACCGCCTGCCTCGGTTTTGCGCTCGCGGCGATCACTGAATGGGTCATGTCACGCTTTCGCGCCAGCCCCTCGGCAGCAAGCGAAGGCCCCGCGGAGTAAACTCCGCAGGGCCCTTTTCTCTTCTCGCCTTGGCTTGACGTTGATCAGTCGATAATCTTGACCACGCGACGCGTGCGCGGCTCGACGATCACACGGCGATCGTTCACGACCGCATAGCGATACTCGGTGTAGTTCGGGACGGGGCGGAGCACCACGGTCGGCGGCAGCGGCTCGCCCACCACGACACGCTCCTCGACCACCACGGAGTCGCTGCGCGGGATACCGCCCAGGATCGCGTTCGGAATCTCGAGGCCGGCGCCGACGGCCGCACCAACGGTGCCGCCGACCATCGCGCCGATCGGGCCGCCGATGTCGCCACCCGCACGCGCGCCGTCCCTGGCGCCCTGTTCGGTCGTCGACTGGGCAAAGGCTGCACCCGACGCCAGAAGCGAAGCGGCAACCAACGAAATCGCAAGACGGGTCTTCATCGAAAGCCTCCAGTGATTGTTGTGCGCCTTCAACCGCGCGGCGGCAGCATTGTTCCGGTTCCCGCGTGCCGATAACGCCACAAACTGCAGACTGTTACGGCGTAACAGTTGAGGCTGCCGCAATTTCGTGGCCCCGCCAACAGTTCCAGAGCCCGCACCATCGCGGAATGATCCCAGCTCTTGCCGCCATACGCCGCTGCAGGCCGAGCACAATTGCTGTGCCACCGCCGAGCTCGGCAACGACAGGCCGAGCGTGCGCGCGCCTTCGAGCGCCAGATTGAGATCCTTCTGATGCAGCTCGATGTAGAAGCCCGGTTCGAAATTGCGCGTCACCATCCGCTCGCCGTGAACTTCGAGAATGTGAGCGAGGAGGCAAATCCGCCCATCAGGGCCTGTCGCACCAGCGCTGGGTTCGCGCCAGCCTTGGAGGCGAACAGCAGCGCCCCGCTCACCGCCTCGATCGTCAGCGCGACGATGATCTGGTTGGCGACCTTCGTGGTTTGCCCGTCGCCATTGGCGCCGACGCGGGTGACGTTCTTGCCCAGCTTGTCGGAGACCGGCTTCATGGTGTTGAACGCCCGCTCCGGCCCGGCATAGTCGATGGCGCGGAACACGCCGTCGCGGAATTCGGCGCTGCGACCGGGCAGGATCGCGATGCCGCGCTCGCCGCCGGCCCAATTCCCTGCCGGCAGATTGTGCAGCACCTGCGTCAGCCCGTGAGCCTCGAGCTGTTCGCGCAGCTGCGCCTTGTCGAAATCATAAGGGAAGAGATATTCGACCCCAGCGAAGCCTGCCGCCTTTGCCGCGGCGAAACGGTCGAGTAACGGCATCTCGTTGAAGAGCATGGTGAGGTTGGCGGCGAATTTCGGCATGGTGCTTGTCCCCCTATTCCGCCGGCTGCAGCACGCGTGTGGTGCCGACCTCGTCGATTGGCAGATCCAGCACCTCCTCGAACTCGACGATGTTGTCGATCTCGGTGCCCATCGCGATGTTGGTGACGCGTTCGAGGATGAACTCGACCACCACGGGCACGCGGTGCTTGGCTATCAGCTCGCGCGCGGTCGCGAACGCGGCCTGTGCGTCCTTCGGATCGGTGACGCGGATCGCCTTGCAGCCGAGGCCTTCAGCGACCGCGACGTGGTCGACACCGTAACCGCCGAGCTCGGGCGCGTTGACGTTCTCGAAGGACAGCTGGACGTGATAGTCCATGTCGAAGCCGCGCTGGGCCTGGCGGATCAGGCCGAGATAGGAATTGTTCACGACGACGTGGATATAGGGCAGATTGAACTGCGCCCCGACCGCGAGCTCCTCGATCAGGAATTGGAAGTCGTAGTCGCCCGAGAGCGCAACGATGTCCCGATCCGGGCACGCCGCGCGCACGCCAAGCGCGGCAGGCAGCGTCCAGCCGAGCGGCCCGGCCTGCCCGGCATTGATCCAGTTGCGCGGCTTGTAGACGCCCAAAAACTGCGCGCCGGCGATCTGCGACAGGCCGATCACGGTGACATAGCAGGTGTCGCGGCCAAAGGCCTTGGTCATTTCCTCGTAGACGCGCTGCGGCTTGATCGGGACGTTGTCGAAATGGCTCTTGCGCAGCATGGTCTTCTTGCGATCGCGGCAAGACGCGGGCCACGCCTGGCGCTCGCGGAGCCTGCCGGCCCGACGCCACTCCCTGGCGACGGTAACGAACAGCTCGAGCGCGGCCTTCGCGTCCGAGACGATGCCGAGATCGGGATTGAACACCCGCCCGATCTGGGTCGGCTCAATGTCGACATGCACGAAGGTGCGACCCTTGGTGTAGGTCTCTACGGAGCCGGTGTGACGGTTGGCCCAGCGGTTGCCGATGCCGAGCACGAAGTCAGCTTCGAGCATGGTCGCATTGCCATAGCGGTGGCTGGTCTGCAGGCCGACCATGCCGGCCATCAGCACGTGGTCGTCCGGGATCGCGCCCCACCCCATCAGTGTCGGCACCACGGGCACGTTGGCGATCTCGGCGAACTCGACCAGCAGGTCCGAAGCATCGGCATTGATAATGCCGCCGCCCGCGACGATCAGCGGACGCTCCGCAACGTTGAGCATCTCCAGCGCTTTCTCGATTTGCTTGCGCGTGGCGGCGGGCTTGTAGACGGGCAGCGGCTCATAGGTGTCATCGTCGAACTCGATCTCGGCCAGTTGAACATCGAGCGGTATGTCGATCAGCACCGGCCCCGGCCGGCCCGAGCGCATGACGTGAAAGGCCTGGCTGAACACACGCGGCACCAGCGCCGGCTCGCGCACGGTGACGGCCCATTTGGTCACGGGCTTTGCGATCGACTCGATGTCGACGGCCTGAAAATCTTCCTTGTAGAGCCGCGCCCGCGGCGCCTGCCCGGTGATGCAGAGGATCGGAATGGAATCGGCGATCGCGGAATATAGCCCGGTGATCATGTCGGTGCCCGCCGGCCCCGAGGTCCCGATGCAGACGCCGATATTGCCGGCCTTGGCACGCGTATAGCCCTCGGCCATGTGCGAGGCGCCCTCGACGTGGCGGGCCAGGATGTGCCGGATCGAGCCGCGTTTCTTCAGCGCTGAGTAAAGCGGATTGATCGCGGCGCCGGGCACACCGAAGGCGGTGGAGATGCCTTCCTTCTCCAGAATTCGCACGGCCGCATCGATAGCTCGCATCTTCGCCATATCTGACCTCGCTCAGGTTGAGTTAGCGAGCGAGATCATTAGAGGTGCGAGATACGGTCTCAACGAGATCGATTTTATTTTCCACGATGCGGCAGCCGCAGAAAAATTGCGGCAGCCTCAATCGGTTAGTTGAAGCAATGCGTGAAAGCGCCTTACTCGAACAGCGGCGCCAGCTCCATCTGCGGCACCAGCACGAGGCCTTTGTCGGTGATGCGAATTTCCGGAATGACCGATAGGGGAATCAAATTGAAGCCCATGTAGGGGATGGTGCAGCCGGCCTCCGCCCATTCCTTCTTCAGCGCCCTCACTTCTTCGGCCACCTCGGAGACGCGCTTGTCGGAAAGCAGGCCCGCGATCGGTAGCGGGACCAGTGCCCTCACCTTGCCATCGGCGACGACGCAGACGCCGCCCTGCTGGTCCTTGATGGCGGCGACCGCGACTTGCATATCGGCGTCGTTGGTGCCGGCGACGATGATGTTGTGGCTGTCGTGTCCGACGCTGGAGGCGACCGCGCCGCGCTTCAGGCCAAAGTCCTTGAGCAGGCCATGGGCAAGATTGCCGGCGGATTTGCCGTGGCGCTCGACGACCGTAACGAAGCAGAGGCCGTAGCGCTCGAACAAGGACGGCCAATCCCTGGCAGCCTCGATCGCGACCTTCTCGTGCACCAGCGTGATGCCCGGGAGCGAGGTCTTGATGGCGTTGACGGTGCACGCCTTCGCCGGCAGCTCCGGCGTCAGATTCATCGCCGCCGGTAGCTTCACCGTCGCATAGGCCGCTTTGGGATATTGATAGCGCTGCGACAGCGCCTGATCGAGACGCGGCGTGATCTTGCGGTTCTCGACCACGAGTTCGCCGCCATACCAGGTGCATTGCGGCCTGAGCTGATCGTCCATCAGCACGAGATCGGCGCGGCGGCCGCCGCCGAGCCCGCCAATGTCGCCGTCCATGTTGAAGCGCGTAGCACCGTGCAACGAGCCCATCGACCAGGCCTGCTCCGGCGACATGCCCGCCTTCACGGCCTCTCTCACCACCCAGTCGAGGCCGAACAACAGCAGATCATCGGCATCGCGGTCATCGGTGCACACCGCGGTACGCTTGTGCGAGGCGCCAAGCTCGGTGATCGTCCGGATCGCCTGCGGCAGCGAGTGCCAGGGCGTCGTCGGCGGGCCGCCGCGCAGGAACACCCAGACGCCGGCATCGAGCAGATCGTCGGCGATGTCGCGGTCGATCGCCTCATGGGTATCGGTGACGCCCGACGCCGCGTAGGCCGCGACGAATTCGCGGCCGTAAACGTGGCCGGACACGGGATGACCACGCTTCAAGGCGGCCGCGAGGATGGCGTGGCTGCGCTCGTCACCCATCGTGACCGGGACAAAATCCATCTTCTCGCCGAGCGCCACGGCTTCGGGCCAGCGGTCGAACAGCCCGGCGATCTTGTCCGGCGTGAGATCGCCGCCCGCCGTCTCCAATTCGGCCGACGTTGCCGGCACGGTGCTCGGCACCGTCAAAAAGATCGAAAGCGGCGCCTCGCGCGCGTCCTCCAGCATCGCCTCGACGCCGGCGACGTCCATGACGTTGCCGATCTCGTGGCTATCGCAGAAGATCGTCGTGGTTCCGTTGAGCAGCGCCGCCTCCGCGTAGGCGCAGGCCGTCACCATCGAGGATTCGATGTGGATGTGTGGATCGACCAGGCCCGGCGCGATAATGCCGCCGGCCGCATCGTAGGTCGCGACATCACTCCAGACTTTCTTTGCCGTTCCGGCCGGCTTCACCGCAGCGATGCGGCCACCGGTCATCCAGACCTCGCGGTCCGCATGGATGCGCTCCGAATAGGTCGAGAGCACCCGCCCGCCAGTGATGACCAGATCCGGCGCGAGGCGCGCCGAGGCGACATCGGCGAGGCGCCGGGTCATCGCATGTAGCGGGTCGACGGCGAAGCGGTTGAGTCTGGTCATCGGGACCCTCGCGTGGCGTTATGACCACGCGATGGTTACGCCTTGGACCAAACCGGGCAAGCGCAAATGTATCGGCGGGTCCTGCTTACGCCTTGGGCGGCGAACCGCCTGGCGTCCCTGACCTCGCAGGTCTGCGCGAGTTCCGCCGTCTCGGGGCTGGTGCGGCAGCGGGCTTGACCCGGATCCGCATCGACCTGCCATTCTGCTCGTCGATCTCGAAGGAATTCGTCTTGCGCACGAGGTCGCTCAACTTGCGGAAACCGAACGTTCTTGGATCGAAATCGGAAGCGAGATTGGCCAGCTGGCGACCGACCTCCCCGAGCGTGACCCAGCCGTCCTCGCTCTCCATCTGGGTAATGACCTTCTTGATGATGGGGGTCGCTGCATCAAGCGGCTGAAGCGACGCCGATCTCGAGGCGGCCTCCTGGGTATTCGCCGGGGCGACCAGCAGGTTCTCCGTGTAGACAAACCTGCGGCAGGCCTGCCGGAAGCTCTCCGGCGTCTTCTGCTCACCGAACCCGAAGACGTCGATGCCCTGCTCCCGGATGCGGGCGGCCAGACGGGTAAAGTCACTGTCGGACGATACCAGGCAAAAGCCGTCGAACCGGCCGCTGTGCAGCAGGTCCATGGCGTCGATGACCAGGGTGATGTCGGACGCATTCTTTCCCGTCGTGTAAGCGAATTGCTGCTGCGGAATGATGGCGTGCTTCGACAGGATGTCGGCCCATCCCCTGGACCTGGCATTGGAGAAATCGCCGTAGATGCGGCGAACGCTGGCCTCGCCGATCTTGGCGATCTCCTCAAACAATCCATCGGCGATTTTCGCCGACGCGTTGTCGGCGTCGATCAGGACGGCGAGACGGGGCGAACGAAGTTCTGACGGCATGACGTTTCCCCACGAGATGAACGCAGCATCCAAAAATGCGTGCGCCTGGATGACTAATCCTCGGTCGCCTTGAACCGTCCGAGCCCCTTCAGCACGAAGGGCGCCAGCAGCGCGATCAGTGCCAGCGCCAGCAGCGTCGCCGAGATCGGGCTCTGCAGCAGCGTCATGGGATCGCCGAGGCTGATGGCGAGCGCTCTGCGCAACTGGCTTTCGGCGATCGGGCCGAGGATCAGGCCGACAACAACGGGCGCGATCGGAAAGTCGTACCGGCGCATCAGGAAGCCGAGCACGCCGAAGCCTGCCAGCATCGACAATTCAACCACCGACGGCTTGGCGGCAATGGTGCCCATGGTTGCGAAGGCGAGGATGCCGGCATAGAGCCATGGCTGCGGGATCGCGAGCAGCCGCACCCACAGGCCAACGAGCGGCAGGTTGAGCACCAGCAGCATGCAGTTGGCGATGAACAGGCTCGCGATCAGGCCCCACACGAGGTCGGGCCGCTCGGCGAACAGCAGCGGTCCCGGGTTGAGGCCGTATTGCTGGAAGCCTGCCAGCATCATCGCGGCGGTGGCCGAGGTCGGCAGCCCCAGCGTCAACAGCGGCACAAGCGTGCCGGCGGCGGAGGCGTTGTTGGCGGCCTCCGGCCCCGCGACGCCTTCGATCGCGCCCTTGCCGAATTCTTCGGGATATTTTGTGAGACGCTTCTCGGTCGAATAGGACAGGAAGGTCGGAATCTCCGCACCGCCCGCCGGCAGCGCGCCGATCGGGAAGCCGAACATCGTGCCGCGCAGCCACGGCTTCCACGACCGCTTCCAGTCTTCCTTCGTCATCCACAGCGAGCCGCGCACCGGCTCGAGCTTTTCCTCGCTGTGGTGGCGGCGCGATGCGACGTAGAGCGCCTCGCCGACCGCGAACAAACCGACCGCAAGCGTCGTCACCTCGACGCCGTCGAGCAATTCAGGAACGCCGAACGCCAGCCGCGCCTGTCCCGTGAGCTTGTCGATGCCGACGAGGCCCAGCGTCAGGCCGATGAACAGGCTGGTCAAGCCGCGGACCGGGGAATCGCCGAAGGTCGCCGACACCGTGACGAAGGCGACGCACATCAGCGCGAAATAATCCTCAGGACCGAAGCGCACGGCGAAATCGACCAGCCACGGCGCGAGGAAGGCGAGCCCGACGGTAGCGATGGTGCCAGCGACAAAGGAGCCGATCGCCGAGGTCGCAAGCGCCGGCCCGCCGCGGCCGGCCTTGGCCATCTTGTTGCCTTCGAGCGCGGTCGCCATCGAAGCGCTCTCGCCGGGCGTGTTGATCAGGATCGCGGTGGTCGAGCCGCCATACATGCCGCCATAGTAAATGCCGGCGAACATGATCAGCGAACCGCCGGGGTCGAGCTTGTAGGTCACCGGCAGCAATAGCGCGACCGTCAGCGCCGGGCCGATGCCAGGCAGCACGCCCACGGCGGTGCCGAGGAAGACGCCGATCAGCGCGTAAAGCAGGTTCATCGGCTGAACGGCGACCGCCATGCCGTGGGCCAGCGCGGCAAAGGTGTCCATCACAGCAGTCGCTCCAGCGGGCCGGTCGGAAGGCTGAGCGTGAGCAGCCGGTCGAACGCGAGATAGATCAGGGTCGACATGACGACGGCGATGATGCTGTCAACGAGAATGGCTCGGCGGCCGAATGCCGCCGAGGTCGTCACGAACAGCGCCGAGGTCGCCAGGATGAAGCCGCCGCCGAAGCCGATGATGGCGATCAGCAGCGCCAGGCCGATGAGGATGAGAACCACCGGCACCGGATCGGCGCTCTCGCGCGCCGGCAGATTGCCGCGCAGTGCGTCGATGAAATTGCCGATCGCGAGCAGCGCAAGGCCACAGGCGACCACGACCGGCATCGCCTCCGGCCCCATCCCATACATCGTGGTGGATGACAGGCCGCGCGCGTCAAAGACCAGCACCGCGGCAAGACCTGCGAGCAAGGCCGCGATGACGATGCCGGCGCGATCGACGCGCCGCGGCGGCTGGGCGGGATCGCCAGACGCGTTATCTCGGGTCATGATTTGACCAGGCCGACCGATTTCAGCACGTCGGTGACGCGCACGGTTTCCTTCTTCAGGAAGTCGGCGAAGGCGTCACCGCCGAGATAGGCGTCTTCCCAGCCCTTCTGCTTGAGGATTTCCTTCCAGGCGTCCGACTTCACCATCTTCTCGACCGCATCGCTCAGCGTCTTCTTCTGCTCGGGCGTGATGCCGGGAGGCGCCACCACCGAACGCCAGTTGGCGATCACGAGGTCGATGCCTTGCTCTTTGAAGGTCGGGATGTCGCTGCCCGCGATGCGCTTCTCCGAGGTCACGCCGATCGCGCGCAGCTTGCCGGACTTGATCTGCCCCTCATATTCGCTGAGGCCCGAGATGCCCGCAGTGACCTTGCCGCCGAGGATCGCCGCCAGCGACTCGCCGCCGCCGGAGAACGGGATGTAGTTGATTTTCTTGGCGTCGGCCCCGACCGCGCCGGCGAAAAGGGCCGCCATCACATGGTCGACGCCGCCGGCCGAGCCGCCGGCGAAAGTGACCTTGGCGATGTCGGCCTTCACCGCGGCGGCGAGATCCTGCGCGGTCTTGATCGGCGAATTCGCGGGCACCACGATCACCTGGATTTCCTCGGTGAGGCGCGCGATCGGCGTCACCTGCTCGAGCGTCACCGGCGACTTGTTCATGGCGAGCGCGCCGACCATGACGAAACCGTTGACCATCAGCTGGTTGCCATCGCCCTTCGCACCGTTGACGAATTGCGCGATGCCGACGCTGCCGCCAGCGCCGGGAACGTTGACGACCTGCACGCTGCGCGCGACGCCCGCGGCGACCAGCGCCTGCTGCATGGAGCGCGCGGTCTGGTCCCAGCCTCCGCCGGGAGCGGCCGGCGCCATCAGCTTGAGCTCGAGCTGCTGGGCAAAAGCGGGCGCCGTCGCAGCGAGGGTCAGCGCGATGGCTGCGCCGGCAAGGCGCGCGGAAACATGGAACATGAGGACGCTCTCCAGGCTCATGCGGACGTTTGCCGCATTGTGTCGTTTGGTCGCATATCAACCAAAACGGCCGGGCCTGTCCAGCGACATCCCCTGGACGACACGCGGGGTCAGCGGGGCGGCGGGATCACCCCACCGAGGGCGGCCGTCAGTTCGGCCGCGACATCCCGGACGATTTGCCCGATGTCCGGCAACCTCTGGTCGGTCATCCGGCTGGTCATGCCGGAGACTGAAATCGCCGCGAGCGGATCGGCGCAATCGTTGTAGACCACCGCCGCAACGCAGCGCAGCCCCATGCAGGCTTCTTCGTCGTCGAGCGCAAAACCCTGCTTGCGGATCTTGTCGAGCTCCTTGAACAGGTCGCTCGGTCGCACGATCGACTTCTCGGTCAACCGGGGCATGCCGTGATGACGGATGACGGCGCCGACGTCCTCGTCGGAATAGGTCGCGAGGACGGCCTTGCCGACGCCCGACGTCACCATGGGAACGCGGCCGCCGACCAGGGTCAGCGAGCGCATGATCTCGCGACTTTCCATGCGCGTCAGGACGATGATGAACTCATCGTCGACCACGGCGAGGTTGGCGGTCTCGCGGGTGAGATCGCGCAGCCTGCGCAAGTAAGGAATCGCCTGCGCAGAGAAATTGCGCCGCCGCGCAAAGCTCGCGCCCACCGTGAAGGCGCGCGAGCCGACATGCCATTTGGACTGCGTGCGGTCGAGCTGCACGAAGCGGCGGCTCTCCAGCGTTGCCAGCAGACGGTGCACAGTGGACGCCGACAGGCCGGTGCGCACCGCGAGATCGCTGAGGCGATAACCTTCGTCGTCCTCGGCCAGCGTTTCCAGGATCGACAGCGCGCGATCGACGGACTGCACGCCGCCGTCGCGCGTGTCGTTGTCGGCCTCCGATGATCGAGGCTCGAGCGATTTGCGCCGGATCACGTTCTTGCTCATCGCGACCTGACAGTTGTCACCTCTCCCCGCGCTTGCCCGCCAAAGCCTCGGCGAAGGCGGATGCGAGGAGAGGTGAAGTCTTCGTCTCAGAGCAGCCCTGCCCCGCGTGCCCATTTGTACTTGGCGCCGAGCACTTCGACCGGCAGCTCGGTCGAATAGGCGTAGGCCGGGATGCCGTTCTGGTAGAGATATTCGGCGGCTTCCTCGACCTCGACGTCGCCCGCGAGCGAGGCGACGATCGGCTTCACGAAGCCCTTGGCCTCCATCTCCTTCTTCACCTCGACCATGTTGCGGGCAAACACCATCGGCGGCGTGACGATGGTGTGCCAATAGCCGAGGATCAGCGAATGGATGCGCTCGTCGGAGAGGCCGAGCTTCACCGTGTTGACGTAGGTGATCGGCGGCTCGCCGCCGGTGATATCCACAGGATTTCCGGCCGCGCCAAACGGCGGGATGAACTTGCGGAAGGCCGCGTCCAGATCCGCGGGCATCGACATCAACGACAGGCCGTTGTCGACGCAGGAGTCCGACAGCAGCACGCCGGAACCGCCGGCACCGGTGATGATCAGCACATTCTCGCCCTTCGGCGTCGGCAGCACCGGCACGCCACGGGCGAATTCGAGCAACTGACGCAAGGACCGGGCCCGGATCACGCCGGACTGCGCCAGCACGTCCTCGTAGATCTTGTCGTTGCCGGCGAGCGCTCCGGTGTGCGACGAGGCCGCCTTGGCGCCGGCCGAGGTACGCCCGGCCTTGAGCACGATGACGGGCTTCTTCTTGGAGACGCGCTTTGCGGCCTCCGCAAAGGCACGGCCGTCCTTGAGGTCTTCACAGTGCTGCGCGATCAGGTTGGTGTTGGGGTCCTGCTCGAAGAAGGCGAGCAGATCGTCCTCGTCGATATCGGACTTGTTGCCGAGGCCGACGATCGCGGACACGCCCATCTTGGCTGAGCGCGAAAAGCCGATGATGGCCATGCCAATGCCGCCCGACTGCGACGACAGCGCCGCGTGGCCCTTGACGTCGTAGGCCGTGCAGAAGGTCGCGCAGAGATTGGCCGGCGTATAGTAGAAGCCGTAGATGTTCGGCCCCATCAGGCGGACATTGTACTTCTGACCGATCTCGACGATCTCGGCCTGCAATTCCGGCGCGCCGGCCTCCGCGAAGCCCGACGGGATCAGCACCGCGCCAGGGATCTTCTTCTCGCCGCATTCGACGAGCGCGCCGGCAACGAACTTCGCGGGGATCGCGAACACCGCCGTGTCGATCACACCTGGCACGTCCTTGACGCTCTTGTAGGCCTTGTAGCCGAGGATCTCGGCCGCCTTGGGATGGATCGGATAAATGTCGCCCTTGTAGCCGCCGTTGATGAGGTTCTTCATCACGGAGTTGCCGATCTTGCCGTCCTCGGCCGAAGCGCCGACCACAGCCACCGCCTTAGGCTGCATGATGCGGTTCATGGCAGCGACGATCTCGTCGGTCGGACGCGGCTTCGGCTTCGGCACATAGGCGAAGTCGACGACAATGCGCACGTCGGCGGCGGTTGCGCCCTTCGCCGTCGCGAACACCGGGTTGAGGTCGAGCTCGACGATTTCAGGGAAGTCGGTAACGAGTTGCGAGACCTTGACGATGACGTCAGCAAGCGCGTTGCGGTTGACCGCCTCGCCGCCGCGGACGCCCTTGAGGATCTCGTGCGCCTGGATACCGTCGAGCATCGAAAGCGCGTCTTCCCTGGTCGCGGGCGCCAGGCGGAAGGTGATGTCCTTCAGCACTTCAACCAGCACGCCGCCGAGGCCGAAGGCGACCAGCTTGCCGAACGAGCCGTCGGTGATCGAGCCGACGATCACTTCCGTGCCGCCGGCCAGCATCTGCTGCACCTGGACGCCGTCGATCTTGGCGTCGGCCTTGTACTTCCTGGCGTTGGACAGAATGGTCTCGTAAGCCTTCTCGGCGTCTTCGGCGGTCTTGAGGCCGACGATGACGCCGCCGGCTTCGGTCTTGTGGAGAATGTCCGGCGAGACGATCTTCATCACCACCGGGAAGCCCATCGAGGAAGCCATCTTGCCGGCCTCACCGGCCGACTTCGCCACGCCCTCCTTCGGAACCGGAATGCCGTAGGCGTCGCAGACCAGCTTGCCTTCCGGGGCCGTCAGGCTGGTGCGGTTGTCCGCCTTGACCTGGTCAAGCACCTTGCGGACGGCATCTTTGGAATTGGACATGTGGCTTCTCCCTTGACCTCAGTTTCGTTCTTTTCAAAGCGCGCGCGTCGATAGCGGCTCCGTGATGCTTGCCATGCGCCGCGCTCTGTTCCATGTCGCGGACGGAGCGGCATAAAGCGCAACAAGACTCCGCCGCCTTGGATCAAAAATGGCTGGCGATGGCATTTGGTATGCCAGAAGCCAACTTGTCAAGCCGCGACGCTTATTAGAATACTGCAAAAAATCGCCAGCTTGACATTCTGGCATTTGGTATGCCAAAAACCTTCCCGTTAATAATCCTGTAAAAGACGACTCCCACTGGAGGAGATTCGTCGTGTCACTGCGGAAACCAACCAAGGCGTTGCCGAACATGGCCGAGGCAGATATCGCAATCGTTCGTATTGCCCCGGAGTCGAGCTTCAAGAACAAGGCGTATGACGCCTTGAAGGAAGCCATCCTCAAGATGGACATCTATTCGACGCCCGAGCCGGTGATGCTGGACGAGCGCGCGCTGTCCGAACGCCTGGGTGTCAGCCGCACCCCGATCCGCGAAGCCATCGCGATGCTCGAGCAGGACGGTTTCGTGAAGACGGTTCCGCGACGCGGCATCATGGTGGTGCGCCGAACCAAGAGCGAGATCGTCGACATGATTCGCGCCTGGGCGGCGCTGGAGAGCATGGCCGCGCGCCTCATCACCACCACCGCGCGCAAGAAGGACATCACGGCGCTGCGCGACTACTTCAAGGATTTCGGCAAGGACCGCCTGCCCGAGGATCACGTCGAGGAATATTCGCGTGCCAACATCGCCTTCCACCAGGCGCTGATCTCCCTGTCGGAATCGCCGGTGCTGGTCGACCTCACCAACGACCTCCTGCTGCACGTGCGCGGCTATCGCCAGCTGACCATCGGACGCAAGGACCGCACCGCGACTTCGCTGCCCGAACATATGGGCATGATCGAAGCGCTGGAGGCGCGCGACACCGAGCTCGCCGAAAAGCGCGCCCGCGATCACACCCTCGGCCTTGCCGCTTACGTCGAAGCGCACGGCCAGGAACTCTTCTAGCAACGTTCACCAGAAGGGCGAACAACTCGCCCCAGTATTGAGACCAGGGAGACAAAGGCCCATGCTGAACACCGCGACCAAGTCCGAAGCACCGGGCACCGAGCAGGAACTGACGGATGGCTTTCATCTCGTCATCGACGCGCTCAAACTGAACGGCATCACCACCATCTACAATGTGCCGGGCATCCCGATCACGGACTTGGGCCGCATGGCGCAGGCAGCCGGCATTCGCATGATCTCTTTCCGTCACGAGCAGAACGCCGGTTATGCGGCGGGCATCGCCGGCTATCTCACCAAGAAGCCCGGCATCTGCCTCACCGTCTCCGCGCCCGGCTTCCTCAATGGTCTCACCGCGCTCGCCCACGCCACCACCAACTGTTATCCGATGATCCTGATCTCCGGCTCGTCCGAGCGCGAGATCGTCGACCTCCAGCAAGGCGACTACGAGGAAATGGACCAGCTCGCGATTGCCAAGCCGCTGTGCAAGGCGGCCTATCGCGTGCTGCACGCCCAGGACATCGGCATCGGTCTCGCCCGCGCGATCCGCGCTGCGGTCTCGGGCCGTCCGGGCGGCGTCTATCTCGACCTGCCGGCCAAGCTGTTCGGCCAGGTGATGGACGCCGATGCCGGCCGGAAATCGCTGGTCAAGGTGATCGACGCAGCACCTGCGCAGATCCCCTCGCCGGCTTCGATCAAGCGCGCGCTCGACGTGCTCAAGGGTGCCAAGCGCCCGCTCATCATCCTCGGCAAGGGCGCGGCCTACGCCCAGGCCGACGAGGAGATCAAGACCTTCGTCGAGAAGAGCGGCATCCCCTTCCTGCCGATGAGCATGGCCAAGGGCCTCCTCTCCGACACCCATCCGCAATGCGCAGGCGCTGCCCGCTCGACGGTGCTGAAAGAGTCCGACGTCGTGCTGCTGATCGGCGCACGGCTGAACTGGCTGCTCTCGCACGGCAAGGGCAAGAACTGGGGCGAAGCGCCCAAGAAGTTCATCCAGGTCGACATCGAGCCGCGCGAAATGGACTCCAACGTCGAGATCGCCGCCCCCGTGGTCGGCGACATCGGATCGGTCGTGTCCGCGTTCAACCAGGCCATGGCTTCGGGCTGGACCGCCCCGCCCGCCGAATGGACCAAGGCGATTTCGTCCAAGCGCGAAGAGAACGTCGCCAAGATGGCGCCGAAGCTCATGAACAACAAATCACCGATGGACTATCACGGCGCGCTCGGGGTCTTGAAGAATGTCATCAAGGATCATCCCGAGGCGATCCTCGTCAACGAGGGCGCCAACACGCTCGACCTCGCCCGTGGCGTGATCGACATGTACCGGCCGCGCAAACGTCTCGACGTCGGCACCTGGGGCGTGATGGGCATCGGCATGGGCCAGGCGATCGCCGCAGCGCTCGAGACCGGTCACCCCGTGCTCGCGGTCGAAGGCGACTCGGCGTTCGGCTTCTCCGGCATGGAGGTCGAGACCATCTGCCGCTACAACCTTCCGATCTGCGTCGTCATCTTCAACAACGACGGCATCTATCGCGGCACCGACGTCAACGGCGCCAATTCCGACCCCGCGACGACGGTGTTCGTCAAGGGCGCGCGCTACGACAAGATGATGGAAGCCTTCGGCGGCGTCGGCGTCAACGCCACCTCGCCCGACGAACTCAAGCGCGCCGTCAACGAGGCCATGAAGTCCGGCAAGCCGACACTCATCAACGCGGTGATTGATCCGGCCGCCGGCTCGGAAAGCGGCCGCATCGGCAACCTCAATCCGCAGAGCGTTCTGCAGAAGAAGAAGTAAGGCCCGGGTCATTCCCCGCGAAGGCGGGGAATCCAGTCATCGCCGGACCACATTGGTAGCGAGCACTGAGCCCCAACTGAAACGACAGCGAATTTGGATGCCTGCCTTCGCGGGCATGACGAAAACAAAGTGGTAACAGGAGCAACAGCATGACCAAAGCGCTCACGGGCGTTCGCATTCTCGACTTCACCCACGTCCAGTCCGGACCGACCTGCACGCAGCTGCTCGCCTGGTTCGGCGCCGACGTGATCAAGGTGGAACGTCCGGGCGTGGGTGACATCACCCGCGGCCAGCTGCAGGATATCCCGAACGTGGACAGCCTGTATTTCACCATGCTCAACCACAACAAGCGTTCGATCACGCTCGACACCAAGAACCCCAAGGGCAAGGAAGTTCTCACCGAGCTCATCAAGAAGTGCGACGTGCTGGTGGAAAACTTCGGCCCCGGCGTACTCGACCGCATGGGCTTCCCCTGGGAGAAGATCCAGCAGATCAACCCGAAGATGATCGTCGCCTCGATCAAGGGTTTTGGCCCGGGACCGTACGAAGACTGCAAGGTCTATGAGAACGTCGCGCAGTGCACCGGCGGCGCCGCCTCCACCACCGGCTTCCGGGACGGCCTTCCGCTCGTCACCGGCGCGCAGATCGGCGATTCCGGCACCGGCCTGCATCTGGCGCTCGGGATCGTCACCGCGCTCTATCAGCGCACGCATTCGGGCAAGGGCCAGCGCGTCACCGCCGCCATGCAGGACGGTGTGCTCAACCTCGCCCGCGTCAAGCTGCGTGACCAGCAGCGCCTCGCCCACGGCCCGCTCAAGGAATACAGCCAGTTCGGCGAAGGCATTCCGTTCGGCGATGCCGTGCCGCGCGCCGGCAACGATTCCGGCGGTGGCCAGCCCGGCCGCATCCTGAAGTGCAAGGGCTGGGAAACCGACCCCAACGCCTACATCTATTTCATCACCCAGGCCCCGGTCTGGGAGAAGATCTGCGACGTGATCGGCGAGCCCAACTGGAAGACCGATCCCAACTACGCCAAGCCGGCGGCGCGCCTGCCGCGCCTCAACGAGATCTTCGCCCGCATCGAGCAGTGGACGATGACCAAGACCAAGTTCGAGGCGATGGAAATCCTCAACAAGGACGACATTCCCTGCGGTCCGATTTTGTCGATGAAGGAACTCGCCGAGGACCAATCGCTGCGCGCGACCGGCACCGTGGTCGAGGTCGACCACCCGACCCGCGGCAAGTACCTCTCGGTCGGCAACCCGATCAAGCTGTCGGATTCACCGAGCGACGTGGAGCGCTCGCCGCTGCTCGGCGAGCACACCGACGAAATCCTGCGCTCGGTGCTCGGCTTCAGCGACCATCAGGTCGCCGACATCCACAAGTCCGGCGCGCTCGACCCGCCGCAGAAGCAGGCCGCTGAGTAAGCGGACAGTAACAGCAAGCGACGAAGGCCGCCGGTTTCGGCGGCCTTTTGTTTGGGGCAGATGGAACCGAGCGCGGCCAGAGCCGTTAATGCTTCGACCTGAATGTTCGCCAAGTGGGAAAGGTGCGGCCCCGGCGAGTTGACAAACCTCGCACCTGCCCCGCCAACACTGAAGAACGATCCACACTCCTTCTGACGGTGACTGGTCAGTCCATATCAGCTTATAAGCTGGAGGCGTCGTCTCAGGCGCTAGCGGTCCATGTCCATCGATCCATGCCCATTGATCGACGCGAGGTTGAAATGCCGAAAGACCAATCCTCTGATCGGGCCAAGCGCGAAGCAGACAAGGCATTCAAGCCTGTCACGACGCAGAAGCCGATGAATGATTATGCGAAGGACCAGCACTCTCAAAGTGAGAATCGCGAGCGGCTCAAAGCCGAGAGATTGGCGCGCGAGGCAGAGTCGAAGGAGCTCCCCAAATAGGGAAGCGCCCTGTCGCTGATGACGGTCTGACATCCGGCTGACTGAAAGCTGCCGATATCCTTTTCGACCTACAGCATCGAGAGAACGACGATGCCGTCCTCGAACTCCCCGGATGCCAGCCGGGTCCGCGCGATCCGCTCGAACTCGGTGCGGTGCTTCTGCAGATAGCTGAAAGCCTGTTTCTGCGTTTGATACGTCGTCGCGAGCCGGCACATCTGTCGGCCGGCACCAAGCGCGAGGAAAAAGGTGATCGTGCCACCAGCGTCCGACTTGGCTCTACGCACGACCAGCACTCTCTAGCATGTGACCGGTCCCCTCCAGAGTTTCGTCAGGAGCGCTGCTGAAGTCGACTATTGCGGCGGCTTCTTCTTGCGCTTCGTCGGGGTCGGTGCCGGCAACGATGCGCGAAGGGTCGCTTCGGCCGCTTCCTTGGCTTCGCGCAATTCCCGAAGCCGCGCCATGTTCTTGCGAACGTCGACCGCCTGCTTTCCGGCATCCGCCATCGCCCGCGCTCCTTCTTCAGCCGCCAGGCGCTGACGGTTGGAACGCGCGATACCCTCAGGTGACGGTTCGGCCGATTTCTTGGCGCTCATCCTTCGCCCTGCTCCACAACAGACAAAACCCGCTCAATCCTTACGATCGAGCGGGCAGCGTCACCGTTTCAGTACATCCGTGAAACGGCACCAGAGAGCTCAAGCCAGCGAGAGGTTCTCAGCGCTGACTTTGCCCCGCATCTTGTCGGTCTTGGCCTCGAAGTTGACCTTTTGGCCCTCAGCGAGACCCGCAAGACCAGCACGCTCGACAGCGCTGATGTGAACGAACACATCGTTGCCGCCGTCGTCGGGCTGAATGAATCCAAAGCCTTTCTGGCCGTTGAACCACTTCACGGTACCTGTCGTCATTTTCTTCTCCAAAGCGCACAAGCGCAAAAGCCCACGTGACGTTCACGCAGAACCAATTCAACTCGTCGATGTCTCTGGAAAAGGAGCCCGCGGGCGCATTCAACAAGGCACAGCGGCTGAACGAACAGATTCACGGTATACCTCACCATCACCATTTGCAAGGCTTCGCCAAGCTTATTTGCACCAGGGACTGGCGGGACGGTCTCAGGTTGGGGTAACGACCCGAGTCCGCTCCTGGCGAAACGCTCAGTGATCAAGCTGCTCACGGAAGAATGTCACGACCGCCGTTGAACTCGCGGTGAAACCCCGCTCTGTCGAACCCCGCCGGCACATCCGTGCAGATGCGCGGGACGGCCGCCGCGAGTTCAGGAGAACACGGAGCGAGAAACGCAAAGTGGCCAGCCGGCACGACATGAATCTCCGGCTTGCCGGGCAAGCCTTCGGCAACGCGCTCGGTTCCTGAACCGTCGCCGACACCGGGGCCGCCGAACTGCGACCGCCAAAACTGGAAAGGCACCTTGACCACTGCGAGGTTCTCCCGCGTCAGGAGGCCCGGCGCGGGATCAATGATCACGGCCGCGCGGATACGCGCATCGTGGATCGGCTCTGGCGGCGTCACACCATTGTGCAACTCAGCGCAGGCGCCGGTGGTCTCCTTGCAGAGGCCCGCGATCCGCGCAAAATCCGGCCTGATCCCCATCAGCACGAAGCCGGTAGCACCGCCCAGCGAGAAGCCGGCGAAGCCAACTTTGGCGGGATCGATCACTGCACGATCCTTCCACTCCTTCAGCATGAAATCGAGCAGGCGCACGATATCTGCCGGGCGCGATTGCCACACGGACAAGGTGTTGCGCCGCGAGGAGTCGTTGGCGGTGTCACCGGGATGATTGATGGCGGCGACGACGAAGCCGGCATCGGCCAGTGCCCCGGCGGTATCGTGCTGCTGGCCGAAGAACCCACCCCTACCGTGCGAGTAGATCACGAGCGGCAGCCTCGCACCCATGACGGGGCAATCCTTCACGCCTTTCAAATCGAAATCGGCGCCGACTGAAAGATTGCCCAGCGCCACATGCGTCGGCTCGGCCGCGCATGGATACCAGATCGCGCCTGACAGCGCCGGATCGGATTGGAGCAGTTGAATGCCCGCAGCCTTGGCAGACGAAGCAAGACAGCAGAGAATGGTGGCAAAAGTCCAAAATGCCCTGCGCAACGGAGCCCTCTCTTTCACGCCGGAATTGAACGAGGAACGGCAGCGGAATTGTGGCTCTTGTTGATGGGCTGAATGCTGGGGCTGATCTTGCAGCCGGAATGAGGTCACGATGTCACTATTGGGCAAGGCTGCCGTCGCAATGTGGTGGAGTATCCGTCCCGACCAGCGCGCGGAGTTCGGCGACTGGCACTCGCATGAGCACTTTCCGGAGCGGATGAGCATTTTAGGCTTCCGGCGCGGCTCGCGCTGGACCAGCACGACGGACGCGGAAGGCTTCTTCGTGCTCTACGAACTCGAAAAGTACGAGGTCCTCACCTCGACTGGATATCTCGACCGGCTAAACGCGCCGACGCCATGGTCGACCAAGATGATGCCGCATCATCTCGGCATGGTCCGCAGCCAGTGCCGGGTGGCGGCGAGCTTCGGCGGCGGCGTTGCGAGCTCGCTCGCGACCATCAGGTTGTCACCGGAAGCCGGACGGGATGCGGAGTTGCAGTCGCGCCTTTCGGAAACGCTCGGCGCATTGGCGCAGCAGCCTGGGCTGACAGGCGGCCATCTCCTCCTCACCGACACGCCTCGCACGAGCGCGCCCACGACGGAGCAGCAGATCCGCGGCAAGGACGGCGCCGCCGACTGGATTGTGCTGCTGTCGGGTTACGATGCGGATGTGGTCGAGAACATGACCGCCGGTCAGTTCTCGCCGTCATCACTTCGCGCAGCCGGCGCTCGCGAGGATATCCTGGTTGGCCGCTTCAGGCTGTCATTCACGATGACGCCGCAGGATGTCGCGGCCAGCTAGAACCGGCCGGACGCCCCCCCAAAAAAATCCAGGACGCCTGTCGGATCGGCGGCTCCGCGGTCGTCCTCGTGACATGAAGGGGCCCCAGACGCCAATCTTGAGACGCCAATCTTGAGATACCATTGGGCCCATCAATTACTGAGGATAACAACCATGCCCAGCACGATCCGTTTGCACCGCGTTCTCGCCACCAGCCCGCAAAAAGTCTATCGCGCCTTCCTGGAGGCCGATGCGATGGCGAAATGGCTGCCGCCGAACGGCTTCACCTGCACCGTGCATCAGTTTGAGCCCAAGGTCGGCGGCACATTCAAGATGTCGTTCCGGAACTTCACCACAGGCAACAGCCATTCGTTCGGTGGTGAATATCTCGAGCTCGTTCCCGGCGAACGCCTGCGCTACACCGACAGGTTCGACGATCCCAACCTGCCCGGTGAGATCGAGGTCGCCGTGATCCTCAAGAAGGTTTCGGTCGGCACCGAAGTGGACATCACGCAGGCCGGCATCCCCGACGTGATTCCGCCGGAGGCCTGCTATCTCGGCTGGCAGGAATCCCTGCGCAATCTGGCGAAACTGGTCGAGCCCGAGATCAATCAGTAGCGTGCGGATCGGGCGGGCACCATGTTTGTGGCCATCCTTCGAGACGCCCGCCGTTGGCGGGCGTTCAGGATGAGGACCGAGTGCGCGGCACCAGTTTCAACGAGCGCCGATGCCGCTTAGCCTGATCCTGAGGAGACCGCGAAGCGGTCGTCTCGAAGGACGAGGCGCGCACTCAGATCGCGCGAAAGGCCCTACACGCCCGCCTTCGGCGCGATCCCGCCGCTGGCCGTCCAGCGGTCCGGGTCGGGACTGTGTCCGATCAGCGCGAGGCCATAGGCGATCGACTCGAACTGGTCGCCCGACATCAGCCGTTCGTTGCCGAACCGCTCGGCGAACAGCTTTCGGACGGCCGGCACGAAGGACGTGCCGCCGGTCAGG
This sequence comes from Bradyrhizobium sp. SZCCT0148, assembly GCF_018129985.1. Lineage (GTDB taxonomy): Bacteria > Pseudomonadota > Alphaproteobacteria > Rhizobiales > Xanthobacteraceae > Bradyrhizobium > Bradyrhizobium japonicum_H. The sequence continues at coordinate 223,946 of NZ_JAFCKT010000004.1, forward strand.
AACACCTTTTCGATCTCGCGCGCAGTGACGCCGGCCTCGGCCAGCACCTTGTCGACGGTGGCTCCCAAGCGGGCGATGTCGTCGGCAATCCAGGCTTCGAAACTCTTCCGCGTGATGGCCGAGCCGATATCGACACCACCGCCCTTGAAGCGAAAATCCACCTTGTCTTGCGCCGACAGTGCGACCTTGGCATCAGACACCGCGCGGTACAGCGAAAAGCCGAGGTCGAAATCGACGATGGTGATGAAGTCCTCGAGCAGCTTCGGCTTCAAGGCGGTGCGCGCGAGCTCCCTGAGCTCGCGCAGATCGCCGTTGCTCTTCATCATCGCCAGTTGATGCCAGCGCGCGAGGTTGGTGTAGTGGCCGCTGGGGATCGGCAGCACCTTGTCGAACGAGCGGAAGCTGGAGCCCTTGCCGAGTCTCGGCGAGACGACGTGGTCGACGATGCGATAGTCGAACGTGTCGCCGGCGATGCCGATGCCGGCGTGTCCGAGCGGATCGGCGCGGAGGGCTCCGCCTGACCGCGAGAAGCGCATCACCGAGAAATCGCTGGTGCCCCCGCCGAAATCCGCAACCAGCACGGTGGCATCACGCTCCAGCCGGCGGGCAAAGGAGAACGCCGCGCCGACGGGCTCGTAGACATAGCGCGCGTGGCCGGCGCCCAGCCGCTCGAACGCGGCGCGGTAGCGCTGCATCGCCAGCGCCTCGTCGGGATTGCCGCCGGCAAAGCGCACCGGGCGGCCGACCGTAATGTTGGATGTCTCGAAACCGAACTTCTCGCCGCCATGGCGCGCCAATGTCCGCAGGAATGCCGCCAGGATATCCTCGAACTTGAACCGCTGCCGGAACACTTGCGTGGTCTGGAAGCTGGAACTCGCGGCAAAGGTCTTGAACGATTGCAGGAAGCGGTAGACGTGGCGTCCTTCGAGGAATGTCTCGATCGCCCAGGGGCCGCCCTCGGCCTGGGCGCCGGCGCCCGGCCGGTCCTCCCAGAAACACAGAGCTGACACGTAGACGCTGTGGCGCTGTCCGCCGTGGTCGAAGCGGATGGCCTCGACCCGGCGATCGTCCGCAGCAATTGCGACGACGGTGTTGCTCGTCCCGAAATCGATGCCGATCGAGACGGCGGGCGAGGCGCTCGACATGAACCACTCTGATCATTGACTGGAAAGGGGGCGAACCACTAACGGCTTTGGTCTGGCCTGCCAAGGCTGGTTTTGCTGCACCGCGTCAGAATCTGCCTGCCCGCACGTGACGAAGCACATCTGTTTCGATGCTTTCCCGAGACGTTGTCTGAGGCATTTTCGCAGCCGTAGCGGTTTCAGCGTCCTGTTAGCAACTTTAAGCCCGATACGGCCCTTTTAGCGGCTCATTATGCTGCAATGCGGCAGCGCGCATGCTGCCATGCGATGGCATGCATGGACACTGGCATCTGGTATACGTAGATTGCCCTTCGAGATGAGACAGCACTACTGACTGTCTTGAGAAAGGGAATTCAGATGTCCAAGACCGCCACCATCGCTCTCGCCCCCTCCGCCTCGCTGTTCGCGCGCTTCATGGCCGCTGTCGATCGTTTCCTGATGGCGAGCGCCGAGATCTCGAATCACAATGGCGACCTGCCGCGTTTCGGCTTGTAAGAAGTCTTTACCCGCGCGGGAAACGGCGCACCGGTCGGCAAATTGCTGACAGAACGTATGACAGAGTTTGATCAAATGGCCCCGCTCGTCGGGGCCTTTTCTTTTCGCGCCTGCACTTCTTCAGAATCCTCGTCTCGCTCGCGACGCAACTGCGACGATTCGTCCGTCGGCGTATCCCGCTGACCAATTGTTCGGCGGCTGGCATCTCGCATACCATCTGCAACGGAACGATTGCACAACCGAAGGTGCAAGGCGCGGACTACGATGGGAGATCGACCGCAAAAGGTGACCCCACGCATGTGAACCGGGATGGGCTGACACCAGCCGACAAAGAGCGGCGGCGTCATGGATTCGACAGGGAGAGAAGCAAGATGAAGCCATTCGTTCTGAATGTCGCGCTGGCGGCAATCGTGATGTCGTGCGCCAACAGCGCCGCCAGCCGTGCGGCCTGGGAGCCCGTCCGTCCGGTCGAGTTCATCGTGCCCGCTGGCACCGGCGGCGGCGCCGATCAGATGGCCCGCACCATCCAGGGCATCGTCACCAAGCACAATCTCATGAAGCAGCCGATGGTCGTCATCAACAAGGCCGGCGGCGCGGGCGGCGAAGGCTTCCTCGACCTGAAGACATCGGCGGGCAATCCTCACAAGATCATCATCACGCTCTCGAACCTGTTCACGACGCCGCTCGCAACGGGCATTCCGTTCAACTGGAAAGACTTGAGCCCGGTAGCGATGCTGGCGCTCGACGAATTCGTGCTCTGGGTGAACGCCGAGAAACCGTACAATAGCGTCAAGGACTACGTCGACGCCGCGAAGAAAGCTCCGAGCGGCTCATTCAAGATGGGCGGTACCGGCTCGAAGCAGGAAGACCAGATCATTACGGTCGGCATCGAGAAGGCGACCGATGCGAAGTTCACCTACATTCCCTACAAGGGCGGCGGCGAGGTCGCCGTTCAGCTCGTCGGCAATCACGTCGATTCAACCGTCAACAATCCGATCGAGGCCGTCGCGCAATGGCGTGGCGGCAAACTCCGCCCGCTCTGCGTCTTCGACACCCAGCCGATGGCCTATGACGAACCGATCGCCGACGGCAAGGCGTGGAAGGATATCCCGACCTGCGCGTCGCAGGGCCTCGCGATGGAATATCTCATGCTGCGCGGCATCTTTATGTCGCCCAAGGCCACGAAGGATCAGGTCGAATATTATGTCGAGCTGTTCAAGAAGGTCCGTGCCACGCCTGAATGGCAGGACTTCATGAAGAGCGGCGCCTTCAACACGACCTTCCTGGCCGGGGCCGACTATGCCAAGTGGATCGAGGCGGAGGAAAAGCGCCACGAGGGCTTGATGAAGGAAGCCGGCTTCATCGCAACGGCGAATTGATCCCCGACGCCGACGACGGCCAAGGACGATAGCGGTCCTCGCCTTGGCCGCGACCGCAAACGACCGCGATTCCACCTGGAGACCCCGATGACAGAACGATCCGGCTCCGAATCTGGCCCGGCGCACAAGACGCTCGAATTCGGCATGGCGCTGCTGATCGGCGCCTTTGGACTGGTCGTGATCTTCGGCAGCGTAAAGGCCGGCATCAACTGGGGCGCGGAGGGCCCGCGCGCCGGCTTCTTCCCCTTCTATGTCGGTGCCGCCATCGTCGGCGCGAGCGCCATCAACCTCTGGAACGCGCAACGCGACGACGATGGCCGGGTCTTCGCGGACTGGGGACAGCTTCGCCAGGTGATGAGCGTCCTCGTGCCCACCGCGATCTATGTTGCCTCGATGCCGTTCGTCGGCCTCTACGTGGCCTCGACGGTGTTCATCGCCTGGTTCATGCGCTGGCTCGGCGGCTATCGCTGGCTGACGACCATCGCGGTCGCGGTCGGCATGCCGGTGGTGACCTATCTCGTGTTCGAGCGCTGGTTCCTGGTCCCGCTTCCCAAGGGCCCGTTCGAAGAATGGCTCGGCTTGTAGGCGCCGTCCCCTTATCATTCCTGCTTCAGGACGTATCGTATGGAAGAGTTGGCCAATCTGTTTCACGGCTTTGCGGTCGCCCTGCAGCCCTACAACATCATGCTGATGATCGTCGGCATTACGCTCGGGGTCATCATCGGCGTGCTGCCTGGCTTAGGCGGTGCCAACGGCGTGGCGATCCTGCTTCCGCTGACCTTCAGCATGCCGCCGACATCCGCGATCATCATGCTGTCCTGCATCTATTGGGGCGCTTTGTTCGGCGGTGCCATCACCTCGATCCTGTTCAACATCCCTGGCGAGCCCTGGTCCGTGGCGACCACCTTCGACGGCTATCCGATGGCGCAACAAGGCAAGCCCGGCGAAGCCCTGACCGCCGCCTTCACATCCTCCTTCGTCGGCGCGCTGTTTGCCGTCATCATGATCACGCTCGTCGCGCCGCTTGTCGCGGGATTCGCGCTGCGATTTGGTCCGGCTGAAAAGTTCGCGGTGTACTTCCTGGCGTTCTGCAGCTTCGTCGGCCTGAGCAAGGAGCCGCCTTTCAAGACCATCGCGGCGATGATGATGGGCTTCGCACTCGCGGCCGTCGGGCTGGATTCGATCACGGGACAATTGCGGCTGACCTTCGGCGTCACGGAGTTGCTCAACGGGTTCGACTTCCTGATTGCCGTGATCGGCCTGTTCGGGATCGGCGAGATCCTGCTGACCATGGAAGAAGGGCTGGCCTTCCGCGGCGGCAACGCGAGCATCAACCTGCGGGTCGTGCTTCAGACCTGGCGGGAGTTGCCCGCCTACTGGATGACCTCGCTGCGCTCCTGCCTGATCGGCTGCTGGATGGGGGTCACGCCCGCCGGCGCAACGCCCGCATCCTTCATGAGCTACGGCATCGCCAAGCGCCTGTCGCGACGCGGCAACAATTTCGGCAAGGGCGAGATCGAGGGCGTGATCGCGCCGGAGACGGCGGCGCATGCCGCGGGCACCGCGGCACTGCTGCCGATGCTGTCGCTCGGGGTGCCAGGTTCGCCGACGGCCGCCGTGCTGCTAGGCGGCTTGTTGATCTGGGGCCTGCAGCCCGGCCCGATGCTGTTCGTCGAGCAGAAGGAGTTCGTCTGGGGCCTGATCGCGTCGATGTATCTCGGCAATCTCGCGGGCCTGATCGTCGTGCTCACCTGCGTGCCGATCTTCGCCGCGATCCTGCGCGTGCCCTTCAGCATCATTGCGCCGCTTATCCTGGTGCTCTGCGCAATCGGCGCCTATTCGGTGCACAACAGCACTTTCGACGTGATGCTGATGCTGGTGTTCGGCGTGCTCGGCTATCTCCTGAAGAAGTGCAATTACCCGCTCGCGCCGCTGGTGCTCGCAATCGTGCTCGGCGACAAGGCGGAGGAAGCCTTCCGCCAATCGCTGCTGGGATCGCAGGGATCGCTCGGCGTGTTCTTCTCCAACGGCCTTGTCAGCACGATCATGGCCCTCGGCCTGGTCGCCCTGTTCTGGTCCGCGATCCAGGACGGCTACAGCCGGCTGCGCACGTCGATGGCGTGAGGCGCACGCCCGGCGTCATCGCGCCGATGGCTGCGTCAAATCCGCCGCACCCCAGACTTCTGGAATAAGAAATTCCAGTCATGATGCATTCACTGGATGGGCTGTGTGCCGGCGTGCGCGGACCGCGTGCGGCGTGACAATTGGCCAATGCGCGGGTTGCTGACAGCCGCTCGTGGCGTCGCGACCCGCCCAAGACATCTCACGGAATCAAGGCGTTGCGTTTACGCGATCCTTGTAGACAGCTACCCTCAGGCAGTGATTGGGGCTTTAAAAATGGCTGTCCAAAGTGTATGGAGGGGCCCCGCGATATTTCGCCGCACCCTCAAGTCCCTCGGTTGAATCTTGGCATAATGAATACCAAGATGCCGCCAGCGCACGCATAAAAATGATCGGCGCCTTCGGGAGGAATTCATGACGGACATGGTGCAGTCAACGGCGGCCCCTGGTGCTGCGCGCGTGAGCGATGCCTATCGCTGGGCGCAGTTGGCGGTCGGCGTCGCCGCAATGGTGATGATCGCGAACTATCAATACGGCTGGACGTTCTTCGTCCCCGACATCCAGAAGAAATTCGGCTGGGATCGCGCGTCGATCCAATGGGCCTTCACCCTGTTCGTCCTGTTCGAGACCTGGCTGGTCCCGATCGAAGGATGGTTCGTCGACAAATACGGTCCGCGCATCGTCGTGCTGGTCGGCGGGGTGCTCTGCGCCGTCGGCTGGGCGATCAACGCACAGGCCACCACGCTCAACGGCTATTATCTCGGCATGATCGTCGCCGGCATCGGCGCCGGCGGCGTCTACGGCACCTGCGTCGGCAACGCGCTGAAATGGTTTCCCGACAAGCGCGGTCTTGCCGCGGGCATCACGGCCGCGGGCTTCGGTGCTGGCTCCGCGCTGACCGTCGCGCCGATCCAGGCCATGATCAAGGACAGTGGATTCCAGACCACCTTCCTCTATTTCGGCCTCGGACAGGGCATCATCATCTGCATCCTCGCCTTCTTCCTGCTCGCGCCGAAAGCGGGCCAGGTGCCGAACGTGGTGGCGAACGCCAATCTGCTGCAGACCCGGCGCAACTACCAGCCGACCGAAGTGCTGCGTCAGCCGATCTTCTGGCTGATGTACTTCATGTTCGTGATCGTCGGCGCCGGCGGCCTGATGGTGACGGCGAACCTGAAGCCCATCGCGGCCGACTGGAAGGTCGACAACGTGCCGGTCACGCTAATGGCGGTGACGATGACGGCGGTGACGTTCGCGGCCACGATCGACCGCGTGCTCAACGGCCTGACGCGTCCGTTCTTCGGCTGGATCTCCGACATGATCGGCCGCGAGAACACGATGTTCATCGCCTTCGGCATGGAAGGCTTTGGCATCTGGATGCTCTACCTCTGGGGCCACGATCCGATCTGGTTCGTGCTGCTCTCGGGCTTCGTGTTCTTCGCCTGGGGCGAGATCTACTCGCTGTTCCCCTCGACCTGCACCGACACGTTCGGCGCCAAGTTCGCGACCACCAATGCCGGCCTGCTCTACACTGCGAAGGGCACCGCTGCACTGCTGGTGCCGATCGCCAACTACATGCAGCAATCGTCGGGGACGTGGGACAGCGTGTTCATCATCGCGGCCGGCGCCAACATCCTGGCTTCGCTGCTGGCGATCGCGGTGCTCAAGCCCTGGCGCAAGGTCGTGGTCGCCAAATCGACCGTCGCCTGACACACTCAAAATAGCTCGTCCGAACAGACGCCCGGCCTCGCGGCCGGGCGTCTTCGTTTGGCTGCTCACGGCCGGTCCCCGGGATATGGAACTGCAGAGAATTGTGACAATCCGCCGCAGTTAGGGCTTGATTTCTGGAATATCGTATACCAACCTGAGCGCAGCGTTTGCGACGATAAGACACAACATTTGCGACACTGGGTCATCTTGCAATCCCACGTCGCAATCAATCAGCGCGTTGGGAGGTTCTTGATGATTTCCAGCACGGATGGCGCCGTCACGGCCGCGCCTCTTCGCACAGGTTTCCGCTGGCTCCAGCTCGCCATGGGCATCGTCTGCATGGCGATGATCGCCAACCTGCAATATGGCTGGACGCTGTTCGTCGATCCGATCGATCACGCCCACCATTGGGGCCGCGCCGCGATCCAGCTCGCCTTCACCATCTTCGTCGTCACCGAGACCTGGCTGGTGCCGGTCGAGGCCTGGTTTGTCGACAAGTACGGCCCGCGTATCGTCATCATGTTCGGCGGCGTGATGATCGCGCTGTCGTGGATTCTCAATTCCTACGCCGACAGCCTTCCCCTGCTCTACACGGCGGCCGTCATCGGCGGCATCGGTGCGGGCGCGGTGTACGGCACCTGCGTCGGCAACGCGCTCAAATGGTTTCCCGATCGCCGCGGCCTCGCCGCTGGCGCAACCGCCGCCGGCTTCGGCGCCGGCGCCGCAATCACGGTGGTGCCGATCGCCAACATGATCGCATCGAGCGGCTACCAGCACGCCTTCCTCACCTTCGGCATCGGCCAGGGCGTGATCGTGTTCATTCTCGCCTTCTTCATCCAGCCGCCGCGAATCTCGATCCCGCCGAAGAAGAAGCAGCTCAATCTGCCGCAGACCAAGATCGACTTCACGCCGCCGCAGGTGCTGCGCGCCCCTATTTTCTGGTTGATGTACCTCGTCTTCGTCATGGTCGCATCCGGCGGTCTGATGACCGCGGCGCAGATCGCGCCGATCGCGCACGACTTCAAGATCGCCGACACGCCGGTGACGCTCGCGGGCTTCCAGATGGCGGCGTTGACGTTCGCGATCTCGCTCGACCGCATCTTCGACGGCTTCGGTCGTCCGTTCTTCGGCTTCGTGTCCGACACGATCGGCCGCGAGAATACCATGTTCATCGCCTTCGGCACCGCAGCTCTCATGCTGTTGACGCTGTCGGCCTACGGTCATGTCCCGGTCGTCTTCGTGCTCGCGACCGCGGTGTATTTCGGCGTGTTCGGCGAGATCTACTCGCTGTTCCCGGCGACCTGCGGCGACACCTTCGGCTCGGCATTCGCGACCACCAACAACGGCATGCTCTACACCGCGAAGGGCACCGCCTCGTTGCTGGTGCCGCTCGCCAGCGTGATCTCGACCGCCTATGGCTGGAAGGCCGTGTTCGTGGTGGCCGTGGCGCTGAACGCGACGGCGGCGCTGATGGCGTTGTTCGTGATCAAGCCGCTGCGCCGCTCCTTCATCCTCGGCAAGGAAGCCGAGAGCGCGCATACCGCAACGACGACCGCCGAGACCGAGACGGCGTAGCGATCACACAGCATCGCATCGGTCAAAAGGGGCGCAGCGATGCGCCCCTTTTTCATTAGGTTCTTCGCTTCCTCACGCTCGGCAAACGTCAGGATGGCTGTCGCAAGATTTTTCGGATCACCCAAACCAGCGCTTGACGGTTGGCATTATGTATACCACACTTGCCTCAACATTCACCCAGGGAGGTTGCAATGCTGGTCGGAGACATTCTGCGCAAGAAGACGCCGCGCGTCGTCACGGTGCGGATGAACGAAACGGTGGGTATCGCCGCCAAGCTCATGCGCGCCAACAACATCAGCGCTCTCGTGGTCAAGGACGTGGTCCGCTCCGAGGGTAATACAGCCGTCGGAATGTTCACCGAGCGCGACGTGGTGCGCGCCGTTGCCGAGCACGGTGCGAACGCCGTCAACGTCAAGGTCTCGCAGCTGGTCTCGGTGCAGCAGCTCGTCTCCTGCAGATCCAGCGACACGATCGAGCAGGTCCGCCATCTGATGAACCGGCATCACATCCGCCATCTGCCTGTCATCGACGATTACAGCCTCGTCTCCGTCATCAGCATGCGCGACATCGCCGCTGCCGTGGACGAGGCCCTCAACGGCAAGCCGCAGGCCGCCGCCTAAACCCAACCAACATCCCCCGGGACTGCCGGCCCCGGCTCGGATCCTTCCGAGCCGGACCGGACCTTTCGTCCCAAAATTCCGGTCCCGTGAGGATTCCATGAAGATCTGCATCTACGGCGCCGGCGCGATCGGCGGATATCTCGGGGTTCAGCTAGCGCGCGCCGGCGCCGATGTCAGCCTCATCGCGCGCGGCGCGCATCTTGCCGCCATGCGCGAGCGCGGCCTGACGCTGCTCGCCGGCGAGGAGACGCACACCGTGCATCCGCGCTGCACCGACGATCCCGCCGAGCTCGGCGTGCAGGACTTCATCATCATCACGCTGAAGGCGCATTCGATCACCGGCGTGATCGAAAGGATGCAGCCGCTGCTCGGGCCCGACACCCGCATCGTCACCGCCGTCAACGGCATCCCCTATTGGTACTTCTACAAGCACGGCGGCCAATACGAGAATTCGACGCTGGAGAGCATCGACCCCGGCGGGCGGCAATGGCGCGAGATCGGCGCCGCGCGCGCCATCGGCTGCATCGTCTATCCCGCGACCGAGATCGAGGCGCCCGGCGTGATCCGCCACGTCTACGGCAACAGCTTCCCGCTCGGCGAGCCCTCCGGCGAGATGACCGCCGACGTGCAGCGCCTTGCCGACCTGTTCGTCGCGGCCGGGCTGAAGGCGCCGGTGCTCGACCGCATCCGCGACGAGATCTGGCTCAAGCTCTGGGGCAATGTCTGCTTCAACCCGATCAGCGCGCTGACCCATGCGACGCTGGACGTGATCTGCACCGATCCGTCCACGCGTGCGCTGTCGCGCGCGATCATGGTGGAGACGCAAGCGATCGCCGAAACCTTCGGCGTCAAATTCCGCGTCGACGTCGAGCGCCGCATCGAGGGCGCCCGCAAGGTCGGCGCCCACAAGACCTCGATGCTGCAGGATCTCGAGCGTGGCCGCCCGATGGAGATCGACCCGCTCGTCACCGTGGTGCAGGAGATGGGCCGCCTCACCGGCATCGCCACGCCCGCACTGGACTCCGTGCTGGCGATGGTGACCCAGCGCGCCCGCATCGCCGGCCTCTATGACGGTGTCTCCACGCCCGGCGATCCCCGCGCACTGGCGGTAGCGTGATGGCGGTCGAGACGACGCAATGGCTGCGCTTCCGAAACAATGGCGCGACCGGCTTCGGAACGCTGACCTCGTCGGGCATCAGCTTGCACGAGGGCGAGATGTTCGGCCGCAATGCCGCGACCGGCAAGACGCTGGCGCTGTCGGAGGTCGAGCTGCTCGCCCCCTGCGTGCCCAGCAAGATCGTCGCGCTCGTATGACCTTGCGCGCGGGCGACCTCATCGCCGTCGACACCTCGGTGGGCGTCGGCGTGATGAAGGACCCCGTCAACACGGTGACGGTGGCCAACGACGGCACCGGCGAACTCACCAATGAATTCCGGCTGTAGCCGCAGCCGCCGCCCCCTGGCCCGGATGAGCGCGACGGCATCCGGGACGGGTCGCTTGGTCCCGACTTATTCTTGCCGCAGCGCGGCAAAATTGATCCTGCGCAAATCGCGCCGGCACGTCCGCCTTTATCCTGTCCGGTAATCAATTTCTGACGCCAGGGAGGACGCCATGACGAATGCATCGAATGCACTGATGTGGACGGCTCTGTACTTTGCTCTCGCGTTCGGTGCGATCTTCGTGGTCTGGTTCGCCGACAAGATACGCTCGAGCTTGCTCGGGAAATAAGCGCACGCACGACGCCGTAGCCAGCGGGGCGACTTTCGGGGGCGGCTTTTCGCGTGGCCCCCGCATCAACACATGCAGGTTGCGAACGCCGCTCGATCCGTGATGGCGAGGCATCACGCGTGTGTGGGAGTGGCCGGGAAAACCCGGCTCCCTACCCGCCGCTCCACCCATCGGCCAACGCAACGAGCCGTGGATCGCACCGCCCCCCACCACCCCCAAGCCACCGCTCCCCCTTGCGCTCGGTTCCGCTCTTGGCAATCATGGCCAAAATGTGCGCCGGCGTGAGGAATTTCACGATGTGGCTGTTTTTCCTGGTTGCCTGGGTCGTCCTGCTGGCGGCCATCGCGTTCCTCGCCCAGCAGGCATTTGGTTACGACATTGCCCACCTGCCCGGCTCGTTCGCGGCGCTTCCCTTGCCGCAGCGCATCGCGACCGGCGCCATCGGGACGATTGCGCTGGCGCTGATTGGGGCAACCACTTGGCGGTTGTCGCGCCAGGACCGCCGCCTCGACACGTTGCGCGACCGCCTCAAGAAAACCCGCGAGGACGTCGTCGTCGCCCACGCCCTGCAAAACCATCTCGACGCCACCGTCCAGCATCTGATCGAGAGCGATCCCAGGGAAGCGGTCTCCGCGCTGCACGACAAGCTCGGCGAAACCGAGCAGCGCGCACTGCTCCAGCAGGGCCGCAACCAGTCCACCGACATGCACGACCAGCTCGCCGAAATCCGCCGCCGCCAACAGGCATTGCGTGAGATGGTCGGCAAGGTCGCCGACCAGCGCCGCGCGGTCGAGCCGGTCTTCACCGAAATCCGCGACCGCCAGAACCAGCTCGAACGCTCCCTGCACGACCTCGAGACCGACGACCGCAAGAACAACCTCGCCGACCGGCAGAGGGACATCGCGCGCGACGTGGCGGCGCTTCTGGGTCGGGTGAGCGCGGTGCAGGAGACGTTTGCAACCCTCAACCAGTACAAGGAAGACCTTGCCAAGTCCCACGCCGAGCTTGTGCCCCTGCGGTCGAGCGACGCCGGCATCAACGCCCTGATCAGCGAGCTCAGCCTCAGCCATGACCGCCTGGCCAAGACCATCGACGAGCTCGAGACCGGCGGTGAGACAACGCTTGCCACCCGCGTCGAGACGTTGTCGAAGAACAAGATCGAGATCGAACAGCGCCTCGCCCGCATCGACGACAGCTTCAACATCCTGAAGGCTATCAGGCTCGACTTCGAGGAGCTCGGCCAGCGCCAGGCCCAGCTCGAACGGTCGCTCGCCGATGTCGAGACGGACGCCGACGGCAAGACTCTCACTGAGCGCCAGAACGCGCTGAACGAGTTCGTCCTGCAGTCGCGCCGGCGCCTCGGCGCCCTGCAGGAGACCCTCGCGACACTGAACGCCTTCAAGGCAGAGCTGTCGAAATCGCAGGCCGACCTCGTCCCGCTGAAGGCGCCGGTGTTCGGCATCGAAGCCCTGATCGTGGAGGTCGGCACCACCCGCGATCTCCTCGCCAAAACGGTCGGCGAAATCGAGGCGAACGGCGACATCACGCTCGCCTCACGCGTCGACGCGCTGACCCAAAGCAAGCGCGAGGTCGAAGACCGCCTCGCGCGCGTCTTTGACAATTTCAACGCGCTCGATGCCTTGCGCAAGGACATCGGCGGCATCTTCTCGACGATCCGCAATAGCCTCAACCGGATCGGGTGACGCTGCCCTGCGCCGCAACGATGAAGCCGCCGGCTATTCTCGGTTCACTCGGCCCATGATACAATCTTGGCGCGAGCATCTGGATTTCTGGTTTTTCGACTCGATCATCATTCCATCGCCGGCACCGACCCACTGAGGCCGGCCATGTTGATATTCGGAGGATGCGTCCATGGCCGCCCGGAGAGTCACGCAGTCTGCCAGGAAGACCAAATCCGAAGCAAAGACATCGAAATCAAGGGCCAAAGCAAAGGCCAAGACGAAAAAGGCCGCGGTCAAATCCAGATCCAGATCGGTCAAGAAGTCCAAGACAGCCAAGACGTCTGGATCGGTCAAGAAGTCCAAATCGGCCAAGACTGCCAAGTCCAAGGCGAGCAAGACAGCCGCCAAGGCAAAGAAAAGCAAAACCGCAAAGAGCAAGACCGGCGCGTCCAAGACGAAAAAGACCGGCACGGGCAAGAGTGCGAAGAAGGCGGGCACGTCGACCAAGTTGTCAGCCACGACGCGGCCCGCTGTTCCCACGCCGGGCGTGACATCGCCCGCCGTGTCGAATCCGCCCTCGGGCGCGTCGGGCTTCCAGGTCGTTGGGACCAACGCCAATGCGCCGTTTTCGCTGAAACTGCATCGCGGCGACGGCATGACGCTGATCGCGATGAACTGGAAGGCCGGCCAGCCGCCGGCGAATTTCGTCGGCTTTGCGATCGAGTATCAGGAGCCCGGCGGCAGCACGTTCTTTGCGCTGAACAACCGGCTTGGTTTTCTCGACGCCTCGGGCAACGTCAATCCCCAAAAGCTTTCGACGCTGCAATCGCCGATCCAGAAATTCCGTTGGGTGCATTTCCCACGTAACGCCGAACTCGTCGGCGACTTTATCTATCGCGTCACGCCAATGTTCATGGATGCGCAAGGCGCCCTAAGCAAGGGCGAGCCGCAGCAGGCGCCGATCCAGCTCGCGCGCGAGACCTATCCCGGCATCGCCAATGTCACCTTCACCCGCGGCTTCGTATCGTCGCAAGCCTTCGTCGACCGCTACTTGGCGCATGGCCCGATCAACACGCTGGTGGCGCCTCTAGCCGCAAAGGGGCTGGACTTCAAGCCGACGCATCCCGACACGCAGTCCGCCCTGGCCTGGATGGGATTTGAGGCGCGCGGCGCGATCCTGCAGACCCTCGACGAGGCGATCGCCGACCATGCCGAGGTCCGCGTCGTCGCTTACGACTTCAATCTGCCTGAAATCCTCGACCGCCTCGTCCAGCTCGGACCGTCGCTCAAGATCATTATCGACGACAGTGACCCGCACGGCGACGGCGATTCCGCGGAAACGGCTGCGGAGAGCCGCCTGGTCGCCTCGGCCGGGCGGCAAAACGTGCTGCGCCAGCATATGGGCAACCTGCAGCACAACAAGACGATCGCGGTGAACGGGCCGACCGTGAAGAAGGTGGTGTTCGGCTCGACCAACCTGTCTTGGCGCGGCTTCTACGTGCAGGCCAACAACGCCCTGGAGGTGACCGGGCAGAAGCCTGTCGATCTCGCCTTCGAAGCATTCGACAGCTACGTCGCCGAGAGCAACAGCGCCGCGGGCTTTGGCGCAACGCCCTCCGCCGACTGGCAGGATCTCGGCCTTCCCGGCATCGATGCGAAGGTGGCGTTCTCGCCGCACATCGCCGCCAACGCCAAGCTTGACGAGATCGCGGCCGACCTCAAGAGCACGACGTCGTCATTGCTCTACTCCCTCGCCTTTCTATTCCAGACGGGCGGCTCCGTGCGTGATGCGATCGAAGACCTCACCAAGGACAGCAATATCTTCGTCTACGGCATATCCGACAAGAAGGTCGGCGGCATCGACGTCCAGGACCCCAACGGAAACGTCACCCCGGTGTTCGCCGCCGAGCTCGGCGCCAACGTGCCGGAACCCTTCAAGTCGGAGCCGACCGGCGGCACCGGCACGCGCATGCATCACAAGTTCACCGTGATCGACTTCGACAAACCGACGGCGCGGGTCTATCTGGGATCATACAATTTCTCCAAGCCGGCCGATCGCCAGAACGGCGAAAATCTCCTGATCATCAAAGACCGGCGCATCGCCGTGTCCTACATGATCGAGGCGCTCAGCATCTTCGACCACTACACGTTCCGGGTCGCGGTCAAGCAGGCCAGGAGCAAGGGCAAGAGGCTGCATCTGGCACGGCCGCCGGGGCCAGGCGAACAGGCGTGGTTCGAAGACGACTTCACCGTCGGACACAAGATCAAGGACCGGCTGCTGTTCGCCTGAAGGGTGCGACACCCGGACATTCGCGGGACGGGCGGCGCGAGGCGCACCCGTCCCGCAAACGGCTGCGGCGCCGTCAGCAGCCGCGTGACTGCGAAACATCCATACACATCACATCTGCGCGCGCCCGATCAATGCCGCCAACATGTCCCGCGCGCGCCGCAACTTGGTCGTATTCCGCCGCCCTTCTGCAAGGCGTGTCTGGGGGCACGGCATGGCCGTGTTTCGACCAAACCTTCTAGGGGTATCGCTGTGAAGAAGATTGTAATTGCTTTGGGTGCCACGCTTACTCTGGTGACGGCTGCGAACGCTGCGGATCTGCCGCGTCGCCAACCCGTGCCCGTTTATCCGGCCGAGCAGGCACCGATTGGCAAGATGCCGATTGGCAAAAGCCCGGTTGGAAAAGCCCCGATCGGCAAGGCGCCCGGCCCGGTCGCCGCTCGCTACTGAGACGTAGCGCAAAACCAGCGTAGGCGGCCGACAGTCGAGGGGCATCGCGTGACAAGCAAACCTGATCGATCGAGACCCGGTATCCTTGCAGGGGTTGCCCTCGCGGCCATGGTCGCGTGTATGACGCACTCGGCGTTGGCCCAAGAAGTGAACAAGCGCGTTGCTGACGCCAATGCGCTTGCCACGACCGACACAACCTCGCGACCGGCGCCGCAATCGACACGGCGCTCCGTCGCTCGCGCGGAGAAGGGTCCTTACTACGTCGACTTCCGCGCCCGCACGGCCGCGAGCTGGGGCCACGCCTTCGTCTGGTACGGCAAGACCAGCGAGAAGGCGGTCGAAGTCGCCGGCCTCACGCCCGCCGGCGACACGTTGGCCTACGTGCTCGGCCATCTTACCTTCGTTCCCGCGGAGACCGGTGCGAGCTACGGCGACCTCGATCCGGAATATCTGACCGCGAGCTACCGCGTCTATCTCAACGAGGCCGACGCCAAGCGCGTGTTCGCTTACATCAAGAAACTTCAGGCGAACTCGCCGGTGTGGAACGCCGAGACCATGAACTGCACCGGCTTCATCGGCGACATCGCCGAGTTCATGGGCCTCGAGGTCCCCAACCGCTGGCAGCGTCCCGAAAACTTCGTCAACCGCCTGAAGGAAATGAATGGCGGCCGGCGGATGGTGCGGCTGTCGGCGGATTAGCTCTACCGTCATTGATGCAGGAGTGCCCTTGCGCACTTGCCGCGTCCGGCGTGATCCCCACGTCCGCCGGCAAAACACCCCGTCAAATCCGCGACCCCGCCTGTCAAGTCCCACCCGTCAAAATATTCCACTTTACCGAAATTCTGATTTAGCGTAGTTGCAGGTCACCTTGGCCCGAGACGAGGGGCGGATCGCGATCGTCACGAACCGCGGGCCGGGGTGCGATGGACGCGACGGCGTCGGGCGCGAGCTGCATTGCAGGGCGGGACACCGTGAGCAAGGCACGCTTCGCGCATACGACCCGGCGTCGACAGCGTCTTCGCATGGCTTCGGGGGCGAGCACACGCCACCCCCCGGATTCCCAGCGAGGACGTGCGCGGACGGTCAAGTCGTGTGGTCCTGACGCCCGGGGTCTGTGCGTCAAGTCCTGTGGTGGTGTGGCGGCCGACCGGTGCGCGCATCAGTCATCCGCAAGGCGACGGGGGCAATAGTGCAACGCTCCCCGAGGAGAGCACGAAATACGCCGTAAACCATCGCGCAGGGAAGGCCGGGCGTTCGGCTCACCTGTGGTCCACCCCGTGTGCATCTTTTTGCGCATGGACTTACGGGTGCCAGCCGGCGCCCGGCCTTCCCTGCGCCCTTGTCCTTGATGAGGGCAGCGCAACGAAGCAAGGCTCGGGCGGAATGCGCCGCGAGGATGCGAAGGTGTGTCTGCTGTTTGCAAGTCGGATCGAGATTGATCAGCAGATTGTGCGTCCATCCCCCGGACGCAGCGATGAGCCGGGGCCCATCTTTCGGAGCGCTCGCTGGGAATGGCTCCCGGCTCTGCGCCGCAACGCTGCGAGCTTGCAGCGCGTCCGGGACACGAGCCAGGATTGTCCACGCCACGGAATCCTCCTCTTCCCTGCATGATCGCCCTGTCCCCACCGCACGTCCCGCTGATAGACTTTTGTCCCCCCCGGCGGCATCCTCCCCGCATCAACCGATAACAAGCCTGCGCCGCCCAGGGGGAGACACATCATGCTGCAGACACGGTTCACCAAACTCGTCGGCGTCGAGCACCCGATCGTCCAAGGCGGCATGCAATGGGTCGGCCGCGCCGAACTGGTCGCCGCCGTCGCCAATGCCGGCGCGCTCGGCTTCATCACCGCGCTGACCCAGCCGACGCCGGAGGATTTGACCAAGGAGATCGCGCGCTGCCGCGACCTCACCGACAAGCCGTTCGGCGTCAACCTCACCATCCTGCCCGCGATCAAGCCGCCGCCTTATGCCGAATACCGCGCCGCCATCATCGAAGCCGGCATCACCGTGGTCGAGACTGCCGGCAACAAGCCGCAGGAGCATGTCGACGAGTTCAAGAAGCACGGCGTCAAGGTCGTGCACAAATGCACCAGCGTCCGCCACGCGCTCTCGGCCGAGCGCATGGGCGTCGACGCCATCTCGATCGACGGCTTCGAATGCGCCGGCCATCCCGGCGAGGACGACACGCCCGGCCTGATCCTGATCCCCGCCGCCGCCAACAAGATCAAGATCCCGATGATCGCCTCGGGCGGGTTTGCCGACGCCCGCGGACTCGTAGCGGCGCTGGCGCTGGGCGCCGAGGGCATCAACATGGGCACGCGCTTCATGGCGACCAAGGAGAGCCCGATCCATCAGCTCATCAAGGAGAAGATCGTCGCCAACGACGAGCGCGAGACCGAGCTGATCTTCCGCACCATGCGCAACACCTCGCGCGTCGCCAAGAACGAAATCTCGACCAAGGTCGTCGCCATGGAGAAGGAGGGCGCCAAGTTCGAGGACATCCGCGAGCTGGTCGCGGGCGCCCGCGGCAAGATGGTCTATGCCACCGGCAATTCCGACGAAGGCATCTGGTCGGCCGGTCAGGTGCAGGGCCTGATCCAGGACATCCCGAGCTGCGCCGAGCTCGTCTCCCGCATCGTGCGCGAGGCGGAAGCCATCATCCGCAGCCGGCTCGAAGGCATGATCGTTCATCCGAACGCACAAGCCGCAGAATAGTCAGAAGCGAGAGCAATCCATGAAAGCCTACGTCTACGGTCCCAACGGCGCGGCAATCTCTGACGTCGCTCAACCAAAACCCAAGGGCACGCAAGTCCTGGTTCGCGTGCGCGCCTGCGGGCTCAACCGCGCCGACACCGGCATGCGCAAGGGCCACGCCCATGGTGCGGCCGGCGGCGCCGGCACCGTGCTGGGCATGGAATGGGCCGGCGAGGTCGCCGAACTCGGGCCGGACGCCACGGGCGTGAAGATCGGCGACCGCGTCATGGGCTCGGGAAGCGCTGCCTTTGCCGAATACACGCTCGCCGATCACGGCCGGCTGTTCCGCGCGCCCTCGAACATGAACTTCGAGGAAGCCGCCACCCTCCCCGTCGCGCTCGCGACCATGCACAACGCCGTCGTCACCGTCGGCGGCGTGCAGCCGGGCCAGAGCGTGCTGATCCAGGGCGCGAGCTCCGGCGTCGGCCTGATGGCGATGCAGATTGCACGACTCAAGGACGCCAAGCTCGTCATCGGCTCCTCGACCGATGCCACCCGCCGCGGCCGGCTGAAGGAGTACGGCGCCGACCTCGCCGTCGATTCCTCCAATCCCAAATGGGTCGACGAGGTCCTGAAGGCAACGAACGGCGAAGGCGTCGACCTCATCGTCGACCAGGTCTCGGGCAAGGTCGCGAGCCAGAACCTCGCCGCGACCAAGGTGAAGGGCCGCATCGTCAATGTCGGCAGGCTCGGCGGCACCCATGCCGATTTCAACTTCGACCTGCATGCGGCGCGCCGCATCGACTATGTCGGCGTCACCTTCCGCACCCGCACCATCGAAGAGGTCCGCGAGATCTTCGAGGAGGTCAGAAAGGACATCTGGGGCGCGGTCGAATCGCGAAAGCTCCAGCTGCCGATCGACCGGGTGTTCGCATTCGCCGACATCGACCAGGCGTTCGAGCACATGGAGGCGAACAAGCATCTGGGGAAGATCGTGGTGACGATGTGAGGGGGCGGTTGCGGAGCGAGAAGCGCATTGTCCTCCCTCCGCTCGTCACGGCCGGGCTTGACCCGGCCAGCCACGTCTTCGCCGCACGATACGAAGGACGTGAATGCCCCGGGGCTTCGCCGCGCCGAAGCGGCTTCGGCCGCGCAGGCAGGACAAGCCCTGGCATGACGGAGTGAGTGGCGTAAGCGAGCATTCAACTAGGAAGCATTCGCAACAGTACGTTTCTGCAAATCACTCGCGACTACTCCTGTGGATCGTCACTTGATGTCCCGCCCTATGCTGCTACATCCCCGCCATGACCTCCCAGCACAATAAAACCTCAGTCGCTGCGATTTCGATCTTCGCCAGCGGCGGCATGGCGGCGGCCAAGTTCGCGGTCGGCATCGCGATCGGCTCGCTCGCGCTGATCTCCGAGGCCCTGCACTCCTCGGTCGACCTGATCGCGACCATCATCACCTGGGCGGTGGTGCGGGTCTCGGACAAGCCGGCGGACGACGAGCATCATTACGGCCATGGAAAGCTGGAGAGCATCTCAGCGCTCGGCGTTACCGCCCTGCTCTACGTGCTCGCCGGCGGCATCCTGGTCGAGGCCTACAGCCGGCTGCGCGAGGGAACCCCGCCGCCCACCATTTCGGCCGTGCCGTTCGTGGTGCTGGTGATCGACATCGTCGTCAATCTCTGGCGCGCCCGCGCCCTGCACCGGGCCGCGCGCGAGACGCGGAGCCAGGCGCTCGCGGCCGACGCGCTGCATTTCGCCTCCGACGTGCTGGGATCTTTCGCCGTGATCATCGGACTGATCCTCGCCGCCCTCGGCTTCTGGTGGGGCGATGCCGCGGCGGCTGCGGCGGTCGCCGTGATGATCGCCCTGCTCGGCCTTCGCATGGCCGGCTCGACCGTGCAGACACTGGTCGACCGCGCCCCGGAGGGCGCGCACGAAAAGGCCACCGCCGCGATCCGGAGCGTGGCCGGCGTGATCGATATCGAGCGGCTGCGGGTGCGCATGGTCGGGGCGACCACGTTCATCGACACCATCTCCAAGGTGCCGCGGACCTATCCGATCGACCGCGTCGAGGACATCAAGCGCGACGCGCAAGCCGCTGTCGAGAAGGCATTCGGCGATACCGACCTCAGTTTCACCGCCGTTCCCGTTGCGCGCGACAACGAGACCGTGCGTGACCGCATCATGGTGATCGCGCATAACTCCGGCCTCGCCGTCCACCACGTCACGGTGCACGATCTCGGTGGCAAGCTGATCGTCAGCATCGATCTCGAGGTCGACGCCGGAATGCAGCTCGACGCCGCCCACGATGTCGCCAACACGCTCGAGCGCAAGATCAAGGTGGAGTTCGGCGAAGACGTCGAGGTGGACGTCCATATTGAGCCCTTGGAACCGGAACTTCCATTCGGGGTCGACGCCACGCCCGAGCGGGTGCGGATCATCGCCGATGCACTGACCGAATATGCCGCCGGCGGCGAGATCCACGACATCCACAATGTGCGCGTCCGCAACACCGACGCCGGCGAGATCGTCAACTTCCACTGCCGCGCCGCGCCGTCGATGAGCGTGATCAAGGTGCACGAGCATGTCGACGCCATCGAGCGAGCGCTGCGGCGCGCGTTCCCCAACGTGAAGCGCGTGATCAGCCACGCCGAACCACCGCGCGCGTGACGAAGCAAATGCGACGAGGAACGTGCGAGGAGCCACACGTTCTCGTTTCGGACTCCTCGCGCCCGTGCGATTGAGGACACGCGCTGCGCAAACTGCGCATTGGATAAGAATAATTTCGCGTTAACGATTCATTGACTCTCGACACCCCGCGAAATCTGGATTCAAATCGCTGTGATTCGGAAGCGATGTGGGGCTGCCTCCGAACTTCAGTTGCAAGCAGGTTTTTAGGGGGCCGAAGGCATGTCGCGTGCAGACGCCGCGAACGCGTGCGTCCAATCCGATTCGATCAAAGGATTGGCGCAGTCGATCGCGAAACCTGCCTATCATCGGCTCTTGATCGCAGAGCCGGCGCTTCGTCGCGCCGTGCCGACGCTCATCATCGCCTTTCTGATCACGATCTGCCTGGGCGCCTTCGTGCAGGTCGTCGATCAGACCCGCCAGAAGCGGCTCGTCATCCGGCACGACATCTCGGCGCTGGCCGATCTGCTCGCCGAACGCATCGACCGCCTCACCTCCGTACGGCAGGAGCGGCTCAAGAACATCGAGAGCCTGCCGACGCTGCTGCCGGATATGATCCCGTCCTGGGGCGCGCTCTCGGGCCGCCACGTCGTCGTCACCTCGGCCGGCATCGACCGTCGCGTCCTCGCCCGTATCCCGGTCGACAGCAGCCCCTCAGGCAACGACCGCCTGCTGGACGCCATCACGACGGCACAATTGCTCGCGGCGCCGACGCGCGACGGCGACGTTTCCGACATGACGCTGCCGAGCGGCAACGCCGCGATGGCGACCTCGCGGCAGATCAAGTCGCTGCCCGGCTTCGTCACCGTGATCCAAGAGCGCAACGAGCCGATCTGGGGCTCGGACGCAGCGCTCTCGGTGACGCTGTCGGCAACCACGGGCTTCGTCGTCCTGATCCTGGGCTTCGCCTTCCACTGGCAGTCCACCCGCGCCCGCGAAGGCGACCTCATCAACGACGCCGTGCGCGGCCGGATCGATACCGCGCTCAACCGCGGCCGCTGCGGACTGTGGGACTGGGACCTGTCGCGCGGCCGGATCTTCTGGTCGCAGTCGATGTTCTCGATGCTGGGCCTCGACGGCCGCCACGAGCTCCTCACCTTCGGCGAAGTCAACGCGCTGGTGAAGTCCGACGACATCGACCTGTTCGCGATCGCCGACCAGCTCATTTCCGAGAAGATCGACCACATCGACCAGACCTTCCGCATGCAGCATGTCGACGGCCACTGGATTTGGCTTCGCGTCCGCTGCGAAAAGACGCGCGGGGCGACCGATTCCAGCGTGCACCTGATCGGGATCGCCGTCGACATCACCGAGCAGAAGAGCCTCGCCGAGCGGACGGTGGAAGCCGATCTTCGTCTGCGCGACGCGATCGAGACCATTCCGGAAGCCTTCGTGCTGTGGGACGCCAGCGACCGCCTCGTACTCTGCAACTCGCACTTCCAGCGCCTGCACAAGCTGCCGGACAGCGCCGTCATTCCCGGCACCTCCTACGAGACCGTGCTGGAGGTCGGCCGCATGCCGGAGGTGCGCACCCGTCACAACGAGACCGCTGCCCAGGCCCCCGGCGCGCGCACCTTCGAGGCCCAGCTCGACGACGGCAGCTGGCTCCACATCAGCGAGCGCCGCACCAAGGACGGCGGCTACGTCTCGGTCGGCACCGACATCACCCGCATCAAGGAGCACGAGCAGAAGCTGGTCGACAACGATCTGCGCCTGCGCGCCACCGTCATCGACCTGAAGCGTTCGCAAGCCGCGCTGGAGCGCCAGGCGATCGAGCTCGCCGACCTCGCCGAGAAGTACCAGCGCGAGAAGACCCGCGCCGAGGAAGCCAACCAGACCAAGTCGAAATTCCTCGCCAATATGAGCCACGAGCTTCGCACGCCGCTCAACGCCATCATCGGCTTCTCCGAGATCATGGGCTCGGGCATGTTCGGCGAGCTGGGAAGCGAGAAGTACCAGGAATACTGCCAGGACATCCTGACCAGCGGGCACTATCTGCTCGAGGTCATCAACGACATCCTCGACATGTCCAAGATCGAGGCCGGCCGCATGAAGCTCGACATGGAAGAGCTCGACCTTGCGAAGACGCTCGCGGAATCCCTGCGGGTCGTTACCGGCCGGGCCCAGGACAAGCGCCTGACGCTCGATGCCGACATCGAAACGTCGATCTCCGTCGTCGCCGACCGCCGCGCCACGAAGCAGATCATCGTCAACCTGCTCTCCAACGCGGTGAAATTCACGCCCGACGGCGGACGCATCGTGGTGCGCAGCCGGCAGCTCGAAGACCGGATCGTGCTGATGATCGCCGACACCGGCATCGGCATTGCGCCGCATTCGCTGGCGCGGCTCGGCCGCCCGTTCGAGCAGGTGGAGAGCCAGCTCACCAAGACGTATCACGGCTCCGGGCTGGGCCTCGCCATCGCCCGCTCTCTGGCGCAACTCCACGGCGGCTCGATGCGGCTGCGCTCCAGGCTCGAGGTCGGCACCGTCGTACGCGTGACCCTGCCGCGCGACGCGATCAAGGCGTCCAAGATATCGGCTGCAGCTTAGCCCCTAGAGCTGCAGCGACGGCGCGACTTCGCGGGCGACATTGACCAGCGCCGCGATCAACGGCGTCATCGGATCGCGCTGCGGGATCACCATGCCGATGCTGTAATTGACGTCGGGATCGGTAATCGGGATCGAGCGTACCGTGTCGGACAGGCCGAGCGTCTCTGCAAGCTTGGCCGGCATCACGCTCGCCCACCGCCCCGTCTTCACATGCGTGAACAGCACCAGCAGCGAGTTCGAGGTCAGCGTCGGCGTCGCCTCCGCGCCGACGGAGCGCAAGGCGCGATCGATGATGCGGCGGTTCTGCATATCGGGCGTCAGCAGGCACAGCGGCACCTGCCCGACCTCCTTCCATGTCACCGTCTCGCGGTCGCCGAACATCGCATCCGGCGCGGTCAGGAGGCGATAGCTCTCATTGTAGAGCGGAATGGTGCGCACCTTGCCGATCGGCTCGTTCTCGATATAGGTCAACCCCGCATCGACCTCGAGATTTTCCAGCAGCCCCAGCACTTCCGATGAAGTCGTCGACCGGATGCTGAAACGCACCTCGGGATGCCGGGCGCGAAACGGTGTCGTCAATGAGGCCACCATGCCGAGCACGGTGGGGATCGCCGCGATGCGGATCTCGCCGGAGAGCTGATGCTTCAGCCCGTTGATCTCGTCGCGCATCGCCCGGGCATCGCCCACGATCCGCCGCGCCCAGTCGAGCGCGCGCTCGCCTTCCGGAGTAAACCCCTGGAAGCGCGAGCCGCGCTGGACCAGCATCACGCCGAGGATTTCCTCGAGCTGCTTGAGACTGGTCGACATCGTAGGTTGCGTCACGCCGCAGACCTCCGCCGCGCGTCCGAAATGACGCTCCTTCGCCAGCGCCAGCAGTAATTCAAGCTTGTCGATCAAGCGGGCGTCCCCTCGAATTCTGACCTGGCATGCAAACTAGCACGCCGAGCCCGCACCAACACGCGAAAAACCGGCGGCCGACCCAACCTTCATCGACGATTCGTATCGAGCGATTGCGCCTGCTAATCGATCGGAATTCGCAATCGCCGCACGGGACGGCTTTATTGATCTTCGAATGATTCCAACTAGTTTGGCCTGAGGAAACGCTCAGGTTGAGAACGAAGAATGACAGCGATTTACGAACCTTGGGACGAGACGCGCGGCGCTGAAATCATCGCCGCACATGCCGACCAAGAGGGCGCGACGCTGGTCATCTTGCACGCGCTTCAGCAGGCGTTCGGCTATGTGCCGGAGGCGGCCATTCCCAAGGTGGCGCAAGCGCTCAACCTGTCGCGTGCAGAAGTTCACGGCGTCTTCACGTTCTATCATGATTTCCGCCACAAGCCGGCCGGCCGCCACGTGCTGAAGCTCTGCCGCGCGGAGGCCTGCCAGGCTGCGGGCGGCGATGCACTGGCTGCGCGCGCCGAAGCAAAGCTCGGCGTGACGCTCGGCAGCACCACGGCCGACGACAGCGTCACGCTTGAGCCGATCTACTGCCTCGGCCTGTGCGCGACCGCGCCGTCCGCGATGCTCGATGGCCGGCTGATCGGCCGGCTCGACCAGAAGCGCCTCGATGCGTTGATCGCGGAGGCACAGCTATGAGCTTGCGTCTGTTCGTCTCGCGTGACGCCGGTGCAATCGCCGTCGGCGCCGACGAAGTTGCTCTGGCGCTGGAGCAGGCTGCGGCCAGACGCGGCGTGGCGATCGAGATCGTCCGGACCGGCTCGCGCGGGATGTACTGGCTGGAACCGCTGGTCGAGGTGGCGACGCCACAGGGCCGGATTGCGTTCGGCCCGGTTACGGAGGCCGATGTGCCGTCCCTGCTCGACGCGCTCTCGAACAAAACGCCGCATCTGTTGCGGCTGGGCGCAATCGACGAGATCCCCTGGCTGAAGCGCCAGACCCGTCTCACCTTCGCGCGCTGCGGCGCGATCGACCCGCGCTCGCTCCACGACTATCGCGCCCATGGCGGCTATAGGGGGTTGGAGCGCGCATTGTCGCTCGGCTCCGATGTGATCCTCGACGAAGTCGCCGCATCGGGCTTACGCGGTCGTGGCGGCGCGGGCTTCCCGACCGGCATCAAGTGGAAGACCGTCGCTCAGGCCGTGGCCGACCGCAAATTCATCGTCTGCAACGCCGACGAGGGAGACAGTGGCACCTTCGCCGACCGCATGATCATGGAAGGCGATCCCTTCGTAGTGATCGAGGGTATGACCATCGCCGGCCTCACAGTCGGCGCGACCAAGGGCTATATCTATATCCGCAGTGAATACCCGCACGCTGTGGAAGCGATGAATGCCGCAATCGTAGCCGCCAGGCGCGGCGGCTATCTCGGCAGCAAGATTAGCAGTTCCACCCACAGCTTCGATCTCGAAGTCCGCGTCGGCGCCGGCGCCTATGTCTGCGGCGAGGAGACCTCGCTGCTGGAAAGCCTCGAAGGCCGCCGCGGCATCGTGCGCGCAAAGCCGCCACTGCCCGCCCATTACGGCTTGTTCGGCAAGCCGACCGTCATCAACAACGTGCTGTCGTTCGCGGCCGTCCCCTTCATCCTCGCCGAAGGCGCCAAGACATACGCCGATTATGGCATGGGCCGCTCCCGCGGCACGATGCCGATCCAGCTGGCCGGTAATCTCCGCTACGGCGGCCTGTTCGAAACCGCCTTCGGTGTGACGCTCGGCGAGCTCGTCGACGACATCGGCGGCGGCACCTTCACGGGCCGGCCGGTCCGCGCCGTGCAGGTCGGCGGTCCGTTAGGTGCCTATTTCCCCCGCGCGCTGTTCGACACGCCATTCGACTACGAGGCCTTCGCCGCGCGCGACGGCCTGATCGGCCATGGCGGCATCGTCGTGTTCGACGACGGCGTCGACATGCGCAAGCAAGCGCGCTTCGCCATGGAGTTCTGCGCCGTCGAGTCCTGCGGCAAGTGCACGCCCTGCCGGATCGGCTCGACCCGCGGCGTCGAGACCATCGAGAAGATCATCCACGGCGAGCGCGTCAGCGAAAACATCGCGCTGGTCGAAGACCTCTGCAACACCATGAAGTTCGGCTCGCTCTGTGCGCTTGGCGGCTTCACGCCCTATCCGGTGCTCAGCGCGTTGAAGCACTTCCGGGAGGACTTCATCCCGGTGCCGACCACGCTTCAGGCCGCGGAATAGGAGAACGACGATGGCTCTGATCGAAGAAATCGACTTCGGCACACCGCGCTCCAAGTCGGAAACGATGGTGACGCTGACCATCGACGGCAACGAGGTCACGGTGCCCGAGGGCACCTCGATCATGCGGGCCGCGATGGACGCGGGCCACCAGATCCCGAAACTCTGCGCGACCGACATGATCGACGCCTACGGCTCCTGTCGCCTCTGTCTCGTCGAGATCGAGGGCCGCACCGGCACGCCGGCCTCCTGCACCACGCCCGTCATGCCCGGCCTCGTCGTGCACACCCAGAGCGAGCGGCTGAAGAAGTTGCGCAAGGGCGTGATGGAGCTCTACATCTCCGACCATCCGCTCGACTGCCTCACCTGCGGCGCCAATGGCGACTGCGAGTTGCAGGACATGGCGGGCGCGGTCGGCCTGCGCGACGTGCGCTACGGCTATGAGGGCGAGAACCACGTTGTCGCCAAAAGCCACGGCTGCGACAACGACCACTGGATGCCGAAGGACGAGTCCAATCCCTATTTCACCTATGACCCCTCCAAGTGCATCGTCTGCTCGCGCTGCGTCCGGGCCTGCGAGGAGGTGCAAGGCACCTTCGCGCTGACGATCTCCGGCCGCGGCTTCGACAGCCGCGTCTCGCCGGGCATGAGCGAGAGCTTCCTCGGCTCCGAATGCGTCTCGTGCGGCGCCTGCGTGCAGGCTTGCCCGACCGCGACGCTGACCGAAAAGTCCGTGATCGAGATCGGCCAGCCCGAGCACTCCGTGGTCACCACCTGCGCCTATTGCGGCGTCGGATGCACCTTCAAGGCCGAGATGCGTGGCGAGGAAGTCGTGCGCATGGTGCCGTACAAGGACGGCAAGGCAAACCGCGGCCATTCCTGCGTCAAGGGCCGCTTCGCCTGGGGCTACACGAACCACAAGGAGCGCATCCTCAATCCGATGATCCGCGAACGGATCGAGGACCCCTGGCGCAAAGTGTCTTGGGACGAGGCGTTCACGTTCGCGGCCGCCAAGATGCGCGGCATACAAAAAAAGTACGGCCGCGACGCCATCGGCGGCATCACCTCCTCCCGCTGCACCAACGAAGAGACCTATCTGGTGCAGAAGCTGATCCGGGCCGGTTTCGGCAACAACAATGTCGACACCTGTGCCCGCGTCTGCCATTCGCCGACTGGCTACGGCCTCGCCACCACCTTCGGCACATCAGCCGGCACGCAGGATTTCGACTCGGTCGAGGACACCGACGTCGTCCTCGTGATCGGTGCCAATCCGGCCTCGGCTCATCCCGTGTTCGCCTCCCGCCTGAAAAAGCGGCTGCGGCAGGGCGCCAGGCTGATCGTGATCGATCCGCGCCGCACCGAGATGGTGGAATCACCGCATGTCAAGGCGCTGCACCTGCCTCTGATGCCCGGCACCAATGTCGCGGTCATGACCGCGCTGGCGCATGTCATCGTTACGGAAGGCCTCGCCAACGAAGCCTTCGTGCGCGAGCGTTGCGACTGGAGCGAATTCGAGGAATGGGCGGCCTTCGTCGCGCAGCCCAAGAACAGTCCGGAAGCCACCGCCATCCTCACCGGCGTCGATCCGAAGGATCTGCGCGAAGCCGCGCGCACCTATGCCACCGGGGGCAACGGTGCGATCTATTACGGTCTAGGGGTCACCGAGCACAGCCAGGGCTCGACCACCGTGATCGCGATCGCGAACCTTGCGATGGTGACGGGCAATATCGGCCGTCCCGGCGTCGGCGTGAACCCGCTACGCGGGCAGAACAACGTGCAGGGCTCCTGCGACATGGGCTCGTTCCCGCATGAGTTGCCCGGCTACCGCCACATCTCCGGTGACGCCGTGCGCGACCAGTTCGAGGCGGTCTGGAACGTCAAGCTCAACCCCGAGCCGGGCCTGCGCATTCCCAACATGTTCGACGCCGCGGTCGAAGGCACGTTCATGGGCATCTACGTGCAGGGCGAGGACATTCTGCAGTCCGATCCCAACACCAAGCACGTGGTGGCTGCACTGTCGGCGATGGAATGCGTCATCGTCCACGACCTCTTCCTGAACGAGGCCGCGAACTACGCCCATGTCTTCCTGCCTGGCTCGAGCTTCCTCGAGAAGGACGGCACCTTCACCAATGCCGAGCGCCGCATCCAGCGCGTGCGCAAGGTGATGACGCCGAAGAACGGCATGGCTGACTGGCAGGTCACCATCGGCCTTGCCAAGGCGATGGGCTTCGAGATGAACTACAGCCACCCATCCGAGATCATGGACGAGATCGCGGCGCTGACGCCGACGTTCGCCGGGGTCTCCTATGCCAAGCTCGATGAGCTCGGCTCGGTGCAATGGCCCTGCAATGAAAAGGCGCCGGAGGGAACGCCCGTGATGCATATCGACGGCTTCGTTCGCGGCAAGGGCAAGTTCGTCGTCACCGAATATGTCGCCACCGACGAACGCACCGGCCCGCGCTATCCGCTGCTGCTCACCACGGGCCGCATTCTCAGCCAGTACAATGTCGGCGCGCAGACGCGGCGCACGGAGAATGTAGTCTGGCACGCCGAGGACCGGCTCGAGATCCACCCGCACGATGCCGAGCAGCGCGGCGTGCGCGACGGTGATTGGGTGCGGCTGAGGAGCCGCGCCGGCGAGACCACGCTGCGGGCGGAGATCACCGATCGTGTCGCGCCCGGCGTCGTCTACACCACCTTCCACCATCCGGACACGCAGGCCAACGTCATCACGACCGACTATTCGGACTGGGCGACCAACTGCCCCGAATACAAGGTCACGGCGGTCGAGGTCTCGCCCTCGAACGGGCCGTCCGACTGGCAGAAGGCCTATGATGCGCAGGCGCGGCAGTCACGCCGCATCGCGCCGGCCGAGGCCGCGGAGTAGCCGCATGCATGTCCCGGTCCAGGCCATCCACCGAAAGTCATGGCGCGACGGCGGTGCGTCGGAGGGCGCGCGGCTGATCCCGGAGGAGACGCCGCTGGCGCTGACCTACAACGGCGGCACCTATGCCGTCATGATGGCGACGCCGCAGAACCTCGAAGACTTCGCCGTCGGATTCAGCCTGGCCGAAGGCATCGTGGGATCGGTCGACGACATCCGGTCGCTTGAAGTGGTACGCCTCGACGACGGCATCGAACTCAGGATGTGGCTGGCATCGGACGATGCCGCGCGCATCGGCGAGCGCCGTCGCCACGTCGCGGGACCCACCGGGTGCGGCATCTGCGGCATCGAGTCCATAGCCGAGGCCGTGCGCCCCGCAGCGGTCGTGCCGCACGGCCAGACCTTCACACCCGAGCAGATCATGGCGGCGATGCAGGCGATCGCGCCGCTGCAATCGATCAATCTGCAGACCCGCGCGGTTCACGCCGCCGCGTTCTGGTCCCCTGCCGGCCACATCGTCGCGCTGCGCGAGGATATCGGCCGCCACAATGCGCTGGACAAGCTCGCCGGCGCGCTGGCGCGCAGCCGCGCCGACACGCACGGGGGCATGGTGCTGCTGACGAGCCGTGTCTCGATCGAGATGGTGCAGAAGGCCGCCGCGATCGGCGCACCGGTGATGGTCGCGGTGTCCGCGCCGACTGCGCTTGCAGTGCGTACGGCGCAAGCCGCCGGCATCACGCTGATCGCGATCGCCCGGCAGGACGGATTCGAGATATTCACGCATGGCGGCCGGATCGCCGCTCGCCACGCCACGGAGGCTGCCGATGTCGCCTGACCGCCTGATCTACATGGCCAACCAGATCGGCAAGTTCTTCCAGAGCCAGGGCCTCGGCAAAGCCGTGCCGGGGATTGCCGAGCACATCAAGAAGTTCTGGGACCCGCGGATGAAGCGCGCGATCTTCGCCCATCTCGACGCCGGCGGCGCGGGTCTCGAGCCTGACGTCCGCGAAGCGCTCACTTCGTTGAAGGCGGCGTCCCTTCCAGCAGCGCCCTGAACACGCGCCGCACTTCGCTCTGCGTCTCCTTCACGCGCGCCTCCAGCGAGGAGAAATCCGGCGCGTCGCCGGCCCGCGCCATCACGCGCTGCAGATCGGTGCCGGCGGTCTCGGGCTTGAAGCGGTCGCTGACGCACAGCCGCAGGATCTGCGTGAGGTCGTGATAGAGCCGTGCGGCCGCGCGCAGGATCTCGGTTTCCGACTGCGGAAGCACGCCGAGCCTGCAGGCGTTGTCGAGCACCTGCACCGTGCTGACGTCGAGAATTTCCGGCTTTTCGTACGCGTGCACGAGCTGGAGATATTGCGCGATGAAATCGATGTCGACCATGCCGCCGGCGGCGTATTTGAGATCCCAGCAATCGGCATCGCCCTTCTCCTGGGCGATCGCGCGCCGCATGTCGGCAACGTCGTTGGCGGTGATTCCGGGGTCGCGGTGACGGGTCAGGACATCGCGGATGACGCGCTCGATCCGTATCCGGAAGTCCGGTGAAGCCGACACCACGCGGGCGCGCGTGAGCGCCATGTGCTCCCAGGTCCAGGCCTCGTTGGCCTGATAATCCGCGAACGAGACCAGGCTCGAGGCGACGGGACCGGCGCGCCCTGAAGGACGCAGCCGCATGTCGATTTCGTAGAGCACGCCGTAATTGGTGCGCGTAGTAAAAGCGCTGATCAGGCGTTGGGTGAAGCGAGCGAAATAATGCGCGCCCTGAAGCGATTTCGGCCCATCGGAGTCCGGATGGTCGCCGTCGAAATCGTAGAGCAGGATCAGGTCGAGATCGGAGGAGGCCGTCATCTCGCGGCTGCCGAGCCGGCCCATCGCGATGATCGCGGTCTCCTGTCCCTTGATGCGGCCGTGCTGGGCGGCGAAGCGTTCGGCAACGAGGCCGTGAACGGTGTGAACGATGCCCTCGGCGACATCGGCGAAGGCCGTGCTCGCCTGCTGCGCCGAGACGGTGCCGGAGAGGATCCGCGTGCCGATCAGGAACAGGCTCTCCTGCCCGAACAGCCGCAGGCGATCGAGAAACTCTTCGTATGAGCCGGCGTCCTGCACGGTCGCGGCCAACCGTCCCGACAATTCCTGCCTGTCCGGCATGGCGCCGAAGAAGCGCGGGTCGATCAGGCCATCCATCAGCTGCGGCTGCCGGGCCAGCATCTCGCCAAGCCGGGGCGCTGCGCCCAAGACCAGCGCTACCAGCGCGACGAGATCGCGGTTCTGCCCGAGCAGCGTGATCAGCCGGCCGCCGCGCTGGAGCGCCCCGAGGAAATCATCGAAGGCCACGACGGCGCGATCCGGCTCCTCGGCATGGGCGAGGCCGTCGATCAGGGCCGGAACGAACTCGACGAAGGCGCTGCGCGTCGCCTCGACGCGGAATACGCGATAGTCGCCGGTGATCCAGTCGCGCACCGTTTGCGCAACGGCGGCCGGCTTCTTGAAGCCGAGCGTTGCGAGGTGCTGGAGCAGGCGCGGATCGTCGGGACCCGCACTGTAGTCGAGCGCCGGCAGCTTGGCCGTGCCGGTCGGATCGTCGCCCTCGAACAGCTTTTCATAGTGCCCTTGCACGATCCCGAGCTGTCGCAGCAGGTCGCTAGCAAAGGCTTCGCGACCCGGATAGCCGAAGAAGCGCGCGAAACGCTCGACCGCCTCCTTGTCTTCGGGGAGCGTGTGGGTCTGCTCGTCGGCGATCATCTGGAGTCGATGCTCGACCCGGCGCAGGAATTCATACGCAATGGTCAGCTCGTCGTGCGCCGTAGGTGTGATCCAGTTGCTGGAGGCGAGAATGTCGAGCGCCTTCAGCGTCGGCCGCACCCGCAATTCCGGATGGCGGCCGCCGGCGATCAATTGCTGGGTCTGCGCGAAGAACTCGATCTCGCGGATGCCGCCACGACCGACCTTGACGTTGTGCCCCTCCACCGCGACCTCGCTTTGGCCGCGATAGGTCTGCATCTGTCGCTTCATGTCATGGACGTCGGCGAGCGCGGCGAAGTCGAGATGCTTGCGCCAGACGAAGGGCGCGATCTCGGCGAGCAAAGCTTCGCCCGCCTTGGCGTCACCGGCACAGGCACGCGCCTTGATCATCGCGGCGCGCTCCCAGGTGCGCCCCTCCCGCTCATAGTAATTCAGCGCGGCGTCCCTTGAGATCGCCACCTGCGTCGAGGACGGATCGGGCCGCAGGCGCAGATCGACGCGGAACACATAGCCGTCATAGGTGCGCTGCTGCAGGATGCGCGCCATGCCCTGGGTGACCCGGACGAAGAACGGCTGCGGCTCGATATCGGGCGCGAGCGTCGTGGCATCGGGATCGAAGAACACGATGAGATCGATATCGCTGGAATAGTTCAGCTCGCCCGCACCCATCTTGCCCATCGCGAGCACGATCAGCCCGCAGCCTTCTTCAGGTGCCTCGGGATTCGGCGGCGAAAGCTTGCCTCGTGCGGCTTCCTGCCGCAGCAGGTATTGGAGCGCCGCCTGCACCGAGGACACCGCTACATCGGTCAGTGCAGCTGTCACCCGCATCACCGGCCAGACCCCGCCGATGTCGCACAGGGCGGTGAGAAGCGCAGCCTCCGCCTTCATGCGGCGGAGCAGCCGCATCACCTCGGCTTCGTCCGTCGCGGCCAGTACCCCGCCCCTCGCCTCCGCGATCAACGCGGGCAGATGCGTATCCGGATCGCATTCGAGCAGCCGGATCAGGCGCAGCGGCTCCGTGCGCACCAGATCGAACAAATAAGGCGAGAATTCCGCGATGCCGGTCAGGATATCCCGCGCGAAGGGATGCGCCAGCAACGCTTCGAGACGGGCCAATTGCGCCGGCTCGAGTTCGGCCAGCCAAGTGTCAAAGCGTCGTTCGTCGGTTGTGGAAGCGGCAATATGGGGAGCCTCCGCGAAGCGTGCGGCGAGGCTCTCACCATGCTTGTCCGCGTTTCCCGGCGCGGAGTGGTTCATGCCACCTTCTGTGGCACATCCGGTATTGGCGGAGCAACCCTGTCGCCGGCCCCGGCGCGCGCGGGCAGCACCAGCGTGGCGACGAGACCGGGCTGGGCATCGCCCAGCTTCAACTCACCGCCATGCAATGTTGCAACCGCCGAGGCGAGGCTGAGACCGAGGCCGGAACCAGGCAGTGTACGGCTCGCTTCCAGCCTCACGAATCGTTCGACGGCATGCGCGCGGTCGGCCTCGGGTATGCCGGGACCGCGATCTGTGACACTGAGCAGCACCTTGTCGCCATCGCGCCTGGCTTCGATCGTGATTGGGCGAGCGTCCATGCTGACCACGGTTCCGCCGGTCTGTGCAACCGGCTTGCCATATTTAATCGCATTCTCGACCAGATTGGCGAGCGCCTGGCTGACCAATTCGCGATTGGCGTGGACCGGTGTCGGCTCGGCCTTGACCTTCAACGTCATGCCGTCGTCCTCGGCGAGCGGCTCGTAGAGCTCGTGGATGCCACCCGCGACCTCGGCCGCGTCAAAATCATCCATGTTGCCGCGGGCCTGTCCGGACTCCGCGCGCGCGATCATCAGCAGCGCGTTGAAGGTGCGGATCAGACCGTCGGATTCCTCGATGGTCCGTTCCAGCGCCGCGCGGTAATCGGCTTCGCAGCCCGATTGCGCCAGCGCCTCCTCGGCGCGGTTGCGCAGGCGCGTCAGCGGCGTCTTGAGGTCGTGGGCGATGTTGTCGGAGACCTCCTTCAAGCCGGCCATCAGCGCTTCGATCCGCTCCAGCATGGCATTGAGGTTTTCGGCGAGGCGGTCGAGCTCGTCACCGCTTCGCCCAACCGGAAGACGCCCGCTGAGATCGCCGGCCATGATGCGCTGCGCGGTCCCGGTCATGGCGTCGATGCGCCGGAGCACACGGCGCGCGACGAAGATGCCGCCGCCCAGACCGAGCACGACGACGATCAGGATCGACCATTGCGCCGCCTTGGCGACGATGCCGAACAGGCGACGCCGCTCGGCGAGGTCGCGGCCGATCAGAAGCCGGAAGCCGTTTTCCAATTCG
The DNA here is from genome assembly GCF_018129985.1 of Bradyrhizobium sp. SZCCT0148. GTDB lineage: Bacteria > Pseudomonadota > Alphaproteobacteria > Rhizobiales > Xanthobacteraceae > Bradyrhizobium > Bradyrhizobium japonicum_H. Next base: position 258,157 of record NZ_JAFCKT010000004.1, read on the forward strand.
GTGACACGCACCAGCGCACGATGGTCGCGGTCGTCGGCGTCCTCGATGCGCCGGTAGGCAGTCTCCGACCAGCCGCGCGTGGCCATCACGCCCGGCGCCAGCGAGCCGACATTGCCGGCGATCGACTGCCCGGTCGGTGTGGTCACGAGATAGAGGTTGGCGCCCGGCCGCAGCGCCCGATACTCGATCGCCAGCACCAGGCCGCGCAGGCCGCGGCGGCCGTAGATTTCGGAGATCTCCGAGGTCTCGGCATTGACTGTCTGCGTAATTTCCTCGGTGATCAGCCGCCGCGTATTCCAGGCGAAATAGGCCAGCAGCGAGGCCGCGAACATCGCGAACAGCAGCAAATAGACCAGCGTCAGCCGGAATGCGGTTGTGCGGACGAGTTTACCGAATGCCGTCACGGATCATGTACCCGGCGCCGCGGATCGTGTGCAGCAGCGGGCGCTCGAAGCCCTTGTCGATCTTGGAGCGCAGCCGCGAAATGTGCACGTCGATCACGTTGGTCTGCGGATCGAAATGATAATCCCAGACGTTCTCGAGGAGCATGGTGCGTGTCACCACCTGACCGGCATGCTTCATCAGATATTCGAGCAGGCGGAATTCACGCGGCTGCAGCGTCAGCTCGTCCTTGCCGCGGGCGACGCGATGCGACAGCCGGTCGAGCTCGAGGTCACCGACGCGATAGAGCGTGTCCTCGGCCGGACCGCCGCGGCGGCGCGACAGCACCTCGACCCGGGCCAGCAGCTCGGCGAAGGAATAGGGTTTCGGCAGATAGTCGTCGCCGCCGGCGCGCAGGCCCTTGATGCGGTCGTCGACCTGTCCGAGCGCGGAGAGAATCAGCACCGGTGTCGTGTTGCCCTTGTCGCGCAGCGCGCCGATCACCGACAGGCCGTCGCGCTTGGGCAGCATGCGGTCGACCACCAGCACGTCGTAATCGCCGTTTTCGGCCATGGCGAGGCCTTCCTCGCCGTCGCTGGCGTGGTCGGCAATGTGTCCGACTTCGCGAAATGCCTTCACGAGGTAGTCGGCGGATTCGCGGTCGTCTTCAATGATGAGGAGGCGCATCGTGCGTTCGGCGGCGGTCAAGGAGGTCAACCTTCTCTAAACATGGCGCGAGCTGCAATCGCATGCAAGCCGAGTGCGAGACTCTGGCATCGAGAAAAAGGCGGGCGGTGAAGCTGGGGGGACTTCACCGCCCTAGGCCTTCCGACGGAGGGGGGCGTATTTCCACCGGAAGGTAGACAGGGGAAGCGAACGTTGCGCTGCTTCCCCGAAGGGCGCCGTCGGCGGGGGCGACTGATGCCGGCGACACCCTTCATCTCGGAGGCCGTCTGAAGCCTCGACCCTCGTCAGCCCTTGGCGAGGGGCACCGCGACGAAGCGCGACTGGCCGCCGCTCTTCACGCGCATCAGGACGCTGTTCTTGTTGTCGGTCCGCGCCGCCGTGATGGCCTCGCGAACGTCGCCGGCGGTGGCCACGCTCTTGCCACCGACTTCGAGGATCACGTCGCCTTCCTTGAAGCCGCGTTCGGCCGCGGCGCTCTTCGGATCGACTTCGGTGACGACGACACCTTCCTTGCCGGCGCCGGCCACCGAATTGGCGGGGGCAACGGTCATGCCCAGCTTGGGCACGTCGGTGCCCTTGCTCGCACCCTTGCCGCTGTCATTGTCGTTGTCCGCCTTGGCCTCGACCGTGTTCGGCAATTGGCCGAGCGTCATGTTCACGACCTTGTCCTGGCCCTTGTGCAGCACGTTGAGCTTCACGGTCGCGCCGGGCGGCATGCCGCCGATGGTGCGAGCGAGCTCGCGGGCGTCCTTGACCGCCTCGCCGTTGACCGCGGTGATCACGTCACCGGACTCGATGCCGGCCTTCGCGGCCGGACCGTTGGCCTGCGGCTCCGCCACCAGCGCGCCCTCGGCCTTCTTCATGCCCAGGCTGTCGGCGATATCGGAGGTCACGGGCTGGATCTGTACGCCGATCCAGCCGCGGCTGACCGAGCCCTTGTCCTTGAGCTGGGCGACCACGCTCTTCACGGTGCTCGCCGGAATCGAGAACGCGATGCCGACGCTGCCGCCGGAGGGCGAATAGATCGCCGTGTTGACACCCATCACCTCGCCGTTGGTATCGAAAGCCGGACCGCCGGAATTGCCCTTGTTCACGGGCGCGTCGATCTGGATGAAATCGTCATAGGGACCGTTGCCGATGTCGCGGCCGCTGGCCGAAACGATGCCGGCGGTCACGGTGCCGCCGAGGCCAAACGGATTGCCGACCGCGAGCACCCAGTCGCCGATCCGCGGCTTGCTGTCGGCCAGCTTGGCGAACGGGAAGTTCGAGCTGCCCTCGACCTTGATCAGCGCGAGGTCGGTGCGCTGGTCGGTGCCGATCACCTTGGCGGTGTAGGTCTTGCCGTCGTCGGTGGTGACCTCGACCTTGTCGGCGCCGTCGACCACGTGGTTGTTGGTCACGGCATAACCGTCAGCCGAGATGAAGAAGCCGGAGCCCTGGCCTTGCACGACGCGGCCGCGACCGCCCTTCGCGCCGGGGAAGCCGTCCGGACCGCCGAAGCGACGGAAGAAGCGTTCCATCGGCGAGCCCGGCTGGAACGGCGAGGACGAATCATCGCCGTCATCGTTGCTCGCGGTCTTCTCCTTGATGTTGACCTTCACGGAGATCACCGATGGCTTCACGCGCTCGACGACGTCGGCAAACCCGACCGGACGCTCGACCTTGCGAACCTCGTTGTTGACCTGCGCATGGGCCGGGGTCGAGAACAGGTCGGTCGGCGAGGTCGACGGGCTGAAGCCATAGACCGCCGCGCCGAGACCGGCGACGACCGAGGCCATCAGCGCGAACCTGCGCGCGGAGAACACCGACCGGCGTGGCTGCCGGTAGGACGGAAGGTTCGAGAGGTCGATACGATCGGACATGCAGAGATCTCCAGGGCCTTGAAATCCATTTGGTGCCTGGCGGCGGCACCTTACGGTCCTGAAGATGGGGACTCCCGCCTTACCGTGCGCTGGCGGCGGGGTTAAACTTTTGTAATAAAGGATGTCGTCGATGCGACCGTTTAGCGCAGCCGAAAAACGTTATATGACAGGAACTTAAGCAGAGTTCCCGAATGACGTCGCAGGCGCCTTTGGGCGCGCTCAGCTCGCCCTGACGCTGACGATGAACTCGTCGACTTCGCGCTTCAAGGTCGCGGCCTGCTGCGACAGGTCGACCGCGGAATCCCGCGCCTCTGAGGCCATGCGGCCGGTCTCTGCCGACGTCGAGGTAATCTGGACGATATGGTTGGAAACATCGAGGGTGCCGTGCGCGGCGTTCTGGGCGCTGCGCGTGATCTCCTGCGTGGCGTTGCGCTGCTGGGCGGTATCGACCTCGATGCCGGACATGATGGAGGAAATTTCCGACAGTGACCTGGAAATGCCGTCGATCGCGCCGCGCGTCTCCGCGGTGATGCCCTGAATGCTGGCGACATGGGAGGTGATTTCCTCCGTCGCCTTGCTGGTCTGGTGCGCCAGATTCTTCACCTCGGAGGCGACCACCGCAAACCCCTTGCCGGCCTCTCCTGCCCGCGCCGCCTCGATGGTGGCGTTCAGGGCCAGGAGATTGGTCTGCGATGCGATCGCCTGCACCAGCTGCACGACCTCGCCGATCTTGTCGGCGGCATCGGACAGCGTGTGGATGGTGTCGCGGCTCTTCTCCGCCTGGGACGCCGCGCCCTCGGCGCGCTGGGTCGCGTCGGTGACGCGGCGGCTGATCGTGCCGATCGAATTCGTCATCTCCTCGGCCGAGCCCGCGACCGTCTGCACGCTGGCGCTGGCCTGGCTCGCGGCGCTCGCGACCGCGTTGGCCTTGGTGCTGGTGTCGTTGGCCGTCCGCGACAGCGTCTCGGCGTTGCTTTTCAGATGCACCGCCGACGAGGCCACGCTGTCGACGACGCTGGCGACCAGATCGTTGAAGCGCTTGATTCGCTCGTCCAGGAATTTCGACCGCTCGGCCTGGTGCTGGGCTTCCTGCAGCTGCCGCTCGGTGAGGTGGCGCCGCTCGAGCCCGTTGGTCTTGAAGACTTCCAGCGCGCCGGCGAGCAGGCCGATCTCGTTGGTGCGGCCAAGCCCCGGAACCGACGTTTGGAATTTCTGGTCGGCAACCTCGCGCATGGCGTGCACGATCGCCGCCAGCGGACTGAGGATGCCGTTGCGCACGGCGAACCAGGTGGTGAGGCAGATCGCGACGGCAACGACGCCGATCACGCCGCAGGCCATCAGGAAATAGGAGAACGCGGCCTGCGCCTGCTGATAGATCTGCATGGCGTGATCGCGCGCGAGGCCACTGAGCGCGGCGAAGTCCGAGGACAGGCTGGTGATCTCGTTGTTGAGATAGAGCACCGCGATGAAGCCGGTACCGCCGCCGATGCCCAGCAGAAACAATAATGCAGCGACGACGGCGCCGACCAGGAAGCGGATCGTCAGGTTGCTGTTGGCGAACATCAGTAGGACTCAGAGTCTGGAGACATGGCTCGCGTCAAGCTTCCAGACAAAGGTCAAAATTGCATGAACCGGGCGGCGCTGGCCGTAGCACTACGGCGCCTATGAGCTCACGGAGATCGCGGCTCGTCCGACATCAGGGTCGCGAGCCGCGCTTGCTCATCGGGCGTAAGCGGCGGTGCTGGTACATCTGCACCACTGCGCGCGCGACGCCGGATTTGCAGCCACAACGCCAGGCCACCGCCGATCAGCAGCAACGGCCCGAGCAGCCACAACAGCAGGGTCTGACGTTCGAAGCGTGGCTTCAGCAGCACGAACTCGCCATAGCGCGCGACCAGGAAGTCGAGCACCTGCGAGTTGCTGTCGCCGGCACCGATGCGCTCGCGCACCAGGAGCCGCAGATCACGCGCCAGCGGCGCGTCGGAATCGTCGATCGACTGGTTCTGGCAGACCATGCAGCGCAGCTCGCGCGACAGCTCGCGCGCACGGGCTTCCTTGGCCGGATCCGGCATGATCTCGTCGGGCTGCACCGCATGAGCCGCAGGCAAGGCCAGCAGCATCATCAGGGTGAACGCGGCCATCATCCGGCGCATCGGATCACTCCGCCGGCTGGAGGCGCTGCTTGGCCCGCGCCGGCTTCGGCGCGCCGACCCGCAGGCGCCGGTCGGACAGCGACAACACGCCGCCGAACGCCATCAACACCGGCCCCCACCAGATCATGAGCACCATCGGCTTGTAATAGATGCGCACGGCGATGGCGCCCTCGGCGTTGGCGTCGCCGAGGGAAATGTAGAGTTGGCTCGCGCCGCGCGTCAGCAGCGCGGCTTCGGTGGTCGACGAGCCGCGGGTGGTGAAGCTGCGCTTGGAGGGCGTCATGACGCTGAGCGGCTTGCCATCGAGGCTGACGTTGAACTCGGCGATCATCTCGCGATAGTTCGGGCCTTGACGCTGCAGCACCCCGTCGAGCTTGACGTCAAAGCCTGCGATGTGGGCGACGTCGTTCTGCTTCATGGTCGCGATATGTTCGCTGTTCCAGGTGGTTTCGCAGACGATGCCGATCAGCGCCACGCCGAGGCCGGCATGCGCGAGCGCTGCGCCCCAGGCCGAGCGCGGCAGGCCGCGCGCCCTGTGCAGCGCCGTCGGGAACGGCAGCCGCACGAGGCCGGTGCGTTCGACGATGTCGGTAACCGCGCCGGCGATGACGAAGACGCCGAGCCCGATCGCGAGCGGCGCCAGCGTGCTGCCGCCGCTCGCCCAGCCCCAGGCGATGGCGACGGCGACGAGCCCGGCAACGCCGGCCGCCAGCAGACGCTGCGTCACGCCGAGCAGATCGCCGCGCTTCCACGCGAGCATAGGCCCGAACGGCACCGCCAGCAGCAGCAGGGTGAACAGCGGCGCGAACGTGAGGTTGTAGAACGGCGCACCGACCGACATCTTGAAGTCGGCGAGCATCTCCATCGCCAGCGGATAGAGCGTGCCGAACAGCACGACCGCGCAGGCAACAGTGAGCAGCAGATTGTTCAGCACCAGCGCCCCTTCGCGCGAGATCGGTGCGAACAGGCCGCCCTGCTTCAGCGACGTGGCACGGCCCGCGAACAGCGACAGGCTGCCGCCGATGAACAGGCAGAGAATCAGCAGAATGAACACGCCGCGGGTGGGATCGGTGGCGAAGGCGTGCACCGAGGTGATGACGCCCGAGCGCACCAGGAAGGTGCCGAGCAGCGACAGCGAGAAGGTCAGGATCGAGAGCAGAATGGTCCAGACCTTCAGCGCGTTGCGCTTCTCCATCACGAGGGCCGAATGCAGCAGCGCGGTGCCGGAGAGCCACGGCATCAGCGAGGCGTTCTCGACCGGATCCCAGAACCACCAGCCGCCCCAGCCGAGCTCGTAATAGGCCCAGTACGAGCCCATCGCGATGCCGAGCGTGAGGAAGATCCAGGCCACCAGCGTCCACGGCCGCACCCAGCGCGCCCAGGCCGCATCGATCCGGCCCTCCATCAGCGCCGCGATTGCGAAGGAGAACGAGATCGAGAAGCCGACATAGCCGAGATAGAGCATCGGCGGATGCACGGCGAGCCCGATGTCCTGAAGAACCGGATTGAGATCGCGGCCCTCGATCGGCGGGTTCGCGATGCGCAGGAACGGGTTCGATGTCACGAGAATGAACAGATAGAAGGCGCTGGCGACCCAGGCCTGCACAGCAAGCACGTGGGCGCGCAGCGACAGCGGCAGATTGTTGCCGAACGCGGCAACCAGCCCGCCGAACAGCGCGAGGATCGACACCCACAGCAGCATCGAGCCTTCATGGTTTCCCCAGACGCCGGTGATCTTGTAGAGCAGCGGCTTCATCGAATGGGAGTTCTCGTAGACGTTGGCGACGGAGAAGTCCGAGTTCACGTGCAGCGTCACGAGAGCGACGAACGAGGCACCGACGAACAGCAGCTGCGCCAGCGCTGCGGAGCGCGCCACGTTCATCAGCGCCACATCGTTCAGGCGCGCGCCGATCAGCGGCACGATTGACTGGATCAGTGCGAGCCCAAGCGCCAGCACCAGCGCGTAATGTCCGGATTCTGCGATCACCGCATTGCTCCCTGCGGATTGCCCTGGGCGGTCGTCGCCGCGGGCTTGCCCGCGTCAGACGTCTTGTCGCCGTTAGAAGGCTTGCCGCCGTAATCGTCCTTCCAGTGCCCCTGCTTCTTCAGGGCATCGGCAACCTCCTTCGGCATATAGGTTTCGTCGTGCTTGGCGAGTACCGTATCGGCCTTGAACACGCCTTGAGCGTCGAGCGCACCTTCGGCGACGACGCCCTGCCCCTCGCGGAACAGGTCGGGCAGGATGCCCTTGTAGGCCACCGGCAGCTTGGCATTGCCGTCGGCGACCTCGAAGGTCACCGCGAGATTGTCGCCGCGCTGCAGCGAGCCGGGCTGCACCAAGCCGCCGAGGCGAAACCGCTTGCCGGGTTCGACGTGCTTCTCGGCGACCATGCTCGGCGTCGAGAAGAACACGATGGAGTCGCGAAGCGCGTTGAGCACCAGCGCGGCCGCGAGCGCGAGCACGGCGAGCGAGCCGCCGATGATGGTCATACGTCGCTGCTTGCGCGTCATGGCGTATCCGTTCTCCGCTGCTCTCGTCCCGACATCGTCATCCGCCGAGCCCAAGAGTCCTGAGGCCATCGTTGAGCTGGCGCAGCCGCTCGGCGTCGCTGGCAACCGCCTGCCGGGCATCGGTCGATGCTCCCATCGCCTTGTCCCGCTCGCCCATCACGAGATAGGCGCGTACGAGGCGCAGCCATCCATCGACGTCGTCGCCGTTCTGCTTCAACCGGGTGGCCAGACGATCGACCATGCCGCGCACCATCGCGTTGCGATCGCCTTCGGCCATGTCCCTGGACGCGGCGATCGTCTCGTCCGACAGCGCCGGCATCGTCCCGCCGCCGACCCGCACTAGCGAGGACTGCACCAAGGCACGCCACGGCGCATCCGAGGGTGCTTTCGCGAGCAGCGCGCGCCAGATCGCAGCTGCATCGTCCTTGCGCCCGTCCTGCTCGGCGGCGAGTCCGAGGAAGTAGTTCGCCTTGGGATCGTCCGCGTTCAGGGAACGTGCACGCTCGAATTCCGTCTTGGCCTCGACGGTCACCACACCGCCGGCGGCAGCCGAGATCGCTTCGCCGAGATCGGACCGGCGCTCCGCGCTCTCGCCATTGTAGGTGAGCGAGTTGCGATAGGCCCGCACCGCCTCGTCGAAACGGCCGAGCCGCTCCAGCACCGGAGCGAGCACGTTCCAGCCGCGCCCGTCGGTAGGATTCTTCTCCAGATGCTGCTGGACCTGCACCACGAGGTTCTCGAGCGACTGCGCCACGCCGGACCCGGATCCGCGCTCGCGCTCAGCCAGCGGGAAATCCTGAAGCTGAGGCGACCCGAGGGGCATGTAAACGCCGATCGCGACGAGCGGCAGGCCGGCGAGCGCCAGCACCGCCGCCGCGCGGCGCCATTTGAGATTGGATTTCGGGGCCGCTGCGGAGTCGATGACGGGCTCGCTGGCAGCTGCGGCGAGCAGCCTGCGGCTGATCTCGACGCGCGCCGCCTCGGCATCCGGCGCGGCAATCATGCCTGCGGCGAGATCACGCTCGATCTCGGCCAACTGATCCTTGTAGACAGCGACCTCGCTGCCCTGGTTTTGCGCGCGTCCATTGCGCCCAAGCGGCCAGAGCACGGCGAAAATCGCCGCGACCGTCATCAGCGCGAACACGAACCACAGCGTCATCTGGCAAACTTCCGGCAGCGCACGAACTGCGCCCATAGGTGGCTTTACACCACAGCCGGACGATGCGGCAATTGACAATTGTCAATTAGACGCGACCGCGCGCGGTCTTGAAACGGTGAAAATCCAACGGGTTAGCCGATTTCGAAGTCCGTGCTTTGCGCGGCGTACTCGCCATGCCCGTTGAAGGGCTTCAGGAAGTATGTTCCCGGCTCGATCGCATCAGGCAATCTGATGCGCAGCGCTCCGACCGGAACCGGAGACGCAACCCTCGTGATCGTCTCGGACAGTTGCCGACCGCTTGCCTTCTCGACCAGCACCACTTTGGCACCGACCATCAACCTCTGATACTTGGCAACGACGACGCGGTTCTCGATTTCAATGGAGCTGATAACGGGTTTCATGCGCCCACAAATAGAAATTCCCCGGACTTGCACGCGAACCGTACGGCGCGCCACCGGCATGGTCAACTACAAATTGTGATCACAAAAATATGCGCCTGAATCAGCTTGCGCGCGACGATTTGCGCTCGCCGGTCGCCGCGTTTTCCGCGGCCCGGCTCATCAACGAGGCATAATCATCGCCAAACAGCACCTGGCAGAAGCGAATCGCGGCCTGCACCTGCTGCTGCCTGTAGGTGCGGACCTTGTGGTCGGCGGCGCGCAGCGACTGGACCAGCTGCTCGGTGGAGCGCTCGACATATTGCTGGAGGTCGGAATAGGTGCGCAGCGTCACCTCGTTGATCGCAAGCTCGCTGGCGTAGTTGCGGCAGGTCGCGACGAAATCAATCAGCGCCGCGGTTTCCTCCACCTCGGTGCTGTCGATCCGCGCCCCCGGCGGAATGTCCTTCTCGGGGCGCTGGCGCAGTATGCGGCGAACGCGGCCGGGAACGCTGTCGATCTCGGATTGCAGAGCATTGGAGATGTCGGCCCGGATCGAGGTCAGCTGCTTGCCCCAGGCGGAATCGTTACGCAGGTCGAGCTCGGTGCGCAGACCGCGCACGCCGTCGTGCAACGCCTTGAGGTTGCCGGCAACGTTGTCGAAATGGCCGCGCTTGATGTCCATGCGCAGGGCGGAGGCAACACAGGACAGATCATGCAGCGCGATCGTGACGGCAACGCCGTAGGGCGTCGCCGCGACACGGATCTCGTCGTCGGACGCGGCAATCTTGATGGCAAGACGGATGATCTGCCACGGCGCGGTCATCCGTTGCACCACGATCGATAGCGCGAATGGCAGCATCTGAGGCGTCTGCAGCACCGGAATGTTGAGCGCCGACGTCACCGAGGCGATCTGTGAATCGCCGAAGGCACGGAGCGTGCGCGGCAATTTCTCGTTCAGGCTGGCGATGGCGTCCCGGACCTGAAGGACCGCTCCGATCGAATAGAGGTCTTCGATCACGTTCGGCGGGCCGACGCGGGCGAGCGCGCGCGACTTGTCGCCGCCGCCTGGACCGGTCAGCTCGAAAATGGCATCCGCAGCGACCGCCTGGAGCTTCTGCGCCAAGGCCTCGACCTGCCCCGCACTGTCGGCGGGCATGCGCGCCAGCGCGGCCTCGAACTCTTTCACCTTGTCGGGCGCACCATCGCGGCCGAACCATTGCCAGATCGGCTGGAGCGAGGCACGGCGGATCTGGCCGACGCGCAGCGGGACGCCGGCCTCGATCAGGAACGGTTCCAGCGCCTGGAACAGCAGCCGCGACAGATCGTCCGTGCGCGGCGGCGGGGCTTCATCGGCTTCCGATTTGCGAACGATCTTGCGCAACTGGTCGAGCACCAAGGTCGCGACAGCCGTGTCCTGGCCGCGCTCCAGGGCGCGCTCGAACTCCCGCATCAGCAGCGCCTGCGCCTGCGGCGGGAGCTGCACGAGATATTCCCTCAGCCGCTCGATCGATGTCTGGCTCATGCGCCCGGGTTATGCACGGTAAAATGGCGGACATGGGATGGGTCCGGCGCGATCATAGGAGGCCCCCACTTAAGAAGCCGTTTAGCAAGTGTGGCCGAATTGCCGCCGGGTTGCTGCGGCCCGGCATCGGGGATGAGGGAAATATCTTCGTCGGAACAACGGATTATACGCCCGGTAGGACCAGTTCGGCGCGCAGGCCGCCCGTCGGCGCACCACTGAGCGTGAGGCTGCCGCCATAGAGCGCGGCGAGGTCGGTTACGATCGACAGCCCCAGCCCCGATCCGGGCTTGGACTCGTCGAGCCGCTGGCCGCGCCGCGAGACCTGCGCACGCTCGGCTTCCGACAGGCCGCGGCCGTCGTCATCGACGATGATCCGCAGCCGCGGGCCCACCCCGGCCTGCTGCGGCGCTTCCACGAGGACCTCGATGAAGACGCGCGAGGCCGCCCATTTGCAGGCATTGTCGACGAGATTGCCGACCATCTCCTCCAGATCCTGGCGCTCGCCACGAAATTTTGCCGATGCATCGGCCTTGGCTTCGACCGCGATGCCGCGATCGCGATAAATCTTCTCCATGGTCCGTCGCAACGCCTCGATGGCCGGCGCCACCTCGGTCACGGTCGACACCACCGAGACCCGCGCCGCGATGCGCGCCCGCTCCAGATGATGCGCGACCTGGTCGCGCATCACGTCGGCCTGCTCCATCACCTTGGCCGCGAACGGTTCCGCGGCGTGGGCGCCGGCCTCGTTGACGATGACCGAGAGCGGCGTCTTGATCGCGTGGGCGAGATTGCCGACGTGGGTGCGGGCGCGCTCGACGATCTCGCGATTGGCATCGATCAGCGCGTTGGTCTCGCGCGCCAATGGCGCGATCTCGACCGGAAATTCGCCCTCCAGCCGCTCGGCCCGCCCGGAGCGGATGTCGGCAATCGACTCCGAGATGCGCTTCAGCGGCGCCAGACCGAACCGGACCTGGAACACGGTCGTCAGCAGCAGCACGATGCCGAGCGCGGTGAAGGTGCCGCCAAGATAGTAATCGAAGCTGCGGGTCTCGTCGAAAATCTCGGTGTCGTCGCCGGCGACGCTGACGAGAAACTTGCCGTCGGCGCCGAGATCGACGGGACGCTCGACCATCCGCAGGTTCTGGCCTTCGGGACCATCGACATAGGCGAGCCGGATGCCGGCGGCGGTGAGCTCGGTGCCCTGCTCTTCCAGCTTCGGCAGCTTCTTGTCCCAGAGCGAGCGCGAGGAGCGAATCTCCGGCTTTTCGGTATCGGTCCGCGTGATCTGCCAGTACCAGCCCGACAGCGGCAGCTCGAACAGCGGCTCGCCCAGCGACTGAAACTGGCGGTCCGGCGGCTCGTCGGGGGTCGCGACCTCCGCAATCAGGGTGCGGAGATAGAGGTTGAGCCGGCGGTCGAAGGCGCGCTCGGTGGCGTTCTTGTAAACCGACGAAAGGACCACGCCGGTGATGGCCAGGATCACCACGAGCCAGGCGGTCGCCGACAGGAACAGTCGGTTGGCAAGCGAGCTAGCGGCCATCGGAACGATCCCGGGAGGCACAGGATGGCAGGGCGTCGGAGGTCATGACCGGACCAAGGCCCCTGTCGCGCTGCCCGTCAAGCCCCGGGTCGCGTCAAGCCGCCGGCGGCGTCAGGAGATAGCCGAGGCCGCGCACGGTCTGGATGATGTCGACGTCGAGCTTCTTGCGGATACGGCCGACGAACACCTCGATGGTGTTGGAGTCGCGGTCGAAATCCTGGTCGTAGAGGTGCTCGACCAGCTCGGTGCGCGACACCACGCGCCCGGAATGGTGCATCAGGTAGGCCAGAAGCCGATATTCGTGCGAGGTCATCTTGACCGGATTGCCGGAGACGCTGACGCGGCCGGTCCTGGTGTCGAGCGTGACCGGGCCGCAGCTGAGCTCGCTCTGGGCATGGCCGGTAGAGCGGCGCAGCAGCGCGCGGATGCGCGCCAGTACCTCCTCCAGATGGAACGGCTTCGCGACATAGTCGTCGGCACCGGCATCGAAGCCCTGCACCTTGTCGCTCCAGCGGTCGCGGGCGGTGAGGATCAGGACCGGCATGGTGCGGCCGTTGCGGCGCCAGGCCTCCAGCACCGAGATGCCGTCCTTCTTGGGCAGCCCGATGTCGAGCACGACGGCGTCATAAGGCTCGTTGTCGCCGAGAAAGTGTCCCTCCTCACCGTCGAAGGCGCGATCGACGACGTAACCGGCGTCGGTCAGGGCCTTGGTGAGCTGGCGATTGAGATCGGGGTCGTCCTCAACAACGAGCAGGCGCACGTTTCTCTCCAGACATAGGCCGCATCAACACTGCCCCAGATGAGCAATTCCGGCGTGAACTGAATATGAACGCGGGGAACCCGACGCGTTACTTTTTGGTCATATACGATGGGTTTGAAGATCATGCGACTGCGCCCGCCATGCGACCGGACGAGCCGGCAGCATGACGGGCGCAATTGCCGCGTTCCGCGGCGAGTTTTTTTGGAGAGTCCGCCCTTCCCGTGAATTCGTCCGGTCAGGTCCGGAAGAACACGAACCAGATGACGGCGAGCATCAGGATCGCAAGCCCGGTCGAGATGGCGAGCAGTGCGGCAACGGACGGCCCGGGTTCACCCTGGCGCGCCTCGGTTGGCGTTTCGACGATCTGTTGCTGCTCTCGCGTAGTGGCCATGATGCCCTCGATCTGTGCGTGTCGCCCCCGGTGACCGCGATCTCATCGCAGCCTGTGTCCGGAGCCAACGCCCGATCCGATATGATGTTCCGAATTTGCGATGCGATCGGACCGCAACCGGCCGCCCGGCAGCCGGTTAACGCAGTTGGCGGATTCAACGATCGACCTCGCTATGATTCGTTGTTCCCGGATGGTATTCTGAGACGTTGTCCTCTGTTGCGTTTGGAGTAGCCCATGGCCCCCCGCGCCAATTGGAAGGGTTTTCTGCGATTGTCGCTCGTGACCTGTCCGGTCGCGCTTTATCCGGCCACTTCGGATACCGAGAAGGTCTCCTTCAACCAGATCAACCGCAAGACCGGCCATCGGATCAAGTACCTCAAGGTCGACGCCGAGACCGGCGACGAGGTCACCTCCGAGGACATCGTCAAGGGCTACAAGATCGACACCGACACCTATATCGAGGTCACCAAGGACGAGCTCGACGACATCGCGCTCGACTCGACCCACACCATCGATATCGACGAGTTCGTGCCGAAGACCGACATCGACAACCGCTATCTGATCCGCCCCTATTATCTCGTGCCCGACGGCAAGGTCGGCCACGACGCCTATGCGGTGATCCGCGAGACCATCCGCAGCATGGACAAGGTCGCGATCGGCCGCGTGGTGCTGACCAACCGCGAGCACATCATTGCGCTCGAGCCGCTCGGCAGCGGGCTGATGGGTACGCTGCTGCGCTATCCCTATGAGGTCCGCAGCGAGACTGAATATTTCGACGATATTCAGGACGTGAAGCTGACCAGGGACATGCTCGACCTCGCCAAGCACATCGTCGAGAAGAAGTCCGGCGCATTCGAGCCCGAGCTGTTCGAGGATCATTACGAGACCGCGCTGATCGATCTCATCAACAAGAAGCGCAGCGGCACCCTGATTACCGCCAAGGCCGCGCCGAAGGGCGGCGGCAACGTCATCAACCTGATGGACGCGCTGAAGAAGAGCATCGCGAACGAGAAGGACGCGCCTGCGGCAAAGGTCGCCAAGGAAGCGGGCAAGGCCAAGAGGCCGAAGAAGCGCGTCGAGGGCCAGCGCGAGATGCTGCTGCCAATATCGGGCAAGGGCGGCAAGGACGCCGCGGCGAAGGCGGCCGCCACGCCCAGGAAGGCCGCCGACAAGCCGGTGCGCGCGCCGGCGCGGGCGAAGAAGGCCGGCTAGCCGCATCGCCCCGCGATCCCGCCGTGATGTCCCCCCTCGCCGATCAGGCGGCCTGACATGCCCTGGTCGACGGCGTTCGACGATCCCGTTCGCGTGAACAACAAGTTGCAGTTGCTCACGCTTCAGGAGGCGGCCGACTACATCATGCGGCTGCCCGAGGACGTCCAGCACGAGCCCCGCTGGCAGACCGCCGTCGAGACCCTGATCAACGCGGCCGAAACGGGCGGCGGCTGGGTGATGTTCGCCCGCATCGCGATGTTGCGGGCGCTGAATGCCGACAGGCGCGATTGAGCGCCTGACGAACAGGCTCAACAATCGGTTAAGCGGTCGCACGATGGTGCCTGACGGACGCTACAGCGGCGCAGCCCGGTCGAGGCCTGCCGAGATGAATTCATTTGGACGGATCGATGGAACCTTAATTTAATGAATGCCGTCGTATGAGCAGAGGCGCGCTCGCCCGGGCTTAATTCTTTTGGCGCGCATAAAGACTTACTCGATCTATTTGCAAGTCCGATGACGACGCGGCCATACGTTGGATCGGATGAACGGGAGTTGGCAATGCGTTTGCTTAGGTCCTTCCTTGCCGATGAGAGTGGTGCAACTGCGATCGAGTACGGCCTCATTGCCGCAGGCATTGCATTGGCGATCATAACGGCCGTGAACACCATGGGTGGCGCCCTCCTCAACAACAAGTTTGTCGCGATCAGCACGGGGATAAAGTAGCCCGATCCCTGATTTGGCCACCAGCGCGCCGCAGCAGGGCGACTGGTGAAAGGCCCGCCGCAGCTCACCCATGTCCCACGCGGGGCCATGATCTGGGTCAACAGCATCAGGACGGCGCCGTCTAAGCATGGAGGTCGCGTTCCCTTCCTGCCGGCCTGTCCATGCATCCAGACCTTCCGCGCTCCCAACTGAAAATCCGCCGCGTCCGGCTCGATACCGGCCGCGAGAACGTGGTCGTCGTCTCCAGGCAGTCGAAGGCGCTGCGCGCCGAGATCTTCCGCGGCTTCAGCCGCGTCGAACTGCGACACGGCGACAAGGTCCTGCTGGCGACATTGCTGATCACGGACGACGATACGCTGGCGGCCCCGGACGACATCGGACTCTCCGAGCCCGCGTTCCGGCGCTTTGGACAAAGCGTGGGCACGCTGGTCACGGTCAGGCCCGCCGCGCCGCCCGAGAGCCTGGAAGCGGTGCGCGCAAAGATCCGCGGGCGAACCCTCAGCCAGGGTGAGATCGGCGCGATCATCGATGACATCGCGCATTATCGCTATTCCGACATGGAGATCGCCGCCTTCCTGATCGGCTCGGCGAGCTTCATCACCAGCGACGAGCTGCTCGCTCTCACCGGGGCGATGGCGCAGGCCGGCACGCAATTGGTGTGGCCGACCCCTGTCGTGGTCGACAAGCATTGCATCGGTGGCATTCCCGGCAACCGCACCTCGATGGTGGTTGTGCCGATCGTCGCCGCGCACGGCCTGCCGATCCCGAAGACCTCCTCGCGCGCCATCACCTCGCCTGCCGGCACCGCCGACACCATGGAGGTTCTGGCGCGGGTGAATGTCGGCGTCGAGGAGATGAAGGCGATCGTCTCGGCCTGCAACGGCTGCCTGATCTGGGGCGGGCATGTGAACCTGTCGCCGGCCGACGACGTGCTGATCTCGGTCGAGCGGCCGCTGAGCCTCGATACGCGCGAGCAGATGGTTGCCTCCATCATGTCGAAGAAGATCGCGGCTGGCTCGACGCATCTGCTGATCGACATTCCGGTCGGACCGACCGCGAAGGTCACCACCGGCGTCGAGGCGATGCGGCTGCGCAAGCTGTTCGAATTCGTCGGCGACCGCTTCGGCCGCACGGTCGAAGTGATCACGACCGACGGAAGCCAGCCGATCGGCAACGGCATCGGGCCGGTGCTCGAGGCCAATGACGTCATGGCCGTGCTCGGCAACGACAAGGATGCGCCGCGCGACCTGCGCGAGAAATCGCTGCGGCTTGCCGCCCATTTGCTGGAATACGATCCGAAGCTGCGCGGCGGCGCCGGCTATGCGAGGGCGCGCGAGCTGCTCGACAGCGGCGCGGCGCTGAAGCAGATGCAGAAGATCATCGACGCCCAGGGCCCGTCGACCTGCAGCAGCGAGCTCGGATCGCTCAGCTTCGACGTCAAGGCGCCGCATGACGGCATCGTGTCCGCGATCGACTGCCTGCGACTGAACCGCCTCGCCCGCACCGCCGGCGCGCCGCTCGACAAGGGCGCCGGCATCCGCCTGTTCAGGAAGATCGGCGATCGCGTCGAGCAGGGCGAGCCGCTCTATCGCGTCTACACGTTCGACCGCCCCGAGCACGATCTGGCTGCCGATGCCGCCGCTGAGGAGAGCGGTTACGTCGTCAACGGTCACGAGCCCCTCCAGGGCAAGTCGGCGTCGTGAGCACGATCGCGCTCCAGACCCTGCCCCGCGGCAGCGATGCGGCGAAGCGACTCGCGGTCCGGCTCGGGCTTTCCTGCGGCGAGATCGCCGTGCACCATTTTCCGGACGGCGAGCTGAGGGTCAGCGTCGCGCCTGCGACCGAGACCACCATCCTTTATGCCCCGCTCGATCAACCCAACGACAAGCTGATCGCGCTGCTGTTCGCTGCCGAGGCCCTGCGACGCAACGGCGCGAAGCGGCTGGTGCTTGTCGCGCCCTATCTCTGCTATATGCGGCAGGATGCTGCATTTCATGCCGGCGAAGCCATCAGCCAGCGCGCCATGGGCAATCTGCTTGCGACGACCGTCGACCGCGTGATCACTGTGGACGCGCATTTGCATCGTACCACCGACATCCGGTCGGTCTTTCCGGGCATCGAAGCTGAGAATCTGTCCGCCATGCCTGCGATCGCGAACGCGCTGGCGACTGAAGGCATTGATCCCGCAACCATCGTAATCGGACCCGACATGGAGTCCGAGCCGTGGGTCAGCGACATCGCGGGCCGGCTGCGACTGCAGCATACGGTGGCGCAAAAGATGCGCCACGGCGATCGGTCCGTGGCGATCAGCTTTGCCAATCCCGCCCTGCTCGCGGGACGGCCGGCGCTGCTGGTGGACGACATCGTCTCCTCCGGGACGACGCTGATGGCCGCGGCCAAGGCGCTGATTGCGATGGACGCGACCGCCGTCGATGCGGTCGTGACGCACGCGCTGTTTCCGCCTGCGATGATCGGTGCATTCACCGACGCCGGTATCCGCTCGATCCGCTCGACCGACAGCGTGCCGCATCCGACCAATGCGATTCCGCTCGACGAGAGTCTCGCGGCCGCCTTGCGGTCCGAACTGACCAGGACACATCTTCCGGAGACGACGCCATGAGCATCACCGTTCGATTTTGCGGCGCCGCCCGCACCGTGACCGGCGCGAGCTATCTGTTCCAGACCGCAACCGGCCGCTTCCTGGTCGATTGCGGCCTGTTCCAGGGCCAGAAGACGCTGAAGGAGCTCAATTACGGGGCGTTTCCGTTCCGGCCCGCCGATATCGACGCCGTGCTGCTCACGCATGCCCATATCGACCATAGCGGCCTGTTGCCAAAACTCGTGCGCGCGGGATTCGAAGGGCCGATCCTGGCGACGCGCGGCACGATCGACCTCTGCTCATACATGCTGCCCGACGCCGGCAGCATCCAGGAATCGGAAGTCACCCAGCTCAACCGGCGCAACGCCTCGCGCGGGCGCAAGGAGGTTCAGCCGATCTACACGCAGGCCGACGCGATCGCATCGCTGCAATCGTTTCGCGCGGTCGACTATGAACGCTGGACCGATGTGATCCCGGGCGTTCGCGCGCGCTACTGGAACGCCGGCCATCTGCTCGGCTCGGCCTCCATCGAGCTCGAAATCGCCGAGCAGGGAGCGCCGCGTCCAATGCGCGTGCTGCTGTCCGGCGACGTCGGGCCGGAGGCCAAGCTGCTGCAGCCCGATCCCGAGGCGCCGACTGATTTCGACTACGTCATCTCGGAATCGACCTATGGCGACCGCCTGCGCGAGGCCACGACACCCGCGCTCCGCCGCAAGCACCTCGCGGTCGAGGTGCGCGATGCCGCGGCGGCCGGCGGCGCGCTGCTGATACCTGCCTTCGCGGTCGAGCGCACCCAGGAGCTGATCGTCGATCTCGTCGACCTGATGGAGCGCGGCGAGATTCCGACCGCGCCGATCTTCCTCGACTCTCCGCTTGCGATCCGCGCCACCGAAGTGTTTCGCCGCCATGCCGAGAGCCTCGACCCGTCGGTCGATGCGGCCCGCCTGCTCAACTCGCCGCATCTCAAATTCACCGAAACCGCGGACGAGAGCAAGGCGATCATGCGCCTGTCCGGATTCCTTATCATCATCGCCGCAAGCGGCATGTGCGATGCCGGCCGCATCCGCCATCATCTGAAGCGCTGGCTGTGGAACGAGCGCGCGACCGTGCTGCTCGCAGGCTTCCAGGCCAACGGCACGCTCGGCCGCTTCCTGCAGAACGGGGCGAAGGCGGTGCGGATCCAGGGCGAGGAGATCAAGGTTGCCGCCCGCATCCGCATGATCGACGAATATTCCGGCCACGCCGACGCCGCCGGCATCGCCGGCTGGATCGCGGCACGCCGGCCCATCAGCCGCGGGCTGTTTCTGGTCCATGGCGAGGAAGCCGCGATCGCAGGGCTCGCCGACCGCGTCGCCGAGCGCATCGTTCCCGCGGCCCGGATCTATCAGCCGCTGCTGGACGACATCTACGAGCTGGCCGCGCCCGAACCGCGCGTGCTCGACGTCGATCACCGCCGGCGCCTGGCACCGGAGGCCGTGACCCGCCTCGACTGGCATAATGAGATGTCCGAGCTCATGCTCGACATCAACGACAAGGTCGGAGCGGCCGCCGACGACCGCGCCCGCGGCATCATCATCCGACGGCTGCGCCGCGCGCTGGAGGAGGCGTAGCGAGAGGCCGGTTGCTGTGCGATGACGGCACCTGAAACGCGGGTCTCTCGTATCCCGGACACGCTGCAGCGTTCTTACGCTGCTGCGCAGAGCCGGGACCCATCTCGCCGCCCGTTCAGCTGATGCGTGGACCCCGGCTCTGCAGCGCACCACGCGACGAAGACGCCGCGCGCTGCGCTGCGTCCGGGGCACGAGACCGTTGTTCAATGATCATTCGCAAACACAGCATCGCCTTCTCGCGGCATATACTGCCCGAGTTTTGCTGTCCTCTTCCGCCCTTATCTGAAACAAGGGCGCAGGGAAGGCCGGGCGCCGGCTGGCACCCGAGGTCCCGCGTGTGCGAAGAACGCGCACGGGGTTGGACGACAGGTGTGCCGGTCGCCCGGCCTTCCCTGCGCGATGGTTTTCACGGTGTCCTTCGTGCTCTCCTCGGGGAGCGTTGCACTATTGCCCCCGTCGCCTTGCGGCTGATCGATGCGCGTACCGGTTGGCCGCGCATCACCACATGACTTGACGCACAGACCCCGGGCGTCAGGACCACACGACTTCTCCGTCCGCGCACATCCTCGCTGGGTTCTCCACGGCTGGCGTGCGCTCACCGCAGAGACCATGCGAAGACGCTGTCGACGCCGTGTCGTATCGCGCCTGCCGCTGCTCACGGTTTCCCGCCCTGCAGCTCCATCGCGCGCCGACGCCGTCGCGGCCACCGCATCCCGGCCCGCGTCTCGTGACGATCGCGAAACGCCCCTTGTGGCGGGCGGGATGCGGCGAGGTGTACGGCAAAACCGAACTTCTGTAAATACGAATATTTTGGTAAGGGGCACTCGACCCAGCGATGGTGTGTTTTGCCTGACGGCCACCACAAGCGATTGTGGGTTTCGGTGGATGAACTTTCCGAAACCGATTCATTCGCCATCTCGGGGACTGTGCACGGAAGTCCGATTTCAGGCTACGAGCAGACTTGGCTCGGGTGCTTCAGCAAAGTCAGCTAAGGGGCCAATAGCCGACGTTCGTCGCTCTCGCTCCTCTCAAGCCAGCGCCTGATCCGGGAAAGAGGTGTATCCGCCGTTGTCGAAGTGGCTCTGACAATATCTGGCCTTCGGCAGATGATGGGCTCGAAGCGCGCTTGTTGCGTCGGAAGGGGGCCAATCTCTCTGGAGCAGCGTCTTCTGCTTTAAGAAGGTTGAACGTTCGAGGACTGGGCCGTGTTCATTTCGCACGACAACGGCGAGCCCCCTGCTGTATCGTTGGCTCGGAAACGATCCTCTTCCGCCTTAGGCGGAGGGTGGATTCTATTGCCGAGGAACGTGCTCGGAATGGGTTGCCGGAGTGCCTCAAGCGAGCGGGCGCAGATGTCCCGGGTCCGCCCGATCGCTTCGATTATCAGGGCAGTCTGAATGGAAATCTTTCGAGAATAATCCGACATAGCAACACTCCCGTAATAGCAGGCGGGAGCACGCACGATCTCTCAGCCACCGACGCCTACGGTCAGAGCCGAAGCCGGTGATGTGGACACAATAGCTTTGTTGCTGATTAGTCGCTAGTCCGCTGTGGTTGGGAGGCAGCATTTGCTTGTTGCAAGTTTGAAAAGTGTCGGGTTCGGAAGCTTCAGCGCATCATGGCCTTCGGCCCCCTCCGGCAGGTCGGCGTGTAGCGGACGATCCGCTGTGCTTCGGAGCAACTGGCCTCTCTGAAATAAAGGAGCCCCGGCGTCGCTTGCATCGCACCGGGGCCCCATTCCAATTTATCGATCCACGCGCGGTATGGGATCGACGCTTTCAAGGATAAATCGGAAATCTTACGTGAAACTGACAAAATCTCTCGGGGCGAACGAGCAATAAGTGCTTGGGTCGATCGCGAGGAACCAGACTGACTCTTTAGGGGAGCGGCGTTTTTTATGTCGAGAGCAAAAAGCCCAGATCCGCGGCTGGCGCGACCGGGGCTCTGTCGCAGTTGCTCTAAAGCGCGGGCAACCTTCGCCAATGTTGCTCAGGTGATTGTGTCCTGATTCAGAGTTGGATTTGGGTCGTTTGCGTTTTAAAACTACTCCCATCCCAAAAGCTGCCCTCGACGGCTTTCCGCTGGCTTTTCGCGCGGTCGGCCAGTGACGGATAAAAATCTTCGCCGTTGTTCGTGACATGGCTCAACGGTGCCTCGGCTGCGCGAGAGTGCTTCGCAGCGAGTCGATGCTCCAGCATTCGATAAATTGAATTATCGCACCGCGATCCAATTTCTAAAGATAAATCCGAAGCGTTCTTGGTGCGGCGAGCTCGCGGCTTTTCAAGTCAAACGGCTTTTCAAGTTATTCAAGGGAGCCGTCAAACGACAAATCAGGCCGGTCTGTTCATAGTTCATCTCTACCGAGCCTCCAAAATCGCCTTTCAGGGCGCGCGGAATGAGACGGGAGCCAAAACCCGCCTCTCTGGGCTCCGATGCCGGTGGCCCATCTATTTCTTGCCAAACGAAAACGAACTGCGGTTCCGGGTCTCGGTCATCGACCGACCATGTGATTGAAACGTGGCCATTAGCAGCGCTTAGAGAGCCATATTTGATGGCGTTAGTTGCAAGCTCGTGTATTGCCAGGCAAAGGCTGAGCGCCTGCTGCGATTTCACGAAGAGAGGTGGACCAGAAACAAGAATTTGGCCTTCATTCGTTTGATAAGGTTGCAAGGCCGTGGTGACCACATCGTGTAACGGCGCCGCGGCCCAATTTGCCGCAATTAGCAGGTCGTTTGCCCTTCCAAAAGCGGAAACTCTTTCCAGGTATTTGGCAAGGTCAGCTCTACTCGCGACGTTATGAAATGTCTGGCTGGCCATAGCTCCAAGCACAGCAAGCACATTTTTGACGCGGTGCTTCAGCTCTTCGTTGATAAGCGTTATGGATTGAGTGGCATTGTGTTCGGAGGTTACGTCTCTGCAAACGACCAACACGCCGCCAACTTTGTCGTCGAGATCGATAGGGCTGAAGCTATAGGTCCACCACACATCTTCGAGACGACCATGGCGGGTCACCGGCACCAGCCGATCTTCATGCCAAGTCGCACCGCAGCCTGCCATAACATAATCGATCTGGGGACCAATGATATTCCAGATCTCCGCCCAACACTCGCGGCCTCGCGCTCCTAGAGCACTTGGATGGCGTTCGGGCCCCATCGTTTGCCGATAGGCATCGTTGTAAAATTGAATGAGTTCTTGTCCCCACCAAATGAACATAGGATGGCGCGAATTAAGGAGGAGCCGCACCGTTGTGCGGAGGCTCTGAGGCCATCCTTCCGGCTGACCGAGTGGCGTTTTTGACCAATCGAACTCTCTCGTGAGCTTGCCCATCTCTCCGCCGCCGGCCAAAAACCGAGGCGCTCGCTCATCGTCCATCATCGCCGCGCTTATGCGGCCGTCCTAACCGCGCTCTACACGGGATCGAATTACAGTAAAGGACGCCAGTTTCAGGTGGAAGGTAACCCAATACGCGCTGCCGAATTTTGCTGCGTTTTTTGGATACACGGTTTGGGATTAGGACACTTGATTTTTCGCGGTTTGGGATTTTAATTTCGGCTCGCCGGGGCTGGATTTCTATCCCGAACTGTATTGCAACCGGCAGGGGGGCCGCCTAATGCGCGGCCCCTATCTATTCGCGGCAAACGAGTAGAGGATGGCTCTGCTAGCCGAACGCGCCGCTTACCCTGTGCTTGGGCCCCAGTCCCACCAGCCCCCGACTGCGGCCTTTTGTTTCAACACGCGCAGAGGGGAATTAGGACGCCGCTTCATCGAAGCGCCTATGGTGATTTGCCCACGCCGCCTTTTGACCCACATCGAAAAGATCGCCTTAATCACCTACGCGTGCGTAGTCCGAACCGGCTTGTGAAAAATCCACATGTGCTTTTCTGAATCGAACCGCGCGTCTGCACATTGCGCGGTTTCCGCCCCAGGCCGAGGCCGCCGACTGTAGCGGCCTTACTCATCCTCGCGAATCTTTCGCGCAGCATTCGTCAGCCATTTGCGCCCAGTCGGCCGCGATCTTGAGCCAAGTTTCTTCTTCTTTGGGATCAACTGTTTTGCGAGCCTGCGCCAGACAATATTCTGCCTGTTCGCGGTAACGAGTTGCGTCGTGTTGGCTCATTTCCAAGCGCCCCACTATACAGAGCGGGATAAGTTAAAAAGTTTACATTTGGTTCCAATTCGGACTAGGCCATGGCTACCGAGAGTTTAAAGCAGGCCAGCGCCCGCCGCTTTGGCAGGATTGGATGCTCCCAAAATCAACTTAGGACACTCGGGGTTTTGAGCGGGAACAAACGCGATTTCTGTACGGAATGGTCGAACGTCCGTTCTGGGTCAAAAGCTGTCCATGCCAAGGCGTCCGCACGATGTCCGCTACTGAGGCAGAACAGGTCCAGTGCACTCCTCTCAGGGCTACGGCTCCGGGGAACCAATACTGTATTGGCGACATGGGCATCTCCAAAAGCCGCCACCATAGCGCAAGGTAAGCAGGGTGCTCCAACCATCCCCTCAGGGGGGACGATTGGCCTGATCGAGAGGAGCGCGCGAAGCCGGTCCTCTTGAAGAAGGAGGCGTGCGCTCTGCCGTCCCTTCGCGAAATCCGCGCCGTTCTCAAGGAACCGGTATCGTCGGGAAACCAGCTGTCGCGGCCATGATGCTTGGACGGCGATGCTGGTCCTGATACTCTGTCCCCGTCGTGATCCGGCAGGACCACATGACATCGATCGCTGACCCCGAACTGCCGAGAGGATGCGGATGAGAAGCGTGACGCTCCTGGCTCTCGGCCTCATCTGGCTCATTGCCTGGCCGCACGACGACGCGAGAGGCCAGAGTTCAGGAGCCCCGCCGGTTTCGCTCGCTCCGCACGATGCATCGCCGTCACGGCAGGGTGCCAACAAGCCTGCACGGGTGACGACAAACAGAGCTTCACCAGCGGCAGCCGGCAGAGCGACTTCGGCACCTGCGACAGGCGGACCACTGGCGACACCGAATCCGGCCGCGGACTACGACGGCTACAGCTTCGGCATCGCTGATGACAATGACGTCCCGTACCAGGCGATACCGCCAATGAGGTCACGCGCCGCAAGGGACGCCAGCTCCAATGCCGATGCAGATAGCATCAGCCAGGAAGATGGGGCGTTGAAGCGAAAGCTGATGATCTGCCAGAACTGCAGATAGCACGTCAGCGGTCCCTGAGGGCAGACAGCAACTCTTTTCCCAGCGGTCCGGCCGAAGCAGGATTCTGCCCCGTGATGAGCCGGCCATCGACGACGACATGAGGTTGCCAGTTGGCTGCCGACGAGTACTCGGCGCCCTCCGCCCTCAACGCGTCCTCGAGCTCGTAAGGCACGTCATCGCGAGCGTAGTCGTACTCTTCCTTCTTCGAGAAGGACGTGAGCTTCCTGCCGCGCACGAACGGGGTGCCGTCACCGAGGTTGACGCCCAGCAGCGCGCACGGCCCGTGACAAACAGCAGCGACGAGCTTGCCGGTGGTCCAGGCGCGCACGATGGCAGTCTGGACCGTTGCATTGCGCTGGATGTCCACCATGGGCCCAAGACCGCCGGGCACCAGGATGGCGTCGTAGTCGGCAGCGTCCACCTCGGACAATCTGCGACTGTGATTCAAGCGGCGAAAGGCCTTGCTCGCGAGAAACTCCTTTTGGGCGGGATCCTTCTCGTCATACGCATCGTAAGGCGTCCATCCCCCGGCGGGCGATGCGAACTCGACCGCGACGCCGGCCTTGTCGAGCACGTCGAAAGGATGGGCGACCTCGGCGAAGAAGAAGCCGGTCTTGCGGCTATGCGGACCGATCACGGCTGCGTTGGTGACGATGAAGAGGACATGTTGTGTCACGATTTCTTCCTTTCGAGAGGCCATGTGGGATTGCGCCGGCGCGGCGCGCAGGAAGATCAATTCGGACAGGGTTGCCCGGCCGCTGCCCACCTCGCCATGTCCTTGACGTGATCCTCGAAGGTGCCGGGCGGTGTCGACCGTCCTTCTCCGGGTGCCCAGCCACGCGGAATGAAGCCGTTCAGCGAGGCATCGTGCCGCAGATGCTCGACGAGGCCTGCGGCATCGCGCCCCCCGTTGCGCTTGGGATCCTTGATCTGCGCGCAGATTTCCTTGCCGCTCTTGCCGAACCAGATGAAGGCCACGGGCGCAAGTTGCCAGTCGATGCCGGCGCGCGGCGGTGACGGGGCCGGCTCGTTCGCCTGGGTGGATGTCATGTGACAGGTCGAGCACGGCACCGCCTCCGTGCCGATGCGGCTCTCGCCGCCGTGGATGTTCATGCCGTGCACGCGCGGCTTGGTTTCCCCTGCCGGTGTCCAGATCGGGATCGCCTTGGCATCGACATGGCAATTGGCACAACGTGGGTGCGTCACCACCGCTTCGATCCGCTTCCAGGCTGCGAGCCCGTCGGTACGGCTGACGCTGCCGGGGGGAAGCAGGTCCTTGGCCGCCAGCTTGACCTCGTCCTTGGCCGCGACGATGCCCGTGACGGCCGATATCGCGACGCCGACGAGGATCCACGCAACGAGAGATATTTTCATGGCCCGCCTCACACGAAATCGATGAACTTGTTGAAGGGCATTTCGCGGATCCGCAGCCCCGTCGCCGCGAAGATCGCGTTGGCGAGCGCGGGCGCAGCCGGCGGCACCGGCGGCTCTCCGACGCCCCTCACCTTGGGATCGTTCTCCAGCCCTCGGACTTCGATGACAGGACATTGGTACATGCGCATGGCTTCGTGGTGATTGTAATTGGTCTGCTGCGCCGCGCCCTTGGCGTAGGTCAATTCGCAATTGATGGCGTGGCCGAGGCCCCAGACGACACCCCCCTGCATCTGGCTTTCGAAATTGACGGGGTCGATCACCTTGCCGACGTCGGCCACGGCCCAGACCTTGTCGATCCTGATGCCGCGGTTGGTCTTGGTGACCTCGACGACTTCCGCGGTCGGCGTGCCGAACGATTCCACGAAGGCGACGCCGCGCCCCTTGCCCTTGCCGAGCGGCCCCTTCCAGTTGGACATGTCCGCCAGCGTCTCCAGCAGCTTGCGATAGTGCGGCACGTTGCACATCTCGATCCGCGCCTTCATCGGATCAAGGCCGGCGGCGTGGATCAATTCGTCGATGAAGCTTTCCGTGAAGAAGCCGGCTGTGGACGCCCCGACCGAGCGCCACGTGGTGGAGGGCGACAGGCCCTTTGCCTCGTAGCTCGTGGCCCGGAAATTGGGGATGTCGTAGTAGACGTTCCACGTGCCCGCGGCGAGTTGTGGATCGGCCTCTTTCATGGGCGAGCCCATGCGTTCGAGCAATCCCTTGTACGGAGCGGTCGAGGCCAGTTGCAGATCGGCCGCAACGATCTTGCCCTTGGCGATGCTGCCCCGGTGGCGGGCGATCGCGATCTGCCGCGGAATGTCCTGAAGGAAGTCCTCCTCGCGCGAGAACAGAAGCTTGATCGGCGTCCCACGCATCTGGTTTGCGATCTCGGCGAGCACGCGGACGTTTTCAAATTCCAGACGGTGCCCAAAGCTTCCGCCAGTCCACTGATTGTGGAAGGTGACCTGCTCCGGCTTCAGCCCGATCGCGTTGGCAGCGATGGACTGCACCGCCTGCGGGCTCTGATGCCCGACCCAGATTTCCATGCCCTTGTCGGTGACGAGACCGATGCCGTTGAGGGGCTCGAGCGGCTGATGCGCGACGTAGGGCGCGCGGTATTCGGCCTCGACGCGCGTCCCGGATTTCAGGGCCGCCTCCACGTTGCCGATCGTCCGCCACTCCTTGCCCAGGAATTCCGGCTTGAACGATGATTGCAGGACCTTCCAATGATCGGCCTGCTCCGCCGGATAGACCGGGGGCGCCCATTCGCATTTGATAGTGTCGACGGCCCGCATCGCATACCAGCTGTTCGTGGCGATGACGGCAACGCCATTCTTGATCTCGAGGACCTTCTTCACGCCGGGCATCGATTGCGCCTTGCTGGCGTCATAGGACTTCATCGGCTGTCCCTTGGCGGGGTTCAGCTTGACGGCCGCGAACAGCATGCCGTCGATCTTCTGATCGATCCCGAACTTCAGCTCGCCCATGACCTTGGCGCGCACATCGAGGCGCATCATCGGCTTGCCTAGCAGGCGCCACGTCGAGGGATCACGCGGCTTCGCATCGAGCACGGGCGGAATCCCGGCGGCATCCGCGGCGAGAGCGACATAGGGTATCTTGCTGCCGTCCGGCAGGATGACGTGGCCGGATTGGGTGCGAATGTCGGCCACGGCAACGCCGGACCGCTTGGCGGCCGCCGCCTTCAGCGTCTCGCGCGCGACGGCCCCCGCCTGCCGGAGCTTTTCGTAAGTGTCGGGAACGGTGCTCGAGCCGCCGGTCATCTGCACGCCGGACTTTCGAAGCGTTTCAAGGGCCGCGGCGCGCGCCGCTTCGGCGGCGGGGCTCAGGTCCGCGGCGAGGAACGGCGCCGACTCCTCCTTGAAGCCGGTGTTGAAATAGGCCGGGCTCGGTCCGGCAAAGCGGACTTCGAACTGGCCCGGATCGAGATCCATCTCCTCGGCGATCATCATCGTCTGCACGGAGCCGACGCCCTGCCCGATATCGGCGTGCTGGGCGATGAGCGTGATCTTCTCAGGGCTGATCTCAACCCAAGGATTGAACGTCACGGCACCGGGCGGCAAATTCGCGGCGAGCGGATTGCCATTGGCGGGTGCGGCCGCTTCGGCGGGGCCGTATGCGCCAAAGGCGATGCCGCCGGCGAGCGCGGCGGAGCCGAAGACGAAGACGCGGCGTGACAGACTCTGCATGTGGCCCATCTCACTTCTCCGCCATCTTCCTGGCAGCCGCCGCGTGGATCGCCGCGCGAATGCGTGGGTAGGTCCCGCAACGACAGAGATTGCCCGACATCACCTGATCGATCTGCTCATCCGTCGGTCTGGAGATCTTCGCGAGCAGCGAGATCGCCTGCATGATCTGCCCGACCTGGCAGTAACCGCATTGCGGCACCTGATGCTCGATCCAGGCCTGCACGACAGGGTGCTGTTCCTTGTTGGCAAGGCCTTCGAGCGTCACGACCGATTTGCCGGCAACCTCGCCGATATGCGCTTGGCAGGACCGCACCGCTTTGCCGTCGATGTGAACGGTGCAGGCGCCGCACTGCGCGACCCCGCAGCCATATTTGGTGCTGGTGAGTCCGAGCTCGTCGCGCAGCACCCAGAGCAAGGGCATCTCGGGGACGACATCGACAGCCTGCTTGCTGCCATTGACGGTGAGCTCGATCATGTCGGTCCATCCTCCAGAGGTAACGCGTCGCTGCGACAGCACAGCGGATGCACGCCGGGCTGTATTTCCGATTCCTGCGGCATCTTGCGCAATCCCTGCGGAATGCCGCGATGGGTTGTCACCTCGGCCCGGCCGCCGCACAATTCGCGATACTGCCTGGGTGTAAGGCTTGCAGCCTTGCGGAACACGCGCGTGAAATTCGCCTGCGAGCCGAAACCGAATTCCAGGGCGATGTCGACCAGGGACATGCAGTCCCTCGCGAGTTCGTGTCGCGCGGCCTGGACACGCCGATCGGTGACATAGCGGTAGGGTGACAAACCGGTGGCTTCGCGGAACAACCTCGAAAAATGGTAAGGGCTGAGACAGGCCTGCGCGGCCAGATCCTCGAGCCTGATGTCGCCGCCGAGCGAGCTCTCGATGTAGTCGAGCACGCGCTGCAGGCGCCGCGGATCGAGCGACAGCGCCTTGCCGGGCGCCTGCCAGCGATCGATCGTGTAATGCCCCATAAGATGCGCCGCGAGCGCAACCTGGATTCCTCCCACGAACAGCGCATCGGTTGGCTGTCGGGGTCGATGCAACAGGTCGCGAAGCGGCGCACAAATGTGGAAGAGCACCCGATCGGCAAGACCGTGCGCATACGCGATCTCCACCTTGGCCGGATCGATGTCGAAATCGGCAAGCGCACTCTCGTCGAGCAACGCAGGCGGCAGGTAGACATGCAGACATTCCATCCGGTCTGAAAGCTCCAGACTGCTTTCCTGCGTGCCGACCGGCACGAGGTAGCTCATGCCGGGCCGCGCGAGACTCTTCTGAACTTCGCCATTGCCTTCGCGGCACACCATCCCGCCGCCCGACAGCACCATGACGAGCTCGTTACAGACGGGAACGGGCGTGGCCTGGCGGCCCGCTTCGAACTTGCGATGCTCGATGCTGAGCCCGGGCCAGTCGCGGGCCTCCGCGAGCTTCTCGCTGGTCCGGTATTTTTCATCGCCATGCGTCACGAGCGCCATCACGACCTCCGCTTTGCTTGCGGCAATTGAGGCCCCCTTGTCGCGAGCGAGCGACCATTCCCGTCCGGTGGTGAGCTGCGGCATTGCAGCGCCACCGTGAAGCGAATGTCTCACAAGCGGCGTGCCCGAAGTCCAGAGGGCGCGCGGTTAAAAGAGGTAAAACGGCGACAGAGCGAAGGCTTCGCCGGAGGCGTGCGATTTCGAAATCGCCGGCCGTCCAAAGCAAGATG
Source organism: Bradyrhizobium sp. SZCCT0148 (assembly GCF_018129985.1). Classification (GTDB taxonomy): domain Bacteria; phylum Pseudomonadota; class Alphaproteobacteria; order Rhizobiales; family Xanthobacteraceae; genus Bradyrhizobium; species Bradyrhizobium japonicum_H. The sequence continues at coordinate 288,160 of NZ_JAFCKT010000004.1, forward strand.
CGTGCGTCATCGCGCAGGAATCGGAAATCGCGCAATCCGCGTTTGAGCTAGTGAACGGATCAGAAGCGCAGATCCATTCGCAGCCGACGAGAGCCGTCGCGCTCGAGCGCCGACAGCACGCCTTACAAACAAGGAGAGCGACATGACAGACCAGGCAGACAACACCAAGTGCATGGGCCGCCGCGCCCTGTTGCAGACGACCGGCGCGGCCGTCGTCATGGGCCTTGCCGGCACCACAACCGACGCAAGGGCCGCGGCACAGAAGGGCGATCCCATGTCGTCCGCCGAACGCAACGAGGCGCCGCTCGGCGCACGGCTCCAGGGCGTCCAGCATTTCGGGCTGACGGTCCAGAACATGGAGCGGGCCTATCAGTTCTACACCGAAGTGCTCGGCGGCAGCGAAGTGTTCCGCCATGGCGATTTCCAGGGGGATGGCGTGCAGAACACGCTGCTGGCCGACCAGGAGATCGAGGCGAACGCCCGCGGGGTCAATCCGCGGACCATCGGCGTGCCCGACCTGCGCAGCGGAGCCCAACGGCTCGACGTCCGCTTCATCCAGTTCGACAACATGGTGCTCGAACTGCTGCAATATCGCGAGGCCGACCAGCCGATGGGCAGCGCCAAGAGCTTCGCCGAACCGGTGGAGCACATGAGCCCGGCCTTCCCGCGCATGATGCACATCTGTTTTTATGTGCGCGACGACGTCGACTTCAACAAATTCATCGCCGACCTCGAAGCCGAATCGGCACGCCGCGGCATGACCCAGGTGCGGGCCAACCGAACCGTCCGCGTCATGACCGAAGCGGACCGCAAGGCCGCGCCCCGCGATACCAACACCAACAAGGTGACCGCGGAGCCTTCCAATGGCTGGGAGCTGATCTATTGCAAGGGCCCGGAGGGCGAGCAGCTCGAATTCGTCAAGGCCCTTGACCCGGTCAAGAAGCGCTTCGCGGACGCACTGGCCAAGCGCCAGCAAAGCATCGTGCGCTGAACAGACACATGAAGGATTCTGTCATGCAAGCTCTCGCCCGCAATACGCGTGTCGCCCTGCTCTTCGCCGTTGCGTTGACTGTGCCCGCCGCACCCATGATCGCCCAGGAAGCCCCGCGCGTGCGCTATCAGGAGATTCCGGAGGGCGCCTATTCCGTCGTGGCGCAGGTCCGCGCCAAGCCCGGGAAGGAGGACGCACTGCGCACCGCTACGCTGCCGCTGATCGAGCTGGTTCGCGGCGATCCCAAGAACCTGGTCTATTTCCTTCAGGAAGATCGCGCCAAACCCGGTCATTTCATCTTTTACGAGGTTTTCGCCAGCCAGGCCGATTTCGACGCGCACAATGCGATGCCCTACGTGAAGGACTGGTTCGCCAAGCTGCCGGACCTTGCCGACGGCGGTGTCGAGGTCATGCGCATGGCGATACTCGGCAAGCCCAAAAAATAGCCTGATACGGTCAAAAAGATTGCGCGAGCGATTTGTCGCAGCACCCGAGGGGCAGCTGCGCGGGGCAATCGTGCGAATTCAGAACCGCTCACTTCAACATGTGTGCAGCGCATGATAGTTGCTAGGCGATCTTTCGATCGATTGGCAATGAGCAATGCGGACTGCCACCGAGACGCGGCAACGGGGCACGCGCCGACAGGAACTCACCTTCTCCTTCGGCCCATACCAACTCGTCCCCCGCCGCCAATTGCTTCTCCTCGATGGGCGCGCGGTGAAACTGGGCGGACGCGCCTTCGAGCTGTTGCACCTGCTGGTACAGCGTCGCGGCGAACTGGTCAGCAAGGACGAACTGATGGAGGCGGCCTGGCCGGGCACATTCCTTCACGACAGCAATCTCAAGGTCAACATGTGGAGCTTGCGGCGTTCGCTGGGTGATACCCAGACCGAGCCTGCCTACATCGCGACGGTGGCCCGCCGGGGCTACAGGTTCGTTGCCGACGTGCAAACGAGCATTGGTGAGATCGAGGATCACCCGGCGCAGGCGGAACCGATCCCCTCGTCGCCGCCATCGCGGCGCGTCATCGTCGGGCGCGAGGCCGAGATTGCCGATATCGCTCGCCTGCTGGTCGACCTCAGGCACGTGACCCTGGCCGGCGCGGGAGGGATCGGCAAGACGACCGTTGCCGTTGCGGTGGCGCAGGCCACTGCCTCGCGCTATCGCGACGGCATCTGCTTCGTCGATCTCGCCACGATCGCGGACCCGACCCTGTTCGGCGCGGCGATGGTCACGGCGCTGGGCATCAGGGGCAATCCGGACAACGGCCTGACCGCGGTGCTCGACTATCTCAGGCAGCGCCAGATGCTCCTCATCCTGGACAATTGCGAGCATGTGCTGCCGGCCGCCGCGATGTTTGCCGGCAGATTCCTTGCGGACATTTCGCCCTCGAAGCTGCTCGCGACCAGCCGCGAACCGCTGGGCAATGCGACCGAGCACGTCGTGCGGCTCGGCTCCCTCCCGGCGCCAAGCCCGGGCCAGGTGCCGACGACGGAGCAGGCGGTCGAATTCCCGGCGGTTCAATTGTTCGTTCGCCGCGCGGCCGAATGGTCGGACTACGAATTCGTCGATGACGACTACGCGGCCATCGCCTCGATTTGCCGTTCACTGGACGGCCTGCCGCTGGCGATTGAGCTGGCGGCCGCCCAGATCCGAACGTTCGGCCCCCACGAACTGCTGGATGCGCTCGACCAGGATTTGAGTTTTCGCGCACCAAGGGCCGAAGGCGCCTCGCCGCGCCATGAGACCCTGATGGCCACGATCGACTGGAGCTTCAGGCTGCTGCCTTCCAAGGAAGCCAGGCTGTTCGCCCTGCTCTCCGTGTTCAGCGATGCGTTCGAAGCCGAGGACGCGATTTTCGTGGCCGGAGCGGCCGGCCTCGATCTGGTCGACGTCGTCACCGGGCTCGGCAGCCTCGTCGCAAAATCCCTTCTGAGCGCGCAGTCAAGCGGGCGCGGCCTGCGTTACCGCCTGCTGGACAGCACGCGGCGCTATGCGGCGGACCGGCGCCGCGCCGATCCTGCTTGCGAACAAGCTCTCAACCATCATGCGCAGCGCATTCTTGCCCTGTTCGAACAGTCCGAGGACGAGTGGAGCTGGCGTGAGCCGGCCGACTGGACCCAACGCTATCTCTGGCGCATCGGTGATCTCAGGGCCGCATTGGCGTGGGCCTTTGGCGAGGACGGCGATGCCTTGCTCGGCATCAGGCTGACGGTTGCGGGGATCACGTTGTGGTCGGAGACAGCCATCCTGTCGGAGGCACAGGCGCGGCTGGCCTCGGCACTGGCGCTGGCCAAAACCATCGAGTGCGACGATCTGCTGCGGGCAAAGCTCGCTTGCGCGCTCGGATGGAGCCTTTTCTACGCTCGCAAACTATCCAACGAAAACGAGCTTGCATGGCTCGATGCGATCGCTTTTGCAAGACGTGCCAAGGACACCGACTATCAGCAACGCGCGCTTGTCGGCTTCGCCTTCTACCTGCTGCAGATCGGTCATATCCCGCGTGCCATCGTCTATCTCGAGGAAGCGACCGGGCTTGCGGATCGCGACCGCAAACTGACATCGACCTCAGAAGCCGACCGGGCGCTGGCCTGGGCGCAAGCGTTTGCGGGTGAATTGAGCACGAGCCGCGCGGTTCTGGATCGTCTTGCGGCGACCCATTCGCTCGCCGAAGGCAGGTCCCGCAAGGATGCCAACGAGGTCTACCGGTTCATCACCGTCCGCTTCAATCTGCCCTTTGTCGCGTGGATGCAGGGACAGTCCGACACCGCGGCCAGGCTGGCCCGCGATGCCGTCGATGCGGCGGATCGCAGCGGTCAATGGGTATCCCAGTCGAACGCGCTCGGACTTGCCGCACTTCCCATTGCGCTTGAAACCGGCAATCTGGATGCGCTCGAAAGCTACGCGGAACGGCTGCGTGAAAATCTCGAACGGGAGCGCATCTCCCGCTGGGTTCCGGTGGAGCGCTATTTCTCGGCCTGCCTCCGCGATCTCAGGGGCGATCCGCGCGCGGTGGACGATATCCGGGCCGCGATCGACGAACTGATCGAATGCCGCTTCCTGATGCGGATCGGCAGCTATCTCGCGGTCCTCGCGCGCGCGCTTCTCAGGCAAGGCTCGATCGAGGACGCGCAGCGGACCATCGCGGAAGCACTCGACTACCAGGAGCGGCAGGGCGAACGCTGGTGCCGTTCGGAGCTTATGCGCGTCGATGCATCTGTCCTCTTCCACACCAGCGAGCCCGCGCGCGCCGAGAAGCGGCTGCAGCAGGCGCTGTCCGAGGCCCGCAGCATAGGCGCCAAAACGTTCGAACTGCGGATCGCCGTCGATCTCGCCGCGCACTGGATGGCGACCGGCCGCAGACCAAAAGCCGCGCGCTTGCTTGCTCCAATCTATGGCGAGTTCGCCGAGGGCTTCGAAACTCAGGACCTCGTTGCCGCCTCGCGCCTTCTGGCCGAACTGCAAGCGAGACCCTGACTGCGGCAGGCGCGGCCGTCGTGCGCAGCCACACCCGGGCGATGCATGGCTGGCCTACCGCAGGGCTCGCCGCGGCCTGCTTTACGCTTCCCGAATTTCCTGATCCTCTCAGGCCAAGCGGCCGGATCAACCGGCCTGCCCCCAGGGAGAGACGCCATGAAGCTCGGCACCGCCATTGCGGAAATCATGCGGCGCGAGGGGATCGAGATCCTCTGCGGCTATCCCGTCAATCACCTGATCGAGCACGCGGCGAAAGCCGATATCCGCCCCGTGATGGTGCGGCAGGAGCGCGTCGGCATCCACATGGCGGATGCGATCTCGCGGGTGACGTCCGGACTCTCCATCGGCGCGTTCTGCATGCAGCATGGGCCCGGCGCGGAGAACGCGATGGGCGGCGTGGCGCAGTGCTATGGCGAGTCCGTCCCGGTGCTGGTGCTGCCGATGGGCTATCAGCGCCGGCTTGCGCATATCGAGCCGAACTTCAATTCCAGCGACGCGATGAAGCCGTTCGCGAAATCGTCCGAGCCGATCATCCTGGCAGCCGAGGTCGCCAACATCTTCCGCCGCGCCTTCACCAAGCTGAAGAACGGCCGCGGCGGGCCCGTCATCGTCGAGATTCCCGCGGACATGTGGAACGAGGAGGTGCCGGAGCCGCTCGACTACACACCGGTGCTGCGCACCCGCTATGGCGCCGACCCCGTGCATGTGAAGGAAGCTGCCCGGCTGCTCGTCAATGCCAGGCGTGCAGTGATCTATGCCGGCCAGGGCGTGCATTACGCGCAGGCCTGGCCGCAATTGAAGCGGCTCGCCGAGCGGTTGGCGATCCCGGTGACCACCAGCTTGGGGGGCAAATCGTCGTTCCCGGAAACGCATCCGCTCTCGCTCGGCTCCGGCGGCCTTGCGGTGCCGCGCGCGGTGCCGACATTCCTCGCCGAGGCCGACGTCATCTTCGGCATCGGCTGCTCGTTCACGGAAACGAACTTCGGCATCGCGATGCCGAAGGGCAAGACCATCATCCATTCCACGCTCGATCCCAACCATCTCAACAAGGATGTCGAGGCCAAGATCGGCCTGGTCGGCGACGCCGGCCTCGTGCTCGACGCGCTGCTGGAGGACATCGGCAAGACCGTCACCGCGGACCGCGATGCCTCCGCCGTCGCGGCCGAGATCGCAGCGTCGCACAAGGAATGGCTGTCAAAATGGATGCCGAAGCTCACCAGCAACGACGCGCCGCTCAGCCCCTATCGCGTGCTGTGGGACCTGCAGCACACAGTCGACATCGACAACACCATCATCACCCACGACGCCGGCAGCCCGCGCGACCAGCTCTCGCCGTTCTGGAAATCGACGAAACCGCTCACCTATCTCGGCTGGGGTAAGACCACGCAGCTCGGCTACGGCCTCGGCCTCGCAATGGGCGCGAAGCTGGCCAAACCCGACAAGCTCTGCATCAACGTCTGGGGCGATGCGGCGATCGGTTTCACCGGCATGGATTTCGAGACCGCGGTGCGCGAGCGGATTCCGATCATGTCGATCCTACTCAACAACTTCTCGATGGCGATCGAATTGAAGGTGATGCCGGTCTCGACGGAGAAGTATCGCTCGACCGACATTTCCGGCGACTACGCCGCGATGGCGCGCGCCTTCGGCGGCTATGGCGAGCGGGTCACCAGGCCCGAAGACATCATCCCTGCGATCAGGCGCGGCATCCAGAAGACGCAGGAAGGCATTCCGGTGCTGCTTGAGTTCATCACCAGCAAGGAAACCGAGGTGTCGCGCCCGGGAACGTAAGGCAAGCCGGACGCTGGTTCCGGCCGCGGAGGATGTGATAATCCGCCACGATGCCGCGCTGCAATCGCGATGCCGTCGCGCAGCAACCGGCATCGGCCTGTCGATGAGCCACCACATCGTGGTGAAGCAGCATGGCGGCACGATCGACGTCACGACCGCGCCGGGCGAGTTCACCGAATTCACCATTGTGCTGCGCGGAACAGCAGCTTCCCGAACGGCGCGGGCTAGCGCCCTACTCCGCCATCTCGACGGGTTGCGTTGCCGAGGGACCGGCCAGCGGCCGCTCCTCCATCGCGATCAGGCACAGCGCGGCGGTGGTCATCAGCGCGGTGGCGGCGCCGAACACGTAGCGGAAGGCGTGCCGCATATCGTCGGCGGGAATAGCGACGGCGCCTGCGGCGTGGTGCTCGCCGGCGAGTGGCACGTCGATGCCGAGCGCGATCAGCAGGATCGCGGCGAAGGCGGCGACCGTGAACGAGGACATCAGCGAGCGGAAGAAGTTCATCGCACCGGTGATGGTGCCGACTTGCGGACGCGCGACCGAGTTCTGCAGCGAAACCACGCAGACCGGGAAAGTGGTGCCAAGCCCGAGCGCGAACGCCGCCATCAGCATGAGCAGGCCCCACAGCGGCAGAGTGGTGAACGTGAGCCCGAGGCCGCATAGCGCGGCCCAGGACGTGCCGATGATGGCCACGCGCTTGTAGTGTTTCGCACGGGCCATGGTACGGCCGGCGACGGCGGCGCCAACGGTCGAAACCGCCGCGAGCGGGATCAGCGCAAGGCCCGCCTCGCTCGCGCTCAGATGGTAGACCTGCTCGTAATAAAGCGGCAGCTGCACGGTGAGGCCGGTGATCGCGCCGAGCCCGCAGCCACCGGCGGTCATCGCGTACGGCGCCACCGATCCGGTCAGCAACTTCAACGGCAGGAAGGGCTCGTCCGCGCGACGCGCGTGCCAGACGAAGCTGACGGCGAGCGCGACGGCGCCGCCCACCATCGCCAGCACGGTCGGCGACAGCCAGGGATAGCGCGTGCCGCCCCAGGTCAGCACCAGCATGAAGACCACGGCGGAGGCCATCAGCAGCACGCCGCCGAGCCAGTCGACCTTGCGCTTGCGGTGGAACACCGGGATCTTCTTCATCTTCGGCAGCAGCAGCGCGAGCGCCGCCGCCGTGAGCGGCAGATTGATCCAGAAGATCATCGACCAGTGCAGATGCTCGGCGAACACGCCGCCGATAACCGGGCCGAGGATGCCGCCGACCATCCACACGCTGGAGAAATAGGCCTGATACTGGCCGCGCTCGCGCGGGGAGACGACGTCGGAGATCACGGTCTGTACCACAGGCATGATGCCGCCGCCGCCGAGCCCCTGAAGGCCGCGCGCCAGGATCAGCATCGGCATGCTCGGCGCGATCGCGCACAGCACCGAGCCCGCCACGAACAGGCTGAGCGAGATGATGATCATGGCGCGGCGACCATAGATGTCGCTCAGCGTGCCGAACACCGGCGCCACCGCGGTCGAAGCGAGCAGATAGGCGGTGATGACCCAGGAGAGATTGGAGACGTCCTGGAACTGGCGTCCGATGGTCGGCAGCGCGGTCGCCACGATGGTCTGGTCGAGCGCGGCCAGGAACATCGTCAGCATCAGGCTGATGACGATGGTGCGGACCTCGTCCTGCGACAGCGGCACCGGCGGCGCAATCGACGGGGCATCATCGACGCTGATGACTTCGCTTGGAAGCCGCGACAGCTCCTCGGCGATGTCGTCGGGCAACGTCTGGATGTCGGCAGAACTGCTCCGCCGGTCGAACTTGTTCATCTCGCTCGGGTGCCGTGTGGCGGCGCAACGCCGCGAAGGATTCGTTCTATGCAGTCCAATGTAAACAGCAAAATTTGTCCCGGGCAGGCATCGCGGCGCATGGGTGCATCCCGCCCCCGGGTCATCCCGAAGACGTGATGGGTGCCGTGCGGCGGCTCAGTCCTTCGGGCGTCGCTTCAAGCGCGCCCGCTTCGGCAGCAGCGCCGGCCATTGCACGATGTGGTCCTCGAGCTCCTCGTCCGGGATCTCCTCCTCGCTGCCCTCGACCCGGCCGCGCACGGAGACGCCGGCGTCATGCACGGTATTGGGATCACCGGAGACCAGGGGATGCCACCAATAGAGGTCGCGCCCTTCCGCAACGAGCTTGTAGCCGCAGCTCGGCGGCAGCCAGTTCAGGCTGCGGACATTGGCCGGGGTCAGGCGGACGCAATCCGGAACCTTGTCGGAGCGATTCGGATAGTCCTTGCAGGCGCAACTGGCGCCGTCGAGCAGCTTACAGCCGACATGGGTGAAATAGATCTGCCCGGTGTCCTCGTCCTCGAGCTTGTTCAGGCAGCAACGCCCGCAGCCGTCGCACAGGCTTTCCCATTCGGCCGCCGACATCTCTTCCAACGTCTTGGTTTTCCAGAAGAATCCTTCCTGGCCTGAAGGTCGTTTGGGAACTGCGGTCATGCGCCTCAACAAGGTTCGAAAGAGCTACGGCTCAAGCCATCTAGGGCGTGCGGCCGGGGTGGTGCAAGCAAGGCGCCTTTGAGGCCCGGAATGAAACGGGGTCAATTCAGCCTGTTGTTCAAAATCCCGAGCGTGACCATTGGTTTATCGGCCCCGCTCGGCTAGAAGGAACAGCAAGTCCCTCGGATGCTGGCCGGGCGCCTTGGGTTTGCCGCAACATTCCCTCAAGACGTCTCGATGCCGCCCCCGGCCGGGTGCTTGAACGCTTTCGAAGCGAGCCTCAAGGGTTCTAGGTGCGCCAGATCATACCATCGCATTGGAAGCAGAAGGTCCGGAATTTCTTCCTGGACCTCGATGCGCGCATCGACTCCTCGCTGTTCTCCTCGGCCAAGGGCATCCGCGAGCTCTACGAGCGCTACTCGACCTTCATGGACCGCTTCTATGTCGGACGCTGGAAGCGCTGGGTGTTCATCGAGCCGCTGTCGGAGGCCGCAACCCTTGGCCTCGGCGGCCTGGTCGTGATGCTCACCCTCGCCATCCCCGCCTTCCGCGAGACCGCGGACGAGGACTGGCTGAAGAAGTCCGACCTCGCGGTGACCTTCCTCGACCGCTACGGCACGCCGATCGGCAGCCGAGGCATCAAGCACAACGATTCGATTCCGCTGGAAGATTTTCCGGATGTCCTGATCAAGGCGACGCTGGCGACCGAAGACCGCCGCTTCTACGAGCATTTCGGCATCGACATCGCCGGTACCGCGCGCGCGCTCGTCACCAACGCGCAAGCCGGCGGCGTCCGCCAGGGCGGCTCCTCGATCACCCAGCAGCTCGCCAAGAACCTGTTCCTGAGCAACGAGCGCACCATCGAGCGCAAGGTCAACGAGGCCTTCCTCGCGGTCTGGCTGGAATGGCGCCTGACCAAGAACGAAATCCTCAAGCTGTATCTCGACCGCGCCTATATGGGCGGCGGCACCTTCGGCGTCGACGGCGCGGCGCATTTCTACTTCAACAAGTCCGCGCGCGACGTGACACTGGCGGAAGCGGCGATGCTCGCCGGCCTGTTCAAGGCGCCGACCAAATACGCGCCCCACATCAACCTGCCTGCGGCGCGCGCCCGCGCCAACGTCGTGCTCGACAACCTCGTCGATGCCGGCTTCATGACCGAGGGCCAGGTGTTCGGCGCCCGCCGCAACCCGGCCTTCGCGGTCGATCGCCGCGACGAGGCCTCGCCGAACTACTATCTCGACTATGCCTTCGACGAGATGCGAAAGCTGGTCGACACCTTCCCGAAATCCTACACCGAGCGCGTCTTCGTGGTGCGCCTCGCCATCGACACCAACGTGCAGAAGGCCGCCGAAGACGCGGTCGAGAACCAGTTGCGCCAGTTCGGCCGCGACTATCACGCAACGCAAGCGGCGACCGTGGTGTCCGATCTCGACGGCGGCATTCGCGCCATGGTCGGCGGCCGCGACTACGGCGCCAGCCAGTTCAACCGCGCCGTCGACGCCTACCGCCAGCCCGGTTCGTCTTTCAAGCCCTACGTCTACACCACCGCGCTGCTGAACGGTTACACGCCGAACTCGATCGTGGTCGACGGCCCGGTCTGCATCGGCAATTGGTGCCCGCAGAATTATGGTCATTCCTATTCCGGCGCGGTGACGCTGACGCAGGCGATCACGCGCTCGATCAACGTCGTGCCGGTGAAGCTGTCGATCGAGATCGGCCGGAAGAGCGAGCCCAAGGCGCAGAACCCGGCCAAGGTCGGCCGCGCCAAGATCGTCGAGGTCGCGCGCCGCTTCGGCCTCAAGGCGCCGCTGCCCGACACGCCGTCATTGCCGATCGGCTCGGACGAGGTCACCGTGCTCGAGCACGCCGTCGCCTACGCGACCTTCCCCAACCGCGGCAAGGCGGTGACGCCGCATTCCGTGCTCGAAGTGCGCACCGGCGCCGGCGACCCGGTCTGGCGCTGGGACCGTGACGGGCCGAAGCCGCGGCAGGCGATTCCCGCCTCCGTCGCCGCCGACATGGCGGGCATGATGAGCCACGTCGTCAGCGAGGGCACCGCGCGCCGCGCCGCGCTCGACGGCATTCCGACCGCGGGCAAGACCGGCACGACCAACGCATATCGCGACGCCTGGTTCGTCGGTTACACCGGCAATTTCACGTGCGCGGTCTGGTACGGCAACGACGACTACTCGCCGACCAACCGCATGACCGGCGGCTCGCTGCCGGCGCAGACCTGGCACGACATCATGCTCGCGGCCCATCAGGGCGTCGAGGTCCGGGAGATTCCCGGCATCGGCATGGGGCAGAAGCTGCCGCCGCAGCATGTCAGCAATGCGCAGGCCAATGCGGCGCCGAAGGTGCTGGAGACCAAGCCGGGTCCGCCGCCGGTGCTGACCAAGCGCGGCGCCGACATTCTGGTGCGCGTCGAGAAGCTGCTGGACGACGCCGCCAAGACCGCAAAGAAGTCGGCGGACGCGGACACCAAGGCGGGCAGGCCGTCCTCGGCGACGAGCGCGCTCGCCTTCCCGCAGAATTATGCGGAAGAGAGTGCCAACGCTTCCGCCCCGCGCAAGAACTGATCGAAACAAGTGCGGCTGATCCTGATCACATTGACGGCCCTTCTGCTCGCGACGGTGGTCGGCCTGGGCGCGACCTGGATGACGACGACGCGCGGCACCGAGATCGGCGCGCTGACCATCGGTCCCTGGACCGCGCGCCCGCGCACCGGAACCGCCGACGTCGACCCCTACTCGCGCGCCACCATCGTGCGCAACGGCGAGCTGCCGATCGGCACCGGCGACGGCGTCGCCTTCACCGCTACCACCGACGACAAGAAGAAGGCGCTCGACGGCCGCTGCGACGTGATCGTCTCCGGCGTGACGCCGCCGGCGCGGTTCTGGACGCTGACGCTGTACGACCGCAAGGGCCACCTCGTCGCCAATTCGCTGCAGCGCTACGGCTTCACCAGCCAGGAGATCGTGCGGCAATCCGACGGCTCGTTCGAGATCCGCATCGCCTCGCGCTCGCGCGCCGGCAACTGGCTGCCGACCGGCGGCATCGAGCGCTACGCGCTGATGCTCCGCCTCTACGACACCCCGGTCGGCGTTGCCACGCGCACCCAGCGCGACGCGCCGATGCCCACGATTTCGACGGTGGGCTGCTCATGATCCGGCTGTTGTTCACCATCGTCGCAGGCGTGGTGCTGGGCCTCGTGGTCCACCTCGTCAGCGTGCTGGCGCTGCCGCGGATCGCAACGCAGGACGCCTATTCGCGACTGACGCCGATGACGAAGCTCAACGGCGTCAGCCAGCTTCCCCTCGCCGATCCCCAGACGTCGCCGATGCCGTTCATGGATCCCGCCTTTGCGCTGGCGATCTGCCGCTACGACCTCTCGAGCGGACCGATCAAGCTGACGGTGCCGGTGAGCCAGGCCTACACCTCGGTGTCGTTCTACACCCGCAACGAGATCGCCTATTACGCCATCAACGACCGCTCGGCGGGCCGCAAGGTGATTGAGCTCGACCTGATGACGGAGGCGCAGCACAGCGAGCTGCCGGAGGACGAAGAGATCACCGCGGCCGACCGCCTGATCATCGATTCTCCCAGCACCACCGGCCTGATCGTGATGAAGGCGCTCGCCCCCGAGCCCGGCCTGATGCCGCAGGCGCAAGCCACACTCGCCGCCGCGAGCTGCGGCCCGCAGACCGAGCCGCCCGCCAAAGCCGAGGCACAGCGCGGCCGGCGGTGAGCGCGGCCGGTTCGGCAGCTCTCATCGCGAAAAGCGTGAAGCAAGAGCGGGGGGCGGACCTGCGGACGTCAGCGCGCGAATTTGAAGTGAGCAAACGCAGCCGAAGCGACCGTCAGCAATGCCGCGGCAATCCAGATCGGCACCAGCACGAAGATGGCAATCGCGCCCTGCCCGCAGTCGCCACACCCAAACCCGAACAGGACGGGAAAAAGACACAGCAGGATCGCGACGGCAAATCCCGTGCTGAGCCAAACGCCTCTCGTTCCCCATCGCGCACCGAAGAGCCAAGGCACAGCGGGAAAGCCGAAGGACAGACCGACCAGGAGGTTCACCATAACGTCGAACACGATCTCTCTCCGGTCGGCTTTCAAAGCGCTGTCCAACTTGCCTGTGTTCCAGGCCATTTGGCGCAGCGATTGGTGAGAAGCTTGGCTCTTGGTCGTTATCATCGAGCGGATGGTTCAGATGACGGGTAGCCCGCGCGGACCTATCTCTCCTCGGTCGGGTGCACCCATTTGTAGGGCGTGATGCTTCGCGTGGCCGTCAGCTTGATCATGTGGACCGGCGGTGCGGAACGTCCCTTCCGACATGACCGGCACTTGAGCGAAGCCTCCAGCTTCCAGATCGGCGTATCGCGGGGACGACGGATCGCATCGAGCGGCAGGCTCGCGCGCGCCTTGCACCTGTTGCACTCGACCTCGAGCCAGCCCATGCCACCGTTGAGGCATTGCGCGATCGTCGGAGACGGCTGTGATGGACCTCCGTAGCCTTCCATCCTGACCGACCAGGCTTCGGCTTCAGCGCGGTCGGCCTCACGAACGGCCTTTCTGGCCTCCTCGCGCGCGTGCTTGGCCGAAATTTCCGCACCCAGAATTCGGCCGCTCCAGATGACCTCACGTGATTTGGTGCTCATGCCGCAACCAAAGCCGCACCCGACGGCGCTGGCAAATTATCGATAGCTGGTAGGCGGGATCCGCAATTCGATACTGCCGGTCGTGGGTGTGGACAACCGGCGCTGCAGGTCACTTGGCGACGCTACGACTCCGGAGGCCTGTCACCGAAGGCTTGGCACCAAAGGCTTGGCACCGAAGGTTTCACGTCGAAGGATTGGCGTGGCAGCAGCTGTCAAGCGACAGTAGGACGCAACTTCAAATCGCTTGCGTCGTTGAAGCCGCGCATCTCGGGAGTTATCGATCTGCGATACCTGCCTTCTTGAATCGGGAGAAACGAATGAGCACCATCAGCGGCGGCTGTCACTGCGGCGCAATCCGTTACGAGGTCGAGGGCGACGCGATCGTGCATGCGCTGTGCCACTGCCGCGATTGCCGGCTCCACGCCGGCGCCCCCGTCGTCGGCTGGACGATGTATCCGGAGAGCGCGCTCAAGGTGACCAAGGGCGAGCCCAAGGTCTACAGTTCCTCGGAACACGGACGACGACACTTTTGCGGCCATTGCGGCACCGGCCTGTTCTACATCAATGCCGACATGCTGCCCGGCGTCATCGACATCCAGAGCGCGACTTACGACGATCCCGATGCCGTGCCGGCGACGATGCACATCCAGGTTGCCGAGCGGCTTCGCTGGATGGAGCACGCGCACGAACTGCCGACGTTCGAGCGCTATCCGCCGCAGCCATAGCGGCGGAACCGGCACCGCTTGCGGCCGACGATTGAAGACGTCGGCAAGCCGGTCAGGTTCGGCACCACACGGCCAAGGTCGACGGCGACACGCCGGCGCTGACGATGCCCACAGCGATGATGGCGAGCGCGACCGTGTTTCTCAGCCATCCCGCGGTCGCTCGTCGCCTCAGCAATGGAAGTCCCAACCCGGATCCGAGCAGGACCGGAAGTGTGCCGAGACCGAAGCCGCTCATCGCCATCGCGCCCCCGAGCGACGAGCCGGTCAGCATGGCGTAGAACAAGGCCGCGTAGACCATGGCACAGGGCAGAAAGCCCCAGACCGCGCCGCTGACGAACAGTCCCAGCGCCGGTGGTAAATTCGTCGCACGTGCGGCCGTGCCGATCCTGGCGCTGACGGCCGCAGCCAGCCGCGACAGCCACGCCGGCAGCGACAGCACTTCGAGCATCGATAGTCCGATCCAGGCGAGAGCCGCGGCTGCGGCCCAGCGCAGGATCGCATGGGCGAATGCTTGGTCGAAGGATCCGAACACGCTGGATCCGATCGCGCCGACCGTGGCGCCGGCCAGCATGTAGGCCGAGATGCGTCCCGCGTTGATCAGCACCGTCGCCGTCAGCAGACCCTGCCGCGGCCGGTCCGAACCGAAGTCGGCGGCGAAGTGCAGGGAGGAAGCAATGCCTGCACACATGCCGAAGCAATGCAGACTCGAGGAAAAGCCCAGCAGGAGCCCGGCGATGAATAGCGGCTGGTCGAAATCGAACATTCCGGAGAGTCAACCGATTTTGTCCCTGACGGCATTGCGCTGTGTCAAAGTCTCGTTGCATGCCGTCAATCATGGCTGGGCAGCTCCTTGGTCCCGATCGCCAGCGAGACGCCAGGTTTCAAGTCGTCGCTCGCCTTACCGCAGGCGGCGATTGCCGCTGACCGAGGCCGTGCTCGGCTCCGCCGGCGGCGCCACCGTGACGACGACGATGGCCGGCGCGCCGTCGCGTTCCACCGTGAGTTTCACGTTCTGGCCAACGCGTGCGAGGCCGATCTTGTTACGGAGCTGCGCGGAGGTGCGGATGGGCCGGTCATCGGCCATGACGACGATGTCGCCCTTGCGCAGACCCGCCTTCTCTGCGGCCGAGTCGGGCGCGACCTCGGCGATGACAGCGCCTTCGTTGCGTCCCTTGTTCTGGGCCGGCGTGAGGTCCTGCAGGGAGACGCCGATGCGGCCGCGCTCGACGTGACCGGTTGCGATGATCTGCTCCATGACCCGCCGCGCCATGTTGACGGGAATCGCGAAGCCGATGCCGACGTTGCCTCCGGCGGGCGAGATGATCGCCGAATTGATGCCGATCAGTTCGCCGCGCAAACTGACCAGCGCCCCGCCGGAATTGCCGGGATTGATCGCGGCGTCGGTCTGGATGAAATCCTCATAACCCTGCTTGCCGATGCCGGTGCGGCCGAGCGCGCTGACGAGGCCTGACGTCACGGTCTGGCCGAGCCCGAACGGATTGCCGATCGCCAGCACGAAATCGCCGACCTCCAGGGCATCGCTGTCGCCGAGCGACAAGGCCTTGAGACCCGCGGGGTTGCGTATCTGAAGCACCGCAAGGTCGGTCGGCGGATCGCGGCCGACCACCCGGGCGGAGAACTGCCGGCCGTCCTTGGTGGTGATCTGCACCCCGGGCGTGCCTTCGACGACGTGATTGTTGGTCAGGATATAGCCTCGTACGGCGTCGACGATGACGCCGGAGCCGGTGGCGTTGACCTCCTTCTCGATCTGCCGGGGCACATCGAAGAACTCGCGGAAGATCGGATCGCGGTAGAGTGGATTGTCCTCGCGGACGCGGCCGTGCACGGAGATGTTCACGACCGCCGGCGTCACCTGCCGCACCAACGGCGCCAGCGTGGGGATGGTTCCGCCGAGCTTGAGATCGGGGACCTGTGCACCGGCCTGCGAGGCGGTGATCGCCAGCATCACGATCGTCAAGAGAAGCAGACGCAGGGTGCGGATCGTCATCGCACCTCTCCCTGCGCAGCGTCCGAGGTGCGCGAGGCAGCCTCCGCGAGCAACGCGCCCTGCAAGGCGAGGAAGGGAGCGGCGAACGCCGCCGCGGCATGGTTCAGCATCACGAGCGCCATCACGGTGGGGGTCAACATCGCGCCACTCTCCCTGACGCGGCGGCCCAAGGCCGCCGCAGCCGCATCGGAACGCCGCCGCCCCGCGGCGGATCGTCGTTGTCGTTGTCGCCATCGAGCTGGCGCAGCGCTGCGAGAATGTCGGCGAGCCGGATTGTGTGGCTCATGCCGGGGACTTCGCGCAACGCCGGACAGGATTCGACCGCATACATGTCGGACGCCCAGGAGGACAGGATGATGCGCTTCTCCGGCGTCGAAAGCTCGCCATCGGTCAGGACGCTCGTGGGAGACTCATAGTGCGCGGCAGGGTGGAAGACCGGATGAAGATTGCGGGCATTTGCGTTGGTGTTCGTCATCGTCGTGCTTCCCTTTTCTCTCCTTTCCAAGGGACAGGTGTCGAAGGAGACGGCGGCGAACGCGGCCGTCTCCTTCTCAGGTTACTGCGTGTTGATAGCGATGCGCCTCACGCCTTCACGCGGGTTGTCCGATTTCGGCAATGAGATGGTCAGGACGCCGTTCTTGAACGACGCCTCGGCCCTGTCCTCCAGCACGTCGTCGACCGGAATCTGACGCTCGAAGGCGCCGTAATAGCGTTCGCTGAAGTATCGGCCCTCGCCATTGCGCTCGGCCTTCTTCTCGCCGCGGATGGTCAGGACGCCATTGGCGATCTCCACCTGAACGTCCTTTTCGGTCATCCCCGGCAAGTCGGCCGAGACGGTCAACGCCTTGTCGGTTTCGCTGAGCTCGACCTTCGGCCAGGCAAAGCGACCTTCCATCGACGGCGCCAGGGCCGGGCTGCCGAAGCCGCGAAACACATCGTCGAACAGACGGTTCATTTCGCGGTGCAGGGTCAGAAACGGATCGAAGCTGTCGCGCGCGGGCGCGAGCTGCTGGGGTTTCGACCACGGAATCAGATCACGAATAGCCATTGTTCTACCTCACTCTTTCATGGGGAAGGGAGTGCTGACGCCTCGCGCGCCGCACGTCCCATCGCGATGCTCCAATTGCGCTTAGGCCGCTTGCTTCTGCGCGATCCGAGGCGAAGAAGAAGCCGCCGTTCCGATCTCGATACGGCGCGGCTTCACCGCTTCCGGCACCTCGCGCACCAGATCGATGATCAGCAGACCGTCCTGAAACGAGGCCTGCTCGACCTGGACATAGTCAGCAAGGTTGAAGACGCGCCTGAACGGACGGGCCGCGATACCTTGGTACAGATATTCGCGCGCGGCACCTTCGGGCTTCTTGCCCTCGACCGTCAGCACGTTCTGCTCAGCCGTCACGGCGATATCCTGCACGCCGAATCCGGCCACTGCCAATGTGACCCGGTAATGATCTTCGCCGGAGCGTTCGATATTGTAGGGGGGGTAGTTGTCCTCGGTCGCCTGGCGCAGCGCCGAATCGACGAGGTCGGCCAAATGATCGAAGCCGATGGTGGAGCGCCATAGCGGCGCGAAGTCTAATGTCCTCATAGCCAAGTCCTCCTGAGAGCAAGATGGATACGAAGGAGCGCAAGACGGCGAACGACCGGTCCGGCGCCCGTACCGGACCCGATCCGGCGTCCGGCACACCGCTCTCGCGGCGAAAAACGACTTAGAAAATGGAGAAAAGACTTCAAGAGGGCCCGCAAATTTTTTTTGGGCGACGCCCAGCAGACGTGTCACGGCGGCGGCTGCAGCGGCTCAAGCCGCCGCAGCGAATGTCAGTCGGCCGAGCCGGGCCTCGGCCTCCCCGCGAAGCCTCAACAGGCGGTTCCGGTCCTGCTCCGGAAGATCGGGCGTGCCGAGCAGCCGGTCGCAATGCGCGATGACGCGCTGCTCGCTCTCCATCAGGAAGCTGAGCGCAGCGCCCGCCGGGGCGCCGCGTAAGATGTCTTGATAGCGCATGGCATACGTGCGCCACGAGCCTCGATGGCGGCCACAGTCCGCGCACGAGGTCGCAGCATCCCCGTTTCGAACTGCGAGCCCGACGTTGCCGCCGGGCTCGCACGCTCCTCAGTAGTCCATGGCCGGTGCCGGTGCCGCCTCGGCCTTCTTCGGCTTGTCAGCCACCAGCGCTTCCGTGGTGATCAGCAGCGAGGCGACCGAGGCCGCATCCTGCAAGGCGGTGCGAACCACCTTGGCCGGATCGATCACGCCGGCCTGGACCATGTCCTGGTACTCGCCGGTCGCGGCATTGAAGCCCCAATTGTAGTCCTGGTGCTCCAGCAACTTGCCGACCACGACCGAACCATCCTCGCCGGCATTCTGCACGATCTGGCGCGCCGGCACCTGGATGGCACGGCGCACGATGTCGACGCCGGCCTTCTGATCGGCATTGCCGGTCTTGACGCCGTCGAGTGCCCTGAGCGAGCGTAGCAAGGCAACGCCCCCGCCCGGCAGGATGCCCTCCTCGACTGCAGCCCGCGTCGCATGCAGCGCGTCGTCGACGCGGTCCTTGCGCTCCTTGACCTCGACCTCGGTGGCGCCGCCGACGCGGATCACCGCGACACCGCCGGCGAGTTTGGCGAGCCGCTCCTGCAGCTTCTCGCGGTCGTAGTCCGAGGTGGTCTCCTCGATCTGCGCCCTGATCTGCTGGCTGCGCGCCTCGATGTCCTTCCTCGCACCGGCGCCATCGACGATGGTGGTGTTTTCCTTCTCGATCACGACCTTCTTGGCGCGGCCGAGCATCTTGACGGTGACGTTCTCGAGCTTGATGCCGAGATCCTCCGAGATCACGGTGCCGCCGGTGAGGACCGCGATGTCTTCCAGCATCGCCTTGCGGCGATCACCGAAGCCGGGCGCCTTGACCGCGGCGACCTTCAGCCCGCCGCGCAACCGGTTGACGACAAGCGTCGCCAGCGCCTCGCCCTCGACCTCCTCGGCGATGATCAGGAGCGGCTTGCCGGACTGCACCACCTGCTCGAGCAACGGCAGCACCGCCTGCAGGCCCGAGAGCTTCTTCTCGTGGATCAGGACATAGGGATCCTCGAGCTCGACCCGCATCTTCTCCGCATTGGTGACGAAGTAAGGCGATACGTATCCGCGGTCGAACTGCATCCCCTCGACCACTTCGAGCTCGGTGTGAAGGCTCTTGGCCTCCTCGACGGTGATCACACCCTCGTTGCCGACCTTCTGCATGGCCTCGGCCAGGAAGCGGCCGATCTCGGTATCGCCATTGGCCGAGATGGTGCCGACCTGAGCTATCTCGGCGTTGGAGGTGACCTTCCTGGCGTGGCTCTTGAGATCGCCGACGACAGCCTCGACGGCGAGATCGATGCCGCGCTTGAGGTCCATCGGGTTCATGCCGGCCGCAACGGCCTTGGCACCCTCCTTGACGATCGCCTGCGCCAGCACGGTCGCCGTCGTGGTGCCGTCACCGGCGAGATCGTTGGTCTTGGACGCGACCTCGCGCACCATCTGCGCGCCCATGTTCTCGAACTTGTCCTCGAGCTCGATCTCCTTGGCGACGGTGACGCCGTCCTTGGTGATCCGCGGCGCGCCGAACGATTTCTCGATGACGACGTTACGACCCTTGGGACCGAGCGTCACCTTCACCGCATTGGCCAGCGTGTCGACGCCGCGCAGCATGCGCTCGCGGGCTTCGGTCGCAAATTTCACGTCCTTGGCAGCCATGTTGCAAAACTCCTTTCCATTCGATGACTGTCAGATTCAGGCGGCCTTCTTCAGCGTGGCGGTCGTCTCGACCACGCCGAGCAGGTCGCTTTCCTTCATGATCAGGAGCTCCTCGCCGTCGATCTTCACCTCGGTGCCCGACCATTTGGCGAACAGCACGCGGTCGCCGGGCTTGACGTCGAGCGGCACGAGCTGGCCCTGCTCGTTGCGCGCGCCGGGGCCCGCGGCGATGATCTCGCCCTGCTGCGGCTTCTCCTTGGCGGTATCCGGGATGATGATGCCACCGGCGGTCTTGGCCTCGGCATCGATGCGGCGCACGAGCACACGGTCGTGCAATGGACGGAAATGCATGCACACCCTCCTTCACAGGTTAAGCGATGTCCAAATCCCGAGGCCGGAACCGGCCCCCGGGCGGAGAACGACCTAGGCGCGCGATTTTTTCGGTTCAAGAGGCGGGTGGGAAAATTTTTGAGCGCGATGCCACGACCGCGGCGTCACGCCGCTGCCCGCTCCTGGTGCCGGCGGGCCCAGCGCAGGGCCAGCGGTCCCGATGCGATCCCGGCGGCCAGAACGAGGAAGACCAGCAGCCAGCCGCTCGCGCTCTGCGGACCGCCCGCGGCATCGAGCGCGGCCCCGGTGCCCCAGGCGCCCAGCGCCGACAGCCCGAAACCGACGGTCGAGTGCAGGGCGAGCGTCGCGCCGCGATGCTCGCTGACGGCAGCGGCCGACATGCCCGCGGTGAGCGCCCCGGAATCGGCGGGAACGGTGAGGCCGTAGACGACAAGCAGCAGCGCCAGCACCCAGGCCGGCCCCGTCGCGCTCAAGCCCAGCAGCAGCGCGACGCAGGCGGAGGTAATCATCACGATCGTAATGGCGCGATGGCGGCCGAACTTCAGCGCCGCCTCGTTGCCGAGGATGCTGGCGGGCATCGAGATCACGGCGAAGACGAAGCTCACGACGACCGGCGTCAGCCAGGACGGCGCGCCCTGATGGGCGACGACGAAGGTCCAGAAGCCGACCAGCCAGGTTCGGATGCCGTAGAGCTCGAAGCAATGCGCGCCGTAGCCGAGGATGTAGCCGAGCGCTTCACGATTGGCGAACACGGGTGCGAAATTCAGCAGCCGTCCCGTCCTCGGGGCAGGCCGATGGCCCTCCATCAGAAGGCACGCGATCACCATCGCGATGGGGCCGACGCCGGTGACGTAAAACGCAGTCCGCCATCCCCAGCGATCGGCGAGGACTTGTGCGACGAGGAACGACAGGCCGACGCCGACCGAGAAGCTCGACGTGTACAGCGTCACCGCCCGCGAGGGGTCGCCTGCGGGCAACCGGTCGGTCAACGCCTTCAGGCCGGGCATGTAGGCGCCGGCAAAGCCCAGTCCCGAGAGCGACCAGATCAGCGTGCCCGACCAGAACCCCTGGCCGAAAATGCCGAAGGCTATGGTCGCTAGGCCGCTGACCATGGAGCCGCACAGCAACACGATCCGCGCGTCAATGCGATCGGTCAGCGTCGTCAGCACCGGCACCGCCAGCATGTAGCCGAACGCATAGCCGCTTGCCATCAGCCCGCCCTCGGCGGCAGACAGCCCCCACGCCGGCATCAGATGCTGCGCCAGATTCGCGGACAGCGTCACGTGCGGCAGCAGATTGCCGAGCTGGCCGATACACATCACCGCGATCAGCGATCCCCCGCTCACACTCCGAATACTCGCCTCCCCTCCGTCCCTATTTTGTCTGGTCTGCACGTAGCAACAGAAGCGCGAAAAACGCGGAGATCGAGGCCAGCGCGCTGATCCAGAGCGCGCTGCTGCCAAACTGCTCCACCATCACTCCGAGCGCGAGCGGGGCGAGCGCCCCGGTCGCCCGCGACGGCAGCGAGATCATGCCGACGCGCCGGCCGAATCCCGCCGGCCCGAACAGTGCCAAAGGAAGCGTGCCGCGGGCAATGGTGATGATGCCGTTGCCTGCGCCATACAGCACCGTGAAAGTCGGTGCGAGCAAGGGGCCGCCCGCAACCAATGCAACCACGCCGATCGGATTCATCAGCATGGCGAGGCGTGCCGACAACAGCGGATGAAACCGACCGAGCCACCCTGCTTCCAGGAGGCGGGCGCCGACCTGTGCGGGCCCGACCAAGGCGCCTGCGAGCAGGGCTTGTGCCGGCGTCGCGCCGAACGTCACCAGCATGGTCGGCAGAATGGCCGAGACACCTGAGCTGACGAAGCTTGCTGCCGCGAACATGTAAGCCAGCAGCACCATCGCGAACGTCTCGCTTTGCCGTCCGGATCTTTCGCTCGCGCCCGGGTCCGGCCGAGGCTGCTGGTCCAGAGGAACGGCGCGCGGGAGAGACAGATTGAGCGGCAGCGCCAGACAGATGTGAATCGCCGCCCACACCTGGCAGGCCACGCGCCAGTCGTACTCGGCGGCCAGCCACGTCGTGAAGGGCCAGCCGAGGGTGCTGGCGAAACCCGCGATCAAAGTGATGCCGGTGATGGTTCGTCGCGCGTTGCTGCCGTAGATGCGCGCAAGCGTCGCGAAGGCCGCTTCGTAGAGGCCCATGCCCATGCCGATGCCGAGCAACACCCAGGCTGTAACCAGCACCACCACGCCGTGAGCCACGGACAAGAGGAGCAAGCCTGCCACAAACATGAGGTTCGAGACCGCAAGCAGGCCACGCCCTCCGAACGTATCGATGGCGTGCCCCACGCGTGGCCCGAGCAGGCCGGAGATGACGAGTGCTCCCGAGAGCGCGCCGAACACCCAGGTCGGCGCAAGACCGAGATCGCGCGCAATCGGCGCCGCCAGGATGGCAGGAAGCTAATAGCTCGATGCCCACGCGATGGTTTGCGCGGTTCCGAGTGCGACGACAACTGCGAGCGGGCCTGTCTCCCGGCCCGCCGGGACCTGCGTCATGAACAGCCGCACCCCGCGCGACCTTCCGTCTTGGCAGTTTCATCGGCAGCACAGCAGGCTGACAACTCCGCCTTCGCAGGACCGCCGCAGCATCCCGCACCCGCCGCCTCGACACCGCCGCGCGTGCAGACGCCGGTCTCCGGCAGCACGAGCTCGACGCGGGCCGCGGCCTCCTTGTCACCGGCGATGTCGGCGACGATGGAACGGACCTGTTCGTATCCGGTCATCATCAGGAAGGTCGGCGCACGACCGTAGGACTTCATGCCGGCCAGATAAAAGCCAGGCTCGTCATGCGCGAGCTCGCGGGCGCCGTGCGGACGAACCGTGCCGCAGCTATGCTCGTTGGGATCGATCAGCGGCGCGAGCGCGACCGGCGCCTCGATGGCCGGATCGAGCCGCAACCGTAATTCGGACAGGAACGAGAGGTCAGGCCGGAAGCCGGTCGAAACCACAAGTTCGTCCGCCACAACGCTCTGCGCGCCGCAACAGGCGCCCGCCGAGATCCTGAGGCGGCCTTCGGACTCCGAGACATGCGTCACGCCAAATCCGGTCGCGACCTTGATCTTGCCGGCAGCCACGAGCGCGGCGAAGGTGGACCCCAGCGCGCCGCGCGCGGCCAGCTTGTCATTGCTGCCGCCGCCGAAGGCCTTTGCGGGATCGGTGCCGCGCAACAGCCAGATCGCTTGCGTGCCCGGCGCCTCGTCCGCGAGCTGAGCGAGATCGATCAGCGTGCCGAGCGCGGAATGACCGGCACCGAGCACGGCAACGGTCCTGCCGGCATAGCGGGCGCGATCGGCGCCGCGCACGTCCGGCATGCCGTAGGCGATGCGGCCCGCGTGCTCGCGTTCGCCGATCGCGGGCAGGCCGTTGCTGCCGGCGGATTGGGAGAGAACCACGTACCTGACGCGTCGATCACGGCATCGGCGCGCAGCACCTCGGGCCCCTTGCCATTCTGATAGCGGATCTCGAACGGTGCCTGCCCCCTGCCCTTCGTTTTCGCCTTGTCGAAGCCGGCGCGGCTGATCGCCGTGACCCGGCTCGACGTTCGGATAGTGTCGCGCAGCGGCGTACGGCTTGCGAGCGGCGCGAGATATCGCTCGATCAGCTCGCCGCCGGTCGGATAGGCGTGAGGATCCGGCGAATTCCAGCCGGTCGGTGCGAGCAGGCGCGCTGCCGCCTTGTCGATATTGTATTCCCACGGCGAGAACAGCTGGACGTGCTGCCACTGACGGACCGCATGTGCGGCTTCAGGGCCACCCTCCATCACGATGGGGGACATGCCGCGTTCGAGAACATGCGCAGCCGCAGCGAGGCCAACCGGCCCGGCTCCGATGATGGCGACCGTCTTGACGTCTGTTCCGGCGTTCATTGCGACTTCTCCCATCTTTCTAGAATCATCGAATAAACTGAACCGAAAAATTTTCAGGCGGCCGTTTGCTTATCCTTGCATCCGACTTCGTCCGCGCAGCACTCCGCCGCCAGGAAATCGACGAGGCCGCGCATGGCATCGAAGTTGGCGTGGCAGATCAGGGTGGTCGATTCCCTGGTCTGGCTGACGAGGCCGACCGCGACCAGGGTCTTGATGTGATGCGACAGTGTCGACGCCGGGATCTTCAGCTTGTCCTGAAGGCGACCGACCGGCATGCCGGCATGCCCGGCACGGACCAACGCCCGATAGATTTGAAGCCGGGTTTGATTACCCAGTGCCTCCAGGCGCGCTGCTGCGTCAGCAATCTTCATGATCCTCATGGTGCGCTTGTTCACGCCGTCTGTCAAACCATATTTCTAGAATATTCGAATTATGACCGTAGGAATTGAGATTTCCGATTGACGCCTCCTCGTCTATTCCATAAATCTGGATATATGGAAAATGAAGATGCCGTCCTCTCCCTCGCCGCGTTGGCTCAGTCCACCCGTCTGGAGGCGTTCCGCACGCTGGTCAGGCACGAGCCCGACGGCCTCGCTGCCGGCGACCTCGCCCGCCTGCTGGAGGTTCCCCAGAACACGCTCTCCGCGCATTTGGCGATCCTGAGCCGGGCGCGCCTCGTCTCCTCCGAGCGGCACAGCCGCTCGATCGTCTACCGCGCCAATCTCAGCGAATTCCGCGACGTGACGCTCTTCCTGCTTCGCGATTGCTGCGGCGGGCGACCGGAGGTCTGCGATCCCGTCGTCGAAACATTGCAATCCTGCTGCTCGCCGAAACGAAAGGAGCGAAGCCGTGTCTGACCAGATCTACAATGTGCTGTTTCTATGCACCGGCAACTCGGCGCGATCGATCCTGGCCGAGTCGATCCTTCGCAAAGACGGCGCCAACCACTTTCACGCCTATTCCGCCGGCAGCACGCCAAAGGGCACGGTGCATCCGCTCGCGCTGAGCACGCTCAAGGCCATGGACTACCCCGTCGACGGGATTCGCTCGAAGAGCTGGCTGGAGTTTGCGAGCGCCGACGCGCCCGTGATGGATTTCGTCTTCACTGTCTGTGACAACGCAGCGGGCGAGGCCTGCCCGATCTGGCCGGGCCAGCCGATGACGGCGCATTGGGGCATTGAAGACCCCGCCGCGGCCGAAGGTTCCGAGCTGCAGAAGCAGGCGGCGTTCGTCACGGCGTTCCGCTATCTCAAGAATCGGATCGATACCTTCGTGAACCTGCCGTTGAGGAAGATCGACAGGCTATCGCTCGGCACCAAGCTGCGCGAGATCGGCCGCTCCGATGGCGCGACATCCGGCCGAGACGACGTAGCGTGACGATGAGCATCTTCGAACGATACCTCACTCTGTGGGTCGCACTTTGCATTGTCGTCGGCGTCGCACTGGGACACGTCCTGCCCGGCGTCTTCGGAGCCATCGCCGCCGCTGAGGTCGCCAAGGTCAACCTGCCGGTCGCAGTGCTTATCTGGCTCATGATCGTGCCCATGTTGCTGAAGATCGACTTCGGCTCGCTCGGCCAGGTCCGGGAGCACTGGCGCGGCGTCGGCGTCACCCTCTTCATCAATTGGGCCGTGAAGCCGTTCTCGATGGCGCTGCTCGGCTCCTTCTTCATCGGCCACCTCTTCGCACCGCTGCTGCCGGCCGGCCAGATTTCGTCCTACATCGCCGGCTTGATTTTGCTGGCGGCCGCGCCCTGCACCGCGATGGTGTTCGTGTGGTCCAATTTGTGCGAGGGAGAGCCCCACTACACGCTGAGCCAGGTCGCCCTGAACGACGTGATCATGGTGTTCCTGTTTGCGCCATTGGTAGGGCTATTGCTCGGCGTGGCCTCGATCAGCGTCCCCTGGAGCACGCTGCTGCTCTCCGTCCTGCTTTACATCGTGGTTCCCGTGATCGTCGCACAACTGTGGCGCAAGGCGCTGATGCGACGCGGCGCCGCCAGCTTCGACCGCATCATGCGGAAGCTCCAGCCTGTTTCGCTGGTAGCGCTCCTTACGACATTGGTGCTGCTGTTTGGCTTCCAGGGCGAGCAGATCGTCAGGCAGCCGCTCGTCATTGCCATCCTCGCCGTGCCGATCCTCGTCCAGGTCTATCTCAATGCGGGGTTGGCATATTGGCTGAGCCGGCGATTTGGCGTGGCCTGGTGCGTCGCAGCTCCGGCGGCCCTGATCGGCGCGAGCAACTTCTTCGAGCTGGCGGTCGCTGCCGCCATCAGCCTGTTCGGCCTGGATTCCGGCGCCGCGCTGGCGACCGTGGTCGGCGTGCTCGTCGAGGTACCCGTGATGCTGTCCGTCGTCCGCATCGTCAAGGCGACAAGGGGCTGGTACGAAGCCGGCGCGAGCCGAGCCCCAACGGGGGTGGAAGCCCGTCCGTAAGGCCCAGACCATTTGGGCATCGCGAACACACTGAGCTCCAAAACTGATCCGCTGCTCCGTATGCGGATCGTCGAAACCAAAGCCCGGGTTTATCCGAGCAAGCCTTTCAAGCCTGCATAGATGGAGCCTATGCCGGTCGCGGCGACACCCGCCAACGGACCGACGGTCTGCATGAGGTCCTGGATCAAGCGGGCGCGACGACGCAGTTGCTCTTCGCCGACATGCTGCCCCAACAGGCGCGCTACGCGGAAAGCAAACGCGTTCGGCTTGCCGCCTTGCGTCAGCACCCGGGGCAGCACCTGGAAGATCACCACGCTCAAGATGTTTCCGGAGACGAAGGCCAGCAGGATGCTGGCGCCATATTCGAATACTTCGCGCCATTCGATCCAGGCTTCCGGCAATATCGGAACGTGGTCGTGAACGCCGGTCACCGTCAGCATCGCCAAGATGCTGACCAGCGCCATCAGGAAAGCCAGCACGAACGCCGTCAGGGTGAAGACGCGATGCAGGGGATAGGCCACGAAGCCGAACAGGAGCGGTATCGCGATCGAGGCGATCCGCAGCGGAATCGGCGAGACGTTGAAGGTGATGGTCACGAGCACATGCGCAATCACCAGCAACAGCGACGGCACGGCGATGTAGAGCACGGCATGTGCACCATAATAGCGCAGCGGATTATTGTAGCGTTCGAGCCGGACATTGACACGGTCGAGATCGCGCCTGAGCTTGTCCAGATCGGAAACGATGTCTTCGATTTCGAGCAGCATCGGCCTCACGACGCGCAGGTCCCGCGAGCAGTGTTTGCACGCGATCGCTTCATCCTTGATCGTCTCGGCGCAGAACGGACATTCCATCGCTAGCGAGACTTCCTTCGCCTGTTGATCGCCTCGACCTCGTCCCTCGCCCGTCTCAGCTCATCGCGCAATTCCTCGCGTTTGCGCAGCAGGTCGTCCCGCTCCGCGACCAATGTGGCGGGAACGGCGATGTCGCGCCCGCAGGCGCCGCAAACCAGCGCCCCCTCCGCGGTCCCGGAGCAGCAGTAGGGACACGTCACTTAGGCGCGACCTTCAGCGTGAAGATGGTCGTGCCGGGCCGACCGTCACTGTCCTTGACGTCGACGCGCACCGTGTATTCGCCGGGCGGCAACTCGGCGTCCTGCATGTTGATGCCCTCGGCCTTCACGAAGGGCTTCACCCGCGCCGTGAGGTCCACATTCGGCGTCCGGAGAAAAAGCACCTTGACCGAGTCCGGATCGATCTTCGCTCCGCCGAACGACTCGAACTTCAGCACCAGCGGCATTGGAGAGCTGACCGACTCGCCGGGCGAGATGAATTCGACCTTCGGGCCGCGCAGGATGCCGCGCCGGTCGGCCGCGACCGCGCCTTTTGGAGGTGGCAGCTTGGCTTCTTCCTCGGTGATCAATGGCGTGGCGCGCGAAGGTGCCGAAAGCAACAAAGCTGCCGCCACGACGCCCAACAAGAACTTCCGCTTCATCGTCCGTCCACCTTTCCCCTGCCTGTCCGTTACCGCAAGCCGCCATCGCCGATGATCGTGTACGGCGCCCAGAACAGCGGATGGGCATAGGCAAACTCCGTCTTGCCCTCGCTGTTGAGATAGCCGGGGCCGTCGACGAGTGCCATCGCGGCCTGCCGCAACGCTTCGGCGCGCGACAGCTTGGGATCGTCGGCCTGCCGCTTGAAAAGATCCGTCACCAATTGCCGCGCCGACTGCGAATGCACCGACCAGTTCGTCACCAGCAACGCACGCGTTCCGGCATAGAAGAAGGCGCGGCCAAGTCCGGAGGCCGCCTCGGCCCCGGCCCCGGCACCCGCACCGGTGTTGCAGGCCGAAAGGATAACCCAGTCGGCATCGAGCTTGAGGCCGAGAATTTCCTCCATGGTCAAAAGCCCGTCGCCGCCTTCGCCGGTCACCGCAGGAGAGGACAGAGCGAGCGCCGGCTGCGTCAGCCCGTTCAGCTCGCCCGGAACGAGGCCGTGGGTGGCGAAGGCCAAAATCCGGAAGCCGGACAGATTCATGGTCTTCACCGCGCTCTCGGTGGCGCTCTTGCCGAGGAACAGGACTTTCGAGGGATCGGCCTGCAGCGCCAGCGCGATCGATTTCAGCTCGTCCGCGGTATCGGGAAGCCGGGGCAGCAGGCCGAGCTCGGCGCTGTCGACGCCGTCGAGCTTGGGACTGTTGCGCCGCTTCAGCGGACCGCCGCGCGTGACGTTGCCGCCGGCATCGGCGACCTGCACCTTCTCCCCGGCGCCGTCAGCCTCGGCCTGCTGATCCCTGTTGAAATAGGGGTCGCCGAAGGCAACGAGATCGCCGCGGCCGGGCTTGCCGGGCGGCAATTGCCGCAGCGTGCGCAAGGCCGCCGCCGACGGGACCGTCGAAACCGCATGGGTCCGCGCCAGCCACGGCACGTTGCGATAGCCGATGAACAGCGGATCCTCGTCGGCTGCCACCTCGACCCTCGCCGTCGGCAACAGGGACAGCGGCAGCAGCCCGAGCGCGCCATTGGTCACGACGATCAGGTTCTTGGCCGGCTTCCATCCGCTCTCGACCGGCTTGAGCAGGAGTTCGTACAGCTCATGGCCGAGCGCGAGGTCGAACGGCGGAATGTCCGAGATCATCGCTGCCTGCGGCTCGAGCGCTTCGCGCAGCTTGCGGATCTTGCTCTCGATGTCGCCGATCTTGGCGGGCACGGCCGCAAACGCCACCGGCCCCGATTTCGGCACGGCCCACACGAAGCTGCCGTTCTGACCGAAATAGAACGACAGCATGGCCTCGTCGTCCGCTAGCGTAGCGCGGATCTCGGCTACGCTCGGCGGCTTGGGCGAGACCAGATCGGCGTAGATCGGAAATTTCTGCTTGATCTCCTGCCGCGCCTTGTCGCGCTGTGAGCGCAATGCCGCGATGGAAGCCTGGATCTGCGCAACGCCCTTGTCGTCCCGCTCGGTCCCGGGAAGCGCGAGCACGTTGTTGAGCGTGCCGAGCTGGGCGTTGACCTGCTTGGTGAGGTCCTGCTCCTTGCGCACGAGCTCGGCGAGCGCGGGGTCCTTTGCGGCCGCGCGCGCACTCGACGCCGCCAGCGCCTGCTGCACCGAACGACCGCGGATGGCGTCGGCGAGGCTGAACGTCTCTTCTCCGATGTCCTTGCCGGCTCCTTCGGACCTCGCCAGCAGCACCAGATAGCTCTCGACGATGGCCTGCAGCCGCTGGCTGCGCGCGGCGACCACCGTCGTGTTCTCGTCATCGGCGTTCTCGTTGGCGCCCGCCATCATGATCGGAATGGCGGCCTTGTACTCGCGGATCGCCTCGGCATCGCGGCGTGCGCGCATCAGGCCCATGGCCAGCGTGCCACGGGCGGACGCCGCGTCGAAATGATTTTCGCCCACCCGGGCGATCTGCTTCTTCACGAGCTGCTCGGCAGCGGCAATGCCTGCGTCCAGCTGACCCGAACCATAGAGCGAGAGGATCCGAGACGGATTGAGCTCGAACACCTGACGGCGCTGCGGATCCCAGCCGGCGACGGCCTTGTCGATCCGCGCGAACATCGCGTTCGCTTCGGCATTCTGGCGCCGCAGGGTGAGGATGCCGGCGAGCTGCGACAGCAATTGCACTGTCGCCTGCGAATCCTCGGGCACGCCCACCTTCTGATTGATTTCGAGCGCGACACGCCCGAGTTTCTCGGCCTCCTCGTACCGGCCCTGGTCGACCAGGATGCCCGCGAACCCCATCACGAAACGCGGCGTGACGGAATTGTACTTGCCGGTATCCTTCAGGCGCGACAGCAGCGCGCGGCGTGCGTCCACCTCGGCCTCGGCGAGCCGGCCCTGCTTCGCCTTCATGCGCGCCTGGTTCAGGATGATGCCGTCGATCGCCTGCAACAGGATGGTTTCGGCGGGCGGATTGTCGCCTTCCAGAATCGCCTTTGTGCTCGCGCGCTTGCGCAGCTCGGCATTGCGATAGGCGACCTCGGCGTCGGCGAACTGTCCGCGCGCCTCGAAAATCAGCGCACGACCCAGCTCCAGCTCGCCTTCCCAGCTCTGGCCGAACTTGGCATAGGACGCTCGCCAGTTGGGATGGCCGCTGGTGCGGGCCTCCTGGATCGCGGTCTGGCTGCGGCGCAGATAGCCCTCGGCCTGAGCGACGTCACCCATCTGGATGAGAACGCTGGCGATGCCGCGGTTGGTGTTGAACTGCAGCCCCTTGGCGCCGGGCATGCTGGCGGATTCACGCAGCAGTCGCTGCATGATCTCCAGCGAACGCTTCGGATCGCCTGCGAGCGCGTGCTGCAGGGATTGGAGTTGCAGGATACGGCCCAGCAGGTTCGGACTGACGGCGCCGCGCCCGAGCTCTGCGGCCTTGTCGGCGTCCGCCATCGCTTCGGCGAGCCGGCCGAGCTGGGCGCGTGCGTTGGCGCGGTCGAAATAGAGCTGGGCGAGATCCGCGCGGGATTCCTTCCCCGTCGGAACGGCATCGGCGTCCGACCTCAATTCCGCGATCATCTTCTCGTCGGGCTTGTCGCCGTCCAGGATCGCCGTGATATCGGCGATGCTGCGGGGCGGTGCGACGAAGTCCTTTGGAAGCGCGGCACCTGCCTCGAGCTTGGGCGCCGCTTCCTTGGGAATTTCGACGGCCACGTTGGCACGACCGTTGGCGGCATTGAGCGCCGCCATGACACAGGCCCTGACTTGCGGCGAGGCCTTGGCGCGGCAGGCTTCGAGACTGGCGCCGCCACCGCCGCGCATGCAGGCCTGCACGATCGGCTTGCCGATGGTCATTCGGCAATTCTCCACCGCCGCTTCCTTGCTGAGGGCGGCGGCCGAGCCGGTGGTGCCGAGCAGGATGGCGAGAGCCAGCAGGGTGCGGTGGGAAACGTCCGGACGGCTCTTCAAAGGACGCGGGGCGTCTAGGAGCATCTCTAAGGACCTTTGGGCAAATGACTTGAAGAAAACGAAATAATCCTAGCCATCCGGCTCGGAAGGACAAGCCAAATGATGGTTCCCACGTGATGTCTCAACCGGGATGAGGGCTTGCAAGGCAGGGCCTGCCCCGAATTCCGAGGGCGAATGGAGGCGGACCGGGTCGGGCCGATCGGCACGGAGATGGCCCCGCCTCAGGCCGCGGTCTTCCCGCGATCAGCCCTTCGAGACCACCGCACGTCCATAAGGCGGTTGCGCCTGGACCGGCGGGTTGGCGGTCTGGGCGGCGAGCTCGCCGATCAGGCGGTCGGCGTCGGCGGCCAAGCCGTCGGGGGCCTGGATCACCAGACGCTCAAGCGCCCAGCGGTAGGACGAGATGCGCTGCTCCAGGCATTGCTGCACCCACTGCACGATCAGCGAATTCTCCTGCATGCGCGCGACCGCGTCGTCCCTCTCCCGCGGCGAGAGCGCGGAGACGCGGGCCATGCTGGCATTGCGCTTCCTGTCGAGATCGATGACGCGGATCGCGCTGGCGAAGAACGGCTCGAAGCGGGTGATGTCGTTGCGCACGTCCTCCATCAGCTGCGCATAGCGCGACGAATGCGAGCGGTGCGGCTCGTCGATCAGCGTGCGCCCGTACATGGTGCGGTCGAACACGATCTTCTGTCGCCACGGCG
Organism: Bradyrhizobium sp. SZCCT0148; assembly: GCF_018129985.1. Taxonomy (GTDB): domain Bacteria; phylum Pseudomonadota; class Alphaproteobacteria; order Rhizobiales; family Xanthobacteraceae; genus Bradyrhizobium; species Bradyrhizobium japonicum_H. The sequence goes on from NZ_JAFCKT010000004.1 coordinate 320,359, forward strand.
AGGGCATCGCCTTGTAGTCGCCGAACACGCTCTTCCAGGCGGGGCGCGACAGCGGCGGCTCGATCATGGGATAAGCGAGGTCGCGCAGCTGGCGCTCCTCGTCGGTCAACTGGAACTGCGACGGCTTGAGACCCACGCTGCCGGTGACCTCCGCGCCCAGCCAGCGATGCATGTCGTCGCTGCGCATGCTCTCGCGGGTGCGGCCGAAATCGCCGCCGCTACAGGCCGCGAGGCTCGCAGCCGAAAGCGCGAGCAAGACGCCCGACAGGACAGACCGGATCTGGCGGATGGTGTCCGGCATTGCGAAGTCCGGAATCAACGACGGCGACGACGGCGCCCCGGCGCTGTGCCCTGCTCCGGCCCGTGATCGCCGCTGGTGGCGTCGGCCTCGCGCTCGATACGGATGACGGGAAGGATCAGGATCGTTCCCATGTCCGCGCGCGGAGCGACATCCCCGGACGAGCCCACCCGGCGACCGGCCGGAAATTCAATGATGGTCCCCATGTCAGCTCTCTTCAATTGCCGCGCGATCATGCGCGCCCGTGCAACATGGATTCATTAAGATCAGTTCATGGTTAACGGGGTGTAAACATCGCGGTGGAACAGTAACCGCACGGGCGGGCCGCGGCGTCCCGCAGCGGCACGACATCGCTTCAAATCGAGCGTTCGGCTTCACGCCTCGTTTTCCTTAACGAGCCTTTAAAGGAGCCTGCGATAGGCTGGCGACGAGTATCTCTTCCAGGTCGCGTATCCTCCATGACCAAGTCGCTGTTTCCCGGATTCGACGGGCTGATGTCGCTCTCCCGTCGCGAAGGTGTCGATGTTCGGCCGACGCTGCTGCGCGTGCTGACCGACCTTTACGTCCAGAAGAGCACCCACAGCGACGACGAACAGCGGCAATTCGTCGAGCTGGCGACGCGGTTGATCGACCAGGTCGACGATGCCACGCGCGCAGCCGTCAAGGCGCGGCTCGCAATCTATCCGCAGGCGCCGATCCCGGTTCTCCAGAAGCTCGGGCTTGTCGCCGCGCAGGAAGGCCGCAGGGTCCCGCTGGCCCGCGAGATCCCCACGCCTGCACCCGCCCCCTTGCCGGTTCGTACGCCGACCGACGCCGAGCGGCGGATGGCCGCCAACATGGCGATGCAGCCGACGGACGCCGCCGAGATCCACGACATGTTCTTCCGCGCCGGCGCTTCCGAGCGCGCGCTGATCCTGCACAATCTGGCGCAGACCCCGCTGAAGGCCGCACCCCGCATTCCGACCGCGCGCGCCAAGCGCGCATGGCAGATCCTGGAGATGGCGGCGATCGCGGGCGACGTCGAGAATTTCACCCTTGAGCTCGGCGACAGCCTGATCCTGCCCTCGCGCGTCGCAGCCCAGATCGTCGACGATGCCGGCGGCGAGGCGCTCGCGGTCGCCGCGCGCGCGCTAGACATGCCGAGCCCGAACTTCCAGCGCATCCTGCTGTTCTTCAAGCCGGAGATCGGCACCTCCGTGAACGAGGTGTACCGGCTGTCGCGGCTCTACGACCGCATCAGCGACCGCTCGGCACTGGTGATGCTGGCGGCCTGGCGCGGCTCGACGCTCGCCGTCACCCGCGCAAAGTATCAACCGGCATTGCATGACGGCGAACGCCAGCGCGCCCGCGCCGGCGCAAGCCAGACCCGGCCGGGCGTGCAGCCGGGCGCGATGCCGCGCCGCACCGGTACAGACGGATCGTCGGAGCGGTAGGGTCAGTCCTGGCGTAGCTTCGTCTTGCTCCCGGCTCGACAAGGCAACGCTGGCGCGTCGCCGTCTGTCCGGGACACGCGAGCAGCAGCTACGTCTTCGCCAGATCCAGAAAATGCCGCCCGGCGCGATCCTCGGTCTCGACGATCCAGGCGTCCGGATCGAAGCGGATTTCCTTGGCCAGACGCTCCTCGATCGTGTGCTCGGGCAGAGGTTGCTGCGCAACCGGCACGAAGAAACGATCGACGGGGCGGTCGTCGTCGTACGACGTCTGCGGCGCCGGGGCGTAGAGCATCGCATTGCCGTCGAGCAACGAGACCTTGACGAACACCGCGCCCGCCTCCTCGGCACCGCGACGAAGCACCGCGCCGTACACGCCCTCGGTCTGGCACCGGCGCAAATAGGCCGCAACCCATATGTTGGATTTCAAACGCATGAGTCGAACGATAGGCCAGCGCGCGGCGCGCCGCCAGTGTCAGTGTCCGAATGTCACGCCTTGCTCATCCCTTGCCCGCCGTTGATCTGGCGTGCCACGAGGTATGACAGCGGCATCGCAAGCGCGAATCCCACGGCGACCGCATAAGGGATGTTCCTGATCGCGTCGGCGGCGAAGCTCGGCACCATCAGCACGACGATCAGGCTGACGCCCGCGAGCACCGTACCCAGCATGATCCAGACCAGAACAGAGACCTTGAACATGACATCCTCTCTTCTTCCTTGAAGATGAGCAATCATGTTCCCCGAAGCTGCCGGCCGTCATTGATCCCGAGCAAATCGCCCGCGCGCGGGCGCGGCCTGTCTCGCCGGAGCGTCATGCCGGAAATTGATCGGCGTCAATGACAGCGGAATGCGCGCTATTCGACGGGATGGCCGATCGCGGCGCCGAGTTCGCGCAGCAGCCGGTCGGAAAGCTGGCCTGTCACCTGCATCTTGTGCTCGCGCTCGAACTTCTGGATCGCGGACTGGGTCTCGCCGCTCATCGTGCCCGTGATCTTCAAATTGCCGTAGCCATATTCGGACAGCGCGCGCTGCACGCCGGCGATACGCCGTGCGGCGGGACTCTGCGGCGTGGGAATAGGCGCCGGCGGACGCATGGCGGATTGCGGCGTCGACGTCGCTTGCTTGACCAGATTGGTCATCGGATCGTTCGAGCGCGTCGATGCGGTCGCCTCGACCGGTTTCTCCGGCGGCCTCTCGGCGGCTCGCTCGGCAGGTTTCGGCTCGGCGCGAAACTCGGTCGCGCGCGGCTCCAGCGGCGAGGTATCGGCCCCGACGGGGCGCGGACGCGGCAAGGGGTTCGACAGCGCCACGGAGGACGGCGCGGGAAGATTGATCACGGTGCCGAACATCGGCGCCGGATGCCGGCCGGTCTGCAGGAACAGTGCGTTGGCGACGATCGCGCCGACCGCGGCGACGGCGACGAGGCCGGCGAGCGTGTCCTTGGGGCTGTGCAACAGCACGCGCATCACGAGGTTGCGCTCGGTCTCGACATCGACAACGGCGACCTTGGCGCCACGGCGGCGCGGAGCGGCTTCGTCCTTGGCAGACTTCCTAGGCACTTTTCTTCACCAGAGCGGGTTGATCCTGAGACTGGTCGTGAGCTTGGTCTTGAAGGTCGTGGCGCAGCACCGGCGCCAGCGTCGCGACCTTGCTCTCGACCGGCTTGACTTGCGGCGGCGTGTAGACGAGCGGCAGCCTGACGGTGACGACAGTGCCCTCTCCCAACCTGCTTTGTACCGTCAATTCGCCGAGATGCAACGCGACGAGGCTCTTGACGATCGAAAGTCCGAGGCCGGTTCCTTCGTGACGGCGCTGATAGGTCTTGCCCGCCTGGAAAAACGGTGCGCCGATGCGCTGGAGATCGTCGGCCGCGATGCCCACGCCGGTGTCGCCGATGCGCAGCATCAGTTGCGAACCCGACACCGAAGCGGTCACCGAGACCTGACCGCCGCGCTCGGTGAACTTGATGGCGTTGGCGACAAGATTGAGCACGATCTGCTTGAAAGCCCTGGGATCGCCGGTCATGAGCGGCAGATCCTGCGGCGCGTCGGTGATGAGGTCGATGCCGTTCTCCCGCGCCTTCAGCGCCAGCAGGTTGCAGCAATGCAGCAGCGATGCACGCGGCGCGAACGGCTCGGACGCGATCTCGAAATTGCCGGACTCCATCTTCGACATGTCCAGGATGCCGTTGACGACCGATAACAGATGCTGACCGGAATCGTTGATGAGCTGGGCATATTCCCGGCGCTGGGCCGCACCCAGCATCAAGGTCTGCTCCTGCGCGATCATCTCGGAGAAGCCGATGATGGCGTTCAGCGGCGTGCGCAGCTCGTGGCTCATGGTGGCGAGAAAGCGCGTCTTGGCGGCATCGGCCGCTTCCGCGGCGCTGCGCGCCTGATCCAGCGCCTGCTCAGACAGCTTGTGCTCGGTGACGTCGCGCATCACGGCGACGATCTCGGTCTCGCGCGAGACGTCATCTTGGGAATTTGGGGCGATATCCTGGTCGAGCGGGCGGCAGCGCATCTCGACCCAGATGAAGTCGACCTGGCCGCGCTCTGAACCGTCGGGCTCACGCCGCAGCCGGAACTCGATGCTGCGGACGTCGCCGCGCGCGGCATCGGAGAGCGCAGTGAGATAGGCCGGGCGATCTGCGACATGGACGCGGTCGAACAGGCCATGCCCCAGCAATTGCGCCACCGGCATGCCGAGCATCGCCTCGGCCGCGGGCGAGATGAACTGCACCGCACCGTTGCGCCGGTGCCGCGAGACGACGTCGCTCATGTTGCGGGCGAGCAGGCGATAGCGCTCCTCCTCGCGCGACAGCAACGCAACGCTGGTACGCGCGAGCGATTCAGCGCCGAAGGCAAGGCCGGCGGCATAGAGCGTCGCCGAGATGATACCGCACGCCATCAGCACGCCGCGTTCCGCCGTGCTTGTGTCTGCAACCGGCAGCCAGCCGAGCTGGCCGGCGAGGATCAGGAGTCCCGCACAGGACAGCGCCAGCAAGGATGCGAAGGCCGCGACGCGGCGCGAGGCCGACAGCGCTGCTTCGAGGGGAACCACGACCAGCCAGACCGCGGCGAATGATTCGATGCCACCCGTGCTGCCCGCGACCGCCATGATCAGGCCGGTGAGCGCCAGCGACGACAGCACATGCGCGCCTTCATAGCGGCCGGTACGCGACAGGAACCAGGACAGCAGGATCGGCGCGATCAGCCATGCGAATGCAGCGACCTCGACCGCGCTCGGCGCACCACGCATGGCGAGATAAACCGGGAATGCGGCAAAGGCGGCCAGGCTGCCGAGCAGCCGCGGAGCCATGAAGGCACGATGACGCGCCCGCATCAGCGCATCGGAACGCGCGGAGGGATGCAGCAGGGCATCGAGACAATCGCGGATGATACTCAAAACTGTCACGGGTCTCGCGCTTCGGCTCACTCGTCTTTGAAGACGTGCCGCAACGCCTCCTTATCGTTGAGCTACCGTGTCAGAGCGACCTTAAACGAGTGCTAAGGCTCCCCGGTGCGAGACCGGACGCCGGGACATCGCGGGGCCTTTTAGACGATTTGGCGACGTCTTCGGCGAGGATGGTGAACACAGGGTTTCGCGCATCCCGGCATGGTTTCGAATTGGTGGACATGTGTGCCGGCCAAATCCCGGGCGCCGGCGTCAATCGAAAATTTACGACACCTTCGATCTCGAAGAATTCTCCGTAAATTTTCCGCGAATTAAGCTCAAGGCAATCACTTGCGATTTATCGAGAGTTGCTAGGTCGAAGCGCGCGCGGACCATCGCCGCGAACGGGATCTAACGTACAGGTCGACAAGATGCGCTTTCTGCTCCGCATCACATTCTGGCTCGGGCTGGTGCTGGTGCTCCTACCCAGGGACAAGACGCCCGAATCGGAGAAGCTGCCCCAGATCGGCGCCGCCGACGCGGTTCAGGCTGCGACCGCGGCCGTCTCGGACATGACCCAGTTCTGCAAGCGCCAGCCGGCGGCCTGCGAGGTCGGCGGACAGGCCGCGACCATCATCGGCCAACGCGCCCAGGATGGCGCGCGCAAGATCTACCAGATCATCAACGACAAGAAGGAGCACATCAGCAACGACAAGAACGAGAAGAACGACAAGAAGGCGCCCGACCATACCGGCTCGATCGCGATGGCCGGCGAAGGCGATACCGTCTCGAGCGAAGCGCCGCACGACACCCTGAGCCAGGACGACCTCGCGCTGGAATGGCGCGGCCCTTCGGCTGCGAATTAGCGTCCAAACCCTATCGATTTCATCTCCTCGCATCCTTATATTGGCCCCAACGGGAACACGGGCCAGCATGACGACGATCGACGAAATCAGGGACAATTTCGAGCTTCTGGACGAGTGGGACGACCGCTACCGGTACGTCATCGAACTCGGCCGCACCCTGGAACCGATGCCGGAGGCCGAGCATTCTGCCGCGAACAAGGTCAACGGCTGCGTCAGCCAGGTCTGGCTGCAGAAGCTGGTCGACCGCGATGGCGGCGCCCCCATCCTGAAATATCGCGGCGACAGCGACGCGCATATCGTGCGCGGGCTGGTCGCCATCGTGCTCTCGCTCTATTCGGGACGCACGCCGCGGGAGATCCTCGATACCGACGCGATCGCGGTGTTCAACGAGTTCGGCTTTGGCGATCATCTGACGCCGCAGCGCTCCAACGGCCTGCGCTCGATGGTCGAGCGCATCAAGACCGATGCGAGAGAGGCGCTGGCGGAGGCGTCGTAGGAAACTTCCTAGGGTGGGCAAAGCGACTTGCCCGCCGTAGTTCGAAGAGCGAAGGCGGAAGCGCGCCCACCAATTTCAGTGTGATCGACGAAAGCTGGTCGGCACGGTGCAAGGCGCCTTTGCCCCCTACGAGATCAGCGGCCCCGACTACTTCCGCTTCCGCTGCTGCTGCCCGAGGCCCATCTGCTTGGCCAGTTGCGAGCGCGCCACCGCATAGTTCGGCGCGACCATGGGATAGTCGGCCGGCAGGCCCCATTTCTCGCGGTATTGCTCCGGCGTCATGTTGTACTGGGTGCGCAGATGGCGCTTCAGCGACTTGAAGCGCTTGCCGTCTTCCAGACAGACCAGATAATCGGGCGCGATGGACTTCTTCAGCGACACTGCCGGCTTGGCCGGCTCGAGCGGCGCGGTCTCGGTGCGGCCTGACGATACCCGCACCAGGGCGCCGTGCACCTGGCTGATCAAGTTCGGGATTTCCGCGGCGGGGGTCGGATTGTTGCTCAGATAGGCCGACACGATGCTTGCCGTCAGCTCGATGAAATTCTTAGCCCCGGCATCCGACATGAGCCCGCCCTCTCTGCACTTGCGCCTCACGGGATAGACGACGCGAACTATTCCCTGTCAACAACACGTTGGACTGAAACAAGGGATTGACGGTGCGACGGCGACGCTGACTGCCGCGCGGCGGAGCTCAGGACCGCTGGTCGAGATGGGAGCGCAGCTCGTCGATCGAGGCAAAGCGCATCATGCCCTCCGGCATCTGCGCTTCGATCGAGCCGTCGGAGTAGAGCGAATAGGCCATGCCGTCGACAATTCCGGATTTGAGCACGGTGACGGGCGGCTGCTCGACAGGTGGCGGCGGCGGCGGTTCGGGTGCAGGCGGAGCGGTCTCCGCAAAGGTCGAGGGCGAACGCGGCGGGGGCCGTCGCGCCGCGGCCGGCGGCTCCGGCGGCCGCATGCGGTCCGGCTTCGGCCAGGCATCGTCGAAGCTTGCCGGCGGCATATCCGCGGCCTCGCCGGGCTCCGGATGTGGCGGCGGCGCTCCGTCGGTGGTCTTCGCCTCCGCGCGCTCGCGCTCCTTGCGTGAGGTGGAGGCGAACATCAGGTTGCGGCGACGTGGGGCTTCCGGAGGCGCGGGCGGCGTCGGGGCTTCAAGCTCCGGCGGCGGCTCGACACGCGGACGCTCGCGCGCGACAGCTTCGCTCTGCCACGGCGGCGCGCCCGCGGCGGGGGTCGGCGGCGGTGGCGGCTCGACCCTCCCCTCAATCCTTGCGGCCGCGGCAGGCATCGGCCCGGGCGCGTCAGCACCCGATACGGCGAGGCCCGGCAGCACGGGCCTGACACGAACCTCCGACGGCGCACCGGCCAGCCGACGCGCGATACCCTGCAGCTCCACGGCCACGACATAGAGGCCGGCCAGTAACATCCCGGAGCAGACTGCGATCGTGCCCGAGACTATGAGGGGGCTGCCGAGGCTGAACTCCCTGACGGAGAAGCCGAACAGGATCGAAAGGAGGCCCGCCACGACGGCGAAAATCCCCGCGATCAACAATGCCAAGGTCATCGAACTCACCCCCGGCCGCACATCCACCCGCGACCCGTCATGCACGATACCGTCATACGATGTTCCACGCCAACGGCGAATTGCAAGCGGCGTTCCTAAAGGGAAGGAAATCAGGGACTTATTCACATTCCCTTCAGCTACGGCTCGCTACTGCTAGGCTGCTGCCGATATCCGGAATTGCTGCGTCGCATCAGGAATTTAGCCATAATGCCCAATTACTTGGTAATGGAACTGCGCTATAGGGAGTCCGGGGAGCAGGCCCGCGCGCACCAGCCGGGCCAAGAGGGGATTCCGGGGCACCGATAGCCATGACATCCATCACGACTTCGGCGATCGACACGCCTCAACGGCGCTCGGTCGAGCGGACCTGCGACGATCTCGCCATGCTGGTGCTGGCGGCGGTGACCGTCGTGGCAGGCCTGACCTTCCGCGACTACGGCCTCGGCTGGGACGACTACACCCACGCCGAATATGCCGATCTGCTGCTGCGCATGTTCGGTTCCGGCTTCAAGGACACCGCCGCACTCTCCTTCGCCAATCTCTACATGTATGGCGGCGGCTTCGACATGGTCGCGGCCCTTCTGCACAAGATCATTCCGCTCGAGCTGTTCGAGACGCGACGTCTGCTCGGTGCGATCGTCGGCGTGATCGGGCTTGCGGTGACCTGGCGGCTCGCCCGCCGTATCGGCGGCCCCCTTGCCGGTCTTGCTGCACTCCTGCTGCTCGCGCTGTGCCCGATCTTCTACGGCCACATGTTCATGAACCCGAAGGATGCGCCCTTCGCGGTGGCCATGATCATCCTGATGCTGGGCCTGGTCCGGCTCGCCGAGGAATATCCCAAGCCCTCGCCGCGCACGATCCTGATTGTCGGCCTGGGCGCCGGCCTTTCAATCGGCTGCCGCATTCTGGGCGGGCTCGCGCTGGTCTACGCCATGTTCGGCTTCATCCCGCTTTTCCTGGAAGAACTGCGCAGCGAGGGCCTGCGCGAGTCGATCAGGCGCTTCGCCCATGTCGTCTATGTGCTTTTGCCCGGCCTCGCGTTCGGCTATCTCGTGATGGGCCTGATCTGGCCGTGGTCGATCATGGAACCCGGCAATCCCTTCGAGGCGCTGACCTACTTCTCGCATTTCTTCGAGAAGCCCTGGAAGGAGATGTTCGACGGCGCGATCGTGTCCGTGCCGGACATGCCCTGGTCCTATCTGCCGACGCTGTTCGCGCTGCAGCTGCCCGAGGTGATGCTGGTGCTGATGGGCGGCGCCGTGTTCAGCACCTTTGCCATGCTGCCGCGCCGCGAGGTTCCGGCGCGCCGCAAGACCGTCATGCTGATGCTGACGCTGGCTGCGACCCTGCCGCTCGCGATCGCAATGGTGAAGCGGCCGGCGCTGTATAACGGCATCCGCCATTTCGTGTTCGTGATTCCGCCGATGGCGGTGCTCGGCGGCGTTGCATTGGCCTGGGTGATGGAGCGCCTGCGTGCCAATCACCGCACCTGGCAGCCGGTGGTGCTCGCGACCTTCTGCTTCGGCCTCGCGCTCTCGCTTGCCGAGATGATCCGGCTGCATCCCTATCAGTACACGCATTTCAACCACATCGCCGGCACCGTGCGGGGCGCCGACGACCGCTTCATGCTGGATTACTGGGGCCTTGCGCTGAAGCAGGCCTCCGACGAATTGCGCGAGCAACTTGTGGAGCGCCAGGAAGTGCCGCCGGCGGGCCGCAAATGGAAGGTCGCAGTCTGCGGCCCGCAGCGCCCCGCGCAGGTCGCGCTCGGGCCCGACTTCACCATCGGCTGGGATTCCAACGCGGCCGATTTCGCGATGACGCTCGGCGAGTTCTACTGCAAGGGCCTCACCGCACCCGTGATGGTCGAGATCAAGCGCGACGACGTTGTGTTCGCCCGCGTCTACGACATCCGCGGCCGCAGCATTTCCAGCCTGCTGTCGATCCCGGCGCCGTAACAGCTTTTTTCTTCGGAACCGTAGCCCGGATGAGCGAAGCGACATCCGGGCTCGTTCTCAGAGCGGTCCCGGATGTCGCTTGGCTCATGCGGGCTACGCGCGACAGCCACGCTCCGCACGCCTTGCCGCCAGCTTCCACCAAGTCTACGCTCCCTCCCCGCAACAACGATGTTCGGAGAGACCAGCCATGTCGCCAGCGGAAGCGCGCCTGAAGGAAGTGCCGTCTGATATGACGGAGGCCGAGTGGCAACAGCGGGTCGATCTCGCCGCCTGTTATCGCCTGGTCGCGCTGTACGGTTGGGACGATCTGGTCGATACCCACATCTCCGCGCGCGTGCCCGGCCCCGATCATCACTTCCTGATCAACCCCTACGGGCTGATGTTCGACGAGATCACGGCCTCGAGCCTCGTCAAGGTCGATCTGCACGGCAACCAGCTCTCCGAGAGCGAGTACAGCATCAACCCGGCAGGCTTCACCATCCATTCGGCGATCCACGAGGTGCGCGAGGACGCGATCTGCGTGCTGCATCTCCACACCCTCGACGGCACCGCAGTGTCGAGCAGCGCGGAAGGCCTGCTGCCGCTGAACCAGACCGCGCAGCTCGTCACCCACGATCTGGCCTATCATGACTATGAAGGCATCGCGCTCGACCACGACGAGCGGCCCCGGCTGCAGAAGGATCTCGGCGACCACAATCACATGCTGCTGCGCAATCACGGCACGCTCACGGTCGGCCGCTCGGTCGCATCCGCCTTCGAGCGCATGTATCACCTCGAGCGGGCCTGCTCGATGCAGGTGCGCACGCGCGCGCTGGGTACGCCGATCTACCCGGTCGAGAAGATTGCGATCGAGAAGAACACCGATCTGCTCGCCAACCGCGACCGCGCCGAGCTGCGCGCCACCAAGCTCGTGTGGCCGCCGCTGCTCCGCAAGCTGGACCGCGAGCTTCCGGGCTACCGGTCTTGAAATTTTCGGGGTTTGGTGTAAGGTAGTGTCAACACCCTCTGCACGTCCTGGAATGAAACGCCGCCCAATTCCGGGCGGCGTTTTTGTTTTGGGGCGCCTTCTCTGCTCGTCATTGCGGAGCTCTTGTGACGAAGCAATCCAGAACCGCCGGGCGGAGGATTCTGGATTGCTTCGCTGCGCTCGCAATGACGAGCGCAGAGTTCTCGCCTTACTTCACCTCAGCCAGCGCCGCGAGGATGCGCGCCCAGGAGCGGATGCCTTTCTGGAAGCTTCTCAGGTCGTACTTCTCGTTCGGCGAGTGGATGTTGTCGTCGTCGAGGCCGAAACCGACCAGCAGGGAGTCGAGGCCGAGCGTGCGCTTGAAGTCGGCGACGATCGGGATCGACGCGCCGGAGCCCATCAGCACGGTCTCCTTGCCCCATTCCTCCGTCAGCGCCTTGCTGGCGGCGGCGAGCGGCTTCATGTTCCAGTCGAGTGCGACCGCGGGCGCGGCGGAATGGTCGCCGAACTCGACCTTGCAATCGCCGGGAATGCGCGCCGTCACGTAGTCACGGAAGGCCTTGCGGATCTTCTGGGGATCCTGCCCCTCGACCAGGCGGAACGAGACCTTGGCCGACGCATGCGACGGGATCACCGTCTTGGAGCCCTCGCCGATATAGCCGCCCCAGATGCCGTTGACGTCGCAGGTCGGGCGCGACGAGGCCTGCTCGATCAGGAGCCGACCCTTCTCGCCGGCCGGGATCGACAGACCGATCGGCTTCAAAAACATTTCCGGCGTCAGATTGAGCTTCTTCCACTGCTCAAGGATGTCGGGCGGCAGATCCTTCACGCCGTCATAGAAGCCCGGGATGGTGATGCGGTTGTCGTCATCGAACAGGCCGCCCAGAATTTTGGTCAGCACCCGGATCGGGTTCATCGCGCTGCCGCCGAACACGCCGGAATGCAGGTCGCGATTGGCGGCGGTTATCTTCAACTCTTCATAGAGAAGGCCGCGCAGCGAGGTCGTGATCGCCGGCGTGTTGCGGTCCCACATGCCGGTGTCGCAGACCAGCACGTAGTCGGCTTTGAATTCGTCCTTGTTGGCCTCGATGAAAGGCACGAAGTTCTTCGAGCCGACTTCTTCCTCGCCTTCGATCAGGAAAGTCACGTCGATCGGCAGCGAGCCCGTCACCTTCTTCCACGCGCGGCAGGCCTCGACGAAGGTCATCACCTGCCCCTTGTCGTCCTCGGCGCCGCGCGCGACGATGATCTTGCGGCCATCGGCATGGTCCGTCACCACGGGCTCGAACGGCGGACGGTGCCAGAGATCGAGCGGATCGACCGGCTGCACGTCGTAATGGCCGTAAAAAATCACATGCGGCCGTCCGCCGGCCCCGGTCCTGCCGACGATGGCGGGATGCCCGGCCGTGGCCCTCACTTCAGTGGCGACGCCGAGGCTCGCGATGTCCTTGGCGAGATGCTCGGCCGCAGCCTTGCAATCCCCGGCGAAGGCCGGATCGGCGGAGATCGACTTGATCCGCAACAGCGCGAACAGGCGCTCCAAGCTGTTGTCGAAATCCCCGTCGATGTGATCGAGCACGGATTGAAGCTGCGCGTTGGCCATGGTCGGATTCCTGACGTTCGAGTCTCACGAGATACCGGGTTTTAGCGCCGTCGCAGGCTCGGAGCCAGCGGCAACGGGCGGATGCCGGATGTGCCATGCGAGGGTACCTGCAAGAACCGCCGTTGCCAGGAGATTATTTCCCCAGGCCTGGAGGACATGGGGAAACCACGGCAGCGCCAACAGCAAGAGCAGGACGCTCGCGCCAAGGGCGAGCCATGTTCCAAGGCGCACCTTCGCACGTTCATCGAAGGCTGCGCGATGCATCAGCACAGTTATCGGGAAGAACAGCCACATGAAGTAATATTGCCGCGCCAGAGGCGAGGCCACCGTGATCAGGCAGAACAGGATGGCGAGCTCCTCGGCGTCCGAACGCGCCGTTCGCCGCGCTTGCCGCGGCATGACCGCGAGGAAGCCGAGCCCGAGCAATGCCGACAGTCCCAGCACGATCCAGTTCGCCGTCCTGTAGTCGACATCGATGATGTTCATCGTACGCGGCGGCTGCTTGGGATCGTCCTGATTGTAGTTGATCGGGCGAACCAGGCGGTGCGTGACGGCGATCAGGGACTGGTTGACCCACGACCAGTTCTGCTCGTCACGCTGGCCGAAGCCTTTCTCCGAGCTCGTTCCGACCATGCCTTGATACCAGACCTTAAGCTCGGCCGCGTTGCGCTCGAAGCCGCGGATGGGCGCCGGCACGACATAGAGCAGGATGCCTGCAAAGGCGATCGTAGCAGCGGCCGCCGCCCATTTCCGCCGCCAGACCAGATAAGGTAGGACCGCGACGGGAAACACCTTGATGGCAGCGGCGAGCGCGAACATGAAGCCTGCAAGCCAGGGACGCTCATGCCGCAAGCTCCAGAAACCGTAGAGCATCATGGCCAGCAGGACGAGGTTCGGCTGGCCGAGGTCGAACATGTCGAACACGAAGGGCACGGTGATGACGGCGGGCAGCGCCTCCAGCCAGCGGCCGGGCCTGCGGCCCGAGCCGGTCATGACCTGCGAGAGCGTCCCGGTGTACCACCAGGCTACGGCGTTCAGGATCGACAGGACGACGTAGAGCGGAAGTTTGCCGAACCAGCTCGGGATCGCCAGCATGATCGCCGGGAGCGGCGGATAGATGAACTCGAAATACTCGACAGCCGTGGCGGGATAAAGCGGCGCGCCCTGCAAGACCTGCTGCCCGGCCCAGTACCACAGCGGGTAATCCTTGGTCTTGCCGCTGCCGAAGACTTCAGGGACGAGCACGTCGGCGGTGAGCAGGACGCAGCAGAACAGAAACAGCAGGTCCAGCGGCGCGCGCAGCGACGGATGTCTGGGCGCGTCGGGCTTGGCTAACGGGGCGGGCGGGGTCACTGAATGGTCCTGTGCGGCGGCGAACAGGGCGTAGCAGACCGGCGCAGGCTTGGAGAGCCCCTCACCTGAAATTGTACCGGTGATGGTCGAAGTCCCCGCGAGGGAAGCGAGGTCGACGCACCAGCCGGAAGCGGATTGCCTGAGACGACGTCTTAAACTGCCTAGCGCCGCAGCAATCCGCCCAGCGCGCCGCGGACCAGCGTGCGGCCGATCGAGCCACCGAGCTGGCCGCCGACCGACTTGCCGATATTGGCGGCCATCCCGCCGATCACCTGGTTGGTGACCGATCGCGTCACGTCACGCGCGATGACCTGACCGGTCGACAGGCGACCGCGCTTGACGTTGGTGCCGAAGATGGTGCCGACGATCGATCCGATCTGGCCGAGAAGGCCGCCGCCATTCCCGCCCGCCTGGCCGTCCGCGGTCGCGGCCGTGCCGGCGATGCGCTTCTGGATCATCTCGTAGGCGGACTCCTCGTCGACTGCGGTGTCGTATTTGCCCTTCACCGGGCTTGCGGCCATGATCGCCTTGCGCTCGTCCGGCGTGATCGGCCCGATGCGGGCCGAGGGCGGTCGGATCATCACCCGCTCGACCATCGCCGGCGTACCGTTGCCCTCGAGGAAGGACACCAGCGCCTCGCCCTTGCCGAGCTCCATGATCACCTTGGCGGTGTCGAGCTTCGGGTTGGGCCGGAAGGTCTGGGCCGCAGCGGCGACCGCCTTCTGGTCACGCGGGGTGAAGGCGCGCAACGCGTGCTGCACCCGGTTGCCGAGCTGTCCAAGCACGCGATCCGGCACGTCGATCGGATTCTGCGTCACGAAATAGATGCCGACGCCCTTAGAGCGGATCAGGCGCACGACCTGCTCGATCTTGTCCATCAGCGCCTTCGGCGCGTCGTTGAACAACAGATGCGCTTCGTCGAAAAAGAACACGAGCTTGGGCTTGGGCAGGTCGCCGGCCTCGGGCAGCTCCTCGAACAGCTCCGACAACATCCACAGCAGGAAGGTCGCGTAAAGCCTGGGGTTCTGCAGCAGCTTGTCGGCGACCAGGATATTGACCATGCCGCGGCCGTCGCGGTCGGTCTTCATGAAGTCCTTCAGCGTCAGCGCGGGCTCGCCGAAGAATTTGGTACCGCCCTGGTTCTCCAGCACCAAAAGCTGGCGCTGGATGGTGCCGACGGTGGCCTTGGTGACGTTGCCGAAACCCTGCGCGGCCTTGCGGATGGCCGCCAGCGGATCCTCCGTCGCGTCCGCCGCCTTCTTGCCGCTGTCGGGCACGATGGCGTCGAGCAGCGCGCGTAGATCCTTCATGTCGATCAGGGTCAGGCCGTTGTCGTCGGCGACGCGGAAGGCGACGTTGAGCACGCCTTCCTGCACGTCGTTGAGGTCGAGCATGCGCGCGAGCAGAAGCGGGCCCATCTCCGTGACGGTCGCGCGTACCGGATGGCCCTGCTCGCCGAACACATCCCAGAACACCGTCGAGAACTGGTCGGGCTGGAAATTCAGCCCCATTGCTGAGGCGCGCTTGACGATGAAGTCTTTGGCTTCGCCGACCTCGGCGATGCCAGAGAGGTCGCCCTTGATGTCGGCCGCGAAGACCGGAACACCGGCGCGCGCAAATCCTTCCGCCATCACTTGCAGCGACACGGTCTTGCCGGTTCCGGTTGCACCCGTGACGAGGCCGTGGCGATTGGCGAGCGCCAGGGTCAGCCAAGCCTGCTCGTCACCCTTGCCGACGAAAATCTTCTCGTCGGTATCGCCGAGCTTGCTGTCCTGTGCGGTCATTATTCTCTCTGATCTCTCTGCCGATTTCGCGTATCGAAACTCATCCACCAGTTCCGGAGCTTAACGCATGTTAAGCGCCGATTGAAACGGTTCAACGGGCCCGAACATGCGAACTTGTCGGATACGGATGGACGACATCAGCCGAAAGTAGGAACGAGGTGCTCGCAACGCGGCAATTTTTCGCCGATTCGATCTCCGCTCTTGCACCGCTGCAACACTTTTCGCGCGTTCGAAGATGAATTGCGGCGACGCGTGCGTTCATCGCTTGAATTTCACATCACACCGGCTCAAGATCATTTTTGAAAGAAATACTCCGGCAAGCAAACCGGCTGAGGGGCGGGCCTTATGGACGAACTGATCGGGCGGCTGGCGACAAACGCCAGCATAGATAATGCTGTGGCTGAAAAGTCCGTCGGCATTATTCTGGGCTTCCTCCGTAACGAGGGTCCTTCCGACAGCGTGCAGGCCCTGATCGATCAGATTCCCGGAGCGGAAGCCGCGATCGAGGCATCCAGGAGCGGCGGCGGACTGTCGCGGCTGATGGGCGGCGGCCTGATGGCCGTCGGCACGCGCCTGATGGGTCTCGGACTTGGCATGTCGGAGATTCAAAACGTCGCCCGTGAACTTTTCCGCTATGGCCGAGACAAAATCGGAGCGGATCAGATGGGCAAGATCGTCGCGGGGACGCCGGGCCTCAGCCAGTTCGCCTGAAGCTGCCGCATTTCATATCGAGTATCATGACATATCCGATCTCCGAGATTGAAGGCCTGTCAGTCTTTGCCGCCAACAAGCTGAAGGCGCAGGGTATCCGCACCACCGACGCGCTGCTCGAAGCGGCCGGCACGGTGAAGGGCCGCAAGGCGCTGTCCGCCAAGACCGGCATCAGCGAGCAGCTGCTGCTGGAATGGGCCAACGTCTCCGACTACATGCGCATCCCCGGTATGGGCCGCGCCAAGGTCAATTTGGTCCGCGCCGCCGGCGTCACCACCGTGCGCGAGCTCGCCTATCGAAATCCGGCAAGGCTCGCCCAAAGCATGCGCGACGCCAACGAGAAGAAGAAGCTGCTGCGCATCCTGCCCACAGAGAAATCGGTCGGCGACATCATCGCCAAGGCGAAGAAGCTGCAGCCGAAGATCACGTATTAGGGCGTCTCCTTCGGCTTACGACCTGCCGCGTTGGCTTTCGTTGTCCTACCCCGCAAAGGCAGGGTATCCAATACGCCGGGTCTCCTCCGTATCACCGCACGGCCTCGGAATGCTTGATTGACCTCCTTCGCGGGCAATGACAGCGTGGGTGTTGGTCTTGACTCCCCCTCCCCGCCCGCTAAAGCGGGCGCCATGAATGCCTCGCCCTCCCCATCCGTCCCGCCGGCCGGCTCGGCCGGGCCTGATGTGCTGCGGACATTGCTGGAACGACCGATCCCGGCGGTGATGGGCGTGCTCAACATCACCCCGGACTCCTTCTCCGACGGCGGCGAGTTTATCGCGCCCCAGCAGGCGCTGGCACGGGCGCAGGCGATGATTGCCGCTGGCGTCGACATCATCGATATCGGCGCCGAATCCACCCGGCCCTACAAGGGCGCGAAGGCGATCACGGCGGACGACGAGCTGGCCCGGCTCAAGCCGGTGCTGTCAGGCGTCGTGGCGCTCGGCGTGCCTGTTTCGATCGACAGCATGAAGGCGGAGGTGGTGGCCTACGCGCTCGACCAGGGCGCGGTGATCGCCAACGACGTCTGGGGCCTGCAACGCGACGCCGCGATGGCGCCGCTGGTGGCTGCCAGAGGCGTCCCCGTCATCGTCATGCACAACCGCGACGACGCCGATCCCGCCATCGACATCATCACGGACATGAAGACTTTCTTCCTGCGTTCGCTGGACATCGCGGCAAAGGCCGGCATTGCGCGCGACAAAATCGTGCTCGATCCCGGCATCGGCTTCGGCAAGACCGCCGAACAGAGCCTGACCGCGCTGGCGCGGTTGCGCGAATTCGAGATGTTCGGCCTGCCGATTCTGGTTGGTGCCTCGCGTAAACGCTTCATCGCCTCGGTCTCGCCGTCCGAGCCGAAGGAGCGGCTCGCCGGCTCGATCGCGGCGCATCTGATCGCTGCGCAGCGCGGCGCAAAGATCATACGCACCCATGACGTCGCCGAGACCTTGCAGGCGCTGCTCGTGGCGAACGCAATCGAGGGCAAGCAATGACCGATACGATCTTCGTCACCGGCCTGTCGATCCATGCCCGCCACGGCGTGATGGATCACGAGACCGAAGTCGGCCAGCGCTTCGTCATCGATCTCGAGCTCTACACCGATTTGTCGGAGCCCTCGCGCAGCGACCGGCTCGTCGACACCGTATCCTACGCCGACGTGGTCGCGACGACCACGTCGGCGTTCAAGAACACCAATTACAAGCTTTTGGAGCGCGCGGCCGGTGCGGTGGCCGACGCCATCCTGTCGAACTTCCCGCGCATCCGCGCCGTGAAGATCACCGTGCACAAGCCGCATGCGCCGATCGCCGCGATCTTCGACGATGTCGGCGTCATGCTGACCCGCTCGCGGCATCCATAAGATGGCAAGCGTGCTGATCGCGCTCGGCGGCAATGTCGGCGATGTCCGCGCGACCTTCGCCAAGGCGATCGCGCATGTCTGCGGCATGGCGCAAGCCGCCCTGATTGCGCGCTCCGCGGACTATGCCACGCCGCCCTGGGGCGACGAAGAGCAGGCCCCCTTCGTCAACGCCTGCGTCGAGATCGAAACCGACCTCGATCCGCACGCGCTCCTGTTCGTGCTGCAGAAGGTCGAGCAGAAATTCGGCCGCACCCGGAACAAGGAACGACGCTGGGGCCCGCGCACGCTTGATCTCGACATGATCGCCTATGACGACATTTCCTTGCAGAAACCGGACCTGACCTTGCCGCATCCACGCCTGTTCGAGCGCGCTTTCGTGCTGGTGCCGCTGGCCGAGATCGCGCCCGACCGCGTCATCTTGGGCATGCGTGTGCGTGACGGGCTTTCCAGCGTCTCGACACAAGGTATTGAGCGGCTTCCGGATACCGGTTAACCAAAATCGACCGTTTGCAGGGACGGTCGGCCGTGGCAAATTCGCCTCGCGAATAACGATACGTTTGGGAGCCCTTGGCCGCATGACCTCCGTGACTGACGACCTGCCGCTGGCGGCCGATTTTCCCCAAGCGACCGTCGAAGACTGGCGCAAGCTGGTCGACGGCGTGCTCAAGGGCGCGCCGTTCGAGAAGCTGGTCGGCAAGACCTATGACGGCCTCAAGATCGAACCGCTCTATCCGCGTGCCAGGGGCGTCGCGCCCGTGTTGGGACGGCCGGCTGCGGCGCCGTGGCAGATCGTGCAGCGGATCGACCATCCCGACGCGGCGCTCGCGAATGCGCAGGCGCTGCAGGACCTGGAGAACGGCGCGACCGGGCTCGCGCTGGTGTTCGCCGGCGCCAATGGTGCGCGCGGATTCGGCCTGGAACCCTCGGCCGAGGCGGTCGCAAAGGTCCTGAAGGACATCCATCTCGACGCCGGCATCGGCATCGAGCTCGACATCGGACCGCAATCGCGAATGGCCGCGATCCATGTCGCGGAATACGTGAAGAGCAACGGCCTCGATCCCTCCGCCTGCAACATCCGCTTCGGGCTCGATCCGCTCGCGGCGGCCGCGGTGTGGGGCCACAGTCCCTATACCTGGGAGGAGATAGCCCCTGCCGTCACCGGAGCAGTCAAGGGCCTCGCCGCGCTCGGCTTCAAGGGACCGTTCGCGTCCACCGACGGACGTGTCATCCACGATGCCGGCGGCTCGGAGGTGCAGGAGCTGGCCTTC
This sequence comes from Bradyrhizobium sp. SZCCT0148, assembly GCF_018129985.1. GTDB lineage: Bacteria > Pseudomonadota > Alphaproteobacteria > Rhizobiales > Xanthobacteraceae > Bradyrhizobium > Bradyrhizobium japonicum_H. The sequence continues at coordinate 339,905 of NZ_JAFCKT010000004.1, forward strand.
GTGCTCGCCTGCGGCGTCGCTTATCTGCGCGCGATCGAAGGCGCCGGCATTGCGCTGGAAGACGCGCAAGGCATGGTCTATGCGCGGCTTGCCGCGGACGCCGACCAATTCCTGAGCATGGCCAAATTCCGCGCGTTGCGGTTGCTGTGGGCGCGCATCGAAACAGCGTGCGGGCTGACGCCCAAACCATTGTTCATCGCTGCCGATACCGCCTGGCGCATGCTGACGCAGCGCGACCCTTACGTGAACATGCTGCGGGCGACGATCGCAACGTTTGCAGCCGGGCTTGCCGGCGCCAACGCGATCACCGTGCTGCCGCATACGCTGGCGCTCGGCCTGCCCGATCCATTCGCGCGGCGCGTGGCACGCAACACGCAACTCCTGCTGCTGGAAGAAAGCAACCTCGCCAAGGTCTCTGATCCCGCGGCCGGCGCAGGCGGCATCGAGACGCTGACGGCGCAGCTTTGCGACGCCGCCTGGGCGCTGTTCCAGGAGAGCGAAAAGGCCGGCGGCGCCTTTGCCGCGCTTCAGCAGGGCCTGTTCCAGAGCAAGGTGGCGGCCGCGCGAACAGCGCGTGAGGCCAACATCGCAAAACGCCGCGACGTGCTGACCGGCGCCAGCGAGTTTCCGAACCTGCATGAACGAGAGACGGCGGTGCTGACGGCGAAGCCGATCGCGCTCGCCCCTTACGGAGAGCAGAAGTACAAGTTCGATGCGCTGCCGCCGATCCGGCTTGCAGAGCCGTTCGAGGCATTGCGCGACAGATCCGACGCAGCCCTGAAGACGCGCGGCGCCCGGCCAAAGGTGTTCCTGGCCAATCTCGGCACGCCCGCCGATTTCACCGCGCGTGCGACGTTTGCGAAAAGCTTCTTCGAGGCCGGCGGCATCGAGGCCATAGATAGCGAGGGCTTTGCCGATCCGGCCAAGTTGGCTGCCGCCTTCAGGGCCTCCGGCGCCGGGCTCGCCTGTCTTTGTTCCAGCGACAAGGTCTATGCGGAACACGCCGAGGCCTCTGCCAAGGCGCTGCAAACCGCGGGCGCGCGACATATCTATTTGGCGGGCCGCCCGACCGATGCCGAGGCGGCACTGCGCGCGGCCGGCGTCACCGGTTTTGTGTTCGCCGGGGGCGATGCGCTTGCCACGCTGCAAGAGGCCTATCGACGGATGGAACAGGCATGACCGACACTAGCAAACCCGTTCTCACCGGCGGCTGCCAATGCGGGGCGGTGCGCTTTGGCGTCACAACTGCGCCAAACAGGGTCTCGATCTGTCATTGCCGGATGTGCCAGAAGGCGGCCGGCGCGCCGTTCGCCTCCTTTGCCGACATCAACAAGACGGACTTCGCCTGGACAAAGGGGCAGCCGTCGTTCTTCCGCTCCTCCACCATCGCCGAGCGCGGCTTTTGCGCGGCCTGCGGCACGCCGCTGAGCTTCGGCCGCATCGACGGTGACCGGATCGAGATCATGACCGGCGCCTTCGACCGCCCCGACCGGGTGATCCCGACGCGCCAGTTCGGCACCGAATCTCGCCTCGGCTGGGTGGTCGGCATCGCCAATTTGCCAAGCCAGACCACGCAGCAGAATTACGGACCGGAGAAGATGGCGACGATCGTCAGCCATCAGCATCCGGATCATGATTGAGGAAATGGTTGAAGCCATGAGCCGCATTCCCAATTTCGCCGATGTCGAATTCGAGCGCGCCGCCACCGCCTCACTGTCAGGCAGCGCCGAGCCGTGGCTGACGCCTGAGGGCATTCTCGTGAAACCCGCCTATGGCGAGGCTGATCTCGCCGGGCTCGATTTCCTGGAGACTTATCCGGGCATCGCGCCATTCCTGCGCGGCCCCTACCCGACCATGTATGTCAACCAGCCCTGGACCGTCCGGCAATATGCCGGCTTCTCCACGGCGGAGGATTCCAACGCGTTCTACCGCCGCAACCTGGCGGCCGGCCAGAAGGGCCTCTCGGTCGCTTTCGACCTCGCGACCCATCGCGGCTATGACTCCGACCACCCTCGCGTCGGCGGCGACGTCGGCATGGCCGGCGTCGCCATCGATTCGATCTACGACATGCGCACGCTGTTCGCAGGGATTCCGCTCGACCAGATGAGCGTGTCCATGACCATGAACGGCGCGGTTCTGCCGATCCTCGCGCTCTACGTCGCGGCCGCCGAGGAACAAGGCGTACCGCCGGAGAAGCTGTCGGGCACCATTCAGAACGACATCCTGAAAGAGTTCATGGTGCGCAACACCTATATCTATCCGCCCGCGCCCTCGATGCGAATCATCTCGGACATCTTCGCCTACACCTCGCAGAGGATGCCGAAATACAACTCCATTTCCATCTCCGGCTATCACATGCAGGAGGCCGGCGCGACGCAGGACCTCGAACTCGCCTATACGCTTGCCGACGGCGTCGAATATCTGCGCGCCGGCCTTGCCGCCGGTCTCGATGTCGATCGTTTCGCGCCGCGGCTGTCGTTCTTCTGGGCGATCGGCATGAACTTCTTCATGGAAGTCGCCAAGCTGCGCGCCGCACGCCTGCTCTGGGCGAAGCTGCTCAAGCCGTTCAATCCGAAAGACCCGCGCTCGCTGTCGCTGCGCACGCATAGCCAGACCTCGGGCTGGTCGCTGACCGCGCAGGACGTCTTCAACAACGTGATGCGGACCACCGTCGAGGCGATGGCCGCGACGCAAGGCCACACCCAGTCGCTGCACACCAATGCGCTCGACGAGGCGCTGGCGCTTCCGACCGATTTCTCGGCGCGCATCGCCCGCAACACCCAGCTGTTCCTGCAGCAGGAGAGCGGCACCACTCGGATCATCGATCCCTGGGGCGGCTCGTATTACGTCGAGCGCCTGACGCACGATCTTGCGGTCAAGGCGTGGGGCCACATCCAGGAGGTCGAGGAGCTCGGCGGCATGGCGAAGGCGATTGAAGCCGGCCTGCCGAAGCTGCGTATCGAGGAAGCTTCCGCCAAGACGCAGGCGCGGATCGACGCCGGTAGGCAGGCGGTGATCGGCGTCAACAAGTACAAGCCGACCGATGAGGCGCCGATCGACATCCTGAAGGTCGACAACTCCAATGTCCGGCGCCTGCAGATCGACAAGCTGACGCGGCTGAAGAGCGAGCGCAATCAGAAGGACGTCGATGCCGCGCTCGCAGCAATCACGCGCTCCGCCGGCGAAGGCAACGGCAATCTGCTGGCGCTCGCGATCGACGCGGCGCGGGCCAAGGCGACTGTCGGCGAGATTTCGGACGCGATGGAAAAGGTGTTCGGCCGGCACCGCGCCGAGATCAAATCCATCACCGGCGTCTACAAGCGGGAGGCGTCCAGCATGGGCAACCAGGTCGAGAAAGTTCAGGCGCTGATCGACACCTTCGAAGAGGCAGAAGGCCGCCGCCCGCGCATCCTGGTCGCCAAGATCGGCCAGGACGGCCATGACCGCGGTCAGAAGGTGATTGCCTCGGCGTTCGCCGATATCGGCTTCGACGTCGACATCGGACCGCTGTTTGCGACCGCCGACGAGGCCGCGCGACAGGCGGTCGAGAACGACGTGCACATTCTCGGCGTCTCCTCCCTCGCCGCCGCCCACCTCACCGCCGTGCCGGAGCTGAAGGCCGCGCTGAAAAAACAGGGCCGCGACGACATCATGATCATCGTCGGCGGCGTAGTGCCGCCGCAGGATTATGACGCACTCTATGCCGCAGGCGCCGAGGCGATATTCCCGCCGGGCACCGTGATCGCGGAAGCCGCGGAGGAACTGATCCGCAAGCTGAACGCGCGGCTCGGGCATAGCGAGGCGGCGGAGTAAGTCCGCCGCCGATCTCCGGATAACAAAGGATACGCGTCATGTTCTCCGCGCCAACATTCGTGCGTGCGCTGGCCATGGTTGTGGCTTGCGTCGCATTTCAGGGTGCGACCCATGCCGCCGACCCAAAGCCCGACGCCATCGTCAAGACCACGAGCATCGAGGCGCGCGTCTACCTCGACGACAGGATCAAGGCCGATGCACCGCTGGCGGCGGATTGCCTGGCCGAGGGCAAGAGGTGGCTCGACAAGAATGCCGCCGAGGCTGCCGCCGCGCGCAAGGCCGACCCGCAGTTCTTCAAGGACGGCGGCTGGGATTTCGAGCGCAAATATGAGATCCGCTCTGTCGTCGCCGACCGCTATGTCAGCGTCCTGCGCGACGACTATATGAACACGCGCGGCGCGCATCCCAACTCGGACGTGAACACGATCCTGTGGGATAAGGCCGACAACAAGCGCATCTCGATCCGCCCGTTCTTCACCGAAACCGCCGACAACGGCGCAACCATGACGGCGATGGTGAAGGCCATCATCACCTCGCTCAAAGCCGAGAAAAAGAAGCGCGACGCCGGGGAAACTGCAACCGACGAATGGTTCAAGGAGCTGAAACCGAGCCTGCTCAAGATCGGTGCGGTGACGCTCACCCCATCGACTGCAGCGGGCAAGAGCTCCGGCCTCACCTTCCACTATCCGCCCTACGCCGTCGGTCCCTATGCCGAGGGCGAGTATGTCGCCTTCGTGCCGTGGGAGACGCTGAAGCCGTATCTCACCGCGGAAGGCACCCGCATTTTCGGCGGCGCGCGGCCGAAGGGCGACGCCCAGGAGCCGTGAGCGGCCGCTAATTGGAACGCGCCAGCGTCCGCGCGAGTGAGTTCGTCCAGTCGGGAATCCAGGAGGCGAATAGCGCCTGCCAGCGATCGGCATCTGCGGGTTCGGTATCGAGGATGACCGCCCATTCGATGAGGGTACGGTTGCCCTCGATAATCGGGCGCAATTGCATGGTGCCTTGATAGCGCGTCGGCGCCGGCGTCCGGCTTCCATCATCCTGCGGATACGGCAGCGCTTCGAGACCCGCATAGGTGAGAGTGCGCTGCTCGTCCGAGTGATTGACCAGGCGCTGGCGGATCCAGTTTCCGAGATAGCAGAAGCGCCTGATGGCGCCGACTTCGTCGCCGCGCCTGTCGTCTTCGATCACGCTTTCGCTCACGCCGTCGATATAAGCGGGATAGTTGTTGAAGTCGCGGATCAGCGACCAGACTTCGTCCAGCGGACGATCCAGCACGGCGCTGTAATAGGCTTTGGTCATCGAGGGCTTGCCTTTGGCTTTCGTTGTGCGCCCAAGTTGGCGAATGGGCGGGAAAAACCCACCCGATTTCCGACTGCCCATCCTGTGGGCATCCAACTTCCACACAACATGTCGATCTCGTTGGTAGCGCTACCTTGCGGCACCCCTGCAAAGCCGACTAGAATGTCGCCATTGACAAGAGCGCCCGACATCACGGGCGCCGTTGGGAGGCATTCAATGTCCAAGATTTCGCGCCGCAGCTTTGCGGCTTCGACGGCCGCCGTCGCCGCATCCGCCGCATTCGGCTTCAAGCCCGCACGCGCACAAGCCTATCCGGCCCGGCCGGTGACCGTGATCGTGCCCTGGGGCGCCGGCGGCGGAACCGATGCGACGGCGCGCATTGTCGCAGCGCTGCTGGAAAAGGATCTCGGCCAACCCTTCAACGTCGTCAATCGCACCGGCGGCTCCGGCGTGGTGGGCCACAGCGCGATCGCGACCGCACAGCCCGACGGCTACACCATCGGCATGCTCACCGTCGAAATCTCGATGATGCACTGGCAGGGCCTCACCGAGCTGACGCCGAAGAGCTACACGCCGCTGGCCCTGATGAACGAGGACCCCCCGGGCATCCAGGTCTCCTCCTCCTCGCCCTACAAGACGGTCAAGGAGCTCGCCGAGGCGATCAAGGCCGCGCCTCCCGGCAAGTTCAAGGCGTCCGGCACCGGCCAGGGCGGCATCTGGCATCTGGCGCTGGTCGGCTGGATGCAGGCGATGGGCCTGCCCGCCAACCAGGTCGCCTGGGTGCCGTCGAACGGCGCGGCACCCGCGATGCAGGATCTGGCCGCCGGCGGCCTCGACCTCACGACGTGCTCGGTGCCGGAGGCGCGCGCCATCATCGAGGCGGGCAAGGCCAAGAGCCTCGCCATCATGGCGCCTGCGCGCAACCCGGTCTTCAAGGACGTACCGACGCTGAAGGAAGCGATGGGCATCGACTACGCAACCGGCGCCTGGCGCGGCATTGCCGGACCGAAGAACCTGCCGCCGGAGATCGCGAGCAAGCTCACCGCTGCGCTGCAGAAGGTCTACGACTCCGCCGAGTTCAAGGACTTCATGACCAATCGCGGCTTCGGCACCGTCTGGGGCGATGCCGGTCACTTCGCAGGCTTCATGGACAAGGGCGACGCCCAGATGGGCGAAGCGATGAAGGCGGCCGGCCTCAGCAAGGCGTGACCAGACACTGCGGCGCTCTGACCGCCTCTCCCCGTGCGCGGGGAGAGGGAACGCTTCTTTCGTAGGATTCCTCCCATGCGTCTTCCCGACTCCGTCACGGGATCGTTTCTCGTCGTGCTCGGCGCGGCGGCTGCCTATGGCGGCTATATCCTGCCGCCTGTGCCCGGCCAGCCGGTCGGGCCAAACGTGTTTCCGCTGGTGATCGGCAGCGGCCTCGCGCTGTGCGGGCTCGCGATCGTGTTCGGAATAGGCCACTCCTTCGAGGAGGAGGAAGAGCTGATCCCGCTGGAGGACGGCCAGGCGGCGGCCGCTCCACCGCCGCAGGGCAAGCTCTACGGCCTGCGCGCCTTGCTGCCGCCGGCGCTGCTGCTGTTCTACGTCCTCGCCGCCGACCGGCTCGGCTTCATCATCACCGCGGCGCTCATGGTCTACGTCACCTCGACTGCGCTCGGGGCCAAGTGGAAGCTGGCGCTGCCGCTTGCCGCGCTGTCGCCGTTCGCCATCCACCTCATCTTCGGCAAGTTGCTGCGTGTGCCGCTTCCTGCCGGCCTGCTGCCGACGCCCTGGTAAATTCCCCATGCTCAAGACCCTGATTGAAGCATTCGCCCTGATCTCCACCTGGGAGGTCATCATCGCGATGTTCGCGGCCTCCGTGTACGGCCTCGTGATCGGGTCGCTGCCCGGCCTCTCGGCAACGATGGCGACCGCCCTGCTCGTCCCCGTCACCTTCTATCTCTCGCCGATCGCAGCGATCGCGACCATCGTCGCGGCGTCCTCGATGGCGATCTTCTCCGGCGACATTCCGGGCGCATTGCTGCGCATCCCCGGCACGCCCGCCTCCGCTGCCTACGCGGATGAAGCTTACGCGATGACGCGCAAGGGCCAGGCCGAGCTCGCGCTCGGGGCCGGCGTGTGGTTCTCTGCCGTCGGCGGCATCGCCGGCGTGCTTTCTCTGATGATCCTGGCGCCGCCGCTCGCCGAGGTCGCGCTCTCCTTCTCGACCTTCGAATATTTCTGGCTGGCGCTGCTCGGCCTGATGTGCGCCACCCTGGTGGCGCGCTCCTCGCCGGTGAAGGCAATCGCCGGCATGTTCCTCGGCCTGCTCGTGTCATGCATCGGCATCGAGAATCCCGGCGGCGTGCCGCGCTTCACCTTCGGCCTCACCGATCTCTTTGGCGGCATCGAGCCGATCCCGGCGCTGGTCGGCGTGTTCGCGGTGGCGCAGGTGATGCGCGCAATGCTGACGCCCGAGCCCCCGCCGCTGCCGCGGCGCAAGTTCGGAAGCATCATGGCCGGCCAGTGGAAGCTGACCAAGAAATATCATTGGCAGATGACACGCGGGAACATCGTTGGCATCATCATCGGCGTTCTGCCGGGTGCCGGCGCCGACATGGCCGCCTGGGTTTCCTATGCGATGTCGAAGCGCTTCTCCAAGGAGCCGGAAAAATTCGGGACCGGCCACGTCGAAGGCCTGGTCGAGGCCGGCGCCAGCAACAATGCCAGCATCGCCTCGGGCTGGGTGCCCTCGCTGCTGTTCGGCATTCCCGGCGACACCATCGCCGCGATTGCGATCGGCGTGCTCTACATGAAGGGACTCAATCCAGGCCCGACGCTGTTTACCGAAAAAGCGTCGAGCATGTACGCGATCTACCTGATGTTCATCATCGCGAATATCATGATGATCCCGCTCGGCATCGCCATGATCCGGATCGCGGCCTACATCCTGCTGGCGCCGCGCTCGGCGATCATGCCGGTCATCATGCTGTGCTGCGCGGTCGGCTCGTTCGCGATCGGCAACAACATGTTCGGCGTCGTCACGGTCGCCGCCTTCGGCATCATCGGCTACGTCATGGAGGCGAACGGCTATCCCGTCGCCGCGATGGTGCTCGGCATCGTCATGGGCACCATGGTGGAGCAGGCCTTCGTGACCTCGCTGATCAAGTCCGACGGCAGTATCCTGCCGTTCTTCGAGCGCCCGGTCGCCGCAATCCTCGCCGCGATGGCGATCGGTGCCCTGCTCTGGCCGGTAATGGTCTGGGTCTGGCGCAAGATGAAACCGGCACAGACGGCGGCGGCGACGAGCAGGTGATTCCGACCGAGCGGCCCTCGCCTGCCCGGCCTCGGCGTTGTAAAGCAGGGCATGACTGAGAAGAAGGCCTCGCTGGACATCACTACCCTCGCCAAAGAGCTGCGCGCCGGTAGCCGCGCTGCCCTCGCTCGCGCGATCACGCTGGTGGAAAGCCGGCGCGGCGACCATCAGGCGCTGGCGCGCGAGCTGGTGCAGATGCTGCTGCCCGACACCGGCAAGGCGTTTCGCGTCGGCATCACCGGTTCGCCCGGCGTCGGTAAATCCACCACCATCGACGTGCTGGGCACGCATCTGATCGAACAGGGTCACAAGGTCGCCGTGCTCGCCGTCGACCCGTCCTCGGCGCGCAGCGGCGGCTCGATCCTCGGTGACAAGACGCGGATGGCGCGGCTTTCGGCCTCCGACAATGCCTTCATCCGGCCCTCGCCGTCCTCGGGCACGCTCGGCGGCGTCGCGGCCAAGACGCGCGAGGCGATGCTGCTGTGCGAGGCGGCCGGCTTCAACGTCGTGCTGGTCGAGACCGTCGGCATCGGTCAGTCCGAGACAGCCGTCTGCGACATGACGGATTTCTTCCTCGCATTGATGCTGCCGGGCGGCGGCGACGAATTGCAGGGCATCAAGAAGGGCCTGGTCGAGCTCGCCGACATGATCGCCATCAACAAGGCCGACGGCGACAATCTCAAGCGCGCCAACATCACCGCCGCCGACTATCGCGGCGCGCTGCATATTTTGGCACCGAGGTCCGAGCATTGGCATCCGCCCGTCGTCACCTATTCGGCGCTGGCCGGCACCGGCATCGCCGACCTCTGGCAGAAGGTTCTCGATCACCGCAAGGCGATGAACGCATCGGGCGACTTCGCCGCGCGGCGGCGTGAGCAGCAGGTGAAATGGATGTGGTCGATGCTGGAGCAGCGCATGCTGGCGCGGCTGCGCAGCGAGGCCTCGGTTCGCAGCAAGGTCCGGAAGATCGAGACTGAAGTCGCTGACGGCCATCTCACCCCGGCGCTCGCCGCCGAGCAGATCCTGGAGTTGCTGAAATGAGCGAGAAGCTCCGCATTCTCCTCACCGGGTTCGGGCCTTTCCCCGGCGCGCCCTATAACCCGACGCAGCCGCTGGTCGCGCGGCTCGCGCAACTGCGCCGGCCGGCCCTCGATGACGTTGCGCTGTCCAGCCACATCTTCCCGGTCACCTATGCCGCGGTCGACCGGCAATTGCCGGATGTGCTCGCGACAGTGAAGCCGGATGCGCTGTTGATGTTCGGCCTCGCCGCACGCACGCCCTACCTGCGCATAGAAACCCGCGCGCGCAACGCCGTCACCATGCTCTGGCCCGATGCCGCCAACACCCGATCGAGCAAGCGCGGCATCGCAGCTCATGCGGATGCGATGACGTTCGGTCCGCACACGGCGCGGCTGCTGCGCGCCGCGCGCCTCACCGGTATCGACGCGCGTCCGTCGCGCGATGCCGGCGCCTATCTTTGCAACTATCTGAGCTGGCGCGCGATCGAGAATGTGCGCGCCGGCGGGCCCCAGCTTGCGGCCTTCATCCACATTCCCCTGCTCGCACGCGGCGGTGCGGTGCGGCGCAAGGGCGCAGCCCGGATCACGCTGGAGGAGCTGGTGGATGCGGGCGAGGCCATGCTGATGGAGGTGGTGGGGTTGGCACGGAAATCGCGGAACACGGAGGTCTTGTAGGGTGGGCAAAGGCGCGCGCTCGCGCCGTGCCCACCATCTCGTTCCGATCTGCCGTTCGATGGTGCGCACGCTTGCGCTTTGCCCACCCTACGGCACCTCTGCTGGGGTAAACATTTAACCCTATCGCGAACAATCCCCGCGCCCTCGCCCGCCCTGCGTTACCAAGTCGGTCGCGGACGCCCGCGTCCGCCGGAGGACGTGTCATGGACCTCAATCGCCGTCATATCATCGGAGCTTCGACCGCAGGCATCGCGGGCGCGCTCGCCATGCCGGCCGATGCCGCACGCGCGGCGCCGCTGACGTCCCTGCTCGGCCGCGACGCCACGCAATACGGAGTGCGGCCCGGCAGCAGCGAAGATCAGACCCGCGCGCTGCAACGCGCGATCGACGAAGCGGCTCGGGCGCAGATGCCGCTTGCGCTGCCGCCCGGCGTCTACCGCACCGGGCTGTTGCGGCTGCCGAACGGCGCACAATTGATCGGCGTGCGCGGCGCGACGAAACTCCTCTTTACCGGCGGCGCCTCCGCGATCCAGAGCGACGGTTCGGACTCCATCGGCCTCACCGGCATCACCTTCGACGGCGGCGGCATTCCGCTGCCGACGCGTCGCGGGCTGGTCCATGTGCTCGGCGGGCGCGACATCCGCATCGCCGATTGCGAGATCACGAACTCGGGCGGCAGCGGCATCTGGCTCGAGCAGGTCTCCGGCGACATCTCAGGCAACATCTTCACCGGCATTGCGGTGACTGCGGTGGTGTCGTTCGACGCGAAGGGCCTCAGCGTGTCCCGCAACACGATCATCGGCACCAACGACAACGGCATCGAGATCCTGCGCAGCGCGATCGGCGATGATGGCACGCTGGTCGCCGACAACCGCATCGAGAACATCAAGGCCGGTCCTGGCGGCTCCGGTCAGTACGGCAATGCCATCAACGCCTTCCGCGCCGGCAACGTGATCGTGCGCGGCAACCGCATCAGGAACTGCGACTACTCCGCGGTGCGCGGCAATTCGGCCTCGAACATCCAGATCACCGGCAACAGCGTCAGCGACGTACGCGAGGTCGCGCTCTATTCCGAATTCGCGTTCGAGGCCGCGGTGATCGCCAACAACACCGTGGACGGCGCAGCTGTCGGCGTCTCAGTCTGCAATTTCAACGAAGGCGGTCGCATTGCGGTGGTCCAGGGCAACATCATCCGCAATTTGATCCCGAAACGACCGATCGGCACCGTGCCCGACGACGATGCGGGCGTCGGCATCTATATCGAGGCGGATTCTGCCGTGACCGGCAACGTGATCGAAAATGCGCCGTCCTACGGCATCGTCGCCGGCTGGGGCAAATATCTGCGTGACGTCGCAATCACCGGCAACGTGATCCGCAAGGCGCTGGCGGGCGTCGGTGTCTCCGTCGTGCCGGGCGCAGGCATCGCGCTGGTCAACAACAACCTGATTTCCGAAACTCCGCGCGGCGCCGTGGTCGGCCTGGACCATGCGCGTGCGGTGACCTCGGATCTGTCGGCCGACGGTGCGCAGCGATTCGCGCAGGTGATGGTCGGCGGCAATGCGGTTCGGCGCTAAAGCCGCCCCTCGCCTTTGGCCGCCAGACGCTAGAACGCGTTCCTGAGCAGCGGGTACTTGGCTTCCAGGCCGTCGAGGCTGAAGGTGAATTCGACGACGCGCTCGGGGGCTGCGACGATTTCCTCGGCCGGCGGGGCGAATTGCGGCAGGAGGGCTGCCATCGCGGCAGGCGCGGTCTTCGGCGGCTTCGCTGCAGCGACCGCGAGCGGCGGCCTCACTTCAGGCGCGGTGACTGACGCCGTTGCGGCAGGCGCCGCGAGCGGCGACCTCACGGCGGGTGCAATGAACGGTGCCCGCGCCGCGGGAGCCTTGAGCGGCGGCATCTCGGCAGGCGCGACAAACGACGCCATTGCGGCGGAAGCGGCAGGCGGGGGAAACGGCGCTTCGGTGATCTCGGCGAGAACGTCCGGCTGCGCGTCGAGCCTGACCGGCACGGCGGTCTCGGGGGCGATGTGGACGGCTTTCGGTTGCAGGGTCTTGGCCTGCAAGGTCTCGGGCTGCAAAGTCCTGGATTCCACGATCTGCGCCTGCTGCTCGCGCGGAAACACCCGGGGCATGGTCGCCGGCGTCCAGCCGAATGCCGGCGTCACGCTTGCAGCGGCCTCGGCGACATCGGCACCGGTCGCCAGCGCGCGCCAGGTCTGGACGGCGCGCTTCGCTTCCTGGATGTTTTCGAGGAACGCGATCTCGGAATGATAACGGCGCCAGCGGCCGGTCTCGAACATTTCGGAGAGATGTTGCAGCCGCTGCTCGGCGAGAGCGCACCAGCGCGCCGCGACGTCGCGGCCAGCAAGCACGGCACGCGCAGACGCGCAGTTAGACTCTTGGCGATGTGTCATGAACCAGCCCGTCAGGGAAAAACACGGACGCGGGGGACGCAACGCACACGAATCAATTTAGGAGCGACATGAATATTTTGTGGAAAAGTTTTGACTTGTCCAGCAACGACGCGGCTTTGGTCGTCAATCACCGTAGTCGTGCGGAGATTTGCTGTGTTTTCGAGTCAAGCTTCGCGCAAGCATAGCCGACTTGCGGCTCGCCGCCGGACCGACGAAGGGGAGCCGCGGCTATCTTTTGACCGCGCGCGACGCCGCAAGCCGGACACCCAGAGCTTCGTTCTGATGGAGCCAGATCGGAAGCTCTGGCTTCTGGTTTGACGCGCTCTCGTCCCGCGACCGGACTCCACTTCGCTTGAAAGTGCCCTGAAAAGAAAAGACCCGTCCGGGGGGACAACCGGACGGGTCGAGCCATATGGGCGCTTGGGGTGGATGGGCGCTCGCGCCTAATATGACTGATGGGGAGGGATGACCGCTCCCACATAATTTGGTCGTGGCAGCCGGGTGAACGTTCAATGCCGCGTTCGATTTTTTGACCTTCGCAACGCGCGCATCTTTGCCGCAGGCACTATCGCGTCGCAGACTTATCCGTCTGAGAAACCGTGGCTTTATCGTCTGCGCTCGACAATGAAGGTTGTTCGATCGCGCGGCTATTGGGCTCATCGCGACGCTTGGCGGCATCTTCACGTTTTGTTGTACCCGACGCAGCCGCGACCGGTGTGGCGTTCTCGGCGGGAACAGCCATGACCGCGGCGAACGCATCGGCTTGTCCGTCGCCGAAAAGCTCGTCGCGCCCGGGGGAGCCCAGATCGCGTGCGGTCTTCGCCAGCGTCATGCGCAGTGCTTCCGGCTTCAAGGCGTAGTTGCGCTCGAGCAGTAACGCCGCGACGCCGGAGACATAGGCGGCCGAGAACGATGTTCCAGACGTCATCTGGTACTTGCCATCCGGCGCCGGCAGGAAGATGTCGACGCCCGGCGCCGCAACGGCGATGTAGTTGCCGCGGTTGGACGCAGTGAACAGCCTGTCCTGCTGGTCGGTCGCGCTGACCGCGATCACGTTGGGATTGGCGGCCGGATAGAGCGGCGGCGATTTCGCGCCGGCATTGCCGGCAGCCGCGATCAGGACGAGGCCGCGCGCGGCGGTCGCCGCGATGGCCCGTTCGATCACCGCGTCCTTGGGACCGGCAAAGCTCATGTTGACGATCTGGGCGCCGTGCTCGGCGGCGTAATTCAGCGCCCGCAGGATGATGTAGGACGAACTCTCGGCGCCGCCATTGGCGCCGCCGAACGCGCGGATCGCAATGATGCGCGCCTCGGGCGCGCTGCCCATCAGCCGGTCATGCGCCACGATGGCGCCGGCGATGCCGGTGCCGTGGACGTGGGGTCCCTCCGCGCTGCCGAGCGCATCGAAATTGTCGGCGATGGAATTGGCGAGTTCGGGATGCCTGGTGTCGATGCCGGAGTCGATCACGGCAACCGTGACGTTGGCGCCGTGCGCCAGCGTATGCGCCTGCGGCAGGCGGAGCTTCGTCAGGGCATATTGCGCTGGATCGCCTTCGCGCGGAGACGTCGATTTCTGGTCCTGCAGCACATAGCGGAAGTTCGGCTGGACCGAGCGCACGCTGCCGTCGGTCGCGAATTCGCGCCGCACCGTCTCGTACGGCCGGCCATCCGTGATGCGGAACAGACCGAACGTGGCGCCGATCAGCGGGAAGCTCTCCGACGAGATTCGCGTCAGGCCGTGCCGGCGGGCCAGCGCGTCGGCATCACCGGGCGACATTGTGCCGTCGATCTCGGCCACGAATTCGTTGGCGAAGCTCTGCAGATTGGCGGCGGCCGGCGTGGCATTGCCGCGGCCTTTGCCGGCGCTCTTCTTGCTGGATTTGCCGGTGCCCTCGCCGCCTGCATTCGGCTGCGCCAGGCATTCGCCGCCGGCATCGCGATAGGGCGCGGTGCAGGCCGGATACAGGTTCGGCGAATAGCGCGCATAGGGCAGCACCGTCGTCGGCCGCAGGCGCGACGTCGTGGTGCGGGGAATGGTCGCAATCGTCCGCGGCCCGCGATCGACGGACACCGCCCTGGCCGAGACGGTCGGACCGACACGCGAGGCGATGTTGGGAGAGATGGTCGGCGTTCGCGTGGGCACGCTGATCGTCGGCGTGCGCATGATCGCCTGCGCCTGCGCAACCTCAATGCCGAGACAGGCCGCGATCAGAAGCGCGGCGCCGACCGATGAAGCGTAGGCCCCAGCGCGCACCCTGCTCTCGGACTTGCGTGTCATCGGATCAGCAGCGCGGCTCAAGGCGCTGCGACGGCGAGGTTGACGAACTTCTCACGCTGCATCCTGCCGAGCAGCGAAGCAAGCTCGTCCTGGCTCATCGCCTTGTCGAACTGGAGGCGGAACATGCCGCCCTTGGCATCGCCGATGATCGAAGCCTGGTAGCTGTCGAGCAACGCGGTGATGTCGCCGACGCGGGCCTCGGGCGTGAAGCGCACCAGCGCGCGCGCCGGCGGAACGGCCGTGCCGAGTTCGCGGGTGATCGGACCGCTGGTCGAGAGCGAAGCTGTCTGGAAGGTCGCAGGCTGGTTCTTCATCAGCACGGCGCCAATGATTCCGGCCTGCAGCATCAGCGCGATGGCACCGAGGCCCGCCGACCACGCCAGCGTGCGCGGCGACAGGCTCGCGAAGAAGGTCGAGATGCGCGCCGACAGAGGCAGCGAGCCGCTCGTCCGCGCCGGCTCGGCGTCGATCGCGGCGAACAATTTCTGCATCGCGCGCGCCGAGGGAGCCCCGAGGCTCTCGTTCAGGTGGATGGTCTCTTCGTACTCGCCGCGGATCGCCGCATATTGCCTGGCAAGCTCGGGGTCGCGCGCCAGCGCTTCCTCGACCCGCCGCGCATCGCGCGCGTTCAGCGTGCCGGCAGCGTGCCACGGCAGCAGCAGTTCAATGTCACCGGGCTCTTGCTCCAGCATCTTCTTGCTCAAAGCCATCATGGCCAGCCTCGCTCAACGCCGGCTGCCTTCAGCAGTTCGGCCAATTTCTTGCGCGCATAGAACAAGCGCGTCTTCACGGTGTTCTCCGGTATCCCGACGATTTCGGCCACCTCTTCCACGGACTTCTCGTGGTAGTAGACGAGATCGACGATTTCCCGGTGGTCCGGCGAGAGGCCCGTCAAACACTCCCGCAACGCAGCACTGGTATCTTTCTTCTGAACCGCCGTTTCCGGATTGTCGGACGTATCCTCGATCGCGTTGGCGGCATCTTCGTCCAGCTCGAAATCCTTCCTGCGCCGGAGCGCAGACAGGGCCTTGAACCGGGTAATCGCCAGCAGCCAGGTAGAAACGGCGGATCGGCCCTCGAACTTGCCGGCTTGACGCCAGACGTCGAGAAACACCTCGCTGATGAGGTCTTCCGCCGCCTGCTCGTCCCGCACGAGCCTCAGCCCGAAACGATACACCCTGACATGGTGCCGCCCGTACAACACCTGCATGGCAAGCCGGTCACCTTGAGCGATCCTGGCGATCAGGACCTCGTCCGAAGCCGCCTGTGTCACGCTCAATGCCCGTCTCGCAAAGTTGGTCGGGTCGGCGCGGCGGACGGTTCGACCGGGGGTGCAAAATTGTTCAGCCTACCGCAGTCATACGGGAGCCCGTGTGATCCACCCCACATACGCGGGTTTTTCTCATCCCACCCGCGGCCCTTGGCCGCCTTCATCCAGATCGGTAACATAATACTGCGATACTTCCCTGCGGAATGCATGTCCGGCACAAGCCGACCTCGTCCGGTTCCATAGCAGTCCTGCACGACGTATGTCTCGCCAAGCCCGGCTTAGGCTCGATCGCCTCGCAGAGCGATGCCAGGTCGCCGGCAAAAGCGCATCGTCCGAGCCGTGCACCTTGTTTTGCGCTGCACGGTTCGGATTCGGTTTCAGAGGATACCAAACCTAAAGGCTTGCCACGTAGATTTTTGCGCTGACATCACCATTGGCGGGACCATGAGCACGGCCGCGACGTCCTTTCCCGAGAGGAATGCCGCTGAGGCCGCGGATCTCGTGCTCTCGCCCGGTGCCGCGGCCCCCGAGGTGCTGGCGCGCCGGGCCCGGCAGCGCCGCCAGATGTATATCGGCCAGGTGGCGAGCTATTCGCTGGGTGCCTCAGTCCTGTTGCTCTACGCCTATGCCGGCGCAGTCTCCATGGCCGTTCCGTCGCTGTTCTGGCTCGGCGGCCTCCTGATCATCGGGACGTTCACGGTGCTGTCGGAAGCCGGCTTCGGCGACCGGTTCCAGGACCATTACCTCACCGTCTTCCAGATCTCGGCACATATGGCGCTGCAGCTGGTGTTCCTGCTCGCCGTCCCCACGGTCGGGGTCTCGTTCATCGCCGTGCTGTTTCTGATCTTCGCGTTCGGCACGCTGAGGATGACCTCGAGCCAGGCGATGCTCACCTGGGGCCTTGCCACCTGTGGGCTCGCTCTGGTCTTCCTCGGTTCGGACCTGCCGATCGGATTGCCGGTTGCCACTCGCCTGGAGCGAACTGCCGCGATGCTCTGCTTCGTGCTGGTGATCGGCCAGTGCGCCTTCCTCGGCCTGTTCGGCGCCACCCTGCGCAAGATCCTGTACCGGCGCAGCATCGAGCTGAAAGATGCCTATCAGCGCATCGAGGAGCTGGCCGAGCTCGACGAGCTCACCGGTTCCTACAACCGCCGCTGCATCATGCGGCTTCTCGACGCCGAGATCGAAAAGTCCCGGCAGGCATCGAGACCTTTCGCGATCGCGCTGATCGATCTCGACTGGTTCAAGCGCATCAACGACGCCCACGGCCACCCTGTCGGGGATGAGGTGCTGCGCACCTTCGCGATCACCATGTTCGCCAATATCCGGCCGGCCGACAGCTTCGGCCGCTATGGCGGCGAGGAATTCCTGCTGCTGCTGCCGGACACCTCGGGTGACGCCGCACAGCGCATGCTCGAGCGCTTGCGCAGCATCGTCGCCGATCTCGACTGGAGCGCTTTTTCCCTGACTATGCACGTGACCATTTCCGCGGGCGTTGTGACGCTGCACGACGTCGATACTGCCGACACGTTTCTCGCGCGCGCCGATCGCGCGCTCTATTCCGCCAAGGCGCAAGGGCGCAACCGCATTGCAACGAGCTGACCACTCCATTTATTCCCGCTGCGGCAGAAGCCGCCGCCGGACCAAGCGCTCCAGGACAGGGCCATGAGATCCAGATCCGCGAAAACATCCGAGAATTTGCTCGAGGAACTGCAGGCCGCGCTCTCGCACGGCACCGTCGCGCGCCGGGTCGAGACGCTGCGCCGCGTCACCGATCTGTTCGTGGGCAACGCGGTGGACTATTCCGACGACCACATCCGCGTGTTCGACGACGTGTTCCAGTGCCTGATCGAGCGGATCGAGACCTCGGCCAAAGCACTGCTCGCCGATCGCCTCGCACCGATCGCGGCCGCGCCGCCGAAAATCATCCGCACGCTCGCGCTCGACGAGGTCATCGAGGTCTCCGGCCCCGTGCTATCGAAATCGGAACGGCTGGACGAGACGACCCTGATCGAGATCGCGCGCACGAGGGGCCAGGCGCATCTCAAGGCGATCTCGCTCAGGCGGGTGTTGTCGGAAGCGCTGACCGACGTGCTGGTGACGCGCGGCAATGAGGACGTGGTGCAGTCGACCGTCGGCAATCCGGGCGCGCGGCTCTCCGAGGGAAGCCTCGCCGATCTCGTCACCCGCGCCGAACGCGACGATGACCTCGCCACCTGCATCGGCGAGCGGCCGGACCTGCCGCGCCATCACTATTTGAAGCTGATCGCGAAAGCGTCCCTGAGCGTACGCAGGAAGCTCGAGGCCGCGCATCCGGAGCTCGCCGACGAGGTGTCGAGCGTTGTGCAGGAGGTGGCCCAGAGGGCCCGCGCCGCCGCCATGACGAAGCAGACCGAGATGGCGCGCGCGCTGGTGAGGTCACTGCACGAGGACGGCCGTCTCAACGAATTCCAGGTCACCAGTTTCGCCGAGCAGGGCAAATTCGACGAAACCAATGCGGGGCTCGCGGCGCTCGCGGGCGTCGCCGTCGAGACCGCCGAAACCATGATGATCGAAAGCCGCACCGAGGGCGTGATGATCCTCGCCAAGGTCGCGGGCATGTCCTGGCCAAGCGTGCGCGCCGTCATCGCGATGCGCGAGAAGCTCTCCGGCGGCTCGCAGACCGACATGCTGACGCTGCGCGACGCCTACGAGGCGCTGCGCAGCTCAACCGCGCAGCAGGTGCTGCGCTTCCACCGCATGCAGCAGGGCACGATCCCGGCGGCGTGAGGCCCGGTCAGTATCGCAGAACCCTCGCCCCGACCGCCGCGCCGATCGCAGTCACCACCGCCGCCGCGAGCGTGTACCAGGTTGCGACGAACAGGGGAGAATCGTCGGTGCAGTGCGAGGCATAAAGCGTCGCGGCAAGCCCGGCCGACACCAGGCCAGCGAGCGCTCCGGCCAGCGCGGGATGCGAGGGCGCGCCATGGCGCAGGCCGAACAGCGCGCCCGCAAGCAGCGGCAGCGACATTGCCGGAATTGCGACCAGGCATACCCTGGAGTTCTTGCCCATCAAGCGCATCGTCATCGGCATGGCCGGCGCCATCATCGCCTCGCTGCCGATCGCAACTGCCAGCAGCCCGACCGGAAGCAGCAGCAGCCAGCCCCAACCACGCAGCAGGGCCTCGGGGCGCGACAGATGCAGGCTGACGATGATTGCGGGGATCGCGAGTGACAGCGTCACCGCGAACTTCATGTCGAAGAACGGGTTGTGCATGGCCGTCATCACGTCCGGCCGCACGCCGAGGAACGTCGCAAAGATCAGGATCGACAAGGGCGCGGCCACCAGCAGCGCCATGGTCAGCACGGCGCCGACGCGCGGCACGCGATGAGGGTTGTCGGCTGCGAGCGAACGGATGAGTTGATCGGTGTCCATGACTAGTGGTCCCGCAGTTTGGCCGTCAGCGCCGCAAGTCCGCGATGGAGTGCGACCCGCACCGCGCCTTCGCTCATCGAAAACTTCGTCGCCGTGTCCTTGATCGAAGCGCTCTCGACCGCGATCGACTGCAGCACGTCGCGCTGGCGCTGCGGCAGGGTGTTGAGCTGGGCTGCGACCTCGCCCGCGGAGGCCGTTTCCTCGGGCGCCTCGCCCGGCAGGGTTTCGGAGAAATCCTCGATGTTGACGAAGACGCGCCTGCCGCGCCGGCGCAGCGCGTCGATCAGCTTGTTGCGGCCGATGGCAAACAGCCAGGGCGCGAAGGGGGCTTCGCTGTCCCAGGTGTGCCGCTTCAGATGCACCGCCAACAGAATCTCCTGCACGATATCCTCTGCTTGGTCGGGAGGCTGGCCGGCCCGGGCCAGGCCTCGCCTCGCAGCCGCGCGCAGCACCGGCGTGACCGCCCTCAACAGGCGATGATACGCCGCATCATCGCCAGCCATGGCCGACCGCATCAGGCCGGTCCATTCGTCCTCACGTCCGCGCACGCGCGCCCCTCACAAAGCAATTCGGCCGCTCGTTCAAATTGTTACGCCAGCCCGACGAGATCACGAATTCGTGATCGAGTGCCGGCGTCGTCTTCGGCCCGGCCATCGACGTATGCGCCGGCTCATAACAGAGATCGGCTCGTCCCGCACCGGGCGGCTGGCTCCATGAGTGCCGGTTTGCCCCGGTTTTGCCCGGTGTAGCCCGAAGATTCCCATTTTCTGCCCCGCTGTCGTCACGCCCCAGGGTCTCTGTTCGGTCCCGGGACGGGCGGAATTGGGGAGATCATCACCATGATGAAAGCCAGCGGGCGCGCGGCCCTGATTGTTCTGGCCGGGCTTTTTTTGCTGTTCGGCGGCTTTGCACAGGCGGCACCAGCCTCATCCACCACCAAATCGGACGGCGCGGGCAAGCAGGCCGATGCGGCCAAGCCGAGCAAGCACCGACGCCACGAGTCACGCCGCAACGTCAGCAGCAAGACGGTGCAGAAATCGGCCGACAAGGCTTCGGTGGACAAGGCTGATGCTCCCGCAAAGGACGAGCCGAAAGCCGACACCAAGACCGACACCAACGTGGCGGTCTCGAGCCAGATGCCGCCGGCGGTTGCCAACGCCAATGCGCAGCTCGCCGCCGCCGATACCCCGACTGCGGCAGCGGCCTCCGCGATGACGGATCGCGCCAACGGCAATGTCCAGGCAGCGGCCGACGATACCAACGCTGCGAATGGCGAGAGCCAGAACGCCGAGAATCAGGTCATCGCCCCCGATCAGCTCAACGACATCGACCGCGCCGCGCAACAGGACAGTCCACCGGCGCAGAAGGCGGTAATCGCCGCAACCGAGGCACAGCCCCGACCGGCACCGGTGATGGCCAGCAGCCAGCAGAGCTCGGCCTGGGACCAGAGCTCCCTGATCGGCAAGATCTTCATCGGCGTCGGCACGCTGCTAACGCTGGCGTCCGCCGCGCGCATGTTCATGGCGTGAGCGCTGGCCCGAATTCCGAGACTGGATTTCTGGCTTGAGAGACCGTCACCGGAACGCGCATCCCGCTGTGTGTTTTGGCCTCTCTCAGCCCCCTTGAAGCCCACCGCGCCAGCGGGCACATTGCCCGCCTGATCAAAAAACGTGGGTGGAGCATGAGCACGTTCGAACACATCATCGTCGAGAGCAAAGGCGCGGTCGGCATCATCAAGCTGAACCGGCCTAAGCTGCTCAACGCGCTCTCCTTCGGCGTCTTCCGCGAGATCGCAGCTGCCGTCGACGATCTCGAGGCCGATGACGCCATCGGCTGCATCGTCGTGACCGGCAGCGAGAAGGCCTTTGCCGCCGGCGCCGACATCAAGGAGATGCAGCCGAAGGGCTTCATCGACATGTTCTCGGAGGATTTTGCCGCGATCGGCGGCGACCGAGTCGCGCGCTGCCGCAAGCCGACCATCGCCGCTGTTTCCGGCTATGCGCTCGGCGGCGGCTGCGAGCTCGCCATGATGTGCGATTTCATCATCGCCGCCGACACCGCCAAGTTCGGCCAGCCCGAGATCACGCTTGGCACCATTCCCGGCATCGGCGGTACCCAGCGCCTGACGCGCGCCATCGGCAAGTCCAAGGCGATGGACCTCTGCCTCACCGGCCGCATGATGGATGCGGCGGAAGCCGAGCGAAGCGGCCTCGTCAGCCGCATCGTGCCCGCCGACAAGCTGATGGACGAGGTGATGGCGGCGGCCGAGAAGGTCGCCGCTATGTCGCGCCCTGCGGCCGCGATGGCCAAGGAAGCGGTGAACCGCGCCTTCGAGACCACGCTTGCCGAGGGCATGAGCGTCGAACGCAACCTGTTCCACTCGACCTTCGCGCTGGAGGACCGCTCCGAGGGCATGGCGGCGTTCATCGAGAAGCGCAAGCCGGTGAACAAGAACAGGTAATCCGGCGCACGGTCAGGCTGGTGTAAGGCTCGACCGCGTTCCCGCGGACTCCCTGTGACGAAGCTGCAACAAGCACGGATTTCATGGGGGTTTCCCCCGCGGCAGTTTGCCTGCGGGACCTCGGCTGGTTAAACAGTTAAGAGGCCACCGTCGGCGGGGGCGGACAGCCGGGTTAAACGGGATTACATGATTGGGCGTACCGCCAGAGCTGGTCGCGAGATGACGCGGCATCGATCAGGCGTGGGTCCTGCGCTTGCGACATGGACCGCGCTGGTGCTGTGCTGCGCCTTGCCGTCCGCCGCCGGGGCTGAAGCTCTGCCCGAGGCGCTCGCCAAGGCCTACCAGACCAATCCGCAGCTCAATGCCGAACGTGCGCGACAACGCGCCACGGACGAGAACGTGCCGCAGGCCCTCGCGGGTTACCGGCCGCAGATCGTGGCGAGCCTTAGCGCCGGCCTGCAATCGGTGCGCAATCTGCTGCCCGACAACACCATTCAGACCGGCAATCTGAAGCCATGGATCATCGGCGTCACCGTGACGCAGACCCTGTTCAACGGCTTCCGCACCGCCAACAATGTGCGCGCCGCCGAGCTCCAGGTGCAGTCGGGCCGCGAGGCGCTGCGCAATGTGGGCCAGGGCGTGCTGCTCGACGCGGTCACCGCCTACACCAACGTGCTGGCCAACCAGTCGCTGGTCGAGGCGCAGCGTTCCAACGTCGCTTTCCTGCGCGAGACGCTCTCGGTCACCCAGCGCCGCCTCAACGCCGGCGATGTCACGCCGACCGACAGCGCGCAGGCCGAAGCGCGCCTCAACCGCGGCCTTGCCGATCTCAACGCGGCCGAAGTCTCGCTTGCCATCAGCCAGGCGACCTACGCGCAGGTGATCGGCAATGCGCCGTCGCAGCTTCGGCCCGCCGAAACGGTCGATCGCTATCTGCCGAAGAGCCGCGACGACGCGATGACAATGGCCATCCGCCAGCATCCGGCGGTGTTGGCCGCCGGCTTCGACGTCGACGTCGCCTCCACCAACATCCGCATCGCGGAAGGCACCCTGCTGCCGAGCGCCACCATCCAGGGCAGCGCAAGCAAGAGCCGCAACAACGATCCGACCCTCGGCACCTTCGCCGAGGACCAGGCCTCGATCGTCGCCAACATCACCGCGCCGATCTACGACGGCGGCCAGGCCGCCGCGCAGACCCGGCAGGCCAAGGAGATTACGGCGCAAAGCCGCCTCGTGCTCGACCAGGTCCGCAATCAGGCGCGCACGGCGGCCGTGAGCGCCTGGGTCGCCAACGAGGGCGCCAAAATCACCGTGTCTGCCTCGGAATCCGAAGTGAAGGCCGCGACCGTCGCACTCCAGGGCGTGCAGCGCGAGGCTGCCGGTGGACAACGCACAACGGTCGATGTTTTGAACTCGCAGGCCGATCTGATCCAGGCCAAGGCCCGCCTGATCGGCGCCAACCGCGACCGCGTCATCGCCTCCTACACGCTGCTCAGCGCCATCGGTCATCTCGACGTCAAGACGCTCAGCCTGAACACGCCCGACTATCTGCCGGAGGTGCACTACCACCAGGTTCGCGACGCCTGGCACGGGCTGCGCACGCCGTCCGGGCAGTAGCGGTTCGCAACGGGGAGCCTTCGAGCGCCCTGCCCGACGTTGCGCGTTGACGGCTCACGCCCGCTTGCGGATCTCGTCGAGCAGCTATGCAGCGAAGTGCGGCGGTTGCCAGGCCGATGTGATACTGTCTCGGCATCGTTTTCAAATAACGAAGCAGGAGAGAAACCATGCTCAGCCGACGCGGCGTCCTGTTCGCCTCCCTTGCCGCCGGAGCAGCCATGACCAACAAAGCCCACGCACGTGCTTCGCAGCCCGCAACGCCGGTCAATTTCGAAGTCCCGCTGCACGCCTGCGACTGTCACACCCATATCCATGGCGATGTCGAAAAGTTTCCATTCTTCGCGGGGCGCGTCTATACGCCGGAGCCGGCGAGCCCCGAGGAAATGGCCGCACTGCACAAGGCGCTGCATATCGAGCGCGTGGTGATCGTGACGCCGAGCGTCTATGGTACCGACAATTCCTCGACGCTATTCGGCATGAAGGCGCGCGGCGCGACCGCGCGCGGAGTGGCCGTGATCGACGACAAGACCACTGAGGCACAGCTCGATACGATGCAGCAGGAAGGTTTCCGCGGCATCCGCATCAATCTGGCGACCGGCGGCATCAGCGATCCCGACGTCGGCCGCGCCCGCTTCACCGCTGCCGTCGAGCGCATGAAGGCACGCGGCTGGCATGTGCAACTCTATACGACGCTGCCGATGATTTCCGCGATCAAGGACCTCGTGCTGGCCGCGCCGGTGCCCGCCGTGTTCGACCATTTCGGCGGGCTCGAGGCCTCGCTCGGGCTGGAGCAACCGGGATTTGCGGACTTGGTCGCGCTCGTCAAATCCGGCAAGGCCTATGTGAAGATCTCCGGCGCGTATCGCTCGTCGAAGCTTGCGCCCGACTATCAGGACATGGTGCCCTATGCACGGGCGCTGATCGCGGCGAATGCGGACCGCATCGTCTGGGGCACTGACTGGCCGCATCCGGATTCGAGCCGTGTCGAGGGACGCAAGCCCACCGACATCGCGCCGCTCTATCAGATCGACGACGGCCGCCTGCTCAACCAGCTTCCGGTGTGGGCACCGGACGCCGATGTGCGCAAGAAGATCCTGGTCGACAACCCGGCACGACTTTACGGGTTCTGACCTCAGCGTGCGCGGCGCGAGAAGAACGAGATCAGGACCGGCAAGGTCACGAGGATCACGATCGGCGCCAGCATCATGCCGGTGACGACGACGACCGCAAGCGGCTTCTGCACCTGCGAGCCGATGCCCTCCGACAGCGCCGCCGGCAGCAGCCCGACGCCGGCGACGACGCAGGTCATCAGCACGGGCCGGAGCTGAAGCTCGCCGGTCCGCACCACCGCGCTCATGCGGTCCATGCCCTCTTCGATCAGCTGGTTGTACTGCGACAGGATGATAATGCCGTCCATCACGGCGATGCCGAACAGCGCGATGAACCCGATCGCCGCGGAGACGCTGAATGCCGTACCTGAGATCAACAGCCCCAGAACGCCGCCGAAGATCGCCATCGGGATCACGCTCATCGCGAGCAGCGTATCCGTCATCGAGCCGAAGTTGAACCAGAGCAGCACGCCGATCAGCGCCAGCGAGATCGGCACCACGATCGAGAGCCGCCGAATCGCGTCCTGGAGGTTGCCGAACTCGCCGACCCATTCCATGCGCGAGCCAGGCGGCAGCTGCACCTGTTCGGCGATCTTTTGCTGGGCCTCGCTGATGGCGCTGCCGAGGTCGCGCTCGCGCACCGAGAACTTGATCGGCAGATAGCGTTCCTGCTGCTCGCGATAGATGTAGGCCGCGCCCGAGACGAGGCTGATGGTGGCGACCTCGCTCAGCGGAATCTGCGTGACGGTGCCGTTCGGTCCGGGCGCGCCAATGCGCAAATTCTGGATCGCCTCGGCACTGCGGCGATATTCCGGCGCGAGCCGGACGATGATCGGGAAGTGACGATCGGAGCCGGACTCGTAGAGATCGCCCGCGGTATCGCCGCCGATCGCGACCTTGATGGTGGCGTTGATGTCGCCCGGCGCGAGGCCATAGCGCGCGGCCTTGGCGCGGTCGATGTCGATCTGGACGGTCGGCTGCCCCAGCGAGGTGAACACCGCAAGGTCGGTGACGCCCTGCACCGTGGCCAGCACCGACTTGATTTTGTTGGCGGTGTCGGTGAGCGCCTGAAGGTCGCTGCCGAACAGCTTGATCGAGTTCTCGCCCTTCACGCCGGAGACGGCTTCGGAGACGTTGTCCTGGAGATATTGCGAGAAGTTGAACTCGACGCCCGGGAAGCGGTCGTCGAGCTGCTTGAGCAGTTGCGCGGTCAGCTCCTCCTTGTCGCGGGTGCCTGGCCATTCGCTGATCGGTTTCAACGGCGCGAAGAACTCGGCGTTGAAGAACCCGGCGGCATCGGTGCCGTCGTCGGGACGGCCGTGCTGCGACACCACGGACTCGACCTCGGGCCGGGCGCGGATCAGCTTGCGCATCTCGTTGACGTAGGAGTTGCCCTCCTGGAGCGAGATGGTCGGCGGCAGCGTGGCGCGTATCCAGAGATTGCCCTCTTCGAGCTTGGGCAGGAATTCGAGGCCGAGCAGCCGGCTCAGCGCCACCGTCATCAGCACGAGACCGACCGCACCGCCGAGCACGATATTGCGGTTGGCGACGGCCCATCGCAGCAACGGCGAGTACAGCCGGTGCAGAATCCGCATCCCCCTGGTCTCGGTTTCCTCGACATGCGCGGGCAGGATGATCGCGGACAACGCGGGTGTGACGGTGAAGGTCGCAAGGAGCCCGCCGGCCAGCGCATAAGCATAGGTGCGGGCCATCGGTCCGAAGATGTTGCCCTCGACGCCGGACAGCGTGAACAGCGGCAGGAAGGCCGCGATGATAATCGCCGCGGCGAAGAAGATCGAGCGCGAGACGTCGGCGGCCGCGCTGAGGATGGCGTGGCTCTTCATGCCGAACAGCGTCTCATTGGACATATGTTCGGTCTCGGACATCGGCGTCGTCTGGGTCAGACGGCGGAAAATCGCCTCCACCATGATGACGGTGGCATCGACGATCAGGCCGAAATCGATCGCGCCGACCGACAGCAGATTGGCCGATTCCCCGCGCAGCACCAGAATGATGACGGCAAAGAACAGCGCGAACGGAATGGTGGCGCCGACGATCAGCGCGCTCCGCAGGTCACCCAGGAAGATCCACTGCAACAGCACGATCAGGAGAATGCCGACCACCATGTTGTGCAGTACGGTGTGGGTGGTGAGCGCGATCAGGTCGCCGCGGTCGTAGATGCGCTCGATGCGCACGCCGGGCGGCAGGATGCTGGAGTTATTGATCTGCCGGACGAGCTGGTGGACGCGCTTGATGGTCGGCGAACTCTGCTCGCCGCGGCGCATCAGCACGATGCCCTGCACGATGTCGTCGGACTCGTCGAGGCCGGCAATGCCAAGGCGCGGCTTCTGGCCGACGGTGACAGTGGCGACGTCCTTGACCAGCACCGGATTGCCGCCGCTCTGCGCCACCATGGTATTGGCGAGATCGTCGATCGACCGGATCAGTCCGACGCCGCGCACCACGGCCGATTGCTGGCCGATATTGACGGTATTGCCGCCGACATTGACGTTGGAATTGCCGACCGCCTGGAGCAATTGCGGCAGCGTCAGGCCGTTGGCGACCAGCTTGTTGAAGTCGACCTGAAGCTCATAGGTCTTGCTCTTGCCGCCCCAGCCGGTGACGTCGATGACCCCCGGCACGGCTCGGAAGCGGCGCTGCAGGATCCAGTCCTGGATGGTCTTGAGATCGAGCACGCTGTAGTTCGGCGGGCCCACGAGACGGTAGCGGAAGATCTCGCCGATCGGGCTGAGCGGCGAGATCTGCGGCTGCACGTTGCCCGGCAGCGGCGCGAGCTGCGCGAGGCGGTTCAACACCTGCTGCAACGCCTCGTCATAGGTGTAGGCGAACGAGAACTGAATCTTGACGTCGGAAAGACCGTAGAGCGAGATGGTGCGGATGGTCGTGATGTTCTTCAGGCCTGCGACCTGGGTCTCGATCGGGATCGTGATGTAGCGCTCGATCTCCTCCGCCGACAGCCCCGGCGATTGCGTCACGATGTCGACCATCGGCGGGGTCGGATCGGGATACGCCTCGATGTTGAGCTGGTTGAACGCGATGACGCCGCCAATCAGCACGGCGACGAACATCCCGACCATCAGGAAGCGCCGGTTCACGGCAAGGGCGACGAGGCGATCCATTCAGGTCTTCAGCTTGTTTCGTTTTCTTGGGCGGTCGATCAGCTGCCGGACGCCGCGCGGTCGATGAACAGGCTGCCTTTGACGACGATCTGCTCGCCGGGATTCAGATTGCGGGTGACCTCGACGAGGTTGCCGTTGATGAGGCCGATCTTGATCTCGCGCAGCTCGACCGATTTGTCCTCACGTGCGACCCAGAGGCGGACCTTGTCGGCCTCGTAGATCAGCGCCTGCTTCGGCACCGCGGGCGCGGCGCGGTCACCCGCGGAATAGATCGTGACGTTCGCGAACATCTCGGGCTTGAGCAGCCCGTCCTTGTTGTCGATGGTGGCGCGGACCATCAGGCGGCGGGTGTTGGGGTCGATCGCGGCAGCAACGTAATTGATCTTGGCGGTCAAGGGGCGGCCCGGGAGCGCCATCACGTTGACGGTGATGTCCTGGCCGACGCAGACCGCAGCGGCATCGCTCTCGCGCACGAAGGCGGTGAGCCAGACAGTCGAGAGATCGCCGACCACGAAGACAGGATCGCTGGCGCCGGAATTGACATATTGGCCGGGGCCGATCTTGCGCTGCACGACCGTGCCGGCGATCGGCGAGTGGATCGTGATCTCCCGATCGATGACACCCTTGTCCTGGAACGCCTTGATGGTCTCGTCGGTGAAGCCGAGGATGCGCAGCTTGTTGCGCGCAGCTTCCAGCGCGGTCGCCGAAGAGCGCATGTCGTTTTGCGCCTGGACCTGCGTCGCTTCCGCCTGCTGATAATCCTTCAAGGGAATGGCGCGGCCTTCATAGAGGTCCTTGGCCCGTTTGAACTGGATGTCGGCAAGGTCGATCGCCGACTTCGCCTTGTTCTGCGCGGTCATTGCTGCGATGAAATCGTTCTGGGCCTGCACCGTATCGGCGGCCTCGATCGTGAACAGCGGTTGGCCCTGCTTCAGCATCTCACCCGGCTTGGCGAGCAGCTTGGTAACCCGGCCGGCATAGGGCGAGAACACCGGCGTCGAACGGTCCTCGTCGACGGCGACCTTGCCTTCAGTGACATATTCGGCGCGGAAGGCTCTGGCCTTGACCGGCTCGATCGTCAGCGACGCCCATTCCGACGGTGTCGGCGTGAAGTTCTGCGCATTCCTGCGCGACTGGCTGGAGATCTCGGAGTGCTTCTTGTCCTTCGAGCCCGAACCAAGGAAGCCGTAGGCACCGGCGCCGGCAAGGGATAGTAGAACTACGGATGCGATCACCCGTTGCTTTGTAAACACCTGCAATCGCTTGGTATTTTCAACTACCATGGAGCCCGGTCGTGTCTGCGACGATCTTGGCAGATGCCTGCCTTATCGGTCGCGCTAATAGT
The DNA here is from genome assembly GCF_018129985.1 of Bradyrhizobium sp. SZCCT0148. Lineage (GTDB taxonomy): Bacteria > Pseudomonadota > Alphaproteobacteria > Rhizobiales > Xanthobacteraceae > Bradyrhizobium > Bradyrhizobium japonicum_H. Next base: position 369,060 of record NZ_JAFCKT010000004.1, read on the forward strand.
GCCGAATTAGGATTTCAAACAACCTAAAAAACGCTGCGCGCCTTTCGGTTTGCGTTAAAATTTTGCGACATGTCAGTTTCATGTCAGCTTCGCGCCGGCCACTGCGCCGGATGACTGCCGAGCGGCATGGCCGGACGAGACCATTGCGCCGGTGTCGTCGACAGCAACGCCGCATGACGCACTGCCTTCAACATGCCGAAGCCAGATGGCATGCTCTCGATGAACGCAGCATGTACGGCCTCGCCCGTAAGATCCGGCGTGTTCAGTCCGCTAGCGAGGCGGCCGAGATTCCAAAGCCATCGTCCGGTCTGCGCCAGCGACACGCGCACGTGCCAGCTGCCGCCTTCGCGCGCCTGGCGCATCTTCGCCATCATCGCGCCGAACGCCATTAGATAGCCGGTGGCGTGGTCGAGCATCTGCGCCGGCAACTCCTTCGGGCCATCGAGGCCGGCAGCACACCCCTCGTTGTGGTTGAATCCGGTGGTGGTTTGCACCAGGGAATCAAAGCCGCGACGCCCGGCCCAGGGGCCGGCATGGCCATAGGCCGACAGCGTCACGTAGACGATGCCCGGGTTGATCTCGGCCGCGTCCTCGGGCGCAAAGCCGAGGGCAGCGAGCGCGCGTGGGCGATAACCCTGCGAGAAGATGTCGGCGTCCCGCAACAAGTCGCGCAATTGCGCCCTGCCCGTCTCGCTCTTCAACTCGATGAAGGTGGTCAGCTTGCCACGGCCGGTGTCGATGGTGAGCCAGTCGATCGCGGGCAGCCCCGGTCCTGAGACGAGCAGCACATCCGCACCATGCGCAGCGAGCGTGCGCCCTGCGACGGGGCCCGCAATGACGCGGGAGAGATCGAGCACGCGAAGACCTGCGAGCGGACGATCGCCTTCCGGCCACGGCTTTGGCGGGGCTTCGCCGATCTTCTCAATCGAGATCAGCGGCAATTCGGCGAGCGCGCGCGCCTGGGGCAGCGCCGACCATTCGTCGTGGGAGCGCATCAGCGCAACGACGCCGCCCGCGGCGTAGGCCTCGGCTTCAAAATCCTCGCCCTTCCATTGCATCAGCGCCGCCTGCACCTTGTCGCGCTCCGCATCACAGCCGAGCACCTTGCAGACGGCATCGCGGTGATGCGGGAAATTGGTGTGGCAACGAACGAACCGATTGTCGCCGGTCCTGTAGACGCCGGCGATGGCGTCCCAGGCCGGCGGCGGCGGCTTGTCGTCGACGCGCAGATACCGCTCGGAACGGCATTCGGCGACGGCGTGGCGCAGATCGACGCTCACGTCCTGCGCCTGTCCGCTGCGCAGCCGCCAGATCTCCGCGGCGGCAAGGCCGGCAGCGGCGATGGTCGTCTGTCCGGCAATTGCGACGCGAAACGAGGACGGAAGCTGAGGCTCCTCGCCGCTCAGCCGGACGCGTCCGAGCGCCGGCGCATCGCCACCGGCGGAGGTCCAGATGTCCTTGAGAATGTCGGCAGGGCTTTGCATGGCCGCTTCTCTCCCCTAGCTTTTCCGCGACCATCCATCAGCGCATGAGGAATTGCAATGGCCGCCATCGATCCTCTCACCGCGGGCGCCGTATTCATCGCGACGGCTGCCACAGACGCAGTCTATGTCATGTTCACCTCGGCCGTGATCGCACGAAAACGCGTGCCGGCGGCGAACTGGAGCGCGGTCTGGTACCTGCTCTCCTCCTATGCCGTCATCAGCTACACCGAGAACGCCTTTTACGTTGCCTTCGCCGCGATCGGCTCCTGGGCCGGTGCCTATGCCTCGCTCACGTTCCTGCACCGCCCGCCCGGCGGTCCGCCGGTCGGCGCAGCGCCGGAGTGAGCGGACGCGCTCTTCGGTCTCGCACGTGTCATCATCCGCGAAGGCGGATGATCCAGTATTCCAGAGGCGCTGGTGATAGAGCCGCGACGTCAGGGATTACTGGATACCCCGATTTCGAGGGGTATGACCCGAGAATGAATTCGACATCTTAGTTGAAACAACTAAGTTGCGTACGATTAACAAAAAGGAAAACCAACAATGGATCTCGGTCTCAAGGGAAGAAACGCCATCGTGCTTGGCGGCACGCGCGGCATCGGGCGAGCGATTGCGGCGACGCTGGCCGGTGAAGGCACCAATGTCGCGGTGTGCGCGCGCAATGCCGATCAGGTTGCAGCCACCGTCGCCGAGCTGAAGGCGCAGGGCGTCAACGCCACCGGCGGCCCGGTCGACGTCACCGACGGCGTGGCGCTGAAATCCTGGATCGAGGGTGCGGCTAGAGAGCTTGGCGGCATCGACATGCTGTTCTCCAATGCCGGCGCGATGGCGCAGGGCCACGATGCTGCATCATGGGAGCAGAACTTCAGGCTCGACCTGCTCGGCGCCGTGCACGCGTTCGACGCCGCGCGGCCGTTCCTCGAAGCGAGCGGAGAAAAAAGCGGGGATGCTGCCTTCGTCATCATTTCTTCGATCTCGGCGGCGCAGGCCGACACGGCCAGTTCCTACGGCCCGATCAAGGCGGCGCTGATCCACATGGCCAAGGGACTGGCGCGGCAACATGCGAAGAAGAAGATCCGCGTCAATGTCGTGTCGCCCGGCACGGTCTATTTCAAGGGCGGGGTCTGGGAGATGGTCGAGAAGAACATGCCCGAACGCTACAACGACGCGATGAAGCGCAATCCCACGGGACGCATGGCGACGCCTCAGGAAATCGCGAGTGCGGCCGTGTTTCTGGCAAGCCCGGTGTCGGGATTCACCACGGGATCGAATCTCGTCGTGGACGGCGCGATCTCGAACCGGGTGAATTTCTAGAGGCAACCATACTGTCATCGCCCGGCTTGACCGGGCGACCCAGTTTTCCGAGACGACAGCGATTGCGCCGAGAAGCCGCAGCGTACTCCATACCCCGCCTCCGCGGGGTATGACACCGAGTTTGTGAAGCACGGCCGTCTCAACAACTTGGTCAGTGCGGCAGCATCCCGCCCCCTGCTCAATGAAAATCCCGCGACGGCGGCAGGATGCGGACGTTGCGAGGATGGCGAATCTTCTGCGCGGGCATGTCCGGAAGATCGCGACGATCGTCATTGAGCTCGCCCCCGGTCTCAAGCGGCATCGGATGTTTCCGGCTCAGCGCGTCGTTGGCGAGGCCAACCAGATCGTGCGAGCGGTCGATCAAGCGCTGGGCGATGAGATGCGTTACCTTCTCGGGGCTGCTCTGGATATAACCCTGAACCTCGATGAGGCGTGCGCCCATCACCTCTTTCCGGTACTGCTCCATGATCTTGGGCCAGACCACGACATTGGCGATGCCGGTTTCGTCCTCCAGCGTCATGAATACGACGCCGCTGGCACTGCCCGGCCGTTGCCGCACCAGCACCACGCCGGCACAGCGGACGCGGCGCCGCTCGTTCTCGTGGCTGATCTCCCTGCAGGCGACGACGCGCTCGCGCGAAAACATCTCGCGCAGGAATTCCATCGGGTGGCCCTTCAGCGATAACCGGATGGTCTGGTAGTCCGCGACCACCTGCTCGGCGCGCGGCATTGCCGGCAGCGGCTTGGCATGCTCGTCCGGCTGCTCGCGCGCAGTCGCGGCTTCGAACAGCGGCAACGGCACGTCGTCGGGCAGCCGCCGCACCTGCCACAGCGCCTCGCGGCGGTCGAGCCCGAGCGAGCGGAACGCGTCGGCATCTGCCAGCAGGATCAGCGCGCGCTTGGGCAGGCCGGTATCGCGGGCGAAATCCTCGAGCGAGGTGAAGGGCCGGCGGTTGCGCGCGGCAACGATGCGGTCGGCCCAGTCGGGCACCCTCTCCACATTGTCATTCCGGAGCGATGCGTCAGCATCTAACCCGGAATCCATTCCGCCCGGCATATGCTGCCTGATGGATTCCGGGTTCGCGCTTTTCGCGCCATGGAGTGACGACTGAGAGCGTTTCAACTGCTCTTCATCCTCGTCCAGCCAGTGGAAGCCGTCGATCTGGCGGAAACCGAGGCGCACGGCGCAATATTTGCCGTCCGTATTCTCCAGCGTGTTCTGCGCAAAGCTATAGGACACGTCGATGTCCCGCACTTTGACACCGTTCTTGCGGGCATCGCCGACGATTTGCGCCGGCGCATAAAACCCCATCGGCTGCGAGTTCAAGAGGCCGCAGCAGAAGGCGTCGGGATGATGGTATTTCAGCCATGACGAGATGTAGACGAGTTGCGCAAAGCTCGCGGCGTGGCTCTCCGGGAAACCGTAGGAGCCGAAACCCTTGATCTGATCGAAGCAGTTTCGCGCGAATTGAGGATCATACCCTCTGCGGATCATATTGCCGATCATTTTCTCTTCGAAACTGCCAATGGTCCCAACATTGCGAAACGTCGCCATGGCACGCCGCAACCCATTGGCCTCCTCCGAAGAAAACTCTGCGGCCACGATCGCGATCCGCATCGCCTGCTCCTGAAACAGGGGCACGCCGAGCGTCTTGTGAAGGACCTCGCGAAGCTCGTTCTTGTTGCCACCCTTCGGATAGGGATACTCGATATCCTCCGGGTTCATCTTCCGCCGGCGCAAATACGGATGCACCATGTCGCCCTGGATCGGTCCGGGCCGCACGATCGCGACTTCGATGACCAGATCGTAGAAGGTTCGCGGCTTGAGGCGCGGCAGCATGTTCATCTGGGCGCGGCTCTCGACCTGGAACACGCCGAGCGACTCCCCGGCACACAGCATGTCGTAAACCTTCGGGTCGTCCTGCGGAACGCTCGCCAACGCAAGACGCTCGCCCTTGTGCTGGTCGATCAGATCGAAACATTTCCGGATGCAGGTCAGCATGCCCAGCGCGAGCACGTCGACCTTCATCATGTTGAGCGCGTCGACGTCGTCCTTGTCCCATTCGATGAAGGTGCGGTCGTCCATCGCGGCATTGCCGATCGGCACATAGGTGTCGAGCCGGTCCTGGGTCAGCACATAGCCGCCGACATGCTGGGAGAGATGACGGGGGAATTCGATCAGTTCGGTCGCAAGCTCGACCGCAAGATTGATCATGGGATTGCTGGGATCGAGCCCGGCCTGCCTGACCTGCATGTCGTTGAGGCCCTTGCCCCAACTGCCCCAGACGGTGTCGGCGAGCGCTGCGGTGACGTCCTCGGTCAGACCCAGCGCCTTGCCGACGTCGCGGATGGCGCTGCGCGGGCGATAGTGAATGACGGTCGCGATGATCGCGGCGCGGTGGCGGCCATAGCGGCGATAGACATATTGCATCACCTCCTCGCGCCGCGAATGCTCGAAATCGACGTCGATGTCAGGCGGCTCCAGCCGTTCCTTGGAGATGAAGCGCTCGAACAACAAATCGACCTTGGTCGGGTCGACCGAGGTGATGCCGAGCACGTAGCACACGGCCGAATTCGCCGCCGAGCCGCGCCCCTGGCACAAAATATTCTGGCTGCGCGCATAGTGCACGATGTCGTGCACGGTGAGGAAGTAATGCGCGTATTTCAGCTCGGCGATCAGCGCGAGCTCCTTATGCAAGGTGGCGCGCAGCTTCGCGTCAATGTTTTCGATGCCGCCGAAATATTTGTCGACGCCCGCCCAGGTCAGATCCTCCAGATGTCCTTGCGCGGTCTTGCCCGGCGGCACCGGCTCGTCCGGATATTGGTATTTGAGCTGGTCGAGCGAGAAGTCGATCTTCCCCGCAAAACGCATGGTCTCCGCGATCGCCTCGGGAAAATCGCGGAACAGCCGCGCCATTTCACGCGGTGTCTTCATGAACCGCTCGGCATTGGCTTCCAGCTTCTTCCCGATCGCCTCGATCGTGGTCTTTTCCCGGATGCAGGTCAGCACGTCCTGAAGCGGACGGCGGCCGGGCTCGTGATAGAGCACCTCGTTGGTCGCGAGCAGCGGCACATTTGCTTTGGCCGCGAGATCATCGAGCCGCGCCAAGCGGCGGCGGTCGTCGCCGCGATAGATCAGGCTCGCCGCCAGCCACACGCCCCCGGCGCGGCTTGCCTTCAGCTTTGCAAGCACATCCAGCGCCTGCGCCGGCTCGAAGCGATGCTGCAACGTCAGGACCAGGAGCTGGCCTTGCGAAAACTCCAGGAGATCGGCGAAGGCGAGACGGCATTCGCCCTTCTCGATCCGCGTGATGTCGTCGCCACGCTTGCCCCGGGTCAGGAGCTGGCACAGCCGGCCATAGGCGGCGCGGTCGCGTGGATAGACCAGAATGTCGGGCGTACCGTCGCTGAAGACGATGCGCGTGCCGATCAGCAGTTTCGGCTTGTGCAGCACCTTGTCGTTATCGAGCTCATTCCAGGCCCGCACCACGCCGGCGAGCGTGTTGTGATCGGCGATGCCGATCGCGGGAAGGCCGAGCTCGCTGGCCTGATGCACATAGGCGCGCGGATCCGAGCCGCCACGCAGGAAGGAGAAGTTGGTGGTGATGCCGATTTCGGCATAAGCAGGCGTACTCATGCGAAGAGGCCATGCACATACCAGCCGGGAGAAGCAGCCTCGCCGTCGCCGTCGAACACCTCCCCCTCGTAAAGTCCGTCGCGAAAGATCCAAAAGCGCAGGCCTTCGGCGTCCTCGATGCGAAAGTAATCCCGCGTCAGCTGCTTGCCGTCCTGCCGCCACCATTCCATCGCGATACGCTCGGGCCCCTCCACCCGCACCACGGCATGCAGCGCGCGACGCCAGGTGAATTGATGCGGCGGTCCATCGGGCACGGCCGCGAACGGCACCTTGATCGGTTCCGGCTTGTCGAACAGCCGCAAGGGACGCAGCGGCGGCTCGCTTTCGGTCCGCGCCGGCCATTCGGCCTGCATGGCAGCAGCGAGACGATGCTGCGCCGAGGCGGCCATCACGGCGCATTCGGGGATATGGGTGTCCTCGGGCAGGTGCACGACGACACGTTTTCCGCCGATGCGCGCGGCGATGCGGTCGATCAGGGCGGAGAGCTCGTCATTGTCATGGACATGGGCATCGAGATCGCGCTGCTCCTGCACCACGATCTCGGTGCGGCTTGCCGACAGGCGCACCATGTCGAAGCCGAAACCGGGATCGAGGGGATCGGCGAGCGCGTCAAGGCGCTCGCGGAACAGCCGGTCGATGACCTTGCTTTGCGTCACCGGCCGCCCGGCCTCGACCATGATCGCGCGCACCACACCGTCGGTGCGGAAGAACGCGGCTTCCAGCCTGCGGGCGCCCTTGCCCTGCTTCTCCATCGACGCAATCAGCGTGTCCGCCAGCCGCGACAGCGTCATCGCGATCATAGTGTCGGTCGCGATCGGCTCGGCAAAGCGCTTCTCCACGATGTAATCGGGCAGTGGCTTGCGCGGGCTGATCGGCGCATCGCCCTGCCCCAGCGCATGCGCGAGCAGTGTGGAGAACCGCGCGCCGAACCGCGCCGTGATCTCGCTCGGCGAACGGGAGGCGACATCGCCGATGGTCTTTAGCCCGGCGCGGCGCAGGCCCGTGGTGATGGCCTCACCCGCACCGAGCGCGGACACCGGAAACCGGCGGATCGCCGCCGCCTCCCCGCCATCTGCAACGATGCTGCCCGCGGCCTGCCGCGTCAGCGTGCGCGCGCAGACCGAGGTGCCGGCGATCGCCGCGCTGACGGCAAAGCCTTGTCGGCCGAGCGCACGAACCAGCGTCTGCAACAACGCGGCCTCGCCGCCGAACAGATGCGCACAGCCGGTGATGTCGAGGAACAGCCCATGCGGCGGATCCAGCGCCACCAGCGGCGTGAAGCGATCGCACCAGTCGGCGATGTCGCTGAGCGTCTTCGCATCGGCAACGACATCGGCGTCGAACACCTTCAAGTCCGGACACATCGCCCGCGCATTGGCCAGGGGCTGACCGATATACAGCCCGAGGCGCTCGGCGGCCTCGTCCAGCGCATGGATGACCAGTGCATTGTTGTCCTTGATGACGACGATGCAGGGCTCGTCTTTTTGTTTTGACGCGCTTTCTTCACGCGCACCGCGACCCACTTCGCTTGAAAACGCCCTGACTTTACCCAGCCCGACGCTGTCGAAGAAACGTTGAATTCTGTCGATCGGCAGGCGTGGCAGCCAAAGGCTGAGAATACGTCGACGGTTCACTGAACTGGCACTCATCACAATTCCATTCCATGATCCACCGGCCGCACGGGCCATGACGATTACGCAACAGCTCGGCATCGAAGCGCGGCGCGCCCCAGGCGTCCCACACTGACCCCGGCGGAGAATGCGCCGCGCGCAGCATCCATCGTGTCTCTGCAGTCGAAGGCAGCGGTTGCGCCGCCATGCGCAGCATCAGGCCGGTGACGCCGGAGCCTTGCGCGGCCAGCGTCAGCTTGCGGCTCGCCACCAGATCGAACTGCCTGGTCTCGCCCCAGAGCTCGAGCACGACGGCGCCGAGCGCATCGCAGGCCAGCGCATCGGCCGAGCTGCGCAGCGCGCTCTCGACATCGGCAGCGCGCACCATCACCACACGGCGTGGATCGAGGCCGAGCTCGGCGAGCCCGCTCATCGACAGTGCGCCCGCCTCTATCTCCGAGAAATCCTGCCGTATCCACAGCAGAGGCCGCTGCGCCGAGACGCGCCCGGCGAGGCCCATGACGAAGCCGGTGGCGGCCGTCCCCTGAGACCCAGCACAAAACACCTCGTGGATCGCCGCGCGCGCGAGGCCGCCCTTCAGTGCGCTATCGGCTTGGTTGTGGCCGAGCGCAACCCGATCGTGCGGATGCACGACCGCGGCCGTCTCGATGCGCTCGATCTGGCCGCGCAAGGTCGCAAGCGCGCTCATGCGTGCGCCGCTCATGCTCGCCGCTCCTTCAGGGGTGATTGCCGATGGCTCTTAAAAATAAGAACCAGCGGCTGGCTCATTTGTTCATGATATGTTCTAATATAAAGCTAACGGCGGCCGGGGAGTCAATCGAATTGGTGCTCCGTCAGATTCGTCAGTTGAATCAAAGGGATTTCAAGATGGACGTGCAACGCAAGCTGGAAATTCTGGCAGACGCCGCCAAGTACGATGCGTCCTGCGCCTCCAGCGGGACCGAGAAGCGGGATTCCAGCGACCGCAAGGGCATGGGCTCGACCGCGCCGGGCATGGGCATCTGTCATTCCTATGCGCCGGACGGCCGCTGCATCTCGCTGCTCAAGGTGCTGCTGACCAACGCCTGCAATTACGATTGCCTCTATTGCGTCAACCGCGCCTCCTCCAATGTGCCGCGGGCCCGCTTCACCGTCGAGGAGGTGGTCAAGCTGACGCTCGACTTCTACCGGCGTAATTACATCGAAGGCCTGTTCCTCTCCTCCGGCATCATCCGCAGCCCCGACTACACGATGGAGCAGGTGGTGGGCGTCGCGCGAAAACTGCGCGAGGAGCATCACTTCCGCGGTTACATCCATCTGAAGACCATTCCCGAGGCCGACGACGCGCTGATCACGGAGGCCGGCAAATATGCCGATCGTCTCTCCATCAACATCGAGATGCCCGAGGAGACAAGCCTGCAGCAATTCGCGCCGGAGAAGGACGTGCGCGCGATCCGCCGCACCATGGGCCGGCTGCGGCTGAAGCTGGACGAGGCTGAGGAGAACCGCGTAGCGAAGACGAAAGCCAGGCCGCAACGCTTCGCGCCGGCAGGCCAGAGCACGCAGATGATCGTCGGCGCCGATAGCGCCTCCGACCATACCATTCTCCACACCAGCTCCAATCTCTACGGATCATACAAGTTAAGGCGCGTCTATTATTCCGCCTTCAGCCCGATTCCCGACGCCAGCCGCGCCTTGCCTTTGGTGCAACCGCCGCTGCTGCGCGAGCATCGGCTTTACCAGGCAGACTGGCTGATGCGGTACTACGGCTTCGATGTCGGCGAGATCGTCGACGATAGCGCGATGCTGCCGCTCGACATCGATCCGAAGCTCGCCTGGGCGCTGCGCCATCGCGACCGCTTCCCGCTCGACATCAACCGCGCCAGCCGCGAGGAGCTGCTGCGCGTGCCGGGCTTCGGCACCAAGGCCGTCGAACGCATCATCGCGACACGGCGCACCACCACGATCCGCCTCGCCGATCTCGCCCGGCTGCACGTGCCCCGCAACAAGGCGCTGCCGTTCATCGTCCTCAGCGACCACCGCCCCTCGCCGCATCGCCTCGATGCCGCCGGGCTGATCGAGCGATTCAAGCCGAAGGCAACGCAATTGGGGTTTGGCTTCTGATGCAGTATATCACCCTCGACACCGAAACCGATTTCGATGGCTGGCGCAAAGCCGCGCGCAGCCTCGCGCTTCATCATGTGCAGCCTGCCGACGTCGCCTGGACCGTGCAGGGCCGCGACGCGGACTTATTCGCGCCGCAAGCGCCGTCTCCGATCCTCGCGGTGAACGAGGGCACCTTCAACGTATCAGGCAAATTCGTCGATCTCGCCAGGACCGCGATCCTGCATCGCGATCCCGAGCGCTTTGCGATCCTCTATCGCCTGCTCTGGCGCCTGAAAGACAATCACGATCTCATGGACGTCGCGATCGATCCTGATGTCGCGCAGGTCGCGGCCATGGCGAAGGGAGTCCGCCGCGACGAGCACAAGATGCATGCCTTCGTCCGCTTCCGCGAGATAGGACGCGAACGCGCAGCGCATTTCGTCGCCTGGTTCGAACCAGAGCATCACATCGTCGAGCTCGCCGCGCCATTCTTCGCCAAGCGGTTCGCCGATATGCCGTGGTCGATCCTGACGCCGGATCTCAGTGCGCATTGGGATGGCCTTGCGCTTTCGTTCACACCGGGGGTCAACAAGAGCGAGGCGCCGAGCGAAGACCGGCTGGAGGAAACCTGGCGGCGCTACTATGCCAGCATCTTCAATCCGGCCCGATTGAAGGTAAAGGCGATGCAGAAAGAGATGCCGAAGAAATATTGGAGGAACCTGCCCGAGGCTTCGATCATTAGGCCCTTGATCGAGGATGCCGAACGCATGACCGGCGCCATGATCGCCAATGCCGCAACCGATCCGCACAAGCCTCAGAAGCGACCGGAGGCTCCGATGATACACACGACTGCCGCCGACGATCTCGAAGCGCTCCGCGAAGAGACTGCGCATTGCCGCGCCTGCCCGCTGTACAAGGATGCGACCCAGACCGTGTTCGGCGAGGGCCCGAAGCACGCCAATATCATGCTGGTCGGCGAGCAGCCCGGCGACAAGGAAGACCTTGCCGGCCATCCTTTCGTCGGCCCGGCCGGCCAGATGCTCGACCGTGCGCTTGAGGAAGCCGGTGTCGACCGCAAGAAGGTCTATGTCACCAACGCGGTGAAGCACTTCAAATTCGTCCCGCGCGGAAAGATCCGCCTGCATCAGAAGCCGAATACGCCGGAGATCAAGGCGTGCCGGCCATGGTTCGAACGGGAAGTCTCGGCAATCCAGCCCGGTCTGATCGTGGCGATGGGCGCGACCGCCGCGCAAAGCGTGTTCGGCAAGATCACCCCCATCGGCAAGACCCGCGGCCGGCTCATCGACCTTCCCGAGGGACGCAAAGCGTTGGTGACGGTGCACCCGTCTTATTTGCTGCGGCTGCCCGATCCGGAAGCCAAGGCGCTGGAATATCAGCGCTTCGTCGACGATTTGAAGATCGCTGCCGGTTTGCAGAAGAAAGCCGCGCGGGCCGCCTAAATACTGGCAGGAAAACGGCTTTCAACCGCCGCTTGTCATCCGGCCTTCAAATCCATCGCGGACAATACCCTGACTTCAAAGTTAAGGGGCGTCCAGACATGACCGATGTTGCATTCGACCGCGCGGTAGCCGATCCCGCACCGATCCAGCCGGCTTCGCGGCCGAATCTCGACAAGGGCTTCAATCCGCTGACGATGATCCTGTTCTTCGGCATCCTTGCCGCGGGCCTGCTGTTCGTCGCCTACAGCATCTATGTCGATGTCAACGCCACCGGCGCGCGGGTGACGACCTACCTGCCCTACATCCTCCTGTTCGTCGCGCTCCTGATCGCGCTCGGATTCGAATTCGTCAACGGCTTCCACGACACCGCCAATGCAGTGGCGACCGTGATCTACACACATTCTCTGCCGGCCGAAGTTGCCGTGATATGGTCGGGCTTCTTCAACTTCCTCGGCGTGCTCATGTCCTCCGGTGCGGTCGCCTTCGGCATCGTCTCGCTGCTGCCGGTCGAATTGATCCTGCAGGTCGGCTCCAGCGCCGGTTTCGCGATGGTGTTCGCGCTCTTGATCGCCGCGATCCTGTGGAATCTCGGCACCTGGTTCTTCGGCCTGCCCGCCTCCTCCTCGCACACGCTGATCGGTTCGATCATCGGCGTCGGCGTTGCCAACGCCGTCATGCGCGGCCGCGACGGCACCTCGGGCGTCGACTGGAGCAAGGCCACCGAGATCGGCTATGCGCTGCTGCTGTCGCCGCTGTTCGGCTTCATCTGCGCTGCCGTGCTGTTGCTGCTGCTCAAGTTCATCGTGCGCAACCCGGCCCTGTATGCCGCGCCCGAAAGCAACAAGGCGCCGCCGCTCTGGATCCGCGGCCTGCTGATCGCGACCTGCACCGGCGTCAGCTTCGCTCACGGCTCGAACGACGGCCAGAAGGGCATGGGCCTGATCATGCTGATCCTGATCGGCACCGTGCCGACGGCCTACGCGCTCAACCGCGCGCTGCCGGAGTCCCAGGTCGCCCAGTTTCAGAAGGTCTCCGATGCGGCCTCTAAGGTGATCGCGGCCAAGGGCGCCGGCCACTCGATCATCGGCGACCCCCGTCCTGCGGTGACCCAGTACATCACCTCGCACCACATCAGCGAGGGAACCTACCCTTCGCTGTCGGTGCTGGTGAAGGATGTCGGCGACCAGGTCGCGAAATACGGCTCGCTCAACAAGGTACCGGCTGAAGCGGTCGGCAACACCCGTAACGACATGTACCTGGCCTCCGAAGCGATCCGCTACCTGATGAAGGACAAGGAAAACGACCTCAGCAAGGACGAGGTCGCGACCTTGAACGCCTACAAGGGCGGACTCGACAGCGCCACGAAGTTCATCCCGACCTGGGTGAAGGTTGCGGTTGCGATCGCGCTCGGCCTCGGCACCATGATCGGCTGGAAGCGCATCGTGATCACGGTCGGCGAGAAGATCGGCAAGAGCCATCTCACCTATGCACAGGGCGCTTCGGCCGAGCTGGTGGCCGCAGCGACGATCGGCGCCGCAGATGTGTTCGGCCTGCCCGTCTCCACCACCCACGTGCTGTCGTCCGGCGTCGCCGGCACGATGGCGGCCAACGGCTCGGGCCTGCAATGGTCGACCATCCGCAATTTGCTGATGGCCTGGGTGCTGACGCTGCCCTGCGCGATCATGCTGTCGGCCACGCTCTACGTGATCTTCTCGCGGATCTTCTGAAGCCGATTGGATCCCTCAAAACGAAGGGCCCATGCGGTGCACGGGCCCTTTTCATCATGTGCTTCCGGCTTGGCTTCAAGACGCCGCGAGCGATTCCTCGACCAGCTTCACCCAATACGACGTGCCGAACACGATCGCCTCGTCGTTGAAATTGTAGGCGGGGTGATGCAGCCCGGCGCTGTCGCCGTTGCCGCAGAAGATGAAGGCGCCGGGGCGCGCTTCCAGCATGTAGGCGAAATCCTCGCCGCCCATCAGCGGCGGCATCTCGTGCACATTGGCATCGCCCGCGACTTGCCTGGCAATGCGCCGCGCCACCTCGGTCTCCGCAGCGTGGTTGTTCACGACGGGATAGTTGCGATGGTAGCGCAGGTCGATCTTGGCGCCGGTGATCTGCGCGACGCCCGCCACCACTTCATGCACGCGCTTCTCGACCAGCTTGCGCACCTCCGGCGACAGCGTGCGGATGGTCCCCTTCAGCGTCGCGGTCTGCGGAATGACGTTGCGGGCGTTGCCGGCGTGGAATTCGCAAATCGAGATCACCGCCGACTCCAGCGGATCGACACTGCGCGCGACGATCGACTGCAGCGCCGTGATCACCTGTGCGCCGACCAGCACGGAATCGATGCATTTGTGCGGACGCGCGGCATGGCCGCCGAGGCCCTCGATCATTATGTCGACCTCGTCGGTCGCCGCCATGATCGGGCCCGGCCGGATCGCGAACGAGCCGATCGGGATGCCCGGACCGTTGTGCATGCCGTAGACCTGCTCGATGCCGAAGCGCTCCATCAGGCCGTCCTTGACCATGGCCGCGCCGCCGGCGCCGCCCTCCTCGGCGGGCTGGAAGATCACCACCGCATCTCCGGCGAAGTTGCGGGTTTCGGCGAGGTAGCGGGCGGCCCCGAGCAGCATCGCGGTGTGGCCGTCATGGCCGCAAGCGTGCATCTTGCCCGGAGTCTTGGAGGCGTAAGGCAGGTTGGTCTGCTCCTCGACAGGCAGCGCATCCATGTCGGCGCGCAGGCCGATGGTCTTGAGCCCTTCGCCGGCCGGCTTGTTCCCCTTGATCACCCCGACCACGCCGGTCTGGCCGAGGCCGGTGACGACCTCATCGCAGCCGAATTCGCGCAGCCGGTCCGCGACGAATGCTGCAGTGCGGTGCACGTCATAGAGAAGCTCGGGGTGCTCATGGATGTCCCGGCGCCAGGCCTGAATATCGGGTTGAAGGTCGGCGACGCGGTTCACGATGGGCATGGAGGGTCTCAGACGTTGTTGAAAATGCAGGACTGTCTAACATGCAAGCGCCAGTCCACCCAACTGCCGCGGGCCGAGGGTAACCCTGTCCTCTCGTCATGGCCGGGCTCGTAGCCGGCTTGTCTTGGCCATCCCCGTCTGACTATTAGATCGGAAAGGACGTGGATGCCTGGGATATGCCCGGACATGAAGCGCTTGTTGGGTGGAAGCAGGATGCCGAGACGGCTCGAAGGTGAATTTGACTACATCGTCGTCGGCGCAGGTACGGCGGGCTGCATCGTCGCCAACCGCCTGTCGGCCGATCCCGGCAAACGCGTCCTGGTCCTCGAAGCAGGCGGCGATGATAACTGGATCTGGTTCCACATCCCCGTCGGCTATCTCTTCGCCATCGGCAATCCGCGCTCGGACTGGATGTTCAAGACCGAGGCCGAGCCCGGCCTGAACGGCCGGTCGCTGGCCTATCCCCGTGGCAAGGTGATCGGCGGCTGCTCGGCAATCAACGCCATGATCTCGATGCGCGGCCAGGCCGCCGACTATGATCATTGGCGCCAGCTCGGCATGACCGGCTGGGGCTATGAGGATGTGCTGCCGCTGTTCAGGCGGCTCGAAGATCACTTCCTGGGGGCGAGCGAGCATCACGGCGCGGGCGGCGGCTGGCGCATCGAGGCGCCACGATTGTCATGGGACGTTCTCGATGCCGTTGGGGATGCCGCCGAGCAGATGGGGATCAAGCGCATCCCTGATTTCAACACCGGCGACAACGAAGGCACCAGCTATTTCCACGTCAACCAGAAGCGCGGCCGGCGCTGGTCCTCGGCGCGCGGCTTCCTCAAGCCCGCCCTGAAGCGCCCGAACCTGCGGCTCGAGAAGCATGTACTGGTCGACCGCCTGATCATCGAGCAGGGCCGCGCCGTCGGCGTGCGCTTCATCCAGAACGGCGAGATGATCGAAGCGCGTGCGAAACGCGAAGTGGTCCTCTCGGCAGGCTCGATCGGATCGGTGCAGGTGCTGCATCGCTCCGGCATCGGCCCGGCGGATTGGCTGTCGCCGCTCGGCATCGACATCGTCATGGACAAGCCCGGGGTGGGGCGCAATCTGCAGGACCACCTGCAGCAGCGCGCGATCTACAAGGTCGAGGGCGTGCGGACGCTCAACGAGACCTATTACAATTTGGTCCGCCGCGGCCTGATGGGGCTCGACTACGCCTTCCGCCGCCGCGGCCCTCTGACGATGGCGCCATCGCAACTCGGCATCTTCACGCGCTCGGACGCGACCCGCGCGCGCGCCAACATCCAGTTCCATGTGCAGCCGCTGTCGCTCGACAAGTTCGGCGATCCCCTGCACCGCTTCCCCGCCATCACCGTCAGCGCCTGCAATCTGCAACCGACCTCGCGCGGCACCGTGCGGCTGCGCTCGGCGAGCCCCGACGAGAAGCCGATCATTGCGCCGAACTACCTGTCGACCGACGACGACCGCCAGGTCGGCGCCGACGCCATCCGCACCACGCGACGCCTGATGCAGCAGAAGGCGCTGGCCAAATATCGCCCGAGCGAATATTTGCCGGGCCCCTCCGTCGGCGATGACGATGCCTCGCTCGCGAAAGCCGCCGGCGATATCGGCACCACGATCTTCCATCCCGTCGGCACCGCCAAGATGGGCGCGGTGAACGATCCAATGGCGGTGGTCGACGAGCGCCTGCGCTTCTACGGGCTCGAAGGCCTGCGCATCGTCGATGCCTCGATCATGCCGACCATCACCTCGGGCAACACCAACACGCCAACAGCGATGATCGCCGAGAAGGGCGCGACGATGATCCTGGAGGATGCGAAGTAGCGGCCCGTCGACATGATCAGCCCTCGTCGTTTTTCCATCAGCTCCTCCAAGACTGAGATCGCCATGCTGCAATGGGGCGAGAGCGGCAAGCCGCCTGCCCTGCTCGTGCATGGCACCGGCTTCGTCGCTGCTGTTTGGGAAGATGTCGCGCGCGAGCTTGCATCAAGCTACACCGTCTATGCGCTCGACCGCCGCGGCCACGGTGCGAGTGACAAGCCCGGCGCCTATCACTTTCTGGACTATGCCGAGGATGTCTGCGGGGTGATCGACGCGCTCGATCTGCATGATGTCTACGGGATCGGTCACAGCGCCGGTGCGACGGATCTGCTGCTCGCGGCAAACCTTGTGCCCGGGCGCTTCGCACGCCTGTTCGTGATGGAGCCGACGGTGATGGACCCGCGTGCCGCGCGTACCGGGGGATTGGACGACGAATCCGTCGCCCGTGTCCAAGGCACGTTGCGCCGGCGTGCTGAGTTCGAGAACGCCGACGCCGTGTTCGCGCGCTACCGCGCCGCGCCGTCCTTTGCGGATTGGACAGAGACCTCGCTGCAGGCATATGTGCGCCATGGCTTCACGACGCTTGACGATGGCCGGGTGCGGCTTTGCTGCACGCCTGAGATCGAGTCGGCGATCCTGCGTCCGATTTACGAGGCGATGGAGCAGGTTTACCTCGGCGACGCCCGCGGCAATCCGTTTACGAAGCTTGCCGAGATCGACTGCCCGGTCCGCGTCACGACGGCCGCGAAGTCGGGACCGATCTATAAGGAGATGGCAAGGCGCGCGGTCGCGCTGATTCCGCGGGTCAGCACGCTCGTCTTCGACGACGCCGGGCACTGCGTAGCGCAGGAAGTGCCGGAGTGTGTGGTGAAAGCTGTGCGGGAATTCGCGAAGTAGATCCCGTGCCCCGGACGCGCTGCAGCGTGCAAAGCTGCCGCGCTGAGCCGGGGCCAATCTTACCGCGTGCCGTTTAGCTCTATGGTCCCGGCTTTGCGCAGCAAACGCTACGCGGTGCAGCGCCTCCGGGACACGAGGCTACCTCACGAAAACGTCATCCCATCCGGGAATAAGCCTCCCATTCCGCCAATCACCTCCCCGAAGCCCAATTCCGGGCGAGGCGGAGGATGCGATGAGCGGACACGATCACGGGGAGAACGGCGTCAACCGCCGCAAGGTGCTGGAATGCATGACCTGGGCCGGCACCGGGGTGCTCTGGACCGTCACGGGCGGCGTGCCGCGCTCGCTCGGCATCATCGATTCCGCGCAGGCTGCGACCGCAGTGACGCCCGGCATGACGTTCCTGCAGATCAGCGACAGCCATGTCGGCTTCGACAAGCCGGCCAATCCCAACGCGCTCGGCACGCTGGAGGAGGCCGTCGGCAAGATCAACGCGATGCCGACAAAGCCGGCCTTTATGATCCACACCGGCGACATCACCCATCTGTCGAAGGCCGCCGAGTTCGACAATGCCGATCGCATCATCTCGCAGAGCAAGCTCGACGTGCACTACGTGCCCGGCGAGCATGACTTCCTGGATGAGGAGGTGAAATTCTATCGCGAACGCTATGGCCGTGGCAGCAAGGGCCAGGGCTGGTATTCCTTCGACGCCGGTGGCGTGCACTTCATCGGCCTCGTCAACGTCGTCGATCTCAAGGCCGGAGGCCTCGGCAATCTCGGCGCCGAGCAGCTCGCCTGGCTCGAGGACGATCTGCGCGGCAAGTCGAAATCGACGCCGATCGTGCTGTTCGCGCACATCCCGCTCTGGACCGTCTATCCGGAATGGGGCTGGGGCACCGAGGACGGTGGCCGTGCGCTCGAGCAGGTGAAAGGCTTCGGCTCGGTCACCGTGCTGAACGGGCACATCCACCAGGTGATGCAGAAGGTCGAGGGCAACGTCACCTTCCACACCGCGCGTTCGACCGCTTTCCCGCAGCCGGCGCCGGGAGCTGCCTCATCGCCGGGCCCGATGAAGGTCGAGGACGCAAAGCTGCGCTCCATGCTCGGCGTCGCCAGCATCAACTTCAAGCAGAACGAGCAGCGGCTGGCGATCATCGACACGCCGCTCCAGGGCTGAGTGGAGCTGACAATGAAGATTCTCAACCGTCGCGACTTCAGTGTCGATTTCGGCCTGTCCCTGGCCGCGGCCATCCTGTTGCCCGCGACGACCGCCCGTGCCGACGACATGGAGGTCCATATCGACAATTTCGTCTTCCAGCCGGCCGAGCTCAAGATCAAGGCCGGCACCACCGTGACCTGGACCAACCGGGATGACATCCCGCACACCGTGGTGTCGGCCGGCAAGTTCAGGTCCAAGACCTTGGACACCGACGACAAGTTCTCCTTCACGTTCACCAATGCGGGCGACTACAAATATTTTTGTTCGCTGCACCCGCACATGACGGGGATGATCAAGGTTGAGTAACGTCTCCAACCCAGGCATCAACGTCCTGCCCGGCCGGTGGTCCCCCGCCGGCCGAACTCCTGCGTCTCCGGCGACAACAGGTGAAACGGCAAAGCGAGCGGCGATGCCAGCGACAAGCGACGATCCAGACAAGGCGCGGCGTTTTCGGGAAGCGGCGCTGCCCCATCTCGACGATGTCTACACGCTCGCGCGCTACCTGCTGCGCGACGCCTCCGACGCGGAAGATGCGGTGCAGGAGTGCTATCTGCGCGCGCTGAAGCACTTCGACAGCTATCGCGGGCCCGCGATGAAGCCTTGGCTGTTCGCGATCCTGCGCAATGTCTGCAACGCCGAATACGCACGGCGCGCCCACAGGCCCAGCGCGCTCGAGGACATGCCCGGTGCCGCCGAGCAGACACCGATCTGGCAGGAGAGCGAGGCGAGCCCGGAGACTGAGGTGCTGCGCAGCCGCGATGCCGGCGCCATCCGCAAGCTGATCGACGCGCTCGCCGAACCTTTCAAGGAAACCTTCGTGCTGCGCGAGATCAACCATTTGTCCTATCGTGAAATCGCAGAGTCCGTCGGCGCGCCCATCGGCACCGTGATGTCCCGCCTCGCCCGTGCCCGCGCCATGTTGCGCGCGGCATGGACGGCGGAAGAGGAGCACTCCAGATGACTTGCGACGAAGCAAGGATCATGCTTCACGCGCTGCTCGACGGCGAACTCGACGCTGGCCATGCGCGCGAGGTCGAAGCCCATATCGCCGGCTGCACGGCTTGCGCGGCTGAGTTTGCCGCACAGCGCGAGATGCAGCGCGTGCTCGCCGACACCAATCTGCGTTACACCGCGCCCGCCAGCCTGCGCGAGCGGATCGAGGCGTCATTGCCAGAGCCGCGACGCCAGCCGAGCCGCCGCTCCGTGCTGCGTGGCTTTGCGATGGGCTCGGCGGTCTCAGCGCTCGCCGCAACGGGCATCGTCGCCGTGGTGCTGCGCCAGGACGACCAGCAGCGTATCCTCTCGGAGGTCGTCTCGGCGCATCTGCGCTCGCTGCAGGCCGGCCATCTCATCGACGTGGTCTCGACCGACCGGCACACGGTCAAGCCGTGGTTCAACGGCAAGCTCGACGTCGCTCCGCCCGTGATCGACCTCACCGCGCAAGGCTTCACGCTCATCGGCGGCCGGCTCGACTACATCGACGCCCGCGCCATCGGCGCCGTGGTCTACAAGCGGCGCCAGCATGTGATCAACCTGTTCGTATCGCAGACCTCGAGCACCGAACACCGGCCGCCGAAGACGCAGACCATGCAGGGCTTCAACTGCCGCCGCTGGGGCGAGCGCGGCCTGAATTTCTGGGCCGTCAGCGATATCGGCGCCGACGAGCTCGCCGAGTTCGTCGACAAGTTCGAGGCGGCGATGAAGGCGAATGTGGAGGGGTAGCGGTCTCGGCTGTCATTGCGAGCGCAGCGAAGCAATCCAGAACGCCTCAGCGGGATACTGGATTGCTTTGCTGCGCTCGCAATGACGATCGTTGAAACAGATCGGCGTCTTATGCCGACCGCCGCACCGCGTTGTCCACCAGCGTCTTGCCGAGCGACCAGATCGCGCCGGGGACCTTGTGGCTGCCGGCGATGACGTCGTCGAACGCCTTCTCGATCCAGCTACAATCTTCCTCGGTGATGGTGAGCGGCGGCAGCAGCTTGATGGTGTGGCTGCCGTGGCCGGCGACCTGGGTCAGGATCTTGTGATCCTTGAACAGCGGAACGGTGATGAGCTGGCAGAACAGGCCCTTGTTGGCGGCTTCCAGCACGTTCCAGGAGGCACGCAGCCGCAGCGATTTCGGCGGACCGAACTCGACGCCGATCATCAGGCCCTTGCCGCGCACTTCCTTCATCAGCTCGTAGCCGGGCACCATGCGCGTCAGCGCGAGGCGAAGCTCGGCGCCACGCTTGGCCGCGGACTCGATCAGCTTCTCGGACTCCATGACGTCGAGCGTGGCAATGCCCGCGGCCATGGCGAGGTCATTTTTCGAGAAGGTCGAACCGTGCACCACGGCGCGATCCATCTGATTGAAAATCTTGTCGAAGATGGCCTTGCGCGTCAGCACCGCGCCGACCGGCACGTGGCCGCCGGACAGCGACTTCGACAGCAGCACCATGTCGGGCTCGACGTTCCAGTGCTCCACCGCGAGGAAGCGGCCGGTGCGGCCCATGCCGGTCTGGATTTCGTCGGCGACGAACAGCGTGCCGTATTTCTTGCAGAGCGCGGCGGCGCCCGGCAGGAACTCGTCGGTGGGCATGTTGACGCCCTTGCCCTGGATCGGCTCGACAACGAAGGCCGCGACCTCGCGCGAGGCCAGCGCCTTTTCCAGCGCGGCCAGATCGTTGAACGGGATCGAGGTGCAGCCTGGCAGCAGCGGCTCGAAGCCGGTGCGGAAGTTCGAATCACCCGTCAGCGACAGCGCGCCATAGGTCAGACCGTGATAGCCGTGGGCGCAGTAGACGATACCGGGACGGCCGGTGGCGCCTCGCGCGAACTTGATCGCGGCTTCGACGCATTCGGCGCCGGAATTGGCGAAGAACACCTTGTCCAGATACGGGACATATTTCAGCAGCCGCTCGGCCAGCACGCCGGCCAGCACCGAGACGTCGAACTGGACGAGGTTGGGCAGGTCGGCATCGAGCACGCTCTTGAGCGCATCGCGCATGACCGGATGATTGCGCCCGATCGCGAACACGCCGAAGCCGGACAGCAGGTCGAGATAGCGCGCGCCGTCGCGATCGTACAGATATTGCCCCTGCCCCTTCTGGAAGCCGACATCGTAGCCGATGGTCTTGAGAACCCGAACGAACTGCTCGTTCAGATACCGATTATGCAGGGTGCTGCGCTGGGCCTGACGGTCCGCGAAAAGCTGAGACATGTCTGGATTTGGGCTGTGCATCCGCTACATACTTCGCTTGAGGGCCGTCTCGTCAACAGAAAACGGACCGTGACAGAAAACGGTCTGTGCGGCCTTTTGCCCTTTTTCGGACCATCTTCGCAAGCACAGCTTTAGCCCATGTTGCACTGCCAAGGAACTATCATGCGTTTAGCCCTTTACACCGGACTAATACTGGCTGGCGGTTACACCTGCCTGACACCGGCGCTCGCCGCCGATCCCACCGGCGACTGGCGGGTCGCCGACGGCGTTGCCAACATTCGCGTTGCCCAATGCAATGGCAGCATGTGGGGCGCCGTTTCTTGGGAAAAGCAGCCCGGCGGCCGCGACGAGAACAATCCTGATGCCTCGAAGAAGACCAGGCCCACGCTGGGCATGGTGACCTTGATCGACATGAAGAAGAAGCCCGGCGCCGAGCAGTGGGAAGGGCAGGTCTACAACGCCAAGGACGGCCAGCTCTACAGCGCGACCATCACGCCGGCCGGAACCGACCAGCTCGAAATCAAGGGCTGCGTGATGGGGTTCCTCTGCGGCGGCGAAACCTGGACCCGGGTCGGCCCGCCGATCCCCTCAAGCACCGCCAACGCCATGGCCAAGGGCGCGCCGAAGTCTGCCGGCGCGGCGCCGAAGGCCGCAGGTACGACGATTGCCGCCGCGCCTGCGCCCGCAGCCCCGAAACCCGCCGGCGCGGCCAAGCCCGGTCAGAAGGGCGCGGCCGATCCGGTCGGCGACATCTGCCTACTCCCTGAGATTGCGGGGTTTGCCCATTAGGGCGGGCTGAAACAGCAGCACGGCGGCAAGCGTCGTCACCAGCGAGAGTGCGAGCAGCTTGCCCATGCTGGACGTCCCGGGATGGCTCGACAGCCACAGGCTGCCGAACGCGGTCGCGGTCGTCAGCGCGCTGAAGAAGATCGCACGCGTCAGGCTGGTCTGCAGCAGGTTGGTCCTGCCTGAGCGCCAGGCCACGACGTAATAGATCTTGAAGGCGACGCCGACGCCGAGCAGCAGCGGGAACGCGACGATATTGGCGAAGTTGAGCGGCAGGCCGACCAACACGCAGATCTCGAGCGTCACCGCGCCGGCAACCAGCAGCGGCACCAGAGTCATCAACACGTCGACGAAGCGGCGCAAGGTGATCCACAGCAGCAGGCCGATCACCAGCAGCGCGTAGATGCCGGCGTGGATGAACGCCTTCACCACGGTGTCGCCGGATTTCAGGATCGAGACCGGCCCACCGATCGCGGTCGGCTCGGCGACCAGCACCGCCGCCGCAAATTTGCGCAGCGTGTCGTTGTCATTGGGATCGCCCTTGGGCAGCGCCTCGACCCGGATGATGCCGTCCTTGCTCTTCCAGCCGCTGACGAGATCGGGCGGCAGTGAATTGAGGGTGACCGGCCCGGCCTGCATCGCGTTCCTGAGCTGGTCGAATACGATCTTCATCGGCGCGACGAAGACGTTCTGCGCCTTGTTGCGCGTAGCCTCGTCGCCGTTGGCGAGCTTTTCGAGTGCGTCAGCCAGGCGACGCGAGGCGATGGCGCCCGGGCCCGTCGCCTCGCCCGCTGTCCGGCGCAGATTGTCGACTGAGGATTTCAGCGAATCGACGTTTTCCTTGTCGGTCGGCGCCGCATCGATCTGATCGGGGTTGAGTGCGGGATTCAACACCTTGGCGCCCTGCGCCAGCAGCTTCAGCTTCGGCGGCTGATCCTCCGGCACGAAGCTGTTGAGCGACATCACCCGCAGCACCTCAGGCACCTTTTCCAGCTTGGCCTCGACCTGCTTGGCCTGCTCCTCGGACGTGACCATCACGTTGATGGCGTTGGCGCCGGTGTTGGGGTCCTTGCGCAGGTCGAGAAAGGTCGCGATCGATTCGGCCTTCGGGTTGCGCAGGTTCATCGGGTTGAAGTCGAACTTCATGAAATAGAGCAGCGGCAGGCCGGCGACAGCCAGCAGCAGCGTGCCGCCCACCACCAGCACGCGATGCTTTTCCAGGAAGTGATCGACCGGCGCCAGGAAGGCGTAGCCGACCGGCTCCTTCTCGCCGGGCGGGTTGAGCAGTTTCAGCATGGCCGGCAGAATGGTGATCGAGGAGAGGAACGCCACCAGCATGCCGACGCCGGCAATCTGGCCGAGCTCTGCGATGCCTTTGTAATCGGTCGGCATGAAGCAGAGGAAGCCGGCCGCGGTCGCCATCGCCGCGAGCGACAGCGGCACCGCCGAGCGCTTCGCGGCCAGCACCAGCGCGCCCGTGAGATCGTTGTGCTTGTAGCGCTCCGAGCGGTAGCGAACGCTGTACTGGATGCCGAAATCCACGCCGAGGCCGACGAACAGCACCGCAAACGCGATCGACAGCAGATTGAACGATCCGACCATCATCAGGCCGGCCGCGGTCGTCAGCGCGAGGCCGACGAAGAGATTGACGAAAACCGCGAAAATGATCTTCGACGAGTGCAGCGCCATCCAGAGGATGAGCAGCACGACGAGCACGGTGCCGATGCCGTTGACGACGGCGCCTTCCTGGACGGTGGCGTATTCCTCGTTGGCGATCGGGACCGGACCGGTCAGGCGCACCCGCGCCTGGTACTTGTCCGCGAAATCCAGATCGGCTGCGGCCTTGCGGATCGCGTTGGTGGCATCCTTGCCGGGCTCCAGCGCGTTGTAGTCGAGGATCGGCTTGAACTCGATGAAGGCGCGCTTGTCGGAATCCTTCAGCGGCTCGTCGCTGACGAGCTCGCGCCAGGAGAAGCTCGCATCGCCCTTGTTGAGCACGGTCTCGACGGTCTGCGCGATCAGGTTGAACGGACGCGCGGTGTTGTCGAGCTTGACCTGGCCGCGCTTGACGCCGGCAAGTCCGGTCTCCAGCGCGCCGGTCAGGCCGCGGATCGAGGGATCGCCGGCCATGATCTCGATCAGGGGCGCCGCGGACTCGAACTGGCTGGTGATCTTGCCGACCTCTTCGGTCGGCAGGAACAGCAGTCCGTTCTTCTCGAAGAACTCGCCGCTGCCGAGTTGCTGCAGGGACTGGAAGTTGGTCTTGTCATCCTTCAGCCGGGCATAGAGCGCGTCCGCCGCCGCACTCGTCATCTCCGGCGTGCGGGCCTCGACCACCGCGATGATCGTTTCGTTTTGATCGAACGCCTTGTCGAACTGCTGGTCGCGCTTGCGCCAGTCGAGATTCTGGGAAATCAGCGAGTTGATGTCAGTGTTGATGGCGAAGTGGCGCGCAGCGTAATAGCCCGCTCCCACCGACAGCAGGAGCCCGAGAACGACGACGAGGGAGGCAAACCGGGTGCAGGCCCTGACGATGGCAACGACTACGCTTTGCAGCACTTCTTTTCTTTCTGCGGTTAACAGCTTGCCGGAAACGCCCGCTGTTTATCGGAGTTCCCAGGCGAAACCTATTGCTGTTTTGAGTGGCACTCGCCGCCGGGAGGTTCGAGGTAAACGGCGGAAGACCGTGGCAAAATCATGCGGGGGGCCGGTATAGCCGGGGAGTTGAGGCGGGAAAGTGACGAAGGGCTTGTCACTGATGTCGCTGGGTTGCGCTAACCCATATCGCTACTATAATACCGCGAATTCAACCGCCTCGGGGAACTTGGAACATCGAGCTTTCCCCTCTGCCGATTTTTTGACACAAAGTATTGCGCCTCCATGCGCCGAGCCCCGGTGGGGGTGGTTGGCTACCGCGTGCGCGAACCAATGGTGCGGATATTGCAGCGCCTTGGTATCAAGGTCCGCCTTACGGAGTGGATGGGTGCAACTTGCGTGATGGACGTCCAATGGAAGTTTATCTGGCGCAGCCGCGCGGCTTCTGCGCCGGCGTGGTGCGTGCGATCGAAATCGTGGAGCGAGCATTGGAGAAGTACGGGCCGCCCGTCTACGTGCGCCACGAGATCGTGCACAACAAGTACGTCGTCGAGAGCCTGAAGAACAAAGGGGCCATCTTCGTCGAGGAACTCTCCGAGGTGCCACCAAAAGCGGTGACCGTTTTCAGCGCCCATGGTGTCGCCCGCAGCGTCGAGGAAGAGGCCGCCGCGCGCGACCTTCCCGTGCTCAATGCCACCTGCCCGCTGGTCACGAAAGTTCACAATCAGGGGAAGCGCTACATCACGAGAGGCCGCACGTTGATCCTGATCGGCCATGCCGGCCACCCCGAGGTCGAGGGCACCATGGGCCAGGTTCCCGCCCCGGTGCTGCTCGTTCAAAGCGTCGAAGAGGTTAAGACCCTGAATTTGCCGGCAGATACGCCAGTGGCCTACATCACCCAGACCACCTTGTCGGTCGACGACACCAAAGATATCATTTCGGCCCTTCACGCCCGCTTTACAGATATTCAAGGCCCGGATATCCGGGATATCTGCTATGCGACACAGAACCGCCAATCTGCGGTAAGGGACTTGAGCAAGCTGGTCGACGTGATCTTGGTAGTGGGCGCTGCCAATAGCTCGAATTCGAACCGGCTTCGCGAAATCGGCACCGAGGCCCGCGTCGCGAGTTATTTGATTGCCGACGGCAGCGAGCTCAATCCGGAATGGTTGAAGAATGCGGAGAGCGTCGGCATCACGGCCGGTGCTTCGGCGCCCGAGGTACTCGTGGATGACGTGATCGAAGCGATGCGGCGAATCGGACCGGTGAAGGTCCAGGTGTTGCCGGGCCGCGAGGAAAACATCGAATTCCGGCTTCCGGCCCAATTGGCTGCGAGCTGACCCACCCGAATTCAGAAGCCCAGAAAGAAACTTGTAATGGCTATTCCGTTCTTCAAGGAAATGCGTATCGGCGCCTACTTGCTCAAGCAGAAGATGCTTGGCCGCAAACGCTACCCGCTCGTGCTGATGCTGGAGCCGCTGTTCCGCTGCAACCTCGCCTGCGTCGGCTGCGGCAAGATCGATTATCCCGATGCGATCCTCAACCGCCGCATGACCGCGCAGGAGTGCTGGGACGCGGCCGACGAGTGCGGCGCACCGATGGTCGCCATTCCCGGCGGCGAGCCGCTGATCCACAAGGAGATCGGCGAGATCGTGCGCGGCCTCGTTGAGCGCAAGAAGTTCGTTTCGCTCTGCACCAACGCGCTGCTGCTCGAGAAGAAGCTCGATCTGTTCGAGCCCTCCCCGTACCTGTTCTTCTCCGTCCATCTCGACGGCCTGAAGGATCACCACGACAAGGCGGTGTCGCAGAAGGGCGTGTTCGACCGCGCGGTGTCCGCGATCAAGGCGGCCAAGGCGCGCGGCTTCACCGTCAACGTCAACGCCACCATCTTCGACGGCCATCCGGCCGAGGAGATCGCGAAGTTCCTCGACCTCACCGTCGAGCTCGGTGTCGGCGTCTCGATGTCGCCGGGCTACGCCTATGAGCGCGCACCGGACCAGGAGCACTTCCTGAACCGCACCAAGACCAAGAAGCTGTTCCGCGACGTCTTTGCGATGGGCAAGGGCAAGAAGTGGAATTTCATGCATTCCGGCCTGTTCCTGGACTTCCTCGCCGGCAACCAGGAATACGAGTGCACGCCGTGGGGCATGCCCGCGCGCAACATCTTCGGTTGGCAGAAGCCCTGCTACCTGCTCGGTGAAGGCTACGCCAAGACCTTCAAGGAGCTGATGGAGACCACCGACTGGGACAGCTACGGCACCGGCCGTTACGAGAAGTGCGCCGACTGTATGGCCCATTGCGGCTACGAACCGACGGCGGCGACTGCGGCGCTCAACAACCCGCTGAAGGCGATGTGGGTCTCGCTGCGCGGCATCAGGACCACGGGTCCGATGGCGCCGGAGATCGACATGAGCAAGCAGCGCCCGGCGCAGTACATCTTCTCGTCGGAAGTGCAGAAGCGCCTGTCGGAGATCCGCAAGGACGAGGCCGAAGCCGCGCAGGCAAAGGCCGCGCGGAAGGCGTCGACGGCGGCGTAAAGCGTCAATCATACGTACAAACGACAAAGGCCCGGCCGCGAACGCGACCGGGCCTTTTCCTTTGCGCCAGTCGCGTGAGACATCGAGGCACGATGCTCACTCGCAATGACGGCGTATGCGGCAACGGCCCGCTTTCTCCATGAACGCTCTTCATCGCAGGCGCGCCTTCGCATCCCCGCGGCGCATTTCGCCCGAGTGTTGCTGATCGTTGCCGCCCTCAACTGGACCAGAGGGCGCAGGGAAGGCCGGGCGCCGGCGGCACCCGCGGTCCGCGTGCATCGAAAACGCACACGGGGTGGATCACAGGTGTTGCCGGTCGCCCGGCCTTCCCTGCGCGGATGGTTTTAACGGTGTCCTTCGTGCTCTCCTCGGGGAGCGTTGCACTATTGCCCCCGTCGCCTCACGGCTGATCGATGCGCGCACCGGTTGGCGGCCACATCACCGCGAGCCTTGACGCCAGAACCCCGGGCGCCGGGACCACACGACTTCTCCGTCCGCGGACGGCCTCGCCGAAAGCATCGGACGCTCGCGTGTGCTCGCCCCCGATATCCAGCGCGGCCGCTGTTACGGCGCCGTGTCGTTCGCGTCGCGCATGACTCAACGGTCGCCCGTCCCTGTCATCGCCCTTCCGCGCCGGCGCTGCCGCGTCCACCGCTCCCCGGCCCGCATCTCGTGACGATCGCGAAGCGCCCCTCTGGCAGGGCCGGGATAAACGCTCTATGTCACAAATCCGAAATTCGGGAAAGTGGAATATTTTTGCGCGGAGGGATTGACGGGTGTTGGGGTGTTTTGCCCGACGGGTCATTTTGACCAGCCGCTTGGCGCGCTGAACTTCACAAGGAGACGCTTCGGTTGCTCTGGCATCCGTCGTCCATGACAAACGCCCAATTCTGGTCTTGATGGCTTCTTGACGTTCACAGGCTAGAAGTGAACAGCGCACGCACGTCGTCGACGGACAGATCCATTGCCGACGACTCTCCCAGATTGCACCAGAGCCGAAATCCTGGACCGAGAAACTCGACGTAAAAGCCACTGACAGGGCCGACAAGTGAAATCCGCTGGTTTTCATATGCGCTCTATGGGTCAATCGCTCACGGCAAAACAAAAAGCCCAGTCGCAAGACCGGGCTTTCCTTTATTCTCAGCTCGCTGCTCCGCTCACGCCGCCTTCGACACCAGCACTTCGCTCTCGATCAGCTCCGTCCCGATCAGATAATCGCGGCAGCCGCGCAGGCTCCGCAGCGCGCGGTTGAAGTCGATGCCGGTCGAGACCAGTCCATGTAGCGCGGCGGGATTGCGCACGATGCCGAACAGCACAGCGGCAAGGTCGATCTGGCCGTTCGGCTTGATCGCGGCGCGGGCGAGTGCCGGCAGGGCGCGATGGGCGGGATCGCTGATGACGCGGACCGCGGCGAACGGCAAGCCGGCCTCGGCGGCGTAGGCGGCCGCGATGTGGCTTTCCATGTCAACGGCAGAGGCGCCGGTCTCCGAATGCAGCGCCGCCTTGCAGGCGCGCTTGGTGACCACTTCCTCGGCACCGGCCAGGCTGCCGCGCACCACGCGGCGGCGGCCCGAGGTCAGGCGGTCGATCAAATCGTCGCCGAGCGAGAGCCCCGCGGCCCAGCGGGTATCCCCGGAGAGTACTTCGGTCGCGAGCACCACGTCGCCCGAGCGCAAGCTCGGGTCGAGCCCGCCGGCAACGCCGAACGAGATCACGCCGCGAATCGTCTGGGGATCCACCACGGTCAGCAGCGCCCGCAACTGGGTCGGGCTGCTGGACGAACAAATCACGGCCATTCCCGGCCCGGCTGCGATGCGGGCCTCTTGAACCAGTCCGGTCACGATCAAGATCGGCCGCGGATCAATGGCGTTGCCCGCGGTGAAAAAGTCCCCCGTCCCCAAAGTCACATCCCGACCCCTACCACCCTGCTGTTGGTGTTCCGCAAGTTCCGATACCGCGCCAGTGCCCACAACGGAAAGAACTTTGGGTAACCATGATACCGCAGATAGAACACGCGGGGGAAGCCTGTGGCAGTGTACCGCTGCTCGTCCCACAGTCCTTTTTTGTTTTGTGTTGCAATCAGGTACTCCACCCCGCGGGCGACGGCCGGGTGATCAACCTCGCCTGCCGCCATCAGGGCAAGCAAGGCCCATGCCGTTTGCGAGGCGGTCGAGGGGGCGGCCTCCCAACCCTTGTAATCGAGCCGGTAGCTGACGGCGTCCTCGCCCCAGCCGCCATCCTTGTTCTGGATCGAGGCTAGCCAGGCCGCGGCCTTGCGAATCATGGGGTCGTCGTGGCGGACGCCCGCCATGTTGAGGGCGCAGAGCACCGACCAGGTTCCATAGATGAAGTTCATGCCCCAGCGGCCGTACCAGGAGCCCTCCGGGTGCTGGGTCTTCCTGAGATAGGCGACCCCGTCGGCCACGTGCTTGCTGGTCTGCGCGGTCTCGCCGAGCTGGGCCAGCATCGAGATGCAGCGCGCCGTGACATCCTCGGTCGGCGGGTCGAGCAGCGCGCCGTGGTCGGAGAACGGGATGTTGTTCAGGTAATATTCGAGATTGTTGACGTCGAAGGCAGCCCAGCCGCCGTCGTCGCTCTGCATGCCCTCGATCCACTCCCGGCCACGGGCGATCGCGGCGTCGTAGCCGGTCGCACCATGCTCCCGGCGCATGCGGTCCATCGACATCACCACCACGGCGGTGTCGTCGAGATCGGGGTAATGCGCATTGTTGTACTGGAAGGCCCAGCCGCCCGGACGCACGTCAGGCCGCTTCACCGCCCAGTCGCCCTTGACCTGAAGCTCCTGCTTGGGGATCAGCCAGTCGAGGCCCTGCCTTGCCGCAGGCACCGCCTTGTCGCCGCCGGCTTCCAGCAGCGCATGCGCGGTCAACGTCGTATCCCACACCGGCGAGACGCAGGGCTGGCAATAGGCCTCGTCGTCCTTGATCACCAGCAGCTTGTCGATGCCCCGGCGCGTGATCGCGCGCGGCGGGAAGTTCTCGTCCTTGCCGAGCGCGTCGTACATCATGACGATGTTGGCCATGGGCGGGTAGATCGCGCCCATGCCGTCCTCGCCGTTGAGCCGCTCCTCGGTGAAGGCGAGCGCGGCATCTATCGCACGCTTGCGCAGGCTCTTCGGGAACATCGGCTCGATGACGCGCAGGATCGCGTCGAGCGAGCGGAACAGCAGGAACCAGGCCATGCTCTGGTGCGGCGCCTTCGCGGTCATGCCGATCGAGCGCGGATCCTGCAGGAACAGCTCGTCGATGCCGACCCCCTTCGGATTCTTCGCGCGCGGCTTGAGCGCGGCGATGACCATCAGCGGCACCATGGTGGTGCGCGCCCAGTAGGAGATCTTGTTGATGTGGAACGGCGACCAGAACGGCAGCAGCACGATCTCGATCGGCAGCACCGGCACCGCGCGCCAGGTCACCACGCCGAACATCGCCAGCATGAAGCGCGTGAAGACGTTGCTGTGAATGGCGCCGCCGCGCGCATGGATCGCCTCGCGCGCACGTACCATGTGCGGCGCGTCGATGGAATCGCCGATCATCTTCAGCGCGAAGTAAGCCTTCACGCTGGCGCTCATGTCGAACTCGCCGTCATGCACCAGCGGCCAGCCGCCATGGGCGCCCTGGATGCGGCGCAGATAGTTGGCGATCTTGGCCTCGAGCACGGCATCGACCGGCTCGGCGAGGTAGTGGCGCAACAGGACGTATTCGGCGGGGATCGTGCAGTCGGCCTCGAGCTCGAACACCCAATGGCCGTCGGCCTGCTGGAAGCCGATGACGCCCTCGGTCGCCGATGCAATGCTCGATTCCAGGACGCCCGGTTGCAAGATCCCTGGCTGAAGGCCTTCACGGCTGGTCGCGTTCACGGAATCCATCTCGCTCGATTGCTCCGATAGTCGATTGAAATTGGCCGGGACGTCTGCCCGTCAGGGCCGCCTTTCAGGTTCCTTTGGCGGCGATAACCAGATCTGCGGCGCGATCACCCGACCGGACCGATCCCTCGATGGTTGCAGGCAATCCCGTAGCAGTCCAATCCCCGGCAAGGAACAGGTTTTTCAGCGCAGTGACCGGCCCCGGACGCAGGGCATTCTGGGCCGGCGTCGCTGCAAATGTGGCACGGCGCTCACGTACGATCTGCCAGGGAGGCAGCTCGCCGGACACCCCGCCGGCCTTGCAGACGTCGTTCCAGATCGCCTGCGCCAATTCCTCGCGCGGCATGTCGACCAGACGGTCGCCATTGCTGATGGTTACGGAGAGCCGGTTCGGGAACGCGAACAGCCATTCCACGACGCCGCCGATCACGCCGAGGATCGCCGCCGAGCCCGGAGGCGGTGTGATCCGGAAATGCGCGTTCACGATGGCGCGGAATTCGGTCGGGGTCTTCACGCCCGGCAGCAGGCTCGCAGCAGCCCGCGGCGGCACCGCCATCACGACGACATCGCCCTTACCCAGCTGGATCACATCCTCGCCGCCGAAATTCAGCGCACTGGCCTTGCCGTCGGTGCTGGTGAACGACCGCAGCTCATGGCCGAGCTGAACCGTGTGGCCACGGTCGCCCAAGAACTTCACGGCCGGCTCGATCAGCACGGTGCTGAGACCGTCGCGCGCGATCAAGGGACGGCAGGCCTGTCCGCCGGCAAGCAGCGTCTCGCGCACGATGGCGCCGGCAAGTCCGGCCGAGCCCTCGGGCGGATCGACGTTGAGCGCCGCCAGCAGCAGCGGCTGCACCAGGCGCTGATAGAGCACGCCTTCACAGGGGATCGACTTGCCGACCAGCGTGTCCTCGGAGGCCCAGATCAGCGGCGCGAGCTTCAGATAATCGGTGAGTCCGGTGTCGGGCACGCGGCGGCTCTCGTCGAGCACCCAGGTCGGCAGCCGGCCGGTGCCGAGATCGATCTGCCAGCGCTGCCCGGTCGTGAGGTCGACGAAGGGAAATTGCGCGCTCTCGGGGCCGACAAGGCCCGCCTCGGTGCCGATCGCGCGCGCATAGGCACGGGCATGACTGTTGCCCGACAGCAGCAGATGATTGCCGTTGTCGATGGTGAGATTGGTGGCGCCGTCGAAATAGGAACGGCAGCGGCCGCCGGCCTGCTGCGTCGCCTCGTGCACGGCGACCTTGAAGCCGGCGTTGGCAAGCCGCACGGCGGCGGAGAGGCCGGAAATTCCAGCACCGATGATGTGAGCTGTGTTTTGCATCAGATGAAAGCGTAGCGAAGCAGGATCAGGATGCGCGTGATCTTCGACACACGCACCGGCTGGCGCGGCGCGGTGAAGCCGCGCGCGATCAGCAGATCCAGAATGGAATGATAATATTTCGACATGATCCGCGGCGCGCGCACCGTGCGGCGCTTGTTGCGGTTCATGATCTCGTCCGACTTCTCGAAATAGGCCTTGGCGCGCTGCGCCAGCGGCAGGCAGACCTTCGGCAGCGCGCGCTCGGTGATCACGCGGTTCGGGTCGTCGGAGGTGATGCCGGCATGCAGCAGCGCCTCGCGCGGCAGATAGAGCCGGCCGAGGCCGGCGTCCTCGTCGATGTCGCGCAGGATGTTGGTGAGCTGGAGCGCGCGGCCAAGATGGTGCGCGAGTTCGATGCCGTCCGCTTCCGGCAGGCCGAACACCCGCACCGACAGCCGTCCCACGGCGCTGGCGACGCGATCGCAATACAGATCCAGCGTCGCCATGTCGGGCGCGCGGATGTCCTGCGGCACGTCCATCTCCATGCCGTCGACGATGGCGATGAAGTCCTCGCGCTTGAGGCCGAAGGTTTTCACCGAAGCGACGTAGTCCTTCAGCCGCGGCGGCGGATTGCCCTGGTACAGCGCGTCGATGTCGTCGCGCCACTGCTGAAGCGCAGCGAGCCGCTCCGCGCGCGGGCCGTCGGAATCGGCGATGTCGTCGACCTGGCGGCAGAAGCTGTAGATCTGGAACATCGCTTCGCGCTGGTCATGCGGCAGGATGCGCATCGCGGCGTAGAACGAGCTACCGGATGCGCTCGAGCCATAATCGGCACCAGGCGCGGTCGCCTCAAGCGTCATGTGCGGCCCCCGGTCTGGTCATGGCCTTGCGTCCCATCGCGCGGCGCCCGGCTTCGCTGAGCATTCCGGCAAGGCTGAACACGAGCAGCTCGAACTTGTTCAGGTGCACCCGCTCGCGCAGGGGATCGCGCACCTTCAACAGGCGCACGATGCGGTCGGCATAGGCCTGGATCACCGCGACGTCGACGCCGAGACGGAAATCCCGGATCTCCCCGGCGAGCGCCCTGCCCTCGCCGAGCAGCGCTTCGTTGCGAACGGCAAGCCCCTGCAGGCAGGCCAGCATCGCCGGCGGCGACTGCGACAGCCCGAGCTGCTCGACCGAGGCGCCATGTGCCGCCAGCGCGTCGCGCGGCAGATAGACGCGATTGAGCTCGCGGAAATCCTTGCCGCAATCCTGCAGGTGATTGTTGATCTGCAGGCCTGCGCAGAGCGCATCGGATGCGGCCCAGGTCGAGGTGCTCTCGCCGTGGACATCGAGCATGAAGCGGCCGACCGGCATCGCCGAGTAACGGCAATAGTGGATGACCTCGTCCCAATTCTCGTAGCGCAGCTTGGTCACGTCCATGCGGAACGCGATCAGCACATCGAGGGCGTGGCGCGGCGCCATGCCGCGCTCGGCCATTGCACGGCGCAAGATGACGGCTTCAGCCTGGGTGTCGCCCTTGCCGAGCAATTCCGCCTCGAGCAGGTCGAGATAGGCGAGCTTCTGATCGGGCGGCAGGGTCGCGTGATCGGCAATGTCGTCGGCGGTGCGGACGAAATTGTAGTACGCCAGGATCAGGGCGCGATGACGCGGATGAATGATCCAGGACGCGACGGGAAAATTCTCGTCGCGGTCACCCTTGCCGGATCGCAATTCGCTCGCAGAGGTCATCGAGGGCTGGTTTACAATCGTTTGGACAGGAGGGGCTTCTTCGCTCGCGCGGGCTCATGCCGGCGATCCGCCGCGGCCCCCATATAGGGGAATACGACCGCAAAACCAATCCTGTCTCTCGATGGCTGCCCCTCGCGGATCGAGCCCGAAAAGGCGGCCCGGGACCGCCTTTTGTGGGCCAATGGCCGAGCTTATTGGTTGTGGTTCTTCAGGACTTGGTCGCAGGCCTGCGAAATCTTGGCCCGGTTCTCCTTGAGGCAGGCCAGGATGGTGAAATCGCCCTGATCGATGACCGGACGGCAGAACTTCTGCACGTCGCGCGTGCAGGCCTTTTGCTCGGAATCCGTGCCGCGCCCTGCCTGGGCGAACGCCGCAGTCGAAAGGGAAGCCGACAGCAGGGTGAGAGCGACGAGAAGCTTACGCATTGTATTCCTTCATTCTGACGGCAGAATCGCACCGGACCCGGACTGCACAGGGCGGATGACCGGAGCGGATTGTTCTGATGGCAAGTCGCCGCGGATCAGCGGCCTCAGGGAAGGCACAAGCGCTGGCAAATGCGGCCAAATTGGCGCCGCGCCCACCAAATCAGGTCTTCCCCGCGCCTTCCTTGGCAAATGCAAGAGCTTGATACTACGTCATAATTCGGAAGCTCTGCGTTTTACTGCAGACCTGTTGCAGAGCTGCATCTGTCCACCCCGCCTTTCCAAGCAGAAACATGCCGAAACGAGTCAAATCGGGGGATCCAGGCATCGCGGGAGGCGTTGTGAACCGCCGTCTCTGGCAGCCTTGCTTTGAACCTGACACCGGCTCGGAGCACTAAACTTTCGATGTGGCGAGACGTTATCGCGCGCAAGCGGACGTCGTTCCAAAACGGGATATTTTGAGATGAAATTCTTTGGGCGATCTGGACTGGCAATCAAGACGGCCGGCATCGGCGCGGCGCTGCTCTTCTCGGTTTCGGCAGGCCACGCTCAGTCGGCCAGCCCCTTTGCCGGTTTCGACGGCGCGTGGACCGGCACCGGCACGGTGTCGCTGTCAGACGGCTCCACCGAGCGCATTCGCTGCAAGGCCGACTACAAGGTCGCCGGCAGCGGCCTCAATCTGAAGCAGGCCCTGCACTGCGCCTCCGACAGCTACAAGTTCGACCTCACCAGCGACGTGACGAGCCAGGGCGAGCGCATCTCCGGAAACTGGAGCGAGTCCAGCCGCAACATCTTCGGCAATCTGCAGGGCACCGCCGGCGGCGGCCAGATCGACGTGTTCGTCGAGGCCAACGGCTTTGCCGCCAACCTCTCGCTGCGCACCAACGGGACCAAGCAGACGGTGCAGATCTCTTCCAAGGGCGAGATCCGCGGCGTCAACATCACCATGACGAAGAGCTGACGCCTTCACCCTTCGACGCTTCAAACAAAACGCTCAAATCAAAAACCCCTGGCTCTCTCGAGCCAAGGGTTTTTCGTGTCTCAGGGCAAGGTCGCCCGTCGCGATCAGATTCAGATCGCCGGCTTGTCGGTCCCCTGCAGCCTGGCGTGCAGGTTGATCAGCCACATCGCCGTCGGCCTGAGGATGAAGAGGTCGGCGACCAGCGCCATGATCATCGAGAAGGCGCCGAGCCAGCCGAACAGCCGCAGCGACGGCAGATCGGAGAACACGGTGACGACGAGGCCGCAGGCCAGCACCACCGTGGTCAGGATCAGCGCCGGGCCGACCAGCACGGTCGCGCGCTCCACCGCAAGCGCCGAGCCCACGCCCGGTTTGCTCTCCAGCCGGAGACGGTTGAGGAAGTGGATGGTGGCGCTCAGGCCGAGGCCGAACGAGACGGTGAGCGCAACGACGCTGGCGAATTGCAGCCCCTCGCCCATCGCCCACAGCACCGTTCCCGACATCACCACCGGGAAGATGCCCGGCAGGATGCAGGCCAGCATCACGACCCAGGAACGGAACGCCAATCCGATGAAGATCGCGACGAGCGCGAATTCGATGGTGAGGCCGTGGTTCAGCTTCTCGATCATGCTGGCCGAGTTGCGCGCTGCGATGGCGGCGAGACCGGTCACCGCGATCTCATAACCGGGATGCTTCTTGCGGACGGCGTCGAGCTCGGCATCGAGCTTGTCGACGATCGGCAGGAGCTGGCTGGAATCCTTGTCCGGCACGCGGCCGGCGACCAGCACGGCATCCTGCTGGGCGTCGATGAAGCGTCGCACCAGATGTTCGGGAATGACGCTGACATACTCCTTCAGCGTCGCGACGTCGGCGCTGCCGGCCTTCTCCGCGAGCCAGCGGCGCAGGGTCTCGACCGACCAGACATTGCCGACGCCGGCCGCTTTCTCCACGGTCGAATGCACGTCCGCGATGGTCTGCAGCGTCTCCGGTGAATACAGCGATTCGTTCTTGGGGAACTGGATCAGCACGTTGACCGGGTTGGCGCCAGTGAGCTTGGCGTCGAGCCGGTCGCTGGCGGCAACGGCCTGGCGCTTGTCCGGCACTTGGTCGGCGAGCCGATAGCGCGGCTCCAGATTGGCGTAGACGATGCCGAGACTGCCGACGAACAGCAGCGCGATCAGGCTGAACAGGCCGGGACGGCCGACCATGCGCACCGCGATCCAGTAGCAGAAATTGCGCAGCGCCTGGACGCCGGCATCCGCGCTCTGGAACTTGACGGCGAACAGCTTCTCGTTTCGCACCAACAGCACGCCGAACACCGGCACCAGCGACAGCACCGCGACCAGCGCGATGATTGTGGCGGCGAGGCCCGCTTCGCCGAACTTGCGGATCAGATCGGAGTCGGAGAATTGCAGCGCGATGAAGGAAATGCCGGCGGTGCCGTGCGTCAGCACGCAGGCCGGGCCCACCACCAGCACCGCGTTCTTGAACGCGGTGTACTTGTCCTGGCCTGCGATCAGCCGGTCGCGCGCCGCGAAAGTGAGCTGCATCGAGTCCGAGAAGCTGATCACCATGATGAGCGGCGTCATCACGTTCAGGAACATGTTGAGATTGAAGTTGGCCCAGCCGAGCGCGCCGAGCGCCAGCAGGATCGCGATCATCGGCGGGAACGCCGCCGCGACCATGAAGGAGATCTTGCGGAAGAAGATGATCGCGATGATGCAGCCGGCGAGAATGCCGAGGATGTTGTAGGTCAGGCCGTCGCGCTCGACCGCGTTGCGGATCTCCAGCTGCATCACCGGCACGCCGGAGAGCTGCACGTTCAGCCCGGTCTCGCTGAGGTCTTCCTTCATCAACGCGCGAATGTCGGCGACGGTCTTGGTCAGCTTGTTGGAGCCGACGATTTCCGGATCGAGCGAGAGCACGATCAGCGCCAGCGTGCCGTCTTCGGACAGCAGCTTGCCGCGGATGATCTCGTTGTTCTTCACGGTCTGGATGAACTGGTCGTAGGCCTCGCCCTCGGGCAGCTCGGCCGGGAACAGCGCCGCGGGCAGCTTGCCCGGCGCCGGCGCCTGGCGTGCCGAGAACAGCGAGACCAGCCCGCGCGTGCCCTCGACCAGCTGCAAATCGGTGACGAAGTCGCGCAGCTTCTCGAGATTGTTGCGCGCCAGCAGATTCTTGCCCTCGACCACGACGAGAACGTCGAATTCCTCGGCCGGGAACTTCTTGGTCACCTCTTCGTACTGCTTGAACTCGCGGGTATCGGAGCGAAACAGCTGCGAAAGCGAATCGTCGATCTTGATCCGGTGGATGCCGAACACGGCACCGACGATCAGGACGAGCAGGACGATGCAGGAGACGATCGGCGCCCGAACGGCGATCAGCCCGATGCGCTCCAGCCCGAAGGCGATCGAGGACGTAGGCCCCTGCTCGATCTTGTCGACATGAACCTCATTCTCGCTGTGCTTTTCGAGCATGCCTTATCCAGTTCCTAATCGGCTCGGTCTGAGAGCATATTGCGCGCCCCGCGAACGGCTTGAAAACGCCATACCAATGGGAGGCTTGCCCTTTGAAAATGCGCGGGAATTCGACGCGAGGGGTTTAGCAGGTGAAGCGGTCTTTTCGCAAGCAGGCGAAGTGTGGCCGAATCGATCAAGAAGTGGCGATTTGGGCCGATGCGCCGGTCATTCGGGCTGCGCCGTGCCAATTCGGCGCGGCGCGCGGTCCGCGCTCTCGTCCTTCAGCGCCACGCCGCTGATCTGCCGCGCCAGCCCCTCGCGAACCAGCCAGGCGATCTTGAAGGCGGCCTCGTCATAGCTCAACCCGGCGCGGTGGATGTTCGAGACGCAATTGCGCTCGGCGTCGCTGCGGCCCGGCTTCGGGGCGAAGGTCAGATAGGCGCCGAGGCTGTCGGGCGCGGACAGGCCCGGCCGCTCGCCGATCAGCATCAGGGCCATGCGCGCGCCGAGAAGGGCGCCAATCTCGTCGCCGAGCGCAACGCGCGCGCCTGAGGCGACGACGGCTTGGTCGATCGCGACGTCGCTGCCTCCCGCAAGCAGCGGCAGCAGACGACACACCAGGGCTGCCGCATGGGCGTGGACCGCCGCGGCGGACAGGCCGTCGCCGATCACGAGCGCGAGCCGGCACGGGGTCGAGGCTGCTTGCGCCAAAACCTCGACCGAGCCGGGGGCGAGCCGCCGTCCCAGATCCGGCCGCCGCAAATAGTCCTTGCGGTCGACGGCCTGGCTCCTCACCTCGGTGACGGCAAGGCTCATCGCGCCGAGATCGGCGGCGAGACGCGGCGCATCGAAGGCGGCATGCACGGCATCGCGGGCGCGGGCATGATCGAGCGTGAAATCGAGCAGCGCCTTGGTCGGCACGCTCGCGCCGCTGCGGCCGATCGCGACGCGCGCGGGCGTGAACGCCCGCAGATCGAGGGTCGGACGGCGCGGCAGGGCCGGATCAGACATGTCGCGTCATTCGGCGGGAACGGCGGCCTCGCGCAGCCGGATCGAGTAGTTCGAGGCGTTCTGCTTGCCGCTGGAGGCCGCGCGCGCAAAGGTGATGAGGTGGTGCGCGATCAGGGTGCATCCGATCAGGCCTTCGATGTCGCCGCGCTTGATGCGCCCCAAGGCGAACTTCCAGAACACGCGCTTGTAGTCGCCGAGCACGCCGACCTTCCAGAAGATGTTGCGCAGCATGACGAGGCCACGCCTGATGTTGGGCCAGGTCTTCATTTCATCCGGTACCGGCATCTTCAGACGGCGCACATAGACATTGTCGCATTGATGCTGGTAGCGCGCATAGACCTTCTCGGGCGCATAGGCGACCGCCATCGCATGCTTCCAGGACGCGACGACCTCGTCGTAGGGCAACAGGAAATCGACGTTGGAATCGCGGCCGTCGTCGTGGACGAGGCGCCCCTCGCGCTCCAGCCGGTCCCATAGCGGCGTCTTCGGCAGCGCCTGAAGCAAATTGATCGTGAGCAGCGGAATCCGGGACTCCTCGACAAAACCGAGCAGCGCCTCCGCCGTATTCGGCTTGTCGGTGTCGAGCCCCATGATGATGCCGGACACGACCTCCATGCCGTAGGAATTGATGGTGCGCACACCCTCCAGGATCGGGACCATCATGTTGTGGTCCTTCTGCATCGCCTTCAGCGCGTCGGGATCCGGCGTCTCGATGCCGCAGAAGATGGTGACGAAATAGGCCTCGCGCATCTTCTCAAGGATTTCGGGCCGCTTGGCGATGTTGAGCGTCGCCTCGCAGGCCAAGCGCACCACGTAGCCGGTCCGCTTCTGCCATTCGATCAGATGCGGCAGCAGATCCAGCGCCGCCTTGCGGTTGCCGATGAAATTGTCATCGACGAAATAGACCGTGTCGGTCATGCCGCATTCGCGCAGGCGGTCGAGCTCGGCGATGATCTGCTCCGGCGACTTGATGCGCGGATTGCGGCCGTAGAGGCCGGGGATGTCGCAGAACTCGCACTGATAGGGACAGCCGCTGGAATACTGGATGCTGCCGAGGAAATATCTCTTCACGTCGGCAAGTTCGTAGGCCGGGATCGGAAACTCCGTCATCGGCACGCGATCCTTGGTGGTCAGCACCACCTGGGCCTCGGGACGCGAGGTGTCGCGCGACAGGATCTCGATCAGCTGGTTGGTGGCATCGCCGAGCTCGCCGACGTGAAGATAGTCGAAGGACGGATAATAGTCGGGACAGGCGCTGACGGACGGACCGCCGAGCGCGACCGGCAGATCGAATTCATGCGCGCGGCGGCAGATGTCGTTCATCTGCTGGCGCTGGATGTGCATGCCGCTGACGAAGACGGCTTCCGCCCATTCGAACTCTTCCCTGGTCGCACGACGCAGGTTCTCGTCGACGAATTTGACCTGCCATTCCTGCGGAAGATAGGCCGCGAGCAGCAAAAGCCCTTGCGGCGGCATGAAGGCACGGACGCCATCGGTCAGGGGATAGGAATGCTCGAACGTACCGAACGACGATGTATAGCGCGGAAACACACAGAGAATCCGCCGGGACGTTCCGTTACTTTCAGCTCGCATCAAAGCTCCCCCGCCACACTCGATCTGGTTGCGGAAATTGCCAGCCAGACACATAGCGTAATGCTGTCGCTGGAATTTCTCAATATTGTGGCGTGACCATAATTCCGGGAGGCGCAGATAGTTTCCCGAGAAGAATTTTGCGCATCAGGCGATCAGCCGCGCGGCAAAATCGGGCAGCAGGCCTGCATCTCCGGCAAGACGCAGATCGGCGCCAGCGATGCCCGACCGCACCAGCCAGTCGTCGAATTCCGGAGCACGGCGCAGACCGAAGACGTCTCGGACATAGAGCGCGTCGTGAAAGGACGTCGACTGGTAGTTCAGCATGACGTCGTCGGCACCAGGGACGCCCATGATGAAGGTGACGCCGGCGGCGGCGAGCAGCGTCAGCAGATTGTCCATGTCGTCCTGGTCCGCCTCGGCGTGATTGGTGTAGCAGATGTCGATTCCGAGCGGCAGGCCGAGCAATTTGCCGCAGAAATGGTCTTCCAGCCCGGCGCGGATGATTTCCTTGCCGTCATAGAGATATTCCGGGCCGATGAAGCCGACCACGCTGTTGACCAGCAGCGGGGCGAAGGCGCGGGCGACCGCATAGGCGCGCGCCTCGCAGGTCTGCTGGTCGACGCCGTGATGGGCGCCCGCCGACAGCGCCGAGCCCTGCCCGGTCTCGAAATACATCACGTTCTGCCCGACGGTGCCGCGCCGCTGCGACAGCCCGGCCTCATGCGCCTCCTTCAGCAGCGCCAGATCGACGCCAAAACTGCGGTTGGCGGCCTCGGTGCCCGCGACCGACTGGAAGACGAGATCGACCGGCACGCCCTGCCCGATCAGCGACAGCGTCGTCGTGACGTGGGTCAGCACGCAGCCCTGCGTCGGGATCTTGAGCCGCGTGATGATCTCGTCGAGCAGCCGCAACAATTGCGCGATGACGGCCGGATCGTCACTGGCCGGGTTGATGCCGATGCAGGCATCGCCGGCACCCAGCAGGAGGCCGTCGAGGATCGAGGCGGTGATGCCCCTCGCATCGTCGGACGGATGGTTGGGCTGCAGCCGCGTGCTCATCCGGCCCTTCAGGCCGATGGTGTTGCGGAAGGCCGTGACGACCTCGCATTTTCGCGCCGCCAGGATCAGATCCTGGTTGCGCATCAGCTTCGACACCGCGGCCGCCATCTCCGGGGTGATGCCGGCCGCCAGCTTGCGCAGGACGTCCGGCGTGGCGGCATCCGACAGCAGCCAGTCGCGGAAGCCGCCGACCGTCAGGGATGCCACCGGCGCGAAGGCCCTG
Source organism: Bradyrhizobium sp. SZCCT0148 (assembly GCF_018129985.1). Taxonomy (GTDB): domain Bacteria; phylum Pseudomonadota; class Alphaproteobacteria; order Rhizobiales; family Xanthobacteraceae; genus Bradyrhizobium; species Bradyrhizobium japonicum_H. The sequence goes on from NZ_JAFCKT010000004.1 coordinate 411,360, forward strand.
GCGTCGTGACTGTCGATGACGAGGCGGGTGACCTCGTCGGCCTCATAGGGGATCACGGCTTCCTGCAGGAACTGGCCGAGCGGAACGTCGGCCAGCGCCATCCGCGCCGCGATCATCTGCTCGGCGGTGTCGGCGGCGATCCCGGCCAGCCGGTCGCCGGAGCGCGGCGGCGTCGCCTTGGCCAGGAGATCGCGCAGGTCCGGGAAGGTGTGGGTCGTGGCGTCGATGGTGTGGCGGTAGACCAAGGGCCTCTCCGGGGTGCGTCGGCCGGTGGCCGAGTCCAAAGCGATCTGAAGGCGATCCCGATCTCAGGAATACGCGCTTGGCGGCCGGCATGCACGCCGACGTTTGGGGTACCCCCGCGAAATGACGGGGCGATCTGCGGGACACCGATCAGACACGGGCAACCAGCTGAATTGGTTGGTTATTCTGCCGAACCGGCGTCTCTTCGCGCGGCTCCGGCGTTAACGCCGCGTCCATCTTCGTTCTGCATAGTTTTGCATTAAATTCGAACGACCCCGCTCACCGGCCGTTTCTGGCCATTCCGGGCCCTTGAACATCATGACATCAGACCGATCTGGGAATGCCGCCAAGCTGGCCGGCCGTTTCACGCTTGCCGCCAAGCTCTATGCGATCTTCGCGCTGTTCGCGCTGCTCACGGCGGCGATCGCGATGCTGTCCGACTACAACAGCCGCCGCGGCGCCGACCTGACCAACGCGATCGAGACGGCGAACGCGGCCGCGCTGAACGTCGAGCGCGTCAACTCGCTGGTCTACGCGGTCGTGATGGAATCGCGCGGCGTCTACATGTCGACCGAGCCCGCGGTGGTGAAGAAATACGGCGACGGCCTGCTCAAGTTCAACGAGCAGATCCTCGATGTCGTGAAGCGCTGGGAGACCATCGTCAAGGCCGACGATGCCGAGCAGTTCGCCATCTTCAAGAAGCGCATCGAGCAGTTCGTCGAATTCCGCAAGGAACTGGTGCGGCGCGGCGTCGAGATCAACGCCGCCGCGGGCCGCGAATGGGGCGACAACGAGGCCAACCGCGCGGTGCGCTCGGCGCTGAACAAGGATCTCGAGGTGCTGTCCAAGGTCTATGCCGGGCGTGCCAAGCAGATCGCGCTCGAGACCGAGACCAATCGCACCCTGTCCTTCGTGCTGACCTGCCTCGGCGGCGTGGCGCTGGCCCTGGTCGTGATCGGAATCGTCATCATCGCTCGCTCGGTGGCCCGGCCGCTCGCCGCGATCACCGCAACCATCAAGCAGGTCGCCGACGGCGCCGAGAATGTCGTGGTGCCGCACTCCGACCGCGCCGACGAGATCGGCGCGCTCGCCCGCGCGATCCAGGTGTTCCAGGAGGCGATGGGCCGCAACCGCAATCTCGCCTCGGAGGTCTCGCAGGGCTCCGCCGCGCGCGAGGAGCGCGCGCGTCATATCGAACAGTCCGTCGAGCAGTTTCGCGGAGCGATCGGCGCCATCATGCGCGGCCTCAGCGACAACGCCGCCACCATGCGCGAGACCGCGCAGACCATCACCCGCGTCACCGCCGATGCGAGCAGCCGCGCCGACACGGCGGCGAACGCCACCGAGCAGGCCTCGCACAACGTCACGGCCGTGGCAGGCGCGGCCGAGGAACTGTCGGCCTCGGTGGTGGAGATCGGCCGCCAGGTGCGGCAGAGCGCCGGCGCGGTCGAGCAGACCGGCCAGCGCACCGAGAAGTCGATCTCCGAGATCGAGAGCCTCGCCGCAGCCACGCAGCGCATCGACGGCGTGCTCAACCTGATCCAGGCCATCGCCGAGCAGACCAATCTGCTGGCGCTCAACGCCACCATCGAAGCCGCGCGCGCCGGCGAAGCCGGTCGCGGCTTTGCCGTGGTCGCCCACGAAGTGAAAGCGCTCGCGGGCCAGACCGCCAAGGCCACCGCGGAGATCAGCGAGAACGTCGCGATGATCCAAGCCTCAACCCGCAACGCGGTCGATGCCGTGCGCGAGATCGGCGGCGCGGTGCGCGAGATCAACGAGGTCACCTCCGCGATCGCCGGCGCCATCGGCCAGCAGGACGCCGCCACGCGCGAGATCTCATCCAACGCGCAAAGTGCCGCGCAAGGCAACGAGACGCTGGTCGCCAACATCACCTCGCTGCGCGACGCCATCGGCGAGACCGATTCCGCCGCATCCTCGGTGCTGACGGCGGCGGGCAGCCTGACCGAAACCGCGGACACGCTGTCGCGCGAGGTGGAGAAGTTCTTCCAGAACCTGCGCTCGGGCGCGGCGGACGGACGTATCGCAAAGGCGGGGTAACGGCGCGGAGGCGGCGAGGAACTGCGCGCCGCGTTCAAACCGCTTCGGCCTGCGATCCGACGCACTCCTGCGCTTTGGCAACGCACGATGCAGCGGGCGACCAGCGTCTGCTCACATCATCGCAGCACGGCTGAACCGACGAGAGGGGCCAACCAGCTCGCTCTCATTTCCCGTCGAGGAACGCGCGCACCTTGCTCACGGTCTGCGCCGGCTGCTCCTCCATGATCCAATGTCCGGAGCCGGTGATGATGCCGCCGTCGACCTTGGTGCCGACCTCGCGGATGACCGCAGCTTGCTGATCGCCGAAGGACTTTTCGGCGCCGAGGGCGAGGATCGGCATGGTCAGCTTGGTCGCGGCGAAAGCCTTGTTGTCGGTCGCGTCCTTCGCGAACGCCGCGAACTGCTCGAAGGCGTAATGCATGTTGCCGGGCCGGGCGTAGAGCTTTGCGTAATGATTACGCGTCGCCTCGTCGATGGCCTTGGGATCGGCCGACAGGTCGTTGTAGAAGCGATCGAGATAGATGCGCTCGCGGCCCTTGACCAGGCGATCAACGTCGGGGCCGCGGAAATTGAAATGCCACAGCATGGGGCTCTTCAGGATTTCGTCCCAGGGCCCGATGCCCGGCAGCGGTGCGTCGATGACGACCCATTTGGTGATGCGATCGGAATATTGCGCCGCCAGCGCATAGCCCACCATGTTGCCGATGTCGTGCGTGACCAGATCGGCCTTCTGGACGTTGAGCTTGTCCATGACCATGGCGATGTCGACGCCCTGGTTTTTCTTGTCGTAGCCGCTGGCGGGTTGCGACGACAGCCCCATGCCGCGCAGATCCGGGACGATCACCGTGTGGTCCTTGTAGAGCACCTTGGCGAGCGGCGCCCACATGTCGCCGGTATCGCCGAAGCCGTGCAGGAGCACGACCGCCGGACCCTTGCCGCCGACGCGGACATGTAGGGTCGCTCCGTTGACCGAGATGCGCTCGATCCTGAAGGCTGAGGGAAAGGGCTCGACTGCTGCAAAGGCCGATGAACCGCTACAAATGAGCAACAGGATCAGGAGAGAGGCAAAAATAGCCGCAATGGGTCGCACGCCGGACGACCGGCCGGCTTGGGCAGAACTGTGCATTGTCGCGTTGCTCGCTGATATGCCGAGCGCAACGACGTCGGCAGTGCCTGCATCACATTATTCGCGGCACCATAAAGCACCATGCTACCTTTAAGCAACTGCTGCTGATGCTTCAGCTCTCGAGCTCGTTCTCTTTTGCGGATGGGGAGCGCCTGCATCGAGGATGATGCAGGAGACCGCCTCATTCGTGAGGCGGCGGCGCCTGGTTGAGGAGCTGCGACACGGCTGTCACGAGCTGCGCCGGTGCGAAAGGCTTCTGCAAGAGCAGGCTGCTCGGCACACCGTGCGAAGGCCATTGATCGGCCCCTGCTCCGCTCATGTAGATCACCGGAAGGTCGGGATTGAGTTCTCTGGCGCGTTTCGCAACATCCCATCCCGTGAGCGCGCCCTGCAGATGAATGTCCGTGACCAGCGCACGGTAATTGTTCTGGTCGCCCAGGAGCAGGGTCACAGCCTCTTCCCCCGATGAGGTCACCTCGCTTTCAAAGCCGCCCTCGGAAAGCGCGCCCTGGACCATATCCTGAATGAGGAAGTCGTCCTCGACGACGAGAATCACCACGACCGAACCCTGCACGCCCTATCCCCCAACCCACATCAAGCAGGCTTAAGTCCAAAAGTGAACATTTGTTCCCTTGGAGCCGAGCGCGCTTGGCCAGCCCGAACGAGTTCGCCACAACCGCAATGCCATATTGGCGGCTCTTTCAATCAAGAGGTGACGATACGCTGCTCTACGCGCGGAGACAGTGCAGCCTCGACGCTGCGGTTCGCGCCGCCACGGCGCGCGGCATGCGTCTCATGCACAGGCAAGCACAGACGGCGGACGCTGACGTCTCTATCCTGCCACCCCGCCCCGCTTGATCAGCTCCTTGCCGACCGCAGCCAGATGCACCTGGTCCGGTCCGTCGCCGATGCGGATGAAACGGGCGTAGACGTAAGCACGCGCCAGGAACGTATCCTGCGAGACGCCGGCGGCGCCGTGGATCTGGATGGCGCGGTCGATGACGCGCGCAGCCATGCCGGGCACCACGATCTTGGCCGCCGCGATCAGATCGCGCGCGGCCTTGTTGCCCCCGCGGTCCATCTTGTCGGCGGCCTGGAGCGTGAGCAAGCGTGCCTGCGCAATCTCGCAGAAGGAGTTGGCGATGTCCTCGCGCACCGAGCCCTGCTCGGCGAGCGGCCTGCCGAAGGCGACGCGGGAGACGGCGCGCCGGCACATCAATTCGAGCGCGCGCTGGGCGCAGCCGATCAGCCGCATGCAATGGTGGATGCGGCCGGGGCCGAGCCGGCCTTGTGCGATCTCGAAGCCGCGTCCTTCGCCGAGCAGGATGTTCTCGGCGGGCACGCGGACGTTCTCGTAGACGATTTCGGGATGGCCGCTGGGGGCGTCGTCGTAGCCATAGGTGAGCATGTCTCTGATGATGCGGACGCCCGGCGTATTTCGGGGCACCAGGATCATGGATTGCTGGCGGTGGCGGTCGGGATCGTCGGGCGCGGTCTTGCCCATCACGATCAGGATCTCGCAATCCTCGTTCATCGCGCCTGACGTGAACCACTTGCGGCCGTTGATGACGTAGTCGTCCCCGTCGCGCGTGATGGCGCACTCGATGTTGGTGGCATCGCTGGAGGCGACTTGCGGCTCGGTCATCGAGAAGCCGGAGCGGATCCGCCCCTCCAGCAGCGGCTTCAGCCAACGCTCCTGCTGCGCCTTGGTGGCGTAGTTGGCGAGCACCTCCATGTTGCCGACGTCGGGCGCGGAACAGTTGAAGACCTCGGGCGCCCACAGGATGCGGCCCATGATCTCCTTTACAGGCGCGTATTCGAGATTGGTCAGCCCCGGTCCGTGCTCGCCGGACAGGAACAGGTTCCACAGCCCCTGCTCACGCGCCAGCCGCTTCAGGTCCTGCAGCACCGGCGGCGTCCTGTAGCGCGAAGCGTCCGGCTTCACCTGCTCGCAATAGAGCTCCTCGACCGGCTCGACATGGGTGCGCATGAACTGCCGGACGCGGTCCTGCAGTTCGAGCGAACGGGCGGAGTGCTGGAAGTCCATGGGATCCCCTGTTCGCAACATCTGAGGTCGTCATGCCCGGGCCTTTCCCGGGCATGACGATGTGGAAACAACGACATCCCCGAAGCGGGCGTTCCGCCGCGTCTCACGTCCCGCGCAACAGCTCGCTTGCGACCACCCAGTCGTTGCCGTCGAATTGCAGCATGTAGCCGTCCTTGATCGGACGAAAATCCTGCGGCGTGGTGTTGAGCGTGATGCCCGGCATCAGCAGCGACAGCGGCACGTTCTTCAAATTCGCGGCCTGTGCCATGATGTTCTCGCGCGTCAGATTGTCCTTGCACTGCTTCAGCAGCACCACCAGCGCCTCGGCGACGGTGTAGCCGTAGAGGCCGGCCACGTTGTTGACGTCGGCATTGGGCAGCCGCTTCTTCATGAAGTCGATATAGGCCGTCATCGCGGGGTCGTCCTTCGGCTGCTCGACGAAGGGCTTGAGCGAGCCGAGCGAGAGCACGCCCTTGCCGGCCTCAAGTCCCGCCGGCACCATCACGGTCGCCTTGTTGGCGCAGCCGCTGGCGAGGAAGCGCGTCGGTTGCCAGCCGACCTCGTGGGCTTTCCGGATTGCCTGCGCACAGGCGCGCGGCGTCACCGAATAGATCATGAAGACGTCGGCCTTGGTGTTCGCCAGCGTCAGCACCTGGGAATCGACCGTGGGATCGGCGACCTCGAAGCTCGAGGCCATCGCGATCGCCTTGTCGGCGTCGGCACCGAGCGCTTCCTTGACCCCGCGAAGATATTCCTTGCCGGCGTCATCGTTCTGGTAGAGCACCGCGAAGCGCGCGTTCGGGTTCTTGGCGCGGGCATAGGCGACGTCGATGGCGGCCTCGCTGGTGTAATTCGGCGCCCAGGGCAGCGCCATCGACCACGGCATGTTGGCGGGGTCGTTCCATTTCGAGGCCGAGCTGATCAGGAACAGCTGCGGCACCTTGTTGCTGTTGAGATATTTTGCGATCGCCGAGCTCGGCGCCGTGCCCATGGTCGCGAAGATGAAGGCGACGCCGTCGCCTTCGACGAGGCGCCGCGCGGCCTCCATGGTCTTGGGCGGCGAGAACGCGTCGTCCAGCGAGATCAGATTGAGCTTGCGGCCGCCAACCCCGCCCTTCTCGTTGACCTCGTCGAAATAGGCCGCGATCACCCGGCCCGTGATGCTGAGCGGCGAGGCCGGCCCGCTATAGGGCATGGTGTTGCCGATCTTGATCTCGGTATCGCTCACGCCGGGACCGTAGGATTTCTGCGCGGAGACTGGCGTGGACAGGCAGGCGGCAGCGAGCGCTGCCGCCAGGGCCAAGGCGGCTTTCATGGTTTCTCCCCGGTGATCATCGCCGGCACGAGGCGGCCGCGCGGCGTGCTGCTTTTTGTCAGCACGTCAGCTCAGCGGACTTCCGCAAGATGGTCTTGCGTCGAGTTGCTGATGGCGCTGCGGCCTCTCAGCGTGGGGGCGACGCCGCCTTGTGCACGTCGAGCACCGCCTGCGCCCATTCGGCCGGGCGCTCCTGCGGCAAATTATGACCGGCATTCGTGAAGACACGCCGCTCGAACGGGCCCTCAAACTTGCGCGCGTGATGGCCGGTGCCGGGATTGACGCCGTCGCTGTCGCCGTCGATCGCGATGGTCGGAACGCGGATCGGCGGCTGGCTTGCGAGCTTCGCCTCGATTCCCGCATAGGCGGGGTCGCCTTCGACCAGCGCGTAGCGATGGCGGTAGGAGTGGATCACGACGTCGACGAAATCGGGGTTGTCGAACGACACCGCGCTTCTCTCGAACGTCGCGTCGTCGAACGTCCATGTCGGCGACCACATCGCCCAGAGCTGGCGGGCAAAGCCGCGCCGGTTGCGCTCCAGCGCGCGGCGGCCACGCTCGTTGTGAAAGAGATATTGATACCAGAGCGCAGCCTCCTCCGGCGGCGAGGCCGGCTCCATGGCGCGGGCGATGTTCTGAATGTTGTAGGAATTGCCGGAGACGAGCCCGATCACGCGCTCCGGATGGAGCGCCGAGACCACGCAGGCCGCGCGGCCGCCCCAATCATAGCCGCCGACGACGGCACGCTCGATGCCGAGCGCGTCCATGAAGGCCAGCAGATCGGCCCCGAGCGCCGCCTGCTCGCCGGAGCGCGGCGTGTCCGGGAAGCGAAATCGCGTCGGCCCGTAGCCGCGCAGCCAGGGCACCAGAACGCGCGCGCCGGCCTCCGCCATGATCGGCGCGGTCTCCGCATAGGCGTTCACGTCATAGGGAAAGCCGTGACCCATGATGCAGGGCCAGCCGTCGGGCGCGCCGTATTCGCGATAGGTGATGTCGAGGACATCCGTGGTCACTGACTTTTGTCGCATGTCGCACCTTTTTGCTCAGCATAAACCCGCCGCCGCGAATGATCCAATCTCCCTTTTGCTTGACCGCTGTCTCAGGGTCCATGATCCAACGTGTGGCAATGATCGTTTCCACTGACGGAAGCTGCAACCATGCGCCATAGCTGCCGTTGACCTCGACGTTGCGCTACAATTTCGGCCCCGGAGCACTTGTGGAACAAGGCACGACAAAGGACATCAGGCATCTCGTGATCGTCTTCGGCGATCAACTCGATGCCGACAGTGCGGCATTCGATGGGTTCGATCCGGACCACGATGTCGTGCTGCAGATGGAGGTGATGGAGGAAGCGTCATACATCCCCCAGCACAAGAAACGCATCGCCTACTTCCTCGCCTCGATGCGCCACTTCAGGCACGAACTCGTCGCCCGCGGTCGCCGCGTGCACTATGTCGAGATCGACGATCCCTCGAATACCGGGCAATTCGAGACCGAGATTGCCAGGGCCCAGCGCGCGTTCAGGCCGCAGCGAACCGTCGCGCTCGAACCCGGCGACTGGCGTGTCGCCGAGATGCTGCGCCGCTTGCCCGAAACACCCGAAATACGCACCGACCGTCATTTCCTGTGCTCGAGGGAAGAGTTCGCACGCTTCTCCGAGCAGCATCCCCGCCCGGTGCTGGAGACATTCTATCGCGCCATGCGGCGCAAGACCGGCCTGCTGATGGACCGCGCGGGCCGACCCGTCGGCGGTGCGTGGAATTTCGACCGGGAGAACCGCAAGGCCTTTGGCAAGATCGGCCCACCGATCCCGCCGCGCCCGACCTGTGCTCCGGACCGGATCACGACCGACGTCCTGCGATTGGTCGAACAGCGCTTCGCCGACAGTCCCGGCAAGATCGGCGATTTCGACCTTCCGGTCACGCGGGAACAGGGGCTGGCGCAGCTCGACGATTTCGTCAGCGAACGGCTTCCGCTGTTCGGGACCTACCAGGACGCCATGCGGTCCGGCGAACCCTTCCTCTTTCACTCCGTTCTGTCTGGGCCGTTGAATCTCCACCGACTGCGCCCGCTCGAAGTCGTCGAAGCCGCGCTGCGCAACACGAGCGCGCCGTTGAACGCCCTCGAGGGCTTCACGCGCCAGATCATCGGATGGCGGGAGTTCGTGCGCGGCATCTATTGGCAGCGCATGCCGCACTATGCCGAGGAGAACGCGCTCGATGCCGACCTGCCGATGCCCAAATTCTACTGGACCGGCCAGACGGACATGCGCTGTCTCGCCGAAGCGATCGGCCACACCATCGACCATGCCTATGCGCACCATATCGAACGGCTGATGGTGCTTGGGCTGTTCGCCCTGCTCCTGGGAGTTCGGCCCTACGACGTACATCGGTGGCACATGTCGATGTTCTGGGACGCCATCGATTGGGTCTCGCTGCCCAACACCCTCGGCATGAGCCAGCATGGCGACGGCGGGATCGTCGGCACGAAGCCCTACGCGGCCTCCGGCAATTACATCAATCGCATGAGCGACCACTGCCGGCACTGCCGTTTCGATCCCAAGCTGTCCGTCGGAGAGTACGCCTGCCCCTTCACGACGCTGTACTGGAACTTCCTGGACAAGTACCGACGGCGGTTCGCGTCCAACATCCGGATGAAGAATCAGTACAGCAATCTGGCGCGCAAGGACGGCGCAGAGCTGCGTGCGATCCGGCGCCAGGCGGACACGATCACCGAAAGCGTGACGTAAGCCATTTTGCGAGACATGGGATCGACAGCTTTCGCCCAACGCCCCGACGCGAAGGGACCTACCGCTGCGGTCCCGAGAGCGAGATGTCGCGCTCGGCGCGGAACACGTTGCTGTAGAGATTGGCGATCCATTGCCGGCCGATCTCGGTCTTGTTGAGATAGCCGATCTCGGTCTGGATGTGCGGTGCGACGCTATTCCAATAGAATTGTGGATAGCGGTTCACGATGTCGGCCGGCGAATCGTAGCCGAGCTGGCGGTTGATGCCGACCTCCTCGAACTCGTAATAAAGCGCGTTGGCCTTGCGGAGATAGTTGGGATCGCCGAGCTGTCCGATGAAATCGGCGGCGCGCAGGATCGAGGCTTCGTCGTCATAGTCCTGCCCTTCGCGGGCCGGAAACCGCGTGCCTTCGATGGCGCGGGCGATCCGCTCCGGATCGAGCCCGGGGATATGCCGCAACCGCCGCGTCACGTACAGCTTCGAGCGATCGACGTGATACATCATCAGGCTGGCGTCCGATGCGCCGCGCGGCAGCGACACCTTGGTGTTGGCCGCGTCGATCACGAAGCCGTCGGCGTCGTCCTCCTCGAACAGCCCGCGCACATAGCCGATGTCGTGGGCGAGGCAGGCGATCAGGACGTGGACGTAATCCTCGGCCGACAGATGGGTATGGAGACTCCGCCCGCGAAGGATGGCCTGGGCCGCCAGCGTCACCAGCATCGTATGCTCGATGTTGTGGTAGAGCGCATCGCTGTTGCCGATGCATTCCATCGCGGTGCGGGTCGCGCTCGCGACGATGCTGGCAGAAGACTCGTCGTACCGGCGACGCATGAACTTGCCGAGGAAATCCTCCAGGGATTCAGCCGCCAGTCTCGGCAACGTCATCATGGATGCGGCCCCGTCCGTCGGTGGTGTCCCATGGCTCCTCCCGCCGTCTCATTCTTGTCCTCGACGCAACGGGAAGCATAGCCCATCTTGGGCCGGCTGACCAAATTTCGGAGCAAAAATTCGCAAAATTGTAGCATCTCGCTGCGCAGCATGCCGGTTGCAGCAAAGGACCGTCACACCTTTAAGGAAACGGCACAACGAGGGCCACCGGCCCGGCCGCTTCACGGGGCGGACAGGATGTCGGCACCGGCCGCCGAGCGCGACAGACTTCTGGCCAGATAGAACAGCTCGACCAGCTTGCCGCGTTTGCCCGCCAACGAGAAGATGTATTCGGGCGTTTCCGCCTCGATTTCCGCGATCGCCACCTTGGCGATGCGATCGATACGGCTCGAGCCGTGCTCCCAGACGAAGCCGACACCGAGCCGGTTGGCCACAGCCTCCAGCATTCCCTCGCGCGTGTTGACGACGATCGCCGGAGTGGCGCGCAGATTGACGGCGCGAAACGCCCTGTCCACGACGCGCTGGGTCGCGGAATCCCGGGTCCGAAACACCAGCGGATATTGCATCAGGCTGAGGGCGGACACGCGCGACTCCCGGCTGAGGTCGTGAAAGGGATGGCAGATCGCGACGACGCGCTGCTGCACGCAGGCCTCGCGACGGAAGCGGTTGTCCTGCGGCACTTCCGGCAGCACGGCAACGTCGACGCGCTGGTCGACCACCGCTGCCATGATGGCCGACCAGCTGCCGATCTCGATGTTGATCTGGATTTTCGGATACAGATTGCGGAACGCCGCGATCAGAGCCATGCCCGGCATGGCGTTGCCGAGCCCGATGCGAATTTCGCCCCCCGTCAGCTCGTCACGCTGCGACAGGATGGCCATCGCATCGGCCTCGATCGCCTGCATGCGGCTCGTTGCAGCATAGAGCCTCCTGCACAACGGCGTCGCGATCAGGCTCTGTCCGTGCCGATCGAACAGGGCAACACCGAACTCGGCCTCGAGGTCGCGCACCAGTTGCGCAACGGCGGGCTGCGACACACCCAACTTCCTGGCTGCGGCGGCAAAGCTGCCGGTGTCGAACACCGCATTGACCGCCCGGACACGCGACGACGTCAACGCCACGACGACAACTCCACGACCGATATGCCGGCCTCACGGGCCCGCAAAAGCAAAACCTGGGATCAGCATAGGCAATGCCATTGACCGTTATGTGAATGTCAGATGCCGTCCCTACTCCTCGCGCGCCGCAACAGGCAGCAGGGGACCAGCGCGAATGGCGCAGATCGAGCTTTCCGCAATCCGCAAATCCTTCGACGGGACCGACGTCCTGAACGGCATCGATTTCCGGATCGGGGACGGCGAGTTCATCTCGCTGGTCGGTCCGTCCGGCTGCGGCAAGTCGACCCTGCTCCGCATCATCGCCGGGCTCGAGCCACAGAATTCCGGGCAAATCCACATCGACGGCCGCCCCGTGGACGGCATTCGCCCGAGCGCGCGCAATCTGGCGATGGTATTCCAGTCCTATGCGCTCTATCCGCATTTGAGTACCTTCGACAACATTGCGGTGCCGTTGCGGATGCGGCGCCTCTCCGCGATCGAACGGCTGCCGCTGCTCGGCCCGCTGCTGCCGGGCCGGCGCGCCAAGGAGCGGGGCATCCGCGCCGACATCGAGACCATCGCCGAGCAGCTCGACATCGCGCCGTTGCTGCGGCGCAAGCCCGGGCAACTGTCCGGCGGACAGCGCCAACGCGTCGCGGTCGGACGCGCCATGGTGCGCGAACCGCTCGCCTTCCTGTTCGACGAACCGCTCTCCAATCTCGATGCGAAGCTGCGCGTCCACATGCGCGCCGAACTCGCCGAGCTGCATCGCCGTCTCAAGGCGACGTTCGTCTACGTCACGCACGACCAGGCCGAGGCGATGACCATGTCGAGCCGGATCGCCGTCATGATGGGCGGAGAACTGATCCAGGCCGGCACGCCCGCGGAGATCTACAACGACCCCGGCGATATCCGTGTCGCCGAATTCATCGGCAGCCCGAAGATCAACATCCTGCCCGGCCGCATCCGGAAGGACGGCGGCATCGACGTGCTGGGGACCGCCTTGCGGCTTGCGTGCGGCGCGACCGCGGGCGAATGCCGAGTCGGCGTGCGCCCGGAGCGGATCGACCTCGGCACGGGGCCGTTCTCGGGAAGCGTCGTCCATCTCGAAAACCTGGGCGCGGAGGCCTTCGTGCACCTTGCGATCGGCGACGCCGGGCTGCGCCTGATCGCGCGGCTCGCCGACGTCAGGCACTTGCCCGCGATGGGCAGTCCCGTCGCCTTCGGCTTCGCGTCCGACGCCGTGCGGGCTTTCGATCCGGCCGGAAAGCGCATTCCGCTGCGAGCGGAGCAGTCCGAGCGCATCCGAGAGCCCGCCCATGTCTGACGGCGCGATAACCATCGACGCGGCTGTCGTCCCCGCCCGCACCGCACGGCGCAGCCTGCCGGCTCATGGCAGCAGGCGCACATACGCCGCCTACGCCCTTGTGGCGCCGGGCGCAGCCCTCATGCTGATCATGTTGCTCGGTCCGCTCGCCGGCGTGATCGCCCTCTCCTTCACCGACTATCAGCTCGGCGCGCCGCATTTCTCCTGGATCGGGCTCGCCAACTACCAGGACCTGTTCGCCGACAGGGTGTTCTGGACGGCACTGCGCAACACGCTGACCTATGTCGTGGTCGTGGTGCCCGGCGCCGTGATCGCAGGCCTTGCGATCGCGCTGCTGATCCAGAGCGGCACGAGCCTGCGCAGCCTCTATCGCACGATCTATTTTCTGCCAGTGATGGCGACCCTGATCGCCATGGCGGTGGTGTGGGAGTTCATGCTGCATCCACAATTCGGCCTGGTGAACGGGCTGTTGCGCAATGCGGGCCTGCCGGCCTTCGCGTGGTTGCAGGACCGCAGCACCGCCCTCTATGCGCTGTGCGCGATCGGCATCTGGCAGGCGGTCGGCTTCAACATGGTGCTATTCCTCGCCGGCCTCGTCTCGATCCCCAAGCAGCTCTACGAAGCCGCCGAAATCGACGGCGCGTCGAGCGGCTGGGCTCGCTTCCGCCTCGTGACATGGCCGATGCTCGGGCCGGTCACGACCTTCGTCGTCGTCATCTCCGGCATCCGCTCCTTCCAGGTGTTCGACACTGTGCACGTGCTGACCAAGGGCGGCCCGTCGAAATCCACCGAGGTGCTGATCCACACCATGTACACGGAAGGCTTCGAGTTCTTCCGTTCCGGCTACGCCGCCGCGATCACGGTCGTCTTCCTGGTCTTCGTTCTCGCCCTCACGCTGATTAAGTCGAGGCTCGCCGATCGCGGCGTGCATTACACATGAACAACGCGCATCCCATCCCGGTCCGGGCGATCCTTCGCCATTTCCTGCTGATCGCAGGCGCCGCGGTCATGCTCGCGCCTTTCATCTGGATGATCTCGACCGCGTCGAAGCCGCAGACCGAGATCTTCTCCAGCGAGCTGCACCTGATCCCGCACCAGTTCGCGCTGCGGGACAATTTGCGCGAAGCGTTCGCCAAGGCCAATCTGCTGCGCTTCCTGCTCAACGGCGTGATCGTCACGGTCTCGATCTTCGTGCTGCAGGTGATGGTGGCGCTGCCGGCGGCCTACGCACTCGCAAAACTCCGTTTCCTCGGCCGCGAGACGCTGTTTGCGCTGGTGCTGTTCGGGATCCTGATCCCGCCGCAGGCGACCGCGATCCCCGTCTTCTTGCTGCTGCACGAGGCCGGTCTGCTCGACAGCTATGCCGCGCTCGTCCTGCCCTTCACGATCTCGGTGTTCGGCATCTTCCTGATGCGCCAGTTCTTCAAGACCGTGCCGGACGATCTCGTCGATGCCGCGCGCATGGACGGCATCTCCGAATTCGGCATCGTCTGGCAGGTGATGCTGCCGGCCGCGATCCCGGCCGTCACCGCATTCGGCATCTTCTCCGTGGTTGCGCACTGGAACGACTATTTCTGGCCGCTGATCGTGCTCAACAGCGAGCAATTGCGCACGCCGCCGCTTGCGGTCGCCCATTTCCGCAACAACGAGGCCGGCACCAGCTACGGACCGCTGATGGCCGCGGCGATGGTGATCATTGCCCCGCTCGTGATCGCTTTCCTCTTTGCCCAGCGCCGCTTCATCGAGGGCATCACCCTCACCGGGATCAAGTAACCGAAACCACCTCAAACAGGAGACTATCCATGCTGAAGTCGATCATCGCCGCGGCGGCTCTGTCGCTCGCGGCCGGCTCTGCGCTCGCGCAGACCAAGACCGAGATCGTGATGCAGTATCCCTATCCGGAGCTGTTCACCGAGACCCACAAGCGCATCGCCGAGGAGTTCGCCAAGGTGCACCCGGAGATCAAGGTCACCATGCGCGCGCCTTACGAATCCTACGAGGACGCCACCCAGAAGGTGCTGCGCGAGGCCGTCACCAATCAGATGCCCGACGTGTCCTTCCAGGGCCTGAACCGCATCCGCGTGCTGGTCGACAAGAACATCCCGGCCGAGCTCGGCGGCTACATCGCCGCCGAAAAGGATTTCGACAAGCAGGGCTTCCACCAGGCGATGTATGACATCGGCACCGCCGGCGGCAAGGTCTACGCCCTTCCGTTCGCGATCTCCCTGCCGATCGTCTACGTCAATCTCGACCTCGTGAAGCAGGCCGGCGGCGACGTGGACAATCTGCCCAAGAGCTGGGACGAACTGATCGCGCTCGCCAGGAAGATCAAGGCGCTCGGCAACGACACCAACGGCGTCACCTATGCCTGGGACATCACCGGCAACTGGCTGTGGCAAGCCCCGGTCTTCGCGCGCGGCGGCACCATGCTCAATGCCGACGAGACCAAGGTCGCCTTCGACGGGCCGGAAGGCAAGTTCGCCATCAACACGATAGCGCGGCTCGTCAACGAGGGCGGCATGCCCAATCTCGACCAGCCGTCGATGCGCGCGGCGTTCGCGGCCGGCAAGACCGGCTTTCACATCACCTCGACTTCCGACCTCAACAAGGTCACCCAGATGACGGGCGGCAAGTTCGCGTTGAAGACGATCCCGTTCCCGGACGTGGCTTCCCCGAACGGCAGGCTGCCGGCCGGCGGCAATGTCGTGCTGATCCTCGCCAAGGACAAGGCCAAGCGCGACGCCGCCTGGGAAGCGGTGAAGTTTTGGACCGGCGCCAAGGGCGCCGCGATCATGGCGGAGACCACCGGCTACATGCCGCCCAACAAGGTCGCCAACGAGGTCTATCTGAAGGACTTCTACGTCAAGAACCCCAACAACTACACCGCGGTCGGCCAGCTCCCGCTGCTCACCAAATGGTACGCCTTCCCCGGCGACAACGGCCTGAAGATCACCGACGTGATCAAGGATCACCTCAATTCGATCGTCTCGGGCGCCCGCGCCAGGGAGCCCGAGGCCGTCCTCGCCGACATGACCGCGGATGTGCAGAAGCTGCTGCCGAAGACCACCGGCGCCGCGCGCTGAGCCCACAACGCCTGCCAATCACGGGGCGCCACCGGCGCCGCGCGCTGAGCCCACAACGCCTGCCAATCACGGGGCGCCACCGGCGCCCCGTGCCGCAGGAACGGGAAAGAACGATGAAGCTGATTCACTTGAGCGACATTCACCTGACGGCGCCCGGCGCAACCATCGGCGGGCGCGATCCGCGCGCCAATTTCGAACGGGCGCTGGCGCATGCCCTGAAGGATCACCACGACGCCGAGTTGATGGTGATCACCGGTGATCTCTCGGATTGGGGCGATGCCGCCGACTATCACTGGCTGAAGCAACAGCTCGACGAATATCCGCTGCCGGTCCGGCTGTGCATCGGCAACCATGACCGGCGCGCTGCCTTCCTGAGCGTCTTCCCCGACCTCGCCGACGACAACGGCTTCGTCCAGGGCATCCACGACACCGTCGCCGGTCGCTGCCTGTTCCTCGACACCGCTCATCCGGACACGCATGCCGGCCGCTATTGCGACGAGCGCCTCGGCTGGCTCGAGGCACGGCTTGCCGAGCATGGCGGGCCATTCCTGCTGTTCATGCATCACAACCCGATGCCGGTGCATCTGGCGCCGCTCGACCAGATCCGCCTGCTCGACGACGCACCGTTCCGGCGTCTCGTCGGCCGCAACCGGTCGAAGATCCGTCACGTCTTCTTCGGGCATTGTCATCTGCCGCTGGCCGGTTCGGTCGCTGGCGTGCCCGTCTCGTCGCTGCGCGGCACCAATCATGCAAGCTATCCCCTGTTCTCGGAGACCAAGCTGCTGAGCGCGTCCGACCTGCCGCAATCCTATGGCGTGGTGTTTTTCGGAGAAGACTATGTGACCGTGCACATGGTGGAGTACGGCTACGATGGTCCGATCCGCATCGAAGGCTCGCCCGACTATCAGGCCTGGGATCGCGAGACCATGGTGCGGTGACCGGCGAGCGCCGCCGGACGCTCTGGGCCGTCAAAAGTCAGCAAGACAGACCGCCGCCACGGGGGCTGGGGGGTGGGTGGCGGCGGTCCTGCAAACGGTGACAAAGTAGGCATGCGGACAACCACTCTGTACGCCGTCGGCTCAGGGACCATATCAAATCGTGTTCAGCCGGCGCACTCGTATAAACGTGCTAGTCCATGTGCACCTTGTGCCGCGTGTTTGTAGGAGCGGCGTCACTCCCTCACGGACGCCGCATCCACCGCACGACGGCATTCCCGCCAGGGGTCACAAGCCGCCGACCCCATTCGAGATGACAGACTTCCGCTGTGCGCTGGCAAGCCCGGCGCTTATGAGGACACGCCCTACTCCAACAACAGCACGTCGACGGCGACGCCGAGCTTCTGCTTCGGCGAGCCGACGATGATGCCGTCGACCGGCGAGACGTCGGAGAAGTCTCGCCCGACCGCAAGCACGATATGGTCGTTGGCGATCAAGAGATCGTTGGTCGGATCGAAATCGACCCAGCCAAGCTCCGCCCCGCACCACAGCGACACCCAGGCATGCGTGGCATCGGCGCCTTGCAGGCGCGGCTGGCCGGCCGGCGGAATCGTGCGCAGATATCCGCTGACATAGGCCGCCGGCAGGCCCAGCCCGCGCAGCCCTGCGATCATCACATGGGCAAAGTCCTGGCAGACGCCGTGTCGCTTGTCGAAAACCTCGTCCAGCGGCGTCGAGATCACCGTGGCCTTGGGATCATAGCGAAACTCGGTGTGGATGCGATGCATGAGATCGACCGCACCCTCGAGGACGCCCGCGCCCGGTGCGAAGCTCGTCGCCGCATAGGCGCTGACGGGACGCAGCATCGGCACGAGTGGACTCGCGAAGACATAACCGACCGGCGAGGACGGCCCGAGGCTGGTGGCCTCGAAGGCGATGTCGCGGATGCTCTCCCAGGACGGGCTGACGGCGTCGCGCGCCTGCGGCTTACGCGACACCGAGACACGCGAACGCGAGTCGATGCGCAAATTGCGATGCGCGGCCTCGATCACGATGCTCTCCGTCAGCGTGCCGAAGAAGTCGCGGCGGACGTTGCGCTCGGAGGGCCTCGGACGGATCTCGACCTTGTGCGAGATCAGTTCCTGGCCGCCGCCGCTCCGCGGCTCCAGCCGCAGCGTGCAGCGGGCGAAGCTGACGGCATTCTCGTACTCGTAGGTGGTGACGTGCCTGATGTCGTAGATCACGCCAGCCCCGTCAGCTTTTCCGGCCGGCTGGCATTGGTTCCGTGCGGGAAGTAATGCAGCCCGATCGCGTCGGCGAGGCTGAGCAGATCCTGCTCCAGCGCGAACAGGGTCCTGACTTCGAGTGTCTCGGCTTCGGCGGTGGTCAGCATCGCCCGAACCGCCAGCGCAAGCCGCTGCGGCCGCTCGATCAGGCCATGCTCCTTCAGGCTGGGCAATGCTGCGATATGCTCGTTCAGCGTCGTCACCTGGAATGCCACCGAGCGCGGATTGTAGGGATCGAGCACCGCGAGGTCGCGCACCGGGGCCAGGATCGGCGCCAGCAGATAGCGCGAGCGATAGGTGATTTGGGAATCCACCAGCGTCAGCAGGATGTCGAGATCCTCGTCCCCGGCCTCGTCATAGGCGAACTGCCGGGCGAAGCGCGTCGTGTTGATGGCGCGCTCGGCGCGGCGGCCGACATCGAGGAAACGCCAGCCGGCAGCGCGATTCATGTTTTCCTGCGCAAGACCCGCGAAGCTCGCAAGCTCCTGCAAGGTCAGCTCGGCCACACTCAGCACGCTGTCGTCGTCTTCGACCTCGTAGGAGAGCCGGTCGGCCATTTCGGTGATGACCTGCCAGGCATCGGGCGACAGCCGCTCGCGCAAGGAGGTCGCCGTGCGCTGAGCCGCACGCACCAGCGACAACGCCGAGCCCGGCTGCTCCGTGCTCTGCAACGCCTCGGCGGCAATGCGCCCGGGTGTCGCGCGGGAGGCTTGCGAGATCGCGCCCCAGGCCACGAGCAGGCGCTGGATTCGTTCGGCCGATTGCAGTGAGGCCGCGGTGCCCTTGTTCGGGCCGCTTGGCGAGCCCACCGCCCGCACCAGCCGCAGCGTCGCCTCGGCGCGCTCGAGATAGCGGCCGAGCCAGAACAGATTGTCGGCGGCACGGCTCGGCAGAACGCCGGCGATGCGGCGGATCCGCACCTTGTCGGTCGCCGGCAGCAGCGACGCGGTCGAGACCTTCTTCTCCGAGACCACCCAGACATCGGCGGCGCGTGCGCCGTCGCCCATCGACACGGCGCGCGCATCCGGCTGCTCGGCGATCCGGCAGAAGCCGCCGGGCATGATGGCCCAGCCGTCCGGCGTCGCGGCGGCAAACACGCGCAGCACGAAGGGACGTGGCGTGAGCTGCCCGTGCTCCCACACCGGCATGGTGGAGAGACGCACCACCTCCTGGCCGACATAATCCATGCCGCGCGCGCTGATGGCATCGATCAGGCGCTGACGCCCGGCGGCGTCGAGCTCGCTGGCAAGCACCGGGCCGTTGCTGTCGAAGCCGGTCACGCCGCGCCGGTAGGCGCCTTCGATCGCGACCTCGTCGAGCCGCGACAACACCTCGTCACGCGCGGATTTCTGACCGCACCACCAGGTCGCGATGTGCGGCATCTTCAGCTCTTCGCCAAGCAGGCGGCGGCTGAGCGCCGGCAGGAAGCCGAGCAGCGCCCGCGCCTCCAGCACGCCCGAGCCCGGCATGTTGGCGACGACGACACCGTCCTTGCGCAGCACGTCGATCAGGCCGGGCACGCCGAGGTGGGAGGAGGCATCGAGCTCGAGCGGATCGAGCGAATTGGAATCGACCCGGCGCAGCAGTACGTCGAGCCGCTTCAGCCCCGCGACCGTGCGGATGTGGATGCGATTGTCGCTGACCGCCAGATCGTCGCCCTCGACCAGCAGGAAGCCGAGATAGCGCGCCAGCGTCGCGTGCTCGAAATAGGTCTCGCTGAAACTGCCCGGCGTGAGCACGCCGATCCGCGGCTCGTCGCGATCGGCGCGGGCGCGAAGACTGTCGCGGAACGCCTCGAAGAACGGCGCGACGCGCGGCACGTTCATCGACTTGTAGAGGTCGGAGAAGGCGCGCGACAGCACCAGGCGGTTTTCCAGCGCATAGCCCGCGCCCGACGGCGCCTGCGTGCGGTCGCCGAGCACCCACCAGCGGCCGTCGGGCCCGCGCCCGACATCCGCGGCATAGAGCGAGAGGTAGCGCCCGCCCGGCGGCGGCACGCCACAGACGGGACGGAGATATTCGGGGCTGCCGGCGATCGCGCCCGCAGGCAGCGCGCCTTCGGCGACCAGCCGTCCCTCGCCGTAGATGTCGCGCAGCACGCGCTCGAGCAGCTCGGCGCGCTGGGTAATGCCGGCGCAGAGCTGCTTCCAGTCGGCCTCGTCGATCAGGAGCGGCAGATGACTGAGCGACCACGGTCGGTCGGCGCTGTCGCCGGGCGCGCGGTAGGTGACGCCGGCCTCGCGGAGGTGGCGGTCGGCCATGCCGAAGCGCCGCTCGACCTCATCGGTCGCAAGCGCACCGAAGGCCTCGAAGAAGCGGTTCCAGACCGGTCGCGGGACGCCGTCGGCGGCCAGGAATTCGTCAGGAATGCCGGGCAGGCGGCGATAGTCGCGAACCCATTGCGCGAGCCGGCGCTGGCCCTCACGCTGGCTTTGCGCCTTACTCGCCTTGTCCTGTTCGGCTGCGCCCTCGCCCATGCGCCTCTCCCTGCCCCACCATCATACTCATTGCAGGAGCGGGGTCCGCAAGTCGAGGGTCAGCGGAAACTCATTTGTGCGTTCCTCGGGCGGCGGCTGCATTGGCCCCGGCGTGTGGCCGTGGTCCTGGAAGCGCGCCAGCCGCCGCGCCTCGGCCTCATAGGTGTTGACCGGCTTGGTGTCGTAGTTGCGCCCGCCGGGATGGGCGACGTGGTAGACGCAGCCGCCGAGCGAGCGGCCGTTCCAGGTATCGATGAGATCAAAGGTCAGGGGCGCGTGCACCGGAATGGTCGGGTGCAGGCCGGAGGCCGGCTGCCAGGCCTTGAAGCGGACCCCGGCCACGGCCTCGGCGGAGCGGCCGGTCGAGGTCATCGGCAGGCGGCGGCCGTTGCAGGTGACGATGTGACGGCCCTCGACGAAGCCTTCCGCCTTGACCTGGAGCCGCTCGACCGAGCTATCGACATAACGCACGGTGCCGCCGGCCGAGCCCTCCTCGCCGAGCACGTGCCAAGGCTCCAGCGCCTGGCGCAATTCGAGCGTCACGCCGCCCTGATGGACACGGCCGAAGGCGGGAAAGCGGAATTCAAGCTGGGCCAGATACCATTCCGGCTCGAACGGATAGCCGGAGCTCTTGAGCTCCGAGAGCACGTCCTGAAAATCTTCCCAGATGAAATGCGGCAGCATGAAGCGGTCGTGCAGCGCGGTGCCCCAGCGCACGAACTTGCCCTGCTGAGGCTCGCGCCAGAATTTTGCGATCAGCGCGCGGATCAGGAGCTGCTGCGCCAGCGACATGCGCGGATCCGGCGGCATTTCGAGCGCGCGGAATTCGACCAGGCCAAGGCGGCCGGTGGGACCATCCGGCGAATAGAGCTTGTCGATGCAGATCTCGGCGCGGTGAGTGTTGCCGGTGATGTCGACGAGCAAATGCCGGAACAGCCGGTCAACCAGCCACAGCGGCACCTGGTAGCCCGGCGGCGGCACGTGCGAGAGCGCGATCTCGAGCTCGTACATGCTGTCGTGCCGGGCCTCGTCGAGGCGCGGCGCCTGGCTGGTCGGACCGATGAACAGGCCGGAGAAGAAATAGGACAGCGACGGATGCCGCTGCCAGTACAGCACGAGGCTCTTGAGCAGATCGGGCCGGCGCAGGAACGGCGAGTCCTGCGGGCTCGAGCCGCCGATCACGACGTGATTGCCGCCACCGGTGCCGGTGTGGCGGCCGTCGACCAGGAAGCGGTTGGCGCCGAGCCGCACCTTGCCGGCATCCTCATAGAGGCCGGTGGTGATCTCGACCGCCTCGCGCCAGCTTGACGCCGGCTGGATGTTGATCTCGAGGACGCCGGGATCCGGCGTGACCTTGATGACCTCGATGCGCGGATCGAACGGCGGCGCATAGCCCTCGACATGGACCTGGAGCTGCATCTCCTCGGCCGTGGCCTCGACCGCCGCGATCATCTCGAGATAATCCTCGATACGCTCGACCGGCGGCATGAAGGCGCAGATCACGCCATCGCGGACCTCGATCGACAGCGCAGTGCGGACGGGGACGGTCGTGTTGAGCTTCTCGGACGCGACGCGCGGCGGTGCCTTCGGGCGCTCCGGCAGCGTGAACACCGGCAGCTTGCCGCGCGCCTCCATCGGATCCTGCTCGACGATGTAGGGATATTCGCTCGGCGGAACGTAGCCGAGCGAATTGATCGGCAAGCGCAGGCCGAGCGGGGAATCGCCCGGCACCAGGAACAGATGGTTGCGCCGGAGTTGCCAGCGTTCGCTGCGCCAGCGTGGCGGCGCGTTCCAGCGCTGCACCGGCAGCACGAAGCCGCGCGGCGCGCGGAGGCCCTGATCGAACACCCGCGCCATGCGCGCGCGTTCCTCCGGATTGGACAATTTGGAATCGGAGGGATCGACGTTGAGAGGAAGCTCGGCCTCCTTCAGCAGCCAATAGGCGGTGTCCTCATAGGCCGGAATGATGTAGCCGGGATCGAGCCCGAGCCGGGCCGCCGTGCCCTCCATGAAATCCTCGGCGTCCTCGACCTGGGCGCGCCGTGGATTCTCGATGCTGGCGATGAGGTCTGCGTTCTTCCAGACCGGCACGCCGTCCTTGCGCCAATAAAGGCCGAAGGCCCAGCGCGGCAGGCTCTCGCCCGGATACCATTTGCCCTGACCGTAGTGCAGTAGCCCACCCGCTCCGAAGCGTGTGCGCAGACGGCGGATCAGATCGTCGGCGAGCGCGCGCTTGGTGGGACCGACGGCCTCGGTATTCCATTCGGCAGCTTCGAGATCGTCGACCGAGACGAAGGTGGGTTCACCGCCCATGGTGAGCCGCACGTCCTGCGCGGCGAGATCGCCATCCACCAGCTCACCGAGATCGTTGAGCCGCGTCCAGGAATCATCCGAAAACGGCTTGGTGATGCGCGGCGCCTCGCGGATGCGCTTGACGCTCATGTCGAAATCGAACTCGACCTCGGCAAAGCCGGCACCGCCGGAGATCGGCGCGGCGGAGCGATAATGCGGCGTGGCGGCAACCGGGATGTGTCCCTCCCCCGCGAGCATGCCGGAGGTCGCGTCGAACCCAATCCAGCCCGCGCCCGGCAGGTAGACCTCGGCCCAGGCATGCAGATCGGTGAAATCGTTCTCGACCTCGGGCGGCCCCTCGATCGGATCGATGTCGGGACGGATCTGGATCAGATAGCCGGAGACGAAGCGCGCGGCGAGACCGAGATGACGGAAGGTCTGGATCAGGAGCCACGCGGAGTCGCGGCACGAGCCGGCCGCGGAGGTGAGCGTCTCCTCCGGCGTCTGCACGCCCGGCTCCATGCGGATGACGTAGCTGATCTTCTGCTGCAACTGCCTGTTGAGATCGACCAGGAAATTGACCGTGTTCGGGGCTTCGCGCGGGATCGAGGCGAGATACTTTGCGAAGGCAGGATCGGGCTTGATGGTCTCCAGATAAGGCGCCAGCTCCGTTTTCAGATCCTTCGGATAGTCGAACGGAAAGCTGTCGGCGTAAGGCTCGACGAAGAAGTCGAACGGATTGACCGTGGTCATCTGCGCCGTGAAGTCGACCTCGAATTTCAGCTCGGTCGTCTTCTCCGGAAAGACGTAGCGGGCGAGCCAGTTGCCTTGCGGGTCCTGCTGCCAGTTCACGAAATGATTGGATGGCGTGACCTTGAGCGAATAACTCAGGATCGGCGTCCGCGTATGCGGCGCCGGGCGCAGGCGGATGGTCTGCGGGCCGAGATCGATCGGTCGGTCGTATTTGTAGTGGGTGACGTGGTGTAATGCGACGTAGATCGACACGGGGTGCAATGCTCCAGCAGCTTTTTTGAGCAGAACACCTGATGTCAGCGCGATCAAGCACTAACAACGGGCAGAGAGTGCCTAGGTAAAGTGCGGGTTGACCGTCTTCTTCCTTCTTCCTTTGCGGGAGAGGGAAAGGAGGCATCGTCCTGCCGGCGAGAGCCCTAGGCCGCCGAGGTCAGCCGCTGCAGGAACTGCGTCACCTCGCGGCGAAGCGTCTCGACTTCGCCGTGGACGCGTTCGGAGGCGCTGTTGACGCGGGCAGCGACGCGGCCGGTGTCGGCGGCGGCCTCACTGATGCCTGACACGTTGGAGGACACCTGCGAGGTGCCGGCGGAGGCTTCCTGGACGCTGCGCGCGATCTCGCGTGTCGCGGAACCCTGCTGCTCGATCGAGGCCGCAATGCTTGCCGTGATGCCGTCGATCTCCGCGATGGTCTGCGCGATGGCCTCGACGGCCGCGACCGAGTTGCTGGTCGATTGCTGCATCTCGCTGACCTTGGCGCTGATCTCCTCGGTCGCCTTCGCGGTCTGATTGGCGAGGCTCTTGACCTCGGACGCCACCACGGCAAAGCCGCGGCCGGCCTCACCCGCCCGCGCCGCCTCGATCGTGGCGTTGAGCGCCAGCAGGTTGGTCTGCGAGGCGATTTCGCTGATCAGCTTGACGACGTCGCCGATCCGCATCGCGGCCTCCGCGAGGCTGCGAATCTCGCTGCCGGCACGATTGGCTTCGTCGACGGCACGCCCGGTGCTCGTGGTCGAGCCGGCCACCTGGCGGCTGATCTCCGTGATCGAGGATGCGAGCTGTTCCGCCGCGCTCGCCACCGTCGCAACGTTGCTCGAGGCTTGATCGGACGCATGGCGCATGCTGGAAGTCTGCCGGTTCGTCGTCTCCGCCGCGGTCGCCATCTGGCCGGCGTCGGATTCGAGGTCGGTCGCGGCGCTCATCAGGCTGCCTGCGACGTCGTCGAGATGCGTGCCGAACTGCTTTGCGAGGCCGGCGATCTCGACCACGCGGCGGCCGAGGCTGTCCGTGCCCGCATTGATGACGGTTGCCGAGCGGCGGAACGAGCCGGGCAATCCGCGCGCGAGGATCTTGCGGAAATACTTGCCGCGGCTGGCATAGTCCATCGACGCCGAAGCCTCGCGGACGAAGGCGTCGGCGATGTCGAGCATGTCGTTGACCGATTTCTGGATGGCGCCGATCCGCCCGGCCTGTCGCTCGCTCAGGATCCGCGCTTCGAGATCGCCACGCGCCGCCTTGCGGCAGACCTCGGCCACCTCATCGACGGCCATCGCCGTGCGATGCTGGCACCAGAGCGCATAGCCGAGCAGCAGGATCGCGGCGCCGAGCGTCGCGGTACTGACGATGCCGGTCCAGCCGAGCAGCGAGAGGACGAACGCGGCGGCGGCGAGAAAACACGCGCCGGCGGTCGCCGCCTGCGCCTTAGAGAGAGAGCACAAATTCATCGTAGCCGACACCGTTTTGCTTGAGCAAACCGACCATCATGTCGAAGCCCGCACGCATGCCGTCCTTGGCATTGGCATGCCGCGCCTCTTCCGCGCAGAGCGCCTTGTAGATCGGCTTGATTTTCTCGACCGGCGCCGGATCGGGTTTGCGGCGATTGGAGTGATAGCCCGTGATGTTGCCGCGATCGTCGAGCGTCGGGGTGACGTGGGCGAACACCCAATAATGGCTGCCGTCCCCCGCGAGATTGACGACGTAGGCGAAGATTTCCTGCTTGGTCTGTAGCGTGTCCCACAGCAGCTTGAAGACGCAGCGCGGCATGTCTGGATGGCGGATCAGACTGTGCGGCGCGCCCATCAGCTGCTTCCATGGGTATTTCGCCATGCGCATGAAGACGTCGTTGGCGTAGGTGATGCGGCCCTTGAGATCGGTCTTCGACACGATCAGCTCCTCCTCGCCGAGGAGATTTTCCACGCCGGTGGGCCGTATCGCACGCGTCATCGTTGACGGATCCTCACGAAAGCCAGCGCCCACGAGGGACCGCCCGCATCGCTATCGGAATACGGCAAGAAGTCTTAATCATCGGTGACCGCGGGAACCCGCGCGGCGATCTGACACCTACGTAAGATTACTTAGGCGCCTTGCCCGTCCGGCAAATTCCGCGTCGGGCCGTACGCGATCACATGGTCGCGCCGAGCACCCAGGGTGCGAACTCGGCGCCGCCGAAATCGAAGCTCTCGCTCTTGGTCGGCTGCCCCGAGGCGGTCTTGAGGATGAGTTCGAAGATGCGCTGGCCGCACTGCTCGACGCTCTCCTCGCCTTCGAGAATGGTGCCGCAATTGACGTCCATGTCGTCTTCCATGCGCTTGTACATGGGCGTGTTGGTGGCGAGCTTGATCGAGGGGGCCGGCTTGCAGCCGAACACGCTGCCGCGACCCGTGGTGAAGCAGACGAGGTTGGCGCCCCCTGCGACCTGCCCGGTCGCCGCGACCGGATCGTAGCCGGGCGTGTCCATGAAGACGAAACCCTTCTTGGTGACGGGCTCGGCGTAACGCAATACCTCGACGAGGTTGGTCGTGCCGGCCTTCGCCATCGCGCCGAGCGACTTCTCCAGAATGGTGGTGAGGCCGCCGGCCTTGTTGCCGGGGCTCGGATTGGCGTTCATCTCGGCGCCTTCGCGCGTCGTGTATTCGTCCCACCAGCGCATCAGGTCGACCAGCTTCTCGCCGACCTCGCGGCTGACCGCGCGGCGCGTCAAGAGATGCTCGGCGCCGTAGGTCTCCGGCGTTTCCGACAGGATCACGGTGCCGCCGTGGCGCACGATGAGATCGCTGGCGGCGCCGAGCGCAGGATTGGCCGACACGCCGGAATAGCCGTCGGAGCCGCCGCATTGCAGGGCGACGGTGAGTTCGCTCACAGGCACGGACTCCCGTGTGACCTTGTTGGAATCCGCGAGCGCCTCGCGCACGAAGGCGATGCCGGCCTCCACCGTCTTGCGAGTGCCGCCGACCTCCTGGATGTCCATCGCGCGCAGGCGTCCTGCGAGCTTCTGCTCCTCCATCAGCCCGCCGATCTGGTTCACCTCGCAGCCGAGGCCAAGCACGATCACATGCGAGAAGTTCACATGCCGCGCATAACCGCCGAGCGTGCGGCGGAGCAGCGCCAGCGGCTCGTTCTGGGTCATGCCGCAGCCGGTCTTGTGGGTCAGCGCGACCACGCCGTCGACATTGGGAAAATCGGCCAGCGGATTGTCGCCGGTGAAAGGGTTCTTCTTGAACACGTCGGCGACGAGGCTTGCGACATGCGCGCTGCAGTTCACCGAGGTGAGGATGCCGATATAGTTGCGCGTCGCGACGCGGCCGTCCGGGCGGCGGATGCCCTCGAAGGTCGCGGGCAGGTCGAAATTCGGCGTCGGCTTGACGTCGGCGCAATAGGCATAGTCCTTGGCGAAATCGCCCATGCCGATGTTCTGCACGTGCACGTGCTGACCCGGTGCGATGGCCTGGGTCGCAAAGCCGATGATCTGGCCGTAACGGATGACAGGCTCGCCCATTGCGATCGGCTTGATCGCAACCTTGTGGCCTGAGGGGATGCGCTCGACCGTGGTCACGCCGTCTGCGACGAGCGTTCCCGGCGGCAGGCTGGCGCGCGCGATCAGCACGCCATCATCGGGATGCAAGCGGATGACGGGGCTGATGGTCATGGCAGTCTCCTTGGGTCTTCAAGTATCGTTCCCCGGACGCAGCGCAGCGTGAAACGATGCGCTGCTGAGCCGGGGCCCGGTTGTCACGTCATGTACGTCGCTGGCTTCTGGGTCCCGGCTCTGCGAAGCAGCACTACGCGCAGGATCGCGTCCGGGACACAGAGAGAGCATCAGGCCTTGCCGCCCGAATCCTTGCGGGTGGCATTGACCTGCATCTTGGCATAGGTGGTCATCAGGCCGACCTCGTTCGAGAGCGTCACCAGCTTGAAGCCCATGTTGATGGCACGCGCAGCACCTTCGGCGCCGCTGCAATGGATGCCCGGGTTGAGACCGCGCTTGCCGCATTCCTTGATGATCTTCTCGTAGATCGCGAGGATCTCGGGCTCGCTGCGGTCGAGCTTGGGCTCGAGGCCGTAGGAGAAGCCGAGATCGGACGGTCCGATATAGACGCCGTCGATGCCCTCGACATCGAGGATCGCTTCCATGTTCTCGACCGCGGTCTTGGTCTCCATCATCGGCAGCAGGATGGTGTCGGTATTCGCGGTCTTCTGGTAGGAGCCCGCGGTGCCGTACATGCCGGCGCGGATCGGGCCGTTGGAGCGGACGCCCTGCGGCGGATATTTCGAATAGGAAACGAGGTTCCTGGCTTCCTGCGCCGTGTTGACCATTGGGCAGATCACGCCATAGGCGCCGCCGTCCAGCACCTTACCGATGATGCCGGGCTCGTTCCAGGGCACGCGGACCATGGGCGTGACCGGATGCTTGTCCATCGCCTGGAAGCACTGCACCATCGAGAGATAATCCTGCACGCCATGCTGCATGTCGACGGTGACGCTGTCGAAGCCGCATTGCGCGATCATCTCGGCCGAGAAGCCCGAGGGAATAGCCAGCCACGCGTTGACCACGGCCTTGCCCGACTTCCAGATCTCTTTGACTTTGTTCGCCACGTTCTCTTTCCTTCCCTGTTGCTCTCACTCGCCGCGGATCGGGTCGGGCCGCACTTTGAGCGAAAAAAACCGTGAATGTCCATGGCTCTCGCCACGCACGCACGCATATCTGGGTTCATCCCTCCGCGATTGTATCGTCCGCGCCGCCAAGCTCTGCAAGACACAGTTCGAGCGCGCCGAGCATCTCCTGCAATTCGGCGAGCTTGCGTGCGCCGAAGCGTCGCGTGATCTCGGCATAGATCGCCTCCGAGTTCGGCGCCACCGAGGCCATCAGCTTCACGCCCTCTTTGGAGATCGAGACCATGCTGCGGCGCTGGTCCGCCTTGGCCGTCTTGCGCTCGATCAGATTGCGCGCCTCGAGATCGCGCAGGATGCGTGACAGGCTCGGCCCGAGCAGGAACGCGGTGCGCGCCAGTTCCGTGACCTCGACCGCGTCGATCGCCGCCAGCGCGCGCAGGATGCGCCATTGCTGCTCGGTCAAGCCGTGTTCGCGCAGCGCGGGGCGAAACTGCCGCATCACGGCTTCGCGTGCCCGCAGCAGCGACATCGGCAGGGAGCGCGAGAAATCGCGCATCGGCACCTGCCTTGCGGCAGGCCTTGAGACAGGCCTTGAGACAGGTCCTGCGGCCGGCACACTTCCGTTGGCTGGATCAGCCGGTCTCTTCACCATGACGCCCTTTCAAACCGCAAAATGTTTGCAGTGCAGCAAGCAGGAATTGTGTTGGACGCATTCACTTAACATGTTAAGCAATTTCCGGCACCCCAATTTGTAAGATCACAAATGGCGCTTTCCAACGACGATATCCAAGCCTGCGCAAGGCGTCTTCACCAGGCGGAGAAAACCCGCCTGCAGATCCGGCAGCTATCGCAGGACTTCCCCGGCATCACCATCGCCGACGCCTACGCGATTCAGAAGGCCTGGGTCGACGTCAAGATCGCCGAGGGGCGCATCGTCAAGGGCCACAAGATCGGCCTGACCTCGAAGGCGATGCAGAGCGCGCTTGACATCGACGAGCCGGATTCCGGCGTGCTGCTCGACGACATGTTCTTCGCCGATGGCGGGATCATTCCGACCGACCGGTTCATCGCCACGCGCGTCGAGGCCGAGCTCGCCTTCGTCATGAGCAAGCGGCTCGCAGGGCCTGATAGCACGCTGTTCGACGTGCTCAACGCCACCGACTTCGTGGTTCCCGCGCTGGAGATTCTGGACACGCGAATTGAGCGCGTCGATCCCCAAACCAAGGCAACGCGAAAGATCTTCGACACCATCGCCGACAATGCGGCGAATGCCGGCATCGTGCTCGGCGGGCGGCCGATCCGGCCTTTGGATGCAGACCTGCGCTGGATCGGCGCGCTGTGCTTCAAGAACGGCCAGCTCGAGGAGACCGGCCTCGCCGCCGGCGTGCTCAATCATCCCGCGACCGCCGTCGCCTGGCTCGCCAACAAGATCGCGCCGCTCGGTCTTGCGCTCGAGCCCGGACAGGTCGTGCTTGCCGGCTCCTTCATCCGCCCGATCGAGACCCGCAGAGGCGACACAATTCAGGCCGATTATGGCGCCTACGGCTCGGTGAGCTGCTACTTCGCGTAAAGCAACAAGACGACACAGGGAGTGAAACCGCGATGCCGCATTTCACGATCGAATATTCCGCCAATCTCGACAGCCGCCTCGATATGAAGCTGGTCTGCGAAGTCGTGCGCAAGGCGGCAGTCGAGACCGGCATCTTTCCGCTCGGCGGCATCCGCGTCCGCGCCATTCGCTGCGAGCACTATGCGATCGCCGACGCGCGGAATGACTATGGTTTCCTCGACATGGTGCTGCGCATCGGCGAAGGCCGCGACCTCCCCACCCGCAAAAAAGCCGGCGAGCACGTCTTCCAGGCACTGTCCCGCCATCTCGATCCCGTCTTTGCCGACAGCAAGTTCGCTCTGTCGTTCGACATGCAGATCAACGACAAGGACACCAGCTGGAAGCGCAACAACATCCACGATGCATTGAAAGTGGAAGCTGCCCATGGATAAACCGAGCCCGAAAGCCGATGTGTTCCAGGCCAATCGCGACCGCGTCGCACCGCTGCTGAAGAAGCTGCGGGCTGACGGCATCGGTCACATGATCGACGGCAAGACCGTCGCCTCGATCTCCGGCGAAACTTTCGAGACGAAATCGCCGGTCGATGGCAGCACGCTTGCGAGCGTCGCGCGCGGCACCGCCGAGGACATCGACCGCGCCGCAACGGCCGCGGCGCTCGCCTTCAAGTCCTGGCGCGACATGGGCCCGGCGATGCGGAAGAAGCTGCTGCACCGCGTCGCCGACGCGATCGAGGACAATGCCGACGACATCGCGGTGCTCGAATGCATCGACACCGGCCAGGCCTACCGCTTCATGGCCAAGGCTGCGGTCCGCGCCGCCGAGAATTTCCGCTTCTTTGCCGACAAATGCGCGGAGGCGCGCGACGGCCTCAACACGCCGAGCGACGAGCACTGGAACATCTCGACGCGCGTTCCGATCGGCCCGGTCGGCGTGATCACGCCGTGGAACACGCCGTTCATGCTCTCGACCTGGAAGATCGCCCCGGCGCTGGCGGCCGGCTGCACGGTCGTGCACAAGCCGGCGGAGTGGTCGCCGGTGACGGCGTCCATTCTGGCCAAGCTGGTCAAGGAAGCCGGCGTGCCCGACGGCGTGCTCAACACCGTCCACGGCTTCGGCGAAGAGGCCGGCAAAGCCCTGACCGAGCATCCCGCGATCAAGGCGATCGGCTTCGTCGGCGAAAGCGCCACGGGCTCGGCGATCATGGTGCAGGGCGCGCCGACCTTGAAGCGCGTGCATTTCGAGCTTGGCGGCAAGAATCCCGTGATCGTGTTCGACGATGCCGATCTCGACCGCGCCCTCGATGCCGTCGTCTTCATGATCTACTCGCTCAACGGCGAACGCTGCACGTCATCGAGCCGCCTCCTGGTGCAGGCCAGCATTGCCGAAACGTTCACGGAGAAGCTGACCGCGCGCGTGAAGGCGCTGAAGGTCGGCCACCCCCTCGATCCCGCCACCGAGATCGGGCCGCTGATCCACGAACGCCATCTGGCAAAAGTCTGCTCCTATTTCGATGTCGCACGCCAGGAGGGCGCCGTGATCGCGGTCGGCGGCAAGGCCCATGACGGCCCGGGCGGCGGACATTATGTCGAGCCGACGCTGGTGACTGGTGCGCATGGCAAGATGCGCGTGGCGCAGGAAGAGGTGTTCGGTCCGTTCCTCACCGTGCTGCCGTTCAAGGACGAGGCTGATGCGATCGAGATCGCCAACGACACCCGCTATGGCCTTACCGGCTATGTCTGGACCAACGATGTCGGCCGCGCGCTGCGCGTTGCGGATGCGCTCGAGGCCGGCATGATCTGGCTGAACTCAGAAAACGTGCGCCATCTGCCGACGCCGTTCGGCGGCATGAAGGCCAGCGGCATCGGCCGCGACGGCGGCGACTATTCGTTCGATTTCTACATGGAAACCAAGCACGTCTCGCTGGCGCGGGGCACGCACAAGATTCAGAAACTGGGAATTTAGCGGCAGTGTCATTCCGGGGCGCGACCAAGTCCGAGCCCGGAATCCAACCATCAACCAACTCTGCTGCGCAATGGATTCCGGGTTCGGCTCTTCAAGCCGCCCCGGAATGACGGGAGACCGAGGGGGAAAACGCCAATGCCCGTACCGCAACACGTCTTCGAGCCGCCATTCAACATCATCCGCTCCAGTCACGTCGTGCTCGACGTTACCGATCTGAAGCTGAGCCGCGATTTCTACGAGACTACCGTCGGCCTGCATGTCGAGGACGCCGACGACAAGGTGGTATACCTGCGCGCTGCCGAGGAGCATCAGCATCACTCTCTGGTCCTGCGGAAAGCGGCAGCGCCGGCATGCGCCCGGCTCGGCTTCAAGGTCGGCAACGACGGAGATCTCGACAAGGCTGCCGCCTTCCTGTCCGAAAACGGCCTCGCCTACGCCTTTGTCGACCAGCCGTTCCAGGGCCGCACCCTGCAGTTCACCGATCCCTTCGGCTTCCAGATCGAGCTCTATGCGTCGATGGACCGCCGGCCGCATCTCCTGCGCCGCTATGATCTTTACAGGGGCTGCCACCCGCAACGGCTCGATCATTTCAACGTCTTCGCCGCCGAGGTGCAGGACACCGTCGATTTCTACGCCCGGCTCGGCTTCCGCCTCACCGAATACGCCGAGGAGGATGGACCGAACGGGCGCATTGCCGCCGCCTGGATGCATCGCAAGGGCAATGTCCACGACTTCGCCATCACCAACGGCAAGGGCCCTCGCCTGCACCATTTCGCCTACTGGACGCCGACGGCGATGAACATCATCCATCTCTGCGACGTCATGGCCTCGCAAGGCTTCGTTAAGAACATCGAGCGCGGCCCCGGACGTCACGGCATCTCCAACGCGTTCTTCCTCTATGTGCGCGACCCCGACGGACACCGCCTCGAGCTCTACACCAGCGATTACTTCACCGGCGATCACGACCACGAGCCGCTGCGCTGGTCGCTGCGCGATCCGCGCCGCCAGACGCTCTGGGGCGCACCCGCCCCGCGCTCCTGGTTCGAGCAGGGCTCGCCGTTTAGCGGGCAGGCAGTGCGAGAGCCGAAATTCGTGGCCGACGTGCTGGTGGCCGACTGATGAAGCTCCCTCGCCTCGCCACCTATTCCGCCAAGGGTGATATCGGCTACGGTGCCGTCCTGCAGGGTGGCATCGTCGACCTTTCCGCACGCTACGCCAAGGACTATCCGACGCTGCGCGAGGTGATCGCAGCCGGCAAGCTCGTCAGTCTTGCCGAGGAAGCCGCCGGTCGCACGCCGGACCACGCGCTCGACGACATCACCTGGCTGCCGCCGGTGCCCGCACCGGAGAAGATCATCTGCATCGGTGTCAACTACCCTGATCGTAACGCCGAATACAAGGACGGTCAGGAGGCGCCGAAATATCCGAGCATGTTCATGCGCTCGCCCCGCTCCTTCGTCGGCCACGACACGCCGCTGGTGCGTCCGCGCGCCTCCGCGCAGCTCGACTATGAAGGCGAGATCGTGCTGGTGATCGGCAAGTCGGGCCGGCACATCCCCGAAAGCAGCGCGCTCGACCACATCGCTGCGCTCACGCTCTGCAACGAAGGCTCGGTGCGCGACTGGCTGCGCCACGCCAAGTTCAACGTCACCCAGGGCAAGAACTTCGATTCCAGCGGCAGCCTTGGTCCCTGGCTCGTCCCTTACGTCAGGGAATCCCAGATCGCCGACGTCAGGCTGACCACGCATGTCAACGGCGAACTCAGGCAGGACGATCGCACCAGTCGGCTGATCTTTCCGTTCCGCACCCTCATCAATTATATCTCCACCTTCGCAACGCTCGTCCCGGGCGATATCATCGTCACGGGCACGCCGACCGGCGCCGGTGCCCGGTTCGATCCGCCGCGGTACCTGAAGCCCGGCGACGTCGTCGAGATTGCGGTCGAGGGCATCGGCAGCTTGCGCAACGGCGTCGTCGACGAAGCCTGAACAAGATTGGAAATGATGCAATGACCACCCTCACCGGCGGCGAAGCAATCGTAAGCGGCCTGGTCGCCCACGGCGTCGACACCGTGTTCGGCCTGCCCGGCGCGCAGGTCTACGGCCTGTTCGACGCCTTCCACCAGGCCCAGCTCAAGGTGATCGGCGCGCGGCACGAACAGGCCTGCGGCTACATGGCATTCGGCTACGCGCGCTCCAGCGGCAGGCCCGGCGTGTTCAGCGTGGTGCCCGGTCCCGGCGTGCTCAACGCCAGCGCCGCGCTGCTCACCGCGTTCGGCTGCAACGAGCCGGTGCTGTGCGTCACCGGCCAGGTGCCGACGCAATTCCTCGGCAAGGGCCGCGGCCATCTGCACGAGATGCCGGACCAGCTCGCGACCCTGCGCACCTACGTGAAATGGGCCGACCGGATCGAATATCCCGGCAACGCACCGACCACCGTGGCGCGCGCCTTCCAGGAGATGATGTCCGGACGGCGCGGCCCCGCCTCGGTCGAGATGCCCTGGGACGTCTTCACCCAGCGCGCGGACACCGCCGCTGCCCGGATGCTGGAGCCGCTGCCCGCGCCGCAGCCCGATCCGGATCTCGTCAAGCAGGCCGCCACGCTGATCAAGGCGAGCAAAGCGCCGATGATCTTCGTCGGCAGCGGCGCGATCGAGGCGGGCGGGGAGATCCTCGAGCTCGCCGAGACGATCGACGCGCCCGTCGTCGCCTTCCGCAGCGGCCGCGGCATCGTCTCCAATGCGCATGAGCTGGGGCTCACCATGGCGGCCGCCTACAAGCTGTGGCCGACAACCGATCTGATGATCGCCATCGGCACCCGCGCGGAGCTTCCGGCATCCGGCTTCCGCTGGCCCTATCAACCGAGCGGACTGAAATCCATTCGGATCGACATCGATCCGGTCGAGATGCGCCGCCTCGTCGCCGATGTCGCCATCGTCGCCGACGCCAGTGACGGCACCGCCGATCTCGTCGCAGCCGTGAAAAAAGCCGGCTATGCGCGAACCCGGAACCGGCGGGAGGACATCCGCAAGGCCACCGCGACCGCGCAAGCCGAGATCCAGCGCATCCAGCCGCAGATGGCCTATCTCGACATCCTGCGCGAGGTGCTGCCGCCGAACGCGATCGTGACCGATGAATTGTCGCAAGTCGGCTTCGCCTCCTGGTACGGCTTTCCGGTCTACCAGCCGCGTACCTTCATCACCTCGGGCTATCAGGGCACGCTCGGCTCGGGCTTCCCGACCGCGCTGGGTGCCAAGGTCGCCAATCCCGACAAGCCGGTGGTCGCCATCACCGGCGACGGCGGCTTCATGTTCGCCGTGCAGGAGCTGTCGACCGCCGTGCAGTTCAACATCGGCGTGGTGACGCTGGTGTTCAACAACAACGCCTATGGCAACGTCCGCCGCGACCAACGCGAGCGCTTCGACGGCCGCGTGGTCGCCTCCGACCTTGTCAATCCCGATTTCGTCAAGCTCGCGGAGTCCTTCGGCGTGGCGGCGGCGCGTGTCACCGCACCGGATCAGTTCAAGGCGGCGATGGAGAAGGCGTTGGCCCATGGCGGGCCGTATCTGATCTCGGTCGAGGTGACCAGGGATTCGGAAGTCAGCCCGTGGGCGTTCATTCATCCGCCGAAGCCTTGACGCGTTCAGCAGCGCGCGCAGCGCGAACCATGATGCGCAATTGCGCATTGAGACTCCATAACCACGATCGGGAGTATGGATTCCGGGCCTGCGCCTCACGGCGCATCCTGGAATGACGGGCTTCTACCGTGTCCGGCGAAACGTCAGGTTGATACGCTTGCGCCCGAGCAGCGGATGCTCGCCATCGGCGAGCGGCGCGACGCCGTGATAGGCAAGCCTGCTGGCCCCGCCCCAGACCACGACATCGCCATGCACCAGGCGGAAGCGGCGCGGCTTGTCGCTGCGCGCCATGCCGCCGAACAGGAAGGCCGCGGGCAGGCCGAGCGAGACCGAGACGATCGGCGCCGTATAATCCAGCTCGTCCTTGTCCTGATGCAGCGACAGCCGCGTGCCGGGCTCGTAGCGGTTGACGAGGCAGGCATCGGGCGCGAAGTTTTGGAAGCCGCCTTGCTCAGCTGCGCCGCGCGCGAGATCGCGGAGCACCGGAGGCATCGCCGGCCATCGCGCGCCGGTGCGCGGATCGATGGGATCGTAGCGATAGCCGGTGTGATCGGTGATCCAGCCGCGCTCGCCGCAATTGGTCATCGCCACCGACATCAGATGACCGCCGGGCGTTGTCATGCGGCGGAATGGCGACTGCGCCACGATCGTGCGCACGGCGGCGATCAGTTCGGTCTCGATCGGCTTGACGAAGCCGCGCAGCAGCACGGCGCCGTCGGCGATCTCCTCGCGCGACGGCTGCGCCTCGGCAACGCTATCGAACAGATCAGCCGTCAATCGCAGTACTCATTTGGCATCGTGAAAGATCACACCCAGCGTATGGCGCCGGCCGGACCTGATCCGGCTGACGCCATGGCGCAGATTAACGCGGTAGTTGCCGCGTGTCCCCTGCACCGGGCGGTGATGCACAGCGAACGCGACCGCATCGCCCTGCGCCAGCGGAACCACCTCGGCGCGGGACTGCATGCGCGGCCGCTGCTCGGTCAGCACGAACTCGCCGCCGGTGAAGTCGCGGCCGGGCTCGGAGAGCAGGATCGCGACCTGGAGCGGGAACACATGCTCGCCGTAGAGGTCCTGATGCAGGCAATTGTAATCGCCCGCGTCGTATTGCAACAGCAGTGGCGTCGGACGGCCCTGGCCCGCATCGTGGCAGCGCTCGAGAAACGCTGCATGCTGTTGGGGATAACGGATGTCGATCCCCATCGCTTCGTTCCAGCGATTGGCGACGCCTTGCAGATGCTTATAGAGCGCCGGGCGCAATTGCGCGATCCGATCGGGCAGTGGGTAGCAAAAATACTTGTATTCGCCGCGGCCAAAGCCGTGGCGCCCCATGACGATGCGGCTGCGGAAGTTGGCGTCGTCGGGATAGAGCGCGGCAATCTCGCGGCATTGGTCCGGCGTCAACAGGCCTTTCAGGACGGCGCAGCCTTGAGAGTCGAGTTCGCCGGTGATCTCGGGCCAATTGAGGGCGTCAATATGGGCCGCGGGGTTGATCGCTTCATCGATTGGGGGAGCACGTTTCGCGATTGCCATAACGATATTCATCCTTCCGCCATTCCGGGGCGCCACGCAGTCGCGAGCCCGGAATGACGGATAATGTCTGGCAGATCGTAGCGACGACGACCACCCGATTTCCGGCTGGACCTAGCCCCGCACCGGCAGCGTCACCACGTCGTACCCATGCCTGATCGTCCGCTTCAGCACGGGATCTTCCAGCTCGAAGTCGAAGCGGTCCGCCGGGCGGATGCCGCCCTTGGCCGCGAACGTGCCGCCGAACATGGCGCAGCCGTCGGGGAACTTCCCGCCCTCGAAGCCGCGCGCGATCAGGTCGTTGACCGGCAGCATCGCGTCCAGTGTGCCCTCCTGATAGAGCACGCGTTCGCCCTTGATGGTGGCATAGGAGCGCAGGATCATCTTGTCCCAGTGGCCGATGACGTCCTCCAGCTCCCACAGCGTGGAGGCGATCGGCTTGTCGCACATCTGCTTTGACACCGTAACGTTGTAGGCCTCGACCTTGCGGTCGGTGTGGTCCGAGCCGCAGCCGACGAAGATGCGGCCCTGCCAGCCGATCAGCACGAACTCGACCTCACCCGACGAGTCGCCGCCGGTGCATTCGATGCTGTCTTCCTGGGTCAGTCGCCGCGCCGCGCCGCGATAATAGATCGGCGTCGAGGCCGGCGGGGCGATGCCCATCTCCTGCAGCTCTTTGATGTGCTTGTCGCGCGCGACGGGATCGCGGCCGGTCCAGCCGGCGATGACCATCTGCTCGATCGCCAGCGTCAGCGGCGTGGTGCTGTCCTGGGCGTCGACGGTGAAAGTGAGGTCAAACACGAATGACAGCCTCCATGCCGGCAGCAAGCTCGAAGATACGGCGGTCGGTGCCGCCCGCACCGGCCAACATCAGGCCGACGGGAATTTCGCCCTCGCGATGCGCGGGCAGCGAGATGGCGCAGCCGTCGATCATGTTGATCAGGGTGCAATTGCGCAGCGCGCGCAGGTTCTGCGCGGTGAACGCCTTGTCGTCGGCGAGATCGGCGATCTTCGGCGGCGTGTTGGCGGTGGTCGGCAGCACCAGCGCATCATACGCCGCGATGCGCGCATTGACGCGGGCGATCAGCGAGCGGCGCTCGTTGAGGAGATCGATGTAGTCGGCCGCACTCTGCGCCTCGCCGCGCATGATCCGCACGGAGACGCGGGGATCGTAGACGTCGCCCTTCGCCGTGATGAGATAGCGATGCCAGGCGTAGCTTTCGGAGGCTGCAAAGCCGCCCTTGGCGTTCATCGGCCCGATGTCATGAAATTCCGCCATCTCGATGCGCTCGATGATCGCGCCGTGATCGGACAGCGTCTTCAAGGCGCGTTCGAACGTCGCGGCCACCTCTGCGTCGAGATCGTCGAGCGCGATCGTGGTCGGCACCGCCAGCCGCATGCCCTGAACCGGCCGCGGCTTCAACGGGACGATCGGCTCGCCCGCGAGCACGGCATCGAGTATGGCACAGCAACTGACCGATCGCGCCAGCGGCCCGATGCTGTCCAGCGAGAACGACAGCGGCACTGAGCCGTCGAGCGGCACGCGCCGCTGCGTCGGCTTGTAGCCGACGATGCCGTTATAGGCCGCCGGAATCCGGCAGGAGCCGCCGGTGTCGGTGCCGAGCGCGCCATGCGCCATGCCGTCCAGCACAGACACCGCCGCGCCCGAGGACGAGCCGCCGGGCACATGTCCCACCGTCCGGTTCCAGGCTCCCTTCGGCGTGCCGTAATGCGGATTGATGCCGATGCCGGAATAGGCGAACTCGGTCATGTTGGTGCGCCCGATCACGACGAAGCCGGCCCGGCGCAGCCGCGCCACCGTCGCGGCATCCTGCTCGGCCGGCGGGGAATCGTCGAGGGCACGGGAGCCGGCGCGTGTCACCTGGCCCCTGATGTCGAACAGGTCCTTGATCGAGACCGGGATGCCGGCATAGCGCGACGGCGCCGCCTTGGCCTTGCGCAAGCCGTCCATCGCGTCCGCCGCGGCGAGCGCGGCGTCCTTGTCGACATGGAGGAAGACGCGCTGGCCTTCGCCTGAGGGATCGGCGATCCTGGCGATGCAGGCCTCGACCAGCTTGCGGGAGGTGGTGCGGCCGCTTTCGAGGTCGTCGGCGAGCTTCGCCAGTGTCGGGAATTCGGGCATGTCTGTCTCACGGAATATTGTCGCGCGCAATCTATAGCGCTGCCTCAGTTCGACACAAGCATTGTGCGCATGATGGCATGCATGCGTATTGCTGGACCGTTGACGCACCATGGTCGATTGTCGCATCAAGATCGAAACGGGCGGGCGTGAGCCTGAGCCTTTGGGAGGGCGTTCCGACATGGCCGAACCGCAGCGCGCGCGACCGAAACCGACGCCGGAGACCCAGCATTTCTGGGATGGCACCAAAGCCGGCGAATTGCGCCTACAGCGCTGCGACGCCTGCGCACATGTCTACTTCCCGCCGCGCCCGTTCTGCCCGTCCTGCGCCTCGCGCAAGGTCAGCATCTTCAAGGCGAGCGGCAAGGGCTTCCTCTACAGCTACGTGATCAACCATCGCCCCGCCGCGCCCGGCTTCACGCCGCCTTATGCCATCGCGGTGGTCGAGCTCGACGAGGGTCCGCGGATGATGAGTAACATCATCGACTGCCCGCAGACGCCTGAGGCGCTCGAGCTCGACATGAAGCTCGAGGTCGCCTTCGAGGCGCTCGACGACAAGATCACCCTCCCCGTGTTTCGTCCGGCGAAGGGATAGGCCATGCGCAGCAATCAGGTTGCCGTCGTCGGTGCGGCCGAGACCACCGAGCTCGGTGTCATCCCCAATGCCTCGCAGCTCCAGTTGCACGCGGATGCCGCGCTCAACGCCATCGCGGATGCCGGACTCAAGCTGTCCGACATCGACGGCTTCGCGACCGCGGTCGAGACGCCGCAGCAGGTCTGCCACTATCTCGGCATCAAGCCGACCTGGGTCGACGGCACCTCGGTCGGCGGCTGCTCGTTCATGCTTCATGTCCGGCACGCGGCTGCGGCGATCGAAGCGGGCCTGTGCAAGACCGTGCTGATCACGCACGCCGAGAGCGGCAAGTCGATGATCGGCAAGGCGCCACGCTCGATCCCGGCCGACAGTTTGCAGGGCCAGTTCGAGGCGCCCTACGGCGTCTACGGTCCGCCCAGCATGTTCCCGATCCCCGTGCTGCGCTTCATGAAGACCTACGGCATCACCCATGAGCAGCTCGCCTCGGTGGCCGTGGTGCAGCGCGAATGGGCGGCGAAGAATCCGCGGGCGATGATGAAGGACCCGATCACGATTGCCGACGTGCTCAATTCGCGCATGATCGCGTATCCGTTCCGACTGCTGCAATGCTGCCTTGTCACCGACGGCGGCGGCGCGCTGATCCTGACCTCGGCCGACCGCGCCAGGGATTTTCCGCGCAAGCCCGTCTACATCATGGGCACCGGCGAGAGCGTGGAAACGCCGATGGTCAGCCAGATGGAGACGTTCAATTCCTCGCGCGCGTTCAAGACCGCGGGGCCGCTGGCCTTCAGGGAAGCCGGCATCGCGCACAAGGACGTCGATCATCTCATGATCTACGACGCGTTTGCGCATCTGCCGCTGTTCGGCCTTGGCGACCTCGGCTTCATGCCGCATGAGGAGACCGGCAAGTTCATCGCAGACGGCAACACGCGGCCCGGCGGCAAGTTGCCACTCAACACCAATGGTGGTGGCTTGAGCTACATGCATTCGGGCATGTACGGCATGTACGCGCTGCAGGAGAGCGTGCGACAGATGCGCGGCATCGCGCCGGCACAGGTGCCGAACGCGACCATTTCGGTGTGTCATGGCGTCGGCGGCATGTTCGCCGCGAGTGGCACGATCGTGTTCACGAACGAGAGGTAGTGGCTGTCATTCCGGGATGCGCCGAAGGCGCAGGCCCGGAATCCATAACCACGATCAGGAGTATGGATTCCGGGCTCGCGCCAAGCGGCGCGCCCCGGAATGACAGCAAAACTTGGAACGGCTAGCGGAGAACCCACATGAGCAAATCACTGCAAGACAAGGTCATCATCGTCACCGGCGCAGGCCGCGGCATCGGGCGCGAGATCGCGCTGCTCTGCGCGGCGGAGGGCGCCAAGGTCGTGGTCAACGATCCCGGCAGCGCCGCCGACGGCGCAGGCTCCAACGCGGCGCCCGCCGAGGAGGTGGTTGAGGAGATCAAGAAGCGCGGCGGCACTGCAGTCGCCAATTTCGAGTCGGTCGCCGAAGCCATCCCCGCCAGCAAGATCGTGAAGACCGCGACCGATCATTTCGGCCGGCTCGACGGTGTCGTCAACAATGCCGGCATCCTGCGCGACATGATCTTCCACAAGATGAGCGTGGAGGCGTTCGAGGCCGTCATCAAGGTTCATCTGATGGGCTCGTTCTACGTCAGCCACGCCGCCGCGCGCATCTTCCGCGAGCAGGAGTCGGGCTCCTTCGTGCACTTCACCTCGACCTCCGGCCTGATCGGCAATTTCGGCCAGGCCAATTACGCCGCCGCCAAGCTCGGCATCGTCGGGCTCTCCAAATCGATCGCGCTCGACATGGGCCGTTTCAACGTCCGCTCCAACTGCGTCTCGCCGTTCGCCTGGACCCGCATGATCGGCACCATCCCGACCGAGACGGACGCCGAAAAGGCGCGGGTCGAGAAGATCAAGCAGATGGGCCCGGAGAAGATCGCGCCGCTCTGCGGCTATCTGATCTCCGATGCCGCCAAGGACGTCACCGGCCAGATTTTCGGCGTGCGCATGAACGAGATCTTCCTGTTCAGCCAGAACCGTCCGATCCGTTCGGTGCAGCGAAGCGAAGGCTGGACGCCGCAATCGATCGCCGAGCATGGCATGCCGGCGCTGAAGGGGTCGTTCTACAAGCTCGACCGCTCCGCCGACATCTTCACCTGGGATCCAGTCTAGGCTTGGGATCCCGTCCAGCCGCATTTCCGGCATCCCTGCCCTGCGATCTCCGGTTGTCTCAGCCGGAGATCGCTCCGCTTTAAGCCTGATTGCAGGCGAATGGTGCGCCTCCCAACACACTTTGGGAGGAAACCATGACAAGAATACTGACCAACTCCGACAACACCACTGCAAGCGGCGGTCTCGGCCGCCGCGCGTTGCTGCAGGGAGCCGCGACACTCGCCGCATCGACCCTGCTCGCCTCCAATGCGGACGCCCGCGACTTCGGCGCCAATGCCGAGCCGCAGCGCTATCCCGACCCCGACATCATCGCCGTCGACCCCAAGCGCTTCAAGGCCAAGGTCGGCAACACCGCGATCAAGCGGCTCTACACCGGCTGCCTGTGGGCGGAGGGACCGGCGTGGAATGCGCAAGGACAATATCTCGTCTGGAGCGACATCCCCGCCAACCGGCAGCTGCGCTACCTCGACGACGATGGTCACATCTCCGAGCAATTCCACAAGCCGTCGAACGAGGCCAACGGCAATTCGTTCGACACCGAGGGCCGCCAGCTCAGCGCCGAGCGCACCCGCCTCGTCCGCTACGAGCATGACGGCTCGGTGACGACGCTGGCCGAGCAGGCCGGCGGCAAGCCGCTCAATGGGCCGAACGATATGGTCGTGCATCCCAACGACAAGTCGATCTGGTTCACAGATCCCGGCTACGGCGCGATCAGCATCTACGAGGGCAAGCTCGCCAACACCGGCTCGCTGCAGCCGCACCAGAAGGAAGCCGTCTATCGTCTCGACACCCAGTCGGGGCAGCTCGCCAAGGTCGCCGACGAGCCGTTCAAGCCGAACGGCATCGCCTTCTCCCACGACTACAAGAAGCTCTATGTCTGCGACACCGGCATCACGCATTATCCCGAAGCCAAGAACGTGGTGTGGGCCTACGACATCGACGGTGCCAAGCTGTCCAATCCGAAGAAGCTGATCGACATGACGCTCGACGGCAAGTCGGGCTTTCCAGACGGCTTGCGGGTCGACACCGAGGGCAACATCTGGGTCGGCGCCGGCTGGGTCGGCCCCGGCTATGACGGCGTGCAGGTGTTCGCGCCGAACGACGGCGCGAGGATCGGGCAGATCCTGCTGCCCGAGACCTGCGCCAATGTCTGCTTCGGCGGCAAGAAGCGCAACCGCCTGTTCATGACCGCGAGCCAGTCGCTCTATGCGGTCTATGTGGAGACGCAAGGCGCGCATTTCTGTTGAGGCGTGCTCTCTCATCCTCGTCATGGCCGGGCTTGTCCCGGCCATCCACGACTTGGTGTGCGGCGAACAACGTGGATGCCCGGGACAAGCCCGGGCATGATGACTGAGGGTGTGGTCGCGGCGTTGCGCTAACCCGTATTCCTCAGCCCCGCCGAGATGCCGTTGATCGTCAGCTGAATCCCGCGCAGCACCTGCTCGTCCGGGTTCTGCGCGCGGTGCTCCTTCAACAGCTCGACCTGCACGTGGTTGAGCGGATCGAGATAGGGGAAGCGATGGCGCAAGGAGCGCTCCAGCAGCGGGTTGCCCTGTAGCAGGCGGTCCTGGCCCATGATGTCGAGCAACGTCTCGATGCAGGAGTGCCATTCACGGCGGATTCGGCCGAAGATCTTCTCGCGCAAGGCTTCGTCCGGCACCAGTTCGGCATAGCGCGAGGCGATCGCGATCGAGCTTTTCGCCAGCACCATGTCCATGTTCGACAAGAGCATGCGGAAGAACGGCCATTCCTGGTAGAGCTCCCTCAGGAACGGCATGCCCTTGTCGGGATGCTGCGCGATCCACTGCTCGACCGCGCTGCCAAAGCCGTACCATCCCGGCAGCATCAGGCGGCATTGCGCCCACGAAAACACCCAGGGAATGGCGCGCAGGTCCTCGATCGCGCGGGTCTTCTTGCGCGAAGCCGGACGGCTGCCGATGTTCAGCGTCGCGATCTCGTTGATGACGGTGGATGACCAGAAATAATCCACGAAGCCGTCGGTCTCGTAGACGAGGCCGCGATAGGCCTTGAAGGCGAGGTTCGACAGCTCGTCCATCGTCGTCAGATACTCGTGGCGTGGCGCGCTCTGGCGCGGATGCAGGAGGCTCGCCTCCAGCGTCGCGGCTGCGAGGATCTCCAGATTGTTGCGGCCGACTTCGGCGTTGGAATATTTCGAGGAGATGATCTCGCCCTGCTCGGTGATGCGGATCTGCCCGTTCACGGCGCCGCCGGGCTGGGCGATGATCGCGTCATAGCTCGGACCACCGCCGCGGCCGACCGAGCCGCCGCGGCCGTGGAACAGGCGCAGGCGCACGTGATGCCGCTCGAACACTTCGACGAGGTTGATCTCGGCCTTATAGAGCTCCCAGCCGGATGTGACGAAGCCGCCGTCCTTGTTGCTGTCGGAATAGCCGAGCATGACCTCCTGCACGCTGCCGCGGCTGTCGACCAGGCGGCGGTAATCGTGCAGTGACAGCATGCGATCCATGATGGCGCTGGAGGCCTGCAGATCCTCGATCGTCTCGAACAGCGGCACGATGTTGATCGCGCTGCGGCCGGAGGGATGAACGAGGCCGACCTCCTTCAGGAGCACCGCGACCTCGAGCATGTCGGACATGCCCTTGCA
Source organism: Bradyrhizobium sp. SZCCT0148 (assembly GCF_018129985.1). Lineage (GTDB taxonomy): Bacteria > Pseudomonadota > Alphaproteobacteria > Rhizobiales > Xanthobacteraceae > Bradyrhizobium > Bradyrhizobium japonicum_H. The sequence continues at coordinate 456,175 of NZ_JAFCKT010000004.1, forward strand.
CATCGAGATGATGCATTGGGGAATGGAGTCCGAGCAGAACTTCGCATGCGCTTCCGCGGCGGCATGGAACACGTTGAGCTCGCCCATGGTCTCGTCGCTGTACTTGACGAAGGGCGAGACCAGCGCGCGCGTCGAGCGCAGCTCGTTCGTCAGCAGCGAGATGCGGGCGTCCTCGCCGAGCGCGAGATAGGACATGCCGGGATTGGCGGCGTCCATCAGCTCGGCGATGGTGCGCTCGTGCACCGCCGAGTTCTGGCGGATGTCGAGCCGCGCCAGATGGAAGCCGAAGCAGTCCACCGCGCGGCGCAGCAGACGCAGCCGGCCGCGCGCGATGACGCGGGCGTTGTTGGAGATCAGCGAACGGTGCAGCACGTCGAGATCGGCCTGAAATTCCTTGACGCTGCCGTAAGGCGCGCCCTTGCCGACCGGCCGGCGCGTGATCTCGACCTGGAGCATTTCGGCCGTGGCGGTCAGGCGCGCATAGATGCCGGAGACCGCCAACCGATAAGGCTCGCCGCTCCGATGCGGCGAGGTGTCCGGCGAGCGCTCTGCCAGCTTGCGCAACTCCTCGGAGACGTCGGCGAGATGGGCTGCGATCGACAGTTCGGAGCCGAGCACATGCAGCTCCTCCAGATAGAACTGCATCACCCGGCTGGACTGCAGCCGCAGCGTGCCGCGCATCACGTCGGCGGTGACGAAAGGATTGCCGTCGCGATCTCCGCCGATCCAGCTGCCCATGCGCAGGAACGAGGCGAGCTCGGAGGCCGCCTGCTCGCCGCCCTCATCCAGCCGGTCTTCGAGCGCGTTGACCAGCCGCGGCACCTCGCGCAGGAAAGTGTAATCGTAGAACGACAGGCCATTGGCGACCTCGTCGAGCACGGTGAGCTTGGTCCGGCGCAGCAGGTTGGTCTGCCACAGCGTCAGCACCTCGCGGCGCAGCTGCTCGTCGCTGGCATCAGCCTCTTCCGCGGTCAGCGCCACGCGCTCGCGGCGGTCGAGCAGGCCTGCGACCTCCATCTCGCGGTCCATGGTGCTCTTGCGGCGGACTTCGGTCGGGTGCGCGGTCAGGACCGGGCTGACCAGCGCGGACTTGAAGAAGCTGCGGAGCTGATCGGGACCGATGCCCGCCGCCTTGGCATGGGCCAGCGTCTCGGCCAGCACGCCGGTGCTCTTGCCGGCGCTGCGTGCCCGCATCTGGCGGATGTTGTTCTGGTCCTCGGCGATGTTGGCAAGGTGGGAGAAATAGCTGAAGGCACGGACGATCCGCACCGTTTCCGACGTCGACATGCTGTCGAGGATCTGTTCGAGCTCGCGGCGGGCGAGCCGGTCCTCATCGCGGTGGAACCTGATCGAGGTCTGGCGGATGCGCTCGACCAGGTCGAACACATCGGCGCCCTCCTGGTCGCGTACGGTGTCGCCGAGGATGCGTCCGAGCAGGCGGATATCGTCGCGCAGCCGGGCGTCAGCCTCCAGAGCCTGGACATCCTCGGGACGGTTGGCGCGCGGTTCGGTACTGTCGGAGGGTATGGTCTGGAGGGACATGGCTCGCTCCTTGGTTCGAGCTCGCTTGGATGCCCGGCACGGCGAGTGTGCGATATTTTTCTACCGCAGTGCAAGACGAAGTTGGAGGCGGTGCACACGGTCGACATTCATCGCCAAACACGCCTTCGCGATCCCGCGGCATGTTTTGCCCGAGCTTTGCTGTCCGTTTCGCCCTCGTCGAAAACAAAGGGCGCAGGGAAGGCCGGGCGCCGGCTGGCACCCAGGGTCCGCACGCGAAAGACGCACGCGGGGTTGACCACAGGTGTTGCCGGTCGCCCGGCCTTCCCTGCGCGATGGTGTTACGGCTTATGGCGCGCTCTCCCCGGGGAGCGGTGCACTATTGCCCCCGTCGCCTTGCGGATCACTGATGCACGCGCCCGGTCGGGCAACTCACACCACCGCAAGCCTTGACGCCAGCCTGCGGGCGTCGGGACCACACGCTTTTGCCGTCCGCGGACGTCCCGCCCCGGACTGTCGGAAGCTCGCGCGTGCTCGCCCCTGACGCCGAAACGAAACGCTGTAACCGCGCCGTGTCGTGCCGCGGATCGCGATGGCTCACGGGGGTCGCCCGCCCTGCCATCACCTCACGCGCCGGCGCTGCCGCGTCCATCGCATCCCGGCCTGCGTATCGTGACGATCGCGAAACGCCCCTTGACGGGCCGGGATGGAATGCGGTTTAGCCGAAACAATAATTTCGGTCAATCAGAATATTTTGCAGCGATGTCCCTTGACCTGAATGCGGTGTGTTTTGGCCGTTGATAGCGCAAGTGGTTGAGAGCGGACCGACAGCGCGCATGATGGGTCGAGCCTTTGCGACCCATCATGCTCGTCTTCGACGGACGGGTTGATGGGTTTCGCTCGCGCTCTACCCATCCTACGAGCTGGTCAGAGTCCATGACGCCTGTTGCGTTCGGCACGCAACGAGGTGCCGACAAATCCCACGTCCTCGATCCCCCGCGATATCTCCTTCGAACAGAGCCACAGCGTGACCGCAGCGGCCCCGACCGCCGCGAGACCCGAGATGAGGACGGCGTTGGGACAGAACATGGCGAGAAAATTATCAAGTGGGACGATTCCCGTAGGCCAGCGCGGGCTGCAAGACGACCCCAGCGCCCAACCGCCGAGCATCACCGCGGCAGCGTTTGCTGCGGCCAGCACCATCACGACGATCGCCAGGCCCTTTTTCATCGACAATACGAGATCGACGATCTTCACGATCGCACAACATGCGAGCACGACCACGAGGATAAAGCTCCACCCGGAAAAGCCGGGCGCAAAGGCCTGGGCCTGGCCGCTCCAGGTCCATAGCGCGGCCGAACAAGCGAGTAGCGTGAGATCGACCTTCACCGCTTCCGGAAACTTGCAGCGAAGTACGTAAGGACTCGCTTTCTCGATCAGGTCCAGCACGGCGCAGGCGATCAGCCCGGCCGCAAAACCGCCGAGATGGACGCCCCAGTCGATGCGGGAATTGCCGAATGCAAATGCGATGTTCAACCCGATATTGATCGCGAAGAAGTCGAAACCGACCTCGAGCTTGCCGAGGATCCACAGGCACAGCAACGCGCCGAGGATGCCGGACGTCGCGCCAGATGCGCCGACCGTGAGATAAGGCGTGGCATGGATGCCGTTGCCGATGATGGCGCCGAACACCATCGCGCAGAGATAGACGATGAGAAAATAGGACGGCCCAATCCGCCGCTCCAGATGTGCGCCCCACAGCACCAGGCACAACATGTTCATGGTGAGGTGGACGAAATTGACGTGCAGGAAGCCATAGGCGAGCAGGCGCCAGTATTCGTGCCGGGCGATGGCGCTCGCGTACATGCCGCCATAGCGATAGAGCAATTCCGCCGGCGCCGACGGGCCGCCAGCCTGGATGAAACAGAATCCGGACGCAAGGACGGTCACCATCATCAGCGTGTAGATGGCGGCATGGGGCACTTCGAAGAAACTGGCACGATTGGCAGGCATGGCAGATCGCAAGCGGCGGGGACAGGAACCGCAACCTACCCGAGCCGATCGTAAATTGCTACTCCAGCGCGTGCGCTGGCTCCGGCCGCATCGAAAGGCTTGTTTCGTACGGCAAGCTTCCGCTACTCCGGCTTCATCCTACGCCGGCACGATCACCTTGCCGATCGGCCAAAGCGCGATGCCGGCCAGCTTCAGATGCGCCCAGGCGAAGGGAATGCCGATGATGGTGATTGCGAGCGCCAGCGCGGTCAACAAGTGCCCGAGCGCCAGCCACCAGCCGGCGAGCACGAACCAGATGATGTTGCCGATCACCCCGAGCGCGCCGGTGCCGATATCCTCGATACCCGTGACGTCGTAGCGGTTGACCGCACGCGAGCCGAACGGCAGCAGCGTGTAGACGGCGATGTTGAACGCCGCCCGCGCCCACGGCAGGCCGACGATGGTGACGGCCATGATGACCGCGGCAACCACCCAGCCGAACGCCATCCAGGCGCCGCCGAAGAGGATCCAGAGGATGTTGAGGAGCATGGAAACGGGAGACATGGGATGATCCGGAGGTGGATGATCCCGTTTATATAGGCACGAAATCTGTCTCTGCTAAGACGCCATATAGCCCGTGTGAACCAACGGATCGGGCGAAGCGCCGTCCGATGACAGGCTCCGCGACATCCGGGACCTCCCTCTCACCGTCCCGGGTATCGCTGCGCTCACCCGGGCGACAGGATTACCGCCCCTCGAATTTCGGCTCGCGCTTTTCCATAAACGCCTTCATGCCCTCGGCCATGTCCTGGGTCTTGAACAGCGGCAGGAGCTGGAGATAGACGTGGTGGACGTGGTCGTGGAAGTTCTCGTTCAGGCCCATGCGCATCATGCGCTTGGAGGCCTGCACGGCCAGCGGCGCGTTGGCGGCGATTTCGCGGGCGATGGCGGTGGCGCGGCTCATCAGCTCGGCATCCGGCACGACCTCGTTGGCGAGGCCCCAGTCCAGGCATTCGCGCGCGCTGAGCGTGCGGCCGGTGAAGATCAGCTCGGAGGCCTTGGCCCAGCCGAGCATGCGCGGCAGCAGCCAGGTGCCGCCGGATTCCGGCACCACCCCGCGCTTGACGAAGGCGGCAGCGAGCTTGGCCGATTCCGCCATGATGCGGATGTCGCAGCCGAGCGCGGTGTCCATGCCGTATCCCGCCGCGCCCCCGTTGACGGCGCAGATCGTCGGCTTGTCCATCGCCTGCAACACCGTCGGCGGCGTATTGCGGAGATTGATCGTGGTCGGCGAGGACGCCGCGCTGAGGCCGTTGCCGTCGCGCTCCTTGCGCAGGTCGAGGCCGGCGCAGAACGCCCGCCCCTTGCCGGTGAGGATCACGACGCGGACGTTCCTGTCCTCGTTGGCTTCAGTCAGGATCCGCGCCAGATCGTTCAGCATCGGGCCGGAGATCGTGTTCATGCGCTCCGGCGCGTTCAGCGTGATGGTCGCGATGTGGTCGGCGACTGTGTACAGGACTTCGTTGGCGGCGTCGGTCATGACAAATATCCCCTTGTGCCCTGGTCTCGTAGGGTGGGCAAAGGCGCGTTTGCGCCGTGCCCACGATCTTGCAACGCATTCTGATCGAGAGGGGGCACGCTTCGCTTTGCCCACCCTACGGGTCTTCGTCGAATTGTCAGATCTTCCGCCCCGCCTGCTCCCAATAGGGATCGCGCAGGCGGCGCTTGAATATCTTGCCGGAATCTTCACGCGGCAGGCCCGAGCGGATCTCGATGTGCTTGGGCACCTTGTAGTCGGCCAGATGCGTCTTCAGCGCAGCGCGGACACCTGCGGTGTCGAGCCTGACGCCGGCTTGCGGCTCCACCACGGCCATCAGCGCTTCGCCGAACTCGGCGTCGGGGATGCCGAACACCGCGCAATCGTGCACGCCGGGCACGGCGTGGAGCACCGACTCGATTTCGGCGGGGTAGATGTTGACGCCGCCCGAGATCACCATGTCGCGCTTGCGGTCGCAGATGAAGACATAGCCGTCCTCGTCGATGTAGCCGACATCGCCCGAGGTGATGAAACCGTCGCGGTCGATCTCGGCGCGCTTGTCAGGCTTGTTGTGGTAGGTGAAGTCGGCCATCCCTGCCATGCGGGAATAGATCTCGCCGATCTCGCCGGCCGGCAGAACGCGGCCGTCGTCGCCGATGAAACGCAGCTCGGCGCCGGGCGAGATCTTGCCGACGGTGCCGGGCTTCTTCAGCGCGTCCTCTGACGTCGCGAATGTGACGGCGCTGGATTCGGTCGAGCCGTAGAATTCGTAGATCACCGGCCCCCACCATTCGATCATGGCGCGCTTGACGTCGGCCGGACACGGCGCGGCGGCGTGGATGACGTGGCGCAGCGAGGAGACGTCGTACCTCTTGCGCACCGCCTCCGGCAGCTTCATCAGGCGGATGAACATGGTCGGCACCATGAAGATGGTGTCGATCTTGTATCTCTCGATCAGTTCCAGGAATTCCTCGGCTTCGAAGCGCGGCATCAGCACCAGCGCGCCGCCGAGCTTGCCGGCGCGAATACCGAACGAGTTCGGCGCGGAGTGGTAGAGGGGACCCGGCAGGATCGCGCGGGCGCCGGGCTTGAGGCCGTAGATCATCGCACGCATGCGCTCGCCGGCCGCCTGCTGCTCCGGCGTCGGCGCGTTGCGACGCACGCCCTTGGGATGGCCCGTGGTGCCAGAGGTGTAGATCATGTTCATGGGCTGCGGCACGACCGGGCCGTCATAGGGCTGGTGTTGCGCGAGCCAGGATTCGAAATCGATGGCGAAGTCCGGCGTCGTCAGATGACCGGAATCGATCTTGTAATTCGAGAGGATCTCCGGCGGCGTCGGCACGCTGAGCACGGTGACGTCTGCCGGAATCGCGTCACGCAGGGCGTGCAGCATGTCGGCATGTCCGATCAGCACCGACGTGCCGGTGTCTTGCAGAATGTAATTGATCTCTTCCGGCTTGAAGTGCCAGTTGATCGGCACGCCATAGGCTCCGAGCCGCATCGCGGCATAGGCGGCCTCCAGGAAGGCGATGTCGTTGCGCATCAGCATGCAGACGCAATCGCCCTGGCGGGCGCCGATCCTGGCGAGGCCGGACGCGATGCGGTCGGCGCGGGATGCGACCTCTGCGTGGGAACGGCGGCGTTCGCCGGAGACGATGCCGAGGAAGCTGGACGTTTCGCTCATTTTGTTTTCCGATCTTTCGTCGGGTTGAGAAGTTTGGCTTCGATCTCAATCGTCATTCCGGGATGCGCCGAAGGCGCAGGCCCGGAATCCATAACAACGAGCCGGGGGTATGGATTCCGGGTTCGATGCTCCGCATCGCCCCGGAATGACGGGAGTTACTTAATCCGCGAATTTCGGCGCGCGCTTCTCCAGGTTGGCGCGCACCGCCTCGGTCTGGTTCGCGCTGCCGATCAGCTTTTGCTGCTCGACGGACTCCGCGAGCAACGCCGGACCGGGATCGACGGAGAGATTGTTGAGCAGACGCTTGGCCGCGCGGATCGCATCGGGGCTCTTGCCGGCGATCTCGCGCGCGACCTCCAGCGCCGTCGCACGCGGGTCGTCGCAAATGCGCGTGGCGAGGCCGTAAGTCATCGCCTCCTGCGCGGAGAAGATGCGGCCGGTGTAGGTGAGATCGCGCAGGATGTCGTCGCGTACCAGCGAGGCCAGGATCGGCGTGCCCGCCATGTCGGGCACGAGGCCCCATTTGATCTCCATGATCGACATCCGCGCGTCGGGCGCGAGGAAGCGCATGTCGGCACCGAGGGACAGCTGGAAACCGCCGCCGAAGGCGACGCCATGCACGGCCGCAATCACCGGAACCGGAAGCTGGCGCCAGCCCCACACCGCCTGTTGCGGGAAGTTCGCCTGTCCATGCGTCCGCTTGGTGAGATCGCGCGTTTCGCCACCCGGAATTCCGTTGCCGCCCTTTTCCTTCATGGCGGCAAAACGTCCCATGTCGAGCCCGGCGCAGAAGGCACGGCCATCGCCGGAGAGCACGACCGCGCGCACGCTCTTGTCCTTCGCAAGCCGGTCGGTCGCGGCGACAAGGGCCTCGAACATCGCCTGATCCAGCGCATTCATCTTGTCGGCGCGCACCAGGCGCACGTCGGCCACGCCTTCCGAGATCGAGATCGAGACGCGCTCTTCCATGGACGAATTCTCCCCTGTTCGTGACCGGTTGCGGCTTTACAGGACGCCGCCAGCCGGATTTAGTCAATCGACCAATTAACTGACAATCCGTACGGGAGAAACGGCCATGTTCAAGGAAAATCTTCTGGCGGGGCGGCGCATTCTCGTGACCGGCGGCGGCACCGGTCTCGGCAAGTCGATGGCGGCGCGCTTCCTCCAGCTCGGCGCCGAAGTGCATATCTGCGGCCGGCGCAAGATCGTGTGCGACGAGACCGCGACCGAGCTGATGGCCGAGTACGGCGGCCGCGTCACCAGCCACGGCGTCGACATCCGCAACGCGCTCGCGGTCGAGGAGATGGTCGAGACCATCTTCCGCGACGGCGGGCTCACCGACCTCATCAACAACGCCGCCGGCAATTTCATCTCGCGCACCGAGGAGCTGTCGCCGCGCGGCTTCGATGCGGTCGCCAACATCGTCATGCACGGCACGTTCTACGTGACGCAGGCCGTCGGCAAGCGCTGGATCGCGGACAAGCAGCCCGGCAATGTCGTCTCGATCACCGTGACCTGGGTGCGCAACGGCTCGCCTTACGTGGTGCCGTCGGCGATGAGCAAATCGGCCATCCACGCCATGACGATGTCGCTCGCGACCGAATGGGGCCGCTACGGCATCCGCCTCAACACCATCGCGCCCGGCGAGATCCCGACCGAGGGCATGAGCAAGCGCATCAAGCCGGGCGACGAGGCCGGCGCGCGCACCAAGGCGATGAACCCGATGGGCCGCGTCGGCTCCATGGAGGAATTGCAGAACCTCGCGGTGTTCCTGATCTCCGGCGGCTGCGACTGGATCAACGGCGAGACCATCGCCATGGACGGTGCCCAGGCGCTCGCCATGGGCGGCAATTTCTACCAGCTCCGCGACTGGAGCGACGACGACTGGAAGACCGCGCGCGAGAGCATCATGGCGCAGAACGAGAAGGACCGCGCCAAGCGGGGGTAGTCGCGGCCTCGTGCCCCGGATGCAGTGCGGCGCGCCCCCGGCGATGCGAAGCATCGTCCGGAGCGGCGTGGTGCGCTGCTGAGCCCGGGCCCATCTATCCTTCTGCACACTGCAGCATGGGTCCGGCTCCGCGCAGCAGCGCAAGAGCTGCAGCGCGTCCGGGACACGAGACTGCGCTTGTCCGGGACGACAGCGTAACCCTCATCTTGTCTTCACCCGCGATTGACTCCACACTCGCCGCATAAAAACAAACCGCCACGGGAGAAACATGTCCACACAGCCATTGGCAACTCTTGCCGACATGGTGCGCGAGCGCGCCAGGAGCCGCGGCGATGCCATCGCCTACGAATTCGAGAGACGCCTCACCAGCTTTGCCGAATTCGACATCAAGACCAACAAGGTCGCGAACGCCCTGATTGCGATGGGCGTCAGACACGGCGACCGCATCGCCTATCTCGGCAAGAACAGCGACCTCTATTTCGAATTGCTGATGGGCGCGATGAAGGCCGGCGTGGTGATGGCGCCGGTGAACTGGCGGCTCGCGGGGCCCGAGGTCGCCTTCATCGTAGGCGACTGCAAGGCGCCGGTGCTCTTCGTCGGGCCGGAATTCATTACGCAAGTCCGCCAGATCAAGGATGAATTGCCGAGCGTGCGCACTGTCATCACCACCGAGGGCGGTGCACCGGAATGGCAGGATTTTACGGCGTGGCGCGACGCGCAGAGCGGAGACGACCCGAGGGTGCCGATCGACACCCGGGATATCGCGATCCAGCTCTATACGTCGGGCACCACCGGCAAGCCGAAGGGCGCGATGTTGAGCCACGCGAACTTCCTCAACCTCGTGCAGACGGGCAATGCCGAGGACAAGCCGGAATGGAACCGGTGGTCGACCGACGACGTGTCGCTGGTGGCGATGCCGATCTTCCATATCGGCGGCTCCGGCTGGGGCGTGATGGGGCTCTACCACGGCGCCCGCGGCGTGATCGCGCGCGAGTTCGACCCGACCAAGGTGCTGGATTTCTTCGAGCAGTCCGGCATCACGAAACTGTTCATGGTGCCCGCGGCGATGCAGTTCGTGGTGCGGCAGCCGCGCGCCAGGACGGTCGACTTCTCACGATTGAAATACATGCTGTATGGCGCTTCGCCGATACCGGCGGCGTTGCTGAAGGAGTGCATCGAGGTCTTCAAATGCGGCTTCGTGCAGATGTACGGCATGACCGAGACGACAGGCACGATCGTCGCGCTGCCGCCGGAGGATCACGTCGAGGGGCTGGAGCGGATGCGCTCGGCCGGCAAGGCGCTGCCCGGCATCGAGCTGGCCATCCTGGATGTGGACGGCAAGCCGCTGCCGCCGCGCGAGGTCGGCGAGATCGCGACGCGCTCGGGCTCGAACATGGCGGGCTATTGGAACCTGCCGGAGGCGACCGCCGCGACCTTGCGCAGCGACGGCTGGCTGCGTACCGGCGATGCCGGCTACATGGACGAGGACGGCTATCTCTACATCCACGATCGCATCAAGGACATGATCATCTCCGGCGGCGAGAACATCTACCCCGCCGAGGTCGAGAGCGCGCTGTGCGATCATCCCGACATTGCCGAGGCCGCCGTGATCGGCGTGCCCGATGACAAATGGGGCGAGGCCGTGAAGGCGGTCGTGGTGATGAAGCCGGGCAAGCAGGCCACGGAGACCGACATCATCAACTTCACCCGCACGCGCATCGCCGGCTACAAGACGCCGAAGAGCGTGGAGTTTCTGCCGGCCTTGCCGCGGAATCCGTCAGGCAAGATTCTGCGGCGGCAGCTGCGGGAACCGCATTGGGCGGGGAAGGATCGACGGGTGAACTGAGACGGGGTGCCGTAGGGTGGGCAAAGGCGCAAAGCGCCGTGCCCACCTTCTTCACGTCTGCGGGACGTGGTGGGCACGCCTGCGCTTTGCCCACCCTACGACAGCGGTGCAAGCCGTTAATGCTTTCCCGGTCCCATGTACCCGAACAGGAATCCCGCCACCTTGCGCATCTGGATCTCCTCGCTGCCTTCTGTGATGCGATAGCGGCGATGGTGACGATAGATGTGCTCGAACGGCTTGTGGCGTGAATAGCCCATGCCGCCATGGACCTGCATGGCGCGGTCGGCTGATTCGCAGCAGAGGCGGTTTGCCCAGTAGTTGCACATCGAGACGCGGTCGGAGAGCGTGCGCTCGACCTGCTCCTCGGTGAGCTGGTCCATCTCCCAGGCGGTCTTGCGGATCAGAAGCCGCAGCATCTCGGCTTGCGTGGCGAGCTCGACCAGCGGGAACTGGATCGCCTGGTTTTCGGCGAGCGCCCGCCCGAACGGCTTGCGCTCGCGCGCATATTTCACGCTTTCGTTGATGCAGTAGACGGCCGCGCCCAGCGAGCTAGCGGCCTGGCGAATACGGTTCTGGTGCACGAAGCACTGCGCCAGCGACAGGCCGCGGCCGACCTCGCCGAACAGCGCATCCTCCGGCACGAACACATCGGTGAAGCTGACGCGTGGGTGGTCGGTCGGCATGTTGAAGGTCCACATGTACTCCTCGACCTTCACGCCGGGACTCTTGGCCGGCACCAGAAAGCAGGTGATGCCGCGGGCATCGCCGTCATTGCCCGACGTGCGCGCGAACAGCGCGCAATGCGTGGCGACGTGCATGCCGGTGGTCCACATCTTCTCGCCGTTGATGATCCAGCCCTTGACGTTGTCGCGGGTGGCCGGCACGGCGCGCGTCTCCATGTGGGTGGCATCGGAGCCGTGATTTGGCTCGGTCAAGCCAAAGGTGATGCGGTACTTGCCCTTGATCGAGCCGTCGATCATCGCCTTCTGGTCGTCGCGGCCGTAACGGTCGAGCATGGTGACGACGGGAAAGTTGCCGACGATCGAGTGCTCGTTCTGGAGGTCGTTGTGCAGGCCGAGACCTTTTGCTGCAAAATGCTCGCGGATCACGGCCATCCAGAGGTTGGAGCCGTCCTTGCCGCCATACTGCTTCGGCACGGGAAAGCGAAGATGGCCGGCGGCATCCGCGAGGTCCTTGGCCTTGCGCAGCAGCTGCTCCCATTCGTGCCGCGGCAGACCGCCGTTCTCGAAATCGGTGCGCGCCCATTCGCGGCGATGATCGAAGAAGCGGATGTTGTCGTCGACCTGTTCCAGCGGCTTGATCTCGCGTTCGATGAAACGATCGAGCTCTCCGAGATAGGCGACGAGATCGGCAGGCAGTGAGAAATCCACAGGTTCTCTCCCGGATTGATTTTGTCGGTTTGCGTTAAGGCGCTAGGCGCGTTTCCGCTTCGAGCGATTAAGCTGAGAAGAGCACGCGCAAGTCAAGCGAAGCGAGACGTGTGGCATGCGCAAGGCGCGCCCGCGCAATTGAATGGTGCTCCAGCGCCGACGCGCGGTAGTATGCCGTCAATATTCCTTCACGAGAAAATGCGGGAGCGTGCGATGGAGCTGAAGTTTTCAAAGGTGGAACGCAAGGGGCCGATTACGATCGTGACGCTGTCGCGGCCCGAGGTCTACAACGCGCTGCACACCGATGCGCATTTCGAGCTGCAGAAAGTGTTCGACGACTTCTCCGCGGATGCCGAGCAATGGGTCGCGATCGTCACCGGTGCCGGCGACAAGGCTTTCTGCGCCGGCAACGATCTGAAGTGGCAGGCGGCGGGTGGAAAGCGCGGCTGGGACAAGGGCGGCTTTGCCGGCCTCACCGCGCGCTTCGACTGCGACAAGCCGATCATCGCCGCAGTGAACGGCGTCGCCATGGGCGGCGGTTTCGAGATCGCGCTGGCCTGCGACCTCATCATCGCCTCGGAGAATGCGACCTTCGCCCTGCCCGAGCCGCGCGTCGGCCTCGCCGCGCTCGCCGGCGGCCTGCACCGGCTGCCGCGGCAGATCGGGTTGAAGCGCGCCATGGGCATGATCCTCACGGCGCGCCATGTCGGCGCCAAGGAGGGTCTCGAGCTCGGCTTCGTCAACGAGGTGGTGCCGCAGGGCGAGGCGCTTGCGGGCGCGCTGCGCTGGGCCGAGATGATCACCAAGAACTCGCCGATGTCGATCCGGGCCTCGATACAGGCCATCCGGAAGGGGCTCGGCGTCTCGCTGGAGCAGGCGATCGCCGAGCAGCGGGACTATCCGGCGGTGCAGGCGATGGTGGCGTCGCAGGATTACATCGAGGGACCGAAGGCGTTCTCGGAGAAGCGGCCGCCGAAATGGTTGGGGAAGTAGGTCGCGTCATTGTCGGGGCGCGCCCATCTCAACAGCACCACTGTCTTGCCCCGCGCAGGCGGGGCATCCAGTACGCCGCGGCCTCTCGATCTGACCGTTGCCGTCGCGGTGTACTGGATCGCCCGCCTTCGCGGGCAATGACGCCCAGTTTGGAGCACTCGTCCCTACCCGCCTCGCCCCAGCTCCCGCTTGTACGACGCGTAGTTCGGCTGGTCGACCGCGAGCTTGTCCATCGTGGTGGCCCAGAGATGCTCGGCGAGGCCCTGTGTTGAAAGGTCCACCTCGCCTTTCGCGATGCGTTCAGCGAGCACGCGATTGAGCTCAGTGACCGTGCCGTCGATGCCGAGCAGCGCGCGCAGACGCGCCACTTCGGCAGCATCGCTCGCCTCCTCCCGCGTCAGCTGTCGCGTCACGAGGTCGAGGATGTTGATGGCGACGCGCAGCTTGAAGGCCTGGTGGCCGGAGATCAGCGGCGTGATGTCGTTGCGGAGGAAATCAGCGACCGATTTGGTCAGCTCGATCGGGGTCGGCTCGTCCTGCATGTGTCAACTCCCGCGCGGCGCCAGGAGCCGCAACAGATCGATCTCGGTCTCGCTGGCGCGGCGGCCGATCATGGCGCGCTCCATGGAATGGTCGGGCCCCTCGCGAAAGCGCTGCATCATGCCGCCGCACATGATGCCCCAGCGCAGCGTGCCCATCACTTCCCAGAATTTCACGCGTTCCGGATCGACCTTGCGGCCCGCGGCCTCATAGCCCGCGAACAGATCCTCCCGCGCGCCAAAACCGCCGACAGGCTTGTCGATCTCGCCGAAGCGCCAGGAATTGACGCAGACCCAGCCGAGATCCTCCATGGGATCGCCGAGATGGGCCAGCTCCCAGTCCAGCACGGCACGCACTCCGTCGGCGCCGATGATGAGATTGCCGTTGCGGAAATCGCCGTGCACCAGCGTCGTTTCGGTTGACGGGCCGGGATCGTGGTCGCGCAGCCAGCGCAACGCCAGCTCGAACACGGGCTTGGGCCAGTTCAGGCTGCGATAATCGCGCTCGAACTCGGAAATCTCCTGCGTCGCGCCCCGGCTGCGCAGTTCGGGCAGCTTGTCCTTCGGCAGGCGATGGAGGCCTGCGAGAATGCCGCCGATCTGCCGCGCCAGATGCGGCCGCGCCGCCTTATATTCGTCATCGCGAAGAATCTTGCGCGCGATGGTCTCGCCCTCGATCCTTTGCATGATGAAGCCGGTGCCGAGATCATCCTTGGGCACGAGCACATGCATCACGCGTGGCGACGGAATGCCGGCCTCGAAGGCGAGTTGCATCAACTGCGCTTCGGCGGCAAGGCCCGCCGCGCGCGTCGGCGCCGCGCCATACCCCTTCGGCGAGCGGCGCAGGATCGCACCGATCGCGCCGTCGGGATGCGTGATGTCGAAGCGCCAGGTTTCCTGACTGGCGCCGCCCGACAGCTTGGCAGCACCGGTGACGCCGGTCGCGTCCTTGCACCAGCGCCGGACGCTGCGTGAAAGCTCCGCCTCGATCATTTGCCTTTGAACTGCGCGGGCCGCTTCTCCAGGAACGCGCCGACACCTTCGCGGAAATCCTGGGTGTCGCCGGCGCGGAGCTGGCACTGGAATTCGAGGTTGAGCTGATCCTCGAAGGAATTCTCTGGGCTGTCCCAGTAGAGCTTGCGGATCAGCGACAACGCCACCGTCGGGCCGCTGGCGAGGTCACGCGCAAGCTTCATCGCCTCCTCCATCAGCACGCCGTCGTCATAGACACGGTTGACGAGGCCCCATTCCAGCGCCTTCTCGGCCGGCAGCCGCTCGCCCATCAACGACAATTCGATCGAACGGGCGCGGCCGACCAGGCGCGGCAACAGCCAGGTCGAGCCGCAATCCGGAACCAGACCGATGCGGCGGAAGGCCTGCAGGAAGTAAGAGGACCGCGCGCACAAGATCATGTCGCCGAGCAGCGCGAAGCTCATGCCGGCGCCTGCGGCCGGGCCGTTGACCGCGGTGATGATAGGGCAGTGCAGATTGCGGATGCGGCGCAGGAAGGGATGAAAGCCGGTCTCGAGCGTCATGCCGGCCTTGGTCTTCTTCGCCTGGTTGTTGCGCCCTTGCAGATTGGCGCCGGTGCAGAACGCGCGGCCCGCGCCGGTCAGCACGACGCAGCGCACCTCGTCCTTCTTTTCCTCGATCGCATCGAGTGCTTCGGAGAGGCCGCCCAGCATGTCCACGGAGACCGCGTTCATCACTTCCTGATGGTCGAGCTTGAGGATCGCGACCGCGCCATCGAAATCGAGCGTGACGTGTTTGAACTGCATGGTTTCCTCGTACGTTGCGGCCTGCGTCAGTTTCGCAGACCGGAATTCCTGTTGCGGGGCGCATATTTGATTTTTGGCGCGGTCTTGTCCATGGTGATCGGAGCATAGCAAGCAATCTTGCGCGCAGCGGCTGATGCGCCGCAGACGCAAGGACAGGAAACGCGCCATGAACCTCTTCGACCTCTCCGGCCGCGTGGCCGTGATCACCGGCGGCAATGGCGGCATCGGCCTTGGCATCGCGCAGGCGCTCGCCGCCCAGGGCTGCAATGTCTCGATCTGGGGCCGCAATGCGGACAAGAACAAGGCGGTCGCCGCAAGCATGGCCGGCCTGTCGGGCAAGGTGGATACCCGCGTCTGCGACGTCACCGATCCGGCTTCGGTCAATGCCGCGATGAAGGCGACGCTCGACACCTTCGGCCGGGTCGATGGCTGCTTCGCCAATGCCGGCATCGGCGGCGGCGGACGCAGGTCCTTCATCGAGCGCACCGAAGAGGAATGGCGCACGATGTTCGCGACCAATCTCGACGGCGTGTTCCACGCGTTCCAGGCCGCGGCGAAGCACATGACCGAGCGCGCCAATTCCGGAGATCCCTTCGGCCGGCTGGTCGCGACCTCGAGCCTGGCCTCGATTTTCGGCACCGCGCGCAACGAGCATTATGCGGCGACCAAGGCCGCGATCAACGCGCTGGTTCGCGCGCTCGGCGTCGAGCTGGCACGCCATGGCGTCACTGCCAATGCGATCCTGCCCGGCTGGATCAAGAGCGACATGACGTCGGGCCTGATGGCCAACGAAAAATTCGTCGCCAACGTAATGCCGCGGATACCGATGCGGCGCTTCGGCGAGGCCTCCGATTTCGGCGGCATCGCCGTATATCTGATGAGCAAGGCGTCGTCGTATCACACCGCGGATACGTTCGTGATTGACGGCGGCTATACCGCGTTTTGAGACGTCGCGGGGTGGGCAAAGGCGCGCTTGCGCCGTACCCATCTCGAGCACTTTTCGAATGTCGTGGTGGGCACGCTGCGCTTTGCCCACCCTACGGCTTCTCGTTTTGTCAGCGCAGAAGGGAATGGGCAAATGTTCTCGCATATCATGATCGGCACCAACGATCTCGACAAGGCCAAGACGTTCTACGACAACCTGCTGAGCACGCTCGAGGTGCGCCCGGCCAGGGTCGACGGCCACCGCATCTTCTACATCACCAAGACCGGCGTGTTCTCCGTGTCGAAGCCGATCAACGGCGAGCCCGCGACGTGCGCGAACGGCGGCACGATCGGCTTTGCCTGCAACTCCCCTGAGCAGGTCGATGCGTGGCACGCGGCTGGCCTCGCAGCCGGCGCAAAATCGATCGAGGATCCGCCGGGCGTGCGCCAGGGTCCGGGTGGCAAGCTTTATCTCGCATATCTGCGCGATCTCGACGGCAACAAGATCTGCGCGATGCATCGGATGGCAAACTGATTGCCGCGGCGACCGACACTGTCATGCCCCGGCTTGACCGGGGCATCCAGTACGCCGCAGCGTTGCGGTTCAATCACTGCCGTCTCGGAGTACTGGATCGCCCGCCTGCGCGGGCGATGACAGCGCGAGTGCGGCGCGGCGCGACCAGCGTGCCCCACCATTCAAACAACATTTCAAACGCCTCGCGATATTCCATCGCATGGCATGGCCGCACGTGGAAAATGCGCGCTCGCACTTTGGCCGGGCTGCGACTATTCTCCCGGCCAGAACGATCTCAGTGTCCCCGGGAGGAACAATGACAAAACACACCTACATTCCCCGCACCACCAATTACACCCTCAATCCCGGCGACGAGCTGAACGACCTCCGGATGTCGGACCAGGTCCGGCCGCTTTATGACCACGTCAGGAAGTTCATCCGCGACACCGTCGAGCCGATGTCGATCGAGTTCGCCAAGGCCGGCGAAGGCAAGGAGGACCGCTGGAGCTTCACGCCGAAGCAACTCGAGGTGCTGGAGAAGGCCAAGAACAAGGCCAAGCAGGAAGGCCTCTGGAACTTCTTCCTGCCCGACGACGAGACCGGACAGGGACTGAAAAACCTCGACTATGCCTATATCGCATCCGAGCTCGGCAAGAGCCCGCTGGCCTCCGAGACCATGAACTGCTCGGCGCCCGATACCGGCAACATGGAGGTGCTGGAGCGCGTCGGCACCAAGGAGCAGAAGGAGAAGTGGCTGAAGCCACTGATGAACGGCGAGATCCGCTCGGCCTATGTCATGACCGAGCCGAACGTCGCCTCCTCCGACGCCAAGAACATCTCGACGACGGCGAAACTGGTCGGCGACGAATGGGTGATCAACGGCGAGAAGTACTACATCTCCGGCGTCGGTGATCCCCGCTGCAAGATCCTCATCGTGATGGTCAAGACCAATCCGGACGCCGCGCCGAGCAAGCAGCAGTCGCAGATCCTGGTGCCGCGCGACACGCCCGGCGTCGAGGTGCTTGGGCCCATGTATGTATTCGGGCAGGACCACGCCCCGCGCGGCCACATGCACATGCGTTTCAACAATGTCCGCGTGCCCAAGGAGAACATCTTGCTCGGCGAGGGCCGCGGCTTCGAGATCTCCCAGCTCCGCCTCGGCCCGGGCCGTATCCATCACTGCATGCGCACCATCGGCAAGGCCGAAAAGGCGCTCGACCTGATGGTGCAGCGCGGCCTCACCCGCGAGGCCTTCGGCAAGAAGATCGCGCATCTCGGCGGCAACATGCAGATCATCGCGCAGGCGCGTTGCGAGATCGAGGCGATGCGGCTGATGGTACTGAAGGCGGCCAAGGCGATGGACGTGCTCGGCAACAAGGAAGCCCGCGTCTGGGTCTCCATGGTCAAGGCCATGGTGCCCGAGCGCGCCTGCAAGATCATCGACCAGTCCATCCAGATGCACGGCGCCACCGGCATCTCGCATTGGACCCCGCTCGCCGAGATGTACCAGGACGTGCGCCATCTGCGCTTCGCGGATGGGCCGGACGAGGTGCACTGGATGGTGGTGGGCCGCCACGAGCTGAGCATGGCGTGATCCCAACTCGTCATGCGCGGGCTTGACCCGCGCATCCGTCGAAGAGAGCATTTCTTCAGGATTGATGGATTGCCGGGTCAAGCCCGGCAATGAAGACTTGCCCAGGAGTCCCCATGGAGTACGCCGCCAGTGACCTGACGCCACGCGAGCGCTACAAAGTGCTGACGTCCTTCATCCTGCCGCGGCCGATCGCGTGGGTGACCTCGATCGGGCCGACCGGCGTGGTCAACGCCGCCCCATTCAGCTTCTTCAACGCCTTCTGCGAGGATCCGCCGCTCTGCATGTTCGCAGCGAACCGCAAGTCCAACGGCCAGGACAAGGACACGTTTCTCAATATCCAGCGAACCGGTGAGTTCGTGATCAACCTCGCCGACGAGCCGCTGGCAGAAGCGATGCACGAGAGCAGCGGCGATTTTCCGCCCGAGGTCGGCGAGCCCGACTATCTCGGCCTCAAGCTTGCTGCCTCCGCGAAGATCGCGGTGCCACGGCTCGCCGATACCCCTTGGGCGATGGAATGCAAGCTCTGGAAACTGATCGACGTCAACGACGATCGTCGCCTGATCATGGGCGAGGGCATTCACTTCCACATCCGCGACGAACTCTGGGACGACAAGGCGATGCGGGTACACATGGATCGCTATCACCCGATCGGCCGCATGTTCGCCGATCGCTACTGCCGCACCGATGACCGCGTGGTGTTTCCGGTGGCGGAAGGTGTGAAGACCAAATAGCCGAACCAGGGAGCGAGATGATGCCCGAAGCCTTTCGCGACGACGAGGAACGCAGCCGGTTCGAACTCGACGTCGACGGACACATCGCCTTCGTCACATACCGCAAGACCGATGGCGCGATCACGCTGGTGCACACCGAGGTGCCGCCGGAGCTCGGCGGCCGCGGCATCGGCTCGAAGCTTGGCCGCGCCACGCTGGATGCGGTACGGGCGCAGGGGCGCAAGCTCTCCGTCGAGTGCGACTTCATCCGCAACTTCATGCGCAAGAATCCTGAATACGACGATCTCCTCGCCGCTGGTGAGACCGCCCATACGGGGCCGCAGGCAAGTTATCGCGCCGGCTGCTTCTGCGGAGCCGTCGAGGTCGAGGTCTCGGGCAAGCCCATGTTTTCAGGCTATTGCCATTGCGCCGACTGCCAGGCGTGGTCGGCGGCGCCGATCAACGCCTTCAGCCTGTGGAAGTCGGACAGTGTGCGCATCATCAGAGGCGAGGCAGACCTCGGGACTTTTAACAAGACCGAGCATTCCTACCGAAAGTTCTGCAAACGCTGCGGCGGCCACGTCATGACCGAGCATCCGCGGATGCGACTGATCGACGTCTACGCCAACCTGCTGAAGGGATATGTGCACCAGCCGACGCTACATGCCAACTACGCAAGCAAGATAGTGTCGGTCAGGGACGGCTTGCCAAAATATGCCGACCTGCCGGCGGATCTCGGCGGCTCCGGCGAGATGCTGCCGGATTGATCGCAGGGCGGATTAGCCCGTGGTTGCGCGAAGTGCAGTCCGCCAGCGTAATCCGCCGAACGCATACGGCAAAAGGAATGGCGGATTACGCCTGCGGCTGATCCGCCCTATGCATCTACGTCGCCGGCGCGATCTTGTCCTGCGTCTTCGTGTCGAAATCGCTGGCGTCGTGACGCTCGTGCAGCTGGCTGGCGGGATCGCCGGAGACGCGGTTGACCATGCGGCCGCGCTTCACGGCGGGGCGCTGCGCGATCTGGTCGGTCCAGCGCTGCACGTTCTTGTAGTCCTGCACCGAGAGGAATTCGCCGGCGCTGTAGACCAGCCCCTTGGCGAGCGCGCCGTACCACGGCCACACCGCCATGTCGGCGATGGTGTACTCCTTGCCAGCGAGATATTCGTTATCGGCGAGGCGCCGGTCGAGCACATCGAGCTGGCGCTTGACCTCCATCGCGAAACGATCGATGGCGTATTCGATCTTGAACGGCGCGTAGGCGTAGAAATGGCCGAAGCCGCCGCCGAGATAGGGCGCACTGCCCATCTGCCAGAACAGCCAGGACATCGTCTCGGTACGGGTCTTGATGTCCGTCGGCAGGAAGGCACCGAACTTCTCGGCGAGGTAAAACAGGATCGAGCCGGATTCGAACACGCGAACCGGCTCGGGACCGGAGCGATCCATCAGCGCAGGAATCTTGGAGTTCGGGTTGATATCGACGAAACCGCTGCCGAACTGGTCGCCATTGCCGATCTTGATGAGCCAGGCGTCATATTCGGCGCCCTTGTGGCCGAGCGCCAGAAGCTCCTCCAGCATCACCGTGACCTTCACCCCGTTCGGCGTCGCCAGTGAATAGAGCTGGAAGGGATGCTTGCCGACCGGGAGCTCCTTGTCGTGGGTCGGACCGGCGATCGGACGGTTGATGCTGGCGAACTGTCCGCCATTCTCCTTGTTCCAGGTCCAGACTTTGGGCGGCACGTAGGCGGGGGTGTCGGTCATGGGAGCGGCTCCGGCGGAAAGATGCGCCTGCATTAATTAGCCCCGGGATGGCCGATGACAAGGGCGCCCAGCGCATTGACCGACGCGACGACGCAGCTTTTTCGTCATGGCAGCACCCTGCCCCGCCATTCCGCGACGCCGCGGCCGTGGACAGCGAGCGACGCCTGCACACAAGATGCCTTGCCGAATCCGGCATGTCATCCATCTGCCAGCGCCACTTTGCTTCGCCAGCGAAAGCAACGAGAACGTGGGGGCCGCCGGGAGAGAGAGC
This sequence comes from Bradyrhizobium sp. SZCCT0148, assembly GCF_018129985.1. Taxonomy (GTDB): domain Bacteria; phylum Pseudomonadota; class Alphaproteobacteria; order Rhizobiales; family Xanthobacteraceae; genus Bradyrhizobium; species Bradyrhizobium japonicum_H. The sequence continues at coordinate 477,154 of NZ_JAFCKT010000004.1, forward strand.
CATGAAATCGCCGATCTGCGACATGCTGGGCATAGAGTTCCCGCTGCTGGCTTTCAGCCATTGCCGCGATGTCGTCGCCGCCGTCAGCCGCGCGGGCGGCTTCGGCGTGCTGGGCGCCACCGTGCACACACCCGATACGCTCGAGCGCGAGCTGACATGGATCGACGACCACGTCGACGGCAAGCCTTACGGCATCGACGTGCTCATTCCCGAAAACATCTCGACCTCGGGCGAGAAGGACGTCACCTGGAAGAGCCTGGAGGCGCGCGTGCCTCAGCAGCACCGCAGCTATACGCGCGAGCTCCTGAAGAAATACGATATCGAGCTGACGACCACGGAGGTGCCGGCCGATCAGCCGCAGCCGTTCGACGGAAAGACGGCGCTGCAATTGCTCGAGGTCGCCTTCAAACATCCGATCCGCCTGATCGCCAATGCGCTCGGCGTGCCGCCGAAGGCCATGATCGAGATGGGCAAGAGACACGGTGTCCCCGTAGCCGCCCTCGTCGGCGCCAAGGAGCACGCGCTGCGTCAGGTCGCAGCCGGCGTCGACATTCTGGTGGTGCAGGGCACCGAGGCCGGCGGCCATTGCGGCGAGGTCTCGACCTTGGTGCTGGTGCCCGAGGTGATCAAGGCGATCAAGCCGATCCGCGACGTGCCGGTGCTGGCGGCCGGAGGCATCATGACGGGACGGCAGATGGCGGCCTGCATGGCGATGGGCGCGGCCGGCGCCTGGACCGGTTCGGTGTGGCTTGCGACGGTGGAAGCCGAGACCAGCGAGATTTTTCGCGAGAAGATGATCGCGGCATCCTCGCGCGACGCGGTGCGCTCGAAGGGCCGCACCGGCAAGCCGGCCCGGCAGCTCCGCTCGGTCTGGACCGATGCCTGGGATCGCGCGCCGGAAAGTCCGGGCGCGCTGCCGATGCCGCTGCAGAGCATCATCAGCCGCGATGCCTTCAATTCGATCGATCGCGCGGCGGCGGGCGGCAATGCGAAGGCGCGCGATCTCGTCAGCTATTTCGTCGGCCAGGGCGTCGGATTGATCGACAGCGTGAAGTCGGCCGGCGCTGTGGTGCAGGAGTTCAAGGAAGAGTTCGCCGAAGCCGTTGAGCACATGAACGCGCTGGTGGCGGAATAGTCTTTCACCTCGTCATTGCGAACGCAGCGAAGCTATCCAGGCTGCCTCTGCGGAAAGATTCTGGATTGCTGCGCTGCGCTCGCAATGACGAAACAACTGACACCGTGTGAATTGAGGCCATGACCGACAAGACCAACATCCCCGAAAACCGCATCCCCGTCATCGTCGGTATCGGCGAAATCGTCGACCGTCCCAAGGAAATCACCGACGGACTCGAGCCGCTCGATCTGCTGGAACAGGCACTGCGGCGTGCGGAAGCAGACGCGGGCGCAAAGCTGCTCGGCGAAGTGCAATCGCTCGACGTCGTCAACTTCCTGAGCTGGCGTTATCGCGATCCCGAGCAGCTGTTGGCGCAGCGCCTCGGCATCATGCCTGCGCATTGCTATTACGGCCCGGTCGGCGGCGAGAGCCCGATCCGCTACATCCACGAAGCCGCCAAGCGCATCGCGCGCGGCGAATGCACCGTGGCTGCCGTGTGCGGTGCCGAGGCGCAGTCGACCGCGACCAAGGCGGAGCGCGCCGGCGTCACCCTGCCATGGACGCCGTTCGCCCATGACGTCGAGGAGCCCAAGCGCGGCGCGGCGTTCCAGAAGCCGCTTGCCGTGAAGTTAGGGGTGTTCCGGCCCGTCACGGTCTATCCGTTCTACGAGGCCGCCTCCTCCGCGCATTGGCGCCAGACGCCGCGCGAGGCGATGGCGGAGTCAGGCACGCTGTGGTCGCGCTATTCGGAAGCTGCCGCGCAGAATCCCAATGCCTGGCTGAAGCGGCGCTACGCGCCGGAGGAAATCACGACACCGACGGCCGACAACCGGCTGATCGCGTGGCCCTACAACAAGCTGATGGTCGCCAATCCCAGCGTCAACATGGGCGGCGCGCTGCTGCTGACCAGCCTTGCCAATGCGCGTGCGCTCGGTATTCCCGAAGACAAGCTGGTCTATCCGCTCGGCGGTGCCTCGGCGGAAGAGCCGCGCGACTATCTGCTGCGGGATCAGTTCTACGAGAGCCACCCGCAGAACGCGGTATTGAAAGCGGTGATGGACCTTGCCGGCGGTGACGGCAGGAAGTTCGACGCCATCGAGCTCTATAGCTGCTTCCCCTGCGTGCCCAAGATGGCGCGGCGAACGCTGGGCCTTGGCGCCGACGTGCAGCCGACAGTAACCGGCGGCCTCACCTTCTTCGGGGCCCCGCTCAACACCTACATGACGCATGCGGCCTGCGCGATGGTGCGGCGGGTGCGCGACGGCGCGAAGCTCGGCCTGCTCTACGGCCAGGGCGGCTTCGTCACCAAACATCACGCGCTGGTGGTGGCGAAGGCGCCGCCGCGCGAGGCGATGGCGCAGGAGACGAGCGTGCAAGGCGAGGCCGACCGCAACAAGCGCGCGGTGCCGGAATTCATCGCGGAGGCCTCGGGCAAGGGCAAGGTCGAGAGTTTTACGGTGCTCTATGGCCGCGGCGGCGAGGTCGAGCATGGCGTTGTGATGCTGCGGACGGCGGATGACCGGCGCACGCTGGCGCGGGTTCCGGCAGGCGATAGCGCGACGCTCGCGCATCTGCTGAACATGGATCGCACGCCGGTCGGCTCGTTGGGCGAAATCGCGATGGCATCGGACGGTGTGCCGGAGTGGCGCGTGGCGTGAGCTTGCGCTCGTGCCCTGGACGCGGTGCGGCGCGAAGTGCCGCTCCGCAGAGCCAGGATCCACAAAGCCGCATTGAACTCTGTGAAGCAAACTGGGCCCGGCTCAGCAGCGCGTCATTGCAGCTGCGCTCCGTCCGGGGCGCGAGTCCCTCAGCCCTTCGGCGGCTGCTTCTCCGACGCGGTTGCCGGCTTGGCCTTGGCGCCGACCACGCGCACTGGGTCGCCGTCCGACAGACCATCCGGCGGCGCGGTGATGACGCGATCGTCTGCGGCGATCCCTGAGGCCAGCTCGATCTCTCGGCCGAGGTCGCGCGCGATGGTCACTGGCTTGAACAGCACCTTGTCATCGGCGCCAACCGTCGCAACCCGCAAGCCGTTGCTGTTGAAGATCAACGCGCTGGCTGGAATGCTGAGCGGGGCGGAATCGCGCTGCAGGTTGAGCTTCACGCTGGCATAGCCGCCGGGCATCAGCTCGCCTGCGGAATTGTCGAGCCCGAGTTGCATGCGCGTGGTGCCGGAGGCGACGTCGACGGCCTGCGAGGAGGCCTCCACCGTCGCCTGGAAATTGCGGTTCGGGTATTCCGGCAGCGTGATGGTCGCCTTGGCGCCGATCTTGATCGCCGGCACGTAGTTCTGGGGCACGTTGATGTAGACGCGCAGCTTTGTGATATCGGAGACCACGAACATCGGGGGTCCCGAGCCGCCGCCGGAATTGATCAGCGCACCGACGTCGGTGTCGCGCGCCGTGACCACCCCGTCGAACGGCGCGGTGATCTTCTTGTAGCCGGCAAGCGCTTCAAGCCGCTCGACATTGGCCTGGCCCGAGCGAACGGCCGCGTTCTTGTTGGAGAGATCGGCGGTACGCTCGTCGATTTCCTGTGCGGAGACGAAGTTGGAGGCGACCAGGGTCTTGCGGCGATTGAGGGTCGCTTCCGACAGCTTGGCGCTGGATTGCTGGCTGGCGAGGTCGGCTCTGGCCTGCAGCAGTTGCTGGTCGAGGTCGGGCGCCTCGATCTCGGCGATCACCTGGCCGGCTTTCACGCGCGCACCGATATCGGCGCTCCAGCTCTTGAGATAGCCGGGGACGCGGGCAAAGATCGGAGCACGATAATAGGCCTCGAGGCGGCCCGGCAGATCGATGGTGGAATTGAGGGCCTTGGAATTGGGCAAGGTCACCGCGACGCTGGGAACGGCCTGGTCATCCGTCCATTCCTTCAGCTTGGAGCCCTGCTCCTCGCGGGCGCGGATGCCTGTGCCGACAACGAGACCCGCCGCAATCAGGGCCACCACGCCCAAGATGCCCAGTTTCCGGTGCGACACCGGGGAGCGGGGTTCAGTGGGCGACATGCGGGGTCTCCAATGAGGCGGCGGCCTTGGCGCCTTGTTTCTTGTGGACCATGCTGAATACCACGGGGACGAAGATCAGCGTGGCGAAGGTTGCAAAGATCAGGCCGCCGATCACGGCGCGGCCGAGCGGCGCGTTCTGCTCGCCGCCCTCGCCCAGGCCGAGCGCCATCGGCGCCATGCCGATGATCATGGCGAGCGCGGTCATCAGCACGGGGCGGAAGCGGACGAAGCCGGCTTCCAGCGCCGCCGCGACGGGATCGCCGAGTTCCTCGTAGCGCTCGCGCGCGAAGGAGATCACCAGCACGCTGTTCGCGGTGGCAACGCCCATGCACATGATGGCGCCGGTGAGCGCGGGGACCGACAGCGTGGTGCCGGTCGCGAACAGCATCCAGACGATGCCGGCGAGCGCGGCCGGCAGCGCCGTGATGATCACGAACGGGTCCGACCATGACTGGAAGTTCACGACGATGAGGAAATAGATCAGGACGACGGCGCCGAGCAGGCCGAACAACAGGCCGGTGAAGGCGCTGTTCATGGTCTGCACCTGGCCGAGCAGCACCACGGAGGAGCCCTTCGGCACCTCCTTGGCGGTGTCGGCAATCAGCTGTCGGATGTCGGCGGCGACCGCGCCGAGATCGCGGCCCGAGGTCGTCGCAAAGATCTGCACCATCGACTGGATGTCGTATTGCGAGACGACCGCGCTGGAGGCCGATCGCCTGATGTCGGCGATGCCGCCGAGGATCGGCGACTGCGAGGCGCCGGCCGCGGTGATCGGCAGCGTCTGCAGGGCGCTGAGCGAATCGATCTGGTACTGCGGCGTCTGCATCACGATCGAATAGGACACGCCGTTCTCGGGGTTGAGATAATAGGTCGGCGCGACCTGCGAAGAGCCGGCGAGATTGACGACGAGGCTGTTGGTGACGTCGCGCTCGGTCAGGCCGACATATTGCGCGCGGGTACGGTCGACGTCGATGTTGAAGGTCGGCGCGTTCGGTGATTGCTGAATGCGTGCGTCCGCCACACCGGGGATCTTGCGGACCTTGGCGAGCAGGCTGTTGGCATAGACGAAATTGCCTGCGACATTGGCGCCGCGGATCTGCAGGTCGATCGGCGCCGGCGCGCCGAAATTCAGGATCTGGCTGACGATGTCGGCGGGGAGGAAGGCGAAGCTGACGCCGGGGAACAACCGCGGCAGCTGCTCGCGCAGCACCTTCACGTGCTCTTCCGTCGGCTTGTGGCCTTCCTTCAGCTTGATCTGGATGTCGCCGTCCTGCGGGCCGATCACGCCGGTGTTGTTGTAGGTCATGTTGATGCCGGAGATCGGCATGCCGATGTTGTCGGTCATGGTCTCGATCTCGCCGGGGATCAGCTTGCGGACCGCCTTCTGCACGTCAGCGAGCTGATTGGCGGTCTCCTCGACGCGGGTGCCGACCTGGGTGCGGACATGCATCAGGATGTTGCCGGCATCGACCGCGGGAAAAAAGTTGCGACCGAGGAACGGCACCAGCGCGAAGGACGCGCCGACCACGCAGATGAAGCCGATCACAAACACGGCGCGGTGCGCCAGCGCCAGCCCGAGGAAGCCATGATAGCCACCGCGGATGCGCTCGAACCGCGCCTCGAAACCGCGCTGGAACCAGACCAGCGGATTGCGCGATTTAGGCGGCCCGCCTTCGTGATCGACATGCGCGTGCAGCAGATAGTTCGCCATGGTCGGCACCAGCGTGCGCGACAGGATGAAGGACCAGATCATCGCGAACATCACGGCTTCCGCCATCGGCACGAACAGGAAGCGCGCGACACCCGAGAGGAAGAACATCGGCACGAACACGATGCAGATGCACAGCAGCGATACGAAAGCCGGCGTCACGATCTGGTTGGCGCCGTCGAGGATCGACTGCTCGACCGGCTTGCCCTGCTCCAGATGGTAATTGATGTTCTCGATGGTCACGGTGGCGTCGTCGACGAGGATGCCGACCGCGAGCGCAAGGCCGCCGAGCGTCATGATGTTGAGCGTCTCGCCGATTGCCGACAGCATGATGATGGCGCCCAGCACCGACAGCGGGATCGAGACCGCGATGATGACGGTCGAGCGCCAGCTGCCGAGGAACAGCAGGATCATGACGCTGGTCAACAGCGCCGCGATCACGCCCTCGACGGCCACGCCCTGGATCGCGCCGCGGACGAACACCGACTGATCGCCGATGAAGCCGATCTTGAGCGCGTCGGGGAGCTGGTCCTTGACGTCGATGACCTTCTGCTTGATGCCCGCGATGATGTCGAGCGTCGAGGTCGCACCCGCCTTCAGCACCATCATCAGCACCGAACGATTGCCGTCGACATGGACGATGTTGGTCTGCGGCGGATTGCCGTCGCGCACGGTAGCGACATCGCGCACATAGACCATGGCGCCGTTGACGGTCCTGATCGGGAGGTTGCCGAGCTCGTCGATCTTGAGCGGCGAGTTGTTGAGCTGGATGTTGTACTCGAACTGGCCGATCTTCTGGGTGCCGACCGGCGTGATCAGGTTCTGCGCGGCAAGCGCATTGGCGACGTCCTGGCCGGACAGGCCGCGGGCCTGGAGCGCAGTGGGATCGAGGTCGATCTGGACCTGACGCTGCTTGCCGCCGAACGGATAGGGGATCGCGGCGCCGGGCACGGTGACCAGCGGCGTACGCAGATTGTTGATGCCGATATCGGCGAGGTTCTGCTCGGTGAGCCCGTCGCCCGATAGCGCCACCTGGATGATCGGCACGGTGGAGGCCGAATAGTTCAGGATCAAGGGCGGCGTCGCGCCGGGCGGCATTTGCTTGATCAGCGTCTGCGAAATCGCGGTGACCTGCGCGTTGGCGGTGCGGATGTCGACGTTAGGCTGGAAGAAGATCTTGATGATGCCAAAACCGTTGTAGGAATTGGCCGAGATGTGCTCGATGTCGTTGACCGTCGTCGTCAGCGCGCGCTGGAACGGCGTGGTAATGCGGCCGGACATCTGGTCCGGCGGCAGGCCGGTGTACTGCCAGACCACGCCGATCACGGGAATGCGGATGTCCGGGAAAATGTCGGTCGGGGTCCGCAGCGCCGCAAGCGGTCCGATGATCAGCAGCAGGATCGCGAGCACGACGAACGTATAGGGCCGGCTCAGGGCAATACGGACCAGAGCAATCATGCGCCAGGCAAATCCGGGTCAAGCGAGGATGCGGAAGCCGCCCCCACGGCGCTCCCTATTCCCCTTTACCCGAGCACCGTCGGAAACGCCATTGACCAGAACTATCCTGCAGTCACTTCCCTGCTACCGCACTGCAAAACAGGCATCGCTGCCATGCGGCAGCGTCTCTCAGGCGGCCCGAACCGTCTCCAGGAACTTGCCAACCTCAAGCTTGAGGCGGTTGCTGTCGCTGGACAGCATTTGCGCCGCCGAGAGCACCTGAGACGAGGCCGAGCCGGTTTCATTGGCACCGTGTTGAACGTTGCCGATATTGGCCGACACCTGCTGCGTGCCTTGGGCCGCGTTCTGGACGTTGCGCGCGATCTCCTGGGTCGCGGCGCCCTGCTCTTCGATCGCCGCCGCGATGGCCGAGGCGATCTCGGACAGTCGCCCGATCGATCCGCTGATCTCCCGGATCGCACCGACGGAATCCTGGGTCGCCGTCTGGATGCCCGCGATCTGCTGGGTGATTTCTCCGGTGGCCTTGGCCGTCTGTTCGGCAAGCGCCTTCACCTCGGATGCCACCACCGCGAAGCCGCGCCCGGCATCGCCTGCCCGCGCCGCCTCGATCGTGGCGTTGAGGGCCAGCAGATTGGTCTGCCCGGCGATCTGGTCGATCAGTTCGATGACGTCGCCGATCCGGGAAGCCGCTCTCGCCAGTTCGCCGATCCGGTCGTTGGTTCGTTCCGCCTGGCCGACCGCCTCGTTGGCCATCCGGGCCTGATCCTGCACGCGCCGGCTGATCTCGTTGACGGAGGACGAGAGCTCCTCCGTCGCCGAAGCCACCGATTGAACGTTGGTCGAGGCCTCTTCCGACGCGGCGGCGACCACGATCGCCAGTTCCTGGGCGCGCCCGGCCGTGGTGTTCAACGTGCCGGCGGACGCCTCGAGTTCGGTCGACGCTGACGACACGGTCTCGATGATCTCGCCGATCGCCGTCTCGAACGCGCCGGCGAGCCTGTGCATGTCGGCCTTGCGCTGCTCGGCGGCAATCCGGTCCTGCGCGATCTTCGCATCAGCCTCCAACCGTGCTTTCTCCTCGGCCTTGACCTTGAAGACCTCGACCGCGTGCGCCATGTCGCCTATTTCGTCCTTGCGGCCGAGGCCGGGAAGGATCACGGAGAAATTGCCGCTGGCGAGCTCGCCCATGGCGCTCGTCAAGGCAGACAGCGGGCGCACGATCCGCGACAAGGCCACCCAGAAGCTGAGCAGCGCGAGAGCGATGCTCGCGAAGAGAACGCCACCACTGAAGACCAGATTCGAGGTGCTTGCGGCGACCAGACCGGCAGCTTCCCGGTCAGCATCAGTTGCTATGGCCTGACCGAGCTTCAGGATCGCATTGATGGCGCTGGTCGCGCCTGCCATGTAGTCGCTACCCGAGATTCTGTAGTCACCCGTCTTGGCCTGTGCGATCACGTCGCCGCGCAGCGAGCCGTAAGTCTGGAAGTATTTCTGCTCGACGTCCTTGATCGCCCGAGCCAACTCCGCCGAGACGTCGGCGCGCTGCGCGAGAGGCGATATGGTACCCCAGGCGAGGTCGACATGCCCACGAAGTCCTGACATCAGGCCGATGCCGTCGGCAGTGAGCTTTGCCTGCGAGTTGATCGAGCCGGCGAGGAAAGCCCGTTCGCGGCCGGCGTACTCGGCCATCTCCGCGGTAAGGTGGCGAAGGCCGACCAGACGCGTCATGCTTGCGGACGGCGCGTCTGTCAGCGTCTCCAGCGTGAGGCGCAGCCCGTTGGCGGCGATGTCGATGACTTTCGTCAGGGCCGGAACAACCGCATTGATGATGGCAGGATCGCGTTCAGCCTTCGGCCTGGCGAGATCCGTGTCGATCTTGCCGCGCATGTTTTCGAAACCTTGCAGCGCGCGTTCGGCGTCCGAAATCCGAGGCTCGGCCGATTTCATCGCGGGAAGCTGACGCAAACGCTGCACGGCATCGCGGAATGCCTGCCCGGAACCGACGCGAAGTGCGTCGATTTCGGCGCGGCGCTCCGACGCGATGGCCTCGGGCGCGTTCAGCGCCGCGTTGGTCATTCCCCGCTCCAGAGCCCATTGTCCGGCGCTGCGGAGCAGCTGCTGCGAAATGCCGTTGAGCTCGACGAAAGCGAGCGCCTGCTGTCGGTGGTGATAGGCCGCAATGGCCGTGTAGCTGGTGGCGGCCACTCCCATCAAGGCGAGCGCCGAGACAATCAATGGCAGGATGGTTCCAATTCGTAAGTGCACGGCTCGCTTCCCTCGTGAGCACCGCCCGAAAATGAGCAGTTCGACGGAAGCAGTAGCCGGCTCAGGCAACCTTGAATTGTCTCAAATCAAAGATCGCCACGAACTCGGCTCTCCACGCGACCTATCGAACCCTATGATTATCGATTCGTTTCCTGCCTCGTGCGAGGCAAGCAACCGGCATCGCAGCGATCGAAGCGATCGCAACCTTGCCGGTCCATCAGGACGCGCGGACGATGTGCCTCATGCCGCGCGGACGGAGTTCAGGAACTTGCCGACCTCGAGCTTGAGACGGTTGGAATCGCGCGACAGCATCTGCGCAGCCGACAGCACCTGCGAGGACGCCGCGCCGGTTTCGGAGGCGCCGCGCTGGACGTCGCCAACATTGGACGAGACCTGCTGAGTGCCTTGGGCTGCCTGCTGAACGTTGCGGGCAATCTCCTGGGTCGCCGAGCCCTGCTGCTCCACGGCCGCGGCGATCGCCGAGGCAATTTCCGACAGACGCGCGATGGTGCCGCTGATTTCGCCGATGGCGCTGACCGAATCCTGCGTCGCCGCCTGAATGCCGCCGACCTGCTGGCCGATCTCCCCGGTGGCCTTGGCCGTCTGCTCCGCGAGCGCCTTGACCTCGGAGGCCACGACGGCGAAGCCGCGCCCCGCCTCGCCTGCCCGCGCGGCCTCGATCGTGGCATTGAGCGCCAGCAAATTGGTCTGGCCCGCGATCGCATTGATCAGCTCGACGACGTCGCCGATCCGCGATGCCGCCCGCGACAATTCGCTGACGCGTTCGGTGGTGGCATGCGCCTGGCTGACCGCCTCGCTCGCGATCCGGGTGGAATCCTGCACCTGACGGCCGATCTCGCGCACCGAGGACGACATCTCCTCGGCGGCCGAGGCGACGGAATGGACATTTGTCGAGGCCTCTTCGGACCCGGAGGCCACTGCTGTCGCCAGCTCCTGCGCCCGACCTGCGGTCGAGGACAGCGTCGAGGCAGAAGCCTCGAGTTCGGTCGCGGCCGACGACACTGTGTCGACGATCTCGCCGATCGCAGCCTCGAAGCCGTCCGCGAGCGTGCTCATGCTGGCCTTACGCTGCTCCTCGGCGCGGCGTTGCACCGCCTGCACCTCGTTGCGGCTGAAGCGGATGATGGTTTGCACGGTCTGCAGATTGCGCAGCGCCTCGCCGATCTCGTCATCGCGCTCGATCACGATGCGGTTGTCAAATTTGTCCTGCACGAGGTTGACAAGGGTGTCGTTGAGCTGCTGCATCGGCCCCTGGATCGCGCGCATGGTCGCAAGACCCGCGAAGCCGACGACGACGGCGCCGACGACGGCCAGTGCCGACAGCATCAGGCTGGCCGAACCGCCGGAGGCGAGCGCACCATAAATGCCGAGTGCGATCATGAAAAATGCCTGGAGCACCATCGTCGTGACGAGGCGTGCCTTCAGCGTACCAGTGAAGATGCTGAAGCGGTCGCGCCACGAGCGGCGGCGGATGATGCCGGCATCGACGCGATAACCATGCGACTTCTTCTCGCGGATCGCGGCGTAGACCTCCTCGGCGAGCTTGCGCTGGTCGGCCGGCAGTTTTGTGCGGATCGAGGTGTAGCCTTTGACCTGGCCATTCTCCCGGATCGGCGAGGCCGTCGCCAGCACCCAGTAGAAGTCGCCGTTCTTGCGACGGTTCTTCACCGCGCCGAGCCACGGCTTGCCCGCCTTCAGCGTATCCCAGAGATTGTCGAACGCTTCCGGCGGCATGTCGGGATGGCGGACGATATTGTGCGGCTGGCCCATCAGCTCGGCCGACGTGAAGCCGGCCGCGGCGAGGAAGTCCTCGTTGAAGTAGGAGAGCTTGCCCTTGAGATCTGTCCGCGAAACAATCAGCGTTTCGTCACTGACCGGATATTCGACATCGGTCACCGGCAAATTCTTGCGCATGGAACCCCCAAGAAATCAAATAGAGCAAAGGTCAATTTCAATCGGAAGCCGCCCGCACTGGCACTGCTGTCCAGGGCGCCCCTCTGCGCAAATTCTCGTAAATACGGCTTAACCATCCATGAAGCATCTTGCCCGTAACACCACGGGACGTTCTTCAAACCGCGACTTCCAAGGGACGTCATGCGACCGGCCAAACGAAACGAGCGGCGCTTTGGGCGCCGCTCGTCGTTCGATCGGATAAAGGATCAGGCCGCGCGGACGTTGCTCAAGAACTTGCTGACCTCGTTCTTCAGCCGGCCGGAGTCGTTCGACAGCATTTGCGCCGCCGACAGCACCTGCGAGGAGG
>NZ_JAFCKT010000040.1 GCF_018129985.1 Bradyrhizobium sp. SZCCT0148
AATAACGGCTTTTGCACTGCCAGTTTGACCGGTTGCGAAGCCACCGTCTCATTAGAACCGGAAAACTCTGCTTGGGCCGCTTCAGATATCCAAGTTGCGACCCGTGCATCGTAAGCAATGAGACCAACGAAGACGACCAGCACAGTGCCGTAGACAACAGACATTGCTGCGAGTTTCCTTAGCGACGGCTGACCGTCAGGCTTCGTTCGTTCCGGTAGAGACGTTGGCATTGGGAGCGGTCCTTCTGTGTCTCGCGGGAAAGCTCGCTAGACAATAGGCCCTGTTAATGGAGCAAGATGTGCACCAGTTCACATGCTTTCGGGGGCAACGAGCCATGGACTATGCCCGGCCGGTCTGACGACGTCTGTTTTGCAAGTTAAACGTAACATCGCGTTTCGGGTTCGTCAGGACGGATTCTGACCATCTCCAGCATCGTGCGCTGCGGCTACTTTTGACCGTAAAGAGAGGTTAGACTAGAAGATTGCGCCATGCGGCTTCTGTATCCTGCCGCGGAACTGCCTAGCCTCTAAGTGCCGTTAGCTGATCTGTGTCAAACCGGGCCCGCAGCTCGCCGATCGTCGTGGGATCAGCCGTGCCGCTGCGCGCTACAATCTCGGCCAACTCCTCGAAATATCGCTCGTGCCCCGGGGGCGAGACGGTCATGAGGACACGCGCGATTTTGTTTGAGGCATTTGCAATGTTGTGCGGAACGCCTGGCGGCAGGAACAAGTAGGTGCCAGGCGTGGCATGCACGTGGTCATGATCCACTTGCCATTCGCATTCACCTTCCAAGACATAGAATGTTTCTTCCTGAATGCGATGGACATGCAACCCGGTGGCGAAGCCGGGCGGAATCGTCCAATGAAACATCGAGGTATGTCGGGTATCGTTGCCGGTGACCAGAAAGGCCATGGGCTGGCCGGCGAGTCTAACGAACTTGCCTTCGCCTGGTCTGCGGACGATCGCCTTGCCACTCATGTTGAGCCCTCCAACGGGATGATGGGGAGCACTATCCTGTCTTTCCGCCGTCCAAAGATCGTGAAACAACTCCGAAATTGTTGCAAAATGCACCGGAAATGGCCCAAGCCCGACCAGTCACCTACAAATTCGGCTCCTTTGTACTCGATGCCGAGACCGGCGCTTTGATCCGAGGCGACGCGACGGCCGTGCTCGGCCGGCGAGGTGCGGCGCTGCTGCGCCTGCTGCTGGAGCGCGCGCCGGCTCCCGTCGGAAAAGACACGCTGATGGATGCCGCATGGCCCGGGCTCAATGTTGAGGAAAGCAATCTCACGGTTCAGATCGCAGCGCTGCGCCGCGCGCTCGGGCAAGACGGCGGTGAGCGCTGGATCGAAACGCTGCCACGTCGCGGCTATCGCTATGTCGGCCCGATTGCCAACCGGGTTGGTGCAGATGCAGATCAGCGCGAGCATTCGGCCAGGTTGTGGCTGCCGGAAAAGCCCTCCATAGCTGTGCTGCCGTTCGAGCACTCGGGCGAAGCCACCTGGTTCGCAGACGGTATGGTCGACGACATCATCACGGGCTTATCGCGCATCAGCTGGCTGTTCGTGATCGCGCGCAATTCGAGCTTTGTCTGGCGCGAGCGCGTCGCGGACGTGAAGCAGGTTGGCAGCGATCTAGGCGTGCGGTATGTCCTGCAGGGCAGCGTGCGGCGCGCCGACGACCGTATTCGTATCAACGCGCAGCTCGCAGATACAACCAACGGCGGATATGTCTGGGCCGAGCGCTACGACCGCATTGCGGGCGATCTGTTCGCGTTGCAGGATGAGATCGCGCTGGCAGTGGTCGGTGCTATTGAGCCACGCCTGCGGCGTGCCGAAATCGAGCGGATCCGTCGCAAACGTCCCGACACTCTCGACGCCTATGAACTCGTGCTGCGTGCACAGCCGGACGTCGACTCGGGGATGCCAGATCGTGCCGCGACTGCCCTGGCGCAGCTCCAGCGCGCTTTGGCGCTCGAGCCAACTTACGCCCTAGCCCATGGCCTGGCCGCAATGAGCCACCACAACCGCTTCTTGCGTGCGGGGCTGAAGGAAGAGGATCGAGGGGCGTCGGTGCGCCACGCGCGCCTCGCGATCGAGCACGGACGCGACGACGCCCGCGCCCTCACCTTTGCCGGCTTCTCGCTCGGCATGGACGCTCATGACCGGCAGGCGGCCTTTGCGGCTTTCGAAGCTGCGCTCGCACTGAGTCCTTCAACCGCACTGGCATGGATTCTCGGCAGCGTCGTGGCGGGCTGGGCCGGGGACGCTGGACGCGCAATCGACTGGAGCGAGCGCGGCATGCGCTTAAGTCCGTTCGATCCGTGGGCCTTTGCGGCCTAC
>NZ_JAFCKT010000041.1 GCF_018129985.1 Bradyrhizobium sp. SZCCT0148
ACTTGCTGAACTTCATGTGCGATCAACTCGCCGAGTCCAGCGGACCAATCAAGGTAGCTGTTCCGGTTTGGTGAGCGATGGAAATCAGCATCGCAAACAAAATGGTCCCGGCCGCTTGGATGTCGGCCCGGGACGAGACGGAGGCGAGTCCCAATTCGATGCTAACTATAGCTTCAATCATTTAGCATTTCCCCGACGGGCGCTTTCGTGAATCAAAGCGATTTTAGCTTTAGCGATCATGATCAGTGGAGAGGTTGCCCTTGTTCCGCATTACACTCGCGGCCGCTACACAAACGGAGCGCAGGCCATGATCCGTGAAATATCCAGCGTTCATTTCGTTGGTAAGAGTTCCGGTGGGCTAGGCATCGGCAAGCCGTATTCCTTCGCGCGCTTGGCCGCCAATTTGCGATAAGCTTGAGCCTGCGTCAGCAACTTGCTTTTAAAATTTCCGTCGGACTCATCCGCCGCAAGATTTTCAAGCTGAACCGCGCGCTCAAGATATTCGGTGAGAAGCTTCACGCACTATCCCCGCTGAGTGCATTAGGGTTCATTCCAAGGTTTTTTCAATATCCCCAACGTGCAGCCGAGCACCGATTGCGCAGGCGACGATAAGGCGGCGTGGCGCGAGGCCACAATGTTCGCTGGGGAATTATTCAAAGACATAGACGGCAAGTTTCGCCCTGGTCAGGAATGGATGTCGGAGGTAACTGACGCTGTGCGCAGAACCAATTTTCCTCCATTTAAATCAGTGAGAAGCTTGGCTAGCTGATCTTCACAAGATTGCCGAACGAAGGCGGCGGTGCCGCCTGAGGCTTCCCCAACCAATCGCTGATTTCCGCTGCGGACTCCGCCTGCCGGACCCGCTTCATCAGAAGCTCGCGCTCAGTCCCAGGTGGCAATTGTTCGGCGGCTTCCCGAAACCTGGCGGCTTCTTCGATAAGGCGTTCTCTGAAAGTCTTTGCATGCTTCGTGCGACGGCGACGCTCTACCACGATTAACCTCCCGCAATGCACAAAATTGTTGTTTGGGGCTTGACATGGAAACGCTCTAATCCATTTCAGGTTCCAGATGTGGAACGGGTCGCTTTATTGGATCGGGTACATCGAACATGAAAGTCGTGTTGGAAGAGGTTTTAATCTGGCAAGCGGGCTCATGCTCGCAACTGCCCCAGGCATCGATGCCGCCATTCTTGACGTGCAACTCGGCAGTGACAGTTCTGAAGCCATTGCCGAAGCCTTGCACCAGCGCGATATTCCCTTCGCCTTCGCCACTGGCTACGGCTCGCAAGGCGTGCCCGCAGCCTTTAAGGACCATCCCGTTCTGCGAAAGCCATTCCCCATGGACGAGCTTGAACGCTGTCTGACGAAACTATTAGGCTAACAAACGCCCGTTGTCTCTCGCATCACGCGCGCAAGGTCGTCTTGAGAAAACGGTTTTCTGATCATGGGAAAGCCGTCGCGCCTTCGCTCACGGCCGGATAGTTGAAGCACCTTCAAGTCTGGCCGAAGGCGCGTTGCTCGCTCTGCAAGTTCGTGACCGTCCATGCCCGGCATGTTTATGTCAGTGATCAGGATCGAAATCCTCCCGTCCCTTGCCAACATGCTCAAAGCTTCAGCGCCACTATGCGCACGAACGACTTCGCAGCCCAAGTCTTCCAGCATGCTCCCAATCACTTCGAGCACGTCGGGATCATCATCAACAACCAATACCAAGTGTCTCATGGCGACCTCTTGGAATAACTCATGCAATAATCTGACGTTCCGCGCTTCCGAGGGGCACCGCGCTTTGGAAAAACTTAGACCCAACCAGCAATCGCAGCGCCTCAAGGTCTTTTCCTTCCCCTGTTAAATCTGCGGCTGGTTTGTGAAATAGTTCATATTGCGAGCTGCAAACGCAGCAGTAGGATCATCTCACCGGGGC
>NZ_JAFCKT010000042.1 GCF_018129985.1 Bradyrhizobium sp. SZCCT0148
CGCTCACCAAACCGGAACAGCTACCTTGATTGGTCCGCTGGACTCGGCGAGTTGATCGCACATGAAGTTCAGCAAGTCGTCCGCCGAGAAGGAATCAGGAGCAAGAGGCGCAAGAGGTCTCTCAATCAGAGCCATAGACCAATTGGGAAACCGCCTGTCAAAAACAGACTTCGCATCAATGAGGCATATGTCGGTGTGGCGCGCGTCTTGCGCGATACGGACGAAGAGGCCAGTAACCCTATTCGCCTCGCCTTCAAGAACCTGGAAGAACTGATCTTTGTCAAAGAGAAGGGCGCCAGTCAGCGCAAGGGCTAGGTTATTGCGCTCGGCCGAGCGAACGATGTTCAATAGCTCGCTACTGCCGTTTGGCCGTTTGAGCAGATTGCGGCTTTGGTAGGTAAGCCTGAGCAACATGGTGCGCGCCTCCTATCAGCCCCATACCTTTTTGGGATTGTTAAAAGGTTAAAGGTCGCCATTTCCAAGTTCAATCGTCGCAACCTTCAAGCACGGCACACATCGGTCGGTCCATCGTTTGGTTGTCGTGCCAACGGGCCGAGACGGCCCCTATACCCTTCACGTCCCTAGCCGGACGAATGATGTCCCTATCAACGGCGGAGCGGACACAGGACCATGCTTAGATCGACCGCTGCTTTTGGCCGATTTCGTTGAAAAAGGCAGCGGCAATCCGATGGATTGGCGCCAGCTCCGAAGCGGCCTAGCGCCTGGGTTCTCCGCTATGCGGGCCTGGGGATTTGCATCGGGATCAGCTTGGCCATCTTACGAAGGTTCTGAGCGGTGGCTGCGAGGGTGAACTCGTCACGCGCGCCGTTCGGGCCCCTCAGTCGCAGGCGATCGAGCTTGAGAATGCGCTTGAGGTGCGCGAACAGCATTTCGATCTTCTTGCGGAGCCGACGCGAAGTGCGGCCCTCCCACGATCTTGCGATCTGGCGCGCCATGTCGCGAGCGCCCTCGTAGATCGAGCGCGGCACCCTCCGTGAGGCCTGCTTGGGGCAGCACCGGGACTTCAATGCGCAGCGATCACAATCGCGCTTGCTGGCGAGGTAAAGCATGGTGGCGCCATCATTCACCAGCGTTCCGGTCGTGGTAAGAACTTTGCCACTGGGGCAACGATAGACGTCCCCGGCATGGTCATAGGTGAAGTCGTCGCGCGAGAAGATCCCGTCAGTGCGGGCGGACTTGTCGAAGACTGTAACGTGCGGCTCGATGCCGTGCTCATAGACCAGCCAGGCGAGCATCTCAGCCGAGCCGTAGCCGCTGTCACCGAGGAGCCGGTTCGGATAGAGATCGAACCGTTCGAGCGAGCGCTCAATCATGCGTTTGGCGGCCAATACCTCCGCCTGCCGGATTGCCGTCGTCGCCTCGACATCCACGATGATCGCGTTCTCGACGTCGATCAGGTAGTTCGTCGAGTAGGCGAAGAAGGCTTGGCCACCATGCGCCCCGGTCCAGCGCGCCGCCGGGTCGGAGGGCGACACGAACTTCGGCGTGACCTCGGTTGCCGCTCCGAAAGCGGCATCATCGAGGACAGCCAGATACTCATCGATCGCTCGGCCGGCAGCCTCCGGTGGAAGCCCCTTGGTACGCCTCCGACGAGGGCCGTCTTGCGTGACGGGTGGTAATTCGCGAAGCGTGTGACCTTAAGTCTAGCTTTAAGG
>NZ_JAFCKT010000005.1 GCF_018129985.1 Bradyrhizobium sp. SZCCT0148
CCGTCCAGCCACTGCGCAGGGAAGGCCGAGTGATCGGCGACACCTGTATGCTGCTGTGCGGTTCTTCCTGCGTGTGCCTTTCGCGCAGCGGACCGCGGGTGCCAGCCGGCACCCGGCCTTCCCTGCGCCCTCTTGGATTTGGAGGGTGAAGCGATGAAGCAAAGCTCGGGCGAAACGCGCCGCGAGGACGCGAAGACATGTCCGTTGTTTGACAGGTCGATGCGCCAGCCGTCAGCCGATCGTCGCAACAGCAAGCGAGGCCAGTCGAACGCGATCCAGTTGCGCGAGGCCATTCCGATGGGCAACTTGATGCGCGTCAATTGCCGGACATCCCGTACGGGCTATCCTTCACAAAAGGACTCCGGCATGCGGCTTTTCAACTCAGTCGATGATTATGGCGCGGTTGCTCAGGCCCTGCATTGGTTGACGGTCATTCTCGTCGCGGCGGCTTGGGCGCTCGGGATTTTCGGCGATCTGCTGCCCAAAGGGGCGGCCCGTGAGGCGGGACTTGCCGTTCATATTTGCACCGGCCTTGCGGTTCTCATCTTGGCGGTGGCTCGCCTGACGTGGCGATCGGTCGATCGATCGCCCGTATCGGAGGCGACCGAACCTGGCCCATGGATGACCAGATGGCTCGGGTCTGCCGCCGGGATCGCGCATTATGCGCTATACGCGCTGCTTGTCGCGGTACCCATTGCCGGAATCGTGCTGCAGTTTGCGCGTGGCGATGCGCTGTCAGTGTTCGGCCTTGCCGCCATCCCGTCGCCATGGCTCAAGGATGCGGCCTTTGCCCACAACGTGAAAGAGGTGCACGAAATCCTGGCGCAAGCGCTGGTGGTGCTCGCGATGGTACACGCCAGTGCAGCGCTCATGCATCACTGGGTCTTCCAGGATCGCACCCTCGTTCGGATGCTGCCTCATTCAAGGGACTAATGCCGAGCTTCCGGTCCGCGCCGGTCAAGGTCCGTACGGGCGGTCTCGTCGCACGTCGGACATTGATCGACGCCGTTCCGACGCCCGTGATCGGCGTCCTGCTCTGCATTGCTAGGCATGATAGCCGGAAACGGTTGTGACGTTCACGCTGGATGCGAGACGACGAACGTCCGCACCGAGGCAAAGCCCCGTGCCGGGATTAAGCAGTGCCGCCGACCCGCCGGCAACGCCGTAACGCAACGCGCTGTCGAGCCTATCGCCATCGGCCAGGCGCGACACCATCGCCCCCAGGAAGCTGTCGCCTGCGCCGGACACGCTGACCGGGTCCATCGCAAGGCCATCCGCCCGCAAGGCGATGTCGCGCGTCAGGAGCAGGGCTCCGCCGGGGCCCAAGGAGAGGGCTATGATCTCGATGCGATAACGGTCGATCAGGCGGCGGCCGGCCTCCAGCAGCGCGGGCTCGTCGGCGCAACTGATCCCGGTCAACTCCTGAAACTCCCGAAGATTGGGCTTGATGAGATAAACGCCCGCCTCCAGCGCGGGTTTGAGCGAGGCGCCTGACGTATCAACGATGACCTTGGCGGTCCCTTTCGATGCCCGGACCACCCTGCCGTAGAAATCGGCCGGCACACCCGGCGGCAGGCTGCCGCTTGCTATCACAAAGCCAGCCTGCGGACCAAGACGCGCAACTGTGTCGAGACACTGCTGCCATTCGAATTCGCCGAGAAAGGCTCCCGGAAACACCAGTCGGAACTGCTCCTTGCTGGTCTCGTCGAAAACGGTGATGTCTTCGCGGGTATCCTTCGCTATCGGGATCACGATGCTGCGCACGGCCTCGCGTTCAACCAGCGTTGCCAGGGTTTGCCCGGTTGCGCCGCCGGCCGGATAGATCGCGGTTGCTTCAAGGCCGAGCCGTTTCAGGACACGGGCCACATTGATCCCGCCACCGCCGGGATCGCGTTGGGGCTCGGCGCAGCGCATCTTCGTATAGGGCACCATTTTCGTGACCGAAGTCGAGATATCGACAGCCGGATTGATGGTCAGGGTCACGATGTGCGGCATGTCAACCAAGGCCTTCGACCTCCATCAGGTTACGAAGGCCGACGAACGCGACGTCGTCGTCCAGGATCAGATAGGCCGGGATCGCTTCCAGGAATTGTTGGAGCCGCCCCTTCTCCTCGAAGCGCCGTCGAAACTGGGACGCGGCGAGATAGTCAGGCATGTGGCGCAAAATGCCGCCACCGATGAAGATCCCGCCTCTCGCATTCAATGCGAGCGCGAGATTGCCCGCGACAGACCCCAGCATCGCGCAGAACATGTCCACGGCACCGCGGCTCACCGGACAAGTCCCGTCGATGGCCGCCCGCGTGATGTCGGCGGCGTGACGTTTTGGTGAGCTCACGCCGTCGATCTCGGCCAGAGCGTCATGGAGGTTCTCCAGTCCACCGCCCGACAGAACACGTTCGGCGGACACATGTCCGAAGCGCGGCCGCAACTGCTCGATGACGGCATGCTCGCGCAAGGAGCCACTCGCCATCGTGGAATGCCCCCCTTCGCTCGAAAGGACGATCTGCCCGCCGGGATACGGTATACTGACGGCCATGCCCAAGCCGGTGCCGGGGCCGATTGCCACAAGGGGCGCTCCTGCGATCCGCTGCCGCCCACCGAGTTGCAACAGACTGCTCGTGCCAAGACGGGGCAGGGCCCATGCAACCGCCTCGAAATCGTTGATCAGGCGTACGGTCGAGAATCCATGAGTCCGGCGCAGGTCCTCGGCATCGATCACCCAGGCATTGTTCGTGAGCGCGCAGCGGCCATCCTGAACCACGCCGGAAGCGGCAAGGATTGCATGAGCCGGTGCGCCGCCCTCGGCCAAGGCGCCGAGATAGGCAGCGAGCGCTTGCTGAAAGGTGGCGTAGTCACGAACGGCCATGTGGGCTGTGGCGCTAATCGAGCCGTCAATCAGCAGCGCGAAGCGGGCATTGGTGCCTCCGACGTCTGCAAGCAGGACAGTTGGTGGTGAGAGGGATGCTCTCATCGCTGCATCGCCTTGATCAGCCCGGCATACCAGCCGAAAGACGATTTCGGCGTTCGCTGGAGGGAAGCATAATCAACGTATGTCAGGCCGAACCTGATGCTGTAACCGGAGTCCCATTCGAAATTGTCCAGAAGCGACCAGACGAAATAGCCACGAACATCGACGCCTTTGGAAGCGGCTTCGTTCATGGCGCTGATGTAGGCTTTCAGGAATTCGATCCGACCCGGGTCGATCACCGCACCGGTCTGGTCGGGCTGGCCGGAATCACCATAGCCATTCTCGAGCACGTAGATAGGAAGCCCATAGCGTGCGTGCACATCCTGCAGTGTTCGGCTGAAAGCGTCGGGTTCGATCGGCCATCCGATCGGGGTCAGAGCAACGTTGGCCGGCTTGTCGCCGAAGTCGTAACCCAGCAACGAATCCGCCCGCGCCTTAACATAGACCGGGCTATAGTGATTCAGCCCGAACCAGTCGAGCGGACGGCAAATCCGCGCCAGGTCGCCTGGCCGCATGTGCGGTTCGATGGCCGCGCGCATCGATGGCGGATAGTCGCCGCGGTATTGCGGCTCCGGGAAAGCTTCATTCCAGTACACATCCAGGCGTGCGGCGGCCGCTGCATCGGCTTCGCTTGCGCTGGAAGGTCGGCATGGCTGTCGATTGTGGATGCAGCCGATCGAGGCGCCAATCACGTTGGCGCGGAGTACATCCACTGCCGCACCGTGGGCGAGATTGACGTGGTGGATCATGCGATGGAGCTTGTCCTCGCTGCTGCCATCCCGCGTGCCCAGCGAACGACTGAACAGGCTGAACATCGACGGCTCGTTCAATGTCGCAAAACGTTTGACCCGGTCGCCAAAGCGCGCGGCGATCAGGCTCGCATAGCCGGCGAACCATGTGGCCGATTCCCGATTGAGCCAGCCGCCGCGGTCCTCCAGGGCCTGCGGAAGGTCCCAATGGTACAGGCACAGCCACGGTTCGATGCCGGCGGCCAGGAGCTCGTCGATCAGGCGGTCATAGAATGACAGGCCGGCTTCGTTGGCAGATCCGCTTCCGGACGGCAAGACGCGCGGCCAGGCGATCGAGAACCGGTACGCCTGCACGCCCAGCGTTTTCATGAGGCCGACGTCTTCGCGGTAGCGATGATAATGGTCGCACGCGACGTCCCCCGTGTCGTGATTCTTGATCTCACCGGTCTGGCAATGGACATCCCAGACGCTCAGTCCCCGCCCGTCCTCCTGTGTCGCCCCTTCGATCTGGAAGCTGGAGGTGGAAACGCCCCAGATGAAATCGGGACGCAAGCTGGCGGTGTTCGGCAGTTGCGTTGTCGGCATGGACGACCTGCTTGGTCCTGCTCGATCGGCGATCGCACACGCTGTGCGGCCGGCCGGTGCTCGCAGGCTTATTGTCTCCCTGCGACATTGGTAGTCAGCTGGTTCCTGATGGTATTGAGATAGGTCAAGGAGCCCGAGCCGGACCGTGTGATGAATCGCACTATCAGACCGATGCTGGGGGCCGCGCTTGCGAAGAACGAAATGGGGAGGAGTCCTCGACGGTGACCTCAGCGGAAGCGGCTTCTTCCGCGTTGCCGAGTGCGACGGCATATTCTGGCTGGTCGATCCCGATGGCGGAAAATTTCTCTCGAAGGGGGTCAATAATATCCGTTTCGATCAGGATCATATCCGCGGGACCGAACGCGTGCCTTACGCCGAGGCTTGCCGGAGCAAGTACGGCAGCCTGCCGATCTGGCGCACCGCTGTGTCCGACCGGCTGGCCAGCTGGCACTTCAACACGGTCGGCTGCTGGTCGGATGAACTCGTCGCCAGTTCGGGATCGCAACTGCTGGCGACCACTCCGACCGCGGCGCTGGGCGCGTCCTTCCATTTGCATCGTCGCGACCAGATCTTTCCGGATGTCTTCGATCCCGAATTTTCCGCGCATATCCGTGCGAGCGCCAATCTTCGGTGCAGGCATCGGCGCAACGATCCGGGCTTGCTCGGCACGTTCATCGATAACGAACTCTACTGGTCGCCTGACTGGCGCGGTACCGATGAGCTTCTGACGCTGTTCTTGAACCTGCCGGCGCGCCGACCGGGCAAGGTCGCCGCCCTCTCCGGTCTGCAGGCGCACTACCGGGATTTTGCTCAGTTCAACGCGGTATGGCGCACACAGGCGCGATCCTGGGAGGAACTCGGCAGGATTGAACATGTCGTAGCGCCGTTTGTCAGACTTCGGCCCGGCGTCTTGAACGATGCGCTCGAGACCAAGGCCAATTTGGCTGATCCCGTCCGCGAGGCGTTCTCAGCAGACTGCGATGCCTTCGTGGCCGTCGTTGCCGACAAATATTTCGAACTTTGCGTCGAAGCAATCAAGGCGGTCGACCCTAATCATCTCGTGCTCGGAGCCCGGTTCGGATATCAGCCGCCGGCGAGCGTCATCGCAGCGGCCGGCCGGCATCTCGATGTGATTTCGTTCAATTGCTACGAGTTCAATCCCGGTCCGCTCATTGACGCCTATGCTGCCGCCGGCAAGCCATGCCTGATCTCGGAATTCTCGTTTCGGGGCGACGACGCAGGCTTGCCGAACACGATTGGAGCCGGGCCACGGCTGCCTACCCAGCTCGACCGTGCTCAGGCATTCGAGGGCTACGTTGTCGAGGCCCTCAGCAAGCCAAATCTGGTCGGCTATCACTGGTTCGAGCATGCCGATCAGCCGGCGCAGGGTCGATTTGACGGCGAAGATTCAAATTTTGGTGTGGTGACCATTGAAGACCGGGTCTATGAAGAGCTCACGAACACGATGACCAGAGTCAATGCTGCAGCAGAACGCGTTCATGCCGCTGCCGTCCCGGCCGTGATCTGAGCGCTACGGCGAGGCGTCACGCCTCGGATTTTCGCGGGTTGCTCTCGGCGTCGGCCACCACGGCCATGGTGCGAAACACGCTCGAGGGATTAACGCTGATCGAATCGATACCGAGTCCCGTCAGATATCGCGCGATCTCCGGATAGTTCGCAGGCGCTTCGCCGCAGATGCCGATATGTCGGCCGTTTCGCTTTGCGCCGACCACCGCCTGCCGAAACATTTCCAGCATTCCGGGGTCGCGTTCGTCGAAGTCGAAGGCGACGATATCGGAATCCCGGTCGACACCCAGCGTGAGCTGGGTGAGATCATTCGAGCCGATCGAAAATCCGTCGAACAACTTCGCGAACGCGTCGATCTGGATGACGTTGTTCGGGATCTCGCACATGACGTAGATCTCGAGATCGTCTTCGCCGCGTCTCAGCCCATTGGCGGCCATCGTCGCGATCACGCGCCGGCCTTCCTCGACGGTTCGGCAGAACGGCACCATGACGCGCAGATTGGAGAGACCCATCTCCTTTCGCACCAGTCGGAGCGCCGCGCACTCCAGCGCAAATCCTTCGGTGTAGGCGGGATGGCTGTAGCGGGAGGCGCCCCTGAATCCCAGCATCGGATTCTCTTCCTTGGGCTCGAAACCTTCCCCGCCTATCAGGCTGGCATATTCGTTGGTCTTGAAATCGGAAAGCCGTACGATCACCGGCTTCGGATAGAATGCGGCTGCGATGGTGCCGACGCCTTCCGCCAAACGCTGAACAAAGAAGTCCGCCGGACTTTTGAAGCCTTTCGTCAGGCGCGCGATTGCGGCCCGCGCCCTGGCCGACTTGACTTTGTCCGGTTTCAGCAGCGCCATCGGGTGAATGCCGATATGTTCGCTGATGATGAACTCCATGCGGGCGAGACCAACACCGGCCTGCGGCTGCATGGCGGTGCGGAACGCCATTTCCGGGGTGCCGACATTGACCATGATCGCCGTACGAGGTTGTCGGAGTTGGTTCACCGGCGTTTTGGTCACGTCGAAGGCAATCGCTCCCTGATAGACGCTGCCGATATCGCCTTCCGCACAGCAGATCGTGACGTCGGTTCCGCTCTTGATCTTCTCGGTCGCGTGTGTGGCGCCCACTACGGCGGGGATGCCCAGCTCTCGCGCCACGATCGCGGCATGGCAGGTGCGGCCGCCCTTGTCGGTGATGATGCCGGCCGCGATCTTCATGACCGGCTCCCAATCAGGACTGGTGGCCGGCGCCACCAGGACTTCACCGGGCCTGAAAGCTGCAAGATCGCGCGGGGTCGAGATGCGGCGTGTGCGGCCGGAAGCAATCTTCTCTCCGACCGCGCGGCCGCTGACGATGACCGAGCCGTGTCCTTTGAGATTGTAGGTCTCGTAGACGCCCGCCGCGCGCTGCGAGGCAACCGTCTCGGGCCGGGCCTGAATGATGTAAAGCTTCCCGTCGACGCCGTCTTTTGCCCATTCGATATCCATGGGCATCGAAGCGCCGGCATGTGTCGAGTAGTGGGCTTCGATCCGGACCGCGATCTCGGCGAGGCTCAGCACCTCCGGGTCCGAAATGCAGAATTTCTGTCGTTCGGCGTCGGGCACATTGCGCGTGAGCGTCGCACCGCTGCCCCCGCGCTTGCCGTAGATCATGCGGATCTGCTTGGCTCCGAGCCGGCGCCGCAGCACCCTGCGAAAGCCCTGGCTCAAGGTCGGCTTGTGGACGTAGAATTCGTCCGGATCGACCTGGCCTTGCACGATGGTCTCGCCGAGGCCGTAGCAGCTTGTGATGAAAACCACGTCGCGAAAGCCGGATTCGGTATCGAGCGTGAAGATGACGCCGCTGGCCGCCCGATCCGAGCGGACCATTTTCATCACCGCGACGGACAGCGCGACCTTGAAATGATCGAAACCGTTGTCGATGCGATAGGAGATCGCGCGATCGGTGAAAATAGAGGCAAAGCAGCGCCGGCAAGCTTCGAACAAGTCTTTGGGCCCGCGCACATTCAGAAAGCTTTCATGCTGGCCTGCAAAACTTGCCGTCGGCAAATCCTCCGCGGTCGCAGAGCTCCGTACGGCGACAGCGACTCCGGTCCCAGCTTCGCGTTCAAGCCGCCTATAGGCTTCCGCGATCTGTTCGCGCAGCAGCGGCATGTCCATTGCTTTGTATATGATCTCGCGGGCCTTCGCGGCCTTGCCGGCAAGCTGCTTGATCTTGCTCTTGTCGATCCCTTCGAGAAGCCGGCGGAGCTCGTCCGCGACACCGCCCTGCAACAGCGCCTCGCGATAGGCATCTGCCGTGATCGCGAAGCCATTGGGGACGGCAATCCCTTGGGATGCGAGTGCTGAATACAATTCGCCGAGCGAAGCGGTCTTGCCGCCGACCAGCCCGACGTCGCCTAATCCGATTTCAAGGAATGATCTGATATATCCCGACATGCAGGCAGCTGATCACGCCGGGCCTGCCTGGCCTTGAGGCAGGTCAACCTTTCGATGGATTGACATGTCTCCCGACAAGCCGTCGACCACCTTCCGGAGCAAAGTCTGGACACGCTCCGCCGATGCCTTGAGGTCAGGATTGTCAATCGCCTGCATCGATGCGACAGGATCAATGGCCGCGATCTCGGTGCGACCGTGAGCGATCTCCTGAACGACGACGTTGCAGGGCAGCATGGTGCCGACCTTGTCCTCAAGCTGGAGTGCTTCGTGGGCAAGCCGTGGATTGCATGCCCCAAGGATGCGATAGTTTCGGAAATCGACGCCGAGCTTGTCCTTGAACGTCCGCTTGACGTCGATATCCGTGATGATACCGAAGCCGCCTTGCTTGAGAGCTTCGGTCGTGCGTCGCACGGCTTCGTCGAACCCGACCTGCAAGGTCTTGCTGAAGTAATAGCCCATTTGAAATCCCTCCTGGTGAGGCAGCGTCAGGCTCCACCGCGAACAGGACACAATCCGAACTCTCGCCTTCAATAGCGCCGACGTGCTACCAAAGGTGCCGCCAAAAGCGACCTCGGTCCGAAGGCGAATCCAGCCGGCTCTTCTGCTCGTCGCTGAGCGTGGCGTAGAAGGCCTCGTAAGGCGGACGCATGGCCTTCACGGCCTGCAGCATCGCCTCCATCCGCTTCTCCATAAACTCCATTCGACCGATCGCGGTGGTCGGCACTTCAGTCGGACAGGAGAGGCGCAGGGCCTCGGCGGCTTTGTTGGATGCCGCCTTCAACTCGTCGAACTTGGCACGTTGAGCATCCGTTGGCTTGATGACCTGTTCGAGCCGGTCGATGCGCCATCCGGAGAAGCCGGCGGCGGCGGGGCTGCATGTGCCCCGGAATCCGCCTCGGTCCATGAATCCCGGTCCCATCATCATGCCGGACCCCATCATGTCTCGTCCCGATCCATGCGCTCCAGGTCCGAAAGGCTGCGCATTGGCGCCAATGGAAGACATTACGATGGTAAGCGATACCGAGGCGGCTGCAACGAGCTGATTGAATTTGAGCATGGTATGGTCCTCCATTGCTATCAATCTCTCGGTCAAGATCCGAACGTCACACCTTATGAGGCCAATTTCGACAAGCAGTTGAGATGGATCAAATTGGAGCGCTTTGAGAGTTTAGCTGCTGCGACGTGTTGCGGCTGCGATAGCGAGTCGGACGGGGTCGTCCTATGTCTTGATGGCAGGGGTCAGAGAGAGGCGCCGTTGGCGGGTGTCGGAAAGCTGATCAAGCAGCGACAGCACCACCGGGAGCGCGCTGCCATCCACGTCGAATTATTGGGTCGGCACGCAAATGAGACCAAGGCGCGCGCATTCCATGTCCGAGAACATCAGCGCCCTCCGTTCTGTCGCGGCGCCCAGCTCTTCGCTGATCCAACGTTCGGGATCGTTGCCCTGGAGCGCCGCGCAAACCCAGGGCAAAGTCGTTGGGTCGCGGAGCTTTCGCTCGCCACAGCCCCTTGCGGAACGAACGGGCAATCACCATATGCAATTTATCGAGTTTCGGCCGAACGACTTGGCCTCGCCGCATAATGCGCGCCTGACTGACGACCCTCCCTCCAGATCTCGAATTCGCATGCTGCGCTGAGCGCGGCTTGAAACACTATATCCTAAAGGACGATCACCCATGAATACGGGAACTGTGAAGTGGTTTAACGGTCAAAAAGGCTTTGGCTTCATTCAACCAGATCAAGGAAGCCAAGATGTCTTCGTTCATATCAGCGCGGTTGAACGCGCCGGCATGAGCAGCCTCGATGAGGGACAAAAGGTCTCGTTCGACATCGTTGCTGACCGCCGGACTGGAAAGTCTGCAGCAGAAAATCTGCGCGCCGCTTAGACACTTGCAATCGATGCCTTTGATGCTTTGACCACGGATGTACTGGCAGAGCTTCTGGTTTTCGCAACCCCGCGACCGGTCACCGGCCGCGGGGTTGTTTTTGCCATCTATAAACGCGGCCCAACTGGCACTTGAGTGCAACAGTCGGCGGATCAGAGCAATGCTGTCCCGCAGTTTTTGAATGTTGCGATGTGCGTTGTCTGTCTTGATTGCGCGTGTTCGCGGTCACTGCAAAGGATTGTGCTCATTGAATGAGCGAGCGGCCGACAACTCCTTGATCGGTTCTCGTGCGTGAGCGAAAAAGTGGCATTTGCCGCGAGCGTCCCCATATAAGATGAATGACAAAATGGCAAAAATCGAGCGTGCGGCAGCCGCACAAGACAAAGGCTGAACTTCGGCAGATGCTGACCGAAGCTGTCCGCAATACGCCCAGTTCGGGCCCGCAACCAAATCCGTTGACGAAACGCGACGGCATCGCGGATCGAGTGCCTGTTAGCGTCGATTGAGCGACCGCGGTCGCCACGGTTGGTTCAATTCATGCCGAGCAAAGTCTTTCGAGAATCCGTGAAGGAGTAGGATGCGCAAGTTTCCCAAGCCCACTGAACAAGAGATCGACGAGGGGCCCCAAAAAGTGTCTTTCCAGATCGCGAATGGGAATGCGCGTCAAACCTGCATTTTGCAGACCGAGCTTCCGACGAAAGTGCAGGCTCAGAAGTACCTCATGGCGAATTGGCCCATCATCGAGAAGATGGCGCGCGACGCCCTCGCGGCGGGGGCCATTGACGACGGTGCGATCAGGCTGACGGCCAGTTGAGCGACCAAGTCGCGCGCTTCCTGCCCTTCGACGCAACTTATGCGCCTCGGCAGCCCAATGGCGTGCAACCATTTATGGTCGGACTGCCGAGACTATGGCCGCCACGTCACGGGCACGGGTGCCTTAGTCCGTCGTAGCCGAGATAGGTGCCCGAATATGGATCATAGGACCTGAAGCGTCGCGCGCAATAGTCAACGGCGTCGACGCCAACATAGGGAGCGGGAGCGCCGTAGGCCGGCCCGTAATAGCCGGGGCCGTAGCCATAATACCCGTAGTAAGGTTGCGTTGCGCCGATGATCGCGCCGCCGATCAGGGCGCCGGCGATCGCCGCGCCGATTCCAACGCCTGGGCCGCCATAATGGCCGCCGTGGCGGTGACGATATTGCACAGTTTCGATAGAGGAGGGCGCCACCATGCCGCGCAGCATCAGCGCGGAGCTTGCCGGCGCGGCCGTAACTGGCGTGACGAGCCAAGGTGTGGCCGCCGCGACGAGCGCGATAAGCATGGTTTTAGACGTCTTGTTCATGACGGCATCTCCAATTGCATTCTTGGTAGAGCGGCTGCCTTGGCCGCAGCCGCCCCCTTGGGAAAGGACACATCATAATGGTCCATTCCTGCTTGCGCGGAATTGACCCAGAGCAACTGTGATCGCTCACCGCTTGGGCCTACTTACTTAAGTTTCTCGTCGGGGGCATTCGCGAGGCAACGTGACGCGCGTGACGAGTCGCTTCCGCAAGGTGTTGGCGTCGAGAGGCTTTCGACGAACTGGCGGACAATTCTCGAAGAAAGTTGACGAATCTGCGGGTGCGCCGAGAACCGCATGTGTCCATTTTGCTGTTGATCTAGATCAGCACGGGAGGCTCCCAGAGCGGTGATCGTAGATTACGAGATTTGGAAGAAGCGCCACATCGGCTGCTTCGCGTCGTATGCTCTTCCAGATGCTGCCCAAGACAGGGCAAGGCGGGAAAGAAGCGGTTGAGAGATTGATTGACAGATGAGCCGCCTCCACAAAGAGACCCACCTCGTTGCGCGCATCGGCTGGCTGAGAGCGGCCGTGCTTGGCGCCAATGACGGAATCATATCAACCGCAAGTCTTATCCTTGGCGTGGCGTCGGCTGCCGCATCCCGTAGCGATGTTCTCTTGACCGGAGTCGCCGGGCTGGTTGCCGGCGCCATGTCCATGGCGGCCGGCGAATATGTTTCGGTCAGTTCGCAATCGGATACGGAGCATGCCGACCTCGCGCGTGAGAAGCGCGAATTGGCAGACGACCCGGTGTTTGAGAGGGAAGAACTTGCTCAGATTTACGTCGCGCGGGGCGTCGAGGCCGGCCTCGCTCGCGAGGTTTCGAGGCAATTGATGGCGAAGGACGCCTTGAGCGCGCACGCTCGGGACGAGCTTGGCATTTCGGAAATCACCACCGCTCGTCCGGTGCAGGCGGCGTTGGCATCGGCCGCGACCTTTTCTGTCGGAGCGGTAGCGCCGCTTGCGCTCGTCCTGGTCTCGCCGTCCAACGTATTGATTCCAATCGTCGCTGCAGGTTCGTTGCTCTTCCTGTCACTGCTCGGCGCAATCGGTGCCAAGGCGGGGGGCGCCGGCCTGTTGAAGCCAACCGTACGAGTCGCATTCTGGGGTGCCTGTGCGATGGCACTCACGGCCGGAATTGGCGCCGTCGTCGGCAAAGTTGTGTGAGCGCCGCGACAGCCGCGCGGCAGTAGGCAAGCTGTGCCGGCTTCCGCGGAGTTGGAAGGTGCCTGGCAATCTGCCTCCATGCCGGCCGCGGGTCAGTAGACGAAGGCTGGAGTTTTGAGCAAGTGATCATTCACGGTCACCACGCCGGGTATCGCTTCGGCGGGTTGGCCCGCTGACGATCCCGACGAGTTGGCCGTCCTTGTTGACGATGGGACGCGCTTGATCTGGGCGCTCTTCGAGAGCATGGCGACCGGTGCAACGGCGTCTCCGGTGCGGCGGTCGCGACCTCCCGCGTCATCACGTCCTGCACCTTGATTGAGTGCGACTTGACGTAGTCAGTCGCGAGCCGGGCGTCGCCGGTCAGCAGGCGCGACCACCAACAGGGTGAGCGTTCGGTCCCGCTCTCGGCTCTGTGCAGCAGATCGCCTCGCGACGCCGAGCACTCTGTTGTCGGCATCGACGACCGTCCCGGCGCTGATCCGCCGTTCCAACAGGATCTGTACGACCTGGCCTGCTTGTGACCCGTCTCGATCTTCGCGCGTCGCGAAGGCGAGAGCATCCTAGTCCTTCGCTGCCCGACCGGCAAAGTCCCGGGCCCCTCCTCGACCGATTCGAAAACGGGCGGGACGCTTGGCAAACTTTACGATGGAGGAATAAAAGAGCGTGATCTCGAGCACGCCATACAGTGCGAATATCATCAGCGCCTTGATTGCTTCGTTGGTCATTTGGATACCCTCCAACATCCGTGCCCGACTAACGTTGTGCCATCCTGGTCAAAGCGCGGGCTGGGTGAGGCTGGTAAACAGCGAGAGTCGTTGCCTTCTGCCCGTTGATGTCAGGATGGTTCAGGTGAACTGTCAGCGCGGTCATGACGATAGCGATGCCCCCAGTCGCCCCGGCAACAACCACCTTCAGGTGTGTTGCCTTGTCCGCGCTGTAAATCGAATGATTCATGGCAGGCCCCTCGACGGTGCGTGCTGGCAAATCCTTTCTAGGCCATACTTGCCCGCACAGAAATTTGGGGGCATCACCTAAGGAGATTTCCGTAGTCACGCGCGAGAGGTCGCAAGGCCTCCTCCCGGAAATACCGGCACGGAACGACCTTGATAATCCTCAAGTCCGGGCAGAATGCCCGCAACTAGACTGGTCTGGACGCTCCCCTGTCATTGGACCGTTGTTCCATGTCGCGCGCTCGGCTTCAGCGATATCTCGGCCAGGTCGGCATCTGTATCTTCGGCCTGCTTGTCGTCTCCGCAAGTGACTGCCTGGGCGGCGATCTCCCGCGAGAGCGGATGCAAGGCTATTCGGCACGGAATCTCGCGCCGCTCGTCAAACGCGTGTCTTCGGCGATCGTCACGATACGCAGTTGGGATATTCCGGCTGAGCAGCGCGAGGTGGACCCGTCGGGCGGATTTCCGGATCCGCCAAGGCTGCGCGAGCTTCGGGGCGCGGGCTCCATCGTGGACGCCGCGGCGGGCCTTGTGGTTACCGCAAATCATCTCGTTGCCAACGCCATGGCCGTGGAGGTGTCGCTTCAGGATGGACGGACGTTGAATGCCGGCCTGGTCGCACGATCGGATCGAGACGACGTTGCGCTGCTTCAAGTCACGGCGAGTGCGCTTCACGGCCCGGCGCTGGAGGTGGCGGCGGATATCGAGGTCGGCGAGTTCGTCCTGGCCCTCGGCGACTCCCTCAATCTCGGCCCGAGCGTGTCTTTTGGAATCGTTTCGGCGCTCCACCGCTCCTGCCCCGGTATCGCCAACGACGATCTGATCCAATCGGACGCTCTGGTCGAGGCGGGGAGTTCCGGCGGCGCACTGATCAATCTGCGCGGCAAGCTGATCGGGGTCATCGTCGCGCGCAGAGGCGAGGGGCGCAGCGGCTTTGCCTTTGCGGTGCCGGCCGACGCCATCATGCGGCTGCTGGCGACGGCTAGGCGGGAGCCGCCCAGCCAATAGGCTGGGCTTTCCGCAGCCTCCCACCTTGTCCCTCGGGGGTCACCGAGGCGACTGGCTCCGCCCGGTGTATGCGGCAATGAGCCAGACCACGGCGGTGACCAGCAACATGGTCACGACGGTCTGAATGAGACCGAAGTTCAGCGCGTCGCGGGCCACGAACAGCGCCGTGATCGGCGCCGCGAAGGCGAAGAGAATCCGAACGAGCCATCCAAGCATGGTCGCCTCGCGTCAGTACTTTCAGCCTGCGGCCTTCATGTCTTCAGGTGATTCCATGTAGAACCCGGAATAGGTATCGACGAAGCAGAGATGGTCGTGAACTTTCTTGACGCCGACGGTATTCTCGGCGGCGACGATCGCGGCCTGACGGGCCTCATCGGTGGTCACAAGGCCGTGCAGATGCACGACGCCGTTGCGAACATTCACTTCAAACCCGATCGGCCGCCAGTCGGTCGCATTGACCGCACGTGTGATGCGCTCGCGAATGTGTTCATCGTCGGCCGTCGGGTCAGGAACTTCGTGCACGAGGCTCGCCACGGCTTGCAAGACGTTGGTCCTCGTGACGATTCCGACTGGCGCCTTGCCCCGCATGACAGGAACGCGCTTGATGTCGTTCTTCTCCATCAGGTCGACCACTTCGGCCAGATCGGCATCTTCCTGCACCGAGACAACTTGCTTCGTCATGACGTCGGCGACCTTGCGACCCCGCTCGTGAACAAACTCGGCAGCCGCGCGCCCGGGCCCCATGAAGAATTTGAGCCACTCGGCATGCCTGCGGCCGGTGCCGATCTCGCTGCGGCGGAGG
Organism: Bradyrhizobium sp. SZCCT0148; assembly: GCF_018129985.1. Classification (GTDB taxonomy): domain Bacteria; phylum Pseudomonadota; class Alphaproteobacteria; order Rhizobiales; family Xanthobacteraceae; genus Bradyrhizobium; species Bradyrhizobium japonicum_H. The sequence continues at coordinate 15,409 of NZ_JAFCKT010000005.1, forward strand.
AAGTCGCTTTCCGAGACAACGCCAACGAGATTGCCCGCATCGTCGACGACGGGCAGACCGCTGATATGCATCTGCAGCATGATTTTGGCCGCCTCCCCGATGGTGGTGTGCGGCGTTACGGCGACGAGGTCTTTCGTCATGATATGATGTGCGCGCATGTTATGCTCTCAGTTTGGCTGACCAGTCCCGAAGGAGGTGAGGCTGCGACCGTCACGGCCTCACCTCGGCGGGAGCGCTCAAGCGGCCTTCACACTGATGGTCTTGGCCGGCTTCTGTGCCTCCTCGGTCTTCGGCAGGACGACCTTGAGCACACCGTTCTTGAACGTCGCCTCGATCTTGTCGGCATTGACGCCGTCGGGCAGCGCGAAGTAGCGCTCGAAGGAGCCATAGCGGCGCTCGGAAACGTAATAGTCCTTCTTCTTTTCCGCGGTCTCTGCCTTCTTCTCGCCCCGAATGGTGAGACCGCCGTTGACGAGCTTGACGTCGATGTTCTTCTCGTCGAGGCCGGGAAGCTCCGCGGTGATCTCGTAAGCCTTGTCGCTCTCGGCGACATCGACGGCCGGCGCATTGAAGTTCTTGGAGAGGTCACGGTCGAGCCGCGCGAGCGACCGGAACGGCCTCTTCCAGAAGCCGTTGCCGAAATCGTCGAAGATCTGATCGATCTCGTTTCTCAGCGCCTGGAACGGCTGCCATGCCTCGCCGGCCACTGCAGGCGCGGTCGACGTCTTGGTGACGGGTAGTTTGGTCTCGGTTGCCATGATGATTTCTCCTGACAGAGTTTGACCATCTCGGTCACCGGAAAGCATAGTCCCGGCCCTTGAACGTAGATTGATTTCGCGCAAATTTGGGAGCGGCGCCCGCAATCAAGGACGATGCGACATCCTTATGGACATAGATCGATTGCGAGGCAGCCGAGCGTCGCGCATCTATGCATCCGGCCACTTGGGCACCCATTGATCGCCAAGTTTCACGTAGGAGCGCTTCACGGCGGCCCATGCTGTTCGGTGCGCGATTTCTTCCTGTCGAAGGTCCCCGGCATGCGCGGCAAAGGAATGGTCGACCGCTTCTCGATAGATTATCGAGGGCATGAGGCGGCAGATGGTGCCGCACGCCGGGTGGAAGATCGCCGTTTGATCGATAAGGCATCTCCAACTCCCGTGCCTGTCACTCGCTCTCGGGCGGTACGGGCCAAGCAGGACGCTCTTACGGCTTCATTGCCAAATCGTACTCGGGCAGGGAGCCGGCGCCGGCTATCGCGATCTCCGCACCGACTGCTGCCTGGTATCATCCCGATCTACAATCCTACCGCTGTCCTTTGCCGTCTTGGCGGCGGCGATCGCCCGACGCCGTGAAAAGAGGGGGCCCGGGCATCAGGCGGCCGTTGGCGAGGGAGCATGTGCGGGAGCTAGGTGGCCAAGGTCGGCTCATGTGCCGCATGCTCGCATTCGCGGGGATGCCGGCATCGGCGCGGGTCTGGCTGGGCCGAAGACCCAGCATCGTCCCGTCTCGACGAATTGATGAGCGCGTCGTCACCCGGCGTGCGCACCTAGGAACTCTCGGGCACGATCGACGCTTGAATCGGCGGGCCAGTATCGCCGCCGATCGCTGGCCTGCACGGCCCCGCCTCCAAAGCCCCCATGCCCCCCAGGGTGGGGCCGTGCTTCACCAGAGGAGACGAAAATTGTCCGAACCGACCGAACAAGACATCAGAGACCGCGCGCACCGTTTGTGGGAGCAAGCCGGCAAGCCCGAGGGCCGCGACGATGAGTTTTGGAACGCGGCCGAGCAGGCGCTGCGCAACGAGGATAAGTCAGACACGCTGCGGACGCCGGATACGCTGTGACCGACAAGAATTGTCCGTTCTGCCAGGGGCTGGGGTGGGTCTGCGAAAACCATCCGCTCCGGGCCTGGAGCGAACAGCTGGGCGGCTGCCGCTGTGGCGAGGGCATGCCATGTACCTGCAACACGGCCGAAGATCCGGAAACGCGCGTGGTGATCGTCGAAGCCGATACGACGTGGCACTAGCTCGATGCGATGGTGCGTGGTGCGGTGAGCGTAGCGAAACCCATCATGCTGCTTCCTGCCGGCCCTGAATCAGTTTCGCATCGCACGTCCCATTCCCCGCCCGCTGCCAGGGGGAATAGACCATCCCGCAAGGCATTGACGGGCTCTCACAACTACATTTTCCCACAGCGGTATCAGTAGTGGACGAGCAGAAAAGAATAGAGCACCAAATCGAACTCGCCACGCGAGCGGTTGCGCTCGTCAAGGACGAGCCCACCCGCCATCGCTTCCGCGGCTTTGCCGAGGAGCTGAAACGAAAGCTCCGCGGCATGATGCGCCGCGGCCAGGTTCGCGCCCGCGCCTACGAACTCTGGGAGCGGGCGGGACGGCCAGCAGATCGCGAGCTGGAGTTCTGGCTCGAAGCGGAGCGGCAACTTGAGGAGGGGGACGAGCGAAGGGGCGCGGGCGGTTCTTCATAGGCACCGGCTGCCGGCGCGATCGAGGACGTCGGCAAGCCCGCGCCTGTGCCGCCTGCGGGCCGAAGCCCTCCGGTGCGGCGCACGCCCGGCATCCACGTTCTTATGCTGGGTAGAAACCAGGAAGAAAGCCGCCGGGCTCTTCACCCTGGCGGCTTGGAAAAGTCCCTAGCTGTCGATCGTCGCCGCAGCCTCACGCGTACCGCCGTTACCTTGTTTGCGGCCATGCAGGGACATCGTAGGGCAGGAGCCGTGATTCTGCTGTGATCTGACGCACACAGTGCACAGTTGATCACGAAGCCGGGTGCCGCGTGAGAACCGGGGACGGTGGAATGGGTAGATCCCTTGCCAAACCCAACATGTCCCGGCACGGAAATCTTCGTCCAGGTTTCCATTCAGGAGGACTCGGCGAATCTGACTGACGCAGGCAGCAGCGGCTTTCTGACGCACGTTCTGGGTACGCCGTGCCGCTTCCGCCGTTCAAGCCCGGCGCGGCGAGTGCAAGATGCTCGCGTGCGTCGAGCACCGCATGCAACCTTCGCAGCGGCGTAGCGACATTTGCACAGTGTTCGGCGTGACATGCCATGCAGGCTTGCGCCGCCGTTCCATCCTCGTTGTCGACCAACGCATCAAATGCGAGCGATTGTCGCGCCTGAAATTCGCAGTCTGCCTATGCGCTATCTCACACTTTGAAAATTAGCGGCCTCACGATTTGCTGACGCGATGACAGGCGTCATCCGTTGCTTTGTCTAATTCAGGTTGTATGGTGGCCGCGAACATTTCGACCCGGTCGATGACGTATGGATGGTGGGTGCCGTCCGCATCATTGGCGATGGTCATCATAAGAATGTTCGCCAGTGCATGAAGTGAGGGACAGAGGACAATGACCGAAGGACAAGCACAATGTCGCTGCTCCAAATCAATCTCTTCGGCGGTGTCGAGGTAGTTTCTGCTTCCGGTGAGTTCGTGCTGATCCCCAGCCGCAAGGCTGCGACTCTGCTGGGCTACGTCGCGCTCAGTTCCCCACGGGCCATTTCACGCGGCAAGCTCGCGACCCTGTTGTGGGACGGTCACTTCAGCGATCGTGCGCGCGCCAGCCTTCGACAAGCTCTGCTCACATTGCGGCGTGTGCTGCCGCAATATCCCGACGTGATCACGGCCGATCGCGACGACATCCGGATCTGCCCGGCCGCCATCAGTACCGATGTCGGGGAATTCGAGCGCCTGCTCCGGGACGGCCACCCCGAACGGCTAGCCCGTGCGGCGCTGCTCTATCGAGGCGACCTTCTCGAGGGCATCGACTCAAATTCTTGCCAGTTCGAGGCGTGGCTCTCCGCCGAGCGTCAGCGACTGAGAACACTGGCGATGCAGGCCCTTGCAGGCCTGCTGGACGCCGACAAGCGCGAACACATGGATATCGCGATTGCACTCGCGCTGCGTATCCTCGCGATCGACCCGCTTCAGGAGAATGTCCATCGCATCCTGATGCGCTGTTATGCGCAGCAAGGCCGCCGCGCAGACGCGTTGCGTCAGTATGACCTCTGTCGCTCCGTGCTGTGGCGCGACGTTCGCGCAGCGCCGGAACAGGAGACCGAACAGCTGCAGCGCGAAATTCGCCACATGTTCTGCACGTCGCCGCGATCTGTCTCGCTCAAATTGCCCCGCGCCAAAAACTTTGACGCAACTTTCACGCTCGACGTGACGCCTGCATCACGATCCCTGTCGTAGCGTCAGCCGCTCGCACCAGTGATCCCGACTCCTTCGGGAAGCAATTGTCGCTCGCGGGTCAGGCACTTCATCAGGAGATTTGATCATGACTGGAACACAGCAGCAGTACGAGGATTATGGCCAACTCGACCCGCAGGGCATTTTCGGCTCCATCCTCGGCGGAGCGGCCGGACGCGTTATCGGTAATCTGCTCGGCGGCAAGAAGGGAAAGACCATCGGCGGTGTCGTCGGAAACATCGGCGGAGGTTTCCTGCCGTTTTCAGCCGGTCCGGACATGCCGCAAGGTTCGGTACAGGTCTCGGACATGGAGCTGCAGAGCTTCTGGAGCGTGCTGAAGAAGATCGGCCAGGGCGTGCAGACCGGTGTGAACATCGGTCACCAGCTCGGCGTGTTCAGCGCCGGCCAGCCGGGCCTGCAGCCCGCTGCGGCCGCGCCGCCGACCGACATGGAGCTGCAGAGCTTTTGGAGCGTGCTGAAGAAGATCGGCCAGGGCGTACAGACCGGCGTGAACATCGGTCACCAGCTCGGCGTGTTCAGCGCCGGCCAGCCGGGCCTGCAGCCCGCTGCGGCCGCGCCGCCGACCGACATGGAGCTGCAGAGCTTCTGGAGCGTGCTGAAGAAGATCGGCCAGGGTGTGCAGACCGGCGTGAATATCGGTCACCAGCTCGGCGTGTTCAGTGCCCAACCCGGCCTCGAGCCGGCCGCGGCAGCACCGCCGACCGACATGGAGCTGCAGAGCTTCTGGAGCGTGCTGAAGAAGATCGGTCGGGGTGCCCAGACCGGCCTGGACATCGGCCACCAGCTCGGTGTGTTCAGCGCCGGCCAGCCCGGCCTGCAGCCGGCAGCAAGCGCGCCGCCGACCGACATGGAGCTGCAGAGCTTCTGGAGCGTGCTGAAGAAGATCGGCCAGGGCGTGCAGAGCGGGGTGAATATCGGTCATCAGCTCGGTGTGTTTAGCGCCGGCCAGCCCGGCCTGCAGCCGGCAGCAAGCGCACCGCCGACCGACATGGAGCTGCAGAGCTTCTGGAGCGTGCTGAAGAAGATCGGCCAGGGCGCCCAGACCGGCCTCGATATCGGCCGCCAGCTCGGCGTGTTCAGCGCCGGCCAGCCCGGTGGCACGATGCACTAGACCCGAAACGCAGCGGGCGGGCGCAAGCCCGCTCCTGCACACAGAATGAATGGAAAGCCGATGGCGAATTCGAATACGTCGCAGCAATTCATCGTGCAGGGGGACCCGGTCCGGTCCGGTCAGCTCAACGAACACCTGCGGCGTGAACCCGGCGTGAAGCGAATAGCGCAGGTCGCTCCCGACGTCGTCATCCTGTCGATGACGAAGACACAGGCCGATCGCCTGAAATCGACGTTTGCCACGCTCGTGGTCGAACCGGATTCAGCGCTGAAGCCATTCGGCTGATTTCGGTCAGCAATCATTGGACACGCAAAACATCAAGGAGGCTGCAATGGCCACGAGAGGCAAACCAGGAACGTCCGGGCAGGCCGAGAGCAATGCGACCGAACCGGCGACCAACGGCAACGGCGCGCATCCCGCGCATGAAGCCGGCCCGTCGCCGGCACCCGCGCAGGCGACCGTAACGATCGCATCGCGCAAGGCGCAATTTATGATCGCGCCGCAGCAGCAGCCTGGGCTTGCGACCTTCAGCGTCGACTTCCTGACCCAGCAGCTCAACAACAGCCCCGACATCGAAGTGGTGAAGACGGTCTCGCCGCCGCGCCTGTTCGGATTTCAGAGTGCGGAGCTCGGACAGGTGCCGCTCAGTCCGCTGGTTCTCGCCAAGATGACTCCCGACAAGGCCAAGCTGCTGAAGACCCAAGCCCAGGGGCGGTGCGCGGTGGAGCGTGACGAGCGGCTGGCCTACATGCTTGACCCCTCCACGCCGCAGCTTCCCAATCCCGGCGTGCTGACGCCGCTGGCCGACGGCTTCACCGCGACGATCGAAGTGTTGGGCCAGGACGGTCCGCTGCCCGAAGCCGAGGTCTACGTGTTCGGCAGCATGTGGCCGGCACAGGGCATCACCGACGCCAGTGGCCGTGCCACGGTGACCCTGCAGGGCGAAACACCGGAGACCATCCGCTCGATCCTCGTCAAACCCAAGATCGACTACTGGACCTTCTGGCTCGATCGTCCGCAGCTCGTTCCGAACAGTGTCAACCGGATCGCCGTGAGGGCGCTCGGTGCCGTCTTGCGCAACTTCCCCGGCCAGCAATTGACGGGTTGGGGTGAGCGCGCCATGGGGCTCGATCGCCTGCCGCCGTCCTTCGACGGCGCCGGCATCAAGATCGCGATCATCGATTCCGGCCTGGCGCCGACCCATCGCAATCTGCACGGCATCACGGTGGGCACCAGCATCGTCGGCAACGACAAGGCGGCGTGGACCGTCGACACGATCGGCCATGGCTCGCATTGCGCGGGGATCATCGCCGGCGGTCCGGTCGGCCCCGGTGGCGGAATCCGCGGCTTCGCGCCGGCGGCGGAAATCCATGTCTGCCGCATATTCCCCGGCGGCCGGTTCAGCGATCTGGTCGCTGCGCTCGATTACTGCATGGAGCACGGCATCGACGTCGTGAACATGAGCCTCGGTGGCGGCGATCCCTCGCAGATCATCGAGGAACGCATCATCCGCGCCAAGCAGATGGGTATGGCCTGCATCATCGCGGCCGGCAATTCCTCGGGGCCGGTGCAGTTTCCCGCCTCGACGCCGCATTGCCTCGCGGTCGCCGCGTTGGGCAAATGGGGCGAGTTCCCCGACGACAGCTATCATGCGCAGCAGGCGCTCGACGGCTTCCAGAGCCGCGACGGGTATTTCCCGGCGAAATTCTCCTGCTTCGGACCGGAGGTCGACGTCTGTGCGCCCGGCGTTGGCATCGTCTCATCGCTGCCCGCTGATGGTTTTGGTGCATGGGACGGCACCTCGATGGCGACGCCGCATGTCACCGGCCTCGCCGCGCTCGTGCTGGCCCATCATCCTGATTTCACCAAGGGCAACTTCCAGAATCGCGATGCACGCCGTGTCGAGCGGCTGTTCCAGATCCTGAAGGAAACCGCGACGCCGCTGCAATTCGGTGACCCCAACCGGACCGGCGCGGGACTGCCGAACGCGATGCGGGCGCTCGGCCTCGAAACCGGCGTCGCCCCGATCGCCGCGGCTGCGTCCGCAACCGATCCGTCGCTGGCAACGTTGCGTCGTCTGCTCGGGTTGCCGCCGGCCGACGCACCGAGCATGGTTCCGGCGAGCGCCCCGGCGCCGCAGCCCGCCGCTCCCATGCAGGCCAGTGCCGGTTCAGTGGCGCGCGGTCCGGCACAAACGGCGGGCGCGATGACGCTGCAGTCCGTCGATCCCGCGCAAAGCGGTTCGGGCTACCTCGCCCGCGGTCCCGCACCGACGGCGAGCGCGGCATTCGTGCCCACCATGATGGATCCCGATCCAGCCCAGATCCGGCAGATTATGCACAGGGTCGGCTTGCTGTAACGCGCAGCAAGGCGGTTTGCGAAAAGGGGCACAGCGGCACCAGTCGCTGTGCCCCGATCGTTTGACGCGCCGTGATGGGGCGGGTCGTAGGATGGGGTGAGCCCTCGCGAAAACATTATTTCCTCCGCGTTACACGAAGATGGCAGTGATTGAACCGAGAAGCCGCGGCGTACTGGATTCCCCGCCTGCGCGGGGGATGACAGCGAGACTTGGAGATTCAACTGCGGACGAGCAGACGTTCGGGCGGGCCGGCAGCGAACGCCGATCAGGTCGGCGATGACGGGACGCTGGCCGCGGTCGGACTCGACAAGGTCCATGTCGATCTGCCCAACGGAATCTCGTTCGAGATCCTGCATTCCCCAGGCAAGAATTCGACCGACAGCGCCGCGATCATGAAGCAGCTCACCGACGCCGCCGAAGAGTTCGCCGAATCGCTCGGGCATTATTCGCCGGCATCGAACGCCGCGTCGGCCTACGCCGCGCAGCAGGCCGCCGCGTCCGGTCGGAAAGGCCAGTTCGATGCCCGCGGCTGATGCGCGCGCAAAGGGCGTGACGATGTCACGCCAGCGCTCGCCGCGCTCCCTCCGCGCCCCTCAGGCGCGATACCACGCCGCCAGATTCCACGTGATGGTGTCCCAGCCCGACATGTCGACCATCAAATTGTTGACGCCGGCGTTGACGACGGGGCGCGAGAGCAGCGGCAGGAACACGTTGGCCTCGCAGAAAATCTCGTCGACCTTCATCAGCAGCGCGGCCCGCTTGACCGGGTCGAGCTCGTTCTGCGCGGCCTTGTAGGCCTTGTCGGCTTCGGGATCGGAATAGCGCGAGTTGTTGCGACCCAGCCATTTGTTGTCCTTGGTCGCGATTTCCCAGGACACGCACTGGTTCAGCAAGCGCTCCGGATCCGGCTGCGGCTGCGTCGTGTTGTACATCTCCATGTCGGCATAGAATTTCGAGTAGGTATCGGGATTGCCGACGTCCGATGAGAAGAACACCGAGGCGGTGACCGCCTTGATCTCGATCTCGATGCCGGCCTTCTGGCAGGCCTGCTTGATGATGGCCTGCGTCTTCTGGCGCGGGGCGTTGGTCGAGGTCTGGAACACGTATTTAAGCTTCTTGCCGTCCTTCTCACGGATGCCGTCCGCGCCCTTGGTCCAGCCGGCCTCGTCGAGGATCTTGTTGGCCTTGTCGACGTCGAATTCGTATTTCAGCTTGGGCGACTTGAACTGCTTCGGCGCGTTGACGAAGCTCGCGGTGGCGATGCCGCCGCGACCGTAGATGAATTTCTGGATCGAATCGCGGTCGATCAGCAGGTTGATCGCCCGGCGAACGGCGGGATCGGACAGCGTCGGATGCTTGGTCTTGACGCTTGACCGCTCGCCGTCGACCTCGGTCCAGGGATCCGTGGTGTTGAGGATGATGAACTCGACATTGCCGGACGGCGTGATGTCGAGCTTGCCTTTGCCGCTCGCCTCCATGCGCTTGAGCACCTCCTCCTCCACCTGCATGTTCCAGGCAAAGTCGTATTCGCCGGTCTGCAGCACGGCCCGCGCCGCGGACACCGCATCGCCGCCGCCCTTGACTTCGAGCGTGTCGAAATGCGGCTGGTTCTTGACGTGGTAATCGGGATTGCGTTCGGCCCGGATCATGTCGCCTGGCTTGAACTCGACGAACCTGTACGGCCCGGTGCCGACCGGCTTGAGATTGCCCGGGGCTTCGCGCGATTTGGCGCCGATATAGTCGCCGAAATGATGCTTTGGCAGGATCTGGCCGACCTGGCCGCCAACGAACGGATCGGCCCAGAACGGCGTCGGTGCCTTGAAGATCACCTTGACCGTATGGTCGTCGATCTTCTCGACCTTGAGGTCCTTGTAGGAGCCGGAGGTGAAGGCCGCGGTGGCGAGGTCCGCGGCGTACTGCCAGGTGAAGATGACGTCGTCGGCGGTGAAGGGCTTGCCGTCGTGCCAGTTCACGCCACGCTTCAGCTTCCAGACCACGCTCATGCCGTCCGCGGCAAGCCCGCCGTTCTGCTTGGTCGGCACCTCGGCGGCGAGACAGGGGACCAGATTGCCCTCCTTGTCCCAGCCGGCGAGCGGCTCGAAGAAGATGCGGGAGGCGATCTGGTCCTTGGTGCCGAGCGCGAAATGCGGATTGAGCAGGGTCGGGGCCTGCCACAGCAGGATCTTCAGCGCGCCGCCGCCGCCGGCCTTGGTCGGCTTGTAGTCGAGCGTGGCATCCGCCATCGCCACATCGTGCCAGACCAGGATCTGGCTGGCGATCGGGGCCGCGATTCCGAACGCGGCCACCTTCCGGATGAACGAACGCCGCGACAGCGTGCCTTGCTTGACCTCCGCGACCAGGCCCCGGATCTCGTTCTCGTCCATCAGCTCACCCTCCACCTCGAAGACTTCGGCGCCGCATCATGTGGCATCATGCAGGACGCGGCAATGCCGGCGTGGCCGCAAGGCCATGCGACGAAATGACGATGGGAGAGCTGTTACACGTCAGGATCCGGATCGCCGCCCGAGAGACCCGGGCGGCGATCCAGTGCGAACTTGAGTGAACTTGGGGAAGTTCAAAGGCCGCGCCGGAACGCTAACCCGGTCGTTGCGGGCGTATCAAGTTTCGTGATGTTGCGGCGCCCGGAGTTTCATTGCGGCCGCCACGGCGTCGCCACAGATGAACTCAATGAGCGAAGCTTGGCGAGCCGGCGGCTACCTGATGCCGGCGACGCCGATCGCCAGCACCGACAGCAGCAGCGCGTTGCTCAGCAGTTGCAGCGCCGTGTTCGGCTGTGCCAGCCAGCGCGAGACCTTCTCGGAGAAGGACAGGGTCGGATCGGCGAACAGCGGCTCGAAAGTTTGCCTGAAGAAATGCGGGAACTTCGGCCCCAGCCATGGCATCATGAGACCGTGGAGGATCGTCACGGTCGCAACGAAGATGGCGGCTTCGAACGGCTTGCCGGCGAATTCAGACCCGTTGATCAGCCTCATCAGCAGCGCAACGCCGGAATAGGTCGGCAGGCCTTGCAGCATTGCATAGAGCGCAAAGCATTCGAGCCGGTTCCGGCCGGTGAGGTTGGGAGCGGCGAGGGTGGTCATTATAAAACTCCGGGCTGGTTGTGCCGGCAATCTCGCTCGGCGGGCGAAGCCCTTCCGTGATGCGTCTCACGTTTGCGCAGGCGCGTTCGTTTCCCATCCGAGGTCGAACAGAGAAGCGTCGTCCGCGCCGAGCGGCAAATATGGTTTTCCATTTCATTGATTTCATCGGACGGAGCAGCGAATACGGTTCCCATCATTCGTGCCGTGCCATGGAGACCAAGATGTCGTTTCGCCTGCCCCTGATCTTCGCAGCCGCGCTCGCCGCCTGGTCGGCAGCCGCCAGAGCCGAAACCATCAAGATCGGCGTGACGCCGGGCCCGCATGCGCAGATCCTCGAGGCGGTGAAGCCGATCGCCGCCAGGCAAGGGCTCGACATCCAGCTGCTCGAATTTTCCGATTACGTCGTGCCCAACGCTGCGCTCGATGCCGGGGAGATCCAGGCCAATTCGTTCCAGAACCAGCCTTATCTGGACAACCAGAAAGCCGACCGCGGCTACAAGATCGAGGCCGTCGGGCTGACCGTGAACTTCCCGATCGGCGTCTACTCGAAGAAGCACAAGGCCTTCGCCGACATCCCCGCGGGCGGCAAGGTCTCGATCCCGAACGATCCGACCAATGGCGGCCGCGTGCTGCTGCTGCTGCGCGACAAGGACGTGATCAAGCTGAAGGACGGGACCGGCTTCAAGCCGACGGTGCTCGACATCACCGAGAACCCGAAGAAGCTGAAATTCATCGAGGTCGACGCGGCGCAGGCGCCGCGCGCGCTCGACGACGTCGATGCCGCCGCGATCAACACCAATTATGCGACCCAGGCGGGGCTCGATCCGGTCAAGGATCCGATCCTGCGCGAGGCCCCCAGGGGCCCCTATGTCAACCTGATCGCCGTGCGCGCCGCCGACAAGGACAAGCCCTGGGTCAAGATCCTCGTCGACAGCTACCACTCGCCGGAAGTCAAGGAGTTCGTCCTCGCCAAGTTTAAGGGCGCGGTGCTGCCGAGCTGGTAGGCAGTCTGCCCAGCTGAAGCGCAGCCGCGCTTCTCAGCGGCGGCGTTTGCGTACGAGCCTTGCGCATTGTCCGCTTGTCTGGAGCAGAAGGAACCGACATCATCGGAAGGCCTGACCATCCTCGCCTGACAGGGGTCGCATGAAACGCTTTGCAAATCTGAAACGCCTGGGATTTTTCACGCGGCTTTTGGACGAGGCCCCGCCCGCCGAGCGCTATCGCTTCGCGGCTGAGCAGATCGTCCGCGCCGAAAAGGCGGGGCTCGATACCGCGTGGATCGCCCAGCATCACTTCCACGAGCGCGAAGGCGGCCTGCCGTCGCCCTTTACCTTCCTCGGCTACGTCGCAGCCCAAACCTCGCGCATCAGGCTTGGGACCGGCATCGTTACGCTGCCGCTGGAGAACGCGGTGCGGGTGGCGGAGGACGCAGCCGTGCTCGATCTCATCTGCAACGGCCGCTTCGAGCTCGGCGTCGGCACCGGCGGCAATCCCTCGGCCTTCGCCGCCTTCGGCCTCGACAGCGCCCAGCGCAACGAGATCTTTGCGCGCAATCTGGAGATCGTCCGCACCGCCCTGGTCGGCAAGCCGCTCGAAGGCGGCGATACGATCTATCCGCAGCGGCCGCAACTGGACAAGCGGATCTGGCAGGCCACGTTCTCGGTCGCCGGCGGCGCGCGGGCGGGCAAGGCCGGCGATGGCCTGTTGCTGTCGCGCACCCAGCCGCGAACCAGGGAGGCACCGAAGGCGACGTTGGCCGACATCCAGAACCCGGTGATCGACGCCTATCTCGCGGCGCTGCCCAAGGGAGCCGAGCCACGCATCATGGCCTCGCGCAGCGTCTTCGTCGCCGACGATCATCGCGAGGCGTTGCGACTTGCCGATATCGGCCTGCGCCGCGCGCTGCCGCAGTTCATGAAAGGCGGTCATCTTCCACCAGGCGAGACGCTGGACGAGATGATCACGGCATTCGACACCCATGTCGGCGATGCCGACCACGTTATCGCCTCGCTGCGGGCCGATGCGACGCTGGAGCGGGTGACGGACCTCGTCTTCCAGGTGCATTCGGTCGATGCCCCGCATCCCCATGTCCTGCGCTCGATCGATCTGGTCGCGGAGAAGGTGGCGCCCGCGCTCGGCTGGACGCGGACGGCGCCGGACGTGGCGCTGGCGGGCTGATCGGACATGACGAGCATCGCGTTGCACGAGGCTGAATGATGAGTACGCAGGATATCATCGACACGCTGGCCGGGATCGAGCCGGGCTCGGTCCTGGACGCCATCCGGGCGCGCCGCCTGCAGGCGCGAGAGAATGCGCAGAAGAGCTATCTCTCCCTGTTCGAGCCGATCGACGCCAGCGATGTCTCGCTGCTCGAACGCGCCGCGGTGGCTGCCTTCGTGACCGGGCTCCATGGCGAATCCCCGGTTGCCGCCTTCTATCGCGAGAAGCTCGCCGCGAGCGCGGGCGGCGCAGCTCTGCTTGAATTGATCGACGCCGAGATCGCGCGCGGCAAGACCTCGGGTCCTTATGGCTCGTATCCCGCGGGCCCATTGTCGGTCGAGAACACCGCCGGCCTGATCTATCGCGTGAGCGCCGCGAGCAAGCCTTCGCTTGGTGCGAGGCTCGCAGCAGTCCTCGAACATGCGCATCTGCTGGTGTTCCGTCCGCGCGATGCGGCCGCCGCCGACATGAATGTCCTGCTGGACGCCGGCTGGTCGACCACCGGCATCGTCACGTTCTCGCAGCTCGTCGCGTTCCTGGCGTTCCAGGTGCGTGTCGTCAGCGGCTTGCGCACGCTCGCCGCCGTGAACGCACACAAGGAAGCTGCATCATGAGCTCCGCCGTCAATCCGCCAGTCGCGTTCACCCAGGACGAACTGGATTGGGTCTCCTGGATCGATCCGCTGCCCGAGGCCGAGCTGACCGAGCGGCACTACGCCGGCCTGGTCGATCGCTCCCGCGCCAAGTCGGAATATTTCCGCCTGCTGGTGCGCGATCCCGAAGTGCTGGAAGCCCGCACCAAGACCGACAAGGACATCTTTTACAACGTTGCCGACGGCCTGCCGCGCGCCGAGCGTGAGCTCGCGGCGGCCGCGACCTCGCGTTACAACGGCTGCATTTACTGCGCCTCGGTGCATGCGCGCTTCGCCAGCACCTATTCCAAGCGCCGCGACGACGTGCAACGCCTGCTCGACGCAGGCATCAAGGCCGATCTCGGCGAGCGATGGAATGCCGTGGTCAAGGCCTCGGTCGCACTGGCCGCAACCCCAATCGCGTTCGGTCCTGACAATATCGAGGAACTGCGCCGCGCCGGTCTCGACGATGCCGAGATCGTCGATGTCATCAACGGCGCCTCGTTCTTCAACTGGGCGAACCGGCTGATGCTGTCGCTCGGCGAGCCCTCGACATAGGCAATCTCACCGGCACGAGAATTGCTGCCTTATTGAACTGGCGTTTCAACACCTGAGTGGATGGAGCCGTGCATGAGTAACATCGATCGTCGTAATCTGGTCAAGGGCTCGCTTGCCGCGATGATGGCGGGCGCGGCCTTCTCGCGCGGCGCCTTCGCCCAATCGTCAGAACCGATCCTGCTCGGCGTCAGCGGCCCTCTGACGGGACCGAATGCGCAATATGGGACGCAATGGAAGCAGGGCTTCGATCTCGCGCTCGACGAAATCATGGCGGCCGGCGGCATCAACGGCCGCAAGCTCGCCTATCAGTTCGAGGACAGCCAGAGCGATCCGCGCCAGTCGGTCGCGATCGCCCAGAAGTTCGTCTCCGATCCCCGCATCGTCATGGAGCTCGGCGATTTCTCCAGCCCGGCCTCGATGGCGGCTTCGCCGATCTACCAGCGCGGTGGCCTCGTGCAGTTCGGCTTCACCAATTCGCATCCCGATTTCACCAAGGGCGGCGACTTCATGTGGAGCACCTCGGTCAGCCAGGCCGACGAGCAGCCGCTGCTGGCCGCCTACGCCGTCAAGCGCCTCGGCCTCAAGAAGCTGGCGGTCCTGCACCTCAACACCGATTGGGGCCGCACCAGTCGCGATTATTTCACCAACGCGGCCAAGGAATACGGCGCCGAGATCGTGGTGACCGAGGGCTACATCGCGGAGGAACGCGACTTCCGCTCGACGCTGGTGCGCGTGCGCGACGCCAATCCGGACGGGCTGATCTTGATCTCCTATTATTCCGACGGCGCACTGATCGCCCGTCAGGCGCGGCAAGTCGGCCTGAAGCAGGCGATTTGCGCTGCGAGCTCGGTCTACTCGCCGAAATTCATCGAGCTCGGCGGCGAGGCGGTCGAGGACGTTCACGTTGGCACGCGCTACTTCCCCGAGGATACGCGACCCGAGGTGCAGAAGTTCATCGCGGGCTTCAAGAAGAAATATAACGGGCAGGAGCCCGACGCCTTCAATGCTTATTCCTATGACGCGATGAACATGGCCGCCGCCGTCGTCAAGATTGGTGGCACCGATCGCAAGGCGATCCGTGACGCCTTCACCAAGGTCAAGGATGTCCCCAGCGTGATCTTCGGCGCGGCGACGTTCGACGTCGCGACCCGCCGGGTCAAGGGCGCCATGAATGCCGAACTCGTCGTGCGCAAGGGCCAGTTCGCGCTCTGGGACGGCAAACCGACCTGACTGATGCCGGTGCATTCCGCCCCGGCCCGTTCTCCCTTCAGTAGGAACGCTGCGTGTCTTCCTGGCTCGATTACACGATCAACGGTCTGATCGTCGGCAATGTCTACGCTCTCGTTGCGGTCGGGCTCGCGCTGATCTTCGGCGTCAGCCGGCTGATCAACTTCGCGCAGGGCTCGATCTATCTGGTCGGCGCCTATATCGGCTGGGTCGCGGTGGTGCAGCTGCATACGCCGCTGCCGCTCACCATCATCGTGGTGGCGGTGGCGGCCGCCATCGTCGGGCTGATCATCGAGCGGTTCGGCTTGCGGCCGCTGCAGAACTCGGTGCGCATTGCGCCGCTGCTCGCCACCATCGGTATCAGCTTCGTGCTCGATCAGCTGGTGATGCTGACCTTCTCGCCCAATCCGCGCGCGCTGCCGAGCCAATTGCCGGATGTCCGCTTCCAGGTCGGCGGCGGCACCATCGGGCCTCTTGACCTGCTCATAGCCGGCGTCGGTCTCACCAGCGCGCTGCTGTTGTTCGTGTTCCTGCGCTACTCCAAGCTTGGCTGGGCGGTGCGCGCCACTGCGCAGGACCGCGACGCCGCGATGCAGATGGGCGTCGACGTCAATCGCGTCAATCAGGCCGTGTTCGGCATTGCCGCTGCGCTCGGCGGCGTCTCCGGCATGCTGGTCGGCATGTACTACAACCAGATCGACACCGCGATGAGCCTGCAGGCGACGCTGAAGGGCGTTGTCGCCGAAGTGGTCGGCGGCGCCGGCAATGTGCCGGGCGCCGTGATCGGCAGCCTGTTGCTCGGATTGGTGGAGAGCTACGGCGTCGCCGTGTTCGGCACCAGTTATCGCAATCTGTTCGCGTTCCTGCTGCTCGTCGTCGTGCTCGTGCTCAGGCCGAACGGTCTGTTCGCGAGCGCGCGGCAGGCGCCACCGGAGCCACTCACCGGCACCTTCATCGCGCCGAGCCGCCCGGTCCGCATTCCGCGCTGGGCGCTGCTGGCCGCAGCCGTGATCTTTGCGATCCTGCCGCTATTTCCGGTGTCGTTCTACGTGCTGCAAACCCTGATCAATGCCTGGCTGCTGGGCATGCTCGCGCTCAGCCTGACGCTGGTGGCGGGCACGATCGGCCAGGTCTCGCTCGGGCACGCCGCACTGCTCGCCATCGGCGCCTACACCTCCGCGCTGCTGTCGCTCACTCTCAACGTGCCGGTCGGCCTCGCCATCATCGGCGGCGGCCTGATGAGTGCTGCGCTCGGCACGTTGCTGATCTCGCCGTCGTTCCGGCTGCGCGGGCATTACGTGTCGATCGCGACGCTCGCCATCGGCGAGATCGTGTCGCTGGTGATCCTGAACTGGGAAAGCGTCACGCGCGGCCCGATTGGCATTTCCGGCATCCCGCCGCTGTCACTGTTCGGCACCGATCTGATCAGCCCGACCTCGATCTACTGGTTCAGCCTCGCCGTGATGGTCGTGCTGGCGTTGCTGCAGGGGCGGCTGCTGACCTCGCATCTCGGCCGGAGCTTCCGCGCCATCCGCGACGACGACATCGCCGCGCGTGCCTATGGCCTCAGCCTGAACCGCTACAAATCGCTCGCCTTCATCTTCGGCGGGTTCGCGGCCGGCGTCAGCGGCGGCATCGCCGCCCATCTCTATTCCTACATCAACCACGAAACCTTCAACACGCAGCAATCGATCCTGGCGCTGACTGTCGTCATCCTCGGCGGGCTCGGCAACGTTGTCGGCGCGATGTTGGGCGCGGTGGCGCTGGTCGGCCTGCCTGAAGTGTTCCGGATCGCGGCGGAGTACCGCATCCTGATCTATGGCATCGTGCTCCTGCTGCTGGTGCGGTTCCGACCGCAGGGCCTGTTGGGGACGATCTGATGGCGGAGCAGCTCAACTCCATGCTGTCCCTGCGCGGGCTGACGCGCCGCTTCGGTGGCCTCACCGCCGTCGACGCCATCGACCTCGATCTCGCCAAGGGCGAGCTTGTCAGCATCATCGGCCCCAATGGCGCCGGCAAGACGACGCTGTTCAATCTCGTCACCGGGCTCGACCGGCCCGACGCGGGCCACGTGAGCTTCGCAGGCCAGGACGTCACGGGCTTCTCGCCGGAGCGGCTTGCGGGCCAGGGCATCGCGCGCACCTTCCAGCTCGGCCGCGTCTTCGGCAATCTCAGTGTCATGGACAACGTCCTGATCGGGGCGCACACGCGCTTGCGTGCGGTAAAGCCGGCCGTCCCGGTGATCGGTCCGCTGTTGGAGCTCGGGCTCGCGCTGCTGCGTCCTTCCAGCGTCAGGAACGAAGAGGAGCGGCTGCGCGAAGAGGTGAAAGCGATTCTCGCCCGCTTCGGCGAGCGGTTGCTGCCGCGGATCGACCAGCCCGCTTACAGTCTGTCCTACGCCAACCGCCGCCGCGTCGAGATCGCACGCGCGCTGGCCCTGCAGCCGCGCCTGCTGTTGCTCGACGAGCCGACCGCCGGCATGAACCCGACCGAGACCGCGGAGATGCAGGGCCTCGTCACCGAGCTCAAGGCCGAAGGCCTCACCATCCTTCTGATCGAGCACAAGCTGGAGATGGTGATGCGCCTGTCCGATCGCGTCATTGTCATGGACGAAGGCAGGAAGATCGCCGAAGGGCCGGGCGAAGCGGTGCGCACCGATCCCAAGGTGATCGAGGCCTATCTCGGCCATGGGCTGTCAGGGGCGTCGGAGCAGGAGAGCGCGGCATGACGGCGAGCACACCGGAACCGCTGCTGGCGCTGTCGGAGGTCAACACCTTCTACGGCCAGGCCCAGGTGCACTTCGACCTGTCTATCACGGTCGCACGCGGTCACATCGTCTGCCTGCTCGGCGGCAATGCCAGCGGCAAGTCGACGACGATGAAGATCATTCTGGGTCTGGTGAAACCGCGATCCGGCGATGTCACGTTCGACGGCGCCTCGCTCATCGGACTGACCACGCCGCAGATCGTCCGCCACGGCATCGCCTCGGTGCCGGAGGCGCGGCGGCTGTTCGCGGACATGAGCGTGCGCGAGAACATCCTGATGGGCGCGTTCGTGCGCAACGACCGCCAGGCGATCGCACAGGATCTCGACAAGATGCTGACGCTGTTCCCGAAGCTCGGCCAGCGGCTATCGCAGCGCGCGGGCTCGTTGTCGGGCGGCGAGCAGCAGATGGTCGCGATGGCGCGGGCGCTGATGAGCCGTCCCAGGATGATCGTGATGGACGAGCCGACCATGGGCCTGTCGCCGCTCTATGTCGACCGCGTGCTCGAGCTGATCCGCACCATCAACCAGGAGGGCGTCTCCGTGTTCATGGTCGAGCAGAACGCCAGCTTGGCGCTCGAGATCGCGCATGAAGCCTATGTGCTGCAGACCGGCAAGATCGTGCTGTCAGGCTCGGCACGCACGTTGAAGGACGATCCCCGAATCCGTGACGCCTATCTCGGCGGCGCCGAGGCCGCCTGACGAATTGCGCTGAGCTCTCGACGTCATGGCCGGCCTGACCCGGCCATCCACGTCTTGTTCCCGGCACGAAGAGCGTGGATGCCCGGGACAAGCCCGGGCATGACGACTTCGATCTCGTCTCAAGCCGAAGCCGCGCTCGCGACCGGCTCCGCTGGCTGATCATCACCATTGGGATCGCCAGGCGCGGTGGCCCAGGCCAGCTCGACCAGCGTCACGATCCGGCGTCCGCCGCCGTCGAGCTGGACCACGATCAGGCCCTGCTCTTCCATGTAGCCGAGCAGTCGCTGCGCCCGGCGCAGCGAATGCGAGCCATAGGCGCGCGCGATCGCGGTGTCGCCGGGGCAGGGCCAGCCTTCCTTGGCCGCGCGCGCGATCATCATGAACACGCCCTGCATATCGTCCGGCAGGATGGATGCGCGAAGCGACACGTCCTGCCAGGCGTCGTCTTCGGCATGTTCGGCGCCGAGCCCGGCGCGCGCGCGCGTCAGCATGCGGCGGAATTCGGTGAGGTCAGGGACGGCCGAGCCCAATCCCTCGATGCGGCAACGGACCACGAACTCCTGATAGAGCACGCCGACGGCGCGAAAGCCGGCGTCGGGTGCGGCAAGCACGGCACGAAGGGTGCGATCGACTCGTTCGCGCCGCTCGGCGAGCTCCTCGGCGCTCACCGGCACCTCTTCCACTTCCGGCTGGACCACCGGCGCGGCGGCCTTCGCGGCACGGAGCTGCTCGAGCAGATCCGGCGCGGGCCGGCGTTGCGGCCGGCTGGCATCGGGCGGAGGCGCGGCCAGGATCATGGCGCGCATATCTTCCGAGGCCGCTTCAGGCAGCGGCATCAGCCGCGGCGTGGAATTGCGCGGGGACGTATCGGTCGGGCCGATGTGCAAACGCAGCGGACGGCGCGACAGCGCAGGTCCCAGTGCCATGAACTGGCCGCGCTCGAGATCGCGGAAGGATTCGGCCTGCCGCCGCTCCATGCCGAGCAGATCGGCGGCGCGCGCCATGTCGATGTCTAGGAAGGTGCGGCCCATCAGGAAGTTGGAGGCTTCCGCCGCGACGTTCTTGGCGAGCTTCGCCAGCCGCTGGGTGGCGATGATGCCGGCCAGGCCGCGCTTGCGGCCGCGGCACATCAGATTGGTCATGGCGCTGAGCGACAGCTTGCGCGCTTCGTCCGAGACTTCGCCGGCAATCGCGGGCGCGAACAATTGCGCTTCGTCGACGACCACCAGCATCGGATACCAATGGTCGCGATCGACCTCGAACATCCCGCCGAGAAACGCGGCGGCACGACGCATCTGGTTCTCGGCGTCGAGCCCTTCGAGATTGAGCACGGTGGAGACGCGATGCAGCCGCGCGCGTTCGCCGGCGACTTGAAGGCCGCGCTCGGTGTGATCCTCGGCCTCTATCACCAGATGACCGAAGCGCTCGGCCAGCGTGACGAAATCGCCTTCGGGGTCGATGATCGCCTGCTGCACCCAGGGCGCGCTCTGCTCCAGGAGCCGCCGCAGCAGATGCGATTTGCCGGAGCCCGAATTGCCCTGCACGAGGAGGCGGGTCGCCAGGAGTTCCTCGAGGTCCATGGCGGCCGGGGCGCCCGCCGTGGTCTGCCCCATCTCGATCGCAACCGTCATGCCCGACTCAAGTCCCCGTCATTCGCGGACAGGGGCTTATCAATCCCATCGCGGCGCGTCGAGCGGCACGGCGTTGATCAGGCCGCGTTGCCCACGGCGACGTTCAGGCGTGATTCGATAGCCGTAGAAGTGCGGGACGATAGGGGGCTTGCGGATCGTCGTCCTCGTTCTCCGGGATGACGCAGGAGCCGAATTCCTGCCGGATCCGCTCCATCTCGGCGATACGCTCGTGCAATCGCTGCAAATGCTCCGGCGATGTCGCCCGCCAGAACCGGAACGTGTCTGCCGTCAGCGGCACGAACGCCGTGCCGAACAGCGTCGGTTCGGAAACGACCGTGCGCCCGAGCAGCAGGAAGCGGTCGGCGCCGGAAACGACGAGGGTCGCATAGCCCCGGTTTCCGATCCGCCTGATGCCATTCAGCGACCATTCGGCGAGCTTGCTGAAATAGGGCTCCTCGCGCCAGCGATCGGGGCAATGGTCGTCGACCGTGACGTTCACGGCATCCTGGCTGAAATGCACGATGATCCCCGACTTAGCCGGGAACCAGTCGTCGTCGAGATGCCCCTGTAGCCAGGCGCAGACGAAGGAGCGGCACATTTGCGGGCGGCGGTCGTAGATGGTGCAGCCGGTGCCCGTCTGCCAGTGTTTGCAGAGCTGGTTCACCGGCTTCTCGACGGCGGCGACTTCCAAAATATCGCAGCAGGCGTTGCACGATCCGCATTGCCGGGCCAGCGGCGCCGCTTTCGGCAGGCCGATGGCACGAAAGCCCTGGCCGTCGCGCGCCAGCAGCTTCTGCTTCTCCAGCGTGTTCAACGCGCGCTCGACCTTGAGCCGGGACAATCCGGTCGCGTCGATGACGCCCTTCATGGTTGTCGCGCCGGCCTCCACCGCGCGAGCGACCTGCAACGTCAACTGATCCATCTTCGCTGACTTGTTCTTTCGCCCGTCATCCGGCTGGCGCGGGCAGACTGGAACCTGCTGCCCGGAACCGGCATCCGAAAATAGCTGCTCGAGGCAGTTCGGCAACTTTCGTTACGTAAAGCCAGACCTCGCACGGATGCAAATTTTTCGCAAATCGACCACGGGATCTGCGGGATTCGCACCGATCACGAGATTTAAAGGACCGGATTCGATGATGAAGATCAAACCGACCCGGCCAGGGGCCTGCTAGCTCAGCCGCATGAGCTTCCTGACCTTCTTCACGGCGACCTATTTCCTGCTGGCCGTGCCCGGGCCCACCAACACCCTGCTCGCGACATCGGGTGCGGGGATCGGCATCGCGCGCTCGCTTCGCCTGCTTGTGGCGGAGCTCGCCGGCTATCTGCTGGCGATCATGCTGTTGCGGCTGGCGCTCGGGCCCATCGTCATGGATATCCCGCTGGCGGCCGCCGTGCTCCGGGTGGCGGTGACCATCTACGTCCTGTGCCTTGCCGTCATGCTCTGGCGAGTCAACGCGCGCGAGCTGCGCGACGGTACAGCGGTGACGTTCGGCCAGGTGCTGCTCACAACCCTGTTGAACCCGAAAGCGCTCGTCTTCGCGTTCCTGCTCCTGCCGCTTGAGGCCGGTCCGATCGAACTGTTGTCGTGGTTGGGCGCGATCGCGATTCAGATCGTCACGGCTGGCGCCGCGTGGATCACTCTGGGCGCAACGCTCGGGCGCGGTGCCCGCCGGCTCGGGCATCCCGACCTCATCGCGCGCACGGGCGCGGTTACGCTCGTCGCCGTGACCGGCCTGATCTGGCTTCAATCATTCCTGAGCGCGTGAGCGACGACGTCACCGGACGCGGCGCGCTTACTGCGCGCCGGATCCGCCCTGCACGATTTTCTCGTTCAGCTTGAGATCGACGGTCTCGACGGTACGGTCGATCTCGGCATTGGGGACACCGAGCTGATGCGAGATCAACTTCACCAAGAGGTCGACGCGCTCGATGAAGGGCGCGCCGCTCGCGACCGCGCGCGCCGCCGAAGAAGGCTTGAGCAGGCTCTCGGCGGCCTTGGCGTATTTCGCAAACGGTACCTGGTCCTGCGGATCGGCGCCGAGCTTGCGGGCAATGCTGTCGACATGGTCGTAGATCGTCTGCGAGCGCTTGAGGTCGCCGTGCACGGCGTCGCGGATCGACTGCGGCTCGTGCGGCGTGATGCAGCGGTAGTTGCCGGTCAGCAGCATCGACCATTTCGCCAGCGGCACGAACAGGGAATCGAACACTTTCAGCTTCACCGGCACGTCGTGGCCGTCGAGCGTCACCGCGTCGATGTCGGCCTCCAATTCGCGTAGCACCTTGTTGTGCTTGTCGTCGGCGAACACCGACGCCTTGAAGTTGGTGGGCAAGCCGACGTGCAGCACGTTCGCGGCCTCTTCCGGCGGACGGAAGGCCTGCGGGTCGGGCGAGCACAGCGTCACCAGTCCCGGCTCGAAGCGCTCCCACACCTGGGCGTTGGTGTAGGCCTCCTCCAGATCCATGCCGGCGAGCGCCGGGATGCGCTTCAGATAGGGCAGCGGCGGCATGTTCATGATCGACAGGCACGGCAGCTTCGCCGCGGCGATCTTTACCATCAGCATGCGTACCGTGTGGTTGGTATATTGCGGCTCCTGCATCGCAAGCCCGACCAGATCGTAGCGGGAGAGGTCGACATTGGCGGGGGTCACGGCATCGAGTTTGCCGGACAGGCTGCGCGAGAAGATCGCCCGGTGCACCGCCTCGTCACGCAATTTAATGCGCACCTCGGTACCTTCGCGGTTGATTAGTTCGGCAGTCTTGGCACGGCAAACCAGGGTCACGTTGTGCCCGGCCATCAGCAGCTTAGTGCCCAGCAGCGAGCCGTAAGAAGCCCCGAGAATCAATATGTTGCGCGCCATTTTCCGTCCCTTTGACAATGTCTGTGATTTCTGAGCCCCGATCGTCATCCGCGGGCGAGTTGCCGGCATCTAAAGCGAAGTCCGCGGGGATGGCAACTGGGATAATGCATACAAGGCAGCGCCGCGATCTTGGCGGCCCGGGTCGTGCGAAAGCACTATTCTGCAGTCCATCCGCGGGCTCGCGAGCGCCGGGCCGTTCGGCGCTCATTGGCCGCCCGGTCGTCTTCGTCGTGCCGGTACCATGTCGCTCTCATTGGCTCGCGCGACGCGACACAACCTACTCAATTCGATTTGTCGAATGTCTCGCTGGTGCGGGCTCGGCGTGGGGTGCGAGCGCATGGCGTCACGTCGCGCCCCGACAGTCGCCGCGCTGGTTGGTTCGCTGTTATCCAACTGTCATATTGCGAGGCGACATTGATGAAGCAGCGATCCGCCGCCGCCCTCACCATATCGTGCTTTCACAATGCCGATATACGCAGGCTTGTAGTTTACGTCGGCGAAGCAAAGGTCATCATCGGTTCGCCCACCACAACAAGAAACGACGAGGCGCGCATCGCTGGAGTGGCGGCGTGCGCGGCAAGCAACTGTGTTCAGCGATGGAGCTGGGACGTGACGATTGGGTTGAGCCGGCCCGGACCTGGGGGTCAGGCGGGCTGGTCTGGAATGGCGGCGAAAGACGTCGACGCGGCGGGTAGCATCAGCAGACGCAAGTGCGACGGACGCGATCAGGGGCGGCGATCGCATCGAACAGACGCACAGGGCGATGCGCCGAGCGCAAAGCCAAGCCGGTCCGGGCCCAAGTCCGGGCAATCGTCGACGACGTTGCGTGGGGGCTGCCATGGAAGGTGATCATTGGCACGGCTCGTGCGACGGCGCCGGACAAAGCCTGGCGCGCTTGCGGGATCGTGCGTCTCAATTTTTCGAAGGCCTGTCCGTCGCGGAGCTTGCGCGTGAAACGCACCGGCATTTGTGGATTTCGGACTGGTTGAGGGTTGCGGACGACTACCGGACGTTGGCTGAATCCGCGCACCAAAACCGTTCCGCCTGGGTTGCGCGGGAAGCGTGGTTGTGTTCGCTGACCGCACTCGAAGTCGTCAGAAGCTTGTCTTGTCCGGGAGACGTCGAAAGTGCAGGCCTCGCAGACGAGGTCTGCATCAGCCTGAGAGGTTTCGAGGCGGAGGCCGGCCTGGCGATCGAGCGCGTCAAGATCGATTGCTTCGATCAAGGTGCGCTGGCCGGTTTCTTCCTGCCGGCGCTCCATCGCGGGGCTTCCGCGCCGACGGTCATCTGCCTCAGTGACGAGGACATCACCCTGGGCTCGATGATGAGCAGGCTCCTGCCGGCCTCGCTCTGCGGGACCATGTCGCTCCTGCTCGTCGATGCCGGCAATTCGACCGTTCATCGTTCCTTCAAGCCGGAGCACAGGCTTCAGTACTGGCTGGATTATCTGGAGGCTCGCCCCGATGTCGATGCGCGGCGGATCGCAATCTATGGCGAAGGGGAGGGCGCCTGTCATGCGTCCCGCCTGGCCCTCTCCGATCGCAGGATCGCGGCTGCCGTGTGCGACGGCGGCCTTCTGACGCCGGTGATGCGCCGAGCGTCGCTTCGTTGGATGACCGGCGTCGGGCAG
This sequence comes from Bradyrhizobium sp. SZCCT0148, assembly GCF_018129985.1. Lineage (GTDB taxonomy): Bacteria > Pseudomonadota > Alphaproteobacteria > Rhizobiales > Xanthobacteraceae > Bradyrhizobium > Bradyrhizobium japonicum_H. The sequence continues at coordinate 40,426 of NZ_JAFCKT010000005.1, forward strand.
GCGGACCCTGACGAGGCCTTGACGGGTTCGCTGCCGCCGTCGCGTCGACTGCCGTGCCCGCTGCTGATGGTCGTGGGGAGCCGCTCCATGATCTGGGAGCAGGACGCCCTCGATCTGCAAGCCGGCTATCGACAGACCGGAGCCGACTGCTCGGTCGTCGTGCCGAACAACGTCCGGCATCCCCTCGGCGAGGTCGAGAATTTCATCGCTGTCGACGATTTCGTGTTCGAGTGGCTCGACAGCAAGCTCGGATCGGCCCGTCAGCTTGATCCGGTGACCTATCTCTAGCCCAGAAGCAGCCCATGAGGCGGTTGTCCCGAAGGGCGAGGCCGCGTTCAGGCGACCAGACTGTCATACGCAGGGCATCGACGGATCACGATACGTCGATGGCCAGCAATCGTGCCGCCAACCGGGCGTTCTTGGCGATGGTTGCGAGCGCGGCATTCAGTTCAACCAGGGTCTTCTCGTCAAGCTCGTTGAAGATGGTCGAATTCAAGGCCAGCTTTCTCTTGGAGAGTTTTTCGATTTCCGTCGTCGCCTTCGCCGTCAGCGACATCAGGACGAAGCGGGCATCGTCCGCTGCCGGCCGCCGCGATAGGAAGCCGCCCTTTTCGAGGCTCTTGGTCTGGTTGGTGACGAAGGCCGGGTGGACACGCAATTTGTTCGCGATGTCGATGCCGGCGACGCCGCGCCCGTCGTCCAGTTCGGTGATCGCCATCAGAATCAGCCACTGCGGCTCGGTAATGCCCAGCAGTCCGGCCCAGCAGGTATGGATGTCCTCCAGCTGCGAGTGAATTTCGACGACGTTCCAGATGAAGTCCGTAATCGCCCTGTCGAGTTTTTTCTCGATCATGTGGCTGCCCCCCGTTTCCCTTGGTTCATTCTTTTAATGGGATATTGGGGAATCGTCTCGTAAATCGCGCATAGACAATGGTGGCGGGCAACCAACACGGCCGAAACGGTTTGTTGGTTTGGTACTTGCAAAAAGCAATTAATTAAATTACGTCTCCTCTCACTCAATCTTTGCTGCTCTTGACCCTGTCGATGGACAGCGATGTGAGACCTCCAAGAAAGCCCTCGGGATGCCCCCTGAGGGCTTTTTCGTTTTCCAGCAATTACTTAGTCAGCTCGCCAATAGCCGCTGTTGCACTCGAGCAACATCTGCGGCCGAAGTTACGATTCATTAAATCAATAAATTGAGGCCGTTGTTTTTATAAACTATACGTGAGGCACGACGGAGGGGGGGCACCTCACTGTCGTTTCAGTCCGGTCCTTCGGGGCGGACCTGAATTGAACGGAAATTGTGAGGGTGACGCGGTGTCCGCCGAGGAAGCCGAACCCCCTGAATCGACCTGGAGGTTTACCTAATGAAGTTGACGAAGACGCTTTTGCTCGGCTCGGCTGCCGGCCTGATGGCCGCCTCCGGAGCGTTCGCAGCCGACCTTCCCGTGAAGGCCAAGGCCGTCGAATACGTGAAGATCTGCTCGCTCTACGGCGCGGGCTTCTACTACATCCCGGGCACCGACACCTGCATCAAGCTCGGTGGTTATCTGCGCGCTGAAGTCGCGTTCAACACCAACAGCCTGTACGGCATCTCGAACGGCTCGCCGGCCGGTGCGCACAACCGCCTCAGCAACACCTACTCGATGCGCGCTCGTGAAGATCTCAACATCGACACGCGCACCGCGACCGAATACGGCGTCGTCCGTACCTTCTTCGACGGCGTGTTCACCTGGACCACCGGTGGCTATCAGGGCTCCGGCTCCGGCACCGGCGGCACGGTCTACACCGGCAACCTCGGCCTCAACACCTCCGGCGCCACCCCGGCGCTCGTTGGTTCGTCGATCAACGGCACCGACGGCAACACCTCGGGCGGTTCGCTCGGCGTGTACTACGCCTTCATCCAGTTCGCCGGCTTCACCATGGGTAAGGCCGTGTCGCAGTTCGACGCGCCCTGGACCAACTATCCCGGCAACAACATCGACAGCCTCGTCGGCGGTTCCGGCACGGTCACTGGTGTCAACCAGTTCACCTACACCGCTGACTTCGGTCAGGGCGTAACGGCGTCGTTCTCGGCGGAAGACGCGACGGCCTATTACCAGGCTGGCAACGTCAACCTGACCGGCGCGACCGCGGGCAGCATGATCGGTGGTTCGTACGGCACCAACGCCATCGGCGGTTCGCGTTCGCCGAACCTCGTCGGTATGGTCCGTGTCGACCAGGCCTGGGGCATGTTCCAGGCGTCGGTTGCCGCTCACGACAACCACGTTGCCTACTACGGCGCCACCGAAGCCACCGGCCACCCCGACGACAAGTGGGGCTGGGCTGTTCAGCTCGCTCTGTCGATCAAGAACATCCCGACTGGTGCGGGTGACGTGATCAACATCCAGGGCGTCTACACCGATGGTGCGACCCGCTACAACTTCCAGAACCTGGCGGGCAGCAGCTACTCGATGTTCGGCAGCTCGGGCGTTGCCTATCAGAGCGTCGGCTTCGCCTATGCTCCGGACACCGTGTTCGTCACGGGCGGCCAGCAGGAAACCGTCAAGACCTGGGGCTTCCGTGGTGCTTACACCCACAACTGGGATCCCTACTGGAACACCGCGCTGTACGGTGCCTACGCTCAGGCGCAGTACGGCTCGACGGCCAAGACCGCTCTCTGCGGCGCTGGCGGTGCGGGCGGCGTGTTCGGCGGTCTCGCCGGCGTCACGGGTTGTAACCCTGACTTCGCCGTGGGCCAGGTCGGTATCATCACCCGTTGGACTCCCGTCAAGAACCTGACGTTCTCGGGCGACCTGAACTGGACCCGTCTCGACCAGAAGTACTCGGGCACGGTTGGCTACGCTGGTGCCGGCACGACGGCCAAGCCGGCCGCCCTGTACGAGCTGAAGGATCAGGACAGCGTCACCCTGCTGCTCCGCGCCCAGCGCAACTGGTAAGATCTTTCGTACCATCTAACGAACACCCGGCGGGAAACCGCCGGGTGTTTTTTTGTGCACGCATTCGCGTGATGCCTGATGGCCCCGTAGCCGGATCGCGCGACGGGCTGGCACGAGGCGGTTGCCGGCGGCGCATCCGCGGCCGCTTGCCCGGCATGTCGCTGGTCCAGGGATTACGTTGGCATCCATCCGGGCGACGGGACCGCGTTTGGTTTGATAGCTCCGAAAATCTTGTCTTAAAAAATTACGCCATACCGACATTCGGCTTCGCCGAATGAGTAGCCCTGACGGGTCCATCCGTTCAAAGACAGGCCACTGGCGCGAAAATTGTAGGCTCTCAGCCCTGGCTTGCGACGCGCGCGCGGTCGAGATGCTCCTCGATCTTCGGGCGGTCGCGGGTGCGCTCGAAGCTGGTGCACAGCAGTTCGGTCTCCTCGAGCGAGATCGGAGCGCGATACAGCCGGCACATGAATTCGGCGCTCGCGCGTGCCTTGGAAGTCGCCGGGCTGCGTTCGGCGAGAAACATGCAGTCGCGGCAGATGCTGGCGTCGAGCCGCTGGTGGGCCGCATCGAGATGATTGAGGACCTCGCGGAGCGAATCGCGCAGCCTGACGCATTCGTCGTTGCCGAGCGAGGTGACCGCATTGACCACGTGATTGATCGGATCGTGCTGGCTCAGGCATTTTTCGCCCTGAGCGGTGATGTGCAGGACGACGGAACGCTTGTCCTCCAGCGACGGCTTGCGCACCAGAAAGGACTTGCTCTCCAGCGTCTTCACGATTTGCGATGCGGTCGCTCTGGTGGCGCCGATGAAGCCGGCGAGCGCGGACGGCGTTCGCGAAAATCTGTTGGCACGGCCGAGAAAGCGCAGTGCCATCCATTCCCGGTCGCGCAATCCATGCTGATTGCCTTCGAAATACCAAGCCCTCGCCGCCTGGACCAGCAGCTCGACAGCTTCCCGTGCCAACGGCATGTATCTACCCCGCCCCCGAAACGTCGTCTTCGGCGCTCCGGAGCCGCTCGGCGTTCCGGCCTATGAGTCCATCGAACGACACCGAACGGCTGCCGTCCGGCGAGCGAATCGTGTCGAGCTCTCGTTCGAAAGAAGGGTTTGCAGCACGTCCGGCCCGGATCGCTGGGGCTCGCGTGCTCCGGCGTGAGAAACCGCGTCGTGGACGTGCCAACAGCGTCGTCGTCGCGCGGGAGCCCAAGTCGTCGTCGGCAACGGACGATGGATCGGAATAGCTCAACCGAAGCCCCTGAGTTCAAGTCACACGCAGACGTTTCTTATGTTCCGTCGAAACGATGAATGAGCTTCTCAACAAAATCAAGTAGAGACGCTCGCGCAGTCTGGATGTCGTCGCAGTCGAATGTAACGTTCAAGACAATCTCGCTGTTCGGGACACATGATGGTGAACGCAATACGCTGTCAGACAAGCAACATGCACTCAACTCTGCGACGCCGTGATTGCACGACATCCTGGTGTCCGTGATCGACGCAGATTGATCGAACCTTGTGCAGCATGACGAATGAGTTCGGCGCGTCATCCACAACTTGTGCGTGACGCCTCGGAATTGCCGGGGGAACTCACAGGAATTGCACGCGGCGGTTGTTGGTTGTCTTGCCCGCCAAATCGCCTGAGCGGTAACTTGCACGCAGTCGCCCGCCGTTCTCACCCGAATGGTGGAGGCGATAGCGCCGCCGGTCGCGTCCTCTGTCGCGCTGCTATTCGCCCTTCAGCATATCCCGCAACTCGCGGAACGGATCGGCGCTCGGGGGAGCCGAAGCGTCCTGGCGCATCGCGCTGTAGATTTTCGGAACCATTTCGACCGCTTGGTCGAGACCCGAATCACGTCCCGACTGATAGCCGCCCATCAGGCGAAGGTCGCGCGTGTCCTCGTATTTGGCGATCAAGGCGCGCAGCTTGCTGACCAATTCACGCTCTTCGGGATCCCAGACGTTATGCGCGAGGCGGGAGACCGAGGCCAGAACGTCGACAGCCGGATAGCGCGCCTGATCGGCGATGTGCCTGGAGAGCACGATGTGCCCATCGAGCGTGCTGCGAATGGTGTCGGCGATTGGCTCGTTGTGATCGTCGCCGTCGACCAGCACCGAGAATATGCCGGTGATGGTGCCGGAGCCTTCCTCGCCGGGCCCGGCGCGCTCCAGGAGGCGCGGCAGATCGGTGAAGACCGTCGGCGCATAGCCGCGCGCAACCGCAGGCTCGCCGGCCGCGAGCGCGACCTCGCGGGCGGCATGGGCGAAACGGGTGATCGAATCGACCATGAGCAGGACCGATTCGCCCCGGCCGCGGAAATACTCCGCGACCGCCATGGCCGTCTTCGGCGCCAGCCGCCGCATCATCGGGCTTTCGTCTCCGGTCGACACGATGGTGACGGCGCGCTGCCGATCGTTGCCCAATACGTCCTCGATGAACTCGCGCACCTCGCGGCCGCGCTCGCCGACCAGGGCCAGCACCACGGTGTCGAAACCCTGGCTGCGGGCGAGCATCGCAAGCAGCGTCGACTTGCCGACGCCGGAGCCGGCAAAGATGCCGACGCGCTGGCCGGCGCAGATCGGCGCGAACAGATCGATGACGCGTACGCCGGTGCGCAGCGGCTTGTGCACGCGTGCGCGTTTCATGGCCGATGGCGCCTCGGCCTCGGCCGAGACCGCCTGGGGGCCCGGCGTAAGGGGCCCCAAGCCATCCAGCGGCGTGCCGAGAGCATTGATAACGCGACCCTTCCAGTTCGGATCCGGCGCAAAGGACAAGGGCGGCATCCGGTAGGCGACCGAACCGAGTCCGCCGGCGAACTGGCGGTCGAACGGCTTGGCGATGATGCCCTCGCTGTCGATTCGCACCACCTCGCCGATCTGCGGCTTGCCGCCCGAAGTGACGCCGATGAGTTCGCCAAGCCTGACGAAGCGCGACAGGCCGGAGACACGAAAATGCGTCGGCGCGATCTCGGAGATCGCGCCGCTGACGCTTGCCAGGGGGGTGCTTTGCTGAAGCTCCAGCAGCGCCCACTCGAGTTGCCGAAGAGCGTTCAAGGTAACCGTCCAACCTCAATCTCACTGCGCGCGGGCGCAGACTATTTGCCGGGTTCGCCCAGCGTCCGGATCGCATTCTGCAGTGAGCTCTCGGTGCCCTCGATCATCGAATTGGTGCCGTCGAAAGCGCGCGAGGCCGCGATCAGCTTGGTCAATTCCATCATCGGGTTGGCACCGGATCCCTCGACATAGCCCTGCTTGAAGCCGTCGCGGGAGAAATCGGCGATGGCGCTTGCCGGCCGGTCCGGCGTCACGCCGGAATTGCCGTAGCGCTCGAGATTGGCGTCGGCGGGGATGCTGAACAGGCCGATGGTGCCGATCTCGTTGTTGTCCTGGGTGATCGCGCCGCTGCGTGCGATCGAGACCGGTCCGCCGTTCGGGTCCAGCGTGATCTGCGCGCCGCCGGAATCGACGACGGGAAATCCGCTCACGGTCTGGAGATCGCCGTTGGCGCCGATCTGGAAGCGGCCGTCGCGGGTATAGACCGTGCCGTTGGGCCCGGCGAACGCGATCCAGCCCTGGCCGACCACGGCGACGTCGAGCGGATTGCCGCTCTCGGTGATGTTGCCTTGCTCGCGCGAGATGATGTTGTCGCCGGGCGAGGAGAACGCGACCGGGTTCGCGCCGGCCTTGGACAGCACGGTCTCGAACTTCACCACATCGGTGCGGAATGCCGCTGTGTTGACGTTGGCGACGTTGTTGGCGATCGTCTGAAGGCGCTTTTCGAGGGCGACCTGGGCTGACAGTCCCACATAGAGGGCCGATTGCATGACTTACCTGTTGAACCTGATGTTCTGAAGAGTCGCGAGCATGTTGGTGTCCATGCTTGCCGAGGATGCGCCGCCGATCAGGATCAGTGCGGAATTGGTCGAGCTGTCGCTCTGGGCCTGGGTCGCGTCCCACATCGCCGCGAAGCGCTGCACGAACTTCGTGACCTTGGCGGGGTCCTGGAAATCGGTGAGCTTGACCCTGTTCGTGATCATCTTGGCCTGGGCGTCGATGTCGGCTGAACTGATCGTCGCCGGCAGTCCGAGCGCGGTCTGAACCACCTGCGTCAGCGCCTTGTCCGCGAGAACCTGGTAGGCGGTCGTGATCGTGGGGGCCTTGCGGGTGAAATAGAGCGCCAGCCGCAGACCCTCGTTCTGGTCGCCGGCCTTCTGCTCCATCGTCTGCGTGACATAATGGGTGGCCGTCCCGGTCGTGGCCTGGGCGGTCTTTGTCGCGTTGCTGCCGAGGGCAGCGAAATTGAAGGCGGTGGCGAATTCCCGGTAGCGGGTGTCGGTCAGCTTGTTGGCGAAGGTGTTCTTGTTGCCGACACCCTCGGTCAGCACCTTGCGCATGAACGCCTTGGCGTAGGTCATGTCGCTGAGGCCGAAGGCCTTCATGGCGTAGGAATAGAGGCGATAGTCCTTCAGGAAGTCGTCAATCGTCTTCACGTTGCCGATATGGCTCAGGAAATAGTCGGTCTCGCGGCTGACATCCGGCTGTGTCGCGACCTGCGTCAGCGACTTGCCCATGTCCTTGGTCAGCCTGGTGTAGTCCGCGATGGTGGATAGCATGACACGCGCCCCTCTGGCCGCTGTTGCGACGCCGACCCAAGCTGCCGCCGATTGCTTGCGCGGGGCTGGCGACGCGGGAAGCCAGCCCCGCGCAAGGCTCGCCGACTAGATGTTTCCGGTGGGATCGGCGATGGAGCGGCGCGTTGGGCAGTTTCGTGGGGATTTTCATCACGGTAGCGGCGCTGCTCGGCGGGTTTGCCGCGATGGGCGGGCATCTGGCCGTGCTCATGCAGCCGTGGGAGTTCGTGATCATCATGGGGACTGCGGTCGGCACCTTCATCGTGGCCAATCCGTGGAAGACGGTGGTGGATACCGGGGTTGCCTGCATGCAGGCCATCACCGGCGCGGTGCCCGGCCAGCGCTATTATCTTGATCTGCTCGGTGCGCTCCACGCGCTGATGCGCGAGCTCAGGGGCAAGGGCCGCAACGAGGTCGAGGCGCATATCGACGATCCCGCGTCCTCCGAGATCTTCAAGGCGTTTCCGAGCGTGCTCGGAGATCCCTCGCTGCTCCAGTTCATCTGCGACTACGTCCGCCTCATCATCATGGGGAACGCGCGCACGCACGAGATCGAGGCGCTGATGGACGAGGAAATCCACACCATCGTGAAGAGCAAGCTAGCGCCCTATCATGCCTTGGTGACGGTGTCCGAGGCGCTGCCGGCGCTTGGCATCGTCGCCGCGGTGCTCGGCGTCATCAAGGCGATGGGCGCGCTCGACCAGTCGCCGAAGCTGCTCGGCGGCTTCATCGGCGCGGCCCTGGTCGGCACCTTTGCCGGCATCTTCCTGTCCTACGGCGTCCTTTCGCCCTTCGCGATCAAGATCAAGATGACGCGCGAGAAGAAGTGCCGGCCCTACATCATCGTCAAGCAGACGCTGCTGGCGTTCATGAACGGCGCCATGCCGCAGATCGCCGTCGAGCACGGCCGCAAGATGATCGCGAGCACCGAGCGGCCGTCGATCGACGTCGTCGAGAACGAGACGATCGCGGGTCCCAAGGCCGTCGTCACCGAGCCCGAACCCAAGGCGGCCCGCGCATGATGGAAGACGTCGAGGTCGATCAGCGCAAGCAGCTGCCGAACTATTTGCTGGACGCCGCCGGTATATCGATCGAACGCATGCCGATGCTCAATGTGATCTTCGATCGCATGGCGGCATCCTGCACCGACAGCCTGCAGCCGATGGCGGGAACGCCGTGCTATTTCTCGGTCAACGGCATCACCAACGATCCGCTCGGAGACATCATCAAGGACTATGAGGGCAACGCGGTTGCGGCCGTGCTCTATGCCGAGCAGTGGGACTCGCGCGTGATCATCGTGCTGGACCGCGACTTCGTGTTCACGATGGTCGAGGCGATGTTCGGATCCGACGGGGCGGAACCACCGCTCGACGTCGAGCGCACTTTCTCGAACATCGAGATCCGCCTGGTCCAGGCGCTGTTCGAGCGATTCGCCAAGGCGCTGCAGAGCGCCTTCGCCGGCACGTCGAACGTCACCTTCCGGGTGGAGCGGGTCGAGACGGCGATGGCCTCGCTGGCGATCGGGCGGGCCAGCAACATGTCGATCTGCGCGAACATGATGGTGCAGGCGCTCTACCGCGGCGGCCAGATGTTCCTGATCATCCCGCACTCCGCGCTCAACCCGCTCAGGCAGAAGCTCGCTCACGTCGTCGTCAGCGACGGCCGCGCGACCGATCCGCGCTGGCGCGAGCAGATGGAGAGCGAGGTCCAAAGGACCGAAGTGACGCTGAGCGCGGTGCTCGACGAGAAGATGATTTCGCTCGAGGACGTCGTGAAATTCAAGGTGGGGCAGGTTCTCGAGCTTGAGGCCACGCCGCGCACGCTGGCGCGCCTCGAGAGCAACAACCAGGTGCTGTTCTGGTGTCAGATCGGCCAGCTCGATGGCTATTACGCCATGCAGGTGGCCGATCCCGTGGATCAGAAGCGGGAGTTTGTCGATGATATCCTATCTCGTTGATGCCGTGCTGTTGATCGCGCTGGCCTTCACCAGCATGCGGGTGACCCGGATGCACCGCGAGCTGGCGCGTCTGCGCAGCTACCAGGGCGAATTCACCACCATCATCCACGAGACGGCGGGTGCCTTTGACACGGTCATCACCGCGGCGCATGATTCCACCGCCAATCTCGGGCGCCTCGCCAACGTGCTGAGCACCAAGATCGATCAGGCCCACGAGGTGATCGCGGCTCTCGATGCGAGGAGCGGGCTCGCGCCCGCGACTGCAGGCGGCGCCGAGGTGAACAAGCACTAAGAGAGAGCCGGCAGAACCCTTACGAGCGGAACGCCAGGGCGCTCCGGGAGCGGAATACCAAGAGGCAATACCAGATGGCGCAATCCTTCGACTATGACTCTGCCACGCGAGCACCTGCCGCCGACGAGGGGCGTACCGATACGACCCCGCTTGAGCGGCTCGCGGAGATTGCCGCGCGCACGGCGGAGGAGACCGGCAAGTTCGCCAATGTCGATGCCATCCTGCGCATTCCGGTCACCATGCAGGTGGTGCTGGGATCGGCGACCATACCGGTGGCGAACCTCATGAAGCTCGGGCGCGGCGCGGTGGTCCCGCTCGACCACAGGGTCGGCGAGCCCGTCGACGTCGTCGTCAACGGCCGCATCGTCGCCCGTGGAGAGGTGGTCGTCGTCGAGGAGGACAATTCCCGCTTCGGTGTTTCGCTGACCGAGATCGTCGGGCCGCTGGGGCAGGGTGATAGCTGACCATGGCGGCACAGGTCGGCATCGCTCCCGTCAAGCAGCGAGGCGTTGCCACGCTTGGCGGCACAGAAAAGGTCGCGGCGCTGCTGCTTGCCATGGGCCGGCAGGCAGCCGCGAGCGTGCTCGCGCAATTCGAGCCGCAGGACATTCGCATCGTTACCAAGGCCGCGGCCGAACTGCGGCCGATCACGGCGCAGGAACTCGAATCCATCGTCGAGGAGTTCGCCCAGCAGTTCTCGATGGGCGCAAACATTCTCGGCACCCTCGGTGGCCTGGAGGCCGTGCTCGGCGACGTGCTTCCTGCCGATCAGGTCACGGCGATCATGTCGGACCTGCTCGGCAATTCGAGCCGGTCGGTCTGGGATCGCGTCTCGTCGGTGTCGGAAAATTCGCTGGCGACCTACCTGTCCAAGGAGCACCCGCAGACCGCCGCGCTGATCCTGTCCAAGGTCAAGCCGGCCTGCGCCGCCAAGGTCATGAGCCAGCTGCCCTCGAGCCTGCGCAACGAGTTGATGCGGCGCGTGCTCAGCCTCAAGCCGATCGTCGACGATGCGATGAAGGTTCTCGAGAAGACGCTGCATGAGGATCTGACGCTCAATTTCGCCCGCAACCTCGGCGCCGACACTTACGCCCGCGTCGCCGACATCATCAACAAAATGGAGCGCGGGCATATCGAGGACATGCTCAAGAGCCTTTCGGAGAAGCGGCCGAAATCGGCCGAAGTGCTGAAGGAGCTGCTGTTCACCTTCGACGACGTCATCAACCTGGCGCCGAAGGCGCGCACCATGATCTTCGACCAGGTGCCGACCGATCGTATCGTCGTCGCCTTGAAGGGCACCGACAAGCATTTCCGCGAGCTGATCCTGTCTGCGGTCGCCTCGCGCGTGCGCCGCGTCGTCGAGCACGAGCTCGCCATCGGCGAGCCGTCGAATCAGCGCGACGTGCTGGAGGCGCGCCGCGTCATCACCGATCTCGCGCTCGACCTCGCGGAGAAGGGCGAAATCGAGCTCAACCCCGACCAGGAGGATGAGCTGGTCTTTCGCTGACCGCTGAACGGGCATGGCAGAATCATCCGATCAGGAGAGCAAGACAGAAGAGCCGACCGAGAAGAAAGTCCGTGATGCGCTCGAACAGGGCAAGATCCCGGTCTCTCGGGAGGCCTCTATTTTCGCCTCGATGGCCGCGCTGATGGTCATTCAGGCGTTCCTGATCGGCCAGGGCGTCCAGCAATTGACGCCGACCCTGAAGAACCTGCTGGACGATCCCGATGGCTTCCCGCTCTCCACCGGCGCGGACGCGCAGAACCTGCTCACAGTGGTCAGTCTCGAGGCGCTGCGCTTCCTGGTGCCGCTGGTCGTCACCCTCGGCGCGTTCGGGCTCGCCGCCTCGCTGCTGCAGAACGCCCCGCGCCTGGTGCTGGAGCGTATCAAGCCAGACCTGTCGCGAATCTCTCCGATCGGCGGCTGGAGCCGTCTGTTCGGAAAGCAGGGACTGGTCGAGTTCGCCAAGTCGCTGTTCAAGCTGGCCGCGGTGACTTCCGTGGTCGCCTTCGTCCTGCGCTCGTCGGAGGCGAAGGCGTTCGAGGCGATGTACACCGACCCGGTTGCGCTGCCGGAGATGATTCTCAACATCGCGATGCGAATTGTCTCGGCGATCTGCATCGCGACCATCGTCCTTGTGGCGATCGATCTCGCCTGGGCGCGCTTCCACTGGCGGCGCGAGCTGCGCATGACCAAGCAGGAGATCAAGGACGAGCACAAGCAGGCGGAAGGCGATCCGCTGATCAAGGCGCGGTTGCGCTCGCTGGCGCGCGACCGCTCGCGGCAGCGGATGATCGCATCCGCATCCCGCGCGACGCTGGTGATCGCGAACCCGACGCACTTCGCGATTGCGCTGCGCTACAACCGCGAGGAAAATCCCGCACCTCTCGTGGTGGCCAAAGGCATGGACGTGATCGCGCTGAAGATTCGAGAGGTTGCCGAGAAAAACCGGATTCCCGTGATCGAGAACAGGGCGCTGGCACGCGCACTCTACGAGGCCGTCCAGGTCGATCAGGTGATTCCGGCGGAGTTCTTCCGACCCGTGGCCGAAATCATCTACTTCCTGCAGTCCAAACAGGCGCCGCGGACCGAGAAGGTCCAGTAGATTTCCGAGGACGACGTCGTGCCCAACAGCTTGACGAAAGCTTAACGCCCTAGGCTTTTCCCGAATGGACCAGAACGGGGCTGTCGTGGGACCGCTTTATCTCTTCGAACTCGCATCGTCGCAGGCGCGGTACCTCGAGCTCCGCCAGTCGACCATTGCCACCAACGTGGCCAACGCCAACACGCCGGGCTTCAAGGCCCGCGACGTCGAGCCCTTCAACAAGGTGCTCGACGGCATGCCGGTGAGGCTTGCCACGACGTCGCCCTCGCACATGCAGCTGGCCGCAGCCGAGACTGACACGCGGGCGACCGCGAAAAAGGACAGCTGGGAAGTCGTTCATTCAGGCAACTCGGTCAGCCTCGAGCAGGAAATGATCAAGGGCAGCGACGTAAGCCGCGACTATTCGATGAATTCGGCGATCGTGCGGTCGTTCCACCGCATGGTCCTGTCCAGTGCGAAGGCCTGAGGTGAACTGACATGCTGGACTCACTGCAAGCGTCATTGACGGTCGCGAGCTCAGGGCTCGAAGCGCAGTCGACGCGGATGCGCATCGTCTCGGAGAACCTCGCGAACGCGACTTCGACGGGGCGCACGGCCGGTGCCGATCCCTATCAGCGCAAGACCATCACCTTCGATGCCGCGATGGACCGTGCTTCGGGGTCGCAGCTGGCGAAGGTCAAGGAGATCGGGGTCGACACCACGCCGTACCGTGTCGAATACGATCCAGGGCATCCTGCCGCTGACAAGGCCGGCTACGTCAAGATGCCGAACGTCAACATGATGATCGAAATGGCCGACATGCGGGAAGTCAACCGGTCCTACGAGGCCAATCTCCAGGTCGTGAAACAGGTGAGGTCGATGCTCGGCATGACGATCGATCTCTTGAGGAGCTGACAATGCTTGAAGCGATTTCATCCACGGCGGTCTCCGCAGGACAGGCAGCAAGCCGCGCGACCGAGGCACAGGCCATCGCGCCGACGGCGCCGACCGCGATTCAGTCCGTCGACGATGTCGGCTTCGAATCGGTGATGAAGCAGGTGACGACCGACGCGATCGGGACGCTGAAGGCGGGCGAGGCGGCGTCGATCTCGGCGATGCAGGGCAAGGAATCGACCCGCAAGGTCGTGGAGGCGCTGATGTCGGCCGAGCAGGCCCTGCAGACGGCGGTCGCGGTTCGCGACAAGGTCGTGCAGGCCTACCAGGAAGTCGTCCGGATGTCGATTTGATCTGAAGGAGTGGGATAAGTGAAATCGCTCGCCATTGCGGCCACGGGCATGAACGCCCAGCAGACCAATATCGAAGTCATCGCGAACAACATCGCCAACATCAACTCGACCTCTTACAAGCGTGCGCGCGCCGAGTTCACCGATCTGTTCTACCAGATGGACCGCATGCAGGGCGTCGCCAACGTCAACGGCTCATCGCCGATCCCGGAAGGCGCCAATCTCGGTCTTGGCGTCAAGTCGGCAGCGATCCGCAAACTGCACATCCAGGGCGCGCTGACGCAGACCGGCAATCCCTACGATATGGCGATCAACGGCCGGGGCTGGTTTCAGGTGCTCGGCCCGAACAACGAGGTGCAATACACGCGCGCGGGTTCGTTCACGCCCAACGCCAACGCCCAGCTCGTCACCACGGACGGCTATCTCTTGGATCCCGCCATCACGATCCCGCAGGGCACCGTAGAGGTCACGGTCAACCAGACCGGGCAGGTGTTCGCCAAGCTGGATACCGAGGTGAACCCGCGTCAGATCGGCCAGCTCAACCTCGCCAACTTCGCCAACGAGGCGGGCCTCGAACCGCTGGGCGGCAATCTCTATCGCGAGACCACGGCGTCGGGCACGCCGGTCGTCGGCCTGCCGGGCGACTCCGGCTACGGCAAGATCAACCAGAAATGGCTCGAAGCCTCGAACGTCGACCCGGTCAAGGAAATCACCGAGTTGATCTCGGCACAGCGCGCCTACGAAATGAATGCCAAGGTCATCCAGGCCTCGGACGAAATGGCCCAGACGGTATCGAAGGGCATGCGCTAGTTCCGGTGTCCAAATGTTGAACAGGGTGGGTCTGATCGTGCGCGGGTTGGCCGCCGTGCTGCTGGTTCTGGCTTCGGTACGCCTCGCCACGGCCGATGAGAAGCGGCTTCCCGTGCCGGCGGTGTCGATCCGCGGCGGCGAGCTGATCAGGGACGACATGATCACGGAGCGCGCCTTCGCGCCGAACGTACTCGGCGTCGCCATGTTCATCGAAGGACGGCAGGTCCTCGTCGGGCGCATGGCGCGGCGCGCGCTGCTGCCGGGCCAGCCCATCCCGACCAACGCGGTGGAGGATCCCTGGACCGTCGCCCGCGGCGCCATGGTCAAGGTCGTGGTGGAGGACAGCGGCCTGTCCATCGTCACTTACGGCTCGGCGATGCAATCGGGCGCGTCCGGCGCGCTGATCCCGGTGCGCAATACGGATACCGGGGTGATCATCAAGGGCGTGGTCCAGCCCGACGGGACCGTGAAGGTCATGGACGGGTCATGACCAGAATACTGCTTGCGCTCATCCTGCTGCTTTCGGCCGCCTGCGCCCATGCCGCCGTCCGCATCAAGGACATCGCGGATATCAAGGGTCTGCGAGAAAACCAGATCGTCGGCTACGGCCTCGTCATCGGCCTGAACGGTACCGGCGACACGCTGCGCAACGCGCCGTTCACGGAGCAGTCCCTGCAATCGATGCTCGAGAACATGGGCATCAATGTCAGGAACGAGACCACGAGCACCAACAATCCCCCGCGCCCGACGACGCTGCGCACGCGCAACGTCGCGGCCGTGATGGTGACTGCGGACCTGACGCCCTCGATCGGGCCCGGCGAGCGCATGGACGTGACCGTGTCGTCGCTCGGCGATGCGACGTCGCTGCTCGGCGGTACGCTGGTCATGACATCGCTGCGCGCGGCCGACGGCGCCGTCTATGCGGTGGCGCAGGGTGCGATCACAGTCGCCGGTTTCAGCGTCGGGGGCCAGGCGCAGAACGTCAGCCAGGGCACGCCGACGGCCGGGCGCATTCCGAACGGTGCGCTGGTCGAGCGTGAGGTGCAGGGAAGTCTCCACGAGATGGAGTTCCTGGTGCTGCAGCTCAAGAACCCCGACTTCGTCACCGCGACGCGCATTCTGGACGCCATCAACCGCTTCGCCGGCGGACGTTACCGCGCGCAGATCGCCTTCGAGCGCGACTATCGCACCATCGTGCTGTCGAAGCCGCGCCACATCGGCCCCGTCCGTTTCCTCGCCGAGATCGGCGAGCTGACGGTCGAGCCGGATACGCCGGCACGGGTGGTGATCAACGAGCGCACCGGCACTGTGGTGATCGGGCGCGACGTGCGGATATCGACCGTTGCGGTGACCCACGGCAATCTGTCGGTTCGTGTCACGGAGATGCCGGTGGTGTCACAGCCGGCGCCGTTCTCGCGCGGGCAGACCGTGGTGGTCCCGCAGACAGTGGTCGAGGCCAACGAGGCCGGATCGCAGGTGGCGATCCTCAGCGGGGTCGATCTGCAGCGCCTGGTGCGCGGGCTGAACCAGATCGGACTGAAGCCTTCGGGCATCATCGCGATCCTGCAGGCGATCAAGACGGCTGGTGCGCTTCAGGCCGATGTCATCGTGCAATGATGCGCAAGCGTCGTGCAAGCATGCTCGCTCAATGCTCGGGTCTGAAGCGAGAATCGCGCGCGGCCCGATGCTGAAGCTGGATCACAAAGCCAAACTCCTCCTGCTGCTCGCGGCCTCCGTGCTCGCGGGCGCGTCGCCCGTGCTGGCGCTGGACGAGGCCAGGCCGTCGAAACCGCTCAACCTGCTCTCCTTCGCGCGCGCCCGCGCCTCCGGCCCGCAGAAGCCGCAGCCGGTCACGGCGATACCAACTGACAGCGCGTCGATCCGGGCCACGGCTTGGGCGGCGGAAGACCAGGGACCTGCGACCACCGGCGCGGTCCCCGCTTCCGGGGCGCCATCGGCCGCACCTGCAGCACCGCCTGCATCTCCACCGGCGCGTCCGGCCAAGCCGGGCAGCGTGACGGCGTCGCCGAAACCTGCGCCGCCGCAGGCCGCGGTCGCCACAGACAACGAAGTCGCCTTGTTCTGCAACAGCGTCGCCGATCCCGCCGTCGATGCGAGGCTGGCCTGGCAGCTCAAGGAGCTGGAGAAGGCCGAAAGCCTGCTCCGCGAGCGGATCGCCGAGGTCGAGGCCAAGCGCGCCGAATACCAACAGTGGATGGCGCTGCGCGACGACTTCCTGAAGAAGGCCGAAGCCAGCGTCGTCGAGATCTATTCGCGCATGAAGCCCGAAGCTGCGGCGACCCAGATTGCCGGCATGGCCGACGAGACCGCGGCCGCCGTGCTCGCCAAGCTCAGTCCGAGGAGCTCGAGCGCGATCTTCAACGAGATGGATACGGCACGCGCGGCGCACCTCGCAGACTTGCTTGGCGGAATGCGTCGCGTGGATGACGGAAAGACCAAATAGATGAAGAAGCCGATCCTCATCCTCTCGCTCGTGCTGGTATCCGTGCTCATGGCCGGATGCTTCCATGATCCGTCCGAGGTCCTGACCGGTCCGCAAATGTCGCCGGTCGGCAGCGGCCTCAGGACTCAGGCCGATCCGATCCCGGTGACGCCGCGCATGCGCACGCCTGTCAGCTATCGCTCCACCTGGGACGACGGCACCGATCTCTATCGCGATCCCCGCGCAAGGCGCACTGGCGACGTCGTTACGGTGATCATCTCGATGCAGGACAAGGCGAAGCTCGACAACAAGACCGGCCGCTCGCGCGATTCGCAGGTCAAGTTCGGGCTCGACTGGCTGATGGACGTCGCTGGATGGAACGACAAGGGATCGGCGAATGCAAACCTCAGCACCAACACACAGATCAAGGGCAACGGACAGATCGATCGCACCGAGGACATCAAGCTGTCGATCGCGGCCATCGTCACCGACGTGTTGCCGAACGGCAATATCATGATCAGCGGCTCGCAGGAGTTTCGCGTCAATACGGAGATGCGCGTGCTCAATGTCGGCGGCATCGTGCGTCCGCGCGATATTTCGCGCACCAACACGATCTCCTACGAGAAGATCGCCGAGGCGCGGGTTTCCTATGGCGGTCGCGGAAATCTGTCCGACGTGCAACAGCCTGGATGGGGACATCGGATCTATGACGCCGTGGCACCATTCTGAAGTCCGCGCCGGTTTGGCCGCGCCGGAACGGCGGGGGACGTGATGCGCCTGATTGCGGCCATCGTGGTGCTGACCCTTGTGGCGATCGGTGCGGGCGCGCTGGCGGGCCTGCATCTGTTCGCGGCGGCCGAGCGCGTCGCCGATGCGAAGAAAACCGCCACGCCGCCGCCGCTTGCCTCGAGCTACGCCGGCAGCGCGCGGCTCAGGAAGCTGTCTCCGATCGTGACCAATCTGGCCGCGCCGGCCAACAACTGGGCCCGCGTAGAAGCCTCCATGGTGACCGAGAGCATGAGCGACGAGGACGCCGGCATCCTGGCCGCCCACATCAGCGAGGACATCGTCACCTATCTGCGGTCGGCGACGGTGACGCAATTCGAGGGATCGCGGGGGCTCCAGCATCTGCGCGACGACCTGACCGAGCGCGCCAACATCCGCTCGTCGGGCAAGGTGCGCGAATTGATCATTGAGACCCTGGTGATTCAGTGAGAGTAAAAGCCCTGCTGCTCGCGTTGGTTCTGGTCGTGCTGCCCGAAATGGCGCTCGCCCAGATTCCGGACCTCAACTCGCTGCTGCCGCCCGGAAACGGCTCGACCAGCGGCCGAATCATCCAGCTGATGGCGCTGATCACGGTGCTGTCGGTGGCGCCGGGGCTGCTCATCATGGTCACCAGCTTCACGCGATTCGCGGTGGCGCTGTCGTTTCTGCGCGCCGGTCTCGGCCTGCAGACCACGCCGGCCAATCTGGTGCTGATCAGCCTCGCCCTGTTCATGACCTTCTACGTGATGGCGCCGACCTTCGATCGCGCCTGGGAAACCGGCGTCCAGCCGCTGATGAAGAACGAGATCTCGGAAGAGCAGGCCTATCTGAAGATCACCGATCCGTTTCGCGAGTTCATGCTGGCCCATGTCCGCGACAAGGATCTGCAGACCTTCGAAGCGCTCGCCGCGGAGAGCTTTCGCAAGAAGTTCGACGACAAGCGCGTCGATTTACGCGTCATCATCCCGGCCTTCATGATCTCCGAGCTGAGGCGTTCGTTCGAGATCGGATTTCTCATCATCCTGCCGTTCCTGGTGATCGACATGATCGTGGCGACGCTGACGATGTCGATGGGCATGATGATGATGCCGCCGACGATCCTGGCGCTGCCGTTCAAGATGCTGTTCTTCGTTCTGATCGATGGCTGGAATCTGCTCGCCTCCGGACTGGTGCGCTCGTTCTCGTGAGCGGCCGGGACCGCCCGGCGTCGGTCATGGTTAGCGGAAAGTACCGCGCTATGGTTAGCGTTGGGTAATATTAACCATCTGATATTGCTGAAGAATTCAAGTCGATCTTAATCCGGAGGCAAGATTCGGCGTGTTAGCAATGCGTCACGGCGGGTTGGACCCCACCCCTATCAGTCCAAAGGCATGATGCCGCCCCTCCGTACCGGTGCAAGTCCGGTATGTCCCCTGATGAAAATGTAACGCGTACATAAAGGGACATTCGCAATGTCAAGCCTGCTCACGAACTCGTCCGCCATGACCGCGCTCCAGACCTTGCGGTCTGTCAGCTCGCAACTCTCCACCACGCAGAGCCGAATCTCGACCGGTCAGCGCGTGGCCACCGCCGCGGATAACGCTGCCTACTGGTCGATCGCCACCTCGATGCGCGCCGACAACGCCGCGCTCTCCGCCGTCTCCGACTCGCTCGGTCTGTCGGCGGCGACCGTCGACACCGAATACACCGCTCTGAACAAAGTCCTCGGCGACAGCAACTCCGGCCTGACCAAGCTGCAGTCGCTGCTGGTCGAAGCCAAGACGGCCGGTATCGATCGCACCAAGATCCAGTCGGAAATCACCCAGATCCAGCAGGACATGAAGAACGTCGCCAACGCGGCGACCTTCAACGGCGTCAACTGGCTGAGCACCAACGCCTCCACGCCGGCGACCGTCAACCTGGTATCGTCGTTCTCGCGCGTCGGCTCCACGCCCACCACCAGCTCGATCACCGTGACAGTCGCGAACTACTCGCTCTACACCTCGAGCACGGGCGGTATCCTCGACACGGTGAGCGGCAGCGCCTCGGTCGACAGCCTCAACATCGGTGCATTGACCGACTCGACCGCCGACCAGACCATTCTCGATGGTTACATCGCGAAGGTCACCGCCGCGATCGGTACGGTGTCGTCGGGTGCCGCCAACCTCGGCGCCATCAAGAACCGTATCTCGAACAACTCGGAGTTCGTGAAGTCGCTGATGGACTCCGTGGATCGCGGTATCGGCCAGCTCGTCGACGCCGACATGAACCAGGAATCCACCCGCCTGGCGGCCCTCCAGGTCCAGCAGCAGCTTGGCGTCCAGGCGCTCTCGATCGCCAACAACAACAGCCAGAGCATCCTGTCGCTGTTCCGCTAAGCCCTTAGACGATCTCGGGAGGGCCGTGCTTCTCGCGAAGCGCGGCCCCTTCGTTCGCCTGACGCGCGCACCGTGGTTTCGGCCGCGCTGTTGCAACGGGATCACAGCGCCACAAGCCTCGCACAAGCTTCGCTGACTATCATCGCCGCTACGACAGGTTGGGCCCACGCGCATTTCCGCAGCCCAAAGGCATGACGCCGCTCTGTCGTACCGGTGCAAGTCCGGTATGTCCCCATCAAATCTGCTTTCAAAGGGACATCAAAGATGGCTTCCAGCCTGCTTACCAACTCCGCTGCAATGACTGCGCTCCAGACGCTCCGGAACGTCAGCGCCAGCCTGCAGACGACCGAAAACCGGATCTCCACCGGCCAGCGCGTCTCGACCGCTTCGGACAACTCGGCCTACTGGTCGATCGCCACCTCGATGCGCGCCGACAACGCCGCGCTCTCCGCCGTCTCCGACTCGCTCGGCCTGTCGGCCGCGACCGTCGACACCGAATACACCGCCCTGAACAAGGTCATCGGCGACCAGAACTCCGGCCTGACCAAGCTCCAGGCGCTGCTGGTCGAAGCCAAGACCGCCGGTATCGACCGCACCAAGATCCAGGCTGAAATCACCCAGATCCAGCAGGACATGAAGAACGTCGCCAGTGCGGCGACCTTCAACGGCGTCAACTGGCTGAGCACCAACGCCTCCACGCCGGCGACCGTCAACCTGGTATCGTCGTTCTCGCGCGTCGGCGGCACGCCGACGATCAGCACCATCACCGTGACTGTCGCCAACTACTCGCTCTACACCGCGACCACGGGCGGCATCCTCGACACGGTGAGCGGCAGCGCCTCGGTCGACAGCCTCAACATCGGTGCGCTGACCGACTCGACCGCCGACCAGACCATTCTCGATGGTTACATCGCGAAGGTCACCGCCGCGATCAACACGGTCAGCCAGTCCGCTGCCAACCTCGGCGCCATCAAGAACCGCATCTCGAACAACACGGAGTTCGTGAAGTCGCTGATGGACTCGGTGGATCGCGGTATCGGCCAGCTCGTCGACGCCGACATGAACGCAGAATCGACCCGGCTCCAAGCGCTGCAGACCCAGCAGCAACTCGGCGTTCAGGCGCTTTCGATCGCCAACCAGAACAGCCAGAGCATCCTGTCGCTGTTCCGCGGTTAAGCGGCGCTTTCGAAAGCGGCCGTGCTCCCGCGAGGGAGCACGGTCCCCGCCGCGACCGGCGCACGTGACGGCATGACGTGCCCGCGATCGATCTCCGCGATGTTGAATTTTCTTACGACGGGTCGCGGCCGATGGTACGGCCAAGCACGCCAACGTGCGTTGCCGTCGACCCGATCGCGTCGTCGAAGCTTCCCTTGAGATGGGCCTCTTGCAAGACCAGCCTTCTTGTAAAATTGCAACGCCTCGCCAGCGAACTGACACATTCGCGTCCTCGCGCAACCCTCAGACAAGGTTGGCAGCGGAGTGTCCCATAAGTTCGCATCGGTACGAGGTCATATGCTCAGTCGTGCGCAGATACAGCAACTGCTCAACAATCTGCTGGAGCTTGGGCCGCGACGCCTGATGGCCCTGGGCCTGATCGGCTTTGCCGTTCTCGTGACCGTCGTCGGTGGCGCATATTATCTGAGCCGGCCTGAATTCGAGACGCTTTATACCGGCCTCACCCGCGAGGATGTGACGCGCATGGGCGCGGCGCTGCGCGAGCAGAACATCACCTTCGACGTCAATACGGCGGGCGATGCGCTCTCGGTGCGCCCGAGCCAGACCATGCAGGCGCGGATGCTGCTCGCCGAGAAGGGGCTGCCGACCAGCGCCAATTCCGGCTACGAGCTGTTCGACAAGATCGGCTCGCTCGGGCTGACCTCGTTCATGCAGGAAGTGACCAAGCTGCGAGCGCTGGAAGGCGAGATCGCGCGCACGGTTCAATTGATGAAGGGCGTCAAGGCGGCGCGCGTGCATATCGTGCTGCCGGTGCGCGGCTCGTTCCGCGCGACGCAGCAACCGCCGTCCGCCTCGGTCGTGCTGCGCACCGACGGCGCGATCGAGGCACGCACGGCGCAGTCGATCCGCCATCTCGTAGCCGCTGCCATTCCCGGCATGAACCGCGACAAGGTGACGGTGCTGGATGCTGACGGCTCGATGCTGCTTGCTGAAGAGGACGAGGCGAGCGCCGCCCCGACCAAGATGGCGAGCCTGCAGAAGACCGTCGGTGGCATGGTGCAGGAAAACATCCGAAAGGCGCTGACGCCGTATCTCGGTCTCGACAATTTCGAGGTCAGCGTCGCGTCGCAGCTCTCCACCGACAAGAAACAGATCAACGAGACCGTGTACGATCCCGAGAGCCGGGCCGAGCGTTCGGTGCGGAACGTGCGCGAGAAAGAGTCGTCGCAGAACGCCGACCGTTCGACGCCGACCACGGTGCAGCAAAACCTTCCCGATCAGCAGGTGAACGCCGGAGGTGGCAAGAACTCCAGCGAGGACAAGACCCGCCGCGAGGACGTCACCAATTTCGAGGTCTCGTCCAAAACCACGACGACGGTGAGCGACGGCTATTCGGTCAAGAAGCTCTTCATCGCCGTCCTGGTCAATCGTGCGCGGCTGGTCGCCGATCTCGGCGACAAGAGCAACCAGGCCATCGTCGACAGCAAGCTCGCCGAGATCAGCCAGCTGGCAGCGACGGCGGGCGGACTGGACAAGACGCGCGGCGACCAGATCCAGGTGACGGCCGTCGACTTCATCGAGGGCTCGCGCGAACTGGCGCCGGTGCCCCCGATCAGCTTCGTCGAGATGATCAACAAGCAGCTCGGAAGCGTCATCAACGCGGTGACGATCCTGGCCGTCGCCTCGATGCTGGTCTGGTTCGGATTGCGGCCCGCGGTCAACGGCATACTGACCCATCGCGCGCAGCAGGAACAGGCCGAGGCTGCGGAGGTCGCCGAATTCGAAGCCGCAGCCGCCCTCGCGTCGGCGGACAGCGAGGAGGCGGAACTCAATCTCGTCGAAGACCTCGAAGGCAAGATGCAGCGAACGCCGCAGAAGCGACTGGAGCAGATCGTCCGGCTCGACCAGGCGCAGGCCGCCGCGATCCTTAAAGACTGGATGCGACGCGAGGAGGCGGCATGAACGCGGCAATCGGAAAATTCCTGACGCAGTTCGACGCCAACGGCCGGGCCAAATCACCGCCGGCTCCGGCGTCCAGGATCCAGGACGTGCTGACAAGGCCGAAGGACATCGCGCGCGAGCCTCAGCTTCAGGTTCAGCCTGAGCCTCAGCCTCAGCCCCAGTCGCCGCCTCCGGCGTCGAAGGCGGAAGCTCCGCCGGCCAGTCTGCTGGAGGACTCCTACCGGCGCGGCTTGGCTGCCGGCGTTGCGGAAGGCGATGCCAAGCTTGCCGAGGAGCGCGTTCGCAGCGCGATCCGCCTCGGCGAGGAGCGCGCCAAATGGTCCGACCAGCAGGCGGTCGCGATCGTCAGCGGCTTCGAGGCGGCGTGCCGCGAGATCGAGACCAACATCGCAAGCTCGGTCGCGCGGATCCTGCTGCCGTTCCTCACCGAGGCGGTCCGCGACAAGGCGATCGGATCGCTGGTCGAGCAGATTGGGGCGCTGACCGGCAACTCGTCGGTGCCGGCCTTCAAGGTCACCGGTCCGAGCGAACTGCTCGATCTCGTGAGAACTCAGCTCGAGGCGTCCAGGCGCACCGGCATCGAGTATGAGGCGGCCGAGACCGTCGAGGTCCGCGTCGTCGCCGACCAGACCGTGATCGAGACGCAGATCTCGGCATGGAGCGAACGCCTGAAGGAAGCGCGCAGGTAAGCCGCCATGGAAGATGTCAAGCACGAGCTCGTCATCGTCCGCCGCCGCAGCGCCTTCGCCGAAGAGGCGCATCACGGCGGCGTATGGAAGATCGCCTATGCGGACTTCATGACCGCGATGATGGCGTTCTTCCTGGTGATGTGGCTGCTTAACGCGCTCAATCAGGATCAGAAACAGGTCGTCGCAAGCTATTTCAATCCGATCCAGCTCGCGGAAAATGCGCCCGCGCCGAAGGGACTGAAGAATCTCTCCAAGAAGGAGCCGACGTCGTTCGAAGGTCAGGACGGCAAGCGTCAGCCGGCCGGCTCGAACGAAGAACGACGCGGTGACTCGCCGACGGCCGAGAAGCCGGCCTCCTATGAAGAGAAGGTCCTGTTCCGCGATCCCTACGCGACGCTCGCCGAGATTGCCAACAGTGCGAACCAGTCCTCCGGACAACGCCGCGCCGGCGCACTGACCTCCGCCGAGGAGGATGGATTCAAGGGCGGCGACGCCTACCGCGATCCCTTTGATCCCGGCTATTGGAAGCTGGCGCCGCAGACGTCAAAGGATGCCGATCGTATGATCGAGAGCGAGCCCAGGCCGAATGCCTCCGCGCGCGAGGGCGCGTCGGGCACAAATCAGGGCGAGCCGCAGCAGCGTCGTGCCAAGGCCGACGATGCCGGCGGAAGCCTGGCGCCGAACGCGGATGCGCTGTCGGCAAACCTGTCTCCGCTGCTGCCACCGGGCGCCGCACCGGCGCCAGCTCCGCGCGAGGGCAGCGCCCAGGCCACCGTTCAAGCGACCGCTCAGGCGAACGCCACCGCGCAGGCGCGTCCCAGCGATACGACGAAGGAGCCCGAGCCGCGCGATGCGGCGCAAGCCCAGCCGACCGTCAAGCAGCTTCAAGCCGCCGTCGCGGAGGCGCTCTCCGACATCAAGGCGGGCGCCGGGCCGGCGGCCGAGGTGCGTCAGGTCGAGGAGGGCCTCCTGATCAGCCTGACCGACGATGCAAGCTTCGGCATGTTCGCGGTCGGCTCGGCCGAGCCGCGGCCCGAGCTGATCCGCGTGATCGACAAGATCGGGCCGCTGTTGACGAAGCGCCCGGGCATGATCATCGTCCGCGGACATACCGACAATCGGCCGTATCGTTCGGAGACTTACGACAATTGGCGGCTGTCGACCGCACGTGCGCAGATGGCCTATTACATGCTGGTTCGCTCCGGCGTCGACGCATTGCGGATCGAGCATGTCGAAGGCTATGCCGACCGCCGGCCGAAGCTTCCGAACGATCCGGCGGCCGCGCAGAACCGCCGGATCGAGATCCTGATCCGTGAGAAGCGCCCTTGATCAGGCTGCTCCTCCGCGCCGCATTACTGCTCCTGCCGTTCACGGCAGCAAACGCGCTTGCGGAACCCGCGCGCCAGTCGGGCGAGCCCTATGAACTCGTCCGCGGGTTGCAAGCGGTGCAGGACGGCATCGCCAACGGTGACACCGCGGCGCATGGGAGCCACATCACGCTGATCCGGCAGATCGGAGAGAGATTTCTCGCCGCCGATCCGGGCGTGTGGAGCAGTGCGCAAAACAGCCAGGCTGCGGTCATCTACCTGCTCAGCGGCGGCGCGCCGCAAATCGTCCGCAAGCTGCCGCGCGACAAGATGAACATCGACGAGCGGCTATTCAACGGCGCGCTTGCCTATGTCGAGGGGCGTCAGGAGGAGGCGCGGGAGCTGCTCAAGGACGTCAAGCCGCGGTCGCTGTCCTCGGGCCTCGGCGGACAGGTCGCGCTGGTCCAGGGCGCGTTGTTCGCGCGCGCCGAAGCTTCGCTAGCGATCGAGCGCCTTGACGACGCCCGCCTGCTGCTGCCCGGCACGCTGGTGGAGGAGGCGGCCTTGCGGCGCGAGATCCTGTTGGTGGGGCAGGCGGAGGATTTCGACAAGTTCGAGTTCCTGACGCTGGCCTATATCCGCCACTACCGCAACTCGATCTATGCCGGCGATTTCTGGCAGCGCTTCTCCACGGGCCTGGCGCAATCGAGTCTCGCGCTCGACGAGCGTCGCTTCGCGCGGATCGCTGCCCTGCTCGAGCAGATCGAGCGCGCAGGCCGCCTCAAGCTCTATCTCGTCATTGCGCGCGCGGCGATGCTGCGCGGACAGCTGACCGTGACGCGTCTTGCCGGCGAGCGGGCGTTGGCGCTGAGCGCTGACGCTTCCGCGGAGCGCGAGCGGGCGCATTTCTTCCGGGGCGTCGCGCGGGCGCTCACCGACGAATATGACGGAGGTCTTGCCGAGTTGAAGGCACTCGAACGGTCGAAGCTCCCCGAGCGGGACGTCCTCCTTCTGAATGCCACGCTGCAGCTCGCGCTCGATGTTCGCAAGCCGCTTCCGGGCGGATCCGCCACTGCTGCCGACAGGCCTCCCGCAACGCCGGCGCGTCTCGACCTCGCGTCATCGACGGTGACGCTTGCGCGCGCACATAAGCAACTCGGCGAACTCGAACTCCTGACCAGGGACCGCCGTCCATGACCAAGCTCAGTGGAACCTCCGGACAAATTTTCTCGGGTCTCGCCGAGAGCCTCAACATTCGCGGGACGTCGCGGTCGGCGAAGAGCGCCGGGGCCAAATCGCAGGGCGGCTCGTCGTTCAACGATTTGCTCCACACGGTATCGAGCCTCGCCAAGCAGGCCCTGACCGATGAGGGCAGCGATACGACCGCGAAGGCCGGATCGCTGCGCACGCGTCTGGCCCACCCGTCGGGCAAGGACAAGTCGAAAGACGAAAAGGATGATCGCACCGAGGCGATTGATGTGATTGGGTCCGGCGACCAGACAATCGATAAATCTTCCGAGATGCAAGGTCCGGTCGGCCATGACGCCAAGCCGGACGTCGCCAACCGCCCGAACGTTGCCGCGATCATGGGACACGATCTTATGGCTGCATCGGCTGCAAAGCCGCCAATGCAATCGCTCTCGGGCGACAAGAAAGACACGCGCGAGGAGCGCTCATCCGGCGCGAGTCGCGAATTGTCAGCCGCAGGCATGGCGAGGGCGACGACGGTGGATTCCGAGCCATCCGCTGTGGTTCCAACCGGTGCGCGTGCGCCAGGCGGGTTCTTGCAAGCCGCGGCAGCACAGCCAGGCAGCGATGCCTCCGCCAAAGCAATGCCTGCGACATCGGGCTTCGAGGCCGTCGCAGTCAACGTCGAACGCGCCGCCAAGGCGTCGACGCGTGACGCATTGCCCGAGACGACCAAGGTCACTGTCGTCCAGCAGGAGACCCATCTGCCTCCGGCGCAGTTCAACGCTCCGCAACAGGTCGCCAATGCGGTCGTGGCCGAACTGAAGGACTCCACAGGCCCGGCGGCGTCCGCAGCGCCCGATCTCTCGGCATCCCAGACCAATGCGCCCGATCAGCCGCTCAGGATCCTGACCATCAATCTCGAGCCGCCCGCGCTCGGCAACGTCACTGTGCGCCTTCGTCTCGTCGGCGCCGAAGTGTCCGTCCACCTTGCGGCCGCGCGCAAGGACACCAGCCAGATGCTGGATCAGCAACGCGACCAGATCCGCGATCTCATGCAGTCGGCGGGCTATGTCGCCGACGTCGCCCCCGTGCAACACGGCTCGCTGGACGGATTCCAGAGCGGCTCCGGCCAGTCGCAGCCGCAGCTCTCGGGCCAGCAACAGCCCTCGTCGCAGCCTCAAGGTAGTTTCGGCGGCGCAGGCACGTCGTCGGGGCAATCCGACGGTGGCGCGAAGCAGGCCCGCCAGGAACGCCAGCCCAGCCAGGAGACGGGTCATGACCAGGACGTGGCGCCGCAACTTCGTCGCGGCCCTGTTTATCTGTAACGCGGGCGCTGCGGCCGCGGCCGCCGACGGCGCGCGTCCGTGCGAGCGCGAGATGGCGCGCGCGGCCCAGCAGCACGGAATTCCGCTCGGCATTCTCTACGCAGTCGGTCTCACCGAGACCGGGCGTCGCGGCGCGCTGCATCCTTACGCGCTCGGCGCCGACGGCCAGACCGTGTTCGCCAAGGACATGGACGATGCGATCGCAAACTTTCAGGCCATTCGCGGCAAGGGCATCAAGCTAATCGACCTCGGCTGCATGCAGATCAACCACTACTATCACGGCAACAAATTCGTCTCTGTGCGCGACATGTTCGATCCCGCCAGGAACGTCGAATATGCCGCGCGCTTCCTGAAAGAACTGAAGCAGCGCGAGGGCAGCTGGACCATGGCGGTGGCCCGCTACAATGCGGGCCCGAACAACCAGCCGGCGCAGAAGCGCTATGTCTGTCACATCGTGGCCCACCTCGTGTCGAGCGGCTTCGGCGCCTGGACCGACAAGGCGCGCTCGTTCTGTCAGCCGAAAACGACGTGACGACGTGAAGTTGTGCATGGTCTCGAACCATCAGCCCCGCGCAAGCAAGACCCCCCATTGTAACTGCAACCTACCAAAGGAGCCCACTTCATGAGCCTGTATGGTGTTATGCGCACCGGCGTTTCCGGCATGAGCGCACAGTCCAACAAGCTGTCGACGGTTTCGGACAACATCGCCAACGTCAACACCACCGGTTACAAGCGGGCTTCGACCGAATTCTCATCGCTGATCCTGAAGAGCGGCTCCGGCAATTACGATTCCGGCGCCGTCGAGACGACCGTCCGTTACGCCATCAGCGACGCCGGGCATACGCAGTTCACGACGTCGTCCACGGACCTGGCCGTGCAGGGCAACGGTTTCTTCGTGGTCTCGAACGCCAACAACACGCAGCAGTTCCTGACGCGCGCCGGCTCGTTCGTGCCGGACAGTCAGGGCAACCTCGTCAACGCGGCCGGCTACTACCTTCTGGGCCAGCCCGGCAAAGTGACTAATTTCTCGCAGAACAGCCTGTCCGGCATGCAGATCGTCAATATCGCCCAGGTCTCGCAGGTGCCGGTGCCGTCGACCGCGGGGACGCTCACGACCGGCAATCTCGATCCGAAGGCGGCCGTCATTGCCGGTCCGCCCGGTCCGGCGTCATATTCATCGAAGAGCTCGATCGTCGCCTACAACAATATCGGTCAGGCTGTTACGCTCGACGTTTATATGTCTCACACCGCTACGGCTGCCGGTTCCGACACCTGGCAGGTTCAGCTCTACGATTCCGCGACCGGCACCTCGCTCGGCGCCGCCACCACGTTCACCTTCGACACGACCGCGGCCGGAAAGGGCGCGCTGGCGGCCGCGAGCCCGACAGGTCTCACCGTGACCGTGCCGGGCGGCGCCGCGCTGACCATGGACCTGTCGAATATGACGCAGGTGGGTACCGACTTCAGCTTCAAGGCGACCGTCAACGGCAGCGTTCCCTCGGCGATCGACAAGATCAATGTCGACGAGAACGGATACGTTACAGCGGTGCTCAAGAACGGGCAGCAGACGACGCTCTACACCATCATGCTGGCCGACGTCGCGAGCCCCGACAACCTGACGCCCGAGCCTGGCAACGTCTATTCGACCAACATGAACTCCGGCAATGCGCAGGCCGGCAATGCCGGCACCGGCGGGCTCGGCACGGTCCAGTCCGGCGCGCTGGAGGACTCCAACGTCGATCTCGCGGACGAGCTCACCGGGATGATCGAGGCCCAGCGCGGATTCACCGCCAACTCGAAATCGTTCCAGACGGGCGCCGACCTGCTCGACGTCGTCGTCAACCTGAAGCGCTGAGTCTGTCAGCACTCACCCCCGGCAAGAGCAGATCATGTCCCTTACCGCCGCTCTCGACTCTGCTCGCGCCTCGCTCATGGCGTCGGGCATCCAGTCGTCGACGATCTCGCGCAACATCGCCGGCGCCAGCGCCACCGGCTATTCGCGCAAGATCGCCGTGCTGGACAACCTCCCCGGCACCGGCGTCTATGTCGCGGCGATCCAGCACGCGGCCAGCTCGGGCCTCTATTCGAACGTGCTGACCGCGACCTCGTCGTCGGCCAAGCAGAGCGTGATCTATGACGGCCTGCAGAAGATCGCGGCCGCGACCGTGGATGATCCCGAGCTCGAGCAGTCGCCGACCGCTCAGCTCAACAAGCTGAAGCAGGCGCTGCAGCAATACGCCAACTCCACCGACAATGCGACCCTGGCGCAGGCCGCCGTGACGTCCGCCAAGGACATGGTGACCGCGCTCAACCAGGCCACCAAGACGGTGCAGTCGGTGCGTGAGGGCGCCGACGCCGACATGGCGAATTCGGTCGCCAACATCAACCAGCTGCTGTCCCAGTTCCAGACCGTCAATACGGCAATCGTGAAGGGCACGATCTCTGGAGACGACGTCACCGACTATCTCGACCAGCGCGACAGCATCGTCTCCAGGCTGTCGCAGGAGACCGGGGTCTCGATGTCGATCCGTGCCAATGGAGACGCCGCGCTCTACACCGACAGCGGCGTCGTGCTGTTCGACAAGATTGCGCGGACCGTGAGCTTTACGCCGACCAACGCCTACACCGCCGGCACCACGGGCAATGCCGTCTTTATCGACGGCGTACCCGTGACCGGCGCCAATTCCGTCATGCCGCTCAAGTCCGGCAAGCTCGCCGGCCTCGCCCAGCTGCGCGACAAGGACACGGTCACGTATCAGAGCCAGCTCGACGAAATCGCGCGCGGCCTGATCGACGCCTTCAAGGAAAGTGACCAGTCGGCCGTCCCGACGCTGGCGGACCGGCCCGGCCTGTTCACCTATCCCGGCGCGCCCGTGATGCCCGCGAGCGCCACGATCTCGGTGGGCCTCGCGGGTCAGATCGCGGTCGCCGCCTCGGTCGATCCGGCCCTGGGCGGAAACCCGAACCTGCTGCGTGACGGCGCCATCAGCGGCCTTCCGGCCTTCAACTACAACACGACCGGCAATGCCGGCTTCTCGACGCGGCTTCAGCAGCTTATCAACAACATGGGCGCCCCGCAGGCGTTCGACGCCGCGGCTCAGGGCAAGCCGAGCGGCAGCGTGATCGAGTTCGCGTCCTCCTCGGCGAGCTGGATCGAAAGCCAACGCAAGACGGCGGACGACAACGTTCAGTACCAAAATACGCTGCTCGACCGCAGCATGGCGGCGCTGTCCAACGTCAGCGGCGTCAACATGGACGACGAGATGGCATTGATGCTCCAGGTCGAGCGCACCTATTCGGCGTCGTCGAAGATCATTTCCACTGTCGATGAGATGCTGCAGAGCCTATTGGCCGCCGTGGGGAACTAAGTCATGATGAGCGCGAACTATATCTCGACCCTGATGCTGTCTTCGTCGTTGAGGTCGTCGATCACGAACAACCAGAGCGCGCTGACCAAGGCCTCGAAGGAGGCGACCACCGGCCGTTTCGCCGATGTCGGCCTCGAGCTCGGCACCGGGACGGGCCGCGACGTGGCGCTGCGGGCCGATTTCAATTTCGCGGACCAGCTGGTCGACACCAACGAGCTGGTCTCGGGACGCCTCGACGTCACGCAGAACCGGATCACGCAGCTCGGCACGACCGCGTCGGAATTCCTCAAGAACCTAATCGCGGCGCGCGACGCCGACAGCGGCGCGAAGATCATCCTGCCGAGCGCGTCCGCGAACCTTCAGGACGTCATCGGCGCGCTCAATGTTTCCTACAACGGGTCATATCTGTTCGGCGGAATCAATACGCAGACCGTGCCGATCACGAACTACACGGCCGGCTCGGCCAGCAAGAACCAGGTCGACGCGGACTTCCTGGCGACGTTCGGCTTCTCGCAGGCTGCGGCGGGCGTTGGCACGATCACGCCGGCGCAGATGCAGAACTTCCTCGACAACGTCTTTGATGCCGAGTTCGCGAGCCCGACCTGGAACGCCAATTGGTCGTCGGCCACGGACCAGGCGCTGTCGAGCCGCATCTCCACGACCGAAGTCGTCGACAGCTCGGTCAGTGCCAACCAGCCCGGCTTTCGCAAGCTGGCCGAGGCCTACGCTATGCTCACCGATCTCGGCAACACGAGTCTGAGCAAGGACACGTTTCAGGTCGTCGTCGACAAGGCGATCGGTCTGGTCAGCGGCGCAATCAATGATCTCGCTGTGCTCGGCGGTACCGTCGGCTCGGTCCAGCAGCGGGTCACCGGCGCGACCGAGAAGCTGAAGATCCAGAAGGACATCCTCAACAACCAGATCGTCAAGCTGGAGGCGGTCGACCCGACCGAGGCCTCGGTCCGCGTCAACACCCTGCAGACCCAGATCAAGACGGCGCTGGCGCTGACCTCGCAGCTGCAGCAGATCAGCCTCATCAACTATCTCTAGCCGAGGCTCGCAGCCTCGTCCTGTTATCCGGTCTCCTGCGCAGAGTGATGCTGATGACGTTTGAAGCCTATGAATCGGTCGTGGACGAGAGCGGTCACGAGGCGCGGGGCCGCGAGCGGCAGGCGCTCAGCCTCGGCATCGACCGGCTCGAGCGGCTTCAGAGAGGCGTGTTCCGCCTCGAGGACCTGGTCGAGAGCCTGCTCTATGTGCGGCGACTGTGGACGATCTTCATCGAGGATCTCTCGCACCCGGAAAACGGGCTCCCGGACAAGCTGCGCGCCGACATCATCTCGATCGGCCTGTGGGTCGTCAAGGAAGCCGATCGCCTTCGCGAGGAGAGGTCGAACGACGTGATGCAGCTGATCGAAATCAACCGCCTGATCCGAGACGCTCTGTGATGAAGATCTCCTTGCGGGCGGGCGAACGGATCTACATCAACGGCGCGGTGCTGCGCGTGGACCGCAAGGTCTCCGTGGAGCTCGTCAACGACGTGATGTTCCTGCTCGAAGGGCAGGTCATGCAGGCCTCCGACGCCACCACAGCGCTGCGGCAGCTCTACTTCATCGTCCAGCTCATGCTGATGAACCCGACGGATATCCG
Organism: Bradyrhizobium sp. SZCCT0148; assembly: GCF_018129985.1. Lineage (GTDB taxonomy): Bacteria > Pseudomonadota > Alphaproteobacteria > Rhizobiales > Xanthobacteraceae > Bradyrhizobium > Bradyrhizobium japonicum_H. The sequence continues at coordinate 73,115 of NZ_JAFCKT010000005.1, forward strand.
CGACGCCGCGGCGCTCTATGGACAGCATCACGCGGCCCTGTGCGCGGTGTGCGAGAGCCGCGAGATGCTGGACGGGCTGGGGGCGGTCGACGAACTGGTCGGGGCGACCCGCTACTTCGAGGCGCTCAAGCGGATCAGGGCCCTGTTTCCGGTCGAGCAGGCCATCCTGGCCGGCACCATCACCGAGTCCCCATTCCAGGCTGCCTGACAGCGGAGAGGCACATGAACGTCACCAGCGCGACCGACAAATCCAGTTCGACCGGCTCCCCCAATCCGACCGCGAGCAACAGCGTCGACTACAATACGTTTCTTCAGCTTCTCGTCGCCGAGATGAAGAACCAGGATCCCACCAATCCGATGGATACCTCCCAATATATGAGCCAGTTCGCGCAGCTCTCGACGGTCGAACAGGCCATGCAGACCAATTCGAAACTGGATGCGCTGCTTTCCTCACAGTCGCTGTCGCAGGCCAACGGCCTGATCGGCAAGACTGTCAGCTTCACCGACGCCACCGGCGCGAGCTTCAGCGGCAAGGTCGTTTCGGTCTCCATCAATGCCGACGGCTCCATCGCGACCCTCGAGAACGGCACCAAGGTCGCGGTCGGGCCGGGACTCACGATCAGCCAGTCATGAACGAACGGGACGCTCTCGATATCGTCCAGGCGGCGATCTGGACCATCATCGTCGCATCCGGGCCCGCGGTCGGTGCCGCGATGCTGGTCGGCACCATCATCGCGCTGATCCAGGCCTTGACCCAGATCCAGGAGGTGACGCTGACCTTCGTGCCGAAGATCATCGTCATTCTGGTGGTGGTCGCCATCTCCGGTTCCTTCATCGGCGCGCACCTCTCCACGTTCACCGAGATGGTCTATTCGCATATCGAGCGCGGCTTCTGATCGGCGCGGGACCCGGCACCATCCCCGCGTAAGCTTTGCGGGGCAGATTGGAGGTGGACCCTCTGCCGGTGACCCATGGCCGATACGTTAGCTGCTAGCCTGCCGACCCCACGACGATTGGGGGCCGACGCCTTCTTCGCCGGCGGTATCGTGGCGATGCTCACGATCCTGTTCCTGCCGATCCCGCCGATCCTGATCGATCTCGGCCTGGCGTTCTCGATCGCGCTGTCGGCGCTGATCCTGATGGTCGCGCTGTGGATTCAGCGGCCGCTCGACTTCTCGGCGTTTCCGACCGTGCTGCTGATCGCGACGATCCTGCGGCTGGCGCTGAACGTCGCGACGACTCGCCTGATCCTGTCGCGCGGCGGGGAGGGCGAGCAGGCCGCCGGCCACGTCGTCGCCGGCTTCTCCAAATTCGTCATGGGCGGCGACTTCGTCATCGGCCTGATCATCTTTGCCATCCTGGTCACCGTGAATTTCGTCGTGATCACCAAGGGCGCAACGCGTATCGCCGAAGTCGGTGCCCGTTTCACCCTCGATGCCATCCCCGGCAAGCAGATGGCGATCGACGCCGACCTGTCGGCGGGCCTGATCGACGACAAGGAGGCCCAGCGCCGGCGCCGCGAGCTCGAAGAAGAAAGCGCGTTCTTCGGCGCCATGGACGGCGCCTCCAAATTCGTTCGCGGCGACGCCATCGCCGGCCTCATCATCACCGCGATCAACATCTTCGGCGGCATCGTCATCGGTGTCACCCATCACGGGCTGTCGCTCTCGCGCGCGGCCGATGTCTACACCAAGCTCTCCGTGGGCGACGGTCTGGTCACGCAGATGCCGGCGCTGATCGTGTCCCTGTCAGCGGGTCTGCTGGTTTCCAAGGGCGGCACCAGGGGCTCGGCGGAGCAGGCGGTGCTGCGGCAGCTCGGCGGCTACCCCCGCGCGGTGTCGGCCGCCGCGCTGATGATGTTCGTGCTCGCCTTGATGCCGGGACTGCCGATGAGTCCGTTCGTGCTGCTCGGCGGCATCATGGCCTTCGTCGGCTATTCGCTGCCGAAGCGGCAGGCCGCGCGCGAGCGGAAAGAGGATGCGCGCAAGGCCGACGAGCGCGCCCAGGCGGAGGCGAAGGAATCCGTCAAGGACCAGCTCAAGACCGCCGAGATCGAGCTTTCGCTCGGCGGCCATCTGTCGGTCCACCTGCTGGGCTCGCGCACCGAGCTCGCCCACCGCGTCGCCAAGATCCGCAAGAAGTTCGCCAAGCAGTACGGCTTCGTCGTTCCCGAGATCAAGCTCAGCGACAATCTGTCGATCGATCCCAAGGGTTACCAGATCCGGATCCATGACACCCGCGTCGCCCATGGCGAGCTCAGGCTCGGCGAGGTGCTGGTGCTGGTCGACAAGGACGGCAAGCCCGACGTGCCCGGCGAGGAGGTGGTCGAACCCGCGTTCGGCATGAAGGCGCTGTGGGTGACGGAAGCCTTTACGGACGAAGTCAAGCGGCAGGGCTGCAAGCCGGTCGACAATCTGTCGGTGCTGCTCACGCATTTGAGCGAAGTGCTCAGGGCGAACCTCGCCCAGCTCCTGTCCTACAAGGACATGCGCTCGCTGCTCGACCGGCTCGATCCCGAATACAAGCGACTCGTCGAGGATCTCTGCCCGTCACAGATCTCCTATTCGGGCCTGCTGGCAATCCTGAAGATCCTGCTGGCCGAGCGCGTGTCCATCCGCAATCTTCATCTCATCCTCGAGGCGATCGCCGAGATCGCGCCTCACGTGCGGCGCTCCGAGCAGGTCGCAGAGCACGTGCGGACGCGGCTGGCACAGCAGATCTGCGGAGACCTCTCCGACAACGGCGTCCTCAACGTCGTCAGGCTCGGCAACCGCTGGGACCTGGCGTTCCACCAGAGCTTGAAGCGAGACGGCAAGGGCGACGTCGTCGAGTTCGACGCAGATCCGCGCCTGATCGAGCAGTTCGCGACAGAAGCCAGCGCCGCGATCCGCAAGTTCACCGAAAGCGGCACCAGCGTGGTGCTGGCGGTGACGCCCGAAGCGCGGCCCTATGTCCGGATGATCCTGGAGCGGGTGTTTCCGACTCTGCCGATCCTGTCGCATGTCGAAGTCGCGCGCAGCGCCGAGATCAGGGCGCTTGGAGCGGTGTCGTGATCAGCGGCCTTGCCCACAGCGTGCTGGTGACGTTCATCGTATTCTGCCGCATCGGCGCCTGCCTGATGTTGGTACCCGGCTTTTCCAGCGTCAACGTTCCGGCCCAGGTCCGGCTGTTCGTAGCGCTCGTCACCACGCTCGCGCTGGCGCCGATCCTGATCGCGGTGCTGAAGCCACTCACCGACAACGCCGCGCCGCTGACGCTGGCGCTCCTGATCTGCTCCGAGCTCGTGGTCGGCAGCGTCATCGGGCTCGGCGGACGGGTGTTCTTCCTTGCGCTCCAGACCATGGCGACCGTGATGGCGAGTGCGATCGGGCTCAGCAACATTCCGGGGACGCCGGTTGCCGACAGCGATCCGGCGCCCGCGCTGGTGCCGCTGATCATGGTGTCGGTGACCACGCTGTTCTTCATGACCGACCAGCATTGGCAGGTCCTGCGCGGGCTGATGAATTCCTACGAGGTCTGGCGTCCCGGCGACAGGCTCGGCGGCGGCGTGGCGCTCGACCTGCTCGTCGGCCGCCTGTCGGAAGCGTTCGTGCTAACGCTGCGGATCGCCAGCCCATTCATCGTCTATTCGGTAATCGTCAATCTGGCGGTCAGCCTGATCAACAAGCTGACGCCAGCGGTCCCGGTCTATTTCATCTCGGTGCCGTTCGTGCTGTTCGGCGGCTTCCTGCTGCTCTACCTCACGAGCGACGAGCTGTTGACGCAATTCATGCTCGGCCTCTCGTCCTGGCTGGCGGAGTGACGCTGTGACCATTTCGCGCGCGGACAAGCTCGGCCGGATGGTGTCGCTCGTGAAGCTGCAGCTTCGGCTGTCCGAATGGCAGCTCGCGCAGCTGCGGCAGCAGGAGAGAAGCCTGCAGGACGAGCAGGAATGGCTGGTGGGCGCCTTGAACGGCGGCAAGCCGCCAGCGGGATCGTCGAGCGATTCGATCGCGCGGCGGCTGAACAGGATGAGCGTCGGCGCGCGCGCGATCCAGGCGCAGGCCGCCCAGCAGCTTGACCAGGTCCGCACCGAGAGCCGCCGCGTCAGGCAGCTTGAGCAGGTTGCCAAGGCGGCGCTGGCCGACAAGCTCCGTGACGCCGAGAAGCGGAGTCTTGAGGAAATGACGGGAATTAGCCCAGCCGCGCGCGCGTGGACGCCACGGCCAGCCAATCGGAACAAGCCATGATCGTGACCGCGACACCCGACCTCGTTCTCGACGTCCTCGATGCCGCCGATCCCGTGACGCAGCGCGCGGCGACGGCGAAACTCGACGCGCTGAAATCCTCCGACGCGGATTTCGCCGCCACCATGGAGGCGGAGGCCGGCAAGGCGGCGGCTGCCAAGCAACCCGCGACGAAGGCTTCCGAGGCGCCTTCGGATGCGGTGAACGGGGCGCCGGTGCGGATGATCAAGGCGCCTGCATCCGGTGAGGTGTACCGGAAGTTCGAGGCATTCATTCTCCAGACCTTCGTCGAGACGATGTTGCCGAAGGACTCCGAGCAGATCTTCGGCAAGGGTACCGCCGGCGGCGTCTGGAAGTCGATGCTGGCTGAGCAGCTTGGCAGCCAGCTGGCAAAGGGCAACGGCATTGGCATTGCCAGGCAGCTGGCCGCCGCGAATGCGGCCGGACCGAACGAGGCCGGCAAGGCCGGATCATGATCGGCGAACGGGTGACAGAAGTTGAAGGGTGAATTTCTATGCAGGCACAAGACAGCGCGGCGGCCATGGCGATCGAACAGCCGGTCGCGGACACCGGGATGACGACGGCGGAGGCAGCAACAGGCGATGCGCTGCTGCCCGTGTTGCTGCCGGCCGCGACCGACGAGGCCGTGGTCGACGGCGCGGATGCGGCGAGAGCGGATGAAGTGCGCGGGCTGCTGGCGGCAATCCGCCGGCTCGAGAGCATCGTTGAGGAGGAGACGGTCGCGCTCGCCACGCGCCAGAAGATCGATTTCGACGATTTCAGCGCGCGGAAGAGCCGCAGCATGCTCGAGTTCGTCCGGCTGATGCGGGCGCGGATGCATTTCGGCGGTGACGTCGAGGTCACCGAGGAAATCCAGCGGCTGCGAGAGAAGCTCGAGCGGAATCGCTCGATCCTCGAAATGCATTACGACGCGGTGCGGGAGATCGCGAGCGTCATCGTCAAGGCGATCCAGGAAGCCGAGTCCGACGGCACCTATACCGGTCGCGCAGCGCAGGACGGAACATGATCAGACTGGTTCTGGCCGGGCTCTGGGTCTGCATCCTCACCGCGGGCACGAGCTATGGCGTGGCCTATTGGAAGGAAAACGGCAGCCTGCTGCCGGCGAAGGACGAATATCTCGACGGTCTGCAATATCAGAAGACGCGGGCATTGAGCGTGCCGATGGTTGAGAGCGGCAATGTGCAGGGCTATATCGTCGCGCGCTTCGTCTACACCGTGGAGGCGCGGACCCTGCATCAGCTCAACGTTCCGCCGGAGCCGTTCGTCGTCGACGAGGCCTTTCGCAGGATTTATGCCGACGAGCGTCTCGATTTCAGGAAGCTCGCCCGTTACGACCTCTCCATCCTGACGACGGCCATCAAACAGCGCGTCAACGAGCGGATGCAGGCCGAAGTCGTCCAGGACGTCCTGGTCGAGGACTTCAATTACGTCTCCAAGGAAGAATTCCAGCAGAAGCCGTAGCTCCTTTGTGCTGACATCCTTCGGGATGCCGCCAGGCGCCTCCTCCGGATGAGGACGGAATGCGCGGCTCCAGATTCAGCTCGCACCGCGGACCGATTAGCCTCATCCCGAGGAGGCGCGTCAGCGCCGTTTCGAATGACGAAGCGTGCGCTCTGCTCGCCGCCGCCAATCGCGAAACGGCCTCCGCGAAGGTGCTTCGCGGAGGCCGCTGCCTGTTTCGCCGCGGGCCGTGTCAGTTTCCGGCGGGGTAGGCCGCCGGGACGGCATGCGCCCTGTTGAGGATGATGCCGACCTCGTCGAGCTCCTGCATCGATACGTCGAGTGTCTCGCCGGCAGGGATGTCGAGGCGGTATCCGACGTAACGCCGGGCCACGATCGCGTCGAAGCCGAGGCGGTCGCGGAGCTTCTTGCGCAACTTGCTGACGTGGCTCTCGATCACGCTCTCGTCGAAGGTGGACTCGAAGATCCCGTAAACCGCGTTGAAGATCTGCGTCTTGGTGATCCACTTGCCGTGATTGCTGACCATATATTCGAGAATGCGCAATTCGCGGCGGGGCAGGGTGAGGGCGTGGCCCGCGATCTCGGGGTCGCGGCCGTTGAAAAAGACCTGAATCCTGCTCTCGCAGGGTCTCGGCAGCTCACCCACCCGGCGGCGGGCGATCGCGGCCGTTCGGGCCAGAATCTCGCGCAGATGGATCGGCACATGCACGACGTCGTCGACGCCGGATTCGAACAGCTCCAGCGTGTTCTTGAGCATCTTCTGGCCGCTCATGGCGATGATGGGCGCGGAGGAACGCTTGCGCATCGCCCGCGGCAGGCTTCCGCGGGCATCGCAGTCCCCGAGGAGGAAGGCGTCCACCGCTGCCAGGTCCGATTCGCTTGCGGATTGCAGCCAGTCCCAGAATTCTCCGGAGGAGAAGCCGATCGACGATACACCTTCGCGAACGAGCCCTCCGACATAGCTGTTCGCGACGCTCTCGCGATCATCAACGATAATATACATCAGTCTTTCGCCCCTGTTTCGCACCTGTCGCGGCCGGATGGTTGTTATGATGCCCGGCTCGGCAACGATGCTGTTTGACGACATTCCTTCCCGCGAACCGTTGTTATGGTTTCGATATTCGCGGGCAGCCCTACGCATTCAGTGCCTGCGTCTCGCAGGCCTGCTACTTCAACTCGATACTGAACGCTTACTGCGTGAGGCTCGGCGGGTGTGGTACGGATCACCTCGCGGAGCGGATTGAGAAACGACCTAGAACAGTTGCGCCAAGTTGCTCATCGCGTCCGAACACTGCCGATTCTGTGTCGATCTCCTCGCCAACTGGCGAGAATCACTTGAGTAGGACCGTAACAATTGCCGATTTCCGATCAAGCGTGCGTAATAAAGCGTTTGCTACGTGTGCTTGATGCTGTTGGTTTGTTTCGGGTTGTTTCTTGATATATTCAAACGCATCAGTTGCTTCGGAAAACAAACTAGTTCTGCACACTGTCGGTTCTAAGGTTCCGCATCTCCGTACAATTACAGCTATTTTAACCGGTGCTGCGGATATGGCATATCGAACGGTTTTCAACCCGGGATTGACTCGAGTGCGCGGTTGTCCACATGCGGCAATTCGACTCACGTGTGGCGGCGAGAGTCCAGCTTGGCAAAATCTTGGCGAGGGTGTGTCTTTCGAGTCGCACTCCCGCCACGTGCATGACGCGGTTGACAGATGCGACGCCGCATAGCGCGCGATGAGGGATCTTCGATGCGCACGTTTCAGGCAAGCTTCGGCACATAACGTCACCGTTCGAAAGATCGAACCGAACGGAGCATTTTTACATGTTGTCCGATGGACAAGCTCGTCCCAGCGCGACCGCCGATGTTTCCGCAACGGCGAAGCCGGCTATTGAAGTACGCGAGACGGAGGTTGATCCGGCGCGAGCGCCCAGGCCTGCTGCGGGCACAAAGCGTGTGTCGGCCGCGGTGAGCGACGAAGTTCTCGCGAAGGAGGCACTCGAGGGCCTGAAACGCATTCGCGCCAAGGCGCGTCTCGACAAGATGGCGATCCCCAAGCCGGCGCCGACCGTGATCAAGCCGGCCATGATCGTCGCCAAGTCCCCACCGCCCCGTCCGACCTGGGTTGTGCCCCTCGCAACATTGGCGGTCGCCGCCATGTTGGTGGTCTGCGCCTGCACCGGCGTGATCGCCTATCTCACGACGCAGCCCGCCCAGAACAACGTCGCAGCCAATACGGAGATCAGGAATCTGCGCGAGACGGTCGCGCATCTGCGCAAGCAAGTGTCGGGCGTGTCGGAAAATCTCGACGGCCTGCGGACCGCAGTGGATCAATCGAGCAAGGCGACCAATGACCGTTTCGGAAGGTTTGCCGAGAATTTGGACCGTATCGAGCGGGTGAGCTCGTCCTCGACGGTGAAGCTCGATAAGCTCGCTCAAGCGCAGGTTCAGGCGCCGGCCATCGTCCAATCGCAGCCCGCGCCACAGCAAGGGGCGATGGTGGCCTCGGTCGCAGCGCCGGAGATCACGGGTTCGGTGTCACCGACCGAGCGCGCGCTGGCGCCGCGAAAGGTGATCAAGGGCTGGTCGGTCCGCCAGGCCTATGAAGGCATTGCGATCCTGCAGAGCCCGAACGGCGTCATCGAAGCGGTGCTGGGACAGCAAGTGCCCGGACTTGGCCGCATCGAAGAGATCAGGAGCGAGAACGGGCGTCTGGTCGTGGAGGCGAGCGGCGGCGTCATCTATTCGTCACGCAAAGCAACGCCGTGATCGGGGGGCGGTCCTCTATTGGCGGTGATGTTCGAAGCTGGTGCATAGCAGATCGACCTCCGCTTCAGCGATCGGCGAGCGAAACAGGCGGCAGCTGAACTCGGCCGCTGTCTTGCTGTCGGTGGCGGTGCGCTCCTCCCGAAGGAAGATGCATCGCTTGCACACGTCGGTGTGGTGCCGCTGCTCGGCCGCGTCCGACTGATCCAGCACGTGCCGGAACGTGTCGCGGAAGCGGATTTTGACCTCTTCGTCGAGGACGGCGATCGCGTCGACCAGAACGTTGACGGGATCGCGCACCAGGAATTTCTTGCCTTGCTGCGTCACGCTCAGCATCACCGAGCGCTTGTCGGTGGCCGAGCGTTTCCGCTCGATATAGCCCAACCGCTCGAGCTCCCCGATGATGAACGAGGCGGTGCCGCGCGTGGTGCCGACGTAGCTCGCGAGCGCCGAAGGCGTCCGGGAAAAACGGTTGGCGCGGGAGAGGAAGCGCAGCGCCATCCACTCGCGGTCGCGCAAGCCGTGCTTGGTGCCTTCGAACCACAGGATCCGTGCAACCTGTTCCAGCAGTTCAATTGATTCGCGAGCCAAATTCATTTCAATTCCAGATCGGATAAACTTTATTCAATTGAGCCTTCGGATGCGCAATCTGTGTGGACGAGAATGAAGTTCTCGCGTGCCCCTTCGTCCGTTGCCGGATGGCGGAGCGCGCGTGGGAGAAGCCCTCTGCGGAGATGGGACTTCCGGCCGTGGAACTACGGCGTCGCGAAGAAAGTTCGAGTAAATCGCACGGCTCAAGTCCTCTGAAAATTTCAATCAAAATCACGACGGCCTGCGCCTGATCGACGGTGATGTGCGGTGCGTGAGCAACATGATGTGTCAATTCCACCGCTGCGGTATCCATTTGTTGCGGGTGAGCGTGTCGAACGTGCACGCATGTACATCCGCTGCAGCACATGGCGGTGCGGCCGGCCGGGAGAGAACCCTGTCTTTTCGGTTAATGGATGTTGCAATGCGGTGTGGCTAGACGGTTAAGCCCGGCACACCAGCGATCGGATCGTCAGAGTGTCGTTGGGTATCGCAACAGCAGCGCCGCTCAGCTCAAGTCTGCGGAACTGCCGCCACCGTTGTCTCCTGCGTGCCGCAGTCGCTAGACTTGGTCGCAACGGGCAGCCGAGGCCGCGCCGCTGAAGAAAACGGGAGGCCCAAGTTGAAAGCACGCGCGCTCGCAGGCTGGTGATTTGCGTTTCGCCGGCGATTATTGGCGAATGCGTCGCCCGGGGGAGGGCACCATGCGCAGCAGGAAGGGATAGATTGATGAGCTTCGAAACCACCATGACTTCGGACGTTGTCGGGCTGACCAAAGTCGCCCCGGTCTCGCGCCGCGGTTTCATGAGCGCCACCGCGGCCGTCGCCGCCGGCTACACGCTTGCGGCGGGGCCCGTGCGCGCCGAGGCGATCGCGACCGACACCAACGGCCTGCAGGCCGGCGACGCCAGGATCAAGGTCGGCTCCGAAGAGATGCCCGCCTATTTCGCCCGTCCCGCCGGCAACACCAAGGCGCCGGTGATCATCGTCGCGATGGAGATTTTCGGACTGCATGAGTACATCAAGGACGTGACGCGGCGCCTCGCCAAGCTTGGCGCGTTCGCCGTTGCGCCCGACTATTATTTCCGCAAGGGCACCGACCTGACCAAGGTCTCGGATATCAAGGAGCTCCTGCCGATCGTCAATGCCAAGCCGGACGCCGAGCTGTTGTCCGATCTGGACGCCACGGCGGCGTGGGCGGGATCGCAGGGCGGCGACGCCACCAGGCTCGGCATCATCGGCTTCTGCCGGGGCGGCCGCACGGTCTGGGAATATGCCGCCCACAGCGGCACGCTCAAGGCCGGCGTGGCGTTCTACGGCACGGTGGTCGATCCCGCCAATCCGCTCTGGCCGAAGAGCCCGATGCAACTCGCGCCCGAGATGAAAGCGCCGGTGCTCGGCCTCTATGGCGGCGCCGATACCGGCATTCCGGTCGCCCAGGTCGAGCAGATGAAGGCGGCGCTGGCGGAGAACAAGAAGACGGCCGAATTCAAGATCTACCCCGAAGCGCCGCACGGATTCCATGCCGACTATCGCAGCAGCTACCGCAAGGACGCTGCGGAGGACGCCTGGAAGCAGGCCGAGGCGTGGTTCAAGAAGTATGGCGTCCTGAGCTGACGCCTGGACAAGCAAAGGGCGGCCCGATTGGCCGCCCTTTCTCTTTTGGGTCAAGCCCGTCTCACTTCGTCATCGCGCCGTAGACGATGTCCTGGACCTGCTCGCGATAATACTTCCTGAGCTCGCCGGGCGCGGCCGTTCCCACGACGACCACAAGACGCTCCTTGGGATCGCAGAAGAACTGGGTTCCGTAGGCGCCGTTCCAGCTGAACTCGCCGGGATTGCCGGGGACCGACGACAGACCCTCACTGGTCCGAACCGCGACTGAAAGGCCGAAGCCGAAGCCGGCGCGATGCGGCTCGACATTGGCCACCTTGTTCTTGATCTCGGGGCCGAGATGGTTGGTCGTCATGTGATGCACGGTCTTCGGGCCGAGGATGCGCTGGCCGTCGAGCTCGCCGCCGTTGAGCAGCATCTGTCCGAAGCGGATGTAGTCGCCGACCGTCGCGAACGAGCACGCGCCGCCGCAATCGAATTTGGTCGGGGTGTCCAGCAGCTTGATCGCCTGCGGCTTGCCCGTCAGCGGATCCTTGCCGAACGGACGGGCGAGACGCGGGCGCTGCGCGTCGGTTGGGTGGAAGGTTGCGTCTGTCATGCCAAGCGGCTGCCAGACATTGGCGGCCAGATATTCGCCGAGCTTCTGCTCGCCCACCTTCTCGACGACGGCGCCGAGCACGTCGATCGAAAAGCCGTATTCGAATTCGGTCGAGGGCTGATGCGCCAGCGGCAGCTTGGTGATGCGGTCGATGAAGGCCTGGGTATCGCCCTCGATCGCCGGCGCTGTGCCGTCAGGATATTGCCGCGCCACTGGGCTCGATGAGTCCGGGCGACCGCCATACATCAATCCGGAGGTGTGCCGGTAGAGATCGTGGATGAAGATCGGCGTGGACTGCGGCTCCAGCTTGAGCGAACCGTTGGCCTCGGTCACGCCGACCTTCATGTCGGCAAAGCCGGGATAGTAATCGGACAGCTTGGCCTGGAGCGGCAGCCGTCCCTGCTCCATCAGTGTCAGGCCCGCGACCGCCGCCATCGGCTTGGTCATCGAGGCCAGCGCGAAGATCGCATCGACCGGCATCTGCGTGCCCTTGTCGGGATCGAGCATGCCGTAGGCCTTGTAGTGCACGAGCTTGCCGTCGCGTGCGACGGCGACGACCGCACCGGGGACGCGCTTGGAAGCGATCTCGCGGGCGAAGAAATTGTCGAGGCGCGCAAGACCCTGACTGGAGAAACCGACGTCGGCGGGTTTGGCTTCTGGCAGCGGCGCGGCGCTGGCCGCGCCGAATGTGATGACGGCAACCGCCGTCGCGATCACAGCGATCGTCTTCTTCATTATGTCCTCCCGCACGAGCTCCTTGTGTGAGTGGCTCGCTGGACGCCTAGATCACGATTGTACCGGCGCGAAGTCAAGCGCGAGCGGAGCATGCCTGGGACGCGTCGGAGATGCTGGAACCTATCGCGCTTCGCCTGCGTGCCACAGCGTATTGAGGCCGTGCCGATAGGTCGGATGGACGAGCGCGACCCCGAGCTCTCGCTTCAGTTTCGCATTCGAAACGCGGGCGCTGCTGGAATAGAAGCTGCGCGCCATCGCCGACATCTCGGCCGTCGCGAAATCCTCTTCCGGCGGCGGCGCAACGCCCATCAGTTCAGCCGCATAGGTGATCACGTCTTGCGGCGGAGCCGGCTCGTCGTCGCACACGTTCCAGATGCCGCCGCTTCCGTGTTGAATGGCGGCCATGATCGCGCCCGCGATATCGTCGACATGGATGCGGTTGAAGACCTGGCCGGGCTTGATGATGCGCCGGGCCGTTCCCGCCCGCAGCGTCGCCAGCGCGTTGCGGCCCGGGCCGTAGATGCCAGCAAGCCGGAGGATAGCGGCATCGCCGATGTCCATCCAGGCCTGCTCGGCCGCAACCCGCATGCGGGCGCGGTCGAGCGTCGACTGCGGCGGGGTGCTCTCGTCGACCCAGCCGCCGTCGTGATCGCCGTAGACGCCGATGGTGGAGAGATAAACGACCTTGCGGCGGCTCGCCGCTATTGCGTCGCCGAAGGCCGCGATGGCGGGATCGCCGGTGGTACCAGGCGGGATCGATACCAGAAGCACGTTGGCGTCACGAATCTGCTCGACTGTCTCGCGTGCGGGGGATCCACCCGAAAAGGCGTGCAGCTCGATGCCGGCGAGGCCATCCCGCTTTGCGGGATCGCGCACCGTGCCGGCGATATGCGAGAAGCTGCCGCCATGTTTGCGGGCAAAGTGCCGGGCGCTGTAGCCGAGGCCGAGGATGAAGAGCCGCATGCGTCTCCCGTGCTAGTCAAAAGTTCCCGCGCAAGCTGCGCGTCCTCTGCTCATAAGAGATTTTTGGGTCCGGCAAAAGATATTGCGATTTGTCTCGTCTTCGTTGCCGGGCGATGTTCGGCTGTCACCGGGAGGCACCGATCATGCAGGCACAGGCGCTGGCTTTCGCACCGGCGGATGCCAATGAGCTGATCCGGCGCGCGGTCGCGCTGATTTTCGACGTCGACGGCACCCTGGCCGAGACCGAGGAACTGCATCGGCGAGCCTTCAACCATGCCTTCGCCCACCACGGTCTTGGCTGGCAGTGGGACCGCGCTCTCTACAAGGACCTGCTGCGGGTGACCGGTGGCAAGGAGCGCATGCGCGCCTATCACGCACGGCTGGGAGGCGCGGCGCCGCTGTCGGACGGGGACATCGCGGAACTTCACCGCATCAAGACCGCGCATTACGCCGGGCTGGTCGAATCCGGTTGCTGTCCCCTCAGGCCGGGCGTGATCGAACTGCTCGCCGCGGCGCAGGCGCGGGGCCAGCGGCTTGCGATTGCGACCACGACCTCGCACGGCAATATCGATGCGCTGTTGTCGCAGGCGCTGGGGCCGGGCTGGGCAGCCGGGTTCGACGCCATCGTCGCCGGTGACGACGTCAGGCACAAGAAACCCGCGCCGGACGTCTATCTGGAAACCCTGGCGCGGCTGAAGCTGGGCGGCGCCGACTGCGTCGCCATCGAGGATTCCGCCAACGGGCTGATCGCAGCCTCGCGCGCCGGCATTCCGGTGCTGATCAGCCGCAGCATGTTCTTTGCGGATGATGATTTTTCCGCGGCGCGGTGCGTGCTGGACAACCTGTCGGAACTTGCGGCCAACCCAAAAATGGAAAAACAACCCCATGCACAGTAGATCGCGCCGGCCTGCCGGTCGCGGTCAGTGCACCCGGTGGCTCGCTCTATCGTCTTCAGCCTGTTCGACAATCTGCGCGATCGGGCTCGACTGGTGGTGCACCAGGCGCCACTCGTCGCCGACGCGGCGAAAATGGTTGGCGGCGGCCAAAGCGGTGCCGTCGACGATCTCGATGCAGAGCACGCGGGCGCTGTCGCCGTCGACGATGACCTGCGGCTCGGCGCAGACGATCTGGGGCCGCTCCGGGTTTTGCAGGATGTCGCGCCAGCTTCCGATCACGGTGGCACGGCCGATGATGGCCGGCCAACCGGGATGGATGCAGGAAATGGCGTCGTCGGCCGCCCACATCCGTTCCATGCCGTCGAAATCGCCGGTCGAAAACGCGGCGTAGAAGGCCGCGTTGGCGGCGATGATCTTGCTGTCCTTTGCCATTGCTCTCGGGTGGGGCAAGGACAGCCAAAAATCAAGCGCGACTTCCGTTCGACTTTGCGTCCGATTTGGACCGCAGTGCAGCATTGCCCGATTAATGTTCAGGCCGAGACCAGCGTCTCCACGGCCCGCCGCGCACCGTCCCGGTAGAGACGCGCGAGCGCCGTGGTCACGGCCTCGCGCAGGGGCGGCTCCGAGCCCAGCGGTCCGAAGACCTTCTGAACCCCGAGCAAGGCGGGCGCGAGCCGCTCGGCAACGGGCCCGGCTTCGCGCGTGAGCGCGGCCAACTCGGCGGCAAGGGGATCGCGCACGTCGATGGCGCGGCCCTGCTCGTCTGTTGCGGTGACGTAGCGCATCCAGCCGGCGACCGCGAGCGCATGCGTTGCGATCGGCAGGTTCCTGGCGAGGCGGTCCTGCATCGCGCCGAGCAGGCGCTGTGGGAGCTTCTGCGAGCCGTCCATCGCGATCTGCCAGGTGCGATGATGCAGCGCCGGATTGGCGAAGCGCCTGAGAAGTGAGGCGCGGTAGGCGGCGAGGTCGGTACCTGCCGGCATCGTCAGCGTCACTGCGGCGTCCTCCATCACCCGCGCGGCCAGCCGCGCGAAATGCGGATCCTGCATGCTGTCGGCAATGGTCTCGTAGCCAGAGAGGTAGCCGAGATAGGCCAGCGCGGAATGGCTGGCGTTGAGCAGCCGCAGCTTCATCAGCTCGAACGGCTTGACGTCGGTGACGAGCTCGACACCGGCGGCGGCGAGATTTGGCCGGCCCGCGGTGAAGCGATCCTCCACCACCCATTGCGTGAACGGCTCGGTAATCACAGGCCAGGCGTCGCGCACGCCGAGCGCGTTGGCGACCGCATCGCGATCGCTATCCGTCGTCTCCGGCACGATGCGATCGACCATGGTGGAAGGGAACGCGGCGTTGTCCGCGATCCACTTTCCGAGGTCCCTGGACCGGAGCGCGGCGAATTGCGTCACGATGCGCTGCACGGTGTGGCCGTTGGCGGCGAGGTTGTCGCAGCACAGCACTGTGAAGGGCAGGGCGCCAAGCGCGCGCCGGCGCGCCAGCGCCGCGACGATGAAGCCGGGCGCCGAGCGCGGCGCGTCGAAATTGTTGAGGTCGTGCACCACGTCAGGATGCCGCTCGTCGAGATCGCCGGTCTGCGGCGTGTGGCAATAACCCTTCTCGGTCACGGTGAGCGAGACGATGCGAATGGCGGGATCGGCCATCCGCTCGACCAGCGCTGCCGGATTTTCGCGCGCGACGACACTGTCGAGCAACGCGCCGATCACGCGGTGCTCGGTGCCTTCGGCGGCACGCACGGCAACGGTGTAGAGGTGATCCTGTGGGGCGAGCGCGTCGCGCGTATCCGGGCTGCGCAGGCTGGCGCCGACGATGCCCCAGGATGCGGCGCCTGCAGCGAGGCAATCGTCGACGACGACGGCCTGATGCGCGCGATGAAACGCGCCAAGGCCGAGATGCACGATGCCGGGCGTGACACGCGAACGGTCGTAGGCCGGGCGGCGGACGCTGCGTGGCAGCCGGTCGAGAGTGGCAAAGCCAAGGCGCATTGAACTCGGGCCCATCGACGTCTCCCCTTGTTTTGCCGCTGCTTGACATGGCGCCCATATCAGGTCAATGCTCCGGTCAATTGGTAAGACCAATTTTCCAAAATTGGCGAGCCCCGGCGTTTCGAATGCCCGGTGTGACCTTTCGGGAGGACCAGCGTGCCGCTGGAAGCTGTGGAGGCGAGACGGCTTTATCGCCAGGTCGCCGATCAATTGCGAAGCCTGATCGACAGCGGCGAGTACGCGGTCGGCAGCCGCTTGCCGACCGAGCGCGAGCTTGCCGAGCAGCTCAAGATCTCGCGGCCGACGGTGCGCGAAGCCCTGATCGCGCTCGAGGTCGAGGGCCGCCTGCGTATCCGCGTCGGCTCCGGCATTTATGTGATCGAGCCCGCCGCTCCGGCGATGGCCGTGCCTGCCGCCGCGGTCATTGAAGGCCCATTCGAGCTGCTGCGAGCCCGCGAATTCCTCGAAAGCGCTATCGCCGAACAGGCCGCGCACGTTGCGACCAGGGGCGATATCGCCCGCATCGACGCTTCGCTGCTCGCAATGGAGAATGTCGCGCATCCCGGCGAAGCCTCGATGGTGCACGACCGCGCGTTCCACGTCGCGATCGCCGGAAGCCTCGGCAATGCCGTGCTGGTGCGCGTGGTCGGCGAGCTGTTCGACCAGCGCCTCAATCCCTATTTCGCGCAGCTTGCGCATTATTTCGAAAGTCCGGGCACTTGGCGTACGGCGCTGGACGAGCATCGCGCCGTGCGCGAGGCGATCGCGGCGCATGATCCGCAAGCCGCGCGCGAGGCGATGCGCGCCCATCTGGTGCGGTCACAGGAGCGCTTCGCGCAAAATTTCGGCGCCGAGACAGCGGCGACAGCGCCCTCGGTGCGGAGCCGGACGGCGCGCGTGCCGGCAAAGAGACCGAGGCCGAAACCGGCGTTGAAGAAGAAGCCGGCCGGGAGCGGCAGCACGCGGCGGCGATGAGATTGTACGGCCCGCTTCCAATCGGGGCGGATGAACAAGAAGCAGACTTGAACGATGGAGGAAAAGTCAATGTTGAAGAAAACGACGATTGCCGCGGTGATGTCCGCCGCCGCGCTGTTGGCCGCCACCCAGGCCGCCATGGCGCAGACGAAGCTCAAATGGGCCCATGTCTACGAGACCTCGGAGCCGTTCCACACCGCCTCGGTATGGGCCGCGCAGGAGATCGGCAAGCGCACCAACGGGCGCTACGCGATCGACGTCTATCCGGCTTCGCAGCTCGGCAAGGAGGCCGACATCAACCAGGGCCTGTCGCTCGGCTCGGTCGACATCATCATCTCCGGCTCGAGCTTCGCGGCCAAGAGCTTCCCGCCGATCGGCGTGACCTATTATCCCTACACCTTCCGCGACGCCGACCATCTGCTCGCCTACACCAAGAGCGACATCTTCAAGGAGCTCGCCAAGGGCTATGAAGACAAGAGCGGTCACCACATCGTCGCGGTGACCTATTATGGCGTGCGCCAGACATCGTCGAACAAGCCGATCAAGACCTGCGCCGACATGAAGGGCCTGAAGATCCGCGTGCCCGACGTTCCGGCCTATCTCGCGATGCCGCGCGCCTGCGGAGCCAACACCGCGCCGATCGCGTTCGCCGAGGTCTATCTCGCGCTCCAGAACGGCACCGTCGAGGCGCAGGAGAACCCGCTGACCACGATCGAAGCCAAGAAGTTTTACGAGGTGCAGAAGCACATCGTGCTGACCGGCCACATCGTCGATCACCTCAATACGGTGATTGCCGGCGCATTGTGGAAGAAGCTCTCCGACGAAGACAAGAAGATCTTCACCGACGTCGCGCAGGAGGCCGCCGCCAAGGCCACCGGGGAGATTAAGCAGAACGAGGCCAAGCTGGTCGCCTTCTTCAAGGAGAAGGGCCTGACCGTGACCGAGGTCGACAAGAACGAGTTCCGCGACACAGTGCTGAAGAACGTCGCGTTCGAGACCTTCGGCTATCGCAAGGCCGACTGGGAAAAGATCCAGGCGGTGAAATGACTGACGCTTGCTCCGCTATCAACCCCTCATGGTGAGGAGCGCGGAACGCGCATCTCGACTATGAAGGCCCCGATATCGCCCGGGGCCATCCTTCGAGACGCTTGCTTCGCAGAATGAGGAGCGGAGCAAGTTTTACGCAGTCAGATCATCTCGCGGTTCCGGGTTCGGCTCTTCGAGCCGCCCCGGAATGACGACCAAGACGTTCAAGGAGTGCCCCATGTCCACCGCCGAAATACACCGGCAGATCACCGCGGACGAGATTGCCCATACCTTCGAGGAGGAGGCGACGCCGAAGGTCGATCTCGGCGTCTACGCGTTCGAGGACTGGGTAGCACTTGCGATCTTCTGGGTGATGGCGCTCGCCGTCTTCCTGCAGTTCTTCACCCGCTACGTGCTCAACGACAGCTACGCCTGGACCGAGGAGATCGCGACCTATTGCCTGATCGGCGTCGTCTTCATCGGCGCCTCGATGTGCGTGCGGCTGTCGCGGCACATCCAGGTCGATCTCCTCTACCGCTATCTGCCCCAACCCGTTGGGCGCGTGCTGTCGACGTTGATCGACCTGATCCGGATCGCCTTCTTCGGCTACGCCGTCAAACTCGTCTGGGTCTACATCCAGATCATCGGCGACGAGCAGATGACGACGATCAATTTTCCCAAGAACTACGTGTATTACGCCGTGCTGCTCGGCTTCGTGCTGATGTTCCTGCGTTCGTTGCAGGCAGCACTGCAGCACTGGCGGCAAGGCTACTCGGTCCTGGAACGTCCCGGTGCCTACGACGGATCGGAGTTGTAATCATGCTGCTGTTGCTCGGAGGCTTTCTCGTCCTGATGCTGCTCGGCGTTCCCGTGGCGATCGCCATGGCCGCGTCGTCGCTGCTCTACATCCTGGTCAGCGGCGTGACGCCCGACGTCACGCTGGCGCAGCGCATGATCGCCGGTGTCGAGAGCTTTCCGCTGCTCGCCGTGCCATTCTTCATCCTGGCCGGAAACCTCATGAACATCGCCGGCGTCACCGGCCGCATCTATAAGTTTGCGGTGGCCTTGGTGGGGTGGATGCGCGGCGGCCTCGGCCACGTCAACATCATCGGCTCGGTGATCTTCTCCGGGATGTCCGGCACCGCGATCGCGGACGCCGCCGGTCTCGGCACCATCGAGATCAAGGCGATGAAGGATCACGGCTATTCCACCGAGTTCTCGGTCGGCGTCACCGCGGCTTCGGCGACGCTGGGGCCGATCATTCCGCCGTCGCTGCCCTTCGTGATCTACGGCATGATGGCCAACGTCTCGATCGGAGCGCTGTTTCTGGGCGGCGTCATTCCCGGCATCGTGCTGACGCTGTTCATGATGGCGACCGTCACCTACTTCGCGCACAAGAACAAATGGGGCAGCGATACGCCGTTCTCCTGGCCGCAGCTCGGCTCGGCCGGGCTCGAGATCCTGGTCGTGCTGTCCTTTCCGATGGCGATCTGGCTGATGGTGCTGGCCGGCCTCTCGGTCAACGTCGCGGTCGTCATCGGCCTCGGCGCCCTGCTGGTGATCGACTGGTATTTCGACTTCTCGGCGGTGATGGCGCTGATGGCGCCGGTCATCCTGATCGGCGGCATGACGCTGGGCTGGTTCACGCCGACGGAAGCCGCGGTCGCCGCCGTGATCTGGTCGCTGTTCCTCGGCCTCGTCCGCTACCGCACCATGACTCTGCAGACAGTCGCCAAGGCGACGTTCGATACCATCGAGACCACGGCCTCGGTGCTGTTCATCGTCACCGCGGCCTCGATCTTCGCCTGGCTGCTGACGGTGTCGCAGGCAGCGCAGACGCTGTCGGACTGGATGCTCAGCGTCACCCACAACAAATGGGTCTTCCTGGCGCTCGCCAATGTGCTGATCCTGTTCGTCGGCTGCTTCATCGACACCACCGCGGCGATCACCATCCTGGTGCCGATCCTGCTGCCGATCGTGCTCAAGCTCGGCATCGATCCGATTCATTTCGGCTTGATCATGACGCTGAACCTGATGATCGGCCTGCTGCATCCGCCGCTCGGCATGGTGCTGTTCGTGCTCGCCCGCGTCGCAAAGCTCTCGGTCGAGCGCACCACGGTCGCGATCCTGCCCTGGCTGGTGCCGCTGATGCTGGCGCTGATCGCGATCACCTACATTCCCGAACTCACCCTCTGGCTGCCGAAATACATGGGACTTTCCAAATGACCTCCACAGCTCTCGCCGCTACCCTGTTCGGGCCCGAAGACCTGCGGATGGTCGAGCATCCGCTCGACAAGCTCGCAGACGGCATGGTGCGAATCCGCTTCGGTGCCGGCGGCATCTGCGGCTCGGACATGCATTACTTCCGCCACGCCCGGACCGGCGATTTCGTGGTGAAGTCGCCGCTGGTGCTTGGCCACGAGATTTCGGGCGAGGTCGTGGAGATTTTCGGCGCCGCTGCCAGTCTGAAGGTCGGCGACCGCGTCGCCGTCAATCCGTCGCGCTGGTGCGGCCATTGTGTCGCCTGCCGCGAGGGCCGGCCGAACCTGTGCGAGAACATCTACTTCATGGGCTCGGCCTCGAAGACTCCGCATATGCAGGGCGGCTTTGCCAATTACTTCGATGCTATCCCCGCGCAGTGCGTGAAGATCCCGGATCATGTCTCCTATCAGGCCGCGGCGCTGGCCGAGCCGCTGGCGGTCTGCCTGCACGCCGTGGCGCGCGCCGGCAACATCGAGGGCAAGCGCGGTATCATCTTCGGCGCCGGTCCGATCGGGCTTTTGACCATGCTCGCCGCGCGCCGCGCCGGCATGGCCGACATCACGGTCGCCGACATCGCGCCGGCACCGCTGGCGTTTGCGACCCGGCTCGGTGCCTCGCATGTCGAGAACGTCTCGGCCGGCGAGGAGGGTTTGAAGGCGCAGGCCGCGTCGCGCCCCTACGACGCCGCGTTCGAGGTTTCGGGCACGGCAGCGGGCCTTGCCAGCGCCATCGGCATCGTCAGGCGCGGTGGCGTGGTGGTGCAGATCGGAAATCTGCCGGGCGGCCAGATCCCGACGCCGTCGAATGCGGTGATGGCCAAGGAGATCGATCTGCGCGGTTCGTTCCGGTTCGGCTTCGAATTCGCAACGGCCGTGGAGTTGATCTCCAACGGCAGCGTCGACGTGTTGTCGCTGGTCACGGCCGAGCGTCCCCTCTCGACCGCGCCGGATGCCCTGCGGCTGGCGCTCGACCGCTCGCAGAGCGTCAAGGTCGTGCTGACTGCGAATTGAGTGGAGAGACCAGATGATGCGCGAAGGTTGGCGCTGGTACGGGCCCGATGATCCGGTCTCGCTCGACGATGTCAGACAGGCCGGAGCGAGCGACATCGTCTCGGCGCTACATCAGGTGCCGATCGGCGAGGCCTGGACGCGCAGGGCAGTCGAGGAGCGCAAGAACTTCATCGAGAACGGCCAGCCCGGCCGCTCGCAGCTGACCTGGTCGGTGGTGGAGTCGATTCCGATCCCCGACGACGTCAAGCGCCTGGGCGGCAAGGCGACGAAGTCGATCGAGGCGTGGATCGCGAGTTTGGAAGCGGTGGCAGCCAGCGGCATCAAGATCATCTGCTACAATTTCATGCCGGTGGTCGATTGGTGCCGCACTGATCTCGAATGGGAGCTGCCGAACGGCGCCCGCGCCATGCGCTTCGACCATGACCGCTTTGCCGCCTTCGAGTTGCATATCCTGAAGCGCCCGGCGGCGGCTCAGGAGTATCCTCCCGAGCAGCAGGCGCGGGCGAAAGCGCTGTTCGAGCAGATGGGCCAGGCCGATATCGACTATCTCGTCATGGTCATTGCCAGCGCGCTGCCGGGCTCGACCACCGAGCCGATGACCATCCCGCAGTTCCGCGACCGGCTCGAGTCCTATCGCGACATCACGCCAAAGATCCTGCGGCAGCATCTTGCCGAGTTTCTCGCGCGCGTGACGCCGGTGGCCGAGCAACTCGGCGTGTCTTTGACGCTGCACCCGGACGATCCGCCGCGCCCCTTGTTCGGTCTGCCCCGTATTGCTTCCTCGGCCGACGATTATCAGGCGCTGTTCGACGCCGTGCCGTCCAAGGCCAACGGCATCTGCCTGTGCACCGGCTCGCTCGGCGTGCGCGCCGAAAACAATCTGCCCGCCATGGCCGAGCGCTTCGGCCCCCGCATCGCCTTCGCCCATCTGCGCGCGACCAAGCGCGAGGCCGACGGGCTATCGTTCTACGAATCCGATCATCTCGACGGCGACGTCGACATGATCGCGGTGCTCAAGGCGCTTTTGAAGGAGAACGCCAAGCGTTCGCACGACAAGCAGATCGTCTTCCGTCCCGATCACGGTCATCGCATGCTGGACGATCTCGCCGCGAACAAGCGCACCAACCCCGGCTACACCGCCATCGGCCGCCTCCGGGGCCTCGCCGAGCTCCGCGGCGCGATCCGCGCGATCGAGCATCGGTGAGGGTCTTCGCCTCTTCCCGCTTGCGTCAGGCTATCCCATATGACGCCGAGCGGCAGTTGCGCAAGCGCCTCGTCCTTCGAGATAACCGCTTCGCGGTCTCCTCTGGATGAGGCTATGCTGCATTGGCGCTCGTTGAACCTGATGCCGCGCACCGGGTCCTCATCCTGAGGGCGCGCCAACGGCGGGCGTCTCGAAGGATGGCCACAGGCGAGATCGCTGTCATATGCGATTGCTACCCCAGGGGAGAGGCCGGATTGCATCGCAGATGCAATCCGGGTGAGGGGGACAACCAGCCGCTATAGATCACCCGATCGCGAAATCGGCTGCCGTCTCGGCGTGAATGGCCGTGGTGTCGAAGGTCTCGACGGAGGTGTCGTCAGGGCCGACCAGCATCGTGATCTCGGTGCAGCCGAGGATGATGCACTCCGCGCCGGCGGCCACCAGCGCCGCCATCACTTCACGATAGCGGCGGCGGGACGGATCGGCGACAACCCCAAGGCAAAGCTCGTCGTAGATGATGCGGTTCACGTCGGCGCGCGCCTCGGTGGGAGGAACTAGCACGTCGAGATCATGCGCGCGCAGCCGGTCGATGTAGAAGTCCTCCTCCATCGTGAATTTGGTGCCGAGCAGCCCGACCCGCCGGTACCCCTTCGCCCGGATCCGCTGCGCCGTCGCGTCGCCAAGGTGAATGAACGGCACGGTCACGCTGGCGATGATGTCGGGTGCCAATTTGTGCATCGTGTTCGTGCACAGCACGATCGCCCGTGCGCCGGTGCTTTCGAGACGGCGCGCGACCTCCGCCAGGCTGGCTGCCGCCTCGCTCCAGCGGCCGGCATACTGCATCTGCTTGATTTCCTCGAAGTCGTAGGAATACAGCAACAGCGGGGCAGAGTGCAGCTTACCCATGCGATCGCGGACCCGCTCGTTGATCAGCTTGTAATAGAGCGCCGTGCTCTCCCAGCTCATGCCCCCGATCAGGCCGATGGTTTGCATTCCGGTGTCCTCGTGTGGTCGGCCGGACCTTAAACGAAAACGCCGAAGCCCGGTAGCCGTCGCTTGGAACAGAGGTCGTGCCCCGGACGCAGCGCTGCTTCCGCGGTGCGCTGCAGAGCCGGGGCCCATGCAGCAAACCCCTGTTGCCTTGTCCCGGCTCTGCGCAGCAACGCGAAGGGCGTTGCAGCGCGTCCGGGACACGACAGAGACGCGCGAGGCCAAATACTCCGTCGTTGCGAGGAGAGAAGCGACGAAGCAATCCAGTGTCTTTGTCGCGGCATGATTCTGGATTGCTTCGACGCAGAGGCCCTCGCAATGACGGGGTCGGAAGAGCCGGGGGCCCGTCTCGCCGGGGGCTGCCCTCGATCGTTTACCATCATATCATCGCGAATGGGCGGTCGTGCAAACGGCACCGGCGGGCATGACGTCTGCGCAGGCTGCGGGAAGCCTTTCGATCTTGCGCGCCCTCTCGGCCTGTCCTACGCAGTCTCCGAATAACGACGCATCGCCAGATCCCTGAGGGAGCCGACATGACAATCCGCAACACCCGCACCGGGGGCCAGATCCTGATCGATCAGCTTGTCGCCCAAGGCGTCGAGCGCGTCACCTGCGTGCCGGGCGAGAGCTATCTGGCGGCGCTCGACGCGCTGCATGACAGCCCGATCGACGTCATGATCTGCCGTGCCGAGGGTGGTGCTGCGATGATGGCGGAGGCCTATGGCAAGCTCACGGGCCGGCCCGGTGTCTGCTTCGTCACCCGCGGCCCCGGTGCGACCAATGCCAGCCACGGCGTCCACATCGCGATGCAGGATTCGACGCCGATGATCCTGTTCGTCGGCCAGGTCGATACGGGCATGCGTGAGCGCGAGGCGTTCCAGGAGCTCGACTACAAGGCGGTGTTCGGCACCATGACGAAATGGACGGTCGAAATCGATCGCCCCGATCGCATTCCGGAGTTGGTGGCGCGCGCCTTCCGCGTTGCCATGCAGGGCCGCCCCGGTCCCGTGGTGATCGCGCTTCCCGAGAACATGCTGACCGAGACCGCCGCCGTCGCCGACGCCATGCGCATCGAGCCGGCCGTGAGCTGGCCCGCGCCGGCCGATATCGAGAAGCTCGGCGCGATGCTGGCGAACGCCACGGCGCCGCTCGTCATCCTTGGCGGCTCGCGCTGGACCGATGACGCCACCAAAAGCATCGCGCGCTTTGCCGAGCGGTTCGACCTGCCGGTCGCAACCTCGTTCCGTCGGGCGTCGCTGATCGACGCCGAGCATTCGCATTATGCCGGCGATCTCGGCATCGGGCCGAGCCCGGGGCTGAAGGCGCGCGTCGACAACGCCGATGTCATTCTGCTCATCGGCGGCCGCATGTCGGAGATGCCGTCCTCGTCCTACACGTTGTTCGACATTCCGACGCCAAAGCAGAAGCTGATCCACGTGCATCCGGGCTCCGAAGAGCTCGGCCGCGTCTATCAGCCGGAGCTCGCGATCCAGGCGACGCCCGCGGCGTTCGCCGCCGCCGTCGAGACGTTGAAGCCGGCGGGCGCCGTGGCCTGGAAGGGCGAGGCTGCCAAGGCGCATGCCGATTATCTCGCCTGGACCGAGAAGGCGCGCGAGCTGCCGGGCACGTTCCAGTACGGCCAGGTCATGACCTGGCTGCGCGACCGGCTGCCTAAGGACGCCATCGTCTGCAACGGCGCCGGCAACTATGCCGGCTGGATCCACCGTCACCACCGCTTCCACAGTTTTGCCGCGCAGCTTGCACCGACCTCGGGCTCGATGGGCTACGGCGTGCCGGCGGCGGTGCTGGCGAAGCGGCAATATCCGGAACGCACCGTCGTTGCCTTTGCCGGTGACGGTTGCTTCCTGATGAACGGCCAGGAATTCGCGACCGCCGTGCAGTACGACGCACCGCTGGTCGTGATCGTCGTCGATAATTCGCAATACGGCACCATCCGCATGCACCAGGAGCGCGACTACCCCGGCCGCGTTGTCGGTACCCAGCTCAAGAACCCTGATTTCGCGATGTACGCGAAGGCGTTCGGCGGCCATGGCGAGCGGGTCGAGCGCACCGAAGAATTCGCACCTGCCTTCGAGCGTGCGCTGGCCTCGAGAAAGCCGTCGATCCTTCACTGCATCATCGATCCCAGGGCGATCTCGGTCGGCAAGGATTTTGCGCCCGCGGTGAAGGCGTAGGCAATGACGACCGGCCGCCACGTCGCCATCATCGGTGCCGGCGCGGTCGGTGTGATCAGCGCCATCGAGGCGCTGCGCGAAGGCCATCGCGTCACGCTGATTGATCCGGGCGAGCCCGGCGGCGAACAGGCGGCGAGTTATGGCAATGCCGGCTGGCTGTCGTCGCATTCGGTGATCCCGCCGGCCGAACCTGGCATCTGGAAGAAGGTGCCGGGATATCTGATGGACCCGCTCGGGCCGCTGGCGATCCGCTGGTCCTATCTGCCGAAGGCGCTGCCCTGGCTGGTCAAATATCTGCTCTCGGGCTGGACCGAGGCGCGGGTCGAGAGGACCGCCTTTGCGCTCCGCGACCTGTTGAAGGACGCACCGCTGCTGCACCGGACGCTCGCCGAGGAAGCCGGCGTCCCTGAATTGATCGAGCGCAGCGGCGTGATGCACGTGTTTCCGTCGCGCGGCAATTTCGACAACGATCTCGGCTGGCGCCTGCGCAAGAAGGTCGGCGTGGAGTGGATGGAGCTCAACGCCGACGAGATGCGTCAGCGCGAGCCCGATCTGCATCCGCGCTACACCTTCGGCGTGGTGGTGGAAGAGGCCGGACGCTGTCGCGATCCCGGTGCGTATGTCGCGGCGCTCGCCAACCATGCGATCGCCGGCGGTGCCAAGCACGTGCGCGCCAAGGCGACCGGCTTGAGGCTGAACGGCGACAAGCTCGTGGCCGTCGTGACAGAGACCGGCGAGATCGCCTGTGACGCCGCGGTGGTCGCCGCCGGCGCGCATTCAAAGCGACTCACCGCGTCGGTCGGGGATTCGCTGCCGCTGGAGACCGAGCGCGGCTATCACGTCATGATCGAGCATCCGGAATCTGGGCCGCGCAGCTCGATGATGGCATCCGACGCCAAGATGGTGGTGAACTGGACCGACAAGGGTCTGCGTGCCGCCGGCACGGTCGAGATTGCCGGCTTGGAGGCCGCGCCGAACTGGAAGCGCGCGGAGATCCTGCGCAACCACCTCCTCAGCATGTTCCCGAAATTGCCGAAGGACATTCCGGCCTCGCGCGTCAAAACCTGGTTCGGCCATCGCCCGAGCATGCCGGACGGGCGTCCCTGCATCGGCTATGCGCGCGCCTCACGCGACATCGTCTATGCGTTCGGCCACGGCCATGTCGGCCTGGTCGGCTCGGCCCGCACCGGCCGTCTCGTCGCCCAGCTTGTGAGCGGCAAGGCGCCGGAGATTCCACTCGCGCCGTTCGCGCCCGATCGTTTCCTCTGAGAGCGCACCATGACCGTCTCAGCCAACCCGTCTTCCCAAATCGCCCGCGGCGGCAAGGCCATCTATGGCGCGCCGCTCGGCATCTTGATGCTGGAAGCGCGCTTCCCCCGCATTCCCGGCGACATGGGCAACGGCACGACCTGGCCATTCCCGGTGCTGTATCGCGTGGTGAGCGGCGCTTCGCCCGAGAAGGTGGTGCTGAAGGGTGCGGCCGGCCTGCTGCCCGACTTCATCGATGCCGCCAAGGATCTGGTCCGGTTGGGCGCCGAAGCGATCACCACCAATTGCGGCTTCCTCTCGCTGTTCCAGAAGGAGATCGCGGCCGCGGTCGGAGTTCCCGTTGCGACCTCGTCGCTGATGCAGGTGCCGTGGGTGCAGGCGACCTTGCCGCCGGGCAAGCGGGTCGGCCTCGTCACGGTGTCGGGCTCGACCTTGACGCCGGCCCATCTCGAAGGCGCCGGCGTGCCGCTCGACACGCCGCTGGTCGGCACCGAGAACGGCAAGGAGTTCTTTCGCGTGCTGATCAAGGCCGAGAAGGACGACATGGACATCGCGCAGGCCGAGCGCGACGTGGTCGCGGCCGGCAAGGAACTCGTCGCCAAAAATCCCGACGTTGGCGCCATCGTGCTCGAATGCACCAACATGCCGCCCTATGCGGCAGCGCTCCAGGCCGAGGTCGGGCTGCCCGTCTACGACATCTATTCCATGATCACATGGTTTCATGCGGGGCTGCGCCCGCGCGTTTTTGCCTGATACTGATCGGGCGCAAAGGCTTGAACAACTTCTGCCGGCACGGCCTCGCGCATTGCCATCGCGCCCGCGTCTCTCCTATATTCGGCTGTGGGCGATCGCAAATGCAACCTGTGAAGAGTGACGTGGAACCGGCTTCCGACAGCATCGTCGATCGTGTCTACGAACAGCTCAAGGCGATGGCCGTGAGCTACACGTTCAAGCCGGGCGAGCGGCTCAACGAGGGCGAACTCGCCAAAGGCCTCGGCGTCAGCCGTACGCCGCTGCGCGAGGCGCTCAACCGTCTCAACACCGAGGGTTTTCTACGCTTCACGCCGGGCAAGGGCTTCTTCTGCCGCGAGCTCGATGCGCGCGAGATCTTCGATCTCTACGAGTTGCGCAAGTCGATCGAGGTCGCCTCGATCCGCCTCGCCATCAAGCGCGCCAGGGACGAGGACATCGACCCGTTGCTGGAATTCCTCGAAGCCACCGGACCCGATCCCGGCGAGCGCTCCTCGCTGGAGCAGGTCGAACTCGACGAGACCTTTCACGAGCGGCTGATGGCAATGTCTGGCAATGCCGAGATGCTGCGCGTGCTGCGCAACGTCAACGCCCGCATCCGCTTCGTGCGCTGGATCGATATGGACCGCGTCAACCGCTCCAACACGCAAGGCGAGCACCGCGCCGTGGTCGAAGGCCTCAAGGCGCGCAACGAGCGGACTTGCGTTTCCGTACTGGAGAAGCACATCGACCGCCGCCTGGACCGCATCACGGCAGCGATCAAGGAAGGCTACGCGCAGATTTACATGCCGGCGCCGACGCGGCCGGCTCCAAATTGAAGTCCGATACGGCGTTTTGCTTTCAGGAGGCGCTCACATGAAGCTTAGGGGTAAAGTCGCTGCCATCACCGGCGCGGCGCGCGGCATCGGCAAGGCCTGCGCGAAGAGATTTTTGGATGACGGCGTCAAGGTCGTGATCTCGGACGTCGACGCCGAGGGCCTCGCCGCCACGGCGGCCGAGCTCGGACATCCCGATGCCTTGCGCACCGTGGTGGGCAACGTCGCCAGGCGCGCCGACGTCGACCAGCTCGTCGCCACCGCCGTGAAGGAATACGGCCGGCTCGACATCATGGTCAACAATGCCGGCGTCGCCCGCAATCGCGACATTCTGGAGATCACCGAAGAGGAATTCGACGAGATCATCGGCATCAATCTGAAGGGCGCGTTCTTTGGTGTCCAGGCCGCGGCCAGGCAGATGATCGCGCAAGGCTCCGGCGGGGTCATCATCAACATGTCCTCCGTGAATGCGCTGCTGGCGATCCCGGCGCTGGCGACCTACGCGATGTCCAAGGGCGGCATGAAGCAGCTCACCTCGGTCGCCGCCGTCGCGCTCGCCCCGCACGGTATCCGCGTCGTCGCGGTCGGGCCGGGCACGATCCTGACCGACATGGTGGCGTCGTCGATCTACACCTCCGAGGACGCCCGCAAGACCGTGATGTCCCGCACGCCGGCCGGACGCGGCGGCGAGCCGAGCGAGGTGGCGTCGGTGGTCGCGTTTCTGGCCAGCGACGATGCCTCCTACATCACCGGGCAGACGATCTATCCGGATGGCGGGCGATTGGTCCTCAACTACACGGTGCCGGTGAAGGAGAAGTAGGGCGCTTCACTCCGCCGCCACTGTCATCCCGTAACCCAGCCGCTTCGAGATGCCGCCGGCACAATCGCGCAAGGCATGTGCGATCGGGCTGTCCCAGCGCGCATCGAACGTGCCTTCCGGGCCCATCGCAGTGATGACCAGCGCGACATGGCCGGAATGGTCGAACACCGGCGCCGAGAAGGCGTTGACGCCGGGCAGTGGATCGCCGAGCGCGCGGGCGAGGCCATGCTTGCGGACCTCCGTGAGCATCTCGGCAAGCTTCGCGCCCTTCACGGCCCGCTTCGGGTTGTAACCGACGCCGTGACGATCCAGCCCGCTCTCGAGCGCGGCGGTGATGGTCTTTTCCGGCAGGAAGGCCGCAAAGGCCCGGCCGGTTGCGGTCTCCAGCAGCGCCATCACCGAGCCCGCGCGCATGACAATGTGGACGGGCTGGGCCGGCTCTTCGAGCTGCACCACGGTCGGGCCGTGCGTGCCCCATACGGCGAGAGACACGGCGTGTCCGATTTGGCTCGCGAGCGCGGCGATCTTCGGCCTTGCGATGCGCACGCCGGAGAGCCGGCGCAGGCTGATCAGGCCAAGTTCCAGCGCCAGCGCCCCGATCTCGTAGCGGCCGGTCGTCTCGTCCTGCTCGATCAGTCCGATGCGGGAGAAGCTGGCGAGATAGGGATGCGCCTTGGCCGGCGACATGCCGGCCTCGCGCGCGAGATCGCGCAGCATCATCGGCTCGCCGCTGCGGGCGAGCGCCCGAAGCAGTTCTCCGCCGACCTCGATCGACTGGATGCCTCGGCTCTCTCTCTTCATGCGCCTCCGATTGCGCTACGCCGCGCTGCGCCCGGCGGCGCTGTCGGCGAGATGACGACCGGCAATGTAGCCGAAGGTCAGCGCCGGCCCAAGCGTGATGCCGGCACCCGGATAATTACCGCCCATGATGCTCGCCATGTCGTTGCCAGCGGCATAGAGGCCGGGAATCACGCGGCCCTCGGCGTCGAGCGCGCGTGCGTTCTCGTCGGTGACGATGCCGGCATAGGTGCCGAGATCGCCGATCACCATCTTGATCGCATAGAATGGCCCGTTTTCGAGCGGCGCGACGCAGGGGTTGGGGCCGTGCATCGCATCGCCCTGGTAGCGGTTATAGGCTTTAGAGCCCTTGCCGAAGGCGGCGTCGTGGCCCAGCGGCGCCGTCGCGTTGAATTGCCTGACGGTCTCCACGAAGGCGCTGGCATTGATGCCGGCCTTGGCCGCCAGCGCCTCCAGCGTATCGCCGCGCATCAGATAGCCGGACTTGAGGTGATGACCCAGCGGCATCGGGAAGGGCGGCACGCAGCCAAGGCCGTATTTGCGCAGCGTCTTGTGATCGCAGACGAGATAGGCGGCGATCTCCTCGCCGGGTTTCGATGCCTTGACCATGGCCTGGACGAAGTCATGATAGGAATTGCCCTCATTGGCAAAGCGTCGTCCGTCGCGCATCACCGCGATCACGCCGGGTTTGGCGCGGTCGATGAAATGCGGCATCACGCCCTTCGTGCCGTCCTTGCGCGTGGTCAGCGACACCGGCACCCAGGCCGCCGCGTTCGGCAGGCGATCTTCGATACGTCCGCCTGCGGATTCCGCCAGGCGCAGGCCGTCGCCGGTGTTGCCGGTCGGGCCGGGCGAAAAGTGCTCGTTGCCGGTCGGCGCGTGCGGAAACATTTTTCTGCGCCGTTCGACATCATGCGGGAAGCCGCCGCAGGCCAGCACGACGCCCTGCCGCGCGCGGACCCGCACGTCGCGTCCCTCGCGCGACACGATGGCGCCGGTGACCGCACCATTTTCGACGGTCAGCTCGCGCACGGGCGAGGCCAGCCACATCGGAATCTTCAGGTCGAGCGCGGATTTCGCGAGGCGCCCGGCGAGTGCATTGCCGTTGGTCAACGTCATGCCGCGGCCATAGCGCAGCACGTCCATCAAGTGCCGCGACAGACGCTTGGCGACGTAGACTGCCGAGGTCAGCGACTTCGTCACCCGCATGAAATGGATGATCTCCTTGCCGCTTCCCAACATCATGCCGAACACGGTGAGCTCGGGGAGGGGCATGCCCAGCGTCTTGACGAGGTCGCCGAGCTCGCGGCCGTCGAACGGACGCGTCACCATCGAGCGGCCGCCTTGCGCGCCGCCCGGTGCCTCGGCGTGATAGTCGGGAAACACCAGCGGCATGTCGAAGCGCAGCGCCGTCTTGCTGGTGAAGAAATCGACCGCTTCAGGGCCGGCGCTGAGGAATGCATCGACCCGCGCAGCGTCGTAATTGTTGCCGGCCTCGTGGCGCAAGTATGTGCGGGCCTGCTCCGGCGTCTCCTCGATTCCGTAGGCTTTCGCCAGCGATGTGCCGGGAATCCACAACCAGCCGCCGGAGCGCGCGGTGGTTCCGCCGAAGCGCGGCTCCTTCTCGACAATCAGCACATCGAGCCCGCGATGGCGCGCAGTGATCGCGGCCGACATGCCGGAGCAACCCGATCCGGCCACGAGCACGTCGCACTCGTAAGTCTCAATTGCGTCATGCTCGTTGCCGGTCATCACTCACCTCACTTTTTCAGCAGCGGACATTTGGATTCGGAGACCGGTCGGAAGGCGTCCTCGCCCTTCACGGTCTTGACGATCTCCAGATAGTCCCAGGGTTCCTTCGACTGCTCGGGGGTCTTCACCTTGGCGAGATACATGTCGCGGATGACGCGGCCGTCCTCGCGCAGCTTGCCGCCGTGGACGAATGTATCCTCGATCGGCAGATCGCGCATCTTGGCCATCACCTTGGCGGAATCGTCGGTGCCGGCGGCCTTGATGGCCTTGAGATAATGCAGCACCGAGCCGTAGACGCCGGTCTGGATCATGGTCGGCATCACCTTGGTCCGCTCAAAGAATTTCTTCGACCAGGCGCGGGTCGCCTCGTCCATGGCCCAGTACGATGCCGTGGTCATATAAGTGCCCTGCGCGGCCTTGAGGCCGATCGCGTGCACGTCGGTGTCGAACATCAGGAGGCCGACGAGCTTTTGGCCGCCCTGGACGAGGCCGAACTCGCCGGACTGCTTGATGGCGTTATCGGTGTCCTGGCCGGCATTTGCGAAGGCGACGACGTCGGATTTCGAGCTCTGCGCCTGCAACGCGAAGGAGGAGAAGTCCGCGGTGTTGGTCGGATGCTTGACACCACCGAGAACCTTGCCGCCCATCTCGTTGACGAAGCGCGTGGCGTCCTTTTCGAGCTGCTGGCCGAAGGCGTAGTCGGCCGTGATGAAGTACCAGGACTTGCCGCCTTCCTTGATCACGGCGGAGGCCGTCACCTTCGACAGCGCGTAGGTGTCGTAGGTGAAATGCACGGTGTTCGGGCTGCACAGCTCGTCGGTCAGTGAGCTCGCGCCGGGTCCCGAGAGCAGAGCGATCTTGTTGCGCTCGCGCACCATGTTGTGCACGGCGATCGCGATGCCGGAATTGGGGATGTCGACGACGGCGTCGACCTTGCCGTTGTCGAACCAGCCGCGCACGATCTGCACGCCGACATCGGTCTTCATCTGGTGATCGGCGCTGATGATCTCGATCGGCTTTCCGAGCACCGTCGGACCGAACTCCTCCACCGCCATTTTGGCGGCCTCGACCGAGCCAGGTCCTGAGTTGTCGCGGCCCCAGCTCGACAGATCCGTCAGGACGCCGATCCGCACCGCGTCGTCGGAGATTTGCGCGGTCGCCGCTGTGGTCATGGCAGCCGAAGTCATGGCCGCGAGCATGGCGCAGGCGAGATGCCCTCTCATGGTTGTTTCCTCTGTTTATTGGCCGCTTTGCGCGGCTGGCTGGTTCGAAGGCAAATTAGATATAAGCAAACTTATTTGTCAATGGCGAACAAAGCTCGCGGCTCACGGTGTAGCGGACCAGCCATTGGCCTGCCGACAGTTTGGATCTAAGAACGCCCATGAGGAAACCAGTCCCCAAGAACAGGGAACACAAACATGACGAAGACGTCTCGACGCGACGTGCTCACCGCTGCAGCTGCGCTGACCGCGGCAGGCATCGCCGAAGCGGCCCCGGCCGCTGCGCAGGCTGCACCGACGCCGATCTTTCCGGTGCCGATGGTGACGATTCCGATTGTCGGCGAGAGCCATGTGTTCCAGGTCCGCCGCATCTATTGCATCGGGCGCAACTACGCAGCGCACGCGATCGAACGCGGCTCGGATCCGAACCGCGAGCCGCCGTTCTTCTTCCAGAAGCCCACCGATGCGATCCAGAACGTCGCGGTCGGCGAGGTCGCCGATCATCCCTATCCGTCGCTGACCAAGAACTATCATCACGAGGTCGAGCTGGTCGCCGCGCTCAAATCAGGCGGCACCAACATCCCGGCCGATAAGGCGCTCGACCATGTCTATGGCTACGCGCTTGGCCTCGACATGACCCGACGCGATCTCCAGAACGGCATGGCTGCGGAGAAGAAGCCCTGGGAGATCGGCAAGAGTTTCGATCACGCAGCAGTGCTCGGCCCGATCCATCCGGCCAGCAAGACCGGTCATTTCGAGAAGGGCGCTATTTCGCTGGCAATCAACGGGGCCGTCAAGCAGAACTCGGATCTCAGCAAGATGATCTGGAGGGTGGCGGAGCAGATCGCGAAGCTGTCGGAAGCGTTCGAGCTGAAAGCTGGCGACATCATCTATTCCGGCACGCCGGAGAATGTCGGTCCCGTCGTGAAGGGCGACGTGCTGCTGTGCAAGCTCGAGGGCTTGCCGGACATGTCGATCAAGATCGTGTAGTTGCTCTTTGTTCGCCTCTCCCCGCACGCGGGGAGAGGCGGCGCACCGCGGCTCTGCCTAAGCCGCTGCCTTCGGCCTCAACCTGTCGACCGTCCGCGCGATCAGTGCGGCAACTTCCGCGATCTT
The DNA here is from genome assembly GCF_018129985.1 of Bradyrhizobium sp. SZCCT0148. Classification (GTDB taxonomy): domain Bacteria; phylum Pseudomonadota; class Alphaproteobacteria; order Rhizobiales; family Xanthobacteraceae; genus Bradyrhizobium; species Bradyrhizobium japonicum_H. The sequence continues at coordinate 107,183 of NZ_JAFCKT010000005.1, forward strand.
CGGTCCGATCCGGAATTCAGGGCCGGCGACGACGACCGACAGACGGCGGTCGCCGATCGGCAGCGGGATCGCCGCGCCGGCGAGATCGCGGCTGTAGTCGGCAAAGCTCTGGCAATAGCCGCGCGCGATCGAGTTGCGCAGTTCGGTCTCCACCGCCTCGATGCTGATCGGCGTCGACGGGCCATATTGCTTGAACTCGATCTTGCGGTAGACCGAGTCGCGCTCCTCTTGTGAATATTGCAGCAGCAGCGCGCGGCCGCTCGCGGTCGCGTGGATCGGCACGCGGTGACCGATGGTGGCGAAATAGCGGATCGCAGCCTGGGATTCGACCACGTCGATGAATACGGCCATCACGCCGGCCGGCGCCACGATCGATGCGGTCTCGCCGGTCTCGGCGGAGAGATCGGCGATCAGCGTATGCGTCCACTGCGGCAGCGGCTCGACCTCGGAGATCATCCGCGCCATGGCGAGCCACCGCGGCGTCGGATAGAAGCCGGCGCGTGGCCGCGGCTCATAGAGATAGCCCTTCTCCGACAGCGTCGCGAGCAGGTTGAAGGTCGAGGAGCGGGGCCAGCCGAAATGATCGGCGATCTCCGCAAGCGTCGCCGGCTTCTTCACCTGCGCGAAGAATTCCATGATCTCCAGGACGTTTGCGGCTTGCCGAACGATCATGGTGGCGTTGCGTCCTGCTTCTCTAGGGCTGGCCGAGAATCTTCTTCGCGGCGCGAAGATGAGGCTTGTCGATCATCTGGCCGTAGAGCCGCAGCGTGCCGGAATTGGGATTGCCGGCAAACGCCGCGATCACTTTCTCCGCCCAGGTCCGTTCGGCTTCCGTGGGCGCGAACGCGGCGTTGACGACATCGACGTGCTTCGGATGGATCAGCGCCTTCGCCGAAAACCCGTCGCGCCGCGCCGCGCGTGTCTCCTGCTCGAGACCGGTGAGGTTGTCGATGTCGGTATAAACGGTGTCGATCGGCGCAACCTCGGCCGCGGCCGCCGCCATCAGGCAGAGATCGCGCGCGAGACGATAGGGGCTGTGGAACACGCCGCCCGACGCTTTTTCGGTGGCGCCGAGCGAAGCCGAAAGATCCTCCGCGCCCCACATCAGGCCGGCGAGGCGAGGGGAGCAGCCCTTGTAGCTGCCAAGGCCGAAGATCGAGCCGGCGGTCTCCGTCGCGACGCAGACGATGCGCGTCGTGCCGTCGGTGATGCCGGCCGCCGCTTCCAAAGCTTCGAGCCAGGTTGCGACCTGGCGTACATCGTCGCCGCCTTGCGACTTCGGCAACACGATGCCGTCGGGCCTGCCCGGCATCACCGCGGCGAGGTCGGTCAGCGTCATGCCGGTGTCGAGCGCGTTGACGCGGACATAGAGCTGGTGCTGACCGGGGCGGCCCTTCAGCATCGCCAGCGTCAGCCCGCGGGCCTCCGGCTTTTTCTCGGTGACGACGGAATCCTCGAGATCGATGATCAGCGCGTCGGCCTTGCCTTCGCTCGCCTTCTCGAATTTGCGCGGGGAATCCCCCGGCACGAACAGCATCGAACGCATCAGACCGGCCTCTTGTGCATCATCGCCATGCGGCGGCATTTTCCGACGATCTCGTCGTTCTGGTTCAAGGCATGGTGCTCGAACTCGACAATGCCCGCCTTCGGGCGCGACTTGGATTCCCTCAACGAAAGCACCTTCGTCGTCGCCCGCAAGGTATCGCCATGAAAGACCGGTTTCGGAAAAGTCACGTCGGTCATGCCGAGATTGGCGACGGTGGTGCCCATGGTCGTATCATAGACCGTCATGCCGATCATGATGCCGAGGGTGTAAAGGCTGTTGAAAATGCGCTGGCCGAACTCGGTCTTTTCGGCGAAATGCGCGTCGATGTGAAGCGGCTGCGGATTGAGCGTGAGCAGGCTGAACATGGTGTTGTCCATCTCCGTGACGGTCCGGGTCAGCGGATGCCGGAACTCCTGGCCCACGGAAAAATCTTCGAAATAAAGTCCGGCCATCGCGGTTTCCTCCCTGCGTTCTGCGATTTGGGCCAGCGCCGCCGTTACGGCGGCGCGGCCAGGTGAACTGCTTTTTGCTCGGCCAACTGCTCGATCTCCTCCGTCGAGAAGCCGGCCTCGGCCAGGACGTCGCGACCGTGCTGGCCGAGCGTCGGGGCGGGACCTCCGGCCTTCGGTTGGGTTACGCTCCACGTGGAGGGAACTCGCATCTGGCGGATGCGACCCTCTACGGGGTGATCCAGCGTCCTGAAGAAGTCGACCGCCTTCAGGTGCGGATCCTCCAGGATCGTTTCTAGGGTGTGCATCGGCATCACCGGAATGTCGGCGCGCTCCAGCAGTTCGCGCCATTCCGCGGTGGTGCGTGTGACGAAGATGTGGCCGATCTCCTCGTAGATCTCGTCGATATGTTTGGTGCGCGCCGCGTGGTTGGCGAAGCGAGGCTGATCGAGGAAGTAAGGCTGGCCGATTGCCTCGAAGAAGCTGCGCCAGTGCTTGTCGTTGTAGATGAGGACGCAAAGATAGCCGTCGCGGGTCTTGTAAGGCTTTCGGTAGCGCGAGAGCAGGCGCGCGTAACCGCCATGATCGAGCGGTGGTTCGTAGGTGAGGCCACCGAGATGATCGACCAGCACGAATTCCGTCATCGATTCGAACATTGGCACGTCGATGCGCTGGCCGATACCGGTGCGCTGCTGGTGTATCAGTCCGCCCATGATGGCGTTGACCATCATCAAGCCGACGATGCGGTCGGCGATGGTGACGGGCACGTAGCGGGGCGTGCCGTCACTGGCGGCTGCGAGCAATGTCGGAATGGTGGACGCGCCCTGGATCAGATCGTCATAGGCAGGCTTGGCGGCGTAGGGGCCAGACTGGCCGTAGCCGAACGCACCGACATAGACGAGGGCGGGATTGATCGCGCTCAGCGTCTCGTAGTCGAGACCGAGCCGCGCCATGGCCTGCGGACGCACGTTATAGACCAGCGCGTTGGCGCGCTCCGCGAGCCGCAGCAGCGCCTCGCGCCCCTCCGGCTTCTTGAGGTCGAGCACGATGCTGCGCTTGCCGCGATTGACGTTGTTGAACATGCCGCCCATGCCGGGCGCGCGGCCGGGCCCGATCTGGCGGACGATGTCGCCTTCGGGACTTTCGACCTTGATCACGTCGGCGCCCATGTCCGCCAGCACCTGGGTGCCGTAGGGGCCCATCAGTACCGAGGTCAGGTCGAGAATGGTGAAGCCGGCGAGCGGTCCCATGAAGCCTCATTTATATTCATATAGGTGGAATTAGAATTCATAAAGAGCGGGTGTCAATTCGCTCGCTGAGGCTGGATGTGCATGGGCCTATGCAATGTTCATATACTTGACAGATAAATTCACATATATGTACGTTCGCCTCAATAAGAATTTGGAGCGAGATCCGGGCGGTCGGGGCGCAGTCGCCGCCTTCGGCGTGGGGACGCGTCTAGGGAGAACGAAATGAAGAGGACTTTGAGTTGGGCTGCCGCGGTGTTCGCACTCGCGCTGCCGGTCTCGACACTGGAGGCGCAGGCCATCGAGTTGAAGGTCGCCGACTCCTTCCCCGCCGGCCACTATCTCGTTCGTCTGATGCTCAAGCCGTGGATGGACGACGTCACCAAGCGCACCAATGGTGGGGTGACCTTCACCTATTATCCGAACCAGCAGATCGGCAAGGCGGTGGACATGCTCCGGCTGACGCAGTCGGGCGTGGTCGACATCGGCTACATCGCGCCGTCCTATGTCTCGGACAAGATGCCGCTGTCGGAAGTGGCGCAACTGCCTGGCGCGTTCGCGACCAGTTGCCAGGGCACGCTCGCTTATTGGAAGATTGCGCGCGAAGGCCTCCTGGCCAAGCAGGAATACGCGCCGAACAAGATCAAGCTGCTGATGGCCGTAGTGCTGCCGCCCTATCAGGTGTGGACCGTCAAGTCGAAGGTCGAGTCCATCAAGGACATGCAAGGCCTGAAGCTGCGCACGACCGGCGGCGCGCAGGATCTGACGCTGCGCGCGCTCAACGCCGTGCCGGTGCGCATGGCTGCGCCCGACGCCTATGAGTCGCTGTCGCGCGGCACGATGGACGGCCTGCTGTTCCCTCTGGACAGCGTCGTATCCTACGGCCTCGACAAGCTCGTCAAGCACGCCACCGAAGGTGTCAGCTTCGGCAGCTTCATCGTTGCGTATTCCATCAATCAGTCGGTCTGGGACAAGTTGCCCGAGGACGTGAAGAAGGCGATGGAGGAAGCCTCCGAAGCGATCACGCCGAAGGCCTGCGCCGACGTCGACAAGGAAGGCGAAGTGACCACGAAGCATCTCAAGGACCAGGGCATCAGCTTCGATCCGCTACCGGATGCCACGCGCGCCGAGATGAAGGACAAGCTGAAGGGCGTCAGTCAGGAATGGGCGTCCGGTCTCGACAGCCGCGGCAAGCAGGCATCCGCTGCCTTGAAGGAGTTCGAAGGTCTGCTCGCCGCCGGCGGCGCCAGGTAACTCGGAAATCAAACGCCAAACAACTCGATCCGATACGGCAAGGGGGCGTCAGACGTGATCAGGCGAGCAACGGATGTTCTCGGCGTGCTCGAACGCGCGCTCACGGTGATCGCGGCGATTTCGCTATTCGCGATCATGGCGCTGGTGGTGGCCGACGTCTTCATGCGGTACGTCATGAACAGCCCGCTCTCGTTCACCTACGATCTGATCGGGCTGTATCTCATGGCCGGCGTGTTCTTCCTGACATTGTCGGATACCTTGCGCGTTCATGCGCATGTCGGTGTCGACATCCTGCTGTCGCGTGCGCCGCCGGTCGGGCGGCGGCTGTCGGAGATCGTCACCGCGCTTACTGGATTGTTTGTCTTCGTCCTGATTTCGAAGGTCGGATTCGAACGCGCATTGGACAATTACGAGCAGCACGACGTGCTTGCCGGCGCCATCTCGTGGCCGACCTGGATTTCTGCAGCGCTTGTCCCGTTCGGCTGCGGCGTGCTGGTGCTGCGGTTGGCGCTGCAACTTGTGGGCAATCTGCTCAGCCTTGCCTCGGGGCGCGATCTGTTTCCGTTGCCGCCATTGACCGACGAATCCCGCAGCTTCGAATAAGAGCGGCCTGAAATGACAGTTATCATCGTGCTTGGCCTCCTCTTCCTGTTGCTTGCGACCGGAACGCCGGTCGGCTTCGCCATGGGCTTCGCCGGTGCGGTCGGCCTCCTGATGGTCGGCGGCACGGGCACGCTTTTCGGCATTCTTCAGACCGCGCCGCTGTCGACGGTTTCGTCCTACGAACTGATCACGATCCCGATGTTCCTGCTGATGGCCGAACTGGTCCTGCTGTCCGGCGTCGCCGACGATATGTTCAAGACTGCTTCAGCCTGGATCGGCCGCGTTCCGGGCGGCCTCGGCATGGCGACCGCCCTGGCCGGCGCCGGCTTCGGAGCGATCTGCGGCACCTCCACGGCATCTGCGGCGACGCTGTCGTCGACCAGCCTTCCTGCGATGATCAAGCAGGGCTATGAACCGAAAATGGCCGCTGGCGTCGTCGCCATCTCGGGCACGCTGGCCATGTTGATCCCGCCGAGCGTCGCGCTGGTGATCTTCGGCCTCCTGGCTGAAGTCAATATCGGGCAATTGCTGATCGGCGGCATCCTTCCGGCGGTGCTCGTGACCGCGACCATCATGGCGACGATCTACTTCCTGGTCTGGCAGGATCCGTCGCGGGCCCCGCGCGTCGAGCCGGTATCCTGGCGCGAGAAATTCTCGCTGCTGCGGCAGGTCGGCCCAATGGTGCTGCTGTTCTCGCTCGTCACCGGCACGATCTATCTCGGCGTTGCAACGCCGACCGAGGCCTCGGCGCTGGGCGCCGCGGGAGCGCTGGTGCTGGCCATCGCCAAGCGCAGGGTGACGCCGACGACGCTCTACCGCGCGCTGCTGAGTGCCTGCCACGGCACCTGCATGATCGCGACCATCCTCGTCGGCGCCTCGATCTTCGGCTATTTCTTCACCCTCACGCATGTGACGCAGGATCTCGTCGCCTGGATCGGCAGTCTGCCGACCTCGCGCTGGGTCATCATCACCCTGATCCTGTTCGGTTACATCGTGCTCGGTTCCTTCATGGATCAGATCGCGATCCTGGTGCTCACCGTGCCGATCGTGCTGCCGCTGATCAAGACGCTCGGCTTCGATCCGATCTGGTTCGGCGTCATCAAGATCGTCACCGCCGAGGTCGGCATGATCACGCCGCCGGTAGGGCTGAACTGCTTCATCGTCGCCCGCTATGCCAAGCGGCCGGTGGCGGAGGTGTTCCACGGCACCTTCCCGCATTTCATCGCGCACCTGATCGCGATCGCGATTTTGGTGGCGTTTCCGTCTATCATTCTCTGGCTGCCCTCGCAGATGGGGCGCTAGGATCGGAGCTCGCGGCTCCCAAGAAGGAGATCAAGAACATGGATTTCGCGCTCACCGATCAGCAGGAAGCCATTCGCGACGCCATCGCCAAGGTTTGCGAAAACTTTCCCGACGCCTATTGGCTGAAGAAGGACCACGACGGCGGCTTCCCGCACGACTTCCACAAGGCGATGGCCGATGCCGGCTGGCTCGGCATCTGCGTGCCCGAGGAATATGGCGGCTCCGGTCTTGGCATCACCGAGGCCGCGATCATGATGAAGACCATCGCGGAATCCGGCGCCGGCATGTCCGGCGCCTCCGCGGTGCACATCAACGTGTTCGGACTCAACCCCGTCGTCGTGTTCGGTACTGAAGAGCAGCGCAAGCGCATGCTGCCGCCGATGGTGGAGGGCCGCGAGAAGGCCTGCTTCGCCGTCACCGAGCCCAACACCGGCCTCAACACCACGCAGTTGAAGACCCGCGCCGTCGCCAAGAACGACCGCTACGTCGTCAATGGCCAGAAGGTTTGGATCTCGACCGCACAGGTGGCGCACAAGATCCTGCTGCTGGCGCGCACCACGCCGCTGGAAGAGGTACGCTCGCCGACCCATGGTCTCAGCCTGTTCTACACCGATTTCGACCGCAAGAAGATCAAGGTCCACGAGATCGAGAAGATGGGCCGCAAGGTCGTCGATTCCAACGAGCTGTTCTTCGAGGACTTCGAGATCCCGATCGAGGACCGCATCGGCGAAGAGGGCAAGGGTTTTCAGTACATCCTCGAAGGCATGAACCCCGAGCGTATCCTGATCGCGGCGGAGGCGGTCGGTCTCGGCAAGGTCGCGCTGTCGCGCGCCAGCGAATACGCCAAGACACGAATGGTGTTCAACCGTCCGATCGGCAAGAACCAGGGCATCCAGCATCCGCTCGCGGTGAACTGGGTCGAGCTGGAAGCCGCCTGGCTGATGGTGATGTCGGCGGCCTGGCAATATGACAAGGGCATGCCGTGCGGGGCTGCGGCCAACGCCGCCAAATATCTCGCTGGCGAAGCCGGCTTCCATGCTTGCGAGCAATCCGTGATGACACATGGCGGTTTCGGCTATGCCAAGGAGTATCACGTCGAGCGGTATTTGCGTGAAAGCCTGATCCCGCGCATCGCGCCGGTCAGCCCGCAACTTGCACTCAGCTTCATCGCGGAGAAGGTGCTGGGCCAAGCCAAGTCGTATTAGGCCGTCTGTGCCCCAGACTACAGCTCCCATCGACTTCTCCCGCCTGATCCGCCAGGACGATCTCGTCGTGTGCGGGCAGGCGACGGCGGAGCCTGTTACGCTGACCGAAGCGCTGATGGCGCAGGCGGCCCAGCTTCCGCCAATCCGCATGATGATCGGGCCGGCGTTCTCGGAGACGTTTGCGGCGTCGTGCGCACCCGGCGTGGCGTTCCGGAGCTACGGCGTGATCGGCAATGCGCGGCGGCTCGCCAGGGCCGGACGGCTCGAGATCATCCCGAGCAACTACAGCGCCTTTTGTGCCGACTTTGCCGCCCGCCGCCACAAGGCCGATGTCGTCCTGGTGCAACTGGCGGAAGCCGGTGACGGCCGCTTGAGCGCGAGCCTGTCCAACGACTACGTCATCGACGCCGCCCGCGCTGCCCGCCTCGTCATCGCCGAGATCAATCCGGATGCGCCTTTTACATTCGGCGCGGAATGGCCCGAGGGCTTGCCGATCCACATGCACGTGGCCGCGCGCCGGTCGCCCGTCGAACTGGCCTCGACGCCGCCCGACGACGTCTCCCGGCGCATTGCTGCGCATGCGGCGAGCCTGATCGTCGACGGCAGTACGCTTCAGTTCGGCGTCGGGCGGATTCCGGACGCGATTCTCTCGTCGCTGTCGCACCTGCGCAACCTCGGCATCCACTCCGGCCTGATCAACGACGCCGTCGTCGATCTGATCGCGTGCGGCGCGGTGACGAACGCCGAAAAGGGGATCGATCCCGGTATCACGGTCACCAACCAGGTGATCGGCACGCAGCGGCTCTACCGCTTCGTCCATGAGAACAGGACGATCGCGGTGCGGCCGACGTCCTACACGCACGGCCAGAGCGTGCTGGCGCGGATCAGACGGCTGGTGGCGATCAACTCGGCGCTGCAGGTCGGGCTCGACGGCAGCGTCAATTCCGAAGTGTTGAATGGCGTTGCGATCGGCGCGATCGGCGGCCAGCTCGATTTCGTACGGGGCGCCAATGCCTCTCCCGGAGGAAGAGCCATCATCGCGCTGCCGGCGACGGCGTCCGACGGAACCAGCCGGATCGTCGCCCATGTCGAGACCGTGACGACGCCGCGCGCCGACGTCGATGCCATCGTCACCGAATGGGGCATCGCGGAGTTGCGCGGCTGCGGTCTTGCCGAGCGCGGGCGCCGCATGATCGCGATCGCTGCGCCCGAGCATCGCGACGCTCTGTCGGCGCAGCTTCGTACGACCTGAACTTCAGCGCTGGGCCAAGCTCACTGATCGGCCGCGATCCGCTGCATCGCCATGGCACGAAGCCGGGCGCGCTGGATCTTGACGCCGTTGGCGCTGTCGGTGACGGGGAAGGCCTCCACGACATAGATTCGGGCCGGGACCTTGTAGCCGGCGAGGCGCTCGCGCAGGCGCGCGATCAGCATCTCCTGTACTGGCGGCTCCTTCGCCGGGATCACGAAGGCGACGCAGCGCGCCTGGCCCTTGAGATCGACGGCAACCACCTGGGCGTCGGCCACGCCATTACAAGATTTGAGCTCGTCCTCGATCTCGCCGGGCGCGACGAGGAAACCGCCGAGCCGCATGGTATCGCCAGCGCGGGTCTCGTAGACGAAGGAACCGTCGCCACGGAGCCGGCCGATGTCGCCGGTGCGGAAGAAGCCATCCGCTGTGAACGCATCTCGCGTCGCATCGGGATTGTTGAAGTAACCGAGGAACTGCGACGGGGCGCTGATCTCGATCTCGCCGGAGACGGCGGGCGCGGCGAGCTCGCCGGTCTCGGTGTCGCGCACGCGCACCCTTGCGTTGGCCGACATCGGCCAGCCGCCGCCTTCGATCCGGTCGGTGAACGCGTCGCTGGCGCGGGCGATCGAGAACAGGGCCTGTACCTCGCTCGAGCCATACAACCCGAACAGCGGCAGGCCGCGCGCCTCGGCCTCCGCGGCAAGCTCGCGCCAGCCGGGCTGGAACGCGGCGAAGCCGCAGACTTCCAAATGCGGAAACGGGCGTGGCGTCTCGGCGAGGGCGAGGATGCGGCGGAACATCTCGTCCGAGCCGAAGGCGTGCGTGATCCCTTGCGTGCTGAGGATCTCCATTGCCTGTGCCGCCTCGAAAGCGTCAAGCACGTGAACGGTCGCACCGGCTGCGACGAAGCCGAGCAGGCTGGTCATGCCGAAAGTGCCGCAGAACGGCAGCATGGCCAGCAGCGCATGACGCTGCGGATCGAGCTGCAGCGCGCGGGCGACGGAGGTGGCGTGCGTGGCCAGCGTCCGCTGCGAATGCGCAACGAGCTTCGGCCCCTTGGTGGTGCCTGAGGTCGTGTAGAGCAGCACAGGAAGATCGACTTCATCTCGAGCTGGCGCCTGCGGATAATTCGTATCGAACGCATCGAAGCGCACGCATGGCCAGTGCGTCGGGATCGCGTCCGCACCGACTACCGCGAGCCGTTGCAGCGCCGGGACCTCGTCCTTGGCGATATCGGAGAGGATCGCAGCGAAGTCGATCGCGCGAAATGCGGGCTCGACCACCATGAGCCTGGCTCCGGACAAACGAAGCAGATGCGCGACTTCCGCGCTGCGATAGCGCGTATTCACGGCGGCGACGATCGCACCCAGACGGCCGGCGGCAAACAGCAGCGCGAGCCATTCGATCCGGTTGACCAGCCAGACTGCGACCACGTCGCCCCTGCCAATCCCCTGTGACGCAAGCCAAGCCGCGGTCTGCTCGATCCTTTCGGTAAACTCGGCGCGCGAGACCGGCGTGCCGTCGCATACGAAGGCGGGATCGGCGACCGACTCCGACCGGATCAGCGATTGCAGCGAAAACGCGTTGGCCATGGCAAGGGAAGTAACCCGATCGCGCCAACCTGTCTACTTGGTGCCGAACATCCGGTCGCCGGCATCGCCCAGGCCCGGCACGATGTAGCCGTGGTCGTTGAGCCGCTCGTCGATCGCGGCGGTCCAGATCGGCACGTCCGGATGCTCGCTCTCGAACTGCGCGATGCCCTCGGGCGCGGCGAGAAGGCACACGAAGCGGATGTCGCGGGCGCCGCGGGCCTTGAGCAGGGAGGCGCCGGCGCAGGCCGAGTTGCCGGTCGCCAGCATCGGATCCATCAGGATCACGGTGCGATCGGACAGGTCCTGCGGCGCCTTGAAGTAATATTCCACGGCCTGCAATGTTTCGGGGTCGCGGTAGAGCCCGATATGGGCGATGCGCGCCGAGGGCATCAGCGCCAGCATGCCGTCGAGGAAGCCGACGCCGGCGCGCAGGATCGGCGCCAGCGTGAGCTTCTTGCCGGCGATCTTGGGCGCCCGCATCGGCGCGATCGGCGTCTCGATGTCGACCAGCTCCAGCGGCAGATCGCGCGTCACCTCGTAGGCGAGCAGCATCCCGATCTCGTTCAGGATCTCGCGGAAGCTCTTGGTCGAGCGATCCTTCTCCCGCATCAGCGAGAGCTTGTGCTGGACCAGGGGGTGGGCGACGACGTTGACATTGCCTGTGCTCATGAAACCGCTCTACACGGTTCCGCGAAAACGCGCCAGATCGGCCGGTTGTTTTCGGGGGATACGCCGCCTCAGGCGCGCATCGCCACCGCGCTGCGGGCCCGGTTGCTCGCCGTGTAGGCAGCCATGGTCAATTCACGATCGATCGCCATCCGCATCGCATCCATCGCGGGCTGACGCAGGCGCCGCTTCGCGGTCGCATGGGATGGCCTGTGGACGGCGCGTAGCGCGGCGATGGTCTCCGCAAGGGTGCCGTCGATGGCTTCCTGTGCAACCACGCGATCGAGGAAGCCGGCGGTCAACGCCTCCTCGGGTTCGAACATTTCGCCGAGCGTGGCGGTGCGGCTGAGCCAGGCGGGATGCACGCGGCTGCGCGCGAGCTCGATGGCAAAGCTCGGCGGCGCGATACCGATCGCGACCTCGTTCAACCCCATGCGATGCGGCCCGCGCGCGCCCAGCCTGAGGTCGCAGGCGAGCAGCAGGAACGTTCCCATCGGAAAGGCGTGACCCTCCATCACGCCGATGGTCGGATGTGGAAACGCCATCAGCCGCAGCGCGAGCTCGGCGCCGGCCCGGACCATGTCTAGGCTGCTGGCGGCATCGCCGGACGCGAACACCTTCAGGTCGAAGCCGGCAGAGAAGATGCCGGGCCGCGCCGAGCGCAGCACCACGATCTCGGCCTCCCTTTCGGCCCTGTCGAATGCTGAGCCGATCCCGGCGAGCATCGCGGTCGACATCACATTGACCTTGCCGTCGTCGAGCCCGATCTGGGCGACGCCGTCGTTCAGCTGGTAGCTCACTCCGTTCGTCATCTGCCGCTCCCTGTCATTCTTACGGCTTGACTGTCGAAGGTCGATGTAGACCAATCAATATAATTTCTGCGACGGGAGAGCGCCATGCCGGCCGTGCCAAAACACCGCCAGCCCATCATCAATGCCGCGGTGACGCTGTTCCGCCGCCAGGGTTTTGCCCGGACCGGGTTGAACGACATCGTCGATGTCAGCGGGGCGCCCAAGGGCTCGCTCTACTATTACTTCCCCGACGGGAAATCCTCGATCGCGGTGGCGGCGGTGGAGGAGGCGGGCCGCCGCGTCGCAACGACGGTCGCCAAGCTCGCGGAGGAGTGCAGCACGACCGCCGACCTCCTGCGTGCGCACGCGAGACTGCTGGCAGGCTGGATGCAGGGCTCCGGCTTTCGCAATGGCTGCCCGATCACGACCGTGTTGCTCGAGCTTGCACCGCGCGAGCGCGCCGTGTCCGATGCCGGTCGCAAAGCCTATGGGGCGCGATTGTCGATCCTGCGCGACAAGCTGCTCGCGGACGGCTTTGCCAGACCTCGCGCCGAAGCGCTGGCCGTGCTCTGCACCTCGGCGCTCCAGGGCGCGCTGATCCAGGCCCGCGTCGAGCGCAGCGGCCGGTCGATCGAGGTCACGGCGGCGGAATTGGCGCGGCTGATCGAGGCGGAGCGGAGGAGCTAGACCCCGAGCCCGGGTGCGACGAGCGTGATCACGAGCGTCAGGATCGCGCCCCAGATAAGGCTCAGCGTCATGGTCAGGATGGTCATTGTGACCGTCTGCTCAAGAGTCCCCTTGAAGGGCCGCATGCTAGCCGTCCGGGGCCGGCCGCGCGGTGACGCGCGTGCCCAGCAGCAACGCCCGCATCAATGCGACCAGGACGACGATCTTGAGTTCGATCATATTGTTAGCTCGCGAGCCGGGCCAGATGTCGCTTCACCTCGTCCAGCCATCGTGTCGCGACCGCGACCAGCGGACTGCCCTGATTCTCGATGTCAAGCTCGAAGGTCTCCGCCGAAAACACCAGTGCGCATCGGGCCGGCGCGCTGCGGTGGTGCGCGAATTCGACCGCCGAACTCTTGAAAAGGAAGAGACCGCCGGCGCGGCCCTGTGCCTCGCGGGCGACCCAGAGGCCGGCGCAATTGTGCCCGATGAAGAAAGCGGGAATGGCGGGGCTGACGACATCGGGATCGAGCGGCTTGAGCGCCGTCGCCACGCCGACATCGGACGCGCCAGTTCGTGATTTCGATGCGGGGTGCACGGCTTGTAGAGCAATGGCTGCCATGGCGGCCTCCTCACACATCTGCAGGGTCATGATGTCTGCCGCGGTGGGTCAGGCGTGGAGCCGCCAGACATAGATTGCGGTGCGCAGCGCAATGAGCGCGGTGAGCACGCTGCCCATCGAGAGCAAAGTCAGCGCACCGAGCGCGAGGCGTTTGAGCTGTGCCTTGCGCGCTGTCGGGGTTCGCATCGGGCGCTCTGCCCAGGCGAGAGGCCGTTCAAGGCCGTGGGTGAGCATCGACATCTTCGGAATCCTTGTCTGTGGTGCGGCGAGAGCCGTCCCAATCCGTCTCGTAGGATGACGATCCCGGCGTAGGATTGCGAGATGAGCGCCGGCGCCCCCGTATAGGAATGTCATAGTCAGGCTCCGACGCCATCGATCAGTTCCTCGTTGGCGATCGCAGCGAACGCCCTGGCGATCTCCGCTCGGCCGGCGGCGTTGAGCGGCACGATCGGCAGCCGCGTGTCCGGCCGCATCAAGCCGAGCATGGCGAGGGCGCTCTTGAGAGCCGCCGGGCTTTCCCTGGAAAGGCAGGTGATGAGCGGGATCAGGCGCTTGTGCAGATAGCGTGCCGATTGCAGCCGGCCTTGCCTGACCTGCGACAAGATCGTGCGGCAGAGATCAGGCGCGATGTTGGCGACTTCCGAAATCGCGCCATCGCCGCCGTCCGCGATGTAGGCGAAGGCGGTAACGTCGTCGCCGGATAGAAAGCGAAAGCCGGCCGGCAGATGGCGGGCAAGGCGCATCGGGCGGGTGATGTCGCCGCCGCCGTCACTCAGGCCCACGAATTGGCGGGATTCGACCAGACGCAAAAGCGTCTCGTCGGCCAGCGGGCGCAGCGTGCGGGAGGGCACGTCGTGCAGGATCACGGGCAATCCGATCGCGCCGGCGACGGCGCGGAAGTGCGCGAGCATGCCCTCTTGCATCGGCCTGTTGTAGGCGGGCACGACCGACATGACGGCATCGGCGCCGGCTGCTTCCGCGCGTCGCGCCAGGGCGATGGCGTGGCTGGTCGCATTGGAGACCGCGCCCGCGATGATCCGCACGCGGCCGCGGGCGACGTCGACCGCGGTGCGAATGACCAGTTCCTGCTCGGCCGCCGAGAGCGTCGGCGCCTCGCCGGCCGTCTCGCAGACCAAGATGGCGGGAGCGCCGGCCGCGACGTGTCGTTCGCACAGTGCGGCGAACGCCTTGAGATCGATCGCGTCAGCCGCATCGAATGGAGTCGGCAGGTCCGGGATGAAACCGGTGAACCAGGCAGCGGGAGGAGTGAACATGGCTTTTCGCCCGTATGCGCCGGCTCAGGCGGCACGGCGTGCGCTGGTGCTGTCGGGATTTTTGCCCATGTCGAGCTCGATCTCGCGCGGCAGCTCGACGATGGTTTCGGGGTGGTGGCCGTTCTCGAACAGTGCGTATTTGATGGCCTGGACGCGGCTGACGAACAGGCCGCCATAGAGGCCGTGCTGTTCCTGAGCGACCCATTGTCCCCGGCGATTCCTGCCGATGAAGACGATGGTCGAAGGCGAGTTGCACGAGGGAGGTTCGACGAGTTTCACGGATGTAGTCCTTCCGATTGACGGCGGTGGCGGGCGCATGTCCCGCAACCGTTCGATCAATATCGTCTTAGGCAGATAGGATTTCGAGTGAGGCTGCGCGGCGATCTCATAAGCGCGTCATAAAAGCCGGCGTTCAGGTCAGGTCGTCGACGACATGAACCAGCGCGAACAGCGCGCCGAACGCGACGCATTCGTCCCAATGGTTGAGGGCGGCGCCGAATGGCGGCTCGCGCCGCATAAGGGCGACAGCCGCACACAGGATGATGGACATCCAAAGCAGGGCTCTGAGGCTCCGTCCAAAGCCAATGCTGCCGAACGCGGCAAACCCGGAGAGGAGTACGACGCGGGCGGCAAAGCGCGCAATCACCCGTGACGGGCTTAAGGCGGGGGATATGTCCGACGATCGCGGCAAGATGCGAATCTCCCGCTGGCTCAACTGAAATTTTCGCAGCCGACGGGCTCGTAGAGCGGGTTCGGAGCAGGCCGCACCGTGGGAACGCTCGGCCGAGGCACGTCTGCAGCAAGTGCCCCGACCTCGAGGAAGGCCGACAGCAGAGCCAGCGCGAGGTCAACGTGGCGCGCCTCGACAGCGGCGTCCAGCCAGTCCGGCAGCTCGCGCTCGCGCGAGAGTGCGCAATGCCACTCACCCTCGTCATAGGCGATGCGGCGGACCTGCCATAGCGGCAGCTCGAGCTCAATCAGCGCCAGGGCCGCATCGGCCCAAGCCTCAACGTCGATCAGGCGCAAGATGCGTGCTGTGTGTTCGCCTCCGCCGCGCGAAGAGACGCGCCGGCAGGCATGGGCGATGATGTCGAGCATCAATGGCCGCGTCATTGCAGCCGCATCGTGAAGCTGCTGGCCGAGGGAAGGTGGGTTGAAGTGTCGGAGAGCGGCGGTCATGTCAGGCCTCCTGGGAGTTGGCGTCGGTCAGTCGGCCGGCGGCTTCAAGATGGCCAAATGGACATTGGAAAACGAGATGGGGAAGAGGGCGGAAATATAGGGATCTCATAAGCGGAGAAGTGGCAGAGGCGGTACGCCATTCTCCACCATCGACCCGGATCGGCGCCTCGCTTGTCCGGGACAACGGCGCGGTTGCCTCGCGACCGCCGCCGGCCTTTATGAGATTCCTATATCTTCGCCATAGCCCTCATCTCGAAAACCTATGTCCGGGATGGCACTTCAGCACGGTCAAAGTCCCGGCTGTTGCCCGCGGAAATGCGTTCCATTTCCATCGCGAGCTGCCGGGTCGCCGAGAGAAAGTTGCGCCGGATCCGATGGCGCAACGTGGAGTATTCCCATGATGGACCTTCTCATGCTGGCGCTGGGCTTCGCCTTTTTCGCCCTTGCGATCGGCTACACCTATACCTGCGAACGGCTGTGACGGAGCAAGCCATGATCTTCGATTATGCGCTCGCCGGCGCCGTCTCGTTCGGCCTGCTGGCCTACCTCACCTATGCGCTGCTGCGGCCCGAGCGGTTCTGACCCCGTGCTGCTGATTGTCGAATTGCTGCTGGCGGACGCCGTGCTCGTCGCCTGCCTGCTGACGGTGCTCCTGCCGCTGCTGCGACGGACACAAGGATTGAAGGGTTGAATCCATGACTGTGATCGGTTGGCTCCAGATCATTCTCTTCTGCATCATCATCGTGGCGCTCACGAAGCCGCTCGGCTGGTACATGACGCGGGTGTTCGGCGGCGAACGGACGTTCCTGTCGCCCGTGCTGCGCCCGATCGAGGCCGGCATCTACTGGATTTCCGGCGTCGACGAGAAGCGCGAGCAGCATTGGCTGACCTACACGGTCGCCATGCTGTTGTTCCATGTCGGCGGCTTCCTCGTCATTTACGGGGTGATGCGCCTTCAGGCTGTGTTGCCGTTCAATCCGGCGGGCCAGGGCGCGGTCGCCGAGGATCTGTCCTTCAATACCGCCGTCTCTTTCATCACCAACACCAACTGGCAGAACTACGGCGGCGAGAGCACGCTGTCCTATCTGGTGCAAATGCTCGGCCTGACGCACCAGAACTTCCTGTCAGCGGCGACCGGCATCGCGCTGGCGATGGCCTTGATCCGCGGCTTCTCGCGCGCCTCGATGCGCACGGTCGGCAATTTCTGGGTCGATGTCACCCGCTGCACGCTCTACGTGCTGCTGCCGATCTGCGTGGTCTACACGCTGTTCCTGGTCTGGCAGGGCATGCCGCAGACGCTCGGCCCCTATGTCGAGGCGACCACGCTCGAAGGCGCCAGGCAGACCATCGCGGTCGGCCCTGTCGCGTCCCAGGTCGCGATCAAGATGCTCGGCACCAATGGCGGCGGCTTCTTCAACGCCAACGCGGCGCACCCCTTCGAAAACCCGACCGCGCTGTCGAACTTTGTGCAGATGCTCTCGATCTTCACGCTCGGCGCCGCGCTCACCAACGTGTTCGGCCGCATGGTCGGCAACCAGCGCCAAGGCTGGGCGATCCTGTCCGTGATGGGCGTGCTGTTCGTCGCAGGCGTTGCCGTCACCTATTGGGCGGAAGCGAATGGCACCGCGACGCTTCACGCGCTGGGCCTCGCCGGCGGCAACATGGAGGGCAAAGAGGTCCGCTTCGGCATCGTCGCGTCCTCGCTCTTCGCGGTCGTCACGACGGCGGCCTCGTGTGGTGCCGTCAACGCCATGCATGACAGCTTCACCGCGCTCGGCGGCATGATCCCGCTGATCAACATGGAGCTCGGCGAGATCATCGTCGGCGGCGTCGGTGCGGGCATGTACGGCATGCTGCTGTTCGTCATCCTCGCGATCTTCGTTGCCGGATTGATGGTCGGCCGCACTCCGGAATATGTCGGCAAGAAGATCGAGGCCCGCGAGGTCAAGATGGCGATGCTGGCCATCCTGGTGCTGCCGCTCATGATCCTTGGCTGGACCGCCGTCGGCGTGGTCTATCCGGCGGCCGTCGCGTCAATGGCGAACGCCGGACCGCATGGCTTCACCGAGGTGCTCTATGCCTTCACCTCGGCAACCGGCAACAACGGCTCGGCCTTTGCTGGCCTCACCGGCAACACCATCTTCTATAACCTGACGCTCGCAGCCTCGATGTTCGTCGGTCGCTTCTTCATGATCGTCCCGGCCATGGCGATCGCGGGCTCGCTGGCGGAGAAGAAGTCGATCCCGCCGTCCACCGGCACGTTTCCGACCACGGGTGGGCTGTTCGTCGGCCTCGTCGTCGGCGTCATCCTGATCATGGGCGGCCTGACCTTCTTTCCGGCGCTCGCGCTCGGCCCGATCGTCGAACACCTGGCGATGAACGCCGGCAACCTCTTCTGAGAGTCTGGAGTGACCTCCATGGATAAGACGAAACTGCAAAAACGTGCTGCCGTCTCGGCAATGCTCGATCCCAGGATCGTGATGCCCGCGATCCGCGCCTCCTTCACCAAGCTCGATCCGCGGATGATGATCAAGAACCCCGTGATGTTCGTGGTCGAGGTCGTGGCCGCGCTGACCACGGTGATTTTCCTGCGCGAGATTGTCACCGGCGGCGCTGGCCTCGGCTTCACCTTCCAGATCATCGTCTGGCTCTGGTTCACCGTGCTGTTCGCAAACTTCGCCGAAGCGGTCGCCGAAGGCCGCGGCAAGGCGCAGGCCGAATCCTTGCGCAAGACCCGCACCGAGAGCCAGGCCAAGCTCCTGACCGGCGCAGACCTGGCCTTCAAGCTGGTGCCGGGCACGAGCCTCAAGGTCGGCGACCTCGTGCTGGTCCAGGCCGGCGACACCATTCCCTCCGACGGCGAGGTGATCGAAGGTGTTGCCTCGGTGAACGAGGCCGCCATCACCGGCGAGTCCGCGCCCGTCATCCGCGAGTCCGGCGGCGATCGTTCCGCGGTGACCGGCGGCACGCAAGTGTTGTCCGACTGGATCCGGGTCCGCATCACGGCAGCCCAGGGCTCGACCTTCATCGACCGCATGATCAAGTTGGTCGAGGGCGCCGAGCGGCAGAGGACGCCGAACGAGATCGCGCTCAACATCCTGCTCGCGGGCCTCACCATCATCTTCGTGTTCGCCACCGTCACCATTCCGAGCTACGCCGCCTACGCCGGCGGCTCGATCTCGGTGGTCGTGCTGGTCGCGCTGTTCGTGACCTTGATCCCGACCACGATCGGCGCCCTGTTGTCGGCTATCGGCATCGCCGGCATGGATCGTCTGGTTCGCTTCAACGTGCTGGCGATGTCGGGCCGTGCGGTCGAGGCCGCCGGCGACGTCGACACGTTGCTGCTGGACAAGACCGGCACCATTACGCTCGGCAACCGTCAGGCGACCGCATTCCGTCCCCTGCGTGGCGTGACCGAGCAGGAGCTCGCCGACGCAGCCCAGCTCGCCTCGCTCGCCGACGAGACGCCGGAGGGCCGTTCCATCGTGGTGCTGGCAAAGGAGAAATACGGCATCCGCGGTCGCGACATGGCGGAACTCGGCGCCACCTTCATCCCGTTCACGGCGCAGACCCGCATGAGCGGCGTCGATGCCGGCGGCTCGTCGGTGCGCAAGGGCGCGGTCGATGCGATGCTGAACTATGTCGGCGGCGGCGCGCCGCTGGCAGTCGCTTCCGGCAATGCGGCGCGGGCGATTCAGCCTACGGCTTTGTCGGACCTCGGACGCGAGATCCAGGCCATTGCCGACGATATCTCGAAAGCCGGCGGCACGCCGCTGGCGGTCGCCAGGGACGGCAAGCTGCTCGGCGTCATCCAGCTCAAGGATATCGTCAAGGGCGGCATCCGCGAGCGCTTCGCCGAGCTGCGCCGCATGGGAATCCGCACCATCATGATCACCGGCGACAATCCGATGACGGCCGCCGCGATTGCGGCTGAAGCCGGCGTCGATGATTTCCTGGCGCAGGCGACACCTGAGGACAAGCTCAAGCTGATCCGCGACGAGCAGGCCAAGGGCAAGCTTGTCGCCATGTGCGGCGACGGCACCAACGACGCCCCGGCGCTGGCGCAGGCCGACGTGGGTGTTGCCATGAACACCGGCACCCAGGCAGCCCGTGAGGCCGGCAACATGGTCGACCTCGATTCCAATCCGACCAAGCTGATCGAGGTGGTCGAGATCGGCAAGCAGCTGCTGATGACGCGCGGCGCGCTCACCACGTTCTCGATCGCCAACGACGTCGCGAAGTACTTTGCAATCATCCCGGCGATGTTTCTGGCGTTCTACCCCCAGCTCGGCGTCCTCAACGTAATGAACCTGTCGAGCCCGCAGAGCGCCATTCTCTCGGCGATCATCTTCAACGCGCTTGTGATCATCGGGCTGATCCCGCTTGCCTTGAAAGGCGTCGCCTACCGTGCGGTCGGTGCCGGCGCGCTGCTTCGCCGCAACCTCCTGATCTACGGGCTCGGCGGCATCGTCATTCCCTTCATAGGCATCAAGGCGATCGACCTCGTCGTCGTCGCCCTGCACTTGGCCTGACCCTTCATTGCGAGCGAAGCGAAGCAATCCAGAAATAGTTCCACGGCTGACAGCCTGGATTGCCTCGTCGCTTCGCTCCTCGCAGTGACGAAAGACATTGGAGACCTAACATGCTCAGAGAAATCCGCCCCGCCATCGTCCTGTTGCTGGTCCTCACCGCCATCACGGGACTGGCTTATCCCCTCGCGATGACCGGCATCGCCGGCGCGCTGTTTCCCGCCCAGGCGCAGGGCAGCCTGATCGAGCGCGACGGCAAGGTGATCGGCTCCGCCCTGATCGGGCAGGAGTTCAAGGACGACAGATACTTCCACGGGCGTCCCTCGGCGACGCTCGCGCCCGACCCGAACGATTCGACCAAGACGGTTTCGGCGCCCTACAACGCCGCGAACTCGGGCGGCTCCAACCTCGGCCCGACCAGCAAGGCGCTGGCCGACCGGCTCAAGGAGGATGTGAACAAGCTGAGGGGCGAGAGCCCGAATGCCGCCGTGCCGGTTGACCTGGTCACCACCTCGGCCAGCGGACTCGACCCGGACATCTCCCCGGAGGCCGCGCAATTCCAGATCGCGCGCGTTGCGAAGGCACGGAATATGCCGGAGGACGCGGTGAAGCAGCTTGTGGCCTCCAACGTCCAGGGCCGTTTGCTCGGCCTGTTGGGCGAACCTCGGGTTAACGTATTGGCGTTGAATCTCGCACTCGACCGCGCCTCGGCGAAGTAGCGGTCTAGGCTCGCGGCAGCAGGATGATTATATTGCCTTGATGGTCCGAGAACGCCGCGATCCCGAACAACGTCCGTCGCCGGAGGCGCTGCTGGAAGCAGCGCGCCGGGAGGAGGGTGCGAGCGGCAAGCTGAAGATCTTCGTCGGCGCTGCGCCCGGTGTCGGCAAGACCTACGAGATGCTGCAGAGCGCCCACGCCAAGCGAAAGGCCGGGGTCGATGTCGTGGTCGGATTCGTCGAGACTCATGGCCGCGCCGAGACCGAGGCGCTGGTTCGCGACCTCGAGGTGATCCCTCGCAAGCGGCTCGACTATCGCGGGCAGATAATCGAGGAGATGGACCTCGACGCGGTGATCGCGCGCCGACCACAGATTGCTCTGGTCGACGAGCTCGCCCACACCAACGCGGCCGGCAGCCGCCATCCGAAGCGCTATCTCGACGTCGAGGAACTGCTGTCCCACGGCATCGACGTCTATACCGCCGTCAACATCCAGCACATCGAGAGCCTGAACGACGTCGTCGCCCAGATCACCCATGTCCGGGTGCGCGAGACGGTGCCCGACTCCGTGTTCGACCGCGCCGACGCGATCGAGCTGATCGACCTCACGCCCGACGATCTCATTCAGCGCCTGAAGGAGGGCAAGGTCTATGTTTCCAGGCAGGCCGAGCGGGCGCTTGAGCACTATTTTTCGCCGGGCAATCTGACCGCGCTGCGCGAGCTCGCTTTGCGGCGCACTGCCGAGCGGGTCGACGAGCAACTGCTCACCCACATGCAGGCCAATGCCATTGCCGGGCCCTGGGCCGCCGGCGAGCGCATCCTTGTCTGCGTCAGCGAGGATCCGCGCGCGGCCGGGCTCGTACGCTACACCAAGCGGCTGGCCGACCGGCTGCATGCGCCGTTCACCGCGGTGTCGATCGAAACGCGGCGATCCCTGCAATTGTCTGACGAGCAGCGCGACCGGCTGGCCGATACGCTGCGGCTCGCGGAATCGCTTGGCGGTGAGGCGCTGACCATTCCCGCGGTCGGCCGCCGCATTGCCGACGACGTCGTGAGTTTCGCTCAAGGCAACAACGTCACCCAGATCGTGATCGGCAAGTCTACGCGCTCGCGCTGGTTCGAGATGACGCGGGGCTCGGTCGTGCACGACCTGGTGCGTCGGGCCGGCAACATCAGCGTTCACGTCATTCCGGGTGACGAGCTGACGAGCGAGCCGGCGCCGAAGACGGCGGTACAGACCGCTGCACGGTCCGAGCCATTCGACGCGATACCTTACCTCAAGGCACTCGGGATCACCGCGTTGGGCCTTGCCGCGGCGGTGGCAATCAAACCGTATTTCGGCATTGAGAACGTCGATCTCATGTTCCTGACCGCGGTGGTTGCCGTGGCTGTCCGCTATGGGCTGTTGCCGTCGCTGCTGGCGAGCCTTGCGGCGTCGCTGGCGTATAATTTCTTCTTCCTGCCGCCGGTCTACACCTTCACCATCACCGATCCGACCAACGTTGCGGCGTTCTTTTTCTTCATGCTGATCGCATTCGTGGTGTCCAATGTCGCCGCGCGCGTCCGCACCCAGGCCGACGCCGCCATCGGCCGGATCAGAATGAGCGAGCAGCTCTACGCGTTCAGCCGCAAGCTCGCCGGCACCGCGACGCTCGACGACGTGCTGTGGGCGAGCGCCTACCAGATCGCCTTGATGCTGAAGGTCCGGGTGGTGCTGCTGCTGCCGGAAGAAGGCCTTCTGACGGTGAAGTCCGGCTACCCGCCCGAAGACGATCTCGACCAGGCCGACCTTGCCGCGGCCAATTGGGCCTGGAGCAACGACCGCCCTGCCGGCCGTGGCTCGGACACGCTGCCCGGCGCCAAACGCCTGTTCCTGCCGATGCGGACCGGCCGCGGCCCGATCGGCGTGATCGGCATCGACAACGATCGCACCGGGCCGCTGCTGACGCCGGATCAGCGCCGGCTGCTGGATGCGCTGGTCGACCAGGGCGCGCTGGCAATCGAGCGCGTGCTGCTGGTCGAAGACATGGACCGTGTCAAGCGCACGGTCGAATCCGAGCGCTTGCGCTCGGCGCTGTTGACCTCGATTTCGCACGATTTGAAGACGCCGCTCGCCTCCGTGCTGGGGGCGGCCTCGACGATGCGCGATCTCGCCGGGGCGCTCTCCGACACCGAGAAGCGCGATCTGCTCGCGACCGTGATCGACGAGTCTGAACGGCTCAACCGCTTCATCGCCAATCTGCTCGACATGACCAAGCTCGAATCCGGAGCGATCGTGCCCAACACGGCGCTGCACGATCTCGGCGAGATCGTGGGCAGCGCGCTGCGGCGTGCCAGCAAGATCCTCACCGCCCACAAGGTGGAGCTAGTGCTCGCGGCCGATCTGCCGATGCTTCAGCTCGATGCCGTCCTGTTCGAGCAGGTGCTGTTCAACTTGCTGGACAATGCGGCAAAGTACTCGCCGCCGGACACCACGGTCTCGATCAGGAGCAGGCGCGAGCGCGATCAGGTCGTGCTGGATGTCGCCGACGAAGGCGCCGGCATCCCGGCTGACGAACTCGAGAGCGTGTTCGACAAATTTTACCGCGTACAGAAGGGCGATCACGTCCGTCCCGGCACGGGGCTCGGGCTCGCCATCTCCCGCGGCTTCGTCGAGGCGATGCGCGGCACGATCTCGGCCGCCAACCGTCGGGACCGCACTGGCGCCGTCATCACCATCCGTCTTCCCATCCCGGCAGACAGCCGCGCATTGGATACCGCCGCATGAGTGCTGCTCCGATCAAGGTCTTGGTCATCGACGACGAGCCGCCGATCCGGAAGTTGCTGCGGATGGGGCTGACGACGCAGGGCTATGAAATCCTCGAAGCGTCGAATGGCAAGATGGCGCTGGAGAAGCTGGTCGAGGAGCCGGCGCTGATCATCCTCGATCTCGGCCTGCCTGACGTGCAGGGACACGAGTTGCTGCGCACCATTCGCGCTCGCAACGAAGCCGTGCCGATCGTAGTGCTGTCGAGCCGCGGCGACGAAGCGGGCAAGGTGCAGGCGCTCGATCTCGGCGCCGACGATTATCTGACCAAGCCGTTCGGCATGGAAGAGCTCCTGGCGCGCTTGCGCGCCGCGCTCCGGCACCAGCTCCAGATCCAGGGCGAGCGGCCGGTGTTTCGCACCGGCGATCTCTCGGTCGATCTCGTCCGCCGCATCGTCAAGGTCGGCGAGCGCGATGTGAAATTATCACCCAAGGAATACGACCTGCTGCGCGTGTTGGTGCAGCACGCCGGCAAGGTGCTCACGCATCGCTTCTTGCTGAAGGAGCTCTGGGACGAATTGACCGACGCGCAATATTTGCGCGTCTATGTCCGCCAGCTGCGACAGAAGATCGAAGCCGATCCGGAACGGCCGCAATTCGTGCTGACAGAGACAGGGATCGGGTATCGGTTGAAGGCCGGGGATTAGCCCCTTATGTCAGTCCGGGACGCGCCCCTTGGCGCGGGCCCGGAATCCATTTCTCCACTCGTCACGCTTGGCATGATGGATTCCGGGCTCGATGCGCCGCATCGCCCCGGAATGACGAGCTAGCCTGCCTTGCGATGCCGCACCGTTGAACGAGTCGACTTCTTCGCGGCCTGCCGCCGCCCCGTTCCGCGGCGCGGGTGGGGCTTCGCCGATGTCTTCTTGCCGCCGCGTCCCTTCAGGCTCTGCTTCAGCGCATCCATCAGGTTGACGACATTGCTCGGCCGCTCCCCTGGCTCCGGCAGCTCGATTGTCTTGCCGCTGGCCTTGCGCTTCACCAGCGCCTTCAGCGCGGTTTCATATTCGTCCTTGAACTTGCCGGGATCGAAATGAGCCGCCTTGGTGTGAAGGATGTGGCCGGCGAGATCGACCATGTCCTTGGTGATTTTCGGGCTCTTGATGTCGTCGAAGAACTCGTCCTCGTCGCGCAGCTCGTAGGGGAAGCGCAGCGTGGTGCCCAGCAGTCCCTTGCCGAGCGGTTTGATCGCGATGATGTGCTCGCGGTTGGTGAGCACAATCTTGGCAAGCGCTACACGATCCTGGTCCTTCATGGCGTCGCGGATCACTGCAAACGCATCAACCGCGGCCTTGCCGTCGGGCGCGATGTAATAGGGGTGGTTGAGATAACGCTCGTCGATCTCCTCGCTCGGCACGAAGCTCTCGATGTCGATGGTATGGTTGCTCTCGATCTGCACCGCCTCGAGCTCCTCCGGCTCGATCTCGACATATTTGCCCTTCCGCAATTCGTAGCCGCGGCCTTTCTGGTCGCTTTCGACGACGTCGCCGGTCTCGGAATCAATCATCTGCTGCTTGAGCCGGTTGCCGGTCTCGCGGTTGATCATGTGAAACCGCGTCTTCTCGGCCGAGGTGGTCGCCGGATAGAGCGCGACCGGGCAACTGACCAGCGACAGCCTCAACGTTCCCTTCCAGTAGGCGCGCGGTGCCATTCCATTCTCCGGTGTTTTCGAGGCAATTTGGAACCCCAACCGCCCCGTAGGGTTTTGGTTCCGGATGCGATCTGGGCCGTGATAGGCTTGAATTCTCGAACGAAAGCGGGACTGGCCGTGCTGCAGAAACTTTCAACCTATCGAAAGAAGCGTGACTTCGGGAAGACCCCGGAGCCGTCTGGCAAGACGGCAGTGACGCCCTCGAAGCAACGCCGTTTCGTGATCCAGAAGCATGATGCCACCCGGCTGCATTACGATCTCAGGCTTGAATTCGACGGCGTGTTCAAGTCCTGGGCGGTGACCAAGGGTCCCTCGCTCGATCCGCACGACAAGCGGCTGGCGGTCGAGGTGGAAGACCATCCGCTCGACTATGGCGATTTCGAAGGCACGATTCCGGAAGGGCAGTACGGTGGCGGCACGGTGATGCTGTGGGATCGCGGCACCTGGGAGTCGGAAGACCCCGAACGCGGCTTCAGGAAGGGCGATCTGAAGTTCACCCTGCACGGGGACAAGCTGCACGGCAGCTGGGTCTTGGTCCGCATGCGCAACGACCGCACCGGCGGCAAGCGCACCAACTGGCTCCTGATCAAGCACCGCGACGAATTTGTCCGCGAAGGTGCCAAGAACGACATTCTCGATGAGGACAAGTCCGTCGCCTCCGGCCGGGCCATGGAGCAGATCGCCGAGGGCAAGGGGCGCGCGCCAAAGCCGTTCATGCTGGCCAAGGGCGCCAAGACCAAGGCCGATGCGGTCTGGCAATCCAACCGGCCCGAGGAAACGAAGGGGCAAACGGTCAAGCCGGCGCCGCGCAAGGCATTGAAGGGAAGCAAGATCGTCAAGACCAAGGCTGCGAAGAAGAAGGCCTCGACGGCGACGAATGCCAAGAAGGTCTCGGAGATGCCGGACTTCGTGCCGCCGCAGCTCTGTACGCTGGTCGAGCGGCCGCCGGCCGGCGAGGGCTGGTGCCACGAGATCAAGTTCGACGGCTATCGTGTGCAGCTTCGGGTCGAGGGTGGCAAGGCGACGCTGAAGACGCGCAAGGGTCTCGACTGGACCGGGAAGTTCGGCTCGATCGCTGAGGAGGCAGCCGCGCTGCCGGACGTGGTGATCGACGGCGAGATCGTCGCACTCGACCACAATGGCGCTCCGAACTTCTCCTCGCTCCAGGCTGCGTTGTCCGATGGCAAGACTGACGACCTGATCTTCTTTGCGTTCGACCTTCTGTTTGCCGAGGGGCAGGATTACCGGCGGCTGCCGCTTGCCGAGCGAAAGGCTCAGCTGCAGAAGCTGCTGGACAAGCGAAAACGGAAATCGAGCCAGATCCGCTATGTCGAGCATTTCGAGAGCGGCGGCGATGCGGTGCTGCAATCGGCCTGCAAGCTCGAGTTGGAAGGCGTCGTCTCGAAGAAGTTGGACGCGCCCTATGGTTCCGGCCGGTCGGAGAGCTGGGTGAAATCGAAATGCCGCGCGGGCCATGAGGTCGTAATCGGTGGCTACAAGACGACCAACGGCAAATTCCGATCGTTGATGGCCGGTGTGCAGCGTGGCGATCATCTCGCCTTCGTCGGCATGGTTGGCACCGGCTTCGGCGCCGACAAGGTCAAGCGCCTCCTGCCGTCGCTGAAGGCGGTAGCGGCCAAGGAAAGTCCTTTCGGCGGCAAGTACGCGCCGAAGAAAGCCAAAGAGGTGCACTGGCTGAAGCCGGAGCTCGTCGCTGAAATCGAGTTCGCCGGCTTCACCGCCGACGGCAATATCCGCCAGGCCGCGTTCAAGGGCTTGCGGCAGGACAAGCCGGCCGAGGAGGTCGAGGCCGAGACACCCGTCGATACCGAACTCGCCAAGCCCAGAGCCGGCAAGCGCGTGGCAAAGACGGCGAAACGATCGAAGGACTCCGGCACGGCCGAGGTGATGGGCGTCATCATCTCCAAGCCGGATAAGGAGCTGTGGCCGGACGGCGGTGACGGCGGGGGCGTGACCAAGCTGGATCTCGCGCGCTATTTCGAGGCGGTCGGGAGCTGGATGATCGAACACCTGAAGGGGCGTCCGTGCTCCATCGTGCGAGCGCCCGATGGCATCGGCGGCGAGACGTTCTTCCAGCGTCATGCCATGCAGGGCACTTCGAACCTGCTCGAACTCGCCAAAGTCTCCGGCGATCGCAAACCGTATCTGCAGATCGATCGCGTCGAAGGGCTGGCCGCCGTCGCGCAGATCGGCGGCGTCGAGCTGCATCCCTGGAATTGTGCGCCCGATGCCTACGATACGCCGGGCCGGCTGGTGTTCGATCTCGATCCGGCGCCGGATGTCGGGTTCGCCGATGTGGTCGAGGCCGCCAAGGACATGCGCCAGCGGCTCGTCGGGCTCGGCATGGAGAGCTTCTGCAAGACGACGGGCGGCAAGGGCCTGCATGTGGTGGTGCCGCTGCTTCACGGCGCGCGCGACAAGGTGAGCTGGAAGGAAGCCAAGGCCTTCGCCCAGGGCGTCTGCCAGTGGATGGCCGACGACGATCCGGAGCGCTATCTGCTCAACATGTCGAAGAAGCTGCGCGAGGGTAAGATCTTTCTCGACTATCTCCGCAACGACCGGATGTCGACGGCGGTAGCGCCGCTGTCGCCGCGGGCCCGCGCAGGGGCCACTGTCTCAATGCCGGTGACCTGGGCGCAGGTGAAGAGCGATCTCGATCCGACGCGATATACGCTGCGAACCGTGCCGAGCCTGCTGCCGCGGTCAAAGGCATGGGAGGGCTATGACGATGGGGCCGCCTCGATCAAGGCGGCGATCAAGAAGCTTGCGGTGAGACAGAAATAAGTTGGACTCCCGATACGGCGTCCGTGGATGTGTCGGCCAGAGCGAAGCGTGCCCACGATCGTTCCATAACGACGAAGAGGTGGGCGCGGCGCAAAGCGCGCTGGCCCACCTACAAGTCGAAGCGGTCGTGCTTGCTAGATTCGTCCCATCAGCAGCAGGATCAGCAGGATGATGATGACGAGCCCGAGGCCGCCGCCGCCGTAATAGCCGGTGCCATAGAATGGTCCGCCGCCGATGCCGCTGAAACCGCCAAGCAAGGCGATGACGAGAATGATCAGGATGATCGTACCGATAGACATGCGAAACTCCTCCAGCCCTTCCTCAAAAGGGTCGTTGCAAACCTGTCCCGTTGTACGAGGGCAACTTGCCGCAGGTTTTAAAGTTCCATCTTTGAAACACGGCCGGCGGATCAACTTGCATGGAACCATTCGACGCGCCGCCGGCATGACTATGTAAGTATCCGTCACTGTAGGGCAGGACCATGTCAGCACCGCTTGTTGTTTCAATTCCACATCGTCTCGGCCGCGAGGAGGCGGTCCGCCGGCTCAAGACCGGGCTCGGTCGCGCCGCAGCCAGCCTTCCCGTGATGCAGGTCGAGGAAGAGCGCTGGACCGGCGACAGCATGAATTTCCGCATCCGCGCGCTCGGGCAGATCGCGAGCGGTCAAGTTGACGTCGGGGAAGATCAAGTCCGGGTCGAGGTGGTGCTGCCTTGGCTGTTGCAGCGCTTCGCCGAGATGGCGCAGGCTGCGATCCGGAAGCGCGGACAGTTGCTGCTGACCAAGGACGGGGGAAAGTAGCTTCAGCCGCGCGCGCGCGGCCGCGAGGGCCTGATGGCGGTTGCGGTGCGAGCCTCGATGACGGCAGCGGGAAAATCACGGAAGGCCTGCCTCACCGGCAGTTCATGGCTTTCATGGCCGGTGACGGCATAACCTGTGATATCAAGGGTCGCGTCAAAGCCATCCAGCGCGGGCCATTCTCGCCCGGCTTGGGTGAACGGCGCAAACTGGCGCCCGACCACGACGATCGCCGCAGCGCGGCCATGGCGGCGGGCGAATGCGATGACATGGTCGGCATGTACGCCGCGCACCTCCAGCGGCTGATAGTCGCCTTCCGCGAAGACGTCGGGGAGCTCGTTGCGCATCTTGAGCAGACGTCGTGTCCAGGCCAGCTTGACCAGGCCGTCGGACCAGCTCTTGGTTAGGCCGCGCCAATCGGGATCGTCCAATGTGACCAGCGCCGCATGCCGCGCAGCAAAGTCGACCGGGCGACGGTTGTCGGGGTCGACAAGAGACAAATCCCAGAACTCGGTGCCCTGATAGAAATCCGGCACGCCGGGCAGCGTAGCCTTGAGGGTGAGCTGGCTCAAACCGTTCAGCGCGCCCAGCAGCGCAACGCGCCGGGCCAGCGTTTGCAGTGACTCCAGGAATTCGCCGGATAGTGCGGGATCGAGGATCTTCTCGATGAAGCTGTTGATGCCGTTCTCATAGGCTTTATGCGGGTTGAGCCAGCTGGTCTCTTCCTTGCCCTCGCGCGCGGCCTTCAGCGCATAGGCCCGGATGCGATCGACGAAGCCGGCATCGACCGGCCCCTGCAGCGGCCAGGCGCCGAGCAGGGTCTGGTAGAGCATGTATTCGAACGTCGCCGACGGCGCGCGGTAGTTGCCGTCGAGCACAAGGTGCGGCGCGTTTAGCACCTTCCAGCGGGAAACCGCGCTGGTCCAATCGCCGGGAATCTCGCTGAGTGCGGCGATACGGGCGCGGGCGTCCTCGCCGCGCTTGGTGTCATGCGTGGCGGTCGCCGTCATTCCCATCGGCCATTCCCTGGCGCGGGCCTGCATGGTCTCGTGGAACGCGGAGATCGTGAGACCGGAGCTGGCGGGATCACCGCCGACCTCGTTGAGCGCGAGCAGCCGGTGGAATTGATAGAACGCGGTGTCCTCCAGCGACTTCGCCATCATCGGCCCGGTGAATTGCTGCACCTTCAGCGCGAAGCGGCGCACGCGCGGGGCGCTATGCGGGGGGCGGCCGGGCTTGAGCAGGTCCATGGTCAGGGCATCGCGCAGGAAGTCGAAGATGCCTTCATCCGCGGCGAACCATTCCGCTCGTGCCCGTGCAATGGTGTCGTCGATCAGCTTGCGATCGGCTTCCGTAGGGGCGCTGTTGGTCAGGTAGGTGCGATACACCGGGAAGTGCAGCACATAGAGCTCGAGCGCCTGCCGCAGACTGTCCGCGGAGAAATCGCGGGTCGAGTAATGCCCGTTGGCAATTCGCGCGAGCAGGCGAGTCAGCACGGTGAATTCGCTGGTGAGCAGGGTTTCCAGCACGCGCCGCTTGGCGTCCTTCACGTAAGGCGCAAGCTGCGGCGGTCGGTTGCTGATCTGCCGCCAGGTCTCGTCCAGCGGCTCCAGCCCCTTTGGATCGACGAGCAGTTGCGTGATGACGTTCATCCACTCGTAGCCGGTGGTGCCCTGAACGCCGGCGAAGTGCGGCAGGCGTTCGTGCTCGCACAGGATCTTCTCGATCACGGTGTAGAACGGCTTTGTGTTGCCTTGCGCATCGCGCACCAGCCGGCGCAGCCGCTGGCAATATTGCGCGGGGTCGCGCAGGCCGTCGACGTGATCGAGCCGGATGCCCTGCAGCCTGTCGCTGGCGACGAGTTGTTTCACCAGCCGGTGCGTGGCGGCGAAGGTGCTCGCGTCCTCGACGCGCAGGCCGGCGAGCCCGTTGACGTCGAAGAAGCGGCGGTAGTTGATATCGCTGGAGGCGAGCCGCCAGTGGCCGAGCTTGTAATGTTGACGCTCGAGCAGATGATGCAGCGCCAGCGTCTGCGCAGGACGATCCGGGGCAGCGCGATAGGCGCCAAGGCCGCGGGCGATGATTTCGGCGGCACCGGGGATTTCCCTGAGTTCGGTCTTGAACGCAGGGGCTTCCTTGCGGGTGGGACGACGCAATCCGGTATAGCGCCCTACGAGTGAGAGCAGGCGTTTGCCCGCGTCCGTCTCGGAGGCGTCCGCTTCCTTCACGATCATGCGCAGCATCTCGCCATAGCGCTCCGGCGCGATCGGCAGGCGATGCTCGAAATACCAGGCTGAAAAGCTTCCCTCATCGGGATCGTAGCGGATCTCGATGTCGCCGCGCTCCAGCGCCTCGCCATAGAATGCACCCAGGATCGGCAGCAGCACGCCGCCGCGGGCGCGGTAGGGCAGCAGGTCCCAGTCGATGTCGAAGGAGACCGCGTGGGGCGAAGCCTGGCCCCATTCCAGCACGTCGAGCCACCAGGGATTGTCGGCAAAATGCACCCCGACATGATTGGGCACGAAGTCGATGATGAGGCCGATGTCGTGCTTGGCCAGCGCTTCGCTCAGCCGGGCGAAGCCGGCTTCGCCGCCGAGTTCCGGATTGAACTGGCCGTGATCGACGGTGTCGTAGCCGTGGGTGGAGCCCTTGCGCGCTTTCATCACCGGCGAGGCGTAGAGATGTGTGATCCCGAGCGTCTTCAGGTAAGGAACGACCGCGGCAGCCTTGTCGAAGTCGAACTCCGCGGTGAGTTGAAGCCGGTATGTCGCGAGCGGAATGGCGGAGGGCATGCTATTCTCCGAGACGCCAGATGACCGACCAGGGCGGCAGCCGGCCGCCGGTCTCTCCGCCCCAGATCGGCGCGGCTGTGTTGGCACTTGATGCGATCTCGTGATCCGAGAGATTGGCGGTCAGTCGCAGCTCGGTACCATCGCCCATGCGCCAGTGCGCGGTGAGCAGGCCGTTGTCGGCCGCCTCGGCGTCGCCGAAGCTTGCGCCCTTCAGCCGGGGCACGATTTCCTTGCGGCGAAGCGCGAGCAACTCCCGCACCAGTGCGAGCCGCGCGGTCTGCTGCTGCGTGCGGCCGGTCCAGTCGAGCACCGCCGATCGCGGCGTGGCCGGATCGAGAGGATCCGGCACCTCGTCGCCGTATCTCTCGTAGGCCCAGCCATACTCCTGCCGGCGCCCCTTGCGCACGGCATCGACAAGGCCGCCCTGGAAATCGCAGAAGAACGGGAACGGCACAGTCGAGCCCCATTCCTCGCCCTGGAACAGCATCGGCACCATCGGTGCGAGCAGGGTCACGGCGAGCGCCGCTTCGATCTGCTGCGGCGATGCCAGGCTTTCGAGCCGATCGCCGAGTGGGCGGTTGCCGATCTGGTCGTGGTTTTGCAAAAAAATGACGAAGGTCGCCGGCGGCAGCTCGCCGCTCGGTTCGCCGCGTGGTTTCTTGCCCCAGAACTCCGAAATCTCGCCCTGGTAGACGAAGCCGGAGGCCAGCGCGCGGGCGAGATCGAGCCGCGGCGTTTGATAATCGGCGTAGTAACCTGCGAGTTCGCCGGTCAGCATCACGTGCCAGGCGTGATGATAATCGTCGTTCCACTGCGCCCGATATTTCCCGTTCGGGGGCTCCTGCGCCGCGTCGAGCAGGCTGGCGCGATTGTCGCCGTTTTCCAGCACGAGATGGATGTGTCGGCCTGTCGCCTTCGAAAGCTCTCCAACGGCAGCGCTGAGATCGTGCAGCATCGATACCTCGCCGGGGATCGCCACGATATGGTTGGCGGCATCGAGCCGGAGGCCATCGAAGCGATAGTCGGTGAGCCAGGACAGTGCGTTCTCCACCGCGAAGGCGCGCACCTGCGGCACGCGGAAATCGATCGCGCTGCCCCAGGGCGTGTGCGCATCCGTGAAGAAGGCCGGCGCGTAGCGGCCGAGATAATTTCCCTCGGGGCCGAAATGATTGTAGACGACGTCGAGGAAGACCATCAGCCCGCGCAGATGCGCCTCATCGATCAGCGTCTTCAGGTCTTCGGGCCGGCCATAAGCGCTGTCGGGCGCATACCACAGCACACCGTCATAGCCCCAGCCGCGGCGGCCGGCGAAATCGGCCAGGGGCATCAATTCCAGCGCGGTAATGCCGGTTGCGACGAGATGATCGAGCTTGTCGATCATGGCGCGGTAGGTACCTTCCGGCGTGAACGTGCCGACATGCGCCTCGATCAGGACAGTCTCTTCCCAGGGACGGCCGCGCCAATCGCGCGCACGCCATGCAAAGGCGTCGTGATCGATGACTTCGCTCGGACCGAACACATCCTCAGGCTGGAAAGCCGAAGCGGGATCCGGCACGTCGATCTCATCGTCGATCCTGAACTTGTAGGCGCTTCCGGCGGTCAGTCCGGAAATCTCCGCCACGTACCAGCCATCCTGCCGGCGCTGCATCGCGTGTCTGCGTTCGAGCAGAAGGTCGACGCGGCGCGCGGCAGGCGCCCAGAGGCGGAATGACACGCCGTCCTTCGTCGGCTTCGCCCCGAAGGACGGTCTCATAGCGCCCCCGCGAAGGCGAGCACGGAGCGCGGCGGCGCCTTGCTGTCGCTGCCGGGCGGAAAGTCGATCGTATTCAGCTTGGCATCCGTCGTGTTCAAGATCTGCTGCCAACCTTTGTATTCGGTCATTTTGGGCAATTTGAATGCGATCTCTTCGGGGGCGGCGTTCAGTACGATAAAGATTGCGGCCCCGCCCGGTTCCGCCGGCCCCACCACGTAGGAGAGGAATCTCCCTTCCGGGAATTTCCAGTCGTTCTCCGTCATCTCGTCGCCCGCAGGTGTGAGCCACAATGCGCCGTAGGACACGCCGTCGGCCGGACGGCCGTCGAGCCAGCGATGGCTGCGAAGCTGCGAGAAACGGCGGCGGATGTCGGCGAGATGGCTGACGAAATCGACCATGTCGTCGCCCTCCTTGCCGAGATTGTCCCAGCCGACCCAGCCGATCTCGTTGTCCTGGCAATAGGCGTTGTTGTTGCCTGACTGCGAGTTACCGACTTCGTCGCCGGCGAGGATCAGCGGAACACCCTGCGCCAGCATCAGACAGGCCAGCACGTTCTTGCGAAGCTGGCGGCGCAGGCTGAGGATCTTCGGATCGTCGGTCGGGCCCTCGACGCCGCAATTGTTGCTGTGGTTGTCGTTGGAGCCGTCGCGGTTGTCCTCGCCGTTGGCCGCGTTGTGCTTCTCGTTGTAGCTGAACAGGTCGGCGAGCGTGAAGCCGTCGTGGACGGTGATGTGGTTGATGCTGGCGCGCGGCCGCCGGCCATCGTGGTTGAACAGGTCGGAGGACGCCGTCATCCGGCTGGAGATGTCGCCGATCAGGCTGCCTTCGCCGCTCCAGTAGCGACGCATGGCGCTGCGATAGCGATCGTTCCACTCCGACCATTGCGAGGGGAATGCGCCGACCTGGTAACCGCCGAGGCCGAGGTCCCACGGCTCGGCGACAAGCTTGACTGTCGCCAGCACTGGATCCTGCCGGATCGCGGTCAGGAACGAGCTGCCGCGATCATAACCGTTCGGTCCGCGCGCGAGCGTTGTGGCGAGGTCGAAGCGGAAGCCGTCGACGTGGCAGACCTCGACCCAGTACCGCAAGGAATCCATCACCATCTGCAGCACGCGCGGATGGGTGAGGTTCACCGACGAGCCGCAGCCGGTGAAGTCGTCGTAATAGCGCGGGTTCTCGCGATTGAGCCAGTAGTAGGATGCGTTATCGATGCCGCGGTAGCACAGCGTCGGGCCAAGATGGTTGCCTTCGGCGGTGTGGTTGTAGACGACGTCGAGCATCACCTCGATGCCTGCATCGTGCAGCCGCGCCACTGTGGTTCGGAAGGAGTCGAGCGCGTTGTCCTGGGCGTAGCGCGCCTCGGGCGCGAAGAAAGAGAGCGTGTTGTAGCCCCAGTAATTGGCGAGCTTCTTCTCAACCAGGATGCGGTCGTCGACAAAGCTGTGCACCGGCAGCAGCTCGACCGTGGTGACGCCGAGCTTCTTCAGGTGCTCGATCATCGCCGGCGAGGACAGCCCGCCATAGGTACCGCGCAGGTTCGGCGGCACGTCGTCGCGCTTCTGGGTCAGACCCTTGACGTGCGCCTCGTAGATGACGGTGTCTTCCCAAGGGATGTTGGGGCGGATCTCGCGGCGGCCCCAGTTGAAGGTCTCGTCGACCACGACGCCCTTGGGCATGCCGCGGGCATTGTCGCGGCGGTCGAACGACAGATCCTCGCGCGGGCTCCCGGTGCGGTAGGCAAAATGCGCATCGCTCCAGACCAGCCGCCCGGCGAGACGCTTGGCATAGGGATCGAGCAGCAGCTTGTTGGCGTTGAACCGGTGGCCGTGTTCGGGCTCGTAAGGGCCGTGCACGCGGTAGCCGTAGAGCTGGCCGGGCGAGACGTCGTTGAGGTAGCCGTGCCAGACGTCCTCGGTGCGCTCCGGAAGTTCGACGCGCTCGAGCTCGCGGCGGCCCTGGCTGTCGAACAGGCATAGCTCGACTTTCCGCGCATTGGCCGAGAACAGCGCGAAATTGGTGCCGCGTCCGTCCCAGCTTGCGCCGAGACGTGCAGGCGATCCGGCAGTCAGGCGCATGTCTCAGCTTTCCGGAACGAGGAAGATCGCGGCGAGCGGCGGAATGGTGAGACGAAGCTCGCCGTCGGCGGCCTGGACTTCGCCGATATTGCCGACATTCGTGCCGCCGTAATGGGCGGAGTCCGAATTGAACACCTCCTTCCACTTACCGGCAAAGGGTGCGCGCACGCGATAGTCGTGATAGACGTTGGGTGAGAAGTTGACGATCACCAGACAACGCGAACGGTCGTCGAAGCCCTTGCGCAACCAGGCGAACACGTTGCGGTTGGCATCGTCGGCGATCACCCATTCGAAGCCGGCCTGGTCACAGTCCATCTGGTGCAGCGCCGGCACCGCGCGATAGACCCGGTTGAGGTCGCGGATCAGCGACTGGATGCCGGAATGGGGTTTGTATTCGAGCAGGTGCCAGTCGAGCGACTGGTCGTGATTCCATTCGCGGCTCTGGGCGATTTCCGCGCCCATGAACAGCAGCTTCTTGCCGGGATGGGCGAACATGAAACTGTAATAGGCGCGCAAATTAGCAAAGCGCTGCCACTCGTCGCCGGGCATGCGGCCGAGGATCGAGCGCTTGCCGTGCACGACCTCGTCGTGTGAGAGCGGCAAGATGAAGTTTTCCGAAAAGGCGTAGTGCAGGCCGAACAGGATGTCGCCGTGGTGGTGCTTGCGATGGATCGGGTCCTTGCTGATGTAGTTCAGCGTGTCGTGCATCCAGCCCATGTTCCACTTGTAGCCGAAGCCGAGCCCGCCAAATTCGACCGGGCGGGAGACCTGCGGCCAGGCGGTGGACTCCTCGGCTGCCGTGGTCGCCTGCGGGAAGCGTGCGAAGACCTCGGTGTTGAAGCGGCGCAGGAAGTTGATCGCCTCGATGTTTTCGCGGCCGCCATACTGGTTCGGAATCCAGGCGCCGGGCGGCCGGCTATAGTCGAGATAGAGCATGGATGCGACGGCATCGACGCGCAGGCCGTCGATGGCATAGCGCTCCATCCAGAACAGCGCGTTCGACACCAGGAAGTTCGTCACTTCGGTGCGGCCGTAATTGTAGATCAAGGTGCCCCAGTCGAGATGGCGGCCCTGCAGCGGGTTGGCGTGCTCGTAGAGGGCGGTGCCGTCGAAGCTGCCGAGGCCGTGCGGATCGTCGGGGAAGTGACCGGGCACCCAGTCGAGCAGTACGCCGACACCCTCGCGGTGACAGGCATCGACGAGGGCGGAAAAATCCTCCGGCGTGCCGAAGCGGCTGGTCGGGGCATAGAGGCCGGTCGGCTGATAGCCCCAGGATCCGTCGAAGGGATGCTCGCTCACGGGCAGGAATTCGAGATGGGTAAAGCCCATGTCACGGGCATAGGCCGGCAACTGCTCGGCCAACTCGCGATAGGTCAGCCATTCATCGCCGTTCTTCCGACGCCACGAGCCGAGATGGACCTCGTAGATCGACATCGGCGCAGACAGCGCGTTGATGCCGTCCGGCGACGGACGCGGTCGCGGCAAATGCGCTTCGTCGAACACGATGGAGGCCGTCTTCGGACGGACCTCGCTCGCAAATGCCATCGGATCGGATTTGAGCGGCAGCAGATGACCGTGCGGGCCGATGATTTCGAACTTGTAGTGGTCGCCGGCCTTGGCATGCGGAACGAACAATTCCCAATAGCCGGCGCCGCGCACCCGCATCGGATGGCGCCGCCCGTCCCAGAAATTGAAATCTCCGACCACGGACACGCGCCGCGCGTTCGGCGCCAACACCACGAAGCCGATGCCATCCACGCCTTCGAGCCGCATGGGATGCGCCCCGAGCTTGTCGTAGAGGCGCTGATCGGTGCCTTCGCCCAACAGATACAGGTCGAAATCGGTCAGGATCGGCGGAAACCGGTAGGCATCCTCGAACTCGACGACATTGCCCGCGAATTTCGCGCGCAATTGATAGTGCTTCGAGCCATTGGGCAGGGCTCCGATGAAAAGCCCTGCATCATGCACGCGGTCGAGCGGCGCGACTTCGCCATGCTCGCCGACCGCCTCGACATTCGAGGCCTCGGGAAGAAAGGCACGCACCACGCTTTTATCGCCCTCGGGATGCAGCCCGAGATAGTGGAAGGGGTCGGAGTGGCGGCCCTCGATGATCGCATAGGCCTCGGCAGGTAGTTTAGGCATGGGCTTCGCTCCCGGTGCTGGACAGAATGCGAAGCAGTCCGGTCAGCGGCGCATGGAGCCCCTCGGGCCGGTTGGACAGCTCGTACTCTACTTCATTGAACGCGTGATCAAGCAGGAAGAACCTTAACAGGCCTTCCGCGGATTTCCGATCCTCCGGCCACAGCCGTCGGTCGGTCATGGCTTCGCGATAGGCGGACAGGAAGGTCGCGGCGGCCCGCTCGCGCCATTCGTCGAGCGCGGCTGTGATCCGGCCCTGCTCGTCGGAGGCACCCGTGAGCGCGCGGCTCAGTGCCGCGTTGACCGAAAGGTCGATCGAGCGGATCAAGCCGGCGACGTCGCGCGCGGCAGGCAGCTTCCGCCGCTTGTCGGCCAGCGGCAGGCGCGGATCGCCGTCGAAGTCGATGATGAAGATATCATCCTTCACGATTAGAGTCTGCCCGAGGCGGAAGTCGCCATGATGACGGATGTTCAGCCCGCCGATCCCCGAAGGCAATAGCGCATCCAGGTGGTCGGGCAGGGATGCGCGTGCGGCGGCGAGCTGCTCGATCAGCGGCCGGTCGGCTTCCCGCAGGTCGGCGCGGCCGTCGGCCAGTCTTTCGAAAACCCGCTCGGCCCGCGCCTTTAGGTCGGACACAAGTCGCTTCACGTGCGCAGGGCCGATCGGCTCGGGGGCGAGATCGTCCGGCTTTGCCGCCGCCAGGGCAACATGCAGCTCGCCGAGCCGGCGGCCGATCTGCGCGAGGAAGTGCAGGTAAGGCGCTTGCTCCTGGGTCTCGCGGGGCGCTTCGCCTGCCGACAGCACGCGCTGCTCGTCGATATAGCGATCGAGATAGCCCGTGGTCACGGCCCAGCCGTCGCCCTGGTTCTCGACATAGGCATGCATCACGCCGAGCGCGCTGCGCTGGTCGCCCTCGACCAGCTCGACGCTGCCGAGCAGCGCTGGCGTATTCGCAAAGCGCGCGACCTCGGTAAGATAGTTGCCGATCTCGATCTCGGGATTGATGCCGCTTTCGAGCTGCCGATAGATCTTGGCCACGTACTGGTTGTCGACCAGCGCGGTGCTGTTCGCTTGCTCGATCGCGCGGATGCGTTCGGGCTCCTTGATGGTGTAATCGGCGAAGCGGCTGGTTGCCTTGAACTCAAGCCGCATATTGTTCTCATCCACCACCAGGTTCTGCGACAGGTTGCGGAGGAACAGGCCGATGAAGATCTGGTCGGTGGCGACGTCGAGCAGCGTGCCTTCGCGCGCGCCCTGGCGCACGGCGGCCAGCGCCCTCGGATTGAAGCGCTCGCGGTCGAAGCGTACCCACTCGATCTGCATCGGCAGGACGTAGCGCGACGAGGCGTCCTGCTCTGTTGCCTGGAAGAATGCGATCCAGGGCCTGTTGTCGCCGATGTCGCAGAATGGAACCGCCGAGGTCAGCGTGGTCTTGATGTGCTTCGGATTGTGCTCGGGATACCACCGCGTACGCGACAGGAATCCCGGCAGCACGTCGCGTTCGAACACGCCGCGTTCGCGGGCGAGCGACACCCAGTTGGAATTCACAGGCACCACCAGAGTCTCGAACTCCGGCACCGCGCGCGGCGTCACCGGCTCGGACTTGTCGCGCTCTTGAAGCTGGAACCAGTAGAAGCCGTAGGGCCCCAGCGTGATCATGTAGGGCAATTCGCCGATCGCGGGGAAGCGGGTGCGGCCGAGCATCTCCTGGGGAATGCGGTCCTTCCAGGGTGACAGGTCGAGCTCGGTGGCCTGCGCTGCGCGCGACAAATTGGCGACGCACAGGATCACCTCGTCACGATATTGCCGGACATAGGCGAGCACGGCGCGGTTGGCCGGGCGGATGAAGGTCATGGTGCCGCGGCCGAAAGCGAGCGTCGACTTGCGCACCGAGATCAGCCGCTTGGTGGCGCTGAGCAACGAGGACAGGCTGCGCGACTGCGCCTCGACGTTCACCGACTCGTAGCCGTAGACCGGGTCCATGATCAGCGGCGCGTAAAGTCGCGCCGGGTCGCAGCGCGAGAAGCCGCCATTGCGGTCCGGGCTCCATTGCATCGGCGTACGCACGCCGTTGCGGTCGCCGAGATAGATGTTGTCGCCCATCCCGATCTCGTCGCCGTAATAGATGATCGGCGTACCGGGAAAGGACAGCAGCAGCGAGTTCATCAGTTCGATCTTGCGCCGGTCGTTGTCCATCAGCGGCGCAAGGCGCCGGCGGATGCCGACATTGATGCGGGCGCGAGGGTCGTTGGCGTAAGTGGTCCAGAGATAGTCGCGCTCGACGTCGGTGACCATTTCCAGCGTCAGCTCGTCATGGTTGCGCAGGAACAGCGCCCATTGGCAGCTTGCGGGAATGTCGGGCGTCTGGCGCAGAATGTCGGTGATCGGGAAGCGGTCCTCCTGCGCGATCGCCATGTAGATGCGCGGCATCAGCGGGAAGTGGTAGGCCATGTGGCATTCGTCGCCACGGCCGAAATATTCCTGCACGTCCTCTGGCCATTGATTGGCTTCGGCCAGCAGCAGCTTGCCCTTGGAGTAGGAATCCAGCTCCTGACGCAGTCGCTTGATGATCGCGTGCGTCTCCGGGAGGTTCTCGTTGTTGGTGCCGTCGCGTTCGCAGAGATACGGGATGGCATCGAGCCGGAAGCCGTCGACGCCGGCGTCCAGCCAGCGCTTCATCACCTGGATCAGCGCGCTGACCACGCGGGGATTGTCGAAATTGAGGTCCGGCTGGTGCGAGAAGAAGCGGTGCCAGTAGAACGCGCCGGCCTCATGATCCCAGGTCCAGTTCGACTTTTCCGTGTCGGTGAAAATGATCCGCGTGCCCTGGTATTTCTGGTCGGTGTCGCTCCAGACATACCAGTTACGGGCGCTCGAGCCTGCGGGGCTGCGACGCGCGCGCTTGAACCAGTTGTGCTGGTCCGAGGTGTGATTGACGACGAGCTCGGTAATGACGCGCAGTCCGCGCTTCTGCGCTTCCTGGATGAAGCGCTTGAAATCCTTCATGGTCCCGAAATCGGGATTGACGGAGCCGTAGTCGGCGATGTCGTAGCCGTCGTCGCGGCCGGGCGAGGGGTAGAACGGCAACAGCCAAAGCGCGGTGACGCCGAGCTCCTGCAGATAGGGCAGTTTCTCGGTCAGGCCGGCGAAATCGCCTATGCCGTCATTGTTGCTGTCGGCAAATGCCTTGACGTGGAGCTGATAGATAATGGCGTCCTTGTACCAGAGCTCGTCCACGATCTCGGCAGCCTCGGCTTTATTGGTGTCGACGGAAGACAGAACATTCATGGCGTGAACCTTTACGCCAGGCAGCGGAACAAGAGCGCGGGATCGCGGTCGGGATCGATACGCAACCTGATCCCGCCCCATTCGATGCGGGACTGTTCGCCGGTGACAAGATTTTCGAGTGTGGTGACATGGTGTCGCTGACCGCTGGCGGCAACACTGACCTCTCCAAGCGGCAGCCAGACTTCGCGCACATGGCGCGACAGGGCGATCGCGATCACGACGGTGTTGGCGGGATCGGCAGCATCCTTGACGAAGGCGATCGTCTCGTCGTCCTCGATGCCGATGAAGCGCAAGTTCGCCGTCTGCTGGAGTGCGGCATTGTCGTTGCGGATGCGGTTAAGCACGGCGATGTAGGACTTGATGTTGCCGGGCCGGTCCCAGTTGCGTTGCCGGATCTGGTACTTCTCGGAATCCAGATATTCCTCGCGGCCGGGGATCGCCTCGTGTTCCAGCAGCTCGAACCCGCTATAGAGACCGTAACTGCCCGACAACGTCGCCGCCAGCGCAACGCGCGACTTGAAGGCCCAGGCTTCGCCGCCCTGGAGATGATAGGGCAGCAGGTCGGGCGTGTTGACGAACAGGTTGGGGCGATAGAAGTCGCGCTCGGGATAGCGCGTCAGCTCGCCAAGATACTGCTCCAGCTCCCATTTCGTCGTGCGCCACGGGAAATAGGTGAACGACTGTGCGAAGCCGAGCTTGGCGAGGCCCTTCATCAGTTTCGGCCGGGCAAACGTCTTCGAGAACAGGATCACCTCGGGATGCCGGCGGCGGATGTCGCGGATCAGCCAGTCCCAGAACGGGAAGGGGGCGGTGTCGTGATTGTCGATGGCGAAGATGGTGACACCATGGTCGATCCAGAACAGCATGGCGTCGCGAAACGCATTCCACAGTCCAGCCCGATCGACCGATGCGAAATCGGGAATCACGATATCCGAATAAGGGCCATCGCCCGCCCGCACCGAGCGGTCCGGTCGCCATTTGAACCATTCCGGATGCTGCGTCAGCCAGGGATGGTCAGGCGAGCACTGCACGGCGAAGTCGAGCGCGAGTTCGAGGCCATACTCGAGACAGGTTGCGACCAGCGCGCGGAAGTCCTCGATGGTGCCGAGCTCGGGATGCAGCGCATCGTGGCCGCCCTCGGCGGAGCCGATCGCGTAGGGCGAGCCGGGATCGCCTTCAGTCGCTACCGGCGCATTGTTGCGGCCTTTGCGACGCGTGCGGCCGATCGGGTGGATCGGCGTAAGATAGAGGACGTCGACACCCATCGCGGCGATATCAGGCACGCGCGCGATGCAGTCGCGCAGCGTGCCGTGCTGGCCTGTGACCGGGCTCTGGCTGCGCGGCATCATCTGGTACCAGGCGCCGAAGCGCGCCTTGTCGCGGTCGACGGTCAGCGGAAAGGGCTGCGAGCGGGTCAGGTCGGGCCGGGACTGGCTCTCAGCCATGGCATTGCCGAGCTCGGCCGCAAGCAGCGGGGCGACATCGCCAGTCTGAAGATAATCCTCGCACTGCCTGACAATGACGGTCGCGGCGTCCTGTCGCGCGCCGTGCGCCTTGGTCAGGAGTCCGGCCCCCTCGATGGCATCCAGGCTGACATCAGCTCCCATGCGCTGCTTGCGCGCGACCCCGTGCGACCAGGTTGCGAATTCGTCGGTCCAGGCCTCGATCGCATAAAAATACTGGCCGGGCTCGACCGGCGTGAATGCGGCGGACCAGCGGTCATTGCCGTGATGGATCATCGGCTCGC
Source organism: Bradyrhizobium sp. SZCCT0148 (assembly GCF_018129985.1). GTDB lineage: Bacteria > Pseudomonadota > Alphaproteobacteria > Rhizobiales > Xanthobacteraceae > Bradyrhizobium > Bradyrhizobium japonicum_H. The sequence goes on from NZ_JAFCKT010000005.1 coordinate 149,929, forward strand.
TCCGCCATTCCCGGTTCTGCTCCTGTCGCCAGATCAGCGCGGCTCCGACAACGGCGTCGCCGTCGCGATAGATATCCGCCCAAACCTCGACCCGTTCGCCCGCGATCCGTTTCACCGCGAAGCGGCCGCCATCGATCAGGGGATAGATGTCTTCGATGAGGAAAGCGCTGCCGGCAGCGGCGCTCTCGACAGTTTGAATTGTCTTGTTCACGGTGATGCCATTGACAAGAAAGCAGGAGCCCGTTTCCCTTGCCGGGAACCACGCTTGGTACCACAATAGAAAGCCGCTTGTGTGTCATTGGTTCCCAAGGGAACGGCAGGCGCGGCTCGCGACTTAACCCCGACTAAGCTCTTCCGCGACCTCTAGAATCGATGCCCCCGGCCAGACAATGGCTTGCAAGCTGCGTGCCGAATGGATCTTTTAACTCAAGCCCAGATCAAGGGCGTTCAATCCGAATTCGTCGATGCCCTCGGAAAGCTGCGGGTCACCGATCCCGTGGCCCTCAAATCCATCCTCGAGGCCTTGCCTGAAAAGCGGGTCTATCGCTTCGTCGAGGGCCCGGTGGTGCTTCGCGCCTTGAGGCATTCGCGGACCGAACTGGCGGCCACCGGCCGGGTGCCCCTCAAATGGACAATCACCGGCAACGCGAAGGTGATCGCGCAAGGCGAGACGCGCGAGCCCGTGATCGCTTGGCCTTCTGACTTGCCGCTCGGTTACCACCGCTTGACATTGACCGACGCCGAAGGTGCGACGGAAGAAGTCCCGATGATCGTGGCGCCCGAGCGGGCGTACGGCGGTGATTTTGACCGTGGCTGGCTGCTCGCCGTGCAGCTCTACAGCATTCGCTCCGACCGGAATTGGGGCATCGGAGATTTCACCGATCTGGCCGGCCTCGTCCGGCTTGCCAAGCAGCTTGGGGCAGACGGCGTCGGACTCAATCCGCTGCATATCCTGTTCGATGACCATCCGGCCGATTGCAGCCCCTATTCCCCCAACAGCCGGCTGTTTCTCAACCCGCTCTATATCGACGTCGAGGCGATCCCCGAATTCGCGGCAGACCTCGTACCGGATGCCGCGGCGACCGCTGCGCGGCTGCGCGAGGGCGACCGGGTCCCCTACGCCGATATGGCTGCGCTGAAATGGCGGGCCTTGCGCGCCGCCTTTGAAGCTTTTTTGACAAAGGCGAGCGGCGTCCGCCGCAATCAGTTCGACGCATTCCGTGCCGACCGCGCGCCGCTGTTGTCCCGCTTCGCCTGCTTCGAGGTGCTGCGCCACCGTTTCGTGTCGCCGTGGTGGGAATGGCCGGTTGAATGGCAGCAGCCGGACGACGCCAGATGCGCGGAGCTGCGAAACGGTCCCGACAAGCGCGAGGTCGAGTTCGTCGAATTCGTGCAATGGACGGCCGACAGCCAATTGCATGCGGCCAAGGAGCTTGCCAGCCAACTCGGAATGCGGGTCGGATTGTACCTCGACGTCGCCGTCGGCGTGCAGTCCAACGGCTTTGATGCCTGGAACGAGCAGGTTGCGATCTCGCGTCATCTCGCGGTCGGCGCGCCACCCGATGTGCTCAACACCGCCGGTCAGGACTGGGGTCTCGCCGGCTTCAATGCCGGTGGCCTGGAAGCGCAGTCCTTCGTGCCCTTCGCCGATATGCTGGCGGCCTCGATGCGCCATGCCGGCGCCATCCGGATTGACCACGTCCTCGGCCTGAAGCGGCTCTATCTTGTGCCGCGCGGCTTCAAGCCCGACAACGGCGCTTATGTGCAGATGCCGTTCGAGGCCCTGCTCGGCGCCATCGCGCGCGAGAGCGTGGCGCATAAGTGCATCGTGATCGGCGAGGATCTCGGCACGGTGCCGGAAGGTTTCCGCGAGACCATGCAGGATTTCGGCATCTGGTCCTATCTCGTCATGATGTTCGAGCGGGACGATGCCGGCCATTTCCGCACCAGCGACTTCTACCGACCCAATGCGCTGGTGACGCTGAACACTCACGACCTGTGCACTTATGCAGGCTGGCGCTCTTTCAGCGATCTCAGGGTAAAGCGCTCGCTCGGGCTCGATCCCGGCGAGAACGAGCAGGACCGCTGGGATGCGCTCGGCATGCTCGACGAGATCCTGCGCCAGAACGGCATTACCGCCAACGACCTCTATTCGGTGCTTGCCTTCCTGTCGCGCACGCCGTCGCGGCTGTTGGCGGTGTCAATGGAGGATCTGCTCGGCGTGCTCGACCAGCCCAACATCCCCGGCACGATCGACGAGCATCCGAACTGGCGCCAGCGACTTCCCGTCGCGCTCGACAAGATCGCCTCGAAGGTCGACCTCACGGCCTTGCGAGCGGCGACGCGGGAACGTTCGCTGAATGGCGGGAGTTGATCGGGCGGGGATTTCCAGGCTCGAGAGACATTGACCCAGAGAATCGAAGACTACGCGCTGATCGGCGATTGCGAGACCGCGGCGCTGGTCGGGCGCGACGGCTCGATCGATTGGCTGTGCTGGCCCGCCTTCGATTCCGACGCCTGCTTTGCCGCCATCCTCGGCACCCACAAGAACGGCCGGTGGCTGGTCGCCCCTGGCGAGGACGTCACGAAAATTGCGCGCCGCTATCTCGGCCACACTCTCATCCTCGAAACACGCTTCGAGACTGAGAGTGGAACCGTCGCGCTGATCGACTTCATGCCGCCGCGCGGCAAGGCGTCCGATATCGTGCGGCTGGTCCGCGGCGTCAGCGGCACGGTGAAGATGCGGATGGAGCTCGTGATCCGCTTCGGCTTCGGCGTGGACATTCCCTGGGTGCGACGGATCGATCATTCGCTGCTGGCAGTGGCCGGCCAGGACATGACGGTGCTGCGGACGCCGGTGAAGACCCGCGGCGAGGACTTGACCACGGTCGCCGACTTCGAAGTGAAGGCGGGCGAAACCGTGCCGTTCGTGCTGACCTACGGCCCTTCGCATCTCGATCCCCCTGAAGCGATCGACCCTAAGATCGCGCTCGAGGAGACCGAAAAATTCTGGACCGAATGGTGCAGCCGCTGCACCCACGATGGCGAGTATCAGGATCTCATGCTTCGCTCGCTGATCACGCTGAAGGCGCTGACCTTCGCCCCGACCGGCGGCATCGTCGCGGCGCCGACGACGTCGTTGCCGGAAAAGCTCGGCGGGGCCAGGAACTGGGACTATCGCTTCTGCTGGCTGCGCGATGCCACCTTCACGCTGCTGGCGCTGATGAACTCGGGTTATACCGAGGAAGCCCTGGCCTGGCACAATTGGTTGCTGCGCGCGGCGGCCGGCGCGCCGGCGAACATGCAGATCATGTACGGCATCTGGGGCCAGCGGCGATTGCTGGAATGGGAGGCCGGCTGGCTCGACGGCTACGAGGGCGCAAAGCCGGTCCGCGTCGGCAACGCCGCGCATGCGCAGCTTCAGCTCGACGTCTATGGCGAGTTGATCGACGCCTTCCACCAGTCGCGCATGGCCAAGCTCGAGCTCGACGAGGAGACCTGGGCGCTGGAATGCGCCGTGCTCCAGCATCTCGCCGAAGTCTGGGATCGGCCCGACCAGGGCATCTGGGAGCGGCGCGGCGAGCCGAAGCATTACGTTTTCTCCAAGGTGATGACCTGGGTCGCATTCGACCGCGGCATCAAGAGCGCCGAGACCTTCGGCTTCAAGGCACCACTGCTGCACTGGCGCGCCCTGCGCGAAGCAATTCACCGCGACGTCTGCAACAAGGGATTCGACGCCGAGGAAAATGCCTTCGTGGAATCTTACGGCTCGAAAATGCTGGACGCCAGCGTGCTGCTGCTGCCGGCCGTCGGCTTCCTTCCGCCCGACGATCCGCGCATCCGCGGCACCATCGCCGCGGTCGAACAATACATGATGCGCGATGGCTTCGTGTTGCGCCATGATCCGCGCGAGGTCTCCGCGGAGACCCAACCGATCGAGGGCGCGTTTCTGGCCTGCAGTCTGTGGCTTGCCGACGCCCATGTGCTGGCCGGCCGTCTCGACAAGGCGCAAGTGCTGCTTGATCGTGTGATCGGCATCGCCAACGATGTTGGGCTGCTGGCCGAAGAATACGATTCAGTCGCGCGGCGCCAGACCGGCAATTTCCCGCAGGCGCTGACGCACATCGCGCTGATCAACACCGCGCATAATCTGTCGGCGGCGCGGCAGGAGTGCGATAAGCCGGCGGTGCAACGGTCGAAGTAGGGACTTAAGCGACGCCATTCCGCTTCAGGATCATCTCCATCGCCTCGGCAAATCCGTCCTGCTCGTTGCTTGCCGTGACGTGGGTCGCCTGGTCCTTGACGCTGTCGGTGGCGTTGCCCATGGCGATGGAGGTGCCGCTGACGCGGAACATCGCAAGGTCGTTCTGCATGTCGCCGATGGTGGCTACCGCATCGGTAGATATGCCGAGGCGCTTGGCCATCGCCTGCACGAAGGTGCCTTTGTTGACGTTAGGCGGAGTGATGTCGAGATAATAGGTCTGCGAGCGCACCGCGGTGGCCTCGCTGCCGAGCGCCTGCTGCATCGCCTTCTCGCAAGCCTCCAGGCCTGCCGCATCGGCGCTGGCGCCGACGATCTTGCAGGCGCTCGACAGGTAAGGAGAAAAGTCCGTCACGATGGTGGGGTCGGAGCGGATCGTGTGCTGCTCATGCGCGACGTATTTGCCGCTGGGGTTGTCGATCAGCCATTTGTCGTAGGTGAATAGCCAGATGTCGGCGCCGAACTCGCGCAGGATCTGCAAGGCGCGCTCGGCGGCACTTGCGGGGATCAGGTGCTGTTCGACCGGCTTCATCTCGGGATCGACGATCGAGGAACCGTTGAACGGGCCGACCGGGAGCCACAGCGCCAATGGCTCGATCAGGAAGCGCATGCCGATCGCGGGACGACTGGAGGTGATGGTGAAGCCGACACCGGCCCTGTGCAACTGCTGCACTGCAGACCTCGCGCGATCCGTCAGCGTCTTGTCCTTGGTCAGCAGCGTGCCGTCGACGTCGGACACCACGAGGGAGATTTGCGTCATGACAGGACTTTCACTTTCGAGGTCTCAGCGCTTCGTCCCGCCAAGCTTCAATTGCCGTACCACGCCATCCACGATCGCTTCGACGGTTTCGTCGATCGAGACGGTGATGACGTGCTCGGCCGCTTCCGGCGGCTCCAGCGTGTCGAACTGGCTGGTCAGCAACCCTGGCGGCATGAAATGGCCCTTGCGGCGCGCGAGCCGCTCGGCGATCAGCTCCTTGGTGCCCTTCAGGAACACGAAGCGGACGTCGTCGCGTCCGCGCAGCAGGACGTCGCGATAGGTGTGCTTCAGGGCCGAGCAGGCGATGATGACATGCCCGCCTTCGTTGCAGACCCGCGCGATCTCGTCGGCGATGGCATTGAGCCAGGGCCAGCGGTCGTCGTCAGTCAGGGGGTGACCGGCCTTCATCTTCTCGACATTGCTGGCGGGATGAAAGCTGTCGCCGTCCTCGAAGCGCCAGCCCAGCCGCTCGCCGAGTGCTTCAGCAACCGTGCTCTTGCCCGAACCCGACACGCCCATCACGATCAATGCACAAGGTGCTTCAACGCCCACGAATTCCCTCCGGAAGCGCGGCCTGGTCGACCAGCCAGACGGTCTCACCATTCGAGCGCGCGCGTAACGCCGGAAGAGTCTCGCCATTGAGGAGGCGCGTCAAGATCGGCTGCTTGTCGTGCCCGGCAATCTCGAACAGCATCTCGCGGCACGAGGCCAGAGCCGGCAGGGTGAGCGAGACCCGCGGCACGAAAGGCGCGACATTGGCCTTGGGCACCCCGACGACCCAGCGTTCGGTCTCTTCGATCGCGGGATAGCCCGGAAAGAGCGAGGCGGTGTGGCCGTCGGGGCCGGCGCCCATCAGCACCAGGTCGAACAGCGGTCGCGTCGGATCGAGACTTTCAGAACCGTAGAAGGCCTGCAACTCGCGCGCATAGGCCTCGGCGCCCTGGTCCGGGTTTTCAGCCGTGGTCGGAATCGGGTGGATATGACCGGCGGGCGCATTGCCATCGAGAAACGTCGCGCGGGCCACAGCCATGTTGTTGAGAGGATCGCTCTCGGGCACGAATCGCTCGTCGCCGATGAACCAGTGCACGCGGTCCCACGGGATCTTGCCGCGCCGGGGAGCGCCGCCGAGCAAATGATAAAGCCTCTTCGGGCTGGAGCCGCCGGTAAGGCAGATCGCGATGCGCGAGGGGTTGGCCGCGATCCGCGCCATCACCCGTTCGGCCGCCGTCTGCGCCAGCGCCTCGGCATCAGCTTCGACGATCAGCGTCGGCTGTTCGGCCGTTGCCATCACGAATACTTCCGCCAGCTTCGCCCGTCCCGCCGCAGCAGCTCGTCGGCGCATTTCGGGCCGTCGCTGCCGGCGTCATAGGTCTCGATGCCGTTTGTGCCGGCCTTTTTCCAGGCGTCCAGGAACGGCTGCACCGCCTGCCATCCCGCTTCGACGCCGTCGGCGCGCTGGAATAAAATGTTGTCGCCGATCATGCAGTCGTAGATCAGCGTCTCGTAGCCCGTGCTGGGGTCCGCTTGGAAAAAATCGCCGTAACGGAACTTCATCTCGACGCCGTCGATGGTGATGCTCGGTCCCGGAATCTTGGCGTTGAACTGCAGCTCGATGGTCTCGGTCGGCGCGATACCGATCGTGAGGAAATTCTGCGAGAGGCGATCGACATCCGTGCCCGAAAACATCGACAGCGGCGCCTGCTTGAACTTGATCGCCACCTCGGTGCGCTTGTGGCCGAGCGCCTTGCCGGTGCGCAGATAAAACGGCACGCCGGCCCAGCGCCAATTGTCGATCAGGAGCTTGAGCGCGACATAGGTCTCGGTGGTGCTGTCGGGCTTGACGTCCTCTGTCTTGCGATAGTCCGGAATCTCGTCGTCGCCGATCTGCCCCGCAAGATATTGCCCGCGCACCGAACGCCGCAGCGCCTCCTCTTCGGTGGGCTGCTGGATCGCCGAGAGCACGTCCGCCTTCTCGGAGCGCACCGAATGCGCATCGAAGCGCGTCGGCGGTTCCATCGCGACGAGCGACATGAGCTGGAACAGATGGTTCGGCACCATGTCGCGCAGCGCGCCGGTCGCGTCGTAGAACCCGCCGCGATGACCGACGCCGAGCTTTTCCGCGACGGTGATCTGGATGTGGTCGATATGGTTGCGATTCCAGATTGGCTCGAACATGCCGTTGGCAAAGCGCAGCACCAGGATGTTCTGCACCGTCTCCTTGCCGAGATAATGATCGATCCGGTAGATCTGGTGCTCGTCCATGATCTTCAGAAGTTCGGCGTTCAGCGCGCGCGCCGAGGCGAGATCGGTGCCGAACGGCTTTTCGATCACCAGCCTGCGCCAGGCACCGTTCTCCTTCATCATGCCGGTGCGGCCGAGTTCGCGCGCCGTCGGCGCGAAGGCAGCGGGCGGGGTGGCGAGGTAGAACAGGCGGTTGCCGCCGGTGCCTTGCGCGCATTCCAGCGAATCCAGATGTTCGCGCAAGCGATCGAACGACGGCGGGTCCTTCGGATCGGCCTCGACGAAGGTGACGCATTGCAGCAGCTGCTTGGCGATGTCGTCGTCCACGGGACGCGTCGCGAACTGCCGCAACCCCTTCATCAGGCTCTGGCGCAACTCGTTATCCGACTGGCCCTTGCGGGCGACGCCGACGACGCAGAACTTTTCCGGCAACAGGTTCTCGGCGGCGAGATTGTACAGCGACGGCATCACGAGTCGATGAGTGAGGTCGCCGGTCACGCCAAAGATGACGAAGGCGCAGCTTTCCGGCTTGCGCTTGGCTTGCGGGTCTTTTGTCACGAATTGTCGGCCTTCGCTTTGTTACTGATTATTTTGGCTTTGCCGCGCCCGGCTGCTTTGGCTCCTTGTGGCCGCCGAACCCCGCGCGCATCGCGGAGAGAATTTTTTCGGCGAAGGTGTGTTCCCGGCGGGAACGGAAACGTGTGTAGAGCGCTGCTGTCAGCACTTCGGCCGGCACGGCCTCGTCGATCGCCGCATTCACGGTCCAGCGCCCCTCGCCGGAATCTTCCACGAAGCCTGAATATTCCGTGAGCTGCGGGCTGTCGGCGAGCGCCGTCGAGGTGAGGTCGAGCAGCCAGGACGGGATCACTGAGCCGCGCCGCCAGACTTCGGCGATGTCGGCGAGATCGAAATCGTAGCGGTGATCCGCCGGCAAGGCCTCGATGTTGGCGTTCTTGAGGATGTCGAAGCCTTCCGCATAAGCCTGCATCAGGCCGTATTCGATGCCGTTATGGATCATCTTGACGAAATGGCCGGCGCCGACGGGACCGGCATGGATGTAGCCCTGCTCGATGCGGGGATCGCGGCCGTCGCGGCCTTCCGTGCGCGGAATGTCGCCGGCGCCAGGGGCGAGTGCGGCGAAGATAGGATCGAGCCGGTCCACCACCGGCTTCTCGCCGCCGATCATCATGCAATAGCCGCGGTCGAGTCCCCAGACGCCCCCGGACGTGCCGACGTCGACATAGTGGATGCCGCGTTCCTTCAGCGCCTTGCCGCGGCGGACGTCGTCCTGCCAGAACGTGTTGCCGCCGTCGATGATGACGTCGCCGTCCTGCATCACGCCTGCGATCGTATTGATCGTGGTCTCGGTGATGTGCCCGGCAGGCAGCATCACCCAGGCCGTGCGCGGCCGCTCGAGCTTGGCGATGAAATCTTCCAACGTTGCCGAGCCGACCGCGCCATCTGCGGCGAGGCCAGCTACGGCCTTGGCGTCCTTGTCGTAGACCACGGTCGAATGTCCGTGGCGCATCAGGCGGCGAACGATGTTGCCGCCCATTCGGCCGAGGCCGATCATGCCGAGTTGCATTTGCAATCTTCCCTTAGTTCAGCGCGTCGTTGAGCGCCGCATTGAGTGCCGCGAGACCCTTCTTGAGGCCGCCCTTGAGGTGCACCCGCAGCGCGCGCCGGCCGCGCTCGGTGAGCACGTCGAAATCGCCGCGTGCCTGCGCCGCCTTGATCACGCCGAAGCTGGCCTTCTGGCCGGGCACCGCCAGGTCCTTCGCATCATCCGCGGTGATCTGAAGGAACACACCGCTGTCGGGACCGCCCTTGTAGGCCTGGCCCGTCGAGTGCAGGAAGCGCGGGCCGAACTCCGCACAGGTCGCGACCTGCCGCTTCTCGCGCACCTCGAGCCGCATGGCCTGGAGCGCGTCGATGGTCGCCTTGTCCCGCGCGATATAGCCGAGCAGGGCGACATAGTCGCCATGATTGGAGCGCGACAGATGCGCCTTCAACCACGAGGTAAGGTCGCCATTGGCGCCGGCGGCGCGCAGCGCAGTCGCGTTGGCCTCGTCGGTATAGAGGTCGGCTTCATCGGTGCTGATCACCGGCTGCTCTTCCGGCAAGGTACCGGTCTTCTCGAACGAGGCAGTGAGCTCGCGGGTCTTGATCTTGGCCGCTTCCACATCTGGCTGGTCGAACGGGTTGATGCCGAGGACCGATCCTGCCACCGCCGTCGCCATCTCGAAGCGGAAGAACTCCTGGCCGAGATGGTCGACCGACTTCATCACGATACGCACCACGGGGTGCCCGGCCGCTTCGACCGCGGCGAGCTGCGAATCATGGGCCGCGTCGGCTTCGCCTTCGATGCGGATGTCGATGAAGAACCGGTCGTTGCCGTAAACCGAAGGATCGCCCAGCGGCTCACCCTCGATCGGGATCAGGCCCTTGCCTTCCTTGCCGGTCGATTCGGCGATGAGCTGTTCGGCCCAGGCGCCGAAATCGGCGATCTTCTTCGAGGCCAGGATCGTCACCTTGTCGCGGCCTTCGAGGCCGGCAAGGCCCATGGCCAGGCCGAGCTGCACCCCCGGGTTCTCACTCGGCGGCACGTCCGGTCCGCAGGAACGCGCCATCGAGAGTGCATGCTTGATGAACGTCTTGACGTCGATGCCGGCGGTCGCCGCCGGCACGAGGCCGAACGGCGACAGCACGGAATAGCGCCCACCGATCGAGGGCTCGCCATGGAAGACGCGGGCGTAATTCAGCTTCTTGGCGGCCTTTTCCAGCGATGAGCCGGGATCGGTCACCGCGATGAAGCGAAAGCCGGTCTTCGCCTTCGGGCCAAGCGCTTGCGCAACGCGCTCGTGGAAATAGTCCTTCATCGCGTTCGGCTCGGTGGTGCCGCCGGACTTGCTGGAGACGATGAACACGGTGTTGGCGATGTCGATCTTCGCCTCCATCGCCCGCACCTGCGCCGGGTCGGTTGAGTCGAGCACATGCAGTTTCGGGAAGCCGGGCTTTTTCCCAAACGTCTCGGCCAGCACTTCGGGCCCGAGGCTCGATCCGCCCATGCCGAGCACGACGGCGTCGGAGAATTTCTGGCCCTTCACCCGGCTCGCGTAATCTTCATAGTCGGCGACGTTGGCTTTCGCGGCGCTGTCGAGCCAGCCGAGCCATTTGTCCTCGTCTGCGCCGGTCCAGACCGATTTGTCGCGCTGCCACAGCCTGCGGATCTTGGCGGAAGCACGCCATTCCTCTGTGCTCTTGGCGACCGCCTTGCCGAGCCCATCGCCGAGCGAAAGCTGCTGGCGGTCGATGGCAGCACCGAGGACGGTGGCGCGCTTGTGCGCGACGGCGCCGTAGAGCTTGTCGGCGGCGTCCGCGAATTGCTTGACGCCGTCCTTGACCAGCTCCTCGGTGATGGCATCGAGCGAGATGCCGGAACGCTCCAGCTCTTCCAGCACGCGGTGGGCGTCCTCGACGTTCTCCTCCAGGCTGTCGCGCGGCTTGCCGTGGTCTCGGAACGCATCCAGCGTTGCCGGCGGCACGGTGTTGATGGTGTCGGGGCCGATCAATTCTTCGACATAGAGGACGTCGCTGTAATCCTTGTTCTTGGTGCCGGTCGAGGCCCACAGCATCCGCTGCGGCTTGGCGCCCTTGGCGGCGAGCTTGTCCCAGCGGGCACCCGAGAACAGGCGCTTGTAATCCTGGTAGGCGACCTTGGCGTTGGCGATCGCGACCTTGCCCTTGAGCGCGGCCAGCCTCTCCTTTTCGGATGGGTCGTTGACGCGGGCGATCTTGTCGTCGAGCTGTTTGTCGACCACGGAGTCGATGCGGCTGACGAAGAAGCTGGCCACGCTCGCCACATGCGAGGGGTCGCCGCCGCCGGCGACGTATTTTTCGAGCCCGGCGATGTAGGCTTCCGCGACCTGGAGGTAGACCGCCTTGGAGAACAGCAGAGTGATGTTGATGCTGATGCCGTCGCCGATCAGCTCTTCGATCGCCGGCAGGCCCTCGGGCGTCGCCGGCACCTTCACCATCAGGTTCTTGCGACCGACGCTCTTCCAGAGCCGCCGCGCCTCGGTCACGGTGCCGGGCGTGTCGAGCGCGAGATAGGGCGAGACTTCCAGACTGACATAGCCGTCGCCGCCCTTGAGGCGGTCATAGACCGGGCGAAGCACGTCGGCCGCGTTCTGGATATCCTCGACCGCGACAGCCTCGAACAAATCGGCTACGGTCCGGTCGCCGCGCTTCAGCGCCTTGCCGATCGGGGCGTCATATTCGTCCGAGCTGCCGATCGCCTTCTCGAAGATCGAGGGGTTGGAGGTGACGCCCTTGACGCCGTCGGTCTCGATCAGCCGCTTCAGGTCGCCCTTGGCGATGAAGCCACGGGCCAGGAAGTCCAGCCAGACGGCTTGTCCGTGCTTTTCCAGTTCTTTGACGGGATTCATGTTGCTTATTTATCTCCAAGCCTGCGGGCGAGGGGTTTCCGCGCCGGTCGTGACGCGTTATCCTCTAGCTTACATGCGCGCGTGTGGGAACCAATCAAGGCTACAGGCGTCATTCCTCCTGTGTAACTCCGTCGCGATCATGGCGATCCAGGCAGCAGTAGCGGTTGTTGCGTAAAAAGTCGTTGGCCGAAGGTGGCCAGGGTCTGGTTGCGTAACGTCGGCCGCTTGGTCGTTAGCCAATGGCTGCGTGGAGTGCCACCAGCGGATTCCGGTCCGTCTGGTACATCATGGCTCGGTCGCGAATGGCCATGCTGGGGAAAAGCATGCACGCACATCCTGAAGGTTTGGCGTTTGCTGTTGCCGACAGCCGGCAATCGGCCGCGAGCATCGATGTATCCCGCGATCTTGAAATTAGTCGATGCGTGACGCAGTTGCGGCTGCTGGTCGCGGCGGGCTTCGCGATGACCCTGTTCAGCGCGAGCCTCGCCTTCGACTGGTGGGAGGGTTTCGGCGATTACGACACGACGCTCGGCTATGCCGGCGTCGCACTGTTCGGCCTGGTGACCTGCCGGCTGATCTGGATGCTGCCCGCCGAACGGGGAGCCGTGGTGGTCGTCACCCCCTACGGCATCCGTGACCTCCGCATCGGCAATCAATTTCTGCTGTGGGATTCGATCGCGGAGATTTCGGCTGAGGAGAGCCGCGGCCACCACATGATCGTGCTGACGCCGACGCCGGCCTTGCGGCGGCAGCTCCTCAGCATCCCCGATTTGGCCCGTTGCGCGCGAAACGATCGCATCGTCATCCCATCGGAGGGCCTGGCGACCGATTTTGATACATTGCTGCGCGTCTGCCGCGACTGTCACGCCGCCAGCCTTGCGCGCGCCGCAACGCAACAAGATGAACGTGGCACACAAGGTGGCGCTCAAGGCTTCGCCGTACAAGCGTCATAAGATCGCCGCTCGCGGATCGCTATGCTGCAGCGCCGGATGGTCGTATCCCCGGTAAGGCCCGGATGTTGCGAGCGAGTGACATTTTCTGGAAATGAGCGATGATGGACATAGATTCGCACAAATAACAGGCAGGTGCCTGTTCGTAACTCAACGAGTGCCTACGTTGTGCGTTGCGTCAAGTCGGCACCCGGGTGTCCAATGATCGTCATGTGCTCACGCTGATTCGAGAGTGGCGCTACGGAACGGTCCAGTCGCTGCTTTAGTTCAGTTGTGTAGCGGAACTCACGCGGAGAGGGATCATGTACAACGATTCTCTATTCAACGCTTTCGCTCGGTCGTTCGAGGCGAGAAGCCAGCACGACATGTCGATGGCGGAATATCTGGAATCGTGTCGAAGCGATCCCATGAAATACGCCAACGCGGCCGAACGATTACTAGCAGCGATCGGCGAGCCCCAAACGATTGACACGGCCAAGGACCCACGCCTTGGCCGTATTTTTTTGAACCGCACGATCCGCACCTATCCGGCCTTCGCCGGCTTCTACGGAATGGAAGAGACCATCGAGCGCATCGTCGGTTTCTTCCGTCATGCGGCGCAGGGCCTCGAAGAGCGAAAGCAGATCCTCTATCTGCTCGGCCCAGTCGGCGGCGGCAAATCCTCGCTGGCCGAGCGGCTGAAGTCGCTGATGGAAGTGCATCCGATCTACGTTCTCAAGGCCGGTGACGAACTCTCGCCGGTGTTCGAGAGCCCGCTCAGCCTGTTTGATCCCGATCAGTTGGGTCCGATGCTGGAAGAGAAATACGGCATTCCGCGCCGTCGTCTCACCGGTCTGATGAGCCCCTGGTGCTACAAGCGGCTGGAGGCCTTCGGCGGCGATATTTCCCAGTTTCGCGTCGCCAAGATCCAGCCGTCGCGGCTGCGCCAGATCGCGATCGCCAAGACCGAGCCCGGTGACGAGAACAACCAGGACATCTCCTCGCTGGTCGGCAAGGTCGACATCCGCAAGCTCGAGACCTATGCGCAGAACGATCCCGACGCCTACAGCTATTCAGGCGGCCTCAACCGCGCCAACCAGGGCGTGCTCGAGTTCGTCGAGATGTTCAAGGCGCCGATCAAGATGCTGCACCCGCTGCTGACCGCGACGCAGGAAGGCAACTACATCGGCACCGAGAATATCGGCGCCATTCCCTTCACCGGCGTGATCCTCGCGCACTCCAACGAAGCGGAATGGTCGAGCTTCAAGGCCAATAAGAACAACGAGGCGTTCATCGACCGCATCTGCGTGATCAAGGTGCCATACTGCCTCCGGATCACGGAAGAGCAGAAGATCTACGAAAAGCTGATCCAGGGCTCCGAACTCGCCGCCGCGCCCTGCGCACCCTCGACGCTGGAAACGCTGGCGCGGTTCTCGGTGATGTCGCGGCTGCGCAAGCACGAGAACTCCACGATCTTCGCCAAGATGCGGGTTTATGACGGCGAAAGCCTGAAGGAATCCGATCCGAAGGCGCGCAGCGTCCAGGAATATCGTGATGCCGCCGGCGTCGACGAGGGCATGGACGGCGTCTCAACCCGCTTTGCCTTCAAGATCCTGGCCGCTACCTTCAACCACGATCCGCAGGAGGTCGCCGCCGATGCCGTGCATCTGATGTACGCGCTGGAGCAGTCGATCAAGCGCGAGCAGCTGCCGGAGGAAGTCGAGAAGCGTTACCTCGAATTCATCAAGGCAGACCTGGCGCCGCGCTACGCCGAGTTCATCGGTCACGAGATCCAGAAGGCCTATCTGGAATCCTACTCGGATTACGGCCAGAACCTGTTCGATCGCTACGTCGACTATGCCGACGCCTGGATCGAGGACCAGGACTTCAAGGATCCCGACACCGGCCAGCTGCTCGATCGCGAGCTTTTGAACCAGGAATTGACGAAAATCGAGAAGCCGGCGGGCATCGCCAACCCCAAGGACTTCCGCAACGAGGTGGTCAAATTCTCGTTACGGTCCCGCGCCCAGAACGGTGGCAAAAATCCGACCTGGACCTCCTACGAGAAGATTCGCGAGGTGATCGAAAAGAGGATATTCTCGCAAGTCGAGGACCTGCTTCCGGTCATCTCCTTCGGGTCGAAGAAGGACGGCGAGACGGAGAAGAAGCACGGCGAGTTCGTCGCACGCATGGTGGAGCGCGGCTACACCGAGCGTCAGGTTCGCCGGCTCGTCGAATGGTACATGCGCGTGAAGCAGGCCGGTTGAGGCGGATGGGAGGCGGATGGTAAAGTGCCCATTCACATTATTGACAGGCGCCTGAATCCGGGCGGCAAGAGTCTTGAGAACCGGCAGCGGTTCTTGCGTCGGGCCAAATCCCTGGTGCAGGGCGCCGTCAAGAAGACCTCGCAGGAACGCGACATCAAGGACGTCCTGGAGGGAGGGGAAGTCACGATCCCCCTCGACGGCATGCACGAGCCGCGCTTCCGCCGCGAAGGCGGAACGCGCGACATGGTGCTGCCCGGCAACAAGAAGTTCATCGAGGGCGACTATCTGCAGCGCTCCGGGCAGGGCAGCGCCAAGAATTCCGGCCCCGGCGAAGGCGACGGCGAAGACGCCTTCCGCTTCGTGCTGTCCCGGGACGAGTTCGTCGACCTCTTCCTCGACGATCTTGAGTTGCCCGATCTTGCCAAGCGCAAGGTCGCGCAGACCGAGAGCGAGGGTATCCAGCGCGCCGGATACACCACGTCGGGTTCGCCCGCCAATATTTCGGTGGGCCGGACTGTGCGGCGCGCGATGGCGCGTCGTATCGCGCTCAAGCGTCCCAGCAAGGAGGAGATCGAGGAACTGGAAGCCGCGATCGCCGCCTGCACGGACGAGGACGAACGTCTGGTGCTGCTCGACCAGCTCGAAAAGCTGAAGGCGAAGACCAAGCGCATACCCTTCATCGATCCGCTCGACATCCGCTATCGCCGCTTCGAGACGGTGCCGAAGCCGGTGGCGCAGGCCGTGATGTTTTGCCTGATGGACGTCTCGGGCTCGATGTCCGAGCACATGAAGGATCTCGCCAAGCGCTTCTATATGCTGCTCTACGTGTTCCTGAAGCGCCGCTACAAGCACGTCGACATCGTCTTCATCCGCCATACCGACCGCGCCGAGGAAGTCGACGAGCAAACGTTCTTCTATGGCCCGGCTTCCGGCGGCACGCTCGTCTCCAGTGCGCTGCAGGCGATGCACGAGATCGTGCGCGAGCGCTTCAATCCGTCGGACTGGAACATCTATGCCGCGCAGGCCTCCGACGGCGACAATTCCTATTCCGACGGTGAGCTCACGGGGCTCCTGCTGACCGACAAGATCCTGCCGGTCTGCCAGTTCTTTGCCTATCTCGAGGTCGGGGAATCCGGCGGCAGCGCCTTCGATCTCTCCGACTCCTCGCTGTGGAGCCTGTACGAGCGCTTGCGCAACAGCGGCGAACCGCTCTCGATGCGCAAGGTCTCAGAGCGCAGCGAGATCTTTCCGGTGTTTCACGACCTGTTCCAGCGCCGGGAAACCAGTCAGGAGAAAGCCGCGCCATGACGGAGCGATTGTTCGAAGGCGCCGATTGGGATTTCCACACCTTGCAGCGCATCACCGACGCCTGCGAGACGGTGGCGATGAAGGATCTGGGGCTCGACGTCTATCCGAACCAGATCGAGGTCATCACCGCCGAGCAGATGCTGGATGCCTACTCCTCCGTCGGCATGCCGCTGTTCTACAAGCACTGGTCCTTCGGCAAGCAGTTCGCGTACCACGAAGCGTCCTACCGCAAGGGCCTGATGGGCCTCGCCTATGAGATCGTGATCAACTCCTCGCCCTGCATCTCCTACCTGATGGAGGAGAACACGGCGACGATGCAGACGCTGGTGATCGCGCATGCTGCCTTTGGTCACAACCACTTCTTCAAGAACAACTATCTGTTCAAGCAGTGGACCGATGCCGAGGGCATTCTGGACTATCTGGATTTCGCCAAGAACTACGTCATGCAATGCGAGGAGCGTTACGGCCGCATCGAGGTCGAGCGCACGCTGGATGCCGCGCATGCGCTGATGTCGCACGGTATCGATCGCTATCCCGGCAAGAAAAAGCTCGATCTGCGCGAGGAAGAGAAGCGGGCAGGGCGCCGCCGTCAGCACGAGGAGGAAGTCTTCAACGACCTCTGGCGGACCGTTCCCAAGGGCGCCTCGAAGACCCGGTCCGCGATCTCGCTGGAGCGGCGCCGCAAGCTGCTCGGCCTGCCGCAGGAAAACCTGCTCTACTTCCTGGAGAAGAGCGCGCCGCGGCTGGCGCCCTGGCAGCGCGAGTTGTTGCGCATCGTCCGCCACATCGCGCAATATTTTTATCCGCAGAGCCAGACCAAGGTGATGAACGAGGGGACGGCGACCTACGTCCACTATCGCATCATGACGCAACTGCACCAGCAGGGCCGCATCACCGACGGCAACTTCCTCGAATTCCTGGGTTCGCACACCAACGTGGTGTTCCAGCCCGAGTTCGACGATCCGCGCTTCTCCGGCTTCAATCCCTATGCGCTCGGCTTCGCGATGATGCAGGACATCGAGCGCATCGTCACCGCCCCGTCGGACGAGGACCGCGAATGGTTCCCCGATATCGCCGGCAAGAACGACGTGATGGGCGTGCTGCGCGACGTCTGGGCCAACTACCGCGACGAGAGTTTTATCGCGCAGTTCCTGAGCCCGAAACTGATGCGGCAGCTCCGCATGTTCCATCTGCACGACGATCCCGAGGAGCGCGCCGGGATCAGGGTCGATGCCATCCACGACGAGCGCGGTTTCCGCCGCGTGCGGCGCGAACTGGCGCGGCAGCACGATGTCGGCTACATCGACGCCAATATCGAGGTGGTCGACGTCGATCTCTCCAGTGACCGCCGCCTGATCCTGCACCACCATGTCATCAAGGGCGCGCAGCTCAACGAAACCGACGCCAAGCGGGTGCTGCAGCATCTCGCCGATCTCTGGACCTACGACGTCTCGCTGATCGAGGTCGATGCCAGCGACAAGGTCCTGCGCGAATATGTCGTGAGCCCGCGCCCGATCACCGCGGCGGCCTGAGGCGAGTTGTTGGCTCGTGATGCTGCGAAACTTCGCCCGCAGCCCATCCTTCGAGACGCGAGCCTCGGGATGGACGGAGCATGCGGCAGCAATCTCGACGGGCAGAGTTGCTGCCTAGCCAAATCCTGAGGCGACCGCGCAACGGCCGTCTCGAAGGACGAGGCGCTTGCTCCGGCTGCTACCCAAGAGCCTAAATCGGCCCGAGAAGCTCTATGCCGATCGCTTTTTCGCCGCCTTCTTCGCCCCGTTCAGCTCCACCGCCGCGCGGATCAGCGCCTTCAACGCTTTCTCGTTGATCTTCTCGCCTTGGCGAATGTCGATCGCGCGCCGCACATTGCCGTCGAGGCTGGAATTGAACAGGCCGGCCGGGTCGTCCAGCGCGGCGCCCTTGGCAAAGGTCAGCTTCACCACCTCCTTGTAGGTCTCGCCGGTGCAGATGATGCCGTCGTGCTCCCACACGGGAACGCCGCGCCATTTCCATTCTTCGATGACATCAGGGACGGCCTGTTTGATCAGGCCGCGAACCCGCGCGAGCATTTCGCCGCGCCAGTCGCCGAGCTCCCTGATCCTGCCGTCGATCAGTTTGGAGGCTGACGCTGCGCCCGCTTCCTTCGCGCCGCCTTTCTTCGCCGCCACCGCCGTCTTCACGATCTTGCCTCGCCGTGCTCGCCGCGACGCTGGCCGAGATAGGGCAACGCGAACAGATAGAGCCCGGTCGCGAGCAAAGGAATCAGCGGGACGAGCGCCAGAAAGCCGATCCAGATGGCCTGGAGCTGCATGGTCATGGCGACGATGTTGGCGACGACGGCAAGGGTGAAGGCGATCGACAGCCAGCGATGGATCTGCCGAATCCATAAGTTCGCGCTCATTGGGTCCTCCTCTAGAACGATCGGACGTGACGCCGGCGGGGCTTAGTCTGCCCGCGCCAGCACCTCGTCCAGCTTGGCCAAAAACTGCTTCCAGCCGGCGTGGGCGCCGCCAAAAGCCTGCTTCTGCGTTGGGCCGAAGCCCGCCTGCTCGACACGCAGATGCGTGCCCGCACGCGTCGGCGTCAACGTGAAGGTCACAATGCTCTTGAGGTCGAACGCGGCGTCCGCATGCGAGAAATTCCAGGTGTAGGCGAGAGTCTTCTGCGGCTCGATGGTGAGCACCTCGCAATCCAGCACGCCGCCCCATTCGCCGCGGAGGTTGAAACGATGACCGACGTCAGGCTTGAAGTCGTTCTTCATCAGCCATTCCTCGATCAGATGCGGCTGCGTCAGCGCGCGCCAGAGCCGCTCGGGCGGAAAGGCAAATTCGCGCTCGATCACGATGGAGCGCGTTTCGCTCGAAGCCTCAGTCATTGGTCCATCCTCTTCAGGAGATCGTCGAGCGCATCGAGCCGCCGTTGCCAGAACGAGGTCATCTGGCCGGTCCAGTCGATCAGCGGATCGAGTGCACCGGGCTGCGCGCTGTAATGGGTCTGCCGTCCCTCATGGCGGTCGCGCACCAGGCCGGCCTGCTTCAATGCGCCGAGATGTTTTGAGACCGCCGGTTGGGACACGCCGGATCGCGCCGTCAGCGCCCCGACCGTCTGCTCGCCCTCGCGGCACAGCCGCTCGAAGATCGCCCGCCTCGTAGGGTCGGCAAGCGTCTTGAACAGGACGTCGGGAGCGGGCGGCATGAATAACCCATAACTGGTAAGTTATGGATTGACTCATAACCGTGGAGTTATGGGTGTGTCAAGCACGTCTCTCGACCGTTATGACGAGCGCAGCGAAACAGTTCCCAATCCCTGCAACGGACGATTCAGGATTGCTTCGCTGCGCTCGCAATGACGGCGAATGTAGCGGCGCCCCCGCCTCAAGGCCGCAGGTACAAATATCCCTGCGATTGCAATTCAGCCAAACGAACCACGCCGCCTTTTTCCGCGCTGACGAAACCCGGCAGCAACTCCTTCAGCGTCACGTTCTGCGCCTTCATCGTGTTGCCGCAGGCGGCGAGTTCGACGCCGCCCTTGGAGAATTCGCCGACGCGCCTGCTGATGTCGGGGTTGGCCTGAGCTGCGTGAAATGCCTTCAGTGCCGGCCCGTGGATCACCAGCGCGATCGTCACGTGATCAGGACCGCCGACGCCGTCGATGTGGTTCTGGATGTTGCCAAGCACGAAATTGACTTTGTCGGCGTCGCTGAGGTGATAGACGACCTTGAGCTTGTCCGATTTGGCCGGCTCGGCCGCCGCCCGGGCGCGCGAGGCGGCCAACGCTGCGCCGAGCGCCGAGACAGTGCTCCACAGGATGTTGCGGCGGTTCATGCTAATCTCCTTCAACTCGCCGCAGGCATATCATTTGTGGCGGAGCGCGGCGAGTTCCTTGCGATCGGTCACGAGCGCGGCGCACTCGCTGTTGTCGGTCCGGTCGAGCCGGAAGATCCCGTCGTCGCTGCCCGCGACCAGCGATCTCTCGGCCTCGTCGTCAGGCCTGTTGTGCAGCCAGACCCTGATGCTCTCGAGCCGTACGATGATGGACTTGTCGTCCCTCGACAGCGCAATTCCGATGCCGCCGCCCTCGCAGTCGACGCCGCAGCCGAGGCGGACCTCGATGCCCTCCCTGGTGAAGACCGTGTGGCGGCAGGAGCCGCTGGAGTCGTAGTCACCGTTGCGGTTGCGATAGCGGAAGCCGAGCCGGAAGGAGTTGTGGAGCTGCATGTCAGCTTCAAAGGTCTCCGCCGAGACGAGCAGCTTCATCGCGGTGACCTGCTGCTTGGGGTGACGTGCCAGATGCTTCGCATCGTAGCGGCGGACGAAGCAAGCATAGGCGGTCTTGCCGGGCGTGCCCGCATACATGCGCGCATTGAAAGCATCGGCTTCGGCCTTCGTGGTCTCGCGGACAGGGTCAGCCTCGTCGGCATGGGCGACGCCGGTGAATGCGGCAAGGACAAGCGGCAGGATGAGGGTAAGCTTCATGGTCGCACCGAACGCGTGAGCCGTTGACGGCCCGCGGCGGGAGGATCGGGGCCGATTGGCAGTTGGTCGCAAGCCATGCGCGGCGCGTTCACGTTCGCTGCTCCCCGGTATCGTCGTCACCGGGGCGACGTCAGACGGATGCACGCAGCGATGCCTTAGTCGCTCCTGGGCCCAGAGCGGTTCAGGGCTGTCGTTCTCTGGAACTCGATATCGGGAGTCCTTCGACGTTGTTCCAGTTCGTCAATGTGATAGCCTTCACAAACGATCGCGTCTCGAGGTCGTAGGGTGGGGCTGCCTTTGCAAGTTTGTGGAGTCCCCGCGCAATGGGCGAAATTCGCAACTTCAGATCCGAGAATCAGGACGAGCCGCCTCCGCACGGCGTTATGCCTCGTCGTCTCGCAGCAATCATTGTCGGTGACATCGCTTCCTACAGCCGCTTGATGCAGGCCGACGAGGAGGGCACGCATGTTCGCGTCAAGAGGATTGAGCGGGACCTCATTCAGCCAAGCATCGTCGAGCACCATGGAGCTCTGGTGAAGACGACGGGCGATGGTTTCATCGCCATTTTCGACAGCCCCGTCGAGGCGGTTCGCTGCAGCATTGTCATTCAACAGAACTTGATCGGTCGCAATGCCACGCTTCCAAAGCACTCGCGGCTGGAATATCGGATCGGCGTCAATCTCGGCGATGTAATCGTGGAGCCCGACGACGTCTACGGCGACGGCGTCAACATTGCCACGCGTATTGAGGGCATTGCCGAGCCCGGCCAAGTCTACATCTCGGGCGCGATCTACGAGCAGATCAAGCACAAGGTGGTGTGCGGCTACGAGTCGCTCGGAGACCGCAAGGTCAAGAACATCACCGATCCGGTTCGCATCTATCGCGTGCTGCCGGATGCAGATGCCGTCGGTAAGACGAGAAGTCAGCGCGAGAACGCGTTGATCTTTTTCCTGGCCATCACGCTGCTCGTCATTGCCGCCGGCGCACTCTGGTATTTGCTGGTGCAACCTGGCGGGAAGGGCGAGCAGGCCGCCGCGCCAACCGTTCCTCTGGCCGCCCCGACCGCAGCTCCGGCCGGGCCGCCGATCCCGCAGCCTTTGCCCAGCGAGGCAGCGACGCAGATACCGCAACCGTCTACCTCACTGGCTTCGGCGCCTTCCTCGCCGACACCGGCGCCAGGCCCCTCCTCGACGCCGCTGCGCGAGCCCGAAATGAACTCCATTCGCGGCGGCAGTTTCGCGATGGGAAGCAATGATGATCCAACCGAGCGCCCCATCCACCAAGTCGCGATCAAGCCGTTCTCGATCGGAAAATATCCGGTCACGGTGCAGGAGTGGAACGAATGCGCCGCCGCCAAGGCGTGCGGGTTCACGGCCACGGGCAAGGACGATAGCCCGGTCGGCAATGTGAGCTGGGCCGACGCTCAGCAATATGCTGCCTGGCTCGCGCAGGCGACGAAGAAGCCGTACCGGCTTCCGAGCGAAGCGGAATGGGAATATGCGGCGCGCGGCGGAACGCAGACCAAATATTGGTGGGGCGACAAGCTCCAGCCGGGTATGGCCGGATGCAAGGATTGCGGCGACCTCGCTGCCGAGCAGCCGGCGAAAGTGGGCAGCTTCAGGCCGAATCCATTCGGGCTCCACGACATGGGCGGCGGCATCGACCAGTGGGTCGAAGACTGCTGGCACAAGAACTATCAGGGTGCGCCGGCCGATGGTTCGGCATGGAGCGGTGGGGACTGCTCATCGCACGTCCTGCGCTCGGGCTCGTGGAAGAACGATTCGAGATATGTGCGGCCGTCCAACCGCGATGGTTACGATACCAACGTCCGTTACCCAACGCATGGATTCCGCGTCGCGCTCAGTCCGTAGGTGCTGGAGTAGCTTCGATGAAGATCAGTCATGGTGTGGTACTGGCGGCGGCGATCGCATTGCTCCCGGGCGCAGCCTACTCGCAAGGGAAGGCCGCGCCAAAGGACGCAAAGCTCTATTTCATCACGCCGCATGATGGACAGAAGGTGCGCGGCGGATTCTGGGTCCGGTTCGGCTTGCGCAACATGGGCGTGACACATGCCGGAGACGACTACCAGAACGCCGGCCATCATCATCTGCTGGTCGACGTCAGCGAGCCCATCGATCCCAAGGAGCCGATCCCGCAGGACAAGTCGCACCTTCATTTCGGGGCTGGGCAGACCGAAACCATGCTGGACCTTCCGCCGGGACCTCACACCCTGCAACTGGTGCTCGGCGACGCCAAGCACTATCCGTTCGAGCCGCCAGTCGTGTCGGAGAAGATCGCGATACGCGTCAGGCCGCCGGCTTCGGCGCGGAGCAAATGATCACCGCAGGCTTGCGTTGAACTTGTCCAGCGCCGCCGAGCCCGGGCACAGCGTGTCGGCTTCCAGCGTGTTGAGCGGGGCCTCGACGGTGTTGAGATGCTCGTGCAGATCTTCCGCATCGGGGTCGACGTACAAAAGCCCGGTGACAATCTGTCCCTTGGCGGCGTGCCTGGCGAGGAAAGTCTGTGCCCCTAACCGGTCATGCGGATCGTAGTCCGCGTCGATCTTGCGCAGCGCGATCTTGCTGCCGTCGTGCTGCTCGACCATTTGCACCGTGCCCGGCGCATAGTCCACCGCAATGGGATCGCGGCCGACCAGCACGTCGAGCCGGTTCACGGCGTCGTTGTGCTCGCGAACATAGTCGAAGCTCTTGGTCGAGCCGGCGTGATTGTTGAAGGCGATGCAGGGGCTGATGACGTCGATGAAGGACGCGCCCTTGTGACGGATCGCCGCCGCGATCAGCGGCACCAGCTGCGTCTTGTCGCCCGAGAACGAGCGCGCCACGAAGGTGGCCCCCAGCTGCAGCGCGATGGCGACGAGGTCGATGGCGTTGTCGGTGTTGGTGACGCCCTTCTTGGATTTTGAGCCGCGGTCGGCGGTTGCCGAAAACTGGCCCTTGGTCAGGCCATAGACCCCGTTGTTCTCGACGATATAGGTCATGTTGACGCCACGCCGGATCGAATGCGCGAACTGGCCGAAGCCGATCGAGGCGGAATCCCCGTCGCCGGAAACGCCGAGATAGATCAGATCGCGGTTGGCGAGGTTGGCGCCGGTCAGCACGCTGGGCATGCGGCCGTGCACGGAGTTGAAGCCGTGCGAATTGCCAAGAAAATAATCCGGCGTCTTCGACGAGCAGCCGATGCCGGAAATCTTCGCAACCCGATGCGGCTCGATCGAGAGTTCGTAGCAGGCCTCGATGATCGAGGCCGTGATCGAGTCGTGGCCGCACCCCGCGCACAGCGTAGAGATCTTGCCTTCGTAGTCGCGATGCGTGTAGCCGAGCTCGTTTTTCTTCAGGCCCGGATGATGGAATTTGGGCTTTGCAATGTAGGTCATGAGTGCACCTGCGATCCCAGCCGCGTCATGGCCGGGCTTGTCCCGGCCATCCACGTCTTGGCGGCAAGGAAGAAAGGCCTGGATGCCCGGGTCAAGCCCGGGCATGGCGAAGGAGAGAGTAAAGCGTATGTCACGACACGGCCTTGCGGAGCGGGGTCACCTTGAGGTGATCCTGGTGGTTGCCAATGGCTTTTGCAATGAAACGGGCGGTAATCGGGGTTCCATCATAGTGCACGATCGGCACCAGCCGGACCGGGTCGATTCCGTTCTCGTTGACGATGAGCTGGCGCAGCTGGCTGTCGCGGTTCTGCTCGACGACGTAGACGAAATCGTGCTCGGCAAGGAAGCTTGCGACGCTGGAGTGGAACGGGAAGGCGCGGATGCGCAGGCGGTCGAGCTGATGTCCGCGCGTTTCCAACAGGCCGATCGCCTCGTCCATCGCCGGCGAGGTCGAGCCGAAATAGATCACGCCGTATTTGGTCTGCCGTTCCGCATTGGCTTGCAACGGCCGCGGCACCATATCCTGCGCGGTCTCGAACTTGCGCATCAGGCGCTGCATGTTGTCGGCGTAGACCGAACCTTCCTCGGAGTAGCGTGCGTAGCGGTCGCGCGACGTGCCGCGCGTGAAGTAGGAGCCCTTGGTCGGATGCGTGCCGGGATAGGTGCGATAGGGAATGCCGTCGCCGTCGACGTCGAGATAGCGGCCGAAGTCCCGGCCCTCGTCCAGCATCTCCGCGGTCATCACCTTGCCGCGGTCGTATTGCTTGGCATCGTCCCATTTCAGGGGCCGGCAGAGCCGATGGTTCATGCCGATGTCGAGGTCGAGCATCAGGAAGATGGTGGTCTGCAGGCGCTCGGCGAGATCGAACGCGGCGGCCGCGAACTCGAAGGCCTCGGCCGGATCTTCCGGGAACAGCAGCACATGCTTGGTGTCGCCGTGCGAGGCATAGGCGCAGGCGATGATGTCGCATTGCTGGGTGCGGGTCGGCATGCCCGTGGAAGGGCCGGCGCGCTGGATGTTCATGATGACGGCCGGGATCTCGGCGAAGTAGGAGAGCCCGATGAACTCGGTCATCAGCGAGATGCCGGGGCCCGATGTTGCGGTGAAGGCGCGGGCGCCGTTCCAGGACGCGCCGATCACGATGCCGATCGAGGCCAGCTCGTCCTCGCCTTGCACGATCGCATACTTGGCTTTGCCCGTTTCAGGATCGTGCCGGAATTTCTTGCAATGCGCGGTGAAAGCCTCCGCCACCGACGAGGACGGTGTGATCGGATACCAGGCGCATACGGTCGCGCCGCCATAGACGGCGCCGAGCGCGGCGGCGCTGTTGCCCTCGATGAAGATGCGGTCGCCGACCTTGTCGGACTTCTTGATGCGCAGTCCCAGCGGGCATTTCAGGTTCTGCAGCGCCCAGTCGCGTCCGAGATGCAGCGCGTGGACGTTCGAGGAGAGCAGCTTCTCCTTGCCCTTGTACTGCTCGCCGATCAGTTGCTCGATCAGCTTCGGATCCATGTCGAGCAGCGCCGAGAGCGCGCCGAGATAGATGATGTTCTTGAACAGCTGGCGCTGGCGCGGATCGGTATAGGTCGAATTGGTGATCGCGGTGAGGGGGACGCCGATCACGGTGATGTCGTCGCGGAATTTGGTCGACGGCATCGGCTTGGTGGAATCGTAGAACAGATAGCCGCCGGGCTCGATGCCGGCGACGTCCTTGTCCCAGGTTTGCGGGTTCATCGCCACCATCATGTCGACACCGCCGCGGGCGCCGAGATGGCCGTCTTCCGTCACCCGCACCTCGTACCAGGTCGGCAGGCCCTGGATGTTGGAGGGGAAGATGTTGCGGGGGGACACCGGCACGCCATGGCGCAGGATCGCGCGCGCGAACATCTCGTTGGCGCTGGCCGAGCCCGAGCCGTTGACGTTGGCGAAACGAACGACGAAGTCGTTTACGCTGCTGAGCGGCTTTTTGTCGGACATGATGATCCCGCGTGAGTCATTTCGATGAGATATTTCTGCATGTCCCAGGCTCCGGTGGGACAACGCTCGGCGCACAGCCCGCAATGCAGGCAGACATCCTCGTCCTTGACCATCACGCGCCCGGTCTTGAGGTCGCTGGAGACGTAAAGGTCCTGGTCGGGGTGCAGCGACGGCGCCTTCAGCCGTTGGCGCAGGTCGGCTTCCTCGCCATTTTGCGTGAAGGTGATGCAGTCCATCGGGCAGATGTCGACGCAGGCGTCGCACTCGATGCAGAGCGAGGTCGAGAACACGGTCTGGACGTCGCAGTTCAGGCAGCGCTCGGCTTCGCCGAGCGCGAGCTTGACGTCGTAGCCGAGCTCGACTTCGGTGCGGATGTCCTTCAGCGCGATCACCTTGTCGCGATGCGGCACCTTGAAGCGCTTGTCGTTGGAGATGTCGTTGTCATAGCTCCATTCGTGGATGCCCATCTTCTGCGAGGAGACATGCACCTCCGGCAGCGGGCGCTCGGTGATGTCCTCGCCCGAAAGCATCTTGTGGATCGACAGCGCGGCGTCATGGCCCTGAGCTACCGCCCAGATGATGTTCTTCGGTCCGAACGCGGCGTCGCCGCCGAAGAACACCTTTGGATTGGTCGAGACGAAGGTCTTCGGGTCGACCTTGGGCATGTGCCATTTGTCGAACTCGATGCCGCAATCCTGCTCGATCCAGGGGAAAGCGTTCTCCTGGCCGACGGCGACCAGCACGTCGTCGCATGCGAAGGTCTGGTCGGGCTCGCCCGAGGGCACGAGATTGCGGCGACCCTTGGCATCATATTCGGCCTTCACCTTCTGGAAGGTGATGCCGGTGAGCTTGCCGTTGTCGTGAATGAAGGCAACGGGCACGAGAAAATTGAGGATCGGAATGTCCTCGTGGATCGCGTCTTCCTTCTCCCACGGTGAGGCCTTCATCTCCTCGAAGCCGGACCGCACGACGACCTTAACGTCCTCGCCGCCGAGGCGGCGCGCGGTGCGGCAGCAATCCATCGCGGTGTTGCCGCCGCCGAGCACGATGACGCGCTTGCCGATCTTGTCGGTATGGCCGAACGAGACCGAGGACAGCCAGTCGATGCCGATGTGGATGTTGGCGGCGGCCTCTTTCCGGCCGGGAATGTCCAGCTCGCGGCCGCGCGGCGCGCCGGTGCCGACGAAGATCGCGTCATACTTCTCCGCGAGCAGCGCCTTCATGCTCTCGATGCGGTGACCGCCCTTGAACTCGACGCCGAGACCCAGGATGTAACCGGTCTCCTCGTCGATCACCGAATCGGGCAGGCGGAATTTCGGGATCTGCGAGCGCATCATGCCGCCGGCCCGGGGATCGCCGTCGAACACCGTGCAGTGATAGCCGAGCGGCGCGAGATCGCGCGCCACCGTCAGCGATGCCGGGCCGCCGCCGACGAAGGCAACACGCTTGCCGTTCTTCGCCGAGAGGCGCGGCAGGCGCTGCTTGATGTCGTCCTTGAAATCGGCGGCAACGCGCTTGAGCCGGCAGATCGCGACAGGTGTTTCCTCGACGCGTCCGCGCCGGCACGCTGGCTCGCAGGGACGATCGCAGGTGCGGCCCAGAATTCCGGGAAACACGTTCGATTTCCAATTGATCATGTAGGCGTCGCTGTAGCGGCCTTGTGCGATCAGTCGGATGTATTCGGGAACGGGGGTGTGCGCAGGACAGGCCCATTGGCAATCGACCACTTTGTGAAAGTAGTCGGGGGCCGCGATATCGGTCGGTTTCATTCCTACCCTGTCCGCGCAGGCTCAAAGACCCGGCGGCCTCTTTTGTTTGAGCTTGGCGAGCGCTTAACGCGCTTTGATCTGGTTTCTGAATGACGTCATTGGGTTAGCTTATTAGAACCTTTCCGAAGTACAACGGCAAAGTTCTGCGCCTCCCCGCTTTCATGGGAGCCAAGCGCGCACAGCATTAACGGCGGCGCGATGCGTGCGGTGCAATATGCTGCGATGCATATGTCGAAGGTCTCGTGCCCCGGACGCGGCGCAGCGTCTCCACGGCTCTGCGCAGCAACGCTCGCGCGTTGCGGCGCGTTCGGGACACGAAAGCAATGCGCATCAGACCTGCGCGATGTCGCTCTTTGCGAGATCCCACATCAGGCTGTAGGTGCCGACCGAGACCGGCGGCGGAAGGGGTGATGCGGCCGGGCCGGTGAAGCGTTCGGCAATCACGGCCGAGACCGCGCCGACATGCGTACCGTCGATCAGCACGAGCCAGTCGCGCGCGCCTTCATTGCGCACCGCCGGAATGTCTGCCGTTGCGCCCGACAATTCGGGCTCGCTCTCCAGCAGATGCATGGAGATGATGCCGTCGCGTTGCTCCGGCGCCAGCTTTTCTTGCAGTGCATCACGCCATGCTGTTGCATTGTCGGGCGTCGGTCGCAGGCGCACCACGCCGAGCGCAGCGCCCCGGCCCGTGCCCTTGCTGATGGTGATGCGCGCGACCACGCGCAGCATGTCCTTGAAATGCGCCATGCTCCGCCGCGACCATTCGGTCTGATTGGCGAGCCGCGCCCGGTAAGCGGGACTGTCGAGCACGTCGAGCGTCGCGGTGGAATACAGCGAGAGATATTTGGGATTGGCGGCGTGCGCGACATAGCGCCGCGCCTCCAGGAAGCCGTCGATCGCGACGCGCTCTTCCAGATGCTCGCGATCGTACCAGCGGTTGAAATCGGCCTCATCGGCTGCGTCGATGGTCATCGACGTCAGCAGCATGCCCTTTCCGGCGAGCGGCATTTTCTTGTTGTCCTGTTTTGCGCGTCAGCGCGCAGCCTTCGACGCGAGGTCGGCGATCGACTTCATCACCGCGTCTCGCACGCCGCCATCATAGAGCGAATGTCCGGCTTCTTCCACGAGGCGAATTTCGGAACCCGGCCACGCTTTCGCGAGCGCGTGCGATGTCCGAGGAGGGCACAACAGGTCGTAGCGGCCCTGCACGATAATGCCGGGAATGTCGGCGAGCCGGTCCGCGTTCCGCAGTAGCTGATCTTCGCTCATGAAGCTGTCGTTGATGAAGTAATGCGCCTCCATGAACGGCGTCGCCGGCAGCGTGCGCCAGACGTTCAGCGACGTCAGGTCCAGCCGCGTCTTCGCCGGCTTGTGCTCCGATAGGGCGCGCTCGGTGTCGTGCCAGGCGCGGGCCGCCGGTCCGTGCACGGCCGGATCGGCATCGAGGATGCGGCGATAATAGGCTTGCACCGGATGCGCGCGTTCCTCGGGCGGCAGCACGCTCAGAAAATCCTCGGAGAGTGCGGGATAGAATTGCGGCAGCCGCTCCGTGAAAGCCGTCTCGACTTCCGCTCGGGTCCCGAGGAACGTCGCGCGGAGCGCAATGCCGGAGACGCGCTCGGGATGGGCCTGCGCATATGCCAGCGCCAGCGTCGCGCCCCAGGAGCCGCCGACCACCATCCAGCGTTCGAAGCCGAATCTTTCGCGGATCTTCTCCATGTCCGCGATCAGATGCGCCGTGGTGTTGTGCTCGCGCGATCCCTTGGGCCGGCTGCGGCCGCAGCCGCGCTGGTCGAACAGCACCGCATGCATCCGCTCGGGATCGAACAGCCGGCGATGGTCGGGCTGGCAGCCGCTGCCGGGCCCGCCATGCAGATAGACCGCCGGAAAGCCGTCGCTGCGGCCGACGCTCTCGACATAGAGCTCATGGCCGTCGCCGACGTCGAGCATGTCGGAGGTCAGCGGCGCAAAGGGATCGGCACGCCTTCCAGTTTCTTTGGCCGCTGTGCCCGCGTCGGCGTCAGGCGCCATTCTCGGATTCCAGGGTGCCGCCGGCGAAGTTGCGATAGAGGAAGCGGTTGGTCTCGCCCTCGGCCTCGGCTTCCGCCTGCTTGAAGATGGTCTCGTGCAGCGGTGACAGCGCGCAAGCGGGGTCGGTGTTGGCGGCATCGCCCGTCAGCGCGAAGGCCTGGCAGCGGCAGCCGCCGAAATCGATCTCGCGGAATTCGCAGGACTTGCACGGCTCCTTCATCCAGCCGGTGCCGCGATAGCGATTGAAGGCTTCGGAGTTCTGCCAGATCCAGGCGATCGAATGATTGGAGCGCACCGATTCGAAGTCGAGCCCGGTGATGCTTTCGGCGGCGTGACAGGGCAGCACCTTGCCGGCCGGAGAGATGTTGAAGAACTGCCGTCCCCAGCCGCCCATGCACTTCTTCGGGCGCAGTGCGTAGTAATCGGGGACCACGTAGTCGATCGTCAGCCGGCCCTTCAGCCGCTCGCGCGCCGCCTCGACGATTTCAGTGCACTCGTCGAGTTGCGCGACCGTCGGCATCAGCGCAGCGCGATTCTTCAGCGCCCAGCCGTAATACTGGACATTGGCGACCTCGAGCCGGTCGGCGTCGAGATCGACGGACATCTGGATGATATCAGGCAGCTGATGCAGGTTTTGTCGATGCATCACCGCATTCACGGTGAGCGGCAGATCGAGCTCGCGCGTCCATTTTGCGACCTCGAGCTTCTTGCGGTGGCCGCCCTTGTAGCCGGCGACGCGATCGGCGAGGCTTTCCTCGATGCCCTGGAAAGAGATCTGCACATGGCAGAGCCCGGCATCGGCAAGTTCGCCGAGCTTCTCGCGCGTCAGCAGCACGGCCGAAGTGATGAGGTTGGTGTAGAGCCCAACGTCGCTGGCGTGCTTGACGAGCTCGACGAGGTCCTTGCGCGCCGTCGGCTCGCCGCCGGAGAAATGCACCTGCAGCACGCCGATCTCGGCGAGCTCGCTCAGCACCTTCTTCCATTCATCCGTGGTCAGCTCCTTGCCCGAGCGATCGAGCTCGACCGGATTGGAGCAATAGGGGCATTGCAGCGGGCAGCGGTGGGTGATCTCGAGCAGTACGGCCAGCGGAATGCCAAAGGTCTCCGCCGTGGCGCGGCTCTTCTCCAGCACCGCGAGGCTGTCGCTCGCATCGGGCGGGATCACGGGATTGCCGAGCACATCGCTCATGACGTCTTCTCCCGGGCTTCCGTGAGAAAGCCCTTGTCGGCGAGATCCTGCAGCATAGCGATGACGTCGGCCAGAATTGCCTCGCGCGGCGCGGCGTACTTCGCCGCCAGCTGATCGGCGACGTCGCCGACCTTGCGCTCGCCGTTGCAGAGCTGCAAGACCTCGACCGCGATCTCGTCCGGTGCCAGCACGCGTTCCGGCGCCAGGATCACCCAGACTTTCCGCGTCTCGTCATATTTGAGCTTGGCATGCCGCGGCAGCACCGGGCGGCTCGCCTCGCTGACGCTGATGTTCCGCGGCCCGGCCATTCCAGCTCCTCTTCAGCCCGCTTTGGGCACGAACGCGCCCGGGGGAATATTACCCTCGACATAGGCGTGCTGGAGCGCATCCAACTGCACCCACAGCACGTTGGTCTTGAAGATCAGCGCATTGCAGACCGAGGCGCGCTCTTCCGGCGTCCGTGCATGTGCCTTGACGTAGTCGAGCGCGAAATTGGCATCGCGCGGGGCCTGCGTCAGGCGGCGCTTGAAGTAGCTCATGATGTCGGGATTGACGAAGTCGTAATGCTCCAGCATGCCGGCGATGCGCTCTTCATGCAGGTTCGGCGCGAACAGCTCGGTCAGCGAGGAGGCGATCGCCTCCAGCGGGCTCTTTTCGCGGCAGTAATGGACGTAAGCCTCCACCGCAAAGCGCGTCGCCGGCAGAATGCCTTCGGTCGATTCCACGTAAGCCGTGTCGAGCCCGAGGCCCTCGGTCAGCTTGATCCAGCGCTCGATGCCGCCCTCGCTGCCGACATCGCCGTCATGGTCCTCGATGCGGTGGCGCCACTCCAGGCGCGTAGCGCGGTCGCGGAAGCGCGAGATCACCACCGCGTCCTTGATCGGGATCGTGCTCTGATAGTAGTAGCGGTTCAGCGCCCAGGCCTGCACCTGGCCCTTGTTCAGCTTGCCGCCGTGCAGCAGCTTATGGAACGGGTGCAGGCTGTGATAGCGCGTCGCCCCGATATGGCGCAGCGCCGCCTCGAGCTCTTCGGCCGAGTTGAGCTTGATATCCTTGCCGATCGAGAGCGCGGTCATTCCCGTCATTGAGGTCGCATTCACAGCACGATCTCCGTTCCATCCGCCGGTATCTGCCAGCCCGCCGCCTCGGCGGCCTTGCGCTCGGGCGAGGCAGGCAGCAGCGCCGGGTTCGAGTTATTGATATGCAGAAATATCTTCCTGTCGATACTAAGGTCGGCCAGCCGCGCGATGGCGCCGGCGTCGCCGGACATGGCGACGTGTCCCATGCTCCGGCCGGTCTTGTGGCCTAGCCCGGCCTTGATCATCTCGTCGTCCTGCCACACCGTGCCATCGAAGAACACCAGCGACGCGCCGTCGATCGCGGCCTTGAGCGCGTCGGTCACCTCGGCGCAGGCAGCGATGAAGTAGAAACATTTGCCGGTCGCCTTGTCGGTGATCTTCAGGCCCAGCGTGTCGCCATCGCCGCTCTCGCCGCCGGGATGCGCCTTGCCTTCCAGATACCAAGCCGACTTGCCCGGCACGGCGAAGGGCAGCACTTCCAGTCCGGAGCGCGCACCGTCGGGAAGGCGCGGCTCGAACGGCTCATTGATGCCGATCGGCTGGCGCCGCACGTGCTTCTCGTTCAGCACGTTGAAGATGCTGTTGCTGGCAAGGATCGCCAGCACTTTGTCGTGCGCGTAGATCGTGAACGGTGAGCTCTCGCGCATCGACAGCAGGCCGGCCACTGCATCCACTTCGCTGTTGGTCAGGATCACACCTGCGACGGGCGTATGGCGCAGCACCCCGGCCTTGGGGTGCAATTGAGGCGTGGCATTCAGTTGCTGGCGCAGGTCCGGGGAGGCGTTGATCAGGAACCAATGCTCGCCGTCGCCGCTGAATGCGACCGAGGCCTGGGTTCTCTGGAGTTCGTGACCGTTCGCACGGGCCGCTCGGCAGCCCTCGCAGCCGCAATTCCATTGCGGCACTCCGCCGCCGGCTGCGGCGCCCAGGACGACGACGCGAAGCATGATCCGTCTCCTGGAAGCAACGTCGCCAGGTGGATCTCAGGCCGACACGCTTTTTGTCTTTCGGACACCTGTCGTGACCGAAACGACGCGGGTCGGAAGATCCACCTGCGCAGAACGCAAACTCACCAACCGCTTACTTGCGGGTGGCGCTCACATACATGTTGATTTCCATGCCGCAGGGCACTTCGACGATCTTCGGGGCTTTCCAGGCCATTTTGGCACTCCATTGTTCGCGAATTCGGACGTATCCGCCCAATCGTTAAGTTAGTGCGCGCTGAGAAGTTCGCCAGTGAAATTTTCCCGAGACGTCCATGTTGCGCCGCGAAAAACGCCTTGGGAACACCACTTCTGAGGCGCTGCCTTGCGTCCGGCGCATTCGGTCGCGAACCCTGTCCTGATAAAGCAGTTGTGAGTGCAGTGCAGCTTTCATTCCGGTACAGGCGGACCCAACTGGATCCTGATGATGCCCAGATATTTCTTCAACACCCGTATCGACGACGAATTGATCGTGGATCCCGAAGGCGAGGAGCTGCGCAATCCCGACCACGCCTGGGAGGTGGCCCGCCAGATGATCCTGGAGGTGGTGAAGTCCGAGGGCACCCAGCGCGCCCTGCTGGACGCCGTGATCGAGGTGACCGACGGCGAAGGCGAGATCGTGCTCGAGTTCCCCTTTACCGAGGCCCTTTTGGACATTCCCGACAAGTCCGCAACCCTGCATTAGCCGGACCGGTTTGCGCGAAGAGCGGCTCGCCGCTTCCCACCGTCATTGCGAGCAGCCCATGCGGCGAAGCCATCCAGGCTGCCTCTCCGGAGGCAGTCTGGATGGCCTCTCTCTTCGCTCGCAAGGACGGAGGTATCCCTGCGAAATCCGCATGGCTTTGCCGCGTTCCCGGCGCTAAAAGACGCCGGTTACACGGAGCAAGCCATGCAAGATCTCTGGCGCCTGTCGGCCGCCGACCTCGCCACCCTCGTCAGGTCCAAAAAGGTGTCCGCCAGGGAGGCCGCCAAGGCCGGGCTCGCCCGGCTCGATGCCGTCAATCCCCAACTGAACGCGGTGATCGACCACAGGCCGGACGACGTGCTCAAACAGGCCGACGCGGTCGATGCCGCCATCGCCAGAGGCGAGGACCCCGGCGTGCTCGCCGGCGTGCCCGTTACCATCAAGGCCAATGTCGACCAGGAGGGCTTTGCTACCACCAACGGCCTGAAGCTGCAGCGCGATTTGATCGCGCGCGAGGACAATCCGGTGGTCGCCAATTTCCGCAAGGCCGGCGCGATTCTCCTTGGGCGCACCAATTGCCCGGCCTTCTCCTATCGCTGGTTCACGACCAATCTGGTCCATGGCGACACCAAGAACCCCCGCGACGCCTCGCTGACCCCGGGCGGCTCCTCGGGCGGCGCCGGTTCGGCAGTCGCGGCCGGCATCGGCCATATCGCCCACGGCACCGACATCGCCGGCTCGATCCGCTACCCCGCCTATGCCTGCGGCGTCCACGGCCTGCGCCCGACGCTCGGCCGCATTCCCGCCTTCAACCCGGCGCTGCCGGAGCGCCCGATCGGACCGCAGATCATGGCGGTCTCGGGCCCGCTGGCGCGCACCGTCAACGACATCAGGATTTCGCTGGCGGCGATGTCGGCCCGCGACATCCGCGACCCCTGGTATGTGCCGGCCCCGCTGGAAGGCCCCGCCCGGGACAAGCGTGCCGCGCTCTGCCTCAATCCGGACGGCCTTGCCACCACGCCCGAAGTGAAGGCGGCGGTGATCGATGCCGGCAAGCGGCTAGAGCGCGCCGGCTGGACGGTCGAGACGATCGAAAACACGCCGTCGATGCGCGAAGCTGTCGAGTGGCAGATCAAGCTCTGGCTGGGCGACGGCTATGAGGCCCAGCTGGAGATGGCCGAGCGCGAGGGCGATCCCGGTGCGCTGGCGTGCCTGCGCGGCAACCGCGCCAGGGTCACGCCGATGGACCAGGCCAATTACGCCAAAGCGCTGACCCGAAGAGCCACGCTGACCCGCGACTGGATGCTATTCTTCGAAAAATACGCCGTGCTGCTGACGCCGGTGTCCGGCGAGCTGCCGTTCCCCGATCATCTCGACCGCAAGGACGAGGCCTCCTTCAAGCGGGTCTGGGAAGCGCAGCTGCCGCAGATCGCAATTCCCTTCATGGGTCTGCCGGGGCTCGTGGTCTCCACCGGTCTGGTCGGCAAGGCGCCGGTCGGCGTGCACATCGTCTCCGGCCGTTATCGCGAGGATCTCTGCCTGCTCGCGGGCGAGG
Organism: Bradyrhizobium sp. SZCCT0148; assembly: GCF_018129985.1. GTDB lineage: Bacteria > Pseudomonadota > Alphaproteobacteria > Rhizobiales > Xanthobacteraceae > Bradyrhizobium > Bradyrhizobium japonicum_H. Next base: position 185,281 of record NZ_JAFCKT010000005.1, read on the forward strand.
CGATCGAGGCCGGCGGCGTGCCGCCGTCGCCGATCGACCCCATGGGTTAGCGATGTCCGCGATCTACGACTTCAAGGCCAACTCGCTGGCCGGCGAGGAGGTGGCCCTGAAACGTTTCGAGGGGCAGGTGCTGTTGATCGTCAACACCGCCAGCAAATGCGGCTTCACGCCGCAATATCGTGGCCTGGAGGATCTGCATCGCGATCTCTCCCCGCGCGGCTTCTCCGTGCTCGGCTTTCCCTGCAACCAGTTCGGCTCGCAGGAGCCGGGGCCGGCAAGCGAGATCCAGGCGTTCTGCTCGACCCATTACGACGTCACCTTTCCCCTGTTCGAGAAGATCGACGTCAACGGCGCCAACGCGCACCCCCTGTATGAGTACCTGAAACACCAGCAATCGGGCCTGCTTGGCGCCTCCATCAAATGGAATTTCACCAAATTCCTGGTGGACCGTGCCGGAAAGGTGATCGCGCGCTACGCACCGACCGCACGGCCCGAAGGATTGCGCAGTCAAATCGAGGCCCTGTTATGAGCGAGACAATCATGAGCGACGAATTTCCGGACCGCCTGTCGGTCGATCCGAACAGTCCTTTTTACAACGCGGACATTCTGGCGCGCGACGTCGGCATCCGCTTCAAGGGCGTCGAGAAGACCAATGTCGAGGAGTACTGCATCAGCGAAGGCTGGGTCCGCGTTACCGCCGGCAATGCCAAGGACCGTCACGGCAACCCGCTGACCATCAAGGTGCATGGTCCCGTGGAGCCGTATTTCAGGGACAAGAAGTAAGCTGGCCTGTCGCTCGCTACTCAGTCGTCATGCCCGGGCTTGACCCGGGCATCCACGTCTTCGAGCTTGCTCCGTGGCAAAGACGTAAATGGCCGGGTCAAGCCCGGCCATGACGAGCGGAGAGAGCTAACCAGGAAGAGAAAACATGTCCGTCCGCATTGTCGACGTCCGCGAGTTCACCAAGCCGATCTCCTCGCCGATCCGCAACGCCTACATCGACTTCACCAAGATGACGACGAGCCTGGTCGCCGTCGTCACCGACGTGGTGCGCGACGGCAAGCGCGTCGTCGGCTACGGCTTCAACTCCAACGGCCGCTACGGGCAGGGCGGCCTGATTCGCGAGCGCTTTGCTTCGCGCATCACGGAGGCCGATCCGAAGTCGCTCCTGAATGCCGACGGCGACAATCTCGACCCGGACAAGGTCTGGGCCGCGATGATGACCAACGAGAAGCCGGGCGGCCATGGCGAGCGCTCGGTCGCGGTCGGCACCATCGACATGGCGGTGTGGGATGCGGTGGCGAAGATCGCAGGCAAGCCGCTGTTTCGTTTGCTCGCCGAACGCCACGGCGTCAAAGCCGATCCGCGCGTGTTCGTCTACGCCGCCGGCGGCTATTACTATCCCGGCAAGGATCTCTCGATGCTGCGGGCCGAGATGCGCGGCTATCTCGATCGCGGCTACAACGTCGTCAAGATGAAGATCGGCGGCGCGTCGCTCGACGACGATCGTACCCGCATCGAGGCGGTGCTGAAGGAGATCGGCAACGACGCGCAGCTCGCAGTCGACGCCAACGGCCGCTTCAATCTCGAGACCGGCATCGCCTACGCCAAGATGCTCCGCGACTATCCGTTGTTCTGGTACGAAGAGGTCGGCGATCCCCTCGACTACGCGCTGCAGGCCGCGCTCGCCGAATTCTATCCCGGCCCGATGGCAACGGGTGAAAACCTGTTCAGCCACCAGGACGCCCGCAACCTGATCCGCTACGGCGGCATGCGCCCCGACCGCGACTGGCTGCAATTCGATTGCGCGCTGTCCTATGGCCTGTGCGAATACCAGCGCACGCTGGACGTGCTGAAGACGCACGGCTGGTCCCCCAGCCGCTGCATCCCCCACGGCGGCCACCAGATGTCGCTCAACATCGCAGCCGGCCTCGGCCTCGGGGGCAACGAAAGCTATCCCGACCTGTTCCAGCCCTACGGTGGCTTCCCGGACGGGGTACGCGTCGAGAACGGCCACATCACCATGCCGGATCTCCCGGGCATCGGCTTTGAAGGCAAGTCTGATCTCTACAAGGAGATGAAGGCGCTGGCGGAGTGATAGTGAGGCGCGAGGCTCTCTCCCAAGTCCCGTCCCGGATCTGCGCTTCGCTTCGCTGCGCTTGTCCGGGATGACGCCTGCGTGTGAGGCTTACGACAACCGCATATCCAGCAGCCGTCGCCCTTCGCTCTTCAGCAGCTTCTTTACCGCGCTCGACGCCACGACCTCGCCGTCGTTGGCATAGGCCTCGTGGTTCTTCTCGATGTCGTCGAGGCGGTAGAGATAGTTGACCATGACACCGGCCGACTCGCGCACGCCCTTGGGTGAGAGGTCGCCGAGCCAGTTGATGCGTTCGAGCCGTGCGCCGTTGCCGAGATGGAAGCGGGCGACGGAATCGATCAGCTTGCCCTTCGGCGTGCGTGCCTTCAGGAAGTAGTGCGCCGCAAGCGGCTCTATCACGGCGCGCAGCAACGCGGTCGTCTCCGGGTTCTCGAACCATTTGGGATCGTCGAGGCGCTTCAGGACCTCGCGATCCTCGTCCGTCAGCGGCAGGTCCTTGTCCTGCTTCACCCACTGCATGAAGCCCGGCACCGGCGACAGCGTCACGAAGGTGTCGAGCTTCGGCAGTTCACGGCGCAACTCCTCAACCACCTGCTTGATCAGAAAGCTGCCGAACGAGATGCCGCCGAGCCCGCGCTGGGTGTTGGAGATCGAGTAGAACACGGCGGTGCGGGCGCGCTCGATCGGCAGGTGCTGGCGGTCGACGGCGAGCAGCGGTTGGATCGCGGCGGGGATCGTCTCGGTCAGTGCCACCTCGACGAAGATCAGGGGCTCGTCGACCATGGCGGGATGGAAGAAGGCGTAGCAGCGGCGATCGACCGGATCGAGGCGGCGGCGCAAATCGTCCCAGTCGCTGATCTCATGAACCGCTTCGTAACGGATGATCTTTTCGAGGATGTTGGCCGGGGTCGACCAGTCAATCCGGCGCAGCACGAGAAACCCCCTGTTGAACCACGATGACAGCAGATGCGAGACGTCGCGATCGAGCGCGGCGAAATCGGCGTGGCCTTTCATCATGCCGAGCAGGTCGGCACGCATGTTGACGAGATCGCCGGTGCCGCCGGGCGCACGGTTGAGGCGGCGGATCAACTCCTGCCGCCGCGGCTCCGAGGCGAAATGCAGTGCGCTCGCGTCCTCGTCGCTCGGCTTGGCGCGCCACTTCTCGATCGCTTTGGACAGGCGCTCGCGATCCGGGCCGAAATCGCGCACCAGTCCGTCGAAGAAGGCGCGGCGTCCCGCCTCATCCAGCTCCCGGTAGATGTCGAGCACCTCACGCGCGATGGCAATGCCCGATGCTTCGCCCCGGCCCGACAGCAGCGCATCGCAAAGCTCGATCAGCCCGTCGGCATCCCGCCGGGTGCCGGCGGAATCGCCGCCGCGAAGCAGGTTGCGGCCGCGCTCGGAAATGGTGGCGAGCAGGTCGGAGAAAAAGGCGTTGGCCATCGGGACTTTCGGATCAAGATTGTGCGTTGCGGAAGCTTACACGGGATTTTTGCGGAAGCCGATCACAATCCAGCGGAGGAAATGCGGCAACTTTCGTCGGGCCGTGCGTCTGGAGAATGGCGGCATGCCGTGGCAGGGCGTCGCGTTCGACCGCTGAAATCATGCGCCGCGCAGGCGGGGCACCCAGTACGCCGCGCCATCGGTTCATTCACTGCCGCCTCGGAGTGCTGGATCGCCCGGTCAAGCCGGGCGATGACGCCGCGTGTGTGGCAAACTCCGTCGGCGTCCGCCCCGTTACCTGGCGAAACGCGGCCGAGAACGCCGGCACGCTGGCATAGCCGAGTTGGGTTGCCAGCTGCTTCACCGAGACGCTCGCATCCGTCGACAGCCGCTCGATCGCGGCCGCGATCCGGGCGCGCTGGCACCAGCTCTTGAAGCTCAGCTGCGTCTCCGTGGAGAACAGCCGCGACAGCGTCCGCGCGGAGGTTCCGACCTCGCGCGAAAGCCGGTCGATGTCATGCAGGCCGGTGGGATCGTCGAGCACGATCAGGGCGGCGCGGCGGCAGCGCGGCTCGTGGGGCAGCGGCACGAAGGTCGCGGAATCCTCGGCCTGGTGCAATTCCAGCATGACGAGCCGCACCAAGAGTTCGGTGCGCTCTTCGGTGTTGCGCGCATCGAACAGCGCGAGGATCGCCTGGTTGAGCAGCGGCGACACCCGCACCACGAATTCCCGGGACAGGCCGTCATCGCGCTGCTCGCGCTTCAGCCAGGACACGTCGAAATACAGCGTGCGCATCTCGATGTCGGCGAGCAGGTCGATGGCGTGCTCCAGTCCGGCGGGCACCCACACGGCACGGTCCGGCGGCACCAGCCAGCGGCCGCCGGGCGTCGTCACCTGCATGGTGCCCTTGGCCGCATAGATCAGCTGCGCCTCGCGGTGCAAATGCGGATCGATCCGCATACCCTTGGGATAGTCGCGCGCAACCAGATGGACGCCGGCGGGCGAGCGGTGGTTGCTCCGGACCTCCCGCAGGGCTGGCGTTGGCTTTTCCAAGACAGTCATTGGCAGCATCCCGTCATGGTGAGGAGATATAACTCATTTCCAAGCAGGAGAGGATTCGGGAAATGAACAGCCCCAGCCGGGTGATCGGTTTCGTCAACGCAGGTCATTTCATCGACCATTATGCGATGCTGATCTTCGCCGCTGCCGTCATCATCATGGGGCCGGCGCTCGGAATGGCCTATTCGGAGCTTTTGCCCTATGCGACGCCCGGCTTCGTGGCTTTCGGGGCGGGCTCGCTGCTCACCGGCTGGCTCGGGGATCGCTGGAGCCGCCGCCACATGATGCTGATCTTCTTCGTCGGCATCGGGGCGTCCATGATCTCGGTCGGCTTGGTGCAGACCCCGGCGCAACTCGGCGCTGCGCTGCTCGCCATCGGCATCTTTGCCTCCATCTACCATCCCGTCGGCACCGCCATGATCGTGTCCTATGCCGACCGGCTCGGCCGCGAGATGGGCATCAACGGCGTCTGGGGCAATCTTGGCGTGGCCTCCTCGGCGCTGGTGACAGGCGTGATCGGCCAGTATTTCGGCTGGCGTTTCGCCTTCATCGTGCCCGGCATCGTTACCATCCTGATCGGCATCGCCTTTGCGATGCTGGTCGTGCACGAGGACCGCAAGGGTTCGAAGCAGGCGGCGGCGCAGGCGCGCGTCGCCAAGCAGGACATGTGGCGCGTGGTGCTGTCGCTGCTGATCGTGGTGATCGCGATCTCCACGACGTTCAACGCCGTCACCGTGGCCCTGCCGAAGCTGTTTGCGGAGCGGCTCGCGGATTTGACCAGCAGCCCGGCGCTGCTCGGAATCATCGCCGCCTGCGTCTACGTATTCGGGGCGATGACGCAGTACACGATCGGCCGCTTGCTCGACCGCTATTCGCTCAAGACGGTGGCGCTGCCGCTGTCCTTCATGCTGGCGCCGTTCCTGTATCTGGCCGCCAGCCTGAACAATCTGCCGCTGATCCTGGTCTCGATCGGCATCGTCATGGGCGCGTTCGGGCAGGTCACGGTCAACGACGCCATGGTCGGCAAATACACCAGCGAGGAATGGCGCTCGCGCGCCTATGCGGTGCGCTATTTCATCGGTTTCACCGCGGCCGGCGCCTCGGTTGGCCTGGTCGCCTGGCTCTACGAGCAGGGCGGCTTCGTCACGATGCTGCACGCCTTCGCCGCGCTCTGCCTGCTTGCCATCGCAGCCGCCATCATTCTGCCCCGCGAGATCAGAACGCCGCAGCCGGTGTAAGGTTCTGTGCTTCCAGGGCGCGCGTAAGCGCGACCCGGAATCCATAAGGGGCGGCAAAGACTGCAGGGAAATGAGTCCGGGCTGGTTGCTGCGCGCCGCCCCGGAATGACGGGAGATGAAGCGGCACGTCACGCAAGCCGCTAATCATGAACTCTACCCCTGTTTTGCCCGACGATGCAAATCGCTTCGGTAAGGCCGAAATTTTCGTGAGCCTTTTCAAGCCCATCTCTACTGTGCATGGGGTTGTTTTCGCAATTTTTGCTGTTGCACGCCGCCGCCCCTGCCTGGAACCCGCTGCCCCTGTCGCGGGTTCTGGTCCGTGTCCCCGGGATCGGGGTGAGGGGGATTCACTGCATGCCATCGCGCCTGCTACGTCCGGCCGGGCTTGCCCTAGCGGCGCTTGTGTTCACGACCATCGCGGCCGGTGCTGAAACGGGCAAGGCGGCCGGCCCGTCCGAATTCCTGCTGATCGTGCAGATCGTGCTGCTGATCGCGGTCGGTCGTGGCCTCGGCGAGATCATGCAGCGGATCGGCCAGCCCTCGGTGATCGGCGAATTGCTCGCCGGCATCATCCTCGGGCCGTCGCTGTTCGGCTGGATCTGGCCGGACGCGCAGGCCGCGATCTTTCCGAAGACGCCCGAGCAGAAGGCGATGATCGACGGCATCGCGCAAGTGGGCATCCTGTTGCTCCTGTTGCTGACGGGCATGGAGACCGACCTCAAGCTGGTGAAGAAGGTCGGCAAGGCGGCGATATCGATTTCGATCGCCGGCATCCTCGTGCCGTTCGCGTGCGGCTTCGCGCTCGGTGAATTCCTGCCCGATGCGCTGCTCCCCAACCCGCAGGCCCGGCTGGTCGCCTCGCTATTCATGGGCACGGCGCTGTCGATCTCCTCGGTGAAGATCGTCGCCGTCGTCGTGCGCGAGATGAACTTCATGCGCCGCAATGTCGGCCAGATCATTATCGCAACCGCCATCATCGACGACACCATCGGCTGGGTCATCATCGCGGTCATCTTCAGCCTCGCCTCGCACGGCACGCTCGACATCGCTGCGGTCGCCAAGGCGGTGCTCGGGACGCTGGCCTTCCTCGCCGTCAGTTTCACCGTCGGCCGCTGGCTGGTGTTTCAGCTGATCCGCTGGGCCAACGACACGCTCGTCAGTACCGCTCCCGTCATCACCGTGATCCTGCTGCTCATGGGCGGCATGGCGCTGGTCACGCATCTGATAGGCGTGCACACCGTGCTCGGAGCCTTCGTGGCCGGCATCCTGGTCGGGGAGTCCCCGATCCTGACACGGCAGATCGACGAGCGCCTGCGCGGACTGATCTCGAGCTTCTTCATGCCGGTATTCTTCGGCCTTGCCGGTCTGAGCGCCGATCTCTCGGCGCTCCGCGACCCCTATCTGCTAGGGCTGACCGCACTGCTCGTTCTGATTGCCAGCGTCGGCAAATTCGGCGGCGCGTTCGTCGGCGGCAGCGTCGGCGGCCTGAACACAAGGGAATCGCTCGCGCTGGCCAGCGGCATGAACGCGCGCGGCTCGACCGAGGTGATCATCGCTACCATCGGCCTCACCATGGGGGTGCTCAGCCAGAACCTGTTCACGATGATCGTGACCATGGCGATCGTGACGACCATGGCGATGCCGCCGATGCTGCGCGCAGCGCTCGCCAGATTGCCGATGAACAAGGAGGAGAAGGAGCGCCTCGAGCGCGAGGAGTTCGAAAAGCGCGGCTTCGTCGCCAATCTCGAACGTTTCCTGCTGGCGGTGGACGAGAGCGTCAACGCAACCTTCGCAGCCCACGTCGCGGGCCTCATCGCCGGCATGCGTGGCCTGCCGCTCACGGTGCTGCATATCGGGAGCCGCGTGAAAGATCAGGGCGACGAGGACAGCCACGAGGCGGTGGTGAAGAAGGCTGCCGAGAAAGTGGCGGCGGACGGAGACAATGATCCAGGCAGCGTCGACGTCACCACCCGGGTTCGGAAGGCCGCGCTCGGCGAGGCCATCGGGGACGAGGCCAAGAAGGGATTCGATCTCCTGGTGGTCGGCGTCGACAAGGTCACTGCCACCAAAGATCGTTTCAACAGGAGCATCGAGGACATCGCGGCGGAGTTCGATGGCTCGCTCGCAATCGTGGCGGCCAAGGGCAAGCATCTGAAGCAGCCGATGCCTGACGCCCTCAACATCCTCGTTCCGGTGTCCGGGAGCAGCGTGTCCAAGCGCGGCGCCGAAGTCGCCGTCGCGCTGGCGCAGGCTGGATCGGGCTCGCTTCGCGTGATCTATGTGGCGACGACGCGCGACAAGGGCGCGCAGCGCGGCGCTTCCCGGGGCCTCAGTCAGGAGGAGGGCATCTTGAAGGACACCAGCGACCTCGCGGCCCGCTACGAGATCGACATCACCACGACCTTGCGCGTCAACCGGGCGCCCGAGGCCGCAATCCTCCGCGAGATCGACACGACCGACGTCGACCTCGTGGTCATGGGCGTCGACCGGATCCAGGCCGATCATTTGTCCTTTGGCGGGGTCGCCGACGCCGTGCTGCGGCAGTCGAAAGCGTCCGTGCTGCTGGTGTCCAGCGGCGAAACGCGGAAGGCTGCGGCGGAGAAAGCCTAGGGCTTCACTTCAGCCACCGCCTCTGCCTTCGGCGCCTTCTTCGAGGCGCGCCAGTTTTCGAACCGCTGCACCACCACGAAGAAGGCCGGCACGAACAGCACCGCGAGGCAGGTCGAGGCCAGCATGCCCGAGAACACCGTGATGCCGATCGATTTGCGGGCGCTGGCGCCGGCACCGGTGGCGAGCACCAGCGGCACGACGCCGAGGATGAAGGCGAACGACGTCATCAGGATCGGCCGGAATCGCGCGCGCGCCGCCTCGATCGCGGATTCCAGAACCGGCTTGCCGTCGCGGCCATGCAGTTCGAGCCCGACCTCGACGATCAGGATCGCGTTCTTGGCTGACAGCGCAATCAAGAGGATCAGGCCGATCTGGCAGTAGAGGTTATTGTCGATCTTCAGCCCGGACAGGATCAGCATCGGCCCGAGCAGCGACAGCGGCACCGCGAGGATCACCGAGATCGGCGCGTACCAGCTCTCGTATTGGCCGGCGAGCACCAGATAGACCAGCAGCATGGCGAGCCCGAATACCCAGTAGATCTGGTTCGAGACCGCCTTCTCCTGATAGGACATCGCGGTCCATTCGTAGCCGGTGCCCGGCGGCAGCGTCTTGTCGGCGATCTCCTCCATCAGCTTCAGCGACTGTCCGGACGAATAGCCCTGCGCCGGCAGGCCGATCACGGTCGAGGACGGATAGAGATTGTAGAGGCTGATCAGCGATGGCCCGGTGGCCGGCGTGATCTTGGCGACCGTGCCGATCGGGATCATGTCGCCGTTCGAGTTGCGCACCATCATGTTGGCGATGTCGCGCTCAGTGACGCGGAAGGCGGGATCGGCCTGGGTGTAGACCTGGAACACGCGGCCGAACTTGTTGAACTGGTTGACATAGGACGAGCCGAGATAGGTCGACAGCGCCGAGAATACCTGGTCCGTCGTCACGTGCAGCGTCTGGGTCTTGACCCGGTCGATCTCGACGTTGAACTGCGGCACCGACGAGCGGAACGAGGACTGAACGCGCTGCAGCGCGCTCTGGCTCTGGCCGTTCGAAACCATCGCGCCGGTGATGGCCTGCAGCTTGGCGAAATCGCTGTTGCCGTCGCGCAACTCGACCTGCATCGAGAAGCCGGCGGCGTTCCCGATCCCCTGGATCGGCGGCGGCGGCAGCACGATGGTGCGAGCCTCCATGATGGTCGCAAGCTTGTCGTTGAGCCCGTAGACCAGCGAACGCAGATCCTCGCCCGGCCCTTTGCGCGCCTCCCAATCCTTCAGGATGATGTAGGCGACGCCGGCATTGGCCAGGCTGGCGCTGTTGTCGAGTGCGGAGATTCCGGCGATGGTGATGACCTGCTGGACGCCGGGTGTCTCCTTGATGATCTCGCTGGCCCGGTCGAGCACTTTTTGGGTCCGCTCCAGTGCTGCGCCGTCGGGCAGCTGGATCGCGGCGATCAGATAACCCTGGTCCTCGATCGGCAAGAAGCCGGTCGGCACCCGCGACAGCCCGTAGCCGCTGGCTCCGATGACCAGCAGCGCGAACGCAACGGAGATGGTGGCGTGCCGGCACAGGAAGGTGATCAGCCTGGTATAGCCGCGCTCGACCTTGTCATAGACTGCGTTGAATCCGCGGTAGAAGAAATTGCGCTGCTCCGGCGGCACCGCCGGCCGCAGCCACAGCGCGCATTGCGTCGGCTTCAACGTTGCCGCATTGATGGCGGAGAGCAGCGCGGTCGCCGCGATCACCAGCGCGAATTGCGAGTAGATGCGCCCGGTCAGCCCGGCGAGGAACGAGGCGGGCAGGAACACCGAGATCAGCACCAGCGTAATCCCGACGATCGGCGCGAACAGCTGGTCCATTGCCTTGATCGCGGCGTCGTGGCCGTTCATGCCCTGCTCGATGTTGTGGGCGGCCCCTTCCACCACGACGATGGCGTCGTCGACCACGATTCCGATTGCCAGTACGATCGCAAACAGCGTCGACATGTTGATGGTGAAGCCGAGCGCAGCCATCGCGGCAAAGGCGCCGATGATGGTGACAGGCACCGTGGTCGCCGGCACCAGCATCGCGCGCCAGTCCTGCAGGAACACCAGGATCACGACAAGTACCAGCAGGCCGGCCTCGATCAAGGTCATGTAGACCTCGTGCACCGAGGCCTCGACGAACTTGGTGGTGTCGAACGGGGTGTCGTATTTGATGCCTTCGGGGAAGCGCTTGGCGAGGTCCGCCATCTTCTTCTCGACGGCCTGCTCAACCTGGAGCGCGTTGGCGCCGGGCGACTGGAACACGCCGATGCCGACGGCGGGCTGCTTGTTGAGCGAGAAGATCTGGCTGTAGGTCTGTGCGCCCAGCTCGACCCAGCCGACGTCGCGGACGCGCGTGACATCGCCGCTGCTGCCCGACTTGACGATGATGTTCTCGAACTGGCTGGTGTCGTCGAGCCGTCCGTTGACGTTGAGCGTGTACTGGAACGCCTGGCCCGGCGGTGTCGGCGGCGCACCGACCTGGCCGGCTGCGACCTGCTGGCTCTGCTGCTGGATCGCCTGGATCACGTCCTGCGGCACGAGGCCACGGACCTGCAGCTTGTTGGGATCGAGCCAGACCCGCATCGAGTACTGGCCGGCACCGAACACCGTGACGTTGCCGACGCCGGGCAGGCGCGAGAGCTCGTCGCGGATGTTGATCGTTGCGTAGTTGCTCAAATAGAGGCTGTCGTACTTGGAGTCCGGTGAGGTCAAGGTCACGAACAGCAGGATCGAGGTCGACCGCTTCTGCACGGTGACGCCCTGGTTTTGCACGGCTTGCGGCAGTTGCGACAGCGCGCTGGAAACGCGGTTCTGCACCAGCACCTGCGCGAAATTGAGGTCGGTGCCGATCTTGAAGGTCACGGTCAGCGTATAGGTGCCGTCGGAGCCGCTGTAGGACTGCATGTAGAGCATGTCCTCGACGCCGTTGACCTGCTGCTCGATCGGCAGCGCGACGGTGTCGATCACGGTCTTGGCGCTGGCGCCGGGATAGCGGGTGGTGACCTGCACGGTCGGCGGCACCACATCGGGGTATTGCGCAATGGCGAGATTGAACAGCGCGACGCCGCCGATCAGGATCATCAAAAGCGCGATGACGTTCGAGAGGACCGGCCGCTCGATGAAGAACTTCGAGATCATGGCTGAAAGCCCCTTACTTCTTCGAGGCTTGCGGCTGCTCGATCTTCGTCACCTGCGGATCGATCTTCTGGCCCGGGATCACCCGCAGCAGCCCTGCGATGACGACGCGGTCGTCCGCCTTGAGGCCGCTTTCGATGACGCGCAGCCCGTTGTCGACCGGGCCGATCTGCACCTTGCGCTGCTCGACGACGTTGTCGCCGTTGACCACGAGCAGATAGCGGCCGCCCTGGTCGCTGCCGAGCGCGGTGTCGGGGACGAGCAGGGCGGTCTTCTCCTGGTCGAAGGGCACGCGGACCCTGACGAAATAGCCGGGTAGCAGCACCCGCTTGTCGTTGGGCATGAGGCCGCGCACCGCCAGCGTGCCGGTCGATTGATTGAGGGTCGGCGCGACGTAGTCGAGATGGCCCTCGTGCGGGTAGCCGGCTTCGGTTTGGAGGCCGATCTGGATCGGAAACTGCTTGAGGTTGGCTGGCGTCAATCCCCGGCGGGTCGCTTCGGCGCGGATACGCAGCACGTCCTGCTCGTTGACGGAGAAGTTCACGTAGATCGGATCCATCGCGACGATCGTGGCGAGCTGGGTCGGCGAGGAGACGCCGACGAGCTCGCCGATCGAGACCATGTGGGCGCTGACGATGCCGTCGAACGGTGCCGTCACCTTGGTGTAGCCGTAATTGACTTCGGCAAGCTTGGTGTTGGCCTGCGCCTGCTGCAGATTGGCTTGGGCGTTGTCGCGCGCCGAGGTGGAATTGTCGAGCGTGGCCTGCGAGACCGCCTGGCGCTGCACCAGTTCGGCCTGCCGCTTGTAATCGGCTTCCGATTGCCGGAGCGAGGCCTGCGCGCCGGCCTCCGCGGCCTGCGCCTGCTCCAACTTGAGCTTGTAGGTCTCCGGCTCGATCGTGAACAGCTGGGTGCCCTGCTTGACGAAGGTGCCGTCCTGATAGTCGATCGATTGCAGGAAGCCCTGCACCCGTGCGACGAGATCGACGCTCTTGACTGGCGCGGTGTTGCCGGTGGCCTCGATGTAGCGCGTCACGGCGCGCTGCACCGGCGTTGCCACGTCCACCTTGGGCGGCGGGGGCGCCACGAACGTGTTCTTGTCCTCGCAGCCCGCCAGCGCGACCATGGCCGCAGCGGCGGCCAGTGTCCGCCCGGCCAGTCTCCACGCTCCGTTGCGCCGTGCGGGAGAGGCGGGATTCGATGAGGTCATTCGGTAGCCCCCGAGTATCGTCTGTCGGTGCGGCAGGCTATCAACAAATGTCCGGCCGTGGAACACCATAGCCATGGCAGTCTCCGGCCTTGCGCTGCACAGGGTGGTGTGGCCTCTGACAGAATTTTGTCATGACAAATCGCTTTTCACCGGACGCATGATCGACCACATTGTCTCAAAGGCCGCATGAGCCGGCCGGGTAAAGCCAAGAAGAAAAGGTGAGGAGACCATGACATGCCAACGTCCCTTCAGTCGGCCCTTGTCGGCCTCGGTCTCGCAGCGATGGTCGCCATGCCGGCGCTAGCAGACGGCTCGAAGGACGAGATCGCGCCGACCGGCAGACTGCGGGTCGCGATCGCCATCAGTCCCGCAGGCGGGGCGTTCTGGTCGACCAAAACCGAAGCCGGCTATGCCGGCGTCCCCGTCGATCTCGGCAAGGCGATGGCCGCACAGCTCGGCGTCCCCGTCGAATATGTCGTGCATCAGAATTCCGGGCAGATCACCGACGCCGCGTCGAAAGGCACCTGGGACGTCACCTGGCTCCCGAAGGATCCCGAGCGCGAAACCAAAATGATGTTCGGCCCGATCTACGAGGTCGCGGACGCCACCTACATCGTCAAGCCTGGCTCGAACGTCACCAATTTTGCGACGCTCGACCAACCGGGAATCAAGGTCGCCGCCGTCAACGCCACGACGACCATGCGTGGCGCCATCGCGCATCTGAAGCAGGCCAAGGTCACGGGCTATCAGACCTATGACGAGATCTTCGGGCTGCTGAGGAGCGGCGAGATCGACGCTTTCGCATTGTCGCGCGATCAGCTCAACAAGATGGCCCAGAAGATTCCGGGGACAAAGGTGCTGGACGAGACGTTCAAGAAGACGGTGACGGCCGTCGCCGTCCCGCTCGGCCACCAGCAGGCATTGACCTTCGTCACAAAGTTCATGACGGAGGCGACGACCAACGGCATGCTGCGCAAGGCCTATGACGATAATGGCCTCAAGGACGCGCCGATCCGGACGGAGTAGGCTTGAGTGGGGTGAGACGCCCGATTGGTCGCCTAGTCTTTACGGCCATTTGCAGGATCGTTTCGCCCGGGCACGAGTTCTCCTCGTCTCGGACTGGGTGTGATCCAAGATCGACTTCCTCTCGTTCCAATCGTCGAGGGAAGCTGTCCTATGAACCAAACGTCGCTTGCAAAGATCTGCCAGGAAATGGCCGGCCGGGTGCTCGAGCTTCAGCGTGGCCTCAACACACCTGAGCGGCGGTTGGAATTGGCCGATGAACTTCATGCCACGATCGAGAAGTACCTCGCGTTCGAAAAGCGAAAGAACCGTTTTGCGGTGCGGAAAGACAGATAGCGCCGCCTCTGCCAGGCCTGAGTTCCGGAATGCGCAATGCACCGGCGCTGTGCTTCATTGATTTGTTTGGGCTTTTCGTTCTGAACGTTCAGAGTTGGGAGGAACTCTCGTGGCCCAACGTCCAGCCAGCCCGTGTTTTCACGGTTACAGCGAAGCGCCGCTCAATGGTGTCTAGTTGTTACGGCATTTCAGCCCAAGGGGACTAGACATGAAAAAAACAATGCTTGCCGGTGTCGCAGTGGCGGCACTGGCGTTGAGTACCCATGCTCACGCCGCTGATATGGCGGCAAGGCCCTACGTTAAGGCGCCGCCGCCCGCGGTCGCGGCGGTTTACGATTGGAGCGGCTTCTACATCGGCGGCAACGGCGGATACGGCACCAGCCGCAACTGCTGGGACTTCGTGAGCTTCGCCGGTGTCCCCGCTACGGCAAGCGAGGGATGTCACGATGCAGACGGCGCCGTCGCGGGCGGTCAGGTCGGATATCGCTGGCAGTCGGCGTCCTGGGTTTTCGGATTGGAAGCGCAGGGTGATTGGGCCGACTTGAACGGATCGCGGGTGTCGTCGCCTGCCTTCGTGTTCGCGCCGGGCGACCTCACCATCAACTCCCGGGTTCGTGCCTTCGGTCTTTTCACGGGCCAGGTCGGTTGGGCTTGGAACAACATGCTGCTCTATGCCAAGGGCGGCGCGGCCGTAGTGGATAGCCGCTATACCCACACCTTCACGGCAACCAATGCGTTGATCAACTCCAGCAGCGATACGCGGTGGGGAGCTACCGTCGGCGTCGGCGTGGAGTACGGTTTCGCTCCCAATTGGTCGGTCGGCGTGGAATATGATCACATCTTCCTCGATCGTCGGACCTTGGGCTTTGCGGCCGCCCCTGCAGGGGTTGCCACGACCAACAGCATCGGTCAGGACCTCGATATCGTCACTGCGCGTATCAACTATCGCTTCGGCGGGCCGGGCTTGTCGCGTTACTGAGGGCCACTGGTCCGGCCGCGGATTCGTCATCAATGATCCCGGCGGCTTAAGAATGAGGAGGAGGGCGACCGATCAAGCCGGTCGCCCTTCGCACGAACAGGCTTCCCTGGCGCGACCCTACTGTCCCCTGATCTCCGCGTATTTCGCCATCGCTTTCTCGAACTTGCGGTTGAACAGCCACATTGCCGCGAGGATCTCGCGGTAGCTGGCCGAGGTTTTCGCCCGGTCGGCCTGTCCAAACGCAAAGATGCTGTTGTTGCGCAGGTGCTTCATGACCGTGGGGCTCGACACCCTGTAGTTCAGGAGATCACCCGATTTCAGGGCCGCGCGCGTCGGCGTCGGCACGATCTGGATCAGCTCGAACAGCTTCATCTGGTCGATCGCATCGGGCAACGTCTTCACGATCCCCCGAATCTCGCGGAACACATCCGCATGCGCGTTCATCAAGCCGTCGCGCACGTTGGTCCAGTGGTTGAAGCGGAGATCGGTGCCGCGGGCCCGAGCCTCCTCCTTGTCGTCGCGCGCGCTCAAGGCCGGATCGATCGCGGCGACCTCGCCCTTGATGGCCTGCCATCTCCTGTGGCCGTTGCGGTCTTCGGAGGGGCCGGTCTGGAAACTGCCCATATAGGTGTTCGAGCGGCCGTTGCGGACGTTTTGCTTGCCGTTGGTCTCGGCAAAGAACAGCCCGAGGCTGATGCGTCCCGCAGCTGCTGCGTGGTCAGGCGAAAGTCCCTTGGCGCGCGCGATCGCCGTGGCGAGATCGACGACGTCCTTGAACGGCGTCGCCGAATTCTGCGCATTGGCGGGCGGCGCCTCCATGACGTCGAACAATTTCGAATATTCGTCGATCAGCGGTTCGATGTCGGCATCGAAATAGGCGGGAGGGATCTCGAACTTGTTGGGCCGGCCGATCCGCGACGGAATGGCATCGGTGAGATCCTTGTAAGTGCTGATGACCGCAACGCGGGCGAGATAGAGGGCCTGTCCCGGCAGGTTCGGCAACGGCTGCTTCGCCTCGATCTGGCGCCGCCGCTCGGCGAGGATCGACTTGAAGTCGGCGAGCGCCTTGTCGTAGGCAACCACCGCCTCGGATTGCTTCGGAGTGAGTGCGCGCTGTTGTGCGACGGCGGGCACCGCGACGAAGAAGGCAACAGCCGCAAAAATTGCAAGACGTCTGGATCCCATGGCTGGTTCCTGTCGATTCGGTGGCCAGGGGATCGTAAGCATCACAGGCGAGGGCTGGCGAGATGCAAATTCCGCTCAGCCGGACTTCTTATGCCGCCCGGTAATCCGGCGCTGTCGCCAGGAATTTCGCATAGGCGTCCGCATCCGGCGGCTGGAAGCGTCCTCTGAGCCCGCCGCGCTTCTGCGTCTTTGCGCCGATGTCGGCCATCAGCTCGTCGAAATGGCGGAAGTGATGGGGCGCGACGCAGAGGCCGCCATAGACGCCCGCGGCCGGCCGTTCGACGCGCTTGAAGTGCAGCATCATCTCGATGTTGTCGTGCATCTGGCGCGCCGTCGGCTGGTTGGCGAGCTGGCCGTCGGCATAGCGCACCAGCCAGTTGGCGGCGAGGTCGGCGCAGAGCACGGTGCAGAAGGAAGAGTTGAAGCCGACGAAGCCGAGCTCGGGCAAATCGGGATTGGCGATCAGGCGGTAGAGCCGGTACTGCCCGTCGGCGTCGACCAGCTTCTGCCTGTAAGCCTCGGGCAGGAACGGCACGCCGAGCTTGTAGCCGATCGCAAGCACGGCGACATCCGCGCCGACACGCTCGCCGCCGCTCATCACGATGCTGTCGCCTTCGTAACGATCGAACGTGCCGAACACGGCCTTGATGCGTCCGTCCGCGACCATTGGATAGAAGCCTGGCGTTGCGATCGGCACCGAGCAGTTGACGCCGTCCTCGATCCGCTCCTTCGGCACCATGTTGCAGCGGCCAAGCTTGAGCTGTGCCTTCAACAGGCTCTCCAGCCCGCGCCAGTTCGCCCACACCAGCGGCGCGGCGATGCGATGCGCGAGCCGTCCCATCGCGCTGATGCCCCAACCCGGAAACATCTCCTCCTGCGCGCGGATATATAAAATGCGCTTGAAGTTGACGAGCCCGCCGATGAAATAGGGGATGCGCCAGACCGGCTCGCGCATCACGATGGTCACCTCGCGCGCGCCCGATTTCACGGCGTTGACCGCGATGTCGGTCGCCGATTTCGAGCCGCCGAGCACGACGATACGGCGTCCTTTCGCCAGCACGGGATCGCCGTATTTCGACGAATGCAGGATCTGGCCGCCCTGTGCGACAAAGCCGTCCTCGCCGGGGCAATGCAGCTCGCGCGGCTCGTTGAACTGCCCGGTGCAGACCGCGACGAAATCGAAATCCTCGCTTGTGCCTCTGCCGTCCTTGGCCTTCAGCGCCACCGTCCAGCCCGGCTTGCCGTCTGCGCGCCGCGCCATGCCGGCGACCTCGATGCCGAGGCGGAGCATGCGGTCGAGACCGAAGCTCTTGGCGTAATCGGCGAGATAGGCATGAACCTGCGGCCCGGTCGGCCATTCCGGATAGGCCTCCGGCATGGCGCGGTCGGTGTAGCGATAGAGCTCCTTCGGGCTCTGGGTCTGCACATCGGGATAGGAGCGCGCCGGCTCCCAGACGCCGCCGAGATCTCCGCTGCGCTCGACGATGGTGACGCGGTGGCCGCGGCTCGAGAACGCCTTGGCGGCGGCGAGGCCGGAGACGCCGGCGCCGATCACGCAGACATGTTTGGGGCTGACCATGGGATTGCTCGCAATCGACGTGTGTTTCGCGCGCAAGCGGCCTCGTTCGGCCGCTAGGCGCGGCCGGCGGTGCTGCAAGCCGATGAATGGACGAGGAGGCTAGTCGTTGGCCTCGGGCGGCAGGAAGTCGACCTCGTGCAGCGCCGAGATGCGCACGACCTCGGCAGGGTCGGTCAGATTGTGCAGCTGCTCGAACAGCGCCTCCAGCTTCTGCATCGGCGAGACCCAGAACAGCGCGCGGCACGGCTTGTCGGATTTGTTGAAATAGCCGTGCGGGATGCCGCGCGGCATGCGCACGAGATCGCCGGCATGAGCCTTGACCCAGACGCCATCGAGCTTGAGGTCGAGTGTGCCTTCCTGCACCAGGATGAACTCGTCCTGGGTCGGATGGATGTGCACCGGCACGAACTGGCCGGGATCGCTGTTGGTTTCGAACGCGAAGGTGGAGTCGGTGATGGCCTTGGGGAAATAGACCTGGCCCAGAATATTCCAGCTTTTGCCGCCATAGCCCGTGCCGTTAGCGGTAATGCCTTTTTCGAGTGCAGTCATCGCATGCTCCCATTGGATTCCGGCGAGGTTGGAGCTTCGGCCAACAAAGGGGCGCCTGTCTATCCGCTAAACGAATCCGCGAAGCGCCTGCTGCCGTGCAGCATGACGATTTTGCAGATACCGCCCTTTTCGTATGCGGGGAATTATTATAGGTTTAAAATAATTCCGTGACGCGAAGCGTGATCGATAATGTCCGCAGCCGTGCTGGAAATGAGCGCAAGGACGCCGGCGGCTGAACGGCTCGCGGATTTCGCCCGCGTCACCACTGACGATGTCGACGAGGCGGCCGACCAGATCGGGCGCATCTTCTGCCCACACGATCTCAAGCCTGCAAGGGCGCGTGCGACCGGCTTCTCGGCCCGGCACAATTGCGCCGCCTTCGACGGCTTCTCGATCAATTACGTCGCCTATGGTGGATCGGTCGGCATCGATCCCGGCTGCCTCGAGCGCTTTTTCCTGGTGCAAGTCCCGCTCGCGGGCACGGCCTTGATTCGCGCCGGCACGACCAGGCTCGAGGCCGTGCCGGAGCGGACGGCATCGCTGCTGTCGCCGACGATCCCGACCCGGATGATGTGGCGCGACTGCGCGCAGGCGATCCTGCTGTTCGATCGCCGCATGGTCGAACAGCGCGCAGCCGCGCTGTCGGGCAGGGTGTCAGGCACGGTCGAGTTCGATCCAGTGATCGATTTGGATACTCCGGCCGGGCGGGCGCTGAAAACCAGCCTCGCCGAGCTGATGCTGCTGGCCGAGCGTCTCGGTCCTTCCGGACGGCTGTCGGCGGTCGCGATGGCCGATTGGCGGGAGCTGCTGCTCGATCGCCTGCTCAACGGCCAGCGTCATGGCCTGTCGAATGCTATTCAAACGTTCTCAGGGCGGGCCGAGCGGCTGCCGCGCGCACTCCGCACGGCGCGGGAGCACCTGGCCGACAATGCCGGCGAGCCGCTCGACCTCGCGCAGCTCGCCTGCGCTTCCGGCATCGGCATCCGTGCGCTGCAGCTCGGCTTCCGCCGTCACTTCGGCCTGTCGATCTCGCAAATGCTGCTGGATATGCGTCTCGCCGAGCTCCACGCCCGCCTCGGGCAAGGATCGCCCGATGCCTCCATCACCGACATCGCCTTCGACCTCGGCTTTACCCATCTCGGCCGCATGGCTGGCGCCTATCGCCAAAAATTCGGCGAGACGCCCTCGGCGACGCTGCGTCGACGGATGAGCTAGGTGAGAGAGCTATTTCCGCGATCGCGTCGCGTCGTCTTCCGCCGCCTGCCTGCGCAGGAAAGCCTCGACATCGGCCTGCACCGAGTAGGGCGTCGGGATCGCGTCGCCGGCGGAATCGACGGCGGTGTCGAGGCAGCGGCGCAGCATGCGGGCGAGCTCGGCCTTGCGATAGGGCTTTCTCAAGAGCGGTGCGCCCATCGTGGCGCGGCTTTGCGCGTGCACCGAGTCGTAGGCGTAGCCCGAGGTGAACAGCACGCGCAGTGACGGCCGCGCCGCCACCATCTGCTCGGCGAGCTCGCGTCCGTTCATGCCGCCGGCCATCACGATGTCGGTGAAGAGCAGGTCGAACGGCGTGCCTTCGGCCGCAATCGCGAGCGCCTCGGTCGCATTGGCGGCCGGGATAACCTTGTAGCCGAGGCCTTCGAGCTGGACGGTGACGTAGTGGCGGACGTCGCGGTCGTCCTCGACGCAGAGTACGGTTTCCTTGCCTCCCACGATCTTGCGGTCGTCATAGCCGGTCGGGCGCAGCGCGCTCATCTCCGCCTTCGGCAAATAGAGCGTGAAGACCGTGCCACGGCCTTCCTCGGAGGCGACCTTGAGGCCGCCGCCGGACTGCTTGACGAAGCCGAACACCATGCTGAGCCCGAGACCGGTGCCCTTGCCGACCTCCTTCGTCGAGAAGAACGGATCGAAGATCCGCTCCAGGATGGCCTGGGGAATGCCGCTGCCGCTATCGGCGATCTCGATCTCGACATAGTCGCCGGCGTAGCCGGCGCCGACCGCAATTGCCTCGCGCACGCCGAATACGACATTGCGCGCCGTCAGCGTCAGTCTGCCGCCGTCCAGCATGGCGTCGCGGGCGTTGATGGCGAGGTTGAGCAGTGCCGAACTCAGCTGGCCGCGGTCGGCATAGGCGAGCCAGACGTTGCGGTCGAGACGGGTGACGATCTCGATCTTCTTGTCGAAGGTCGCCAGCAGAAGCTTGGCGAGTTCTTCGAGCAGTTGGTTGACGTCGATCTCGCCCGGCTGCAGCGCCTGTTTGCGGGCAAACGACAACAGGCTCGACGTGAGCGCAGCGCCGCGATCTGCGGCCTCGCTGATCAGCTTGGTGATGGTCGCAAGCGGCGGGTTGTCCCTGACGGCGTCGGCGAGAATCTCGATCGTGCCGGTGATCACGGTGAGCATGTTGTTGAATTCGTGCGCAATGCCGCCGGTGAGCTGTCCGACCGCTTCCATCTTCTGGGACTGCACCAGCTGCTCCTCGGCCGCGCGCTTCCGGGTGATGTCCCTGACGAAGGTGTTGACGATGACGCGTCCGCCCAGCCGCAACACCGTGCTGGAAGCCTCGGCCAGGATCTGGTCGCCGTTCCTGTGGACCAGGTTGAGCTCGAAGCGCAGGCCGGAAGGTGTGTCCGACAATTCCGGAATTAGCCGCGCCATGCGTTGCCTGAAGCCGGCGCGCAGCGGCTTGGCGACGATGAGATCGACGACGTCAGCGCCGAGCGCCTCCTGGCGCGTCCATCCGGTCAGGGCTTCGGCCTGAAAACTCCACTCAAGCACAGCGCCGCTGTCGTCGATCTGGATGAAGGCATCGAGCGCGGTCTTGACGACGGCTTGCATCATCTGCGCGCCGTCGCTGCGGGCCTGCGACAGCTCGGCCGATTGGGTCGCGGCGCGCTTGTCCTCTGACGCCTCAATCGCGCGTGTGCAGAGCCGCGCGAGCACGACGGCAACGGCGGCGCTTGCGATGAGGGCCGCGACCTGAGCATTGCCGAACCCGGGTCCGGGCACGGCATAGGAGGCGAGGATGGCCGCTGCGGTCACGACGACCTGTGCAGCCATCGCGAGTGTCAGAAGCCCCCTGGGTCTCATGGTCTCCCACCAACGACGTCCGGTACGGACTCCCATGTCCGCCCGGCGGATGACTCCGGCCTCACGTGAGCTACAGATTCAATGAGGCGGCGTCGAGGGCAATTTCCGACGGTACCGGGTGGCAGCGCTTCAACCTGCGGGCGGGCTGGTCTGGCGCAGCGTCGTCACCCAGATCACGCGCGCCGTCTGCTGGGTCGGGTTGTCGAACATGTGCGGCACGGTGCTCGGAAAGCGGAAACTGTCGCCGGCTTCCAGCACATGGGCCTGGTTGTCGAGCCACAGCCGCAGGCTGCCCGACAAAATGTAGCCGGCCTTCTCGCCGGTGTGCTGCAGGAAGTCGGTGCCGGACGAGGCGCCGGGATTGAGCGTGAGCTCGTAGAGCTCGAGCTGGCCCTTGCCTTCCGGCGTTAGCGCTTCCTTGACGACGCCGCTGGCAGTGAGGCGCAGCAGCCGCCTGGCGTTCTTGCGCACGATATAGCGCTGCACGTCGGCGGGATCGCTGGTCTCGAAGAAGTACGAGATGGGAACATCGAGCGCGATGCTGAGCAGGCGCAGCGTCCGTATCGACGGCATGGCGCGCGCGCGTTCGAGCTGACTGATCATGCCGGTGGACAGGCCGGTCTTGTTGGCGACGTCCTGGATGGAGAAGCCGGCGCGCTGGCGCAGCAGCCGCACGGTTTCGCCAAGGCGCTGGTCGACCGCATCGTCCGGCTCGATCGTCGGGGCGTCTTTCGGACTATTCGTGTCGCCGCGACCATCCATGTCGCTCTCCCATGCATCATCTTGAGCCCAAGCCATGATCGGGCCGGACTTCAGTCAAAGTGAAAAGGTCGCGCATACTAGCAATGCGATTGACAGCTGTATTTAGTCATGGTGAAATTTTATCTGAAAAAGTTAGAAGCACTAAAGCCCACTCCTGTCCCTTGCCGGGGTCTCGGGGCGCGGGAGACGGTGCCGCGTGCGGGAACGGAGACTGGTCATGGCAGACAGCACCGGCACATTCCGCGGTGGCGGATCGCACTTCGGCATTCCAAATCGCCGGCAGATCCTTCAGCTCGGCGCCGGCGCCGCAGCAGGATGGACGCTTTCAGGCAGTGCCTTTGCCCAGACCGAACGTCCAACCAATCCGCCGGACAAGCCGCGCGGGCAGGTGATTGCGGCGCTGTCGCAGGAGCCGACCGTCTTTCATCCCTTGATGCCAGGCATCGAGGTCGACCAAGGCATCTGGTGGCAGGTGTTTTCGCCGCTCTGGTACATCGAGCCCGACGGCAAGTTCGTCCCCGACCTCGCGCGAGAAGTCCCGACCATCGAGAATGGCGGACTTTCGGCTGACGGCCTGACCTGGAAGATCAAGCTGCGCAGCGACGTGAAGTGGCACGACGGCACGCCGTTCACGGCCGAGGACGTCAAGTTCTCGCTCGATCTGATCAACAATCCCGATTTCCGCGTGCGCAACCGCGTCGGCCATAGCCTCGTCAAGGACATCAAGGTGGTCGCACCCGACGAGATCCACTGGCGCATGGAAGCTCCCTATTCGCCCTACATGTCGATCCTGTCGCTCACTTTCATCGTGCCGAAACACATCCTGGAGAAGGTGACCGATCCGAATGCCTCGCCGTTTCACAACGCACCGGTTGGCACCGGTCCATTCCGCTGGGCCGAGCGCGTGCCCGGCGACCACATTCAGTTGAATGCCCATGCCGGCTATCACGGCAAGGGACCTTACGTCGAACGCGTGGTGTTCAAATACATTCCTGATCTCACCGTGCTCTACACCCAGTTCCGCACCGGTCAGGTCGACTACACCGGCCTGCAAGGCATCCTGCCGAACTTCGTGCAGGAAGCGAAGACGCTGAAGGGCCGCAAGATTTTCGTCTCGTCGACCTCCTCGGTGGAGCACATCGCGCCCAATCTGGAGTTCGGCCCGTTCGCCGATCGCAGCGTGCGCGAGGCGCTGTATCTCGCCATCAACAAGCAGGCGATCATCGACGCGCTGAATTACGGCCTGCCGACGCAGACCGAGAGTTTCGTGCCGCAGCAGGCCTGGTCGTTCCAGCAGGGGTTGCCGCAACACAAATACGATCCCGCCAAGGCCAACGCGCTGCTCGATGCTGCGGGGTGGACGCGTGGCTCCGGCGGCGTGCGCGAGAAAGGCGGCGTCAAGCTCGAATTCACCAATTCGACCACGTCAGGTAATGCGGTGCGCGAGCAGACCCAGCAGCTCCTGGTGCAGGACTGGCGCGCGATCGGCGCCGCGATGCGCGTCAACAACATGCCGGCCGCAGTGATCTGGGGCGACTTCTGGCAGCAGTCGAAGTTCAACTCAGTGATCGTGGGTGTGAACTTCATGCTGGGCAGTGATCCCGATGTGACGCCGCGCTTCGGCTCCGGCGCGATTCCCGCCAAGGGCGGCCGCGGCTATAACACCTATCAGTATAAGAGCCCCGAGGCCGATCGCCTGCTGGCCGAAGGCGCCAGGCAGTTCGATATCGCGCAGCGCAAGATCATCTATGGCGACCTGCAGAAGCTGATCCGCAACGACCTTGCGATCCTGCCGCTGTTCCAGGGCTTTATTGCCGAGGGCGTGAAGGAGGGGCTGCAGGGCTTCCGGCCCAACATCAACACCTCCAGCAATTGCTGGAACATCCGCGAATGGTACTGGGCCTGATGCACAGGGTTTGCTGGGCAGCCTGAGATGGCCCGATACGTCGTCAACCGCCTGGCACAGGCGATCATGCTGCTGGTGATCGTCTCCGCGATCGGCTTCGCCATCCTGCATCTTGCGCCGGGCGGGCCGCTGTCGCAATTCGCGGCCTCCGCGCAGATGACGCAGGAAGATCTCGACCGCGTCACCAAACAGCTCGGGCTGGATCGGCCGCTGCCGGTCCAGTATCTCGACTGGTTCGGTCGCATGTTGAAGGGCGATTGGGGCAAGTCCTATCGCGACGGCGAGGCGGTGCTGGCGGTGATCTCCTCGCATCTGGGCGCCACGCTCGAACTGATGGCGACGGCGACGATCATCGCGGTGCTGCTCGGATGCTGGATCGGCATCCTCGGCGCGCTCAAGCGATACTCGCTGTTCGACACGCTCGCGACCGTCGGCGCGATGATCGCGCTGTCGATCCCGACCTTCTGGTTCGGCCTCGTCACCATCTACGTGTTCTCGGTCAAGCTCGGCTGGCTGCCGGCCGGCAACCGTCAGACCGTCGGCGACGGCTCCTTCCTCGACCTGCTGCATCATCTGATCGCGCCGGCGATGGTGTTGGCGCTGGTCGAGACCGCGATGTGGGGGCGCTTCATGCGGTCCTCGATGCTCGAGGTCATCAACCAAGACTACATCCGCACCGCGCGTGCCAAGGGCATACCGGAATGGCGTATCCTCACCGTGCACGCGTTGCGTAACGCGCTGCTGCCGATGATTACCGTGGCGGGCCTGCAGTTTCCGACGCTGCTCGGCGGCGCGCTGGTGGCCGAGACCGTGTTCACCTGGCCCGGCATGGGGCGGCTGTTCCTCGATTCCATCGGCTATCGCGACTATCCCGTGGTGATGGGCATCCTGATGTTCTCGGCGACGATGGTGCTGATCGGCTCGCTGCTCGCCGACATCCTCTATGCGGTCGTCGATCCGCGCATCCGGGTGGGCTAGGCGATGGCGACCGCAACGCTCTCCACCGTCCAGCTCGCGCCCGGCCAGGCCGCATGGCGGCGCTTCCGCCGACACCGTCTGGCGCTTGCCGGCGCCGTGATCATTCTGGTGCTGGTGCTCGGTTCGGCGTTCGGGCCTTATCTGCTGCCGTTCGACGACACCTACATCGACATCATGAAGCGGTTCGCGCCGCCGCTCTCCGGCGCGCACATCCTCGGCACCGACGAGCTCGGCCGCGACGTGCTGGCGCGGCTGATGATGGGTGGACGCGTCTCGCTTTCGATCGGCATCGTCGCGATGGTGATGGCGATGGCTGTCGGCATCGTCGTCGGCGCCTTCGCCGGCTTCTATGGCGGCGTGGTCGGCGCGGTGCTGATGCGGCTCGTCGATGCGGTGCTGTGCTTCCCGACCATCTTCCTGCTGCTGGCGCTGGCGGCGCTCACCGAGCCCGGCCTCGTCACCACCACCGTGCTGATCGCGGCGACGGCCTGGATGGCCGTGGCCCGCGTCGTCGAGGCCCAGGTCCGTTCGCTGCGCGAGCGTGAATTCGCCGTTGCCGCGCTTGCCTTCGGCTCGTCGAACCTGCGCATCATGTTCCGCGAACTGGTGCCCAACGCGATCGCGCCGATCGTGGTCGCGGCGACGCTGAACGTGGCGAAAGCGATCCTGCTGGAATCCTACGTGAGCTATCTCGGCTACGGCATCCAGCCGCCGGCGGCGAGCTGGGGCAACATGCTCAACAACGCGCAGATCTATCTCACCAGCGCGCCGTGGCTCGCGATTGCGCCGGGTCTCGCCATCACGCTGGCCGTGACCAGCTTCAACTTCCTCGGGGACGGGCTGCGTGACGCGCTCGATCCGCGCATGAACATCCCGTGACGGCAACAATTCAATCGAACCGACCTCCAGGAGTGCTTCATGTCCCCGCCACTCAACCGCATCAACAGCGATGAACGCCTGCCCGCACAGGTGGATGTCGTCGTCATCGGCGGCGGCGTGATCGGCGTCTCCGCGGCCTATCATCTGGCGAAAAAGAGCCTTTCGGTCGCATTGGTCGAGAAGGGCCATGTCGGCGGCGAGCAGTCGAGCCGCAATTGGGGCTGGTGCCGTCAGCAGGGCCGCGCGCGAGAGGAGATTCCGCTGGCCCGCGAGGCGCTGCGGCTGTGGGAAGATATGCAGAACGACGCCGGCGTCGATGCCGGCTTCCGCCGCACCGGCGTGTTGTTTCTGACCAAGAACAAGGATGAGCTTGCAAGCTGGGAGCGCTGGGCCGCGGTCGCCCGCGAGATGCAGGTCCACTCGACCGTGCTGACGCCTGCCGAGGTCGCCGAGCGCATGCCGGGCAATACCGACGCATGGGTCGGGGGGCTGCACACGCCGAGCGACGGCCGCGCCGAACCGTCGATGGCGGTGCCCGCGCTCGCCACCGCCGCGCGAAAGCACGGCGTCACCATCCACCAGGCCTGCGCCGCGCGCGGGCTGGAGACGACGGGCGGGAAGGTCAGCGCCGTCGTCACCGAGAAGGGCACCATCCGCACGCAATCCGTGCTGTTGTCAGGCGGCGCGTGGTCGTCGCTGTTCTGCCGGCGTCACGGCATCGAGCTGCCGATCGGCCTCGTCAACGCCACCGCGTGCCGCACCACGCCGGGACCGGAGATCACCTCGGGTGCGCTCGGCACCGATTTCTACTGCATCCGCCGCCGCCTCGACGGCGGCTTTACGTTGGCGCTGCGCAACCGCGGCACGGTCGAGCTGTCGCCCGATCTGTTCCGTTACGCGCGCACCTTCTGGCCGACCTATCTGCATCGCAAGAACGGGCTGAAGCTGTCGCTCGGCAAGTCCTTCCTCGACCAGATCATGCGCGGCACCAGCTGGAATTTCGACAAGCCGTCGCCGTTCGAGACCGAGCGCGTGCGCGATCCCGCGCCCGACATGTCGCTGGTCAACGCCGCGCTGGCGTCGCTGATCAAGGCCAATCCGGAATTGAAGGACATCGAGATCGCGGAAGCCTGGGGCGGCACCATCGACTGTACGCCCGACACGATCCCGGTGATCTCGCCGGTCGACGCGCTGCCCGGCTTCTTCCTCGCCACCGGCTTCTCCGGCCACGGCTTTGGCATCGGCCCCGCCGCCGGCAAGCTTGCTGCCGACATCGTCACCGGCGCGACGCCGCTGGTCGATCCCGAGCCCTACAGCCACAAGCGCATGATCGACGGCCGGCGGCTCGCGCCGGTCAGTCCGTTCTGAGGGCCGCATGACGGTTCTCTACAAGGCCAACATGGTTCGCGGTGCGGAGTGGGCGACCTTCTTTGCCGAGCGCGCGCCCCATCTGCCGTTCCGGCTCTGGCCGGATATCGGCGATCCCGCTGATATCCGCTATCTCGTAGCATGGGTGCCGCCGGACGACATCGCGACGACGTTCCCCAATCTGGAGCTGGTCTTCTCGGTCGGCGCCGGCGTCGATCAGTTCGACGCCACGAAAGTTCCGGCGCACATTCCGCTGGTCCGCATGCTGGAGCCCGGCATCGCCGAGACCATGGTGGAGTACGTCACCATGGCCGTGCTGGCCCTGCATCGCGACCTCCTGCACTTCATCGATCAGCAGAAGCAGCAGCTCTGGCGCGAGATCCGGATCAAGCCGGCGAAACGGCGACGTGTCGGAATCATGGGGCTCGGCCAGCTCGGCCAGGCGGTGCTCGAACGCCTCAAGGCGTTCGGCTTCCCGCTTCTGGGGTGGAACCGCTCGCCACGCGACATCGAGGGCGTGACCTGTTATGCGGGCCCCGACACCTTGCCGGATTTCCTGGCGCAGAGCGACATTCTCGTCTGCCTCCTGCCGCTGACCGACGAGACGCGCGGCATCCTCAACGCCGATTTGTTCGCACGACTGCCGCACGGTGCATCGCTCGTCAATGTCGGCCGCGGCCCGCATCTCGTCGAGGCCGATTTCCTCGCGGCGCTCGATAGCGGTGCGTTGTCGGGCGCGGTGCTCGACGTCGCCGATCCCGAACCGCTGACCGAGGGACATCCGTTCTGGAGCCACCCGCGCATCCTGCTGACCCCGCACAACGCCAGCATGACGACGCCGGACACGGCGGTCGATTACGTGCTCGACGTCATCGACCGTCACCGCCGCGGCGAGGAGCTGCCGGGGCGCGTCGATCGTAGCCGTGGTTACTGAGGTCGAGATGATGGTCGTAACATCGGTGCAGCCCCGGGCTCCTCTTGCCTCTCCCGCCTGCGGGGAAGGTTGGCGCGAAGCGCCGGGTGGCGGCTCTCTCCTCTTGGCGACCCTCGCTCGTGGAGGCAAGCGGAATAGGGGGCGCACCGTCTCTGCGGCAAGTGTCGGGGACTTTTCGTGAGCAACGGCGCAACCAAGCCCGACCAGACCCAAAACCACGCCCAAGACCGCGCGCCGGTGCTGTCGGTCTCGGCCCTCACCACGTCCTTCATGCTGGAACGGCAATGGATTCCCGTCGTGCGCAACGTCTCCTTCGACGTCGCGCCCCGTGAAACCGTTGCGATCGTCGGCGAGTCCGGTTCCGGCAAAAGCGTCACTGCGCTGTCGATCATGCGGCTCATTCCGAAGGAGATCGGTCGCGTCGAGGGCCGCGTCATGCTCGCCGGCCGCGACCTGCTGGCGCTGCCGGACGCCAGCATGACGGACATTCGCGGCAACGACGTCGCGATGATCTTCCAGGAGCCGATGACGAGCCTCAATCCGGTGCTCACCATCGGCTTCCAGATCGCGGAAGCGCTGATCCAGCATCGCGGCCTGCCGCGCGCCGCGGCGGAGGCCGAGACCGTGCGCCTGCTCGATCGTGTCCGCATTCCCGCGGCCAAGTCGCGCTTCCACGAGCATCCGCATCGTTTCTCCGGCGGCATGCGCCAGCGCGTGATGATCGCGATGGCGCTGGCCTGTAAGCCCAAACTCCTGATCGCGGACGAGCCGACCACTGCGCTCGACGTCACCATCCAGGCCCAGATCCTGGAACTGCTGAAGGAGCTTCAGCAGGAGGAGGGGATGTCGATCCTCTTCATCACCCACGACATGGGCGTGGTCGCCGAGATCGCCGACCGGACGGTCGTGATGTATGGCGGGCAGGCGGTGGAGACGGACGCGACCTCGCGGATCTTCGCCGCGCCCTCGCATCCCTACACGCGTGCGCTGCTCGCCGCCGTGCCGCGCTTGGGCTCGATGGACGGACGGGCGCGGCCGATGCGCTTTCGCATCGTCGACAAGGTGACGGGGACTTCGGACGAGCCGACGGAAACGCCCGATACGGTCTCGCCGGCCGAGCGGCCGCTGCTCGAAGTCGCAAACCTCACCACCCGCTTTCCGATCCACTCGGGCCTGTTCGGCAAGGTCTCGGGCCGCGTCCATGCGGTCGAGAACGTTTCCTTCACCTTGCGCGCCGGCGAGACGCTGGCGCTGGTCGGCGAGTCCGGTTGCGGCAAGTCGACCACCGGCCGCTCCATCCTCAAGCTGACGGAGCCCGACAGCGGGACTGTTCTGATCGACGGCCAGGACGTGCTGGCGATGTCCGGCCGCACCTTGCGCGACGTCCGCAAGCAGATGCAGATCGTGTTTCAGGATCCGTTCGCAAGCCTCAACCCGCGCATGTCGGTCGGCACGGCGATCGCGGCACCCTTGCTCGCGAACGGTCTCGCCTCGGCGTCGCAGGCACGGGACAAGGTCGCTGACCTCCTCGTTCGCGTCGGCCTCGCCGCTGATATGGCCGCGCGCTTCCCGCATGAATTCTCCGGCGGCCAGCGCCAGCGCATCTGCATCGCCCGCGCGCTCGCACTCGGGCCGAAGCTGATCGTCGCCGACGAGGCGGTCTCCGCGCTCGACGTCTCGGTCAAGGCGCAAGTCGTCAACCTGATGCTCGACCTCCAGGCCAGCATGGGTCTCGCTTATCTCTTCATTTCCCACGACATTGCTGTGGTCGAGCGCATGAGCCACCGCGTGGCCGTGATGTATCTCGGCGAGATCGTCGAGATCGGACCGCGCGTGGCCGTGTTCGGCAATCCGCAGCACCCTTATACTAAGAAGCTGATGGCCGCCGTGCCGGTGCCGGATCCCGCGCGTCGCGCCTCGAAGCGCGAGGTCGCATACGACGAAATCAGAAGTCCGGTGCGTGCGCCCGACTACCAGCCGCCGGTGCGGCAATATCGTGAAGTCTCGCCCGGCCACGTCGTCCAGGTCTGGGGCGAGGAATGGTCGGGCTGAGCCGCCTCACGAATTGACGTGCACGAAATCCCGTAGCAGCGGATAGATCTCGTTATTCCAGCGCTTGCCGGAGAACACGCCGTAATGGCCTACGCCGGCTTGCATGTGGTGGACGCGGCGATAGGCGCGCACGCCGGTGCAGAGGTCTTGCGCGGCCAGCGTCTGGCCGATCGAGCAGATGTCGTCCTTCTCGCCTTCGACCGTCATCAGCCCCATGCGGCCGACGGCCCGGGTGTTCACGGGACGCCCGCGGTGCATCAGCTTGCCTTGCGGCAGGAGATGCTCCTGGAAGACGTCGCGCACGGTCTCGATGTAGAACTCGGCCGGAAGGTCCATCACGGCGAAATATTCGTCGTAGAAGGTCTTGATGGTCGCGGCCTTGTCCTTCTCGCCCTTGGCGATGTGGTTGGCGAGATCCATGTGCTGCTTGATGTGGCGTTCGAGATTCATCGAGACGAAGGCGGTGAGCTGCACGAAGCCGGGATAGACTTTCCGCAAGGCGCCGGCGCACTGCATCGGCACGTAGTTGATCAGGTTCTGCTCGAACCATTCGATCGGCTTGCTCTTGGCGAAGTCGTTGACCTTGGTCGGCTGGATCCGCGTGTCGATCGGCCCCGCCATCAGCGTCAGCGTCGCCGGCCGCGAGGGATGGTTGTCCTCGCACATGATCGCGGCGGCCGCGAGCGCCGAGACGGAGGGCTGGCAGATCGCAACCATGTGCGGGCGCGGGCCGAGCTGACCGAGGAAATCGATCAGATGCTCGGTGTAGTCGTCTAGTCCGAAACGGCCTTCGCTGCGCGGAATGTCGCGCGGATTGTGCCAGTCGGTGATGTAGACGTCGTGGTCCTGCAGCAGCGTCCTCAAGGTGCCGCGCAACAGCGTGGCGAAATGGCCTGACATCGGCGCCACCAGCAGCATGCGCGGCTGCTCGGACACGCCCTCTTTCTTGAAATGCAGCAGCGAGCCGAACGGTGTCGCGTAGGCGACCTCCTCGGTGACGGCAACTTCGCGATTGCTCACCATCACGCTGTCGATGCCGTAGGGCGGGCGATGATAAGTGAGGGTTGAGCGCGAGATCAGCTCCAGCGCCGCCGAGAGCCGGTTGACGACCTGGCCCGGCACGCCCTCGGGCACCAAACTGAGGAATTTGAGCGCGGAGGACGCCCCGGCCCGCCACGGCGCGGTCAGGTCCATATGGTTCTGAAAGGCCTGATAATACATCGACATCATACTGAAATGCCCACTTTTCCTCTGCTGTCATGCAATATCGACGCCAGACACGAGCCAGATCGCGCTCGAAAATTGGCACGTCGCTTGCTGCTCATTTCGCGAAAAACGGCTCGCGGGCACACCCGCGGGCCCGGCGGGGTGCAGGTCACAGGGAAGGGCCGACATGGCGAAGGCGACACTGACCATCAGCAGCAAGAACTACTCGTCCTGGTCGCTGCGTGGCTGGCTGCTGACGAAATTCTCCGGGCTCGATTTCGATGAAATCGTCACCGCGCCGGACGATGCGTCGGCGCGCGCCGAAATCCTCTTGCTGTCGTCGTCGATCCTGGTGCCGTGCCTGCGCCACGACGGTGCAACGGTCTGGGATACGCTGGCGATCGCCGAATATCTCAACGAGGTGATGCCGTCAGCCGGCCTGCTGCCAGACGACCGCGTGCAGCGCGCCCATTGCCGCTCGATCTGCGGCGAAATCCACTCCGGCTTCACCACCTTGCGCGCCTCGCTGCCCGTCAATCTGAAAGGCCATTTTCCAGGCTTCAAGATCTGGTCGCGCGCGCAGGCCGACATTGACCGGGTCTGGTCGATCTGGCGCGACTGCCTGGAGATGTCGGGCGGCCCATTCCTGTTCGGCGAGCGGCGCACCATGGCGGATGCGATGTACGCGCCGGTGGTGACGCGTTTTGTCACCTATGACGTCAAGCTTGAGCCGCGGCTGAAGGCCTATGCCGACACCATCATGGCGATGCCCGAGATGAAGGAGTGGATCGCCGCGGCGCGGGAAGAGCCGGCCGAGATCGAGGAGCTCGAGGTCGAATATTAGGCAGGCATTCCATGGCCCTGCCTGTTTCGGGGGCGGCGACTGGCCACGGCGGTCGCAGCGCCCATGCCCTTGTCGGGATTAATCTTTGGCGCCCGCGTTCGGGTCCGGGCCATCCGCATGCTGCACAGATATTGTACGCGCCGACGGTGCTGCATCGACATCTAGCCGTGAACAGCTGCGTACGCGGCCGTTCGGCTGATTCGGACGTGATTCGTTCGGGCCGCGTTCTGAACGTTAAGGAGGAGCGCGGCCCCGTTGCATTTTGAAACAGATGCAGGCGTCAGGCGGCTCCGCGCTGCCTCACGCGCGGCAGCCGCCAACCGATGACGGTCGCTTCGACCGCGATGCCGGCCTCGTGGTTCTGCCACCGTCCCTCGACGTAACGGCAGGCGAACGGCAGCTGGTACGTTCCGCTGTGGTCCTCGCACAGCACTTCGAGCGCAAGGTCCGGCGGTGGTTCTCCGGCGCCGTCGAATTCCGCCAGACGTCTGTCACGCGTTGCCATTCCAAAAATCTCCCCTAACCAAAGCCGCGGAAAGAGCGCCCACCTTCTTCCGCGCGCGGATCATCGTTCCCATCAAGGGAACGATGCAAGCTCAACGCGAGAATGCGGTACGAGTGTGGTAGCCTTGGGTGGCTGTGCGCAAAAAGCGCACATTGCCGTGATCAATTGAACGAGGAACCCTTCATGCTGCTTCGAAAAGCCGGCATTTGTTTCGCGACATTGCTGCTCGCAACGCTGGCGAACGCGCCGACGCACGCGCAGGACGTGCCCGGCATCGAGATCTGCACGGTCGAGAAGACCATGGAGCGGCGTACCAGTTGTCTGCAAAGCAATGTCGACTTCCTTCAGAAGACGATCACCAAGCTCACGCTCGACCATCAGCAGAAGCTGGACGCCGCCAACCGCCAGATCGACGCGTTGAAGACGAACCTTGCCGGTTTGCAAAAGACGCTCGGCGATCTCCAGGCCGCGCAAGTGAAGACGGCCGAGGATCTGAAGAAGAAGCAGGACGCGCCGGCTGCGAAGGATGCGAAATAAGCGCCGGTCAGGTCACGCGATATCGCTCCATCACCTCTCGATCGGGCTCATAGCCGAGCCCTGCGCCCGAGGGCACCGCGACATGGCCGGTGGCATCGCTGTTCGCGCGGCCGCCCCAGAGGCAGGCTTCGCGCTTCAGATAGAACAGCTCGACGAGACCATCGTCGCGTGTCGCCAGGAGATGCAGCGTCGCGAGCAGGCCCGGGCCGAAATACGGAGAGTGCGGGACGATCTTGACGCCGAGCCGGTCGGCCAGCGCCGCGATCTTCAGAAACTCAGTGATGCCGCCGACCTTGATCACCGACGGCTGGGCGTGGCTCACCGCGCCGGCCGCCATCATCTGGCGGAATTGATATTCCGTGCAGGCATTCTCCCCGGCGGCAATGCCGAGCCCGCCTTTGCTGCGCACCTCGGCGAGCGCGGCGAAATCTTCCGGCGGCCACACCGGCTCCTCCAGAAACATCGGCCGCGCGTCGCGGCAGTCCATCGCGAATGCGATCGCCTGCTCGGCCGACAGGGGGCAGTTCATGTCGACCATCAGCGGAATGGCCGGCCCGATTGCCTGGCGCGCGGCGAACACCGCAGGCGCTGT
This sequence comes from Bradyrhizobium sp. SZCCT0148, assembly GCF_018129985.1. Lineage (GTDB taxonomy): Bacteria > Pseudomonadota > Alphaproteobacteria > Rhizobiales > Xanthobacteraceae > Bradyrhizobium > Bradyrhizobium japonicum_H. The sequence goes on from NZ_JAFCKT010000005.1 coordinate 219,393, forward strand.
GGTCTCGTGCAGCTTGATTGCGCCATAGCCGAGCGCGAGCGCTTTCTTGCATTCGCTGGCGATATTCTCGGGTGAACCGATCCGCAGCAGACTCGCATAGGCGGGAATGGCCCTGCGCCTGGTCTCGCCAAGCAGGCGATGCATAGGCACGCCTTCGATCTTGGCAGCGAGGTCCCAGAGCGCGATGTCGAGCCCTGAGATCGCGAACATGGTGATGCCGTAGCGGCCGAACAGGTGCAGGTTGCGCTGGATCTGCTCCATCACGGCGGCGATGCTGGTCGCATCGGGCACCTTCAGCCCGCGGGCCTGCGGCGCGATCATCTCCTCGACGGCGCTGTGCGTGGTGCGCGGGCAGACATAGGCGAACGCATCGCCCCACCCCGTCAGCCCGGCATCGGTGGTGACCTCGACCAGCACCATGTCGAGCGCGGAGATCGCTGACGCGCCCTGGCGGAAGCTCGCGACGCCGGCATCATAGGGGATGCGGATATGATGCGCCCGCACATCGGTGATTTCCATGGCGTGGTTCCTCCGGGCTTTCTGGTGAGCGGTTCTGCGCAGTGTAGCCACGAATGCCGGGTCGTTGCCAGTCGCGGTTCAGGTGCGGTTTTGTCGCGGCGCAGAAGGAATGCGCGCAACGCTGGCATACCATCCCGCTTGCTTGGCAAGCCGAGGCGACTTTGCCATAACCGCAGGCAAATCTTGCGTGTGGGGCCCGTGCCGGACATCCCGTGCAAGCCATAACAAGCAGCCGGGAGGGTCCCACAATGTCCAACGTTCGCGTTCTCGCCACCGACCTCGAATTTCCCGAAGGGCCGGTCGTAATGCCCGACGGTTCGGTGGTGCTGGTGGAGATCCGCGGCCAGCGCCTGACGCGCGTTCATCCCGACGGCCGCAAGGAAATCGTCGCGAAGATTCCTGGCGGCCCGAACGGCGCAGCCCTCGGCCCCGACGGCAAGATCTACATCTGCAACAATGGCGGCTTCTCCTGGATCCCGACCCGCAACATGATCATGCCGGGCCCGCAGCCCGACGATTATCTCGGCGGCTCGATCCAGCGCGTCGATCTGCAATCGGGCCAAGTCGAGACCGTCGTCACCAAATGCGGCGAGCACGAGCTGCGCGGGCCGAATGATCTGGTATTCGACAAGCAGGGCGGTCTCTGGTTCTCCGATCTCGGCAAGCGCCGCCATCGCGAGATGGACGTCGGCGGCATGTATTATCTCAAGCCCGGCCTGACCGAGATCGTGGAGGTGGTGCACGGCATCCTGCCCGCGAACGGCATCGGGCTGTCGCCGGACGAAAACACCGTCTACATCGCGGAGACGCCGACGGGCCGGCTGTGGGCCTACGAGCTCTCCGCGCCCGGCACGCTGAAGCCGCGCGACGTGATCTATCGCGGCGAGCGGGGAAAGCCGATCTGCGGCCTCGGCGGATACCAGATGTTCGACTCGCTCGCGGTGGAAGCGAACGGCAATGTCTGCGTCGCCACCCTCGTCTCCGGCTGCATCTCGGTGATCGCGCCCGATGGCACCCTGGTCGAGCAGGTCCCGACCGGCGACCGCGTCACCACCAACATCGCCTTCGGCGGCCCCGAGTTGAAGACCGCCTATATCACGCTATCGGGCAAGGGCGAGCTGGTCGCGATGGACTGGCCGCGCGGCGGATTGCCGTTGAACTTTCTGAACAAGTGAGAATGTGTTGAGCCCGCATTCTGAACGTGCTGTACAAATTCCGCCGTCACTCCGGGATGCGTGCGCAAGCACGCAAACCCGGAATCCATAACCCCGGCTCGTGGTTATGGATTTCGGGCTCGCCGCTTCGCGTCGCCCCGGAATGACGATCCGTCGTTTTCTTGGAGATCCTTCAAATGCCGTGGCCTGATCCCATCACCCTGCGTGGACAGCACGCCCGTCTAGAGCCGCTGTCGAAAGCGCATCACGAGGGGCTGGTGGAGGCCGTGAAGGACGGTGAGCTCTACAAGATCTGGTACACCCTGATCCCGACGCCGGAAAACGTGGCCAAGGAGATCGACCGCCGCCTCGGCCTGCAGGCCGCGGGCTCGATGCTGCCGTTCACCGTGTTCGACGCCGGCGGCAAGATTGCAGGCATGACCACCTATATGAACATCGATGCCGCCAACCGGCGCGTCGAGATCGGTTCGACCTGGTACGGCAAGAGCGCGCAGCGCGGCCCGCTCAACACCCAGTGCAAACTGCTGCTGCTCACCCATGCCTTCGAAACGCTGGACTGCATCGCTGTGGAATTCCGCACCCACTTTTTCAATCACCAGAGCCGCAACGCCATCGAGCGCCTGGGCGCCAAGCAGGACGGCATCCTGCGCAGCCACCAGGTCGCGCCGAACGGTACGCTGCGTGACACCGTGGTCTACAGCATCACCGCAGCCGAATGGCCGACCGTGCGGACCCATCTGAATTATCAACTCAACGAAAAGCCGCGCTGAGCGGCGGCCGAGGCACCATGGACAGATTTGATTATGTGATCATCGGCGCAGGCTCTGCCGGTTGCGTGCTCACCAGCAGGCTGAGTGAAGATCCGAACACCAGCGTCTGCGTTCTGGAAGCGGGGCCTTCCGACTGGCATCCCTACATCCATCTGCCGGCCGGCTTCATCAAGACCTTCCACATGAAGAGCATCAACTGGGCCTACCAGCAGGAGCCGGGGCCCTGGACGGGCGGGCGCAGCATCTACGCGCCGCGCGGCAAGACGCTCGGCGGATCGTCCTCGATCAACGGTCACATCTACAATCGCGGCCAGCGGATGGATTTCGACACCTGGGCGCAGATGGGCAATCGCGGCTGGGGCTATGCCGACGTGCTGCCCTACTTCAAGCGGCTGGAGAAGCGGGTCGGCGAGGGCGACAACACATTCCGCGGCCGTGACGGCAATCTCACGGTCACCACCATGGACTGGCGCGATCCGCTCTGCGAAGCGTTCATGGAAGGCGCGGTCTCGCTCGGCATTCCCCGCAACCCCGATTACAACGGCGCCATCCAAGAGGGCGTCTCCTACTGCCAGCGCACCATCGACAAGGGCCTGCGCGTGTCCGGCTCGACCGCTTTCCTCAAGCCCGCGATGAAGCGGCCGAACGTGCATGTGCACACCCATGCGCACGCGACCGAGATCATCTTCGAAGGCAAGCGCGCCGTCGGCGTGCGCTACACCAAGGGCGGTCGCGGCGGCACGCCGGTGGAGGTGCGCGCCAACAAGGAAGTGATCCTCTCCGGCGGCACCTATAATTCGCCGCAGCTCCTGCAGCTCTCCGGCATCGGCTCGCCCGATCTGTTGCAGCAACACGGCATCGCCGTGCGCCACGCGCTGCCGGTCGGCGAGGGCCTGCAGGACCATTACGCCCCGCGCACGGTGGCGCGGGTCAAGGACATCAAGACCATCAACGAGCTTCGCCGCGGCGTCTCGCTGTGGATCGAGGCGCTGAAATGGGCCACCGCGCGCCGCGGCCTGCTCTCGCTGTCGCCGACCATGGTCTATTGCTTCTGGCATTCCGGCGAGAGCGCCGACTCATCCGACCTCCAGCTCACCTTCACGCCGGCGTCCTACAAGGAAGGCGTGCAGGGCCAACTCGAGGACGAGCCCGGCATGACGGTGGCGTCCTGGCAGCAGCGCCCCGAGAGCCGCGGCTATGTCCGCATCCGCTCCAACGATCCCTTTGCGCCGCCGATCATCCAGACCAACTATCTCGACGCCGAGCTCGACCGCCGCGTCATCGTCGGCGGCATGAAGCTCGCGCGCCGCCTCTTGAAGTCCGCGCCGCTGTCGCCCTATTACGCCTACGAGGATTTTCCGGGTCCGAACATCAACACCGACGACGAATTCCTCGCCGCCGCCACCGAACGCGGCACCACCACCTTCCACCCCGGCTGCACCTGCCGCATGGGCCCGGCGGATTCGAGCTGGGCGGTCGTCGACGACCAGCTCCGCGTCCACGGCCTCGAAGGCCTGCGCGTCATCGATGCCTCGGTGATGCCGCGCATGATCTCGGCCAACCTGAACGCCTCCACCATGATGATCGCCGACCGCGCCTCGGATTTGATCCGCGGCAAGCAGCCGATGGAAGCCGCGCGCATTCCGGACGCTGCAGTGGCATAGGAGGTCTCGTGCCCCGGACGCGGCGCAGCGCTTCTTCAGCGGTGCGCTGCAGAGCCGGGGCCCATGTCTCCGAGCAATCAGTTTCGCCTTCTTGGTCCCGGCTCTGCGCAGCAGCGTTGCACGCTGCAGCGCGTCCGGGACACGAGAGGCCTTACACTTCCCGTCGGCTCAAAAACGCCAGCCGCTCAAACAGATGCACGTCCTGCTCGTTCTTGAGCAGCGCGCCGTGCAGCGGCGGGATCAGCTTGCGCGGGTCGCGTTCGCGCAGCTGCTCGACGCTCATGTCTTCGTTGAGCAGCAGCTTCAGCCAATCGAGAAGTTCGGACGTGGACGGCTTCTTCTTCAGCCCGGGCACTTCGCGGACCTCGAAGAAGATGCGCAACGCCTCTTCCACCAGGCGCTTCTTGATGCCGGGGAAGTGGACGTCGACGATGCGGCCCATCGTGTCGGCGTCGGGGAACTTGATGTAGTGGAAGAAGCAGCGGCGCAGAAATGCGTCCGGCAACTCCTTCTCGTTGTTCGAGGTGATCATCATGATCGGGCGCTGCTTCGCTTTGATCGTCTCGCCGGTCTCGTAGACATGGAATTCCATGCGGTCGAGCTCGAGCAGCAGATCATTCGGGAATTCGATGTCGGCCTTGTCGATCTCGTCGATCAGGAGCACCGGGCGCTGCTCGGCGGCGAAGGCTTCCCACAGCTTGCCGCGCTTGATGTAGTTCCTGATGTCGGACACGCGCGCATCGCCGAGCTGGCTGTCGCGCAGGCGCGAGACCGCGTCGTATTCGTAGAGGCCCTGCTGCGCCTTGGTTGTGGACTTGATGTGCCAGGTCAGGAGCGGCGCATTCAACGCCTTCGCCACTTCCTCGGCCAGCACCGTCTTGCCGGTGCCGGGCTCGCCTTTGATGAGCAGCGGGCGCTCCAGCACGATTGAGGCATTGACGGCGACCTTGAGATCGTCGGTCGCAACATAGTCCTTGGTGCCGGTAAATTTCATTGCGTGTCCTTGGGTAATCGTCGGCGCGAGGTGCGGCCCCGGTCGCGACAAGGGAACGGCCGCTCGCGGCGGCCGTTCCTGGTTCGGTCAGGCTTTCAGACCCGTTTTATCAGCGAAAGGATGACGAGCACAATCACCGCGCCGATGGTGGCATCCACGATGGCGCCGACGGTGCCCGTTGCCAGCTGGATGTGCAGCTGGGGCAGCACCCAGCTTGCGACCAGCGCGCCGATGATGCCGACGACGATGTTGCCGACCAGTCCAAATCCCGCCCCGTGGACAATCTTGCCCGCAAGCCAGCCTGCGATCGCGCCGATGATGAGCGCTGCGACAATTCCCATTGCAAACGTCCCCAAAACAACCCCGTGAGGGCCGCAATTCTAGAGCAAAAAGCGTCCCGGTCCAGCGCTCCGCGGCGGTCTCCGCCCCTTGACGTTCGTCCCCCGACGGGCAATCTGTCACCCATGTTCCTGCAATTCTTCACCTCTCTGCGCGATGCGCAGGTCCCCGTGACGCTGCGCGAATACCTCACGCTGGTCGAGGCGCTCGACGCCGACCTCGCGGACTATTCGGTCGAGAACTTCTACTATCTGTCGCGCACCGCGCTGGTGAAGGACGAGCGCAACCTCGACAAGTTCGACCGCGTCTTCGGCACGGTGTTCAAGGGGCTGGAAAACCTGCTCGACGCCATGGAGAAGGCGGAGATCCCCGAGGAGTGGCTGAAGAAGCTCGCCGAAAAGTACCTGACGGACGAAGAGAAGAAGCAGATCGAGGCCATGGGCTGGGACAAGCTCATGGAAACGCTGAAGAAGCGGCTTGAGGAGCAGAAGGGCCGGCACCAGGGCGGCTCGAAGTGGATCGGCACCGCCGGCACCTCGCCGTTCGGCGCGCACGGCTACAACCCTGAAGGCGTCCGCATCGGCCAGGAGAAGAATCGCAACAACCGCGCCGTGAAGGTCTGGGACAAGCGCGAGTTCAAGGACCTCGACGGCAATGTCGAGCTCGGCATCCGCAACATCAAGGTGGCGTTGCGCCGGCTGCGCAAGTTCGCGCGCACCGGCGCGCCCGACGAGCTCGATCTCGACACCACCATCCGCGAGACCGCCAATCACGGCTATCTCGACGTCCACATGCGTCCCGAGCGGCGCAATGCGGTGAAGCTGCTGGTGTTCTTCGACATCGGCGGCTCGATGGACATGCATATCGAGCAGGTCGAAGAGCTGTTCTCGGCGGCGAAGAGCGAATTCAAGCACATGGAGTATTTCTACTTCCATAACTGCCTCTATGAAGGCGTGTGGAAGCAGAACAAGCGCCGCTTCACCGACCGCACCCCGACCTGGGACGTGCTGCACAAATACCCGCACGACTACAAGATCGTGTTCGTCGGCGACGCCTCGATGTCGCCTTACGAGATCATGGTGCCCGGCGGCTCGGTCGAGCACGTCAACGAGGAGCCGGGCTCGGTCTGGCTCGATCGTATCATCCGCACCTATCCGCATGCGGTGTGGCTGAATCCGGTCGCGCAGAAGCACTGGGACTATTCGGAATCGACAACCATCATCAAGCGCATCTTCGCCAACCGGATGTATCCGATCACGATCGAGGGGCTTGAAGGTGCGATGAAGGAATTGACGCACTAGCGCCTGCCGTCATTCCGGGGTCGACGAAGTCGCGAACCCGGAATCCATCGGGCGGCAGCGCATGGAGCGAAATGGATTCCGGGCTCGCGCTACGCGCGTCCCGGAATGACGAAAGAGAAGGGAAGGCCCAATGCCCCAAAACATCACACGCGGCATCAAGGCGCTGATCGACGAGGCCAATGCCGAGATCGAGACGCTCGACGCCAAGGACGCCATCGAGATCTCCAAGAACGGCGACGTCGTCATCGTCGACATCCGCGACCCCCGCGAGATCGAGCGCGACGGCCGCATCCCCGGTGCGTTCGCCTGCACCCGCGGCATGCTTGAATTCTGGATCGATCCGCAGAGCCCCTATGCCAAGCCGGTGTTCCAGGAGGACAAGAAGTTCGTGTTCCACTGCGCCGGCGGTCTGCGCTCGGCGCTCGCGGCCAAGACCGCGCAGGACATGGGCCTCAAGCCCGTCGCCCACATCGCCGGCGGCTACGCCGCCTGGCGCGATGCCGGCGGGCCGACCGAGCAGTGGGTGCCGAAGAAGAAGTAAGACCTGCGCTTGCCTCCTCCGCCGTCATTCCGGGGCGCGACGAAGTCGCGAGCCATGGTGCGCAATTGCGCACCTGGGAATCCATCGGGCAGCGGAGTTGGTGGATGAATGGATTCCGGGCTCGCGCTGCGCGCGCCCGGAATGACGACAAGGAGTTGCCTGAATGACCAATACAGCCACCGATCCCCTCGTCTCCACCGAATGGCTCGCCGCCCATATCAACGACGCCAACGTCAAGATCCTCGACGCCAGCTTCAAGCTCCCGGGCGTACTGCCGCTGCCGAAGGACGATTATCTCGCCGCGCATCTGCCGGGCGCCGCGTTCTTCGACGTCGATGCGGTGTCGGACCACTCCAATCCGCTGCCGCATATGTATCCGAGCGCCGAGCAGTTCGGCCGTGACATCGGCCATCTGGGTATCTCCAACGCCGACACCGTCGTGCTCTACGATGCCGGCGGCTGGGTCGCTGCACCCCGCGCGTGGTGGATGTTCCTGGCCTTCGGCCACAACGACGTGCGGATCCTCAACGGCGGCTTGAAGAAGTGGCGCGCCGAAGGGCGGGCGGTCGAGGCCGGCGAGGTGAAGCCGAAACCCGCGAGCTTCAAGGCGAGCTACGATCCGAAGCGTGTGCGCAGCATGCAGCAGCTCATCGCCAACGTTGAGAGCCGTGCCGAGCAGGTGATCGACGCCCGCGCCGCCGACCGCTTCGAAGGCCGCGCGCCCGAGCCGCGGGCGGGCATCCGCTCCGGCCACATCCCCGGCGCCCGCAACGTGCCCTACAATCAGTTGTTCGACGCCGCGACCGGCGAGATGAAGCCGCTTGAGGATCTGCGCGCTGCTTTCACCAGCGCCGGCGTCAAGCTCGATGCGCCGATCGTGACGAGCTGCGGCTCGGGCGTGTCGGCCGGCGTGCTGACGCTCGCATTGTATCGCCTGGGGATCACCGACACCGCGCTCTATGACGGCTCCTGGTCGGAATGGGGCCAGGAGGGCGGCCCGGCGATCGCGACCGGGGCGGCATAGCCTCGCCTCTGCTACATCGTCATGGCCGGGCTTGACCCGGCCATCCACGTCTTGAGGCGCGGTGCGAAGACCTGCGCACGGAGAGATCACCGCGTCCGCGTGGGTGTCGTCGCAAAGGTCTGCGGCTGGCCGAACGGATCGAGCTGCTGCTGCACCTGCTGAGGCGGCGGGCGTCGAACCACGCGATGCCGCTTCTTGGCCTTCGCCTTGCGCTTGGTCGCCTTGTCAGCCTTGCTTTGAGCCTTGTTCTCAGTTTTGGCCTTCGCCGGCGCATCCTTCACGGCCGTTGTCGCCGGTTCGTTCAAAGCGGCCAGCTTGGCCGAGGCGACGTCGAGTGCGGAGGCGGCCAGCGACGCACTGTCCGCCGGCGCCGGCTCGCCGGCGGTCTCGTCCGGCTTGGGTGCGGGGATCGATGCCGTGGTGTCGGCCGGGGTGAGCGTATCGGCGGGTGCCGGCGCGGCGGCCTCGGGCGCCGTCTCGGCCTTGATTGTCTCAGCCTTGGCTGGTTCGTCGGCCGGAGGTGTGGCGGCCGGAGACTCAGCCTCGGTCGTCAGCGCGGCGATCTGCTCGGGCTCGCTTCCGGGCAGTCCAATGGTCGGCACCTGGTCGCGCAGCGACGGCTCGGGCTCGACCGCTTCCGGCTCCGCTCGCAAGACCGCAAGCACCGGCGGGGCCGGCTCGGGAGCTTGCGCGAACATCTGCTCCTGCGGGCTGTTCCGCCAGGAGGGGTTGCTGACATACTGCTCGTGGCTTGCCCGCAGCAGCGCGGCGGCGCCCAGGCCGAACACCAGTATGGAGGTTGACAGCAGGATCGCGGCAAACAGGAAGCGAAAGCCGGGAAGCATCGAAGGATTGCGAATTTCCGCCCCGGCGGCGACGTAGCCAGGGCCCAAGAGCCATCTGAACGCGGTGACGGTACTGCTTGCCGCGTTCGCCACGCGGGGATCGGGAGCTCAAATGGGTGGCGAATCAGGCTGATTCGAACATACCGCAACGATTCCGAGCCGTTCCCTTAAATTCGGAGGCGAAGACTGCGGCAATTGACGCCATGAGCTGATTTCCGCCCCGTGATGCAACGGGGCAACGGTAGTCTTGCGGATCACAAATCGGCAAGTCCGGCGCAAATAAGCCTGATATGTCTTGAATGTGCCGCTATCTTCGGCCATCTGGCCGTGATCGGTCCTGACGGGCCCGGGGACACTACAAGAGCGATGATGATCAAACATTTTCTGACGATATGCGCTGCCGCAACAGTCGCTGCGGCGGGAAGCTCGCTCGCGCAGGCTCAGAGTTATCCGATCCAGCAGGCGCCCAGCTACGGCGCCCCGGCCGAATATCGGCCTGGCGACCGCGCGCCGAATTTTGACGCGCTGGATGACGACGACGATGCGATGCCGCACACGTCGCTTCCGCCGCCTGGCCCGGCCGACGATCCGCGCTATGGCCGTCCGGTCGGCGCGCCCCCGGTCTACTCGGCAGCGCCGCCCCAAGGGCCGGTGATGTCGCCGGATGATCCGCGTTATGGCCGTCCGGCTGGTGCTCCGCCGGTCTATTCGGCAGCGCCGCCGCAAGGGCCGGTGATGTCGCCCGATGATCCCCGCTACGGCCGCCCCGCCGGTCCGCCGGCAGTCATCTATGCCGATCGGCCGGGTCAGCAGCCGCTCGCCAATGACGGCCTGCGCCCGCCGGAAGCCATCGGTGGTCCCGCCGCGACCGGAACGGTCCAGGCCGGGCAGCCGCCGGTTGGTGCCGATGGCCGGCCGATAACGATGGCCGCGCTTCCCCCCGAGGAGCAGCCCGATGCAGCGCCGGTGCAGTTGCCGCCGAACCTGCGCCGCCAGGAGGTCTCGTTCCAGACCAAGGAGCCGGCCGGCACCCTCGTGGTCGATACGCCGAACACCTATCTCTATTATGTGCTCGGAGGCGGCCGCGCGATCCGCTACGGCGTCCGCGTCGGCCGCGACGGCTTCACCTGGACCGGCGTCCAGAAGATCACCCGCAAGGCCGAGTGGCCGGATTGGCATCCGCCGACCGAGATGATCGAGCGCCAGCCCTATCTGCCGCGCTTCATGGCCGGCGGCCCCGGCAATCCGCTCGGCGCCCGCGCGATGTATCTCGGCTCGACCGTCTACCGCATCCACGGCACCAACCAGCCCTCGACCATCGGCAAGTTCGTCTCGTCCGGCTGCATCGGCATGCTGAACGAGGACGTGTCGGACCTGTTCGACCGCGTCAAGGTCGGCACCCGCGTGGTGGTGATGCCGGGTGGTCCCCCGCCGGGAACGGCGACCGCCTCCGCTGCGCCGGCGCCCGGTCCTGCCGCAGGTCCGGCTCCGATGTCAGCCCAGGCCGGTCCAGTCCCGGGCACGCAGCCGACCGTGGTGCCGCCGCTGCCCGCGCCGGTCACCGTGCGCTAAGCGTCGACCGACAATTCAGAATTGCGAAGGGCGTGCCACAGGCGCGCCCTTCCTCGTTTCAGGCCAGCTTGCGCGGTAGCTCGCCGCCGCCGGTGAAGGCGTCGATCGCCTCGACCATCTGGCCGTAATGGATGCGCAGGCCGTCCTCGGTGGCGTAGCCGAGATGCGGCGTCAGCACGATGTTGTCGAGCTTGCGGAAGGGATGGTCGACCGGCAGCGGCTCGACTGCGAACACGTCGATGCCGGCGCCCGCGATCCTGCGCTGCTGCAGCGCTTCCAGCAGCGCCTGCTCGTCCACGATCGGCCCGCGCGCGGTGTTGACGAGAAAGGCCGTCGGCTTCATCCGCGCCAGATCGGCAGCGCCGACCAGCCCGCGGGAGCGCTCGCTCAGCACCACATGAATGGTGACGATGTCGGCCTTGGCGAACAGCTCCTCCTTGGTGGCGTAGCCGACCCCGGCCGCCTGGCATTTCTCCGGCGTCAGGTTTGGACTCCAGGCGATCACGTTCATGCCGAACGCCTTGGCGATCCCGGCCATCCTGCCGCCGAGCTTGCCGAGCCCGACGATGCCGAGCGTCATGCCCTCGATCTCGACGCCGGCAAATGTCTGCCAGGGCTCGCCGGCATGCATGCGCGCGTTCTCGCGGCCGATGCCGCGGGTCAGCTCCAGAATCAGGCCCATGGTCAGCGGCGCCGTTGGATCGCGCGAATATTGCGTGCCTGCGACGGCGACGCCGCGCGCCTTCGCCGCGTCCATGTCGATCGCGGCATTGCGCATGCCTGACGTCAGCAACAGCTTCAGCTTGGGTAACTTGTCGAACAGGCTCTTCTGGAATGCCGTCCGCTCGCGCATCGCGCAGATGATGTCGAAATCGGCGAGCGCGCTGGCCGCGGCCTGCTCGGAGGCGAAGGGATGGCTGAACACGGTGACGTCGAGGCGGTCGGACAATTTCTGCCAGTCGGCAACGTCGAGCGCGAGGTTGAAATAGTCGTCGAGAATTGCACAGCGCAGCCGGCTCATCAGTGGTCATCCATGGCGAGAGGGGACGGCGCTGGGCGCGCGCCATCGTCGGAATGGGCCATGGTTGCGCACAATCAGGACGGCGCGCAAGCCGCTCGCGCCTTCAAAACTCCGATAGCAGGAGATGCCTCAGAGGTCGCGGGGCTTCAGGCGGAACGGCGCATCCAAGCCGTGCTTGGCGCGCCAGGCGGGGCCGGGGCCGCGCATGTAGTGCAGTTCGGGCCGGTAGGGATTGAAGGCGGTGGCGAAGAAGCGCTTGAAGAAACCCTTGATCTCCGAGCCGAGCGCGGAGGAGCCGCCGGCTTCGGCCGGAACAGGAAGTGAATGGGTGTCGATCAGAGCCATGACGCTGTCTCGCTGTGCTCCCGCTTGTTCTGAGCGGGCGGCGCTGTTGCCGCGCGAGACCGAGCATTCGGCCTGATTGATTAAAAGATGGTTTCAATTGTCCGGATCTGGCCCGGATGGTGTCCGTTCCGTATTCATCCGTGGTGAACGGACGGAAAACATTGCCCTTTGGGGGCGGGATCGCTACATCGGCGGCAGCAAATCTCCTCAAATTGAAGGTGTCACGGGACCCATGGCGCGCCAGTTCATCTATTTCATGCAGGGCCTGACCAAGAGCTACCCGACCCGGAAGGTGCTCGATAACATCAATCTGAGCTTCTACCCGGACGCCAAGATCGGCGTGCTCGGCGTGAACGGCTCCGGCAAGTCGACGCTGCTCAAGATCATGGCCGGCCTCGACAAGGAGTACAACGGCGAGGCCTGGGTCGCCGAGGGAGCCCGCGTCGGCTATCTCGAGCAGGAGCCGCAGCTCGACCCAAAGCTCTCGGTGCGCGAGAACGTCATGCTGGGCGTCGCAAAGAAGAAGGCGATCCTCGACCGCTACAACGAACTGGCGATGAACTATTCCGAGGAAACCGCCGACGAGATGACCAAGCTGCAGGACGAGATCGAGGCCCAGGGCCTCTGGGATCTCGACAGCAAGGTCGACCAAGCCATGGACGCGCTGCGCTGTCCGCCGGACGATGCCGACGTGTCGAAGCTCTCGGGCGGTGAGCGCCGCCGCGTCGCGTTGTGCAAGCTGTTGCTCGACCAGCCCGAGCTGTTGCTGCTCGACGAGCCGACCAACCATCTCGACGCGGAATCCGTGTCATGGCTGGAAGGTCATCTGCGCAACTATCCCGGTGCGATCCTGATCGTCACCCACGATCGCTACTTCCTCGACAACGTCACGAGCTGGATCCTCGAGCTCGATCGCGGCAAAGGCATTCCCTACGAGGGCAATTACTCGTCCTGGCTGGTGCAGAAGCAGAAGCGGCTTGAGCAGGAGGGGCGCGAGGACGCCGCGCACCAGAAGACGATTGCGCGCGAGCAGGAATGGGTCGCGTCCTCGCCGAAGGCACGTCAGGCCAAGTCGAAAGCGCGCTACCAGCGCTACGAGGAACTGCTCAAGCAGGCGAACGAGAAGCAGACTCAGACCGCACAGATCATCATCCCGGTGGCGGAGCGGCTCGGCGCCAACGTGGTCGATTTCGACGGCATCAGCAAAGGCTTTGGCGATCGCCTGCTGATCGACGATCTCACCTTCAAGCTGCCGCCTGGCGGCATCGTCGGCGTGATCGGCCCGAACGGCGCCGGCAAGACCACGCTGTTCAGGATGATCACCAAGCAGGAACAGCCGGACAAGGGTACCATCACGATCGGCGAGACCGTGCATCTCGGTTATGTCGACCAGTCGCGCGACGCGCTCGACGGCAAGAAAACCGTGTGGGAGGAAATCTCCGGCGGCAACGAGCTGATCCTGCTCGGCAAGAAAGAAGTCAACTCGCGCGGCTATTGCTCGTCGTTCAACTTCAAGGGCGCCGACCAGCAGAAGAAGGTCGGCGCGCTTTCCGGCGGTGAGCGCAACCGTGTGCATCTCGCCAAGATGCTCAAGTCCGGCGCCAACGTCCTGCTGCTCGACGAACCGACCAACGACCTCGACGTCGACACGCTGCGCGCGCTTGAAGAGGCGCTGGAGGATTTTGCCGGCTGCGCCGTCATCATCAGCCATGATCGCTGGTTCCTCGACCGTATCGCGACCCACATCCTGGCCTTCGAAGGCGACAGCCATGTCGAGTGGTTCGAGGGCAACTTCCAGGACTACGAGAAGGACAAGATGCGCCGGCTCGGCCAGGACAGCATCATTCCGCACCGCGTGAAGTACAAGAAGCTGACGCGGTGACGGCGGCATGATGCGGCGGGCGCTCATCGCTGCGGTGATCATGGTCACCTGCGGCTGGTCGTCCGCCCGCGCGGCCGATGCTGCCTTCGCGCAGTTCATTGCTTCGCTCTGGCCGGAGGCGCAAGCTGAAGGCGTCTCGCGCAAGACGTTCGACGAACAGACCCGCGGGCTGGAGCCCGATTACAAGCTCCCGGATCTGATCCTGCCGGGCCGGCCCGCGCTCGGTGCGCCGTCGCAGGCCGAATTCGTTCAAGTGCCGGCCGACTACGTGAGGGAAGCCTCGATCGCGCGGCTTGCCGGCGAGGGACAGCGGCTGCTGCAGAAATATCGCGCCGTGCTGAGCGAGATCGAGAACAAGTCCGGCGTGCCCGCGACCGTGATGCTGGCGATCTGGGGCCGCGAGACCGATTACGGGCGCTACACGCTGCCTTATGATCTGGTCCGCGTGCTGGCAACGCAGGCCTATGTCGGGCGCCGCAAGGATCAATACCGCACCGAGTTCATCCTTGCGCTGAAGATCCTCAGTGAGGGCGTGGTCACGCGCAAGGATATGCGCTCGTCCTGGGCGGGCGCCACAGGGCTCACGCAGTTCCTGCCATCCGAATATTACAAGCACGGCGTCGACTTCGATCGTGATGGCCGCACCGACATCTGGCATTCGGTGCCGGATGCGCTGGCGTCGGCCGCGCAACAGCTCGTCAACAAGGGCTGGCAGAGCGGCGTGCGCTGGGCCTACGAGGTGCAGGCGCCTGCGAAAGTTGATTGCACCACCGGGGTGCCCGAGGTGACGAAGCCGATCGGGCAATGGCTGCGCGAAGGTTTCGTGCCGGTGCGCGGCCAGAAGCTAAGCGCTGCCGAACAGGCGCAGCCGGCCTCGCTGCTGCAGCCGGAAGGCATCTACGGCCCGTCCTTCCTGACCACGAAGAACTACTTCGTCATCAAGGAATACAATTTCTCCGACCTCTATGTGCTGTTCGTCGGTCACCTCGCCGACCGTATGACGAGCCCGCTGCCGTTCGCAACGCCCTGGGCGGCCTCCAAGCAATTGCGCACGAAGGACGTGGAGACGATGCAGCGCGGGCTCACGCGCGCCGGGCTCTACAAGGACAAGATCGACGGCAAGGCCGGCATGCAGACGCGCGCCGCGCTCGGCGCCTATCAGAAGTCTGCTGGCCTCAAGGTCGACTGTTGGCCGAGCGAAGAGGTGCTGCGCGCAATCCAGGCGGCGCGATAGCGCGGGTCCAACGAAAAAGCCCGGCCGAAATCTCGGCCGGGCTTCGATCGCTGCGCGGATGCGCCAAGTTGATCAGGTCGGGCGTTCAGATCAGTAGCAGACGCGAACCGGGCGAACGACCCAGCCGTAACCGTCCCAATAACGCTGACGCTGCCAGTAGCAGGGCGGCGGCGGCGGGCCGGGCTCGGCGACGTAGACCGGGCCGCCATAGGCGGGCCGGCTCGACGCGATGGCGCCGCCGACGATCGCGCCGCCGATCAGGCCGGCCGCGATACCGGCGCCGATGTTGTCACCGGCTTTCGCCGGCGGGGTTGCTGTCACCAGCGAACCGGCGACCGTCGCAACCGTGAGGGCGGCAACCAAAGTCTTCTTCATGCTCTTGGCTCTCCTGGGAGATGGGTTCCTCTTGTTAGAGGCGCCCGGGTTTCAAAGGTTCACACACGCTGGTGGAATTGGCCGTGCAGCTAGGAAGCGCGCAATTGGTCAACCCACGGTAAACGCACACGGAGCTGTGACGAGAAAAAGCGGTCTTTTTCGGGCCCCGAGATGAACGGCGCATCCGTAGTGATCCGGTCCAGCTGCACCGTCGCAGTGAACCGGTTCGGAGGCGCGTTAGCCGCAGACCCGGACGCGGCGGACGCGCCAGGCATAGCCGTCCCAGAAGCGCTGCTTCTGCCAGACGCAGCCGCCGCCGTAATAGCCGTCGGCGACATAGCCGGGGGCCGGCGCATAGTAGCGGGGCGGGTAATAGCCTGGCTCGTAATAGCCGGGGCCGGGTCCGTAATAATACGGAGAGGCCAGCGCTCCGCCGACAATAGCGCCGCCGATGATGCCGGCCGCCACGCCGGCTGCGACACCACGCTGCGCATGGGCCGGTGTTCCGGCCGAAAGGGCCATGGTGGCGACGGCGGCGACCGCCAGGAGCGACTTCTTCATTGGGTAGACCTTTCGTACGAACACGCGGGAACGCTTTGGGGCAGAGTTCCATACTTCGTTTGAATGATCAATGAACGGCGCCTTCGTGGCGGGCGACCAATTCACATGGACCACAGGCTCGGGCCGGGGAGACGATGATGGGTAGCGCGATGATCAATGCATTGATTGCCGCCGGGGTCGTGTCCGCGATCGGCTACGGCTGGATGACCCATTTTCAGAACCGCGGCCAGCGGCGCTCCCGCGCGGGGGCTGGCGGCGACGGCAGCAGCGGCGGCGCCACCTCTTCGGGCAGCAATGACGGCTTCTCACTGGGGAGCTGGTTTTCCAGTGACAGTTCGGGCAACTCGACCGACAACGGCAGCTGCTCCAGCAGCGATAGTGGCGGCGATTGCGGAGGCGGCGGCGACGGTGGGGGAGGCGGCGGCGATTAGATCCTCTCCAATCTTGATCCAGCGCAACGCTGAAATTTAGAGCCGTTCTAGGCTCTGTCCGGGCCAGTTTGGAATAGCTTCAAATACCGCTTTTTCCTTTTGCATCCGGGCGGCCCGTTAAATATCGATGATGACGCATCACCGAAGGGCCCGCCGCTTCCATGATCGTTTGTTCCTGTAACGTGCTGAGCGATGACGACATCCGCGCCGCCGTCGCCGAGTCCGACGACGCCGTGCGCCATGCCAAGCAGGTCTATGGATGCCTGGGATGCAGCGCAGAATGCGGTCGCTGTGCCCGGACGATCAAGACCATCATCGACGAAGCCCTGGGCCCCTGCGCTCAATCCTGCTGCTCGGGCTGCCCGCATAACCACACCGTAGCTGCCAATGATGAGGCGGCCGAGCCCGCCCAGTTCGCCCTCGCGGCCTGCTGAATCCTTCTCCAGCCATGCTGAGCTTTTCCCCGGCTGCGTCTGTGTAGCCAGTTGCCCTCATTCGTAAACTGACTTAGAAGCGTTCTAAATTCGGTTGGGGCCGATTTGGACTGCAAGAGCTGGAGTGAACCATGCAGGGCGACGCAAAAGTCATCGACTATCTCAACAAGTCACTGCGTCACGAGCTGACTGCGATCAACCAGTACTGGCTGCACTACCGCTTCCTCGACAATTGGGGCCTCCTCGACATGGCCAAGGTCTGGCGCAAGGAGTCCATCGAGGAGATGGAGCACGCTGACAAGCTCACCGCGCGCATCCTGTTCCTGGACGGCTTTCCGAACATGCAGGTCCTTGATCCCTTGCGCATCGGCCAGAACGTCAAGGAAATCATCGAGTGCGATCTCGCTGCCGAGATGAGCGCGCGTGCGCTGTACCAGGAAGCGGCCACCTACTGTCACGGCGTCAAGGACTACGTCACGCGTGACCTTTTCGAGAAGCTGATGAGCGACGAAGAGCACCACATCGACTTCCTCGAGACCCAGCTCGACCTGATCGGCCGCATCGGTCTCGAGCTCTACACCCAGAAGCACGTCGGCGGGCTCGAGGGCGAGGGGCACTAAGCTCCGGTCGGCTCCCTCCATTCGTCATGGCCGGGCTTGACCCGGCCATTTACGTGTTGCCGCACAACGAAGACGTGGATGCCGGGACCTTCGCCTCGCCGAAGCGGCTTCGGCCGCGCAGGAGGCACGAGCCCCGGGCAGGGACCACGCACCACTTACAACTGCGTCTTGTAGATCTCTTCCACGGCCTCCTGGCTCGCCGGCTCGCCAAGGCCGGTCTGCTCGTGAACGACCGTGATGATGCTGGGCATCACCGAGCGCTGCACTTTCTCGGGCGACCATAGCTTCGAGCGCATCAGCGCCTTGCCGCAGTGGAAATAGACTTCACTCACTGCGACGTTCAGCACCGCGCGCGGCGGCTTGCCGAATTCCACCATTGCGGCGAGCAGATCCGGATCGGCCGACAGCGTGCCGCGCCCGCCGACGCGTAGCGTCTCGTCGATCCCTGGCACGAAGAACAACAGATGCACGAAGCCCGAACCTTCGACCACGTTGCGAAAACTGTCGATCCGGTTGTTGCCGGAGCGGTCAGGCATCAGCAACTGGTTGGGACCGGCGACGTGGACGAAGCCAGTGCCGCCGCCGCGTGGCGAGGCATCGACGCTGCCGTCTGCGCCCGATGTCGCGAGCACGCAGAACGGCGACATCTCGATGAACTTCTTCGCATGCGCATCGATCGCGGGACGCGCTTTCGCGATCACGCGCGCGCTTGGTTCGGCATAGATCGTGGCGAGATCTTCGGCACGAAGCTGGGTCACGGAGGTCTCCTTCATTGACGTGCCGAGACTATCATTCTCCGGCCGCCCGGCTATCCCCTTTGTCGCTGCCACGGCCATGTGATCACGTCGGCGCAGTAGAGCGCCCACCAGATCAGCACGGGCTGAAGCACCAGGCGCGGCCCATGGTAAAGCCAGCTGTTGGGGATGGGAGGAAGGTCGATCCCCTCCAGCGCATGCTTGATGTTTGCCGGCCAAACGCAAAGCGCATAGAGCGCGAAAGCCACGCCTGCCCACCAGCGAAGCGGTGTCGTCAGCAATGCGATCGATCCGGCAATTTCACCAACGCCGGTGATGAGGATGATTTCTACCGGGAATGGAACCCAGGACGGCGTGATCGCAAGAAATCTGTCGGGGACGGCCAGATGCGCAAACCCGGCAGCGATGTAGAGTGCGGCAAGAGCGAAGCGCATCACCGCGCGCCTGCGGTCGGGTTCAGAGGCCATCTCCCGAACTAGCACGCGCGGAACGAAGGCGCCATCGTGCGCTAGACTGCGTCCGCCGGCACGAAGCAACTGATGATGATGGCGCCCCGGTGGTGGACGTACCACACCACGGCCTGACCGACCGGATTGCCGCGATCGCGGATGATGGCGCGTTCGGGCACTTGCATCCATTGTCCTTCGATCGGCACCCAATAGGCGCCGCCGCGGACATCATAGTCGGTGCGATGACCGTCGGACACGTCGCAGCAGGGCACGCCGTTCGGCGCGATGACGCTCTTGAACCATGCGCGGATGTCGGGCGGGACGTGGTCGTATTGACCGTTGTCGAAAGCGAGCGCGGCGCTGGTCAGCGCCGTCATCGCGACCAGCCAGACGCACAGTGCGAGCCTGTGCATGCGATCCCTCCTCGTCGCGTCCTGATCGTCGCGCGCGCGTCTCGCCCGCGTCGATTCCATCGTTGACGCGATTAAGCCCGAGCTGTCTGCGCATTGCATGCCCAAATAATATGCGTCTTCGATGTGCCGCACATGATGCGATGCAAAATCAGCGGTTTGCCGATTCGATCATTCGCTGTGGCGTGCTCTCCAGGAATTGCCTGACTTGCTCGCTGTAGAATTTCGCATTGCCGGTGGTGCCGTGGCCGCGAGTCTCTGCGCTCGCCGGGATCAAATAGAGTCGGCCGTTCTTGACCCGCTTCATGGCCGCATCCGTGATGCCGGTCTCGGGCGGGTTGCGCTCGTCGTCGGCGGAATTGATCAAGAGCAGCGCGGCCTCGATTGCCTCCAGCTTCTCGCCGGCATTGTAGTCGTGCGAGGACTCCCATTGATAGACGAAGTCGTTGGCGTCAGCCGTGATCGGCGTCGCCAGCCGTTCATCGACGATCTTGTCGGCCTTGGCCGCGGTCGGCGCCTGCGATTGATAGGCCAGCGTGCCGCCGATGCTGGCGATGCCGTAGGCGGTGGCTGCGTATTTCATCATGCGCGGCTGGCTGGTGTAATTGCCGCCATTGTAGTCGGGATCGTTGCGGATGGTATCGAGCATGATCCGCCGCATCATCCAGTTGCGCGAGGCCATCTCGGTCGGCTGCGAGGCCATCGGGACCAGCGCGTCCATCGCCTTCGGATATTTCTCGCCCCACAGCCAGGTGTGCATGCCGCCCATCGAATTGCCGATCACGAGCCGCAGATGCTTGACGCCGAGGCCTTCCGTCACCAGTCGAAATTGCGCCTCGACCATGTCGTCGTAATTGTATTTCGGGAAAGCTGTCTTCATCCCGTCAGAGGGCTTCGACGATTTGCCGTGGCCGATGCCATCAGGAAGGATGATGTAATATTTGGTGGCATCGAGTGGCTGTCCCGGGCCGAACATCTCGCCGCCGAATGTCGGCCCCAGCATGCCGGTGCCGGAGCCGCCGGTGCCATGCAGCACCAGCACCGGTTGGCCAGAGGGCTCGCCGACCGTGGTGTAGTGCAGCTTCAGCTCGGGCATGGTCTCGCCGGTGTGGAACTTGAAGTCCCTGGCGATCCAGTCGCCTTGCCTGGGTGTCGGAAAATCGGCGGCGAAGACCGGCGTCGAAAGAGTCAGCAGGACAGCCGACAGCGCGGCGTAGCAAGCCTTCATGTTTCTCTCCCCAGTGCGGCTCATGGTCGGCGACCGCGTTGCGGCGGAACTTAGCAGAACTGCGCGGACGGATGTAGTATTTTGGCTCCGTCGATCGTCTTCAAGGAAACATCCGGAAGGAGGCCCCCGCATGTGCCGCAACATCAAGACGCTGTTCAACTTCGAGCCGCCGGCGACCGAGGATGAGATCCACGCCAGCGCGCTTCAGTTCGTGCGAAAGCTGTCCGGTTTCAACAAGCCGTCGCAGGCCAACGAGGCAGCGTTTGACCGCGCGGTGGCCGAGGTCTCGCAGGCCGCGCGAACTCTTCTGACCTCGCTGCACACCCATGCGCCGGCGCGCGACCGCGAGGTCGAGGCGGAAAGGGCCAGGGAGCGCTCGCGGTTGCGGTTTGGCTAGCGGGCTGCGGCTTCGCCTTCCGTGATCTGGCTCACGGAGCGAGGCGCCACTTTCTGCGATGATGTCTGCCGGGGTTTTTGATAGCCCGGAGCAGGACCATGAGCCGCCCCCTTCTACCCTTGAAAGCAGGTGCCATCGTTTTCACGCTGCTATGGACCGCGTGGATGATGTGGTGGAGCGGCTCGTTCTCGAGCGGGAACGTGGTGATCCTGGCCCTGTGCGGCGCAGCGGTCGGCTATCTCTGGTATCGCGCCATGCGCTGGCAGTTCGAGCGCATGGGCATGCTGCCGCACAAGGATGACTTCACCGGTACGTCTTGATGCTCCAGCGTGTCCCCGACGCGTTGCAGCGCGTCAGCGTGGCGTCCGGGGCAGGGAGCCACTAATCCTTGTGGCCGTGCTTCTTCTTTTTCTTTTTCTTCCTGTGCTCGTCGCCATCGGCGTGGTCGCTATCGTCGTCGACCATGTCCACGTCGGTCTCCTGCACCGCGGCTTCCAGCGCGGCGCGCTCGGTGGCCTCCAGTGCCTCGCGTTCGGCGGCGTCGCGCTCGCGCTGGCGGCGGCGTTCGTCCCAGGCGTCGAACAGCTGCTCGAGCCAGGGCAGCACCTGTTCGATCGAGGGCAATTGACCGGCCGGCCCCGCCTCGCCGCGCGGGCCTTGCGGCCCTGCCGGCCCCTGCGGTCCGGCAGGTCCTTGCGCTCCGGCAGGCCCCTGTGCGCCGGCGGCGCCGCGCGGACCGACCTCGCCCTGCTTGCCTTGCGGACCGGGCTTGCCCTGAGGTCCGGCCTTTCCGATCGGTCCCGGCTTGCCCTGCGGACCCGGCTTGCCGCGTGCGCCATCGGGTCCGCGGCGGCCCGGATGCCCCTGCGGCCCCGGCCGTCCTGGCTCGCCCTGCCGTCCGCGCGGACCTTGAGGTCCCTGCCGCTTCTGTTCGTCTGCCACGCCGCTGCTCCCTTGACCGGAAGCAAGCTACTTAGCGGCGTTTGACGACAGCAGCAATTCCGCCCGGACATCTCGCCGCGCTTGATCAACATCAATCCGCGGCACGCACTGCCGTGTCATCGATCGTGCGGCCACAACTCCTGGCGAGGAGCGACCGATGCGCGCGGCGTGGAAGATCTTCTGGCTGTTCGCCGTCGTCCTTGCAGCAGCGCTTGGCCTGGCTCACCGGCTGGTGCCCGACATCGTGCCGGTCGCATTCGCCGAGGAGCCGCAGCCGTCATGGGCTGTCATGACGGCCTTCTTCCTCCGCGCCATCGAGATGATCGCCGCCTTCGTCGCGATGGTCGCGCTTGCGGTCATCATCGGCGGAATGATTCAGCGGCGCATCCTCGGGCGCTAATCCTGATAGGCGGGCACGTCGATGCCGGACGCCGCGTAGATCCTGATCTTGTTGCGCAGCGTGCGCACCGACAGGCCGAGCACGCGCGATGCGCGGGTGCGGTTGCCGTCGCAGCGCGCGAGCGTCTGGAGCACGAGCTCGCGCTCGACCTCGTCGACGGTGGCACCGATCAGCAGCGGCACGATCTGGTGAGGGGCAAGGAATTGTGCGCCCGGTTCGGACGCAGCGACATGAACAGTGGTCATCGACATACTCCCCGATCAACGCCCGCTGCCATCGTTGGAAGCGGATCGAGAACAAACGACCCCCAAGCCGTAGATCCACGGTGGTCGGGTTTGGTTAACGAAAGGTTAATCGCGGACGATCGCACCAGATGACCTCGGGAATGCCGCGAAGCCGCCGCGATTGGCGGCGGCTCAGTGATGTCCCGTCACACCGTGCGATAGCCGCCGTCCACCATCACGATCGTTCCCGTGACATAGGCCGACAGGTCAGACGCGAGGAAGATCGCGGGACCCACGATATCCTCGGGCTTGCCGGTGCGCGCCAGCGGGGTGTGGTCGACGAAGGCCTGCACCAGTGACGGATTGGTCGCGCGCACATTGGCGTTGATGTTGGTCTCGATGAAACCCGGCCCGATCGCGTTGACGCGCACGCCCTCCTTGCCGAGCTCGGCCGCCAGCGCCTTGGTGAAGCCGAGCACGCCGTGCTTCGACGTCGTATAGGCCGCCGAGCTCGGCGTGCGCAGATGCACGAAGGACTGGATCGAGCCGATATTGACGATGCGACCTTTGCTCGCGCGCAAGGGTGCGAGGAAGGCCTGCGTCACGTTGAAGACGCCGTTGAGGTTGAGCGAGATGATGTCGTTCCAGTCCTTCGCCACCGTCTCGGTCTCCGCGGTGAAGGCGTTGCGGCGCGTGATGCCGGCATTGTTGACGAGGATCGAGACCTGCCCGACCTTGTCGGCGACCTGCCTGGCCAGCGCGAAGCAATCCTCGCGCCTGACCACGTCGAGCGCAAAACTCTCGGCTCTGCCGCCCGCCTTGCGGATCTCTCCGGCGGCCTCTGCAGCGGTGTCGGCGTTGACGTCGAGCAGCACCACCTGCGCGCCCTCGCGGGCGTAGCCGGCGGCGATCGCGCGGCCGATGCCGGAGCCGGCCCCTGTGACGACGGCGATATGGTTTGCGAGCAATGCCATGCATATTCCTCCCGATTTCGTTTCGAAGTTTCACGAAACGCTAACTCGAAATTAAGGGGTCGGAAACGGCGGCCTTGGCATACTGATCTTCATTGCTAAACGTTGCGCGCATGATGGAACGGCTCGAATCCTGGAAACCCGCCCTCGAACGCCTGCGGTCGGCGCATTCGGCCGACTGGGCCGAGGCGGGGCGGCTCGTGGCCGAGATCGCGCGGATGAGCCCGGATGCAACGCTGCGCCAGGCCGCCGAGCAGGCGCTTCCGGTGTTGCGCCAGGCGGTCGAGAATGACGATCACGGCGTCACGCTGGCGGCCCAGCGCCGTCTCGGTGTGGTGCTCGACGTCGTTCATGATCTGACCGCGCCGCGCTTCGGCCGCCGCAATGCCGCGCCGAAACAATTGTCCAGCGAGGATCGCGCCCGCAAGGTACTCGGCCTGCCGCTCTCGGTGCAGCTCACCTGCGAGGACATCAACCAGGCCTATCGCCGCGCCGCCAAGGGCATGCATCCCGACCGCGGCGGCAGCGCGCAAGCCTTCATCGACCTCGCCGCCGCCCGCGACGTCCTGATCCATCCCGGTGCGCATAAGGGCGGGTGAGGAGTTCGGTATTCAAACGCAAACGGGCAAGGACGCATGCCCGCGTCCTTGCCCGTTCTTCGTCCGCCGATCGATTATTTCACCACTTGCAGTGGCCCTTCTTCAACGCGGCGTCCTTCACTGCGAGTGCGTCGATGAAGGTCGGCACGCTGGCGCTGGCGCGGTGATAGCCGGCCGGCCACGGCGTGGTCGGGATGCTCTCGTCCCAGATCTGGCACAGGCCGGTGTCCTGCCAGCGGATCAGGTGATAGCTGGCCTGTGCAGGGCTCGCCGCGACGAAGGCGGTGACGGCAAGGCCGGCGGCAGCGCACAGCACGGAAATACGACGCATGATCAGCTCCTCAAAAGAATGGTGTGATGCGCCTCCCGGCAATCACGGGGAGGGCTTGGCCCCGGACGCTTGGGGATGCGCGCCGGACAAGATGTGAGTAGTTCCGCGTGCTGGTCAGGTTCAAAGCGCGTGGACGGAAATAGCTGATTTCGGCCGGGAAAAAGATGGTCTCGCAAAAACGAAGAGGGCGGGCCGCTCGCGCGACCCGCCCTCGCAATCCGGTTCGTTGCGAACGCTCAGAGCGTGCAGCGACGCTCGGCGCGCAGCTTGATCTGGACGTCGGAAGCGGCCTGGAAGGTCGGGAGCGGCTTGCTGACGACCTTGTAGGTCGACACGCCGAACTGGAACGGCTTGTACTTCAGGTCTTCGTTCCAGACCTGGCAGATGCCGGTGTTGTCCCAGCGGATCACGTAATAGCCGACCTTGGCCGAGGCCGGCACGGCGAAGACGGAAGTGGCGATGCCGGCGACGGCACAGAGCGCAAGAACGCGACGCATGAAATATCTCCTTGAGGGGACGTCAGATCGCAAAATTCGTGCGGTAAAAGCAGGTCCTTTGCAAGCCGGGGAGCTGCCCCTCACGGACATGTCAGCTGTTCCCCGAGCATTTGGTTTGGCCGCGTGCCCGGCAAGCCACACGCGGAAGGCGGCTCACTTCGCCAGCGAGGCCACCGCCTCGATCTCGATCAGCATCTTCGGATCGGGCAGCGCCTGCACCACGCAGGTCGTGCGCGCCGGGTAGGGCGGCGGGCCGAAGGCGCCGGCATAGAGCGCATTCATGGCGGCGACGTCGGCGGCGCGGGTCAGGAGCACGTTGACCTTGGCGAGGTCGCGGAAAGTGGCGCCGGCCTCGTCCAGCACGCGCCTGATGTTGACGACGACATTGGCGAACTGCGCCTCAAAACCCTCGGGCAGCGCGCCGCTGGCGTCGAAGCCGGGAATGCCGGAGACGAACAGGAGATCGCCGACGCGCGTCGCGAACGACAGCGGCGGCGCCTTGACGTGCGACGGGGGTGCGAAATGCTGGATCGGCATGGGATCACCTTGAAGAGTGTTCTCGTGGTCCGTGAGCGTAGCGGCAGGCGAGGAAGGCTCAAACCAAAAAAACGCGAAAACAACCCCATGCACAGTAGGGATGTTGCGGAGATCATTCGGTTTTTCTCATTCGTAAAAAGCGAAAATTTCGGGTTGCTCCGTCGGGCAAATCAAGGGCAGAATGTCATGATGGCTACGGTGGTGTTCGCCCTCATCTCCGCGGTCATGCCCCGGCTTGACCGCAGGGCAATCGCATATGGCTCTCTGCGTAAGCGGAGCGCACGCCTCGTCCTTCGAGACGACCGCTTCGCGGTCTCCTCAGGATGAGGCTTACTGGCATCTGAGCCCGCTGAAACTCGCGCAAAGCACTCAGTCCTCATCCTGAGGGCCCGCCAACGGCGGGCGTCTCGAAGGATGGCTGCAGGCGAAGTCCCTGCGCTGCTCGGTTCAATCTCAACCGTCTCGGCGTACTGGATCGCCCGGTTGAACCGGGCGATGACAGGGGGAAGCTAAGTCCGCGGCCCACATCCTCCGCCCATCATGTTGCCGCCCCGATCCATCCTGTACATTCGCTGCGTCTGATTCGATTCCTCTCCTTGAGAAATAGCCCCCGGAGACACCCATGAAGCTCGCATCCTCTTGCCGCGCCGCGCTGGTCGCCATCGTCGCCCTGGCCGGCCTCTCGACCTCGGCCTTCGCCGACGGCGGCACCGTGGTGCTGACGATCTACAAGGCGGGCTGGATCATCGGCGGCTCCGGCGGCTCCGGGGTGCTGAACTTCCGCGGCCGCTCCTATGCGCTGTCGACCGGCGGGCTCGATTACGGCCTGGTGTTCGGCGGCTCCAAGACCGTGCTGCGCGGCCGCGTCTCCAACATCAACCGTCCCTCCGACGTTGCCGGCGTCTACGGCGCCGCCGGAGCCGGCCTCGCTATCGGCCGCGGCGCCCGCGCCATCGTGCTGAGCAACCAGAAGGGTGCGGTGCTGGAGCTGTCGGGCACCCAGACCGGCCTGATGGCGAATGCGGATCTCAGCGGGCTTGCGATCACGATGCGGTAGCGCACGGTGCCTTAGCGTGGGTTAGCCTTGCGGATGCGCAAAGCGCATCTGCAGCGCGTACCCACGCGACAAGCCGACGCCTCGCGAGTCTCATCCAGAACGACCGGAAAAAATCTTGCCCGGCCTGTCGGATGCCGGTCCCGCTCTTCGTCCTCCGGGGGATGCCGCGATCGACGCGGATCCATCCAGCCGAGGTGCGACCGAACATGACGTCCATCACGCCGTTTCTCTGGTTCGACAACAATGTCCCGGAGGCCGTGGCCTTCTACAAATCGGTGTTTCCCAACGCCGAGGTCGAGACCGTCAGCGACTTCATGGCGGTGTTCGAGCTCGAGGGCCAGCGCTTCCACGCGCTCAACGGCGGGCCGCAATACCGTTTCAACGAGGCGGTGTCGTTTTTCATCAGCGTCGAGACGCAGGCGGAAGTGGACTATTTCTGGAATGCGCTGACCGCAGACGGCGGCGAGGAATCCCGCTGCGGCTGGCTCAAGGACAAGTTCGGCCTGTCCTGGCAGGTGGTGCCGTCGGCCCTCGGCCGCTATCTGGGCGACCCCGACAGGACCAGGGCCAATCGTGTCATGCAGGCGATGATGAAGATGCGGAAGATCGTGATCGCGGATCTCGACAAGGCCTATGCGGGGTGAGGGGATAGCGGCAAAGGCGCTGCTTAACCCTCATGGTGAGGAGGCGCGAAGCGCCGTCTCGAACCATGCAGGCCCCCGATCTCGCCCGCTTCCATCCTTCGAGACGATCGCTTCGCGATCTCCTCAGGATGAGGTCTGTGGATGGGACGCGCTTGGCGCATTGATCCACTCCGACAGTTCGCGCCACGGCTCGATCGTCCAATGCCCGGACGCCGCGCCCGACGGCGACGGCAGCACGAAGATCTCGGGCAAGCTTGCATCGCGCACCTGCCGCCCCAGCGCAATCGCCGTCGACGGCCGCCCGTAAAACAAGCTCGCCGCCTTCTTGCTCGTGAACGCAATCGTCCGCGGCCGATACGTCTCCATCTTCGCCCTGAAGCCCGCCACGTCGATCGTCTCCGCCGCGATCTGGTGATCCATCCCGGCACCCGACTTGGAGAGATCGGTGAAGCCGATTCCGAGTTCGATCAGCGCTGCGAACTCGCTTGGCTGATAGCGCCGCGGCGTGATGCCGGCCTCATGGATCGCTCGCCAGAAGCGGTTGCCGGGATGGGCGTAGTAGTGCCCCAACTCGGCCGAGCGCGTCGAGGCAGCGGTGCCGACGAAGACGAGGCGGAGGTTGGTGCGGAGTTTGTCGGGGAGGCGGTGGGCTTCTGGCAAATCAATCGTCCGTCGTACGCTCACTCGTCCGTCTTGCGGGCTTCGCGGCCATGCCATATCCGCGTGATCAGGATGTCCTGTGCCTCGGCCAACACGGCATACCGCACGATGTAGCCGGACGCGCCAAAGCGGACCACGATCTGGCGCAGTTCGGCGTCTCCCGTCGGCATTCCCAACTCGGGAAACTCCTGCAACCGCTCGATTGCCCGCCAGATCGACGCGAGCGCGCGTTGTGCTGCGCCCGGA
Source organism: Bradyrhizobium sp. SZCCT0148 (assembly GCF_018129985.1). Classification (GTDB taxonomy): domain Bacteria; phylum Pseudomonadota; class Alphaproteobacteria; order Rhizobiales; family Xanthobacteraceae; genus Bradyrhizobium; species Bradyrhizobium japonicum_H. The sequence continues at coordinate 247,387 of NZ_JAFCKT010000005.1, forward strand.
CTATGTTGATCGAGAAAAAGGCGCAATCGCTCGACGTCCTCAACGGCGTCGGGTGAAAGCAGGATCATCCGATCCTGCGCACCGCCGGGCGCGGCAGCTCCTTCGCCGAACCCCAGCTCGCCACCCAGTCCTTCACCTCGTCGAGAGGCACGGCGGCGCAGGTCTTTTTGAAATCATCCAGCCGGCGGCGGTCCTCTTGGATATCCGGGCCGGCGATATCGACCACGGAATCGAGCAGCGCCACGGCTTCCGCGAGCACGGCGGCGACATCCTGCCCGCGCTCGTCGGCCATCTCGCGCAAACGCGCATCGGTGTCGGCGTCGATCTCCAGCGTGCGGCGAATGATGTTCATGCTGTTAGAATAGGCGGGGACGACGAATTTGTCGAGACGCCCGACTTGGAGAGATCAGTGGGGCCGATCCCAAGCGCGATCAGCGCCGTGGACTCCCCCGGCTGATATCGCCGCCGTGATGCCGGCCTCATGGATCGCGCGCTAGAAGCGGTTGCCGGGATGGGCGTAGTAGTGCCCGAGTTCGGCCGAGCGCGTGGAGGCGGCGGTGCCGACGAAGACGAGGCGGAGGTTGGGACGAAGTTGGTCGGGGAGGCGGTGGGAAGGAGGGACGGGCAATCCATTTGTCCGCAGAGTTGTAGCCCGCACAAGCGTTATTGACATGCGGGTCCAACATCAATCCCGGATGTCGCTTCGCTCATCCGGGCTATGCTTGCCACGCTCGCTCAATGTGCCGTCCACTCCTCATCGAAGTAGGACCCACGCATGATGGGCGCGATTAGGTAAGTCCAGGTGTAGCCTTGCTCGCTCTTGGTGAGATAACCGATGGAGGCAAGCGCGTCGAACGTCGGAGTCAGCCGGGCATTCAGGCCGAAAGGGACGTCTGGCGTGGTGGAGAAACCCCAATACTGGGCTCCGAAATCCGCGAAGAGGTTGATGAACGTTGTCAGAAGCTGTACGAGCGCCGGGCCGGCCGCTGCGTTCCGTTCAGCCACAAGATTGGCTTCATCGATCGGACAATCGAACACAAAATGGAAGGCCCAAGCTCCCCGCTGATCCAACGGGCGGAGAATGCCGAGTCGCCACAGATCATGTGCGACCGCTTCGAACGTGGACGTCGAACAATGATAGTAGATGGGTCCCGGAGCGTCCGGAAATGCCTTGCGATAATTTTTATCTTCGGAAACGGCCATCGCATACGCATGACGCGCAAGTGCTTGCGCGACGCGTCCATACGCTTGCAGCTCCAATCCGCTCGTGAAGCTCATTGCAGGGAGGAATTCTCGTTCGCGCTTACGTTCGTCGACGGAATCGCAGGGGTAACATAACGATCACCCCCGCTTCGGTCGAATCAAGCCATCAAGCCTCACAACACCCGATTGCTCTCCTTCACCTTCTCCGCATCCAGATACAGGCTCTCGCCCATCTCCTTGAACTTCGCGCTCATCTGCTTCATGCCGTCTTCGGCCGTCCCGCTCAGTGACATGCCGATGCTGTTCGGATCGTTCAGCGTTGCGGCGTAGTCGCGCACGTCCTGCGTGATCTTCATCGAACAGAACTTCGGGCCGCACATCGAGCAGAAATGGGCGACCTTGTGGGCTTCCTTCGGCAGGGTCTCGTCGTGGAAGTTCTTGGCGGTCTCGGGATCGAGGCCGAGGTTGAACTGGTCGCTCCAGCGGAAGTCGAAACGGGCGCGGGAGAGGGCGTCGTCGCGCAGTTGGGCGGCGGGGTGGCCCTTGGCGAGATCGCTCGCATGCGCTGCGATCTTGTAGGTGATGACGCCGACCTTGACGTCGTTGCGATCGGGCAAGCCGAGATGCTCCTTCGGCGTGACGTAGCAGAGCATCGCGCAGCCGAACCAGCCGATCATGGCGGCACCGATGCCCGAGGTGATGTGGTCGTAGCCCGGCGCGATATCGGTGGTCAGGGGCCCGAGCGTGTAGAACGGCGCCTCGCCGCATTCCTTGAGCTGCTTGTCCATGTTGATCTTGATCTTGTGCATCGGCACGTGGCCGGGGCCTTCGATCATGACCTGGCAACCCTTGTCCCACGCGATCTTCGTCAGTTCGCCGAGCGTCTCCAGCTCGGCGAACTGCGCGCGGTCGTTGGCGTCAGCGATCGAGCCCGGGCGCAGGCCGTCACCAAGCGAGAACGAGACGTCATACTTGCGCATGAGGTCGCAGATCTCGTCGAAATGGGTGTAGAGGAAGCTTTCCTTGTGATGCGCCAGGCACCACTTCGCCATGATCGAGCCGCCGCGGCTGACGATGCCGGTGACGCGGCTGGCGGTGAGGTGGATGTATTGCAGGCGCACGCCGGCGTGGATGGTGAAATAGTCGACGCCCTGCTCGCACTGCTCGATCAGCGTGTCCTTGTAGAGCTCCCAGGTCAGCTTGACCGGGTCGCCGTTGCACTTCTCCAGCGCCTGGTAGATCGGAACGGTGCCGATCGGCACCGGCGAATTGCGCAAAATCCATTCGCGGGTGGTGTGGATGTTGCGGCCCGTCGAGAGGTCCATCACGGTGTCGGCGCCCCAGCGGATCGCCCACACCATCTTCTCGACCTCTTCCTCGACCGACGAGGTCACCGCCGAGTTGCCGATATTGGCGTTGATCTTGGTCAGGAAGTTGCGGCCGATGATCATCGGCTCGAGTTCCGAGTGGTTGATGTTGCAGGGGATGATAGCGCGGCCGCGCGCGATCTCGCTGCGCACGAACTCGGGGGTGATGAAGGCGGGGACCGCGGCGCCGAAGCTCTCGCCGTCGGCGAGGGCGGCTTCCGCGCGCTCGAGCTGCTGCTTGCGGCCGAGGTTTTCGCGCGCGGCGACGTAGATCATCTCCTTGGTGATGATGCCGGCGCGGGCGAACTCGAGCTGGGTGATCTTGTGGCCGTCGAGGCCGCGCAGCGGCTTGTGATAGGCGCTGAACGCGCGCGCGGCCTTGTCGGTGGAGACGCTGCCGTTGTCCTCCGGCTTGACCTGGCGGCCCTGATATTCCTCGACGCCGCCGCGCTCCAGCACCCAGGCCTTGCGATTGCGGGGGAGGCCGGCGTTGACGTCGATCGTCACGGACGGATCGGTGTAAGGGCCGGAGGTGTCGTACACCGGCAGGTTCGGCTCGCCGGCGCCCTCGGAGAGGATGATCTCGCGCAAGGGCACGCGCAGGTCGGGTGCGGCGTCGGGGGTCGCGAAGATCTTTCGCGAGGACGGCAGCGGGCCAGTGGTGACGGCGGGGACGGTTCTTTCAGGGTTGGAGCGGATGTTCATGGAATCCTCCGGGTTATTTCGTTGAGGTCGCGGCGCGGGCGTCAATTACAGCTGTCATCCCGGTCAAGCCGGCGATGGCAGTGGAGTGTGGGGTAGGAGGGGGGCCTGCATCACGCAGCCTCCTTCAGGCCGAGCCACTGCCGGACCCTTGCGTCAGGGTCGGCATTCTGGGTGACGTCGGACACCACCGCGATGGAATCCGCGCCCGCCGCAAAAATCTCCGCGGCGTGCTCGAACTTGATGCCGCCGATGGCGACCAGCGGAATGCTGCCGATGCGCTTCTTCCATTCGGTGATCTTCGGAATGCCCTGCGGCTCGAAACGCATCGATTTGAGCGTGGTGAAGAAGATCGGGCCGAGCGCGACGTAGTCGGGCTTGGCGGCAAGCGCGGTTTCAAGCTCGGCGTCGTCATGGGTGGAGATGCCGAGCGAAAGGCCGGCCTCGCGGATCGCCTTGAGGTCGGCGTCGGCAAGGTCCTCCTGGCCGAGATGCAGATATTTTGCGTCCGCGACGATCGCGGCGCGCCAGTAATCGTTCACGACCAGCCTGGCTTGCGTGCCTTTCGTGATCGCCAGCGCGTCGCTGACGATCTGCAGCGCGTCGGCGTCGTTCAGTTCTTTGGCGCGCAGTTGGATGGTGCCGACGCCGAGCTTGGTCAGGCGCTCGACCCAATTGAGGCTGTCGACGACGGGATAGAAGCGATCAGGATACGGCATGCCAGAACGGGGTCCCAACGACAGGGGTGGACGGGGAGGCGAAGTCGCGGGCGTTCATCAGCCCGGCTTCATAAGCGGTGCGGCCGGCGTCGACACCGAGGCGGAAAGCGTTGGCCATCGCGATCGGGTCCGCGGCCTTGGCGATCGCGGTGTTGAGCAGCACGGCATCGAAGCCGAGCTCGAGCGCCTCGGCGGCGTGGCTGGGCGCGCCCAGACCGGCGTCGACCACCAGCGTGATGTCGGGCAGGCGCTCGCGCAGCAGCTTGAGCGCATCGCGATTGGTGATGCCCTTGGCACTGCCGATCGGCGCGGCCCATGGCATCACCACCTTGCAGCCGGCGTCGACCAGGCGGTTGGCGACCGAGAGATCCTCGGTGCAGTAGGGAAACACGTCAAACCCGTCCTTGATCAGGATGCCGGCGGCTTCGACCAGGCCGACGACGTCGGGCTGCAGCGTGTCGTTGTCGGCGATGACCTCGAGCTTGATCCAGCTCGTGCCGAACAGTTCGCGCGCGAGCTTTGCCGTGGTCACGGCCTCGCGCACGGTGCGGCAGCCGGCGGTGTTCGGCAGCACGGTGACGTCGAGCTCGCGGATCAGCTTCCAGAACGCATCCCCGGTCTTGCCGCCGGCGGATTCGCGCCGCAGCGACACCGTGACGATATTCGAGCCGGACGCGCGGATCGCGTCCTGCATGATCGCGGGTGAGGGATAGAGCGCGCTGCCGATCAGCAAGCGGGAGGCAAAGGTCTTGCCGTAGAAGGTCACCATGAAGGTGTCTCCTTGAGTTCAGCCGTCAACCCAGATGCAGCTGTCATCCCCGCGAAGGCGGGGATCCCGTACGCCGCGGCAGAGCGGCTGGGACCGAGACGCCGCGGCGTACTGGATCGCCCGGTCTTGCTTTCCAGGACGCGCTCCGCGCTTTCGCCGGGCGATGACAGGGATGTGTTGGATGAGATCATCACCATCACCCTCCCTGCCGCGGCGTGATGATCTCGATCTCGTCGCCGGGCTTCAGGCTTGTCTCGGCCCAGCGACTTTTCGGCACGACGTCGTAGTTCAGCGCGATGGCGAAATGGGTGCCTTCGTAGTCGAGCTCGGAGAGCAGCGCGTCGACGCTTGCCGAAGTCACCTCGCGCTGCTCGCCGTTGACGATCACGCGCATCGCATCACCTCGTTGTCGATCTGGCCGCGCTCGACATAGGCCAGCGTCAGCTCGGCGAGGGCGGGCGCGATCAGGAAGCCGTGGCGGTAGAGGCCGTTGACGGAGATCGTGCTGCCGCGAATGCCGATGCGCGGAAGGTTGTCGGGAAAAGCGGGACGAAGCCCCGAGCCGAATTCGACGATGCGGGCTTCGCCGAACGCAGGATGCACCGTGTAGGCCGCACCCAGCAACTCCAGCGCGGAGCGGACGCTGACGCCGTTAGCCTCGGTCTCGATCGAGGTCGCGCCCAGCATGAACAGATTGGCCTCGCGCGGGATCACGTAGAGCGGCCAGCGCGGATGCATCAGCCGCACCGGGCGGGCCAGCTGCACCTCGCTGGTCTCGATCAGGATCATCTCGCCCTTGACGCCGCGAAGCTCGGGTTGTTCGTCGCGGGCGCCGAGGCCGCGGCAGTCGATGACGATGCCATCGGGATCGTTCGCGAGATCGCTTGCCGAGACGTCGCTGCCGAACTTGATGGTGCCGCCGGCGGCGCGGATGCGATCGTGCAACTGCGGCAGCACGCGGCGCGGCTCGACATGGCCCTCGGCCGGGAAGAACAGCGCATCGCGAAAGCGGCCCTCCAGCGACGGCTCGAGCGCGGCGAGGCCTGCGGCATCGAGCCGGCGGTGCTCCTCGGTCATGCGGGCAAAGCGCTCGAAATCGTTGCGCTCGCGCGGATGCGCCACGACCAGCGAGCCGTTGAACGGCGTGTCCGGCAGCTCGCGCCGCCAGAGGTCGAGCGAGCGCAGCCCGAGGCGGCTGATGATGGGTTCGGCGACCTCGGCCTCGCAATAGGGCGCGAGCATTCCGCCGGCCCAATGGCTGGTGGCGTCCGTCATCGCCTCGTCACCGCGCTCGTGCAAGGTCACGGCATGGCCTGCCTGCGCGAACAGCAGGGCCTGCCAGGCTCCCGCAATGCCTGCGCCGATGATGGATACCGGAGACTCCGGTCGCTTGGTCGTCTGTAACATCCCTGTCCCTTCGCCGGCATGACCCGGATCAGGTTCAAAGGGTCACCGCGGTCCTGGGCGGTATTGCCCATTTAGCGGTATCTCAGCTCCTCCTCGGAGCACCCCTCGGAACAGGTCTAATGTAGGACAGTGGGGGCTAGTGTCAACGCGTTACAGACGGAACCCACCGTCCGTGCCCCGGGCGCGATGCAGCGCGCCGCCTCTTGGCGGCGTGATGCGTCGCAGAGCCGGGGCCCGTTTTTGCGTCGGATAGGCTGGGTCCCGGCTCTGCGCAGCAACGCTACGCGTCGCAGCGCGTCCGGGACACGCGAGCTTACTGCGCCGCCTGCGCCCGCGCATTGCGGACACGCTGGGCCATTTTCCGGTGCGGGACGTTGCCGAACATCGGTTGCGGATTGCCGTTCGGCTCGAGCCAGGGCTGGCCCATGGTGTCGCCCATGTTGGCGATCTGCACCGTCTCCTGCCGCTGACGCTTGGCGGCGTAGTAATAGCCGCCGGCGAAATAGCGCACGGCGCGGGCGTGGTCGCCATTGGCGGCGCGATAGGCGCCGGCCAGGTATTTCACGGCATAGGTGAGATTGGTGTCGGGATCGCGCAGGCCGGCGGCATCGCCGGTGTAGCCGACCCCGCGGGCGGTCGCGAGCTTGATCTGCATCAGCCCGATGGTGCCGCCACGGCCGACCAGATGCGGCTGGTAGCGGCTCTCGCGCATGATGACGCGGTGCACCAGCGCCTCCGGCACGCCGTTGGCGCGGGCATGCGCCGCGACCATCTCGGCATATTCCGCTTCACCGGCAAAGGCGGCCTGCGGCAGTGTCAATCCGGCCGCGAGCAGCGCGGCAATGCGTAAAAATTTCATCAGATATTCCTGAGGTCCTATGAGTGACCTGCGCCCGATGCCGATAGGCCTCTCGAACGCGGCGATGATGTGACCAAACGCCGCCGTTAACGATTTGGCGGCGCCGAGCCGTTGTTACGACTCAATGCCGGGGTACGGGTTCCCTCAGGCGGATGACCGTTCGCGGCAGCAAGGCTGTCTAGTCGCGCGGGGCCGCGAAAGCGAGTAGGAAGCGGCTAGCAAATCGGGAGAGGTGCCATGACAAAAGCAGTCCTCAGAGAGACCCCCAAGCAAAACCCCTGTGCCCAATGCGGCACGCCGATCCCGCGGCCCGACTGGATCGAGCCGGGCGAGGGACGTGTCTCCTATCTCTGGACCTGCCACGCCTGCAATTATCGCTTCGAGGCCGTGGCGATCTTCGACGAGGTCGCCGTCGAGCGCCCGCCGCTCGCGGCGTGAATTAGGCCGCGAGCCGCGGCTGCTGCCGGAGCGGCAATTGCATCCGCACAATCAGTCCGTGCGGCTCGCGGTCGTGCAGCGACAGCTCGCCGCCATGGGCGAGCGCGATGGCGCGCGCGATCGACAGGCCGAGCCCGAAGCCGGTGGACTCGTCCATAGTGCGCGCATCGTCGCCGCGCACGAACGGCTCCAGCATCTCCTGCTTGCGCGCGTCCGAAATGCCGGGGCCGTCGTCCTCGACGTCGATGACGAGCGTGGTGTCGGAGACGTCGAGACGGATCGTCACCTCGGCGCCGAAGCGCACCGCGTTCTCGACCAGATTGGTGATGCCGCGATGCAGGTCGTCGGGCCGCGCGGCGGCGGTCGCGGACGCCGGCCCGTCATAATGCACGACATGGCCCATGTCGCCGAACTGGTCGGCGACGAGCTGCAGCGTGCTGGCGATGTCGACCAGCGTCACCGCCTCGACCTTGCGGTCGTTGCGCAGCAGCGACAGCACGCTTTCCAGCATCGATCGCATCTGGTCGAGATCGATCAGCATGCGCTTGCGGTTGCCCTCGTCCTCGATGAACTCGGCGCGCAGGCGCAGCCGCGTGATCGGCGTGCGCAGATCGTGGCTGATCGCGGCCAGCATCCGGGTGCGGTCCGACATCAGCCGCGCGATCCGCTCGTGCATGCGGTTGAGCGCGCGCGCCACGGAACGGATCTCCTCGGGGCCGCGCTCCGGCAGCGGCTCCGCGCCGCCGTCGAGGCTGAAATTTTCGGCGGCCTTGGCGAAGGACGAGAGCGGCGCCGCCAGCGCCCGCGCCGCCCACAGCCCGAGCACGCTGACGCAGATGAAAGCGGTCATCAGCGCCGTCAACCAGGGCGCGCCCCAGAACCATGGCCGCGGCCCGCCATCGACGCGTCCGGCGATCATGGTGCCGTCAGGCAACTCGATGCCGACGCGCGATCCGGTACCACCCGAAGTCAGCTGCACTGCCTTGTAGTCGCGCCTGAGGTGATGGCGCATCGCGCGCAGGTGCTGGTTGTCGCTCTCCTGGACGCTCACTGTGCCGGGCGCGAGCATTTCGATGCCGAGCTTGGGGAAGGCGCGCGCGAGATCGGCGACCAGGCGCGGACGTTCGCCGGCCTCGGCCGAACCGAGCAGCAGCGCGGCATCGGTCAGCTGATGCGCGCCGTCCGGCGGCATGTCGGAGCGGTCCGGCCGGCTGATCAGGAACGCGGTGGTGACGACGAGATGGAGCGCGACGGTCGATGCCAGCACCAAGGCGGCGATCTGCCCGCCGATCCCCTTGAGGTGGAAGAACCCGAACGACTTCATCGTCGGCGTCCCCTTCAACTGCTCAGGGGCGCCGCAACTGCTTCAGTGCCTGCCGTCAAGGGGCTTGCAGGCTGCGTTCTCGGCGTGAACAGGTAGCCGCCGGAGCGCACCGTCTTGATGAGGATGGGGTCGGCCGGATTGGGCTCGATCTTGCGGCGGATGCGGCTGACCAGCACGTCGATGGACCGTTCGAACGATCCGGTGTTGCGCCCTTGGGTGAGGTCGAGAAGGCTGTCGCGCGACAGCACGCGGCCGGGCCGTTCGCAGAACGTGCGCAACAGATCGAATTCGGCGCTGGTCACCGCGACGCGCGCGCCGTCGGGATTGCGTAGCTCGCGCAGCCGCAGGTCGATGTGCCAGCCTTCGAAAGTGAGCGTGGAGACGCCTTCGATCGAGCTGGCCGCTCGAGCCGCGGCCTGGCGGCGCAGCACCGCGTTGATGCGGGCGAGCAGCTCGCGCGGATTGAACGGCTTCGGCAGGTAGTCGTCCGCGCCCATCTCGAGGCCGACGATACGGTCGACGTCCTCGCCGCGCGCGGTCAGCATGATGATCGGCGTCTGGGCCTCGGCACGCACCTTGCGGCACAGGCTGAGACCGTCCTCGCCTGGCAGCATGACGTCCAGGATGATCAGGTCGATGCGGTGATCGGCCATGGCGCGCGACATCTCGCGGCCATCGCTCACGGCGGTGACGTTGCAGGCATTGTTGCGCAGGTACTTCGCAATCAACGTCCGGGTTTCGCGGTCGTCTTCGACGACCAGGATGTTGGGATTGGGAATGGCCATGCGCTTTGTTTGTCCAAGATTCGGGCCAAAAGGCGAAGATTTTTGTGTCGGATTGTTTCTGCCCGGCTTTCCGCAACAAGCGGCAATCGCCGGGCTGCGGAGCGGCAAGGTCTCGTTAAGGCCGTTAACCATACCGTGGCGTGGTTCGCGACGAAACCCCGCAAGATCCACGGAGCCATCATGACCTCGATTTCGGCGGCCTCCGCCGGCAACCACCAGTCGCCGCTGCAGAGGCTGCAGCAGGAATTGCAATCGGAAGTGTCCGCCGGCACGATCTCGTCGTCGGACCAGTCGGCGCTCTCGACCGCACTGACCGACATCGACACCGCCCTTCGGCAGAGCCGGTCGAGCGACCAGTCGAGCGGCACACGTCCCTCCAAGGACGAGATGCGATCGAAGATCGACGACCTCATCTCGAACCAGGTGTCGAACGGGACGCTGACCTCGGACCAGGCCGAGGAGCTGAAGAACGTGTTTCAGTCCGCCTTCGCGAGCGGTCCAGGCGCGGCGGGCGGCCCCGGTGGTGCAGGCGGACCTCCGCCCGGCCCGCCGCCGGACGACAGCTCTTCGGATTCGGCGTCGTCCACGGATTCGACCAGTAGCACGTCGACCGATGCGACGACGGCCAAGATCCTCCAGCAGTTTCTTCAGGCGCTGCAGCAGTCGCAATCGTCGAGCTCGTCCTACAGCGCCAATGGCGGCTCGTCCGGCACTTCCGACTTCTCTGCGCTTCTGATCGACTACAAGAGCTGACCTGAGCGACGCGGGTCGGCGCGGGTCCTCGCCGCGATCGTGCTTCACCCAGGGCGCACGATCGCCGGCGGGGATCCGGGCGCCGAAATGTTCCTGGGTGACCCAGGAACAGTTCTCGCAGATTGGTGCAATCACGTAGCGCGCGACGAAATTGCGGCGCGCACGGAACCGCGAGGGATCATCGCTGTTTTCTCAACACGAGTTTTTTGTGAAGGAGAGGACAACATGATTAAATCGATCGCCGCCGGTCTTGCCGGCACCGCACTGCTTGCTACCGTTGCGTTCGCACAGTCGCCGACTGTCACCACCGACAAGGCGCCTGCCGCCACCACCGCTACGACGACCACCACGACGGCGTCTGGCCAGTGGCGTACCTCGAAGATGGATGGCCTGAAGGTCTACAACGACGCCAACGAAAACATCGGCACGATCAGCGACCTCCTGATGGACAAGAGCGGTGACATCAAGATCGCCGTGATCGGCGTCGGCGGCTTCCTCGGCATGGGCGAACATCTGGTCGCCGTGCCCTATGAGAAGCTGAAGTTCGTCAACGAGGCGGTGGCTTCGACCACCACCACCAAGCCGGCGACGACGACCACCACGACCGGCGCTGCGACCGGCACCGAGAAGACCACGACGATGGCCCCGGCCGCTACGACCACGTCGTCGACCTCGAAGTGGTATCCCGACCACGCCGTGTTCAACGCGACCAAGGACGAGCTGAAGAACATGCCCGAGTTCAAGTACTCGGAGTAATACGGCTCACCTGACTGTCTAAGCGAAGCGCGCCCGGTTTTCACCGGGCGCGCTGTCGTGTCTTTTCTGATACCAGCTCGCCACCGCTCAGTGCGTCACCAGCGGACAGCCGCCCTTGTCGAGCGGACGGAACGCTTCGTCGCCGGGCACGGTGGCAATCAGCTTGTAGAGGTCCCATTCGCCCTTGGATTCCTCGGGCTTCTTGACCTCGAAAAGATACATGTCGTGAACCATGCGGCCGTCGATGCGGATCTTGCCGTTCTTGGCGAAGAAATCGTTGACCGGCGTGGCGCGCATCTGCGCCATCACCTTCGGCGCCTCGTCCGTCTTGATGGCGTCGATCGCCTTCAGATAGTGCATGGTCGCCGAATAGAGCCCGGCCTGGATCATGGTCGGCATGTGGCCGACCTTCTCGTTGAAGCGCTTGGAGAAGGCGCGGGTCTCCTCGTTCATGTCCCAGTAGAACGCGTCGGTGACGATCAGGCCCTGCGTCGCCTTGATGCCGAGCGAATGGGTGTCGGTGATCTCCTGCAGCAGCGCGATCATTTTCTGGCCGCCCTGCACCAGGCCGAACTCGGCTGCCTGCTTCAGCGCGTTGGTGGTGTCGCCGCCGGCATTGGCCAGCGCGACCACCTTGGCCTTGGAGGCCTGGGCCTGCAGCAGGAATGAGGAAAAGTCCGAGGAATTGAGCGGATGGCGCACCTCGCCGAGCACCTTGCCGCCGCTCTCCTTGACCACGTTGGCTGCGTCGCGCTGCAGCGCCATGCCGAAGGCGTAGTCGGCGGTGACGAAGAACCAGGTGTCCTCGCCGCGCTTGACCATCGCCTTGCCGGCGACGTTCGACAGCGCATAGGTGTCGTAGGTCCAGTGTACGGTGTTGGGCGAGCAGGCGATGCCGGTGATATCAGACGAGCCGCCGCCGGAGTTGATGTTGATCTTGTTCTTCTCGCGCGTCAGTGCCGAGATCGGCAGCGCCACCGAGGACGTCGGCACGTCGAAGATCGCATCGACCTTGTCGTTGTCGTACCAGTTGCGCGCGATGTTGACGCCGACATCGGGCTTGTTCTGGTGATCGGCGGCAACCACCTGCACGGGCTTGCCCGCAACCTTGGCGCCGTAATCGGCGACCGCCATCTCGACGGCGGCGAGCGAACCCTTGCCGGTCGCGTCCGCATAGAGGCTCGACATGTCCGTGAGGACGCCGATCTTGACGACGTCGTCGGAGATCTGCGCCTGCACCGTGCCCGACGTGGCGGCGAGCGCAAGGCCGGCCGCGACTGCGGCGATGAGTTTTTGCATGGTTGTTCTTCTCCCTGTGTGTTGTTGTTTGGGCTTTGTTGCAGGGACTGTTCTAGCGACAAACGGTCGCGGCCGCAAAGCCACGGACGCGTGAGGAGGAATGAGAAATAAGTAGGGGTATCGGTCGTCAATCCGGCGTGCGCCTCGATGCGCATTTGCGCATCGGAGTTTCCATTCATCCACCGGCGCTGTGGCCCGATGGATTCCGGGCTCGCGCTGCGTGCGCCCCGGAATGACAGAGGGCCTATCAGGCGCTGGTGCCTTTCAGCCGCTCGTTGCGTCGGCGCAGGCCTTCCAGAGTCGCGAGGAGGATCACCGAGACCGTCGTCAGGATCACCGCCGCTGCCGTGATGGTCGGGCTGATGTTCTCACGGATGCCGCTGAACATTTCGCGCGGCAGAGTGCGTTGTTCCGGACCGGCCATGAACAGCACGATCACGACCTCGTCGAAGCTGGTCGCGAAGGCGAATAGCGCGCCTGAGGCGAGGCCGGGCAGGATCAGCGGCAGGATCACGCGGCGGAACGCGTAGATTGGCGAGGCGCCGAGCGAGGCGGCGGCGCGTGCCAGATTGGTGTCGAAGCTTTGCAGCGTGGCGCCGACCGTGATCACAACGAAAGGCGTCGCCAGTGCGGTATGGGCCAGGATCAGGCCGAGATAGCTGCCGGTCAGTCCGATCGGCGCGAAGAAGAAATACAGGCCGACCGCCGTGATGACGCCAGGCACAACCACCGGGGACAGCACGAACGCGAGCACGAGCGGTTTGAACCGGCTCTTCCACTGCGCCAGCCCCAGCGCGGCCAGCGTGCCGAGCACCATGGACAGCGCCGTCGAAGCGACGCCGATGATCATGCTGTTCTTCAGTGCGTTCATCCAGCGCGGCGATGTGATGAAGTCGTCGTACCAGCGCAACGACAGGCCGGGCAGCGGATAGGTCAGATACGAGCCCGAGCTGAAGGACAGCGGCATGATCGCCAGGATCGGCGTGATCAGGAAGATGAAAACCAACGTGGAGACGACGATGGTCCCGGTCCACGCAATGCGCTGGCCGGGCGTGCGCAAGGAGGCATTGTCGCTCAATTCTTTATACCTCCCGTGACCTGCTGCCCCTGCACCAGCTTACCGTAGACAAGTGCCAGCAGAAGGGTGGCTAGCAGCAGCAACGCCCCAAGCGCCGATGCGAGTCCCCAATTCGCGGTCTCGGTGGTGTAGAGCGCGATGAAGTAGCTGATCATCTGGTCGGCGGCGCCGCCGACGAGTGCGGGCGTGATGTAATAGCCGAGCGCCAGGATGAAGACGAGCAGGCTTCCGGCGCCAATGCCGGGCAGCGTCTGCGGCAAGTAGATCCTCAAGAAGGCTGTGACCGGTGGCGCGCCGAGCGAGGCGGCGGCGCGCATGTAGGCCGGCGAGATCGCTTTCATGCTGCTGTAGAGCGGCAGGATCATGAACGGCAGCAGCACGTGGGTCATCGCGACGCAGACGCCGAAGCGGTTGTAGATCAGCCGCAGCGGCTGGTCGATGATGCCGAGCCATTGCAGGCTGTCGTTCACGACGCCCTTGCTCTGCAACAGCACGATCCAGGCGCAGGTGCGAACCAGCAGCGATGTCCAGAACGGCAGCAGGACGAAGATCATCAGCAGGTTCGATCTGGCAGGCGGCAGCGTCGCAAGCAAATAGGCCACCGGAAAGCCGAGCATCAGGCAGAGGACGGTGACGCTGAGACTGATGACGAAGGTGCGGGTGAAGACCTCGCGGTAGATCGCCTGGTCCGGCGGAGCTGCGATGATCGCGCCGTCGACGTTCCGCGTCAGGTCGAGCGCGGACAGAAGGTAGAAGCCGGTGAGGGGGCCGCCGGCGTCCTTGATCGTCGTCCATGTCGCACGTTCGCGCCAGGCCGCATTGATCTTGCCCAGCGTCTCCTTCGCGGCCCCTCGCTCCGGCACGGCCTTCAGGTTGCGTGCCGTGCTGGTCAGGATCGTGCGAAAGCCGTTCAGCGCGTAGTTCAGCCGCTTGGCTGCGATCGCGATGGTGCCGGCGGCGCGCGCCGCGAGGATATCGCTTGCGAGCGCAGCAAAGGCGTCTTCATTCGGCAGGTCCTTGCCGTCCCAACCGGCGAGCGCCGCCACCGTCTGCGGCAGAACCTGGCGCACCTCGCGGTCATCGACCGCGCGCCACAGCATGCCGGCGATCGGGCCTGCGAAGGTGAAGAGCAGGAAGACGAGAAGCGGCGCGACGAGTGCCAATGCCTTGAGCTGGCGCGCGCGTTCGGCCTGCTTCAGGCGCCGCCTGAGCGACACCGCGGGCTTGGCATCGGCGCCGGTAACGGACGCGGTCGTCATGACGAGAGCCTCTTTGACGCGCGGCCTGAGCAAGCGCCTCGTCCTTCGAGACGACCGCTTCGCGGTCTCCTCAGGATGAGGCTCATTGACATTGGTGCCTGTAGAGTCGTTGCCAAAAACTCAGACCTCATCCTGAGGGCCCGCCATAGGCGGGCGTCTCGAAGGATGCGCCGCAGACGAGCCAGTCGCCACGTTTCCCTCCGCCCGCGCTGCGGGCGGCTCTATTTCGCGGCCCATTTGTTGAAGCGCCCGGTCAGGCGGTCGATGTTCTCGAGCCAGAAGGCAACGTTGATCTCGACCGCGTTCTTGATGTTGTCGGGCGCCGTCGGCAGGTCCTTCAGAACGGCAGGCGCGATCAGAGCGGCTGCGTCCTTGTTCGAAGTACCGTAGGCAATGTTCTCCGACAGTTTCGATTGGTTCTCCGCCTTGCCGACAAAGTCCAGGAACTTGTAGGCGGCGTCCTTGTTCGGGCTGCCCTTGAGGATGACCCAGCTGTCAAGCGTGAACAGCGCGCCGTCCCACACCATGCCGAAATTCTTCTTCTCGTTCTTGTTCGCGGTATCGATGCGGCCATTGTACACCGAGGTCATCGTCACCTCACCGGAGGCGAGCAGTTGCGGCGGCTGGGCGCCGGCCTTCCACCAGACGATGTCGCCCTTGATGGTGTCGAGCTTCTTGAAGGCGCGCTCGATGCCCTCGTCGGTCGCCAGCACCTTGTAGACGTCCTTCGGCGCGACGCCATCGGCCATCAGTGCGATCTCGAGCGTGGTCTTCGGGCCCTGACGCAAGGCGCGCTTGCCAGGAATTTTCTTGGTGTCGAAGAAGTCGGCCCAGCCCTTCGGGGCCTCCTTCAGCTTGTCCTTGTCGTAGCCGAGAACGAAGTCGTAGAGGATGGCACCGACGCCGCACGGATTGACCGACGGCGGGATGTAGGCGGCCTCGCCGCCGATCTTGGTGTAGTCCAGCTTCTCGAACAGGCCTTCCTCGCAGCCGACCGCAAGTTCGTCGCTCTCGACCTGGACGACGTCCCACGTGGCGGCGCCGCCTTGCACTTTGGCGCGCAGCACGCCGACGCCGCCGTCCCATGACTCGTCGTTCATTGCAATTCCGGCCGCCTTCTTGAACGGCTCGAAATAGACCTTCTTCTGGGCATCCTGATAGGCCCCGCCCCACGACACGATCGTGAGATCACGCGCCTGGGCGACGGTGGCCAGCGCGGCGCTGGCGGCGAAGGCCGCGGTCAAAGCCAGAGCAATCTTGCCAATCTTGCGCTTCAGCATGGTCCTTGTTCCTTCTTCATATGAGTTGCGTCGATGTTGATTGCCGATTCAGACCGGATCGAGAGCGAGGCAGTCCTCGGGGCGAAAGGTGACGAACACGTCTGCACCATGTGACAGGCTGTCATGTGCGCCCGGCGGAAGCTTGACCATGAACTCGGCATTCCCCGCGACATCGAGCACGGCCAGCGCGTGGTCGCCGAGATAGATGGTGTTCTGCACCTTGGCCGGCAGCCGGTTTGGTCCATCACTGGCGGCGCCGTCCGGGACGATGGCGATCCGCTCCGGCCGTACCGACAGGGACGTCGACGCGCCTGCGCCTGACACATTGATTGCCCGAGCGGTGACGGTGCCGCCGCCGCCGGCCAGCGCGACTCGGCAATAAACCTTGTCGACCGTCTCGACGGTGCCTGAAAGCACGTTGTTTTCGCCAATGAAATGGGCGACGAAGCTGTTCACCGGGTGCTCATACAGCGCGTCGGGCTTGTCGATCTGCTGCACGATGCCGTCGTTGAACACGGCGATGCGGTCCGACATCGTGAGCGCTTCACTCTGATCGTGGGTGACGTAGACGACGGTGATGCCCATCGTCTCGTGCAATTGCTTGATCTCCAGCTGCATCTGCTCGCGCAGCCGCTTGTCAAGGGCGCCGAGCGGCTCATCCATCAGCACGAGTTGCGGATTGAAGACCAGCGCGCGGGCCAATGCCACGCGCTGCTGCTGGCCGCCGGACAGTTGTCCGGGCCGCCGGTGCGCCAAAGTTTCCATCTTGATCATGCGCAGCGCCGAGCCGACGCGTTCCTGCACGTCAGCCTTGCTGGTGTTGCGAACGGATAGCGGGAAGGCGATGTTCTCCGCGATCGTCAGGTGCGGAAACAGGGCATAGTTCTGGAACACCATGCCGATATCGCGCTTGTGCGGGGGCATGTTCTTGATCGGCCGGCCTGCCAGGTAAATCTCGCCCTGGGTCGGAACCTCGAAGCCGGCCAGCATCATCAGCGTGGTCGTCTTGCCCGAGCCCGAGGGGCCGAGCAGGGTGATGAACTCGCCCTTCCTGATGTCGAGATCGAGGTTCTTCACCACGAGATGCTCGCCATCATAGGTCTTCTGAATGCCGGAAAATCGCACCAGTGCCGGCTCAGGCGTGACCATGCCGGCTTCCATGTTGACCTCGACTTGCCCACTCTCGTGCTGTCAGAACCTCATTCGAGGTTGCGACGGACAGCTTAGCATCCTCCGATCAGAATGCCAGCGACGCAACCGACGAAGAGGCGGACTTATGACTTGCGACGACATCCAGCGTGCCCGCCTCGTCCTTCGAGACGGCGCTTTCGCGCCTCCTCAGGATGAGGCTCATCAGCATGGGTGCCCGTTGAAACTACCGTTGTGCGCTCCGTCCTCATCCTGAGGAGCCCGCCAACGGCGGGCGTCTCGAAGGATGGCCGCAAGGAGGAATCTCGAATGCGATAGTCCTGCGGCACGCGAGCGTGCGCTACATCCCCGATAGCTTGCTCACAAACACATTCAGCGAGCCACCGGCTTCTGCCACCACGCGCAGCGTCCTGGAATCGAAGGCGATGTCGGCCAGCGTCAGGCTGTCGATTTTGGCGTCGACCTTGACGCCGTCCTCGCTTTTCTGGAAGTCGGCGATGACGCCAGCGATCTTCTCGCGTGCGTTGGCGGCAATCGGCTTCAGGTCGAGCGTGGCTCTCTGCAGCAGTGCCTGCTGCATCTGCGGCACCACCGCGCGCGCCGCCGCGCCGAGCAGTCCGAAGGCCGCTTCGGACTCGACCGCGAGCTGGATGTCGGTGAGCCGCAGCGTCTGCTGTGCCTGGTCGAGCACCGGCCGGCCCCAGATGTGCACGGTCGCCTCGGCGCCGAGACCAAGCCAGCTCTTCTTTTCCTTGGCGCGTACCAGCAGCGAGATCAGCAGGCGCTCGCCCGACGGGACCACGGTGACACCCTTGACGGTCACGTCGACCGGACCGGAGCCGTCCTCGGGATAGGTGCGGCCGACCATTTGCGCTGCAATGAGCTTGTTGATCTCGGTGAAGGGCACGTCGATCGGCACGCCGATGTTCACGCCCGTGCCGGTCGGCGGCACGATCGAGATCTTGTCGGGGAACGGGCAGTCCGGCTTGGTCTGCGTCGAGGTCACGCGCGTCTCCGCCTCGAGGCCCATCAGTAGCGTGACGGCCTGGGCATCGACCCGCGGCTGCGCGGCGATGGCACGGATCGGCTTCATCTCCAGCCAGAGCGGCGGCAGTGCGGCCGATGCGCCCGAGCCCTGCAGCGGGATCGAGCGGCAGGCCTTGGCCCATTGCAGCTTCGCGTTCTCGCGCAGGGAGGGATCGTTGCGGATGCGCTCGGAAACAATGTTGATCTGCTCGCCGACATTCTTGTCGATCAGGGGCTTCACCTGCGCCGGCACGTTGACCCTGGCGCCGGAGACATTGAGGTTGGTGTCGCCGAGATTGACCTGCGCGCCGAGATTGGGCTCGAGATGCCAGTTGGCCGCGAGCTTCGGGCGCGAGGTGACGATGACGTTTCCCTTGATCTCGGCGCTGGCGTTCAAATTCTTGATGTTGACCGCGCCGATCCGTTTCGCCGCGTCACCGCCGAGCACGCTGCCGAGCGCTTCGCCGAGCGCGCCCGTGGCTTTCGAGGACAGCGAGCCGGTGACGTTCAGCTTGCCGTTGAGCGGCGTCGAGATCGTCAGCACGTCCTTGTCACCGGCAGCCGCCATCGGTCCGCGCACAGCGGTCCAGCCGATGTCGGCGTTCTCGAGGATCTGCGAGATCGGATTGTCTGCCTTCCCTGCGAAATTGCGCGGCGCGGCCTTCTCGGCCTGTTCGCGGATCGCCGACAGCGCGATGGCGACCGGCGCCACCACGATCGAACTCTTCGACGCCGGCGGCAGCGGCGGCAATTGCGCCACGGGCGGCGCCGAATTCGTCGCGCGCGGCGACAGCCAATCCATCGCCTTCAAGCTGATGAAGAACGACGCCGCGAGAACCGCGACGGCGATCATGATGGTCTTCAGATTCAACGTCAGTCGCATCGATCCCCCAGGCCGCCCCGGCAGGGATTCTACAGGGCGGGCGAGGAGGGCGCTAGAGCGCAGCGATGGGGTGGAAATGGGGCGAATGGGTTAACGGTTGCGAACGCGCCGTTGCCGCGTGTTCGGATCGTTAATTGCGAAGCTAGCCGCGCCGGGGACGGCGGACCGCTCTCACATTGCCGTTAGCGCCGCCGCCGCAGAAGAAGCGGTCGCCGCCGTCGGACTCCAACCCCGACACCATCGTCCCGGCAGGCAGGTCGAGCTGCTCGAGCACTTTGCCGGTTTCCGGGTCGATCCGCCTGATATTGCTGTCCTCGCCTTCCCAGGTGCCGTGCCAAAGTTCGCCGTCGACCCAGGTCACCCCGGTCACGAAGCGCTTGCTCTCAATGGTGCGAAGCACCTTCCCCGTATCCGGATCGACCTGGTGGATCTTACGCTCGCGATATTGCCCGACCCACAGCGAGCCCTCGGCCCAGGCCAATCCGGAATCGCCGCCTCCGCCCGGCGCCGGAATGCTGGTGAGCAGCTTGCCCGAGGCGGCGTCGATCTTCTGGATGCGATCCTCTGCGATCTGGAACAGGTGCCGTCCGTCGAACGCCGTTCCCGCATGGGCCGCGACATCGAGGGAGCGCGCGACCTTGCCGCTTTCCGGATCGACCGCATTCAATTTGTCGCCGGATGCGAACCAGACGTGGGTACCGTCATAGGTGACGCCATGCACGGCTTCGACGCCGGCAAAAGGTCCGTACTCCCTGACGATCTCGGCGGCTGAACGCTTCATGTGCTCGCTCCCTGTGATGTGCTCATACCTTATGTCTTCAGGAGCGGTCCCGGGAGTAACAAGCCTGTCGGGAAACCCGGGACGGGCGGCATCATCCAGCGCCGCGCCCGCCCATGTCCGAACGACTGCACCTTGTTCGATCGCGCCAGCTCGTCGAGCGCCCGCTGCACCGTGCGCGCGCTGGTCCCGAGCGCCAGCGCGAGCGCCGAGCTCGACCACGGCTCGCCATCGGAGAGGAAGGCGAGAACAGCCGCGTGCTTCTCCTCGACGGGCCGCGCCAGCACCAGGACCTGCCGTGTCTTGCGCGGCGTCAGTGCAAAACCCTGCTTCGTCGCGGCCACATCGGCGAGTGGCCTGAGCTTGGCGCGCAGCCGGCCGATCTCCACCCGCAGGCGTGCGCGGTGCGATCCATCGGCGTGCCTCGCCCGAAACGCCGCTGCCATCAGCGCCTCGCGCGTGACGTCCGCGGGCCAGGCTTGCGCCAGGATGCGGGCGAGCGCGAACAGCACCGGGCGGGTCCCGAGCGATACGATCGTGCCCCGCCGGCGCACCGCATGATGGAAGGTGTCCACGACGAGTGCGTCCGAAGCCGCGAGCTGCTCGACCTGCTCCAGCAGCAACGGACGTTCGTCGCCACGCGTGATCAGGCGCGCGGCCGGCGTATCGAGCACCTGCTCGTGCTCTCGACCTCGGCTGCGAGTCCAGCAATGCCTGCGAGGCGCGCTGCCCGAGCCGCCCGGGCAAGCGCTGCGCGCGCGTCCTTGGTTCTGAGCCGCCGTATCGCGATGCCGGCGACCACGAGCTCACGGACGACCTGCGAGGCAGGCGGCAGTGGGGAGGGGCTGAGCTCGGCGAGGATACGCTCGGCTTCGTCGAGTTGTCCCACGAGAACGAGTCGGCGTGCCTCGATGTGGCCGGCATGCGTGGCATTGGCGACATCGCCGTGTTTTTCGAGCGTCGCCCGGGCCGCAGCAAGCGTTTTCGCCGGCCAACCCAGATCGCGCGAGACCAGCGCAATCTCGGCTTCGGCCACCACGCATCTCGCGCGCGCCACCGCCTCGCGCGGACCGAACGCGCGTGCCGCGCTTCGCAGCAGCGTCTTCGCCTTTGCGAGGTCGCCGAGCTGCGCCATCGCGATGCCGCGCAGCGCCAGCGACGGCGCGTCGTTGCGCAACGCGACGCGGTTCAGCGCGCCGAGCGGATCGCCGGCCTCGAGCGCACGCGCTGCGGCATTGATCAGCGACTCCATGTCAATCCCGCCACACTTGTTACTCCCACCGCGCGACCGCGAGGTGCCAGAATTCGTTGGCAGGACGTCGAGCAAGAGGTTTGGAGAGCCATGATGACATCAATAGACAACGCAGCGACGGACGGACAGACCGCCATGCAAACGCCGCCGGTGGTCTCGCCGCAGGACTGGGAGGCGGCCCGTCAGCGACTGCTTGTGAAGGAAAAGGCGCACACCCGTGCCCGCGACGCCCTGGCTGCCGAGCGCCGGCGCATGCCGTGGATGGAAGTTGCCAAAACCTATGCCTTCGAGGGGCCCGGCGGCAAGGTCAGTCTGGTCGATCTGTTCCAGGGCCGGCGGCAGCTGATCGTCTACCGTGCCTTCTTCGAGCCCGGCGTGTTCGGCTGGCCCGATCACGCCTGCCGCGGCTGCTCCATGGTGGCCGACCAGGTTGCCCATGTCTCGCATCTGAATGCCCGCGACACCACGCTGGTGTTCGCCTCGCGCGCGCCGCAGGCCGACATCATCAGGCTGAAGAAGCGGATGGGCTGGACCATGCCGTGGGTCACCGTCACCGACAGCTTCGACGCCGATTTCGGCGTCGACGAATGGCATGGCACGAACGTGTTCTACCATGACGGGGCGCGCATCTTTCGCACCTATTTCGTCAAGAGCCGCGGCGACGAGCAGATGGGCGGCACCTGGAACTATCTCGATATCACCCCGCTCGGCCGCCAGGAGGTCTGGGAGGATTCGCCGAAGGGCTATCCGCAGACACCGACCTACAAATGGTGGAACTGGCACGACAGCTATACGGAAGGGGCTGCGCCCGACCAAAAATGGGTCGAGATCTCCGAGGCCGGCGAGAAGGCCTTTCGCGAGGAGGCGGCGGAAGGGCGTGACTAGTCCCGTCAGCATAACTGCCGGCACTGGCCGCGACGGCGTGGCGGCGGCGCGCCGTCTCGCCGGGTGGCTTGGGCTGGCCGCCACGCCGACCTTCGCGATCATGGCCGTGCTGACGGCCATGATCGGTAGCGGCCCGGAGGACATGCTGTGTGCCGCCGGGCACGGCTCAGTGCTCGGCGGGATGGTGCCGATGTATCTGCTGATGAGCGCATTTCATTCGGCAGCGTGGCTGAGGCTGATCGCGGAGCGGCTGCCGTCGGAGTGAACGCCTCGTCCTTCGAGACGCGCGCAAGGGCGCGCTCCTCAGGATGAGGCTAACTGGCAGTCGTGCCGCAGCAAGAGTGTTACCGCGCACTCAGCCCTCATCCTGAGGATCTCGCCGCAGGCGGGCGTCTCGAAGGATGCGCTGCGATTTCCCATGCAAGCCTCATCGCGGCGCCGCGACCCTATTGGCCGCCCGCCCTCTGCAAATAGGCCGCCACCTTCGCCGCTTCCTCGGCCGAGATGCCGCCATAAGGCTGCATCTTGTTGCCTGACACCACCTCGTCGGGCTTGACCATGAAGCGCGTGAGCTTGTCCTGGTCCCAGACGAAGCCGGCATCCTTCATTGCGGACGAATAATTGTAGTCCGGCAGCGAGCCGGCCTTGCGTCCCAGGATCTTGTTGAGGTTGGGGCCAAGGCGGTTGTCGCCTTCCTTCACGGAATGGCAGGTGCGGCAGGAATTGTTGAAGGCCTGGTGGGCCGCCTCGTCGCCCGCAGGCTGCTGCGCCAGCGAGGAGGGGGTGGAGAGAAGCAGTGTCACCGCTCCGGCGGCCGCGATCGTGCACAGCCATGAACTTCGTGGTGTCGGCAGGCGTGATTGCATCTGCGCCTCTCTCGGAGTTCGCGCCGCAACACGCGAGCGCGCCAGAATGTCGAGGGCAAACGGAAACGGCCCCGGTAGGTTCCGAGGCCGTTTGCGTCACAATGTCCTGTCGGCGTTAGCGCGGCGCAGCACCGAGGTCCGCGCGGCGTTCCGTCATCGGCAGCACGATCACCTTGGTGCCGACGTTGACGCGGGAGTAGAGGTCGGAAACGTCCTCATTGGTCAAGCGGATGCAGCCGGAGGAGACGCGCTTGCCGATCGTGTCGGGGGCATTGGTGCCGTGGATGCGGTAGATGGTGCCGCCGAGATACATGGCGCGGGCACCGAGCGGGTTGCCGGGACCACCGGCCATGTGGCGCGGCAGATAGGGCTGGCGGGCGATCATTTCCGGCGGCGGAGTCCAGGCCGGCCACTCGGCCTTGCGGGTCACCGATTGCGTGCCCGACCAGGTGAAGCCATCGCGGCCGACGCCGATGCCGTAACGCAGCGCCTGGCCGTTGCCGAGCACATAATAGAGATAGGTGTTGGGCGTATCGATGATGATGGTGCCCGGCGCCTCGCGCGTCGCGTAGGAGACGGTCTGGCGGCGGAAGCGCGCCGGCATCTCCACGGCGTCCTGATCGTCGGACGGCTCGGTCTGATAGGTCGGCGCCTGGTAGGGCTGATAGGGCTGGAGCGGCTGCGGCGCGGCGAACGGCGGCAGCGGCTGGAAGAAGGGGAAGAGCTGCACCGGCGCGGCCTTGGCTGCACCCGCGAATGCGATCGCGGAGATCGCGACTGCGCCGCAAGCAGCGGCGCGCGAAAAAATCCTGAACGTGTCCAGCTTGAACATGTGATCGCCCCTGTTCGCTCGGTGGCTTCGGCCACCGCGGCACCATTGCGGTGCTCCGTTGCCTGGATCACTAACGGCAAAACGTTTCGGGACATTTGCGCCGAAAACCGAAAACGGTTTCGTCGCTGAAAGGATTGTTTCATGACAGTTTCGTGGCCGCAGGTGCCCGTTAACGAACAAAACGGTGGGCCGACACTTCTGTGACGTCACACGCTTGAAATATCCTTCGTTGATGGTCGGAAACCGAGAATCATCAAACTCTCGGGATTTTCCCATGCGGGTATTAATCGCGACTGACGCCTGGCATCCCCAGGTTAACGGTGTGGTCCGCACCCTGACCTCGCTGGCGAATGCCGCAAAAGCCCTCGATGTCGAGATCGACTTCCTGACGCCGGAGGGCCTTCCGTCCTGGCCGCTGCCGACCTATCCGGGCCTGCGCATTGCGCTGCCGAGCGGAAAGGAGATCGCGCGGCGGATCGAGAAGGCCGCACCCGACGCTCTTCACATCGCGACCGAAGGCCCGATCGGCTGGGCGGCGCGGGCCTATTGCCGCCGCAACCGGCTTGCCTTCACCACGTCCTACACCACGCGCTTTCCCGAATATGTTGCGGTGCGGACCGGCATCCCCGCTGCCGTCGGTTATGCCGTGCTGCGCCACTTCCACGATGCCGCCGCGATGACCATGGTCGCGACGCCGTCGCTGCGGCAGGAACTCGCCGAGCGCGGCTTCAAGCGGCTCGGCTTCTGGACGCGTGGCGTCAACACCGAGCTGTTTCATCCCGACTCTCCGGCGCGGCTCGATCTGCCGCGTCCGATCTTCATGACCATGGGCCGGGTCGCGGTTGAGAAGAATCTCGAAGCGTTTCTTTCGCTCGACCTGCCCGGCACCAAGGTCGTCGTCGGCGACGGCCCGCAGAAGGCGGCGCTCGAGAAGAAATACCCGGACGTCGTCTTCCTCGGCGAGAAGAAGGGCGCAGATCTCACCGCGCATCTCGCCGCCGCCGATGTGTTCGTGTTTCCAAGCCTGACCGATACGTTCGGCGTGGTGCAACTGGAGGCGCTGGCCTGCGGCACGCCGGTCGCGGCGTTCCCCGTGACGGGGCCGAAGGATGTCATCGCCAATCATCCGATCGGTGCGATCGATCATGATCTGCGGTCCGCGTGCCTGCGCGCGCTCACCATGTCGCGCGAGACCTGCCGCAACTTCGCGCTGGAGCGCTCCTGGGAAAACAGCGCGCGCCAGTTCGTCGGCAACCTCACGTCACTTCAGCCCAGCCGCGTCTTGCGCGCCTCGCCTCGGATGGCGCGGCGGCCGGTACGCGGCTGATCCCTTCTTTGAACCACAGCGAGAAACTCATCGATGGCTAAGATCATGAACCTTGACGGCACCCAGCAGCTCGATCTCACCCGCGGCACGGTCGAGCAGGCTTACGATCGCTGGGCGCCCGTCTACGATCTCGTGTTCGGCGGCGTGTTCGCCAAGGGCCGGCAGGCTGCGATCGCGGCCACCAACAAGATCGGCGGCCGCGTGCTCGAGGTCGGCGTCGGCACCGGCATCTCGCTGCCGCTCTATGCGCCCAACCTGCGCATCTTCGGCACCGACATCTCGGAGGCGATGCTGGACAAGGCGCGCCAGCGCGTCGCCGAGGGTAAGCTGAAGAACGTCGAAGGCCTCGCGGTGATGGACGCCGAGAAGCTGGAATTCCCCGATAACTCCTTCGACGTCGTGATGGCGCAATATGTCGTCACCGCCGTACCAAACCCGGAAAAGGCGCTCGACGAATTCGCCCGCGTCCTGCGTCCGGGCGGCGAGCTGATCATCCTCACCCGCGTCAGCGCCGATGCCGGCATGCGCCGCTTCATCGAGCAGAAACTTCAGCCGGTGGTGCGCCCGCTCGGCTTCCGCACCGCCGAGTTCGCCTGGTCGCGCTATGCCAAATGGCTGGCCGGCGCCCATGGCATGGAGCTCGCCGAGCGCCGCCTGATTCCGCCGCTCGGCCATTTCTCGCTGGTGCGCTTCCGCAAGGTCGACGTCGCGAAAGCAGCGTGAGCTGAAGCTCGCGCCTCGCGTGCGTCATCGCGCCGCTGCACACCGTCACATGACAAAATGATGATGTCACACGGCCTACATCGAATCCCTGTAATCCCGGACCCGAAAGCATTTTGGGGGAGAGCATGATCAAGAATTATCTCGAGCAGCTGCGGATACAGCGCTGGGACGACCATCGCTACTATCACCACAGCCGCATCAATCAGAGCCTGCACTTCATCAGCGCGCTGAGCTTTCTCTTCGCCTATGTGTGGCTGTTCATCGACCCCGTCGTCTCCGCGCTGGTCGGATGGCTGGTCTCGATGACCTCGCGCCAGGCCGGTCATTTCTTCTTCGAGCCGCACGGCTACGATCACATCAACCAGGCCACCCACGAGCACAAGGAAGAGATCAAGGTCGGCTACAACCTTCAGCGCAAGGTGGTGCTGATGGCGATCTGGGCAGCTTCGCCGCTGGTGCTGTTCGCCGATCCCACGCTGTTCGGACTGTTTACCCCCTGGGCGAGCGCGACCGACTTCATGCGGCAGGTTGCCAAGATCTGGCTCGTGGTCGGCGGCGGCGGTCTGCTGTTCCGCACCGTGCACCTGTTCTTCATCCGCGACGTCGAGACCGGCCTCGTCTGGATGACCAAGATCCTGACCGACCCCTTCCACGATCTGATGCTGTATCGCAGCGCGCCGCTCGCCTTGATGCGCGGCGAGCTGATGGACCCTGGCCTGCACCTCAATCCCGAGCACACGCTGGGTCTCATCGGCGAGCCCACGCTCGAAGAGCAGCACGCCTGAGCGTTGCGCAGAGCCAACACTCCGATGTCTGATGGTTACGTCATGCCCGGGCTTGTCCCGGGCATCCACGTCTTGGGGCCGTCGTGTGGAAGCACGTGGATGGCCGGGACAAGCCCGGCCATGACGGCGTTGGCGAGGAAAGCTTCAGCGCCCGAGGCGCCTAGTCAGCATCTCTTTCAGGATCTGCCGCTTGATCTGCTTGTTGGTGAGCACGCCGTCGTGCCACCAGAAGCCGTCGGCCTTCATCTTTTGGGCGGCGCGGACGAAACGCTCGGCGACCTCGGTGAAATCGGCGTCGGTGTAGTTGAGGCTGAAGATCAGCCGTCCCGTGCCGACCCAGCTCAGCGCCAGGCCTTCGGCGCGCAGGTAATATTGCAGCATCCAGTTGTAGCGGGACGGCGTGGTGTATTTCACCGTCCAGATCGACGAGAAGTTTGCGAACCGCACCGGCAGGCCGGCGTCGGTCATCATCCGGTTGAGCCTCTCGGCGCGGCCGTTCCAGGTCTCCTCGAGCTCGTCATAGACGGCGCGGAAATTTGGGCTGGCGAGCCGGCTCAAAAACTCGTCCATCGCCGTCATGACGTAGGGGTGCGAGTTGAAGGTGCCGCGGGCAAAGCAGATGTCGGCCGGACGATCGTCGCGGAAGCGGCGCATCAAGTCCTTCTTGCCGCAGACGACGCCGACCGGCAGGCCGCCGGCGAGGCTCTTGCCGTAGGTCACCATGTCGGCCTTGACGCCGAAATATTCCTGGGCGCCGCCGGCGGCGAGACGGAAGCCGACGAAGACTTCGTCGAAGATCAGCACGATGCCGCGCTCGGTGCAGACGTCGCGCAGCCTCGCGAGCCATTCGGTGTAGGCCGCGCGATCGAAATTGCCCCCGCGGGACGAGTCCACCAGCGAGGAATCGCCGGGCGCGTTGCCGTTCGGATGCAGGCCTTGCAGCGGGTTGACGAGCACGCAGGCGATGTCGCGGCGGGTGCGCAGCACGTGCAGCGTCTTCTCCGACATCTCGGCGAGGGTGTAGGTCTCGTGCGCAGGGATAGGATTGCCGACGCCGGGCTGCACGTCGCCCCACCAGCCGTGATAGGCGCCGGCGAAACGAACCAGATGCGTGCGCTTGGTGTGGTAGCGCGCCAGCCGCACCGCCTGCATCACGGCTTCGGTGCCGGACATGTGGAAGGAGACTTCGTCGAGGCCGGAGATCCGGCAGAGCCGCTGCACGTTGTCGAGGATGACGGGATGATAGGGGCCGAGCACGGGACCCAGCGCATGCGCGCGCTTCTCGGCGCCCTCGATGCACTCCTTGTAGAAGTCGTTGCCGAAGATGTTGACGCCGTAGGACCCCGTCAGATCGTACGAGGTGTTGCCGTCGACATCGGTGACGGTGACGCCGCTCGAGGAGTCCATGAAGGTCGAAGTGCCCAGGTGCTCGCGGACCAGGCGCGAGAACTGGAACGGCACGCGATAGGTTTCGGTGAAGTGCAGGTCGGAAATCGTTTCCGCCGCTTCCTTCGTCATCGCGCGGCCCTTGGGGTAGCGCTCGGCGTAAAGCCTGGCGAGGCGGAAGAAGGCGTCCTTGCGCTGCGCCACCACGTCATCAGGCGCGCCGTCGCAGCCGAAATATCTGTCGCCTTCGAACTCGTAGAACGGCAGCAGCTTTGCCACCCGCCGCGACATCTTGGAGTGCCCGGCGAGCGAGCGGTGCTTGGCGCGGGACAGTTCGACCCGCGCCTTGATCTTCGGGAAGACGGCGGCAGCAGACGCTGCGGCGGCCACGGACATTGAGAGAATCGGGAGTGTCGTTTCCATGACAACAAGCGCTAATACTGCGAGCTGACAGATTCATGACAGTCAAAGCCCTCATCGCCTCTTTCACCCAGCAGGAAGACCTCAACTTCCTGTTGACCAACCGCATCCCCCGCGCGGCCCTGACCCGCTTCATGGGCTGGTTCTCCAAGGTCGAGAACCCGCTGGTGCGGGACGCCTCGATCGCGCTGTGGAAGCTGTTCTCCGACCTCGATCTGTCGGAGGCGCGGAAGGATCATTTCACGAGCCTGCACGATTGCTTCACCCGGGAGCTCAAGCCGGGCCTGCGTCCCTTTGATCCGGATCCGTCCGTCGTCGCCAGTCCGTCGGACGGCATCGTCGGGGCGCATGGCCGGATCGCCGACACCGAGCTGTTTCAGGTCAAGGGCGCGCCCTATTCGCTGCTCGACCTGCTCGGCGATTCGGCGCTGGTCGACCAGCACCGCAACGGCTCCTTCGTCACGCTGCGGCTGACCTCGAGCATGTATCACCGCTTCCATGCGCCGTTTGACGCGCATATCGAGCGGGTCACGCTGATCCATGGCGATGTCTGGAACGTCAACCCGATCGCGCTGAAGCGGGTCGAACGTCTGTTCTGCAAGAACGAGCGCGCGGTGATCCGGACGAATCTGTCGACCGGCGAAGCCGTGACGCTGGTGCCGGTCGCCGCGATCCTGGTTGCGAGCATCCGGCTGCACTTCCTCGACTTGGTGCTGAACGCGCAGTCCCGCGGCCCGGTCAATTTCCCCTGCGACGTCGATGTGACCAAGGGCGAGGAGCTCGGCTGGTTCGAGCACGGCTCGACCATCATCATCCTCGCGCCCGGCGATTTCACCTTCTGCGACGGGATTGCCGAGGGCACGCGCATTCGCGCCGGTCAAGCACTGTTGAGGAGAAGATAGCCTTCAATCCGCCGTCCCCGCAGCGTATATCCCCGGCGGGGACGACAGATCGACACGGATTTAAGTGATGGCGCGGGCGCCGGTCATGGCGGCGGGTGGTATTGTGCTGCGGCGTGGTGCGCCGCCGCTGATCGCGGTCGTGCGCCAGCGCAAACGCAACGAATGGGTTTTGCCCAAGGGCAAGCTCGACGACGGCGAGACACCAAAACAGGCGGCGCACCGCGAGGTGCTCGAGGAAACCGGGCATGAGGTTGCCATCCATGAATTCCTGGGCACGCTGGTCTACCAGTCCGGCGGGCGCTCCAAGGTCGTGCATTTCTGGCGCATGGAAGCTGCGGGCGGTCCAGTCCGCAAGCTGATGAACGACATCAAGGCGGTCGACTGGCTGACGCTCGACGACGCGCTTGCGCGCCTGTCGCGAGAATACGAGCGCGCCTTCCTGACCCAGATCGGCCCGATCGCGCTTGCGGCAGCGGGGCTGGCGTCGTCTCCCGCGCCCGAGCCGACGCCGACGCTCGCGGCCGACGATATCGATGCAACGCTGCAAACTTTGACGCCGGCCGAAGCCGCCTCCGTCGACGAGTTGCGGCATGGTCTGCTGCAGAAGGTGAAAGCCTGGCTGCGCGGCGAGGCGTGAGTTGTTTTCACGAGATTCTGCTTGCGGGTTTGGAGACATCCGCGAGTTGGTATGATCATTGGATCCCTAGCTCTCTCGCAAAGACGGAGGAGAGAGCGGAGCTCATTATCACCGCCGCTCCTTCTCCTTCGGTGGCGGCGTCGGCCTGCGCGGCGCGGCGGGGCGTGGTGCGGTGGGGAGGCGCTGCTGGAAGCCGCCCGGTCGCTGCACGCCCGGCTGTTGAGCCGCGGGCGGTTGGCCCGGCTGCATGCCGGTTCGCGGAGTTTGCGGCTGCGGTGTCGTAGCCGGCTGCGGCGGCAGGGTCCCGCGGGGTTGCACGTTAGGCTGGCCGGTGCGTGCCGGCTGTGTCTGCGGCGCGCCGCCGGGCGGCGTGCCTGGTCCGGTGCGCGGGATTCCGGCCGGTTGTCCTGCGCCTTGCTGCTGACCGCGTTGCCGTTGGCCCTGTTGTTGCTGACCCTGGCCTGCACGCGGTGTGCCCGGTTGCACGGCGCCGCCTTGTCCTTGCCGTTGCGGCGGCTGGGCGCCTTGCCGACCCGGCGTGCCAGGTTGCTGCTGGCCCGGACGGATGTTCTGATCGGGCTGGCCGTTCGGCCGCTGTGGCTGCTGGCCAGGTGCGGTCGCCGGCCGCAATTGCTGTTGTTGCGGCGGCTGCGCCGGCCGCGGAATGCGGCTGAGCGCGGTCGGATTGGCGCGGCGGAAGTCGCGCTGCTCGGTGACGATCTGGCGTCCGGTAGTCTGCGCCAGATGCACCTGGCCGACAAAGCCACGGTCGCGCGCGATCTGCTGGGCGGGAATCGTGATCGGCACCGCGGCGAAGCGCATGATTCCAGCAGCGGCCGCGCCGGGCCGGATCGCAAAGCCGCTCGCGCCTTGCGTCAGCGCGCCGAGCCGCGTGCCGCTGCTGCGGTCGTCGACGTCGATGTGGCCGACGCGGCCGTCGGCATCGGGATAGAGCTTGATGTTGACGTTGCGGGCATTGCTCGCCGCCGCGCCTTCGGGCACGTCGACGACGCCGGTGGTGCCGCGGATGCCGAGCGTCGCGGTTGGTGTCGTGATCTTCATGTCGCCGGTCTTCGCCACGGCAGCCGCGACGAAGGCGACCGTGCCCTTGCCGACGTCGAAGATCGCGGAGTTCTGCTTGCCGCCGTCCTCGTAGACGTAATTGTCGATGGTGATCTTCGAGCTGGCGGAGAGATTGAACGTGGTCGCGTCGTCGAAGGTAATGCCAAGCGAAGAGTTCGACGAGGTCTGCACCACGTCGTTGAGATAGATGTCGTCGCGCACGCGCAGCGGATAGGAATTCTTGTCGCGGATCACGGTCGCGATCCCCGTGACGGTTGCCACGTTGCCGATCGGCTCGACGGCGGCGGGTTGTGCGTCCGCGGCCGGCGCCGGCGAGGCGGAGGGCGTCGGGGAGGGGGCGGGTGCCGGCTGGGCTTGTGGCTGCGTCTGCGCGAGCTCGATTGTCTCGGATGCGCAAGCCACGCTGCTGCTTGCCACCGGCAAAGCCGGCAGCATGAGCGCAAACACGAAGCGGCGCCAGGCCAGCATTGATGTCACGAAGAAGTCCTGGTGAGAAACGAGAGGCGAGATCGGTCGATTTCAGCCGGGGAGACCTGAATGGCGGATGAACATTGTGTCGTACGGGAGCACGAACGGTGAAACGGTGCTGTCGTGGAGCCGGATATCTCCACATCGTCATGGCCGGGCTTGTCCCGGCCATCCACGCCTTGATGCGCGCTTCGAAGAACGTGGATGCCCGGGACAAGCCCGGGCATGACGAAGAGTGTGCGAGTATTGGGATGACGCGCTCGGCGTGTCAGCTCACGCGCTTCCAGGTCTGGCCGCCGCAGAACATGCCGCCGAAGGCGCAGCCTTGCACGCGCATCGCATTCGGGCCTTTCATCGCGATGGTCGAGTCGTAATTGCGGCCAGAGTCGGGATCGTGGATGCGGCCACTCCACTTCGAGCCTTCGGGCTTCATGTTGATCAGGATGCGCTGATTGGTCTTCTCGGCGTAGCCGCAGAGATTGGCGCCGCACTGCTCGACGCGAACGTTGCCCTTGTTCTCTTCGGTCGCCCAGACACCGATCGGCGTATTGGCGACGACCACCGGCGCGGCGGCGACCGGAGCCGGGGCGGGAGCAGCGGCGACGGGAGCGGGCGCGGCGACGGGGGCAGCAGCCGCAACGGGCGCGGGCTGCGTGTTGTCGAAGCCGGCCGACGGCGCGGCGGCAGCCGTTGTCGCCGGAGCGGCAGGAGCAACCGCGGGGGCGGTCGCCTGGACCGGCACCTGCTGCACGGGCTGCTGCTGCACAGGAGCCGGTGCGGGCTGCGCGGTCGTAGTCGCCGGAGCCGGCGTGTTGTCGATGTCATCATCCTTGGAGCCGCCCAGGCCCTTGAGGTTCATGTTGTTCAGCTTGATCGGCTTGTCCGACAGGCCCGGTGCAACGATGGTCACGCAGTTGAGCGAGGCGCAGTTGCGCGGCGTTTCGATGCGGATGTGCTGGCCCTCGATCTGGAAAGAGATCGTATTGCCGCCGGCGTGGGCAGCGGCGGTCGATGCCAGAAAGAGCACGGTGGCGGCGATGGTGAGCTTGTTCATGACAACCTCCGAAAATGGCGCGATCCCGATATGGACTGGTGTCGCCGGTGGATGAAAACGTGGTTCGACCCTACGCCCGGCTGGTCGCGCCTTCCGTGATAGACATCACAAGGGGCCGCCGTCGCTGGGTGAGGCAGCGCACATTCCGCCAGAGGGCATCCCGCGTAATCTCGTCTCGACACAGAGGGGAGGGCTCCGATGACACGGCTTTTGATTTCGCTTGGCACGGCGATCGCCTTGATGGCGAGTGCTCCGGCGGCCCAGGCCGGCTCCCACTCCTTTTCCATCGGCGGCCACCGGTTCCGTGTCGATCCACCACGCAATTGCCGGTCCAGTTTCTGTGTTTCGATTTCCGGCCGCAGCCTGCGGACGACGGATGATGTCGGCACGGCCCCGGTCCCGCCGCCCGCTCCGGTCCTGCAGACGCCGCAACCGATCGCTCCCGTCAGGCCACCGCAAGTGACTGTCGCCGCTCCTCCAGCGTCGCCGCCGGCGCCCGTCCTTGCCGCCACGACTTCCCAGCCCGTTTTGCCTCCGCCGGCGCCGAAAGCCGAGGCGTCAAGGATTGAACCGCCGAGCCCCAATCCGCCGCGGGTTGACATGCAGCGCGTCGATACGTCGAAGATTGTAACGCTCGATCCGCCGCGGATGGAGCCGCCTGTCGCTGCTCCGAAGTCCGAGATCAAGCAGGGCACGACCATCGCACAGCGCAGCGACGAGGAGCCGGCTTATTCGCCGCTGGGCGAATGGGAGAGCACCGGTGCCAAGGGCACCGTTCGCATCGAACGCTGTGGACCTGCGCTTTGCGGTTTTGCGCTCACCGAAGCCTCCGACCGGGGTGAGAGCGTGCTCATCAACATGAAGCCCAAGACGCACGACGTCTGGACCGGCAGCATCTATAGCCGCTCCAGCGGCAGCACCTATTACGGCAGGATGACGTTGACGTCTTTCGGCAAGCTCCGTGTCGAAGCCTGTGCGATCGGCCGCTTCTGGTGTTCCGGCAACGACTGGACGCGGGTCGAGGAGCCGCGGGAGCAGTTGGTCACGACCTCGCGCCAAGGGAGTGGAGCGCGGTCGTAGCTCCGCGCAGTCCGTGGCGGGATCTGGTCGATCGTCGTTGCTAGATCATGCCGAGCACGATAGCGCCGACGAAGGCCATGGCGAGATACGCAGTGGCAACGCTTAGTCTCCCGGCGAACGTCATGACGTTGCTCCTGGGGTCTCCCCGCCACGCACGCCGTTTTGCGCGCAAGTATCATGGTTAACAGAGAGTCTCTGTCCGAAAAAGTCAGCCCTGCTGTCGCTCGGGTAACGGCCGGTTCGGGCGCTCGCGAGCCCGTATGGTTAAAGAACCCTGAAATCAACGTGTTGAAGAGTCTTTAAGTAAATTCACCCAACGTGCGTGCATGACGCGCGGAGTTCGTTTGTATCTCGTCGGCTCCATCGTCCTTGTTTCGCTAGCGGGTTGTGGACGCGGCTTCTTCCAGGCCGAACGCGAACCGTGGCGGGCCGAGGCTGAAGCTGCTTGCCTGAAATCGGGCGCGGTGAAAGAAGGGCCGGACCTCGTCCGCATCGACCCGATCTCCGGGCCGGGCATGTGCGGCGCCGAGTTTCCGCTCAAGGTCGCCGCCATCGGCGAAGCCTCGAGCAGCTATGGCTTTGCCGACGAAGAACTGCGACCGCCGGGCAGCGTCGGCGGCCAGCCGCGCTGGCCGGTGACGCAGCCGCGATCGAATTATCCGGCATCGTCCTATCCGCAACGGTCGAACTATCCTGAGACCGCAGTGCGGCAGCCCGCCGGCTATGGCGCGTCGTCGGGGCCGGTGTCGCTGAACGCGCCGGGCGTGGCGGCGCAGGAGGACGAGATCGACCTGCCGCCCGATGGCACCGATGCCGCGGGCGCGGCGCGCTACATGAATTCGCCGAGCTATCCGGCGCGACCGGCACCTTACTCTCAGGCGCCCGCCCAGCCGCCGCCGCGCCTTGGGCCCGCGCAGGGCAATCCCGTCACGGCCGTCGGTCCGGTCGCGATCAAGCCGACCGCGACGCTCGCCTGTCCCATCGTGTCCGAGCTCGACCGCTGGCTCGCCGACACGGTGCAGCCGTCGGCGATGCGCTGGTTCGGCGTCCGCGTGGCCGAGATCAAGCAGATCTCCGCCTATTCATGCCGCGGCATGAACGGCAATCCGCATTCACACATCTCCGAGCACGCCTTCGGCAACGCGCTCGACATTGCCGCCTTCGTGCTCGCCGATGGTCGTCGCGTCACCGTGAAGGACGGCTGGCGCGGCATGCCGGAGGAGCAGGGATTCCTGCGCGACGTGCAGTCTGGCGCCTGCGCGCATTTCACCACCGTGCTCGCACCGGGGTCGAACGTCTATCACTACGACCACATCCACGTCGATCTGATGCGCCGCGCCAGCCGCCGCCTGATCTGCCAGCCCGCCGCCGTTTCCGGTGAAGAGGTCGCCTCGCGCGCGCAGTCGCGTCGCCCCTATGCCAATGCGCACGAAACGACAGTCACCGGCTCGGTCGGTGCGCGCAAGAGCGCGACGCGCAAGCGCGAGGAAGACGACTACGCCGACGATTAGGCGGCATGCTTGCCGGTAGCCCGGATGAGCGAATCGATGTTTGGGGCAGTGTCCTCCACACGCCTCGCTCAGCGGGCCGCGATCGCATCACCTGACGTCCACCGTCAGCCGCCTGCCTCATCCGCATATGCAAATCGATCTCGCCGTCCGGTGCCGCAATAGGGCCTTGGCCGGGGCGGCCGTGCGCGGACCGAGCAAACTGCCGGCTGAGGCCCGGCTGCCCATCCGGCGCTGCCTCTTCGGCAAACCGCATCTGCCGCGCAAATATTTGCATGGTCCGCATTTTCCTCCAAGCCGTTGAATTGTAATCGCGAATCGCGCCGTCGTGGCGATGCTCGGCGGTTGGCACGGTCGCTGCAATGAAGGGTCTGAAACGAAACAGCGCAGCCGGCGCTGTGAGCCAGCGGAACCCGTCATGCAGATGTCTGTCACCTTGCCTTACTCCGATCTCGAGCAGCGCGTGCTGTCGCGCATCACGGAGGAGCGGTGGCTCGACCTCGCAGCCGAACTGATCCGCACCGGCCAGCCGCGTTCCGGAAATCCGCTCGATCCCGACCTGCCGCCGGCTGAGGAGGAGGCGATCTCGATGTTGGTCGCTGGCAAGCTTGAAGCCCTCGGCATGGAGGTGACCAAGCACAGTGCGCAGCCGCACCGGCCGAATGTGCTCGGCGTCTTGAAGGGGCGGGAGGGCGCGCCGTCGCTGATCCTCAACGATCATCTCGACACCTATCCGGCGGTCGAGCCCGAGAAATGGCACATGACGGATTTCGATCCGTTCAAGGCGACGCGGCATGGCGACCTGCTTTACGCGCGCGGCACGTCGGATACGCGAGGCAACCTTGCCGCATCGCTGCTCGCCGTGCAGGCCCTGATCGAAGAGGGCGTCAAGTTCGATGGCACCTTGATGTGCTGCTACACCGTCGACGAGGAGCGCAACGGCACCGAGGGCTCGATCTACATGCTCGACAAGGTCGGCCTCACCGCCGACTACGAGATCACGGCCGAGCCTACCGCCTGGGGCGACGCTGCCGGGGAATGGGGCATGAACCTTTCGGTGGCCAATTCCGGCCATTGCCTGATCGAAGTCACGGTCGAGGGGATCAAGTCGCATATCTGGCGGCCCGACATCAGCGTCAACGCCATCATGGAGGCGGCGAAGCTGCTGCCACAGCTGAAAGAGATGGCGTTCACGCATGTGCCCAGCAAGTTCATGGGACACACGCCGCCCTGCTGCTCGGTGGTGCGCATCCGCGGCGGCCTGCCGGGCGAGATGCAGTTCTCGCCCGATGCCTGCACGATCACGCTCGCGGTGGTCGGAATCGTGCCGGGCATGACGCTTGGAAGCGTGATTTCCGACATCGAGCGTCTCGGACAGCTGACGTTTGCGGGCGTCAACGACGTCAAGCTCGGGGTGCGCCAGGTGCCCGGCTCGCTGTTCGTCAACGCGACCGAGCCGGTGCCGGTCGAGGAAGAGCCTTGCCGCTCCTTGCGCGCCGTCTACAAGCGCCTGATGGGCCGCGAGCCCGGCGTCAATCGCAAGAATGCTTTCAACGACACCATACGATTCCGGGAAGCCGGCATCAACGCGGTGACATTCGGTCCGGGCGAGGACGGCTGGGCGGTCGACAACGAGAACATCTCGATCACCAAGTCGGTGATGGCGACGCGGATCTATGCACTGACCATCATGCAGCTCCTGGGCGTGCGCACATGAGCGTCGAGGCAACCCCCATGGCAATCCCGATGTCGGCCGATCGCACGCAGCGGCGCAGTTGGCGGCCGCCGACAATTTCGCGATCGATGCTGCTGTCGACGCTCACCGTCGCCGTGCTGCTGGCCGCATGGGCCATCGTCACGGAGATGGGCTGGGCCAACGAGCTGTTTCTGCCGAAGCCGCAGGCGGTGTGGGCCGCGTTCGTCAAGACCATGACGAAGGGCTACCAGGGCGCCACGCTGCTTCAGCACCTCGGCGCCAGCCTCTACCGTATCCTCGTGGCTTTCGCGCTGGCCTGTCTCATCGGCATTCCGCTCGGCGTCGTCATGGGCGTTTCGAAGAATGCACGTGCGCTGCTCAATCCGCTGATCGAGTTCTATCGCCCGTTGCCGCCGCTCGGACTCTACACGCTGCTTGTGATGTGGCTCGGCATTGGCGAGAGCTCGAAACTGTCGCTGCTGTTTCTTGCGGGTTTGCCGGGTGTCGTGATCTCGACGATCCAGGCCGTCACCAGTGTCGATCCCGTCTACGTGCGCGCGGCCCAATCGCTCGGCGCAAACAGGCGCCATCTGCTCTTTCACGTCTACCTGCCTGCGGCGGGACCACTGATTCTCGCCGGGATGCGGATTTCGCTCGGGTTTACCTACACGGTCCTCGTCGCGGCCGAGATCGTCGCGGCCTCCGCCGGCATCGGCTGGATGATCTGGGACGCCGCGAAATTCCTGCTGTCCGATGTCGTCATCATGGGCCTGATCGTGCTTGGCCTGACCGGCGTCGTGCTCGACCTGATGATGCGCAGCATCGCGAAACTCTTGATGCCCTGGTCCCGAACCTAATCCCGATCGAGGAGAGACCTCTATGATGAAGAAACTTGCCACGCTTGCACTCGCTGCCTTTGCGTTCACGGCGCCCGCTCGCGCCGAGGACAAGCCGGCCAAGGTGACCGTTGGCTATCTCAACCTGGTGAACGCGCAGCTCGTGACCAAACATCTCGGCCTGCTCGCCAAGGAAATGCCAGGTGTCGACATCAAGTACGTCAAGGTCGGCGGCGGCGGCGACATGCTGCGGGCGATCGCCGGCAACGACGTCGATTTCGGCGGCCTCGGCAATCCCCCGACGGCGATCGGCGCGACCCGGGCGCTGCCGATCAAGGGCATTCTGGTGATCAATCTGCTCGACTATGTCGAGTCGTTGGTGGTGCGCACCGACAAGAACATCTCCTCGCTCAAGGACCTCAAAGGCAAGACGGTTGCCGCGCCGTTCGGCTCGACGACACATTACTTGCTCTTGCAGGCATTGAAGGACGAGGGTGTCGATCCCGCCTCGATGAAGATCATCGATCTCGCGCCGTCGGACATCGCGGCCGCCTGGCTTCGCGGCGACATCGATGCCGCCTGGTTCTGGGAGCCGAACCTCGACAAGGCCGTCAAGAACGGCGGCAAGATCCTCATCACTTCGGGCGAGATGACCAAGCGCGGCTATCCGACCTGGGACATCGGCGTGGTCATGAACGCCTTCGCGGAGAAATATCCGTCCTATGTCGAGAAGTTCATCAAGGCCGAATGCGAGGGAATCGATTTCTGGCTGAAGAACCCGGAGAAGACCGCCGAGATCATCGCCGAGGAGCTGTCGCTGCCGCTTCCCGATGCGACGCGGATGATGAAGGGCACCGGCATGGTCCCCTGCAACAAGCAGCTCACCGAGGAGTATCTCGGCACGACCGCGAAGAAGGGCAAGTTCGTCGACACGCTGGTTTCCACTGCCGACTTTCTGGCGAAGCAGGAGCGTCTTCCGAAGTTGCTGCCGCGCGCCGACTTCGAAGCCTTCATCCAGCCGGCCTATCTCGAGAAGGTGGTCGGCCGCTGAGAGGTCGGCTGCCGGCGGGGCTTGTCCCGCCGGCACGTTCTGTTCATGAGCACGTAACCGATATGGATATTTCGCCTCGTCATCTCCGCGCAGACTATCGCCGCGGTGCGCTCAAGCCGTCCGACGTCGCCGCGCATGTGCTGTCGCGCCTGGCCGATGCCGACCAGAGCGGCGTCTGGATATCGACGGCAGAACCGGAGAGCGTCATGGCCACTGCGCGCGCGCTCGATGCGCGCCTTGGCGAGATGGACAGGCTGCCGCTCTATGGACTCGTGTTTTCGGTCAAGGATTGCATCGATGTCGCCGGCGAGCAAACCACGTCCGCCTGCCCGGAATTCGCGTATGTGGCGA
This sequence comes from Bradyrhizobium sp. SZCCT0148, assembly GCF_018129985.1. Lineage (GTDB taxonomy): Bacteria > Pseudomonadota > Alphaproteobacteria > Rhizobiales > Xanthobacteraceae > Bradyrhizobium > Bradyrhizobium japonicum_H. The sequence goes on from NZ_JAFCKT010000005.1 coordinate 286,363, forward strand.
AAGAGACGAGTCCGGTGGTGGCTGACGCCATCGCGGCTGGTGCGATCTATGTCGGCAAGACCAACATGGACCAGTTTGCGACCGGGCTCGTCGGTGTCCGTTCGCCTTATGGCGTTGCACGCAATCCCCACAATCCGGACTACATTCCTGGCGGCTCCAGCTCGGGTGCGGCGGTGTCGGTCGCAACCGGCACGTCGTCCTTCGCGTTCGGCACCGACACCGGCGGGTCGGGCAGGGTGCCTGCGTCCTATTGTGGCGTAACCGGTTTCAAGCCGTCGCCGGGGGCGTTCAGCCAACGCGGCATGGTCTATGCGTGCCGGAGCTTCGACACCATCTCGCTCTACACACGCGAGCCTGGCGACGGCTACAACGTCTATCGTGTGCTTGCACGGCGCGATCCCGCGGATTCCTTTTCACCTGCGGAATTTCCCGGCTGGGCGGAGCAGACGCCTCCGTCCAGGCCGTTCAAACTCGCAACGCCACGATCCGACCAGCTCAAATTCTTCGGCAATGCGGAGACCGAAAAGCTGTTCGGCGACGCGCTGCGCAGGCTGCGACGGCTCGATCTGCCCGTTGATCCGGTCGATTTCTCCCCGTTCAGCTCGATCAACGATCTGATGTTCTTCGGCCCGTTTCTCGCCGAGCGGGATGTCTCGGTTGGCGCGTTTCTCGACGCCCATCCCGATGCCGGCGTCAAGATCGTACGCGATCTCGTGCTCGGCAGCCGGAAATTCTCCGCGGCTGACGCCTATCGCGCGTTCTACGCCGTCAAGGACGCCCAGCGTGGCCTCCGCGATTTCTGGACCGTGCACGATGCGCTGGTGGTGCCGACTGTCGGCACCGTGCTGAGCATAGCCGACGTCACGCGTGATCCGCTGACTGCCAACTTCAACAACGGCTACTACACCAACTATGCCAATCCGCTCGGCCTCGCTGCGATCGCAGTCCCGAACGGGATCACCGCGGCCGATGTTCCCTACGGCGTGACGTTCCTGGCACCGGCCGGTCGGGAGCGTTTGCTCGCAGACCTCGCCTGCACGTTCATGGAGGCAGCGCCCGAGCCATGAGCACTTGCGCCGCGTTGCAATCCGATCCGGGACCTCCTAGCCTTCGAGCCGTCACTCGAGGGGAGACCGATGGTGGAGCGCGGTCATGCGCATGAGGTGGCCGATCCAGGCGAGCCGTGCGCCGAGCTGCGAAAGGCCGGGGCTGGACGTTACGTGCTGAAGGCGTTGGATAAGCCCGATCTCGACCTGGTGATGCACACCGGCAGGCTGGCCACCTACCAGAACCGCGAATATCTCCTGCGGGAGGGCGAGCCGGCGAACGGCATCCATGTCATTCTCGCCGGCATCGTCGAAAGCACCCATGCCGGCACGCAGGGCCGGGAGCTGATGCTGGCGACCTGGGAGGGCGGCGACTTCGTCGGCGCCCCCTACATCCTGGGTGATCACCGTCATAGCTGGTCGGCGCGTGCGCTCGGCCGCGTCGAAGCGCTGCATCTCGACCAGAATGCGATCCGCCGGCTGATCGCGCAGTCCCCGTCCTTTGCGGTTGCGCTGATCGAGTGCCTCGGTTTCAAAGGCGAAACCTATTCGATGCTGGCGCAGACGCTGGCCGGGCAGAAGGCTGCGGAACGGCTGGTGCTGCTGCTGGTGAAACTGTGCGAGAACGCGGCACAGGATGAGAGCGGCCCGATCTCGCTCGGCCGTATCACGCAGGCCAACCTCGCGCGCATGATCGGCGCGACGCGGCAGTCGATCAGCCTGATCCTCAATCGCCTTCAGGATGACGGGATCATCTCGACCGGTCCAACCAAGATGGTGGTCAATGATCTCGCGGCGCTGAGGAGGCAGGCGATCGACTAGCGCGAACTCTCCTCTTTCATTTTCGATCCGGACATCGCCGGCGCCAGCCCCATGCACCGCTGCACTTCGCCCGGGACGTTGTAGGTGCGCATGATATGGCGGCTGTCGCGCAAGCCGGACGCCTCCCGCTGCACCACGAGCATCCAGAGCGCCTGGCCGGCCTCCATCACCAGCTTGCGCCTCGCCGTCTGCTTCGAGGTCGGCAGCTCCGAGAGCTCGTGGGCGGCATCGAACTCGCGCAGGCGCGTGAGTGCCTGTTCGAGTGCGTGGCCCATCCGTCCAAGCGCCGAGGCCTGCTCCTGAACGATTTCGTAGTGGAGGATATCGACGGGCGGGCGGAGGTCACGGGACATGGCCGCAAATATAGTGCGGCCCCGCCCGTCCGCGCAACGCGCAGCTACTTCGCCCGATATGCTGCCAGGAACATCCGCGTCGCGCTGTTGACCACCTCGGTCATTCGCTCCTCCGACGGCGCGGGCGCGGCCTGGAAGACGAACGGCAGGAAGAGGGACGCCTTGCACAGTTCCATGAACTGCGAGGCGGCAAGGTCGCAATCGTCGATCTCAAGATCGCCAGAGCCAACGCGGGCCTGCAGATAGGCGGAGAGACGGTTGATGCTTTTGTCGAGCACGCGCGCATAGTAGCGGCGACCGACATCCGGCATGCGTTCGGCGATCGCCATCACGGTGCGGATCGCCGATCCGCCGCCGGGCCGGCAGAGCAGATGGATGTAGGCGAGGCCGAACTCCTTCAGCGTGGTCTCGGCATCGCGCGCGGGATCGAAATTGAACACGACCTGGCCGTGCTGGAGCGCTTCCTGCTCGAGGATGGCTTCGAACAGCGCGCATTTGTCGGCGAAGTAGACGTAGAGCGTGCCCTTGGAGACCTGCGCCGCGCGCGCGATCTCGCCCATGCTGGCGCCGTCGAAACCGAGATCCATGAATACCTTGCGGGCGCCGTCCAGGATCTGGCGACGCTTGGAGCCGTCCTCCTCCTGGATGACGTGGAGATGATCGCGGTCGGCTACAACCATTGGTTCAGGGTCTCGGAAGGTTTCGGGGTCGGTTCGGCGGCCATGAAACCCGAATAAAGGATTCTCGCCAGTAGGGTCCGGCCGAGAAATTATGTATATTGACCGAACCGTTCGGTCAATGATATTTGAATTGGCGAGAAGGATCGGGCCGCAGGCCGGCCTCTCCTTGCTCGCGCTATTTTTGGGGAGGCCTTTATGGCCGTATCGAGAGACCAGGCTGCGCGCGTCCTTCGCCACGAAACGGTGGAGGATCACGCGGACGGTGGTGCCGCGATCGAGAACGCTGTGCCCCTTGCCGAGCAATTGCGCTCTCAATCGGCCGAGGAAGCCAAGCGCCGCACCGCCGAGGCGCCGGAGAAACCCGTGACCGACAAGCCGGCCGCACCAGCGCCCAACGCACCGGCCGCCGGCGCTCCCAAATCCGGCAAACGCAAATTCGTCCTGATGGGCGTTGGCCTCGTGCTGGCGCTCGCCGCCGCGAGCTATGCCGGCTACTACACGCTGGTCGGTCGCTTCTACATTTCCACCGACGACGCCTATGTCCGCGCCAACAACACCATGCTGGGGGCGCGCGTTGCCGGCCACATCGCCTCGATCCTCGCGGGCGACAACACCACCGTGCGCGCCGGCGACATCGTCTTCCGCATCGACGACGGCGACTACAAGATCGCGGTCGATGCCGCCGCGACCAGGATCGCAACCCAGCAGGCCACAATCGATCGCATCGGCCGACAGGTCGCCGCGCTCGACAGCCAGGTGGCGCAGGCCAAGGCGCAGCTTGTTTCGGCCCAGGCGGGCCTCAAGCGCGCCGATCTCGATTACGAGCGCCAGCAGGCACTGAGCAACAAGGGCTTTGCCTCGCGCGCCACTTTCGAGAGCTCGGAAGCCGGACGCGACCAGGGCGCCGCTGCGGTCAAGGCCGCGCAGGCCGCCTACGACGTTGCAATCAGCAATGTCGATGTCGCCAAGGCGCAGCAGGCCGAAGCGCAGGCCCAGCTCGCCGAGCTCAAGACCACGCTCGCCAAGGCCGAGCGCGACCTCAGCTTCACCGCGGTACGCGCACCGGTCGACGGCACGTTCTCGAACCGTCTGGTCAGTGCCGGCGACTTCGTCGCGGTCGGGCAGCGTCTCGGCAATGTCGTGCCGCTCGACAACGTCTATATCGACGCCAATTTCAAGGAAACGCAGCTCCGGCGCATCCGTCCCGGTCAGCCGGTGACGATCAAGGTCGATGCCTACGGCATGCGCAAGTTCAATGGTGTCGTCGACAGCATCGCGGCGGGCGCGGGCTCGGTGTTTACGCTGCTGCCGCCCGACAACGCCACCGGCAATTTCACCAAGATCGTGCAGCGCGTGCCCGTCCGCATCCGCGTGCCGAAGTCGGTGGCGAAGCAGAACCTGCTTCGTGCCGGCATGTCGGTCTATGCGACCGTCGACACCAACAAGGGCGCGGCCGACGCCGACAGCGAGGTCGACCTCGACGATCCCACCGCGATCCATCCGCAGTAAATCGCGCTCCCTGCGCTGCGAGGTCGGACGACTATGGCGAACGCCACGACTGCTTCACCTGCCCTGATGGCGGCCCAAGATTCGGAGCGCATCGCGCCGAAGCGGCTGTTCGCGTTCATCATCATGGTGTTCGGGATGTTCATGTCGATCCTGGACATTCAGATCGTCTCTGCTTCCCTCAGCGAGATCCAGGCGGGCCTGTCGGCGAGCTCCAGCGAAGTCTCCTGGGTCCAGACCGCCTATCTGATCGCCGAGGTGATTGCGATCCCGCTGTCGGGATTCCTGTCACGCGCCTTCGGCACGCGGCTGTTGTTCGCGATCTCGGCGGCCGGCTTCACCGCCTCGAGCCTGCTCTGCGGCTTCGCCACCACCATCGAGGAGATGATCCTCTGGCGTGCACTGCAGGGATTTCTGGGCGCGGGCATGATCCCGACGGTGTTCGCCTCGGCCTATACCGTGTTTCCGCGTTCGAAATTCCACATCGTCGGTCCCATCATCGGACTGGTCGCAACCCTCGCACCCACGATCGGGCCGACGGTCGGCGGCTACATCACCGATCTGATGTCGTGGAACTGGCTGTTCTTCATCAACGTCGTGCCCGGCATCGGCATCACCATCGGCGTGCTGGCGCTGGTCGATTTCGACGAGCCGCATTTCGAGCTGCTCGACCGCTTCGACTGGTGGGGCCTCTTGTTCATGGCAGGTTTTCTCGGCACCCTGGAATACGTGCTGGAGGAAGGCCCGCAATATGAATGGATGCAGGACACGTCGGTCGCGATCTGCGCCTGGATCTGCGCCATCTCGGCAATCGCCTTCTTCTGGCGCGTCTTCACGGCGGCTGAGCCGATCGTCAATCTGCGCACCTTCTCGGATCGCAATTTCGCGATTGGCTGCCTGCTGCAGTTCTGCATCGGCATCGGCCTCTATGGCCTGACCTACATCTATCCGCGCTATCTCGCCGAGGTGCGCGGCTACAGCGCGCTGATGATCGGCGAGACCATGTTCGTCTCCGGCATCACCATGTTCCTGGTCGCGCCGCTGGTCGGACGGCTCATGACGAAGCTCGACATGCGCTACATGATCGCATTCGGCCTCATCGTGTTCGCGATCGGCTCCTATCAGATGACCTGGATCACCCGCGACTACGATTTCTACGAGCTGCTGGTGCCGCAGATCCTGCGCGGCATCGGCATGATGTTCGCGATGGTGCCGACCAACAACATCGCACTCGGTACGCTGGCGCCGGAGCGCGTCAAGAACGCCTCGGGCCTGTTCAACCTGATGCGCAACCTCGGCGGCGCGGTCGGGCTCGCGGTCATCAACACCGTGCTGAACGACCGCACCGATCTGCACATCACCCGCCTCCAGGAGCGCGTGACCTGGGGCAATGCGACCGCGACCGAAACCCTGACCATGTTCATGCAGAAATTCCAGGGGCTCGGCGATTCAACGCTGATGGCGATGAAGCAGCTCTCCCAGCTCGTGCACCGCCAGGCCGTGGTGATGAGCTTCGGCGACGCCTTCTTCCTGCTGACGCTGTTCTATCTCGGCCTCAGCCTGCTGGTGACGTTGCTGAACAAGCCTGCCTCGCTGACCGGCGGCGGCGACGCGCATTAGGCGGGCCGGCTTGACCGGGCGACCCAGTACGCCGAGACCGTGATGACGAGCCGGGACGCCGCGGCGTACTGTTGCCCCGACAAGCCGCGGCATGACAGCAAAAATTGAGGCGACGGCGTCGCTGCAACATCGCGCCCGCCGACCAAATTGCAACACTCATCCGTGATTTCGCGCGGGCCCCGTTGCAAACCGCAAAACGCACATCTATAAAGCGCGCCTCATTCATTCGAACCGGGGAGAGATTTGCATGATTTCGTCGCATTCGCAGATCGCACGCCCGCGCTCGATGATCGCCTGGTTCGGGATGTACGCGGCCTGCTAGAGGCCTCTTCCGCCAGCTTCGATTGGACCCGGGTTCAGACCACGCGTTCCGATCGTTTTTTCTTCCGAAGTCAAATTAACTTCAGGTGACGCCGTTTCGGCCCTCGCGGCCGCTCTGCGTCCATCGATGGAGCCGGCCCGCCAAGCGGCCGGATGATGTCATGACCATTTCGTCCAATAAGCCCGCGGCGATCCGCCTGGTGCTGCCCTTCGTGTTCCGGCACTGGCTGAAGCAACCGGGACGGGGCCTGATCGTGGCCGGCGGCTTGCTGGGTGCCACCATCGCCGACCTCTTCATGCCCGTATTCTCGGGCCGGCTGGTCGATGCGCTGACGCGCGGCCCGTCCGATCCCGATGCGCGGCATGCGGCGCTGATGGCTTTCGGCGCCATCGTGGCGCTTGGCGCAGCCTCCGTGGTGCTGCGGCTGACAGGGCTTCAGGCGATCGTGCCGTTCACGCTCAAGATCATGTCCGAGGTCGCCCAGGAAGCCTTTGAGCGCGTGCAGCGCTTCTCCACCGACTGGCACGCCAACGCCTTCGCCGGCTCCACCGTGCGCAAGATCACGCGCGGCATGTGGGCGCTCGACCTGCTCAACGACACCATCCTGATGGCGCTCGCGCCGTCGCTTCTGGTGTTGATCGGGTCGGTGATCCTGATCGGATTGCATTGGGTCTCGTTGGGTGCCGTCATCGCGCTCGGCGCGATCTTCTACGTCACCATCACCGTCGTGTTCTCGACGCGCTACATCGCGCCGGCTGCCCGCGTTTCCAATGCATGGGATACCAAGGTCGGCGGTACGCTGGCGGACGCTCTTACGTGCAATCCGGTTGTGAAATCCTTTGGCGCCGAGTTGCGCGAGGATGCGCGGCTGGCGCGTGTCGTAAGTCGCTGGCGCGTGCGGGTGCGGCGGACTTGGTTGCGTTACAACTACACCGCCATGGCGCAGCTGACACTGCTGCTGTGCCTGCGCGCGTCAGTCATCGGCGGCTCGGTGCTGTTGTGGATGTACGGGCACGCCTCGCCCGGCGACGTTACTTACGTGCTGACGAGCTACTACATCATCCACGCCTATTTGCGAGACGTCGGCATGCACATCAACAACCTCCAGCGTTCGGTCAACGACATGGACGAGCTGGTGGCGATCCATGCCGAGCCGATCGGCATCGCCGATGCGGCCGGTGCGCAGCCGATCGCGATCGAGGGCGGCGAGATCGTGTTCGAGGATGTGACGTTCCACTATGGCGGCCATCGCGCGCCGCTTTATGAAGGGCTCTCGGTGACGATCCTGGCCGGTGAACGTGTCGGCCTGGTCGGCCGCTCCGGCTCCGGCAAGACCACCTTCGTCAAGCTGGTGCAGCGGCTCTATGACGTCACCGGCGGTCGCGTGCTGATCGACGGGCAGGACATCGCATTGGCCACTCAGCAATCGCTGCGCAGCCAGATCGCGATCGTGCAGCAGGACCCGATCCTGTTCCACCGTTCGCTCGCCGAGAACATCGCCTATGGCCGTCCCGGCGCCAGCCTCGAGGCGATCGAGCAGGCGGCACGGCTGGCCAACGCGCACGACTTCATCCTGCGCCTGCCGAAGGGTTACGGCACGCTGGTCGGCGAGCGCGGCGTGAAACTGTCGGGCGGCGAACGGCAGCGCGTGGCGCTGGCGCGCGCCTTCCTCGCGGACGCGCCGGTGCTGATCCTGGACGAAGCGACCTCGAGCCTCGATTCGGAATCGGAGGCGCTGATTCAGCAGGCGATGGAGCGGCTGATGAAGGGCCGCACCTCGATCGTGATTGCGCACCGGCTGTCGACGGTGCGCAGCCTCGATCGCATCCTGGTGTTCGACCGCGGCGAGATCGTCGAGCAGGGCACTCATGCCACGCTCGCGGGCAAGCCGGGAGGCATCTATCGCGGCTTGTTCGAGCGCCAGGTGGTGGAGCTCGGGCACGCCGCAGCGGCGGAGTGAGGCGGGCGGCTGCGGGACCAAACTCCCGCAGCCACGTCGCCCATGATGCGCCAAGCATGCGTCAATGCATGCGTCAAGGATGGAATGAGATGAAAGACCTGACGAACGGCTCCATCGTGAGACATATCCTCGTCATGACGCCGCCCATCATGGCCGGGATGGTCTCGATCATGATCTGCCAGCTGGTCGATCTGTATTTCGTGTCGGGATTGGGCGATGCCGCCGTTGCGGGTGTCGCTGCGGCTGGCAACGCCGGCTTTCTCGTCAACGGGCTGATGCAGGTGCTCGGCGTCGGCACGGTCGCGCTGATGGCGCATGCCGTGGGACGCAAGGATCGGGCGGACGCCAATCTGATCTTCAACCAGGCCATCGCGCTGTCGGTGCTGTTCGGCCTGGCGACGCTGGTTGCGGGAGCGGTGCTGTCGCGCCCCTATATGCGTTCGATTGCCGCGGATCAGGCCACGGTCGAGGCGGGGACGGTTTACCTGCTGTGGTTCATGCCGGCGCTCGCTCTGGAGTTTGCCATGCAAGTGATTGCGTCCGGGCTTCGCGCGACCGGCATCGTGCGCCCCGCCATGCTGGTGCGGGTGGTCGCGGTCGTCATCAACATCGCGCTGGCGCCGGTGCTGATCTCGGGCTGGGGCACCGGCTACGCGCTCGGCGTCGCCGGTGCCGGACTGGCGAGTTCGATCGCGGTCGCCATCGGCGCTCTGATGCTGCTGGCGTATTTCCGCAAGGTCGAGCGCTATGTCGCCTTCAATCCCGCGCAATGGCGTCCCCAGCCGCACCATTTGAAACGCATTCTCAACGTTGGCCTGCCCGCCGGCGGCGAGTTCGCGATGATGTTCATCTTCATGGCGGTGGTCTATTACGTGCTGCGTGATTTCGGCCCGGCGGCGCAGGCCGGCTTCGGCATCGGGCAGCGCGTGCTCGGCCTGATCAACATGCCGGCCTTGGCGGTCGGGCTGGCGGCCGGGCCGATCGCCGGCCAGAACGTCGGCGCAGCCAACGCTGCGCGCGTGCGGGAGACCTTCGTCAAGGCCGCTTTGATCGTCACGATCGTGATGGCCGGCTTCATGACGCTTGCGCAGGTCAAGCCGGAGCTGCTGCTCGCCGGTTTCTCGAACGACCGCGAGACGATGGAGATCGCCTATTTGTTTCTGCGGATCATCTCGTTCAACATGGTGGCGCAGGGGCTGATCTTCACCTGCTCCAGCATGTTCCAGGCCCTCGGCAACACCAGGCCGGTGCTCTTGAGCTCGGCGACGCGGGTGTTCACCTACTCGCTGCCGGCGATCTGGCTCTCGACGCGGCCGGGCTTTCGCATGGAGTACGTCTGGTATTTGTCAATCGCGGCGACAATGTTGCAGGCGGGCTTGAGCCTGTGGCTGCTGCGCCGCGAGTTCAGGAAGCGCCTGACTTCGGCGCCGAAGGAGAACCTGCCAGAGCAAGAGAGTGCTGAACCCATTGCGTCTCTCGCCCGCGAGCCTGCGTAACGGTAGCTTGTCCCATCCCGGCTGCTCCGGCTAATTTGCCGGGCAGTGGGGAAGCTGGCTGCAAAGGGCCGATGACCGGAGTGACGAACGAGCCGCAGGCGGCGTCATGGCTCTCCGCGATCTGGGCGGCGCGCTATCGCACGCCGGCCCGCTTCGTCGCGCTGATCGCGCTGCTGCTGCCGTGGACCACGACCGGGCTGATTTTCGCGCTCATACCCTGGCTGATCGCCTTCGCCTTCCTCGATCTGCGCGCGTTTCCCCGCTCTCTGCTTCGCCCGGTCTGCCTGCTGCCGATAGCGCTGGTCACGCTCGCCGCCGTCGGCACGCTCTGGTCGGATGCGCCATGGCCGGACCGGATCCACGCGATCGGGCCGTCGGCGAAGCTGCTGGTCATTCCGCTCCTGATCTACCAGTTCGAGCGGTGGCCGTACGGCCATTGGGTGTTCTTCGCCTTCCTCGCGTCCTGCGCGGCGTTGATGCTCTATTCCTTCGCCGTCGCCATCGACCCCGCGCTCTCGCTGAAGCTCTATCTGTCGCGCGGGCCCTACAGGGTCGAAAGCGGGATCGCGGTGCGCAACTACATCGACCAGAGCCAGGAATTCGCGCTCTGTGCCATCGCGCTGATCTATCCGATCGTGGCGCTGCTGCGACAACGCCGCACCGGCATCGCGACGCTGTTCGCGGCACTTGCGATCGGGTTTCTCGCCAACATGATCTTCGTCGTGGTGTCGCGCACGGCGCTGGTCACGCTGCCGATCCTGGTGGTGGTGTTCGCGTTCCTGTATCTGCGCCGGCGCGCGGCGCTGCTCGCGGCAGGCGCGATGGCGCTGGCGGCCATGCTGCTTTTTGGCGTGTCGCCGCATCTGCGCACGACGGTTGCGAAGTTTCAGGCGGATTACGAGGCGAGCGTGAAGGATGGCCAGGTCAGCGGCATGGGGTCACGGCTGGAATATTGGCGAAAGTCCCTGGGATTTATCGCCGAGGCACCGTTGGTCGGTCACGGCACCGGCGCGATCCGCAGCCTGTTCGCCAAGGCGGCCGTCGATGCGCGCGATGATCCGCTGCGCGGCGAAATCGTCGGCAATCCGCACAATCAGACCCTGAGCGTGGCTGTGCAGTGGGGCGTCATCGGTGTCCTGATCCTCTATGCGCTCTGGTTTGCGCACCTGTCGATGTTTCGCGGTGAGGGGCTGGCCTGCTGGATCGGCCTGCTGGTCGTGGTGCAGAACATGCTGACTTCGCTGCTCAACACTCATTTGTTCGATTTCACGCCCGGCTGGATCTATGTACTCGGCGTCGGTGTCGCCGGAGGCATGGCGCTTTCAGGAGCGCGTAAGAGCTAGAGCGCGCCGAGACTGTTCCAGACGAGAGTGAGGCCGGAGAGGAACAGCAGGCCGAGCACGACGTCGCCAAAATGCTTGTCGTTCAGCGCGTGATAAACGCGCGCGCCCGTCCAGGTGCCGATCAGCGTGCCCGGAAAGGCGACGGCTGCGAGCCAGATCACCTTGAGCTCCACGATCCCGGACACGGTCTGCATCACCAACGCGGCCGCGAGCACGGTGAAATTGAAGAGCTGGAAGATGCCGCGCCGCTCATGCTTGTTCCAGCCGCGGATGTTGGCCCAGATGATCGGCAGCGGACCGGACAATCCGGCAAGGCCGCCGAGAATACCGCCAGCAAAGCCGATCGCACCGTCGGCAAGGCGGCCGCCGAACTTGATCGCAAGCGGCCTCTTGTTCAGATAGAGCGCGCTCGAAAAAACCAGGATTAAAATGCCGACGCTCAGCTTGAACACTTTTGGATCGGCGGAGGCGATCAGCATGGTGCCGAGCGGCACGCCGATCAATCCCCCAATCAGGAACGGCCATACCAGCGAAAGGTCAAAACTCTTCCACATCGACGGCAGCGTCGAGGTCTGCGCGATCACCGAGCAGATCAGCACCAGCGGCACCGCGAGCGAGGGCGGCAGCACGTAGAGCCAGATCCCAAGCGCCATCAGCGCCGTGCCGAATCCGGCGAGGCCCGAGACGAAGCCGCCGGCCAATGCGCCGAACAGCAGCAGCGCGTAAGTGAGCGTTCCCAACCAGTTGGTCCTTGTCGCAATGGGCGATCCCGAACGGTTGATCGCCACTGCCCGCATAGCACGGCTTCGGCCATGGGGGTCAATTTCAAAACCGCACGCAAGCGTGATGGCGGGGGTCGGGCGTTCGCGGAAGACGCGCCTACATGATGGCCATACTTCAATCCAGCGGCATGCCAGCGCCATTTGATGCGCTCGCTTGTCCGGAACCAGAGGACGGAGAACGACGATGACCCGTACGACGATTGCCCTTGCGGCCGCGCTGCTGTCAGCGGCTTCCTTGACGCCGACCGTGGCGCAGGCGCAGTTTTCCGAGCCTGCGGCCTATCAGGCCGCCCATCCCGATCGCGACGTGCTCAATGGCGGCCAGCTCACGCCGGCGGCGCGCGCGGCCCGTGGTGAGACAGTGGCGCCGAGCGAGGCCTATGCGGCCTATCCATCAGGTGTGACGCCCGTCGTCCGCCCGCGCCATCGCCGTCATCATTAGGTTTTGCTAAACGATCTGCCTTGTGTCGGCGGGCCTGTGCAGCGCGCCGACCAGGATGCGCAGCGCTTCGGTCAATTCGGCCCTGTTGCGCGCGGCACCGAGTGAAACGCGTGCCGCGTTCGGCGGCGTTCCGTCGACAGTGAAGGCATCACCGGCGACGACCGCGAGGCCGTTGCGCAAGAGATAGCCGGCGACGTCGGGGCGGTTCTCGGGCAGCCGCAGCCAGAGATGATGCGCCGCGGGCTTTGTCAGAAACTGGAAACCCTTCAAGGCGCGCTGGGCGAGTTGCTGGCGGCCGACGGCCTCATTGCGGATGGCCGTGATGATGCGATCGGCGATGCCGGTCTCGATCCAGTGCGTCACCAGCGCGACCATCAGCGGCGCCGGCATCTGCACGGTGGCCTGAAGGCAGGTCCGCATGTCCTGCTGCGCGGCGCTGTCGGGCGTCACGAGATAGGCAACGCGCAGCGCTGGTGCGATGCATTTTGACAGCGTGGTTGCGAGATAAGTCCGCTCCGGAATGAGATTCGCGATCGGCGAGGCCGCACGGTCGAGCAGGCCGTAGGCGTCATCCTCGATCAGCACCGTGTCGGCATCGCGGACGATCCTTGCAATCGCGTTGCGCCGCTCGGCCGACAGCGTCGAAGTGGTCGGATTGTGCAGCGTCGGAATGAGATAGACGGCTTTCGGATTGTGCGTGCGGCAGGCTTTCGCCAGCGCATCGGGCAGGATGCCGCCGTCGTCCATGGCGACGCTCACGAGTTTGACGCCGAGCTGCGCAGCCGCAGCCTTGATGCCGGGAAACGTGAGGGCTTCGGTCAGCACGACGTCGCCGGGCCAAGCAATGTGCGCGAGCAGGTTGAACAGGATGGTCTGCGCCCCGGGAAAGATCACGAGCCTGTCGGCATGTGCATGCGGGACGCGGGTGCGCATCCAGCGGGCCGCGACCTCGCGCTCATGGGCACTGCCGCCCGGCGGCTGGTAATTGAGGAAGGCAGTCAGGCCCGATTGCGCGCGCAGGGCCTCCATGCCGGCGATGATGCGTTCGTCGAGCTGCGCCTCCAGCGGATGCGGCGGCACGTTCATCGACAGGTCGATGGTCACCGGATGCGGCAGGTCGACCGCGCGGCGCGCGCTGGTCTCCGACACGAACGATCCCTGGCCGACGCGCGCCTCCATGATGCCGCGTCGCCGCGCCTCGGTATAGGCGCGCGTCACCGTGGTGAGGTCGACGCCGAGCGCCTTGGCCAGCGCGCGCTGCGTCGGCAATTGCTGGCCGCGCACCAGCCGGCCGGCGCCGATGTCGGCTTCCATAGCTTCGACGATGCGCTGATAGCGGGGCCCTGACAGCTCCGAGATTGTCGGGGTCCAATCCATGCAATGTAGGCCCATTTCCTTTGAATGTATGGATACAGGATATTATTGTATGGATCAGTGAAAAGGAAGGTCCGTCATGGCAACCGGTTCGATCTCTCTGGCGAAGGCAATGTGGCGCGGCTTCCTGGGCAAGTGCCCGAACTGCGGCGAAGGCCATCTGTTCGGCCGGTTCCTGAAGGTGGCTCATTCTTGCGACCATTGCGGCGAGGAGCTGTTCCACCAGCGCGCCGATGACTTTCCGGCCTATCTCGTAATTGTCGTGGTTGGTCATCTCGTGGTGCCGGCGATCCTCGCGGTCGAGACCGCCTATGTGCCGGCGGTCTGGCTGCAACTGGCGGTGTGGCTGCCGGTGACGCTGTTCGCCTCGCTCGGACTGCTGCAGCCGACCAAGGGCGCTATCGTCGGCCTGCAATGGCAGATCGGCATGCACGGTTTCGAGGCGAGCAAGCTGCGGCGCGAGGGCACCGAGCTTGCGCCCATGCTGGTGAAAGCGGACACGCGCGCCGCCTGAGGCGCGGTCACGTGGAAGCGTTGCTGAAAATGGTGAGGGGTTCGATGCGGTCGGCATCGAACCCCTCGTTGCTTGCTGAGCAAGACGCGTTGTCTTGACGCGAACCGGAAACCCGCTTCGCACGAAAACGCTTTAGAATATCAGCCGGCCTGTAAGCCGGGTTCTGTAAGGCACCGCCCGCTTGCACGAACGATACGCGACGGCCATTCCTCTGGGACCATGTTTGCACGTGGCCTCAAGCAACCTACCCGGACGGCGGGCCTGACATCGCCCCGCGGCGTTATCGCTTGCGCGAACAGCCCGCTACGCCGTCCCTATTCGGTTTTGCTCCCGGTGGGGTTTGCCATGCCGGCTCCGTTGCCGGACCCGCGGTGCGCTCTTACCGCACCTTTTCACCCTTACTTCCTCCGAGGAGGGAGCGGTTCGTTCTCTGTGGCACTTTCCCTGGGGTCACCCCCGCCGGACGTTATCCGGCACCGTATGTCAAGGGAGCCCGGACTTTCCTCCCCGGCGGCCTTTCGACCGTTGCCGGAGCAGCCGTCCGGCCGACTGACTGGTAACGCATGGGCATTTGTGACGGTTTCGTCAAGCTGATATCGCCGCGCGCGCTTTGCCGGAATAATTTATCCTGAAGATGTCGTTTGGAGGCGAACTCGTTCGACTGGATGTCGGCGACACAGCCGAACAACGGGAGTTAAGCGATGCAGTATCTGCTCATGATCTACCAGAACGAGGTCGAGTACGCGAAGAACGACGCGGCGACCAGCCAGAAGATGCTGGCCGAATACCAGACCTTCACACAAGGCATCGTCCAGAGCGGTAATTTCAAGGCCGGCGATCGCTTGCAGCCGACCACGACCGCGACCACCGTGCGTGTGCGCGACGGCAAGACGCTCACGACCGACGGGCCGTTTGCGGAGACCCGCGAGCAGCTCGGTGGCTACTATCTGATCGAGGCCAAGGATCTGAACGCCGCGATCGAGATCGCGGCGCGGATTCCGAGCGCGAGGATCGGTTCGATCGAGGTGCGGCCGATCTGGGTCTACGACAAGTAAAGCCTGGCGGCGCATCGACGCATGACACCTTCCGAGATCGACAAGATCTTCCGTGACGAGGCGGCGCGGGCGCTGGCCACGCTGATCCGCCTCGTCGGCGATTTCGATCTGGCCGAGGACGCGCTTCAGGATGCTTTTGCCGTCGCGCTGGAACGCTGGGCGGCGTGCGAGGTCCCCGACAATCCGCGCGCCTGGCTGGTCAATGTCGCAAGGAACAAGGCGATCGATCGCGTCAGGCGCCAGGCCGTCTTCCGTAGCAAGCAGCTGGCGCTCCTGCATGAGATCGAACTCAACGCGCAAGCGATCGACGCGCCGCCGGCAATGCTCGACGACGATATGCTGCGGCTGATCTTCACCTGTTGCCATCCCGCTTTCGCGACTGAGGTTCAGGTCGCGCTGACGCTGCGCACGGTCTGCGGACTGTCGACGGCCCAGGTCGCGCGCGCCTTTCTCGTCGGCGAGGAAGCGATGGCGCAGCGCCTGGTCCGCGCCAAGCAGAAGATCAGGCTCGCCGGCATCCCCTACGAGGTGCCCGAGCGCGACGCGCTGGCGCCGCGGCTCGATGGCGTGCTTGCGGTGATCTACCTAGTGTTCACCGAGGGCTATGTCGCGACCGAGGGGGCGGATCTGATGCGGCCCGATCTTGCGGTCGAGGCCATCCGGCTTGGCCGCTTGCTCGATCGGCTGATGCCGGATCGCGGCGGCATCAAGGGCTTGCTGGCCCTGATGTTGCTGCACGATGCACGCCGCGCCGGACGCGAGACCGCAGCCGGCGATATCGTATTGCTCGAGGAGCAGGACCGCACGCTGTGGGATCGCGGGCAGATCGAGGAAGGCTTGCGTCTGGTCGAGGATGCGTTGCGCGTCCCCGGCCGGCCGCAGCCTTACGCGGTTCAGGCTGCAATCGCCGCGCTGCATGCGCGTGCGCCGAGCTTTGCGCAGACCGACTGGCGGCAGATCGCCGGGCTCTACGAGGTGTTGCTGCGCATCGCTCCCTCTGCGGTGATCGAGCTCAACCACGCTGCTGCCGTGTCGATGGTCGACGGGCCGGCGCGTGCGCTCGATCTCGTCGATGCGATCAGCGCCCGAGGGGGGCTGCGCGGCTATGAGCTGTTGCCCGCAGTGCGCGCCGATCTGCTGCGGCGAATGGGGCGCAAGGACGAAGCGCGTGAGGCGTATAAGGCAGCGTCTGCGGCGACCCAGCTGGAGCCGTTGCGGCGGCTGTATGCGCGGCGGGTGAGGGAGATGGGGTAGGGGCTACACACTCCGTCATTGCGAGGAGCACTTGCGACGAGGCAATGACCGGGCAGCGATCGCCGTCACTTCGACGCGACAGCCGTGCCCTCTGCCGGCAAGCTCGCCAGCAGCGCCTGCAATGTCGACAGCGTCGAATGGTCCGCGACACCATCCAGCCGTGCCGGCCGGAAATGTCGCTGGAACGCGGTAACGACTTCCATGGTCGCGGCGTCGTATTTGCCATTCAGCGGCACGCCGTAGCCGTATCTGGCGAGCGCCTGCTGCAGGCTCAGCACCTCGTCGCTGATGGTGCCGAGCATCAGGGTCTCGCCGCGCACGATCGGGGCGGGCGTCACCCAGTGACCGACGCCGGAATTGGCCAGCGAGTGCCACGGAAACTTTTCGCCGGGGTCCTTCTTGCGCGCGGGCGCGACGTCGGAATGGCCGAGCACCCGGTGGGCCGGCACCTTGCGGCGAAGCATGATGCCGCGGCACAGTGCGATCACGGCGGCGATCTGGCGCAGCGGATATTCCGGATAGCCCCAGTCATGGCCGCGATTGATGATCTCGACGCCGATCGAGCAGGAGTTGATGTCGTCCTCGCCGGCCCAGGACGAGACGCCGGCGTGCCAGGCGCGCTTGGCCTCCGACACGCATTGCACGATGCGGCCGTCTTCCAGCACGACATAATGCGCCGAGACTTCGGTCCCCGCGGTGCACAGCCGCGCCAGCGCGCCCTCGACGTCGGGCATGCCGGTGTAGTGCAGCACGATCATATCGGGCTGCCGCGCCTTGTTGCGTTCGCCATAGTTCGGCGAGGGGATGATGTCGGACACGATCGAGGAATCTGGTTCGAACGCCCTCATGCTCGCCGCGGCCTTGGGAACCGGGAGGACGCGTTGACGCTTCGAATCAGAACCAGACGGTGTGGACGAACCGGGCGGCGGCATAGACAAACCAGGGTGGGACGGAGAGTGGGCCAAGCCCTTCTCTTTACTATTCCTTTACCCTCCATCGTGCGCAATCGCGCGGCGCGGTTAACGGATGCATTTTCGCGATGTGTGTGGATGAAGCATCACCGCATCATCAGCTTTTCGACTTGTCAGCCGCCGAGCAACGCTTTCTTAACGCTAAGGGTCGTTACTGAGGGATGAAGAGCCGACCCGCGTCCGGAGGCGGCCAAAGCGTATTTTGGCTCGAAATCCCATGGCTGCCCGACAAATTCCGCTGGGAACACTCGGTTTGCCGCCCAGGACAGTCGGGCCCGGTAACCATGTTGGATTGGGGCATTGTCGTGGAACCGCCGCGACGTGGAATGATTCGAGGCGTTATGGGCTTGTTCGTCCCCGATCTCGCTTGGACGTCAGGACCCGCCGACGGGCTTTGGGTCACAGGGCTTGGTGCATGAGCTCGGCCCCGCATATCCCCGTTCTCGGCCGCGAAGCCGTCGACCACCTCGCCCCACGCGAGGGCGGTATCTATGTCGATGCCACCTTCGGCGCCGGCGGCTACAGCCGCGCCATTCTCGACATGCCGGGAACCCGGCTCATCGCCATTGACCGCGACCACACTGCCATCGCCGCAGGTGCCGAACTGGTCGAACGTTCCGCGGGCCGGCTGACGCTGGTCGAGGACCGATTCTCCAATCTCGCCGCGGTCTGCGCCGCGCAAGGCGTGGACGCCGTGGACGGCGTCGTGATGGATGTCGGGGTGTCCTCGATGCAGCTCGACCAGGCCGGCCGCGGTTTCTCATTCCGCCTCGACGGCCCGCTCGACATGCGGATGGGGCAGACGGGGCCGACCGCCGCCGACGTGATCGCGCGGGCCTCCGAGGGTGATCTCGCCGACGTCATCTACCAGCTTGGCGAGGAACGGCAGTCGCGCCGCATCGCGCGTGCCGTCGTGGCCGACCGGCAGGAGACGCCGTTCACGACCACACGCGCGCTGGCTGATCTCATCGGCAGGATCGTGCGCTCCAAGCCCGGCGACATCCATCCGGCGACGCGCACGTTCCAGGCCCTGCGCATTCTCGTCAACGAAGAGCTCGACGAACTTCAGACCGCGCTTGCTGCTGCCGAGCGCGTGCTCAAGCCCGGCGGCCGCCTCGTCGTGGTCTCGTTCCATTCGCTGGAAGACCGCATCGTCAAGAATTTCCTCTCCGAGCGTTCGAAGACCGGTGGCGGCTCGCGGCATCTGCCGGAGGTGGCTCAAATTCCGCCGAGCTTCCAGCTTCTCACGCGGCGGCCCGTGGTCGCCGGCGACGACGAGGTCGCGCATAACCCGCGCGCGCGTTCCGCAAAGCTTCGCGCGGCCGAGCGCACCTCGGCGCCCGCGCATGACGATGGCGAACCATCGTCCTGGCCGAGACTCTCCGACGTGTTGAGGGGAGGCTAGCGCATGCGCATCATCCACCTCCTCGTCATCGGCGCGCTGATCTTCGCGGCGGCCTATGTCTACCGGATCAAGATGGACTCAACGGCGCGCACCGAGAAGGTGTTGCGGCTGCATGCGGAGATCCGCGAACAGCGCGACGCGATCGCTTCGCTGCGATCGGAATGGGCCAAGCTAGATGCGCCGCTTCGCCTGCAAGGCCTGTCCGACCGGCATCTGCAGCTCAAGCCGGTCACCGGCACACAATATGATTCACTGAAGAACCTGCCGGAGCGTCCGCCGCGGATGTTCAGGCCGGGTGAGCCCGACCCGATCGGGGCGATGCTCAACACCATCGAAGCCGCGAGCGATCCTGACAACGTGACGGGCTCCGTGCCTCAGCCCGAGGACAAGCAATGAGCACTGCGACTCCGGCCAAGCCTACGGAACCCTGGCGCCAGCGGCTGATCCGCAGCCTGCTCTACGGGCGCAACGTCGATCGCGCCGCCAAGGCGCGCGCACGCGTGGGTCTCGCCATGCTCGCTTTCGCTTCGGTCTACGCCCTGATCGGCGGCCGGCTCGTGATGTTTGCAATCGGCGCCGATGCCCACGGCGCACGCCGCGCCGCGGCGCAGGAGGTGGTGGCGACAGCACGGCCCGACATCGTCGACCGCAACGGCGCCATCCTTGCGACCGACGTCAAGGCGGCGAGCCTGTTCGGCGAGCCGCGCCGCATCATCGACAAGGATGAGGCAATCGAGCTTCTCACCGCAACCGTGCCCGACCTCGATGAGGCCGAGGTGCGCGAGCGCCTGAGGACACGCAAGGGCTTCGTCTGGCTCAAGCGCGAGGTCACGGCGCAGCAACAGCAGGCCATCCACAAGCTCGGCATTCCCGGCATCGGCTTTCTGCGCGAGAACAAGCGCGTCTATCCGACCGGCAACGAAGTTGCCCACCTCATAGGTCTCGTCAACATCGACAACCAGGGCATCGCCGGCATCGAGAAGTGGCTCGACAATCAAGGTCTCGCCGATCTCCACCGCGCGGGCTTTGCTACAGACCGGCTGCAAAAGCCGATCGAGCTCTCGGTCGATCTGCGCGTCGAGCACGCGCTGCGCGACGAATTGCTTAAGGCCAAGGACAAGTTCCACGCCAAAGCCGCGTCCGGCATCGTCTCCAACGTGAAGACCGGCGAAATCGTCGCAATGGTCTCGCTGCCGGACTTCGATCCGAACAACCCGAAGGAAGCGCACGACCCCGACCGTATCAACCGCCTGACCACCGGCGTCTACGAGATGGGCTCGACGTTCAAGGCGTTCACGCTGGCGATGGCGCTCGATTCCGGCAAGATCAACCTGAACACGATGTGGGACGCGCGCGGAAACCTGCACTACGGCAAGTTCACCATCCACGACAGCCATCCGCTCGGGCGTTTCATCAACACCAAGGAAGTCTTCACCTACTCGTCCAACATCGGCGCGGCGCGGATCGCGCTGGGGCAGGGCGTCGAGGCGCACAAGGCGTTCCTCGCCAAGATGGGACAGCTGACCCGTCTCCGCACCGAGCTGCCGGAGAGCGCGGCGCCGCTGATCCCGCGGCGCTGGAGCGAGCTCAACACCGTCACCGCCGCGTTCGGCCAGGGCCTGTCTGTGGCACCGCTGCAGGCCGTGATGGGCATCAACGCCCTGGTGAACGGCGGCTATCTGATTCCGCCGACCTTCATGAAGCGCACGCCGGAAGAGGCCGCAGCATTGGCCAAGCGAGTCGTCAGAACGGACACCAGCGACAAGATGCGGTATCTCATGCGGCTCAACGCCGAGATCGGTACGGCCAAGACCGCAGACGTCAAGGGTTATTACGTCGGCGGCAAGACAGGCACGTCCGAGAAGGTCATTAACGGCCGCTACGCCAAGAAGCGCGTGCTCAATTCGTTCACCGCGATTCTGCCCTGCGACGATCCAAAATATCACGTCCTGATCATGCTGGACGAGCCGCAGGCGCTCCCCGAAACGCACGGTTTCATTACGTCCGGCTGGAACGCGGTGCCGACCGGCGGCAAGGTGATCGAGCGGATTGCGCCGCTTCTGGGCGTCGAGCCGCGGTTCGACCTGCCGCCTGCGGACCGCCTTATTCTTGCAGCATCCAGGACAACCCAGTAATCAATCGGGTGGGCCGCAGCCGCTGCTGAGTCGGGGATTTCCCTCGAAATTCGGCTCTCCGGTAAGGCCACTGGAAGACCATGAAGCTGCGCGACCTCCTAGGCCATGACGCCGCGATCGAGCCCGCCATTGCGGCGCTCGAGGCGACTGGCCTTGCGCTCGACAGCCGCGCGGTCAAGGCCGGCGATCTCTTCTTCGCACTTGCGGGCAGCAAGACCGACGGGGCGCGCTTCATCGACGCCGCGGTGGCCGCAGGCGCCGTGGCTGTCGTGGGTGACCATGCGCCGGCGACGAACAAGGTGCCGTTCATCACCGTCGCCAATCCGCGCCGCGCGCTGGCGCTGGCCGCGGCGAGATTCTTCCCGTCGCAGCCCGCGACGATCGCCGCGGTGACCGGCACCAGCGGCAAGACCTCGGTTGCGGCGTTCGCGCGCCAGATATGGGAGCGGCTGGGCCATGCCTCCGCGAGCATCGGCACCATCGGCCTCGTCTCGCCCAAACGGACAGTCTATGGCTCACTGACCACGCCGGATCCGATCGCGCTGCACCGGCAGATCGACGAGATCGCGCGCGACGGCGTGACGCATCTCGCCTTCGAAGCATCGTCGCACGGGCTCGACCAATATCGCCTCGACGGCGTGCGAGTCTCCGCCGGAGGCTTCACCAATCTCTCGCGCGACCACATGGATTATCATCCGACCGTTGCGCATTACCTTGCGGCAAAGCTTCGTCTGTTCCGCGAACTGATCCAACCCGGAGGCGCGGCGGTGATCTCGGCCGATCATGATTGCTCGGCGGAGGCGATTGAGGCGGCGACATCGCGCGGCCTGCGCGTGATGGCGGTCGGCCGCAAGGGCAACGGGGCCGGCGCAGGCATCCGTCTTGGCGGCGCCACAGTGGAAGGTTTTTCACAAGTCCTTGAGCTCGAGCATTGCGGCAGGCGGTATGCGATCCGACTGCCGCTGGTCGGCGAGTTCCAGATCGAGAACGCGCTGGTGTCGGCGGGCCTTGCGGTCGGCACCGGCAGCGACGCCGCCGATGTATTTGCCAGCCTCGAACATCTTGAAGGCGCCAAGGGCCGGCTCGAGCGCGTCGGCGAGCGCAACGGCGCGCCGATCTTCGTCGACTACGCGCACAAGCCCGATGCGCTCGCGAAGGCACTGCAGGCGCTGCGGCCCTACGCGAAACGAAAGCTTGTCGTCGTGTTCGGCGCCGGCGGCGACCGCGATGCCGGCAAGCGCCCTATCATGGGCGAGATCGCGGCCGAGAACGCCGATCGCGTCATCATCACCGACGACAATCCGCGCAGCGAGAAGCCCGAAGCCATTCGCGCCGAAATCCTCGCAACCGCCAAGGGCGCCCGCGAGATCGGCGACCGTGCTGCGGCCATCCGAACCGCGATCGAGGAGTTGCAGGAAGGCGATGCATTGCTCGTTGCCGGCAAGGGCCACGAGACCGGACAGATCGTCGGCGGCGAGGTTCTGCCCTTCAGTGATCACGAGGCGGTCGCCGCCGCATTAGCGTCGGGGGTTGCATGAGCGCGCCGATATGGACGGTTGCCGAAGTGGCGCGCGCGCTGGGCGCGGACGGATCATTCGCGGACACCCCGATCGATTTCGTCACCCAGGACAGCCGGCTGGTGAAGCCGGGCAGCCTGTTCGTGGCGCTGAGCGGCACGCCGAGCGGCGGCTTCGTCTCGGCCTTTGCCAGCGCGCGCGACGGCTGGGAGTTCGCGGACAAGGCGGAAGCCTCGGGCGCGGTCGCGATGATCGTGCCGCACGAGATCGCCGGTATCCGGATTCCGCAGATCGTCGTCAAGGACACGCTCATCGACGGCCTGTGGGCCCTCGCCCGCGCCGCTCGCGCGCGTTTCCACGGGCCTGTGATCGGGCTCACCGGCAGCGCCGGCAAGACCAGCACCAAGGAATTTTTGGCGGCCTATCCAAACGCCTATGCGAGCCCGTCCAGCTTCAACAATTTCTGGGGCGTGCCGCTGACGCTGTGCAATGCGCGGCCGGATGCCAGCCTCTGGGTCGTCGAGATGGGCATGAACCAGAAGGGCGAGATCGCGCGGCTCAGCGAATTGACCAGGCCCACCGTCGCGCTCGTCGTCAACGTTCAACCCGTGCATCTGGAAAAGCTCGGCTCGCTCGAAGCCATCCGCCGCGAGAAGGTGTCGATCGCGCTCGGCCTGCCCGAGCATGGCGTGCTGGTGCTGCCCGCCGGGCTCAAGGCATCCGAATGGAAGGGCAAGGTGGTGCGCTTCGGCGAGCATGCCGAGGTGCACGAGGTCGCGCACGCGCCGCATGGCGAGAGCTGGCAGGTCGTGGCCATGATCGGCAAGAAAGAGATCGCCTTCAGCCTGACGCCGGGGGCGCCGCACCGCGTGCAGAATGCGCTGGCGGCGCTCGCCGCGATCCGTGCGGCCCATCTCGATCCGGCGACGCTCGCAATCAAGCTCGACCGGGTCGGCATCATGACCGGCCGTGGGGTCGAGCAGGCTGTCGGCGGCATCACCGTGATCGACGACAGTTTCAACGGCAATCCGGCCAGCGTAGCGGCTGCGCTGCAAAGCCTGCAGGCGCGTCATATGAGCGGCGGCCGCCGCATTGCGGTGCTCGGCGACATGCTGGAGCTGGGCGATGATGCGCCGGACTATCACACCGGCCTTGCCAAGCATCTCGACGGGATCGACGGCGTCTACTGCGTCGGCCCTCTGATGCGCCATCTCTATGACGTGCTCCCGGCCGGCATGGGCCTCGGCTGGCACGACGATCCCGCCACGCTGAAGCCGAGTGAGGTCGCGAACCTGCTGAAGGCAGGCGACGTCGTGGTTGTCAAGGGCAGCAAGAAGATGTTCTGGGTCAACAAGTTTGTGCCGGGCCTGATGGCCGCCTTGCAGGCAAAGGCGTAAACTGCTTGGAAGGCGCCGTTCCCGAATCCCACCCTTTGCGGCGCGCTGCCGTCGTTTCCCAGGTCGCGCGATAGGACCCGTCTGAATGTTTTACTGGCTGATCGACCTTTCCAACACATTCACGGGCCTCGGTGCCGTTCGCACCTTCTTGAACGTGTTCCGCTACATCACCTTCCGCACCGGTGGCGCCGTCGTCACCGGCGCGCTGTTCGTGTTCCTGTTCGGGCCCTGGATCATCGATCATCTGCGCATCCGCCAGGGCAAGGGCCAGCCGATCCGGGCCGACGGTCCGCAATCGCATCTGTCCAAGAAGGGCACGCCCACGATGGGCGGGTTGATGATCCTGTCCGGCCTCACGGTCGGTACGGTGCTGTGGGCCAATCCGCTCAATCCCTATGTCTGGATCGTGCTGGCGGTGACGCTCGGCTTCGGCTTCGTCGGCTTCTATGACGACTACCTCAAGGTGACCAAGCAGACGACGACCGGCTTCGGCAGCAAGCTGCGCCTGCTGATCGAGGCGGCGATCGCGCTGGTGGCGTGCTACGCGCTGGTGCGGTTGAACCGCGATCCCGCATCGACCGCGCTGACGATTCCCTTCCTGAAGGACACCGTGCTGCATTTCGGCTGGTTCTTCGTCATCTTCGGCGCCTTCGTCATCGTCGGCTCCGGCAACGCGGTGAACCTCACCGACGGTCTCGACGGCCTTGCCATCGTTCCCGTGATGATCGCGACCGCGAGCTTCGCGATGATCGCCTATCTCGCCGGCAACGCGGTGTTCGCCGAATATCTGCAGATCAAATATGTCGCCGGCACCGGCGAGCTCGCGGTGCTCTGCGGCGCGCTGTTGGGCGCCGGCCTCGGTTTCCTCTGGTTCAACGCGCCGCCGGCCTCGATCTTCATGGGCGACACCGGCTCGCTTGCGCTCGGCGGCATGCTGGGCGCCATCGCGGTCGCGGTGAAGCACGAGATCGTGCTCGCGGTGATCGGCGGCCTGTTCGTGCTCGAGGCGGTCTCCGTCATCGTGCAGGTGGTATCGTTCAAGCTCACCGGCAAGCGCATCTTCCGGATGGCGCCGATCCATCATCATTTCGAGCAGCTTGGCTGGACCGAGCCGCAGATCGTGATCCGCTTCTGGATCATCTCGGTGATGCTGGCGCTCGCCGGCCTGTCGACGCTGAAGCTGCGGTGATCCCCTCGATGATCCCGGTCACGTCCTTTGCCGGCAAGACCGTCGCGGTGTTCGGCCTCGGCGGCTCGGGGCTTGCCTCCTGCCACGCGCTGAAGGCCGGTGGGGCCGAGGTGATCGCGGCGGACGACAATGCCGAGAATGTCGCCAAGGCCGTACAGGCCGGCTTCATCACCGCCGATCTGCGCAATGTGTCCTGGGCGAATTTTGCTGCCCTCGTGCTCGCGCCCGGCGTGCCGCTCACCCATCCGGCGCCGCACTGGAGCGTGCTGAAGGCGCGCGAGGCAGGCGTCGAGGTGATCGGCGACATAGAGCTGTTCTGCCGCGAGCGACGCCGCCACGCACCGAACGCGCCGTTCGTCGCCATCACCGGCACCAACGGCAAATCGACCACGACGGCGCTGATCGCGCATCTCACCAAGGTCGCGGGCTACGATACCCAGATGGGCGGCAATATCGGCACCGCGATCCTGTCGCTGGAGCCGCCGCGCACGGGCCGCGTCCACGTCATCGAGATGTCGTCCTACCAGATCGACCTCACGCCTTCGCTGGATCCCTCCGTCGGCATTCTGCTGAACGTCAGCGAGGACCACATCGATCGCCACGGTACCATCGAGCACTATGCCGCGGTGAAGGAGCGCCTGGTGGCCGGCGTGCAGGACGGCGGCACCGCGATCGTCGGCGTCGACGACGGTTTTTGCCGCGACATCGCCGACCGGCTCGACCGCGCCGGCAAGACCGTCGTGCGCATCTCCGTCAAGAATCCGCTGGCGTCGGGTCTCCACGTCGAGCACGGCAATATCGTGCGCACCTCGGGCGGTGCCCGCAGCGATATCGCAGCGCTCGGCGGCATCGGTTCGCTGCGCGGCCAACACAACGCGCAGAACGCGGCCTGCGCCGCCGCAGCCGCCCTCGCGATCGGCATCAGCCTCGATGTGCTGCAGAACGGCCTGCGCAGCTTTCCGGGCCTGGCTCACCGCATGGAGCAGGTCGGCCGCCGCGGCAACGTGTTGTTCGTCAACGACTCCAAGGGCACCAACGCGGACGCCACCGCGCATGCGCTGTCGTCCTTTGCCGACATCTTCTGGATCGCCGGCGGCAAGCCGAAGGCGGGCGGCATCAGTGGCCTGACCGGCTATTTTCCACGCATCCGCAAGGCCTATCTGATCGGCGAGGCCGCGCAGGAGTTTTCGGGAACGCTCGGCACGGTGGCGCATGAGATCAGCCAGACGCTGGACGTCGCCGTCGAGCACGCCGCCCGCGATGCGGAAGCCTCAGGCCTGACCGACGCGGTCGTGCTGTTGTCGCCAGCCTGCGCCTCCTTCGACCAATACCGCAACTTCGAAATCCGCGGCACCAAGTTCCGCGAGCTGGTGCAGGCGCTGCCGGGCGTGAAGCCGGTGGTGTGAGAATGTCGCGGCGACGCTGGATTGGAATTGTCGCGGCGCTTGCTGTTCCGATCGGTTTCCTCGGCGTCGTCCTCATCGACAACGTCATGCACCAATTCGGCGCATGCCGCGTCGTTCGCCAGCGCGCTTTCGCCTCGCCAAACGGTAGCCAGCTGGTCGTCGTGGTCTGGAAGTCGTGCGGAGCGACGCTACCCGACAGCACGCAAGCCAGCATTGTGGCGCGCGGCCGGACGTTTTCGCCTGAGAGCACGCCGACTTTTCTCAGCGTGCGCGGGCACCTCGATCCCGTCGTCGCCTGGAGTAGTGAGCGGGCGGTCAGGATCGGTTTCATTTCCGGGCCCGACCAGTTCTACAAGCGCGACGAACGCGCCGGGGATGTCACGATCAGCTACGAATAGGTCTCTCGTGTCCCGGACGCGTGCGGCACGAAGTGACGCTGCGCAGAGCCGGGACACGGAAGATGCACGGAAAGTATCGGAGAGATGGGTTCCGGCCCTGCAGCGCACCGCAAGCGCGCTGCGCTGCGTCCGGGGCACGAGACTCTTCGCGAGTTGACTGACGTCCTTAACCTCCCGGTAACCAACCTCGGCGACCAATGAACGGACCTCTCTCCGAAAGCGGCCGCCCATGCTCTCCCGTGAAGAACGCACCCCCTTTTCCGAGTGGTGGTGGACCGTCGACAAGCCGCTGATGGGCGCCATCCTGGCGCTGATGCTGACCGGGGTGATCTTGTCGCTCGCGGCAAGCCCGCCGGTTGCGACCCGGATCGGGCTCGATCCCTTCCACTTCTTCAGCCGCCACGTGATGTTCCTGCTCCCGTCGTGCCTGGTGCTGCTCGGGGTCTCCTTCCTGTCGCCGCGCGCGATCCGCCGCTCCGCTCTGATCATCTTCGCCGCGAGCATCATCCTGATCGTGCTGACGCTTGCGATCGGTCCTGAGGTGAAGGGCTCGCGGCGCTGGATCACGCTGCTCGGTGTCAACATCCAGGCCTCCGAAATCGCAAAGCCGTCCTTCGTCGTCATCGCCGCCTGGCTGTTCGCGGAATCGACCAAGCGGCCGGAGATGCCGGCCACCACGATGGCGCTGGTGCTGCTCCTGATGCTGGTGGCGCTGCTGGTGATGGAGCCGGACTTCGGCCAGACCATGCTGATCCTGATGGTGTGGGGCTCGCTGTTCTTCATCGCAGGCATGCGCATGATCTGGGTCTTTGGCCTCGCAGGTATCGGCGCGGCCGGCCTGTTCAGTGCTTATCTGTTCGTCCCGCACGTGGCGGGACGCATCAAGCGCTTCATGAACCCGGCCTCCGGCGACACCTTCCAGGTCGATACCGCCATGGAGGCCTTCTACAACGGCGGCTGGTTCGGACTCGGGCCGGGCGAGGGCATCGCCAAGCGCAGCCTGCCGGACAGTCATACCGACTTCGTATTCGCGGTCGCCGCCGAAGAGTTCGGCATCATCCTGTGCCTCGCGATGCTGGCGCTGTTCGCCTTCGTCGTTATCCGCACGTTGTCGCGCGCCTATGCCAATGAAGACATGTTTTCGCGCTTCGCGGCCTCGGGCCTCGCGATCCTGTTCGGCGTGCAGGCCGCGATCAACATGTCGGTCAACCTCCAGCTGATCCCCGCCAAGGGCATGACGCTGCCGTTCATCTCCTATGGCGGCTCCTCGATCGTGTCACTTGCCTATGGCGTCGGCATGATGCTGGCGCTGACGCGGCTGCGCCCGCGCACCGAGGTCGAGGCCAGCGGCCATGCCGAGGCGATGCGCAGTTACGCGTAACTTTTCGTCATTGCGAGCGTAGCGAAGCAATTCAAAATTGCTCCGCGGGGACAAACTGGATTGCTTCGCTGCGCTCGCAATGACGGCGGAGGCCCTGTAAAAGGGCCCTTATGGACACCTCCCCCTTGATTCTTCTCGCCGCGGGCGGCACCGGCGGCCATCTGTTTCCGGCCGAGGCGCTCGGCGTCGAATTGATCCGGCGCGGCTTTCGCGTCCGCCTCGTTACGGATGAGCGCGCGCTGCGCTATAGCGGGCTGTTCACCAAGGACATGATCGATGTGGTCGCGAGCGAAACCGCGCGAGGCCGCAATCCGCTCCAGCTCGCCTATGCCGGCCTCACGCTCGCCGCCGGTACGCTGGCTGCCTATAAGCTGATCAAGCGGTTGAAGCCCGTCGCCGTCGTCGGCTTTGGCGGCTATCCGACGCTGCCGCCGCTGGTCGCGGCCAAATTCGCCGGCGTGCCCGGCATCATCCACGACGCCAATGCCGTGCTCGGCCGCGCCAACCGGTTCCTGTCGAGCCGCGTACGCGCCATCGCGACGTCATTGCCCGGCGTGCTCGATCGCGATCCCGCCCTTTCAGGAAAGACCACGACGGTCGGCACACCGATGCGGCCCGCGGTCCTCGCCGCGGCAGCCGTGCCATATGCCGCGCCTGAGGTGAACGGTCCGCTGCGCCTGCTCGTCGTCGGCGGCAGCCAAGGCGCGCGCATCATGGCCGACATCGTGCCGGGCGCGATCGAGCGGCTCGAGCCTGCGCTGTGGAGCCGGCTGATCCTCACCCAGCAGGTGCGCGACGAGGACATGGCGCGCGTGCGCGCGGTCTACGAAAGGCTCAAGATCGAGGTGGAGCTGGCGCCGTTCTTCACCGATTTGCCTGCACGGCTGGCTTCCAACCATCTCGTTATATCGCGCTCCGGCGCCGGCACGGTCGCCGAGCTCGCGGCGATCGGCCGGCCCTCGATCCTGGTGCCATTGCCGGGCTCGATCGATCAGGACCAATTCGCCAATGCCGGCGTGCTGGTCACGGTCGACGGCGCGGTCCGCATCCCGCAGACCGATTTCAGCTCAGACCGGCTGGCCTCCGAAATCTCCACCTTCGCCGCCGAGCCCGCGCGCCTTGCCGCCATGGCCGCAGCCGCGAAGGGGGCAGGTCGGCTCGACGCCGCCGAGCGGCTGGCTGATCTCGTGGCCAAAGTCGCGGGAATCTGAGCCGAAGCGGACCGATTTTCGTATTTTTGCCGTCATGGCCGGGCTTGTCACATGAAGTCGGATTTATCCGACTTCACACTTTCAAAGGTAACGGCACTCGGTATACCGAGTGCCTATGCATCCACGTCTTGCATGAAGTAGCTTGGGATTCGTGGATGGCCGGGACAAGCCCGGCCATGACGACGGAACCACGGGATAAGCCATGAGACTGCCGCGCGAGATCGGACCCATCCACTTCGTCGGGATCGGCGGGATCGGCATGAGCGGCATCGCCGAGGTGCTGGTCAATCTCGGCTATACCGTGCAGGGCTCGGACGCTTCCGACAATTACAATCTCGACCGCCTTCGCAAGAAGGGCGCGAAGGTGTCGGTCGGCCACAAGGCCGAGAATGTCGACGGCGCCGAGGTCGTCGTGGTCTCCACCGCGATCAAACGCGACAATCCGGAATTGATGGCGGCGCGCGAGCGTCGCATTCCCGTGGTGCGCCGCGCCGAGATGCTGGCCGAGCTGATGCGGCTGAAGAGCTGCGTCGCGATCGCCGGCACCCATGGCAAGACCACGACGACCACGATGGTCGCGACGCTGCTCGATGCCGGCGGTCTCGATCCCACCGTCATCAACGGCGGCATCATCAACGCCTACGGCTCCAACGCGCGGCTTGGCGCGGGCGAATGGATGGTGGTGGAAGCCGACGAGAGCGACGGCACCTTCCTGAAGCTGCCGACCGAGGTCGCGATCGTCACCAATGTCGACCCCGAACATCTCGATCATTTCAAGACCTTCGAGGCCGTGCAGGACGCCTTCCGCCATTTCGTCGAGAATTTGCCGTTCTACGGCTTCGCCGTGATGTGCATCGATCATCCCGTGGTGCAGAGCCTGGTCGGCAAGATTGAGGATCGTCGCATCATCACTTACGGCGAGAATCCGCAGGCCGATGCGCGGCTCGTCGACCTGACCGCAGGCGGCGGTGGTTCGAAATTCAAGGTCGTCATCCGCGATAAGGCCGGTACAGAGCATGAGATCGCCGACCTCTCGCTGCCGATGCCCGGCCGTCATAACGCGTCCAACGCGACGGCCGCAATCGCCGTTGCACACGCGCTCGGCGTTTCCGACGATAAGATCCGCAGCGCCATGGCCGGCTTCGGTGGCGTCAAGCGCCGTTTCACCAAGACCGGCGAGTGGAACGGCGTCACCGTGATCGACGATTACGGCCATCACCCCGTCGAGATCGCAGCGGTGCTGAAGGCGGCGCGCGATTCCTACAACGGCAAGGTGATCGCCGTGGTGCAGCCGCATCGCTACACGCGCCTGCAATCGCTGTTCGAGGAGTTCTGCACCTGCTTCAACGATGCCGATGCGGTCATCGTCGCCGATGTCTATGCCGCGGGCGAAGCGCCGATCGAGGGTATTGATCGCGACCATTTCGTGGCGGGCCTGCGCGCCCATGGCCACCGCGAGGTTGTCCCGTTGCCGGGCGCGACGGAACTCGCGGGCATCGTCAAGGGATTGGCGAAGTCGGGCGATCTCGTCGTGTGCTTGGGTGCCGGTAACATCACGCAATGGGCGTATGCGCTGCCGGACGAATTGAAGGCGTTGGGGTAGGGCAGTGGGATTCCCCGACCTCACGCCTGATCTCAAAGCCGCGATGCCGGACCTTCGTGGCCGCCTGCTCGCCAACCAGTCGCTCGCCGAACTGACCTGGTTTCGCGTCGGTGGCCCGGCGCAGGTGCTGTTCACGCCGGCGGACGAGGACGATCTCGCATACTTCCTCGCGCATCTCGCGCCGGACATTCCCGTCCATGTCGTCGGCGTCGGCTCCAATCTCATTGTGCGCGACGGCGGCATTGCGGGCGTCGTGATCCGCCTGGCACCGCGCGCCTTTGGCGAGACGAGCGCGAGTGGCGACACCGTCACCGCCGGCGCTGCCGCGCTCGACAAGCGCGTGGCGGAAGTGGCGGCGTCGGCCAATATCGGCGGGCTGGAATTCTATTTCGGCATTCCCGGCACCATCGGCGGCGCATTACGCATGAATGCCGGCGCCAATGGCGGCGAGACCAAGGATGTGCTGGTCGAAGCGCGCGGCATCGGGCGCGACGGCACGAAGCACGTCTTCTCCAACGCCGATATGAAATTCGTCTATCGCAACAGCGGCGTCGATCCCTCCATCATCTTCACGTCCGCGCGCTTTCGCGGCGAGATCAGGGACGCGGAAGCGATCCGCGCGCGCATGGCGGAGGTGCAGGGCCATCGCGAGACCGCGCAGCCGATCCGCGAGAAGACCGGCGGCTCGACCTTCAAGAACCCGCCCGGCCAATCGGCCTGGAAACTGGTCGATGCGGCCGGCTGCCGCGGCCTGCGCGTCGGAGGTGCCGAGGTCTCCGAGATGCACTGCAATTTCCTGATCAATACGGGCGATGCCACCGCACACGACATCGAGGCGCTGGGCGAGACCGTGCGCGAACGGGTGAAGGCAAATTCCGGAATTGAGCTACACTGGGAAATCAAGCGGATCGGGATTCCCGCGTGAGTGTCATTCCGGCTCGCGACTTCGTCGCGCCCTGGAAGGACGAACGAAAGAGATTGCGGACAATGACCATGCGCATCACCATCCTCTTCGGCGGCTCCAACCGGGAGCGTCTGGTCTCGGTCGCCTCGGCGCAGGCGCTGCATCACGCATTGCCCGAGGCCGATCTCTGGTGGTGGGACGTCGAGGACAAGGTGCATGTGGTGCAGTCCAAGCAACTTCTCGAACATGCCCGCCCCTTCGAGGATGAGTTCAAGCCGGGCACATCGGGCATCCCGTTGGCGCAGGCGCTCGACCAGGCCAAGGCTGAAAACCGCGTGCTGGTGCTCGGCCTGCATGGCGGACGTGCCGAGAACGGCGAACTGCAAGTGATGTGCGAGGCGCGCGGCGTGCCGTTCACCGGCTCGGGCTCGGCCTCCTCTCACCTGGCCTTCGACAAGATCGCGGCCAAGCATTTCGCCGCGCTCGGCGGGGTGACGCCGCCGGCCAACATTGCGCTCGACAACATCGACGAGGCCTTTGCCGAGTACGGCAGGCTGATCGCAAAGCCGGCGAGGGACGGCTCGAGCTACGGCCTGATCTTCGTCAATGCCAAGCAGGATCTCGTCGCCGTCCGGAGCGCGGCCAAGCATGAAGAGTATGTGATCGAGCCCTATATCGCCGGCGTCGAGGCGACCTGCGGCGTGCTGGAGCGTACCGATGGTTCGATCATCTCGCTGCCGCCGATCGAGATCATTCCGGGCGAGGGCAACTTCGACTACGCCGCGAAATATCTGCTGAAGTCGACCCAGGAGATCTGCCCCGGGCGTTTTTCACCCGAGATCACCGCTGCGCTGAAGGCTCAGGCGATGCTGGCGCACCGCGCGATGTCCTGCACCGGCTATTCCCGGTCGGACTTCATCGTCTCGGACAGAGGCCTCGTTTATCTCGAAACCAACACGTTGCCGGGGCTGACCAAGTCCTCGCTCTACCCTAAGGCGCTGAAAGCCGAGGGCATCGAGTTCGTCGACTTCCTGCGGGGCCTGGTCGAGCTCGCCGGGCGCGGGGTTCGAAAATAATTAGGACTGGTTAACGGCCAAACGGTCGAAACGGCCCAGTTTGGGGCCCAAAACCGGTAAAATGCCGGTCATCGCGGCATAAATGCCTCACATGGCGGGGCAAAAAGCATTCCGCGTTAACGAACTTTACCTTTTGTTTACCAGGACGTCCGAAGGTTAACGCTGGCGGCGCATATGGCGTTTGGCTGCCGGCGCGCGAGCTGTTGTGGGTGATGTCACCTCCAGCGCACGCTTTAGTGGGGAAGGGCTTCATCTGCTGAAGACCAGCACCCGGCCCGGCAAGACCGAGACGTCATGTTCGCCAGGACCCGCGCGATGTCGCGGGCAAACTGTTGACGAGCTCGTGCAATGGATGGAGCAGGAAGCCTCACCCGGTCGCTTTTCAGATCGCTGAGGCCCCAAGCTGACCTGAAGGCGGCCGCTGTCGGAGCGGTCGTGCTTCTGCGCGAGTGGCTGCAGGACAGGCGTGACGAGAAGCGCGCGGCCGCCAAAGACAAGATCAAGGCCAAGGCCGTCGTCGAGCGCGAGCCGCCGCCGCGCGTCGTCGCGCTGATCGAGCGCTATGCGCCGCGCCGGGTCGGGATCACCATGACCGTGCTGCTGCTGATCGGAAGCTGCGGTTTCGGCATCGTCAAGGGCGGCCATCTCCAGGATTTCATCACCGCGGTCAGCGATGCCCGCAACGCGCTGGCCAATTCCGCGGGCTTCCGCATCACCTCCGTCGTGATCAACGGCCGCAAGCAGCTCAGCCAGGACGAGATCCTGGCGATCGGCGGCGTCAGCGGCCGTTCCTCGCTGCTGTTCCTCGATGCCGACGGCGTGCGCGACAAGCTCAAGGCCAATCCGTGGATTGCGGACGCAACCGTGCTGAAGCTCTATCCGGGCCAGCTGATGATCGAGCTCACCGAGCGCAAGGCGTTCGCGCTGTGGCAGGAGGCCGGCCGGCTCTCTGTCATCGCCGATGACGGCGCCGTGCTCGAGCCCTATGTGTCTCGGCGCTTCCTGTCGCTGCCGCTCGTGGTGGGCAAGGGCGCCGACACCCAGGCCCGCGATTTCCTCGCTCTGCTGGCGCGTTATCCGCAGGTCAATGCGATTACCAAGGCCGCGATCTTCGTCGGCGAGCGCCGCTGGAACCTGAGGCTCAAGGACGGTCTCGACATCCGTCTGCCCGAACAGGACGTCGGCAATGCGCTGGCGATGCTCTCCAAGCTCGACAAGGAGGACAGGCTGTTCTCGCGCGACATCGTCGCCGTCGACATGCGCCTGCCCGATCGCCTGGTGGTGCAGCTGTCCGAGGACGCCGCCAAGGCGCGCGAGGAGCTGTTCAAGGACAAGAAGAAAAAGAAGGCCGGGGATTCCGCATGACCGGTCTCGATCGCACCCAGACGCCGAAGACGCGCCCGATGCCGCACAAGCGCGGCGGACTCGTCGCCTGTCTCGACATCGGCACCAGCAAGATCGCCTGCATGATCGCGCGGCTGAAGCCGTCGCCGCCAAGCGAAGCGCTGCGCGGCCGCACCCATGCGGTGGAATTGATCGGCTACAGCCAGATCCAGTCGCGCGGCATGAAAGCCGGCGCGGTGATCGATCTCGGCGAATGCGAGCAGGCGGTCCGCCAGGCGGTCGCGCTCGCGGAAAAAATGGCCAAGGTGCGGGTCGAGTCCGTGCTGCTCTCGGTCTCCGGCGGCCGGCTCTCCGGCCAGCTGGTCGAGGCCGCCGCCGACATCCGCGGTGGCGCCGTGACCCAGGCCGATGTCAGCCGCGTCACCTCCACCGGCATGCGTCACGCCACCGGCGAAGGCCGCACCGTGCTGCATGCGCTGCCGGTCGGCTACACGCTCGACGGCGTCAAGGGCATCCGCGACCCGCGCGGCATGGTTGCCCATCAATTCGGTGTCGACATGAACGTCGTCACCTGCGACGCCACGGTGGCGCGGAACCTGATGCTGGCGGTGGAACGTTGCCACATCAATGTCGAAGCCATGGCGGCGAGCGCCTATGTTGCCGGTTTGTCGGTGCTGACCGACGACGAAGCCGATTTGGGCGCTGCTGTCGTCGAGATGGGTGCCGGCACCACGACGATCGCCGTTTATTCCGGCGGCCGTTTCGTTCATGCGGCGGGTTTTGCGGTCGGCGGGCAACACATCACGATGGATCTCGCGCGCGGACTCTCCGCGACCATTGCCGATGCCGAGCGAATCAAGACGTTATACGGCACCGTCATCACCGGCGGATCGGACTCGCGTGAGCTGATGTCTGTGCCGACAGCCGGTGACGAGCAGGATCTGCCGCAGATCGTTTCCCGCGCCACCATCGCCAACATCGTCAAGCACCGTGCCGAGGAAGTCTTCGAAATGGTTCGGGACAAGCTGAAGGATTCGCCCTTCGCCTCAGAGCCCAACGGCCGCGTCGTGCTCTCGGGCGGCGCCTCGCAGCTGACCGGCCTCGCCGAGCTCGGCACCCAGATTCTCGGCCGGCCCGTCCGGGTCGGACGTCCGCTCGGCTTCGGCCGGCTGCCCAACGAGGCGAAGAACGCCGCGTTCGCGGTGCCGGCCGGACTCCTCGTCTACCCGCAATATGTTCACCACGAACATGTCGAACCGCGGCATACGCGGCAGCAGGTCAAGACAGGGACCGGCGGTTATTTCGGAAAGGTCGGACGATGGCTACGCGAGGGCTTCTGATGACTGATTTCCGCAATTCCCGATTTTCACCAACTCCCGCGGCCGCCGGCCGGGGCGAACCCACGCGCACGTGATCGAGAGGCAAACATGACCATCAGCATCAATGTTCCTGATATTCACGAGTTGAAGCCCCGGATCACCGTGTTCGGCGTCGGCGGCGCCGGTGGCAACGCCGTCAATAACATGATCACGGCGGGCCTCCAGGGCGTCGACTTCGTGGTCGCCAACACCGACGCGCAGGCGCTGACGATGTCGAAGGCGCAGCGCATCGTGCAGATGGGCACCGTGGTCACGCAAGGCCTCGGCGCAGGTTCGCAGCCGAACGTCGGCGCCACCGCGGCGGAAGAGGTGATCGACGAGCTGCGCGACCATCTCTCCGGCGCCAACATGGTGTTCGTCACCGCCGGCATGGGCGGCGGCACCGGCACCGGTGCTGCTCCCGTCATCGCCAGGATCGCGCGCGACATGGGCATCCTTACCGTCGGCGTCGTGACCAAGCCGTTCCACTTCGAGGGCGCCCGCCGCATGCGTACGGCTGAAGCCGGCATCGCCGAGCTTCACAAGGTCGTGGATACGCTCCTGATCATCCCGAACCAGAACCTGTTCAGGGTCGCCAACGAGAAGACCACCTTCGCCGACGCTTTCGCGATGGCCGACCAGGTGCTCTATTCCGGCGTTGCCTGCATCACCGACCTGATGGTCAAGGAAGGCCTGATCAATCTCGACTTCGCCGACGTGAGAGCGGTGATGAAGGAGATGGGTAAGGCGATGATGGGCACGGGCGAGGCTTCCGGAGACAAGCGCGCACTGACTGCCGCTGAAGCCGCTATTGCCAATCCGCTGATCGACGACAGCTCGATGAAGGGCGCCAAGGGCCTTCTCATCTCCATTACCGGCGGCAAGGACCTCACGCTGTTCGAGGTTGACGAAGCCGCAACCCGCATCCGCGAGGAGGTCGACCAGGACGCCAACATCATCGTCGGCGCCACCTTCGACGAAGCGCTCGACGGCCTGATCCGCGTTTCCGTCGTTGCCACCGGCATCGAGCAGGCCGCGATCGCCCGCAATAGCCAGGCCACCAGTGCTCCGGTTGCCAACGCGGCGCCGCAGGCGCAGCAGGCTCCCGCAGCTCCGGCCGTCGCCGCCGAGAGCCGTCTTGCCGACCTGACCGCGCGGCTCCGCGCCGACAATCAGCGCATGGCTGAGCGCGCCCAGAAGCTGGAGGGCCAGATTCCGGCCGCCGCTGCCGCCGCGCCGATGGCGCCCCGTCCGAATGTCGAGCGCGCCGCGCTCGCCGCCATCGCCGCCGCCGTTGCGGAAGTCCCGCAGGCTCCGGCGCCGACGCAGACCTATGGCGACGTCACCGTGCGCCCGATCGCGCAGAAGCCGACGCTATTCCCGGAGCCCGACATGGCCCCGGTCGCGGTGCAGGAGCCGATGACGCCGGAAAACTTCATCCCGCCGCAGGCCGAGCGTGCGCCGGTTCGTGCACCGCGGATGCCGCGCCTCGAGGAACTGCCGATGCCGGCCCAGGCCGAGATTCGCCAGGCCCGCGGCGAGGTCGAGGACGAAACCCCGCAGAAGACCCGCCTGTCGTTGCTGCAGCGCCTTGCCAATGTCGGCCTCGGCCGTCGTGACGAGGAGAGCGAGCCGCCGGTCGCCGCCCGCACTGCCGGTCCCGCGATGCCGCCGCTGCCCGAGCGCCGGCAGCAGAAGACCGTGGCGCAGCAGATCGCATCGAGCGACCCGGTATCTGAGTATGCCCGTCGTCCCGCGCCGCAGGGGCTGGACATGCACGGCCGTCCCGCGCCTGTTGCGCCGGCGCCACAGGGCGACGACCATCTTGATATCCCGGCCTTCCTGCGGCGGCAGGCGACCTGAGGATTGTTACAATAAGGCAGACGAAAAAAGGTCCCGGCAGCAAGCTTGCCGGGACCTTTCCTTTTGTGCCGCGCATGTCCGGATTGCACGGTCAAGCAACTGATTTTAAATCATTAATTACGTGTTTGGGTGTTCAGTCTAAGTGCCGGAAACGCCCGAAACCTCGACATAATTTGGTTAAGCCTTGGCGCGAATACGGCAGGTTTGGGGTAACAATCGGTAAAAAAGCGTGAGTTGGCGCTGTTTGAGGCAGTGACTATGGTTTGCCGTGACTTGGGGATACGGATTCGCGAGCGTCGGCAGTGGCCGGCCAAGTGGTTGCGTATAAGTCGCAGTGGGTCGTAGTGGGGCGGGTTCCTGATGAAATTTAGCCGGCAAACAACGCTTCGTGCGCAAGCCTCTGTGGCAGGCGTGGGCGTTCATTCCGGTCTTCCCGTCACTCTTACCCTTGGGCCTGCGCCTGTCGACGCGGGTTTTGTTTTTGTCCGCACCGGCCTCGAGGGAAGTGATCGCGAAGTTCAGGCGACCGCCGAGCAGGTGATCGCGACCGATTTCGCCACCGTCCTCGGTGACCGTGCCGGTCCGCTGGTGTCCACAGCCGAGCACGTGCTTGCTGCACTGCGGGGCATGGGTGTCGACAACGCCACGATCGAGATCGACGGTCCGGAAGTGCCGATCATGGACGGCAGCGCCGCAGCCTTCATTGCGGCGATCGACCAGGCCGGCATCGTGACTCAGCCGGCACAGCGCCGCTTCATTCAGGTTTTGAAGCCGATCTCGGTCAAGATCGGCGACTCCTTCGGCGAGATCAGGCCCTACGCCAACGGGTTCTGCGTCGAGGTCGAGATCGATTTCACCAACCCCGTCATCGGCCAGCAGGCTTATGCCTTCGACCTCAATCCGGAGCGTTTCCGCCGCGAAGTCGGCCGGGCCCGGACCTTCGGTCTGATGTGC
The DNA here is from genome assembly GCF_018129985.1 of Bradyrhizobium sp. SZCCT0148. GTDB lineage: Bacteria > Pseudomonadota > Alphaproteobacteria > Rhizobiales > Xanthobacteraceae > Bradyrhizobium > Bradyrhizobium japonicum_H. Next base: position 325,044 of record NZ_JAFCKT010000005.1, read on the forward strand.
GACGTCGCCCGGCTCTGGAGCGCGGGCTATGCCCTCGGCGCTTCCTTCGACAACACGGTCGTGTTCGACGACGAGCGGCTGCTCAACACCGAGGGCCTGCGCTACGCCGATGAATGCGCCCGCCACAAGGTGCTGGACGTGATCGGCGACCTCGCCTTGGCCGGCCTGCCGCTGCTGGGCGCCTATCGCTCGGTGCGTGGCGGCCACAAGCTCAACCATGCTGTCCTGACCGCGCTGCTCGCCGATCGTACCGCCTGGCGGGTGGTCGAGGGTGAGGCGGCCCGTCGTACCACGCGTCCCGTGGGCGAAGTCGGCGGTGGTATCGTCGGCGGCCGGATCGCCGCGGCTTACGGGCCGGACGTATCCTGAACGGAGCTAGTGCCGCGGACCTCAGGCAGCGGCTGACACCGGGAAACTCCTGGTAACCATGATTGGCTAGCATTGCGGCAAGTTCGCCTTAATCCGGGCGAAATGCCTGCCTATCCGTTTGGTTAAAGATCGCTTTTCGGATACATCGGCGTGGTCGCATGGCAGGCACCACGGTTACATTTCGCGCCCATGACGGGGTTCATGGGCCGGCGGCACCGCATCACAGGGCGTCAGGGCTTCAACTCATGTCGGCACAGCGTATGACGCGCGGATATTTCTCGGTCTCGTCGCGAGCCCGTCGGCTGCTTCACGCCGCCACCTTCGTGATGCTCGCGCTGCCGCTGGCCGGCTGCGGCACCGGATCGCTGTGGGACAAGTTCACCGCCAAGGACGACACCTTCGTCGAGGAGCCCGCCGACAAGATCTACAATGAGGGCCTGTACCTCATGAACGAGAAGAAGGACATGAAGGCGGCGAACAAGAAGTTCGAAGAGGTCGACCGCCAGCATCCTTATTCCGACTGGGCCCGCAAATCGCTGCTGATGTCCGCCTATGCGTCCTACCAGGGCGGCGACTATGACGGCTGCATCGGCGCCGCCACGCGTTACGTCACGCTGCATCCCGGCAGCCCGGACGCGGCCTATGCGCAATATCTGATCGCTGCGTCCCATTACGACCAGATCCCGGACGTCAGCCGCGACCAGGCCCGCACCGAGAAGGCGATCGCCGCGCTGGAAGAAGTGGTGCGCAAATATCCGAACTCGGAATATGCGACGTCCGCCAAGGCCAAAATCGAGGGCGCGCGCGACCAGCTTGCCGGCAAGGAAATGAATACCGGCCGCTATTACGCGCAGAAGCGCGACTACACGGCGGCGATCAACCGCTACAAGACCGTCGTCACGCAGTACCAGACCACCCGCCATGTCGAGGAGGCGCTGTTCCGGCTGACCGAGGCCTATATGGCGATCGGCATCGTCGGCGAGGCGCAGACCGCGGCGGCCGTGCTTGGGCATAATTTTCCTGACAGCCGCTGGTACAAGGACGCCTATAATCTAGTAAAATCCGGCGGTCTCGAGCCGAGCGAGAATCAGGGGTCCTGGATCAGCAAGACCTTCAAGAAGATGGGCCTCGGCTAGGAAATTTGGTTCCATGCTGGCGCGTCTATCGATCCGCGACATCGTCCTGATCGAACGGCTCGATATCGAATTCACCACCGGCCTCGCGGTTTTGACCGGAGAGACCGGTGCGGGCAAATCCATCCTGCTCGATGCCTTTGCGCTGGCACTCGGCGGCCGCGGCGACGCCGGCCTCGTGCGCCACGGCGCCGAGCAGGGGCAGGTCACTGCCGTGTTCGATGTCCCGAAGAACCACCCTGCGACGAAGATCCTTGCCGAGAACGGTCTGGACGACACGAGTGTCGAAGGGTCATGCGAGATGATTCTCCGCCGCGTGCAGCTCGCCGACGGCCGCACCCGGGCCTTCATCAACGACCAGTCGATCAGCGTGCAGACGCTGAAGGCGGTCGGCGCCGCCCTGGTCGAGATCCACGGCCAGCATGACGAGCGCGCGCTGGTCGATGCCGCTACCCATCGCCGCCTGCTCGATGCGTTCGCCGGCCTGGAGAAGGACGTCGCCGCGGTCGAAACGCTCTGGGACGCACGCCGCACCGCCAATACTGCGCTGGAGGAGCATCGCGCCGGCATGGAGCGCGCCGCCCGCGAGGCCGACTATCTGCGCCACGCCTCCGCCGAGCTGAAGCAGCTCGCGCCCAAGGATGGCGAGGAGACTTCGCTCGCCAACCGCCGCACCACCATGATGCAGGGCGAGAAGATCGCCTCTGATTTGCGCGAGGCGCAGGAGGCTGTCGGTGGTCACCATTCGCCCGTCTCGACGCTGTCGGCGGCCGTACGCCGGCTGGAACGCCGCGGCGTCAATTCGCCGGCGCTGGTCGAGCCCGCCGTGAAGGCGATCGACGCTGCGATCAACGCGCTGGAGGAGGCCGACCAGCATCTCCAGGCGGCACTCGCCGCGACCGATTTCGATCCGGCCGAGCTCGAACGCATCGAGGAGCGCCTGTTCGCGCTGAGAGCGGCCTCACGCAAATATTCGACGCCGGTCGACGGGCTCGCCGCGCTGGCCGCGAAATACGCCGCCGACGTCGTGCTGATCGATGCCGGCGCCTCGCGGCTGAAAAAGCTGGAGCAGGCCGCGATCGAGGCGGATAGCCGCTATGCCGCCGCAGCCAAGAAGCTGTCGCTGGCGCGGCAGAAATCGGCCGAGAAACTCAACAAGGCGGTCAACGCCGAACTGGCGCCGCTCAAGCTCGAACGCGCCAAGTTCATGACCCAGGTCGCGACCGACGAGGCGGCTCCAGGCCCGCAGGGCTTCGACCGCGTCGAGTTCTGGGTGCAAACCAATCCGGGCACCAAGCCGGGACCCATGATGAAGGTCGCCTCCGGCGGCGAGCTGTCGCGCTTCCTGCTGGCACTCAAGGTGGTGCTGTCCGACCGCGGCTCGGCGCCGACGCTGGTGTTCGACGAGATCGACACCGGCGTGGGCGGTGCGGTCGCCGATGCCATCGGCGGGCGGCTGGCGCGGCTCGCCGGCAAGGTGCAGGTGATGGCCGTGACCCACGCCCCGCAAGTTGCCGCCCGCGCCGACCTGCATTTGCTGATCTCCAAGGACGCCCTCGACAAGGGCAAGCGCGTCGCCACCCGCGTCAACGCTTTGGCCGCCGACCACCGCCGCGAGGAAATCGCCCGCATGCTGGCCGGCGCCGAAATCACGGCGGAGGCGAGGGCGGCCGCGGACCGGCTGCTCAAGGCGGCGAGTTAGGTTTCGTGTCACGGACGCGCACCGCGAGCCGGGACCCTCGAGGCCGCCTCGTGCTGCAGAGCATCCGGAGAACAAACAGCCCAACCTGCCTTTACCCTTCCGCCCGCTCCGTCGTATCCAAGCATCATGGCCAGAGCAGCAAAATCCAAAGCAACACCACTTCGCGACGTCGCCGACCTCACCAAGGCGCAGGCCAAGGTCGAGCACATGCGGCTGGCGCTCGAGATCGAGGGACATAACGAGCGCTACTATCAGGAGGACGCGCCCACCGTCACCGACGCCGAGTACGACGCGCTGCGCCAGCGCTTTAATGCCATCGAGAAGCGTTTTCCTGAATTCGTCAGCGCGGATTCGCCTTCGCAGAAGGTCGGTGCCGCACCCTCGGGCCGCTTCAAGAAAGTCCGGCATTCCGTTCCGATGCTGTCGCTCGACAACGCCTTTGCGGAAGAGGACGTGCGCGACTTCGTCGGCCGCATCATGCGCTTCCTGAAGCTCGACGACGACGAGGTCGATTTTTCCGCCGAGCCGAAGATCGACGGCCTCTCGATGTCGCTCCGCTACGAGGGCGGTGAGCTAGTGACCGCGGCGACGCGCGGCGACGGTGCGGTCGGCGAGGATGTCACCGCCAACATCCGCACCCTCGAAGACGTGCCGCAGAAACTGGAGGGGCGGAACATCCCCGACATCTGCGAGGTGCGCGGCGAGGTCTACATGACCAAGAAGGCGTTTCTCGCGCTCAATGAGCGGCAGAAGGCAGCCGGTGACACAATCTTCGCCAATCCGCGCAATTCGGCCGCCGGCTCGCTGCGGCAGAAGGATCCGACCATCACCGCCTCGCGTCCCCTTGGCTTCTTCGCCTATGCCTGGGGCGAGATGAGCGTGATGCCGGCAGCGACGCAGAGCGGCATGATCGGCTGGTTCGAGCGCTGCGGCTTCAAGACCAACCCGCTGACCAAACTATGCCACTCCGTCGAGGAGCTGCTCGCCTTCCATCGTTCGATCGAAGAACGGCGCGCCCGGCTCGACTACGACATCGACGGCGTCGTCTACAAGGTCGATCGCATCGACTGGCAGGAGCGTCTCGGCTTCGTCTCGCGCACGCCACGCTGGGCGATCGCGCATAAATTCCCGGCCGAGCGCGCCACGACCGTGCTGCGCGACATCGAGATTCAGGTCGGCCGCACCGGCTCGTTCACGCCGGTCGGCAAGCTCGAACCGGTCGGCGTCGGCGGCGTGATCGTGCAGAACGTCACGTTGCACAACGAGGACTACATCAAGGGCATCGGCAGCAAGGGCGAGGTGCTGCGCGAGGGGCGCGACATCAGGATCGGCGACACCGTCGTGGTCCAGCGCGCGGGCGACGTGATCCCGCAAATCGTCGACGTCGTCCTCGACAAGCGGCCGAAGACCGCCAAGGAATTCCATTTCCCCAAGACGTGCCCGTGCCCGCTGCACACCGACGTCGTGCGCGGCGCGACGGCCGCCGGCGAAGAGGAATCCCGCGCCCGCTGCAGTGGCGAGTTCGCCTGCCCCTACCAGAAGATCGAGCATCTCAAGCTGTTCGTGTCGCGGCGCGCTTTCGACATCGACGGTCTCGGGGAGAAGCAGCTGCAGTATTTCTTCGACGAGGGATGGGTCAAGGAGCCCGCCGACATCTTCACGCTGGAGAAGCGCAACGCGAAGCTGAAGCTCGAAGAGGTCGAGGGCTACGGCGCAACCTCGGTGCGCAACCTGTTCGGCGCCATCGAGGGCCGGCGCAAGATCGCGCTGGAGCGCTTCATCTATGCGCTCGGCATGCGTCATGTCGGCGAGACCACGGCGCTGGCGCTGGCGCGCGGCTATGGCTCATGGGATGCCTTCCACGACGCCTGCCTCAAGGTCGCCAAGGGCGACGCGGAGGCGATGGCGGAGATGGACGCGCTCGACCAGATCGGCGACACCGTGATCAGGAGCATCGCGGACTATTTCGGTGAGAGCCACAATCGCGGCATCGTCGAGCGGCTGACCAGGGAGGTCGAGATCGTCGACGCCGAGAAGCCGAAGAGCAATTCGGCCGTCGCCGGCAAGACCGTGGTGTTCACGGGCTCGCTGGAGAAGATGACGCGCGACGAGGCGAAGGCGACCGCAGAGCGGCTGGGCGCAAAGGTCTCGGGTTCGGTGTCGAAGAAGACCGATCTCGTCGTCGCCGGCCCCGGCGCGGGCTCAAAGCTCGCGGAGGCCAACAAGCACGGCGTCAAGGTGCTGACCGAGGACGAGTGGCTGGCGCTGATCGGGGAGTGATGTTCGAGCAAAATTATCCGCCTCGGACGATCTCGGTGGCCCCCATTGGCCGTTGCCTGGCCTTGTCGGCGAATGCCACGGATTGCTCGAGATCGTACAACCGCAACTGGTCGGCGAGATTGAAGCGCGCCGAAATGCAATCGCCTCTGTCGGCCACTTTCGCTGCTTCCCACGGGCAGCCGGTCATACACAGCGGCGCGACGTGACAGCTTCGGCACGTCGGCTTGGCTGACGGTTCATACTGCGCCCATTGCTGCTTGACGCCGTTGGGGTGCGGCTCCGTCGCCGGACTATAGCGGTCAAGCGCCTGACGCGTGTCCTGATGCGCCTCGTTCCAGCAGTTGAAGATGCCGCCGCCCGGCCCGAGCACGAAGCTGTTGTTGCTGTCCGCCGAGCAGAGTGCCCCCCGTTTGGGTTGCGGCAAAGAAGCCCCGATGGCGAATCCCTTGCGGAACTTGAGGAACTTGAATTGTGTCTCGAGCGACGCGAATTCCTCCTTGGTCAGGATATCAGTCGCGCCGACCTCGTCGGTGTAGTGCCAGACATGGCCGAGATAGACTCCGACGTGGCGCAACCCGCGCTCCGTCAGCGCATCGAGCAGCTCTTCCAGGCCGTCGATATTGCGTCGGTCGACATTCACGCGCACGAGGATCGGGATATGCCGGGCCGCGGCTACCAAATTCTCGAGGATTCGATCGAAAGTGCCGTGGCCGGCAAGTGTTGGTCGGCGAACGTCGTGGTGCCTCCTTGCGCCATCGAGCGTGATCTGCGCGTCACCAAATCCCGGTATGCTTGCCAGAAATGCTGCGCGTGGCTCCGTCAGCAGGTAGCCGTTGGATATGATGCTGTGCCCGAACGTGCAATTGCGGTCCATCGCGAGCGCGTGGAGCCGGGGCGCCAGCTTCTCGATCACGTCGAACGCAGCAAGCGGCTCGCCGCCGAACCAGGTGACGTTGAGCGATGTGTTGGCTTCCAGGCGAGCTTCAACGAAGGTCAGCAGATCTTCGATCCTTGCATCGTCCAGGCGGGTGTTCGTATGACTCTGGAAGCAATAGCTGCATCCAAAATTGCATGTGATCGTGGGCGCTATGGTAAGGCCGAGCCCGCGTGAGCCGGCCTTGCCGCCGTGATATCGGCGGCTGATCTCGGCCTGCTCGTCGCATTCGTCCGGGATGACGAAGCCGTTCTCGATCAAGGTCTTCTGAAATGGCCTGAGAGGTTCGGGTGGGCACCCGGTCACGTCGATCGACTCGATCAGAGCCTCGTAGTCATCGAGCCGTTTGTCATCGAGCGACAGGAACGCCCCGGTCAACGCGTTGAACGCGAGATACTTGCCCGGAGCGAAAGACGAGGTCAGGGAATTGTAGGCCGAGATCTTCATCGTTGGTGCTGCCCGGCAGAAATCTTCAGGTCGCGCGATCGGGTGCTGAGAGCGAACGGGACGACAGCTGCGACCAGGATTCGGCCGGCAGGCTGGACATCGCTGCCGTCAGGGCGCCATGGGTCGATGCCCGCGATTCCCAATGGTGGTAGTTGTTGCAGGAGACTTTTTCGCAGCTCACGCTTTGACACGTATGGTTGGCGCAGACTTTCGTTGAGCATGCCTCGGTGGGGCAGGCGCTCGACTTCGTGGGGCATGTGACGCCGCTGCAGCTTCCCGGCTTGAAGCCGGAGCAGTCGTGCGGGTCGCAGCCGCCGTTGGCGTACAGGACGTTGCCGATCCGGGCTTCTTCGTTGACGACAGGGACGGAGATATCGACACCGATTTGCTTCATCGCATCGAGCATGTTGGCGATGTCCCGAGGGTCAATTGCGCTTTTGCTGTCGCAACCATCGCGGTGTTCGGTCATGACCTTCCTCCCTGCTTGAGCCCGTCGTTAGGCTCCTCGAAGGTTGGCCAGCCTGCATTGACATGGGTCAACCACTGCGGGCAGTGATCGACGGTATGCGTCCTGGTTGTGGTAACGGGATGCTGGATTGATGCTGCTGGAGCTGCATGGCTCCTCACATCATTCCGCCCTCTTCCTCCTCGGCCCGCTCGATCAGCGTCTCGCTCACCACCATGTCGCGGCGGGGGACGACGAAGATCATCATGCAGGCGCAGAGCAGCGAGATGGCAAGGACGGCCGAGGTCAGCGGCAGCGTCGTGGCTGAGTGGCCGCCGAGATAGGCGCCGAATTGCGACATCAGCGCGCCGATCCCCTGTTGCAGAAAGCCCATGGCGCCCGACGCCGCGCCGGCGGCTTCGGGGCGGATGCTGATCGCGCCGGCCGCGGAATTCGCCATCACGAAGGCATTGCCGACCATTACGATCATCTGCGTGCCGAACAGCCAGGCGGGAGCTTCGTTCCAGCCGGTGAAGCTCCACAACAGATTGAAGAGGCTGCCGGCGAGTTGGAGCGCGAGCCCGAACCAGATCAGCTTTTCCAGCGAATGCCGCGGCGCGAACCGTACGCAAAGCAGGTTGCCGACGAGGTACGCAAAGCCGGTGGTCGCGAACCAGGCGCCGTATTCGGCGGTGGTTCGGCCCATCTGCGTCACCACGATGTAGGGGCCGCCGCCTGCGAAGGTGAAGATGATCTGCGAGGCCAGCACCTGGCACATCACATAGCCGACGAAGGCGCGGCTCTTGATCAGGACGCCGACGTCGCCACGGAAGCCGCCGCCGGCGGCGCGGCTGCGCCGTGTCTCCGGCAGCGCGATGGCGATGCCGACGGCGACGACGATCGCAGCGATCGTGACGGCGTAGAAGATCGCGCGCCAGCCGAATGCCGTCTCGATCAGGCCGCCGGTAAGCGGCGAGACCATCTGGCCGATCATCAGCGCCGCGACCACGAGGCTGATCATCGAGGCGACGCGGTCGCGCTCGTAGACGTCTCGAATGATGGCGCGGCTGATCACCATGCCGGACGCGCCGCCGAGCGCCTGGAAAAAGCGAGCGGCGATCAATTGCGGCAGGGTCTCGGCGAAGATGCAGCCGACGCTCGCCACCACCATCAGCGCCAGCCCTCCGAGCAGCACCGGACGCCGCCCGAACCGGTCCGACAGCGGTCCCATGATGAGCTGCGACAGCGCGATGCCGACCATGTAGAGCGACACCGTCATCTGCGCGATCGAAATGTCGCTGCCGAAATTCATCGCCAGCACTGGCAGCGCCGGAACCAGGATATAAAGCGAGATCGGCGCGATTCCGGTCATCACGACCAGCAGCAACAACACCCCGCGCGACGTTGCGAGGTCGGTCGCCGCTTTCGGCGGCTTGCTGATCTTGCCGTGCATGCGGGTCCGTCTTCTTGAATTCGAATCCGACTGTAGCTTGCCGGCGCAAGTCCGATATCGGCGTTTCGGAATGCGGCTATACGGATTTTGGGACGGTGGTGGTGGAGGACCGATGATGATCAGGCCTCCGCCGTCATTCCCCGCGCAGGCGGAGAATCCAGTACATCAGGGCGCTTCAGTAGACGTCAGCCGTCTCTGGAATACTGGATGCCCGCCTTCGCGGGCATGACGGCTATGGTGAAGTAATGGCCTGGCGCAGATCGGTACAGCTATGAAGCGCGCCCAGGATGCACGCTACGCCTTCAGTTCCGCCGTCGCCTGATCGAGCCAGGCTCGCGTCGTCTCATCCAGCGCCGGACGCACCTCGGCTCTGACACGCGCGTGGTAGGCATTGAGCCAGGAGAGCTCGTCGCGGCTCAGCATCGCAACGTCGATCAGCCGGCGGTCGATCGGCGCCAACGTCAGCGTCTCGAACGCGTTCATCGGCTTCTCGGCGCCCTGGATCTCGGCGGCGACCACCAGTTCGAGGTTCTCGATACGGATGCCGAAACCGTCGGTCTTGTAATAGCCGGGCTCGTTGGAGAGGATCATGCCGCGCTTCAGTGGCGTGGTCCCGAGCTTCGAGATCCGTGCCGGCCCCTCGTGCACCGAGAGATAGCTGCCGACGCCGTGCCCGGTGCCGTGCTCGAAATCGAGGCCGGCGGCCCAGAGATATTGCCGCGCCAGCGTGTCGAGCTGCGCGCCCGTGGCGCCATCCGGAAAGACGGCGCGCGCGATCGCGATATGGCCGCGCAGCACGCGGGTGAAGCGGTCGCGCATCTCGTCGGTCGGCTCTCCCACCGCCATGGTCCGGGTGACGTCCGTGGTGCCGTCTTCGTATTGCGCACCGGAATCGATCAACAAGAGATCGCCGGGCACAATCCGCCGGTTGCTCTTGCGGGTCACGCGATAGTGCACGATGGCGCCGTTCGGGCCGGTGCCGGAGATCGTCGGGAACGAGACGTCCTTCAAAGCGCCGCTATCACGGCGGAAGGTCTCCAGCGCCTCGACCGCGTCGATCTCGGTGAGCTTGCCGCTCGCGGCCTCGCGGTCGATGAAGGCGAGGAAGCGCGCCAGCGCCACGGCGTCGCGCACATGGGCGGTTTTCGTGCCCTTGATCTCGGTCGCGTTCTTGACCGCCTTGAGCAGCGCAATCGGATCGCTGCCGCGCACCGGCTTGCCGCCGGCGCCCGCGATCAACCGGCTGAGCGCATCGGCTGCGGTGGCACTGTCGAGCGCAATCGATCTGCCGCCCTTGGCGAGCGCCATCAGTGTCGGCACCATCGCATCGGGCTCGCGCACGTCGGCGGACTGCTCGAGATGGTCGCGCGTCAGGTTGGAGAGTTTTCGGTGGTCGATGAAGATGGTCGGCCGTCCCTCCTTCGGAACCAGCGCGTAAGATAACGGCAGCGGCGTATGGGCGACGTCGGCGCCGCGGATGTTGAAGGTCCAGGCCACCGCGTGGCTGTCCGACAGCACCAGCGCGTCGGCGCCGAGCTTGCCGATCTCGGCCCTGATCTGCGTCAGCTTCTCGGCTTCGGTGACGCCGGCATGCTGCAGGCTGTGTACGGCGACGGGGGCGAGCGGCGGCTGCGGGCGGTCCTGCCAGATCGCGTCGATGGGATTGCTGTCGACGGCGACCAGCTCGGCGCCGGCCTTGGCGCAGGCGGCCGATAGGCGCTCGGCTGCCGCAAAAGTGTGCAACCATGGATCAAATCCGAGGCGGTCGCCGGCTTTCAGGTGCGCCGACACCCAGCTCTCCGGCGGTGGATCGATCAGGGATTCCACGGACCAGGCCTTGGCATCGACCTGCTTGGCGGCCTGAAGCGTGTAGCGGCCGTCGACGAACAGTGCAGCCTCCTGGATCAGCACCACCGCGAGGCCCGCCGAGCCCGTGAAACCGGTCAGCCAGGCCAACCGTTCGTCCGAGGGCGGCACATACTCATTCTGCTGCTGGTCGGCGCGCGGGATCACGAAGCCGGTCAGCTTGCGACGAGCGAGTTCTTCGCGAAGGGCGGCGAGCCCCGCCGTCAATGCGACGCCGGCCTCCGGCTCCTCGAATGTCTGGAAGTGTGCTTCGAACATGGTGGATCACTTTAGGATCATGGGGACGAGTCCGCAATCTGGACGCATTTAGCGCCGCATCTGGCATGGACTGTGCTTGAATGGTTCCATTCGAATTGAGTGGAGTAAAGGATGCAGCAGTTGCGCTTCGTCCGGACAACAGTGAAATTCGAGCAGGTGGTTCATCTCAACGGCGAGAGGACACACGATGCCAGCGTTCACGTTTGAGAAGATTACGCCGCCGGTGCGGCGTGTCCCGACTGCGACGGCACCAGAAAAGCCGCGCGGCGTCATCAGCCAGATGATCGATCGTCTGTCAGAGCGCCGCGCGAGGCGCGCCTTGCGGAATGAGCGCACATCGCAGCGGGACGACAAGCCGAAAGAGTAGGTGGCTTAGAAATTCGTCGGGTGGGCGAAGGTGCGAACCAACGCGCCCACGAATTCTCTCGGTCGCAAAAGGTGTTCGGGCACGCTTCCGCCGTCGCTCTTTGAGCTATGGCGGACAACTCGCTCCCCTACGGCACCGACGACGCTTCGCTCACCCCATCTTCCGCAGCAACAGGCTGCTCCACCCCTCGATCCGCAGATGCTTCAGCGGCACGAGACCGCGAGCGCGATAGGCGGCAATCACGGCGGGGGCCTGGTGTGTCAACAGGCCGGAGAGAATGACGTGTGCGCCGGGTGCGAGATGCCGGGCCATCGAGCCTGCCAACTGCCTGAGCGGGTTGGCGAGGATGTTGGCCAGCACCAGTTCGAACGGGCCGGCCTTTCCGAATTCCGGCGCGGCGAAGCCGGTGGCGCGGATCACCCGGACCTGATTGCCGACCTCATTAAGCACTGCGTTCTCGGCGGCTACCCGCACGGACGGAGGGTCGATGTCGGAGGCGAGCACCGCGCGGTGCAGCGCTTTCGCCGCCGCGATGCCGAGGACGCCGGTTCCGGTGCCGAGGTCGAGCAGGTTTCGCGGCCGGGAACTCTTGAGGACATGGTCAAGCAGCAGTAAACAACCGCGCGTGGTTCCGTGATGCCCGGTGCCGAAGGCCAGAGCTGCCTCGATCTCGATCGCGAGTTTGTTCGGCGCCACACGGCCGCGGTCATGACTGCCGTGCACGACGAAGCGCCCGGCCGGGACCGGGACGAGATCCTCCAGGCTGGCCTTGACCCAATCCTTGGCCTCGACGATGTCGAAGGCAAGCGTCGAAGCAATGGCATTTCCTGCTGAACTCTCAACGAGTTCGCGTAGCCAGGCCTGATCGGGCGCCTCAGCGAAATGGAGCGTCACATCCCATGCCCCGTCCGGCCGCTCGAAGGCTGCAACCGCCGCATCGCCGTCGAAAAATACCTCGGTGAGCACGTCGACGACTCGCCTCGCATCGGCCTCGCTGCCGATCGAAAAGCTGGCGCGATGGGTAGGAGAGGGCTGCATTCAGGGTTCCGTTGAGTTCAATTTTTGGAACTTTAGTTGCCAATTTTCCGCATAAGTTGCGGTTCCGGATTAACCGGGCTGCAGGTTGTGCCCCGTACATTTTCGGGTGTTGAGACCAACCAACACAGCTTGGAATTGTAACGGAGGCGAGTCTTGAAGAACATTATTCAGAAGTTCCGGTCGGATGAGTCCGGTGCAACGGCGATCGAATACGGTCTGATTGCCGCAGGAATTGCTCTGGCGATCATCACCGTGGTGAACAGCCTCGGCGTCACTCTGAACGACAAGTTCACGTCGATTAGCACCTCCTTGAAGTAATTTCCGCCTCCATTTCCCAGCGGGGGGCCGTTTTCTTCAAAGGCTAGTCCTGATCACCGCCCGCGAGGGGTTCCCCCTGGCGGGCGGGGGCGTTTTGGGGCCACCGTTTCCGGTCGATTTCACAGATTGTCCACCGCTTGCCGGGACGCCGTCCACCCGCTTTTCCAGCGATTGTCCTGCCGATTTTCCACCGGCTTTCACCAAGTTCGGTCGCGACCTTCCGGCCCCCATATCGTCGGTCCAAACACAGGCCATTCAACAGCCAGTCCACAGCTCATCCACAGGCCTATCCACGGCTTCCGAACAGCGACCGGTGATCGCTCAAGATCACCTGCGCCGCGTTATGGCCGGGCGCCCCGGTGACGCCGCCGCCGGGATGGGCGCCGGAGCCGCAATGATAGAGGCCGCTGAGCGGTCCGCGATAATCGGCATGGCCCAGCATCGGCCGTGCCGAGAACAACTGGTTCAAGCTCAGCGCGCCGTGGAAGATGTCACCGCCGAGCAGGCCGAACTGCCGTTCGAGATCGAGCGGGGAAAGGATCTGGCGGCCCAGCACGCTCGCCGCAAAACCCGGCGCATATTTATCCACCGTCGCGATCATGAGATCGGCGACTTCTTCGCGATGGTCATCCCAAGATCGTCCATCGGGAAGCTCCGGCGCGACGTGCTGGCAGAACAGGCTGGCTACGTGCTTGCCCGCCGGGGCCAGCGTGTTGTCGAGCGTCGAGGGGATCAGCATTTCGACGACCGGCTCCCGGCTCCAGCCCTGCGCCCGTGCATCGAGCCAGGCGCGGTCCATGTAGGGAAGGCTCGGCGCCAGGATGATGCCGGAGCTAAGATGATCGCCGTCGCCCGGCAGCGCCGTGAACGAGGGCAGGCGGTCCAGCGCAACGTTCATGCGGAAGGTGCCGGAGCCGTTCTTCCAATTGCGGATGCGGGCGAGGAAGTCCGCAGGCAGAGCGTCGGCTGCGACCAGCCGCGTGTAGAGCAGCTTTGGATTGACATTGGCCGCGACATATTTCGCGCGGATCGTCGCGCCATTCTCCAGCACGACGCCGACGGCGCGGTCGCGCTCGACGATGACCTCGCGGACGCCGGCATCGGTTTCGATCACGACGCCGCGGTCGCGTGCCGCGCGCGCCATCGCCTGCGTGATCGCGCCCATGCCGCCGATGGCGTGGCCCCAGACCCCCTTCTTGCCATTCACCTCGCCGAAGGCGTGATGCAGCATCACATAGGCCGAGCCGGCGGCGTAGGGGCTGGCATAATTGCCGACGATAGCGTCGAAACCGAACAGCGCCTTGACCAGATCATGCTCGAAGCGTTCGTCCAGCATCTCGCCGGCGGAGCGGGTGAAGAGATCGAGCAGGCTGCGGCTCTGTTCCAGCGTAAGACCGCGCAGGATGTTGGCGGTCTTCCAGGCGTTGACACCTTCACGAACGGCCGCTGTGCCAAAGCCGTCGACGAGGTTCGGGGGCGCGCGCAAAACGAATTGCCTGAGCACGTCGGCGATATCTTCCAGCTCGCGTGAAAACCCGTCGAGCGCGCTTGCGTCGTGTGCGCTCAGCCGCGCGACAGATGCCTTCGTCCGTCCCTCGCCGGTGAGGAGATAGCTGCCGTCGGGCGCGGGCAGAAAATTCTGGGCGCGCCGTTCCACGATCCGCAGACCTTGTTCGGCGAGGCCGAGGTCGCTGACCACTTGCGGATTGAGCAAACTCACAGTGTAGGCCGCGACTGAATTGCGGAACCCGGGGTGAAACTCCTCAGTGACCGCGGCACCGCCGACCACCTTGCGGCGCTCGACCACGTGCACGCGCAGGCCCGCGCGCGCCAGATAGGCCGCGCAAGTGAGGCCGTTATGGCCAGCGCCGATGATGAGAACGTCGGTCTCGGTCATGATTTCCCTGGCGTCATTCCGGGGCGATGCGCAGCATCGCGCTTCGCAAGCCCCGGCAGGACATCTCTATATCAAGCATTTCCGACTGCAACATCACGACGCCCTTTATTGCCCGTTCAGGCGCCTTGTGCTCCATTGCGCGCGTCCGGCGCCCGCCGGGTTTTGAGCCGGAGCTTTCATGGATTCGATCGCGCAACCTGCCGCCACGGAGCAGCCGTCCTCGTCACGCAACCGGCTGTTGCTGACGGTCTACACCGCTGCGATCTTCGTCAGCGCATTGCTGCTGTTCTCGGTGCAGCCGCTGTTCACGAAGATGGTGCTGCCGCGGCTCGGCGGCTCGCCGGCGGTGTGGTCGGTGGCGATGGTGTTCTTCCAGTCGTTGCTACTGGCAGGCTACGCGTACGCCCATCTGTTGATGCAGGCGAGGAACCGAACCGTTCCGGTCGCCGTGCATCTGGTGTTGCTGGTGCTGGCCTTCGTCACGCTTCCGCTCGGCGTCGCCTCCGCTTATGGCGAGCCGCCGGCGTCGGGCTATGCGTTCTGGCTGCTCGGCCTGTTCGTGGTCTCGATCGGCCTGCCGTTCTTCGCGCTCGCCGCCAACAATCCGTTGCTGCAGGCCTGGTTCGTCCGCACCGGCCATCCGGCCGGACACGACCCCTATTTCCTCTATGCCTCCTCCAACATCGGCAGCTTCCTTGCGCTGCTGTCCTATCCGTTCCTGCTCGAGCCGATGTTCACGCTGCATGCGCAGAACCGGCTCTGGACCGGCTTCTATGGACTGTTGATCCTCCTGATCGCCGCCTGCGGTTTGCTGTTGTTGCGCTCGCCGAAGCTCGCGCAGGTCGACGCGCGGACTGAGGACGCCAATGCACCGGCGCCTGATATACTGACGCGGTTGCGCTGGATCTTCCTCGCCGCCGTGCCCTCGGGTCTTCTCATCGCGGTCACCGCGCACATCTCGACCGACGTCGCCGCGGCGCCGCTGCTCTGGGTGCTGCCGCTGTCGCTGTATCTGCTCACCTGGGTCGTGGTGTTCCAGTCGCGGCCGCTGTTGCCGCACAAATGGATGCTGATGCTGCAACCGGTCGCGATCGCGGGCGTCATCGTCCTGCTCGCGTTCGGCGGCGAGCAGAATTTGCTGCTGACACTCGGTGGCCACCAGTTATGCTTCTTCATCATCGCCATGGCCTGTCACGGCGAACTGGCGCGGACCCGGCCGGCGGCCAGATATCTTACCGGTTTCTACGTCGCGCTGTCGTTCGGCGGCATGGTCGGCGGTCTCTTTGCTGGCCTCCTTGCTCCCTTCACCTTCTCATGGATCGCCGAATACCCGATCCTGATCGCGTTTGCCGCGCTGTGCCGGCCGTCCGCGAACGAGCGCTTCGCCGGCATCGTCAAATGGTACTGGCTGGTGCTCGCCTCGCTCGCGGTGGCCCTGGTTGCGACGTCCTATACCACCGGCAGCCCCTCGACCTGGCTGGAGGATCACCGCGTCTGGGTCGCCGGCGCCGTCGGCGTGCTCGCCGCGCTGCTCGCACTGGCGCTCGATGCCGGCCGCTGGAAGATCTTCGCCACTGTCGCGCTCGCGCTGGCGCTGATCCGGGTCTATCCGGCGGACGAGGGCCGGGTCACGACGGTGCGCAGCTTCTTCGGCGTGCACAAGATCGTGGTGACGCCAGGCGGCTATTTCCACGTGCTGATGCACGGCACCACAATCCACGGCGCCGAGCGTTTTCGCAACAATGACGGCACGCCGGTCACCGGCCGGCCCGAGCCGATCACCTATTATCACAAGGACGGCGGCATCGGTCAGGCTGTCAGCGCGATCCGCGAACGCAAGGGCGCGCCGCTCAAGGTCGCCGCGATCGGTGTCGGATCGGGTACGCTCGCCTGCGCCGCCGAACCCGGCGAGGACTGGAAATTCTTCGAGATCGACCAGTCGATGGTGGATGCGGCGCGTGACCCCAGGAACTTCCGCTACATATCGAGCTGCCTGCCGGACATGAAGCCGGTGATCGGCGATGCGCGCCTCACCTTCGCAAAGGAGCCTGACGGCGCCTACGACCTCATCATCGTCGATGCCTATTCGTCGGATGCGATCCCGATTCATCTGGCCACTGAAGAGGCGATGAAGATCTACAAGGACAAGCTGGCCCCGCAAGGTGCCGTGGTGATGCACGTCTCCAACCGGCATCTGGATCTCGAGACCGTCGTGGTCGGCATTGCCGACGCCAACGATCTCAAGAGCTGGGTCTTCAACGAAGATTCCGGGCGTGATGGCGATTACATCTTCTCGACCGACGTCGTCATCTCCGCGCGCGAGGAGGCTGATGTCGGCAGGCTCGCGTCCTCCAAGGTCTGGGAGCAGACCGAGGCCGACGACAAGGTGCGGGTCTGGACCGACGACTATTCCAACATCCTCGGCGCTTTGTACCGGCGCTTGAAGAATGGTGAGTAGGGCACGAGAAGCATCGTCCGGTGCGATGCGCGGGGCCCATGGCGCGCTGCTCTGGTCCCGGATCTGCGGAGCAGCGTTGCACGCTGCACCGCGCCCGGGACACGAGACTGGAGTTACGGTGCGACCGGCGTCCCCGCCGGCAGCGCGATGCCCTTCTCGCCGGCAACCTCGCGCAGCAGGTCGGGCCGGTCGGAAATGATCCCGTCGACGCCGAGATCGATCATCCGCACCATGTCTTCGCGCTTGTTGACCGTCCACACCACGACGCGCAACCCGAGCTGGTGGGCTTCCGCGATGAGCGCGGCGGTCACATCGCCGAAATGGGGTGACCAGATCGCTCCGCCCGCCGCCTTGATCGTCCGCGGCAGCGAACCTCCGTGATCGGCCGGGTTGAAGCCCGCTGTCCAGTTGGTGGCCTTGTCCAGCGACACGGTCTGGCCCGAGCCGCGCTGCAGCGTCAGGTACACCGTCGTTATCTTCGGTGCCTGCTGCTGGACCAGCTGCAGGGTTCTCCAGTCGAAGGACTGGATCATGACGCGGTCGGAGAATGCTTCGGTCTCGATCAGCCCCAACAACTTCGCGACAAAGGCTTGCGGATCGAGCGTTTCGTCCGGATGGTTCGGGTCGATCTTGGTCTCGATGTTGAAACGCACGCGCGAGTTGCCGGATTTTCGCACCAGCGCGAACAGCTCGCTTAGGGTTGGAATGCGCGTCCCCGGCACGGCGCGCTGGTCCGGGAATTGTTTCGCATAGGCACTGTCCGGCCGGATCTGGCCGACGTCATAGGTCCTGACCTCGTCCAGCCGCATTTTCACGAAGGGCGTGCCGGGCGGAGTGATGTAAGCCCCGCCGGTGCCGCGTGCGAGATCAGGATTGAGCCCGCGCTCATGCGACACCACGACCTCGCCGTCCGCGGTGACGCCGACATCGAGCTCCAGCGTGTCCACGCCCATCGACAACGCGTTGGCGAAGGCGGGCAGGGTGTTTTCAGGCAGCAGCGCTCGCCCGCCGCGATGGGCTTCGAGATCAAAAGCCATGTCTAGCGCCTTGGCTTGTCCTGCAATGAGGGCCGAGAGCACGGTCAGGATTGTCGTGATACGTGACGGCATCGGCGATCGCAGCACTCGTGAAAGCGCGAGCTTATGAAATCTTTGCGCGTTTCGTCCAGCCTCGCCGTTGACGGCGGCCTTTTAAGGCGGAAACTGTCGCCCAAAAAGCAACGGTTCGGGGAGCCACTCACATGCGGCTTGTCTTTATCGCAACGATGGCGGTGCTCATGATCGGACAGGTGGCAGCCAGGGACGTGCTTTCGGGCGCAAGTCTTTATGAAGATGTGGCGCGCTATGCCTCCTTCGGCCTGCACCGCTTCGGCTCTGCGGGCGATCGCGCGACCGCCGACTGGATTGCCGGCGAGATGAAGCAGGCGGGCTTGGATGTCAGCTTCCAGCATGTCGTGCTAGGCCGGCAATATGTCGTCGAGCAGGCCAGCGCCGAAGTTGCCGGCACGAGTGTCGAAGCAACGCCATTCTGGTGGCCGCACCAGGACCGGGCGAGCTTCCGCCTGTCGGCGCCGCTTGCACGCGAAGGCGATGTCGCCGGCAAGATCCTTTGGTTGGAGCTGCCATTCGACCGCGGTGCGTATTTGGGGCCGACCCATCGCGCGGCCATTGCTGAAGCGGCAGCGAGGCAGCCGGCCGCGATCCTGCTGATGATCGGCAATCCCGCCGACGATCGCTTCGCCTACAATGTCACGCAGGAGGATGCGCCCTGGCCGATGCCGGTGATTGTGGTCGGAGCCAGGTCGAGAGCGACGTTCGAGCGCGCGCTCGCCTCGGGCGCAGCTGTCAGCTTCGACATCAAGGGCCATTACGAACGCATGTTACCGGCCGCAACGTCATCGCCGAGATCGGCGCCGGTCGCGGGCCGACCGTCGTGGTCTCCACGCCGATGACCGGGTGGTTTGGCTGTGTCTGCGAGCGTGGTCCCGGTATCGCAAACTTCCTCGCGCTGGCCCGCACCGTTGCTGCGGAGAAATGGCCGGCTCATTTCGTCTTCGTCGCCACCGCCGGCCACGAGATCGGCCACGGTGGCATGGAGTTGTTCCTGGCGCGCGGAGCGCCGGCGCCGAAGGACACGCTGGCGTGGATTCACTTCGGCTCGTCGAATGCGTGCTACGGCTTCGCGGAGGGTGCGCGCACCGATCGGCCCGAGGAGGAGCGCTATCTCGTGCTCAGCAAATCCGCGGTCGCGCTGACCGATGAGGCCTTCGCCAAGGTCGCGGCCAAACGCCTGGTGACCGAGAAGCAGGCGGTCGGTGAGCTGCGCGATGTGCACGCGGCGGGCTACGCGAACTTCCTCGGCATGGCCGGCCGGCATCGTACTTTCCACACGCCCTCGGATGAACTCGAAGGGACCGGGCCCGAGATCCTCGAGCCGGTCGCCCGCGCCTTCGTCGCTGCTGCGCGGAAGATCGTGGAACGCGGCGACGCCGCGTTCCGATAGCGTCAGTTCTGGTAATAGTAGCCGCGCGGCTGGTAAACCTGCCGGGGCTGCGGCTGATAGTAGGTGCCCGGCTGGCCGTAACCCTGGTCGTAGGTTGGCTGCGGCAATTGCTGATAGGCCTGCGTGCCATAGGGCCGCGTGATCGGGCGCGGCGCAGGATAGCGCGCGCCGGTGTCGCTGCCGTCGGCGGGATAGATGTAATTGTCGTCCTGCGGCATGTAGCGACGGGCGGGCTGCTGCGGCGGCGTCAGGTTCACGGGATCGCCGGTGGTCGCGTACTGCTCTTCGACAGGCTGCTGGGGCGCGCGGGCGATTGCATTGTTGGTGCGGCCGCGCGGATTGCGCGCAAGGGCCACCTGCGCCGAGCCGGTCAGCGTCACAGTGGTGTTGAGCACGCCTTGCTTCTGGACCAGCGCATAGAGCGTCGAGGCGTTCTGGCGCGACAGCCGTACGCAGCCATGGGACGCCGGCGAGCCGAGGCGGCCGACCGAGTCCGTGCCATGGATGGCGTGGCCGACCTTGGTGAAGAAGATTGCGTGCGGCATCGGCGCGTCGTCGAATTCCTTGGAGTAGTGATCCTCCTCCATCCGGAAGGTGCGGAACGCGCCGTTCGGTGTCTCGCGCGAGGGGATGCCGGTCGACACCGGCCAGTGATACCGCGCGACTCCATCGACCGCGACGGTCATCTGCTGATTGTCCTTGTCAACGGTGATCTCGACCTTGGCCTGCGCGCTGCCCGCGCTGAAAAGCATCAGGGACGTGAAAGCGATGAAAAATGAACGCATCTGAGAACGCATCTGAATCCTGGCCTCCGGCCTGTTCACGCTAGGCGCCGCGGCTCTCCGTCCCCGGCGTGCAATATGCCCGCAATCCGGCTTTCGTTCCAGCGGCCTGCCTGCCCATCGTTAACGCCGCGCTAGGCGTAAGCAAGGCCGCTTCGTGCCGGCGAGAGTGCAGCAGCGCTGACATTTTCGCGAGCGGCGACCCGTTCACCATCGCCGACAATTCGTCACGAAGGCGCAACTATTCCGCCGTCCGGCGCGTTGATGCTGACTTGCCTCGACAGGCGGCGCGCGCCGCCATTCAGCCCTTGGGATCGAAGATGAACAAAGCCCGTATCGCCGCCGCGCCGTCGCCGGCCGGTTTGCCCGTCCGCTTGGCGTTCGCAGCCGCCGCCATCCTGCTCGCGCTGTTGGCGCTGCCGCAAGCCGGCCACGCCCAGGGAATCGTCCGGGGCGCCCAGGAAGGCTCTTACGAGGGCAACCGGATTGCCGGGCCCGTTGGTGGCGCGGTCGGAGGCGTCGTCGGTGCAGGCGTGGGCGGCGCCGTTGGTGCTGTCGAAGGCGTCCTCGGCATTCCCCACCGTCACTACCGTCATCGCTGCCGCGGCTATTACGACGGCTACCACCGCTTCCATTGTTATCGGTAAGCACGAGACGAACGCCATTCCGGGCTCGCCCTTCGGGCGGCCCGGATCGATAGCTCAATTCTTCAGCCGATACCCGGTGCGGAAGATCCACCAGATCACGACGAGGCAGATCACCAGGAACGCCAGCGTCATGCCGACGCTGACGGACATGCTGACATCAGCGATCTCGTAAAAGCTCCAGCGGAAGCCGGAGATCAAATAGACGACCGGATTGAGCAACGCCACCGTACGCCAGGTGGGCGGCAGCATGTCGATGGAATAGAAGCTGCCGCCGAGGAAGGTCAGCGGCGTCACCACCAGCATCGGGATCATCTGCAGCTTCTCGAAGCCGTCGGCCCAGATGCCGATGATGAAGCCGAACAGGCTGAACGTCACTGCCGTCAGCACCAGGAAGGCCAGCATCCAGACCGGATGGTGGATGTGCAGCGGCACGAACAGCCCGGCCGTCGCCAGGATGATCAGGCCGAGGATGATCGACTTGGTCGCGGCGGCACCGACATAGCCAAGCACGATCTCGAAATAGGAGATCGGCGCCGACAGGATCTCGTAGATGGTGCCGGTGAATTTCGGGAAGTAGATGCCGAACGAGGCGTTGGCGATGCTCTGGGTCAGCACCGAGAGCATGATCAGGCCGGGCACGATGAAGGTGCCGTAGCTGACGCCCTCGACCTGGCTGATGCGCGATCCGATCGCCGCGCCGAACACCACGAAATAGAGCGAGGTCGAGACCACCGGCGAGACGATGCTTTGCAGCAGCGTGCGCCAGGTGCGCGCCATTTCGAACAGATAGATGGCGCGGATGGCGCGATGGTTCATGACGTCCTCACGAGATCGACGAAGATGTCCTCGAGCGACGATTGCGTCGTGTCGAGATCGTTGAAGCGGATGCCGGCGGTGCGGAGGTCGCCGAGCAGGCTGGTGATGCCGGTGCGCTCGCCCTTGGTGTCGTAATCGTAAACCAGCGTCGCGCCATTATCGCATAGCTCCAGCTCGTAATCGCGAAGGCTCTCTGGCAGCGTGTCGAGCCTGCCTTGCAGATGCAGCGTCAGGCGCTTCTTGCCGAGCTTTTGCATCAGGCTTGCCTTGTCCTCGATCAGCACGATCTCGCCCTTGTTGATGATGCCGATGCGGTCGGCCATCTCCTCGGCTTCCTCGATGTAATGCGTGGTGAGGATGATGGTGACGCCTGACTGCTGGAGGGTGCGCACCACCTCCCACATGCCCTTGCGCAGTTCGACGTCGACGCCCGCGGTCGGCTCGTCCAGAAACAGGATCTGCGGCTCGTGCGACAGCGCTTTCGCAATCATCACGCGGCGCTTCATGCCGCCGGAGAGCGTGATGATCTTGTTGTCTTTCTTGTCCCAGAGTGAGAGGTCTTTCAGCACCTTCTCGATGTGCGCGGGATTCTTCGGCTTGCCGAACAGGCCGCGGGAGAAGCTCACGGTTGCCCACACGCTCTCGAAGGCATCGGTGTGCAATTCCTGCGGTACGAGGCCGATCAGCGAGCGCGCCTTGCGGTAGGAGGTCTGGATGTTCTCGCCACCGACCAGAACCTGGCCTTCGCTGGGGTTGGCAATGCCGCAGATGATCGAGATCAGCGTGGTCTTGCCGGCGCCATTGGGGCCGAGCAGTGCGAAGATTTCGCCGCGCTTGATGTCGAGATTGACGTTCTTGAGTGCCTTGAAGCCGGACCCATAGGTCTTCGACAAATTGGCGACAGAAATGATGGGGGACATGAGGGCCGGTAGGGCTGGGGAGTTGTCCGGAACCTACCGGGAACGGCGGGTCAGCGGAGCCCTGAGATAGGAATGCCCTTGCCGGCTCGCAATCGGCGAAGGAAAAATGGTCCCAAAACAGGCGCTTCGGTGGCAGGTTTCAGACAGGTGTTGCGCGATGGTCACGGGCTGTGGCTAAGATCACGGTTCACGCGGCTCTTTGTTGCGTCCGCAACGCGGCCGTGGCTACGATTCCGGCCAATCGCAAAGCGTATTGTCCCCAGGGAAACCACCGATGAGACCGAACGGCCGTCACACCGCCGGCGCCAGCCAATTGTCCGCCCTCCGTGGTTGGGCGATCTGCCTGCTCGTGCTGTCAACTGTTGCCATCAGCCCGACCGCAGCCCGGGCTGCGCCGAGCCAGGCCCAGGTCGCGACCACGCATGTTTACCTGCTCCGCGGCGTGCTGAACATCTTCTCGCTCGGTCTCGACACGATCGGCGCCCGCCTCCAGGCGCAGGGCGTCCCGGTGACCGTTGCCAATTTCGTGTCCTGGTCCTCGCTCGCCGATGAAGCCGCAGCGAACTACAAGGCCGGTCGCCTCAAGACCATCGTCCTGGTCGGGCATTCCTCCGGCGCGACCGCTCTGCCCGACATGATCGCCAAGCTCAACCAGCTCGGCGTGCCCGTGAAGCTGGCGATCGGTCTCGACTCCGTGTTCAAGACCAAGCTCACCACCGGCGCGGAGCGTTACATCAACATCTACATCGGCGACGGTCCCGGCGAGCCGGTGAAGCGTGCCGACGGCTTCCGTGGCAAGCTCGACAATGTCGACGTCCGCGGCACCGGCGTCGGCCACATCTCGATCGACAAGAACGAGGCGATCCAGCGCCGCGTGATCGCCGAGATCGACGCCGCCATCATGCGCTCGCGCGCGCCGGCGGTTTCGGTCGCCGAGCCCGGCGCGCCCGTCGCACCGCGGCAGGCACGTTCCGCGGCGGCGACGGCTCCGCGGAACTGAACTTTTCGCCCGACCCGATACGCTGACTTGGTCATGCCGCCGTCGACTTGAGTGTCGGCGGCGGCATCGCTTTGTCGGGCGATGTCATCGCCGGACATCAGAGGGGAGCGCCGCACTAGCGCAAAAGATTTCCTCGCGAGAGCCCATTGGAACTCCCCGCTCGATCTGGCGTTGTCAAACCATGGCTCAGAAACGTAGTGTCGGACCGATGTCGGTTCAGCCCGAGCGCTCTTGGGCCGGACACCCGGTTGGCGAGAATGTGCCCGCCGAGATGCCGCGGCCACGATCGAGCCTTTTGAGCGCGAAGCAAGCCGAACTGTTGAGACAGCGGGCCATCCGGATGCAGCGCGCGTTGCTTTACGGCAAGAACGACGGCCGCAAGACTTCCTCGAAGTAATGGTCCGGGCGCCAGGCGTGCCGGCTTTTTGGGACCCGAGAACGTGAAGCTGTTCCAGTGCCCATCATGCCGACAACCAGTCGCGTTCGAGCACACCCTGTGTGCGAACTGCGGCACGCAGCTGGTGTTCGATCTTTCATGCATCAATCTGACGATGCTCGCGGGTAATCAGTCCTGCCGTAACCGCGAGATCATCGGCTGCAACTGGTCCGTCAAGGGCGCGGACTGGTACTGCGACTCCTGTCGCCTGACGCGCACCATCCCGCATCTCGGCAGCACCAGGAACGTCATGCTCTGGCGCCGGGTGGAGGAAGCCAAGCGCCGTCTTCTCTACGATCTCCGCCGGCTCGGACTTCCGCTGGTATCGCGCAGCGGTGAGCGCGTGGCATTCGACATCCTTTCCGACGAAATCACTCCGGTTCTGACAGGGCATCTTTCGGGTGTGATTACGCTCAATCTGGCAGAGGCCGACGACGTCGAGCGCGAGGCTCGCCGCGTGGCGTTCCGGGAGCCGTACCGGACTCTGCTCGGGCATTTCCGTCACGAGATCGGTCATTTCTATTGGGATCTTCTGGTCAACGGCACGCTGTTCCAGGCACCGTTCAGGCTGATCTTCGGCGACGAGACGATGGACTATCAGGCCGCAATCCGCGGCTATTATGGACGCACCGATCGTTCATTCCAGCGCAGCGGCTTCATCAGCGAATACGCCACATCTCATCCGTGGGAGGATTGGGCCGAGACTTTCGCGCATTTTCTCCACATCTTGTCGACCCTCGACTCGGTTGGCAGCCTGCCGTTGTCTCTGGACGAGCGCGCGCGGCAGACCCTGACGGACCCCTATTTGGAAAGCGACATCGAGGCGCTGCTGGCATTGTGGACTCCGCTCTCCCGCGGCCTCAACGAACTCAACCGGTCACTCGGCATGAGCGACGCTTATCCGTTCGACATATCGCCCGCGGTCAAGGGCAAGCTGCACCTCGTGCACATGGCGATCAGCGCATTCCGCGAGCAAAGGCTTGCCGCGTAACGTGGTGGAGCGGCTTCGTTACGTCAGGAAGGCGCGGATGGCGTGTGCGATTTCCTTCGCATGCGTCTCCAGTGCGAAATGGCCGGTATCGAAGAACTGAACCGCCGCATTAGGATTGTCGCGCTTGAACGCCTCGGCGCCGGGCGGAATGAAGAACGGGTCGTTCCTGCCCCAGACCGCGAGGAGCGGCGGTTTGTGCGTGCGGAAATAGTCCTGGAAGTCGGGATAGAGCGCGACGTTACTCCTATGGTCGCCCATCAGATCGAGCTGCACGTCGTTCGAGCCTGGACGCGTCAGATAGAAATTGTCGAGGTTCTGGATCGGCGTCCAGCCGTCGCTCAGGCCTTCCTCATAGCCATTGCCGTTCTGTGAGATGATCGCCGTAATCCGCTCGGGGTGGTTGAGCGCGAGCCGGAAGCCCGTCGGGCTCTACGGATGTAACCTGTTAAATATTCCATATTAGGTTACATACGCGGAGGTGTAACTTGTCAAATGTATTTTTGAAGGTTACCTATTGGCCTATTAGGCTCAGGATCGCTCATGGGCAGACCGCGAGCAATGTTCATCGCCGACTCGATAGGCCTCGATTTCCTCAATTCGGTGGCGACGCCGGTCGATATGCCCCTCGACTGGCTCGACGATGGCGAGGGTCTCATCGACTGGCTCTGCCAGGCGAAACTGGCGGCGCCGGAGGAACTGGACGCCCTGAAGGCGCGCGCGAAGCCGGGCGAACTCGACAATGTCGCCGGTCAGGCTCGCGCCTTGCGGGAGTGGTTTCGCGGCTTCGTGCGCAAACATGCGGGCCGGCCGCTGACGGTGGATGCGCTGAGCGAACTGGGTCCGCTGAACCGTTTGATGGAGCGCGACGAGAAATTCACGCGGATCGAGCCCGGGCCGGACGATGGCGGCGTTCTCGCGCTGCGAACGAAGCGGCGCTGGCAATCAGCGGACTCCCTGCTGCTGCCCCTCGGTGAGGCCATGGCGAAATTCGTCTGCGACGAGGATCTCACCGATGTGAAGGCGTGCAAAGGCCATAACTGCACGATGCTGTTCGCCGATCACACCCGCCGGCGTGCCCGCCGGTGGTGCACCATGGCGGTCTGCGGCAACCGCGCCAAGCAGGCCGCACATCGCAGCCGGCTCAGGACCAGCCCGTGACGGGTCCAGTGTGTGCGCGTGGGATCACGGGGCTCTGACGTGCGCGCCCCAAAATCCACCAAATCGATGGTCACTAAGCCACGGGGGAGGCCTTCTGCCTTCCGTGGTGGAACTGCTGGACTGATGATTGATCTGAGGCGCCTCGTCGCGCTGGCAGCTGTCGTGCTGCTGGCCCTGAGTACCGGCATGGCCGCTGCCTCACCCGCCAAATCGAAGTCGACTACGGCCGTCCACACTGCACCGCCGCCTCCGCCCTTCGAGCCATTGCCGCCGCCCAGGATCTACCTGTTCCGCGGCGCCATGGGACCGATCTTCTCGACCGGCATGGACCGGCTCAGCGAGAAGCTGACACAGGCCGGCTTTTCCGCCGATGTCTACGAATTCACCCTGTGCCGGTTCATCGGCAACCGCGTCATCGCCAGCTACAAGGAGAAAGCGGCGCCGATCGTGCTGATCGGCCACTCCATGGGCGGGCTTTGCTCGATCATCATCTCCGAGATGGCGGAAAAGGAGAACATTCCGATCAGCCTCGTCATCGCCATCGACCCTGCGCATGCGACGGGTGACGTGCCGCTCAATGTCGAGCGCTTCATCAACATCTTCCTGTCCGACAGCGTGCTCGGCGGCGGCGACGTCGTCGCGGTCCCCGGCTTTCGCGGCCATTATGCAAGCTACGACCTCAAGGAAAACGGCCGCGTCTCGCACATCAACATCGAAAAGTCCGATGACATCCATCGCCAGATCCTCGAGATGGTGACGCAACTGCCGCGCATTCCGCCTCAGACCCAGTCCGGCGCCGTGCCGCTGCGCTATCTGGTGCCCGCCGATACGCTGGTTGAATTGTGGGACAGCGGCGTGCGGGTGCCGGTGCGCCCCGGCGACACTATGGAGAGCATCGCAGCCGCCAATCGCGTGCCGCTGTGGACGCTTGCGCAGAGCAACTCTCTTGCAGAGAACGCGCAACTCACCCCTGGCCAGACCGTCATCGTCCCGCGCCACCTGACGCCGCCAGAGCCTGCATCGGCGATGGCGACACCACCGCCGGCTCCTGCAAAGCGGAAGTAAGCTCTCCGCCTCTTCCGCAAGCGGTGAAAAGGCGAGAGCTACACGTTCGACCCGTTGATCGCGTCGATCACCGCATCCGTCACTTCCTTCGTCGTCGCCTTGCCCCCGACATCGGGCGTCAGCACGCCCGCCGCGCAGACACGCTCGACCGCCGCCATCAGCCTCGAGGCCGCATCCGTCTCGCCGAGATGCTCCAGCATCTGCACGCCGGTCCAGAACGTCGCGACCGGATTTGCGATGCCCTTGCCGGTGATGTCGAAAGCCGAGCCGTGGATCGGCTCGAACATCGAGGGGAAGCGGCGCTGCGGATCGATGTTGCCGGTCGGCGCCACGCCCAGACTGCCTGCAAGTGCGCCGGCGAGGTCGGACAGGATGTCGGCATGGAGATTGGTCGCGACGATGGTGTCGAGGCTCTTCGGATGCAGGGTCATCCGCACCGTCATGGCGTCGACCAGCATCTTGTCCCAGGTCACGTCGGGGAATTCGGTCGCGACCTCGGCGGCGATCTCGTCCCACATCACCATGCCGTGGCGCTGCGCGTTCGACTTGGTCACGACGGTCAGGAATTTACGCGGACGCGACTGCGCGAGCTGGAACGCATAGCGCATGATGCGGGTGACGCCGACGCGGGTGAAGATCGCGACTTCTGTGCCGACCTCTTCCGGCAGGCCCCGGTGCGCGCGGCCGCCCATACCGGCATATTCGCCTTCCGAATTCTCGCGTACGATCACCCAGTCGAGATCGCCGACGCCGACATTGCGCAGCGGCGAGGCGACGCCCGGCAGGATCTTGGTCGGTCGCACATTGGCGTATTGGTCGAAGCCCTGGCAGATCGGCAGGCGCAGGCCCCACAGCGTGATGTGGTCGGGCACATCGGGTGCGCCGACCGCGCCGAAATAGATCGCGTCGAACGTCTTCAGCTCGGCAAGGCCATCCGCTGGCATCATCACGCCGTGCTTCTTGTAATAGTCCGAGCCCCAGTCGAACGTCCTGACGTTGAAGGCGAGATCGCCGCTACGCTTGGCCAGCGCCTCAAGGACCCGGACGCCTGCCGAGATCACCTCGGGGCCGATGCCGTCGGCGGGAATGGCTGCGATCGAATGGGTGCGCATAGGAAAGCTCCATGGGACCAGGCCGCGGCGCGACCAGATGAGGCTGGCGAGCCGAGCAATTCGCGCTGGCTTATACAGAAAATGATGCGCTATGACATCAGTCCGAGCGAGAAAGCAGGATGCGATGACCGGACAGAAAGCCTCTCACGATTTGCGGGTTGCCATCGCAGGCCTGGGCTCGATCGGCACCAAGATCGCCACCGCGCTCGATCAGGGCATCGAGGGGCTGACGCTGTCCGCCGTGGCCGTGCGCGATCCCGCCAAGCATCAGGCCTTCATCGGCGGTCTGCGTCGTCCGCCGAAGATCCTGCCGATCGACCAACTCGGCGAGGTCGCCGACATCGTCGTCGAATGTGCACCGAGCAGCCAGTTGCGCGCGATCGTCGAGCCTGCCGTGAAGCGCGGCAGGGCCGCGGTCGTCGTCAGCGTCGGCGGATTGCTCGATAATTTCGATCTCGTCGATCTCGCACGTGCCAATGGCGGCCGCATCATCGTGCCGACCGGCGCGCTGATCGGGCTGGATGCCGTCAACGCCGCGGCCATCGGCACGATCCATTCCGTGAAGATGGTGACGCGCAAGCCGATCGACGGACTGAAGGGAGCGCCCTTCATCGTGCAGAACAACATCGACATCGACAATCTGCGCGAGCCGCTCAAACTGTTCGAGGGCAGCGCGCGGGAAGCGGCGAAGGGTTTTCCGGCCAACGTCAATGTCGCCGTCGCGCTGTCGCTGGCGGGCATCGGGCCCGACCGTACCCAGATCCAGGTCTGGGCCGACCCGACCGTGACGCGCAACGTTCACCGCATCGAGGTCGAGGCGGATTCGGCGCGCTTCTCGATGGGCATCGAGAACATCCCGTCGGAGAATCCCAAGACCGGGCTGATCACGGCGCTGTCGGTGATCGCGCTGCTCCGCAAGCAGCGCGCCACGCTGTGTGTGGGGACGTGATGTTTTACGCGCCCGTCACGCGCCAGATCACGTTGCCGACGTCGTCGGCCATCAGCAGTGATGTCTTGTCGGGGCCGATCACGACGCCGACCGGGCGGCCGTAGGATTCCTTCTCGTCCGGGGACAGGAAGCCCGACAGGATGTCGCGGCCGGGACCGGAGGGCTTGCCGTTCTCGAACGGGATGAACACCAGCTTGTAGCCGGACAAGGTGCTGCGATTCCACGAGCCGTGCTGGCCGATCACCATGCCGTCGGGGAAACCCGGCAGCGTGCCTGCGGGCATCCAGCACAGGCCGAGCGAGGCGGTGTGGCCACCGAGCGCGTAGTCCGGCTGAATCGCCTTGGCGACCATCGCAGGATCCTGCGGCACGCGGTCGTCCACCGTCTTGCCCCAGTAGCAATAGGGCCAGCCGTAGAAGCCGCCGTCGCGCACCGAGGTGAGATAATCCGGCGGTGTCTCGTCGCCGAGCCCGTCGCGCTCGTTGACGACGGTCCAGAGCACACCCGTATTCGGTTCCCACGCCAGCCCGACCGGGTTTCGCAGGCCAGCGCCGAAAATGCGGTGCGTGCCGGCGACGAGGTCGAGCTCGTAGACCGCGGCGCGGCCTTCCTCGACCTCCAAACCCATCTCCGCGATGTTGCTGAGCGAGCCGACGCCGGCATAGAGCTTCTTGCCGTCGGGGCTTGCAAGCAGGCTGCGGGTCCAGTGCCCGCCCGGCTTGAAAGTGGTGAGGCGCTTGCCCGGCGCGGTGATGCGGTCGGCGTTGGCGACGTAAGGGAAGGCCATGACGCCGTCGGTGTTGCCGACATAGAAGGTGTCGCCGATCAGCGCCATGCCGAAGGGCTGGCTGAGGTTTTCCATGAAGGCACCGCGAACTTCCGCGACGCCGTCGCCGTCCTTGTCGCGCAGCAGCGTGATGCGGTCGGCGGACACGCCGAGCGCCGCGGCGCGTCGCATCGTCGCCTGCATCGCATAGTGAAACACGCTGCGCGGTTTGCCCGCGATCTGCGTTGCTTCGGCGATCAACACGTCGCCATTGGGCAGCACCTCGATCCAGCGCGGATGGTCGAGTGCGGTCGCGAACGCGTTGACCTTGAGCCCGCGCGCGACGGTCGGCTTCTGCCCCTCGCTCCAGCCGCGCGCGGTCGGCATTTTCAAGGTCGGGATCGCGCCTTGCGGCTTCGCCTCGGGAATGGCGGGTGTCTCTCCCCAAGCCGGCGCGGGCACGGTGCCCGACAGCCTTCGCCATTGCAGCGCGATGCCGCCGAGAAGCGCAACGAACTGCGCAAAGATGCTGGAGAAGGTCATGTAAAGGCCCCTGATTGCGCGCGCATCCAACTGGTTGACGGGGCAGACGTCAACCTGTGTGGGGTGAGGGCCGGGCCTATTCCCGCGGAATGGCAGCCGATCGATTTTGCATGACGGGCGTCGACGGTCGTTGCCCGGAGGTCAGCCTCGGATTTGCCGTTCCAGCTGCCGTGCCACGCGAAAATCATCGAGGTGCTGGATGTTCGGGGCCAGTGCAGCCTCCTTGGACAGCAGGTGATAGACCCGCGCCACCGTGCGCTGCTTCTCTTTCGGCCGTCCGCGCGGCAGGGCCCGCGCCTTGCGGATGGCGGCAATCGCGTGCTCGCGGAAATAATCGTAGGCGTCCGACATGGCTCGATGCTCTGCAGCGGGTGGCAGCTGTCGAGAGGTAACGGGTTCGAGGGAGCGTGGTTCCTTGGTGCGTCAGGTCGTGTCCCGGACGCAGCGCAGTGCGCCTTCGCGGTGCGCTGAAGAGCCGGGGCCCATCTCACCGCGTACCACCGTCGCTAGCTGAGCCCGCGCAGCAGCGTTTGCACGTTGCGCATCCGGACTCGAGAGTGACGCGAGCTGCTAAACCTTCACCGCGGCGACAGGAACGGGATGATCATCGGCACACGGCGGCAATAAGCGCCGTAGGAGTCCTCGCCGAGCTCCTTGGAGAGAAATACCTCTTCCATCCGGCCCTTCTGCCACATGCCGACCGAGATCAGGATCGCGCCGAGGATCGTCGTCACCAGGCCAATTGCAACGCCGGTCACCAGCATGCCGAAGATCAGTCCCGTGTAGATCGGGTGACGCACGATGCCGTAGGGGCCGGTGTCGATGACGCGGTGGTCTTCCTTGTGGGTGATGGTGTTCGACCAGAATTTTCCGAGATGCAGCCGGCCCCACCAGGCGAAGGCGATGCCGGCGGCCGACAGGATTGCGGCGATGTAGATACCGGTGTTGCCGAGCACCCAAAGCGGCTTCCAACCCAAGAGCTGTGCAACCCACGGCGTGTACAGGATGCCGCCGATCAGGATAGGCAGACGATAGCGCTGCGACTCCAGCGTCATGACCTGCTTCTTGGTCCGCCCCTGCCAGAACGATGCACCGATCCAACTGATGAGAAAGGCGAGCCAGACCAATGCCAGGAGTTCGGTCGGCCAGGCCGTGGTCCAGCCACCCCAGGCGACGGAGAGAAGCTTGCTGAAATCGAAGGACATGAAGGTTCTTTGCGTTGGGCGGCGGCGTTAGCTCGCGCGCGAGGAGAGCGCGTGGTGTTCGAGGGCGCCGGAGGGCTGCTGGCCGTTGCGGGCGAGCAGATGGGTGATGGTTTCGCGCAGCACGGGCTCGATCGGACGCGGCGAATAGCCGAGTTCGGTGCGCGCCTTGTCGATCGAGAGGTCGCTGGCGGCGAGCGCGATGCGCACACCTTCGGCGGTGCCGTTGGGCGGCCGGCGCGTGAAATGGTCGGCGATGTATTCCAGCATGATCGCGGAGAGCTCGGCGATTCTGCCGGGCACGACGATCGGATACTGCCGCCGGCCGCTCATCGCCGCCATCATCCGCAGGATCTTGCCGAGCGGGACGCAGTCGCCGCCCAGGATATAGCGTTGGCCGATGCGGCCTCGCTCCATGGTCAGCACGAGGCCCATGGCGACGTCGCGGACATCGACGAGGTTGACCAGGAAGTTGAGGTGCGGCTGCACCTTCTTCTGGAGGAAGTACCACAGCATCGCCGTCGGGGGCGTCAGATTGTGGTCGGCGGCGCCGATCGGCATGGTCGGCGTGCCGATCACGAGCGGGAAGCCGCCGGCCGCCGCTTTCGCGGCATGATGCTCGGCGAGCGACTTCGACCGCGTATAGGCACCCGGCATCGCGTCAGCCGGCTGCAGCGCCTCTTCGGCGGCAGCGCCCTTGAGATCGGTATAGGGGAACAGGATGGATTCCGTCGAGCAGTGCAGGAAGCGCGACACGCCGCGCTTCATCGCGGCTGCGAGCACCACCTCGGTGCCGCGGAAATTGACGTCGTGAAAGTCCTGCTTGTGGGCGACCCACATGCCGGGCAGCCCGGCGAGATGATAGACCTGATCGACCCCGGCGACCGCGGTATCGACCGCGGCGCCGTCCAGCACCGAACCCTGGATATGCTCGACGTCCGCGTTCGCTGCGGCCGGTGCACGGACATCGAGAACGCGCACCCGCTGCCCACGGGCGCGGAGCGCTTCTACGAGGTGATGTCCGATGAAGCCACTGCCACCGGTAACCAGGACGAGAGCCATGCAGAAGGTTGCTGTTTCGCTTCGAGAACTATCGGGTTGAAAGGGAATTGGCCGGAAGAGGCGCCAGAATCGCGGCAAGGTCGCGACGGAAGCCCAGTGCAATGAATAATTTTGCCATCACGAACATCGGTCCGAGCAAAAGGTGCGACGGAAAAGTGAACAACGAGGCTTCGCGGCCCTCGAAAACCTTGTGGCCGATGGTCTGCGCGGCGACGCCAAGCACGACCAGCGCGGCGAAAATCGCCCACATCGACGCGGTGCTGACTTGCGCCGCAACGGTTGCCGCAACCGAAAATAGCATGATCGAGACCGCCAAAATCCCGATCCCCAACGCCACATCGAGCAGCAGCCAATAGATCAGGACCGGCAAGGCCAGAATCACGGCGAGGCTGACGTCAAAACCGAACAGCGGCAGCCGGACCAGCGTCAGCGGCATCACGGCGCCGGTGAACAACAGGAGAATGCCGACCACATGCATCGCCGTGTTCCGGAGGTCGCGATGGTACTCGACATAAACGGCAAGTTGGCGCTGGAAATAGCCACCCATTTCGGTCTCATGCAACTCGGGGTCGGGAAGGGCGAACAGTGCCTATAGCACCGGACCGGGCGGTGCACAAACCGCCGCTCATGTCGCGTGAAACCGTATCAGCGCGCCCGGGACACGCTACAAAATGATCGCGACTTCAAAGGGTTCCCGCAGGTGCAAAGCTGCGTGCGCTCAGCGTTTCTTGGCGGGCTTTTTCGCCGCAGGCGCGGGCGCCGCAGCCGGACGCGCAGGTGCGTCCTCGGGCACCTTGGCATAGGTCAGGATTTGCAACTGGCCGTTGACGGCCGCGGTCGGCTTGGCCCGGTCGAGAAACTGCTCCTCGCCGAGGCCGATCGGATGCAGCCGCTTGGTCGAGATCTTGAACGTGTTCACCAGCACGTCACGGATCGCGTCGGCGCGCCGCTGGCTCAGGATCGCGTTGGCCTCCCGCGTCTTCGAGTTGGATTCGACGTGGCCGACGATCAGGAACGTGTAGGGCAGCAGCGAGGAATGAACCAGCGCGTCCGCGATGCGGCCGACGGTCTGGTAGGAGGCCGGCTGGATGATCGGCGTGTCGGCATCGAACTGGATCAGCGCGTTGAAGGCGGGCAGCTTGGCGAGGTCAGGCGCGATCGGCGGCCGGTTCACCGGACCCGGATCGTTCTTGATCCTGGTCTTGGCGCGCTCCATCACCTGCTGCTTCAGCGCGGGAAGGTCGATCTCCGCGGCTTCTTCGAAATGGTTGAGCTTGCCGACGATGTCGTCGCGGGTCGGCGCCGACGTCTGGGCGCCGGCCGCGCCGGCGAGCCCAGCAAGGCCGAGCACGACCGCAGCTCCGGCAATGACGAGCCTGCTCGCGCGCATCAGCGGTACCCCGCATCGTCGACGGCCTTCAGGCAGTTGTTGCTGATGCCCTTGGGCGTCGAAACCAGGCAGGGGACCGACTTGCTGGTCTCCTTGGTCGAGCCGCCGCAGACCTTGACGATCTCGCGCTGGCAGGCGTTCGCCACCGTGACGCGCGCGGCGACGCGCTTCTGGATGGCGTCGAATGCGCCGAGATAGTCGCTCGCGCACTGCTGGGACAGCACGTCGCGATTGCGCGACAGGCACTCCTTCAGGCGGGTCGAATCCGGGTTGACGCCGCGGCAATTGGCGACGATTTCCGCGCCGCAGCTTTTGGCCAGCAGCCCGATCGAATCGCCAAAGCTCATGGTCTCCGCCGCCGCAAGCGACGGCATCCCCAATGCCAGCAAGATCAGTGTGATGCCTCGGACCATGGGCGCATCTGATACGGGGAAGTTCGCGATGGTCAAGACCTGTTCGGGCGAGAACTGTCGAGAGTTCGGCCGGTGCGGCGAACAGTCCTCACTGGTCGGCGTCGTCGCGGGGCGGCCATTCGATCAGGGCGACCGTGAGTTTGTTGAGGTCGTCTGCGAACTCAGGGTCGGCCTTGAGCTCGTCCAGCGTGCGCGGTGGGGGGAGCTGCCGGCCGTCCGCCATCAGCTCCTGCGCATAGAACGCGAGCGCCTCGGGTGCACTTTCCAGGGCCTCCTCGACATCGTCACCGCCGGAAATGCAGCCGGGCAGGTCCGGAAACCACAGGCTGACGGCGTCGGGATCGGTGTCCTCGATGACGGCGACATACTGAGCCATGTCGTGGCTCACGCCCGCTGCACGAAACTGTCCACGACTTTCTTCTCGCCGGCCTTGTCGAAGTGGATCGTGAGCTTGTTGCCGTCGATCTTGGTGACGTGGCCGTAACCAAATTTCTGGTGGAAGACGCGGTCGGACAGCGAGAAGTCCGAGGTCGTGCCGGTCGATTTGGCGACCAGCTCGCCCTCGATGGTCATCGGACCGCGGCGGCGTGAGGAGAAGCTGCCGAAGTCGGGGCCCGACGACGCGGAGGACGAGAACGTCGCGGCGTCTTCCTCGAAACCGCCGCTCCCTCCGCCGCCGTTGCGGCCGCCACCCCGATTGCGGTTGGCTTGCGCGCGCTGCCAGCCCGGCGTCGAATAGGTCGAGCCGAAGGCTTCCATGTCGTCGAAGCGCGAGGCGCCGTAACCGCCGGTGCCGCCCCAGGCCGAGCCGCCCTTGGATTCGGTGATCTCGACATTGGCCGCCGGCAACTCGTCGAGGAAGCGCGAGGGGATCGTGGTCGACCAGGTGCCGTGGATGCGGCGGTTGGTGGCGAAATAGATCATGGCACGGCGGCGGGCGCGGGTCAGGCCGACATGGCCGAGCCGACGCTCTTCTTCCAGCCCCGCGCGGCCCTGTTCGTCAAGCGTGCGCTGGCTCGGGAACAGACCTTCTTCCCAGCCCGGCAAGAACACGTTGTCGAATTCGAGTCCCTTGGCCGAATGCAGCGTCATCAGCGATACCGCGTCTTCGTCGGCGCCGCTGTCACGGTCCATCACCAGCGAGATGTGCTCGAGGAAGCCCTGCAGGTTCTCGAATTCCTCCATCGAGCGCACGAGTTCTTTGAGGTTCTCCAGCCGGCCGGCGGCATCCGCCGAACGGTCCTTCTGCCACATCTCGGTGTAGCCGCTCTCGTCGAGCACGATCTGGGCGAGGTCGGTGTGGGCGGTGACCTCGCGCTGGGCGCGCCAGCGGTCGAACTGAGTGACAACCTCGCGCAGGCTTCCCCGAGCCTTCGGCTTCAGCTCGTCGGTCTCGACCACGGCGCGCGCCGCCTCGAACAAGGGAATGCGACGCTTGCGGGCATGGTCGTGCAGCATCTGCACGGTGGCATCGCCGAGTCCCCGCTTGGGCACGTTGACGATGCGCTCGAAGGCGAGGTCGTCGGCCGGCGAGTTGATGACGCGCAAGTACGCCAGCGCGTCACGGATTTCGGCGCGCTCGTAGAAGCGGGGGCCGCCGATGACGCGATAGGGCAGGCCGAGCGTGACGAAGCGGTCTTCGAACTCGCGCATCTGGTAAGAGGCACGCACCAGAATGGCGACCTCATTGAGCTTCTCGCCCTTGCGCTGGATCTGCTCGATCTCCTCGCCGATGCCGCGGGCTTCCTCTTCGGAATCCCAAGAACCCGTCACGGTGACCTTCTCGCCGTCCTGGTCCTCGGTGCGCAGCGTCTTGCCGAGCCGGCCTTCGTTGTGTGCGATCAGATGCGAGGCGGCGGCGAGGATGTGGCCGGTCGAGCGGTAGTTGCGCTCGAGGCGAATGACCTTGGCGCCGGGGAAGTCGTGGTCGAAGCGCAGGATGTTGTCGACCTCGGCGCCGCGCCAGCCATAGATCGACTGGTCGTCGTCGCCGACGCAGCAGATGTTCTTGACGTGAGGCTTGTTGTTCGCATCGGGCAGCGCAACATCACTATGCTCGTCATCGCCGGGCCCATGTGAAGCATCGAGATCCGGTGATCCACCGTCTGAAGACGCAATGGATTGCCGGGGCAAGCCCGGCAATGACGGGGTGGAAGACGGCGACTGCGACAGCAGCCGCAGCCACAGATACTGCGCGACGTTGGTGTCCTGATATTCGTCGACCAGGATGAATTTGAAGCGCTGCTGGTACTGCCGCAGAATATCCGGGTGCTCGCGGAAGATGCGGATGTCCTCGAGCAGCAGATCGCCGAAATCGGCCGCATTCAAAATCTTCAGCCGCTCCTGATAGCTCGCATACAGCTTGCCGCCCTTGCCGTTGGCAAAGATAGCGGCTTCTCCTGCCGGCACCTGCGACGGCGTCAAGCCGCGGTTCTTCCAGCCGTCGATCAGGCCGGCGAGCATGCGTGCCGGCCAACGCTTGTCGTCGATGTTGTCGGCCTGCAGCAGTTGCTTCAGCAGCCGCACCTGGTCGTCGGTGTCCAGCACGGTGAAGTTCGACTTGAGCTGCGCCAGCTCGGCATGGGTCCGCAGGATACGGCCGCCGATGGAGTGGAAGGTGCCGAGCCAAGGCATGCCCTCGACGGCGTGGCCGAGCATCTGGCCGAGCCGGTGCTTCATCTCGCGCGCGGCCTTGTTGGTGAAGGTCACCGACAGGATCTCGGCGGGGCGGGCGCGGCCCTGGCTCAGGATATGGGCGATCCGCGTCGTCAGCACGCGCGTCTTGCCGGTGCCGGCGCCGGCCAGCACCAGGACCGGGCCGTCCAGTGTCTCCACGGCCTCGCGCTGCTCCGGATTGAGCCCGGACAGATATTTCGGGCCCACCGAGGCGCGCGCACGCGCGGCGATGCCTCCGGCTGCGGGCTGGTGGTCAGGTACGGTCTGGGTCGTGATTTTGCTCGGCTCGGTCATGCGAATCATTGGCCCCACGATGGCACCGCGGGGTAGCGGAAGGGAGCCTTCTAACAGGGATCGGTGAGTATATGGGGCCGCGGAACGAGGTTTTCCACGTGCACGGCGAGCCAATTTGTTCCGAAGACCCTTGCGAATTTCCGCGCCGGGCTGGCCGGAACAATTGTTCCAGCGTCGAGATTGTCTGGGCAGGTGGTGCGGCCCGCCGCGCCAGAGCAAACATCAAGACGAGGATTTCACCATGCTTGGCTGGGTTGTGACATTTCTGGTTATCGCGTTGATCGCCGGCATCCTGGGCTTCGGCGGCATCGCCGGCGCTTCGATCGAGATCGCCAAGATCATCTTCTTCATCGCGATCGTTCTGTTCTTGGTCTCGGCCGTTGTCGGCCTGGCCCGCGGTCGCAACAGGGTTTGATCGCGATCATGCGAGCGCGCGCGAGCCTGCCGTGACGGGCTCGCGCGCATTCGCTTCCGACAAGCCTCAGCGCCTCGTGATGACGACCTCCAGATACTCGCTGGGCACGACCATGCTGCCATCTTTGGCTCTGTTCGTGGATGCGATGAGCCGCAACAGATCCTGCGTCAGGCTTGCCTGCTGGTTGGCATCCAAGGCCGCATAGGCTTTCAGGACGGGACCATAAAACGTCTTGAACACTTCGAGGAAGTGCTCCGGCGAGCGATACCGGAAGGTGAATTGCCGATTTTCGGCCGTTATCTCGGCCGCGGCGGCGGCAAATAGTTGTTCCAGATGCTGACGCGTGCCCCACAATGCCGGCGACAACGCGCCGGACGGCGGCGGCAGATACTTGCCGAGCGTCTTGAATACCTGTCCGATGAAACCGTCCGGCGTCCAGTTGGCGAGCCCGATTTTGCCGCCGCTTCGGCACACCCGCAGCATCTCACCTGCCGCCTTGGCGTGATCGGGCGTGAACATCACGCCGAAGGTGGACACCACCGCATCAAAGGTCCCGTCGGCAAAGCCCAATTGCTCTGCATCCGCTTCCTTGAATTCGATGGCGAGGCCATCGGCTATCGCGCGGGCGCGCGCACGATCGAGCAGGGCTGGAACGTAATCGGTCGAGATGACATGGCACCAGCGGCGAGCTGCGGCCAGCGAAGCGTTGCCGTTGCCGGCGGCGACGTCGAGAACCGACTGTCCCGCGCGGATATCCATCGCCTCGCACAGCTCTTCGCCGACGATCTGGAGCGTGGTGCCGACAACGGCGTAGTCGCCTGACGACCAGGCGCCTTGCTGCCGGGTCTTGAGGGCCGCGAGATCGATCGCGGGGGCCTGGGCAATTGCGGAAATGGTCATGATCGGGATCCTTTTCAGTGTTCGCGATCCTGCACCCGCAGGAATTGGAGCGGCGCGAATAGGCCTGCGCGTGCTGGTCCCAGGGAACTAGGCCGCGAAGGTCCTTGCGGACTATCCGTTTCGCGACAGGACTATCCGCATCCGTGAACTTTTCGTCCGGAGGCAAGACCACTTTCTGAAGGAGGCTGACGCGATGACCGGAAGCGATGATCGCCCACCGGGTCCGCTGCCGCGCAGCGTGCGGACCGCACTGGATGCGATGTGCAACACCAGCGAGCGCCGCTGGACCGTTGCCGAACTCGCCGAACTCGCGGGCGTATCGGGTCGTACCCTGCAACGGCACTGCATGACGTTTCTCGGCAAATCGCCGCAGGAGATCATGCGCGACCGGGGCTTTGACTGCGCGCGGCGCGAGTTCTTGCGCGCGCTGCCCGGAACGCGGGTGATGGACGTGGCCTTGCGCTGCGGTTTCACCCACTTCGGCCGGTTCTCGATTGGATATCGGCAAAGGTTCGGTGAAACACCGTCCGAGACGATCAGCCGCCAGATGCGTCTTGCGGCCGGGTTGAAGTCGAGGTGGCAGGGGGGCAGGACCTCATGCGATGAGCCCATGATCCATCTTGGCCTGATCGAGGCCGATCCCTCCATTCGGCCGCGCATGGACGATATCGCCGACGAGATTGCCGTCGCCATGATGCGGATCGGGTTGCCGGTTGCGGCCGAGCCGCGTTCGGCGCGCTATCAGCTGGTCGGAGCGGTGAGGGGGACTGGCCGCGGCCAGCGGCTCCTGCTCCGCCTGATCGACCGGCACGGCGGCCGTCAGATCTGGGCTCACCGCATCGACGATCCGGTTGGCGCGTCAGCCGACATCGAACGACTGGCCGCAGGCGTGGTCGGCTCCTTGCAGCCCGGCCTGCGTGCCGTCGAAATCGATCAGGTGCTGGGCCGACCGCTCGCCGAACTCGGCCCTCGCGAACTCGCCCTGCGCGCAATGCCGGGTGTTCTTTCGCTCGACGAAGCCGGAAATGCCCGCGCGCTGGAACTTCTGGACCGCGCTCTGGCGTGCCACCCGTCGCACGCGCTCTCCGCTGCGCTTGCAGCTTGGGTCCATGCTCAGCGGGTGGTCTACCACTTCACCGCAGACATTCGGGAAGACCGGGCGCGAGGCCTGGAATTGGCCCGGCGGGCACAGACCCGTTCCTCCGATCCGACCGTGCTCGCGGTCGTCGGAACAGCGCTGACCCTGCTCGACGAACTCGACGGCGCGGCACTCGTGATCCAGAAGGCGCTGGCGGCCAATGGCGCCTCCGCCTGGGCGTGGAGTCGCAGCGGATGGCTCGATGTCTACCGGGGCGATTCGGACTCGGCGATCGAACGCTTCAAGATCGCCCTCGACCTGGCGCCGCAGGATCCTCTCGCCTTCAACAGCACCATCGGGATCGGCTGTGCCTATTTCTATGCCGGCAACTATGCCGCCGCAGCGCGCTGGCAGGCGCGGGGCCTGGCTGAGCATCCGTCGGCAGCCTGGGTGCACCGGACCTTATGTCCCGCCTATGTCCTGACCGGTGCGCGCCCGGAAGCCGGCCGAAGCCTCGGAGCGCTGCGATCGAGCTATCCCGACCTCACTTTGTCGCAAGTGCAGCTCGGCATGCCGCCCCTGCAGCAAACCTATCGGGATCTCATTCTCGAAGCGCTCTCGGAAGCCGGTCTGCCCGATTAGCGCGGAACTTTCACCCAAACTTGGCCGGCATCGCGATCCTGCGTCCGATACCTTCCGGCCGCGGCGCCGCACCATGCGCCTTGCGAACGGCCTGGATCCGCTCGCGGATATCGGGTGGGAACGGCGCCACCTTGCGCGCCGTCATATCCATGTGCAGCGACATGTTCTCGGAGGTCGCCGACAGCCAGCCCTCGGTCGCGTGCCGCATCTCCTCGAACGTGTGCAGGCGTTTGTCGTCGGCTTCCAGCAGCCAGACCAGGACCTGCACGGGATCGCCGAGGTGGATTTCGCGCAAATACCGCACGTGGCATTCGGCAGTGAAGGTCGAACCGCCGCGCTCCTTCATGTAAGCCGGCCCGATGCCGAGTTCGCTCCAGAGCTGGTCGATCGCGCGGTCGAACATCACGTTGTAATAGGCCATGTTGAGATGGCCGTTATAGTCGATCCATTGCGGCTCGATCTGCATGATCGAGGCGCGGAACGGTTCGGCCTTCGGCGCTGAGGCGGCGGTCTCGGGCATCGTTTCCTTCCAGCTATGCGTCCGGTCGCTTGACTTGACCGGCTTTATGTCCTTTGCCACGGTTCTTCTGTCGGGAGGAATTCGTGGGCACCACCATCACCAATAATCCGCCGCGGCCAGCGCCGAAAGCCCTCGCGAGCGCCTTGGAGCAGCTTGCCGCACGCTTCGGCAACCGCCTCATCACCTCGCAGGCCGTCCGCGAGCAGCACGGCCATACCACCACCTGGATTCCCAACCAGCCGCCGGATGGCGTGGTGATGGCGCAGGAAACCGCCGACATCCAGGACGTGGTGCGGATCTGCGCGAGGAACGGCGTTCCCGTCATTCCTTTCGGCACCGGCACCTCGCTCGAGGGCCAAGTCAACGCGCCTGCCGGCGGTATCTCGATCGACCTTCGCGACATGAACAAGGTGCTCGCGGTTCATGCCGAGGACCTCGACTGCGTGATCCAGCCCGGCGTCACTCGCAAGGCGCTGAACGAGCATCTGCGCGACCAGGGCCTGTTCTTCCCGATCGATCCCGGCGCCGACGCCTCGCTCGGCGGCATGGCCTCGACCCGTGCCTCCGGCACCAACGCGGTGCGCTACGGCACCATGCGCGACAGCGTGCTGGCGCTGAAGGTGGTGCGCGGCGACGGCGAGATCATCACGACCGGCACGCGCGCCAAGAAGTCATCGGCGGGCTACGACCTGACGCATCTTTTCGTCGGCGCCGAAGGCACGCTCGGCATCATCTCGGAATTGACCATCCGTCTGCGCGGCATTCCCGAGACCATCGCGGCCGGGGCGGTGTCGTTCGAGAGCGTGCATGGAGCCTGTCAGGCCGTGATCCTGGCGATCCAGACCGGCATACCCGTGGCGCGCATCGAGCTGCTCAACGCCGCGCAGGTGAAGGCCTGCAATGCCTATTCGAAGCTGACGCTGCCGGAAACTCCGCTGCTGTTGATGGAATTCCACGGCAGCGAGATCGAAGTCGCCGAGCAGTCCAAGGCCTTCGGCGAGATCGCCAGGGATTGCGGTGGCGGCGACTTCTCGTGGACCACCAAGCCGGAGGATCGCACCAAGTTGTGGCAGGCGCGGCACGACGCCTATTGGTCGGTCAAGGCATTGCGCCCCGGCGACAGCATCGGCGTGGTCGCGACCGACGTCTGCGTGCCGATCTCGCGGCTGGCCGATTGTGTCAGCGAGACCGAGGAAGATCTCAAGCGCCTGAACCTTCTGTCGCCGATCGTGGGCCATGTCGGCGACGGCAATTTCCATTGCTCGCTCGTGTGTGACACCAACGACGCCGCCGAGATGGCGCGCGGCGAGGAGTTCATGCATCGCCTGGTCGAGCGCGCGCAGGCGATGGACGGTACCTGCACAGGCGAGCACGGCATCGGCCAGGGCAAGCAGAAATATCTCAAGGCCGAGCTCGGACCTGAGGCGCTCGATGCGATGCGGGCGCTGAAGAAGGCGCTCGATCCGCTCAACATCTTCAACCCCGGCAAGATCGTGCCCGAGGCGTAGCGCGCAGGCCGAGCGCCGTTTATGCTCGCTCCATCAGCTACGGAGCGGGCTATGCGCTGGTTCGCGCGAAAGACGCGACAGGATATCTGGGACGAAGCGATCGAAGCACCGCTCGGCGACATCGAGGCCGCCGAGCGCATTCGCGCGATCTGCGATGCCGCGGCTCCGAGCGCCACACGAGCTGCGCAGGGCGACAAGCGCGAGGGCGAGCGCTACGAGCGCGCGGCCAAGGTCGCGATGGAAATCGCGATGAAGATCTCGGATGGACTGATGCGCGACGATGCCGTCCATCGCATCGTCGATCTCTGCATGACGGCCAACGACCTCAAGACTGCACAGATCCTGTTCCGCGCGATCCATGCCGGCTGGATTCGCGAGACGGTGCAGCGGGATCA
The DNA here is from genome assembly GCF_018129985.1 of Bradyrhizobium sp. SZCCT0148. Taxonomy (GTDB): domain Bacteria; phylum Pseudomonadota; class Alphaproteobacteria; order Rhizobiales; family Xanthobacteraceae; genus Bradyrhizobium; species Bradyrhizobium japonicum_H. The sequence goes on from NZ_JAFCKT010000005.1 coordinate 368,191, forward strand.
CCCGACGCTGGCGTCGTAAGAGGCGACCGTCGCGACTCGGGAGGTGCGCTCCCTTCCCCGCCTGGGGGAGGGAGAGGGTATCTCCTCAACGGGACAGCCCCTGGACGAAAGAACCCTCACCCGGCGCTCCGCGCCGAACCCTCCCTCAAGCGGGCAAGGTGTCCCGAGACCTCGGCACGATCGGTTCGACTGAAAAACCCGCTGACTACTTCGCCAACTTCCGTACCGCTTCATCCACACTATAGAAGACGTGCTCGCGGGGCAGGGCCTCGAACAGCCTGAAGCGCTCGAAGGCATCCTGCGCACGCACTGATTCCAGCCGTGCCAGCGCCACCGTGACGCCTTGCTCGCTACACGCCTTGAAGACATCCAGCAGGATCTGCGCGGCGGTGAAGTCGATCTCGACCATGCCGCTCGCTTCCAACACCAGCAGCTGCGGCGATGTCGCGAGCACCTTGGTCACATCGTTGCGAAAACCAGGCGCGTTGAGGAAGGACAACGGCGCCTGCAGTCCGATCACGGCGACGCCTTCGACGCGCTCGCCGGAGATGTGCGGATGCGCCGGCCACCAGATCGTCGTGCCGGGCACGCGCTCGAACTCGACCAGCCGCGCGCGCGTCGTACTCCAAATGCCGTGCAATAGCGACAGCACGATGCCGAGGAACGCGCCCTGCTGGATCGGGAGCACGATGATCAGGGCGGCGGTGGCGACGATCAGCAGGAATTCGCTGAACGACTGGCGGTAGATCGTCACGATCTGCCTGAAGCGGATGATGCGTAACGCCACGAACAGCAGGATGCCGCCGAGGGCCGCATCCGGCACGTGTTGCAGCAGGCCGGTGCCGAATGCGAGCAGCACCAGCACGATGGCCGCGGCGGCAAGGCCCGCGAGCTGCGATTGTCCTCCCGTCTCGGCGACGATGCCGGTGCGCGGCGGGCTCGCATTGACCGGAAAGGCGCCGAACAGGCCTGCGAGCACGCTGCCGGCGCCGGCCCCGAGGAAGTCGCGGTCGACATCAGCGGGTGTGTCGGGATCGGACGGGAACGACTGCGTCGTCGCCGCGGTCTGCACCATCACCACGACCGTGATGACGAACGCAAGCGGCACGAGGCGCACCCACACTTCCGGTGCCAATTCGGGAAAGGTCGGATGAGGCAGCGTCCCCGGCACCTGACCCACGACGTTGACGCCCTTGCTCTCCAGGCCGAGCGCAATCGTGGCCAGCGTCGCAGCGACGAGCCCGATCAATGCGCCCGGAATTTTCGCGCTGATCGTCTCGCAGACGAACACCAAGGCCAGCACGCCGAATCCGATGCACAGCGTGAATGGGTTGCTGAGGCCGATCTCGCTTGCGAGCACGCCGATGCGATCGAGCGTCGGTCCACTTGGCGACGGCAACCCAAGCACGCCCGGCAATTGCGAGACGATAATATGGACGGAAATGCCGGCGAGGAAGCCCACCATGACCGGCACCGACAAGAGGTTCGCGATCACGCCGAGGCGAAAGGCGCCGCCGGCCAGCATCATGGCACCGACCATCAGCGCCAGCGCAATCGCAAGGCCGTGATACTCAGGCGTCCCGGCGGCGGCCAGCGCCGCGAGCCCGCCGGCGAAGATCGGCGTGATCGTGGAATCGGCGCCGCAGGACAGGAAGCGGTTGCCGCCAAGCAGTGCGAAGCCGAGCGAACCCGCGATGAATGCGAAGAAGCCGATCTGCGGCGCGAAGCCGCCGAGCCGAGCTGTGGCCATCTGCTCGGGAATAGCTATTGCGGCCAGCGTCAGTCCCGCCATGAGGTCGCCGGGCAGGGAATACGACGCGAGCGAGCGGAACAGCGGCCATGAGCTCCAGGCGCGAGAATCGTGCGGCATCGATGCAGAGTCCCCGGGAATGCTGGCGCTGGCCGATCAGACTACAGCATTTCCTGGTTGAAAGGAGGCGGATGAGAATAGTCGCAACACTCGTGTCCCGAACGCGGTGCGGTACGAAGTGCCGCTCCCGCAGGGCCGGGAGCAATTACGCCTCACAGGACGTCGCCGCATCGGCCCCGGCTCTGCGGCGCACCGCAAGAGCGCTGCGCCGCGTCTGGAGCACGAGAGTGCAGTTTCTTCAATACCTGCCGCGATAATTGTCGCCGCGCCCGTAGCCGCCACCGCCGTAGCCGCCGCGGCCCATGCCGATTCCGATCCCGATGCCGACACCCACGGCGGCGGGCGGCGGAGGCGGCGGAGCGCGCTCGTAGACGATGACTTCCTCGGGCGGCGGCGGACGGCGCGGCTTCGGCGGTGTCTCGACCACCTTGCGCTTCGGCGGGGTGTCGTCGACGCGCTTCTTGATGACGGGTGCGACCGATGGGTTGACCGGCGTCGCCGGCGGCGCCGAACACGGGCAGGTCGGAGCCGTCGCGACCGCGACCGGGGTCGTCGCGGCGGCGACAGGCACGCCGTAATTGCGGTTCTGCACCCGCTGCAGCATCCGGCGTGCGGTCGCGGCGAGGTCGCTGTTGTCCCAATTGTCGAGATAGGCCTCGAACGAGGCGCGGGTGTTGATCGCGGTGGCGCGCTCCCAGGCCAGCATCTGGCGCCGGCGCTCAAGCACCGTGCGCAGGCGCGGCGTGCGGGTATCTTGTGCGTACAGCTCGACATAGGCCTGATAGGCCGGCACGGTGTCGTCGGTGATGACGAGGTCATAGGCGACCGGCGCCGGCTTGCCGCGCAATTCCTTGCGCCAGTCATCGAGGCTGCGCGTGCCCCCGGCAAGGGCCATCGAACCCGCGCCTGGAACGGATGCAGGCTGGCCGCTGCTCTCGCCAAAGAACTTGAAGTCGGTGGTCAGGGAGGAGCTTTCCCAGGGGATCTGCCGTCCGTCGGTCGATTGCGCGACGGCGACGCGGATGCGCTTGAATACCTCCTCGATCGGCAGATTGGGCTGCTTCGCAACGGTCAGCGCTGCCGCGGTGTAGGGGCTGTCGATGCCGTTGCCGTCTTCGGCCTCCGCGCCGGGCGAGGTCGAATAGGAAATGAACGAGCCAGGCGCGCCGGCCTTGGTGTCGACGATCGCGAGCCCGTGGCCGGCGCCGCTCAGCGCCGGAAACGGGTTGTTGCGGCAGGCGTCGAGCATGAAGATGCGTGCCCGCGTCGGCAGCGCGCCGAGCGTGTTGAGCATGTCGTTCAGCCGCACGCCCTGGAGCGGAATATCCGCCTCGCGCTTGGGATCGAGATCGACGGGAACGAGATAGTTCTCGCCGTCGATCTGCAGGCCGTGGCCGGCATAGAACACCAGGGCCACCGTGTCGGCGCCGCTGGCGCTGACCTTGCCGGCGAAATCCGAGATGGCCGCGCGCATCTCGTTCTGCGCCAAATTTGAGGCCGTGGTGACGGTGAAGCCGGCATTGCCGAGCAGCTCGGTCATGCCCTTGGCGTCGTTGGCGGCGTTGGGCAGTTCCGGCACGGTGCGATAGGCGGACTGGCCGATCACCAGCGCGAGCCGCGCTTCGGCCGCGGCCTCCGTTGGTGCCATCAATTGGGTAAGGGCCAGGAGGCTGGAGGCAGCAAACAAACGGGAAAAGGCAGGAAGGCGCATGGGTAAGCTCCATCGGCAACGCGCGCGACGATGCCAGCTTTCTTAAGCTGTCGCCATGTGTCCGTCTGTGCGCTGGGTCACGCTTGCGCTGCGGCAAAATGGGCAGCTGTTTGCTGGAGCCGGCAGGCATCGGTGTGGATGCATCCATGCCAATTGCGCATTGATCCATGCTCCCATTGGATTGATGGCGGCTTGGCGCGGCAGCTCGCATTGCGCGGCAGGGCATCAGGCCTCTCCTCGCCGCAAATCTTCGGGTGATGCCGTCGTTCAACTGCGCTGCGCGGGGCCGCTACGCATCCGACGCGCTGCTGCGCGCCTGCCAGCCCTGCGCTTGCTTGTGCCGTCGCTTTGGCCATACAGTCCGCGCAATAGCCACGGCAACGACCGCGGCGAACAAAAAATAATGTGGGAGAGACCGCACCATGACCATCGTCCCCGTGAACCGTCGCGCGTTCATCAAGTCGTCGGCGGCGGTCACCGCCGGCCTCGTGCTCTCTCCCGCCATCATCGGCCGTGCCGAAGCCGCGACGCTGAAGCTGAAATGCTCCTCCTCGCTGCCGAACGATCCCAAATTCGCCAATGGCCGCGTCTATTACGACAACCTCGTCAAGAATTTGAAGGGCAATGGGCTCGGCGAGCAGATCGAGGTCGCGTTCTTCCCCGACAACCAGCTCGGCCAGGAAATCGACGTCATCAATTCGGTGAAGCTCGGCGTGATCGACCTCATGGTGTCGGGCTCGTCGATCTCGGCCAATCTGGTGCCGCTGGTCGGCACTTACGATCTCGGCTTCCTGTTCTCGAGCTTCCCGCAGCAGACCAAGGCGTTCGACGCCGGTGCGGCCAAGCCGATCGAGGATGCCCTGCTCAAGGGCGGCAACATCCGCATCATCGCCTGGGCCTATAATTTCGGCTCGCGCAGCGTGCTGGCGAAGAAGCCGGTTAAGACGCCGGAGGATCTCGCCGGCCTCAAGATCAGGACCCTGCCCAATCCGGTTATCACGGAATGCCTGCGCCTGATGGGCGCCGCCGCGACGCCGCTGGCGTTCGGCGAGATCTATACGGCGTTGCAGGCCGGCGTGCTTGACGGTCTGGAGCACGATCCGCCGACGATCCTCGCCAGCAAGTTCTTCGAGACGGCGAAATTTTACGCGCTCACGCAGCACAATTTCTCGCCGCTGGCGATCTACTTCAGCGACATGACCTACAACCGCATGGATCCCAAGCTGCGCGAGGGCTTTCTCGATGCTGCAAAGAAAGCCGCAGCCGACACGCGGGCCCATGGGCTGGCGGTCGAGAAGGAGGCTCTGGCGGCTTTGACCGAGAAGGGCGTGACGGTGGCCGAATGCGACCGCGAGGCCTTCAAGAAACGCGTCGCGCCGCAGACCGAGAACTTCATGAAGGCACGGCCGGAATCCAAGGCCGTCATCGACATCATCCGCGCAACGCAGGCTTGATATGGCGATGGCCGGCGCCGTGTCTCTCCCGGGCGAGCGCCACGGGAGCATTGCTCTTTTGCTTCGCCTCAGCGACGCGATTGCGGCCGTCCTGCTTGCCGCCGATCTCGTGGTGGTCTGCGCCTCCGTGCTGCTGCGTTTCTTCTTCAACGCACCGGTCGAATGGTCGGACGACGTCGCGCGCGGCCTGATGGTCGGCTCGGCCTTCTTCGGAGCGGCGAGCGCGCTCGCGCGCGGCGAGAATGTCGGTGTTTCCTTCTTCAAGGATCTGCTGCCGTTGCGGCTGCGCGCCTTGGTCGACGCCGCGAGCGCGCTGCTCGTCGTCCTGATCTCAGGCTACGTCGCCTACAACGCCATCAAGCTGGGCTCGCTCACCGCGGGCCAGACCACCGGCTCCGGCCTGCCGCTGGAGCTGACCTTCTATCCCATGGGCGTCGGCGCGCTGTTCATGACGGTGTTCGCGATCGACCAGCTTTGCGCGCGGCCGTTTCCCGACATCGTCAGGGGGCTCATCGCGGTCGTCGTCGTCACGGGCCTCTATCTCGCCTGGGATTATCTGTCGCCGTCCTCGGTGCCGTCGGCGGGCACTCTGATGCTGGTCGGCTTCTTCGTGACGCTGTTCGGCGGATTGCCGATCGGCTTCGCGCTGGCGCTCGCCGCGCTCATCTTCATCTGGGTCGAGGGTGCGCTGCCCGGCGTCATCTTCGCCCAGCAGATGGCACGCGGCATCGACAATTTCGTGCTGCTTGCGATCCCGTTCTTCATCCTCGTCGGCTACCTCATGGAAGCCAACGGCATGTCGGTGCGGCTGATCGAACTGCTGCAGCGCGGGGTGGGGCGCATGCGCGGCGGGCTGAACGTCGTGATGGTCGCATCGATGGTGCTCTTCTCGGGCATCTCCGGCTCCAAGATGGCCGATGTCGCCGCGGTCGGCTCCGTGCTGATCCCGGCGGCACGCCGCTCGAAGCAGAACCCTGGCGGCGCGGTGGCGCTGCTCGCGGCCTCAGCGGTGATGGCGGAGACCATCCCGCCTTGCATCAATTTGATCATTCTCGGCTTCGTGGCCAATCTTTCGATTGGCGGCCTGTTTGTCGCCGGCCTGTTGCCCGCGGCGTTGATGGCGGCTGCGCTGATCGCCGTGTCCGTCATCTTCGGAAAACGTCCGGACAAGGTCGAGGAGGTCGAGCCACAGATGCCGGTCTCGGGCCTGTGGAGCGGCGCGATCGCCTCGTTCGGCCTGATCTTCATGATCTTCTTTGGCTTCAAGAGCGGCTTTGCCACCGCGACCGAGATCTCGGCGTTCGCGGTGGCCTACGCGCTCGTCGTCGGCAGCGTGGTGTTCCGCGAGCTCGGCTTCAGATCGGCGACACGCAGCTTCGTGCAGGCAGCCACGCGCGCCGGCCTGGTGCTGTTCATCGTCGCCGCAGCGCAATCGCTCGCGTTCACGCTGACCCTGCAGCAGGTGCCGCATGCGGTCGGCGATTTCATGCTGGGGTTGTCGAAGACGTCAGGCGTCTGGCTGTTCATTCTGCTTGCGATCGCCGTGCTGATCGTGATGGGCTCGGTGCTGGAGGGCGCGGCCGCGCTGATCATCTTCGGGCCGCTGCTGTTGCCGGTCGCGGTGCAGCTCGGCGTCGATCCCCTGCACTTCGGTGTCGTGCTGGTCATCGCCATGGGCATCGGCCTGTTCGCGCCACCGCTCGGGCTCGGGCTGTACGGCGCCTGCCTGATCGGCAATGTCCCGATCGAGCAGACGGTGAAGCCGATCATGGGCTATCTCGGCCTGTTGTTCCTCTGCCTGCTCGTCATCGCCTTCGTGCCATGGCTCTCGACCGCGCTGCCGCGGGCATTCGGCTACTGAAGGAGTTTCGTCGTGAAGGTTCTGCTCGCCCACACGCCGGAAATGCGGCGCAATTATTACGGCGATCGCAGCCTGAGCGGCCTGCGCGCGGCCGCCGATGTCATCCTGCACGAGAGCGATGAAACCCTGGACGCGGCCACCCTCGTGCGCGCTGCCCAGGATGCCGACATCATCGTCGCCGATCGCATGACGGAAGGTCGCGGCGAGATCTTTGCGCAATTGCCGCGCCTGCGGGCGTTCGTCCGCTGTGCCGTCGATATCCGCAATATCGATGTGGAGGCGGCCTCGAAGGCCGGCGTGCTCGTGACCCGCGCCGGGCCCGGCTTCGTGCAGGCCGTCGCCGAGCTCGCGCTCGGCTTCATGGTCGATCTCTCCCGCGGCGTCTCGCGGGCAACCGCGGACTACCAGGCCGGCCGCAAACCTGAGGCGCGGATGGGCCGCCAGCTTGCCGGCAGCAAGATCGGCATCATCGGTTACGGCAGCATCGGCCGCTATCTGGCCGAGGTCGCAAAAGTACTGCGTATGGAGGTGCTGGTCTCCGATCCCTTTGCCACCGTCGGCGACAGCGCGATCAGGCACGTCAGCCTCGACGAGCTGCTCGCTGCGTCCGACTACGTCGTCTGTCTCGCCATCGCCAACGAGCAGACCGAGAATCTGATCGGCGAGGCGGCGCTGGGGCGCATGCAGAAGCATGCGGTCTTCATCAATCTCTCGCGCGGCAATCTGGTCGACGAGGCGGCGCTGACGCGCGCGCTGCTGGAGCGTCGCATTGCCGGCGCGGCGATGGATGTCGGCCGCGCGCCCGATCAGATGCCGACGCCCGAGCTGGCGAAGCTTCCCAACGTCATCGCGACGCCGCATGTCGGCGGGCTGACGCCGCAGGCGATCGAATATCAGTCGCTGGAAACCGTGCGGCAGGTCGAGGCCATCGTTAAAGGCGAAGTCCCGCCGGGAGCGATGAACGCCGACCGCTGGACGCGGCGGCCGTGACGCGGCCTTAAAGCCGGTCCACCGGCCTGAACGTCCCGTCCTTCTGGATCACCGTCAAGAACACCTTCGGTGGCGTGTCGATCATGCGCATTCCGACGGTGACGGCGGTGCCGCTGATGTCGAAGCGGCCGACATCGTTGATGGCGCGGAGCAGGTTTGCGCGCGTCGGGTTCGGCCCGGCTTTCTCCAGCGCTGCTGCCGCGAGGCGGCCGGAGAGATAGCCCTCCAGCGACACGAAGTCCGGTGTCAGCGTCGGATCGAACGCCTTCTGCGCCGCCTGGTAGTCGTCGACGAGCTTGAGCGAGCGATCCCACGGAAACGGCACGACCTGCGAGACGATGACGCCTTCGCCCTCGGGGCCGAGCTCCCTGGCCAGCGCATTGGCGCCGACAAAGGAGACGTTGACGAAGGTCGGATGGAAGCCGCTGCGGTGCGCGAGCTTGATGAACTCGGCGCAGGGCCCATAGGTCCCGACCATCACGATGGCCTCGGGTTCGGCACGCTTGATCATTCGCCAGGCGGCCGTGACCGCGCGGGTGTTGCGTTCGAAAGTGCCTTCGGCGGCGAGCTCGAGGCCGCGCTTGGCGAGTGCGCGCTTGACGCCGGTCAGGCCATCGCGGCCGAAGGAATCGTCCTGGTAGAAGATGCCGATGCGGGTGAAGTGACGATCCTCGGTGAGGTGCTTGATCCACGCCTCGGCCTCGGCACCATAGCTCGCGCGGATGTTGACGACGTTTGCAAGTTCGAGGTCGCGCAGGAATTCGGCGCCGCTGAACGGGCCGATGAAGGGAACGTTCCGGGCGCTGGTGATCGGAATTGTCGCCATCGCGGTCGGCGTGCCCACCGCGCCGATCAGCGCGAACACCTTGTCGTCCTCGATCAGGTGCAGCGTCTGCGCCACCGAATGGTCGGGATCGTAGCCGTCATCGCGGCTGATGAGCTGGAGCTTGCGGCCGTGGACGCCGCCCTTGGCGTTGATCTCGGTGAAGGCCGCGACGATGCCTTGCCGCATGCGCCGTCCGAGCGCGGAGGAGGGGCCCTCCAGCGCGGCGGCCTGGCCGAACAGGATCGCATCCTCGCTGACGCCGGCCTCGTCGGCGTTCGCCGGGAGCATCGCTGCGGCCAGCAATGCGACGGTCAAGGCGACATATCTCGCGGATCGCGATGGTGTCATGAGAATGGTTGCCGGATGCTGGATGCAGTTTCAGGAACGATAGGTCTGCGAGGCTGAACAGGACGCTAACTCCGCGCCGTACGGACAGTCCGTAAGACTCCGGGGAAAACCGGTAACTTATTTCCACAACCCCGCATCATTCGGAGACTTCATTAACTAATTCGCGCATTGCGGAATGCTCGGGTTCCGAAATTGTGCAGTTCTTAACCGCGGTCTTGTTCCGATAGGGTCGCCGGTGCCTCAACCAGAGGTTCGGGTCGCAGACAGGGGACGGCGGCTGCAAGATGGGCGATCGCGATCGGAATGATCAGGATCGGAGGGGGATGACCGGATGGTGGCGTGCCGCGCCGCTGCTCGGGCTCTATCGCCCTGCGCTCGTCGCTGTCGGCATCGGTCTGCTGTTTTCGGTGGCGGGCGCGGCCGCCGTGGCGCGGTGGGAAGATCGGGTCAACAGGATCGAGTTCGAGAACGCGGCCGAGACCGAAGCCATCGTCATGCAGAACGGCATGGGCGAATACATCTCCAGGCTCGTCGCGCTGCGCACGCTGTTCGAATCGACCAATGACGAAGTCACCCGTAGCGAGTTCGAGACCTTCAGTGCGCGTCTGTTCGAGCGCCATCCCGGCATGCTGCGCATCGCCTGGCTGCCGCGCGTCAACCGCAAGGAGCGCGCCGAATACGAGACCGCGGCGATCAGCGACGGAATCTCCGGCTATCGCATCAAATCGCTGCAGGGTGAGCGCTTCGCGACCGCGCCGCAGAGCGATGAATATTTTCCGGTGTTCTACTCGACCCAGCCGAAGACCTCGCAGGTCTACGGCATGGATTACGCCACGGTCCCGGAGCGCCGCGCCGTTCTCGAGCGCGCGCGCGACGACGACAAGGTCGCGGCCATTCGCACCCGCCTGTTCGAACCGCGGGAGGGAGGGCGGCTGCCCGACGTACTCGTTGCCATTCCCGTCTACGCCAAGGGGACGTCGCGCGAGACGGTCGCGGACCGGCGTCGCAATCTAGCCGGCTTCGTGGTCGGCATCTTCGACCTGCCGCTGCTGATTCAGGCCGTTCGCGTCACCACCGGGGCAAGCCCCGCGGTCAGCATGAACGTCTACCCGCCCTTAGCGGCGCAGATCGTCAGCCTGGAGCAGATGCTGCCGGATTATTCCTCGGCGGCCTCGGCGCCACAGTCGATGCGGGACGTCGCTCGGGCGCTGCACTGGTCGGGCAGTCTCAAGATCGGCGACACCGATTGGCAGGTGCGGGCGGTTCCGACCGCCGGAGGTCCGCTGGAGACGACCTATGATCGCGCGTGCGCGGTGCTGATCGTCGGCTTGCTGCTGACTCTGTCGCTGTCGACCTATCTCATGCTCGCAAGCCGCAATTCGCGACGGCTGTCGCTGGCCAATCGGCGGGTGCTGGAACTCGCCCAGACCGACATCCTGACGGGGCTGCCGAATCGCGCCTTCTTTCTCGCCCGGCTCGACGAGCTCAATGGCCGGCTGGAAGACGGTGGGCCGACCTTCTCGATCCTGATGCTCGACCTCGACCGCTTCAAGAACGTCAACGACTCGCTCGGCCACAGTGCTGGCGACGCGCTGCTCCGCCAGGTGGGGCAGCGGCTGAAATCTGCCGTGCGCGCCGGCGACGTGCTGGCACGGCTCGGCGGCGACGAATTCGCCGTCATCCAGGAGCGATGCCAGGATCAGCGCACCTGCTCGACCGAGCTGGCGGCGCGGATCGCCAAGCTCTTGACCGAACCATTCCTGCTGCCCGGACACCGCGTCGAGATCGGCACCAGCATCGGCATCGCCATCGCACCGGATCACGGCCGCGATCAGGAGCAGCTCCTGAAGAAGGCTGACCTTGCGCTCTATCGTTCGAAATCGGCGGGCCGCAACTGTTTCACCATCTATGACGAGGCGATGTCGGCCGAGCTGGAGGCCCGCAACACGCTGGAGGGGGATCTGCGCGACGCCATCGCGCAGTGCCAGCTCGAGGTGCACTACCAGCCGTTCGTCGACGCGCTGAGCGGCGCGCGGCGCGGCTTCGAGGCGCTGGTGCGCTGGCGGCATCCGACACGCGGGTTGATCCCGCCGGATCAGTTCATTCCGCTTGCTGAAGAAACCGGGTTGATCGTGCCGCTCGGTGAATTCGTGCTGCGCCGCGCCTGCGCGGACGCGGCCGGCTGGCCATCGGATCTCGCGGTCGCCGTCAACCTGTCGCCGATCCAGTTCAAGGAGGCCGAGCTGTTCGAGATGATCTGCGCGGCGCTCGCCGATTCCGGCCTGCCGCCCCAACGGCTGGAGATCGAGATCACGGAATCCGTGCTGCTGGAGCGCGGGGTCGAGAACCACGCCTTCATGCAACGGTTGAAGCAACTCGGCATCGAGCTCGCGCTCGATGATTTCGGTACCGGCTATTCGTCGCTGAGCTATCTGACCGCGTTTCCGTTCGACAAGATCAAGATCGACAAGTCGTTCATCCGCAATCTCATCCATCAGCCGCGCAGTTCCGCCATCATCTCCGCGATCGTGACGTTGGCGCGCGGGCTGGACATGTCGGTTACGGCCGAGGGCGTCGAGACCCGCGAGGAGTTCGAGCGGCTGAAGGCGCTCGGCGTCAATTTCGCGCAAGGCTATTTGTTCGGCCGCCCGCAGCCGATCGAGCGGATCCTGTTCGATACGCCCGCCGACCCTTCACGGCGCGATGCCGCCTGAGCGCGTCCGGTGCATCTCGTCCGACGGGCAGGCGCGGAATTCGCTTGACCCGGGCATCCCCGGATGGTCGGTAGGACCGTCCAGGGATGAAACAAAAAACATGCGGCTTCCGTTCTTCTACGGCTGGGTCGTGGTCGCCGTGACTTTCGTCACCATGGCCATCGGCGTCAACGCGCGCACAGCCTTCTCACTGTTCTTTCCTCCCATCATCTCCGAATTCGGCTGGGAGCGCGGCGTCACCGCGGGCGCCTTCTCCTTTGGTTTCGTGGTGTCGGGTTTCGTCAGCCCGCTGATCGGCCGCCTGATGGACCGCGCCGGCCCGCGCGCAGTGATGGAGCTTGGCGTGGTGTTGATGGGCGGCGGGTTGCTGCTTGCGCCGCTCACCAGCGAGCCCTGGCACCTCTATGTCACCATTGGCGTCATGGTCGGTGCCGGCTCGGTGTGTCTAGGCTATTCCGGCCAGTCGCTGTTCCTGCCGAACTGGTTCATCCGCAAGCGCGGTTTCGCCATCGGCATCGCTTTCGCCGGCGTCGGCATCGGCTCGGTGACGTTGCTGCCATGGGTGCAGCATATGATCGAGCAGACCGGCTGGCGCACCGCCTGCACCGCGATGGGCCTGCTCATCCTGGTCGTGCTGGCGCCGGTCAATCTGCTGCTGCACAAGCGCCCGCAGGACATCGGCCTCGAGCCGGACGGCGATGCCGTCCCGGCCGCGGGTGCGGCGCAGCCGATCTCCAACGTCGTCGATCCGGTCTGGGTCGGGACCGACTGGACGCTGAGACGCGCGATGGCGACCGCGCGTTTCTGGTGGATCGCGCTCGGCTATTTCTGCGGCCTTTACATCTGGTACGCGGTACAGGTGCATCAGACCAAGTTCCTGCTCGACATCGGCTTCAGTCCCGGTGTCGCGGTGTGGGCGCTCGGCTTGGTCAGCCTGCTTGGCATTCCCGGCCAGATCCTGCTCGGCCATGTCTCCGACCGGATCGGGCGGGAATGGGTGTGGGCGATCAGTTGCGCCGGCTTTGTGATCTGCTTTGCCGCGCTGATGGTCCTGAAATTCCAGCCGTCGCTGTGGCTGGTCTACGTGATGGTGTTCGCCCAGGGCGCGCTCGGCTACGGCCTCACCTCGATCATGGGCGCGGTGGTGTTCGAGATTTTCCAGGGTAAGCATCAGGGCAGCATCTTCGGCACGATCATGCTGGCCGCGCTGGCGGGCGGTGCGGCCGGACCGTGGGTCACGGGCTTGCTCTACGATCGCGCCGGTGACTACACGCTCGCCTTCGCCGTGGCGATGATCATGAGCGGCTTGTCGGCGCTCTCGATCTGGCAGGCGGCACCGCGCAAGGTGCGGGCGGTGGCCGGCCGTCTGCACAGGCTTCAGACGGATACCGGCGCGGCGTAGGCTCCGCGCGCATCAAGATTCCGTTGTCGTTTTTTGTCGATCGTTAAGCATGTCGCGCCTTGGCCTGAGGCCGTCAGGCGACGAAAACGTCTTGGACACCATCGGAGCGCTAGCGTCGGCCGATTGCCGTATTCTCCCGATGTCGCCGGGTCAAACGATGTCCGCCTTTGATTGTCTCATTGAAAGTCCGGACGTGCTTCGAGCCGCGCTCGAACGCGCCGACGATGGCGTCGTTATCGTCGACAACGCGCATCGCATCACGCATTTCAACGCCGCCGCTGAGCGCATCTGGAAGCTGCCGCGCACCGACGTGCTGGGGCGCGATGCCGCAATTCTGTCCCTCAAGGGCTTTCCGCCCGCTCCGGTGACCGATCTCCGGGACGAGATCAGTCTCGTGCGCCGCGACGGTAGCCGCATCAGGGCGGGCATCGCACTGTCTTCCGTGAAAATCGACGGCGCCGATCATTACATCGTGTTTGCCCGCGACGTCACCATGGACGCCGAGCGCCGCGTCAGGATCGGACTTCTCCACGCCGTCTCCGACCAGACCAACCGGGCGGTGATCATCAGCGATACCGAGCAGAACATCGTCTACGTCAATTCCGCCTTCACGACCTTGTTCGGCTATACCAACGCGGAGGCCGAGGGCCGGCGCGCAGGCGAGCTGATTGCCGGCCGGCACACCGATCGCAGGGCCATCGCTAAGCTCATCAGGCGGCTGAGGCGTGGCGGCCGCCGCGGCGAAGCCGAAGTGCTGGCGTATGACAAGGACGGCGAGGAGATCTGGGTCAGCGCCCGGATTGATGCCTTCCGCGACACGAGGGGCCGGGTCAAGCACATCTTCGCGCTGATCGAAGACATCACCGAGACCAAGCAGCTGCGGTCGCTGCAGCAGCTCATCATGAGCTCGCTCGCGGACGAAGTTCCGATCACGGACATCGCCGACAGGCTGTGCCGTCGCGTCGAGGAGATCGCGCCCGATGTCGTCTGCTCGCTGCTCCACGTCGATGCCTCGGGCCTCCTTCATCCGCTCGGCGGCCCCAGTCTTCCCGAGGACTATTCCCACGCGCTGGACGGCATTGCTATCGGCCCCAATGTCGGCTCCTGCGGCACCGCCGCCTTCTACGGCAAGCCGGTGCTGTCCGAGGATCTCGACACCGATCCGCGCTGGCAGCCCTACAAGGCAATGCCGCTCGCGATCGGCTTGCGCGCCTGCTGGTCGACGCCGATCAAGGCCAAGGACGGCCGTGTCATCGCGACTTTCGCCTTCTACTTCCGCGAACCGCGCGCGCCGAGCAAATGGCACCGGCGTATCGTCGATGCCTGCGTCAATCTCGGCGCCTTCGCGATCGAACGCAAGGAAGCGCGCGCCGAGATCGCGCGGCTCGCCTACCACGACATTCTCACCGGCCTGCCGAACCGCGCGCAGCTGCGCAACCTGATCACGACGGCGATTGATGCCTGCCCGCACGGCAGTCACGTCGCCCTGGCCTTCCTCGACGTCGATCATTTCAAGGACGTCAACGATACGCTCGGCCACGCCGCCGGTGACGAGCTGCTAATCCAGCTCGCCCAGCGCCTGCGCGAGCAGATCGGACCCGAGGACCTGCTGGGACGGCTCGGTGGCGACGAATTCGTCATCCTGCTCCCGCAGCGTGACGCCGAGGCCGCCGATCGCGTCGCGTCCGGGATCACCGAAGCGCTCGCGGCGCCCCTGCGGATCGGCTCGAAGCTGATGCCGATGTCGGTCAGCATCGGCATCAGCCTCTATCCCGATCATGCCACCGACATCGACACGCTGATGCAGCAGGCCGACGCCGCCATGTACATGGCCAAGCAGGCGGGGCGCTCGACCCATCGTATCTTCAGCGCGGAGATGAACGGGCTCACCGAGCAGCGCCTGGCCTTGATCGCAGCACTCCGCCGCGCCATCGCGGAAGGGACGCTGACCCTCAGATACCAGCCGCAGATTCGCAGCTGCGACGGCGCGATCCATGGCGTCGAGGCGCTGGCGCGCTGGCACGATGCCTTGCTTGGCGACGTCTCGCCGGCAAAATTCATCCCGCTCGCCGAGGAGTGCGGCCTGATCGAACAGATCGGCCTGTGGTCAGTGCGCGAGGCCTGCCGGCAGATGGCGAGCTGGCGCCGCGCCGGACTGGACATTCCCTGCGTCTCGGTCAATCTGTCGCCGATCAACTTCCGCAACGTCACGCTGGCCGCGCGGCTCAAGGACGTCCTTGCCGAATACGATCTGCCGGCGGACGCCTTGATGCTGGAAATCACCGAAGGCGCCTTCATGCATGACAGCGTCGCTGCGCTGGAGACGATGAACGCGATCCGCGAGCTTGGCGTCGGCCTCTCTGTCGACGACTTCGGCACCGGTTATTCAAGCCTCAGCCGCCTTGCGCATCTGCCGATTCGCGAATTGAAGATCGACCGCAGTTTCATGCGCGACATCGAGCGTGATGCCGGCGCGGTTGCAATCGCCACCGCGGTGGTGCGCGTCGGCCAGGGTCTCGGCATGACCGTGGTCGCCGAAGGCGTCGAGACCGAGGGCCAGCGCAAGACCCTGGCCGAACTCGGCTGCGACGTCGTGCAGGGTTTCCTCTATGCCCCCGCGCTTCCTCCCGTCGCGTTCGAGCGCTGGCTGATCGAGCACTGCGCCGAGCAGGCGAGGGCGATGCTGGGGCGGCTGGACGTCGCCGCGGTGGGGAATGATGCCGTGAGGCGGTCGGCGTAGGGACAGCGTCGAAAGCAGGGTGCGAACCCACTCATGCGGTGAGTCGCACCCCGGTTCGGTTCTACCCGACGAGCGGTCAGTAGTCCCAGAAGGCCGGCACCCAGCGGAAGTGGTCGCGATCCTGCTCCAAGCCGGCGCGCGCTTTCACAATTGCACGATGAGCCGATGATGCCCCTGAGGGAGCATTGAACAACGGTCGCGCGAGAAGGTCTCCAAGCCCGTTGTAATCGCTTGCAAAAGGCAGTCTAAGCCGAGAGGCGCGACGGACCGTCACACGGCTGTCGCTCCGACGCGCTGGTCTGGACCGTCGCTTGGCGATGTCGGATAATCGGGCGTGATTTGGCGATGGCGCCGCGCTCCCAAGTCTCCTCTCACGCGAGATTCATGTCCATGGCACACGCAGCTGCCTTCGCGCAGAACGTCGAACGGTTTCTGCATCTGAAAGATGCGCCGCCAACGCTGGTCACGCGTTCGCTGCGCAGCGCCGAGCTCGCCGTCACCGAAACGCGGGACGACCATCCCATGCCGCGTCTTTCCGATTCGATGCCCTCGGAGGACGCCTATCTCGTTGGCCTGAAATTCCGCGATTTCGCCGATTGCGAGTGCTGGGAGCGCGGCCGCTGCGTGATCAAGAACGATATCCGGGCCGGCGCGACCTATCTCTACGACCTGAAACGCGATCCGCGCTACGTGATCGACAAGCCGTTCCATTCCCTGTTGTTCTATCTGCCTCGTTCGGCTTTGGACGACATGGCGAGGCAAGGCGGCGTGCGAGGAATCGGCGAACTCGCCTACCAGCCCGGCGTCGGCCATGACGATACGACGATCCGCCATCTCGGCGCGTCGTTCCTGGCGGCGTTGCGCCAGCCTGATGAGGCCAACCAGCTCTTCATCGACCACATGATGCTCGCGCTCACCGCCCATGTTGCGACGACCTACGGCGGATTGCGGAGCGCCGCCGAGCCGGCGCGCGGCGGCCTTGCCCCATGGCAGGTCAAGCGTGCCTGCGAACGGCTGGAATCCGATCTCCGCGGAAAGCTCTCACTGGACAAGATCGCAGCCGAATTCGATCTCTCCGTCAGTCATTTTTCGCGTGCGTTTCGCATCTCCACCGGCCTGCCGCCGCACCAATGGCTGCTGCGCCAGCGCGTGGACACGGCCAAGCAATTGATGACGGTGCGCGACCTGCCGCTGGCGGAGATTGCGATCTCGGCCGGATTCGCCAATCAAAGCCACTTCACCCGGGCCTTCTCCTCGATCGTCGGCATCAGCCCGGGAATGTGGCGCCGCGAGGCGCGGGGCGCGTCGGAAAGCGAAATCTGATCACGCGTCCGAGAGCCGTTCCAATAACCTGTGCAAGAATCTGTGCAAGAGCCTGTGCGCTCGCTGTTCGGCTCAACGGCATCCTGCCTGAGCGATGGCATAGGCGGCGCTACGCGCTGCAAACATTCGTCCGGCGGGTGGCCGATGCCTTCGACGAGATTGGCCGGATTGAACGCTGACCCGTCGCACGCCTCGTCCGATTCCGTGCCCGTTATCACGATCGTTCCGAGGCGTACCGCCTCGCGCCCATCCTCGTCGGGCCAACGGCAGGTCACATCCATCACGGGGTCGCCGGGCTGGTCCAGCAGCGCCATCACGCTGAACCTGACATCGCGTGCCCCGATCCGAGCTTCGAGTTCGCTGCGCGGAAAGCCGCCGGACCCGGATGTGGCCGCGTTGGCGGGCGGTCGGGCTTCTTCGCCGACCGGCGCGACCTTGAATTTGATGAACCGTGTCTCGCCCTTTGCGTTCGTCGCAGGAAAGGCGTGCACGCCCCAATAGGTCGTGCACGCAAGGCTCGCGGGCGGCGGATGCACGGCAAGGTAGCTCGCCTGACGCAGCGTTTCGGGATTGGCGGCGGAGAATGCCTCGACCTGCGCCGTGTCAGGCTTGCCGTCCGGTCCCGGCATGCGGGCCCGGATGAACGCCAGCATCTGGTCGAGCGTTCTGGCAAAATGAACCGGGGCGCTCTGGGTGAAGATCTCGGAGCGCTGATCCCCGCTGCCGAGCCGGAAGCTGAAGCCGCGCAGCGAGCTTGCGCCAATGTCCACGGCGGAAGGGCCGCAGCCGTCGGCCGCAAACCGCGCCAGCACCCGGGACGGCCTGGTGAAGCTGCGGGATTTGGTGATCTCCTCGGCTAGATGCGACGGGACGTAGGTGCCGCGAACGCATTGGCCCCAGGAAAAGCTCGCGCGCGACCCTGGCGGAAGCCCGGCAACCGCCTTCAGGGCATCGACGAGAGACGTCGGCGTGGCGGCGCCGCTGGGGAACTGAGGCAGGACGAACCCCCGGGTTCGAACGATGGCGCTCGTTTGTCGCGCAGGGCGGAACGAGCTTCTTTCCCAAAGCGGGCGTGCCTTGCCCGATCCTGCGACAAATATCGCGATCCGCTTGTTCGTGCCCAGCGCGTCTAATCCGACGCCAGCCCCGTCCTCCGCCGCAAATCCGTGATCGCCCGCAGAAAGCTGTCCGCCGGCGTCGTCTCCGGGTCGATCAGACGGTGCAGCCGAAAACCGTCTTCCAGCGCCAGCACCACCGATGCCATCCACGATGGGTTCAGATTGCTGTTCCTTCCGTTGCTCTTCAACGTCGCCTCGACGATGTCGGCGATCAGCTTGCGCCGCGCGCGCAGGCGTTTGGCGAGGTCGGGCCGGCGCTTCTCGGCGCGCGCGACGAACAGGATCATCTCCATGTGCAGCAGCGGCGAGCGGCCGAGCGGGTCCTGCCGGCTGCGGTCCATCGCCTTCAACGCCGCGATGAAGTCGTCGAGATTGTCGTGCTGGGCGAGGATGTCCATGTTGCGCCGGATCGACTGCTCGACATGGTCCTCGAGCATGGCGATGATCAACTCGTCCTTGCTTCTGAAGTTCGAATAGAACGCGCCGCGGGTGAAGCCGGCGGCCGCCGCGATCGCCTCGATGCTGGCGCCGCCGATACCGTCCTGCTCGAACACGCGCGCGGCGGCCTCGAACAATTTGTCACGCGTGTCGTCCCTGGTCGGTCTGGTTCTCACCCTTGACATCGGACCAGGTTAGGGCAGAATGCAACTCGATACAACAATGTATCGAGTTGATAAGATCAGGGATGGTTACGCCGGGCAGTGGGGCTGCGATCGGCGTATTCGTGTCATCGGCAACCGATCAGAGGTCACCATGAACGAGCACGTGCAAGGCGCCGGCGGCGGACCGCTGTTCAACCCGCTCTCGCCGGACTTCATCCGCGATCCCTATCCGCATTACGACCGGCTGCGCACGCTCGATCCGGTCCACGTGACCCCGTTCGGGCAGTTCGTCACCAGTCGCCACGCCGACGTCAGCCTCGTGATGCGCGACAAGCGCTTCGGCAAGGATTTCGTCGAGCGCACGACACGCCGCTATGGCGAGACGATCATGGACGAGCCGGTGTTCCGCAGCATGAGCCATTGGATGCTGCAGGCCGATCCGCCCGACCATACCCGCTTGCGCGGCCTCGTCGTGAAGGCGTTCACCGCGCGCCGGGTCGAGGACATGCGGCCGCGCATCCAGGCGATCGTCGACCAGGCCATCGATGCCGTGATCGATCGCGGACACATGGACCTGATCGAGGACTTCGCCTTCCGCCTGCCGGTGACCATCATCTGCGAGATGCTCGGCATCCCCGAGGACCATCGCGAGGTCTTCTACAAGAGCTCGCGCGACGGCGGGCGGCTGCTCGACCCCGTGCCCCTCACGCCCGAGGAGATCAAGAAGGGCAACGAGGGCAACCTGATGGCGCAGATGTATTTCCAGCAGCTGTTCGAGCTGCGCCGCCGCAGCCCCGGGGACGATCTCACCACCCAGCTGGTGCAGGCCGAGGAGGACGGCAACAAGCTCACCAATGAGGAACTGACCGCCAACATCATCCTGTTGTTCGGCGCCGGCCACGAGACCACGGTGAACCTGATCGGCAACGGCCTCTTGGCGCTCCACCGCAATCCGGACCAGCTTGCGCTGCTCAAGGCCCGCCCCGAGCTGATGGAAGGCGCGATCGAGGAGTTCTTGCGCTACGATTCGTCGGTCCAGATGACCGGCCGGGTCGCGCTGGAGGAGATCGACGATCTCGGCGGCAAGCGAATCCCGAAGGGCGAGAGCGTGTTGTGCCTGCTCGGCTCGGCCAACCGCGATCCCGCGGTCTATCCCGACAGGCCCGACCGGCTGGATGTCACCCGCCAGAATGTGAAGCCGCTGTCGTTCGGCGGCGGCATCCATTTCTGCCTGGGTGCCCAATTGGCGCGCATCGAGGCCGAGATCGCCATTGCCACGCTGCTGCGGCGGCTGCCCGAGCTGCGCATCGACGACGTGGAGAACCCGGAATGGCGGCCGACCTTCGTGCTGCGCGGCCTGAAGCGGCTGCCGGCGAGCTGGTAGGCGGCCCGGCATTAACCTCCGCGCGCAACAGTCGCTGTGACTTCGCCACACTTCCCCCTATATAAGGGGCTGTTCCGGCGCGCCTGAAACCTTCCTGGTCAAGGTTTGGCCCGGGTGCCGGCTTGGCCGAGGGGAGACCCGTGCAGACGACGCTGCTCGGATTGGCGATTGCCTTCATCATTGCGCTGCTGGCCGCGCTGATCGGGCCTTACTACGTCGACTGGAACCAGTTCAGGCCCCAGTTCGAGGCAGAGGCTGGCAAGATCATCGGCGTGCCGGTGCGGGTCGCAGGCGAGCTCGACGCACGGCTGCTGCCGGCGCCGACGCTGCGGTTGCGCCAGGTCACCTTCGGCGGCAACAACGATCTCGGCCGCCTGCGCGCCGACAAGCTCGATGTCGAATTCAGCCTCAGCTCCCTGATGCGCGGCGAATGGCGTGCCACCGAGCTTTCGGTGGGCGGCATGGCGGTCGATCTCGGCCTCGATGCGAGGGGACGGGTCGACTTGCCCTCCACCGCGAGCGGCACCTTCAATCTGGCCTCGCTCGCCATCGAGCGTCTCAATCTCACCGGCCGCATCGCGCTGCACGATGCCGCCAGCCGCTCGACATTGGAGCTGAACGACATTGCCTTCTCCGGCGACGTCCGCTCGCTCGCGGGCTCGGTGCGCGGCGACGGCCGTTTCACCGCCAATGGAGTGCGCTATCCCTTTCGCGTCTCCTCCGGTCCGAGCGCCGACGGCAATGCGACCCGTCTTCACCTGAACATCGATCCTGGCGAGCGCGCCATCCTCGCCGACCTCGAAGGCGTGCTCGCCTTCGACAATCGCCTGCCGAAATTCGACGGTGCGCTGACGCTGGCGGTGCCGACGGTCAAGAAGGCGGGCGAGGCGGGTCCGACGCCGTGGAAGCTCACGACCAAGCTCAAGGCGGACCCGGCCGGTGCGAAGTTCGAGCAGATCGACGCGAGCTTCGGCGCTGAAGACAATGCGCTGAAGCTTGGCGGCGTCGGCGACATCAGGTTCGGCGCCTCGCCGCTGCTGCGTGCAGTGCTGTCGGCGCGCCAGGTCGATGCCGACAAGCTCGCGGGCAAGGACGATGCCGAACCGCTCCGCATCCTGCCGGCACTGCGCGCGGGGTTGGCTGCCATCCCGCAGGCGCCGATCCCGGCGCAGATCGAATTCAACTCCGACCAGATCATGCTCGGCGGCCGTCCGCTGCAGAACATCACAACAGAGCTGCAGACCGATGGACGGTCCTGGACCTTCCAGCGGCTCGAGCTGCGCGCCCCCGGCATGACGCAGCTTTCGCTCAACGGCGCAACACCGGGGGCCGACAGTTTCAGCGGCCGCCTCAGCGTCGAATCCTCCGATCCCGACGCGCTGGTGGCCTGGCTGCAGGGCCGCAGCGAGATCACCCGTCGCAGCACGCGGCCGCTGCGCCTCGCCGGCGACGTCACGATCGCCGCCAACCATCTCGCCATCGACAGGCTGAAAGCCGACATCGAAGGCGGCGCGGTTGAGGGCCGCCTCGCCTTCGTGCAGACAGGCGCGAGCAAGGGGTCGCGGATCGATGCCGAGCTGAAGGCTGACCGGCTCGACCTCGACGCCGCCGCAAGCTTCGTCCGCGCGCTCGCGGGACCGCAGGGCGAGTGGCCGGAAGAGGCAAAGCTTTCGCTCGATATCGGCCGCGCGATCTCCGCCGGCCAGACGCTGCAGCCGTTCGCGGCCAAGCTCGGTTACGGCCCCGCATCGCTCTCGCTGGAGCAACTGCGCTTCGGCCAGGCCAGCGGCGTGACCACCGAGGCGAGCGGCAGCTTCGACCGCAGCAAAGCCACCGGCAAGCTCGCGCTGAAATCCTCGGCCAATTCGCTGCGCGAGCTCACCGCTTTGATCGAGCCGTTTGCGCCTGCGGTGCGGGCCCGCTTCGATGCCATGCCGTCATTACCAGGCGCCACGCGCCTCAAGCTCGATCTCAGCCTCGACGGGAATGCAGAGCATGCCGATCGCAGCAACGCCCGCGCCGTGCTCGATCTCGACGCGCCGCAGCTCAAGGCGACCGCGACGCTGGCGGCACAGATGCCGGCGGCGGCCGTCAATGGCATCGAGATCGACAAATTGCGCGCCAGCGACTTCACCCTGGACACGAAATTGTCGACGCCGCAGGCCGGTGTGCTGCTGGCGCTGCTCGGGCTCGATCGCGTGGTGGCCGCAGGCGAGGGCGCTTCGCAATTCGAAGGCAAGCTGACCGGGGCATGGCGGCGGCCGTTGCAATTGAACGCAAAGATCAGCGGAGGCGGGCTGGATGCCGATGCGCAGGGCAGCGTCGAATTGTCGGAGCCGAAAGCCAGCGTGAACCTGCGCGTGCGCAACGCCAATCTGGCGCCGCTGTTCGGGACCAGCCCGGTCGACAAATCGATGCAGGCCGTCAGCCTGTCCTCACGTGTGGGGCTATCGGGCAACCGCCTGACCTTCGACGATCTCGACGGCAATGCGGCCGGCTCGCATTTGCGCGGTCATCTGGCGGTGACGCTGGATCCGGAGAAGAGCGTCGACGGCGAAGTCGGCCTCGATACAGTCGATCTCGTGCCGGCGCTCGCGGTGGCGATAGGCGCGGCCGGGCATGAGTCGGGCGAGCCGCTGAGCGCGGGTTTATTGGGCGGCTGGCGTGGCCGCATCGCCTTCCAGGCGCTGCGCGGCATGTTGCCCGGCGGCATCGAGCTGCGCCCGTTCGGCGGCACGATCCGGAGCGACGGCCAGGCGCTCGCGCTCGATGCCCTGAAAGGCAGCCTCGGTGGCGGCGAGATGTCGGCGAGCTTCGACGCCCGCAACGGCGCCAACGGCCTGACCTTGAACACGCGGATCGAGCTGAACAATGTCGATGCGGCGGCGCTGCGCTATCGCGCTCTCGCGCTGCCGAAGGGGCGCGCCTCGGTGCAGATGGCACTGACCACCCAGGGCCGCAGCGTCGCGGCGCTCACCGGCGCGCTCGCCGGAAACGGCACAGTGACGCTGGACTCCGCGGAAATCGGCGGGCTCAATCCGCGCGCTTTCGAGATCGCGATCCGCGCCAGCGACGGCGGCCAGGTCAGCGACGATAACCGATTGCGACAACTGGTGGAGCCCGCTCTTGCCGCCGCGCCGATCTCAGTCGCCTCGGCGCAGATCCCGTTCACGATCCGCGACGGACGGTTGCGCGTCGGCGCGACGCCGCTGGAAGCGAAGAACGCGCGTGCCATCGTCTCCGGCGGCTACGACATTCCTGCTGACCAGGCAGACATCCGCGCCAGCCTGACGCCGATCATGACCGGGCTCTCCGGCGCCCCGCCGGAGATCCAGCTGTTCGCGGCGGGCCCTCCCGACAAGCTCAATCGCACCATCGACCTCGCGCCGCTGTCGTCATGGCTGGCGGTGCGCACCATCGACCGCGAGACGCGCAGGCTGGACGCCATCGAGCGCGGCGAGCCGCCGCCTGCGACCGCGGCGCTGCCGACGCTGGTGGATACAGCGCCGGAGCAGGCGCCGGCCAATGTGCCACTGTCGGGCCAGGATCCGCGCCGCGCGCCGCCGAAGCCGAAAGCCGCGCCGACGCCGAGGGCCCCGCAAGCGGCGCCCGCCGCGCCAAGCCCGCCGCTCGCCAGTCAACAGCTTGCGCCGCTGCCGCCGGCCATCGACGTGAAACCTGCCCCGGGTCCTGCGCCTGCAAAGCCAAGGCCGAAGCCCCCGCTGGTCCTCACGCCGCAAAATCCGTAAGGCGGATAGGTTTGCGCGAATTGGGCCGCGGGGCTCTTAACCTCTCCCGCTGGCGGGAGAGGTCGCGCCGCAGGCGCGGGTGAGGGCCCTTTCGTCTTGGGGACTGTCCGGTCGCTGAGACACCCTCTCCCCAGCTCTCTCCCGCAAGCGGGAGAGGCAGCACACCCCCGCGCAGCGGCCTTTCGTAACCCCCTAACCCATTCCCTTGCATTTGAACGAATTCTGCTCAGCAAAACTGATCAGCCGACTTTACCTGATTCCAGCGTTTGTTCCCTAGTCTCTGTTCCCAGAGGAATTCGGCCTCCTGCCAGCACATGCAGGGTGGATCGCCAAGAACTGGGAAGGACTGGGGTGAACGACATGAACGGGGCGAAAACGCTTCTGCAGGATCTGGACGACGCGATCGCGCGCGGCTCCGACGAAAGCCGGGCGAAAGCGTTGTGGCATGCGACCGACATTCTGATTACCGGCCGCTACAGCGACGACGAGATCAGCATGTTCGGCGAGGTCATCGGGCGTCTCGCCGATGAGATCGAGGTCGCCGCGCGCGCGCAGCTGTCGGAGCTGATGTCGGGATGCGATCAGGCTCCGCTCAACGTCATCGAGAAGCTGGCATTCGACGACGAGATCGCGGTCGCCGGCCCCGTGCTGCGCGACTCCGATCGTCTCGACGAGAAGTTGCTGGTCGAGAACGCCATGACCAAGGGCCAGTCCCATCTGCTCGCGATCGCCCAGCGCAAATCGATCGGTGAGGCCGTCACCGACGTGCTGGTCAAGCGCGGCGATCAGGAGGTCGTGACGTCGGTTGCCAAAAACGAGGGCGCGCGCTTCTCCGGTTCGGGCCTGTTGCACATGGTCCGCCGCGCCGAGGGCGATTCGATCCTTGCCGAGCAGCTCGGTCTGCGCAAGGACGTGCCGCGCCATATCTTCCAGCAGTTGATCTCGAAGGCGTCGGAAGACGTCCGCCGCCGGCTCGAGACCGAGCGACCCGAAATGATGGCGCAGATCCAGAGCTCAGTGACCGAAGTCACCGGCGATCTCCAGTCCAAGTTCGGCCCATCCTCGCGCAGCTATTTCGTCGCCAAGCGCGTGGTGACGACACAATATCGCCAGGGCAATCTCAATCAGGATTCGATCTCGAACTATGCGCGCCAGCACCGCTTCGACGAGGTGCAGATCGGCCTGTCGCTGCTGTCGGCGCTGCCGGTCGACGTGATCGAACGCGCCATGATGGACCGCAACCGCGAGATGATCCTGGTGCTGTGCAAGGCGCTCGACTTCTCTTGGGACACGACCATGGCGCTGCTGTTCCTCGGCGCCAAGGATCATCTGATCACAGCGCGCGAGCTCCACGACAACGAGCGAGATTTCGGCCGGCTCAAGATCGAGACCTCGCGCAGCGTCTTGAAGTTCTACCAGTCGCGCAAGACCGCAACTGATTCCGCCTCAGGCGGCCGTCAGCCCGAGCTCCATATCCACTGAACAGGTGCACTGAGCATCGTCCCGGAATTCAAAGGGGAGTATTTGCAATGTTGCCTCAATTCGGCACCGCGGTTCGCAAGAAGAACATCGACAGCGCCGTTACCGCCGATCTCGGCGGCGGAGCACCCGACAAGGCGTCGGTGGACGCGGCCTGGCTCGTGCTGGAGGCCGCCAACGACCTCGGCGACCACGCTGCAATCGACGCCTGCCGCCGCGTCATCGACGCCGAACTGAACGGCACGGTCGCCGGCAGCGCGGACATCGATCTCGTGCTGGGATATTTCAGGTAAGGGCCTTGTAGGGGAAAGGCGCAGTTGCGCCGTGCCCACCATCGAACCCCGCACAACAAGCCGTGGGCCTGCTGGGCTTCGCTCAGACTGAGAGCTGCGAGTGCGCCCCGCCGCTCCGTTTTTCACCGCCGGATGCGGTAGATCACCAAGTCCTCGCCGTGACGGTTGGTGCTCCGCTCGAGAAGGTAGTTCAACTTCTCCAGGACGCGGCGAGACGCGCCGTTCTCGATATAGACGAGGCCGATCAGGGACGGCAGCATGAGCCGTGACAGCCCGATCCTCGTCAACGCGGTCGCGGTTTCGCTCGCAAATCCCTGGCCCCAGAATTCGCGTTTGAACGCGTAGAAAATCTCGATCTCGTCCGCGTCGTCGACCAGGATATGGCGGATGCCCGCGCGTCCTGCGAACGCCCCCTCGCGCGTTCGCAGTGCCCAGAGGCCGAAGCCGTGCTGGTCCCAATGGGCCATGTTGACGTCGAGGTAAGCCTTGGTTGTCGCTGCCGAACGCACGCCACCGAGATAGCGCGACACGTCGGGATCCTGATGCAGCGCGACGAGGTCGGCGAGGTGACTTTCGTTCAGCCTCTCGGCGGTCAGTCGGTCGGTGACGAAGTGGTCCATGGAATCAGACAGCGGCTTCGACGTTGGTTGCGATCTCGCGTGCGACGCCGTCATCGAGCGCCAGATATTTCCCGATTGGGCCGTCGCGCAAGCAAGGTGACCGGCCCTCATGGCTTCTAACAGAACCTAACACGCAATTTGCGCAACGTTCGGTCAAAGTCACCGAATGAAAGCGGCCGAAATTTCCAAAAGGCACGACGACCGACGGGAGATAGTATGACGTCCAAGACATCAAGTGAAAGGTCGCCACGATCCGCGGACGTTTCTCGCCGTGGCTTTGTGGGCGGCTTGTCAGCAGGACTCGTGGGGGTCGCTGCGAGCGAGGTAGCCCGGGCAGAGACACTGGCCGACGTTCCTGATCGCGCACCAGGCGCCGATCTCAGCGCGCACAGCGAGCGTTCCCGTTTCGCCAAGCTCGACCGCATTCCCGAGGCCACACCGGGCAAGCGCAACATCGATCCGAGCGATGCCATCAACTCCAAGACGCCGCACCAGAAGCTGGTCGGCAATATCACGCCGACCGATCTGCATTACGAGCGCAGCCATTCCGGAGTTCCCGACATCGATCCCGCGCAGCACCGGCTGCTCGTTCACGGCATGGTGCAGAAGCCACTGGTCTTCAGCGTCGAAGACCTGAAGCGGATGCCCTCGGTCACCCGGATCGTGTTCATCGAATGCACCGGCAACGGATGGGAAAACTGGAAAAAGGCCGACCCGGATCTGACGGTGCAGAATACGCATGGCCTCGTCAGCACCAACGAGTGGACCGGCGTGCCCCTGAAATTCCTGATCGACCTCGTCGCGAAGGACAAGGGATCGACCTGGATGCTGGCGGAGGGCGGAGACGGTGCAGGCGTCGACCGCAGTATCCCGCTCACCGAGGAAATCGTGAACGAGGCTTTCATCGCCTACGGACAGAACGGCGAGCCGCTGCGACCTGCGCACGGCTTTCCGATGCGACTGGTGATGCCTGGCTTCGAGGGCAACCTCAATATCAAATGGCTGCGCCGCCTCAAATTCGGCAACGCGCCGTGGATGACGCGTTGGGAGACGGCGCGCTATACGCAGTTGCTCGCGAACGGCAAGGCAATGCAATTCCAACTGCGGATGGAGACCAATTCGGTCATCACGCAGCCGTCCGGGACGATGCAGATTCAGCCGGGCTATAACCGCATCTCGGGTCTCGCCTGGAGCGGTCATGGGAAGATTGCCAAGGTCGAGATTTCGACCGACGGCGCCCGGACGTGGAAGCAGGCGCAATTGGCTCAGCCGGTATTATCCAAGGCGCAGGTGCGTTTCCAGATGGATTGGGACTGGGACGGCAAGCCGACCAGGATTGTCAGCCGCTCGACCGACGAGCAGGGCAACGTCCAGCCGGACCGGCAGTCGTTCATCGCCGCGATGGGGACCAATGCCCTGTTTCACTACAATGCCCAGCAGACCTGGAGCATCGACGAGACCGGAAGGGTTCGCAATGTTCTCGCATGACAAGATGATTCTCGCCGGTATCCTCACATTCGGCCTGCTCGCCGCACCCGCGTTGGCGTTCGACTTCGGCCGTCCGGCGACGCCTGCCGAGATCAAATTGTGGGACATCGACGTCGGCCCGGATGGCAAGGGCCTGCCCGACGGCAGCGGCACGGCAGTGCAGGGCAAGCAGATCTTCGCTGACAATTGCGCGGCCTGTCACGGCGACAACGGCCAGGGCGGCATCAAGGATCGTCTGGCCGGCGGCCAAGGCACGCTTGCGTCGAACATGCCCGTCAAGACCGTCGGCAGCTTCTGGCCCTATGCGACGACCTTGTTCGACTACATCCATCGCGCGATGCCCTATCCGACCCCGGGCTCGCTCAGCACCGACGAGACCTATGCCGTCACCGCGTACATCCTGAGCCTCAACGGCATCGTTCCCGCCGACGGCAAGGTGGACAAGGAAAGTCTCCCGAAGATCAGGATGCCCAATCGCGATGGCTTCGTTCCACAACCGGAATTCGATCCCGCCAAGCTGTTCCGCAGGAAGTGAGCGGGCGATGAAGCTCTCGATATTGATCAGGATTCTCGTTCTGATCGCAGCGACATGTTCATGGGAGACACAGGCAATGGCCGCAGACGGACTCATCACCATCAAGAGCAGTTTCGGGCCCGAGGAAACGATGAAGCGGCTGGAGACGGAAGTGAAGGCCAAGGGCCTCACCGTGTTCGCCCATGTCGATCACGCGGCCGGTGCCGCCGCGGTCGGCCTGCCGCTGCGGCCGACCGATCTCATCATCTTCGGCAACGCCAAGGGCGGCACGCCGTTGATGCAGCAGGCGCAAACCGTCGGCATCGACCTGCCGCTGAAGGCGCTGGTCTGGCAGGACGAGCAAGGCACAACCTGGCTGTCTTACAACGACCCCGCCTATCTCGCCGGGCGTCACGGCGTCGGCGAGCCGGCGAACGCTGCCGTCATGGGCCTGACGGGCGCTTTGCATGCGATCGCGACCAAATCCACCACGCCGTGACGCGTGCCGATCAGGCAAACGCCGCAAGCTTCTTCAGGTGAGCCCATGAGTGACACAAGCAATCAGACGGCGCCAACCGCATCGCAAGGTGGACTCGCCCGATGGGTCGTCATCGCGGTGCTAGGCGCGTTGCTCGTCGCCGCCGGCGCACTGGCCTATCTCGGCTGGTCCCGAACGGATACGGAAGTGCCGGCGTCGGGCTATGTGGCACTGGTGCTCGGTGTCGTCTTCTCGCTGGTCGTCGGCGTCGGCTTGATGGCCCTGATTTTCTACAGCAGCCGCCAAGGCTACGACGAACCCGCGACGCTGATCCCCGATCCGGAGAGCGACCCGGACGGTGGGCGCGACAACCCGCGCTGACGGAAGGTCTCCCCAGCTGTGAACAACGGAGTCGCTAGATACCGCGTCGCGATGTTTCCGCCGATCAAGCTGTCTCTCGTTGCCGCAAGCGTCCGATCCAGATCGTGAGCCGGCCGCAGTCCGGGTCTTCCACCACATGATCGACGACGTGAAAGCCGTTGCTGTCGAGCAATTGGCGATATTCCGCCGGCGCGAGACTGGCATGGTAGAGCGGCTCACGCTCGAACGTTCCGATGGCTTCTCCGGCCGACGGACCGCTCGTGAACATCAGCGCGGCACCATCGGCGGCGTGCCGAGCAAAGATCGGAAACATCTGGCGCTGTTGCTCGGGAGCCAGATGGAAAAAGCTGTTCCAGGCGAGCAGGCCATTGAATGTCTCGTTCAGTTCCAGAGACCGCATGTCCGACACACGCCAGGTCGCGCCAGGAAGTTGCCTCTTTGCGATGTCGATCATTTCCGGAGCGGCATCGATGCCGGTGACGTCACATCTGGCCTCGAGCAGATAGCGCGCGATCGGCTCTCCGGTGCCGCAACCGATATCGAGCACCCTGGCCTTCGCGGGCAAATGCGCGATGAAGCGGTCGAGCCATTTTCGTTCCGTCAAATCTCGACCGCGCAGGCGCGCCCACGCAGTGGCGTGTCGGCGATACAATCCAATGATGTTGTTCGCATCAGAGTTCATTTTCGTTCCTCCCAACGCAGCCGCTTGCGACAGAGGCGGTCACTCGCGGGCCGTCGTCGCTGTTTTGGGCGACGGGTCAATCGGATTGCCGCCGACGCCCTATCGCGCGCCCCGCAAGCCATTGATTTAACAGGCCCCGTCTACTGTGCATGGGGTTGTTTTCGCATTTTTTGGTGGGTGGGCTGCTAGCCGGCCCCCAGCGCGACCGCGACGTTGTAAGTCACGAGGCTCGCCGCATAGGCCAGCACCAGCATGTAGGTGAAGGTCACCGCCATCCAGGTCCAGCTTCCGGTCTCGCGCCGGATCACGGCCAGCGTCGAGGCGCATTGCGGGGCGAAGATGTACCAGGCCAGCATCGACAGCGCGGTGGCGAGCGACCATTTCGTCGCCAGCACCTGGCCGATCTGCTCGGCCGCCTCCTTGCCGCCCTCGATCGCATAGACGGTGCCGAGTGCTGCGACCGCGACCTCGCGCGCCGCCATGCCCGGGATCAGCGCGACTGCAATCTGCCAGTTGAAGCCGACCGGGGCGAGCAGCGGTTCGAGCGCCTTGCCGATGATCGCAGCCAGGCTGAAATCGATGGCGGGCTCGGTGGCGCCCGCCGGCGGCTGCGGGAACGAAGCCAGGAACCAGATCAGCACCATCATCGAGAAGATCGTGGTGCCCGCGCGCACCAGGAACATCTTGGCGCGGGTATAGACGCCGATCGCGATCGATTTCAGCCGCGGCATCTTGTAGTCCGGCAGCTCCAGCATGAATGGCGCCGGCGCATAGTCGCGCAGCATGAAGAACTTGATCAGGAACGAGACGGCAAGCGCGCTGGCGATGCCGGTGGCGTAGAGGCCGAACATCACGAGGCCCTGCAGGTTGATGAAGCCCCAGACGTCCTTCGCCGGAATGAACGCTGAGATGATCAGCGTGTAGACCGGAATGCGCGCCGAGCAGGTCATCAGCGGCGCGATCAGGATCGTGGTCAGCCGGTCGCGCTTGTTGTCGATCACGCGCGTCGCCATGATGCCGGGAATGGCGCAGGCAAAGCTCGACAGCAGCGGAATGAAGGCGCGGCCGTGCAGGCCGGCGCCCCCCATGATGCGGTCCATCAGGAACGCGGCGCGCGCCATGTAGCCGAAATCTTCCAGGAGCAGGATGAACAGGAAGATGATGATGATCTGCGGCAGGAACACGATCACGCTGCCGACGCCCGAGATCACGCCGTTCTGGAGGAAGCTCTGCAGCAGGCCGGAGGGCAGGGTGGCGTGCACCAATTCGCCGAGCGCATCGAAGCCGGAGTTGAGCAGCTCCATCAGCGGCTGCGCCCAGGCGAACACCGCCTGGAACATCACGAACAGGATCAGCGCGAGCACGATGAGGCCGCCGACCGGATGCAGCACGATCCCGTCGATCCGCGCGGTCCAGGTGTCCGGACGGCTCGGCAGGCTGACGCAGTCGGCGATGATGCGATCGGCCTCGCGCTGGGTGGCGCGCAGCTCGGCGACGCTGAGCGCGCGCCAGCTGTTCGCCTCCGCCTCGGCGGCGAGCCTGGCCGAGATCTCGTCGGTCAGCTTCAGGAGGTCGGCGGTGCCGCCCTTGCGCACCGCGATCGAGGTGACCACGGGCAGTCCGAGTTCCTTGGCGAGCCGCTCGACGTCGACGGTGATGCCGCGGCGGGCGGCGATGTCGAACATGTTGAGCACGAGGACCATCGGCCGCCCGGTGCGCTTCAGCTCCAGCAGCAGGCGGATTGTCAGGCGCAGATTCGTTGAATCGGCCACGCACAGCACGAGATCCGGCACGGCTTCGCCTGAGGCTTTGCCGAGCACGAAGTCGCGGGTGATCTCCTCGTCGGGGCTGCGGCCGCGCAGCGAATAGGTGCCGGGCAGGTCGACCAGCGAGACCTGGCGTCCCAGGGGAGTGACGAAGAAGCCTTCCTTGCGCTCGACGGTGACGCCCGGATAGTTCGCCACCTTCTGCCGGCTGCCGGTCAGGGCATTGAACAGCGAGGTCTTGCCGCTGTTCGGCGTGCCCACCAGGGCGAGATGCAGCAGGGGTAATTCCATGGAATCACTGGTCCGGGATCAGAGGTCCGGTCGCTGTCTAGGCGACGATGATGGCCATGGCCTCGCGGCGGCGGACCGCAATCGTGATGCTGTCGACCCTTACGGCGATCGGGTCGCGCCCGACCAGCCCCTCGTGCAGGATCTCGACCCGGGCGCCCTCGACGAAGCCGAGCTCGATCAGACGGCTCTCGAGCTCGATGTCGGAGAGCGCCGAACCCGCCTCGCGAGCTGAAAGATGCTGGATGACGCCGGTATAGCCGCGATGGGCCAGACCCAGCGGCATATGCGGGCGCGTGTCATTGGTGTCGGTCATGCCCTGTATTTTCAACGCAAGGCATTGAGGTCAAGCGCGCGCGCTCGCTGAAACCGCACCTTAGAGCGATTATAAAGTGCGGGTGGCGGAGCGCCGTCGAAGGCGCCCCGGCGGCTACTGGGCCGGGACCTTGTCCGGCTGGGGGGCCATGGCCCGGCTCTTGAAATAGTCCAGGACGAACAGACGGATCGCCGACGACAGATTGCCCTGCTGGCGGTTGTTGTCGATCTCGCCGACCAGCTCGGACAGCGTCATGTTGCGCAGGCCGGAGATCTCTTTCATGCCGTTCCAGAACGCTTCTTCCAGACTGACGCTGGTCTTGTGCCCGGCGACGACGATAGACCGCTTCACGACGGGCGACTTCATGGCTGCTCCTCGCGATCGATCTGATGCTGCTCCAACTGATGCTGGTCCAGATGCGCCTTCGCCTTGTCCGCGCGCGCCTCCTCCGACGACCGTTCCGCCTTCGTGCGGCCGAACTTGGTCCGGTTGGCGTCCGCCTGCTTCGCCGAGGCTTCCCGCTCGGCGCGCTTCCTGAAGCGATTGAGGTTGATGACGTTCCCCATGCCGTGTCTCCATCATCCAATCCTTTCCAGGCAGGATGAAACAATCAGAAACAGGGTGCAGCGCTGCGCCCCAAAAGACTTGATCGCCATTCGCTTGTCCTCGTCAATCGGCCGCTTAGGCCATCAAACGATGAATTTGGCCCCCGTCGAGGGGAGGAAGCGCCTGCGTAGCACGCCGTCCTGCCGGAACATTGACGGTAATCAAATCCCGACCCCAAAGCCGCACATTTCTGGGGCGCCCCGCGTCCGTATCATTACGGATGGCTATCGGAATTCGGTGTTTTACCCGGGGCTGGTCATCTTCTCGGGGCGCACCAGGCGGTCGAACTCGTCGGCCGAGACGAAGCCGAGCCGCAGCGCTTCCTCCTTCAAGGTGGTGCCGTTGGCATGGGCGGTTTTGGCCACCTTGGCGGCGTTGTCGTAGCCGATCTTCGGGGCGAGCGCCGTCACCAGCATCAGCGAACGCTGCATCAGCTCGTTTATTCGCTTCTCGTCGGCGCGGATGCCGCTGACGCAATGCTCGGTGAAGGATCGCGCGGCATCCGCCATCAGGCGGATCGAATGCAGCATGTTGTAGGCGAGCACGGGCTTGTAGACGTTGAGCTCGAAATGGCCTTGGCTGCCGGCCACCGTGATCGCAGTATGATTGCCGAACACCTGGCAGCACACCATGGTCATGGCCTCGCACTGGGTCGGATTGACCTTGCCGGGCATGATCGAGGAGCCCGGCTCGTTCTCCGGCAGGATCAGCTCGCCCAGCCCGGAGCGCGGGCCTGATCCCAAGAGGCGAATGTCGTTGGCGATCTTGAACAGCCCGGTCGCCACCGAATTGATGGTGCCGTGCACCAGCACATAGGCATCGTTCGAGGCAAGCGCCTCGAATTTGTTGGCGGCGCTGGTGAAGGGAAGCTTCGTGATGGCGGCAACGTGCTTTGCGAACAGTTTGGCGAAGCGCGGCTTGGAGTTGAGGCCGGTGCCGACGGCGGTGCCGCCCTGAGCCAGCGGGTGAAGATCCTTCACGGCGACCTTGAGCCGGGCGATGCCGCTCTCCACCTGCGCCGCATAGCCGGAGAATTCCTGCCCGAGCGTCAGTGGCGTCGCATCCTGGGTATGGGTGCGGCCGATCTTTACGATCCTGGAGAACGCCTTCTCCTTCTTGCGCAGCGCGCGGAGCAGCTCGGTGAGGGCCGGGACGAGATCGGCGGTGATGCGGCTGGCAGCCGCGATGTGCATCGCGGTCGGAAACGAATCGTTCGACGACTGGCTCATGTTGACGTGGTCGTTGGGATGCACCGGCTTCTTGGCGCCAAGCTCGCCGCCGAGCAGTTCGTTGGCGCGGTTGGCGATCACCTCGTTCAGGTTCATGTTGCTCTGCGTGCCGGAGCCGGTTTGCCACACCACGAGCGGGAAATGGTCATCGAGCTTGCCGTCGATCACCTCGCGCGCGGCGCGGATGATGGCATTGGCGCGTCGCTGGTCGAGCAGGCCGAGCTCGAGGTTGGATTGGGCAGCCGCGAGCTTGACGATGCCGAGCGCGTGCACGAGCGAGATCGGCATGCGATCGGTGCCGATGCGGAAATTCTGGCGCGAACGTTCGGTCTGCGCGCCCCAATAGCGGTCGGCAGGGACCTCGATGGGACCGAAACTGTCGGTCTCGATGCGGGTGGCGGGGCGGGCGGTGTTCGCGCGGGCGGCTTTGGCCATGAGCACATCCATTCTGCCGCGCGAAACGCCGCGCGGCTCCTTCATGTGCTTCTCTATATAGGGAGTTCGGCCGCGTGCGACGGGCTCAAGCCCAACCTAGATCATTTCTTGCGGAAACGATCGAGCCGCACCACTTCGGCGCCGCCCTGGTTCGGCGGGGTCGGCTCTTCCGGGGTCTCGGCTTTATCCGTGGCGGCGGCGGGCACCGTTACGGCCGAAGGGGCGGGGGCAGCCGGCAAGGTTTCCGGCGCGACCTCGGCGACATCGGAGGTGTCGAACTGCAAGCCGAACTTCACGGACGGATCGAGGAAGCTCTTGATGGCGCTGAACGGCACGATCAGGCGCTCCGGAATGCCGCCAAAGGACAGCCCGACCTCGAAGCGGTCCTCGAGCACGGTCAGATCCCAGAATTGATGCTGCAGGATGATCGTCATCTCTTCCGGATATTGCGCCAGCAGCCGAGACGACAGCTTCACGCCCTCGGCCTTCGACACGAAGGTGATGAAGAAATGATGCTCGCCCGGCAGGCCCTGGGCGGCGGCATCGGTCAGCACCTTCCGCAGCACGCCGCGCAGCGCGTCGCGGGCAAGCACATCGTAACGGATATGATCGGTCGCCATGGTGGTCCTGTTGCATCCCGAAGCCGGACCGTGCCGATCCGACTCGCCAAGCCGCGATAGTACCGCGCCTGACGGGTCAGCAGGAGTCCCCGCCGAGGAAGAAATCAAGAGTAAAGTGGAGGCTTCTGTTGCCAGGTGCCTCCGAACCCCGCCTAACGGAGCTTAACCCGTTAGGACTTCAGAATGGTCTTTCAAACTGCGTTACGCAGCCTGAGCAACCGGAGCAAAGTTGTCGTTGGCAACTATTGCATAGCCCGATAACGGCGGAACAATACCGGGAAAAAGTTCGCCCTTTACGCCCTCGTCGATCCTATTTCGCCCCCGCCAAAACCCGCCTTTCGGCAGGCTGAAGCCCGAAGATCGGTGGGCTTTGGTGGAGGCGCCGGGTACCGCCCCCGGGTCCGAATGGTTTATTGCGACGACCGTTTATTTCCATAGCCGGCGAACCGGCATTCCCAATATAGGGGGCAAACGTTTCGAAAAACAGGGGTTTCGATGGCTCACGGTGCGGTTCCCTTTGGATAGGTTCCGAACCGACGCGAGCCTGCCTTGGCCGCGGTGCGAGCCTCGTTCTAAGCTCCTGACATGTCCTCGGATTCAGCACCGGCCGTGCAAGAGCCGGATTTCGCTCCCGCTCCCCCCGGTTTGCTCGCGCTGTTTCTGGCCTTCGCCAGAATGTCGCTGGCCGGTTTCGGTGGGGTTCTGGTGTTTGCCCGGCGGGCCATCGTCGAGCAGCATCGCTGGATGACGGCGGACGAGTTCAACGAGACCTTTGCGCTCTGCCATTTCCTGCCCGGGCCCAACATCGTCAATCTGTCGATGGTGTTCGGGTCGCGGCTGCGCGGCATCGCCGGCGGTGTTGCCGCCTTTGCGGGACTGTTGCTGCCGCCGACCCTGATCATGACGGTGCTCGCGATCGCCTATGCCCGCTTCGGCGACCTCGAGGTGTTGCGCCGCAGCCTCGCCGGCATCTCTTGCGCCGCGGTCGGCCTCTTGATCGCGGTGGTCTTCCGCATGATGACGCCGCTGCTGAAACGGACCGACCCCCTCGCATTGGTCTTGATGGCGGGCGTGTTCCTCGCCATCGGCGTGCTCCGCCTGCCGCTTCCGGCGGTGCTGCTGGTCGGCATTCCGCTCAGCATCGGCGCCACTGTTTTCCTGCGGCGGAAAGTAGCAGCATGAAGCCCGAGAATCCGATATGGGCGCTGATCTCGACTTTCGGACTGATGTCGCTGTTCGCGGTTGGCGGCGCCGCGGCGGCGGTGCCCGAGATGCACCGCATCGCGGTCGAGGTGCATCACTGGATGACCGACAAGCAGTTCACCGACGCCTATGCGATCGCGCAGCTCTCGCCAGGTCCAAACGTGCTTATCGTGACCTTAATCGGCTATGCCGTCGCCGGCATCCCCGGGGCATTGGCGGCGACGCTGGCGATGTGCCTGCCGACGGCGCTGCTTGCCTATTCTGTCAGCCGGCTCCTGAATCGGCCCGGCCAATCGCGCTGGCCCGGCCTGATCCAGGCTGCACTGGTTCCGCTCTCGATCGGATTGATGGCGGCAAGTGCCCTGATCCTGGCCCAGTCGACCGATCGCACAATTGCTGCAGTGCTTCTGACCGCGACGGTTGCAGTCATCGCCACCGTCTCGCGCATCAATCCGCTCTGGCTCCTGCTTGCCGGGGGCCTGTTGGGTTTTGCTGGCATTGTGTGATGAAAATCGCTAGGCAGTGGAGCGGGCGAGGGGAACAACTTCCAAGCCGATTAGAACAACAGTGCTCGTGACTTAAGGGTCGCGGAGGAGACATGCATGGCCGATACGATGGGCCAGTCGGCGACAGCCACCCGAAACACATCGATGGCGCTCGGCTTCTGTCTGCTGGCAATTGCGCCGCAGATTTTCGAATTCATCTGGTCGATAGGGACGATTTTCGGTTGGGGCGCAGGCCGTGGCCCGGCCACGGTCGTGATGAACCACGCCACCGCGTTGCTTGCCGGTGCGCCCGGTGCGTTGATCGGAGCGGCCAGCGGTGACAGCAAGAAGGCGTCATCCGAGGTGCTGCTCGCGCTGATCTATTCCTATCCGATCTTTGCCGTGGCGATCGTCACGCTGTTCATGACCGTCAGGTCGGCTCAGGACTATGTCGGCGGTGTCATTCTGATGGCGCTGGGGCTGTTCGCGCTGTGGGCTTCGAGCGATCTGCAGGGCATGCGCGGCTTCTCCTTCGGCGCCGGCACCGCACCGCGGATGTTCGGCGGGTTGCTGGTGGGTTTGTCCGCCGCCATTGCCTTGACCGGTCTTTTGACCGATGGGCCGGGGATGTCCCATTATTCATGGCGTGGTCCGCTGTTCGTGATGGCCGCGATCCTGTTCTTTGCGCTGGCGATCCGACCGCTCGGCGTCGTGGTCTCAGCCTTTGCGAGTTTCATGATTGCGGCGGCGGGATCGCGTGAGACGCGCTGGGTGGAGGCGGCCATCGTCGGCGCCTGCCTGACGGCCGGCTGTGCTGTGCTTTTCCCCTATGTGCTCGGGTTGCCGATGCCGATGTTCCCGCGTTTCCTGGTCCAGTGAGGGCGTAATGGATCTCTTTGCCAACCTCGCTCACGGCTTCGCCGTCGCGTTCTCCCCGATCAACCTCCTGATGTGTCTGATCGGTGCCCTCGTCGGTACGTTGGTCGGCGTGCTCCCGGGCATCGGCACCATCGCCACGGTCGCAATGCTGCTGCCGATCACCTTTGGTTTGCCTCCGGTCGGCGCGCTGATCATGCTCGCCGGCATCTATTACGGCGCCCAGTATGGCGGCTCGACCACGTCGATCCTGGTCAACATACCAGGTGAGGCGACATCGGTCGTCACCGCTATCGACGGTCACCAGATGGCCAAGCAAGGCCGTGCCGGTCCGGCGCTGGCGATTGCGGCGATCGGCTCGTTCTTCGCCGGCTGTGTCGCGACCGTGCTCATCGCCGTGCTCGGCGCGCCGCTCACCAAGCTGGCGCTGGCGTTCGGTCCGGCCGAATATTTCTCGCTGATGGTGCTCGGCCTGATCTTTGCGGTGGTGCTGGCCAAGGGCTCGGTGCTCAAGGCGATCGCGATGATCGTGTTCGGCCTGCTGCTCTCGATGGTCGGCTCGGACATCGAGACCGGTGCGTCGCGCATGGCCTTCAACATTCCGGAGCTTGCCGACGGTCTCGGCTTCGCGACGGTAGCGATGGGCGTGTTCGGCTTCGCGGAGATCATCCGCAACCTCGATGCCGGCGCCGAGATGAATCGCGACCTCGTGCAGCAGAAGATCACCGGCCTGATGCCGACCAGGAAGGACCTGAAGGATTCGACACCTGCGATCCTGCGCGGCACCGCGCTCGGCTCGATCCTCGGCATTCTGCCGGGCGGCGGCGCGGTGATCGCGTCGTTTGCGGCTTACACGCTCGAGAAGAAGCTCGCCAAGGACCCGTCGCGGTTCGGTCGCGGCGCGATCGAGGGCGTGGCAGGACCGGAAAGCGCCAACAACGCGGCGGCGCAGACCTCCTTCATTCCGCTTCTGACGCTCGGCATCCCGCCGAACGCGGTGATGGCGCTAATGGTCGGTGCGATGACCATTCACGGCATCGTGCCGGGCCCGCAGGTGATGCAGAAGCAGCCCGACCTCGTCTGGGGCATGATCGCCTCGATGTGGATCGGCAATCTCATGCTGATCATCATCAACCTGCCGCTGGTCGGCATCTGGGTGCGACTGTTGCGCGTGCCTTACCGGCTGATGTTCCCCTCGATCGTGATTTTCTGCGCGATCGGCATCTACTCGGTGAACAACGCCCCGGTCGACGTCATCCTTGCCGGCGTGTTCGGTCTCGTCGGCTACTGGCTGATCAAGCATGATTTCGAGCCGGCGCCGCTGCTGCTCGGCATGGTGCTCGGACCTCTGATGGAAGAAAACCTTCGCCGCGCGCTGCTGATCTCGCGCGGCGACTGGAGTGTGTTCCTGACGCGTCCGCTGTCGGCGGTGCTGCTCGCGATCGCTGCGGGCCTGCTGCTGCTGACGGTGTTGCCGGCGCTGCGGTCGAAGCGTGACGAGGTCTTCACCGAATCCGAGAACTGAGGGGCGCCTGCGTCGGCGCGCCGCATGCGGAAGTCGGATCGACTCGTGTTACGGCTTCGTGAAATGAAAATGCCGGCCTTCGGGCCGGCATTTTGTTTGGTATCCAATCGTTTGTGTCCAAGGAACTGATACGGGGATCGACATGACATTCGTTCGCGCGCTCACGGGCGCCTGTGCCGCAGCGCTTGCGTCGCTAACCGCTTTTGTTGCGCCGGCTGAGGCGCAGACTTATCCGACGCGCAGCATCACCATGATCGTGCCGTTCGCGGCCGGCGGACCGACCGACGTGATCTCGCGCATCGTCACCGGCAATATGGCGCAGACGCTGGGCCAGAGCATCATCATCGAGAACGTGGTCGGCGCCGGCGGCACCACCGCGACCACGCGCGCCGCGCGCGCGACCAATGACGGCTATACGCTGATCACCGGTCACATGGGCACGCATGCCGCATCTGTGCCGCTCTATCCCAAGCTCGCCTATCATCCCGAGAAGGACTTCGAGCCGATTGCGCTGCTCGCGGGTACCCCGATCCTGATCCTCGCGCGCAAGGACTTTCCGCCGAAGGATTTGAAGGAGTTCGTGGCCTATGTGAAGGCCAACGCCGAGAAGGTGAACGCTGCCCATGCCGGCGTCGGCTCGGTCTCGCACGTCTCCTGCGAGCTCCTGCACTCGATCCTCGACATCAAGCCGGTCGGCGTGCCCTTCAACGGCACGGGGCCTGCGATGAACGCGCTGGTGGCGGGCCAGGTCGATTACATGTGCGACCAGATCGTCAACGCCGTGCCGCAGATCAACGCCGGCACCATCAAGGCCTATGCGATCGCAACCCCGGAGCGTAATCCGTCGCTGCCCAACGTGCCGACTACGGCAGAAGCGGGCCTGCCGAAATTCCAGGCCCAGGCCTGGAACGCGATGTTCGCGCCCAAGGGAACTTCGCCGGCGATTGTGGCCAGCCTGAACGCTGCGGCCAGCAAGGCGCTGGACGACGAGACCGTGAAGAAGCGCCTGCTCGAACTCGGCAGCGTCATCCCGGGCCCTGCCGAGCGGACGCCGGAGGCTCTGGCAGCGCTCGTCAAGAACGAGATCGCGAAGTGGACCCCGGTGCTCAAGCCGGCAACTTAGTCAGTATTTTCAGGTCGATAGGTGAGGGGCGGGACGCAAGTTCCGCCCCTTGTCGTTTGCGCCGGGATGCTCATTTTTCCGGGTATAGTCGGTGCAGACAGCGAATCGCTGCTGTCGTACCGCAGGGGGCGCCGTTAAGTTCGCCGCCTCCCTAAAGGCTCAGTCGCACATGCACCAGTATCAGGACCTGCTCGAGCGGATTCTTTCAGACGGCGCCGAAAAAACCGATCGGACCGGTACCGGCACGCTCTCGGTGTTCGGCCACCAGATGCGTTTCAATCTGTCGGCCGGCTTCCCGATGCTGACGACCAAGCGGCTGCCGCTGAAGGCGATCATCCACGAGCTGTTGTGGTTCCTGAAGGGCGACACCAACATCAAATATCTGCGCGACAACGGCGTCACCATCTGGGACGAGTGGGCCGACGCCAATGGCGACCTTGGCCCGGTCTACGGGCATCAGTGGCGCTCCTGGCCAACGCCTGAAGGCGGCAGTATCGACCAGATCACCAAGGTCATCGACATGATCAAGCGCGCCCCGGATTCGCGCCGGCTGATCGTCACCGCTTGGAATCCGGCCGACGTCGACAAGATGGCGCTGCCGCCCTGCCATCTGCTGTTCCAGTTCTATGTCGCCAACGGCAAGCTGTCGTGCCAGCTCTATCAGCGTTCGGCCGACGTCTTCCTCGGCGTTCCCTTCAACATCGCCTCCTACGCGCTGCTCACCATGATGGTGGCCCAGGTCACCGGCCTGAAGCCCGGCGACTTCGTGCATTCGTTCGGCGACACGCACCTTTATTCCAACCATCTGGAGCAGGCACGGCTCCAACTGACACGTGCTCCGCGTCCGCTGCCGGTGATGCGGATCAATCCCGAGGTGAAGGACATCTTTTCCTTCCGCTATGAGGATTTCGAACTCGTCGGGTACGACCCGCATCCGCACATCAAGGCGGAAGTCGCGGTTTAGCGCCGATGTCGCTCAACATCCGCCGTGTGCGCCCGGGCGAAGCCGGGCTCGTTCTTGCTTTCATCCGCGAACTCGCCGACTACGAAAAGCTCGCGCACGAGGTGGAAGCGACCGAGGCCGATATCGCTGACGCGCTGTTCGGCGAGCGACCGCAACTCTATTGCGCGATCGCCGAGTGGAACGGCGAGCCGGTCGGTTTCGCGGTGTGGTTTGCGAATTTCTCCACCTTCAGCGGCCGCCCTGGCATCTATCTCGAGGATCTCTACGTCCGGCCGTCGCATCGGGGCAAGGGCCTCGGCAAGGCGCTGCTGGTCTATCTCGCCAAGGAATGCGTCGACAACGGCTGGTCCCGCCTGCAATGGGCGGTGCTCGACTGGAACGCGCCGTCGATCGCGTTCTACAAGTCGCTCGGCGCGGTCATGATGGACGACTGGACGCTGTGCCGCGTCACCGGGCGAGCGCTGACGCAGTTGGCCGGGAGTGCGCCCTGATGGAGATCGTCTTCGTGGTCGCGATCGCGGAGAATGGCGTCATCGGCGCGGGCAATGCGATGCCGTGGCGATTGAAATCCGACTTGGCGCGCTTCAAGGCGCTGACCATCGGCAAGCCCGTGATCATGGGCCGCAAGACCTTCGAATCCCTGCCTCGCCGCCCCCTGCCGGGCCGCACCAACATCGTGATCACGCGCGATACGGATTATCGCGCCAAGGGCGCCATCGTCACGACGTCGTCCGCGGATGCCGGTGCGATCGCGCGCGGCGATGCCCTGCGGCGTTCGGTCACTGAGATCGCGGTGATCGGCGGCGCCGAGATATTCCGCCAATGGCTCGACCGCGCCGACCGCCTCGAAATCACCGAAGTGCACGCACGGCCCGACGGCGACACGCATTTCGACATCAACAAGGCGGAATGGGATGAGGTCGCACGCGTCCGCCATCCTGCCGGAGGCGAGGACAGCGCCGAATACTCCTATGTGACATATCGTCGGCGGCGCGGCCATTAACCGCTTTCTTCAATGTTTACATTGACTTTTTCGTGCCCGAGCATAGCTCGGAAGACGGTCACCGCTGCGTTGTAAGGGGCTTGCGTGTCCCCTATAAAGCGGACCGGACAAAGCGGGCGGGGGCAATTCCACCCTGCCGAGGAGAGCGTCGAATGCCGTGGAAGAATCAGGGCGGTGGCCCATGGGGCTCGGGTCCGAAGGGACCATGGGGCTCAGGCCCGCAACCGGTCGGGCCGAGGCCGCCGGATCTGGAAGACCTTCTGCGGCGCGGCCAGGACCGCCTCCAGCAGATCATGCCGGGAGGCTATTTCTCCGGCATAGGCATCACGCTGATCGTGCTGTTGATCGCCGCGTTCTGGTTGTTGTCGGGCTTCTTCCGCGTGCAGTCCGAAGAGCTCGGCGTCGTGCTGCGCTTCGGCAAGCACGTCCGCACCGTGCAGCCAGGCCTGAACTATCATCTGCCCTATCCGATCGAGACCGTGCTGCTGCCGAAGGCGCTGCGCGTCAACACCATCTCGATCGGCATGACGCTGATCGACGACCCGGCGCGGCGCGGCCGTTCCATTCGGGACGTGCCCGAAGAGAGTCTGATGCTGACCGGCGACGAGAACATAGTGGACGTCGATTTCACGGTGCTCTGGCGCATCAAGCCTGATGGCGTCGGCGACTTCCTCTTCAACATCCAGAATCCCGAAGGCACCGTGAAGGCGGTCTCCGAGAGCGCGATGCGCGAGGTGATCGGCCGCTCGCAGATCCAGCCGATCCTGACTGGTGCGCGCAACGTGACCGAACAGGGCGTGCAGGAGCTGATCCAGAAGACCCTGGACAGCTACGGTGCCGGCATTCAGATCAGCCAGGTGCAGATGCAGAAGGTCGATCCGCCGGCGCAGGTGATCGACGCCTTCCGCGACGTTCAGGCCGCGCGCGCCAATCTCGAGCAGTTGCAGAACGAGGCGCAGACTTACGCCAACCAGGTGGTGCCGCAGGCGCGCGGCCGCTCGGCGCAGATTCTGCAGGCCGCCGAAGGCTACAAGGAGCAGGCGGTGGCCGAGGCCAAGGGCCAGAGCGCCCGCTTCCTGAAGGTGTACGAGGAATACAAGAAGGCGCCCGACGTGACGCGTGAACGAATCTATCTGGAGACGATGGAGCGCGTGCTCGGCGGCTCGGAAAAGCTCATCTATGACGGCGGCCAGTCCGGCCAGGGCGTGGTGCCCTATCTGCCACTCAGTGAGCTGACGGCCAAGCGGCCGCCTACCACCGGTCAGCCCTCGAGCGGAGGCACCCGATGAGGTCCCCGGTCACAGGTATCGTCACGCTGCTCGCCCTCCTGCTCGTCGTGGTTGTCGGCTACATGTCGCTGTTCACGGTGCAGCAGACCGAGCAGACCATCGTGCTGCAATTCGGCCGGCCCGTCGACGTCGTCACCGCTCCCGGCCTGCATTTCAAGGCGCCTTGGAACTCGGTGATCAATATCGACAAGCGGATCCTCGATCTCGAGAACCCGTCGCAGGAAGCGATCGCTTCCGACCAGAAGCGGCTCGTCGTCGACGCGTTCGCACGCTACCGCATCAAGGACGCGCTGCGCTTCTATCAGAGCATCGGCTCGATCCAGGCCGCCAACATCCAGCTCACCACGCTCCTGAACGCGGCGCTGCGCCGCGTGCTCGGCGAGGTCACCTTCATCAACGTGGTGCGCGACGACCGCGAGAAGCT
The DNA here is from genome assembly GCF_018129985.1 of Bradyrhizobium sp. SZCCT0148. GTDB lineage: Bacteria > Pseudomonadota > Alphaproteobacteria > Rhizobiales > Xanthobacteraceae > Bradyrhizobium > Bradyrhizobium japonicum_H. Next base: position 412,370 of record NZ_JAFCKT010000005.1, read on the forward strand.
GATGCAGCGCATCCGCGACCAACTCGACCGGGAGGCCGACGGTTACGGCATCCAGGTCGTCGACGTCCGGATCCGCCGCGCCGACCTGCCGGAGCAGAACAGCCAGGCGGTCTACCAGCGCATGAAGACCGAGCGTGAGCGCGAAGCCGCCGAGTTCCGCGCCCAGGGCGGACAGAAGGCCCAGGAGATCAAGTCCAAGGCCGATCGTGAGGCAACCGTGATCGTTGCCGAGGCGAATTCGCAGGCCGAACAGACCCGGGGTGCCGGCGATGCCGAGCGCAACCGCCTGTTCGCCGAAGCCTACAGCAAGGATGCCGACTTCTTCGCCTTCTACCGGTCGATGACGGCTTACGAGAACGGGCTGCGTTCGAACGACACCCGCTTCCTGCTGCGTCCGGACTCGGATTTCTTCCGGTACTTCAGTAACCCGTCCGGCAAGATGGCGACCGAGACGCCGGCGAAGCCGTAAGCTAGACATGGGGCGGCGGATATCGCCGCCCTTCGTCCAGACAAGAACAATATACCGGGAGGTTCCGATCCGATGAGGTCCATTGCGTTCACCGATTTCCTCATCGGCCTGGGCATCCTGTTCGTGCTGGAAGGCTTGATGTTCGCGGCCAGTCCCAACTGGATGCGCAAGGCCATGAAGAGCGCCATCGCCACGCCCGACAACATCCTGCGCGCGGTCGGGATCGGTTCAGCCATTGCCGGCCTGGTCCTGATCTGGGTGATGCGACGCCCCATTTAGGCGCCGCGCCAACGCCAAAGTGAAGGCGACAGACGGGTTTTCGCCGTATTATCGGGGTCCTGAGGTTCGCTAAGCTCCGTGCTTGCGCCGTCTCCCCGTCAAGCGCAGTCTGGCGCCGAATCCCTCTCTCTGGAGATCACAATGACCGCTGCCACCCTTGTTACGTCCCGCTCGCGACTTGGTGTGCGAATTGGGCTGGCCGCGCTCGCCGTCGCTGCTGTCAGCGCGCTCGGCACGCCGGCCCATGCGCGCGGACCGGAGGGCATCGCCGACGTCGCCGAGAAGGTGATCGACGCGGTCGTCAACATCTCGACCTCGCAGACCGTCGAGGCCAAGGGCGGCGGCGGCGGCAACGCCATGCCGCAACTACCACCCGGCTCGCCCTTCGAGGAATTCTTCGACGACTTCTTCAAGAACCGCAAGGGTCCGGGCGGCGGCAGCAAGGGCGGCGATAATAACCCGCCGCGCAAGACCAACTCGCTCGGAAGCGGCTTCATCATCGATACGTCAGGCGTCGTCGTCACCAACAATCACGTCATCGCGGACGCCGACGAGATCAACGTCATCCTCAACGACGGCACCAAAATCAAGGCCGAGCTGGTCGGCGTCGACAAGAAGACCGATCTTGCGGTGCTGAAGTTCAAGCCGACCAAGCCGCTGATCGCGGTGAAGTTCGGCGATAGCGACAAGCTGCGTCTCGGCGACTGGGTGGTCGCGATCGGCAACCCGTTCAGCCTTGGCGGCACGGTGACGGCCGGCATCGTCTCGGCCAAAAACCGCGACATCTCCTCCGGTCCCTATGACAGCTACATCCAGACCGATGCCTCCATCAACCGCGGCAATTCCGGTGGTCCGCTGTTCAACCTCGATGGCGACGTCATCGGCGTCAACACGCTGATCATCTCGCCCTCGGGCGGCTCGATCGGCATCGGCTTTGCCGTGCCGTCGAAGACGGTCGCAGGCGTCGTCGACCAGCTCCGTCAGTTCGGCGAGCTGCGCCGCGGCTGGCTGGGAGTGCGGATCCAGAGCGTCACTGACGAGATCGCCGAGAGCCTCAGCATCAAGCCGGCACGCGGTGCGCTGGTTGCGGGCGTCGACGACAAGGGACCCGCCAAGCCGGCCGGCATCGAGCCGGGCGACGTCGTCGTCAAGTTCGACGGCAAGGACGTCAAGGATCCGAAGGACCTGTCCCGCGTCGTCGCCGACACGGCGGTCGGCAAGGAGGTCGACGTCGTCGTCATCCGCAAGGGCAAGGAAGAAACCAAGAAGGTCACGCTCGGCCGCCTCCAGGACGCCGACAAGGTGCAGGCCGCGGTGAAGACCGACGAGCCCGCGCCCGAGAAGCCGGTGACGCAGAAGGCGCTGGGCCTCGACCTTGCGGCGCTGAACAAGGATCTGCGAACCCGCTACAAGATCAAGGACAGCGTCAAGGGCGTGGTCGTCACCAATGTCGACGCCAATTCCGACGCCGCCGAAAAGCGCCTCTCCGCCGGCGATGTCATCGTCGAGGTCGCGCAGGAGGCGGTGTCCAGCGGCGCCGACATCCAGAAGCGGGTCGATCAGCTCAAGAAGGACGGCAAGAAGTCGGTGCTGCTGCTGGTCTCGAATGCCGACGGCGAGCTGCGGTTCGTGGCGCTGAGCGTGCAGTAAGCGATCTGCTCGTCATGCCCGGTTCAAGCTCGGGCATGACGAGCCCGAGACTTACCCCTCGACAAACTCCTCGCGGCGATAGCCCTGCGCATAAAGCAGCGCGGTGAGGTCGCCGTAATCGATCCGCGCGGCTGCCGCGGCCGCCACGGCCGGCTTGGCGTGATAGGCAACGCCAAGTCCCGCCGCCTGGATCATCGCGAGATCATTGGCGCCATCGCCGACCACGACCGAGTCGATGTCGTCGAGATCGAACGATTCCATCAAATCCACCAGCGTCGCGAGCTTTGCCGCGCGGCCCAGGATCGGCTCCTTCACCTCGCCGGTGAACTTGCCGTCGCGCACGACGAGCTCGTTGGCGCGGTTCTCCTGGAAACCGATCTTGGCGGCGATCGCGGTCGTGAACAGTGTGAAGCCGCCGGAAACGAGGCAGGTATAGGCGCCGTGCTTGCGCATGGTTGCAACCAGTTCGCGGCCGCCGGGAGTCAGCGTGATGCGCTTGGCCAGGACCTCGTCGACCACGCTCGCCGGCAGGTCCTTCAGCAGCGCCACGCGCTCGCGCAGCGCCGGCTCGAACTCGATCTCGCCGCGCATGGCGCGTTCGGTGATAGCGGCCACGTGGGCTTTCATCCCGACGAGGTCGGCGAGCTCGTCGATGCATTCCTGGCCGATCATGGTGGAATCCATGTCGGCGAGAAAAAGCTTCTTGCGCCTGAAGCCGGCAGGCTGCACCACGATGTCGACGGGGAGGTCGCCGCGAAGCTCGCGCAGCCGCTGCTCGATGGCGTGACGGTCGCCTTCGAGGTTACTGTCGGCGCCGAAGGGAATGTCGACCGCAACCCCGTCGAACAGCCAGTGCGCGGGTGCTGCCTGGGGCAGCACGGCGCGGGCGCCATCGACGATGGTCGAGTCGAGCGCGGGGTTGTCGGGATTGCAGATCAGCGTGGCGACGAGGGACATTTGAGGTTTTCGTGAGCGAGGAACAGGTCGCCAGAAGGCAGGTTGGCGAGGCCGTGCTTATCGCAGGCCCGACCGCCAGCGGCAAGTCGGCGCTGGCGCTGGAGCTTGCCCTCCGCACGGGCGGCGTCGTCATCAATGCCGACTCCATGCAGGTCTATCGTGACCTCCGCGTTATCACCGCGCGTCCCACACAAAGCGAGGAGGCCCGTGCTCCGCACCGTCTCTACGGCCATGTCGATGCGGCCGTGAACTTCTCGGCGGGCGCCTGGGTGGCTGACGCGGCGAAGGTGCTCGACGAGGCGAGAGCGGAAAACCGTCTGCCGATCTTCATCGGCGGCACCGGGCTTTATTTCAAGGCGCTGACGGCCGGGCTCTCCGTGGTGCCGCCCATTCCTGCCGAGGTGCGCGAGGACGTGCGCGCGCGGCTGGAACGCAACGGCGCCGAAGCGCTCCATGCCGAACTGGCGCGTCGCGACCCCCGCGCGGCCGAGCGATTGAACCTGCGTGACCGCACCCGGATCGCGCGCGCGCTCGAGGTGGTCGAGGCGACCGGTCGTTCGCTGCTCGATTGGCACAGGGAAGGCCAGCCGCCGCTGCTGCCGAAGCACAGTTTTCGAGCGGTGTTTCTCGCGCCCGCACGGGACGAACTCTATGCCCGCATCGATGCCCGGTTCGACGCCATGCTGGACGCCGGCGCGCTGGGGGAGGTCGAGCGGCTCGCCGCCCGACATCTCGATCCGCTGCTGCCGGCGATGAAGGCTCATGGCGTGCCGGCCCTCATCCGCCATCTGCGCAGTGAGCTCAGCCTGGACGACGCGGCAGCAATCGGCCGCGCCGATACCCGCCACTACGCCAAGCGGCAGTTCACCTGGTTCCGGCACCAATTGCCTGACTTCGAATGGGTGAAGCCCGAGGAGGCCCGGGGATGGCTTGCCGCCGTCGTGAGTGCGGCACGAGACCCCGACTGACGCGCTTTTGTACCGAGGTACCCGAATTTACCTCTCGCCGAACCACGGGAACACCGCTACATTGGCAAAATCGCGCGAGAACGGCCGCATCGCCTTGACATCCGGGCTTTGACCGCTATGTTTCGCGCAACCTTTGGGAAGTCGACCGTCAGTCATGCGCAACATTATTACCAAACTCCTTATCGCCGTCGTACCCAGGCACACCGCCGGGGGTGGCTAGCTGCCATCCACATGACAGGCGGTGTGCATGGGCCCTCTTCGGGGCCTTTTTTATTTCCCGAACCAGACACGAACGAAGCCGCTGACAACAGCGCATCCGGAGCAAGCCAATGAGCGACAAGAGCCACGATCCGAACCAGATGACCGGCGCCGCGATGATCGTTCGCGCGCTCATCGATCACGGCGTGACCGACATTTTCGGCTATCCCGGCGGCGCGGTGCTTCCGATCTATGACGAGATCTTCCAGCAGAGCGAGGTCCAGCACATCCTGGTCCGCCACGAGCAGGGCGCGGGCCATGCGGCCGAAGGCTATGCGCGCTCCACCGGCAAGCCCGGCGTTGCCCTGGTGACCTCCGGCCCCGGCGCCACCAACATGGTGACGCCGCTCACCGACGCGCTGATGGACTCGATCCCGCTGGTCTGCATCTCCGGCCAGGTGCCGACGCATCTGATCGGCAACGACGCGTTCCAGGAATGCGACACGGTCGGCATCACGCGTCCCTGCACCAAGCACAATTGGCTGGTGCGCGACGTCAACGATCTCGCCAAGGTGCTGCACGAGGCATTCTACGTCGCGACCACCGGCCGTCCGGGCCCGGTGCTGGTCGACGTCCCCAAAGACGTGCAGTTCGCGACCGGCACCTATCATCCGCCGCGCAAATCCGACGTGCATCGCTCCTACGCGCCGCGCGTGAAGGGCGATGCGACGCAGATCCGCAAGGCCGTGGCGCTGCTCGCCAATGCCAAGCGCCCCGTGATCTACAGCGGCGGCGGCGTCATCAATTCCGGCCCCGAAGCGACCAAGCTGTTGCGCGAACTGGTCGAGGTCACGGGCTTTCCCATCACCTCGACGCTGATGGGTCTCGGCGCCTATCCGGCGTCGGGCAAGAACTGGCTGGGCATGCTCGGCATGCACGGCACTTACGAAGCCAACATGTCGATGCATGATTGCGACGTCATGCTGTGCGTCGGCGCGCGTTTCGACGACCGCATCACCGGCCGTGTCGACGCGTTCTCGCCGGGCTCGAAGAAGATCCACATCGACATCGATCCGTCCTCGATCAACAAGAACATCCGCGTCGACGTGCCGATCATCGGCGATTGCGGCAACATCCTCGGCGACATCCTCCAGGTGTTCAAGGCCGAGGCGAAGAAGCCCGACATCAAGGCGTGGTGGCAGCAGATCGCGCAGTGGCGCGCGCGCAACTCGCTCTATTTCAAGAAGAGCAACGACGTCATCCTGCCCCAGCACGCGATCCAGAGCCTGTTCGAGGCGACGCGCGGCAGGGACACCTACATCACGACCGAGGTCGGCCAGCACCAGATGTGGGCGGCGCAGTTCTACGGCTTCGAGGAGCCGCATCGCTGGATGACCTCGGGCGGTCTCGGCACGATGGGCTACGGCCTGCCGGCCGCGGTCGGCGTGCAGGTGGCCCATCCGGACAGCCTCGTCATCGACATCGCCGGCGATGCTTCGGTGCAGATGACGATGCAGGAGATGTCGACGGCGGTTCAGTACGAACTGCCGATCAAGATCTTCATCCTCAACAACCAGTACATGGGCATGGTGCGGCAGTGGCAGCAGCTGCTGCACGGCAACCGGCTGTCGCATTCCTATTCGGAGGCGATGCCGGACTTCGTCAAGCTCGCGGAAGCCTATGGCGGCGTCGGCTTCCAGGTGCACAAGCCCGGCGATCTCGACGGTGCCATCCAGGAGATGATCTCGGTCAAGCGCCCGGTGCTGTTCGACTGCCGCGTCGCGTCGCTGGAAAACTGCTTCCCGATGATCCCGTCCGGCAAGGCGCACAACGAGATGCTGTTGCCGGAGCAGGCCAACGACGAGGCCACCGCCAAGGCCTTTGCCGGCGGCAAGGCGCTGGTGTGACGAAAGACATTTGAGGGGACGACAATGAACCAGCCCGCATCCGCCTACTTCATCGAAGAGCGCCACGATCCCAACGAGACCCACACGCTCGCCGTGCTCGTGCAGAACGAGCCCGGCGTGCTCGCGCGCGTCATCGGCCTGTTCTCGGGCCGCGGCTACAACATCGAGAGCCTCACGGTGTCGGAGACCGAGGCCCAGAAGCACCTTTCGCGCATCACCATCGTCACCACCGGTACGCCGATGGTGATTGCGCAGATCAAGAACCAGCTCGACCGCATGATCCCGGTCTACCAGGTCGTCGACATGACCCAGACCCGGCGCTCGATCGAGCGCGAGCTCGCAATGGTGAAGGTGCGCGGGCAGGGCGAGCATCGGGTCGAGGCGCTCAGGCTCGCGGATGCGTTCCGCGCCCGCGTGATCGACGCCACCACCGAGAGCTTTGTGTTCGAGATCACAGGCAATACGGACAAGATCAATCAATATATCGACCTGATGCGTCCGCTCGGCCTTGTCGAGGTGTCGCGCACCGGCGTTGCCGCGATCGGCCGCGGGCCTGAAGGAATGTGAACCATGCTGGCGCGCGACTGGTACTACAACGAGCGGAACCGGATGGGGATCGAGCCCGCTGTGGCCTCGATCTACGACGCCCATGACGATGCCGATCTGCGGGCGCGCGCCGCGCTGAAGATGCTGGGAGTCCAGCGCGGCTGGCGCATCGCCGACATCGGCTGCGGCAACGGCGTGCTGGCGACCGAAGCCGCGCTGATGGGTGCCGAGGTCGATGCCATCGACATATCGCCGGCAATGCTGGCGCTCGCCGAGATCTACGCGCGCGACCGCAAGGCGAAGGTCGCAACCCAGTCGGCCGGCCTGCTCAGCTTCGCCTACCGGCCGGAATCCTACGACCTGATCGCCAGCGAATTCACGCTGCACCATTTGCCGGATTTCTGGAAGGCGGTGGCGATGTCGCGAATTTTCCGCGCGCTCAAGCCCGGAGCGACGTTCTATCTGCGCGACCTCGTCTACGCCGCGATGCCCGACGCCATCGAGCGTGACGTCGAGCAATGGGCCGACTTCCAGATCAAGAACCACGATTTTCCGCGCGACAGTGTCGTCACGCACATGCGCGACGAATATTCCACCTTCGGCTGGGTGATGGAGCGGATGCTGACCGACGTCGGCTTCACGCTGGTCTCGGCCGATTACCACGCACCGATGCACGGTACGTATCTGTTGCGCAAACCGAGAGCCGGCGAGCAAGGCTAGACGACAACAACAGGGCTGCACGATAGGGCAGAGCCGAGAACAACAATGAAGCCGGCCGATATCCTCATCGCCATCCTGGTGGCGATCATCTGGGGGCTTGCCTTCGTGGCGAGCCGGATCGCGCTCGACGAGCTTTCGCCGGAGCTGATGACCGCAATGCGCTTTTTCATCGCCGCGTTGCCGTGCCTGTTCATTCCGAAGCCAAAGGTCGCATGGTCGCTTCTGATCGCTATCAGCTTCACGTTGTTCCTCGGTCAATTCCTCAGCCAGGCCTACGCTATCGCCCATGGCGTGCCGGTGGGGCTGACCAGCGTCGTGGTGCAGAGCCAGGCGCTGTTCACCATCGGATTTGCCGCGATCGCCTTCGGCGAACGGCCGACGTCGGTCCAGACGCTCGGTATCGGCATCGCCGCGATTGGCCTGCTCATGATCTGCGGCACGGTCGGTTATGATTTCAGCGTCGCTGCATTTGCGGTGCTGATGATCGCTCCGATCTGCTTTGCCGTCGGCAATCTGCTGCTGCGCGGCGCCCGCGGCGCGCCGATGTTCGATCTGTTCGCCTGGCTCTGCCTCACCGCCGCGGTGCCGCTGTTCGCGCTTGCGGTGGTCGTCAACGGGCCAGTGCCGACCTTCCAGTCGCTGATCCACCTGTCGCTGACCGGGTTGATCTGCCTGCTGGTGATCGGCGCCATCTCCACCAGCATCGCCTATTGGCTGTGGGGACGGCTGCTGCGTGATTACCCGGCAGCGCAAGTGGTGCCGTTCGCGTTGCTGGTGCCGTTCGTTGGCTCGGCCGCCTCCAGCATCGTGTTCGGCGAGCGGTTCGGACCGTTGCGGCTGGCCGGCATGCTGACGGTGATCGGCGGTATCGCGGTGATGGTGCTGGTGAAGCGCCCGCAGATCCTGCCGAAGGCGGCGTGAGGTGGCGATGACCTATTCGCTGTTCTATGCCTTCCTCGTCTTCATGGTCGTGATGTACTTCACGCCGGGGCCGAACAACATCATGCTGCTGTCCTCCAGCCTGACTTACGGCTTCCGGCGCACCATCCCCCACATCGTCGGCATCGTCCTCGGCTTCGCCTTCATGGTCGCCGCCGTCGGCCTCGGGCTCGGCTCGGTCTTCCTGACCTATCCGATCCTCCAGACCATCCTGAAATACGCCGGTGCCGCCTACCTGATCTATCTTGCCGCTGTGATCGCCATGTCCGGCCCGACCAGGCCGGGGGAGGGGGATGGCCGTGGTCCGATGACCTTCTGGGGCGCGGCGATGTTTCAATGGATCAATGCCAAGGGCTGGGTGATCGTGATCGGCACCATCACCGCCTATGCGGCGATCGCCCAATTCCCGCTCAACATCGTGATCCAGACCCTGATCAGCCTGCTCGTCGGCACCGTCTCGACCGTGGTCTGGGCCCTGTTCGGCTCGGCGTTACGGCCAATTCTGACCTCGGAGCGGCTGGTCCGCGCCTTCAATATCCTGATGGCGATCCTGCTGCTGGCCTCTCTCTACCCCGTTTTCATGGATGCATGATGTCGCGGAATTCCATGCAGAAACGGGTTTCCCAGGGGGGCGAAAATGCTCTAGACAGCCCCCGAAATCCGCAATTTTCACCGTCCAAGACTTGAGCAGTCGGACCTGACCAACGGCCGATTCTGGCCCCTAACGAGGAAACGCCCCATGCGTGTTTATTACGATCGCGACGCCGACCTGAACCTGATCAAGGGCAAGAAGGTCGCCATCGTCGGCTACGGCAGCCAGGGCCACGCCCATGCGCTCAACCTGAAGGATTCCGGCGTCAAGGACGTCGCCATCGCGCTGCGCAAGGATTCGGGCTCGGTCAAGAAGGCGGAAGCCGCCGGCTTCAAGGTGATGGACGTCGCCGAAGCCGCCAAATGGGCCGACCTCGTCATGATGCTGACCCCGGACGAACTCCAGGGCGATATCTATCGCGAGCACCTGCACGACAACATGAAGAAGGGCGCCGCCCTCGTGTTCGCGCACGGCCTCAACGTCCACTTCAATCTGCTCGACCCGCGCGCCGATCTCGACGTGCTCATGATCGCGCCGAAGGGCCCGGGCCACACCGTGCGCTCGGAATATCAGCGCGGCGGCGGCGTGCCCTGCCTGATCGCGATCGCCAAGGACGTCTCCGGCAACGCCCATGACCTCGGCCTGTCCTACGCTTCGGCTGTCGGCGGCGGCCGCGCCGGCATCATCGAAACCACCTTCAAGGAAGAATGCGAGACCGACCTGTTCGGCGAGCAGGTGGTGCTCTGCGGCGGTCTGGTCGAACTGATCAAGGGCGGCTACGAGACCCTGGTCGAAGCCGGCTACGCGCCGGAGATGGCCTATTTCGAGTGCCTGCACGAAGTGAAGCTGATCGTCGACCTGATCTATGAAGGCGGTATCGCCAACATGAACTACTCGATCTCCAACACGGCGGAGTACGGCGAGTACGTCACCGGTCCGCGCATCGTCACCGCCGAGACCAAGGCCGAGATGAAGCGCGTTCTCGCCGACATCCAGGGCGGCAAGTTCGCTCGCGACTGGATGCTCGAGAACAAGGTCAACCAGACCTCGTTCAAGGCGACCCGCGCCAAGCTCGCACAGCACCCGATCGAGGAAGTCGGCGCGAAGCTGCGCGACATGATGCCCTGGATCAAGAAGGGCGCGCTGGTCGACAAGTCGAAGAACTAAGTCGGTTTGCCCCGGACGCAGCGCAACACGTTGGTGATGCGCTGCTGATCCGGGGCCCGATGCGGCTCCTGTGTCCCGGCTCTGCGCTCCACTCCGTGGCGCTTGTCCGGGACACGGGCAAAATTCCGAGGCATGATCGCGGGAACTCCAGGGGAGGAAGACCATGCGATCTGTCGTCGTCACCGGTGCGTCCACGGGCATCGGCTGGGCTACTGCAAAACTCCTGATCGGGCGCGGTTACCGCGTGTTCGGCAGCGTTCGCAAGCAGGCCGATGCCGATCGGCTCAAGGCCGAGTTCGGCGCCGATTTCACGCCATTGCTGTTCGACGTTACCGACGAGGCCGCGGTTCTCGCGGCTGCACGGGACGTGCGTGAGGCGCTGAATGGCGAGACGCTCGCCGGCCTCGTCAACAATGCGGGCGTCGCGGTCGCGGGTCCCGTGCTCGAATTGTCCGCGGATGATTTCCGTCGCCAGATGGACATCAACGTCATCGGCCCTGTCATCGCGACGCAGGCGTTCGGGCCGCTGCTCGGGGCCGACCCGTCGCTGAAGGGGCCGAAGGGGCGGATCGTGATGATCAGCTCGGTCGCTGGCAAGAACGGCAATCCGCTGTCGGCGCCCTACTGCACCTCCAAGCACGCCATCGAAGGCCTATCCGAAAGCCTGCGCCGCGAACTGATGCTGTTCGGCATCGACGTCATCATCATCGCCCCCGGCGCGGTGAAGACGCCGATCTGGAGCAAGGCTGAACGGATCGATCTCTCCGTTTACCAGAACTCGCCCTATCTGCCGGCGCTGAACAAGGTCATGGCGTTCATGATGGACCTCGGCGCAAAGGGCCTGCCGGCCGAGCGGATCGCCGAGATCGTGTTCGAGGCGCTGACCACGGCGAGCCCCAAGGTGCGCTACCAGATTACGCCGGATCCGCTGCGCCATATGATCGCGGCCGTGCTGCCGAAACGGACCCTCGACCGCATCATCGCCAAGCGGCTCGGTTTCCTGCCGCAATAGGCCGGGCACGTCAGCTTGCCGTGACGGTCTGCCCGCGCGGGTGGCGAGCCATCGCGATCATGCGCAGCGCCATCACGATCAACAGCGGAAAAAGGAACGCTGCATGGAGCGGCATCGCCGGCACACGCTTGCCGAACGCGACCATGAATTGGAGCCAGAGGTAATAGCCGCCGGCGAGATGCAGCGTCCGCCAGGCGCGCGGCCCGATCAGCGCGGCGGTGCGGTCGAACGAGGTCGCGCTCATGGCGATGATGACGGCATAGCCGATCCCGCCGAAGACGTAGGAGGCGGGCGAGGTGGCCTCCGCGAAGCCGGCGGGATCCATTTTGGCGAAGGCGATGATCGCGAGCGCATGAATGGCGTGGGAGGCGGCAAAGCTCAGGCCGAGATGACGGCGGTTGCGGCGCTGCCAGCGCGTCCAGCCATTGGGCCACAGCCACCCCAGCGCCGCGGCGCTGAAGGCGAGGCAGAACAGCAGCAGCGAGCTGCGTGCCGTGAAGCGGATCACCATCCGCACGCCCTCGACCTCGAACTGTCGCATCGAGGCGATCCACAGGCTGAGGACGACCAGGCTGAGGGTAAGGGCGGCCAGCAGCCGCCAGCCTTCGAGCCAGCCTTGACGTTGCGACATGGTGATCTCCCTGAGTTATGTAATCACTGATTACATTTATCGACCAGCCGTGATCAACAGTGTAATCGCTGCTTACATTCACGTTCGGGTGATGCTAGGAAGCTCGCGTGTCCGTCCGCCAGACCTCCAAGCCGCGTGCTCGCCGCCCGGCAGCCGAACCCCGGCCGTATCACCACGGCGACCTTCGCCGCGTCCTGATCGATGCTGCGCTGCAACTCGCCGCAGAGGGTGTGGAAGTTTCCGTCCGTGAGGCCGCGCGGCGGGCCGCCGTGTCCCCAGGCGCGCCGTTCCGGCACTTTCCGAACCGCGATGCCCTGATGGCGGCGGCGGCCGAGGAGGCGCAGCGGCGTTTCCGCGCCGAGATCGAGGCGGCGCTGGGCGAGGTTCCCGCCGCCGGCCCGCTCGCCCGCTTCCGTGCCTTCGGCCTCGCTTACCTGCGCTGGGCGTTGCGCAATCCCGCGCATTTCGAAATCATCTCCACCGGACGCTATTTCGTCCATGGCAGCTCCGCTGAACTGACGCGCGACAATGCTGAACTGATCGCCCTGACCGAGGGAATCCTCGCCGAAGCGGCGGAGCAGGGTCTGCTGCGCCCGGTCGATCTCAAGCAAGTCCAGATCGCCGGCCGTGCGCTGGTCTACGGCTTTGTCCGGATGAATCTCGACGGCCATTTCCCACGCTGGGGCGTCGAGGCAGGCGAGATCGAGCGGACGGCGGAAGGGGTGCTCGACCTGTTCATCGCGGGGATCGCGAAAGCCTGATTTTGCACGCGGCTCCGTGCGGCGCTTCGCCGCCTCCTCACATTAAGCGAAGGTCGGATCACGGCCTGCATTGCCTGTCCTTGACCGTTCCGTTACAGTTTTATGACACGGTGCAGGCCTTCCGGCTGCGCCGGACGCCCTAGCCGCCCTTGTTCTCCCTTGGGCCGGCCAGACGGCTAGGTATCATTGCGCCGGACCAGCTGTTGCGTGTCGTCGATGGCGTCCGCGCCCAATCCAGGTCCTTCTGCCGCCACCGCCGTGCTGGCGAGCGTCGCCGCGCTCGGCATCTGGCGGCTGCTCGCGGTTGCCGCGCCGCATCTGGCCGCGCTCGCGCTGATGTACGAGACCGAGACCGATTTCGGCTCGCGCCTCTCCTTCGCGCTGGCCTGGGGCATCCTCAATTTTTTCTGGATCACGCTGCTGCGCCGGCCGGCGCTGTCGGGCGCGCTGTCGCTGACCATGGTCGTGGTGCTGGTGCTGCTGTCGCGGCTCAAGCACGACGTCGTCCAGATGACGGTCAACTTCATCGACCTGATGATGATCGACCGCGACACCGTCGCGTTCCTGTTCACGATCTTCCCGAACTTGCGCTGGTCGGTGATCCTGGCGGGCCTCGTCACGCTGCCGCTGATGTATGCGCTGTGGTGGCTCGATCCGTTCCGCATCCGTCGCCTGCCGGCGCTCGCCTGCAAGCTGGCCTGCCTCGCCGCGCTGGTCGGCTATTCGCTCTATCATCCGGACGAGGCCTGGCGCGGCTATTACGACGATGGCTATCTGTCGAAGTTCTTCCGCTCCGGCGTCAGCTCGGTCTCGGACTTCGTGCAATACGGCTTCATGGAATCGGCGGCCGCGACCAACGAACGGCTCAACGTGCCGCTGGTCGATTCCTGCCATCCTGCCGGACGCCGGCCGAACATCATCATGATCCATGATGAATCGAGCTTCGACATCCGCGCTGCCCAAGGCATCAAGGTGCCGCAGGGCTATGGCAGCCACTTCAAGTCCTGGGACGGCAGGCAGCGCACCTTCCTGGCCGAGAGCAATGGCGGGCCGAGCTGGTTCACCGAATACAACGTGCTCGCGGGCCTCTCCTCGCGCTCGTTCGGCCGCTTCGCCTATTTCGTGACGCGCATCGCCTCGAACCGCGTCGAGCGCGGGCTGCCGCTGGCGCTGCGCCGCTGCGGCTACGACACGATGTCGCTGTATCCTGCCAATGGCGGCTTCATGGCCGCGCGCAGCTTCCAGATGACGACGGGCATCGAACGTTTCCTCGACTCCAAGGATCTCCACGCCAAGGACGTCGAGCCCGACAGCTTCTTCTATGACAAGGCGCTCCAGTTGATGGGTCAGCAGCCGCCCAACAAGCCGCTGTTCACTTTCATCTATCTCGGCGCCAATCATTTCCCCTGGGAGACGCGCTTCCGCCCCGACCTGCTGCAGAACTGGCGCGCGCCGGGCAACGTGGCGTCGATCGACGAATATCTGCGTCGTCAGGCGATGAGCGCCGAGCAGTACAAGGCGTTCGTCGCCAGTCTGAAAAAGAACTTCCCGGGCGAGCCCTTCCTGATCGTGCGCTATGGCGATCATCAGCCTGAGTTTGCGCCTGCGATCCTCGAGCCCGGCCTCGACGAGGGCGCCATCGGCAAGAAGCTCGACGCCTACGATCCGCGGCTCTACGCGACCTATTATGCGATCGACGCCGTCAATTTCGAGCCGGTCAGGAGCGAGGCCGTGATGGACACGGTCGACGGCCCTTATCTGCCGCTGGTGATCCAGGAAGCCGCCGGCATCCCGCTCGACCCGTCCTTCGCCGAGCAGAAGGAGATCATGCTCCGCTGCAAGGGCATGTTCTACAGCTGCAAGGACGGCGCCGAAGCGCGGCGGCTGAACAGGCTGCTGATCGAGGCAGGAATGATCCGGGGGCTGTAGCCTACGGCTTGCCCACCTTCTCCCATAGCCACTTCGCCACCGCATCCGGCGACGAATTTGCGTCGTTGCCGCTGGCGCGCAAATTCGCTTCGCGCATGGTAGTGATGTCGATCTTGCCGAGCAGGGGCTTGAGTGCGGCCTGCAGTCGCTCGTCGCCGGAACGTTTCGGCGCCAGCAGCAGGATGGCATCGTAGGGCGGAATCGCGTGCCTGGGATCGTCCAGCGCGATCAGATCGTACTTCGCGATCAACCCGTCGCTGGTGTAGCCGGCGATGACGTCGACCTCGCCGCTGGCGACCGCCGCATACATGAAGTCCGGCTGCATCTGGCGTTGCGTCCTGAACGAAAGGCCGTAGGCCTTTTGCAGCGCGGCCCATTCCGGCCGCGAGAAGAACTCGTAATCGCCGGCAATCGACAGCGTCGGTGCGTGCGTGGCGAGATCGGCGATGGTGCGGATATGAAGGGCTTCGGCGCGTTTCTTCGGGATCACCAGCGTATAGGCATTCTCGAAACCGAGCTCGCCGAGCAGGGTGATGTTGTCCTTGGCGAGCGCCGTCTTCAACTCCGCAAGAAGCTCGGCGCGTGGCTTGATATCGGTGCGGTGCAGCTGGTTGGCCCAGAGCGTGCCGGAATAATCGATGTAGAGATCGACGTCGCCGGCCTTCAGCGCCCCGAAGATCACGCTGGAGCCGAGGCCCGATCGTGCGGTGGCGGGCAGACCGGCGGCCTGGAGGCGGTCCCTGAGCAGGGCCGAAAGCACATATTGCTCGGCGAAGGTCTTGGCGCCGACGACATAGCCCTGCGACGAGCGCCCCATCGTCGGCACCAGCGTGGCGGCGACCAGTGCCGCGATGCCGGCCGTGCCGAGGCCGGTGCGCCAACGGCTGCGCTGGCGCAGGCCGCTCTCGATCAGGCCGAGCAACTGGTCGACGGCAAGCGCGAGCAGGGCCGAGGCAAAGCAGCCGAACAGCACGAACACCCAGTTCTGGGTTTGAAGCCCGGCAAAGATGTAATTGCCGAGGCTGGTCTGCCCTATCGGCGTCGATAGCGTCGCGGTGCCGATCACCCACACCGCGGCGGTGCGGATGCCTGCCATCATCACCGGCAGCGCCAGCGGCAGTTCGACGGTGACCAGCGATTGCCGCGCCGTCATGCCGACGCCTTTGGCGGCCTCGATCAGCGCGGGATCGATGCCGTTGAGCCCGGTGATGCCGTTGCGCAGCACCGGGAGCATCGAGTAGAGCGCCAGCGCCAGCACCGCCGGCAGGAAGCCGAACGCCGAGAAGGATACGCCGAACCAGGCCAGCGTCACCGAGGCGACGAGCAGCAGCAGCGGATAGAACAGCGCAAGCAGCGCCAGGCCCGGCACCGTCTGCACGATGCTGGCGAGTGCGAGCAGGATGGCGCGGGGCGCCGGGCGGTCGCGCGTCAGGATTGCCAGCGGCAGGCTGACGGCGAGACCGAGCGCGAGCGCGGCGAGGCTTACCCGGACATGATTGCCGAGATAGTCGGGCAGGTGCGCCAATGCTTCGCCCCAGCGCGGGTCGGCGAACAAGCTCATGCCGCACCGCTTTGCGGCAGCAGCGTGTTCAGCCGCGCGACCTGCCGCCGCGGCGTGCGCAGCAGCTCCAGCACGTAGGCGTCGCTGCTCCTCGACAGCTCGGCGGGTGTGCCCTGCGCGAGCAGCTTCCCGCTGCGCATCACCGCGATGCGGTCGGCGAGCAGGATCGCCTCCGTCATGTCATGGGTGATCATCACGGTGGTCAGGCCGAGCTTGCGATGCAGCGAGCGATAATCGTCGCCGAGCGCATCGCGGGTGAGGGGATCGAGCGCGCCGAACGGCTCGTCCATCAGCACGATGCGCGGCTTTGCCGCAAGCGCCCGCGCCACGCCGACGCGCTGGCGCTGGCCGCCGGAGAGCGCCTCCGGCAGACGGTCGCGATGGGCATCACGGTCGAGCTGCACGAGCTCCAGCAACTCGTCGACCCGCGCTGCGATATCCGCGGCCGGCCGGCCGAGCAGCTTTGGCGTGATCCCGATATTGTCGGCCACGCTCAGATGCGGAAACAGTCCGCCGCTCTGGAACACGTAGCCGATCCGCCGCCGCAGTGCGACCGGATCGACGTTCTGCACGTCTTCGCCCTCAACGGTGATGGTGCCGCTGTCGGCCTCGATCAGCCGGTTGGCGAGCCGCAGCAGCGTGGTCTTGCCGGAGCCCGAGCCGCCGACGATCGCCAGAAATTCGCCCTCGGCGATGTCGAGCGAGACGTCGTCCACGGCCTTGAGCGCGCCGAAGCTCTTGGTGATTTGGGCATAGCCGATCATCGGCCTGGATGGCATCGCGCGGGCTCACTTCGCTGACCCGCCCACGGAGGGAGGGACTGAGAAGGCCCATGCGTAGCACGCTTGGCGGCTTGATTGAACTTGGTCGCGCGAGCGGCTAAGGCATCTGGCCAAGTTCGGAGGGAATATATGTCAACGCCAACGGCAGTGGCGCTGGAAGATGCCAAGGTCGCATTCCGGCTCGGGGACGGGCGGGTCTATACGGCGGTGGAGAAGGCCCATCTCACGGTGGCGCAAGGCGAGTTCGTCGCCATTGTCGGCCCCACCGGCTGCGGGAAATCCACGCTGCTCAACGTCGCGGCCGGGCTGCTGAAGCCGGCTGCCGGCAACGTCAGGATATTCGACCGGCCGCTCGCCGGGCTGAACCGGGATGCCGGCTACCTGTTCCAGGCCGATGCGCTGTTCCCGTGGAAGACGGCGCTCGACAATGTTGCGATCGGGCTCGAGGTCCAGGGCACGCCGCGCGCCGAGGCGCTGTCGCGGGCGCAGCAATGGCTGACCTCCGTCGGCCTCGGCGCCTTCGCGGGTCGCTATCCGCACATGCTTTCCGGCGGCCAGCGCAAACGCGTGGCACTCGCGCAGGTGCTGATCCGCGATCCCAAGATCCTCTTGATGGACGAGCCGTTCGGGCCGCTGGATGCGCAGACCCGCCAAGTGATGGGCAATCTGCTGCTCGACCTCTGGAGCGCCGACCGCAAGGCCGTGCTGTTCGTGACGCATGATCTCGAAGAGGCGATCGCGCTCGCCGACCGCGTCGTGATCATGTCGGCCGGTCCGTCTTCGCGCATCATCGGCGACTGGCGGGTGAGCCTGCCGCGCCCGCGCGACATCTTCGAGGTGCGGCTGGACAAGGAGTTCCATGAGCTGCATCGCGAGATCTGGGGCGTGCTCAAGGACGAGGTGATGAAGGGCTACGCCCAATCCACCCACGCGGCGGAGGCGGTCTGATGTCGCGTCCGACACTGCTTGCGCTGCAAGTCCTGGTCGCAGTTGTCGGCATCGTGCTGTGGCAGGTGCTGTCGACCGTCCCCGTGTTCGGCAAGATCCTGCTGCCGCCGTTCTTCTTCTCCAATCCGCTCGATGTCTTCAGCCAGATCGTGAAATGGTTCTCGTCCGGCGTGATCTGGAAGCATCTCGGCATCACGCTGACGGAATCGATCCTGGCCTTCGTGATCGGATCGGCCGGTGGTGTGCTGGTCGGCTTCTGGTTCGCGCGCCAGCCGCTGGTCGCCGCCGTGTTCGACCCCTACGTCAAGATGGTCAATGCGCTGCCCCGCGTGGTGCTGGCGCCGATCTTCGCGCTGTGGCTGGGGCTCGGCATCTGGTCCAAGGTCGCGCTCGGCGTGACGCTGGTGTTCTTCATCGTGTTCTTCAACGTCTATCAGGGCGTCAAGGAAGTCAGCCGCACCGTGCTCGACAATGGCCGCATGCTGGGCATGAGCGAGCGGCAGCTGATGCGGCACGTCTATTGGCCCTCGGCACTGTCCTGGATGTTCTCCTCGCTGCACACCTCGGTCGGCTTTGCCGTGGTCGGTGCGGTGGTCGGCGAATATCTGGGATCGGCCGCGGGCCTCGGCTATCTCATCCAGCAGGCCGAGGGCGTGTTCGACGTCGCCGGCGTGTTCGCCGGCATGTTCGTTCTGTCGGCGTTCGTCATCCTGATCGATTTCGGGGTGACGCTGGTCGAGCGGAGGCTGTTGGTGTGGCGGCCGACCGTGGACGGTCGTGGCTAGGCGCGATCGCCTGCTGACATTTATGTGATTGGCCGGCCGGAATAGAACCCGCGCCCACGCGTCATACCCCCATGCAACCACCTGCATGGGAGTTCAGGATGCACCAGTTACAGATTCGCCGCGTTATTGCGGCGCTCGCAGGCAGATGCCGATGGCCGAGGCCCGGCCTCGGCACGGCACTCATCGGCGCCCGCATTTTCGTCGCATTCGCACTGCCGTCGCTCGTGCTGGCGCACGAGGACCATCCGGTCGCCCCCTCGGTTGCGCACAGCGCGGACGAGCGTGCGTTCCTGGAAGAGAATGACGCGGCGATGACCAAGATGATGAACGACATGGCGGCCAAGCCGACCGGGGATATCGATCGCGACTTCGTTGCGATGATGAAACCGCATCATCAGGGCGCGATCGACATGGCGATTATCGAACTGCGCTACGGCAAGAACGAACAGCTACGGCGGATCGCCCAGGAAATCATCGTCGATCAGATGCAGGAGATCGCGGCGATGAAGCTCGCCATCGGCGAGCCTGCAACGGACACGACGCCGGCCCCGACGCAGCCGCCAAGCGTTCCAGCCGCAAACGTTCATCATCACGGCATGCAGATGGGCATGTCCGACGGAATGAAGAAGTAGGAGTCATCGATGAAGACGTCGCAAAACAACTTCATGAAAAGCATGTTCCTGGCAGCCACGATGCTCGCAACCGGCTCGGCCGCATGGGCAGGGCAGGCGCCGGGCGCGCTCTCCGCTCCCGATATTCCGATCAGCCATCACGATCGCGTCTATGCGGCCGAGCAGTTCTCGAACACGGTCTCGGTGACAGATCCGGTCGACAACAAGCTGCTTGGTGTGATCCGCCTGGGAGATCCGCAGCCCGGCAATTTCAGCCCGCTTTACAAGGGCCAGGTTCTCGTGCACGGCATGGGTTTCTCTCCCGATCACACGACACTTGCCGTGGTGTCGATCGGCTCGAATTCGGTGACCTTCATCGACACCGCGACCAACGCGGTCAAGCACACGACTTATGTCGGGCGGTCGCCGCACGAGGCGTTCTACACCCCCGACGGCCAGGAGGTGTGGGTCACGGTCCGCGGCGAAAACTACATCTCCGTGATCGATGCCAAGAGCCTGAAGGAAAAGGCCCGCATCACGACCCCGAACGGACCGGGGATGCAGATCTTCTCGCCCGACGGCAAGTACGGCTACATCTGCTCGTCGTTCAATCCCGAGACCGATGTCGTTTCTGTCGCCGAGCACAAGATCATCGCCAAAGTGAAGCAGGAGAGCCCGTTCTGCCCGAACATCGCGGCGACGCCCGATGGAAACCAGGTCTGGTTCACGCTGAAGGATGTCGGCCGGACCCAGGTGTTCAACGCGAAGCCGCCGTTCAACCTGATCAAGACGATCGACACCGGTCCGATCACCAATCACGTCAACTTCGCGCACACCGCCAAGGGCACATTCGCCTATGTCACCGTAGGCGGCCTGAACCTGGTGAGGGTCTTCCGCACGGACGATTTCTCGCAGGTCGCGACGATCCCGGTCGGTAGTCTGCCCCATGGCGTCTGGCCGTCTGGCGATGGCACGCGCATTTATGTCGGCCTCGAGAACGCCGACGCCCTCGCAGCGATCGACACTGCGACCAACAGCGTGGTTGCGAATGTCCCGATCGGCCAGGCACCACAGGCGATCGCCTACGTTCCGGGCGCGGCGCCCAATCCAGATGACCTCCAGAATTTGCAGCCGCTGGGCGTAGCCGGCCGGGTCGCCCATCTTTCGATGGGCCCCAAGGACGGACCGAGGGAGGGCGCGCCGACCAGCGTCTCGCTGTTCGACCAGGGCCTGATTCAGATCTTGCAGGCTTCGGTGACGGGACTTCAACCCAAGCAGAAATACGTGCTTGCGCTGGCGGATCGAAATGACGGAAGCGGTCCCTTGCAGCCGCTTGCAGCCTTCATGACGAATCCGGCCGGGTCAGCTATCGTCAACGCGGCTGGTCCGATCCGGCAGATCGTCGATCAGTCCGCGGCCTCCGGAAAGCGATATCTCGTGATTGCGTCCGGTGATGCGACCGAGCCCGGCGGCGCGGTCCAGATCGAGACGCAATGACACGCCATCCGGCGTCAACGAAAGGCAGGCGGAGCACGCCATGAAGGACATGCTGGTTCAGGTCGAACCGCTGATCCCCTCGCTCCGCCGTTATGCGCGCGCGCTGATGCGTGATCGCACAACCGCCGACGATCTGGTTCAGGACTGCCTGGAGCGCGCCGTCAGCCGCTGGCATCAGCGGCGTGACGGCAGCGTGCGCGCCTGGCTGTTCACCATCCTCCACAATCTGGCGGTCACCCAATTCCGTCAGGCCGCGACGCGGGGAAGGCATATGCCGATCGATGATGCAGGCGAGCGCGAACTCGCGAGTGCCGCCGCACAGGAGCACAGGCTGATCTACCAGGACGTCCTGAACAAACTCGCAAGGCTGCCGGAAGAGCAGCGGGCCGTGCTGTTGCTTGTTGCAGTCGAGGATTTCTCCTACGCCGACGCCGCCAAATTGCTGGATGTTCCGGTCGGGACCGTGATGTCGCGCCTGTCACGCGCGCGGGAACGGTTGCAGCAGGAGATGGAGGGGACTGCACCGGGGAATGTCGTGGAATTGCGGAGCATGAAATGAGCCAGCGACCGATCACGGAAGATGATCTTCACGCCTTCGTGGACCAGGCGCTTGCACCCGAGCGTCGTGGAGAGATTGCGTCCTATCTGAAGGATCATCCGGATGCCGCCGGGCGCGTCGCGGCCTTCGCCAGCCAGCGCGAGCAATTGCGCAGCGCGTTGGCTTCGATTGCGGATGAACCCGTGCCGGCCGAACTGAACCTGTCGCACATCATCGAAGGTCGAAAGCGACGTCCAACGCGGGCATGGATGGCGATCGCGGCGATGTTGCTGGTGGGCATCGGCGGTTTCGGCGGGTGGACCGTGCGCAGCCTGTTGCAGGGCGGTTCGAACGGATTGTCCGCACTGGCGCAGGAGGCTGCCTACTCCTATGGCGTCTACGCACCGGATCGCGTGCGGCCGGTCGAAATACGTGCTTCCGACAGCGCCGAGCTCACGCAATGGGTGTCCAGCCGGCTGAAGCGGGCGGTCAAGGTGCCTGATCTCTCCACGTCGGGCTATCGGCTGATGGGAGGGCGCCTGGTTGCGACCTCGCATGGTCCGGCCGCGATGTTCATGTATGACGACGATCAGGGCGACCGTCTCGTCATGCTGACACGTCCAATGAGCAGCGGCAGTCAGGATGAGCCGATGATGCCGCACGCGGCCGGCGATATCGCGGGCTTCGCGTGGGCGGATCGCGGCATGGGCTATACGCTCGTCGGCCAGCTTCCGGGGGACACTCTCAAGCCGATCGCAAACGAGATCCGGAAACAGGCGGGACCGATCTAGTTTCAGAACTCGGGAAACGGGTTCGCGCGTGGGCGCGAACCCTGATCGCGAAACCTCAATCCAGCAGCTTGGTGTCGTCGGGCGCCTGCGGCGGCGTCTTGATCGCGATGGCCTTGACCTGTCCGCTGATCGGCTTGGTGCCGCCATGCGGCGTGCCCTTCGGAATGATGACGAGGTCGCCGGGCTTGACCGTGACTTCCTTGTCGCCGAGCCAGATCGTGCCGGTGCCGTCCAGGATGTACTGGATCTCGTTGGTGTTGGGATGCATGTGCTTGGGCACGTTGCCGACCTGGATCGAAATCGTGGCGCCGTCGGCGCTCGCGAACATTTTCGAGCGGTAGCCGACATTGTTGGCGGCCCCGAGCGCATCGCCTTCCGCCTCGCCGGTGTGGATGATCTGCGCGGTGATGTTCTCGGCGGCCAACGCCGGCCTGAGCAGCTGGTTCGCGCCGCACCCGGCGGCAAAGGCGGCGGCGATCGACAGCCCGATTGCAAGGCGGTTCATGGATGATCCTCCCCATCACAAGTTTGTTGTTGTACCCGCATGCTATTGCGCCGAATGGCCGATGGCCAGTGCTTCCGGAGCGCTTCTCAAGCCCGCCCCGCTGCTCTATGGTGCCGCCGGCCGAACGGAGGAAACCAATGAAGAACACGATTGCCAGGCTCGCCGGCGCGCTGTTGGCGCTGACGCTCACCACCGGATTTGCCGCAGCGCAAAGCAAGGTCACCATCGCGGTCGGCGGCGGCTCCTGCCTGTGCTATCTGCCGACGGTGCTGGCCAAGCAGCTCGGCGAATACGACAAGGCCGGCCTCAGTGTCGAGCTGGTCGACCTGAAAGGCGGCTCGGACGCGCTCAAAGCCGTGCTCGGCGGCAGCGCCGACGTGGTCTCCGGCTATTTCGACCATTGCGTCAATCTGGCCGCCAAGAAGCAGGAGCTCCAGGCTTTCGTGGTCTATGACCGCTATCCCGGCCTCGTGCTCGTGGTTGCGCCCTCGCGTACCAACGACATCAAGTCGGTCAAGGATCTCGCCGGCAAGAAGGTCGGCGTCAGCGCGCCCGGCTCCTCCACCGACTTCTTCCTGAAATACATGCTCAAGAAGAACGGCGTCGATCCCACCAGCGCCGCCGTGATCGGCGTCGGCCTCGGTGCCACCGCGGTCGCCGCGATGGAGCAGGGCCAGATCGATGCCGCCGTGATGCTCGATCCCTCGGTCACCGTGCTGCAGGGCACTCACAAGGATCTGCGCATCCTCTCCGACACCCGCACGCAGAAGGATACGCTCGAGACCTTCGGCGGCGAATATCCCGGCGGCGCGCTGTACTCGACCGCGGCCTGGGTCGCCAAGCACGAGAAGGAGACCCAGGCGCTCACCAACGCAATCCTCGCCACGCTCGCCTGGATCCATTCGCACAGCCCCGAGGAGATCATGGCGAAGATGCCGGAGGAGACGGTCGGCAAGAACAAGGAGCTCTATCTCGCCGCGCTGAAGAACACCCTCCCGATGTATTCGGAGACCGGCAAGATGGATCCGAAGGGCGCGGACGCCGTACTCGCGGTGTTCAGCGTCGGCTCGCCCGAAGTCGCCAACGCCAAGATCGACGTCAGCAAGACCTTCACCAACAAGTACGTCGAGCAAGCCAAGACGACGGGGAGCGCCAAATAGCTGACGCGAAGGCGTTAAGGTCGCCCTCTCATGACGCCACCGATCATCCATCGCGTCACGACGCTCGATCTTGCCGTCCGGCCGATCGCCTGGCCGTTCGCGGAAGAGCGTCGCGACGAGATCGCGGCGCATTTCGCCGAGAAGCAGCGCGAGCGGCCGAAGATCTGGAACGGCCGCGTCCTGGTCGGGCGAGATCCTGTGTTCACCAACGGCCATTTCGCCGCGACCTATTTCGAGACCGATTTTGCGAGCTTCCTCGCCTGGCGCGACTGGGGCTTTCCTGGCGCTCCCGTGTTCAACGGTTTCGGCATGGGCGCACTGCGCACGTCCGATGGCGCCTTCGTGATGGGCGAGATGGCGCAGCACACCGCGAATGCAGGCCGCATCTATTTCCCATCGGGCACGCCCGATCTCGACGACGTCAGGGGTGGCACGCTCGACATCCCCGGCAGCGTCATCCGCGAGCTCGAGGAGGAGACCGGCCTGACGGCGGCGGACTATCGCGCCGAGCCGGACTGGCATTGCGTCGTCAGCGGTCCCACGATCGCGATGATGCAGGTGCTCAACCTGGATATGTCAGGCGAAGAAGCGCGCGCCCGGATCGAGGCCAACCTCGCCCGCGAGGACGAGCCTGAACTGTCGGCCATCCATCTCGTGCGCGGGGTCGGCGACCTCACGCCGACCATGCCGCGATTTGTCACGGCCTTCATCGAGCAGCAGTTCGCCTCGCGCTGACTCGCAAGGCTTGACATCCCGGCGTCCAGCCCATGTGATGGGGAAAAGCAAAAGCAAAAAATTGCAATGCACAATCGTCCAGGGAGGTTTTGATGCGCCTGCGCATGGCTGCCCGCTTGGTACGTGGGCTGTTGGTCGCGATATCGGCGACGGGCTTGATGGCTTCGGCCGAGGCTCAGGAAAAGAAGATCAAGATCGGCGTTGTGTTCGACCTGACCGGGCCTCTTGCGGGCGGCGGGTCTGAGCTCGGCTATATTGGCGCAAAAATCATCCTCGACCATTTCGCCAAGACCGGCGTCGAGGGTTACAAGATCGAGGCGGTTTACGCCGATGCGCAGAGCAAGCCTGACATCGCGATCAACGAATCCGTCCGCCTGCTCGAGCAGGAGAAGGTGGACATGGTGCTCGGCTTCTTCTCCTCGGCGCAATGTGTGCCGGTGGCAGCCCGCGTCGAGCAGCTCAAGAAGTTCATGTGGATGACGACCTGCATCTCGTCCGCCGTGTTCAACGACAAGGGCTACAAATACGTCTTCCGCCCGCAGGCGAGCGGCGATCAGTTCGGCATGATGACGATGGATTTCATCGCGCAGAACGCCAAGGCGAAGTTCGACAAGGAGCCTAAGGACCTGCGCGTCGCCATCATCCACGAGGACGGCGCCTATGGCGTCGACGTCTCCAGGGGCAACGAGGCCGGTGCGAAGAAGGCGGGCTTCAACATCGTGATGAAGGAGGGCTATTCGGCCACCGCGCCTGATCTGTCCGCACTGGTGACAAAATTGAAGCGCGCCAAGCCCGACGTGATCTTCCACACCGGCTACAACCCCGACATCACGTTGCTGTTGCGCCAGGCGCGCGAGCAGGGCTTGAAGTTCGGCGCGTTGATGGGGCATGGCGCAGGTTACGGCGTCTACGAGAAATTGAAGGAAGGCATGGGTGCCGACGCCACCTACATCTTTAACACCGACCCGATCTCGATCTGGCTCGCCAACCAGAAGACGATGGATCCGAAGCTTCCGGCCGTGATCAAGATGGTCGGCGAGGAGTTCGACAAGATCAGGCCGGGCGTCGCCATCCGATCGGCGCATGTCGGCATCGGCGCGTCCAATACCTTCGTGTTCATGAATGATGTCCTGCCCCGCGCGATCAAGAAGTACGGCGGGGTCGATCCTGATGCGCTGCGCAAGGCGGCGCTCGACACCGACATCCCCGAAGGCGGCACCATGCTCGGCTTCGGCGTCAAGTTCTACGGCGAGGGCACACCGATGTCGGGCCAGAACGAACGCTCGTTCCCGGTCGTGATCCAGTACATCGACGACAAGTCCTCGGTCGTGTGGCCCAAGAGTCAGGCGCAGCGAGACGCCGTCCTGCCGCTGCCCAAGGGTACGACCTACAGCAACCAGTAACGCGGGCGCGGGGCAACGGAGGGGCGGCGGTGCTGGAAGTCAGTGGGCTGGTGAAGCGGTTCGGCGGCTTCACCGCCGTCAACAATGTGTCGTTTCGGGTCGATCAGGGCGAGATCCTCGGCCTGATCGGGCCGAACGGTTCGGGCAAGAGCACGATCTTCAACATGCTCTCCGGCACGCTGGCGCCGACGTCGGGCTCGATCCTGTTCGACGGGTCGGAGATCGCGGGCCTCGCACCGCACCGGATCATCAACGGCGGCGTCGGCCGCACCTTCCAGATTCCGCGACCGTTCCGCCGCCTGACCATTTTCGAGAACGTCGCGCTCGCCGGCTTTTACGGCCAGGGCCGCCACAGCCGTGCCAGGGCGGAGGCGGCGGCCGAACGATCGCTGGCGATGGTCGGCCTGCCGACCGATCGCCATGCCTCCGTCGATGGCCTCGGCGCGGCCGGGCTGAAGAAGCTCGAACTGGCGAAAGCCCTCGCGACTGCGCCAAAGCTGCTGCTTGCGGATGAGAGCCTCGGCGGTCTCGACGAGACCGAGATGGACCAAGCCGCCGACATGTTGCGCAACATCCGCGACGAACTCGGCATCACCATCATCTGGGTCGAGCACATCATGGGCGTCTTGATGCGCGTCGTCGACCGCGTCATGGTGCTCGATCACGGCGAGAAGATCTCGGAAGGCCTGCCGAGCGCGGTCGCGGGCGATCCGCGCGTCATCGAGGTCTATCTCGGCACCGATGCCGAGACCACGCAGGCCGCGGCCGCCGAAGCGCGCCGCCGCGCGGGAGGCGCCTGATGCTGGAGCTCCGCGCCGTCAATGCCGGCTATGGCACATTCCAGGCGCTGTTCGATGTCAATCTCGACGTCAAGGCCGGCGAGGCCGTCGGCGTCATCGGCCCCAACGGCGCCGGCAAGACCACCCTGATGCGCGTCATCTCCGGGCTGATCCGCCCCTCGCGCGGTTCGATCCGGATGGAGGGCACCGACGTCGTGGCAACGCCGTCGCACAAGATCGTCAGCCTCGGCATTGCGCATGTGCCGGAGAACCGGCGGTTGTTTCCACAGCTCTCGGTCGACGACAATCTCAAGATGGGTGCCTTCATGAAGGAGGCGCGCAGCCACTATGCCGAGCGGCTCGAGGTCGTGTTCGGCCTGTTTCCGCGCCTGAAGGAGCGCCGCCACCAGATGGCCGGCACCATGTCCGGCGGCGAGCAACAGATGTGCGCGATCGGCCGCGCGATGATGTCCAACCCGAAGCTGCTGCTTCTTGACGAGCCCTCGGCCGGCCTGGCGCCGGTCGTGGTGCAGCAGGTGTTCGAACTGGTGAAGCGGATTCGGGCCAGCGGGCTGACGGTGCTGATCGTCGAGCAGAACGTGCAGCAGGTGCTGAAAGTGGTCGATCGCGCCTATCTGATCGAGGCGGGCATGATCCGGGCATCCGGCACGTCCGCGGAGATGCTGGCGAGCGACACGGTCAGGGAAGCTTATCTCGGGGTGTGATTGGCATGCAGGGATTTCTCGACATTTTCGACATCTACCTGCTCGAGGCCGTGATCAACGGCATCCTGCTCGGCGGCGTGCTCGCGCTGCTCGCGCTCGGGCTCAATCTGATCTTCGGCGTCATCGACGTGACCTGGATCTGCTATGCCGAGCTGGTGATGATCGGCATGTATGCCATGTATTTCATGGTGCAGTATTACGGCCTCAGCTATTTCGTCGCCGCGCCGTTCACCGTCCTGTTGGTCGCAATGCTCGGTGCCGCGCTGCATTTCCTCGTGATCGCGCCGCTATTGACCGCGCCTCCGATCAACCAGCTGCTCGCGACCGGCGGCGTGCTGTTCGTTCTGCAGAGCTTTGCCACCGTCGCCTTCGGCATCGACTTCCGCAATCTCGGCATCCGCCTGCCGGTGCTTGCGTTCGGCGACATGAACTTCAGCTACGCGCGACTTCTGTCCTTCCTGGCGGCGCTGGTCGGCATGGTCTGCGTCTATCTGTTCATGACGCGCACCTTCACCGGAACCGCGATCCGCGCCATTTCGCAGGACCGGCAGATCATGGCACTGATGGGGGTCGACACCAGGCGGATCTATCTCATCACCTCTGCAATCGGCGGTGGGTTGGCCGGGCTCGCTGCCTGCCTGCTGGTGCTGCAATACGACGTGCATCCCTTCGTCGGCCTCTCATTCGGGCCGATCACCTTCCTGATCTGCGTGCTCGGCGGCCTCGGCAATTTCATCGGCGGCTTCATCGCCGCCTTCGTGTTCGCCGAGATCATCTCGCTCGGTGGCCTGTTCTCCGACCTTGAATGGGGCTACGTGCTCGCCTTCGCCTTCTTCATTGTCATGATGTTCATCCGGCCCGCGGGCCTGCTGGCGAGGCGCCGATGATGGAGCAGGGGCGGCTTGCAGCTTGGGGGATCGGACTGGCAGCGCTGGTCGCGCTGCCCTTCGTCTATCGCGATCCCTATCATCTGCACATCCTGGTGCTGATCCTGATCTGGTCGTTCGCCTACACGTCGTGGTCGATAATGGGGCGATTCGGCCTCGTCTCGCTCGGCCATGGCGGCTTCATGGGGATCGGCGCCTATGTCACCGCGCTGTTGTGGAATCACCTGGGTTGGTCGCCGTGGATCGGCATCCCGGTCAGCATGGTCGCGGCCGGCACGCTGGCTCTGATCGTCGGCTATCCCTGCTTCCGCTTCCGCATCACCGGACATTATTTCGTGCTGGTCACGTTGGCGCTGTCGGGCATCGTGCTCCAGGTCATCACGGCGACGCGCGATTACACCGGCGGCTCGCTCGGCTATACGCCGAACCGCGCATCCGGCAACAAGCTGCTGGCGCTGCAATTCGACGACAAGCTTACCTGGTATCTGATCGCACTCGGGGTCTGGCTGTTCGGCATCGTGGTCTGGCACTGGGTCGACCGCAGCATGAGCCGCTACGCGCTGGAGGCGATCTCCGAGGACGAGGACGCCGCGGCCGCGGCCGGCGTGAACGTCACCGCGGAGAAGCTCAAAATCACGCTGCTCAGCGCGGTGATGACGGCGCTCGCGGGCGCGATCTATTGCCAGTACCAGATGTTCATCACCCCGGACACGGTCAGCGGCATTGCGGTCTCGCTCCAGATGGTGTTCGCGGCCATCGTGGGCGGTCTGTTCGTCTCGCTCGGCCCGACCTTTGGCGCCGTGATCACCATCCTTCTCGCGGAAACCCTTCGCATCGGCTTCGGCACCAAGGCGGTCGGCTGGGACAATCTCGTCTATGGCGTGCTGCTGGTGCTCTTCATCATATTCCTTCCGAAGGGCATCCTTGGTAGCGTGCTCGATCGACTGAAGCCGCAACGCAAGGTGCCCCGCGCTCATGAGCAAGAAGCCGTCCAAATCGCTCGACCAGGAACTTGACCGCTACATCACGCCGTTCCGCTACGACGGATCCGGCAAGTTCCATCTCAAGGATCACAAGACCGACGAGAAGGACGATCTCGACAAGGAGAAGGCGCAAGCGATCCTCGACGACAACAAGAAGCGCCTCGTCGAATTTCAGGAGAAGCTGTACGCCCAGGACCGCTGGTCGCTATTGATCGTGTTCCAGGCCATGGACGCCGGCGGCAAGGACTCCGCGATCAAGGCGATCTTCGAGGGCATCAACCCGCAGGGCTGCGAGGTCCATGCCTTCAAGGCGCCGAGCAGCAAGGAGCTCGACCACGATTTCCTCTGGCGTCATGCGGTCGCGCTGCCCGAGCGCGGCCATATCGGCATCTTCAACCGATCCCATTACGAGGAGTGCCTGGTCACGCGCGTCCACCCGGAACTGCTGGCCAAGGAGAAGCTGCCGCAGAAGCTCGTCACCAAGAACATCTGGAAGGAGAGGTTCGAGGACATCGCCGCCTGGGAACGCTATCTCTGCCGTAACGGCACCGTGGTGCTGAAGTTCTTTCTCAATGTCTCCAGGGAGGAGCAGCGCAAGCGCTTCCTCGACCGGCTGGAGGAGCCGGCCAAGCAGTGGAAGTTCTCGATGGACGACATCAAGGAGCGCGCATTGTGGCCGCGCTACCAGGCGGTGTATCAGGATATCGTCCGGCATACCGCCACATCTCATGCGCCATGGTACGTCGTGCCCGCGGACCACAAATGGTTCGCGCGCGTCGTGATCGGGTCGGTGATCAATGCCGCGCTCGAAAAGCTCGACCTGCGGTTTCCGCGGGCCGACAAGGCCTCGGTGCAGGAGTTCGAGCAGGTTCGTAAGGCACTGGAGAAAGAGGGCAAGGGGAAGCGGTGAGGGCGCCGCTCCCGCAGGGCGCGCAAAGGCGCCCTTGCGCCGTGTCCACGCCTTTGGATTGCGTGGGCACGCTTCGCTTTGCCGCCCTGCGAGATCAGCGCGAGCCGTCAGTACCCGCGGGCCCACCAGTAGCAGAAGCGCTCGATGTTGGCGGGCAGGGCGGTCTCGTAATTTGCCCATTTCTCGTATTTCGGCAGCTTCACTTCCTTCATCGCGGTGTCGAAGCACTTGCCGCTATCTGCAGCCTTCTTCGTCTCGGCGGAGAGGTCCTCCATGTAGGCGATGTCGTCCTCGATATCCTTCTTGGTGCCGAAGCGGCCGCCGGCATAGGGATGGCCGGGGATCATCCGTTCCCAGTCGAGTGACGCCAGTCTCTTCAGCGAGGCGATGTATTCCAGCGGCGAAGCGTTGTCGGGGATGTTGCGGAACTGGACCTGCTCGATCGGCGCGAAGTCGACCACGAAAACGATCTTCTCCTTCGGCAGGCGCATCACCAGCGAATTGTCGGAATGGTTGCGGCCGACATAGTTCAACTCCAGCGTGGTGCCGCCGAGCGTGATGCTCTTCTTGTCGTCCACCACCTGGTCCGGCATTACGACATCGGCGAGCAGCGATTTCTGCTTCTTCAGTTCGAGGAAGCGCTCCTTGGTCCGCCGATGCGCGATGAAGGTGGCGCCGAGATCCTTGAAGGGCTGGCCGCCGGCGATGTGATCGTAGTGATGGTGGCTGTAGATGACGTATTTGATCGGCTTGTCGGTGACCGCCTTGATCGCATCGATATAGGGCTTGGCAGGACGCAGATAAGAGATCGGGTCGGTCGCGATCACGCCCTGGGGCGTCACGATGAAGATCGACTGATGGCCGCCATAGCGAAAGACATAGACGTTGTCGGTGCCGTCGACCTTCCTGGTCGAGGTCTGCGGCGGATTTTGCGCGGCGGCGGGTCCAAGTCCGGCAGCGATTGCTGCGACTATGGTGAGGCAAATCGATATCTTCATGTCTGACTTTCTGAAAATGAACGAGGGCGGGAGAGGATATCCTCGCCATCACAAACGCCGGCGGGAATAGTTTATTCCGCCGCTTACAGTCGCAGGCCGACACGCCATGATCCACCACCCAGCCGCCCGCGGACTAGCGCGTCAATTGTGATTGCTCCCACGATCGATCTCGCTTGACAGTTTTGTGGTACAGGAGGAGCATACGGGTGGTCGCTAACAAGCGACGCACAACGTCCACCTCATGAGCAAGGGGAGGTCTATGACTCCACCTCCGCAAATCCAGCCGCGTTAAGTGCGATGGAGCTCGTTCGGACTATCGCATAGCGGCAGAAACCGCGAACGGCACGCCGGGTCAAGGTTTAGCGGGCTGCATCAGTCAGGCAGAGCCCCTACCTTCCCGGCGCTGTAATTTACTCGCTGATCGTGTGGATGGCTTCGACGAGGCCGGCCGCGATAGCTGCGTTTGACATCCTTTGTTTCTCCTCCTCCTTCCTCCTCGCCGTCATTCCGGGCCGCCTCCCGGAATGACGGAGCGATCCCGCGACTAACCTCCTTGTGGTTCCCCGATCCGCATTGCGGCAAATGCCAAGAGAATGTCGCCTCTGAGGCCCACTTCTGACACAGGCGAGAGGCGAATAGCGCTCATCCGACATGACGCATGTGTTTCGGTGGTCCCGACGCCGCCGGCGCATGCATTTTTTTAAGGAAGCCTCGTGTCGCATAAGCTTGCCCCGGCGCTCCTTGCCGCTCTCTTCCTCGCGATCTCCTCTCTCTCCGCCGTCCGCGCCGAAACGCCTCAGCCGGCGCCGAGCAATGCTTCTGCGCTGTCGCCCGACGAGGCCAAGCGCGCACTGGAGACGCTCCAGGACGACAAGAAGCGCACGCAGATGATCGATACGCTCCGTGTGATCGCCAATGCGTCCGGTCAGCAGCAGCCTGCGCCGCCCGCGCCCGAGCAGAAGTCACCGATTCCACTCTCGGCCGACGGTCTCGGTGCGCAGCTCCTGCTCACCGTGTCGGAGCAGATCGGCGACATCTCGACCGAGATCGCCAGCGTGGCGCGGACGATTACGCATTTCCCGGCGTTCTATTACTGGATCGTGCGGACTGCGAATGATCCCGCGGCCTATAACCTTCTGATCGAGATCGCCTGGAAGCTTGCATTGGTGGTGGGTTGCGGGCTCGCGGCCGAATGGGTGTTGTTCCGCCTGATCCGTCGCCCGGTTGCCTTCCTGGAGGCTCGCGTGCCGCAAACCGCGCATCTGCCCGCGCAGGTGCTGCCGATCGCGGATCCGCCGTCGTCGGTTGCCGATGTCACTCCTGCGCCCGAACTGAGCAAGCGGCGTCACAGCCTCGCGCGCGCCTGGCAGGTCGTGCGGCGTCTGCCGTTCGTGCTGGGGCGCTTCCTCCTCGAACTCCTTCCCGTCCTCGTCTTCGTGGGCGTCGCCACGGCGCTGATCGGCACCGAACTCGGTGAGCCCACGACGGTTCGCCTCGTGATCCTCGCTGTCGTCAACGCCTATGCGTTCTCGCGCGGGCTCATCTGCCTGGTCCGGGCGCTGGCCGGACCCTTCGGCCTGTTCCCGGTGCGGGCCGAGACCGCGGCCTATGTCGAGATCTGGGCGCGCCGCATCGTCGGCGTCGGCGTTTCCGGCATCGCGTTTGCCAATGTGGCGCTGCTGCTCGGCCTGCATCGTGCCGGCTATGCCGCGCTGCTGCGCATGGTGATGCTGGTGGTGCACCTCTTCGTCGTGGTCATCATCCTGCAATGCCGCCGGCCGGTTGCCGAGGCCATCCGGGCGCCCGCCGACCGGCAGGACATCGCCGCGCGCCTGCGCAACCGCATCGCCGGCGGCTGGCATTATCTTGCCATCGCGCTCGATCTCGCGCTGTGGGCGGTGTGGGCGCTCAACATCCGCAACGGCTATTCGTTGCTGCTGCAATATTTCGTCGGCACCATCGCAGTCGCCCTGATCACCCGCGTCGCCATCATGCTGACGCTGAGCCTGATCGACCGCGGCTTCCGCATCAAGCCGGAGATCCTGCAGCGCTTTCCGGGTCTCGAGATCCGTGCCAACCGCTATCTGCCGCTGCTGCGCAAGATCGTCTCCGGCGTGATCGCCTTCACGGGCTTCGTCGCCGTGCTCGAAGTCTGGGGCGTGGATGCCATCGTCTGGTTCTATGGTGGCCAGATCGGCAGCCGGCTGATCTCGGCCGTGGTGACGATCGGCCTCGCCGTGTTCGTTGCGGCCGCGATCTGGGAGGCCGGCAACGCGCTGCTGGACCGCCAGATCAACACGCTGTCACGCGACGGGCACTATGCCCGCGCTGCCCGCCTGCGCACCTTCCAGCCGATGCTGCGCACCGCGCTGCTGTGCCTGATCGCCACCGTCGTCGGCCTCACCGCGCTGAGCGAGATCGGCGTCAACGTCGCGCCGCTCTTGGCGGGCGCCGGCATCGTCGGCATCGCCATCGGCTTCGGCTCGCAGAAGCTGGTGCAGGATCTCATCACCGGGCTGTTCCTGCTGCTGGAGAACACGGTCCAGGTCGGCGACAATGTCAGCGTGTCAGGGCTTTCCGGTGTGGTCGAGAATGTTTCCATTCGAACGATTCGCCTGCGCGCCGGCGACGGCGCCGTGCACATCGTACCGTTCAGCGCGGTCACGACCATCACCAATGCCAGCCGCGGCGCCGGCAACGCCTCGGTCAGCGTCAACGTCGCCTACAAGGAAGACACCGATCGCGCCGGCCAGATCCTCAAGGACATCGTCGAGGAGATGCGCCGCGAGCCCGAATTCCGGCCGCTGATCCGCGGCGACCTCGATCTCTGGGGCATCGACAAGGTCGATGGCGCGATGGTGTCGATCGTCGGCCAGATCCGCTGCACCGAAGCCGGGCGCTGGCCGGTCCAGCGCGAATTCAATCGCCGCATGAAGCTGCGCTTCCAGCAGAACGGCATCACTGTCGCGTCCGCCACCCAGACCATCCTGATGCACATCGCGCCACCGGCCGATAGCGCCGTCAACCTGACGCCGCGGCGCGCTGCTGGATAGAGGCGCGGTCAACTTACCGCTTGCCTCGGCCTGCCCGGCAGCGTTCTCTTGGCTCTCCAGCCCGCTGACAATAGGCGGGCGGCAAAAAGGGTGGGAGGGGTTGATGCGGGGCCTGTGGGGCGCGTTGCGCGACCATGTGATCGTCATCTGTGCGTTGCTTGGATTCCTGGCTTCGGCTGCTCCCGGCAATGCCCAATCCTCGCGTCCCATGACTCTCATTGTACCGTTCGCGGCGGGCGGTCCGACCGACACGCTGGCGCGGATTTTGTCCGAGCGGATCGCGGCCGAACTGCGCACCACGGTCGTGGTCGAGAACGTGGCGGGCGCGTCCGGCAGCATTGCCGGCGCCCGCGTCGCACGTGCAGCGCCCGACGGCACCACGATCACGATCGGTCATTGGGGCACTCATGTGCTGAACGGCGCCATCTTCAAGCTGCCCTATGATGTCCTCGCCGATTTCGAGCCGGTCGCGATGATCGCAATGGGAACGCAACTCATCGTCGGCCGGAAGTCGCTCGAGGCCAACAGCCTGAAAGAAATGATCGCCTGGCTGAAGGCCAATCCCGGCAAGGCCACCGCAGGCACCGCCGGAGCCGGCACGGGCGCGCACGTCGCCGGCGTCTTCTTCAAGGACAAGACCGGCACCGATTTCCAGTTCGTGCCTTATCGCGGCGCAGGACCCGCCATGATCGATCTCGTTGCGGGCCAGATCGACATCATGTTCGACCAGGCTTCGAACTCGCTGCCGCACGTCAAGAGCGGGGCGATCAAGGCCTTTGCGGTGACTTCGCCGACCAGGCTCGCGTCGGCGCCCGATGTGCCGACTGTCGACGAAGCGGGCCTGCCGGGCCTCTACATCTCCTATTGGCACGGCATCTGGGCACCGAAGAACACGCCGAAGGACCTCGTCACCAGGCTCAACGCAGCCATCGTCGCCGTGCTCGCCGAGCCTGCCGTCAAGCAGCGCTTTGCCGAACTGGGGCAGGAGATTCCGCTTCCGGCGCAGCAGACGCCCGCAGCGCTGGCGGCGTTCCAGAAGGCCGAGACCGAGAAATGGTGGCCGATCGTGAAGGCTGCCGACATCAAGCCGGAATAGCCGCGGCGTTAACCTTTCGTCGCGCAATTGCGTATCGGTCGCGAGAAATCTCGCTGCGGTGCGAGATCACAACAATCGGCGTCTCCGTCGCTACGTCCTTGATCTCGATGGAGCGCTGGCCGACAATGCCCGCAGGTTCAATGTGAAGCTCCTTGGGGGAATTTGTGAATAGACCTGCCCGGGTCGTTGCCCAATCGAAATCGTCCAACTCGCCGCAAGGCATGGCGCTGCTGCGCGATCCCCTGCTCAACAAGGGCACCGCCTTCACGGAGGCCGAGCGCGAGGCCTTGGGCCTGCGCGGCCTGTTGCCGCCTTGCGTGCTGACGATGGAGACGCAGGTTCAGCGCGTCCTCACCAATCTGCGCACGTTGCCCACGGACCTGGAGAAATATGTTGCGCTGAACGCGCTGCATGACCGCAACGAGGCGCTGTTCTTCCGCGTCGTCGTCGACAATATCGACGAGATCCAGCCGATCATCTACACCCCGACCGTCGGGCTCGCCTGCCAGAAATACGGCCTGATCTTCCAGCGGCCGCGCGGCATGTTCATCTCCTCGCGCGATCGCGGGCAGATCGCCGACCTTCTGAAGAACTGGCCCTATCAGGCCAAGCTGATCGTCGTCACCGACGGCGAACGCATCTTGGGACTTGGCGATCTCGGCGCCAACGGCATGGGAATTCCCGTCGGCAAGCTGTCGCTCTATTCGGCCTGCGCCGGCGTGCATCCGGAAGCTTGCCTGCCGATCCTGCTCGACGTCGGCACCAATAACGAAGAGCTGTTGAACGATCCCTATTATCTCGGCCTGCGCGAGCGGCGTCTGACGGGCGAAGCCTACGACAGCTTCGTCGACGAATTCATGCAAGCCGCGCGAAAGACCTTTCCGGGCGTGCTGATCCAGTTCGAGGATTTCGCCAATCATTCGGCGTTCAAGCTGCTGCACAAATATCGCGACGAAGCCTGCGTCTTCAACGACGACATCCAGGGCACCGCGGCGGTGGCGCTGGCCGGGATGTTCTCGGCGCTACGTGTCAATGGCGGCAAGCTGAAGGATCAGAAGATCCTGTTCCTGGGAGCAGGCGAGGCGGCCACGGGCATCGCCGATCTCGTGGTGTCCGCCATGATGGCGGAGGGCGCGAGCGAGGCGGACGCGCTGCGTCGCAACTGGCTGGTGGATTCCCGCGGCCTCGTCGTCAGCGACCGCCAAGGCCTCCATGGTCACAAGCTCCGCTACGCGCATGCCGACCAGGCGCCGATCGCCGACTTCCTCACCGCGATCAAGACGCTCAAGCCGACCGCTATCATCGGCGTTGCCGCGGTTGGTGGCGCCTTCACGCCCGAGGTGCTCAAGGCGATGGCCGAGCTCAACGAGCAGCCGATCGTGTTCGCGCTCTCCAACCCGACCTCGAAGGCCGAATGCTCGGCGGAGGATGCCTATCGCTACACCGAAGGGCGCGCGCTGTTCGCCTGCGGCAGCCCGTACGATCCCGTGAAGCTGAACGGCCGCAGCTTCGTGCCGCGGCAGGGCAACAACTCCTACATCTTCCCCGGCGTCGGCCTCGGCGTCATCGCCAGCGGTTCGAAGCTGGTGACCGACGAGATGTTCATGGCGGCAGCCCACACGCTTGCCGATTGCGTCGGCCAAGAGGATCTTGCGCAGGGCAGCCTCTATCCGGCCCTGCCGCGCATCCGCGAAGTCTCGGTCCGCATCGCCGCAGCCGTTGCCGACGTCGCCTATCAACGCGGGCTCGCCGACGGAGCCGCGCCCAACGACGTCAAGGCCCTCGTCCAGTCGCAGATGTACGAGCCGCATTACTGAGGACGCCAGACCCGTCGGGCGATCGGCGCAGGAACGCCAGTGCCATCAGGCGCTCCCCGGATTTCCGGCGGGCGCCTGATTTCGCTGCGGAGCGCGCCGGCACCAGCCTGGTTGTCCCGATTCAGGACGCATCACTGTGATGGAATCGCCACAGCCGACGCGAAATGGCGGCGGCCTCAGGCCCGCTTTTGTTCCGACAAGGTTCTGCCCCGATTGCGCATCGAAACTCCGCATCGTTCGGAGGGCGCATCATGTCTTGCATTGCACGTGCCGAAACTGCCCGGATTTCATTCGCGACCTCGAGCCGGCTGATGCTGGTCATCGTCGGTGCCGCTTCGCTCGCTGCCTGCGCACAATCGCCGGTCAGTCGCCAGAAGGCCGATCTCGCGGCGACCGGCCGGCACGCTGCGGTGGAACGGCCGCACAAAGTGGCGGCGCTGCATCCGCGGCCGATCAGCCGGGCGCGCATTCCCGATGGCGATGCAAAGCAGGCAGCCTCGCACGGCATCGCCAGCTTCTATTCGGATACGGAGACCGCGAGCGGCGAGAAGTTCGACAAGAACGAACTGACTGCGGCCCATCCGACGCTGCCGTTCGGCACAAAGCTGCGCGTCACCGACGTGTCCTCCGGCCGCTTTGTGACCGTCAGGGTCAACGACCGCGGTCCCTATGTTCGCGGCCGCGTCGTCGACATCTCGCCGTCTGCAGCCGAGGCCCTCGGGATGGTCGACAGGGGCATCACCAATGTCCGGCTCGACGTCGTGCAGTGAGGCAAGCTCGGTCACGCTCGAGCCGCTGTACTTAACCGGCTGTTAGCCGCTCTGTCGCACCATGGGGGTCCAACACGTCGGGGCTCCGGGTTCGGGGTCTGTCTTCTGGGGAGGCGGCCCTTGAACACGATCCAGTATCTCGAAGATCAGGCTGCGCGCGCCGAGCGGCTCGCCAAACGGATCACGGATGCGCTGACGATCGAAAGGCTGCTGAGCTTCGCGGGCGAGCGGCGCCGCGAGATCGAGGTCATCGCCGGCAAGCACCGCCGCGCCTGACCCCCGCGTTCATGCGCTGAGCGCATTCGCCCTCGCGGTGAGGCGCGGAACTTCTTCCCTCTGCCTGCGTCATGTTGTCATTGCAGAAGAGGAGGAATCCATGGGCTTTGGAAGAGGTGCTTTGCTTTGGTTGCTTGGCGTGCCGCTGCCGATCGTTCTGCTGCTGGCATTGTTCTGGCACCACTAGGCTGACCAGATCACACGAAAGCGCCGCGGAAGCGGCGCTTTTTTGGTCTGCGCGAATTGGCGAATTCACTTCAGCTGTGGCTCTCGACGAAGTCGCTGAGATAGTCGGGCAGCCTCACGCCGTCGATATCGCAGCGCGCCCTGATCTCATCGGCAACGTCGGTCGAGATGTCCTTCATCCAATGTTCGAGCGTGTTGAAGGAAATCACCTTGATGGGGTCGTTGAAGCAGCCGGCGACGAGCTCGCCGATCGTGGATTCGAGATCGCTGCGTTCGATGCGGATCTCCGTCGCCTGGTTGAGGCGATCTATCACCACGAACATGGTCTTGTCTGCGCCATAGGGCACGACGGGAGGTGGCACGCCAGCTTCGAGCATAAGAGGCACTCACGCAATGGCTTCCGATTTCCAACAACGGGAACAACCGGCAGAAAGTTCCTGACCTCGCGCGGGTGAAAACGCCGTCAGAGAAATTCTCTCCAGCGCGCGAGCTCGATGACGTGTTCTGGCGAGAGGATGCCGGTTACGAGCGGCGGCTGCGCCGCTGTCCGGATCTCATAGAGGTGCCTGGTCGTCGCCGGCTTGGCCATGAACGCCGAGATGCATTCGTCGAGGGTGCCTTCGACGACCTGGTAGGGCTCCCGGTCAGGCTGACGCTGATTGGCCAGTGATGGCCATTTGTTCAGAACTGCAAACGCACCGAAGTCGACTTTTGACTCCGCAACCATGTCCCCCATCGCACCGCCTCACGCAAAAAAGCCCCAGCACGCCGATTCCGCGCGCCGGGGCCTACACCTGTCGCTGCATCTCACTGCCTCACCCCAAAACGCGGCAGCCGGGAAAAAGTTCCCGGCTGCCTGTCGCAATTCAGCTCGCCGCGGCCGCGATCTTGAAGCCCGGACCAGGCTCGTCGCGACTGACCTCGGGCAGCCCGGCGAAGCGTCGCAAGGCTTTCGCCATCTGCACCCGCCCGGACACACCCGTGATCACCACATCGACCATGGTGAAGGACGAGTGGAAATGGCCGCGTGCTTTCAACTGCTCGACCGGGACGCCCGCGGCCGACATCGCCTCGGCATAGGCGATGCCCTCGTCGCGCAGCGGATCGAACTCGCAGGTGACGACGAAAGCCGGCGGCAGGCCCGCGACCTTGCCGCGCAGCGGCGAGACGCGCGGATCGGCGCGATCGGACGGCGAGCAGTAGAGGTCCCAGAACCAGTACATCAGCGAGCGCGTCAGGAAATAGCCGGTCGCATTGTCGTTGTAGGAGGGGCGATCGAAGTCGCAGTCGGTGACCGGGCACACCAGGAGCTGGCCGGCGATGTCCGGCCCGCCACGGTCGCGCGCGAGCTGGCAGGTGACGGCAGCGATGTTGCCGCCGGCGCTCCAGCCCGCAACCAGCACGGGACCCGGTTTGCCGCCGAGCTCGGCGGCGTGCTCGGCGATCCAGCGCGTCGCCG
The DNA here is from genome assembly GCF_018129985.1 of Bradyrhizobium sp. SZCCT0148. GTDB lineage: Bacteria > Pseudomonadota > Alphaproteobacteria > Rhizobiales > Xanthobacteraceae > Bradyrhizobium > Bradyrhizobium japonicum_H. Next base: position 452,350 of record NZ_JAFCKT010000005.1, read on the forward strand.
CGTAGCCGTCCTCGGCTGCGGCCGGGAAGCGATGCTCCGGCGCATGGCGATAGCCGACGCTGACGAACATCATGCCGGTCCGGCGGACCATGTCGCGGCAGAACGGCTCGTCCGACTGCTCGTCGCCAAGCACCCAGCCGCCGCCGTGGAAATAGACCACGACCGGATGCGGCCCTGATGATGCGGGCTTGTAGACCCGATAGGGTAGCGGACCGTCGGGGCCGGGCAGCGTGCCGTCCACGATCTCGCCAATGGGGCGTCCAGCGGGACGGCTCTTGTTGAACTCATTCACGAAGGCGCAGGCGCCTTGCGCGCCCATCGACTCGATCGGGGGCAGGTTGAGCGTCGCCAGCAGATTGAGCACCAGCCGCACGTCGGGCTGCAGCCGTACCACCTCGCCGTCGTTGCATTGCGTGGCGCCACCGGGGCCGGTGAGCTTGAAACCGAGCATGCCGCGGTTGACCACCTCGTCGCAGATGCTGCGATAGGGGCCGACGCCGCCGGTATAGGGCATCAGGCCCTGCACCTTGCCGGGGACGTTGGCGCCCGTGTACCAGGTGTTGGCGAGCCGATGCAGCGTCACCATCGAGCAGTCGGCCATGTGCCTGTTCCAGCCGGCCTGCGCCGTCTCCGTCGGCTCGATCGTGGTGAAGCCGGCGTCGCGCAATGCCGCAAGACGATCCACGACCCAGTCGACATGCTGCTCGATCGACACCGCCATGTTCGACAGCACCGACGGGCTGCCCGGCCCGGTGATCATGAAGAAGTTCGGGAAGCCCTCGACCGTGAGCCCGAGATAACTTTGCGGTCCCTGTGCCCAGACGTCGGTGAGCGACCTGCCGCCGCGCCCCGTGATCGGATGCACGGCGCGGATCGCGCCGGTCATGGCGTCGAAGCCGGTCGCGAACACGATGACGTCGAGGTCGAAGCTGCGGCTGCTCGTGGAGATTCCGCCGGCCGTGATCGCCTTGATCGGCTCCTTGCGCAGATTGACCAGCGTGACGTTCGGCCGGTTGTAGGTGGCGTAGTAGTTGGTATCGAGGCAGGGACGCTTGGCGCCGAAGGGATGGTCGTCCGGCATCAGCGCGGCCGCCGTCTCGGGATCCTTCACCGCCGAACGGATCTTCTCGCGGATCAGGTCCTGGACGATCCTGTTGCCGTCGACGTCGACGGCCTGGTCGGCCCAGAGCTGGGTGAGCATGTGGACGAGGTCGCCGGCGGCCCAGGCGCGTTCAAACCGCTCGCGACGTTCGGCGTCGCTCAATTGCCAGCTCACGACCGTCTGCTGCGGATAGGGCACGCCGGCCATCGACTGGCGCGCTTGTTCGCGATAGGCGGCACGGTCGGACTGCAGCAGGCTCATGCGGTCGGACGGGGCCGGGCCGTTATGCGCGGGCAGTGCGAAGTTCGGCGTGCGCTGGAACACGGTCAGGTGCGCGGCCTGCTCGGCGATCAGCGGGATCGACTGGACGGCCGACGAGCCCGTGCCGATCACGGCGACGCGCTTGCCCGCGAGATCGACGCCGTCGTGCGGCCAGCGTCCGGTGAAATAGACCTCGCCCTTGAAATCCTTGACGCCGTCGATCTCCGGCGGCTTCGGCGCCGAGAGGCAGCCGGTGGCCATGATGTAATGGCGGCAGGACACCGGAGCGCCGTTATCGGTGGTCAAGTGCCAGCGCTCGGTCTTCTCGTCCCATTTGGCTTCGGTGACCTTGGTCCGGAAGCGGATGTCCTTCCTGAGATCGTAGCGGTCGGCGACGAAGCCGAGATAGCGCAGGATTTCGGGCTGGGTCGCGTATTTTTCCGACCAGGTCCAGGCTGTCTCCAGCTCCGGATCGAAGGTGTAGCTGTAGTCGATGGTCTGGATGTCGCAGCGCGCGCCAGGATAGCGGTTCCAGTACCAGGTGCCGCCGACGTCGCCGGCTTCTTCGAGAGCGACCGCGTTGAAGCCGGCTTTGCGCAGGCGATGCAGGAGATAGAGGCCGGCAAATCCGGCGCCGACCACGGCGACATCGACCTGTTGAGCGGTTCCGCGCTCGCTGGAGGCACGTGTGGCAACCATCGCGTCAGGCATGGCATCCTCCCGAATGTTTTGTTTGCCGGCAGGCTATCGCTGCAGGTTCAGCTTGTCATCATAGCAAGTGCAATCTTCGGTGGTCGTTTGCGGCGGCATCAAGGCCAATTGAATGTTGCAGCGCTACACGCACTGCGATGCACAATGGCCGTGTTGACCCGGGGTAATCATGCCCGGTCCATCTGTGTATGCTTGCGGCTACAAGCCACGCGTAGCGATCGGGCGTCATGTCAGAGTTGAGTGAGCGAACCAAAGCCAACATGGACGTCGTCCTGGAGGAGACGTGCCGGCAACTGCCGCACGGCGGCGATCACGACAGCCGGAGATTCATCGCCGAGCGCCTGATTGAGGCTGCACAAGCGGGGCACTCAACGCTCGGCGAACTCGGCATCGTCGCGCGGCATGCGCTGGCGGAGATTATCGCAAAGCGCGGTTAGTGTGAGCCGAGGCTTGCCCCTCGGCGCGCTGCGGACTTAACCTCACGGGACCTTTCCGCGCATCGAGATGCTCCGAAGATGCGATCCTTGCTCGCGCTTCTTGCGGCCTTCATCGTCCTGTGCTGCGCCGGCTCGGCCGTGGGTCAGCCGGTCGGACAGTTTCCATTCGCTCTGACGCGCGAAGGACAGATGCTCGGTGCCGTCGAAGGCGAGGTGGCCTCGTTCAAGGGACTGGCCTACGCCACGCCGCCGCTCGGCACGCTACGCTGGCGCCCGCCGCAGCCGACGCCGGAAAGTTCGGAGATGCACACCGCCTACACGTACGGCGCGCCGTGCCTTCAACCGTCATTGCCTGATGCGAGCGAGGATTGCCTGACGCTGAACGTGTTCCGTCCCTTCGGCGTCGACGGGCCGCTGCCGGTGATGATGTTCATCCACGGCGGCGGCTTCGTCAGTGGCACGGCGAATGAGCGGCTGTTCGACGGTGCCAGGCTAGCGCAGGCCGGTCTCATCGTGGTGACCGCAAATTATCGCCTCGGCGCGCTCGGCTGGCTCGCTGATCCCGCGCTGACGGACGGCGGCTCCGGCAATTGGGGTCTGATGGACCAGATCGCCGCGCTGCATTGGGTTCATGACAACATCGCAGCCTTCGGCGGCGATCCCGACAATGTCACCTTGTTTGGCAGCGGCGCAGGCGCCACATCGATCGCGCTTCTGATGTTGTCCGCGCAATCGCGCGGCCTGTTCCATAAAGCCATTCTGCAATCGATCCCCGCCCGGGCGCGGTTGCGCTCGTCCCAGGAGGCCGAAGCGATCGGTCGGCAGTTCGTGGCGGCGCTCGGGCCGCAGGCGGATTTGCGCGCCGCCGAACCGCGACGCCTGCTGGCCGCCGAAAGCCTTTTGCTGGAGCAATCGCGGCACGGCTTCGCGCCGATGATGGATGGAGCTCTGGTGACCGAGGATATCGCTGCAGGCTTTGCGGCCGGACACCAAAGCCGCATTGCCCTGATGATCGGCTCGAACGACGACGAGACCGGTTTCGACGACGAGGTCGACACCAGGCAGGAGCTTGCAGCGTCAGGCCTTACGAGCGATGATCTGCGCCAGCTCTATCCCGATCTCGCCAAGCCTTCAGATCTTGCGACGAGGTTCTATACCGACAAGGTGTTTTCCGAGCCCGCCAGGCTGCTGGCGCGCCTGCATGCCGCACGTGGCGTGGCGACCTTTCGCTATCGCTTCGCCTATGTACCCGAGGCGCGTCGCGGCAATCCCGGGGCTGGGCACGGACGCGAACTGCAGTTCATCTTCGGAGCGGAGGGCGTGCCGGGAGCGGGCATCTTCTCGCGAGCCGATCGAGAGGTCGCCAGCCGCGTGCGGTCCTATTGGATCAACTTCGCCAGACGCGGCGATCCCAACGGTCCCGACCTGCCGCATTGGGATTCGGCCGCAAACCGCGATCGCCTGCTGCTGATCACGAACGATCGCATCGCGAGCGGTGACGATCCCCTGGCGGAGCGTCTCGACCGGCTCGCGCGCTAGCGCGACAAAAATGGGTTGGACTTAAGCGGCGAGTTCGACGCGGGGCGCCGGCGTCAGCCGGTTTTCCTCAAGATAGTCCATCGCGCCGTCCTTCTCGACGGCGTAGAACTGCTGGCCGTCCCGCGACTTGAAGGCGGCGCGAACAATGCCGCGGCGGCCCTTGTCACTGTTGACGACGTCCCCCAGCGCAAACTTCCTCATCTCACGTCTCGCTTGTCTTCAGGCCGACTGCTTCGGCCACACCGGGGATCTTGGGCGGCAAATCGTTAACGACTTGCTAACCATGCCGGTTTGCCTATGCTTGCGGTCGTCGCGCGGGCGCTGGCACGCGCATCTGTCCGACGAGACCAATCCGATGACGCGATTGCCGACCCTCTTCCTGTCGCACGGCGGTGGCCCGTGGCCATTCATGGAGGATCGGCGGGTGCAATATGCGAAGACCGCCCAGGAGTTTGGCCGGCTGCCTCAGTTGCTTCCCGAGAGGCCGAAGGCGGTGCTTGTCATCACCGGCCATTGGGAGGCCGATGCCTTCACCGTCTCGACCTCGGCGCAGCCGCCGATGGTGTACGACTATTACGGTTTTCCCGAGCACACCTATCACCTCAAATATCCGGCGCCGGGCATGCCGGAGCTCGCAGTGAAGGTGAAGGCGCTGCTTGCGGGCGAGGGTGTCGCTTGCCGGGAAGATCCCAAACAGGGTTTCGATCACGGCACCTTCGTGCCGCTCGGCCTGATGTATCCCAATGCCGACATGCCGATCGTGCTGCTGTCGCTGAAATCTGCTTACGATGCGGCCGAGCACATCAAGGTCGGCGAAGCCATCGCCGCGCTCCGCGATGAAGGCATCCTGATCGTCGGCAGTGGGCTGACCTATCACAACATGCGTGGCTTCAACCGGCCGGAGTCGAAGCCGGTCTCGTATGACTTCGAGGCCTACCTGAACGAGGCGATCAGCAACCCCGATCCCGCCCGCCGCAACGCGATGCTGGTCGATTGGGAGAATGCGCCCAGCGCCCGGCTCGCGCATCCGCGGGAGGACCATCTGCTGCCGCTGATGGTGGCCGCCGGTGCCGCCGGCAGCGATATCGGCAGGCGCGTCTTCGTCGACGAGGTCGCGAGCGTGGCGATGGCGTCGTATGTGTTTGGATGATTGATTCTTCCTCTTGCCCGTATAGGAGAAGGTAGCGCGAAGCGCCGGATGAGCGATATCTCCCCGCAAGTCCGACTCTCATATAAATTTGCGGAGAGATACACCTCACCCGTCTCGCCGCACCGCGGCGAGCCACCCTGTCCCACAAGGGGCGAGGGAATCTCACCCATATCGCAACTTCATCACCAGGATGCATCCCGCGAGCACGATGGTCACGGCGTTGGCGGCAACCAGCGGCGCATCGCCCGAGAGCAGGCCGTAGATCAGCCACAGCGCGAGGCCCAGCACCATCACCAGGAACATGCCGAGCGAGATGTCGCCGGTGGAGCGGGTCTTCCAGACCTTGATGGCTTGCGGCGCGTAGGCCACGGTGGTGCAGGTGGCGGCGGCAAAGCCGATCAGCTTGATCACGAACGGGTCCATGCCGGCTTTATAACATGGATTCGACGACGGTCATGCCTCAGGCACGCTGCGCCATCAGGCTGCGATACAGCGCGGCGTAGTCACCGGCGCGGTTGCGCCAGGAGACGTCGGTTGCAAGGCCGCTCAGTTGCAGGCGTCGCCAGGCTGCTTTGTTATGGAAGGCCGTATTGGCCTTGCGCAGCGTCCAGGCGAGGGCCTCCGGCGTCACGGGTGCGAACTTGAAACCGGTGGCATCGCGGCCGGAGGCGCCGGCGTCTCCGATGTCCACGATGGTGTCCTCCAGCCCGCCGACGCGCGAGACGATGGGAACGGCGCCGTAACGCAGCGCACAGAGCTGGGTGAGGCCGCACGGCTCGAAGCGCGACGGCACGATCAATGCGTCGGATCCGGCCTGGATCAGATGGGCCAATATCTCGTCATAGCCGATCACGACACCGATCCGGCCGGGATTGGCGCGTGCTGCAGCCTGGTAGCCGTCCTGCAGATCGCGGTCGCCGCTGCCGAGCAGCGCAAGCTGCATGCCTTCGGCGAGAATGATCGGAATCGCTTCGAGCAGGAGATCGAGCCCCTTCTGCCAGGACAGCCGGCTGATGACGCCGAGCAGCGGCGCCTCGTCGGAGGAATCGAGATTGAACTGCTGCTGCAGCACCGCCTTGTTCGCGGCCCGGAAGGTCAGGTCCTCGGCGCCGTAGCGGTAGGCGATGTGCGGATCTTCCTGCGGATTCCATACCGAGATGTCGATGCCGTTGAGGATGCCGCTCAGCACGTTCGCGCGTGTACGCAACAGGCCGCCGAACCCCATGCCGCCTTCGTCGCTCTGGATTTCCCGCGCGTAGGTCGGCGACACCGTGGTGATGCGATCGGCGAATTGCAGGCCCGCCTTCAGGAAGCTGATGCCGCCGAAATATTCGATCTCGTTGACGCTGAATGCGTGCCAGGGCAGGCCGATCGCACCGATCAGCTCGGGCGCGAACTTGCCCTGATAGGCCATGTTGTGGATGGTCATCACGGTGCCGGGCCGCGGACGATTGTCATAGTGCAGATAGGCCGCCGCGAGCCCGGCCTGCCAGTCATGGGCGTGCACGATTTCGGGCACGAAGGCAGGAACGAGGCCGTGGCCGATATCGGCAGCGATACGCGACAGCGCCGCGAAGCGCACGCCATTGTCCGGCCAGTCGACACCCTCAGTGGTGACGTAGGGGTTGCCCGGCCGCGCATAGAGATGCGGCACGTCGAGCACGAACAGATCGAGCCCGTCATGGGAGCCCGCAAGCAACCGCCCCGGCCCGCCGAAATAATCCGGCCAGCTCCGGATTTGCTCTACGTTCGATACCAGCCGCATCACGTCGGGATAGCCCGGCATCAAGGTGCGCATCTCGACGCCATGCGCCCTCAGCGCGATCGGCAACGCGCCGGCGACATCCGCGAGGCCGCCGGTCTTGATGATGGGATAGACTTCAGAAGCGACCGCGAGGACGCGAACAGGCGTCATGCATTGAGCCTGTCGATCATCGGCTGGGTGACGAGCGAAATCCCCTGCTCGGTGGTGCGGAAGCGCTTTGCGTCGAGTTCGGGATCCTCGCCGATCACGAGTCCCTCCGGAATTTCGACGCCGCGGTCGATCACGACGTTCTTCAGCCGCGCGCCGCGGTTGACGTTCACATAAGGCATGATCACGGCGTTCTCGACATTGGCGTAGGAGTTGATGCGCACGCCGGTAAACAGCAGCGACCGGCGCAGCGAAGCGCCGGATATGATGCAGCCGCCCGAGACCAGCGAGCTCACGGCCTGGCCGCGCCGGCTCTCCTCGTCATGGACGAATTTCGCCGGCGGAGTGATCTCCGCATAGGACCAGATCGGCCAGGAGCTGTCGAACAGGTCGAGTTCGGGCACGACGTCGGTGAGGTCGATATTGGCAGCCCAATAGGCATCGACGGTGCCGACATCGCGCCAATAGGCGCGTTCTTCGGTGCCGGAACGGACACACGAGGTTGAGAACTGGTGCGCCATCGCACGGCCATTCTTGACGAGGTAGGGAATGATGTCCTTGCCGAAATCGTGGTTCGAGTTCGGGTCTTCGGCGTCGCGCTTGAGCTCATCGAACAAGAGCTTCGCGTCGAAGACGTAGATGCCCATGCTGGCGAGCGAGACGTCCGGCTTGCCCGGCATCGGCGGCGGGTCCTTCGGCTTCTCCAGGAATTCCTGGATCCAGCCGTTCTCGTCGATATGCATGATGCCGAAGCCGGAAGACTCCGCCCGGGGCATCTCCAGGCAACCGACGGTGACGTCGGCGCCGCTCTCGACGTGCTGGCGGAGCATCACCTCGTAGTCCATTTTATAGATATGGTCGCCGGCCAGCACGACGATGAAACGGCAGGCGTGCGCTTCGATGATGTCGATGTTCTGGTAGACCGCGTCCGCCGTGCCGACATACCACATGTTCTCGGAGACGCGCTGGCTCGCAGGCAGGATGTCAAAGCTCTCGTTGCGTTCGGGGCGGAAAAAGTTCCAGCCCATCTGAAGATGCCGGATCAGGCTGTGCGCCTTGTACTGGGTCGCAACAGCAATGCGGCGGATGCCAGAATTGACGGCATTGGACAGCGCGAAATCGATGATGCGGGACTTGCCGCCGAAATAGACGGCCGGCTTGGCGCGGCGGTCGGTCAGCTCCAGGAGCCGGCTGCCACGTCCGCCGGCCAGAACGAAGGCCAGCGCCTGACGGGCAAGCGGCTCGGGTCTCGCGGCACTCATGTCATCCTCCAACACGCTCGGCGCAGACCGAGGCTATTCGTCGCGAGAAACCTCGCTCCCGTGGAACCGATAGTAACGATACGAATAGTCAATCGTGAAGTAGGTTGTTGGTTGCGAAGGCGGGAAGCTTAATGCTTTGCGTCGGCCGCAGGGCTCCGGCATCGGCCGGCGTCACGTCGGGCAGAGCAGCGCGTAGGTCCGCCTCGCAGGTCGGCAGCCGCTTGGCAGGAGCATGGAGGGACTTGTGCGCCGCACGCAAATCCGCTTTGAAAATCCGGACTTTGACTTGGCGCAAAGATGCCCGATCATGCTGCTGCGATCCTTTTCAAAGCGAAACGTCAGACAGGGAGCAAGTCGATGAGGATCTGGAAAACGGCAATTGCCTGTTCGGTCGCCGGCGTGGTCATCGCCGGGCAAATTCAACAGGCGGCGGCGGCCCCGCTGCCGACCAACGTCGCGACCATGAAGGCCGCGGTCGGTGACGACGTCGCGCAAGTTCATTGGCGCGGTCGTGGCTGGGGATTGGGCGCAGGCGGCCTCCTCGCCGGTGCGATCATCGGCGGCGCCATCGCCAGCGGCGCGCCTTATGGCTACGGCTATTACGGCGGCGGCCCGTATTATGGCGGCTATGGCTATCCGGGTTATGGCTACGGTTACGCCCCGGCCTATTACGGCGGCTACGGATACGCGCCGGCCTATCCGCGCTATTACCGGCCCTACCGTCCGTACTACGGCTATGGCTACGGTTACTACCGGCCGTACCGGGTCTATCACCGCCACTATTACCGCGGATATTGGTGAGGACCGGCTCGAGCATGCGCGCAAACGATGAGCGTTTGCGCGCACCTTCGCGCGATGTGGCGGCGTGCAGACGGGCGCGAGGTATCGACGCGTGAATGCTGCCCTCTCACGCAATTAACAATGTGGTCCCGCCGGGCGTTGCGCGGCAGTGGACATGGAACTCAATGGAATAAGCGACGTTTGCAGCGCTGGGCAGGCAATCGGGAGCGGTGCCGTGCGAGCGCAGACGACGCTAATTCATTGGCCTGTTTTTCATTTTCTGCCTTGTCCGCCGCCCGAGCCGAAAGCGGGCTCGCCTCCTATTACAGCTACGCAAAGGCCGCCAAGGGCGAACTGACCTGCGCGCACCGGACCCGCCCGTTCGGCAGCGTGCTCAAGGTGTCCTACAGCGGCCGCACGATCCAATGCCGCGTCAACGATCGCGGCCCCTTCATCCGCGGCCGCATCGTCGATCTCTCGGTGCCGGCCGCCCGCGCGCTCGGCATGATGAGCGCCGGCGTGGTGCGGGTCTCCGTGGAATAAGCCGTCGCGGGCGCTATAGTGCCGCCCAAAGCATGGGGGCGCTATGGCAGGGATAAGGGTTGGGCTCGTCGGCTGCGGCTTCGTATCGGAGCTGCACATGTATGCGTTCCGGCGCGTCTACGGCGTGGACGTCGAGGTCGCGGCGGTGGCTGCCCGTGGCGACCATGTCGTCGAATTCGCGGGCCGCCACCGCATCCCGCGGGTCTATCGCAGCTTCTCTGAACTGGTCGCGGACGCAGCTATCGACGTCGTCGACATCTGCACCCCGCCCAATCTCCATGCCGAAATGATCGTCGGTGCCATGCAGGCCGGCAAGCACGTGATCTGCGAAAAGCCGTTCGCCGGCTATTTCGGCCGCGACGGCGACTCGCAGCCGATCGGCAAGCACGTGCCGAAGGCGCTGATGTACCAGCGCGTGATCGAGGAGATGGACAGGACGCGCGCCGCGATCGAGCGCACCGGAAAGCTCTTCATGTATGCCGAGGACTGGATCTACGCGCCCGCGGTGACCAAGACCGCGGAGATCATCAGGGCGACGAAGGACAAGATCCTGTTCATGAAGGGCGAGGAAAGCCATTCCGGCTCGCACGCGGCCCACGCCGCGCAATGGGCGATGACCGGTGGCGGCTCGCTGATCCGCATGGGCTGCCATCCGCTCTCGGCGGTGCTGTACCTGAAGCAGGTGGAGGCGAAGGCGCGCGGCGAGAACATCGGTGTCGTCAGCGTCACCGGCGATGTCGGCAACGTCACCGCCGCGCTCAGGCCCGAGGAGCGCAGCTACATCAAGGCCAACCCGCTCGACGTCGAGGATTGGGGCACGCTCACGGTCACCTTCTCCGACGGCACCAAGGCCACCGTGTTCTCCGGCGACATGATCATGGGCGGCGTACGCAATCTGGTCGAGACCTATACGTCCGGTGGCTCGCTGTTCGCCAACATCACGCCGAACAATCATCTGATGAGCTACCAGACCTCCGAAGAGAAGCTCGCTTCCGTCTACATCACCGAGAAGGTCGACCGCAAAACCGGCTGGCAGTATGTCTGCCTGGAGGAGGAATGGACGCGCGGCTATCTCCAGGAGATCCAGGACTTCATGGAATGCGTGGCGACGGGCCGGCAGCCGCTGTCCGACCTCGCGCTCGCCTATGAAACGATCAAGGTGAACTACGCGGGGTATTGGGCGGCGGAGGAGGGGCGACGGGTGGTGTTGTAGGACCGCTGACGAGACACAGGCACGCTACCATCGTTCTCCCCTTGTGGGAGAAGGTAGCGCGAAGCGCCGGCTGAGGGTTTTTTCTCCGTGCGCTCGCTAAGGGTTGGACTCGCGGACAGAACCCATCACCCGGCTTCGCTTTGCGAAGCCACCCTCTCCCGCAAGGGGAGAGGGTGCTCCGTCGTTGCCTACGCCCCGTAGGTCGAGCCCTTCGGCAGCGGAAACACCGGGTCCCGTGTCTTGATGTTGGTCGGCCACACCACCGAAATGTGCTCGCCGGCGTTCTGCATCACCACCGGCGTCGAGCGTTCGTTCTGACCGGACAGCGGCGTGCCCGGCGGAAAGAATTTCACGCCGTAGCCCTGGATGGTGCCGCCGGCGGGTATATCGACGTCGAGCGCGGCCTTGCGGATCGCCTCCGGCTCGAAGCTGCCGTACTTCTCCTTGGCCACCGGCAGCACGTTGTTGAGCAGCACCCAGGTCTGGTTGAAGCCCATCGAGCAGTGCGGCGGCACGTCGGTGGCGCCGGTCTTGGTCTGGTAGCGCGAGACCATGGTCTTGATCAGATCGCCCATGCCCGGCGCGAGCTTGGCGGGATCGAGCAGCTGTGCCGGCACCGGATCGATGTTGCAGAAATTGTCGATGTCGGGACCGAAGGTTGCGCGCAGCTTATCGAGCTGGCTGTAGCCCGCACCGGCGCCGAACAACATCTTGAAGCGCAATCCGCTCTCGCGAGCCTGACGCAGGAACAGGGTGATGTCGGGGTTGTATCCGGCATGTGAGATCACGTCCGCCTTGGCGCGCTTGAGCTTGGTGACGAGCACCGAAAGATCGGGCGCGGATGCCGAATAGCCTTCGCGCAGAACAACCTGGATCCCGGCCTGCTTGGCATAGGCTTCGTCCGCTGCGGCGACGCCGACACCATACGGGCCGTCCTCGTGGATCAGCGCCACCTTGACGTCCTTTGCGTCCATGCCGAGCTTGCCCTGCGCATGCTCGGCGATGAAGCCGGCGAAGGCCTGGCCATACTGGTCGGAATGGATCTGCGCGCGAAACACGTATTGCAGGTTCTTGTCCTTGAACACGGCGGTCGAGACCGCGGTCGTGATCCAGAGGATCTTCTTCTGCTGCTCGACCTTCGCCGCCATCGGCACCGCATGCGCGCTGGAATAGACGCCGTTGATGATGTCGATCTTTTCCTGGCTGATCAGGCGCTCGGCTTCGTTGATGGCAACATCGGCCTTGCTCTGGGAGTCCGCCGCGACGGGTACGATCTTGGTCTTGCCGCCGATGCCGCCCTTCTCGTTGACGAGGTCGATGGCGATCTGCGCGCCGACCGAGGAGGCAACCGAGCCGCCGGCGGCAAAGGGACCGGTGAGGTCGTAGATCAGGCCGATGCGCAAATTCTCGGCCTGCGCCTGGGCCCTGGTCCAATCGAGGCTGAGCGTGGCGGCGGCAGCCGCCGTACCCTTCAGCAGCTGCCTGCGTGAAGTCGGCATCCTATCCTCCCTCAAAACCGTCTTGTGACTGGTTGTTATTTTTTTGCGAAGTATGGGGAGGGGGACCGCGGAAAGTCAACATCGCGAAAGTCGGGTGCGCCGCAGAACGCAATTGCGAAATGCGGAGAGGCCCGGCGAGATCGCAGCGCTACTGCGACAAGCGTCGCGCCAGATAAGGCGCCGTCTTGCTGCCGGCCGTCGCGCTGCTCTTGGCGACCTCGCCCGGCGTCCCCGATGTCACGACACGGCCGCCCTCGTCACCGGCGCCGGGGCCAAGATCGATGATCCAGTCGCTGTGGGCCACGACGTCCATGTCGTGCTCGACCACGATCACGCTGTTGCCGGCGTCGACGATCCGATCGAGCTGGGCGATCAGCCGCTCGACGTCGCGCGGGTGCAAGCCGGTGGTGGGCTCGTCAAGCACATAGAGCGTGTGGCCGCGTTGCGGGCGCATCAGCTCGGTCGCCAGCTTGATCCGCTGGGCCTCGCCGCCGGACAGTTCGGTCGCGGACTGGCCGAGGCGGATATAGCCGAGACCGACCTCGCGGACGACCGACAGCGACCGGTTCAGCGTGGCATCGTCGCGGAAGAAGTCGAAGGCCTCATCCACGCGCATCGCCAGCACGTCCGCGATGGATTTGCCGCGGATCTTCACCTCGAGCGTCTTGTCGTTGTAGCGCGCGCCCTTGCAGGTCGGGCAGGGCGCGTAGACGCTGGGCAGGAACAGCAACTCGACGCAGACGAAGCCTTCGCCATTGCAGGTCGCGCAGCGTCCCTTCGCAACATTGAACGAGAAGCGCCCGGCGTCGTAGCGTCGCGACTTGGCCTGAGGCGTTGCCGCGAACAGTTTCCGGACATGGTCGAACAGGCCGGTATAGGTCGCAAGGTTGGAGCGCGGCGTACGGCCGATCGGCTTCTGGTCGACGACGACCAGACGATTGATCTGGTCGAGTCCGGCAACGATCTTGCCGCCAAGCGTCTCGACCGTCGGAGCGAGGCTGTCGTCGTCCGTGTCGGTGGCGAGCGTATGGCCGAGATGCGCGGCCGCGGTCTCGACGAGGAATTGGCTGATCAGGCTCGACTTGCCGGAGCCCGACACGCCGGTGATGCCGGCGATGACGCCCAGCGGAATGTCGACGTCGAGGCCACGCAGATTGTTGCGGGTCACGCCTCTGAGCTTCAAATGTCCCTTCGGTTCACGGCGCTGCGTCGGCAGCTTCTTGCGCGGACGTGCGAGGTAATGCGCGGTGTGCGATTGCTCGACGTCGCCGAGTCCCGCCGGCGGCCCGCTGTAGAGGATCAGGCCGCCGCTTTCGCCAGCGTCGGGCCCGACATCCACCAGCCAATCGGCGTGTCTGATCACCTCGATCTCGTGCTCGACCACGAGGATGGAATTGCCGGCGTGCTTCAGCCGGTCCAGCGCCCGCAGCAGCGCCTCGGTGTCGGCCGGGTGCAGACCTGCGGAGGGCTCGTCGAGCACGTAGACGACGCCGAACAGATTGGAGCGGACCTGCGTCGCCAGACGCAGGCGCTGCAGCTCGCCCGGCGACAGCGTCGGCGTGCTGCGCTCGCAGGCGAGATAGCCGAGGCCGAGGTCGAGCAGGACGGCAAGGCGCGCCGACAGATCCTCGCAGATGCGCATCGCGACGACGGTCTTCTCCGATTTGTCCGCTGAAGGTCTCGCAAACGGCCTGATCACTTCGTGCAACCGCTTCAGCGGCAGGTGAGATATTTCGGCGATGTTGTGCCCGGCGAACTTCACCTTGAGCGCCTCGGGCTTCAGCCTTGTGCCATGGCAGGTCGGGCAGTCCCGCGTGATCAGGAATTGCGCGACCCGGCGCTTCATCATCGCACTCTCGGACTTGGCGTAGGTCTGCATCACGTAGCGCCTGGCGCCGGTGAAGGTGCCCTGATAGCTCGGCTCTTCCTTGCGGCGCAGGGCGCGCTTGACCTCGGCGGCGTCATAACCGGCATAGACCGGCACGGTCGGCTGCTCATCCGTGAACAGGATCCAGTCGCGGTCCTTCTTCGGCAGCTCCCGCCAGGGCTTGTCGACGTCGTAGCCGAGCGTTGTCAGGATGTCCCGGAGGTTCTGTCCTTGCCAGGCGCTCGGCCAGGCCGCGACGGCGCGCTCGCGAATCGTCTTGGTGTCGTCGGGCACCATCGATTTCTCGGTGACGTCGAGCATCCGGCCGATGCCGTGGCAGGTCGGGCAGGCGCCCTCGGGCGTATTCGGCGAGAACGATTCCGCATAGAGCATCGGCTGCCCCCGCGGGTAATCGCCGGCGCGCGAATAGAGCATCCTGAGCAGGTTCGAGATCGTGGTGACGCTGCCGACCGACGACCGCGTCGTCGGCGAGCCGCGCTGCTGCTGGAGCGCGACCGCGGGCGGCAGGCCCTCGATATCGTCGACCTCGGGGATCTGCATCTGGTGGAACAGCCGCCGCGCATAGGGCGACACCGACTCCAGGTAGCGCCGCTGCGCCTCGGCGTAGATCGTTCCAAAGGCGAGCGAGGACTTTCCGGAGCCCGAAACGCCCGTGAACACGACGAGGGCGTTGCGCGGGATCTTGACGTCGACGTTCCTGAGATTGTGCTCGCGAGCCCCGCGCACCCGCACGAAGCCGTCGTCCTCCATCGGGCTGTCGGGCCGTCCTGGTCGATCGTCCATCTCGCCTCCTCCGGCCCCCCTGGGGGAACAACGACAGGATCGCAGGATGGGTCCTTTGAGGCCAGCGGGCCGGTGCAATCCACACAAGACGATGGGCCTTGCAGAGGTGCCGGGCCGGGAGATTGCAGAGGACTTGGCGCCGGCGGTTCGCGCCGGCGCCAAGCCCGTATTTGCAGGTCCGTACTTGCCTCGCCTCAGCCCGGTCCTGCGCCTTGCGTTGCCGTGAACACCGCATAGAGCGACTGGCTCGCGGCCATGAACAGGCGGTTGCGCTTGGGGCCGCCGAAGGTGATGTTGCCGCAAACCTCCGGCAGGCGGATGCGGCCGAGCAGCTTGCCTTCCGGCGACCACACCGTCACGCCGCTATAGCCGACCGCGCGCCCGGCATTGCTGGAGGCCCAGACATTGCCGTTGACGTCGCAGCGCAGGCCATCGGGTCCGCACTTGACGCCGTCGATCACGCAGTCGCTGAACCGCTTGCCGTTGGACAGCTTGTTGTCGGCGCCGACGTCGAACACGAAGATATCGCCTTTGCCGCCCGGGCCTGTGTCGCCCGGTCCCTTGCCGGTCGAGGCGACGTAGAGCTTCTTGTAGTCGGGCGAGAAGCACAGGCCGTTCGGGTCCGGCACCTGCTCCTCGGTCACGACGAGATCGATGCGGCCCGAGGGATCGATGCGATAGCAATTGGTCGGCAATTCGCGCTTGCCGGGGACGAAGCCTGCGGGCTGTCCGATCCGCGGATTGAGCTTGCCGCCCGCATTGCTCGGTCCGCCCGCCACATCGGGTTCGCCTTCGTAGAGCTGACCGCCATAGGGCGGATCGGTGAACCAGTAGCTGCCGTCGGGATGCGCGACCACGTCGTTCGGCGAGTTCAGCTTCTTGCCCTGATAGGAGTCGGCGAGCACGGTGGCGGTGCCGTCATGTTCGTAACGCGTCACCCGGCGGGTCAGATGCTCGCAGGAAAGCTGGCGGCCCTGGAAGTCGAAGGAGTTGCCGTTGGAATTGTTGGAGGGCGTGCGAAACACGCTGACGCGGCCGTCGTCCTCGCTCCAGCGCATCTGCCGGTTGTTGGGGATGTCGCTCCACAACAGATACCGTCCTTGCGCGCTCCAGGCCGGGCCCTCGGCCCACAGCACGCCGGTGTAGAGACGCGTGATCGCGGTGTTGGGCTGCGCGAGATCGTTGAAGGAGGGATCGACTGCGATGATGTCGGGATCCCAGAAATAAGTGGTCGGCGCGCCCCGGGGGCCGAAATCGCGCGGCGGGGTGGTGATGGTGGTCGGCGGTGCGGCGGGCCCGGTCTGGGCCAGCGCGGGGCTGGCCCCGGTCACGGTGGCGACGGCGCCGAACGCAAGCCCCCGCACAAGTGTTCGTCGTGAAAGCGCAGCATCCTGCTCACGCTGCATGTGGTCACGAGCCGCGGGCTCCCCCGTCTCCTGGCGTGTCATCGCGTCCTCCCAATGATGTTCGCTGACCGGTTGATCCGGCCGAGCGGAAGCCGAGGTTAATGCGGTCCGCCGCCGGTTGCGAGAGGAATAGAATTCTTCCGTGCGGTTGTGAGCCGCAATGTCGTCATATTCGAATGCGTTGGAGAAAAAGCCGTGTCGAAGCCATGATTTTGCGCGGATTGCCACGCAAGAACCGGCCGGGCAGATGCACGGAGTTGAATGTGAGTGGCGTCATCGTATTGATCGTATTGCTTGGGATCGCGTTCGCAGCCGGCTATTTCACGCGTGATCGCATCTCCAGCAAACGACGCGCGGAAGCGCGCCGCTGGCGCGAATATAGCGAGCCGGATTGGCTCACCGCCAATGCGCCCGCGAACACCAACGAGATCGCGAGCGCGACCCCAGCGGTCACCGGCGAGCTCGGCCAGATGCTGACCCGCTGGGAAAGCCGGGCCCGCGCCCGCCGCGCGGGGTAGGGCGAAGCTTGTAGCGCCGTAGCGCCCGGATGGGCGCAGCGACATCCGGGGCCTTCGGGCCGGCTGCACCGCTCTCCGGGTTCGCTCCTCTCAACTTGGCTGCGGGCCGCGCCTGTGTCGGCCTCTGTCAATCCGCAAGCGCGAAAATATTCCACTTTACCGAAATTCGGTTTCGGCGTATGTGTCGCCCATCCCGGCTCACCCAAGAGGGGCGACGTGAAGTCGTCACGTTCGCGAGCCGGGCTTGCGGTGGACGCGGCAGCGTCGGCACGAGAGGCGCGGGCAGGGCGGGTAGTCCCTGTGAGCCCGAGGCCACGTGCG
>NZ_JAFCKT010000006.1 GCF_018129985.1 Bradyrhizobium sp. SZCCT0148
GAACTTGCTGACCTCGTTCTTCAGCCGGCCGGAGTCGTTCGACAGCATTTGCGCCGCCGACAGCACCTGCGAGGAGGCCGAGCCGGTCTCGGTCGCACCGCGCTGCACATCGGTGATGTTCGAGGAGACCTGCTGGGTGCCCTGCGCGGCCTGCTGGACGTTGCGGGCGATCTCCTGCGTCGCTGCGCCCTGCTCTTCCACCGCGGCTGCAATTGCCGACGATATCTCCGAGAGACGCTCGATTGTCGAGGAGATCTCCTTGATGGCGCCAACGGAGTCATTGGTCGCCGCCTGGATGCCGGAGATCTGCTGGCCAATCTCGCCGGTCGCCTTGGCGGTCTGCTCGGCGAGCGCCTTCACCTCGGAGGCGACGACCGCGAAGCCGCGGCCGGCTTCACCCGCACGTGCCGCTTCGATGGTCGCATTCAGCGCCAGCAGGTTGGTCTGGCCGGCGATGGTGTTGATCAGTTCGACGACGTCGCCGATGCGGGACGCCGCCTTGGACAGCTCGCTGACGCGCTCGGTGGTAGCGCGGGCCTGGCCGACGGCATCGCCCGCCATCCGCGCCGATTCCTGTACCTGGCGGCTGATCTCGCCGACCGACGAGGCCATCTCCTCGGTCGCCGAGGCGACCGACTGCACGTTGGTCGAGGCTTCTTCCGAAGCGCCGGCCACGGTGGTGGCCAGCCTCTGGGAGCGTTCGGCCGTTCCTGTCAGGGTGGTGGCCGATGCCTCCAGCTGGGTCGAGGCGGAGGACACCGTGCCGATGATCTCACCCACGGCTCCCTCGAAATCGTCGGCAAGCCTCAGCATGTCCGCCTTGCGCTGCTCTGCGTTGCGACGCTCGACTTCGCCCTGTTCCGCCTTCAGGCGTTCCACTTCGATCGCATTGGTCTTGAAGATCTGGACGGCATTGGCCATCTGACCGATTTCGTCCTTCCGTTCGGTGGACGATATCGCCACGGTCGTATCGCCCTTGGCGAGGACGCCCATCTCGGTCGTGATGCGCTGGATCGGCCGGGTGACCACGACAGCGACGCCAAAGGCGCCGGTCAGCGAGAGCAGCAGGGTGACGATACCGCCAGCCAACATGGCCATCGTCGCGTTGGCCGATGCGGCGTCGGAAGCCACGGCACGCGTCGTCAGCAGCGAGCGCTCTTCCGCATCCATCTCCTGCACGACGGCGCGCAATCCATCCATGGACTTCTTGCCGGCGCCGGATGCCTCGAGCTCCCGGGCCTTGGACTGCGTTGCTGGATCCTTCATCAGCGCGATTTCGCGCTGCGCGACATTGGCCGTCCAGTCGCTGGCGAACGCCTTGACGCGCTCGAGACGCTTCTGCTGGTTTGCGTTATCCGATGTCAGACTGCCGATCTTTGCCGCGGCCGTTTGAAACTGCTTCTGACCGGATTCGAAAGGTCCGAGGAAGGCGCTGTCCGCGGAAACGAGGTAGCCGCGCACACCCGTCTCCGAATTGACCATGGCCCCGACGAGATCGGAAAGCTGCTCCAGCACCTGATAGGTATGCACCGTCATCTTCGACGTGGAGTTCATCACGCTCAGCGAATTGTAAATCGCAGCAGTGCTGCCGGCAACGACGAGACAGATCGCCGCAAACACTGCAGAAACCTTCATAGAAATGCGGACGTTGTTGATCCAAGACATCAAATTTCCTCAGTAATTCCGGTTGAAATGCTCGTCGGGCGGGGAAGCCGTTTAACTCGGCAAGTTCTGCCTTGAAGATTATACCGTCCGCGAGATCGTTCCCCTTAACGGAACTGCGTAGTCCTACTGAGCCAGCATCATATAATGGCCCGGACTTTTGCGGGCATAGTCACGCACGCGAGTGGAGAAGCGTCTCGTGGTATAGGGCCGCAATTGCCTCTCGTCGGCAGTGCGGCCGGCAGTGCCCGGTAGAGCGAAGCAGTTCCGCCCTTTGGCAGACGCCCGAAAAAAAAGAGCGGCGCACAGCGCCGCTCTCGATCGACGGAAGAACGCGCGCTTGCCTCTATGCCGCGCGGACGTTGGTCAGGAACTTGCTGACCTCGTTCTTCAGCCGGCCGGAGTCGTTCGACAGCATTTGCGCCGCCGACAGCACCTGCGAGGAGGCCGAGCCGGTCTCGGTCGCACCGCGCTGCACATCGGTGATGTTCGAGGAGACCTGCTGGGTGCCCTGCGCGGCCTGCTGGACGTTGCGGGCGATCTCCTGCGTCGCTGCGCCCTGCTCTTCCACCGCGGCTGCAATCGCCGACGATATCTCCGAGAGACGCTCGATGGTCGAGGAAATCTCCTTGATGGCGCCAACGGAGTCATTGGTCGCCGCCTGGATGCCGGAGATCTGCTGGCCGATCTCGCCGGTCGCCTTGGCGGTCTGCTCGGCGAGCGCCTTCACCTCGGAGGCGACGACCGCGAAGCCGCGGCCGGCTTCACCCGCACGTGCCGCTTCGATGGTCGCATTCAGCGCCAGCAGGTTCGTCTGCCCGGCGATGGTGTTGATCAGTTCGACGACGTCGCCGATGCGGGACGCCGCCTTGGACAGCTCGCTGACGCGCTCGGTGGTGGCGCGGGCCTGGCCGACGGCATCGCCCGCCATCCGCGCCGATTCCTGAACCTGGCGGCTGATCTCGCCGACCGACGAGGCCATCTCCTCGGTCGCCGAGGCGACCGACTGCACATTGGTCGAGGCTTCTTCCGAGGCGCTGGCAACGGTGGTCGCCAGCCTCTGGGAACGGTCGGCGGTGGATGTCAGCGTGGACGCCGAGGCTTCCAACTGGGTCGAGGCCGACGACACGGTCTGGACGATCTCGCCGATCATGGTTTCGAATTCGCGGGTGATGTTGTCGACGCGGCGGCCGCGCTCGATCTTGGCTTCGGCATCGGCGGCCGCGGCCTCGTCGACGGCCTTCTTGGCGATCAGAGCCTCCTTGAAGATCTGCAGCACGTCGGCCATCGCGCCGATCTCGGTCTTCTCGCCCCGGTGCGGGACCTCGGCGGAGAGCTCGCCCTTGCCCAGCGCCTGCATCGGCTCGATGATCGAGTTGATGCCCTTCGAGACGTCCTGGACCAGATAGAAGCCGACGCCGATGCCGATGATGACGGCAGCGCCGAGAATGACCGACACCAGCATGAAAGCATAGGAGTAACTGTCGGCGGCATCCTGGGCGGCCTGCTCGCTGCCCTTGGTGTTGAGCTCGATGTCCTTGTTCAGGATCTCGTCGGCCTTGAGCCCAATCTTGTTGACCTTGATGTTGAGTTCATGAGCGTCGTGAGGAACCTTGCCCGCGTCCCTGCGCGACAATGCCATCACTTCCTGAGTCCCTCGCTTGTACTCCTCCCAGACTTGAGACCACTCCTTGTACAGCGCACGTTCCTCGGGGGACGTGATCATGGGCTCATATTTCTGACGGAACTTGGTATTGGCCTCGACCACGGTTGCCAGCGTCTTCTCATTCGTGAGCTTATCCTCGAGCGTTTCGGCCAGCATGTGCTCTCGGATCACGTTGCGGTAGGTAATCACGCCAGCCCGCAGATCGCCCAGCACCCGCACGCTCGGCATCCAGTTCGTGGTGATATCGACGGTGTTGGCGTTCATCGACCGCATCTTCGTGACGGCCAGCAAGCCCATGCCGGCCATCGCGACCAGCAGGAACGCCACGACACTGATGATTTTGGTGCGGATGGAGATAGTGGCGAGCATAATGAGTCTCTTTGTGGTGGCGCGGTGCGCGTCCGGAAGCTTTACGAATCAACCAAAAGGAGCAGCACCAACATCCAACACCAGAGCACCTGCGCAGATGTTAACTACGACTCCGTACGAGTACGGAGCCTCAAAGAGATGAACAGGCCGCTAAAAAGGCTCTGCGCTCAGCGCATGAGCCTAAGCGCGTCGGCGAAGAACTCGGCGCCGCCAAAGTTTCCCGACTTCAGAGCGAGCAGCATGTCGGCCGTGCCGCCGACCGAATGAAGCACCGGAACGCCTGCCGCGATCTCGACCCCGACGAGAAATCCGGGAATCTTCAGCCGATCGACCACCGCCCCGGACGTCTCCCCGCCGGCGACGACCAGCCGCCGGACGCCTGATTTGACGAGGTTTTCTGCAATATCGGCCATGGCCTGCTCGATCGCGTGACCGGCCGCGTCGCGGCCGTGCCGCGCCTGCAACGCGGCAACCTGGTCGGGTGTCGCGCTTGAGGCGATCAGCACCGGGCCCTCCGCAAGCCGCGGCCTCGCCCAATCCAGCGCGCGCTGGGCTTCGCCGCCCCCCGTAATGATACTGTCCGGATCGAGGTGGAGCACCGGCATGACCCGTTCGGCATTGGCGATCTGCTGAAGCGTCGCCTGGGAACAGCTCCCGGCGAGGCAGGCCGCCGGTCCGCCGACGGCCGTGCCGGTCTCGCCGTCCGCCCTGGCTAATTTGACTTTACCCGTCGACACCAGGGCGCGCGCGAGACCGAGGCCGATGCCGGAGGCGCCGACCGACAGGCGGTGCTCGGCGGCGACGAGGCCGATGGTCTCGAGGTCCCGGTCGAAGACCGCGTCGACGATGGCGGCGCCGATGCCCTTGGCCACCAGCTCGGCCAGCCGCACCCGCACGGCATCCGCGCCGCGCGTGACGGTGGCGAGATCGACGAGACCGATCTGCGTCCGGCTCTGGCGCGCCAGCACGCGCACCAGATTGGAATCATGCATCGGGTTGAGCGGATGGTCCTTCAGCGGGCTCTCGTTCAGCGGCACCGCGCCGACGAACAGGTTGCCCTGGTAAACGGTGCGGCCGGTCTCCGGGAACGCCGGTGTCACCAGCACGGCGCCGTCGCCGGCGTCGGCGCGCAACGCGTCCATCACGGGGCCGATATTGCCGGCATCAGTGGAATCGAAGGTCGAGCAGATCTTGAACAGCACATGGCCGGCACCGCGGCCGCGCAGCCATTGATCGGCCGCGCGCGAACGCGATACCGCAAGGCCGGCCTCGATCGAGCGGCTCTTCAGCGACACCACGACGGCATCGACCTCGGGCAGTGCGAGATCGTCCGCGGGCACGCCGATGGTCTGCACGGTGCGCAGGCCCGCGCGCGTCAGCGTGTTGGCGAGATCGGAGGCACCGGTGTAGTCGTCGGCGATGCAGCCCAGAGAGATTTTCGCTGCAAGTGTCACGGCTTCACTCCAGCGTAGGGCTTGAACCAGGCAAGACCGTCGGTTGTCTTGCCCCTCGGATTGTATTCACAGCCGACGAAGCCGGCATAGCCGAGCCGGTCGAGTTCTTCGAACAGGAACGGATAGTTCAGCTCCTCGCCGTCGGGCTCGTTGCGCGAGGGGATGCTGGCGATCTGGATATGGCCGATGATCGGCATCATCTCGCGCAGCCGCATGGTGACGTCGCCATGAATGATCTGGCAGTGATAGATGTCGAACTGCAGCTTCAGGTTCGGAAGCCTCAGCTCCTGGATCAGATCGCGTGCGAAGCCGAAATCGTTGAGGAAGTAGCCGGGCACGTTGCGCGCATTGATCGGCTCGAGCACGATGTCGATGCCGTGCGGGGCGAAGAACTCCGCAGCCCATGCCACCGATTTGTAGAACGCCTCGATCGCGACGCGTTCGCCGCGATTGGCGATGCCGGCCATCAAATGCAGCCGTTTGACGCCGGTCGCCTTGGCGTAAGGGAGCGCCGTCTCCAGGCCCGCCTTGAGTTCGGAGAAGCGCGAGGGGAGCGCGGCAAACCCCTTCTCGCCGGCGTTCCAGTCGCCCGGAGGCAGGTTGAACAGCGCCTGGGTCAGCCCGTTGCGCTTGAGGCGCTCGCCGACCGCCTCGGCAGGGTGTTCATAGGGAAAGAGAAACTCCACCGCGGTGAAGCCGGCTTGCGCAGCGGCATCGAAGCGATCGAGGAACGGCACCTCGGTGAACATCATCGAGAGATTGGCGGCAAAACGGGGCATTAAAATCCTCTTCCTTACTTGTCGCCCGGCAGCTTGACGCCGGTGACCTGCGCATACATCCGCGCCACCGAGGCGTCGTCGTCGCGCCCCATGCCGGCGGCTGATGTCATCAGGAACATCTGGAGCGCAGCGGCGGAGACCGGCACCGGGAATCTCGCGCTGCGCGCCATGTCCTGGATGATGCCGAGGTCCTTGACGAAGATTTCCACCGCGCTGCGCGGCGTGTAATCGCCGTCGAGGACGTGCGGCATGCGGTTCTCGAACATCCAGGAATTGCCGGCAGAGGCCGTGATAACCTCGTAGACCTTGCGGATGTCGAGGCCCTGCTTGGCCGCAAACGCGATCGCCTCCGAGGCGGCGGCGATGTGGACGCCGGCGAGCAGCTGGTTGATCATCTTGAAGGCGGCGCCTTGGCCGGCGGCATCGCCGAGCTCGTAGAGCTTTGCAGCCATGGCATCGAGCGCGGGTCGGGCCTTCGCGAACGCAGCGGGGCTGCCGGAGGCGAGGATCGTCAGCTCGCCCTGCGCGGCGCGCTGCGCGCCGCCGGAAATCGGTGCATCCAAATAATGCCGCCCGGTCTCTTCCAATTGCTTGGCGAGACGCCGCGCCACATCCGGGTCCATCGTCGCGGAAGACATGAAAACGCTGTCCTTCGGCAGGGTCCCGGCGACACCGTCCTTGCCGAACAGAATCGTTTCGGTCTGCGCGGCGTTGACGACCACGCTGACAACGATATCGGCCCCCTCCGCCGCTTCAGCCGGCGTCTTCGCGCCCGCACCGCCGTCCTTCACGAAGCGCGCCACGGCATCGGCCGAGACATCGCAGCCGGTGACGGCGTGGCCGGCGCGCTTCAGCGAGGTCGCCATGCCGAACCCCATCGAGCCGAGCCCGATGACGGCGATGCGCCGGTTTTTTGACGTGGAGGCGGACATGCGACTGACCCTTGCGAACGTTTCCCGGATGGCCGCCCTTTGCGGCAGCTCTCATCTCGAATAACACGGCTTGGCCGCGCTGCCAAAGCGTGAGACAAGCGGGCATGACGGCCATGAGCGACGAAACGCGGCTGCGTGAGGATATCTGCCGGTTTGGACGGTCTTTGTTCGAACGCGGGCTGACGCCGGGTTCGTCCGGCAATATCAGCGTCAGGCTGGACGGCGGCGGCTGGCTGGTGACGCCAACCAATGCCTCTCTCGGCTTCCTCGATCCTGCAAAGCTGTCGCGGCTCGACGAGAAGGGCCAGCTGGTGTCGGGCGATGCCCCGACCAAGGAAGTTCCGCTGCACACCGCGCTCTACGACACGCGCGGCAGTGCCCGCGCCATCGTGCATCTGCATTCGACACACTCGGTCGCGCTGTCGATGCTGCCGGAGATCGACCCGCGCGCGGCGCTGCCGCCGATGACCGCGTACTACCTGATGAAATGCGGCGCCACCGCGCTCGTGCCGTACTACCGCCCCGGCGATCCCGCCGTTGCGGATGCGATCAAGGGCCTGGCGGGAGCATATTCATCGGTGCTGCTCGCCAATCACGGCCCGGTCGTTGCCGGCGACACCCTGGAGGCTGCCGTGTTTGCGACCGAGGAGCTGGAGGAAACGGCGAAGCTGTACCTGCTGCTGCGCGGGATGAACCCGCGCTACCTTTCGCCGGACCAGGTAAAGGACCTGGTTAAAATGTTCGGTGTGACGCTGCCCGAGCACGGGCATTAGCTCCGCGCCGCTGTCATTCCCCGCGAAGGCAGGAACTCCAGTACGCCGCAGCCTATTCGTATCTCTCTAACGTCTCGGAGCCCGCCCCAGTGCGCAAGCGCGCACAAGGCGGGCGATGACACCGAGAGTATTTCGCGCGCACGCCCAGGCCTCGCCACTAGAGGCCCAGATACGCCTTGCGCACATCCGGATTGCCCCTGATCTCGGCGGCCGGGCCCTGCATCAGCACGCGGCCGGTTTGCAGGATGTAGGCGCGGTCGGCGATCTCCAGGCACTCGGCCATGCGCTGCTCGACGATCAGCACGGTCATGCCGGCGTCGCGGATACGCAGGACTGCCTGGAAGATCTCGTCGACCAGCTTCGGCATGATGCCTTGCGAGGGCTCGTCCAGCATCAAGAGGCGCGGGCGCGTCATCAGCGCGCGGCCGATCGCGAGCATCTGCTGCTCGCCGCCGGAGAGCGTTTCGGCGCGCTGGTCGAGCCGTTCGGACAGGCGTGGAAACAGCTTGAACACGAGATCGAGCGGCTCTTCACGGTTGGCCTCGCCGCGGTAGAGATAGCTGCCGAGGCGAAGGTTGTCGCGCACCGACAGGCGCGGGAACAGGCGGCGGTTCTCCGGCACGTAGGCGATGCCGGACGCGGTGATGTGGTGCTGCGCCATGCCGTTGATCTGCTTGCCGTCGAAGGTGACGCTGCCGGAGCGCGGACGCTCGGCGCCGGCGATCGACTTCAGCAGCGTCGACTTGCCCGCGCCGTTGGCGCCGGCGACGCAGACGATCTCGCCCTTCTGGACCTCGATCGAGATCGCGGAGATCGCGACCAGGCCCTGATAGGCGGTCGTGATTTCACGCACCGACAGCATGACGATCTCCCAGATATGCGCTGATCACCTTGGGATCGCGAACGACGTCGGCCGGCTTGCCCTCGACCAGCACCTTGCCGAGGTCGAGCACGATGGCACGGTCGACCAGGGGCATCACGATCTCCATGACGTGCTCCACCATCAACACGGTGATGCCGGTATCGCGCACCTTGCGCACCAGCGCGACACCGGTCTGCGCCTCGGTCGGCGTCAGGCCGGTGAGGACTTCGTCGAGCAGCAGCAGTTTCGGCTCGGTCGCGAGCGCACGCGCGACTTCGAGACGGCGCTTCTCGGCCGGCACGAGGTCGCTGGCGAGCACGTGGGCGCGCGTGGCAAGGCCGGTGAACTCCAGCACCTCGTGCGCCTTGCGGCGCGCCTCGCGCATCACCGTGTTGCGCACCAGCGCACCGACGATGACGTTGTCGATGACGGTCATGGTCTCGAAGCTCTTGACCACCTGGAAGGTTCGACCCACCCCGCGCTGGCAGCGTTCCGCCGCCGGCATGTGGGTGACGTCCTCGCCGTCGAAGAGTATCGAGCCTTGCGTCGGCGGCAAGACGCCGGCGATGAGATTGAAGAGCGTCGACTTGCCGGCGCCGTTCGGGCCGATCAGGCCGACGATCTCGCCGCGGCCGACCGAGATCGAGACGTCGCTGTTGGCGACGAGGCCGCCAAACCGCTGCCAGACGCCGCGGGTTTCAAGGAGCGCGGTCATCGGCTGGCTCCCGTCTTCTTCGGGCGCGAGAACAGGCTGAGCAGGCCCCGCGGCAAAGCTAGTGAAATCAGGACGATCAGCGTGCCGTAGACGATGAGGTCGACACCGCGCCCCGAGCCGCCGAACTTGAAGCGCGTCAACTCCGTCAGCGGAATCAGGATGGCGGCCCCTAACACCGGTCCCCACAGGGTGCCGATGCCGCCGAGCACGGCGGGCAGCGCCATCAGCAACGAGAACTGGAAGCCCATGACGCTTTCGGGATCGATGTAGGAAACGAACTGGGCGTAGAAGCTGCCGCCCACCGCGACCAGGAAGGCGGAGACCGCGGCCGCGCCCATCTTGGAATTGAACACGTCGACACCGAGGCTCTCGGCCGCGTCCGGATTGTCCTTCACCGCACGCCACCAGAAACCCCATTTGGAATTTTCCAGCCACCAGGTGACGAACCAGGCAAGGCAGCACAGCGCCAGCGCGAAATAGAAGTATGGCAGCTTGGTGCGCAGGAACTGGAATTTCAGCCAGCTGTCGCCGCGGATCGGAATGGTGATGCCCATGGCAGCGCCTGCCCATTCCCAGTTGTGGAACAGGAGCAGGCCGATCTCGGCGATGACGATGGTTGCGATCACGTAGTAATGGCCGCGCAGGCGGAAGAAGGGATAACCGAGCCCCATCGCGATCAGCGCCGACACCACGCCGCCCGCCAGCATGCCGAACCAGGGCAGCACGCCGAACTTCGTGAACAGCAGCTCGGTGGTGTAGGCACCCAGGCCGAAATACAGCGCGTGCCCGAGCGAGATCTGCCCGCAATAGCCGGACAGGATGTTCCAGCTCTGCGACAAGCCCGCATACATCAGCGTCAGGATCAGGATGTTCTGGACGACGACGTCCTTGACGAACAACGGCGTCGCTGCCGCAATCGCGGCGAGCACCGCGGCGATGATGAGGTCGCGGCGGCGCCGCGCTGCAAATTCCTTGTCCATCAGATCGATCCGAACAGGCCGCGCGGCCGGATGAAGACCACCAGCAGATAGACCGCGTAGATGCCGACCGATTTCAGCGATGGCGGCAGCACCAGCGCGGTGGTGGCTTCGACAAGGCCGACGATGATGCCGCCGGCGAAGGCGCCGAACACGCTGCCGAACCCGCCGAGCGCCACCGTGACGTAGGCGATCAAGGCAAAGGACGCGCCGACGTCGGGATAGATGTAGAAGAAGCTTGCCATGATCGCCCCGGCGAGACCGACCAGCGCGGCACCAAGGCCCCAGCCGAAGGCGAACACGCGGTTCTTGTCGATGCCGACCAGCGCGACCGCACCGGGATCTTCACGGGTGGCCTCCAGCGCGCGCCCGAAATCCGTGCGATGGATGAAGAAATAGAGGCCGGCGAACGCGAGGATCGAGACCAGCGCACCGACCAGCTGCGGCTCCGGCAGGAAGATGCCGGCGATCGAGACGGTTTTGCCGCCGAGCCAGGACTGCGGAATGCTGCGATAATCAGGCGTGAAGAAGAACTGCGCCAGGCCGCGCATCACGATGGCAAGACCGAAGGTCGAGAAGATCTGCACCATGCCGGCATTGGCCTTGGCCCGCATGGCGAAGCGTACAATGAGCAAGTAGACCACCGCTCCGAGGATGAAGAGCGCCGCGGCGACCAACGGCGCCGACAGCAAAGGATCGATGGCGAAGAACGCGAACAGGAAGAAGGACAGGTACATCGCAATCATCAGGAACTCGCCATGGGCGAAGTTCGTGACGTCCATCAGGCCGAAGATCAGCGCGAGTCCGACTGCGATCAGTCCGTAGAGCAGGCCCATCAGAAGGCCGCTCGCGAGACTCTGGATAATGGCTTGGGCTGTCAAAAGTCTGTCCCCCGAAATGCGCTCAGAATGAGAGCCGAAGCTACCTCCTCCGTCATTGCGAGAAGCTCGCGACAAAACTGCGTAGCAATTTTGCGCTGATGCGACGAAGCAATCCAGACCGTCTGCGTGGATACATTTCTGGATTGCTTCGCTTCGCTCGCAATGACGTCGCGGGGAGAAAGCTCGATTGGCTTACACCGCCAAAGTGCTTGGTCCCCGACCGCTTACTTCATAGGCCAGACCGCTTCCGCGATCGCGGCTTGCGGCGGGAAGATCGTGACGAACTTGCCGCCGACATATTGCAGAAGCACCGGGTCGGCGTCGTTGTTTTGGCCCATTTCGTCGAACTTCACACGCTTCCAGGGCATGATGGTCTGCTCGCCCGGGATGTCGGTCGCCGCCAGCGCGTCACGGATCTTCTCGCCATCGGTCGACTTGGCGCGGTTGATGGCGTCAGCGAGGATGATCAGGCCCATGAATTGGCGCGAGGTGAGGTCGTTGAAGTCCTTGCCCGAGCGCGTCTTGAACATCTCGTTGATCTTGCCGACCATCGGGCGCTTCTGCGCGAGGTCGAGCGAGAAGGTGCCGCGCGAGATCACGCCTTCGAGCTTGTCGCCGACGGCATCGTAGAGCGCCTTCTCGGAGAAGCCGGCGTCCTGCGCCACGATCGCGTTCGGCTTGTATCCGAGCTCGGCCATGGTCTTGACCAGCAGGATGCCGTCGGTGGTGTAGCTCGAGGGCATCAGCACGTCGGCGTTCGCGGACTTGAGCTGCTGCACCTCGGCCGAGAGCGAGGGCGAATTGGCGCGATACTTGATGTCGGTGACAATCTTGTAGCCGCGCTCGCCGGCGATCTTGGCCTGGGCGTTGCCGGAATCGGTGCCGAAGATGGTATCCTCGTGGAACAGCGACAGCGTCTCGATCTTGGTGCCCTTCTTCTTCAAGGCATCGAAGAAGTCGAACATGGCGGCCGAGTACATCTCGTCATGCGGCGCGGCACGGAAATAATACTTCAGGCCGCGGCGGTGCAGGCTGGGCGAGGAGTTGTCGGCGGAAACGAACGGGACCTGGTAGCGCTCGCAGATCTGGCTGACGGTGACGGCGACCGCGCTCTGATAGGTGCCGATGATGGCGGAGACCTTCTCCTGCGTGATCAGGCGCTCGGCCTCGGCGCGGCCCTTCTGCGGATCGGCCTGGTGGTCTGCGAACACGAGACGAACCTTGGCGCCGCCGAGACCCGGAAGGCCCTCGCCCTTGGCCAGCGGCAGATCGAAATCGGTGTCCTTGTTGATGACTTCGAGCGCAGTCTCATAGGCCTTCTGCGCATCGACGCCCTGCTGCGCGCTGCCGCCGGAGAACGGATAGATCACGCCGATCACGACTTCCGAGGTCTGTGCGCGTGCAGCCAGCGGCACCAGCGCAGCAGTAGCGGTGGCACCCAACAATACGTCGCGGCGAGTGATCGTCATGGCGGAGTCCTCTTTGACTGAATTTCAGCTGATCGAATGAAGCGATTGATGGATGCGGTAAAGCTCGAAGAAGCAGCAAATGCTGCCCACTAAATCACGGCCATGGTCCTGTTCTTGAGATCCGTCACCAGCATCAGGCCGGGCGAATGCGTGATGGCGAACGGCAGCTTCGCGGCATTGATCACCGATTGCGGTGTCACGCCGCAGGCCCAGAACACCGGAATTTCGTCGTCGGCAACCGGCACCGGATCACCGTAGTCCGGCTTGGCGATATCCTTGATGCCGATCAGGTGTGGATGGCCGAGATGCACGGGCGCGCCATGCACGGCGGGATAGCGCGAGGTGATCTGCACCGCACGGATCGCATCCGCCGGCTTGAACGGACGCATCGACACCACCATGGGGCCGGCGAATGGACCGGCCTCGCCGCAGGCGATGTTGGTGCGGTACATCGGCACGCGCACATTGCGCTCGATGTGCCGGATCGGCATGCCCTCCTCGAGCAAGGCTTCTTCGAACGAGAAGGAGCAGCCGAGCACGAAGGTTACGAGATCGTCGCGCCAATGCTTGGTCACATCGGTCGGCTCGTCGACGACCTCGCCGTCGCGCCAGACGCGGTAGCGCGGCACATCGGTGCGGATGTCGAGATCGGCGCCGAGCGAAGGGATGTGCGGGCTGCCGACGTCGGACATGCCGATGATCGGGCACGGTTTCGGATTGAGCTGGCAGAAACGATGAAAGGCGCTGGCGTATTCCGCCGGCAGGATCGCCAGATTGCCCTGGACGAAACCGGGGGCGACGCCGGCGGTCGAGGCGACCAGCCCTTGCCGGTAGGCAAGCCGCGCCGTGCGGCTCGGAAGCGCGTCGGGTGTTTCAGTTTGCTGCATTGCCACCAAAACAGTCATGTGAACGATCTGCCTATAAACTCGACAAAGACAGCCAACACCAAGCGTGCTATAAAGTCTAATCGTCCTTTCTAATGGATATCGATAAATTCATTTTATCGATGAGGGAAATCTTTCCAATGCTGGACTTCAGGTCGATCGAGACTTTCCTCTGGGTCGTAAAGCTCGGCAGCTTCCGCGGCGCGGCGGCGCGGCTCAATACGACCCAGCCGGCCATCTCCCAGCGCATCGCCCAGCTCGAGCGCGAGATGGGCGTCAAGCTCCTCAACCGCGACCACCGCGTGGCATCACCGACGCCGAGCGGCCGGCAGATGATGGTCTATGCGGAGAAGCTGATCGGCCTGCGTGCTCAGATGATGGCCGAGGTCGGCGACCGCTCCGCGATGCGCGGCGTGATGCGGCTCGGCGTCGCCGAGACCATCGTGCACACTTGGTTGCCGCGCCTCGTGAAGAGCGTGAATCAGGTCTATCCGAACCTGTCACTGGAGATCGAGGTCGACATCACCCCGAACCTGACCGCGCGCCTGCTGGCGCAGGAGATCGAGCTTGCCTTCGTGGTCGGACCGCTGTCGGCGTCCGGCGTGCACAACCGCGTGCTCGCCGATTACCCGATAGGCTTCCTGGCAAGCCCTTCGCTCGGCCTCGGCAAAGGCCGGGTGACGCCGGCAGAGCTCGCGCGGTTTCCGATCATCACCTTCCCGCGCAAGACCAAGCCTTACGAGGTGGTGCGCGAGGTATTCGACCGGCCTGAGCTGCCGCCGATCCGGCTGCACGCATCCGCATCGCTCGCCACCGTCATCCACATGGCGGTCGAGGGTCTCGGGGTCGCCGTGATCCCCGACGCGATCGTCGAGAACGAGCTCGCCGACGGGCGATTGCAACTGCTCGACACCGATCTCGCAATCGCACCACTGACCTTCACCGCAAGCTGGCTCGCTTCACCTGACGTCGTCGCCGTGGAGCGCGTCGCCGAGCTTGCACGGCAGATTGCGCAGAGCAGCCTCGCAGTTGACGCGCCCGCGCTGGCGCGGCATTGAAAAAGGCGCCGGACGAAAGAGAGAACGACCGCATGAGCCGAGCCGCCTCCAATCTGCAAATCGATTCCGCCCGCCTCTGGGGCTCCATCCACGAGACCGCGCAATTCGGCGCGACGGCCAAGGGCGGCGTGCGGAGGCTGACGCTAAGCAGCGAAGACAAGCAGGTGCGCGACTGGTTCCGCAGGGCATGCGAGGACGCGGGTCTCGAAGTCCATACCGACGCGCTCGGATCGCAGTTCGGCCTGCGCAAGGGGCGCGACATGTCGAAGCTGCCGGTCGGCATCGGCTCGCATCTCGACACCCAGCCGACCGGTGGCAAGTATGACGGCATCCTCGGCACGCTCGGCGCGCTCGAGGTGATCCGCACACTCAACGATGCCGGCATCGAGACCGAAGCGCCGATCTGCATCGTCAACTGGACCAACGAGGAAGGCTCGCGCTTCGCGCCTGCGATGATGGCCTCCGCGGCTTACGTCGGCGATTTCACCACCGACGACATTTTGTCGCGCAAGGACGCCGAGGGCACGACCGTCGGCCAGGCACTGGACAGCATCGGCTATCGCGGCGACAAGCCCGTCGGCTTCCAGAAGCTCGGCTGCTTCGTCGAACTGCATATCGAGCAGGGCCCGATCCTGGAGGCCGAGGGCAAGACCATCGGCGTGGTCGATTCCGGCCAGGGCGTGCTCTGGTACGACGGCAGGATATCAGGCTTCGAGAGCCATGCGGGCTCCACGCCGATGCCGCTGCGACGCGACGCGCTGGCGACCCTGTCGGAGATCGTGCTGGCGATGGAATCCATCGCGAAGAAGCTCGGACCGAACGCGGTCGGCACCATCGGCGAGGCCGTGATCGCAAACCCCTCGCGCAACGTCATTCCCGGCGAGATCGCCTTCACCATGGATTGCCGCAGCGCGGACGGCGCCATCATGGATGCGCTCGATCGCGACCTCCGCGCCGCGATTGCAGAGATCGCCGCGCGCCGCAGGGTCGAGGTCAAGATCGATCTGGTCTGGCGCAAGCCGCCGACGCATTTCGATCCCAAGCTGATCGCAGCGGTCGAGAACGCAGCCAAAACGCTCGGCTATCCCTCGCGCCGCATCACTTCCGGCGCCGGCCACGACGCCTGCAACCTCAACACCGTGATGCCGGCGGCGATGGTGTTCGTGCCCTGCAAGGACGGCATCAGCCACAACGAACTGGAAGACGCGACGCAGCCCGACTGCGCCGCGGGCACCAACGTTCTCATGCATACCGTGCTGGCGATCGCCGGCGTCGCATCCTGACCGGAGAGAATAATGCGAGGAGTTTTCGTCGACGCCAATGAAGCGCTCGCCGTGATCATGGAGCGGCTGGAGAAGCCCGGCGATCCCAAGGTGCGGATCCACAGGGATCCCGATATCAAACCCGAGCAATACCCCGAGATACTCGACGGCGCCGAGATCGCGATCGTCGATCACACCGCGCTGCCGACCGAGGTCGCGAAGAAGTGCACCGGCCTCAAGCACGTCGTGTTCCTCGGCACCGGCGCGCGCAGCTACATGAACCCGGAGGAGCTGGCCGAGCTCGGCATCTCCGTGCATCTGATCAAGGGCTATGGCGACACAGCCGTCGCCGAATCCGCGATCGCGCTGATGTGGGCCTCGGCCCGCGGCATCGCCATGATGGATCGCGAGATGCGCGGCGGCAACTGGCTGCGCGAAGACGGCATGCAGCTCACCGGCAAGACGCTCGGCCTGGTCGGCTTCGGCGGCATCGCCACCGAGGTCGCACGCATCGCGGCCGGCAGCGGCATGAAGGTGATCGCCTGGAACCGCTCGCCGAAGAGCCATCCCGGCGTCGAATTCACCGATCTCGACGGCGTGCTGGCAAGGAGCGACGTCGTATCTCTGCATCTGCTGCTCAACGACGAGACGCGCGGCATGATCACGCGCGAGAAGATCGCAAAAATGAAGCCGGGCGTTATCCTCATCAACACCGCCCGTGCCGCTGTTGTCGACGAGGCCGCCATGATCGATGCGCTGAAGTCAGGTCACATCCGCCATGCCGGGCTCGACGTCTTCAACATCGAACCGCTGCCCGGCGATCATCCGTTGACGAAGATTCCCAACGTGACACTGTCGGCGCATTCGGCGTTCCGCACGCCCGAGGCAAGCGAGAACCTGATTGGCGCGGCGTGGGAGCACTGCCGCCGGATCGTGAAAGAGCAATAACAATGGCCGACTATCGCACCATCAAGGCAGAACCGCTCACCAACGTCATCCGCGCCATCGTCAAGGCCGGCGGCTCATCGGACCGCGAAGCCGAGCTGGTGTCCAGCAATCTGGTCGAAGCCAACCTCAAGGGCCACGACTCCCACGGCGTCGGCATGATTCCGCGCTATGTCCAGAGCGTCACCAACGGCGGCCTCGCTGTGAACGCGCACGTCAAGATCGTACTCGACACCGGACCGCTGCTCACGCTTGACGGCCTCACAGGCTACGGCCAGGTGATCGGCCACGAGGCGATGGAGTTGGCGGCCGAGCGCGCCAAGAAAAACGGCGTGTGCCTGGTCGGCCTCTCCAACTCGCACCATATCGGCCGCATCGGCCACTGGGCCGAGCAGTGCATCGACCACGGGCTGGTCTCGATCCATTTCGTCAACGTCATCTCGCGACCGATCGTGGCGCCATGGGGCGGCAGCGATGCGCGCCACGGCACCAACCCGTTCTGCGTCGGCATTCCGCGCAGCGGCAAGGACCCGATCGTGCTCGACTTCGCCACCAGCAGGATCGCGCAAGGAAAGACCCGCGTCGCCCACAACAAGGGCGTCGAACTGGAGCCGGGCACCATCATCGACAACGAAGGCAAGCCCACCGTCAATCCGCGCTACACCGTGATCCCACCGCACGGCGCCATCCTGCCGTTCGGGGAGCACAAGGGCTCGGGGCTCGCGCTGGTGTGCGAAATCCTCGGCGGCGCACTCTCCGGCGGGCAGGTGGTCAAGGGCCCGTCCGACGGCAAGCACAACGTCCTCAACGGCATGCTCTCGATCGTGATCGACCCCGGCAAGCTCGGCACCGGCGAGAACCTCGCCCGTGAAGTCGAGAGCTTCGTCGCCTGGCACACCGGCTCGCCGCCGGCCGCCGGCGTCGACAAGGTCAAGATCGCCGGCGAGCCCGAGCGCGAGACCAAGAAGAAGCGCCTGGCTCAGGGCATCCCGGTCGATCCGACCACCTGGCAGGAGATCATCGAGGCCGGGACGAAATTCGGGCTGGATCAGGCGGCGATTGAGAAGATCGCGGGCTGATTGAGAGCAGCAAGCCGCTCACAGCGTGAGGCCAACCTCATGCGCAATGGCGCAAGGAGGGCTGGACCAGGGCGAATCGTCGCCATGTCCGCGGTCCAGATTGAACCGACCTGCGTTGTCGTCCGACAATGCGGATATTCCGGCTCACATCCGCCCCGAGGTTCACATGCTCTCCCGTCTCGCAAAGTTCATGTCCGGCTCGGGCCGGACATCACACGCGGCCGAGTTCTACCGGCATCGGCTTGCCGTCTATCAAAGTGAGCTGGACGAACCCGAATACAGCTTCACCGACACCGCGGAGCGCCGCATCGACATCCACGCCTTTGGCCGCGACTTCGTGCCGGCGTGTGAAGAGGGTTCTGACGAAGGCTATGTGCTGCTGACCAACGGCATGAGCCAGACGCGGATGCCGGGGGTGCATGGCGAGGCGAAGCCGCGCGCCGAGCTGATGTGGTACGTCCGCGAGCCGACGGAGGAGTTCCGCGCCAATCTGCGCTGGCTCGCCAATCTGCCGTTCATCGACACCACCTGGTTCGGCTTTGGCCATCGCGTCGCGTCGCCATGGCCGCCGGTTGCCGGAACGGATTTCCAGACGTTCCTGTTTCTCACGCCGATCATCGGCCCCGACAAACAGATCGCCGAGGCTCTGGAGATCGCAGGCGATCCCGTTGAGATATTGACCGTGAACCTGATCTCGCATGAGGAGCTCGGGCTCATCAAGTCCAGCGGGCTCGATACGTTTCTCGACCTGCTTGACGAAAACGATTATCCGCCGATCTTCGATCCGGCTCGGAAATCGTACGTGTAGTCGCACCGCGGCCCTCCCCTTCTTCCCTCGAGAGAGAAGGTCGCGCGAAGCCACCCTCTCCCACGAGGGGAGAGGGTGAAGAGTACCTCAATCCACCATGTCCGCGACGGCCTTGCCGCAGGCCGTCGTGTCCGCGTTGCCGCCGAGGTCCTTGGTACGCAACGTACGCTCCGCCAGCGTGCGCTCAATCGCCTCGACGATCGATTTGCCGGCGACCTTCTCGCCGAGATGATCGAGCATCATCGCGCCCGACCAGATCGCACCGATCGGGTTGGCGATGCCCTGCCCCGCGATATCGGGCGCCGAACCGTGCACCGGCTCGAACACCGAGGGGAAGTCACCCTCGGGATTGATATTGCCCGACGGCGCGATACCGATCGTGCCGGTGCAGGCCGGACCGAGGTCGGAAAGGATGTCGCCGAACAGATTAGAGCCGACCACGACGTCGAACCAATCCGGATGCAGCACGAAGTTCGCGGTCAGGATGTCGATGTGGTACTTGTCCCACTTCACGCCGGGAAACTTCTTGGCCATGGCCTCCACGCGCTCGTCCCAATAGGGCATGGTGATGGAGATGCCGTTGGACTTGGTCGCGGACGTCAGGTGCTTCTTCGGCCGCGACTGGGCGAGCTCGAAGGCGAACTTCAGGATACGGTCGACGCCGGTGCGGGTCATTACCGTCTGCTGCGTCACGAACTCGCGGTCGGTGTCGGGGAACATACGGCCGCCGACGGAGGAATATTCACCTTCGGTGTTCTCGCGCACCACCCAGAAATCGATGTCGCCAGGCTTGCGGTTGGCCAGGGGACACGGCACGCCCGGCATCAGCCGCACCGGGCGGAGGTTCACGTACTGGTCGAACTCGCGGCGAAACTTGATCAGCGAGCCCCACAGCGAGATGTGATCGGGAATCTTGGCCGGCCAGCCGACCGCGCCGAAATAGATCGCGTCATGCTTGCCGATCTTCTCCTTCCAATCGTCCGGCATCATCTGGCCATGCTTCTCGTAATAGTCCCAGGACGAGAAGTCGAAATGATCGAAATGCAGGGAGACCCCATGCTTCTTCGCCGCCGTCTCCAGAACGCGCAGGCCCTCCGGCATCACTTCCTTGCCGATGCCGTCGCCGGGAATGACCGCAATCCGGTATTGTTTCTTGCTCATCGAGAACGTCCTTGGTTGGTCCGGCAGCCGCCGCCTTTTTGACCGCACTGCAATGGACCAAACGCTGCGGCAGTGCAACGCTGCACTGCAATGTTGACCGTGGCGCGGCCAAGCGCCTACTGATTTCATTCAGTTCCCGACCCAGCGAGTAACCTCATGGATCTGCATCTGCGTGGCAAGCGCGTCCTGATCACGGGCGCGTCCAAGGGCATTGGCGCCGCCGCCGCCGAAGCGTTTGCCGAGGAGGGCGCAAACCTCCTGCTCGCCGCGCGCAGCGGCGATCAGCTCAAGGCGCTGGCGGATCGCCTGCGCTCCGCGCACCAGATCGATGCCACGACCAGCGTCGTGGACCTGCGCAAGCCCGAGGATCTGGCGCGGCTCGCCGGCGAAGCCGCCGACATCGACGTGCTCGTCAACAATGCCGGCGACATCCCCGGCGGCTCGATCGACAAGATCGACGAGGCGACCTGGCGGCACGCCTGGGATTTGAAAGTGTTCGGCTACATCAACCTGACGCGGCAGATCTACGCGCAGATGAAGGCCAAGGGCGGCGGCGTCATCGTCAACGACATCGGGGCGGCCGGCGAGAAGTTTGACGCCAACTACATCTGCGGCAGCGCCGGCAATGCCGCGCTGATGGCCTTCACCCGTGCGCTCGGAGGAAAAAGTCTCGCCGACAACATCCGCGTCGTCGGCATCAATCCCGGCCCCGTCGGGACCGACCGCCACGTCACCCTGCTCAAGACGCGCGCGAAACACCAGTTCGGCGACGAGAGCCGCTACAAGGAATTCCAAAAAAGCCTGCCGCTCGGTCGCCCCGCGCACGCACGCGAGATCGGCGACCTCATGGCATTCCTGGCCTCGGACCGCGCCGGATATACGTCGGGGGTGATCTACACGGTCGACGGCGGCATCAGCGCAGGCTGGGGTTAGATTACCCGTCATTGCGAGCGCAGCGAAGCAATTTGAAATGCCCCCGCGGCAACGGACTGGATTGCTTTGCGGCGCTCGCAATGACGAGACCTTTCGCAAGAGTAGGAGTAGAATAATTGTCTCAAGACCTGATCCGCGAAAATGCCTGCGCCGTCGTCGACAAGCTGCGATCCGGCGATGTCTCGCCGCTCGAACTGCTGGATATGCTTGAAAAGCGCATCAGTGAGGTCGACGGCAAGGTCAATGCGCTGCCGACGCTGTGCTTCGATCGCGCGCGCGACAACGCCAAGGCGCTGATGCGGAAGCCCGCCGGCGCGCGGGGGCTGCTCGCTGGCCTTCCAGTGCCGATCAAGGACCTGACCGATGTTGCGGGCGTGTTGACCACGCAGGGCTCGCCAATCTTCAGGGATAACATCCCCGCGCAGTCCGACCTGATGGTCGAAAATCTCGAAGCCAACGGCGCGATCGTCTACGCCAAATCCAACACGCCGGAATTCGGCGCTGGCGCCAACACCTTCAACGAGGTGTTCGGCGCGACGCTCAACCCCTGGGATACTTTGAAGTCCGCGGCGGGCTCTTCCGGAGGCGCCGCGGTAGCCCTGGCCACCGGCATGGCCTGGCTGGCGCAGGGCTCCGACATGGGCGGCAGTCTGCGCAGCCCCGCAGCTTTCTGCGGCGTCGTCGGCATGCGCCCGAGCATAGGCCGCGTCGCACATACCCCGAAATCCGGCATCGATCGCAATCTCGGCGTGGTTGGTCCAATGGCCCGCAACGTCGAGGATCTCGCGCTGCTGCTGGACGCCATGAGCGGCGACTACGCGGACGATCCGCTATCGTTGCCGACGCCGACGACTTCGTTCCTGTCGGCGGCTCAATCCGGCAAAAAGCCGAAGCGCATCGCCTATTCGTCCGATCTCGGCATCACACCTGTCGATCCCGAGGTGAAGGCGATCACGCGCAAGGCGGCGGAACGCCTTGCCGAGGCCGGCGCCATCGTCGAGGAGGCGCATCCGGACTGGCGCGAGGCGCATGAATGCTTCCACGTTCTGCGCGCCTTCGATTTCGCGATCACCAAGGCCAATCTGCTACGCACCAAGCGCGACCTGCTCAAGCCTGAGGTGATCTGGAACATCGAGGAGGGCCTCAAGCTGACGGTCGAGCAGCTCGCTCGCGCCGAGGCCCAGCGCGTCGGCATGACCGCACGAGCGGTCGAGTTCTTCAAGACCTACGATTTGCTGCTGACGCCGACCACGATCGTGCCCCCCTTCCCGATCGAGCACCGCTATGTCGCCGAATGCGCAGGCAAGAGATTTGACAATTACGTCGAGTGGCTCGGCATCGTCTACGCGATCACGCTGGCATGCTGCCCCTCGCTGTCGCTGCCATGCGGCTTCACGGCCTCGGGCCTGCCCGTCGGGGTCCAGGTCGTCGGCGCACCGCGTGCGGACGCCCAGGTGATTGCCGGGGCGAAAGTGCTGGAGGATATTCTGGGCGTGCGTGGGACGACGCCGATCGATCCGAAGGTGAAGAAGTAGCCCACTCGCGTGCCCCGGGACGCAGCGCAGCGCCTCTTCGGCGGTACGCTGCAGAACCGGGGCCCGTGCCCCCACGACGTCCCGCGCATCTCTGGGTCCCGGCTTTGCGGCGCAGCGCTTGCGCGCTGCACCTTGTCCGGGGAACGAGTGCCTCACCTTCCGCCTGTCGCCTCGAGACTCCGGCTATACCGCGACATCGCAAAGCAGAAGACAAAATAGATCGCGGCAACGAAGATATAGACCTCGACCGAGAACTGCTGCCAGGCGGGATCGATAATCGCGGTCTTGGCCGTCGTCAGCAGATCGAAGATTCCGATGATGAGGACGAGGCTGGTGTCCTTGAAGAAGGCGATGAAGGTGTTGACCAGCGGCGGGATGACATGGCGAATCGCTTGCGGGAGCACGATCAGCCGGTGCTTGCGCCAGTAGGACAGCCCGAGCGCGTCGGCCGCTTCATATTGCCCGCGCGGCACCGCCTGGAGACCGCCGCGGATGACCTCGGCGAGGTAGGCGCCCGCGAACAGGATGATCGCGATCTGGGCGCGCAAGAGCTTGTCGATGTTGAATCCAGCGGGCATGAACAACGGAAACATCACGCTCGCCATGAACAAAAGGCTCACCAGCGGCACGCCACGGATCAGTTCGACATAGAGCACGCTGAGCGAGCGGATCGCCGGCAGCTTCGAGCGCCGGCCCAGCGCGACGAGGATGCCGAGCGGAAAGCCGAATGCGAGACCGAACGTCGCCAGGATCAGCGTCACTGGCAAACCGCCCCAGCGATCCTGCGAGACGAAGGAGAGCCCGAGCACGCCGCCCCACATCAGCACGCTGATCAGCGCGAGCGCGCCGATCCAGAGATAGATGAGTTCGCGCCGCCAGAAGGCGCGACGAGTCGAGAGAAAATACAGCGCGACGAACAGCACCACCGACAGTGCCGGGCGCCACTGCTCGTCGAACGGATAGGTGCCGAACAGGATGAAGCGGTACTTTTCGGGAATGATCGCCCAACAGGCGCCGAGGCCGCGCACCGCGCGGCAGGCGCTGGAATCGTTCGCGGGCGTCAGCCACACGGCATTGGCGATGCCCCACAGCACGAAGCTGAAAATGCCCTTGGCGAGCACCGCCAGCAGTACGATCGATAGAATGCCGTTCGGGATCGACGAGAACAGATTGGTGCGCAGCCAGCGCAGCACCGGGTTGCCGATCTGCGGACGGCGGGCGGCGCGCGGCGCGTCCGGGATATCGGCGATCACAGTCATGCTCAGCGCTCCACCAGCGCTATGCGCGAATTGTACCAGTTCATGAAGAAGCTGATGGACAGGCTGATGCTCAAGAACACCGCCATGATCAGCGCGATGGCCTCGATCGCCTGCCCGGTCTGGTTCAGCGTGGTGTTGGCGATCGAGACCACGTCCTGGTAGCCGATCGCAACCGCAAGCGAGGAGTTCTTGGTCAGGTTGAGATATTGGCTGGTCATCGGCGGCACGATGACGCGCAACGCCTGCGGCAGGATGATCTGCCGCAGCATGAAGCTGCGGCGCAGGCCAAGCGCATTGGCGGCGTCCCACTGCCCGCGCGGCACGGACTGGATGCCGCTGCGCACGATCTCGGCAATGAAGGCCGAGGTGTAAGTGACGAGCGCGATCAGCAGCGCGAAATATTCCGGAGCGAGCGTCAGCCCGCCGACGAAGTTGAAGCCGCGCAGCTGCGGCCATTCGATCGTCCAGGAGACGCGAAGCAGAACGGATACCGCCACGGGCAATGCGAGGATGAAGCTCACCGCAAAGGGCCATACCGGCCGCAGCTTGCCGTCACGCATCTGCTGCGCGACCAGCCAGCGACGGATGAGGTAGACCACGGCAAGACCGAACGCCGCCGTGCCGAGCACCCAAAGCTGCGGGAGGCCAAGCGGAATTGCGGGCAGGATCAGGCCGCGATTGGACAGGAACACGCCGTCGACCGGCCGCCATGCCGCGCGCGCGGCCGGCAGCGCCTGCATCAGCACGTACCAGAACAGAAGCTGAAGCAGCAGCGGGATGTCCCGAAGCGTTTCGACATACACGGCGGCAAGGCGTGACAGCAGCCAGTTGGCCGACAATCGCGAGATGCCGATCAGCGTGCCCAGGATGGTCGCGAGCACGATGCCGATCACGGCGACGCGCAAGGTGTTGCCGACGCCGACGACGAAGGCCCAGAGATAGGTGTCTCTTGGATTATAGGCGAGCAAACTGTCGGCGATGGGCATGCCGGCCTCACGGCCAAGGAAGGCAAAGCCGGTCGTGATGCGGCGCGCCGAGAGGTTCGTGACGGTGTTGGACCAGAGGAAACCGACAACGCCGGCAACGATCGTGATCACCAGCACCTGCCAGAACAGGCCCTTCAGCTCCCGGGGCCCCCATGCGCCGAAAAAACGGGAGCGCGGCGGCGGTCTCGGCGTGTCCGTGGTCACAGCGCAAAAATCCTTCTCGAGAGGCGGCGATTTCCGGCGGCGGCACGTCAACTGTTGCACCAATCCAAAAACCGTGCAACAAATGTTTCATGCCCGAGCCCGCGAAATCCTCGCCGCTGAGCGAACTGCGCATCGCGTTGCCATCGCTGCCGATGCGGCTGCAGGAAGTCGGGCGCTTCGTCGCTGCCAACGATTACGACGCCACCACTCGATCAATGCGCGACCTCGCTGCGGTTGCCGGCGCCGATCCCGCCGCGTTCACACGCCTCGCCAAGGCGATCGGCTATTCCGGCTGGGACGAATTGCGCGCCGCGCTGACGGAGGCGCGGCGTCCCTCGCAGATCGCGCCCTTCTCCGGCCGCACCAGAAGCCGCCGGCCCGGTCCGAATGCCGATATCGCACTCGTCACCGACAAGCTCGAGGCCGAGGCCGCGGGCCTTCCGCGCATCTCCGCCCAGCCGATTGCGGAGGCCGCCCGCGCCTTGCATGAGGCCAAGCGGATCTGGATTGCAGGCTATCGCAGCTGCCGCAGCGTCGCCGAACTCTTGAACTACGAGCTGCGGCTATTCCGCCCCGAACACGTGCAGCTTATCGGCGTGTCCGGCCCGGACGATCTCGATCTCGGCGCCTTCCGCCGCGGCGAAGCTGTCATCGTCATCGGCTTCCTGCCCTACACCCATGCGAGCGTCCGCGTCGCGCAAGCCGCCCATCACAGCGGCGCAACGCTGATTGCCATCGCGGACAGCGTCTCGGCACCGATGGCCGAAGGAGCCGACCACGTCCTGCTGTTCGAGGCCGCCTCCTCGCCCGGCTTCTTCCCGAGTCTCACCGGCGCGATCGCGATCGCACAATCGCTGGCGGCGGTGACGTTCGCGCTCGGCGGCGTCGCCGCGAAGAAGCGCCTGGAGCATACCGAGGCCCGGCTCGCTGCCGCCTCCACCTACGTTTTGGAGAAAGGTTGACCATGCCCCCCCGCACCAGCCG
Organism: Bradyrhizobium sp. SZCCT0148; assembly: GCF_018129985.1. Lineage (GTDB taxonomy): Bacteria > Pseudomonadota > Alphaproteobacteria > Rhizobiales > Xanthobacteraceae > Bradyrhizobium > Bradyrhizobium japonicum_H. The sequence goes on from NZ_JAFCKT010000006.1 coordinate 25,638, forward strand.
CGTGCTGCACCGCTCGTTGCGCGAGACGCCGCCCAAGGCGATCGGCGGCGAAGGCGTCTATCTCTTCGCGGAGAACGGACGGCGCGTGCTCGACGCCTCCGGCGGCGCGGCGGTTTCCTGTCTCGGCCACCAGCATCCACGCGTGATCGCGGCGATGGCAAAGCAGGCCTCGACGCTGGCCTATTCGCACACCGCCTTCTTCTCGTCCGAGCCTGCCGAAGCTCTCGCCGAGACGCTGGTCGGCCATGAACCCGGCGGCCTCGCCTATGCCTATTTCGTCAGCGGCGGATCGGAGGCGATCGAAGCCAGCATCAAGCTTGCGCGGCAATATTTCATCGAGCGCGGCGAGCCGCAGCGTCAGCATTTCATTGCGCGGCGACAGAGCTACCACGGCAACACGCTGGGCGCGCTGGCCGCCGGCGGCAACGCCTGGCGGCGCGCGCCCTATGCGCCGCTGCTGTCGGCCGCCTTCAGCCACGTGACACCGGCCTTTGCCTATCACGAAAAGCGCGATGGTGAATCCGATACGCAATTCGTGGCGAGGCTTGCGGCGGAGCTCGAAGCGGAGTTTCAGCGGCTCGGTCCCAACACCGTCGCGGCGTTCCTTGCCGAGCCCGTCGTCGGCGCCACCGCCGGCGCGGTGACGGCCCCGGACGGCTACTTCAGGGCGGTGCGCGAGATCTGCGACCGGCACGGCGCGCTGCTCATCCTCGACGAGGTCATGTGCGGCATGGGCCGCACCGGCACCACGCACGCCTGGGAGCAGGAAGGCGTCGCGCCCGACATCCAAGCGATCGCAAAGGGGCTCGGCGGCGGCTATCAGCCGATCGGGGCGATGCTCGCGAGCGGCAAGATCATCGACACCATCCGCGCCGGCTCGGGCGCGTTCCAGCACGGCCACACTTATCTGGCACATCCCCTCGCCTGCGCAGCCGCACTGGCGGTGCAGGAGGTGATCCGCGAAGACGGCCTGCTCGACCGCGTGAAGGAGCGCGGCAGGCAGCTCGAGCAGCGCCTGACCGAGCGCTTCGGCAATCACCGCCATGTCGGCGATATCAGGGGCCGCGGCCTGTTCTGGGCGATCGAGCTGGTCGCCGATCGCGCCAGCCGCACCTCGTTCGATCCCGCGCTCAAGCTTAATCAGAAGATCAAGGCGGAGGCGTTCGCCAACGGGCTCGGCTGCTATCCCGGCGGCGGCACCGTGGACGGCATGCGCGGCGACCATGTGCTGCTGGCGCCGCCCTATATCGCGTCAGCCGACGAAATCGATCTGATCGTCGACAAGCTCGGCACAGCCGTCGACAACGTATTGCGTAGTGTCAATCACTGAGGGTAATAGCATGATGAGGAAAGTGGTTATCGCGGCGGGTGTGCTCGCTGCATCGACAGTTGTCGCATCCGCCGCGACGCTGGACACGGTGAAGAGCCGCGGCACGCTCATATGCGGCGTCAGCGCCGGCTTTGCCGGCTTCTCCGCGCCGGACTCGCAAGGCAATTACAAGGGCCTCGACGTCGACTATTGCCGCGCCCTCGCAGCCGGCGTGCTCGGCGATGCGACGAAAGTAAAGTACGTCTCCCTGACCGCGCAGAACCGCTTCACCGCGCTTCAATCCGGCGAGATCGACGTGCTCTACCGCAACTCGACCCAGACTTACTTGCGCGGTGTAACGCTCGGCCTGCGCCAGGGCCCGATCAACTTCTACGACGGCCAGGGCTTTGTGGTGAAGAAGGACCTCGGCGTCAAGGAGATCAAGGACCTGAAGGGCGCCACCGTCTGTGTCGCGCAGGGCACCACGCATGAGGTCACGCTCGGCGATTACGGTCGCGCCAACGGCATCGACTGGAAGCCGCTGGTGTTTGACCGCATCGACACCATGTACCAAACGTTCTTCGGCGGCCGCTGTGACGCCATGACCCAGGATGCCTCCGCGCTCGCGGGCGCGGTGACGACGGCTGCGCCGAACGCGGCCGACTACGTCGTGCTGCCGCAAACCATCAGCAAGGAGCCGCTCGGGCCCTTCACCCGCAACGGCGACGAGGTCTGGAGCGACATCATCACCTGGCTGCATTACGGCCTGATCGAGGCCGAGGAGCTCGGCGTCACGCAAGGCAATGTCGACGAAATGGCGAAGTCTCAGACTCCTGCGATCCAGCGGCTGCTGGGCGCCTCCGGCGACCTCGGCTCGCGGCTTGGGCTCGACAACAAATGGCTGGTCACCGCGCTCAAGGCCACCGGCAATTACGGCGAGATCTACGAACGCAATGTTGGCAAGGCTAGCCCGCTCAAGCTCGACCGCGGCCTCAACGGCCTCTGGAGCAAGGGCGGCTTGATGTACGCGGTGCCGTTCAAGTAAACGTCTCACGTGTCCCGGACGCGCTGCGGCGTGCAACGCCGCTGCGCGGAGCCGGGACCCAGGAGGCCAACGGCTTCCGATGTCAAAGAATGGGCCCCGGCTCAGCAGCGCACCGCTTCGTGCTGCGCTGCATCCGGGGCACGAGACCGACCAGGTAGTTATTGAATGACGACGCCCCCCCGCATCGCCCTGATCCACGCCCTCAAGCATTCCATCGCGCCGATCGAAGCGTCGTTCGCCAAGGCTTGGCCGGAGGCGCGGCTGATGAACCTGCTCGACGACAGCCTGTCGGCGGACTTGGCCCGCGACGGCGTGCTCAACGACGCCATGACCGAGCGCTTCCTTGCGCTCGGCGATTATGCGGCGGCGACGGAGGCGAACGGGATCCTGTTCACCTGCTCGGCTTTCGGCCCATGCATCGAGGCGGTGGCGCGCGCGCATGCGCCAATGCCGGTGCTCAAGCCGAACGAAGCCATGATCGCGCGCGCCGTGACGATGGGCAAGCGGATCGGCCTGCTCTCGACCTTCCCGCCGACGCTGGTCTCGATGCCGCCGGAGTTTCCGGTCTCGGTCCAGGTGGTGCCGAAACTTGCAGAGGGTGCGCTGGCCGCACTCGACCGCGGCGACCGCGCCACGCATGACCGGCTGATCGTGAAGGCATCAAAGGACCTGCGCGATTGCGACGTCATTGCCCTCGCACAGTTCAGCATCGCTTCGACAGCGCAGCTGGTTGGGGAAGCTACCGGCCGTCCCGTCGTCACGACGCCTGACAGCGCGGTCGAGAAGTTGATGGCGCTGCTGGAGGCGAAAGCTTAGGCCCCGGGCTTTTTTGGCCGCCGCGCGCCCTTGATCGCGGCCGCGAGCGCGGCTTTCGTTTCGCTGACAAAATCCTCGACCAGTTCTTCGCGCGTCGCATGCGCGGCCTCACCGGTAAACAGGCCCTGCTCGGCCAGCATCACCACACCGTGCAGCGCCGCCCAGATCTTAAGTGCCTGCCGCTCGCGCAATAACCCGACCGCAGGCGCTTCCAGCGCGTCGATCACGAGTGCAAACGTCTCGCGCGTCGCCTCGTGCAGTTCGCTGCCCTTGGCGGCATAGGACACCGTGCGCGAGGCGAACATCAGACGGTAGATACCGTTGCGACGCAGGCCGAAATCGAGTGTGGCCTGCGCCAGCCGCGACAGTTTCGACTGCTCCGACGGCTTGGCCATTGCATCGCGCAGGATCGCGCTGAGCTGCCGGAACGCCTCCGCCGTCACCGCTGCAAGCAAGGCCTCGCGATCGGCGAAATGACGATAGGGCGCCGGCTGCGAGACGCCGAGTTGCTTGGCCAGCGCCTTGATGCTGATCGCCTCGGCCCCGCCGTGCTCAGCCTCGCGCAGCGCAGCCCTGATCAGGGCCTCGCGGAGATCGCCGTGGTGGTAGGTCTTCTCTGGCTTGCGGGCAAGTTGTGAGCGCATGTTGCGCGCGAGCCTATAAGTTTGCGCTTGACAGGGGAAGCCTGTCGCGAATGTAATATACTATAACTTTGAAAAAGGCGGCAGCGTGCCGCTGACAAAATCTATCAAGAGGAACGCGCCGTCCTTCGGGGCCTGCGCACACGACCGGGGAAGCCGCATGACAGAGCGACTGAGGGTTCACGTCGATCCCGACAAATGCCAGGGCCACGCGCGCTGCAAGGCGCTCGCGCCGGAATTGTTCGAACTCGACGAATACGGCAACGCCCACGAAGCCGGCGACGGCACGGTCCCGCCGGGTCTCGAGGACAAAGCCTGGCTTGCGAAATCCAACTGCCCCGAAATCGCGATCGATGTGATCGAGGAGTAGCACGGCCTCTGACGCCACGCATCCTATCAGCGAATACGAGCCAAGGGATTCCCGCCATGTCCGACGCCAGTCTGCCCGCCGCCCATCCGCCCGTCACCGACTGGGTTCATGATTTCGATCATACCGATCCGCAATGGACCGAGGATCCCTTCCCGATCTGGGAGGAACTGCGCGCCGCAAGCCCGGTGGTGCACACCGAGCGTTTCCTCGGCTGCTACATGCCGACAACCTATGAAGCCGTGCGCGAGATCGCCAACGATACCGAGCATTTCTCCTCGCGCCGCATCATCGTGCGCGACGTCCGTCCCGAGGTCGCGAGGAATGCCGCGCCGCCGATCACTTCGGATCCGCCCGTGCACAAGCCGGCCAAACAGCTCTTGCTGCCGCCCTTCACGCCCGATGCGATGAAGAAGCTGGAGCCGCGGATGCGCGCGATCTGCAACGAGCTGATCGACGGCTTCATCGCGGACGGCAAGGTCGACGCCGCCGCGCGCTACGCCAAGTATATCCCGGTTCGGGCCATCGCCCACATGCTCGGCATCCCCGAGAGCGACAGCGATCTCTTCATCAACTGGATCCACATGATCCTGGAACTCGGCATCAAGGACGAGAGCAAGCTGCTCCAGGCCGTGCAGGAAATGAGCGCCTATTTCAGGACGCATATCGAGGAGCGAAGATCGAAGCCGACCGACGATCTGATCTCCTATTTGATGAATGCCCGGGACAAGGATGGCCAGCCGCTGGAAGAGTCCCACGTCCTGGGCTCGCTGCGCCTGCTCCTGATCGCCGGCATCGACACAACTTGGAGCGCGATCGGCTCCTCGCTCTGGCACCTTGCGAAGACGCCGGGCGACCGCGAGCGACTGATCGCCGAACCCGGGTTGATCCCGACCGCCGTGGAGGAACTTCTGCGCGCTTATTCTCCGGTGACGATGGCCCGCGAGGTGGTCAAGGAGACCACGATCTCGGGCTGCCCAGTCAAGGCGGGCAACATGGTGCTGCTGTCCTTCCCGGCCGCAAATCGCGACCCCGCGATGTTTCCAGATGCTGACAAAGTCGTGATCGACCGTCGCGAAAACCGGCATGCCGCCTTCGGCCTCGGTATTCACCGCTGTGTCGGTTCCAACCTGGCGCGCATGGAGATGCAGGTAGCGCTGGAGGAGTGGCTCAAGCGCATCCCGGATTTCCGGCTCGACCCGGCAGGCACGGTGGCTTGGTCACAGGGAACGGTGCGCGGCCCCCGCCAGTTGCCATTCTTGCTCGGAAAGGCGATGTAGGCCTTTCCAGACAACGGAGAGGCCGGACGTGACTGACCAAGCAACCCAACCGGCCTCCGACCACATCGACATCGCCGACGCCAGGCGGCGAATCAAGGCGATCTTCATCGGCTCCATCGGCAATCTCGTCGAGTGGTACGACTTCTACGCCTACACTGCGTTTGCGCTCTATTTCGCTCCCGCGTTCTTTCCCGGCAACGACCCCGTCGTGCAGCAGTTGAACGTCGCCGTGGTGTTCGCGGCGACCTTCCTGATGCGTCCGCTGGGCGGCTGGCTGTTCGGTTACATCGCCGATCATTACGGACGACGCATTTCGCTGACGCTCTCGGTCGTCTTCATGTGCTTCGGCTCACTGATCATCGCGCTGACGCCGACCTATGCCACGATCGGCTTCGCCGCGCCGGTCATCCTGGCGCTCGCACGCGTCATCGAAGGCCTCAGCCTCGGCGGCGAATATGGCGCCAGCGCCACCTATCTCAGCGAGGTCGCCGACCCAAAGCACCGCGGCTTCTATTCGAGCTTTCAATACGTCACCTTGATCGGCGGCCAGCTCACCGCGATCATCGTGCTGCTGCTCCTGCAAAAGGTGTTCCTGACGCCCGAGGAACTGAGGGCATGGGGCTGGCGCATCCCGTTTGCGATCGGCGCGGCGCTCGCGATCTTTGCCGCGGTGATGCGGCGCGGCCTGCACGAGACGGAAGCGTTCGAGGAAGCCAGGAAGGTGGTGAAGCCGACCGGTTCGATCACCAATTTGCTGCGGTATCCGCGCGAGCTCTTGCTGGTCGTCGGCCTCACTGCCGGCGGCACCGCGGCGTTCTACACCTTCACCACCTATATGCAGACCTTCGTCAAGCTTTCAGTCGGACTGACGGAAGACCAGACCACATTCGTGATCTTCGGCACGTTGATTTTCGCGACTATCCTGCAGCCGATCTACGGCGCGATCTCCGACAAGATCGGGCGCAAGCCGCTCTTGATCTTCTTCGGTGTCGCTGGCACGCTCGCGACGGTGCCGCTGTTGATGACGCTGAAGGAGACCAAGTCACCCTTCGTCGCGTTCTTCCTGATCTGCTGTGCCTGGCTGTTCGTCGCCGGTTACACCTCGATCAACGCGGTGGTGAAGGCCGAACTGTTCCCGACCAATGTGCGCGCGCTCGGCGTCGGCCTGCCCTACGCCATCACGGTGTCCGTTTTCGGCGGCACGGCGCCGGCGATCGCGCTCTATTTCAAGAGCATAGGGCACGAGGAATGGTTCTATTTCTACCTCAGCGGCATCATCTGCCTGTCTCTGGTAATCTATGCTACCATGCGCGACACCAAGCATACTTCGGCAATGCATCGGCACGAGTAGACCATGGCGGACGAGACACCATCCGACAGCAAGCTGACGCGCAGCAAGGAGAAATGGGCGCGCGAGGGCCGCTTTCTCACTGGAAAGATCACGCGCCTGGAGGGCCAGAGATTGCCGCCCGGCCAGCACCTCACCAAGGACTGGCCGGTGCTCGATCTCGGGGTGGTGCCGCCGGTGTCGCGCGACCGCTGGCGGCTCGACGTCTACGGCGCGGTCGAAAATCCCGTGTTCTGGACCTTCGCCGAATTCACCGCGCAGAAGCAGGCGCGGTTCACCTCAGACATCCATTGCGTCACCACATGGTCGCGCTACGACAATGAGTGGGAAGGCCTCGCTACGCGCGAGCTGCTCGCGGCCTGCCAGCCGCGCGAGGATGCACGCTTCGTGACGTTGCATTCCCATGACGGCTACACCACCAACCTCGCGCTGGAAGACTTTGCCGCCGAGGATGCGCTGCTCGCCCATAGCTGGTCCGGCCAGCCGCTGACGGCGGAGCATGGCGGCCCGGTGCGGCTGGTCGTGCCGCATCTCTATTTCTGGAAGAGCGCGAAGTGGCTCCAGTCCATCGAATTCCGCACCGAGGACGCGCCGGGCTTTTGGGAAGTCCGCGGCTATCATAACCGCGGCGATCCCTGGGCCGAGCAGCGCTATTCAGACGATTAGAGTTCAAGCAGCAACGGGGGAAGCCCATGCCGACGGAACGCTTTCAATTCACGGGCGAAGGCGGCCATCAGCTTGCAGCCGCGCTGGAGCTGCCGGATGGCGAGCCCGCGGCCTACGCGCTGTTTGCGCACTGCTTCACCTGCGGCAAGGACACGCTCGCGGCCAAGCGCATCTCGGTCGCGCTGGCCACCAAGGGCATCGCGGTGCTGCGCTTCGACTTCACGGGGCTCGGCTCGAGCGAGGGCGATTTTGCCAATTCGACGTTTTCGTCCAACGTGGCCGATCTCGTGCGCGCAGCCGACCATCTGCGCGACGCCCGCAAGGCACCGTCGCTCCTGATCGGCCACAGCCTCGGCGGCGCCGCGATCCTCGCAGCCGCCGGCAGAATTCCCGACGCCACGGCTGTCGTGACCATCGCGGCCCCGTCCGATCCGGCGCATGTCACCGGCCTCTTCAGGGAGCATATCGACAACATCCGCGCACAAGGCGAGGTCGAAGTCTCGCTGGCAGGACGCCCATTCCGGATCAAACGGGAATTCCTCGACGACGTGGCCGAGCACGAACTGATGAAAGACATCACCGGCCTGCACAAGGCGCTGCTGATCATGCAGTCGCCGGTCGACGACACCGTCGGGATCGACAATGCGACGAAGATCTTCGTTGCGGCAAAGCACCCCAAGAGCTTCGTCTCGCTGGACCATGCCGATCATCTGCTCGCCAAGCCCGCTGACGCGCTCTATGCCGCCGACATGATCGCGGCCTGGGCCAGCCGCTATATCGACACGGCGCGACGGTCGAAGACGATGGAGCTCCCGGACGAGCCGCGGAAGGTCGTGGTGCAGGAAACCCGCAAGAGCAAATTCAACCAGATGATCACCGTCGGGCCGCATCGCCTTGTGGCGGACGAGCCTGTGTCAGCCGGCGGCGCGGACGCCGGCCCCGGGCCCTACGATCTCCTGCTCGCCGGCCTCGGCGCGTGTACCTCCATGACCATGCGGCTCTATGCCGACCGCAAGTCGCTGCCGCTCGATCGCGTCACGGTCACGCTGAAGCACTCGAAAATCTATGCCAAGGATTGCGAGGAGTGCGAGACGCGGGAGGGCATGCTCGACCAGATCGAGCGCGATATCGCAATCGACGGCGCGCTGGATGCCGAGCAGCGCAAGAAGCTGATGGAGATCGCCGACAAGTGCCCGGTGCACCGGACATTGACGTCGGAAATCCGCATCGTGACGAAGGCCGTGGACTAGCTCAAGCGGCCGGCGAACCAGCCCCGGCTGGCTTGAGCGGCTGAACCCGCAGCACACCACGCAAACCTGCGGTCGTGCCAAGCAGGATGCCGGCGAGCGCGACGAACGAGCCCAGCGCCAAGGTCGACACGCCCGTGAGCCCCTGCCCGATCGAGCAGCCGAACGCCATCACGCCACCGATGCCCATCAGCGCGGCGCCGCTGCCCGAGCGCAGCATGTGGCGCGGCGAGGAATAGCCTTCAAGCTTGAAGCGGCCCGTGGCGAGTGCGGTGATCAGGCTGCCGGCGAAGACTCCGGCGACCGTCGCAACGCCGAAATTGAGCGTCAGGCCGGTCGAGAGCATGGCATATTGCAGGCTGTCGGCGATCGGCGCGATGAACGTGAGCGAGGTCACCGGCACCGGATTGAACTCATCGGCACCGAGATAGCCGGTGACGAACCAGCCGGCGGCGACAAGCAGGCCGACAATAATTCCTGCCGCGATCTGGCCCGGCGAGCGCCGGAACACCGGATGCGCGAATGCAAACAGGGTCAGCACGACGACGAGCACGGCGGCAGCCAGCGCACGCGAAAGCGCTTCGGTTGGGCCAAGCCTCGCCAGCAGCAACGGCAGTGAGTTAACGCTGACGGTGGTTTGCGACGCCCCAACCAGCGCGATGCGCGCCGGTGCGATCAGACCCTTGATCGTCATCTGCGCGGCGATGGCGAGCACGGTCACGACGACGAAGGAACGAAGATTGCCGCGGCCAAGCAGCACCAGCGCACGCGAGCCGCAGCCGTTCGACAGCACCATGCCGTAGCCGAACAGCAGGCCGCCGAGGAACAGCACCGGCACCGAAAACGTCTGCTGCAAGTAGATCGACTTGCCCAAATCGACCATGCCGTTGCCCGCAAGGAACTGGCTGGCGGCGATCGCAACCGCGATCGCCAGCGCATAGGTCCGCACCAGCCGCCGGTCTCCCTCCGCAAGCCAGCCGCGCATGCTGCTCATCAGGCAAAAGCCGCTGAGCAGGCCGACGGCGCCGTAGACAACGCCGATGGCGAGGCCGGCGACAATGACGGGTGCTGCGGACGCGTCCATGATTACGGCTTCAGGACCACGCGATCCCGCGAGGAGCCGGCGACCGCAACATACGCCTCCTTGGCGCGCTCGAGCGGATAGACGGCATTCGCCTTGATCGGGAAAGGCTTTAGCTGCCCGCTCGCAAAGCCCGGGCCGAGATCGCGCAGCACCGCGCCTGTCGCGGCCGACGACAGGCCGAGCGTGTCGATGCCGACATAGGTGTGCTGGCCCCGATAGAACTCGAGAATGTTGAACTGCACGATGCGGTCGATCGCGGCGATCAGGATCTGGCGGCCGCGCAAGGCGAGCGATTTGTGCGCGGCCTGGAAATACGGATCGCCGACCGTGTTGAAGACGATGTCGGCGCCCTTGCCGCCGGTCAATTCGCGCACGCGCGTGGCGACGTCGGTCGCGGACGCGTCGATCACCTCGATGGGGCCATTGGTGTGGCCTTCGTAGGCTTCCGCCTTGCGCACCACGCCGATGACGCGCGCGCCCTGCCAGGTCGCGATCTGCACCGCGGCCTGACCAACCTTGCCATTGACGCCGAACACCAGGACGGCCTCACCGCTCTTCGGCACGCCCGCACGACGAAAACCCTCCATCGCGGTGACGAAGGGCACGCCGATGCCGGCGGCCTCCTCCCACGACACGGACTGAGGCTTCTCGACGACAGCATCGGCCTCGACGACGAGATGGGTAGCATGGGTGCCGTCGCGGCGGATGCCGAGATCGCCGGAAGAGCCGAACACCTCGCGGCCAATGGTGCCGGCCGGTCCCTCGATCACCACGCCGGCATAGTCCCGGCCCGGTGTGCGCGGGAATACGGCATAGGGCATCAACCCGGTCGCTGCCTTGACGTCGGAGGGATTGACGGCGGCCGCCCTCACCTCGATCAGGACATCGTTCGGACCGCGCGTCAGCGTATGACGCTCGACCACCGGCGCAACCGCAGCCGCGTTCTCGGCCTTGGCGTTGAGGCGCACGCAGCGTGCTTCGACGGCTTTTGGATTGCCTGGCGACATGAAAAGACCCGCGATTTCTCGCGGGCCTTGTCGCCTTTGGGGAGACCCAAGTCAATCGGTCGAATCAATCCTTGGGCCGCTTGTCGTAAAGGCGTTTCGCCTTGCCGAGCGAGCGTTCCAGCGTGGCGGGCGGTACCACCTGCACCCTGGAGCTGATGCCGATGGTGTTCTTGATGTGGGTCGAAACCCTATCGGCATGGTCGAGCAGACCGCGGCCATCCCAGCTTTCGGATCGCGCCTCCGCGATGATGGTGAGCTCGTCCATGCGGCCTTCGCGGGTCAGTTCCAGAATGAAGTGGCCGCCGCACCAATCGGTCGCGAGCAGCACCTCCTCGATCTGGGTCGGGAACAGGTTGACACCACGCAGGATGATCATGTCATCGGAACGCCCGGTCACCTTCTCCATGCGACGCATGCCCGGACGTGCCGTGCCCGGCAGCAGCCGCGTCAGGTCGCGGGTGCGATAGCGGATCACGGGAAAGGCTTCCTTGGTGAGCGACGTGAAGACCAACTCACCCTTCTCGCCGTCGGGCAGCACCGCACCCGTTTCAGGGTCGATCACCTCGGGGTAGAAATGGTCCTCCCAGATGTGCAGGCCATCTTTGGTCTCGATGCATTCCTGCGCGACGCCGGGACCGATGACCTCGGAAAGGCCGTAGATGTCGGTCGCGTCCATGTCGAACGCGTCCTCGATCTCCCCGCGCATCGCATTGGTCCAGGGTTCGGCCCCGAAGATGCCGACCTTGAGCGAGCATTGGCGCGGATCGAGCTTCTGCCGCTTGAACTCGTCCAGGATCGCCAGCATGTAGCTCGGCGTCACCGTGATGATATCAGGCCTGAAATCGTTGATGAGCTGCACCTGCCGCTCGGTCATGCCGCCCGAGATCGGCACCACTGTGCAGCCGAGCTTTTCGGCGCCGTAATGCACGCCAAGCCCACCGGTGAAGAGACCATAGCCATAGGCGTTGTGGATGATCATGCCGGTGCGGCCGCCGGCGGCGCGGATCGAGCGTGCCATCACGTCCGACCACATATCGATATCACGCTGCGTGTAGCCCACCACGATCGGCTTGCCGGTCGTGCCGGAGGACGCATGCACGCGCACCAGCTTTTCGCGTGGCACGGCAAACATGTTGAAGGGATAATTATCGCGCAGATCCGTTTTTACCGTGAACGGAACTTTTGCGAGATCGGAGAGCTCGCGAAAATCCGACGGATGCACGCCGGCCTCGTCGAAGGCCTTGCGATAATGCGCGACGTTGTCATAGGCGTGCTTCAGCGACCAGGCCAGCCGCTGCTTCTGCAGCGACATGATCTCGTCGCGCGAGGCGCGCTCATGCGCGTCCATCTCGGCGCTATAGGCGTTGCCGCCTTCCTTGAGCTTCGTCACAGCCATCTTCGTTTCCCACCATTGATTTGTACTTTTCTTATTGTCTATTTGTCTTGCGTCGGCAGCCAGGTACCGGGAATGACACGCGAGTGCCCGCGGAATTCCGCGATGACGGTCTCGCCTGAGGTAACACGAACGTCGTAGATGCCGGAGCGGCCACCGCGCGTGACCTCGCGTGCCTTCGCAACAAGGCGGTCGCCGAGCTTGCCCGGCTTGATGAAGGTGATCTGGCCTTGCGCCGCGACCACGCGTTCATTGTGCGAGTTGCAGGCGAAAGCGAACGCGGAATCGGCGAGCGTGAAAATGAAACCACCGTGGGCAATACGCTGGCCGTTGACCATGTCCGGCCGCACATTCATGGCGAGCGTTGCAAAGCCGGGGCCGATCTCGACGATCTCCATGCCGAGTCCCTTGGAGGCATCGTCCTCCGCCCACATCGCCTCAGCGCAGGCGCGGGCAATATCCTCCGGCGACAGGGCAGCTTTGACGTTCACACGCTTCTCCCGGCGAGATGTTTGCCCATGATGTTGTGCTGGTTGGCGGAAACTGTCAAATAATGCGACGCATTTGCATTGGCGGGACCTGATACGCCTGCTCAGACGTGGTCGTAATCGACGACGATCCGCTCCGACGACGGCTTGGCCTGGCAAGTCAGGACGAACCCGGCCTTCAGTTCCCACGGCTCCAGCGAATAGTTGATGTCCATCGGCGCTTGTCCTTCGACCAGCTTGGCGCGGCAGGTCGAGCACATGCCGCCCTTGCAGGCGAAGGGCAGGTCGACGCCGGCGCGCAACGCAGCATCGAGGATCGCCTCGTCCTCGGCCACCGGAACGTCGCGACGCTTGCCGTCGATGATCAGCGAGGCGATCGCCTTCGGCGGCGCGTCGGGCGCAACCGCCTTCTTCGGCCGCGGCTTGCCGCCGAATTCGGAGACGAAGCGCTCGACGTGGATGCGGTCTTCCGCGATGCCAAGCTCGCGGCAGGTTGTCTCGATGTCCTCGCTCATGCCGAGGGGTCCGCAAACATAGACATGATCGACACTGCTCGCCGGCACCAGCGAGCGCAGCAGCACCCTCACCTTGTCGCCGTCGAGCCGGCCATGCAGGATCGGGATGTCCTGCTCCTCGCCCGAGATGACATGGAAGATCGAGAGGCGATCGATGAAGCGATCCTTCAGCTCCTCAAGCGCTTCGAGGAACATGATGTTGTCGGTGGTGCGGTTGCCGTAGAACAGGAAGAACCGGCTGCCCGGCTCCCGCGCCAGAGTGCCCTTGACGATCGACAGGATCGGCGTGATGCCGGAGCCTGCGGCAAAGCCGACATGGATCCGCCCCGTGTCCGCCGGCGCGACCGCGCCGAAGCGGCCGGTCGGCGTCATCACGTCGAGTTCGTCGCCGCATTTGAGTTCATCGGCGGCCCAGTTCGAAAACGCACCGCCATCAATTTTCTTCACCGCGATGCGGATCTCGCCATCGTCGGGGCCGGAGCAGATCGAATAGGAGCGGCGCACCTCTTCACCGTCCAGCGTCGTGCGGAGCGTGAGATATTGGCCAGGTGTGAAGGCATAGTCGCGCGCGAGTTCGCCAGGGATGGCGAAGGTCATCGAAACGGCGTCGGCCGCCTCGCGGCGAAGGTCGTTGACGGCCAGGCGGTGGAATCGGGGTGCGGCTGCCGACATGGTCAATGACACTTGAAATAATCGAAGGGTTCGCGGCAGGACTTACAACGCCACAGCGCCTTGCAGGAGGTCGAGCCGAATTCGGACAGCAACTCGGTGTTCTCGGAGCCGCATTGCGGGCAGGCGACAGCCTGGACGCCGAACAGCGCCCGGCGGGAGCTCGATGCCTGCGGCGGCGCGATGCCGTAGGCGCGCAACTTCTGCCGGCCCTCCTCGCTCATCCAGTCGGTGGTCCAGGCCGGCGACAGCACGGTGCGGACCTTTGAGCCACGGAAGCCGGCGCGCTCCAGCGCCAGCTCGATCTCCAGCGCGATCATGTTCATCGCCGGGCAGCCGGAATAGGTCGGCGTGATCGCGACTTCGACATGATCGCCATCGAGGGCGACGTCGCGTAGCACGCCGAGATCGGCAATGCTCAGCACCGGAATCTCGGGATCGACGACGCTCGCCGCGGCGTCCCATGCGCGCTGGCGTAGCGCGGTATTGTCATCGAGCACCGTCACCATGTCAGCCCCGGGAAGGTGCGCTGCATCGATTGCAGCTCGGACAGGAGATGGCCGAGATGCTCGCTGTGCCGGCCCGCGCGGCCGCCCTGCTGCATCCAGTCGTTCTGCGGCAGCATCAGCGTGGCCTCGCGGGCGACATCGGACAACGTCTGCAACCAGCGACCACGCAAGGGCCCGGGATCGACGGCGATACCGGCATGGATCAGCGCGCGCTCGCCGTCATCGACGGCAAACATCTCGCCGGTAAAGGACCAGAGGTGATCGATCGCCGCTTGCGCGCGGGCATGGCTCTCATCGGTACCGTCGCCGAGCCGGATGAGCCACTCCGAGGCGTGGCGCAGATGATAGGCGCTCTCCTTCTCCGACTTGGCGGCAATGGCCGCAAGCGTCGCATCGCGCGAACTCATCATCGCGCGCCAGTAAAGGTCGGCGAAAGCCGAATAGAAAAACTGCCGCACCAGCGTCTGGGCAAAATCACCGTTCGGCTGCTCCACCAGCAGCAAATTGCGATATTGCCTGACGTCGCGCAGATAAGCGAGCTTGTCCTCGTCGTTGTCCTTCCCCTCGACCTTGCTCGCATAGGTATAGAGCTCGCGCGCCTGACCGATCAGATCGAGCGCGATGTTGGAAAGCGCCATGTCTTCTTCCAGCATCGGCGCATGCCCGCACCATTCCGACAGCCGGTGGCCGAGGATCAGCGCATCGTCGGCACGGCGCAGCGCGTAGAGCACCAGCGGCGTTTCGGAGACCTCGATGTTGGCGGTCGCCATCACATGTGCCCCACTTCCTCGGGCACCTCGTAGAAGGTCGGATGCCGGTAGACCTTCGATTCCGCCGGCTCGAACATCATGCCCTTCTCAGCAGGATCGCTGGCGGTGATCGCGCTCGACGGTACCACCCAGATCGAGAGACCCTCGCCGCGGCGAGTATAGATGTCGCGGGCGGCCTGCAGAGCCATGGTGGCGTCACTCGCATGCAGCGACCCCACATGCTTGTGCGCGAGCCCGTTACGACTGCGAATGAAAACTTCCCACAGCGGCGTGTTCGGCGTGGCCATGTCGATCTCCCTATTCCGCAGCTTGTGCAGTCTGGCGATGCGCGCGCTTCGCCGCATAGGCGGCGGCGGCTTCACGTACCCAGGCGCCGTCCTCGTGCGCCTTGCGGCGCGCGGCCATGCGGTCGCGATTGCAGGGGCCATTACCGGCAAGCACCTGCTTGAATTCGGTCCAGTCGATCTCGCTGTAGCGCCAGTGCCCTTCGGCGTCCTGAGTCATCCCGGGATCGGGAATGGTGAGGCCGAGATATTGCGCTTGCGGAACCGTGGCATCGACGAACTTCTGGCGCAGCTCGTCATTGGAGAAGCGCTTGATCTTCCACTTGGTCGAGGTGTCGCTGTGCTGGCTTGTTGCATCGGGCGGGCCGAACATCATCAGCACCGGCCACCACCACCGGTTCAGCGAATCCTGCGCCATCGCCTTCTGCTCGTCCGAGCCGCGACACAGCGTCAGCATGATCTCGTAACCCTGACGCTGGTGAAACGATTCCTCCTTGCACACCCGGATCATCGCGCGGGCATAGGGGCCGTAGGAGCAGCGGCACAGCGGGATCTGGTTCATGATCGCGGCACCGTCGACCAGCCAGCCGATGGTGCCGATGTCAGCCCAGGTCAGCGTCGGATAGTTGAAGATCGAGGAATACTTGGCCTTGCCCGCGAGCATGGCATCGACCAGCTCTTCGCGCGACGAGCCGAGCGTCTCGGCGGCGGCGTAGAGATAGAGCCCGTGGCCGCACTCGTCCTGCACCTTGGCAAGCAGCGCAGCCTTTCGGCGCAGGGTCGGCGCACGAGTGATCCAATTGCCCTCCGGCAGCATGCCGACAATCTCGGAATGGGCGTGCTGGGAGATCTGGCGGGTGAGCGTTTTACGATAGGCCGCCGGCATCCAGTCGTTCGGCTCGATGCGTTCCTCGGCATCAATCCGGGCCTGGAATTGCGCAGCCTTGGCCGCGTCCTCAAGACCGCGATCATCGGTCTCGGCCGTGTTCAGCGCCTGAGTATACATGCGCATCCTCCCATTTATTGGGAGACAATATATAACAAGAAATAAGTCATGCAAGATATTTCTGTAACATGAAATCAGCCGCCGAACCTCCTTTCCAGGAGCTTGCGCGCAGGAGGCAAGGGTCCCGCTTTGTTGGTTCCATGCCCATCAAGCCATTGTTCGGAGGAAGGAAGCAGCGCGCGATAGATTTCGCCGCAGAGCTCCCGCGCCGCCCTGCCCGGCCAGTCCGCCGGCAACAGGCTTTCAGGCAGCAGCGGATCGCGCAGCACGACCCGGCGGTAGTGGTGGATCAGGAGGATGCGCGCGGTGAAGGCCTCGGCCTCGGACAAATCGGTGCCGCGTTCGATCGCGGCGCGGAGCGGCTCGAACGTCTTCATGAATTTCAGATAGGCGTCCGCCGTGCGCTCCAGCGGCCAGCTCGCACTGAGCAGGCGGCGACCGCTATCATCCTCCGCCGAGACTTCGAGACGGATCGCGCCTGCGGCCTCGTCCGGCACCGGGACACCCGACGGTGCGACCCACACGCCCGGCAGCGGGCTGCCGAAGCCGGCGTTGCGGAGCGCTTCGCGCGAGGCGTCACGGTCCTCGCCAATGCTGATCAGCAGCAGTTCGAATCGCCCGGTCCAGTCGGATGGCGGCGGATCGTAGATGTGGCGCGTGGCAGCCTCGAACGTCTGGTGGCCCTTGTCGGCCAGCCGATAAAAGCTGTTGCGGCCGACCTTTTCGCGCGTCAGCCAGCCATCGGCCGCAAGGCGCGACATCGCGGTGCGAACGACGCCGCTGTCGATGTCCAGACTCTCGAAGAACTTCAGCAGCGTGCCGAGCCACACCACACCGCCACGCGGCACGATGGCATCGCCGAACACGGTGATGACGATCGAGCCGGTGCGCGACGGCTCGCGCTTGAGCTGGTCAATGATGCGGGAGAGCGGATGCGCCATGCGCGAGGCATAGCGCGTTTGCTGCGGGCGCGACAATGGACGGGTGCGACATCGCCTCTTCTCCCCGTTTGCGGGCAGGGAAAAGCGAAGCGACTACCGATGCGGATCGGGATACGCCAGGCTGCGCCAGCCGCTGCGGTCGAAGGGGCGCCACTGACCTTCCTTCTGCGCGAGGCGGTCCGCGACCGCATAGACTACGGCCGGATGGTGCCCCATGCCGCAATGGCTGCTCTCGACCTCGATGCTCTCGGTCTGCGCGCCCGTCTTTTCCATGCAGCCCTGCCAGGCGCAGACGCCGTCGGTGCGGCTGAATATCGCCGTGGTCGGGACCGGCGGCGGAGCAGCGAGTTCGCCGCCGAACTCGGGATCGACCTCGTCTGACTTCTGCCCACTCGCCCATTCGTAAACGCGCCAGGCATTGGTCGAGCGGGGATTGCCGGCAAAAGGACTACCGAGCGTAATCACCTGACGCACGCGCTCCGGCATCATCTTGGCGAGCTGACGCGCATAGAGGCCACCAAGGCTCCAGCCGACAAGGCTGATCGTACGGCCATGGGTGTCGTTGAGCTCCTGGACCAGATCGACCATCGCATGCTGCACACCGTCACGCAGGCCGTAATTGCGGCCCTGGCGCCAGCCACTCACCGCGTAGCCTTTGCTGCCCAGAAACGTGCGCAGCGCGCGCGTGGAGGCGTCGGACGCCACGAGGCCCGGCAGCACGAGCACCGGATGCCCGTCGCCACGCGGCGCAAGACTCAGCAGCGGCAGTGCGCCGAGGAACGCGCCGAACTCATGGATCGCACGCCCCTCCAGAAACATCAGAGTTTTGGACGGCGCACGCAGGGTCTGGGCAGTAGCGGTCATCACTGTTTCCCTGAGCAGGGCCGGTCGAGAGCCGGCAAAAATGGGGATGAATTTCCAACACGCCGGCTTCTGGATCGTTCCGCAGCGCAACATGAATCAGCTAGACGGCCGGTTCCCGACATTCAAGCGGGAGAGTCGCAGGGCGACAATAGGCTCCCACGTTAATGCTAACGGCCGTGACGCAAAAGTCACAGCAATCGAAGCAGGAATTCTACGGAGTAGAGCGCTAGTCCGGCGAGGCCGCCGATCAGCGAGCCGTTGAAGCGGATGTATTGCAGGTCACGCCCGATGTTGATTTCGATCAGCGAAATCAACTGCGTCATATTCCACGCCTTGACCTGATCTGAGATTAATATCGAAACGCCGCTTTTCTGGTCGGCGACGAAGCTGCGCAGCACCGCGACCAGCCCCTTGTTGATCTCGCCGCGCAGCTCGACATCACCGGCGAGGGCTTCTCCGGCAGCGACGAACATTCCGGCAAGATGATGCTGAAGCACCTGTGTCTCGCCGCTCGCGCTGCGCTCGATGAAGGAGCGCGTGTTGGCCCAAACGGTGCGAGCGAGATCGGCGAGCTCCGGCCGCGCCAACAGGTCGCGCTTCAAGCCGTCGATCCGGTCGATATAGGCCTGGTCAGTGCCGAGCCGATCGACGAAGCTCAGCACCATGCGGTCGAACTCGCCGCGGAACGGATGCTTGGGATCGCTGCGTACCTCGTTGAAGAAGGCGGTTGCGGACGCCACGATCTTGTTCACCAGAAACTTGTCGGCGCGATAAAGCCTGAGCAGGGTCGGCAACTCCGCGCGCACCTTCTCGCGGATCATCCCCATCGTCTCTGTCTGGTTCAGTGTCTCGTGCATCACGCGCAGGAGATCGTCGAACAGAATCTGGTGGCGCCCTTCCGCCACGAAGCCGCGCAGCGTGCCGGCCGCAAGCGGCGCAAGATCGATCGCCTGCAGTTGCGAAGACATGCGGCGAATGATGAAGGTCATGAGGCCCGAGCTCTCGGTCGCCGAGACGGCTTCCGGCAACAAACGGAGCGCGAAGCGCGCCAGATCATCGCTGCGCTTGCGATCGCGCAGCCAGTCGGCGACGAAGGAGCCGAAATCGATTTCCTTCAGCTTGGCCTCGACGGGTTCTGCCGAGAGGAAATGCACCTGGATGAACTCGCCAAGCTTGTCGGCGATGCGGGCCTGGTTGCTCTGGATAATCGCGGTATGCGGGATCGGCAGGCCGAGCGGCCGCTTGAACAGCGCGACCACGGCATACCAATCGGCGAGGCCGCCGATGGTCGCCGCTTCCGCAAAGGCCGCGATGAAGCCGAACACGGGATGCACGGGCAGCAGCCATTTCGCAACGACGAACAGCGCGAGCGTCGAAGCCAGCACCAGCGTCGCCAGCGCCTTGACGCGGCGTAACTCGGCGGCGCGTTCGGCATCGCCGGGGGTGTCGAAGGAGAAGGCGGCTGATGAACTCATGACTGCATCACAGTACTCCGTGATTGCGAGCGAAGCGAAGCAATCCAGAGTCTTTCCACGGAGAGACTCTGGATTGCTTCGTCGCAAGAGCTGCTCGCAATCACGGCTGCGGCGGTGCAGAAACAAAAGGCCCGCCGAAGCGGGCCTCAAATTCAATTAACTCAGGCGCCGGATCAGGCGGTCTTGTTGTAGACCTTGGCAAAATTGTCCTGAGCGGACTTGGCACTGTTGGCCGCGAGCTGACCGACATAGTCAGCGGTCGCCTTGGCCCGCGAGACGAACACCTCGCCGCGGGAGCGGAGCAGGCTCGACTGGATCTCGACGGCCTCGCTGAACGACTTGGCGGACGCGAGCTTGTCGATGCCGGCAAAGAACGCCTGGGCATCGTCGTAAAGCGCCTGCTGGATGTTGCGGCTGATCTTGCCGGCCTCGGTGACGGATTCGGTCACAGCGTTCTCGACGGCGGCGGTCACCCGCTCGGAGCCGGCAAACACCTCGGCAGCACGATCCTTGGCAGTGTTGGCGGACTTCTTGACGAACTCGCGGGCAACCTCGGGAACTTCCAGGTTCTGGATGTTCTTGAAAGCGTCCTTGAAGCCCTCGAAAGCGGTGTTGGTTTCAGTGGTCATGGGGTTTCTCCATCCTCATTGCTTTGAGCTATGGGCTCACCCCGTCCGCATTGGCCCGGGGCACCTCCTATATGGCATAGTTAATGGTGCACTGCAACATTCATATTGCACCGCGATATCACGATTTCGTGAACAGCCTTATCAGGAGGCAATCTGGCGCCTCGCTGGTCGCCCGGTCGGTCCGAACCTAGTGCTGGACGGCGCCAGGGAGCCCGTACGCCTCCATCTGGGCCTGGACCTGCGCAATGTTGTGGCCGAGCACGACGATGTCGTGGGTTTTGCCGTCGACGTCCCGGACGTGGTCCCTCAGCAGCGCTTCTGCCTTGAAGCCGAGGCTCTCGAAAACGGCGATCGCAGCCTGCTGGTCGACCGTCATCTGGACCGAGAGTTTTTCCAGGCCCGCGCCGAGCGCGAGCGCGAAGGTCTCCTGCGACAGCGCCCGACCCACCCCCTTCCCGCGAACGTCGAGCGAGACCACCATGCGGATCTCGCCGACATGGGGCGACCACGAGTGCGGATCGCGCACCAGCGTGCCGCAGCCGACCACCTTGCCGTCCTTGACCGCAAGCAGGCTCGTGATCGCGCCCCGCTCGATCTCCTTGACCCAGGCCGACAGCACCTTCGGCTCGCTGATGTTGCGCGGAAGAAACAACAAATCGTGGGTTGGCAGCCCTTTGCCGAAGGCGAGCACCGCGGCTTCGTCCGCGGGCGACATCAGGCGAATCTCGATATCGCCGGCGTCGGTCTTGACGTGGCGCGGATAGGAACGCTGCTCGCTCATGTCGATCTCTTTCCCAGCCAGGAATCCAGTTTCGGCCACAAGCGCTTTACGGCGTTGGCACCGGCGACGAGCGAGACGTGACCGCCCTTCAGCATCACCTCTTCCTTGTCCGCAGATCCAATCTTAGCGACCAGGTGCTTGGCGGCCTCATACGGCACGATGTGGTCGTGCTCGGCGACCGCGTGCAGGAACGGCACCTTGATATCTTCGAGCTTGGCGGCGCGGCCGCCGACCAACATGGTGTCGTTGAACAGCTTGTTGTCCCACATCAGGTCTTTGGTGATGGTGCGAAAATACTCGCCGGCCAGCGGCAGCGTGTCGGTCGCCCAGCGGTCGAACATGCGGTAGGACTTGACGAACTCGTCGTTCCAGATGTTCTCCCAGAGCTGAATTTGGCTTACGGTGCGCGAAGCCGGACGCAGCATCTCGAACGAAGACAGGATCATCTCCGGCGGCACGTTGCCGACACTGTCGACGAGGCGGTCGACGTCGAAATAGCGACGGTCGGAGAAATTCGAGAATAGCTTCATCTCGCGGAAGTCGATCGGCGTGGTGAAGCAGATCAGATTCTTCATCGGCCCGTCCTTGTGGATCGCGCCATAGAGCAGCGACAGCACGCCGCCGAAGCAATAGCCGATCACGGAGACGTCCTGCTCGCCGGAATCGGCTTGCACCCGACGAACGCAGTCCGGGATGAAGTCGAGGACATAGTCCTCCATCCGCAGGCTCTTCTCTTCCGGACGCGGCGCGCTCCAGTCGAGCATGTAGACGTCGTATCCGCGCTTGAGCAGGAACTCGATGAAGCTCTGGCCGGGAACGAGGTCGAGAATGTAGCCTCGGTTGGTGGTCGCCATCACGATCAGCACCGGGATGCGATAGATTTCGTCCGACATCGGCCGGTAATGATAGAGGCTCATCGTGCCGCGCGAATGCAACACGTCCTTGGGCGTCGAGCCCAGCGAAGGCCCGGAGGTCGAGAAATATTCGACACCCTTGATGCTGCGCTGGATGGCGCGCTGCACCTCGGACTGGATGCGCTCCGGGATGGATGCGAGATCAAGTCCTGCCGGCGCATTCATGTCGGATCTCCGTTCTCGGCGGGCGGTCGCCTGGTCCGCGGCGGCCGCGGCGTTCCGTCGAAACCTTGCGAGAGTCCGGAATTTGCCGCCATCTGGCTCAGCATCGATTTGATCTCGCCGATCTGCGCTTCGACGGACTGGAGCCGTTCCGCAAGACCCGTGACTTGCTCCCGGCTCGGCAGGTTCATCGTGACGAGATATTTCTCCATGAGCTCGCCGAGCTGCTTCTGAGCACCTGCAGCAACTCCGCCCGCGCGGTTCATCGCCTGTGAAAACTCGGGCGACGACATGGCCTGGTTGGCAAAGGAGTTGAACCCCTTCTCCATCTCGCCAACCATCTTCTGCCACATGGCAACGGGGTCATTGGTCTTGTCGGTCATCGGCGTCCTCCTGAAATCGAGAGCTGCGATGCCCTTCTTGTCCGCCATACCACACCGTTGCGCGGTGCCGGTCAACCGGCAGGTCGGCCGGTGCGGCGCACATGGCTTCTTTGCGGCGTGAAACCGTGCGATACACGACCGACCAAGAGCGAAGGGAACGCCCGTGACCATCCATCAGCCGCCTCAGACCGTGCGCGCCAACGGCATCGACATCTGCTACGAGATTTTCGGCAACGATAATGCGGAACCGCTGCTGCTGATCATGGGGCTCGGAGCGCAGATGATCCATTGGGACGATGCGTTCTGCGAACAGCTTGCTGCGCGCGGCTTTCGCGTAATCCGCTTCGACAATCGCGACATCGGCAAGTCGAGCCATCTGACGGGCGGCAAGCGGTTGACACCGCTCGAGCTGCTGAAACTGCGCTTCCTCAGAATTCCCGTCGCCGCAACTTACAAGCTGATCGACATGGCGAAAGATACGGTCGGGCTGATGGATGCGCTCGGCATCAGATCGGCGCATCTGGTCGGGGCGTCCATGGGCGGCATGATCGCGCAGGAGGTCACGTTGTCGTTTCCACACCGTGTCCGCTCACTGACATCGATCATGTCGACCACAGGCAATCCGCGCGTGCCGCCGCCGACGCGCCAGGCCGCCGCCATGCTGATGTCACCGCCGCCGCGCAGCAAGGAGGAGTTCATCGTCCGCTACGGCCAGACCTGGAAAGTGTTGCGCGCCGGACATTTCCCGGAGGAGGAAGCGCTCGACCCCGAACGCGCCGAGCGCGTGTTCGCGCGCGGGCTCAATCCGGCCGGCGTCGGCCGCCAGCTCCGCGCCGTGCTCGCCTCCGGCAGCCGCAAGGAACGACTGCACGCCGTGCAGACGCCGACACTCGTCATTCACGGCACCGTCGATCCACTGGTACGGCCGGAGGGCGGCAAGGACACGGCGGCGTCTATTCCGAATTCAAAACTGCTGATGATCGACGGCATGGGCCACGCGCTGCCGATGCGCTTCTGGCCGCAGATCATCGACGCCATCGACAAGCACGCGCATGGCGCGGCGGCGCAGGCGGCTTGAGAAGGCGCGCGTTTCGCGCGCCGTGCCCACCACATGAAAATGGCGGGCACACCTCGCCTTTCCCAACCTACTGTTTTTTTGCCATCCAGATCACGTGTCGCGCGCCGCCGCCTCTGCCGGTGGCGCGGACCACGATTTCATTGACATCAAAGCCGGCGCGCTTGAGACGGTTGTTGAAAGCCGAATTGGGTCCCGACGACCAGACAGCGAGTACCCCGCCCGGCCGCAGCGCCATCTTCGCTGCGCCGAGCCCGCTCGCGCTGTAGAGCGCATCATTGCCCTTCCGGGTCAGCCCCTCCGGCCCGTTGTCAACGTCGAGGAGAATGGCGTCGAAGGCCGAGCTCTTGGCACGGATGACTTCGCCGACATCGATCTCGCGGATGCTGACCCTGGCATCATCGAGGCTATCGCCGAAGACCTCAGCCATCGGGCCTCGCGCCCAGGTGACCACCGCGGGCACCAGCTCCGAGACCACGATCTTTGCCTTGGGCCCGAGCACGGTCAACGCCGCACGCAGCGTAAAGCCCATGCCGAGGCCGCCGATCAGGACGACTGGCTTTGCGACCTTCTCGATCTGCTTCGCCGCGAGCGTTGCGAGTGCAGCCTCCGAACCCGACAGCCGGTTGTTCATCAGCTCGTTGGTGCCGAGCTTGATGGAGAACTCCTTGCCCCGCTGCATCAGGCGAAGCTCTTCGTCGGAGCCGGGAATGTTGGCGGTGTCGATTTTTTTCCAGGGAATCATGGAAGTGCTTTAGCACGATCCGAATTCGGAGGGTGGGTTAGCCGAAGGCGTAACCCACCTCTCTCTTTACTTTCGCCGGACCAGAAGCGGTGGATACGCTTCGGTAATCCATCCAACAGCTCAGGGCTAACCACCCGCCCAGACGTCGAGCACATAGCGGTTCGTCGTGCCCATCTCCTCGATCCAGCGCGCACCGGCCGCCGCATCGCCGCCGCTCTTCTCGCGATAGATCGCGACCAGTGCCGCCTTCACGTCAGGCTCCATCCTGCCGCCGTCGCCGCAGACATAGACGATTGCGCCTTGCTCGATCAGCGGCCAGACCTTGTCTTTCTGCGCGGCAAGCACGTGCTGCACATAGGTCTTCGGACCCTCCGCGCGCGAGAACGCCGTGAACAGCTCGGTGATGCCCCCCGCCGCCAGCGCCTTGAGTTCGTCCGCATAAAGGAAATCTTGGTCGGGATGGCGGCAACCGAAGAACAGGATTGCAGGTCCGAGGGTGGCCCCCTTCGCCTTGCGCGCGGCGCGTTCCTGGAGGAAGCCGCGGAATGGCGCAAGGCCGGTGCCCGGGCCGATCATGATGATCGGCACCGACGGGTCGTCGGGAAGCCGGAAGCCGGCCTTTGTCTCGCGCACGGTGGCGTAGATCGTATCGCCCACACGCCGATTGGCGAGATAGTTCGAGCAGATGCCTTTGTAGATGCCGCGCCCCGAGGCGGCCGGACTTTCCACCACGCCGACGGTGATGCTGCAGCGCGCCGGATCCACCGAGGGTGAGGACGAGATCGAGTAATAGCGCGGCGCCAGCAGCGAAAGCATTTCGAGATAGGCGTGGAACGGCAATTCGCAGGCGGGATGCTCCAGCAGCAAATCGAATACCGATTTGCGTCTGGCCAGGATTTCGCTGCGGTAACGCTCGAGCGTCTCAGGCTCTTCGCCGACGAAGCCCAGCAGCTTCGGCTTGGTGACCGGGCAGCGCGTATGATCTGCCATGATCTGGATCTGCTTGCGCGTCGCAACCTGCTGCAGCTCGACGAACTCGCTGAGCAGGCGGCCGACTGACACCGCATCTCCCACCGGCAGCTGTGCGCGGCGGCCCTCGGCAACCTGCAGCCTGATCTGGTCGGCCGGCAGGAAGCCGAAGCGGCGGGCGACTGAATCCACCAGCGTCGGATCGTTGCGGGGGACGACGCTGAGGTGATCACCGACCCGGTAGCTGACGTTGGACGGCAGCTGCACCTCGATATGGCGCGTCGAACGCTCCGACGGATGGGACCCGGCCTTGTTCTGGAGTTCGTCGTTGGCGAGCACCTTCATCGCGACCGCACCGCCTTGCGCCACGATGGTGTTGACAGCGGTCGACGCTACCGGCTCGATCGCATAGAGCGGGTCGTCCTCGGCTGTGCGGGTGAAATTCCAGTCGATACCGAATTCCTTGGTCGCGACCTGCGCGGCCGCCGGGAACCATTTCTGGAACTGGCCGTCCAGATCGCTGCGCGCGTCGCCCTCGCCGCGCGGATAGACCGCGCGCGCGCCATGCGCCGACAACTGCTCGTCGATCAGGCGCGGCACCGATTGATAGGTCGCAGCCCAGTCGCTGTTGCCGCAGCCGAACACGGCGTAGCGCACGCCGGCAAAGGCGTCCTTCGGCAAGTCGCTGCCGAGCCACTTGACGAACTGCGTCGCATTGTCCGGCGGCGCGCCGTTGTAGGAGGCGCAGATGATCAGCACGCCGCCCTCCTGCGGCAGCTTGCCGACGTAATCGTCGAGCGGCCCGAGATGCACGGCAAAGCCGTTGATCTCGGCGAGATCGGCCATGCGCGTTGCGAGCTCTTCCGCCGTGCCGAGATTGGAGCCGTAGAGCACCAGCATCGGCGTGTTGTGGCCGGGCCGCGCCGTCGGCTGGCGCGGCGCCTTCGGCGCTGAACTTGATGCTACAATCGGCCCGCCATAGGTTCCGCGCTCGCGATCGGCGCGCGGACGGACCTTGATCTTGAAGCCTTCCGGCTTCATCGTCAGCGTTTCCTTCAAATGCATCTGATAGCGCTGATGGTCGATCAGCTTGAAGCGCTGCAGGATCATGCCGAGCGCCAGCGCCGCCTCGTGCATGGCAAAGCCGCGGCCGATGCAGGCGCGCTGACCATTGCCGAACGGCTTCCAGGCATTGACCGGCCGCTTGGCTTCCGCCTCGCGGCTGAAATTCTCGGGATCGAACGCATCCGGATTGGGCCCCCACACGCTGGGATCCCGATGCAGCGCCGTCACCAGGATGGTGGTGAAGGTTCCCTTCCGGAGCTTGTACTTGCCGCCACCGAGCGTCTCGTCGTTCAGCGGCGAGATGCCGTAGGCCGGCGCCGGCGGCCAGAGCCGCAGCGCCTCCTTCAGAATCTGCGTGATGTAGGTCAGCTGCGTGACCTGCTGGTAGGTCGGCCTGGCGTTGACATCGGGGCCGAAGACACGATCGACCTCGTCATAGGCCTTTTTGAGGATCTCCGGATGCTTGAGCAGCGCATAGAGCGTGTAGGACAACAGCCCGCTGGTGGTCTCGTGGCCCGCGATCAGGAAGGTGTTGATCTGGTAGCGGATGTTGACGTCGTCGAGCTGCTCGCCGGTCGCGCGGTCGACGCCGGTCATCATCGCCGCCAGCATGTCCTTCTTGTCGTCGATCGCCTCTGCGCTCTTGCGACGCTCGGCGATGATCTCGTCGACCATCTTGTTCATGAAAGCGACGTCTTCGACGAGGGTCTTGCGCCGCTTCTGCATCCAGATCTGCTCGAACGGCAGGCCGCGAGTCATCATGATGGTTTCGAGCGAGCGCACCAGCGACTCGACGTAGGGGTGATAGTCGCTGCGGTAGAAGGAATTGAAGCGGTAGTCGAAACCGCATAGACCGATCGTGTCCAGCGTCAGCGCCGTCATATCATGGACGACGTCGATTTCGTCGTCGGCGTTGAGCCGCTCCCATTTCTGGACGAGCTGCTCGGCGATATCGACCATGCTGGGATGATAAGACTGCATGGCGCGGTTGCCGAACGGCTGTAGCAGGATGTTGTGCGCCTTGCTCCAGTTCGGCTCCCTGGTATCCGCGGTAAACAGGCCGTCGCCGCCGACCGCACGCACACGCCGCAGCGCGCCGCGCACCGTCTTGTCGAAGCGCTTTTCGTCGGAGAGCTCGTCGACCAGATCGTGTCCGGAGACGACGACGATCGGAGAACCCATCATGTCGAGCCAGAAGATCGGACCCAGTTCCTTGGCGAGCCGCGTCAAATGTTGCACGGGTGCGGCCGAATCCAGCGACAGCATGTTGCCGACCACCGGCTTGGTCGGCGGATGCGGGATCGGGTCCAGACGGTTCTTGGATGACATCGAAATGTAGTCCCCCTGCCTCAATGTCGTCATTGCGAGCGAAGCAAAGCAATCCGGGATCTTTCCGCGGAGGCCGTCTGGAAAGCTTCGTCGCTTAGCTCCTCGCAATGACGGTTAGCCAAAACGCCTTCTACGCCATTCGATCAGCTTGGCGCTGACCTCTTCCGGCTTCTCCTGCTGCGTCCAATGGCCGCTGTCCTTTACCAGATACTTCTCGAGATCGTCGATCAGCTTCTCCATGCCGTCGGCCGCCGACGGCGGCAGCACGGCATCGTTCTCCGCCATGATCATCAACGACGGCACATGGATGTGATGATCCAGCCCCTTCGCGCGCTCCCAGTTGCGGGTGAAGTTGCGATACCAGTTGATGCCGCCGGTGAAGCCGGTCTTCGTGAACGTATCGACGAACACCTTCTTCTCGTCGGCCGACAGGATCGGCGTGCGCGGATCGACTTTGGCGTCATAGGCCGCGATCATCTGCGGGAAGGCGAGATTGGTCTTGGACGAAGCGCCGATGCCTGCAATCGGCGGTTCGTCCGGCTTCGCCGCCGGCCGCGGCATCGGCTTGCGCATGAAGGCGTCGAAGGTCTGCTCGACGCGGCTGCCGAAGATCCTGTCCGGCTCGCGCGCCGGATCCTGGAACTGCACGATGTACATCTGGTCGCCGAAGCGCTGGCGGAAAAGCGCAATGGGGTCGATCGGCGCGCGGTCCCAATGCGGAGTATTGACGCCGACGACACCGGCGACGCGCGAGGGGTGCCGCAGCGGCATCTGCCAGACCACGAAGCCGCCCCAGTCGTGGCCGACGAAGATCGCCTTGTCGATCCCGAGATGGTCGAGCAGCCCGACGAGATCGCCGGTCAGATGCTCCATGTCGTAATCTTCGACCGCCTCGGGCCGGTCGGTCGCGCCATAGCCGCGCTGGTCCGGCGCGATCACGCGAATGCCGGCCTCGCTCAGCGCCTTGATCTGGTGGCGCCAGGAGAAAGCGAGCTCGGGCCAGCCGTGACACAGCACGACCGGAGGCTTGTCGTCTGCCGGGCCTGCCTCGTAATAGCCCATGCGGATTCCGTTCGTCGTCGCGAACTTGAGCGGCGGCATTTCGATCATTGAGACATTCCTATTCGGCAGCGCCCTTGATATCCGCCACCGGCGGGGCGTAGGCCGCCTCCAGCGCGGCAAACTCTTCCGGCAGCATGTCGCACATCACCTGCACATGCGGAATGATGTTGGCGCCGACGATGAAGCCGAAATCGAGCTGGTCGCGGTAGCTCTGCACGGTGATGTTGAGCGCCTGCCCGTGCGTCGAGATCGACACCGGGAAGATGTGCAATAGCTCCGCGCCGGCCGCATAAAGCGTCTGGCGCGGCCCCGGCACGTTGGACACGGTGATGTTGGCGGCCGGCGGCAGCACGTCCGACAGGTTCGAGCGGCTGTAGAGCAGCGCCAGGATCTGCACCATCATCGGCGCGCCCAGCATCGAGATGTTGGAGACCTGGGGCATCAGCGCGCGCAGCGGATGCGACATCTCCTTGGACTTGGTCGATTGCGCGATGATGGCCTCCAGCCGCGCCTTGGGATCGTCGATGTTGGTCGCGATCGCGCAGATCATGCCGAACACCTGGTTGTTGGCCTCGGTGTTGCCCTCCTCGCGCAGCGAGATCGGAACCGCCGCCGTCAGCGATTTCGCCGGCAGCGTGCCATATTGCAGCAGGTAGCGCCGGACCACGCCGGAGGCGAGCGCCAGCACGACATCGTTGAGTTTGCCACCGGCCTGCTTGGCCAGCGCCTTCGCCCGCGACAGCGGAATCGACACGCCGGCAAAACTTCGCTCCGAGGAGATGGTCTTGTTGAGCATGGTCGGCGGCGACACCATGCTGGCGAGGCTCTCGCGCGATTTGGGATCGGCGACCTTGCCGAGCACGTCGGATACGCTCTTGAGCACGGTCGGGATGTTGCCGGCGAAGCGCACCGCGCTCTCGATCTGGTACATCGCGTTATCGAACAGGATCGAGCCGATGTCGCTCTTGCCGGTGCGCGGCAGTTGCAGGTTCTTCGCGGCCGCCGACGCGTCGAGCGGCTGGGTGAAGAGCTGCTGATAGGAATCAAGCAGATTGGCGGCGATGTCCCGCGGTTCCTGTCCCGACTTGGTGCCTGCCGCCGGCGGCTCGACCTTTCGCGGGATCGGCGAGATATCGTAGATCATATTGGTGAGTGCCGCGCCGGCGCCGCCGTCGATGGCGGCGTGGTGCATCTTGGAATAGAGCCCGACCTCGTTGTCCTTCATGCCCTCAAACACGTAGAATTCCCAAAGCGGGCGCGCGCGGTTCAACAACTTGGCGTGCATCCAGCCGACGATGCGCTCGAGCGTGGCGCGGTCGCGTGGCTGCGGCAGGCTGGCCCGGAAGATATGGCGGTCGATGTCGAACTGATCGTCCTCGACCCAGGAGGGATGATCGATGTCGAGCGGCGCCTTCTCCAGGCGCGCTTTGAGGATCGGCGCGATGTGCAGGCGCGAGACGATCATCGCCTTGAAGTCTTCGAAGAAGTCGCCCTTGTAGTCATCGGGCAGGCGAAAGATCGCCATGCTCCCGACATGCATCGGCATCTCCGGCGTTTCCAAATAGAGAAACGACGCGTCCAGCGACGACAGCTTCTTACCGTCAGCCATGGTTCCCTCCCGCAGCAATCGACGGGCGCCTTGCCGGCGCTTCTCGTCAGGCCGATATTGCCTGTTCCGGCGGGGCATATGCAATGGCAAACGGCCCTGTCCGGTCAAATGGCGAGAATTCCCCTTCCGGTTGCGCCAGGCGATCGGCCACGGCCCACAGCGCCGCGGGGTTGACGCCGAGCCCAAGATGGCTCGCCAAGTGAATTTCGATGTTCTCGGCGCGGTCTGACGGACGCAGCAGGCAGGTCCGCCAGTTCACGACACCGTCGGCCCGCGAATAGATCGATGTCGCCGGCACCGGCAGATCGCCGGCGATCGCCTCGCGCAGTTCGGCGAAATCCTCGACCCGCTCGCCGGACAGCGCCTCGTAGAGCCGCGTGGCGTTGGTCGCCCGCACGTCGTTGGCAAACGGGCTGCCGAGCGTGACGACATTACGGACCATGTCGGGCGCCTGGAGCGCGAGATCGCGGGCATAGACGCCACCGAGGCTCCATCCCACCAGACTGACCTTGCGTCCGCTCGCAGCATGGATTTCGGCCAGACGCGCGCGCAGCGACTCCCGCATCCGGCCGAGACCGCCGAGATTGCGGCCCATCCGCCAGGCATGTGCCTGATAGCCGAGCGCGCCGAGATAGCGCCGCATCGGCGCCATCGAGAGGTCACTGGCGAGAAAGCCCGGTAGCGCCAGCACCGCATGACCGTCGCCCCTGGGCGCGCGCATCAGGACCGGCGAAAGCAGCAGGCTCGCATTGAATTCGAACAGGCCGCGCGCTTCAGCGAGCAACAGGGCAAGGCCCGGCGGACGAAGCCCGCCCGACGCCTGCGGCCCCTTCGGCCCGGACGGCATTATTTCTTCTTGTCGCTGTTGCGCGTGCCGCCAAGGCCCGCCATCGTCACGAACATGTCCTGAAACCGCTCGGCGATCTTGGGATCGAAGGTGAACCAGCTCTGGATCAGCGATTCCGGAGAGACCTTGTCGATATTGGACATCATCTGCTGCTGCAGCTTGTCCATCACCGCGGTCTGCATCGGCATCACGTCGGGCAGTCCGAAGAACTGGCGAGCCTCGAGGGGGGTGCAGTCGATCTCAATATTAACTTTCATGTCCCCTCCGGAAGAGATTCGAACGGCGTCACACAGTATCACCGCGACATGGCGTGCGACGCAAGCGACCTGAGACCAGGGCCGGACGCCGGCTTCCGCTATCGGCGGATATGGTCAATCAACTCGTCCCGCCGCATCAGCACTCCGCCAGGCGGCCTGCGGGGTTGTTTCCGCGTTTATTCCCGGAGACTTCACAGGCCGAAAGTCGAATTTCGCCCTTATGCCTCTCACCCCTAATTTGTCGGTCAGCATTGCTGCACAGCGGTGCAACTTGGCGCGTTCCTTGCTGGAATGGCGCTTGCACGGGTCGAGAACTCTGGGCAACATGGATCGATAAACCCCGCCGAACAATCAAGAATGACGGTGCGGGCGAGTGGAGAGGGTCAAGAATGTCAGTCGGACGAAGTCTGTTTGCGGCGACGCTCGCCGGTGCGCTTGCGTTGACGGTCTCGCCGGCGTCGAGCCAGACGCTGCGCTATGCCAACCAGGGTGAGCTTAAATCGCTCGATCCCTACACGCTGAACGAGTCGACCACCAGTGCGCATCTCGGCCATGTCTATGAGGGCCTGGTTGCCCGCGGCAAGGACCTGAAGATCATCCCGGCGCTCGCGGAAAGCTGGGAGACGCCGGAGCCGACGCGCTGGCGCTTTC
Source organism: Bradyrhizobium sp. SZCCT0148 (assembly GCF_018129985.1). Taxonomy (GTDB): domain Bacteria; phylum Pseudomonadota; class Alphaproteobacteria; order Rhizobiales; family Xanthobacteraceae; genus Bradyrhizobium; species Bradyrhizobium japonicum_H. The sequence continues at coordinate 57,840 of NZ_JAFCKT010000006.1, forward strand.
ATCTGAGGAAGGGCGTGAAATTCCACAACGGAGACCCCTTCACTGCCGATGACGTGGTGTTCTCGGCCGAACGTGTGCGGGCCAAAGGCTCGAATTTCCAGAGCCGGGTTCCGGCCGACGCCAAGGTCATCAAGGTCGACGATTACACCGTCGATTTCGTCCTGAGCTCGCCCAATCCGATCCTGACGGCACTGTGGGCGACCTGGTACATCATGGACAAGAAATGGGCAGAGGCGAACGATGCAGTGGCACCGACCCCTGCAGCCGCCACAACCCCGAGCTACGCCTCGCTTCATGAAAACGGCACCGGCGCCTTCATGATCGAGAGCCATCAACCGGGCGTGAAGACCGTCTTCAAGCCAAACCCGAATTGGTGGCGCAAGCCGGAACATAATCTGAAGGAGATCGTCTTCACGCCGATTGCCAACCCGGCCACGCGTGTTGCGGCCCTGTTGTCCGGCGAAGTCGACGTGATCGAGCCGGTTCCCGTGCAGGACATCGAGCGCGTCAAAGCGAGCCCGAACGCCACCGTGCTGACGGGACCTGAACTGCGCACCATCTTCGTCGGTATGGATCAGCTGCGTGACGAGCTGCTCTACTCCAACGTCAAGGGTAAGAATCCGTTCAAGGACGTTCGCGTCCGCGAAGCCGTCTACCGTGCCATCGATATCGAGCTGATCAAGAATCGCGTCATGCGCGGACTGTCCACTCCGTCCGCCTTGATGGTTGCACCGGAGATCTTTGCCTCGAAGGATTTCACCAGGCCGAAGTTCGATCCTGACGCCGCCAAGAAGCTCCTTGCCGACGCCGGCTATGCCGAGGGCTTCGAGGTGACGATGGACTGCCCGAACGATCGCTATGTCAATGACGCAGCGATCTGTCAGGCGATCGTCGGCATGCTCGCCCGCATCAACATCAAGGTCGACCTGCTGGCGCAGCCGAAGGCCCAGTATTTCGCCAAGGTGCTGAAGCCCGGCGGCTACAAGACCTCGCTGTTCATGCTGGGCTGGACCCCGGATACGCTCGACTCCCAGAATGTGCTGCACGACATCATGGGTTGCAGGGACGATCCCAAGGATCCGAACCGCGGCGAAGCCAATCTCGCAGGCTATTGCAACAATCAGTTCGACGAGCTCGCCGACAAGGTTCTCGTGGAACCCGATGCGACCAAGCGCAATGAGTTGATCAAGCAGGCATTCGAAGTCTCAATGAAGGACTGGGCCTATGTACCGCTGCACCAGCAGGCGCTCGCCTGGGGTGTCTCAAAGAAAGTCAAGCTGACCCAGCGCGCGGACAACATGGTGATGTTGTATTGGGCGACCAAGGAGGGCGAGTAGGTATCGACAAGTTGTGAAGTCCCGGAAGCCATCACGTACGGATCCTGGCTTCCGGGACTTGCTGTTTCGGGTTAACGCGATGATGCGTGCTACTGAAGAGATGTGAAAGGAACAGATGCTCGCTTTCACACTGCGCCGGGCCATCCAGGCCATTGGCGTCATGATTGCTGTCGGGATCATCTCCTTCTCGATGTTCCGCTTCGCCGGCGATCCCGTGAACCAGATGGTCGGGATGGACACGTCGGGCGCGGAACGTGCCGCGATCCGCAAATCCCTCGGTCTCGACGATCCCGTGATCGTGCAGTTCGGCCGCTACATCGGCAATGCCGCGCAGTTCAAGTTCGGCGTATCCTACCAGTTCCGCCTGCCCGTCGCCAACCTGCTGATGGAGCGGATGCCGGCGACGCTGGAGCTTGCGATCTGCGCCACCATCTTCGCGATGGTCAGCGGCATCCTGATGGGCGTCTATTCCGCCCTGCGCCGTGACAGCTGGCTGTCGCACCTGTTTCAGGCCGTGTCACTGATCGGCATCTCGTTGCCGACCTTCCTGATCGGCATCCTGATGATCTATCTGTTCTCGGTGACACTCGGCTGGCTGCCCTCGTTCGGTCGCGGCGACGTCGTGCATATTGGGTGGTGGACGACGGGGCTGCTGACGCTGTCGGGCCTGAAGGCATTGATCATGCCGTCGATCACGCTCGGCCTGTTCCAAATGACCCTGATCATGCGGCTGGTGCGCGCGGAGATGCTGGAGGTAATGCGGACGGACTACATCCGCTTCGCCCGCGCGCGCGGGTTGACCACACGCGCCATCCATTTCGGCCATGCGCTTCGCAACACGATGGTTCCGGTCATCACCGTCGCCGGCCTGCAATTCGGCTCGGTCATCGCCTTCGCCATCATCACCGAGACCGTCTTCCAGTGGCCGGGCATGGGGCTCCTGTTCGTGCAGGCCGTTCAGAATGTCGACATCCCGATCATGGCGGCCTATCTGATGATGGTGTCCCTGATCTTCGTCACCATCAATCTCGTGGTTGATATCCTCTACACCATCGTCGATCCGCGACTGCGCTCGACGGTCAGCCGGGCGCATTGAGATGAGCGAAGCCGTCGTTCCGCACACGACCGGAAAGCCCAATGCGGCCGCCCCGGGCTGGTTTAGACGCACGCTTGACGGCGACCTTTTCTATTCGTTCCGCCGCTCCAGGATCACCATGATCGCCGCCGGCGTGACGCTGCTGTTCTTCCTGGTCGCGATCTTCGCCCCCCTGTTGTCGGTGCAGAATCCATTCGATCCGGCGCAGCTACAGCTGATGAATTCGCGCATCTCGCCGCTCTGGACTGCTGACGGCCAGAGCCCGTTCCTGCTCGGCACCGACGAGCAGGGCCGCGACGTGCTGTCTGCGATCCTCTACGGCCTGCGCATCTCGCTGCTGGTCGGCGTGCTCGGCGTCGTCCTTTCCGGCGCGCTCGGCATCCTGCTCGGGCTGACGGCCGGCTATTTCGGCGGAGCCATCGACGGGCTGATCATGCGCATCGCCGACGTGCAGCTGTCATTCCCGGCCATCCTGATCGCGCTCTTGATCAACGGCGTCGCCAAATCTGTCTTCGGCAACAAGCTGGACGAAACCAGCATGCTGGCGGTCCTGGTGTTCGCGATCGGCCTGAGCTTCTGGGTCCAGTATGCACGCACGGTCCGCGGCTCGGTCCTGGTCGAGAAGAACAAGGACTACGTGGCGGCCGCGCAATTGATCGGCCTGCCGGCCCCCGTGATCATGCTGCGCCACGTGCTCCCGAACACGACGGGACCGATCCTGGTGATCGCCACCATCAATCTCGCGCTCGCCATCATCACCGAGGCGACGCTATCCTTCCTCGGTTCGGGCATGCCCGAGACCATGCCCTCGCTCGGCACGCTGATCCGTATCGGCAACGGCTATCTGTTCGCGGGCGAGTGGTGGATCGTCGCATTTCCAGGAATCGCGCTGGCAGCCCTGATCCTGTCGATCAACCTGCTCGGCGATTGGCTGCGCGACGCGCTGAACCCCAAACTCCGATGAGCGTGCAGCGTCCATGACCGAGCCCATCCTATCCGTCCGCAACCTTCAGGTGGAGTTCGCCTCCCGCCGCGGCACGCTGCGCGCCATTGACGGCGTCTCCTTCGACATCGCCAAGGGCGAGGTGCTGGGCGTCGTCGGCGAATCCGGCGCCGGCAAGTCGGTCACGGGCCTGTCGGTGATCGGCCTGATCGATCCGCCCGGTCGCATCTCGGGCGGCGAGATCCGTCTCGCCGGCCTGCGCATCGACAATCTGCCGCCCGAGGAGCTGCGCCGCGTCCGCGGCAAGCGCATCGGCATGATCTTTCAGGATCCCCTGACCTCGCTCAATCCGCTGTACAAGGTCGGCGACCAGATCGTCGAAACGATCAGAACCCATCTCAACCTTTCGGAACAGGCCGCCCGGCGACGGGCCATTGAACTGTTGGCAGAGGTCGGCATTCCCGCACCGGACAAGCGCATCGACGGCTATCCGCACGAATTCTCGGGCGGCATGCGCCAGCGCGTGGTGATCGCGCTCGCCATCTGCGCCGAGCCGGAGCTGATCATCGCGGACGAGCCGACCACCGCGCTCGACGTCTCCGTGCAGGCGCAGATCATCTCGTTGATCAAACGTCTCGGCCGGGACCACGGCACCGCCGTGATGCTGGTCACCCACGACATGGGCGTGATCGCCGAAACCTCGGACCGGGTCGCCGTGATGTATGCGGGCCGGGTCGCCGAGATCGGCCCCGTGCAGGACGTGGTGAGGAACCCGCTGCATCCCTACGCCAGGGGCCTGATGGGCGCGATCCCGACCTTGGCCGGCGAGGACAAGCGGCTGGTGCAGATTCCCGGCTCGATGCCGCGCTTGTCGGCGATCCCGCGCGGCTGCTCGTTCAATCCGCGCTGCGAACGTGCCTTCGACCGCTGCCGGGTCGATCGGCCCGAGCCGCTGCCGCGCGGCGCGCAATCGGTCGCCTGTCACCTGTATGACGACCTGCCGGCGGAGAGCGCGGCATGAGCGCTCCCTTCGTCCAGGCCACAAATCTGCGCCGGGTGTTCGACGTTTCAAAACCCTGGCTCAACCGCATGCTCGAAGGCGGGCATCTCGAGTATCTCAAGGCGGTCGATCACGTCACCTTCGACATCAGGAAGGGCGAGACGTTTGCGCTGGTCGGCGAATCCGGTTCGGGCAAGACCACCGTGGCGCGGATGGTCGTCGGCCTGCTGCCGCCCAGCTCCGGCAACGTGCTGATCGACGGCGTCTCGATGACAGATCCGCGGCAGGCGCAGGCGCGCCGAAAGCTGCGCAGACGCATCCAGATGATCTTCCAGGATCCCTATGCGAGCCTGAACCCGCGCTTCCGGGTCGATGCCATAATCTCCGAGCCGATCCGCGCCTTCGACCTGATCCAGGGCGAGCGCGACATCCAGGCCCGCGTCGGCGAGTTGCTCAGCTTGGTCGGGCTGCATCCCGACGACCGGCTCAAGTTTCCGCACGAATTCTCCGGCGGCCAGCGCCAACGCATTGCAATCGCCAGGGCGCTCGCATCGGATGCCGAGTTCATCGTTTGCGACGAGCCGACCTCGGCGCTCGACGTCTCCGTGCAGGCGCAAATCCTGAACCTGATGCGCGACCTCCAGGACAAATTCGGCCTGACTTACATGTTCATCAGCCACAACCTTGCCGTGGTCCGCCACATGGCGAGCCGCGTCGGCGTGATGTATCTCGGCCGCATCGTCGAGATCGCGGAGGGACGCGAGCTGTTCGCCAATCCGCGGATGCCTTACACCAAGATGCTGCTCGGCGCCGTGCCCGATCTCGCCATGAGCGGCCGCCAGCGCATTCCGGTGAAGGGCGAAATCCCGAACCCGATCAATCCGCCGCCCGGCTGCGCCTTCAATCCGCGCTGTCCGCTGGCGTTCGATCTCTGCCGCAAGGAGACGCCGGAACTGATCGACGGCGTCGCCTGTCACGCGGTGAACACCGCGCCGGTCCCGGCGTGACGCACGCGTGCCATGCGGCCTGTGCATTTGGCATCCCAGCACGGGCTGTGATCAATTTCGCGCGCCGCAAATGAGGTAAGCCATGGCCAGCAACGTCAATCCAGATCCCTTTACGACGCGCCCAGAGATCGAGGGCACGTTCGGGGTCGTCGCCACCACGCACTGGATCGCGACCGCCGTCGGCATGGCCATCCTCGAAAAGGGCGGCAACGCCTTCGACGCCGGCGTTGCCACCGCCTTCACGCTCCAGGTGGTCGAGCCGCATCTGAACGGTCCCGGTGGCGACGTGCCGATCATCGTCCACGACGTCAAGCGCGGCCGCACCGAAGTGATCTGCGGTCAGGGCCCGGCACCGGCGCGCGCCACCATCGCGCATTACAGGAGCGAAGGCCTCGACATGGTGCCGGGCACGGGCCTGCTCGCGGCCTGCGTCCCCGGCACGTTTGAATCCTGGATGATGCTGCTGCGCGATTACGGCACGATGCGCGTGCGCGACGTGCTGGAACCCGCGATCTCCTATGCGCGCGACGGCTATCCGCTGGTCGAGCGCGCCTGCGCCACGATCCAGACCGTCGAACAGCTGTTCCGCAAGCATTGGCCGACCTCGGCCGCCGTCTACCTGCCGAACGGCGAAGTGCCGAAGCCCGGCACGCTCTTCACCAACAAGACACTGGCTGCGACCTACGCCCGCATTCTCAGCGAGGCCGAGAGCGGCGGCGGTGGCCGCGACGCCGAGATCGAGCGCGCGCGCAAAGCCTGGTCGCAAGGCTTCGTCGCGGAAGCCATCGACAAATTCTGCCGTACCCAGGAGGTCATGGACGTCAGCGGTTCGCCACATCGCGGCGTGCTTTCCGCCGACGACATGGCACGCTGGCAGCCGACGGTCGAGGCGCCGCTCACCTACGATTACGGCCGTTATACCGTCTGCAAGACCGGGGTCTGGAGCCAGGGCCCCGTGACATTGCAACAGCTCGCGCTGCTGAAGGGTTTTGCGCTCGACGGGCTCGACCCGACCGGGCCCGAGTTCATCCACCTGCAGATCGAATGCGCCAAGCTCGCCTTTGGCGATCGCGAGAAGTTTTACGGCGACCCCAAATTCAGCGAGATCCCGATCGCAACGTTGCTATCGGACGCCTATAACGACGAGCGCCGCAAGCTGGTTACCGAAAAGGCTTCGCTTGATCTTCGGCCCGGCGCGATCGAGGGCTTCGGCGGCGTCGTCAAGCTGCGCCGCGCTGAAGGCCAGCGCGAGGCCGTTGGCGCGCTCGGCGCAGGTGAACCGACCGTGGGCCGTTTCGGCGAAGTGCGCGGCGACACCGTGCACTTCGACATCATCGACAAAGCCGGCAACATGGTATCCTCGACGCCTTCAGGGGGCTGGCTGCAATCCTCGCCTGTCATTCCCGAACTGGGTTTCTGCCTGGGCAGCCGCGCCCAAATGTTCGACTTGGAGGAGAACCAACCCGGTTCGCTCGCTCCGGGCAAGCGGCCACGCACCACGCTGTCGCCGACCATGGCGCTGCGCGACGGCGAGCCGTATCTGGCCTGGGGTTCGCCCGGCGGCGACCAGCAGGACCAGTGGATCACGCAGTTCTTCCTGCGCCATGTCCATTGCAATCTCAATCTCCAGGAATCGATCGACGCGCCGGCCTGGCACTCCGAGCATTTCCCGATCTCGTTCTGGCCGCGTACCGCGCGCCCCGGCGTGCTCGTGGTCGAGAACCGCGTGCCAAAGGCGACCATCAATAATCTTCGCGAGCGCGGACATATCGTCGAGGTCGGACCGGACTGGTCGGAAGGACGCCTCACCGCCGCCTCGCGCATCGGCGTGCGGCGGCGCGCCGCCGCCAATCCGCGCGGTATGCAGGGCTACGCCGCCGGACGCTGATGGGTAGAACATGACCTGGTCGATCATCGCGCGAGACCCTGCCACCGGCCAGTTCGGCATCGCGGTCGCGACCCGTTTCTTCGCCGTCGGCGCGCGCGTGCCGTATATCGCGACCGGCGTTGGCGCCATTGCGACCCAGGCCTTCGTCAATCCCTACTACGGCATCGACGGCCTCAAGCTGCTGCGGGAAGGCCTGAATGTGCATGACGTTCTCGCCGCGCTGCTCGCCACCGATGAAGGCCGCGAAAGCCGGCAGCTTCACATCATGGATGCGAGCGGCGAAATCGCCGCACACACGGGGCGCGACTGCGTCGACTGGTGCGGGCACATCGCAGGCAGCGGTTTTTCGATTGCAGGCAACATGCTGGCCGGCGGCGACGTCCTCGACGAGACCGCGAAGACCTATATCGCCAATGACAGCCTGCCCTTCCCGCGCCGCCTGCTCGCGGCGATGCGCGCGGGCGAAGCCGCCGGCGGCGACAAACGCGGCAAGCAGTCTGCAGCGCTTTTGATCCACGGCGAGGAGGAATGGCCGGCACTGGATATCCGCGCCGACGACCATCCCGATCCGCTCGGCGAACTCGAACGGCTCGAGCAAGTCAGCCAGGAGCTCTGGGTGCACTTCCGCCCCTCCATGCCGACGCGGCAAAATCCATCCGGCAATACGGATCGCAGCGTCATCGACGCGACCATCGCCGCGGCACGGGCAAGGCAGGCATGAGCGGAAGCCCTCTCATCGAGATCACGGATCTGCGTATCCGCTTTCACGGCGACGACGGCCGGATCACCCATGCCGTCGACGGCGTCGATCTCAGTGTCGCCAACGGCGCGACGCTCGGCCTCGTCGGCGAATCCGGCTGCGGCAAGAGCGTGACCTCGCTGGCCATCATGGGCCTGCTGCCGAAGCAGAGCGCGGAGATTTCGGGCGCGATCCACTTCGACGGTTTCGATCTGCTGAAGACACCGGACCAGATGCTGCGCGACCTCCGCGGCAACCGGCTTGCGATGATCTTCCAGGAGCCGATGACCTCGCTCAACCCGAGCTTCACCATTGGTGACCAGATCATCGAGACGATCTTGCGCCACCGCGGCGGCTCGCGGAAAAGCGCTCGCGAGCGCGCCATCGACCTGTTGCGGCGAGTGCACATCCCCTCGCCCGAGCGGCGCATCGACGAATATCCGCACAAGCTCTCCGGCGGCATGCGCCAGCGCGTGATGATCGCGATGGCGCTGGCCTGCGATCCACGCCTGCTGATCGCGGATGAGCCGACCACCGCGCTCGACGTCACCCTGCAGGCCCAGATCCTGGAGCTGATGCGGGAGCTGAAGGCGGCAAGCGGCGCCGCCATCATCCTGATCACCCACGATCTCGGCGTCGTTGCTGAGGTCTGCGACGAGGTCGCGGTGATGTATGCCGGCGAGATCGTCGAGCGCGCGCCGGTGGACGAATTGTTCTCCGCGCCGCAACATCCCTACACGGTCGGCCTGCTCGGCTCGATCCCGCGGCTCGACCATCGCACTGAGCAGCTCGCAACGATCGAGGGCATGGTGCCGAACATGGCGCAGCCGCCCGCCGGCTGCCGCTTCGCCGCACGCTGCCCGTTCGTGCTGGACGCCTGCACCAAGGCGCCCCCGCCATTGATCGAAGTCAGCCCGAGCCACCTCTCGCGCTGCATCCGCGCGCCACTCGAACGTCTAGTGTCCTGATGGCGCGGCTTTCCCTTCTCGTGCCCCGGGCGCAGCGCAGCACAAGCAGAGCGCAGTGGTGCGCTGCTGAACCGGGGGTCGCAATACTTCGTGCTGCGCCGCGCCCGGGACGCGAGAGCGGTGTTCGCGAGGAGCAGACACGATGACTGCGCTTCTCGAGGTCGAAGGCCTGGTCAAGCATTTCGTCGCCGAGCGTTCGCTGTTCGGCCGGGCGCTGGCGCATGTCAAAGCGGTCGATGGCGTTTCGTTCTCGCTGGAAGCCGGCAAGACGCTTGCCCTCGTCGGCGAATCCGGATGCGGCAAATCCACCGTCAGCCGGTTGGTGCTGCGGCTGATCGAGCCGGATGCAGGCTCAATCCGTTTCGAAGGCCGCGACCTGCTCGCGCTCGACGCGAGCGCGCTGCGCGCCTTCCGCCGCAAAGCCCAGATCATCTTTCAGGACCCTTACGCCTCGCTCAATCCGCGCATGACGGTCGGTCAGATCCTGACCGAGCCGCTCGCATTGCACGGCCTCGTGCCGTCGGCGCAGCGGCACGAGCGCGTCGCCGAGCTCCTGCGGCTGGTCGGACTCGAGCCCCGGCTCGAACGCCGCTATCCTCACGAATTCTCCGGCGGCCAGCGCCAGCGCATCGCCATCGCCCGGGCACTTGCGGTCGAGCCGAAGCTGATCATCTGCGACGAGCCGGTCTCGGCGCTCGACGTCTCGATCCGCTCGCAGATCCTCAATTTGCTGCGCGAGCTGCAGGACCGGCTGGGCCTCGCCTACATTTTCGTCTCGCATGACCTCGCCGTGGTCAAGCACATCGCCGACCACGTCGCGGTGATGAATCTCGGCCAGATCGTCGAGACAGCAGAGGCCGATGCGCTGTTCTCAGCACCAAGCCATCCCTATAGCCGAGCGCTTTTGTCGGCGATCCCCGTGCCTAAACCACAGGCAAAGCGCAGCCGGATTGTGCTGCAGGGAGAGATCCCCAGCGCGCTCAATCCGCCGCCGGGATGCCGCTTCCACACCCGGTGCCCCTACGTGATCGAGCGCTGCCGTACTGAGATGCCGCAGTTGGTGCCGGATGGCATCGGACATGCAACGGCCTGTCACCGAACGTCGGAACTGCCGTCCTCAGCGGCGATCGTCCCGTCCGACGGCGGCTTTTCGCCGGTTCTCGAAAAATTGGTCGCCGCCTTCAGCGGCGGCCCGGAAGCAGTCCGCGGCAGCGGGGTTAGTTCGTTGGGAACGCACCCGGCATAGTCGCAAAACCGAGGTTGAAAGCGATGAATTTCATGCGTTTGACAATCCTGGCGTCGGCGGTGCTGACGTCGCTCGCGGGCGCGGCCCAAGACCAGCTTCAAGCCCAGACCACGCTTCGCATCGGCATCGCCGAGGACCCCGATATCCTCGATCCCAGCATCGGCCGAACCTATGTCGGCCGCATCGTGTTCTCCGCCTTCTGCGACAAGCTGTTCGACATCGACGAGAAGCTCAACATCGTGCCGCAGCTCGCGCTGTCCCACGAGACTTCCGCCGACGGCAAGGAAATGACGATCAAGCTCCGGCCGGGCGTCAAATTCCACGATGGCGAGCCGCTGGACGCGGAAGCCGCAAAATTCTCTATCGAGCGTCACATGACGCTGCCGACCTCGTTCCGCAAGTCGGAGCTTGCCAGCGTCGATCATGTCGAGGTGGTCGATCCCCTCACCATCAAGCTGGTGCTCAAAACCCCCTACTCGCCGCTGATCGCCCAGCTCACAGACCGCTCCGGCATGATGGTCTCCCCGAAGGCCGCGAAGGAGGCCGGCGACAAGTTCGGCCTGCATCCGGTCTGCGCAGGTCCCTACAAGTTCGTCGAGCGCGTGCAGCAGGATCGCATGGTGTTCGAGAAGTTCGCCGACTACTGGAACAAGGACAACATCCACATCGATCGCGTGGTGTTCCTGCCGATCGTCGACGCCACGGTGCGGCTCGCCAACCTGAAGTCCGGCGGGCTCGATCTGATCGAGCGCGTACTCGCCACCGACATCAAGGATGTCCGCGCCGATTCCCGCCTCGTGCTCTCGACCGCGCCGGAGCTCGGCTATCTCGGCCTGACCGTCAATATCGGCAACGACAAGAGCAAGGGCCCGTTGAGCCAGTCGGCGAAAGTCCGCCAGGCGCTCGACCTCTCGATCGATCGCGAAGCCCTCAACCAGGTCGTGTTCAACGGCGAGTTCACCCCTGGCAATCAATGGGTCAGCCCGACACATCCCTATTATCAGAAGGCCTTCCCGGTTCACGGCCGCGACATCGCCAAGGCGAAGGCGCTGTTGAAGGAAGCCGGCGTCACCACGCCGGTAACCGTCGACTACATGATCCCCAAGGGCGCGGAGAACGAGGCCGTGGCCCAGGTGATCCAGTCGATGGCCGCGGAAGCGGGTTTCGACATCAAGATCCGCGCGGTCGAATTCGCCACCACCTTCAAGCAGGCGCAGGCGGGCGAGTTCCAGATCTTCCAGATCAATTGGAGCGGCCGCATCGACCCGGACGGCAATTCCTACATCTTCATGCGCAGCAAGGCGCCGCAGAACGACGGCGGGTACGCCAATCCTGATGCCGACAAGCTGATGGAAGACGGCCGAGCGACGTCCAATGTCGAGGAGCGCAAGGCGATCTACGCCAAGCTGACAAAAATCCTGCTCGACGATCTGCCGATCATCTACATCTACCACCGTACGCTCCTGATCGCGCATACGACCAAGCTGCAGGGCTACAAGCAGATGCCCGACGGGCTGGTGCGCGTGGTCGGGTTGAAGTTCAAGTGATTGTTCTGACGATAGGTGCGTGTCCCCGACGCGGCGCAGCGCCAAAGCGCTGCACCGCAGAGCCGGGACCCGTAGCGACGGCCCATCGTGATCGATGGATCCCGGTTCAGCAGCGCAGCATTGCATGTTGCGCCGCGCCCGGGTCACGGGCCTGGCCATGCTGAACTTCCTCGCCCGCCGGATCGCGCAGATCGTGCCGACACTGTTCTTCGTGTCGGTGCTGATCTTCTCGTTGCAGCAATTGCTGCCCGGCGATCCGGCACTGGTGATGGCGGGCGAAGAGCGTGATCCCGCCGTGATCGAGCAGATCCGGCAGCAGTACAAGCTCGATCAGCCGATCCCCGTGCAATATGTCTACTGGCTCAAGGGAGTCCTCACCGGCAATTTCGGCGAGTCCTTGCGCAACAAGATGCCGGTGCGCGAGCTGATCGCGCAAAAATTGCCGGTGACGCTGCAGCTCGGTTCGATGGCGATCCTGATCGCGTTCTGCATCGGCATTCCCGCCGGCATCGTCTCCGCCGTGAAGAAGGGCACGGCCTGGGACTATGGCGCGAACCTGTTTGCGCTGTGGGGTATCTCGACGCCGAATTTCTGGCTCGGGATCCTGCTGATTTTCCTGTTCTCGATCAAGCTTGGCTGGCTGCCGGCATCGGGCTACGTGCCGCTCACCGAGAACTGGCGCGCCAGCCTTGCCGCCACCATCATGCCGGCCTTCGTGCTCGGCAATGCAATCTCCGCAGTCCTGATGCGGCATACCCGCAGCGCCATGCTTCAGGTGCTGGAAAGCGACTATGTCCGCACCGCGCGCGCGAAGGGCCTCTCCGAGCGCTCCGTGATCCTCAAGCATGCCATGCGCAATGCTCTGACGCCCATCATCACGCTCGGCGCGCTGGAGCTCGGCACGCTGCTGTCCGGCGCCGTCCTGACCGAGCAGATCTTCTCCATTCCCGGTTTCGGCAAGCTGATCGTCGACGCCGTCTTCAACCGCGACTACGCGGTGGTGCAGGGCGTCGTGCTGGTCACGGCCACGGTCTACATCACGTTGAACCTCGTCGCCGATATCGCCTATATCCTCGTCAATCCCAGGCTAAGGGGCTAGACGATGACCGACGCTGCACTGCCATCCGGCGCCGCCATCCAGGCCTACGAGCTGGACAGCCCGGCACGCCGTGCCCGGCGGCGGCTGTTCAAGCGCAAGGCCGCCGTGTTCGGGCTCGTCGTGATCACGGCGTTCATCGTGCTTGCGGTCTTCGCACCGCTCGTCGTGCCCTATGATCCCATCGCGACGAGCTGGAGCCTGGTGCGCAAACCGCCCACCGCTGCGCACTGGTTCGGGACCGACGAGCTCGGCCGCGACATCCTCAGCCGCGTCGTCTACGGCGCCCGGGCATCGCTGCTTGCAGGCCTGATCTCGGTCGCGATCGCGCTCGGCATCGGCGTGCCGCTCGGCCTTCTCGCCGGCTATCGCGGCGGCTTCGTCGACGCGCTGATCAGCCGGATCACGGACGCGATGCTGGCCTGCCCGTTCCTGATCCTGGCGATCGCGCTGGCGGCATTCCTCGGCCCGAGCCTCGGCAATGCCATGATTGCGATCGGCATCTCCGCGACGCCGATCTTCATCCGCCTGACCCGAGGCCAGGTGCTCGTCGTCAAGGCCGAGGATTATGTCGAAGCCGCGCGCGCGCTCGGCAATCCGCCCTGGCGCATTGCGTTCTCACATATCCTGCCGAACGTCCTGCCCACGCTTCTGGTGCAGGCGACGCTCTCGATCGCCGCAGCCATCATCGCCGAAGCGGCGTTGTCGTTCCTCGGCCTCGGCCAGCAGCCGCCGGCGCCGTCATGGGGCAGCATGCTCAATGCGGCGCAGCGCTTCCTGACCCAGGCGCCCTGGATGGCGATCTGGCCGGGCCTGGCGATCTTCCTCGTGGTGCTGTCGCTCAACCTGCTCGGCGACGGCCTGCGCGACGCGCTCGATCCGAGGCAGCGTTAAATCACCACCTCGCGCAACACCCGGCGGCAATCCATCTCGTATTCGAGATCGACCACCGGCGGCCGGGCAAAATGCCAGGTCAGACCCGAACGCAACGCGCCGCGGCGGACCAGTTCGTCGACGAGCGCGTGGTGGAAATCATGCACGGAATAGGCCTGCACCGCGGTCGTGTCGCTCCAGCCGAAGCCGAAGGCCGCCATACGGGCTTCCATCTGCGACGTCGTGGTGAAGCGCACCTTCTCCCGCAGCCCCTCCGGGCTGAGGTCGCGATAGCGCACTGTACGCTCGACATAGGTGCCGCTGCCCTCGCGCGCCTCGGCACCGCCTGATATCACGAAGGACGGCGCTTTCGAGCGGGTCGGCCGCGTGAACGAGAACGCATAGAACGATGGCTCGGCGGGCGGATCGATCTCCGGACAGACATTGCTGCGCGCCACCGGGTTGGTGGTGCCGTCGAAGATGCCCCATTCCGACAGCGTCTTCACGTAATGCAGGTTGAACGCGCGAAAGCCCTCTTCGCTGAAGGCCGCCGGCGAACGCAGTTCGCAAGCGCAAAACGCCGTCAGCGGCCGCCCCGCGTCCTGGATGAACTTTGCGGCCAGCGCGAACCCCTCCGCAAGCGGCACCAGACGGTCGAAGCGGACGCGCTCGATCTCGTAACCGTCATCCGCGACGGCGCCAGCCGAATATTGAAACACGGACGGAATGAAGCGGTAATTGCCTGCAGAAAACTCGCGAACCATGACGAACTCCTATTCCAGTTGCATGCGAATGCCCTTGGCGCCGTTGAGCAGGCGCTTCAGGTGAAAGCCGGCGAGGGAATTGTCGCGCGTACCAACGAACTGGCCGATCTTGGCCGCGGCCGCCTCGGCCTGCTCATGCAGGACCCGGATCAGAGAGGCCTTGTGGTCGCGATCATAGAAGAAACTCTCGAACAGCGCGTTTGCCGGCGGCGCGATGGCGACGACGGCCACGAACAGCGCGACACCTGTGGTGACAGCCGGCTCCTGAGTCCCCGCCCCGTACCCGCGCTGGCAGCGACGCCATCAGAGGCCGGGCTCGGTAGCGTCCTGGCTTGCGGGGTGTCGGGATGGAAGGAAAGGCTCATCACCCAAAACCTAGCAAGAAGATGCGGCCTTGTCTTTCGCAAGCGCGGGATAAGACCGGCCGGGTGCGGCCGGGCACAACGAGAAAGGGCGGCAGCGGACCCGCCGCTGCCGCCCGCTGGTTCGCTTGCAAGCGAGCGGCTTCAGGTCGTCCGCAAGGCCTTAGAGCCAAGGTCGAGTTCGTTGACCTGCTTGTTCCGCTCGGAATCGGCGGCCGCGCGGTGGTCGGTCGCCAACACCACGTAGACCGCGGGCAGCACGAACAGCGTGAACAGCGTGCCGATCGACATGCCGGCGACGACGACGAGACCTATCGAGAAGCGGCTGGCCGCGCCCGCGCCGGTCGCGGTCAGGAGCGGGATCAGGCCGGTCACCATCGCAGCCGTCGTCATCAGGATCGGCCGGAGGCGGATGCGGGCCGACATTTCGATGGCCGAGCGACGGTCAAGCCGCTCGTTGACCTGGAGTTCGTTGGCGAACTCCACCATCAGGATGCCGTGCTTGGTGATCAGGCCGACCAGGGTGAGCAGACCAACCTGGGTGTAGATGTTCATGGTCGCCGCGCCGAAGAACAACGGGATCAGCGCACCGACGATCGCCATCGGCACCGAGATCATGATCACCAATGGGTCGCGCAAGCTCTCGAACTGCGCAGCCAGAACCAGGAAGATGATGATCAGCGCGAAGCCGAAGGTGATCGCGAGCTGATTGCCTTCCTGCACGTACTGCCTGGAGTCCGCGAGGTAGTCGTGGCTGAAGCCCTGCGGCAGCTTCTTGGCCTCGCCTTCGAGGAAGTCGACCGCCGCGCCCACGGTGACGCCGGGCATCGGCACGGCCGAGAACGTCGCCGAATTGAGCTGATTGTAGTGCGTCAGCGAATTCGGGTCGGTCTTGGTTTCGATCGAAACCACGGTCGACAGCGGAAGCTGCTGGCCGGTATTGGTCGTCACGTAATAGCCGCCGAGCGATTCCGGCGACAATCTCTTGGCGCGCGGCACCTGCGGAATGACCTGATAGGAACGCCCCTCCAAGTTGAAGCGATTGATGTAGTTGCCGCCGAGCAGCACCGCGAGCGTGCTGCCGAGGTTCTGCATGTTGACGCCGAGGTCCTGCGCCTTGTTGCGGTCGATCGTCACCTTCACGTTCGGCTGGTTGTAGGCGAGATCGCTGTCGGAGACGATGAACATGCCGCTCTTGCGCGCGGAGTCCTTCAGCTTCTCCATCTGCTCAAAGACCGTCTGGAAGCTCGCGGTGGAATTGATCACCATCTGCACCGGCAGGCCGCCCGGCCCGCCCGGAAGCGGCGGCAGGTTGAATGCGAACGCCTGCACGCCCTCGATCTTGGAGAGCTCGGCCTGCACCAGAGGCTTGAGCTGGATCGACGAGCGCTTGCGCTCGTCCCAGGGCTTGAGCAGCATGCCGGCGATGCCGCCCTGCGGGCCGTTGATGCCGTTCAGCACGAAGCGCAGGTCGGTCTCGGGGAACTTCTCGAATTCCTTGTCGAGCTTTTCACCGTAGAAATCGACGTAGTCGATGTTGGCGTATTTCGGCGCCTTGGTCACCGCGAACACGATGCCCTGGTCCTCCTCTGGCGCCAGTTCCTTCGACGTGTGCATGTAGAGGAAGCCGACGAGGCCGAGGATAGTGATCGCGAACAAGCCCGTGATGGCCTTGTAGTCGAGCGAACGATCGAGCCTGCGGCCATACCAGCGCGTCAGCGCGCCGAACACCCTGTTGACGCCCTTGGCGAAGCGGCCCTCTTCGGTGTTCTTCAGCAGCACCGAGCACATCATCGGCGACAAGGTCAGCGCGATCACGCCCGACACGATCACCGAACCCGCCAGCGTGAAGGCGAATTCGCGGAACAGCGACCCGGTGAGACCACCGAGGAAACCGATCGGCGCGTACACCGCGGCGAGCGTGATGGTCATCGAGATGACCGGGCCGACGATTTCGCGTGCGCCCTCCAGCGACGCCTGGACCGGCGTCTTGCCCTCCTCCAGATGGCGGTGGATGTTCTCCACCACGACGATGGCGTCGTCGACCACGAGTCCGATCGCCAGCACCATCGCGAGCAGCGTCAGAAGATTGAAGCTGAAGCCCAGCGCCAGCATCAGGGTGCAGACGCCGATCATCGACAAGGGAATCGTGACGACCGGGATGATGACCGACCGCAGCGAGGCCAGGAACAGGAAGATGACCACGATCACGATGATCACGGCTTCGCCCAGCGTCTTCTCCACCTCGTCGATCGAGGACTGGATGAACTTGGTCGAATCGTAGGCGACCTTCATCTTCATCGACGGCGGCAGGTTGCGCTCGAGTTCGGGGAACAGCGCGCGCACGCCCTTGACCAGCGTGAGCGGGTTGCCTTGCGGCGTGGCCTGCACACCAATGAAAATCGCGTGCTCGCCGTTGAACGCGACGCTCGCATCCGTGCTTTGGGCGGCAAGCTCGACGGTGGCGATGTCCTCCATCCGCACGAAGCCGCCGTCCTTGGCCTTGACGATCATCTTCTTGAACTGGTTGACGTCGGTCAGGCCCGTGTTCGTCGAGACGTTCGAAACGATCAGATAGCCCTTGGTCTGGCCCGCCGCGGACTGGAAGTTGTTGGCCTGAATCGCCGCAGCAACGTCCGCGGGCGACACGTTGCGGCCGGCCATTTTCTGGGGATCGAGCCACAACCGCATCGCGAAGGTCTGCCCGCCGAGGATGTCGGCAGAGGCCACGCCGTCGACGGTCGAGAGCACCGGCTGCACAACGCGCGTCAGGTAATCCGAGATCGCCGAGCCCGAGAGCTCCTCGGACGAGAAGCCGAGATACATCACGGCCGTGGTCTGGCCCGTGGTCTTGGTAACGATCGGGTCGTTGGATTCCTTCGGGATCAGATATTTCACCGAGTTCGTCTTCGCCAGCACCTCGGTGAGCGCCTGGTTGGGATCGAAGTTCAGCTTGATGTAGACCTGGATCGTCGAGGTGCCGAGCACCGAGGATGAGGTGATGTAGTCGACGCCTTCGGCAGACGCCACCGCCTGCTCGATCGGCGTCGTGATGAAGCCCTGGATCAGGTCTGCGGACGCGCCGGGATAGACGGTCGTGATGTTGATGACCGTGTTCGACAGCTTGGGATATTGCCGGATCGGCAGCACCATCGCCGCGCGCAGGCCGATCAGCAGGATCAACAGGCTGACGACGACCGACAGAACCGGGCGTTTGATGAAAATGTCGGTGAAGCGCATCGCGGCGATCTCGATTTGTCTGTCTCAAGAAAAGTGATCCGGCCAAGCCGGATCACTTGAGTGTCATGGATCAGTAGCGCGGCGGCTGCGCCGGGATCTGCGGAGCCGGGTCGGTCGAAATCGACACAGCCGCACCCGATTGCAACTTGAGCTGGCCGACGGCGACGACCTTGTCGCCCGCCTTCAGGCCCTTGACGATTTCGACGCGACCATCGACCCGGTTGCCGGTCTGCACGAAGGTGCGCACCGCGGAGAGGCTGGTCTTGCCGTCGTCTTCCTTCTTCTCGGTGATCACGAACACCGAATCGCCGTACAGCGTGTAGTCGACCGCGGTCTCCGGAACGGTGATCACGGCCGGCTTGTCCGGCAGCACCACCGTGGTGGTCACGAACATACCCGGCTTCAGGATCTTCTCCGGATTGGCGATCGTCGCCTGCACGCGGATGTTGCGGGTATCGGTCGCGATTTGCGGTTCAATCGTCGTGATCTTGCCTTCGAAGACGCGGCCCGGATAGGCATCGACCTTGAGCCGGACCGTCTGGCCGACCTTGAGGTTGCCGGAATCCTTTTCCGTCACGGTGAAGTTGGCCCACAGCTCCGACAGGTCGGTCAATGACACGATCGCCGTGCCTGCCGTCAGATATTGGCCGACCTCGACCTTGCGGACGCCGAGATCGCCGGAGAACGGTGCGCGCACCAGCTTCTGCGAGATCAGGGCTTCGGTCTTGGCGATGCCGGCCTGCGCCTGGTCATAGGCGGCCTGCGCGGTATCGACGGTCGCCTGCGGACCGAACTGGCGCGACGCCAGCTGCTTGGCGCGATCGAGCGACAGCTGCGCGACGGTCGCCTGAGCCTTGTAATTGGCAAGGTCGCCCTGCTCCGGTGCGTCGAACAGCTGAACCAGCGGCGTGCCGGCCTCGACACGCGTGCCGGGCTCGAACTTGATCGCGGTGACGCGGCCGTTGACGTCGGCGCTGACGTCGACCTGATGCACGGCGACGAGGCCGCCGACCGCGGTGAGCAGGTTCGGCACCACCTCGGACTTCGCCTCTGCCGCGCTGACCGCGGTCGGCGGCGGCTTGTTGTTGGCGAAGAACTGCTTGATCATCTGGCCGCGGAAATAATTGAACCAGACGAGGCCACCGACGAGCGCCGCCAGGAGCGTGCCGACGATGATGAACCAGAGCACCGGCCGGACCGGACGCTTGGGAGCCTTGCTGTCGATCGGTTCGCCCGAAATCTTGTGTTCGGTTACGATGTTCATGTCATGCACTCTCTGCAATCGCCGTCTTGCCGGCATCCGCGGCAGCCTGATTGTGGCCCAGATGCGAAGCAATTGCGGCGTCGTTAAGTCCAATACCCCTCAGGAGAAACTCACACAGCTGTCGCTCGAGGTCTTCAGCCTTGCCGTAAGCGAGGCAAGGCGCGGCCGGCAACCTGGTCAGCGCTGCAGTCATCACCGTGTGATGCGCAAACCAGAACAGGTTGAGCGGGTCGCCGCTGAATGGCCGCGCGGCGCCGGCGGCAACGGCACGTTCAAGCGAGGCAACGAAGACCGCCCCGATCAGCGTCTGGATCTTGGCATAGAGCAAGCGGGCGAACTCGCCATCATCCAGATGGCTGGTGGCCATCAACCGCAGGCGCTGGGCCTCTTCCTGATCGGGACCATCGGCAATGTGCAGGAAATGCTGCACCATGCCGCGGATCACTTCGACCAGCGTGGCGGTCGAAGGGTCCCGTTCGAGCAGTTCCATCAGCGCCGGGTCCGCCTCGCATTCCTCGCTCAGGATCTCGGCGTAGAGCGCCGCCTTGGACGGAAAATGCTTGAACAGCAGGGCTTCGGAAATGGCAGCGGCGGCCGCCACGCTCTTGGTCGTGGTGCCGGTATAGCCGTGTCGGGAAAAGCAGCGCTTCGCGGCTCCGAGGATCAATTGACGCCTCAGGTCGCTCGTCATACGCAATGAGCTCATGGTTGGTGAGTAAGCACTCACCCACGTCAAAGTCAAGCACTATGTTGCATCGCAACCTGAGTGCGTTGTCGAGTCCAGCGGATATTGGCCCGGCCTGCACGGCTTCCGTGCATGACCTGAGCGCGGGTGGGGATGGACGGGGCGTGCGCTAGATCGGCTGGAAGCCGAGGTCGCCACGGATCCGGTTGAGGATGTAGGTCCCGTCCCGGGTCGGCAGGATCCGCTCCAGGCTGGCGCTGTCGATCTTCAGATTGCCAAAGCGCGGCCCGGCCGAGACGTCGTGGACGGCTTTGGCGAATGCCTCGACCTCAGCCATGGTCGAGATCGACTGGCTGTCCTTGATGCCGCAGGCCTTGGCGATTCCGACGAGGTCGGCGGCGGCCGAGGTGTGGCTGGTCTGGCCGCCGGTCTCGCCATAGGCCTCGTTGTCGAGCACCGCGATCGACAGGTTCGACGGCCTCTGCAGCCCGATGGTGGCAAGGCTGCCCAAGCCCATCAGCATTTCGCCGTCGCCGGTGATGACCAGCACCGGCAGCTTCGGCTGCGCCAGAGCGAGACCGAGCCCAATCATCGCGGCGCCGCCCATGCCGCCCCAGAGATAGAAATTGCGGGCGTGGTCGCCGGCTGCGCACATGTCGTTGGTCGAGGCACCGAGGCCGCCGATCGCGACGACGTCCTTGCGGTTCGCCAGCAGCGCGGACACCACCTGCCGGCGGTCGAGGAGATTGGCCTTGCTCATTTGGTGAAAACCTTGGCGCCGATCAGGCGCTGCGACAGGAGGACGGCGGTGGGCGTGAGCGCATGGTAGGCTTGCGACGCAGCGGCTTCGAGCACCGCGGGTACCTCGGCTGCGTTCGAGGCACGCAACACCTGGACACCCGAGAGTTCGAACACGCCCTGCGTGGTCGAGCCCATCGGCACCTGCCACGGATTGAACTCGCCCCACTCGCCGCGCATGGTCACCAGCGTCAGGAAGGGGAAGCGCAGGATCGGGATCAGCGAGAGCATGTTGATGCAATTACCGACGCCGCTCGATTGCATCAGCAGGACGCCGCGTTGGCCGCCGGCCCAGGCGCCGGCAAGAAGCGCCACGCCCTCCTCCTCCGTGGTGAGCGGAATGCCGCGCATCGTGGAGGAGCTCAGCACGCGCTGGATCAGCTTCGAATGGCCGGCGTCCGGCACGTACGGCACCTGCCTGACGTCGAAGCGTTGGAGCGTCGCGAAGATATCGTTGGGCCAATTCGGCGCCGTCGTGTCGGCTGCGTCAGCGCGGGCGTGCATTTTCCTGTCCGTTCGGCTAGCAGAGATATGCGACTGTAGACGGACGTACGCCTTGGTCGAAACAACAATAACGGCATATCGGCTTTAACCGGTGGGAATAGCGGGATGAACGCAGATGCGAAGGAATTGGCGGCCGGCTTCGACCTCGAGAAGCTGACGCCACAGTTTTATGACGACCCCTATCCGACCTATCGTGCACTGCGGGAGAACGAGCCGGTCAAGCGCTTGCGCAGCGGCACCGTGTTCCTGACCCGCTACGACGATCTCGTCACCACCTACAAGAACACCAGATCGTTCAGCTCGGACAAGAAGCGCGAGTTCGCGCCGAAATACGGCGACACCCCGCTCTACGAACATCACACCACCAGCCTGGTCTTCAACGATCCGCCGTCGCACACCCGTGTCCGCCGCCTGATCATGGGCGCGCTGTCGCCGCGGGCGATTGCCGGCATGGAGGGCGATCTCGTCAAGCTCGTCGACGGGCTGCTTGATGGCATCGCCGCCCAGGGCCATTGTGAGCTGATCGAAGATTTCGCGGCGTCCATTCCGATCGAGGTGATCGGCAATCTGCTCGACGTGCCCCATGAGGAACGCGGGCCGCTGCGCGACTGGTCACTGGCGATCCTCGGCGCGCTCGAACCCGTGGTGTCGCCTGAGGCCGCCACGCGCGGTAACAACGCTGTAAAAGACTTCCTTGCTTATCTCGATACGCTGGTCGCGCGCCGGCGCGCCAAGCCGGGCAATCCCGAGCGCGATGTGTTGACGCGTTTGATCCAGGGAGAGGAGAACGGCGAGCGGCTGACCGAGAGGGAGCTGCTGCACAATTGCATCTTCCTGCTCAATGCCGGCCACGAGACCACCACCAACCTGATCGGCAACGGCCTCGTGGCGCTGGATCGTCATCCCGACCAGAAGCAGCGGCTGATCGACAACCCCGAGCTGATCAAGACCGCCGTCGAGGAGGTGCTGCGCTACGAGAGCTCGAACCAGCTCGGCAATCGCATGACCACCGAACCCGTCGAGCTGGGCGGCGTCAGGCTTGAGGCCGGCACGTCGGTGACGCTGTGCATTGGCGCGGCCAACCGCGATCCCGCGCAGTTTGCCGACCCTGAACGCTTCGACATCGCACGCGCGCCGAACCGGCATCTCGCCTTCGCCACCGGTGCGCATCAATGCGCCGGCATGGCGCTGGCAAGGCTGGAAGGCGCGATCGCGATCTCGCGCTTCCTGGCGCGTTTCCCGAACTACGCGGTGAGCGGCCAGCCGACGCGCGGTGGACGGGTGCGGTTTCGCGGCTTTTTGAGCGTGCCCTGCACGATCGGATGAGAGCCGCTCACCAAAATTTGCGAAAACAACCCCATGCACAGTAGCCAAGGGGTTGATTTATCACAGCAATTTAGCTGGGCTAGGGACAATACCATAATACCTAAACCACCGTCTTGTGCCTCGCTATGCAGGTGCGCAGCACATCGTCCATCGGCTTGCCCCACCAATCGTTGGAGAATATCTCGATCTCGGAATAGCCGCCAAAGCCCTGCGCTTCGACCGCTTGACGCACCGATCTGATGTCGATGACGCCGTCGCCAATCATGCCGCGGTCGTTGAGGATGTCCCTGGTCGGCACCAGCCAATCGCAGACGTGAAAGGCCAGCAGGCGATCCTTGCCGGCCCGCGCGATCTGCCCCATCAGCTCCGGGTCCCACCAGATGTGATAGACATCGAGCGCGACGCCGAGCATGCCGCTGCGGGCAGGATCGAGCCGATCGCAGATATCGAGCGCCTGCTTCGTCGTGTTCACGCAGGCGCGATCGGCCGCATAGGCTGGATGTAGCGGCTCGATGGCCAGCGGCAGCTTTGCCTGTCGCGCATAGTCGAGCATCTCGGCCAGCGCCTCTTCGACCTGTCCGCGCGCTGCCGCGATGTCCTTCGACGCCTCGCTGCCGGGCCGCGAATATTGCGGCAAGCCGCCGACGACGAGGACGATGCAGGGCGCGCCCAACGCCTTGGCTTCGTCGACGCAGCGCTTGTTGTCGTCGCGCACTTCACTTCGGCGCGATGCGTCCGAGGTGAACATGCCGCCGCGGCAATAGCCCGACAATTCGAGACCGGCATCACGCACCGCGCGCGCGGCACGGTCGAGACCGACGGTCGCGACCTGGTCGCGCCAGGGATCGATGGCGCGAATACCGTGCTTTGCGCAGGCATCGATGATCGCGACGAGGTCACCCTGCTTGCGGACGGTCGCCGTGTTGAGCGACAGCCAGCGGTGGTCGGACGAGAAATCGCGCATCAGGATTCGATACCGTGGATGGCGAGCACGGTCTTCATCCGCTGCGTCGCGAGTTCAGGGTTGGCGAGCAGGCCCGCCTTGTCGGCCAGACGGAACAGCTCGGCCAGATGCAGCGTGGAGCGCGTACTCTCCTGCCCGCCGACCATGGTGAAATGGTCCTGGTGGCCGTTGAGATACGCCATGAACACCACGCCGGTCTTGTAGAACCGCGTCGGCGCCTTGAAGATATGGCGCGACAGCGGCACGGTCGGCCCCAGCACGTCGTGAAAACCGGCTTCGTCGCCGGCCGCCAGCCGCGACAGCGCGTAGGATGCTGCCGGCGCGATTGCGTCGAAAATGCCGAGCAGTGCGTGGGAAAAGCCCTGCTCGTCCCCGGCGATCAGTTCCGCGTAATTGAAATCGTCGCCGGTGTACATCTTGATGCGCTTGTCGAGGCGGCGGCGCATGTCGATCTCGCGCTGCTTGTCGAGCAGCGAAACCTTGACGCCGTCGACCTTGGCGGCGTTGCCGTTGATGATGGCGACGGCCGTATCCATCGCCCGGTCGAGATCACCCGTGCCCCAATAGCCCGTCAGCGCCGGATCGAACATGTCGCCGAGCCAGTGGATGATCACGGGCTCGCGGACCTGCGATAGCACGCGATCGTAGACCTTGGCATAGTCGTCGGCGTTGCGGCCGAGCTTGGCCAGCGCGCGCGAGGCCATCAGGATGATGCGGCCACCAACCTTCTCCACCGCCGATATCTGCTCTTCATAAGCGCGGATCACGTCGTCGAGGCTCCTGGCATCCTCGACCGCGAGATGATCGGTGCCCGCGCCGGAGAACACCAGCGCGTTGCGGCGCCTGGCCGCGCCGACCGAGCGCGTGATCAGCTCCAGCGAGGTCGGCCAGTCCAGCCCCATTCCGCGTTGCGCGGTGTCCATGGCTTCTGCAACGCCGAGGCCAAGGTCCCAGACGTGCTCACGGAAGGCGATGGTCTTGTCCCAGTCGACGGCAGCCGACAGCCAGGGATCGTTGTCGGCGAAGGGATCGACGACCGTGTGAACGGCCGAGAAGGCAATACGATTCAGCGTGCCTTCAAGCTTGGCGGGGAACGTGCGCGACGCCGCGAGCCGGTAGGTCTCGATGGATCGATCGGCCTTCGGCAGCTTGAGCGACAAGGAGGACATGGGTTGGACGGGCTTATTCATGGTTCTGACCTCTCCCCGGCACTGCGAGGAGCGAAGCGACGAAGCAATCCAGAACCGTCGCCGCCGAGGGACGCTGGATTGATTCGCTTCGCTCGCAATGACGACTTGGCAAACATCGCGACTTATCCAATTGACTTCAGACCTTGATCGGGGCGACGTCGATCCAGCGCCGCTCCTTCCAGCTCTTCAGCGCGCATTCGGCGAGCTGTACGCCCTTGACGCCTTCGAGCAGCGTGAACTTGTAGGGTGCATCCTCGTAAACGTGGCGGATGAACATCTCCCACTGCTCCTTGAAGCCGTTGTCGTAAGCGACGTTGTCGGGCAGCTTCTGCCAGTCGCCGTAGAAATCGTGCAGGCGCTTCTCGTCGGGATTCCAGACCGGCCTCGGGGTCGCCTGCCGCGCCTGGATCATGCAGTCGGTGAGGCCCGCGACCGCCGAGCCGTGGGTGCCGTCGACCTGGAAGGTGACGAGGTCGTCGCGATAGACGCGGGTGACCCAGGACATGTTGATGTGGGCGATGACGCCGCCCTCGAGCTGGAAGGTGGCATAGGCGGAATCGTCTGCCGTCGCCTTGTACTTCTTGCCCTGCTCGTCAAAGCGCTCGGGGATGTCGGTGTTGCCGATACAGACCACGCTCTGGACGTTGCCGAAGAGGTTGTCGAGCACGTAGCGCCAGTGGCAGACCATGTCGAGGATGATGCCGCCGCCGTCCTCGTCGCGATAGTTCCAGGACGGCCGCTGCGCCTCCTGCCAGCCGCCTTCGAACACCCAATAGCCGAACTCGCCGCGCACCGAGAGGATACGGCCGAAGAAGCCGGAATCGCGCAGGAAGGCGATCTTCTTGAGGCCCGGCAGAAACAGCTTGTCCTGCACCGTGCCGTGCTTGACACCCTTCGAGTTGGCAAGTTTGACGACTTCGAGCGCCTCCTCGAAATTGGTCGCGATCGGCTTCTCGCAATAGACGTGCTTGCCGGCATTGATGGCCTGGGTCAGCAGACCGGGGCGTGCCTGCGTGGTCGCGGCGTCGAAGAACATGGTGTCGTTCTTGTCGGCCAGCGCGGCATCGAGGTCGGTGGTCCAGCGCGTGATGTTGAAGCGCTTGGCGAGCGCCTCGATTTTCTCCGCGCTGCGGCCGACCAGGATCGGATCGGGCATGATGCGGTCGCCATTCTTGAGGCGGACACCACCCTGGTCGCGGATCGCGACGATCGAGCGGATCAAATGCTGGTTGAGCCCCATGCGGCCGGTGACGCCGTTCATGATGAGACCGAGGCGTTGGGTGGTCATGCCGGATACTCCTGAAGTGATTTCGGCTGTTCGAGCGGACGAAGCGCCGACCAGTCCGGATGGACCGACGTCGCAAAGCCCGTTGTGTTGAGCGACCCCGTCAGGAGATCGCCGTCGTGAATCGAGAGGCGGATGCCCTGCCCGGCATCGGCGTAGAGATCGGGATGCGCGGCGGCGAAGGCCGCAGCCTCCGTGGCCGGCGCGTCGCCGAAGCCGTCGACGTAGTGATGGCCGTTGCGCTCGGCATGGGTGACGCCGATGAGAGCGCCGAGCGCGAGATCCTGCTGCACGGCGAGGCCCGCCTGGCAGGTGAGGTCCTCGCCGGTGACGAAGAACCGCTCGCCGCCCGCGCTCCACTTCGCAGCCCGGGTCGCGTTGATGATGGACTTGTAGAGACCCTTGCAGGATTTTGAGGATATGCCGCGATAGCCGAGCGCCCGCGCCGCCGGGAATGCATCGTAGGAATCGTCGGCCTCGTCGATGATGAAGCCGTGCGCGGCCAACGCGCCAAGCGGCGATTGCCGCATGATGTCGCGCGGCATCGGCTGCTCGACATAGAGCAGGCGGGTGGCGATCGGGCGCAGCGCGGCGTCATGATCGAGCCGGTTCATCAGCGCCTGCAACGCGGCGAGATCGGCGTACTGCTCGTTGGCATCGAGCGTCACCTTGTAGTCGTGTCCCGTCGTAGCGAGCTCCTCGCCGATACGGGCAAGGCGCGCCGCGTCGGCTGTGGGATCGCCCGACAGCTTGAGCTTGAAGTAACGTGCACCGGCGTTCTCGCGCGGGTCGGCGACCCCGCCGTTGCCTTCGATGGGATCATCGAGGCCGACCGTATGCCTGACGGCAACGCGTGGCAGCGGCTTTCGGTGGGCGAGGAACGACGCGAGATCCAATTCCTTCAGATCGGGCGACAACCGCGTATCGATGCCGGCGATGTTACCGACCATTCCGTCGAAGAAGCTGGTCTCGGCGGCACGAAGCAGCGCGTCGAGGATCGCCTTGTCGATCTCCGCCGGGCCATAAGCCGCTGCAAGCGGCGGAATGTTGCTTTTCGCGCAGGTCGCGACCTGGGCGCCGACGCACGAAGCATGAAGATCGAACGCGGTCTGGAATCCGGTCTGCGACAGATACAGTCCGCTCGCGATCTCGAGCGACCGACGCAGCCCGTCGACCGTCTCCGCCGGCGACAGCTCCGGCCGCTTGTCGAACCATTTCGGCACCAACAACTCGGCGCTGGCGCCGACCGCAACGCCCCTGCCCTCCACCTCGATCTCGGCCCGCACGAACAGCTGAGGCGTCGCGTTGATCGTGATGGCACCGAAGCGGAACGGCCGCGCAAACTGCACGGGACGCTCGAAGAAGGCGATGTCTCGCAGCTTCAGGCGCACGGACGTGGTCCCAAGACGAGCGTCATGCCCGGGCCTGTCCCGGGCATCCACGTTCTTTGTCGCGCGTGGCAAGGCGTGGATGGCCGGGACAAGCCCGGCCATGACGACCGAGAGATTGGAACCTGTCCATCGTCCTAGTCCAATGCCCCTTGTGAAAAGAAATGCTTGCGGATGCGCTGCACGAGTTCGGTAAACACCGGGTCGGCCATCACATCCAGCGAGCGCGGGCGCGGCAGCGGCACGTCGTAGATCGCAGCGATCGCGCCGGGACGTTCGGTCATCACGAGCACACGGTCGGCGAGGAACACGGCTTCCGGAATCGAGTGCGTGATCAGGAGCACAGTCTTCCTGGTCTCGCGCTGAATCCGCATCAGCTCGACATTCATCCGCTCGCGCGTCAGCGCGTCCAGCGCGCCGAACGGCTCGTCCATCAGCATGATCCTGGGATCGTGCACCAGGGCGCGGCAGATCGAGGCGCGCTGCTGCATGCCGCCCGAGAGCTGCCAGGGCAGCTTCTTCTCGAAGCCTTCGAGCCCGACCATCTTCAACAGCGCCCTGGCGCGTGCAAGATATTCGTCCCGCGGCAGCCGCTTCATGTCGATCGGCAGCATCACGTTTTTGAGGATGTTGCGCCAAGGCAAGAGCAGTGCGTTCTGGAAGACGATGCCGACATTGCCGTGCGGCTTCGTCACCTTCTCGCCGTCGACCAGGATTTCGCCTGACGTCGGCGGCAGCAGACCGGAGATCAGCTTCAGCAGTGTGGACTTGCCGCAGCCGCTCGGGCCAACCACGACAAAGAACTCGCCGTCATTAATGTGGAAGTCGAGCGGCCGCAGCGACGGCACGTCGCCGTCGCGGGTCCGGTAGGTCTTCGACACGCCGGACAGCTTGATGCCCGACGAATCGCCGGCGGCCCGGTCGCTCACCAGTCTCAGATGTGCGGCCGGCTGCGCGGTTTCGCTCATGATCGTCGCAGGTTTCACGAGCCACTCTTCGGAAGATAATCGTTGGTATAGAAGGCCTTCGGGTTCTCCTTGGCCTTGGCGTCAAGCCCGCCATATTCGACCATCAGGTTGACGCTGTCGGTCATGTTCTGGTCGGTGACCTGGAACGGGCGCTTGCCTTTGGTTTCAGCGGTCCGGTAGAGCGGAATCGTCAGCTCGAAGCCCTGCGTCAGCGTGTCGATCTTGCCGCCCTTGGGGTTGGCATCGAGGATCGACTGCGCCGAAGCCTTCGGCTCCTTCTCGGCGGCTTCGACAGCCTTGGTCGTCGCCGACATGAAGCGGCGGACGAGGTCTGCATTGGCCTTCACATAGTCGGTATTGGCGATGATGCCGGACGAAACCATGTTGATGCCGTAGTCGGCGAACTTGATCGGGTAGACGTCCTTGCCGGTGGCGTCCTTGATCTTCATCGACTGGTCCATGACATAGCCGAGCAGGAGATCCGCCTGGCCGTTGATGACGGCGTTGAGCTTGGTCTGGCCATCGCCGGCAACGGTTTTGAAGTCGCTCTCCTTCAGGCCGGTCTTCTTCAGGAACAGCGGCCAGATCTGGGTCATGGAGTCTGCCGGCGTGATCGCCACCGTCTTGCCCTTGATGTCCTCGGGCTTCTTGATGTTCTTGTCGACGAAGCCCATGGCGGACATCGGACTGGTCTGCAGCAGCACGCCGGTCGCAACCACAGGCGCGCCCTTGATCGCGGCGCGCATCATGGTGGGGACGTCGACATAGCCGAAATCGGCGGTCTTGGCGGCAACGGCCTGCGTGGTCGCAGCCGAGCCGCGGCCTTCCTGGATCTCGAGGTCGATGCCCTCGGCCGCGTAGATGCCCTTGGTCTTGCCGTAATAGAACGGCGCGTGCTCGCCGTAGACGTACCAGTTGAGCATCAGCACGACCTTGTCGGCCGCCTGTGCGGGCGAAACTGCAAACGCCATCAGCACCGCCGAGACAGCCCCGATCAACCGCTTCATCATCACTCTCCCTTGTCGTTTGTTGCGTCGGCCGTTCGTGGCCGTTCTTTGCTTCAGTCAGGATGCGAAAATCACGTCCTCGCGCTGGCTGACATGCCAGGGAATAACCAGCTTCTCGATCCGGTCGACGATCCAGAACAGGATCACGCCGAGCAGCGCGAGGATCACCAGGGCTGCAAACATCGTCGGCAGGTCGAAGGTACCGATCGAGCGCTGCATCACGTAACCGATGCCGGAATTGGACCCGACGAACTCGCCGACGACGGCGCCGACCACCGCAAGCGTCACTGACACCTTGAGACCCGAGAAGATCGCGGGCAACGCATGCGGCAGATTCACCGCGCAGAACACCTGGAATCGGTTGCCCTGCATGGCGCGGGCGAGATCGACCATATCGGGATCGACCGATTTGAATCCCTGCACGGCCGAGACCACCACGGGAAAGAAGCCGAGCAGGAACGCCGAGATCACTTTCGGAATGATGCCGAAGCCGAACCAGACCACGAACAGCGGCGCGATCGCGATCTTGGGGACGGATTGCGAGAACACCAGCAGTGGATAGACGTAGCTCTCCACCGTCTTCGAGCCTGCGATCAGCATCGCGACGGGAATGCCGAACAGCGCGGACAGCGCAAAACCACAGACGGTCGCATAGGTGGTCGGCCAGGACTGGCGCAGCAATTCCGGCCAGTCGGTGCGCAGCACGGCGACGACGTCGAGAGGCGACGGGATCTGGTAGGCGGGGATCTTGAATACGCGGATCGCAAGATCCCAGGCGACGACGATGAAGACGAGGAACAGAAAAGGCCGCACCCAGGCCGCGTTCAGCATCTTGGACACCGCACCTTGCGGCTTCAGTTCAGCCACGTCTCACTCCCGGCATTCTTCTTCGTTCTCGGGAGAAATTAACCCGTTGGATAAATACTGTCCAGAGCTTTCCGTGTGACGTTTTGCGGCGGTTCCGGTGGATGAATGGAGATGGAGGTAGCTTCTGTGTCCCGGACGCGCTGCAGCGCGAAGCGTTGCTGCGCAGAGCCGGGATCCAGAAAAAGCGGCACGATAGATTGCGGCGACGTGGACCCCGGAGTGCCGATAAACTCAGTGTCATCCCCGCGGACGAGGGGAATCCAGCACGCTGCGGCTTCGCGGCCCAACCACAGCCGCCCCTGGAATAATGGACGCCCCCTCGCGATGAGGGCGGAGAGTTTGGCTACACCGTCTGCGCCACCGCGGCGCGCGACTTCGGTGCCTTCGCGATCTCGATCAGCGCCACGGATTGTCCCGTCAGCGCAGCGAGCACGAGGCCGACCATATGCGCCAGCCGCTCGTCCTTGGCCTTCTTGTCCAGGAGATCGCGGCCGAAGATCACGCTGAGGGTCGCCGAGTTCGAGAGATAGAAGAAGCACAGCCCCGCGATTGAAATGTAGAGCTGCACAGGATCGACCGCGACCTGGAAATCGCCGCTGTCGACGCCGCGGCGCACCACGGTGCGGATCATCTCGACGAAGGGCGAGTGCATCGACTTGACCTTGGTCGATTTCTTAAGGTGCTTGGCGCGCGCGAGGTTTTCGGTCTGCAGCAGCGACAGGAATTCGGGATTGCGCAGGAAGTAATTCCAGGTGAACTCGATCAGGCGCCTGATCGCCTCGGGGGGATCGAGATGCTCGAGATCGAGCCCCCGCTCCTCGCTGCGGATCTTGTCATAGGCGCCTTCGAGCACCGCAAGGTAAAGCTCGTCCTTGTTGCCGACGTGGTAGTAGAGCATGCGCTTATTGGCGCCGGCCTTGGCCGCGATGCGGTCGACGCGCGCGCCGGCGAGGCCATGGGCGGAAAACTCCTGCTTGGCGGCTTCGAGAATGCGCAGCCGCATCCCCTCGGGATCGCGCTGCCATTTCTGGGCTTGTTTCGCCTTTGCCAAACCGGGTACTCGCTGGGGTGTTTACAAGACGCGTGTAACACGGGAGCGCGCATTTGAGAAACGTCGTCATTCAGGGGCGCGCCTCTTGGGCGCGAGCCCGGAATCCATCGCGCGACAGGGCAAGTGGAGGAATGGATTCCGGGCTCGTCGCTTCGCGACGCCTCGGAATGACGGTGATCAATCCACCGGCTTCGGCGAGCGCTCCAGCAGTACCGTCTGAATCCCGCAGGTCCCATTCCGCACCGTCACGATCCGCGTGCCCGGCTTGCGGCCATTGCGGACCTCGGTGACGTCGAGGCCGGCGGCGATCAGTCGGGCGCGGGTGGCGTCGATGTCGGCAACCCGCCAGCTCAGGCCCCATAGACGGTCATGCGCGAGGTCACCCCCGGCGACCGGCCGGCGCACCACCTCGACGATGAGGTCGCCGCAGCGGAAGAACATCAGCTGGCCCCAATCCTGGTGCGAGCGGTCGAGCGCCAGATCGAGGCCGAGCCGTGCGCCGTAGAGCGCGGCGGCGCTTTCGGAATTCTCGGTGGTGATCACGACGTGATCGAGCGCGTCGATCGGCGCGACGTCGGTCGCTGACGAAAGCGGACGCTCGTCGGCCAGCTCGAGGAAGAACATGCGCACGCCGCGCGTGAGTTCCGTGGCGGCGCGCGTGCGCTTCCAGTGCAGGACATTGCCTGTTTCCGAATCGCTGCTCTCGACCTCGGCGACCGGGTCCGGGCTCAACGCCACCCGGCCCAGACGCCGGTGCATTTTGCTCATGTCCGCAACACGAAAGCACAAACTGGCGAGCAAGCCCTCCTGGTCGCCCAGCAGCGCGCGCATGCGATCGGCGGTCACGCTGAAACCGCTCGGCGCCATCAACTCGATCGTCATGTTCTCGAGGGTGAACAGCACCCGGTCGGCACCCTCGCCCGAGTTCTGCCAGGCCGGGGCGCGGGCGAGCAGCGTCTGGTAGGCCGCCTTGGCCGCACCGATATCCCGGACCAGAGCGACGACGTGATCGAGGCCGGTGATCATATCTCCCCCTTTGATCGACACTTGTGGTGACCCGGAACCAATGCGCCGCAACACGGCGTTTGTCCGGGCTTGGCATTGCCCGGTGATGGTCGTATTCCGGCCCCATGCTGACCTCAAGCGCTTGGGGCGGCAGATTTGCGAATAATTTCAGCGATCCCCGAGCGGAACCGGTGCTACAGTACGCGCGCCGGCCTGGACCACAAAGCGCATGACGGACAAGCAATGCAGGCTCTCTTCATCGGACAGACCTATATCGACGTCGTCTTCATCACCGACCACATGCCGACCGGGGACGAGAAGCACGTGGCCTCGGACTACGCCGTCTCATTCGGCGGCAACGCGGTGACTGCGGCGTTCTGCTGCGCCAAGCTCGGCATCGTGCCGGATCTGATTGCCACCGCGGCCAATGACTGGCTGGGGCGCATGTTCCAGGACATGTGCGCGAAATACGCGATCTCGCTGCATGGGCGGAAGGTCAACCAGTCCTCGCTCTCCTTCATCATGCCCAAGGACGGCAAGCGCGCCATCGTCCGCTGCCGCGACGACGAGCACATCCATCCCTTTCCGATGCTCAATCTCGGCGGCTGCCGCGCGCTGCATGTGGACGGCCACCAGCCGGACGCCGCGCTCCACTATGCCAAGGTCTGCCGCGAGGCCGGCATCTTGACCTCGCTCGACGGCGGCGGCCTGCGCACCAACACGCACGAGCTGCTGGAATATATCGACGTCGCCATCGTTGCCGAGCGCCTGTGCGAGCAGATGGACCTGACGCCGGAGAAGATGCTCGACTACCTCAAGAGCCGCGGCTGCAAGATCGGCGGCATCACCATGGGCGAGAAGGGCCTGCTTTGGTATGACGAGACCGGCACGGTGCAGGTGATGCCGGCGATGCCGATCCCGCGCGAGCGCGTGATCGACACCAACGGAGCCGGCGACGTCTTCCATGGCGCCTATGTCTATTCCTATCTGGCCCATCCCGGCAAAAGCTGGCGCGAACATTTCGATTTTGCCCGGGCCGCCTCGACCTTCAAGATCCAGCGCCTCGGCAACGAGGCGGGCCTGCCGACGCTTGTCGACATCGCCAAGGTCCGGCACGAGTTCGAGGTCAGGGTTTAGCGTTCACTGGGGTTTGTCATGGGGCGCGTCTTCGTCGCCGGCAGCATCAACATGGATGTGGTGGCGACCGCCGATCGCCACCCGCGCGTCGGCGAGACCGTCGCCGGCCGCGAGGTGCTGTATTTTCCGGGCGGCAAGGGCGCGAACCAGGCGGTGGCGGCGTCGCGGCTCGGCGCGAAGACCACGCTGATCGGCCGGCTCGGCAAGGATTCCTTTGGCGCCGAGCTGAGGACGTTCCTTTCCGCGCAAGGCATCGACCTCGGCTCGGTGCGCGACACCGACACGCATACCGGCACGGCGATCATCACCGTCGCCAAGGCCG
Organism: Bradyrhizobium sp. SZCCT0148; assembly: GCF_018129985.1. Classification (GTDB taxonomy): domain Bacteria; phylum Pseudomonadota; class Alphaproteobacteria; order Rhizobiales; family Xanthobacteraceae; genus Bradyrhizobium; species Bradyrhizobium japonicum_H. The sequence goes on from NZ_JAFCKT010000006.1 coordinate 91,707, forward strand.
ACAACACCATCGTTGTCATCCCCGGCAGCAATGCGCTGGTCGGTGCGGATGACGTCGCGGACGTGCCGCTGGCCAAAGGCGATGTCGCGGTCAGCCAGTTCGAAATCCCGCTGCCGACGATCACTGCATTCTTCCGTCGCGCGCGCGAGACCGGCGTCGTCACCGTGCTCAACCCGGCGCCGGCGCAGATGATGCCGCGCGAGCTGCTCGCGCTGGTCGACATCCTGGTGGTAAACGAGACCGAATTGGGCTTTCTCGCAGGCAGCGAGCTCTCCGACGGCGACGAGGCCGCAAGGATCGTCGATGTCGCGCGACAGCTACAGGCGCGCGCCGACCAGACCATCTGCGTCACCCTCGGCAAGCGCGGCGTGCTGGTACTGGCTGGACGCGAGGAAATTGCGGTGCCCGCCCGCGCGGTGAAGGTGATCGACACCACCGGCGCCGGCGATTGTTTTGTCGGCGCGCTCGCGGCGCGACTCGCCGACGGTGCGCCCGTGCGTGCCGCCCTCGCCTTTGCCAACGCCGCCGCCTCGATCAGCGTGCAGCGCATGGGCGCGGGGCCGTCGATGCCGACGGCCGCGGAGGTGGCGGCAGTGTTGTCAGCGGCCTAAGCCAGCGCGCTCTTCAGATCGAAGCTTTCATCCGCGGCCTGCGCCGGCGTGATCGAGCGGTTCATGCCCTGCAGGCGGCGGCCGAACATGTGATCACCGGCGCGGTTGATGGATTCGATGCCGAGCAGCTTGTCGCCCTTGTAGCAGAACGCGGAAAACGCCTTGCTCGCGGCGCTGCCGCGCAGCACGACGCGGTCGTAGCCGGTGGTGAGGCCCGAGATCTGGAGCTTGTCGTCGCCCTGGTCGCTCCAGAACCAGGGATGGCTGTCATAGGGCTTGCTGTCGCCGGTCAGGCGGCCTGCGAGGCAGCGGGCGTGGTCGGTGGCGTTCTGCACCGATTCCAGCCGCAGCGATCCGCCGAAGCGCGGGCTGGCGAACAGCGCGCAGTCGCCGATCGCGGAGATGTCGGGATCGGCCGTCGCAAGATATTCGTCGACGACGATGCCGGCGGCGACCGGCAGCCCGGCTTCCGCCGCGAGCTCGATGTTCGGCAGTACGCCGACGCCGACGACGACGAGGTCGGCGGGCAGATGCCGGCCGTCGCTCAAGGACACGCCGGTGACCTTGTCGCCCTCCGCCTCGATTGAAGTCGCCTGCACCCCGAGGTGAATGCGGATGCCGGCCTCGCGGTGGCGTTCTTGAAAATATTCCGAGACCTCCGCCGTCACCGCGCGCGCCATCACGCGCGGGGCCAGCTCGAGCACGTCGACCTCGAGGCCCTTGATCCGGGCGGTCGCCGCGAATTCCAGCCCGATGAAGCCGGCGCCAATCACGACGACCCGTGTCTTCGACGGCATGATCGCGCGCAACGCCTCGCTCTCGTCGAGGATGCGCAGATATTTCACGTCGGGCAGATTGGCGTTGGGCAGATCGAGCAGCCGGTTGCGCGCGCCGGTGGCCAGCACGAGATGGCCGTAGGCCAGCGTCTCGCCCGAGGCGAGCAGCACCTTGTGGCCGGCACGGTCGATCGACACGGCGCGCCCCGCGATCAGCTCGATCTTCTGGTCCTGGTAGAATTTCTCGGGCCGGAACATCAGGCTCTCAGGGCCGGCCGAGCCCTTGATATAGGCCTTGGACAAAGGCGGCCGCTGATAGGGCAGATGCGCCTCGTCGTTGATCAGGCAGATGCGCTCGGCAAAGCCCGCCTGGCGCAGCGATGCCGCGACCTGATAGCCGCCATGGCCGGCACCGACGATGATCACCGGACCATTGCTCATCGAACAGCCCATTTCCGGAAGACACGAGCGTAACCCATGTCGTCTCCCCTCTCGCTGATTTTGATTGCTGACCTTACGAGGAGCCGGCGCTCGTGTCCGTCCCTTGGAAAAGGCCCGTTCATTTGACCCTATCGTTTCGCCCCGCGCAAGAGCGGCGGTCGGGGATTGTCACTCCTGCCCTTCTGCGATTTAGTTGCAGCAATGACCTCCTGCCGGGGATTTCCAAATGACCGCTCCCATCTCCCAGCCCGATGATCCCGCCCTGCTGCGGATCGACGGCCCGATCGCGACCATCACGCTGAACCGTCCCACAGCCTACAATTCCATCAATCTCGCCATCGCGCAGAAGCTCGAGCAGCTCGCGGCCTATCTCGAAGGTGCGGACGACATCAAGGTCCTGGTGATCGAGGGCGAAGGCCGTGCGTTCTCGGCCGGCGGCGATCTGCAGACGATCGGGGCGGCCGCCGAAGCGGGCACGGTGACTCCCGTGGTCGGCGAGCTCCTGAAGCACTACCACGCCTTCATCGAGATCATCCGGCGCATGCCGAAGATCTCGCTCTCCAGCGTGCACGGCTCGGCCGCCGGCGCCGGCATGGGCCTCGCCTTCGTCACCGATCTCTGCATCGCCGCCGACGACGCCAGGTTCACACCCGCTTATGCCAAGATCGGGGTGTCGCCGGATGGCGGCTCGACGGTCGGCATCGTCGGCACGGTGGGCTCCCGCCGCGCGCTGCAGATCTTCCTGTCCGAGGACAATTTTACCGCACAGCAGGCCTATGAATGGGGCCTCGTCGCCAAGACCGTCCCGGCCGCTGAACTGAAGGCGGCGACCCGACAACTCGCCGAGCGGCTGGCGCAGAACCCGCCGGCCGCAATCGCCGGCACCAAATCGCTGGTCTACCAGGCCGCCACCACGCCGGTGAAGCAGCAGCTCGACGCCGAGGAGCACAAGATCGTCATGGCGATGAACACGGACGAATTCCGTGCCGCCGTGAAGAAATTCACGAGCAAGTCGAAGTGACGCCCACGCGGACGTTCTACGGCCTTCGTCACGGAGCGACCGACTGGAATCGCGAAGGCCGTTTCCAGGGGCGGACCGACAATCCCCTGAACGAGGACGGCCTCCGGCAGGCACACGAGGCCGTGGACATGCTGCGCGGCGCCGGCATCAGCCGCATCGTCGCAAGCCCCCTGGCCCGCGCGGCGCGAACGGCCGAGATCATCGCGGCCGCGATCTCGGTGCCGCTGGCGATCGACGACGGCATCATCGAGTTCGATTTCGGGAGCTTCGAGGGCCTGCCCGTTCGGGACCTCATGATCAGGCACGGCGTCAATTCGGCGACGGGCCTCGTCTCGATTCTGCCGGCCGACGGCGAGAGCTGGGACGCCATGACGGAACGGTCGCTGGCTTGCGTCTCCACCTGGCTCGACCGTCATCCCGGCGACGATCTCCTGTTCGTCTGCCATGACGCGGTGATGCAGGGGATGGCCAACGCGCTGTCCGGCAGCTACTTCAGGAATAGCCACGGCACGCCATTTCGCTACGCGCGCGACGGCGCGCAATGGCGCGTCGAGCAAGTCTTTACCTAGGATAGGCAGCGACAGCACGCCGGCCTGCGAAGCGATAATGCGCCGCCGCAGCCACGGCCGCCAACCTCCGCATGGATCGTGCAATCACCGCCTCCCCCTGTTTAATCGCCCGCCGCTTGTGCGGTCTGGGGGGCTCGTGGTTCGGTCAGCTCGTCTCGGTCTTCCCGGTTCTCTGCATGAAGTCGAAATCGCAGCCCTCGTCGGCCTGCATGATGGTCTCGTTGAACAGCCAGGCATAGCCGCGCCGTGCTTCCTCGGGTGCTGCGGCCGGCTTCAAGGCGGCACGCCGGCGCTCCAGCTCGGCCGCATCGACCAAGAGCTCGATGCTGCGCCTGGCCACATCCAGGCTGATCATGTCGCCGTTCTGCACCAGCGCCAGCGGGCCGCCCACGGCGGATTCCGGCGTGATATGCAGCACGATGGTGCCGAACGCGGTGCCGCTCATGCGTGCATCGGAAATGCGCACCATGTCCTTGGTGCCGCCGCGCGCCAGCTTCTTCGGGATCGGCAGGTAGCCGGCCTCCGGCATGCCCGGCGCGCCCTTGGGGCCGGCGTTGCGCAGCACCAGCACGTCGTCGGAGTTCACGTCGAGCTCGGGATCGTCGACGCGCAAGGTCATGTCCTCGACGGATTCGAACACGACGGCCCGCCCGGTATGCTTCAGCAATTTGGGGCTTGCGGCCGATTGCTTGATGACCGCGCCGCGCGGCGCGAGATTGCCGTGCAGGACGGCAAGCCCGCCTTCCGTCTTGATCGGATTGTCGCGCGACCGGATCGCATCCTGGCCGGGCACGTCTTCCGCATTGGCGACGACATCCCGCAGCGTCTGGCCCGAAATGGTTTTCGCATCGAGATCGACGAGATCGCCGAGCTGCGCCAGCAGTTTCGGCACGCCGCCGGCGTGATGGAAGTGCTCCATGTAGTGCTCGCCGGACGGCTTGAGATCCACCAGCACCGGCACCTCGCGGCCGATCTGGTCGAACACTTCGAGATCGAGCCGATGCGGCGAGCGATGCGCCATCGCGGTCAGGTGGATCAGGCCGTTGGTGGAGCCACCGATCGCCTGAAGCACGACCTGAGCGTTCTTGAAGGACGCAGGCGTCAGAATCTCGCTCGGCTTCGGTCCCTTGGCCTTTGCCATGTCAGCGGCGACCCTGCCGCTCGCCTCTGCCAGACGGAAACGTTCGGCATGCGGCGCCGGGATCGTTGCACTCATCGGCAGTGATAGCCCCATGGCTTCGATCATGCACGCCATGGTGGAGGCCGTGCCCATCACCATGCAGGTGCCGACCGATGGCGCGAGGCGGCCGTTCACCGCTTCGATCTCGACATCATCGATTTCTCCGGCGCGATACTTGCCCCAGAGACGGCGGCAATCGGTGCAGGCGCCCAGCACTTCGCCCTTGTGATGGCCGACCACCATGGGGCCGACGGGAATAACGACGGTCGGCAAATCGGCGCTGATCGCGGCCATCACCTGCGCCGGCAAGGTCTTGTCGCAGCCGCCGATCACGATCACTGAATCCATCGGCTGGGCCCGGATCATCTCCTCGGTGTCCATCGCCATCAAATTGCGCAGATACATCGAGGTCGGATGCGCAAAGCTCTCGGCGATCGAGATGGTCGGAAACACGAACGGCATCGCGCCGGAGAGCATCACGCCGCGCTTGGCGGCCTCGATGATCTGCGGGACGTTGCCGTGGCAGGGATTATAATCGCTATAGGTGTTGGTGATGCCGACGATCGGGCGCTCGAGCGCGTCGTCGGAGTAGCCCATGGCCTTGATGAACGCCTTGCGCAGGAACAACGAGAAGCCGGCATCGCCGTAGCTGGTCAGACCCTTGCGCAACCCACTCGTCATCATGCCACTCCATCGGTTGCCATCGTGGTACAGATCGCCAAGGTCTCGTGCAATCGCGGCGCCAGCATGAGCGCATGATCCAGGCTTCGGACTGCGGGTGAGCTGGGCGCTGCACGAGCCTGATCGCTCGGATATGGCACAGATGCGGTGATGGAGCGGATCGCGCCGCCGTTGGCCTGGATGCCCAAATCGAGCGTCCCCGGTCGACTTGAAGTGGACCCGATCAGCCGCGACATTTGAACGCAACTAAGAATGACTTGCAACAATTGACCCTGCTCTCGACGCGCGGGATAGTCTTGCGAATGATTGGCATTTGCATACAGACGCGGGGGAGAGCTATTCCCCGCACAGGACCTCGGGTCGGGGATGTATCGTCCGTGATCGGGAAATCCAGCTATCCACGCGCCGTAGCGGTGACCGCGGTCCTGGCCGGTCTGATGGCGAACTGCGGCTCGGCCTTCGCCGAGGACAGGCCGAGGCGGGCGCCCCTCGCTCTGAGGAACGAAGGTGTCTCCAAGCCGGCGCCAGCGCTACCGTCAGCTCACACGGAAATCGACACCGAGCATATCTTCGGCTTCAGCATGGGCTCCGATATCGGCAAGCCGGGCGAAATCGAGGTGGAGTTCGAGAACGTCGGCGCGTTCGGCAAACGCTCGGGCTCATACGCGGCCTGGGCCGGACTCAATCAGGCCAAGTTCACGCTGTCGGATAATTTCCGGATCGCACCTGGATTTGCGCTGAACGGCCATCGCATCAATGGCGTCGCCGGCCTCTCCGATCATCGCGACGTGGCCTTCAGCGGCGCAGCGCTCGAATTGCGCTACAAGCTGGTCGATCGCGCCTTTGCGCCCTTTGGACTGACGCTCCACGCGCAACCGGGCTGGGGCCGCATCGACGACGGCAGCGGCCTGCACATCGAGCAATATGGCGGAGAGTTTGCCGCACTGTTCGATCGCGAACTGGTCAAGGACAGGCTGTTTGCCGCGTTCAACGTTTGGTACGCGACCGGGGTGACACGCGAAGCCGCAACCAATCTGTGGCGCCATGATTCCGAGATGCAGCTCCAGACGGCCCTCTCTTACGCAGTCCGTCCCGAACTCGTGCTTGGCCTCGGCCTTCGCTACGCGCGGGCCTATGACGGCGCGGGCCTCGACCGCTTTGTCGGCGATGCGGTGTTCGCAGGCCCCACCTTCTCCTACGCCATCTCAAAGGAGATCGGCATCTCCGGCACCTGGCAGATGCAGGTGGCAGGCCACGCGATCGGCGACCACCGCAGCCTCAACCTCGATCAATTCGAACGCCACCAGGCTTTGTTGCGGCTCAATTTGCATTTTTGATGCGGGTCCCACGTGTGGACTCACGCGAGGCAGCCAGCGGCGCTAAAGATCGTTCAGTGCGTTTAGCCGTTCCCGATCGACGCATCGCCACATCCGGGCTGCCGAGCAGCCGGGCGCCGATCTGAGCGCTGCCGTCGCCATCGACCTCGTGACACCCATCCCGGACGGCCGCTAGGCAGCACGCCCCGTCGCGCGCGTGTCGACCTCGCGTCGCAGAGCCGAACACTCAGCCTGGAATTTCCGCGAGCCTAGCTCGTCAGCTACGAGCTGGGCTGCATGTATCTCCGCTGATGCGCCTCGAACGTCATCATGCGTCAGTTGCAGCTTCGCGATACGCAGCCTCAGCCTGACGGCCTGGACCCGCCCGTCGATGCTCGACCACAACTGTCTGGCCAGGTGCAGATGCCGCAGTGTCGACTCGTAATCGTCGCGCGCACCGGCGAGAACCGATTGCGCTTCGTTCGTCAACGCCCGGATCGAGGGCATCGGCCATCGGTCGGGACTGCCGGAAAGCTCTTCGATCAGTTCCAGGGCCTGCTCATGGCGACCCGTATGCGCGGCGGCGAGCGCGAGATGCGCGAACAATATGCCCCGCCGCTGGAGGGTCCACCAGGTCTTGCCGATCAAGCTACGTTCGAGACTGGCGTACGCCGCTTCGGCCTCACCCCGTTCCAGCAAAAGCATGGCGCGGCCGGGCTCCGGGCACCAGCCGAAGGCGTAGGCCTTGTCATAGGCTTCGAGCGCGGCGTCGTCATTGCCGATGGCAGCATGGATGTCGGCCAGCACGCGATTGGCATCGCCGATCGCCCATGGTGCGTCGCCTGTCAGGCGTGCCAGAGAATCCTGAATGCGCGACAAGGCTTCACCGAGCGAGCCCCTGACGCCGAGCACTTCGGACCGATGGAGCTGGCACGAACCGGTCAATTCCATGCCGCTCTCAGTGCAATATTTCTGGTAGCCCAGCGTCCACTGATCGGCCCTCGCCCAATCCCCAAACATCCGCGCCGCCCACAGGATGTTGCAGTAGAGAATGCCTCCGATGATCGGATCGATATCGCCGGCGGAGAGCGCCATCGCAGCGGCCAGGTCCTGATCCGCCTGTCCCGCTCGCGTATCACCCAGACACAGGCGGTAGAATCCGCGATAAGCAAGGCTCAGTGCTTCGATGCCAACAGCATCCTTGTGCCGGACCATCCCATAGGCGATATCGGCAAGCGAAAGCGCCTGTTCAGGCTCGCCGTCGAACGCTGCGACCTTCGACTTCATCCACAGAGTGAGCGCCGTGGTGGCGGGATCCTCGATCTCGGAGGCCCAATCCTCCGCCCGCGCCAGCCAGCCCTTGGCGATCGCCGCCTGGCCCCGCTCGAAGTGCAAGCCGGAAAGCGTGACGGCGTCGACGACGGCCGCCGGCACATTGCCGGTCCTGGTATGGACGGCAACTGCGCGAGCCAGAAGCGGAAGGGCTGCATCGGCCTTGCCCGTGCATTGTAAAGCCAGCGCCCAATGGTGCAGGTCGGCGCCGTCGAGCGGCCCGGCGCTATCGGCCGCCTCGAACAGCACCGCAGCTTCGCCCCAGGCTTGCGCGGCAACGGCGCGTTGCGCTTGCGCCCGCACGTCCGCGGCTTGCGCGTCAGTCGTATCGAGAGCGGCAACCTTCAGCTCTGATACGCCGTCGAGACAGAAGCGATACCCCCTGCCCGGCATGTTCCGGATGGCGCCATCCAGGCCGCCCTTGCGCAGCACTCCGCGCAGCATGCTCACGGCCCGCTGCAGGGAATTATCGGTGACGGTCACATCAGGCCAGAGGGTATCGAGCAGTTCTTCCTTGGTTACGACCCGGTCCCGGTTGCGCGTCAGATAGACCAACAGATCGAAGACACGCGGCTGCAACGGGACTTCCCGCTGCGCGTGCAGAAGCGCGCGGCCCGCTTCGTCGAGCTCGAAGGGTCCAAACCTGAGGGTCATGTCGTTATGTCCACGAGAAACGGAAAAGGTTCAGGCAAGGATCAGCCAATGATCAGGCGCCGGTCAGGACGATCAGCGCCGGCGGCGCCTATAGCTCCTCACGGCCTTCGGTCACGACCGACCGACGCGCCGCAGCATCAACCCGGAGGAGACGCCTTATGGAACTCTATGTCATTCGCCGCCCAAGCGCCTGGGCAAACCTGAGCGAACTGGAAGCCGCCGGCGCAAGGTCAGCGCAGATCGGCAACGAGCAGATGTCCGACCGCGTTCGCTGGATCCGCAGCTATGTGGTCCATGAGGCGGACGGCCGCATCGGCACCTTCTGCGTCTATGAAGCGCGCGACGGAGACTCGATCCGCGAGCATGCACGGCGCGTCGGCATGCCGGGTGAGGAATTCTACAAGGTCGCGACCACGGTGGTCGTTCGCAGCGATCCTACCCCACAGACGGCCGCGGCCGAATAGCAGATCAGTGCGCGCGGCGGCCTCGACACCAACCTCCGAGAAAGGATCAGGAGATGTCCATTCAGTCTCAGGCGCCGCTCGCACTGAGCCCCTCGCAGCGATATCTCGCCGCCGTCCTGCTGCGGCTTCGTCGGCTCATCAATCAGTCTGTCGCAAGCATGCTGGCGAACCGCGAGAAAGCCGCAATGCAGTTCGCGAAGGGTTGCAGCGGCACCACGGCCGGCAGCGACAGCACGGTTCGAGACACGCTGCAGAAGATTTGCATTCCCCGCAACGATTTCAATTCGAGGAAATAGTCATGAATTTTTTCATCCGATCCGACTCGTCCGAAGCCGGAACCTCCGAGCCCAAGATCTCCGAGCTCGGAAATTTTAAGTCCAAAACCGCAGCACTGGCGCTCGGGACAATTGCCGCCGTCACCCTGTCGCTGGCTCTGGCTTCGGCCGCAACGACGTCCGACGACCATCGGCGCGAACCGGCGAGCGGTGCAACCGTTCAAAAGAGCACCGGCAGATGCAAAGCCCCGACTGCCCTCGCAATGTGACGAAGGCAACAGTGGCACGCCACTGACTCAGCCATTCAATCCCAACCACAACCTGGAAACTCTATCATGTCCATCACCCTGCATAACGGACCTGCTCAGACCGCAAGCTCGCTGGCGGCACGAAGCTTCGTGCTCGGCTACGGCGTGCTCGCTTATCTCATCTTCTTCGGGACTTTTCTGTACGCTGTCGGCTTCATTGCGCAGCTCGTCGTGCCCAAGACCATCAACAGCGGCGCGACAGGCTCGACCGGACAAGCGCTCTTGATCGACCTCGCGCTGATGTCACTCTTTGCCATGCAGCACAGCGGCATGGCGCGCCAGGGGTTCAAGAAGCTGTTCGCCGCCTTCGCCTCGCCCGCGCTCGAGCGAAGCACGTATGTGCTGCTGGCAAGCCTGAGCCTGATCCTGCTGTTCTGGCAGTGGCGGCCGATCACGTCGATCGTCTGGGAGATCGAGACGCCGATGGCAACTTACACCGCGGTCGCGGGCAGCTTCGCCGGCTGGCTCATCGTGCTCTACAGCACGTTCCTGATCAGCCATTTCGAGTTGTTCGGACTGACCCAAGTCGTCGGCCACTTTGCGGGCCGGCTCACTGAGCCGATGAAGTTCAGGACGCCGGGCCTCTACCGTCTGATCCGGCACCCCATCTATCTCGGCTTCATCATCGCATTCTGGTCCACGCCCACCATGACGTTGGGGCACATGCTGTTCGCAACGGTGACGACGGCCTATATCTTCGTCGGCATCTGGCTGGAGGAGCGCGACCTGATCACGCTGTTCGGAGATCAGTACCGACACTACAGGGAGAAGGTCGCGATGTTGATCCCGGGCCTGTTCTGACCGGCGCAAGAACAAGAGCGGCCAGGCGAAGCCTTGGCCGCTCCTGCTGTGTCGAGCGGCGCCTTTACCGCTTGTTCCAGTCGATGACCCGGCCCGGATCAGCATCGTACTCCATGCTGCAGAACGCACCGCCCTGGAAATAGTCCCCGACCGGATCCGGCTTCAGCTTGGCCTGCTCCGCCGTGGCGTGCTCGCGGAAATCTTCGGCGCGACCCGTGGGGCGATAGCCGAGTTCGTAGGCCCGGTGGTTGTCCCACCAGGCGCGTTCGTTGAGAGAGGCGCCGTAGAAGACTTCGAAATGGATATCGGGATGCTCGAGCCCGATGCGACAGAGCTGCACCAGGTCATCAGGCTTGAGCCAGATCGAGAGCCGGCGCTGGTCGAGCGGCATGTCGCCGAAATTGCCGATGCGCAGGCACGTCACCTTCAGCCCGTGCTTGTCGGCGTACAGCGCGCCGACGGCCTCGCCGAACACCTTGCTGACGCCATAACGCCCATCGGGGCGCGGCGTGACGTCGGTGCCGATCCTGTGGTGGCGTGGATAGAAGCCGACGGCGTGGTTCGACGAGGCGAAAACCACGCGCTTGACGCCCTTGCGATAGGCGGCCTCGAACAGATTGTAGCCGCCGATGATGTTGGCCTGCAGGATTTGGTCCCAGGTGCCCTCAACCGAATAGCCGCCGAAATGGATGATGCCGTCGACGCCCTCGCAGATTGCCTCGCATTGCGCGAGATCAGCGAGGTCCGCCGCCTTGAATTTCTCGCTCGCGCCGAGATCGGCCGGCGGCTTGATGTCGGAGAGCAGGAGATCCGGATAGATCGGCGGCAGCAGCTTTCGCAGGCGCGTGCCGATTCCGCCCGAAGCTCCCGTCATCAGAATACGCGGCATGTCTTCCCTCGCCATTGGTGACCGATTTGCGGTCACGTGTCTCTAATGATAGCTGGTTTGTCCAGAGGGAACGAAACGAGAGAACCGACATGAATGAGGCATCGTCCCACACCGGGCATCTCCGCCAAGGCTGGCAGCCGGCGACTTATTACCCCGACCCCGCGATCAAGGCGCTCGATCCCCGCTTCGAAAAATACTGGCTGAAACTGTCGGCGGTGGAACGTCTCGCGACCGGCCTGCGCTGGGCCGAGGGTCCGGTGTGGTTCGGCGACGGACGCTATCTGCTCTGCAGCGACATCCCAAATCAGCGCATCGTCAGATGGGAGGAGGAGACCGGCGCGGTGAGCGTGTTCCGCAAGCCCTCCAATTTCGCCAACGGCAACACACGCGACCGCCAGGGCCGGCTCGTCACCTGCGAGCATGGCGGGCGGCGCGTGACCCGCACCGAATATGACGGCAGTATCACCGTGCTGATGGATCAATTCAACGGCAAGCGGTTGAACTCGCCGAACGATGCCGTCGTCAAATCGGACGGCTCGATCTGGTTCACCGACCCAACCTTCGGCCTGCTCGGCAATTACGAGGGCTACACGGCCGAGCCCGAGATCGAGCCGAATGTCTATCGCCTCGATCCCGCGACCGGCAAGGCGACCATCGTCGCCGAGGGTGTGCTCGGGCCGAACGGGCTGTGCTTCTCGCCGGACGAGAAGATCCTCTATGTCGTGGAATCACGCGGCGTGCCGAACCGCAAGATCCTCGCCTATGACGTATCAGTGGATGGCACCACGATTTCCAACAAGCGCGTTCATGTCGATGCCGGTCCCGGCACGCCCGACGGCATGCGCTGCGACATCGATGGCAATCTCTGGTGCGGCTGGGGCATGGGCGATCCCGAGCTCGACGGCGTCGTTGTGTTTGCACCCGACGGCGTCATGATCGGCCGCATCGCGCTGCCAGAGCGCTGCGCCAATCTCTGCTTCGGCGGCGTCAAGCGCAACCGCCTGTTCATGGCAGCGAGCCAGTCGATCTACGCGCTGTATGTGAACACGCAGGGCGCGGTGGGAGGATAGAGTTTCGCACCGCTCTCTCCTCGTCATTGCGAGGAGTTCTTGCGACGAAGCAATTCAGACTGCACCCGCGGAAAGATTCTGGGTTGCTTCGCTTCGCTCGCAATGACGGCGGAGCAAAACAAAAAGCGCCGGAGCGGTTGCCCGCTCCGGCGCTTCGTTCGTTCAATCGCTAAAACTTACGCCGCGTTGAAGCCCGCGACGGCCTTCACTTCGAGGAAGTCCTCGAGGCCGTACTTGCCCCACTCGCGACCATTGCCGGACTGCTTGTAGCCGCCGAACGGCGCGGTGCGGTCGTTGGGCACGCCCTGGAGGTTGACGTTGCCGGCGCGGATCTGGCGGCCGACGCGCTTGGCGTCCTCCACGGTCGCGCCGGTGACGTAGCCGGCGAGGCCATACGGCGTGTCGTTGGCGATCTGTACGGCTTCCGCCTCGTCCTTGGCGCCGATGATGGTCAGCACCGGTCCGAAGATCTCCTCGCGAGCGATCGTCATGTCGGGGGTGACGTCGGCGAAGATCGTCGGACGGACATAGAAGCCCTTGTTGACGCCTTCGGGCAAGCCCGGGCCGCCCGCAACCAGCGTTGCGCCTTCGTCGATGCCCTTCTTGATCAGGCCCTGGATCTTGTCCCACTGGCCACGGTTGACGACGGGGCCGATGGTGGTGCCTTCGGCGCGCGGATCGCCCGCCTTGGTCTTGTCGGCGACCGCCTTCGCGATCGCGGCGACGTCCTTCATCTTGGACAGCGGCACGATCATGCGCGAGGGCGCATTGCAGGACTGGCCGGAGTTGTTGAACATGTGCATCACGCCGCCGGTCACCGCCTTCTGCAGGTCGGCGCCTTCGAGGATGACGTTCGGCGACTTGCCACCCAGCTCCTGGCTGACGCGCTTCACGGTGGGAGCTGCGCGCTTGGCCACATCGATGCCGGCGCGGGTCGAGCCGGTGAAGGAGATCATGTCGATGTCGGGGTGCTCGCTCATGGCGGCGCCGACCTCGGGGCCGAGGCCGTTGACGAGGTTGAACACGCCCTTCGGCACGCCGGCTTCATGGAGGATTTCCGCGAAGATCAGCGCTGATGTCGGCGTGAATTCACTGGGCTTCAGGATCATGGTGCAACCAGCGGCAAGCGCGGGCGCGACCTTGCAGGCAATCTGGTTGAGCGGCCAGTTCCAGGGCGTGATCATACCGACCACGCCGATCGGCTCGCGCAGCACCATGGCGGTGCCGACCGGCTCCTCGAAATGGTAGTTCTTGAGAACGTCGAGCGTGGTCATGAGATGGCCGAGGCCGGCGCCGGCCTGCAGCTTCTCGGCCATCGGCAATGGCGCGCCCATCTCGTCGGAGACGGCGGCGCCGATCTCCTTGAGGCGGCCCTTGTAGACTTCGATGACCTTGGTGAGCAGCGCGACGCGCTCGTCGCGGCTGGTCTGGGAGAAGGTTGCGAAAGCGCGCTTGGCGGCGGCAACCGCCTTGTCGACGTCGGCCTTGGAGCCCAGCGCAACCTCGTACATCGCCTCTTCCGTCGCGGGATTGACGACCGGAGTTGACTTCTTGACGGCGGGATCGACCCAGGCGCCGTCGATGTAGAATTGCATGCGATTGACCATCGTTAACCTCTTCTTGGGGGCATGGGGGGGGCGTTTCGGCAGGCATCCTTGCACGAAAGCGCCGGCAATTGAACCCGCCATATGCGGGGCCAGCGTTGCGGCGGACGGAGGCTATATGAGCCGATGGCGGAAAGGTGGCAAGGCTCCCTCGGTCGTGATACCGGAACGCGCCCTCTTGGCGCGGGCGCGGAATCCATAACCACGATCGGCGGTATGGATTCCGGGCTCGACACTACGCGCGGCCCCGGAATGACCGACCGGTTGCCTCGACTACACCGCCATCTTCCGATGCAGCACCGGGGCGCCGGTGGTGAGGCTTTCGGCCGCATCGATGATCGCATTGGCATCGATGCCGTAGTGCCGATAAAGGTCGGCGATGCTGCCGGTCTGGCCGAATTGCTCGACGCCGAGCGCTTCGACGCGATGGCCGCGGACGCTGCCGAGCCAGCCGAGCGCCGCCGGATGGCCGTCGATCACGGTCACGATGCCGCAGTCGCGCGGCAGGGGCGCCAGCAGTTTCTCGATGTGGCTGAGGTGCTGCACGCCGCGGCGGTCGCGTCGCAATTTCCGTGCGGCGGTCCAGCCCGCGTGGAGCCGGTCGGCCGAGGTGATCGCGAGCAGGCCGATGTCGCGTCGGCTCTCGCCAATGAAGCCGGTCGCCTCGATCGCTTCCGGTGCGACGGCGCCGGTATAGGCTATCACGAGTTCGGCATTCGGGCCCGGCTTGCGCAGCCAGTAGGCGCCGTCGGTGATGCCCTGCGCAAGCTCCGGGGTCATGATCCGCTGGGCCTGATCGATGCTGCGCGTCGAGAGCCGCAAATAGACCGAACCGCCCTCGCCCGGATCGCGCTGCATGTGATTGAAGCCCCAGCCCATGATCACGGCGAGTTCGTCGACGAAGGCCGGCTCGAACGAGGCGAGCCCGTCCTGCGCCATGCCGATCAGCGGCGTCGCAATCGACTGGTGCGCGCCGCCCTCGGGCGCCAGCGTGATGCCCGACGGCGTTGCCGCCACCATGAAGCGCGCATCCTGGTAGCAGGCGTAGTTCAGCGCATCGAGGCCGCGCTCGATGAAGGGATCGTAGAGCGTGCCGACCGGCAGCAGCCGCTCGCCGTTGATCTGGTGCGACAGGCCGAGCGCCGACAGCATGATGAACAGGTTCATCTCGGCGATGCCGAGCTCGAGATGCTGGCCCTTGGGCGAGAAATCCCAGTTGAATGTGGACGGAATTTTCTCGCTACGGAATAAGTCCGCTTTCTCGGCGCGCGCGAACAGGCCGCGCCGGTTCACCCACGGACCGAGATTGGTCGAGACGGTGACGTCGGGCGACGTCGTGACGATGCGGCTGGCAAGTTCGCTGTCGCCGCGCGCGATCTCGTTCAGCACGAGGCCGAAGCCCTGCTGGGTCGACATCTGCGGTGATGGCTTGAACGCGAGCTGCTGGGGCACCTCGACGACGGGCGCGGTCAGGCGGCGGCCGTCCCGGTTGAACGGCACGCGCGCGAGAAACGCATCGAGCTCGGCGGCCGATTGCGCAAGCCCCTCGTACTTGTCCCATTCGTGGCCGGGCCGGATGTTCTGGCTCTCGCTGTATTTCTCCATCTGCGCGACCGTCATCAGGCCGGCATGATTGTCCTTGTGGCCCTGAAACGGCAGGCCGACACCCTTGATGGTGTAGGCGATGAAGCAAACCGGGCGATCGTGATCGATGGATTCGAACGCCTCCAGCATGCTTGCCATGTCGTGGCCGCCGAGATTCGACATCAGCGCCAGCAATTCCTCGTCGCTGCGCTTGTCGATCAGCTTGGTGATCGGGCCCTGATCGCCGATCTCGTCATGCAGGTATTTGCGGAAGGCGGCACCGCCCTGGAAGCACAGCGCGGCGTAGAGCGCGTTCGGACAATTGTCGATCCAGCGCTTCAGCGCCTCGCCGCCGGGCTCCGCGAACGCTTCGCGCATCAGGCGGCCGTATTTCACGATCACCACGTCCCAGCCGAAATTGCGGAACATGGTCTCGAATTTTTCCCAGAGCCCTTCGCGCACGACGGCGTCGAGCGACTGGCGGTTGTAGTCGACCACCCACCAGGTGTTCCTCAGGCCATGCTTCCAGCCCTCGGCGAGCGCCTCCCAGATGTTGCCCTCGTCCATCTCGGCGTCGCCGACGAGTGCGATCATCCGCCCTTCGCGGCGATCCTTCGCCCAGCCATGCGCCTTGACGTAGTCCTGCACCAGCGAGGCGAACAGCGTCTGCGCGACGCCGAGGCCGACCGAGCCGGTGGAGAAATCGACGTCGTCGACGTCCTTGGTGCGCGAGGGATAGGACTGCGCGCCCTTGAAGTTGCGGAAGTTCTCCAGCTTCTCGCGGCTCTGCCGGCCGAACAGATACTGGATGGCGTGGAACACCGGGCTCGCATGCGGCTTCACCGCGACGCGATCCTCCGGGCGCAGCACATGGAAGTAAAGCGCCGACATGATGGTCGCGAGCGAGGCGGAAGAGGCCTGGTGGCCGCCGACCTTGAGGCCGTCGGCATTAGGGCGAATGTGGTTGGCGTGGTGGATGGTCCAGGACGACAGCCACAGCGCCTTGCGGCTGAGGGCGGTCAATGTGTCGAGGCGGGCGGTATCGACGGGCATGGCAATGCTCCCGGAAATCAGGTGGGACGATGATACGCCTGAGGGAAGCGCCAAACTTCTCAATTTTTTGCGCCATACCTGACAATATTGGGATATTTTACCAACGGATTGCTTCAATGACAGGTTTCATCCCAATGCCAGAGCTCGATGCCATCGACCGCAAGATTCTCGGCTACCTCCAGACCGACAGCCGCATGACCATGCAGGAACTCGCCGAGAAGGTCGGTCTGTCCGTCTCGCCCTGCCACCGCCGGGTCAAGCTGCTGGAGGAGCGCGGCGTGATCTCGCGCTACATCGCGACCGTGGACCAGAAGGCGCTGGGCCTGCATGTCAGCGTGTTCATCTCGATCAAGCTGGCACGGCAGAAGGAGGAGGATCTCAACCGCTTCGCACGCGCGATCTCGAAATGGGACGAGGTGCTGGAATGCTATCTGATGACCGGCAACCGCGATTACCTGCTCCGCGTCGTCGCGGCCGACCTCGCCTCCTACGAGACGTTCCTCAAGACCAAGCTGACCCGGCTCGACGGCATCGCCTCGATTGAGTCGAGCTTCGCGCTGAGCCAGGTGAAGTACTCGATCGCGCTGCCGGTGTAGGAGGTCACCGCCACGGCTGCACGATGATCTTTGTATGGTCCTCGGGATTGGCGAGATCGGCGAAGGCCTTTGCGACGCCGTCGATGCCGACTTCGGCCGTGACCATCGCCGCCGCATCCACCTGCCCTTCCGCGATCAGGCGCAGCGAGCCTGCGAATTCGTCCGGCGTATAGCCGAGCACGTATTGGACGTTGAGCTCCTTCATGATGCCGAGCATGGGTTCGCTCTTGTCGCTCTCCATGCAGACGCCGACCACCACGATTTTGGCATCGCGCGGCGCGCCCTCGAACACCTGCTGCAGCAGGCCGGGCACGCCGACGCATTCAAAGATGATCGCGGGCTTCAGCGCCGGCAGCATGGCCTGGAACGGCGGCCGCGCAGCCTTCTCCGCATCCGACATCTGTGCGTGCTCGGCCCAGGTCGCATAGGGCTGCGACTCCCTGGGATCGACGACGATATCGGCGCCGAGCTTTGCGGCAAGCGCGCGCCGCGCCGGCGAATAGTCGGCGGCAACGATCGGATGGAGACCCTTGATCCGAAGCGCGGCGATCACTGCGAGTCCGACCGGCCCGCAGCCGATCACGAGCGGCACCTCGCCGCCCCGGATGTTGGCCTTTGCCACGGCGTGAACGCCGACCGCGAGCGGCTCGGTCAATGCGGCATGTTCCGGCGCAAGTCCGTTGGGCACTTCGAGCAGCAGCGGCTCGCTCAAGATCATCTGCTCCGCATAGCCGCCGACGAAATCGTTGGAATAGCCGATCCCCTTGACACCCTCCGGCGTCAGCAAAGCCGGCAGCGAGCAGACATGCGTCCCAGGCTTGAGCCTGCGATCGGTGCCCGGACCGTAGTCGACGATCTCGCAGCAGAATTCGTGGCCGAACACGACGTCGCGCGACAGGTCCATCGGCGTGCGGCCGGTCTTCCTGGCCATCTCCACCATCCGCGGCGCATGCTGGCGCGCATGCAGGTCGGAGCCGCAGATGCCACAAGCGAGCGTCTTGACCAAAACCTGGCCCGGACCCGGCTTCGGCTCGGCCATCCGGTCGACGACAATCTCACCGTTCCTGAAAATCGCAGCGCGCATCCGGCTCCTCCCGTAGTCTTGAAGCCGTTGATAGCACGTCACAGGACGCGCGAACTTGCGTCAGGGGTTCGGGGAACGCTCTTCCAGCACCAGCAACTGGGCGCGGCGGATGCGCTCGCGATGGGCGATGTAGAGACCGCTGGCGACGATGAAGGCCGCGCCGACGACCGTCCAGACGTCGGGGACCTCACCGAAGATGAAGTAACCCAAAATGCTGACCCAGAGCAGCTGCGTGTAGGAGAACGGTGCCAGCACCGAGGCATCGCCATAGCGATAGGCCAGCACGATGATCCACTGCCCGACGGTCGAGGCCACGCCGATGACGATGCCGAGACCGATCGCAGTCCAGGTCGGCGTGACCCAGACGAACGGCACCATCACGGACAGGATCGCAACGCCCGTCAGCGCGGAATACGCCATGGTGGTGAGCACGGCCTCGCGACCGCTCATCATGCGTGTCAGGATCAGCGCGGCGGCCCAGCAGAACGCCGAGATGATCGGGAAGAACGCGGCGGCGTGGAACGCGCTGGTGCCCGGCCGCAGGATGATCAGCACGCCGGTCAGCCCGATCCCGGTCGCGATCCAGCGCCGCAGGCCGACCTTCTCGCTGAGGAAGACGATCGACAGCGCCGTGACGAACAGCGGCGACACGAAGCCGGTGGCGGATGCTTCCGCAATCGGCAGGAAACTCAGGCCGGTGATGAAGAACAGCGAGGAGCCGAGCAGCGCAGCGCCACGCATCAGCTGCAGGCCGAGCCGCTCGGTGCGCATCGCATGGAGCGGCGAGCCCGGCAGCATCACCGGCGTGAACATCAGCGCGAAGGTGACGAAGCGGATCCAGGTGATCTCGATCGACGGCAGGCTGGTCGAGAGATATTTCGCGGTGGTGTCGGAGCAGCCGAGGAAGATCGTCGACAGCAGCACCAGCGCAATGCCCTTGAAAGGATGATCGACGCGCGCAGGCGCACGGCGAGCCTTCTGCTTCTTCTCCGGCACGGGCATGGGAATACGGTCGAGCCTAGCGGCTGCGGCGGGCGGCGGTGTCACGGCTGGAACCCGGGGGAAATGCGAATCGATAACGGTTGTAAAAAACGACAAATGCGCCGCGTTCACAACTTCCGAAAACAGGATGCCGATATGCACTGACGTCCGCGCGCCTCAATGCTCCGTTAACAATCGGCGTTTGTGCACTACAGCATGGGCAGGCTGCGCGGCTTCGGACCGCGCGGAAACGCCGCATCGAGCGCCGAAATCTCGTCTTTCGTCAGCACGAGATCACCGGCCGCCGCATTCTCGCCGGCATGTTCGGCGGACGAGGCCTTTGGAATCGCGAACACCGTAGCCGCACGAGTGAGGAAGCTCAGCGCGACCTGACGCGGTGTCGCGCGCCGCGTCTCGGCAATGCGCGCCAGTACGGCGCCGTCCTTGCTGCTGCTCGCGGGAAAATCATCATGGCCGAACGGTGAATATGCCACGACAGCGACACCATGCCGTTCACACCAGGGGATCACTGCATGCTCGATCGCACGTTCCCTCAGATGATAGAGCACCTGATTGCAAGCGATGCGGCCTTCGCCGGAGACCTCGAGAATTTCGTCGAGATCATCGGCATCGAAATTGGAGACGCCCCAGGATTTGATCTTGCCTGATTTCACCAGATCCTCGAACGCGGCGACGGTGTCTTCCAGCGGATAGGAGCCGCGCCAATGCAGCAGATAGCAATCGAGATGATCCGTCTTCAGCCGCTTGAGCGACCGCTCGCAGGCGGTGATGGTTCCGCGGCGCGAGGCGTTGCTCGGCAGCACCTTGGAGACCAGGAACACCTCGTCGCGCCGCCCTGCAATCGCGTCCGCAATGACGAGCTCTGCGTCGCCATACATCTCGGCGGTGTCGATATGGGTCATGCCGAGATCGAGCCCGCGTTGAAGCGCGGCAATCGCGCGCTTGCGATCGCCCTGGTCGAGATACCAGGTGCCCTGCCCGATGACGGAGACGTTGGCGTTGGTCTTGCCGAAGAGTTTTGTGTTCATGTTCGTCTCCGCTATCGCTGGTCCGCTCAGGCAACCGCCACAAAGCTCAGGAGTTCAATCCGCCGATATCAGCGACCAGCACGCTGCCGGTCGACGACTCCGTGATGTAGAAACGATCCCGCCTTGCACCATGCTGATCCCTTTGGACCATGCCGTCCCTACCCTCTTGCGGCAAAATCTTTCGGGCATGGCGAAGAAGATGCTCGTCTCGATCAGGCGCGGCGGCGTTTCCAGGTACATCATTGTTGTTGTGCGTGCTGAGGGGGAGCCGCGGCATCATAGGTCACAATCGACGTCGCGTCGATTGGGGCGGAGGGCATGGCGGCGCCCCCGGCGGTTTCGTATCGCGAACGCGCTGCAGCGTGAAACGCTGCTACGCAGACCCAGAAGGCCATACACTGTTAGCTGGATGGGCCCCGGCTCTGCAGCGCATCACTCGGTGCTGCGCAAGCGTCCGGGGCACAAGAGCGGAGTTCTTGGCATACAGCTGCATCCACGCCGTGATTGCGAGCGTAGCGACGCAACCCGGAATGCCTCTGCGGAAACAGTCCGGAATGCTCCGCTGCGCCCGCGATGACGATGGAAGGAACCTGCCCTACCCTACCGCGCCCGCGAGCTTGACCTGCTTCGCAGGCGCCACCTCGGTCGTCGCAATGAGGCGATTCAGCTCCGGGATGCAGGAGCCGCAATTGGTGCCGGCCTTGAGCTTGGCCCCGATTTCGGCAGCCGTACGGGCACCGGCCGCGATGGTCTCGCAGACGGTGCCGCGGCCCACACCGAAGCAGGCGCAGATGACCGGGCCAGTCGAGGCCGCCCCTTCGCAGGACTTGCCCGACAGCAGCATGCGGCGTTGGTCATCGGTGACGTGATCGGCGACGAACAGGCCCTTCACCACCTCCCAGTCGCCGGCATCATGCGCGGGACCGACGAACAGGCAGGTCTCGATGCGGTCGCCTGCGAATGACGCCGCACGATAGACACCACCGCCGATGTCGCGATAGTCGGCGACGTCCTCGCCGGCGACGCTCTCGAGCCAGGCCGGCCAGCGCGACAGGTCCGCGTTGTCGGCAAAGAGATAACCGAAACCGCCGCTGACCGTAACGCGGGTCGACAACAGGTTCGGCGGCAGATCGAGCTGTCTCCGCGACAGTGCAAAGCCGCGAAAGACGAATTCGTAAGGAGTGATCGCGGCCGGCGTCGCCTTGGATTCCGGCTGCCCCGAGAACGGATCGGTGAAGGACTGCACCAGCGCGCCGACGCGGCCGTGCGAAGCATTCATCGCGCTCCAGTGGATCGGCGCGAACAGCGTGCCACGCTGAGTGCCGTCACTGACGACGACCTTCAGGATGCACTGGCCGTAATCGGTGGTGACGCGGGCATAGCCGTCGTGAACGATGCCGTATTTGCCGGCGTCGTCGGGATGGATCTCGACGAACGGCTCCGGCAGATGCGCGCCCAGCCGCTGGCTGAGGCCCGTGCGCGTCATGGTGTGCCACTGGTCGCGGATGCGCCCGGTGTTGAGCCGCAGCGGACGTGATGGCCTGGTCTCGCCGCGCAGCGCGGGCACCTCCGGCGCAATGAAGCGGCCCTTGCCGTCGTTGGTGAAGAAGCCGCCGCTCGCAAAGAAGCGCTCGCCGGGCGACCCGCCTTCACGCACCGGCCATTGCACCGGCTTCAAGGCGTCGAAGGCCTCGTCCGACAGCGAGGTCAGCGCACCGATGTCGAAATCGCGGCTGCCGTCGTTCTCGAACGCCGAGAGCGCGGCATGCTCACGGAAAATCTCGGC
Source organism: Bradyrhizobium sp. SZCCT0148 (assembly GCF_018129985.1). Classification (GTDB taxonomy): domain Bacteria; phylum Pseudomonadota; class Alphaproteobacteria; order Rhizobiales; family Xanthobacteraceae; genus Bradyrhizobium; species Bradyrhizobium japonicum_H. The sequence goes on from NZ_JAFCKT010000006.1 coordinate 113,832, forward strand.
TGCCGATTTGTAGTTGAAGCTGTCGCCGAAGCCGAGGCGCTTTGCGGTTTCGCTGAGGATCCACCAATCCGGCCGCGCCTCGCCCGGCGCCGGCAGGAACGAGCGCTGGCGCGAGATGCGGCGCTCGGAGTTGGTCACGGTGCCCGACTTCTCGCCCCAGGCGAGCGCCGGAAGCAGCACATGCGGACCTGCCTCGACCGTATCGTTGGAGAGCACGTTCTCGGACACCACGAACAGCTCGAGCTTCTTCAATGCCTCGCGCACGAAGTCCGCTTCGGGCAGCGACACAGCGGGGTTGGTTCCCATCACCCACAGCGCCTTGACCTCGCCGCGATGGATGGCTTCGAACAGCTGCACCGCCTTCAACCCTTCATGGGTGGCGATACGCGGCGCCTTCCAGAACCGCCTGACACGATCGATGTCGGGCGGCGTGAAGTTCATGTGCGCGGCGAGCTGGTTGGCGAGACCGCCGACTTCACGGCCGCCCATCGCATTCGGCTGGCCGGTGAGCGAGAACGGCGAGGCACCAGGCTTGCCGATGCGCCCGGTGGCAAGATGGCAGTTCAGGATCGCGTTGACCTTGTCGGTGCCCTGCGCGGACTGGTTGACGCCTTGGGAATACAGCGTGACAACCTTTTCGGTGGTGCGGAACATCTTGAAGAAAGTCGCAACGTCCTGCTCGGAGAGGCCCGTGGCCAGCGCGGTCGCGCTGACGCTGCCGGCGATGTTGCGCGCGCGGGCCAGCGCTTCGTCGAAGCCGGACGTGTTGCTTGCGATGTAGGCCTGGTCCAGCGCACTGCTGTCGGCGAGATGGACGAACAGGCCGGAGAACAGCGCAGTGTCGGTGCCGGGCTTGAGGCCAAGGAACAGGTCGACATCGCCCGCGGTGTCGGTACGGCGCGGGTCGATCACGATCATGCGCGCGCCGCGCTCCCCACGGTTCTTCAGCATGCGCTGGAACAGCACGGGATGGCACCAGGCCGCGTTCGAGCCGACGAAAACGAGCAGATCGGCTTGGTCGAGATCCTCGTAGCAGCCTGGGACGGTGTCGGAGCCGAAGGCCCGGCGATGGCCGGCGACCGAGGACGACATGCAGAGCCGCGAATTCGTGTCGACGTTCGCCGTGCCGACGAAGCCCTTCATCAGCTTGTTGGCGACGTAATAGTCCTCGGTCAGGAGCTGGCCGGAGAGATAGAACGCGACCGCGTCGGCGCCGTCGCGGGCCACGATGTGCTGCATGCGATGGGCGACATGATCTAGCGCGTCGCTCCAGGCGACGCGTTCGAGCACGCCCTTGCAGCGGATCATCGGATAGAGCAGACGGCTTTCGAGCCCGACGGTCTCCCCGAGCGCAGAGCCTTTCGAGCACAGCCGGCCGAAATTGGCGGGATGATCGGGATCACCAGCAATCGCGGCACCGCCCTTCCCGTCCGGGGTGGCCAGCACGCCGCAACCGACGCCGCAATAGGGGCAGGTCGTCCTGGTGGCACGGAGCGCGGGATCGATCGCCGTCATATCAAGCTGCCTTCGAAGGCAGCGCGAGCGCGCGACCGAACATCATGTCGGTGCGGATCGCCGCCACCTTGTCGCGATTGCGGATCAGTTCGAGATACCAGAGCGCATCGACGGTATCGCCGATCAGCACCACGCCGGTGAGCCGGCCATCGGCGACCACGAGCTTCTTGTAGGTGCCGCGCCTGCGGTCAGTCAGCACAAGGCTCTCGCTGCCCTCGCCGCCCATGAAGTCGCCGGCGGAGAACACGCTGACGCCGGAGACCTTGAGATTGGTCGAGACCACGCTCCCCTGATAGGCGGCGGGCTTGCCGGCCAGATGCCGCGCGAGCACTCGCGCCTGCTCATAGGCAGGCTCGACCAGCCCGTAGCAGGTGCCGCGATGCTCGGCGCATTCGCCGAGCGCGAAGATGTCGGGCGAGGACGTCTGCATCAAATCGTTGACGACGACACCGCGGTTGACCGCGATGCCGGCATCCTTGGCGAGCGCCACGTTCGGCTTGATGCCGGCCGCGAAGATGACGGCGTCGGCCTCGATACGGCTGCCATCCGCAAGCTCGACGGCTTCGACGCGGCCATCGCCATGGATGCGGGCGGTCGTGGCGTTGAGCAGGATGCGGATGCCCTTGTGCTCGACCAGCGTCTTGAGCAGGCCGGCGGCCGGCCCATCGAGCTGGCGCTCCATCAGCCGATCCATCAGATGCAGCAGAGTGACCGGCGCGCCGGCCTTGGCGAGGCCGTAGGCTGCCTCGAGTCCGAGCAGGCCGCCGCCAACCACGACGACGCGCTTCTTCGCAGCCGCCAGCGTCAGCAGAAGATCGACGTCGCGCGTATCGCGAAAGGTGTGCACACCGGCAAGATCGGCACCCGGCAAATTGAGCCGCAGCGGCGTCGATCCGGTGGCGAGCACAAGCTTGGAGTATTGCATGCTCTCTTCGCCCGCGATCTTGAGCTCGCGGCGGCCGGTGTCGATCTCGGTGACGCGATAGCCGTAGCGAACCGTGACGCCGCGATGGCGCCACCAATCGGCCGGCCGGAGCTCGATCTCGTGCGAGCCGGTCTCGCCGGCCAACACGGAAGAAAGCAGCACGCGGTTGTAAGCGAGCCGCGGCTCTTCGCCGATCACCGCGACAGCGTAGCGGCCGAGCGAGCTCTTGGCGAGCTCGTCGACCAGACGCGCAGCCGCCATGCCGTTACCGACGATGACCAGCGGTTCGCTCACAAGGCATCTCCTATTCGGCGGCCTGCGCTTGCGCGCCATAGGCCTCGGACATCATGTAGCCGGACAGAACACCGTAAGCCTCCGTCCAGGCGGCGGCGAGTTCAGGCGTCCAGGCTTCGCCAAGCCCCTTCTCCAGAGTCCACAGCAAAGTCGCGCCGACCACGGGATAGTGCTCGGCCTTGGCGCCGTAGGCGACATGACGCTTGGCAAGCGCAGAGGCCGCGGGAAGAATCGTTTCGAGGTTCGACAGGCCGCCGACGACGGTAGCGAGCATGCCCATCAGTTTCTTCCGCTGCTCGGTCATGTCTTGCGGAAACATCGCGCGCACGGATGGCGCCACCTCGAACAGGCGATCGTAGAACAGCACCGCGGCCGTTTCCGAGATCGGTGCGACCTTGGAAAAGCTCTGCTGGATGAGGGTGATCTGTTCGGGCGTCATGATGGCCTCCTGTCTGTTTCGGTTTGCCTTGGTGCGCGCCATTGCGAACAAGGTTCATGGGTCAAACGTCATCAGAGAGACTTCCCCCCGCGTACGGGGAGAAGCGACATTCGGGCCTGCTCACGCCGCCTCGACGAAACGGTGACGTTCGTAGAGGAATTCAAGCACGCGCTGCCGGCACTTCAGGTAAGTCGCGTTGGTTGCGAGCTCGAGCCGCTTGCGCGGGCGCGCCAGCGGTACCTCCAGCACCTCGCCGATGCGCGCGCTCGGCCCATTCGTCATCATCACGATGCGGTCGGACAGCAGCACGGCCTCGTCGACGTCGTGAGTGATCATCAAGATGGTGTTGCCGAGCTTCTGGTGCAGCGCCATCACGGAGTCCTGGAGATGTGCGCGGGTCAGCGCGTCGAGCGCGCCGAACGGCTCGTCCAGCAGCAGCACCTTCGGCTCCATCGCCAGCGCCCGCGCGATGCCGACGCGCTGCTTCATGCCGCCGGAGATTTCGGAAGGACGCTTGTCCCTGGCATGGGCCATCTGCACCAGATTGAGATTGTGCATCACCCAGGCATCGCGTTCGGCGCGGGTCTTGGTCCTCGCGAACACCTTGTCGACGCCGAGCCTGACGTTCTCGTAGACCGTGAGCCACGGCAGCAGGCTGTGGTTCTGGAACACCACGGCGCGATCGGGCCCTGGCGAGTTCACTTCGCGCTCCTCCAGCAGCACGCCGCCGGTCGAGGCGTTGGTCAATCCTGCGATGATGTTGAGCAGGGTCGACTTGCCGCAACCGGAATGGCCGATGATCGAGACGTATTCGCCCTTCTCGATCGTCAGGTTGATGTCTTTCAGCACCTCCGTGGTGGCGGCGCCGCGGGTGAAGATCTTGTCGATATGGTCGAGCTTCAGATAGGCGGTCATGTGCCGCTCCCCTCAGTTCTGCGCGGTGCCGCGGGTGACGATTTTGCCGAGGCCCGCGATCACTCGATCGAGCACGAAGCCGACGATGCCGACATAGAACAGCGCAAGGATGATCTCGCTGATATGCGAGGAGTTCCACGCGTCCCAGATGAAGAAGCCGATGCCGACACCGCCGATCAGCATTTCCGCTGCGATGATGGCGAGCCATGACAGGCCGATGCCGATGCGCAGGCCCGTGAAGATGTAGGGCGCCGCCGCCGGGATCATGATCTTGGCGAAGAACTCGAGCGGGTTGAGCTGCACCACCGCGGCGACGTTGCGGTAATCCTGCGGGATGTTGCGGATGCCGACCGCGGTGTTGATGATGATCGGCCAGATCGAGGTGATGAAGATGACGAAGATCGCCGAAGGCTGGCCGTCGCGGAACGCCGCGAGCGACAGCGGCAGCCAGGCCAGCGGCGGAATGGTGCGCAGGACCTGGAACAGCGGATCGAGCCCGCGCATCGCCCAGACCGATTGCCCGACCAGCACACCGAGCGCGATGCCGGCGATGGCTGAGATCGAATAGCCGAGCGCGACGCGCTGGAGACTGGCGGAAAGATGCCAGAACAGACCCTTGTCGATGCCGCCATGGTCGAAGAACGGATCGAAGATCAGCTCCTTTGTGTCCTTGAATACCTTTGACGGCGGCGGCAGCGCCGAGCCGGCGCGGCGGCAGACCAGCTCCCACACCAGCGTCAGCAGCGCGATCACGACCAGCGGCGGGATCACGCGCACGGCGGTCTCCCGTGCCATCCGCGCATAAGCCTCACTGCGCGGCGGACGCTTCGGCGTCATCGCAACGACCGGCGCGGCCGCTCCGACGGGCTTCGCGGTCTCAACATCCAACTTTGTGGCAGGCATGTTCATGGCCATATCTCTCCGGCTCCAAAAGACGATGCGGCCGCCTGGCGGCGGCCGCTGGCTCCATCAGACTTCGACGCGCTTGATCGCGAGCGACTTCAGATAGGCCGCCGGATTTTCGGGATCGAACACCTTCCCGTCGAAGAAGGTCTCCTTGCCGCGCGAGGTCGAGGCCGGAATGTCGGCAGCCGCGACGCCGAGCGTCTTGGCTGCGTCCTTCCAGAGATCTTCGCGGTTGACCTTGGCAATCAGCGCCTTGCTGTCGAAGCCGGCATCGTATTTGCCCCAGCGGATGTCTTCCGTCATGAACCAGAGGTCATGGCTCTGGAACGGATAGGAGGCATGGTCGCGCCAATACTTCATAATGTGCGGCGAGTTCTCGACCACCTTGCCAGGAATGCCGTAGTCGAACTTGCCTTTGGCGCGATCGGCGATGTCCTCGACGGGGCAGTTGATCCACTGCCGCTTTGCCATGATGGTGGCGAGCTCTTCCTTGTTCTCCATCTTGTCGGCCCATTGCTGCGCCTCCATCACCGCCATCAGGATTGCCTTCGCGGCCTTCGGGTTCTTGTCGACCCAGGCTGCACGCATGCCGAGTGACTTCTCGGGGTGCTTGCTCCAGATCTCGCCGGTGTTGACGGCCGTGTAGCCGATCCCCTGGTGCACCAGCTGCCCGGGCCAGGGCTCACCGACGCAGAAGGCGTCCATGGTGCCGACCTTCATGTTGGCTACCATCTGCGGCGGCGGGACGGTGATGGTCTCGACATCCTTGTCAGGATCAATGCCGCCGGCCGCAAGCCAGTAGCGGACCCAGAGATCGTGCGTGCCGCCGGGGAAGGTCATCGCGACCTTTACCGATTTACCATCTGCCTTCTTTTTCTCGAATGCGGCCTTCAGCACCGACGCATCGGCGCCGACCTTGAGGTCGGCATATTCCTTGGCGACGGAGATGCACTGCGCATCGAGATTGAGACGCGCCAGGATGTACATCGGCGTCGGCTGATTGTTCTGCGTCACCTTGCCGGCCGAGATCAGATACGGCATCGGGGTCAGGATATGTGCGCCGTCGATGCCGTTGCCTTCGGAGCCGAGCACAAGGTTATCGCGCGTGGTGCCCCAGGAGGCCTGCTTCTGCACGTCGGTGTCGGGCATGCCATATTTCGCGAACAGCCCCTTGTCCTTGGCGACGAAGAGCGGGCCGGCATCGGAGAGCGCGATGAAGCCGAGCTTGGCGCCCTTGACCTCGGGGCCTGCATCCTGCGCGAACGCGCCGGCGGGGAAATTCAGCTTTGCGGCTGCGAGAAGCGCGGCTGTCGAGCCCGCGGCCTTCAACAATTGACGGCGGCTGAGCCGATGGTCCGAGGGCCGGCGCGTGCGCTTGGTCATGTGTCGTCCTTTGCGTCTTTGCGATGATGATGGCGTCAATGCACGCGAGCAGCCCGTCCGCCCGACGACGCCGTTTGGCGCATGCGAACGCAACGGCGGGGGAGACCCCCGCCTGGGTGCGTCAGCAAATCGGATGAGAGGTCTCGCGGGACGGCTTCAATGGCGTCGAATTGGAACTATTCAAGCTTCGTGCCAAGCCTGAAGCTTCGAAGACTGAAGCAACTTCAAAGGCTTATAAAACCAGCCATTGAGGACGCCGCCGGTCTTCCGCACGGGAAATTTGCGATTTGCTCAATCACTGTGCGCCGCACAAATCCTGTGCATCAGCTCAAAGAGCAAGCGCCCGCCGCGCCCGCAACAGCGATCGCTTTCGATATCACATTGAAATTATAGCAGTTCTATGCGTTTCCAGAACGGCACACGGCTTGCTTGTAAAATTGCGTCAATGATGACCTGCGGTTCGCCGCACTGTTGCAGCCTCTGGCGGCTGCATTTTCGGACGCTCGACCGGTCCGCGGCCAACTTCGGCTCAGTCCTCGTGACGCGATCGCCAGGCTTCCACCTTCCATCACCCCATGCGGCCGACCCACGGCCGACGACGTTCGCGCGCGCTCCCGTCAGGCGTGCGTCGATCTCGCCAATGAAGCAAAGGAACCATTGATGTCGTATCTCGCGCCTTCGGAATTCGTCACCAAGATGGTGGATGCGGGCGAGTCCAAGATCTTCATGTCCACCCGGGATACCATCATCCGCGCCTATATGGCCGGCGCCATCCTGGCGCTGGCGGCCTGGTTCGCCGTCACGATCAACGTGAACACGGGTCAGCCGCTGGTCGGCGCGCTGCTGTTTCCGGTCGGCTTCGTCATGCTCTATCTGCTGGGCTTCGATCTCCTCACCGGCGTGTTCGTGCTCTCGCCGCTCGCCCTGATCGACAAGCGCCCGGGCGTCACGATCGGCGGCGTTCTGCGCAATTGGGGTCTGGTGTTCGTCGGCAATTTCGCCGGCGCCTTCACCGTGGCCTTCATGATGGCCTTCGTCACGACGTTCGGCTTCACCGAGGCGCCCGACAAGGTCGGCGCGGCGATCGGCAACATCGGCGAAGGCCGGACGCTCGGCTATGCCGCACACGGCGCAGCCGGCATGGCGACCCTGTTCATGCGCGGCATGCTCTGCAACTGGATGGTCTCGACCGGCGTCGTCGGCGCCATGATCTCGACCTCGGTCCCCGGCAAGGTCATCGCGATGTGGATGCCGATCCTGGTGTTCTTCTACATGGTGTTCGAACATTCCGTCGTGAACATGTTCCTGTTCCCGTCGGGCCTGATGCTCCATGCGAAATTCTCGATCATGGACTATCTGATCTGGAATGAGATTCCGACCGTGCTCGGCAACCTCGTGGGAGGCCTCGCCTTTACCGGCATGACCCTCTACACCACGCATGTCCTCACCAAGCCGAAGCGCCAGTTCGACAAGGCGGCCAAGCCTCGCGTCGTGGCCTGATCGAATACGTCTCGACAGGGAAGCCCCACCCGAGCAGGGTGAGGCTTCGCCCCTTTCCGGTGATGACGATGACCCGCGGACTCCTGATCTCGGTCGGCCAGCACTCCGACAAGGGCCGCAAGGCCATCAATCAGGATTTTCACGGCGTCCTGATTCCAGAGGAGCCGCTGCTCGGCCTGAAAGGCATCGCAGCGGTCCTCGCCGACGGCATCTCCAGCAGCACGGTAAGCCAGATCGCCAGCGAATCAGCGGTCAAGAGCTTCCTGATGGACTATTACTGCACGTCGGAATCCTGGACGGTGAAGACCTCGGCCCGCCGCGTGCTGGATGCCACCAATTCCTGGCTGCATGCGCAGACGCGCAAGAGCCAATATGCCTATGACCGCGACAAGGGCTATGTCTGCACCCTCAGCGCTATGGTCATCAAGGCGACCACCGCGCACATCTTCCATGTCGGCGACTGCCGCATCTACCGCGTCGCCGGCAAGGCGCTGGAGCAGCTGACCGACGATCACCGCATCATCGTGTCGTCGGAGCAGACATATCTCGGCCGCGCGCTCGGCATCAATCCGCAGCTCGAGATCGACTACCAGGCGCTGGAGGTCGAGGCCGGCGACATCTTCCTGCTGGCGACCGACGGCGCCTACGAATTCGTCGACGCGCGCTTCGTCACGGGCGCGCTGAACGAGCACGCCGGTGAGCTCGACGCAGCGGCGAAGGCAATCGTCGAGGAAGCCTACCGGCGCGGCAGCGACGACAACATCACGGTCCAGATCCTGCGCATCGACGCGGTGCCGCAGCGCGAGCCGGCCGGCATCATCAATCAGACCTCGCAATTGCCGCTGCCTCCGCTGCCGGAGCCGCGGGCGCTGTTCGACGGCTACCGCATCATCAGGGAAATCCACGGCAGCAGCCGCAGCCACATTTATCTCGCCGTCGACGTCGAGACCGAGCAGCCGGTCGCGCTCAAGCTGCCGTCGGTCGATTTGCGCGACGATGCCGCCTATCTCAAGCGTTTCCTGATGGAGGAGTGGATCGCGCGCCGGATCGACAGCCCGCACGTACTGAAGCCGCTGTCACAGTCCAGGCGACGCAGCTACCTCTACGTCGCGACCGAGTTCGTCGAAGGCCAGACCTTGAAGCAGTGGATGACCGACAATCCGCGCCCCGATATCGAAACCGTCCGCGGCTTCATCGAGCAGATCGCCGCGGGCCTGCGCGCCTTCCACCGCATGGAGATGCTGCATCAGGACCTCCGGCCCGACAACATCCTGATCGACAAGACCGGGACCGCCAAGATCATCGACTTCGGATCGGTCCGGGTGGCCGGTGTCGCGGAAGCGGCGACGCCGGACGAGACCGACGACATCCTCGGCACGATTCAGTATACGGCGCCGGAGTATTTTCTCGGGCAAGGCGGCTCGCCGCGCTCCGACATGTTTTCACTGGCAGTGATCTGCTACCAGATGCTGACGGGACAACTTCCCTACGGGACCCAGATTGCCAGGATCAGGCGCAAGGCGGACGTGCGGAGGCTCAAATATCGCGCCGCAGACGGCGACCGCAACGTGCCGGCCTGGATCGACGGCGCGCTGCGCCGCGCGCTCCATCCCGACCCCACCAAGCGGCACGAAGATCTTTCGGAGTTCGTCTTCGAACTTCGAAACCCCAATCCGGCCTATCTCGACACGCGGATCACCCCGCTCCTGGAGCGCAGCCCGCTGATGTTCTGGAAGCTGACGACAGCGGCGCTCGCCTGCGCGGTCGTCGTGCTGCTGGCGCTGCTGCACGCGCGCTGATCAAAGGCCGCCCGCTCGCCACATGAGGAGTGGCGAGCGATTCAGAAGGCGCCGGCAAGCCCTCAGGCAGAGGCCGTGATCTCCGCGACGAAGTCGCGATAGGAACGCAAGGGACGGCCGAGAATATCCGTCAGACGCTCGACGTCGCCGGCCTCCGGGATCATTCCCTCCGAGAGGAAGCGCTCGCTCATCACCCGCATGTCGAAGGCCATCCAGCCGGGCATGAACTGCCTGAGGTTCTTTTCGAATCCGGCGGGGTCGTCACCGCCATAGGCGATCGTGCGCCCGAGCACGTCCGACCAGATCGCCGCAGCTTTCGCGCCAGTCAATGTATCGGGACCAACGAGATTGATGCGATCGAGCGGAAGCGGCGTGGCGGATGTCTCGCGGCGGATCAATTCGATCGCCGCGATCTCGCCGATATCGCGCGCGTCGATCATCGCCAGTCCCTTGCTGCCGATCGGCATGGGATAGACGCCGTACCCGGTCACCGCATCCTTGATCATGAGCTCGTTGTTCATGAAGTATGCGGGGCGCAGGATAGTGGCATTGAACCCCATCTGCTCGATCATGCGCTCGACGCCGAACTTGCCGGCGAAGTGCGGCACGTTGACGTAGCGGTCGCTGTGGATCACCGACAGATAGACGAACCGCTCGATGCCGGCCTCTCTTGCCAGGTTGAGCGCAGTCAGCGCCTGGGTGAATTCATCCGGCACCACGGCATTGAGCAGGAACAGGGTCGAGACGCCCGACAACGCACCGCGCAAGGAATCGACGTCCAGCAAGTCGCCTTGGGCGACGGCGACACCTGAAGGGAAGTTGGCCTTCTCGGGATTTCGGACGAGCGCGCGCACATCCGCGCCCCGCTTGACGAGTTGTTCGACGACTTGGCGGCCGATGGTGCCGGTTGCGCCGGTAACGAGGATGGTCATGGGATCACTCCGGTTCGGGTCAGAAGACATCCCGGAAATTAGTGATCCACATGCGGTCCGAAAGGCGCTATATTTGGACAGGTCGTCTCACCGGTGGAACAGATGGATTTGCTTGCCCTGGCCGATTTCAACCTTGTTGCCCGCCACGGGGGGTTCGGAAAGGCCGCGCGCGCCGCGGGACGTCCGAAAGCGACCTTGTCCCGGCGTGTGTCCGAGCTCGAGAGCAGTCTCGATCTGCGTCTGTTCGAGCGCGGCGGGCGCACGCTCAAACTCACCCAGGAAGGACGAGCGCTTTACGAGCGGACCGGAGCACTCCTCACCGAGCTCGACGAGACGGCGGCAGCGATCGCCTCGGGCGGAGACAAGCCAAAGGGCAAGTTGCGGATCAACACTCCTCTGCTCTTTTCGCAAAGTGCCATGGGCCGGCTCGCGGCCGGCTTTGCGCTGAGGCATCCTCAGGTCCGGCTCGAGGTAACGACGGATGATCGCCAGGTCGACATGATCGAGGAGGGTCTTGATCTCGTGATCCGGGTCAATCCCGATCCGGATGAAAGCCTCGTCGGCCGCATCTTCCTGCGCGACAGACTGGTGGTCGTGGCCGGCCCCACCCTGAAACGACCAAAGGGCGATCTGGCCGTTCCGGCCGTGGTGCGCGGAAATGACGAAACCGCAGCGTGGGAAATCAGGCGACCGGCCGGCACGTCGCGTGTTGCCGTCGACGCGGTGCTTCGCCTGTCATCGCTGATGATGGTCCGCGACGCGGTTCGAGCCGGCGTCGGCGCAGCACGGCTGCCGCTGTCGCTCGTCAGCCACGATCTTGCCGCCGGCACGCTGGTGCGATGGGGCGATGTCGAAGGACCCGACATCGCCCTGTGGACACTCTATCCATCACGGCGGTTGCTCAGTGCGCGCGTCTCCGCCTTCCTCGATTATCTGAAGGAAGCCTTTCCAAAGGGAACGCCCGACGAATTGGCGGCCTATATCGGGGGATGAACTCGAGCCCTCACGCCGGCTCTGCCGTCTTCGTCCCCAGCGGCGTCGGCGCCATGCCGCCGCCGGGCTTGAGGTGGAATTCGTAAGTCATCAAATGCCACGGACCGTTCGCCTTGGTCCCGTCGGGCATCGCAGGATCGGTGCGCGGCTCGACCTTGGCGACGAGATCGTCCTTGACCCCGAACACCACGTCGGAATCCAGATATTTGTCGCCGTCCATGAAGACGTGCGTGATCAGCGGCTCGTAGCCCTTCGCGTTGACCAGGAAGTGCACATGCGCCGGGCGCATCGGATGACGCTTGGTCTGCACGATCATCTCGCCGACCGGGCCGTCGGTCGGGATCGGATAGCTGCACGGCAATATGGTCCGGAAGAAGAAACGGCCGTCGCTGTCGGTGATGAAGCGCGCGCGCGCCGACGCGCCGACCTCGTCATAGTTGGGTTTCTGGGAGTCGTAGAAGCCGTCGTCGTCGGCATGCCAGACGTCGACGGGGACATTGGCCAGCGGGTTGCCCTTCAGGTCGGTGACGCGACTTTGCACGAACATCCGCTCGCCGGTTTGGTTGTTCGGCGAGATGTCGGTGCCGTGCGCGGTCACCTTGTGCTCGCCGACATAGAACGGGCCGAGCACCGTGGTCTGGGTGGCGCCTTCGCGGTCGCGATGGTTGACCGCGTCGACCAGCATCGAGACGCCGAGCACGTCGGATAGCAGGATGAACTCCTGACGGGTGTCGGTGCACTTCTGCCCGGTGCGGGTCAGGAAATCGATGGCGTAGTCCCATTCCTCGAAGGTCAGACCCGTCTTGCTCACGTAATCGTGCAGCGACTTCACCAGCTCCTGCAGCAGGAATTTCGCGCGCGGATTAGGGGTGTTATCGAAGCTCTTGACGACGGCTTCAGTGAGATCAGTCTCGTTGAACTGGGTCATGTTGCATTTGCCCTGCGTTTTCTCGTTGGCCTTGGAGGCCCTTGGGGCTCCCTGGAGGCGTTCCAGGGCGCAGCCTACACCAGCCGGCCTGCCCGCGTTAAGCGCGAGTGGCTTGGAATGGGGCCGTCATTTGGCTATCAACGGACCGACAAAAACTGCCCGGAGGAACTGATGCTCGCGCCCACCCCCGCTTCGCCCGAATCCGTCGGCATGTCCAAGGCCGCGCTCGACCGTGTCGATGCGCATCTGAAGAGCCGGTACATCGATGCCGGCCGCTTCCCGGGCACGCATCTTCTGGTCTACCGCCGGGGCAAGGTTGCTCACAGCTCGGTTCAGGGCTTTGCCGACGTCGAGCGCAAGCTGCCGGTCAAGGACGACACCATCTACCGCATCTATTCCATGACCAAGCCGCTCACCAGCGTGGCCTTCATGATGCTGGTCGAACAAGGCCTCGTCGCGATCGACGAGCCCGTCGCCAAATACATTCCGGAATGGAAGGATCTCGGCGTCTTCGTCGCCGGCACTTATCCGGCTTTCCTGACCCGGCCGCCATCCCGGCCAATGCTGATCGTCGACCTGCTGCGCCACACCGCCGGCCTCACTTACGGTTTCCAGCAGCGCTCCAATGTGGATGCCGCCTACCGCGCAGAAAAGATCGGCGAGGTCGAGAAGGCCGGCACGCTTCAAACGATGATCGAGTCGCTGGCGAAGATTCCGCTCGAATTCTCCCCTGGCGAAGCCTGGAACTACTCGGTCGCGACCGACGTGCTCGGCTATCTCGTCGGCAAAATCTCGGGCATGCCGTTCGAGCAGTTCCTCAAGTCACGCATCCTCGATCCGCTCGGCATGACCGACACCGATTTCCACGTCCCGACCTCCAAGGCGCACCGCTTCGCGGCCTGCTATTCCGCCGATCCCGGCGGCGGCATGACCTTCCATGCCGGACAGCGCCGCGAAGGCTTGACGCTCCAGGACGATCCGGCGACGAGCTCGTTCCTCACCCCGCCCTCGTTCATTTCGGGGGGCGGCGGCCTCTGCTCCACCGTCGCCGACTATCTCACCTTCTGCCGCGCGCTGCTCAACGGCGGCGAGCTCGGCGGCGTCAGGCTGATCGGGCCGAAGACGCTGGCGCTGATGACGAGCAACCACATTCCCGGCGGTCGTTCGCTGCCGGAAGTATCGCGCTCGCTGTTCTCGGAAGCGGCCTATAACGGCATCGGTTTTGGTCTCGGCTTCGCCGTGACCATGCGACCGGCAGAAACGCTGATCGCCGGTAGCCCCGGCGAATACAATTGGGGCGGCGCGGCCACCACCTCGTTCTGGATCGATCCGGCCGAGGAGCTGATCGCGATCTTCATGACGCAGGTGCTACCCTCGAGCGCCTACCCGATCCGGCGCGAGCTCCGAAGCATGCTCTATGCCGCGATCACCGAGAGCAACTTGTAGCGGTCGCCTCGATCCCGCGGCGGTCGTCCGCGGGATCACATTCCCCGAAGTTCACTCGCCGCTGCTCATTTGAGCATTTCGGGCACGATCAAACGCGGCAAGAACAGCGATACGCTGGGCCAGACGATGAGCGCCGCCAGCACGAGCAGCATCGGAATCAGCATGATGACCGTGTCCTTCAGCGCATAGCGAAGCCTCACGCCCGCGATCGAGCAGGCGATCATCAGGCACAGGCCATAGGGCGGCGTCACCAGGCCAAAGGCCAGCGACACGATCGAAATGATCGCGAACTGGACCGGATGGAGATCGACCGACTTGGCCAGCGGCTCCAGCACGGTCCCGACAATGATGATGGCCGGGATGGCATCGAGGAAGCAGCCCACCACCAGGAAGCAGAAGGCGATGAAAAAGCCGGCTGCAACAGCGCCCATGCCCCATGTCGAGACGTTGGCCAGCAGCTCCTGCGGAATTTTGTAGTAGGCGAGCAGCCAGCCGAACGCACTGGCGGTGCCGACGCAGAACAGCGCGACGCCGGCAAGACGACCGGTATCAAGCAGCGCCTTGTACAGTTCGCGTATCCCCGTCTCGCGATAGAAGAACGCCGAGAGCACTACGGAATAAAGCACCGCGACGCAGGCGGATTCGGTCGCGGTGAACCACCCAAGCAGAATGCCGCCGACGATGATGAAGGGTGTCATCAAGGCCGGTATCGACTGCCAGATGGCGCACCGCATCTCGACCCAGCTTGCCTTCGGATAGGTGGGGTAGCCGCGGCGCACCGCATAGATGTGCACCGTCGCCATCTGAGCGCCCGCGATCAGCAGGCCCGGCACGATGCCGGCGAGATACATCGCCGCAATCGAGGTCGAGATCAGCCCGCCCCACACGATCATGAGGATCGACGGCGGGATGATGACCGCCAGAACGGCCGACACCGCCGTGATGGCGATGGAGAACGAGAGATCGTAGCCCTCCCTGGTCTGCGCATCGATGAAGATCTTGGACTGGCTCGCCGCATCGGCGGTGGAGGAGCCGGAGATGCCGGCAAAGAACACCGACAGCACGACGTTGATCTGCGCCAGGGAGCCCGGCCAGTGCCCGACCATCGAGCGCGACAGCGCCACCAGACGGTCGGTAATACCGCCGATGCTCATCAGGTTTGCCGTCAAGAGGAAGAACGGCACCGCCAGCAGGATGAACGAATTGTACGCATTGAAGGTCTCCTGCGCGAGCATCATCATCGACAAATGCGGCTCGATCAGCAGGATCGGCACGCAGGCAAGACCGAGCGCGAAGGCGACCGGCACGCGCACGATCAGCAGGCCGACGAAGACCCCGAACAGCACCATGGCGGCCTGTCCGGCAGAAAGTACGTTGCCGCTCATCGCTCTGCCCCAGCCACAATGCGCATTTCATCGACGATCTGCTCGCCGGCGAAGACGATCCATGTCGCGCCGGCGACAGGCCAGGCGACGTGAATCAGCCAGAGCGGCAGATCCGCCAGTTCCGACGTCCTGTTCCAGGCGAAGCGTGTGAATTCGATTCCGGCCCACACGAACACGAGGGCCAGCGCCAGCACGCCAAGCCGCGCCAAAATCCGCACCGCGGCCTCCGACCGCCGCGACAGGTCGGGCCACACGTCGACCTCGAAATGCTGCGCCTCCCGCACGCCGACCATTGCGCCGATCATGATCGTCCAGACGAAAAGGAACCGCGCCATCTCCTCCGTCCAGATGTAGGACGGAATGAACGGCGTATAGCGGGAGACGATTTGCAGCGTGACCGGAATGACAAGAATGCCGACGCAGGCGGCCAGCAGGAATTCCAGCAATTTGGCATAGGCGGCCGACATGCGACGCCACAGCGACGGCACGGACGAAACGGGCATTTCAGACATCGGAGCTCCGTGCGGCATGACATCCGCTACATCCGGGCAAGAAGCGGGGCTTGCCCGGAGTTGCTGTCGGCGGACGCAAAGGCCTCAGACGACGTTGATCTTCTCGAAGATGCCCTCGGCGCCGATTTCCTTGGCGTAGGTGGCCATCACGGGGTCGGCGAGCTTTTTCATCGCGTCGCGCTCCTCGAATGGGACGCGCTTGAGCTTGCCGGCCTTTTCGAGCGTGTCGAGCTTGACGACCTCTTCGCTCGACTCGAGCTGACGGCCGTAGTCGCCAGCCTCCTTGCCGGCCTTCATGATCGCGTCCTGCAGCTCCTTCGGCAGCGTCTTCAGCGTCTTCACCGAGAAGCAGATCGGCCGGATCGATACGGCGTGCTGGGTCAGGTTGAGATGCGGGGCCACTTCGTAGAACTTCATCGCTTCGACGCCGGCCGCCTCGTTTTCACCGGCCGAAATCACGCCGTTCTGGATCGCGTTGTAGATTTCGTTGTAGGCGATCACCGTCGGACTCATGCCGACCGCCGCAAAAGTCTTCGACCAGATCGGCGCGCCCTGCACCCGAACCTTGAGACCCTTGAGATCGGCGAGATTCTTGAGCGGCTTGTTGGCAAAGATGTTGCGGATGCCGCCACCGGAATAGCCGATCAGGACGACCTCGGCTTTCGCCGCGACTTCATCGGCGATCGGCGCCAGGATATTGGCCTCGACGACCTTGTTCATGTGCTCGATGCCCTTGAAGACGAAGGGAGCGTCGATGAACGGGGCCGCCTTTGCGAAGGTCGACATATGAGCCGGCGACACGATGCCGTAATCGACTGCCTTGCCCTGCGACATGTATTCGAAATACTGCTTCTCGAGGCCGAGCGATGAGTTCCTGTGCAAGGTGAAGTTCACGGGCTTGCCGTAATACTTCTTCACCAGTTCCTCGAACCGGAGCAGTGCCCGATTGAAGGCGTGGTCGTCGTTGAACTGCACGGCTCCGTTCAGCGTGATCGGCGCCTGTGCCCTGAGGATCGACGGCATGCCGATCGCAGCCGCTGCAGTGGTCGCCCCGATACCAGCGAGAAATGATCTTCGCTTCATCGTCTCCCCTCCCTTTGATGCCCCGGCCCTGTCGCCGGGCCGTGAGCGCAGCCGTTATGCGGCTTGCGAGAGGCAAGCGTATGAAAATACGCGGCGGGACGGAAGTCAGATTCGGATGCGCTCTCGGGCAATGATGAGCCGGCCTCTGATACAGTTCGACGCAGGACCCGCGCTTACGCCATCTGCTGCACCGCAACCTTCACTTCGTCACGCCCCCCGGAATGCCTGATCCGGCGCGATCCACGACCAATTATGCGGTGGCACAACGGAGCCACTGCTTTATGCTTCGTTTGTCCGGCGCCGTCGCGCCGGGGCGCCGGGAACTACACGTTTGTCAAAGCTCACCCTGCCGGTCCGGCTCGCTCTTCTGGTCACGGGAACGATGTTGCCGCTGATCGTCTTTGCGGTCGGTATCGCCGTCTACAATTACAAGCAGGACCGGAGCGACGCGACCCGGCGGGTCCTGGAGAACGTGCGCAGCATGCGTCTCGTCCTCGACTCCGAGGTACAGCGGATGACCGGCGGCCTGCAGGTGCTCGCGCTGACCAATGCGCTGCGCAACGACGACTTCCAGAACTTCCGCCGCATCGCGCTCGGTTTCGTCGACCAATATGGCAAAGGCGGCCTGGTGCTGATCTCCGATCGCGAGGGTCGGCTGTTGTTCTCTTCCGCAACGGAAGACACCGCAAGCCTGCCGCCACGCGGCAATCTCGAGACAATCGAAAGAGTATTTGCGAGGAAAACGCCGCAATACTCCGACCTGTTCATCGGCGAGGCGATCAACGGCCGGCAGGAGCTCACCGTCGAGGTTCCGGTATTTCGCGACGGCGAAGTGATCTACGACCTCAGTTTCAGCCCGCCGATCAGCATCTTCCAGGGGCTTGTCGAGAAGCAGCGCCCGGACCAGCTCTGGACCGTATCCCTGCTCGACACCAAGAGCGTCGTCTTCGCGCGCGTTCCCAACCCGAGCGAGATGATCGGCAAGCGGGCCTCCGGCGTCCTCAAGGATACGATGTCTCGCACGTCGGAAGCCGCCCTTTCGAGCGTCTCGCTCGACGGGGTGGCGCTGTCATCTGCCTTTACCAGGTCGAGCCTGACGGGCTGGACGGTCGTGGCCGGCCTCCCCGAGAACTCGCTGATCGCGCCGCTCTGGCGCAACATCGCGATCACGAGCCTGATCGGCGGCATCCTGCTGCTGACCGGGCTCACCTTCGCGGTCAGGATGGCGACCACGATCGCGCGCGGTGAGATGCTGCACAATCTCTTGATCGACGAGCTCAACCATCGGGTCAAGAATACGCTGGCCTTGATGCAGGCGATCGCTGTGCAGACCTTCCGCAGCGCGAGCCGGGACGAGCGGATGAAGTTCGAGGGGCGGCTCGGCGCGCTGGCCGAAGCGCATAATCTGCTCAGCCAGGAGAAATGGGCGGGCTCCAAGCTGCGGGAGGTGATCGCCCGCGCGCTGCAGCCGTTCCTGATGAACGGTCCCGACCGCATCCGCATGGCCGGCCCCTCTGTGCCGCTCTCGCCGCGGCTCGCCGTCGTGATGTCGATGATCGTGCACGAGATCGCCACCAACGCAGCGAAATATGGCGCGCTGTCCAACGAGACCGGGCGAGTGACGTTGGACTGGGAGATCATCGCCGATGCCCCTAAACCGCGGCTGCGCCTGATCTGGACCGAAACCGGCGGACCGCCGGTCACGGCACCTGTGCAGCGCGGCTTCGGCTCGCGCCTGATCGAGCGCAGCGCGCGCGACCAGCTCGGCGGCGAGGCCACCGTCGACTTCCTGCCGCGCGGCGTGGTCTGCACCGTAATCTGCACGCTGGACGAGACGCAGTAGCCACTCCGGGACCCCGGGGAAATATCGCAGCGCAACACGCCAACCCTGCGACAATTGCGCTCGCACGCCGCATTCATCCGATGTTAAACATCGGATGAATGTGAAGCTGCCGGCGGGCAGCCAAGACAACGAACCGGCTGCGACAGGCCGGCAGGGAGAAACGATCCAGTGGCACGAGCCCGGCCGAGCCGAGCCGACAAACCGATCAAGCCCGGCCGCATCCGCGCCGTGCTGACGACGCTCGGCCGCGAGATCGCGCAGGATCTCATTCCCGTCGGCACCACCCTGCCACCGGAGCCGGAGCTCGAAGCCCGTTTCGGCGTCGGCCGCGGCGTGGTGCGCGAGGCAATCAAGACGCTTGCCGCGAAGGGCCTCGTCAGCGTGCGACCGCGCCACGGCACGCAGGTGCTGCCGCGCCACGAATGGAGCCTGCTTGATCGCGACGTGCTGAGCTGGCTCGTCGGCCAGGACGAACCGGATCGCGACCTTTTGCTGGCAATCCAGGAAGTGCGCTCGATCATCGAACCTGCGGCCGCAGCGCTCGCCGCCGAACGCGCGACCAGGAACGACCGCTGGCGGATCGACACGGCCCTGGCCGCGATGCAGACCGCGAAAGACCAGGCCAGCGCGCTTGCCGCCGACAAGGCCTTTCATCTTGCCATCCTGGATGCGACCCACAACCCGGTCCTGCAGGGCTTTCGCAGCGCGATCGACACCATCCTGAGCACCGTCTTCACCGTTGCGGTCGGTGGCCCGGGTGGTTGGTTCAAGGACAATCTGCCGAACCACGCAGCAGCGGCGCGGGCCATCGAGAGCGGCAACCCGGAGAAGGCGCGCGCCGCGATGGAACGATTGATCGGCTACACCCGATTGAAGCTCGCGAACCGGAAGACGGTCATCGCCGCGGCCACGCGCAAGACGGACGGGCCCGCCGTGCGCGCGGCCAGGACGTCGAGCGCCAAGAGCAGGAGGAAACGTCGTGGACCGTGACGCTGAGGGCTCGCCCTACATCCTCGCCCCGCCCGGGATCGCGGTCGTGGCAGCAGACCGGCAGCTGCGATCGCGCGAGACAGGGTTACGATGTCAGGAATGATCAGCGTGAAATGCCGGCACAGGCATAGCTGAACGCCAGGGAGGAAAAATGCAGGTGACGGGCAGTCTGAAGGGTCGATCGTCGCGATGGATCCGCAGCGTCAATTCGCTGGCGGGCGCCGCGATGTTCGTCGCGCCGCTGCTTGCGCTGGTGGCGATCTGGGCGATCGTCGTCCCGCTGTTCAACGTCAATCCGCGCGTGTTTCCCTCGGTCGGCGCCGTCGGCGGGGCTGCCATGGAGTCGATCCGCGACGGCACGCTAATCGCCCATGTCGGTGCCAGCCTGTTGCGCGTCGGCCTCGGCACGTTGATCGGCATCGCCACCGCCGTGCCGCTCGGTATCGCCATGGGCGTGAGCCCGACCGTGGCGGCCTTTCTCACGCCGCTGTTCCGCTTCTTCTCGGTGCTCGCCGGCATTGCCTGGATCCCGATCGCGACCTTGTGGTTCGGCTATGGCTTCGGCGCGATCGTCTTCGTGATCTTCAACGCCGTGTTCTTCGTTGTCGCCTACAACACCCTGCTCGGCGTCAGGACCATTCCACACACGCTGCGCAATGCTGCCGCATCGCTCGGCGCCGGACGCTGGGCGCTGCTGACCGAAGTGCTGCTGCCGGGCGCGCTGCCGAACATCGTCACCGGCATCCGCACCGGCCTTGGCTTCGCCTGGCGCGGACTGATCGCCGCCGAGATGATCGCGACCAATGTCGGGCTCGGCTACATGCTGTTCGTCGCACGCGATTTCTACCGCACCGAGGTGATCGTGTTCGGCATGATCGTGATCGGCGTGCTTTGGCTGCTGATCGACCGTCTGATGCTGGTGCCACTGGAACGGGCGACCATCGAACGCTGGGGCATGGTGAGGCGCGCATGAATCTGCTGCTGCAAATCTGGGCCGGCTACACCCGCCTGACCCGGCGCTGGCCGGGGTTCGCCGCCATCATTCCCTTCATCCCGGTGCTCGCACTGTGGACCGCGGTCAGCGAGGCCGGAGTGTTTCCACGCGCGTTCTTCCCGGGCCCCGCCGACGTGGTGCGCGCGTTCTTCACGCTCACCTACAAGGGGATCCTGCCCGACTATCTCCAGGACAGCCTGATCCGGCTCGCGACGGGGGCCGCAGTCGGCATGGCGATTGGCATTCCCCTGGGGATTCTGATCGGCACCAGCCGCTGGGCACACCGCATCTGCTGGCCGGTGCTGCTGTTCTTCCAGGCGATCGGCGACATCGCCTGGCTGCCGATCCTCTTGATATGGTTCGGCTTCGGACTGACGACGATGACCTTCGTCATCGTCTATACCGTGCTGTTCCCGGTCGTGCTCAACACCGTGCTCGGGGTTGAATCGGTGCCGCGCGACCTTGCGCGCGCCGCGCTAAGCCTCGGCGCCTCGCGCGCGCGGGTGCTCTGGGAGGTCACGCTGCCGGGCGCGCTGCCCAACATCATCACGGGGCTTCGCAACGGCCTCGGCTATGGCTGGCGCGCGCTGATCGCAGTCGAGATGATCGTCGGCACGTCGGGGATCGGCTTCATGATGTTCGATGCCCGACGCGCCGGCTCCACCGTCGAGATCCTGCTCGGCATGATCATTCTCGGATTGCTCTGGTACATCGTGGACGCCTGGGTTCTCGCGCCGCTCGAGCGCGTGACCGGCCAACGCTGGGGATTGGTGACATCATGAAGACGCTTTCACTGCGCAATCTCGGCAAGACCTATTTCGACCCTTACGCAGGCGCGCATGTCACCGCCGTCCATGACGTCTCGCTGGACGTCGAGCCCGGCGAGTTCATCTCGGTGGTTGGCCCGTCCGGCTGCGGCAAGACGACCATCCTCAACATGATCGCAGGCTTCATCCCTTATTCAAAGGGCGATATCCTGCTCGACGGCAAGCCGGTGCATGGGCCAGGCCCCGAGCGTGGGGTCGTGTTCCAATCGTTCGCGCTGTTTCCCTGGAAGACCGTGCTCGACAATGTCGGCTTCGGTCCGAAGATGCGCGGCGTGCCGAAGGCCGAGCGCGACCGCATCGCGCGTGAATATCTGGCGCTTGCAGGTCTGTCGCATGCGGCGCACCGCTATCCCAACGAGCTCTCCGGAGGCATGCAGCAGCGTGTCGGCGTGGTGCGCGCACTCGCCAACAATCCCTCCGTACTGCTGATGGACGAGCCGTTCGCCAGCGTCGACGCGCAGACGCGCATGACGCTCCAGGAGGAACTGACCCGGATCTGGCAGGAGCGCAAGCCGACGGTGATCTTCATCACCCATGACGTGCCGGAAGCGGTGTTTCTCGCCAACCGCGTGGTCGTGCTGTCCAAGGGACGCGTGCTGGACGAGATCGCGGTCGACCTGCCGCGTCCCCGCGTCTGGGACAACCTGGTCAAGGACGACGACTTCAAGCAACTCTCGGCGCGCGTGCTCCAGATGGTGCGCGCGGCATGAGCATCGCCTCCGACGTCCTGCGCTCCTCCAAGGGCCGCATCGTGCTCGGCGCGATTGCCGCATGGGCGCTGTTTCAACTCTGGCTGACGGTGGCGGCGCCGGGAAAGATATCGCCCGACCTGAAAGGCACATCGGAAAAAGTGAACGTGCAAATCGAACTGCCGTTCACGCCGGAGCGCTTCCACGTGCTCGCATTTCAGCAATTTGGACGCGTCTCGGGAACAGACGAGCATTCGATCGAACTACGCGGTGTCAAACGAACGGACCTCAACGCCGTCGCCCGCCCCTATTGGGTGACGGCCGTGGGGCCGATAAAAGAGGGAGGCTGAGATATGAAAAGACTCTTGTTGCTTGGAATCGCGCTCTTGGCCGGCATGGTGCCGGTGAGCGCACAGACTCCGACCAAACTGAAGGCCGGCATGGTCACCGGCATCGACCAGATCGGCCTGCCGATCGCACTCGAGCGCGGCTTCTTCGAGAAGTACGGGCTCGATGTCACGATCGCACGCCCCTACGCGACAGGCGTCGACGCCCTGAACGCATTGCAGGCCGGCGAGAGCGAGATCGTGCAGGTCGGCGTGCCCATGATCGGCGCCGTGCTGCGCGGCATGGATCTTGTCGCACTCGGTAATTTCAGCGGCAACGCCACCAAGGCCGGCTCAGACGCCACCATGGCGATCATCGCGCGCGAAGGTTCGGGCATCGTCAAGGGCGACCTGTCGACGCTGAAGGGCAAGAAGATCGCAGCCTCCTTCGGCACCATCAATCATCTCTACATCCTGGCGACGCTGGAGAAGGCGGGGCTGAAGCCGGATGACGTGACGCTGGTCAACACGCCGCCGCCGGATATGACCGTCGCCCTGCTCGCCAAGGGTATCGACGCGTTCTCGGCCTGGGATCCCTGGCCGATCGTTGCCGGCAAGGATGTGCCCGGCGCGGTCGAGATCATCCGGGGCGGCGACGTGATCTCCTATATCGGCTTCAACGTCGCGCTTCGTCCCTGGGTGCAGGCCAACGGCGAGACCATCGAGAAATTCCTCGCCGCCGTTTCCGAGGCCGACCAATGGATGCGCAAGAATCCGAAGCAGGCGGCCCAGGTCGCCACGCGCTGGATTCCGGGGCTCAAGCAGGACGTCGCCGAGACTGCGATGCAGTTCAACATCCAGCAGGCGGACCGCCGCCTGTCGGCCAACAACTACCGTGCGCTGTGGAGCGCCGAGGACCGGCTGTACCGGTTCGGCATCCTCAAATCGACCTTCGACGTCAATGCGCATATCGAACCGAAGCACATCCTCAAAGTCATGAAGGACCGTCCCGAACTGTTCGCCGATCTGCCGCCGATCCCGGAGACGGCGGCGATTTCGCCGGGCTACGTTTTCAAGCCCTAAGCAACCGCACAGGGGATGCCGGCGCGTGCAGCGCGTCGGCATGTCCGGATTGATTGCGCCCTATCCGATGGTCTGCAGCGCCGGGAACGTCTCCAGCAGCCAGATGCTCACGTTCGAGACAGCGCCGGTGAGAAAGCCGATGCCGGTGATCACCATCAGCACGCCCATGGCTCGCTCGACATTGACGAGATGGCCCTTCATGCGCGCGAACAGCGCGGAGAACTGCTTGATCATCAAAGCGGCGATCAGGAAGGGAATGCCGAGACCGGCGGAATAGACCGCAAGCAAACCTGCTCCCTTCGTCACCGTGGCCTCAGCAGCGGCGATCGACAAGATCGCGGCGAGGATCGGGCCGATGCAGGGTGTCCAGCCGAACGCGAAGGCGAGCCCCATGATATAGGCGCCCCAGAGACCGACCGGCTTCGGGATCGGCAGCCGTCCCTCGCGCATCAACAGGCCGATGCGCGTCAGGCCCAGGAAGTGCAGGCCCATGATGATGATGACGATGCCGGCGAGGATCGACAGCTCCG
Source organism: Bradyrhizobium sp. SZCCT0148 (assembly GCF_018129985.1). GTDB lineage: Bacteria > Pseudomonadota > Alphaproteobacteria > Rhizobiales > Xanthobacteraceae > Bradyrhizobium > Bradyrhizobium japonicum_H. The sequence continues at coordinate 138,069 of NZ_JAFCKT010000006.1, forward strand.
CCGACCAGGCACGAATCAGCCCGCCGACCAACGAGGCGCTGGCGCCGAGCGCGACGAACACCGTGGAGAAACCAAGCACGAACAGCAGCGCCGACATCATGATCGCGCGCTTGGAGGCCGAGGCCGGCTCGTCGCTCTCGACGTGCTCGATCGTGGCGCCCGTCAGATAGATCAGGTAGGGCGGGACCAGGGGCAGGACACACGGCGAGAGGAAGCTGACGAGGCCGGCAATCAGCGCCGCCGGGATCGAAACATTTTGCATGATGCCGTCTGAGCCATCTCAGGCACCGGTGCGGCGCGCCGGGAATAGGCGCGGCCCGGAGCCGAACCGGCTCTGGTGTAACCGATGCCGGAGAATGCGCAACAGAGGCGCACGAAACCAGGGCTCCTCCCGATGCCGCCTGCGATCACAGATGCGGCATCGGGACGCGCACAAACCTCGCCAAAAAGCGAGATTCGGCGGCGCGGCTACTTCACCACGCGGAGCAGCGGACGCCGGGGCTGGTCCTGCGTCTGCTTGAAGGGGGACTGCGGCTCGCGCGCGGCGCTCCGCAGCATTTCGTCGCACAGTGCCTTGAGATCGGCACTGTTAATTCCTTTGAGCTTCATCCTGACGTCGAGGATGACGATTGACAGCAGCTCGGCCGACTCACGGCTGTCGCACGCGTTGAGAACCCTGCGGCACCCCTCGAGCGTTTCCAGCACCGACTGCAACTGTTCGTCTGAATGCGACACCGGCGTTCTTTCCGTTAATTCGGCCTGCGAGACGAGATTGGGACGATCTCTTCGGCCCCCATGGAGCTACGAGGATACCATGAGGCCACTGTGCCTTCGAACCTGATTTCAGCGTGTTTCTGCTGTGGAACCGAGGTTTCGGCCAACATCGCTGCACCACGCTGTCGGCTGTCTTCCAAGCCGTCTTCAAGCAAACGCGTGGACCAATGTGACGGATCCATCGAGAGCCCCGATGCCGGCTCGCGCGCAAATTCATTCATTGCGGACAGCGCCGATAATCCCGCAGCCATTTCGCGGCTCGCAACGGAACTCACGCCACACCCCCCTTGCGGGCGAATAGTCCACCCGATTCCCAGCTCAAGCAGCATCTAAATACCACCCACGAGGTAGTAAGGATGATGGTTCAAAACTCATCGTCCCCCAACCCGCAGTGGTTGTGGTTTGCGCCAGATTCTGCCAGTTTAGCAACCCGAAGGGACTTGTATGCACTCCTTGGCGGAAAGGGGCGTTCCTCTGGCGGAACGCCCAACGACAAATCTCAGCGGCCTCTCGGATTGGGATGCGGCCCGTATATTCCTCGAAGTCGTCCGATGCGGAAGTTTCCGGTCGGCGGCCGAGCGCTTGTCGCTGTCGATCAACGCCGTGCGCCGGCGAATCGACGATTTCGAGCGCCAGACCGGCACCACACTGTTCACCCGCGACGTCCACGGCACCCATCTGACCGATGAAGGCGCGCTGGTGGTCTCCGCCGTCGAGCGCATGGAGGCCGCCACCTTCGATGTGCTGCGCGCCAGCGATTCGATGGCCAACGCCCTGTCCGGCGAGGTGCGGGTCGCCGTCACCGAGGGGCTCGGCACGTTCTGGCTCGCCCCGCGCCTGGTTGAATTCCAGCAGGCCTATCCGAAGATCCTGGTCGACCTGCATTGCGCGATGCGCTCGGCCGACGTCTCGCGCCACGAGGCCGATGTCGCCATCCATCTGGCGCGTCCCTCGGCGCTCGACATCAAGCTGGTGCGGCTCGGCCGCATGCATCTGATGTTCTGGGCCTCGGAGAAATACATCGAGAAGCATGGCGCGCCCCGCTCGGCAGCGGAATTGATCAAGCATCGCCTGGTGCTGCAATTCGCCGACCAGCTCGCCGCCAAGGAATCCTTCGAGAGCTTCTTTCCCGGCGTATCGGAACGTGACCTTCTGGTCATGAAGACCAACGTCTCAAGCGCCAACTACTGGGCGGTCGCGAATGGCGCCGGCATCGGCGTCTTCCCGAGCTACGCGATTGCGCTTGGCGGGAAGTTGATTCCACTGGAAGTCGAGTTGAACCGACCGCTGGATATCTGGCTGTCCTACCATCCCGGTAGCGGCCGTATTCCGCGCGTGCGGCACATGATTGATTGGCTGATCGAAGCTTTCAGTCCGGCTCGCTTCCCGTGGTTTAAGGAAGAGTTCGTGCACCCGCATGAATTCAAGGACTCGTACATGGGCGAACCCCTGACCCAGCTCTTCGGGGGATTTTCAACCGAAGAACAAAGGTGAAAACGAAGATGAAAGCAGCGGCGAAAAGAATGAAGCAGCGCAGTGCCGGCAAGCCGGACATTGAGCTTGGCAAGCGGATCCGTCTGCGGCGTGTCGAGATGAAGATCTCGCAGGCCGAACTTGGCGAGAAGCTCGGCGTCAGCTTCCAGCAGGTCCAGAAATACGAGAAGGGCGTCAATCGCGTCGGCGCGGCTCGGCTTCAGCAGATCGCAACCGCCCTCGATGTGCCCGTGACCTTCTTCTACGACGGCGACAACAAGGCCCGCGAAGTCGAGAGCCTGCTGTTCCTTGACAGCGCGTTCAGCCTCCGCCTGCTGCGTGCCTACAGCAAGATCAAGGACCAGACGGTGCAGCGTCAGCTCGTCTCGCTGATGGAATCGATCGCGGCCAACGAAGCCTGACGTCGATCGACGGTCTGTTTTTACGGCCGATCTTCAATCCGCCGCGCCACGGGGGCGCGGCCGGATTGAACGAGACCCGGATTGCATGTTCTTGCATCCGTCCTGGGGCGCGGACCTTCCGCGTGCGGCCTTTGCTTGTAGGGGCGGTCTGACCGCCCCTTTTCGTTGCCATCGGTTCCCGTCTTCCGAACGTCCCGGCACGGCCGCCATGCAATACCGGCACAGGCGGATGCAAGCCTCCTCGCCTGCCGCCGTTGACCGCGGTGACGCCGCCGCCGCACATTGCACCTTGCCAACAAGCGAGCGCGCAATGCCCGAGATTTCCAGCACGATCGAAACACCTTACGCCGACGGCAAGATCATCAAGTACTCAGCCGATGGCGTCGGCGTGATCACCTTCAACAATCCCGACAAGCGAAACGCGATGTCGCTGGAGATGTGGGAGGGATTTGGCGAGGCGCTGACGGCCTTGCGCGATGACGAGACGGTGCGCGTCGTGATCCTGCGCGGCGCCGGCGGCAAGGCGTTCGTCTCCGGGGCCGACATCAGCCAGTTCGAGAAGACGCGCCATAACGCGGCGGCGTCCGAGGAATATGCCAAGCGCAGCGCCGCCCAGCGCGCGCTGCTCGCCGACTATCCCAAACCGACCATCGCCTGCATCGACGGCTATTGCCTCGGCGGCGGCATGCAGGTCGCGATGCTTACCGACATCCGCCTCGCCTCGCATGGCAGCCAGTTCGGCATTCCCGCTGCAAAGCTCGGAATCGCCTATGGCTATGACGGCTTGAAGCATCTGGTGTCGCTGGTCGGCCCGTCCTGGGCGCGGCTGCTGATGTACACGGGCATGCGCATCGACTCCGCTGAAGCGCTGCGCATCGGCCTCGTCGAGCGCCTGTTCCCGGTCGACGAGCTCTGGGGCGAGACCATGACGATTGCCGAGACGATCTCGCAGAACGCCCCGCTCGCAATCAAGGCCGCAAAGATCACCATTGCGCAGGTGCTGAAGGACGAGAGTCGGCGCGACATGGAGGCGATCAGGGCGATTGGCCATGCCTGCATGGACAGCGCCGATTTCCGCGAAGGTCGGCAAGCCTTCATGGAGAAACGAAGACCCAGCTTCCAGGGACGCTGAGTCTGAACCTCTGTTCAGGAAGATTAAATCCGCATGCGGCCGCCCCCCGTCGGCAACCAGTTGATCCTCCGCGGGTTCTCTCGCAACCAACGAGGGAGATTGCGATGAAACTTAAGTTTGCTGTTCTCGGTCTGGCGGCCTTGGGCGGTGCGGCACTCGCTTCGGGCTCGGCGTTCGCGGCGATGCCGAACGGCATTCCGCAGGCGGATCAGATTGCAAAGGGCCCGGCTGCTGACGTCGATCAGGTGCGCTGGGTCTGCAACCCCTGGGGCCGCTGCTTCTGGCGCCCGAACTATTATGGCGCCTACGGCTATTATGGCGGCCCACGACGCTTCTACGGCCCGCGTCCGTGGGGCTGGGGTCACCGCCATCACCACTGGCGCCGCTGGTAAAAACAAGGGGCCTGCGGGCCCCTTTTTCTTAGGCTACAGCGCCGCAAGCACCGCCTTGGTAATATCCGCCGTGCCGTTGCTGCCACCGAACTCCATCGGCTTGATGCCGCCGGCATAGACCTGGTCCACCGCACGCTCGATCGCCTCGCCGGCTTCCGCCGCGCTCTCGACGCCGTGTTTGTCGGCGAGCCAGTCGAGCATCATCGCCGCCGACAGGATCATGCCGGTCGGATTGGCCTTGCCCTGCCCCATGATGTCGGGCGCGGTGCCGTGGCAGGGCTGGAACACGGCGTATTTGTCGCCGATGTCGGCCGACGGCGCCATGCCGAGGCCGCCGATCAGGCTCGCGGTGATGTCGGAGACGATGTCGCCGAACATGTTCTCCATCACCATCACGTCGAAATCCCAGGGACGCTTGACCAGCATGGCGGAGCAGGCATCGACGTAGAGCCGGTCGGTCTTCACGGCGGGATGCTTCTTCTCGATCTCGTCGAAGATGCCGCGAAAGAACGCAAACGCCTTGAACACGTTCGCCTTGTCGACGCAGGTGAGCGCGCCGGGCTTGCCGCGCGCCTTGCGCCGCTCGGCGAGGCGAAACGATAATTCGAACAGGCGCTCGGAGGTCCTGCGCGTGATTACCAAGGTCTCGCGCGCGTCCTCATGGGTGACGACGCCCTTGCCCATCGAGGCGAACAGTCCTTCGGTCGATTCCCTGATCACGACGAGATCGATGCCGCGCTGGTCGGCGCCGACGATAGGGCTCGGCACGCCCGGAATGAGCCGAGCCGGACGCACGCCGGCATAGAGATCGAAGATGAAGCGCAGTTCGATTTGCGGTGCGATCTCGGTATTGTCGGGGTAGCGCACCGACGGCAGGCCGCAGGCCCCGAGCAGGATCGCATCGGCCTCCTCGCACAGCTTGATGGTCGAGTCTGGCATCGACTTGCCGGTGGCGAGATAATTATTGGCGCCGGCGGGCGCCTCGGTGAAGCGGAAGCGCAGATCCGATTTCTGTTCGATCTTGCGCAGCACCTCGACGGCCGGCGCCATGACTTCGGGACCGATGCCGTCACCGGCGAGCACGGCAATGTGGAAGGCGTTGTTTGCGGACATGGGAGGCCTCGAGGAAGGTGTTGCCTCGTCATTGCGAGGAGCGAAGCGACGAAGCAATCCAGACTGTCGCCATGAAGGGATTCTGGATTGCTTCGCTACGCTCGCAATGACGGCGGAGAGAGCGATCGATTACGGCGTCAGCACCGTGCGCCCGACCACCGCGCCCTGCTGCAATTGCACCAGCGCCTCGTTGGCCTTGGCGAGCGGAGCCGTCGTCACCGGGATCGGCGGCACCTTCTTGGTGCGGACGAGATCGAGCAGTTCCTGCGTCTCGCGCAGGTTGCCGACATAGCTGCCCTGGATCGTGATCGCCTTGATCGGAATCAGTGGCAGCGCCCAGGTCGCGCCGCCGCCGAACAGGCCGACGATGACGAGCTTGCCGCCCTTGGTCAGGCAGTCGAATCCAAGCTGCGTCGTCGCGGCATTGCCGACGAGGTCGATCACGGCGCGGATCGGCCCGCCCACCTTCTTTGCCAACTGCTCCAGCGCATCCGGCGCCTTGGGATCGACGGTGGCGAGTGCGCCGGCCTTTTCCGCCGCCTCGCGCTTCCTGGCATCGATATCGACCATGACCGCGCCCTTGCCGCCCATCGCCTTGAGCAGCGTCAGCGCCATCAGGCCGAGACCGCCGGCGCCGAACATCACGATCGGGGTGTCGAAATGCTGCTCGACCTTCTTCAGCGCGCTGTAGGTGGTAACACCCGAGCAGGCATAAGGCGCGGTCGTCGCGGGATCGAGTCCCTTCAGGTTGAGCAGGTAGCGCGGATGCGGCACCAGCATGTGGTCGGAATAGCCGCCGTCACAATAAACGCCGAGCGAGCGCGGCGTCAGGCACATGTTCTCGTCGCCGGCCAGGCACGTCGCACACTTGCCGCAACCGATCCAGGGATAGACGAGGCCGACATCGCCGAGCTTGAGATCACCCTGGTCGGCCGATTTCACGTCGGGACCGAAGGCCAGGACTTCGCCGACCGTCTCGTGCCCCATGGTCAGCGGCAGATTGATGCCGCGATCCTTCAGCGACAACGGCTTGCGGCCATGGCCGAGATCGTAGCCGCCTTCCCAGATGTGGAGGTCGCTGTGGCAAACGCCGGCCGCCTTCACCTTGATCAGCACCTGCGTGCCCGACGGCTGCGGCGTGGCTTCGTCGAACTCTTGCAGCGGCGCCTTGAAATCGGCAACCTTGAAACTCTTCATCGGCGTTCTCCCGGCATGCTTCTTGTCGCCGCGCCACCATGCCATGGCCGGCAAGGCGAGACAAACCGGTTTAGGTCAGGCCAGCGGGTGATGGCAAGCCGCGAACTGACCGGGCGTGACCTCGCGCAACTCCGGTATCTCCGCGCTGCATCGCTGGTCGGCGCGCGGGCAGCGGGTGCGGAAGCGGCAGCCGGACGGCGGCGCAATCGGCGATGGCGGCTCGCCGATTGCCACACCCTCGACGGGACGGACATCCGGATCGGGCACCGGGATCGCCTGCAACAGCAGGTCCGTATAGGGATGCGCCGGACTTGCGAACAATTGCTCCGAAGGGCCGACCTCGCAGAGCCGGCCGAGATACATCACCGCGACGCGGTCGCTGACCGCTTTCACCACCGCGAGATCATGCGCGATGAACAGCAGCGTCAGGCCGAAGCGCGCCTTCATCTCCTCCAGCAGATTGAGGATCTGCGCGCGGATCGAGACGTCCAGCGCCGAGACCGGCTCGTCGCAGATGATAAACTCGGGGTTGAGCACCAGCGACCGCGCGATGCAGATGCGCTGGCACTGCCCGCCCGAAAATTCGTGCGGCAGGCGGCCCGCCACGAGATCGGGATCGAGCCCGACCGCAGAGAGCACCTCGTGAACCCTGCGCCTGCGCTCGGCGGCATCCTTGACGCCGGCAATGATCAGCGGCTCGGCCACGATGTCGCCGATGCGACGGCGCGGATTGAGCGAAGCAATCGGATCCTGGAAAATCAGCTGCACGCGTCGGCGCATCTTGCGCAGCGCCTCACCCTCCATCGCGGTGAGGTCCTCGCCGTCGAACAGCACGCGGCCGGACTTGGCGCGGCGCAGTTGCAGCACCGCGCGCCCCAGCGTCGACTTGCCGCAGCCGGATTCGCCGACGAGCCCCAGCGTCTCCCCGCGCGCGACCGCAAGACTGACACCGGAAACCGCGTGCACCGTCTTGTTGCCGAGACCATATTCGACGACGAGATTATCGACGCTCAGGAGCGGCTCGGCACGCACGGCAAGCTGCATCATGCGCCGATCCCTTCCGACATCCGAATCGGGTGAAAGCAGGCATAGAGATGATCCGGCATCTCGGCGCTGGTCAGCCCGGGCTTGGCCTCATGACAACGGCTGGTGGCATAGCGGCAGCGCGGCGCGAAGGCGCAGCCACGCAGCGGCCGCGTCGGATCGGGCGGGCGGCCGGAGATCGCAGGCAGCGGCGTATGCGGCGCGGTCTCCAGCTTCGGGATCGCCGCCAGCAGCGCCTCGGTGTAGGGCATGTGCATCCGCTTGAACAACCCCCGCGTCGGCGCGCGCTCCACCACCCTGCCCGCATACATCACCGCGACCTCGTCGGCGCGGCCGGCGACAACGCCGAGATCGTGGGTGATGATGATCATGGCCATGTGGCGACGGCGCTGCTCGCGCGCGAGCAGATCGAGGATCTGCGCCTGGATGGTCACGTCGAGCGCGGTGGTCGGCTCGTCCGCGATCAGGAGCTTCGGCTCGCAGGACAGCGCAATCGCGATCGCAATACGCTGGCGCATGCCGCCGGAGCACTGATGCGGATATTGCGCGAGCCGCTGCTCCGGCGCCGGAATTCCGACCGCCGCCAGCAGCTCGATGCTGCGCTTCCGTGCCTCCGGAGCATCGAGCTCGAGATGCTCCTGGATCGTCTCGATCAGCTGCGTGCCGATGGTCAGCACCGGGTTGAGCGAGGTCATGGGGTCCTGGAATACGACGGCAAGGTCGCGCCCGCGCAAGCGACGCAGGCTTTCCGAGGGAAGCCGCACCAGGTCCTGTCCCTCGAACATCACGCGTCCTGTGAGCTTCGCCTTCATCGGCAAGAGCTGAAGCACCGCACGCGACAGCATGGTCTTGCCGCAGCCGGACTCGCCGACAATGCCAAGCGTACGGCCACCCTCCAAGGACAAGTCAACATGATCAACGGCGCGCAAATTGCCGCGCGGCGTCGGCAGATCGACTGCGACGTCTTCGATGACCAGCAGCGGAGTGCTCACAGCGCCCCCTGACGCGGATCTGTCAGCGCCCGTAGCGTATCGCCAACCAGATTGAAGGCCAGCACGGTCAGGAAAAGCGCCGCCGCAGGCAGGAAGGCCAGCCGCGGCGCGACGTCGAGGCTCTCGCGCCCCTCCCCGATCATGCTGCCCCAGCTCGCCATCGGCGGCGGCACGCCGAGCCCGAGGAAGGACAGCGCACCCTCGACCACGATGGTGACGGCAACGCCGAGCAGGAAGAAAGCCAGCAATGGCAGGATCACGTTCGGCAACAGCTCGCGCAACAGGATGCGCGCATGGCTGGCCCCGAGCGCCTCGGCTGCGATGACGAATTCCCGCCGCGCCAGCGTCAGCGTCGCCGCCCGCGCCACCCGCATGAAGGCGGGAATGCCGAGCACGCCGAGGATCACGGTGAGGTTGGCAATGGACTGGCCGAGATAGGCAACGACGGCGAGCGCGAAGATCAGCGGGGGAAAGGCGAGCAGCACGTCCATGCTTCCGACCACCAGCGTCTCGAACCGCCCGCGGAAATAGCCGGCGAGCAGGCCGAGCGCGCCGCCGAGCGCAAGGCCGATCATCGGCGCGATCAGTCCGACCGTCAGCGACACCCGCGCGCCGAAGATCAGCCGGGCGAGCTCGTCGCGGCCGAGCCCGTCGGTGCCGAGCCAATGCTCGGTGGAGAACGCCGCGCGGCGCTCCAGCATGTCCATGTCCACCGGGTTCTGCAGCGGCAGCACCGGCGCGAAAATCGCGAGCACAAGGATGATCGCGACCCAGGCGCTGGCGAGCCAGAACAGCAGGCCGAGCCTGCGCTTGCGGCCGGCGCGCACGGGCGCCGCCTCGTCCTGCATCGAGAGCTCAAGCGTGGCCATGGCGGATCCTGGGGTCGAGCACGGCGTACAGCATGTCGACGATGAAATTCACGATGACGAAACCGCAGGCGACCAGCAGCACAACGCCCTGGAGGATGACGAGGTCGCGGGTGTAGATCGCCCCGACCAGGAGCCGGCCGATGCCGGGCAGCGCGAAGATCGACTCCACGATCAGCGTGCCGCCGAGCAGACGGCCGATATTGATGCCCGTGACCGTCACCAGCGTCAGCGACGAGGGCTTGAGCGCATGCACGAAAAGGATGCGTGAAGGCTTGAGACCCTTGGCCTTGGCGAGCGCGATATAGTCCTCCTGCAAGGTCGCGATCATGTCGGAGCGCAGCACCCGCATGATTCCGGGCCATTCGGCGAGCGCCAGCGTCAGGGCCGGCAGCACGAAGAAGCGCAGATTGTTGAGCGGCTCCTCGGTGAACGGCACATAGCCGGTCGCCGGCAGCCAGTGCAGCTCGACCGCAAACAGGTAGATCAAGAGGATCGCCACCAGGAAGGACGGCATCGACAGCATCGCGAACGCACTGCCGGTCATGAACCGGTCGAACGCGCCGCCGGCGCGCGCCGCGCAGACGATCGCGACGGGAACGCCGATCAGGAGACCGATGAACTCGGCCATCAGCATCAACTGCAGCGAGACTGGAATGCGCTCGGCGACCGCCTGCAACACCGTCTGCCCGGTGCGAAACGAGCGGCCGAGATCGCCCTGCAGGACGTGGCCGAGCCAGCTCAGATAACGCCACCACAGCGGCTGATCGAGCCCCATGTCGCGGCGGAGCGCCGCGACATTCTCGGGCGTCGCCTGGTCGCCGAGGATGACGAGAGCGAGATCGCCCGGCAGCAGCGAGGCGATCAGGAATGTCAGCAGCGAGACGGCAAGCAGAACCGGAAGGATCGCAAGCAGCCGCCGAACGACGAAGTTCAGCATCGCGGCGTCATTCCAGCCAGGTCCTCGAGACGTCGATCACGCCGTTGTAGATCTTCGGAAAGCCCTTCAGCCTGGCGCTCGACAGCGCATAATAGGTGTTCTGAAAAGTCCAGAACCAGATGGCTTCCTTGTTGATCAGGCGGCTTATGGCGCAGTAATCCTCGATGCGCTGGGCGGGATCGGCCGTGACGCGCGCGTGGTCCAGCAGCTTGTCGAGCTCGGGATTCGAGAAGCCGGCGAGCGCGAGCGGACTGCCGGTACGGAAATTCGCGTACATCTGCGGATCGGGATCGGCGAGATCGACGATGCGCCACGGCGTCATCTGGAACTGGCGGGTGAAGGCGCGCGACGGAATGGTGGCCTGGTCGACCTGCTCGATCTCCATGTTGGCCCCGACACGCTTCCAGAATTGCTGCAGCACCTGGCCGACCACGCGGCCGCGCGGCGTCGCGGTCACCAGCATCTTGAACTCGACCGGCTTGCCGTAGTCCTTGATCTGCGCCTTCGCCTTCTCGACGTCGAACGGCAGCGCGCCGTCGTCCTTGCATTTGACCCAGGAGCCGTCGCCATAGGGATTGCTGGCGGGCCGGCTCAGGCCGTTGCTGATCGCCTGCGACATTTTCGGACGATCGATCGCCATCACCAGCGCCTGTCGTACGCGGACGTCGTCGAACGGCGCGACCTTGGTGTTGAAGGCGTAGACCGCAGCGCCCGACCCCTTATAGGTGTGAACGGTGAGCTTGGGGTCCTTCTGCGCCTTCAGGATGTTGTCGGCGTCGGCCTCGTCGTCCCAGATGATGTCGGCCTCGCCCGATTGCAGCGAAGCAAAGCGCGACTGGGCGTCGGGCAGCGGCTTCAGGATGATGCGGTCGAGATAAGGCTTGCCCTTGTCCCAGTAGTTCGGATTCTTCTCCAGCACCATGCGGTCGCCGGCGGTCCAGGATTTCAGGATGTAGGGCCCGGTGCCGACGGGATTGCGGTTGTAGTCGTCGCCCTTGGACTTCCAGGCCGTCGGCGAATGAATGACGTTGTTCTGGCTCTGGATGGTAATCGTACCCGGCAGGTTCACCGAGGGATCGGTGAGCTTGTACACGATCGTGGTGTCGTCCGGCGCCAGCACTTCCTTGACGTTGCTGATGTAGAAGGCGCAGCGACATTTGTTGGCCGGATCCTTCTGGCGGTCGAAATTCTCCTTGAAGGCCTGCGCATTGAACGGCGTGCCGTCGTGGAATTTCACGCCTTCGCGCAGCTTGAAGGTCCAGGTCATGTAGTCGTCGGAGTGTGACCAGGACACCGCCAGCTTGGGCGCGGCTTCGCCCTTGTCGTCGAGCGTGGTCAGCGTGTCGAAGATGGCGGCGGCCGCGGTGAAGGTCGACGTGTCGTAGACCCCGACCTTGAGCGGATCGAAGCCGGGAATATCCAGCTCTTGACCGACGGTGATGCTGCCGCCGGACTTCTGCGCCTGTGCGGCCCCGGCCAGCGGAAGAAGGGCAAATGCCGCAACAAGGAAAATCGGCGCGTGCTTCCGCGCCGCGGCAGCAGTGTTCGTCATGGTTCCTCCCGGGATCCCTCGTCCGATGTTTCGGATCGCTGAATGACTGGGAGCGAGATTGGCGACAAAAGCGCGCCACGGCAAGAGGAACGCGCGACAGATCACACGCCACAGGTGCGGCGCAATGTGCTCAGCCTGTCGCGATGGTTTTGCCTGTCGGAATTGACCCATCCTCGGCGAGGCCGATCTCGTCGCGCAGCGCGTCCGTATGTTCGCCGAGCACGGCCATCGTCTTGGCCGGCTTGATATCGGCACCCGACATTCGGAACGGCAGGTTGAGCACCTGGAAGGAGCCGCCCTCGTCCTGCACGGATGAGAGTGCCTGCCGGTGCGCGAGCTGCGGATCGGCCAGCGCCTCGGACACCGTGCGATAGGCTGAGGCAGGCACGCCGGCCGCGCTGAGCGCGACAAGACAGGCATCGGTCGTGAACTGCCGGGACCAGGTTTCGACGCCGTCCATCACCTCCGCCCAATTGTCGCGGCGCGCGGCGTAGGCGGCAAAGCGCGGATCGGAGATCCATTCGGGGCGGCCGATCACCTGCATCAGGGCCTGAAACGTCTTCTCGCTGGCGACCGTGATCATGACGTAGCCGCTTGCCGTCTCGGTCGGACCAAACATCGGGCGCGGCGGGGGCTTCACGGCGAATTGCGCGCCCTGCAATTCGGTCAGCGTCAGCGACAGCATCGATTCCAGCATGGAAACGTCGATGTGCTGGCCAAGGCCGGTCACGCTGCGCTGATAGAGCGCGGACGCGATCGCGCCGAAGCCATAGGTGCCGGTGACGACGTCGGCGTGATAGATGCCGCAATAATCGGGGCGGCTACGGCCGGGCTGGTACGCCAGATGCGCCATGTCGTAGCCGGAGGCGGCATGGATCACGGGGGCGTAGGCCGGCAACTCGGCCGAGGGGCCGGTCTGGCCGTAGCCCGAGATCGAGCAATAGATCAGTCTCGGGTTGACCTGGCGCAGGCTGTCGTAGTCGAGGCGCAACCGGCGCATCACGCCGGGGCGGAAATTCTCCACCAGGATGTCGGCGGTCGCGGCCAGCCGCCGCACCGCCTCCTTGCCGTTGTCGGACTTGAGGTCGAGCACCACGCTCTTCTTGCCGACATTGAGCTGCCCAAACGCGGTGCTGCATCCCTTGCGCAACGGGGGCCGGGTCCGCATCGTCTCGCCGCCGTCGCTCTCGATCTTGATGACCTCGGCGCCCATGTCGGCAAGCATCCGCGCGCAGTGAGGACCAGCGATGGTCGTCGAAAAATCCAGGACCCGTAGCCCCGCGAAGGCTTTTGTCGTCGTCCCCTCATGCTTATCTGTTAGCTGCATGCCTGCTCACGTCCTTGGGGCTCTCAGGAACTCTCGAAGTTCTCTGTCGTTGACGCGGCGACCCTAGAGGGCGGCGGCCGAGTAGGAAAGTGTTTACCGAACCGACGCGCGTGGGTGAGCTTTAAGAAATTCCAGGACAACTGGACCCGTTCTTGCATATCCATAAACGGGATCGACAGAGGGCAGCTGTTCTTGCGGGTCTTGTTCGTTACCACTGAGATGGACGACTTCGTCCGCGTCGGCGGCCTCGGCGCGGTATCCGCGGCCCTGCCCCGAGCCCTTCGCCCCTTTGCCGATATCCGGATCATGCTGCCGGGCTATCGCGACATCATCGAGCAACTCACGCATATTCAGATTGTCGGCCGCTGCCCGGCGTTCGCGGAAATGCCGGCCTGCTCGCTCGGACGGGCCGCGACCAAGGACGGCCTGCCGGTCTATGTACTGTTGTGCTCGCAACTCTACGACCGGCCCGGCAATCCCTATGGCGATGAGTCCGGGCGCGACTGGCCGGACAACGACATCCGCTTCGCGCGCTTTGCCTCGGCAGCTGCTGAGCTCGCCATGGGCAAGCTGGACAAGAATTGGGCAGCGGACCTGGTCCATGCGAACGACTGGCAGGCTTCGCTTGTGCCGGCCTACCTCGCCTGGCGCGGCGCCAAAGTCCCGTCGATCCTGACTATCCATAACCTCGCCTATCAGGGCCTCTTCCCGAGGGACTCGCTGCGGCGAATTGGCATACCAGAGAGCTCCTTCCACATCGACGGCGTCGAGTTCTACGACAAGCTCTCTTTCCTCAAGGCCGGCCTGGTTTACGCCTCGCACCTCACCACTGTCAGCGGCACCTATGCCCGCGAAATCACGACGGCCGAATTCGGCTGCGGCCTGGAGGGCCTGCTCCGCCTGCGTTCGGACGCCTCCGAGCTCACCGGCATCCTCAACGGCATCGACGAGAGCTGGGACCCGCGCTCCTGCGCGCAGCTTGCCCAGCAGTTCGGCGCCGGCGACTGGGTCGGCAAGAGGGCCAATGCGGACTATGTCCGCAAGCAGTTCGGCTTGGCGGTGTCGCGTGGCCCGATGTTCGGTATCGTCGCGCGCCTCGTGCACCAGAAAGGCATCGACCTCGTGCTGTCGGCGGCCGATGAGATCGTCGATGCCGGCGGGCAGATCGTGGTCACCGGCTCCGGCGAGCCGGCGCTCGAGCAGGCCTTGATCGACGCGCATCGCCGCCGCCCCGACGCCATCGGCGTGGTGATCGGCTTCAACGACGCCCAGGCGCGCCGCATCTTCGCCGGGAGCGACTTTACCTTGATGCCCTCGCGCTTCGAGCCGTGCGGCCTCAGCCAGATGTATGCGCAGCGCTTCGGCTCGCTACCGATCGGGCACCAGACCGGCGGCCTTGCCGAGACCATCACCGACGGCGAGACCGGCTTCCTGTTCCAGCAGCCCTCGCGCGAATCGTTCCTCGGCGGTGTCCGCCGTGCCTTCTCCGCCTTCATGGCTCAGGACCAGCTCGACACCATGCGCCGCAGCGCCATGGGACGTTCGTTTTCCTGGAACATCTCAGCGGGCAGCTACAACGCGCTGTACCGGAAGCTTGCAGCGGTGTGAGCCGCGACGGCTGGGCAATTTCATTCCGCAGCCTCCGGCATCTCGTCCATGTGCTCGTGCAGCACGACCCCCGATAGCGGATCGAACTCACCGATCCACGGCTTACGCGCGAGCACCGACTTGGTGTGAGCATAACCGGCGTGCCAGCGCCGCGTGATGCCTGACGGGCTGAAGTCGATATCCTTGGTATGAGTCTCGCGATCGAGCTGCGGCGCCAGCAGCCGCACCACATGCATGCGAGTCGGACAGCCGTAGCTGGTCAGCTCCCTCACCGCGGCATCGCGGCGCTCGCTCTCGGGCAATCGTGCCGCGAGCTGGTTGATGACATGGCGCAACCGATGGGTCTGCTGCTGGCGCGCGATCTGGCTCGCGATCCGGCTGGAATACATCACGTCCTTGTGCCTGTTGAGCACCTCCGCCATCGTGGTCGGCTCGGCGCCGACGGGATTCCACAGGTGTACGGAGAAGATCAGCGAATCCCTGCGCGGATTGTCGTCGAACACCGCTTCCGTCGGCGTGTTCGAGAGGATGCCGCCGTCCCAATAGAGCTCGCCGTCAATACGCACGGCCGGAAAAGCCGGCGGTAATGCACCGGAGGCCATGACATGTTTCACCGTCAGCACGCCGTCACGGCTGTCGAAATAGCGCATTTGGCTGGTGCCGACATGAGCCGCACCGACCGTCAGGCGCGGCGCGCAGCGATTGGCCAGGTCGAAATCGACCAGCTCGCTCAGCGTCTTCTCGATCGGCGCGGTCGAATAATAGCCGGCAAGATCGGCGCCCAGCGGGTAGGAATCCCCGGCATGGGCCAGCGGATTGGGGCGGAAGAAACCAGGAATGCCGTGGGTCACGGCCGACCAATAGGCAAGCTTCTCGTTGAAGCCGGGAAACGTGGCGCGCCAGTCCCAGACCGGCTTCTGCTCCATCCGCTTCCAGAACTCTCTCAAGCGCGCGAGGCGGTTCTCCGGCGCGTTGCCCGCAATGAGGCTCGCGTTGATCGCGCCGATCGAGGTGCCGATGATCCAGTCCGGCTCGATGCCGGCCTCGTGCAGCGCCTGGTAGACGCCGGCCTGGTACGAGCCGAGCGCGCCGCCGCCCTGAAGCACGAGGACGACCTGCCCCGGCAGGTCCGTGTCCTTTCGTTGCCCGTTGTGCTGCATGCCGTTCATGTGTCGCTCCTGTCGAGCCTGTGGTTTATCATTCGTCAGGTGTACGGCCATTGTTTCATCTTGCCGTTCTCGGCGATTGCCGGGCCTTTTGGAAATGCCGGCTGGCTTCCAAAACCATACGCGGGCGCTATCGCGCCCAGGATATCATTCCCTGCCCCGATCGGTTAGATTTCCGCCCGTTCCTGCCGGGAGCCGATCCATGGAAATGCATCAGGTCCGCTATTTCCTCGCGGTCGCGCAGCTGTTGAACTTCACGCGCGCGGCCGAAGAGTGCAACGTGACGCAGCCCTCGCTGACGCGCGCGATCAAGCAGCTCGAAGCCGAACTCGGCGGCGATCTGTTCCGCCGCGAACGGCCGGCGGCGCAGCTGACCGAACTCGGCCAGCGTATGCATCCGCTGCTGAAGCAGTGCTTCGATGCCGCCGCCGGCGCGCGCTCGCTCGCATCCTCGTTCAAGAGCGGAGAGATCGGCGCGCTGCGCATCGCGCTGACGCATTCGATCGACCTTGCTCTACTGATTCCGCATCTCAACGAGATCAGGCGGCAGTTCAACCGGCTCGAGCTCCGCTTCCTGCGCGGCTCCAGCCGCGAGGTCGCGGAAATCCTGAAGAAGGGCGAAGCCGAGCTTGGCATCGCCGCGGAGATCGACGAGGGCTGGGACCGGCTCGACGTCTGGCCACTCTTCACAGAGGGTTTCGAGCTCGTCGTCAGCAACGGACACCGGCTAGCCGGCCGCGGCTCGATCGAGCTGGACGATCTGCGCACCGAGCAACTGCTGGGCCGGACCTTCTGCGAGCACGCCGGCCGGATCACGGCGAGCCTGCGCGAGCACGGTATCGACGTCGAACATGGCCATGAAGTTTCCAGCGAGCACGATCTGATCGAGCTGGTCGAGGCTGACATCGGCGTCGCCATGGTGCCGCACACCTCGCCGGTGCCGGAACGCCTGACGCGCGCCGCGGTCGCCGGGCTCGACGCCCGCCGCACGGTCAGCCTGTACGGAGTCGCCGGCCGACAACGCACTGCGGTTGCCAACGCAGTGATGCGGATGCTGCGCGGTACGGACTGGCGAGCGATCGCGGGGTGATCCGGCGCCAGCTCGCGGCTAGTTCGCCCTGCCCGCACTTTCCAACGCGACAAGCAGGTCGTCGACCTCCATGCGCTTACGGAAGTCGGGATCGACGAAACGGGCTGTCACGATGCCATTGCGGCCGACCACGAACACCGCTGGGATCGGCAGCATCCAGCCGTCATTGCCGTGGTATTTCGCCATGTCTTGGTGCGACAACAGGCCCTGAATTTCCGCGCCAAGCCAGATCGCGAGATTGAGCGACAGCGCATAGCCATTGTCGAGATCCGTCAGGATCGGAAATGGCGCACCGGACTCGGCCTTGAACTGCCGTGTATATTCCTGGGTCTCGGGCATGATCGCGACGATCCGCGCGCCCATTGTCTCGATCCGGTCCAGCGCCTGGACCACGGCGCGGACATTGAGCCGGCAATACGGGCACCAATGGCCCCGGAAGAACATCACCGCGATCGGGCCGTTTTCGAGCAGCGCCGTCAGCGTGAGGAGACGTCCGCTTTCGTCGGGCAGCACGAAGGGCGGCATCGCATCGCCCGGGCGCGGCGCGGACTCGCCACCGCCGTTCCCGCCCAATCGTTCAACCAGGCGATCGACGGCCTCGCCATAGTCCGGGAAGACCTCGCGGCTGGCGTCGGCATAGGCGCGGAGCTGTTCGTTCAGCGTACCGTCCATGTCGCGGCAGCGCTGGAACGCAGATCGGAGCCGCTCGGCGTCGGCTGGCGAGAGTGACGTCATCTTCCGCTCCGGCATTCTCGAGGCCAATACTAGTTTCCGGGTTCGGCCGCCCGCAAGGGGGCGGCCGCGATGCCGGACCGGTTCAGTTCACGTAGAAATTGCCGGTCGGATCGAGCCGTCCCGGGGTGTAGTACAGCGATCCGTTGTCCATAAAGAAGACGGTGTTGTCGGGCACCTTCTTGGCGTTCTTCATCATGACCTCGTGGTTCTTCTCGGCAGGGGCCATGGCCATCGCGGACATCTTGCCGGGGCCGCCATAGACATAGGCCATGCCGGCCTTGAAGTCCCAGGCGGCCTCCGAGAAGGCTGATGTGGCGATGACCGCAAACGCGGCGGTGGCGATCAGGGTCTTGGATAATTTCGACATGAGGGCTCCTCCTGATTGACGCAAACGCCCGCCAATCGGGCGCCCCGCAATCGGACGCCGAATGCCGCGAAAGCGGAAATGCAATTGCCCAATCGGATCGATAGCCGCCACGCATTGACATAGCGCCGCGCTATCGCATCGAGAGCAAGCCGGCATTTCAGCATGGCCGCGATCTCGATGAAGTTGCCGTCATCGCCGGCGACCAACGGGGTTGCGGCCAACACAGGAGACTTCCCCATGTCCAGGAGCCACGCCTTGTCGCGTCTGATCTGGCCGGGCCTTGCCCTCGCCGGTGCGCTCACGCTCTCAGCACAGCCGGTCGCTGCCGGCGAATGCCCGGCCGGCAAGATCAAGCCAAACGCGCAGCCGATGGTCGATTACAAGCCCGTCGGCGTTACCGACGTCACGCTCGGGGCAATCGACCTCGGCAAGCAGCCCGCACATATCGAGGGGCGCGAGCTGCGCTTCCGCAAGCTGACCATCGAGCCCGGCGGTATCGTGCCCTGGCACAGCCACGACGATCGCCCCGCTCTCATTTTCGTGCAGCAGGGCGAGATCGTCGAATACGCCTCCAACTGCGTCGATCCGATCGTGCACAAGGCGGGCGACATCCGGCCCGAGGTCCACGGCACCGCGCATTGGTGGAAGAACCTCGGCAAGGACACCGTCGTTCTCTATGTCGGCGACGTCCGCAGGGATCCCAACGACCATCACATGTAACGGGCGCGCCTCGCCCCGGCGCACTCGCTGCCGGATGTGGCGTCCGGATACCCCATGCCGGGCGCCACATCCCCACAGGACAATCATCGCATGACCGATCTTTCCGCGCCGACAACAGGGCCCGCGACGACGATTGGGACGCACTCGCCGGGCCTGGCGCTGCGCTCGCTCGTGATCGGGCTCACCGCATTCCTGACAGTCGTTGATCTTTTCGCAACACAGGCGATCCTGCCCGCGCTGACGCGGCACTACGGCGTCACGCCTGCCGCGATGGGTTTTGCCGTCAACGCCAGCACCTTCGGGATGGCCACAGCCAGCCTCGTCGTCGGCTTTTTCAGCCCGCACATCAACCGGCGGAGCGGCATTCTGCTCAGCCTGGCGCTGCTGGCGATTCCGACCAGCCTGCTTGCCTCGGCGCCAAATCTCACCGTCTTCACGGCATTGCGGGTCGCGCAGGGCCTGTGCATGGCGTCCGCCTTCGCGCTCACCCTCGCTTATCTCGGCGAGCAATGCAGCACCCTGGATGCAGGCGGCGCCTTTGCCGCCTACATCACCGGCAATGTCGCGAGCAACCTCGTGGGACGGCTGATCTCCGCTGCCGTGTCTGACGGACTCGGCCTCGCCTGGAATTTCTATCTGTTCGCGGCACTCAATCTGACCGGCGCGGTGCTGGTCCATTTCACGATCCGACGCGTGCAGCCGATGCACGCGATGGTCCCGGCCGCTTCGCCGCTTTCCGCCGCGATCGCGCATTGGCGCGAGCCGCGGCTGCGTGCCGCCTTCGGCATCGGCTTCTGCATCCTGTTCGCCTTCATCGGCACCTTCACCTTCGTCAATTTCGTTCTGGTCCAGCCGCCGTTGTCGCTCGGCATGATGGATGTCGGCCTCGTCTATTTCGTCTTTTTGCCGTCGGTGGTCACGACGCTTCTGGCCGGCCGGGTGGCATCGCGGCTTGGAACGCGTCCGACGATTTGGGGCGCGCTTGCGATTGCTGGGCTTGGCTTGCCCTTGATGCTGATGCCGCATCTGAGCGAAGTCCTCGCCGGCATGGTTCTCGTCGGCATCGGCACATTCTTCGCGCAGGCGGCCGCGACAGGCTTCGTCGGACAGGCGGCTGCCGACAACCGCGGCATCGCGAGCGGCACCTATCTGGCCTGCTATTTCTGCGGAGGGCTGGTCGGCACGGCTGTGCTAGGGCGCCTGTTCGACGCTTTCGGATGGCCGGCGTGCGTGTTCGGCGTGGGCGTGGCCCTTGCGGCCGCAGCCGTGCTCACCTTCGCCCTGAGGCGCTAGCGCTTGACCGGCGCCTCCTGCGGCGGCTCGTCGTCGGCGATCGCGCGCCAGGCGGCACCATCGAGATCGTCGTACTGGCCGCTCCTGAGCGACCAGAGAAAAGCGACGAGACCGGCGCCTCCGAGCATCAGCGCCAACGGGACCAAAATGACCAGGATCTCCATCACGCGATCTCCCGCGACTTGCTGCGCGCCCGCAGCGAATTCAGCATGACCAGGATCGAGGATCCGCTCATGGCCGCGGCCGCGATCAGGGGCGTCACGATGCCGCTGATCGCAACCGGCACCGCCAGCACATTATAGCCGATTGCAAGCCAGAGGTTCTGCCGCATCAGATGCAGCGCCTTGCGCGAGGCGTCGATGGCGGCGACCACCGGAGCCAGCGGCCGGCCGAGGAAGACGAGGTCGGCCGTGGCCTGGCTCAGATGCGCGGCCGAGATCGGCGACATCGAGACATGGGCTGCCGCGAGCGACGGCGCGTCGTTCATGCCGTCGCCGACCATCAGCACCTTGGCGCCGCGCTGCTTCAACTCCTCGATCCGTGCGATCTTGTCGGCGGGCGTGACGCCGGCGCGCCATTCGGGGACTCCAAGCGCGTGGGCGGCCGCCTTCACGGCCGGCTCGCGATCGCCGGAGAGAATCTCGATGCCGATCTTGCGCGCCTTCAGCGCCGCGATCACCGCTTGGGCGTCCGGACGCAGACCCTGGCGGACCGAGAGGACGAACTTCTCGGTGCCCTTGCTGAAAGCAACGATGGAGGCTTCGGGGTCGACCATGACGCCTTCGACCAGCGCCTCGGCGCCGCAGAAGGAGGGGCGGCCAAGACGAAGCTCGACGCCGTCCACGGTCGCACGGACGCCCTGCCCTGGCTCTTCGACCGCGCCGACGATCGGCGATCTGGCGCCGGCTGCCTGCGCGACGGCGGCCGCGACCGGATGATGGCTCGACAGCGCGAGACGGCCGGCAAGGTCGAAGATATCGGCGGGAATGTCGGCGGCATTCATCACTTCGAGATCGGGCAGCGTCAGCGTGCCGGTCTTGTCGAAGATGACATGGTCGGCCTCGGCCAGGCGCTCGATCGCGTCGCCGGAATTCAGCAACACGCCGGACTTGAACATCGCGCCGGAGGCGATGGTCTGCACGGTGGGAATGGCAAGGCCCAGCGCGCAGGGGCAGGTGATGATCAGCACGGCGACGCCGGTCACGATCGCATCATGCCAGGACGCGCCTGCGACCACCCAGCCGAGGATGGTAATGAACGCGGTCGCATGCACCACCGGCGCATACAGCCGCGAGGCGCGGTCGGCGAGGCGCATGTAGCGCGAGCGCGCGGCGAGCGCGTTGTCGAGCAGCCGCGTGATCTCGGCGAGCAGCGTCGCCTCGGACGCGGCCGAGACCCGCACCCGCAGCGTGCCCGAGATGTTCATCGAGCCCGCATAGACCGGCGTGCCCTGCTCGGCCGTGACATAGAGCGTCTCGCCCGTGATCAGGCTCTGGTCGATCTCGGAACGGCCCTCGATCACCGTGCCGTCGACCGCGCAGCGCTCGCCGGGCCGCAGCAGCACGATGTCGCCGGGATGGATCGCGGCCACCGGCACCTGCGAGATTTCGTCGGGCCCGACGAACTTCGCCGCCGTCTCCGCTTTCAGCGCCGCGAGATTGCCGGCAACCGCCCGGGTCCGCCGTCGCATGTTCTGGTCGAGGAAGCGGCCGACCAGCAGGAAGGTCAGCAGCATGATCGCCGCGTCGAAATAGGCGTGCTCGGCGTGGTGAATCGTTTCGACCACGGACATGCCGAGCGCCAGGATCACGCCGATCGAGATCGGAACGTCCATGTTCGTCGTCTTTGCCGACAGCGCGCGCCAGGCCGAGCGGAAGAACGGCTGACCGGCATAGGCTGCCGCCGGCAACGCGATCAACGCCGACAGCCAGTGAAAGAAGTCGCGCTGCTCCGGCAGCATGTCCGAGACATTGCCCGACCACACTGGGATCGACAGCATCATCACGTTCATGGTCGCGAACGCGGCGACACCGAGGCAGCGCAGCAGGAAGCGCGATTCGGCGACTTCCGCCACTTCCGCGCTCTCGGTCTCGAACGGATAGGCCTTGTAGCCGAGCTCTTCGAGGCGGTCGATGAATCGGCCGGGATCGAGCGTACCGGCCTTCCATTCCAGCGCGACCCGGCGGTCGGTGAGGTTGACACGCGCCAGCGTGACGTCGGGGATGGCGGACAGGCCACGCTCGATCTTGGCCATGCAGCCGGCGCAATGAACGCCTTCGACTGCGAGATCGATGTGCTGGACGCCCTCGCCCGCGGTCCGGACGTAGTGCGAGAAATCCCGCGTGACGTGCATGTCGAAGCCCTTCAGTTCAGGATCACGCGATTGCGCGACAGGAACACGCGCGTGCCGCGCGATTCGCCCTCGATCACCAGATCCCACTGCCCAGGCGCGACGGCGGCATTGCCGCGATAGAGGCCGATGCCGGCTTCGGTGAGCTCGATGGCGAGATCGGCGCGCTTGTCGGTCGGCCGTTCCAGCCGGCCGCCGAATTTCAGTCCGGCGATCGGCTGACCGCCGGCATCGCGTGCCTCGACCTGAAGCACGGCACCGCCGTCGGCACGGCGCTCGACATGGGCGTTGACCTTCCATTTGCGCGCGGCCTGGTCCTGCGCTGCCGATATCTCGCGGTCATAGGTCAGGCCCGCGGCATAGGGGCTGTCGACCTCGGTGCCCGGCAGCGTCGCGATCGCGAGCTTCATCATGGTGACGTTGACGCCGATCACGATTCCGAAAAATGCGACCAGCATCAGGAAGACCTTGGTTCCGGTCAGCGGCTTGGATGACATGATGGTCTCCTGGATTTACGGCGCAACGAAATTGTCGGTGGCGCTGGCGGCGACGCCGAGCCCGATGTCCATCACATGGAAGCGGACCGGAATTGATTTCTCCGGATTGTTCTCGGCCGGCGCGGTGACGAGCAGGCGGAGTTCGCTGGTGGTGTCGCGCGGAATCACGATCATCGGCCGGTCGGGGGTCACCGAATCGGCGCCGACGACGTGCATCGCGAGATTGACCGGCCCCTCCGCATCGATGGCGATGACGCGGTCGTAGCCGCTCTTGTTCAGCAGCCGCACCGTATAGGCGTTGCGGATCGAACCGTCGCTGAGCTTGACCGCGACCGGATTGCGGTCGTGCAGCACGTTGACGTCGAGCAGGCTGCGCGTTGCCAGCGTGTAGACCATGAAGCCGCCGATCGCCGCGATGATCGCGCTGTAGACCACGGTGCGGGCCCGGACGATGCGGTAGATGGGCGCCTTGCCTTCCTGGCGGCGGTGGATGTTGATGTCGTTGTCGTAGCCGATCAGCCGCTTCGGCCGGCCGATCTTTGTCATCACGTTGTCGCAGGCATCGATGCAGAGCCCGCACTGGATGCATTCCATCTGCGGTCCGTTGCGGATGTCGATGCCGGTCGGGCAGACCGCGACGCATTGATAGCAATCGACGCAATCGCCGACCTGCTCGCCCAACGCGCGCAGCTCGGCGGCCTTCTTGACCGAGGTGCGCTTCTCGCCGCGGTCGTAACGGTAGGTGACGTTGAGCGCCCACTCGTCGGTCAGCGCGGCCTGGATCCGCGGCCATGGGCACATATAGGTGCAGACCTGCTCGCGCATGTAGCCGGCGAGCAGATAGGTCGTCGCGGTGAGGATGCCGATCCAGATATAGGCGATCATCGGCGCCTGAAAGGTGACGAGCTCCTTCACAAGGGTCGGCGCGTCGTTGAAGTAGAGCACCCAGGCGCCGCCGGTCCACCAGGCGATCATGAGCCAGATCGAATGCTTGAGCACGATCTCGGAGATTCGCTCGAGCTTCAGCGGGTCGGACGATTTGTCCTTCTTCATCCGCTCGCGCCGGTCACCCTCGATCAGACGCTCGACGGCGTAGAACAGGTCGGTCCACACCGTCTGCGGACAGAGATAACCACACCAGATGCGGCCGCCGACCGAGTTCATCAGAAACAGCGCCACGGCCGCCACGATCAACAGGCCGGTAAAGTAATAGACCTCCTGTGGCCACAACTCGATGAAGAAGAAATAGAAGCGGCTGTTGGGTAGATCGATCAGCACCGCCTGGCTGGGAGCGCCGAGGCCGCGGTTCCAGCGCACGAAGGGGAGGAAGTAATAAACCCCGAGGCAGACCGCCATCAGGCCCCATTTGATCCGCCGGAACGTGCCGGAGACGCTCTGCGGATAGACCTTCTTGCGGGCTGCGTAGAGCGGCCCATCGCCATCCGACGTGAGGTCTTTGGGGTTCACGGTCTTGTTCATCGCTTCAATCGCCTTCGAAGGTGCGATTAAACCTAGACCCGATGCCGCCGGGCTAGTTGATCCAGCGCAAACGGGGGCGAATTTGTTCGCCCCCGTTTCGCCGCCGATCGGCACGTCTTCGACTATTTTCCGCCGCCCAGTGAGTGGACGTAGACGGCCATCGCCTTGATGGTGGCGGGATCGAGCCGCCCTTCCCAGGCCGGCATCACGCCGGCGCGGCCCTGGCTGATGGTCTCGATCAGGGCCGCCTCGTCGGAGCCGTAGAGCCAGATCTTGTCGGTCAGGTTCGGGGCGCCCATGTCCTGGTTGCCCTTGCCGCCGTCGCCGTGGCAGGCGACGCAATTTTCCGCGAAGATCTTCTCGCCCTTGGCGGCATCGAAGCCGGTGCGGGTCGACAGGCCCGACAGCGACCGCACGTAATTGGCGACCGTGACGATCTCGTCCGGCTTCAGCACGCCGTCCTTGCCGAAGGCGAGCATCTGGCCCTCATGCGTCTTGGCATGACCGGAGCGCGCGCCAAATTGGATGGTCTGCATGATCTGGTCGAGCGTGCCGCCCCACAGCCAGTCGTCGTCGTTCAGGTTCGGATAGCCCTTGGCGCCGGCACCGCCGGAGCCGTGGCACGGCGCGCAATTGTCGCCGAACACGGTCTTGCCCTTGGCGCGGGCGAGCGCCAGCAAGGCCGGGTCCTTCTCGATGTCGGCGAGCGAGGCGGTGCCCAGCGCCGCCATCTTGTCGCCGCGGATCTTCTCGAGATTTGCGAGCTCGACCGCAACGTCGGCACGCGAGGAGTAGCCGAACATGCCGGTGGTGTTGCTGGAGATCAGCGGCCAGGCCGGATAGACGACCCAGTAGGCGATCGCCCAGACGATGGTGAGGTAGAAGGTGATCACCCACCAGCGTGGCAGCGGTGTATTGAGCTCCTTGATTCCGTCCCACTCGTGCCCGGTCGTGGACTTGCCGGAAACGGAATCGATGTCGCTGTGATGGTCGGTCATGTCTCTCACTCCTCCCGCAACGGCAGGTGCGCTGCTTCGTCGAAGGCAGCCTTGTTACGGGGCCAAAAAGCGTAGGCGACGATCGCGAGAAAGATCGCGACGAACACCGGGGTCCAGATCGTCGTCACGAGCTCGGACGCTAGATTGTGGACTGTCAGGATGGCTTTCATCGTTCATGCCTTCTCAGCGAAGATTGGCTTTCTCGTTGTAGATCTTGAAGTCGACCAGCGTGCCGAGCATCTGCAGGTACGCGATCAGCGCGTCCATCTCGGTCGGCGTACCGACCTTGCCGTCGAAATTGCGCACGACGGCCTTGGCATAGCGCTTGTTGAAGGCGTCGGTGCCGGCATTCTCCGGATCGGCCTGGGCCCTCATGTCGGCGCCGGCGCTGGCGATCTGGTCGTCCGTGTAGGGCACACCGACCGTCCTCAGCGTGCGCATGTGGTCGGCGATGGTGTCCGGATCGACCTCGTTGCGGCTGAGGAACGGATAGCCCGGCATCACCGACTGCGGCACGATCGCGCGCGGATTGGTCAGATGGGTCACGTGCCAGTCGTCGGAATATTTGGCGCCGACGCGGGCGAGGTCGGGACCGGTGCGCTTGGAACCCCACTGGAACGGGTGGTCGAACATGCTCTCGGCGGCGAGCGAGAAGTGGCCGTAGCGCTCGACCTCGTCACGCAGCGGCCGGACCATCTGCGAATGGCAGAGATAGCAGCCCTCGCGGACGTAGACGTTGCGCCCGGCGAGCTCCAGCGGCGTGTAGGGCCTGACCCCGTCGACCTTCTCGATCGTGCTCTTGAGGTAGAACAACGGGGTGATCTCGACGAGACCGCCGATCGCGATCACCAGCAGGATGCCGACGACCAGGATGATCGAGTTCTTTTCGAAGACTTGATGACGTGTCCAGAATGACATTGTTTGCTCCTCATTCCGCCGGCTGAAGAGCGACGGGCATCTGGACTTCCGCCTCGCCGACGCGAACCGTCATCCAGAGATTATAGGCCATGATCAGCGCGCCGATCAGGAACAGGCCGCCGCCGGCTGCGCGGATGATGTAGAAGGGATGCATCGCCTCGACGGTTTCGATGAAGGAATATTCGAGGAAGCCGAGCGAGGTGTAGGCGCGCCACATCAGGCCCTGCAGGATGCCGGACACCCACATCGCCGAGATGTAGAGGACGATGCCGAGGGTCGCGACCCAGAAGTGCCAGTTGACGAGCTTCAGGCTGTAGAGCCCTTTGCGATTCCAGGCCCACGGCACCAGGCAGTACAGCGCGCCGAAGGAGACGAAGCCGACCCAGCCGAGCGCGCCGGAATGCACGTGGCCGATGGTCCAGTCGGTGTAGTGGCTGAGCGAGTTGACCACCTTGATCGACATCATCGGGCCTTCGAAGGTCGACATGCCGTAGAAGGCGACGGAGACCACGAGCATGCGCAGCACGGGATCGGTACGCAGCTTGTCCCAGGCACCCGACAGCGTCATCAGGCCGTTGATCATGCCGCCCCAGGAAGGCATCCACAGCATGATCGAGAAGGTCATGCCCAGCGTCTGCGTCCAGTCCGGCAGCGCCGTGTAGTGCAGATGGTGCGGACCAGCCCAGATGTAGAGGAAGATCAGCGCCCAGAAGTGGATGATCGACAGCCGGTAGGAATAGATCGGCCGCTCGGCGCGCTTCGGGATGAAGTAGTACATGATGGCGAGGAAGCCGGCGGTCAGGAAGAATCCGACTGCGTTGTGGCCGTACCACCACTGGAACATGGCGTCCTG
The DNA here is from genome assembly GCF_018129985.1 of Bradyrhizobium sp. SZCCT0148. GTDB lineage: Bacteria > Pseudomonadota > Alphaproteobacteria > Rhizobiales > Xanthobacteraceae > Bradyrhizobium > Bradyrhizobium japonicum_H. The sequence goes on from NZ_JAFCKT010000006.1 coordinate 165,367, forward strand.
GATGCCGCCCCAGGCGACGTAGGACTTCGAGCCGAACACCGAGACGGGAAGTGCCGGGTTGTTGCCGAGATGCAGAACCGCGATCGTCACGATGAAGGCGAGATAAAACCAGTTCGCGACGAAGATATGCGGCTCCTTGCGCTTGATGATGGTGACAAGGAAGACCAGCAGATAGGTGACCCAGACGATGGTCAGCCACAAATCGGCGTACCATTCCGGCTCGGCATATTCCTTCGACTGGGTAACGCCGAGCAGATAGCCGGTGCCGGCGACCAGAATGAAGAAATTGTAGCCGACCACGACGAACCACGGCGCGAGATCGCCGGCGAGGCGTGCGCGGCAGGACTTCTGCACCACGTAGAAGGAGGTCGCGAGCAGCACGTTGCCGCCGAAGGCGAAGATCACCGCGGAGGTGTGCAGCGGCCTCAGACGGCCGAAGCTCGTCCAGGGCAGATCGAAGTTCAGCGCCGGCCAGGCCAGCTGCGAAGCGATGATGAGGCCGACGAGGAAGCCGGCAATGCCCCAGAACATCGCCATGAAGGAGGAGAACTTGATCGGGCCCATGTTGTAGTTCGGGCGGCCGTTGATCTCCTGCGGCGGCAGCGCGGCCGGGCGGTCGAGGTAGCGGTTGATGATGACGAACACCGCGGCCAGGCTCGCCGCCGCGCTGAGCGCGGCGTGGAAGGCGAACGGCGCATCGAGCGCCTTGGCCGAGGCGATCACGCAGAGGAAGGCGGTGACTGCGAACACGACAGCCAAGCCGCTTTCACCGATGGTCATGGATTTGGAGATGGAGGGCTGGCTCATGCGGATTCTCTCTGAAAGAACACGGGGCCAGAAACCACATTCACCCTCGCGGGGAATTGATTGAAATCAAGACAGGTGGATTTCTGTTAATGTTGGCGGTTCAAATCAGGCCGCGATGTCAATCCCTTGCGCCACGCATCGCGTGCGGCAAGGCTTCGCCTCCGGGAAACCACGGAGGCGGAAAAGCAAGAACTCGAGCGGTGCGTCAGTCGAGCGCCGTCGCCTTGAGCGCCGCGATGACATCCTCGCGGGCGATGATTCCGACCAGCTTCTGCGCGCCGTCGAGCACGATGATGCTCCTGATGCGGTGCTCAACCATGATCTGGAGGACGCGCGTCAGCCGCGTGTCGGGGCTGACATAGATGAACTCGGGCGTCATCACGTCGCCGACCTTGCGACTCATCAGGTCGTGATAGCGGGGCAGCATCTGAGTAGGCGAGAAGGCGAAGCACTTCAGGATGTCGAATTTAGTGACGATACCGACCACCTGCCCGTCGTCCTCGACCGGATAGGAGTTGAAATCGTCGGTCTCGAACATCTCGCTCAGCTCGAGCAAGTCACGGTCGCGTTGCACCACCTTGACGTTGCGCGTCATATAGCCGTCGACGGTCTGCTCAAGAAATCTGTACACGGCGTCCTCCTCGATTCGCTTCCGGCCTTCAGTGCGACAGCAGCACGCTGCGGGCGGTCTGCGTGACCAGATACTGAGTGACGCCTCCCAGGATCAGTTCACGAAACCTCGAATGACCATAGGCGCCCGCTACGATCAGGCCGGCATCGACATCGCCGGCGACCTTCTCCAATTGCACGGCGGCGGCTTCGTTCCGGGCGCTCTCGCAAATGCGGGCGGTCGCGGGGACGCCATGGCGGGCGAGCCAGGCGACAACGTCGGTGACGCCGGCCATCACGACCGAACGGTCGTCGTCGCGCTCCGGAATTGTGGCGATGGTGACGTCCCTCGCCTTACGCAACATCGGCAGCGCATCGGCCACCGCGCGCCGCGCCTCCGGCGTGTCCTTCCACGCCACCAGCACGCTGCGCAGGTCGAGCCAGTTGACCCGGTCGGGCACGACGAGAAGGGGGCGGCCGGCCTGCATCACCAGATCCTTGGGGCTGGCAAGCGCGAACGCGTCGGAGAAAGCCGGGCTCTGTCCGCCGCTCACGACGATGTCGGCGCAACGCGCCTGCGCCAGGGCGAATCGCGCCGGAAAGTCCATGGCGCTGCGCCACTCCGCATGTCCGCCGCGGTTCTTGGTGGCGGCGCGGAATTGCGCTTCGAGGCCGGCCAGCCGCCGTCTGACCGAAGCTTCGCCCTCGTCGATCAGTGCTTGCGCCTCGACGCCGTCGGTGAAATAGAGCGGCGGCGCAAATTGGGCCGCCGCGACCCCGACGATAGCAGCCTCGAATCGTTCGGCGAGCTCGCCGGCCACCTGAAGACGCGCTTCGTTGGACTGGTCGAGCGCCAGGCTGACCATCACCGTCGCGTATGTCATCGAAATTCTCCAGTGCAAAGACTTTGGTAGAATTTACGCCGGCTCCCGAACATGGGGATGAGATAGATCAAGGCGGCCGCAGGCACCCGACTTGGCGTCAACCGGCGGGCGACGGAACTTGCCTCCGGCCCGGCCTTGGGCAACATTGGGCGAGCGGTAACCGCGTCCGGGAGCCGCCCCATCAGGATTGGAGCATCATTTGTCGCCGAGCCGCGTAACGCATTTGCAGGACGACGGTCGGGGTGAGCGTTTTCGCGTTCGGATCGAAGGGTTTGGCGTCGGCACCTGGGATCTCGACCTCGCGACAAGGGAATTGGATTGGTCCGATACCGCCAGGGTGCTGCTCGGCATCGAGCGGGATCAGCCGGCGAGCTACGATCTGTTCCTGTCGCGCCTTCAACCCGCGGACAGAGAGCGGGTCGAGGGTGCAATCAAGCGCGTGTCCGAGAGTGGCGGCAGCTTCGACGTATCATTCAAGGTTGCGAATGCCTCCGGCAGCGGGCAGTGGATCCGAGCCCGGGCCGGACTCATTCGGGACGAATCCGGCGTCGCTCGTCATCTCAGCGGCATCTTCCTCGACATCGACGCAGAAAAGCAGGTCGAAGAGGCGCTGCGCACGCGCGAGACCCACCTCCGCTCCATCCTCCAGACCATTCCTGACGCCATGATCGTCATCGACGGTCACGGCATCATGCAACTCTTCAGCACGGCCGCGGAGCGCCTGTTCGGCTGGTTGGAGCACGAGGCGATCGGCCAGAACGTCAGCATCCTCATGCCGGAGCCCGATCGCACCCGCCACGACAGCTACCTCGCCCGTTACCGCACCACGAACGATCCGCACATCATCGGCATTGGCCGGATCGTGACGGGCAAGCGCCGCGACGGCACGACTTTTCCCATGCATCTGTCGATCGGCGAGATGGAATCCGGCGGCGAGCCCTATTTCACCGGCTTCGTCCGCGACCTTACCGAACACCAGCAGACCCAGGCCCGGCTCCAGGAATTGCAATCCGAGCTCGTCCACGTCTCGCGATTGACCGCGATGGGCGAAATGGCCTCCGCGCTCGCCCATGAGCTCAACCAGCCGCTGGCGGCGATCAGCAATTACATGAAGGGATCGCGGCGCCTCCTTGCCGGCAGCAGCGACCCCAACACCCCGAAGATCGAAAGCGCACTGGATCGTGCGGCGGAGCAGGCCTTGCGCGCCGGCCAGATCATTCGGCGCCTGCGCGACTTCGTTTCCCGCGGCGAGTCGGAGAAGCGGGTCGAGAGCCTGTCCAAGCTGATCGAAGAGGCCGGCGCGCTCGGGCTCGCCGGCGCCCGCGAGCAAAACGTGCAGCTCCGCTTCAGCCTCGATCCCGACGCCGATCTCGTGCTTGCCGATCGCGTGCAGATCCAGCAGGTGCTGGTCAATCTGTTCCGCAACGCGCTGGAGGCGATGGCCAAATCGCCGCGCCGCGAGCTCGTCGTCGCCAACAGCCGTGTCGCCGACGACATGATCGAGGTGGAGGTCTCCGACACCGGCGCCGGCTTCCGGGACGATGTCATTCCAAACCTGTTCCAGACGTTCTTCACCACCAAAGACACCGGCATGGGCGTCGGACTCTCCATTAGCCGCTCGATTATCGAGGCTCACGGCGGGCGCATGTGGGCCGAAAGCAACGCAGCGGGCGGAGCGACATTTCGCTTCACCTTGCCGGCAACCGACGAGAGCTGATTCATGACGACCAAGGGACATGTCTACGTCATCGACGACGACGCGGCGATGCGCGATTCGCTGAACTTCCTGCTGGATTCCGCCGGTTTCGGGGTCACGCTGTTCGACGACGCGCTTGCCTTTCTCGATGCCCTGCCCGGCCTCGGCTTCGGCTGCGTCGTCTCTGACGTGCGCATGCCCGGCATGGATGGAATCGAGCTGCTGAAACGGATGAAGGCGCAGCAAAGCCCGTTCCCGATCCTGATCATGACCGGCCACGGCGACGTGCCGCTCGCGGTCGAGGCGATGAAGCTCGGGGCCGTCGATTTCCTGGAAAAACCGTTCGAGGACGACCGCCTGGTCGCCATGATCGAAGCCGCGATCCGGCAGGCCGAGCCGGCCGCCAAGAACGAAGCCGTCGCTCAGGACATCGCTGCGCGCGTCGCCTCCTTGAGCCCGCGTGAACGCCAGGTGATGGAGGGTCTGATCGCGGGCCTGTCCAACAAGCTGATCGCCCGCGAGTACGACATCAGCCCGCGCACCATCGAGGTCTACCGGGCCAACGTCATGACCAAGATGCAGGCGGGCAGCCTTTCGGAGCTGGTCCGGCTGGCAATGCGCGCGGGAATGCTCAACGATTGAGGTAGGTCAAGGCCCCTTTTCGGCGCCGTGCTAGCCAGACAATATGATCGAGGTCAGCTCACATAGCGCCCAGGCGTCGCCCCTCCCACAACTCACCGTGTTTGTGGTCGACGATGATGCTGCCGTCCTGGGATCGCTGCGATTCCTGCTGGAGGCCGATGGCTTTGCCGTGCGGGCCTTCAGGAGCGGCACCGCGCTGCTCAACGCGAGCGGTACGCCCGGCGCGGACTGCTACGTGATCGACTATAAGATGCCCGACATCAATGGCATCGAGCTGGCCGGCCAATTGCGCCAAGCCGACCGCGACGCGCCTGTGATCCTTATCACCGGCTACCCCGACGAAAACATCTCGACCCGGGCTGCGACGGCGGGCATTAAACACGTGATTCTGAAGCCGCTTCTTGAGGAAAACCTGGTCAAGTGCATCCGCCACGCCGTCCAGGACCGGCAGGACCGCCTCCGCGCGTGACCTACGGGATTCTACGTAGGTAGACCCCCTTAAGATATCGCTCGAAATTTTCGAAGCCCCCGATACCGCGTACCAAAGCGCCATCACAACGGAGATGGCGCAGATGCTCACCCAGACCCTCAACACCCAGGCGATCAACACCCAGATCGTTGGCAAAATCGCCCCCGCCCATCCTGTCAGCGACCAGTTCGGCGCCATCACCGGCCATGTCGGCCTCGTCGCCACCGAGTTCTCCTACCGCAAGGACGAGGAAATCTATGGCGAGGACGAGCCGGCCGAATATGTCTACCAGGTCGTTTCAGGTGCCGTGAGCAGCTACAAACTCCTCTCCGACGGCCGCCGCCAGATCGGCGCCTTCCATCTTCCCGGTGACGTGTTCGGCCTCGAATCCGGTCCCGCTCACCGCCTTGCCGCCGAAGCCATCATCGACACAACGGTGCGCCTCGTGAAGCGCGCCAGCCTCGAGAAGGCCGCAGGCACCGACGTCCAGGTCGCCCGGAAGCTCTGGGCGATGACCGCCTCCGAGCTCCGCCATGCCGAAGACCACATGCTGCTGCTGGGCCGCAAGACTGCAATGGAACGGGTCGCGACCTTCCTGCTCGAAATGGACCGCCGCCTCGCTGTTGCCGGCATGATGGCGCTGCCGATGTGCCGCCGCGACATCGGCGACTATCTCGGCCTCACCCTTGAAACCGTGTCGCGCGCGCTGTCGCAGCTTCACGCCCAGGGCATTCTCGGTTTCTCCGGCGCCCGCCAGATCGTGCTGCGCAACCGCCAGCGCCTGCAGCATCTCGACGCCTGATCTTCGCTAGTCTCTCTCCTCCCTAACCACTTGGCCGGCCGAACGCGTTTCGGCCGGCCATTTTCTTTGACTGGCGAATCATGCCTTGCGTCGCGTCTCCGGCATCACGAAAAGAATCAGCAGGAGTCCGGTCGCGGCGACACCGGAAAGCCCGATGAACGCTGTGGCATTGCCGAACTTGTCGCTGACATAGCCGCCAAGAGCGGTGCTCAGCGATGCACCGATGCCGGTTGCGGTGCCGACGATGCCCTGCGCAAGGTTGAAGTGCCCGCTGCCGAAGGCGACGTCGGCCACGATCAAGGGAATCATCACTGCGAACACTGCCGCGGTAATGCCGTCGAACACCTGCACCGCGACCAACAGATAGGGATCGCGCACGGTCGCAAACAGCAGGCCCCGAATCATCAGCGCACCGAAGCCGACCAGAAGCAACGGCCGCCGACCCCACGCCTGCGCCTTGCGCCCGACTGTCGGCGACAGCAGCGCCACGATCGCTTGCGGAACGACGATGCAAAAGGCGACGAGCACTGTCGCCCATTGGGCGGACCGCGCCGTCACCGCGCTCGCGATCAGCGGCATCATCGCGGCATTGGCGAGCTGCAGCAGCAGCACGCTCAGGGCGAACACGATGAGAGGCCGTTGCCGGATCAGGTGCCAGATATTGGTGTCACCACGGTCGGCCGCTTCGCGCGGCATCTCACCATGACAGCGGGCAATGTCGACCTCCTGCTCGCGGATGCGGGAGAGAGCGATCAGGGTCGGAATCGCGAGCAGGAAGGTGACCAGGAACACGGCGCGGCTCGACAGCAGATAGCCGACGGTGCCCATCACCGCCGCGGCCACGCCGCTCCCGAGTGAGGCAAAACGCGCGTTGCGTCCGAGCCGCTCGCCGATCGCGAACGGCCCGACCAGGCCAAGGCTGATCGCCGCAATCGCCGGCCCCAGTACGCAGCTCGCCGCCGCATGCAAGGCGGCCGCGGCCACCACGACCGGGAAGATCGGCATCGCGGCATAAGCGAGTGCACAGCAGCCAATGGCTGCAATGGCGAGGCCCGCGACGAGCCGCTCCGATTTCGCGGCGTCGATGATCGCTCCACCCGGCATCTGCCCGATCAACGCGACGATGCCGCCGATCGACAGGACCAGCCCGATCTCGACCTGGGTCCATTTCTGGGTCGTCAGATAGACCGCAATGAAGGGACCGAATCCGGTCTGGACGTCGGCGAGAAAGAAGATGAACCAGTCGAGGCCGCGCAGGCTCTGGCGCGACGGCGCAGGAATGCGCGCGGCCGACGGCGCGGCGATGCTCACCTGCTCGGAACGGCCGTCGCGATCGGCATGGGTCGGCTTCCTCGACAACAGCACAGGCGGTCAGCCCTCCCCGCACCTCACTGGATCGCTTGCAGCGGTTGAAGGCTGCCGGACGCGCCGAGCACGACGATCGGCGCGTCTTCCTTGTATTCCGGCGCGGCTGCGACCTGCGCCTTGGTCAATTCCAGCGTGATGCTGTCCTTCTTGTTGGCAATCTTGCCGAAGCGCAATGCGTTCCAATCCACCACGATCTTGCGGCTGCCGACGCCAAGAAACCCGCCGAAATCGATCGCCGCGGCGCGGACGTGGCCGCTCCGGTCCACGACGACATCGACGATCCTGCCCATGTCCTCGCCGGCCGCGCTGCGCACGTCGCGGCCGAGCACCCCGTGGGCCTCGCTGGCCCCGATGATGGTCACCGACGGCGGCGGCGCAGCATCCTTCGGCGTGACCGGGACGGCGGAGCTCGGCGACGGCGCCGCCGGCGCTTTCGCCTCGCTCTGCCCTGCAGGCGGTTCATCCGCGGCGCGCGACGTCGCCACCGCCAGGCCCGTGACGATGGCTACGCCAAGGATCAACGCTCCGATCGCACGCATGACACTCTCCCTGCGCGCGGCTAGCGCGCCAGCACGATCGAGACCTGGATCCGGCCGCGCGTACGCAAGACTTCCAGCGCGACGTCGTCGCCGTGGCGGCTGACACGAAGATCGACGCTGGATTCGCCGAGGCGCAGGTCGCGCAGGATCACCTCGTTGAGGAACGCCGGCAGATGCGGATTGCGCAGACGGATCTCGCTGCGCGCCACGTCGAATTCGATGCCGAGCGCCGCCTCCAGCAGCGTGAACGGCGTCGCACTGGCCCAGGCCTGCGGCGCGCAGGCCACCGGATAGAGCGTCGGGCCGCGGCGCTTCTCCCGCCGGAAGCCGCAGAACAATTCGGGCAACCGGCGCAGGTCCATGTAGGTGGCGGCCTCGAATAGCCCCTTGAAGACATGCGCGACGGAATGCTTGAGACCGTAGCGCGCGAGCCCGAGCGCGATCAGCGCATTGTCGTGCGGCCAGATCGACCCGTCATGATAGGACATCGGGTTGTACCGCACTTCGCCTCGCGCGACGGTCCGGATGCCCCAACCAGAGAAAAAATGCGGCCCCATCAGATCCGCGGCGACGAGGCGGGCACGGTCCTCGCGGATCATGCCGCTGAACAGCAGCTGGCCGGCGTTCGAGGTCCGCACCTTGCAAGGCCGTTTCTTGCCGTCGAGGGCGAGCGCGTAGGTGCCGAGCTCCTCGCACCAGAACGCTTTCTCGAACCGTTCGGCCAGTGCCCTGGCTTCGGCCTCCAGCTTGCGTGCAAGCTCCGGCTTGCCGAGCCGCAGCGCGCAACGCGCGGCGAGCAGCTTCGCGGCATAGACGTAACCCTGGACTTCCGCGAGCGCGATATATCCTTCGGCAAGCTGGCCGTCGGCATGGAAGATCGCATCGTAGGAATCCTTCCATCCCTGGTTTGCAAGCCCCTTCTCGGTCGCGCGCTGGTATTCGACGAAGCCGTCCTGGTCTGGATCGCCCGGGCCGTCGATCCAGGCCAGCGCCGCCTCGATTGCTGGCCACAGCTCGGTCAGGGTCTTCTCGTCGCCGGTCCGTTCGAAATAGCTTCCGGCGAGCAGCACGAACAGCGCGGTCGAATCGACGCTGCCGTAATATTGCGCGAACGGTACCTCGCGCAGCGCCGCCATCTCGCCGCCGCGCATCTCATGCAGGATCTTGCCGGGCGCGGCATCCGCGAGCGGATCCACCGCCTTGGCCTGGAAATACGCAAGCCGGCGCAAGACGCCCTTGGCGACGCGCGGATCGACCCACAGCATCTGCAGCGCGGTGATCAGGCCGTCGCGGCCGAACGTCGTCGAATACCAGGGGATGCCGGCGTACGGATATCGCCCCTGCGGCGTCTCCGTCATCAGCATGTTGAGGTCGGCCATGGCCTGGCACAGCACCTCGTTGAAGATGTTATTCGAGGTCTCGACGCTCGCCGCCCCCATCGTCGACTGCCGCATCTCGCGGCGGTGAGCGAGCAGGCCGCGGAAGAACCGTGCGGGCTTTTCGGAGATCGGACGGTTGCAGGACACGGCCACGAACAGCGACTTGGATTCATGCGGGCCCAGCTCGAGTTGCCAGGTTGCGGCATTGACCGACAGCCGCGTCGGGCGGGGATCGAAATGCAGACCCGTGGTGCGCTCGGTGTCGTCGAGGCCGCGATATTCGAACAGCACGTCGGTCGGACCGAGCAATTTGCCCGTGCCGGTGCCGCGGCGCGGGCGGCGTTCGCCGCGGACCTCGAACAGATCGGCAAAGTCGTTGTCGAACTTCAGCGTCAACTCGAAACTGGCCAGCGCATCGCCATGGTTCTGGACCCCGATGCGCTGATAGGCCGTGCCGCGCCACAGGAAGATCGTGCGCACGATGTGCAGCAAGTCCTTCTGAAGGACGAGGCGGTCCTGGCGGTAGATGTCGGGATTGGTGAGGTCGACCGTCAACGCCGAGTTGTCGTCGCGCAGGTTGGAGCCCAGCAGCAGCGGCTGGAGATCGTCGAGCACCAGCTCCAGCCGCGCCAGATAGCGGGTATCGTAGTGAAACAGGCCGTCCGGCCCTCCGGCCGAGGCACCGATGTCGCCATGGCTGTCGAGCACGATGAACATGTCGTCGTGCTTGAGGGAGCGCCGCGGCCGGGCCGACGGCCCGGTCATCGGGATATAGAAAGGCTGCTCCGCGACCTGCTCCGAGGTTCGCGTGACGGAGACGAGGTGAGTTACGGCTTCGGCCGACATGAGCTGATCCCCTGCGCTTGGTTCAAGACGCAACTGACTCGACAACGCGACTGTAGGTTTACGCTGCGGCCTGCGCGAGCCGGCTCATTTCCTGCGTGACCAGTTCACGATAGGGCCCATGGCCTTGCATCAGACGCTCGGGCGAGCCGTCTTCGATGATCTTGCCATTTCTCAGCACCACCACGCGGTCGAAATTGCGCAGCGTCGCCAGCCGGTGGGCGATCGCGATCACGGTGCGGCCGCGCATCAGGCGCGACAGCGCCTCGCGGATGGCCTCCTCGGATTCGCTGTCGAGCGCCGCCGTCGCCTCGTCCAGCAGCAGGATCGGCGCATCCTTCAGGAAGGCGCGCGCGATCGCGATGCGCTGGCGCTGGCCGCCGGACATCTTGACCCCACGATCGCCGACCATGGTGTCCAGACCTCCGGGCAGGCCATCGATGAAATCGCAGCGCGCCGCGATGGCGGCCCGCAGCACCTCGTCGTCGGTCGCGTTCGGCCGCCCATAGCGGATGTTCTCGCGAATGGAGCGGTGAAACAGGGAAATGTCCTGCGGCACGACGGAGATCGCCTCGCGCAGGCTGAGTTGCGTGACCTTCGAAATGTCCTGGCCGTCGATGGTGATGTTGCCTTCGTCCGTATCGTAGAAGCGCTGCAGCAGCGTGAACAGCGTGGACTTGCCGCCGCCTGATTGCCCGACAAGGCCGACGCGTTGGCCGGGCTGCAGCCGCAGGCTGAAGCGCTCGAAGATCTTGTCGCCGCCGGGATAGCCGAAGCTGACGTTGTTGAACGCGATCGCCGCGCCGCTCTTCACCAGCGGCTCGGCGTCCGGATGATCGCGCAGCTCGTGCGGCACCAGCAACGTGGCAATCGCCTCCGTCAGACGCGCGACGTGCTGGGTGACGTCCACCAGAGCCACCGCGAGGTCGCGGGTGGCGCTGAGAATGGAGATGCCGAGTGTGCAGACCAGCACGACATCGCCGGTCGTCGCCTCGCCCCTCTGCCAGAGCGTGACGGCCCAGGCCATCAACGCGACCGTCAAAACCACGGTCACAGCGGCATGCAGCAACCGCAACTTCTCGAGATAACGCAGACTGCGACTCCGCGCGGTCAACTCCCGGTTCACCGTCGCATCGAACCGTTCGTGCTCGTGGCCGATGCCGCAGAAGGCCCGCACCAAAGGCATGTTGCTGATGACGTCGATCATCTCACCGTCGACCACGGCGGCCTTGTCGGCGAAGTCGTCATGCAGCGGCTTGCCAGCGGCGGCAAGATGGAACATCGCGAGTACCATGCCACCGGCGATCACGACCAGGCCGAGCGCCATGTAAGGACTGACGGTTCCAATCAAGGCGATTGCCGCAATTGTGGCGATGCAGGGCGGCAACACATTCCAGACGAACATGTTCTCGACCGTGAACACTGCGTTCGACGTCGCCGTGATGCGGCTCGTCAGCATGCCCGGCATCCGGTCCGAGAAATAGCTCGGCGCGTGCCCGGTCAGATGACGAAATATGTCACGCCGTAAATCACCCGTGACACGAACGAAGGTGAAGCTTGCCGTCCAGCTCGCGATGCGCCACAGGAAATTGTCGGCAGCGATCAGCGACATGAGCAGAATGAATGCCAGCCATACGCCGCCGCCTTGCGAGGGTCCCGCGGACAGGGCGTCGACGAGGGATTTGACCCCGTACTGTGTGCCTACGGAGCAGGCAACCGCTGCAACGACCGCGGTCAGGATCACCAGGTGCGATGCCATTCGCATCCGAAGATAGCGCAAGACAAAGGCAAATGGCCTGCGCGCGTATCCAGAAAGATGATCCATAGGCTATCGCCCCGTTCTGCTGATTTGAGTTTTTTGTATTAGCCGACTGAACATCGACCGCTTCGCCGCGGTTCCCGGGCAGCGCGATCACGACACGCGGATGAGGACGATGTGAGAAGAGGTGATGGCATCATCGCGACCACGCTGCAGTGTGTCGAAGAAGTAACGTTCGGGGAAAGGAACTTCGCAAATGCGAGAACGTTCCCAACTTGGCATGCCGGTGCCGAAACATGGGCGGGGCTTCTACGATCATGATCGCACAGAGGAGATGGTGAGATGCGCATTGCGCAGGTAGCTCCGTTGACGGAGGCTGTTCCACCCAAGCTATATGGCGGCACCGAGCGGGTGGTGCATTGGTTGACGGAAGAGTTGGTGGAGCTCGGGCACGATGTAACGCTGTTCGCCAGTGGCGACTCGCAGACATCGGCCAAGCTGGATGCGCTGTGGCCGAGAGCGCTTCGGCTCGACGGTTCCGTGCGTGATCCCAACGCGCTCCACATGGTGTTGCTCGAGCGCGTGCGGCAGAAATGTGACGACGAGGAGTTCGACTTCCTCCACTTCCATCTCGACTATTATCCCTGGTCGTTATTTCACCGGCAGCCGACGCCCTTCCTGACCACGCTGCATGGCCGGCTCGACCTCCCGGAGCATCAGCCGGTCTTCAACACCTTCTCCAAGATGCCCGTCATCTCGATATCCAACGCGCAGCGGCGGCCGGTGCCGCAGGCGAACTGGGTGCAGACGATCCATCACGGCCTGCCGGAGAATTTGCTGACGCCGAAGCCGGCGAAGCAGGAATACCTCGCCGTGCTTGGCCGCATCGCGCCTGAGAAGGGTGTCGACCGCGCCATCAAGATCGCGACCCATTGCGGCATTCCGCTGAAAATCGCGGCCAAGGTCGATCGTGCCGATCAGGATTACTACGACGAGCTGATCTGGCCGATGATCGAGAACAATCCGCTGGTGGATTTCATCGGGGAGATCGGTGACCACGAGAAGTCGGAATTCCTCAGCGGTGCGCTTGGCCTTCTGCTGCCGATCGACTGGCCGGAGCCGTTCGGCCTCGTGATGATCGAAGCCATGGCCTGCGGCACGCCGGTCGTTGCCTTCAACCGAGGCTCGGTGCCCGAGATCATCGACGACGGGCTGACCGGCTTCATCGTCGAGGACGTGCTCAGCGCGGCCGGTGTCGTCGGCCGCCTCGCGCAACTCGACCGTGCCGCCATCCGCAAGCAGTTCGAGACGCGCTTCACCGCGCGGCGCATGGCGCTGGACTATCTCGCGGCCTACCGCCGCCTCGCCGAGGAGAAGGCGCCGCGGATCAAGCTGGTGAGCAGCGCAGAGTAAGTCGTCTCCGCGACTTTAGTGTCCCGATGCGCTGCAACGTCCTTGGCGTTGCAGCGCAGAGACGTGTCTACCTCACCATCGCCCGCTTCGGCTCCACGATCTCGAACATCCGTGGAAACTCGTCCATCAGGCCCATCAGCTCGGCGAGCTTCATCGGATTGCCCGCGAGCTTGACCTTGCCGGCCGCGACCGCCTCCGGAAAGCTAGTCAGCTTGGCGATCACCTCGTCGAGCGTGGAGCGCGCCAGCGTGAAGCTGGCATCGGCGACCTCCGCCTGCACACCCTCGGTATAGGTGAGCGCACAGTTCTCCAGATTGAGCACGAAGGTCTCGCCGGTGTCCGAGAACTTCCAGTTCAGCACGATGCGCTTTCCGTCCGCCTTCGGACCGTTGAGGCGGATGCCGAGCACGTCCCAGAGCTGCCCGGTGCGTAGCGCAGCCAGCGTTTCCCGCGGCATAGGCGGGCGTGCCGGCACTTTCGGCATGCCCTGGCGCAATTCCTGCGCGCCGAACAGATAGGCGTTGCGCCAGGTCGCGCTTTCGGCGGCGTAGCCGAGCTGCTCCAGCGTGTCGGCCAGCAGAGCACGCGCCGCCGCGTGATCAGGTTCGGCGAAGACGAGATGGCCAAGCGCTTGGGCGACGAAGCGGAACTCACCCTTGTCGAAATCCGCACGAAAACGGCAACAGATTGTGGAAATTGTGCGTGCAGTTCTCGGCGAGGTTCAGCACCTTGTAGCGCGGGATGAAGAAGTGCATCTCCGCGGGCGCTTCGCTGTTCGGCGCCATCTGGAATTCGAACTCGACGCCGTCGATGACGCGCCTGTCGCCGGTCGCCATGATCAAATCGGTCGGGCGCAGCAGTGCAACCGATCCTGCCGCCATCGACTTGCCGAGCCCGCAATCGACCTGCCCCCGCGCGCCCTTGGCGAGCAGCGGCCCGAACTGGTACTGGGCACGGCGCAGCATCGCGGAACCTGCGATGATGTTCTCGGAGATCGCATGCTCCATGAACAGGTTCGGCGCGATGATCGGCACGCGGGCAGTGGCCAGCGCATCCTCCTCCAGCACGCCGCGCGCCCCGCCCCAATGGTCGGTGTGGGTGTGCGTGAAGATGACGGCCGCGACCGGCTTCGGGCCGCGATGCTTGAAATAGAGATCGAGCGCGGCCCGCGCGCCCTCGATCGAGGTCAGGGTGTCGACGACGATGACGCCGCTATCCCCCTCGATCAGCGTCATGTTGGCGATGTCGAGCCCGCGCACCTGGTAGACACCAGGCACGACCTCGAACAGGCCGTGCTGCATGTTGAGCCGCGACTGCCGCCACAGGCTCGGATTGACCGTCGGCGGGGCCTCTTCAGTTGACAGGAAGCCGTAAGGCTCGAGGCTCCAGACCGTCCGCCCCTGCGGGGTCGTGACCGCCGCATTGTCGATCGTGCCGAGGAAGCCGCGCGCGGCGTCGTCGAAATCCCGCGTGTCGGAAAACGGCAGCGCGCTCAGCATCGCCGCCTGCTGCGCGATGACGGACGCGCTCGCGTCCTTCGGCTCATTGCTGCTGTCGGTCATGTTTTCCTCCCGGCCCGTTGAGCGGCATCTAACCGCATCTCGCGGTCGAATGCCATCACCGGAGGCGGCGAGAGGACGGTGGATGTCTGCTCGTCCCCTTCCCCTCGTGGGAGAAGGTGGCACCGTCTATGCCGCGTGCGCGGCCAGTCCTTCCGCGACCGCCGTTGCAACAGCCGCTTCCGCCGCCCGCAATTCCCGCGCCAGCACATAGCCGCCGCGATTTTGCTTGGCCCGGTACAGCGCCTTGTCGGAGCGCGACAGCAGCGCTTCCGCGGTGCGTCCGTCGTCCGGCGCGACGGCGACACCGACGCTGACGCCGAGCTCGATCACCTGTCCGTCGACGTCGTAGGGTGCGCTGATCGACTGCACGATGTGTTGCGCCATCGCCTCCGCATCAGTTGCCGCGCCCTGCACCAGGACGAATTCGTCGCCGCCCATGCGGATCAACAAATCGTCCTGCGTGACAAGCGCCTTGAGCCGCCCGGCGACCTGCTTCAGCAACGCGTCACCGGCGGGATGGCCGAACCGGTCATTGGCCTCCTTGAAGCGGTCGAGATCGAGCGTATGGACCGCGACCATCCCGGCTGACAACATCCGGGGCAGGTCCGCAGCCAGCACCGAGCGGTTGGATACGCCCGTCATCGAATCCGAGCGCGCGAGTTGCTCGAATTTCCGCTTCAGCGTGATCTGGCTGATCGAGGCGTTGAAGCTCAATCGCACCATCTCGAAACTCGCGACCACGTACATCAGAATGAGCAGCCCGAGGCCGACGTGGCGAAGATCCGGCTGCATGAAGGTGACGATCGCGGTCGGCCCGGCGATCGCGACCAGATCGAGCAGCGCCGCGACGGGGCGCAGCGCCAGCCGCGCCACCACGCCGGCACCGAAGCCGAAACCGATCCCGATCGCCATCACGGAGCAGAGCGCGTCACCGAGCATGATGCTGCGCGCGGCGAACACGCCAAGCACCAAGGCCGTCGCGACGGTGCCGGCAATATAACGCCGCTCCCAGGCCGTGGCCTCGGCCCGATCGAGTTGCGGTGAACGCGCGAGACGACGACGGAAAGCAAGAATTTCGAACAGACGGACGATCGCCACCACGACACCGGCGACCGTCAGGATCGCCGTCGCCATGTCTCCGGTCTCGTAGGTCGTGATCGCGCCGACCATTGCGAGGCAGGCGGCCGCGAGAATGTTCGGCATCGTGGTGCCGTGCAGGCCCCCGATGACTTCCAGATAGACGGCGTCGGAAATCGACGCCCGTCCGGATTCCATTCTGTCGAAGAACATGCCAGCTCCCATCCACTGGCATGGTCGTATCTCATATCCGTAAAAATGGGTGCATCGCACCACGCTGGCATTGTAGCGCGCGGGTTAACCGCGCGTTAGCCATGCGTGATCGCTGGCCCGCATCACATCCCGAGCAGCCTCGGCAGCCACAACGACAGGCCCGGCCAGTAGGTCACCACCACCAGGAATCCCAGCATCGTCAGCAACCATGGCCACACCGCGACCGTGAGCTCGGTGATGCCCATCTTGGCGATGCCCGAGGCGACGTAGAGATTGAGGCCGACAGGCGGATGGCAGAGGCCGACCTCCATGTTGACCGTCATCAGGATGCCGAAATGAATGGGGTCGATGCCGAGCTTGACCGCGACCGGAAACAGGATCGGGGCCATGATCAGGATGATCGAGGACGGCTCCATCACGTTGCCCGCCACCAGCAGCAGGAGATTGACGAGCAGCAGGAAGCCGATCCATCCCAAGCCCTGGTCGATCATCCATTGCGCGAGCGCTTGCGGAACGTTCTCGTAGGTCATCAGGAACGAGAACAGCACGGCGTTGGTGATGATGTAGAGCAGCATCGCCGAAAGGTTCGCCGACGACAGCAGCACCCGCGGCACGTCCCGCAGCTTGAGATCCTTGTAGATGAACACCGCGACGATGAAGGCATAGACCGCGCTGACGGCGGCAGCCTCGGTCGGCGTGAACAGCCCGCTGTAGATGCCGCCGATCACGATCACGATCAGCAGGATGCCCCAGATCGACTTGCGGAACGCATCGAAGCGCTGCATGAACGTCGCCTTCGGCATCCGCGGATAGTCGTTGCGCCAGGCGCGATAGAACGTCGTGGCTCCGAGCAGGAACGCGAGCACGAGTCCCGGTATGATGCCGGCGATGAACAGCTTGCCGACCGAGCTGTTGGTGGAGACGGCGTAGAGAACCATCGGGATCGACGGCGGGATGAGGATGCCGAGCGAGCCCGACGTCGTGATCACGCCGGCGCCGAACCGCTTCGGGAAGCCTTGCGCGACCATGGCGGGCAGGATCACCGAACCGATCGCCACCACGGTCGCCGGCGAGGAGCCGGAGATCGCGGCGAACAGCGCGCAGGCGACCACGCCCGACAGCGCCAGACCGCCGTACCAATGGCCGACCAGCGAGGTAGCGAAATCGATCATCCGCCGCGCCACGCCGCCATGGGTCAGGAAGTTGCCGGCGAGGATGAAGAACGGGATCGCCATGATCTCGAAATTCTCGATGCCGGTGAACAGCTTCAGCGCCACCGATTCCGTCCGCACGTCGGTCAGCGTGAACATGAAGCTGAGCACGGTGAGGCCCAGCGCGATCGAAATCGGCATGCCCGTCAGCATCAACGACAGCAGCAACGCGAACACGATGACGACACGCAGGCCCTGCGGCAGCGTGATGACGTGAGCCGCATGAGCGAAGCACAAGGCGACGATCAGCACCGGCAGCAGCATCAGGATCCAGCCGAGCGGGCTGCGCTCGTCCCGGACGACCTGGGTGGGCGTGACCGGGGCAGGATGCACCGGATCCACCTCGACGCCTTCGACGCCGGCCATGTCGTGATGCGGCAGCTCGCCGGTCCGGTAGAACGACCAGGCGACCTGCAGGAAGCGGAAGCACATCAAGCCGGAGCCAATCGGAATGGTGAGGTACACCATCCACATCGGCGCCTCGAGATCGTTCGACTGCTGGCCGGCCTGCCACATCTGGCCGACGAAAGCGGCACCGAAATAAGCGACGATGGCGGTGAAAAGCGCGCCGCACAGCAAGCCGAAGGTGATGACGCGCCGGCGCGATCCGCCGGGCAGGATATTGACCAGCACGTCGACGCCGACATGGATGCCGGTCCGCACGCCATAGGCGGCGCCGAACTTCGCCATCCAGATGAACATGTAGATGCAGAGTTCCTGCGCCCAGGACAGGTCGAGCGCCGCGAGCCAGACGAACGCGGCTCGCATGGGAACTGCGAGGAAGGTCAGGTTGCGGGCTTCCGCCCATTTGGCGATGTCGATCGACAGCCCGGCGCCGTAGCGGTGCAGCACGGCGACGAAGATGAGCGACGTCGCAGCCGCGATCATCGTCGCGATCAGCCATTCCTCGAGATGATTGAGCACACGATTCAGCACACGCAGCAACTTCGTCCCCCCAGCATTGGCTCGTCCATTCAAGAGCGAAACGGCCGGGAGTGCGATCACCCCCGACCGTTGCTATTGTTCTCGTAGAGCGCGGCCGTCAGTTCATCTTGACGTCGAGTTCCTTGGCGACGAGATCGAGCACCTCCTGCCCGACTCGGCCCTTTGCCCATTTATAAGTCGGTTGCATCGCCTCCTGCCAGGCCTTGCGATCGGCGTCGGTGAGGTAATGCAGAGTCGTCTTGCCGGTCTTCTTGATCTCGGCCAGCGCGTCCTCGTTCTCCTGGCGCGCAATCGAGTTGGTGTAGTCCGTCGCATCCGCCATCGCCTTATCGAGCTGGGTGCGGATATCGGGCGGCAGCCCCGACCAGAATTTCGAATTGACGATGACGGCATATTGCAGATGCGCGTGATAGGACACGGTGATGTCCTTCTGCACCTCGTAGAATTTCTGCGTCAGATAGTTGGATGCGGTGTTCTCGCAGCCGTCCACCACGCCGGTCTGTAGCGCCTGGTAGACTTCAGAGAAAGCCATGATTTGCGGGATCGTCCCGAGCAGGCGGAAATACTGGTCCGCGACCTTCGATCCGGAGATGCGGACCTTCAGGCCCTGGAAATCGGTCGGCTTGACCAGAGGACGGTTGGCGGAGAGCATATGGAAGCCATTGTCCCAATAGGCGAGCCCCGTGATCCCCTTGGACTCGAGCTTCTGGAACAGCCACTTGCCGACCGTGCCCTTCATCGCGTTGGAATAGGTCTGGTCGTCCTTGAAAAGCCAGGGCAGGTCGAGCGCCTCGAACTCCTTGATGCCGAGCGGCGCGAATTTGGCGGTCGAGGGCGCAAGCATCTGCACGGAGCCGAGCTGCAGCGCCTCGATCTCCTCCTTGTCCTTGTAGAGCGTGGAGTTCGGGTAGATCTCGACCTTGACCTTGCCGTCGGTGTATTTCTCGGCGAGTTCCTTGAACTTCAACGCACCCTTCCCTTTCGGGGTGTCGTTGGCGACGACGTGGCTGAATTTGATGATGATCGGAGTTTGCGCCTGCCCGACGGCAGGGGCCAGAACCAGCGCGGCGGCCGCGACCGCGAGAAGCAGTTTGCGCATGAAGACCTCCCCAACAACCTCGAAATCGGGTTCTTTTTGTTTTGCAGGTCAGTAGTGGCAGCAATCCATATGCCGAACAACTAGACCTAAGCCCAATTTGCCGCAGCCAAGCTATCTTGACGGAAGCGGTCTAGGCAACCCGCGATCCGCACCCTACGACCGAAAGAGCGTTATGTCGCATCGCGGCAAGGCATCAGCTCTTGCGCCGGGCGACCATGAACAGGCGACGGAACGGAAACAGGGTCTGCCCCGCCGCATTCTTCGGATAGGCCTTCGCAACCCGCGCGCCATAGGCGGCTTCGAATGCGATCTTCTCCTCGCCTGCGAGCACGTCGAGGTAGCGCGTCAGCCAGGTCCCCTTGGTCCATTCCTTGACGGGGTTCTCGCCTTCGAGCACCTGCAGATATTCGGTCTCCCAGATGTCGATGTCGTCAGACATCGGCGCAAGCAGATCGTGATAGAAGGCGGGCGCCTCGACCGGCGGCGGCGTGACGAGATGCTCGACCTTGGACCGCCACGGACCATCGAGCGCGGTCTCGCCGATCAGCACATGGGAGGGCGCCAGAAAGTTGCGCGGCATCTGCACCGCGAGCATGCCGCCGGGCTTCACTTGCTCCATGACCGACGGAAACAATGCCGCATGATTGGGCAACCAGTGCAGTGCGGCATTGGAATAGATCAAGTCGTACTGACTGGCGGGACGCCAATCGCCGAGATCCTCGTGCGACCATACCACATCGGGCGCAGCCTTGCGGCCGGCGGCAACCATTTCGGCCGAGCCCTCGACGCCGGTCACGTTCGCCTCCGGCCAACGCCCCTTGATCAGTTTCGTCACGTTGCCGGCACCGGCGCCGAGGTCGGCGATCTCGCGCGGACCAAAATCCGGAATCCGCATCAGGAGGTCCACGGCGGGCCGCAGCCGGTGGCCTGAGAATTTCAGATATTGCTGCGGATCCCAGACCATCGTTCAACGCCTTTTTCTTTTTCAGTTTCCTTCAACGGCGCTCTTGGTTACCACTGCTCGTCCCGCTCAGGCAATTCGCAAGGCTCGCGGGACGGGCAGGAAACGAACAGCAACAAGCAAGAACCGGACAAAAGAGCGTGCGACCATGGACCTCGGGCTCAAATCGAAAACCGCTGTCGTCACCGGCGCGAGCATCGGCATCGGCCGCGCCATCGCCAAGGGTCTCGCCGCCGAGGGCGTGCGCGTCGTCGGCGTCGCGCGGCGCACCGATCTTCTCGCCGAGCTGGTGAGGGAGGAAGGCTCCGGGCTGATCACGCCGTTCGAGCAGGACGTGATGGCCAAGGACGCGGCGGAGAGGATCGCAGCCTTTGCATCGAAGGAGCTCGGCCATGTCGACATCCTCGTCAACAATGCCGGCGGCAGCCGCCCGCTGCCGGTCGATGCGCCCGACAGCAAATGGGACGAGGCGATCGCGCTGAACTTCACCAGCTATCGCCGCATCGCGCATGCGGTTCTGCCGCAGATGATCGAGCGCAAATGGGGCCGCATCGTCAACATCACCGGCAAGTCCGAACCCGAAGGCCTCAACGCCGCCTTCGCCGCCAAGGCAGCGGTCCACGCCTGGGCCAAGGGCCTGTCGCGCGAGATCGGCGAGCACGGCATCACCATCAACTGCATCCCGCCCGGCCGCATCATGAGCGAGCAGATCCGCCGCAACTACGCGCCCGATTATCGCGAGCGCTTTGCGGAAGAGGAAATCCCCGTGGGCTATTGGGGCGAGCCGGAAGATCTGGCGGCACTCGCGGTGTTCCTGGCCTCACCGGTGGCGCGCTACATCACGGGGACGGTGATCCCGGTGGATGGCGGCTTGCGGCGGTATCAGTTTTAGGGGGCAGCCGTAGGAGTGAGCAGAGCGCAGCGGAACCCGTCGACAACATCCCGAGAGGTTCGATGATCGAGAGATACTCCGACCACGCAGCAAACGAGCGGACTTTTCTCGCCTGGGTCAGGACGGGCATCGCGATCATCGCGTTTGGCTTTGTCGTCGAGAAATTCAACCTCTTCGTCCGAACCATCGCCGAAGCCAGCAGGACGGACATCGGGTCTCGACTGCAATTCGATCGCTTCACGGGCGCGTTCAGTCACTATGACGGCTTGGCGCTGATCCTGATCGGGATCGCCATCATCGTGATTTCGCTCATTCGCTTCATCAGGATCGGCCGAATGATCGACGACGCACAACCCCATTCCGCCGCCGGCATCAAGGCCGAACTGGTACTCGCCGTGGTGCTGGGCCTGATCGTGACGGCGATGACGGTCTATTTTGCACTCTGACTTCGTCGTTGATCACCGCCCCCGTAGGATGCTTGCTTCCCCCTGGAAACAATACTGCACGCCAGATCACCGGCGTGGCGGGGCCATGCTGTCGGTCGGCAGGTCGTCGATGCTCAGCCAGTGGCTCGAGCTGCTGCCTAGTCGTGGAGCCGTGTTTGCCAGTCTGAAGGCACGGCCCCAGCCGGCCCCGGCACCGGCTGATCCGACGGATGGGATTGAGGGTCCTGAAGCTTCGGGCCGACGAAAGCCTCTCCCGTCCGATAGTCGTAAAACCATCGCTCGCCCGGCTCGAAGCTCGTGATGATCGGGTGACCTGTCGCCGCGTTATGCTTCGACGCGTGCTGGTTGGGTGACGCATCGCAGCAGCCGATGTGGCCGCATTCGGTACATCTGCGGAGATGAAACCACCACCCGCCTGCCGCTGAACAGTCCGCGCAACCCGTTCCGCTCGGCTTGGCTGCGAGGTTGATGCCGTCGCTCTCAGATGTCATAGGTCAATCCACTGGAAGTGCCGGCGGTCACCGCCGATGCATTCACGCCGCGATCTCCGCCACGATCGTGTTTTGCCAGTGTTTTGCCCGACGGGTCAACGTCACGGTCGCCCGGAGCCCAGTCCAGGCGCCGCGGGAAATTCAAGTGCTCGATCAAGCGACGTCCGACCCCGATCATCCGCATTCGCGAACCGGGAGGTTCCGCGCAATCGGCGTCGGTCCCTACTTCCGGAACGGTCAACCGGCCAGCGCGTTGTCTCCTATATGGTAAGGAGAACATCATGAGCGTTGAAGGCAAGATCAAGGAAGGCGCCGGCTACGTCAAGGAAGAGATGAACGAGCACGGCAAGGATCCCGAGAGCCAGCGCAAGGCGCAAGAGGGACGCGATCTTCGCAACGAGGGCCGCATGGAAGACGGCAAGCCCCCGAAGACCACGAAGCCGGGCACCGGCCACTAATCCGATCTGATTTCATACCGCCTCCGGCTGTGTCCGGGGGCGGTTTCATTTTTGGAAGCAAAGAGCGCGTGGGGCGCGTTGCCCCGAAGCCGCCGCTGCTCAAACCTGACCGAGGAAAGTTCATGTCAAAGAAACCGCTGGCCGAGATCGCAAAGGACATGGCCGGTATCGACATCGCCATTCTTTCGACCCACACCGACAATGGCGAAATCGCCAATCGTCCGATGAGCAACAACGGCGACGTCGCCTACGATGGCACCTCGTATTACTTCACCTATGAACAGGCCCGTACCGTGTCGGATATCCAGCGAAATCCGAAAGTTGCGCTCGGATTTTCGTCAGAAGCAGGTCTCTTCTCGCAAGGGATTTACGTCGCCGTGGAAGGAACGGCCGAGCTGATCCGCGACAAGGCTGTTCATCAACAGCATTGGACCAACGACCTCGACAAGTGGTTCGACAAGGGCATCGACACGCCGGGCATGGTCCTGATCAAGGTGAAGGCCAACCGCATCACTTACTGGAAAGGCCGTGAAGAGGGCGAAGTTACGCTCTGATCGGCACGGTCGATTGTGCGGCGATTTTTTCGGTGGTTCTTCCGGAATCGTGAATCAGGTGCCATCACCATCGCACAGTGGCCGAATCTGATCCTTTGGATCGTGATCGTTGCTGCGGCTCTGCTCTGGTTATGGCCAGCCGCAGGTCAAACCAACACCGCAGTGAAAATCGTCATGAGGGGCGGCCTGGTCATCTGGGGCTTCGACGAGATCCTTCGTGGCGTGAACCCCTGGCGGCGCTGTCTCGGCGCCGCCGTGGTGTTGTATCAGATTGTGGCCCTTCAGCCTTGATGGAGCTTACCGGCACAATCGCTCTCGGTGTTTTGCCCAACGAGTCAAATCGACCGAGCGGCAAATGCGGTCGTGAATCGGCCCGAAATTGCCTTATCAATCAATGGCCTTCTACTGTGCATGGGGTTGTTTTTCGAAATTTTGCATTGGGCTTCGAGACAAAATTGTGCGGGCGCCGCTCACCCCGCCTGCAGGATCTCCGCAATCGCCGCGCCCGTAGCGATGGTGCCTAGCTTGCCTCCGACATCGCGCGTCGCCCTGCCCTCGCCAAGCGCCTTCGCCACCGCCGCCTCGATCGCGCGCGCGGCCTCCTCGTAGCGGACAGCGCCGCTTCTCTCGCCGTGCCAGGCGAGCAGCAAGGCTGTCGACAGAATCAGCGAAACCGGATTGGCGACGTCCTGACCGGCGATGTCGGGCGCCGAGCCGTGCGCGGCCTGTGCCATGGCGTAGCGGTCACCGACATTGAGGGAGCCGCCGAGGCCGAGGCTGCCGGAGAGCTCCGCCGTGAGATCGGACAGGATGTCGCCGAACATGTTGGTGGAGACGATCACGTCGAAACGACCGGGGTTGCGGACCACATGCGCCATCATGGCATCGACCAGGATCTCGTCGACGCCGAGGCCCGGATAGGCCTTTGCGATCGAGCTGGAAGCGCTCGGACGCCGCGCGCAGCACACCCGATGTCGCGGTCGTGATCTCGGGCCCGATGCCGTCACCGGGCAGAACGACGATTTGCATGGCGATTTCCTGACATTTGCAGCAGCGACGCGATCATACGCCGGCGTGAGCCGGCATCGCCTCAGCTTCGCGCATACACCGCATGCAGGCATATGCCTGTGGAAGCGGAGCCAGCCGTAGTACATGCCGAATTGCGCTATCGCCACGCCGCCCGGGCAACGCGCGAACGCAGTGACACCAAGGCAATGACAATCACGTTACCTGCCGCCGCGCGCGAGCCCGACCACACCACGTCTGATGGCCTTCCGCCCGCGCAGCGGCGCTGGGCAATTGCCGCGATCTTCACCGCGCTGGCGATGGCCTCGCTCGACACCGCGATCGCCAACATCGCCCTGCCCGCCATTGCCGCCGATCTTCACGTCTCGCCGGAGCAGTCAGTCTGGGTCGTCAACGTCTACCAGATCGCGCTGGTGGCGACGCTGCTGCCGCTTGGCGCGCTCGGCGAGATCATCGGGCACCAGCGCATCTATCTCGGCGGCCTGATCCTGTTCACCATCGCCTCGCTGCTCTGCGCGGTGGCGTGGTCGCTGGACAGCCTGCTGGTCGCGCGCACGCTGCAGGGGCTGGGGGCCAGCGGCATCATGAGCGTCAACACGGCGCTGGTGCGCTTCGTCTATCCTGGACGGATGCTCGGCCGCGGCTTCGGCCACAACGCGCTGGTGGTCGCGACCGCCTTCACGGTCGGACCGTCGGTCGCCTCCGCCATCCTGGCGGTCGGCCCGTGGCCGTGGCTGTTCGCGGTCAACATTCCCTTTGGCCTCGTCGCGATCGGCATCGGCTTTGCGATGTTGCCGAAGACGCCGCGGGCGGAACACGGGTTCGACTTTCTCGGCGCGCTCCTGGCGTCGGCCTGTCTCGGCCTGTTCATCACCGGCATCGGCAGCGCCGCGCATAATCTGTCGCCGGTGGTCGTGGGCGTCGAGTTGCTCATGGCGCTCGTGCTCGGCTTCGTCCTGATGCGCCGGCACGCCGATCACCCGGCGCCGATGCTGCCGATCGACCTGTTCAGCCGGCCGATGTTCGCGTTGTCGGCCGCGACCGCGGTGTGCTCCTTCGCCGTGCAGGGCCTCGCCTTCGTCTCGCTGCCGTTCTATTTCGAAGATGTGCTCGGCCGTTCGCAGGTCGAGACCGGCTTCTTCATGACGCCGTGGCCGCTGGTGGTCGGCATCATGGCGCCGATCGCGGGACGCCTGTCCGACCGGTACGCGGTCGGTGTGCTCGGCGGCATCGGCCTGGTGCTGCTCGGCATCGGCATGGCGCTGCTCGCGACGCTTCCGGCCAACCCCGCCATTGCCGACATCATCTGGCGGATGGTGATCTGCGGCATGGGCTTCGGCTTCTTCCAGGCGCCGAACATGAAGGCGGTGATGTCAAGCGCGCCGCCGCACAGGAGCGGCAGCGCCTCGGGTATCGTCGCGACGGCGCGCCTGACCGGACAGACCACGGGGGCGGCCCTCGCGGCGCTCTGCTTTTCGCTCGCCGGCCACGACGGCGCGACCGTCGCGCTGGCGCTTGGTGCCGGCTTTGCCGCGCTCGGCAGCGTGATGAGCTTCTTAAGGCTGGCGGTGAAGTAGACCGAACAGGCTCGCGCTCTCAATCGGCGCCCTGCCCTTCATGGGACCTTCTGCGCGATCGGACGGCTCACGATCGCTGCGGCATCGAGTGGCTCGCATTTGATCGTCCGCGTCAGCCTTGGCGGGCCTTTCCAGCCAGCAGTCTCGCTCAGGGGCGCAAACGTGCCTCCTTGCGGCGTCAGGATGATCGGCTCCGACTTCAGGCAGAGATCTGGAAATGCGAGACCATGGCCGCCGCCTTGGCCAAACCGCCCAACCAGCGTCTGGGAGGCCTGCATCCGAGTCGCCGGCGAGGCCCGCATCGTGCGGTCGGGGTCGAAGGCGCGATAGCACGGCCAGTCGGTGTGGTTCGCCTCGAACTCATAGGCGATCCGGCAGGCTGTGCCGGCCGATTTCACGAACGGCGCATCCGACGGCGCGGCGGCGTCGCGTTCGAAAACCAAGGCCTGCAGCGTCAACACTTCGGTCGTCGCGCTGGACACATCCGGCTTGCCCGTTTCGTTCGCTATTTCCCCACGCGAAAACACCAGCTTGGTCCTCGGTCGCGCCTCCCTGGTCTCCAGCACCAGCACGGGCCTCTCCGCCCACGAGCGGTCCAGGTCCACGTCACCGCTCCCCATCGTCAGCCGCACGTTGCCAACCGATGGATTGTCCCTGGCAAAATCGATCGCGCGAAGGTGCACGCTCGACTTCGACGCCTCGAGGCTCAGGAATCGCAGATCGTCCACCTTGCGCGTGACCGGCATCATCGGATCGAAGCGATCGTCGATGTTGAACCGGACGATCTTCTTCAGCTTGGCCGAAAGAGGTCCTTTGGCGGCGAGCGGCGGCGCAACGTCGATCACAAGCAAGGCACCGTCGGGCGAAAAGCTGTTGCCGAAGGCGCGCTGCCAAACCTCTGTCAGCGGCGAGTCCGTCCGCTGATCGAGGTCCCGCGCGAAGTAGATCTGCTGTCCGGCGCGAACCAGCGGAAAGTTCTGAAATGCACCGAGCGCCGCACCCTTGCGAACCTCCGGTTCGGGGAAGGTGACGCATTTGGACTGATCGTCGTCGTCGGACTCCTCGACCTTCCTGGAGGCAGAGCGGGAGCAGAAGCTCAGATGCTGTTCCCTTGTCTTCTGCGCGCTGATCGACGTCGCGTAGATCGGATCCGGACTTCCGGGCACTTCCATCGGAAGCGGAGAGGTCGCGAACATGTCGACCTCCACCCTGCTGAGCGAAGGACCTGCGTCGACCGAGCAGAGATCCCGGGCGGGCAGCGTGTTGGTGAGGAGGTGCGCCGCATCGGCGCCGACGATGCAGGACATGCTGTCCTGCGGATTATTACGGCTCATCCAGACCAGATGGTCCTTGCCCGCGCCATCGACCAGGAGATGCGGCGCCGCGTGCCGGCGGCGCGGCGGCAACCAGACCGGCATGGTCTCGGACAGCATGGGCACGCGCTTGAGCAGCACTTCCGGCAACCGCGTCACGCCGACCGAGCGCAATTCCGCGCTGACGGCATTGGGATCGGTGGTCCAGTCGAGAACGGGAACATCCGCGCATGTGATGCAGGTCACCGCGAGATTGGAGCGCAGGTTCTCGAACATGAGAATGACCTGATCTGGGTCGCTGCCGTATTTGGCCGGCGCGATCGCCTTGAACGGATGATCGACCACGCGGCTGACCAGAAATCCATTTGACCGCGACGGGTCGGAGTCGAATTCGAAATAGGTCGATCGGTCCCAGCCGCGAAAGGCGCCGTATCCTCCGAGACTCACGCCTGCCAGAACCATCTTGGAGTCGGTCTGGCAGCGCGCCGCGCTGCTCTCGTGATTTCCATTCCGGATGTAGAGGCAGAGTCGAAATGCCGCGTTCTGGAGAATGCGATCGCAGTCGTTCTGGTTATAGCCATAGGTCGCAAGGCCATGGCGATAGCACAGATCATGAAAGACGCAGGCCTGCCTGAAGCGTTGCAGGACGAGATGGCGCTTTTGGTTGGAATCCCTGCCGCCGTCGAAGAATACGTTGGCCCAGCGCGGCAGGCTGCAGTTCAACCCCTCGCCGCTGCCACCGATGGTGCTGACGACGTCCGGCCCCGATTGAAAGGTCGTGACGGTGGCGGGCATCTCCCCGTCGGTGATGTCGTCGACGTTCTTGTAGATGGAATCGGCGATGAAGGAAGGCAGATAAGCAAAGACCAGCACCGCGAGAACGATCAGCGCAACCGAGCAGCGGATCAATTTCCTGAACATGGCTTACCCCCGCTAAAGCTTTTCCGGCAATGACGTCGGTCGCAATGGCAGACGAGCACTGGGCCTCGCGGGCCAATTCAAAGGCTCGCGTGGAACGTCCAGACGCTGAAAATCGCAGCGGTGTCGTCCTGATGACGATCAGCTTGAGGTTGTCTTGCTGTCAAGCCGGGATCTCACACATGACAGCCAGTTTTGATATCTGGCGGACCGCCGCACAACGCATCAAAGCGTCGTGGGCGGTTCCATCGCGCTGCGGATATCAGGCCAGATGGCGAGCCTCGGTTGCGGCCACAGCCACGGCCGGACTCGGGATTTGGTCGTCCAGCGCCGCCAGCCGCTCGTCTATGGCGGCGATGACCTTGCGGGAGAACGGTCCGAGATGGGCATAGGCGGCGATCATCTGGACCGCAATGCGTGCCGATGACGTGTCGCGCTTGGCGCAGTTCATGAACGTCTGCCACAGCGGCCCGCGCGCCTCGGGAAGCGCGGAGACCACACGATGCACGGTCTCCATCGCACCGAGCTTGGCGCGGATATCCCCTTCCGCAAGTTCGTGGCGCTGCCGCGAACGGTCGAGCAGCGTCATCAAGCGGTCGACGCGTCCTGCATAGGCGGCAGGGCTGTAGACGTGCTCCAGCACGCGCTTGTAGTCCGTCAGGATGTCGCGCAGCGGGCGCACCGGATCGAAATTGATCCCGGCCGTGCACTGATCGGCGCCGATGGTCGGCGCCACATCGTGGCCGGTGTGGAGCCGGCCCTCGCGCTCCAGGCGACGCGTCAGCTGCGTGTTCGGCAAGGCATAGAGCAGTCCGACCATGCTGACGGGAATAGCCGCCTCCTCGATGAAGTCGATCATGGCGTCCGCCATGGAGACCTTCTCGTTGTCGAAGCCGACGATGAAACCCGCGGTGACGAGCATGCCGGCGGCGTAGATCTTGTGGATGCTCTCGGCGATGTTGCGCCGCGTGTTCTGCTTCTTCCGCATCGCGACCAGCGTCGCCGGATCCGGACTTTCGATGCCGACGAAGATGGCGAAGAAGTTTGCGGCTCCCATCAGCTCGAGCAATTCAGGGTCGTCGGCGAGATTGACCGAGGCCTCGGTTGACAATTCGAAAGGATAGCCGTGCGCGCGCTGCCATTCGGCAAGCTGCGGCAGGAATTGCCGCAGCGACTTCTTGTTGCCGATGAAATTGTCGTCGACGAAGTCGAGGTGGCCGCGATAGCCCATCTGATAGAGCCTCTCGAGCTCGACGAACATCTGCTCGATCGTCTTGGTCCGCGGCACGCGGCCATAGAGCTCGATGATGTCGCAGAACTCGCAGGTGAACGGACAGCCGCGCGAATATTGCACACCGAGATAGAGATAGTCCTCGAACTTGAGCAGGTCGAAACGCGGCACCGGCGTCTTGGTCACGTCCGCCTGGAATTTCGGTGCGGTGAAGGTCCCGGACCGCGCGCCGCCTTCCCAGGCCGCGATGAAATCGTCGATGACGCTCTCGGCCTCGCCGAGCACCCTGAAGTCGGCCCGTTCATAGATGTGCGGGCTCGAGGTCGGATCCGGTCCACCCACGACCACCGGCTTGCCTGCGGCACGGCAGATCTCGATGAGGCGCAGCGTGTCGGCCTGCTGCGGCATCATTCCGCCGGTGAAGACGACGTCGGCCCAGGCCAGATCCTCGTCGCTGAACGGCGCCGTGTTGCAATCGATCAGCCGGACCGTCCAGCTTTCGGGCAGCATCGCCGCAACGGTGATCAGGCCCAAGGGAGCGGCCGGGCGCTTTACGCCCAGCACCTTGCAGGATTCGCCAAAGGTCCAGAAGGATTCCGCCGAGAACAGCGGGTACAGCATCAAAACGTTAGGACTTGGCAATTCATGGAACTCCTTCTGGCGTCGGCGCAGTGTAGCAAACCGCGAGCGTCTTGCATCCCGGCAAAAGGGACAAACTGTCGCCGTGGCCTAACCGGGCTGGAACCCTGGTCCACAGCTGCGTGTCGCCCCAGACCAGTGGGTTGGCGCCCGCGGAAAGCCGATCGGATCGCCCATGACGGGGGTGAGGCAAACACCGGCCTCCCCACAATCTTCCCCCGGCGGCGCAATTCTTCGCGTACCATCCCTCGCAGTATTGATTTGAACAGTTCCAATTTGCCGGACACATTGCGCCTCTGCGTTCAATCGGTGGATTGGGCCAATCAGGGGACTGCGATGGCAAACCTAACAATCAACGGAAAAACCTTCACACTCGACGTCGAGCCGGATACGCCGCTGCTCTGGGCGATCCGCGAGAATGCCGGCCTGACCGGCACCAAATATGGCTGCGGCATTGCACAATGCGGCGCCTGTACCGTGCACATCGACGGCATCGCTAGCCGCTCCTGCGGCGTCTCGGTCAGCGAAGCCGAGGGCAAGAAGATCACAACCATCGAGGGACTCGGCTCGCGCGATGCCTTGCACAAGGTGCAGGAGGCCTGGATCGCCCAGGATGTGCCGCAATGCGGCTATTGCCAGAGTGGCATGATCATGGCCGTGGCGGCGCTGCTGAGCGAGAAGCCGAAGCCGACCGACGCCGATATCGACGAGGCCATCACCAATATCTGCCGCTGCGGCACCTTCCAGCAGGTGCGCGAAGCGATCCACACGATCGCTAGCGCGTAAGGAGCCGCCCCATGAACAAGCATGTTTCTCCCAAGATGAACCGCCGTGCCTTCGTCATCGGCAGCGCCACGCTCGGCGCGGGCCTCGCGATTGGCCTCGATATCCCCTTCGGCGGACCGGCCGTGGTCCGCGCCGCCGACGGCTCGCCCGAGATCGGAGCCTGGGTCGTGGTCAGGCCCGACGACACCGTCGTGATTCGCATCGCCCGCTCCGAGATGGGTCAGGGCTCGCTGACGGGCCTCGCCCAGCTCGTCGCCGAGGAACTCGAATGCGACTGGACCAAGGTCACGACCGAATATCCGACACCGGGCCAGAGCGTCGCCCGCAAGCGCGTCTGGGGCGATTTCTCGACCGGCGGCAGCCGCGGCATCCGCTCCTCGCAGGACTATGTCCGAAAGGGCGGCGCCACCGCCCGCGTGATGCTGATCCAGGCCGCGGCCGACGCTTGGAAGGTACCGGTTTCCGAATGCACGGCCGCGAACAGCGTGATCACCCATACGCCGTCGGGCCGGACCACAACCTACGGCAAGGTCGCCGAGGCCGCCGCGAAGCTGACACCGCCCGCCGAAGTCAAGCTGAAGGATCCAAAGGACTGGAAACTGATCGGCAAGGGCGTGAAGCGGCTCGACACCGTCGACAAGACCAACGGCGCCATGATCTACGGCGTCGACGTCAAGCTGCCGGGCATGCTGAACGCTGCGATCAAGGACTGCCCGGTCTTCGGCGGCAAGCTGAAGAGCTTTGACGACACCAAGATCGCCGGCATGAAAGGCGTCAAGAAGGTCGTCAAGGTCGGCGATACCGCAGTCGCGGTCGTTGCGGACACATGGTGGCACGCCAAGACCGCGCTGGATGCGCTGCCGATCGTCTGGGACGAGGGCGACAACGCAAAGGTCTCCAGCGAGTCGATTGCGAAGTGGTTGGCCGAAGGCCTCAACAACGAACAGCCGGCCTATGTCGGCAACAAGAACGGCGACGCCAAGGCGGCGATCGCGAGTGCGGCCAAGAGGGTCGAGGCCGTCTACTCCTATCCCTACCAGAACCATGCCACGATGGAGCCGATGAACGCCACCGCGCTCTACACCGCGGACAAATGCGAGGTCTGGTGCGGCACGCAGAATGGCGAGGCCGCGTTCGCAGCGGTGCTGGAAGCCTCCGGCCTGCCGGCGGACAAATGCGATGTGCACAAGGTCATGCCCGGCGGCGGCTTCGGCCGTCGCGGCCAGACCGACTATGTCCGCCAGGCCGTGATCATCGCCAAAGAAATGCCCGGCACGCCGGTCAAGCTGATCTGGTCGCGCGAAGAGGACATGGCGCACGGCCGATATCACCCGATCACCCAGTGCAAGATGACCGGCGCGTTCGATGCCGACAACAATCTCGTCGCGCTGCACTACCGCCTGTCCGGGCAGTCGATCCTGTTCTCGCTGCGCCCCGAAGCGCTCCAGAACGGCATGGATCCGGCCGCCTTCCAGGGCGTCGCCCAATCCGGCGAAGCTGCGTTCGGCTATTCGGTGCCGAACCTGCTGGTCGAGCACGCGATGCGCAACCCGCACGTCCCGCCCGGCTTCTGGCGCGGCGTCAACGTCAATCACAACGCGATCTACATGGAGTGCTTCATGGACGAGCTGGCCCAGGCCGCAGGCCAGGACCCGCTCGAATTCCGCCGCAAGCTGATGGGCAATCACCCCAAGCACCTCGCGGTGCTCAATGCGGTCGCCGAGAAGATCGGTTGGACCACGCCGGCACCCAAGGGCGTCTATCGCGGCATTGCCCAGGTGATGGGCTATGGCAGCTATGTCGCCGGCGCCGCCGAAATCTCGGTGACCGACGGCAACAAGATCAAGGTGCATCGCATCGTCGCCTCCACCGATCCCGGCTACGTTGTCAATCCGGCCCAGGTGGAGCGGCAGATCGCGGGTTCCTTCGTTTACGGCCTTTCGGCGCTGTTCTACGGCGGCTGCACCGTCAAGGGCGGCAAGATCGAGCAAACCAACTTCGACACCTACAATTCGATGCGCATCAACGAGATGCCGAAGGTGGAATCGGTGATGGTGCCGAGCGGCGGGTTCTGGGGCGGCGTCGGCGAGCCGACCATCGGCGTCGCAGCGCCGGCGGTGCTCAACGCCTACTTCGCCGCGACCGGCAAGCGCATCCGCTCGGTGCCGCTGAAGGACCAGAATATCACCTTCGCCTGACAGACGCCGCGGCG
Source organism: Bradyrhizobium sp. SZCCT0148 (assembly GCF_018129985.1). GTDB lineage: Bacteria > Pseudomonadota > Alphaproteobacteria > Rhizobiales > Xanthobacteraceae > Bradyrhizobium > Bradyrhizobium japonicum_H. The sequence continues at coordinate 198,188 of NZ_JAFCKT010000006.1, forward strand.
GCCACGACAGGCCGCCGCGGCATCTTTGCCTGGAATGATCCCGATGACGAGGCGCCCGATGACACGGCGAAACGCCGTGCTCGGCATCACAGCGGCAGCCGCAACGCTGGCGAGACCGTCGATCCTGCGGGCGCAGTCCGCAGGACGCATCGTCGTGGTCGGCGGCGGATTCGGCGGCGCGGCTTGCGCCCGCGCGCTGAAGGGCGCGCAGAAAAATACGCAAGTAATCTTGATCGAGCCCAACGCGGTCTACACGTCATGCCCCTTCAGCAACGCGGTGATTGCGGGCCTTCGCGACATCGAGGCGCAGCAGTTCGGCTACGACAAGATTGCAGCCGATGGCGTCACGGTGATCGGTCAGGCCGTGACCACGATCGACCCGGAACGGCGCAGCGTCGTGACGAAGGATGGCGTCGCGCTGCCCTATGACCGCCTCGTGCTTTCGCCCGGCATCGATTTCCATTTCGAAGCCCTGCCAGGCTATGACGAGGCCGCATCGGAGAAAATGCCGCACGCCTGGAAAGCCGGTGCGCAAACGCTGTTGCTGCGCAGGCAGTTGGAGGCAATGGCTGATGGCGGCACGGTCGCGATCGCCATTCCGGCCAATCCCTCGCGCTGCCCGCCGGCGCCATACGAGCGCGCCAGCCTGATCGCGCATTATCTGAAGGCGAACAAGCCTCGGTCAAAGGTCCTGGTGCTCGACGCCAAGGACAGCTTTTCCCAGCAGCGGCTGTTCGAGAAGGCGTGGAAGGAGCTCTACGGCGACATGATCGAGCGGATCGGCTTGTCGCAAGGGGGCCGCGTCACCTCGGTCGATCCTTCGACCAAAACCATCGTCACCGAATTCGGCAACTACACACCCGATGTCGCAAACGTCATCCCGCCGCAGCGCGCGGGCCACGTTGCCGAATTGGCGGGCGCGGCGGATGCGACCGGCTGGTGTCCGATCGATCCTGTTACGTTCGAATCGAAGCTCGCCAGGAACGTCCATGTCATCGGCGACGCCTGCCTTGGCGGCGGCATCCCCAAATCGGCATCAGCCGCAAGCACGCAAGGCAAGGCCTGCGCTGCCGCGATCGAGGCTTTGCTCGCCGGCCGCACGCCGGAGCCGCCGCGGCTGACCGGCGTCTGCTACAACACCGTCGCCCCCGGCTACGGCTTCTCACTCGCGGGAAATTACCAGCCGAGGGGCGATATCTTCGCCGAGGTCGAGGGCGGCGCGACGAGCCCGGTCGATGCTCCGCGCGAGCTGCGGGCCCGCGAGGCGGCGGAGGCCGAACATTGGTTTCAAACCATCACGACGGACACTTTTGGCTAGGACGATGTTGGGACGAGCCTATGGCCACGAACAAGGTGCGCTCCCTCCCCCGCCTGCGTGGGAGGGCTGGGGAGAGGGTGTCTCCACTCGCGAGAATCCCCAAGAGGAAAAAGCCCTCACCCTCGCCTTCGGCTCGACCTCCCCCGCAAGCGGGAGAGGTAAGAGGAGTTCGCGGCGCCGCCGCGCAACCCATTCGACATCTGCGATTGCAGCATTCCTTGTCGCGAGCCTCGCCTTCGCGTTGCCCACGAAGGCGGACGAACTCACCCCCTACAAGAACGTCGGCGACGGCATTCCAGCCTCCCTCACCGGCTCGCCCGGCGATGCCGCGCGCGGCCGCGCGCTGGTGCTGGCGCGCAGCACGACTTGCATCCTCTGCCATTCCGGCCCCTTCCCGGAAACGCGATTTCAGGGCGATCTTGCACCCGACCTCACCGGCGCCGGGAACCGATGGACGGCGAGCCAGTTGCGGCTTCGACTGGTCGATGCCTCGCGCTTCAACGCGGAGACCATCATGCCGTCCTATTATCGCGCCGACGGCCTCGTGCGGGTGGGGCGCAATTTTGCCGGCAAGCCGATCTTGTCGGCCGCGGAGATCGAGGACATCGTGGCTTTTCTTGCAACACTTCGCGACTAGGACTGTTCATGCCAACCACGCGACGACAATTTTTGAGCCTCGCCGGAGGCGTGACTGCCGCCGGGACGATCCCGATCGTCACCCTGCGTCCGCTTCAGGCAACGCCAGCGATGCTCACCACCGCGATCCGCAATGTCGTCGGCGAAGCACCGATTCGCACCGGCAAGGTGAAGCTCGACATTCCGCCACTGGTCGAGAATGGCAATACCGTGCCGCTGACGGTAACCGTCGCAAGCCCGATGACGGCTGACGACCACGTCAAGAGCATCCACGTCTTCAACGAGAAGAACCCGCAGCCCAACATCGCCAATTTCCATCTCAACTCCGCCTCAGGCCGCGCCCAGGTCGCAACACGAATCCGGCTCGCCGATACCCAGAAGGTGGTGGCGATCGCCCGCCTCTCCGACGACACGTTCTGGCAGGTCGCCGTCGATGTCGTCGTGACGCTGGCCGCCTGCACCGAGGAGATGAACTGATGGCCGCGCTCATCAACGTTCCGGCCAAGGCCAGGCGCGGCGACGTCATCGAGATCCGCACGCTGACCTCGCACATCATGGAGACTGGCTTCCGCCACACTGCGGACGGCAAGCTGGTGCCACGCGACATCATCACGAGCTTCACCTGCCGCTACAACGGCACCGAGATCTTCCGCGCCGATCTGTTTCCGGCGATCGCGGCAAATCCGTATCTGTCGTTCTTCACGGTCGCGAAGGACAGCGGCACGTTCGAGTTCGAGTGGATCGGCGACAACGGTTATTCGTCGACCGGCTCGGCATCGATCACTGTCGAATGAGCGTTTGGCGCGCGATAGCAGCGGCGGCCTTGGTTTCCGCGGCCCCTGCCCTGCTCGCCGGCGAAATCCCGCCCGATGCGCGCCGATCCGGCTATTCCTTCATGGGTCCCGACACGCGCGCCATGCAGGACGATGACACCTCCAATCCCGGCATGCTGTTCGTGCTCGACGGCGAACAGCTATGGGGCAAGAAGACCGGCAGCGCGGACAAGGCCTGCGCGAATTGCCATGGTGATGCGCGCAGCAGCATGAAGGGCGTCGCGGCACGCCATCCCGCCTTCGACAAGACGCTTGACCGCCCTGTCACGCTCGACCAGCGCATCAATCTTTGCCGCGCCAATCATCAGCAGGCGGCGCCCCTGCCCTACGAGAGCCGCGACCTGCTGGCGCTCTCCGCGTACGTCGCCCATCAGTCGCGCGGCGCCGCGATCACCGCCGGCGACGATCCGCAGGCAAAACCCTTCGTGGACCAGGGCCGCGAGCTCTTCATGCAGCGCGAGGGCCAGCTCAACCTCGCCTGCACCAATTGCCACGATGACAATTTCGACAAGCGCCTCGCGGGCGCGCCGATCACGCAGGGACAGCCGACCGGCTATCCGCTCTATCGCCTGGAATGGCAGACGCTGGGATCGCTGGAGCGGCGGTTGCGCAGCTGCATGAGCGGCGTGCGCGCCCAAGCCTATGAGTATGGCTCGCCCGAGTTGGTCGCGCTCGAGCTCTATCTGATGTCGCGGGCGCGTGGCCTGCCGATGGAGACGCCCGCGGTGCGGCCCTGAGACGAAAGCGGCCGGCGATTGCCGACCGCTTTCAGACGTCCGCGCCGTCCCCTACTCCGCCGGCGCGGCCGACATCTCAGGATGCGCGGCATAGTGTTCGCCGGCGCCAAGCTTGCTGGCCGCGAACAGGCCGGCGGCCATCACGGCATAGGCCAGCGCGACGGCGGGCGTGACGCCAAATCCGCCGCCGATGCCGACGGCCTCGCCGTGCATGAAGCCGAAATAAGTGAGCACGGCACCGACCAGAGCAAAGGCCGAGGCCTTTTCGAAATCGCGCTCGATGATGAAGACGCCGATCGCACCCAGGATGAGGCCGCCAAGGATGGAGCCGCCGCCCATCACTTCGAGGCCGTGGTAGAACACGCCCTGCTGCGGCAGCGCGGCGATCGCGGCAGCCTTCACGGCGTCGGCCTTGTCGGCGGCCATACCGCCGACGGTGGCCGCCGCATTCATGGTCGAGCCGAGCATGGTGTCGATCTGCAACTTGGCCCAGGCGGCCAGATGCGGCGTCAGCGCCAGCACGATCGCAGGCGCGTGCTTCACCGGCGTGGTCTGGAACGCCTGGGCGCCGATCAGCATGCCGATATAGAGCAGGATCGGCGAGATTGCGACCACGGGCACGAGTGCCAGCAGCACCGAGATGATGCCGAACCAGGACAGTACGATCACCATGAGGCCGGTTGCGGCGGAGTAACCGATGCGGCCGCCCATCGCCTTCCAGCCGGGATGGCCGATATAGACTGCGTTGATGAAGGGATTGCCCATCAGGCAGCCGATCAGGCTGACGACGCCGTCGGCCGTGAGCACGCGCGTGGTCGGATATTCGTCGCCGGCCGCTTCAGCGCTCTCGACATTGTCCATGGCTTCGACGAGGTCGTAGATGCCAAACGGAATGGCGGTGACGAGGATGATGCCGAGGAATTCGAAGCCCGAGAAGACGTAGCCCACGGCAGGAATCGGCACCGAGAAGCCGAAATTGGCGAAGGCATCGCCGACGCCTTTCACGCTCAGGCCGCCGAGACCAAGCCCGAACAGGTTCGAGCCCCAGGCGATGATCATGCCGGCCGCGATCGCGACAAGGCCTGCGGGAATGCCGCGCCAGTATTTCACGCCGCCGAACCAGCTCACCAGGATGATGGCGAAGCAAACCAGACCGATCTGCGGCGTCATGTACATCTCCAGCGCCGGCCGCATCGAGATGAAGGTGACGGAGACGCCGGCAAGCGTGCCGAGCAGCGCCGCGCGCGGCGTGATCTTGCGGATGAACGGCGCAATGAAACCGCCGATCATGAGAATGAAGCTCTGGAAGAAGACCCAGACGAGGCCGGCCGACCAGCCCTTGAGCGGGTCACCGGTCTTGATCGTGATCGGCAGCATGATCACGAAGGTGACGATGAACATGTGCGGCACGCTGACGCCCGAGGGCAGCGCGCAGACATCAGTCCGGCCGGTTCTCTGCGCGAGTCGATAGGCGAGGTAGGCATAGTAGAAGGTCGAGAGGCACATCATCAGCCCGAGCGCGGGCAGGATGCGGCCGAATACCAGACTGTCAGGCATCTTCAGGACGAAGCGCAACAGGCCCGTGAGCACCAGCATGTTGACGAGGATGTTGGTGCCGAAGCCGAAGAACGCGTTCCAGTCCCCTGATGTCCATAGTACCGGCTTGAAGTCGGACTTGTTCACTTCAGATTTGTTCAGTTCAGACTTGCCGGCTGTCCCCGTCAATGTGCTCATGACAATACCCCTATATGGTCGAAATCTTCATTGCCTCCAGGACCGCAGCTGAGCTCGCGACCCAGCCGAAGATGCCGCCCTGGGCCTTGATCATCTTCAGGCCCATCTCATGAAACTCGGGGAAGTAGGACGCGCAGCCGTCCGACATGACGACGCAGCGGTAGCCGCGGTCATTGGCCTCGCGCACCGTGGTGTTGACGCACACCTCGGTCGTGACGCCGCATACCAGCAGGTTCTCGATGCCGTATTTCTCCAGCACGTCCGCAAGGTCGGTGGCGTAGAACGCCCCCTTGCCGGGCTTGTCGATCACGATCTCGCTGTCGAGCGGATAGAGCTCGGGGATGATGTCATGGCCGGCCTCGCCGCGGATGAGGATGCGGCCCATCGGGCCGGGATCGCCGATGCGAAGGCTCGGCGCGCCGCGCTCGACTTTGGCCGGCGGCGCGTCGGAGAGATCGGGCAGATGGCCCTCGCGCGTATGGATCACCAGCATGCCGGAGTCGCGCGCCGCCGTCAGCACCGCGCTGATCGGCTTCACCGCGCGCGCAAGCTGGCTGACGTCGTTGCCGAGCGTTTCGCCGAAGCCGCCGGGCTCCATGAAGTCGCGCTGCATGTCGATGATGAGAAGCGCGGTGCTCGGCCAGTCGAGCTTGATCGGCTCGGGCTCGGCGCTGATGACGCCCAGTGTCGGCTTGCTCGAGTTCAGCATGACGCTAGCCCCTCGCGAGAACTCTCCTTGCCGGAGTTCTGCAAGCGCCGTGCCATTGTGTACAATTGCAACTGAGCGTGCGCCGTGGAGAATTTCGTTGTGTACTCAGAAACTTACATCCGCAACCGATCGCTGCTTATTCCCTGTGCGACGGCTTTGCGACGTGCATTTGCTCAAAGGATGAGCGACTGCAGACGCTCTCTTCGTCGCCAGTCCGGGGCGACGCGAAGTGTCGAGCACGGAATCCATCGGGCCACAGCGCAAATGGCAATTTGGATTCCGGGCTCGCGCAACGCGCGCCCCGGAATGATGAGGACAGTGTGCGGCGACGTTTTGCCTAACGCCCCGCCCCATACAGCCGTCGATGCTCTTCTTCGTACGGAGCGTAGGAGTCCTTCAGCGTCGCCATGTTCAGCAGCATGGTCGCGACCACTGCGCCCGCCTTGTCGAACACGCGCGTTTTCACCCAGGCGCTCTCGGTGCGGCGGCTGCCGGAGAGCGCGACGACCTCGCGCTCGACCTCGTAGTCCTCATCGACGAAGAGCGGGCCCCTTATCAGGCGGATCTCCTGATCGGCGAACAGGCCGACGGCCGGGCCCCTGGACGGCAGCGGATCATCCTTCGAGCGGTACTGGAACAGCACGCTCAGCATCTCCATCGGGATGATGGCCCTGCCCCACGGATTGTCGGCGCCGGAATAGTAGGGTGAGTTCTCGGTGATGACGGCGAGCTTCTGCCGCAGCGAGAATGGATAGAGGTCCCCCATGTTCTGGTCGAGCGCCATACGCACCGTTTGCCGCTTGCCGGTCTGGGCCACCTTTACGTCCCGCAAGATGACGGGATCGGTGAGCGGCTTGAGCTCGCCGAGACGCACCTCGAGCGCGGTGGCTACCGGCGCGTCCCCGACGGAGGCCGACCCGCGCAGCACTTCCGTGCCGTCGCGCTTCACCATCTGGATCTGGCATTGGCTGGTGCCGGGCAAGGGCTTCGACAGGATCGCTTGGACCTCTTCGCCCTCGTAGCAAACGCTGCGGTAATGCGCGGACAGACAGCCGGTCTCGAACCAGGCGCGTCCCCACAAGCGCTCGCCGAGCGGGGCAAATTGGCTGAAGTGCGTCGGGCCCTCGATGGTGCCGCCCTTGAAGCCAAGCTTCTGCGCGGTAGCGTCGTCATGGATCGAGGCGTGCGCATCGTAAGTTTGGGCATTCAGCATCTGGCGCGGCTGCCGCCACGGCCCGACCAGGGCCTCCGGTGTCTCGGTGATCTCGGTGTCGAATGCATTTGCAGCCATGGTGTCCTCCACAGGCAGCCATGACTAGCAGGAGCGCCACAGATGCGGCTAGCCGTATTGACTTCGCTGGCCCATGCTTTTGACTGTCACAATTCGCGCCGCGCAGCCGCACTCCCTCCCGCAGCGCAAACTCCTGCCGAACAAGAGACGAGGACTCCCGACATGACGCTGATGCAGGTCGAGCTGGACGACAAATACCGGCTCGAATCGAAGCGGATCTTCCTGTCGGGCACGCAGGCCCTCGTCCGCTTGCCGATGTTGCAGCGCGAACGCGACCGGCTCAAGGGGCTCAACACCGGCGGCTTCATCTCGGGCTATCGCGGTTCCCCGCTCGGCATGTACGACCACGCGTTGTGGCGTGCGAAGTCGCATCTTCAGCAGCACGATATCGCGTTCGTCCCCGGCTTGAACGAGGATCTGGCGGCGACCGCGGTTTGGGGCAGCCAGCAAGTCGGCCTGTTTCCCGGTGCCAAGGTCGATGGCGTGTTCGGCATCTGGTATGGCAAGGGCCCGGGCGTCGACCGCTCGGTCGATGCGCTCAAGCATGCCAACGCGGCCGGCACCTCACTCAACGGCGGCGTGCTTGCGCTCGCCGGTGACGACCACGGCTGTCAGTCCTCGACGCTGGCACATCAGAGCGAGCAGGTGTTCGCGGCGGCGCTGATCCCCGTGATCAATCCCGCCACGCTGCAGGACTATCTCGATCTCGGCCTTTATGGCTTTGCGCTGTCGCGCTTCTCGGGCTGCTGGGTCGGCTTCAAGGCGATCAGCGAGACGGTCGAGAGCTCCGCCTCGATATACAGCGATCCCGAACGTATCCAGATCAAACTGCCCGACGATTTCGAGATGCCGCCCGGCGGCCTCAACATCCGCTGGCCCGATCCTCCGCTGGACGCGGAGAGGCGCCTGTTCGGGCCGAAGATGGCCGCCGTGCAGGCCTTTGCCCGCGCCAACCAGCTCGACCGCATCGTGCTCGATTCAAAGCCGGCGCGGCTCGGCATCGTCGCGACCGGCAAGGCCTATCTCGACCTCCGCCAGGCGCTCGCCGATCTCGGCATGACAGACAAGGACGCGCAGGATCTGGGCCTGCGCATCTACAAGGTCGCGCTGGCCTGGCCGCTGGAGGAAAGCGGCGCCAAGCGCTTCGCAGAAGGTCTGCAGGACGTGCTCGTGGTCGAGGAGAAGCGCGGCTTCATCGAAGACCAGCTGATGCGCATCCTCTACAACATCGATGCATCGAGGCGCCCGACCGTCACCGGCAAGCGCGACGAGCGCGGCGCGCCGCTGCTGCCGAGCGAGGGCGAGCTGACGCCGACCATCGTCGCCGGCGCACTGGTGGCGCGCCTGCGCAAGCTCGGCCATCACAGCCCCGTGCTGGAGCAGCGCCTCGCGCGGCTGGAGGCCTTCGACAATCCGGTCAGCACCGGCACCCAGATCAAGCTCGCGCGCACGCCGTTCTTCTGCTCGGGCTGTCCGCACAACACCTCGACGCGCGTCCCCGAGGGCAGCCGCGCCATGGCCGGCATCGGCTGCCACGGCATGGCGCTGAGCATGCCAACCCGCCGCACCGATCTGATCTCGCATATGGGCGCGGAAGGCGTGAACTGGATCGGCCAGTCACCCTTCACCACCGAGAAGCACATCTTCCAGAACCTCGGCGACGGCACCTACACCCATTCCGGGCTTCTCGCCCTTCGCGCTGCCTCGGCGGCCGGCATCAACATCACCTACAAGATCCTCTACAATGATGCCGTCGCGATGACCGGCGGCCAGCCGGCCGAAGGCGCCTTCAACGTCGCGCAGATCGCGCATCAGGTCTGGGCCGAGGGCGTCAAGCGTCTTGCGATCGTCTCGGACGATCCGAGCAAGTACCCGCAAGGAAACTACTTCCCGCAAGGCGCGACCATCCATCACCGTCGCGAGCTCGATGCGGTGCAGCGCGAGCTGCGCGACGTCAAGGGCCTCTCGGTCATCCTCTACGACCAGACATGCGCCGCGGAAAAGCGCCGCCGCCGCAAGCGCGGGCTCTATCCCGATCCCGCGAAGCGCGCTTTCATCAACGAGCTGGTCTGTGAAGGCTGCGGCGACTGCTCGCAGGCCTCCAACTGCGTCTCGGTGCAGCCGCTGGAGACCGAGTTCGGCCGCAAGCGCCAGATCGACCAGTCGAACTGCAACAAGGACTTTTCCTGCGTCGAGGGCTTCTGCCCGAGTTTCGTCACCGTGCATGGCGGCAAGCTCAAGCGGATGAAGACCTCGGCAGTCGATTCCGGCCAGCTGTTCGCCGATTTGCCTCTGCCGCCCGCACGCGAGCTTGACGCGCCCTACAACATCCTCGTCACCGGCATCGGCGGCACCGGCGTCATCACCATCGGCGCCCTGCTCGGCATGGCCGCGCATGTCGACGGCCGCGGCTGCTCGGCGCTGGACTTCACCGGCCTGTCGCAGAAGAACGGCGCGGTGATGAGCCATGTGCGCATCGCCCCGAAGCCGGAGGACATCTCGGCGGTCCGCATCACCACCGGCGGCGCCGACGTCATCCTCGGCTGCGACATGATCGTCTCGGCAGGTCCCTCCGCGCTCAGCCGCGCCGAGCGCGGCGTGACCAGGGCCTACATCAACGCCGATTTGCAGCCGACCGCGAGCTTCGTGCAGAACCCCGATCTCGATTTCGAGATGGGCACGATGCAGACCGTGCTGCGCGATGCCATCGGCGACAACAACCTCGACATCATCGACGCGACAGGTATTGCCTCCGCACTGATGGGCGACAGCATCGCGACGAATCCCTTCATGCTCGGCTTCGCATTCCAGAAGGGTGCGATCCCGCTGTCGCTGGAGGCTCTGCTGCGGGCTATCGAGATCAACGGTGCCGCGATCGAGATGAACAAGCTTGCCTTCAGCTGGGGCCGCCTGGCGGCCCACGACATGTCGCGGGTGCGCAGCGTGCTCCAGTTCAAGAGCCGTGCGTCCGCACCGACCAAGTCCCTCGACGACATTGTCGCGACCCGCGCCGAGTTTTTGACGGGCTATCAGGACAAGGCCTATGCCGACCGCTATCTCGCGGCCGTTGCCAAGGTGCGGAAGGCGGAGAGCGCGGTCTCACCGGCCTCTACCGAACTGACCGAAGCGGTCGCGAAAAATCTGTTCAAGCTGATGTCCTACAAGGACGAGTACGAGGTCGCCCGCCTCTATACCGATGGCAATTTCGCCAAGAAGGTGTCGGAGAAATTCGACGGCGACTTCACGCTGAAATACCACCTCGCGCCGCCGATCTTCGCGAAACGCGACAAGACCACCGGACATCTCCAGAAGCAGGAGTTCGGTGGCTGGATGCTCCACGCCTTCCGTATTCTCGCCAAGCTCAAGTTCCTTCGCGGCGGCGCCTTCGATCCGTTCGGCCGCACCGATGAGCGCCGGACCGAGCGCAAGCTGGTGGCGGATTACCTGGCGATGATCGACCAGCGGATGGCCGGGCTGAAGGCAGAGCAGATCCCGCTGCTGGCAAGGCTCGCAAGGGTGCCAGAGACCATCCGAGGCTTCGGGCATGTCAAGGAAGCCAACATCAGGCTCGCGGCGGCCGAAACGGCGCGGCTGGAAGCGGAGTTGGAGAACAGCCGCTTTGCCGCAGCGGCGGAGTAGCGATTAAGCCGTCGTCACGTTCTCAGGGTCATCGCCCGCGAAGGCGGGCGATCCGGTACGCCGAGAGGATTGTGTTTGGATCGATAGGCCGCCGCGTACCGGATGCCGCGCCTTCGCGGGGGATGACGGCGGAGAAGATGGCTACACCGTGGCCAACACGCCGGCAGCCGGCGCGACCACCCCGCCCTCCGCCAGATGCCGCCCCGCGATATACCCAAACGTCAGCGCGGGCCCGAGTGCGATGCCCGGCGCCGGATAATGGCCGTTCATGATCGAGCCCATATCGTTGCCGCAGGCGTAGAGACCGGCATCGGCGCGCCGTCTTCGCGCAGCACGCGAGCCTGCGCGTCCACTTTCACGCCGATCGCCGTGCCGAGATCGGCCGGGTAGATGCGCATGGCGAAGAACGGCGCGCAGAGGATCGGCGCAACGCAAGGGTTGGGCTTGTGCCCGATATCGCCGAGGTGCCGCTGATAGATCGTGCTACCGCGGCCGAATTCACCCTCGCGGCCCTCCTTCGCGCCTTCGTTGTAGCGCGCAAGGGTAGCCGTCAGCACCGAGGGCTCGGCGCGGATCTTCGTCGCCAACTGCGCGATAGCGAGCGCCTCGATCAACTCGCCGCTCGCGACATAGCGCCTATAATGTCGCGTGAACGGCTTGATGCGGCCGAGGCCGTACGCCCACAGGAACCGACTGTCGCACAGCAAATAGAACGGCCGGTCCGGCTTGCCATGGCTCTCGCGCAGCATCGCCAGCACGACTTCGTGGTGGGACGCTGCCTCGTTGACGAAACGCCGGCCTGCTGTGTTGATCGCGATCACGCCGGGCTTGGCGCAATCGGCGATGTGCGGGAACACGCCGCGGCTTCCGTCGGCGCGGCGGAACAGCGAAGCCGGCGTCCAATAGGCCGGGCTAATCGCGTCCGTGTCGAGCGCGGCACCTGCCGTCGCTGCCAGTCGAAGGCCGTCGCCTGTGCTGGATGGGTTGGCGGCCGAGACAAATCCAGCCGCCGCCGGGAAGAGGCGCTTGCGCAACACATTGTCGTGCGAGAAGCCGCCGGTCGCCAACACCACGCCGCGGCGCGCTGCGATCGGCCGGTCACGCGAGCCATGGCGGATGACCACGCCGCCGACGCGATCGCCTTGCATCGAGAGGTCTTCGACGTCGGCGTCGAAGAGAACTTCGACCTGCCGCGCCAGCAGCGACGCATAAAGCCGCGCGGCAAGTGCGTTGCCGAGATACAGCGACGTTCCCCGCGCGCTGCGCAGCCGCTGCAGCGCATATCGAGAGACGAGCCGTGCCGCGCGCAAGGTCGAACGCAGCGATTTTCCAACGCTGCGCAGATGCGCAACGTCGGGAGGATCGACCATCATCCCGTCGAACAGCGTGAACTCCGGCAGCGGGGGTCGCACTCGCGCAAACGCCTTGCCCAGGCGCCTGCCATCGAAACCGAGGACCTCCAGCACACGGCCGCCCGCCGTTGCGCCCAGCCGCTCCGGATAGCAATCCGGACAAGCCTTCACCGGCTGGAAGCGAACTTCCGTATTGGCTTCAAGCCAGGCGATCGCCTCGGGCCCGCGCGCCAGGAAGGCGGCGCGCAGGCCGGCATTGCCGGGCTCGGGCACCGTGCCCGACAGATATCGGACGGCGTCCGCGACGGTGTCGGAGAGCCCCGCCTCCTTCACCCTCGCGTTGGCGGGAATCCAGACCTTCCCGCCGGACCAGGCAGTGGTGCCGCCGACGAACGCGGTCTTCTCGATCACCAGCACGCGAAGGCCCTGCGCAGCGGCCACGGCCGCCGCCGTCATGCCGCCGGCACCGGCGCCGATGACAATGACGTCGTAGGTCTCGTCTGCCGGCATCATCCGGCGGGCTTCCGAAGGCAAGGCATGACACCGTCATACCGCGCCTCGCACCCTCGGCGCTAGCGGGCAGGCCTCCGCTCGATTGGATCGATGTCGATCGCCCGCAGGCGGCCGAGCCGCAGCACATCCATGGCGAGCCGCCGGCCGATGCGATCACGATCGAGCACGCGGATCAGATCGTCGACACCGTTGATGTCGACTCCGTCGAGCTTGATCACGACGTCGCCGGGCAACAGGCCCGCCTTCGCCGCCGGACCATCCGGCTCGATCTGCGCGAGCAGCGCGCCCATCTTGTTTTCAATACCAGCCAGCACCGCGTGCCGCCGTGGGACCGGCGCGGTCTGCCCTGCGACGCCGATATAGGCGCGGCGGACATAGCCGTGACGGATGATCTCCGACAGCACGAATTGCGCGGTGTTGCTGGCGACCGCAAAGCAGATGCCCTGCGCGCCGTTGATGATGGCGGTGTTGATGCCGATCACCTCGGCATTCGACGACAGCAGCGGACCGCCGGAATTGCCGGGGTTGAGCGCGGCATCGGTCTGGATCACATCCTCGATGGTGCGTCCGCTGACCGATCGGATCGAGCGGCCAAGTGCCGAAACCACGCCGGCGGTCACCGTGGATTCGAAGCCGAGCGGATTGCCGATCGCGATCACGAGCTGGCCGCGGCGCAAGGTCTTGGAATTGCCGAGCGCGGCATAAGGCAAATGGCGCGCGCCGTTGGCCCGCAGCAGCGCCAGATCCGTATCAGGGTCGACGCCGAGCACCTGCGCATCCCCGACATGGCCTTCGACGTCGCGCAGCCGGATCTCCTTCGAGGCGCCGACGACGTGGCTGTTGGTGAGGACGAGGCCATCGGGCGAGATCACGATACCCGAGCCGAGCCCGCCGCGCTCGCGTCTGTCAGGCACTTTCGGCCCGGTCTCGACCCGCACGACGGCGGGACCGACGCGGTCGGTCACATCGATCACGGCATTGGAATAGGCGTCCAGCAATGCCCGGTCGTCGGCCGGCGCAGGTGCTGTCGTTCGCGATGACGAGGCGTCATCGACGACATCTGAGGTGAAATCCAGCATGGCAAGAGTCCTTGAAGGCTCACACAGATGGTGGCCTTCTTACTGCCGCGCAAGATGCCTGCCCGGAACGCGGGGCTGGACTGCCCGGATGGCTAGGGCGCCCGCCTCAGCGCGCCGCCCCTCGCCTTGACCGGATCGAGCAGCGACCAGTCGCCGTCCGGCAGCACATGCCCCTTGGGGAACGGCGGGCGCGGCTCGATTCCCAGCGAGCGCAGCACGCGGTCGTCGCGGTAGTAGCATTGCAGCACGACGCGGGCGAGCGTGGCCGCAGCAGCACCGCCGCTCTTGCGAAACTCCTGCGCCACCGCTTCGCGTCTCGCGGCATCGAGCTCGGCGAGCGGCGCTCCTGCCAACCGGGCCAGATGATCCAGCGCCGCCGCCACCAATTTGGTGTCGCGCCCGAGCGTTGCCAGCATGTCGGCCTGGATCGCGGGATCGTCGGCGCCGGGCACCTTGTACGCGTCGCTGCTGGGAACGATCATCGCGGCGATGGTGCGGAGGTCATCGCGCTGGGTGCGCGTGAGATTGTCTGCGGACATGACGGCCTCAATCGAACAAATTGGCGAGGCGCTGCTTCATCTGGTCGGCGATGTAGAGCGCGAGGGCCTGGATGGTGGAGGTCGGGTTCACACCGCCCGAGGTGACGAAGATGCTGCCATCGACGATGAAGAGGTTCTTCACGTCGTGGCTGCGGCCCCATTCGTTGACCACGGAGCGTTCGGGGTCGGTGCCCATTCGCGCGGTGCCGAGCAGGTGCCAGCCACCCCACGGGATCGGCGAGTTGACGCAGATATCGGTCGCGCCCGCCGTCTCCAGAATTTCGCGGCCGCGCGCCAGCGCATAGTCCATCATCTTCTGGCTATTCTCGCTGATCGTGTAGCTGATCTTTGGCGCGGGTATGCCGTGGCTGTCCTTCAGCACGGGGTCGAGCGTGACCCGGTTGTGCTCCTCCGGCAGGTCCTCGCAGATCGCGGAGAAACCCAGCCGGTGGCCGTTCAGCTTGCGGAAGACGCGGTGATGATCTTCGCCCCAGGGCAGGATGCCCTTCTGCTCGCTGACGACGGCCTCGAACACCGGCCCTGCCCCGCGCACGAACTGCACGCCGAAGCCGCGCACGAAGCCGCGCGACGGGTCCGTGTCGTACCACTGCTTGCTCCACAGGCAGGTCGGCGGCGCGCGATTGGAGTCGGTGGGCTCCTTCACGTAGCCGTAGATCTGCGCATAGGGGTGGAACATCAGGTTCTTGCCGACGAGGCCGGACGAATTGGCAAGCCCGTTCGGAAAGCGCGACGACGCCGAGTTCAGCAGCAGCCTTGGCGTGCCGACACCATTGCAGGCGATGATGACGACGTGTGCGGGCTGAAACTGCTCGACCCCGTCCTTGTCGTAATAGACCACGCCAGAGGCCATGCCGTTCTCGTCGGTGCTGATCTCGCGCACGCGGCAATGAGTGCGCAGCTCGACGCCGGCGCGGATCGCCTGCGGCCAATAGGTAATGTCGGTGGAGGACTTTGCGCCCTGCGCGCAGGCCGGCGTGCAATGGCCGAGATTGATGCAGCGGGCGCGGCCCTCATAATCCATCGTCGCGACCGTCGTGTCCGACGGCCACCAGTGCCAGCCGAGCTTGTTCATCGCCTTGCCGATGATGGCACCGGACAATCCCATCGGCTGTTGCGGCATCGGCGGATGCGTCAACGGCGAGAGCGGATCGCCTGACAGGCCGGACGTGCCCATGATCCTGTCGTTCTCTTCGAAGAACGGGCTCAGCGCGTCGTAATCGACCGGCCAGTCGTCGGCGATGCCGTCGAGTGTCCTCACTTTGAAATCCGAGGGATGCAGCCGCGGCCAGTGCGCGGTGTACATGACCGTCGAACCGCCGACCGCGTTGTAGTTCACGACCTTGATCGGCGAATTGTCGTCGTTGATCGGGTAGTCCTCGGGACGGCCGCGCACGTTCGGGCTCGACGACCATTCGCCGTAGAACTTGGCCTCCCAGTCGCGGCCCGCGCTGGGATATTCCGCCGGGTTCATCCAGCCGCCCTGCTCCAGGCAGAGAATGTGCATCTTGGTCTCGGCCAGCGACCACGCCACCGCCGCGCCCGAAGCGCCGGCGCCGATGATCAGGACGTCCACGGGGTCTTTCATCGCAATCTTTTCCTCCCGCCCTCGCCGCTTCCCGGGCGATTCGGCCTGCACGGTCGGCAAGGCCTGCGAACGATAGGGTCAGAGCGGGCGCGGAGTAAAGCCGCGGGGCCGGAATGTCGCACTTCGCAGGGTGCAGACCATTGGTATCGCCACATCCGGATGCTAGGAACGAGGTGCACGAGCAATCGATAGCGAGATCGTATGCCCTTCCGAAATGTCTTTGCCGCCGCCCGCGCTTTTGCGCTCATTTTGTTTTTCGCCGTGTCCGGATTCCTGGCGTCGTCCGAGCCGGCGTCCGCGCTGACCGCCGCTGCGACAGTCCGGGACGGCAACTCCGTCCAGCTCGGCGACGTCACCTATCGGCTCGATGGCGTCGACGCGCCCGAGCTGGACCAGGTTTGCATCGACGATAACGCCGATCCCTGGACCTGCGGTATCGAGGCCCGCGACCAGCTCGCGAAGCTGATCAACAAGCGCTCCGTGCGATGCGACGATGTCGGGCCGGAGAAGAGTTTTGGCAAGCGGCACCGGGCGATCTGCACGGCCGAGGGCGACAAGGCGACCCTGAACGAGCAACTGGTCAAGCTCGGCTTTGCCATTGCCCGCGAGCCGATCAAGGCGAACGTCAAGCCGGCGGCGAGCGAAGCCAAGACGGCCTCGGCCGGAATCTGGAAGGGGTGCTTTGTTGCACCGCAAGACTTCCGCGCCGGCAAGAAGGACGGCGCCCTGCTCGGTGCCGCCTGCCGCGCGGACCGCGACAAGGAAATTCGCGCCGTGCTGTTCCCGGAGGAGCTGACGATGCCGCCGAGCTGCAGCATCAAGGGCAAGCTCGCGGTGCGCGCCCGCGTCACCGGCAATATCGGCATCTATCATCTGCGAGGCTGCCCGAGCTATCCGGCGACCACCAAGCCGGACCGCTGGTTCTGCTCGGAGGACGACGCCCAGGCTGCCGGCTTCCGCAAGGCATATAATTGCCGCCGGCCGAAGTGAACAAATCCTTCACGCAGCCGTGAGTGGTAGTCCGGGTCCGTATTGATCCGGAATTGAACTTGTTCGAGAGCTGCTGCATTTCTATGCATACGCAAGCGCTTGCGCGGGCGTTTCCTTGGCAGCAATCCGGCTCCGGCCCGGTTGCCTTGCTTGGGCGTTTCCTCCCTAGACTTGGGCCGCTTGTCATCACAAGCGGCTCTTCTTTTTTGTACGGGTGCTGTCACTGCATCCGTATGATGTGGTCCATCGGCGGCATGTTCGCGTTCAGATGCGCCATGATCCAGACCGTGCCACCCACCACCAGGAAAACCACCAACAGTCCGAAGGCCAGTGCCAGCACGTTGTTGGTGTTGTCGGGACCGGTCGTGATGTGCAGAAAGAACACCAGATGCACGCCCATCTGCGCAATCGCCAGCACGATCAGCGCGACGGGAATCGAGGGCTGCCAGACCAGATCTGTGCCAGCGATGAAGAACGACGTCGCCGTCAGCAGCAGCGCCAGCGCAAGCCCGACGACGTAGCCGAGAATCCGGGTGCCGACGCTGTGTTGCTCCTCCTCGCCCGGCGCGAGGTCATGGTCGGTCCGCGCGTGGCTCTGATCGCTCATGCGGCGCTCCCAAGCAAATAGACGACGGAGAACACCCCGACCCAGACGATGTCGAGCGCGTGCCAGAACAGCGCGAAGCACATCATCCGGCGCAGGACGTCGGCGCGAAAGCCCTTGGCGAACACCTGCGCCATCATGGTGAGCAGCCACAGCACGCCGGCCGAAACATGCAGGCCGTGGCAGCCGACCAGCGAGAAGAACGCGGTCAGGAACGCGCTGCGCGAGGGACCATAGCCCCGCGCCACGAGGTCGGCGAATTCGCGGAGCTCGATGACGAGGAAGATCAGGCCGAGCACGCATGTCACGGTCATGCCAAGGTAGAACCAGAACCGGTTGCGGACGTCCGCCGCGATGCTGGCCATGCCGCAGGTGAAGCTCGACAACAGCAGGCAGACCGTCTCGATCGCGACATTCCGCTGCTCGAATATCTCCGAGCCCTTCGGTCCGTCGGCGGTCTGGCCAGACAGCACCGCATAGGCCGCAAAGAAGCAGGAGAACATCACGATGTCGGAGAGCAGGAAGATCCAGAAGCCGTAGGCGGTCACGATCCGCTTCGGCGCGGGTCCGGGATGCTCGGTGACGACGCCGATGTGATGAGGATCGGCCTGCGCGTGGCCGGCGGTCGCGGTCATCGCCATCAGACTGTCCCCGCCATGCTGACGAGGTTGCCGCGCTCCTCGAGATTGACACGGTCGATCGCCGCGACCTCCTCCGCCGGAATGACGTATTCGTCATGGTCGCGCCAGGCGAACACGACAAAGGTCGCCCACGCGCCGAGGCCACCCAGGATCACCATCCACCAGATGTGCCAGATCAACGCAAAGCCCATGATGGTGGCGAAGAACGCGCAGACGAATCCGGTCGGGGAATTCCGGGGCATCTCGATGTCCTGATACTCCGGCCTGTCGCGCTCGAGCGATTGTTGCTGGGCGCGGGCCTTCATGTCCCAATACGCGTCCTCGCCGCGCACATCGGGATTGAAGGCAAAGTTGAACACCGGCGGCGGCGACGAGGTTGCCCATTCCAGCGAGCGACCGTCCCAGGGATCGCCGGTGCGGTCGCGCAGCGCCTCGCGGTTGCGGATGCTGACCACGATCTGGACGATCTGGCAGATCACCCCGATCGTCAGCACGGCCATGCCGATGGCTGCAACGATCATCCATGGCCGCCACGCCGCGACGTCATAATGCTGCATGCGCCGGGTCATGCCGAGCATGCCGGCGATGTAAAGCGGGACGAAGGTGATGAAGAAGCCGAGGAAGGTGAACCAGAACGCCAGCTTGCCCCAGCGCTCGTCGAGGCGGAATCCGAACGCCTTGGGAAACCAGTATTCGAAGCCGGCGAAGGCGCCGAACAGCACGCCGCCGATGATGACGTTGTGGAAATGCGCCACAAGGAACATGCTGTTGTGGAGCATGAAGTCGGCCGGCGGCACCGCGAGCAGGACCCCGGTCAATCCACCAACGATGAAGGTGATCATGAAGCCGACCGACCACAGCATCGGCGTCGCGAAGCGGATGCGGCCGCCATACATCGTGAACAGCCAGTTGTAGATCTTCACGCCCGTCGGCACCGCGATGATCATGCTGGCGATGCCGAAGATGGCGTTGACGTCGGGCCCCGCCCCCATCGTGAAGAAATGATGCAGCCAAACCATGAAGGAGATGACGCAGATCGCCATGGTCGCGAGCACCATGGAGCGGTAGCCGAACAGCGCCTTGCCGGAAAAGGTCGACACCACCTCGGAGAAAATGCCGAAGGCCGGCAGCACCAGGATGTAAACCTCGGGATGCCCCCAGGCCCAGATCAAGTTCATGAACATCATGACGTTGCCGCCGGCCTCGTTGGTGAAGAAATGGAACCCGAGGTAACGATCGAGCAGCAGCATCGCGAGCGTGGCGGTGAGGATCGGGAAGGCCGCGACGATGAGCAGGTTGGACGCCAGCGTGGTCCAGCAGAACATCGGCATGCGCAGATAGTTCATGCCCTTGGTGCGCAGCTTGAGGACCGTGGTGACGAGATTGATGCCGGCCACCAGCGTGCCGACGCCGGAGATCTGCAGCGACCAGGCATAGTAATCGACGCCGACGCCCGGTGAATAGGACAGCTCCGACAGCGGTGGAAAGGCAAGCCAGCCGGTGCGGGCGAACTCGCCGACCACGAGCGAGAGATTAACCAGCAGCGCGCCGGTCGCGGTCAGCCAGAACCCCACCGAATTGAGCGTCGGGAACGCGACATCGCGCACACCCAGCTGCAGCGGCACGATCAGGTTCATCAAACCGATTACGAACGGCATCGCCACGAAGAAGATCATGATGGTGCCGTGCGCCGAGAAGATCTGGTTGTAATGCTCGGGCGGCAGATAGCCCTGCGACTGGTAGGCAACCGCCTGCTGGATCCGCATCATGATGGCGTCGCTGCCGCCGCGCAGCAGCATCACCGAAGCCAGCAGGATATACATGACGCCGATCCGCTTGTGATCGACGCTGGTGATCCATTCGCGCCAGAGATAGGGCAGATGCCCCTTCACCACGACCCAGCTCAGCACGCCCAGGATCGCGACCAGCACGATCGCGCCCGCGATGAGCGGTATAGGCTGATCGAACGGAATGGCCGACCAATCGAGCTTACCGAGCATCGTGCCCTCCCCTGTGCGGACGTCCGGCATCAGAGATCAGCTCCGGCCCCGGCCCCGGCCCCGGCGGAATGTGCTGGTTCGCGATCAAGTCGAACAGCCTGGGGTCTTCGAGACGGTAGGTCGGCTTGCCCTTCTCGATGCCCTGCTGCATCAGCCTCCTGTAGCTGTCCTCGTTCAGCACGGTGTCGGACTTCGCAGTCGCCGCCACCCAATCCGGAAAGGCGAGCGGCGAGACGACGTTTACGTCGAACATCATGTCGGGAAAGCCGTCCCCGGAGAAATGAGCCGACAATCCCTTGAGCTGGCCTTCATTGTCGGCGCGCAGGTTCAGCTTCGTCACCATGCCGTTCATGGTGTAGATCATGCTGCCGAGCTGCGGAATGAAGAACGTATTCATCACGCTCGACGACGTCAGCTGAAAATTCAGTTCGGCCCCGGCCGGCACGGTCAGCGTGTTGATGGTAGCGATGCGCTGGTCGGGATAGATGAACAGCCATTTCCAGTCGAGCGAGACCGCCTGGATTCGCACCGGGCTTCCGGTCCCCGGCACTGGTGCTGCGGGATCGAGCCGATGCGAGCCGATCCAGGCGACGCCGCCGAGCAAGATGACGGTGAGCGCGGGGATTGCCCACACCACCATCTCGACGCGACCGGAATAGACGAAATCAGGCTGGTAGCGCGCTCTGGGATTCGAGGCCCGAAACCAGAACGCAAAGCCGAGAATCGCGAAAATGGTCGGCACCACGATCACGAGCATGATGAAGACGGAATCGACCAGAATGGTGCTGTTGGCCGCAGCCACGGGCCCTTGTGGGTCGAGCAGATTCATCGGCAAGCCACTGGCGGTTCGGAAAGCCCCGGGAAGAGCGTAGCGCGGGTAAGGCTCCGCAACAAACGCTGCCACCTCGGAACGGTTCCTGAGCCGCCAGGGCAGCTATGCGCGCATGGCCAGCCGCAACATGCAATTCCGTGCGATGTCAATGAGATGAACGCAGGAAGCGACGCCCTTCTCTCCGGTCGGGACGGTTGCTAATCTGCACGAAAATAACGAGAGCTACCGGAATAGGGAGTGAACAAAGATGCGCTTGAAGGACAAGGTCGCCATCGTCGTCGGAGCCGGGCAAAGCCCCGGCGAAGGCATGGGCAACGGCCGCGCCACCGCGCTGACCTTCGCGCGCGAGGGCGCCAAGGTCCTGTGCGTCGACCATCATCTGGAATCGGCGCAGGAGACGGTGGCGATGATCACCGCCAAGCAGGGCACCGCGTCAGCCTTCAAGGCCGACGTCACGAAGTCGGCCGACATCAAAGCGATGGTCAAGGACGCGCAGTCGCGCTGGGGCCGGATCGACGTGCTGCACAACAATGTCGGCGTCAGCCTGTCCGGCGGCGATGCCGAGCTGCTCCAAATCACCGAGGAAGCCTTCGACCGCGTCGTCGCCATCAACCTGAAGAGCTGCATTCTCGCGGCGAAAGAAGTGATCCCGATCATGCGCGCGCAAGGCAGCGGCGCCATCATCAACATCTCCTCGATGGCGGCGATCACGAATTATCCGTACGTCGCCTACAAGGCGACGAAGTCGGCGATGATCGCCTTCACCGAACAGCTCGCCTACCAGAATGCCGAATACGGCATCCGCGCCAACGTCATCCTGCCAGGCCTGATGAACACGCCGATGGCCGTCGACACCCGCGCCCGCGAATGGCACAAGACCCGCGCCGAGGTCGAGGCCGAGCGCGACAGCAAGGTGCCGCTGCGCAAGAAGATGGGCACCGGCTGGGACGTCGCCAACGCCGCGCTGTTTCTGGCCTCGGACGAGGCGAACTTCATTACAGGCGTGACGCTGCCGGTGGATGGTGGGGCCAGCGTGAGACGGGGGTAAAGTGTTCGTCTCCCTCGCCCCGCAAGCGGGATAGGCGAAGCATGACTGTCACCGCGCCACGCTTGTCACCCGCCAGATCGTGCCGTTGCCATCTTCCGAGATCAGCAGCGATCCATCCTTTGCGACGGCAACGCCAACCGGCCTGCCCCACACCTCCGTGTCGCTGACGACGAAGCCCGTGACGAAATCCTCGTACTCGCCCGTCGGCTTGCCGTCCTTCATGCGGATGCGGATCACCTTGTAGCCGGTGCGCTTCGAGCGATTCCACGAGCCGTGCTCGGCGGCGAAGGCATCGCCTTGGTACTCGGACGGAAACTGCGTGCCCTGGTAGAAGGCCATGCCGAGCGAGGCCGAGTGCGGCTGCACCAGCACATCGGGCACCGTCACCTTGTCCTTGATATCAGGCCGCGCGCCGGCGTGGCGCGGATCTTCGTTGGCGCCGATATAGAACCAGGGCCAGCCGTAGAACGCGCCTTCCTTCACGCTGGTCACGTAATCGGGGACGAGGTCGTCGCCGAGGCCGTCGCGCTCGTTGGTCGAGCACCAGGGCAGCCCCGTCTGCGGCTGAATCGCAAGGCCGACGCAGTTGCGGATGCCGGTGGCGTAGATCTTCCGCTCCTTGCCGTCCGGGTTGAACGCCAGCACGGCCGCGCGCTCGGTCTCGCTGGCCCAGGCCGCACCGAGCGGCTGCGATTTCGACCACGCCTCCATCCCGCCCGGCGGCGTGCCCAAACCTTCCGCGACGTTGCTGAGCGAGCCGACGGAGACGAGCATGCGCTTGTTGTCGGGCGTGAAGACGATGTCGCGGGTGGAATGGCCGCCGTCATGCGGCAGGCTCAACACGATCGTCTCGGCCTTGTTGCGCGCCTTCAGATCGCCGCTCTGATAGGGAAAGCGAACGACGCTGTCGGTGTTGGCGACGTAGACCCATTGCGGATTGTCGCCGTTCGGGAAGAACGCGATGCCGAAAGGCTGCTTCAGCCCGCTGGCGAACACCTCATTTGTCGCCGCCTTGCCGCCTTCGCCGGCACGCAACACACGGATGGTGCCGGCCCGCGTCTCCGCAACGAAGACATCGCCGTTCGGCGCCACCCTGATGATGCGCGGCGCGCGCAGACCTTCGGCAAACAGCTCGACCTTGAATCCCGCCGGCACCTGGGGCGCAGCCTCCGGGGGACGCGGCACCACGCGTGACGAGCTTGCAACCGACCGCGTCGCACCGGGCCTGACCAGATCCTGTGGTCGGATCAGCCTGATCGTACCCGGCTTGTCGGCCTGCCAATCGCCATAAGCGTCCTTGCCCTGCAAAACCGGTTCGGCCTGCGCACCGGCCGCAACCAGGAGCGCCGCCGATATCGCGACAGACAAAATCCCGCTCTTCAAACTGTCCTCCCGGTCTGCAATCTCGATTATCGACATCATCGCGGCAGTTGAAGCGCTGCCGCATCCCACGTCAACCGATGCCCGCACGATGTGCATCGGCTGCAACCCATCGTACTGGAAAACACCGCGGATAGGTGCGACACATTGTAAGGGCGAAGGCTGCGGTCATCAAAGCTGCTGGCATTGCTGTCGCATTTGACGGGACGATCATGTGGGGATCCATCATATCGGAATGGGCGAGCCTGCTGCTGCGCTGGCTCCACGTGGTGGCGGCGATCGCCTGGATCGGCAGTTCCTTCTATTTCATCGCCCTCGACCTCAGCCTCAAATCCAGGAGTGGCCTGCCCGACGGCGTGCAAGGCGAGGCCTGGCAGGTCCATGGCGGCGGCTTCTACCGGATCATGAAATATCTGGTGGCACCTTCGCAAATGCCGGACGAACTCACCTGGTTCAAATGGGAAGCCTACACCACCTGGCTGTCCGGCTTCGCGCTGATGGTGGTGGTCTATTATCTCGAGGCCGATTTGTTCCTGGTCGACAAATCGATCGTCGACCTCACGTCATTCCAGGCCGGGTTGTTCAGCTTTTGCAGCCTCGCGCTGGCGTGGCTGCTCTATGAGGCCGCCTGCCGTTCCGGTCTCGCACAGCGCGAATTGCCTTTTGCCATCGGCGGCTATCTGTTCCTGGTCGCGCTGACCTATGCCTTCACCCATGTGCTGAGCGGCCGTGGCGCCTTCAACCAGATCGGCGCGATCATCGGCACCATCATGGTGGCCAATGTCTTTGCGCTGATCATCCCGAACCAGAGGAAGATCGTGGCCAGCCTGATCGCGGGACAGGCGCCGGATCCGAAGCTCGGCAAGGCCAGCAAGGAGCGCTCGGTTCACAACAACTATCTGACGCTTCCCGTGGTCGTCCTGATGATCAGCAACCACTATCCCCTGCTCTACGCCACGCGTTTCAACTGGATCATCGTCGCCATCATCCTGGCGCTCGGACCCGTGATCCGCCACTTCTTCAACGAGCGCCACGCGGGGCGCAAATCGCCTTGGTGGGTATGGGGCGTGGCGGCAATCGGCGTGATTGCGATCCTCTTCCTGTCGGCGGCCGGCCCGCGCGAGGTGAAGACGGGCGGGTTATCGGCGCAGCCGACCCTTGCCGCTGTCGAGGAGATCGTGACGTCCCGTTGCAGCATGTGTCACGCGGCCGAGCCGGTCTGGGCCGGCATCGTGGCCGCGCCGAAAGGCATCCTGCTCGATGCACCCGAGCACATCCATCGCAACATGCGCCTGATCGGACGTGTCGCGGCCTGGTCCAATGCGATGCCCCCGGGCAACATCACCGAGATGACCAGCGAGGAGCGCGCGATCCTTGCTGCCTATCTCGAGCAAGCCCGCTGATGCTGCCGCGCGTCGGCGGATCGTTCGCGGAATGAAATTCCGTATCTCGCATCGAATTGAAAATGACTTGGCCGCCTATCCGGCGTAGACAGGACCGGCCGCCGCCCGCGGCCTCAATTCAGTTTGCATTCGGGGATGAGAACAGTGGCCCTCAAGAACATCATCGGTATCGATCACGCCGTGGTCATGGTGAAGGACCTCGACAAGGCCGCCGAGAATTATCGGCGCCTCGGCTTCACCGTCTCGCCGCGCGGCACCCACAGCGCGCATATGGGCACCGGCAACTACACCATCATGTTCGACCCCGATTACATGGAGCTGCTCGGCGTGCTCGCCGCGACCGAGCACAACGCGCCCGCGCGCGCCTTCCTCGACAAGCGCGGTGAAGGCATCGAGCGCATCGCCTTCACGGCCGTCGATTCCGCTGCCGGTGCCGAAGAGATCCGCGCACGAGGCTTGACGCCGATCGGCCCGACCGATTTCGAACGGCCGGTCACGCTGCCGGACGGAACGGTCTCGGCAGCAAAATTCCGTACCTTCATGTGGCCGACCGCGGAAGCCCCCGGCGGCGTGCGCATCTTCGCGTGCCAGCACAAGACGCGCGAGACCGTCTGGATTCCCGAACTGATGAAACACGCCAATGCGGCACAGCGGATCAGGCAGACGCTGATCGCAACGCCCGAGCCCGCGAGCGAGGCTGCGCATCTCGGCCGGCTGATCGACCGCGAGCCGATCGCCGAGGCCGATGGCGCGGTCACGGTGCGCTCCGGCGGCGATCGTGCCGATTTCGTCTATCTCACGCTGGAGCAGCTCGGAAAGCGCTATCCCGGCGTGCCGCTGGCCGGCCTTGCCGAGCGCGGCGGCGCAGCGCTGGTGCTCGTCAGCGGCGATCCGGCGGCGACCGAGAAGGCGCTGGGTTCGGCCGCGATACGCAGCGGGACCGCGATCTGCGTGCCGCCGGCCAAGGCCAACGGCACCCTGCTCGCCTTCGTTGCGGGCTGATTTCAACCAATTCTTCAACGCGTGTTTACCCGGCGGATCTAGGATTCCCTGCGATCCAAGCCACCGGGGCCAAACGCATGTTCAAAGAGGGATCGCCGATCGCCTATGAGGCGCCGGCCGAACTGAAGAAGTGGCCGTCGCTGAAGGGCGAACGGCTGAAGGACCGAGGTCCGCCCTATCTCGTCTACAACGGCACGCTCGCCGACTGCGTCCGCGAGCTCATGGGGAAGCCGATCAAGGGCATCTCGCTCTACGACATCATGACGACGCCTCAAGCGGCCTTTGATCAGACTGTGCTGTCGCCCGGCGATGCTGCCGAGATCGCGATGCGCAAGGATTTTCCGAAGGAATAGACACGCGGTAAGACGACGGCATTCGTTACCCTTCGCGGTTCCCCAGTTCCAGCGGGAACACCGTACTAACACCGGTCGTTTTGCGGAATCGCAGCTTCGCCGCAATTACGGTTAAGAAGTCCTTGTCACCGGCGCGTCGCCGGTCGCTCCCCACGGATCGAGGACTTCTACAGAGATGCGATTTGTCATCGCGGCTTGTGCCGGGCTTTTCATCCTGATGTGCGACTTCGATCTAGCGGCGTCGCGGCAAGCATCAACTTTCGACAGCGCAGGTCTTCGACACAATCAGGCATCCCCGCTCACTCCGGTCGTCGAGCTGTTCCTCGCGAGCGTGCAGGCGATCGATCTCGCCAACGCGCGCGCTGCCTTTGAGCAAGAGATCGCGCCGCCACCCGTCGTCGAAGCGGCCGCACAGTCCCCGGTTTCATCGACCGAACAATTCTGCCATGCGCTTCGACAGGCTGCCGAGACCAGCGGCATTCCCGTGCCGTTCTTCGCCCGCCTGCTCTGGCAGGAGAGCCGCTTCAAGTCCGACGAAGTCAGCCAGGCCGGCGCACAAGGCGTCGCTCAATTCATGCCGGAGACGGCCGCCGAGGTCGGGCTCGACGATCCCTTCGATCCCATCAAGGCGCTGCCTGCATCGGCAAAGTTCCTG
Organism: Bradyrhizobium sp. SZCCT0148; assembly: GCF_018129985.1. Lineage (GTDB taxonomy): Bacteria > Pseudomonadota > Alphaproteobacteria > Rhizobiales > Xanthobacteraceae > Bradyrhizobium > Bradyrhizobium japonicum_H. Next base: position 225,082 of record NZ_JAFCKT010000006.1, read on the forward strand.
CGCAAGCTGCGCGACGATTTCGGTAATCTTGGCCTCGCGGCGGCAGCCTATAACGCCGGTCCCGGCCGGGTTCAGAAGTGGCTCGCCAAGGAAAGCGAGCTGCCGCGCGAGACCCGCGACTACGTCCGCATCATCACCGGCACCAAGGCCGAGGACTGGACCGAGCGGTCGGAGGCGCTCGCAATCAGGATCGACCTGCCGCGCGAGGCGCCGTGCGAAGGCATCGGCAGCCTCTCCAAGGCCAAGGACATTGCCTGGGTTCCGGTCAACTTGACGCCGTCCGCCACTGCCTTCATCCGCAAGGCCGAACAGCTCGCCGCACGCCTGACGACGAACCGTGCGCGCAAGCGTTTGGCATCCCTGCTCCACAAGAACGCCCCGGCCCGTGGCAAGGCGGGGAGCATGATTGCGGTCCGTGCGGCGAAGGGCACCAAGGCTCGCGCCATCCGCATCGCAGCGCGCGAGCGCTCGGCGATCTGAGTCGTCGACCGGACGCCAATTGATGGAGCAGTCTGCTCCAGGTCGGCCGTGCTATCAGTTATAGAGGGCCACACCGCGTACGGAACCTGCGATGCCATCGAAGAGCGCCGGGATCATCGCCTATCGCAAGCGCCGGCAGCTCGAGATCCTCCTCGTGCATCCCGGAGGGCCGTTCTGGCGCAACAAGGATCTCGGCGCGTGGTCGATCCCCAAGGGCGAGTATGCGGACGACGAAGATGCGGAGACCGCCGCGCGACGGGAATTTGCCGAAGAGCTGGGAATCGAGCCCTCCGTGCCGCTGATCGCGCTCGGCGAGGTCAAGCAGCGCGGCGGCAAGATGGTCACCGCGTTCGCCGCCCAGCTCGATATCGACGTCAGCGGCATCCGCAGCAACACGTTCGAGATGGAATGGCCGCCGCGCAGCGGCAAGCGCCAGGTCTTTCCGGAGGTCGACCGCGCCGAATGGTTCACGCTCGAAGCGGCGCGGGAAAAGATCAACGCTGGACAACGCCCGCTGCTCGATCGGCTGGCGGAACTCGCCGGCGGTGACTAGCGACCGCGCCCCTACTCCGCCTTGATGTCCGCGGCAGCGACGACCTCGGCGAGATCTTTCGTCTCCTTGGCGATCTTCGCGGTGTACTCCGCCGGCGTCAGCACGCTCACCACCCCCTGCGAGCCGAGCTTCTCCGCAACCGCCGGATCCTTGGCCGCCGCCACGATCTCCCGGTGCAGCGTCTCCAGGATCGGCGCCGGCGTCGACTTCGGCATGAAGAAGCCAACCCAGAACGAGATGTCGAAACCGGGATAGCCTGCTTCCGCAACCGTGGGCACATCAGGCAGCGCCGGCAGCCGCTCGGCCGACGACACCGCGAGCGCGCGCAGCTTGCCGGCCTTGACCAGCGGGACCGCGGAGAGCGGATCGAACACGGCCAGGACCTCCTGGGCGAGGATGCCGACCTCGGAAGCCGCGCCGCCGCGATAGGGCACGTGGATCAGCTTGATGCCGGCCTTCTGGCTGAGCAACTCCATGGCGAGATGGGCAAGGTTGCCGTTGCCGCCGGAGCCGTAAGCCAGCGCGCCGGGTGCGGCCTTCGCCGCAGCGACGAGATCGGCCACGGTCTTGATGTCAGCCGTCTTGGGATTCTCGGGATTGACCACGAGCACGAGCGGCGCCGACACGACGGTGGTGAGCGGCGCGAAGTCCCTTTCAGGGTCGTAGCGGATATCCTTGAACAGCGTCTTGTTGAGCGTGATGGTGGACGAGTTGCAGGCGAGCATGGTGTATCCGTCGCCGTCCGCACGTGCGACGCCTTCGGCGGCGATCATGCCGTTGGCGCCGGCGCGGTTCTCGACCACGAAGGGCTGCCCGAGCTTGTTGCCGAGGCGATCGCCGATGATGCGCGCGACGACATCGACCGGCCCGCCGGCGCTGAAGCCGACCATGACCTTGACTGGCCGCACCGGATATTTCTGCGCCGATGCCTCCGTCGCCAGCGCAGCGGCGCACAATCCAGCGATGACGGCCAGCAGGCGGGCGGTTCGTTGCATTGGTTCTTCTCCCCAGACTTCAGCAGCGCCGCTACTGCAGGCATGTTGGCGCGACGCATTCGATGATCATGAATAGCGGTCACGCCGGATTTCGCAATCGCGTTTGGTCGCCGGCATTCCGCCGCACGGCAGGTGCGCGCCGCCTCCAGCCAAAAAATGCGAAAACAACCCCATGCACAGTAGACGGCCCCTGTCGAAACAATGACTTACGCCAGGCCACGAGCTTCGGATGTTACGAATTCAATTTTGACTCGTCGGGCAAAACAGGGGCATAATGCCACCGTCGCGATCCACGTCAGCAACCCGGCCTCCACAGTCATGTGGGCCTCGCTCGATCGCGCACAAGCCCAGCATCGACATTTCAAAACGCAATCGCCGCGCGGCAACCGAGAGGGTCGGCTTCGCCAGAAGGGCCGGCCCGCGCGTGCCGTGGGCTCGAAGGAGACATCGACATGACAAAGGCCATGACACGCAACAGCACGACGCCAATCGCCAAGTACGGCAGCAGGACCACCCCGCGGGTCAAGCTCACTGGACAACGGATCTCAATTCAGCATCCGGATTTAGAGATCGGCGAGCACATGGTGGGCGAGGCGCTCGGTGCCGTCGACCAGGACGCCCTGCATGGCATCCTCAAGCAATTGATGAAAGCCAGCGTGATCCTGCAGAAGCCCGATGAGGAGAATCTCGCCTTCATGGTCTCGATGATGAAGGGCATCGCGCCGCGGGATTCCCTCGAGACCATGCTGACGGCGCAGATGGTGTCCGTCCACGTCGCGACCATGCGCTTTGCCTGCCGTCTCGCCTTCGCCGAAGGCACTCCGCAACAGGAAGGCATTTCGCGCACGTTGACCCGGCTGGCCCGCACCTTCGCGGCCCAGATGGAGGCCCTCAACCGCCATCGCGGCAACGGCGAGCGTCCGATCACGGTGCAGAACCTCTCGGTGCAGGACGGCGGCAGCGCGATCGTGGGGAACGTCACGCAACAGGCGCATCTCGCCGTCGCCGACACCGAAATGCCGATCCATGAGGGCCAGCACGAACACGACCGCGCCAAGGCTTTTGTTGGCGGCGCCGCATGAGTGCCGGTCACACCCGCAACACGGGCGCGATGTCTTCAAGCCCGCGCTGCGGCGCCGGGACGCGCGAAGGCCACGCCTGCCGCGCGCCCGCGATGCGCGGCAAGCTCCGCTGCCGCATGCACGGCGGCGCGCCCGCATCGGGCGCGCCGCGGGGAAACGGCAATGCGAAGAGGCATGGCGCCTTCACGCGGGAGCGGATCGCGGAGCGACGAGCGATCCGGGAGTTGCTCGATGACGCAGACAAGCTGCTGCGGGAGATGGCATCAGAGAGCCAGAGAGCGGCTCGTCCAAAACCCTGCCGCCGGTGAGCTACAGGCGAGCAACATGTGCCCACATGATCTGTCTACGGATCATCATATGTGAGCTGTCGCGGTGCGGCTTTGGCTCGCCGCTATACCTGCTCGGGCCCGACAAGGCGACCGAACGCGTTGCGGCAGTCCCATCCTGCGGGACTGAGGCATCAAAGCCGCCCTGCATTTCGACAAGAGCTCTTGAGGTTGGCACCTCGGCCCCAATCCTGTAATGCCACCCAAAACCCAGCCGGGATGGAATTCTCATGGAGACTGCTGCCAATGACGCGGGCGCCGCCGCCCGCGCGCTGATCTTCGCGCTGCTCGCGCTCGCCTGCGGTCACATGCTCTCCACCCTGCTGCGCACCATTCCGGCGGTCAGTCTCGACCTGATGGCCGCCGATTTCCATATCGAGCCACAGGCGCTGGCGAGCCTCACGTCGATCTATCCTTTCGCGTTCGCCGCCGCGCAGATCCCGGTCGGCGCGGCGATGGATCGGTTCGGCGTGCGGCCGGTGTCGCTGAGCCTGCTCGCGGGAACCGTGCTCGGCGCGGTGGCGTCGGGATTTGCCACGGGGGCTGCGAGCTTTGCGGTCGGGCAGTTCATGCTGGGGGTCGCGACTTCGGGCATGTTGATGTGCCCGATGACGCTGGCGGCCAAGCAATTATCGGCGGCGCGGTTCGGACTGTGGTCGGGCGCGATCCTCTCGATCGGCAATGTCGGCATGTTGCTGTCGTCGAGCCCGCTTGCCTTCGTGGTCGACACTTACGGCTGGCGTGCCGGGTTCTGGATGTCTGCGCTCGGCGGGCTCGCGGTCGCGCTTGCAGTATTCGTCCTGGTTCCTCACCAGCAGGCTGAACACAAGGACGAGTCCTCGCCTTTGTCGCAGATGATCGAGGTGCTCAGGCTCGGCCTCTCGCGCCCCCTGCGCGGGTTGATCGCGCTCGCGCTGGTGTCGCTGGCGACATCCTTGGTGCTGCGCGGCCTGTGGGGCGGACCCTGGCTGATGGACGTGAAGGGCCTGTCGCGGGTCGAGGCCGGCAATCAGCTCGGCGCCTTCACGCTGGCGATGATCGCCGGGCCCCTGTGCATCGGCATGATCGACCGCAGGCTCGGCCGCCGCCGCGATCTGGTGGCCGGCACGCATATGGTCGGGGCGCTGCTGCTGGCGCTGATGGCGCTCGGGGCGCCGCATTACGCGGTGTCCGTGCTATCAGGCGTACCCGTGATGCCGCCGCAATACGACCTCGTCCTGTTCGTGCTGATCGGCCTTGCGACCTCCGCCCAGCCGCTGTTGTTCGGCATGTCGCGCCAGCTGGTCGACGCGCAAGTGGCGGGCAAGGCGCTCGCCGCGGTCAACCTCGCTTTCTTCCTCGGTGCGGCGCTGATGCAGTCGGTGACGGGCGCGGTGGCCGCGTTCGCGGGGCTGCCGGCAGTGCTGCTGTTCATGGCGGCGGCGCTGGCGGCTGGCGTGCTCGTCTTTCTGGCTTACACGCGTGCGGCCTGAACTCGCAGCTATCGAGCTCATCAAGAAAGCTTTCAGCATCCGGCACTGGTCGTCACGTCTGCACGGAAGAGTGTATACGCGGCGCTATCGGCGACGGGACCTGCGAGCCAATGGCTTGATGCCGGACACCGCATCACCATATCTTGTAGATCGCCGACTGCGAATATCAGGCGTCGGCGACAGAGAGACCAGTTGCGCTCCCGCCTGAACGGCCGGAGGTCGCAATGGACTCGCAGCAGCGCTCACCCAATCGATTGCTGGCGAACTTGAGTCCTGGCGATTTTGATCTGTTTGGCGCCCACCTCCGGACCACCGAGCTTGTCCACGCAGCAGAGCTTGTTGCTGCCGGCGAGGTCATGGTCGATGCCTACTTTCCTCATAGCGGGATCATTTCCCTGATTGTCCGGCTGACCAGTGGCGAGGCCACCGAGGTCGCGATGGTCGGCAGGGATAGCGTGTTCGGAGCGTCAGCGGCGCTGGTCGGCCCGACCGCCCTGACCACAGCCGTCATACAGTCGTCCGGCGGCTGTTCCGTAGTGCCAGTGAAACGGCTCAAGGAGGCGGCGGACCAAAGCCCGACCTTGCGCACGATGCTCATCAGACACGAGCAAGCGATCTTCGTGCAGGCGCAGCAGTCGGCCGGGTGCATGGCCTCGCATGCCGCGATGGCCCGGCTCGCGCGATGGCTGCTGCGCGCAAGAGATGCCGGCGGAAGCGACGAGTTGGACTTTACGCAGGAGTTCCTGGGACAAATGCTGGGTGTCAGGCGAAATGCCGTTTCGTCCGTGGCCGCGGGGCTTCAGAGCATGGGGGTGATACGCTTCAACCGAGGTCAGATCTCGATAACCGATGCGACGAGCCTGAAGGCCATAGCCTGCGAGTGCTATGACACGGTGAGAAACGAACTGGATCATCTGAAGCGCGATCGGCGCGATTGAGCACTGCTCGCGCAATCGTCTCCCGGCGCTGGAACGCATCCGTAAACCATGGGTTGGCGTGCAACCGAGGACCGCGAGATGACCGAAAAGTTCGATCCGGCGCCCGCCGACAAGCATGCCGAACCAGTCCGCAAAGATCGCCGGGTCGACAAGGCCGACGAAGAGCTCGATAAGGGCCTGAATGACAGCTTTCCGGCATCCGATCCGCCCAGCAGCACGCAGCCTGGGAAGTCCTCGCCCGACGCCAAAGACTGATGGCGTGCGGGAGGATTCCCGAGGTCAGCGGTTCAGGGAATCGCCGGCCCGGTCGCGATCCGGGATCTCTCGTCGAGGACGAGCGGCATTTGAAACGTGAAGCGGGTTTCATCGTCCGTCGAAGTCACATCGATCGTGCCGCCGTGGGCCGAGGCAATCTGCGAAACGATGAAAAGGCCCAGACCCAGGCCTTGCTGGTTCCCGGTATCCTGCCCGCGCACGAAGGGAACGAACAGCTTCCCGAGCGTGGCCGGTGGAATGGCCGGGCCCCGGTTAGTGACCGAAAGCGAAAAACTTCCATAGGTTTGCGCGCGCACGAAAACTGCGGTCTCGGCTGCGCTGTAGCTGAGCGCATTGCCGAGCAGGTTTGACAGCAGGCGGGCAATGCGCTGGCGGTCGGCGAAGACCGGCCTGGTGATGGCGAACTCGGCTTCGATCCGACGCTGGGGATGCGTGGCGCGCATCTCGTCGACGACCTGTCTGAGCAACGGCTCGAGCGGCTCCATCGACGGCGCGAGCGTCATCCCACCCCCGAGGCGGCTGCGCGCGAGATCGATGACATCCTCGATCAGCGCCGCCATGCGGATGGTGCTCGTTTCCATCATAGCGACCAAGGACTTCGCCTTCTCGTCGAGCGGAGTCTTGGTCAATAGACGCGTGCCGGCCGCGATCGCGGCCAGCGGGTTGCGCAAATCATGACCGAGCACCGCCATGAATTGCTCCTGCAATTCGGCGGCAGCCCGGGCGTCAAGCAGACTTGCCTCGGCCGTCGCGACACGCCTTGCCGCATCCAGATGAATGCCGATCAGGTCCGCGAACAGCCGAAACATACCGATGGTGCCAGGATCCTTCAGCTTCGCCGGCTTCGGGTCGAGGGCGCAGAGCGTTCCGAAGAAGCTTCCGTCGGCAAGGAAGATCGGCATCGAGATGTAGGACTGAAAGCCGTACATCGCCGGCGTATGATGATCCGCGTAAGAGGCATCCTGGGCGACGTGATCGATCACGACGGCCTCACGCGCCTGATGCACCTCATGACAGATCGTCGTTTCGATCTTGAGCTCGCCGCCTGCGCCGAGGCCGAGACCGACCTGGTCGTTGGCCGCGAGACAGACCCAGCGATCGTCGGTAACGCGAGCCACGGCCGAGAATCCCAGCCCCGTGACCTGGGATACGACCGCAAGAATTGTCGGCACCGCCGCGATGGCTTCGATGGCATCGATATCGGCTTTGAAGTCGTGGTCCATGAAGCTCCAACAAACATACGCGGGCGCGATCATGACTTATTCGCGCAGATTATTCTTAGTCAACCACGGTCCCGGCCCACGGTAAAGGAACCACCCCGGCTTTCACCGCTTGGGTCCGGAGTAGAGGGAGTGCCAGCTTGAAAATACTACTTGTCGAGGACGAACCGCTGATCCTTCTGGACGCCGAGATGGGCTTGCAGCAGGCCAATCATACCGTAATCTCGGTCTGCACGGCGGACCGGGCGATCGGCATCCTGAGGGTGCAATCCGTGGACCTCGTCCTGACCGACATCGACATGCCCGGAACCATGGACGGACTTGAGCTGGCATCCGCGGTGCGCGACGGCTGGCCACCGGTGAAGATCGTCATCATGTCGGGAAAGCGGCGCCCAACCGAAGCAGAACTTCCGCCGCAGGCCCGCTTTATGCCCAAGCCCTTCAGCCAGGCCCAGCTCCTGCAAGCCGTTGGCGTCTGGTAGTCGCGGCGGTTGAGCCGCCCTGCCCGATGAAATGGGAGCCATGCGCGTCGGCTCGGAAGGCTTGCACAATGCTGTCCTGCGAAGGATGCTGCCACGCACCAGCATCACAAGGGACCTGACATGTCTGTCGACCACAAAGCCGCTACCGACCGCCTCATGCGCTTTCTCGCCGTGGAGGGCGTGACCGGACAGGAGGCGGCGATCGGGCGGGAACTCAGCGCCGCGCTGAAGGAGAGCGGCGTGCCGGCCAAGGCGATCCGGCTCGACGATGCCAACACGCGGATTCCCGTTCCGACCGAGACCGGCAATCTCATCGTCGACCTGCCCGGCCGCGGCGCACTGCACAACCAGCCGCGCATCATGTTCATGACCCACATGGACACCGTGCCGCTCTGCGCCGGCGCCAAGCCGAAGAAATCTGGCCGCAAGATCGTCAACGAGGCCAAGACCGCGCTCGGCGGCGACAACCGCTGCGGTTGCGGCGTGCTGGTGACGCTGGCGGCCGAACTCGAAACGCAGCAGCTCGACCATCCGCCGATCACCCTGTTGTTCTGCGTGCGCGAGGAGAGCGGGCTCTATGGCGCGCGCCACGTCAAGCTCGACGAGCTTGGCTCGCCGGTGATGGCCTTCAACTATGACGGCGGCTCGGCCTCCAACGTCGTGATCGGCGCGGTCGGCGCCGACCGCTGGAGCGTCGAAATTTTCGGCCGGGCCTCGCATGCCGGCGTCGCACCCGAGCGCGGCATCTCCTCGACCATGATCATGGCGCTGGCGCTCGCCGACGTGCAGGCCGGCGGCTGGTTCGGCAAGGTGGTGAAGGGCAAGGGCGCGAGCGCACGGATGGGCACCAGCAATGTCGGCCCCGTCACCGGCGGCGAAGGGCGCCCGGCGGGCGATGCCACCAACGTCGTCACCGATTACGTGCATGTGCGCGGCGAGAGCCGCAGCCATGACGGAAAGTTCTTCAAGGAGATCACCAAGGCCTACAAGGCTGCATTCGAGAAGGCGGCCAAGAAAGTGACCAACGCGCAGGGCAAATCCGGCAAGGTCAAGTTCAAGGCCGAGACCGACTATTATCCATTCCGCATGAAGGACAGCCAGCCTGTGATCAAGCGCGCGGTCGAAGCCGTGTCGGCGGTCGGCGGCACGCCGAACGTCCGCACCGCCAATGGCGGCCTCGATGCCAACTGGATGGTCCGTCACGGCATTCCGACCGTGACCTTCGGCGCCGGCCAGAACGAGGCGCACACGATCGACGAGTGGATCAATCTGGACGAGTACGACCGCGCCTGTGCGCTCGCCGTCCAGATTGCAACGATGCGGTGAGATAAGTCGTAGGGTGGGTTAGCTGGCGGCTGCGCGAAGCGCAGTCGACGACGTAACCCACCCTACGAAATGACCAACAAAAACAAAAAGGGAGGCCACATGCCACGCATCGCTCATATCGAGACCGGACTCTACCGGATCCCTCTCCCGGTGACGCTCTCAGACTCCACGCACGGCGAGATCGCGGCATTCGAGCTGATCACCTGCCGCATCCGCGATGCCGACGGAGCCGAGGGCGTGGGCTACACCTACACCGTGGGCCGCAATGGCGGCGCGGTCGCGGACATCCTCAAGCGGGAGATCCCTCCGCTGATTGAGGGTCGCGAGGCCGACGATACCGAAGCGATCTGGCATCACGTCTGGTGGGCGCTGCATTATGGCGGGCGCGGCGGGCCGGTGGTGCTGGCGCTCTCCGCGCTCGACATCGCGCTGTGGGACCTGAAGGCGCGGCGGGCCAAGCTGCCGCTGTACCAATTGCTCGGCGGCTTCGATGCGCGCGTGCCGTGCTATGCCGGCGGCATCGACCTCGACCTGTCCGTCGATGAACTGCTCGCGCAGACCGACGGCAATCTCGCCAAGGGCTTTCGCGCCATCAAGATGAAGGTCGGCCGGCCCGACCTGAAATCCGACGTCGCCAAGGTCTCCGCGATGCGACGGCATCTCGGCGACGGCTTTCCGCTGATGGTGGACGCCAACATGAAGTGGACCGTCGAGGAAGCCATCCGCGCCGCGCGCGCCTTCGTTCCCTACGACCTCACCTGGCTCGAGGAGCCGATCATCCCCGACGACGTCGCGGGCCATGTCCGCATCATGCGAGAGGGTGGCGTTCCGATCGCGGCTGGCGAAAATCTGCGCTCGCTGTGGGAGTTCAAGAACTACATCGCCGGTGGCGCGGTGTCCTATCCCGAGCCCGACGTCACCAATTGCGGCGGTGTCGGCGCCTTCATGAAGATCGCGCGGCTGGCGGAAGCGTTCAACCTGCCCGTCACCAGCCACGGCGCGCACGACATCACCGTACACCTGCTCGCGGCCTGCCCGAACCGCTCCTACCTGGAGGCGCACGGCTTTGGCCTCGACAATTACATCGAGCATCCGCTGGTGCTCGAGGACGGCAAGGCGCTGGCGCCTGATAGGCCCGGGCACGGCATCACCTTCGACTGGACGGGCCTGGCGAAGCTGGCGGCGTAAGACTGTAACGACGTCCGTCATGCCCGAGCTTGTCCCGGGCATCCACGTTCTTCGTGCTGCGAAGCAAGACGTGGATGGCCGGGTCAAGCCCGGCCATGACGATGTGGCTGCACGCGAGGTATTCGATGGCGCCTGATGCGGGGCACGAATAATCCGCTATGGTGGCCGCAAGCCGACACTTTGCGAAAGACACCCATCTTGACACCCGAGTTGCACCAGAAACTGACCGCGTGGCGCCGGCACCTTCATGCGCACCCGGAGCTGTCGCTCCAGGAGAAGGAGACCGCTGCCTTCGTCCAGGACAAGCTCTCCGAGCTCGGTATTCCCTTCGAGGCTGGCATCGGCGGCCACGGCATCGTCGCGACCCTGACGCGCGGACACGCGCGCAGTCGCGTCGGCCTGCGTGCCGACATGGATGCGCTGCCGATCACCGAGGACACCGGGCTTCCCTACGCGTCCAGGACAGCGGGCGTGATGCACGCCTGCGGCCATGACGGACATACCGCTTCGCTGCTCGGTGCCGCCGCGCTGCTCGCCGCTGACAGCAGCTGGAGCGGCACGGTCGATTTCATCTTCCAGCCGGCGGAGGAAGGCTTTGGCGGCTCGCGCGCGATGGTCGCGGCCGGGCTGTTCGACCGATTTCCGATGGAACGCGTGTTCGGCTTCCACAATTGGCCGGGCCTTGCCGCCGGCACCATCGCCGTGCACGACGGCGTCGTCATGGCCTCCGGCGGCCGCATCACCATCACCATCGACGGCCATGCCGGCCACGCCGGCATGCCGCATCTGACCCGCGACCCGGTGGTGGCCGCCGGCCATCTGATCGTGGCGCTGCAATCGATCACCGCGCGCAGCGTCGATCCGCTCGACACCGCCGTGCTCTCGCTCTGCACCATCGAAGGCGGCACCGCGCCGAACCAGATCGCCGGACGCGTCACCATTCGCGGCACGCTGCGGTACCATCGCGAGGCGGTCAAGGACGTCATCCTCGGCGGCATCGAACGGACCTGCGCCGGGATTGCGACCAGCTTCGGCGTCAAGGTGGCACCCGAGATCGTCTGGGGCGTCGGCGTCGTGGTCAACACGCCCGATGAAGCGGGCCTGGCACGGATCGCCGCCGAGAAGGTGCAGGCCGAGCTGCGGCGCGACCTCGCGCCCAGCATGGCCGGCGAGGACTTCGCCCATTATCTCCAGCAACGGCCGGGGGCCTTCGTCTGGATCGGCAATGGCGAATTGCGCGACGGCGCCGAGCTGCACGGCCCGCGCTACGATTTCAACGACGCGATCCTGCCGGTCGCCTCCGGCTGGATGGCGGAGGTGGCCAAGACGGCGCTGGCGTCGAACTAGCGACCACACGCCGGCAGCAACATATTGTCCGCATCGACGTTTCCTCCCGCAAAGCGCGGCAGTTCCGGCCGCGCCCAACGGATGGCACGTGGACAATGGCGCGCGTTCTGATTGGAACTTCCGGCTGGCATTACGATTCCTGGCGCGGCCCGTTCTTTCCTGAAGGCGTGACGCTGAAGCAGCAGCTCAGCTATTACGCCGGGCAATTCGACACCACGGAGCTGAACGGCGTGTTCTACCGCACGCCGACGCCCGACGCGGTGAAAGGCTGGCGCGAGCAGACCGGCCGCGATTTCGTCTTCGCCTGGAAGGCGTCGAAATTCATCACGCACTGGAAGCGGCTGTCGGACCGCTCGGTCAACAGCCTCGAGCTGATGGAAGACCGCATCTCACGGCTCGGCGGCAAGGCGGGCCCGATCCTGTTCCAGCTGCCGCCGCAATTCCAGGCCGACGCCGATCGTCTCGCATCCTTCTTCAAGCTGCTGTCGCGTAATCGGCGTTACAGCTTCGAATTCCGTCATCCGAGCTGGTACCAGCCGCGCATCCTGCGCATGCTGGCGGATGAGAACATCTCGCTGTGCCTGTCCGACCATCACGACGCGCCGGCGCCATGGAAGCGCACGGCGGATTTCGTCTATGTGCGCGGCCACGGGCCGGGCGGGCGCTATCGCGGGCACTATACCAAGGCCGCGCTGGCGCAATGGGCAAAGCGCATCAAGTCCTGGAAGCGGCAGGGCTGCGACGTCTATGTCTATTTCGACAACGACCAGAAGAGCGCAGCGCCCGCGGACGCCAAGGCGTTGCAGCAATTGCTCTAGATCGCACCGCCTTGCCGAAGCGCCGCGATCCCGGCCGCATCATAGCCGAGTTCGGCGAGGACCAGATCGGTATGTTCCCCGAGCGTCGGCGGCCGGCTCGCTATTTCGCCCGGCGTTTCCGACAGCCGGACCGCAGCACGCGTCACCGGGGCGGGCTTCGGCAGGCCGGGATAGTCGACGTCCTGCATGAAGCCGGCGGCGCGGATATGCGGATGATCCAGCGCCTGTTGCGGCGAGAGAACGGGCCCGGTCGGGATCATCGCCTGGCCTAGCGCATCGACGGCTTCCTGCGTGGTGCGCCCGGCGCACCAGCGCGCCATCCGCTCGCTGATGACGGGGCCGTTGTTGCCGCGGCTGATGTCGTCGGCGAAGCGCGGATCGTTCAGCCACAATTCCTCCTCGCCCATCAACCTCGCCCAGCGCTTGAACAGGGGATGTCCCGTGACCTGGCACAGCACCCAGCCGTCCCGCGTGCGGTAGATGTCTGCGGGCGCCGCGGTCTGGCCGAGATTGCCTGTGGGCACGCGGTTGACGTTGATCACCGCCTGCTCGATCAGCGTCGCGTTGGTGAAGGACAGCGCGGTTGCGAGCAGCGCGCCCTCGACGATCTGCCCGCGCCCGGATTTGCCGCGCTCGATGAGAGCTGCGAGAGTGCCGAACGCGCAATGCAGCGCGGTGCCGAAATCGACCCAGTTCACCGCGGCCCGGTACGGCGGATCGCCGGCGCCAGTCATGTAGACCGATCCCGACATGACCTGCCCGACGCCGTCGAAGCCGACCCGGTCGGACCACGGCCCCGGCCCGCCGAACGCGGTTGCCGTCGTCAGGATGATGTCGGGCTTGATCGCCTTCAGGGACTCGTAGTCGAGTTTCATCGCGCGCAAGGTCTGCGGCGGCAGGTTGGCGACGACGACATCCGCCGTCGCAACCAGGCGGCGCATCACCTCCTGCCCTTCCGGCTTCATCGGATCGAGCGTGATGCACTTCTTGTTGCGGTTGACCTGGAGGAACAGCGCGCCCTCGCCGCCTTCGCCGACCGGCGCGACGAAGCGATCCTCGCTACCCTCGCGCTTCTCGACGCGAATGACCTCGGCGCCGAACTCGGCCAGCAGGGTCGCGCAATAAGGCCCTGCGATATAGCGCCCGAAATCGAGCACCCGCACGCCCTCCAAAACTCCTCCCATCGCACCCTTCCCTATTGTTTGCTGCAGATTACAGGGACTGGCCGCCGGGGCAAGTTGGGAAGTGGAACGCACATGCGACCTTCATCAACGCATTGCGAACAATTCTGATGAAACCGCACTTTGATCAGCACCTAGGCTGCCACGGCCTCGTAGATATCCTCCTCCTGGGCCGTGTGCATGCGCACCAGCGTTTCGATCGCCTCGATCACGCGCTGAGCGTCGCGAATCAGGTAGCGGTCGATCTTCTCCGACGGCAGGTCCTCCGCGATCCGGGCGAGCAGCCGCGCCAGATGCAGAATCTCGCGATGCGCACGGCTCATGGCGGAAAGCCCGTGGCGGTCGCGCAGCACTTCCGTGAGCTTGGGATAGACGCTGTCTTCATCCTCGCGTTCGTGCGTCACGACGCTGCTCTGGACCAGTCGGTGGGCCTCGCCAATCAAGGCCGCAACGGATTCGGGCGCCGCGTCGTCGAGCGCATCGACGATCTGGCGCAAGCGGTCGAGATCCCTGAGCAGGGCCTGATGATCGTGATGCAAGGTCAGCCCCTGCTCTGCGGTGAGGTGCGGGCCACTCCTGACGAGCGGCGGATTGAGCGCCCGCAGCGCGTTCAGAATGACGGCAACATCGATCACCTCCTGGACGATCGCGGCGGGCACGGGATCGAGCCAGCCGACAGTGGCCGCGACCATGGCGACCAACGACAATCCCATCCCGACGAAGATGCTCTGCAGGGCAATGCGCCGCGCCCGCTGCGCGATGATGATCGCCTCGCCGACTCGATCCAGCCGGTCCGTGAGGATCACCACATCCGCAGCCTCGGAGGACGCGCTTGCGCCACGCGCGCCGAGCGCGATCCCGGTATCGGCCACGGCCAGCGCCGGGGCGTCATTGATGCCGTCGCCGACCATGATGGTCGGGTGCAGCCGCTGCTCGCTCCGCACCGCCTCGACCTTGTCCGCTGGGACGCGGTCGGCCAGCACGGCATCGAGATCGAGCGCCGCACCGATGGCCTGTGCCGCCGCAGCACGATCACCCGTGACCATCACCATCCGCTTGATGCCGGCGTCCCGCAGCAGCCGGATCGCGCGTGGCGTGTCGGCCCGCAGTTCGTCGGCCAGCAGCAGCGCGCCGATCAGGCGGCCGTCCACCGCGACAAAGACGACCAACGCCGAGCGCCACGAAGCACGCCTGATCGCTCGCAGCTCCCATGGCGACAGCTCGGCGCGCGAGAGCAGCATGTCACGCGAGCCCGCCACGACGTGGCGTCCGTCGATCTGCCCGCCGAGGCCGGACCCCATGATCTCCTTGACGTGCTCCGGCGGCTTCAACGCGAGCCCGCGGGCGAGAGCCGCAGCGACGACGGCCTTCGCAAGCACGTGATGCGAGGCTTGCTCGAGCGATGCTCCGAGCCTCAGGACCTCGTCCGGATCCTCGCCCGGCGCAACCTCGACGGACAGCAACCTCGCTCCGCCCACCGTCAGGGTGCCGGTCTTGTCGAATAGCACGGTGTGCGCCCGGGCCAGCGCTTCCAGCGCCCTCCCGCCCTTGGCCAGGATGCCGCGGCGGGCCGCCTGCGCCACCCCGGCGATGAAGGCGACGGGTGCAGCCAGAATCAGGGGGCAAGGTGTCGCCGCCACCAGCACGGCAAGGCTGCGGGTCAAGTCGCCGGAGATGCGCCATGCCACGAAGGCGATGACGAGTGTCAGCGGCAGAAAGATCAGCGCATAACGGTCGGCCAGCCGCACGAAGGGAGCTTTCGCCGTCTGCGCCGCAGTCACCATGCGCACGATGCCCGCATACGTACTCTTGCTGGCCACCGCCGTCACGGTCATTCGGAAGGTCTCACCCGCATTCAGAGAACCGGAGAGAACGGCGGTTCCGCGTGTCTTCTGCACAGGGATCGGCTCGCCAGTCACCGCGGATTCGTCGATGGTGGCAGAGGCCGACGCGACGACACCATCGACCGGCACGATCTCGCCGGCCTTCACCAGAAGCTCTTCGCCGACCGCGACGTCCTCGACCGGAGCATCCTCGATCCGCTCGCCGGATTTGCGATGGACCTGCCGCGGTGCCCGATCGACCAGCGATCGCAGATCGTGCTCCGCCCGGGCGACTGCGATCTCCTCCAGAACGTTGCCACCGGAATACATCAGCGCGACCACGGCGCCTGCCAGCGGCTGTCCGAGCGCCAGGGCCGCACTCATCGACAGCAGCGCGATCGCGTCCACTCCGACGCGGCCGCTCATGAGGTCCCTGACGATCGAGACCGCCAACCCCGCGATCACCGGCGCCGTGCCGAGCGCCCACGCGACGTCGGCTACATCGGGCCGGCCGGCGGCCCGCGCGAGCCCCCCTGCAGTCAATCCCGCGATGGCAATCGCGACCAGAGCCCATCGCAGGATTCGATCAAACGACATGGTTTGCAAACATGGCTTGGTTTCTACCGCTGGATACCGATGATCCTGCGCCGAAACCCGCTTCGCCACTTGAGATGAATCAACGTAGCCGGCGCACGACACGCCGGCCCGGACCAAACTTCCAGCCCGCTCGCCCGCGACCTAGCCGCCGGCAGTGCGGGCGCAGTCGATCGCCTCCGTGAGCACCCCGCGGTCGCCGATGTGATTGGCGAGCAGCAGGATCAGCCGGGCGTTCATCCGCAGCGCCTGGTCCTCATCGAGGTCACGCTGGCTGTTGATCAGCTCGGCATAGAAATCGTCGGGGTCGCTGATGTTGGGTGACAAATTAAGCATCATGCTGCCAGTTCCTTCCGTCCGGCGATGTCGTGCCCGGCGGCCCGCAGCATCGCATCTGCGATCCCCGCCTCGTCGAATCCGGTCCAGCGTGCGGCAACATATTGATCGGGCCGGAACAAATAGGTGGTCCCGCGCGAAGCGCCGTAGCGCTCGGCAAGCAGGCCGGAGGAATCTTGGATGTCGCGGCCGACGACAATGAGCTTCGCCTTGAGGGGACCCACCGCGATTTCGGTCCTGTCGGTGTCTATGCCGAAGGCCACGACCGTGAACGCGTCGCCGAGATAAGGCAGGAACCAGGCGGGCTTGCCATCCAACGTGATCGGCGCATCGGGAGCATTGGTGCCGGGCCGCACGCCGCCCGTCATCGCCTCATCGTCGGGGGTATTGAGCGCCGACGTCACATAGGGCGTCGGCGTCGAGAGACGGCCGCTGTTGACCAGCGGCCGCGCAAAGCCATGATGCCGGGCAAGCTCCAGCGCGGCGTCACGGAAATAGCGGCTCACTTTCGTCTTCGGCGTGATGAAGTCGGTGGCGCGCGTAGAGTTCAGGATGTTGTCGTCGGCGGCAAAAGCGCGCTCCTCGTGATAGCTGTCGAGCAACGCTTCCGACGCTTCGCCGCGCAACACCATCGCAAGCTTCCAGGCGAGGTTGTCGATGTCCTGGACGCCGGTATTGGCACCGCGCGCGCCGAACGGCGACACTTGGTGCGCGAAATCGCCGGCGAACAGCACCCGTCCCTGACGGAAATTGTCGATGCGCCGGCAGGCGAACTGATAGATCGAGACCCATTCGAGCACGAATTCGCTGTCCTCGCCGAGCATGGCACGAATGCGCGGGATCACCCGCTCCGGCCTTTTTTCCTCATCGGGGTCGGCGTCCCAGCCGAGCTGGAAGTCGATGCGCCACACATTGTCGGCCTGCCGGTGCAGCAGCACGGACTGGCCGCGGTGGAACGGCGGATCGAACCAGAACCAGCGCTCGGTCGGGAAATCCGCCTTCATGGTGACGTCGGCGATCAGGAAGCGATCCTGGAAGAACTGTCCCGTGAATTCGGCGCCGACCATCTTGCGCACGTCGGAATTGGCTCCGTCGCAGGCGATCACCCATTGCGCCTCCATGGTGAAGATGCCGTCGGGCGTCTCCACCGCCAGCGTCGCATGGTCGGCCGCCTGCTTGAGGCTGATCAGGCGATGCTTCCAGCGCAGCTCGATCAGCGGGTTGGCCCGGCACTTGGCAACCAGCAATTCTTCCAGATGATATTGCTGCAGATTGATCATGGCCGGCCATTGGTGGCCGGTCTCGGGCAACAGATCGAACTGGTAGGACATCTGGTCCTGGAAGAAGACCTTGCCGACGTTCCAGCTGACGCCGCGCTCGACCATGGCCGCCGCGCAACCGAGGCGGTCCCAGATCTCGAGCGGACGCTTGGCGTAGCAGACCGCGCGCGAGCCGATCGAGACGGTGTCGTTGTCGTCGAGCAGCACCACCGGCTGGCCGCGCGCCGCGCAGTCGAGCGCGGCGGTCAGGCCGATGGGACCTGCGCCGATCACCACGATCGGATGTCGCTTCACGATCCCCTCGGCCTGCTCTTGGGAACGCCGATAGCCGAACTTCGGATAGATGTAGCTCGTCATGTTCGCTTCCTGGTCAGCGTGCCGGGGGATCAATGCGCGTCCGCGAATTCCTTCTCGTGCATCCAGGCGGTGTGACGCGGCGGACGCTTGGTGCGTGACCATTCCTCGACCATCGCGTGCGCAACCGATTTCATGCGGTCGATCTGCTCGGGCGTCGCGGTCCAGGCCGCGATCTCCAGGCGATGACCGCTGGGGTCGTGGAAATAGATCGACTTGAAGATAGTGTGATCGGTGACGCCGACGACGTCGAGGCCGGCTGCCTCCGCGCGCGACTTGGCCCCTTCGAGCTCGGTGAGGTCCTTGACCTGGAAGGCAATGTGCTGAGTCCATTCCGGCGTGTTGGGATCGCGGCCCATCGGCGGCGAGTTCGGCAGTTCGAAGAAGGCGAGGATGTTGCCGTTCCCGGCATCGAGGAAAATGTGCATGTAGGGATCGGGCGCCTTGGTCGACGGCACCCGATCCTCGGCAATGGCGCCGAGAAGATCCATGTTCATGACGGTCTTGTAAAACTCGACGGTCGCCTTGGCGTCGACGCAGCGATAGGCGACGTGATGGATCTTCTCGATTTTCATGGCGTTTCGCTCCCTAGACCTGCGGTTGCGAAATTCGTATCAGATGTTACTATTATCTGGATTTGATCTCGATCAACCGGCTTCGAAGAAATTATCCGGCGGATCGGCGGACGGGAATGGCGCGATGGGACGTTCAGGCGTGGCACGCGGGAACGCGGCCGAAGCCGCGATAGCGCAGGGTGGCGTCGAGCTCGACCTGCAGCGATATTTTCCGTACCAGCTGGCGCGCCTCGCCGAGCAGGTGTCGCTGGCGGTGGCCGAGGTCTATTCCGAGCGCTTCGCGCTGACGCGGCAGGAATGGCGCGTGCTCGCCATTCTCGGCATGCGCCCGGAGATTGCGACGAAAGAGATCGGACCGCTGACGACGCTCGACAAGATGCAGGTCAGCCGCGCCGTGCAGGGCCTGGAGTCGCGCGGTATCGTCGGTCGCAAGCACCATCCCGACGACCGGCGCGAGTTGATCGTCTCGCTGACCCCGGCCGGTCGCGCGCTTTATCGCAAGATCGTACCTCTCGCGCTGGCGCGGGAGTCGAAGCTGCTTGAAGCGCTGACCGCCGACGAGGTGGCGGCGCTCGACCGGGTGATGGGCAAATTGTCGGCGGCGCTGGCGTAGGCTCTCCCCTCAGGCCGCCGAGCGCTCCGGTAGCCCGGCCCGGAGATCCTCAAGCAGGCGCTGCTCGCGCTCGATCCGCGCGCGATAGAGCGCGCGTTCGGTCTCGCTTCTGGCACCGGCCAGCAACAAGCGATAGCGCCCGATCACTTTCTCGCTGCTGCTGATGAGGAGGCTGCGAACGTCACTCATCGGTCCACTCCGCTCGTGGCAATGGCCGATGGCATGTTCGGAACGGTGAATGCGACCGGGAAGACATCGGCAGTGAGAGTCTCGAGCGCGGTCTGCTCCTCGGCAAGGCGACGTTCGATAAACTGGCGCTCGATGTCCGACAGCTCAGTCTTCAGCAGGCGTCGATAACGAGAGAGGTTGTTGCGGTGCGCGCGGATGCGGGCGAAATCCTGATCGAGCATCGTCGTCACTCCTGACGGTCTTTCGCTATCCTTTTCGAATTTACGGTGGCGGAAGATGCCTCTTCCGGAGCAAAAAATATTCAGGCTCGATTTCCTGTCAAGATCCTCTCTTGCCGCCCCCTTAACGATGCCGGGGCCCCCAAAAAAATTCTTGCGCGCCCCTCTTGCAAGGTCACTGCGGCGCTCTAAGTCGTTTTTCGCCGCGCAAGCGGTGTGCCGGACGCCCGATCGGGTCCGGCGCGGGCGCCGGGCCGGGGTGTTCGGATCCGTCTCCGAGTCCCAAACGGCGCTCCTTCGTATCCATCTTGCTCTTTGGAGGACTTGGTATGAGGACCACTTTTGACTTCGCGCCGCTGTGGCGCTCCACCATCGGCTTCGACCATCTGGCCGACCTCGTCGACAGCACGCTGCGCCAGGCTGGCGAGGACAATTATCCGCCCTACAACATCGAACGCTCCGGCGAAGACCAATACCGAATCACGCTGGCCGTGGCGGGCTTTGGCGTCAACGACATCAGCGTGACCGCCGAGCAGAACGCGCTCACCATCGAGGGCCGCAAGCCCGACAGCGCCACGCGCGAATATCTCTATCAGGGTATCGCCGCGCGTCCGTTCCGCCGCGTGTTCAATCTCGCCGACTACGTCCAGGTCAAGCACGCGTCCTTCCAGGACGGTCTCCTGGTCATCGATCTCCTGCGCGAGATTCCGGAAGCCATGAAGCCGCGTCGGATCCAGATCGCGGGCGCTGCGTCACCGCAGATCGAGCAGAAGAAGGCCGCCTAGGCCGACCGAAGCCACTCGACATCAACTACCATGGCGGATGGCGACCGGATCGCCATCCGCCGGTCGAATATCCCTTCGGAAGGAGCGTAAAGGGAGACAGAGATGACCAATGCCAACGCGACCACCGGCGGTCTCGGCCCGCTGTTCCATCCCGCTGCGCATTATGCATCGCCCACCGCCGTCCTCGACGACGGCAAGCTTTCGACAGCGGAAAAGCGAATCATCTTGTCGTCGTGGGCCTCGGACATGTACGCTGTCGACTCCCACCCTGCGCTGCGCGAGATTCCCGGCATGGATCATCCGATCCGGCTAGCAGACATCCTCACCGCGCTGCGCAAGCTCGATGACGACGACGACCCGCCGCCCGGCGGCGGCGTCCCGATGCGACTGCGGCGGCCCTGGGCCGCCGCAACGCCGTAATCGAGAACCCGCCAAAAGAATCCGTACGAGCTCCGGGGGCCACTACATAACTCGAGCCCCCACGGTCGCCTACGCCGCCCTAAGAAACGTTCCCAGAGCACGTTGAGGCCATCCTCCTCCGAGGCGGCACCGTCGAACAGCGGCACCCAGTCAATGCTGCACTCAAGGAAGATATCGCCGAGCGCATCGAACCCTTTCTGCGTCGCCTTGCGTCGGCGCTGCCGTCGCGGGCCGGCAGGCTGTTGGCCGCACGAAGTCCGGCTGCCGGACAACTCCACATCACCTGCGATTTGATTGGCGCTGCCGAGGAAGGGGCAGACCGCCAGTTCCAGGACATAGGAATGTCGTGACGGCCCTAGCCTTCGCGGTTTGGTGGACGAACCACGGCCGATGGCCATTTTGCCGCGATTGACTTGTTATAACATTTGGGCAAATGTCCTAACTAACCGGAGCCCAAAATCCGGATTTTCGGGAGGACAGCATGACGTCATTCAAGCCGACGCGACGAACGCTACTCAAAACCGGAACCGCGGCCGCGGCTCTGGCGACGTTTGGTCCTGGCATCCTGCGGCAAGCATCCGCGCAGGAGTCCGACCTCGCGCCGTACAAATCCGCTCAGATCGACTGGCAGCAGGTCTCGGGCGAGACGATCACCGTCGCGGTGATCCCGGCGAGCTATTTCGAAAACCTCATCACGCTGGCGCCGCAGTTCAAGGCGCTCACCGGCATCGACGTCCGTTTCGAAAAGATTCCGCCGGCGCAGATCCGGCAGAAGAGCGTCATCGACCTGACCTCGAAGACCGGCACCTACGCGACCCACGCCGCCGACCCCATGTATTACGCGCTCTACGCTGCGAACAAATGGGTCGAGCCGCTCGACACCTATCTGAACGACAAGTCGCTGACCGATCAGGCCTGGTTCCAGCTCGACGACATCATTCCGGCCTGGCGCAGCGCCAACGGCATCGACGGCAAGCTCTATGGCATGCCCTATGACGGCGAGGTCACCATTCAGGTCTATCGCAAGGACCTCTATGACGCGAAGGGCCTGAAGCCGGCCGATACGCTCGAAGCCTACATGTCGAACGCCGCGGCCTTGAATACGCCGAACGACCGCGTCTGGGGCGCAGCGCTGCGCGGTGTCGCCGGCGCCGGCCAGAACATGTACATCTATCCGTCGATTTTCCGTGAGTTCGGCGGCGACTGGATGAAGGGCGGCAAGCTCACCGTCAACGGCCCCGAGGCCGAAGCGGCGCTCGCCTGGTACGTCGACATCATGAAGAAGTACGCGCCGACGGCGGCTGCGAACTGGAACTGGCCGGATATCGCCGACGCTTTCTCTCAAGGCACGGTCGCG
This sequence comes from Bradyrhizobium sp. SZCCT0148, assembly GCF_018129985.1. Classification (GTDB taxonomy): domain Bacteria; phylum Pseudomonadota; class Alphaproteobacteria; order Rhizobiales; family Xanthobacteraceae; genus Bradyrhizobium; species Bradyrhizobium japonicum_H. The sequence goes on from NZ_JAFCKT010000006.1 coordinate 247,310, forward strand.
AGCTACATTGACGCGCATTCCTCGGCCTCCGTCATCAACAATCCCGACAAGTCCAAGGTGATCGGCAAGGTTGCCTATGCACGCTGGCCGAAGGGTCCCTCAGGCAAGCGCACCACCTCGATCTGGAACTGGGGCTTCCCGATCAATTCCGCGCTGCCGGAGAAGAAGCGCAAGGCGACCTGGCTGTTCATCCAGTGGGCCGCGAGCGCCGAGACCCAGGCGCGCACCGCGCACAAGTTCGCGGGACCCACCAAGCGCTCGGGCGTCAACCGCACCTCGGTGTGGAAGGATCCCGACTACATCAAGCTGATGAACGGCTTCGGCGAGAACTTCGTCGAGGCCACGATGGGCGCACTCCAGGAGGACACTGACGTCGACTGGCGTCCGCGCGTGCCGCAATGGCCGGCGATCGGCGACACCATGGCGACCGCGATCCAGTCCGCGCTCTCCGGCCAGGCCACGATCAAGGCTGCATTGGACGATGCGCAGCGCCGCATCGAACCGATGATGCGCGGCTGAGCCATGGCGACGACAGCGGTGACATCGGCCGGGATCGCGAGCGAGGCGCCTCGCAGCGATTTCGGCCGCGTCCTGGCACAGCGCGAGCGCCGGTTTGCGGCGGCCCTGCTTGCACCGGCGTTTCTCGCCCTGATGGCCACGACGACGTTTCCGCTGCTTTTCCTGGTCTATACCAGCACGTTCCGGATGGATCTGGCGATGCCGTTCACCAACGGCTTCGTCGGATTCGAGAATTACCAGGTGCTGCTCTCCGACGAGCGGTTCTGGACCTCGCTGCTGGTGAGCCTCGTCTATACCGGCTCGACCGTTGCGCTTCAGGTCGTCATTGGCCTCGCGCTTGCCTTGCTGGTCATGGATATGAAGCGCGGCCAGGGCTGGTTCCGCGTCATCGCGATCCTGCCGGTGGTGCTGTCGCCGGCCGTGGTCGGCATGATCTGGCGCACCTTCATGCTGGCGCCGGAATTCGGCATCGTGGACTTCCTCGCGATTAATGCGGGGCTCGGCAGCAAGAACTGGCTCGGCGATCCCACGCTCGCGATGGTCTCGGTGATCGCGATCCATACCTGGCAGTGGACGCCGTTCGCGTTCATGGTGCTGCTGGCATCGCTCGCCTCGCTGCCCGAGGATATCTACGAGGCAGCGCGGCTCGACCGCGCCTCCGCCTGGCAACGCTTTCGCCGCATCACCCTGCCCCTGCTGCGCCCCGCAATCGTGATGGTCATCATCATGAGGACCATGGTGGCACTGACCGCGTTCGCGGCGATCTTCACCGTCACCGCCGGCGGGCCCGGCACCGCGACCGAGATCCTCAATCTCTATGCCTACCGGAAATCCTTCACTGAACTCTCGATCGGCTACGGCTCGGCGCTCGCGGTCGCCCTGCTGATCGTGACCATCGTCATTTCCGGAATTCTGTTCGCGATGCGGAGGGCGAAATGACCGCAAAGCGCCTTCGCGTCTTCGCCCTGCTGGCGATCTCCATGGTGTTCCTGCTGGCCTGGGCGTTCCCGATCATCTGGAGCGTGCTGAACTCGCTCAAGACCGATTCCGACGTGCTGGCCTATCCGCCCAAGCTGGTGTTCGCACCGACCTTGGACGCCTATCGCGACGTGCTGTTCGGCTCGGGATCGATCCTGCCGAACCTTCTTTCCAGCGCCATCATTTCCGTCGGCACCACCATCGTCACGATGCTGATGGCGGTGCCCGCGGCCTACGCGCTGGCGCGCCTGCGCTTTCGCGGCAAGAAGTTCGCGGGCTTCTACGTGCTCGCAACGCAGATGCTGCCGCCGGTCGGCATCATCATCCCCTACTTCCTGGTGCTGCGGAACATCGGCTGGATCGACACCTACCAGGGCATCATCCTGATCTATCTGTCGTTCTCCCTGCCCTTCGCGATCTGGCTGCTGGTTTCCTATTTCGAGGACATTCCCTTCGAGATGGAGGAGGCGGCCTATCTCGACGGCGCCAGCCGACTGAAGACGCTGTGGCGCATCATCATTCCGCAGGTCCGCGGCGGCATTGCCGTCACCGTGGTGTTCGTGTTCCTCAATGCGTGGAACGAATTCCTGTTCGCGGTCGTGCTCAGCGGCAACACGGTACGTCCGGTCACGGTCGCCATGTTCAATTTCGTCTCCGTCGAACAGACGCTGTGGGCCAAGCTCGCCGCGGTCTCGGTTCTCGCCATGCTCCCTGTCGTCGTTCTCGGCGTGGTCGCGCAGAAGCATATCGTGAAGGGCCTGACGGTCGGTGCAGTCAAAGGCGGAGGGCGCCGATGAGCGGCCAGGGTCAGGTCAGTTTTCGCAACATCGTCAAGATGCACGGGGAGTTCGCCGCGCTCAAGGGCGTGAATTTCGACATCAAGCCGGGCGAGTTCTTCGCCCTGCTCGGGCCCTCGGGCTCGGGCAAGAGCACGACGCTGCGCATTCTCGCCGGCTTGGATGCGCCGACCGCCGGCCGCGTGCTGATCGACGACAAGGATGTTACCTCGACCGACGCACGCGACCGCGACATCGCCATGGTGTTCCAGAGCTACGCGCTCTATCCGCACATGACGGTGGCCGAGAACATCGCCTTCCCCCTTGAAATGGCGAAGCTGCCGAAGGCCGAGATCGCGCCCGCGGTCAGGGACGCCGCGCGCAAGGTGAAGATCGACCATTTGCTCGACCGCAAGCCCGGCCAGCTCTCGGGCGGCCAGCAGCAGCGCTGCGCGCTGGCCCGTGCCATCGTGCGCAAGGCCCGCCTGTTCCTGCTCGACGAGCCCCTGTCCAACCTCGACGCCAAGCTGCGGCTGGAAACCCGCGCCGAGTTGAAGAAGCTGCAGCGTTCGCTCGGTGTCACCGCCGTCTACGTCACGCACGACCAGGAAGAGGCGATGACGCTCGCGGATCGCATGGCGGTGTTCATGTCAGGCGAGATCCAGCAGGTCGGCACGCCCGCCGAGGTGTTCGCGCGCCCGAACTCGATCGACATTGCCGGTTTCATCGGCAATCCCCCGATGAACCTCATCCCAGCCCGCTACGTGGACGGCGACGTCATTGTCGCGGGCCATCGTCTCAAGACGACGAGCACGGCCGCGGGCGAGCGCGATGTTGTGGTCGGACTTCGTCCCGGCGCCCTGCGCATGACGGAAGGCGGCCTCGGCGCGCGCGTCGACCTGATCGAGGACCTCGGCGATACCGCCGTGTTCGACCTCGACTGCGCCGGCACCATGATCCGCATGCGCGTTTCCGATGGCAACATTCCCGGCGAAGGCGACACGATCTCGATCTCCGCACGCCCGCAGGATATTCACCTGTTCGACCCAGCGACACGCATGCGGCTCTGACACCATGGCTGTTCAAACGCGCAAGAAGAAGCTCTCACCGCTGGGCAGTGATGTGACCGGGGAAAGTTCGACGCCCCTGCACATCCAGATCCGGGAATCCATCCGCAACCAGGTGCGTGACGGCAAGCTGATCGACGAGACCGGCCGTCTCATGACCGAAGCCGAGCTCGGCCGTCATTTCGGCGTCAGCCGGATCACCATCCGCAACGCCATCGCGCCGCTCGTGAACGAAGGGATGTTCGACCGCTCGCGCGGCCGCGGCACCTTCCTGCGCTCGAACCAGCCCGAGAACTGGGTCGGCCATCTCATGGGCTTCTCGGAAACCATCCGCGACGCCGGCTACCAGGCTGGCGCGAAGATCCTGCAGCAGGGCATGACAAATCGCCACGATCCCGCCGTTCGCGAGCAGCTTCGGGAGCGGGCCGTCTGGCAGCTTCGACGCCTGCGCTTCGCGGACGACACGCCGATCGCGATCGAGCACGCCTTCTATCCGCCGGACATCGGTCTCGAGCTCGAGAAGCGCGATCTGGTCTCGATCCTGATGTATCGCGTCTTCGAGGATGAACTTGGTCTCACCATCAAGGACGCGCAGCAGACCATCAGCGCCGATCTCGCTGACGCCAGCAGCGCCAAGCTGCTGGGCGTGAAGGTCGGGTCGCCGCTGCTCGCCATCGAACGCGTCACCTTCGGCAAGGACGGACGGGCGCTCGAGCTGCTGCGTGCCGTCTACCTGCCGAAATATTTCCGCCTCAGCATCAGCCTGACGCGCCGCCACTGACAACGCCACACGCCAATAACGAGGACACGAACATGCCGAATGGCGCAAAGACCCCGGACAGCCCCAACATCCTGCTCATCCTCAACGACGACATGGGCTTTTCGGACATCGGCTGTTACGGCGGCGAGATCCAGACGCCGAACCTCGATCGGCTTGCGGCCAATGGCTTGCGCTATTCGCAGTTCTACAACACCGCCCGCTGCAGCCCCTCGCGCGCCTCGCTGCTCACCGGCCTGCATCCGCACCAGACCGGCATCGGCATTCTGACCTACAGCAACGGCCCCGAGGGCTATGCCGGCAATCTGAACAAGAGCTGCGTGACGATCGCCGAGGCCCTGAAGAGCAAGAACTACACAAGCTATCTCAGCGGCAAGTGGCACATCGCCAGCAGCCTGACGGAGCCGACCGACGCGTGGCCGATGCAGCGCGGCTTCGACCATTTCTACGGCACCATCATCGGCGCCGGCAGCTTCTATCATCCGAACACGCTGACGCGCGGCAACGACAACATCGAGCACGAGGCCGAGAAAGATCCGTCGTTCTTCTACACCGACGCGATCAGCGACCAGGCGGCGGCCTTCATCCGCCAGCACAAGGTTGAGAAGCCCAATGCCCCGTTCTTCCAGTACGTCGCCTACACGGCGCCGCACTGGCCGCTCCATGCCCATGACGAGGATATCGCCAAATACAAGGGCCGCTTCGATGCCGGCTGGGACAGGCTGCGCGAAGAGCGCCTCAAGCGGCTCGTCGACGACGGCATCATCCACCCGAACTGGCGCCTCACCGATCGCGATCCGACCCAGCCGCCGTGGAGCGACGCGGAGCAACGCGAGTGGACGCTGCGCTGCATGGAAGTCTACGCAGCCCAGATCGATCGCATGGACCAGGGCATCGGCCGGATCCTGAAGGCGCTGGAAGAGACCGGGCAGATGGACAACACGCTGATCATCTTCCTGTCCGACAACGGCGCCTGCGCAGAGGACATTCCGGAGGGCGTCACCGCGAAGGAGCTGGTGGACCAGCTCATGATCGCCAAGGCCATGACGCGCGACGGCAGGCCGGTGCGCTTCGGCAACGATCCGACGCTGATGCCCGGCGCCGAAGATACCTATCAGAGCTACGGTACGGCCTGGGCCAATCTCTCCAACACGCCGTTCCGGCTCTACAAGCACTGGATCCACGAGGGCGGCATCGCGACGCCGTTCATCGTGCACTGGCCGCGCGGCATCTCCGAAAAGGGCGGCCTACGCCACAATCCTAGCCAGCTCACCGACGTGATGGCGACTATCCTCGACGTCACCGGCGCCACCTATCCCAAAGAATACAACGGCAACGCCATCCTGCCCTGCGAAGGCGAGAGCCTGGTTCCGTCATTCGCCTCAGCCTATGGCAATCGTGGCCCGCTGTTCTGGGAGCACGAGGGCAACGCGGCCGTGCGCGTCGGCAAGTGGAAGCTGGTCCGAAAATATCCCGGCCCCTGGGAACTCTACGATATGGAGATGGATCGCACCGAGATGAACGATCTGGCCGCGCAACATCCGGATCGCGTCCGCGAGATGACGGCTCAGTATCAGCAATGGGCGAACCGTTGCGGCGTCATCCCGCGCGGGAAGATTCTCGAGCTGATGGAGGCGGAAGGCGGCACCGCCTTCTGGGAGGAAGAGAAGCAGAAATAGGGCATGACCGGGGATCGCTCACATTGTTGCACCCTGCGCGCCGCCGGCAATGAACCGGCGGCAGGCATCGACACGCAAGCAGCGGTCCTTCCCAATCCAACCCCGATCCCGCGCCGCTGGAGCTCTCTGATCGGGGGAACGTTCCACATGGGATCCGCGGACGGGGGCTTTGTCGAGGATGGCGAAGGCCCGGTGCGGCTCGTCACGCTGTCGCCGTTTGCCATTGCCTGCCACACCGTGAGCAATCTGCAATTCGGCGACTTCGTCCGGGCCACGGGCTACACGACGGATGCCGAACGCTATGGCTGGAGCTTTGTCTTCGAGGGGCTCGTGCCCGAAGCGACGCGCACCGCGCACGCGATGCGCGTTCAGGAAACGCCATGGTGGATCCCGGTGACGCGCGCCTATTGGGCGCAGCCGGAAGGACCGACCAGCAGCATCCTCGACCGGCTCGATCATCCTGTCGTCCACGTCTCCTGGAACGACGCACAGGCTTACTGCCAATGGTCCGGCACGCGCCTGCCGACCGAGGCGGAATGGGAGATGGCCGCGCGCGGCGGGTTGGACCAGGCCATCTATCCCTGGGGCAACGCGCTGCAGCCCGACGGCCAGCATCGCTGCAACATCTGGCAGGGCAACTTTCCCGACCGCAACACGGTCGATGATGGCTATTTCGGCACGGCGCCCGTTCACGCTTTCGTGCCCAACGGATATGGCCTGCACAATGTCGCCGGAAATGTCTGGGAATGGTGCCAGGACTATTTTTCGCCGAGCTATCACCGCCTCACGCCATCGCGAGACCCCTTGAACCGCGAGCCAGCTCCCAACCGGTCGATGCGTGGCGGATCTTTCCTCTGCCACGAATCCTATTGCAATCGCTACCGGGTCGCGGCGCGAAGCTCCAATACGCCCGACTCCGCGTCGAGCAATATCGGCTTCCGCGTCGTGCGCACCGAGCCGCTGCGGGATCCTGCATAGGATGGAGCCGGCACCCCATCCAGCGAAACCGGCTGCCGCTCCCGGCATCCGGCTGCTGCCGCTATTCCTGCGCAATTTCGTGCGCAACCGCGAGACCGGCCTCGTGCTGGTCGGCATCGTCGTCGGGCTGCTCAGCGGCGTTCTCGTGGCTGCGATCTCGAGCCTCAGCCAGCTCTTTCACGCCCTGCTGTTCGACATTCCTATCGACGCTCACCTCAGTGCCACCGGCGTGATCTCGTGGCAGCGCACGCTACTGATCCCCGTGCTCGGCGGCCTCGTGCTTGCGCTGATCGGGCTGTACTTCGCCCGGCGGGTCAAGGGACAGCAGCTCGCCGACGCCATCGAGGCCAACGCGCTCTATGGCGGCCGGGTGTCGTTTCGCGGCAGCCTGCTGATCTCGATCCAGACGCTGCTGTCCAACGGGTTCGGCGGATCGGTCGGACTGGAAGCCGGCTACACCCAGATCTGCTCGATGTTCGGCTCCCATGTCGGTCAGCGCCTGGCCGCCCGGCGCAATGACATGCGGCTGCTCGTGGCCTGCGGCGCCGCGGGAGCCATCAGCGCCGCGTTCTCCGCGCCGCTGGCCGGCGCCTTCTACGCCTTCGAGGTCGTGCTCGGCGCCTACACCGCTGCCGGTCTCGTGCCGGTCATCGCCAGCGCCGTCACCGCGTGGCTCGTCGCGCGGCAATTGACGCACCAGTCCTTCCTGATGGTGCCTGGATTCCCCTCTCCGGTGTCCGTCGAAATGATCGGGCAGACGATGCTGATCGGCATCATTTGCGCCTTCGCCAGCATCCTCGTCATGCTCGCCGTCGCATTCTCCGAGCGCTGCTTCCAGCGCATCACGGTGCTCAAGGGCCTGCTGCGGCCGATGCTCGGCGGCCTGCTGCTCGGCGGCCTCGCCCTGCTGACGCCGACTGTGCTCGGCGCCGGCCACGGCGCGATGCAGATCCTGCTGGTCAGCAATCCGACCTGGCTCCTGCTCACGACAACCATCCTGTTCAAGATCCTGGCCTCCGCCATCTCGCTCGGCTCGGGCTTTCGCGGCGGCCTGTTCTTCGCCTCGCTGCTGCTCGGCGCGCTGATCGGACAGCTCTACAGCGTCGTGCTGACCGGCCCTCTGCCCACGATCGCGCTTCAGCCCGGCACCGCCGCGATTGCAGCGCTCGCCGCGCTCGGAACCGGCGTGCTCGGAGCGCCCTTCAGCATGGTCTGTCTCGCGCTCGAGATCACCGGCGATTTCTCCGTCACCGTCGGCGCCGTGGTCGCCTCGTCAGTCTGCGCGCTGATCGTCCGCGAGCTGTTCGGCTACAGCTTCGCGACGTGGCGCTTCCATCTGCGCGGCGAGGCGATCCGCGGCCCGCAGGACATCGGCTGGGTCCGGCAGATGAGCGCGGCATCCCTGATGCGCGCCGACTTCGAGAATGCGCTGACGACGATGCCGATCGGCGAGGCGCAGAGGCAGTTCTCGCCGGCACTGGTCCGCCAAATCGTGTTGCGCGATCCCAATGGCGTCTATGCCGGCATCGTGCCCGCCGCCACGCTGCATTCCGTGGCCAACCGGGACGAGGAGCTGCTCGGGTCGCTGGCGCAGCAACAGGAGGAGTACCTGCTCCCGACCACGCCGGTTCGCGAGATCCTGAAGGCCTTCGAACGCAGCGAAGCCGACGTGCTCGCGGTCGTCGACCGTCCCGACCATCGCGCCACGATCGGCACACTGAGCGAAGCGCACGTTCTGCGCACTTACGGGGAAGAACTCGAACGCCGGAACCAGGAATTGTTCTCGCGCTGAGGGCGCTCAGGGCCGCAGATCCATGTCGATCCGCACGAAATCGCCACGATAGGTGACCTCGCCGAGATAGATCACGGTGCGGTCCTGCGTCGTAAAGATGCGGCGGACTTCGGCCACGGGCGAGTTCAGGGGCACGCGCAGCAGCCGCGCCGCCTCGATGTCCGCGGTGCCGATCGTCAGGGTCTGGCGCGCGCTGGTGATGGCGGGATCTCTGAGATCGTTCAGGATCGGGATCACGGTCTCGTTGCGGAAGCGCTTCGGCGACCTGCGGAAGATCTTCTCGTCCAGATAGATGGAGATGACGCAGTAAGGCTGCTTCTGCCGCGAATGCAGCCGACGCATGAAGACGTATTTCTCGGCCGGCTTGCCGTCTCCGGGAAGCAGCGGCGCGTTGCTGCGGCTTTCCGAGATGTTGATGATCTCGGGCGAGGTGTCGCGATACATGTCGGCGAGATCGGACAGCGTCGTCTCGACCTTGAGCCAGCGATCCTGCCGCACGGTCCCCGTGACGAAGGTGCCGCGGCCCTGCTGCGCCTCGATCACGCCGTCGCGGGCGAGCAGTTCCACCGCCTGCCGGATCGTAACGCGCGACACGCCGAACTCGGCCGCCAGCTCCTCGTTGGCCGGCAGGCGAAATCCCTGGGTCCAGACGCCGCGCGCGATGCGCTGCCGGAAGATGTCGGCGATCTGCGCGTATTTGGGGACGTGACTGTCGGAACTCAATTCCATCTCGTCCTCCGGAATCCAGGTGGCGCGATCAGGCCATGACCAGCGCTGCACCGCGTTCGCCGATCATCAGGCTGGTCGCATTCGTGTTGGCCGAGGTGATCTGCGGCATCACCGAGGCATCGATCACGCGCAGGCGCTCGACGCCGCGCACACGCAGCTGCGGATCGAGGACGGCCTGCGCGTCGCTGCCCATGCGGCAGGTCCCGACACAGTGAAATACCGTGCCTCCCGTGTTGCGCGCAAAGTCCCAGAGCCCGGCATCATCCCTGGCTGCCTCGCCCGGCACCATCTCGACATCCCAAAGCGGACGAAACGCCTTCTGCCGATAGATCTCGCGCAGGATCTTCAGACCCGCAACAATGGTCTTGCGGTCGATCTCCTCGGCAAAATAGTTCGGCACGATACGCGGCTGCTCGAACGGATCGGTCGAGCTGATCGCGAGGTGTCCGCGCGACTGTCCGTGGCACTGCCAGACCGAAGCGGTGAAACCGGAATAGCTGTGCAAGGGTTCGCCAGGCTTGTCGACCGAAAGCGGCATCACGTTGAACTGCACGTCCGGCCGTCCGCCGACGGCGTATTCCGTGCAGGCTGCGCCGCCGACCTGCCCCGCCCCGACCGTCAATGGACCGCTACCTGCCAGCATCCACTGCAGCCCCATCTTTGCGAGCGCAACGGGATTGCGGACCTGATCGTTGAGCGAAATCCGCTCCCTGAGCCGAACGATCAGCCGGGCCTGATAATGATCCTGAAGATTGCCACCGACATCAGGAGAATCGGCGACGACGGGAATGCCGAGCTTGCGCAGCAGGTCGGCCGGACCGACACCGGAAAGCTGAAGGATCTGCGGGGACTGCAGCGCGCCGCCGGACAGGATGATCTCACGATCAGCCGTCGCACTGTGGACCTGTCCCTTGCTGATCCACTCCACACCGGTCGCGACACGACCATTGAAAACGACCCTGCTGACCTGCGCGTGGGTAATGATGGTGAGGTTCGGACGACCGGCGACGGGACGCAGAAACGCCGAGGCCGAACTGGTCCGCCAATGCCGCCCGATGCCGAGCTGGTAGCTGCCGACGCCCATCGTGGTGGCGCCGTTGAAGTCGGGATTGCGCGGCAGGCCGAACTGCACACCCGCCTCAACCCAGGCCTTCGATGCCGGATTGTCATTGCGAAGGTCGGAGACCTCGAACTCCCCGAGTCCACCGTGAAACTGGCTCTCCCCACCGCGGTAACGCTCGTAGCGCCGGAAGTAAGGCAGCAGCTCGCGATAGCCCCAGCCATCGGCGCCGAGGCGTTCCCAATCGTCAAAATCCTCGTGCTGGCCGCGGATGAAGATCAGACCGTTGATCGACGAGGAGCCACCGAGCACGCGGCCGCGCGGCCAGACGATGGGACGACCGCCACTCCCTTCCGAAGGCTCGGTCCTGAACAGGCGTGAATATCGCTCGTTGTAGATGGTGCGATAGTAGCCGACCGGAAGTTTCAGCCAGAAATTACGATCCGATCCGCCGGCCTCCAGCAGCAGTACGCGGCAGGACGGATCGGCCGACAATCGGTTCGCAACGACACATCCGGCCGAGCCCGCGCCGACGATGATGTAGTCGTAGCCGCGTGCTGGCATCAGACCGTCCGGTATTGTTCGATGGAGGCAAGATCGGGCGTGATGCCGAGACCCGGTTCGTCGCCGAGCTCGATCATGCCGTCGCGGACATCGCGCACGGGACCGCAGAACCGGTCGCGCAACGGGTTCTCGTTGCAGTCGACTTCGAGCAGTCCGTCGCCGCCGACGCCGGCAAGAAGATGCGCGGATGCCAGAAGCCCGATACCGGCCCCGAGATAATGCGGGCAGAACATCTTCCCCGACGTCAGGATGTCGCGGGCAATGCCCACGCACGCCGACAGCCCGCCCCATTTGGCAATGTCGGGCTGGACGACACCGAGAACCGGCTCGCGCAGCACCTCGGCAAACCCGGCGTGGCTCGCGATGTTCTCACCGGCTGCCAGCGGAAAGGGGACTCTCTCGTGCAATTGCATCCATTCCTGGCGAGGGCGATCCGCACGGATCGGCTCCTCCAGCCAAGCGAGATCGAAGTGCTCGAGTTGCGGTGCAAGTTCCAGCGCCTGCGCAATGGTCCAGCCCTGGTTGACGTCTGCAGCAAGCAGGCCTTCGCCGACTAGCCGGCGCAGCGCGGCGAGATTGGCGCGGTCACCTGCCGGATCGAAGCCGATCTTCAGCTTCAATGCGCGATAGCCGCGGCCCAGCGCCGCTTCGGCCGTCCGCTCGGAACCGACCGGATTGATGCCGCTGGCATAGACCTTGATCTTCTGGCTGGCGCCACCGAGCAGCCGCCACAGCGCGAGGTTCTGCCGGCGGGCGTGGAGATCCCAGACCGCGAGATCAATGCCGGCGATCGACTGGGCAAACGGGCCGGCTTCTCCCGATTGCAGCGCGAGCACCGAGGTTCCCTGAGTCAGATGCTCGAACGCCGCAAATGGCTTCGGCACGGTGGATCCGACCAGAGCCGGCGCAAGCACCTCGTTAACGAGCCGAACACGATGTTCGGCGCCTGGTGCTGGAAAATTGCACCACACTTCGCCCCAGCCGATATTTCCGTCAGTGTCCTCGACGCGGACGAAGACGGCCGGCCGGTCCTTCATCCGCCCGAATGACGTGATGACTGGCGTCGTCAGCGGATAGCGATAGCCAAAGGCCTGGACGCTTCGGATGGTGAAAGGCGATGGTGTCATGCGGGAAAGCCTGCGACGCCTACGACCAAAGGCGGCACTTGTATGGTCATCCTATTTATAATATGACCTTTCAAAACATCAACCGCAATGTGGGTGGACGCGTCGAATGAACGGAGCTGGCGTGAGACGCTTCGGTCTCGGATTGCTGCCGTGGTTCGGCGCGATCCTGCTCTGGTACGCCGTACGCTGGAGCGGCTTCGTCAACGTCTCGCTGATCCCGGCGCCGCACCAGGTCGCCGCAAAGTTCTTCGAGCTTCTCACCACAGAAGGCTTGCTGATCGACATCTTCGCCTCGACCCGGCGCGTCTTTCTCGGCGTCGCGCTCGGCATCCTCGTGGCAGTACCGGTCGGATTTCTGCTGGGGTGGTATCGCCCCGCCCGCACCTTCGCCGACCCCATGATCAACTTCTTTCGCGCGCTACCGCCGATCGCATTGATTCCGCTGGTGATCGTCTATTTCGGCGTCGACGAGCTCGCCAAGCTCGTCATTTTGTTTTACGCCTCCTTCTTCTCCGGCGTGATCGTGATGTATGAGGGCGTGTCGCAGATCACGCCGCTCTACATCCGCGTGGCGCAAACGCTCGGAGCCAACCAAGCCGAGATCTTTCGCAAGGTCATCATTCCCCTCACCGTCCCGCACATTCTCACGGCGCTGCGCGTGGCGTTGGGCGTGGCTTGGGCGACACTGGTCGCATCGGAGCTGATCGCGGCGCAGCGCGGGCTCGGCGCCATGATCCAGAATGCCTCGACCTACTTCCTGCTCGACGTCATCTATGTCGGCATCATCTGCATCGGCCTGATCGCACTGATCATGGATTTGATCCTGCGCAAGATCACGGCCCGGCTGCTGGTCTGGCAAGATCGGGCCATCGCATGACCAAGCGCGCACAATTCGACAAGGTTTCCCTGTCCTTTGAAACGCCGAAGGGCCGCCTCAAGGTCGTCGAGGACGTCAGCTACGACATCAACGACGGCGACTTCATTGCCGTGATCGGCCCGTCCGGCTGCGGCAAGACCACGATGATGAGCATGCTCGCCGGCTTTCAGAAGCCGACGACAGGCAAGGTCCTGTTCGATGGGCGCCCCGTCGCCGGCCCCGGACCCGAACGCGGCGTCATCTTCCAGGAGTATGGCGTATTCCCCTGGCTGACGGTGAAACAGAACATCGCCTTCGGCCTGACGCTCAACGCCAATCATGTCCCGACTGCCGAGCGTGAGGCGATCTGCGATCACTATCTCGGCCTGATGGGGCTGTCCGACTTCGCCAATTCCTATCCGAAGCATCTGTCCGGCGGCATGCGGCAACGACTCGCGATCGCGCGGGCCTATGCCGTGAAGCCGAAATTCCTGCTGATGGACGAGCCGTTCGGGGCGCTGGACGCCCAGACCCGCTCCAACATGCAGAACCTCCTTCTCAAGGTGCTGGAGGCCGAAGGCAAGACCGTCATGCTGATTACCCATTCCGTCGAGGAGGCGATTTACCTCGCCTCCCGCATCGTGGTGGTGACCGCGCGGCCAGCGCGGATCAAGCAGATCATCGACGTTCCCTTCGCTTACCCGCGCGATGAATCGATCCAGGAACGTCCGGAATTCGCTGAGCTACGCAGTCATATCAGGCAGCTGGTCATGGACGAATATCGCGCCCAGCAGGCGCAGATGCGTCCGGTCTCATTCTCGGAATAACAAGTAACGGAGGACACACCATGGATCGGCGGCAATTTCTGACCACGACGGCAGGCCTGGCACTCGGCACTTTCACGGCCTCCGCACCCGCGATCGCCCAGGCCAAGACAAAGGTTCGCGTCGGCTATCTTCACACCGTCGCCGTCGACGGCCAGATCTGGACCGGTATGGATCGCGGCTCCTTCGAAAAGCAGGGCCTCGATCTCGAGCTCCGGCAGTTCAACACCGGCCTCGAAATCTTTCAAGCGCTGATCGGCGGAAGCCTTGACGTGCTGGCAACCGGCGCGGTCCTCTCGAACTTCCCGGCCCGCGGCCAGGGCAAGGTCTTCCTCATCAACGACATCGAGGTTGCGACCGCTCAGCTCTGGGTGCGCGGCGATCAGGGCATCAAGTCATTCGCGGACCTCAAGGGCAAGCGTATCGCGACGGCCACCGGCACGACGGCGCACGTATTCCTCGATACGGCGCTCCGTGCCAACAAGGTCGATCCCAAGGAGGTCGAGCTCGTCAACCAAACCATGCCGGCCGCCGTCACCGCCTTCATTTCCGGCGCGGTGCCTGCCGTCGCACTCTGGGTGCCCTTCAACGTCACGGTTCGCGACAAGGTGCCGGGCGCCGTCAAGCTCGCAGATGCTTCTGCATTCTATCCCAAAGCCGCAATCATCGGCGGTTGGGCGGCGGCTAACGACTATTACGAGCCTAACAAGGAGACGCTGGCCAAGCTGATCCGAGGCTGGGCCGACGCCAACGACTATATCGTCGCGAACAGCGCTGAGGCCATGGAAAAGCTGCAGAAGGGTCATTACAGCCAGACGCCCCTTGCAGACATCAACGAGTCGTTCAAGGCCCAGAAGATGTTCACGTCCAAGGACTGGAAGCGGATGTACTCGGACGGCACCGTCACCAACTGGCTGCAACAATCGACAGACTTCTTCATGGCCAATGCAGGCGTCAAGGACTTCACGCCGGCGAGCAAATACTTCGACCCGAGCCTCTATCTGAGCACCATCACGTAGTCGGTTCAAAGCGCCAGCGCGGCACCGAGAAGCACACCTGGCGCGCCCCGCGGACGCGGAGCGCGGATCAATGCGCCGGCTTGGAGACCCTTGCAGGGTTCAATCTCGAACACCGCCCCGGCTTGGGGGCCAATACGGCAGGCGAATGACGCCAAGCTGAAGTGGGCCCGTTGGTCGATCCGGATCACCGCTGCGGACGTTCCAGGTCGGTTGACGCAGCCGGGCTGTGCTGCGTGCCACTATGCTCTTGTCGTCTCGCGCATCTCTCAATGGCCGCAAAGAGCGCAGACGGTTGAATTGGCTTGGCTACGTAGTCGTTCATGCCCGCAGCCAGATAGCTTTCCCGCTGTTCAGCTAGAACGCTCGCCGTCAGTGCAATGATCGGTATATTGCTCTCAGGACCAGGCAGGCGCCGGATGACGCGCGCTGCCGACATCCCGTCCATCTCCGGCATGTTCACGTCCATCAGAATGATGTCGTAGTGCCTCTCGGCCAGAGCGTCCACGGCTTGAACACCGTTTTCGACCATTTTGGGAACGAAGCCGCGCTTCCTGAGCAGCGTCGAAATCAACGTCGCGATGATTGGGCTGTCTTCCGCCACAAGGATGTCCAGTGAACCTCCGATCTGCGGCACGAGGGGAGGTGCGTCCGTGACGTGCGGATTTCCAATACCGCAGGTGATGGTGAACCAGAATGTACTGCCCTGTCCAAGCGCACTCTGTACGCCAATGCTACCGCGCATCATCACGCACAGCTTTTTGCAGATCGCGAGACCGAGTCCGCTGCCGCCATATTTGCGCGAGATCGAGGTGTCAGCCTGAACGAACGGATTGAAGAGCTGTGATTGCTGCTGCGGGTCGATGCCGATGCCGGTATCGACCACTTCGAAACGCAGCTCCAATGCGCCGGCCGGGAGCTCGCGATGGCTTACGGTCACGACGATGCGGCCACTCGGAGTGAATTTGATGGCGTTGTTGACGAGGTTCAGAAGCACCTGGCGCAACCGGGTGGGATCGCCGGACAACCACCTGGGCAGTTGAGTTGCCACGATCACCTCGACGTCCAGACCCTTATCCTGCGCCTTTGGCCTGACGAGCCTGACGACGCCGTTGACGAGGTCGATAACGTCGAAATCGACCCGCTCGGTGGACGTGTGGCCCGCCTCGAGTTTGGAAAAATCGAGAATGTCGTTGATGACGTCCAGCAGGCTATTTGAGGATTCCCTGGCCAGCTCGGCGTACCGCTTCTGCTCCTCATTCAGCTGTGTGTCTCGAAGCAGCTCTATCATTCCCACCATGCCGCTGAGGGGGCTCCTGATTTCATGACTCATGATTGCGAGAAATTCCGACTTCGTTCTGCTTAGCTGTTCCGCCGCGTCCCTGGCCTTCACCAGATCCTGCGACGTCGCCACCAGTTCACGCGTCTGGGCCTCAAGCTCCGCACGGCTCTTCTCAAGATCCTTCAGCTTCTGCTCCAGGGTCGCCTGGACCTGCTTGAACTCGGTGATATCGGTACGAATGCCGGCGATGCCCCCGTCGGAAGTCCGGTGATCGACGAACTGGATCCAACGGCCGTCGGGATAACGGCTTTCGACGGGCTCGCCCGTGCCATGCCAGGCCAGCATACGCGCCCGCCACTCATCGAAATCGGCATCTGGCTCTTCGAACAGGTCAAACTGCCAGCCGACCCGCAAGATCTCCTCGTAGCGCATCCCCGGGACAAGCAGCGCCGTCAATTCCGGAAACATTTCGCGATACCGGCCGTTTGCGAGAACGAAGCGATCTTCGCTGTCGTACAGGATGAAGCCTTGCGATACCGACTCGATCGCGTCGAACAGCCGGCTCCTCGACTCCTCCGCGACCCGCTCCGCCTCCTTGCGGTCCGTGATATCCTGTGCCGTTCCAAACGTGCCCGTGACGCTTCCATCGGGACCGAATTGGGGATCGCTGTCGAGCCGTACCCAACGAATACTCCCATCGGGCCGGACCCAACGATGAACGTGGGTAAATGGCTCTGTGTTCGCGCGCGCATGCCGGCGCGCAACGAGAAATTCGCCGACGTCGTCGGGATGCAGGAGCGAGATGAACCGTTCTAACGGCACACAATCAAGAGCTGCGATGCCGGCAATCTCGAACATCTGCGGCGACCAGATCGCATTGCGACCTGCGGCGTCGGCGAACCAATGTCCCAGCTTTCCGATCCGCTGGGCGTCGAGCAGAAGCCGCTCGTTGTTTTCGAGCTTGAGATTTTGACCCGCGAGCAGGACCTCCGAGCGCCTCAGGTTACGCATCTTACGATACAGGACGCACAGCAGCAGGATAACTGCAATCGCCGCGCCCAGAGTTCCGACGATGAGAGTGGTGGCATCGCGGCGCCAGGATCCGAGAACCGCCTCCTTGGTCAGAGCGGTCGAAATCACCAACGGAAAGTCCGGAACCCGCCGGATCGCGACGTAGCGCGCGGGATCATTGACCGGTAGGTCTGTGAGCTCAGAGCCTCGTTCCGGTCTGGTGCCAACGAGGCCCTCGACCCAGGGATGATGGGCCAACACGATCCCGTCATTTCGCTGCAACGCGATCGATCCGCCCTCGCCCAACGCAACCGAAGCGTAGAACTTCTCGAAATAGTTCAACCGCACGGCAGCCTGAACCACGCCGGCGAAGCGACCGTCGGAGCCGGTCAAGCGACGAGCGAGGTAAATCGTCCACGCTCCGTCATAGGTGTTCCTGACCGGCTCGCTTACGAACAAACCGCCATTCAGATTATCCCGATGGTATCGGAACTGTTCGCGATGCGTAAACGAGGTCGGCGGCACCGGCCACTCCCGTCCACTGTTGGCATAGATGCCATCGGCACCGATCAGGATGAGGTTCGCGACTTGAGGAAGGCCTTTGACTTTGTCGACGAGGTAATCGTGCAGCCCCTTGTCGCCAAGGTGCGGTTGCGCCGTTGCGTCCGCCGCGGCAAGGGCGTCAATCCGGTCGGAAGCGTCCTTCAGCACCAGATCCGCGGCTTGAAATGAGCGCGAGGTCTGGTCGGCCAGGATCAGCGCGATCCGGTTGAGGCCGGCCTGCGTCTCCCGATCCGCACGGCCGTGAAGATGCCATATCGTCGTCTCAGCTGCCACGATCGCAAGCAGCATGAGAAGGCCGGACGCCACCATAGGCAGATAAGCGAGGATGGCCCGCTTCTGCCTCCGAAACATTCGGCTCGCTGCCTCGATGAGTGACGCCCGTGGCTCCGTCATTTGAGGGGGCGTCCCACGATGACGGGCAGATGGGCCCAGGTCTGCTCCGCGACCGCGGCAAGACGCGCCAGACTTTCAGTGACCTCGTCCATCCCCCGCAGCTCCAGCTCGATCTCCCGGGCAAGACTGGCAAGCCTCGCCGCTCCGAAGCTACCCGCGCTTCCCTTGAGAACGTGAGCCGCGCGCTGGACCTCGGCGAGATCGGCTGAGCTGGCTGCGGCCTTGATCGCCTCGATAGCGGCGCCGGTGGCCTGCGGCAGCTCCGCCAGCAGCGCAGCGAGATCGTCTTCGTCGAGCGCCTCGCGAAGCAACGCGATCTGCAGATCGTCGAACAACGGAACATCGGCTAGCTGCGCTGACATTGCACCTCCTCCTGAGCGGGAACGAGGGAGGCAACCGAG
The DNA here is from genome assembly GCF_018129985.1 of Bradyrhizobium sp. SZCCT0148. GTDB lineage: Bacteria > Pseudomonadota > Alphaproteobacteria > Rhizobiales > Xanthobacteraceae > Bradyrhizobium > Bradyrhizobium japonicum_H. The sequence goes on from NZ_JAFCKT010000006.1 coordinate 265,704, forward strand.
CAATCCGAAGCAACCCCGGCCTTGATGATGCATGTGTCGTTGCAGGCCGCCCGCCTATCGATGCATATGATCGTGGTGTCGTCCGGCATCGCGACGCCTTGCTCGATGCCGGCGGCACGGCAGATCGCATTGATCAGCTCATGCGGCGCCAGGGCCCGCGGGCTGACCTTCATCTCCGTGACAAGGCCCGCCTCTCCTATCCGCTCGATCGTCCCATCGGTGAATTCGGACAGACCGTCGCTGAACAGCAGCAGTCTGGCGTCTTCCGCGAAGTGATGGACGTGCTCGTCGTACGTCACGCCGCGCGCGATTCCCAATGGCACGCCGGACGCTTCGAACGGGCGCACAGCGCCCCTGCTTTCCGAAGTCATGATCGGCGGCGGTGCGCCTGCCGTGGCGAAACGCACTTCGCCGGCACCGTGGTCGACGATGACATACAGGAACGTGGCGAATTGCCCTGGCGGCAGCAGTCGCACCAGCCGCTCGTTGAGCATCGACAGCAACGCCGCCGGATCGCCGTGCAGGGACTTGTACTCGTGCACCAGAGCATGGAGGCGGAACGTGTTGAGCGCGGCCGTCACCCCATGCCCGGTGAAATCGGCCAGGAACACGCCGAAACGGCCACCGTCGATCGGCAGCAATCCCCAGAGATCGCCGCCGATCTCCGACGACGACCGGCTGTAGGATCCGATCCGCAATCCGGCGGCTTCAGCCGCGGCATGCTGAGTCGCATGTGACGGGAGCAATTCGGCCTGCATCTTTCGCGCCGCATCGAGCTCGAGCGAAATGCGTTCACGATACTCGCGCAACTCGCGCAGCAGGTTTCTCCGTTCGAGATGGACGACGACGCGGGCAACGAGTTCGGCCGGATTGATCGGCTTGGAGAGATAATCCGACACGCCGGCGCGGAACAGCGCTCCCATCTCCCTGCGATTGACCGTCGCGGTCTGGACGAGGATCGGAACGTCGACGAATTCGTCCCGGAGCCGGACGGCCTTACATACCTCCAGCCCGCCCATATCGGGCATCTGCATGTCGAGCAGCAGAAGATCGGGCTGGAACGAGTGCATCAGATCGAGTGTATCCTGCCCATTCTCGGCAAACCGCAGGTTGGTGAAATGCTGGGCCTGCAGGATGCCCGCAAGCAACTTCCTCGTCAGCGGCTCGTCGTCCGCAATGAGGATTCTTGCATTGCGAACGGCTTGGCCCGAGGTCAGCCCCTCCGCTCCCAGGTACAAATTCGCAGGCGGGGTTCTGTTCACAGGCGAAATCCCAACCTGATGGCCCTGCCGCCTTCGATCACGGCGACCCTGTCGCAAACTGCTGTAAGGATCGACAGGCCACGGCCACTGCTGCGCGCGGCACAGGCGTCGGGCTCGCCGCGCCTCGGCAATCGATCCCGCGGATAGCCGACGCCGCTATCGCGAACGATCACATAGAGCATCTTCGTGCTCCACAAGGCGTCGAGCTGGATCATGCAATGAGCGACGTCCGGGCGCTCCAGTTCGTGAGCGATGGATTCGTGGAGCTCGTTCAGGCCCTCCAGACTTTCCCGCGCCTGCGTATCGATGTGAAGGTTGCCGTGCAGCAGACTGTTCATCACCGCCTCCTGCACGGCCGTGCCGATCCGATCATGCAGGTCGCCGGCGATCTTCGTTCGCTTTTCGATCGCCTCGAGGAATCGTCGGCCGACGGGATGTCGGTATGCCGATCTCGTCGAGACCAGCAGGCTCAGCTGCCCGACGACGCGTTCGCGTCCGGCCTTCAGGCGCCCCTCGAGGCCCAGTTCGACGCATTGAATGACCGGGGGCGACAGCGCCTGGGACAACGACATCTGCGAACATCCGTCCCAATAGGCCAGGTGTCCGCTCCCAAAGGAGCGAGCCTTCGACCCTGCGGCTTCCGCGTTCATCGCCTCAGTCTTCCACGCTGAAGAGCGTGTCGAACTTGGTGAGGCCGAACATCCGCTTCACCTGACCGCTCGGCGCCCGAAGAACCAGCTTCCGGTCAGCCTTTCCAAAGGCATCCCTTGCCAGCAGCAACATGCCAAGGCCTGCGGAATCGATGAACTGCAACTGGCCGAGATCCATCGTGACCGACGATGAGCCATCGAGAAGCAAGCGGTCGATCATCGACTTGAACGAGGCGTGATCGGTGAACGTGAATTCTCCCGAGATCTGGACGCCGTCGTTTCCGAACCTGAACTCCATGCCTTCCTCCTAGAATAGTTCCACTGATCCACTTGAAGACGGTGCGAGTTGCTCGGGCTGCAGATCCGGGGACATGTCCGGCGACTGACCATCGAGCAGTTGCGCCACAAAGCGGGCCCGCATGTCGCTGAGCTTGAACCGATCGAGCAGTGCCTTGACCCATTCGACGTCCGGCGCGATCTCGCCGGCGAGTTCGGGCACTTGCCCGGCTGTGGACGTCTTCAGCTCGTTGGTTGCCTGATTGATCACGTCGAGCGTATCGACGACGTGCTCGAGCCGCTGCTTGGTCCGGTCCTGGAACTGAATTCCGGTCACCATGCTTTCGACGTCGGCCGATATCACGCCGGCCTCGCGCACCGCGTCGGCGACGATACCGTTCAGATTTTCGCTTCGTCGCATCAGTGCCGCCAACAGAACCTCGAGCCGGTCCTTTGCAAGGATGTTCTGGGACATGTCGATGGTGGCGACGCGCTGCAGCGTATCGCGGCCGCTGGCGATGCCATTCGTCACCGCGTTCAGCTCGTTCTGCATGGAGACGGAGAGTTCGGAGGTCGCCTTCGAGAGCTCGCGAACCTCCTGAGCGACGACCCGAAAGGCGGCTCCTGCGACGCCGGCGCGCTCAGCCTCGATCCGCGCGTTGAGCGCGAGCATGTTGGTCGTCTTGTTGATTCCGCTAAGCTGCTTCATGCAGCTGTCCACGCGTACCACGTTGGTGTTGAGCTCATTCAGAGCGTACACCATCGACATTGAATCCTTGGACAGCATCAGGATCTTCTCGACGACGTCGCCGAGCGTGCCCTCCAGCAGGCTGGCGATCCGGTCGATCGGAACGGTCTCGCCTTCCACTTCGATGCCAACGGCCAGATGCGTCAGGCTCTCGACACGTGCGGTCTGCTGCTCGGCGCTCAACGCCAGGCGCTGAAACCGCCCGCTGAGCGCGTCCGCCTCGGTCTCGACGAAAGCCGACGTCTGGGAGATCTCAGACATCAGCGTCTCGATCACGCGCTGCTGCATGTTCGCGAGTGCCATCCAGCGCTGCAGCAGCGCCGTCTGTTGCGCGGACCCGTCGCTTGCGGGCGTCGGCATCGCGACCGCCGGCTCTTCGACCGGCAGGTCCGCGATCTTGCGCTGTCGCATTCCAAACATTTTCACACTCTCACGCCGCGGGCGCTCATGGATTGGCACAAATCCAGTGCGTGGCCGGGTATTCTCGCCAGAGGAAGCTCGGTCTGGACGGCGCCACAATCGGCCGCGGCCTTGGGCATGCCGTAAACGACGCAGGATGCCTCGTCCTGACCGATCGTCGAAGCTCCAGCGCGACGCATTTCCAGCAGGCCCGCAGCGCCATCTTTTCCCATGCCGGTCAGGATGATGCCCACCGCGTTGGCGCCCGCCGCCCTGGCCACCGATCGAAACAGAACATCAACCGAAGGCCGATGGCCGGAGACCAGGGCCTGGTCATTCAGACGACACGTGTAGTTGGCGCCGTTCCGGGCCAATTCGAGGTGATAGCCGCCGGGCGCGATGTAGGCGTGGCCGGGCAGCACGCGCTCGCCGTCCTCGGCCTGGCAGACACCGATGAGGCAGCATTTGTCGAGCCGTTTGGCGAAGGATTCGGTGAATGCCGCGGGCATGTGCTGCGTCACGAGAATGGCGGGTGCGTCGGCTGGAAACGCCGTCAGGAACTGCTGCAACGCTTCAACGCCTCCGGTCGAAGCCCCGACTGCAATGATCTTCTCCGACGAATTGAACGACGGACCGGACGATATCCGAGGGACGGCCGGCTTGGCGCCTTGCAGAGGTCTGACACGCGCCGACGCGGCGATCTTGATCTTGCCGATGATCTCCTCGGCCAGCGCGGCAAGGCCATCGGCAAGCCCGATGGTCGGCTTGGCCACGTAGTCCACCGCTCCCATTTCCAGCGCGCGAAGCGCGGTGTCGGCACCCTTCTGGGTCAGCGACGAGATCATCACCACCGGCATCGGTCGGAGCGACATGATCTTGTCCAGGAACTGCAGGCCGTCCATGCGCGGCATCTCAATGTCCAACGTCAGCACGTCGGGATTCAACGCCTTGATCATCTCCCTCGCGACAAGCGGATTTGGCGCCGCGCCCACGACGATGATCGAGGGGTCGCGCGAGAGCATCTCGGTGAGGACCTGCCGGACGAAGGAGGAGTCGTCGACGATGAGAACCTTGACCGGATCCATGGCGCGACCTCAGAACAGTTCGGCCGAGCCCGCGACGGGCTCGATCTGGATCTTGGACTTGTAAGAGACCTCGCTCCGCACCACTTCCTCTTGTTCGGTGCGCTGCAACTCCAGCAGCATGACCTTGCCGGTCGCAGGGAAGTAGTGAACCCGCCGTGGCAGGCTTCCGCGCAGGTGATGGGCGGCGATCGGAAGATTTTCTGCAGCGAGATACTGTTCGACGAACTCCGCGTTGCGGTGGCCGATATTGGCCGTGCCGTTCATGACGTTGCCGCCGCCGAAGACCTTGACCTCCAGCCGATGGCGCGCCCCGCCGCGATTGAGGATATCGTTGACCAGTCGTTCCATGGCGACGTTGCCGTAGCGCATGCTCGCCGATGCCGTATCCCAGCCCGCCCCGGCCGCTTCGGGCAACATGAAGTGGTTCATGCCGCCGACGCCGGCGAGCGGATCGCGGATACAGGCGGTGACGCAGGAACCGAGGATGGTCACGAGCATCTCGTCTGCCGACGACGTGACATAGTGATCACCGGGAAAGACCTTGACGGCGACGGCGTCAAACCGCGGATCCCGGTAACGTCGTGCGCCTGACGCGCCCGACGCCTCGTTCGTGGCCTGTCGCTTCGCCGATGCGGATTTCATCGTCATTTGACCCTGCGATAGATCGTTCGACCGACCAGGTCGAAGCGATCCGTGACGTTGAGCAGGCTCTCGGAGTGACCGATGAACAAGGATCCGGTCGGCCTGAGGATTTCGGCGTAACGATCGAACAATTTGCGCTGCGTCGGCTTGTCGAAATAGATGACCACGTTGCGGCAGAAAATGACGTCGAAAGGCCCCTGCATCGGCCATTTCTGCAGCAGATTGAGAGGCGCGAACGAGATGAGCGAGCGGATTTCGTCGTTCATGCGCGAGCGATCGCCATCGAGTTCGGTGACGAACCGCTTGCGATGATGCGGCGGAACCGATTCCAGCCGGTCGGTGTCGTAGATTCCCTCGGCGGCGTGCGCCACCACGTTGGTGTCGAGGTCGGTGGCAAGGATCTTGACGTCCCAGTCCTTCAGCAACGCCTGATGTTCGCGCAACGTCATGGCGATCGTATAGGGCTCCTCCCCGGTGGAACATCCGGCCGACCAGATCCTCAGGCGCCGGCTCTGGCCTGCCTCGCCGTCCGCAAGCTTCGGAAGGATGGTATTGGCGAGATAGGTAAAGTGATGGGGCTCCCGGAAGAAGCTGGTGTGATTGGTGGTGATGGCGTTGATCAGGTTCGATCGCTCCTCCTCTCCGGCCGGAGCCTCGAGGAGACGGCAGTACTGGCGGAAGTCGGTCATGCCGAGCGCCCGCAGCCTGCGGCCAAGCCGGCTCTGGACGAAAGGACGCTTTCTGTCGCTGAGAACGATGCCGGCCGTGTTCATCACCAGCTGCACGATCTTGCGAAAATCGCCGTCGTCGATTGCGTATTCCTGCTGCACGATCCCTACCCCAGTCGCCGTTCGAACGCTGGCTCATCGTTCGATGAGCCAGCGTGTGTCAGGCGTCAGAATTCTTTCCAGTCCATGTCTTCGGCGCCGACCGCCTTGCGTCGCGGTGCGGGCTCAGCCTCGGCCTTCCTCCTCGGAGCGTCCGCAGTGGGTCGCGATCTGACATTCGTCACCGGCTCCTTTGCCGATCGCAGCGAGCGATCGACGACCGGATTGCCGGTCAGCCTCCCGCCACGTTCCGGGGCGGCTTGGCCGCGCTCGAACTCGGCTGACAGCATGAACTGCCCCACCATCTCCGCCATGGCGCCCGTCTGGTCCTCCATCGACTTGGCGGCGGCGGCGGCTTCCTCGACCAATGCGGCGTTCTGCTGGGTGACCTTGTCCATCTGGGTGACGGCGTTGTTCACCTGCTCGATGCCGCCGCGCTGTTCCTGCGACGCCGCAGAGATTTCGGCCATGATGTCGGTCACACGCTTCACCGACTGCACGATCTCTTCCATGGTCTTGCCGGCCGTATCGACCAGACGCGAACCGGATTCGACCTTGGAGACCGAGTCCGAGATCAGCCCCTTGATCTCCTTGGCCGCGTTGGCACTGCGCTGGGCGAGATTGCGCACCTCGGCCGCCACGACCGCGAAACCGCGTCCCTGATCGCCGGCGCGCGCAGCCTCGACTGCGGCGTTCAGCGCGAGAATGTTGGTCTGGAAAGCGATCTCGTCGATGACGCCGATGATGTCGGCGATCTTGCGGCTGGCCTGGCTGATGCCGTCCATGGTCTGCACCACGTCCGCAACAACCGTGCCGCCCTTGACCGCGACATCGGACGCCGAGGACGCCAGCTTGTTGGCTTGCTGGGCATTCTCCGCGTTCTGCCGCACGGTTGCGGTGAGCTCTTCCATGCTGGCAGCGGTCTCTTCGAGACTGGCGGCCTGCTCCTCGGTTCTTTGGGACAGGTCGGTGTTGCCGGTCGCGATCTCGCGCGCCGCGGTGCTCAGCGTCTGCGAGGTCTCGGAGATCTCCGAGATCATCGAGGACATGGTATCAATGAGGCCGTTGACGCCTTCACAGAGCTGAGCAATGTCGCCGGTCTTGCCCTCGAGCGGAATCCGGTGCCGCAGATCGTTTTCCTTGGCCGCGGTCACCACGCTCTGAGTCTCGGCCACCGCCGCCTGCAGCGCCTGCGCCGCCCGGACCTGGACCGTCACGTCGGTCGCATATTTGACAACCTTGAACGGCTTGCCGTTCGGATCGAGAATGGGGTTGTAGCTGGCCTGGATCCAGATTTCCCGGCCACCCTTGCCGATCCGCTTATACTGCGAAGCGTCATACTCGCCGCGCCCGAGCTTTTCCCAGAACAACCGGTACTCGGTGGTCTGGCGATCGGCCGGGTCGACGAACATGGAGTGGTGCTGGCCCTTGATCTCGTTGAGCGAGTAGCCCAGCGTGCTCAAGAAGTTCTCGTTGGCATGGATGATCTTGCCGTCGAGCGAGAACTCGATGACGGCTTGCGCCTTGTTGATGGCGTCGATCTGGCCGCCGAGGTCGGCGTTCTTGAGCGTCTGCTCAGTGATGTCAGAGGCGTACTTCACCACCTTGAACGGCTTGCCGTTCGGGTCGAAGATCGGATTATAGCTGGCTTGAATCCAGACCTCCTTGCCGCCCTTGCCGATCCGCTTGTACTGTCCGGCGTCGAACTCGCCGCGGCCGAGCTTGTCCCAGAACAGCCGGTAGTCGGGGCTCTGACGATAGCCCGGATCGACGAACATCGAATGGTGCTGACCCTTGATCTCGCTCAGCGAATAACCCAGCGTATTCAGGAAGTTCTCGTTGGCGTTGAGAATTTTGCCATCGAGCGTGAACTCGATCACCGCCTGGGCCTTGTTGATGGCGTCGATCTGACCACCGAGGTCGGCGTTCTTGAGCGTCTGCTCGGTGATGTCGGTGGCGTATTTCACAACCTTGAACGGCTTGCCGTTGGGATCGAAGATCGGGTTGTAGCTGGCCTGAATCCAGACCTCCTTGCCGCCCTTGCCAATGCGCTTGTATTGACCGGCGTCGAATTCGCCGCGGCCGAGCTTGTCCCAGAACATCCGATAATCGTTGCTCTGGCGAAAAGCCGGGTCAACGAACATCGAGTGATGCTGACCCTTGATCTCATTCAACGAGTAGCCCAGCGTGTTGAGAAAGTTCTCGTTTGCGTCGAGGACGCGTCCATCAAGCGAGAACTCGATCCGCGCCTGAGAACGGTCGATCGCGGCCAGCATTGAGGACAGCTCGGAAGCGCGGTTACCCGCCCCTTGAGGCTTCTCTTGCCGCTTGGCTTTAGCTCGCGGAGCTTTCGGCTTCGCTGCATCGCTGTCCTGGATCGCCTGCTCGTCAAATTCATGCATCATCGTCGTTGTCCTCGAATTGAGCTAAAAGTTTAGAATGAAGGGCCGGTTGCGGCTCACGCGGCTTTCGTCGTCGCCATGTCCGGCGCAAAGCTTCTCTTCGCGGTCGCCATGCCGAACAGTCCGGCCAGCGATACCAGGGTCACCATCCGCTCCTCGATGGCCACGAGGCCTTCCAGGTACTGATCTTCGGTCGGCAGTCCCATTTCCGGAACCGGACGGATGGCTTTCGGATCGACCGAGATGATGTCGGAGACAGTGTCGACCAGAAGGCCGACCGTTCGCGATCCCGCAGCAACGATGATCACCACGTGCATGCTGGTCGGAACCGTCAACCCGACGCCGAACCGGGCACGGAGATCGAAGATCGGAACGATGACGCCGCGCAGGTTGATGACGCCGCGCACATGGGCTGGGGCGTTCGGAATCATGGTCGTGTCGGTCCAGCCCTTGATCTCGCGGACGACCATGATGTCTATGCCGTATTCTTCATTGCCCAGCGTGAACGTGATGAATTGCTGGGTGTGCTCCCCGACGGAGACCCCGTCGAGGTTGCCTTGACCAAGAGTGCCGACCGACTGATTTTCAGGCTGCATGGTTCATATCCTCTCGAACCTCTGATGTTGTTTCCCGCGCCGGCTTGGTCATACGCATGCCGGGCTTGTCGCCGATCTCGCGCAGACGGGCCACGTCGAGAATCAGCGCGACCCGCCCGTTGCCGAGAATTGTCGCACCGCTGATACCGTCGACCGCGTCGTAGTTTGCCTCGAGGCTCTTCACGACGACTTGTTGCTGGCCGAGGAGTTCGTCCACCACTACGCCAATGCGACCCGCGCCCTCGGTCTGAACGATGATCACGATGCCCTGGCACGGGTCGGTGACGGCGGACTCGATTGCAAAACTGCTATGGAGATAGGTCAGCGGCAGATATTCTCCGCGGAGTGCGAGCACATCGCCGCGTCCAACCACCGGATTGATGTCGGCCGGTTGCGGCCGCAAACTCTCGATGATCGCGGTGAGCGGAACGATGAAGGTCTCCTTGCCGACGGAGACGACCATGCCGTCGACGACCGCCAGGGTCAGCGGCAGCGACATCGTGAAGCGTGATCCGGCGCCGAAGCGGGATTGCACGCTGATGCGCCCGCCAAGAGCCTGGACGTTTCGCTTCACGACGTCCATGCCGACGCCGCGCCCGGAGATGTTGGAGACCACGTCTGCGGTGGAGAACGCCGGCAGGAAAATCAGATTGTCGATCTCCTCCTCGCTTGGGTTGACGCCGGGAGCGACCAGGCCGCGGTCCCGCGCTTTCGCCAGGACTTTCTCGCGGTTGAGGCCCCTGCCGTCATCCGAGACCTCGATCACGATCCGCCCGCTGCGCTGTGCTGCAGACAGATGTATCGTGCCTTGACGCGGCTTGCCGGCCGCGACGCGGTCGTCCGGGCTCTCGATTCCATGATCGAGGGCGTTGCGGATCATGTGGGTCAGAGGATCATTCAGCTGCTCGATGACCGTCTTGTCGATCTCGGTCATTTCTCCCGAGGTGACGATCTTGACCTCCTTGCCGAGGGTCGCGGCCAGATCGCGCACGACGCGCGGCATCCGCGCGAACACCGACTTGACCGGCTGGGCGCGGATGGCCATGACGCTCTCCTGCAACTCCCGAGCGCTTTGCGCGAGCGCCTCGATCCCCTGGATCATGGCAGGGTACTGGTCGACCGGCAGCAGCGAGCCTTGTTCGGTCAGCATCGCCTGGGTAATGACCAGTTCGCCGACGAGGTTTACCAACCGATCTACCTTGTCGACATCAACCCGGATCGATTGAGATGGCGTCGGCGCGACAGTCGCGGAGGGCTCCGCCGCCGCAGCGACAGCCGGCGCTGCCTCAGTGGCATTTGCGGTCGGAGCGGCGGAAACGGCTTCGGCGGCCTGCTGCAGCGGCTCGATCAACAGATCGCAATCGTCTTCCACGAATTCGAAGACCTCGTGGATCGCGCTCTGGGGTGCTCCGGTCTCCAGCACGAAAGTCCAGCTCAGATAAGCCGCTTCCGGCTCGAGGACTTCGAACGCCGGCAGACGCGACATGTCCACATCGACGGTGAGTCCTCCGAGCTTCCGCAGCTGCCTTACCAGGAGCAGCGGCTCATTGGCCTTCTGCAGCATTTCGGTGTGTGGCGTGAAGACGACACGGTAGGAGCGCTCGCCCTTGACGGCGGCGTGCGCGGCAACGGGCTCGATGCCGCTCGTGGCGGACGCTGCGGCGGTGGCCCCAGACGCTCCCGCCAGCGCTTCCTCCATGCCGGTCAGGATGTCGGAAGCGAAGTCGATCGGCAGCGCCCGCTCGGACCTGGCGGCGTTCACGATGTCCGCGAGTGCGTCGCTGGCGCGGAGCAGCAATTGCGTCACGTCCGGCGTCGCATCGACCTTCTGTTCACGCAGTGCGTCGAGCAGACTCTCGAACACGTGCGAGAACGCGACAAGGGATGAAAATCCGAACGCGCCGGCACCACCCTTGATGGAGTGAACCGCACGAAAGATCGCATGCAGCGTCTCTTCGCTGCCGGCACCCGCCGCGAGCAATTCGAGGTTGGCCTGGAGAACGTCGAGCAGTTCGGCGCATTCCTCGAAGTAGGTCTTGCGGAACTGTTCGAGGGGGTAAGCTTCGCCTTCGGACATCATGGACACACACGCTGAATCAGCTCGATCAGCTTATCGGGGCTGAAAGGCTTCACGAGCCACCCGGTCGCCCCCGCGGCCTTCCCGTCGGCCTTCTTCGTCCCGTCGCTTTCGGTCGTCAGGATCAGGATGGGCACGGCCCGGTGCGAGGATCCCGAACGGACATTCTTGATCAGGGAGATGCCGTCCATGTTCGGCATGTTCAAATCTGTGATGATGAGGTCGAACTTTCCGCCGCCGAGCACGTTCAGCGCGGCCTTGCCGTCCTCCGCTTCCGCGACTTCGAAGCCCGCCTTCTTCAAGGTGAACGAGACCATGTCGCGCATGGTCTTCGAGTCGTCCACTGCCAGTATTCGCTTAGCCATTTCAAACCATCCAGTTTCTGAATTGCGTCTCCAACCCGAGCTCGACGACAGCGGCCCTGAACACCTCCGATGCGTTGGCGATACGGAACGGAACGTTTGCGGATGCAGCTGCCAGTGCTGCCGCGACAAGAACCTGAACGCAGGGGGTCGAGAGGCGGTCGACGGCTCCCGCATCAACGACGACGGCGCCCGCCGCCAATCGGGACCCGATGTCGTCCTTAAGCTTGCGGGCCGAAGTCAGGTCGAGCTGGCTCGGCAGACGATACCCGCCAGCCACCAGTTCTCCCGTTACGACGGCGTTTTCGTTATCCGACACTGACCAGGCACCGGTATCCACGATGACCATCCTTCAAGCTATGCGTTAAACGATTGACGTGTGAAAACGACCGGCGCCGGCTCTTATGCGAGATGCATGGCTCTGCTTATCCGTCTCATGATCCAATTCATGCGTAGCTCTTCGGTAAAAACTGACGCCCGTACGACCACGGGATATCCCGGGCCTTTACCGCGACGCACAACGAGCGGCCGATTCGTGCCTGATGGGTCTCTCATCATTCTTCCTGCCTAGGCTATGATCGATGGACCATCGCCAAACATCGCTCGCGGTGACATGCGCGCATAGGCTGATATTTTTTCTCACCACGTCGCTGACCAGATTCTTAAATGTTCGATCCGGTGCACCACGGGGTTCGCCCCCTTCGCGCTGACGCGTTAAACCGAAAAATACGAATGGTGGTATCCTCGTCCCGTTCCGTCCGTAACATCACGGAAACACTCGTCGAGATCGACGCACCGGCGATTAAGCGCGTTGGGAAAATCAAATCGCGCCGGGCTTACGCACAGCGCGACTGCGGCCGACGCAGCGCAATGGTTCTGCCGCTCGCCCGTCGACGGTCGTCGAACTTCGTTCTGATTGCGAAACTGGTAGGAGGGTCGCCCCGGGCGCGGGCGTCGTCTAAACTTTTGGACGACGAAAGCCGGCCAGCGCGGCACGCAGCAGTTCTGCCGTGGTCCTGACGTTTGCCTTTCGAAGAAGATTCGACCGGTGATCCTCGACCGTCCTCGGGCTGAGCCCCAGAGCTCGCGCAATGTCCTTGCTGGAATAGCCCTTCGTGATCCGCTCCCAGATCTGGCGCTCACGCGGCGTGAACGATTCCAACACGGGCGGATCGCACGTCGTCACGTCTCCCGACTTGCCGCGCCCCGGGCGACGGTCGGCTTCGACCGCCAAGGCCTTTTCGATGCTGTCAATCAAATCGTTCGGCTTGAACGGTTTTTCAAAGAACTGAACCACACCCAGCTTGGCTGCTTTCACGGCCGTCTCGATGCTACCGTGACCCGACATCATGAAAACTGGAGTGGGATACCCGGCTTCATGCAATTCAGCGAGGACCTCGAGACCGGATTTGCCCGGCAGTTGAAGATCGAGAATGATGCAAGCCGGAGATTTCTGTTTAGCAGCGGCAAGAAGCGAGTCACCGTCGGCGAAAAAGAGGGCTTGGTAAGCCCTCTTGGCAAGCATCGCTTCCAAAGCCCGGCGAACCTCCGGGTCGTCTTCGAGAATAAAAATCTCGTTCGAAGTCATCATGATTTTTCTGCTAAATGAAAGAAGGACGTCACCTCAAGTCGGCGTGATTGTCGCACGCGACGTCGCGTCAGATTGCGCGAAATCAATCTCCCGTAGTCTTACGGACACATTCCTATCGATTTCCGAAAGATCGCCCGTAGTTCTTCGCGCTTCGACGTGAACCCGGCAGGAGTGCGCCGTGTCTCGTGTTGGAGATCGCGCAGCAGCACACGGCACTCCACCGGCGCCCCGCTTCAAGTGCGCGCTCGACGGAGTTTCGGCTGCACGGACATTCCGGGCTTTACTCACCCCGATCGCGAGCATGCCCATCATCGCGCTCACGGCAAACACCACGACTTACGATCGCGATGCGGACACGGCAGCCGGCATCACGGATTGCGTGACGTAACCGATACGCCCCCACAGAACATTTCGCTCCATCACCTCCTGCCCCCGCGGGTCGCCGATCCTGCAGGTCACATCCCGAGGACGCCGCCAGCAGCCACAGACTGTGCTCCGCCTAGCAGGGCCGTCGCGACAAGCTGGCTCAGATCACGCGGCCTGAAGGGCTTGGCAAGGCAGTATGCGTGGTCGAGCGGACCTATTTCTGGATGATCCGCTAGATTCGGGCTGGATTTGCTCAGCAACCCCGTAATGACGATAATGGGAATGTGAGGACGAAGGCTCCTGACGGCGGCGATGACCGATACGCCGTCGACCTGGGGCAGGCTCAGATCGATCAAAGCCAGGTCGACGCGACTGGCTGCCAATATCGCCAGTGCCGCCGCACCTGTGTCGCAAACGGTGACCACATGCCCCTCTTTCATCAGCAACAGTTTGAGAACCGTGCAAACGGCCGGCTCATCGTCGACCACAAGGAGGTTCATTTCATGCAGTTTCCATCGATGCCCAACGCATCCGTTTTCGTGACGATGTAAGGACGCCGCTTGGCGAAGCATGCGTCCAAAGCGGACAGCTGCCAGACTGCTCCGAACGGCTTCTGAAGGGCGGCGTTGCGCCGAGACGAACAGCCATGCCGATAAAATCTGGAGCGGCGAGCTTGCAATCCGTGAAGCATTTGCCTGACATGGCGATGAAAGGCAGCATCGGATCGAGCTTGATGAGTTTTCGAACGGTGGCGATCCCGTCCATCCCAGGGATGAGCATGTCGATGATCGCCGCATCGAAGGACGTGAATTCTATCAACCGCAGCCCCGCCAGCCCATCGGCAGCCAGAAAGACCTGGATGTTCTGCTTGCGCGGCAAAGGCAATGCGTATTGACTGGTCATCGTCGACCAGAAGAATCGTAAACATCGGAACCTCGTCGAAATCCGTCGCTTGGTGCAATTCCAAAGCTTCCGACGCCCGTCCTAAGCAAACACCTCTACCCCCTACGTCCTTGCGTCAATTTCTTTGTAGGATGCGAGACATTTGATATTCATGCAATCGGTAGTAACACGGTACAGACACCCGTTTTTTGATTGGATATTGCCGCAGCGAGCTGGACCACCCCAAGCCTGCCTCTAAAGTTAGCCCAACCGTCAGTGCTAACGCACCGCAGCGTGCTATATCGGCATTGCGACGCTACGGACGCCGACGAGTCTGGCTTTTGGTTTGGATCCGCTCTTCGGGGGAACAGACATGGGTCGTAGGAGCACGGCCGTGGGAGTTGCGCTGGATTCCAATATGGCGCGCCCGCCAGGATCCCAATTTCTTAAAGCGGCCATCGAGCGGATACCTCTTTCCACGCTCTTGATCGTGTCGATGATCGGGCTGGTCATTGCAACCGCACTTGGCGTCGCGCTGCTGACGCTTCATAACCTCGATGCCGCCCTCGTCCCGTTCCGCATGCAGTTGGTGGCCCAGCAGGCCCGCGCGCGCGTAGAGGACGTCGTTGCCTACGCCGGGAGTGCCCGGGCCGATGTTCAGGTCCTTTCCGAAAGCGACGCGCTCAACGGGTTATTGCGCGCGATTGCCGGGGGAGGCATGGACCCCGTCGACCGCGTGCCATCGGCAGTGTGGCAAGACCGGTTGACCAAACGTCTACTTCGCGAAATCGAAGCCAAGCCGGCCTACTATCAGGTAAGGGTGATATCGGCTGCGGACGGTGGGCGCGAGCTCGTCAGGGTCGACCGCGACTACGGCTCGCCGCGCCGGGTGGCGCAGCAGGACCTCCAGCGCAAGGGGGAGACCGAATACTTCAGAAAGACGATGTCGCTCGGGCCGGGCGAAATATACGTATCGTCCATCGAGCTGAACAAGGAACTTGGCCGCGTTGAGACGCCCGTCGTTCCGGTCGTCCGCATCGCCACGCCACTCTTTCTTCCAGACGGGCAACGGTTTGGAATATTTATCATCAATCTCGATCTTCGGCCGATCTTCGAACGCTTGAAAAGCCGCGCCCCAGCGTATGGGGATATTCGCCTCGTCAATGCCAACGGCGACTACCTGCTGCACCCCGACGATGCGAAGGCGTTTCGATTCGAATATGGCGAACGCAGTCGCGCCGAGGACGACCTGCCGGAAGTGACCCTGCTGCCGTCAGAGACCAAGCTGCAGCGGGATCGCAACGGCCAACTGGTCGGCGTCGCCGTCGCGACCGGCCGCATCGCGGACGTCCTTGAGTTCAGCGTGGTGGAGGTCGCGCCCTACGCAGCCCTTGCCGCCGCGCCTGCTCCTCTCAGAGACGCAACCATCGTCGCTGGTTCGGTTGCCGCGCTGGCTTCGATCGTCATGGCCTTGTTGATCGCCCACGCACTGTCGCGGCGAATCCGATTTGTCGTCGAGTCCGTTGACGGCCTGAGCAGCGAGGAACTGGACATCGGAGCGCCTCTACCGGGCGGCGGCAGCTCTCTTTATCGATTGCTGCGCATCAAGCAGCCGGTTCAGGAACTGCATGACGAACTGGTCCGGCGGCGCCGCGCCGAACTCCTGATGCGGCAATATCTCGAGAAGCATAGTCTCTATAGCGCGGTCGTTCAGTCTGCGACCGACGCCATCGTGACCAAGACACTCGACGGAAAGATCACGGGCTGGAATTACGCGTCCGAGAAATTGTTCGGCTTCTCGGCCGAGGAAGCCGTTGGACAGCCGATCGAGATCATCGTCCCTCCGGACAGGCTGAGTGACGTGCAGCACATCCTGGGACGGATCGCGCAGAACGAGACCGTGGATCACTATGAAACCGTCCGCAAAACCAAGGACGGCAGGCTCATCGACGTCTCGCTCAGCGTTTCGCCGGTCAAGTCGGCCGACGGAGAAGTCATCGGGGCAGCGAAGATTGCGCGCGACATTTCGGAACGGAAATTCATCGAACGGAAATTCGAGCTCGCCGTCGAAGCATCTCCCGGCGGCGTCCTCATGATCGACGGCGCAGGGGTCATCATTCTGATGAACAAGGAACTCGAGCGGCAGTTCGGGTACGAACGCGCCGAACTCATCGGCCGCTCCGTGGAAACCTTGTTGCCGGCCTCGGGACGAATGGCCCATGCCAGGGTCCGAGAAGCGTTCCTGAACGCGCCTGCGGTTCGTTCGATGGGTGCGGGCCGCGAATTGTTTGCCCGCCGCAAGGACGGAACGGAGTTTCCGGTAGAGATTGGCCTCAACCCGATCCAGTCCCGCGATGGGTTGATCGTCCTGGCCAGCGTGGTCGATATCTCGGCACGAAGACAGGCTGAGCGCGCCATCCAAACGCAGAAGGAACAGTTGCAGCACGCGCAGAAGATGGAGGCGGTTGGATTGATGGCGGGCGGCGTCGCCCATGACTTCAACAATCTCCTCCTGGTCATGCTGGTCTACGCCGAAATGTTGCGCGCCGATTGCGACGCCCTCGATCCGAAGCTTCCCGAGATCATGGAGATCGTCAAATCGATCGATCGCGCTCAATTGCTGACAGGCCAGTTGCTGGCGTTTTGTCGCAAGCAGCCGAGCGAACCGAGTGTGCTGAACCTCGGGGAGGTCGTGTCGGGCTTCCACTCCATGCTGAGGCGCACGCTGCCGGCCGACATCGAGATCGTTACCATCGTGGCGGACGATCTATGGCCGGTGCTGGTTGACAAGGGGCAGCTGGAGCAAGTGCTGATGAACCTCGCCGTCAATGCCCGAGACGCGATGCCTGCCGGCGGCCGCTTCGCAATCGAGATTGCGAACAAGCAGGATGCGACCGCCGATTCCGAGAATTTGCCCGGCGATTTTGTCGAAGTGAGGGTTAGCGACTCCGGAACAGGCATCGCTCCAGAATTGATCGAGAAGATCTTCGACCCCTTCTTCACGACAAAGGAGCGCGGCAGGGGGACGGGCCTCGGGCTCTCGACGTGCTATGGGATCATCGCGCAAGCGGGCGGGCGTTTGACCGTGCAGAGCGAGCTTGGAAAGGGTGCGACCTTCTGCATTCTGCTGCCGCGAACCGAACGGCTGGCCTCGATGGCCGCGACCGCCTCGAAGGATATCGAGCAATTCGGCGGAAAGGAAACGATCCTCGTCGTCGAGGACGATCAGGCCGTCATGCGCGCGACGACGGCTGCGTTGAAACGCGGTGGCTACGGCATCTTGACCGCTGCAAACGGAGACGAGGCCCGGCGCCTTCTGCTACAGCAAAGTGGTGGTATCGATCTCGTCTTGAGCGATGTCGTCATGCCGCAGCTCAGCGGACCGGAGCTCGCGGAGTTTGTAAGAAACAGCTGCCCCGGCCTGCCGTTGATCTTCATGACCGGCTACTCGGATTACCCCGTCATCACGGAGAGCGGTGATCACCGCATCGCGCACCACCGCGCCATCATGAAGCCGTTCCGACCCAACGAGCTCCTCGCGACCATACGAGAGGTCCTGGACGGTCGAGAAGGCTCGGCTCCCTCTTGATCGCGCGATCAGCCAGACTGCTCGGGCATGAAGCGCGCTTGGCTGACTGACCCTCTCGGAGAGTAGCGCGCAAGCTCGTCATAAAGCGCCTCCGGCTGAATCGGCTTGGTCAAGAAGCTGTTCATGCCCGCGGCAAGGCAAATTTCCCGCTGGCCCACCAAAGCGTTGGCTGTCAGCGCGATAATCGGAACGGTCCGTTCCGAACCGCTCAGGGCGCGGATCGCCGCGGCTGCGGAAATGCCATCCATCTGCGGCATCTGCATGTCCATGAGCACGACGTCGTAGTGCTTGGCCTGAACAGCGGCGACTGCTTCTCTGCCATCGCAGACGACGTCCGCCTCGTAGCCGCGCCTCGCCAACAGCTTCGAGATCAGGCTTCGCAAGACCGCGTTATCCTCGGCAACCAAGATCGCGATCGGCTCTACGGAGGGTGCGTCTCGATCCGGCGCCAAAGCCGGCGCGGTCACCACTGGCGTAGTTGCCGTCTTGCAGCGCGCCGTGAACCGGAATTTGCTGCCCTGGCCGAGCTGGCTTTCGACAAAGACTTCACCACCCATGGTCTGGCAGAGCCGTTTGCAAATCGCCAATCCAAGTCCGGAGCCACCGTATTTGCGCGAAATCGACGTGTCCGCCTGCGTGAACGGATTGAAGAGGCGCCCGATCATTTCGGGCGCAATGCCGGTTCCGGTATCGGCGATTTCAACTTGAAGCTCGACGTCGTCACCAGCCAGGACGCGGTGCGACACCGTGATGTCAATCGTGCCTTTGGCAGTGAATTTGACCGCGTTGCCGACGAGATTGAGAAGGACTTGGCCGATCCTGCTCGGATCGCCTAGCAGAACGGTCGGAAAATCGTCGGCAAAGCACGATGTGATGGTAAGGTCATCGCCCGCCTTCGCAGCCATCAGTGAAACAACCGATTCGACGGTGTTTCGCATATTGAATGCGACCATCTCCGGCACGAGCTGGCCGGCCTCCAGCTTGGAGAAATCCAGGATATTGTTGACCACCGTCAGGAGGTTGGTGCCCGATTCCTGGGCCACCTTCGCCAGCCCCTGCTGCTCCTCGTTGAGCCTGGTGCTCGTGAGCAAATTGATCATGCCCATCATCCCCGCCATCGGCGTGCGGATTTCGTGGCTCATCATTGCAAGGAAATCGGATTTCGCGCGGTTGGCCGCCTCGGCCGCCTCTGTTGCCGCACTTAGCCGCTCATTGGACTCGCGCAGCTTGGCCGCCTCGCTCGCCAGGCGGTGCGTGATTCGCCATATGACCGTGCCGAGACCGGCAAACAGCGCGATCAGCAAGCTTGCCTCACCGAGCCTGCGATACGTGTTTTCGACCCACGGCTGCAGCAGTTCGTTCGTATCCTGGGCAACCGCCACGACGATTGGAATGGCAGTCCCCGTCGTATAACTGTTCAGACGACGCACGCCATCGGTCGACGAGACGATTTCGACGTTGCCCGAAGGCGCGATTTTAAGCTGCTGGAATATGCCGCTTTTGGACATGTCCCGGCCGACATTGGCATCCGAGAACGGCCGCCGGACCAGCAATTTTCCGCTCAGTGATGCCAGCAGGATCGCTCCGTTATCACCGATGTGAAGCCGGTCGTACAATTCCTGGAAGTACTCTGTCTTGATCGCCGCAAGGACTACTCCGCCGAAGGTGCCATCCGGACCGTTGAAACGCCGCGAAACCGGGATGAACCACACCTTGTTGGCACGCCCACGGATGGGCGGGGCAATATAAAGTCCCGCATCAAGATCGGCGCGATGATGAATGAAATAGTCGCGATCCGCGAAGTTTGCCCCTGACGGCGTCTCGACCGAACTGGCCATGACTTCCCCACTCGCATCGATTACGGCGAAGCTGAGAAATTGGGGAGAGTGCTGGATCTGCTGCGCGAACATTGCCTTGACGAGCGCGCGTTCGTCGCTGGTAAAGGGGCTATGCTCGAGCCTGAACACCGTGGCGAGGAGAAGTGCATCTGCCGTCCTGAAGGTCAGCTCCGCCTGCTGCAAAAGCGAGTTGGCGAGGTTGGCATTCTCCTTCTTGCCGTTATCCAGGACAAAAGCGCGCTGCTGCACGACGTGAACGGCTTCAACGGCCAGGAACGCAAGGCATGCCACCACGATCAAAGCGGTGGTCCGCCTTGTCGCGGAAAACCATGTCTTCCCCCTTGGTTCGAGCTTTTCAGCCATCGCTGCGCGCGTCTTTGCTTCGAGATCGGTCCGGACGAGCTGAAGGGGAAACGATTGACATTGGGTAATGTAGCGCGACCGTACAAACACGGGATCGGGAGATGGACGTTCGCTGCCGGCGGGCAGCCGCACGTCAATTGCCGCACCGGGGGATCAGATAAGTCGCCAGACTTTTTGCGACATCGATTGCCATGAGCGCGGCCGGTCGCCTTCGTTTTCGCACGAGTCCGCGTCAAGAGTGCATAGGGCAGCTTGAGCGGCCCAACTCACCCGCCTGTATCTTTGGCGTGAAACGATTTTTAGGGAAGTTGACTAGATATCAACTCGTGGATGCGACCGTTGACAATTGACGGCTAAGCCCAGGCGTGGATCAAGATCCATTGGGAAACTGCACCTTACAGCGAAGTCCGGCCGGGAGCTTGTTGTCGGGATTGGGAAGTAGAAGCCGGATTCCGAAGGTGCCGCTTCTGGCATCGATGAGAGGATCGATCACCTCGACCTTCGCGACGTAGCGCCCCCCTACTGGCTCCTCGCCCGTCACCGTTGCTTCCATGCCGGCCTTGATAGTCCCGTACAGCGCAATCGGGACGAAGACCTCGACATTGAGCGGATTGATCTGGGCGATGGTCATGATCGGCGCCTGGTCGTAGGCGTATTCTCCGCCGAGGAGATTGCGCTCGGCCACCACACCGTCGATCGGGCTTCTGACCGAGCGTAACTTCAGGACCTCTTCCGCCCGCTGGACTTCGAGCTGCGCGATGCGGAGGTTGGCCTGCGCCTCGCGCAGATCCTGACTTGCCACGCCGAAATCGGATTCGATCTCGTCGAGGGCCGCGGCGGAGGCCGCGCCCTTGGCCATCAGGCTCGTCGTTCGTTCGCGCTTCTTGGTGAGGAAGACCAGGCGCGCCTCCCGCGCCTTCACGGTCGCATCGCTCTCCGCCTTGGCCTTGGCAAGATCCAGCAGTGCCTGATCGACCGCGGATTCGAGTTGGGCGACGATCTGGTCTTTGCGGACGATATCGCCGCGATCGACCAGGACCTCCCTCAGCACGCCGGAAACCGGGGTCGCAAGCTTGATCTTGAGGCGGGGTTCGAGGATACAATCGAAGGTTCTATTTTGTGCAAAAGCACAATCCTGCATTGCAACCGAAAGCCCGAAGATGGGGAGAACGAGCCATCGCACCAAACGGCGCTTAGAAAGGATTTTTTGCAAGCGCTTTACCTTCAATAAGCCTCGACCACGGCTTCCCTAACCCGATGGGAACATTGCGTTCCCCGCGGCAAGACCCGATACTGGACACATACAGAAATACATTTCTTGCAGTCTATTCTCAGCAGGCCCCAAGTGCCAACACCGGACCAGGTCATAACATTGCGGGATGCCCTCGAGCACGGGGCCAAGCCGGACACCAGCCCTTGGGCGGTTCTGGCCTCAGCGCGCGATGTGCCCGAATTTGGCCAGGCTTGGTTGCGTCTGCAATGCGAGCAGATCGCCGGCGCGACCGCCGCGCTGCTGCTGCTCGACGACGGCGAGGGTCATTTCTCGAGCGTCGCCGGGTGGCCCAATCCGCGTCAGGATCTTTCGTTTCTCGCGGGCACGGCACAACAGGCGTTGACCCGCAAGTCCAGCTTCGTCGACCAGGCACCAGGCGCGGGCACGGCGCAAATCGGCCAGCCAATCGAGAGCCAGGGCCGGCTCGCAGGCGTGGTGGTCTTCGAACTGAAGCGGGTGACGGACATCCCTGCCGTGATCCGGCAATTGCGCTGGGGTGTCGGCTGGCTCGAAGTGCTGCTGGTCCGGCAACGAAGCGGCAACGACGCGGCCAAGCTGGCGCGCACCGGGTTCGCGATTTCGATCCTGTCCGAGGCGCAGCAACATTCGGCCTTCCGGGCCTCGGCCCTTTCGATCGCGAACGAACTCGCAAGCCGGCTCGAGTGCAATAATGTCAGCGTGGGCTTCGCCCACGGCAAGAGCATCAAGCTCACCGCCATGTCGCATGCCGCGGTGTTCGGCGAGCATAGCCAGATCGTTTCGACGATCGAGAACGCGATGGAGGAGGCCGCGGACCAGAACGCTTCGGTGGCGTATCCGCCCACCGCGGGGACCGAGCGCCGCATTGCGCTTGCCCATGAAGATCTGGCCAAGCGGCTGGGCGGCTCCGCGGTGGCATCGGTGCTCATGACCAACGGCGTCCGCCCCGTCGGAGTGATTTTGCTCGAGCGGGACCGCGACAAGGCCTTCGACGACGCAGCGATCGAAACCCTGGAGGCCGTCGCTGCGCTGGTCGGCCCGGGCCTGGAGACCAAGGCGGAAACGAACAAACTGATCGCCGGCCGCGCGGTGACCGCGATCGGCTCCGGCGCGCGGGCGGTGTTCGGTCCCGGACGACCGGCCGTCAAGCTCGCCGCGCTCGTCGTGGTGGTCGTGCTCGGCACCATGGCGTTTGCCAAGGGTGAATTCCGCGTCACCGCCAAGGCCGTCGTCGAGGGCGCCGTGCAGCGCTCCATCGTGGCGCCGTTCGACGGTTATGTTGCGAGCGCGCCCGTCAAGGCCGGGGATCTCGTCGAAGCCGACCAGGTTCTCGCGACCCTCGACGACCGCGAACTCAAGCTCGAGGCCGCGCGCTGGAAGAGCGAGCGCGACCAGCAGTCGCTGAAATACAGTGATGCCATGTCCAAGCACGACAGGTCGGTTGCGCTGGTCGTGTCCGCCTCGCTGGAGCAGACCGCCGCGCAGCTCTCGTTGATCGAGGACAAGCTCGCCCGTGCGGCGATCGCGGCACCTTTCCGCGGCGTCGTGGTGTCGGGAGACCTGCGCCAGCTCGTAGGCTCGCCGATCGAGAAGGGCAAGGTGCTGTTCGAGGTCGCACCGCTGGAATCGTTCCGGGTCATCCTGCAGGTCGACGAGCGCGATATCGCATTCCTGTCCGAAGGCCAGCAGGGAACCCTGGTTCTCACCGGCCTCTCCAGCGACGCCGTACCGTTCACCGTCAAGCTCATCACGCCCGTGGCAACGGCGTCGGAGGGCCGCAACCAGTTTCGCGTCGAAGCCGCCGTTCCAGGCGAGGCTCCCTTGCTGCGGCCCGGCATGGAGGGCATCGGCAAGATTTCAATCGACCGCCGTCCGCTGCTGTCGATCTGGACGCGTTCGCTGATCGACTGGATCCGGATCACCGCCTGGAAATGGCTGCCCTGACGCCATGAGGGAGAATTTCCTCGACGCATCCTGGCATCGCATCGGCCCCTTGAAGCCGAAGCTGCGGAGCCACGTCCGCGTGCACCGTCATCGCTATCACGATAGTGCCTGGTACGTCGTCGAGGACACCGCTTCCGGCCGTACACACCGCTTCACGCCCGCGGTATATTTGTTCGTCGGCCTGATGAACGGACAGCGCACGGTCGACGAGATCTGGCAACAGGCGGTGTCGCAGCTCAAGGATGACGCGCCGACGCAAGGCGAGGTCGTCAGCCTGCTGGCCCAATTGAACAGCGCCGACCTCCTGCAAACCGACATAGCGCCCAACGCCCAGGAAATGCTGGCGCGATACGATAGATACGCCAAGGCCAAACGCCGCGGCAGTTTCGGCAATCCGCTCGCCATGCGCCTGCCGGTGTGGGACCCCGATCGCTTCCTGGAAGCGACGCTGCCCGTCGTTCGTCATGCATTCACCGGGGTGGGCGCTGCTCTCTGGCTGGCGACCGTGCTGGTTGCGCTGATCCTGATCGGGATCCACTGGAGCGAACTCTCCGAAGGCATGTCGGATCGCATCCTCGCGGCGGAAAGCCTGCTGCTCACCGCCATGGTGTTTCCGGTGCTGAAGTTCTTCCACGAGCTCGGCCACGCCTACGCCACCAAGATCGGCGGCGGCGAAGTTCACGAACTCGGGCTGATGGTGCTGGTATTCGCGCCGGTGCCTTATGTCGATGCATCCGCCTCGATCGCGTTCCGCAGAAAATGGCGCCGTGTCCTCGTCGGCGCGGCCGGCATGCTGACCGAGTTATTCGTGGCCGCAATCGCCATGGTGCTGTGGACGTTGGTCGAACCGGGCCTGGTGCGATCGCTGTTGTACCAGACCGTGCTCATCGCCGGCGTCTCCACCGTCCTGTTCAACATCAATCCGCTGCTGCGCTTCGACGGCTACTACATCCTGTCCGACATCATCGAGATTCCCAATCTCGGCGCGCGCTCGACGCAATATTGGACATGGCTGGTCAATCGCTATGGATTTGGCCTCCACGACTCCCCTCCCTCGGCCACGGCTCGCGAACGGTCCTGGTTCGTGACCTATGCCCCGCTGGCACTGGCCTATCGCATCCTGATGTTGTTCAGCATCTCGCTTTTCGTGGCCGCGCATTACTTCGTCATCGGCGCGCTGATTGCCGGCTGGGGGCTTTTGATTGGCCTCGGGCTTCCCGTCTACAAGAGCGTCAAATATCTGCTCACGGCGCCACGGCTGGAGAAGCGGCGGTTTCGTGCCATTGCCATCAGCCTTGCGGGTGTGGGCGTGTTCGTCGGCGCGATCTTCCTGGTCCCGGTGCCGCTCTATAGCGTCTCGGAAGGCGTGGTCTGGCTTCCCGAGGAAAGCTATGTCCGTGCTGCCGACAACGGTTTCGTCAGCAAGGTGCTGGCAAGCTCCGGCGCCGACGTGCATCCGGGCGACGTGCTGGTCGAGGCCGACGAGCCCGAACTTGACGCCAGGATCAAGGTCCTGCAATCAGAGATCGGCGGCTTGCGACGAAGGCTGGCGTCCGAGCAATTCACCGATCGCAATCAGGCGGAGATTACGCGGCAGGAAATCGCGCTCAAGCAGACCAATCTGGGCCGGGCGGCGGAACGTCGCGATGCCCTGACGGTCCGCAGCAGTGTCACCGGCACGTTCCTGTCTCCGGCTTCGCAAGACCTTCCCGGTCGCTACGTCAGGCGCGGCGACGTGCTCGGCTATGTGGTCTTCCCGCAATCGCGCATCGCCCGGATCGTCGTCCCGCAGGACGACATCGATCTCGTGCGCAACAGGCTCGCGAAGATGGACGTCCGCCTGACCAACCAGCCGTCGATCAGCTATCAGAGCAAGATCGTGCGCGAGGTCCCCGCTGCGTCCGACCGCCTGCCGAGCCGGGCGCTGACCGAAGCGGGCGGCGGACATTTCGCGGCCGACCCTCGGGACAGCAATCAGCTCAAGACACTGGCCCGCACGTTCCAATTCGATCTCGAACTGCCGGCCGGGGCCGCCCGCGCGAACTTCGGCAGCCACGTGCTGGTCCGGTTCGACCATGGTTTCGAGCCGCTCGCCGCCCAATGGTATCGGCGGATGAGGCAGCTGTTCCTGTCGCGGTTCGAGGCCTGATGGCAAGAACAGCGGACAGGGACGAGGCCTGGCGCTCGCGCAGTCCTTACGCCGAGCGCGGCGACGTCAAGATCGCGCCGCTGGATTTTGCGCTCACGCGAACTTTCGGCGGCGTGCTGTCACGCCTGGAGAACTACGCCGGCAAGCTCGCCCGCCGCGTCAAG
This sequence comes from Bradyrhizobium sp. SZCCT0148, assembly GCF_018129985.1. Classification (GTDB taxonomy): domain Bacteria; phylum Pseudomonadota; class Alphaproteobacteria; order Rhizobiales; family Xanthobacteraceae; genus Bradyrhizobium; species Bradyrhizobium japonicum_H. The sequence continues at coordinate 291,168 of NZ_JAFCKT010000006.1, forward strand.
CTCGCAGACGCATGTGCCGCTTCCTTCACCGGCCTCAGCGACGACGAGCTCGCCGCTGCGGCGCGGCAATTGCGCGGCCCCCTCCTGCGCCACGGTTTTCGCCAGGACCTGGTCGCGCAGAGCTTCGCTCTGGTCCGCGAGGTGACCTTCCGGCAGCTCGGCCTTCGTCATCATGCGGTGCAGCTGATGGGCGCCTGGACGATGATCGACGGCCGTTTCGCCGAGATGCAGACCGGCGAAGGCAAGACGCTGACGGCGCTGCCGGCCGCGATCACCGCCGCGCTGTCTGGCCGCCCTGTTCACGTCATCACGGTGAACGACTATCTCGCGGCGCGCGATGCCGAAGAGCTCGGGCCGATCTATCGCGCCCTCGGCCTCACCGTCGGGGTGATCCAGCATGACGACGAGCCGGAGCAGCGGCGCGCCGCCTACGCCTGCGACGTGACGTACGGCGTCAACAAGGAGATCGCCTTCGACTATCTGCGCGACGGGCTCAAGCTCGGTAATCGCCGCAGTCATGCCAGCCGGATGGCCGGAAAGCTTGGCGGTATCGACATGCCGCCGCTGCTGCTGCGCGGGCTGAACTTCGCCATCGTCGACGAAGCCGACAGCATCCTGATCGACGAGGCCCGGACGCCGCTGATCATCGCGGGTGCTGACGACAATCCACTGCCCAACGCCGTATTCGCGCAGGCGCTCGGCTTTGCTGAAAAGCTGAAGCCGAAGATCGACTTCCTGATCTCGGGCAACGCGGGACATGCCGAGCTGACGGCCGCCGGATCAGCGTCGCTCAAGACGCTCTGCCAGGGACTGAGCGGGCCCTGGGAGGCGCGCAGGGCTCGCGAAGAGCTGGTCAATTACGGGCTCGCGGCCCTGCACCATTACAAGATCGACCAGCACTATGTCGTGGTGGACGGAAAGGTCGAGATCATCGACGAATTCACGGGGCGCATCGCCGAGGGACGGTCTTGGCAGCACGGCCTGCATCAGCTGATCGAGACCAAGGAAAAATGCGAGATCACCGCGCGCCATCAGACCCAGACCAGCATCACCTATCAGCGCTTCTTCCGGCGATACCTGCATCTCTGCGGGATGTCCGGGACGATCTCGGAAGTCGCCGGCGAGCTGCGCGCCGTCTACGGCGTGTCGGTGGTCCGGATCCCGACGCACCGGCCGAGCCGACGCAGCTCGCGCGGCACACGGGTGTTTCGCACGAGCGAGCAGAAATGGGCGGCCGTGGTCGAGAGCGTTCGCGCCGGACATCGCGAGGGACGGCCGACGCTGATCGGAACGCGGGCGATCGAGACATCGGAGCTGTTGTCAAAGCTGCTCGACAAGGCGGGCATCGCGCACGTCGTCCTGAACGCGCATCATGACCGGGACGAAGCCGCGATCATCGCCGAAGCCGGACGCGCGGGCCGCGTCACAGTGGCGACCAACATGGCCGGCCGCGGCACGGACATCAAGCTCGGACCCGGTGTCGAGGTCGCCGGCGGTCTCCATGTCATGCTGACCGAATTTCACGAATCTGCACGCATCGATCGCCAGCTGATCGGCCGCGGCGGGCGGCAAGGCCAGCCTGGCACTTACGAAGTCATCGCGGCGCTCGACGACGAGCTGCCGAGCATCTTTGCCCCCGCCCTTACCGGTCTGCTCGAGCGCATGCTGGCTGGCAAGGAGGCGCCGCTGCCCAAGGCGCTAGCCCATATCCTCCAACGCTCCGCGCAGAGCCGTGCGCAACGCCTGCAATACCGGATCAGGCAGCAGACGCTCCGGCTTCAGGACCAGCGAGACAGCATGCTGGCCTTTGCGAGGCCCGATTGAGCCGTCGCAGCGCAAGGCCCGTCCGAACTATCTGATCTCGCCGTGCCGCGCCTCGTGATCATGCACGAGCTTCGTCATGAGCTCCAGCAGGCGCTTGGCCGCGCCGGGACTCAGAATGATGCGATGATGCAACTGGATCTCACGCGGCTGCGGTCCCATGTCCCAGTCCTGGTTCACGCCGAAGGACAGCACGACCTCCTCCCGCGTGCTGTTGCCGCTGACCACGTTGCAATACGAGCTCTTCAGCGCGGAGGTGTCGACCTTGATTCCGGGTTGGGCCGGAGCCGCAGCGGCCGCGCTGCTCGGTTGTGCGGCCGAATTCGGCGTGTCTTTTTCGTTGGACATGGGTTCTGGACTTTCTTCTGCTTCCTCGACGATCCGCGTTACGGCAACCGAACGCGGGAATTCGTATCACTTGTGTTGGACGACAACGCGGATGCCGCGATCCGAATTGCGTCGGCCGGCCGCGCCACCGTGCGCGGAGCCGGCTCTTGCAGGCAGAAGTCTTTCGTTGCGGCTGACAAGCCCGGCATCGCATAGGTCCCGGCATCTTCCGGGATGGCGATTCGAACCGGTGCACCGCCACGGCTCACAGCCGGTTCCGGGGAGATCGCGGCCTCCCGGGCCAATGCGTCCATCGAAATCCTGACGCGGCCATGCTGGCTTGCCGATCGGTCAACGGCATCGGGCAGATCAGACGGCATCGGTGCCCCCGCAACTGTGACGTCCTCCAACATGCATTCTGCCAGGCGGATGCGAACCGGCGCGCTGTCGACCGCAGCCTCGCCATTGACATCCACCGCAAGCAAGCTGAGAGCAGCGTCCATCGTCTCGTCCAGATAGCGGACGGACAACGAGGCCAGATCGACGGTACCGCCGGGCAGCGCCTCGTCCGAGATCACCGAGATTCGGACCAGGGCGCTGCCGTCGCTCGGCGTACATGACAAGGTCACCGTTGCAGTTTCGGGCAGATCGGTCCCGGGCTCGACACCGAGCACACTCAGGCACGCGGCGTCGTAGCTGAGCTTGAACACGACCGACCGGACACCGCCCGCGCTCGTGAAGGACACCCCAAGGTTCCTCTCAAGGCGAGGCTTGCGCCGCTTGCCGGCTGCCAGCGCCGCACCATTCCGCACCAGCATGGCGGGTGCCACGAGTGCGGCGACGCCGTCGATCACCCGCGCCTCGGCCTCAGCGGCCGACGCGGCGGATGACGGCGAGGGTTGCGGCAAGGCCTCGCTGCGCTTGGCATTCCGCCCGTCGGCCGAGCCAGCCGGCGGCTGGCTTTCACCTTGCTGGCCCGGCGCACCAGGCACGCTTTCGTTCTGTTGCCGCTGATCGTTCGGCGAGCCGGCCGGCAGCGCTCCATAGCCCTCAGGACCTGTCTGTTCCAACTGCTGCAGATCTTTCAGCGTAAATGGCGACGCGCCGTTCAGCCAAGGCACGCGCGAAGGCTCGATCGGGCAATAGTTGAGGTGGTCGTCCCCCGGCTCGGGCAGCGGATCCAAGCTCTTGGTGTTGACGTTTCCGCCGCCCTGATGCGGAAGCCAGCCGCTGTAGGCGACGAATGTGTAATAGGGCAGCAGGTTCACGGGCGGCTGCCCCTGTGTTTCGCCCGTCCGGCCCTTGATTTCGGAGAACTGCGGAACGTCAACCTTGAACTCCCACGGGATCGTCATCACCGGCTGGCCGTCACGGCGAACCTCGCGCGCGACGCCGACCAGCGTCACCGTCACGGTCTCCATCGCCTTGCCGCCATGGCCGTCATCGATCACGACGTCGTAGAGCTGGGTCAACCGCTCTCCGGCGCGAAGGTTGGGCCACTGGCCGGTGATGCGATAGGTCCACTGGACCGCGCCTGCGCCGGTGCCGGTGCCGGTCGCATCGGTGACCATGCTGGCTTCGAGCGTGCCGACATAGGCGTTGGCATGATCGTGCGACTGCACGCTGACGACGTGCTTGTCGCGGAGATCGTGATCGCCGAAGGTCAGCAGCCCCGCCACGATGCCCTTGCCGTGATCGTCAGGTTCGATCCCGATCTCGACCTTGGGCGAACCAACCTGGATGGTGGGCTTGTCATTCGTCCCTGAGATCGTAACCGTCACGGTCTCGACCGCCTGCCCGCCATGGCCGTCAGCGACGGTCACGCTGTACTTCTGGATCAGAACCTGTCCGGTGGACAGATGATCGATTTCACCGTCGGCGACCGCGAAGTGCCAGCCGATCTCGCCGCTGCTCTTGTCATGCTTGAGGGTATCGAGGGTAAACAGGCCGACATAGCCGGTTCCCTGTGCGCCGAACGATGCGGAATGGAGGTCGCCGATATCGGCGTCGGTGAACAGGATCGCTCCCGAGCCGCTCTCGATTCCATTGGGATGCGCATCTTCGACCAGCGGCAGGCTCTGGGGTCGCGAGACGATGACCGGCGCTTCGTTCTGGCCGATGATCGTGATCGTGACCGTGGCGGTAGACCACGCGCCCGCGGCGTCCCTAACCACATAGTCGAACCTATCGGTCGTGGTGTCGCCGACCTTCAGACTGACGAAGGCACCATTAGGATCGTAGGTGAAGGTGCCATCGCCGTTGTCGATGACTTTGCCCTTCGTGGCATGGGCGGCGGTGTCGATGGCATAGCCATGGGTATCGCCGAGGTCAGGATCGACGAAGGATGCGGTCACCGTTTTGGCCGGCCCGTGCTCCTTCACGTCGGCGACGATGTCCTTCGCGACCGGCGCGTCATTCTCGCCCTTGACGGTGATCGTCACCGTGGCCGTCGAGCGCGCGCCGGCGGCGTCGGTCACCGTATAGCGGAAAGTATCCTGCGCGGTTTCTCCTGCTTTCAATCCGACAAACGCGCCGTTCGGGTCGTAGCTGAACGTGCCGTCGCCGTTATTGGAGACCTTGCCCCGGGTCGCATCGCTCGACACATCGATGCTGAAGCCGTGGGCGTCGCCGGAGTCCAGATCGATGAACGAGGCCAACACAGTCTTGGCCGGCCCGTGTTCCTGCACGTCGGCGACAACATCCTTCGCGACCGGTGCGTCGTTCTCACCCTTGATGGTGATGGTCACGATCGCGACCGATGACGCGCCGGCAGCGTCGATTACGGCGTACCTGAATTTGTCCTGTGCGATCTCTCCAGCCTTGAGACCTGCGAACGCACCACTGGGATCATAACTGAAGGTGCCGTCGCCGTTGTTCGTGACCTTGCCCTTGGTCGCGTCCGTCACCGTGTCGATCGTGAAGCCATGGGTGTCGCCGAGATCAAGATCCGTGAAGGACGCCGACACCGTCTTCGAAGGCCCGTGCTCCTGCACGTCGGCGGCAATGTCCTCCGCAACCGGCGCGTCGTTCTCGCCCTTGATGGTGATCGTCACCGTGGCGGTCGATGAAGCGCCGAAGCCGTCGATCACGGTGTACCGGAAGGTGTCCTGCGCCGTCTGCCCGGCCTTGAGCCCCTCAAACGCGCCGTTCGGATCGTAACCGAAGGTCCCGTCACCATGGTCAGTGACCGTGCCCTTCGTCGCCTTGGTGTCGATGGTGAAGTTTCCGACATCTCCGAGGTCCGGGTCCGTCCACGAGGACGTTACTGTCGCCGCCGGACCGTGCTCGTCCACGTTGGCGAAGATGTCCTTCGCCACGGGTGCGTCGTTCTCACCGGTGATGGTGATCGTCACCGTCGCCGTCGAGGACGCGCCCACCGCGTCGACCACTGTGTAGCGGAATGTATCCTGCGCGGTGGCTCCCGCCTTGAGGCCGACGAACGCGCCGTTCGGATCATAGCTGAAGGTGCCGTCGCCGTTGTTCGTGACCTTGCCTTTGGTCGCGTCCGTCGCCGTGTCGATCGTGAAGCCATGGGTGTCGCCGAGATCGGCATCACCGTACAGCGCAGCGACGGAGGTGGCCGGGCCGTGTTCCAGCACGTTGGCGGCGACGCCCTGCGCGACCGGGGCATGGTTCTCGCCGGCCGTGACGACGACGGTGACGATGGCAGTTGCTGAGGCGCCGGAGCCATCGACGACCGTGTAGCGGAACTTGTCGATCGCGGTGGCGCCTAGCGCCAGATTGAAGGCACCGTTGGGATCATAGCTGAAGGTGCCGTCGCCGTTGTTGGTGACCTTGCCCTTCGTGCCGTCGGTCGTGGTGTCGACGGTGAAGCTGTGGGTATCACCGATGTCCGCATCGGCGTAAGAGGCCGACACCGAAATCAACGGCCCGGCTTGCGATACGCCGGCGTTGACGTCGGCCGCCGCCGGAGCTTCGTTCTGACCCGTGATGGTGACCGTGACCACGGCGGTCGACGACGCGCCCGAAGCATCCTTGACGGTGTAGCGGAACTGATCGGTGGCCGTAGCGCCCTTCTTCAGCCCGTCGAACGCGCCGTTTGGATCATAGCTGAAGGTGCCGTCACCATTGTTGGTGACCTTGCCCTTGGTGGCGTCTGTCGCGGTATCGGTCGCGAAGCTGTGCGTATCGCCGGCATCGATGTCGATAAACGAGGCCGCGATCGCGACCGCAGGACCATGCTCTGCCGCATTGGCCGTCACCGCTTTCGCGGCCGGTGCCTGGTTTTCGCCGTGAATGGTGACGACCACCAGAGCGGTGGACGACGCCCCCGCCGCGTCGGTGACGGTGTAGCGGAACTGGTCGGTGGCAATCGCGCCGGCCTTCAGGCTGGCGAAGGCGCCGTTCGGATCGTAGCTGAACGTGCCATCACCATTGTCGGTGACCTTGCCCTTGGTGGCGTCGGCCGTGGTGTCGATTGCGAACGTATGGCCGTCATTGGCATCGGCATCGGTGAAAGCCGCCGTCACGGTCTTCGACGGGCCGGTCTCCTGCACGTCCGCCGCGATGTCCTGCGCGGCGGGCGCATGGTTGGCCCCGGGCGCGACGTTGACCGTGACTGAACTGTCGGATGCGCCGAAGCCGAGAAGATCGAAATACAGCGTCAGCGTGGTGCCGGCCGCGATCCCACTCAGATCCTTCTTCACCGTGATGAGCTGCGACAGCGAACCGCCGTCACCCGAGGCCGCGCGGCCAGAGACCGTGACGCCGGAGCCGAAGAATATCTGCCCGGACGACTGGATGTTGAGGAACGCGTCGGTGTTGGCGAGACCCGTCGCCGAACCGCCCACGGGGTTGCCGTTCTGGTCGAGCAACGCCACCTCGAACGCGTCGGGAGGATTGCCGGCGGCGTTTGCGAAGAGATGATCGGCCAGGAGCGTGAACTCGAGCGTGTCGACGCCGGCCGGGACGACGAAGCTTTCGGAGAGGCCGGACAGGGTCTGCGAATTCTCGGACAGGACCAACGTGCCGCCGTTGACGCTGGTTGTGCCGTGGCTGGTCCAGTTGGAGGGAAGCTGGGCGGCGACGAGATCCGAATGGTACGGGGAAAAGAGAATCTGCGCGACCTGCTGTTCGGTTAACGGCGGCAAGCCGGAGCTGGCATTACGGACAGACGCGATGATCTGTGCGTCGATCGCCGATGGCAGCCGGCGCTCCGATGGCGCCAACGCATCGGACATCAGATCGTTTGGATATTGATCGCTGTCGAGATGGTCGTCCTCCGGCGCACGCGTCAAACGGGCGGTGAATCCTGGTCCGGCGAAGATCTGTGAGCCGCCGACTAGCCCGACGTGCGAGGCGAAGCCAGGAATGTCGGGATTGAAGCCGAGCAAGTGCCCTTCTTCGTGCAGCAGAACGCTGAGCAGATCGTATTTGCCGGCCGCAGCCGAAGTCCCGGTTGCAAGGTGCGCTCGCGCGTCCAGGGTGGCGCCGAACTCGGAATTGTCCAGCGGGGTCGTGTCGATGAACCAACCCACGCCGGCCGCCGTTCGGCTGAGCACAATGGTGCCGGCCGTCGGCAGGCCATCAGCGCCAATAGCGTTGATACGCGCCTCGCCCAATTCGCCAGCGGGGAGATCCGCGAACACAACTGTAATGGCGGGATAGGTGTGGACCCCGAGGGCATCCTGCCAAATGGTTTGAGCGATATTTTCCATCGCCGCGAGATCGCTTTCGCTGACTGCGCCAGTGCCGCCGCTTCCTGCAGCAATGTCCGCAACAGTCGCGTCCAACAGGTGCTTCGCCCAGCCGAAACCTTCGTCCTGCCACGGCCACATCCTAAATGCTGAAACGCCTCTCGCCGCTCCCTTGTCCGCCGCAATATAGAAGACACTGGTTTCCGAATAGGTCGCGATGCCGCGCGAGGAGAATCCGATCACCGGACCCGGCGTATTGATCTTGGCGTATTTCTCGGGGCTGAGCGTACCTGCGAATTCGGCCAGAGCGTTGAAGTGGGAGCCATGCTGGATCGGCGATTGCAGCGTCGCCTGGACATCCTTGATGACGATATCGGCGCTGGCCTTGTTCAGTTTGGCATTGATGGCAGCAAGGATCTTGGCCTCTGTCTTGCTATCGAGGAACTCGCCGCCGACCGTACGGACGAAAGCGACGTCGAGATCCGACGTGGTCAACGCACCTCCTTGGCCTACTAGGAAGCCGAAGATCGATTTGGTCTTGATCGCCAGCGGCTTGGCGGGCAGGCCCAGATAGCTGCCAATCCTGGTTCCGAGGGCAGTCAGAGGATCCGCCGCGCGAATGCCGATTTCGACATTGAATTCCGCGGCCACCTCCAGGATGGCAGCTCGTTGCACAGCCGTGGCGCCAGTCATTGGCGCACGCTCCAGGCCTACTGTCTTCACCGTCTTGTTGACCGACCTGGCAACGGAGCCAGCCCCCTCGGTAAGAGCGCCGGAGGCTCCCGCGTGGAGGAGCACGTTGAGGCCGAGTTCGAGGAATGCGGCCGTCGGACCCTGCCAGGACGGACTTTCCGTAATCTTCGACGACAGAAATTGCGAGAGGGCTGCAAGCGGCAGCGGAACTTCGGTGTGGCTGACCATGCTGACAAGGCCGGTCGTGAACTCAGTCGAGGCCTGCGCGATACCAAGAAGTTGCGAGCCGCTCCAGGCAAGTTCGCCCGCTTCGCCGAGCGCGGCAACACCGATCTCCGGCAGGGCGAGCGGCGCTGTAATCATCAGCGCGAGCCCGTACTCGAACGGTCTCGTGGCGGCCTTACTTTCGTCTTCGGCCCGGACAACTCCCAGGATCTTTTCGTTCTCGCGGATAGTGATGGGCGCACCCTTCGCGAGCCCGTAACCCATCTGCCTGCCCAAATGGCTATCTGCAGCGAAACCGATCGACGCGCCGCCCTGCATCGGACCGTTCAGATAGTCCTCGTGCATTTCTTCAGCAGTTTTTCGGTGCTCCTGCAGCGGCCCGGAATTGCGCAGGTTTTCCCAGAACTGAGCATCGTCCGGCTGCGGCGTTCCTCCGACCGGCTCGGGAGCCGGAATTTCATCCTCGATGTTCCGGTGACCCGTCGGGTCGAGATAACGCAGCGGATTGTCGAAAGCGTAGATGTACCGGTTCATGCTCATCGGCTGATCTACCTGGCCGAGATAGCTGTCCTGGCTGATGAACATGCCCGTCAAAGAATCGTAGTAGCGGGCGCGGAAATATTGCAGTCCGGTCTCGAAATCGAGTTCCTGGCCGGTGAACTGCTTGGTGTTGTCCGAGGTGCCGGTCGCGAAGACGATCTGCCCCCACGCGTCAAATTCCTGGCTGACCTGCGTTGCTCCAGACTCATTGGTGAGTTCCGAGGGACTTCCGAGCGCGTCGACCATATAGAACTGGCTCGAGCGCACGCTTGTGCTCGCGTCGACATCCGTCATCGAGATCAGGTTGACGCCGTAATTGTACTTGCGCTCGGTCTTCCCACTGGAACCATCATATTCCTGCAGCGTCGCTCCGTCTGCGTAGAGATAGCGGGTCTCACCGGCCGCGGTCAGCTTTTTGACCCGCAGCCCGCGGGTGTCGTAGTCGAACTTGACGGGTCCGCCATTGATGGCCGCCGTCAATACCAGCTGGTCGAGGATGTTGTAATAATAGGGCGTGGTCACTCCGTTGACGGTCATGGCAACGCGATTGCCGTTGGCGTCGTACAGAAAGCTCGCGCTCTTGCGCGGATCGACGCTGTCGGTCACGCTGCGCACTTGGTTAGAGTTCGCATAGTAAGAATACGTCCGATCGACCGACTTGGTTGGATCCGTCGGATCCTTTCCTCTCTCGGTCAAGCGATTGCCGACATTGTCATACGTATAGGTCAGATTGCCGCCGTTGCCGTAGACGACCTGCGTCAGCCGGTCCAGGCCGTCGTAGGAATAAGTCGTGGTCCTTGCCGCGCCGCCGTCGATGTCGTGATGGACCTCGACCTGCGACTTGCGGTTTCCGTCCTTGTCGTAGGTGTAGGTGAAGCTGGAAATCAGATCGTCTGCCGACGGTGTCGTGCCCGCGATCACGCCGCTACCAGATTGACCAAAACCGATCCTGCGATTGACGACATGCAGTACACGGTTGTTGTTGTCGTACGAGTCGGCAAAGCCGTAATCCGCCACGGTGCCGTTCGGATAAACGACCAGCTTCAGCACACCATTGGCGTAATATTTGTAACGGGTCTCCCCGTCCTCGGTCGTCGCGACGCTCAAGCGATTGCGGTGATCGAACAGGTAGGTCGTCGTCAAATGATCGGCATCGGTCACCGACGCGCGGTTGCCCATTCTGTCATAAGTGTAAGCGATGCTCTTCCCGTCATTGACGTAGTTCGAGCCGACCAGACGATTGAGTTCGTCATAGCTGAAAAGGCTGACTTCGGTGACGCTTCCACTGCCGACGTGCTTGACCTCGGTCGAAGACGTCATGTTACCGTTGCCATCGTAAGCGTAGACGATCGAGAGCGGCTGGTAATCCAGTGACGGATTGACGGCGTTCGAGTAGGTCACTGTCTGAAGCCGGTCGAGGAAGTCATACACCATGTCGGTGCGCTGGCTTTCCGGATCGACCACAAGATTTTGGTTTCCATTGGCGTCATAGCCGTAGTGCCAATGTTGCCCGTCGGCCAGGAACGTGTCGGTCAGACGATTGAGGTCATCGTAGCGATTCTCGACCTTGTGGCCCGCCGCATCGGTCGCGAAGCGGAGATTGCGATCGGCGTCGTAGACGTATTCCGTCAGACCGCCGCCGCGGCTGGTCTCGTCGACCTCGATCAGCTTATTGAGCGCGTCGTATTTGTAACGGGTCACATGACCAGCGACGAGCGGATCCGTTTTGCTGGCGATGTTGCCGTTCTCGTCATAGGTATATCGTGTGGTCTCGTTATTACCGTTGGTGAGGCTGACCAACCGATAGCGCGCGTCGTAGGCGTAGATCGCCTCGGCCGTGACGCCGTTCGGCCCGGTATCGCTAATCGTCAGATCATCGGTCAGGCCGTCATAATCATAGGTCGTGGTCCCTTCGTCGTGGGTGCCTTGGGCCTCGATCATCATCCTGAGGCGATTGGCCCCGTCATAGCGGTACTCGGTCGTATTGCCATTGGCATCGGTCGAGAATCTAACATTGCCGACGCCGTCATACGTCTTCTCGGTCAAAACGATGTCTTGACTGCCGTAGCGTAAGCCGAGGCCGGGCGCGCTACGGGTTTCTCGGGTCAGGCGTCCAAACGAGTCGAATTGATCGATGGTCTCGGATCCGACTTCGTCGAATCGCCGATCCTGGATGATCATGCGGTTCAGAACGTCATCATAGATCTGCCTTGTCGTGGTGAGCGCGGGGCCGCCCGCGAACTGAGCGTCTTCCGTCAGGGCAAGCCGGTTGGCGTCGTCATAGGTAAATCGGGTCTCAAAGCCCTTTTTGTCGACCACGGACCGAAGATTGACGCCGTCATAAGTATACTTGACCGTGTTGTTGTCTGCATCGGTGATCAGGACGACGCGCCCGAGCGCGTCATATTGATACTTGGTGTCCTTCCCGTTCGGATCCGTCACGGTCTCGATGTTGTTCGCGTCGTCGTAACTCGTGTTGGTCACGGTCAGCGGCAGTCCGGGCGACGTTTGCCTAATGATCCGATTCAGACTGTCGTATTTCGACTCGAACGCGTTGCCGCGCTTGTCGACGTAACGAACTACGTTGTTGTCGCCGTCGTAGAAATATTGCTCGACGGGCGGACGTAGGTCGTCAGACGTGTGGACGTACTCCACCTTGATCTTCCGGTTGAGCCCGTCATACGTGTTTGTGACGTCGACGTCATTGTTCCAGGGATCGCGGGTGGTCGCCAGATTTCCGTTGCCATCGTAAGTGAAGCTGGTCGTCAGCGCGAGGCCTGTCGAATCGACGATCCGGCTGGCAACGCGACCGAGGCCGTCCATGTGCGTCTCGGTTTTGGAGCCGTTCGGATCCGTGACGACCGTCGTGCGGTTGGCGTAGTCGGCGTCGTAGACCGTCACGTACGCGTTGACGGCGCCCGTACCGCTGATCACGGTTTGCTCGATCTTGTGAGCCTGGTTGCGGCCGTCGTAATTGCCGTAAGTGACCTTGAGTCCGCTCTGCAGGTGAATTTCTGTCGCGAGCAAGCGGTTGGTGTAGGTGTAATCGATCTTGTTACCGACCGCATCGACCGCGGACTTCAGCGTATAATCCACGTTGTAGACGTATTTCGTTCCGTGCCCGTTGGCGTCGGACTGGAATATCTTGTTGCCGACGCGGTCGTACGCTGTTTTGACGGACGCGTGCCCGGTGCCGTACTGATCGGCCGAGACGTTGAAGGTCGCGGAGACCTGTCGATAAAGGCCGTCGTAAGCATAGGTGGTCCGGTTGCCGTTCAAATCGACATCCGAGATCTTGTTAATGGCGTCGTAGAAGTTTTTCAGGATGACGGTCGACGTCTGGTTTCCAGAAGGACCGCTCACAACTGTGACGGTCTTCAGGCGATTGAGGCCGTCATAGGTATATTCGTGGACAATGTTGGCAGCGTCGATATCGCGGCTGACATTGCCGTCTTCGTCATACGCATACTGCCATTGCAACGTCGTGCTGCCGCCGTCGGCCTGCGCAACATCTTTCATCGTCTTTCGGACGAGCCGGTTGCCCTTATCGTATTCGTAAGTCGTGGTCTGGCCAAGGCCGTCAGTGCTCGTTGCAATCAAACCGCCTGCATAATAGGTGTAGACGACCCGTTCCGCCCACTGAACCCCCGGATTAGCGGTGGTGTGCAGACGGTCATCATAGGTGGTCTGGCTGAGCAGGCGATTCAGCGCATCGTACTCGTTGTGCACACGATGACCGCTGGTGTCGCTTTCGTCGGTGAGCCGACCGCGGACATCGTACACGCGGGTCGTCACGACCCCCCCGGCGTCCTGGATCTGCGTTGCAAATCCGAATGCGTTATAAGCGAGAAACGTTGTCGTATGTTGCTGCGCGTCGGTCGTCTTGAGCAGGTCGCCCGGGCCGAAATTCGCACTGAACGTGTTGGCCGGTGAATATTCGTTCGTGATTAGCGCGCCCACGGCATCCGAGCCCAGAATCGTATTGCCGTAGTCGTCAAACTTGTAGCTCGTGGTATTTTTCTCGGCGTCGGTGACGCTCTGCAACTTGTTGAATTTCGGATCGAAGGTTTTGAGAACGACGATTTCCGACACCGCATTGCCGGCGCCGTCCGTCACATCTTCCATGCCACCGTCGAACGACGTCGTGATTTTTATAGCATTGCCCAGTTCGTCGTAGACGTAGGAAATCGTCTGGCCGTCAGCATCGGTCACCGACACAAGCTCGACGTCCTTGCCGTTCTTCCCGGAGCCTTGGAAGGCTTCCGGGTGAGGTGTCTGCGGCGTCGCCCAAACCATCGTGGTGGTGCGCCCTCCCGGGGCGTCGATCTTGACGGTCGCGCCATAGGCGTTGAGCGTGTAGATGGTGTCGGCCACTCCGGGGCGCGGATCAGACACGGTCCGGGTCTGGCCAGAAAAGTCATACTTGAAGGCGGTCACCGATTCTTCTGAACGGCCGGTCTCGCCGCCCGGCGCATGCACCTCCATAATGCGCTCGCCCTCGAGGTTCATGCGCTTGAAGTAGGCATTGATGCGCGGATCGGTGCCTGTCGTGGGCAATGCGCCGGCATCGTCGGAGACCTGCGGGTAGTAGACGTAGGTCGTTGTCTGCGTGCCCCCGTCCGTGCCGTTGCCGGGAGCCGTGTGCGTGAGCATGTTGTGGCTCAGGCGATCATCGCCGGGCGTATATGTATAGGTCTCGGTCCGCGTGTCGCTGCCGTCCGGCTGCGTGCCATATTGCGTGACGCTGGTCAGATTACCGAAGCCGTCGTCGTAATGGTACTGGATGTCAAGACCCAGCAGATCATGATGGGGGCTGATCGTGTCATAGCCCTTCAGTTCGACGATACGCTTGTCGCCGAAGATGGTGGCATAGGTGAATAGCAAGGCTCGCCCGGCCCCGTCCTTGACGACGTCGAGGGTTGTTGAATCGTCATCGAGCTTGCTCTTGAGCTCGTCACTCAGGCCGAAATGCGGGTCCACCGGCTGGCTTTTCGAATAGTACAGATCGATCCGGTTGCCGTTCGGATCGGTGATCGACCGAAGCGTGTAGACCTTGTTGTAGGGCTGGAGATTCGGCTCCAGCTCGAAGTGGTAGCGGACGTGCGCCGTAGTGTAGAAATCGAACGCTGCCTTCGCAGTGTCCAGTTGCACCAGCGTGGAGTGGAAGCCGGGCTGCGGATCGAAGAACAGGGCGGTCGCCGCCAGTTCGTCCGGAACGCCGAACGCCGCGGCGCGGGTCGCATCGGTGTGACCGTTCGGATCGAAGGTGTTACCGGTTGCGTCGCCGCCCACGACCGTCAGATAGCCCTTGTCGTCCTCGACGAGCCTCACGTTATAGGTTTCGGTCCATCCGGCGCCAAGCGGACCATCGCTTGAATCACCTTGGCTGGTATAGATGCGATTGAACTGAAGCGGCAGACCACGGCCCGGCAGGTTCACGTCCGGGCTCGACACCACAAGATGGCCGTCCCACAGATCGACGCCTTCGACGATCGTGTGTCCCACCGGCATCGCCTGATTGATGTCCAGCTCGTTTTTCAGCTTGCCGGCAGCGACCCCGACCTTGGGCGTGCTGCCCACGAAATCTGCGGTCGGATTCAGGGCCGTCGATGCGGGAACCGCCGTCGCGGTCAACACGTAATTGTGGGTCTTGAGGTTGGGAGCGAGACTGTCGACCGGATTGATCAGGTAGTGATAGACGCCCGGCAAAAGCGTGACGTCCTTGAACGTCGCGACCGGATGCGACGGATCGAGTGCGTTGCCGACATTGGTCGCCACTTTGCCATCGATGGTCAGCGTCACCTTCGAAATGATGTCCAAAGAAAAGATGAAATCGGCATTTTCGGCGACGACGTTGCCGTTGAGCTGGTCAACGCGCGTGGCGGGGATCGAAAGGTCGATGGCTGGGGTGAGATTGAGGCCGGGCAGTAAGCTCTTGTTGCCGGCGGCGGCATCCGCGACACGCTGGTAAACGGTCAACTGCGGCGTCGGGCTATGCATCACGGCGATCCCGGCCGGCCGCCCACCTGTCACGACCGGCGCGCGCGTGCTGCCGGCGGGCGTCCCGAAAATCTGCAGGCCGTTCTCGACATGCAGCAAATAGTCAGCCCTGATGTCGATCAGCGGATTTTCCTGACGCGTGTTTGCACTGCTCAACGGCAGATCGTCGATTGCGACCTTGCGTAGCAGCGAGCCCGATGGATTCGCCGCCAGGCTGCTTTGGACCTGCTGCAGCATCGCCTTAGCATCGAACACGAGCACACCGCCGGTTCCGCCCTGTGCCGGCAGGCCTTGATACGTCACGTAGAGATATTGCCCGTCGTCGGAGAGCGCCAAGTCGGTCGGATAGCCGAATGGGATCGGCCTGGTCGCGGCGATCAGCTGCGGATTGGGCCCAAGCGGATCCTTGATGATGCCGACATTGCCATCCATGTAGAGCGGGCTGGCCGTCTGATCGAGATAGCCGCTCACGCCTGTCGCGTTGAGACCGATGCCATTATAGCCGCCCCCGAAAACGGTATTGACCTCGTCCGCACGCCCGGTAACGAACGCATAGCTGCCGTCCGGCGTGAAGACGAGGCCGCCGGCGTTGTGCACCGATAGCTGCGGGTTGCCCTGGGTGGCGAGCTTGTCGAGATCCAGCGGGATGGTTTGTTTGGTGCCGGTCGATGGGTTGGTGACCATGACACCTCCGACGTCGGTGCCGGAATTGGTGAAGGCGACCTGCCCGCTCGGCGCGACCGTGACGCCATTGGTGCCGCGGGCACCTGGAATGACCTTTGCGGTCGGCGCGAAGCCCTTGGCGAAGGTCTGGGTAAGATCGATGTCGATCAGGCTGCCCGGCAGATCACTCCACGCATGCGGACCGTTCGGATCCGGATTCTCATTCGGCGCCGTAGCATAGACATGCAGTCCGTCCTTCGACACTGAGAGATTGCGGAAGCCCGACGGCGCGATGGAATTTTGCGCGTAAATGTCCTGGTTCGCCTGGTCGATGCCCGATAGCGCAACGCTGCCAACCGCGATGTTGCGAATGACGCGATTGTACGTTGGCGAGGTCGGATCGATATCGATCTGGAAGATATAGGACGAAGCGACGCCCTGGATCAGATACGGGTTGTGGGCCGCGACATAGGCAAACTTGCCGTCGGGGGAAATGGCGATGCCATAGGGCTGCGCCCCGAACGGCATTCGGATTTCCTTATAGGTCGGGTTGGCTTCGAGATCCACGTAGAGCGAGGCGTCGACAAAGGTATTCCCGTTCTTGTCCTCGGCCGTCAGCATCACCTTGTAGAAACCCGACTTGAACGCGGTCGGGTTGAGCGTGGCCAGCACCCCGCTTGAAACCTGCTTTGCGGTGTCGGCCGACGGCGGCACGTCGAGGATGTCGCCGTTGTCGAGCGAGATGAGCTGAAGCTTCCAGGTCGCGAGATTGTTGATGTTGACCGTTCCGCGAATCTCGGTGGGATTGGTCAGGACGGCGTTGTCCAGCTGAGGGTCCACCGCGACGCCGTTCGGCGCCGCGATGACGTGCTGGGTGATTTTCAGGGGATTGCGGTCGCCGGTGACGTCGATCTCCTGAAGTGAGACTGTGTCGACCACGGCGACGCGGCCCGATCCGAGCAGCGTGACATAGGCGCGCGTATTGTCAGGCGTGACTGCGACGTCGCGGGGATATGGAATATCGGCCGGCGTTTCCAGTGAAATCCGAGCGACGATATCGCCGATCGTCGAGGGATGCGTCGGATCGCCATTGAGGACCACCAAATCGCCTTCCAGCGCGGTCTTCTGGACGTCGTAGCCCCCCACCTTCACCGTGACGGTCGAGTATTTCGCTTCCGGAGCGGCTACGAACACATACGTGCCATTCGGGTTGATCTTCGCCACGTTGCTGACGAGATCGCGTTTGTCCTGCTCGACGTGACCGTTCCTGAAGACGGGCGCCTTGTCCGTGCGTGTCACTGTGATCTGAGCCAGACCGAGCGCAATCGTATTGGGAACCGCGATGTGGAGCTCGTTGCTGGCCGGGACGACGACTGACGTCGGGCGTCCGTCTGGCATCGTGAACGTGACGAGGAAATCCGGCGAGGCCTGGTTCTGCGAAACGAACTGGCCTGCCAACACGATCTCGGCATGTGTCGACGCGCCAGTCGAATCGCCGGGATTGGTCACGAACGCGACTTTGGCACCGGTGATCTTCGGGGCGTCCGGATCAAGTGTCGGCGGCGGCAGGAATCGTGTCTGGAAGGTGCTGACCTTGCCGGGATCGACCTGAAAGTTGGCGCTGGTTGTGACCGGAAGCGTATCGGGCGTGAGAAGCTGGATCGCAAACGGCTGCGGCTGTGGCGACGACGGGACGGCCAGCGTGGCAAGTACATCGCCGGTCCCCGATGAGAACGCGCCCATGTAACCGCCATTGCCGCCACCATTGACCGCGACGGTGAACGCCGTTCGGCTGGCAAGCGCTTGCTGGAGCTGCACTGTGCCAAGGTTGGAATCGCCGTAGCCGACCATGTACAGCGACTTACCATTGACGCCGTTGTACGGTGGGGAATTCGTGTGAGCATAGCCGTCGGCGCCGACGACGCCGTTCTCAACCTGCCACCAGATCGGGCGTGTTGTGCCATCGTCATTGAGATAGTCGCCGGCCTGGAAGAAATAGACCTTGGTTCCTGCCGCCACGGAGGGATCGACCTTGATGGCGAGTTGAACCGGGACATTCAGCGGCTTGGGGCCGAGATCGAGATTGAACGCAGCGGCGTAGTGGAAGCCGTCAGGCACCGCCTGCGGCAGGCTCGCCTGACTTGCGGGCGAGATACTGATTGTTGTGCCGGTGGCGAGCACGCCGGGTGGCACCGCAACGGTCGAGCCGTCGCTGCCCTGCACGACGGCACCGTCGGCCCCGACCGTTACGTTGCCTGCCTGCGGCACCTGGACCTTGACGGGCACCACGACTTCGGCTGCGCCGTTGATGATGGTGACCGTCACCGTCCCCGGCGCAATGGCCGTCATCAAACCGTCGGCGCTGATCGAGACAACGCCGGGCTTGCTGACAAAATAGCGTGTGCCGGTCGAACCCGCAGACAAATCCGTGGCTAGCAGTTGGTCACTGCCTGGATGAACGTCGAATTGGCGCGTACCGCCATTGGCGTTGAGCGTCACTGCAAGCGGATAAAGGTCGATGCCTTCATTATAGAGACGTTGTCCGAGCACGGTGGCGGGCACCCCGACGGTGACGGCCGTGGCGCCGGTGACGCCATGGCTCGTCGCCAGCAAAACGGTCGTGCCATTGTGGAGCGCGGTCACTTGGCCCGAGGCTGCAGAGACCGACGCCACCGACGGGTCCAGCGTCTGCAGCGACACATAGGATGCCGGCAGCAGCACGCCCTGCTGGTCCTCGAAGTCGCCGAACAGCACCATGGTCTGGCTGCCACCCTGGCCAAGACGTGGCGCACGGTTCTGAAAATCGATCTTGACCAGGGCCGCGGAGCTCACGTCCACCGCCACGGTTCCGACCGACGATCTGTTGAACCCGTCGTCCGCCTGGAATTCGAAATCGGCATGGCCCAGGAAGCCCAGCCCCGGGATGAAGGTCACGGTGTGACCATCCGGGTTCAGTGTTGCCGTTCCGCTGTGCGACGTGACCAACTTGAAATAGAGCGGATCGCCTTCCGGGTCGTTCGATATCGCATTCAGATCGATCGTGAGCGGGAGATCGACATGGGTGAGGACCTGTTTGTCCTGCACCGAGGGCGGCGGCGCGGCGAGGAATCCGTAATTGTTGCCGAGAAGCTGCGCATCCGCGGCATCGACAACGCCGTCGCGATTGGCGTCGGCACCGATGAGATAGCCACCCTGCCCCGCCGATCTGCCGAATGCCTGATTGAGCAGAGCGCTGTCGACACCGTCGACCGACCCATCCTCGTTGGCGTCTCCGACAACAAAAAGCCGGACATTGTAGTCTCCCGAGGTCGCGGCGCTCGAGCCCCTGACCCTGAGCAGATCGAGCCCATCACGGCCGATCGCGAAGACGGCCAGCGATGTCCTATCGCCACTGCGCGAAACCAGCGGCGTGAGGCCATGGATCGCAGCGACGCCGGGCTGGAAGCCGCTGCCATTCGCCGCCGTAATCTCAACGCCGATCAAGACCTGGTCCGTCGGCGTCGAGCGCAGCTCGGAAGGTCGGAGATTGAAGCTGAGGTAGTCGGTTGTACCCGCCGCCAGCGACCCCTGATAGACGCTCGTGCCGAAGCCGCTGGGACCGTGAAGATCGGCGGCAAGCGGCACAACCTGCGCCGCTGTACCGTAATTGATGACGCTACCGGCGGATCCCGTCGGCGATGTCGTCACGACCAGTAGATGCTGATGTTCCAGGTCATAGCCGTAGCGGCTGCTCAAGCCCGTATTGGTGTCATGCGCGGAAACGAGGTTTCCGTCCGTATCGTAGCTGTAAACGACGCGTGTGCCGTCAGGGCCGATGATCGCGGAAATCCGGCCCGCGGCGTCTCTGGTGAACTGGACGGCATCGCCGTTCGAGCTGGTAATGCCGCTGTCGCTGAAATGCAGAACGTTGCCGCCAGGCAGGATTTCGTCGAGCACGCCATGGACGGTGCTGAGGTGGTAGACGGTCCCGTCCTGGGCTTTCAACGTGTAGTCGGCCGCACCGAATGCCCCGTTGGTGGGATTGTAGGGCCGCGCGGTCTGCAGCTCGTAATAGCCGTTGGGCCCCTTGCTGAGCGGAACTGACGAGGATTCTAGCTGATATGTCACGCCGGAATCGGCCGTGAATTTCGCCGTGTAATAGGTGACGCCGAGCTGGACGTGTTTCTCCGGCGTAAAAGTGAAGCCGGCGCGTTGTCCGTCCGGCAAGGTCAGATAGACGCGTGTGCCGTCGACGAAGGGATTGTAGATGCCGAGGCTCTCGCGTCCCGTCGGGGGGATGCTGGTCTGGATTTGCGGGTCGAGATTGGCGAGGCGCCAGCCATAGCCCAGTGATCCCTGGATAGCCTGGTCCGTAGAGGCATAGGAGCGCACCAGATCGACAGTCGTGCCGCCCAGAACCACCGACAGATCCGTGAAATTCTGGACATAAGCCGACGGCTTGGATGGCGTATCGGCTTCGACAATGATCTGCGCCACGCTGCTGCGACCGCTTACATCGGTCGCCGTCAATCGAAGCTGGTAGGCGCCATTGCGCAGCAGGGCCGGATCGAACCGGGCGATGGTGCCAGCGACCGTCGTGTTGCCGCTGGCGATGGTCGTGAAGTCGCTCGACCCGACAAGGGCCCGCTCCAGCACCCAATTGTCCAGTTTGGTGTCGCTGATCGTGGCCTGGAGATCGACCGCCGCCGCGAGCAGCGCATGATTGGCGATATTGTCGAACGACACCACAGGCGGCGCGTGGTCGTTCGGATCTCGTACCTTCAACATGGTCTGGGCGTGGCCAGTCCGACCATCGACGTCGGTCGCAGCGGCCTCAACGGCGAACACGCCGGGCGTCTGCGGCGTGTAGCTCGCACGACCGTGACTGTCGAGCATCAGGGCTTGGCCGTTCACGGACAAGGCTAGGCCACTGATCGGAGCTGCGCCCGTCGCGGCGACGTGCAGCAGGACGGGCGAGCCGGGCACGCCGGGGAAGCTGGGCGTGATCTCCACGATCACCTGTGGCAGCGCCGCATTCAGCGTGGCATGCAGCGTCGCGACCCGCGATGTGCTCAATTCGCCGTCTGTCACCGTGTACTTGATCGCGTAGTCGCCGGTCTGCGTCGGTCCCGGCGTCCAGGTCAGAACCCCGGTCTGCGCATTCAGCGTTGCTCCTTCGGGCAGGCCGAGCGCAGAGAATGCAAGCTGCGCGTTGAGATCGGGATCACTGGCGATGAGCTGCAGGCTGAAGCGTTGCCCGACGACCACGCCATGGTCGTCGACCTCCAAAGAAGGAGCACGATCAACATTGTCGATGTGGATATTGGCCGTCAGCATGTCGCTGAGCCCGCTGGGGTCCATGACCCCGAACTTGACGGCGTAGTCTCCCGCCTGTTCGAAACCGGGCGTCCAGATCAACTGCGCAGTCGCCGCGTCGAACCTGGCGCCTGTCGGCAGGCCCGAGAGCACACTGTAGGTCAACGGGTCGTCGTTGGGATCTGCCGCCGAGATGGCGAACTGCAGCTTGGTGCCTTCGCGGCCGGATTGCTGCTGCAGCGGGATGAAGTGCGGCGCCTCGTTGGAGGCCGTGACGGTCATGGCGATGGTCCGCGTCGTCGTCAAGCTGCCGTCGGTGGCGGACAACACGATACCGTTGTACTGGCCGACCTGGACCAGGCCGGGGGTCCAGGTCAGCACGCCCGAAACGGTGTCGATCTTCGCGCCGACCGGAAGGTTGGAGGCCGAGTAAGTGACGGCATCGCCGTCGGGATCGACAGCCCGCAGTGGCACGCTCAGTGTCTGGCCGCTCGCAATCGTCTGATCGCCGGCAGACACCCACACCGGCGCCTGGTTGCTGGCACGCACCGTAAGTGTGAACAGCTGATGGTCGCCGAGCACATTGGCGGGATCGCCGTTGCCGCTGTCTTTGACCGAGACGAGGATGTTGTATTTGCCGACGTCCGCGCTGGTCGGGGTCCAGGTCAGGACCTTCTGTCCGTAGACACCATTCGACGAAAGTACGGCGCCCGGCGGCAGGCCGGTCGCGCCGAAGGTCAAGGGATCCTGGTCTGCATCGGTCGCTTTGATGACGAGTTGGAACGGCTGGCCGACAACGGCGACCTTGTCTCCGATGGGCACGATATGCGGCGGGCGATCTGGCGCATTCACGGTGACGACGAAGGACTGGGTGTTGGACAGCGCAGCGTTGGCGCCGTTCCCGTCGCCATCGTCGGTGGCCGTGAGGAAGATCGTGTAATTGCCGCGATCATCGGCGGTGGGTGTGAAGGTGAACGTGCCCGTACCGTCGCCGTTGTCGACGAACTTTCCAAACGCAGGCAGGCCGAGCATCGTCAGCTTGAGCGGATCACCGTCGGCATCGACCGCCGAAACCGGGACATTCAGCGTCCCATCGTGATCGACGCTCTGGTTCGCCACAAGAGCGACCTGCGGAACGCGGTTGACGTTGAGGATGTTGAGCTTGACCTGCTGCGTCGTGACCTTGGCCTGCCCGGTTCCGTCGCCATTGTCGGTCGCCGTCACCGTCACGACATGCTGCCCGGCATCGCCGAAGCCGGGGGTCCAGCTGAAGATCAGCGTATCGGGATCGAAGGTCGCGCCTTGCGGCATGCCGGCGAGCGAATAGCTGACGGTCGGAATGCTGAGGTCGCCGTAGGCGAGTGTCCCGTCTGCCGCACGATCCGGCGGCGTGAAGCTCGGATTATCGGGATCCGACGCCTGAACACGGAACTGGATCTTCTGCCCTTCCGGACCCTGGAAGGTGTCGAGATTCTGGAACACCGGCGCCGCGTTGACGTTCTGCACCGCGACCGTTGCGGTCTGGGTGGTGCTCGCATTCCCGTTGCTGACCGTGAACGGGATGAAGTAGACGCCGTGCTGGGTGTAATCGGGCGTCCAGGTGAAGACGCCGGTCTTTGAGTCCAGGAAGCCGCCGGGCGGCAGCAGGTTGCTCGAATAGGTCAACGGCAATCCGTCGATATCGGTTGCCTGGAGTGCGATACGGACCTGCTCGCCTTCGTTGGCAATGAAATTGGCGGGTTTGATCAATTTCGGCGGTTGCGGCGTCGGCGCGATCACGATGGTGGTGACCTGGCCGACCTCGCGAATGCCGTCGCTGACGACAAACGTCACGTTTGTATAAGTACCCGCCGAATGGAAATCCGTCGTCCAGATCAGCGCATGCTGCTGTGCGTCGAACGTCGCTCCCGGTGGCAGATTGTTGGCCCAATAGATCAGCTTGTCATTGTCGGGGTCGGTTGCCTGCACCACGATCTTGAGCAAGTCGCCTTCCTTGCCGTCGACCTCGGCAGGAATCGTGGTGAGGACGGGGGCGCGGTTCACGCCGCTCACGCTCAGCGTGAATGTCTGGGTATCGTAGGCGCCGCCGGCGTCATAGACCTGGAGCGCCACCGTGGTCTGGCCGAGGCTATTGGTCGTCGGCATCCATGATACCAGCCCGGTCGCCGCGTCGATCGTCATGCCGGCCGGTCCCTTCACCAGCACGAACGAGATGGGGTCACCGCTGGGATCGTAGGCGGTGGGCTTGTAGGTATAGGCCTGTCCCGCCGTCGCCGACATCACGGGATAGGTTATGAAGACCGGCGGGGCGTTGCCGATGAGGCCGCCGCTGACGCTTGGGTCGAAAGTGACGGGCCTGCGGTTGGGATCGGCGATCGTGACGGTCCTGCCGCTCGTCGAATGGCCGGCGAGCAGAATCCCATTGGCCGGCAGGTTGGAGCTGAGATCGATCAGCCAGGATCCGTCCGCCGCGCGCCCTGCGCTCCCGAGCGGTTCGCCATCGAAATGCTGCGTCGGCGTGAGCCGGAGCACGAGGGGCAGCACGAGATTGTGCGAGCTCTTGTTCGTAACGGTGACGTCGAACGAAATCGTACCTGTGTCGCGGTCGCTTCGGGCCAGCGAGAAGGCCACGTCGAGCACCGAGGTCACATCACTGACGGCCGTAAAGCCCGTTGCATAGCCCTCGGCGAGCGCCAGGCCCGCAGCGCTTTGCACGCTGGTCAGAACCTTGAGCTGGTAATGATCCGCATACAACGGCGCGAAGCTGAGCACGGCTGTCCGCGTCGTCTGATCGTAAGCGATTGCCTGAATCGGGATCAGTCCGGCGCCGTCGCCGCGGAGCTGGTAATTGTCGGGGTTGAGCACCGAGCGCGGGTCGCTTGCCGCACTGGCCAGCATGTCCTCGTCGAACGTCACCGAGACACTCGCGAACGGCAGCGAGACGAACGCGTCGGGCGGCGGATTCGAACTTGTCACGTGCGGCGCACGCACCGGGCCCAGAACATCCACCTGGTGCGACTGGCTCAGGAACACCCGCCCGTCGACGCTGGTCCTGACGATATCTCCGCGCGTCCCGCCCTTGGCGACGTCCACAACCTTCATTGTCGCGAGATCGACCATCGACAGCACGGAGCCGCCGGACGCCGATGCTTCGGTATGGGACACAAACAGCAGGCCATCGAACTTGGAGCCGGTCGCGCCGAACGCGATCGAGCCGACATCGTCGTTGAACGACAGCATCAGTTTCGGCTTGTTGCCGGTGAACTGGATCACCTGCCCCTGGTTGTGCGGCCAGGTGACCGCCCACAGCGTACCGTCGGGCGCGAAGGCAAGGCTGCCGACTCTGATGTCGCTGAAATGGCTGAAGGTCTTGGCCGTCGGGTCAAACACCTCGATGCCATTGCCCGACGAGACGTAGACCAGACCGGTGCCCGGCTGGATGGCGAGGCTTTGCGTCAGCGAGTCGCCGAACTGGTCGATCACGACGCCGGTCGTGGCATCGAGTTCGTAGAGCGGCCCGCCACCTGTGGCAGCCCAGATCACGTTGCGCCCGGTGTCGAGCACCATGTCGTAGATCGGCTGGGACAACGTCACCAGCGGCGCGCCGACCTGACCGCCTTCAGCGTTCAGCCTGAAGATCTGGTTGCGCGAGGCGCCGCCGCTGACTAGCACCGTGCCGTCGGGCATGACCAGGATGGCCATGGGCCCGATGCCTGCGCCGCTCGTTCCGACCCCGGTTGCGAAAGCCTGCGCCGTGAAGGGCGCGAGCACGGTGGAGAATTCGGAAGGACGTGTTTGCAGGACGGCAGACGGGATGCCCTGCTGAGCCTGCACGAATAGGGCGTTGGCCGAGGGCTGCGTGGACGGCGCCGGCGGCGTGCCGAGATCTGTGCTCGTCCCGGATACCGTCGGCGTCGCACCGAGATTGGCGGAGCTGTCGCTGTTCGGAACGGAGGCGCCGAGCGGGGCCTGCTCGCGATTACCGGCATTGTCGGTCGCCAGCGCGAGGAACTTGTAGGTGTGGCCAGCCTGACCATTGTAGACGCCTGAGGTCTGCGTGGTCTGCTTCAACCATGTGGTGTAATTGCCGCCGTCGACGGAGACGTAGACCGTGACGTTCTTGACGCCGCTGCCGGTCGCATCGTCCTTGGCGCTCCATTGCACCTGGTAGTCCGAGCCGCCCTGTGCCAGCGGCGCCGACGTCAGCGTGGTAACGGGCGCCTGGCTGTCGAGCGTGAAGGTCAGCTGCTGCGTGTCCATCGGCGCAGCCGTGTTGAAGATGACGCGCGCCTGCGCTATCAGCTGTGTCCCCGTAGCGAGCCCCGTCTTGGGGGTCGCCGTATAGCTGACGAAGCCGCGGCCATCGCCCTGCGCATCGTCGGGCGGCAGCAATCCCTTGGTCGGATCCTGGATCACCTCACCGGTGAGCGGATCGATCGCCTGCAACAACCAGGTCAACGTGTTGGACGACAGCTCGATGCCTGCGCTGACGCGCAGGATGTAGCCCTTGCTCTTGGTGAAGTCGAAATCGTTCTGGAACGAGCCCACGCTTCCGGGAACGTGGACCTTGATGTCACCGATCTGCAGGTCGCCCAGCCGGAACGAGCGCGGCTCGTAGTCCTGGTCAAGCTGCGTCACGATCCGAATTTCGCCGACCGTGGAGGAAGCGTGCGGTGCATTCTGGAACTGGATCGTATAAGGCTCGGCAACCCCAGCGGGAACGAACTGGTCGGTCCCATAGCCCAGCGGTCCGTTCAGGAACGCCTGACCGGTCCGGCCGCTGCCGTTGAAGAACGACGCAAAATTCGGCGGCTGGACGTTGAGGAAATTCTGGTTCTCGGGATGCGTCTGGTCGTTGGTATGCTGGGTCTCCGGGAAATCCCAGCTGTTGGCCCAGGGTACGTAGATGTAGTTCGCTTCGTAGTGAGTTGGCGAAGCCGCGTGCAGGTCGAAATCGCTGGCCGGCGGCGGATCGAAGCTAAAATAGGTGGTCGGCTCGTGCGGGCTGACCGTGTCGGTCTTGATGGTCTGATACGGCGTCGTCTTGGTCGGATCGTTGCCGTACCATTGCTGGACCTGGCTGAAGAACTGCAACAGGTTGCCGTTGGTAACGATCTGCTTGCCGGCCGGGCCGGCGAGGATACCAGCCGCCAAGGTCGCCTGCAGGCTGACGAGAACGGGGTTGTCGTGGATCTCGGGCGGCTGGTCGACCGGCCGCAGCAGGCCGGCCTGGGTCAGAGCGGTGAGATAGAGGTCGGTCCAGGAGGTCGCATCCGCGGCGAGGTTTTGCAGGGCCGACGATGCCGTCGGGTCCTTCAGGATGTTCGTGCGCAGAGTTTCGGCCAACTGCCGTTGCTGCGCCACATATTCACCGGGCGTCAGCGCCGTCGCGGAGCCCATGATGTTGAACGCGAACGCGGTGACACCGGGCTGCTCGCTCTGATTGCCCGGCGGCAGGCCGTTTGGATAAGTCTGCACCAGGAAGCTGAAAGTCGTGTTGGCACGCGTGGCAAGGTCGTACGCGTAGCCGGTGGTCAGCGACTGGCCGTTCGTGTCCGACATGGGCACGATGCTCGCCCACGGCACATCGGCAACATTCGGCGTTCCCGTGACGTTGGTGGTGACACCGAGATACGGTACCCCCTCATTCAGCGGCGTACCGGGGACGCCGTACTGGAATTGGACATAGGGAATATCGACATTGGTCTGGCTGGTCAGTGTGAAGCCGTAGAGGCCGCTCTGGCCGGCCCAGATGACGCGCGGTCCGCCGAGCGCGATGCTCACGTCGGCCGGTAGCGCCTCCTCGACGAGATAGCGGTAGGGCGCGATGGCGACCAGACCGTTCGGATTGATCACCTCGACGTCGTAGAGACCGTGCGGCGCATTGCGCAGATCGAACACCGCGATGATCCGCGTGGGATCCATGACCTTGTAGCTGACCGGCTCGTACTCGGCGAAGCCCGGCCGCACCAGCTTGACCACCGCCTGCGTATCGAACTGGGCGCCGGTAATCACCGTGGTGACATAGCGACTGTCGCCACCCTGGTCCTGCACGACGTCGGTGATGCCGAACGGCAGCACATGGGCGAGCAAAGTCACGCGCGAATTCGGGCCCGGCTCCGACTGGCCGTGCACGAGCACGTAATAGGTGCCGGCCGTGGTCGACGGAATGACGGCGATCTGGTTGGCTTGGACCGCGCCCTGATAGGCTGCGTCGTAGGTCGCCCCGGTCGGCAGCGCGCCGTAACGCAGGAACAGCGTGTTGGCAGCGGTCGAGTTTGCGGAGGTGAGGTCGACCTGCAAGCTCTGTCCCTGGGCCACCGTAACCTGGAACAGCCTGTCCTGGCCGGTGCTGAGCGTGGTGTCGAGCGCGACGCCGAGATGCAGCTCGGGCACCGTCACCTGCAAGGTGCTTGCCGAGGGCGTCGTATTGTTCTGCGTCGGCGCCTCGACGATATCGTCGAAGATGTCGGTCCGCACGATGATGCGGTAGGTTCCAGGCGTCGCCGGCGGCAATCGCGCATCCAGCGTCCCGGTGTATGATGCGCCAGGCAGCACGGAGCCGGTGAAATCGAAGAAGCCTATCGGTTTGTCGTTGATGTCCCAGGTGTTGTCGCTCGAGAGATAAGCGACGTCGCGCCACGCGCCGCTTGCGGCATTGACGCCGACATTCTTCACGGTCCAGGTGAGGTGAACGGGATCGCCGGACATCGCGCCGTTTGGGATCGTGACGGCATCGACCACCAGGTCGGACGGCGGCGGCTGATCGATCAGCAGCGGCGTCGCAGTCGGTTTCGCGTTGTTGCTTTCCTTGTCGGCCTCGAACACGACGCCAGTGACCGGCGAATTCGCCGTCGGCGGATCGGTCAGGACGAAGACGTACCAGGGGCCGGTGAGGTTTTTCGGCGCCTTGTATGTCAAGGTGTTCTGATAGCTCGCGCCCGCGGCCAGTCCGCCGGCGTGGGTCGCGGCGCCGAGATAGATATCGGCATCGCTGAGGAACTGGTCACGCGAGAGGTAGACGTAATCGTCCCATTTGCCCTGGCGATCCGGCGTCGGTCCGGCACCGGTGTTCGTCACCTGGTAGGTCACGGTGAACGACTGTCCCGTCAGAACATGGTCGATCTGAAGCGGATCGGGACCCTGCATAAGAAGCGACGTGACCTGCAGATCGGGCGGCGGCACCATCGACACCGGCATGAAGGCTGCGGTGATGTTGTTGCCTTCACCCTGGAATTCGGGGACGCTGCCCATCCCGTCGTTGTACATGAGGCCCGGCACGTCCAGCACGCCGGACGCGGTGCTGTCGGTGTAGACCAAAACATAATAATTGCCGCCGATGCCGTCCGGCAGCTGTGCGTTGACCGTCGTGGTGTAGCTCGCACCGGTTGCCAGAATTGTGCCGCGCGAGAACGAGCCAATCTCGATGTCATGAGCATCGAGCGATGGATCGAGCGACAGGAAGACGCGGTCGGTCCAGCGTCCTTCCCTGGTGTCGCGGTTGCCCAGATTGGTCACCGTGAAGGTGATCGGGATGATCTCGCTCGAGTGAGGTGTCGTGCTGGGCACGACGAGGTTGGTGACCTGAAGATCCGGTTCGCGGTAAATGACAGGTACGACGCCGGGGGTGCGATTGTTGCTGATGTCCTCGTAGCCGCGCGTCGCAAACGTGTCGCGCGCGCCGGTGTTGTCGCGCGTGCGCGCCGTCGTGTTACCATCGGCGTTCGCGATCACATAAACGTAGTAAGGCTGCGGATCCGCCGCCGTGCCGCCGATGCCCTTGGGCAGGAGGAATGTCGCCGTCTGCGTGTAGCTCGCGCCGTTTGCCAATGGCTGCGCATTGCTGTGCTGATAGTGTCCGATGAAGACGACCTGGCCGGGATCGAACGTCGCATAGCGAGAGAAGTAGACGTCGTCGGTCCAGTAGCGGGTGCCGGACCAAGCGTCCGCGCCGAAATTTTGCACTGTCCAGGTGACCGTCGTGGATTCACCGGAGTAATTGGTGGGCGGTGCTGTGACCGAAGTGACGCGGAGGTCCGCAACCGGCCGCGGCGCGACCCTGGTGTTGCCCACGTTGATGTTGTTGCCGCCGTATTGGCCTTCCCAGGTCGGTCCGACGTAATTGCCGCTCGCGGTGTAACCGCCGGTGTTGGCGACAACGATGACGTATTTGCCCGAAATCTCGGGTGCGAGCTTGAAGGTCGCCTGGTTGGTATAGCTTCCGTTCGAATTGACCGTGCCGTCATGCTCGACGGCGCCGAGGAACCACTGATTTCCAACGTCCTTGCCGGTGTTCGGCGGCACGAAGTCGGGCACGTCAGACAGATAGACCTGATCGAACAAAACGCCGCTTTCGGTCGCATTGGTGCCCTGGTTCTGGACCGTCCAGCTCACCGTGTAGTCTTCACCGCCCACACCCGTCGCCTGCGGCGCGACCGCCGTCACGACGAGGTCAGGCGGCGGCGTCAGCAGCACCGTGATCGGGCGCGCCTTGTAATTGTCGTTGTTGGAGCGGTTCGGATCGTCCGGATTGACGTTGATGTCCTGGGTGCTCTTGTGCACCACGTCGAACGCGTCCGACCAGGCCGTGATGTAGAATTCGCCGGAAATATGCTTGGGCAGCGTCACCGTCGCGGTCACGTCGTAACCGGTCGGCAATGTGATCACCGTGGGGTCGTTTCCGATCACGCCGTTGTGCGCGATGGTCGCAAGCAGTACGTCGCCTTTGGTCGTGTTCGGCCTTGTCTTGTCGCGCGTCAGCCAGATCTCGTCCGTCCAGTGATCCTGATCGGTGGCTTCGAGTCCAAGATTGTCGACGTGATACGACACCGTGATCGTCTGGCCGTCGAACGACTGGTTCGGCGCCTTCACGTTGCTGGTGACGAGGTCCGCCGGCGGCTCCGCGTTGATCGAGATCGGCTTGACGAAGGTGTTGTTGTTGCCGGCCGGGAATTCGCCAACGCCGTCATTCGCGTTGGTATCCACGATGATGTAGGCAGGACCGCCGAGCCGCTTCGGCACCAGCATGTTGCCGGTCGAGATCTTGTACTTCTCGCCCGGCGCCAGCGCGGAGAGATTGTCGAACGAGCCGATCAGGATGGCGCTGCCGTCGAGATGATCGACCAGCGAGATGTAGACGTTGTCCTTCCAATGTCCCTTGGCTTCGACGATGCCCTGATTGATGACCGTGAAGTCGATCGCGACGGTGCCGCCTGCGTTCGCCGTCGACGGCAGATTGTCGATCGAGAAAACCTGAAGGTCCGGATTGGGCGCGACGACCAGCGTGAGCGGGTTGGGATCCGCCAGCGTATTGTTGCCCGCCGCCGGCTCGTAGATCGGGAACAGGCCGGCATTGGTTTTGATCATCAGCTGAAAGACGCCGGCCACGTTGCCCGGCAGCTGGACGACCTCGGAACGCGTGTAGGAGAGCCCCGCGCCGAGCGGGCCGGTGAAGTCGAATGCGCCGAGGCCCAGGGTGCGGTGCTGGCCTCCGACCTCTTGGAGATAGATGCTGTCGTACCAGGTCCCGTCGGCGCGGCCTCTGCCGGCATTCTGCACGGTCCAGGTGATGTCGATCTTGTCGCCGGCCGTGGCTTGGCTAACCTGGGCCGTCGAGCCCGGCGTCGTTGCGACCACGGTGCCCGGCACGAGGTCAGGCGCCGGCGTCAGGTTGATGGTGACAGGACCCGACACGACCGCATTGTTATCGGTGTAGATGAATTCCGAGGGGCCACCGGTCTTCACCACGACGTAGAACGTGCCGTGCAGGCCGTCCGGGATCATCGCGGTGCCGGTTCGGGTGTAGCTGCCGCCGACCTCGAGCGCGCCAACGTGATCGAAGCTGCCGATATTTGCGACGATGTTCTTGCCCAGAGAATCCGTCGCCAGCGCGACGCTGTCGGACCATGCGGTGCGGTCGGTGGTGCCGATCGCGTGCGGCGACTGGTTGAAGACCGTCCAGGACACCGTCAACGGACGGCTGCTGTCCGCCGTCGGGGCGACGACAAGATTGGAGACGGCAAGGTCGGCAAAAGGCGCGGTGACCACATCGAACATATTCGATGCTTCCGCCGCGTTATTGGCCTCGACGCCGTTCTCAAAAACGGCATCGTTCGCATCGGTGCGCACGAACAGATGCGAATGGGTTTGGTATCGCGGCGGCAGCGTGATGGTCAGGCTCGACTGATAGGTCGCGCCTGCAGCCAGCGCGCCGATATGGTCGAGCCGGCCGATCACCGTCCCATGTGAGGGGTCGGTGTCGGAAGAAACGATGATATTGTCACTCCAGTTGCCGACCGTGGTTGCGGCTTGGCCTGCATTGGTAACGGTCCAGCCGATCGTGACCGTGGCGGGATCGCCGATGGTCAGGCTGGGCGCGGTGACAGCGGACGTTACGAGATCGGCGTAGGGCGCGAGCGCCGCAATGGCGGTGATCTTCGCGGAGTTGTTGCTTTCGGCGGTACTGGCGCCGTTCGTACCGGACGTGTTGGACTCGCCCACCTGGCTGTAGAAGTCGGTCGTGACCGTGATTTCGAGCTGCCCGGCGCCAGGAGAGCCCTGAGGCAAGGCAAAGGCGAACTGCTGAGCCCGCGAGCCGCCCGCCGCGATCGACCCGTTGCCCGCCGCCGCCGGGTCATAGAGGACATCGCCCAACACGACCACCTGGTTCGTCGTGACGTTGCGGACCGTCACGTGGGAATAGAACGAGCCGGTGACGGCGGCGTTGCCGGTGTTCTGTACGAACCAGTTCAGAGTCGCACCGTCGCCCGACCGCAGACCAATGGGCGGCGTCAAGGCAAGATTGGCGATTCCGAGATCCGGTGCGGGAGCGGCCAGCGACGTGACGGTCACGCTCGCGGTGTTGTTGCTCTCGGCCGTGTTGCTGCCGCCGCTGCCCGAATTGTTGAATTCGAACACCTGGTTGAAATTGTCGGTCGTGACCGTGAACTGGATCTGGCCGGTCCCGCGAGCACCGGTGGGAAGCGCGTAGCTGAGCTGGCGTGCGCGGACGCCGCCTGCCGCGATCGCGCCGTTCCCACTGGCCGATTCCGTATAGACGACCGGGATGGTGTCCAGCGTTTCGCCGGTGGACAGGTTCTTGATCGTGACATAGTCGTACCAGGAACCGCTGGTGGCAGCACTGCCGATGTTGCGATCGTCCCAGTGCAGCACGACACTTGCGCCGGACTGCAAGCCGGCCGGAGCTTCGATCGAAAGATTGGCCGCCGTGAGGTCGGCATAGGGGGCGACCGTCGACGTCACGGTCTTGCTGGCCGTGTTGTTCGTTTCCGCTGTGCCGGTTGCGTTGAACTCGGGCACGGCGTTGTTGCTGTCGGCAGTGACCGTAAACTGGATTTGCCCGACGCCGCGGACGCCATCCGGCAGCTTGCCGGTATACTGCCGCGTGCGCGACGACCCGCCGGCGATGGCGCCATTACCGGCCTGGGCCGGATCGTAAGGAATGTTGACGGTGGCCAACGTCTCGCCGGTCGTCAGATTCCTGATGACGATCACGTCGGTCCAGCCGGACCCGGTCGCCTTCGTGCCGGTATTGCTGTCGTCCCACCGAACCGTGAACGTCGCACCCGACGTCAAGCCGGCCGGATCCACGCTGATATTGGCGACCTGGAGGTCGGCATAAGGCGCGCTGGCCGCGGCAAAGGTCAGCGTGCCCGAATTGTTGCTCTCGGCAGAGCCGTCCGTACTATTCTCGACGACCACGTTGCCGCT
This sequence comes from Bradyrhizobium sp. SZCCT0148, assembly GCF_018129985.1. Lineage (GTDB taxonomy): Bacteria > Pseudomonadota > Alphaproteobacteria > Rhizobiales > Xanthobacteraceae > Bradyrhizobium > Bradyrhizobium japonicum_H. The sequence continues at coordinate 324,119 of NZ_JAFCKT010000006.1, forward strand.
GTCGGCCGTCACCGTGACCTTGATCTGGCCGACGCCCCGCAATCCGTCCGGCAATTGGTAGCCGACCTGCCGGGCCCGCGACCCGCCTGCCTCGATATTGCCATTGCCCGCTACGGCAGGGTCGTACGGCACCAGCAGGGTTGCCAAAATTTCTCCGGTCGTCGCGTTTTCGATGACGACCTTGTCCGTCCACCCGACGGGTGTTGCGCGCGTGCTGGTGTTGAGGTCATTCCACTTGATCGTTACCGAGCTGCCCGACGTGACGCCGCTGGTGGGGTCGATGCCGAGATTGCCCACGGTGAGATCCGGATAGGTGGCGATCGACGACGCGACCGTGGCAACGGCGCTGTTGTTGGTCTCAGCCGTACCGCCGCTATTGTACTCGAAGACGCTGTTGCTGCCGCCGTCGGCGGTAACGGTCACCTCGATGTTGCCGACACCGGCCGCGCCGTCCGGCAACAGGAACGCCATCTGGCGCGCGCGCTGTCCGCCTGCTTCGATGTTGCCGTTGCCCGGGGCGCTCGGATCGTAGGGAACGATCTGGCTGATCAGGATCTGGCCGTTCGAGGTGTTGCGGACAACCACGCGGTCTTGCCAGGTGCCGGACGTAGCACCGTTGCCGACGTTGACGTCGTTCCATTTGACGATGACCAAATCGCCCGACTGAACGCTGGCGCCGGCGTTGCCGGTGTAAAGCGAGAATGCCAGATCGTCGGCATAGCCATCGTTGTAGCTGCCGCCGTCCCGCGTCATCGTCAGGGTGATGATCACCTTGCGGGAGCCGACCGGAACGAGATCCGTGGTCGTGCGCGCCAGCAGGCCGGTCGCGTTGGCGCGTTCGGCCGCCGTGACGGGCCCGATCGTCGCGCTGCCCAGCACCGTGCCGTCGGCACCCACGAATTGCGCCGTCAGGGACGCGGCGTCTGCCTGGCTGCTCCAGCCGCCGAGATATCCGCCCAAGGCGAAGTGAGCGGCTCCGGCATCGATGGTCGTGCCGGCCGAGGACAGGTCGACGGTCTGGGACAGCTTCGACAGCGCATTGTTCTGCCCACCGGCGAACAGATTCGAGCCTCGGTCGGCGGGCCCAGGATCGGTGACGGCAGGCGCATTTGCACCATAGGGCAGCAGATCCGGCGAGCCAGTAATTGTCCATCCAGTGAATGGACTGCCCGCAGTTCCGGTTTCCGCATTCCCGTTCACGATCAGATTGTGATTGAACAGGTTCGAGACGCCGGCGGGTGGCTGCAGCGACACGCCGCTCAGCGTCAACCCGTTCACTTGCAGATCCGGATAGGGCGCGATCGTCGAGGCCAGCGTCACGCTTGCCGTATTGTTGGTGCCGGCGGAATCGGATTCGACGACGGAGCGCTGGTAATTCACGGTGGCGGTGATCTGGATCTGGCCGACGCCCGCCGCGCCATCCGGCAGCTTGAAGCTGAACTGGCGCTGGCGCGAGGCGCCACCCGCGATTGCACCGTTGCCGGCGGCGCTCGGGTCGTAAGGCACCGTCGTGCTGTAAAGCGTCTGCCCCGTCGTGATGTTCTTCACCACGATCAGATCGTTGAAAGCGCCTGACGTCGCGAGATTGCCGACATTGGTGACGGTCCATTGCGCGAGAACCGTTCCGCCGGATTGCAGGCTCGTCGCCGGCGTCAGGGTCAGATTGCCGATCTGGAGATCGCGCGTATCGTTGTCGCGATTGACGACGGTGACGTCAGGCAGCTTGAGCTGGTTGTAATTCGAATCCGTGCTGCTCGCGGTACCCTGGATCTTGTAGGTGACATCGCCGTCGATGAGTTGATCGTCCACGCCCTTAATGGTGACGGTCTGCGCCACGTTCCAGTTTTGCGCCGTGAAGGTCAGCGTGAGCGGCGTGACCGAGCCTTCCGACGGCGCGCTCGACGACAGGCTGACGATGACATTGGCGGTCGGCTGGCTGTTCAGCACGACCGCATAAGACGCCTGTCCGCCAGTCTCGGTCGTCTCGATGCCGGTGGTGGGGGTCACCGTGAAGCCGGCGTGATCGTTGTCGCGATTGACGACCGTTACGTCGCTGGGATCGAAGCCGTTGTAACTGGCGTCGGTCGACACGGCCTTCTTGAGGACGATGTGGTAGACGATGTCTCCGTCCTGAACGTTGTCGTTGACGCCGGTCACCGTCACGATTTGCGGCGTGTTCCAATTCTGCGGCGTGAAGTGCAGCGTCCTGATCGAAGGCGTGCCCTCCGCTGCGTTGTCGGTATCGAGGTCGATGAAGACGTCGGCGCTCGGCCGGCCGTCGAGAACGACCGAGAAGCTGGTCGTACCTCCGGCTTCCGTGGTCTCCAGTCCGGATGTCGGAACCACCGTGATGCCGATGACCTGGCTGATCAGGGTAAGATCGGTCGCACTGTAATTGGCGGTCAGTCCCGCCGGCAGGCCGTTGATCGTTCCGAACGTGTTGAGATGTGAACCGAACGTCTCGATTTCGAAGCTTTGGCCCGAAGTCGGCTGGAAGCTGTTGATGAGGCTGACATTCAAGGTGCCGGCGAGCGTCGCGGTGCCGTCGACGACGAGCTGATCGAATTGCGATCCCGCCGAAATGCCGCCGACTTCGATGTTGAGGGCGCCCGTGGCGGTCTGCGAATAGTTGCCCGTGACGACCAGGGATCCAGCCGCAGCAGTTCCGGCAACGTTGATTTGAGCGGCATTGATGAGATCCGCGGCGACGACGCCGCTTCCGGTGAACGTGCCGCCCTGAATGCTCACCGAAGGCTTGCGCGCGGTGACCCAGGCCGGCGCAGCACCGGCGATCGTGCCATTGTTGCCGGCGCTGGACGAATCCCGCGCCACGGTCCCGCTGCCTTCGTTGAGTTTCCAATAGCCGATCAATCCTGCCTCGGCGCCGCTCAGCGGCTGCGCCGTCGCCAGGATCTGCGCCTGCGTCAGCGCGACATTCCAGAGACTCACTTCCGCGAGCCGGCCCGACCAGGGATTGCCGAGACGCTCGAAATTGAAGTCGTCGCCGATGGTCAGGGCGTGGTTGTCATAGCCGATCGTGGCGGTCGCCGTGCTGGAGACCACCAGCGATCCGTCAAGATAGAGCTTGAGGCCGGCCTGATCGTAGGTGAAGGCGACGCGATACCAGGTGTTCTGCGCCGGCGTCCAATTGTAGGCGATCGAAACGCCAGTTGACGCGTTCCCGACAGCGGCCCGCAAAGCTCCGCTCTCGTACCAGACGACGTAGGAATCCTGGACGCCGCTTCCGACTGTCTTGCCCAGAACGTGGCGGACGTTGGACGTAAAATTGTCGCCCGCATTGATCCAGGCTTCAATCGTCAATGCGCTGGTCGGATGCAGCGTCGCATTGTCGGCGATCTGGATGTTGTTATCCACGCCGTTGAAGATCGGCGACGTCGTCATCGGCGGCGCCGCGTGGGTCGAGACCTGAATCGGCTGGAAGCCTGCCGATCCTCCCAACAGCGCGTCGTTGTGGTTGGACGTCGCGTCGCGGGCCACGATACCCGTTCCGTCGTCCAGTCGCCAATTGCCCGCCAGGCCGGTCTCGTTGCCCACGAGCGTGGTATTCATGTCGGCCTGGATCTCGGCGACACTGCGCGCGACGTTCCAGAGCCGGGCATCGCGGACCTTGCCTGCCCACAGGCCGGTCAGCTGATTGAAATCATAATCGCCGCCGATGACCAGCGGATGGCTGTCATAGTCGAGCGCTGCGACCGAGGCGTTGGAAGCGACCTGCGTGCCATCCACGTAGAGCTTCAATCCGGTGGCATCATAGCTGAAGGCGATGTGGTGCCAGCTGTTGGCCGCCGGGCTCCAGTTATAATCGACCTGCGATCCGCTGGATGCGTTGCCGGCACCGGCATGAAGCTGACCGCCCGAATACCAGATGGCGTAGGAATCATTGACTCCGGAACCGACCGCCTTGCCCATGAGCACGCGGGAGCCGGAGCCGAAATTAGATCCCAACGTCGCCCAGACCTCCATGGTCAAGGCATTGGTCGGACGCAGCGCAGACGCATCTGCGATCTGCACGTTGTCGCTGACGCCGTCGAAGGACAGCGCCTGATCGGACGTCCAGGCCGGCTGGCTCGTGATGACGCTTCCGAGATATCCGGTGTTGCCGTGTCCCGTGACATCGCTGACGGTCGGTCCCACGCTCTCGAAATTCCAGAGCGCATTGAGGCCACTTTCGCTGCCGGTGAGGCGGCGATACATGTCGGTCCGAAGTGCCTCGGCCGGGCGCGCGACGTTCCAGACGCTGACATCGTCGATGCTGCCTTGAAACGAATTGTCCCATCCGGGCGCCTGCCCGATCCGGAAGGGGCCGGTGGTGTCGCGTATCCCGCTGGGATCGTAGGTCCTCTCGCCGGCGAGCACACCATTGACGTAGAGCCGCATGAAATTGCCGGACGTGCTGATCACGGCGTCGAAATGGTACCATTGCCCGGCCTTGATGAGGCCGGCCACCGTCGTGACTTCGAGTTGCCCGACTCCGACGCGGCTTTGCGGCGTCGATGCGAAATCGAGATAGCCAGAGGAATTAAGCCAGAGCGCGAATTCACGATTGGAATGGTCGCCGGTCGTGTCCGGACCATCGCCTTTGAAGAAGATGTTCTGCCAGGTTCGCGGGAAGCCGTCCGCCTTGAACCAGCCGCTGACGGTCAGGTCGCCGGATGAGTGCAAGGTCGGACTGTCGCCCATCTCGACGAAATCGTTGCCGTCGAAATGCAGCGCGTAGCCCAACGGCCGCGTATCCCCGAGCACACCCCCCTGCAGATCGACGCTGCCGCCCGATTGGGTGAACTGGCCGCTCAGGCCGAACACGCTTCCGCTGCCGATCGTCAGCGAGCCGGCGTTGGCGAAATCCCCGATCGTGGTGAAGCTGTAGCCCCTGGCGATCTTCAGGCTGGCGCCGGCCGCATTCGTGGTCAGGCCGGCCAGCGCGCCGGATGAGCCGTTATCGCGGTAGAAATTCGAACTGGCGCCGTCGATGAGGATCGTCGCAGCATTGATGGCGATGGACTGCGGCAGCATCAGCCGCAAGGTTGCGCCGTTCAACACCTGCCACGTGCCGCCCGTCAGCGTGCCATTGGCGAAATTGGTGACCACGGCAGGGAGGATGCTGATCCCCTGCCCCGCTACGTTGGACGTGATGGTTCCGCTATTGGTGAGCCTGCTGGTGCCGCCGCTCTCCCACTGCTCGCCGATCGTGGCATAGCCGCCAACGACCTTGAAGGTGTTCGCCAGCGTCAGCGTGGTGTTTCCTTCGATGGTCAGGCGGCGCGTAGAGCCGGTGGTGCCTTCGAACGAGATCGTGCCGTTGCCGCCGAAGGTCTGGGTGTCGAGCGCCCGAACCATCGTAAACGACCCGATGAGATGAATCGTACCGTTCAGCGTCAGACCGCCGGAGACACGAAGGCGCGAGCTGTTGCCCGAAACCGTAATGTCACCATTGAGTGTGACGCCACCGGTGAAGGTGCCCCCGACATTGTCGAGCGACAGCAACAAAGCGGCGCCATCGGAGAAAGCGACCGTGCCGGCATTGATCGTCCCCAGGAAATTCCAGGAGCCGGTCGTGGCGGTCAGCGCCAGGGTCGCGCCAGTGTTATTCAGCGTGCCGGTCAGGTTGACCGTCCCGCCGGTACGGTTGATGATTCCGATCGCCGCTGTTGCGAACGTGCCGCCGAGGTTCAGCGTCGAATTGACGAGGTTGACGGCCCCGCTGTTGCTCCAGGTGCCGCCGAAGGTCAGGGTCGAGTCCGTCGCGGAGGCCGTGCCGTTCGCCGCGATGACGATGTTGTTGCCGGTGGCGGTGCCGCCATTGGTTGCTTGGAACATGCCGGCATTGGTGAAGACGTTGTTGACGCCGACGGTCAGGCCCTGCGAGGCGACATTGGCATTGATCAGACCTCTGTTGACGAGGTTATTGGTGCCGCCGCTCTCCCACTGCTCGCCGATCGTGGCATAGCCGCCGACCACCTTGAAGGTGCTGGCCAGGGTCAGCGTCGTCGTGCCCTCGATGGTGAGGCGCCGGGTCGAACCGGTGGTGCCTTCGAACGAGATGGTGCCGTTGCCGCCGAAGGTCTGGGTGTCCATTGCCCGGACCATCGCAAACGACCCGTTGACGTGGATCGTCCCGTTCAGGGTGAGGCCGCCGGACACGCGAAGCCGCGCGCTGTTTCCCGAGACGGTGATGTCGCCGTTCAGGGTGACGCCACCGGCGAAGGTGCCGCCGATATTGTCCAGCGACAGCAGGAGCGCGGCGCCATCAGCGAAAGCGACCGTGCCCCCGTTCACGGTACCAAAGAAATTCCACGAGCCCGTTGTCGCGTTCAGCGTCAGGGTCGCGCCGGTATTGTTCAGCGTGCCGGTGAGGTTGACCACGCCGCCGGTCCGATTGACGGTTCCGAGGCCGGCCGTCGTAAAAGCGCCACCGAGGTTGAGGGTCGAATTGGCGACGTTGATGGCGCCGCTGTTGCTCCAGTTGCCGCCCAGGGTCAGGGTCGAATCGGTCGCAGATGCGATGCCCGCGCTTGTGATCGCGATGTTGTTGGCAACGGCAGTGCCGCCGTTCGTGGACCGGAATATGCCTGCATTGGTGAAAATGCCGTTAGGCCCGACGGTCAGGCTCTGCGAGGCCGCGTTGGCATCGATCAGGCCTCTGTTGACGAGGTTGTTGGTGCCGCCGCTCTCCCACTGCTCGCCGACAGTGGCATAGCCGCCGACTACCTTGAACGTGCTGGCAAGGGTCAACGTCGTCGTGCCCTCGATGGTCAGGCGACGGGTCGAGCCGGTGGTGCCTTCGAACGAAATGGTGCCGTTGCCGCCGAAGGTCTGGGTGTCGAGCGCCCGAACCATCGCGAACGACCCAGTGACGTGGATGGTGCTGTTCAGCGTCAGGCCGCCGGACACGCGGAGTCGGGCACTGCTTCCGGAGACCGTCATGTCGCTATTGAGGATGACGCCGCCAGTGAAGGTGCCGCCGATATTGTCGAGCGACAGCAGCAGAGCGGCGCCATCCGCGAAAGCGACGGTGCCGCCGTTGACCGCGCCGAAGAAATTCCACGAGCCCGTCGTCGCATTGAGCGTTAGCGTCGACCCGGTATTGTTGAGCGTTCCCGTCAGATTGATCACGCCGCCGGCGCGGCTAAAGGTTCCGAGGCTGGCGGTGCTGAACGTACCGCCCAGGTTGACGGTGCTGGCGGAATTGCTGTCGAGATGCAGTGTACCGCTATTGGTCCAGGTATTGGCGAGCGACAGGACACCGCCTCCGACAGCTTCCATCGTGCCGGCATTGGTGAAGGCGGTGTTCAGGGCGACAGTGAGGGTTTGACCGGCAATGTTTGCGGAGATGAGACCGTTGTTGACGAGCGCGTTGGCGCCGCTGGTCTCCCATTGCTCGCCGAACGTGGCGTAGCCGCCGACCACCTTGAACGTGTTGGCCAGAGTGAGGGTCGAGGCGCCCTCGACCGTCAGCCGGCGTGTGGACCCCGACGTGCCTTCGAACGAGATCGTACCGTTGCCGCCGAAGGTCTGGGTATTGAGTGCGCGCACCATCGCAAACGAGCCGGTGACGTGGACCGTCCCGTTCAATGTCAGACCACCTGACACGCGAAGCCGGGCGCTGTTTCCGGAAACGGTCATGTCTCCGTTGAGGGTGACGCCGCCGGTGAAGGTGCCGGCCACATTGTCGAGCGAGAGCAGCAAGGCCGCGCCGTCCGCGAAAACGACGGTTCCGCCATTGACCGTACCGAGGAAATTCCACGATCCGGTCGTCGCGTTCAATGTCAGCGTCGCGCCGGCGTTGTTCAGCGTCCCCATCAGATTGATCACGCCGCCGGCGCGGCTAAAGGTTCCGAGGCTGGCGGTGCTGAACGTACCGCCCAGGTTGACGGTGCTGGCGGAATTACCGTCAAGGTGCAGCGTCCCGCTATTGGTCCAGGCATTGGCGAGCGACAGGACACCGCCCCCAACAGCCTCCATTGTGCCGGTATTGGTGAAGGTGGTGGTCAGGGCAACAGTGAGGGTCTGACCGGCGATACTCGCGGAGATCAGACCGTTGTTGACGAGCGCGTTGGCGCCTCCGGTCTCCCATTGCTCGCCAAGGGTGGCATAGCCCCCGATTATCTTGAACGTGTTGGCCAGGGTAAGGGTCGAAGCGCCTTCGACCGTCAGCCGGCGGGCGGAACCCGACGTGCCCTCGAACGAGATCGTTCCGTTGCCGCCGAAGGTCTGGGTATTGAGTGCGCGCACCATCGCAAACGAGCCGATGACGTGGATCGTCCCGTTCAATGTCAGACCGCCCGATACGCGAAGCCGGGCGCTGTTTCCGGAAATGGTCATGTCTCCGTTGAGGGACACGCCACTGGTGAATGTGCCCGTCGCACTGTCGGAAGCCAGCAGCAGCGCAGCACCGTCGGCAAAGCTGACGCTGCCGCCGCTGATCACACCCAGGAAATTCCAGGCCCCCGTAGCGGCGTTCAGCGTAAGCGCGGCGCCGGCGTTGTTGAGAGTCCCGACGAGATTGACGACGCCGCCGCTCCGGTTGAACGTGCCGATTCCGCCGGTCGCATTGAACGTACCGCCCAGATTGACGGTGCTCGCCGCGCTAGCGTCGAGATGAACGGTCCCGGTATTGGTCCACGAGGCGGGCGTGATCGTCAGGACACCGCCGGAAACTGCCTCGACCGTGCCGGCGTTCGAGAAGTTGATGTAGGACAGCAGCGTCAACGTCTGGCCGGCAGTGGACGACGATATCAGGCCGTTGTTGACAAGATTCTTGGTACCACCGTTTTCCCAGTAGTCGCCGATCGAGCTGTAGCCGCCGACCACCTTGAAGGCTGACCCCAAGGTCAGCGTCGACGTACCTTCGATGGTGAGACGGCGGATCGAGCCGGTGGTTCCCTCGAACGAAACCGTGCCGTTGCCGGCAAAGGTCTGGTCTCCGAGCGACCGGACCTGCGTGCTCGCGCCGGCGACGTGCATCGTGCCATTGAGGGTCAGTCCGTTGCTGACACGCAGCACGGCATTTGTGCCGGTGACCATGACATCGCCGTTCACGGTGACGCCGACCAGGTTTCCGACTGCGTTGTCGGCACTCACGGCGATCACCGCGCCGTTGGTCGCAGTCATCGTCCCGCCCTGGATCGTACCGCCCGCCAATGTGACGTTGCGGGACATATCGATTGTCCCGGCTTGCAGCGTCGCACCGCTCGAGATGGTGATCGGGCGAGCCGTGCTGAGGCTCGCAATCTTCACGACGCCTGGGGCCGAACCGATGGTGATCGCGGGATCTCCGGCCGCCGCTGCGATGCTCACGGAATCCGCGGTGCCGGGGACGACGCCGCCGCTCCAATTGCGCGCATCGCTCCAAGACGTGCCGTCACCGCTGCCTGTCCACTGCACCGTAGCCAGCAGATGATCATAGGAGGCGAGTGCCGCGTCCGACGCGGGCAGCGTCGCTTCGATGGGTCCGGTGCTGGTCTCCAGGGTCCAATTGCCGCCCTGCTGCGTTCCCCCTGTATCGTCGGTCGAGGCCGCAACGTTGGCGCCGGTGAGTTCGGAGAAGCGGCTGATAAAGGCCGAACCGTCGTCACCGGCGCCGATATCGCATCCGTACAGCAGAAGGTCCGCACCAGGCTGCAGCGCCAGACGCCAACTCGAGAGTTCGTCCGCGTGCTCGTTCAGACCGGCGAGATCGAGCTGTGTTGCACCCAGGCCGACGCTGGCTTCGAATCCATGGGAAAAGATGTGGATCGCCGTAACACCGGTACGTCCGGCAAGCGTGTCGGTGATCTGTGCGATCTCGGACTTCGTGGAGTCGAGCACCACGATATCGGTGTTGGCCGCATCTGGACCGTTCGAGACAGCCTCGATGATCTGGTCGTAGTCAGGCAGCGCAGAATCGATGAACACGATCGGCTTCGAATCGGCGATCGCGAAGCCCGGTCCTTCGGGGGCGTGGCCCGTCTCGAATTGAGCGACAGCATCAGGCTGGCTGGAGCCGGATGTAGGAGGAGGCACTTCGCCGGACGTCGGACTGGCCACCATGCCGAAGCCGGGGCCTTCAGGGACGTGGCTGGCCGCAGGCGCGACCTGGCCGGGATAATCCGTCGAATTGGTCGCGGTCTCGCTGCTCGGAAGCCGGAATTGATAGCTTCCGACGGCATCGCCGGTCCCCTCGACGCGCAGAGTGAAGCTTGCTGCAACGATGTCGCTTCCCGTCGGAGTGGCCTGAGGATTGAAGACCTGCGCGGCAGGTACATCCGGCAACACCCTCACATCGGCTGCAGGTGCATAAAGAGGCGCGACCGGCGGCAACGACAGCAGGCTGCTGTCAGGCGTCTCAGGCGTGTGCACTGCTGCCGTCGGCGCGAGATCCGCCGAGAGCATTACACGCGGCTCGATCGTCTCGAACAAGAAGCGGCGCGATGCGCTCGCCATCAGCTCGTTCTTGCGCTGCTTGCTGGGCTTCTTGGGCGCCGATGCTCCGACGAGTACGCATCGTACTCGCGAGATCAGATTTTGATGCGATTTGCCGGGCGCAAATTTCGACCGATAACGTTTCTCAAAAAACATGGTGCCCCAACCGAGAGCCAAAATACATGGCGCGTGGTTGTGCTCGGGAGTGCAATTGAGGGAGCGGTCAGAAATAAAAAATCGCCCCGCGTGGGCCAGAAAATCGGCGGCCCGCTTCGTGAGAAGCTCAACCCGAAATGCTGGCGAATTTTCGCCGGCATTTCTCCCCCTTGCCGATCACCACACTTGTGCAAGTTAATGAAAGCTTAACTTAAGAAATAAACAGCAACAATCAGGAACTTCGCGACGAGTGAAATTGGAACGGGCGAACATACGCCGCGGAGAAGATCGAGCGTGCTCGCGCGTTGATTGTGTGATGTTAGATTTTTTGGCGGGTAGGCGCGGTTTTGCGCTGGTTTGTTGAACCTTATCCGCCCCATGGGAGACTTAGGCGAGCGCTCGCTTGTCGACATTCCCACCCTTCGGTCGACGAGATCACAGATCCGCTGTCTCTCAACCTTTCGGTTGAGAGACAGCAGCTGGCATCTGCGCGGTAAACGAATGAACGCAGCGCGGGCTTGCCCGAGGCATTCGAAAGCGCCGATCAGGCGCCATGTGGCGCGGATCACCTCGCCTTCCCCGTTGCATTGCACCGACGCGTCCGCGTCCACCGCGGCTCCGCCTCGCGAACTAGACGACCTCGTGATCGGGTCTCGAAGCGGGGTCGCGCCTCGGCGAGGGCGGGGTCGAAATGCTGACGCCTGTCACCTGAATGGATCCAGCAACGATATGAGTTGCCATCGCAGGGATCCTCCTTGGTTCACGCAACAAATCTAGTGCGGCAACCGCGTGAGCCGTGGCCGCCACACCCCGAGAATGATATTGGCCATCGCAATGGCCAAAAACACCCAAAGCGCAGCGCGATGCGTCCCCAATTCACCGGCGAGCGTGGCGGGATCGATGTCTCCGGCCAATGCTCGCGCGCTCTGCTCGGCCTCCTGCTGGAGCGGCCCGACCACGGAGACAAATCCCCATTCGAAAACGAGGACGCCCGTCGCAAGTTTGACCCATGCCCATCCGGCGTTGTGAAACGCCCTGTTCACCGCGATGGCCAACAGCCCGGTCACCAGAGTGAGCCCGAGCGACGGCATGAAGATCCAGGTCGCCACCGCGCCTGTCGCGTTGCTGAGCGGCGCGTATTGCGCGATCGCGTCTGGTGCGGGCGCATAGCCGGCCATGACAAGAAAGCACGCGACTGCGCCGACAAGGCCGATCGCCCCCAGCGTGTGAAGAAACTTCATCAACTTGCGCATGATGGGCCGGCGCTCGCCAAAACCTTGCCTATCGGGCCATCGACCAATTCCCAAGCGCCCGGATCAGTCCCCAGGAGCAGCGGATCAAGCTGCCTTGGCGAGCCCAACCTCTGCCCAAATCTCTGCCAAAGCATGCACCAAATGCTCGATATCGGCATCGGTGTGATGCGGCGACGGTGTGATGCGCAGCCGCTCGGTGCCGCGCGGCACGGTCGGGTAGTTGATCGGCTGCACGTAGATGCCATAGCGGTCGATCAGCACGTCGCTGATCTGCTTGCACAAGACGGGGTCGCAGACCATGACCGGCACGATGTGGCTGGGATTGTCCAGATGTGCGACTCCTGCCTCGTCGAGGCGCCGGCGCAGCCGCGCGACGCGATCCTGATGCCGCTCGCGTTCCGCCGCGCTCGATTTCAGATGGCGAATACTGGTGAGAGCGCCGGCGGCGACCGCGGGCGGCAGCGACGTGGTGAAGATGAAGCCGGAAGCGAAGCTGCGAATGAAATCGCAGATCGTCGCCGATGCCGCGACATAGCCGCCAATGACGCCGAACGCCTTTGCCAGTGTGCCTTCGATCACCGTCAGGCGGTGGCTCACGCCCTCGCGGTCGGCGATGCCGCCCCCCTTTGGTCCGTAAAGGCCGACGCCGTGAACCTCGTCGAGATAGGTCATTGCATTGTGGGCGTCCGCGACGTCGCAGAGTTCGGCGATCGGCGCGATGTCGCCATCCATCGAGTAGACCGACTCGAAGGCCACCAGCTTGGGTGCGTGCGGGTCGAGATCACCGAGCTTGCGCTCGAGATCGCGCGGGTCATTGTGGGCAAAGATACGCGTGTCGCTGCGGCTGTGCCGGATGCCCTCGATCATCGAGGCGTGATTGAGCTCGTCCGACAGGATCGTGCAGCCAGGCATCCGCGACGCCAGTGTGCTCAGCGACGCCATGTTGGAGACATAGCCCGACGTGAACAGGAGCGCGGATTCCTTTCCGTGCAGGTCGGCCAGCTCCTTCTCCAGCAGCACATGATAGTGATTGGTCCCTGCGATGTTGCGGGTGCCGCCGGCCCCGGCGCCACAACTGTCGAGCGCCTCATGCATCGCTTTCAGCACCGCAGGGTGCTGGCCCATGCCGAGATAGTCGTTCGAGCACCAGACGGTGACTTCGCCAGCGCCGCCCGGGTGATGATGTTTTGCGCGGGGAAAGGCGCCTGCCTTGCGTTCGAGATCGGCAAAAACGCGATAGCGGCCTTCACGATGAAGACCTTCGAGTTGCCGGCGAAAATAGGCTTCGTAGTTCATGACGTTCTCCCCTCGGTCGTTGCCGCCGGCTCGGTACGGATGTTAAGAGCCGTGATCAGGCCATCCCTTGCCTGTTGTTCGCGAAAACTCTGGCGAAACTGGTCTTCGAGACGCTGTCGCGCGCAGGCTGCCTGCGACAGCCTGGAAGGCGCCGCATCGGGACGCACATCGGCGAGCACGACGAGATTGGGTGGCGCAGCGGCGGTCTTGGCGTCTCGTTCCTGTTCCATGGTGGTGTCCTCCGGCGGGAAACCCGAGCGCATGCCCCACCCCCACAACGTGATCGCGGGAAGCGGAAGCAGCATGAACCAATGCTCGACAAGGCCGAGCGCAAAGAGCGTCGATACCAGCGTGAGGCCGACGATGTCGAAGGGCGTAACCGCGACTTCGACGATCCGCTGGATCATGATGACCAGAACCGCCGTCGCGACCGTGACGGAGAGCGGAAAGAAGACGCTGACCGGCTTCTTCGCGAAGAACGTCTTCAGGAATTTCACCGCATCCGGCATCAACTCGTCGTTGGTGACTGGAACACCGAGGAAGAGATTGATCTTGGCGGTTTGCCTGAGCAACCAGAGCGAGGCGAACGTCCAGAGACCGACCTGATTGGCGCCGTTCCATGTCAGGGCGACGATGGCCACGCCGCACGAGAGCAGCGCGAACTCGTGATAGAGGATAGCCTGCAACGCGAAACCGAGGCGCGCCCGGCCAACCGCGCTCACTGGGCAGGGCTCCGGCCGCGGCCCGGTCAGCCATCCCGCCAGAAAGGCGATCTCCTGAGCACCCCATAGCAGGATCGTGCAGGTGAAGGCCGTATAGGCGCCGCCAACGCTGGTATCGTCGGCGGTCATCGCAAGGCCGCCGAGCGAGCCGGCGAACAGCCCAACTGCCAGGAAGGCTCGCGACAGCTCGAACCGTCCCGAGCGCGCCACCAGCAAAAGCACGGCCCCGGTGCTGAACCACCATACGAAGGCAGCGTAGATCGGGGGGACCGTGTATGCAGCCATCAACGTCTTCTCCTCACCATGCCGGTTGCAGGCAGATTTCACGCGGCAGCGCATTCGGTTTCACCGGCAGCAGGAACAGCCTTGCGAAGGTCAGCGCAGCCTGGGCCGCAAGGCCTGAGCGCTTCAACCTCGACAGAAAGCCGCCCTGCTCGCGCGTATCCGCAATCGCTTCCGAAATCAGCCGTAGGCGCTCGAGACCGGCGAGGAAGCGCGGGTTTTCGATATCAATCGTGACCGGAAACACCTGCCTTGAAATCTCGGAAGTGATGCGGAACACCCGCATATCGTATTCAGAGGGGTGCATGCCGAGCGCCTCGTGGAAGGCCGGTCGCATGTGATCGCGCACGTACATGGTGGCGAACACAGCGAGCAGGAAGAACCGGATCCAGAGCTTGTTGAAGCCGCGCAGCAGCGAAGGATCGGCGCGCATCAACAGCGCAAAGGCCTCGCCGTGGCGAAACTCGTCATTGCACCACAGTTCGAACCAGCGGAAGATCGGATGGAACTGCCGTTCGGGATGACGCTCCATCTGCCGGTATATCGTTATGTAGCGGGCGTAGCCGATCTTCTCGGACAAATAGGTCGCGTAGAAGATGAACTTGGGACGGAAATAGGTGTACTTCTTCACCTTGGTCAGGAAGCTCAGATCCACCCCGATGCCGTGATCCTTCAGGATTTCGTTGATGAAGCCGGCGTGGCGGGCTTCATCGCGGCTCATGAAGCTGAACAGTTCCTGGATGTCCTTGTTCTTGATCCGCTTCTTGATCTCCGCGTAGAGCACGCAACCCGAAAACTCCGCGGTCAGCGACGAAACCAGGAAATCCTTGAACTCCTTGCGGAGCTCCGGCGGCAGCGATTCAAGGTCGTTCTTGAATTCGTCGGTCTTCACGAAATGCGCCTTGTTGTGATCGGCACGCAGTTCCTTGATGACCGCGTTCCATTCGGACCGCACCAGGCTGACATCGAGGCGATCCATAGCCTCGTAGTCGGTGGTGTAGAAGCGCGGGCTGAGGATGGTGTCCTCGCGCGCCTTGTCGAGACTTTCGCTGCTGCCCTTGATGCCGGGGCGGGTTTGCAGATTGCCGTGGGTGCCGCCTTCCATGTTGATCATGATGCCCTCCCATCCGAGAAGCTGACTTCGTAAAGCTCGGTCAATTCCAGATACCCCTCGATCCGCGCCCACAGCCGGTCGAGCGGGCCGGCGCGGACCACAGTCGCCGTCCGGCGTACGACCAAGCGCTCGCCAAAAGCGACCCCGGTCGGCGCGTCATGAACCATGACCTCGTCGCCGGGCTGGATCGCGATGTCGCCGTCGAGCACGACATGCGCGTGCAATGTCTCCGAGGTCTGCTCGATTTCGACCGTGCAGGGCACGTCGAATGTCTTGCGTGAATTGCTCCAGAACATTGTCATGACGAGCTCCCCTTCAGGCTCATCAGCCGGGCAAATGCTGCCGTATTGGCCGATCCGAAGGCATCAAGATCGATCTGCTTGTTGGTCGAGGTGTCCGTCAGCGTGATCTGGCCGTTGACGAAACGGGTTACGCGAAATGGCGGTTGCTTGCCGATGTCGCCGAGCTTGCGTTCCCGCGCGAGACCGCGCAGCACGACGCGAATGAAGCCGTTGCTGCCCGGCGCCAGCGTATCCACCAATTGCCGGCTACCGGCATCGTACACCAACACCGCGCCGTTGTTGCCGTCCTCGAACTGGAAGTCGCGGCTCTCGACAACCGCCGGCAGTGACATGTGGACGCCGCCAATGCCCGTCAGACGCGCCGTCGTCACCGTCGCGAGCGAAAACAGCACGAGGGCCGCAGCCGCGATGATTCCGCCTTTGGGAACGACGGGCTCCTGGATGGCCTCGCTCATGAGCGTTCTCCGTTCAGGCGGCCGCGGTCGACGGCGAATTGGCCGTTGCGCCCGAGAGCAGGTTGCGATTGGCGGTTGCCGACAGCGCGACGGCCGCCGGGGCGGGCTGGCCGCCCAATGCCTCGGAGAGCTTGGCCGCGACGATCGCGGCGTCCGGCAACGCGCACAGCATCGGCTCGGGCTCGCGCAGCCGCCACGGGCGGATGTGCGGCCACAGCAGCAGGTACGAGACGCGCGTGCTGTCGGACACACCGAGCGGAATGTCGCCCGAGCCGTCGCGATGGATCTTCAGCGCGGCGTTGGTGATCTTGCTCAGCGGAACGTTCATGGTCATCGGCAGCGCGACACCGAACTGGAACAGGACGCGCTTGCTGGTGATGGTGTAGCAGGCCGCCCGGCGGAACAACCATGCGAGTCCCGCCAGCACGGTGATGGCGCTGATCGCAGGAGCGATCAGCCACAGCGCAGAAATCGCGGCGTCGCGTGCTGGCATGCCGTTCGACCAGTTCGACCACAGTCGCCAGGCCAGCAGGACGCCGAAATAGATCGCAACCTCGCGGATGTGGAACGACCGCAGCGCCAGCCCCTTGAAGCCGGGCTTGCCCTGCCAAATCACGCGCTCGCCGACCGGCAGCGGTGCCGGCAGCTCGGCGGACTTCGCACTCTCGAACTGCTGATGATCCTGTTTCACAGCAGCGGCTCCTGTCGTGCCGGCGTGGCGTAGAGAGTGCCTGCGCCGAAATATCCAACGATGCGATCTTCCTCGAGCTTGGTCACCTGATCGAGGCTCTTCGTGGCCGGCACGTCGGCAAACTGGCTGCCGAGGATGGAGTCGACCCAGACCCGGCTGCGGTAGCCGTCGATCTTGGCGAAGGGCATCGGCAACAGCACGCGCCTCGCCCCACCCGGCGTCGTGACCTCGACTTCAAGGTAGCGGATCAGCGCCTCGGCCCGATCGACCCAGACATCGGTGACGATGCCGCCCATTTCACTGTCCGCGCCGTTCACCCGCATGCCGCGCGGATCGGGATCGCGGGACTCGAGATAGGTGCCTTCCGCAAGCCGCAACGGAACGATGCAGGGGATATTCTCCATCGTAAGTTCGGGAACGTCCTCGCGATTGGCGTAGGACCCCGGCCCGACTCCATCGAGCATCGGGTTGCCGGTCGGCTCCGCCGGGGCGCCCGGCCACACCGCGATCGGCGCCAGCGCGACGTCGGGGCGATCGTTTTTGTGGTTCGGAAGCGTCGCGGTGTGTCCGTCCCGCAGGAGATACGTCTTGGAATCCGGCATGCGAGGGAAGCCGTGCGCGACTCCGCCGTTGATCCCCGTCGATTCGAGCGGATAACCTTCGCGCTTGTCTTCGCGGCGAAGATAGAAGATCAGGCCGGCGAAGAAGATCCAGAAGACGTAAAGGGTGACCTGTGCCAGGTCCAGGTATGAGTCGGGCTGCATGGGCGACCTCCCTATCGTTGACTAGCCTGGAAATTCTGCCAGGCCGAACTTCGTGGATGGCTGCGGAAAGTTCGCGCGTGCGGAGCGCACGAGCGGGCCGATCGCAACCAGTGTGGCGAACAGAAAGGCAATTTCGATGTGGTAGACGACGCTGTACCCAATCGACGGACCTGTCAGCGCGCGGCCGAGCGCGCCGCTCGACGCGAGCGACGTCACGGCATCGCGGATGCCGCCGCCGAGCGCGATTCCGCCACCGGCAGCGGTCGCCTGCACGGCACCCCAGGTGCCCAGCGCCAACCCGCTTTCACCGTCACGCGCCAGCGCCATCGCCGCGGTCAGCGTTCCCGCCGCAAATAGCCCGCCGCCAAAGCCGATCAACGCGGTGCCGACGCGAAAGAGCAGCACGGAGCCCAGCGGCGCGGCGAAGATCACCGCGGCGAACGCGAACACTCCCGCCACCGCGCCAAAACCGGCGATGCGGTAGGGATCGGCGTTGCGTCCCAGCGTCCTTGCGGCCAAGCCAAATCCCGCCAGCGTACCGAGCGCGAAGAACGCCGTGAGCGCCGTGGTCTGCCCGACGGTCAGCTTGAGTATTTCGGCGCCGTAAGGCTCGAGCAGAATATCCTGCATCGAGAATGCCGAGGTGCCGAGCGCCACCGCCACGAGGACGCGGACCGAGCCGCCGGCGTTGCGGAACTTGGCCCAAGAGTGCTGGAATTCAGGCCGCTCGCGCGCAGCTGACGTCAGCGCCGGATTGCGCGCTTCCTGCTTCCACAAGGCGGCAATGTTGAGCAGCAATTGCGTGACGGCGACGCCTTGGATCACCTGGATCAGGCGTATTTCGTTGAAGTTGCGCAAAAGCTCGCTGAAGATCAGCGCGCTGCCGGCCATTCCGAACAGCAGCATAACATAGAGGAAGGCCACCACGCGCGGCCGCGCATCAGCCGGCGCCAAATCGGTCGCGAGCGCGAGGCCCGCCGTCTGCGCCGTGTGCATGCCGGCGCCGACCAGCAGGAAGGCGAGCGCCGCGCCGAATTGTCCGTAAACTGCGGGATACTCGCCCGTGCCTGACAGAACCAGTAGTGCAAACGGCAGGATCGCGAAGCCGCCGAACTGGATCAGCGTTCCCATCCAGATATAGGGCACCCTGCGCCAGCCCAGCACCGAGCGATGATTGTCGGACTTGAAGCCGATCAGGACGCGGAATGGCGCGAATACGAGCGGGATCGACACCATTAGCGAGACCAAAAGCGTGGAGACGCCCAGCTCGACGATCATCACCCGGTTTAGAGTGCCGTTCAGCAGCACGATCGAGATGCCGGTCGACACCTGGAACAACGACAGACGCAGCAACCGCCCGAGCGGAAGCTCCGTCGTTGCCGCGTCGGCAAAGGGAAGGAAGCGCGTCCCAAGCCGCATCCACCCTTTTGCCAATGTTGACGAGATCCGGGTCATCGGGGCGTCATCTCCAAAGCTTGCGACTTGTAGAATCCGCTGGCGACGCGATGGCTACGGCCGAGCTGCCATCGCTCAAGCCCTTCCTCCGACATCAGTAACCGTCGCAATTTCTGCTCACCCACCGGCTCGATCGCCGGTGCGCGATCTCCACGCGGGAAGAACCGGCCGACGGCGTGCATCGCAGCCAGCGCCGGTGTCTTCGGCGCGAACGTCACCAGCAGGGCTTCGGAGGTCCGGTTCGCCAAGCCGGCCATGATCCGGCAGGTGTCCGCCGGGCGATAATGGATCAGCGAATCCATCGCGACCACGAAGTCGAACTTGCCAAGCTTCGGGTCGAGCATATCGCCGGACCGAAATTCGATGGTCGAGGAATCGAGGTCCGACGGCAGCCGCTCGCGCGCCACCGACACCAGCGTTGGAGACAGGTCGATCGCGACCACCCGGGCGCCGCGCCGCGCGGCCTCGATCGACAACGCACCGGTGCCGCAGCCGGCATCGAGCAATCGCGCACCGCTCATGTTCTGCGGCAGCCACGAGAGCAGCGTGTTGCGCATCTCGTCGCGCCCGGCGCGCACGGTGGCCCTGATGCGACCGACCGGCGCATCCGACGTCAGTTTGGCCCAGGCATCGACCGCGGTCCGGTCGAAATAAGTCTGAAGCTCGCCGCGCCGTTCAAGATAGGTTGCAATGGACATCAGTCGAACCCCAGCAGATCGAAGATTTCACGGTCCTTCAGCGATTTTCCCGGCAACGGCTCGATCGTTCCGGCCCAGAGCTCGGCGGCGAGCCGCATGTATTCATCGGTGACCGCCTTCAATTCAGGCGTCTCGTCCATTTCGAACAACGTCGATTTCTTCAGCCGACTCTTGCGGATGACGTCGAGGTCCGGAAAATGCGCCACGCGCTTCAAGCCGGCCTGCTCGGCATAGCGGTCGATCTGGTCGGTATCCTTGCTGCGGTTGGCAATGACGCCGCCGAGCCGGACGCCGTAGTTCTTCGACTTGGCCTCGATCGCGGCGACGATGCGGTTCATCGCGAAGATCGAGTCGAAATCATTGGCGGCGACGATCAGCGCGCGGTCGGAGTGTTGCAGGGGTGCCGCAAAGCCGCCGCAGACGACATCGCCGAGCACGTCGAAGATCACCACGTCGGTGTCCTCGAGCAGATGGTGCTCCTTCAAGAGTTTCACGGTCTGGCCGACGACGTAGCCGCCGCAACCGGTTCCGGCCGGCGGCCCACCCGCCTCCAGGCACATCACGCCGTTGTAGCCTTCGAACACGAAGTCTTCCGGCCGCAGCTCCTCGGCATGGAAGTTCACGGATTCCAGCACGTCGATCACGGTCGGGACCAAGCGTTTGGTCAACGTGAAGGTCGAATCGTGCTTGGGATCGCAGCCGATCTGCAACACGCGCTTGCCGAGTTTGGAGAATGCGACCGACAGGTTCGACGATGTCGTGCTCTTGCCGATGCCGCCTTTGCCGTAGACCGAGAACACCTTTGCGGTGCCTATCTTGAGCTTGGGATCGAGCTGAACCTGCACGCTTCCCTCGCCGTCGCCGCAGCAGGACGGGCTCTTGAGCGACGATGGTTTGGTTTGAATGTTCATGCGGCAACTCCCACGCCTTCAAGGCGGTCTTCGAGCTCTTCGCCTGCCCTGCGCAGGACATCGAGCATCTCAGGATCGGGCGACCAGTATTTGCGTTCGTGAGCTTCGATCAGGCGGTTGGCGACCTTTGCGGAGGCGACGGGATTGAGCGAGGCCAGGCGCTCGCGCATTTCGGGATCGAGCATGAAGGTCTCGGTCAGCTGCCGGTACACCCAGGGCGCGACCTCGCCCGTCGTCGCCGACCAGCCCATGGTGTTGGTGACATGCTCTTCGATCTGGCGAACGCCCTCGTAGCCGTGCTTGAGCATGCCCTCGTACCATTTCGGATTGAGCATCCGGGTGCGGGTTTCCAGCGCGACCTGCTCCGACAGCGTCCGGACCGTGCCCGCGCCCCGGGTCTGATCGCCGATATAGACCGGCGCCGACTGGCCACCTTTGGCCAACCGCACGGCGCGGCTGATGCCGCCGAGCGTGTCGAAATAATGATCCACGGTCGTCACGCCGAGCTCGACCGAGTCGAGGTTCTGGTAGGCGAGATCGACGGTGGCGAGCGCGTTCTTCAACAGTGCCGTCTGCTGTACAGGCTGACCCTTGAGGCCATAGGCAAAGCTCTTGCGGCGGGTGTAGGTCTCGGCGAGTTCGTCCTCGTCCTCCCAACGACCATTTTCGACCAGATGGTTGACGTTCGAACCGTAGGCGCCGTCGGCGTTGCCGAATACGCGCAGGGACGCGGTCTCGAGATCGCAATGATTTGCGGCCTGGTAGGCGAGAGCGTGCTTGCGAACGAAATTCTGCTCGACCGGCTCGTCGGCGGACGCGGCCAGGAAGCAGGCTTCGGCCAGCAGCTTGATCTGCAACGGCAGCAGGTCGCGGAAGATGCCGGACATGGTGATGATGACGTCGATCCGCGGCCGGTTGAGCTGATCGAGCGGGATCAGCTCAGCACCGGTCAGGCGACCGTAGCCGTCGAAGCGCGGCTTTGCGCCGAGCAAGGCCAGCGCCTGCCCGATCGGCGCGCCCTCGTTCTTGAGGTTGTCGGTGCCCCACAGCACGATCGCGACCGATTCCGGAATCCCGTGTCCTTCGCCGGCATGCTTTTCGATCAGACGCTGTGCCTGGTGAGCTCCGTCCTGCACCGCAAAGGCGCTGGGAATACGGAACGGATCGAAGCCATGGAGATTGCGCCCGGTCGGCAGGATGGCCGGCGTGCGCAGAAGATCGCCGCCCGGCGCGGGACGAACGAACCTGCCGTCCAGGGCACGAAGGATTGCAGGCAGTTCATGATCCTGCTCGAGGATGCGATCGATGCCGGCCAATTCCATGTAGAGGGTAAGCGCGGCATCATCCCTCGCGGCCAGTGTTTCGGGCGCCCCGCCCCTCACCAGCGCTTCGAGGATCGATTTGTCGGGACGCGCGCCGTGCGAGGCATCCGCCACCGCCTGCAGCATTTCGACCCGCTGTTCGACCGACGGCGTTTCACCGACGACATGCAAGCCATGCGGGATCAGGGTGTATTCGAGCTCCAGCACGGCTTCCGACAATTTGCCGACCGCGGTGGCCGGATCCATCCAGGCGGGGGCCGTTTCGGTCAGTTCCAGCGCACTGGCCTGGGCCTGAATCAACGTCGCGAGATCGCCGCGCTCCGCATCGTCATCCGGAGCAAGGGCACGCCAACGCCCGATCGAGCCCTTCAGCTCGACCAGACCCTTGTAGAGCCCGGCATGGGCGACCGGCGGCGTCAGATAGCTGATCAGCGTCGCGGCCGAACGGCGCTTCGCGATCGTGCCTTCGGACGGGTTATTGGAGGCATAGAGATAGAGGTTCGGCAGGTCGCCGATCATGCGGTCCGGCCAGCAAGCGCCAGAAAGCCCCGCCTGTTTACCGGGCATGAATTCTAGCGCGCCGTGGGTTCCGAAATGCAGGACAGCGCCAGCGCCAAAATCCTCGCGCAGCCAGCGATAGAATGCCGAGAAGGCATGCGTCGGCGCAAAGCCCTTCTCGAACAACAGCCGCATCGGATCGCCTTCATATCCGAACGCGGGCTGGATCCCGACGAAGACGTTGCCGAAGCGCTCGCCGAGCACGAAGATCGAGCTGCCATCGCTCTGTTGCTTGCCCGGCGCCGGCCCCCATTGCGCCTCGATCTGCCGCAACCATGCTTCGCGACGAACATGATCGCCGGCCGGAATTCTGGCGTGGACGTTGGCATCGGCGCCGAAGCGAGTGGCGTTGCCGACCACGATGCGCTCCCGCAACGCGTCGACACTTTCGGGCACCTCGACCTGATAGCCCTCGCGCTGCATGGCGGAGAGTGTCCGATGCAGGGATTCGAACACCGACAGAAACGCCGCGGTACCGGTGTTGCCGGCATTCGGCGGGAAATTGAACAGGACGATCGCGACCTTGCGATCCCGCCGTTCCGAGCGGCGCGTCGCGACCAGGCGGGCCGTGCGCGCCGCCAGCATGTCGGCGCGTTCGCTGCACACATGCATTTCGCCTCCGGTCTCGGCCGGTACGAAAACACAGGCACGCTCGCAGCCGGTGCAGGGAACGCCAGCCCCGTCGGAGCGGCCGCCATAGACCATCGGTCCCGCCGCACCGTCCAGCTCGGGGATCGCCACCATGATGGTGCTCTCGACCGGCATCAGACCGCGATCCGAAGCTCCCCATTGTTCCAGCGTCTGAAATTCGACGGGATGCGCCGACAGATAGGGGACGTCGAGTTGAGCCAAAATGTCCTGGGCCGCCCGGGAGTCGTTGTAGGCGGGACCACCGACCAGCGAGAAGCCGGTGAGCGAGACCACCGCGTCGACAACGCTGCTTCCGTCTTTCATGAAGAAGCGTTCGATCGCCGGGCGCTGATCCAGCCCGCTGGCGAAGGCTGGGATCACGCGCAACCCCTTTGCCTCGAATGCAGCGATGACGCCGTCATAGTGACCGGCATTTCCGGCGAGCAGATAGGAGCGCAACAACAGGAGCCCAACGGTGCCGCGCTCGCCGGCCAGGACGGGCAGTCGATCTGCGCTATCGGCGATGCGACCCTTGAGGCGCGGATGATAGACACCGATGTCGGCATAGTCGACCGGCGCCTCGGCCTTGACGATGCCACGCAGGCCGCGACGCGGACCATCCGCGTAACGGTCGACCAGCAGGCGGATCATGTTGGCGATGTTCTGCTCGGAACCGGCCAGCCAGTATTGCAAAGTGAGGAAATAGGCGCGCATATCCTGCGCGGTGCCGGGGATGAAGCGCAGCAGCTTGGGCAGCTGCCGCAGCATCTTCATCTCGCCCTTGCCGCCGGGGCTACCTTTGCGATTGCCGCGCAGCTTTTTCAGCCATGCGATGGCGCCGAGCGCCTCGCCGCTCATGTCGAACCTGCCGACGCGCGTGAGTTTGACGATCTCGGCCGCCGACATGCAGCAAATCATCGCGTCGCAATCATTGCGCCGGGCAACGAGTGCCGGCATCACGAGGCGAACATGGTCGTCGAGAAACAGCATGGTGGCGATCACGATGTCGCCGCGGGCGATGTCGGCCTTGCAACGATCGAGCGCTGCATCGTCGGTACCCCATTCGTCTGCGGAATGGACCGCGAGCGTCAGCCCGGGGAAATGCCCCCTCAACACCCTCTCGGCCCGAGCGGCCGCGCCGGACAGATGACTGTCCATGGTCACGACGACGACCTTCAGAGCCGTCGCGTCAGCGGGCGTAATGCGCTTTGGCATCGTAGAGTGTCTCAATGGTTATGGTGGCAACGCCATTTTCATTGGCGAAACGTTCGGTGTTCCGGCGCGCCTTGCCGCGAACGAAGAATGGAATCTTGTAAAGCTCTTTCTCGGCATCGGCCGCCCAGGTCACGCCGGCCAGTGTTGCCGCCGGAACCAGCTCGACCGGCCGAACCGGCTTTGCGGCATCGGCCGCCTGATGGCCCGCGCCAAGATGCGACGGCACAGCACCGTCCATGAACTCAAAATCATCCTTGAACATCGCCAGCAGATGCTCTTCGAGGCCCATCATCAGCGGATGCACCCAGGTATCGAAGATGACGTTGGCGCCCTCGAACCCCATCTGCGGTGCATAGCGTGCCGGAAAGTCCTGCACATGCACCGGCGCCGAGATCACGGCGCAGGGAACGCCAAGGCGCTTGGCGATATGCCGCTCCATCTGCGTCCCCAGCACCAGCTCGGGCTGCAGCTCCGCGACCTTCGCCTCGACCTCCAGATAGTCGTCGGTGATCAGTGGCTCGACGTCATAGCGCTTTGCCGCGTCGCGGATTTCGCGGCCGAACTCGCGGCTGTAGGTGCCGAGACCGACGACCTTGAAGCCGAGTTCGTCGGATGCAATGCGTGCGGCGGCAACGGCATGGGTGGCGTCGCCAAAGATAAAGACACGCTTGCCGGTCAGATAGGTCGAGTCGACCGAACGCGAGTACCACGGCAGCCGGGTAGAGGCCGAAGCCAGCGTCGCCGACGCATCGACACCGGCGAGCTTCGCGACCTCTGCGACGAATTCGCGGGTGGCCGAGACGCCGATCGGAACGGTTTTGGTGAAGGGCTGACCGAAAGTCCGTTGCAGCCATGAGGCGGCCTGGCCTGCGATTTCGGGATAGAGCACCACATTGAAGTCGGCCTCGCCTAGTCTTGCGATATCGGCCGGGTTCGCGCCCATCGGAGCGGTGACATTCACGTCGACGCCGAGCTTTGTCAGCAGCGATGTGATCTCGACAATATCGTCGCGATGCCGGAAGCCGAGCGCGGTCGGGCCAAGCAGATTGCAGCGGGCACGCACGCCGGCTGCGCGCTCAGGGCGCGATGCTCCCGGCGCCGGCGCCGAGGGCCCTGCGAGCGCGCGCACCAGTTGATAGAATGTTTCGGCCGCGCCCCAATTTTCCTTGCGCTGATAGGCCGGCAGATCGACGGCCACGACAGGGATCGGGAGATCGAGCGCACGCGCGAGACCACCGGGGTCGTCCTGGATGAGCGACCCGGTACAGGACGCGCCGACCAGCATCGCCTGCGGCTGGAAGCGATCAAAGGCATTCTGCGCTGCCGCCTTGAAGAGTTCGGCGGTATCGCCGCCGAGATCTCGCGCGGAGAACGTGGTGTAGGTCACGGGCGGTCGCCGGTCGCGACGTTCGATCATCGTGAACAGCAGATCCGCATAGGTATCCCCCTGCGGAGCATGGAGGACGTAATGCAGGCCTTCCATCCCGGTGGCGACGCGCATTGCGCCGACATGGGGAGGTCCTTCATATGTCCACACGGTGAGCTGCATGATCAGGCCACCAGTTTGGCGCGGCGCACCAGGGGGCGCGCAAACAGTTCGGCCAGATCGGCCGCCTGCTCGTAGCCCTGGATCGGCGTGAACACGAGTTCGATCGACCATTTCGTGGTCATGCCCTCGGCCTCCAGCGGATTGGCAAGTCCAAGCCCGCACACCACTAGATCGGGGCGCGCCATGCGGCAGCGATCTAGCTGCAGATCGACGTCCTGCCCTTCCGACAGCACGACATCATCCGGCAGCAGCCTGAGCTCTTCGGCGAGATGCTCGCGGTGCAGATAGGGCGTACCAACTTCGACCAGCCGCATCGACAATTCGCGCGACAGGAACCTCGCCAGGGGAATCTCGAGCTGCGAATCCGGGAACAGGAAGATGCTGCGGCCGTCGAGCTGATCGCGATAACGAACGAGCGCCCGCTCCGCCCTGATCCGATGGGGTTGCGTCACCGTCTCGAACAGCGCGGGCGCGACACCGAACGCATCGGCCGCCGCACGCAGCCAAGCCGTCGTGCCCTCGACGCCCAGCGGGAACGGCGCGACCAGCCGCACGGCGCCGCGATCTTCAAGCGCGCGCGCCGTTTCAGCGAGGAAGGGTTGGGCCAGGAGAAATCGGGTGTTTGGTCCGATCGCTGGAAGCGCGCTCGCCTTGCGCGGCGGCAGGAATTGCACGCGCCCAATGCCCAGCGCGTCGAACAGCCGGATGAACTGGTCCTCGATCACGTCGGCCAGCGAGCCGACGATAAGTAATTGGTCCTCGCTCGTCCGGGTCGGGGGGGCCGCGGGGACGAGCGAGGCGAGACAGGCATCCTCGCCTTGCGTGAATGTTGTCTCGATTCCACTGCCCGAATAATTGAGAATGCGAACTGCGGGCGAAAATGTCTGCGACAGCCGCAATGCGGCCCGCGACAGATCGAGCTTGATGACCTCGGACGGACAGGAGCCCACCAGGAACAGCAGCCGGATCTCTGGCCGCCGCGCGATCAGCTGAGCGACGATGCGGTCCAGCTCGTCGTTGGCGTCGGTGAGCCCGGCGAGATCCTTCTCCTCCATGATCGCGGTGGCAAATCGCGGCTCGGCGAAGATCATGACGCCAGCGGCGGACTGAATCAGATGCGCGCAGGTGCGCGAGCCCACCACCAGGAAGAACGCATCCTGGATCTTCCGGTGCAGCCAGACGATTCCGGTCAGCCCGCAGAAAACCTCGCGTTGGCCGCTCTCACGAAGCACCGGCTTGGGCGCGCCATCGACGGAGACAATACATCCCTGCACATGCACGTTCATGCGCGGCTCCCTCGAATAACGGGAGTTGCAGAAAGCGCCAGTCGCTCGTCGCGGCGCGCGGCGCGCAGCTTGAGGACAAACTGCGTGGCGTTGACGAAGTAGGACGCATAGGCTGCCAGCGCGAGCAGCATTTGCTGGCGCGGATCACCGAGCCCTGCGAACAGCGCGACCAGATAGGCGGTGTGCAGTGCCAGCACGAGGAAGCTGAAGACGTCTTCCCAGAAGAACGCCGGCGCAAACAGGTAGCAACCGAAGACTTCGCGTTCCCAAATCGAGCCGGTGACCATGATCGCGTAGAGCACGAGCGTCTTGACGACGATCGACGCCGTGGCAGCGGCAAAGCCTTCTCCGGTGAAGAGATAACGAAGCACCAGCGCCAGGCTGATCAGGAAAACCGCAAACTGGACTGGCGCGAGGATACCTTGCACCAGGGTCCACCTTGTTGCATCGCGGCGAATACGCTGCTCGGGCGTGTACAGAGGCTTAAGTGGTTGCGTCGGCGAGCTTGCTTGCGATCCGGCATTGCCAATCTGCGTTATTTCGTTCGCAGGCGCAGCGACGGATTTGTCGGTCAAACTGTAAAGACTATTTGACAGTCCATCTGCACGGTGATGCGATATCGACTGGGAAAATCGAGCAGCTGCCGGCGAAGGGTTGCCGTACTTGGAAAATGGGCCGTGTTTAGCTGATCGAAACTGCACCGCGCCACTCCCTATGTGCGGGCTTGATGGAAGAAGGCTAAACCTCACTTCATGGACTGTCAACTAAACCATACGTAAATTCAACTTGACGGTTTTTGGACTCGGGGACTTAATGTTGGGGGGAGTGAAAAATGACCGATGTGAACGAGCAATCTTTCTCACCCGGTAGTGCCACCGACACCGCTACGGCGCCTCGTGCCAAATCGCTACGACAGAGAATTCCGACGCCGATCTGGCGCTTTCGGCCGACGCTGCAGCCGGTCGCGGTGGTCCGGACTATCAAGACCCAGATCATTCCCAAGATCGTGCTAGCGTTGCGCAGTGCACCGACAGGAAGGCCTGCGGAGAACGCCGAACCAAGCACGCCGACCGAAGTGGAGATGTTCGCCGCATTGGCGCTTGGCGCAGATGACGGCGCAGCATTCGCCTATGTCGTGGATCTCCAGGCGAAGGGCGCCTCGGTCGAATCGATCTTTCTGGATCTGCTGGCGCCCGCAGCGCGACAGCTCGGCGCGCAGTGGGAATCGGACGCGACGGATTTTGCCAGCGTGACGCTCGGCGTCGGGCGATTGCAGTTCATCATGCACCGCCTGGGCGACAGCTTCGTCCAGGAGGCGAACGACGGCCACAGCGGCGAATCGGCGCTGCTGACGATCATTCCGGGTGACCAGCACAGTTTCGGGCTATCCATGGTGGCCGAATTCTTCCGCCGCGCCGGCTGGAACCTCTGCACCGGACCGTTTTCGTCACACCAGGAGCTGACATCCCTGGTGCATAACCACTGGTTCGATATCGTCGGCTTCTCCGTCAGCAGCGACCGGCGGCTCGACGAACTGAAGAAGGACATCCACGACATCAGGCGCGACTCGCGCAACCGGCAGGTCGGCATCATTCTGGGCGGCCCGATGATAATCGCTCAGCCCGACCTTGTGGCGTCGATGGGAGCCGATATGATGTCGGCAGATGCGATCAGCGCACCGCAACAGGCGCACGGTCTGATCGAGCAGATGAAGGGGCGGAAGTGACCGGCCTCGGCGCACAGGGACGGCGCAGATTGACGCGAGGAAGATTACCCTCCAACGCGATTGTGGAGGCGACGGGAATGGCGTCTGCGACGGCGGAAAATCCCTCCCCGCCCAGCGTCGTGACGGCGCTTTATCTCCGCACCAAGGCGCTGCATGCGGAAGCCGAACGGACCGGCATCATTCGCAGTCTGCTACGGGGTGAAGCGAGCCGCGCAGGCTATATCCTGTTGCTGCGCAATCTGCTCCCCGCCTACCGGGCAATGGAGCATGGCCTCGAACGCCATACCGGTTCACCCGGCATCGAGCTGCTCTCACCTTACCGGCTCGCGCGCGCACACGCGATCGAATCCGATCTTGCTGCCCTGTGCGGCGAGCGATGGATTGAGGACGTCCCGCTGCTTGCCGCCGGTGAGATCTACGCCAAGCGGGTTGCACATGCGGCCGATGGCGACGGCATGCGACTGATCGCACATGCCTACACCCGCTATCTCGGGGACCTCAGCGGGGGGCAGATCCTGCAGCGCTTGCTGGCGCGCACACTCAAACTTCGGGCTCCGGAGCTGACTTTCTACGATTTTCCGCACGTCTCGGATCTGGAGGTGGTGAAGGCGAGCTACCGCAGGGCGCTCGACGAGGCCGGCGCCACCGCGCCCGATCCGCAGGTCGTGGTGGAAGAAGGCGCAATTGCCTTTTCGATGAATATCGACCTTTCCTGTGCCGTCGAGGCCGCAACGCCCCATGAGCCTGCCGCGGTCGCT
The DNA here is from genome assembly GCF_018129985.1 of Bradyrhizobium sp. SZCCT0148. Lineage (GTDB taxonomy): Bacteria > Pseudomonadota > Alphaproteobacteria > Rhizobiales > Xanthobacteraceae > Bradyrhizobium > Bradyrhizobium japonicum_H. The sequence goes on from NZ_JAFCKT010000006.1 coordinate 353,684, forward strand.
GCCGTGGGCTAGGTCGCCCGGCACGCGCGGCGATTCAGGCTTTCGGCTTGCCGCTACCCGACGTGCGCGACGCGTGCCAGATCAAATGCTCCAGCACTTCAGCGGTACGCAGCGTCGAATTGCGCACGCTCTCGAGCATCTCGGCGATCCGCCCCGTTTCCACACCATAGGTGATTTCGAGCGCGGCGAGCTGGGCGTTCTCGATCACCGACGACAGCAGGTTCTGGTAGACGAGATCGGTCTTGGAATCGAGACGCACGCTGCTGATCCGATTGCTCTGAACGATGCCTTCCTGGAAACGACTACGCGCGATCTCGGCGGCCTTTCGGTCGGTGATATCGGAGAAGATCAAGACGAAGCCGAGCACCCGGTCCCGCGACGGCTGCACAGGATCGGCCCTGACCATCAATGGCTTTTCCCGGTTGCCTTCGCTGCGCAACAGCAACTCACCTCGCCACGGGCGATGGTGACGAATGAGGTCCGCAACATCGCGAAGGAAGCGGTCCGATTGCTGAAATGCTCCGGCCAGTTCGTCCAGATGGTCGAACGCGGCATGATCCTTCGGCAACAACGTCTTGAAGGCCTGGTTCATCAGCAGGACCTTGCCATCGATATCGGCGATAATCACCGGCTGATCGGACACGCGCACCTGGCGACTGAACTGTTCGAGCTGGTCCTGGGCGATGAGCGTACGCACCGCGCGGAATTGCAGAACAATGTCGCCAACCGACTGACCGATCAGGCGCGCAGCGGCGAGATCGGCCGGCGTCCAGGGGTCGGACGTTCCTTCAACCTGCTGGTGCCACTGGGCGAAAGACCGGCGCGGTGACAAATCCGTTGGGCTGTTGCCGATCACGAAAGGTTTCAACGGATCGCCGCCCCAGGTCACCGTGCGAATGCGCTCTGGGCGGAACCAGATCAGGTATTCGCCGGGATTGCTGGAAATCGGCGTCACTGCGATGCCGCTTGCGACCTTCGTAATGCCCGCGAACTGGGGCAGATCGAGCCCGAGCGACGCCGTCGCCATCACCGACCGATCGCGATGCGTATCCAGCCACGCGCCGATCTCCCTGATTTCTTGTGTTCCCGGGACTTCACCAGTCGAAATGATCTGGCCTTCATAGATTAGAGCGCTTCCGCTTGCCCCGAGCGGCTGCAGGATCGATTGCGAGCTGTCGAAGATCGCGCCTCGCCAATCGCCTTCGCGCGACATCGCCTCGATCATTCGCTGCTCGAGCCGCTGCACGAATATCTCGGACTGGCTTTGCGCAAAGCTCTCGAGCGCCGCGATGCGCGTCGCGATCGCCTCGGCAAGCAGTTCGCAGACCGCCCGCAATTCGAAATGGATGAAGCGCGGCTCGTAATGGTGACAGGCTACGAGGCCCCACAGCTTTCCGCCGACCACCAGAGAAATCACCAGGGTAGCGCCTACGCCCATGTTCTTCAGATACTGAAGATGAATCGGAGACATGCTGCGCAGGAAGCAGAGCGACATGTCCAGATCCCGCCCCGTAATCGGCGAGAGCCGGGGCTGCAGCGGGACGGGCTCATAGTTCACATCCACAAGCACGCGGACTCGTGTGCGCTCATAGAGCCGCCGCGCCATCTGCGGAATATCGGTCGAAGGGTAGCGATTGCCCAGATACGCCTCAAGCTCCGGCTTGCGGCGCTCAGAAAACACTTCGCCGTGTCCCTCATCGTCAAAACGATAGACCATGACGCGGTCATAGCCGGTACGATCCTGAAACAGGGTCGCGGCCTCTTCGCATAAAGCGCGGATCGAGGACGCAGTGCGAATCTTCTCGAGCGCCTTGGCTATGTGCCTGGTGAAATCGACCGACGGCCCGGCCCGCTCCAACTCGATGACCAACCCTCCTTCGGGCGGACGATGCAAAAGCCCGTCATATTCGGCGCCGGGGCTTCCGATCCTGCAGCGCACCGCGATCGGCATTCCCTGGGCGGTCGGGTCGAGATGCGGGAGAATTCGGACCAGCAGGTCGCCATCGAGCTCGGCGAGCGCCATGCCGTCGACCTGCTTCAAATTGAGAAAGGTCGCGGCATTGGCGCTGGCCTGAACGACACGGTGATCGGGCTCGCTGACGACCAAAAGGGCGCCGTGGGGCTGAATCGAGCCCGCGAGATGGATCTCTTCCCGTTCGCAGTTCGAAAGGTCGGCTTTTCCGAATGCTGGTGTAGCGAGCGAATGCAGCGCCAACTCAGTCCTCTGGGGTTTCCTCGGCGTCCGGCTCTTTATCATCCAGGCCGTAACGGTTGAGCTTTGCATAAAGGCTCTGGCGGCTCAATCCCAGAAGTTCGGCGGTCGCCGTCCGGTTGCCACCCGCAAGCTCGAGCGCCTGCTTCACGTAGTGCTGTTCGACCACGCCAACCGTATTCTTGACGAGCTGGCGCAGCGACGACTTACCGATCTGCTCGCTCATCGAGCCCAGCGCGGTACGCAGAAAATCGCTCTCGCTACCCGACGGCAGGCGACGGGCTACGTTGCGCAGCAAAACGCCGATCTGACCGGGCGCGCCCTCCCCGGTTCCGGCCGAGATCTCGACCTCTGTTTCCGTGCCGAGTTCACCGCGGACCGACGTCGTGAACAACCGCACCGTCTTGTGCCGCTGGAGATTCGAAAGAAGTGCATTCAGATCGGCACCCGGCTGCCAAAGCCAGCGGCCGAGCGATTCCCCGATTGCGGACGCCCTCGAGCCGAGTTGCACCAGATCGAGGAAGGCCTGATTGGCATGGCGAATGATCCCGGCTTCATCGAGCGCCACGAACCCGTCTGGCAAATGCTCGACCAACTCCTCGATGGTCGAGGGCTGCCCCTTCTCCTTCGAAGCCGACAGGTCGGTCGCTGCAGTGAACTGCAGCAGAAACACGTGGCCGGGTTCCGCCGTCATCAGCGACCCCCGCAGCATCCAGGGTTTGGCGTCAGGACCAAGATGCACAAGGATGCTCAGCGCTTTGCCACGCTCGCGGATGCGCGCAAGCACTTCGCGAACCGCATCGCGGTCTTCAGCGGCGATGTCATGCAGCAGCTCACGTCCCGCGATGTCCTCGTTGCGGCGACGCGGCGAATTCAGCGCCTCGATCGCAGTACGGTTGGCTTCCAGGATTCGCAGGTTGGCGGCCGACACGATCAAGACGGCTTCGTTGGACGCGTCGAAGACCAGACGGTAGCGGGTCTCGATTTCGCGCAGCTTCCAATAGTCGCGCTCCATCGTCTGCTGAGCCGCGATCAGGCGCGACTGAAGCTCGGCGACGGCCTGCAGGTTCTTGCCGATAGCAAGCATCCCGGCGCGGCCACCCAGCAGCACCGTCGTGAATTCCATCGGAATTTCGAGACCGCTCGGAAAGCGCTGGTTGATCTGGCGGAACGCCGAGATGCCGGTGACACGCGCGTCATCGACCATCCTCTTGACCTTCTCGCCGCCCATGTCGCCGGCAACTTCGACCCAGGGGCGGCCGAGCCATCCGTCGACGCTCTCGCCGCTCATCGACGGAGACAGCGTCGCCTCGCGGATCACCCCCTCCATGTCCAGCAGGAGGGTGATGTCGGGCTGTACGGTCGGTAATGCGGCCATTCTGTTATCTGCCGATCAATCTCTGCGGAAGCGTGAAGCTGTCGAAACAACGGCAGTCGGACCGATGCACGCCACATGCCAACGTTGCCTGACACGCGGAACACGAAACCAAGGGTCTTGAACTCTAGGAATGCGCAAAATCCAGCGCCAAGTCAAGAAACACCTTTGTTTTGAAGGTTTTAGTTGTCACATTTGCATGACACTGGCCGCACAGATCCTAGCGAAAAGCTCGCCGTCGAGCGTCCAGTTAACACGATCCAGCGCGAACAGTTTGACGAAGCTCAAAAGAAACGTCAGGAACCGACAACATTGATTGATATTTATAACTGTCAATATATCCTAACACTCAAATCGAGCCCAAACAGAAGCTAGGGAGAGCAACGTGCCGGTGAAATCTGCAGTTTTTGCTTACGTCGCAGCAGGCATTGTTTTTTCGAGCAGCGCAGCCCTGGCGCAGGACGCGGCCAAGGGTGAGCAGATTTTCAAGCAGTGCATGACCTGCCACCGCATCGGGCCGGACGCCAAGAACCTGGTCGGACCGGTCTTGACCGGCGTCATCGGCCGGCAATCGGGAACGGCGCCAGGCTTCGCGTATTCTGCATTGAATAAGGCCGCAGGCGAGAACGGATTGGTTTGGTCCGACGAACTGATCATGCAGTACTTGCCCGATCCGAACGCATTTCTGAAGAAATTCCTGACCGACAAGGGCAAGGCGGATCTCGCAACGGGCTCGACCAAGATGGCGTTCAAGCTTACCGACGAGCAGCAGCGCAAGGACGTCATCGCCTACATCAACAAGTTCTCTGAGAAGAAATAGTCGGTCGGTGGAGGACCTGTGCGGTGGCTAGTTGCGCCACCGCCGGGAGACGTCGGTCAGATGTGCAAGTCCGGCCGCCGCGAGGAAGAAGCTCGCCAACATCCAGCCGCTGTCGGCAAGGGTTGCGCGCAGAGCGAGCAGAAGGAACAAGCCGGCGCACAGATTAGGTAGGAGATCGCGTGGCGAGACGCCTCGTCGGACACGCGACCAATATACCAACAAGGCCGTAGCCTCGAGAAAGACCACGACGAGAATGAAATCGACGAGGCGTCCACTCGCAAACAGGTCAGCCATGCCAGAAGATCACACGGACATCCGATCCTAGCAACCGTTCGTCACGCGAAAGGTGCATTGAGGCGAACGACCGTAAGGTTGAGAAATGCGGCGAACGACACCCACAACAGATAAGGCACCAGATAAAGACTCGCGAGCCTTGCGAAGCGCCAAAACACGATGATCGGCAACAGGATCGAGAGCCACAGGAACACCACCTCGATCAGCGCCCAATCCGGACGTTTCAGCGCAAAGAACAATGTGCTCCACAGCACGTTGAGAAATCCGTTCAGGGCAAACAGCACGATCACCCATTCCCGCTGGGCGGGGCTCCCGGCGTTGCGCCAGGCATAGACTGCCGAGGCCGTCGCCAGCGCGAAGATCAAGGTCCAGGCGGGACCGAACAGCCAATCCGGTGGCTGCCAAGACGGCTTGATGAGGCTCTGATACCAGATCCCGGTGTCGGTCAACGTGCCGCCCAACGCGGCAATAAAGACCGCAACGGAAGCCGCGATCGCGACAGGCTTCCAGAAACTGCCGCGCGTGGCCATTACGCCGATGCCAGCCCTGCCATGTGGGCAAGGTTCTTGAAGAATATGCGCACATGGGCGACCGGCTTGGCGCGAACAAGTTCCTTGTTCATGTAGGCATCCCACGTCAGCTTCTGGACGTCGCGGTCGCGGCAGATGCTGACGAAGCGTTCGCGGCGGCGATCGTTGGAGTACCAGTACCACTGCATCACGCCGAGAATCCAGAACACCACGCCGTGCAGCCGCACGAAGCGCTTTCGCGCGTTGCGCAAGGCCTTGGCGTTCCCGGTCTCCAGAAACTCGTCGACGGCTTCCGCCGACAACCGTCCGCCGATCATCGCGTAGTAAATGCCCTCGCCCGACGCAGGAGCAACGACTCCCGCTGCATCGCCGGCGAGCAGCACGCTGTGCCCATCATCCCATCGCGGCAGCGGGTGCAGCGGGATCGGGGCTCCTTCGCGGCGAATCGTCTCGGATGTTCCAAGCCCTGCAGCGTCTCGCAAGCTGCCAACCGACTCCCGCAGTGAAAATCCCTTGCGGGCAGACCCAGTGCCGACGCTGACGGTGTCGCCATGCGGGAAGACCCAACCGTAGAAGTCGGGAGACACAGTGCCGCGGTAATAGACGTCGCAACGCGTACCGTCGAAGCTGGACGCCGGCGGCGGAGCGCGGACGATCTCATGATAGGCGAACACGTAAGGCAGCCGGTCCGCACCGGGCAGACACTGCCGTGCGACGGCCGACAAGGCGCCATCGGCGCCGATCAGCGCGCGGGCTCGAACGGTCTTTTCCGCCACGATCCCGTCGGCGGAGCGTGCCTCAAAATAGACAACGGTGGTGCCGGTTTCGTCGCGTTCGAAGCGCTTGAACAGGCCAGTCCTCCGCTTCGCGCCAGCCTCGGCGGCACGGGTCCGTAGCCATTCGTCAAAGACATCGCGGTCGACCATGCCGACGAAGCCGCCGTCGATCGGCATGTCCACCTGCTGGTTCGAGGGCGACACCATTCGGGCGGAGTTGACGTGCGCGACCAACAGGTGATCGGGGATGTCAAAGTCGCGGATCAGCCGCGGCGGGATCGCACCACCGCAAGGCTTGATGCGCCCGGCACGGTCGAGCAACAACACGCTCCGCCCGAGCTTTGCAAGATCGTGCGCGGCCGTCGCGCCGGACGGCCCGCCGCCGATCACCACGACATCGAAAATTTCCGAACTGCTCATGACCGCGCTCCTTCTGCGATAGCGGCTACCGGCGGATCCAAAAGGCGCTGCTGCATCGCGTCCTTTGCCGGAGCACGATGAACCCAGACGGCCATCACGGCGGCAACGACGAACAATCCCGCTTCCGATGCGAACACCGCGGAATAAGACGACTCCACCGACGTCAGGACGTAGCGCGCGATGTCGCTGGCCAGCGTTCCCAGGAATCCACCGATTCCAAACGCGAACGCCTGTGCTGCGCCCCACAGACCCATGCGCACGCCTTCGCGCTTCTCATCGCCCGCTCCAACCAGCGCCATCATCGAGCCGATCGCAGCCACGGCGTAGGCCCCATTGGTGACGCCGAGCATGAACACGGTCTCGCGCAACGGCCAGGACGGCCCAACGACCGCCGCTGCCGCCAAACACAGCAGCGCGATTGCCGAGGAGAGGCATCCCCCGATGGTCCATATCTGCAGGTTTCCGCGCGATCGTGGATAGATGGCGCCGATCAACGGCACCAAGGCCATGCCGATCAACGTTCCCGCATGCTGCACACCCGAAAGCTTCGTCGTCTCGCCGGGCGTGAAGCCGAACACCGCGCCAGCGAACGGCTCGAGGATCAGATCCTGCGCGCTATACGCGAGCATCGAGACAAAAACGAAGACGGCGAACCGCCGCGACCTTGGTTCGTTCCAGACTTCTAGGAAGGCTTCGCGGAACGACGCTTCTCGCGTCGTCCGCTTCGAGACGCGTTGGGCGTTGGTTACCTGCTCTCGTTCGACGCCCCATACGCCGATGACCGTGAGAACCATCGCCGCCACGGATACCGATCCCGATACGACGATCAGTCTCATCGGGGAAAAAGGATCGAGCAAATGGCCCGCCAAACCCGTGGTCACGATAAAGCCCGCAATCATCATCACCCAGACGATGGTCGCGGCCGCCGCACGGCGGCTGTCGTCGGTGCGCTTCGCAAGCAACACCAGCAGCGACGTTCCGGCGGCGCCGACCCCGACGCCGATCAGGCAGAAGGCGGCCACCGCAAGCGCGATGCCGAACAGCGGATGCGTCGTCATCCAGGCCGTCGCCACCGCCGCCATCAATCCGCCGGTTGCCAGCACCGCCATGCCGCCGACGATCCACGGCGTTCGGCGGGCCCCGAGATCCGAGCCGTGGCCCCAGGCCGGCCGGAAGGCCTGGAAGGCATAGTGAACGGCGACGAGAGCGCCAGGCAGCATAGCCGGCATCGCCAGTTCCACCACCATGACCCTGTTGAGCGTCGACGTCGTCAAGACCACGATCGCACCGAGACCGGTCTGAACCAGACCGAGCCTAATGATGCCCAACCATGAAAGAACCCGGCTGTTCATGGTCAGCCCGCTTTCATCGCGGCCAGCGCGAAGGCGCTGACGAGCATGCCGACGACATAGCAGCTGATCCCGGTGCCGTTGTACCAAGGGGCGCGCTGGCGCGGGCTCTTCAGAAAATGCACCATCAGAAGCAATTGCGTGAGCAACAGGACCGCTACCGCCGCCGCATAAAACGGACGCTGCCATGCCAGTAGCAGTGCCACGACCGCCACCTGGGGCGCTGCCATCACGACGCAGGCAAACCGCGCGGCATTGTCGACGCCAAGCAGCACCGGCAGCGAATCGATCCCCATCCGCTTGTCGCCTTCGACCGACTTGAAGTCGTTGAGCGTCATGATGCCGTGGGCACCGATACTGTAGAGCAGCGCGATCAAGACGATGTTCCAGTCGGGCGCGGATGCGCTCATCACCGCAGCACCCGTGAACCAGGGCAGGCCTTCATAACAGAGCCCACATGCCGCATTGCCCCACCAGCCGTTCTGCTTGAGGCGGATCGGCGGCGCGCTATAGGCCCAGGCCAGCACGAGGCCGACGATGGCGGCAACAAAGCCCCAGGTACCGAGCACCGTCGCAAGCAACAGTGACAGCGCCGTCCAAAGGATCGCGATGTAGAGACCCCAGCGGCCGGGAATTCGTCCCGACGGAATCGGCCGGCCGGGCTCGTTTATGGCATCGACATGCCTGTCATACCAGTCGTTCACGGCTTGGCTGGTGCCGCAGACCATCGGTCCCGCCAGCAGCACACCAGCGATGATCATCGGCCAACGGTGGCCCGGCGAAACGCCGGACGACACGATCCCGCATCCCAGGGCCCACATCGGCGGAAACCAGGTGATCGGCTTCAGCAGTTCGAGAACGACCGACGATGCGGGACGACTGACAACGGCACTAGTCATCTTCGACCTCCCCATCACCTGCGTGCTCCGCGAGCCCGAAGCGCCGGAGCTTGACGTATAAACTCTGACGGCTGAGTCCGAGCATTTCCGCGGCCGATGCACGGTTGTCGCCAGTCAGTTCCAGTGCGGCCTCGATCGACAATTTTTCGATGACATCGGTCGCCTCGCGCACGAGATCGCGCAGCGGAACACGGCCGATCTGTTCGGTGAGTTGGGCAACGGAGCGCGGGAGTTCGCGAGCCGAGGACGGCGATGCCGAAAGGCGCTTCTCGACATTGCGGATTGCGAAGCCGAAACCCTGCTTGCGGTCCTCGTGGACCAGAGACGCCGCTGAGACCTCGACATCCGTGGTGGCGCCATGTTCGCCGCGCAGCGAGGTCGAGAACAGCTTGATCGAGCCGGTCTGGCGAAGATTGGCGAACGCCACCGCAAAGTCGACACCGGCACGGCCGAGCCAGCGATCCAGCGACTCCCCGCGTGCCTGCTCAGCGCTGCTGAGCTGCGCCATCTCAGTAAAAGCCGGGTTCACCTTGACGATACGGCCGTCATGCCCGGTGATGACCAACGCGTCGGGCGCGGCGTCGAAATACTCCAGCAAGCTCGATGTCGCCTTCAGCGCGTCGGCTTCCGCCGGCGTCTGCTGCGACGACAGGCGGACCAGAAACAAGGTCGCGTTCTCCTGCCGGAACTGGGACACGGCGACAAAGCACTCCCGGTCTCCCATCGCAAGCCGGGCACGGACGTTGCCGTCACGACCGGTGGCGCGAACATTGGACAGCAGGGTTTGAACCGTCTCGGCATCCGCCGAAGCGAAATGTGAGGCGAGGTTCGATTTCAGAACCTGCGGTGCGCTCTCGTCGAACAGCGCCAGCGCGGCTGGATTGATCTCAAGAATGGCATTGTTGGAGGCATCAACGATCATGACCGCCTCCGACGAGACCTGGAATAGCAGGCGATAGCGCGTTTCGGCTTGGCGCAGCCGGGCATAGTCGCGCTCCATCGATTGCTGGGCGTTGACGAGCCGCTGCTGCATCGCTGCCAGCGGACGCAGATCGCGACCGACCACGACAAATCGATCGTTGCGTCCAATGTTGACAGCCGAATACAGCACCGGAATATCCGCGCCTCCGGGCGACGGATGGTTCACCTGACGCCAGATCGAGGACTTTCGGCTCACCGCGTCCTGGAGCAATTCTCTCGCTTTGCGACTGGTTTCGGAGGTCACGATGTCGGCGAGCTTCGAACCCAGCCAGCGGCCGTGGGCGTCGAGCTCGAGCGACAGGTCTTCCTTGTTGAAGGCGACATCGCGAATGATCCCCTCGCCGTCGATGATTACAGCGACGTCGCTGGCTGCCGCGATCAGGTTCGCGGCTGGCAATGCGCCGAGATTCCCCAGCGACTCCTTCGGAGATTTGAACACCTGAACCAGGGCAAATATCCTCCAACAACCCGTGATATCTCACCTAGCGTTCCTCGAACCCGGTTTTTGTTGGCGGACGACCAACGCACGAAGCCCGGATCAGGCCGTACGCCGTCGCGTCGTCTCGGACAGCCGAGCCGGGAAGACGATGAAAGCGTGCGCGCGCCGCAGCGGCATGTTGCAATCCGGCGCGCGCCATATCTTCAAATGAATTATCGCGGCAGTGCCAGGCCGTGCTTGACGCCCCAGTCGAACCAGTTGTCGACGACGGTACCGGAAAGCAGGATCCCGATGCCGCCCGTGAGCGGGCAGAGCACCGCAAACCACCAGGCCCAGCGGTGGATAGATTCCGCCGTCGCGTTGAAGCCCATGGTCCAGCGCCAGAACAAGGCCGCCCGCTCGAGCGCCGTGCCTCTGTCGACGATCTGCTCGATCTCGCGCTCGCCGCCATAGCGGCTGACCGCCAGGATCGTTGCGCCGTGCATCGCGAACAGCAGGGCCGAGCCATACAGGAAGGCGATCGAGAGCATGTGAAACGGATTGTAGAAGAGGTTGCCGTGGGTGATCGAGAAATTGTTGGTCCAGTCGAGATGCGGGAAGATCCCGAACGGAACGGCCTCGCTGAAGTGACCCATCAGCAGCGGCCGAATGAAGCCGAGCACCAAATAGAGCCAGATCGCGGACGCGAAGGCCCATGACACGTGCGTGCCCATGCCGAGCGCGCGGGCCCGACGGTACGTGCGCCCCCACCATAACAGGATCGAGGTGGTGAGGAAGAAGCCGGCCATCAGCCACCAGCCGCCTTCCTGCAATGGCGGAAAGCTGATGCCGTATTCAGGCTTCGGCGGCTCCAGCGACAGCCATGGCAACTGCCTGACGAATTCGATCGGGCTCCAGTTCACCGATGCAAGCATGTTGAGACCGATGATCTCGATCGCAACGATGCCGCAGGCGATGGAGGCGAGTCCGAGAAATCCGAGATAGAACGGTCCGACCTGGGCGTCGCCGATCTTTCCGAGCCAGTAGTTGAACCGGCCCTCACTGGTACGAACCCATATTCCCGGCTGAATCGGAATGCCGGGGTAGATAGTGCTGCGCACCTGCACCTGCGTGAAGAAGTTCTGATATTGGGCCATGGCTCAGGACTCTCTCTGATGACCGAATTAGTTGGAGGACCAGATCGGAAGATTACGCCACCAGTTCCACCACTCCGACCAGGCATCGCCTTCCGACCATAACGGCCCGCTGATCACAATGCAGACCGCGCTGAAGAACACCGCGGAGAGCGCGATGAACAGTCCGAGGCGATGGATGCCGATGGTGCCGACGGAATAGCCGATCAGATCCCGGAACATCGTGTTCTCATGCTCGGGCGTTTTCACAGCCTCCCCCTTGTCGGGATTGGTCGACGACAGGATCAGACCGCCGTGCAGGGCCAGCGCCAAGCACGTCGTGAAGAAGAACGTGATGGCAATCATGTGCGCGGGATTGTAGTGGAAGTTCCCGTATTGGTAGCCGGTGTTCGACACCCAATCGAGATGGGTGATGATGCCGTAGGGGAAGCCGTAGCTCCACGATCCCATCAAGACCGGCCGGATCACCACCAGGGTGAAATAGGCTAAGATCGCGAAGCCGAAGGCGAACGGTACGTGATAGCCGATCCCGAGCTTTCGGCAGATCTCGACCTCCCGAAGCGCCCATGACACGAAGGCGCCGAGTGCGCAGATCGTGACGATTTGCCAGATCCCTCCCTCCTGCAGCGGCGCGAACGACAAGCCGTATTTTACATCCGGCGGATTGACGCTGATTTGCCAGAGATTCCAGGTGGGTCCGAGCGCAGTGTTCCAGAGGATCATCGCGATGCCGACGAACGAGAAGAACACCGTCGTCACCCCGAAGAATCCGACGTAGAACGGACCGACCCAGAAGTCGAACAGGTCGCCACCGATGAGCGTTCCGCCACGCACGCGATATTTTCTTTCAAAGCTGAGCATTGCCATCGTTCGTTCCTCCGCCTGCGAAAACCAGCGTGACCATCATCCCCGGGTCGCTACCGGAAGCGGACGAGACGGGCCGCTCGATCCTGCCTCGTCCGTTCCGGTACGCATTTCGTCATGCCATCAGGACGGCATGCTTGGTGGTGTGTACGGCAGAGTGATCTCTGACGTCTTCGCCTTGCGAGGCCCGTCCAGCCAATTGAACCGGTCGGTCGACAGCAGGATGAAGTGGATCACGATCGCCAGTCCGAACAGGAACGTGAAGAGCGCGACCAAGGCACGGCGCGGATCGAACAGAAGCCAAATTCGCCACATGATTGCCTCCCTTTATGTCAGGTACGAAAGGGCGACGCTGGCGACGTGCTGAATGCTATCCACCGCCGTCGTCTTGTAGCCGCCCGGGCCGGGCAACCAGGGACGCCACATCCAGGCGAGGATATGGGCAACCACCGCGACAGCCGTGAAGAGCAGGAAGCTCGTCATGAATATCGAATGGAATTCCTTGGCTTCAGCTTCGGATAGCCCCGATAAGGAACCGTCCTTCATTTGGTATCCTCCTAGTGATGGCCTTGCGGCCGTTCGCCGCCCGAGCGTGGGCGACAGCGATTGCCGAATCCATCGATACGGCAGTTATCCGCCCGGCAACCGGCCGGACGGAATCCCGGTTACAGTCCCATGAACGATGAGGTCACGATCGTGCCGGCAGCACTGCGGGCCTCCGCGAAGATCGATTCGCGATTCCTGGAATGGTCGAAGACCGCTCGCTTGCGCCAGGGTGTCAGCCGCGAGAGCGCAGCCCGCAACAGAAAGGCCACGTAGCAGGCGCCAAATACCGCGTGGGATTCGATAGTCTTGTTCTCGCCGTGCGCTTTCGCTCGATCGCCATAAGCATAATCGGACATCGACATCACCTCCCGCATATCGTCTTTCAGGTGCAGATACGGAATCACCGGAAACAAACCGGCTTCGATAATTCTCATGCTGGCGCTCCACTCATCAGCACCGCGCGAGCCCTGTTCACGAACTCCGTGGTGACGCGCGCTTCACCGGCCTGGCGCACACCGCTCTCGGCGGCATCGCGCAGGCGCTTGGCCGCCGAGATGCGCACCAGTACGGGATGGGCCTCCAGCACCTCGTCGAGGAGCGCTTTGGCCTCGTCGCTCCAGAGAATTTCCTCGTGCAGCCGGGCTGGCGTCGGGTCGACGCGATCGAGATCGGCCGCCAAAGGCAGGATATTGAACAACGCGTCGAACAGAGCGTTGCAGACCTCCTGAACGAGGTAGGTCGCGCCCGAATAGCCCATGAACGGCGTGCCGGTGTGGCGGCGAATCACCGCGCCCGGGAACGACGCCGGCACATAGATCGCCCGGCCACCTGCCTCGGCCAGGTACATGCGCTCGTTGTAGCTGCCGAACAGGATCAGCGGCGGCTTCTCGCGCACGGCAGATCGTACGGCATCGTTGTCCGGCTTGACGCCCGCTTTCCGCGAGAAGGAGAAGGTGCATGGCAGGCCCATCTCTCTTTCCAGGAAATTCCTGACGCCGCGTGCATAGGTCTCGTTGGCGACAATGGCGAAGCTGGCCGTGCCGAAAAAGTCCTGGGTCACCGATCGCCACAGATCCCAAAGCGGCTTGATGGTGGTGTGCTTCTCGCGCGCGATGAATGGCTCGGGATCGAGGCCCAGCATTTCGCCGAGCTTGCGCAGGAATCTGGTGGTGGAGTGAAGGCCAATCGGCGCCTGCAGATAGGGACGCTCCAGCGCCTCGCACAGCATGCGGCCGAACTCGCGGTACATGCAGACGTTGACGTCAGCATTCACCAGCTTAGGAATGTCGGCGAGGTGACTGCCAAGCGGAAACACCATGTTGATGTCGGCGCCGATACCCTCGATCAACCGGCGGATTTCGGCAAGATCGGACGGCATGTTGAAAGTGCCATAGATCGGCCCGATGATATTAACGCGCGGCTTGACGCCCTCGGCACGTGGCTTGCGTTCGGGGATCTTCTTGACCCCGTATTCCTTCCAGAGCCAAACGATGGCGCGGTCGGCGCTCTGCCACTGATCCTCGTCGATGGTGCGCGGCAGGAAACGCTTGATGTTTGTTCCCTCCGGGGTCACGCCGCCGCCGATCATTTCCGCGATCGAACCGGTGACGACGACGGCCGGCAGATAGGGATCGAGCACGCGGTGGGCGCGTTTCATCGCGCCTTCGGTACCGGTCTGTCCGAGCTCTTCTTCGCCGAGGCCCGTCACCACAATTGGTAGCTCGTGCGGCGGCAAAGCGTCGGTATAATTCAGCACCGATGTGACCGGCAGATTCTCGCAACCGACCGGTCCATCGATGATGACCTGCATGCCCTTCACTGCGGTGAAGGCATAGACAGCTCCCCAGTAACCACCCGCGCGATCATGATCCAGGACGAGCATCAGATCATCTCCTCGGCTTTGCGCTTCTTGGCCTGGGCTTCGATCTGTTTCCTGTATTTTTCCCGGAATGCCACGTTTTCGTTCGGCGTATCCTCCCAGATGCCGGCCGCGTGGCCCTCGCCGACATCGCCGAAGAATTCCTTCATCTCGTCGAAGCGGCTCTGGTTCGCGAGCGCCGCGTTGACGACCTGCGCGAGAGATCCGGCACCCGCAACGCCGAACAACGGACGCGCCGAAATCAGGTTGGTGAAATACAGAGCCGGGATCGCGAGCTGTTTGGCCTTCTGGACGATGGGCGTGGTGCCAATGGCCAGATCGGGTTTGAACTCGCCGACAGCCGCGAGGTCCATTTCGAGCGATGCGCGATACTGGACTCGTGCGCCCCTGGATTCCAGCCATTCGCGGTCGGCATCAGACCATTGCGTTCTTGGGCAGGCGGTTCCGACATACGGCACGCGCGCGCCGCTCTCGATAAGGAGCCGCGCGACGAGCAGTTCGGAACCCTCATAACCTGAGACAGTGATCCGCGCGTCGATCGGCTTCGCCGCGAGTGCAGTTTTGATCATCGGCAGGAAGCGGTTCTTGGCGGCGTCGATCTTATCGCGCGCGACGTTGCAAGCCGTGCCGATGGATTCAAGCCAGGCTTCGGTGCCATCATGTCCGACCGGGGCGGAACCAACGATCTTGCGTCCGGCCAGTTCGAACTGGCGGAAGCTCGCGGTGTAGAACGGATGGATCGCTGCAATCACGGAGCCGTCCAGCGCGGCATAGAGCTCGCGCCACTCGCGCGTCGGCACCACCGGACCGGCCGCGAGACCGAGCGGCTCCAGCATCATGCCGATGCCGACCGGATCGGCGGGGAACATTTCGCCGACCAGCGTGACTGTCGGCCGTTCGCTCTTGCCGCCGCGCGGCGCCTGCACCGGCCCCTGCTCCACTTCCTTGCGGGCATATTCGAGCATCGCTGCCGCCAGCACATCCTTTGCCTCGGCATGGGTCGGCACACCGAAACCAGGCACGTCGATGCCAATGATTCGGACGCCGTTGATTTCATCCGGCAACAGATCCAGCGGAACGCCCGACGCCGTCGGCACGCAGAGATTGGTAATGATGATGGTGTCGTATAGCGCGGGGTCAGCGAGCTTGAAGACGGCTTCGCGAATGTCCTCGAACAGTTTCCCGGTGACGAGCGTCTCGGAGTTGAAAGGCACATAGCCGACGGTGCGCCGCGCACCGTAAAAGTGTGAGGTAAAGGTCAGGCCGTAGACGCAACATGCCGAACCCGACAGGACCGTCGCCGTGCGCCGCATCCGCAGGCCGACCCGGAGCGAACCGAACGCCGGGCACATGCTTTGCGGCTGGTCATGCGGGCCTTTGGGATAGTCGGCGGCATACCGGTCGAGGATATCGCTCTTTCCCGCAGCGCTGGCGGCAGCCTTGAGTTCGGCGGCGCCGGCATGACAGCCCAGGCCGTCGGTTTTCGTCGCCGCGGCGTTGAGGGTCGGCGGGGCAACGACAGCGTCCGTCGCGGCCAGCTCGACCTCGACGGGCTCATTCACGACAGACTCGGATATCGCGCCGGCGTATCGCGGCAGAAGGACGTTCATGTTGCGCTCCGCGTCATGCTGCCGCTCACGCCGCATCGTAGACGACTTCGAGGGACGGCTTGTCGACCACCGATTTTCCGCACATGTCTTCCATCGTCGCAGGCTCGAGTACGACGCCGCGACCGACCACTTCGCCCTTGAACAGGCCGAGCAAGCCGTCCTGGGTCAGCGGCGTGGGGCGAACCGGCGGCGCCAGGCCGACATTGGTGGCAAGCTCCTCGAACAAGGAACTCCACTGCCCGCCCGGCAGGCCGATGATCTCGTAATTCGCGCTCTTCTTGCGGATGTCGTCGTCGGCCGGGATTGCCGCAAGGACGGGAATGCCGACCGTCTGCGCAAATGCCGCCGCCTCGCCAGTGCCGTCGTCCTTGTTGATGACCATGCCGGCAACGCCCACATTGCCGCCGAGTTTGCGGAAATATTCGACTGCCGAGCAGACATTGTTGGCGACGTAGAGCGACTGGAGGTCATTGGAGCCGACGACGATGACCTTCTGGCACATGTCACGCGCGATCGGCAGGCCAAAGCCGCCGCACACCACGTCGCCGAGGAAGTCGAGCAGCACGTAATCGAATCCCCACTCGTGGAAACCGAGCTTCTCCAGCAGTTCGAAGCCGTGGATGATACCCCGGCCGCCACAGCCGCGGCCGACCTCGGGGCCGCCGAGCTCCATCGCGAACACGCCGTCGCGCTTGAAGCAGACGTCGCCGATCTTGACCTCCTCACCGGCGAGCTTCTTCTTCGACGAAGTCTCGATGATGGTCGGACAGGCGCGACCGCCGAACAGCAGCGACGTGGTGTCGCTCTTCGGGTCGCAGCCGATCAGCAGCACTTTCTTGCCCTGCTGCGCCATCATGTAGGACAGATTGGCCAGCGTAAAACTCTTGCCGATTCCGCCCTTGCCGTAGATCGCGATGATCTGGGTTTCCTTGGTCGCCGGCGTCGTCACCGGCGCATCCGGCTCGATCGACGCTTCCGCTCGCAGAGCGTCCTTCATGTTGATGTTCGGCACGACATTCATGAGAGCGAACTCCAGTTCAGGACCATTTTCAGGCAAGCCGACTCTTCGAACGCGACGCGATAGGCGTTGGAAGCATCCCGGGCATCGTGGTGGTGGGAGATCAGGCCATCGAGCGAGAGCCGTCCGGATTCGACCAAGGCCTTGATCGCGACGAGATCGGAGGGCTGCCACTCCGCGGCAACGCGAAGCCGCGCCTCGCGCATGAACGCGGGCGGAAACGCAAAGGACAGCCGCTCGCTGTAGAATCCAGCCAGCACGATCTCGCCGCCCGGCGCGATGCGGCCAATCAGGGAATCGAGCAGGCTGGCGTCGCCGCTCACGTCATAGATGCTCTTGTAGTCGCGCCGCGTATCATGCTCGGGATCGATCACACCGTAGTCGACGGCACCGCCGACGCGCGCCGGATTTTTCTCCCATACGGTCGGCGGCTCGTTGCGAACTGCGATGGAGATGCGCGCCAGCAGTCGCCCCAGCACGCCGTGACCGACGATGCAGTCCGGTGCCGAGGCACCCCGCGTCGCGATGGCATGATACGCCGTCGCCGCCAGCGCTAGCAGAATTCCACGTTCAGCGAGATGTTGATCGAGCGGCACCACGCGTTTTGCTGCGACCACCAGCCGCGACGCGGAGGCGCCAAACAGGCCACGGACCTCGCCGAAACATTTCGCGCCGGGCACGAAGACGCGTTGACCCGGATGGAGGTCAGTAGAACTTCCTGCCTCAACCACGCGGCCAACCGACTCGTAGCCTGGCACCAGCGGATATCCCATCCCCGGGAACGAGGGCATTCGTCCAGACCACAGCAACCGCTCGGTGCCTGTGCTGACTCCGCTCCAGTCGACATCGACGACGACATCGTCGGCGGTCGGAGCAGTCAAAGCCAGCCGATCGAGCTCGATCTGCTCAGGCTGCTTGAGAACCACCGCGATGGTCTCCATCGCTCCACTCCGATCTTGGCGGAAGCTGAGAGGGCTCCGCGATTGTCATGCTAGACTTACATTTGTGACTGTCAAGTTTGATTAACGCCAATTTCGATTTTTCGCGCCCTGATCACGCTCGCAAGCATGGGCATCGCCACGGGCCGCAGCGCAATCTCGCAAAAGCCGGCCTCGGTGAGCATGTCTCGCAGCCGCGCGAAGGTCCTGGGCCGGCCGCTGCCCATCGCGAGCAGATAAAAGGCGAAATACGCATCGCCGATCGGCTCGGCGCCGCGAACGCCGGAGATGGGCTCGGCAATCAGCAGCGTGCCGCCGATTGGCAGGCACAAGTGAATCGCGCGAAGCAGCGTCATGACGTCGGCGTCGTCGTGATCGTGGATCACGCGCACCAGCGAGACGATATCGGCACCCTCGGGAAGACGGTTAGCGAGAAAGCTCCCGCCGATCGCGACCGCGCGCGACGACAATCCCTCGGCACGAAACCGTTCGCTCGCCTGGTCGGCCACCGCAGGCAAATCGAACAGCACGCAGCGCAGTCTGGGCGTCTCGGCTGCAACGGCGGCGATGAACGATCCGTCGCCGCCGCCCACGTCGAGCAGACAGCGATGTCGACGAAACGAATAAGCCGACAGTATCTGCTGCGAGATCATCGGCTGCGACGCAGCCATCAACGCCGTGTAGGGTGCGATCGCTTGACGCGGCAGATTGGCTGCCTTGCGATTCGCCGCGTAAGGCCAATAGGCGGCGAGCTGCCCCGCGCCCGCGTCACCGCGCAGCAGCGCGATCGGATCCCTCAGGTCGTCGTACAGCATCGCATGATGCTCGATCATGGCAACGACGCCGGGATTGCCCCTGAGGGCCGCGCCGCGCGAACCAAGACCGTAGCGGCCGTCGCTGCGACGCTGCAGCAATTGCAGCGAGACCGCCGCATCGAGCAACGTCAACGTCGCGTCGACTGGCAGCGGCACACGCGATGCCAGCTCCGCCGAATTCAACGGGCCATCTGCCACTTGATCGAACAGCTTCAGGCGGACGCAAGCAAACAGAACCTGCGAATACACGAAACCGGCACAGAGATCGAACAGCGCGCCTGCCCGACGCCGCGCGATCGGTCGCGTCAGCGCAAAATTCCCGGCAAACCGATGAAAAGACTGGTTGGAAAGGATCGAATCGCGCCACGCGAGCATGCGATCACGCAACGACGGCCGGGACGCGCTGTGTCCTGAAGGGACGACACCCGCACCGGACGGCGCCTTGGATGTCTCGCCTCGACCGTCACGATGCGCGATCGCGGCCATCGTGGCTACGCGGCGAACTGGGCAAGCTTGGCCGGCACCAAACGCTTGGCTTCCGAGAGCATCAGCAACCGCAGCTCGGCGCCATTGGGGCATGGCGGGATCGCATCGATGGCGCCACGCACGAGGTCGTGCAAGCGGTACAGCGCGCCATCGAGGCCGAGTTCGATCACCGCGCTGGGACGCCCGAGCGCGAGGTCGCGGCCGACGGGCTTGCCGATCTCATCTTCGTCCGAGGCCGCGTCACGAATATCGTCGGCGACCTGATAGGCCTCCCCGAGCTTTTCCCCGACCATCCGCCACGGCTCGCAATCGGCGCCGGCTGACGCGGCGCCTGCGACCGTAGCCGCGGCGAACAGCGCGCCGGTCTTGGCGCGGTGATAATGTGCGAGATCGATCTTGTCTTCGCATTCCCAGGCTTGCCCCGCGACGATCCCTGAAGGCACGCCGACGGATCGGGCCACCGTCAGGGTGAGCGTCGCCAGCCGCTCCGGCGTGCATTGAAGACGCGCCAGCGTCTGGAACGCGAGCACGATCAACGCATCTCCAGTGAGAACCGCGAGCGGCTCGCCAAATGCCTTGTGCACCGATGGACGGCCACGCCGCGTCTCGGCCGCGTCGAAGCAGGGTAGGTCATCATGCACGAGCGAGGCACAATGCAGGAGTTCGAGCGCCGCGCCGGCAGCGTCAGTAGCCGCTGGATGATCCTCACCGCACGCCGCTGCGACGCTATGGACGAGCCTCGGCCGCACCCGCGCACCGCGGGGAAACACGGCGTAACGCATGGCCGCCGCCAGCCGGGGCGGACAACCTGGAAGCTCGGCCTGATCAATCGCGTCGTTCAGTGCCCGTTCGATCCGGCTGGTGACGTCCATGGCAGGCTCCCGTGCTCGACACAAGGAATGTCAATTTAACTTGTCGATTGGAGTGTAAATAAATATAGACACATGTCAATCGACAAGCCGGAGCCGGTGCAAGATGCCCAGAGATTGTGTTGTCGTTGTCGGCAGCGGTGTCGCCGGGCTGGTCTCCGCCTTCGCGCTCGCAGCACGCGGCCTCGACGTGACTGTCCTGGAACGAGCCGCCGCGCCGGGCGGCAAGATGCGGCAGATCGCGGTTGGCGCCTCGATGATTGACAGCGGTCCGACCGTCTTCACGATGCGCTGGGTGTTCGACGAACTGTTCGCGGCTGCCGACCGGAATTTTGCGGACCACATCAGCTTGAGCCCGCTGGATATTCTCGCCAGACACGCGTGGGACGAGAATGCCCGGCTCGACTTGTTTGCCGATCAGGAGCGCACAGTCGACGCAATCGGGGATTTTGCCGGCGCGGTGGAAGCGGATGGCTATCGTGCCTTTTGCCGGGACAGCCAACGCATCTACGAGATTCTCGAGAAGCCGTTCCTGCGTGCTCCCCAGCCGAGCATGGGCGGACTGATCGGCGCCGACGGCCTTCGCGGGCTTATGCGATTGCCGCAGATCAAACCGTTTTCGTCGATGTGGTCGGCGCTCGGAAAGTATTTCGTCGATCTAAGGCTGCGGCAATTGTTTGGACGGTACGCGACCTATTGCGGATCGTCGCCGTATCTGGCGCCCGCAACGCTGATGCTGGTTGCGCATGTCGAGCGCGAAGGCGTCTGGAGCATCGACGGCGGCATGCATGCACTCGCCAAAGCGCTGGCCGATTGCGCAAGGTCCTTTGGCGCGACGATCCGCTACGGTGAGGACGTCAGCGAAGTTCTGATCTCCGGCGGCCACGTCGGTGGCGTCAGGCTTGCAAGCGGCGAGCGTATTGCTGCGGACGCCGTGATCATGAATACTGATGTCGGCGCCTTCGCGGATGGAATGTTTGGAGATCCTGTCCGTCGCGCCGCAGCCGCGATCCCGCTCCGCGCCCGTTCGTTGTCCGCCATGACATGGAGCGCCGTCGCAAAGGCGGATGGCTTTCCGCTGCAACGGCACAACGTCTTTTTCTCGGGCGATTATGCAGCCGAGTTCGACGACATTTTCGCGCATGACCGGCTCCCGCGCGAGCCGACCGTGTATGTCTGCGCCCAGGATCGCGACGATGACATCCCGCCGGTCGGTCCCGAGCGATTTCTGGTGCTGGTCAACGCGCCCGCAAATGGCGACCGGCATGCCTACGATGCAATGGAGGTGGCACAATGCGCGCAGCGGACATTTGGCATGCTGGAGCGACGCGGCCTGCGACTCCAGCCGCAAGCGGATGCGATGCAAGCGACGACGCCGGCGGATTTCAACCGAATGTTTCCGGCCACCGGCGGCGCATTATACGGCCGCAGTTCGCACGGATGGACGGCCTCTTTCCAGCGTCCGGGAGCACGAACGAAAATACCGGGGCTGTACCTGGCGGGAGGGAGCACGCATCCGGGTCCGGGCGTGCCGATGGCGGCCTTGTCGGGACGGTCGGCAGCAGCCAGCCTGCTCGCGGACCTGAGTTCTCGCGGGTCGTTCCGGCAAACGGCTATGCGTGGTGGTATGTCGACGCGCTGAGCGACGACGGGCAGAACGGCATCACCATCATCGCTTTCATCGGCAGCGTGTTTTCACCCTATTACGCATTTGCGCGGCGCAAGGGACCGGCCGATCCGCTCAATCATTGCGCCGTCAATGTCGCGGTATATCGCAGCGGCGGCAATCGCTGGGCGATGACGGAGCGATCACGCGACGCAGTCAACCGCACGACGGACACATTCACGGTCGGTCCGAGCCATTTGTCCTGGGACGGCAGATCGCTAAGCATCGATGTGGATGAAATTGCCGTTCCGATTCCCGGACGCCTGCGCGGTACCATCCGACTGGTACCCACCGCGATCACGCAGCAGGCCTTCTCGCTCAATCAGAGCGGCAATCATCAGTGGTGGCCGATAGCGCCATGCGCGCGCGTCCAGGTGCGGTTCGATCATCCCCGCCTTAACTGGCAGGGTGACGGCTATTTCGACATGAACCACGGCGACGCGCCGCTGGAGCAGGGTTTTGCCGACTGGCAATGGTCGCGCGGAGCGATGCAGGACGGCACGGTGATCCTATACGAAGCAGAGCGCCGTGACGGCAGCCGGGTCGACCTCGCGATGATGTTCGATCGTGACGGACGGATGCAGGCTTTCGAGCCGCCGCCAACGATGGACCTGAGGCGTTCCGGCTGGCGCGTCGTCCGCAGCGTGC
This sequence comes from Bradyrhizobium sp. SZCCT0148, assembly GCF_018129985.1. Classification (GTDB taxonomy): domain Bacteria; phylum Pseudomonadota; class Alphaproteobacteria; order Rhizobiales; family Xanthobacteraceae; genus Bradyrhizobium; species Bradyrhizobium japonicum_H. The sequence goes on from NZ_JAFCKT010000006.1 coordinate 376,251, forward strand.
GCAGCGACAGTGCTGCCAAGATCGTCAAGACCCTCGAAGATGCGCCGTTCTATGCCCGCTCGGTCGTGTCGGCGAGCATGCTCGGAGAGCCCGTGACGCTGATGCACGAGAGCCTGTCGCTCGATCGCTTCAAGATGCCGATCGTCCAGGCCATGCTGCCATTTCGCATGCCGCGGGTGCGGAGGTCGAATTGGTCAAGGTGACGCGGTTGGCTTTTGCTGCTTCGCGCGTTCGGCTTCCTTCTGTCTGTCGAGCCTCCGGCACACCAGTTCGAGGATACTCCAGGCCGCCGCGAACATGAGCACCACGAAGAACTCGATGAAACCAAGATAGCTGTCCATGATGTCGCCCCGCGCAACTCTCCGCAGCTACCGTTTCGTACAGAATTCAGCCGAAAGCTAAACCCAGCTCACCAATGGCGGCATGGAGCTCAGGATAGTCTCGATGTTGCCTCCGGTCTGAAGGCCAAACATGGTGCCTCGGTCGTAGAGCAGATTGAACTCGACATAAAGTCCACGGCAGGCCAGCTGCTGCGCTCGCTCCGCCTCGGTCCACGGTTCCATCATCCGCCGGCGCACGATCCGTGGATAGACATCCAACAAAGCAAGTCCGACTTCGCGCGTGAATGCAAAATCCTTCTCGAAGTCACCAGTGTCGAGATGATCGTAGAAGATGCCGCCGACGCCGCGCGCCTCGCCGCGGTGCGGCAGGAAGAAATAGGTATCGGCCCAGGGTTTGAACTTGCCGTAATAATCGGGATCATGAGCGTCGCAGGCCTGCTTCATCGCTGCGTGGAACGTCACGGCATCAGGCGCATCCGGGTTTCTCTGCTCCGCCAGCATCGGCGTGAGATCCGCACCGCCGCCGAACCACCCCTTTGCGGTCGACAGAAAACGTGTATTCATGTGTACCGTCGGAACCCGCGGACTGCGCGGATGCATGATCAGGCTGATGCTGGTGGAGACGTAGTCGAGCTGAATGCCGTCGCCCGGCAGCGTTTTGGCCATCTCTGGGGTAAGCGTGCCGTTGGCCGACGAGGTGTGAATACCGATCTTCTCGAACAGCCTGCCACCGCTGAGGAAACCACCGGTACCGCCGCCGCTGCCGGTCGCGCGCTGCCACGGCTTGTAGGTGAAGGTGGCGGGCTCCCCCGGAAACAGGTCGGCCGGCGCTTCGCGCTCCAATACCTCGACCTCGGCGCAGATCCTGTCGCGCAGCGATTCGAACCAGACTTTCGCTTCGGCACGCCGCCGTTCGGCGAGACCGTCGTTGTTGTCCCTGATGGCGTCGGTCCCGTGCATCTGCCTTGCCTTACCGGAACGACCCCGAACGCTGCAGCTGATCCCGGCGTTCCAGGCGTTCGAACAGGTCGATTACCCAGACCACACGGTCCTCGACCGGCCGCCACCGCGGCCTGGCATTTGCGCGTAGCGGCGTTGCCGCCACGGCGTCCACCAGGAAACGGGTCTCTTCAATATCGGCGGTTCTGACGTCAAGCCCTCTCGCCGGCGCCCATTCCATTTGCGGCAAGAGCAGCGTTCGCGCCAGAACCGCGAGCTTGCGTGGGGACGAAACGACTGCACGCCTCGACACGGAATCGAGCCCGCTCCGCTCTAGCTCGCGGCCGATTTCGGCATAGAGCGCGCGAGCGGCGTAAATGCCGGGGCGGCAGCCGATCGGCAGACTAGCGATGCCGTGCGTCGCGCGCGAATAGAACACATCGGCCGCATCGAGCAACCGCTGCACGATGGCCGCGACATCAGGCGTGAAGCAAGGATTCGGCAGCCAAATGTCCGGGTCGATCCCCGCCTCGCGCAGCCACGACTGCGGCAGATAGAGCCGGCCGGCGCGAGCATCTTCGCCGACATCGCGGGCAATGTTAGTGAACTGCATCGCAACGCCGAGATCGCAGGCACGCGCAACGATCTCCGGCGCGCGCTGCCCCATCACCAGCGTCATCATCGCCCCGACGGCGCCTGCAACCCGTGCTGCGTAGGCAGTGAGATCCTGCAACGTCTCATAGCGGCGGACCTCTGCGTCCCACGCCAGTCCTTCGAGCAGCGCTTCAGGCAGCTCGCGCGGTATGCAGAACTTCGTGACGACATCGGCGAACAGGCGATCAGCAGCGAGGTCCATCGGCTGCTCTCGATAGGCGCGATCGAGCCGGTCCCGCAGCCGCGCCACTGCCGCGGCGCGGTCTTTGCCGAGATCGACGGCATCATCAGCCAAGCGACAGAATGCATAGAGCGCAATGGCTGGATCAGCGACCCGGCGCGGCAGCACCTTCGAGGCCGCATTGAAGGTCCGCGAACCGCCTTTGAGCAGGTCACGGCAGGCAGCCATGTCGATGGGATCGAGCCGTGTCGTCATGCGGTCACCAGGCTTGCAAGATGTGAGGCATCGGGCACCAGGGCATCCAGAACACGCGCCGACGAGAGCACGCCGGGCAGGCCCGCGCCGGGATGCGTACCGGCGCCCACCAGATACAACTTTTCGATATCTTCGCTCTTGTTGTGCGGGCGAAACCAGGCGCTTTGCGTGAGGATCGGTTCCAGCCCGAAGGCTGCACCACGAAACGAGGATAGCCGATCCTGGAAATCCTGCGGCGTCAGCATCCGCGAGCTGACGATCTCATTCTGAAGACCGGGCAGTACAGTCCTCGAGAGCTCGCCTGCAATCGCCTGGCGATACTCTTCGGCTATCAAGCTCCAGTCGGTACCACTTTGCAGATGCGGGACAGGCGAAAGCACGTAGAACGCATCGCAGCCGTCAGGTGCGAGGGAAGTGTCGGTCGCGGTCGGGCGATGCAGATACAGGCTGAAATCGTCGGCCAGAACCTTGCGATCGAAGATATCCGTCAACAATCGCTTGTAGCGCGGGCCCAGCAGGATCGTGTGGTGCGGCACTCCCTCGTATCTGCGACGTGTGCCGAAATACCAAACGAACAGGCTCATTGAATAACGCGCTCGCTCGATGCGCCTGTCAGTCCAGCGTGACCGCGCCGACGCAGGCACCAGATGCCGATACGTCCACGCGGAATCCGCGTTGGACACGACGACATCGGCAGCAATGGTCTCGCCCGAAGCCAACCGTACGCCCCGCGCAACGCCGTTGTTCACGACAATCTCGCGGACCTCATGGTTGCAGCGGAGCCTGCCGCCCTGCCCCTCGATCAACTTGACCAGCCCATCGACCAGCCGCCCGGTGCCGCCAAGCGCAAAATGCACGCCCCAGCGCCGCTCCAGAAATGCGATCAGGCAGTAAATCGAACTCGCGGTGAGAGGATTACCACCGATCAACAGCGGATGAAAACTGAAGACGACGCGCAGGCGAGTGTCCCGGAAGAATTTCGAAACCAGCGAGTAGACACTGCGATAGCTCGACAGCCGCAGCATCTCAGGCGCGATCTTCGCCATATCCGTCCATTTCCTGAACGGTACGTCACCAAGCCTCTCGAACCCGACCTTGAAGATCTCCTCGCTGGCTCTCATGTACTCGTCGTAGCCGTCGACGTCGCCAGGCGAGAATCGCGCGATCTCGCGGCGCATCGCGGCGGGATCGCCGGAATAGTCGAAATGCGAACCGTCCTGAAAGCGGATCCGGTAAAACGGCGAGACCGGCACCAGCGTCACGTCGTCCGACATCTTTCGTCCGCACAGCTTCCACAGTTCCTCGAACAGAAACGGCGCGGTGACGATGGTCGGCCCGGCATCGAAGGTGAAGCCGTCCTGAGTGTAGACATAGGCGCGGCCGCCGGGGGCATCGAGTTTCTCAAGAACGGTGACACGATAGCCTTTTGCGCCGAGCCGGATCGCAGCTGCCAATCCGCCGAAGCCGCTGCCGATCACCACCGCATGCGGCTGCAGATGCGATGAAGGTTGCGGCGTTGGGCGGACGGAGATTGAATCCAGCATGAGGCCACTGTAATTATTTATTGACAGTTGCCTAGCCGGAAAGTGTATATTCCGACTTACATTTCCTGCGCCGCTTGCTCGGCAGCGCAGACACGCGCGTATTTCAAGATGAGTTCTGCAATTCGTCGCGGCTCTTCTTCGTGCGCGAGATGACCTAGACCGGACAGTCGCTCGATCTCGGCAACTGGAAGAATCTCGCGAACCTGTCGTGCGACCTCCGGCGATATCGAGCGATCATGGGTGGCTGCCACCAGGACCAACGCTGTCGTCAGCCGCGGCAGATCGTGCAGCAGCGGCTCGAGTTTCCAGTTTGCCATCATCCGCAGCGCGGCCGCGACATGCGCTGGATTCCGCACCAGCTTGCGGTAGAGCTCAATCCCCTGCTGATCGATTGTCGAACCGGTATTGGCGATCAAGCGCTCGACCGCGCCGGCATGAGACGCCTGCCAGGCGAACATTCGTGGCACCAACGAATTCATCACCAGCAGGTTTGCTAATGGCGAGAACAGATGATTGGCAATGCCGCCGTAAGGCATAAAGGCGCCATTGAGGGCGATCAGCAGGCGCGGCGCCATGCGGCCGGCGAGACACATGCGAGCCGATATCGCTGCTCCTGCCGAATGACCGACCGCGATCTCCGGGCTGACCTCCAGCTTGCGCAGCAGCGCTCCGATGTCGGCGGCCATGCCGGGCAGCGACAGGCGATGTGACGGCGGGGTCTGCGTAAATCCGTGTCCGGGCAAGTCCAGCGCGACCACCGAGAAATGCTGGGCCAGTAGCGGCAACACTCCGCGCCAGGAATGCGTTGCGGCGCCGGTGCCGTGGATTAAGAGCAGCGATGGCCCCTCGCCCATTCGCTGCACATGCCAGCGGATGCCGGCCGCTTCGACGAACAGACTCGCATGCCGATTGGGCCAGTCCGTACCATCGCGGCTCCAGACGAGACCGGACACGGCAGTGTCTTACGCGGGCAATGCCGACGGCACGCCGGCGAGGAACGCGTCGTAAGCCTCAATGAATTCGGCTTTGGCTTCGAAGTGCGGCATCGCGCCGGTCGAGAACACGCGAATGGTCCAGTTGGCACGGCCCTCGACTTGCGTCTTGTTGGCATAGTCGACGAAATCGCCGCGAACGCCATGGCTCATCCAGACCGGCAATGTCAGCGAGTTGTAGATTCGGGGCATGTCCTTGCTGAACAGAAACCCGGAGACGAAATAGTACGGAGCGTGCTGTGCGCCCGGTTGGTGTGTGGTCAGGTAATCATATTCCAGCAAGCCCTCGTCGATGTTGGTCGAGCCCCAGGTCTTGTTCAGGAAGTAGCGAATGATGCGGCGGCTGCTCAGCAGCCGGAAAAAACCTTCGCTCCACAGGCGAACCTCGAATAGCCCGTGCAGCCACCGCTTGCCTCGCGTGCCTTCCCGCCATTTGGTAGCCTTGTCGAGGCTCGTGAAGCCGGTGGGGCTGACCAGGGCCAAGCTGCGAAACGCCAGCGGCATCTCGCTCACGGCTCGGGCGAGAAACTCCGACGACAGCGACACCGCCAATGCGTCAATCGGACCGCGGCCGTGATCGTTCTGGATTTCGCGCGTTGCGATCAGAATGGCGTCGGTCATCATGCGCACGGTGTATTCGCGCCTGCCTCGCTCGGAATGCCCGAAACCGGGAAGCTCCAATGCGTAGACTGTCCGGCTTCGGCGATAGTGTTCGTAGAGGGGTCTAACTTCATAGGCTGAGGCCGCGGCATTGATGCTGTGAACCAACAGCAGCGGCGGGAAATTGCCGGGAAGTTCGGGACCGGCCGAATAGTAGGTCAACCTTCCGACCGGACTACCGATCTCGTGGCGCTGGCCGGAGACCGGGGCGGGCAATTCCGCGCGACGCGACGCGTCGGCATTTATTGCCCGGGCGGCTGCGCTCATTCAAAGTCTCCCTTTTTCGAACCCGATCGCATCTCGCCGTGGCCAAGACCGTAACAGCAGTGGATCAGGACTGACAATCATAGTTGTCGACCAGCAACGGAAATGGCGCTTGACACGGGCTGCGCCCGCCAATTCTTCCCCGAAGTGCTGTCCGGCCGGCGGCAGCCAGTTCCGCCGCTCTGGATGATGCGCCCGGCCAGCCGTTACTTGACCAAATACCGCTATGTTCGCGCCAGAGCCGGCGGCTGTCTCGATCTCTGCTTCACGCCTGATCTCGCCGCCGAGGTGACGCTGCAGCCGATCCGCCGCAAATTTCGGAAGCGGCCAATTGATCTTCAATCTCGGCCACGCATCCAACCGCAGACCCCGATCGCACATGTCGAACATTGGAAGCGGGTGCGGACCTGCAAGGGATCGTTTTAGCCGACGCTGGCAAGCACTGCTTTTGACAAAGTTGCGGCGTCGGCGTGCGGCAGCGGCAGATAGCGTGCGCCCATCTCCTTGGCGATGGCTTCGCCTGAAATGCCCGGACGCGGCGACGTATCGACAAGAACAATGTCGACACCGGCCCCGCGCAACTGCCGCGCCGCGCTCATCGCGTCGTCCTCGGCACGCGGACGCCCCTGCCCGCCATCGCGCGCAATGTTGGCCCGGCCGTCGGTCAGGACGATCACGGTCGGCGTCTGTCCCTTGCGGCGGACCAAATCCGCCAACACGAAAGCCGCATCGAGCCCCGCAGCCAGCGGTGTCCCGCCGCCGCCCGGCAATCCTGCGAGAGCACGTTTAGCGCGCGCCAACGAACGGGTCGGCGGCAGCAGCAACTCCGCAGCACTGCCGCGAAACGAAATCAGCGCGACCTGGTCTCGCCGGATGTAGCAATCCGCCAGAAGCAACTCGACCGCACCCTTGGCCTCCGCCAGCCGATGCAATGCTGCGGAACCGGACGCATCGACAAGGAAAATCGTGACCGTTTCTGTGCGCTGCCTGAACCGCAAGATGCGGAAATCATCCTTACGGATCAAAATCCGGGGTAGCGATCGCGCGCCCGCTCCGGTCATCTCACGCCGCCGTAGAGGTTGCCATGGTGCCGCCGCGCGCAAGGTTTCGATCACGCTGAGCTTGGCACCGGCACGCAATTCCCCGCTCAGCACGCCGGCCGGACGCCCACGCTTGTTGGATTTCTGCAATGCGCCGGCCTTGCCGGAGGAACGACTGCGCGATCGTCGCGCAGATCCCGCACGAAGGGCTGCAAGCACGTCCGGAGGGATTGCGGCCTGCGCCGCGGCCAGAATGATTTCGTCAAGCGCGCGATCGATGTCAGGGGTTTGATCTTCGCCACCGGACTCGTCAGCTTCATCTTCTATTGGCGGTGGTGGCTGCCCCGGCTGGGCCGCCTCATCTGCGGGCGGCAACACCAGGGCACGGGGAGCCAGCACCAACCGCGCGGCCAAGGCAAGGTCTCCCTGATCGACTTTGGAATGACCCGCGAGCGCGGCGGCGGCGCAGGCGATACGCAGCGCCAGCAATGGCGCGCGCAAGGAGGTGATCCCGAGCGCCGTGGCCGCGGTACAGAGGGCCTCGACCTGGGCACCGTCCGCCTTGAGGGTTGGCAGCTTCGCGCGTGCGGCCGAAATTTCCCTGGTATCAAGCGCGAATTCCTCGGCGTCACGGACGCCGATCGCGTTGAGATCGAGGTGGACCGCCAGGCGATCGCGCAGAGACGCCGACGTGAATTCATCGTCAGCGCCTTCGTCGAGGGCGACCACACCGAAACGCGCAGGCATCCGAAGCGACAGGCCGTCGCGCTCGACGATGGTCTCCCCGGCGTCCATCGCGGCCGTGACATGGACCGTCGTTGCTGCGGACAGCCGCTCCGCCATCGCCAGAATGAGGACACCGCCATCCGCCTCTGCGAGCAGCCCGCGTTCCGCAACCGGCCTTCCAGCCAGTAGCGTCGCGTTGAGATCGAGGCCACCGAGAAGCCGGCCGTCGGCGATGTTGAGCGGCAGATGCTTCACGTTGCAGGATGGCGGCAACGCCGTACGGAGCATGGCCAGCCAACGATCCCGCACCGGTCCGGAGCGTGATCTCAACAACACGCCACCGGTTCCCGACGGATCCACGGCGAATAATTGCAACGCCGTCACCGCATCGGACCAGATGGCAGCGCCGGTCATCCCAGGACCTCTGATATCGCACGGTCGACGCGTACCGAGGAGCCCGCATCATCGAGCGGATTGCGCCGCAAGCGATGACGCAAAGCGGAAGGCGCGATCCGGCGCAGATGATCGTCAGTCACGGTCTTTGCGCCTTCGAGTGCCGCGAGCGCTCGTGCGGCGCGCATCAAGGTCAGCTCGCCACGCAAGCCGTCGGTGCCGAGCGCCATGCAGAGCTTGGCGGCGCGCTCGAGCGTCACATCGGGCACCGAGACTGAGGAAAGTTTCTCCCGCGCCCCGATGATCTTCTTGCGAAGCTTGACCTCGTCCTTGGCCCAATTGGCGACGAAGGCTTCGCTATCGCTTTCAAAGGCGTCCCGGCGCCGCACGACCTCGATCCGGTCCGCGAGATTGTCGGGTGTCTTCACCTCCACCGACATGCCGAAGCGATCCAGCAATTGCGGGCGCAACTCGCCTTCCTCGGGGTTTCCCGTCCCGACCAGCACGAACCGCGCCGGATGGCGTATGCTCAGGCCTTCGCGCTCCACGACATTTTCGCCGGACGCGGCAACATCGAGCAGAAGATCGACCAGATGATCCTCCAGCAGATTGGCTTCGTCGATATACAGAAATCCACGATGCGCGCGGGCCAGCAATCCCGGCTCGAACGCCTTCTCTCCGCGCGCAAGTGCGCGTTCCAGATCGAGCGCCCCGACAACGCGATCCTCGGTTGCGCCGAGCGGCAGATCGACGACCGGAACAGGCACTTGCGCGGATTTCAGCCTGCCTTTGGTTGCGCGAATGCGGCAATCCTCGCAAAACTCCGCCGGCCGATCCGGATCGCAATTATAGCGGCAAGCGGCAACGACCTTCATCTTCGGCAGCAACGCCGCAAGCGCGCGGACCGCAGTGGACTTGCCGGAGCCGCGATCGCCAAAGGCCAGCACGCCGCCGACCTTGGGATCGACCGCGGCAATCAGCAGCGCGAGCTTCATCTCGTCCTGGCCGACAATCGCGGAGAATGGAAATGTTGTTGCCATGCTATCCTTTCATGGCAGCGGCCGCGTAGGCGCAATGATATCGGCCGCCCCCTTGTGAAGCAGTTCCAACCCGACCGCGCGACCGAGCTCGCGCGGTCGACTTGCGGGTCCCGAGCGGGTCACTTCGATAAATTCCCTGCCCGCTTCATCCAGCACCGAAGCCGTGAGCGTCATCTGCGAACCGTCGATCGTCGAATATCCTGCGATGGGCGAGTTGCAGTGACCGTTCAGGATCCACAAAACCTCTCGTTCCGCGTCGCAACTTAGATGTGCCGCCGGATCGTCGATCAGCGCGAGATATTGCCGCGTCCGCCAATCGTTGACCGCGCACTCGACCGCGACGATACCCTGCCCTACCGCGGGTAAAACCTGCGAAGGCGCAAGCTCGCAAGCGATGCGATGGCCGAGACCGATCCGTTCGAGCCCGGACCGGGCCATGATCAAAGCGTCCGCCGGCCCCGCCTCTCCGCCACCGGGCAGGCGTTGCATGTCCCGATTGTCCAGCTTGCGAACTCGGGTATCGGCCGCGCCGCGAAAGTGTATCACCTCGATGTCAGGGAACAGCCGCCGTGCATAGGCGGCGCGCCGCACCGCGTTGGTGCCGATCCGGTAACCCTTGCCGCGCGAGCGCCTGATGTCCTCGAGAAAGACGCCGGATCGCAGCACGAGCGCATCGGTCGGCGGATCGCGCGGCAGCGTCGCGGCGATTACGAGCCCGGGCGTATCCTCATTGCCGGGCATGTCCTTGAGCGAATGCATTGCTGCATGAAGCCGGCCCGATGTGACCGCGGCGCGGATGGCAGCGACGAATGCACCGCCCTTGCCGCCATGGACCAACAGCTTGCTGGTCTGATCGCTATCGCCCGTGGTCTCGAACCTGACGATCTCGATGCCCAATTCGGGCGCCACCCCGGACAAGCGCTGCGCAATATCCTCGGTCTGGGCCAATGCCATGACGCTCTTGCGCGTACCTATCCGCATCGCGACTGCCACCACCGCGCTCCCATCCGCAACCGCACGACTCTCCGCGGCGCGGGCAGAGATTAAGGCCAGCCGTTTCCGGAATGCAAATCAAGGTCAGCTTGCGGTGCACACGCCGATTTCAAGACAAAGCTCTGCAGCGAATATACGAGCCAATCATCCGGCGTTTCACACCGCGCCAAATTTATTTTTGCTGGCGTGCTCCGAACTTCTTCCGACTTCTGCTTGGCCCGACGGGGTGTTACTCATATCGCTGCGCCCCTTGGAAGCAACTGGCCACCGGAGTTCGAGATCGCGATGAGCGCGGATGTCCTGATAGGTGACGGCGAAACGGCGCGGCTGACACCTCATCCGCTGCGTTCAGCCGTGCTCGGCGAGGTTCATGCTCGCCCCTTCACCCCTATTGCAGTGCCATCGCGCGTTGTGCATTTTGCCTTCGACACGTCGGGACCACGCGCACAGGTCGACCGCGTCAACCTTACCGCATTCTGCACGTCGCGCGGGCTGCAATCGCCATCGCCCGCCGAAAAGCATCATCGCGCCCCGTTCGGCACCACCGTGCTGCGCTGGGAGCAGCACTCCGAATTCACCACCTACACCTGGGAAATGCCAGCCGATCCCGCGGCCGCGCCGTTCCATCCGGATGTGGCCTCGCTAGCGGGACCGATGCGGCTGGTGCCGCAGCCCGGCCCGCTGCTGGTGGCCGTCGACCTGCATCTTCTGGCGGAGGATCTGCCACGAACTGCGCCGGAACGGTTGTTCGACAACGCCAGTCTGGCGGTTGCCGAGAACTCGGACGGTGCCGCGCTCTACGCGACAGATTTCCAGCCTGGCCCTTCGGGCTTTGTCCGCATCCTCGTTGCCAACCGCAAGATGTCGTCCGAACGCGCCGGAGCGCTGGTCCGGCGGGTGATCGAGCTCGAGACTTATCGCACGCTCGCCTTGCTCGGCCTGCCGGAAACGCAACGGCTGTCGCCATCGATCGCAGCCGCAGAGCGCCGCCTCGTCGAAGTCACCGACCAGATGCGCCAAGCCGGTGACCTCGCCGCCAACCACAAGCTGCTCGATGAGCTGACTGCCCTGGCTGCCGAGGTCGAAGCCGGGGCGGCCGCGAGCGTGTTTCGCTTTGGCGCCAGCCGTGCCTACGAGGAGATCGTCGAGCAACGCTTGCAGACCATCGGGGAACGCAAGGTCGGTGGACTCCCGACGTGGTCGTCGTTTCTGGCACGCCGGATGAAGCCGGCTCTGCGCACATGCGTCACCACTGAGGCACGCCAATCCAGCCTTTCGTTGAAGCTCGCACGCGCCGCAAACCTGTTGCGCACCCGCGTCGATGTCGAGCTGGAGCAGCAGAATCAAGAGCTTCTGAAGTCGATGAATGCGCGGACGCGGCTGCAACTGCGGCTGCAGGCCACAGTGGAGGGCCTTTCGGTCGCGGCGATCACCTATTACGTGGTAAGCCTGTTCGGATACATCGCCAAAGCGGCACATGACAGCGGCGCTCTTCATGTCGAGCCCAATGTCGCGACAGCAGCCTTCGTGCCGGTTGCCGGCCTTGCGATCTGGTGGACGGTGCGAACTATCCGTAGAAGGCACATGGCCGGCGAAGACCGATGAAGCTGCTCGTCGGATTACTCGCGACCGTTGCGATCCTGCTCGGGCTGTTTGAACTGCATGACGGAAGCCGGGAACTGAACGTCACGCGAACCGTCATCGGCGAAACGCCGGTGACGATCTTCAGGCCGAAATCCGCCGCTCCAGCGCCGGTCGTCGTGATCGCGCACGGCTTTGCCGGTTCGCAGCAGTTGATGCAGCCGTTCGCCGAAACGCTTGCGCGCAACGGGTATGTCGCCGTGACCTTTGATTTCCTCGGCCATGGCCGCAACTCGGTCCCGATGCATGGCGATATCAACGAGGGCCTGACCATCACTGCCGCCTTGCTGGAGGAATTGACCGACGTCGCGGCGTCGGCACGCAAGCTGCCCGGGAGTGACGGCCGGCTCGCGGTGCTCGGACATTCCATGGCGTCCGACATCGTGGTGCGGTACGCGCAAGCGCACCCGGATGTCGAAGCGACCGTCGCGGTCTCGGTGTTTTCGCCCGTGGTGACACCGGCCAATCCGCGCAATCTGCTCGTCATCGTCGGTGCGCTGGAGCCTGCGATGCTCAGGAACGAAGGCCTCCGCATCGTCAATCTCACCGCCGGCGGCACGGCCAGTCCCGGCGAGACTTACGGGCGATTTTCCGACGGTACCGCCCGCAAGCTCGTGCTGGCGCGCGGCGTCGAACACATCGGCGTGCTCTACAGCCATGACAGCCTGATTGAGACAGTACGCTGGATGAATGCGGCCTTCGGCGACCGACCGCAGGCAGAGGTCGACAGCCGGGGCCGCTGGCTGGCGCTGGTGTTTGCCGGCATCGTCGCACTGGCCTGGCCGCTGTCCACAATGTTGCCTGCGGCGAGCCCGGGTTTGGCCGGCGCAAGCCTGGGCTGGAAGGCGCTGATGACGGCCGCTCTCCTGCCGGCGATCGCAACCCCGCTGTTGCTGTGGAAGATGCCGACTGACTTTCTGCCGATCCTGCTCGGCGATTATCTGACATTACATTTTCTGCTCTATGGCGCGCTGACGACCACATTCTTGGTCTACTTGCGCAAGCCTCAACCGCTGGCCGCCGCGACGACTTTTGCTTGGAAACGCGTCGCGATCGCAGCAATTGCAGTGTCCGCCTACAACATCCTGGCCTTCGGTCTTGCGATCGACGCCTATGTGTTCTCGTTCCTGCCGATCCCGGCGCGTCTGCCTCTGATCGCCGCAATCGCCTGCGGGACGCTGCCCTACTTCATCGCCGATGAGTGGCTGACGAGCGGCAGCGAGTCCCGCAGCGGCGCCTACGCCCTCACCAAATTCTGTTTCATACTCTCGCTTGCGATTGCCGTAGCGCTCAATCCGATGAAGCTGTTCTTCCTCGTGATCATTGTGCCGGCCATCCTGCTGCTGTTCCTGGCCTTTGGGCTGATCAGCCGCTGGAGCTATGCGGCGACGCGGCATCCGCTACCGGGCGCACTCGCCAACGGAACGCTGTTCGCATGGGCGATCGCCGTGACCTTTCCGATGATCGTGCGATGATTTTTCCTCCCACGATTTGCTGCTGGAGTGATGAGATATGTGGCTACCCAAGCGCATCGAACCCTTGCCCGGGCAGGAGTCCGTCTGGGATTATCCGCGTCCGCCGCGTCTGGAGAAGATCGGTGCGCGGCTGCGCGTCATCTTCAACGCACACACGATTGCCGACACGACGGCGGGCTATCGGATCCTCGAGACCAGTCATCCGCCGGTTTACTACATTCCGCCCGATGATATCGCGCGACAATATCTGCTAAATTCGCCGGGCAGCTCGTGGTGCGAATTCAAGGGGGACGCACAATACTGGTCGCTGAGTGTCGATGGCCGGATGTCGGATCGCGCCGCCTGGAGCTATCCATCGCCGTCGCCGACGTTCTCCGCTATCGCGGGGCATCTGGCGTTCTATGCCTCGCGCGTCGATGAATGCTGGGTGGACGACGAACGCGTGCAGCCCCAAGAAGGCGACTTCTACGGCGGCTGGATCACCTCACGCATCGTTGGGCCGTTCAAGGGCGGCGCAGGGACTCGCGGATGGTAGAACACGAGTCTCCTGCTGGTCATCACTACTTCGGCTGGCCGGTCGAACCGTTGGCGGGCCCTGTCCCGGTATCCGATGAGGTCGGGGCAGCACGGGTGTCAGGCGCGGGATTGATCGGCTGATAGAGCTTGGGCTGATCGGGCGTGCCAGCCGGCTGCGCCATGCCTGTCGTTGCACCACCGACCGGCGTGGTTGCCTGAGCGGTTTCGAGGCGGGATTTGCCGTTGTAGCCAACCGTGAGCAGGCCCATCACTGCGAGCGCGAGGACGGCGAACCCAATGAGTTCGGGTCCGGCTCCGCTCGGCGCCAAGCCGCGGCTGCTTCCGTTGCCTTCAAGCGCGTTCGCCGCGATTTCGCGGTTGGTGCGGGAGCGAAGAAAGTAGATGAATGCGCCGGCAATGATGAACGTCGTGGCCGCGAGGGTGAAGAACATCAGCCAGCTGATAGGGTTGTCGCCTTGCATGAGAAGCCTCCATTGTATGATTGAGATGACAATGGGAGCGACTAAACTTGGTTCCTAAGGGATGAGAAGCCACAGACCTTCACTGACCCAAGCCATTGAGGAAATGAGAAATATCTTGAATCGTGCAGGATTCAACGTGGATTGTCAGATCGAAATGTAAACTACAATTGACAGTCGGGCCAACATCGGAGAGCTTTGTCGGACGGAATTGCCGGCAGCCCCGAGGGATGACATGGCGCCAAGGATGAGTGGCCTCCGCACCCAACGATCCGATCCGGCGAAGCTGGATGAGCTGTTGCTGCGCATGGCGGGGGGCGACGAGCTGGCCTTCGAAAAGCTGCACGCGGCCACGCGGCGCAAGCTGTTCTCCACCGTGCTCCTGGTCGTCAGGCGCCGGCATCTCGCCGAAGACATCGCGCAGGAGGCCTATGTTCGCATCTGGCTGAACGCCCCGGCGTATCGTCCGGCTCTGGGCTCGCCCATGATGTGGATGATAACGATCGCCAGGAATCTCGCGATCGATGCCGTGCGAAGGCCATCGCGCGAAATCTTTCGCGACCAGTCGGCCTTGCTGGACTTTCCGGCCGACACTCCCACGGCGCTCGAGAGCATGGAGCGCAGGGAGAACGAAAGCGACACCGCAAGGCTTCAGCAGAGCATGTTGTCCGCCTTGCAAACGCTCGAGCCGACACGGCGTCATCTGGTGATCGCGGCCTATCTCCACGGTGAAAGCCGGCATCGGTTGGCCGAGCAATATGGCGTCCCCGCCAACACCATCAGGACATGGCTGCGTCGCGCACTCATGCATGTGCGGGCGCAGATCGGAGCGATGCCGCCGGGCCATCACGGGATGCGGTCGTCCTCTCTCGGCCATTAGCGCATGATCGGGAGAATCGCGCATCGGCTCTCCGAGACCTTGAACGATAATTTGAACTGATCGTGCTGCCCGCCGGGAACTTATGTTCACTTTGTAACTTGCGTCTCGGGCTGCTGCAGCGGGAATTTCGTCGTGCCGGAAATTAAAATGCCTATCATCCTCGTTGTCGAAGACGAGGAGTTGCTCCAGAGTTTCGTCGCGGACGCATTGCACGACGGCGGCTTCGAGTCGGTCGTCGCGTCGTTTGGAGAAGAGGCTGTGACTTTGCTGAAAGCCGACAACGGCCAATACCGAGCGCTGGTCACCGACATCGACCTGAAAGGCAAGATGAACGGCTGGGACGTCGCCCAGCACGCCAGGGAGATCCATCCGGAATTTCCTATCGTCTATACGAGCGGGGCCGCAGCCGCGGACTGGACCTCCAAGGGCGTTCCAAACAGCGTCATGCTTCCCAAGCCGTTTGCACCGGCACAGCTTCTCACCGCCCTCGCCAATCTTCTCAACAGCGGGACGCCCGCGGCGTAGGTCAGGCACAAGAGACGCAACGGCAAATTCTCGCGACCGGACCGGGCGACGACATCCAGACCACACGTTTTTGCCGTACGCACATTTCGCTTGTTCGCCGTGTGGCCTCCCATAGTCGTCGCCGGTGCCGAAAGAATGCCGGCGAGACGAAAAAGAGAACTCGCAGAGCAATCTGGCCATGGGATCGCTCGAGGCCAACACGGCGAGATGATCGAGCTTGGTCAAATGGGTGCACGCGAACGACTCCGGCATCGTCCGAATTTGAACAGGCGACGGCACGTCTCTTCGCTACTGCTGACGCAAGATGCCATCACTCGCTCCGGCCAAATGAGCCGCGATGGTGCGCGCCTTTGAAAGGTCCCGTGCTCTTAGGCCAATCGCAATCGGTCCCAAGTTCTCCCCTATTTTCTTGAGAAGCCGCCGGCACGTCTTCAGTCGCACGGCGCCTGAAGACGTGCTGAACCGCGCGCCCGCAAAACTCCTGTGATACAGGCGCGTGACGCGACGCAACCGCCCAGCCGAGATTGGCGAACTGCACGATTTCAAGGGGTTAAATGCTCCCTGGCTGGGGCGGGAGGGATCGAACCTCCGAATGGCGGAATCAAAATCCGCTGCCTTACCGCTTGGCTACGCCCCAACGCCCGGACGGGATGGCGACGGCCGACCGCCGCAGATTCCCTCCGGTCGCAGCCGGTCTATAGGGAGCAGCGCGGCATTTCAACCGCCTGGAGCGGCAAAATACCGCCGGTGCCCGGGATCGG
Organism: Bradyrhizobium sp. SZCCT0148; assembly: GCF_018129985.1. Taxonomy (GTDB): domain Bacteria; phylum Pseudomonadota; class Alphaproteobacteria; order Rhizobiales; family Xanthobacteraceae; genus Bradyrhizobium; species Bradyrhizobium japonicum_H. The sequence continues at coordinate 392,550 of NZ_JAFCKT010000006.1, forward strand.
CCGCGCCACGCCCTTTATCGAGCCGCGCTTGGGATGACAGGCCCTGCGGCGAGGCATCCTTCCGCCCATTGAGACCTCGGCCATTTCATGGGAATACGGCGCCGATATCCGTCCACGGGAGTGAGCCATGACCTACCGCGCGCCGATCTCTGACATGCTGCTGTCGCTCAACCACGGCGCCGGCCTCAAGGCCGCCATGGAGGCCGGTCATTACGGCGATTTCGACGCCGACATTGCCGCAGCCGTGCTGGAGGAAGCCGGCAAGTTCGCAACCGACGTGCTGGCTCCGCTCAATAAGGTCGGCGACGAGCACGGCATCAAGCTCGACGACGGCAAGGTCACGACCGCGCCGGGCTGGCCGGACGCCTACAAGCGCTGGATCGAGGGCGGATGGAACGCGGTCTCGGGCCCGGAAGATTTCGGCGGCCAGGGCCTGCCGATCGCGATCAACGCCGCCTGCACCGAGATCTGGAGCGCCGCGAACGTCGCTTTCGGCCTCTGCCCGCTGCTGACGGCTTCGGCGATCGAGGCGCTGGACGCGCATGGCAGCGACGCGCTGAAGAAGATCTATCTCGAGAAGCTCGTCTCCGGCGAGTGGACGGGCACGATGCAGCTGACCGAGCCGCAGGCCGGCTCCGATGTCGGCGCGCTGCGCACCCGCGCCGAGAAGCAAGCCGACGGCACCTATCGCATCAAGGGGACGAAGATCTTCATCACCTATGGCGAGCACGACATGACCGACAACATCGTGCACTTCGTGCTGGCGCGCCTTCCGGACGCGCCCGCCGGCACCAAGGGCATCTCGCTGTTCCTCGTGCCGAAGTTCATGGTCAATGCAGACGGCTCGCTCGGACAGCGCAACGACATCTTCGCCTCGGGCGTCGAGCACAAGCTCGGCATGCATGCCTCTCCCACCTGCACCATGACCATGGGCGACCATGGCGGCGCCATCGGCTTTTTGATCGGCGAAGAGAACCAGGGCATGCGCTGCATGTTCACGATGATGAACCAGGCCCGCCTCGGCGTGGGCCTTGAGGGCGTCGGTGTCGCCGATCGCGCCTTTCAGCAGGCCTTGTCCTTTGCGCAGGAGCGCAAGCAGGGCCGCGCCGTCGGCAAGAAAGGCGACGGATCGGATGCGATCTTCGTGCACCCCGACGTCAAACGCATGCTGATGCGGATGCGGGCGCAGACTGCGGCTGCGCGCACCATCTGCTATGCGACCGCTGTCGCACTCGACGTCTCGACGCGCGCCAAGGATCCGAAAGTCAGGGCCGATGCCGCAGCGCGCGCGGCGCTGCTGACTCCGATGGCCAAGGGCTATTCCACCGACATCGGCAACGAGGTCGCCTATCTCGGCGTGCAGGTGCACGGCGGCATGGGCTTCATCGAGGAGACCGGTGCGGCCCAGCATTATCGCGATGCCCGCATCACCGCGATTTACGAAGGCACCAACGGCATCCAGGCGATCGACCTCGTCACGCGCAAGCTCGCGGCCAATGGCGGCGCGTCGGTGTGGGCGCTGCTCGACGAACTGGCGGCGACGGTCAAGAAAGTCGAAGCCTCCAACGATCCGGCTTTCGGCACCACGGGCGTCAAGCTGCGCGAAGCGCTGGAGGCCTTGACGCGTACCAGCAAGTGGCTGCTGGAGCGCGTGACGTCCGCGCCGAACGAGGCGCTTGCAGGTGCGACACCGTATTTGCAGCAATTCGGTTCCACGCTCGGCGGCTGCCTGCTCGCCTCGGAGGCGCTCGCCGCCAAGGCCGACGGCAACACGGACGCCGCGCGCTACGTCGCACTCGCGCGCTTCTTTGCCGAGAACATCAGCGTCCAGGCCGGCGCGCTCGAGCGCACCGTGACGGAAAGCGCGGAGTCGGTCGCGACAGCCGATGCGGTTCTGCTGGGTTAAGCAGCGGCTCACCACAACCGGAAGATTTAGGCTTTTGGACTTGCAGCTCATTGCTGCAATGCAAACCCCGTGGCGCCGCCATGTGCCGCCTTGTGGAAATCCGCTCCAGAAAGCTTGACCGAGCGCATTGGCACGCTTGCGGGATGATGTAGGCTGAGGCTTGCAAGGCTCGCGAGCGGCAAGTGTCGCGGCGAGCGCAGGGGGTTCTCATGTCGAGCGGCAACATCGTTCTCACCGAGGAGCGCGGAACGCGCGTGATCAACTTGCGCCGCCCGGGCAAGAAGAACGCCATCACCCAGGACATGTATCGGGAGATGAGCCGCGCGATCGACACCGCGCAGAACAACCCCGATATCCGCTGCATGATCATCACCGGCGGCTCCGGCGTATTCACCGCGGGCGACGACATCGACGATTTCATGCACGCCGACACCGCGCGTCCCGAGACGCTGTCGGAGGGCGCCAAGTTTCTTTATTCGCTCGCCCTCAACGTCAAGCCCATCATCGCCGCCGTGGACGGCGCCTCGATCGGCATGGGCACCGTGATGCTGTTTCACTGCGACTACGTGTTGGCCTCGAACGCTGCGACCTTCTCAGCGCGCTACATCCATCTCGGGCTGGTGCCGGTCGGCGCCGCCAGCCTCCTGATGCCGAACACGATGGGCTATCAGCGCGCCTTCGCGATGCTGGTGATGGGGCGGACGTTCTCCGCAGCCGAGGCGCACGCGGCAGGCTTCGTCAACACCGTGGTATCGCCGGGACATACCGAGGTCGAGGCGCGCAAGGTGGCGCGCGAGATCTGCCGGCTGCCGGCCGAGGCGGTCGCAACCTCCCGCAAATTGCTGCGCGCGCCGGCCGAAGACCTCACCCGCCGCATCGACCAGGAAGGCCATCTGTTCGGCGAGCGGCTGAAGTCGGACGAAGCTGTGGCAGCATTCAACGCGTTCGCAAGCCGGAAGAAGCGGTAGCCTTCGGGGCGTGCGAAGCGCGAACCCGGAATTCCTTTCTCCACCAACTGCCGTCAATCGATTGTGGGCTCGACGCTACTCGCGTCCCGGAATGACGGCGAGAACTTCGTGAAATCTTCGCGCGGAGCGACTAATCTGGTTCTATGCGATATGCCTTACGATCCATCCTCGCCGCCCTCGCCCTCGTTGCCGCTCTCCCCGCCTCGGCCCAGACCGCCGCGCCGGTCGAGCTACGCGTCCTTGCCATCAACGATTTTCACGGCAATCTGCGGCCGCCGCCGGGCGGCATTCGCATCGCCGATCCCGAGGACAGAACCAGGAAAGTGATGGTTGCGGCCGGCGGCGCCGAATACATGGCGACGCTGGTCAAGCAACTGCGCGAGGGACACAAGAACACGATCTTGGTCGCGGCCGGCGATCTGATCGGGGCGAGCCCGTTCCTGTCGGCGATGTTTCACGACGAGCCTTCGGTGGAAGCGCTTTCCCTGATGGGGCTTGCGATCAGTTCGGTCGGCAATCACGAATTCGACGAGGGCAAGACCGAGTTGCTCAGGATGCAGAACGGCGGCTGCCATCCGGTCGACGGCTGCCAGGGGCCGCATCCGTTCACGGGCGCCAAATTCCGTTATCTGGCCGCGTCCACCGTTGAGACCACAACGGGCAACACCGTGCTGCCACCCTACGAGATCCGGGACTTCGACGGCATCCCAGTCGCCTTCATCGGGCTGACCTTGAAAGAGACCGCAGGCATCGTCTCGCCGTCGGGCATCCACGGGCTCGAATTCCGGGACGAAGCCGCGACCGTGAACGCGCTTGTGCCGCAGCTGAAGGCGCGCGGCGTCGAGGCGATCGTGGTGCTGATCCACCAGGGCGGCGAGCCCGCCGGGGACTACAACGAATGCCCTGCCATCACCGGGCCGATCGTCGACATCGTCAAGAAATTCGACCGCGCCGTGGACGTCGTCGTCAGCGGCCATACCCACCGCGCCTATGTCTGCGACATCGACGGGCGGCTCGTCACCAGTGGCGACAAATACGGCACGCTGGTCACCGCGATCGACCTCAGGCTCGATCCTGTCACCCGCGACATCATCAGCGCCAAAGCCGAGAACGTCATCGTCGCCAATGCCTCGCTGGCGAAGGACGCCGAGCAGACCGCGTTGATCGAGGCCTATGACAGGCTGTCGGCGCCGATCGCCAACCGGCCGGCCGGATCGGTGACGCAGACGCTGTCGCGCGTGCCGAACGAGGCCGGCGAAAGTGCGCTCGGCGACGTCATCGCGGACGCGCAGCTTGCCGCGACCCGGGCGCCCCAGGATGGCAGCGCTGTCATCGCGCTCACCAATCCCGGCGGTATCCGCACCGATATCGTCCCGAAGGAGAACGGCGCGATCACCTTCGGCGATGTCTTCGCCAGCCAGCCGTTCCGCAACCGCCTCGTGACGGTGACGCTGACGGGCAGCCAACTGAAGGACATGCTCGAGCAGCAATGGCTCGACCCGAAGCGACCGCGCATCCTCCAGGTCTCGATCGGATTCAGCTATGCCTGGGATGCGTCGAAGCCATTCGGCGAGCGCGTGATGGCCGACAAGATGATGCTCAACGGCAGGCCGATCGAGCAGGCCAGCGGCTATCGTGTCACCCTCAACGATTACCTCGCGGTCGGCGGCGATGGTTTTACCGTCGCCAAACAAGGCACGGCGCCGCAATATGGCGGCTACGACGCGGACGCGCTGTTCGCGTTCTTCCGGGCGCATGGACCAATCGGCCCGCTGCCGCTGAGCCGAATCCTGCGCGTGAATTGATCCGGATCAAACGGGCCGGAACGGGACAACCCTTTGCCATTCCCGTTCGAGCGCATAGATTGGGTTTTGCATTGCGTTTTGGCGCCGGATGCGCCAAGCGACGTCGAAAGCCCGCATCCATGAGGCCGACCTGATGAGCACGCTTCTCCTTTCCCACAAGGCCTGCCTCGACCATGTCACGCCGCCGGGACACCCTGAAAGGCCGGATCGCCTCCGTGCGGTGGAAGAGGCGCTGTCGCATGAGCGCTTCCAGTTTCTGGTGCGCGACCAGGCGCCGGAGGGCGATCTCGATATTGTCACGCTCTGCCACAACGAGCACTACGTCACCGAGCTGCGCCACATCGCGCCGAGCAGCGGCCTCGTCTACATTGACGGCGACACCTCGATGTCGCCGGGCACCTGGGAAGCGGTGATGCGCGGCGTCGGCGGCGCGGTGGCCGCAACCGAAGCGGTGATGGCCGGCGAGCATCGCAATGCCTTCGTCGCGGTGCGCCCGCCCGGCCATCACGCCGAGATCGGCAAGCCGATGGGCTTCTGCTTCTTCGACAATGTCGCCATCGCCGCGCGTCATGCGCAGCGCAAATACGGCATCAAGCGCGCGGCCATCGTCGATTTCGACGTGCATCACGGCAACGGCACGCAGGACATTTTCTGGTCGGACCCGACCGTAATGTACTGCTCTACGCACCAGATGCCGCTGTTTCCTGGCACCGGCGCGACGGGCGAGCGCGGCGACCACGACACCATCGTCAATGCGCCGCTCGCCTCCGAGGATGGCGGGCCGGAATTCCGCTCGGCGTTCGAGAATCTGATCCTGCCGCAACTCGAAAAATTCAGCCCGGAGCTACTCATCATCTCGGCCGGCTTCGATGCGCATTATCGCGATCCGCTGGCCTCGCTGAATTTGCGCGCGGAGGATTATGCCTGGGTGACGCGCAAGCTGATGGATCTCGCCGACAAGACCGCGGGCGGCCGCGTTGTTTCGGTGCTCGAGGGCGGCTATGACCTGCAAGGACTGAAAGAATCTGTTACGGCGCATGTCGGCGCCCTGATGGGCGCCTGACGCACCCGCCACATTACGCCCGCAAAACTTTGTTTTCTCGTGTTGAAGGCGAATCGGGCAATCGGAAACGGATATGGCCGAAAATACTCAAGTCGACGTCGCCAAACTCACCTTCGAGCGCGCGATCGAGGAACTCGAAACGATTGTGAAGCGACTCGAAGACGGCAAGGTGCCGCTCGAGGAATCCGTCACGATTTACGAGCGTGGCGAAGCGCTGAAGCGCCGCTGCGAGGAATTGCTGCGCCAGGCCGAGGCGCGCGTCGACAAGATCACCACCGATGCCAGCGGCCAGGCTACCGGCACCGCGCCGCTGGACGTGCAGTAAGGAAACCCGGGATCTTTCCTCTCACTCTCCTGGCAGGGCTCGCCAAACCTCATCACAAGCGACTGGCTGCCCTCACCAATTTCACGATCGCACGGCGCCGTCCGATGAGGAGCGCGGTTCCGTGGAGCCGGATCAGCGTCATTCGTTGCAGGAGATCGGTCCCCGAGGACCCAGAAAACCTCAAATCAGGCAAAAAACCCGCCGAGGAACCTGGCACGGCTGGAACCCCCGGGCCCCAGCCAAGGTTAACCACCTTGGCCCGCTGGTTGCATCTGCATACCCCTAATCGGTCCTGCGGGTTGGCTTTGGCCCAAGCTTTGGTGTAAAGCTGCGCGGAGTGTGGCTTTTTGCAAGCCTTGCGTGGGCATAAAATTCCGACGACAAGCGCTTCAAACTGCTAATGAAATTGGCTGGGACGGACGAAGCCGATCTAAGTGACAGGGATCACAGAGACTGAACCGGAGCGCACTTAAGCTTACCTAAGCTTGAAGACGGGGCCTTGCCCCATGCAGGTGGCTCCGACGGTTTGAGGACTCGCGCTGCGCCGATATTGTGCAAACCCATCGCGCACCGGAATGACCTTCCGGCGCTGACAAATTGGAAATCGCCGTGAACGCATATAGTAAGACGCCGCTTCTCGACACCATCCGGACGCCGGACGATCTGCGCAAGCTCAAGATCGAGCAGGTTCGCCAGGTCGCCGACGAACTGCGGCAGGAGACCATCGATGCAGTCTCGGTGACCGGTGGTCACTTCGGCGCGGGCCTCGGCGTGGTCGAGCTCACCACCGCGATCCATTACGTCTTCGATACGCCGCGCGACCGGCTGATTTGGGACGTCGGCCATCAGGCCTATCCGCACAAGATCCTCACCGGCCGGCGCGACCGCATCCGCACGCTGCGGACCGGAGGCGGCCTGTCCGGCTTCACCAAGCGCAGCGAGAGCGACTACGATCCATTCGGCGCGGCGCATTCCTCAACCTCGATCTCCGCCGGCCTCGGCATGGCGGTGGCGCGCGACCTCGCCGGCGGCAACAACAACGTCATCGCAGTCATCGGTGACGGCGCGATGTCGGCGGGCATGGCCTATGAAGCCATGAACAACGCGGGTGCGATGAACTCGCGCCTGATCGTCATCCTCAACGACAACGACATGTCGATCGCGCCGCCGGTCGGCGCCATGAGCGCCTATCTGTCGCGCCTCTACTCCGGCAAGACCTATCGCACGCTGCGAGAGGCCGCCAAGCAGATCAACCAGCGTCTGCCCAAGGTCATCGCCAACCGTGCCAATCGCGTCGAGGAATACTCCCGCGGCTTCATGATGGACGGCGGCACGCTGTTCGAGGAGCTCGGCTTCTACTATGTCGGCCCGATCGACGGCCACAATCTCGACCATCTGCTGCCCGTCCTGAAGAACGTGCGCGACATGGAGACCGGCCCGATCCTGGTCCACGTCGTGACGCAGAAGGGCAAGGGCTACGGCCCGGCGGAAGCGTCCGCCGACAAGTACCACGCCGTCGTCAAGTTCGATGTCGCGACCGGCACGCAAGCCAAGTCAAAGCCGAACGCGCCGGCCTACCAGAACGTGTTCGGCCAGAGCCTCGTCAAGGAAGCGCAGAAAGACGACAAGATCGTCGCCATCACCGCGGCGATGCCGTCCGGCACCGGTGTCGACATCTTCAACAAGGCTTTCCCCGACCGCACCTTCGACGTGGGCATCGCGGAGCAGCACGCGGTGACCTTCGCCGCGGGTCTTGCGACCGAAGGCTACAAGCCGTTCTGCGCGATCTACTCGACGTTCCTGCAGCGCGGCTATGACCAGATCGTGCATGACGTCGCGATCCAGAGCCTGCCCGTCCGCTTCGCCATCGACCGTGCCGGCCTCGTCGGCGCCGACGGTGCAACGCATGCCGGCTCTTTCGACAACGCCTATCTCGGCTGCCTGCCGAACATGGTGATCATGGCAGCCAGCGACGAAGCCGAACTCGTGCACATGGTCGCGACCCAGGTCGCCATCAACGACCGCCCGAGCTCGCTGCGCTATCCGCGCGGCGAAGGCCGCGGCGTCGAGATGCCGGAAGTCGGCATTCCGCTCGAGATCGGCAAGGGTCGCGTGGTCCGCCAGGGCAGCAAGATTGCCCTGCTTTCCTTCGGCACGCGCCTCGCCGAATGCGAGAAGGCGGCCGACGAACTCGCAGCCCACGGCCTGTCGACCACGATCGCCGATGCACGCTTCATGAAACCGCTGGATACCGAGCTGGTGCTCAAGCTCGCCCGCGACCACGACGTGCTGATCACGATCGAGGAAGGCTCGGTCGGCGGCTTCGGTTCGCATGTCGCGCAGTACCTGACCGATCAGGGCGCGCTCGACACCGGCATGGTCAGGTTCCGCTCGATGGTGCTGCCCGACGTGTTCCAGGACCACGACACCCCGGCCGCGATGTACGGCCGCGCCGGTCTCGACGCCAAAGGCATCGTCGCCAAGGTGTTCGAGGCGCTCGGCAAGGACGTCAAGGCCGAAACGGTCAAGCTGGCCTGATCATGAGTTCACCTCTCCCGCTTGCGGGAGAGGTCGATACGAAGCGTCGGATGAGGGCTTTCGACACTCGTGGGTCCTCGTCCGCGGACACACACCCTCCCCAATCCTCCCCCGCAAGCGGGAGAGGGGCGCGCGGTTCTCGACGCGACTTGCAGTTCGCCTGAATTCCCCCGAAGCAGTCAGCCATGAAGATCTATCTGGCAGGCCCCGACGTGTTCCTGCCGGATGCGGTCGAGATCGGCCGGCAGAAAGTCGCGATCTGCGAGCGCTACGGGCTTACCGGCCTCTATCCCCTCGACAACGCGATCGACCCCACGGCGCCCGATGCCGCGCGGCAGATCTTTTGCGGCAACGAGGCGATGATGGATGCGGCCGACGCCATCATTGCCAACCTCACCCCGTTCCGCGGCGCCGGTGCCGATCCGGGCACGGTCTATGAGCTCGGCTACATGGCCGGGCGACGCAAATTCTGCCTGGCCTATTCCAACGACGGCGCCGCCTATGCCGACCGTGTCGGTCGTTTCATGGACGTCAGGTCCGAGGACGGACGGCTGGTCGACGCACAGGGACTGACGGTCGAGGATTTCGGCCTCGTCGACAACCTCATGATGATCCATGCGCTGGAGCTGCACGGCTGCCCGCTGGTGACGCCAGCCGCGATGCCGATCGACGTCTGGCACGATCTGGCCGCGTTCGAGACTTGCGTCCGGATGGCGGCCGCGCGATTGATCGCTACATAAGCGCTCGAACCTTCTCCGGAGATCCGATGCCCCCTGCCCGCAAGCGCGCGGATGTTTTGCTGGTCGAGCGCGGCCTGTTCGAGAGCCGGGCGCGGGCGCGCGCGGCGATCGAGGCGGGTCTCGTCACGGCCGATGACAAGCAGGTTGCAAAGCCGTCGGAGACGATCGCCGAGGATGCGGTGATCCAGGCCGAGCCAGCGCACCCTTACGTCTCGCGCGGCGGCGTCAAGCTCGCTGGAGCGTTGGAGCACTACAGTATCGAGATCGAGGACCATGTCTGCCTCGACGTCGGCGCCTCCACCGGCGGCTTCACCGAGGTGCTGCTGGCGAATGGCGCCAGCCTGGTGTTCGCGGTCGATGTCGGCACCAGCCAGCTGCATCCCTCGCTGCGCGACCATCCCAAGATCGTGTCGATGGAGGAAACCGACATCCGCAGCTATGACGGCAAACGGCTGCCGGCGCGGCCCGATGTCGTCGTCATCGACGTCAGCTTTATCTCGCTGAAGTCCGTATTACCGGTGGCGCTGTCGCTGGCGGCAGCGCCGATGAGCCTGCTGGCGCTGATCAAGCCGCAATTCGAGGCTGACAGGAAGCACAACAAGAAGGGCATCGTCCGCGACGCCGACGTGCACCGGGAGATCTGCGACGACATCGTCGCCTTTGCCACTTCGCTCGGCTGCACCGACATCGAGATATTCCCCTCGCCGATTACGGGCGGCGACGGCAATATCGAATTCTTCCTGGGTGCGCGCCGTGGTTGAGCGCATCAGGATCGATCATGTCGGCCATCGCGGCGACGGCGTCTGCCTCGACGCCGGCGAAGCGATCTACGTGCCCTACACGCTTGGCGGCGAGACCGTCGAGGTCGATCACGTCGTGGGCCACCATCCTGACCGCCGCAAGCTGCTCGCGGTCGACGTCGCAAGCCCCGAGCGTATCGTCCCATTCTGCCCGCATTTCGGCGTCTGCGGCGGCTGCGCCATCCAGCATTGGGCCGCCGAGCCATATCAGGCCTGGAAGCGCGGCATCGTGTTGGAAACATTGGCGCAGGCCGGCATCGATTGCGAGGTCGCGGCGCTGGTTGATGCCCACGGCGCCGGGCGCAGGCGCATCACGCTGCACGGCCGCTTCGGCACGCATGACGTCCTCAAGGTCGGCTTCGCGGCGGCAAGCTCGCACGACGTCATTCCGATTGATCGTTGCCCGATCCTCGATCCGGCGCTGAATGGCGCGCTCGATGCCGCCTGGGCCCTGGCGGAGCCGCTGACCTCCAGGATGCCGGTGACCAAGCCGCTCGACATCCAGGTCACCGCAACCGCCAACGGCCTCGATGTCGACGTCCGCGGCTCCGGCCCGCTGCCGACGCCGCTCGTCACCGCGCTCTCGCGCGTCGCCGAGCAGCACCGCCTGACGCGGCTGACGCGCCATGGCGAATTGGTGCTGCAACGCCTGCCACCGACAATAAAGATGGGCCGCGCTGAGGTGACACTGCCGCCGGGTTCGTTCCTGCAGGCAACCGTCGCGGGCGAGGAGACGCTGGCAGCGCTCGTCGCGGAACGCATCGGCAAGGCCAAGGAGGTTCTCGATCTCTTCTGCGGCGTCGGGCCGTTCGCCCTGCGACTCGCAGAGAAGGCCCGCATCACCGCTTATGACAACGATGCCGGCGCCATCACTGCGCTCGCAAAGGCCGCCCGCACGCCGGGCCTGAAGCCGATCAAGGCAGAGCCGCGCGATCTGTTCCGCCGCCCGCTGGTGCCGCCGGAGCTGCGCGATTTCGAGGCCGTGGTATTCGACCCGCCGCGCCAGGGCGCGCAGGCGCAGGCGCTGAAGCTCGCCGGGAGCAAGGTCCCGGTGGTGGTCGCGGTGTCCTGCAACGTCGCGACCTTTGCCCGCGACGCGCGGCTGCTGGTCGATGGCGGCTACAAGATCGACAGCGTCGTGCCGGTCGATCAGTTCCGCCACACGCCGCATGTGGAGCTCGTCGCCAAGTTCACGCGGTAGAGCCAGGGTTCTCCAAACTTGAGGCCCGTCAATTGCTCCGCCTTCCACCAGCGCTAAAAGCATCCTGCGCAATTCAACGTGGAGCGAACCTTCGTGGTTGACCGACGTCAGTTCATCGCGGCAGCGCTCGGACTTTCGACTGCAGCCGTCGGTGGCCCAGCTGTCGCTGCGGCCATGACCTATGACGAAGCGGCGACATCATCACGCATTCCGCTGCAGGCCGTGCCTCGGGATCGCGAACTCGTGCGCTTTGCCATCCTCGCCGCCAACAGCCACAACACCCAGCCGTGGATCTTCTCCGCTCGCGGCAACGAGATCGCGATCGCACCGGATTTCGCGCGCCGCTGTCCGGCCGTCGATCCGGACGATCATCACCTCTTCGTCAGTCTCGGCTGTGCCGCCGAGAATCTCGTCCTCGCCGCATCCACGCTGGGCTGGCGCGCCGATCCGGTCATCGACGGCGACCGGATCGTGATCGCGCTCGAGCAGGCCCCGCCGGCCGCATCGGCGTTGGCAGCCGCAATTCCTGCCAGGCAATGCACGCGCGCCACGTTCGACGGCAGGCCGGCCGCACCCGAGATCTTGCGACAGCTCGAGAGCGCCTGCCGCGAACCTGATGTCACGGCCATCCTGATGACCGAGCGCACCGCGATCGCTGGGGTCACCGACTATGTACTCGAAGGCAACTCGGCGCAAATGCGCGACAAGGCCTTCATGCGCGAGCTCGTGAACTGGCTTCGTTTCAACGAGACCGAGGCGCTCGCGACCATGGACGGGTTGTTCTCGCCCGCGTCGGGAAATCCGTCCCTGCCGTCATGGCTGGCGCGGCCGCTGATGAAGTTCTTCTTCACCGCGAGCGGAGAAAACAGCAAGTATCGCGAACAGCTCACCAGCTCCGCGGGCGTCGTCGTGCTCGCGGCAGATCGCAGTGACAAACCGCACTGGATCGCGGTCGGCCGTGCCTGCCAGCGCTTCGGTTTGCAGGCAACCGCGCTGGGACTCAGATATTCCTTCGTCAACCAGCCGGTGGAGGTGGCGACGCTAAGACCGCAGTTTGCGTCCTCGCTCGGGCTGGGAGAGCGGCGTGCCGATATCGTGATGCGCTTCGGTTACGGGCCGGACCTGCCGAAATCGCTGCGGCGTCCGCCGGAACTGGTGATGCGATCCTAACGCCGAAGGCCGCTCAGGGCTGGCGACTCGCCGGGCAACATGTTCGATCGGATATCGCTATCCATGCGACCGGAATCCTGCTGGATGAAACCGGCGCCGAACGACAGGCTGAGGTTGGAGGTCGGCTTGAATTCGACACCGGCAAATGCGCTGGTGCCCGGTGCCGCGCCGGTCAACGGCGCAACCGAGCTGCCGATGCCATTGCCATATTTCAACGTGTCGAAACCGGCAAAGAATGTCACGGGCATGCCACCCATCGTCTTGGTGTTGTAGCCGAACTGCGTGCTGTCATACGAGAGCGCACTGAAATTGCCGGCAAGCCCGGTCTGACTGAGCCCGCTCCAATTGAGATTGCCGCGCTGGCTGCCGACGAAGAAGCCGTTCGCCCCGCGCCAATCCGCGCCACCGGCATTGAAGTTAGCGAATTTACCGTCGCTATCGGAACTCTGGCCTGCGCCACTGCCGAGGCCGAAAGGCCCGCCGGGGATCCAATATCGCAGCGGCGCGACCTGCGCATGAACCGGTGCTCCGCCAAGGCAGAGCGCCGAAACGAGAGCTGCGAGAGCGCGTATAGCTGCGAGGCTGGACATTCAGGCTACCGTCAGGATTTCGGTAGATTATACCCCTCTGCCATCACCAAGGCCAGCGCAGCGACCGCGCCGACATCACGGCCACAGCTTGACGCAACCGGCCCGCCCGCGGCACCGAAGCAAGGGCCGCATTTGGAACGTTGGGGCAAAGCCGTGCTTGGTCAAGCAGGAGGTCGCCATGACCAAAACATCAAATCACGGCATCATGCGCTTACGTGGAGAGAACCAGCCGGCGGACAAGGAGCGGGCTCAACTCGCTCAAAAAATTGAGCTCGGCCACAGGCCGCCTGTGTTTAAGGAAGAGGCGAACGACAGGGACTGAGCCAGCGCGCGGGGGCCGCGCGGAGGATTGGCGTGCCACATCATGCTGCTTGCTGATGCTGCTGGAAAGCAGCGATGGCTCGATTCGAAAGCATCAGCGTGCGGCTCTCTCCCGTTAGAACCTGCGTCTTGATACTCTCCAGCAGGATTTCGGCCGCCTGCTGAGGATCGGCAATCGCACCTGAGCGCTCCAGGAAGTCCCATGCAATTTGAAGTGAGTTCTCTATGAGAATTGGAAGTGGTTCGGTCATGCGGGTGGAACGCCCCCCCGATGCCTCTCGTTCCTCCGTTCCGGAGCCGGTAACATAGCAGTGGGCTACGTCCGCCAGTTCAGGCGGCAAGCTCTCGGAGCGTAGAGATCATCGCATCCAACGGGTACGGCTTCCGGAAGAACCTCGACCCGTCGGGCAGCTCAGGACCTTCGACGAGATGGCCAGAGACGACCAGGAGCTTTATCGGTGGCCATCTTTCGCGAACGGCTGCCGCGAGCCGAACTCCGTCCATCGAGCCAGGCATCCTGACGTCTGTGAAGACCACGCAGACGTCCTCGCGGGCTTCAAGTATTCTAAGGGCCTCGTCAGCATTGCCGGCCAGGAGCGGATGCAGTCCCGCATCTTCGACGATGCCACTCGCTATCAAGAGCAGCAGCGGCTCATCCTCGACGACCAACACGCAGTTTCCACGAGGAGAGCTATGCTCCGCCATATCAGGTCTTTCTGTGCCCCCAGGAGCGTCAACTGCGGGGATATCCCCGCAGCCACCCCTTTAAACCATCGCAGCAGCCGACGTTCCGAATGGCAGGCTCTTTTCTGGGCAATCTTTGCGTAACGACACAAAGGTAGCTGACGGTTGGCGAGGGGAGCCGCCAGCTGGCGTTTAGCGGTCGCGACTTCGGTCGAACGACCGCGGAACTCGCATCGCATGAGTTGGCGTCAATGGCGTGGCAGTCGGACGGAAAAGCACGTGCCAGCTTGTTCGTCCGACGTCACAGAGATCTCGCCGCCATGGGCTTCGACGATCAATTTTGCGATGTAAAGGCCAAGGCCGAGGTGGGTACCGGGCTCGGACGGATTTCCGAAATCCTGGCCTCGCGTCCAGGAACGGAAGATCGACCTTTGCGCTTCCGGCGAGATCGAGGCACCGAGATTGTGCACCTTGATAATCACGGCGTCGGGATCGCTGCCTGCAACGGTCACTGTGATTGGCGTCGTTGCGTCGCCATAATGCACAGCGTTGCTCATCAGGTTCGATAACACCTGTGCTAGGCGTGCGGGATCGCAGGAAACCATTGGATCACCCTCATGCGTGACCTGAAGTTTCCGATCTGCGTTGACGGCGCGAACTTCGTCTGCGATTGCCTCACACAAAGCCGCAACATCGTTTTTGGTCTTTGTGACCGGGATTTGAGTGCCGAAGGACGAGCGCGTGAGATCGAGCAGATCGTCCAGAATTTGCGCCGCCCGGCCTGCTGCCAGCCTGATCTCCGAAACGACCCTCGCCTGCTTCGGGTTGGTTGTTCCGGATTTCTCCATCCACTGCGCGCCCATTGAAACAGCGCCGAGAGGATTGCGCAGCTCATGGCCAAGGACACCCAGAAACAGGTCGCGCGAGTCATTTATCGTCTTGGTGTAGTGCGCCACAGACTCCGTGACGGCCTGATCGATCGCTTCGTTGAACCGCGTCAGATCCTCGATATCGGTTTCAGCGAGCGTCCGATGGTACGCAACCCACTGCTTGACGACACTTGCGCGAAGCGCCCGGTATTCCGAGACCATCTGATCGATGTCAAAGCCGTCGGCCAGACGCAAGGCGGCATGAAGCTCCGCCGCGCTTTGAGAAAAGGCGCTGTCCGGCGACCCATCGCCCCGAGATTTATCAAACCGTTCGCGCGCAGTTTGTGCCGTTTCGAGGTCGTCCGCCACAAATCCAAGCAGCTCGACGATATGATCTTCCAGAGCCAGCTTCGACATCTGATCGCTCGCCGGGGACAAAGTGCGGGCGAACTCCGTCCACTCTTTTACAATTGGCGCGTGGTTCCGTCGAATGAAGTCAGCCAGGCGTTCATGCTTCGGCCGACCGGTGGAATTGCTCAAAGCCAGCCCTCAAACTAGACGATGCGAAACGTGATCCAGAGGGCCTCGTGAGCACCTCTGCATGCAAAAAATGCTGTGTCCTGCCTGCATTCCCTAGCGCCGAACCTGGAGTATAGCCGCTCGCTCCCGCGCTGTCACAATTGTGTCCGCCGCCAAGAGAGGCGTGAAACTGCGGCGGCATCTTAGGAAAAAGGACCGATATAAGCTCTACACGGCCCGCAGTGGCTGTCCTGCGCATCCGGCCATTCTTTCGAGCTAATCGATCCGGCTGCTTGGAGTTCCACTGGAACGTGCACGACCAGCAAGCCGGGCAAGCGGGCCGCAAGATCCCTTGGACAATGGCACAGCAGTTTTGGCCCGGGGGCGGCGCGTTCAGGCCGTCCTGTCGACGCTGGACGACGTGTCGGCCGGCGGATATTTCGTCACCGGCACCATGAAGGATTTGGTGCCGACCTGGTAGATGATCTTGCCGTTCTGCCCGTCATCGGTCGCGATCTGCGCCTGCCCGAACATGATGACGTTCTTGTAGACGTAGCCGGTGCCCTGGCGCGTGACGCCGTCGGTGGTGACGCTGACCTGGGCTTCCTTGCCATTGACGGCCAGCACCTTGAAGCTCGCGCTCTTGCCGTTCTCGCTGGAATAGCCGCCCCAGCTTCCCATGAGACGGCTATCGGAGGCCGGCGGGGCCTGCTTCTCGAGGTTCGCGGTCTGCTTGCTGGCGCCGCCCACCGAGAACAGCAGCACCATGTTCTTGCCGTCCTTGGTGCCGACCGTGACGCCGCCGAAGGTGATGAGCGTGCCCTGGACCTCGGCAAAACCGCGATCGGTGCGGCCATTATGGGTGTACTCGACCTGCGCCCGAGCACCGCGGATGTTCACGACCTTGAAGCCGACGGGCTGGTTGCCGTTGCCCACCCAATTGCCCTTCCAGTCGCCGACCAGCGCGCTCTGATGGTACAGGCGCTCGTTGGCGGGCGATATCTGGTTGGTGCTCGACGAGATGACGGCCATGGCATTGCTCGGACGGGCCTGACAACCCGCTTTGCTCGCTTCGGCAATGTCAGAATGCCGACTGGAAACGAACAGAAACCATGAGATTAGGACCCGGCGTCGGTAAACGAATGGTTAAATTCTGTTCCGGCCGGGTGGTCAAAAGGTCTCACCGGGCTTGGGACTAGCGTCCCCAGCGATCCGACCAGATCTTCTCGCCGATCAGGCAGTTGACGCGCGGCTCCTTGTCGGCGACGCGCATCACCGGGCGCTCCGGCGTGCGGCCGGCGACCTCCATCAACAGCTTGGTGCGGATTGCTTCCTTGAACTTGTCGCGGTCCTTGATGGTGATGACAAAGGAGCCGGGACCGCCGATGACGCAATCCTCGTAGTAGAAATCGAGATTGTCGATATCCATGGTCGAATAGGAGGGCTCCTTGACCATGATCGGCAAGCCGTTGATGACGATGCCCTTCTCCAGTGCCGCATCGCGCGCGACCGTGACCGGGCCGCCATTGTTGTTGGGGCCGTCGCCGGAGATGTCGATCACGCGGCGCAGGCCCCGATAGGGATCCTCGTCGAACAGCGGCATCGCGAACGTAATCGCGCCGGAGATCGAGGTGCGCGAGGCGCGCCGGATCGGCGTCTTCATGATTTCGGCGGCGACCGCGTCCGCCGTCTCGGGGCCGTCGACCAGCCGCCAGGGGATGATGATCTTCTGGTCGCTCGAGGCGGCCCACTCGAAATAGGTCACCGCGATCCGGCCGTTCGGGCCGAGCTTCAGCGCTTGAAGGAACTCCTTCGACTGGATCGCCTGCGCGTAGCCTTCGCGCTGGATCGCAAGCTCGTCCATGTCCATGGAGTAAGACACGTCGACAGCGAGAATCAGCTCGACGTCGACCGTTTGCGCGTCCCTGTCGGCCGCAAGCCGCTGCGGCTCGTTCTTTGGCGGTTCGAATCTTGGTCCCGGTGCCGCGATGCCCGCGACATCCCCTCCGGCAAACATGCCGGCCACCAGCACAGCCCCGATCGAGAACAGCAAGCGCATCGCAGTCTCCCGTCGTATGATGCGATGGTGACATGCAATCGCCGAGCCGCAAAGCGCGAAGATCGCTTGCGCTTCACATTCGAGTTAAGGATTTGCGGCTTGGGAGTGCACGCGCCTTGCGCAAAGGGGCCACCATGTTCCGCGCGTCCGTCGGAATGCGCCAAGGTGTTCGCACCATTCGGGCTCACGAGCGCGAAGCCGGGATCGATGAGCCGCGGACAAGGCGTTCCACCTACTTGTCCGGCACGATTTCCATGCTAGGTTGGCCACACAGATGGGGATGGAGTCCCCCGATAACCGTCCACCGGTCGATGGCTGTGATGGGCTGATGACTCCTGCTTGAGGAGGGGCGATGTTTGCCTCTTCCTTTGGCGGGAGCATGGACAAACCCGCCAATGGCGGGTTTTTTGTTGTCTGGTGGCAAGGGCCAGGAGAAGGCCAAACGTGACGACGACGACACCGAAAGCTGCACGTCGCGCGCTGCCCAGGGGGATCTGGGTGCTCGGCTTCGTCTCGATGCTGATGGACATCTCCTCCGAGATGATCCACGCGCTGCTGCCGGTCTATCTCGTCACCGTGCTCGGCGCTTCGACGCTCACCGTCGGCTTCATCGAGGGCATCGCGGAGGCGACGGCCTCGATCACCAAGATCTTTTCCGGGGCATTGTCCGACTGGCTCGGCAAGCGCAAGCTGCTCGCAGCGCTCGGCTATGGGCTAGCGGCCTTCACCAAGCCGCTATTCCCGCTTGCGCCCAGCGTCGGATGGCTGGTGGCGGCGCGCTTCGTCGACCGCGTCGGCAAGGGCATTCGCGGGGCGCCGCGCGATGCGCTGATCGCCGATATCGCGCCTCGCGGCCTGCGCGGGGCCAGCTTCGGCCTGCGGCAGTCGCTCGACACCATCGGCGCCTTCGTCGGACCGCTCGTGGCGATCGGCCTGATGTGGTGGACTGCAGATAACTTTACCGCGGTGTTCTGGGTGGCGGTGCTGCCGGCGTTCCTGTCGTTCGGCTTGATCACGTTCGCGGTGAGCGAGCCGGAGCCGGACCCGAGCCGGGAGCCTATCGGGAACCCGCTCAATCTTGCCGCGATGCGGCAGCTCGGCGCGGTCTATTGGCGCGTCGTGGCCGTCGGAATCGTCTTCACTCTCGCGCGCTTCAGCGAGGCCTTCTTGATCCTGCGCGCACAGAACATCGGGCTCAATGCGATGTGGGTGCCGGCGGTGCTGGTGCTGATGAACGTCGTCTACGCGCTGTCGGCCTACCCGGCCGGCGTGCTCTCGGACCGGATCAACCGGACCGGCCTGCTCGCGCTCGGCCTCGTGTTCCTCGCCGGGGCCGATCTCGCGCTGGCACTGCTGCCGAGCCTCGGCGGCCTCGCACTCGGCGTCGTGCTGTGGGGGCTGCATATGGGGCTGACGCAAGGATTGCTCTCAGCGCTCGTCGCCGACGCCGCGCCGCCCGGCCTGCGTGGCACCGCGTTCGGCTATTTCAACCTGTTCACCGGCCTTGCCTTGCTGGCCGCGAGTGTAATCGCCGGCGCGCTGTGGGACGCCTATGGTCCGGCAGGAACGTTCCTTGCGGGGCTCGGTTTCGCGCTGGTCTCGCTCGTGGGACTCCTGGCCGTCGGCAACGGTCTGGCTGCGGAGGACAAATGATTCAATTCGCATACAGGGGAACGAGACGTTGAACATTCAATACATTCTCGCCGTCGCCGGCGGCGGCGCGCTCGGTGCAGTCGTCCGCTATCTCGTGGCGATCGGTTCGGGCCGGGCGTTCGGCACGGATTTTCCCTGGGGTACCTTGATCATCAACGTGACCGGATCGTTCCTGATCGGCGCGTTCACCGCTCTGTTCGCGACCAGATGGAACCTTCCGCAAGCCGCGCGCATCTTTCTCACCGTTGGAATTTGCGGCGGATACACCACCTTCTCGACCTTCTCGCTGGATGCCTGGTACCTGATCGAGCGCGGGCAGACATGGGCGTCAGCCGCCTATATGATCGCTTCCGTCGCATTGTCTGTGGCAGCTTTGATCGCAGCGCTCCATCTCGTCCGCGCGCTTCCATAAGCGAAGCAGGCGTGCGATGCATTCCTGCCCGGCCGCGGCTGCATGATGAGGCCGGGCGCTTATCTTGGAGAGCCTCCCCCTCCTGCGGTATGGTACGCTTGCTCATCAGAGTGTTTCGGACGCGATGAACGACTCCACCACCAAGCCCAAAACCAGGACGAGGACCAGGACCAAGACCAAGGTCGAGCGGCCGAAGCTGCACAAGGTCATCCTGATCAACGACGACTACACGCCGCGCGAGTTCGTCACCATGATCCTCAAGGCCGAATTCCGCATGACCGAGGATCAGGCCTACAAGGTGATGATCACGGCACACAAACTCGGCTCCTGCGTCGTCGCCGTGTTCACCAAGGACGTCGCCGAGACCAAGGCCACCCGCGCAACCGATGCCGGCCGCGCCAAGGGCTATCCGCTGCTGTTCACGACCGAACCGGAGGAATAAGAGGCAAGGTCTGTCCCCCTCGGATCAATTTTAGCGATCCGCGCTACCGCAGGTTTAATCTCCTGTGTCACCACAACGCGATGACAGTCGCACTGCGCAAACAGCTCGCACTCGAGCCAGCCCGCCCCGAAACCTCGTTCGGTCCGTTCAAGCTGCTGCACGCCCTGCCCTGGCTGATCCTGGCGGCTGCCATGCGCGTGATCGCGTTCGGCGGAGGCGCCGTGGTGCTGCCGGCCATCATCGTTGCCGACATTTCGGTGCTGCTGGCCTTCTTTGCGACGGCACGACAATCGATCGAGGCAGCCGGCGGCCAATCCTCGCTCGGCACGCTGACGTTGGGTGAGCAGTTCAAGCTGTCGTTCTCGATCCTGTGGCGAATCATGCTCGTGATGATCACAGCGGCGCTCAGCGCCGCAGCGATCGGCTACGAGGCTTCGTATCATCTGATGGCGGGCCTCGACGGCATGGCATTTGACCAGTTCACCCATCCCGGTCGGTTCTGGAGTGCTTTGATCGCCGCAATCGTGCTGCTCATGATCGTCCGCGCCGAGCGCGACG
The DNA here is from genome assembly GCF_018129985.1 of Bradyrhizobium sp. SZCCT0148. Taxonomy (GTDB): domain Bacteria; phylum Pseudomonadota; class Alphaproteobacteria; order Rhizobiales; family Xanthobacteraceae; genus Bradyrhizobium; species Bradyrhizobium japonicum_H. The sequence goes on from NZ_JAFCKT010000006.1 coordinate 413,173, forward strand.
ACAACAAGGTCGCCCTGTTCGCCGCGATCGGCGAATTCGCGCGGCGCGGGCTGTGGCTCGGCGCTGCCGTCGTCGTGCTCGGCGCCGTCAACGTCGCTCTCGCCTATGGACAGGAGGCCGTGCGGATCGCGATCTGGAATTTCTGGCAGACCTCGTCGGCAACGCAGTTCACCAAGAACCTGATCTATTTCTGCTTCATCTTCAGTTTTGCGATGCTGCGGCTGTGGATCACTCTGACGATCCTGACTCTCGGGCTGAGACAGTCGTATGCCTGCACCGACTAGTTCCGCCGAAGACGCCGTCCGCTAGGCCATCACCACCGGCGTCTCCTCCAGGAGTCCATACACACGCTGCGCCTTGGAAAATCCCGCGATCGGAAATTCGCCGAGCTCGTGCCAGTCGTTGCGGCAGACATTGGCGAAACCTTCCGAGGCGACGACGGTCCGCCCCAGTCGGCCCGTGATCTTCTCGAGCCTCGCGGCAAGGTTCACGGCGGGGCCGATGCAGGTGAAGTCGAGACGGTTGCCGCCGCCGATGTTGCCGTAGAGGATGTTGCCGACGTGCAGCGCAACTCCGAACCGGAAGCGCTCGACGACGTCGCCGACCGGAAAGGCGAGCGCCTCGACGCTGGCGCGGGATTCGCGCGCCGCCTCCAGCACGCGCGAGCAGACATGGGCGGCGTCGCCGACATATTCGTCAATCGGAAACACCGCGAGCAGGCCGTCGCCCATGAATTTCAGCACCTCGCCGCCATGGCCGCGGATCGCGGTCACCTGGCAGTCGAAATACTGGTTGAGGATCTCGACCACCGTCTCGGCCGGCAGCCGGTCCGACAACGCGGTGAAGCCGCGCAGATCCGACAGCCAGATCGCGGCCTGCATGGTGTCGTTGTGGCCGCGGCGAATCTGGCCGCCGAGGATGCGCGCGCCGGCGCGGTTGCCGACATAGGTGTCGAGCAGCATCTCGGCGGTGCGGCGCAGGCTGATGATCTCGGCAACGCGCGCCAACGGCGTCACGATCGCGCGGATCGCCGCGATGTCGTCGTCGCTGAAGCCGCCGGGATGTCGTGTCACCCAGCTCGTCGCATGGACCGAGCCGTCTAGAAACGGCATCGGCACGGCGATGTAGTCCGTCACCCCCTCTGCACGCATGTCGTCGAGAAACGGAAAGCGCTTGCTGTCGGGGTCGTCCATGCGGCCTCTGACTTCGATCCCCTGCTCGAACACGATCCGGAGCGGAGATTTGGCGAATTCGGGCGTGTCGAGGATGTCGAAATCGACGGTGCCGATTTCGACAGCCTGGCCCTGTCGCCAAATGAAGTTGCGCCCGAAGATCTCCGGATGCAGCGTGCGAATGAAGATGCCGAAACGGGACAGCGGCAGGCCGGCTGCGACCAGGTGCTCGCAGACGTCCGCGATCATCTCGGCCGGGGTGCCTGACGACCGCGCACCGTCAATCAGCCAGTTGGTGATGCGCTGGAGTTCGGAGCTTTGCATGCCCGCATTTGCGGAGGAAGTTGGAACGCCGTCAAGCTGCGCGGTGGACTAGTACCGCGACATCAACGCCCCACTTGCCCGCGATCGCGCAGGAAGTGATCGGCCAGCACACAGGCCATCATGGCTTCGCCGACGGGGACGGCGCGGATGCCGACGCAGGGGTCATGGCGGCCCTTGGTGAAGATCTCGGTGTCCGCACCTTTGCGATCGACGGTGAGACGCGGCTGCAGGATCGAGGAGGTCGGCTTCACTGCGAAACGCACCACGATCGGCTGCCCCGTGGAGATGCCGCCCAGCACGCCGCCGGCATGGTTGGACAAAAAGCGCGTGCCGTCATTGCCGGTGCGCATCTCGTCGGCATTCTCTTCGCCGGTCAGCTCGGCGGCTCCGAAACCGGCGCCGATCTCGACGCCCTTCACCGCGTTGATGGTCATCATCGCGCCCGCCAGATCGGAATCGAGCTTGGCGTAGATCGGCGCACCAAGGCCGGCCGGCACGCCTTCGGCGACCACCTCGATCACCGCACCGATCGAGGAGCCGCTCTTCCGGATGCCATCGAGATAGGTCTCGAAAAACGCGGCCTTGTCCTTGTCCGGGCAGAAGAACGGATTCCTGGCGATCTCGTCCCAGTCCCACTTCGCTCGGTCGATCTTGTGCGGGCCAATCTGCACCAGCGCGCCGCGCACCCTGACGTCGGGCAGCACTTTGCGCGCGATGGCCCCGGCGGCAACGCGCGTCGCGGTCTCGCGCGCCGAGGAGCGGCCGCCGCCGCGATAATCGCGCAGGCCGTATTTGGCTTCATAGGTGAAGTCGGCATGACCGGGCCGAAACTTGTCCTTGATCTCGGAATAGTCCTTCGAGCGCTGGTCGGTGTTTTCGATCAGGAGCCCGATCGGGGTGCCCGTCGTCACCTGCACGCCGGTTTCCGGATGCGCCATCACACCGGAGAGAATCTTGACCTGGTCCGGCTCCTGGCGCTGAGTGGTGAAGCGCGACTGGCCCGGCCGGCGGCGATCGAGATCGCCCTGGATGTCGGTCTCGGTGAGCGGGATCATGGGCGGACAGCCATCGACCACGCAGCCGATCGCCACCCCATGGCTCTCGCCGAAGGTGGTGACACGAAACATATGGCCGAAGGTGTTGAAGGACATGCCGGACCGTCGCCTCGCGTTGAATGGCAACGCCTGTGTTGGATTGCAACGTGACGTAACGCGATCTGGATGAAGGGTCAAATATCCCACCCCTGTTCATGGCCGGGCTTGTCCCGGCCATCCACGCTCTTAGGCGTCGCTGCCAAGACAGTCCGTGGATGCCCGGGACAAGCCCGGGCATGACGGTGGTCAAAGAGAGCGCCTAATTGAACTTCTCCAGCCGTCCCTCGCGGAACACGTAGACGGCACCCTGCTCGATATAGAGTTCGGCAGCGCTGGCCGGCGTCTCCAGGCCGAGCGACACCATGAGGGCCCGGCAGGTGCCGCCATGGGCGACCGCGACGATGTCGGTCCGCAGTTGCTCGTACCAGGCGCGTACGCGAACCTGGACATCGGCATAGGTCTCCCCGCCGGCGGGGCCCACCATCCATTTGTCCGCGAGCCGCCGGGCATAGATTTCGGGATCAGCGGCCTCACTCTCGGCCAGCGTCAGCCCTTCCCAGCTGCCGTAGCCGATCTCGCGCAGGCGATCGTCCAGCGCATAGTCGGCCACCGGCAGATCGAGCCTGCCGCGGACGAGCTCCATGGTCTGCCGCGCGCGGCCGAGCGGACTCGACACATAGGGCAATGCCGCCTTGTCGCGGCCCTCGCGCTTGAACAGATCGCCCAATATGCCGCCGGCCTGCACGGCTTGGTCACGGCCGCGCGCATTCAGCGGAATGTCCTTGGTGCCCTGAAGCCTGCCGAGCGCATTCCACTCGGTCTCGCCGTGGCGAAGATAGTAGATCGTAGGCACGGCCATTCCGGATAAGGGCTAATCCTTGCCACCGAAAGCGATGTCCGGCGCGTCAGGCCGCTTCATGCCGAGCACGTGATAGCCGGAATCGACATGATGCACCTCGCCGGTGACGCCGCGCGAGAGGTCGGAGAGGAGATACAGCGCGCTGCCGCCGACGTCCTCGGTCGACACGTTGCGTCGGAGCGGCGCGTTGGCCTCGTTCCACTTCAGGATATAGCGGAAGTCGCCGATGCCGGACGCCGCGAGCGTCTTGATCGGACCTGCCGAGATCGCATTGACGCGGATGTTCTTCTCGCCGAGGTCGGCGGCGAGATAGCGCACGCTGGCCTCGAGTGCCGCCTTGGCAACGCCCATCACGTTGTAATGCGGCATCCACTTCTCGGCGCCGTAATAGCTGAGCGTGATCAGCGAGCCGCCCTCGGTCATCAGCTTCTCGGCGCGCTGCGCCACTGCCGTGAACGAATAGCAGGAGATCAACATCGACTTGGAGAAATTCTCCTGGGTGGTGTCGACGTAGCGGCCGTCGAGCTGCTCGCCATAGGCGATCGCGTGCACGAGGAAGTCGATCTTGCCCCATTTCTCCTTCAGCACCGCGAACGCCGCATCAATGGTGGCGGCATCCGTGACGTCGCAATGGCCGAGCACCAGACCACCGATCTCGGCTGCGAGCGGCTCGACGCGCTTTTTCAGCGCATCGCCCTGATAGGTGAAGGCGAGCTCGGCGCCGGCGGCGTGGCATGCCTTGGCGATGCCCCAGGCGATCGAGCGGTTGTTGGCAACGCCGAGGACCACTCCGCGCTTGCCCTGCATCAGACCCGAATTCTGCGCCATTTTGATCGTCCCGTCGAACTCTTGGTGAATTCTGGAGGTACACCAGCCCTCCCCCGCGGTACAGCCCTAATACGCCGCGTTAACGCTGTTTCGAGCGCTGGAATAGCCGTTCCGTTCGGGTGTTATGATTGCTATTGGCGCTCGCGCCTGATGCCAGGACGTCAAGACCGCAATGAATGCGTTTCGCCAGAGTGTGGAAGCCATGATCCCGGCGTTGCGCCGCTACGCCCGCGCGCTCACGCGCGACGCGGACGCGGCCGACGATCTGGTGCAGGACACGCTGGTGCGGGCACTGCGTTCGGAGCGATTGTTTCTCGGAGGCGACGTCAGGAGCTGGCTCTACACGATCCTGACCAACCTCAACAAGAATCGGCGGCGCTCGCTGGCGAGGCGGCCGCAGTTCATGCAGCTGACGGAAAACAATCCGGATGCCAGCGGCACCGAAGCCGAAGGACGGGACATCGAGCGGGCGCTGGCAACGCTTGTCGAGGAGCAACGCTCGGTGTTGCTCCTCGTCATGCTGGAGGGCATGAGCTACCGCGAGGTCGCCGACATCCAGGGCGTGCCGATCGGCACCGTGATGTCGCGCCTCGCCCGCGCCCGCGCCCACGTCAAGGCCTCGCTGGAGGGAGAGCGTCCGACGCTCAGGCGGGTGAAATGATGGCAGGGTTGATGCATCGCGTGTCGTCTGCCCCGAGCAGGCTGTCGAGCGACGCGAAGTTGAGCTTTGAACGACATTTAGGGCCACAGAGCCAGAGACGATCGACATGAACGACCGCAAGATCCCAGTGACCGAGGACGAACTGCACGCCTATGTCGACGGCGAGCTGCCGGCCGAGCGCCGCGCCGACGTCGAGGCCTGGCTGGGCGCCCATCCCGATGAGGCCGAGCGCGTGCAGTCTTGGCGCGCCATGGCTGAGATGCTGCACGCCCGCTATGACGCCATCGCCCATGAGCCGGTGCCGGCACGGCTCGAGCTCGACCGGCTGGAACGCCGCCCGCGGCAGTGGCTCTATGGCGCCGCCGCGGCGGTGCTGGTTGCGTTCGTCGCCGGCGGCTCGGCCGGCTGGGTCGCGCACGGCGCCGCCAATGCCCCCTCGACCTTCCAGAGCTTTACGGCGGATGCGCTCGATGCCCACCGCCTCTATGTCGTCGAGGTCCGCCACCCCGTCGAGGTCGGCGGCAACGAGCGCGACCACCTCCAAGCCTGGCTGACCCGGCGCTGCGGCTGGACCGTATTCGCGCCGAACCTGGAGGCGAGCGGGCTGAAGCTCGTCGGCGGCCGGCTCTTGCCGGGTCCGAACGGGCCGGCCTCGTTCCTGATGTACGAGGGCGCCTCAGGCGAACGCTACACGATCTACACCGCCAAGACCGAGAATGGTGCGACGCAAATGCGTTACGCCAAAACGGACAAGGACGGCGCACTGTTCTGGGCTGAGCGAGGAGTCGGCTACGTCGTCAGCGGCGGCGGCGATCGGGACCGGCTGACCAAGGTGGCGCAGGCGGTGTACGATCAGGCCGAGAAAAACGGCACTTAGACAACCGCGCGAGCGCGGTGCCTAGATTCCGACATTGAAAATTTGGAATGAAGACATCGGCGCGTCTCATTATCGCACCGGATGATCACGCGAAAATGAGCAGCGTTCGATCCGCCGATCGACGCGGGCGGCCTCGATTGGGGTTTTTGGTACCGCGCTGGTCCCCCTCTCGAGGCCGCACCTTTTTATCGGCTGCCCCGCCGGGCAACCGACACGTCGAGCATTGAAGCGCTACCACGCTCCAGGCATATGATGAGCATCATCCCCTCGACGATGCCCTAGGCCTTCTGGAAAAACCCCTTCAGCTGGATTCTGCCCTAACCAAGCCCGCTACGTGGATTGTAGGGATGCTGGTCCCGCCATTTTTCCATCAATGCTTCAAGCTCTGCGTCGTTCCCGTCCGGTAGCATAATCCTGATGGTGACGAAGAGATCCCCGGTTCCGCCCGTCCTCGGCAAGCCCTTGCCCTTGAGACGGAAGGTCCGGCCGCTGGAGGTGTTCTTCGGAACCGAGAGCTCGACGGCATTGCCGAGGGTTGGCACCCGGACCTTCGCCCCGAGCACCGCCTCATAGAGCGTGACCGGCAGGTCGATCCGCAAATCGGCACCGTCGATCTTGAAGTAGGCGTGGGGCGCGATGCTGATGGTGATCAGGAGATCGCCGGGTGGATGGCCCTGCGCGGACTCGCCCTGCCCCCGAAGCCGGATCTGCTGACCCTCGGTGACGCCGGCCGGAATCTTGACGTTGAGCTCCTTGCCCGTTGGCAGCCGAACGCGCTTCTCGCCGCCCTTGACCGCCTCTTCCAGCGAGACGGACATGGCAACGTTCACGTCGAGATCGAGCCCGACGCCGCCGGTGTCGAATTCAAAATGACCGGCGCCGCCGGCCCCGGGCCGGGCGCCGCGCATCCCGCCGCCGAACATGCTGTTGAGGATATCCTCAAACCCGCCGCCGCCCTGACCGGGACCGCCGCCGGAGCGGAACGTATAGCTTTCGAACCCGCCCGGACCGGCGCGTCCGCGCGGCCCGCCGCCGCCGCCCGGAAAACCCTGGAAGCGCGGCTTGCCGTCGGCGTCGATCTCGCCGCGGTCGAATTGCTTGCGCTTATCCTCGTCGCCGAGGATTTCGTTCGCCGAGTTGATCTCGGAGAAGCGCTCGGCGGCCTTCGGGTCGCCCTTGTTGCTGTCGGGATGGTGCTTCTTGGCAAGCTTGCGATAGGCGCTCTTGATCGCGGCAGCGCTTGCGCTCCGCGGCACCCCCAAGACCTCATAGGGGTCGCGCATCCGTCACGTCTCCTTCAGGACATCGAATTGTTCAAAGGGCTCCCCGCCCCACCTGCGAACCATGTGGGGGTGGAGTGGCATTTTTGCAACTAGGCCCGAAGACCGAATCCTAGCTCCGCCACGGCTTTAGCGTATGAATCTCCCAACGGCCACGGGTGCTTTGGCAGCCGGCGCCCTGGAGCCAGCTTTCGGTCGCCCCGTTGACGTAGCTCGCCAGGAAATCGCGGCATCTGCGGCCGTCCTCGGCGGCATAGGACTGCGCGATCGGCGTCACCGAACCGCGCGCGCCGGTCTCCGGATTCTCCCAATGCTGGCTGGAATCCCTGTCGCCCTTGCTGAGGACGTCGGAGGCGGCGTTGCGGGCGAAGGCGAGATCGGTCTCGGTTGGCGGGGCGTCCTTCGCCGGCCGCGCGATCGAACCGGTGAGGTCGCTGTCGTCGGCCTTGGCATACGCGCTGGCGTCATTGCGGGAAAAGCTGCAGCCGCCGGTGCCGAGCCCGATCAAAATCATCGTCATCACGAAGCATGTTGGCCGGATCGCCGATAGGCCAACGCATCCCCATGCCCTATATAGGGCGGCAGCGGACAACAACGCGTTTTGGGCCGCGGGACGCAACTCGGACTCCGGAACATGACCGACACGACCTCGATGAAACACCAGACACCCTTAACATCCGGTGATTTTACCGCCGCCGATGAACCATTTGCTCTGTTCGATGCCTGGTTGAACGAGGCGATCAAGAGCGAGCCGAACGATCCGAACGCCATGGCGCTCGCGACCGTCGATCCCGACGGGCTGCCGGATGTGCGCATGGTGCTGATGAAGGGCTTCGATACCGAGGGTTTTGTCTTCTACAGCCACATCGCCAGCCAAAAGGGCCGCGAACTCGCCGCAAATCCTAAGGCAGCGTTACTTTTTCACTGGAAGTCGCTGCGCCGTCAGGTCCGCATCCGCGGCAACGTGACGCCGGTGACCGATGCCGAAGCCGACGCCTATTTCGCGACGCGACCGAAACAGGCGCAGATCGGTGCCTGGGCGAGCAAGCAGTCGCAAGAGCTCGAAAGCCGGTTCGCCTTCGAACAGGCGATCGCCAAGGTCGCGGCGAAGCACGTCATCGGCGAGGTGCCGCGGCCGCCGGGCTGGAGCGGCTGGCGCATCACGCCCTCGCGGATCGAGTTCTGGCATGACCGCCCGTTCCGCTTGCACGACCGCATCGAATTTCGCCGTGACGCGGCCGGCCAACCGTGGTCCAAGACGCGGATGTATCCGTGAGTTTTAGGGCGACCTGAAAGATGTCCATGCCGCATTCGTCCAATGCGCCGCGCCGCACGCTGCTCCTGACCGGAGCAAGCCGCGGCATCGGCCACGCCACCGTGATCCGCTTTTCCTCGGCGGGATGGCGTGTCATCACCTGCTCGCGGCATCCGTTCCCGGAGGATTGTCCGTGGGATGCCGGCCCTGAGGATCACATCCAGGTCGATCTCAGCAAGCCCGCGGACACGACGCGCGCGATCTCCGATATCCGCGACCGCCTCGAAGGCGGCATGCTTCACGCGCTGGTCAACAACGCCGCAATCTCGCCGAAGGGCCCGGGCGGCTCCCGGCTCGGCTCGATCGACACCGACCTCGACACCTGGACGCACGTGTTTCACGTCAACTTCTTCGCGCCGATCATGATCGCGCGCGGGCTGATCGAAGAGTTGAAGGCTGCCAAGGGCTCCGTGGTGAACGTCACCTCGATCGCGGGCTCGCGCGTACATCCCTTCGCGGGCGCCGCCTACGCCACGTCAAAGGCTGCGCTCGCATCGCTGACGCGCGAGATGGCGTCCGATTTCGGACGCGTTGGCGTCCGTGTCAACGCGATCGCGCCGGGGGAGATCGACACCTCGATCCTGTCGCCCGGCACCGAAAAGATCGTCGATCAGCAGATCCCGCTGCACCGCCTCGGCACGCCCGACGAAGTCGCCAAGATAATCTACGTGCTGTGCACGGACACCAGTTCTTACGTCAACGGCGCCGAGATCCACATCAACGGCGGCCAGCACGTCTGATCGGTTCGTTGTTGCGCGGCCGGGATTGAGCAAGGGCGACAACGCCTCTCTCGTGTCCCGGACGCGCTCCGGCACGCAGTGACGCTGCGCAGAGCCGGACCCAGCGGCGGCGGGGCACGAGGGCGGAGCGTCGCGCATGCACTCTCAACGTCATTGCGGGAGCCTTCGCGACGAAGCAATCCAAAATCCTTTCGCGGAGGGCTTCTGGTTGCTTCGCTGCGCCCGCAATGCCGGGCCGAGTTTCGGCTGCGCACTCTCCAACTCGCATTTCGTTTGCAGACGCGCCTTCTCGTTCCCGCGGCGCGTTTCGCCCGAGCTTTGCCTGGTCTCGCTACCCTCTGATCCAAGAGGGCGCAGGGAAGGCCGGGTGCCGGCTGGCACCCGCGGTCCGCTGCGCGAAAATGCACACGCAGGAAGA
>NZ_JAFCKT010000007.1 GCF_018129985.1 Bradyrhizobium sp. SZCCT0148
CGATGCGATCTGCGTCCACCGCCGCCCGGCCCGCGTTCGTGACGATCGCGATACGCCCCTCTTCCTTGGGCCGGGTTGAGCGACACATACGCCGTTTCCGAAATTCGGTAAAGTGGAATATATTCGCGGGCGTGCGTTGACCTACCGCTGGCGTGTGTTGCCCGTCAGGCTACACAAGGGCTCGTGGGACGCGGTCGTAGGGTGGGCAGAAGCGCAAAGCGCCGTGCCCACCATCTGTTTACACTCGGGCCTATCGTGGGCACGCTTCGCTTTGCCCACCCTACGGCACCGGGCCCGCCTACGCAGCCTCAACCCGCGAGCCGTTCGATCACGAGATCAAGCAGCGCACGCAGGCGGGCGAGGCGCTTCATATCGCGGTGATACCCGACATAGGTGTCGCGGCCGGGCGGCACCGTTCCAATGTCGAGCGCGACCAGACGGCGGTCGCGGTCGCCGAGCGGACGCGGCAACACGGCAAAGCCGCCGCCGGCGGCGCAAAGCTCGGCCTGCACCTGCCTGTTGTTGCTGCGCGCGGCGATTGCTGCATTCGGCAGCGCGCGCTTCAGCCAGACGGCGTCCGGCATGTCGGCGAACTCGGCATTCATGGTCACGACGCGGATAGCGTTGCCGTCGCCGGCACGCGGCGGCTTGCTGCCCTTCTTGCCGTAGAGCGCGTAGGGAATGTGCAGCAGTTTTCTCGATATCACCTCGGGCTCGCTGAACGGCTTGATGCGGAAGACCAGATCGGCTTCGCGCCGCGGCAGACTGTAGAGCCGCGCATCGGTCAGGAGCTCCACCGTCACCTTGGGGTGACGCTTGCCGAACGCGGCGATCACCGGCGACAGCATCACCGTCCCGAACCAGTCCGACGACGAGAGGCGCAACAGGCCGTCGAGCTGCGTCTCTGCACCGGACAGATGGCGTTCCAGCGCAAGTGCCTCGTCCTCGATCCTCTCGGCATGGCGGAGCACGGCGGTGCCCTCGTCGGTCAGCACCAGGCCATCCGCCGTGCGCTGAAACAGCGTCTGGCCTAACGATGTCTCGAGGGCGCGAAGCCGCCGGCCCATCGTCGGCTGGGTCTGGCCGATCTTTCGTGCGGCGGCGCCGAGGGTGCCTTCGCGCGCAATTGCCAGGAAGATGCGCAGGTCGCTCCAGTCCATCGCAAATCCCGTCATACAGAAATGTATGACCATCGTACAACCTTGTTTCTTCTCATGCAAAATTTCATGGGCATATTGAACCCATCACGGAGCAAGACGATCATGACGAAACCATCGAAGATGCGCGTCGGCGTCCTGGAGACCCACAACGCGCCCTTACGCCTCTCGACCATCTCCACGCCAGAGATCGGCCCGCACGACGTGCTGGTGCGTGTGCGTGCGAGCGGGGTCAATCCGCTCGACACCAAGATCCATGCCGGCGCCGCGGCACATGCACGCCATCCGCTGCCGGCGATCCCGGGGATCGATCTCGCCGGCGTGGTCGAACTGGCCGGCCGCGAGGTGACGCGGTTCAAGCCGGGCGACGAAGTCTATGGCATGACCGGAGGTGTCGGCGGCGTGCAGGGATCGCTGGCCGAATTCGCCGCGGCCGATGCCGATCTCCTCGCGCTGAAGCCCGCCAATCTGAGTATGCGGGAAGCGGCCGCCCTGCCCCTGATCGTCATCACGGCCTGGGAAGGCCTGATCGACCGGGCGGCGTTGAAGGCAGGCCAGAAGGTGTTGATTCATGGCGGTGCCGGCGGCGTCGGTCATGTCGCGATCCAGATCGCGCGCGCCTTCGGAGCGGAGGTGTTCGCAACCGGTTCGCCGTCGCAGCGTGCCACCATCGAGGGCTTTGGCGCGGTGTTCATCGACCGCGACAGTCCGCTCGAAGCCTACGTGACGCAGCACACCGGCGGCCGCGGCTTCGACATCGTCTACGACACCGTCGGCGGCAAGGTGCTCGACGCCTCCTTCGAAGCGGTGCGCCGCTTCGGCCATGTCGTGAGCGCGCTCGGCTGGGGTTCGCATGCGCTTGCGCCGCTGTCGTTCAGGGCAGCCACCTATTCGGGCGTGTTCACGCTGCTGCCGCTGTTGTCGGGCGAAGGCCGCGCGCATCATGGAGAGATCATGGCGCAGGCCACGCGCCTCGCCGAGGCCGGCAAGCTCGTGCCGCTGCTCGACGCCAGGCGTTTTACGCTGGAGACCGTGGACGCGGCCTATGCGCTGATCAGGGACCGCGCCGCCAAGGGCAAGCTGGTCGTCGATATGTAAGGTGGGGCTCTCGCCCGGGAGCACGAAGACCGGGTATCGCAGCACTCACCCGGGCTACGAAGGCCGCGACCAAGGCGCCCGCCGCTAGTCCTCGCTGGACGCGGCGGAGCGGTTGCGCAGATAGGCCTGCGACAACAGGAAGAACAACGCGCGCTCGCCCTGATATTTGGCCGACGGCCGGGTGCGCTCGAAGCCATCGGCAAAGACCTTGCCGGACTGGTCGCACACTTGCCATCGCCAGCCAAACCGCTTGCGCCTGGTGAGGATCACTTCGAACATGCCGACGAGCTTGGCCCCTGCTCCTTGCCGGTCCGCCAGGGCATCCAAGCCCTCGCTCCGGCCTCCCCCATTAGACGGATGCCCGACATATAACCCAGCAGAGTGGAAAGAGAATAAAATTGATGATCGGAAATTCGTGTCTTTCACCGCTGTAATTAAGACGCGAGGCGCGGGGGAATAAGCTCTCGCCAGCGGTGTTGTCCTCGCCCCCGCAAAGGCGACCTGCGGGCGGCTGCAGTATTCAAGGCAGAACACAGGCGGGTGAGCATTTCTCGGCCGCCGTCACGGCGGCGCGGTGGTAACGGGAGATGTACACCCGTGCGCTCACTGAGAATTATCTTGCCGGGATTCAAGCGGACGCGGCACCGCGCCCGGGGCTTAACGCGCGACGACTTCGACTTCGCCGTCGACGCCGTTGACGACGTTGAAGCCGCGTTCGTAGACCTTGCCCTCGTTCTTGGCGATGGCGCGGTATTCGCCTTCGGAGAGCACGACGCGCGGGAAGGCGCCGATCGATTCCTTGATGACGTCGCCGCCCGGGGTCAGCACCGACCAGGCGGTGTTGGCAAGCGCCTCGCCGCCTTTGTCGCTGACCAGCTTGAGCGTGATCACGGCTGCGCGGTGGGTGATGGTGACGTCGGTGAGCTTGCTGGCCTGGACGCGGATGTCGGAGCGCACCACCGAATTGGCGTCACCATAGTTCGAGATGATGTAGTAGGTGCCCTCGGGCAGCAGCACGACGTCGCCGGCGGCGACGTTGGGCACGAGCGAGGCGCGCTCGCCGGATTCGAACTGGCTGCCCTTGTAGATCGCGAACGAGATCTGGTTCTGCGGAATGCGGCTGGTGCCGACCCGGCCCTCGATCCGCAGGCCCCCGGCCGGCAGCACGAAGGATTCGCGGTCGGTCTCGGCCTTCAGGCTGACGGTGCGCACGGCGCTGACGAGGCCGAAGGCGACGTGAACCACGTAATTGCCGGGCGGCAGCACGATGTTGGGCGTGGCGCTGCGGTCCTCGCGGATCAGCTTGAAGGTGCCGTTCTCGTCGGGACGGTCGGCAAACACGCGCCAGACCAGGCCGCTCGTGATTGCCGGAGAATCCTTGCCGTATTTCGCGGTCAGCGACAGCACGCCCTGTCCGGGCACGGCCGCGTTGAGCGGGGCGGCCGGCGGCACGCTCGAAACCGCGGGCGGCGGCATGCTGGGTGTCGTGGGCTGCATCAGGGTCGGCGGCAGGCTCGGAGGTCCGGCGCCCGGCCCGGAGGGCGGCGCAAGGCTGACGGCACCGCCGGGGTCGGGCACCGAGGCCGGCGGGACCGGCGGCGGACGATCGGAAAAGAGCTGAGCCTGCGCTGCGCTTTGGCCTGCGATAACGAGGCACGCGGCAAGGACCAGCGCCGGCGCCAGCCTGCCGCTGCGCCGCCATCCGATGATGCCGTCACCCCCGCGTGTCATGCCCCCTGCTTTTCACCGAAAACGCGGCAAATTCAAGCCTCTGAAACCCCAGGAAATACGGGCCCGGTCCGATTGATGGAACCCGGTTGACGCCTGCGTGATCAGCCCAGCTGCCACCGGCGCTCGCCACACTGCTGCCCCCAGCTTCCCAAACGGTATAAACCATGCTTGGCCCTCGTTCTGGTGCAGCGGAAGTCCGATGCCTAATCTGGTGTCGAGGGCTGGCCCGGGTAGGAGAGTTTCGGTGCTTGATATCTTGAAGGGTCGTGGTGCGAACGGCTCGAATGGTGAGAAGGTTGGCCTTGGCCCCACCCGCCGGCCGGTCATCGGCCTCGCCCTCGGCGGCGGCGCCGCGCGCGGCTTTGCCCATATCGGAATTCTGCGAACCCTGCTCGCCAACGGCATCGTTCCCGACGTCGTGGTCGGCACCTCCATCGGCGCCGTGGTCGGCGGCCTCCATGCGGCCGGCCGGCTCGAGACGTTCGAAGAGTGGGGGCGCAGCCTGCAGGGTATGCGCAACATCCTCGGCTATCTCGATATCCGCCTCAACGGCTCCGGCCTGCTCGGCGGCGAGAAGCTGGCCAGCCGCCTCGAGGACGCGGTTGGGCAAACCCTGATCGAAGATTTGCCGGTCAAGTTCGCGAGTGTTGCGACCGAGGTCAGGACCGGTCACGAGATCTGGCTGACGCGTGGCCGCCTGGTCGATGCGATGCGCGCGTCCTATGCGCTGCCCGGCATCTTCCAGCCCATGCTGATCGGCGACCGCTGGCTCGTGGACGGTGCGCTGGTGAACCCGGTGCCGGTCTCGGCCGCCCGCGCGCTCGGCGCCGAAATCGTCATCGCCGCAAATCTTTCCAGCGACATCTTCACGCACTCCACGACGATCTATTCGCACGGCGCGATGCCCGCACCTGTGATGCCGGAGGTCGAGGAGACGACGGCCAAGCGGCGCTTTCCGCGGCTGTTCTCGGCCGAAAAAGCCATGAAGCGCGAGTTCTTCGGCAGCGCCGGGCGCCCGGGCATCTCCTCGGTGATGGTCGATGCCTTCAACATCATGCAGGACCGCATCACCCGCGCCCGGCTTGCCGGCGATCCGCCGGATCTCCTGATCTCGCCGCGGGTCGGCCAGTTCGGCTGGTTCGACTTCCATCGCTCGGAGGACCTGATCGCCCACGGCGCGCGCGCCGCCGAACGCGCGCTGGACTCGATCCAGGAGGCGATCGACGTGCTGGCGCCGGCGCCCGCGGGCCACGCGCCCAAGGCGGAGGAATAGGGCGGAAGATCAAGGCAGACGCGTAAGCGGAGGCGTCAAGCCGTCTTGATGTAGTCGCGCAGGGCTTCCTGCTCGGACTCGTATTCCTGGACCCGGCGCTTGACGATGTCGCCGATCGAGATCAGGCCGACCACCTTGCCGTTGTCGATGACGGGCAGATGGCGGAACTTACCTGACGTCATCATCTCCATGAGCTCGGCGACCGTGTCTGTCTCCTTGCAGGTCACCACCTTGCGGGTCATGACCTGAGTGACCGGCTCCTCCAGCGCGCTGG
Source organism: Bradyrhizobium sp. SZCCT0148 (assembly GCF_018129985.1). Classification (GTDB taxonomy): domain Bacteria; phylum Pseudomonadota; class Alphaproteobacteria; order Rhizobiales; family Xanthobacteraceae; genus Bradyrhizobium; species Bradyrhizobium japonicum_H. The sequence continues at coordinate 5,534 of NZ_JAFCKT010000007.1, forward strand.
CGCCGCGCTCGCCCAGAACGCGGACGATATCGCGCTCCGACAGGATGCCCTCCAGCCGGCTCTGATTCATCACCAGCACAGCGCCGATCTTCTTCTCACCGAGCAGCTTGACCGCGTCAGCCAGCTTCGCGTCGGGCTCGACGCTCATGATCTGGTGGCCCTTGGTGTTGAGAATGGAACGTACCGTCATTGTTGCCTCCCTGAATCGGACCCGTTCGCCTGTTGGCGGTGCGGACTTGTTCTTCGAGTCTTCAACTAACAGTTTTGCTTGGCGCCGGTTTCACGCGCGGGCGCTTTGCGAAGCAGCGCCGCTAGCGCTTTGTCGCTTCGAACATTCTTCCCGCAAATGATGGATGAATTCGGGCCGGGCCGCAAGCGCCGCTTCAGATACGGTCTGAAACGTCCTGTGATGACGCATCCGCAGCATCGTTTCGCATGCGCGGCACGGGATCGAACAGCGTGAACAGCAGCAGGCCGGCGAAGAAGCCGCCGATATGCGCCTGCCACGCCACGCTCGTGGTTTCGGAATCGACGCCGATCGCGCCGACGCCGAAGATGATGTTGACGCCGAACCAGACGGCGAGAAAGCCGACCACCCGCCCGTCGCGCAGCGCGCGCGACAGCGGCAGGGCCGGAACCCTTGCTGCGGTATCGGCGTCCGAGCGGTTGAACGACAGGAAGCTGCCGCGAACGAAGGCGAAGCGGATCGCCGCCGCCATCGCGCCCGACACCGAGGCCGAAGCGCCGATCATCGGCGCCACCGCATGCTCATGGGTGACGAGATGGGCGAGCGCACCGGCCGCCGCCGTCACCGCCAGGAACAGGAAGAACCTGACCGCGCCGAACCGCCGCGCCAGCGCGCTGCCGAAGGGCAGCAGCCACAGCACGTTGAAGCCGAGATGGGTCAGATTGGCATGCAGCAGCGAATAGGTGACGAAGCTCCAGACCTTGGCACCAGCTCCGCCCGGGATCTCCAGATTGAGCAGCGAGGAATCGTAGCGCTTGGGGATGAAGCCGAAGACGTCGATGGTCCAGTTCTCGAGCTCGGGCGGCAGCAGCACCCGCAGATGGATCACCGCCAGCAGGACGATATAGGCCGTCAGCGCGAACGGCAGCGTCAGGATCGGCTCGCGCGGAGCCTCCTCATGGACAGCCTCTTGGGCGACCGGGAGGCCGGGCTGAGAATCCTGCGGCGGAGAATCGTGCGGGGAATCCAAGGCAGTTCGCTTTCAGGCGCGATCGGAGCGATCCGTCTGCAGATAGTCGCCTTTGCAGGCCTTGCGCAAGTGCACAAAAGGAAAAGGCAGGGCCCTGGGAAGCCCTGCCTGTCCATGTCGGTCTTCCGGTGCCGGAGGAATGAAGGTCTATCCCCACCCCTCCCCGCGGCCCGTGACCAAACTGTTTGACGCCCTGTGTACAGGCCCCGCCGAGAACCTGGATGAAAGCGGCGAGGCTTGCGACCGGGATCACCATAGCAGCGCGGCGCGCGGCGCAAAGGCCGTAGTTAATTTAACGTTAACGACGCAAAGACCGCCTTAACGGGGGCGAAAACGAGCTCCCGGCATGGACGCTGCAAATCCCCTCCTGCACAACAACACAGGGATCGCGGGTGCACTGAAGCGGGACAGCTCTGTCCCTTCGAGGTTGCGCCCCGGGATAAGCGTTCAGACATGAAACATCCGTCGAGCCGCGCGTTCTTCGCGTATTGGGACAACAAGCGCGGCGCTGCACGGGCCCCTGACCGGGCCGACATCGATCCGGCCGCGGTCCGCGGCCTGCTCGGCGATATTTTCGTGCTGTCCTGCGAGCCCAATCTCGGCTTTCCGTTCCGCGTCGCGGGCACGCGCGTCTGTGCGCTGGCCGGATGCGACCTCAAGGACCAGAGCTTTGCGGCGCTGTTCGTCGATGCGAGCCGCCGCGAGATCGAGGAGATCACGACCGTCGTCGCCGACGAGGCGCTGGGCGCGATCGCCGGTGTCACCGCCGCGCGCGAGGACGGCAGCAAGGCCTATCTCGAATTGCTGCTGCTGCCGTTCAACGCCCGCCCGCACACGCCGGTGAGCGTGACGGGCGTGCTCGCGCCGTTCGACGACGAATGCGGCGCGCTCTCGACCTTCACCCTCACCTCCTGGCGCTATCTGCACCAGCCGGAGAAACTGCTGCCGCGCGCGATCCGCAAATTGCAGATCGCCCGCGGGCTGATGGTGTATGAGGGGCTGCGATAGTCTCGTGTCCCCGACGCGCTGCAACGCGTAAGCGTTGCCGCGGAGCCGGGACGCAGTAATGCCAGCTTGCGTACTGTCAGATGGCTCCCGGCTCAGCAGCGCACCGCTGAAGAAGCGCTGCGCTGCGTCCGGGGCACGTGGCCGCCGTTACGGCGTCGCCAGATGCCAGGCCCCGTTGAGGAAGCCGTCGCCGGTGATGTCGCCGGGCTTCTGGTCCTTGGCGAAGGTGTAGAGCGGCTTGCCCTTGTAGGCCCACTGCTTCGACCCGTCGTCGCGGGTGATGACGGTGTAGCCGTCGCCCGCGGCGTCGCTCGCCTCGGCCTTCAGCACCGGCCAGTTCGTGGCGCACGGACCGTTGCAGGCGGACTTGCCGTCCATGTCCTTGTCGAAGGTGTAGAGCGTCATGCCCTTGGCGTCGGTGAGCACGCTGCCCTTGTCGGTCTTACCCGTCTTGGTCGGCGGCGCGGCGAAGACGGCGGGGACGATCGCGAGCGAAATTGCGAACGCGAGCGCGAGGCGGATCGGGGACGTCATGAGTTCTCCTGTCATGCAATTGGCTTGCAGGAGGTAGGACGCCGCACGCGGTCCGGTATTCCTGACAGCGCGGCAAAGATATTTTTCGCTGCGCGCGGCGACGCGGTGGAATAAACTGAGATCGACATGAGCAAGCCGCACTGGCGTCCCGCGCACGCATCCGACCTGCCCGCGATCAGCGCGATCGCGGCGCGGATTCATCCCGATCTACCCGAAAGCCCCGAGGTGCTCGCCGAAAAGATGCGGCTCCATCCCGACGGATGCCGCGTGCTCGTCGCCGGCGACGCGATCGCCGGCTATGGGCTTTCGCATCCCTGGAAGCAGCACCGGATCCCGCCGCTCGACGCGTTGCTCGAACGACTGCCCGAGGATGCGGATTGTCTCTACCTGCACGACGTTGCCGTGTTGCCCGACTTTCGCGGCGGCGTCGCGCGCAGCTATGTTGCGGATGTCGAGCGGCTGGCGCGCGTGTCAGGCATCGCAACGCTCGCGCTGGTCTCGGTCTACGCAACCCAGCCGTTGTGGCAGCGTCTCGGCTTTCGGCCGGTCACCGCGGATGCGGCGCTGCGCGCAAAGCTCGCCTCCTACGGCGAGGGCGCGACCTACATGCTGCGCGACCTCGCTGCGACGTAACGTCCCTTCCCGGCTCACGCGGGCGTGAACCGCCGCCTCGAACCGGGTTGGATCAGCCCCCGTCGAAGGTGTGTGCGAGCCCTTCCGGTCTCGCCGAACAGAGGCTGGAGACGATCCATGAAACTCACATTGTCGAAACTTGCTTTCGTCGCGTGCGTTGCGACGGCCGCGTTCACCGCGACCAGCGCCAACGCTGCGCAATACCGCACCTATGGCTGCGACACCGCCTTCTTCGAAGGCTGCGGAATCGTGATCGAGACGCCGAACGCGCCTGGCCGATACCGTCCGACCGTCACCCACCACGACACCTCGCCGATCTACATGAAGCAGACCGACCCCCGTTACAGCTCGTCGATGCGTGATGGCGGTGGCGGCGGCGGCGGCGGTGGTGGTGGCGGCGGCGGCGGCGGCCGCTGAGCCCACCTGAGATGATGCCGCCGGTGCAACCCGGCGGCATCATTGTCGCCTGCGCTGAACGGCGCCGGTTCAGCCGCGATGCTTTTTCTTCTTCGGCTTCTTTCCAGGCGCGCTATTCGCGGGCCACGGCATGACCGACGGCGCTGCGTGACCCGGCTTGTTCTTGTGCTTCTTCTTACCGAAAGAAGACGGAGCATCGTCGAATTTCGGTCCGCGCTCGCTGTGAGGCTTGCTGCGCGGCTTGAACTCGCTCTTGTCGCGCGGACGATCGTCGCGACGGTCGCGATGATCGCTGTCGCGGCTTTCGCGCCGGGGCGCGTGGGACCGCTCTTCCGCAGGCGCCTGTTGCTGCGGCGCGCCCGCCATCGGCTCCAGGCGGATATTGTCTTCCTTGTCCGGACGCTTGATCTTGGCGGCGAAGGACTCCGCGACCCGCTCGGAAATTTCGAACTCGGTCGTGGTGTCCATGATCTTGATGGCGCCGATATCGCCCTTGTCGATGCCGCCACGACGGCAAATCATCGGCAGCAGCCAGCGCGCTTCCGCGTTCTTGCGTCGTCCGATGTTGGCGCGGAACCAGACGGTGGCCTCTCCCATGCCGTGACGGGCCGAGGATTTGCCCGGTTTCGATCGCGGCCCCGCAGGGCGATCGTCGCCGCGTGAGCTGCGGCTATCGTCGCGCGGCGTGCGATCGTCGCGCGGCGTGCGAACATTGTCGCGACCGCGGTCGTCACGCGGCCGGCCGGTTCGTTCGCCGGGATCGAGGATGTCTTCGGGCGACGGCAGCCGCGCGCGATAGAGTCGCGCCAGCGCCGCGGCGATGTCCTCGGCCGATCGCTCGGCCAGTAGCGCCTGTGCCAGCACCAGATCGTCCGGCGTGGCCTCCTCGGTGAACAGCACGTCCTTCATGCGATCATGGTCGAGCTTGCGGATCTCGTCCGCCTGCGGCGCCGTGCCCCAGTCGGCGTCGACCCCGGCGAGATTGAGCAGCAGCTCGGCGCGACGCCGCCGGGCGGGCGGCACCAGCAGGACGCTCGTCCCCTTGCGTCCGGCGCGCCCGGTGCGGCCCGAGCGGTGCTGCATCACTTCGGCGTCGTTGGGCAGGTCGGCATGAATGACGAGGTCGAGGCTCGGCAGGTCGATGCCGCGCGCGGCAACGTCGGTCGCGACGCAGACGCGGGCGCGTCCGTCGCGCAGCGACTGCAGTGCCATGGTGCGCTCGTTCTGCGTCAATTCACCCGACAGGGCGACCACGGAGAAGCCGCGCTCCAGCAGAGCCGCCTGCAAATGCCTGACGTGATCGCGCGTGCTGCAGAACACCAGCGCGCTCGGCGCCTCGTAGAAGCGCAGCACGTTGACGACCGCATGCTCGGCATCGGCGGGCGCGATCCGGATGGCGCGGTACTCGATGTCGGCGTGACCGCCCTCGTCGCCGGCGACTTCGCTCCGGAACGCCTGCTGCTGGTATTGCTTGGCGAGCGCGACGATGCCGCGTGGGAACGTCGCCGAGAACAGCAGGGTGCGGCGCGTCTCCGGAGTCGTCTTGAGGATGAATTCCATGTCCTCGCGGAAACCAAGATTGAGCATCTCGTCGGCTTCGTCCAGCACGACGACCTTCAATTCCGAGATGTCCAGGCGGTTACGCCGCAGATGATCGCACAGCCGGCCGGGCGTACCGACGACGATGTGGGCGCCGGCCGCAAGCTCGCGCTGCTCACGGCGCGGATCCATGCCGCCGACGCAGGAGACGACCCGCGCCTCCGCATGCTGGTAGATCCAGGAGAGTTCGCGTTGGACCTGCATCGCGAGCTCGCGGGTCGGCGCCACGATCAAGGCGAGCGGCGCGGCCGCCCGCTCGAACCGCTCCGCATCGCCGAGCAGGTCGCTGGCCATGGCGAGGCCATAAGCGAGGGTCTTGCCGGAGCCCGTCTGGGCCGAAACCAGGAGGTCGCGGCCGGCAGCTTCGTCCGCGAGCACGGCGAGCTGAACGGGGGTCGGTGAATCGTAATTCCGCTCGGCCAAAGCGCGGGCGAGCGGCGGGGTGAGGGCCGGAAAAGACACGTGATGGAGAACCTTGGTTAATTCAGGCGCGCAAACGGTAAACCGAGGGGCCCGAGCTGCGTGCGCGGCAATCGGCCCGGCCGCACGCTGATTTGATCTGGGCGCTCTTTACGCCAAATGTCCGGAAATCACCATGCCTATGATGCATGGCTTGGCCAAAAGAACCGCGGCCTTGAGGTTGCGGGGGATCACAACGGCTACCTTTGGGGCTGAGTAGATACGGTCTTGCCGCACCGGCCATCCGGTGCCAAATCGTCTCTCACGAGAGAAACGGGGGAAAACATGGCCGACAAGATATCGCTTGCCGACAAGCTCGCAACCTTTGAGGACCACTGGTCCCCGCGCACGGTCACAACTTTCAACGATTGCGACGTGATGGTGGTGAAGGTGAATGGCGAATTCACCTGGCACAAACACGACGACACGGATGATTTCTTTCTGGTCCTGAAAGGCAATCTGGACATCGAATTGCGGGACCGCACGGTGAGCCTCGGTCCGGGCGAACTCTATGTCGTGCCCAAAGGTGTCGAGCATCGTCCCGTGGCGCGCGAAGAGGTCCATCTCCTGCTCATCGAGCCGACCGGCACGCCGAACACGGGCGACAAGGCCACGGCCGCGGCGCGCAAGCTCGCATAGGAGACTTATCGCGGCGTGAGAGTCTCAGTCGGCCGGGATGAAGCGAAGCGTGCCGGCTTGACGCGTCGGCTTGCCGGTGTCGTTGGTGTGATTGACGCCGTCCATGACCGGCACCTCGGCGAAATCGAACGGGCTCACCCCATCCAGGCAGGCGACATTGACGGCATAAAGGGACTGATCGGACCGGCGCTGGTGGTGGGTGTAGATGCCGCAGCGGGAGCAGAAGAAATGCTGCGCCGATCCGGTATGGAAACGGTACGTCGTCAGCGCCTCCTCGCCCCGCAGGAACCTGATTCCGCCCATGGCCGCCATGGCAACGACGGCGCCCCGCATCCGGCAATAGGAGCAGGTGCAGCGGCGGATCGATTTGAAGCCGTCGCTGAGTGTCACCTCGAAGCGCACCGCGCCACAATGGCACTGGCCGGCTCGAACGTTCGCGTCACTTGTCATGGTCCCTGTATACCCCGATCCAGATCATGTCCGCGCCCCCGCGGGGCGCTCGAACTGTCTTAGCGAGGATCGCGCGCGACGTAAGAAGGATTTCGCGCGACGATTTCAGTCCCGGGAGGTCGCCAGCCTGCTGAAACCGTTGACCAGCCTCGCTCTCGCCCGCGCAACGCTGTCCTTCACCGCGCGGCCCACGGACCGGACAAAGCGCCAAGCGTCCGTCTCCTGCAGCCACGCCTTCGCCGCGGCGTATTTCCCGTAGAGCCAGGCGAAGGCGGGAATGCGCATCAACTTGTCGCGCGTCAGATGAAACAGGCGCTCGACCAGCACCAGCTTGAGCAGCTCGCCCACGATCAAGACCACCGCTCCGCTCAGCACCTGACCGGTTGCGGTGAGGTACGCAGCAACCGGCTTGACCGGCTCCAGAATGATGACGGGCACCATGAACAAAGCGAGCGACGCATATGGCGACAGTGATTTGATCCAGGCGCTCAAACGCTTGAACTGGACGTATCGCCCGATCCAGCGGGCGACCGGCGCCGCCACGGCCATGAAGACCGCGTCCACCATGAAGTAGATCGCAGCCAGGACGTATGTGACGGGTTTCAGGATTCGCTTCACGGCATCACTCCCTAGAGTGAAAGCCGGAACGTCGGCCTAAGTTTCACGTCCGCGTCGATAGTTAAAAGTAGCCGCAGGGAACTTTTCGCGAATCGCGCTTTCTCAGATCTCGGCATAGACCTCCAGCAGATTGCCGTCGGGGTCGCGGAAGAACAGCGTGCGATGGCCGAACGATTGGTTGGTCGGCGGCGACAGCAGCGCAACGCCCTGCCGCATCAGTTCGTCGGCGCAGGCATCGACCTCGGCAGCGGAGACCTTGAAGGCCAGCTGCAGCGCTGCGCTGCCAGGCGGCGTCGGCGCATCGGCGGCGGTCCGGCCTGGCCGCGCCAAGGCCAGCGTGTTGCTGCCGAGGCCGTACTCGATCCAGTTGGGCGACAGTTCGCGCAGCAGGGGAAAGGCCAGCACGTGCTCGTAGAAGCGGCGCATCGCCGCCATGTCGCGCACGAAGATGACGGTGTAGTCGATCGCGCGGATGGCGTTGAAGGGGGAGTGCCGGATTGGTTCGGGTGTCTGTTCGTTGGTCATCGCGTCCTTTATTCCCAAATTTCCGGCGTAGTCCCGTAGCCCGCATGAGCGAAGCGACATGCGGGAAGACGCCAGCGAGGTCCCGGATGTCGCTACGCTCATACGGGCTACAAGACGTCACTCCACCAGCTCCGGCCACGGCACGATGGTCGACTTCACCGTCTTCATCGCCATTGCGTCCTTCACCGCTTGCGCGACGCCTTCTTCCGTGAACGGATAGATCGTCTGCATCTTCAGCCAGGGATATTTGTCCGCCGTGCGATAGAGCATGTCGACGCCGAGCGGCAGGTCGTTGCCGGTGAAGCCCCAGGAGCCCAGCACGTTGAGATCCTTGGTGCAGATGCGGTGCCAGGACGTCTCGATCGAGCCGGCGTCGGTGAACTGGCCCATCTCGACATAGGTGCCGCCGTCACGCAGCATCTCGATGCCTTCGGGGCCGGCGGTGGGGTGCCCCGAACAATCCATCACGAGATCCGCGCCGAAGCCGCCCACGATCTCGCGGACGCGCGCGACGCGCTCCTCGGCCGATTTGATCTCCTCGATGTTGACCGTCGCTTCAGCGCCGAACTCGCGCGCGAGCTTGAGCCGCGGCTCCTCGGGGGCACCGACGCAGATCACGCGCCCTGCCCCCATCTCCTTTGCCGCCGCGACCGCCAGGATGCCAATCGGGCCCGAGCCCTGGATCACCACCGTATCGCCCCAGGTGAAACCGCCCGCCCGCGTGGCGCGGTTGAAGGCGCGGATGCAGGAGGTCAGCGGCTCCGACAGTGCGCCGAGCCGCAGCGACATGTCGTCGGGCAGCTTGTAGATCTTGGTACCCGGCAGCATCTCGAGATCGACATAGACATATTCCGCCCAGCCGCCCCACATGTGCGGCGCCTTGTCGAAGCCGAGATAGCGGCCGTAATAGACCGGCGTCAGGCATTTGTTGGCGGTCTGCGGATAATGGATGCAGTAATAGCAATGGCCGCAGGGCATCAGCGGCGGGATCATCACTTTCGAGCCGACCTTGAGCGGCTTGCTCATGAAGTCCTCGGTGAACTCCTCGCCGCACTCGACGATGACACCGCCGATCTCGTGGCCGAGCGTGAATGGCCAGGGCAGCGGCTTCGGCCAGTGCCCCTTCAGAATGTGCAGATCTGTGCCACACACGCCGCAGGCGCCGACCTTGATCAGCGCGGCCTTCTTGCCGACCTTCGGCCAAGGCACGGTCTTGATGACGGGCTCCGAGCCGGGACCGGCGTGAGTGCAGACGCGGATCTGTTGCATGGCTGTTTCCTCATTGCCCGTCTGTTATGATTGATGGGTGCGAGCGTGCGGGGAAGCGTATGTGAGATGTGCGGTCGTGCCAAGCCGTGGCTTCGTAGGCCGCATGAGCGACTGGTCCGAGAGCGAAGGCGGAAGCGACATGCGAGACCAGCGGCCCCCGGATATCGCGTCAGCCTTCGCTCTCCAAGCTACAAAGCTTGCCGCAAACATCGCCGTCTTCCCCGCGGTGGAGTGTGCGGCAGCAGCGCATGGCAGATGCCCACGCCGACCCAGTATCTTGAGCACCGACCAGTGAACGTGTAAGGCGCCAAGGTCCCATCCAGGTGCCCCTTTGAATCCCCTTCCCCAAAATCCCGCTGCGGCGTCCGGCTCGTTCGCCGCGATGAAGTCGGGGCCGTACCGGCTGCAGTTCGGCTCCTACGTGCTGGCGATGATGGCCGACAACATCGAGCATGTGATCAGCTATTGGGTCGTGTTCCAGAAATTCCATTCGCCGACGCTGGGCGGCTTTGCGGTGCTGTCGCACTGGCTGCCGTTCCTGCTGTTCTCGGTCGCGGTGGGCGGGCTCGCCGACCGGGTCGACCCGCGCCGCATCATCCAGTGCGGCATGCTGCTGTTCATCCTCGCCTCCGCCGGATGGGGCTTCTTCTTCCTCACCGACACGATCCAGATGTGGCACGCGATGCTGCTGCTGGTGATCCATGGCTGCGCCGGTGTGCTTTGGCAAACCCCGAACCAGCTGCTGCTCTATGATCTCGTCGGCCCCGCCGATTTGCCGAGCGCGGTGCGGCTGAATGCGATGGCGCGCTATCTCGGCATCCTGGTCGGGCCTGCGGTCGGCGGAATCATCATGCTGACGCTCGGCACCTCGCACGGCATTATTTTCAACACGCTGTTCTACCTGCCGATGCTGCTCTGGCTGTTCTGGGCACCGGTGCGCGACAAAAGCGTGGCGGCGCGGCGCTTCGCGGTGCGCGGCCTTGCCGACATCGTGCTGACCATCCGCGCCATCGGCACCCAGCCGATCCTGACGGCGATGACCTGGCTCGCCGGCCTCACCTCCTTCATGATCGGCAACGCCTACCATGCCCAGATGCCGGGCTTTGCCGGCGACCTCGGCCATGGCGATCCCGGCGTCTCCTACAGTGTGCTGCTCGCGGCCGATGCGGCCGGCGCGGTGCTCGCCGCCATCGCGCTGGAATCCTGGGGGCGTCTCAAGGGCACGCCGCGCACCGCGATTCTGCTTGCGATGCTCTGGAGCGTGGCGCTGCTCGGCTTCGCCACGGTGCGGATCTATCCCGTCGCGATCGTGTTGCTGTTCTGCGCCGGCTTCTTCGAGCTGTCGTTCAACACCATGGCGCAGGCGCTGGTGCAGCTGAATGCGCCGCACGACATCCGCGGCCGCGTGGTCGGTCTCTATAACATGGCGGGGCTCGGGATGCGGGCCTTCAGCGGCATCACCGTCGGGGTCGCAGGCGCGGCGATCGGCATTCACTGGTCGCTCGGGCTGTCGGCCGCGGTGCTGCTGACGCTGCTGTGTCTCCTCTACGGGCACGCGAGGAGGAAGACGGCCGGTTGACTCCGGCATCTCGCCACCGCACGCTGACGCAGGGCTTGGGGAGTCATGCGTTGCGCAATCGCTGGGGCATTCTTGCGATCCTGTTCGTCGTGCGCCTCACCATTGCGTTCCAGTTCCAGAGCGTGGCCGCGGTCGCGCCGCTATTGCAACAGAGCTTTGGCGTTGGCCTTGCCGATATCGGCATCCTGATCGGGCTCTATTTCACGCCGGGCGTCGTGCTGGCGCTGCCGGGCGGCGCGATCGGCCGCAGGCTCGGCGACAAGCCGACCACCATCGTGGCGCTGCTGCTGATGACCGCCGGCAGCCTCGCCATGACCACCACCGATGTCTGGGGTTGGCAGATGGCGGGCCGGCTCATCTCCGGCGCCGGCGGCGTGCTGCTGACGGTGCAACTCACCAAGATGGGCACCGACTGGTTCGCGGGGAAGGAGATCGCCACCGCGATGGCGATCTTCGTCAACTCCTGGCCAGCGGGCGTTGCGATCTCGCTTTTGGTGCTGCCGGCGATCGGCACGGCCTATGGTGCCGGCGCGGTGTTCCTGTCGACCGGCGCGCTGACCGCGATCGGCATTCTGCTGATCCTGTTCTACCAGCCGCCACCGGCCACAACGGCGGCGAGTGCCGAAGGCTCGGGGCGGCTCGATCCCCTCGCGCTGCTGGCGGTGATCGTGGCCGGCATGATCTGGGGCCTTTATAATGTCGGCTTCGCCATGATCTTCTCGTTCGGCCCATCCCTGCTGGTCGAGCGCGGCTGGAGCATTGCCGCGGCAGGCTCGGCGATCAGCCTCGTGATGTGGCTGTCGGTCATCTCGGTGCCGGCAGGCGGCTTTTTGGCCGATCGCGGCAAACCACTCGTTATGGCGATCGCCGCCGGTCTCGTCGTGGCCGCCCTGCTGGCCTGGCTGACCCGGTCAGACTCCGTGATCGCGATCCTCGTGCTGATCGGGCTGATGGGCGGCCTTCCGGCCGGCCCGATCATGAGTCTGGCCGCCCGCGTGCTGGCCCCGCAGACCAGGGCGATCGGCATGGGCGTGTTCTACACGCTTTTCTACGCCGCCATGATGCTGGGACCGGCCATTGCGGGCCGGTTGGCCAAATCAGCCGGGACCGCGGCGGTCGCACTCGATCTCGGCGCACTTGCGGTGCTGGCCTGCCCACCCCTGATGTGGCTTTTCGAACGCATTGTGTCTGTCCGTTACCGCCGCGTCCGATCCTAACGCGGCATTAACCCTATGCACCTTAGGGTCGTCCCGGACTCCGCCAGGCGGGGGGTCGGGTTGTGAAAATGGCGTTCGCGAACAAAAAATTTCTTCCGGCCGCCGAAGAGCGTCGGCGCTTCCAGCGGGTGAAAGTGCACCTGCTTGGCCGCTACATGCTGCCGGACCGCCGTGAATTTCCCTGCCAGGTGATCAACATGTCGCCGGGCGGCCTCGCGCTGCTCGCCCCCGGCATCGGCAATGTCGGCGACCGCGTCGTCGCCTATCTCGACCATATCGGCCGCGTCGAGGGCAAGATCACCCGCATCATCGACAACGGCTTCGCCATGACGGTCGGTGCGACGCCGAGGAAGCGCGACAAGCTCGCGGCACAGCTGACCTGGCTTGCCAACCGCGACATCCTCAATCTGCCGGAGGATCGCCGCCACGACCGTATCGTGCCGCGCAACCCGATCGCGGTGCTGACGCTTGAGGACGGCACCAAGATGACCTGCCGCATCATCGACCTCTCCTTGTCCGGCGCGGCCATTGCGGCGGAGAACCGGCCGCCGCTGAAATCGACGGTTCTGCTTGGCCGGGTCCAGGGCCGCGTGGTCCGAAACCTCGAAGACGGCTTCGCTCTGGAGTTCGTCCACGCCCAGCCGATCGAGACACTCGAAGAGAGCGTTACCGCGCGGTAAAGCGCCGACCCGGCAAAACCCCTTTGTTTCCAGCCCTGAAGGCGGCCTCCGCAAAGCGGACGCCGCCTTTTTCGTGCGTCGGGACCGCCTTGCGCCGGTTAACGCGCAGCCCGTTCGCACGTGGAAACGGCGGTTCCGCCGACATTTCCGCGTTAATCGATAAAACTTGAATCAATTGCAGTTGTTTCAAATTTTATGAGAATTCGATTCAAGTATAGATCGAATTCGCCGCGCCTTTTACTTGCATTCGTCTCGACTTGACTTGACTGACTTAGCGGCAACGCAAAAGCTCCGTGCGAAATGTGGTCCCAACAAGAAACGGGGGCCGCAATGTTTGATTTCAAGGGACAGGGGAAAGGGCTGGCGCTGGCTGCCATGCTCTTCGGAATCAGCGCAGCAGCGCAGGCCGGCGAAAGCCGTCTGCTCTACGCGAGCCTCGGTGACACCACGCGTGCACCGATCGGCTGGATCGAATTCTGCGCGGACAATACCGCTCAGTGCCAGGGCGCGCCGACGCAGCCGCGCGACATCGTGATGTCGCAGGCCGCATGGCGCGACCTCGTCAAGGTCAATCGCTGGGTCAACGAGACCGTCAAGCCTCTGACCGACCAGGAGCACTGGGGCGTGATCGAGAAATGGTCGCTGCCGACCGACGGTTACGGCGACTGCGAAGACTACGTGTTGTTGAAGCGCAAGATGCTGATCGATGCCGGATGGCCCCGCCAGGCCCTGCTCATCACCGTCGTGCGCGACAAGAAGGGCGAAGGACACGCGGTGCTGACGGTGAAGACCGACAAGGGCGAGTTCGTTCTCGACAATCAGAACGAGAACGTCGTTGCCTGGACGGAGACCGGCTACCGCTTCGTCAAGCGCCAGTCGCAGAGCGATCCCAACGTCTGGGTCTCGCTGGGCGATACCAAGCCGGCGGTCTCGACCGCCAGTGCGAGAGATTAAGAACGAGACAAGGAGTTACGCGACCCGGTCACATCCCCACCCCTCCCCGTCCCAGACCGGTTCGCGCGCGCCCAGCCATCCCCCAATGGCTGGGCGCAACTTTTTTGGGGTTGCTCGATCAGCTCAGTGACGACCAAGGCACGCGCGCGGCCGTGAAGTCGCGCCAGGTGCCTTGCAAGGCCGGCCTGACGCCGATCGATGCCCGCGCCTGCCAGCCGGCGATCGCGGCGGCCGCGATGGCGCCGTCGGGCCCGGCCTCGATGCCGTCGAGCAGCGAAGCTGTGACGGCCATGTCGTTGAAGGCGCCGAGGTCCTCCTGCAAACCGGCGAGCCTCCGCGCAAATTTCTTCGCGGACTTGCGATCGGCAAACAGCGGCAGCAGGAACTCGCTGAGATAGCGCAACCGCTTGGTCGCGAGCCGCACCCGGTGCAGCTCTTCCATCGTGAGCAACTTGAAGCGGCGGCCGCGCCTGCGCACCTTGGCGTACTGCTCCGAAAGACTGCGCTGCGCGAAATTGACGGCGGGCTCGGCGAGCCGGCCAAGATCGTCGGCGGCGACGTCGTTGCGCCAGCCCCGTGTCTCGATCCAGTTGCCGAGACCGATCAGGAACATGGTGCAGCGGCGATCGTCGAGCGCGTGATGCGCCTTGCGATAGGCTTCCGACTGGCGACCGGCCGCAGCGCGGCCGAGCGCGTCGAAGCCGGCGACGGACGGGCATGCCTTCGCGATCGTCGGCAAGGTCTCGAATTGGAACACATCCCAATCGCGAGCGGCGGACAGGTCCTGCGCCAGCCAGCGCGCCTCCGATCGCAGTGCGTCGACATTGCTGAGCGCACCGACCGAGCGCATCAGGCCGAGCGCCGAGCGGATCCGGCGCAGCGCGACGCGCAGCTGATGCACGCCTTCGGGATTGCGCCCGTCCTCGGCCGCCGGCAACGACTGAAGCAGATGCAGGAAGCAGGAGCGCAGGATCGTCGCGAACGCCTCGTCGAGCGTCACCGACGGGTCGAGGCGAAGCTTTCGCGGGCGTCGTGCCTCGGGCGGCGCGCCCATGGCAAGGTCGAAGCCGCGCGCGGATTTGCTGCGGATGGACGGCTTCACCGCGCCGTGCTCGGCCAGCCGCAAGGCGACCTCGTAGATCGTGCTCGCAGTGCCGCTCTTGAGCTCCAGCTCGATCTCGCTCACCGGCAGCGACCGATCCCCTGCCGTCAGCACGCCGCGATCGAAGGCGATCTCCACCGTGCCTGACGGCAGATCGATCATCCGCGCGTGGCGGCGGACGTCGGCTGTGAACACGGCTTCGAGCGGCCGCGCTTCGAGATGGCCGCGAAGCTTCTCCGGAATGAAAGGCATCGCCAGAGCGAGATCGGGCGTCAGCGAGGCCACGCTCGCCTCCCACTCGCCGCGGCGCAGCGGATCGTCCGCCGCCTCGGTCTTCACGGTCTGCACAAAGCGCGCGCCGCTCTGGCGAACGCGCAGGCTCAGGCCGTTTCTTCGAAGCATCCGCTCGGGCGTGTCGTAGTAGACGGATGTGAGATGTTTTCGCGAGCCCTTGTTGCGCGCATGGGCCGCGATGACGGGTGCGGCGTTGAAACCCGCCATGCGCTCGGCATCGACCAGCAGCTTGAGCTCGATTTCGCCGGCGTGCGCGGCAACGCTCGACTGCGGCGGCTCCGGCGCGGGCGGGGCATCTTGCGATGGCGTCTGATCACTCACGGCGCCCTCGACGATAGCAGGTTCGGCCGGTTCAATCTGCCTTAGGAAGCCGGCGACAACCCGCGTCCTCTTGTTGTCCTTCGGGACAGCATTCCCGTCCGGCCCGCTCGGAGTTTTGCGAGCCGGTGTCGCGTCTGATTTCAGCATTTGCGGTAGCATGACAGTTCAATGACAGAGCGCCAGCATATAGCCGGTCAGGCCCGCGGGGAACAGCCACGTTACGTCGCACCGCGTGATCATCGACTGTCATAATTCGCAGCAAGGTTGCGAATTACACTGTTGTAGAGATTCGCGGGCGATCGGATTTTTGGCGTATCTCGTCCTTTTCGAAACCGAGATGAACGCGTTCGCGAGCTTGACCATGCTGGCCGAGAAATTCTTTCTGGTTCTGGAGACGCTTAGAAGCCACGCGTCCGATGACAGGCCTGCGATTATGACCAGGACGGCGCCGCCGCCTGCCGTCCCTGCGATCGCAACTGCCCTGCATTGCACGACACCGGTTCCCGACAAGCATAAATAGAAGCCATCCAGCCTGGACGTTCTGCTGCGCGGCCTCACGCGCCCAGCACGTCCGCGAGCCGCAGCTCGTCGGCGGCGGGATCCTTCAGGAACAGCTCGGCCTCGATCTCGGTGAGATGCGACAGCATCTCGCGGCGCGCGGCCTGCTTGTCGCGCTTGCGGATCGCGGCAACGATGCCGGCATGATGGTCGGTGCCGCAGGCCGGCGTGTCGTGGCGGCGGTAGAGCAGGATGATGAGCGAGGAGCGCGCGATCAATTCCTTGAGGAAGCCGAGATAGATGCTGTGACCGCTCATCTCGGCGACCAGCTTGTGAAACTCACCGGACAACCGAACCGAGGCGCGCGCGTCGCCGCGCAGCTCCGCCGCGCGCTCCTCACTGAGGTGTCGCTGGAGACGATCGAGCCAGGCCGGCGACATCGCTTCGATGGCGTGGTCGACGATGGTCGGCTCGATCAGGCGCCGCGCCTCGAACACCTCGCGGGCATCGGCGGGCGTGGGACGCGCGACGAAGGCGCCGCGGTTCTTCTCGATATTGACGATGCCTTCATGCGCGAGCTGCTGGAGCGCTGTGCGGACCAGCGTACGGCTCGCGCCGTAGATCTCGCCGATCTCGTCCTCTCCGAGCTTGGTGCCCGGCAGCAGGCGGTGCTCGAGGATTGCGGCGGTCACGCCCTCCCGGATGCGGCTGACGCGATCGCTGGCGTCTGGCGCGTCTGATTTGGGGCGGGGCTTGGCGGCCATGGTTGCGAGGGCTCGATCGACGACGTTCGCTCGGATGTTAGTCGACCAGCTGTATCCAATCACAGGCGAAACTTTATACAATCGCCGCCCGCTTTGTGTGCAGGCGCGTGCACCCAGGTTAGACGGCCTGAATGCGCCGGATTCGATCTAACGATCTGACTCCGCTGCACAGTTTTGAAGAATCGGCAGACCGATGGCGATTGGCACGGACCTTGCGGAGAGAGCCGCAGAACCGCCCTCCCCGGATGCGCCATGGCCACTCCCGCCGCTCTCGAACTGGTCGCCGTCACCAAGCGCTACGACACCACGCTGGCGGTCGACACCGTCAATCTGAAGATCCCGGCCGGCACCTATTGCTGCCTGCTCGGGCCGTCCGGCTGCGGAAAGACCTCGACGCTGCGGATGATCGCGGGCCACGAGGCGGTCAGCGAGGGCGACATCATCCTCGGCGCGCAGAACGTCACCGACCTGCCGCCGGCGGAGCGCGGCACCGCGATGATGTTCCAGTCCTACGCGCTGTTTCCGCATCTGAGCGTGATCGACAACGTCGCCTTTGCCCTCAAGATGCGCGGCATCGACAAGCCGACGCGCCACAAGCGCGCCGGCGAATTGCTGGAGCTGGTGGCGATGAGCCAGTATGCGGGCCGCCTCCCGGCACAGCTCTCCGGCGGCCAGCAGCAACGCGTCGCGCTCGCCCGCGCGCTGATCACCGAGCCGCAGATTCTGCTGCTCGACGAGCCGCTCTCCGCGCTGGATCCGTTCCTGCGGGTCAAGATGCGCGGCGAGTTGAAGCGGCTGCAGCGCGAGCTCGGCATCAGCTTCATCCAGGTCACCCACGGCCAGGAGGAGGCGATGGCGCTCGCCGACCACATCGTGGTGATGAACCACGGCAGGATCGAGCAGCAGGGCACGGCCCGCGACATCTTCCACCATCCCCGCACCGAATTCGTGGCGCGCTTCATCGGCGGCCACAACGTGCTCAGCGACGCCGGCAACCTCATCGCCGTCCGCGCCGATCAGCTCGGCATTGCGCCGTTTGCCGACGGCGTGTTCGGCGCGCCGGCGCTGCTGACCCAGACCGAGTACCAGGGCTCCTACATCGCCGTCTCGCTGACGCTCGACGACGGCACGGCCCTGTTCTCCCACGTTCCCGAAGCCACTTTCGACGTCCACCCGTTCCGTCCGGGCGATCGCGTGCTGGCCACCTGGGATCCCGCCAAGGCGCAACGCCTGCAATAGCGCCGATCGATCGTTGGAATGCGCAACAGAGGAGTGACTGACATGAGCAAGACCACTGGGACGAAGGGCGTCAGCCGCCGCACGCTGCTCAAGGGCACCGCTGGCCTCGCCGGCCTCGCCGCCGGCTCCGGCGCCATCACCGGTTTTCCCTATGTGAAGTCGGCCGACGCGAAGGTGCTGCGCTATCTCGGCACCGCCGTGAACGAGGGCGACGACATCTCCAGGCAGTGCCTGAAGGACACCGGCATCAAGATCGAATACATCACCGCGACCACCGACGACGTCACCAAGCGCGTGATGACCCAGCCGAACTCGTTCGATGTGCTGGACACCGAATATTTCTCTCTGAAAAAGATCGTGCCGTCGGGCAACATCCTTGCGCTCGACGCCAGGAAGATCAAAGAATTCGACAACATCACGCCCGTCTTCACGAAGGGCGAGACGCCCGGCGGCAAGAAGATCGGCGGCCAGGGCACCGCGCCCTGGAAGGTGCTCTATCTCGAGGGCAAGGACTCCAAGAAGTTCGCGACGTCGGCGACCGAATTCGTCACGCTGATTCCGACCGTCTACAACGCCGACACGCTCGGCATCCGCCCCGACCTGATCAAGCGGCCGATCAGCACCTGGGCCGAGCTGCTCAATCCTGAATTCAAGGGCAAGGCTTCGATTCTCAACATCCCCTCGATCGGCATCATGGATGCCGCGATGGTCGTGGAGGCCACCGGCAAGTACAAATATGCCGACAAGGGCAACATGACCAAGGAAGAGATCGATCTCACCATGAAGGTGATGACCGAAGCCAAGAAGGCCGGCCAGTTCCGCGCGTTCTGGAAGGACTTCAACGAGAGCGTCAACCTGATGGCGTCAGGTGAAACGGTCATCCAGTCGATGTGGTCGCCGGCGGTGACCAAGGTGCGTTCGATGGGTATTCCCTGCACCTTCCAGCCGCTGAAGGAAGGCTATCGCTCCTGGGCCTCCGGCTTCTGCGTCTCCAAGGGCGTCTCGGGCGCAAAGCTCGAATGGGCCTACGAGTTCGTCAACTGGTTCCTGTCAGGCTATGCCGGCGCCTATCTCAACCGCCAAGGCTATTACTCCGCCGTGCTCTCGACCGCGAAGGCGCATATGGAGCCCTACGAGTGGGCCTATTGGATGGAAGGCAAGCCGGCCGAGAAGGACATCAAGGCGCCCGACGGCTCGCTGCTGGAGAAGGCGGGCGCCGTGCGCGACGGCGGCTCTTACGAGGACCGCATGGGCGGCGTCGCCTGCTGGAACGCCGTGATGGACGAGAACGACTACATGGTCCGCAAGTGGAACGAGTTCATCGCAGCGTAATGTGATGGACACCTCGGAAAACATCCTGCAACAGGCGTCCCCGGACCTCGTCCGGGGATCGGACACCGCGCGCGCTGCGAAGGCCGCGCGGTGGTCGCCGTCCTTCATCTCCTGGCTGCAGGCCGGGCCGATGATGCTGGTGTTTCTCGCCTTCTTTCTCATTCCGCTGGTGTTCGTCGTCATCGTCTCGTTCTGGGACTACAACGAATACCAGCTGCTGCCGGCTTTCTCCGGCCGCGGCTACACCGACACGTTCGAAGGCTGCATCGCGCAGCTCCCTGATCTCTGCACGATCGGGCGAACCTATGTGATGACGCTGAAGCTCTGCTTCATGGTCTGGGCCATCACGCTGTTCATCGGCTTCTGGGTCGCCTATTTCCTCGCCTTCCACGTCAAGTCGAAAACCTGGCAGATGGGACTGTCGCTGCTCTGCACGATCCCGTTCTGGACCTCCAACGTGATCCGCATGATCGCCTGGATCCCCCTGCTCGGCCGGAACGGCCTCGTGAACTCCGGGCTGATCAAGACGGGGCTGATCAACCACCCGATCGAATGGCTGCTGTTCTCCGAATTCTCCGTGGTGCTGGCGCTGGTGCACCTCTTCACCTTCTTCATGGTGGTGCCGATCTTCAATTCGATGATCCGCATCGACAAGTCGCTGATCGAGGCCGCCTATGACGCCGGCGCGACCGGCTTCCAGACGCTGGTCAACGTCATCATCCCCCTGGCAAAGCCCGGCATCGTGATCGGCTCGATCTTCGTCATCACCATCGTGATGGGCGACTTCATCACCATCGGCGTGATGGGCGGCCAGCAGATCGCCGCCGCCGGCAAGATCATCGAGACGCGGGTCAACGCATTGCAGTTCCCGGCCGCAGCGGCCAACGCCGTGATCCTGCTCATCATCACCTTCCTGATCATCACGATGATGTCGCGCATCGTCGACATCAAGAAGGAGCTCTAGGCATGACGGAAGGACGCCCGCGCTCGTTCTATGTGCTCGCGATCTTCTTCGCAGCCTACGTGCTGTTCCTCTACGGGCCCATGATCGCGATCTACGTGCTGTCGTTCCAGGGACCACAAGGCGGCCTCACCTTCCCGATGAACGGCGTGTCGACCTTCTGGATCGCAAAGCTGTTCAAGGGGACCGGGATCGTCGACCTCGGCGCGGCCTTCCGCCGCTCGCTATTGCTCGGCATCATCGTGATGATCGTCACCGTCGTGCTGTCGGTCGCCGCCGGCATGGCCTTCCGGCGAAAATTCAAGGCGCAAAGCATCCTGTTCTATTCCGCGATCGCCAGCCTGATCGTACCTTCGATCATCACCTCGCTCGGCATCTCGCTCGAATTCCGCATCATCGACGACCTGATCAAGGCGCATTGGAACGAGAATTTCGAGACCTCGATGGGCCTGCTCACGTCAGGCCTGGGTGCGCATCTGACCTGGACGCTGCCGTTCGGTCTGCTCATCATGTTCGCGATCTTCAACCGCTTCGACCCCAGACTGGAGGAAGCCGCGCGCGATCTCGGTGCGACGCCGTGGCAGACCTTCCGTCACGTCGTGCTGCCGATCATCCTGCCCTCGGTGATCGGCATCGGGCTGTTCGGCTTCACGCTGTCCTGGGACGAGCTCGCCCGCTCCAGCCAGGCGATCGGGGCCGTGAATACGCTGCCGCTCGATCTCCAGGGCCTCACCACGACCGTGACGAACCCCGACATCTATGCGCTCGGCACCGTGATCTCCGCGGTCTCCTTCACCGTGATCGCGCTTGCGCTCGGCACCATCGCCATGCTCAACAAGCGGCAGGCGGCCAAGGGCTCGGATGCCGGCCAGGGACTTGTCTGATCGCGATGCGGCTGCACGTCGTCAATCCCAACACGACCGCGTCGATGACGGCGAAGATCGCCGCTGCGGCGCGCGCGGTCGCGTTGCCCGGCACTGAGATCGACGCGCGACAGCCGACGATGGGCCCGGTCTCGATCGAAGGATTCTACGACGAGGCCTTTGCCGTCCCCGGCATGCTCGGCTGCATCCGCGACGCCGACCGGGACGGTGCGGAGGCCCACATCATCGCCTGCTTCGACGACACTGGCCTGGATGCCGCGCGCGCCGTCGCGAAGGCACCGGTGGTCGGCATCGGCGAGGCCGGCTTCCACATGGCGAGCCTGCTTGCGGCGCGCTTTGCCGTGGTGACGACGCTCGGTGTCTCCATCGTGCCGATCGAGCACAATCTGAAGAAATACGGACTTGCCGAGCGCTGCACCCGCGTCCGCGCCGCCGAGGTCCCGGTGCTCGCGCTCGAGGCGCGCAACACCGAAGCGCTTACAAAAATCTCCGCGGAGATCGCGGCGGCGATCCGCGACGACCGCGCCGAGGCCATCGTGCTCGGCTGCGCCGGCATGGCCGATCTCGCCGCCGAGTTCGCCGCCACGCACGGCCTGCCCGTAGTCGATGGCGTCGCCGCGGCGGTCACGCTGGCAGAATCACTGGTGCGGCTGGGACTCAAGACGTCGCGGCTCGGGCCATATGCGCCGCCACGGTCGAAAGCCTATTCCGGGCGGTTTTCGTCGTTTCAGCCCTGAATCCGACCATCTGACCGGAACGGCGGCGTGCGATATCCGGGCGCCAAGCGCTTTTCTGGGCCGCAGCCTCTTTTTGGTCCCAATTGTTGCCGATCAGTAACACTTTCGGGACGTCCACGGCGACCTTGAGTCGCCAGTCTTCGCCACGCACCAAGTTTCAATTTGGGTTTTGTCAGCGATGCTCGATCTCGCAGCGGACACTCGGTCCAGCCCCCTTCTTCGTCTCGGTGCCCAGCCGATCGCGCTGACCGCCGCCGCTCTTTTCCTTTTGATCGCAGGCGCGACCTCTATCGCGATCTGGCGCGCCTATACCGGCGCCGCTCCTGAGGCCGACCGGGTGGTGGCATCCCGGCAGCTCCAGGCCCGCACGGCCCAGGCCTCCGAGCAGCTGGTCGAGAAGACCAAGGGTCTCGAGGCGACCCAGCAGGAATCGATCGACCAGCTCCAGGTCGTGCAGGACCAGCTCCAGACCATGAAGCGGCTGATGGCGGCGCAGCAGGCGGACACCAAGCGCCTGTCCGAACAGGTCGCATCACTGAACGAGTCGATCGACGGCTTGCGGCAATCGTTTGCCAGCGCACGGGCAACCGAGGCCGAGACGCCCGCGGTTACCCGTAGGAAACCGGCGCGACACCGTGTCCACGCCAGTGCGCGAAAACGCGCGCGCGGCTGAGCGCCCGCGCCACTCGGTGGAACTTTTAATTTCGGCACTTGTGAACTGGATCACATTCGCCCGTATGATTCCGCGCGATGGTCACTGTTACCGGATGGCGTGAGCCGATTTCAATGTCCGGGGCTGGCAAGGTCGTTGACGGTATACTGCGTCAACGACCTTGTTTTTTCGGGGCGCTATTCGCAGACGTCCACGCGGCGGATCCGCCAGCCGGCAGGCGTCATGACACGCTGGCGTGCGACGTAGCAGCCGCCATACCCATCATTGTAGTCGCCGTATCCGGTCCGATAGCCGTAATAGGGGTAGCCGTAGCCGTAATAGCCACCGTAATAGCCGGCACCGGCGATCCCCGCCCCGATTGCAAATCCGGGCCAAAAGCCGCCCCCGTGCCAGTAGCCGCCGTGGCCCCAGCCACCATGCCCGCCGCCGCCGTGTCCGAATCCCCCGGCGTGGGCCACCTGCGGCACCGGCATCCCGACCACTGCAGCGGCCAGCGCCGCCATCATCATCCTGCGTAACATCACTCGATCCTCCGCGTGGACACGCTCCACGCTTCAAAGTGGAATCAAGCTAGCGTCACCGGGACATTCCGGACAGCCACGCTGTCTCACTTCCGCGCGAGCATTCAGCAACCGCGGCAGATACTCTTGAGCTTCTTGTCGAGCAGCTTGTTCTCGGCATTCACCGCGGCATCAGTGCCGGTACCGCTGCCGGTCGTGCCTCCGGAGCCCGCGCCGGATGACTGAGCCGTCCCCAGGCTATTGGTGCCCGGCGGCGGAGCCGGCGAGTTGGCAACGCCTCCGGCACCGGTCGATCCGGCGGCGCCACCGCTCGATCCGGCAGAACCGCCGCCGGCCTGCGCGAACGCGACGGCCGGCATCGCCGAAAGGGCGAAGATCACCATCATGATTTTGAGTGAGGCGGTTGCGGGCGATGCGGCCATTGGAAACTCTCCTTTGCCGGTCAACCGCCGCGGCGAAGTCAAGTTCCGGAACAAATATCGCCGCGTCAGCTTGAATCAAAAGGATAGCGCGATGGCGCGCATCTCCATGACCTGCGTCCTCCAACAACAGAAAGGTGAAGTCACGATGACGGATCGCGACCCTTTTGCCGAAGGCGAACACGCCGCGCGGCAAAACATTCCCGCTGAAGCCAATCCTTATTCAGACGGCAGCGACGAGCACGCGTTGTGGTCGGCGGGCCATGAGAAGATCGCGAGCGCCATGGAAGCAAGCGAGTCCGAAGGCACCTAGCCAACCCGCTTCAGGCCCTTCTTGAAGCGCGGACCGTTGGCGACGTAGAACTTCGCCGCACTTCCCATCTTCTGCACCTGGGCGTCGTCGAGCGTGCGGATCACGCGCGCCGGTGAGCCGATGATCAGGGAACGTTCGGGAAATTCCTTGCCCTCGGTGATGACGGAGCCGGCTCCGACGATGCTGTTGCGGCCGATCTTCGCGCCGTTCATCACGATCGAGCCCATGCCGATCAGCGCGCCCTCGCCGATGGTGCATCCGTGCAGGATGACGTTGTGGCCGACGGTGCAGTTGGTTCCGATGACCAGCGGAAAGCCAAGATCGGTGTGGCAGGTCGAACCGTCCTGCACATTGGCACCCTCGCCGATCTCGATCCACTCATTATCGCCGCGCAGCACCGCGCCGAACCAGACGCTCGCACCGGGCTTCAGGCGCACGCGGCCGATGACCGTGGCGGTGTCCGCGATGAAATAATTGCCGTCGGCGGGAAGGTCGGGCGCCTGCCCGTCGAGCTCGTAGATCGCCATGGAAGTCTCCTGTCGCGTTGACCACAGGCATAGCGAAACGGCAGCCGCGACGCAAAGGCGCCTGCAGCGCTCAGTCCGCGGGCGTCAACCCAGAACGCCGGCGGCGCGCAGCGTCATCAGGAAGAACGTGCCGCTCATCATGCTCCAGAAGCCGGCGATGACCGTCGCCATCATCACGAATTCGGCGCGGCGGCTTTCCACCCGCATGCCGCGCAGCGTGTTGCGCATGATGATGAAAGGCGCGGCGAACACCAGGAACGGCACCGCAGCGAAGGTCTTCGGCGCCACGCCGTCCTGCAACAGGCCGAAGCCGGCGGGCCGCTGCGCCAGCGCCTGGTATCCGTTCACGAGCGCGCCCGCGAGTGCGAAACCGATGAAGATGGAGAAGAAGGTATTGAGAGCTTCAGGTGTCATAGGAACAGTCCGCCCTTACGCAACGCCGGAGCATTCCTGTGACAAATCGTGCCGGTTAACGCTACATTATCCTTAAGGGAAGGTTAACGCCGCCGTCCCGTTCACGCAGGGCCGTCTCCGCCCATAGCGGCCGGGAACGCTGCGTGAAATCGCCGCCGCATGGCATATTCGCCGCTGATTCGTCGGCCACCGGCCGACGTCCGGCGACCTCGCGCAAGCTCATGACGGTGTTTTCGGCAGTTCCCAATAGGCCTCCCCGCACGCGCAGCTGGGCGCATGCCATCCCGATCGTGCTCGGCGGCATTGCTGCGGGCTGTGCGGTCGCGCTCGTCGCCTATCTGCTCTGGCCGACCTGGGGCACCCGCGGCGCGGACGCCCCGGACAAGCTGCCGGTGAGCGTCGGCGGCACGCTCTTCAACCTGCCGGTGACGGCGATCCGCATGAAGATCCAGCGGCACTCCGGGCCGCAGGAGCGTATCGATCTCGACTTCCTCTATCCCTCGCTCGAGCCGCCCAGCGCGCCGAAGCACGTCACCGCCGACACGGTGGAAGCGGCGGTGCAGTCGATCGACCGCATCTTCCTGTCGATTGCGGCGCATCACGATGCGCTCTCGCCCGAGCAGCGGACAGCCACGATCTATCCGCGCTATCTCGACAAGGCCGGGGCGACGCCCGCGGATGGCCTGACGATGCGGATGTTCCGCGCCGACACGCCCTACGGCAGCGAGGACTTCTATTCCGCGGCAAGCCCTGCTCTGACGGCGCGCTGCACCCGCGATGCAGCCACTCCGGGCATGTGCCTGTCCGAGCGCCGCGTCGGCGGCGCCGACCTCACCTTCCGCTATCCGCGGAGCTGGCTGTCGCAGTGGCACGATGTGGCAGAGGCCATGGACCGGCTGACGACGCAACTGCGCGGGCCGAAGGGGTAAGCGAGCCCGTTCGGCTCAGCTCCGACCTAAAAATTGCGAAAACAACCCCATGCACAGTAGCCAAGCGCCTGCGATTGTTCGTATTTTTCGAAGCCGAATTTCAGCGTTTTGATGCTGTCATGGGGCAGCCGTGAAGCTGCTCATCGTCCTAAGACAAGCGCGCCTGATCTTCGGAGCATGTCCCGGACGCGCTGCAGCGTTCTGACGCTGCTGCGCTGCGTCCGGGTCAAGAGGCCGAAACGGCCGGTGTAACTTCTACTCCTGATCGACGAGATCGTCCTCGAGGATCGCCATCTGGAACTGGAACGAGCGATCGTCGTCCTCGTCGTCGACGAAGAGCACGCCGATGAATTCCTCGCCGATATAGACCTCAGCGGAATCGTCCTTCTTCGGCCGCGGCACGACGCGAATCTTGGGATTGCCGAATACGCGCTTCAGATACGCATCGAGCTTTCTGACTTCTTTCACGTCCACGGCAAGTCTCCGATCGAAAAATGGTCGGCGGGTTTTAGGACGAGACGCGACGAACCGCCAGCATGAATTGCCAAAGAATTTGGGGACGAAAAGGGCTGGAGAATCCAGCCCTTACACGCGAGCTCAAAGCCCCGTCGCGTTGATCATCTGATCCATGGTGCGCGAGGGCTCGGCACAGCCGGCCTCGCCGACGATTTTGGCAGGCACGCCCGCGACGGTGACGTTGTGCGGCACAGGCTTGACCACGACCGAGCCGGCGGCAATGCGCGCACAATGGCCAATCTCGATGTTGCCGAGGATCTTTGCGCCGGCACCGATCAAAACGCCGTGGCGGATCTTCGGATGACGGTCTTCGTTTTCCTTGCCGGTGCCGCCGAGCGTGACGCCGTGCAGGATCGAGACGTCGTCCTCGATCACCGCCGTCTCGCCGCAGACGAAGCCGGTGGCGTGGTCGAGGAAGATGCCGCGGCCGATGCGTGCGGCGGGATTGATGTCGGTCTGGAACACCGCGGAGGCGCGGCTCTGCAGGTAATACGCGAAATCCTTGCGGCCCTGCAGATAGAGCCAGTGCGCCAGGCGGTGAGTTTGGATGGCGTGAAAGCCCTTGAAGTAAAGCAAGGGATCGATGAAGCGCGAGGTCGCGGGATCGCGGTCGTAGACGGCGACGAGATCGGCGCGGAAGGCGTTGCCGAGATCCGGATCGTCGCGCAACGCTTCATCGTAGGTCTGGCGTACCAGGTCGCCCGATAGCGCGGAGTGATCGAGCCGGTCGGCGACGCGGTGAATCACCGAATCTTCCAGACGGCTGTGATGCAGCACCGTCGAATAGATGAAGGTCGCAAGCTCGGGCTCGCGACGGACGATGTCCTCCGCCTCGCTCCGGATCCGATCCCAGATCGGATCGAGCGATGCGAGCTTCCCTCCCGGATTGACCTGATGCACTGCCATGATTTGCTCTTTGATATCTGCTCTTACGCGTGGCTCGTTTTGCCAGCTCTATAGCATAGTTTAGGCGACGACGTCCTGACCGGCTTGCCTGAAAGTGAACAGCGCCTTGCCTCGCGAAAGCACGCCAAGACGTTGAATCATAACAGTTCTTTCGAAGCGCCCAAGCATCAAGGTCGGCTCAAAGTGGTCAGAGTTCTGCCAAAATCAAGCCGGGCGGCGTCAAACTATTGGTGAATTCTCACCCAACCGTTATTGCGAGCATGGTCCGAGGCGAGGACGGGGAGCAGATTTGAGCATCACCACCGATCGATTGCGCGCGCGCGCCGCTGATACGTTTTGGCTGCGCGTGGCGGCGGTGGCCCTGCCCCTGTTGATGATCGCACCGGCGTTCTGGAATGGCTACCCGCTGTTGCAATGGGATACCGGCGGCTATCTGGCGCGCTGGTACGAGGGCTATCTCGTGCCCAGCCGCTCCACGGTATTCGGCCTCTATCTGCACTATGGCGAGAGCTTCGGCTTCTGGATCAACCTCGCGGTCCAATCGCTGGCGACGTTGTGGCTGTTGCAGCTCACGCTTCGCGTGCTCTCGATGATGCAGACCTTCCGCTTCGTCGCGATCAGCCTCTGCCTGATACTGTCGACCGCCCTGCCCTGGCTCGCGAGCATGCTGCTCACCGACATCTTTGCCGGGCTTTCGGTGCTGTCGCTGTTCCTGCTGATCGTGGGCGCAGGCCGCACCTCGACGCTCGAGAAGATCTCGCTGGTCGTCTTCACCGCCTTTGCCGCGGCGACCCACAGCGCCACGCTCGGCGTGCTGCTCGGCCTTTGCATTGCGGGCTGGATGGCACGACCGTTTCTGAAGGAGCGCCTGCCGCTGGCCGGACTGGCGCAGGCGAGCCTCACCATCGTCGCGGGTGGAGTGATGCTGGTCTCGGCGAATTATGCGCTTTCCGGCAAGCTGGCCTGGACGCCCGGCGGTTACGGCGTCGCCTTCGGCCGCATGATGCAGGACGGCATCGTCGCGCGCTACCTCAACGACCATTGCCCGCGCGAACGCTACAAGCTCTGCCCGTATCGCAACGATCTGCCGGCGAGCGCCGACGAGTTCCTGTGGGGCAAGAGCGTGTTCAACGCGCTCGGCCGCTTCGAAGGCATGAACGACGAGATGGGGTACATCGTCGTCCAGTCGCTGAAGGATTATCCGGCCTGGCAGGCCGGTGCGGCGCTACGGGCGATGGGCCAGCAATTGCTGCACGTCGCGACCGGCGAAGGCACCAATGGCTGGATCCCGCATACCTACGGCATCATCGAGCGCTACGTGCCTTCGCAAGTCGCGCCGATGCGCGCCGCGCGGCAGCAGAACTGGCAGCTCGACTTCACCGCGATCAACTGGCTGCATGTGCCGGTGGCGCTGGCGTCGATGCTGGCGCTGGTCGCGCTGCTCGGCAACGCGCTCGCGAACCGCCGGCTCGACGACCTGACACTGCTGGCGGCGACCGTGACGCTGGCGCTGCTCGGCAACGCCTTCATCTGCGCCGTCATCTCCGGCCCGCACGACCGCTACGGCGCGCGGATGGTGTGGGTTGCGACCTTCGTGGTGCTGATGGCGCTGGCGCGCCGCCTTGGCGACGACGTCAAAGCCTGATGGGCTGGGGGTGGAGCGTCGTCGCCTGGTTTCTCCCAAACAGCGATAGCTTCCGCTGAAGGCGAACAGCCCCCAGGTCCAGGCTCGACCTCAACAAGAGCCTCGCTAGACGGGAAGTCGCGACCGATAGACCGCGGTGAGAAGCAGCATGAACAGCGCTCTTTCAGCTTGGTACCTTGCGGCAGGACGACTTGATTCCCGCCCTTGCGCCACGACCGCTCCCTGGCTGGTGCGGACGCTCCAGGCCCATCTTCTTCGCCTGCGCTGCACCACGACCATCTCGAATATCGGAAACTCCGGTCTGACCATTGCTGCCGCTTCCCGTCCAATATCCCACGGGACAAACTTGAACCCGGAGGATTGACGCCTGTCTTCACCCATTTGGGTGAAGAGGGCGCATGCGCGTACCGGGACAAAGTCTGATTCAGACCGTCGCCCGCAGGATCAGGAGGGCCGATGAGGGATGTGTCTGCGGATGGAAAACAGTCTAGCCGCCGCGCAATGCCTTGCCGGCCAGCAAGCTGACGAGTTCCTGCTGACGGGACAGACCGGTCTTCGCAAGCACGGCTTTGAGCTGCGTGCGCACCGTCTCTCGCGTGACGCCGATTGTTGCTGCGAGCGCATCGATCGTCTCGGCCCGTGCAACGCCACGCGCGACCTGGGCCTCCGCCGGCGTCAGATCGAAAAGCCCTTGCAGGACCTCCGCACTCGGCACAGCGCCGCGATCGACCGGGGTCACGACCACCATGAAGGCGGCCTGAGTGAAGATATCGCGGGCCAATCCGCGCACCGGGATGACATGCAAGACCATCGGTACGCGATCCACCGCCGCTGCGATGGCAACGGACCTAACTATCCGACTGTTGCCAGCCAACGGCGTCCCCACTGCTGCCAGGAACAACTCGTCCGCGGCAGCATCGGTCAAAGTCAACCGCTCGGCGCGGTCGTGGAACAGCGACGGCATCAGCGCTTCGAACAAGCCGTTTGCCGCGAGCAATCTGCCACGTTCGCGCAATACCGCTCCGGGCAGCCCGATCGCCTGCAACGCATCGGTTTGCGCACGCGCACGCTCGAAACCAAGGCGGTTTGCGGTCAGGGCCGCCCGAGCCATATGCGGCCTCAAGTCATCGAGGAACGAGACGACTTCGCGCGGCACCGGTCCATTGTCCTGGTGTCGCGGCATGACGATCGCGATCGAATCGCCACTCGGTATCGGGATGATTGTCCCGGCTCTGTAGCCGATCCCGTGCCTGCGATAAAAATTGCAGTACACTTCATCGGTCGCGATCTCCTCTTCCGACAGGAGGTCGCCATCGTTGAGGAAACCGGCGTAGTTGAGAGCTGCGGCACGCGGCAACAGCGGATCGCGCTCACTCCATCCCTCTCGCAGGAAAAGGGGCATGGTCTCGTTGAAATTATCGGAGTTGACCGCACTGATATAGCCATCGCGCACCGCGAAAAGCAGGCCGCCATTCCCGCCGATGGCGATACCGATTTCGCTGAGGACCTCGGGCCACAATGACGGCATCAGCCCGGCCTCGCAGATGCGATCAATCAGATGGTCGAGATGCCCAGATCCACTCATGCGCAGCGCGAAGGAGCCATTGGTGAAATTATAGCTGGATGATCAAGGGACGCAATCAGCCACATGGAGCGGGCCCCCGGATCCCGCGGTGGAACAAGCTGGCTCCTCATCCCTGCCGTGGTCGTCGCCGAGGTGGTGCGGCGGCGGGCCAGCAAGTCTCGGGCCTCCTCGTCTCAGACAACCTGCCCTCACCCCCGCCGCGCCAAAAACTCCAGCACGCCGGTCTTGTAGACCTTGTCGCCGACCGCGCGCATGTGATCGCGGTTCGGGATGTCCAGCACCTCCGAACCGGGGATGATCGCGCCGAGCGCGCTGGCGGAGCCCGCGACGTCGTCGGTCGAGCCGACCGCGATCAGCACCGGCACGTCGATGCGCGCAGCCTCGTCCTTGGTCATGAGATCGCGCGTGCCGCGCAGGCAGGCGGCGAGCGCGCGGCGGTCTGAGCGGGTCTGATCGGCGAACGCGCGAAAGGTGCGGCCGACGGGATCGGTGACGTCGTCCAGCGCAGGCGCTTCCAGCGCCTCGGCGACGTTCTCGCCGGGTCCGGTGCCCTCGATCAGGCCGCCGATGCCGATGCCGCCGAGGATCGCCGAGCGAAGGCGTTGCGGCTCGTTGAGGGACAGCCACGCGGTCATCCGTCCGCCCATCGAATAGCCCATGACGTCGGCCTGCGGGATGGCGAGATGGTCCATCAGCGCCAGCACGTCGCCGGCCATGGTCGGAATCGAATATTGCGCGGGCTCGTAGAGCTTAGCGCTTTCGCCATGGCCGCGATTGTCGAGCGCAATCACGCGGCGGCCATTCTTGCGCAGTTCCGAGACCCAGGTCGGGTAGACCCAGTTCACGTTCTTACTGGAGGCAAAGCCGTGCACCAGGATGATCGGATCGCCCTCGCCTTCGTCGAGATAGGCAATTTCAACGGCGCCGTTGTGAAAGCTCGGCATCATCAGTTCCGTGAGGTCTTGTGGGGGGATCGGTCGATCTTAGAGCACGATCCGGAAAAGAGTGCAGCGGTTTTCCGGCATTATCATGCTCAAACAATAGCCCAAAGCGCGTCGCGCCTCAGGCTGTCGCGGACGCGCTGGCCAGAGCAGCTTCGGCTGCGACCTGGGCACGGCGCAGCCGGCGCGCCCGTTTGCGATCGCACCAGGCCTGGGTGAGGCGCTCGGTGGTCGCCTTGATGGATGAGAGAAGGCCGAACAGCGTCAGTGCCGCGCCGAACAGCCACAGCGCCAGATCGAACGCGCCGCCGATCAGCAGAAGCGCGCCGCGGCCGAGCAGCTTCATGATCGCGCGTGCCTTGCCGCTTTGCGCTTCGGCAAGCCGCGCCGCGCGCGCGACGTCCTTCGGACCTTCGGCGATGCGCAGCGTATCCATCGCCCCGCGCGTGCCGGTCTTCTCGGCGACGCGGGTGACGTCCTTGCCGAGCCTGACCAGCGCACCGGCCTTTTCGGCGCGGAACGCGGCCTTGATCGCGGTCGCGGTTTCGCCGGGACGGAAGATCGAACCCTTGGCGACTGCGGTCTGCAGCATCGGCGTATCGACGATTTCGCGCGCGGAGCGTCCGGCCCATTTGGCCAGCCCGTCGCCGAGCCGCCCGACCTTGCGCGCATCCTTGACCAGCGTCAGCCCGGCGCGCGCCGGCGCGGCACCGCCGACGGACACATAGGTCGCGGCGGTGACCGCGAGGCCGGCGGCCGCAAGCCCGAGCACGAGGCGGTCGGTGTCCTCGCCCATGGCCAGATGCTTGCCCTCGCGCACCACGTCCCTGATGTCGCCGATCACGAAGAGATCGCCGGCCACCGTCCCGGACAGGCTCGCCACGTCGTCGGCATTGCCGGTGACGAGACCCGTGGCGAACCGTTTGGCAAAATGCGAGGTGGTGCTCTCGGCCTTGACTGCGTCAGCGACCCGGACCAGGAGGTCGTCAGGCAGCGCAATGCCGCGGTCCCGCGCCAGCGTGACGAAACTGTCGGCGAGATCGGCATCGCCCGCGGCGAGCGCGGACTCGACGTTGTCCTGAACCAGGCGGTCATTCTGCCGCAGCAGCGCATCGAGCTTCAGTTCGGAGAGCGCGGCCGGATCATCCTGGGCGGCGAGGATCGCCCCGGCCTCACGGGCGTGCGGTGCTACCTGTGCGAGCAGGAAGCCGCAGGCCATGATACCGGTCAACGCCGTGCTGATTCGCAGCCACTTCATGTGGAAACCTGGGCGGTCCTTGGGATCGTCTGCGCGCCTGTGATTCGTCTTTCGCCGCAAATGCGCTCGTCCACAGACATAGTATGCCAAAATTGCGACACAACGTCCCCGACGAAAGAAGGGCTTCTCTCAGGCCTCAAGATTGTGTCGAATTTGCATGAGCAAATGAGCATGGGGCAATTGCGGAGCTTTCGGTTCCGCCGGACTAGCAATCACTTGCACCCGCCAGTATGGTCCGCGGCGCCTTAAAGATGCCGCGTCAGTTCGTGATTGTGTCTGCCGCCATTGCCACTCCAGGATGAGTTAGATGTCCGACCATGTCGTCCCGCACTTCCACAACGATGCCGGTGTCCCCGTCATCGAGATCGGCTCGCAAGAGTTCATGTGCGTGGGCGCCAACCCTCCGTTCGACCATCCGCACGTCTTCCTCGACCTCGGCAACGACAACGAGATTATCTGCCCCTACTGCTCGACGCTGTACCGCTTCGCCGCCGACCTGAAGGCGGGGGAAGCCCGTCCGCCGGAATGCGTCCTTAAGGACAAGGTGGCCTGACCGCGTCCATTGGTCAGGGGTGGCGCTCTCCCGAACGATTGTCATCGCCGGTGCCGGCATCGGTGGACTGACGGCCGCGCTCGCGCTCGCGGCCCGCGGCTTCCGCATCGTCGTACTGGAGAAGGCCGAGCGCCTCGAGGAAGTCGGGGCCGGCCTGCAGCTCTCCCCCAATGCCAGCCGCGTGCTGGTCGAGCTCGGCCTTAGCGAGCGTCTCAAGCTCCGCGCCGTCGTTCCGGACGCGGTCTCGATCATGAGCGCGCGGGCTGGTGGCGAACTGCTGCGCATGCCGCTCGGTGAAGCAGCTTCGCTGCGGGCCGGCGCACCCTATTGGGTGGTGCACCGCGCCGACCTGCAATCGGCGCTGGCGGGCGCCGTTGCCGACCATGCCGACATCGACCTGAAGCTGGGCGCGACCTTCGAAGACGTCGCGCCTCATGCCAAGGGGCTTACGGTGGTCCATCGCAGCGGCACGATCCGCCGCAGCGATCTCGCCAGTGCGCTGATCGGCGCCGACGGGATCTGGTCGACGGTCCGCCAGCATCTGTTTCCCGAGGTACAGCCGCGCTTCTCCGGCCTGATCGCCTGGCGCGGCACACTAGATGCCACGCAGCTGCCGAAGGACTACACGGCGCGCCGGGTGCAGCTGTGGATGGGCGCGAACGCCCATCTGGTCGCCTACCCGATCGCGGGCGGACGCCAGATCAATGTGGTCGCGGTACTGCCGGGTAGCTGGAACAGGCCGGGCTGGAGCACGCCCGGCGATCCCCGCGAGGTGATGGATGCCTTCGCCGCGCCGCGCTGGCCGGCCTCGGCGCGCATGATGCTCGCCACGGTCGACAGCTGGCGGAAATGGGCGCTGTTCGGCGTGCCCGATGGCTGCCCCTGGAGCAAGGGTCCGATGGCGCTGCTCGGCGATGCCGTGCACGCGATGCTCCCGTTCGCTGCGCAAGGCGCCGGCATGGCGATCGAGGATGCCGCGATACTCGCCCGGCACCTCAGCCTTGAAGCCGCCGAGAGCACGGCGGCCATCAGTGCTGCGCTGACGCAATATGGCCGTGCCCGCCAAGCGCGGGTGCGGCGGGTGCAGCGGACCGCGAGGCAGCAGGGCCGCATCTACCACCTCGGCGGACCGCTCGCGGCCGCGCGCGATCTCGCGATCCGCGCGCTCGGCCCGGACCGCATGCTGGCGCGGCAGGACTGGATCTACGGCTGGCGCCCTGATGCGTAGCGCAGCAGGCGCCGCGGCTCAGCGCGACGCCTTGCCGGTTTTCGAAGCGGGCTTGGCGGTCGCCGCAGGCGACAATGGCGTGGCAGGCGGCGTCGCCTCGGGCGGCGATTCCCGGCACCTGTTGCGGCGCCAGGCGTCCTCGGCCATTTGCGACGACCCGCGCACGGCGACATAATCGTTGCGATAGGCGAGTTCGGACACCACGGCGCCACCGGCCCCGGTCTCGGCCTTCTCCATCAGCGCCCGCAACTCGTCGGTGCGCTTGGCCAGCGTCTTGCGCTCGGCCTCCAGCTGCTTGCAGTCGTACAGTTCGTATTTGGCGGGATCGGCAAAGGCCGGCGCGACCGTCTCGCTCATGCCGGCGCAGCCGGACAGCACGGCCCCGCCCGCAAGCAGCACGAGGAGCGCGCCGAAGCCGCGCGGCGATGTGAAAAACGAAGCAGCCATGCCGGATGAATAGTCCCCGTGGATTGAGAATGCCTAAAGCAACAACAGATGTCCGGATTGAGGCTTTGCCTTGTGCGCCCGGCTCGCTTAAGGAAGGACCGTCCCTCCGGGCTCGCAAAGCGCCAATTCCAGACGGCCAAGGATGGACTTAAGTGTTTGATCTCGTTGGATCAAGCGGGCATGGCGGAATTGGTAGACGCAAGGGACTTAAAATCCCTCGGTGCGCAAGCGCTGTGCCGGTTCGACCCCGGCTGCCCGCACCACGAGATCTGACGGCGCCCGGCGTTGTTGGCAGCGGTCGCGAGCGGACCTTGAAGATTGATCCGCAGGCCGGCGCGACGTAGACCGAATTGAAAGTGCCGATCACACGATGCCCGCATGGCTGCAAGTGACCGGCTTGCCATGAGGCTTGTTGCAGACCCCGGGCACCCTGACCTGATCCGGCTCGAAACGATGGACGGGCTCGCCCGCGCATGTGCAGATGGTCAGGCTCTTGGCGAGGTGGCCGGCGAAAGCTTCGGACGAGGTCACGATCACCGCCCCCTCGGGACCGATCTCCTCGACGAGGTAGCGCGGCGCCTTGCCATCGTCCTTGTCCATCAGCAGCGAGCGAAACCGATCCTCTTCCGGGAAATTCAACGACGGCCGCGAGCCCGGTGGTCCAAACCTGTCGGTTGCCGTGACTAAAGGTGCTCCCACCGCAACTCTCGGAAGGGTCGGCCTCACCTCGCCGATCTCAACGCTCTTTGGGTCCCTGCCCGCATCGAGCGCCTCATTCATGGCTTCGAAGATGTCACCGGCCGTGACGACCCGCGATCCATGACCGTCACCGACGACCACGGCTCTCGTGCCTGTCCTGATCTTGTCGAGCGCTTCCGGAAGTGAAAGCGTCGGCTTCACGCGCCGCAAAACAATCCGCTGCATCGAAAGCTCCTCCCGGAACTTACCGCTGTCACGATCGCAACCTTCTGCGCCGCTGACGACGTCAGCTCACGCCGGGCCTACGTCAGAACCTTTTCCCTCATTCCCGGATGCGCTCGTCCGAGATTTCGAAATGCATGGTGTCGCAAAAGCCGACGCCCGAACCAGCCCGCCTGGTTGAAGTGCGGCATCCTGGCGGCTGGCTCCGCCTGCCGATGGTGTCGGAGGTTTTCGATGATGTTTTCGGCTTCTGCGTACCGGCCATGCAATCCTCCGGCAGCCGCCACGACCGGCGGCCTTCAAAAAAATGTTCAGCAATCAGCGCAATTTGTAATCGCAACTTCCGGCAATGATCGTCATTAGTACGGCGCCGCCAGGGTGTCGTCAACCTCAGCGTGTCATACGCGCTCATGCACCCCCGGTCTTCGCTGCGGTGGAGGCGCCCTCGCCCGGCGCAGCTTCTCCACGGCCACGCGCGACGTCAACTTTAAGGCGATGACGCCTCACATCTCCTTGAGAAATGGGGCGCTCGCTGCTAACCCGGGCGAGAACAAGGCGCAGGCTCCATGGCTCAGACTTCCCTTCCCGCCCAGTCCACGACGGAAAGCCTGAAGGTCGGGGCCGACACGTATTCGAGCGCGATCGCCGACGCGCAGAACTACATGAACTGGGTGATCGACCAGTTCCGCCCCTACCTCAAGGGTGCGATCCTCGAAGTCGGGTTCGGGCATGGGCTCTACAGCAGAGTGCTCGGAGAGCTTGGCGAGTATTGTGGCGTGGACCACGACCGCGAAAGCGTCGAACGCGCCGCGAAGGCGATGCCAGATCGCAAGTTCGCCGTCTGCGACATCCTGGTCCGCGATCAGCTGAGTTCCCTGTTTCCCCAAGGGGTCGATGCGGTCTTCACCATCAACGTGCTCGAGCACATCGAGGATGACGCCACCGCAATTGCCAATCTCGTGCAGGTGCTCAAGCCCGGAGGCCATCTCCTGATCAGCGTTCCCGCCCTGATGCTGCTCTACAACGATCTCGATCGCCTGGCAGGACATTGCCGCCGCTACACCACGGCACGCCTCGCCAAGCTGCTCGCCGATCAACCGGTCGAGTTGATCCGGCTGAACTACTTCAATCCGATCGGCGGGCTTGGGTGGCTAGCCAATCGCCTGAAGCGACATCAGTCGCTGAACGATGCCGCCGTCAACGGGCAGATCGCCCTGTTCGACAAATACGCCGTGCCGCTGTCGCGGGCGCTCGATCCGCTCTCGCGAAGTTTCTTCGGGCAATCCGTCACCTGTATTGCACGCCGCTTATGATCTCAGTCGTCATTCCTGCGCTCAACGAGCGCAACGGCATCGTCGAAACCATTGATCGAGCCAGGGCAGCTCTCGACGGTGCTCAGCTCACTCCCTACGAGATCATCATCGTCGACGATGGTTCGGCCGACGGCACCGGCGAGCTTGCCGGACAGGCCGGTGCAAAGGTGCTCAGGCATCCTCACAACATCGGCTATGGCCGTTCGCTCAAGGATGGAATTCGCGCCGCATCCTACGACACGATCGTCATCAGCGATGCGGATGGCTCTTACCCGATGGAAGCGATCCCGGCCCTCGTCGCGCGCTTCAACCAAGGCTTCGACATGGTCGTCGGCGCCAGGACCGGGCCCAATTACCGCGAGTCGATGCTGAAGTCGCCGTTGCGTGCCATCCTCAAGGCGATCGTCGAATTTACCGCCAACCGCGACATCCCAGACATCAATTCCGGCTTGCGGGTGTTCGGCAGGCAGGTCGCGATCCCCTATTTCGACCATGTCAGCGACCTCTTC
Organism: Bradyrhizobium sp. SZCCT0148; assembly: GCF_018129985.1. GTDB lineage: Bacteria > Pseudomonadota > Alphaproteobacteria > Rhizobiales > Xanthobacteraceae > Bradyrhizobium > Bradyrhizobium japonicum_H. Next base: position 43,082 of record NZ_JAFCKT010000007.1, read on the forward strand.
AGCTTCACGACATCGCTGACGCTCGCCTACATGATGAACGCGAAGTTCGTCGACTATATCGACATCGACTACAAGGAGCGGATCGGCCGCTCCAAGGTGAACCTGTTCCGGGACTCCGTTCGCACCCTGCAATACGTCCTCGAGGCCTGCACCTATTACAATCCGCTCAAGATCTTCGTGCTGCTGGCGATGATGTGCATGGCGCTCGCGCTGGTCTCGCTGATCGGCGGCATCATCCTGCAACTCGTCAGCGCCTTCGTCCTTGGTGTCGGCGCGATCCTGCTCAGCATTCTCGTCGTCGCCATGGGACTGCTCGCGGTGCTGCTGAAGCAGATCATGAATCAGCGACCATGACCTCCCGCGGCGAGGGAACGCGATGTGCGGCATAGCGGGCATCTTTCATCGTGACGGCCGGCCGGCCGACGGCCGCGCGGTTGCGGCGATGTCGGAAGCCCTGATCCACCGTGGGCCGGACGGCGACGGCCACTGGCTGGACGGCCCCGTCGGCCTCGCTCACCGCCGGCTCGCCATCCGCGATCTCTCCGATGCCGGGCGCCAGCCGATGCTCGAGGCATCCGGGCGCATCGTCGTCACCTACAACGGAGAGATCTACAACGATCACGAGCTGCGCAGCGAGCTCGAGCGGTCGTTCGGCGTCCGCTTTCGCAGCACCTGCGACACCGAGATCCTCCCTTACGCTTATCTTGCCTGGGGCGAGGCGATGTTCGAACGCCTGGAGGGCTTTTTCGCGATCGGCTTGTGGGACCGGCAGGAGCGCCGCCTGATCCTGGCGCGCGACGGCATTGGGATCAAGCCGCTGTACTATTCCGAAAACGGCAGCCGCATCCTGTTCGCAAGCGAGATCAAGGGACTGACCGCAAGCGGTGACGTCGCCGCGCGGATCGATCCCGTGGCCCTGCACACCTATCTCGCCGCCGGCCATCCGGGGACGCAACAGAGCCTGTACCAGGACATCCAGCAGATCCCGCCCGGCACCATGATCGGATTTACCGAGCGCGAGCGGACCGAGCGACGGTTCTGGCGGCCGGTGCGCGCGCCCGTGATCCGCGACCTCGACGAAGCCGTTGTCCGGCTGCAATCGACGATCGAGACGGTGGTGAAGAGCCAGATGGTGAGCGACGTTCCACTCGCCGTGCTGCAGAGCGGCGGCATCGACAGTTCGCTGATCAGCCTCACGCTCGGCCGCCTCGGTTTGAAGCCCCCGCTGTTCACGGCCGGCTTCACCGAGAAAAGCCATGATGAAACCGCGGTCGCGCAGCAGATTGCGACCGCCGCCGGCCTGTCGCTCAACGTCATCGACGGGGAAGCCGGCGAGGATGCCGAGGCGGCGCTGCGGGCGGTGGTCTATCATTTCGACGGGCAATGCGCCGACACGGGCGCGCTCGGCTTCTATCATCTGGCGGGTGCGGTCCGCCGGCATTCCACCGTGGTCCTGTCCGGCGACGGCGGCGACGAATTCTTCGCCGGATATGAAACCTATGCCGCGACCATGATGGCCGAACGCGCGCGCCATGTCGTTCCGCGCAGCCTTGCCGGCCTGATCGGACGCCTCGCCTATGCCTCGGTGCGCGGCAACGAGAAGCGGCTTCCGGCGGCGGCGCAACTCGCCCGCTTCGCGCTCGGGCTCAGCGAAGCCGGCGACAGCCCTCATCTGCAATGGCGGCGGCTGCTTCCCCGCTTTCTCGCCGAGAAGATCTATGACAGCGCAATGGCCGATCTTGCATCGGCCGACCCGTTCGCGGAATACGCCGGATATTATTCGGAGCCGCACGACAACGTGCTGGATCGGGCGCTGATCGCCGATCAGCGCTTCCATCTGCAAAGCGTCCTCACCAAGGTCGATGCCATGAGCATGGCGCACGGTCTGGAAGTGCGCGTGCCGATCCTCGACCGACGGGTCATGGACCTCGCCGGCGGCCTCAACGTATCGTTGCTCAATCCCTGGCCCAAGGGCGCGCCGAAATATGTGTTGCGCAAACTTGCCGAGCGCCTGGGCATGCCTGGCGAGGCCGCATGGTCGCGCAAGCGCGGCTTCAACGTGCCGATCGCGCAATTGATGCGACGCGGCGGGCTGCGGCCGATCTGCGACCGGGTGCTCGGCCGCGAGGCTGATGTCTTCGCGCCCTTCCTGAAACCGGAGGCGATCCGGCTGCTGTGGAATGCGCATCGCGAGGCCAGGAGCGACAATGCGTTCGCGTTGTGGCCTATCCTGACGCTGGGCATCTGGCTGACGGGGCTTGCGGCCCCCTCGCCGCGCCGAGCTTAGGGAGCGGGCGCATGCCGGACCTTAAGGACCAGACGATCAACGATTTCGGCGAGCAATGGACCGCGTTCCGCGACAACCCCGGCTATTACGGCTCGGCGGACCTGCTTGCCGATCTGTTCGGTCCGTTGCTGTCCCTCGACGAGGTCAAGGGCAAGCGGATCGCCGACATCGGGAGCGGCACGGGGCGCATCGTCAACATGCTGCTCGATGCCGGGGCGGATCGTGTCGTGGCGGTCGAACCTTCCGATGCCATGCTGGTCCTGAAGGACAACACGGCGGCACGCGCGGAGCGCATCGACTATCTGCAGGTGCCCGGCGACCGGTTGCCGCGCGATCTCGGGCTCGACTATGTGGTTTCGATGGGTGTGCTGCATCACATCCCCGAACCGGCGCCGGTGGTTCGCGCGGCCTACGCTGCGCTGCGCCCCGGCGGACGCTGCATCGTCTGGCTCTACGGCTACGAGGGCAACGAGACCTATCTGTCGCTCGCGATCCCGCTGCGCAAGCTCACCGTCCTGCTGCCACACCGGCTGCTGGTGGTGCTGTCGCATGGTCTGGAATGGGCACTGACGGCCTATATCGGGCTTTGCCGGATATTGCCGCTACCGATGCGGTCCTACATGCTTTCGGTACTGGCGAAGTTTCCGCGCAGCGTTCGCCGCTTGACCATCTACGACCAGCTCAATCCCGCCTACGCGAAATACTACACCCGCGCCGAAGCGGAGGCGCTGCTGTCGGATGGCGGATTCGGGGAGGTCAGGCTCTACCACCGCCACGGCTATAGCTGGACCGTGTCCGGCACACGGCCCGTTTGACGGGCGTCGAGCAGCAAGACCCAGAAGAACATCAGCGCGCTGAAGAGCTGGATGAAGTTGTCCTCGAAGCGACTCCCGGCCAAAGAGATCAGTGAAGGCATCATTAGGCCGACGGTGAGCGCGGCGGCGAGCGTGGTGGCGGAAAGATCGACCAGCAGGATCGCGGCATAGAGCGCGAGTTCGAAGAAGGCATATTCCTTGAGGCGCGGCGAGCTGAGATAGAGCGCAAACATCGCCAGCACCGTGATGCGCATCGCCGCGCGGGGGTGATCCGTCAGCCAGCGATCCAGCCGCGCAGGAAGCGAACCTCCTCCGTGCGCTGGCCGCTTCCCGATCAAGCGCAGAACGGACAGGGCGAACGGCCCGAGCACCAGCGCCGTGGCGGCGACTGCATAGGTTGCGAAGATCGCCGGCTTGCTGTCGATCAGGCCTGCATGGCCCACTACATCCCGTGCCAGCAGCAGCAGCGACGGGTTGCTCTCGAACAGTTCGACGAGGTGCTGGTCGGGAATCTTTCCGGCCACCGCGAGCTGCCAACTCGCGAACAGATCCGGGTAGGCCAGCCACGATATCAGGATGGGCAAGGCGAAGCTGAACACAGCCATCGCGATCAGCGTCAGCTTGCGACCGCGCGGCAGCGGCAGGAAGTACAGCGCGGCCAGCACCGGCAAGAACACCAGCTTGAACGACATCACGAGGCCGAGCAGCGCGGCGCCGGCGACGCGCGAGGGAAAGCTATTGTCCCCCGACGGCCCGGATACGGGCAGAGAAAGCAGGAGCCTCAGCGCGATCGCGGTCAGCACGCCGCTCAGGATCGCGAAATTGCCCGACGCCTGCACCCATTCGAAACCGACGAAGGCGCCGAGCGCGCCGAGCACCCTGAGTCCGACGTCGCCAAAGCTCGTTCGGCCAGGACCCTGAAAACCAAGACCTGACGCACCAAGACCTGGCAAAAGGAGGCCGCAAAGCACGGCGAGGACGGGAAAGATAACTTTGTGATGAGCAACCAGAAGGCCGTCCGCGCAGAAGGGACGGAAGGCCTCCAGCGTCACCGGCAGATAGGGGTAGGAGAGCTTGGTGCCCTTCAGGTTCTTGACGAAGTAGGGATCGAGCCCGCCGACATAGGCATCCACCGCCGCGCAATTGACGCGAGTGTCCCAGCCATATCTCACATCGAGCACGGCATCGTTGGCGAGATTGCCAAGCACCAAGAGCGCGGTCAGTGCGATCAGCCAGCCAAGCCAGATGTTTCGCCTCGAAGCCCTGTCGGCCGAGGGCTCCAACCATCGTGCTGTCCCGGTGACATCAGACACAATCGGATACTCTGTTTCGCCTGGTTTCTGTCGGCACCAACACGGCGCTTCCGCGGGTCACAATGGACAGGTTGGGTTGCCGATTCATCTCTCGGTGTGTTCCCCGCACCCTTATGGTGAATGACTGGTTGCTGGCCGATAAGCGGACCCTGGCGGGCCGATGGCGCGGATATTCGCGTCGCCCGCCTGACAGCCATCCCGAAACGTGGGTTGTGCGCTGCAGCATCGACGATAGAAAGACCTCTGAATTGCAGAGGTGAGCTTCCTTGTCCGACGTCAATGCCGACGGTTGGGTGTCCTCGGGACACCGTCCTATGGGTTTCCCCGAATTTGTCGTGGTGATCGCGTCCATCATGGCGCTGAATCCGCTGGCGATGGACATGATGCTGCCGGCGCTGCCCAATATCGGGGCAGCCTTCAAAATTCCCAACGCCAACCATCTGCAGCTCGTTCTGTCGACCTTCCTGATCGGCTTCGGCGCCGGCCAGTTCATCATGGGACCGTTGTCCGACCGGTTCGGACGACGCCCTGTGCTGCTCGGCGGAATGACGGTCTATGCCATCGCGAGCGTGCTGGCGATCGCCGCGCCCTCGTTCGAAACATTGTTGCTGGCGCGCGCGCTGCAGGGATTTGGCACCGCGGCGACACGCGTGATCGCGACCTCGATCGTGCGCGATTGTTATGTCGGCCGCAGGATGGCGAGCGTGATGTCGCTTGCGATGATGGTGTTCATCGCAGTGCCCGTGGTTGCGCCGTCGTTCGGACAGGCGGTGCTGCTCGTGTCGCAATGGCGGGGCATCTTCGTCGTGCTGGCGCTGTATGGCCTGCTCGCCCTCGCCTGGAGCGTGCTGCGCCTGCCGGAGACTCTGCCCGCGTCTGAACGCAGGTCGCTTGCTCCTGCCGACATACTTTCCGCATTCCGACAGACCCTGACCAACCGGCAGACCATCGGCTACGCGATGGCCGCAGGCAGCGTCATGGGGGCGCTGTTCGCCTATGTGTTCTCGGCGCAGCAGGTCTTCACCGGCATCTACCACCTCGGTCATTATTTCCCTCTCGCCTTTGCCGCGATCGCGACCGGCGTCGCCATTGCCGGTTTCCTCAATGCGCGACTTGTCGGCCGGCTGGGCATGCGCGTGATCTCCCACGGCGCACTGTCGCTTTATGCCGTCGTGGCTTCGATCCTCCTCATCACGGAAAGCCTGAACATGCTGCCGCTTGCCCTGTTCATGGCGCTGTCGGCGCTGATGATGTTCTCGTTCGGCATGATGGTAGCCAACTTCACTGCGCTCGCGATGGAGCCGCAGGGCCACATCGCCGGCACCGCCTCCTCGCTCTACGGCTCGATCACGACGCTGATCGGAATCGTGATCGGCATGGCGATCGGACAAAGCTTCGACGGCACGCTGCTGCCGTTCTCGGTCGGCTTCTTCCTGTCGACGCTCGCCGCGCTTGCGATCGTGCTGGTGGTCGAGAAGGGCCGGCTGTTCAGGCCGCATCACCATCCGATCGCTTAAGGAACTTCCCGACCCCCTCCATGTTGTCCTGCAGCAATTCTGAAAGGCGCTGCGATGGAACTGGAACCCCACGAAGATCCCCGCCACGTCGAGCCGCAAACGCCGGAACGATCCGAGCCCGGCACGCGACGGATCGCGTTGACGATGCCTTTTGCAAGCGAAGGCCTGGAACAGGTGCGCGACAGCCACTGCTGAGCCACGGTCACTCCCTGAGCGGAGCCTCTATTCGCTCGTTCGCCGGCTGGCACTGAAATCATCCGCAGCGCTCTTGGGGATCATCCGCATTCCCCGAGGCCGCATCATCAGAGCGACCACCTCACGCGCAACACCGGGCCGTCCCCAGAGCGCGGCCCGCACGGTGTACTCGCGCCTGACCACAGGTCCGGCCTGCGAGGACGCCCACTCCATTCATCGGATGCAAGAAACTTGGTCGCGGAAACAGAGTGCGGCCCAGCCACGGTCGCGCTGGGTCCCGGCCGGCAAGCCCAATGTCTGCTCGTATTCCAGGGGCGCCGCATTGCGCGGATGGTCCGGGCTGTAAAACGCGGTGGCGAAGGCCAGCGAACCATCACCACTCACCGCGCCCAGTGGCACGCCGGTCAACCCGCGCCACTCACGCGTCAATTCGCCGGCAGCCTGGGCGTACAGATTCCGCCCCTCCTCGTAGCCGTGATCGTTGCGATAGACGGCATGGATGGGCGCGGCGATCAGGACGGCCGCAAGTGCGACGCCGGTTACGATCATAGTGAGGTTGACGGTGTAGAAACGCTCGATCGGGTAGCTTGTGCTGCAGACCACGAGAACGGTGAACAGAAACATTCCCTGCAACGCCCATAGCGACGGCAGATCGGTGCCCATCACGAGCGATGTCACCACAGGCAGCACGACCGTGCCGATCGCGACGTAGAGTAAAAGCCGCAGGCCCGGGCTCATTGCCGCGAAGTCGGCCGGAAACCGCTTCAAGCGCGTTCCCGCGACGAGCACCCAGAACACGGCCGACATGCTCATGGCCGCCGCCAGCCCCAGCGCAAAGTTTCGCGCCTCGCCGAGCGAGGTCGTAACGTTGCCGCCGGTGTGCGCGAGTGCGTAGGTGAAGGTCGACGCGCCCGTCGTCGCAAGCCAATGGACGTGAGGTGACAGCGCCGTGAGCCCGACGATGACCGAGATCCAGGGCGAAGCGGAGGTAAAATAGGCGCGCCGTGCCGGGTGCGCCAGCGCGGCAAGCGCAAAGCTCGTGACCAGAAAGATCGAATAGTATTTGCCGACCATGGCCAGCGCCGTCGTCAATCCCACTGCGACCGACCACAGTGGGGCGCGCGTCTCGAAGGCGCGCAGGAAGCACCAGGTCGCCAGCGGCCAGGTCGCCAGCAGCACCGAATTGGCATTGAAGCGCTGGGCGTGGAATTGATAGATCGGCGTCAGCATCAGGAGCAAAAGCACTAGGACGCGCTTGTGGCCGGTCACGAATTGCCGTGCGATCCGGTCGACGAAGATCAGCGCAAGCCCGGCATTGGTCATCGCCATCAATTGCAGCGACCAGTCGCTGACCGGAAAGACGGCGGTCCAGCCGGCGGCAATCCAGCCGGACAATGGCGGATGCTTGTGATAGCCCCAGGCGAAATGCTGCCCGAGCGTCCAGGCCTCGAGCGTATCTGGGTGCAGGCCGCCGCCGGCATAGGCGATCGCCAGATAGAGCGTCCAGACCGCAACAAAGCAGGCAATGAGGAGCGGCACCGCCCAGCCCGCCTCGACGCCATCGAGCCAATGCAGGAATGGCCGTCGCCAACGCGCCGGCGCGCGATCGGACCGTTCGGCCATCGCCTGGAGAGCAAAATCGATCGGCACTGGAATCAAACTGAGAAAGGAAAATGATGCGTGAGGCGACACATCTATTTCAGGTACGAAACAAATAGCAATGATTGCATACTGGAAAAGTTAAAAGCCCCAGCGTTGCAAGCTGACGTGAAGCTGACAAATGACAACGGCGCCGCTGGTCACAGCGGCGCCGCGTGGTGAACAAGCCGGACCCTATGTGAATCCGGCCCGCCTCAATCCGATTTGTCGACGTTCCAGAACACCGGAGTTGCCGGGCCGTCGAGAACGCCGGTCAGCGATTTGCGCCAGGCGCTCGGCGCCTGATACTGGCCGAGCGGCATATAGAGCACCTGATCGTAGGCCTCCTTCTGAATCTCGGTCGCGATCATCTTCCGCTCGTCGAGCGAGGCTGCGCGGACGAAAGCGTCCTTGAGCTGCTCGATCCTGGCGTCTTCCGCCCAGCCGAACCAGCCGCCCTTCTTGCCCTGCCCACCGACGGCGACGTTGGAGATCGGGTTGTCCACGTCGGCACTGACCCAGTTGGTGATGAACATGTTCCAGCCGCCCTCCTTCGGGGGCTTCTGGCTGGCGCGCCGGCTCACCACTGTCTGCCAGTCGGTGGCCTGCAGATCGACCTTGAAGCCCGCTTCACGCAGTTGCTGGGCCACCACGATCGGTTGAGCCTTCAGCGTCAGCACATCACCCGGCGCCATCAGCACGACAGGCGTGCCGTCGTAACCGGAATCCGCGAGTGCCTTCTTCGCCGCGGCAATGTCGCCGCCCTTGGCGAGAGTCTCGCCGCCGACCTCCGTTGCGAACGGCGTGTCGCAGATGAACGCCGCAGCGCAAGTCTTGTAGTATTTGGGATCGCCGATCAGCGCGTCGAGAACGTCCTTCTGCTTGATCGCGAGGAATGCCGCGCGGCGGACTTTGACATTGTCGAACGGCGGATGGAGGAAGTTCATCCGCGCGCCGGTCTGGAATCCGAACTTGTTCAGGATCTCGAGCTTGAGCCCCTTGTCGGCTTCGATCGCCGGCAACATCTCGATGGCGGGATTTTCCATGAAATCGATGTCGCCCGACTGAAGCGCGTTCAACGCCGTCTGCGCGTCCGGCATCGTCAACCACTCGACGCGGTCGACCTTCGCCACTTTGCCGCCCGCAGTCCAGCTCGCCGGCTCCTTGCGCGGCACGTAATCGGTGTTCTTGACATAGATCGCCTTCACCCCGGGCTGGAATTCCGATGCGACGAACTTGAAGGGACCGGAGCCGATCTGTTCTGGAATCTGCTTGTCCACCGGCGTGTCGGCGAGACGCTTCGGCATCATGAAAGCGACCCGCGAGGATGGCTTTCCAATCGATTCCAGCACGAGCGCGTAGGGTTTCTTCAGCTTCAGCGTGATGGTCGTGGGGTCGGTCGCTTCGATGCTTGCGGTGAACAGCATCATCTGCTGTCCCATACCATCGACCGCGGCCCAGCGCTTCAGGGAGGCGACGCAATCATCCGCGGTGACCGGCGTCCCGTCATGCCACTTCAGACCATCGCGCAGCGTGAAGGTATAGGTCAGCTTGTCGTCGGAGACCTTCCAGTCGGCCATCTGCGGCTGGATCTTGAAGTTCGAATCCGTCGCGATGAGCGTGTCGTAGACCATGTAGCCATGGTCACGCGAGATGTAGGCGCTGGTGAAGATCGGATCGAGAATGCGCAGATCCGAATGCATCACAGCGGTGATGGTCTTGCCTGCGGCAAGAACTGGCGAGGCAAGTGCCGAAAGTGCCGCGACCGAAAGCGCAAGTCTGGAAGCGAACGCGAGACGCCCCCGACGCATGAGTTGGAACATTGACGTTCTCCTGGCGACCGGCTGGCGGACGGCGCCGCTGATGACCAGCGGCGCCGCGTAACGTTCGGCGTGAAAGGCGCGACGCGCCTTCCTTCTTTGCAGTGAGCCTTACTCCGACTTGTCGACGTTCCAGAACAGCGGGGTCGCCGGGCCGTCGAGCACGCCGGTCAGCGATTTGCGCCAGCCGCTCGGCAGCAGATATTGCCCGAGCGGGATGTAGATGACCTGCTCATAGGCTTCCTTCTGGATGTCGGCGGCGATCTTCTTCTGCTCGTCGACCGAGGGCGCACGGACGAACGCGTCCTTGAGCTGCTCGATCTTGGCGTCTTCCGCCCAACCGAACCAGCCGCCCTTCTTGCCCTGGCCGCCGATCGAGAGATTGGCGATCGGGTTGGAGACGTCGGCCGCGACCCAGTTGGTGAAGAACATGTTCCAGCCGCCCTCCTTCGGAGGCTTCTGGCTGGCGCGGCGGCTCACCACCGTTTGCCAATCGGTTGCCTGCAGGTCGACCTTGAAGCCGGCCTCACGCAACAGCTGGGCCGCCACGATCGGCTGTGCCTTCAGCGTGGTGACGTCGCCGGGTGCCATGATCACGACGGGGGTGCCGTCGTAGCCGGACTCGGCGAGCGCCTTCTTGGCTTCCGCCATGCCGTTGCCCTTGATCAGGGTCTCGGCGCCGACATCGGTTGCGAACGGCGTGTCGCACACGAAGAAGGCACCGCAGATCTTCTGATACTTGGCATTGCCGACCAGCGCGTCGAGCACGTCCTTCTGGTTCATGGCCAGAAACGCGGCACGCCGCACCTTCACGTTATCGAACGGCGGATAGAGGAAGTTCATCCGGCCGAGCGTCTGAAAGCCGAACTTGTTCGAAACCTCGATCGTGAGGTCCTTGTTCGCCTCCAGCACCGGCAGCATGTCGTAGGGCAGGTTCTCCATGAAGTCGATGTCGCCCGACTGCAGCGCGTTCACCGCGGTCTGCGAGTCCGGCATGGTGATCCACTCGACGCGGTCGACCTTCGCCACCTTGCCGCCGGAGGTCCAGCTCGCCGGCTCCTTGCGCGGCACGTAGTCGGCGTTCTTGACGTAGACCGCCTTCACGCCCGGCTGGAATTCCGACGCCACGAACTTGAAGGGGCCCGAGCCGATCTGCTCGGGGATCTGCTTGTCCGGCGGCGTCTCGGCGAGACGCTTCGGCATCATGAAGGCGACGCGCGAGGACGGCTTGCCGATGGAATCGAGAACGAGGCCGTAGGGCTCCTTCAGCTTCAGCGTGATGGTCTTGGCGTCGGTCGCCTCGATGCTCGCGGTGAAGTCCATGAGCTTCTGGCCCATGCCGTCGACCGCGGCCCAGCGCTTCAGCGAGGCAACGCAGTCTTCCGCCGTCACCGGCGCGCCGTCATGCCACTTCAGACCGTCGCGCAGGGTGAAGGTGTAGGTGAGCTTGTCGTCGGAAATCTTCCAGTCCGCCATCTGCGGCTGGATCTTGAAGCTCGAATCTGGAGCCACCAGCGTATCGTAAACCATGTAGCCATGGTCACGCGTGATGTAGGCCGTGGTGAAGATCGGATCGATGATGCGCAAATCGGAATGCATCACCGCCGTGATGGTCTTGCCGGCCGCAAGCACGGGCGAGGCGAGCGCTGTCGAAAGCGCGACGACAGACAGCGCGAGTTTGGAGGCGAACGCGCGAGACCCCCGGCGCATGAAGTGCAACATAAAAAGTTTCTCCTGACGTGAAACTGTTCAAAGGCGGGCTATTGATTGGGCATGTGGTTCGTTCTTTGGGCGAACTAACCTCATGCAACGCCTTTATCTTTCGAGACTTGCAGACCGTGCCGAGCGCGTCAATCCGGTTTCGCTGCAAGCCCAGGCGGCAGGCGCACAGGCTCCACAAAGATCGGTTTGGCTCTACAACACTCTCCACTCGTCCCGACCGCGGCAATGCAATGCGCGTTCCATCTTCCGAAGCTTGAGAGACATTGAGATGAATCCAGCCAATCTTCCTTTCGATTCCGAAGCCATGCTCGAAGGTCTGCGCACCTGGGTCGAATGCGAAAGCCCGACCTGGGACGCCGGGGCCGTAAATCGCATGCTCGATATCGCAGCGCGGGATATGGCGATCATGGGTGCGACGATCGAACGCATCGCGGGCCGACAGGGCTTCGGCGGCGTGATCCGCGCGCGCTTTCCCCATCCCAAGCAAGGCGAGCCCGGCATCCTGATCGCCGGCCACATGGATACCGTCCATCCGGTCGGCACCATCGAGAAGCTGAAATGGCGGCGCGAGGGCAACAAGTGCTATGGCCCCGGCATTTACGACATGAAGGGCGGCAACTACCTCTCGCTGGAAGCGATCCGGCAACTGGCGCGCGCATCCTTCACCACGCCGCTGCCGATCACGGTGCTGTTCACGCCGGACGAGGAAGTCGGCACGCCATCGACACGCGACATCATCGAGGCCGAGGCCGCGCGCAACAAATACGTGCTGGTGCCGGAGCCCGGCCGCGCCGACAACGGCGTGACCACCGGGCGTTACGCCATCGCGCGCTTCAATCTCGAGGCGACGGGCCGGCCGAGCCACGCCGGCGCGACGCTGTCGGCGGGACGCTCGGCGATCCGCGAGATGGCGCGGCAGATTCTCGCCATCGACGCCATGACGACGGAGGACTGCACCTTCTCGGTCGGCGTCGTGCATGGCGGGCAATGGGTCAATTGCGTTGCCACGACCGCCACCGGCGAAGCGCTCTCCATGGCCAAGCGGCAGGCCGATCTCGACCGCGGCGTCGAGCGGATGCTGGCACTGTCGGGCACGGCCAACGACGTCACCTTCAAGGTGACGCGCGGGGTGACGCGTCCGGTGTGGGAGCCGGATGCCGGCACGATGGCGCTGTATGAGAAGGCGCGCGGCATTGCCAAATCGCTCGGTGCCGAATTGCCGCATGCGAGCTCCGGCGGCGGCTCCGACGGCAATTTCACCGGTGCAATGGGCATCCCGACGCTCGACGGCCTGGGCGTGCGTGGAGCCAATGGCCACACGCTGGAGGAGTATATCGAGGTCGAGAGCCTGGTCGAGCGCGGCCGCTTGATGGCGGGACTGCTCGCGACGCTGGACTGACTGCCGGGAACACCGCCGTCATGGCCGGGCATCCACGCCTTTGCCACCAAATACGAAGAAAGACGTGGATGCCCGGGTCAAGCCCGGGCATGGCGCCCCTCGGGGTCCGAGCCCGGATGGCACGGGAATTGCTGAAATGTTAGGCTGGTGGCAGAACGGGCCATGGCCGCTGCCTTCAATTAACTCTAATCTGACGGATCCAACTTGCTCGGATATCTCCTTCGCCGAATCTTCGCCGCTGTGCCCGTGATGGGCGTCGTCGCGCTGTTCGTCTTCCTCCTCCTTCGCCTCACCCCCGGCGACCCCGCCGCGATCCTCGCCGGCGACAACGCCACCCCGGAGCGGCTGGAGCGCATCCGCACCTCGCTCGGGCTCAACGAGCCCCTGATCGTGCAGTTCATCACCTGGGTGAACAAGCTGCTGCACGGCGATCTCGGGACCTCGCTGATCTCCAACCTGCCCGTCATGAAGATGATCGGCCAACGCGTCGAGCCCTCGATCTCGATCGCGCTGTGCACCATCATCCTTGCCGTGATCGTGGCGGTGCCGCTGGGCGTGATCGCGGCATGGAAGCACGGCACCTGGATCGATCGCTTCGTGATGGGGCTATCGGTGCTCGGCTTCTCGGTGCCGGTGTTCGTGGTCGGCTATGTCCTGATCGAGGTGTTCGCGCTCGAATTGCGCTGGGTGCCGGTGCAGGGCTTCAAGAGCATCAGCGCAGGCTTCGGCGCGTTCTTCGAACGCATGATCCTGCCGACCTGTGCCCTCTCTTTCATCTATATTGCCCTGATCGCGCGCATGACGCGCGCGGCGATGCTGGACGTGCTCGGCGAAGACTACGTCCGTACCGCACGTGCCAAGGGCATCAACGAGGTCGCCGTGATGATGCGGCATGCGCTGCGCAATGCCGCCGTGCCCGTCATCACCGTGATCGGCACCGGTTTTGCGCTTCTGATCTCGGGCGTCGTCGTCACCGAGAGCGTGTTCAACATCCCCGGCATCGGCCGTCTCACCGTGGATGCGGTGCTGGCGCGCGATTATCCGGTGATCCAGGCGATGATCCTGCTGACGTCGCTGATTTATGTCGTCGTCAATCTTCTCATCGACGTCGCCTACACCCTGCTCGATCCCCGGATCCGGTACTGAGGCAAGGATTAAGGACAACCATGTCGGTCGATACCCTTCCCCAGTCGTCCATCCCGATCACGTCGCCGCTGCGGCCGCGCTTCGGATTCCTGACCTCGACGCCGATCATCGCCACGGCGACGGTCCTGCTCACGCTGATCGTGCTGATCTCGATCCTCGCGCCGCTGATCGCGCCCCATGATCCGATCCAGCTGGCGCCATCGCAGCGATTGAAGCCGGCGTCCGCGCAGTTCCTGCTCGGCACCGACGCCTATGGCCGTGATCTGGCCTCGCGCGTCCTCTATGGCGGCCGCATCTCGCTTCTGATCGGTATCGGCTCGGCAATCCTCTCGATCGTCATCGGGCTCGCGATCGGCCTCGTCTCCGGCTTCTTCAAGCTGGTCGATGCGGTGCTGATGCGGGTCATGGACGGCTTGATGGCGATGCCCAGCATCCTGCTCGCGATCGCCGTGGTCTCGCTGTCCGGCGCCAGCATCTGGACGGTGCTGATCGCGATCACCATTCCCGAGATCCCGCGCGTGGCCCGCCTGGTCCGCTCGGTCGTGCTGTCGGCGCGCGAGGAGCCTTATGTGGAAGCCGCGATCTCGGTCGGCTCGTCCCTGCCGAAGATCATGTGGCGCCATCTGGTGCCGAACACCATCGCGCCGCTGATCGTCCAGGGCACTTATGTCTGCGCCAGCGCGATCCTGACCGAGGCGATCCTCTCCTTCCTCGGCGCCGGCATCTCGCCGGAAACGCCGACCTGGGGCAACATCATGGCCGAGGGCCGTCAGTACTTCCAGATCAAGCCGTCGCTGATCTTCTGGCCGGGCCTTCTGCTCTCGATCGCCATCCTCAGCATCAACCTGATCGGCGATGCCGCCCGCGACGCCCTCGATCCGCGCATGAAGCAGCGGGAAGGCAAGTGAGACAATCCAACATTGTCATTCCGGGTGCGCCTCCTGGCGCGAACCCGGAATCCATTTCATCACGTGTGCTGCGGCCCGATGGATTCCCTGGTGCGCAATTGCGCACCGTAGCTCGCGACTTTGTCGCGCCCCGGGATGACGGAGAAAATTGACGTGACCAACACCATCCTCGACATCAACAACCTCGTGGTCTCCGTCGGCAAGAAGCCGGGCGGACCGAAGATCATCGACGGCATTTCGATCCAGGTCCGCGAGCGTGAAACGCTGTGCCTCGTCGGCGAAAGCGGCTCGGGCAAGTCGGTGACCTCGCTCACCACGATGGGCCTGTTGCCGAAGGGCACGCTGGTGCCCACCGCCGGCAGCGTCAAGCTGGTCGGCGAGGAGATCCTCACCGCGACCGACCGCCGTCTGCGCCAGCTTCGGGCCACGCAGATGGCGATGATCTTCCAGGAGCCGATGACCGCGCTCAATCCGGTGGTGCCGGTCGGCCGCCAGATCGACGAGGTGCTGCGCGCGCACACCAGTCTCGACGCCAGGGCGCGCAAGAAGCGCATCCTCGACATGATGGAGCAGGTTCGCCTGCCCCAGGTCGAGCGCATCTTCGCCTCCTATCCGCACCGCCTCTCCGGCGGCCAGCGCCAGCGCATCATGATCGCGATGGCACTGGTGCTGGAGCCGAAGCTGCTCATTGCCGACGAGCCGACCACCGCGCTCGACGTCACCACGCAGAAGCAGATCCTGACCCTGATCCGCGACCTCCAGCGCGATCACGGCACCGCGGTGCTGTTCATCACCCACGACATGGGCGTGGTGGCCGAGATCGCCGACCGCGTCGCCGTGATGCGGCAGGGCCGGCTGGTCGAGACCGGCCCGCTCGAGACCGTGCTGCGCAACCCGACCATGGAATACACCCGCAATCTGCTCGCGGCGGTGCCGAGCCTGGTGCCGCGGGCGCCGCGCGAGGACAGCCGCGAGCCCGTGGTGCTGGAAGCCAACGAGCTCAGCAAGGTCTACAAGGAGCGCGCGTTCTTCGGCAAAGGCCGCGAGGTCGTCGCCGCCGACAAGGTGACGCTGACGCTGCGCAAGGGCCGCACGCTCGGCATCGTCGGCGAAAGCGGCTCCGGCAAGTCGACGGTGGCGCGCTGCATCGTCCGCCTGATCGATCCGACCTCCGGCGGTGTGCGCCTCGCCGGCCGCGAGATCGCCGACATCTCGCGTCGCCTGCTGCAGCCGCACCGGCAGAAGATCCAGATCGTGTTCCAGGATCCCTACCGCTCGCTCAACCCGCGCATCACCGTCGGCGAGAGCATCGCCGAAGGCCCGATCAATTATGGCGTCTCGCATGCCGACGCGATGAAACGCGCCCGCGAACTGCTGGAGCTGGTCGGCCTGCCGGCCGACGCCGTGTCGCGCTATCCACACCAGTTCTCTGGTGGCCAGCGCCAGCGTATCGCCATCGCGCGCGCTCTCGCGCTCGATCCCGACGTGCTGGTCGCGGACGAGGCCGTCTCGGCGCTCGACGTGTCGGTGCAGGCACAGGTGCTGGAACTCCTGGACGAGATCCAGAATCGGCTCGGCATCGCGATCCTGTTCATCACCCACGATCTGCGCGTCGCAGCACAGATCTGCGACGAGGTCG
The DNA here is from genome assembly GCF_018129985.1 of Bradyrhizobium sp. SZCCT0148. GTDB lineage: Bacteria > Pseudomonadota > Alphaproteobacteria > Rhizobiales > Xanthobacteraceae > Bradyrhizobium > Bradyrhizobium japonicum_H. The sequence goes on from NZ_JAFCKT010000007.1 coordinate 59,481, forward strand.
TGGTGATGCAGCACGGCCGCGTGGTCGAACAGGGCCCCGCCGCCGAAGTGCTGACGCATCCGAAAGAGGACTATACAAGGGCTCTGCTGGAAGCAGCACCGGGCCGCGGCTGGGACTTCGCGAACTTCCGGCCGGTGTCGGAAGGTGTGGCGGCGAGCGCCTAAATCTCAGTCGTCATTCCGGGGCATCGCGAAGCGATGCGCCTGGCATCCATCGAACCGCAGAGTTTGCTGGACATGGATTCTCGGGTGCGCAATTGCGCACCCGAGCGCGCGCCGAGGGGTGAACGCCGGAATGACGGCGGAGCAGCATTCCTAAAACGTCTTGACCCTATGCGCGGCGCGAGTGCGTCCCGCCTTGCTCTCTCCGCAGGGCCAAGGCTAACGTCCCCCCTCTTTGCTCACCGGACCAGAATTGATGACACGCATCGCCGTCGGCGGCTTCCTGCACGAGACCAACACCTTCGCCCCGACCAAGGCAACCTTCGCCGATTTCCAGCACGGCGGCGGCTGGCCGGCGATGACGGAAGGTGCCGACGTCCTGAAGGTGATGCGCCGCATCAATGTCGGCCTCGCCGGCTTCGTCGACAGCGCAGAGGCCAACGGCTGGGAACTCGTTCCGACGATCGCCTGCGGCGCAAGCCCGTCGGCACACGTCACCAGGGATGCCTTCGAGCGTATCGTCAAGGTGATGGTCGACGGCATCGCAGCCGCCGGCCCGCTCGATGCGGTCTATCTCGACCTGCACGGCGCCATGGTGACCGAGCATCTCGATGACGGCGAAGGCGAGATCCTGGCGCGGGTGCGCCGCGTCATCGGCAAGGACGTTCCGCTGGTCACCAGCCTCGACCTGCACGCCAACGTCACGCCCGAGATGATGGAGCACGCCGACGCGCTGATCGCCTACCGTACCTATCCCCATGTCGACATGGCCGAGACCGGCCGCGCCTCGGCGCGGCATCTCGCTCTGTTGCTGAATACGAAGCAGCGCTTCGCCAAGGCGTTCCGGCAATTGCCGTTCCTGATCCCGATCAGCTGGCAGTGCACCAACGACCAGCCGACCAAAGGCATCTACGAAAAGCTCGCCGCTCTGGAGACCGACGCGGTTCCGACGCTGTCTTTCGCACCGGGCTTTCCCGCCGCCGATTTTCGCGACTGCGGCCCGAGCGTGTTCGCCTATGGCAGGACGCAAGCGGACGCCGATCGCGCGGCCGATGCGATCGTCGAGCTGATCGAAAGCCACGAAGACGATTTCGACGGCAAGATCTGGTCGCCCGACGATGGCGTGCGGCACGCCATGGAGCTTGCGAAGGGCGCGAGCAAGCCGATCATCATCGCCGACACCCAGGACAATCCCGGTGCCGGCGGCGATTCCGACACCACGGGCATGCTGCGCGCACTGGTCCGCAACAGAGCGAGTGCGGCGACCGGCGTGATCTACGATCCGGCCTCCGCCAAGGCCGCGCATGACGCCGGCGTCGGTGCCACCGTGACGCTGTCGCTCGGCGGCAAGTCCGGCATTCCCGGCGACGAACCCTATACCGAGACCTTCGTGGTCGAAAACCTCTCCGACGGCCGCTTCATCGCGCCCGGCCCGTACTATGGCGGCCGCGAGATGGAGATGGGCCCCTCCGCTTGCTTGCGCATCGGCGACGTCCGCGTCGTCGTCTCCTCGCACAAGGCGCAGCTGGCCGACCAGGCGATGTACCGCTATGTCGGCATCGAGCCGACCGAGCAGAAGATTCTGGTCAACAAAAGCTCGGTGCATTTCCGCGCCGATTTCGAGCCGATCGCTGCGAGCCTGATGATCTGCGCCGCGCCCGGCGCAATGCCGGCCGACACCGCCACCCTGCCCTGGACGCGCTTGCGGCCGGGCATCCGCATCAAGCCGAACGGCTCCGTTTTCACGCCTCCCTCACGCTAACTGGACAGAACACATGCCCACGATCGATCGCATCGACGGCTACGCCGACGAGCTCACCGCCATCCGCCGCGACCTGCACGCCCATCCCGAGATCGGCTTCGAGGAAGTGCGCACCTCCGGCATCGTCGCCGACAAGCTGAAGAGCTGGGGCATCGAGGTGCATCGCGGCCTCGGCGGCACCGGCGTGATCGGCGTCATCAAGGGCAAGGGTTCCGGGAGCAAGCGTATCGGCCTTCGTGCCGACATGGACGCGCTGCCGATGGAAGAGAACACCAATCTCAAATGGAGCTCGAAAATCCCCGGCCGCTTCCACGGCTGCGGCCATGACGGCCACACCACCATGCTGCTCGGCACGGCGCGCTACCTCGCCGAGACCAGGAATTTCGACGGCACCGTGCACCTGATCTTCCAGCCGGCCGAGGAAGGTCTCGGCGGCGCCCGCGCGATGATCAAGGACGGCCTGTTCGAGAAGTTCCCCTGCGACGAGCTGTACGGCCTGCACAACGCGCCCGACCTCAACCACGGCGAGATCGCGATCCTGCCGGGACCTGCGATGGCCAGCGCCGACTTCTTCGACCTGCGCATCACCGGCTACGGCGCGCATGGCGCGATGCCCGAGCGCTCCAAGGACGCAGTGATCATCGCGACCACGCTGGCGCAGGCAATCCAGACCATCGTGAGCCGCAACGTCGAGCCGCTGCAGGCCGCCGTCATCTCGATCACGCAGATTCATGCCGGCTCGGCCTACAACGTCATCCCGGGCGATGCGCATCTCTGCGGCACCATCCGCACCTTCTCGAAGGAGGTCCGCACTCTGATTGCGGAACGCATCCGCACGATCTGCGCCGGCATCGCGAGTGCCTACGAATGCGTGATCGACGTCGACATCCGCGACACCTTCGACGTGCTGATCAACCAGGTCGAGCAGTCCAAGGTGGTCGAGGAGGTCGCGCGCACCATCGTCGATCCCGCCAACGTCATCACCCGCGCCCAGCCCAAGATGGGCAGCGAGGATTTCGCCGACATGCTGCAGACCATTCCCGGCGCCTATTTCTGGGTCGGCCATGACGGCTCGGTGCCCGTGCACAATCCCGGCTTCGTGCTCGACGACAAGATCCTGCCGATCGGCGCCAGCATGTTCGCCCGCATCATCGAGACCCGCATGCCGGTCGGCGCTCATGCCTAAGAAGAGCGCTGAAGAGGCGGTCACCTCGCTGCACGATCTGTCCGCGGTCGATCTGATCGCGGGCTATCGCGCCAAGCAATTCTCGCCCAGCGAGGTGCTGGAGGATTTGCTCTCGCACGTCGCTGCGTGGGAACCGCATCTGAAGGCGCTCTATGCATTCGATCCGGACGGCGCGCGCGCGGCCGCCAAGGCCTCGACCGCGCGCTGGACCGGCGGCGAGCCATCCGGCGCGCTCGACGGCGTCCCCGTGACGGTGAAGGACAACATCGCGACCAGGGGCGTGCCGGTACCGCTGGGTGCCGCCAGCGTCAAGCTCGTCCCGGCCGAGAAGGACGCCCCGCCCGCCGCGCGCCTGCGCGAGGCAGGCAGCATCATCTTCGCCAAGACCACGATGCCCGATTACGGCATGCTGTCCTCCGGGCTCTCCTCTTTCCACGCACTCGCGCGCAACCCCTGGGACCTCTCCAAGAATCCCGGCGGCTCCAGCGCGGGTGCCGGCGCTGCGGCGGCAGCGGGCTATGGTCCCCTGCATCTCGGCACCGACATCGGCGGCTCGGTCCGCCTGCCCGCGGGCTGGTGCGGCCTCGTCGGATTGAAGCCGAGCTTCGGCCGCGTGCCGATCGATCCGACCTATGTCGGGCGCGTCGCCGGTCCCATGACCCGCACCGTCGACGATTGCGCGCTGATGATGAGCGTGATCGCAAAGCCCGACCGGCGCGACGGCATGAGCCTGCCGGCCGAGCCGTTGAACTGGAAGGGGCTGGAAAAATCGCCACGCAAATTGCGCATCGGCCTGATGCTCGATGCCGGCGTCGGCCTGCCGGCTGAAAAGCCGGTGCGGGAGGTGGCGGTGAAGGCCGCAAAGGCGTTCGAGTCCGCAGGCGCCGTCGTCACCGAGGTCGACGGTATCCTCACGCGCGAGATGCTCGATGGTCTCGACAACTTTTGGCGCGCGCGGATGTGGGACGATCTGTCGAAGCTGACGCCGGCCGAACAAGCCAAGGTGCTGCCCTATATCTTCAAATGGGGCGAGTCCGGCGCCAAGCTGTCCGGCGTCGACGTCATCCGGGGCTTCAACCAGACCATGGCGATCCGCGCAGCGGCCGGAAAGCTGTTCTGCGAGCTCGACTATGTGATCTCGCCGACCGCGCCCAACGTGAACTATCCGGCGGACTGGGCCTCGCCCACCAACGATCCGATGAGGCCGTTCGAGCACATCTGCTATACCGTACCGTGGAATATGTCGGAGAACCCCGCGGTCTCCATCAACGGCGGCTTCGACGCCGCGGGGTTCCCCATCGGCGTGCAGATCGTCGGTCGCCGCTTCGACGACATCGGCGTGCTCGGCTTGGCCAAGGCGTTCGAGGGGCTGCGCGGAGCGCAGAAGCCCTGGCCCAGGCCGCCGACAAAATAACTGCACCGTCGTCATTCCGGTTTGCGCCCACTTGGCGCAAGCCCGGAATCCATTCGTCGGCACTACTGATGTCGAAAGATGGATTCCCAGGTGCGCAATCGCGCACCGGAGCTCGCGCTTCGCGCGCCCCAGAATGACATGCTAAAGAGGTCCACAAAGATAAAAGGAAGGAAACCACCGATGGCGTATGAGACGATTGAATACGAGGTCGCCGAGCAGATCCTCACCATCACCCTGAACCGGCCCGACAAGCTCAACGCCTTCAACGCGCAGATGCAGGCAGAGCTGATCGACGCATTCGAGGCCGCCGACAAGGACGACAACGTCCGCGCCATCATCGTCACAGGCGCCGGCCGCGGTTTTTGCGCGGGAGCGGATCTGTCCTCCGGTGCCGATACGTTCGACCGCGATGCGCGGCGCGGCCCCGTGAAGCGCCTCGCCGACGGAACGGTGGACTACAGCGATCCCCAGGTGCGCGACGGCGGCGGCCAGGTGACCTTGCGCATCTTCAAGTGCCTGAAGCCTGTCATCGCTGCCGTGAACGGACCCGCGGTCGGCATCGGCGTCACCATGCAGCTCGCCATGGACATCCGCATCGCCTCGGACGCCGCGCGGTTCGGCTTCGTCTTCTCCCAGCGCGGCATCGTGCCGGAGGCCGCCTCGAGCTGGTTCCTGCCGCGCATCGTCGGCATCTCGCAGGCGCTGGAATGGTGCTATTCGGGTCGTGTCTTCCCGGCCCAGGAAGCCCTCGCCGGCCGTCTCGTCAGCAAGGTCGTCGCCCCCGATGACCTGCTGCCGACCGCCCGCGCGCTCGCCAAGGAATTTGCGGCGAAGACCGCGCCGGTATCTGTCGCGCTGATCCGCCAGATGATGTGGCGCATGATGGGCGCCGACGATCCCATGGAAGCCCACAAGGTCGACAGCCGCGGCATCTACGCCCGAGGACGTTCCGACGACGTCAAGGAAGGCGTGGTGTCGTTCCTGGAGAAGCGCCCGGCGCAATTCAAGGACAAGGTGTCCAGCGACATGCCGGACTATTTCCCGTGGTGGACGGAGCGGGAATACAAGTAGGCTTTGTAGGGTGGGCAAAGGCGCTCTTGCGCCGTGCCCACCATCCATCAGTGATGGCAGAAGTGGTGGGCATGCTTCACTTTGCCCACCCTACGGCACGTCAACAAGGCACCGTCACTCCATCACTCGAGTCCCCGCCTTCGCGGGGAATGACGGCCTCACTCCATCACCAGCGCCACGCGCCCGATCGCCTTGCGGTCGAGCAACAACCGCATCGCCTTCGCATAGTCTTCCAGCGGCAGACGGTGTGAAACGTTGGGGCGCAGCTTGCCCTCCTCCGCCCATTGCAGCAGCGCCTTCAGGCGCACCTCTCCCAGCGCAGGGTTTTTTCGCACCGCTTCGCCGGCGCGCACGCCGAGCACGCTGGCGCCCTTGATCAGCAGCAGATTGGTCTTGGCCGAACCGATGCCGCCGGTGAAGCCGATCACCAGGAGGCGCGCGCCCCAGGCGATGCAGCGCATCGAGTCTTCGAAAACCTGGCCGCCGACAGGATCGAACACGACGTCCGCGCCGCGACCGTCGGTGATGCGCTTGACCGCATCGCGAAACGGCTCACGGTCATAGCGGACGATATGATCGGCGCCGCGCGCCCGGGCGATGGCGAGCTTCTCGTCGCTGGAGGCGGTCGCGATCACGGTCGCGCCCAGCATCTTGCCGATCTCGACGGCGGCAAGACCGACGCCGCCACCGGCGCCATGGACCAGCAGCACCTCTCCCGGCTCGATCCGGCCGCGATCGATCAGCGCATGATAGGCCGTGCCATGGCCGGCGAGATAGGTCGCAGCCTCGGCGTAGTCGAACGTCGAGGGTTTTGGCGTGAGCTGGGACGGCGTGACCACCGCTTCGTCGGTGAACGCGCCGTGCCGCATCTTGACGATGACCTTGTCGCCGACGGCAACACCGCTCGCCTCCGTGCCGATTTCGGCGACATCACCGGCGGCTTCCATGCCCGGCGTGAACGGCAGCTCGGGCTTGAGCTGATATTCGCCAGCGGCCATCAGCACGTCGGGAAAGTTCAGGCCGGCGGCGCGGATCTTGACCCGCACCTCGCCCGGCTTCAGGGCGCGCGACGGAAACTCTTCCAGCCGCAAGGTTTCGGGCGCGCCAAGCGCGCGACAGACGACGGCGCGTACCATCAGGCCGCGCTCGCCTTGCCGCGCAGCAATGCCTCGCGGATCAGCGGCAGCCGGTCATTGCCGAAATACATGTCGGTCTTGTTGACGAAGATCGTCGGCGAGCCGAAGCCGCCGCGGGTGACGACCTCTTCCGTATTCGCCTTGAGCTGATCCTTGATCGCTTGCTCCGAGATGCCGGCGAAGAATCTTGCCTCGTCGAGGCCGACCTTCTTGCAGATCTCGGCGAGCACCGCGTCCTGCGAGATGTCCTTGTCCTCGCCCCAATAGGCCTCGAACACTGATGTCGCGAACGGCACCATGTCTCTGTCTAGCCAGATGCACCCGCGCATCGCCTTGACGCTGTTCACCGGAAACACCGTCGGCGGCATCTTGATCGACAGGCCGGCCGAGCGCGCCCAGTCGGCGAGGTCCTTCTTCATGTAGCGCGCCTTCAGCGGTACCGGCTTCTCGCGCTGCGCGTAGACGCTGGGGTTGACCGTGTTGAAGATGCCGCCGACCAGGATCGGCCGCCAGACGATCTCGACGTCCAACTCCCTGGCGAGCGGCTGGATGTTGTGGAAGGCGAGATAGGTCCATGGGCTGGAGCAGTCGAAGAAGAATTCGATCATGGCGTTTCCTTTGTGCTCTCGTCATTCCGGGGCGCGTCCTCTTGGGCGCGAGCCCGGAATCCGTTTCGCAGCATTCGCTGAAGCTCGATGGATTCCGGGCTCGCGACTTCGCCGCGCCCCGGAATGACGGCGTGGCCGTCACTTCTTTCCCAGCAGCTCCTTAGCCTTCTGCCCGAACATGATCTTGCGTGATTCCTCGTTGAACGGCTCTTTCACGAACTTGCCGATCGCCAGTCCCGCCTGTACTTGAGGCCTGGCGCGGACCTCGGCATACCAGCGTTTGATGTTCGGGAAGTCATCGAGCGTAAAGCCCTGCGCCTTGTGGGTCATGGTCCACGGGAAGCAGGCCATGTCGGCTATGGAATAGTCGCCGGCGACATAGGCCCCGGTCTTCTCCAATTGCCGGTCGAGCACGCCGTAGAGCCGCGCCGCCTCGTCACGGTAACGCTCGATCGCATAGGGGATCTTCTCTGCCGCATAGAGCGCGAAATGCCCGTGCTGGCCGAGCATCGGCCCGAGGCCGGCCATCTGCCACATCACCCACTGGATGGTGGCGGAACGTCCGCGCAAATCGGCGGGCAAGAAGCGTCCGGTCTTCTCCGCAAGATAAATCAGAATGGCGCCGGTCTCGAACACCGGGAACGGCCCGCCGCCGTCGGCGGGTGCGTGATCGACGATCGCGGGGATGCGGTTGTTCGGGGAGATCGCCAGAAAGTCGGGGCTGAACTGCTCGCCGGTACGGATGTTGACGGGCTTCACGACGTAGGGAAGCCCGAGTTCCTCCAGCATGATCGAGATTTTCCAACCGTTCGGCGTCGGTGCGTAATGGAGGTCGATCATGACCTTTCCCTTGGTATTTCCCTTGGCATTTCCCATTGCCGCGCTGGAAGAGAGAGCGACTTTCGTTGTTCTGTACCTCGACGTTAGGACATGGCAGGAAGGGGCGCAACACAACCCGCCGGAGGGCCGCCATGCTGTTTCCAACCACGATCGCCGGCTCCTTGCCGAAGCCGGAATGGCTCGCCGAGCCCAACATGCTCTGGGCGCCCTGGAAGGCGCAAGGCGACGAGCTGCTCCGCGCCAAGCGCGATGCCACGCTGATCTGGCTGAAGATCCAGGAGGACGCCGGCATCGACATCCTCACCGAGGGCGAGCAGGCCCGGCAGCATTTCGTGCACGGCTTCCTGGAAAAGATCGAAGGCATCGATTTCGCCCACAAGGTCGAGATGGGCATCCGCAAGGACCGCTACAAGGCGATGGTGCCGCAGGTGGTCGCCCCGCTGCGGCTCAAGGATCGCGTCCACGCCTTCGAGGCGCGCGTGGCGCGCACGCACACCAAGCGGAAACTGAAGTTCACCCTGCCCGGCCCGATGACGATCATCGACACCATTGCCGACCGCTACTACGGCGACCGCGTCAAGATGGCGTTCGCGTTCGCCGAGCTGCTCAACGAGGAAGCCAAGGCCCTGCAGGCCGACGGCGTCGATTTCGTGCAATTCGACGAACCCGCCTTCAACGTCTACATGGACGAGGTCAACGATTGGGGCATCAAGGCGCTGGAACGCGCCGCGCAGGGACTGACCTGCACCACCGCCGTGCACATCTGCTACGGCTACGGCATCAAGGCCAACACCGACTGGAAGGAGACGCTGGGCGCGCAATGGCGGCAGTATGAGCAGATCTTTCCGGCGATCGACGCCAGCCCGATCCAGCAGGTCGCGATCGAGTGCCGCAATTCCAAGGTGCCGCTCGACCTGCTCGCACTCCTGAAGAACAAGGTCGTGCAGGCCGGCGTGATCGACGTCGCCAGCGACACCGTGGAGACCGCCGAGGACGTCGTGAAGGTGATCGACGCCGTGTCGAAATTCGTACCCAAGAGCAACATCATCGCCACCACCAATTGCGGCATGGCCCCGATGCGGCGCGAGATCGCCGAAGCCAAGCTGATGGCGCTCGGCGCCGGCGCGGCGCTGGCGCGAGAGAGACTGGGGTGATGATGCGAACGGCATGCGCCATCGAAGCACCTGCGGCGATGGTGGAGCGTGCGTCGAAGGCTGCAGGCTCGGCGAACGAGGCCGGATTGACGCGTTGCCGCCAGGTCATCCGCGAAAGGGCGGTGCGCGACGCGCGGACGACGGTCGACGAGCAAGGGCGGCCAGTGCGGTAGCGGCATGACACTTGTCCTCGGCGCAAGCTTGCTCATCGGCGGGATATTGGTCATCTGCCTCGTCGTCCTGGACGTCCGATTCGTCTTGGGAATCATCCGGCTCGTCCCGGAGACCATCCGTTTCGTCCTGGAGAACCGGGCTCTCGCTCGACACACGGCTACCAAACCCGGTGAGGATCGGCCTGTCGATCCCCCGCTCCTGCGGTTCGGCCGCCTAATGGGCAAGGAGGGGTGGACCCGATACAGCGGCGTGTACGTCATCAGTGCGTACGCGGACGGCCTCTGGGTCACCACCGGAGGACGCGACCGCGGCATCTTCGTGTCATGGGAAAATATTGCGGTCACCAGGACGTGGGACATCTTCGGTCAAGGTGCCGAACTCGATATCGGAGCTCCCGTAACCCTTGATGTTCCGAGCTACGTTGCCGACGCGCTTGCAGGTTTAGCGATGAACCGCTGGCCGGAGAGCGGCCCCATTCGCGTGGTCACATGGCGCGATGTCGCGCTGAGCCTGCTGTGGTTTTGGGCAGTGGGATCCCTGCTGGGTGCAGCATTTCTCGGTGCGTTCTTAACTCTGATTTCCTGGCTGGATGGACGCGGGGCGTCTCTCCTGGTCCCTTTCCTCTTTCCTTCGATCCCGTTTGGCCTCGTCTGCATCGTCCTATTTTTTATCGACTGCCGCGCTCTGCGGTCGGGTGCAGCGCGGGCCGATAGCCGGCGTTGAGCGCGCGCAGCGTCGACGGCGGTGTCAGCAGCATCGGCTGAGACAGCTCGCGTGCACCGCTGACGTAACCGGCCGCGGACCACAACAGAGCCCTGCCCTGCACCACCAGAAAACTTTCCTCGCCCTGCTGCACCATCGCGCCGTCGGGCAATTGCGCCAGCGGCATGGGCAGCGCGTGCAGCCGCTTCTTGCCGCGATCGAGACGCTCGCGATGCAGTTCGGCGTCCATCGCCTTTGCACTCACCTTGCTCGCGCCATTGCCACTCTGCCATGCCGCGCGGAAGCGGTTGGCATCGTCGCGGCGGCAGAAGAAGCAGGGTCGGTGTCCCGCGGCGAAGGCGGTGGCTTCGTCGAGAAAGAACAGCTCGGTCCAGCTCCGCCGCGCCATCACCGGCCGCCGCCAGCCGCGGAATTCGCACAGGCAGGTGATCCAGGCCGGCGACGACCAGCGCTTGTTCAGCAGCGTCTTCGTCGCGGGATCGTGGATGATGCCGCGATTGCCGGTGAACAGGCCGCGATGCGGGGTGGCGACGATGTCGCCGGTGGGCGTGACTCGGTTCTGCAGGGGCATGGCTGCCTCCACCGGTCATTGCGAGGAGCGCGGCGACGAAGCAATTCGTACTAGGTTCGCGAATGCATTGCTGGATTGCTTCGCTTCGCGCGCAATGACGAGCGTGATCACGCCGCGCCGTCGCGCAGCGGCGGGTGGTAGGACAGCGCGGTATCCCAGGGAAAGAAGATCCAGGTGTCCTGCGAGACTTCCGTGATGAAGGTGTCGACCAGCGGACGTCCCATCGGCTTGGCGTAGACGGTGGCGAAATGCGCGTCGGGCAGCATCTTGCGCACCATCCTGCCGGTCTTGCCGGTGTCGACGAGGTCATCGACGATCAGCAGCCCCTTGCCGGTGCCGCCGCCGAGCTTCATGGCCTGTTCCGAAATGCCCTTGAGGACCTGGAGCTCGCCCTGCTTGTCGTGGTCGTAGCTGGCGATGCAGACCGTATCGATGACACGCACGCCGAGCTCGCGCGCCACGATCGCCGCCGGCACCAGGCCGCCGCGCGTGATCGCGATGACCGCATGGAACGGGCCGACCTCGTTGAGCCGCCAGGTCAGCGCCCGGCAATCGCGGTGGAACTGGTCCCACGAGACCGGGAAGGCCTTGCCCGCCCGCTCCTGTGCGCTCAGTTCCGGTGCTTCACCAGCCATTGTCGTCTCCTGCTTCGCCTGCCGGCAAATTCCCTGCTAACGGGTGATGTTCAATCCCGCCAGCATTTCCTTCACCGCGGCCATGGCTGCCGCGAGCTTGTCCGCATCGCGCGAGCGCACCACGAGGTTGGTATTCGGCTTCTGCTCCTCGTCCATGAAGGGATAGCTGCCGATGATGGTGTCGGGATGGGCGGCGGCAATCGCGCGCAAGGGGCTGCCGATGTCGCCTTCGCGCGCGTTGGCGCGGACCGATTCGGAGAGCATGCGCACGCCGGATTTCAGCTTGGGCGAGACGATGTCCATCATCGCCTGCATGATCGAGGGCACGCCCGCCATCACGATGACATTGCCGATCTTGAAGCCGGGGGCGAGGATGGTGGCGCTCTGGATCAGCTCGGCACCGTCGGGAATGCGGGCCATGCGCAGGCGGGCCTCGTTGAGATCCTGCTCGCTCCAGCGCTCCTTGAAGCGGGCGACCACCTCCGGGTGATGGTCGATGCCGACCCCGAACGCCTTGGCGACGCTGTCGGCGGTGATGTCGTCATGGGTCGGGCCGATGCCGCCGGTGGTGAAGACATAGGTGTAACGATGCCGCAGGGCATCCAGGGCAGCGATGATGTCGGACTCGTCGTCGGAGACGACCCGGACTTCCTTCAGGTCGATGCCGATATTGGTCAGGTATTCGGCGATGAAGCCGATATTCTTGTCCTTGGTCCGGCCGGACAGGATTTCATCCCCGATGACCAGAATGCCCGCCGTGACGATCTCGCTCATGCCTTAAGTCCCTCACCTCTGGTCTCGACTTTGCCGAGGTAACGCGTTGAAGTCACGCGGTTTTGCTACCGAAATAAGCAGTCCTCAGCCATTTTTTCAGGCAGGCTGCCAAGCATCCCCGGCAAATGCCCTCTCTCCATGCTTATCGCGCTGGCCCGCCCCTTGCTACCTCCTCAAAGTCATGCACTCTTGCCGCATGGCCAGGGAGACACGTCGGAATCTATGGCAGTCGCGTTTGACGAAATGAATATTCCGGGTGGGGACCTCCGCCCCGCCTATCAGGAGCTGGCACGCTGGCTCAAGGAGACGCCTCCCGAGGCGCTCGAATATCGCCGCCAGGAAGCCGAGCTCCTGTTCCGCCGCATCGGCATTACCTTTGCGGTCTATGGCGATTCCGAATCGACCGAGCGCCTGATCCCGTTCGACGTCATCCCGCGGATCATGTCCGGCAAGGAATGGGGGGTGCTCGAAAAGGGGCTGAAGCAGCGCGTGAAGGCGCTGAACATGTTCCTGCGCGACGTCTACCATGGCCGCGACATCCTCCGCGCCGGGATCGTGCCTGAAGATCTGATCTTCCAGAACCCGGTGTTCCGGCCCGAGATGAACGGCCAGCAGGTACCGCACGACGTCTACGTGCACATCGCCGGCATCGACATCGTCCGGGTCGATTCCAACGACTTCATCGTGCTGGAGGACAATGCGCGGACGCCGTCCGGCGTGTCCTACATGCTCGAGAACCGCGAAATCATGATGCGGTTGTTTCCGGATCTGTTCGCCCGCCACAGGGTGGCGCCGGTCGAGCGCTATCCGGACGAGTTGCTCTCGGCGCTCCGCTCCGTCGCGCCGCTCAGCGCCTCGGGCGAGCCGACCGTCGCCCTGCTCACCCCCGGCGTCTACAACTCGGCCTATTACGAGCACTCCTTCCTTGCCGACAAGCTCGGCATCGAGCTGGTCGAGGGCCGCGACCTCATCGTCAAGAACAACGAAGTGTTCATGCGGACGACGGAAGGGCTGAAACGGGTCGACGTGATCTATCGTCGCGTCGATGACGACTTCCTCGATCCCCTCACCTTCCGCCCCGATTCCGCGCTCGGCGTGCCCGGGCTGATGTCGGCCTATGCGGCCGGCAACATCACGCTCGCCAACGCCGTCGGCACCGGCATCGCCGACGACAAGGCGATCTACTCCTACATGCCTGACATCGTGAAGTTCTATCTCGGCGAGGAGCCGGTTCTTAAGAACGTGCAGACCTGGCGCTGCCGCGAGTCGAAGGACCTCGCCTATGTGCTGGATCATTTGAGCGAGCTCGTCGTCAAGGAGGTGCACGGCTCCGGCGGCTACGGCATGCTGATCGGGCCCGCCGCGACCAAGGCAACGATCGAAGCGTTCCGCGAGAAGCTCAAGCGCGAACCTGAAGGCTTCATCGCGCAGCCGACGCTGGCGCTCTCGACCTGCCCGACCTGCACCGCGTCCGGCCTCGCGCCACGCCACGTGGATCTGCGGCCGTTCGTGCTGACCGGCAGCAAGAGCACCACGATCGTGCCGGGCGGGCTGACGCGCGTCGCGCTGAAGGAAGGCTCGCTCGTGGTGAATTCAAGCCAGGGCGGCGGCACCAAGGACACCTGGATTTTGGACGAGTAGAGAGATGCTGTCGCGTACCGCCGAAAACCTCTACTGGCTCGCCCGCTACGTCGAACGGGCCGAATATCTCGCGCGCACCATCGATGCGACGCTACGGGTCACCGCACTTCCCGCCGCCTATATCGGCAAGACCAATGAATGGGACTCGGCGCTGCTCACCGCCGGCGTCGCCGCCAGCTTCTATCAGACCTACGAGGAAGCCAACGAGCACAACGTCGTCGACTACCTCTCGTTCTCCGTGGACAATCCGTCCTCGATCCGGAACTGCATCGAGGCGGCGCGGCTGAACTCGCGCTCGGTGCGCACGGCGCTGACGAGCGAGATGTGGGACACGATCAACTCGGCGTGGATCGAGCTTCAGGCGGTCTGGAGCAAGGGCACCTCGACGCGCGAGGATTTGGCAAAGTTCCTGCGTTTCGTCCAGGAGACCTCGCTGCGCTTCGACGGCTCGGCCTACCGGACCATGCTTCGCAACGATGCCTACTGGTTCTCCCGGCTCGGCCTGCATCTGGAGCGCGCCGACAACACCGCGCGCATTCTCGACGTGAAGTATCACGTGCTGCTGCCCGAAGAGGAGCACGTCGGCGGCCCGCTGGACTTCTACCAGTGGAGCTCGATCCTGCGCTCGGTGTCGGCGCTGACGGCCTATCACTGGGTCTATCGCGAAACGCTCAAACCGTGGCTGGTCGCGGATCTGCTCATCCTCAACAGCACGCTGCCGCGCTCGCTGGCGAGCTGCTACGACAATCTCGTGCGCAATCTCGACCAGATCGGCGTTGCCTATGGCCGCCAGGGCCCGGCCCAGCGCCACGCCCGCGGCATCCGCAACCGGCTCGAACACAGCAATATGAACGACATCTTCCAGCATGGCGTGCATGAATTCATTCAGGAATTCATCACGGACAATTCCAGGCTGGGCGAAATCATCACGAAGCAGTATCTGATCTGATGTCCCTCGACTGACGGAATAGGGTACCGTCATGGCCGGCTCGTCCCGGCCATCCACGTCCTTGCTTTCGCGCGACGAGGAGGAACGTGGATGCCCGGGACGAGCCCGGGCATGACGATCTTCTTTGCGGCGACAGTCGGGCCCAACAACGAACGACACGGTCCACCATGCGCCTGCGAATCCTGCACACGACGACCTATCGCTACGAGCCGCCGGCCACCAGCGTGATCCAGATCCTGCGCATGACCCCGTGCAGCCATGACGGGCAATATGTTGCGGAATGGCAGATCGACGTCTCCACCGACACCAGGCTCGATGCCCACGAGGACGCGTTCGGCAACGTCACCCATGTGCTGTCCTGCGGGCCCGTCGGCGACATCAAGATCACCGCCGAGGGCTTGATCGAAACCCACGACACCGGCGGCGTGCTGCGCGGTACCGACGAGCGCTTCCCCGCGGGCATGTTCCTGCGCACCACCGACCTCACCTCGGCCAATCCGGCGATGATGGCGGTCGCGCGCCAGTTGCGCAGCGAGGCCGAGAGCGACACGCTCGGCTTCCTGCACACGCTGATGACGGAGATCAGCGATCACATGACGTTCGACGAGGACCCGACCAACAGCGGCACGTCGGCCGCCGAGGCGTTCACGCTCAAGCGCGGCGTCTGCCAGGACTATGCGCACATATTCATCGCCTGCGCCCGCACCAGCGGCGTGCCGGCGCGCTTCGTCTCCGGCCACTTCCTGCGCTCGGACGGCACGGTGCATCAGAACGCCGGCCATGCCTGGGCTGAAGCCTATGTGCCCGATCTCGGCTGGGTCGGCTTCGATCCCGCCTACTCCATCTGCGCCACCGATGCCCATGTCCGCGTCGCGATCGGGCTCGACTATCTTGGCGCAGCCCCGGTGCGTGGCACCCGCTATGGCGGCGGCGCCGAGACGCTGACGGTGGCGGTCAAGGTCGAGCAGGCCAGCCGCGGCGGGCCGTCGCAATCGCAATCCCAGCGACAGAGCTAGCACAGCCGTCCGAACGCACCGGCCGTGCTACACTCGCGGGGATCAGACCTGTCCCTGCGAGGTACTCCATGGCAACCGTCAAGCTGCTTTCGGACGATGAGCTCTCTTCTGAGGCGCGCGCCGTCTTCGACGATATCCGCAAGGTGCGGAAGTCGGATTTCGTCAACAATTTCTGGCGCGCGCTGGCGCATGATCCGAAGACGCTGCGGAGGACGTGGGAGAGCATCAAGGAGGTCATGGCTCCCGGCGCGCTCGATCCCAAGGTCAAGGAGATGCTCTATGTCGCGGTGTCGATCGCGCATGGCTGCAGCTACTGCATTCACTCCCACACCGCCGCCGCGCGGTCCAAGGGCATGACCGAAGCCGAATACGCCGAGATGCTCGCCATCGTCGGCATGGCCGCGGAGACCAACCGGCTGGTCACCGCACTCGGCGTGCCGGTCGACGAGGCATTCCTGGTCGACGCGGCCGATTAGGTGCTGTCTCACGCTGTCATTCCGGGCTCGCGACTTTGTCGCCCCGGAATGACGACCTCCCCGCGGGAATCGGGGGTTGGACCTGCCCCCTGAAATTGGCTAGTAATTCCGCGCAAACGCCTTCGGGGACTGGAAATGACCTATTGTTGCGGAATCCTGGTTCGGGACGGTCTGGTGATGATCGCCGATACCCGCACCAATGCCGGGCTCGACAACGTCTCGACCTTCCGCAAGCTGCATATCTTCTCGAAGCCCGGCGACCGCATCATGGCGATCGCCAGCGCCGGCAACCTCGCCATCAGCCAGTCGGTGCTGTCGACGCTGACCGAAGGGCTGGAGGATCCCACCACGGGCGAGATCGAGACGCTGATGAACGCGCCGACCATGTTCCAGGCCGCCCAGCGCATTGGCCGGGCGATCCGGGCCGTGCACGCGACCGAGGGCCCGGCGCTGAAGTCGGAAGACGTCTCCTTCGACGTCTCGTTCCTGTTCGGCGGCCAGATCAAGGGCGCGCGCATGCGGCTGTTCATGGTCTACACCGCGGGCAACTTCATCGAGTGCACAACCGATACACCCTACTTGCAGATCGGCGAGCACAAATACGGCAAGCCGGTGCTCGACCGCGCCATGCATTACGACGTCGAGCTTTACGAGGCGCTGAAGACCGGCCTGATCTCGATGGACTCGACCATGCGTTCCAATCTCGGCGTCGGCCTTCCCATCGACGTGCTGGTGGTGCGCGCCGACGCCTGCGATGCCGACCTCAACCACCGCATCGAGGCTGGCGAGCCCTACTTCCACGACCTGCGCTCGCGCTGGTCGGCGGCGCTGCGCGCGGCGCACCAGAACATTCCGCGGCCGCCCTACAAGAACGAAAAAGAACCGAAGACCTGACAGCATGAGAAAAGGCAGGAAACGATGAGTGAAGCAAAGAAGATTGCGCTGGTGACGGGCGCCGGCACCGGTGTCGGGCGCGCCGCGTCGCTGGCCTTGATGAACATCGGCTTCACCGTGGTGCTGGTCGGGCGCCGGCTCGACATGCTCGAGGAGACCGCAAAGCTCGGCCCCGCCGGCAAAAGCCTGTGCGTCACCGCCGACATGACCAAGCCGGACCAGATCGCCGCGCTGTTCGACAAGGTGAAGGCGACCTATGGCCGCCTCGACGTGCTGTTCAACAATGCCGGCATGGGCGCACCCGCCGTGCCGTTCGAGGATCTCAGCCTCGAGCAGTGGCAGGCGGTGGTGAACACCAACCTCACCGGCCCGTTCCTGTGCACCCAGCACGCCTTCCGTATCATGAAGGACCAGAGCCCGCGCGGCGGCCGCATCATCAACAACGGCTCGATCTCGGCGCATGCGCCGCGCCCGTTCTCGGCGGCCTACACCTCGACCAAGCACGCCATCACCGGCCTGACCAAGGCGAGCAATCTCGACGGCCGCATGTACGACATCGCGGTCGGCCAGGTCGACATCGGCAATGCGGCAACGCCGATGACCGACCGCATGGTCAACGGCCCCGGCGTGCTGCAGCCGGACGGCACCACCAAGCACGAACCGCGCATGGACGCCAAGTCAGTCGGCGATGCCGTCGCCTACATGGCCGGCCTGCCGCTCGACGCCAACGTGCTGACGATGACGGTGATGGCGACCAAGATGCCGTTCGTCGGACGCGGCTGACGCTAAATTTGCGAAAACAACCCCATGCACAGTAGGGATCTCATTGATTCCTCTGTGCTTTTTCCGCAGCTTTTTGAGACGATTCAGCTCTCTGGTCTCGTGTCCCGAACGGGGCGCGGCATGCAATGACGCGCTGCTGAGCCGTGGCCCATGCCCTCCGCGATCTCGTGGATGGCCTTCCGGGTCTTGGCTCTGCGCCGCAACGCAAATGCGTTGCCGCTTGTCCGGGACACGAGCCTTCCCCTACTCCAGGCTTTCCACCTTCCGCAGGCTCGGAAACAGCTTCATCCACAACAGCGCCACCGCAACCGTGGCGACGCCGCCGAGCACGGCGGCCGGCATGGCGCCGAGCAGCGCGGCGGCCACCCCGCTTTCGAACTGGCCGAGCTGGTTCGAGGCGTTGATAAAGAGGAAGTTCACTGCGCCGACCCGGCCGCGCATCTCGTCGGGCGTGGACAGCTGCACCAGCGAGAAGCGGATCACGACGCTGATCGTATCGGCGGCACCGAGCACGGCGAGCGACAGCACCGACAGCCACATCCAGGACGAAAGCGCGAACACGATGGTGGCGAGGCCGAACACGATCACGGCCTGGAACATGCGCAGGCCCACGTGCCGTGAGATGGCGTAACGCGCCAGCACCATGGTCATCAGGAGCGCGCCGACTGCGGGCGCGGCGCGCAGCACGCCGAGCCCGACCGGGCCGGTCTGCAGGATGTCGCGGGCATAGATCGGCAGCAGCGCGGTGACGCCGCCGAACAGCACCGCAAACAAATCGAGCGAGATGGTACCGAGGATCGCCGGATTGCTGCGGATGAAGCGGACTCCGGCAAAGATGTTGTCCGAATCCGTTCCCTCCTTCGCGACGGCCTGCGGGCGCGGCCGGATGAAACCGGTCAGGATCATTCCCAAAATCCAGAACAGCACCATCATGGCATAGGCCAGATGCGGAGCGACCGCATAGGCGAAGCCGCCGAGCGCGGGCCCCGTGATGGTCGCGACCTGCGCTGCGCCGCTGGAGACGGCGGTGGCGCGCTGCAGCGAGCCCTGCGGCGCGATCAGCGGCAGCAGCGCCGCCGTGGTCGGGCTCTCGAACGCGCCTGCAATGCCGAGCACGAAGGTCGCGATGAAGATCTGCACCTCGCCGACTGCGCCGAGATAGGTGATGATTGCGAGATAGAGCGCGGTCGCGGCCTCGGCGAACTGGCAAAGCTGGACCACGCGCTTGCGCTCATAGCGGTCCGCGGCATGACCGGCGACGAACACCAGGAGCGCGGTGGGCAGGAACTGAACGAGGCCGACCATGCCGAGATCGAAGGCCGAGCCGGTGAGATCGTAGATCTGCCAGCCGATCGCGACCGCCGCGATCTGGCTGGAAAAGCGCGACAGGCTGCGCGAGAGCACGAAGAACAGGAAGGCGCGGTGGGTCAGGAGTTGGCCGGCGGTCACCGGCGGATTCACGGCTGCTGGCTGCTCTGGCATCGCCTGTTGGATCACCCCTGAGCGTCGCTCTCTTCGATGCCTCCCGCGTGGCTGACGCAGACCGGCTTGTCAACAGCGGGACGGCCAACACCATTCCCGGCATTGCCTTTGCAGCGCAGGCGCGGCCATAATCATTGAGGGTTTGGGGACATCATGCTGCGCCTGCAATCGGCACTCGGCATTTTCGCATTGCTGTTGATCGCCTTCGCGCTGGCGGAGAACCGGCGCGCCGTGTCGCTGCGACAGGCGGGCATCGGCCTCGTCGCCACCTTCGTCACCGCGATCGTGCTCATCAAGCTGCCGGTCGTCGCGCACGCTTTCGGCGCCATCAACGACGCTGTCGGTGCGATTTCCGCGGCCTCGCGTGCCGGCTCCGCGTTCGTGTTCGGCTATGTCGGCGGCGGCACCGTGCCTTTCGACGTCAAGGTGCCCGGCGCCGATTTCATCCTGGCATTCCAGGCGCTGCCGATCGTGCTGGTGATGAGCGTGCTGACGACGTTGCTGTTCTATTGGCGCGTGCTGCCGCCTGTCGTCCGCGGCATGGCCTGGCTGCTCGAGCGAACGCTCGGCGTCGGCGGCGCGGTGGGCCTCTCGACCGCCGCCAATATCTTTCTCGGCATGGTCGAGGCGCCGCTGTTCGTGCGGCCGTATCTGAATCAGATGACCCGCAGCGAATTATTCCTGGTGATGACCGGCGGGATGGCTGGCATCGCAGGCACCGTGCTGGTGCTCTACGCGACGCTGCTGGCGCCCCTCATTCCCGATGCGGCCGCGCATTTCGTCATCGCCTCCGTGCTGGGCGCGCCGGCCGCGATCCTCGTCAGCCTGATCATGGTCCCTGAAACCTCCGACAGGCGCACCGGCGGAACGCTTGAGGATCCCCGCGTCGCAGGCAACCCCGAGATGGAGGTTACCAGCACGATGGATGCGATCGTGAAAGGCACCGGCGCGGGGATCGAGCTGCTGATCAACATCGTTGCCATGCTGCTGGTGCTGGTGGCGCTGGTCTATCTCGTCAACGCCATGCTCGGCCTGCTGCCGAATGTCGGCGGCGCCGCGATCTCGTTGCAGCGCCTGCTCGGTCTCGTGATGGCGCCGGTGTGCTGGCTGATGGGACTGCCTTGGGATCAGGCGATCACCGCCGGCAGCCTGATGGGCACCAAGACGGTGCTCAACGAATTGATCGCCTATGTCGACTTCTCGAAGCTGCCGCCCGACACGCTCGACCCGCGTTCGCGCCTGATCATGCTCTACGCCATGTGCGGCTTCGCCAACTTCGCGAGCCTCGGCATCATGATCGGCGGCCTGGGCGTGATGGCGCCGGAGCGGCGCGAGGAGATCAACGCGCTCGGGCTGAAGTCGATCGTATCGGGGACGCTGACCACGTGCGTGATGGGCGCAGTGGTGGGAGTGCTGGCTTGATGCCGTAGTCAGAATGAGCGCAGCGATATCCGGGATCAACTTCGCTTCTGGGAGACGTTCGCGGATGCCGCTGCGCCGGTCCGGGCTACGAACCGGTCATTCCGGTCGACTGCACAATTTCGACTTCTGCAAGATGCGGCGCACCTCGGCCAGCTTGGCACGGCAGGGCTCGACCGCCATGGCCTTCGCCTCGCTGGTTCGCCCCTGCGCCCACAGCAACACCGCCATCAAGCCCTGCGCACCGGAGCGCACCGGCCCACCCGCCACATCTGAAGCAGCGAGCGACAGGGCGGTCCGCGCCTCCGTCTCGGCGGCACTGAGGTTTGCTTGTTCCAGGAAGAAGACTGATCGGAACACGTGGGCCCGCGCATCTCTCGGGTAGCGGGTGACGAGATCAAGCGACCGGTTGACCATCTCGTCAGCCTTCGCCGGCACCTCCGACGCGCGGATATAATGCAGGGCATCGGCCATGTAGGACGCATAATGGACGGCGGCGAAGCCGGCACAGATCAGTGACCCAAGGGATGCTGCAAGCAACGTCATGCCTGCGCTCCGCGGCAGGCTGTCATAGGACCAAAAGGCGAGCCAAGGCGTGACCGCAAGCGCGGCGCCGGCCACCGCACCCCCCGCATGGGCATAATAATTGACATTGCCCGAGGCACCGAAGGCCAGCGGCAGTAATGCGGGCACACCGAAAAAGAGCGACGTCTTCAATCGCGATAGGGTTTGATCGGCGTCCGCTTCGGGCTCGAAGCTCGCGACGAACAGTGCGGCGATGAGCCCGGTAATGGCACCGGACGCGCCGACGCCCACCGTGCCGGGGCCATTGCCCAGCAGAGAGCCGACCTCACCTGCCACTGCACTGACGACGAAGATCAGCGCAAACCAGCCACGGCCGATCAAGGACTCCAACCTGACGCCGACGATGAACAACGCAACGCAGTTGCTGATGAGGTGCCATCCGCTGCCGTGCAGCAACGGCGCAAGGCCGATCCTCCACCACTCTCCTCGTCCGACAACGAGATCGTACCCGGAGGCGCCCTGAGCGATCAGCGAGCGGACATCGAGGTCGCCGTCCCGCGCAACGTCGATGGCCAGACTGCGTTGCAGGGCGAAGATCAGCAGCAGGCCGAAGATCAGGCCAATGGTGAGAAAAGGGATATCGGCCAGAAGCTTGTTGTCGCCGAAAAGCGTCCCCTCGCTGGGAAAGGGCCGAGCGGGTTCACCCACGATCCGGAGCGATCGGCGCGGCGGCGGGTCGAAACGACGCTCTCGAGGGAGGCGGCGCGACGCCACGTCGGCCAAAAGTGTTGGTCGCCATGAAAGCATTCCTGCGTTCTCACAGCTTTGAGTTGACGGGAGAGGTCTTTTCGACTGGTTAGCGGTCACGCTGCTGGCCAGCTGAAACCATCCGGCTGGTAATTGCGCAGTTTCTCAGGTCGGGTGCTTTTTAGCGATCGTAACGGAAATGCTGACGCGCGCTTGATGGGGCGCGGTGGTGGGGGTGCCGTCGTAGGTTTCTCCGGCGTCATTCCGGGGCGCGACGACGTCGCGAGCTCAACTGCGCAACTGAGAATCCATTGGGCCGCGTGTAGGACGTGAAACGGTTTCCGGGCTCGCCCCGAGAGGCGCGCCCCGTAATGAGGGGAGAGCCCGTAGCCGGCCCCGATCAGAGGTCTCCCTCTTCCTTGGCCAGCGTCAGCAATCGAAGCGTCAGGAACGTGAACACCGCGATCGTCACCGCGACATCGTAGGCACCGAGCCCGACAGAGACGCCGATTGCACCGGTGGCCCACAAGCTTGCGGCCGTGGCGGTGCCGTGTACCGAATTGCCCTGCTTGAGGATCGCGCCGCCGCCGATGAAGCCGATGCCGGTAATGAGGCCCTCGATCACCTTGGCCATGCCGTCAGGCGAATGCACCAGGAGACTTTCGCTCGCCTGCACGAAGCCGCAGCTCGCCAGCGCGACCAATGGAAAGGTGCGCAGGCCCGCGCTTCGCGCGCGCTTCTCGCGATCCCACCCGATCGGAACGGCAAGCGCAAAAGCGGCCGCCAGCGCAACGACATGAACGCCGATGTTGAACCTGTCCAAAAGCAAATCCCCGAAACGAAAGCCGCCATCAATATCAAGCCGGCTGCAACGCGGGCAAACAGCTGATGGTTTCCTGACGGGCGAATATGTCGCATGCGGCGTGCAGGGATGCGTTTCGCGGGGCGCGCGCAGCCTGGATTGGCGCAGGCCTAATCCGAGAAGATCGCCTGCCAAATGCACTGTCCCGGATTGCGCTGCATCCGGGCTGCGAACCGGTTCGTCATTGCGAGCGAAGCGAAGAAATCCAGCAATGCGTCCGCGGAGATGGTCTGCATGGCGTCGCTCGCATTGACGGCGGAGGCGGAGAGCGACGACGGCGCCTACGCTTTCAACTCGACGGTCTTGAACTCCGCCGGCAGGATCACCTCCAGCAGTTCGACGTCATCCGAATAGTCCAAAATCATGTGCTTGATCTTCGGCGGTTGGGTCCAGGCGCTGCCTTCCTTCATCAAGGTCTCGCCCTGCCCGTCCATGTAGGTCTTCACCCAGCCCTTGAGCACGTAGACCATCTGGAAGTCGACGTCGTGAAAATGCAGCTTCGACACCTCGGCCGGATCGCAAGGACCTTGCAGGCGGATCACGTGCGCTTGCGCAAGACCGCGGCTGGCGTCGGCGATGCCGAGGTCACGGTATTTCGCGTAAGCGCGCAGGCCATCGGCCTTGAAGTCTTCCTCGCGGTGATGGCTGATCGCGATGCGTTGCCGGGGGCGTGCGGGCTTCTTCGGAGGCACGATCGGTGCCTTTGCCTTCACTGCTATGCGCGCTGGAGATCGCGCTGCGGCCTCTATAACGCTGCGCTTCTTGACTGCGGTTTTCGTTGCGGGTCTTGATGTCTTTTGCTTGGCCATTGTCTGCCTCCCTGATCTGAGCCGGCCCGCAGGACAGGCACAACCCGAAGGCAGACTATCCAGTCCCGGGTCAGGCGGCAATTGCCGGGCGCAGGCCTGACATCACGATGAGCCCGATCGATCGTAGCTTGTCCGAAGCTGTCGTAGCGCGCGGCCGTCGTCTCGTATTCGTTTTCCCGCTGAATTAATCTCGAAGGGAGATTCTGGGGGAATGAATTCATGGGCAACAGCGTAGGCCAGCGTGCATTTCAAAATGCCCGGCTTCAGAAACGGCAAAAGGCCGAAGTGCTGCCGCTGCTCGGGCACGCGCTTCAGCTCCACAAGATGGGGCTTCTTCCCGAGGCCCGGGCTGCCTATCGCCAAATCCTGCAGCTCGCGCCCAACCAATTCATGGCGCTGCACATGCTCGGGGCTCTGGAGTCCGATGCCAAGAACTATGATCAAGCCGAAATCCTGCTGAGCCGAGCGGTCGCCGCGGATCCGCGATCTGCCGATGCTCATATGAGCCTGGGCCTCGCGCTCAACGGGTTGCGGCGACACGACGAGGCTTGCGCGAGCTATCGAAGGGCCCTCGCCTTGCGGCCCAACCACGCCGCGACCCTCTCCAATCTCGGTAACGCGAGCGTGGCCCTCGATCTCCACGAGGAGGCGCTGCACAGCTATGACAAGGCGATCGCACTGAACGCAAACCTTGCCGAAGCCCATAACGGCCGGGGTTGGGCGCTGTGCCGTCGGCGCAACTATGACGAGGCCATCGCAAGCTTGAACCGCGCGCTGTCGATCAAGCCCGACTATGCCGCGGCGCTGGCGAACCGCGCGACGGCGTTACGGGAGCTTCAGCGATTTGACGAAGCGCTGGCAGACGGCAACCAGGCCATCGCGCTCGCTCCCGACGACGCCAATGGCTGGCTCGCCCGGGCCAGTGTCCTGCTCCAGATCCAGCAGATTGCCCAGGCGTCGCACGATTGCGAGCAGGCGCTCGCGATCGATCCCGATTCCATTCAAGCTCACCTGGTGCTGGGGCTTTGCCTCGCCGGACTTGGCCGGGTCGACGAAGCCCTCGCCAGTTTCGACAGAGCCCTCGCCATCCAGCCCGACCTGCAGAGCGCGATCTCCAACAAGATCTTCACGCTCGATTTTGCGGGGGACGCCACCGTCGAACGGCATCAGCAGGCGCGCCGGGTGTGGTGGGAGCGTGTCGGCGCGAAAATCGCTTCAGAGGCGGTGGCACCGCATGACAACAGCCGAGATCCGGATCGCCGCCTGGTGCTCGGCTATGTCTCGTCGGATCTCAATGCGCATTCGGCCGCGTTGATTTTCAAGCCGGTCCTTCAACACCACGACCGCACGCAGTTCGAGGTCGTGTGCTACGCCTGTTCGTCGAAAGTGGATGCGACGACCAGCGAATTTCAGGGGATTGCCGATCGCTGGCGCGACGCCTCGCAATGGACCGAAGATCGCCTCGCCGCCGAGATCCGCGCTGACGGCATCGACATCCTGATCGATCTGTCCGGCCATACCAGAGGAAACCGTCTCGGCGTATTTGCGCGCAAGCCGGCACCCGTGCAGGTCCATGGCTGGGGTCACGGCACCGGCACCGGCCTGCCGACGATCGATTATCTGATCTCGGACCCGGTCGCGATCCCCCTTGAGGTTCGTCATCTGTTTGCCGAGACCGTGGTCGACCTGCCGTGCTTCGTCACGCTGGCGTCGCTGCCGATCGAGATTCCACGGGCGCCAACGCCGGCGATCTCGAACGGCTTCGTCACCTTCGGCGTCTTCAACCGCATCAGCAAGATTTCGGACGAGGCCGCGCAAGTCTGGTCCAGGATACTCCAGGGGGTGCCGGGTTCGCGACTGTTGGTCAAGGATGTTGCGCTGGACGACCAGCTGGTCCGCGAGAACCTGCTCGCGCGGTTCGAGGCTAGCGGGTTGCCGGCCGAACGCGTCGAGTTGCTCGGCGCGACCTTGCGAAGCGACCATCTGGCATCATTCAATCGCGTCGACATCTGCCTCGACCCCTTCCCGCAGAACGGCGGTGTCAGCACATGGGAAGCCTTGCAGATGGGTGTGCCGGTGGTGGCCAAGCTCGGCAACAGCCTGCCCAGCCGTGCTGCCGGCTCCATCCTCACGGCACTCGGCCTGCCGGACTGGGTCACGGACAGCCATGAGGCGTATATCGACATCGCAACCCGCCGAGGCTCGGATATCAGCGAGCTCGATCGGTTGCGCCGCGAATTGCCCGAGAAGATCCGGACCGCAGCCGCCAGCAACCCGGTCTCATACGTGCGCGCAGTCGACGACGCCTATCGCGCGATGTGGAGACGCTATTGCGGCGCCGGCGCCTGATTGCCGTCTCAATGCAGCCGGAACACGCCATCCATGGCGCGCAGCTCGGCCGGCTTGATCAGCTTGGAGTGCGCGACGGTGACTGAATAAAGGGGACCATCGAGCTTGTCCTGCCAGAACGCCAGGAAATCCTTCAGCGCCGGAAATTTCGGAAACATGTCGTAGTCCTGCCAGACGTAGGTCTGGAGCAGCGAGGGATGATCCGGCATCCGATAGAGGATTTGTGCCGTCGTCAGCCCGTAACCCAAAAGCTGCTTCCGAAAATCCTCGGAAACGCCCCCACTCCGCACGCCCATGCCAACCTCCTTTGCAGGAGCGCATTCGCGGGGGGCTTGGTCGGTGTGCGCCTTACGAGCCACCCGGTACTGATGCGCTCACATGAGAGAAATGTGACGCAAACTGACAACCCATCTCAAGCCTAAAAGTTTAACAAGCTGTTGAAATTCAACGCGTTAGCAGCAGATGCGGCACCGTGCTAATACGGCCTCGCCGTCGGTTAACGATGGAAATGAGATTCTGGCAGACCGCGCTTCCGAGTGCTTATTTTTCTGCTAGAAGCCCTTGCCCCCGCAAAAATCCTGGCTTATCTCAAGCTGGCCCGCCTGGCACTCGCCGGCGGCGACTGCTAACAATCTGAAATCATCAACCCGAGCAATTGCTTAGGAGGACTGCATGAACTTCCGTCCGCTTCACGACCGCGTCGTGGTCAAGCGCATCGACGCAGAAGAGAAGACCGCTGGCGGCATCATCATTCCCGACACTGCCAAGGAAAAGCCTTCGCAGGGCGAAGTCGTCGCCGTCGGCCCCGGTGGCCGCGACGAAGCCGGCAAGCTGATCCCGATCGACCTGAAGGTCGGCGACCGCGTGCTGTTCGGCAAGTGGTCCGGCACCGAGGTCAAGATCGACAATGTCGACCTGCTGATCATGAAGGAAAGCGACATCATGGGCGTTCTCGACGCTCCCGCTTCCAAGAAGAAGGCGGCCTAAGAGCCCCTCTCTCACCCAGCTAAACACCTAAGGAAAAATCCAGATGGCAGCTAAAGAAGTCAAATTCTCCGTCGACGCGCGCGACAAGATGCTTCGCGGCGTCGACATCCTCGCCAACGCGGTGAAGGTCACGCTCGGCCCCAAGGGCCGCAACGTCGTGCTCGACAAGTCGTTCGGCGCTCCCCGCATCACCAAGGACGGCGTCACCGTCGCCAAGGAGATCGAGCTCGAGGACAAGTTCGAGAACATGGGCGCGCAGATGGTGCGCGAAGTCGCCTCCAAGTCCGCTGACGCGGCCGGCGACGGCACCACCACCGCGACCGTGCTGGCGCAGGCGATCGTGCGCGAAGGCGCCAAGTCGGTGGCCGCCGGCATGAACCCGATGGACCTCAAGCGCGGTATCGACCTCGCGGTCGAGGCCGTCGTTGCGGACCTCGTCAAGAACTCCAAGAAGGTCACCTCGAACGACGAGATCGCCCAGGTCGGCACCATCTCGGCCAACGGCGACGCGGAGATCGGCAAGTTCCTCGCCGACGCCATGAAGAAGGTCGGCAACGAGGGTGTCATCACCGTCGAGGAAGCCAAGTCGCTCGAGACCGAACTCGACGTCGTCGAGGGCATGCAGTTCGACCGCGGCTACATCTCGCCCTACTTCGTCACCAACGCCGACAAGATGCGCGTTGAGATGGACGACGCCTACATCCTCATCAACGAGAAGAAGCTCTCCTCGCTGAACGAGCTGCTCCCGCTGCTCGAGGCCGTGGTGCAGACCGGCAAGCCGCTGGTCATCGTCGCCGAAGACGTCGAAGGTGAAGCGCTCGCGACCCTGGTCGTGAACCGCCTCCGTGGCGGCCTGAAGGTCGCGGCCGTCAAGGCTCCGGGCTTCGGCGATCGCCGCAAGGCCATGCTGCAGGACATCGCGATCCTGACCGGCGGCCAGGCGATCTCGGAAGATCTCGGCATCAAGCTCGAGAACGTCACGCTCAACATGCTCGGTCGCGCCAAGAAGGTGATGATCGACAAGGAGAACACCACGATCGTCAACGGCGCCGGCAAGAAGGCCGACATCGAGGCGCGCGTGGCGCAGATCAAGGCGCAGATCGAGGAAACCACCTCGGACTACGACCGTGAGAAGCTCCAGGAGCGTCTTGCCAAGCTCGCTGGCGGCGTCGCGGTGATCCGCGTCGGCGGCGCGACCGAGGTCGAGGTGAAGGAGCGCAAGGATCGCGTTGATGACGCGATGCATGCGACCCGCGCGGCTGTCGAGGAAGGCATCGTCCCGGGCGGCGGCGTCGCCCTGCTCCGTGCTTCCGAGCAGCTCAAGGGCCTGCGCACCAAGAACGACGACCAGAAGACCGGCGTCGAGATCGTGCGCAAGGCGCTGTCGGCTCCCGCTCGCCAGATCGCGATCAACGCCGGTGAAGACGGCTCGGTGATCGTCGGCAAGGTGCTCGAGAACAAGACCTACGCCTACGGCTTCGATTCCCAGACGGGCGAATATGGTGACCTCGTCAAGAAGGGCATCATCGACCCGACCAAGGTGGTCCGTACCGCGATCCAGAACGCAGCTTCGGTTGCGGCCCTGCTGATCACCACGGAAGCCATGGTCGCCGAACTGCCCAAGAAGGGCGGCGCCGGTCCGGCGATGCCCCCGGGCGGCGGCATGGGCGGCATGGACTTCTAAGCTCCAACCATCTCAAGGACTACGAAACCCCGGCAGCGATGCCGGGGTTTTTTGTTCGGGGGGACGCTCTCTCCTCGTCACTCCACCTTCCCCAGCCGTTCGAAGCGCGGTTCGCCGTCTTCATCGAGCGACCAGAAGATGCGCGTCACCTTGCCGACGAGGTTGTCCATCGGCACGAAACCGAACGCCGACATCATGCGGCTGTCGGTGGAATTGTCGCGGTTGTCGCCGAGCGCGAAGACGTGGCCCGGCGGCACCGTGAAGACGCTGGTGTTGTCCAGATAACTGTTGTCGACGCAGTCGTACGTCACGTAGCTCGCACCGTTCGGCAGCGTCTCGCGCCAGCGCTTGACCGTCGCATCGTCATCCACCCCGCAGGCAGAACCGGCTGGCGCCTCCTTCAGCGCAACCCGCGTCACCGGCTTGTCGTTGAGGAAGAGCCGGCCCTGCCGCACCTGGATGCGGTCGCCGGGCAGGCCGACCACGCGCTTGACGTAGTCGGTCGAATTGTCTTTCGCCGTGCGAAACACGACGATGTCACCGTATTCCGGATCGGCGGCAAAGACGCGGCGCGAGATCCAGGACGACGCGAACGGCAAGGAATAACGGCCGTAGCCATAGGCATATTTCGCGGCGAAGACATAGTCGCCAACCATCAGCGCCGGCACCATCGAATTGGAGGGGATGCTGAACGGCTGATGCAGGACGAAGCGGAACAGGATCAGCGGCGACCACAGCACCGGGACCAGCAGGATCAGGATGACGATTACTTTCCACTCCCGCGATCGCGCCCCCGGCGGCCGGATGGTGTCCTGAACAATCGTCATGCGCCTGCCCTGATCAAAGCAATGGTCATCGCGAGGTTACGTAACCTTCGCGCGCGTGCAATCCCACGTCCGTGATTTTGGTCGCACAGACCCGGTTCCGCGTTCATGGCAAACGCCTACAACGGATGTGTGAAAGACCGCCCTTGGACGGCCTTCCAGTTTCATGGGCGACGTCAGGGGCGCGAAATATCCTGGAAACACGCCCTCACCCAGTCGATCGTCACGCGTGTCGCGGGATCGCGCTTGAGGTGGTTCTGCACGAGCAGCCAGACGTCGCGCCGCTTCGGCAGCAGCGTCGCGCGCAGGCTGCGGTCGGCGAGCAGGTCTTCGCAACTGTGCTCGGGCAGCACGCCGACGACCTGATGCGACTGGATCATGATCCTGATGATGCGGACATTGTCGGTGACGCAGCGCAGGTTGGTCAGCCGCTTCGCCCGCAGGAATTGCTGCTCCGGAATCGTGTCGAGCTCGTCCGGATACACGCACGCGACCGGCTCGCCGCCGATGCGGTCGGCGGGCTCGAAGAAATACAGCCTGACATCGCCGAGCTTGGAGATGGTGAAATCGCCCTTCTCCGGCTTGCGCAGGCGAATGGCGAGGTCGGCCTGCCAGCGCGAGAATTTGACGTTGCCGCTGGAGGTCAGGAATTGCAGGGTCAGGCCGGGATGATCGCGCAGGAAGCTGCTCGCGTGTGGCGCCAGCAACTCTTCAGCGACCGCATTGGTCGAGGCGATGCGCAGGCGGCCGACCGGGCCGGACTGGCTTTCCTTGATGCGGTCGATCGCCGCGGCATGGGCGGCCATCGCGCCGACATGCTCGAGCACCGCCTCGCAATGGCGCGTCGGCCGCCGCAGCCCGTCCACGGCGTCGAACAGCGGCACGCCGAGATCGCGCTGGATGCGCGCGAGGCGGCGGCCGACGGTGGTCTCGTCGATGCGCAGCCGCGCGCTGGCGCCGGCATAGGTGCCCTCGTCCCTCACGGCGGCGATGATGCGCAGATCGTCCCAGTTCATGGCGGCAAGCCTAGCAGGCCGCGCCGTCGCCTGCAATTCTGCAGCCGTAAGCTGCAATAGTCCTGCACAATGGCAGGCCCATGCTGCGCTAGTGTCGTGTCATCCGACAAGCCCGGAAGGCCCGCCAACATGATCGCTCCCAAGACCCTGCTCGAACTCTCCGGCGCCGATCTCAATCCGCCGAAGCTCAACGAGGCCTGCCTCGTGCTGATCGACATTCAGAACGAATATTGCGCCGGTCCGCTGGCCCTGCCCGATGCCCAGCCCGCGATCGCCGCGGCGGCGCGCCTGCTCGCGCGGGCCCGGGAAAGCGGCGCTGCGATCATCCATGTCGCGCACAAGGGCCGCGCCGGCGGCCTGTTCGATCGCGAAGCCGCGCGCGGCGCGATCGTCGATCGCCTGACGCCGCTCGAAGGCGAGCCCGTCATCGAGAAAGCGCTGCCGAACGCCTTCGCCGGCACCGATCTGCAAGCCCGGCTTGCCGCAGCCGGATGCAAGAACATCATACTCGCCGGCTTCATGACCCACATGTGCATCTCCTCGACCGCCCGCGCCGCGCTCGACCTCGGCCTGCGCACGACGATCGCGGCCGATGCCTGCGCCACCCGTGACCTGCCGGATGGCCGTGGCGGCACGCTGGATGCCCGGACGATTCACGATGTCGCGATGGCCGAGCTGTCGGACCGCTTCGCGGTCATCGCGCCCAGCGACGCACTGGCGTGACGGAGCATACGATGCTGCAACTCTATTTCTTTCCGATGGCCTGCTCACTCTCGAGCCGCATCGCGCTGATGGAGGCCGGTATCGAGGCGCAGTATCACCTCGCCCATATCTGGACCAAGAGGATCGTGGACGATGGCAGCGATTTCCGCGGCGTGTCGCCGAAGGGCGCGGTGCCGGTTCTGGTGCTGGAGAACGGCGAACGGCTGACCGAGAGCGCGGCGGTGCTGCAGTACATCGCAGATGTGAATCCGAAGCCGGGCCTTGCGCCGGCGTTCGGCGATCCCGATCGCTATCGCCTGCAGGAATGGCTGAGCTTCGTCGGCGCCGAGATCCACAAGGCGTTCCTGTTTCCGGCTTTCTGGTACAAGGATGAAGGCTCGCTCGCCAAGCCGCGTGCGAGGATCACGCAGACCTTGTCGGTGCCGGCAGCGCATCTGGCGGAGCGCGAATTCCTCGTCGGTGACGGCTTCACCGTGGCGGATGCGCATCTCACCTGGGCCCTGCTGCTGCTCCGTCCCGCGGGCGTCGACATCGCACAATGGCCGTCCCTGTCGGACTATCTCGCGCGCATCCAGGCGCGGCCGGCGGTGCGGGAGGCGGTCGCAACGGAGTTGGCACTGCGCAAAACGCTCGCGGCGTGACAGGATGCCACGGCTGCTCAATTTACACGGGCGATCGCGAGGGCATTGAAGTCGGGGCGCCATGCGCTAATCTGACGGGATATTTTTCATTTTTTCCCGGACGGCTTCCATGCGCCCCTTTTTTAGAAGACACCTGCCCGGATTCTGTTTGGCTCTCCTCACCTACTGCCTTGGCCTTGGTCCCGTCTTTGCGGAGACACGGGTCGCGCTGGTGATCGGCAACGGCGCTTATGCCTCGACGGCGCAGCTTCCGAACCCTTCGCACGATGCCGAAGACGTCGCGGCCTCGCTGAAGCGCAGCGGCTTCGAAGTGATCCAAGGCATCGACCTGCGCCAGGCCGACATGCAGGATATGACCATCCGCTTCGCGCGCGCCGCGAGCAGGGCCGACGTCGCCATGTTCTATTACAGCGGCCATGCGATGCAGTACAACGGCGTGAACTATTTGATGCCTGTCGACGCGACGCTGACCGATGAGGCCGACCTCAAGCGCTTCGTGCGAGTCGACGACATCATCAACGATCTGCAGCAGGCCAAGAACCTGCGCATCCTCGTGCTCGATTCCTGCCGCGACAATCCGCTGGCGGAAACCCTCAAACGATCTACGACGCGGGCCGCCTCAGTCGGGCGTGGCCTGTCGAAGGTCGAAGCACCGCGCGGCACCATCGTGTCGTTCTCGACGCAATCGGGACAGACTGCGGCGGACGGCGTCGGCCGCAACAGTCCCTATACGGCGGCGTTCCTCAAGCACATCGAGCAGCCGCAGGAGATCGGCGACGTCTTTCGCGACATCAGCAGCGACGTCTACGATTCCAGCGGCAAGACCCAGCTGCCGGAACTGTCGCTGTCGATCATCGGCAAGTTCTACCTGAACGGACCGGTGTCGGTCACGATCGCACCCGGGCATCCGCAAGCCGCGCCGCGGGCCGACCCCTGCGCATCCGCGGAGGCACACTGGAAGGCTGCCGAAACCATCGGCACCGTCAGCGCCTTCGAGGATCATCTGACACGATTTCCCGGCTGCAGCTTTGCCAGTCTCGCCAAGGCGCGGATCGAGGCCCTGAAGCAGAAGGTGGCGCTGGCGCCTGCGAGCAACAGCCGGACCGGCAGCAGCAAGGATTTCGACGGCAACTGGGACGTGATGCTGAACTGCCCGCCTTCCGGCAAGGCGCAGGGCTACACCAGGCCCCTCGCCGGCACCGTCACCAACGGCGTGTTTCACGCCGAGGCACAGGTCAGAGACGGCGCCAATCGCCTCGAGATAGACGGTCAGATCCCGGCCGACGGCAAGACGACCCTGAGCGCGCGAGGGACAACGGGGGCTAGCGCCTACACGCTCAACGACCTTGCGCCCGGTTCTCCCTATGCCTTCACGATCGATGCGCAGTTCGATCGCACCCGCGGCAGCGGCAAGCGCAACGAGGCGCGTCCCTGCAACCTGATCTTCGTCAAGCGCTAAGGCGCGATGAGTTTCGGATAAAACAGCATCGCGCTTTAGCTGATTGTTTGCGCATAAGCGTTTCGGACAACCGCTGCGCACTTTTCCGGATCATGCTTTAGGCTGCGCGACGATCGCGCAGCCTGGTGCCCGACGATCGCTCACACGCCCGTCTGGGTGATGAACTTCATGTTGAAGTACGCTTCCATAGCCTCGGTGCCGCCTTCCGAGCCGTAGCCGGAATCCTTGATGCCGCCGAACGGCACTTCGGGCAATGCCAGGCCGAAGCTGTTGATCGACATCATGCCGGCCTCGACCGCCGAACCGATCGCGGTCGCGGTCTTGGTCGAGCTGGTGAAGGCGTAGGAGGCAAGACCGAACGGCAGCCGGTTCGCTTCCTCGACCACTTCGTCGAACGACGAGAAGCGCGAAATCAGAGCCAGCGGGCCGAACGGCTCCTCATTCATGGCGCGCGCATCCTTGGGCACGTCGCTCACCACGGTCGGCTCGAAGAAGTAGCCCTTGTTGCCGACACGCTTGCCACCGGTCTCGAGCTTGGCGCCCTTGCCGACCGCGTCCTGCACCATGCCTTCAATCGCGGTGACGCGGCGTGGATTGGCGAGCGAGCCCATCTTGGAGTCGGGATCGAGGCCGTTGCCGACCTTGAACGCCTTGGCACCGTCGACGAACTTCTCGACGAACTCCTTGAACACGTCGTCCTGCACAAGCATGCGCGTCGGCGAGATACAGACCTGACCGGCGTTGCGGTACTTCGCAGCCGCCAGGATCTTCGCGGCCGAAGTAACGTCCGCATCCTTGAACACGATCGCCGGCGCATGGCCGCCGAGCTCCATGGTGGCGCGCTTCATATGCAGGCCGGCGAGCGCATTGAGCTGCTTGCCGACATTGGTCGAGCCCGTGAACGAGATCTTGCGGATCACCGGATGTGGAATGAGGTATTCGGAGATTTCGGCAGGAACGCCGTAGACCAGATTGATGACACCGTCGGGGACGCCAGCGTCCGCGAACGCACGGATGAGTTGCGCGGGTGAGGCCGGGGTTTCCTCAGGCGCCTTGACGATGATTGAGCAGCCGGCGCCGAGCGCGGCAGACAATTTGCGCACGACTTGGTTGATCGGAAAATTCCAGGGCGTGAAGGCGGCGACCGGGCCGACAGGGTCCTTCATCGCGAGCTGGTAGATGCCGGGCCCGCGGGCGGGGATCACCCGGCCATAGGCGCGCTTGGCTTCCTCGGCGAACCACTCGATCACGTCGGCTGCGGCCATGGCTTCCATCTTGGCTTCGGCCAACGTCTTGCCCTGCTCCATGGTCAGGAGCAGCGCGATCTCATCGTTGCGCTCACGCATGATCGCGGCAGCCTTGCGCATGATCCGGCAGCGCTCGAACGGCGCGACATTGCGCCAAACCTTGAAGCCAGCGGCGGCCGCAGCCAGCGCCTCGTCGAGGTCGGCCTTTTCGGCATGCGCGACGGTGCCGATCACTTCTTCGGTCGCGGGATTGACGACCTCGATGACCTTGCCCGATTGGGCCGGACGCCATTTGCCGTCGATGAAAAGCTCAGTGTTCGCGTAAGCCAACGGTCTCTCCCTGTTGTTGCTTATCGTTGGAATTGAAGTGGGTGGACGATGGGACCCCATCTGGCAAGACCCTTAGCACAGGGCGCCCCGTCACCTCACGCGTCAAATTTACCTGCAACGCTGCCCTGACAAAGGGCGTCTGCGGCCCGTGTCATTTCCGGCCCGAGATAGGTGCGGAAACTGGGCTCGGCGACCAGCCCGCGAAAATCCGCGATCTGTGCCACTCCGCCACCGGCCACGAACAGAAATCGCTCGGCAATGTCGGCGAGGATGTCCAGGTGCCAGGCCGCCGTCGGATGCATGCAGAGGATCACCAGCCTGCCCTCGTCCCGCAGCTTGCGGAAGAAATCGAGCATGAAGCCGATATAGCCGTCCTGCAGGTTGAACTGCGGCTCATCGAACAGATGAACCAGCGGCATCTTCGTCGGCGACGGCGTCAGGAAGGCGGACGGGATACGCTTGCGAAAGCGCCTGACCTGATAGGACTGGTGGTAGTGAATCGCAAGCCGATCACGCTCCCGATATTTGACGCCGTGGATGTCGGTGCCGGCGACCAGCACGCGGCCCGAGGTCGGCGCATTGGAGCCGGTCATCATCTCGAACAGGGTGGTCTTGCCGGCGCCGTTCGGACCGACCACGCCGACGATGCCGGGCTCGTCCAGCGACAGGTTTGCCTGCAGCGTGAATGTCGGGCGCCGGATGACGCGGCCCCTAGTGTAGACCTTGCGAACGTCATCGAGAACGAGCATCGGTGCGGCCACTTATTGGACTCCCAGCAAGCGCTGACGAAGGGCGCGATCGTCGCGCAGCAGCGCGGCTTCGCCGGTCCAGACAATCCGGCCGCGGTCGATCACCGCAGCATGATCGGCGACCGACAGCGCGATCTCGGCATTCTGCTCCACGACCAGCGAGGCGATGCCCTCGTCCTTCATCCGCACGATGGTCGCGAGCACGTCGCCGACGATCTTCGGCGCAAGGCCCTGGCTGGGCTCGTCGAACAGGACCAGCCCGGGCGAGCCGACCAGGGCGCGCGCAATCGCAACCATCTGCATCTCACCGCCTGACAGGTTTTCGCAGTCACGTTCCATCAGATATTCGAGCGGCGAGAAGATCGCAGCCGCCTCCTTCACGGACCAGTTCCGAAACCGCGTTCGCTTCTGCGCAATCGCCAGATTGCGTGCCACCGACAAGGTCGGACACAGCCGTCGGTCGTCAGGCACCCAGCCGATGCCGGCACGCGCGATCTCGTGAGTTGGATTGCCCGTGACGTCGTGCCCGTCGAAGCGAACGGCGCCACGGCGCGGACGCGTCAGCCCGAGGATGGAGCGGAGCATGGTGGTCTTGCCGGCGCCGTTCGGACCGAGCAGCGCACACACCTTTGCGTGCTCGATGGCCAGCGAGGCGCCGAACAGCGCCTGGGTCTCGCCGTAGAAGGTATCGACACCATCGACTTCGAGGATCATGCGAATTTCCCGAGGTTGGAGCGCCGAACCCAATCGTTCCGTTGCAATTCGTGCGGCGTGCCACGCGCGACCACCTGGCCCCAATGGATCACCGAGATGCGGTCGGCGAGGGAGAACAGGAATTCCATGTCGTGCTCGATGGCGACGATGGTCAGCTTGCCCTTGAGGCGAGCAATCAGGGCAGCCAGCCGCTGCACGCCGTCGGAGCCGAGGCCGGAGGTTGGCTCGTCCAGGCAAAGCACGCGCGGCGCCTGCGCCAGCGCCACCGCGATCTCCAGCGCGCGGCGATCGCCATAGGACAGGTCCTTCGCACGGACATCGCCCTTCTCCACAAGCCCGACCGCGGCGAGCGCCTCGGAGGCCTGCTCGGCAAATCTGCGATCCCCTGCCACCGCATGGACGAAATCGAGGCCGCGCGCACGAAACTCTGGCAAGCCCATCATGACGTTGTCACGGGCGGAGAATTCGTCGAACAGCGTCATGATCTGGAACGAGCGGGCGATACCCTTGGCGGCGATGCGGTGCGGGCTGAGGCCCGTGACGTCCTCGCCGCCGAGCCGGACCTTGCCACGGCTCGGCTTCACGCGTCCGGTCAGCACGTTGAAGAAGGTGGTCTTTCCCGCACCGTTCGGTCCCATCACACCGTGAAACTCGCCGTCGGCCACCGCGAGATCGACGCTCTCCAGCACCACGCGATCGCCAAAGCGGACATGCACGCCCGCGGCCTCCAACATGCTCATCGCCCGCCTCCGACCAAGAGACGCATCGCGGACGTGCCACGCTGGCGCAGGGCATTCAGGGAATGCTGCTGCAGGGCGGCCGAGATCGCGCCGGCGATGCCCTCGGGCCGGAACAACACGATCGCGATGAACAAGAGGCCGAAATAGAGCATCCAGGCATTGGTCAGCGCGCCGATCACATCGCGCGCGGTGAGGAAGAGGAACACGCCGATCACCGGCCCCCAGAAGCTGACAAGGCCGCCGCCGACCAGCGTCATCATCACGACGTAGCCGGACTGGTGCAGGCTCATGACATCGGGAAATGCGGCAAGCTGCGCCATCGCGAACAGCCCTCCGGCAAAACCGGACACGGCGGCCGACAGCGCGAAGATCGATGCCTTGTAGAGCCACACATTATAGCCGAGATGGGCCGCGCGGGTTTCGCTCTGCCTGATGGCGGCGACCACCCGACCATAGGGCGAATGCACCAAGCGCCACAGCGCAGCAACACCGACGGCGAACGCCGCGAGGACAAAATAGTAGAACGCGACGTTGTCGGTGAGGTCGAACGACACAAGCCCGAAATTGGCCGGCAACCGCTTGATCTTGAGCAGACCGTCCTCGCCGCCGGTGATCCGGTGCGACTTGATCGCCAACGTCCAGAAGATCTGGCCGAAGGCGATCGTCATGAATGCATAGTAGATGCCCCGCCGGTGCGAGATGAACAATGCCACCAGCGCGCCGGCGAGCCCCGCGGCCAGCGCGGCCGCCACGAGGCAGATCCAGAGGTTTGCGACAATGTCGAATTGGCAGAGCCCGAATGCGTAGGCGCCGATGCCGAAATAGGCGCCATGCCCGAACGACGGAAGGCCAGCCGTGCCCAGCACCAGGTTGAATGCCATTGCGTAGAGCGACCAGATCAGGATCTCGATTCCGAGATAAGGATAGAGTCCGATCCTGGTGATCCATAGCGGCACCGTTGCAAGCACGAGCCAGAGCACCAGCATCGTCGGCGTGACGAGGCGTGCGGCCTCGGATGAAGACTTCGATCCCACCATCATTCCCTAGGCCTCGAGCACACTCTTCTTGCCCCAGAGGCCGCGCGCGCGGAACGTCACGACGACAACGAGCAGGATATACATCGACAACAGCGACCATTCGGACGCGTAGGCACCGGCAAGGCCGACGCAGAGTCCGACCAGCAATCCGGCCACGACGGCGCCCCAGAAACTTCCGACGCCGCCGAGCACGATCACCAGAAACGCGGGGATGACGGCATCGACGCCCATATGCGGGCGGATGCCCCAGATCGGCGCGACGATGATGCCCGCGATTGCAGCCAGCACGGTGCCGAAGACGAAGACCAGCAGCCGCAATCGCGACAGGTTGATGCCAAGAGCGCGGACGATTTCGCTGTCATGCGCACCGGCTTTCACGGTGGCGCCGAACGAGGTCTTCTCGATCAGCAGCCAGACCAGGCCGATGATTCCTGCCGCGATGCCCGCCGCGTAGAAGCGATAGGTCGACCAGATCAGATCACTGAAGATGAAGCCGCCATTGATGGCGGAGGGTACCTGGAGCACGTAGTCCCGCGTGCCCCAGACAAGGCGGATCATCTCCTCGATCACCATCGCAGCGCCGAACGTCAGGAGCAGACCATAAAGCGGGTCCTTGCCGTAGGTGCGGCGCATGCAGAACTCGATCAGCATGCCGACGAGGCCGACGATGACGGGCGCAATGATCAGCGTCGCGACGTAGCGCCAACCCAGTGGGAGCGTGAGCCATATCCTGGCAAGATCGGCCGGCAGTGGCGGACGCGGTCCGGTGAGCTGCATGGCGACATAGGCGCCGAGCGCGAACAACGAGCCATGGGCAAGATTGATCTGCTCCATCAGCCCGACGATGAGCATGAAGCCGAGCGCGATCAGCGCGAACAGCAGGCCGAGTGTGAGTCCGTTCAGGAGATGCGGAAGGAGATCGAACAAGGTTTTGGCTTTCGCAACAGGCATTTCCGAACCCCGGGGCGCGGATGGCCCGGGCGAACGGCGCGCGAGGCAGCGCGCCGCTCGGTCTGCGACGTGACGCGCCGTCTCTAGGAATCGACGGTCGGTACCTGCTCATAAGGCGTGAGCTTGCACTTGCCGGGTGCGGCGTCGTCGGCGGCCGATTTTGGCTCGGTCCAGCTGATGATCTCGAACAGGTCCGTATTGTCCGCCGGTTTGGCGTTTCGCCGCGCCAGATAGATCGTCTGCTGCATCTGGTGTGTCACGGGATCCATGTAGGCGTCGAAATGCTGCATGCGATCGGTGGCCGAGACCTTCAGGTTCTCGAGCTCTTTGATGATCTTGACGTTGTTGGTCGACCCCGCCCGCTCGATCGCGCGCAGCAATTCGCGCGTCGACATGTAGCCGTTGTAGGAGACGTTGCCCGGCACCGGGATCGGACCATCCTTGTTGGCCGCCTGCCATTTCTTGACGAAGTCCGCGACGCCGGGCAGCTGCAGCTTGTGATACCAGGTGGTCCCGAACACGCCGAACAGGCTGTCGGGCGCGCCCCACACGTCGGGCCAGTCCTGCTGGTTGTTGATCCAGGCGGGCTTGCCGTCGAGCTTGAGCTGCGCCACCTGCTCGCGCAGCGCCTTGATGTCGTCTCCGCCGATTGCGGTTGCCACCACGTCGGGCTTCGCTTGCTGGATCTTCAGCAGATAAGCGGTGAAGTCGCGGGTGTTCTGCGGAACCAGGAGATTGTCGATGATCTTGCCGCCGGCCGCCTCGACCTGCGCCTTGGTCGCAGCCGACGTCGTGTGCCCCCAGACATAGTCGTTGGTCAGCAGCATCCAGTTCTTGCCGATGGAATCGACCGAGTTCTTGACCGAGGCCTTGGAGAAATTGGTGCCGTTGCCGTCCCAGACGAATTTGACGCGCGAGCAGTTCTCCCCCGCCTCGCTCGGCGCGGAGGAATTGGTGTTCATGTAGATCACGCCGTATTTGCTCGCGACCTGGGTGATCGCGTTGGCGACGCCGGAATGCAGCGCGCCGATCAGGATGGTACAGTCCTCGCGGGTGATGAACCGCTCGGCGACACGGCTACCGGTTGCCGGCGTCGTCTCGGTGTCCGCGGTGATGAACGTCACCTGTCGCCCGAGCACGCCGCCTTTGGCGTTGAACTCGTCGATCGCCATCTTGATGCCGCGGAAATCATCCTGGCCGCTGTTGCCATATTGACCGCTGGCATCGCAGGTCAGGCCAAGCTTGATCGGCTTGGCCGCGCCTTGGGCCCACGCGTAATTCTCTTTCCACGGCCCGAAGAAGCTGCCGGTGCCGCCGATGACACTGGCCATCAGGCTGCCCTTCAAAACGCTCCGCCGTGAGATCTGACGCCCTCTCATCGTTTCCTCCCGTTTTCAAAGTCTTTTGCCTTTTTATGCGATTAGAATATTCATTCCATTTATGTTGTAAAGTAGAATATTTGATCCAAACGCTGAAATGCCGTTAAACAAGTGACCGACCTGGAGACCGACCTATGAACAAGGCGTCCGGCGCCATGAGTTATGACGAGCTGCGCGGCGCGATCGCACAGCGTCACCGGGCGCTGTCCGGCCGGCTGCAGCAGATTGCCGAATTCGTGCTCGATCACCCGACCGACGTTGCGCTCGGCACCGTCGCCGAGGTGGCGCAACGCTCAGGTGTGCCGCCGTCGGCGATCGTTCGCTTCGCTCACGCGCTGGGCTTCGGCGGTTTCACCGAGATGCAGCAGGTGTTCCGCACCCGCCTCGTCGCCGGCGTGGCGCCGAGTTACAAGGCACGGCTCGCCCGCATGAAAAGCGAGGAGAAGTCCGTTCTCGGCCGCCAGCCGGCGGCGGTGCTGTCGCGCTTCGTCTCGGAAGCGCAATCGTCGCTGGTGACGCTGAGCCAGTCCGTGCATGCGCGCGAGCTCGATGCGGCGACCGCTATCCTTGCCAAGGCGCGCGACATCTATCTGCTCGGCCTCGGCGGCTCGTTTCCGGTCGCGACCCACCTCGCCTATGTCTTGCGCAAGCTTGGACGTCGCGTCGTCCTGCTCGACGGCACCGGCGGCAGCATTCATGAGCAATCGCACGCAGCGACCGTGGACGACGCGCTCGTGGCGATCAGCTTCCGCAATTACTATCCGGATACGGCACGGCTATTTCCGGAACTCGTCGCACGCGGCGTCCCCGCGATCTCCATCACCGACAGCCTGTTGAGCCCGATCGTCGAGGGCGCGCGCGTGGTGTTCGAGATTCAGGACATGCCGGAGCCGGCGCTGCGCACGCTGGTGGCACCGATGTGCCTGGTGCAGGCGATGGCGATCGGCCTCGACCTCGCAGCAGACTGACCTTTCATAGCAGGAGAAGATCATGGCATCGCATGACGGAACGAAAATTCTTGCCGGCAAGGTCGCGCTGGTGACCGGCGCAGGCCGCGGGCTCGGCCGCGCCTTTGCGGAGAAGCTCGCCGCGCTCGGCACTGATGTCGCCATCCACGGCATGCGCGAGAACGGGCCGGCGGAATATGGCGAGGGCACGACGCTGACCGCGGTTGCCGCAGAGATCGGCCAGCAATTTGGCGTGCGCAGTCAGCGGGTGCTTGGCGATCTCACCAAGGGCGAGGACATCGCGCGCGTGATCGCCGAGGCGGAGGCGGCGCTCGGCCCGATCGACATTCTCGTCCACAATGCCGGCGGCGATATCGCGGCAGCCGGCGGTAAGCCCGATCCCAACGACGCGGTCTACACCAAGGAGGCCGATGTGCGTGCGGTGCTGGAGCGCAATCTGCTCTCGACCATCCTGACCTGCCAGGCGGTCGCGAAGGGAATGATGGAACGGAAACGCGGCCGGATCGTCACGCTCGGCTCGGTCGCCGCGTTCAAGGGGCGCACCCAGGGTTCGATCTACGCGGTGTCGAAGGCCGGCGTGACCCACTACACGCGATGCCTTGCCGACCAGCTCCGCCCCTACGACATCGCCGTCAACTGCATCGCGCCCGGCGATACCCGCACCGGCCGCTTCCTCGGTACGCGCGCGGTGGATCCTGACCGGATGGTCGAGACCGGCACGCTCGACCGCATCGCCACCGTCGACGAGGTCGCCCGCGTCGTCGAGTTCTTTGCCGGCCCCATGGGCGCCTTCGTCTCCGGCCAGGTGCTGAGGATCGATGGCGGCGGGCAGTGCTGGCCGGGCTGAGGCCGAAACGAAAAGGGCCGCTGCGAAGCGGCCCTTTCAGATCATCTCGAATAGGCTGAGCTCACTCCACCCGTGCCAGCACCGCGAGCTTGCGAATGCCCTTGTTCTTGTAGGCATCGAGGAACGCGTAATAGTCCTTGAAGGACACGCAGCCGTTGGAATCGCCGTTCGGCCCGAGCATGAACGTGTGTGCGAGCAGGCCGTCGCGGCCGTAGATCGCGCTCTCGCCGCCGATCGGGGTCAAGCGCAATGCGGGCACGCCGTGGAACAGCGCTTCGCGCGGCTTCAGCGTGTAGATGTGCGGTGGCGTCACGCCGCGCATGCGCGTGCGCTGGGAGCGCGGATCGTCGAGATTGGAGCCGAGGCCGGAATGCGCCTCGAGCTTGGTGCCGTCGGGCAGATACACCGTCTTGGCCGTGATATCGTAGACCGCGGTGTCCCGCTCATAAGGCGGCGCGCCGCCGAACATCGGGTTCTGTTCCTTCGGCGCGATGGACGCGGTCACGCTGGCATCGGCCGACGCATAGGCCAGCAGCCCGCCGGACGGCTCGCGCTTGCCCCAGAGTTTTTCGACCATCGACTGCCGCGGACCGGTGATCGACATCACCGCGG
Organism: Bradyrhizobium sp. SZCCT0148; assembly: GCF_018129985.1. GTDB lineage: Bacteria > Pseudomonadota > Alphaproteobacteria > Rhizobiales > Xanthobacteraceae > Bradyrhizobium > Bradyrhizobium japonicum_H. Next base: position 102,550 of record NZ_JAFCKT010000007.1, read on the forward strand.
CCTTGGCGCGATCGGCGAACGACTTCTTGGCTTCGGGCGCCGGCACGATCTGCGCCGGATCGGCCGAGGCCAGCTGAATCTGGGCGTCCGGATCGCGCTTGGACTTGTCAGCCGTCTTGTCGGTCGCCTTCTCGGCCATCTTGGCCGGGGCCGACGGCTTCAGCGCTTCCGCGACCTTCGCGATCACGCTCTGCTTCGGCGCGTCCTTGGCCACGGCAACCTGGGTCGCCGGCGCCACGCTGGCGGCGTTCGATTCCACGCCTTGGGTCGCAGCCGCAGCGAAGCGCTCGTTGAACATCTCACGCGAGATCGGGGCGGCGACCTGCAGCCGGTCGGGCAGGAGCGCAAAAGCGTCCTTGATGGCGTCGCCGGCCTCGCGCAGCGCGACCTTGGGCGTACGCTTGAGCACCGGTGCGTCATAGCCGGTGCTGCCGACGGTCGGATAGACGCTCGCGCCAAAGACGTTGCTGTAGATGGTCCAGCCGGCGCCCATCACGACGCAGCCGATGGCCGCGGCGCCAAGCCAGTTGGTCGTCGTCATTTTCCGGGAAGAATTCCGCGAATTTCTCTTGGACTTCCGTGCCGCGTTACTCTGCGCAGCGATACTCGTACTCATTCGCCTTGCGTCCAGGACGGTGTCACTCAGTCCCCCTTCAAAGTGCCGCTGGTCACGATCCGGGAACAGCATTTCGCAGAGGGTCGGAGCGTCATTAAGGCGACTTTTAGTTAAATGCGGATTAAGTTCGGGCGGATCTGAGGCAATTGGCCAAGTCGTCCCATTTCGAGAAAAAAGCCCGCGGAACTACGGACTTAGTCGGGTCTGTTAACCATAATTCTCGGCCGGATCGGCGCAGCAGGCTGGCTCCTCCGGACACCTCTCTAGGGCCACCCAACCAAGTCGTTTTCGTGGCCTTCGATGCCCGCAAGATAGCGGTGGAGCATTGCGCGAGGCTGGTGCACTGGCCTTCCCGACGGGGCGCGAGTGACGCAAGCAAGGCCGGCAAGGTCAGGCGCAACACACAGCGCGTTCGGACGGTCACGCACTCGCGCCCCTGACCGAAAGTTGATCGCACCTCTCTGGAAAAGGGCGGGCTGAGAAAATAGCTGGTGGAGCGGCACTTTTCAGCAGCCTCTGCGTGTGATACGGTGCCGTATCAACATCGCCTTGAATTGTGCCGGGCATGCAAACGGAGGCTGGCATGAGAAGGTTCGCGCGCGTCGGATATTTTGCTCTGGCGTGGTCGTCGTTGATGGGATTCGCAGCCGCGCAGCCTGCCAATGCAGCTTGCACATCGTCGGCCTCGGCCGCGGGCACGAAAACCTGGCGCTGCGACAACGGCATCACCATCGTCGCGGAAAGCGGTGCCAGATTTGAACTAAAGGACGCCAACCGCGACGGACATATTGACTCGGTCGAGTTGAGCAGCAAAGCCCTGCTGGTCGAAGTGCCCAGGAAGCCCGGCGGCAATCCGTTCAAGGTGCTGACGCCGCAGGCGATTGCCGCGGTGCGCGGCACCCGTTGGGCCGTCGATGTGGCTGAGGCCAAGACCTCGGTCTTCGTCGCCGACGGTCGTGTCGGCGTCACCCGCAGGGCACGTGGGCGCGGCGTCGTTCTGGGCCCCGGCGAAGGCGTCGACGTGGAAGTGACCGGGCCCTTGACGGTGAAGCAGTGGGGCCAGCCGCGCATCGACGCCCTCATGGCAAGACTTGGCCAATAGGACTTGGCCAATAGGACTTGGTCGATTGGACTTGATCGATTGGACTTGGCCAACACGGCTTGGTCGATAGGGCTTGGTCGATAGACCTCGGCCCGCAGACCCCGAAGAAAAGACGATTGCAGTACGACATAATGACGAGACGCGTTCAAATCCTGGCGGCACTCGCCCTCACCGCACTGTGGGGCGCGGGCATCTATGCCGCGCACGCAGGCGGCCATCTCCGCTTTCTCGACCGCCTGGAAGCAACGCTGACCGATTGGCGAACCCAGGTCCGCGGCGTGCAACGTCCGCCCGATCTCGTCACCATCGTCGCGATCGATGACACCGTCGTGAAGCGTGGCGGCAGCTATCCGCTGCCGCGCGCCGATCTCGCCCGCGTCGTCGACACCATCGTGCAGTTCAAGCCGAAGGTCGTCGCGATCGATCTTCTGCTGGTGGACCGCAGCGCGGCGATCGGCGACGCCACGCTGGCCAACACGCTCGCCACCGGCCCCATGGTTCTCGCCGCCGCCGCGATCTTCCCCTCCGCCAGCGAGACCGTGGAGGCCGGCAGCGCAGGTCCCCTCGCCGTGCTGCCGCAAGCCGAACGTTTCCTGCTGCCGCTGCCTGCGTTCGCCGACCATGCCGAGGTCGGCATCGTCAATGTCGCGACGGGACAATCGGGCTCGCCGCTCTCGGTGCCGATGCTGTTCCGGACCCGCGACAAGGTCGAACTGTCGTTCCCGCTGCGGGTGGCGACGCGCGCGCTCGACAAGCCGCTGACGATCGCGCCGGATCATCTCATGCTCGGCGACCGCGTCGTGCCCACCGACACCGACTTCGCGCTGCCGATCACCTATTACGGCCCGCGCCGCACCATCCGCACCGTGAGCGCGCAGAGCATTTTCGACGGCACGCTCGATCGCGCGGCGATCGAGAACCGGATCGTCGTGATCGGCGCCGCGGTCGCGGGCGGCGGCGATTTCTATCCCACGCCGTTCGATTCCCTGATGCCCGGCGTCGAGGTTGTCTCGACCGCGATCACTCATCTGGTCGCCGGCGACGGCATCGTGCGCGACCGCAGGGTCCGTATCGCCGACGCGCTCGCTGCCATCCTGCTGCCGATGCTGCTGGTCGGCCTGCTGGCGTGGCGGCGCAGCGCACTCGGCATCATGGCCGCGGCCGTTGTGATGATCGCCTGGGCCGGTCTCAATGCGTTCGCGTTCACGCATGGCGTCTGGCTGAATGCAGCAACCACACTCGCCGCCGCGGTGCCGCCGGTTGCGATCTTTGCCGGCGTGCAGCTGTGGGCCGGAGGCCGCCGTACGCAATATCTCGCCGCCAAGAGCAGGTCTCTCGCGCAATTCCAGGCACCGGCCGTGCAGGAATGGCTGGCGCGCGATCCGAACTTCCTGTCCAAACCGGTCCGGCAGGACGCCGCAATCGTCTTCATCGATCTCTCCGGTTTCACGTCGTTGAGCGAACGGATCGATCCCGACGCGCTTCAAGAAATCCTGCAGGCGTTTCACGCGCTGATCGACAAGGTCGCGGTCGCTTGCGGCGGAATGATCACCGGCTTTCTCGGCGACGGCGCCATGTTTCTGTTCGGTCTGCCGGGTGCGATGCCCGATGATGCCGCGCGCGCCCTCAAATGCGCCATCGACCTGCATCGAGGTGTCGAACACTGGATCGCCTCGCTGCCGTCAGCGATCGGCGGTCAGCTCGGCTTCAAGATCGGCGCGCATTTCGGCGAGATCGTCGCCTCCCGCCTCGGCGAAAGCCATCAGCACATCACCGCGACCGGCGACACCGTCAACGTCGCGAGCCGGCTGATGGAAGTCGCCGTCCAGAACGATTCACGGCTCGCCCTGAGCAATACGCTGCTGGACACGGCCGACTTCCACGGGTCTCCCGACGGCGTCCTGTCGGGCCCCCTGCTCGCCCGGATCCGTGGCCGCTCCGGCGTCGTGACCGTGTGGTTCTGGCGCGACCGGGACGGGCCGAGCCAGCCTGCGGCCAGGGCCGAGATGATCGATTAGGGCCGCTACTACCTTGCTTCCGGCGGCGGCGAACGGTCCAGCACGTCGCCCTTGGCGTCCTCCAGCAGATCGACGCTGTAGGTCTCGACCACGAGCGGGCCGCGCTTGCGCTGCAATTGCGCGACCTGCGTGACCTTCGCAAAGAGGTCGTTGAGGACGGGATGACCATCTGGCCGCAGCTCATCGACATAGAGCAGCTTGCCTGCCAGCAACTTTGCATCGGGCTCGCCCATGTTGACCCAGCGGATGCGCTGGTTCTGCTGCACCACGCAGGTGCCTGATGGCAAGTAGAAGGCGAGCCATCCCGTGGTGCCATAGTCCTGCGCGAGCACGCACGTCGCGCCGTAGCGTACGCGCATTGCTTCGATTCCCGCGGCGAGCTCGCGCCAGCCAACGCCGACGCTGCGCACGGTGGCATCGCGGCGATATCCCGAGAGCCAGCCGGTGTTGGCTTGGACGATCAGCGCCGCAAACATCACGATGCCGACAGGCGCGGCCCAGCGCAGGCAGAAATCCACCAGGCGCCGCGCGCGCGGCTTCCACTGCGCGAGGTTGGCGGCAGCCGCAGCGGCAACAACGAAGGGCGGATAGACCGGGGCGAACCAGTTGGCCTCGACGCGCGCATGCAGCGAATGCCAGACGAAATAGGCGACGATGGTCCAGAACATCGCCTCGATCAGCACGCGCGAGGCCAGTGCGCCGGCGCGCTGCCAGGTCAGCGCGTGCAGGCCCATCGCACCGAGGATGAAGACCAGCGGGGTCGCGAATGCGATCTGGGTCGGGATCAGTTCGGCAATGAAGACGGGACGGAAGTCCTCGATTTTCGCGCGCCCGAGCTGCTTTGCGAACGAGACCCATTGGTGATCCGCATTCCAGAGGATCACCGGCGAGAACAGCGCCAGCGCAACGAAGCCGCCGAGATAGGGCCACGGCGAGACAAACCAGCGGCGCAGCTTCGGCACGCAAGCGAGCCAGATCAGAATCCCGGCGCCAAAGAACATCGCCGTGTATTTCGACAGCAGCGCCGCCCCGACGGCCGCACCGACCGCGAGCCACCAGACGCCGCGGCCGGTCTCCAATACTTTTGCGAGGAAGAACAGCACGAAGCTGGATGCGACCAGAAGCGGCGCATCCGGCGTCACGATCAGCGTGCCGACGGAGGCCATCATGGTGACGTTGAGCAGGATCGCGCTGGTCGCCGCCACGCGCGCGCCCCCGAACAGGATCGCAGCGGAGCGATAGACCGCATAGCTCATCGGCAGCGCCAGCAGGACCGAAACGAGGCGGACACCGAGTTCGGTATTCCCGGCGATTATGGTGCCGGCGCGGATCACATAGGCGACCATCGGCGGATGGTCGTAATAACCCCCGGCGAGGTTGTTCGACCACATCCAGTAATAGGCTTCGTCGAAAGTGATCGGAGTGAACGCGGCCGCAACCAGCCGTAACGCCACAAGCGCCAGAATCAGCAGCGCGGTGTTGCGGACGATCCGCGCGTCAGCCCCGCCCATCTCGCGCTATTTCTTGCGCCAGACGAACAGGCCTGACATCGCGTAGTTCCACACCACGCCCATCAGCGCACCGGCCATGCCGGCCAGCCACCAGATCGGTTCCTGGTCATAGACCGAGAAGGCGACGCCGACATTGGCGAGCAGGCCGACGCTGCACACGATGTAGAACGCGATGAGGCCACGCAGCAGCGCAAAGCCCTTCAGCCGCTGGTCACGATAGGTGAGGAAGTTGTTGAGGATAAAATTGCTGGTCATGGCGACGATGGCGCCTGCGGCCTGCGCTTCCGCGAACGGCACCTTGAACAGCTGAAGTCCGATGAACAGCGTGGTGAGATGCACCACGAGGCCGATGCCGCCGACCATCGCGAACAGGATGAAGCGCAGCGAGACGATGTCGTTGCTCAGTTTGGCCAGCACGAGGCCGAGGAAGTCGAGCGCGACCATGGAATCGAGCTTGCTCTCGCCGTGCTGGCGGGCGCCGAACGTGTAGGGTACCTCGACCGCCCGCAAGCTGCCGTGCGCGGTCGCGACGACGTCGAGCAGGATCTTGAAGCCGTGCACGGAAAGCTTCGGCGCAAGCTGCTCGAAACGATCGCGGCGGATCATGAAGAAGCCGCTCATGGGATCGGCGATCTCGACCCGCAGCATCTTCCTGGCGAATTCCGTCGCCAGCGCGCTGGCGCCGGCGCGCTGCTTGTTGAAGCCTTCGGTCTTGTAGCCTTCGATGTAGCGGCTGCCGACCACGAGGTCGGCCTCGTCGCTCGCAAGCAACAACAGCATCTTCGGCAGTTGCGTCTCGTCGTGCTGGAGATCGGCATCGATCACGGCCACATAGGGGGCGCTGGACGCCAGGATGCCCTCGATGCAGGCGCCGGACAGGCCGCGACGGCCGATGCGGCGGATACAGCGCACGCGGCTGTCCTGCTGCGCCAGCGCGCGCACGACGTCCCAGGTGCCGTCGGGCGAATTGTCGTCGACGAACACGACCTCCCAGGCGACGCTGCCGAGTGTCGCCTCCAGCCGCCGGTACAGCACAGCGACATTGTCGCGCTCGTTGAAGGTCGGGACGATGACCGACAGTTCCGGCCCCTCAAGAGCCTGCAGCGGAGTGTCGGAGTTCGGTCTGATCGCTTCATTCATGACGGCAGCGTATATCCGCCGCGTCCTGCGCTGCCAAGCCGGTGGGTCTCTGGGAAATAGCCCAAAAGGGGCCCTAAAATGCCAACGACCCCGGAATGGCGGGCTGCGCGTACATCCGGCGCAAGCCTTGAGCTATTCCAAGGTCGTTCCAGCGCCGGAGTTTTCGCTCAACGTCGCCGTTAAAGGCTAGATGGGAATGACAAGATCGCTTCGCAAGGGGCGAAAACGACGATTTTTGTGCCCTATTGGTTCGGCACTTCGCGGATGATCGGCCCGCGCGGCGCGGGCGCGGCAGGGGCTGCGGGTGCCGCAGCGGGGGCCGGCTCGACTTTCGCCGGTTTGGGCGGCTTGCCGTACTGGCCGATCGGCCCGAACACGACGGCGACCGCAAGTACGACCGCGGCAACGATCGCGCCCAAAATGCCCCCTACCGACTCAGACGCCATGGAAAACCATCCCCGCTCAAGATAGGCCTCCTGTTATCACGGATGCGCGCTGAGCCGGAAGGGCTCCGGGGCGCCGAATGAGGCGCCGGCGGCGTCTGCCGTGCTCGCCACACGCTATTTCGCCGGCGGCCTCTGCTTGACGAAGGCCGTCACGATGTCCTTCTGCGCGGCCTCCACCGCCCTGTTGGCGGTGGCAAGATGGGCGCCGGCATCGATATTGGGATATTGCGTGGTGAGATAGTCGAGCAGTGCCACCCGATAATATTGCCGCTCCGAAGGACAAGCGCCCGCGACCGAGCGGCCAAAATCCTGTTGCGACATTCCCTGATTGGTGTCGCGCGAATATTCCCGCGCCAGGCAGTGCCAATAATCGTCGCGGCCCTGCATGGCGAGCTTCTGCGCGCCTTTCGTATCGTCATCATCCGCCATGATCGGAGAAATCATGGCAGCAGATGTCATCACGACGAGCGCCGCTCCCAGCATCAGCATCCGCATCTTTTTCTCCCTTATCGCAGATCACAGGGTGACCTTAGACCGGACGCAGCAACTGGCCAATCACAACTGGTTTGATTAGGATAACGCATCCCTCCACGTCGATGCGAGATCCCTCCGTGGCCAAAGCAAAAACCGCGTCCAAGAAATCAGGCAACATCTTCATCGGCGTCGGCGGCTGGACCTTCGAGCCCTGGCGCGGGGTGTTCTATCCGGAGAAGCTGACGCAGGCGAAGGAGCTGTCCTATGCCGCTTCGAAACTGACGTCGATCGAGATCAACGGCACCTATTACGGCTCGCAAAAGCCGGAGAGCTTTCGCAAATGGGCGAGCGAAGTGCCCGACGGCTTCGTGTTCTCGGTGAAGGGACCGCGCTTCGCGACCAACCGGCGGGTGCTGGCGGAAGCAGGCGATTCCATCAAGCGGTTCTATGATTCCGGCGTGCTGGAACTCGGCGACCATCTCGGGCCGGTGCTGTGGCAGTTTGCGCCGACCAAGAAATTCGACGGCGCCGATTTCGGCAAGTTCCTCGAGTTGTTGCCGCGCAAGCTAGAGGGACGCGCATTGCGCCATGTCGTCGAGGTCCGCCACGACAGCTTCTGCACGCCGGACTTCGTGGCGCTGATCCGGGAATTCGAGACACCTGTCGTGTTCGCCGAACACGGCAAATATCCGGCGATCGCCGATGTCGCCGGCGATTTCGTCTATGCCCGGCTGCAGAAGGGCAATGACGAGATCAAGACCTGCTACCCGCCGAAGCAGCTCGATGCCTGGGCCGAACGCCTGCAGGCCTGGGCTTCCGGCGGTGAACCGAACGACCTGCCCAAAGTCGACAAGGCCAAGCCGAAGAAAGAGCCGCGCGACGTGTTCGCCTATGTCATCCACGAAGGCAAGGTGCGCGCCCCCGCCGGCGCCATGGAATTGATCGCAAGGGTGAGCTGAGGTGGGCCATGGCAAAGGCGAACAAGCTGTTCACCATCGGCTATGAGCAGACGCCGCCCAAGGCGGTGCTGGACGAACTGGAACGGGCCGGCGTCAAGCTCGTGGTCGACGTGCGCGCGGTGACGTCGTCACGGCGGCCGGGATTTTCAAAGAAGCAGCTGTCGGCAGGCCTCGACGAACGCGGCATCGCCTATGTCCACCTCGCTGCGCTGGGCACGCCGAAGGAAGGTCGCCTCGCTGCGCGCAGCGGCCAATATGATTTGCTGGAGAAGATCTTCTCGAAGCACCTGAAGGCACCGGAAACCAAAGAGGCCATGGACGAGCTCTCGGCGCTGGTGAAGAAGGCTGGCCCCGTATGCCTGCTCTGCTACGAGCGCGACCACACCCATTGCCACCGCCAGATAATTGCGGAGATCATCGAGGACCGCGATGCCGTTACGGTGCGGAATTTGGTTGGGCGGCAGGTCTGACAGAATTCTTCGTCATGGCCGGGCCTGTCCCGGCCATCCGCGTTCTTCTTCCCTGTGGCCAACACGTGGATGCCCGGGATAAGCCCTGGCATGACGATGAATGGAGCTCAGCCCTCGCCCGCCAGCCGAAACGTCCCCTCCATCATCTGCACGCATTGCCCACCGACATGCGCCGAGACGACCTTACCATCCTGCTTGCGCACGCGCGTCAACAGAATGCTCGGCCGGCCCATGTCAAAGCCCTGGCCGACCGTGAGCTTGAGTTCGCCATCTCGCACGGGATCGAGGCCGGCGAACAGTGCAGCCGCGGCAACCGTGGCGCTGCCGGTGGCGGGGTCCTCGGCGAAACCGCTGGAGCCGCGCATGAACATCCGCGCCTGGAGATCGCAAGGCGCCTCCGCTGCGCCAACCTCCCGCGTATAGAACCACACGGAGAACGCACCGTCGCGCGGGAGCACCCTGCCGAAGGCGGCCGCATCTGGCCTTGCCCGCTTCAACGCATCGCGCGAATGCAGCTCCGCCACCAGAAAAGGCGTGCCAACGCCAACGACCTGCGGCGCGTGGCGATCGGTCCTGATGTCATCGGCCGTCAATGAGATGCAGGCCGCAACGTCGGCGGTGGAAACGTCCGCCAGTCGCGACAGCGGCTGCGGAGCGGTCAATTCGGTGCTGACCACCCTGCCTTGCTCCCGGCGAATCTCGACCGGCACGAGACCCGCCTTCTCCTCGAACAGCAAACGCGGCTTCGATTCACTGCCGATACTCGCCAGCACGAAGGCGGTACCGACATTCGGATGGCCGGCAAAGGGAAGCTCCCGCACCGGCGTGAAGATGCGCACCGCGGCATCATTGGCCTTGTCGCGCGGCGGGAGCACGAAGGTTGTCTCGGAATAGTTGAACTCGGTCGCGACCGCCTGCATCTGCGCCGTCGAAAGCCCGCCGGCGTCGAGCACCACGGCGAGCTGGTTGCCGCCGAAGGCGCGATCGGTGAACACGTCGACGGTGATGTAGCGCCGCTGCATCGTTTCTTCCTCATGCAAGTCGCGGCCACGACCGGCCGCATCGCGCGCAGTCTACAAGCCGAAAACATCACTCGTCATGCCCCAAAATTCGGAGCAATCGGAGCAATCGCCGATGCATGATGACCTGCGTGCCACAACGTGTTGGCGCCCTATCCGAGCTGAAACACCGGCACCTTCTGCTCATAGCCGCGCACCTCGACTTCGCCGAGCGCAACGGCATCGTCACCGTCGTTGCCCAGCGCCTCGCGCACCGTCGCGGAAATCAGGAGCTGCGAACCGAACTCCTTGTTGAGTGCCTCCAGACGGGAAGCGAAATTCACGGTGTCACCGATCACGGTGTATTCCTTGCGCCGGGGCGAGCCGATATTGCCGGCGACGACCTCGCCGAAATGAATGCCGATACCGATGCGAAGCGGCCAGCTCGTCTGCGCGTTGATGCGGTCCATCGCCCTCAGCATCTCGCGGCCGGCGGCGACGGCGCGCTGCGCCGCGTCTGACGCCTCCAGCGGCGCACCGAACAAGGCAAGAAAGCCATCGCCCAGGAATTTGTTCACGATGCCGCCCTGACGGTCGAGAATGTCCACCAGCACTGCAAAGGCGCCGTCGAGCCGGTCGACCACCTCCTGCGGAGTGCGGGACTGCGCCCCTGCCGTGAAGCCGCGAAAATCGACGAACATCACCGCGACGCGGCGAACATCGCCGCCCCCGCTGGTGCCCGCCGCCATCAGGCGCTCCACCACTTGCGGAGAGACGTGCTGGCCGAACAGGTTCGTCACCTGGTCGCGTGCGTTGGCCGCCGCGATGCTCGCGGCAAACTGGCGGCGCAGTTGCGCGCCGACGGCGCCCGCCAGCACACCGCAGATCAGGATGACGACGCTGCGCACGGCGTGGAAATACACCAGGGGATCGCCGGCCTCGTCCGCCGAATTGTAGTACAGCGCGACGGAGAGAAGCCCGGCTGCAGCCACAAAACCGGTGAATGCAGAGAGCCAGAAATCGAGCCGCAGGGTCGAAAGGATGACGAAGATGAAGTACATGAGCGGCACGGCGAAACCGAGCGCCTGGCTTGCGCCCATGGTGCGGGTTTGCAGGATCAGGATCACGGTCGGCAGTGACGTCTCGATCAGCGTGCCGATGTAGCGCCTGGCGACGGGTACGTCGCGACCGAGCCGCAAATTCTTTCTGATCTGGGTATGAACCCAGACCTCGAACAGAATGAAACCGGCAAGCAGAGCATAGACCGCGATAATTCCGTCCGATCCGCGCCATACCCGGTTCACCACGCCGGGGTCGATCAGATAGATCGAGGTGAGCAGCAGCATCATGATGCAGCCCGTCAGGATCAGTGCCCGCACCCGCAAGAGCTCGGTGCGCAACACCTCCCGTGTCAACTCGCGCTCGAAATCCTCCGACAGCACGGCATGGTGCCGCGTCTTCCTACTCGCAAACCTGACCATTTGCCCCTCGATTCCGGAAGCATTGTGCCTCAATCCAGGGTGCGGCGGAAGCGGGTCACGGCGATGGTCATGGCGAGCCCCATCAGGGCCGCCAGCGCCAGCGTGTCGAAGTGCAAATTCTGCATGCTCGCCCCCTTCAGCATGATGGCGCGGACAATGCGCAGATAGTGGGTCAGCGGCAGGCATTCGCCGACATATTGCGCCCAGGTCGGCATGCCCGCGAACGGGAACATGAAGCCGGACAGCAGAATGCTCGGCAGGAAGAACATCATCGACATCTGCATGGCCTGGAGCTGGTTCTGCACCACGGTCGAGATCGTGTAGCCGATCGACAAATTGGTGGTGATGAACAGGGTCGAGAGCAGTGCCAGCAGGAACAGACTGCCGAGCACGGGAACGCCGAACAGGCCGACGCCGATGCCGATGATGAGGAAGGCCTGCAGGAAGCCGACCAGCACGTAAGGAACGATCTTGCCGAACATCACCTCGACGGGCTTGATCGGCATCGAGAGCAGGCTCTCCATGGTGCCGCGCTCGACCTCGCGCGTGACCGACAGCGCGGTGAAGATCAGCATCGTCATGGTGAGGATGGTGCCGACGAGACCTGGCACGATGTTGAGGCTTGAGGATGCGGCCGGATTGTAACGGGCGTGCGCGCGGATCTCGAACGGCATCTCCGGGGGATCGCCGATATAGAGATCGTGCTTGAGCGCAGTCTGCACGATCATGCCGAGCGAACCGATCGCCGCACTGGCCGCCACCGGATCGGTCGCGTCGGCAGCGACCAGCAGCGCCGGCCTGTCACCACGCCGCACCGCGCGCTCGAAGCCGCGCGGGATCTCCACGCCGAACAGGACCTTGCCGGATTTCAGGAGGTTGTCGAAATCCTCGACGTCATGGACTTCGTAAAGGAAGCGGAAATAAGCCGTGTTCTCGAGAGCCTTCAGGATCGAGCGGGCGAGATCGGAGTCCTCCTGCAGCAGCACCGCGCTCGGCAGATGGTGCGGCGTGGTGTTGATGGCGTAGCCGAACAGCATCAGCTGCATCACCGGCAGCATCACGATCATCGCGAACGACACGCGGTCGCGCTTGAGCTGGATGAATTCCTTGATCAGCATCGCATAAGAGCGCCGCAGGAAACCGAAGCGCTCACGGATGTCGCGGCGCGGCGCGGGATGGTCGACGGCACTCATTGGAAATTGTCCTTGGAGCGCCCCATCAGTTCGATGAACACGTCTTCCAGCGATGGCGACGATTGGTGCCAGTGCAAGCCGCTTTTTTCCCGCCACGGCGCGATGCTGGCTTCGAGCGCGGCTACGTCGCGGCCGGAAACGTGGAGCGAGGTACCGAACGGCGCCACCATGTCGATCCCGGGCTTGCCCGTGAGCCCGGCGGAGAGCTCGTTCAGCCCCTCGCCCGTCACGGTGTAGGTCGTCAGCGCGGATTTCGCGATCACCTGCTCGACCGTGCCGTGCGCGAGCAGATGGCCGTAGGCGATGTAGGCGATCTCATGGCAGCGCTCGGCTTCGTCCATGTAATGGGTAGAGACCAATACGGTGAGGCCGTCGGCCGCAAGTGCGTGGATCTCGTTCCAAAAGTCGCGCCGCGCCTTGGGATCGACGCCGGCAGTGGGCTCGTCCAGCAGCAGCAATTGCGGATTGGGGAGCGTACAGGCCCCCAGCGCCAGCCGTTGCTTCCAGCCGCCGGAGAGTTCACCCGCCAGTTGCTCCTCGCGCCCTGAGAGCCCGATTCGCTTGATCATGTCGCGCGCGGCGCCGCGCGCGTCGGCGAGACCGTAGAGGCGCGCGACGAATTCGAGGTTCTCGCGCACCGAGAGATCCTGGTACAGGCTGAAGCGCTGGGTCATGTAGCCGACCTGCCGCTTGATCTTTTCGGCGTCGCGCAAAATGTCGTAGCCGAGACAGGTGCCCTCACCGCTGTCGGGCGTGAGCAGCCCACAGAGGATACGGATGGTCGTGGTCTTGCCCGAGCCGTTGGGGCCAAGGAAGCCGTAGATCGAGCCGCGCTTCACCTGCATCGATAGATCGTGCACGACCTCGCGGCCGCCGAACGATTTGGTCAGGCCCTTGACGTCGATTGCGATGCCGTTGTCGCCGTTCATCGCTTGTCCGCCACTGGGGTCTTCGGATTGAGATAGACGTCGATCGGTTGTCCAACCCGTAGCGCGTCGGGGCGCGAGGGCCGCGCCTGGATCAGATAGACCAGCTTGCTGCGCTCATCGAGGCTGTAGATGACAGGCGGGGTATATTCGGCCGACGTCGCGATGAAGTAGATCTTTGCGGTCAGATCGGCCGCGCAGTTGTCGCAGGAGACCCGCACCGTATCGCCGATCGCAAGCTTCGGCAGCGCGGTCTCCGGGACGAAGAAGCGCAGCTTCATGTTGCCGGGCGGCATGATCGACAGCACCGGACGCTGCGCCGCCACCATCTCGCCCTCGCGGAAATAGATCTGCTGGATGGTGCCAGCGACGGGCGCAAAGCCCTTGCGCCGCGCCATTCGGGTTTCCGACGTCGCCACCCGCGCTTCCGCGACGCGCAAGGCGGACACCGCGGAGTCGAGATTGGCCTGCGTGCCCGAGCCGGTCTTGCTCAGCGAGGCCGCGCGATCGTAGGTCTGCTGCGCGTTGGCAAGCGTCGCCTTCTGCTGGTTGAGATCGGCGAGCTGGAGATCGTCGTCGACGGAATAGAGGGCATCGCCAACCTTGACTTCATCACCCTCGCGGACATTGAGCTTCGTGACCCGGCCGGCTTCATCAGGGCTGACGAAAATCATGTCGGCTTCGACCCAGCCCTGAAAGCCGGGATCGCGCTTGTCGTTGCAGCCGGCAAGGCCGGCTGCGAACACGAGCGCCAATGCACCTAGAGAGAATAGCCGCGACGACCTCATGTCGTCCTCCGTTCGCCAAAAATCAAATCGAGATGGACGCGCAGCATCTCCTGCGCGTCGAGCGGCGCGTGCCGCGCAAACAGGCTTTGCCAGATCACCGCGATCATTGCGGGGGCGACCAGGATCTGCGGATAGCGCGCGAGGTCCTTCTCCCGGATCTCGCCACGGGCGATGCCCAGCTCGATCAGCGCGCGCATGGCGGCGATCCCGCGCGAGACGACCTCGCGGTAGTAGAAGTCGGCGACGGCGGGAAAGCGCGGCCCCTCCGCCACGATCAGCCGAACCAAATCGCCGCGCCTGGTGCCGATGACTTCTTTCAAGAAATTGCCGGCAAAAGCCTCGACGAGCTCCCGCACCGATCCCGTCGGCGGCGGCAGCGCAGTCAACTTCGTTACAACGGGCACGATGACGATGCGCACCAGCTCTTCGAACATCGATTCCTTGTCTTTGAAGTGCAGGTAGATGGTGCCCTTGGCGACGCCGGCACGCTTGGCGATGTCGTCGAGCCGCGTTGCGGCAAATCCGCGGGCGATAAACTCCTCCATTGCAGCGTCCACGATCGCCGCGCGCCGCTCCTGCGCGCGCGTAGCCCGATTCGATGCAGGCACATCTTCCTGGGGAGGCTTCGCGCTCTGGGCAGACTCATTGGTCAATTTGGTTGGCTTTCTCATGGGTCAATACTGACTGAACAGTCAGTCAACATCAAGCCTGGAGTCCATGGACCGAAAGATCGAATTAGTCTTGACTAATATATTAGTATTAGCTAATTGAATGGCATGATTGAAGCCGCTTCAAATCCCGTCACCACCGTGATGCGCGCCCTCGCCGATCCGACCCGGCGGGCCGTGTTCGAGCGCGTATTCGAGAGCAAGGAAATCACCGTCGCCGAGTTGACGCGCGGCAGCGGCGTGACCCAGGGCGCGATCTCGCAGCACCTGAAGTCGCTGAAACAGGCGGGCCTCGTCGCGGAGCGCGCCGAGGGCCGCAACGTCTATTATCGCGCCGCGCCGCAGGGGCTCGAACCGCTGGTCACCTGGATGGACCATTACGGCGTGTTCTGGCGCGAGCGTTTCCAGAATCTGCGTGACCTCTTGAAGGAGATCGATCCGTGAGTGCCGTGGCCTCCAAACTCCAGACCCAGGACATCGTCATCGACGAGGTCTTCCCTCACGCCGCCGCGACGATCTGGAAGGCGCTGACCAGCGCCCAATTGATTGCGCGCTGGCTGATGCCGCCGACCGGTTTCGAGGCCGTCGAAGGCAATACCTTCACCTTCAAGACCAATCCGGCCGGCGCGTGGGATGGCACGATTTATTGCCGCGTGCTGGAGGTCGTGCCGAACCAACGTTTCGCCTATGCCTGGAAGGGCGGCGACGACTGCAATACCGGCTACGGCTCGGCGCTCGACACCGTCGTCACCTGGTCGCTCACGCCGGTCGAAGCCGGGACGCGCGTGCGCGTGGTGCATTCCGGCTTCATGACGCCGACGAACGACACGGCTTATCGCAACATGAGCGACGGCTGGGTCAAGGTGCTGCGACGGCTCGATGCCGTCTCCGGCGAAGACAAGTGAGGCATCGCGATGGACAAGCCCTATACCGGCGGCTGCGCCTGCGGCGCGATCCGCTATTCGATTGCCGGCGAGCCCTTCTTCACCAATCATTGTCAGTGCCGAGACTGTCAGCGGGAAAGCGGCAGTGGCCACGGCTCGTACGCGACGTTCGCGCGGGCCGGCGTCACGGTCACTGGCGAGACCAGGCTTTGGGACATGGTCGGCGACAGCGGCAATGTGAAGACGCGCGGCTTCTGCCCGCAATGCGGCGTCGCGGTTTACCTGACCTTCGCGGCGATGCCCGACATCTTCACCATCCGCGCCGCAAGCCTCGACGAGCCCGCACGTTACAGGCCGCAGGCTGTCACTTACGCCGCGCGCGGCCACGGCTGGGACCACCTCGATCCCGACCTTATCAAGTTCGAAGGCATGCCGCCCGGATGAGGCGCTAGCCGAAATCAAGCACCATACGGCCATCAATCTTGCCGGCCTTCATCCGGTCGAAGACGTCGTTGATCTGCGCGAGCGGCACCTTCGTCACCTCGGCCTTCACCTTGCCGTCGGTCGCGAATGCGATGGCTTCGTCGAGGTCACGCCGCGTGCCGACGATCGAGCCGCGCACGGTGATGCGCTTGAGCACGACGTCGAAGATCGGCGTCGGGAATTCGCCCGGCGGCAGGCCGACGAGGCTGACGGTGCCCTTGCGGCGAACCATCTTCAGCGCCTGCGCGAACGCGGCGGTCGAGACCGCCGTCACCAGCACGCCGTGGGCCCCGCCGCCGGTTGCCGCAAGAACCTTGTCGACGGCGCCGGCTTCGAGCGCGTTGACCGCGAGATCGGCGCCGGTATCGCGCGCCAGTTCCAGCTTGTCCCCGGCGATGTCGATCGCCGCGACCTTGAGCCCCATCGCCTTGGCGTACTGGATCGCGACATGGCCAAGCCCGCCGACGCCTGAGATCACGACCCACTCGCCGGGCCTCGCCTCAGTCTCCTTCAGTCCCTTATAGGTGGTGACACCGGCGCACAGGATGGGCGCGATGGTGGCGAAGTCGACCGTCGCCGGCAGCTTTGCAGCGAAGGCGGCCGAGGCAATGACATATTCGGCGAAGCCGCCGTTCACGCTGTAGCCGGTATTGTGCTGGTGCTCGCACAGCGTCTCCCAGCCGGTCTCGCAATATTCGCAAGACATGCAGGCGTCGTGCAGCCAGGCAACTCCGACGGCATCTCCGACTTTCAAATTCTTCACGCCCGTCCCGAGCGCGGCGACGATGCCGGCTGCCTCGTGGCCGGGAATGAAGGGCGGTACCGGCTTCACCGGCCAGTCGCCGGAGGCTGCATGCAGATCGGTGTGACAGACGCCGCAGGCCTTCACCTTGACCAGAATCTCGCCGGGACCAGGCTGCGGCACCGGCACGTCCTCGATCACGAGCGGCTTGCCGAATTGCTTGACGATTGCGGCTTTCATGGTCGGCATCGGTCTGCTCCTGTGACTTTGGAGCAGAATAGCGACGACGCCCTCCACGCCTTTGATGGGGGTCAAACAGCACAAAGTTTGCGCAAGCCGGCCCCATCATGACACGACGATGACGACGTGCGGATGCCGGCGTGTCAGCTATGAAACTTCAGGCCGTCAACGATCTTGTCGATCACCTTGCGCTCGGCGCGCATCGCGATGCCGACGAGATTGAGGTCCGCGCGCGCTACCGCCCGCACCGCCTCGCGATTGGCCGCGTCGTGCGTGGTGCTGAACATGTCCTCGGTATAGACCGCCGGCTTGACGTTGCGCGCCAGCGCGCGGTCCAGCGCACGCGACAACGCCGGACCGTCGGCGCCGTAGATCAGGATCGGCTGTCCGATCAGGGCATGATATTTCGTGGCTGATGCGTCTTCATAGGCTTCGCCGATGCATTCGGGAAAAGCCGCGGCGATGCCGCTGGTGAGGAAGGACGCGACGTTGAGCTTTTGCCAGGCTTGAAGATCGGTACGGATCACGACCGCGATCTTGGTATCGAATTGCATGTGGTTCCTCGATTGTCATTCCGGATTGGATGCTACGCATCGCCCTGGAATGACGGCAAGACGAATCAGCACTCGAAAAATCAACCCTTGGCGTCGCAGGCCCAGGCGCGGATCACGCATTCCTTGCCGCCGTATTTGTAGCATTCGCGCGTGGCGGCATTGAGCGAGGCAGAGATCTTCGGCTTGACCGCATAGCCATACGCGCCGCAGGGGTTGGCGAGATCGACCGACATCGCGGCGCAGGCGCGCTTCATCGTCACGGTCGTGCAATCGCCCTTGCACTGCTTCTGCGCCGCGGCACGCGCTTCGTGCTCGTGGCCGTAATCAAAAGCCTGGCCATAAGCGCCGCACTTGCCGACTGCAATCGCGCCGGCGGCGTGGGCTTCGGTGATGTAGCGGGCGCCCGTGACGGCAATCGAAAGGACAAAGCAAAACATCGCGCAACGGCGCGCGACGGCGTTCGAAGACATGGAAAATCCCCTCCCCCCAAGGCAGGTGGAGGAACTCTAAGCGCGGGACCGTTTCCAGTTGGTGAACGAGCGGTTGAAATCGAACGATCGGGAGGTGCCGTAGGGTGGGCAAAGCGAAGCGTGCCCACAAGTCCAGACTGCAATTCGGAGGGATGGTGGGCACGACGCTGTGCGCCTTTGCCCATCCTGCGGCAGCGTCATCCGCCTCGGGCCGCCTCCAGCGCCTGCGGCGTGTCGATGTCGAGGAAGGCGCTCTCGCCATCGACCGGCACTTCGGCCACGGCCTCGGTGTGCTTGGCGATCAGATGGCGGGCGCCGACGTCGCCGTCGAGCGTCATCAGCTCCTTGAAGAAGCGGCGCGACCATAGCACGGGATTGCCGCGGCGGCCCTCGCTCACGGGCACGACGATGAGATTGCCGCGATCTGGCGCAAAGCCGTCGATGAGACGGTCGATCAGGCCGGCATCGATCAGCGGCATGTCGCCTAGGCACACCACGGCGCCGTCGCAAGTGTCGGGGACGGCAGCAATGCCTGATTTGACCGAGCTGGCGATCCCGCCGGCGAAATCCGGATTCTTCACAAACCGTACCTTCAGGCCCTGCAACGCCTGCTCGATCAGCTCGGTCTGATGGCCGGTGACCACGATCACCTCGGATGCTTTCGACGCCAGCGCCTGCTCGGTCGCGATCCGCACCAGCTTCTTGCCGTCGAGCTCGGCCAAAAGCTTGTTCGGTCCTCCCATCCGGGTCGAACGACCTGCCGCGAGCACGATGGCCGCGACCCGGCTGTTGCCCTCGATCTCGGGCGTCGCGCGGGGCTGCGGCCGCGTGACGATCTCCATCAGCAGGCCGCCCACGCCCATGCCCATCAGTTCGGCGCGCGTCACCTTGATGCCGGCGAGCAGCCGCATCAAGAC
The DNA here is from genome assembly GCF_018129985.1 of Bradyrhizobium sp. SZCCT0148. Classification (GTDB taxonomy): domain Bacteria; phylum Pseudomonadota; class Alphaproteobacteria; order Rhizobiales; family Xanthobacteraceae; genus Bradyrhizobium; species Bradyrhizobium japonicum_H. The sequence continues at coordinate 121,630 of NZ_JAFCKT010000007.1, forward strand.
CCAGTCGAAGCCATTCTCGACCGGCGAGCGGGCGCAACCCGGGGCGCCCAGCACCGGGACATCGCCGGCGCGGGCGATCAGCAGGAGATTGCCGGGATCGACCGGCATGCCGAAATGCTCGATCTCGCCGCCGATCCCCGTGACGGCCGCCGGGATCACGTCGCGGCGATCGGCGATTGCGGAGGCGCCGAACACGATGACGAGCTCGGCACCGAGGCCGAGCAATTCCTTGATCGCGGCCGAAAGCGCCTGCTCCTCGTGCGGCACGCGACGCTCGGCGATGATGCCAGCGCCGGCCGGCGCGAGCCGCTCCGACGTGACGCGCAGCGTCTTGTCGATCACCTTGGAGGAGAGGCCCGGCAGCAGCGTCGAGACCACGCCGACGCGCTTGATCACGTAAGGCGCGATCTTCAGCACGTTCCTGCCGGCGGCTCTCACCGCGGCATCGCGCAAACGGCTTTCGACGCCGAACGGGATGATCTTGACGGTGCCGACCATCTCGCCTTCGACCACCGGCTTGCATGCGGTGAGCGTCGCAAAGGTGATGGCCTCGTCGATACTGTTGATGCGGTCGACCGCGGCGCGGTCGATCACCAGCACGCCCGGACGTGCGGCAAACAGATTTGCGCGGCCGGTGAAAGCACGCTCGACATGGATGCCCTCGCCGCCGACGGCCAGCGCGATGCCGGCGGCCGCAACGTCCTCGGAGACGTCGCCCGCCTCCATGCGCACCACGACGATGTCCTTGATTCCGGCGCGCTCCAGCGCCTCAACCTCGGCGGCGCCGATCGTCGTCCCCTTCTTCAGCACGAGCGGTCCCTGGCGCAGCGTGTGGACGGTTACTCCGCCGATTGCATCCTTGGGACTCGCAGGGCCGAACTTCATGCCGCCTCTTCTTTTTCTTTGGGTGGCAGGCGTAGCACCGCTGTGATCTCCGCCATGATCGACACCGCGATCTCGGACGGGGAGACCGCGCCGATCGCGAGGCCAATGGGCGCGTGGATGCGCGCGATGTCGCTTTCCTTGGCGCCCTGCGCCCGCAGCCGGTCGCCGCGCTTGGCGTGCGTCTTCCGCGAGCCGAGCGCGCCGATATAGAAGCAGCCGCGCTCGAAGGCGTGCAGCAGTGCGGGATCGTCGATCTTGGGATCGTGCGTCACCGCGACGAAGGCGGTGTAGGCATCGACATTGAGCGGCGGCAGCGCGGTGTCCGGCCATTCGGCCACCAGCGGAATGTCGGGGAAGCGCTCGGGGCTCGCAAAAGCCGTGCGCGGATCCACGACCGTGACGTCGTAGCCGAGCGAACGCGCCAGCGGCGCCAAGGCCTGGCTGATATGGACCGCGCCGACGATGACGAGCTTCGCGGTCGGCGCATAGACGTTGAGGAACAGCTTCTTGCCGCCGGCCTCGACACTGGCGCTCTTGCCCATGCGAAGTTGCTTCTCGAGTTCGGCACGCAAGGGATCTTTTGCAAAATCCTTCGCCTTCACCAGGCGCTGTTCGCCGCTCTCGGTGTCGGTCACCAGGATTGCCGGGCGGCGCGCGGCGCGCTCGGCGTTGAGTTCGTGCAGGATCTCGAGCTTCACGGCTAACCCACCTTCTCGACGAAGACGCGGATGGTGCCGCCGCAGGATAGCCCGACATTCCAGGCGGTCTCGTCGGCGACGCCGAACTCCAGCATCCGCGGCTTACCGCTCTGGATCACGTCCATCGCCTCGGTGACCACGGCGCCCTCGACGCAGCCGCCGGAGACCGAGCCCAGGAACGTGCCCTCGTCGTTGATGACAAGGCTCGAGCCCGCCGGGCGCGGCGCCGAGCCCCAGGTCTCCACCACGGTGGCGAGCGCGACGCCGCGGCCGGCCTTCTGCCAGTCCTCCGCGGCCTTCAGAATGTCCTCGTCGCGATCGAGCATGGCATAACCTCTCAAGCTGCGGAACGGATCAGGTTGCGATGATGCGGCGGCAGCGGCCGCGAGAGCGTCGTAATCAGCTCCTGGATCGAGCTCAAATTATGTACCGGACGGAATTCGTCAACGTGCGGGAGCATCATTTTGATGCCCTGGGCCTTGGCCTCGAAGCCGCCGAACCGCAGCAGCGGATTGAGCCAGATCAGCCTCCGGCATGACCGGTGCAGCCGGTCCATCTCAAAAGCCAGCTTGGAGTCCGCCTCCCGCTCCAGCCCGTCCGATATCAGCAGCACGATGGCGCCCTGGCTCAGCACGCGCCGCGCCCACAATTTGTTGAAGTTGTGCAGCGAAGCCGAGATCCGGGTGCCGCCGGCCCAGTCCTCGACCGAGGCCGAGCAGCTTGCCAGCGCCTCGTCGGGATCGCGCTGGCGGAGCGCGCGGGTGACGTTGGTGAGCCGGGTACCGAAAAGGAACACCGAGACGCGCTTGCGCGCATCGCCGATAGCATGGAGGAAATGCAGGAACAGGCGGGTGTACTCGCTCATCGAGCCCGAGATATCGAGCAGCGCCACGATCGGCGCCGGCTTCTCGATCCGGCCGAGGCGATGGATTTCCACGATGTCGCCGCCGGTTCGCAAGGAGGCGCGCAGCGTGCGGCGCAGGTCAAGACGCAGCCCGCGCGCATCAGGCCGGTGGCGGCGCGTCAGGAGTTCGGCCTGTGGCAATCGCATCCGCTCGACGGCACGCAGCGCCTCGGCGATCTCCGCGGCGCTCATCTGCGCAAAATCCTTTTTCTGGAGGATTTCCCTGTCGGACACCGACAGCCGCAGATCCTGCTCCTGATGCTGCGGCGTCTCTGTCATGCGCGGCTGTGACATCGCCTCCTGCACGCGGCGGGAGCCGGCCTGCGGCTTCTTCTTGGCCTCGTCCGGCAGCGGCACCGAGTCCAGCATGTGCTTCCATTCTTCCGAGGCGCGGAAGAACAGATTGAAGGCCTGCTTGAAGATCAGCGCATGCTCATGACGCTTGACGAAGATCGCCTCCAGCGTGGTGAAGACGTCGGCGCGGTTGCCGATGTCGATCACCTGCAGCGCGCTCATGGCATCGATGACCGCGCCCGGACCGACCGGCATGCCGGCCGAGCGGAGCGCGCGGGCAAAGCCGACGATGTTGTCGGCGAATTGCTCGGTCTGCTCTGGGGCAAGGTGGTTGATGGCCATGGTCTCGTATCCATCCCGTCGTCATTCCGGGGCGCGCCTCTTGGCGCAAGCCCGGAATCCATACTCCCGATCGTGGTTATGGATTCCGGGCTCGCGCTACGCGCGCCCCGGAATGACGAACTCAATTCGACGCGCGATCAGTTCTCGCTCGTCGCTTCCTTCAGCACCTTCTGCAGGGTGTCGCCCTGCATGCGGGTGATGTCGTCCTGATACTTGAGCAACGCGCCCAGCGTGTCGCCGACCACTTGCGGGGTCAGCGAGCGGGCATCGAGTTCGGACAGCGCTGTGGCCCAGTCGATGGTCTCGGCGACACCCGGCGACTTGTAGAAGTCCTGGTTACGCAGAGCCTGGACGAAGCGCACGACCTGCTGCGACAGCTTCGCGGAGATGCCGGGCACGCGCGACTTGACGATCGCGAGCTCGCGCTCCGCGGCGGGATAATCAACCCAGTGATAAAGACAGCGCCGCTTCAGCGCGTCGTGAATCTCGCGCGTGCGGTTGGAGGTGATGATGACGATCGGCGGATGTGGCGCCTTCACGGTGCCGAATTCGGGGATCGTAACCTGGAAGTCGCTGAGAATTTCGAGCAGATACGCCTCGAACGCCTCGTCGGCGCGGTCGAGTTCGTCGATCAGCAGCACCGGGGGTCCTGCGACGTCGGGCTCGAGCGCCTGGAGCAGCGGCCGCTTGATCATGAAACGGTCGGCGAAGATGTCGCTCGACAACTGGTCGCGGTCGGTGTCGCCGGCGGCTTCCGCCATCCGGATCGCGATCATCTGCGCGGCGCTATTCCACTCGTAGACCGCGGAGGAGACGTCGAGACCCTCGTAGCATTGCAGGCGGATCAGCTTCCGCCCCAACGCGGCCGACAAAACCTTGGCGATCTCAGTCTTGCCGACGCCGGCCTCGCCTTCCAGAAACAGCGGCCGGCCCATGCGCAGCGAGAGATACGTCACAGTTGCCAGCGACCGCTCGGCGAGATAGCCGCGCGACGTCAGGAGTTCGAGCATCGCATCGACTGATGCCGGCGGGGTCGCTGAAGTCATGAAAAAGCCAGTCTCGCTACGCCCTCACCGGGACAAGTTTGGCCGAGGCGTGAGGTTGACTCACTCCTTGGCATTGGCGGCATCGAGGGCGCGCCGCGTCAGCACACCAATGAGATGCGCGCGATACTCGGCGCTGCCGTGGATATCGCTGTTGAGGCCCTCGGCCGGCACCTCGATGCCGTCGAGCGCTTTCGCGGCGAAGCGCTTCTTGAGGGCTTCCTCGAACGCCTCGACGCGGAAGACGCCGTCGGAGCCGGCACCGGTCACGGCAACCCGCACGTCCGACGGACGCCGCGCGACGAACACGCCGACCAGCGCATAGCGCGAGGCCTGGTTGCGGAACTTGATGTAGGCCGCCTTCTTCGGCAGCGGGAACATCACCTTGGTGATGATCTCGTCGGCTTCCAGCGCGGTCGAGAACAGCCCTTGGAAAAACTCCTCGGCCTTGAGGCGGCGCTTGTTGGTGACGATGGTGGCGCCCAGCGCCAGCACGGCGGCTGGATAATCTGCGGTCGGATCGTTGTTGGCGAGCGAGCCGCCGATCGTGCCCTTGTGACGTACGGCGGGATCGCCGATCTGGCTGGCGAGATTTGCGAGCGCCGGAATGGCCTCACCCACGATCGCGGAGCTTGCGACTTCGGCGTGCTTTGCAGTGGCGCCGATCACCAGCGAACGGCCCTTCATCTCGATCGTGTTGAGCCCCTCGATATGAGAGAGGTCGACGAGATGCGGGGGGCTCGCGAGGCGCTGCTTCATCACGGGAATCAGCGTGTGGCCGCCGGCGATGAGCTTGGCGTCTTCGTTCTTCACCAGGAGGTTGGCGGCCTGCCGCACGGTCCCGGGGCGATGATATTTGAATTCGTACATCTGAATGTCCTGATCGCGGGATCGTTGCGCGCGTTAGGCGAGATCGGATTTCGCCATCGCCTTGGCGCCGGCGGAGATCGAGGCGACGATGTTCTGGTAGCCGGTGCAGCGGCAGAGGTTGCCTTCCAGCTCTTCCCGGATCGTATGGTCGTCGAGCTCGTTGCCCTTGCGATGGACAATGTCGATAGCGGTCATGATCATGCCCGGCGTGCAAAAGCCGCACTGCAGGCCATGGTGCTCGCGGAAGGCCTCCTGCATCGGATGCAACGGCGCGCCGTCCGCGGCCAGCCCCTCGATCGTCTTGACCTCATGGCCGTCGGCCATCACCGCCAGCGTGGTGCAGGACTTTACGGCCTTGCCGTCGACATGAACGACGCAGGCGCCGCACTGCGAGGTATCGCAGCCGACATGGGTGCCGGTCAGGCGCAGATTCTCGCGCAGGAACTGCACCAGCAGGGTGCGGGGATCGACGTTGGCCGTAACTGGATTGCCGTTCACGATGAGGGAGATTTTTGCCATAAGCACTCTCTATCAGCGCCCCAACGGGTCCCGTCGAAGCGGTTCTTATAATTATTCCAACCCATCATATGGGCCATTATGCCCCGGGGCAACATCACCCGGGGCGCAAGGCGCCATGCCGAAGGCGCTGACCTTCAGCCCTGTACCGCCTTGGCGAAGTTCGCAAAAAATTCGTCGGCGAGCTTCTTGGCGGCGCCGTTGATGAGGCGTTGGCCGAGCTGCGCCAACTTGCCGCCGATCTGCGCCTCGACCTCGTAGGACAGCAGCGTGCCGCCGTCCTTCTCCGCCAGCTTGACCACGGCGCCACCCTTGGCAAAGCCGGCGACCCCGCCTTCGCCCTCACCCGAGATCTTATAGCCGTTCGGCGGATCGAGATCGGAAAGCGTGACCTTGCCCTTGAAGCGGGCCGACACCGGGCCGACCTTCATTTTCGCCGTCGCGCGAAAGCCGCCGTCCTCGGTCCTCTCGAGCTCCTCGCAGCCGGGGATGCAGGCCTTCAGCACCTCGGGATCGTTGAGCTTGGCCCACACGGCCTCGCGCGGCGCCGCAAGCTGGACTTCGCCGTTCATCGTCATGGCCATGAGGGTGCCTCCCGGATCGCGTAACTTATAGCGCTGATCAAGTAACGCAGGGACGCGGCAAAGGAAAGGGTGGCGGCCGGTCAAGTGCAATGCATATTCGCAACTGCAAAAGGACGTGTGAGCCGGGTTGGGGATTGGCACGGCCGGGCCATGGTGATTAGGTCGCGCGCAATATGAGCACCTCCCTCTCCCCCCTGCTCGCACCGATGCTGTCGAGCGCCGCCATGCGCGCGGTCTGCGATGATTGCTCGACCCTGCAGAACATGCTCGATTTCGAGGCAGCCCTGGCACGCGCGGAGGCCGCCACGGATGTGATTCCGGCCTCTGCTGTCGGAGCCATCGAGGCCGCCTGCAAGGCTGATTCCTTTGACATGGCGGCACTGGCCGAGGCCGCGACGCGATCGGGCAATCTGGCGATACCCCTGGTCAAGATGCTGACCGCCAAGGTCGGCAAGGCCGACACCGAGGCCGCGCGCTTTGTGCATTGGGGCGCCACCAGCCAGGACGTCATCGACACCGCGACCATGCTCACGCTTCGCGCCGGTATCGACGCTCTGGACACCGACCTCAGCCGCGCCATCAAGGGCTTTGCCGAGCTGGCTCGGACCCATCGCAACACCGCGATGGTGGCCCGGACCTGGCTCCAGCACGCACTGCCTATGCCGTTCGGCCTCAAGGCCGCCGAATATGCGGCAAGCCTCGCCCGCTCCCGCTGCCGCCTGCGGCGGCTTCGCCGCGAGGGCCTCGCCCTGCAATTCGGCGGCGCGGCCGGCACGCTCGCGGCCCTCGGCGACAAGGGGCTGGCGGTAGCCGAACGGCTGGCGCAGGAGCTGAGCCTGCCGCTGCCGGAAGCGCCTTGGCATACCCATCGCGACCGGATCGCGGAGGCCGCCTCGTGCCTCGCGATCCTCGCCGGCAGCTGCGGCAAGATCGCGCGCGACGTCTCGCTGATGATGCAGACCGACGTCGGCGAAGCGTTCGAGCCGGCCGGCGAAGGCCGTGGCGGCTCCTCGACCATGCCGCATAAGCGCAACCCGGTCGCGGCCGCCAGCGCGCTTGGCTGTGCAACCATGGCCCCACAGCTTGCCGCGACGATTTTTGCCGCGCAGGTGCAAGACCACGAGCGCAGCGCCGGCTCCTGGCACGCCGAATGGCCGACGCTGCCGCAATTGATGCTGGTCACCTCCGGCGCGCTGGCCGCCATTGTCGACATCGCAGAGGGCCTGGAGGTCGATGCCGCACGCATGCGCAGCAATCTCGATGCGACGCATGGGCTGATCATGGCCGAGGCAGTCACCTTTGCGCTGGCCGACAAAATCGGCAAGAGCGATGCGCATCATCTCGTCGAGGCCGCCAGCAAGCGTGCAGTCGCCGAGAAGAGACATCTGCGCGAGGTGCTGTCGGCCGATTCGCACGTCACCGCGCACCTCTCGCCGGAAAAAATTGCGGCATTGTTCGAGCCGATGGCCTATCAAGGGTCTTCCCAGGCCCTGATCGACCGGCTGCTCGCTTCATTGGATCTCCCTTGATGTCATTGCCGGGCTTGACCCGGCAATCCATCATCTTGGATAGATTCCCTTTCTAGATGGATGCGCGGGTCAAGCCCGCGCATGACGAGGAGTAACCCATGCCCATGATCGATGCCGATGGATGCCTGCTCAACGTCTCCGTCGAGGGCCGCGACGGCGGGCCGACGTTGATGCTCTCCAATTCGCTCGGCTGCACGCTGCAGATGTGGGAGCCGCAGATGAAGGCGCTGACGCAGGTGTTCCGCGTCATCCGTTACGACCGCCGCGGCCACGGCAAGTCGAACGTTCCGCCCGGTCCTTATACGATGGAGCGCTTCGGACGCGACGTGCTCGCGATCCTCGACGACCTCAACATCGAAAAGGTGCATTGGTGCGGCCTGTCGATGGGCGGCATGGTGGGACAATGGCTGGGCGCGAACGCGCCGGAGCGCTTCGGCAAGCTCATCCTCGCCAATACCTCCTGTTACTATGCCGAACCGACCAAATGGCTCGAGCGCATCGACGCCGTGAAGAAGGGCGGCATCGCGGCGGTCGCCGATGCCGTGATCGCGGGATGGCTGACGCAGGATTTCCGGGACCGCGAGCCCGACATCACCGCGAGGATGAAATCGATGCTGCTCGCCTCCCCCGTCGAAGGCTACCTCGCCTGCTGCGAGGCATTGTCGACGCTCGACCAGCGCGAGTTGCTTCCCAAAATCAAGAGTCCGACGCTGGTGATCGCCGGCCGTCACGACATGGCGACGCCGATCTCGGCGGGCGAGTTGATCCGCTCGAGGATTCCGGGCGCCAGCATGACCATCATCGACGCCGCGCATATTTCCAACGTCGAGCAGCCGCACGCCTTTACGGATGCGGTGGTTGGATTTTTGACGCAGCGCTAACCGCAGAACGCCGTCATTGCGAGCATAGTGAAGCCATCCAGAGATCTCTCCGCGGAGACATTCCGGATTGCTTCGTCGCTACGCCCCTCGCAATGACGGAGAGGAGGATGAATGGACGACCAGAAGCGCCGCGATGCCGGCATGAACGTACGCAGGAAGGTGTTGGGCAACGCCTGGGTCGACAAGTCGATCGCTAACCGCAATGCCTTCAATACCGATTTCCAGGACATGATCACCCGCTATGCCTGGGGCGAAATCTGGACCCGGCCGCATTTCGACGAGCGCACGCGGCGGGTGCTGGTGATCGGCACGATGGTCGCGCTCGGGCAATGGGACGAGTTTCGCCTGCATGTGCGTGCGGCGCTCGCAGAGGGGGGCTTCACCCCCGACGACATCAAGGAGATCCTGCTGCAGCAGGCGATCTATTGCGGCGTGCCCGCGGCAAACCACGCCGTCAAGGAAGCCTCAGCGATTGTGCAGGAGCTCGGCCTGCTCAAGTCCTAGCGACGCAGGGATCTCGGCAGGGGTCTCGACGGTCTGCGGCGCCGCCTCGGGCCGCTCGATCAGGATCACGATGGCAGCACCGAGCAGCAGCAGCAGTTCGGTGGCGTGCAGCCGCAGCGCGGCCATCTCGCCGACCTTCGACGCCATCACCATACTCGCAAACGAAATCAGGCTGCCGATCGCCAGGGCAATTCCGAGCGCCTCGTCGCTGCCGCCGGACTTGCGGATGCGGGGAATGCAGAGCAGCACGAGGTAGATCGCAAAGAACGCAACGACGGTCAGCCGGCCGAGCGCAAGCAGCCAGGCGGCACGTACCGTCTCCATGCCCGCCATCTGAAGATGGTCGCTGAGATATAGTGCAACGGCCACGCTCGGCCGCTCGTAGAGGCCGTGCACCGGCGCGATGATGATGTTGATGGCCACAAGTGTCCAGGCCGGAATGAAATAGGCCGCCAGCAGCGCGCCGTTGACCGAGCCGATCCGCCAATTCCTGAACATGCCGCTTCCCGCTTCTCGACCATGCGCCTTCGCTGGAAGGCTTTGCCGGGGAGCTAACTCGCATCAGACTGTGGCGGCAATTTAAACCCTTTGTTTACCTTAACTGCCCTCGCAGAGGTCGTCGTCCGGCTTCGGCTCTGCGAGCCGCGCCGGACGTGAACGACCAAAAGAAAAGACCCCGCCTTTCGGCGGGGCCTCGTGCTCCTGAGCTCCCAAACTCGCTACTTCTGGCCGTGCTGGCCGCCCTGCTGCTGGCCCGGGCGATCGCCCTGGCGCATCGGATCGTTCTGTTGCTGCTGTCCAGGTTTCTGACCACCGCCCTGCTGCTGCCCGGGCTGTTGATCGGGGCGCTGCTGGCCGGGATTCTGACTCTGCTGACCCGGGTTCTGGTTCTGCTGCTTCGTCATTCGGGGAACTCCCTTGTTGAACATCAGAGAAGAGATAACCACTGGGAGACGGATTGGTGCCCATGAAACCGGGTTCCTCGTAGTTCCGGAACCAGAGCCCCAAATGACCTCTGTACAAGACCTTCTGCCGTGGCGTGAGCTGTTGCAGCGGCCAGTTCCCTCCTGTTACAAATCCGGAAGAATGCTTAAGGGCTGCCGGGGCCCAAGAAACCACACTCCAACCCACTCTCCTAAGAGCTCCCTTTTGAGCCCGCGTCAGGTTTGGTACGGCAGCCCATGGATTACTTCGCCCAGCAGCTCATCAACGGTCTCGTTCTGGGCTCCATCTACGGCCTGATCGCCATCGGCTACACGATGGTCTACGGCATCGTCGGCATGATCAACTTCGCCCATGGCGACGTCTTCATGATCGGCGGCTTCATTGCCCTGATCACCTTTCTGCTGCTGATCTCGACCGGGCTGACCGCGATCCCGGTGATCCTGCTGATCGTGCTGCTGGTCTCGATGGCGATCACCGCGCTGTATGGCTGGACCATCGAGCGCATCGCCTACCGGCCGCTTCGCCACTCCTTCCGCCTCGCCCCGATGCTGTCGGCGATCGGCATGTCCTTCGTGCTGACCAACTATTCGCAGGTCGCGCAGGGCGCACGCGTCAAGCCGATCCCGCCCGTCATTACCGGCGGCTATACCCTGCACGAGAGCGCGGACGGCTTCGTCATCCAGCTCTCCAACATCCAGATCATCGTGGTCATCACCACCATCGTGCTGCTGGCGATCTTCACCTGGCTGGTATCGCGCACAAGGCTTGGCCGCGACATGCGCGCCTGCGAGCAGGACCAGACCATGGCGGCGCTGCTCGGCGTCGACGTCGACCGCACCATCTCGATGACCTTCGTGATCGGGGCGGCGCTAGCCGCGGTGGCGGGCCTGATGTACCTGCTCTATTACGGCCTCGTCGATTTCTTCATGGGCTTCGTCGCCGGCATCAAGGCGTTCACTGCTGCCGTGCTCGGCGGCATCGGCTCGCTGCCGGGTGCCATGCTCGGCGGCCTCGCGATCGGCCTGATCGAGACGTTCTGGTCGGCCTATTTCTCGGTCGAGTACAAGGACGTCGCCGCATTCTCGATCCTGATCGTGGTCCTGATCTTCATGCCGACCGGCCTGCTCGGCCGTCCCGAAGTCGAAAAAGTCTGACGGTCGCACGCGTGAAAGCTCCCTCGACCCACCCGATCAAACCTGCAACGAGCATCCCCGCTCTCCTGAAGACAGCCTTCGTCAACGCGCTGATCGCGCTGGTGCTGTTCTCGCTGATGATCGGCATCCGCACCGAAGCGGGCTCCTCGGGCCAGCTCACCTATTGGACCCGCTTCGGTGACCTCGCATCCATCGTTGCCGCCGTGTTCGGCGGCTCGATCGTGATCGAGCTGCTCAGGCAATGGATCGGTCCGACCGGCGCCGAGAAGCTGGTGCCGCCGGCGGTGCAGAGCGGCATATCGTTCATCGGCCGCTATCTCGCGCCGGCGCTCCTGATCTTTACGCTGCTGGTGCCGGTGATGTTCTATAACCAGCGCTACATCCTCGACCTCGCGATCCTGGTGCTCACCTATGTCATGCTGGGCTGGGGACTGAACGTCGTGGTCGGCCTCGCCGGCCTGCTCGATCTCGGCTACGTCGCCTTCTATGCGGTCGGCGCTTATTCCTACGGGCTGCTCGCCACCAATTTCGGCTGGTCGTTCTGGATCTGTCTGCCGCTGGCCGGCATTCTCGCCGCGTTCTGGGGCGTCCTGCTCGGCTTCCCCGTGCTGCGCCTGCGCGGCGACTATCTTGCCATCGTGACGCTCGCCTTCGGCGAGATCATCCGCCTCGTGATCATCAACTGGCAGGATCTCACCGGCGGGCCCAACGGCGTCTCAGGCATTCCCCGCCCCTCCTTCTTCGGCATCCCGCTCGACAACAGCGATGACGGGCTCGCCGCCCGGCTCGGCATCGAATATTCGCCGACGCACCGCATTGTCTTCCTGTTCTATCTGATCCTGGCCTTGGCGCTGCTCACCAACTGGGCGACGATCCGGCTGCGCCGCCTGCCGATCGGGCGAGCCTGGGAAGCCCTGCGCGAGGACGAGGTCGCCTGCCGCGCGCTCGGCATCAACACCACGACCACCAAGCTCACGGCGTTCGCGACCGGCGCGATGTTCGGCGGTTTTGCCGGCGCGTTCTTCGCCACCCGGCAGGGCTTCATCAGCCCGGAATCCTTCACCTTCCAGGAATCGGCACTGGTGCTCGCCATCGTCGTGCTCGGCGGCATGGGATCGCAGCTCGGCGTCGCGCTCGCCGCGCTGGCCATGATCGGCGGCTTCGAATTGTTCCGGAGCCTGGAGAGCTATCGCATGCTGGTGTTCGGCATGGCCATGGTCCTGATCATGATCTGGCGGCCGCGCGGCCTGATCGGCCATCGTGCGCCCACCGTGTATCTGACCAAGGCTCAGGCGATCTCCTCCGACCTCGTCAAGGAAGGGCACGGATGAGCGGCGACAAGATTCTCAACGTCGACCGGCTCGCCATGCGCTTCGGCGGCATCGTTGCCGTGCAGGACCTTTCGTTCGCCGCCGAGCGGAGGAAGATCACCGCGCTGATCGGGCCGAACGGCGCCGGCAAGACCACCGTCTTCAACTGCATCACCGGGTTCTACAAGCCGAGCGGCGGCGCCATTCGCCTCACCCATGACGGCGGGACGACAATCGCGCTGGAGCGGCTGAACGATTTCCGCATTGCCAAGCAGGCCAAGGTGGCCCGCACCTTCCAGAACATCCGGCTGTTTCCCGGCATGACCGCGCTGGAAAACCTGATGGTGGCGCAGCACAACGCCTTGATGCGCGCCTCCGGCTTCACCTTCCTCGGCCTGATCGGCGCCCCCGGCTATCGCGAGGCCGAAAAGCGTGCGATCGATCTCGCCACGGACTGGCTCAAGCGGGTCAATCTGCTCGACCGCGCCGACGACGCTGCCGGCAATTTCGCCTATGGCGACCAGCGCCGGCTCGAGATCGCGCGCGCGATGTGCACCGAGCCCGCGCTGCTGTGCCTGGACGAGCCTGCCGCCGGCCTCAATGCGCGCGAGAGCGCGGCCCTGAGCGAACTCCTGCTTTCGATCCGCGACGAGCTCGGCACCTCGATTCTCCTGATCGAGCACGACATGTCAGTGGTCATGGAGATCTCCGACCACATCGTGGTGATGGACCATGGCGTCAAGATCGCCGAAGGCACGCCGCGTGAGGTCCGCGACGATCCCAAGGTGATCGCCGCCTATCTCGGCGCCGATGAGGAAGAGGCGGCAGCCGTGATGGAGGGCGGCTCATGACCGCGGCACCGTCCCCCCTGCTCGCGATCCGAGGGTTGCGCGCCGCCTACGGCAAGATCGAGGCGCTGAAGGGCGTCGACGTCGAGATCAACTCCGGCGAGATCGTGGCGCTGATCGGCGCCAACGGCGCCGGCAAGTCGACGCTGATGATGACGATCTTCGGCAAGCCGCGCGCCCGTGCAGGCCAGATCCTGTATGAAGGCCGCGACATCACCGACGTGCCCACCCACGAGATCGCACATTTGCGCATCGCGCAATCGCCGGAGGGCCGCCGCGTCTTCCCGCGCATGAGCGTGGCGGAAAACCTCCAGATGGGGGCGGATGCCACCGAATGCACCGATGCCGAACGCGAGGCGACGCTGCAACGCGTCTTCGCGCTGTTTCCGCGGCTGAAGGAACGCTACGCCCAGCGGGGAGGAACCCTGTCCGGCGGCGAGCAGCAGATGCTGGCGATCGGCCGCGCCTTGATGAGCCGTCCCCGCCTGCTCCTGCTCGACGAGCCCTCGCTTGGCTTGGCGCCGCTGATCGCGCGCCAGATCTTCGATGCGATCCGGACACTGAACCGACAGGACGGCCTGACCGTCCTGATCGTCGAGCAGAACGCCAACCACGCCCTCAAGCTCGCTCATCGCGGCTATGTCATGGTCAATGGCCTGATCACGCTGGCCGGTACCGGCGCCGAGTTGTTGCAGCGCCCCGAGATTCGCGCCGCCTACCTGGAAGGCGGCCGGCACGGCTGACCGGACCGGCAAGCCCCACCTGCGTCCGGGCTCATGTGGCGAGATATCTCTCTCGATGCCCGTATTTTGCCGGTGACTTCTCGGTAAATTCATTCGACAATGGCGCCGGTTTGGACCGGGCACGCCCGGCAACTTCCACAGGCGACCACCCGCGAGGTATCTCATGAAATCACTGAAGCTCATCGGTCTGGCATTCGGCGCATCGCTCGCGCTGTCGGGCGCGGCATTCGCGCAGGATGTCACCGTCGCAGTCGCAGGCCCGATGACCGGCGGCGAGTCCGCCTTCGGCCGCCAGATGAAGAACGGCGCCGAAATGGCCGTGGCCGATATCAACGCCGCCGGCGGCGTCAACGGCAAGAAGCTCGCGCTGTCGGTCGAGGACGATGCCTGCGACCCGAAGCAGGCGCGCTCGATCGCCGAAAAGATCGCCGGCGCGAAGATTCCGTTCGTGGCCGGGCACTATTGCTCGTCGTCGTCGATCCCGGCTTCGGAAGCCTATGCCGACGGCAACGTGCTGCAGATCACGCCGGCCTCGACCAACCCGCTGTTCACCGAGCGCAAGCTCTGGAACGTGGCGCGCGTCTGCGGCCGTGACGACCAGCAGGGCCTGATCGCGGCGCAGTACATCGCCAAGAACTTCAAGGGCAAGAACATCGCGATCCTCAACGACAAGACCACCTATGGCAAGGGTCTGGCGGATGAGACCAAGAAGGCGCTCAACAAGGCCGGCGTCACCGAGAAGATGTATGAATCCTACAACAAGGGCGACAAGGACTTCAACGCGATCGTCTCGCGCCTGAAGCGCGACAACATCGACCTCGTCTATGTCGGCGGCTATCATCAGGAGAGTGGCCTGATCCTGCGCCAGATGCGCGACCAGGGTCTCAAGACGATCCTGATGGCCGGCGACGCGCTCGCCGACAAGGAGTACTCCTCCATCACCGGCCCGGCGGGCGAAGGCACGCTGTTCACCTTCGGCCCGGATCCGCGCAACAAGCCGACCGCCAAGAAGATCGTCGACGCCTTCAAGGCCAAGAACATCGATCCGGAAGGCTACACGCTCTACACCTACGCGGCGATGCAGGTGTGGTCGCAGGCGGCCAAGAAGGCCGGCACCACCGACGCCAAGAAGGTCATGGAAGCGATGAAGGCCGGCAAGTGGGACACCGTGATCGGCCCGATCGAGTACGACGCCAAGGGCGACATCAAGCAGCTCGACTACGTCGTCTACAAGTGGGACGCCAAGGGCGGCTACGCCGAGATCAAGGGCAACGGCACCTAAGCCCGCTTACGGCACCCAGCCGGTACGATCATCACCGCGCCCCGGCTTGTCCGGGGCGTTTCTTTTCGCGGCGGCTTTAGACAGCTGCGGGCAGCTCGCCGCCGGCCGCAGCCTGGGCTTTCCGAAGCGCCTGCAGCAGATCGTTCGGCCGAAACGGTTTCTGCAGGCAGACTACGCTGGCGAGGTGAGGCGACTGCTCCATGAAATCCAGCGCCGTCATTCCGGACACCGCAATGACGGGAAGCCCCGGCGCGCGCTCGCGCAAGGCCGCGATGACGTCGACACCGCTGATATCGCCGAGGAAGATATCAACGATCGCAGCGTCAAAGGAGCCTTCCGCGAAGGTTTTCAGCCCGGCCGCACCGCTGTCGGCCTCGGCCACCTCGTAGTGATTGACCCGAAGCACGATCGCAACCATCGCGCGCACGTCCTTCTGGTCGTCGATGATGAGAATACGAGGCATGAGAATAACCCTCACGGATCAAATCGTACGATTCAAACCTGGAACCCGCTGCAATGGGGAAGCATTATGACATCGCGCAGTAAAGCGCACCTTACCCAATCCCCATTCCGCGTTCCCACCAAAATTAAGTAAGCTGTAACCTTCGGTTGAGTCGCCGCTGCAACAGTTCACGACACGCGCCCGGGCCGGGCTACCGTGGGTTCGTGGATGTCGAGACTGCCAGTTCTTGGAGTTGCGGTGGATGCTCAAGACGGGTCTGCATGAGATGAACGCGCCTGCGATCGACCGAAGCACGTTTCTTTCAACGCTGCCGGCCACACCGGCCGACCGGACTGCGGCATTATGGATCGTCGGCATCTCCTCAATCCTGTTCGCAGCGGCAGTTCCGTTTGCAGGTATAAAGTTACCTCCGATTCCCGCCTTCGTCGCATGCTATCAATCAGCATTGGCGGTTGGCGACATCGTCACGGCCGTGCTGCTGCTGTCGCAGTTTTCGGTGTTGCGGACTCGCGCGCTGCTGTGGCTGTCGGGCGGCTTCCTGTTTACCGCCACGGCAGCGGTGCTCCATGCCCTCACCTTCCCCGGCCTGTTCGCACCGGACGGGCTGTTCGGCGCCGGCGCCCAGACCACAGTCTGGCTCTACATGATCTGGCACGGCGCCTTCCCGGTGTTCGTGCTGGGCTACGCCTGGCTCAAGGATGAGGATGGCGGCCCCAGAATCCGGGGCGCGACCACCAACGCGATCTACGCCATCGTGCTCGGCGTCATCGCGACCATGGGTGCGTTCGCCTGGATTGTCACTGCCCAGCATGATCTGTTGCCGGTGCTGCTCCGCGACGGCCGTTACACGCCGACCATGATCGGGGTCGTGTCCTTTGTGTGGTCGCTGAGCTTCGCCGCGCTCGTTTCGCTGTGGTTCCGGCGCCCGCATTCGGTCATCGACGTCTGGCTCATGGTCGTGATGTGCGCATGGTTGTTCGACATCGCGCTGTCCGCAATCGTCAACGTCGCGCGGTTCGATCTCGGTTTCTATGCCGGCCGAATCTACGGCCTCTGCGCGTCGAGCTTCGTGCTCGCGGTGCTGTTGATCGAGAACGTTCGCCTTCAGGCCCGGACGGTGGGTCTCGTCGGCCGACTGCGCGAGCAATCGGCGTCGGATCGCGACTTCTATGGCAAGCGTCTCGCCCTGTATGGCGCCGTCGTCGAATCGTCCAACGACGCCATCATCACCCAGTCGCTCAACGGCGTCATCACCGGCTGGAATCGCGCAGCCAAGCACCTGTTCGGCTACTCCGCCGCAGAGGCCGTCGGCAAGCCGATCGACATCATCGTGCCGGAGGACCGCAAGCCGGAAGTCAGGAGCATTCTCAATCGGATCAGCGCCAACGAGTCGATTGCCCAGCACGAGACGGTCCGTATCAGGAAGGATGGTCGTGCGCTCGACGTCGTCCTCAACGTCTCGCCGCTTCGGGCGGAGAGCGGCGAGATCATCGGCGCCTCGAAGATCGCCCACGACATCACCGAGGAGAAGCAATCCAGGGAAAAGCTTCGCCGCGAGATCGAGGAGCGCCAGCGCATCTTCGAGACCTCGCAGGACCTGATCCTGGTCACCGATGGCTTCGGCAATCTCATCCAGGTCAGCCCGAGCGTGAAGGATATTCTCGGATACAGCCCGGACGCGATGATCGGCCACAGCGCGACCGAGTTCATCCACCCCGACGACCTCGATAGAACCCGGGAGGAGATGCGCGCGGCGCGGCGCGGTGCGGTCAAGCGCAGCTTCGAGGCGCGCTATTATCATTACGACGGTCACGAGGTCGCGCTCAACTGGATGGGCACCTGGTCCGAGCCGGTGAAACGTCACTTCTTCATCGGCCGGGATCTCACGGAGAAGCAGGCCGCCGAAGCCCAGTTCCGGCAGGTTCAGAAAATGGATTCCATCGGTCAGTTGACCGGGGGCGTCGCTCACGACTTCAATAACGTGCTGACCGTCATCACCGGCACGATCGGCATCTTGTCGGATGCCGTCGCCGACAGGCCCGAGCTGGCTGCGATCACCAAGCTGATCGACGACGCCGCCGAGCGCGGCGCGCAGCTGACCAAACATCTGCTTGCCTTCGCCCGCAAGCAGCCGCTGCAGCCCCGTGAGATCGACGTCAATGCGCTGGCGCTCGAAGCCGCCAAGCTGTTGCACCCCACCTTAGGCGAGCAGATCACGATCATCCCGCAGCTCACCGAGGACGCCTGGCCTGCGCTGGTCGACCCAGGCCAGCTTTCGACAGCGATCCTCAATCTTGCGCTGAACGCGCGTGACGCCATGCCCGAGGGCGGCACCTTGGTGCTGGAGACCCGCAACGTCTTCCTCGACGACGGCTATGCCAGCATGAATGCCGACATGGTCGCCGGCAGTTACGTGATGATCGCTGTCAGCGACACCGGATCCGGAATCCCGCCGGAGCTGATCGACCGGGTTTTCGACCCCTTCTTCACCACCAAGGAAGTCGGCAAGGGCACCGGACTCGGGCTCAGCATGGTGTTCGGCTTCGTCAAGCAGTCCGGCGGCCACATCAAGATCTACAGTGAGGAAGGCCACGGCACGAGCGTCAAGATCTACCTGCCGCGCTCGAGCGGCGTGCAGGAGGCCGATATCGACGCTCTGCAGAACGCGCCCATCGCCGGCGGCGACGAGAAGATCCTGATCGTCGAGGACGATGCGCTGGTTCGGCAATATGTGGTGACCCAAGTCAAGAGCCTCGGCTACACCGCGCTCGAGGCTGCCAACGGCGCCGAGGCCCTGACCATCATCGACAGCGACAAGACCATCGACCTGCTGTTCACCGACATCATCATGCCGGGCAACATGAACGGTCGCCAGCTTGCCGATGAGGCCGCCCGCCGGCGCCCCGACCTCAAGACGCTATTCACCTCGGGCTACACCGAAAACGCGATCGTCCACCACGGCCGGCTCGATTCCGGCGTGCTGCTGCTGGCAAAGCCCTACCGCAAGTCCGAGCTTGCCAAGATGCTCAGGACCGCGCTCGCCAGTTGAGCCTGCGGCCTCCCTGAGGTATCGCAGATCGCGAACTGCACTCGACGATGGGGCTGCCTTGAAAAATCTGCTCACCGATATTGCCGGCGTGCGCGTCGGCCATGCCGAAGATGCGAAAGTGGCCTCGGGCACGACCGCGATCATCTTTGACCAGCCGGCAGTCGCGGCAATCGATGTCCGCGGCGGCGGACCCGGCACGCGCGAAGACGCACTGCTCGATCTCGCCAACACCGTCGAGCGCGTCGACGCGATCGCACTGTCAGGCGGTTCCGCGTTCGGCCTCGATACCGGCGGCGGCGTGCAGGCCTGGCTCGCCGAGCAGGGCCGCGGCCACCGGGTTCGGGAAGCATTGATCCCGATCGTGCCGGGCGCCATCCTGTTCGACCTGCTGAATGGCGGCGACAAGGCCTGGGGACGGTTCTCGCCCTATCGCGACCTCGGCTACGCCGCGGCAGCCGCCGCCGGCACCGACTTCGCGATCGGCAGCGTCGGCGCCGGCCTCGGTGCGACCACGGCGACGTTCAAGGGCGGGCTCGGCTCGGCCTCGGCAGTGACGCCTGATGGCGTCAAGGTCGCCGCGATCGTCGCCGTCAACGCGGTGGGAAACGTCACCATCGGCGACGGACCTTGGTTCTGGGCGGCGCCGTTCGAGGTCAACGGCGAGTACGGCGGACGCGGCCTGCCGAAGAAATTCACCGACGACATGCTGCGCATGCGCATCAAGGGTGGCCCTGCCGCGAACGCGCGCGAAAACACCACCATTGGCGCCGTCGTCACCGACGCGGTGCTGACCAAGCCCCAGGCCAAGCGGCTGGCAATGATCGCGCACACCGGATTTGCACGCGCAATCTATCCGGTACATGCACCACTCGATGGCGACGTACTGTTTGCCGCGGCCACCTGCAAGAAGCCGATCGAACCGCTGGTTGGCCTCACCGAGCTCGGCATGGTCGCCGCCAACGTGGTCGCGCGGGCGATCGCGATCGGCGTGTACAACGCGACGGCGCTGCCGTTCCCCGGCGCGCTGCCAGCGTGGAAGGACCGGTTCGGCTAGAAACGAAACGGCGGATACGGCGTTGTTCCGGCGGTCGAGGTGTATCGCAATGCCGTCTTCCGTGATCCGCTTCTTCCGCTATGCGCCGGACAGGCGCGAGCTGAAGGTGACTTTCGTCAGCGGACGCATCTATGCCTACGAGGGTGTTCCGGCCGAGGTCGCCGCCGCCTTCGGAGAAGCGCGTTCAAAAGGAACGTTCTTCAACCGCAACATCCGTGACCTGTATGTCTATCGTGACATCACGCACGAGTATGCCGACTGATCTCGGATGCCGCTCAAACGCTCATCGACATCGACGTACCGGCAGACGCCAAGGAACCCTGCCCCTTTCCGCCCTGCTGCTGCATCAACTGCGCGAACAGATCGTAGGCCGAAGTGCGGGGGCTGGAGGCGCCCTGGACTGTCGTCGACATCTTGAAGCCGTCGGCATAGGTGACGGTCGTCGTGGTCGAGCCGTCGGCAGCGGTCGTCGTTGTCGAGGTCGATCCGCCGCTGGGCTTCGACGAGGAGTCCGATCCATCGCCCGCGCTTCCGGCACCTTGCGCGTGATGCTGCCCGTGGCCGCTCTTCAGCGCCTTCGACATCTCATCCAGGCTCACGCTGCCGTCCGCATTCGAATCCAGCTTGGAGAATACGTCGTCGGCCTTTGCGAGGTTGGTCCCGCCGGCGCCGAGCGCGTCCTCGAATTCGGACTTGGTGATGCTGCCGTCGCCATCCGCATCGATTTGCGAGAACAGATCCTTGAGTGCTGCATCCCGGCTCTTCGACGCCGAAGAGGTCGAGTTCGAGGAGGTCGAATTCGTCGCGCCGCCGGTGGCGTTACTCGACGACTGGCTCTGTGCCGCGAACAGCGCGTTCATCGTTTCCGGCGAGATCTGCGGAGATTTGCCGGCGCTGACCAACGAGGTGGTGGTGATGCTGCTGTCGATTGCGAACGGATTTGTCGCGCCCTGCGAGGATCCCGCCTTCTGCGTCGGCGAGGACGACTTCGCGTTCGTCAGCGACTGGATCGCGTCGAGCGCGCTCGATACGGCACCAAGAGCGAACAACATTGCACAACTCCAACCGATGCGGCATGCCGCAGCCAATGTTCTGGCAGTGAAGTCAGCAAGCGGCATGCCAGCGCAAAAAGTTCAATGAAATCCGCGCCTCGTGCGCATCGCCGAGCCTCGAAACACCGGCAATTCGTGCCGGTGGCGGCAGAAATTTCCGCCCACAGGACGCACGCCTGTCGTGCATTGCCCGCCGGGGGAGCCCATGTTAGGCGAGGCTCAATCACCTTTCGGCCGCCATCGGAAACCGCGTCATGACCCAAGCCTTTGCCCCCCGCCCCCTGGCAATTGCGCCCTCGATCCTGGCCTCGGACTTCTCCAGGCTCGGCGAGGAGGTGCGCAGCGTCGACGCCGCCGGCGCGGACTGGATTCATCTGGATGTGATGGACGGTCACTTCGTTCCCAACATTTCCTACGGCCCCGACGTCATCAAGGCGATGCGCCCGCACACGAAGAAAGTGTTCGACGCGCACCTGATGATTTCGCCCTGCGACCCCTATCTCGAGGCCTTTGCTAAAGCCGGCTGCGACCACATCACCGTGCATGCGGAGGCCGGTCCGCATCTACACCGCTCGCTCCAGGCGATCCGCGCGCTCGGCAAGAAGGCCGGCGTGTCGCTCAATCCCGGCACGCCGATCAGCACGCTCGAATATGTCCTCGATCTCGTCGACCTCGTGCTGGTGATGTCGGTCAATCCCGGTTTCGGCGGCCAGGCTTTCATCCCCTCCGCGATCGGCAAGATCCGCGACATCCGCGCGATGACGGCGGGACGCCCGATCGACATCGAGGTTGATGGCGGGGTCGGCCCCGACGTTGCGGGCGCGCTCGCGGCGGCGGGCGCCAACGCCTTTGTTGCCGGTACATCCGTGTTCCGGGGCGGCACGCAGGAAGCCTACAAGACCAACATTGCCGCGATCCGCAACGCTGCGTTGGGGGCGCGCGGCGAAGCGATCTGATCTGGATCGAGCGCGCACGCGAACGAGCGGATTTTCCAGCGGCTTTTACGGGTGTTGCAACGCGCAATGCCTAAAATTTGCAACCTTCATCCGTACTCGTCCGGACTTCACTGATTCGCGCAAATCACCGCTAGTGATTCCTGCCTGCTTTTGACGGGAGGACATCATGACGACGACGCTGATTTGGACTGGCGTGGCATTGTGGCTCGGGTTCAACGCGGCAATTGCAGTTCGCAGCTGCTACGTGGCGCAGCCGGCGAAGGTCGCGGATTCAGCCCGCATCATTCACCTTCATCGTCGGCAGGGTTGAGCGTCATGCAAATCGCCCTCGTGAAGCGCCAGCCGAAGCGCAGATGCCGAATCCCGCGCCGCCCGCATCCGAGCCTCGATTTCTTCTTCGGCCGCTTCGAGCGCACCGATCACCAGCTCGACGACGATGCGGGGCTCGACACGACGGACCTCGATCATTGTTTTCCCTCGCAACGCCGACACTGAGACTTCCTTTCCGGACACCCCATGAAGCCGCACTGCCCGAACTGCCTGAAAGAAATGACCAAGGCATCCGCCTCGCGTAACCTGTTCAATTGCGAGCCCTGCCGCGAGATCATCCAGTATTTTGGCGGCAGCGCAGATCACGGCGAGCCCGGCCCGCAATTCTCGTGGCCGATTCGCCGCAAGCGCGTCGCCCACACCGCCCACGCGGCCTGATCGAGCCTCAAGTCGGCAGGTGCCTAACGCGGCGCTTCGCCGGCATCGGGCTCGCCGGCTTCCCCCGCCATTCGCGGCGGCCGCACCACGGTGACGGTGCAGGACGCTTCCGCGGCCACCTTGGCCGAAACGCTGCCGAGCAGCGTGCGCCTGAACGAACCCTGCCGCGCCCCGATGATGACGTGGTCGACGTGGTTGACCTCGGCGAATTCCAGGATCGCCGCGGCGGGATCGACCGCCTCCAGCACATGAGCCGACAGCCGGCTCTCGTCCAGCTTCAGCGGCGTGGCCCAATGCCGGAGCGCCACCAGCCGGTCGATATGCTTGTTGGAGCCCTGCTCGTCCAGCGTCCGGTCAATCGCGATGCGGTTGAGCTTCAGCACGTTGAGGCAGGCAAGCCGCGCGGACGGCAAGGTAGCGAGGATGCGCTCGGTGGTGACGCGCAACGCCTCGTTCAGCTCGGGTGCGCCTTCCGTCGTATCAAGCGCGACGGCGAGGATCGGGCTCGATGCGATCTGGGCAGCAACATCCGATTTCGCGCGTGGCGCCATGACACCTTGGTTGAAGCGGCGCCGCCAGGCGATGCTGAGGGGGTCGCGCTTCATCCGTTCCGAGCGCGTCGTGAGCCTGATCTGATCCGGATGGGTGAGATCGAAAGCGAGCTGGGACGCCGTCGGATAGCGCCGCACCGGCTCGATCTCGAGGCACCGCAATACCACTTCCTGGAGCCATGGCGGATAGTCCGCGCGCAAGCTTCGCGGCGGATGCGGATCGCGCCACAGCCGGCGCCGCATCGCACGCAACGTCTCGCCCTCGCCGAACGGCCGCTCGCCGGTGGTGAAGAAATAGAGCAGCACGCCGAGCGAAAACAGGTCGCTGCGCGGATCGTCGCGAACACCTGACAACCGCTCGGGTGCCATGTAGGGCGCGGTGCCGTAAGGCAGGCGGAATTCCTCCTGCAGGAGATCCGGCAGGTGGTTGTGATGCGACAGGCCGTAGTCGATCAGCACGGCCTCGCCGCTCTCGCGGAACATGATGCTGCTGGGCTTGATGTCGTGATGGATCACGTTCTGGCGGTGCAGATCAGCGAGCGCGGTTGCGATCCTGGCGACGAGCTGCCGCGCTTCGTCGTACGGCAGCGGCAAGTCGGGCAGCCGCTTGTAGAGCGTTGTGCCGCCGATGCGCTCGATCACGACATAGGCCTGATGCGCGAAATCGCCCGTGCCGAAGCAGGCCGGGACGTGCGGACCCGCCAGCCGCGGCAGGATCATCATCTCCATCTCGAAGGAGACGATCGCGGCGGGGTCCTCGCCCTCAGACACCCGCGGGATTTTCATCAGCAGGGGCACGTCGATGCCGGGATGGGTGACCGTCCACAGCGTCGCCATGCCGCCGGCATGAACGCATTCCCCGATGGTGTAACCATCGATCACCGCACCGGATTTGACCAGGGGCTTCGGCATCGACCTCTAACGCCCCTGCGAGAGCCGATCGGCGAGCCAGTGCGGCAGGCCGTTGTCGCGAATCCTGTCCGCCGCGGTGCCGATGTCGTAGGGCGCGCGGCAGTAGGTGATCTGGCACGATTCGGTGTCGAACAATACGAAGGCCGCCGACGGATCGCCGTCGCGGGGCTGGCCGACCGATCCGAGCACCGCGAGCCATTGCCGGCCGCGCAGAAGCTGCACCGGAACGTCGGTCTTGGGCACGAAGCTCGTCATCTTCGCTGTCACCGACATCGAATAGAGCGCGGGACGATGGACATGGCCGCAGAACGTGACATGGGCGGGCGTCGCAATCAGGCTCTTGGCGGCGTCCGCCGTAGAGCGGATATAGTGCCAGCGTTGCGGGCTGGAAGCTTCCGAATGCACGAAGAGACGGTCACTATCCTCCACCAGCATCGGCAGTTCGGTCAGGAACCGCCGCTGCGCGGTATCAAGCCGGCCGCGGGTCCATTCGATTGCAATCTGCGCCTCGGCGTTCATGGTCTCCGTCGGGGAATTGACGGCCTGGTCATGATTGCCGCGGACGGCGATCGCCCCCTGGGCAACGAGCTCCTTCGCAGTATCCACCACCCATTCCGGATCGGCGCCATAGCCGACGAAATCGCCAAGCAGGACAAAGCGCTCCGCGCCCCTGGCACGGGCGACCTTGAGACAGGCCTCAAAGGCCTGCCTGTTGCCGTGGATATCCGAGAAGACAGCTAGCAGCACGCACCCTCCACCCTCCAATTCTTATTGAAGGCCGGTAAGGCCAAATTGAGGGAAGTCAAAACCATGCGCCAGAGGCGCGCCGTTTACCAGCGCAGCCTTTCGGGGATGATCCTGCCGATGCTGACGAGCCTATTGCTCGTCCTTTGGCGGCATTCGGGGCGGCGGCAGCGGCGTAAAGCTCACGCCTTGCGCGCCGGCTGGCGGCGCGATGAATTCGCCAGTCGAGGAATCACCGCCGGTCGTTTCCATGATCGTCTTGGGCGTCACATATTCCCGGACCATGTCGATGAGGCTGCCATCGCCGCCGCCGAAATCCGCGGCGCGGCCACCTTGAGGATGGCCCAGAGCGATCTCGTTCTCTGCGGCATGGGTCTTGTCGGCAAGGGCATCGTTATAGGGCACGCGGAACGCACGTGGGATACCGCTCGGGCGATTGTCCTCGTCCAGTTGCTCGACCCACAGGTAGATCGAGCCGGGATCGCCCCGAAGCGAATGCGGCTCGACGATGCGAGCCTTCAGCAGCTTGAAAGTCGCCGGCAGCCGGTCGGAGCTGGCCCAGCCGAGCAGCCCGCGCATTTCGCTGAAGCTGACGACGTAGAAGGCGCTGGTCACGACCACCGCGATCGCCTTCCACGACCAGTGCAGGCGCGCGTAGACCAGCACGACCAGCAGCAGCGCGCCGATCACGGCGTAGGCGAGCGACAGCGTGAGGATGACCGTTTGCAAATTACTCACGGATCGTCCTCACTGCGGGCATCCTGACCCCGGTGTTGGGATCGACACCGGCGCCGTTGGCTCTCACGTTGCGGAAGGTCTCCAGCAGCGATTTCGGCCGCTGGCTCACGTCGATGACCTTGCCCTCGGCATCGAGCCGGAACCGCACCGCTGTCTTTTCGTCGCCGGTGTGGTCGAGCGTGAACTTGTTGTCGAAGACCACCTGCGCCGTCGGATTGAGCTTCTGCACCTTCACATTGGCCGTGACGGGTTCGCCGGTCGTGGCGACGAAATGCGAGACGTTCACCGTGTATTCGCCTGGGACGATGCCGCGCACCGTGACGATCTCCTCACGGATCGGCGAGGCAATCTTCTTGCCGGCGACCATGATGAAGTCGTTGGCCCCGCCACGGTCGTCACGATCGAGGGTCAGGAAGCCGGCCTCGCGATGGCGATACCAGGCGATGTTGCCGGCGGGATCCTGCACGAACAGGTCGAGATCGTCGGGATGGCTATCCGGCCAGTCCAGTGTGATCATGAACTCCGCCTTGGAGTCGATCTTGCCCTCCTTGGCATCCGGGGAGACCGCGAGCAGCGCGAGGAAAAACAGGAACGCGATCACCTGGAGCGCCTTGAACAGCATCACGCCCAGCGGATCGAACGGCTCCTCGCGCGGATAGAGACCGAAATCATCCATCATGGCGGCGTTCCGGAGCCCTTGTCTGAGCTCTTGTCCGAACCCTTGCGCTCCAGCACCGGCGTTACATAGGTTTCGGTCAGTACGACCGCATCCGAGAACACCCGCTGGGTCGCGGCGTCCAGCATGTAGTACTGAATGCGGACCAGGATCGAGCCGACGAGGCCGGCGAGCGTCGTGTACATCGCAACCGCCATGCCGTCGCTCATCAGCCCCATCGAAGAGCGCATCGCCACCTTGTCGGCAGCATCCAGCCCCGCGATAGGCGCCAGCATGATGATGAAGCCGACGATGGTGCCGAGCAGGCCGAGCTTCATCAGCGTATCCGAGACGAACGCCCCGAACCCATTGGAGCCGCGCAGCCGGTCCGCAAGCGTCCGCAGCAGCAGCGTCTGGTCCACCGGGCGAAAGTCCTGCGCGGCCGCTTTCGTGACCAGGCTCTGGATGTGGTCGCGCACCAGTCCGCGCGGCAGCACCGCCGCGTTCGCATCGAGCACCTTGCCGCCATCGGGCGCCGCGAGCGCCTCACGGCAGCGCCGCGCTGCTGCGCCTTCACGCGCGATCGCGCGCGTGCGCAGAAAGCAGTGGCCGCAAGTCAGGACATAGAGCACCGCGATGACGCTGGAAATGTAGGTGCGGTCCGAGGTCAGCATCAGGTGGATCAGGCCGAACCGCCACAACAGCACGGCGGCGAAGATCGAGAGCCCCGTGAAGATCATCCAGAACAGGAGCGCGCTGCGCTCTGACGGGTCGGTCGTCGCAGACGCGATCGGTCCAATCGTGATCGAACTCATGCTGCACTGCTCCTGGCCAGTCACGTTTCCCACTCGATTAGATCAAAACCGCCCCATCAGGTCCAAAGACCCATGCCCAATCCGGCTTGGGAAATTTGCCCGAGCTGCAATCTGGCCCTACCCCGCAATTGGCAAGGCGCGGCGGCGTTGTTAGGCTGACCTTATCAAACGTCGAGGGTGATCGCATGCGCCTCGTGCTTCAGCTTGTCGCCCGTCTCCTGCTTATCGTGGCGCTGTGCCTCGGCGCGGCAACCATATGGGCCACTTTCGACGCCTATCGCAGCGTCGACCGCTCGACTGCGGCCTCCGCGCAGCGGGTCGCGCAGGCGCTTCAGGCCTTGTACTGGCATGAGTTCTTGTTGCGCAGCAGCAGAACGCGCGAGCAGCTTTTGCCGGTTCCAGAATGGCGCACACTGGAGACGATGAAGTTGATCTCGCCCGGCGTCTGCGTCGAGTTCCAGCCGGCCATCGCATTTGAAAAGCCGCTCTGCGGCCAGAGCGAGGGGCTGGGCAAAACCCCGCCACGCTGGTTTGCATCGATCGTGCCGAGCTTCCTCGGCAACCATGCTGAAGTCATACGGCCCGTCAGTCCCCGCGCCGCCTCGGCCGGAACGGTGGTCGCGACACCGGATGCCGCGGCCGCCATCTCGCTCGCCTGGGAGTACATCCTCAACGTGATCGACGTCGCGCTGTTGATGGCGGCCGCGATCGCGCTGCTGGCTTCGCTGGCGATCGCCCATGCGCTGGCCCCGGCACGCACGATCGTGACCGCCCTGCAGCGCATGGCGCGCGGGCAGTATCGCACCAAGCTGCCACGCTTCCGTTCGATGGAACTGGCCATGATCGGCAGCGCCGTCGACGAGCTCGGCGGCCGGCTGGAGGAAGCCACCGAGCAGCGCGCTGCGCTGACGCGGCGGCTCATCGAAATCCGCGACGACGAGCGCCGCGCCCTTGCCCGCGAGCTGCACGACGAATTCGGGCAGAATCTCTCGGCGATCCTCGCCTTTGCCAATACGATCGAGACGGCGAGCACGAAGGGAAAAGCCGACAACGGCATCGCACAGGATGCGCGCATGATCTCGCAAGCCACCCATCATCTGATGGCCTCGCTGCGCGATGCGCTGAAGCGCCTGCGAAATCCCCTGCCTGATGAGCTCGGGCTCGAGGCAAGCCTCGTCAATCTCGTCGACAGTTGGCGCTCGCAGAGCACGGCACGGCCGACGATCCAGCTCGATCTCCGGGGCGACCTCACCGACATCAGCGGTCCGGCCGCCACCACAGCCTATCGCGTGGCGCAGGAATGCCTGACCAACGCGCTGCGTCACGGGGCGGCGCGAGAGATCTCCTTGCGCATCGAACGCCAGGCCGGCGAGGACGACGCGCTGCTGATCCGGGTCGAGGACGACGGCGGCGGCGATGCTGAGCGCGTCGCGCAATCGGCCGGCTTCGGCCTGACCGGCATTCGCGAGCGCATCACGGCGGCCGGCGGATCGCTCTCGATCCTGCCTGCGCGCGGCGGCCTCAGCGTTGCCGCCACCATCCCGCTCGCCGCGTGAGGCCGCAGGTGAGCGAGGTCGCGGCAACAGGCATCTCCGTGCTGCTGGTGGACGACCACCCGATCGTCCGGCAGGGCTATCGGCGCGTGCTCGAAAGCCAGGGCGATCTGCATGTCGTGGCGGAAGCCGACAACGCCGCGGACGCCTACGGCGCGTTCAAGGCGCATGATCCCGATGTCGTCTTGCTCGACATCTCGATGCCGGGCGCGAGCGGGCTGGAGGCGATCCGCAACATCCGCGCGCGCAGCCCGCGGGCTCGGATCCTCGTCTTCACCATGCACAATGAGGCCGTGTTGGTGAAGTCGGCCTTCAGCGCCGGCGCCAGCGGCTTCGTCACCAAAAGCAGCGAACCGTCCGCCGTCGTCGCAGCGATCCGTGCGGTCGCGCGCGGCGAGCGTGCCATGAGCGACGATATCGCACACATCCTCGCCGAGGACAGCCTGTCGGCGGGGTCAGTGCTGGATCAGTTGGGCGAACGCGAGATCGAGATCCTGCGCCAGTTCGCCGGCGGCGCCACCACCGAGCAGATCGCGACGCATCTCAATCTCAGTGTGAAGACAGTGCAGAACTACCACTATCTGATCAAGACCAAGACCGGTGCGCGCACGGACGCGCAGCTCGTGCGGCTCGCGGCGACGTGCGGGCTGGCGCGGATCTAGCAGCAAAGCTGCCGCACTGCCCTGGTCCCTTGAAGCTTCTCAATCTTCCGAACGATATTGGAACGGACCCCATCCGGCTCCGGTTGTTACCGGCGGGAAGGAGTCACGAGGTCATGAGTAAGGGTCATCACAAGGCAGCCGACCATCACCCGATCATCACCGTGGGCGAGCTCATCGACGAGCTTTGCCGCTTGCCGGACACGGCCGTCGTCCACTTTTGCTGTCCGATGCTCGACCAGGAGCTGACCTTCCACCGCCTTCGCAAGCGGTCGAAGGAGGCCGTCGAAATCGCGGTCAATGCCTATCCGAACAGTCCGCCGGTCGTGCCGTCGGCGGATGCCGCCTTCCACGCGCGCAGACGTCCGGCTTCAGCGCCCCCGCTTGGCGACGGCGCTCTTCTTCACAAGGCAAGAGGTTAATCGGCGGCTTCCGGCTTGAACCGGGTGTTGCGGCCTCAGGCCGCCTTCAGACCGCGCAGCAATAGCGCGAGCGTCGCATCGACGCGCGCAGGAAGATCGGCGTCCTTCCACTCGTCGGCATGAGCCGGATGGTGGAAACGGACGGTCGCATCGAAGATCGCGCGAGCCGTCGTCTTGACGTCGCCCGGGGCGAACACACCCTGCGCCACTCCATCAGTCAGGATCGCCGAGATCTGGTCGATCATCGTGTCCTTGTGGCATTTGACGGCCGCGCAGGCTTCGCGGGCCAGCGTCAGATACGTATCGAACATTTCGGGGTCGTCGAGCACGCGCGATCGCTTGGCGGCGAACAGCGTGCGCAGCCAGCGATCCAGTCTTGCCGGCGCCGGGCCCTGCTCCTCGGCGATCTGGCGCAACGGCGCATCGATGCGGTCCAGCCAGCGTTTGGCGACGGCCTCGCGCAGCGAGGCCTTGCTCGGAAAATGGCGATAGACGCTGCCGTGGCTCACATCGAGTGCACGGGCGACGTCGACCACGGTGGCCTTGGCAAGTCCAAAGCGCCTCAGCACATCCTCGGTGACTTCGAGGATCCGCTCCGGCGTCAAGACAACGGCTTCATTCATGCCAGCACCATGTTCCCGTTGAGGGCTCAGTTACTCCGGCAGTAGGGCCGCTTCCGAAGCGCCCTAGCCGGTCGTTTCGGAAAGCCTATGCCTTAATGAGGCAGTTTTGCAGCCTGCGCCGCGATTTGGCGCGCCACCAGCATGTTGAGCCATTGCCCAATCACACCGGTCAGATTGAGGATTTCGGTCGTCATCGTCGTAAGTCTCCATTCGTCCGCGGATCCCCGTTCTTCAATCCGCCCTCCGATCCGAGCTTGCTTCGGATGTCGGGCTTTCCGGGGCTTGTCGCGGGACGCCAAGTGAAGCGTCGGGAACGGATATACACGTCCCGCTGACAGATTTCAATATCTGTCAGTCAATGATCCGTGATTGATAGCTAATTTTTGCGGCCAGAGCCTCGTCCGGCTAGCCGGTCCGGTGGATAGGCTCGGCG
Source organism: Bradyrhizobium sp. SZCCT0148 (assembly GCF_018129985.1). Lineage (GTDB taxonomy): Bacteria > Pseudomonadota > Alphaproteobacteria > Rhizobiales > Xanthobacteraceae > Bradyrhizobium > Bradyrhizobium japonicum_H. The sequence continues at coordinate 152,349 of NZ_JAFCKT010000007.1, forward strand.
ATACTCCACTCCTGTGGCCCAGACCGTTTGTTTCGCCCTGCCCGCTCTGTTAAATCACGGCGTAAAAAGCATTTTGGCCGGCGCCGCCCCTTTGGACCGCCCGCCCACCTTCCTGGAGCCGTCAGATGATCCCCCGCTATACCCGCCCGGAAATGGCCTCGATCTGGGAGCCGCAGACCCGGTTCAAGATCTGGTTCGAGATCGAGGCGCATGCGGCCGACGCGCTGGCCGAGCTCGGGACCATCCCCAAGGAGGCCGCCAAGACGGTCTGGGCCAAGGCCAGGAACGCCACCTTCGACGTCGCCCGCATCGACGAGATCGAGCGCGAGACCAAGCACGACGTCATCGCCTTCCTCACCCACCTCGCCGAGATCGTTGGCCCCGAGGCGCGCTTCGTGCACCAGGGCATGACATCCTCCGACGTGCTCGACACCTGCCTCAACGTCCAGCTGACCCGCGCCGCCGACCTCCTGCTCGCCGACCTCGACAAGGTGCTGGCCGCACTCAAGAAGCGCGCCTTCGAGCACAAGATGACGCCGACCATCGGCCGCAGCCACGGCATCCACGCCGAGCCCGTGACCTTCGGCCTCAAGCTCGCTTACGCCTATGCCGAGTTCTCGCGCGCCAAGGAACGCCTGATCGCGGCGCGCAAGGAGGTCGCCACCTGCGCAATCTCTGGCGCCGTCGGCACCTTCGCCCAGATCGATCCGCGCGTCGAAGAGCACGTGGCCAAAGCCATGGGTCTCGTCCCCGAGCCGATCTCGACGCAGGTGATTCCGCGTGACCGCCACGCGATGTATTTCTCGACCCTTGGCGTGATCGCCTCCTCGGTCGAGCGCATCGCGGTCGAGATCCGCCACATGCAGCGCACCGAGGTGTTGGAGGCCGAAGAATTCTTCTCCGAGGGACAAAAAGGCTCCTCCGCCATGCCGCACAAGCGCAACCCGGTGCTGTCGGAGAATCTCACCGGTCTCTCCCGCATGGTGCGCGCTTACGTGACGCCGGCGCTTGAGAACGTCGTCCTCTGGCACGAGCGCGATATCTCGCACTCCTCGGCCGAGCGCATGATGGGCCCGGATGCCACCGTCACGCTCGACTTCGCGCTGGTACGCCTCGCCAGCCTGATCGACAAGCTGCTGGTCTACCCCGCCAACATGCAGAAGAACCTCGACCGCCTCGGCGGCCTCGTGCATTCGCAGCGCGTGCTGCTGGCCCTGACCCAGAAGGGCGCGAGCCGCGAGGATTCCTACAAGCTCGTGCAGCGCAACGCGATGCCGGTTTGGCGCGGCGAAGGCGATTTCCTTCAGCTCCTGAAGAAGGACGCCGAGGTGAAAAAATATCTGGGCGATGCCGAGCTCGATGAGCTGTTCGACCTCGGCTATCACCTCAAGCACGTCGACACGATCTTCAAGCGCGTGTTCGGGGAGAGCTAAGCGCTCATTGCGTCGCCCGGTAGCCACGCACGTGGCGGCCGGGGCCCGTGCGATGGGGTCTAGAGTCGCTTCTGCAGCCATTTCACGAGCGCGGGGCTGCCGATGGTGGCGGCGGTGAAACCGCACATATTGCCGTCGACATAGCCCGCGCGGCCGCGCCCCTGCACGTAGCGCTTGCTGAAGAAGATCGTGTGCGGCTTGGTTCCGGCCTCATCGACGAAAATGAGCTGCCAGCGCAGATCGGGCTGATAAGACAATTGGGCCGGCGCCAGCACCTTGACGGCTGCCGCAAGTTCGGTCGCGTCGCTCTCGCTCAAAACCAGCGACTTGCGTTCGCTTGTGTAGCTCGCAAAATGCTCCGGCGAGATCGGAATGCTGGCGAGAAGACGATCGGAGATCTTCAGCAGATCGACCCGCTTGATCCGGCCTGCCTGGATCCCCTGACCGATCGATGCGATCGCCGACGCCGCAGATCCGATATCGCAGGCGAAAGCCGGGCTGGTCATAATCGCGAGGCAGGCCGCCAGCACGAGTCTATCGCGTCCAAACATCTTGGCTTGCCCCTGTCCCCGGCCTGTTGCTGCCTCATCTTATAGTCGCCTAACGTCACGACGAAAGCCCGTCGACCGTTTGCGGAGTGCGATGCTGCGGAGTACGCTTGCCGTTGTCGCCCCTGCGAACACAGAAGAAACGGACCCTTCCCATGCCCATCGTCAACCGTGTTGCCGCCCTCTCCGACGAAATGGCCGCCTGGCGCCATGACTTCCACGAGAACCCGGAATTGCTCTACGAAGTCCACCGCACTGCCGGCATCGTCGCCGAGAAGCTGCGCGAGTTCGGTTGCGACGAGGTGGTGACGGGCATCGGCAAGACCGGCGTCGTCGGCGTGATCCGCGGCCGCAAATCGGCGTCCGGCAAGACCATTGGGCTCCGCGCCGACATGGACGCGCTTCCAATCATGGAGACCTCAGGGGTGTCTTACGCCTCGAAAGTCCCCGGCAAGATGCACGCCTGCGGCCATGACGGCCACACCGCCATGCTGCTGGGTGCTGCCAAATATCTCGCCGAGACGCGCAATTTCGACGGCACGGCAATCATGATCTTCCAGCCCGCCGAGGAAGGCGGCGGTGGTGGCAAGGCCATGGTCGAGGACGGGCTGATGACGCGCTGGAACATCCAGGAGGTCTACGGCATGCACAACATGCCCGGCCTGCCGGAAGGACACTTCGCAACCACGCCCGGCGCGATGCTTGCCTCCTCCGACAACATCCAGATCACGGTCCACGGCAAGGGCGGCCACGCCGGCGCGGGCCCGCACAAATCCGTCGACAGCGTGCTGATCGGCTCGCAGATCGTGAATGCGCTGCAGTCAATCGTGGCGCGCAACGTCGATCCGCTGAAGTCGGCGGTCATCTCGATCACCCAATTCCACTCCGGCACGGCCTTCAACATCATCCCTGAAGTCGCCGAACTCGGCGGCACCGTGCGCACACTCGATCCCGAAGTGCGCGATCTCGTCGAGCGCCGCATCGGCGAGGTTGCCGAGAGCGTTGCCCGCGCCTATGGCGGCTCTGCCGAGACGAAGTACACGCGGATGTATCCGGTGACGATGAACCATGCGCGCGAAGCCGGGCTTGCCGCCGACGTCGCCCGCGACATCGTCGGCGCCGAGCGCGTCAACGACAAGTTCATCCCGATGATGGGCGCCGAGGATTTCTCCTTCATGCTGGAAGCGCGTCCCGGCGCGATGGTGCTGGTCGGCATGGGCGACGGCAACGAGTGCCATCACCCGGCCTACGTCTTCAACGACAACATTCTCGGGCACGGCGCCTCGTTCTGGGCGCGTCTGGTCGAGACGCGGATGCCGGCGGGGTAGTCGCGTGGCACCGCGATGCGGATCCACGCGACGCCGGCGGCAGTAAGTTCTAATTGTCTGCGGAATACGGGCGCTTTGCACGACGTTCGCGCGCAGCAATTGGCGAGCGCGTCAATTACACACTTCTACGTTGGCGCCGGCAGTGCCGTTAATACCCTTTGCCTGCAGCGCCGGTGAGAAACCCTGGATGTGGCAGCCTGCTCGGACTGGGCGGCAGCCCGCATTGTTACAAACCATCTGCCCGGATGCCTGCGGCTTCGAGGGTGCCGCCTCAGTTTTCCTGCGCTCAACATCACGCTTCCTGGAATCATCCGGTGTCGCAACCGGCTTCTTCTCCGGAATCTTCTCGCACTCGTTGTCGTCACCGACGCGATAACCGGCGCGGCAGGTGATCTTCGCACATTGATCGCCGTCGGCCTTGAAGCCGAAATTGCACACCAGCGGGCAGACCCGTCCGGGCTTCGCCTTCAGTGCGTCGAGCGCATCGACGCTGGCGAGCTTCACGTTGAACTGGGTTCCGGCATATTTGTTGAACAGCGTCAGCGAACGCTGCGAATTGGCGTCCAGTCGCCATCGGCGGGAGCAGACAAGCAGCCGACGCGGCGCAATTCGCTATGCACCGATTTTGTCAGATCAACCGTCGACAATGTGGATGCCGGCGCGGGCGAAAGGGCCGCAACCTTTTGCTCGGCCTCGGACACTTGCCGATCGGTAGGGAGCTTTGCGTCCTGCTCCGCCTTTTCCGCAGCTTGCCTTGCGGCAAGTTCGGCCTTGGCCTTTTCCGCTACCTGCTTCTCGGCCAGCGCTTTCTCAGCCGCCGCCTCGGCCGCCTTGCGCTGCCGTTCGGCGGCTTCGGCCCTCGCTTGCTCGATCTGCTTCTGTTTCTCCGCCGCGACCCGGGCTTCCTCGGCAGCCCGGGCCGCCACTGCCGCCTTGTCCTGCTCGGCCTTCTGGGCGCGCTCCGCAATGAGCCTCGCTTTTTCCAGCTCTGCCGTCCTCGCCTTCTGTTCGGCGGTCGCGCGCGTTTCTTCGGCCGCTATCTTGTTCAACTGGCCCTTGGCGAGGTTGGCATAAAAGCCATCGGGATATTGCGCGAGGAACGCCTCCCAGCCGTCGCGCGTGCCGAGTTGAAGCGCAAGTTCGTAGTCGCGCCTGAGCTCAGACTGCGGATTCGCCTGCGGACCCGCTGCGACCGGCCTGGCAGGAACCAGCGGCACGTCATCACCGCCCAGCGAACCATACACAAAGGGTTCCTGCTTGTTCGCGGTGCTCCTCAACACATCATCGCGTACGAAGCCGAATGCCTTGCGCAGATCGAGCCCAGGCTTTGGGAGATGCTCGGCAAGAGCGACCGCAAACGGGCTATTCCGGGCGTCGCCATCCGACGCCGTCGACCCCGCCTTGGCCGCGAACGCGATCATCGTGTTCGGGCTGGTGGGCTCGACCTTGGCAAGTCCCCGCCCGATCGCGCGCGAAGCCACGGTGCGCTTCATCGTCTTGGCAAATGGATTGTCACGGCATGCATCGAGAATGATGAGGCGAAGCTGCTTGGCAGGCTCTATGCTCACCAGCACGCGATCGATCGGCAACGCCTCGTCATAGACGTCGGTGTCGGTCTCGAGCGCGGCATCGGTCGGGATCAGGTAGTTGGTGCCATCCACCTCCATGCCGTGCCCCGCATAGTAGATCACCGCGACATCGGCATCTCGGGCCCGTCCGCCGAATTCGCGCAACGCCTTTCGCATGTCAGACGCGTTCAGGTCCTGCCTGACATCGACCGTATCGAAGCCGGCTTTCCTCAACATCCCGCCGATCAAGCCGGCGTCGCTCGCCGGATTGGCCAGCTTCGGCACGCTTTTGTAAGCGGAATTGCCGATCACGAGCGCGACGCGCTTCTCGGCCTGCGCGGGGGCGCTGCCGAACCATATCGCCAAGGCGCAGAAGGTAATGAGCCGTAGCGCAATCATCGGTGGCCCCGAACGCGATGTCTGGCCATCAATTGCACACCTCGCCTGTGATCTTGACACTGGCGTTTGCATTAGGAACTAGCCCGAGACGACAACCCTTTGCGACGGGCCTGCATCCAGCGCTATTGCAGATTATCTGCCCGGAGGCTTGTGACTTCGGCGTGGCAGATTCCGCATCCCTTCGGCCTTGGTCTCGCTTTATGGACTCCTCACGCGCGACCGGCTTCTTCTCCTGGATCTTCTCGCACTCGTTGTCATCGCCGACGCGGTAGCCGGCACGGCAGGTGATCTTCACGCATTGATCGCCGTCGGCCTTGAAGCCGAAATTGCACACCAGCGGGCAGACCCGTCCGGGCTTCGCCTTCAGTGCGTCGAGCGCATCGACGCTGGCGAGCTTCATGTCGAACTGGGTTCCGGCATATTTGTTGAACAGCGTCAGCGAACGCTGCGACGTCGCATTCCAATCACCGTCCGCAGCGGCGGACAGGCAACCGACGCGGCGTAACTCGCTTTGCACGGATTTTGTCAGGTCGGCCGCCGATAAGGTAGAGGCCGGCGCGGGCGAGAGCGCAGCGACTTTCTGGTTCTCGGCTTCGGGCATCTGCCGATCGGCCGCTGGCTTTGCGCCCTGCTCCGCCTTCTCGGCCGCCTGCTTGGCAGCGAGCTCGGCCTTGGCCTTCTCCGCCGCCTGCTTCTCGGCCAGCGCTTTCGCCGCCGCCGCCTCGGCCGCCTTGCGCTGCCGTTCGGCCGCTTCGGCCTTGGCCTGCTCGATCTGCTTCTGCTTCTCGGCGGCGATCCGGGCCTCTTCCGCTGCCTTGGCAGCCGCTGCCGCCTTCTCCTGCTCCGCCTTCTGGGCCCGCTCGGCGATCAGCCTCGTCTTCTCCAGCTCGGCCGCCTTGGCCTTTTGTTCGGCCGAAGCGCGCGTCTCTTCGGCGCCGATCTTGTTCAGCTGGCCCTTGGCGAGGTTGGCGTAGAAACCATCGGGGTATTGCGCCAGGAATGCCTCCCAGCCATCGCGCGTCGCAAGCTGGAGCGCGAGCTCGTAGTCCCTGCGGATGGCTTCCTGTGGGTTGGCCTGGGGACCGGTTGCCGCCGGCCTCACTACGAGGGGAACGTCGTCGCCGCCGAGCGAGCCGTAGACATAGGGCTCCTGCTTGTAGCCGGTAGCCTTGAGCACGTCGTCGCGCACGAAGCCGAAGGCCTTGCGCAGATCGAGGCCGGGCTTGGGCAGATGCTCGACCAGCGCGGTGGCGAACGGGCTGTTCCGGGAATCGCCATCGGACGCCGTCGATCCTGCCTTGGCCGCAAAGGCGATCATCGTGTTCGGGCTGGTCGGCTCGACCTTGGCCAATCCCCGACCGATGGCGCGCGAGGCCAGCGTGCGCTTCATCGTCTTGGAGAACGGGTTGTCCCGGCAGGCGTCGAGAATGATCAAGCGCAGCTGCTTGGCCGGCTCGACCGCGAACAGCGCACGTTCGACCGGGATGGTCTCGTCGAGCACGTCGCCATCCGTCTCCAGCGTGGCGTCGGTCGGAATGAGATAGTTGGTCCCGTCGAGCTCGATGCCGTGGCCGGCGTAGTAGATCACGGCCATGTCCGCATCGCGCGTCCTGCCGGCGAACTCGCGCAGCATGCGCCGCATCTCGCTGGCGCTGAGGTCCAGCCGGACGTCGACGGAATCGAAGCCGGCCTTCTTGAACATGCCGCCGACCAGCGTGGCATCGTTCGCGGGGTTACCCAGCCTGGGAGCGCTTTTGTAGGCTGAATTGCCGATGACGAGCGCCACCCGGCGGTCGGCTTGCGCCGGACCGCAGGCAAGTCCCATCGCCAACATCAACAATGCAAATAGCCGAAACGGAATCACTTGCGTCCCCCCGGATGCAATTCCATGAGACTATTCGGTAGCGTCGCCGATTACCAATTCTTCCTCTGTGAGGTCAGTCACATAGGACCTTTCCAGCTGCGATATGGATAATGCGGCGAAGCGTCGCCCCCTCCCTGTCGAGTTGGGCGACGCCGAAGCCTGTTCCGTTTGGGCTCGCTAGACCTGCACCACCTCGTGCCGCATCACGAACGGCGCCAGCAGTGAGTGGACCTCGCCCGCAACCGCCTCGCGCTGGTCCGCCGGCAGGCCGGCAAGCGTCACGGTCGCAATCGAGCCATGGCTGCCGTGAGCGCCGACCTTGACCTTACAGTCGATGCCGCGCGCGACCAACGGCGTGAGCACCTGGGCAAATACCCGCTCGGCCGCATCCCAGCGCAGTCGCGGCTTGAACACCTTGCCGACGCCGGTCACCGGCATCGGATCGATCGGAATGACTTGCACAGGCACCGCGGCGCGCTCCGGGGTACGCTCGCGCACCCACGTCTCCAACTCGCCCGGCTCGACTTTCGCGCCCGGCTTCAATTGCACGTAACCAACGGGCAGTTCGCCGGCATAGGCGTCGGGCTGGCCGACGACGGCGGCGAAGCCAACCGCGGGATGCCGGAACATGATCTCCTCGATCGGGGCGGGATCGATGTTGTGGCCGCCACGGATCACGAGATCCTTGGCGCGACCGGTGATCCAGAGATAGCCGTCGGCATCGAGCCGGCCGAGATCGCCGGAATTGACCCAGACGTCGTCGACGAAGGCACCCTTGTTGTGCTCGTCGTTGAGATAACCGCCGAACACGCCGGGCCCAGCCATGATGACCACGCCGATCTCGTCAGGCTTGCAGTCTCGGATCAGGCGACCATCGGCATCGAGCTGCACGATGCGCACGCGCGCATAGGGCATGGGAAGGCCAACCGAGCCGAGCCGGATCGGCCGCGACGGATAGGCCAGCGTGTGCACGCTCGACGTCTCGGTCATGCCGTAGACCTCGACCACTGGCAGCTTCAGCTTGTCCTGGATGGCGGAGCCCACCGCTACGGGGATCGCCGAGCCGCCGCCAGCGGCGTATTTCAGACTTGAGATATCGGCTTGATCAGGCGGCACCGCGAGCGTCGCGGCGAGCACCGTCGGCACGCTCGACAGCGCCTCGGGCTTGAAGCGTTCGACCAGGCGCCAGATGTTCTTCACTGCATTCGGATTGCGCCAGCCGCCGGGCGACAGCACCACCAGCGAGCCGCCGCTCGATAGCGTCGTCAGCACCTGTGTCAGCGAACCTCCGACGTGAAACAGCGGCATGCCGAACAGCAAATTGGCGCCGGGCTTCGCCTTCAGCAAGAGATTAAGACCCCAGGCCTGATAGACTTGGTTGCTATGCGTGTGCCGCACCAGTTTCGGCGTGCCGGTGGTGCCGCCGGTGTGGAAATAGGCCGCGATGTCCCCGCCCGAAATCTTGCGCCCGCTGACAAGCCGGTCCGACGGCTGCTGCTTGACCAGGTCGTTGAAGGCGAAGACGCCATTCGCGGGATCCCCGCCGCCGAACACTTGCACGATCGCCTTGAGGTGCTTCAATTGCGGGCGGATCTGCTCGACCTTCTGCCAGATGTCGGTGCCCGGCATCGGCCCGAGAGCCACCAGGATCTTGGTGTTTGCAGCTTCCAGGATCTCCGCGATCTGGTGCGGCTCCAACAGCGGATTGACGGGATTGGCGATGCCGGCGGCCTCCGCGCCGAACAGCGTCACGAAGGCATCCGGCACCAGCGGCAACATGAAGCTGATGACGTCGCCCTTCTCCGCGCCGAGCGCGTGAAACATGTTGGCGGCCTGCGTGACGCGTGCAATGAAATCGCGGTAAGTGACCACCAGCGGCGTGTCGGCGGGATCGGCGTTTTGCAGAAACTGGATCGCCGCCCCTTCGGGATTGCGCGCTGCGCCGAGCTTGATCGCGTCAAACGTGCTCTCGGCGGCGATGCGGTCTGCATAGGGGACTTGCTCGAGCGCACGGACCTCCTCGTCTGTCAAAAGATCCGGATAGTCGTTGCCGATAAGCCGATCGAGCGCGTGGATGCCCGCCATGGAATTCCGTCCTCCCTCAGATACATGTCCCCGCCCCTGTCTTTTGACATTTTGGCTCGGCGAGGCCCGACCGATGGCCGACCGGGCGCGGACAGAATGATGGATGATTTGGTGTTCGTCCATGGCTGGCGAACTCCCACGATCGAACGCGACGTGCCCGGCGCTTGAACCTCGGCCGCCGACCCGGGGACCAAGAACTGGCACTGGATTCGCTCGCCAGCGCCCTGCCGCAAGACTTGAGGTCATCATGACGACGCCCATGCGGAACCGCATCACACGGCTGATCGCCACGTTCGCTATCGCGTCGGCCATCGCCCTGCCCCGCGCGGCCCTCGCTGCAGACAGCGGGCTCGACAAGATGCGCGCCAGGATCGCGGCATTCATCACCGACAAGATGGAGAAGCTGGGCGGATCGCACATCATCTACAAGGTGGACAGCGACGCCTTGCGGGAGACGATCACCACCGATCTGCGCGACGAGGTGTACAAGGCCCTGCGCGAAGGCAAGATCGCCTTCGCCGGCCTTGCGATCCGCGATGGCGGCGTCGACGTCAAGATCGCGGACGCCAAGGGCCGCGAACTGCTCGCGCGCAAGCTCGAATCAGCCGCGGAGGGATTGCCGACGCACGCGCTCGCCGTGACCGACGCCGGAGACGGGCTGATCAGGCTCGCGCCAACCGATGCCGGATCCGCAGCACGTCTGCGCGATCTCGTCGAGGACTCCATCGCCATGATCGAGCAGCGCCTCAAGGACGCCGGCGTCACACTGGCCAGCGTCCAGCCTGAGGGGACGGACCGCATCCGCATCTTCCTGCCAGGCGTGATGGAGCCCGACCGCATCACCGCGATCTTTGCCAAGCAGGTCAAGGTCAGCTTCCGCCTGATCGACGCCACGATGTCGGCGGAGCAGGCGCAATCCAGCACGCCTCCGGCGGGCACGGAAGTCATGTTCGGCTTCAAGGACAAGCGCCCCTATCTCGTCAAGGCCAGCGCGCTAGACGGTGACGACATCAGCTACGCGGGACCGGGATACACAGGCGACACCAAGGAGCCGATCGCCTCGTTTCGCTTCAACGGTCGCGGTACGCGACGCTTCGCTCACATCACCGCCGAGAACGTTGGAATGCCCTTCGCCATCGCGCTCGACGACAAGGTGATCTCCGCTCCCGTGATCCGTGAGCCCATCACCGGCGGCTCCGGCCAGATTTCCGGCAACTTCACCCTGGAAGAGGCCAACAGCGTCGCGATGCTGCTGCGCGCCGGCTCGCTGCCTGGACGTCTTGGCCTCGTCGAGCAACAGGTCGTCCAACCCGCCGCCAAGCCGTAGCGCGAAGATCGTCCGAGGCGCCCCGCCCCAAGGGCACTCGCCCCCTCCGCGACGCTGACGCCCGCCTGCGAATCACGGCGGCGTTTCAGCCGAGGCACGACCAACCGACAATTGCCGAAACGCACAATCAGGCTAAAATTTGCCTCTTGCGGCGTGACGGCCAAAGGCTTCATTTCAGGCGGCCGTCATTCGTTTTCGGCTATACCTGTCGAGCATACCGACCAGGACTGAAGGCCTTACGCGGGGTTAGTACCATGCCGACCGGCAGCGCAGACATTTCCTCGATTCTCGACCGCATTCTCGATGCGGCGACCGACAATCTCAGGATCGCGAAGATCCTGGTCCAGATGGGCCTCGATCCGAACAACGTCACCTACGACGCGATCTTCAATCGGATGCTGGAGATCTTTGTCCAAAACATCACGCTCGCCAATCTGTTCGCCGCGGTCGGCGCCGGCTTCTTCGTCGCCACCCTCCTGATGCGGACGATGGTGCCCCTGCGCGTCGCAAACATGATCGGCTGCGGGTTCTTCGCCGTTTTCGGCGCGCTCTCCGCCAACGTCGCGACGTTCCTGCTCTATCTGTTGCTGCTTCCGATCAACGCCCTGCGCCTGCGGCAGATGCTCAAGCTGGTCAAGAAGGCGCGCCATGCGGCCGAAGGAGACATGTCGATCGAATGGCTCAAGCCGTTCATGACCGAACGCAAATATCGGCGCGGCGACACGCTCTTCAAGCTCGGCGATCCCGCCAAGGAGATGTTGCTCACGGTCACCGGCAAGTTCCTGGTCAAGGAGATCAATGTCGAGATCGGGCCCGGCGCGCTGATGGGAGAGCTCGGCTTCCTGACGCCGGACAATCGGCGCACCGGGACGATCGAATGCATCGAAGGCGGCCAGGTCCTGACCATCACCTATGACCGGCTGCTCGAGATTTACTTCCAGGATCCGCAGTTCGGCTACTATTTCCTGGTATTGACCAGCCAGCGCCTGCTGCAGAACATCGATCGCCTGCAGAAGCAGCTGGCGACGGAGCGGGCGGCCACGACGAACAGGATCGCGTGATCGCTGTCGCTTAGTCCAGCAGCAGCGCCATGCCGGGATCGCCCTTCTCCATCGCGCGCCGGTAGGCCGGGCGGGCACTGACACGGCCAAGATATTTGACCACGTTCGGGCAGCGCGCGAGATCATAGGGCTGGAAGTAGCGCATCGTCGTCAGCGAAAAGCCCATCATGATGTCGGCGGTGGTGAAGGCCTCGCCCGCCAGATATTCGGCATCGCGAAGGCGCGCATCGAGCATATCGTAGGAGCGATCGAGCCGTCCCTTCATGGCAAGCAGGGTCGGGTTGTCCTTTGCAAGCTCCAGCCGATTCAGAATCATCATCCGCCCCATGCCGGGTTGCAACGTGCCGTTGGCGAAGCGGAGCCAGTACAGGAACTGCGGGAAGCCGGGATCATTGGGGCCCAGCACCAGGCGGCCGTTGCCGTATTTTGCAATGATGTAGTCGACGATGGCGCCGGACTCCGCGAGCACGAGATCGCCGTCGGTCACGACGGGTGCCGCCCCGCTCGGGTGCAGCGCCTTGTACTCAGGCGGCGCCAGCATGGTGATGGGATCGCGTGCGTAGCGCTTCAGCTCGTAGCGAAGCTCCAGTTCCTCGCACAACCAGACAATGCGCTCGGACTGAGACTTGCCGAGATGATGGACGGTAAGCATGTTGCCTCCTTCGGCGGTAAATTGGTCACCTCGTGATGACGCATATGGCCCGCCATTGCCAGAGCTGGATTGGGGTCTCGTGCCCGGGCGGCAGCGCATCGCTTCTTCGACGGTGCGCTGCAGAGCCGAGGTCCACCGAGGGGACTTACAGCCGCCCCATCAGCGGTCCCGCCGCAAAATCGCCCTAAAAACCGAATGGTAACCATGACGGGCTAGGGTAACGACGTGACCAATTCTCCAACGATCCTGGTGTTCGATTCCGGCCTTGGCGGGCTCACGGTGCTGCGCGAAGTCGTGGCCGCGCGTCCGGACGCTCATTTTGTCTACGTCGCCGACGACGCATTCTTCCCTTACGGCCATCACAGCGAGGACGAGATCATCGCCCGGGTCGTGCCGCTGATGGGTGAACTGATCGGCACGCATGACCCTGATATCGTTGTCATCGCCTGCAACACGGCCTCCACTCTGGTCCTGTCCCACTTGCGCGACGCTTACTCGGTGCCCTTTGTCGGCACGGTGCCGGCGATCAAGCCGGCCTGCGCGCAATCGAGGACCCGGCGCGTCTCCGTGCTCGGCACCAAGGGCACGGTGAAGCGCGAATACACCAAGGCCCTGATCCGCGATTTCGCGCAAGGGTGCGAGGTGACGCTGGTCGGCTCGCCCGAGCTCGCGTCGCTGGCTGAAGCCGAGCTCAGCGGCGCTTCCGTCAGCGACGGCGACATCCTGGCCGAACTCGCCCCCTGCTTCGTCGGCGAAGACGCAACCTCGCGTACCGATACCGTGGTGCTCGCCTGCACACATTACCCGCTGCTGCTCGACCGGCTCAAACGGCTGGCGCCCTGGCCGGTCGACTGGATCGACCCGGCGCCGGCGATCGCCCGCCGCGTCTCGGATCTGCTCGGACCGCCGGCCGATGGCAGCCAGTCCGGCGCCGAGATGATCTTCACCTCGAACCGCGTCCATGGCCTCAGCGCCAGGCTGACGCCGTTCTTCGGCGGCCGCGCGCTGGCCTGACTTTGCGCCTCGGCGCCGCGCTGCTAGGTTTTGCCGTCGCCACCTCACCGCAGGCCTTTCCATGTCGGTCCAGACCCCGCCGCTCAACCGCCTCCGCCAATTGTGGCGCGAAGGCCGCCCCGCCTTCGGCGCGATCGCGACCATCCCGAGCGTGCAGACGGTGCAGATCATGGCGCGCTCACTCGACTGGATCATCGTCGATCTCGAGCATGGACCGATCGGCCTTACTGAAGCGCACGCGATGATCGCCGCGACCACAGGCACGCCGTGCACGCCCTTGGTGCGGATCGCGGCGAACGAACCGTGGCTTGCGAAAGCGCCGATGGACATCGGTGCCTTCGGCATCAACTTTCCGATGATCACGAACCGCGCCGATGCCGAGAAGGCGGTGCGCAGCGTGCGCTACCCGCCCCGCGGCGACCGGCTCTGGGGCCCGTTCCACGCCCCGTTCCGCTGGGGCCAGTCGATGCCGGACTACATGGCAAGCGCCGATGACGAAATGATCTGCATGATCACCATCGAGCATGTCGACGCCGTCAACCGCATCGACGAGATCATGGCGACGCCGGGCATCGACGTCGCGGTGATCGGGCCCGGCGATCTCGCGACGTCCATCAACAAGCGCGGCCAGATGGACGATCCGGACTTGCTGGAGCTGGTCGCCCGCGCCGAGGCCGGCATCCTCAGAAGCGGCGTGCCGATCGGCGGGGTGGCCCGCACCGCCGATCAGGCCAACGCCCTGGTCGATCGCGGTTACCGCGCGATCGCGCTCGGCTTCGACTGGTCGCTGTTTCAGCGCGGCATCATGGCGGCATTCGAGGGCATCAGACGCTGAGCGGGCCGATGCCACCTTGCCGGGAACTGCGGCCCTGCTAGGGTCGGCACCAGGGAGGAAACAATGCTCAAAAAGACCTTGCTCGCTCTTGCCTTCACCGGCCTCGCCGTCGCGGCTTTCGCGCAGCAGCCCGGAATCAAGCGCACTCCGCTCCAGAAAGTCGAATTTCCGGACGGTTACAACACCATCACAGCCATCGCGGAAGTCCCGGCGGGAGGCTCGGCCGGACGCCATACCCATCCGGGAATCGAGACCGGCTACGTGCTCGAGGGCGAGCTCAATCTCCTGATCGACGGTCAGCCTGAGAAAACCCTGAAAGCCGGCGATTCCTACCAGATCCCGGCAGGCGTCGTGCACGACGCCAAGGCCCATGGCGATAAAGCCATGAAAGTGCTGGGAGTTTACGTGGTCGACAAAACCAAGCCGTTGGCGTCGCCGGCTCCCTGAACCGGTCGAACCGCCAGACCCCTGGCGGGTTGGTTCGTGCTAAGAAAACGGCGAGCGGGACCCCGCTCGCTGCACATTTTTTCATCTCTGGGAACCGAAGACCAATGCGCGGGACGCCAAAGCCCATTTCGCTGCCGCGGCGCCTGATCTGCGACCTCATGCACGCGTCGATGGACGTGCCGTTCGTTTCGCTCTCCCGTTCGCTGGATATCCGCCCCCTGCTCGAGGCACGCGCCAGTGCCGCCGCACCAGCGGGCTGGGCTGCGACCTTCGTCAAGGCGTTCGCCCTGGTCGCCAGGGACGAGCCGATCCTGCGTACGGTCTACGCCAAATGGCCCTGGCCGACGTTCTACGAATTGCCGCACAGCGTGGCGTCGGTGGCGATTGCCCGGGTCGAGGACGGCGAGGAATGCGTGATGCCGCAGCGAATCGCGGCGCCCGAGGCCATGGCGTTGGCCTCGGTCGACGCCGAGATCCGGCGCGGCAAGACGGCGCCGATCGCAGACGTCCCGATGTTCCGGAAGATCATGCGGGCAACCCGCCTGCCGCTGCCGCTGCGGCGGCTGTCCTGGGCGATCGGCCTGAATTTCGGCCGTCAGCGTGGCAATTGGTTCGGCAGCTTTGCGGTGAGCTCGGTGGCCGCCTATGGCGGCGGCGAGCTTCGTCCCATCACGCCCGGCCCGTTCATCATCAGCTATGGCCTAGTCGAGCCAGATCAGACTATCCATGTCGTAATCCGCTGGGATCACCGCGTTACCGATGCGGCGCCGATCGCCCGGGTCCTGACCCGGCTGGAACAGGTCCTGAATACTGAAATCGCTGCCGAATTGCGGGCGGGCGGCGCGAAGCCGATAAGAGCAGTCGGGACATGATTCCTGGCCCATTCGCATTGACAGAACGGCCCAAACTCACCTAAAAGCCGCCTGCTCGCGGGCCGATTTCGGCCCGCGAAGCGTTTCGCGACCCGTGGTCCACTCCCTTAAGCTTTGGGGATCGGACCTGTCAGTGCCGGGCTAGCCCGGCACACAGGAGGGCGCGTTTCCTCAAACCAAGTACCTGAAGAGGACGCGATGACTAAGCGCAGTGAGGCGAAGTATAAACTCGATCGCCGTATGGGCCAGAACATCTGGGGCCGCCCGAAGAGCCCCGTGAACCGCCGCGAGTACGGCCCCGGACAGCACGGCCAGCGCCGCAAGGGCAAGCTCTCGGACTTCGGCGTGCAGCTGCGCGCCAAGCAGAAGCTGAAGGGCTACTACGCTAACATCTCCGAGCGCCAGTTCCACGGCATCTATGTCGAGGCGAGCCGCCTCAAGGGTGACACCGGCGAGAACTTGATCGGCCTGCTCGAGCGTCGTCTCGACGCGGTCGTGTACCGCGCCAAGTTCGTCTCGACGATTTTCGCCGCCCGCCAGTTCATCAACCACGGCCACATCAAGGTGAACGGCCGCAAGGTCAACATCTCGAGCTACCAGCTCAAGGTCGGCGACGTGATCGAGGTCAAGGAAGCCTCCAAGCAGCTCGCCCACGTGCTCGAAGCCAGCCAGCTTCCCGAGCGCGACACTCCCGACTATCTCGAAGTCGACCATGGCAAGATGACCGCGAAATACATTCGCATCCCCGGCCTCTCCGACGTGCCGTTCCCGGTGCAGATGGAGCCCCATCTGGTCGTCGAATTCTATTCGCGCTAAGATCTGAATATAGAAAGGCCCCGGTTCGCCGGGGCCTTTTTGCTTAAGAGCCACGTTGCAGTGGCCGCAATGCTTTAGGAGGCGTCGCATGCTCTATACCCCTCCCCCGATCGACCCCAAGGCGCCGCCGGTGCGCATCAATCTGCTCTCGGACACGCAGACCAAGCCGACGGCTGCGATGCGCGAGGCGATGGCACGGGCGGAGGTCGGTGACGAGCAGGTCGGCGACGATCCGACCGTGAACGCACTGTGCGAGCGAGTCGCGGAGCTGCTCGGCAAGGAAGCCGCCGTCTACATGCCGTCGGGCACGATGTGCAACGTCACCGCGACGCTGGTGCATTGCCGTCCCGGCGACGAGATCCTCGCCCATGAGACCGCGCACATCATCGCCCGGGAAGGCGGCGCGCATGCCGCGATCGGCGGTTTCCAGGTGACGCAGCTCAAAGGCCCCGACGGCCAGTTCACGCCGGAGACATTCCGGAAAGCTCTGCATCCGCGCACCCGCTACCAGCCGCCGCAGACCGTCGTCAGCGTCGAGCAGACCGCCAATATCGGCGGCGGCACGATCTGGAAGAAGGCCGCGCTCGACGAGATCGTCGCAATCGCGAAACAGCACGGCCTGGTCACCCACATGGACGGCGCGCGCCTATTGAATGCGACCGTCGCCAGCGGCATCTCCCCGCGCGACATGACCGCGGGCTGGGATTCGGCCTGGATCGACTTCTCGAAAGGACTGGGCGCTCCAATCGGCGGCGTACTCGCCGGCTCGCGCGCCTTCATCGACGCGGTCTGGCAATGGAAGCAGCGCCTCGGCGGCTCGATGCGGCAAGCCGGCATTTGCGCCGCCGCCTGCATCTACGCGCTCGACCATCACGTCGACCGTCTTGCCGACGACCACGCCAATGCGCGCGCGCTTGCCCGCGGGCTGTCGCAGATCGCAGGAATCGAGGTGCAGGAGCCTGAGACCAATCTGGTGTTCTTCAAGCCCGACGGCGCGGGCGTTGCCGGCGACAAGATGGTTGCGGCGCTGCGCCAGCGCGGCGTGACGCTGGCGATGATGGATGGCCGCATTCGCGCCTGCACCCATCTCGACGTCACTGCGGCCCAGGTCGAGGAGACGATCGGCTACGTGCGCGAGATCGTGCGCGGGGCGTGAATTCTCGTAGCCCGGGTGAGCGCAGCGATACTCGGACTTCACGCGCAGAAATCCCGGATGTCGCTTCGCTCATCCGGGATAACACAGACCGCGAAGTGCCTACCGCCCCATTGTCTGAAGGATCAGCGTCTTTAGCGCCAGCTGGATCCGGCCGCGCTGCGACGGCGTCTGCACCATGAAGATCCCGAACAGATCGTCTTCGGGATCGATGAAGAAGAAAGTGCCGCCGACGCCGTCCCAGCGATATTCGCCCAGCGGCCATGACGTGCCTGGCGGCACCGAGGTGCGCACGGCGAAACCGAGGCCGAAGCCGGAACTTCCGCCCGGATAGTACATCTGGTCGCGCGCGATCCCTGTCTCGGGGCCGATATGGTCCGATGCCATCAGCGCGATCGTCTCTGCCTTGAGATAGCGCCGGCCGTCATAGGTCCCGCCGTTCAGCAGCATCTGCGCAAAACGGGCGTAGTCGCCGACGGTGCCGACCATGCCAGCGCCGCCCGACTGCCAGATCGCCGGACGCCTGATGTCGCGGAGCGGCGTCGCGGGATTGATGTTGCGATCGTTCGGCAACGGTTCGGCAATGCGCGAGAATTTGACAGGGTCAGTGACGAAGAATGCCGTCTCCGTCATGCCGAGCGGATCGAGCAACCGCTCCTTCTCGAACTGCAGCAACGTCTTGCCAGAGATGATTTCGATGACGCGGCCGAGCACATCGGTGGCAAAGCCGTAGTCCCACAGCGTGCCCGGCTGCTCGGCGAGCGGCAGCGTGGCGAGCTTCGCGACGAAATCGGCGTTGGAAACATCGCCATTGAAGAGGTTGGCCGCCGCATAGAGCTCGCGCACCGCACCGCCGCCAGAAAATCCATAAGGCAGCCCCGCGGTGTGGCGCAGCAGGTCCTTGATCGTCACCGGACGCGCCAGCGGCTCCAGCGTCAGCGAGACCTTGCCGTCCTCCGCCTTCTTCTCGACGCCGACCTTCATACCGGCAAAGGCCGGAATGTAGTTTGCGACGGGATCGTCGAGCGAAAGCTTGCCTTCCTCGATCAGCATCATCGCCGCGACCGACGTGACCGGCTTCGACATCGAGTAGAGACGGAAGATCGTATCCGCGCTCATCGAGATTTCGGTCGCGACGTCACGGACGCCAAAATTCTCGTAATAGACCGGCTTGCCGTGCTGCTGGAGCAGCAGGATGGCACCGGGGATCTTGCCGGTGGCGACCTCGTTCCGGATGTAGTCGGAAACCTTCGCCAGCCCCTCGGGCGAGAAAGTGCGGGCGGCACGTCCCTCGGAGCCGGCCTTCGCACCGACCACGCCAATCAGAAATACGAGCGCCGCGAGGAACGCGCGGCGCCCGAACATGTCACTTTTCCATGGCTTCATAGACCAGCTGCTTCAATGTCCGCTGTACGCGCTGGCGCTCGGTCGGGGTCTGCTCCAGCAGCACGAAGAACATGTCCTGCTTGGGGTCGATCACGAAATAGCAGCCGGAGGCGCCGTCCCATTTCAGCTCGCCAAGATCACCGGGCGGCGGCGGCTTGGCGTTGCCGGGATCGGTACGAACGGCGAGCCCGAGACCGAAGCCGAAACCGTCGCCGGGAAAATAGAAATAGTCGCGATCAACGCCTGAGCCCGGGCCGATCTGATCGGTCGTCATCAGCTTGAATGTCTCGGGCTTGAGAATGGTCCTGCCGTCGAGGCTGCCGCCATTGAGCAGCATTTGCGCGAAGCGTTCATAGTCGGCCATGGTCGTTACCATACCGCCGCTGGCAAACTGGATCTTCTTGGCCACCGTCGGATCGTTGATCCGGCCGACCCGGAAATCGCTGTCGTTTGGCACCGGCTGCGCCAGCAGCTTCTGCTTCTCGGGAGCCGTCACGAAGAAGCCGGTATCGACCATGCCGAGCGGGTCGAGCAGCTTCTCACGCATGACGTCGATCAGCGGCTTGCCGGCCGCGATCTCCATCACGCGTGCCAGCACGTCGGTGGAATGGCCATATTGCCAAAGCGCGCCCGGCTGGTTGTGCAGCGGCAGTTTCGCGATGCGTTCGGCGAACTCGGCGAGGTCGAAATCGCCGGCATAGATGTTGGCCTCGCGATAGGCCTTGCGGACCAGGCTGTCGCCATAGAAGCCGTACGTAATGCCCGACGTGTGCGTCATCAGATCGTGCACCGTCATCGGCCTGTTCGGCGGCACCAGTTCGAGCGACTTGGTGCCGTCCTCCGCCTTCTTCTCGACGCCGACCTTCACGTTGGCGAAGGACGGGATGTATTTCGAGACGGGATCATCCAACTTGATCTTGCCGTCCTCGATCAACCGCACCGCGACCACCGACGTGAGCGCCTTGGTCATCGAGAACAGGCGGAAGATGGTCTTGTCGGTAATCGGTGCCTTGCTGACCACGTCCTGCACACCGAAGGCTTCGTGGTAGACGGGCTTGCCGTGCTGCTTGATCAGGACAGTCGCGCCGGCGATCTTGCCGGTCGCGACCTCGTTCTTGAAGAATTCGCTGATCTTGCCGAGCTTGTCCTGATTGAAATGCGCGCCGGCCGGAATCTCGTAGGTGCCCTCGGCTTGAGCCAGCGACATCGCGCCGAGCGACACCAGCGCGCCGCAGGCCAGCGCACGCAGTCCAGATTTTGAAATCATATCCCCTCCCCGGAACATGGTCCGGCGGAGTGTACCGGCCGCATCATCAGGCACAAGGGCCGGGGTGTCGCGCAAGTGCATCGGCATGGAGCCTGGCGTTCGGCTCGGAGAAGCAGCAGAACACGACACGCGTTACGGATGGCGCTGCCGAGAGCCCTTCGACCGTCGTGCGCACAGCAATGTCGGCGGCGCGGTCGGCGGGGAAACGGAAAATGCCGGTCGAAATCGCGGGGAATGCCACCGAGGTCAGTCTGTGCTTCCCGCACAGCTCCATCGAACGGCGATAACAGGAGGCGAGCAGATCGTCCTCGCCGAGGATACCGCCATTCCAGACGGGCCCGACGGTGTGGATTACATGGGCAGCCCTAAGTCGGTAGCCCTTGGTGATCTTGGCATCGCCCGTCTTGCAGCCATGGAGCATGCGGCATTCGGCGACCAGATCGGGCCCGGCGGCCCGATGGATCGCACCGTCTACGCCGCCTCCACCAAGAAGGGACGTGTTCGCAGCGTTGACGATGGCGTCAACGCTCAGCGTGGTGATGTCGGCGACGACGACCTCGAGCTCGGCGCCGCCAATGCGGCGCGTCAGCCAAGTCACCTATCAGGCCGCGACGACGACGCCCTTCTCGGTGAGAAGCTGCTGCAATTCGCCAGCCTGGAACATCTCGCGGACGATGTCGCAGCCGCCCACGAACTCGCCCTTCACATAGAGCTGGGGAATCGTCGGCCAATTGGAGAAGGTCTTGATGCCGTCGCGAAGCTCGGCGGATTCGAGGACGTTGAGGCCCTTATAACCGACCCCGACATGGTCGAGGATCTGTACGACCTGGCCGGAGAAACCGCACTGCGGAAATTGCGGCGTGCCCTTCATGAACAGAACCACGTCGTTCGACTTCACTTCGTTGGCGATGAATTCCTCGATGCTCATATCCGTGTCCTTCTGGGGCCGAGCCCTCTCCGATCGCTTCGGGCCGGCTCAGCCGATTTAACCCGATACCTGCCCATATATGTAGCCCAAACCGTTGTGCATCCAAAGTAAAATGGCGGCGACATGCCCCGCAGGCCGGTTTCCCCGCCGGCCGGATTCATAGTCTGACGGCATCAATATCATCGCCCGGGAGGACTTTCATACCGTAACGGAGCCCCTATCTAGGACGAACCCAGGTTTTGGAACCGGGCAACGCCAACAACGTTCTCTTGTCCTGTCTGGAGAAAAACGTGACGAAACAAGCCTCCGCTACGGCCGCCCCCTCGCTTTCGTCACTGTCGACCGCCGGCAACCTCGCCCGGCGCCTGGAAGAGGCTTTTCTCGCCGTCCGCAACGAGACCGAACGCCGGGCTGCGCCGCTTTCGCCGGAAGACCAGCAGATCCAGTCCATGCCCGATGCGAGCCCGACGAAATGGCACCGGGCCCATACCACCTGGTTCTGGGAGCAATTCCTGCTCGGCGAGCACGCGGCTGGCTACCGACCGTTCCACCCCGATTTCGCGTTCCTGTTCAATTCCTATTACGTCAGCGCCGGCCCGCGTCACGCCCGCAACCATCGCGGGGATATTACCCGCCCCAGTGCGAACGAGGTCGGGGCCTATCGCAATTATGTCGATACGGCCGTCGTCAAGTTCTTCCGAGAGGCGGAGCCGGACAAGCTTCACGAGATTGCACCACTGGTCGAGGTCGGGCTCAATCACGAGCAGCAACACCAGGAATTGATGTTCACCGACATTCTGCACGCCTTTGCGCAGAACCCGGTCTATCCGGCCTACGACCCGGACTGGCGCTTCCCGGCCGCGACGCGCGCCGCCGACGACTGGCTGACGCTGAACGAAGGCATCCACACCGTCGGCCATGTCGACGACAGCTTTCATTTCGACAACGAGAAGCCGGCGCATCGCGCCCTGGTCGGTCCTGTCAAGCTCTCTCGCAATCTCATCACCAATGCCGAATGGCTCGCTTTCATGAGCGATGGCGGCTACGCGAACGCAACGCTGTGGCTGATGGACGGCTTCGCCGCGGCCAGCAAGGAAGACTGGCAGGCCCCGGGGCACTGGCGCGAGATCGATGGCCAGTGGCATGTGATGACATTAGCCGGCGTAAGGCCGGTCGATCCTACCGCCCCGGTCTGCCATATCAGTTACTACGAGGCGGACGCCTTCGCGCGCTGGGCCGGCAAGCATCTGCCCACCGAGATGGAGTGGGAGGTCGCGGCCCGCGCCGGCCAGCTCAACGACGCCTTCGGCATCGTCTGGCAGTGGACCCGCAGCTCGTATTCGCCCTATCCCGGCTACCGCGCCATCGAAGGCGCGCTCGGCGAATACAACGGCAAGTTCATGATCAACCAGCTGGTGTTGCGCGGCTCCTCGCTTGCAACTCCGGAAGGCCACAGCCGTATCACTTATCGCAACTTCTTCTATCCGCACCACCGCTGGCAGTTCACCGGACTCCGGCTCGCCGATTACGACTAACATTTCCGACGACAAATGCGCGCCGGACAGCGCGTTCAGGAGAGTATCATGAATGTGCACGCCAGCGCTTTGGCCGAAGCCCATCTTCCCGACGAGCAGACCACCGCTTTTGCCCGCGAGGCGATCGAGGACCTCTCGCAGCAGCCGAAGAAACTGTCGCCGAAATATTTCTACGACGCGACCGGATCGGAGCTGTTCGAGGCGATCACCAAGCTGCCCGAATATTATCCGACGCGCACCGAGCTTGCGATCCTGAAGGAGCGCGGCAGCGAGATCGCGAAGATCATTCCGGAGCATGCCGCGCTGGTCGAATTCGGCGCTGGCGCGACGACGAAGGTTCGTCTGCTGCTGAACCATTGCAGGTTTGCGGCCTATGTTCCTGTCGACATCTCCGGTGATTTCCTCAAGGCGCAGGCAAACGGCCTGAAGCGCGACTTCCCGTCGCTCGGCATCTATCCGGTCGCTGCCGACTTCACCACGCCGTTCGAGCTGCCCAAGCACGTCGCATCGATGCCCAAGGTCGGCTTCTTCCCGGGCTCGACCATCGGTAATTTTGAGCCGCATGAAGCCCAGGCCTTCCTGAAGACCGCGCGGGAGATCCTGGGCCGGGGCGCGCAGATGATCATCGGCGCCGACCTCGAAAAGGACGAGCGCGTGCTGTTCGATGCCTACAACGATGCCGCCGGCGTCACCGCCCGCTTCAACCTCAATGTTCTCGTTCGGATCAACCGCGAGCTCGGCGGCAATTTCGACCTCTCGGCGTTCACCCACCGCGCGATCTACAATCGCGAGCGCCACCGCATCGAGATGCACCTGATCAGCAAGAAGAGCCAGACCGTGCGCCTGCTCGGCACCAGCTTCTCGTTCCGCGCCGGCGAGAGCATCCACACCGAAAGCAGCTACAAATACAGCATCGAGCGTTTTGCCGCCCTCGCCCAGGGCGCCGGCTGGCGGGTGCGCGAGAGCTGGACGGATGCGGCGAAGATGTTCTCGGTGCATGCGCTGGAAGTGGCGGAATAAACGTCCCGCCCTCCGCTGAAACGTCGTTCCCTGCAGCGTGTCCTTTGAGACGCTCGCCTTTGAGGCGGGCTCCTCGGGATGAGGATGCAGTGCGCGACAAGTTGAACGAGCGCCGACGCCAATTAGCCTCAGCCTGAAGAGACCGGGCAGCGGTCCTCAAGAAGGACGCGGGCGCTTGCCCAGACCGCTCCAGAGTCAATGCGCTTCGGCTTCTTCCGAAGCAGATCCCAGCGACATCGACTCCCACACCGCCACCACGATCATGATCACGCTCGTCGCGACCGACAGCCACAGCGGCGGGAGGTCGGCGGCGAACCACCACAGCACCAGCAGCAGAATGATGCCGATCCCGTGCGAGAGCTGGAGAAAGCCGCGGATCGCCAGCTTGAACAGGATAGTGCCGATCAGAAACACCAGCGGTCCGCCGATCGTGCTGACGATGATGCGCATGTCGGAATGGCCGGTCGGGTGCTTCAGCACCAACTCGTCGGAGACCGCGGTCAGGATGATGCCGGCGATGATCGGCATGTGCAGATAGGTATAGGCAAGCCGCGCCAGCCGCCCAGATTCGGCGGACTTCGAGATCCGTTCGGCGCCGGCTTCGGCGCCCTTGTGAAAATAGACCCACCACATCGCGATGGCGCCGACCAGTGCCGAGACGAAGGCCAGGATGTTGTCCGCGGTCCACTCCAGCTCGGCAAAGGTCGCGCCGTTGACCACGACGGCTTCGCCAAGCGCGATGATGACGAAGAGCGAGCAACGCTCGGCCATGTGACCGCCCTCGACGGCCCAGGCCTCCACAGAGGAGAAGCCGAGCTTGGGAACCCAGAAGCGCGCCGCCGGCGAGACGTACTCCCAGGCGACCGCCGCAATCCACAGCCATAGCCGCGTCTCACCTTCGGACAGGCCGCCTGCGATCCACAACACCGCGGAGATCGAGAGCCAGGTTAGAATGCGGATCGCGTTGTGGCGGACCGCTGTCCTATGCGGCGGCGTCGCGAACAGCCAGAAGGCGGTCCGCCCGATTTGCATCGCTGCGTAGGCGATCGCGAACCACAGGCCCCGCCCTTCAAAGGCGGTCGGGATCGTCGTCGACAAGACCAGGCCGCCGAGCATCATCAGGAAGAGCATGACGCGGACCGGCGTCAGCTCCGGATTGAGCCAGTTGGTGACCCACGCGGTGTAGACCCACACCCACCACACCGCGAGAAACAGCACCGTGACATGCAGCGCGCCCAGCGGCGTGAAATGGTGCAGCAACGTATGCGACACCTGCGTGACGGCGAAGACGAAGACGAGGTCGAAGAACAGCTCGACGTTGGTGACACGGCTGTGCTGGTTCGGCACGATGACGCGAAACATCGCGCCGCGAGAATTGTCCGCAGCCATCGTCGCCTCCGGTCGCGCGATCAGGTCAGGCGCCCGGCACGCCGGTTTGCAGCGCCAGCGCGTGCAGCACGCCGCCCATCTGACCACGGAGGGATTGATAGACGATCTGGTGCTGCTGGACGCGGGACTTGCCGCGGAAGGATTCCGAAATCACGGTTGCGGCATAATGGTCGCCATCGCCGGCGAGGTCACGGATGGTCACCTCGGCATCGGGGATCGCTGCCTTGATCATCGCCTCGATATCGTGGGCGTCCATGGGCATTAGGGTCTAGCTCCTGTCTCGGCAGAGAATCGCTTGCCGGGGTCGAATCTGCAAAACCAAACGTGTCGGCATGGCGAAACTTAGCGTGAACGGCCTTCTACGTCACGCCTTCAGGCACTATATCCCTGATCCCATCAGGATAAAGGCACGACAAAGTGCCGCGCGCGGCAGATCGATCGAAAAAAGGCGTGACATCATGAAGATCCCAGGGCCCGACCACCCCATCACCATCACCCAAAATCCCCGGCGCGTCCGCGTCACCGCGGGCGGCGTCGTGATCGCCGAGACCAGCAAGGCATTGACCCTGAAGGAGGCCAAATACCCGGCGGTGCAATATGTGCCGCGCGAGGACGCCAACATGGCCCTGCTGGAGCGCACCGATCGCACGACCCATTGCCCCTACAAGGGCGACGCCAGCTATTACAGCGTAAAGGCCGACGGCAAAACGTTGGAAAATGCCATCTGGACCTATGAAACGCCCTTCCCCGCGATGACCGAGATTTCCGGCCATCTCGCCTTCTATCCGGACAAGGTGAAGATCGAAGAAGTGGGGTGATATCTCCGGGTACGTCATGCCCGGGCTTGTCCCGGGCATCCACATTCTTGGTCGTGCTTGCGAGCGTGGATGGCCGGGACGAGCCTGGCCACGGCAGCGCGCCGGGTGAGATCGGCGCCGGCTACGCCCTGAAGATCGTCAACCCCAGGATCAGCAGCACCAGGAAGATCACGACGAAGACGTAGAACAGGAAGCGGGCGATATCGGCGGAGGCGGCCGAGATGCCCGTGAAGCCGAGCACGCCGGCCACGATCGAGACCAGTAAGAAGATCAGTGCCCATTTCAGGATCGTCATCGCCAGCTCCGAAAATATTGCCGCACCAGCGGCCCATCCCTTTTCGGGAACGCTAACTTCGCTGCGCGGAACTGGTTCCTACGAGCGGCACAGCCCAAACGAGGCTTGATGAATCCGGTTCCGGGCGGCACAGTCGCGCCGGGAGCAGGAGCGCGGGGCGGCCATGACCACGATAACACATTCGGCGACGATCGGCGCGGACGCGCACGCCGCGCCAAAGAGCAAGTCGCGCAATCTTTCGCTCGATCGGGCCCGCACCTTCCTGACGCTGGTGGTGCTGCTGCATCATGCAGTGATCCCCTACACGCATTTCGGTCACACCGATCCGACTTCCTTTGCCGGGTTCGACATGATCGTGCTCGCCACCGACAGCTTCTTCATGGCGATGTTCTTTTTCCTGTCGGGGCTGTTCACCTGGCCCGGTATCGCGCGCAAGGCGCCGTCGGTCTTTTTGCGCGACCGCCTGCTCCGGCTTGGGCTGCCGTTTGCGATCGCGGCCTTGACCGTGATCCCGCTCGCCTATTACGCGATCGCGCTCCGCGCCGAGCCCGAGCTGACCTTCGCTGCCTTCTGGTGGAAGACTGTCACGGCGGGCCCATGGCCGAGCGGCCCGATCTGGTTCGTGTGGGTGCTGCTCGCCTTCGACCTGACCGCGAGCCTGCTCTACCGGATCTCGGCGCATCTGGTCGATCCCGGCAACCGCGTTTCGCTGCGCGGGTTCGAGCAGCCCGCCGTGTTCTGGCTGATGCTCGTCGCCGTCAGCGGCATCGTCTATCTGCCAGCGCTGCTCTATTTCGGCACCAACAAATGGTTCGAGTTCGGACCGTTCTCGGTGCAGGCGAGCCGCATCCTGCTCTATTTCAGCTACTTCTTCATCGGCGCCAGCGTCGGTGCGGCGAACTTCGACCGCGGCATCCTCAGCGCCGACGGTCAATTGCCGAAGCAGCGCTGGCTCTGGGTGATCGTCACGCTGATCCCGTATTGCCTGATGTGGGGCATGATCTACATCAAGCGCGAAATCCTCGGCAATCCCGGTCACCTGCCGCACTGGTACCATGTGTTTTACGGCACGTTCCTGGTCCTGTTCTCAGCTTCGATCCTGCTCGCGATCCTCGCCTTCTTCCTGCATTCGAAGGCGCCGGGGCCGACCCTGCTCGACCGCATGCAGGCCGATGCCTATGGCATCTTCCTGGTGCACTATCCGATCGCACTGTGGATCCAGTACGCGCTGCACGACTACGAACTGTCGGCGATCGTGAAGGCCGCCATCGGGTTCGTGCTGACGGTGATCCTGAGCTGGGGCGTGACGGCGGTCTTGCGGAAGATACCGGGGGCGTCACACGTGTTGTGAGGCACGCTCCCTCAACGCGTCATTGCGAACGCCGCGAACCAACCCAGAGTCCTTGCGCTGAGACAGTCTAGATTGCTTCGTCGCTTCGCTCCTCGCAATGACGGAGTATGTGCCCCCGCCTCAGGCCGCCTTGCCGCCCATGTAGTCCGGCAGCCAACGCTCGTGCGACGTCCGCAGCGCATCGATCGTGACAGGCGCTTCACCCGCGATCGCGATCGCGTCGCCGCCGGTGGTGCCGATCCGAACGCAGGGCACCTCGCAGCCGCGCATCTTGGCGAGCACGCGACCGGCTTCCGCCTCCGGCACGGTGACGAGATAGCGCGCCTGGTCCTCTCCGAACCAATAGGCCTGCGAGACCAGCGACGTCGGGGCCGCCAGGAGCTTGGCGCCGATTCCGCCTGCCATCGCCATCTCGGCCAGCGCGATCAGCAGGCCGCCGTCAGACAAGTCGTGCACGGCGGTCGCGGTGCCCGCATGGATCATGCCGCGCACGCAATCGCCGTTGCGCTTTTCGGCGGCGAGATCGACCGGCGGCGGGGCGCCCTCCTCGCGGCCGCAGATGTCGCGCAGATAGACCGACTGACCGAGCCAGCCATGGGTGTCGCCGACCAGCAGGATGGCCTCGCCCGCGGCCTTGAAGGCCAGCGACGCCGACTTGGTGAAATCGTCGAGCAGGCCGACGCCGCCGATCGAGGGCGTCGGCAGGATCGCGCGGCCGTTGGTCTCGTTGTAGAGCGAGACGTTGCCGGAGACGACCGGGAAGTCCAGCGTGCGGCAGGCTTCCGAAATGCCCTTCAGGCAGCCGACGAACTGGCCCATGATCTCGGGCCGCTCGGGGTTGCCGAAATTCAGATTGTCGGTGATCGCGAGCGGCTTGCCGCCGACCGCCGTAATGTTGCGCCAGGCTTCCGCCACCGCCTGCATGCCGCCCTGATAGGGATCGGCCTCGCAATAGCGCGGCGTGACGTCGACGGTCAGCGCCAGGCCCTTAGGCCCGTCCTCGACCCGCACCACGGCGGCATCGCCGCCGGGACGCTGCATGGTGTTGCCGAGGATGACGTGGTCGTACTGCTCCCAGACCCAGCGCTTGCTGCACATGTCGGGCGTGCCGATCAGCTTCTCCAGCGCGTGACCTAAGCCCATCGGCGCCGGCACGTCGCGCGCATGCACGACCGGCAACGCGGCTGAAGGTACGTGCGGACGATCGTACAGCGGCGCCTCGTCGCCGAGCTCCTTGATCGGCAGATCGGCCATGACGTCGCCGCCATGCTTGACCACGAAGCGCTTGCTCGGCGTGGTGTAGCCGACCACCGCGAAGTCGAGGCCCCACTTTTTGAAGATCGCCTCGGCTTCCTTTTCCTTCTCCGGCTTGAGCACCATGAGCATGCGCTCCTGGCTCTCCGAGAGCATCATCTCGTAGGCGCTCATGCCGGTCTCACGGGTCGGCACCGCGTCGAGATCGAGGTCGACGCCGAGGTCGCCTTTGGCGCCCATCTCGACCGCCGAGCAAGTCAGCCCGGCCGCGCCCATGTCCTGGATCGCGATGACGCAGCCCTTCTCCATGATCTCGAGGCAGGCTTCCAATAGCAGCTTCTCGGCGAAGGGATCGCCGACCTGAACGGTCGGGCGCTTCTCTTCGGACTTGTCGTCGAACTCGGCCGAGGCCATCGAGGCGCCGTGGATGCCGTCGCGGCCGGTCTTGGAGCCGAGATAAACGATCGGCATGTTCACGCCGGAGGCCGCCGCATAGAAAATCTTGTCGGTGTCGGCGAGGCCGACCGCCATCGCGTTGACGAGGATGTTGCCGTCGTAGCGGGTGTGGAAACGCACCTGACCGCCGACCGTCGGCACGCCGAAGGAATTGCCGTAACCGCCGACGCCGGCGACGACGCCGGAGACGAGGTGCCGCGTCCTGGCATGCTCGGGCGCGCCGAAGCTCAGCGCATTGAGGCAGGCGATCGGGCGCGCGCCCATGGTGAAGACGTCGCGCAGGATACCGCCGACGCCGGTGGTCGCGCCCTGGTAAGGCTCGATGTAACTCGGGTGGTTGTGGCTCTCCATCTTGAAGACCACGGCCTGGCCGTCGCCGATGTCGATCACGCCGGCGTTCTCGCCGGGACCCTGGATCACCCAGGGGGCCTTGGTCGGCAGCCCCTTGAGATGGATGCGTGATGACTTGTACGAGCAATGCTCGTTCCACATCGCCGAGAAGATGCCGAGCTCGGTAAAGGTCGGCTCCCGCCCGATCAGCTTCAGGATGCGCTCATATTCGTCGGGCTTGAGCCCGTGGGCGGCAACCAGTTCGGGGGTGATCTTGGGTTCGTTCTTCATGGAATCCAGGCTTTCGGCGGCGGCTGGGCCGTTCTTAGGAACATCCGGGGCTCGCGAAAAGCCCTTTATGGCGCATTTTCCCGCTGTCCCACGTTTTGCAGGCGGGGGCGGCGGGAACAGGAATTGCACGGCGCGGACGGATCGGATTTAAGGGCTCAAGACCCGCAATTGAAGGCCCATTTCCTTGCACGAATTGACCAAAACGCCCCCGCCCCGCCGTCCCGACCTCCACATCGCCACCGAGGGCGAATTTCTGGGCTGGAGGACCTGGATTCGCGACAGCTTTGAAGCCCATGTCGGCCCCTTCTGGCACCTCATCGAGGCGGACGGCAGCGTCCGCAGCGCATTCCGGGTCGAGAAAAAGCACCTCAACGGCTCCGGGAACGTCCATGGCGGCTGCTACATGGCGTTTGCCGACTACTCCCTGTTTGCAATTGCCACCCACGTCCTGGACAGCCGGGCGGTGACGACCAATTTCGCCTGCGAATTCCTCGACGCGGCACGCGAAGGGGAGCTGATCGAGTGCACCGGCGAGGTCACCCGCGCCGGCGGCTCGCTCATCTTCCTGCGCGGCAAGATGATGTCCGGCGACCGCGTGCTGCTGACCTTTTCCGGCACGATCAAGCGGATGAAGCGGAAGGCGCTCCCTCAGCCAAACGCATAGCTCGGCGGCTTCCCTTTTCGCGCGCCCTCGCCCAGACTCCCCGGCAAGCGCTGTCGCGCCGGGGAGCAGGAACAAGGTGCCGCAGAGCACATCGGAGGCGCGTCGCGCGACGGCGGCCGCGGCAACGCCGCTGCCGTCCATCGTCACCACCGGCGCCCGCAACTGGCGCGATTATGCGTTGCTGCTCGCGCTCGCCTGTTGCTGGAGCTCGACCTATCCGCTCGCCAAGCTCGCGCTTCCCACCATCCCGCCCGTCACCTTCATCTCCGCACGCTCGCTGATCGCAGCCGCCTTCCTGTTCGCGATCCTGTGGATGCGCGGCATCAAGGTCCCGACCGACGCGAAAGCCTGGAAGCTGTTCGCGACCCAGCAATTGATCAACTCGACGGTCCCGTTCCTCATCATCACCTGGTCGCAGCAATACGTGCCGGCGTCGAACACCGTGGTGCTGGCGTCCACGACGCCGATCTTCGCCTTCCTGATCACGTCGCTGATCACAAGGCACGAGCCGGCAACGCTGTTGAAGCTGGCTGGCGCGATTCTCGGCCTTGCCGGGACCGTCGTCATCGTCGGCCTCGACGCGCTGCGAGGCTTCGGCAGCGAGATCGTGGCGGAGATCGCGATCCTGCTCGCGACCATCTCTTTTGCCTGTGCGACCATCTTCGGCCTTCGCCTCTCCGAATACGATCCGATGGTGGTGGCCGCCGGCTCGCTGCTGTTCGGCGGTCTGCTCCTGCTGCCTCCGTCGCTGATCATCGATCAGCCCTGGACGCTGCAGCCGACGCCGGAGGCCATTGTCGCCACCATCGTCATGGGCATCGTCTCCAGCGCGCTGGGCCTGATGCTGTTCTACGTCTGCCTCGGCCGCCTCGGGACGCTGACCACGAACGCGCAAGGCTATCTGCGCATCCCGATCGGCGTCGGCCTCTCCGTGGTGCTGCTCGGCGAGAGCGTGCCGTCCAACCTCGCACTCGGCCTGCTGCTGGTCATGGCCGGTGTAGCGGCCATGACGGTGCCGGCGGAGCGGCTGAAGTGGCGCTAGTTCAAGCTGACAGCTGCTTCTCCGCAATCGACAGCCACTCCGCCTGCGCCTTGCGCAGATATTTCGGCGCCCGCCGCATCTGGATCAGAAGCTCGTTGAAGACCATGCGTGCCTCGGCGCTGCGGCCGACCGATTGCAGCAGCATGCCGTAGCGCACCCGCGCCTCGGCGCCGGGGAAATAGCCGGCGAGCGCGTGATATTCTTCGAGCGCCTCGTCGAGACGTCCGACCTCGGCGAGCCCGCGGGCATAGAGAAGATGCGCGTCGGCGGAATCGAAGTCCGGCCATTGCTTCTGCAGATCGTCCAGGGTCGCGAGCGCGTCAGCGGGCAGTCTGGCGGAGAACTCCACCTGGGCCTTGCGAAGCGCATAAGCAGGATCATGGCCCATGGGCAGCTTCAGAATGTGATCATAGTGCGCTTGTGCTTCGCTGAAACGTCCGACATCCGCGCACTCATCCGCCAGTGCCGCGCGGTTGGCGATAGTGTCGGTGCCGGCCAGGCGATCGGACAGCTCACGATAACGCTTCTCGGGATCGAGCCGGTTGGCAACGCGCTGGCGCGCCTGACGCGCGCCGGGGCTGGAGAACCATTCGGGCACGAGCTCGACCGCGATATAGGCAATCGCGCCCATCATCGGCACCAGCAGGATGATGAAGGCCCACGGCCGCAACCGCCCGGTTCGCGAAGCGTGATAGATCAGCGAGAGATCGAGCAACAAAACGACGAGAGCAACGGGCATGTGACATCCGGAGAACGATGCGGCGCGGGCATTCTCGGATACAACAGATATCGCGGCGAAACAACTTTGAGTTGTTCGCCTCCGCATGAAATTGGCACCCGGAGCGCGCGCGCCTTGACGGCGACGACCAATCAGTCGCCTCGATCTCGATGGAGGTTCACGAAGGGACGGAGCCGCGGTGCGGCCCGGCAATCACTTGGCGTCGTCCGCCAGCATCTTGCGGTACTTCTCGACGTCGCGGGTCACCAGCTTTTGCAGCACTTCCGGCGCATGCTCGTCGGCATCGGGAGCAACGGTCGACAGGTCAGCAAAGCGCTTCTTCACCGCGTCGGTCTCGACGGCGGTGCGCGCGGCGGTGTTGAGCTTGGCGATCACGGCGGGAGGCGTACCCTTCGGGGCGAACAGGCCGTTCCAGCCCTGCGCCTCGAATTCGGGCAGGCCCGCCTCCGCCGACGTCGGCAGGTCCGGCAGCGTGGCGAGCCGCACGGTCGAGCCGACCACGAGCCCCTTCACCAGCTTCTCGTTGATCGACTGAGAGACCGAGGCTGCCGCATCACAGACGCCGTCGATCTGGCTGCCGACGGCATCGGTCAGCGCAGGCGCCGCGCCGCGATAGCCGACCAGCGTCGCGTCGATCCCGGCGGCGGTGACGAAGCTCTTGCAGATCAGATAGTTCGAGGAGCCGACGCCGGCATGGCCGAGATTGATCCTGCCGGGATTGGCCTTGGCGTAGGCGATGAATTCTTTCAAATCCTTCGCCGGAAAATCCTTGCGCAGCGCGATGATGCCGAACGTCTTCGCCACCATGGCGATCGGCACGAAGGACTCAGGCGTGAACGGCAGTTTTGGATAGATCGTGTAGGTCGCGGCATTGGTGCCGGCATTGCCGATCGCGATGGTGTAGCCGTCGGGCTCGGCGCGGGAGGCGCGTGCCAGCGCGGTCGAGCCGCCGGCCCCCGCAACGTTCTCGATCACGATTGTCTGCCCGAGCGCGATACCCATCTGCTCGGCCACCGCGCGCGCGATCACGTCCGAGGTGCCGCCGGCCGCGAACGGCACGATCATGGTAACGGGACGTTTTGGATAATCCTGCGCGAACGCGGCCGTCGCGAATGCCAGCGTCGCGATCGCGGCGAGAGCCCGCTTCACCGCGAACGCAATCATGCGGCTTTTTCCAGATGCGCGGTGAGACCCGCGAACAGGCCGCGGCCGTCGGTGCAGCCCATGATGTCTTCGACGTGATTTTCCGGATGCGGCATCATGCCGAGCACGTTGCCCCCGTCGTTGACGATGCCGGCGATCGAATGTGCCGCGCCGTTGATGTTGTGCGCTTCATCCACAACACCCTCCGCGGAGCAATAGCGATAAAGCACCCGCCCCTCGCCTTCGAGCCGCTTGATGGTCTCTTCATCCGCCTCGTAATTTCCCTCGCCGTGGGCCACCGGTACGCGGATCACCTGGCCGGCATTGTAGCCGCGGGTGAACGGCGTGTCCGATCGCTCGACGCGCAGATGCACGTCGTGGCAAATGAACTTCAGCCGCGCGTTGCGCATCAGCACGCCCGGCAGGAGGCCGGACTCGCAGAGGATCTGGAAGCCGTTGCAGACGCCGAGCACGAGGCCGCCCTTGGCCGCATAGTCGCGCACCGCGTCCATCACCGGCGCGCGTGCCGCGATGGCGCCGCAGCGCAGATAGTCGCCGTAGGAGAAACCGCCCGGCACCACCACGAGATCGGTTCCGGCGGGCAGCGCCGTCTCGGCGTGCCAGACCATCGCCGGTTCGCTGCCGGAGATCAGCCTCAGCGCACGCGCCATGTCGCGCTCGCGGTTGATTCCGGGAAACACGAGGATGGCGGCTTTCATGGCGGAGGTTCCGGCGGTACTGGGAATCGGGCTGGCCAAAGGGCCAATTCGCGAAGAGACATAGCCATTTGACGCGGATTTTACCAGTGCTAGCCTTGCCGGACGGCCTTGTACACAGGCCATAGCCGAGGCACTTCTGCCCGACGAATCTTGCCCGGGATTGAAGCCATGAACGTCCCGTCGCTACCCGCATCCCTCTCCGAGCCGGTGTCCGCCGAGGGCGTCGTCGCGGCCGGTGCCTATGTCGACGGCCGGCGCGTCGCCAATATCGCCATCAGCGAGGCCTCGAGCTGGCGGGCGAAGCCCGGCCACGTGGTCTGGATCGGTCTGCACGAGCCCGACATGGCGCTGCTCGGCGCGGTGCAGAAGCAATTTGACCTGCACGAGCTCGCGATCGAGGACGCCAACCACGCCCATCAGCGCCCCAAGATCGAGCAGTATGGCGAAGCCCTGTTCATCGTGGCGCGAACGGCGCAACTGCTCGAAGGCCGAATTGTCTTCGGCGAGACCCACATCTTCGTCGGCGAAGGTTATCTGGTCTCGGTGCGCCACGGCGCCTCGACGTCCTACACCCCCGTGCGCGAACGCTGCGAAAGCTGCCCGCGGGCGCTCGCCCGCGGCGAGGATTACATCCTCTACGCGATCCTCGATTTCATCGTCGACAATTACTCGCCCGTGCTCGAGAGCATCCACGACGAGGTCGAGGGCATCGAGGACGACGTGCTGTCCAAGCCGATCAGCAAGACGCAGATCGAGCGCCTCTACATGCTGCGCCGTGATCTGCTACGGCTGCGCAACGCGATCGGACCGCTGGTGGAGGTCTGCCGCCGGCTGGAGCATGACGAGCTGTCGATGGTGCGGCGGGCGATGCAGCCGCTGTTCCGCGACGTCACCGACCACGTCCGCAACATCCAGGAGCGCATCGATTCCATGCGCGAGGTGCTGGCCTTCGCCTTCGAGGCCAGCCTGTTGGTCGGTCAGGCGCAGGAGACCGCGGTGTCCAAGAAGCTCGCCTCGTGGCTCGCGATCATCGCAATCCCGACCGCGCTTGCCGGCATCTACGGCATGAACTTCAAGCACATGCCGGAGCTGGAATGGGACTACGGCTATTACATGCTGCTCGGCGTGATGCTGACCGCCTGCACAGCGCTGTACTGGCGCTTTCGCAGCGTCGGCTGGCTGTGACGCCGGTCCTCAACGGTTGACTGGCATTAGCAGCAACATCACCGCGGCAGCGAATTGCGCAAAATTGTTGTCGCCAGCCTTGTTACCCGGCGCAGAGCTGATCACGCTGGCAGCGCCGCGTGCGCCAATAAACCAGCCGCTGACTTGATATTCCCTGGTGCCGTCCGGCTTCACCATCACGCGACGCGCCTTGAACATGCGCGGCACCGCGGTGCCACTATCGCCGTCGATCCCGAGGATCGAGATCTTCTGTCCGGGCGTCCGCTGCTCCAGAACCTTCACGATCTGCGCCTGCTCTTCGCGGAATTGCTCCAGCGTCATCGCGGTGCCGGGAGGATAGAGCCGATAGCTCACTCTGGACTGCGCGGCGCAGGCCGGCTGCTCGCAAAGAAACATGTGAACGTCGTTGGGACGCAGCTCATAGCGCCAGCCCCTAACCGAGACCGGCGGGCGCTGCGCCGCGGACTGCGGCGCCGATGTCGACGATTGGGCAAAGGCGTTTCCGCCCGCTAGCAGCAGCGTCGCAAGCATCACCAAGGAGCGGACATTGAACCACATGCCGGGCTAAACTCACTGCCGCGCCGGAGGTGCGAAGTCCTCGATCTCCATCACGCCGACAAAGTCTGCGCTGTTGCGTCTAGCGACCTCGACGCCGAGCGATGTGGAAATGACGTCGATCATGGTGTTGCCTGCGAACACCATGTCGCGGACGAAGTAGACTGGCTTGTCGTTCGAGCCGGTCGCCTTGTACTCCCAATGCACCGCTGGAAATTCCTTCAGCTTCACAATCCGTGACGACACCAGCATGAGGTCTCTCAGGCGCCCAACCGCCTCGGTCGATGCCTGCTCGGTCTGGGCCATCTGACGCTGCGCATCGGCTTCGGCAAATTTCTGCAAGGCGACCGGATCGGGGCTACGGGTGGGACTCGCCGCGGTGCGGATGGAGACGATCGAATTCTCCGGACACGCAAGCGGCTTGCAGCGAAAGATCGAACGTCTCTCACCGTAGACCCTTGTACCGGTCCATTTTTCCGGATCCGGCGATTTGAAGGTCACTTTGGTACCCGGATGCTCAGGCCCAACGGCCGCCGTCACGCAACCCGCCAGTGACAACGCGGCCACGGCAATAACCGCATACCGGAAAAGGTCTGAAAAGGTCCCCATCACCCCCGCCTCGAATGCACCCTGCCCGGAGTGCAGACAACCTGTAGTTTTCGATGAAGGGGGCGTCAACAGCCGCGATGCTGCTACCGCGGGATCGGGGTGTCCGTCACGTCCATCGCCTTGATGAACAGATCGCGATTACGTCGCGCGAGGTCATGCGAGGGCGAAAATGAGGAGATGCTGACCAAAGCCGATTTGACGAACAAGGTCGCCTTGCTGAGATAGGCGGGGCCCTTCTCGCCGACCACGCGCAGTTCTTGCACGATTGCGGGATAGCCGCGCAATGTCGTCGTACCGCTGGAAACCCGCTCAAGCTTCCTGCCTGCGGCAGCGGCATCCTGATTGGCGCGTTCCACCGATGCGGGGATCTGACTGGCCAATTTGGCCAGCGCCTGCGGGTCCGGACTGCGGGTTGGACTACTCGAGATGGTTGCAGTGACCTTGGCTGCGTCGGGACACGCCAGCGGACGGCAGACGAACTCCCCGGTGCTCTTGCCGAAGAGATTGCTGCGTCCGGCCCATTTGGCTGGATCTGGATTTCGTATCGTGACGCTGGTCGTGCCCGGAGTCTGGGCGGCTGCGAGCTGAATACAAAAGACCGGCAGCAAAGTCGCCAAACCGGCGACCAAGGCAACCGCTCGTATCACCCCAGCAGCTCCACCCGGTAGTTTTCGATCACGGTGTTCGCCAGCAGCTTGTCGGCGGCGTCCTTCAACGCCGCCTCCGCCTTGGCCTTGTCGGCGCCGGCGAGCTCGATGTCGAACACCTTGCCCTGGCGGACGCTGGCAACGCCGTCGACGCCGAGCGACTTCAGCGCGCCTTCGATGGCCTTGCCTTGCGGATCGAGGATGCCCGTCTTCAAGGTAACGGTGACACGTGCCTTCACGTCAAAATCCCCTCAGCTCTTCACCAGCACCGGGCCGGAGCCCTGCGGACGCTCGTTCTCCATGAGGATGCCGAGGCGCTTGGCGACTTCGGTATAGGCCTCGAGCAGCCCACCGAGGTCCCTGCGGAAACGGTCCTTGTCGAGCTTCTCGTTCGACTTGATGTCCCAGAGTCGGCAGCTGTCCGGCGAGATCTCGTCGGCGACGATGATCCTCATCATCTCGTTCTCGAACAGCCGGCCGCATTCCATCTTGAAGTCGACGAGGCGGATGCCGATGCCGAGGAAGAGGCCGGTGAGGAAGTCGTTGACACGGATGGCGAGCGCCATGATGTCGTCGATCTCCTGCGGCGTCGCCCAGCCGAAGGCCGTGATGTGCTCTTCCGACACCATGGGGTCGTTGAGCTGGTCGTTCTTGTAGTAGAATTCGATGATCGAACGGGGCAACTGGGTCCCCTCCTCGATGCCGAGGCGCTGCGACAGCGAGCCGGCAGCGACGTTCCGCACCACCACTTCCAGCGGCACGATCTCCACCTCGCGAATCAATTGCTCGCGCATGTTGAGTCGGCGGATGAAGTGGGTCGGCACCCCGATGTCGTTGAGGTGCTGAAACAGGTACTCCGAGATCCGGTTGTTGAGGACACCCTTGCCCTCGATCACCTGATGCTTTTTCGCATTGAACGCAGTTGCGTCGTCCTTGAAGTGCTGGATCAGGGTACCGGGCTCCGGGCCTTCATACAGAACCTTTGCCTTGCCTTCATAAATGCGACGCCGACGGCTCATGGGGATGTACCGTGTTTTGTTAAAATCCATGTATTTGGTGTGCTCCGGTTACCAGGATTACGACCCACAGCGGAGCTGCCGTGAACGGCTGGGAACCCGTCTATGACCCGTGGAAACAGAACGAGAACCAAGCCTTCCGGCAACCTATCCGATTGGCCGACCGAGCACAATCGATCCGGCCGTCCGCCGCCAACTTATACCATCTTGCCTGCGGCTTAACGGCCCGTTGTTTTGCCGATTCGTGCTATCTATGTAGGCATGCAGTCGGGTCGCCGCAACGGAAGGCTCCCGCTCCATTCAGCAGGGGATTTGGAACAAGGTATGAGCCAGTTCGACAAGCGCCAGGAAGGTTTTGAGAAGAAGTTCGCCCTCGACGAGGAGCAGAAGTTCAAGGCGGAGGCCCGCCGCAACCGGCTGCTCGGGCTGTGGGCGGCCGAAAAGCTGGGCATGTCAGGTGACGCGGCCACCGCCTACGCCAAGGAAGTGGTCGCTAGCGATTTCGAGGAGGCCGGCGATGCCGACGTCCTGCGCAAGATCACGACCGATTTCGCCGCCAAGAACGTGGCCGTCACCGAACAGGCGATTCGCGCCAAGATGAGTGAACTGCTTGCGGTCGCGGCCGCGGAGGTGAAGGCGGGGAAGTGACCCCGCCGTCGGGCTCTATTTCAGCGTGATCTGAAAACCCATCGATCCGCTGATATTAAACCCCTCCGCCTGTTGCGGTCCGAACTGCCGGTTGATGTTGGTGTTGACCGACTCCATCCGGCAATCGCGGGCGAGCACCTCGCGCAGCAGATCACATTCGCGCGCCGCCATCTCATAGACCGTGCGGCGCGCGCGGTCGCGCAGTTTCTGGGCCTCCTCGCTGTCCCCGGTCGGACCAGCGACAAAGAAGTTGATCGACGTCTGCACGCGCACCGATCCTTCCTGCCGCAGACCGCCGCCGCCTTGCTCGACGATGACACGTTGCGACTGGGCCTTGGCGGGAGCAATCACGACCAGCAGACCAACGCCTGCCAAGACGAAACACGAGCGAACTTTCATCACGGTTACCTGTGGTTGAAGCAAGGCCCGTTACGTAACCTCCAGAGGTTGCCAACGGGCAAACCGTCGACCGCAAACACCGGGCCGCCGCTTCACCAGCGGTTAACTGCGCCGGTCACTCCTCCTTGAAGCCGTATTCCGGCACGTTGCCGCTGGCGCCGTAATATTTGTACGGCAGGAATTTGCCGCTCATCGTGATCTTGACGCGGTCGCCCTTCGGATTGGCGACGCGTTCCATGGCCATGTCGAAGTCGATCGCCGACATGATGCCGTCACCGAACTCTTCTTCGATCAACGCCTTCCAGGCCGGACCGTTCACCATCACCATTTCGTAGAAGCGATAGATCAGGGGATCGGTCGGCGGCATCGGCGTGCCGGTGCCGCGCATCGGCACCTCGTTGAGCATCGCCGTTTCCGCCTTCGACAGGCCGAACAGCTCGCCGGCATTGGCAGCCTGCGGCTTCGTCAACTTCATCTGGCCGAGAATGGCGCCGACAATGAGCACCTCCGAATAGCCGCCGATCTTCTCGCAGATGTGCTTCCAGCTCCAACCCTTCTCGCGCTTGATGTCGAGCAGCTTCTCGGTAAGGTCTTCGCGTTTCATGTCGGCTTCTCCTTGGTTAGGCACTTAATCCGGGATTTGTCCCGGGCATCCACGTTTGCCGTGGCTCATCGCTGCCCGCCGCAATCGTGAGCCCCGGCTTGCCGATCTGCACCAGCGGCACGTTGCGCGGATCGTGATCGGACATCTCGGTCGTGAAGGTCTTGCTGCGCGTCACCAGGAAATCGATGATGTGGTTGCGCAGCGCGTAATAAAGCGGATGGCGGTGCAGGTCGATGCGGCCGCGATCCCGCGGCAGCGGGTTTTCGACCACCTCTGCCAACACCGCGCCGGGTCCGTTGGTCATCAGAAAGATCTTGTCGGCGAGGTAGATCGCCTCATCCACGTCATGCGTGATCATGAACGCGGTCTGTCCGGTCTCCAGGCAGATCCGCCGTACCTCGTCCTGGAGCGTGCCGCGCGTCAGCGCATCCAGCGCCGAGAACGGCTCGTCCATCAGCATCATCTTCGGCGTGATCGAGAGCGCCCGCGCGATGCCGACACGCTGCTTCATGCCGCCCGACAGCTCAGACGGCCGCTTGTGCTCGGAGCCGGAGAGACCGACGAGATCGGTGAAGGTCTGCGCATGCGCCTTCACCTTGGCGCGGTCCCAGTTCCGCCATTTCGAGCTTACGGCATAGGCGACGTTGCCGAGCACGGTGCGCCAGGGCAACAGCGCGTGGCTCTGGAAGATCACGGCGCGGTCGAGGCTGGTGCCCGAAATCGCCTGGCCGTCGACGATGACGGCGCCCTCGCTCGGCGCATCGAGGCCGGCGAGGATGTTGAGCACGGTGGTCTTGCCGCACCCCGAATGCCCGATCACGCAGGCGAACTCGCCGCGTGCCATCGAGAGCCACAGATTTTCGAAGATCGTGGTCGTAGCGCCGCTGGCGCCGGGATAGCGCTTTGCGATGCCCTCGATGGAGATGAATTTGTCGGTCATGCCCCCTACTCCGGAAACGTGACCATGCGCGTGAAGCGCGCCAGGACCTGGTCGAGCAGCATGCCCACGATCCCGATCAACAGGATCGCGATGATGACGTTGGTGATCGAGAGGTTATTCCACTCGTTCCAGACGAAATAGCCGATGCCGGTGCCGCCGACGAGCATCTCGGCGGCGACGATCACGAGCCAGGCGATGCCGATGGAGATGCGCATGCCGGTCAGGATCGTCGGCGCCGCCGCCGGGAGGATGACGGTGAAGGCGCGCCTGACGGTGCCGACCTCGAGCGTGCGCGCGACGTTGATCCATTCCTTGCGCACGCTGGCGACGCCGAACACGGTGTTGAGCAGCATCGGCCAGATCGAGCAGATGAAGATGACGAAGATCGCCGAGATCGAGGAATCCTTGATGGTGTAGAGCGCGAGCGGCATCCAGGCCAGCGGCGAGATCGGCTTCAGCACCTGGATGAAGGGATCCAGCGCCTTGCTGAGCAGCGGCGACATGCCGATCAGAAAGCCGAGCGGGATGGCGACGAGAACCGCCAGCAGATAACCGAGCCCGACTCGCGCGATGGAATAGCCGAGCTGGATGCCAAGCCCCTTGTCGTTCGGTCCGTTGTCGTAGAATGGGCGCCGCAGGTGCTCCCAGAGCTTGGCGCCGACGTCGAGCGGCCCTGGCATCGCCGATTTGCCCTGCGTCGCCGTCAGGCCCATCAGCTTGGCGTATTCCGGACTCATCGTCGTCGTGGTGCCGGTCGAGCGCGTGGCCAGATGCCAGATGCCGAGGAACGCGGCGAGCAGCACGATGGAGACGAGGCCGGCACGAAGACGGAGGGAGGATGTCATGGCGCAAATCCTACCGCACGTGTCCCGGACCCTGTGCAGCGTGTAACGCTGCTCCGCAGAGGCGGGACCCGGTCGGTCCCCATGGGTCCCGGTTCTGCGTCGCACCGCTTCGCGCTGCGCCGCGCCCGGGACACCAGAACGTCGCCCATCACGACGCCTTCCTGATCTTGAAGCTCGCGACGTAGTCCTCCGGCTTGGCCGGATCGAACGTCTTGCCCATCACTGCGAACGATTTGTACGCGGTCGTCGGCGGCGACAGGCCCATCTCCGTCATCAGCTTCTTGGTGTCGGTCGCCAGATACACCTGCTCGGCAACCGCCTTGTAGTCGACATCCCCCTTGATCTGGCCCCAGCGCTTCATCTGCGTCAGCATCCACACCGCAAAGGACTGCCAGGGGAACGGATCGAAATCGACGCGCTTGGCGTCGGTCTTCACGCCGCCAAGACCGTCGGCATAGGTCCCGGTTAGAACCTGCTCCAGCACCGTGACGGGGGCGTTGATGTAGTTGGCCGGCGCGATGGCTTCGGCGATCTGCTTGCGGTTCTCGGCTTTCGAGGCATAGGCCGTGGCATCGACGATGGCGCGGGTCAGCGCGGCAAAGCTGTTCGGCGCGGTGGTGATGAACTCGCGACTGGCGGCGAAGCTGCAGCAGGGG
Source organism: Bradyrhizobium sp. SZCCT0148 (assembly GCF_018129985.1). Lineage (GTDB taxonomy): Bacteria > Pseudomonadota > Alphaproteobacteria > Rhizobiales > Xanthobacteraceae > Bradyrhizobium > Bradyrhizobium japonicum_H. The sequence goes on from NZ_JAFCKT010000007.1 coordinate 194,482, forward strand.
TGACCGTCCCAGATCTCCTTCGACAACAGATGCATGAAGCCGACGCCGTCGTAGATGGCGCGCTGGCAGATGTTGTCGGGCGCAAGGAAGCCGTCGATATTGTCCGCGCGCAAATTCGCGACCATCTCCGGCGGCGGCACCGAGCGCAGCTGTACGTCGGTGTCGGGATCGAGACCGTGCTCGGCGAGATAATAGCGCAGCAGGTAATTGTGCATGGAATAGTCGAAGGGGATCGCGAATTTCATCCCCTTCCAATCCTTTGGGTCGCGCTTGTCCTTGTGCTTGGTCGCCAGCACGATGCCCTGCCCGTTGATGTTCTCGATCGCGGGCACGGCGAACGGAATGGCATTGGCAGCGAGGCCCAGCGAGATCGCGATCGGCATCGGCGCCAGCATGTGGGCTGCGTCGTATTCCTTGTTGATGGTCTTGTCGCGGATCACCGCCCAGCCGGCAGTCTTGACCACTTCGACATTGAGGCCGTGCTTGGCATAGAAGCCCATCGGCGCGGCCATGATGATCGGCGTCGCGCAGGTGATGGGAATGAAGCCGACCTTGAGGTCCTTCTTCTCGGGCGTGCCGGCCTGCGCGAACACCTCGGTCGCGGTCTGCAGTGGGAAGAACTGCGACAGCGCAGCCAGCGCGGTCGACGCACCGACCGACTTCAGAAATGCCCGTCGTGCCACATCCTGCGGGAACATCGCGCGCATCACCGCGGAGGCAACCACGCCCTCGTATCGTTTCTCCTCGCTCTCGACCGCCTCGCAACGCAAGGCCGAAGCCGCCTGCTCATGCTCCGCTGTGGAGCTGTGCTGCCCGCACACGCAGCCGGACTGAAGACTGCGGTCGGCATCGAACGGATTGTCGAACGTGGACATGCTGCTGCGCCCCTTTGTCACACCGCGCGAGGGACATCGTCGTCCGCCGTGCCGGCTCAAAATTCCATCGTGGCCCGGCTACGGCTTGCGCAGCCGGACCATTGGAAACATGCAGGTTCTATGCCGCCTTGCCCGTTACCTGGGCAGCCATTGGCGGCCCCTGCTCGATCGGCAGCGAAGGGTCACGCGACCACTCGTTCCAGGAGCCGAAATACATCCGCACGTCCTTCACGCCGGCATTCTTCAGCGCCAGGAACGTGTTCGAGGCGCGCGCGCCCTTGAAGCAGTAGAGATAAACCGGCGTCGACGGCGAGATGCCGACGGTGGCGCATTCGGCCAGGATCTCGTCCTTGGACTTGAAGCGCGGGCCTTCCGCGGTCGGCTTCATCATGCGGTACCATTCCAGCCACACCGCACCGGGAATCCGGCCCTTGCGCGGGCAGAAATCCTTGCCGTACGGGGACGAGCTGTCACCGATCCATTCGTCGACATCGCGCACGTCGAGAATGGCAATGCCGGGCTTGCCGACCGCGGCAAGCATCGTCTTCGCGTCGATCAGGATGTCGCCGGCTTCCGGCACGATCGCGAACGAGGCCTTCGCCGGGGTCGGAACGTCCTTCGTCACCGGCAAGCCCGCGGCAGACCAGGCATCGAAGCCGCCATGCAGCACCTTGACCTTGGGATAGCCGAGCATGGTGAGCAGATAGTAGCCGCGGCAGGACTGGCCGAAGCCGGAATTCATCGACTGCTCGTAAATCACCGCCGTCTCCTTGCCGGAGAGACCGGCGGCCCCGAAGGCGTCGGCGAATTTGGTCTTCAGCTCGCTGATGCCTTCCGGCGTCGAGGTCGCGAGAAACGTGAAAATCTCGTGCACGTTCACGGCATCAGGCAGATGCCCGGCGGCATAGGCGTCGGGATTGCGGGTGTCGATCACGACACACGGCTCGGTCTTCAAGAGATCGGCAAGTTCGCTGGCAGAGATCAGAACGTCCGTCATTGGCAGCCTCTCCGTTGAGGTTAAGTGGTCTTTCTGGGGGGTGGACTCGTAAAGCTCAGCTATCGGCGAGCATCTTGCGCAGCTGCTTGGTGGCCGGCGTGACGATCGCCACGAAATAGGCCTCGCGCAGGCGCCGCTGCGCGCGGTGACCCTTGAGATAGCCGCGCGCGCCACAATGCAGCATCGCCGCATGCGCCGCCGCGACGCTGGCCTCGCCCGCGCGAAGCCTGAGCGCGATCACCTTGCGCCAGTAGGTGTCCTCCTCGTTGTAGGGATCGCGCGCCAGTGCCATGGTCTCGGTCTCGAGCTCGGCCGCGAGATCGCGGAAGTGCACCGGCTGCTGCGGCAGATAGCGGTTGATATGGCCGAGCGGGTTATCCACCTCGTCCATGATATTGATGCAGTCCTTGATGAGACCAAGCGCCATGCCGGCCTGCAGCAGGATGAAGCCCGCGCGGATCTTCTTGACGAAGGGGCCGGCAGGATCGGCCAGGATCAGCTCATCCGGCACGAAGGCATCGCGAAACTGCACGCCATAGGTACCGGTGCCGTCCATCGCCATAAACGGCTTGCACGGCGTCAGCGTGATCGCAGGATCGGAGCAATCGGCCAGGAACATGACAGTGCCAGGCTCGCCACTTGCGCTGCCCTGATCATCCTCGCGCTCGAAGATGGTGCCGAAATAATGATCGGGGCCGAGATTGGAGACCCACGGCAACGCGCCGCGCACGATATAGCCGCCCTCGACCTTCCTGCCTTTCAGCTTCAGTTTCTCGATGCCGAAAAAGCTCTTCATCGGGTTGGAAAGCCCGGTGCCGCCGAGCACCCGGCCGGTCGAGAAGCCATCGCCTAAACGCTTGGCGAGCTTTACATTGGTCGAATTCGCCGCGTACCAGACCAACGTGTTCTGGCACCAGGCCATGAAGGCCGTGGCGCCGCAGACCTCGCCGATCGCGGCCATCGACTGGATCGCGCAGCGCAGATCGGCAGGACCTTCGTGCGGTACGTGACTGCTCCAGGCGCCGGCCGCGCCGAGCTTGCGCAACACCTCGGCCGGATAGACCGAGCCGTCATCAATGCCGGCGGCAAGCGGCGCGAGATCTTCGCGCACGATTCGCGCCACCTCCCCTGCAATGGACGGTGCGGGCTGATCCAAAACCTCGGCCCGCGATAAAGCCAGTGAACCCATGATCGTCTCCCGCACCTTGTCCTGGTTGTGTCAGCTAGATGCCGACCTCGAGATTGACCGGACGCGTGAATGTGTTGGCCACCGGCGACCATTTCTTCACATGCGCGACCAGCGCGTTGATCTCGTCCTGCGAGATGCCCTCGCATTCCATGTCGACCTTGACCCGCACGTCGGTGAAGCCGACCGGCTTGTCCGAGGTATCGCCGGTGCCCCAGACCGCGGTGATGTTGAGGTCGCCTTCGAGCTCGAGCTCGAGCTTGTTGACGATCCAGCCGCGATGCACGGCGTTGGCATGCAGGCCGACGGCAAGGCATGAGCCGAGCGCGGCGAGCGAGGCTTCCGACGGATTGGGCGCGGTGTCGTCGCCCAGCAGCCCCGGCGGTTCGTCGACGATGTAGGGCGGCAGGTTGCGGATGTAGTTGGCGTGCCGGAATTTGCCTTCCGCGACCGTCTTGCACTTCAAGGTCTTGACGACCTTCGGATTGGCCTTGCCGCTCGCGATCAGTTGCTCGAGGCCATTCTTGTCGATGGGCGCTAGGCACCCGGTCAGCACTGTCTTTTGAACGACGGCAGTCATCATCTTCTCCCTGGCAGCCGCGGAACGCGGCAGGATACCGAACGGTCTGTTTCCTTGCATGGAGCGTGCCAGAGCATGTCGAAAACGAAATGCGAGGTATTGGAGCCGCTTAGCGCTGGCTGCCCGCGGATTGGTCAGCCGCACCCTGCTCAAAGGCGATGCAGATGAGATCGCCGATGCGAATCTTTTTTGCGCGGAGCAGATGCGGCTTGATGATACCGCGTGGCTGCGATTAAGTTGCAGTCCATGGCCAAGCCTTCATTGCACAAGCCCTCACTGAACAAGATGTCGTCGAAGATGAATGCGCCGCATTCAGGTTCAGGCGACGACGAATCCGCGCGCGGGCGCCTGCTCAGCGCCGCCTCGCATCTGTTCTGCAAGAACGGGATCAACGCCACCGGCATCGATGCGATCATCGGAGAGGCCGGCACGGCGAAAACCACGCTGTACAAACTGTTCGGCTCGAAGACCAATCTCGTCAACGCGGTGCTGGAGAGCGAAGGCAAGCAGTGGCGCGAATGGTTCATCGCCGCCATGGAAGACGGCGGCGGCGATGCACAGACGAAGCTCACGCGTATCTTCCCGGCGCTGAAGAGCTGGTTTGCCCAAGAGCGCTTCTACGGCTGCCCCTTCATCAACGCGGTCGGCGAGCACGACAAGGATGCCAAGCAGTTCCGCAACATCGCGCTGAAACACAAGAAGATCGTGCTCGGTCACATCGAGAAGCTCGCCGGCGAGCTCGGCTCGAGCGAACCCGCGGTGCTTGCCCACCAGCTCGGCCTGCTGATCGATGGCGCGATCGTCGCGGCGATGATTTCGCGCGACCCCGGCGTGGCAGATACGGCGGCGCTGACGGCCGGCCCTCTGCTCGGCCAATCCAAGGCGAAGAAGAAGCGCGCGGCGGATCAGCTGGAGGCTGTGTAAGCTTCGGAGGGTCGGCAAAAGGCGCGTTGCGCTGCCCACCACTTCTGATCCCGATCGCTCGCAGACGTTGGTCGCGCTTCGCCTTGCCCGCCCTACAAATTCTGGTTACCGCCCCGCCTTCCCCTCTCGCGGCAACGCATCGGTAAAGCGCCTGATCGCCTCCAGCACCGGCTGCTGATCGCCCGCAAAGAACCAGTGATCGTTGCCGTCGAGCTCGACGAACTCCGCGCCCTTGATCCGGCTCGCGATGTCGCGGCCGGCCGCGATCCGCACCGCCTTGTCGCCGCGCCGGTGCAGCACCAGCGTCGGCACGGCAATCTCCCCCAGGATATGCCGCACGTCGGCGTCGCGAAAGGCTTCGAGCACGGCCGAGATGCCGCCGGGACTTGAGGCCGCACGCAACAGCCCGGCCCACCAGGCGCGCGCCTGGGGATCGCCCGCCAGACTTGGCGCAAACGTCTCGATCCCGACCGGTCCACCCCATTGTGCGATGAGTTGCTTGCTCCAGGCATCGTACTGGCTGGCTCGCAGGGCATGCGGATAATCCTGCGACCAGCAGCCCTTGGCCAATGCGCCGAACAGGATGAGCCCGGCGACGCGGCGCGGTTCGTCGACCGCAAACTTGATGCAGGCCGGTCCGCATTCGGAGGCGCCGAACAGCACGACGCGGCGCGACTCCACCGCCCGCAGCACGGTGCCGATATCCTCCGCGGTGACGTCGATGCCCGGTGCCGATCCGACCCGGTCGGACAGTCCGATCCCGCGGCGATCGAAAACGATCAGCCGTCCGAGCCTCATCAACGACGCCAGGAACGTCCGGCTTGCTGGGCTCTCCCAGGCGCGCTCCACATGCGACACGAAGCCCGGCATCACCAGGATATCGAGCTGACCATTTCCGTAGGTCTGATAGGCCAGATGCACGCCGGAGCCCTTCACGTAGCGCGTCGGCGGAACGTCCTGCGGCGCCGCGGCGGGAGTCATGAGCGCCTCGGTCTCGGCTTCCGGCGCAACGCCGAGTTCGTCCCGCAGCCGCTGGGTCAGGGCCGCGTGATGACGCTCCGCCGCGCTGCGGTCGCCCGCCAGCAAAAGGCTGCGGATCAGATGCCGGCCATAGACCTCGCTGAGCGGATCGAGTTCAGCGAGGCGTCCCGCATGCGCTGCCGCAGCAAAATGGTCGCCGGCGGCATTCTTGTCCTGCACCAGACGCTCCAACGCGTGCATCAGCCGGCCCCTCAGCGCCTCGCGGCGAAAGAACGCCCAATCATCGAAGTCGGGGCCGTCGTCGAGAGCAAAGCCCGCCAGGAAGTCGCCGCGATAGACCGCGCAGGCCTCGTCGAAGTCGCCGCGGTCGCAGGCGCTCTCGAAGGAATGCGCATCGACCTTCAGCACGACCGCCGGAGACCAGCGCACGCTGGTGCGGTCGGTCTCGAACACCGGCTGGCCGAGCGCGAGCTCGACCCGATGCAGCAGCCGCCGCAACCGCGCGAGGCCCGTCTCCCGATCGGCCTCGGGCCAGAGCAGGGTGGCGATGATTTCGCGCGCGACCGCAGCCTTGGCCTCCGCGAGATAGACCAGCAGCGCAAGACCCTTGCGCAGGTTCAACTTGATCGGATGGCCGTCGGCATGGACCTCCGGAAACCCGAACGTCTCCAGCGAGTAGGCCGTCATGGAAATCCTCTCTCCTCCCGGGACGTCCCCAGGGGACGCACGGGGGACGGGGCCGCGGTAGCCATCGGCCCGGATCGCACCCGCTCGCAGGCGACCACTTGGCGCTCTGCATGCGGCACTCCCGGATCAGGCACAATAGGAAAAGCCATGTTCTCGCGCCTCGCAATCCTGCTCTACGCAATCGTGAGCTATGCCGTGTTCACGGTGTCCTTCCTCTATGCACTCGGTTTCGTCGGCAATTATGTCGTACCCAAGTCGATCGATCAGCCGGTCGACGTCGGCAGCCCCTCGAATGTAACCGAGGCCATCGTCGTGAACCTGCTGCTGATGAGCCTGTTTGCCATCCAGCACAGCGTCATGGCGCGCCCGGCCTTCAAGCGATGGTGGACCAAGGTGCTTCCCGTGGCCTGCGAGCGCAGCACCTACGTGCTGCTTTCCAGCCTCATTCTCCTCCTGCTGTTCTGGCAGTGGCGTCCGATCCCGGCACCGATTTGGCAGACCGCCGGGATCGTCGCCTGGTTGCTGACCGGCATCCATTGGCTCGGCTGGCTGATCGCATTCGCCTCGACCCACATGATCGATCATTTCGACCTGTTCGGCCTGCGCCAGGCCCTCGCGGCGTTGCGCGGGACACAGCCGCAGGAGCCATCCTTCAAGGCGCCGCTGCTCTACAAGATCGTGCGACATCCGATCATGCTTGGCTTCCTCCTCGCATTCTGGGCCACGCCCGAGATGACCGCCGGCCATCTGCTGTTCGCGCTCGCGAACACCGCCTATATCCTGGCCGCGTTGCAGTTCGAAGAGCGGGATCTGGTCGCGGAGTTCGGGGAGACCTACCGGCAATATCGCCGCCGCGTTCCGATGCTGTTGCCGCGCCCCTTCGCACGGACCCGGACAGGGGACCGTGACGCCACCCGGAGCATCGGGGCGCCCCGATGAGCGCGGTGTTGTGGAGGGTGTCCTCCGGTCCGCAAATGTCTGCCGATGCTGCGATGTTTGCCGATGCCTTCGACGGGCTCCATGCCGGGATGTATCTGGTCGAGGCGGACGCCCATCTCATTCACGCCAATATCGCAGGCCGCGCGCTCATCGACGCCGGGGACATCCTGCATGAGGTCCGCGGGCGTCTCGTCGCCAGGGATCTGCCAGCCAACCTGACCTTGCAATGTGCCTTCGCGGCTGCGGGACACGCCGACCGGAGTCCGGCCGCCGGCGCAACCGCCGTGCCGATGACCGGGAGGGATGGCCAGCGTTACGTCGCAGATGCGCTGCCGCTGCCCGCAGGCACGCGCCGAAGCTCCGGCGCAAATCATCGAGCGGCAGCAGCGCTGTTCGTGCGCAAGACGGCCCTGCCGATCCCGTCCCGCGCGGAAGTGATCGGCAAGGCCTTCAGATTGACGCCGGCCGAGTTACGCGTGTTGCTCGCCCTCGTCGAGCTCGGCGGCATTCCTGAAGTCGCCGCGGCGCTCGGCGTTGCCGGATCGACCGTCAAGACGCATCTCCGCCGTCTGTTCGACAAGACCGGCGCTGCGCGGCAGGCTGATCTCGTCAAGATCGTCGCCGGATATGCGACACCGCTGAGAGAACTCCCCAGATGCAATGCCGTTGGAGCGCCACCATGAAAGCGGTTCTGTGTCATGCGTTCACCGGACCGGGCGACCTCAGCCTCGGTGAGATCGAGGTGCCGAAGCCGGCCGGCGACGAGATTCTCATCGACGTCCACGCGGCGTCGGTCAGTTTCATGGACCGGTTGATGGTCTCGGGCCTCTACCAGATGCGGCCGCAAACGCCCTTCGTGCCCGGCACGGAAGCATCCGGAACCGTGGTGGCGGTCGGCGGCGACGTGACAAGGTTCGCGCCCGGCGACCGCGTGGCCTGCAGCAGCTGGACCGGCGGCTACGCCGAACGAATGATTGCGAAGGAGTCGAAGACCGTACGCTTGCCTGACGGAGTAACATTCGAAGCGGCGGCAACCATCCTGCACAATTACGGCACGGCCTATTATGCGCTGGTCGAACGGGCGCGGGCCGTGCGCGGCGAAACGCTGTTCGTCACGGGCGCTGCCGGCGGCGTTGGACTTGCCGCCGTCGACCTCGGCCGCCATCTCGGCCTGCGCGTCGTCGCCGGCGTCGGCTCCGACGACAAGGCGGGCCTGGTCCACCGCTACGGCGCCAGCGCGGTCATCAACTATCGCCGCGAGGATCTGCGCGACCGGATCAAGTCGATCACGTCGGGAAACGGCATCGATGTCGGCTTCGACAATGTCGGCGGCGCGATCTTCGAACAAATGGCCCGGCTGATGAATTGGGGCGGACGGCTGATGCCGATCGGCTTCACCGGCGGCGAGATCCCGTCCATCCCGATGAACCTGCCGCTGCTGAAGAACTTCTCCATCGTCGGCGTCTTTGCCGGCGCATGGGCGGAGAAATTCCCGCACGAGGGCGCACGCATGAACGACACGCTGATGCGATGGCTCGCCGACGGACAAATCCGCCCGCATATCGATCGTATCCTCCCTTTGGAGGAGGTCACCGAGGCCATGCGCGCCGTGGCCAACCGGACGGTTCGGGGGCGAATTGTGCTCAGGATCAGGTAGAGTGTGCCATGGCTCAAATCATCATCGACAAACGCTATTGCGGCCCTCCGAATTCCGGCAACGGCGGCTATGTCTGCGGTCGGCTGGCCCGGCACGTCCCCGGAGCTGCAGAGGTGACATTGCGCGCGCCGCCGCCTCTGGACACCCCGCTCGCTGCGGTCGCGACGGATGACGGCACATGGGAGCTTCGCGATGGCGGCAAGGCCGTCGCCACCGGCCGCGCCGCGAGCGTCGAGCTTGTGCAGGTTGAGACAGCCACCTTGCCGGAAGCCCGTGCGGCCGAATTGCTCGCGCTGTCCAGGCCGCACGACCATCCGCTGCCCCACTGCTTCGTCTGCGGTCCCGCAAGGACGAAAGGCGACGGCCTGCGCATCTTCGCCGGCCCGCTCGGCCGTCATGTGAAGACCCCTGTTCTTGCCGCGAGCTGGGTACCCGATCCGAAGCTCGCTGCCGAGGACGGCCTCATCGCACCGGAATTCCTCTGGTCCGCGCTGGATTGCCCCACGGGCTTTGCCTGCAATTACGACCAGCAGAGCGCCAGCTTCGAGACGACCCCGCTCCTGCTCGGACGGATGGCAGCCCGCATCGAAGCCCGCCCCCGCACCGGCGTGCCCTGCATCGTCACCGCCTGGCCCACCGGCCGCGACGGCCGCAAGCGCACGGCCGAAGCCGCGCTCCACGATGAAGCCGGGAAACTGCTCGCTGTGGCGAAGACGACATGGATCGCAGTCGAGCGCGAGGTGCAGCTCGGACGCGGCTGATACAAGCCCGATCCCGCAGGTGGCAAAGCTAGGCGTCTTTGCCCTTCTGCACGACCGCGCTACAGCAACGTCTTGGAGAAACCCGCCGCCAGATGATCGATCAGAGCGCGAACGGCCATCGGTAGGCCTCGTCGTGTCGTGAACACGAGATGCACTATACCTTTGTGACCACGCCAGTCCGGCAGCACGTGGACGAGCTTACCCTGCGCGAGCGCCTCCCGGCAGAGATGGTCGGGCAGAAGCGCAATGCCGAGCCCGGCGATCGCGGCATCACGCACCGCGCTGAAGTCGCTGCATCCCATCCGCGGCTCGTGCCTGTGAATACGAGCTTGCCCGTCATTGGTCTCCAGATGCCATTCGACCGTCACGTCGTCGTCGGATGTCGCGAGCGTCGGAAGCGCAGCGAGATCATCGAGAGTTCGCAGCCGGCTTGCCAGTTGCGGGCTTCCGACAAGGATCCGCATCGATGTGCCGAGCGAGCGCATCGTGAGTGCCGCGTCGCCGACGAGCACTGCACGGACCCGCAGGGCCACGTCGATCCGCTCTTCGATCAGGTCCACGGGCCTGTCGATGGCAACGAGTTGCAGGCGCACCTTGGGATAGCGCGCCAGGAAGCTCGACACCAGTCCGGAGATCTCCCCGACCATGCCGGTTGGACAGCTGAAGCGAATGCGGCCGTGCGGTTCGGCCTGCGCCTGCGTGACCAGCGCCTCGGCCTGTTCGGCCTCCGCCATGATGGCGCGACAGCGCTCGTAGAAGGCCTGCCCCACCTCGGTGACGCGGAAGCGTCGGCTCGAGCGTTCGATCAGGCGCAACCCCAGGCGTTCCTCGAGCCCGGCAATCCGCCGGCTCAACTTTGATTTGGGCTCGCGCAGCGCCCTGCCTGCAGCGGCAAATCCGCCATGTCCGACCACCTCGGCAAAATAGGCAAAGTCGTTCAGATCGACCCTCATCGTTCCTCCCATAGAACGCTGAGTAGCAGATTTGCGTCCTACCGTCACCATCGTTCCGTACGCATCTACAACGGACAGCGGCGCTTTTGCCGGAAGCTTTAAAGGAGACGGACGATGACCAACAGGTTCGACAACAAGGTCGTGGTGGTGACCGGCGGTACCAGCGGCATCGGGCTTGCCACCGCAAAGGCCTTTGTGGCTGAGGGCGCCTCGGTGTTTATCACCGGCCGCCGCAAGGACGCGTTGGAGGCAGCCGTGAAATCGATCGGCGGTCGCGTGACCGGCGTCCAGGGCGACATGGCCAATCTCGCCGACATCGACCGGCTCTACGACGCCGTCCAGAAGAAGCACCAGCAGATCGATGCGATCTTCGCCAATGCCGGCGGCGGCGAGTTCGCGCCGCTCGGCGCGATCACAGAGGAACACTATCAGCGCACCTTCGACACCAACGTGAAGGGCGTCCTTTTCACCGTGCAGAAAGCGCTGCCCCTGCTCCGCGACGGCGCTTCCATCGTGCTGAACGCATCGACCGCGGGCGCCTCAGGTACGCCGGCCTTCAGCGTCTATTCGGCAACCAAGGCGGCCGTGCGGAATTTCGCGCGCAACTGGATCCTCGACCTGAAGGATCGGCGCATCCGGGTCAACGCCGTAAGCCCCGGGGTCACCGAGACGCCGGCCTTGAACCATCTGTTCGGCGGCGGCGAGCAGGCCGAAGGCACCAAGACTCAGCTTGCGAGCCTGATCCCGGCCGGCCGCGTCGGCCAGCCCGAGGAGATCGCCAAGGCCGTGCTGTTCCTTGCCTCCGACGATGCCAGCTTCGTCAACGGCGTCGAGCTCTTCGTTGATGGCGGTCAGGTTCAGATCTGAGCGGGACTTCACCAGGATCAATCACGGAAATCCCAATGATCCGGACAATCGCCGGATCGCATCCACGAACTCCTTCGCCGCAACCCTTAAGAGCGTTACTTGGCCAAAGGCGCGGCGCAGTGCCCACGGCTTCTGTCGCGGTCACGTTGATCGCACCTCCGACCGCCGGACATTCCGTCCGGCGGTGAGGCGAACTGCCTCAATTTACCTTCCATCAAGCACGGCTCGCGATCAGGGAACCCTGTAAATACGGTTTTAGGACCCCCCGCGCCTAATTATCCGCGGGACAAGGGGATGCTTGGGATGCGGTCCGACGCTGGACGATACAGCTTGCCACGCTGGCGCGTGATGCAGTGGTTGACGGACGTCGGCCCCGACGTGCCGGCCGACATTCGTGCAGCCCTCATCGCCCAACTCTTCGGTGCGGTCCCGATCTTTGCCGGCGGCGCCATCAATTCGGTCGCGATCGCAGCCATCATCGCCTATCGACAGCAGACGGCGCCGCTCATCGCCTGGTTTGTGCTTGAACTCGCGATTTGCCTGGCGCGCCTCGCAATCTTGCTCGCAGCACATCGCGCGATCCGGCTGCACCGGCCGACTCCGACCGATCTGCATCTCCTGTTCTCGATGGCCTGGAGCCTGAGCCTCGGCCTCGGCGCCATGGCGAGCATCGCGAGCGGCGATTGGCTCGCGGCGATGCTTGCTTGCATGTCGACGGCGGCGATGATCGGCGGCATCTGCTTCCGCAATTTCGGTGCACCGCGATTTGCCGGAGTCATGATGCTGATCTGCCTCGGTCCGGTCGTGGCATACATCGCATTTCTCGGCGAGCCGATGCTTTACATCATGATCTATCAGATCCCGATGTATCTGGCGGCCATGGCGGGCGCGGGTTTCCGGCTCAACAGGATGCTGATAACCACCATGCAGGCCGAGCGCGAGAACAGCCGCCGCGCGCACCATGACGCGCTCACGGGGCTGCTGAACCGCGCCGGATTTGTCGACGGCCTGGAGGCGAAGCTCGCGCAATCCATTCGCGAGAAGCGCTCCTTTGCCTTGTTCTTCTCCGACCTCGACGCATTCAAGCCGATCAACGACACGTTCGGACATGCAGCCGGCGATCAGGTGCTCAAGGTGGTCGCCGAGCGGCTGCGCAAGGCGGTGCCCGAAGGCGCGGCGATCGCGCGAATGGGCGGTGACGAATTCGTCGCGCTGGTCGATGGCATCACGGCCGATCAGGCGCTGGCGATGGGACAATGCATCGTCGACGAGATCGCAGCGCCCTACCAGATCGACGGCGAGACCCCTGTCACCATCGGTGCAAGTGTCGGTATCGCATTGGCGCCCGATCACGGTTCCCAGGTCGATGATTTGCTCGTGGTCGCGGACATGGCCCTCTACGAAGCGAAATCCGGCGGCAAGTCACGCTGCTGCCTGGCCGGCCGCGATATCGGCCTGACGGCGCTGCGCCGGCTTCAGCACGGTGGCAGGCGGCCTGCGAACGCGACCAGCGTCGCCGCCTGAGCCGCGATCCTCGACGTGTCTGCTCGCCCACGAGCGGGCGCGAAAAAGGTAAGAAGCCGGTTGGAAATGATCGCGTCTTGAGGCGACCTCGCCGCGAACGCACCCCGCTTTGCCCACGATGTGGAGCCTCAAGCCGTCGAGCGGCGTTGAACCCACGGTGGATCAAAGTTACGCTCGCAAACGTCGGTCAACAAGAGCACCAGGGGGACGCGATGGTTCGCGAGTTTGCCGCATTTGCAATCGTTGCCACGGTCATTTGGATTTCTGGCGCAGCATCCGCCGACGCCCAGCAACGGGAGTTCAACGCACCCGATCTGTTGATCCTCAACGGAAAGGTTCTGACGCTGGATGACCGGTCGACGGTCACGGAGGCCGTGGCCGTCGCAGATGGCAAGATTATCGCAACGGGGACCAGCGCTTCGATGAGATCGCTTGCCGGCGCTCAGACCCGCGTGCTCGACGTGTCCGGCAAGACCGTCATCCCCGGTTTGATCGATACGCACGCTCACTTCAAGGCCGCTGGTCTGGGAGACTACGTCGTCATCATGGGCCGCGCCAAGACCGTTGCGGAAGCGCTCGAGGCCATCAAGTCGTTCGCTGCGAAGAGGAAGCCGGGCGAATGGATCGTCGGTGGCGCGTGGCATCCGCCGTCACAACTGGCCGAGAAGCGCTACCTGACGCGGCAGGAGATCGATAGCGTTGCGCCGAACAACCCGGTCTATCTCCGCACCGTCGGGCACTTTTCGATGGCGAACACCATGGCACTGCAGCGGGTCGGGGTCGACAAGACCACCGATGATCCGAGTGGTGGAAAGTTCGAGCGCGATGCGGCGGGCGAGTTGACCGGCCTGCTCGTGGAAACGGCGATCGATCGGGTCGAGAAGGCGGTGCCGCCCTGGACGGAAGACGACGAGATGCGGCAATTCACCATCGCCGAAGGCGTGCTGAACAGCTTCGGCATCACCAGTGCGGTCGAAGGCGCGACAGAGCCGCGCGATATTCGCACGCTGCAGAAGCTCGTCGCATCCGGCAAAGCGACCTTGCGCACCGGCGTGATGTTTCGACCGGAGCCACCGGCCGATCTGAGCGCATGGGAAGCGATCATGTCGGGCAACGGAGCCTCTTCGGGCTTTGGCGACGATTGGCTCAAATTCGCCGGCATCAAGATCTTCTACGACGGCGGCATGACGTTGAAGACAGCGCTCATGCGCGACGTGTATCCGGACTCACATGACAACTACCATGGCATCGCGCAGCAGACACCCGAGCGGCTGAAGCAACTCATTTCCATCTGCAACCGGTATGACTGGCGCGTCGGTGTTCACGTCGTGGGCGACCTCGGTATCGACCAGGTGCTCGATGCGTTCGAGGCCGTGGATCAGGAAAAATCGATCCGCGACCGTCGCTTCGTCCTCATTCACGCCAGCCTGATCCGGCCAGAGCAGATGGAACGTGCGCAAAGGCTGGGAGTCCGCATCGATGTCCAGAACGTTTTCATGTGGGACAAGGCAGCCACCGTCGAACGTTTTCTCGGGAAAGCGATCGCGGACCGCGCCGTGCCGACCAGGACGCTGATCGAAAAAATGGGGCTCGACAACCTCGGCGCCGGGACGGATTTTCCCGTCAACCCGATCAACCCCTTCCTCAACATGTACATCATGGTGACCCGGAAGGACCCCGCCGGAAAAGTCTACGGCGCAGCGGAAGCCATCACCCGCGAGCAGGCCCTGCGCCTCTACACCAGCGCGGCGTCCCGCTACACCTTCGATGAAGCGCGCAAAGGGACCATCGAGCCCGGAAAGCTCGCCGACATCGTGGTGCTCTCTGCTGACTACACGGCCGTGCCGGAGGAGCAGATCAAGGACATCAAGGTGGACCTGACCCTGGTCGGCGGCAAGGTTGTGTTTCAGCGCTGAACCGGCGCTGATTGGCCAGGGTTAAGCGCCCTGCTCCATCATCCCCTGCAGCCGCGCCAGCTCTGCTTCGAGATCGCGCTCCACATCCGCCGCCCGCATCTCGATCACCCGGTAGTCCCGCGCCTCGAGCCAGCTCCGCCGCGACGCACGATCTGCTGCGATGGCTTCCCCCTCGCCCGGGTTGACCAGCTCGATCGCGATCCGGTGCGGGAACGAGACGAAGTCCGGGATATGGCGGCCGACCGGGGTCTGGCGCTTGAACCCGCCTGCAAAGCGGCGGTCGCGGGTCAGGGCCTGCCAGAGCAGGCGCTCGGCATCGGTCGGGTTGCGGCGGAGCAGGCGGGCGAGGCCGCGCACCGTCGAGCCGCTGTCGGGAACGCCGCCGCCCTGCCCGTGCTCGGCGAGGAGCGCGCGCAGGCGCGTGGCCTGCTCGCCGTCGAGCACGCCTCCCTTGGCCGGTCCCTTGCGCCCTTCGGCGATCGCCATGACCACCCCGTGCAGGGTGTGCATGTCCTGCTTGGTCGGCTCCATCCGGCTGAAGATGTTGCGCAGGTTGACCAACATTGTGTCGCGCTTCTCGGCCGGGCGCAGGAATTCCACCTTGTCGAGCTCGCGGATGAGGTTGTCGAAGAAGGCCTGCATCTGATGCTGGGAGGCGCGCTCGGAGCGCTCCGGCATGGCGTGCGGCAGCGCGCCTGAGGTCGCCCGCTTGAACCATTCATAGCCGACCAGCAGCACGGCCTGGGCGAGGTTGAGCGAGGCGAAGCCCGGATTGACCGGAAAGGTAATGATCCGATTGGAGAGGCCGACCTCCTCGTTGGTCAGCCCCCAGCGCTCGCGGCCGAACAGGATGCCGGCCTTGCCACCGGCTGCGACGTGACCCGCGATCTCGCTCGCCGCCGCTTCCGGCCCGACCACGGGCTTGGCCTGGTCGTGGGGGCGCGCGGTGGTGGCAAACAGCAGGTCGAGGTCGGCAACGGCCTCTTCGACCGTGCCGAACAACTGCACCTTTTCCAGAATGTGGTCGGCACCCGCCGCCGCCCGCTGCGCGGCGATGTTGGGCCAGCCATCCCTGGGGTTGACGATGCGCAGGGCACCGAGCGCAAAATTGCCCATGGCGCGCGCGGCCATGCCGATGTTTTCGCCGAGCTGCGGCTCGACCAGGATCACGATGGGACCGTCGAGGGACAAACCCGCCTTGCTCTTGTCAGTCCCCGACATCTCGTTTCGCTTTCACGCTGTCTCTCAAGGCCTTGGCAAGGCCGCCTCAGGAATTGATTCAGGCCGGTCGTCAAGATCTCCTTGGGACCGGCTGCCCGTTCGCCTGTCGTTTGCCTGTCCTGACGAAATTCTCAAGGGAAATAACGGGTTGGAATCGACTTTTGAATCTCTGCCGAAGCCTCAGGCCCGCCCCGGCCTGCGGGCCCCTCCCCGCCCCCCGTCTGCGGGGGCTGGATCGGCTAAAAGTGCATAATCCCTTGGCTTTCGCCCGCCGCGTCCGGGTGCTATGAGGCGGCGGATATTCCCGTGGCGCACCGTAAGCGCCGTTCCCAAGAGGCTTCCCCGATCATGGCAAAAATCAAGGTATCCAATCCCGTCGTCGAACTCGATGGCGACGAGATGACCCGGATCATCTGGCAGTACATCAAGGACAAGCTGATCACCCCGTTCCTGGATGTCGAGCTGATGTATTTCGACCTGGGCATGGAGTACCGCGACCACACCAATGATCAGGTCACCATCGACGCCGCCGAGGCGATCAAGAAGGTCGGCGTCGGCGTGAAGTGCGCCACCATCACCCCCGATGAAGCCCGGGTGAAGGAGTTCAACCTCAAGCAGATGTGGAAGTCGCCGAACGGCACCATCCGCAACATCCTCGGCGGCGTGATCTTCCGCGAGCCGATCATCTGCAAGAACGTGCCACGCCTGGTTCCCGGCTGGACCAAGCCGATCATCATCGGCCGCCACGCCTATGGCGACCAGTACCGCGCCACCGACTTCAAGTTCCCGGGCAAGGGCACGCTGTCGATGAAGTTCGTCGGCGAGGACGGCACCGTGATCGAGAAGGAAGTGTTCAAGGCCCCCGGCGCCGGCGTCGCCATGGAGATGTACAATCTCGACGACTCCATCATCGACTTCGCCCGCGCCTCCCTCAATTACGGCCTGCTGCGCAACTACCCGGTCTACCTCTCGACCAAGAACACGATTCTCAAGGTCTATGACGGCCGCTTCAAGGACATCTTCCAGGACATCTACGACCGCGAGTTCAAGAAGGAATTCGAGGCCAAGGGCCTGACCTACGAGCACCGCCTGATCGACGACATGGTGGCCTCGGCGCTGAAATGGTCGGGCGGCTATGTCTGGGCCTGCAAGAACTACGACGGCGACGTGCAGTCCGACACCGTCGCGCAGGGCTACGGCTCGCTCGGCCTGATGACTTCGGTGCTGCTCACCCCCGACGGCAAGACCGTCGAGGCCGAAGCCGCCCACGGCACGGTGACCCGCCACTACCGCGAGCACCAGAAGGGCAAGGAGACCTCGACCAACTCGATCGCGTCGATCTTCGCCTGGACCCGTGGCCTCGCCCACCGCGCCAAGCTCGATAACAATGCCGAGCTCGCCAAGTTCGCGAACACCCTGGAGAAGGTCTGCGTCGACACCGTCGAAGCCGGCTACATGACCAAGGACCTCGCGCTGCTGGTCGGCGCCGACCAGCGCTGGCTCTCGACCACCGGCTTCCTCGACAAGGTCGCCGAGAACCTGACCAAGGAGCTGGCGGCCTGAGCCGTCCGCAATTCCGCCCGACTGGGCCGGACATCATCACGGGCCGCGCGACAGCGCGGCCCGTTTCTTTTTGGGACCTCGCCCGGAGATGCCACCATGTTCATCAAGCTTGCCGGCCCCACAATGCTGCTCGCGGCCCTGATCGGGCCGGCCGTGGCTGCAGAGCCGCTTCCCGACACCATCGCCGCACCGGGCGAGAGCGTCGTGCTCAGCGTCCACGCCGAGGGCGCACAGGTCTACGAATGCAAGGCCGGTAGCGACGGCAAGCTCGCCTGGACCTTTCGTGAGCCGATCGCAACGCTGCTGTCCGAGGGCAAGACGATCGGCAGGCACTATGCCGGCCCGAACTGGGAACTCGCCGACAGCAGCGCCGTGGTCGGCAAGGCGATTGGCAACGCGACCGGTGCGACGGCTGCCGATATCCCCTGGCTGAAGCTGGAGGTCACCGCCCGCCGCGGCAGCGGCGCCCTCACGCCTGTCACCACGGTCCAGCGCATCAACACCCATGGCGGCAGGCTCGACGGCATGTGCGACAAGGCCGGCGAGTTCAGAAGCGCGCCCTATTCGGCAGAGTATGTTTTCCTGAAGAAGGGCTGAGGTGGAGTATGCGATCAGTTCGCCTCGCCACCGCTTTCCTGCTCGGCCTGCGCCAGCTCGGCCAGCGCGAGATCCCCGGTATCGGCGAGCCGCGCCTTGGCGGTGGTGTGGACGTGGTCCGCCAGCGTCGGCATGCGCGCGATCAGGGCGTGAAAATCCTGGGCGTCGAGCACCAGCAGGCGCGTCTTGCGCGTTGCCGTCACCGTGCCGCTGCGTTTTGTTTTGTGCAGCAGCGCGATCTCGCCGAAGAAGGTGCCGTCGGTGAGCCGCACTTGCTGGCTCGGCAGCGTGATCTCGACCTCGCCGGCGGTGATGAAATACATTGACGAGGCCGCATCGCCGCGGCGGACCAGTATTTCACCCTCCTCGATGGTGCGCGCGCGCAAGAGGCGCATGATGTCGGCGATCTCCGCGGCCGACAGATGCGAGAACAGCGGCACCCGCGCCAGCATGCCCCAGGTGACGACGAAGTCGCGCCGCTTCACCTCTTCGGCAAAGGCGGTGGAGATGATCGCGACCGGCAGCGCGATCATGGCAAAGCCCGAGATGATGGCGAAGGTGGAGACCAACTTGCCGAGCGCCGTCACCGGTACCACGTCGCCATAGCCGACGGTGCCGAGCGTCACGATGGCCCACCACATCGCCTGCGGGATGGTGCCTAGCTTGTCCGGCTGCACGTCGCGCTCGATGGCGTAGAGCAGCGAGGCGAACGTCAAGACCGCGCCGATCAAAATGACGATGCAGCCGATCAGCGCCCGCCGCTCGGCATGGACAGCGGCGAGCAGCGAGCGCATCGCCGGCGAATACCGGATCAGCTTGAAGAACGGCAGCACGCCAAGCGCCGCCAGCGTCGCGTGCCGGCCGGTGGCGAGCACCACGGCCGCAGGCAGGAACGCCATGAGGTCGATGAGGCCCAGCGTCGAGAACACGTAGCCGAGCCGGTCGGACAGCGCGGAGCCCTTGCGCTGGGTATGGCCCGCCACGGTCCACAGCCGTGCCAGATATTCCAGCGCGAACACCATCACGGCGAGGGCTGTGATGGCCGAGAACAGCGTGCCGAATTGCGCGTCCAGCTCCGGCACCGAGGCGAGGATCATGGAGACGACGTTGAGCACGATGACGCCGATGATGAACTTGATGAAGCGCGACCCGGCTGAATAAGCCAGCGGGTCGTGCTCCAGCAATTCATACAGGCGATCCCTCAAATTGGGATCACGCAAGCCACGTCCTCGCGGAACGGGGCCCATGGTGGTTTACGCGCCTGCCATCGCTTTTTCGATCGCCGCCAGCGCCTCGGTGGCCTTGGCCCCGTCGGGGCCGCCGGCCTGCGCCATGTCGGGCCGGCCGCCGCCGCCCTTGCCGCCGAGCGCTTCGGACGCGATCTTGACCAGGTTCACCGCGTTGAAGCGCGCGGTGAGGTCGGCGGTGACGCCGACCACGACGCCCGCCTTGCCGTCCTCGGTGACGCCGACGATGGCGACGACGCCGGAGCCGATCTGCTTCTTGCCGTCGTCGGCAAGGCTCTTGAGATCCTTCATCTCGATGCCTTCGACCGCGCGCGCCATCAGCTTGACGTCGCCGACCTCGCGCACGCCTGAAGCTGCGCCACTGCCGGCAGCAGCGCCGCCACCCATCGCCAGCTTCTTGCGGGCGTCGGACAATTCGCGTTCGAGCTTCTTGCGCTCCTCCATCAGCGCGGTGATGCGCGCGGGAACGTCGTCGATCGAGGTGCGCAGCTCGTTGGCTGCCGTCTTCGCCAGTGCCATGGTCTCGTTGGCGTGCCTGCGCGCGTAATTGCCGGTCAGCGCCTCGATGCGGCGCACGCCCGAAGCAACCGCGCTCTCGCCGGTGAGCGTGATCAGGCCGATATCGCCGGTGCGCTTGACATGCGTGCCGCCGCAGAGCTCGACCGACCAGCCGAGCGCGTTGGCGCCGCGCTCGCGCGCGGTCCTGCCCATCGAGACGACGCGAACCTCGTCGCCATACTTCTCGCCGAACAGCGCACGCGCCCCGGCTTCGCGGGCTTCGTCAACGCCCATCACGCGCGTCGTGACCTCGTCATTCTCAAGCACCACGTCGTTGGCAATGTCCTCGACGCGGGCCAGCTCCTCCGCCGTGATCGGCTTCGGATGCACGAAGTCGAAACGCAGGCGGTCCGGCGCGACCATCGAGCCGCGCTGGGCGATGTGGTCTCCGAGCACCTGGCGCAGCGCCTCGTGGATGAGATGCGTCGCCGAGTGATGCGCGCGGATCGAGAAGCGCCTGGAATGATCGACCTCGAGCTGCAGCGCGGTGCCGAGCTTGAGCTCGCCGCTCTCCACCGTGCCGACATGCACGAAGAAATCGCCGAGCTTCTTCTGCGTGTCGGTGACGCGGAATTTGATGCCGCCCTCGCCGGTGAGCACGCCGGTGTCGCCGACCTGGCCGCCCGATTCCGCGTAGAACGGGGTCTGGTTCAGCACGATCGCACCGGTCTCGCCGGCCTTGAGGCTGGTGGCTTCCTTGCCGTCCTTCACCAGCGCGGTCACCACGCCTTCGGCGCTCTCGGTCTCGTAGCCGAGGAATTCCGTGGCCCCGAGCTTCTCGCGCAGCGGGAACCAGATCGCCTCGGAGGCCGCCTCGCCCGAGCCCTTCCAGGACTCGCGCGCCTTGGCCTTCTGGCGCTCCATCGCGTCGGTGAACGAGGCCTGGTCGACGCTGATGCCGCGCGACTTCAGCGCATCCTGCGTCAGGTCCAACGGAAAACCATAGGTGTCGTAGAGCGTGAAGGCGACGTCGCCGTCGAACATGTCGCCCTTCTTCAGGGACGCGCTCTTCTCGTCGAGGATGGCCAAGCCGCGGGTCAGCGTCTTGCGGAAGCGGGTCTCTTCCAGCCGGAGCGTTTCCTCGATCAGGTTTTCCGCGCGCATCAAATCCGGATAGGCCTGACCCATCTCGCGCACCAGCGCCCAGACCAGTCGATGCATCAGCGGCTCTTTCGCGCCCAGCAGCTGCGCATGGCGCATCGCGCGGCGCATGATCCGGCGCAGCACGTAGCCGCGGCCCTCGTTCGAGGGCAGCACGCCGTCCGCGACCAGGAAAGCCGATGAACGCAGATGATCGGCGATGACGCGGAACGAGGCCACGGTCTGCTCGTTCGGCCCGTGGCCCAGCGCGGACGATGTCGCGTCGATCAAATGACGGAACAGATCGGTCTCGAACACGCTGTCGACGCCCTGCATGATGCAGGCCATGCGCTCGAGGCCCATGCCGGTGTCGATCGAGGGACGCGGCAGATCCACGCGCTCCTCCTTCGTCACCTGCTCATATTGCATGAACACGAGATTCCAGAATTCGAGGAAGCGGTCGCCGTCCTCTTCCGGCGAGCCTGGAGGGCCGCCCCAGATGTGATCGCCGCGGTCGATGAAGATCTCCGAGCACGGGCCGCACGGGCCGGTGTCGCCCATCGCCCAGAAATTGTCCGAGGTCGGGATACGGATGATGCGGTCGTCGGAGAAGCCGGCGATCTTCTTCCAGAGCGCGTGCGCTTCGTCGTCGGTGTGGTAGACGGTGACGAGCAGCTTGTCCTTGTTGAGCCCAAAATCCTTCGTGATCAGCTTCCAGGCCAGCTCGATCGCGCGCTCCTTGAAATAGTCGCCAAACGAGAAGTTGCCGAGCATCTCGAAGAAGGTGAGATGGCGCGCGGTGTAGCCGACATTGTCGAGGTCGTTGTGCTTGCCGCCGGCGCGCACGCATTTCTGCGACGTGGTGGCGCGCTGGTAGGGCCGCTTCTCGACGCCGGTGAAGACGTTCTTGAACTGCACCATGCCGGCATTGGTGAACATCAATGTCGGGTCGTTGCGCGGCACCAATGGCGAGGATGTCACGACCTCGTGGCCGTTCTCGGCAAAGAAGTTCAGAAAGGTCGACCTGATCTCGTTGACGCCGCTCATGTTCATCCAATCGGGTATGCCTGGACCCGCTTCTCGCCATCCAAACCGTAACGTTGAGGCTGATATCTGCGGGCCAAAGCGCTTTTAGACAAGGCCAGCTTCGCTGTCCAGAAACTGTGCAGAGAGATCAGTGGGTTGCCGCAGGCGCGCAATCCCGTTGGATAGGACGCGCGGACGCGTTGACAGGCTTGGCCCCGCTGTGGTCTTTACCCATCTGTATCGTACGGCCACGTCGGGAGAGACCGGCTTTAGGCAGCCGGCGCCGAAGGAGCAACCGCCCCGGAAACTCTCAGGCAAAAGGACCGCGTGGCTTTGACAGCATCTGGAAAGAGGCGCCGACGGGCAAATACCTTCTAAGAAGGGTTTGCCCGGATGGCTCCCGCCGACGGGATAATACTCTCAGGCACAGCGACAGATGGGGCTTCGACTGGTGTCCTCAGGGAATCGTCCCGGGGGAACCGCCGAGGGCCCCTGTGATGCTAGCGCGCGACGACCACGATTCCCTGAACCGTACGCCCCTTCATGGGCTTCATGTCTCCCTGGGCGGCAAGATGGTGCCGTTCGCGGGCTATGACATGCCCGTGCAATACCCCGCGGGCGTGCTGAAGGAACACCTTCATACGCGGGCTTCCGCCGGCCTGTTCGACGTCTCCCATATGGGCCAGATCGCGCTCCGGCCGAAATCCGGCAAGCTCGAGGACGCCGCCCGCGCGCTGGAGCGGCTGGTGCCGCAGGATATCGTAGCTGTCGCGCCGGGGCGGCAACGCTACGCCCAGTTCACCAACGAAGACGGCGGCATCCTCGACGATCTCATGGTCGCCAATTTCGGCGATCACCTATTCCTGGTCGTCAACGCCGCTTGCAAGGACGCCGACGAGGCGCATCTGCGCGCGAATCTCTCGAGCGACTGCGTCATCGAGCCGCTATCCGATCGCGCGCTGATCGCGCTGCAGGGGCCGAAGGCCGAGGCGGCGCTGGCGAAATTGTGTGCAGACGCGCCCGCCATGAAGTTCATGGATGCCGGCCCGCGCAAGGTTGCCGGCATCGACTGCTTCGTCTCGCGCTCCGGCTACACCGGCGAGGACGGGTTCGAGATCTCGGTCCCCGCAGCCGATGCCGAGCGTCTTGCCAAAACGCTGCTGGACAATCCGGACGTGCTGCCGATCGGCCTCGGGGCCCGCGACAGCCTGCGGCTTGAGGCCGGGCTCTGCCTTTACGGCCACGACATCGACACCGCGACTACGTCCGTCGAGGCCGCGCTGGAATGGTCGGTGCAGAAGTCCCGCCGCAGCGGCGGCGCGCGCGCCGGCGGCTTTCCCGGTGCCGAAAAGATCCTCGCTCATTTCGATCACGGCGCGGCCCGCCGCCGTGTCGGCCTGCTCGCCCAGGGACGCGCGCCGGTCCGCGAGGGTGCGCTGCTGTACGCGAATGACGCCGGCGGCGAGCCGATCGGACAGGTCACTTCAGGTGGTTTCGGCCCGAGCCTGAACGCGCCGGTCGCGATGGGCTATGTGCCCACAAGCCAGAGCGCGCTCGGCACAAACCTGTTCGCGGAAGTGCGCGGCCAGCGCTTGGCCGTGCAGGTCGCGGCCATGCCTTTCGTCAAGAACACCTACAAACGCTGAGGATCGACAATGACCACGACGCTGTACACCTCCGACCATGAATGGCTCGCCATCGACGGCGACGTCGCCACCGTCGGCATCACCGACTATGCCCAGCAGCAGCTTGGCGACGTCGTGTTCGTCGAACTGCCCAAGGTCGGCCGCACGCTTAAGAAAGCGGAAGCCGCCGCCGTCGTCGAATCGGTCAAGGCTGCCTCCGACGTCTACGCGCCCGTGACCGGCGAAGTGCTCGAAGCCAATGCCGAGCTCGTGGCCGAGCCGGCGCTGGTGAACTCCGACGCGCAAGGCAAGGCCTGGTTCTTCAAAATCAAGATGGCCGACAGGAGCGAGCTCGGCGGCCTGATGGACGAAGCCGCCTACAAGGCACACACGGCGTAGGGACAATGGAGCAAGCGATGACCGCGCACCGCAAGACCAACGGCGACACCGCCGCCAGTTTCGTTCGCCGCCATATCGGCCCGTCGGCGCGCGACGTCACCGCCATGCTGGAGACCGTCAGCGCCAAGAGCGTTGACGCGCTGATGGCCGAGACGCTGCCGGCCTCGATCCGGCAGGCCAGCCCGCTCGATCTCGGCAAGCCCCTGAGCGAAACCGAGGCAATCGCGCATATGGGCGAGCTTGCGCGTCAGAACCAAGTCTTCACCTCCCTGATCGGCCAAGGCTATTCCGGAACGATCCTGCCCGCTGTGATCCAGCGCAACATCCTGGAGAACCCCGCCTGGTACACGGCCTACACGCCCTATCAGCCCGAGATCAGCCAGGGCCGGCTTGAGGCACTGCTCAACTTCCAGACCATGATCTGCGACCTCACCGGGCTGGACGTCGCCAACGCCTCGCTGCTCGACGAGGCCACCGCCGCGGCTGAAGCGATGGCGCTGGCGGAGCGCCACTCGCAGGTCAAGGCGCAGGCCTTCTTCGTCGACAAGGACGTGCATCCGCAGACGCTGGCGGTGATGCGCACCCGCGCCGAGCCGCTCGGCTGGACCCTGATCGTCGGCGATCCCCTCACCGATCTCGACAAGGCCGACGTGCTCGGCGCGCTGCTGCAATATCCCGGCTCGTCCGGCGCGGTGCGCGACCTCCGGCCCGCGATTGCAACACTGAAGGCCAAGGGCGCGCTCGCGATCGTGGCCGCCGACCTGCTGGCCCTGACCCTGCTCGCCTCGCCCGGCGAGCTCGGTGCGGACATCGCGATCGGCTCGGCCCAGCGCTTCGGCGTGCCGATGGGCTATGGCGGACCGCACGCGGCCTATATGGCGGTGCGCGATGCGCTGAAGCGCTCGCTGCCCGGCCGCATCGTCGGCCTTTCCGTGGACTCCCGCGGTGCGCCTGCCTACCGGCTCGCACTGCAGACCCGAGAGCAGCACATCCGCCGCGAGAAGGCGACGTCGAACATCTGCACCGCGCAGGTGCTGCTCGCCGTGATCGCCTCGATGTACGCGGTCTATCACGGCCCCGAAGGCCTGACGCAGATCGCCCGCAATGTGCATCGCCGCACCGCCGTGCTGGCGAGCGGCCTGCGCAAGCTCGGCTTCGCGCTGCAGTCTGAGACTTTCTTCGATACGCTCAGCGTCGACGCCGGCGTTAAGCGAGCCGAGATCGTCGCGCGCGCGGCGGCCGAGAAGATCAATCTCGGCGTCGGCGACACCAGCTTGCGCATTGCGCTCGACGAGACCACGACACCCGCAACCGTCGAAGCAGTCTGGCGCGCCTTCGGAGGCACGCTGTCTTACGCCGAGATCGACGCGACCACGCGCGAGGCGCTGCCGGAGGCGCTGAAGCGCGCGACCTCCTTCCTCATTCATCCCGTGTTCCATGCGCATCGCTCGGAGACCGAGATGCTGCGCTACATGCGCAAGCTCTCAGACCGCGACCTCGCGCTCGACCGCGCGATGATTCCGCTCGGCTCCTGCACCATGAAGCTGAACGCAACCACCGAGATGATGCCGCTGACCTGGCCGGAGTTTGCGACGCTGCATCCGTTCGTCCCGCGCGAGCAGGCGGCCGGCTATCACGCGCTGTTCGCGCGGCTGGAAAAATGGCTGTGCGACATCACCGGTTATGATGCGATCTCGCTGCAGCCGAATTCGGGCGCGCAGGGCGAATATGCCGGCTTGCTCGCGATCCGCGGCTATCACGCCTCGCGTGGCGAAACGCACCGCAAGATCTGCTTGATCCCCTCATCCGCCCACGGCACCAACCCTGCTTCGGCCGCGATGGTCGGCATGGACGTGGTGGTGGTCGCCTGCGAGAAGAACGGCGACGTCGACGTCAACGATCTCCGCGCCAAGGCCGAGAAGCACTCGGCCAATCTCGCCGCTGTCATGATCACCTATCCCTCGACCCACGGCGTGTTCGAGGAGCACATCCGCGAGATCTGCGACATCGTGCACGGCCATGGCGGCCAGGTGTATCTGGACGGCGCCAACCTCAACGCGCAGGTCGGCCTGAGCAGGCCCGGCGATTACGGCGCCGATGTCAGCCATCTCAATCTGCACAAGACCTTCTGCATCCCGCATGGCGGCGGCGGCCCGGGCATGGGCCCGATCGGCGTCAAGGCGCATCTCGCGCCCTTCCTGCCCGGTCATCCCGTGACACAAGCCGATGCCCCGGTCGGCCCGGTCTCGGCCGCGCCGTTCGGCTCGGCGTCGATCCTGACCATCTCCTACATCTACATCCTGATGATGGGCGGCGACGGCCTGAAGCGCGCCACCGAGATCGCGATCCTGAACGCCAACTACATCGCAGCGCGCCTCGATCCGCACTTCCCGGTGCTCTACAAGAACGAGAAGGGCCGCGTCGCGCATGAATGCATCGTCGATCCCCGCCCGCTCAAGACCACGAGCGGAGTCACCGTCGACGACATCGCCAAGCGCCTGATCGACTACGGCTTCCATGCGCCGACCATGAGCTTCCCGGTGCCCGGCACGCTGATGATCGAGCCGACCGAATCGGAATCGAAGGCCGAGCTTGATCGCTTCTGCGACGCCATGATCGCGATCCGGAAAGAAATCGCCGAGGTCGAGGCGGGCCGCTTCAAGATCGAAGCATCACCGCTGCGTCATGCCCCGCATACGGTGCACGACATCGCCGAGGACGACTGGAAGCGCGCCTATACCCGCGCTGAAGGCTGCTTCCCCGCAGGCAGCTCGCGCACCGACAAATACTGGAGCCCCGTTGGGCGCGTCGACAACGTCTATGGCGATCGCAATCTGGTGTGCTCCTGCCCGCCGGTGAGCGATTACGCGGAAGCGGCGGAGTAGCGGATTAGTAGGGCGGGCAAAGCGGAGCGTGCCCGCCTTCTTTGTGCGTGTTAAAATAGGGTGGGCACGGCGCTTGCGCGCCTTTGCCGACCCTACGGCCCCTTCGCTCGACCTATCCTACGGCGCCACCAGCGAGCGGCTCGCCGCATCCCACCGCCAGAGCCGCTCGTTGGTCAGAAGCGTGCCGCCCCACCAGCGCCGGATCGGATTGTGGCGGCGGAAATCTTCGCGGCCTGCAAGCGCGGCTTGACCAAACTCTGTCAACGACAGCCGGCTGCGGCGATAAGCGGCGTTGCGACCTCGCGCATCGTGCAAGGCAAGTGTCGCGAATTTCGGATCAAGACCTGCGATCGCCGGCATCGGGCCGGACGCAAGCCCTTCGAGCAACGGGCCAAGCTCCCACTGGTCGAACACGCGCGTTTCGAGTAGCCCGCCTGGCTGAAACAGCTGCTTGGTACGGTTGTGGCCCGTCGCAATCAGGTCGAGAAGGCGCGCTTCCGTCGCGCCCAGTCCGGTGATCGGTGACGGCAGTTCTGCCAACAATTGTTCCATCGCCGGCTTCAGAAAGGGCAGCCTGGGAAATTCCCGGCGCAACAGTCCGAAGCAGAGCTCCGGCGTTGGTGCCCGATAGGCCTCCCAGGCCATGCGGGCAGTCTCGAAGTCGAGCTCCGTCACGTCGAACGCCCGCACGGTACGATCGCGAAGCCCCGCTCCGCCTGATTCGATAAAATCGAAATCGACCAAGCGCAATGTCAGGCGATCAGCCATGTAAGATTGAGAGCGGAGATAATCCAAGATCCAGACCAGCTGCAATTGATCGTTCGGGCGGGGATCAAACCACAGCTCGATGAGATCGAAGCCGTAGGCCTCGCAGAACCAATTAAGCGGGAGTTCCTTGTGGGCGAGACCGGCCTGGGGAGACCGGGCAACAAGATCGGACCACCGCACCTCCGGATCGCCTTTGTAATAGCCTCCCGTCAGGTATTGCTCGAGGTGGTGGGACGTAGGCAGCGGCCCCGAGACGAATCGGAAGATCAGAGGGACGACCATGTCGGCGCGATCGGCGTAGGTGAGACCGACGCCGGACGAACTCGTCAGGATCAGACGCTTCACTGGTGCTGCCCCACCCTCATGCAAAACGAAACGGGCACCGACGACGTCGGCAACTCAACGTCATCAGCGCCCGCTCCTCGCGAAAAACTCTACGATTTAGAACTTACTCCTCCGCCGGCTCCTCGCCGTCGGCATCACGCTCGGGGGTGCCGGCGAGAATCTGCTCGGCGATCAGGCCGGAGTTCTGGCGGATCGAGGTCTCAATCTTGGCGGTGATGTCGGGGTTGGCCTTCAGGAACGCTTTCGAGTTCTCGCGGCCCTGGCCGAGACGCTGGCTGTCATAGGAGAACCAGGCGCCGGACTTTTCGACGATGCCGGCCTTGACGCCGAGATCGAGGATCTCGCCCATCTTGGAGACGCCCTCGCCGTACATGATGTCGAACTCGACCTGCTTGAAGGGCGGCGCCAGCTTGTTCTTCACCACCTTGACGCGGGTGGTGTTGCCGACCACTTCGTCGCGCTCCTTGATCGCGCCGATGCGGCGGATGTCGAGGCGGACGGAGGCGTAGAACTTCAGCGCATTGCCGCCGGTGGTGGTTTCCGGCGAGCCGTACATCACACCGATCTTCATGCGGATCTGGTTGATGAAGATCACCATGGTGTTGGACTTGTTGATCGAGGCCGTGAGCTTGCGCAGCGCCTGACTCATCAACCGCGCTTGGAGGCCCGGCAGCGCATCGCCCATCTCGCCCTCGAGCTCGGCCTTCGGCACCAGCGCCGCGACCGAATCGACCACCAGAACGTCCACCGCGCCCGAACGCACCAGCGTGTCGCAGATTTCCAAAGCCTGCTCGCCAGTGTCCGGCTGTGAGATCAGGAGCTCGTCGATGTTCACGCCCAGCTTGCGCGCATAGACCGGATCGAGCGCGTGCTCGGCGTCGATGAAGGCGCAAATGCCGCCCTTCTTCTGCGCTTCCGCCACCGTGTGCAGCGCCAGCGTGGTCTTGCCCGAGGATTCCGGCCCGTAGATTTCCACGACGCGCCCCTTGGGCAGACCGCCAATGCCGAGCGCGATGTCGAGCCCGAGCGAGCCCGAGGAGACCGCCTCGACATCCATCGAGCGGTCGTTCTTGCCGAGCTTCATCACCGAGCCCTTGCCGAACTGACGCTCGATCTGGGAGAGCGCGGCGGCCAGAGCTTTACTCTTGTCCATGGAAGATCCTTCGACGATACGCAGGGCAGTGGTGGACATTGGGTCGTGCTCCTTATGGCGAGGATTCGCTAGAGGGACAAACGATTGGCGAGGCGGCTCGTCGATAAAGGCAATGTACCCTATCTGTTCTTCGTTCGCAATATGTTCTTTGCGGAATTGAGAGCTTGTCCGCGGGAATGGCGCCTTCTCTCAAGGCCGTGCCCTCCCCTCGCGTTGTGCGCACAACTGCACAGACGTCAGCCAATCGGTGGCCCCTAATGGACCATCACCGTACGAAGCATGGCTCCAATCGGTGATGAGACCGCCGATTGCGCTCCCGCCTTCCTCGCACGGAAAGGAGCATGCCATGTTCAAGCGGCGACGTTATAAGCAGCAGATGACCCTTCAAGACCGGCTTTCCGCGTGGGTGAAGCAGGTCCAGCAACAGGCGTCGAAGCTTCCGCCCGAGCCCGAGCGGGATGCCCTGCTCAAGAAGGCCCGCCGGGCCGATGTCGCCAATCACCTGCAGGACTGGGCCAAATCCCCCGGATTGCAACCGCCGAAATAGCAGGGCTGCGGCAACGCCTTTCGCCGACCGAAGCTGACGCGCATCAAAGACGCGTGGCCCGGCCGCCGTCAGAATTCCGTAATCCTGCGGCATCGGACCTTTTCACGTTGTCGGGCCTTCTTCAGGATGAGACCGCAACTCTGGGAACTTCAATCATGACGGACAACACGCACCGCGAGACGTTCAGGCGCAATCCCCTGCTGGAGACGGCGCATCGGGAGATGATGAAGTTCGAGCGCCAGGAGAACGAGTTCCGCAAGAAGGACCGCGAAGAACGCGCCGCCGAGTTGCACCTTCCGCTGAACGACATCAAGGTCCACTAGCCCCGGCGCGGAGCCGGCCAACCGACATGGGCGTGCCGGTTGGTGGCCTTCCCGACGACTGGCGGAAGGTGATCGCCCGGTCACCGCAAGCAGCAGGTCGGGCCGGGTCGATATGCACGGCCTACAGAGCGCATCACGCTCTAAAATGGCATCTGGCTCGCGAGCAAGCCATTGAAAAGACACCGCAATTTTTATGCCGTCTACTGTGCATGGGGTTGTTTTCCGGTTTTGAGTTATCCGGCATGTTCCGCGCCCCATCATCCTGGCGCTCGGCCGACGCCCTCGCGCCACCTAGAGCAGCGCCAGCAGCGCGAGGCCGATGATCAGCACGACGAAGCCAGCCGCAGTCGCGGCGGCGAATGACCGCTCAACGTTATCCATGATGCCACCCCTGGTCGGCGTGCCACGTTTCCCCCATGGCTGCGCCGAACGACGTGAAATTTTGCCGACGGGCGTGTCCGCAGTCGTGCGAACGGATGTCGGAAATGGGACGGCTGTGGGGCCAGTCTGCGGCCTCGCGTTCGGCCGGAATCTGCTGCCTGTCAGGCTGCCGTAAGCGGGGCCGGCTAGGGTGATGTGGCTATGGTGTTGCAGCCCAGCACCTCAGCCTCCAATAACTCTTGGCCCC
Organism: Bradyrhizobium sp. SZCCT0148; assembly: GCF_018129985.1. Lineage (GTDB taxonomy): Bacteria > Pseudomonadota > Alphaproteobacteria > Rhizobiales > Xanthobacteraceae > Bradyrhizobium > Bradyrhizobium japonicum_H. The sequence continues at coordinate 225,294 of NZ_JAFCKT010000007.1, forward strand.
GTCTGGCTTGCCCAGGCGGGGCTTTTTCATGCCTTCCGGGCGGTTCGCGGCTGCCTCTCCTCCTGCGTCACGAGCAGCGAGAAGGCGCGGATCGCGGGCGCCGCCAGCAGCACGATCGGCAACATCGCGGCCCATGCGATCAGCCACGACACCATCCAGTGCCCCACGAAGCTGGCCGCGCTGCCTGCGGGCAGGCTCGCAATCCCCGACGCGACCAGCGAGGTCAGTCCGGACTGGATGACGCCGAAGACGAAATGACTGTAGCGGCGGGGAATGCCGAGCATGACGGGCCCATGTTGCTGGTTGCCGTTATCGGGCCAAGCAAGGCACATGCCGCCTCTTGCAGGGAAGCGGTCATCCTCGGCGCCCTGCGGCCGGTTCGATCGACGGACCCATGCAACCGGGTGCAGGCCAGGAACTTTGTTCTTGGTCGGAGAACCACGGAGCGCCCGCACCCCCGCGCCCTCAGGCAGTACGCGTTTCGCACTGAGCTTCGGTTGTTTCGGTGCACGCGCGCTTTCGAGATATCCCCGAATTATCCGGGGCTTACCGTCAAAATTCGCTTGTGTCCGGAATATTGGGATGCCCAACGTTGTTTGCAGCCATGAAAGTGAATCGTGGGGAGGTCGCCATGAATCACAGGGGTATCGAGTTCACCGTCGCGAAGACGGCGATTCCCGGAATCTGGCAGTGGCAGTTCCGCATTGGCGGCCAGGTCAAGTCCGGCAAGACCGAGACGAAAATAGATCTGCTTGCTATCCGGCGCGTGCAGCTGCGCATCGACCGGGAGTTGAAGCGATCGGCCAGACAGCCTGAAGCGAGCGGATGACGGCATCCACGATGCGATATGCACGGCAGAGCCACGGCTGCGCGCTGCTGCGCAACATCATCCGTAGCCGCCCGGAATTGATCTGAGGATGGTTTGGGATTGCACTGCGCGCGTCCACAGCCTGGGGCAAGGCCATCACGCGTGCCATCGGTGCCAGCCATGCCGCTGTATTTTTTCGTATCCGGAATGGAAGCTACTCGGGCTGCGCGGACCAGGCGACGGAGTTTGCCGATCGCAATTCGGCCTGGAAAGAGATGACCAATGTCTGCGCCGACATGACCGCCGCCATTGCCCACAAACTCCAGGAAAATTCCGAATGGCGCATGGAGCTGCTGGACGAGGACAAGGAGCCCGTGTTCCGGATTCGCATCGTCGCGGAAACCCTCGACTAACCCAACAGACCTCTTGGATATTGCTCTAGTCGGCGCTGGGCAGTCGCCGCATGGTGAACTCGATGTCGCCGCCGGGCAGCTCGCGCCACGTCTCCACCGCACTCATATAGCCGGCCTTGGGGTAACGGGCGAAGAAGGCCTGCGCCCTTTCCCGCGCCGCCGCGCGCGGCAGCGTGAAAGTCTCGCGCAGATAGCCGTCGCGGACAGTCTGACCCGGCTTGCCGGCGCTGTTGCGCCGGCGCGCCATCCGCTCGGCGAGATCCCGCGGACGGTCGGCCATGTCCTGCCCTCCTCTACGCCTACACTCAGCACAATGTAGGGCGTGGGCCTGACGAAGAGGAGTCCTATCCGAGAGGGGCCATTGCGGCTCCCGAACGGCGTTCGGTTAGTTGGCGGCCGTGCCGCTTTTGGTCTTTTTCGGCGCGCTGGTGGCGGCCGAGGCCTTGGGCGCCGCCGGCTGCTTCGGCGGGTCGGAACGCATGCCGCCCCAGGGATCGTTGGACGTCTTGGAATCCGGGATCTTCTTCAACGTTTCCTTGTAGGCCCTGTCGCGCTCGGCTTCCGCGGCCTTCTCCTCGGGGGTCTTGCTCGGGGCATCCTGCAGCAAATTCAGATTGGGCATTTGCGCATAGGCAGGTCCCGCCAGCACGGCCAGCACCGCGGCGAAACGGAAAAGCTTCATCGTCCACTCCTTGATCATCCAAGAGGCACGAACGGTCCGCGCCTCGTCATCGTTGTCGCGGCCGTAGAGGCCGGTCGAGGCCCGCTAGAGCCGGTCCGATCTGCAGGATTTCGGCGCATGCAGCCAATCGTCCCAGATCGGACCACACTTGGTGCACCCGCTCAGCGCGAGGCCGAGCGCTGCCATACCAAAGAAGAGGACACACCGACGCAACATCATCCACCCACCCCAAGCAGGCATCATATCGGGCCAAGTCGGGCATTTTCAAGCCGACAGGGCCAGTGCCAGACCGGGTGACTTTGCCGCTCCGTTGCGCGCACAATGCTCGAAGCATCCGGCAATACAGGAGAACGCGACAGCAATGCAAATGCAGCCAGACGCCGAATTCGGCCTCGCCGACGCCAGACGCATCCTGGGCGAGGTTTTTGCCCCCTGGGTCCAGGATCTCCACCTCACCGTCGAGCACCTCGAGCACGCGCAGCCGGCGGATGCGCCGGACTGGCAGCCGGGCGCACTGCTGCGCATGCCATTTTCGGAGCGGTTGTGCCGGAACGGCGGCATTGTCTGCGGCCAGGCCCTGATGGCGCTCGCCGACACCGCGATGGTGATCGCGATCCTGGCGGCCAATCGCGGCTACCGCCCCATGACCACGGTCGACCAAACCACGCATTTCATGCGCGCAGTGTCCTCATCGGACGTGCTTGCGGACGCCCGCGTCGTACGACTCGGGCGCACCATGAGCTTTGGCCGCGTCACGCTGCTCTCGGCTGCCGACAACAAGCCGGTCGCGATGGTATCGAGCGCGTTCGCGATGTTGCCGGGCTGAACTGAATTTCAAAAGAAAAGCCGCGCGAGCGCAAAGCGCACGGCGGCTCTCCATCCCGATCGCATCTAAGCCAGTGACCGAAACGCGATCGTATCCGCGCTTCGATCCGCACGCTCCATTACTTGCCGAGCACTTCGTCGGCCGCGGTGACGATGCTGGCGGTCGGATTCTTTCCGCAATAGGCACCGAACTTCTTGGCGTTGTCGATGAACACGTCAGTGTCGATGATCGCGTTGTCCTCATCACCCTTGTACCAGCCGTCCATCCAGGTCAGCACGACCTGGATGTTGTCTTCGCCGCTCTCGAGGAACTGCTTGCAGCTCATGGTCGAGAGGTCCCACTTGACGGCGTGGGCGGGCATCGACGACAGCGAGACCGCGGCGGCGAGCAGAAGCGAAAGCGTGGTCTTCATCAGTATCTCCATCGGCGCGCAGCGCCATAAAACAAGAGCGTGGGGGAAAAGTCGGCGGAGAGATATCCGCGTCGACGTCGTAAACGAAGTCTGAAGCGCCGTGCAAGTAGCGCCAGTATTGAGTTTAGTTCAACGTAATTTCTATGCACTATTTCACGATCATCATTTTGGACCGAAGCGGATGATCGAGAAGCGAGCAGCGCAGCGTCACCGTGTTTTCAAGGGTGGAACGATCACCTTTGAAAACAGCGGCATTCCCTGCACCGTGCGAAACATGTCGGCGGGCGGCGCGGCGATCGACCTCGACACCCCCGTCACATTGCCGCCATCGATCACGCTCTCGATCACGCGCGACGATTTCGTCCGGAATTGTCGCACAGTTTGGCGCAGTGACAAGCGCATCGGCCTCGCCTTCGTGCAATAGCGCGCGCGATGTGAACCAACGTTCGCATCGCATCCACAACACGGTTATGATTGCGAGATGCGACGACGGCGACGCCAGTGACGAACGGCGGCGTTGCCTGGAATTTGATTCGCCGCATCACCTCCGGCGCGCACCGCAACATCGCCGGTGCGGAATTCGAGGACCGGTCCGCAGCGCTCGCCTCGTTCTATTTCGGCTTCTTGGCGGGTTCGCTCGGACGTGCCCCGCCCCACGGATCGTACTTGTCCTTGGGTTCGGGAATGCGCTCGAGCGCGGCCTTGTAGGCTTTCTCGTCGACCTTGGGCTTGTTGTCCGCCGGTTTGACGGCCTCATTGGGGGACCGTCGGCCCTGCGCCTGCGCCGAGGCAATCGCCAGCGCCATGACAGCGGCCGCTATGACCAAAATCCTCATCAGTGCAATCCCCCCCCCGTTTGGGGTACGAACTTAGCTTGCAATTGCGGAATATGAAATGCCGCGAGCTCCAGCACTTCAGCAAAACTTGATTGCCGGGGACTTCGCCGGATTGCTTTCCTGCCTATCTTTTTGCCCGCAGGGGACCTTCACGGATGTTGCGGATCATTATTCATGCGACGCTGCTCGCCGTCGCGCTCGCACTTGGTGCCTGCGGCTTTGCCGACAGCCGCGCACCGGTACCGGAGTTCATGCGCATGAAGGAAACCGAGCAGCCGCCGCCCGAAGCTGCCCCCGACGTCAAGCGCGTGGTGCGCGAGCAGATCGATGTCGTCTTCCTCGCCACGTCCTATCCGCGCGCCGTGCGCGTCGCCATGCCCCACCGGGAAGTGCGCGGGCCGGGCTGGACCGCCTGCGTCCGCGCCGAGCTCACCTCCGCGACCGGCACCTCCCTCGGCCCCCAGACCTACATCGTGACGATATCAGGCGGAAAAGTCGTCGATCGCCGGCGCGCGGAGGCGGACGATATATGCGGGTCGGAGACCTACGAGCCGATCTAGGGCCGCGGCAAAGCGCAGGCTCCGGGAAAAACATGCAAATCAGTCAGGAACAATCACCGCCTCCCCTTCTTGTCGTTCCATAGGGCAGTTTACGGTGGAGGACAGGATGAAGACATTTACGATTGCGCTTTTGGCAGGCGTCGGCGCTTTGGCGGCCGCGTCGGGTGCGAAGGCTTCCGATATCTACACGAGCAGCGAGTACACCAATCCGGATCTCGTCCAGCAGGTCCGGCTTGTCTGCGACGACTCCGGCCGCTGCTATCGCACCCGCGGCGGCGCGCGCGTGATTGTGCGCGATTCCTACAATACCATGCCGCGTGAGCGCTATTACGAGCGTCGCAGTTATCGCGACTGGGACGATGGTCCCCGCGCCGGCGTCGGCATTCGCGCCCCCGGCGTCAGCATCGGTGTTGGCGGCGACCGCTGGTAACGACCGCAAGGTAAGGCAGATGACCGGACGACGATCGTCGTCCGGTCCTTTTCGCGTCAGGCAAACGAAGGCGCCATTCAGCCGGGAGCGGCTTGCTGCTTGAACTGCTCATAGGCCGCGATCGCGTCGGCCGCGTACATCAGCGACGGCCCGCCGCCCATATACACCGCCATCCCCAGCGTCTCCTCGATCTCTTCGCGGGTCGCACCGAGCTTGACGAGTGCCTCGGTGTGGAAGCCGATGCAGCCGTCGCAATGTCCGGCAACGCCGAGAGCGAGCGCAATCAACTCCTTGGTCTTTTTGTCCAGCGCGCCGTCCCGCGTCGCGGCCTGCGCGAGCATCGCAAAGCCCTTCATCGTGTCGGGAATATCGCTCCGCAGCTTCTTCAAATTGGCCGAGATATTCCTGGTGATATCGACGTAATCCTTGTCCATCGTATCCTCATGAGCTGGATTTGGCTGTGGTCGGAGCTGCCTCGCGCGGCGCGCGCAAGGCGATGTAGATCGCGGGGATCACCAGCACGGTGAGCAGCGTCGACGACGCAAGCCCGAACAGCAGCGAGATCGCCAATCCTTGAAAGATCGGATCGAGCAGGATGGTCGCAGCCCCGATCATGGCCGCAAGCGCGGTGAGCAGGATCGGCTTGAAACGGACCGCTCCGGCCTCCAGCACCACTTCGCGAAGCGTCTTGCCGTCTCCGCCGCTATGCCTGATGAAATCGACCAGCAGGATCGAATTGCGCACGATGATGCCGGCCAGCGCGATGAAGCCGATCATCGACGTCGCCGTGAACGGCGCCCCCAGCAGCCAGTGCCCGATCAGGATGCCGATCAGCGTCAGCGGAATCGGCGTCAGGATGACCAGCGGCAGACGGAAGCTCCTGAACTGGGCGACCACCAGAACGTAGATGCCAAGGATGGCCGCGCCGAAGGCTGCGCCCATATCGCGGAAGGTGACCCAGGTGATTTCCCACTCGCCGTCCCACAGCAGCGTCGGATGCGACTCGTCCGTTGGCTGGCCGTGCAGGCTGATTGCGGGCTTCGGCAGCTTGCCCCAATCATGGGCATCAACGCGATCGGCGACCGCGAGCATGCCGTAGAGCGGCGCCTCGAAGCGCCCGGCGAGCTCGGCCATCACCATGTCGGCGAAGCGGCCGTCGCGACGAAAGATCGTCGGCGAGCCCTGCTCCATCGTGGCCTTCACGACCTGACCGAGTTCGACCACCGTCTTGCTGCCGGGCAACGTGTTGGCCGGCACCGGCGTCGAGGCCAGCGCCTCGTCCCAGACCAGATCGCGTTTTCCCAGATGCACCGCGATCTCGATCGGGTTGCGGTCCTTGCCGCGATGCGAATAGCCGATCGAGGTCCCGCCGAACAGCGCCTGGATGGTGTCGTAGACGTCGCGCTGCTCGACGCCGAAGAATTCGAGCCGATCCTGGTCGATCGAGAGCCGCAGCCGCGGCCGCTTCTCGCCGATGGAATCGTCGATGTCGACGATGAACGGTACTTCCGCGAAGACCTTCTTGAGCTCGGCGGTGACCGCACGGCGTGTGGCTGCATCGGGACCGTAGACCTCGGCGAGCAGCGTCGACAGCACCGGCGGCCCGGGCGGCACCTCGACCACTTTGATGCTGGTACCTGCAGGAAAATCGAGCGTCTTCAGCTTCTCGCGGAGCTCAAGCGCGATCTCATGGCTGGCGCGCTTGCGCTCGCCTCGCGCGGCCAGGTTCACCTGCACCTCGCCGAACTCGGGCCTCTCCCGCAGATAATAGTGCCGCACCAGCCCGTTGAAATTGAAGGGCGCCGGCGTGCCGGCATAGGATTGCAGCGAGGTGACCTCCGGCAATTGCCGCGCAATCTCGGACGCGCCGAACAGCGTGCGCTCGGTTGCCTCCAGGCTCGCCCCCTCCGGCAGGTCGACCACAACGGCGATCTCGGACTTGTTGTCGAACGGCAGCAGCTTGACCGTCACCGACTTGGTCGCAAACAGCGTCATCGACAGCAGCGTCGCGATGCCGACGCCGAGCAGGAAGACCCAGGCCGAGCGCTTGCTCCGCACGATCGGCGTGGCGAAGCGCCGATAGAGCCGGCCGAGCCGGCCTTCATCATGCATCGCATGCGCGGAGGCCACCTCGCCCTTTGGGGCGAGCTTGAGCATGAGCCAGGGCGCGACCACCATTGCGACGAAGAACGAGAACAGCATGGCAGCCGACGCGTTGGCCGGGATCGGTGCCATATAGGGGCCCATCAGGCCCGACACGAACAGCATCGGCAGCAGCGCCGCGACCACGGTCAAGGTCGCCACGATGGTGGGGTTACCGACTTCCGCCACCGCCTCGATCGTTGCCTGCAGGCGCGGCCTGCCGTCGCGCATGCCCCAGTGCCGCGCGATGTTCTCGACCACCACGATTGCGTCGTCGACGAGGATGCCGATGGAGAAGATCAGCGCGAACAGGCTGACGCGGTTGATGGTGTAGCCCATGAGGTTGGCGGCGAACATCGTCAGCAGGATCGTCGTGGGAATCACGACGAAGGTCACCAGAGCCTCGCGCCAGCCGATCGCAACCGCGATCAGGATGACGATCGAGACCGTCGCGAGCCCGAGATGGAACAGCAGCTCGTTGGCCTTCTCGTTGGCGGTCTCGCCGTAGTCGCGCGTCACCGTCACCTGAATATCCTCGGGGATCAGGCGCGACTTCAAGCCTTCGAGGCGCTTGGCAATATTCTCGGACACGATGACCGCATTGGCACCGGCCCGCTTCGCCAGCGCCAGGCTGACGGCCGGCGTCCGCGCCCACTGGCCAGCGGAGTTGCGCGAATCCGTCCAGACACGATGCTCGACGGTACTCGGGCCGACGACGACGGATGCGACATCCTTGACGTAAACCGGCCGGCCTTCGCGGCTTGTGATCAGCAGCAACCCGATATCGGGAATGCCGGACAGCGTCTGCCCCGCCGCAACGCTCCGCACGATGCCGGCGTCGCGGACCTGCCCGGCGAGGAACGAGCGGTTGGCGTCCTTCACCTTTGCCACGAGTTGCTGCAGCGTGATCCCGAACAGCGACAGCTTCTCCGGATCGGGCTCGACCCGGATCTGTTGCGCCGCTCCGCCCGAAATATAGGTCAGGCCGATATCGTCGACCTTCATCAGCTCCGAGCGCAGTTTGTCAGCGAGCTCGTAGAGGTCCCTGTCGGTCCAGCGGCTCGCGGCCTCCGGCTTCGGCGTCAGCGTCAAGACCGTCACCGCGACGTCGTTGATGCCCCGGCCGACGATGAGCGGCTCGGGAATGCCGACCGGAATGCGGTCGAGACTGGCGCGAATTTTCTCATGCACCCTGAGGATGGCGTCCTCGAACTTGGTGCCGACCAGGAATCGCGCGGTGACCATCACGCGGTCGTCCTCGGTCTGGCTATAGACGTGCTCGACGCCATCGATGCCCTTGACGATCGATTCCAGCGGCTTGCTCACCAGCTCGACCGCGTCCGGCCCGCGCAGGCCATCGGCGTTGACGCGGATGTCCACCATGGGAACGCTGATCTGCGGCTCCTCCTCGCGCGGGATCACCACGACCGCGATCAGCCCCACCACGAGCGCGCCGATCAGGAACAGCGGGGTCAGCGGAGATGCGATGGTCGACCGGGTCAACCGTCCTGACAGACCGAGATTCACGGCTGCACCAACTGGTCACCGGCCTGGATACCCGAGAGGATTTCGAGGCCGTCGGGAAGCGAGGGCGTCGGCATATCGCGGCCGCGCTGCACTGGCACGTCGATCGTGTCGCTTCCTTTCCGGAGCTGGACGTAGTCGATGCCGAACCGCGTCGTCACATAGCTCGCAGGAATCACGAACGCCGGCCGCGTGCCGCCGGCGATCCAGACACGCAAGCGATCACCGACGAAATATTCGCCAAGCCCCTCGACGGTCGCGTCCGCAATGACGCGCCCCTCCTCGATCTGGGGATAAACGAGGTCGATCACGCCGCGCTTCGAGGCTTCTCCCCCCAGCTCCGCGCCATCGACGCGGACCTTGTCGCCGGCCTTGAGGAAACGCGCATGGCGCTCCGGCACACGCAGCCGCAGCTTGAAGTTCTGCTCGGCCACGGTCACGATCGGGTCGCCGGCAAGCACGACGGATCCCAATATGATCAGCCGCTTCAACACGCGGCCGTCCGCCGGCGCGAGCACCTGGCCCTGGTTGAGCTGCTCGCTGATGACGGCACGCTCCGCAGTCTTGGCGCGCAGGCCATTGTCGGCGACATTGAGCGCAGTGCGCTGCTCGTCGAGCTTGATCCGCGGCAGGATACCCCGCTCGACCAGTCCTTCGGTCCGGGTAAAGTCGAGCTGCGCCTGCTTGGCCTGAGCCTGCAGCGCCTCGATTTGCGCGTCGAGCGATTTCATCTGCAGGACGAGCTTCTCGTCGCCGATGGCGGCGATGACTTGACCGGCGGTGACGCGATCGCCTTCCCGGACCTTGAGCTGAACGACGGTGCCACCGATGCGGCTACGCGCGGGAACCACGCTGATGCTCTCGACGGTCGCGAAGACAGCCTTCTCATCGATGACAGGCTGCTGCGCGACGGTCAGCGTTCCCGCGGCGGCAACGGATCCCGTCGAAACTCCGATTACCGCACACGCAGTCAGAAGCCCCACGCGCGCCAGATTTTGCATAGGACACATCCACGCCATCATCGGTTTCATCACACCGCGCCGCGGTGCCCTCTCATTTTCATCGACATCGGCCGACGTGTGTTGATCTCGCGCAAGGCGCGGCCGCCCGCCGTTTCCTAGGCTTCACTTCGTCCTTGCGGACTTCGGCGCGCAAAACACCTGATAGAGCGTCTTCAGGATCGCACGCGCCGGCTCGCTGGCGATCGAATAGAAGATCGTCTGCGCATCGCGCCTGGAGGCGACCAGGCCATCCTTGCGAAGGAGCGCAAGATGCTGGGAGACCGTCGAGTCCCGCAGGTTCAGGAACTCGGCCAGTTCGCCGACCGACCGCTCGCCGTCGATCAGCTGGCAGATGATGAGAAGACGATGACGATTCGAGAGCGCCTTGAGCAGGTCGCTCGCCTGATCCGCCGCCCGCTCCATGATCTCGCTATCTATTTTCATACTTGCGTATATACGCAAATACGAATATGTAGTCAAGCGCTGCATGACAGCCGGAGCTGAACCGGTGAAGCGGCCTGATCCAACGGAGGTTACCCATGGCGGAGATTGTCGTAGTCGGAGCCGGTCTGAGCGGAACGCTGATGGCCTATGAATTGCTGCCCCAGTTGAGAAAGGAGGATCGCCTCAGTGTCATCTCGCAAGGCGCGGTCTATCATTTCGTGCCCTCGAACCCGTGGGTGGCCGTTGGCTGGCGCAAGCGCGAGGAGATCGAAATCGATCTCGCTGACGTCATGAAGCGCAAGGGGGTGCGGCTGCTGACGCAGGGCGCAAAGCGCGTCCACCCCGAGGAGAACCGTATTGATCTCGGCGACGGCACGTCGATCGACTACGATTATCTGGTCGTCGCGACCGGTCCCGAACTCGCCTTCGACGAGATCCCCGGCCTCGGTCCGCAGGGCCACACCCAGTCGATCTGCCACGTCGATCACGCCGCGCATGCCCGCGAAGCCTTCGAGAAGCTCGCGGCCAATCCCGGCCCGGTCGTGATCGGCGCCGTTCAGGGCGCCTCCTGCTTCGGTCCGGCCTACGAATTTCTCTTCATCCTGGAAACGGAGCTGCGCCGGCGCAAGCTGCGCGACCGGGCTCCTATGACGTTCGTCACGTCGGAGCCGTATATCGGCCATCTCGGCCTTGACGGCGTCGGGGATACCAAGGGTCTTCTGGAAAGCGAGATGCGCGAGAAGCACATCAAGTGGATCACCAATGCTCGCGTCGACAATGTCGCCCCCGGCTTGATGACGGTGGAGGAGCTTTCCGACAACGGCACGTCCCGCAAGGCCCACGAGCTGCCATTCGTCTATTCAATGATGTTGCCTGCCTTTCGCGGCGTCGAGGCAGTGCGCGGCATCGAGAAGCTGACCAATCCGCGCGGCTTCGTCATCGTCGACAAGCATCAGCAGAATCCCACCTTTCCCAACATATTTGCGGTCGGCGTCTGTGTCGCGATCGCGCCGGTCGGCGCGACACCGGTGCCGGTCGGCGTCCCCAAGACCGGCTTCATGATCGAATCCATGGTGACGGCGACTGCGATGAACATCGGCGCCCTGCTCCGCGGCAAGCCGCCGACGGCGCAGCCGACCTGGAACGCGATCTGCCTCGCCGACTTCGGCGATTCCGGCGTCGCCTTCCTCGCGCAGCCGCAGATCCCGCCGCGCAACGTCAATTGGTCCTCCAAGGGCGAATGGGTGCACCTCGCCAAGGTCGCCTTCGAGAAATACTTCCTGCGCAAGATGCGGCGCGGCGAAAGCGAACCGTTCTACGAGCGCTTCCTCCTCGACAGGCTGAACATCGCCAAGATCAAGGAGGTTCGAACCGGAACATGAGCACGACACGCCAGGTCGTCTGCGGACATTGCGGGCGCATCAATCGCCTGCCGGCCGAACGCGCACCGCAAGGTGCGCGCTGCGGCGCCTGTCACCAGCCGATGTTCGCAGGCAAGCCGATCGAGGTGAACGAAGCAGCCTTCGACCGCCATGTCGCCAGCAGCGACATTCCCGTGCTGGTCGACGTCTGGGCGCCATGGTGCGGACCCTGCCGCGCGATGGCCCCGATGTTCGAGCGCGCGGCGCAAACGCTCGAACCCGGCGTGCGGCTGTTGAAGCTGAATTCGGACAGCGCGCCCGCATTGTCGTCGCGGCTCAACATCAGCGGCATTCCGACCCTGCTGCTGATGCACGGCGGCCGCGAGATCGCCCGCCATTCCGGCGCGATGGATACGCGCAGCATCGTCGCCTGGACCGAAACCAATCTGACCCGTTCGTAACGTCGCCAACCAAAAGGAGCCTGCCATGAATGTCGACAAAGCCGTTCTCGCGTTTGCGGGATTCGTCGTCCTGCTCGGTCTCGCACTGGGCACCTATGTGAATGCGTATTGGTATCTGCTGACGGCGTTTGCCGGGCTGAACATGTTGCAGGCCTCGTTCACGGGCTTCTGCCCGGCGGCGATCGTGTTCAGGAAGCTGGGCCTGAGCAGCGGCTGCGCGTTCTCCTGAACGCAACGCAGATGCAGTCAGTGATGCGGGGGAATTTGCCATGACCGACGACACCTTCATCGAAGGGCCTCTCTACGAGAAGCGCAGGAAGGTCTATCCGCAATCGGTCCGCGGCCCGTTCCGCCGCATCAAATGGGCGATCCTGTGCGTCACGCTCGGGATCTATTATCTCCTGCCGTTCGTGCGCTGGAAGCGCGGACCCGGTTTGCCCGACCAGGCCGTGCTGATCGACCTGCCGCATCGCCGGTTCTATTTCTTCTTCATCGAGCTGTGGCCGCAGGAGGTGTATTATTTCACCGGTCTGCTCATCCTCGCTGCCATGATGCTGTTCCTGATGAACGCGGTCGCAGGTCGGCTGTGGTGCGGCTATCTATGCCCGCAGACGGTGTGGACCGATCTGTTCTACGCCGTGGAGCGCTGGGTCGAGGGCGATCGCCGGCAGCGCATGCAGGGCGACAAGAACTACTGGACGTTCGACCACATCCGAAAGGTCGCGCTCAAGCACTTCCTCTGGGTCATGATCGCCTGGTGGACCGGCGGCGCCTGGGTGCTGTATTTCGACGACGCACCGACGCTGGTGAAGGAGCTCGCCACCTTCCAGGCCCCGTTCACGGCCTATCTCTGGATCGGTATCCTGACCGCGACGACCTATGTCTTCGCCGGCCACGCGCGTGAGCAGATGTGCATCTACATGTGCCCGTGGCCGCGCATCCAGGCGGCGCTGACCGACGAGTGGGCGCTCAACGTGACCTATCGCCGCGACCGGGGCGAGCCGCGCATGTCGGTGAAGAAGGCGGAAGCGGCCCGCGCCCATGGCGGTCCCGCCGGCGACTGCGTCGACTGCCACCAGTGCATCAATGTCTGCCCGACCGGCGTGGACATCCGCCACGGCATCCAGCTCGGCTGCATCCAGTGCGGCCTGTGCATCGACGCCTGCGACAACGTGATGAGCGAGATCGGCCGGCCCAAAGGCCTGATCGGCTATGACACCGACATCAATATTCAACGCCGGCGCGAGGGCAAGCCGCCGATCTATCGCATCATCCGCGCCCGCACGCTGGTCTATACCGCAGCCATTGCCATCGTCGGCAGCGTCATGCTGTACACGCTGGCCACGCGCGCGACCATGGACGTCAACGTGCTTCACGAACGCAATCCGCTGTTCGTCCAGCTCTCGGATGGCGGAGTCCGCAACGATTACACCGTCCGCATCCTCAACAAGGGCGCGCAGCGCTCTTTCGCGCTCAAGGTCTCAGGCCTGCCGGGCGCCATCGTCCGCGTCGCCGGTGTCGAGCCGGGGCCCGACGGTAACCCGCTCGTGCAGGTCGGACAGGATCAAACCCGCGAGGTCCGGATGTCTGTGCAGGTTGCTCCCGACCGTTTGCCCAAGACGGCAGTGGATATCGGCGTGGAGATTACCGACGTCGGCAGCGGAGAGCGCGCCGATGCGCGCGATCATTTCGTGCCGAAGGAGTGAACCTCGATGCTGCGGAGCAGCCTTCTCAAGCCGTGAGACGTTGCAGCATCGACTGCGCGTGCGGGGCCATGACGATATCAGGCGCGAGCTGGACGGAGCTGTCGTCAACGACCTCTTCCGTCACGACGTTGAACCGGACCAAATCCGCCCGGCCGAACGCCGTCGAGATCGCGACGTCGGCGGCGTCACGGCCGCGGGCAATGACGATCCTGCCGATGCGCGGATGGTTGTGCCGCGCATCGAACGTGTACCAGCGGCCACCGATATAAGCCTCGAACCAGGCACTGAAGTCCATCGGCGCCGGGTCGGGAGGCACCCCGATGTCGCCGAGATAGCCGGTGCAATAACGCGCTGGAATGTTCATGCAGCGGCACAGCGTCACGGCCAGATGGGCAAAGTCCCGGCATACGCCGATGCGCTCGGCATGACCTTCGGAGGCCGTGCGATCCCCGCGAGCGAATTGGTAGCCGAACTGAATGCGGTTGTGGACGTAGTCGCAAATCGCCTGCACGCGCTGTCCGCCGCCTTCGATCGCGCCGAAGGTCGACCAGGCCAGATCCGCCAGCTTCTGGGTATCGCAATAGCGGCTGCCGAGCAGATACACGAGCGCGTCGTCGGGCAGGTCCTGGAGTTGGACCTGAGCAGCCAACGGCGCCGCCGGCTCGGGAACGCCGGAATCTTCGATCACGAAGTCGTTGCGGATCTCGATCAGGCCGCTTGGCGCGACCAGCCGGGTGCAGACGTTGCCGAAGGCATCGAGATAGTCCCGGGTGCCAACACCGGGCGTGGTCTGGATGGCGTGCGGGGACAGGAGATCGCCGTGCCGGGACGGATGCACGCTCAGCATCAGGATCATCGGGACGTCTTGAAGGCAGTTGAACGCAATGTCGTAGCCGGCGCGAATCTTCAAGATCGTCTCCTCGGAGTCGTCGTTGACCTCGGCACGCCAACCCTGCCCCGGCGCATTCGTTCCGCGTCTTCGGCTGCAGCGCTGCTGAAATGAAGGGCAATCGCGCCCCAATTTCCCTCTTTCCCATGCCGTATCCTCGAATCCCTGCTTGGACCGGGGACGAAAGCAGGGTCATATGGCCGCGGGCCAGAAGCGAGCACATGACAACCTACGCCGTCCACCACCAAACGATCTACCGCTACCGTCGGGCGGTGAAGCTCGGGCAGCACCAGCTGCTCTTCCGGCCACGCGACAGCTATGACCAGCGCCTTTTGGACTGCCGGCTCGTGATCCGGCCCGAGCCTGCCGAGATCCGCTGGATTCACGACGTCTCGGGCAATTGCCTCACGTTGGTCGACTTCGACACCGTCAGCGACCAGCTCCAGTTCGACACCACCATCGAGCTCGACCATACGCCGGAGAATACGCCGGACTTCCGCATCGAGGACTACGCCCGCGAGCATCCCTTCGCCTATGCCGACAGCGAGCTGCCAGATCTCGAACCCTATATGCGTCGCCATCATCCCGAGGACGTCGCGGTGGAGGAGTGGCTGGCCAAATTCGTGGCGGCGGACGGCCGGCGGCCCACGGGCCAATTGCTGATGACGCTCAACGAGGCCATTGCCGAAGGGTTCTCCTACCAGCGCAGGGTGCTGCGGGGAACGCAGACGCCCGCGGAAACGCTCGGACTGCAGCAGGGGACATGCCGCGATTTCGCGCTGCTGATGATGGAGGCGGCACGCGCGCTCGGCTTCGCCGCCAGATTCATCACCGGCTATGTCTACGTTGCCGATCGGGACGGGCCGGTGCGGCTCGGCGGCGGCTCGACCCACGCCTGGTGCTCGATTTACGTGCCCGGCTCGGGCTGGGTGGAGTTCGATCCGACCAACGGCATCGTCGGCAATCGCGACCTGATCCGGGTCGGCGTCGCCCGGACGCCGCAGCAGGCCATCCCGCTCTGGGGCTCCTATTGGGGGGAACCCGAGGACGATCTCGGCATGGAAGTCTCGGTGAACGTGAAGACCGAGCGGGCTTCCCCGGCCGACCAGCCCGCCGCGACATCGTCAACGCAACGTTAACAATTTCGCGCAAATTGACGCGGCGCCCGAACGGCATTTTCCATCCTATGCGCTAGCATGCCCCACAGAACTCGGGCTCGGCCCGCGTGAACGGGGACGAGGGACGTGGTCGATATCGCTCAGCAGGCAGCGATCCATCCGGCACCGGCAGCGGATGCCACGACGGCGCGCGTGCCGCTCACGGCGATCGACCCCGGCCAGTGGCGCGCCCTCGCGCAGCGGGCGATCGAGCCGAACGGATATTATCTGCCCGGCTGGGAGCTCGCCGTCAGCGCCACCGCGCGCGGTCGCACCGATGCCTCGGCATTGCCCGCATTCGACGGCTTGTCGACGCGATTGATCGGGCTGATGCCGGTGATTCCGCTGTGGCGCTCCTTCAAGATTCCCCTGCCCGCGCTGGTGAGCGCGCATCCCTACGGCACGCTCTGCAGCCCGCTGATCGATCGCGATGCCCCGATCGAGGCGGCCACGCAACTGCTGCAGCAGGCCCGCGAGACCGGCGCGCATGCGCTGGTGCTCAACGACGTCGCGCTCGACGGAGCCGCGATGACTGCTTTGAAGCAGGTCCTGGACCGCGACGGCCTGAAGCCGCGCGTGCTGTCCTCCTACGTCCGCGCCAGCCTCGATGCGACGCAGGATGACGAAACGCTGCTGCGCGAGGCGCTCGGCACCAAGAAGCTCAAGGAGCTGCGCCGACAGCGCCATCGGCTCGACGAGCACGGAGCCGTTGCGTTCGACGTCGCACGTCGGCCTGACGAGATCGGGCCCGCACTCGAGACATTCCTGAAGCTCGAAGCCAGCGGCTGGAAGGGCAAGCGCGGCACCGCGCTGGTCCAGCATGCGGGCGATGCGACCTTCATTCGCCGCGCCGTGCCGGCGCTGGCCGAGACCGCGCAGTGCGAAATCATCACGCTTCGCACCGGGACGACACCGGTGGCCGCCGGCATCGTGCTGCGCCACCAGAACCGCGCGTTCTTCTTCAAGCTCGGCATCGACGAGCGCTTTGCGAAATATTCCCCGGGCGTGCAGCTCACACTCGACTTGACGCGCCATCTCTGCGCCGATCCCGCCATCGCCAGCGCGGACTCCACCGCGAGCGCCGACCATCCCATGATCAACCCGATCTGGCGCGGGCGCTTCGCGGTCGGCGACGTGCTGATCCCGCTGCGGCGACACGATCCGGTCGTCGCGCTCATTCACGGCGCGCTGCTCGGCCGCAACGCCGCGCACGAGGCTGCGCGACGTGTGGTCCACCGGCTTCGCAGATAGCCGAAGACTACTCCGCCGCTTGCGCGTTGATCTCCGCCGAGACCTGGCGGATGGCGCGCGCCAGCAGGTTCGGATCCTGCGCGCCGGAGACGGCGTATTTCTGCGCGAACACATAGGTCGGCACGCCGGAGATGCCTTTCTCGGCGGCCTCCTGCGCATCCGCCGAGACGCGCGCGACGTCCTCGTCGCTGGCAAGGCGCTTGCGCACGTCCTCGGCGTCGAGGCCGACATCGGCCGCCGCCTGCACCAGCACGTTCACATCGGTGAGATCGCCGCCGTCGCGGAAATACAGCTCCATCAGGCGCTGCTTCATCTCGGGCGCCTTGCCGATCGCTTCCGCCCACAGGATCAGGCGATGGCAGTCGGTGGTGTTGGGCTGGCGCGCCACCAGCTCGGGCTTGTAGAGAAGGCCCTCCTCGCTCGCGGCCGCCACGACACGCCCCGCGATGCCCTTGTAGGCCTCGACCGAGCCGAATTTCTGCGTGAGATAGGCCTCGCGGCTGATGCCCTCGCGCGGCACCCAGGGATTGAGAAAGAACGGGCGGAAATTGAGCTTGACCGGGACATCCGGCACGAGCGCCAGCGCGCTCTCGATCCGGTGTTTGCCGATATAGCACCAGGGGCACACCACGTCGGAGACGACGTCGATCTGGAGCGGTTTCAGCGTGCTCATGTCAGGCGCCTCCTTCGGGCGATAAGGGTTCGTCGGAAGATAAGCCGAACCCGCTCCGAGGCAAGGGCGCTACGTCATGGCTGCTGCCATCTGCCTGAGCCGCTCCGCGGTGCGCTCGTCGGCCGGGAAGAAGGTTTCCAGCGCGAGCTCCGACAAGGTGATGTCGACGGGCGTGCCGAACACCATGGTGGTGGAGAAGAAGCTCAGGATTTCACCGCCGTGGCGTAGCTTGAACGGGATCGCGACGTTGTCGCTCGACAGCGGCCCCGCGCGCGCCGGAATCGGATAGGTCTTGAGATCGGTGTAGAGCTTGATCAATTCGGGATCGGCCGTCACCTCGCATTGGCGGTGCAGGCGCTCCAGAAGATGCCCGCACCACTCCGCAAGATTGACCGTGCGCGGCGCCAGCGCCTCCGGATGAAAGGCGAGCTTGAGCACGTTGAGGGGCTGGCCGAGCAGATGCTGCGGAATGCCCGCCAGCAGCGGCGCCACCATGCGGTTGGCGGAAACCAGGTTCCAGTGCCGGTCCACCGCGAGCGCGGGATTGGGCTCATGTGCCCTAAGCACGAGATCGATCGCCTGGCGGGCAGATTTCAACGCCGGATCCTCCAGCTGGCGCTGCGGAAACGCCGGCGCGTAGCCGGCCGCGACCAGCAGCACGTTGCGTTCGCGCAAGGGTACGTCGAGACGCTCGGCGAGCCGCAGCACCATGTCGCGCGACGGCGCGGCGCGGCCGGTCTCGACGAAGCTGAGATGACGCGCGGAGATTTCGGCCTCGCCCGCGAGATCGAGCTGGCTCATGCGGCGGCGCTGCCGCCATTCGCGCAAATGGTCGCCGATGTGAACCGGCTGGCTGCGGTCGGCCTGTGCCGTGGATGCATGTGCGTTCATGAGCAAAAACCTAGCATGCGAATTTCAGAGCTTCCATTACCCCCGAGGTAATCGAAACCGATCCGGCACGGCGGCATCCTCAGTGGCAACAGGAGTTCGCCATGATTGCTCTCGTGATCTACCGCGCCGTCGCCGACCACGTCGTTCCCTTCGCCGTCACCCTGATCACCCGGATGCTGGCGCGCGGCCTCGACATGCCGGAGCCGCTGCTGCATTCGAGCGGCGACTATGTGGTCGCGCGGGTCACGGCCTTCGAGCACGGCGTCGGCAGAAACCTCTGTCCGTTCCGCCTCGCCCGCCTGCTCCGCGCCTGGTGGCGCGGATGGCGCTGAGTTTCACCCCGAGCCCACCCCAACCACGGAGACCTCAAATGATCGATGCATCTACCTTCCTGCGCCGCGCGCTGCTTGCCGATGCCGTTTTCAGCGGCGTCGCCGCCCTCGGCTTCACTCTCGGTGCCAGCACTTTTGCGACACTGTTCAATCTGCCGGAGGCGCTGCTGCGCGAGACCGGCCTGTTCCTGATCGCCTACGCCGCGCTGGTCGGCTGGCTGGCCTCGCGCGCCTCGGTGGCGAAGCCGCTGGTGTTGCTGGTCGTGGTCGGCAATGCGGCCTGGACGGTCGGCAGCATCGCGCTGCTGTTGTCGGGCGCGGTGTCGCCGAACCTCGCCGGTCAGTTGATGGTCGTGGCGCAGGCCATCGCCACCGGCGTGTTCGCCGAGCTGCAATATGTGGGGTTGCGGAGAAGCAGCACCGCTGCGGTCGCGTGATCCTGTTGTGTCCCGGACGCGCAGCAGCGCTCTTGCGCTGCGGCGCAGAGCCAGGACCCATGCCACACGGATCGCTCGCGGATACGTGGGCCCTGGCTCAGCAGCGCACCGCTGAAGTCGCGCTGCGCTGCGTGAGGGCACGAGGCCGCAATTGGATGCTTACCTGTTTCCACAATCGTCGCTGCGCTCGCAATGACCGAATGTGCGGCACCGGTTTGCGCTCTCAATCCATCTTCATTGCAGACATATCCTCGCGTTCTCGCGGCGGATTTCGCCCGAGCTTTGCTGCCGTATTGCGCCCATGGATTGCCAAAGGGCGCAGGGAAGGCCGGGCGCCGGCGGCACCCGAGTCCGTGTACAAGGAAGATGCACACGGGGTGGACTACAGGTGTTGCCGGTCGCCCGGCCTTCCCTGCGCGGATGGTTTTAACGGTGTCCTTCGTGCTCTCCTCGGGGAGCGTTGCACTATTGCCCCCGTCGCCTCGCAGTCGGTTGATGCGCGCACCGGTCGGCCGCTGCACCACTGCGAGCCTTGACGCCAGAACCCCGGGCGTCGGGACCACACGACTTCTCCGTCCGCGGACGGCCTGGCCTCAGCGCCCGGTGCTTGGTGTGCACACCCCGGACCATCGACCAAACCGCTGTGACCGCGCCGTGTCGTATGCGCATCGCCTGGGACTCACGGTTGCCCGCCCTGTCCCCAGACAAATTGCGCCGGCGCTACCGCGTCCACCGCACCCCGGCCCGCATCTCGTGACGATCGCGAAGCGCCCCTCTGGCAGGGCCAGGATGAGCCACCTATGCCATAAATCCGAAATTCGGAAAAGCGATATATTTTAACCGGGAGGGATTGACGGGTTCCAGGTGTTTTGCCCGACGCGTCGCCACGGCCTCGTCAAGCTATCGGATGGTGGAGGCGAAGACCATCGTCACCGGCGTGTCTGCCGAACTGCAATGTTGGATTGAGCAAGAGCGGGTGCGTGGTGGCGGCGTGAGGCCACTCTGTCCCGGAAGCGCTGCGACGCTTTCGGCGTTGCGGCGCGGAGCCGGACCCACGCAACACGGATCGCTCGCGGACACATGGGACCCGGTCCTGAAGCGCACCGCCGAAGAGACGCTGCGCCGCGTCTGGCAAGAGAGCCGAGCTAAGCTCGCGCGCGGCCGTTCGCCCTGGCAACGGCGTGACCGTTCAGCTTCCTCTTGTTGGCGGCCTTGGTCTTCGAACCCTTGTTCGAACCCTGAGCGGCTAACTTCTTGGCGGTGCGCGCCTTCACCTTGGCGGCTTCAGCCCGAGCCTCGGCGCGCAGCTTCTTGCGCTTCTTTTCGCACGACTCGCACTTGCAGCCGATCGGCTTCAGGTAGGCTTTGAAATAGTCGGTGCCGTAATCGTAGTTGATCTCGTCGCCCGGCTCGATGTTCTTGATGGCGCGGATGAAGACCTTGCGCTCGCGCGGCCGGACGTCGGACTCGGCGTTGGGCCGGCAGGAATGGTTGATGTAGCGGGCGAGATTCTTGCGCACCGAACCGTCGATGGTCCAGCGGCCGTTGAGCTCGAAAAGGTATTTGTTCTCGATCTCGTCGTGCGCGGGAATCTTGGAGTCCAGAATCGGTCCGAAATAACGGATGATCCGGGTCCCCTTCTTGATCGGCATGGTGGCGAACAGGCCGAGTCCGGTCTTGGAGCGGCCGACCCGGTAGGATTTTCTGGAAGCGATGGCTGGCATGATCAAGAGTATTGAGAAGCGCAAACGAGGCAAGAGACCTCAGGCGAAGCCGCTCTTCTAGAACGATTCCGTACCGCTGTCAGGTCCATCCCACGCCGGTTTGAACCTTGCCCACAATGAAGACGTCTGATGGGACGGAGTTCCCTGCAATGAAGACCTCATGATGAACCGCATCACCCTAGGCCTGGCTGTCTTGCTGACGTGCGCCGGCCTGAACAGCGCGGGCGCCCAATCGGTGGGCAGCACCTACACCTCGACGGCCCCGAAGGATTGCCGTCAGGTCGGCAGGCCCAGCGAACTCGACGGCAGCACGACGCGGACATGCCCGGGCAAGGACGGCCTGACGGTGCTGATTGCTGAAGATGATCTTCGCGAAATCGTTTCGGTCGGCCGCAATCGCCGGCAAGCTGCCGAGGAACCGGCGGCCAAGACCTGGTTCGGCCCGTTCAATTCGTCGGAGACCACGATCGAATGGCGCGCCGTTGGCGCCAAGCCGTTCGCGATCATCCAGCGCTGGCACATCGCCGACAATGACGATCCCGACAAAAAAGGCCGGCCGAACACCAGGGCCATGCTGGTCGTGACCCGGTTGCCGCCGGGCCCGGTCTGTCACATCGCCTATGTCGATGCGATCGCCAACCCCACCGCCAACGAGCTCGCCCGCAAGGCCGCCGACGATGTCGCCCGCGGTTTCATGTGCGGCAAGGACGAGGTGAAGATCATCGGCACGCGCGGCCGCGCCGTCGACCTTGCGACGATGCGCTAGGCCTTCGCCTTGGCCCGCCGATAGCGGGCCAACAGCCGCTCGCCCTTGGCAGCGATGCGCCGGGCCGCTGCCACGGTCTTCGGGACCGGCTCGCCCCAGGCATGCGCCGACAAGGCGTGGCGGGTCGGCCGGCCCTTG
This sequence comes from Bradyrhizobium sp. SZCCT0148, assembly GCF_018129985.1. Taxonomy (GTDB): domain Bacteria; phylum Pseudomonadota; class Alphaproteobacteria; order Rhizobiales; family Xanthobacteraceae; genus Bradyrhizobium; species Bradyrhizobium japonicum_H. The sequence continues at coordinate 247,158 of NZ_JAFCKT010000007.1, forward strand.
GCATCGACCAAAGGCGGCAGCTTGGCGCGGCCATAGAATCGCACGGCCCAGCTGCCTTTCCGCCGCATCTCCTGCGGCGTCATCTCCGACTCTGTCTTGGTAACACCGGGTCGCAAATGGGCGCCCTGCTTGCGCGCAAATGCCTTGCGGCCGGCCGCAGTCAGACCGCCGCGCGGATCCTTTTCGCGCACAGATGCGCTGCGTTTGCGGGAAGACCTGGCTTTCTTCTTCGCTGTGCGCTTGCGGGCCTTCTTTGCAGTTTTTCTGGCCGACTTTGTCTTCGACGATTTCGACGCCTTCGACTTGGAAGTCTTTTTCTTGGAGGCCTTCTTGGTGGTCTTCTTCGCTACCATGCGCATGTTGTCCACGAGGTTGGGATAACGGCGGCCGGCGCGTCGCGCGCGCGCCTTCGCCGCCGATTTCTGCGCGGGACTGAGGTGCTTGGAGGCTTTGCCTGCCCGCTTGCGGGGATTGGAGCGTTTCCAGGGCGCGCGTGATGTTTTTGCCATGCGCCGTCAACGCTTCACCACGGCAAGAGTTGCGTATGCGGCGTCACGGACCGGGCGGCTTGCCCGCCATCGGCACCGTCAGCATCGCCTCGAGCAGCCGCTCCGCCGTCGTCCCCTCGGGCAGCCGCCCGAGGATGTCCTCGAGCCGTCCGTCCAGCAGCAACGTGGTGAAGCCGTGCACCATCGACCAGGCCCGGGCGATCGCGGCGCCCTGGTTCAAGGTCAGCGCGTCGCCGCTGATCCGCTCCTGTCGCATCATGCCGATCGCATTCGCAAGCCCGGCGAAAGAAGCCTCGGCCGCCTCGTGCAGCGAAGGCCTCGAATAGTCCAGCCGCTCGGTGCGGAACATGATGCCGTACATGCCGGGATGGGCCTGCGCATAGGCGACATAGGCTTTGGGGCGCGCCAGCGCAGCTTCGAGCGGCGTGGTGGCGGCGTCGCATGACGACGCCATCGCCGCGTTGAACTGGCGGAAGCCGACGGCCGCGAGTTCGCTGAGCAGGCCGGTGAGATCGCCAAAATGATGGGTAGGTGCGGCATGCGAGACGCCCGCCTCGCGCGCCACCGCGCGCAAGGTGAGACCGGCGAGCCCGTCGCGCTCCAGCACCCGTTCGGCGGCCTCGAGCAGCGCCTCGCGCAGGGCGCCGTGATGATAGGGCGTCTCACTCTTGACGCTCGCCGCGCCGCGCTTCGGGCGCGATGCCGCAGTCGAACTCGTTCTGGGGGGACGCGTGCGTCGCGCCGTTTCGCTCTTGGTGTCGATCTTGGCCATCCGCAAGATATATGACGCAATATTGACAGTGTAAAGATTTCGCTTGACGGACGCGACGATCGGCGATAATTGATCTTTACGATGTAAAGATGGGAGGGTTACGCCGTGCAGCACGACGCCGTCACCGAGCGCCGCAACAATATCGCGCCGATCCCGTTCGAGGCGGACGCGCCATTCCTGAAGATCATCGGCGAATTGCCGCGCGAGCTGAACGGGGTGCTCTATCGCAACGGTCCCAATCCGCAATTCGAGTCCCCCGGCGCACATTGGTTCGTCGGCGACGGCATGCTGCACGCCTTCCATCTCGAGAACGGGCGCGCCAGCTATCGCAACCGCTGGGTCCGCACACCGAAATGGCTCGCCGAGCACGATGCGGGCCGCGCCCTGTTCGGCGGCTTCGGCCGCAAGCTGCCGGATGCGCCCGCTGACCTCACCGATGGCGGCGTCGCCAACACCAACATCATTTTCCATGCCGGCAAGCTGCTGGCGCTGGAAGAAGCGCATCTGCCGACCGAGATCGAGCCGGGCACGCTGGCGACGCGCGGCTATCACAACTATCAGGGGCGCGTCGCCGGCAGTTTTACCGCGCATCCGAAGATCGACCCCGTCACCGGCGAGCTCGTGTTCTTCGGCTACAACGCGGCGGGACCGCTGACGCCTGCCCTCTCCTACGGCTCGATCGATGCAGCCGGCAAGGCGACGCGCTTCGAGCGGTTCGATGCGCCATACGCCAGCATGGTGCACGACTTCATCGTCACCGCGAACCACGTGCTGTTTCCGATCCTGCCGATCACAGGCAGCATGGAGCGCGCGATGAGCGGACGGCCGCCATACGCCTGGGAGCCTGACAAGGGCGCCTATGTCGGCGTGATGAAGCGCAGCGGCACGGCAAAGGACATCGTCTGGTTTCGCGGTGAAGCCTGCTACGTCTTCCACATCATGAACGCGTGGGAGGACGAGAACCGCATCATCGCCGACGTCATGCAGTTCGAGGAAGCGCCGCTGTTTCCGCATCCTGACGGCCGGCCGACCGATCCCGAAAAGTCGCGCGCCCGGCACTGCCGCTGGACCTTCGATCTCTCCGGAACTACCGACCGCTTCCAGCAGACTTATCTCGACGATCTCACCGGTGAATTCCCGCGCATCGACGACCGCCACGCCGGGCTGAGGAATCGTCACGGCTGGTACGCCTGCGCCAACCCGAAACGGCCGACATTCGGCGCGCTGTCCGGCATTGTCCATGTCGACGGCAACGGCAGGCGTCTCGGCCATTACCTGCTGCCCGCCGGCGACACCATCTCCGAACCGGTGTTCGTCGAGAGATCAAAGGACGCGGCCGAGGGCGATGGCTGGCTGCTGGCCGTCATCTGGCGGGCGTGGGAGAATCGCAGCGACCTCGCCGTCTTCAACGCCACCGATGTCGAAGCGGGCCCGGTCGCGCTGGTGCAGCTCGGCCACCGCGTGCCCGACGGCTTTCACGGCAATTGGGTGGGAGCGCAGTAGCTCCCGTCATGCCGGGTGCGCTTCTTGCGCACGCCCGGCCACAGCACGACGTGTCACCAGGAGGCCCGAATGCAGATGCCCTCGATCACCGCAGACCTCCTCGCCATCCTCGCTTTGGTCTGCGCCGCGCTCACCCTCGAGCTGATCCGGCTGCGGCGGAGTGGCGAGATCTTCTTCAATGGGGGCATCCTGCTCGCCCTCGGCCTTGCGATCGCCTGCGGGCTTCCACTCCTGTCGCGCCTGAACTGGGCGGATCTGGTCGACGAGGCGTCCGACCAAGCCATTGCGGCCATTCAGCTTCTCCATGCCGCCTACCTAATTTTGACACTGTAAACATTTCGCTTGACCCGATCACGTCGCTGAACTATTGATCTTTACATCGTAAAGATCGGCTTGACCGAGGGTGGCAATGGCGATTTTCCTGATTCTTTCGCCCTACGGCGCGTTCAGCCTGCTGATGCTGGTGACGTCGGCCGCTTCAAGCGTGTTCGCGGCCTCCGCGATCTGCCTCGCCACCGTCGCAACCGATGTGCTGCGCGGACGCTCGGTGAAGATTCTGGCGGCGGGCTCGGCGATCGTGTTCGCCGCCATCGGCCTCTACCTCGCGCTGATCGACCCGCAGCTCGGAACGCTGGGCGTCAAGCTCGCGGTCGATATCGGCATCTTCGTTCTCTCGCTCGGCTCGCTGCTGGTCCGCCGTCCCTTCACGCTGCAATATGCTCTTGAAGCGGTGCCGGCCGAGACCGCGGCAATGCCCGGCTTTCTCACCGCCAATTACGTCATCACCGGCGCCTGGACCGTGGCCGCGCTGTTGATGGCGGCCGGCAATCTCGTGCTGCTCTACGTCCCCGGCCTGCCGCTGTGGTCGAGCCTCGCGGTCGCCTTTGCCGCCCGGAACAGCGCGATTTACTTCACAAAATGGTACCCCGAGTATCGTCAGATCAAGTACGGTACGCCCGCCCGCGCCTTGCACGACGCAAGCTGAACAGGATTGACGATGAAGGACGTATTCGCCCGCCTCGCCTCCGACCTCTTCTCCGCCATCGTCTTCCTGGTCGTCTATCTCGTCACCGACAACGTCATCCTGGCAACCTCGGTCGCGATCGCCGGAGCGTTCGCGCAAGTGGTCTACGCCCGCATCAAGGGGCAGCAGCTCAACTACATGACTTACGCGAGCCTCGCGCTCGTCGTCGTCCTGGGCACGGTCACGCTCTTGACCAATGATCCCCGCTTCATGCTGGCAAAACCAGCGATCGCGCATTTCGCGATCGGTCTGATCATGCTCAAGCGCGGCTGGATGCTGCGTTACATGCCGCCAATCGTCGTCGAGACCGTTCCGGAATATGTCACGGCCGCCGGCTATGCCTGGGCGGCGCTGATGTTCGTGATCGGCGCCGGCGTCATCGTGGTCGCCTCCACAGGCGATCTGAAGCTGTGGGCGTTCTACCTCACGGTGGTCGCCGGCGGCGGCAAGATCCTGGCCTTCGCCGTGCAGTATGTCGTGCTCCGGCTCATCGTCACCAGCCGCCGGCGCGCCGCCGCCCGCGCCTAAATGCCCTGTTCGAGGGTTAGTCAGGAGCCGCGAGTTGAGCTATAGGCTCGCTTAAGGACTGGCCGCGGATCGTCGCGGTCCGCCGGGATTTGTTCGGGAGACGGGAATGGCCGTAGACGGCAACTGGAATCTGACCATGACGACGCCGATGGGTGAGCGCCAGGCGACGCTGAGCCTCAAGGCCGCCGGCGGCACGCTCACAGGCACGCAGGGCGCGGAAGGCAATACCGCCGAGATCTTCGACGGCACCGTTTCCGGCGACAACGTCTCCTGGAAGGTCTCGATCGACAAACCGATGCCGCTCACGCTCGAATTCACCGGCACCGTCTCCGGCGACAGCATCAGCGGCGAGATGGGCATCGGCCCGATGGGCAGCTTCCCGTTCACGGGCGCCCGGGCGTAAGGCGCGCTGGCCATCATGCGCGTGCTCCGTTTCGTCGCGGCGACGATGCTGTGCGTCGCGATGCAAGCGGCGCGCGCGGATGACACCGAACCGGCGTGGCGCGCAAGCGCGCTCGCCCTGGTGCCGGCGGGTTATATTGCCGGTACCGCCTATCGCACCGAGGGTTCGACAGGCTATCTCGCCGTCTATCCCGCGCCATCGAACGATCCGAAAACGCCGGCCAGCGTATTCGCCGCGCGGCAGGCCCTCGTGGTCGCGCTGACACCGGATGCGACACACGCCGTCTCCGCCGAGTTGAAGCCGCGCGTGGAGCCCGATCCGGACGATGACGAGACCGATTTCGCAAAGCTCCACGCCGAGCTTGCGGCCAAGCGGGCGACGCTTCCCGATGGCACCGAACCCTGCAGTCTAGGCGCCTGGTCCATCGACAAGGACCCTGCCGGCCTCAACGTGCGCGCCGAGCCGTCGGTGACGGCGCGCGTGCTCGGCACGCTGCCGCCGCCCTACCGCCTGAAGCTCGGCGGCGCCGAGAACACGCCCGACGGCGGCTGGCTCACCGAATTCCACATCATCGGCTTCAGGAACGGCTGGTTCCTGATCGAAGGCGCCAAGCCGCCGGGCAAGGACTACGAGGATGACAGGAAATATCCGCGCAGCGCGCCAAAGCCCTATGCCGGGCGCGGCTGGGTCGCCGCGAACAAGGTCGGCGCCGCCTATGCCAATGGCAGCACCCGCATGGGCGGGCTGTTTCAGGCGCCCTTCGTCGATGCCAAATGGATGCCCGCCCAGCGCGAGCTCGGCGGTCCGATCGACACCGATGGCGGCCCGAAGCGCATCTTCGCGTGCAGCGGCCTCTGGGGCCTGGTCGAGAGCCAGGACGGCGTGCGCGGCTGGTGGCGCGCACTGTGCTCGAACCAGGTCACGAATTGCAGCTAGGGCAAACCGAGGGAGACTGAGCAATTATCTCGTGTCCCGGACGCGGTGCAGCGCGTAGCGCTGCTTCGCAGAGCCGGGAGCCACGACGCCGAGTGGACCCCGGATCAGCAGCGCATCACGTCATGCTGCGCAGCATCCGGGGAACGCAGCCTCAACCCAGATTCAATTCCTTGAAGAAGTCGTTGCCCTTGTCGTCGATGATGATGAAGGCCGGGAAGTCGACGACCTCGATGCGCCAGATCGCTTCCATGCCGAGCTCGGGATATTCGAGCACCTCGACCTTCTTGATGCAGTGCTCGGCGAGGTTCGCCGCCGCACCGCCGATCGAGCCGAGATAGAAGCCGCCATACTTCTTGCAGGCCTCGCGCACCGCCGGGGCGCGGTTGCCCTTGGCGACCATCACCATCGAGCCGCCGGCGGCCTGGAACTGATCGACGAAGGAATCCATGCGGCCCGCCGTGGTCGGACCGAACGCGCCGGAGGCGTAGCCCTCGGGCGTCTTGGCGGGGCCGGCGTAATACACCGGATGGTTCTTGAAGTAATCCGGCAGCGGCTCGCCCTTCTCCAGCCGCTCGCGCAGCTTGGCGTGGGCGCTGTCGCGCGCGACGATCATGGTGCCGGTCATCGAAACCCGGGTCTTGATCGGGTGCTTCGAGAACGTCGCCAGGATGTCCTTCATCGGCTGGTTGAGATCGATCTTGACGACCTCGCCGCCGAGCGCCTGCTCGACCTCGGGCAGGTACTGCGCCGGGTTGTGCTCGAGCTCCTCGAGATAGACGCCGTCCTTGGTGATCTTGCCAAGAACCTGGCGGTCGGCCGAACACGACACGCCAAGCCCGATCGGCAGCGAGGCGCCGTGCCTGGGCATGCGGATCACGCGGACGTCGTGGCAGAAATACTTGCCGCCGAACTGCGCGCCGACGCCGAGCGACTGCGTCATCTCGTGGATTTCCTGCTCCATCTCGACGTCGCGGAAGGCGTTGCCGTCGGGCGAGCCGTGGGTCGGCAGCGCATCGAGATAGCGGGCCGAGGCGAGCTTCACCGTCTTCATGCAGAGCTCGGCGGAGGTGCCGCCGATCACGATGGCGAGGTGATAAGGCGGGCACGCGGCGGTGCCGAGCGTCAGGATCTTCTCCTTCAGGAAGGCGAGCAGTCGGTCCTTGGTCAGCACCGAGGGCGTCGCCTGGAACAGGAAGCTTTTGTTGGCGCTGCCGCCGCCCTTCGCCATGAACATGAACTTGTAGGCGTCGTCGCCCTCGGCATAGATCTCGCACTGCGCCGGCATGTTGTTGGCGGTGTTCTTTTCCTCGTACATCGAGAGCGGCGCGACCTGCGAGTAGCGCAGATTGCGGCGCAGGTACGCATCGCGCGCGCCCTCCGACAGCGCCGCCTCGTCGTCGCCGTCGGTGATGACGTTGCAACCCTTCTTGCCCATGATGATCGCGGTGCCGGTGTCCTGGCACATCGGCAGCACGCCGCCGGCCGCGATGTTGGCGTTCTTCAAGAAATCCAGCGCGACGAATTTGTCGTTCGGGCTGGCCTCGCCGTCCTCGAGGATGGCGCGGAGCTGCTTCAGATGGCCGGGGCGCAGGTAATGGTTGATGTCGCCGAAAGCCGCCTCGGACAGCGCCCGCAGCGCTTCGCGCGACACCACCAGCATGTCCTTGCCCAGGACCTTCTCGACCCTGACGCCCTCCGCCGTGATCTTCTTGTAGGGCGTCTCGTCCTTGCCGAGCGGAAACAGCGGGGTGTGCTTGTAGGGCGGAACGGGCTTGGACTGGTCGGGAAAAGCGGTGGGAGCGTTCATGGGTCGAATCTCGGGGTTCTGGAGCCGTCGTGCGGGCCCTCGCGTAGAAGCGTTCTAAGCCCATTTCGAGCGGAAAGGAAAGGGAACGACGCGCACGGGACAGACCGGCTTGGGCTCGGGGAAGGCGCTGAAACAGCACGTGGAAATGCCCGTTGCCACCCTTGCGCTTCGCGCCCGACGACGCTTGAATGCGCCGCTTAAGGGGCTTTTCGACATGACATTGAAACTGAACATCCGCGGCGCGATCCTGGTCGCCGCCGCCATCGCCGGCCTTGTGACCCTCGTCTCGCCCGCCCGCGCGGACCGCTGCGACGACAGTGCCAAGGAGCTGGCGAACCAGGTCGATCGCCTCAAGGTGAATTTCCGGGCTGCCAACGTTGTCTACATGACGCACCCGGCAGCCAAGGAGCTGTCGGTCGGCTGCCGCGGCGACAAATATTCCATCGAGCTCTTTGCCAAGGGTGACCGCAAGCCGACGCCGGAATTCTATGCGCTGGTGGGATCGATGGCAGCGATCGTCTTCACCGTGACCAAGGACGACACCACGACCGGCGCGACACGCTGCCTGAAGCGAATGGGTCTCTTGCGCGGCGACAAGGTCAGCATGCGCTATCGACGGCTCAACATGGAATGCACGCGCACCAAGAAGGACGCGTCCATCGCGATCACGCGCGGCAAGGACGAGTAGCGGTTCTATCCACACTCCGTCATTGCGAGGAGCCCTTGCGACGAAGCAATCCAGGCCGTCTCCGCGGAGATGGTCTGGATTGCTTCGGTGCGCTCGCAATGACGAGGAGAAGTCTCGTTGTCTCGTTGATAAAGCGCGAGGCCGCGCACGAAATCAGCCCATCTACCGCACCAGATTGCTTGCATTTTAACGATTGGCTTGAAGGAATTTTCGTTCGCCGCAGCGCAGGATCGGCCTGTTTCCATATGTGAGGATTTGCGGATGAACGTTTCAACCGTTGCGCCGCCGCCGATCGCGGTCGTGGTGCCGAGCTACGACACGACCAAGCAGCAGGACGACCAGACCAAGACCAGGGATGCCGACCCCACCTACAAGCCGCAGCCGCCCGCGCCGCTGCCGCCGGGTCAGGGCACGCGGATCGATCAGCTCGCCTGATCTGTCCCCTCGATGACGAATTGCCCGATCCGGTCGATCGGGCCGTTTCGCGTCCGGCCAAATCTTCTGGCCGGATCGCGGGATCGACATTGTGCGCGGCCTCTTCAAGAGCCTGCGCATGATCGCGCGACTGCCGTTGCTTGACGCCACTGTCGCCGCCATGAGCGCGCGAACCTTTCGCCGGTCTCGATGCCTCTCGCCGCGCCCGGCCGTGGTCATTTACCCTCCGCACAATTGGGTCGTAGACTGCCGCCTCCGTCTCGGCGCGCATCCTCAAGTGTGATCCGCCTTATCAAATCTCCGCAACCGTCGTGCTCATCTGCGGGGCCGAACGAGCATGCGTCGATGGGACAGGCCGATGGAACTGAATGACAAGCTGCTGTCGCTGGTGGCGGACATCTACGACGCAGCGCTCGACGATTCCCGATGGTCGTCGACGCTTCGATGCATCGTCGACATCGCGGGCGGCCAGAGCGGCGGTCTGGTGCGGATCGGAGCAGCCGGCGAGGCCGTGATCGCGCATGCCGTCGGGGTCGAACCCGCCTATGTTCAGTCCTACATCGAAACCTATGAACCGTTCGATCCCTCGCGCAGCGTGCTCCACGCGCCGGTGGGCCAAATCCAGACCATCAGGGACTGGATCGACGTCGACGAATTCCGCACCACCCTGTTCTACAACGAATGGACGCGGCCGCAGGGCCTCGAGGACGCCGCCAATATCCTGCTCGACAAATCTGCCGAGGGCATATCCCGCCTCTCGATCATGAAGGCCGGCGGTCCGGTCGATCGCAGGATGGTCGAGGTGATCTCGCAGCTCACGCCGCATCTACAACGGGCCATGATCGTCAGACAGAAGCTGCAGCAGCAGAATGCGCTGGAGGATATTTCGGTCCGCACGCTCGACGCCCTGCGAACCGCCGTGCTGCTGCTCGATGCCGAGGCTCATATCACGCACGCCAATGCCGCTGCGCGCGACATTCTGGACGATGCCGGAATCCTTCGTTCGGTCCGGAGCCGACTGGTGACGTCCGACCCGAATGCCGATCGTGTGTTGCGGCAGGCGCTGGCGAGCACGATGGTCGGCGACCGGGCGATGACGAGCGCGAGCATCTCGCTGCATCTGGCGGCCCGCGACGGCTCACATTTTGTCGCGCATCTCCTGCCGCTGACCGCCGGGCGCCGGCAAAGCTTCGCAGGCAGCTACGATGCCTGCGCCGTCCTGTTCGTCAGCAAGGCCGCGTTCGATACCAGCGTCGCGCCCGACCTGATCCGCAAGCTGTTCAAGCTGACGCCGACCGAGCTGCGCGTGTTCCTGTCCATTGTCGAGGTCGGCGGTGTCCCCGACGTGGCTAGGAGCATGGGCGTTGCCGAAAGCACGATCAAGACTCATCTCGCGCGGATCTTCGCCAAGACTGGCACCAAACGACAGGCGGATCTGGTCCGGCTGATGGCGGCCTTCACACCGCCGATCAAGGTCTGAAGCCGGAACGTCGCGCGGGCAGCAGAATCGCGCCTCCTCCTCCGATCGACTGACGTCGCCGCAAGCGATCGTCGCTAGAGGGAACCGCATCCACGCAACGGGAGACGACGATGTTTTGCAAGCCACCCTGCCCCGACGAGCAAGACCTCTCTCCCATCCCCGACGATTCCAACAATCCGCCTGAGCCGGAGCGTTCACGTGCGCTTCCCGGCCACGACGCGTTCGGGCGACCGATCTCGCCCGAAGCGGCCGGTCCGGAACGGGGGCTGCCGCCAGCCTCCCTCCGGACCGGCTAGATTCCCTGCGTTGAAAACGCTCTAGCCATCCAGTTCGCGATAGCGGCGGAAGATGCCTTGCTCGTTGAAGGGAATGCGGCGCTCGCTTGCCAGATAGGCCTTGATGTTCGGCCGCGCGGCGATGCGGTCGTGCAGGGCGACGAGCCCGGGAATGTCCGTCTCGAACGCCGTCATGCGCTTGGGGAAGGCATAGCGCAGTCCGTCGACGATCTGGAATAGCGAGAGATCGACGTAAGTGAGCCGCCGGCCGGTGACATAGGCGCCGCCATTTCCGGCGAGAAGCTGCTCGAAATAGCCGAGATATTTCGGCACCCGCTCGCTCCAGAAATCCGCCGTGCGTTTCTTCGCCGGCGGCTTCTGGTCCTCGTAATAGAGCGAGGGCCCGAGCGGATGATGGGTATCGTGGATCTCGACCACGAAATCGGTGATGGTGAGCTGCAGCTGGTGCACCCAGAGCTTTCCGGCCTCCGTCTTCGGCGCGAGCCCATGGCGGGCGCCGAGATAGTGCAGGATGTTGGCGGTCTGGCCGATGACGAGCTTGCCCGCTTTCAGGAACGGCGGCGCAAAGGGCGGCGTGCCCTGATGCACGTCCATCATCTTCATCATCGCCGCCGTGCCGCGGGGGCCGCGCGCGACATCGACGTAGGCGGCCCCCGCCTCCTCCAGCGCCAACCGCACATATTCGCCGCGGGCCTGGATCTCGGGCCAGTAGTAGAGCTCGTATTTCATCGGACTGTCCTTTGAGAGCGCGGGACAAACCTAGCACGCGGCGCAGGTTCCGCCACGGTGACGCCTGCGCGCGAAGCGCCCAACGAAAAAGGGCGCCGTGCCGGAGCACGACGCCCTTGTCTTCGATCTGCTTGCGATCAATTGGTCTGCTGGATCGCCGACAATTCCCAGCCGCTGCCGGGCCGTCGGGCGAAGGTCCAGACCTCGGTGACTTCGCCCGGCTGTTCGCTGCCGGCGACGACCGTGCCGCTGTTACGGTCGAGCGTCTTGTCGGTGAGCGCGAAGCGCAGCGCCACCGTCGCGTAGTCGGTCTCGCCTTCGCGCCAGGCTTCCGCGAGGTCGCCCTGCAGCAGTTTCACGTCGGTCACCTTGTTGACGACGTTGCGCGCGCGGTTCTGAGCGAGGTCCTGCTCGAAATAGGAGACCATCTCCGGCGTCGCGAGCGTGTGCAGCTTGGCCACGTCCCCGTTCGACCAGGCGGTCTGGACGTCACCGAGCAGGCGCTCGAACGCCTCGTAATCGTCCGGCTTGATCTCGAGCGGCGCATTGTTTGCGTTCGCGCCGAAGCCGAAGCCGCCGAGACCACCGCCAAGACCGCTGCCAAGTCCGCCACCGAGGCCGCTACGCTGGTTCGGCTGAGGTCCGGGGGCTGCGCTCGCATCGGCATTGGCATAGGCCGCCTGCGGCGTGTGACGGCGCTGCCACCAGGACATCGCCAGCCGCACCACCAGCACCACGAGCGCGATCTGGATGATCAGGCCGATGATCGAGGACAGGCCGCCGAGGCCGCCGAACAGGCCGCCGCCGAACAGCATGCCGAGCAGGCCCGCGCCGAGGAAGCCGGCCGCAAGGCCGCCCATGAAGCCACCGGCGCGACCGCCGAACAGGCCGCCACGCGCGGGCGCGGTAGCAGCCGAGTTCATGCCTGCGCCCGGCTGGGTGTAGGTCCGGTTGAACTGCGAAGCCGAGCCCGGCGCCGTGGAGGTCGAGGGCGGCGCCGAAAAGGTGCGCGAGCCGCGTGAGCCCGACGAGCCGCCGCCGCCGACACGCGCGTCGGCCGACGAGATCGCCAGTGCGGTCGGCAGCGCAAGCGCCAGCACGACAGCGATCGTCTTGAAGAGACTGCGGGAGCGAAGCGAGAAATTCATGTGCGTTTCCCAAATCCCCGGCATGGGGACGTGCCCCTAAGATGGGCAGACTTCCCGAAAAGTGAAGACGCTTTCGGAACTTGCCACTGCGGCCCTCAGTCGCGGGGATGTGGCAAAAGCCCATATTTGGCGGGGCCTTGGCAAGAGGCGCGGGGGAACCGTGGTCGCGGGATACCGGCGGCGTGAGGAAGTGAGCTCCGCGTTTCCCTCGTCAATGACGACAGGAGCGCCCCCTCACCCCTGCTTCGCCATCGTCTCCTTCACCGCCGCCACCAGCTGGCTGAGCGTGAACGGCTTCGGCAGGAAGTCGAACTGCTGTCCCTCGGGCAGGCTCTTCTCGAAGGCGTCCTCGGCATAGCCGGAGACGAAGATGAATTTGATGTCGGGATTCTTCTCCCGCATCGCCTTCAAAAGCGTCGGGCCGTCCATCTCGGGCATGACGACGTCGGAGACGACGAGATCGATCGCGCCGCTCTGCTCCTCCAGCACTTCCATGGCATCGACGCCGTTCTCGGCCTCTACCACGGTGTAGCCGCGCGAGCGCAATCCGCGTGCGTTCAGCGCGCGCAGGCCCTCTTCGTCCTCGACCAGCAGGATGGTGCCCTGCCCCGTGAGGTCGGTGCGCGGCTTGGCGTCGGCCGCCGCGGCGTCCTTCCCGGCGCCATTGGTCGCGCTGACCGCAGCCGCCGGCGGCTCGACCTGCGCCTCAGGCTCGGCATGGTGACGCGGCAGGAAGATGTGGAACGAGGTCCCCTTGCCCGGCTCGGAGTCCACGTAGATGAAGCCGCCGGTCTGCTTGACGATGCCATAGACGGTGGACAGTCCAAGGCCGGTGCCCTTACCGACTTCCTTGGTCGAGAAGAACGGCTCGAAAATCTTGTCGCGGATGTCGGCGGGAATGCCGGTGCCGGTGTCGGCGACCTCGATGCGGACATAATCCGCAGCAGGCATCCCCTTGTAGGCGAGCTTGGCCGCTTCTTCCGCGGGGACGTTGGCGGTGCGGATGATCAGCTTGCCGCCGTCGGGCATGGCGTCGCGCGCGTTGACCGCGAGATTGACGATCACCTGCTCGAACTGGGAGACGTCGACCTTGACCGGCCAGAGATCGCGGCCGTGGATGGTCTCGTGCTTGACCTTCTCGCCGATCAAGCGGCGCAGCAGCATGGCGAGATCGGACAGCGCATCGCCGAGATCGAGCACCTGCGGCCGCAGCGTCTGCCGCCGCGAGAATGCCAGAAGCTGCCGAACCAGCGTGGCCGCGCGCGTGGCGTTCTGCTTGATCTGCATGATGTCCTGGAACGACGGGTCGGTCGGCTTGTGCGCGTTCAGCAGGAAGTCGTTCGCCATCATGATGGCGGAGAGAACGTTGTTGAAGTCGTGGGCGATGCCGCCGGCGAGCTGGCCGACCGTCTCCATCTTCTGCGACTGATTGATCTGGTTCTCCAGCGCGCGCCGCTCGGTGGTCTCGAGCATGTGCACGATGGCGGCTTCCGCCTCGTTCTCGGCCGCATCCACCGGCGTGACGAAGAACTGGCCCCAGCGCTCCCTAGGCCCTTCCAGCGCCACTTCCACCGGCGCGACGTCGGCCTGGCCTTCGGCGGCCTGGTTGATGGCCGCGATCAGGAGGTGACGGTCGCGCGAATTCACCGCACGGAAGATCGACTTGGAGGAACTGTCGAGCCCGAGCGCCTGCCCGAGCTTGGCATAGCGCGCGTTGGCGCGCACCACGTTGCCGGCGCGGTCCACGGTCGCGATCGCCATCGGCGTATGGTCGAAGAAGCGCATGAAGCGCACTTCGGCGGCGCGATCGGGATCGCTGCGCTCGTCGCGGGCGCGGCTGATCACGAGCGTGCGCGACGGACCCGGCGCGCCGTCGGCGCCGAAGGCGAGCTTGTGATAGAGCCGCACCGGCATGGTCTTGCCGGTGCGCATCCGCAGGTCGATATCGAAGACCTCGGTCTTCACCTCGCCCGGCACCGCCACGATCGAGGTCAACAGCGAGGCGCCGTCGCCGGAGACGATGTCGGTCAGCTTGAGGCCACCAGAGCCGATCTCGGCGAGGTCGTAGTCGAGCCAGTTCGCCAGCGTCGCATTGACGTAAGCAAGCTCTCCGGCCGGATTGACCGAGAAGAACCCGCAGGGCGCGTGGTCGAGATATTCGATGGCGTGCTGGAGCTCCTGGAACACGTCCTCCTGGCGCTCGCGGTCGCGGGTGATGTCGGCGATCGACCATACCGCGTATTTCGCCTCGCGCTTGCCGGTACCGAGCGGGCGCACACGCATGCGCAGCCAGCGGCCCTGGCTGCCGTCCTGGCCGGAGATGCGGACCTCTTCCTGCTGCCGCTTGCCTTCGCGCGCGGCCTTGAGCAGGCGGAACACGGCCTCCGAAACGTCGGGATTGCCGATGAAGACACGCTCGACCGGGCGCACGTCCTGCGGACCGCTGGCGCCGGTGAGCGTCAGATAGGCGGCGTTGGAATAGACCACGTGGCCGCGCGGATCGGTCACGGCGAGGCCATCGAAGCCGTGATCGGCGATACGGCCCACGACCGGATCATCGAGGCTGCGGTCGGCGAAGCGGATGATTCCGGCGGCGAAAGCGAACAGGTTGAACAGGCCGATCATCGCCAGCACGGCAAGGATGCCGAGAATATAGGGCTGCGCCTGCACGCGCCCGAGCGTCATCAGCCCGACGGCGACGGCGACGAGGCCGGCGGCCACCAGCAGCACCAGCGCAATGCTGCCCGAGCGCGGCGACGGCTCGTGCGTCGCAACGGGCTCGCGGGTGAGGTCGTGGTCGGACTCGGCGGTCATTCTCGAGCTGGCGCAGCCTGTCGGCAGAGAATCAACGCGCGACAGCGCGCGTGGGGTTCTCCCTGCCTGAATCGGACCCTGAGGTGCAAGGGCCGCAGGGGCGAAAGGTACGCTGATTCCCAGATTACGGCCATTTCCGGTACTTTCGGGTGATTTTTATCCTCGCCCGGCGCTGAAGCCACGCTTCAGCCGCATGACGTAGCCGATGACTTCGGCGACCGCATGGTAGTGCTCGGCCGGGATTTCCTGGTCGATCTCGACGGTGGCGTAGAGCGCGCGGGCGAGCGGCACGTTCTCCACGATCGGGATATCGTGCGCGCGCGCGATCTCCCGGATCTTGAAGGCGAGATTGTCGACGCCCTTGGCGACGCAGATCGGAGCCGTCATGCCGCGCTCGTAAGACAGCGCCACCGAGAAGTGGGTCGGGTTGGTGATGATCACCGAGGCCTTGGGAACCGCCGCCATCATGCGCTTCTTGGAGCGTTGCTGGCGCAACTGCCTGAGCTTGCCCTTGATGTGCGGATCGCCTTCGGACTGCTTGAACTCTTCCTTGATCTCCTGGAGCGACATCTTCTGCCGCTGGAACCAGCTGCGGTACTGGAAGAAATAATCGGCAATGGCGATGATCGCGAGCGCCGCGACCACTGCCCCGAGCAGATGGATTGTCATGCTGGTGCTGGCGCCGAGCATGGCGGCCGGGTCGAGCCTGACCATCGCCTCCATGCGATGCCGCTCCGGCCACAGGATCATGGTCATGACCACGCTGAGCGCGATCAGCTTGCCGATACCCTTGAGAAAATTGGCCGCCGCCTGCTTGCCGAAGATGCGCTTGAAGCCGGCGCCGGGCGAGATCTTGCTGAATTTCGGCGTCAGGGATTCGGTCGACCAGACCAGGCGGTGCTGCAGCATGTTGCCGGCAATCGCCGCCAGCATCAGCATCATCAGCGGCACGCCGATCGCCGCGAGAATGGCGAATTCGATCTGCTGCATCAGCGCGATCAGGGCCTTGCCGTCGGTCTTGATCATCCAGGAATTGGCGAGCAGGCCCCGCATCGGCGCCAGCAACCCGTCGCCCACCGAGCT
Organism: Bradyrhizobium sp. SZCCT0148; assembly: GCF_018129985.1. GTDB lineage: Bacteria > Pseudomonadota > Alphaproteobacteria > Rhizobiales > Xanthobacteraceae > Bradyrhizobium > Bradyrhizobium japonicum_H. The sequence goes on from NZ_JAFCKT010000007.1 coordinate 263,313, forward strand.
CGAGAAGGTAGAGACCACGAGCGTGCCGCCCGCCATCATGAACCAGGTGTTGATCTCCTGGCTCTTGGCGACGTCGCCGCGTTCGAGCGCGTCGTCCAGACGCTTTTGCGTCGGGTCTTCTGTTTGACTCTCTGGGTCCTTGTCTTCTGACATCGATCGACCGTTACCTCAGCGGCATCAACTGGTGCATGACACCGATGAAGTAATCCAGATACGTCCCCATCATCGCCGACAGCACCACGGCGAGCACCAGGAAACCCGCGAAGATCGAGAGCGGCACGCCGACGAAATAGACCTGCATCTGCGGCATCAGCCGCGCCAGCACGCCAAGGCCGATGTTGAAGACCAGGCCGAACACCAGGAACGGTCCGGAGAGTTGCAGGCCGAGGCGGAACGCGGCGGCAAAGGCGCGCGTCGCGAGCGAGGCCACATCGCCGCTCGATACGGTCTCGCCCGGCGAGAAGATCGTGTAGCTGTCGTTCAGCGCGGCGATCACCAGATGATGGCTGTCGGTGGCGAACAGCAGCGTCACCCCGAGGATGGTCAGGAAGTTGCCGACCAGCACGCCCTGTTGGCCTTGTGTCGGATCGACCGAGGTGACGAATCCGAGCCCCATCTGTTGCGCGATCACCGATCCCGCGACCTGGAGCGCCGACAGCGTCACGCGCGCGGTGGCGCCCAGCACGATCCCGATCGCGATCTCGTGCAGCATCAGGACCAGGAGCGGCGCCAGCGAGCCCATGTCGACGTTGTAGGCGTTGCGATGCAGCGGCAGGATGATCAGGGTCAGCAGCAGCGCGATCGACAGCTTGATCCGCGTCGGAATATTGGTCTCGCCCAGCCCCGGCAACAGCATCACCATCGCGCCGACCCGGGCGAAGGCGAGCATGAAGGAGGCGGCGAGCGCCGGCAGCAGCGAGACGTCGATGCGCATAATTGACGCATCCTGCCTCAGCCGCCGATGATTCGCGACGAGATCCGCAGCATGTGGGCATGGAGCGCGTCGGCCATGAACGGCAGCGCCAGCAGCATCGTGGCAAAGATGGCGAGGATCTTCGGCACGTAGATCAGCGTCTGTTCCTGGATCTGCGTCAGCGCCTGGAACAGCGACACGATGACGCCGACCACCAGACCGACCACCATCAGGGGGGAGGACACGATCACGATCGTCCAGATCGCATCGCGCGCAACGTCGAGGGTTTCGGGTCCGGTCATTTTGAATTCCCACTCTCAATTGTTTGTCGTCATTCCGGGCTCGCGAAGCGAGAGCCCGGATTCCATACTCCCGATCGTGGTTATGGATTCCGGGCTCGCGACTTCGTCGCGCCCCGGAATGACAACCTCGTCAAATCGGCATCTTCATGATGTCTTCATATGCGGCGATCACGCGGTCGCGGACCGAGACCAGCGTGGACACCGCGACGTCGGTGTCCGCCACCGCCGTCACCACGTCCATCACGTTGGCCTTGCCGGCGGCCATCGCCACCGTCTGCGCGTCCGACTTGCGGCCGGACTCCATCACGCTGCCGACGGCGTCCTTCAGCATCGAGGCAAAAGATTGCCCGCCGGCCTCGGTGGCCTTGCCGGCACCGCCGCCGCTGTTCTCCAGCACGCGGGCAAGGTTGGCATAGGCGTTGGCGGCGATTGACGGTGATGCCATGGCTCAATTGTCCTGTTCAGCTCTTGAGGATGTCGAGCGTGCGCTGGATCATCCGGCGCGTCGCACTGATGATGTTGAGGTTGGCTTCGTAGGACCGCTGCGCGTCGCGCATGTCGGTCATCTCGACCACCGAGTTCACGTTGGGATATTTGACGTTGCCGCTGGCGTCCGCGACCGGATTGCTAGGCTCGTATTTGACGCGGAAGTTCGACTGGTCGGGCTTGATCTTGCCGAGCGTAACGACCTGCGCGTCGAGCGTGCGGTCGAGCGCGGAAGAGAAGGTCGGAACCTTGCGCCGATAGGGATCGCCGCCGGCGGTCTGCGCGGTCGAATCCGCGTTCGCGATGTTTTCCGAGATCACCCGCATGCGGCCGGCCTGCGCCCGCAGACCGGAGGTCGCGATCGCCATCGAGCGGGCAAAGTCGCTGCTGTCATTGGCCATGATGCGCCTCCTCTAGCTCTTTGGTCTGAGCATGATCTCTTCGGAAACCCGCTTCATACTTTTCCGGATCATGCTCTAGCCCTTGCCGATCGCGGTCTTGAGCAGATGCAGGCTCTTCGAATAGAGCGAGGTCGCCGCCGCGTAGTCCATCTGGTTGCTGGCCGCCTTCATCATCTCCTCTTCGAGATTGACGGCGTTGCCCGCGGGGCGGGTCTCGAAGCCCGCGTTCCTGTTCTGGTCGAATCCGGACGCAGCCCCCGACGGCGTCATGTGAGAGCCGCTGGTGCGGGTCATTGCCAGAGGGCCCATCGAGCCGGTGACGGCTCCGGCCTTGTCGAGCTTGGGCTCGACCAAGTCGCGCGGCCGGAATTTGGGCGTGTCGGAATTGGAGACGTTCTCGGACAGGACGCGCTGGCGCTCCTGGTGCCACTGCATCTTGGTTCGAAGCGCCGACAGCACCGGGAGGTCGTTGATGGACATCGTCGCGGCTCCTTCCGCCGTCTTGCGAACCCAAGGGTCCGCCGCTAGGCAGAATTTGCCGCGTGTATGGTTAACAGCTGGTTAAGACCGTCCTCGAAGCCTGTCCCCAGGCGGGACAGCATTTTCCGCTCCCGTGATTCTACGTCTCCAAAACCGGCATTAACCCAACCATTTGGCCGCCCGTGCACAGCCCAAGAAGTCGTTTTGGATCGAGCGATTCATGGGTTATTAAGAGTTGGGGACGGCAAAACTTGCCGTGGGACGTTAAGAAATCGCAGTTTGGGGCATCGTTAAACCAGTGGTTGGCGCGTCCAACCATAGGCACGAGAACAGCGCCATTTGTCGGGGACAAGTATGCAAGGCAGCCCTATCACCTTCATCGTCGCGTTCATCGTCGTCCTGGCGTTGATCGGCGTCGCTGCCTGGCTGGTGCGCCGATTCGCCGGTAGCCGGGTCGGCGCCAACACCCAGCGCGGCCGGATGCCCCGGCTCGCGGTGATCGACGCTGCCGCGGTCGACGGCCGGCGCCGCCTGGTGCTGGTCCGGCGTGACAATGTCGAGCACCTCCTGATGATCGGCGGGCCGACCGATATCGTCGTCGAACCCAACATCGTTCGCGCCGCGCCCGGCCGCGACCAGCTTCCGCAGCGTCCGAACGCCGCGGAACCGCCGCGGCTCGCGCCCATGCCGGATACCAGCAACTGGGCCGACGAAGCACCGCGGCCGGAAATGCTCGATCATCCCGAGCCGCAAATGCCCGAGCCGCCGCCGCGGCCCGCGCGCCCGTCCTTTGCCGACGAGGTGCGCCGGCCCGCTCCCGCGCTGGCCGAACGCCGCAGCGATCCCCTCGCCGGCTTCACGGCCGAGCCGACCGCGCCACGCCTCGAGCGCGAACCGCGGCCGGAGCCGCTGCCGCCGCGCGTTCCGCGCAGCGAGCCGCCGCTGATGCCGCGGCCGCCGCGCCAGAGCGAGCCGCCGAAGATGCCGCCGGTGCGCGCCGAGCGCGTCGCTGCCCCGCCGCCGCCGGTGCCGCAGGCTCCGCCCGTTCCGCCGCCGGCCCCTGCTGCAGCGCCCTCCAGTGCCGAGCAGAATCTCGCCGAGATGGCGCAGCGGCTCGAAGCCGCGCTGCGTCGCCCGGCCGGCGAGACGGTCGCGCCTCCGGTCGCGCCGGAGCCGCCTGCTGCTTCCCCGCGCGCCGCACGCAGCGAGCCGCCGGCACCACCGGCCCCGCCCGCAAAGCCGGCCGCGGAAAAGACCAGCTTTGAAAATCTCGAAGACGAGATGGCCTCGCTGCTCGGCCGTCCGAAGCCGTCTTCGTGAGGCTGCCGTCCCTTCCGCGTAGAGTTTTTTTCCTTTCTGTCCTGATCGGCGCGGCATCGGCAGCGATGCCGGCGCATGCGCAGGACATCAGCATCAATCTCGGCGGCGGCGCTGGCGGTGGCGGCGTCACCGAGCGCGCGATCCAGTTGATCGCGCTGCTCACCGTGCTGTCGATCGCGCCGTCGATCCTGATCATGATGACGTCGTTCACGCGCATCGTGGTCGTGCTGTCGCTGCTGCGCACCGCGCTGGGCACGGCAACCGCGCCGCCGAACTCGGTGATCATCGCGCTTGCGATGTTCCTCACCTTCTTCGTGATGGGGCCGGTGCTGCAGAAATCCTACGACGACGGCATCCGCCCGCTCGTCGCCAACCAGATCGGCGTCGAGGACGCGCTGCAGCGCGCCTCCGTTCCGTTGCGCGGCTTCATGCAGAAGAACGTGCGCGAGAAGGACCTCAAGCTGTTCCTGGATCTCTCGGGCGAACCGCCGCCGGCCACGCCCGACGAGCTGGCACTGCGCATCCTCGTCCCCGCCTTCATGATCTCCGAGCTGAAGCGCGCCTTCGAGATCGGCTTCCTGCTGTTCCTGCCCTTCCTGATCATCGACCTCGTCGTCGCATCGGTGCTGATGTCGATGGGCATGATGATGCTGCCGCCGGCCACGATCTCGCTGCCGTTCAAGCTGATCTTCTTCGTGCTGGTCGACGGCTGGTCGCTGGTGGCGGGAAGCCTGGTGCAGAGTTACGGCGGGTAGCGAGCCTCTGGTGACGCCCGCGTCCACTGCGCTCGCGCGATAGCCCCGCCCCCCCTCCCCGTCACTGCGAGGAGCCCTTGCGACGAAGCAATCCAAAATCCCCCAGCGAGAAATGCGGGATTGCTTCGCTGCGCTCGCAATGACGAAGTTGTGGCGCTGTCGCGGCCCGCGCTTCGCGCGGCAGCAGAGGCCTATCGAGTCATCTTGATCTGCCGCACGACCGGGATCGTCGGCAGCGAGCCGGTGTGGTCTTCGTCCTTGGCCTGCGGCGCGCGGGCGGTGGCGTCGGGGAAGCGCTGCTTCATCTCGCGCAGGAAGCCGTCGAGCGTATCGACGCTGGCGGCGAGCTTGGCGATCTCGGCGAATTCGGCGCTGGAAGCCGCGGCCGGCTTGCTGGCGATGTCGAAGGCGAGACGGTCGGCGCTCTCGCTCATCAGCGGGGCGTACTTCTCGCGGAAGCGCGACAGGCCGATCGAGTCGTCCGCAAGCGCATAGCCGACGGCGGCGCGGATGATGTCGCTCTTCTCCACCGAATTGAGCGGCTTGAAGTCGCGGAAGCGCTCGCCGTAATAGAGTTCGATCTGCTCGGCGGACTCGCGCCAGCGCCGTGCCGCCCAGAAGATGTCGGACCGCAGCCGCAGCACTTCGCGCCCGGTGACGTTCGAGATGATGTCGAGTCCGAGATCGTGACGGCCGACGTCGCTCTGCGCGCGCGCTTCCAGGAGCAGGCGCTGCTGCCTGAGCTCGCCGGAGAGATCGCTGATGCGGCTCGCGCGCAGCGCCGTGATCGCCTTGTCCGGCTTGCGGTTGGCGAGATAGATCATGGAGAGGCGCGCGGCGACCTGGGCGCGGGCGGCGCCTTCGAGGCGGTGGTCGACCTGGTATTGCAGCAGCTCGGCCGCCTGGTCGAGCAGGTCGATCGAGGCGAGGCGGTCGGCGAGACGGCGGATCAGCTCGTCGCCGCGCCTGCCGATCGGCGTCAATTCACGAAACTCGTAGAACAGCCCGAGCGCCTCGACCTCGGGCAGCTGGTCACCCTTCGGGCCGAGGAATATCTGCGTGAAAAGGTCCGAAGCGAGATCCTGCGCCTGACGCGAGGCGTCCGCGTTCGGCTGCAGCCTGGTCGCGGTGCGAGCCGCAGTGAGCGCGTCGCGGTAGCGCCCGGCCTCGGCGTACATCTTGGACAGGATCTGCAGCGTCTTGACCTCAATGGAGTCGCCGCGCCAGGTCATCGACAGGGTCTCGAGCTCGTTCAGCGCCTCGTCCTTGCCGATCTCGTCGCGCTTCTGCCGCAGCGCGATCTCGAGCTGCTTGGCCTCGGCCGCAGCCGGCCGATCGGCCGAGGCCGCCGCGAGCCTGTAATCGTCGAGCGCGTCCTTGTCGTGGCCGAGCGCCTCGGCGAGCCGGCCGCGCAGCACGGCAAAGCCGGGCGCAGCCTCAGGCGATACTCCGACGACCTCGAGTTCGCTGCGGCGCTTGGAGGCGCCGGCATAGTCCTTCACCTCGAGCGCGGCGCGCATCGCATCCATCGTCACGATGCGCTGAATGTCGAGCGGCAGCGAGGCGATCGCGAATTCGACGTTCTTGAACTTCTCGCGCGCGTCAGCCCATTTGCCCTGGCGCGCATAGGCGAGCGCCTTCCAGAGCTGGGAATCGTGGCTGTTGCCGATCACGGGATTGGCGAGGTCCTTCAGGCCCTGCGCCGGGCGGCCGATCAGGATGCTGGCGATCGCATGCATGATGAGCGCACCGCTCTCCTCCTTGTTGAGCGGATCGCTCAGCATCAGGTCGGTGACGGCCTTGGCTTCGTGATACATTGCGCGCGACATGTAGAATTGCGCGAGATCGAGCCGCGGCAGTGAGCGCAGCGCCGGCTCGACGGCCGCGATCGCCGTGATCAGCTCGCTCTGGCGCGCGATGAAATTTTCCGACTGGCCCTTGCGCCAGCCCTCAGGGCTGAACACCGGACGCACCGCGGTCGGCGCCCGCTCGGCCGAGATGTCGACCGGCGACAGCGTCAGACCGCCCTTCTTGCCGAGGATCACCTTGTCGGCGCCGACTTCGACGCCGACCTCGTCGGAATTCGGGCGGATCGCGATGCCGTGCGCGGATTCCAGCAGCGAGAGATCGACGAGATCCTGCCGCTTGATGAAGCCGCGCACCGGCCGCTGCGCGGTGACGACATAGAGCATGTCGCCGGCATCGGGGTCGGTGAGCTTGTGCAGCTGGCCCGGATTGGCAAAGGGGATGGCGATGTTGGCGAGCGCGGGGTCGGTGATGTTGCGCGACATCATCAGCGGCAATGGGGTCGTCTGGATCTTGTCGGCGAGCGTCAGCAGCCAGTTGGTCTCCTTGCCGACCTCTTCGCTCGCCAGCGAATAGACCAGCGGGCGGGTGAGACGGATGCGCACCGCCTGGCCCTTGTCGAGCGCAATGCGGCCGACCTCGCCGATCATCACCCCGCCCTTGCTGCGGATCGCCTCGACGTCGATCGGCTTCGGCGTATCGAACACCAGCCACACCGTGTCGCCGCGGCGGAACGCCGCCGCCGGTGTCGCGACCGCAATCGGGAACGTCACGCGCAAGCCGTCGCTGTCGCGGCGCGCATCGACGCTGGCGACGGGGGGCTGCGGCGCGGCCGGCGCCTCGGCGGACGCAGCCTTGACGGCGTCCTTGACCGGCTCCTTCGCGGCCTCTTTCGGCGCCTCCGCAGGCGCCGGCTTGGCGGGCGCGGCCACGGCTTCGGCAAGCGGCGGCGCGGGCTTCGCTGCTTCCTTCGAGATGTCCTTCGGAGCCTCCTTCAAAGCTTCCTTGGGCGCGACCTTTGGCGCTTCCGGCGCGGGGGCGGCCTCGATCGCGGGAGCCGGCACTGGTTTCGGCGCTTCCGCGGGCGGCATCGCGGCGGGCGCGTCCGGCTTCACCTCGGGCTTGACGTCGATCTTCGCTTCACGCGCGATCGTCTCGGAGGTCGGTGGCGCCATCTCGGCAGGGGCGTCCTTCGGCTTCTGGGCCGCTGGCTTGTCCGGCGCCGGCGCCGGTCCGCGACCGGCAGGCTTCATCTGCGCGATCGCCGCCTCGGGCGTTGCGGCGACCTTGCCCTTGTCGGGCTGGAAGGAAACATCGACGACGTAGTTCTTGTCGTCGCGGAACGAATGCACGTCGGAATCGCCGATCAGCGCGATCTCGACATTGGTCTGGTCGATATCGGCCTTCTGCTTGATCGAGGCGACGTTCGGCGGCGCTGCAACGACCGCGTCCGCCAGATCGAAATTGAGGTTGGCGTTGAAGGCGAGCGTGAGCTTCTGCTCGTTGAGCACGGAGGACACGCCGACGCCGTCGGGCATCTCGAACACGAAGCGAACGAAGGTCGGCTGCACCGAAGCACGCACGCGGATCTGCGGACGCTTCTTGCTTTCCGCCGCGGCACGCTGGGCGCGCAGTGCGCGCTCGGCCACACGGGCGCGCTCGGCCAGCTCCTTGACCACGTCCATCGGCAGGCTCGGCGGCGGTCCCTTCCACCCCTCCGGCAGGAGGTCGACGAAGGTGCGCTCGCCGGCATTCATGGTGTTGACGGTGACGCGGCGCGCCAGCGACAGGCGGATGGCGCCGCCATCGGGATCGCGGCGCGCCGAGTTGACGTAATCGGGCGCGCCTTCAGGCACGCGGTCGACGGGAACGTCGACTGGCCGGTCGAAGCGGATGATGAGGATGGAGCCCGCGGTCGTCACCTCAGAGGGAACGTCCTCGCCGAGCTTGATGACGAGACGGGCAAAGCCGCCGCCGGCCGAGAAGCTCGCCTCGCCCCTGACGGCGTCGGCAGCCCGGGCCGGCGTACCACAACCTGCCAGCAGGCAGAGCGCCAGCACGCGGACATGACGCGACAGCCCCGGCGCCAGAGCGCGGGCTCGCGACCACAATCCATCGGCAGCCTCTCGCGCCATTGGCGGCATGTCTTCCGTTTCGACGGGTCCACGGCGGCACTGGTGCCGTCCCCTGCCCCAGACTCTAAGGTTTTGCCAATTAAGGACTTCTTAAGTATGAGCCCTCAATTCGGCTTTTGCGTCGGCTTGCCGTCGATCTTCGGCAGTTCGCCGGCCGAGGCCGACTGATCGCCGCCGCCATTGGCACGGCGGGCCATCTCGACCGTCAGCTTCTCGGCGGCCTCCGGCGACATCAGTCCCATGATGTCCGACATCTTCCGTGGCGCGATCGCCGAGGCGATCTCGATCAGCACGCCCATCTCGAGCCGGTCGAACACCCGCGCGGCGTCCTTGGGCTTCATGCCTTCGTACATGGTCACGAGGCCCTTCATGCGCTGGGCTTCGGCGGCCTTCTGGTCTGCCTGCGTTGCGGAGATGCGGGTTTCCACCGCCTTCATTTCCTCGACCTTGCCTTCGATGCGCTTCTCGGCCGATTTCAACAGGCTCTCGCGGATGTCGATCTCGCGCTGGCGGGCCTCGATCTCCTGGCGGCGCGCCTGTAACCGCTCGAGGATCGCGCGCTCGGAGGGCGAGATCTGCGGCTCTTCGATTTTGATCGGTGTGCCGCCTTCCATCTTGGTCTCGGGCGCGGCCGGCTTCGGCGCCTCCTTCGGCGCGCCATGGGTCGAGCCGGTGATATCGGGATCGTCGCGGCCGGTCGGGAAGTTCAAATTCTCCTGCGCCCAGGATTTCTTGGTCTGGTTCGGCTTGTAGTCGAAGACATAGCCGCCATTGATCGCGAGGCCCGCCACCTTCAGCGTGGCGAGGCCTGCGATGGCGACCAGGACGACCGGAATGACGCGAATGTTACGAAAGGACTTCATACCTTGACTTTATGCCGCAAGGCCGTTGGATCGTCTGCGTTCGGAGAAAGCTTCGGCCGCAGCCGCCACCGCCTTCGCCGACGAGGGCTTGGCTGCGGGTGCGGCGACCGTTTCCGGGTTCGTCATGGGACGCGCGGCGATCGCGATCTTGGACAGCCGCCGGACCACGTTGTCGGCTTCGCCGAGCTGTTTGTAGAGCTGGTCCGACATCTGCGTCGCCGCGGCGAGCTGGCTGCCGAGATTCTCGTTGACGTCGCGCACCGCGAGCTTGAGCCCGCCGATCGCGCGCTCGGCGATCTCGGTCGCGGTGATCAGTTCGCCGATCACCGCCTTCAGCGAATGCTCGTCCGCCTTCAGCCGCGTCAGCCGCTTGTTGAGCATGACGCAGTAGAAGATCGTCAGCATCAGCAGGATAGCCACCAGCGTTTCGATCGCCATTCCCAGGGAGTGGTTCATGGGGCCTCCATCATCTTGTTCTGCTCGTCCACCTTCTCGAACATCGCAAGTGTCGTACTTGGCTTGCGCAAGGGTTTCGTCACGCGGATCGCGACGCGGTCGCCGACCCGGCCCATCCGCCCCTCGGTCAGCGTGACGTCGCCGCAGCGCACGGTGACGTTGGCGTCGGCGCGCATGTCCAGCGGCAGCGTGTCGCCGACCTTGAGCCGCATCAGCTGCTTGAGCGGAATGTCGGCCTCGTAGAGCACGGCATCGACGGCGATCTCGGCCTGGTTGATCTCGGTTGCGAAATGGCCTTCCCAGACCGGATCGCGGCCGAACTTTTCGCCCATGAACATCTGGAGCAGGACGCCCCGGATCGGCTCGATGGTCGCATAAGGCAGCAGCAGCTCGATGTTGCCGCCGCGGTCTTCCATGTCGATGCGCAGGCGCACCAGGATCGCGGCATTGGCGGGACGGCTGATCGCGGCGAAACGCGGATTGGTCTCGAGCCGGTCGATCGTGAAGGTCACCGGCGACAGCGGCCGGAATGCCTGTTCGGCGTCGGCCATCACCACCTCGACCAGCCGCTTGACCAGCTCGGTTTCGATCGTCGTGTAGGGCCGCCCCTCGATGCGGAGCTGGCTGGTGCCGCGGCGGCCGCCGAGCAGCACGTCGATCATCGAGTAGATCAGGCTGGAATCGACCACCGCCATGCCGAAATTGTCCCACTCTTCGGCCTTGAAGACGGTGAGGACGGCGGGCAGCGGGATCGAATTCATGTAATCGCCGAAGCGCACCGAGGTGATGCGGTCGAGCGAGACTTCGACGTTGTCGGAGGTGAAGTTGCGCAGGCTCGTCGTCAGCAACCGCACCAGGCGGTCGAAGACGATTTCGAGCATCGGCAGACGCTCGTAGGAGACCATCGCCGAATCGATGATGGCGCGAATGCCGGAATGGTCGTCGAGGGTGACGTCGCCGACGGCGAAGCCGAGGAGGTTGTCGATCTCCTCCTGCGACAGCACCCGCTCGCCGGAGTTCTTGCCGGTGCCGAGATCGCGGCTGCCGTCCTCGACCATGGCCGCCCATTGCAGGGCCATGGTCTCCGATAATTCGTTTTCGGCGGCAGCCTTCGCGGCCTCCGCGGGATCCTCGGAATCGAGCGATGCCTCCCATTGGGCGGCAATCGCATCCTGGTCCATTTGCTCGTTGCCGGCCATGACGCTAGCCCGTTACCTTCCGCAAGCCGTCACTGGATCACGACTTCCTTGAACAGCACCGCGCTCACCTGCACCGGGGCAACCGCCGCGTTGACGCGCTTGGTCAGTTCCTCCTTGAGGCGGAAGATGCCGGCGGAGCCGTTGAGGTCGGCGGGGCGCAGTTCGCGCACGTAAGTCTGGAAGATGTCGGTGACGCGCGGCATCGTCGGCTTGATGGCCTCGATCTGCTTTTCTTCCTTCAGCTCCAGCACGATCTTCAGCCGCAGATATTGCACGCGCTCGCCGGGCGCGCCGGCGAGGTTGACCATGATGTCGGGGACGTCGACGAAGGACGGCGGCTTCGGCGGATGTGCGGCCTCGGCATGATGCTCGTCTTCGCCGTGCCGGAAGAAGAAGAACCATGTCGCGGCACCGCCGCCGAGCACGGCGAGCAGGCCGACGGCCATGATGATGAGCTTCAGCTTGTTCTTCGGCGGAGCGGCTTCCGCGCCTTCAGCGGCTGCGCCGCCTTCCGCTTCATTCTCTGCCATGGTCGCCGCGCCCGAATCTCTCAAAGGGGTCGAAAGAGCGAAGCCATAAGACAAGAACGCGATACAAATGCCCCGGCGCGATGCGCTCCTCTTCATGCAAACGCTACGGTAATAATGGTTAACGGAACCTTTCGATCGGGCATCTGCTAGGAAAAATCTGCCGGGCAGACATGGCTAACAGAACCTTTCTGCCGCCCTCCGACGCCCCTCGAAAATGAGCAAGCCACTGAAAATGCGTACTTTTTCAAGTTGGCACGGCTTTCGCTGAGAAAGGGTCGAGACCGAACGGTTTGGGAGAACCCGACGGTCTCGTTCACGGGGTCCGCCACGGCGCTTGGGAGAGCGAAATGGCAGATCCGCTCAGGGGAGATTTCCGATGCAGAACGCGCTTCTGATCGGCTTGTCACGGCAGATGACGTTGGAACGGCAGATGGATGTCATCGCCAACAACGTCGCCAATGCCAACACCAACGGCTTCAAGGCCGACCATTCGCTGTTCGAGGAATTCCTCAACTCGAACGCGCGAGAAGACAATTTCGTCGGCGCGGACCGCCGCGTGTCCTACGTGCAGGACCGCGGCACCTACCGCGACATCGGCCCGGGGGCGCTGGAGGCGACCAGCAACCCGCTCGACATGGCGATCGACGGCAACGCGTATTTCGCGGTGCAGGCCAATGGCGGCGAAATGTTCACGCGCGACGGCAAATTCACGCTCAACAGCACCGGCCAGCTCGTCACCTCGAGCGGCAATCTGGTGCTCGGCACCGGCGGCCCGATCACCTTCCAGCCGACCGATCACGACATCAACGTCGCGCCGGACGGCACCATCACGGTGCTCGAAGGCACCGCCAAGACCGACTCGATCCGCGGCAAGATCCGCATGGCCTCGTTCGATGATCCGACCAAGCTGACCAAGCTCGGCGCCAATCTCTATTCCGCCGGCTCCGCCACCCAGCAACCCGATGCCAAATCCACCGTGCGCCAGGGCTATATCGAGAAATCCAACGTGAACTCGGTCGGCGAGATGACCCGCATGGTCGAAGTCATGCGCAGCTACACCGCCATCGCCAACCTGCTTCAGCAGCAGAGCGATCTCCACAAATCGGCGATCGAGAAGCTCGCCGACGTTCCGGCCTGATTGAGAGAGAACTGATATGCAGGCGCTTCACACCGCAGCGACCGGAATGGCGGCACAGGAACTCAACGTTCAGGTGATCTCCAACAACATCGCGAACCTCCGCACCACCGGCTTCAAGAAGCAGACCGCGGCGTTCCAGGACCTGATCTACGAGCACGTTCGCCGCGTCGGCGCGCAGGCCTCTGACCAGGGCACCATCCTGCCCGTCGGCGTCGACATTGGCGGCGGCGTCAAGACCGTCGGCACGCCGCGCAGCATGACGCAGGGCACGCTGTCGCAGACCGGCAACGATCTCGACCTCGCGATGTCGGGCGAAGGCTTCTTCAAGATCCTGATGCCGGACGGCACCTATCAATACACCCGCGACGGCACCTTCCAGATGGACAACCAGGGCCGCGTCGTCACCGCCCAGGGCAACCCGGTGCAGCCCACGATCACGATCCCGAACAACGCCTCGGGTATCTCGGTGAGCGAGCAGGGTCAGGTCTCGGTGACGCTGCCGGGCTCGTCGACCTCGTCGATCGTCGGCCAGATCGGCGTGACCCGCTTCATCAACAAGGCCGGCCTGCAGCCGGTCGGCAGCAACCAGTTCACCGAGACCCCGTCGTCCGGCCCGCCGCAGGATGGCACCGCGAACTCTGAGGGCTACGGCAAGATTACCCAGGGCAGCCTCGAGCAGGCCAATGTCGACGTCGTCTCGGAGATGAGCGACCTGATCGCCGCCCAGCGCGCCTACGAGATGAACGCCAAGGTGATCAGCGCCGCCGACCAGATGATGCAATCGACGACGGCGCTGTTCCGCTGAGGTGATGACGATGATCCGCACCACCCTCGCCACCATCTCCGCCCTGCTCGCGCTGGCCCTGCCGGCAGCGGCCGCGGACGACTTCATCGCCTCGCCGACGCTGCGCGCGAGCGTCACCGTCACTTCGGACGTGGTGCGGGTCGGCGATCTCATCGACAATGCCGGATCGGCCGCGCTGATCCCGGTCTACCGCTCGCCCGATCTCGGCACCACCGGCACGCTGACCGTCGGCCAGGTGCTGTCGGTGCTCCGCGCCAAGCAGGTGATCGGCGTCATGACCGGCGACCTCAAGGAGGTCCAGGTCACCCGCCTCGCCCGCACGCTGGCGAACAAGGATATCGAAACCGCCGTCGCCTCCGCGCTCGAGCGTCGCTTCGGCCTCGGGGACGCCGCCAACCTCACCGTCACCTTCGACCGCGGCGTCGCCGAGATGCGGCTGGATGCCTCCAACTCCGGCGTGCTGCACCCGGTCGCAACCCGCTACGATGCCCGCAGCGGCCGGTTCGACATCGCCTTCGAGATTGCCAACGACAGCAGTCCGGTCCCGACCAAGCTGCGCTTCACCGGCACCGCGGTCGAAACGGTGGAAGTGGCCGTGCTGACGCGCGACATCGACCGGCTCGATCTCCTGAAATCTTCCGACGTCGCGCTGGAGCGCCGGCCGAAGGCCGAGGTCACCGGCGAGCCCGCCTCGCGCGACCGCAGCATCGGCATGCAGCTGCGCCGGCCGATGCGCGCGGGCACGCCGCTGCGTGCCGCCGACATCGTCAAGCCCGACCTGGTGGTGCGCGACCAGAGCGTCACCATCATCTACCAGGTGCCCGGCCTCTATCTCACCTCGCGCGGCAAGGCGATCGAGAGCGGCGCCGAGGGCGACACCGTCAGCGTGCTCAATGTGCAATCCAAGCGGACGCTGAGCGGCGTCGTCACCGGCCGCGGCCAGGTGACGATCGAGGGCGCGAGCCAGTCCGCGCCGATGGCGCCCGCGGTCGAGCAGACTTCTTCGCTCAAGCGCGATGAGGCGCCCGCCCCGGTCGATACCGCAGCCCTCCTTCGGAACCTGGTTCAGGCCCCCGCGTCGCCGGCCCAGATCGCAGAAGCCCAGATCCCGCAAGCTCGCGCCTCGCAAGCTCAAGCCAAGTAAGAGTTCGTCATGTCCGCTTTCAGTTCGGCTTACCGTCTTCGTCGCATCGCGATCTCCGCCTTGCTGCTGGCCTCTTGCGCGCTGGGCGGCTGCTCCTCGATCGACCGCCTGTCGCAGATCGGCGAGCAGCCGAAACTGTCGGCGATCGACAATCCGACGACGCAGCCGGGCTACAAGCCGGTGCAGATGCCGATGCCGAAGCCGGAAGTCGCCTCCTACAATCCGAACTCGCTGTGGCGCAACGGCAGCCGCGCCTTCTTCAAGGACCAGCGCGCGCGCCAGGTCGGCGACCTCCTGACCGTGACGGTGAACATCACGGACAAGGCCAACATCGCCAACGAGACCCAACGCAGCCGCACCAATTCCGAAGATTCCGGCATCACCGACTTCATCGGCGCGAAGACCCTCGGCGCGCAGGCCCAGAAGGTGCTGCCCGGCCGCATCCTCACGGCCGACTCCTCCGCCTCCAGCGACGGCAAGGGCTCGGTCAACCGCACGGAAGCCCTGCAGACCAACGTCGCCGCGGTCGTCACCCAGGTGCTGCCGAACGGCAACCTCGTGGTCGAGGGCAAGCAGGAGATCCGCGTCAACTACGAGATCCGCGAGCTCGTGGTCGCCGGCATCGTCCGCCCCGAGGACATCCAGAGCGACAACACCATCGATTCCACCAAGATCGCGCAGGCCCGCATCGCCTATGGCGGCCGCGGCCAGATCATGGACGTGCAGCAGCCGCGCTACGGCCAGCAAGTGATGGACGTGCTGCTGCCCTTCTAGGCTTCTCCCGAGCTCCCACATCGTGTTCGCGAACTTAAGGCGCGAACGACGATGTACGACGCGGCCCTCGCTAGCTCCCCTGGCGAGGGCCGCATGTATTTCGTGAAGGCATCAGGGAATTGGTTCGCGGTCCGCGACTATGAAGAGCGGCGCAGCAAACCAGGCCTCACTGTCATTGTCCGCGCAAGCGGACGATCCAGTGCTCCGCGGCTTCGTTGCTAAAATGAAGTGGCTCGGCGTACTGGATTCCCCGCCTTCGCGGGGAATGACTGCGCGGGATACCGGTCCATCCTCACGTAAACTCCGCCTCCACCACGCCCAGCCCGTCCAGCTCCATCCGCACCTTGTCGCCGGCCTTGAGCCACAGCGTCTTGACCAGGCTGCCGGTGAGCACGAGCTGTCCCGCGTGAAGACCCTTGCCGTCGGCGGCGAGATGGTTGGCGAGCCAGGCGAGCGCGTTGTGGGGATGACCAAGGACGTCGGCGCCGGTGCCCTGGCTGACCTCTTCGCCGTTGAGGATGGCGCGGCCCTTGACCGCTTTGAGGTCCGGCACCGACGAACGCGGCACCGACGGGGCCAGCACGCAGCCGGCGGCGAAGAAATCATCGGCGATCAGCGTCGGGGCGCCCATCGTTTCCCACTTCACGTAGCGGTCGTCGACGATCTCGATCGCGGGATGATAGGCCTCGACGGCTTCGCCGACCCATTCGGCGGTGAATGGCGCTTCGCCGGCGGCGAGGTTCCGCTTCAGCCGTACCGCGATCTCGCATTCGACGCCGACACGGACATAGTCGGAAGCCGCGAGCCGGGCGCCGGTGTCATGCACGCCCTTCTGGAACACGCCGCCGCCGCAAGGGTGCGGGATGCCGATATAGTCCTGCATCACCTGGCTGGTGCAGCCGATCTTGTAGCCGACCAGCGGTCCGAGATGCGGCAGCAAGAGATCGTGCAGCGCGCGCTGGACCTGATAGCCCTCTGCTTCATCTTCGGGCGGATGCTCCAGCGCCGCGAGCGGCGCATGGTTGCGGCGCGCCAGCGCGATCGCCTTCGCGGCTTCGAGAATCCTGTCCATCGGCGCCGCCTCCCACGCTACGCAAGTGAAGGCGGCACTTCAGCACCCCCGCCGGGGCATGACAAGCGCGGGCCAAAGAACAGTTCGAGAGTGCCTTCAACCCTTGACGAGACCGAGCCGGATCAGGCTTTCGGCCGTTGCTAGGATCGCTTCATTGTTGGAACGGGGTTGCCAGCCGAGCACCGACCTCGCCTTGGCGCTGGTCGAATGTCGTACCTTGCCGAGCATCGGCACGACCGCACGCAGCAAAGGAATCCGGTTGGCGGCAAGCCGCACCAGCCAGTCCGGCGCCTGCAGCCGCGGAACCCGGCCCGCCCGCGACCCCAGTTCCCGCCGTAGCACTTTGGCGATGTCGAGGATCGACATCGTCTCGCCGGACACCGCGATGAAGCGCTCGCCCTTCGCTTCCGGCGCGTTCATTGCCCGCAGGTGCAGATCGGCGACGTCGCGCACGTCGACCACGCCGAAATAGACCCGCGGCACGGCCGGCATGGCCCCGTCGAGCAGCGATTTGACGATCTCGATCGAGCCGGAATAGTCCGGCCCGAGCACCGGGCCGAAGATGCCGACAGGATTGACCACCGATAATTCGAGGCCGCCGCCCTCCTGCGCAATGAAATCCCAGGCCGCCCGCTCGGCCAGCGTCTTGGACTTGATGTAGGGCTGCACGTCGGCACCGCCCAGATCGGTCCAGTCGAACTCGTCGAACGGCTTGTCGCGCGGCGGATGGCCGTAGCCGATCGCCCCCAGCGACGAGGTGATGACCACGCGCCTGACGCCGGCCTCGCGCGCGGCGCGCAGCACCCGCAGCGTGCCGTCACGGGCGGGGACGATCATCTCGTTCTCGTCCTTGGGAACGCTGGTCGAGAGCGGCGAGGCGACATGGAGCACGTAGTCGCATCCCGCGACCGCCTCGCGCCAGCCCTCGTCCGCGGTGAGGTCGGTGGTAAAGAACGACAGGCTTTCGGGCGCAACCGCCCCGCCCTCGCGCAGCATCGCCAGCACGGCGGCCTGCCGGTCCGGCCGGCGCACCGTGGTCCGCACCTGATGGCCGGCGGCGAGAAGTTGCAGGACGACATGGATGCCGACGAAGCCGGACCCGCCGGTCACCAGGACAGTGCTCATTTGAAATTTCCTCATGGCACAGGCCGGCGAATGGGTTCCGCCACCTGCTCAAGGCCGCATCTGGTCACTATCTCCGGGGGCAACAAGTAGAATGGATTTCGAGACCGGTATGGAAAACCTGACCAGCGCCCGCGACGAAGACTGCGATTGCAGCCCCGCCCCTGCCGTGCTCGCCGATTTCAAGCAGGCCATCCATGCCATCGGCGGCAAGTGGAAGCTGGAGATCCTGTTCGCACTGATGAACGGTGCGGTCCGCTTCGGCGCCTTGCGGCGATCGATCGACGGCATCACCCAGCACATGTTGACCACGCAATTGCGCGAACTGCAGCGGGACGGATTGGTCTCGCGCACCGTTCTCGCCGAGAAGCCGTTGCAGATCGCCTACGAGCTGACCGATGCGGCCTACGGCCTGCTGCCGGCGTTTAAGGAAATATTGAGCTGGTCCAGGCTTTATGGGGATGCACGCCTCGCGGCGTCGCACGAAGCCTGATTGCAGCGATGCTTGATGCAGCTCGATCCACGCTTCAACAAGCTCGACGATCTCGTTGATGCGACTCGCAAAATCTCCCGCACCTGAAGTGAAGGCTGTTTCTCATCCGAACTCACGTGAGCTCGGAGGAAGTGACTCTAGCCCATTGATTGCGATTCACTTTTCGCAATGCATCCGCGCGCCAAGGCGCGCCGGCAATCGACAGGCAAAACGCTGAACACGGCGCGAAGCTGCGCCTTGGTCCCACAACAAAAGAGCCGCACGTGGCGGCTCCGTCTCTATTCGTCGCGATAGACCTTCTCGCGCTTCTCGTGGCGCTCCTGCGCCTCCACCGAGAGCGTCGCGATGGGCCGGGCCTCGAGCCGCTTCAACGAGATCGGCTCGCCGGTGTCCTCGCAATAGCCGTAGGTGTTGTCCTCGATCCGCTGGAGCGCAGCGTCGATCTTGGCGATCAGCTTGCGCTGGCGGTCGCGGGCACGGAGTTCGATGGCACGGTCGGTTTCGGACGATGCCCGATCGGCGAGATCGGGGTGGTTCACGTTCTCCTCCTGCAAGGCTTGCAGGGTGAGCTTGGACTCTTTGAGGATCTCATCCTTCCAGGCGAGGAGCTTCAAGCGGAAGTACTCCTTCTGCCGGTCGTTCATGAAAGGCTCTTTTTCGGTCGGTCGGTAGTTTTTCAACTTTTCCAAGGGCGGCCTATCTGTCTAAGCAACGACTCGTACGGCGGACGAGGTCCGCTGAGCGGGGCCTTATATAGCGGCCACCTGTGACAGACAATATTTCCCTCACCGCCCGAGCGGCGCCCCCAAGCCCTTGCACAGGAAGGTTTATCCTGGAGGACCGGGGGCGGCCGAAAGCCTAGTAGCCGACCGTGAAGCGCTGCTTCACATGGGCAGGGCGTTCGATCTCGTCTGCGAGCGCAATCGCGTAGTCGGCAAAGGTGATCCAGCTCTTGCCGTTCGCATCTGCGAGAAGCTGGTCGGTCCCGAGCCGGAACTTGCCGGTGCGCTCCCCCTCGACGAACAGCGCCGACGGCGAAATGAAGGTCCAGTTCAGGTCCTTTTCCTGCCGCAGCAGGTCGAGGAAAGCACCGCCCGCCTCCGCTTCCGCCTTGTATTCGGCCGGAAAATTGGGAGTCGTGACCAGTTTGACGCCCGGAGCGACCTCCAGGCTGCCGGCGCCGCCGACGACGAGGTAACGACCGACTTTGGCGGCCTTCGCCGCGCCGATCAGCTTCTGCGCATCGCTGGCCAGGAAGTGCACGGAACTCACGGCGACATCGTGCCCGGTCCACAGTCTGGCAAGGCCCGCCTGGTCGAGCACGTCCCCCTTGGTCGGCGTGACGTTCGGCAGGACCGCGATCTTCTCGAGGTTCCGGGCAATGGCCGTGACCGCATGGCAGCGCCGGGACAGTTCCTTGGCGATCTCGGACCCGGCCCGGCCCGACGCGCCGGCAACTGCGATTTTCATGGAAGGCTCCTTTGCTTCTTTGGTAACTAATGGTGACTAGATATCGTAAAGGATGCTGGTGTTAAGAGAGCACTTTGTGCTTACCTGATTACGCTGGGGTAACTGCCACGCGCATCGCAAGCGCGACGAAAACCGGATTCGAGGCCTGACGATGAAACCCGACGTCTATGCAGCGAACTGCCCGACGCGCCAGATCCTCGATCGCATCGGCGACAAATGGGCGGTGCTGATCCTGCTGCTGCTGCGCGAGGAGCCGATGCGCTTCAATCAGCTGCGCCGCACGATCGAAGGCATTTCGCAGAAGATGCTGAGCCAGGTTCTCAAATCGCTCGAACGCGACGGCTTGCTCAAGCGCCACGCCATCGCGACCGTGCCCGTCACGGTAGAGTATTCGATCACGCAGCTCGGACTGACGCTCGCCGGCGCGGTCGATCCGCTGCGCGATTGGGCCGAACAGAATCTGAAAGACGTTCTCGCCGCCCAGCGCAGCTATGACGCGCAGCAGAAGAAGGAAGCGGCGTAAGGGGCGCGTTGTGGAAAGACACGCGGTCTCGCCCAGCCCCCGCCGTCATGCCTCGGCTTGACCGGGGCATCCAGCACGCCGCTGGCCGCTCGATTCAAAACGACGTCTCTGAATGACCGAGACGCCCGGCCAGCCGCACGACGACAGCTGAATATTCCTGACTACGCCTGCCCCGCCTTGGCCAGCTCGACCTCGACGCGCAGCTCGATCTCGGAGAGCACCGAGTCCAGTCCCGGATCGCCCGAGGATGATTTCAGGTTTGCTGCAGCATCGCGCAGGCGCATCACGGTCGAGGCGTCGAGATTGCCGGACAGCAGCCCCATCTTGAGATCGTCCAGCACGTCGAGCGCCGTCCTGCCGCGGGTGACCGAGCGCCTGCGGCGCTCGATCGGGTCCTCCGCGACGCCTTGCAACGCCAGCAGCCCGTCGATGTTGGCGGCCGCCTTCGGTGCGGCGGCGCTCCGGGTCTCCTGCGCCGACGATGTGTCGGGCAAAACGAAGGTGCCGGAGCCGGTCCGCCTGGCCTGGCTGGCCGGCGTTCCAAGCGTCGTGCCGTTCGGTCCGTAGATGCGCATCGGAGAGAATCCGGGTGATCGATGCCGTCACCTTCGCCGTCTTATGGTTAACGGGGCGTAAACGGCCCGGCAAAATCTGCCGACAGGCGGCAGTTTCGCTCCTCACGGACAACACCGGCTGACACCGGTCGAAACAGATTTAGTCAACCTATTCAGCGACCTATCCCTGCCCCGCCGGGTTGGCACAGCCCTCGCAAGGACAGCGTCGGACCAGCTCGTCATGGGAGTGTCGTGCAGGTCCTGACGATTTGAGGAGCCCTTTTTGAGGATCCTTGGGGAGCAGAGGATGCCGAGCGTTCGTTGGGTGAGGATTATTGGGGTGGCCTGTGCCGCGTTGTCGGCGTTGACGCTGTCGCTCGCGCCCGCGGCTGCGACCTCGCGCATCAAGGACCTCGCCAATATCGAAGGCGTGCGGCAGAACCAGCTCATCGGCTACGGCCTCGTCGTCGGCCTCAACGGCACCGGCGACACGCTCAACAACATCCCCTTCACCAAGCAGTCGCTGCAGGCGATGCTCGAGCGCATGGGCGTCAACATCCGCGGCGCCACCATCCGCACCGGCAACGTCGCAGCTGTGATGGTGACCGGCAATCTGCCGGCCTTCGCCACCCAGGGCACGCGCATGGACGTCACCGTCTCCGCGCTCGGCGATGCCAAGAACCTCCAGGGCGGCACCCTGCTCGTCACGCCACTGTTAGGTGCCGACGGCAACGTCTACGCGGTGGCGCAAGGCTCGCTCGCGATCTCCGGCTTCCAGGCCGAGGGCGAGGCGGCCAAGATCGTGCGCGGCGTGCCGACCGTGGGACGCATCGCCAACGGTGCCATCATCGAGCGCGAGATCGAGTTCGCGCTCAATCGGCTGCCGAACGTGCGCCTGGCGCTGCGCAACGCCGACTTCACCACGGCCAAACGGATCGCGGCTGCGATCAACGATTATCTCGGCGTCAAGACCGCCGAACCGATCGACCCCTCGACGGTACAGCTCTCGGTCCCGCCCGAGTTCAAGGGCAACGTCGTCGCCTTTCTCACCGAGATCGAGCAGCTGCAGGTCGACCCTGATCTCGCAGCCAAGATCGTCATCGACGAACGCAGCGGCATCATCGTGATGGGCCGCGACGTCCGCGTCGCCACCGTCGCGGTGGCGCAGGGCAACCTCACCGTCACCATTTCCGAGAGCCCGCAGGTCAGCCAGCCCAACCCGCTGTCGCGCGGCCGCACCGTGGTCGCGCCGCGCAGCAGCGTGACCGTCACCGAGGACGGCAAGAAACTGGCGCTCGTCAAGGACGGCGTCTCGCTCCAGCAGCTCGTCGACGGCCTCAACGGCCTCGGCATCGGTCCGCGCGACATGATCAGCATCCTCCAGGCGATCAAGGCCGCCGGTGCGATCGAAGCCGACATCGAGGTGATGTGATGCAGGCCGGCACGATCAACACCCCGCGCCTCGCCACCTCCTCGGCCTTCTCGGTCGAGAGCCGCAACGGCCGCCCCGATTTCGAACTCGCGAGCGCCCTGCAAAAGGTCTCGCCGAAGCAGCAGGCCAGGGCACAGAAGACCGCCACCGACTTCGAGGCGATGTTCCTCAACAGCATGTTCGCGCAGATGACCTCGGGCCTGAAGGGCGAAGGCCCGTTCGGCGACACGCCCGGCACCGGCGTGTGGCGCTCGATGCTGACCGAGCAATACTCCAAGAACTTCGCCAATGCCGGCGGCGTCGGCATTGCCCGCGACGTCTATCGCACCCTCATCACGCAGCAGGCGAAAACGATCCGCTCGGCATAAGGTCAAACGAGATGAACCACTTCAACGCCTCACGTCAGCCGATGCAACAGCGGCCGAACACCGCGCCAGGCAGCGCCGAGGCGCGCAAGCTCGCCGAGGGCCTGATGGACGCGATGAGCGCCCTGCTCGGACTGATCGAGCGCGAGACCGAGCTCGTCCGCGCCGGCAAGGTTCGGGAAGCGATGATGCTCGAGAGCAAGAAGCAGGAGCTGTCGCGAAATTATGTCGGCGCCGTCGGCCAGTTGAAGGCGAACCAGGCTCAGCTCGCGAAATCCGCGCCGGAGCTGCTGTCGACGCTGCACCGCCACCACGATGCGTTTCGCGCGATGCTCCAGGTCAATCTCACCGTGCTCGCGACCGCGCACGCGGTCTCCGAAAGCGTCGTGCGCGGCGTCAATGCCGAGATCCAGAAGCGCAACGTGCCGAACACCTACACGGCCGCAGGTCGCCGCGCAGCTCCCGGCCCGCGTCACATCACCCCGCTCGCGGTCAGCCGCTCGCTCTGATCACACGCGAGACAACAAGCGACAATTTTACGAAAAACCGCGCGGCGAAAGCGTCGCGCGGTTAGGCACGTTTCCTTACCGGGTGTTCAGTCCTGGTGTTCCATGGTTGCGTTACGAGAGGGGTTGGGATTTGACTCACGTTAGGCAACCAGGAGGCTGCCATGAGTACAGATTTCAGCATCAGGCCGGTGGGGATCCCGGCCCCTGTGCAGATCGTAACGACGTCCAACGCGGCGGCGAACGAGGCTGTGCAAACTGATCTTCCGGTGAACCAGACGGTCGCCGCGGCGGATACGAGCGCGCCCTTGCGTAACGATCTGCCGAACCACGAGAACGTCTCGCGCCAGGTCGTGTTCGACCAGGCGTCCGCATCCATGGTCTTCCAGGTCGTCAACGACAAGACCGACGCGGTGGTCAACCAGTTTCCCGACGAGGCGATGCTGCGCCGGCGGGCCTATTTTCATGCCATGGACATGAAGTCCGAGCCCTCGCGTCCGCTCAGCACCGACGTCAGCGCCTGACGATCGCGGAATTCAGCTTGGCGGATCTTTAGCGATGGTCTGCTGCGTCTGACCGGCACCGGTCAGCGCGAAATTCGTGTTGCCGAAAAACGGAGATCCAGGCTGCCGGTGGTGCCGAGCATCACGAGCAACCGTCACGGCCGTCCCGACAGGCCCGCGGCGATATTGCGGTTGATCTCGATCAGCGGACGGAAGTGATCGAACTGCGGGCTCATCTGCAGCGCGGCGGTCTGGCTCAGCACGAACACGCTGATGTTGGCGATCTTCTGCCGGACATCGATCGGCTGCGGATTGTTGTCGCGCATCGCCTCACTCAGGAAGATGGTCCAGAGCTTGCGGTTGAACATCAGCGCCTGCATGGTCTGCTCGCTGAGCGGATCGGCATTGTTCACCGCATCCTGAAGCTTGTTCGCGGCCTTGAGCAAGGTCTGCGCCTCGATGTCGCGAGGAGATGCAGTGGTCGTTGCAACGCGCGCGTAAGCCGAGGCAGCGGAATTCGACATCAATCACACCCTGGAGGTAACCTAGCGCGTTGTAAGCGCTTAAGGATTTCTTTTCCAACCCTAGGCAGCACCGCTTAAGATTTGCTTACGTGTTGTGCTTGGAAGCACTCCGGACAATTACGGGGCACGGAGTTCTTCGTTAGCGCAACGCTAGATCGATGCATGCGCGAAGTAAATTCGCTTCGCGTGATACGTGTCGATCTCGGCTAATCTCGTCTTAGCGATCTCCCTCAAAAAGAACGGCGGAGCGTTAGCCCCGCCGCGATATTTCGTATGACGATCTTGCGCTGCGAGATTAGCGGAGCAGCTGCAGCACGCTCTGTTGCGACTGGTTGGCCAGCGAGAGCGCGGACACCGCGATCGACTGGCGGGTCGACAGCGCCTGGCTGTTGGCCGCTTCCTCGTTGGTGTCGGCCAGCGTCAAATTGGACGAGCCGGTTTGCAGCACGTTGATCAGGTTCTTGGAGAAGTCCTGACGCACCTGCACGATCGAGAGGTTCGATCCCAGCGATGATCCTTCCGAGCGCAGCCTGCTCGAGGCGGCATTCAGGCTGGCCAGCACCTTGTTGGTGGCGCCGTTGTCGATGAAGTCCGTGCCGGGAACGAGATTGCTGAGGCCGAGGCCGGCCGCGTTGAACACGACGCCGTTGATGCCGAGCGTGGAGCTGCCGGTCTCGTTGAAGACCAGCTTCAGCGTGTCGCCGTTGAGCAGGTTGATGCCGTTGAAGGACGAGTCCTGCGAGGTCGTGTCGATCTGCGCCAGGATGTTGTTGAACTGGCTGACCAGGCTCGAACGCGCGGTCTGCGCGACGGGATCCTGAACCGGCGGCTGCGCGGTGGTGAAGGCGAGCACGCCGGTGAGCGTACCGCCGACCGCGCCGCCCGCGGCCGTCGAGCCGAGCGTCGAGGACGCGTATTCGTTGACGGTGGTGACCGTCAGCACGCCGTTGGCATCGATCGTCGCCGTCAGGTGGTTGGCCTGCAGCTGCACATTGAGCTGGTCGAGCGTCTTGACGGTGCCGTTGGTGCCGTCGCCGAAGGTGACGTTCACCGGCGTGCCGCCGTTGAAGGAGGAGAAGGTCAGAGTCTTGCCGCTGACGCCGCCGACGCCGGAGGTGCGCGCCGCGGTGAAGGCGGTCGCCGTTCCCGTGTTGCCGCTGAGGCCGAACGCGCTGAGGGCGTTGCCGGTGCCGGTGATCGAGAGATCGGAGTTGATGCCGGTGGAGAGCGCAAGCTGACCGCTGCTGTTGACCGAGGACGGAATCTGGCCCGCGGTGGTCGACAGCGTCGCCGCACCGTTGAAGATGTTCGCGGTCTTGACGCCGGTGGCGAGGTCGACCGCGTTGAGCAGGTCGGTCAGCGTCGCGCTCTGGATATAGACGGTCGAGTTGCCGTTGCCGTCGGTGACGACGTTGCCGTTGACGCCATAGCCGGTGGCCACGCTCGCCGCCGATTGCGGCGTCTGCGCATTCTTGAATGTGATGGTGTGGCCGTCGATGTTCAGGGTCGAGCCGTCTTGAACGAGAGTGCCGAGCGAGCCGGCGGTCGTCGAGCGGGCCGCGGTGACGTTGGCATTGCCGGCGCCGGTCGCGGCGGTGAGACCAAGCGCCTTGAGGAAATCGGCCTTTCCGGTCACGCTCAGATCGGCGCCGGTCGAGCTCTTCAGCGTCGTCGCGCCCGCCGTGATGGAGGATGCGACCTGCAGCGTGCCGACGGGACCGGCCGCACCGCTGACCGCGATCGTCGCCGCCCCCGCACTGATCGTCGCGGTCTTGACGCCGCTGGCGAGGTCGATCGCACTGAGGACATCGTTGATGGTTGCCCCGGGGGCAGCCGGCGTTCCTTCATAGACGATCGAATTGCCGTTGCCGTCCGTGGCGATGTGCCCGCTGGCGTCGAGGCCCCAGCCGGTCGGCTGCGTGCTCGGCGCAACGCCGGTGCGGAAGGTGATGGTCTTGCCGTTCACCGTGATGGTGTCGCCGTCCGCAGGCGCGCTGCTGAATGTGGTGGAGGTGGTGGTGCCGACCAGCGTGGCGGTGCCGGACAGCGCGGTGGTGCCGTCGGCCGCGGTCACCGCCGTGCCGGTGAAGGCCCCAGCGGTCGAACCGAGGGAGGCGCCAAGCGCGGCAGTTCCGGTGACCGGGGTCACGCCACCGGCTGCACCGGTATAGAGCACGTTGCTCTTCGCGGTCGCGCTGGCATAGGAGGTCGTGCCGCGCAAATCGGCCGGGGTCGCCCCGGGAATGGTGGTCGAGACGTTGGATTTGGTGGAGTAGCCGACCGTGGTCTGCAGCGCCTGGTTGGCGATCGACTTGGCGCTGTCGATCAGTTTCTGCAGCGAGGTGATGCCGGTGTTGGCGGCCTGCAGCACCTGGACACCGTTGTTGATGCCGTCCAGCAGGTTGCTGATGTCGCTCGCCCGGTTGTCCAGCCCCTGCGCCGTGAAGAAGTTGGTGGGGTTGTCGAGCGCGGTGTTGACCTTCTTGCCGGTCGACAGCCGCTCCTGCGTCGTGGCCAGCAAGTCGGCCGTCGACTGCAGCGACAACAGGTTCTGGCGAACGGACGCCGAGAGAACGATGTTGGACATTGGCGAGTCTTCCTCTTGAACCGGATACGAATCGGCCGCGCGGTCTCGAAAGCGGGCTTTTGTCCAGTTTTAGGAGCTGTCCTTTAAAGTATGGTTAACGCCGGTTTAAGAGACACGGTTAATGGCTGGTGAACGCCTTTAGCCCTCTCGGAACGCAAAAAAGGGCGGCGGGGCAAATGGCCCCGCCGCCCGGTTTTATTTAGTAATTTCAGCTACTTAGCGGAGCAGCTGGAGTACGCTCTGCTGCGAGGTGTTGGCCAGCGACAGCGCGGAGACCGCGATGGACTGGCGGGTCGACAGCGCCTGGCTGTTGGCCGCCTCGACGTTGGTGTCGGCCAAAGTCAGGTTGGACGAGCCGGTTTGCAGCACGTTGATCAGGTTCTTGTTGAAGTCCTGACGGATCTGCACGACCGAGAGGTTGGAGCCCAGGGCCGAGGCCTCCGAGCGCAGCGTGCTCGACGCGGCGTTCAGGTTGGTCAAAACCCTGTTGGCCGCGGCGTTGTCGATGAAGTCGACGCCGACCGTCAGCGCGGCAAGGCCCAGACCCTTCGAGTTGTAGGTCACACCGGTGATGTTCAGGCTCGACTTGCCGGTCTCGTCGAACACCAGCTTGAGCTGGTCGCCGTTCAAGAGGTTGACGCCGTTGAACGAGGAGTCCTGCGAGGTGGTGTCGATCTGGTTCAGGATGTTGTTGTACTGGGACACCAGATTGGCACGCGCCGTCTGGGCGACCGCATCCTGGACGGGGTTGGAAGCCGTCGAGAAGGTCAGTGCCGTGGTGAGCGTGCCGCCGATTGCGCCGCCGGCAGTCGTCGAGCCGAGCGTCGAGGACGCATAGTCGTTGGAGGCGGTGATGGTCAGCAGGCCGTTGGCGTCGATCGTCGCGGACAGGTTGTTGGCCTGAAGCTTCGAGTTGAGCTGATCGAGCGTCTTGACCGTGCCGTTGGTGCCGTCGCCGAAGGTGACGTTGACCGCCGTGCCGCCGTTGAAGGAGGAGAAGGTCAAGGTCTTGCCGCTGAGGCCGCCGATGCCGGACGTGCGGGCGGCGGAAAACGCCGTTGCGTTGCCGGTGTTTCCGGCGAGGCCGAACACGTTCAGCGCATTGCCGGTGCCGGTGATCGACAGATCGGCGTTGATGCCGGTCGAGATCTTGAGCTGACCGGAGGTGTTGATCGTCGAGTTCGACTGACCGGTGCCGGTTGCAAGCGTCGCGGTGCCGTTGGCGTTGATGGTCGCCGTCTGCACGCCGGTGGCAAGATCGATCGCCTTCAGCACGTCGTTGACCGTGCCGGCCTGCAGATAGACGATCGAATTGCCGTTGCCGTCGGTGATGACGTTGCCGTTCGCGCCATAACCGCTCGGAACACTGGGAGCACCGGTCGAACCCGGCACCGGCGCGTTCTTGAAGGTGATGACGTGACCGTCGACGTTCAACGTCGAACCGTCGGCAATCGTCGCACCCAGCGAGGCCGCGGTCGTTGTCCGGTTGACCTCGATGTTAGCGTTGCCTGCACCCGTCGCCGTGGTCAGGGCGAGCGCCTTGAGCAGGTCGGCCTTGCCGGTGACGCTCAGATCCGCGCCTGTCGAACTCCTCAGCGTGACGGCGCCGCCGGCAACGGTCGAGGCAGTCTGGCCGACGCTCGTGGCGATCGTCGCAGCACCGGAGCTGATGGACACCGTCTTGACGCCGCTGGCCAAATCGATTGCGGTCAACAGATCGTTGACGGTCGCAGCCGGGGTGCCCGCGGTGCCGAGATAGACCGTGGTGTTGCCGCTGCCATCGGTGACGAGGTTGCCGCTGACGCCCGAGCCGGACGCAACCGCCGTCGAGGCCGGAGCTGAACCGCTGCGGAAGGTGATGGTCTTGCCGTTCACCGTCAGCGTGTCGCCGTCGGCAGGCTGGGCCACCCCGGCAAGGCCGGTCGCCGTCGTGCCGTTGGTGGCGATCAGGGTGATGGTGCCTTCGAGGGTCGTCGTACCGGCCGCGCCGGTCGTTGCGCCAGTGCTTGCGAACACGCCGATGGTGGCGCCGAGCGTCGTGGTGCCGTTCGCCGCAGTGGTGCCGCCGGCCGTCCCGTTATACAGCACGTTGCTGCTCGCGGTGGCGCTGGCAAAGCTCGTCGTGCCACGCAGGTCAGCCGCGGTCGCACCGGCGATCGTGGTGGAGACGTTGGACTTGGTGGAGTAGCCGACCGTGGTCTGCAGCGCCTGGTTGGCGATCGACTTCGCGGAGTCGATCAGTTTCTGCAGCGAGGTCAGGCCGGTGTTGGCGGCCTGCAGCACCTGCACGCCGTTGGCGATGCCGTCGAGCAGATTGTTGATGTCGCTGGCGCGGTTGTCGAGCGACTGGGCGGTGAAGAAGTTGGTGGGATTGTCGAGCGCCGAGTTGACGCTTCTGCCGGTCGACAGACGATTCTGTGTGGTGGCGAGAAGATCGGCGGTGGACTGGAGAGAGAGGAGGTTCTGGCGAACCGACGCAGAGAGAACAATACCGGACATGACTCTTTACCCTTCTGGCTTACGCGTCTTCGTTCGATCGCTTCTGGATCGAGTGACGAGCCAAGCGTGCCGTGACATGGCTAACAAAGGGTGAAGCGCGTGTGCGCAACCTTAAGCGCCGGTTCACCATAACCGCGCCGAGAGTCCTTCCACAGTTCGCAATCTCTCTGAAATCATTGGAAATTCCCGGCGCTTACGCTCCATTAACCATAACCGCTGGTTACTTTTGATGGTTACTTTTTCAAGCACCCCTGCCCTTCGCTCACTCGCGTTCAGCCAAAAAGAAAGCGGCGGGGCCGAAGCCCCGCCGCCTGATCTTGCTTGCGATGCGGTCCGCGATTTAGCGGAGCAGCTGCAGCACGCTCTGCTGCGACTGGTTGGCCAGCGACAGCGCGGAGACCGCGATGGACTGGCGGGTCGACAGCGCCTGGCTGTTGGCCGCTTCGACGTTGGTGTCGGCCAGCGTCAGGTTGGACGAACCGGTCTGCAGCACGTTGATCAGGTTCTTGTTGAAGTCCTGACGAACCTGCACGATCGTGAGGTTCGAGCCCAGAGCCGAAGCTTCCGAGCGCAGCGTGCTGGATGCCGAGTTGAGGTTGGTCAGCACCTTGTTGGTGGCAGCGTTGTCGATGAAGTCGACACCGCTGGTCAGCGCAGCGAGGCCCAGACCCTTCGAGTTGTAGGTCACGCCGGTGATGCTGAGGCTCGATTTCGCAGTCTCGTCGAACACCAGCTTGAGCTGGTCACCGTTCAGCAGGTTGACGCCGTTGAACGAGGAGTCCTGGGCCGTCGAGTCGATCTGCTGGAGGATGTTGTTGTACTGGTTGACCAGGTTGGCACGGGAGGTCTGTGCAACCGTGTCCTGGACGGGGCTGGAAGCCGTCGAGAATGTCAGCGCCGTGGTCAGCGTGCCGCCGATCGCACCGCCAGCGGCGGTCGATCCGATCGTCGAGGACGCGTAGTCGTTGGTGGTCGAGACCGTCAGCAGGCCGTTGGCGTCGATCGTCGCCGTCAGGTTGTTGGCCTGAAGCTTCGAGTTCAACTGATCGAGCGTCTTGACCGTGCCGTTGGTGCCGTCGCCGAAGGTGACGTTGACCGCCGTGCCGCCATTGAAGGAGGAGAAGGTCAAGGTCTTGCCGGTGAGGCCGCCAACGCCCGAGGTGCGCGCCGCGGTGAACGCGGTCGAGGTCCCGGTGTTGCCGGCGAAGCCTAGCACGTTCAACGCATTGCCTGTGCCCGTAACCGACAGATCGGCGTTGACGCCGGTCGAGATCTTGAGCTGGCCGGAGGCGTTGATCGACGAGTTGGTCTGGCCGGAGGCCGTCGCAAGCGTCGCGGTGCCGTTGGCGTTGACCGTCGCGGTCTGGACGCCGGTGGCGAGGTCGATCGCCTTCAGCACGTCGTTGACCGTACCGCCCTGCAGGTAGACCGTCGAGTTGCCGGCGCCGTCGGTGAGGACGTTGCCGCTCGCACCGAACCCGCTCGGAACGCTCGGAGCACCGGTCGAACCCGGGATCGGCGCGTTCTTGAAGGTGATGACGTGACCGTCGACGTTCAGCGTCGAGCCGTCCGTAATCGTCGCACCCAGCGAGGACGAGCTCGAGGTCCGGTTGACGTTGACGGTAGCGTTGCCGCCGCCGACAGCCGTGCTTAGACCGAGAGCATTGAGCAAGTCGGCCTTGCCGGTGACGCTCAGATCAGCACCCGTCGAGCTCTTCAGCGTGACTGCGCTCGCAGCGACACTCGAGGCTGTCTGGTTGGCGCTGGTCGCGAGTGTCGCGGCACCCGAACTGATGGACACCGTCTTGACGCCGCTGGCGAGATCGATCGCGCTCAACAGGTCGTTGACGGTCGCAGCCGGCGTGCCGGCGGTGCCGAGATAGACGGTGCTGTTGCCGTTGCCGTCGGTGACGAGGTTGCCGCTGACGCCCGAACCGGTCGGAACGGCGGTTGTCGCCGGAGCCGTACCGCTGCGGAAGGTGATGGTCTTGCCGTTCACCGTCAGCGTGTCGCCGTCAGCCGGCTGGGCCACGCCGGCAAGGCCGGTCGCGGTGGTGCCGTTGGTGGCGATCAGGGTGATGGTGCCGGTCAGGGCCGTGGTGCCGCCGGCGCCGGTCGTTGCGGTGGTGCCGGTGAAGGAGCCGATGGTGGCGCCGAGCGTCGTGGTGCCGCTCGCCGCGGTGGTGCCGCCGGCCGCGCCGCTGAACAGCACGTTGCTGCTCGCAGTCGCACTGGCGTACGAGGTGGTGCCGCGCAGGTCGGCCGCCGTCGCACCCGAGATGGTGGTCGAGACGTTCGACTTGGTGGAGTAACCGACGGTGGTCTGCAGCGCCTGGTTGGCGATCGACTTCGCGGAGTCGATCAGCTTCTGCAGCGAGGTGATGCCGGTGTTGGCGGCCTGCAGCACCTGCACGCCGTTGGCGATGCCGTCGAGCAGGTTGTTGATGTCGCTGGCACGGTTGTCGAGCGACTGGGCGGTGAAGAAGTTGGTGGGATTGTCCAGGGCCGAGTTGACGCTCTTGCCGGTCGACAGACGGCTTTGGGTGGTGGCGAGAAGATCAGCGGTGGACTGGAGGGACAGCAGGTTCTGACGAACCGACGAGGAGAGAACAATACCGGACATTGAGTGTTACCCTTCTGGTACGCAACGCAACTAACTTCGATTAGGATTAATCGATGCCGGGACGGTGAACGCAGACGGCTAACAAAGCATGAAGCGTGTCGCGGCAGGCTTTGGCCGGATTCACCATACGCACGTTCGCAGCAAAAACGTGCCCGCTTATATCGTCATGAAAGCATGACGCTTTTCGGTGCAGCGACGAAGCGTTTGCGACTTGTCAACCATAACTCAGAGTGAGCAATTGGCTGCATTCGATTGCGTCATTCCCATCTCTCCGGCGGCATTCTGATGCCAGCGCAAAAAACGAAAGCGGCGGGGCCGAAGCCCCGCCGCCTGATCTTGCTTGCGATGTGGTCCGCGACTTAGCGGAGCAGCTGCAGCACGCTCTGCTGCGACTGGTTGGCCAGCGACAGCGCGGAGACCGCGATGGACTGGCGGGTCGACAGCGCCTGGCTGTTGGCCGCTTCGGTGTTGGTGTCGGCCAGCGTCAGGTTGGACGAACCGGTCTGCAGCACGTTGATCAGGCTCTTGTTGAAGTCCTGACGAACCTGCACCACCGAGAGGTTCGAACCGAGGCTCGACGCTTCCGAGCGCAGCGTGCTCGACGCGGCGTTCAGGTTCGACAGCACCTTGTTGGTGGCAGCGTTGTCGATGAAGTCGACACCGCTGGTCAGCGCAGCGAGGCCCAGACCCTTGGAGTTGTAGGTCACGCCCGTGATGCTCAGGTTCGACTTGCCGGTCTCGTCGAACACCAGCTTGAGCTGGTCACCGTTCAAGAGGTTGACACCGTTGAACGAGGAGTCCTGCGAGGTCGTGTCGATCTGGTTCAGGATGTTGTTGTACTGGTTGACCAGGTTGGCACGGGAGGTCTGTGCAACCGTATCCTGGACGGGGGTGGAAGCCGTCGAGAAGGTCAGCGACGAGGTCAGCGTACCGCCGATCGAACCACCCGCGGCGCTCGAACCGATGGTCGAGGACGCGTAGTCGTTGGTGGTCGAGACCGTCAGCAGGCCGTTGGCGTCGATCGTTGCCGTCAGGTTGTTGGCCTGCAGCTTGGTATTGAGCTGATCGAGCGTCTTGACCGTGCCGTTGGTGCCGTCGCCGAACGTGACATTGACCGCCGTGCCGCCGTTGAAGGAGGAGAAGGTCAAGGTCTTGCCGGAGATGCCGCCGACGCCGGAGGTGCGAGCCGCCGTGAAAGCGGTTGCCGTACCGGTGTTGCCGGCAAGGCCGAGCACGTTCAGCGCGTTGCCTGTGCCCGTGACCGACAGATCGGCGTTGACGCCGGTCGAGATCTTGAGCTGGCCGGAGGCGTTGATCGACGAGTTGGTCTGGCCGGTGGCGGTCGCAAGCGTCGCGGTGCCGTTGGCGTTGACCGTAGCGGTCTGGACGCCGGTGGCGAGGTCGATCGCCTTCAGCACGTCGTTGACCGTACCGCCCTGCAGGTAGACCGTCGAGTTGCCGGCGCCGTCGGTGAGGACGTTGCCGCTCGCGCCGAACCCGCTCGGAACACTCGGAGCACCGGTCGAACCCGGGATCGGGGCGTTCTTGAAGGTGATGACGTGACCGTCGACGTTCAGCGTCGAGCCGTCCGCAATCGTCGCACCCAGCGAAGCCGAGCTGGTGGTGCGGGTGGCGCTGACGGTGGCGTTGCCGCCGCCGACGGCCGACGTCAGACCGAGAGCATTGAGCAGATCGGCCTTGCCGGTGACGCTGAGATCAGCACCCGTCGAGCTCTTCAGCGTGACAGCGCTCGCAGCGACGCTCGAGGCGGTCTGGCCGGCGCTCGTGGCCAAGGTCGCGGCACCCGAACTGATGGACACCGTCTTGACGCCGCTGGCCAGATCGATCGCGCTCAACAGGTCGTTGACGGTCGCAGCCGGCGTGCCGGCGGTGCCGAGATAGACGGTGCTGTTGCC
>NZ_JAFCKT010000008.1 GCF_018129985.1 Bradyrhizobium sp. SZCCT0148
CGCACGTGGCCTCGGGCTCACAGGGACTACCCGCCCTGCCCGCGCCTCTCGTGCCGACGCTGCCGCGTCCACCGCAAGCCCAGCTCGCGAACGTGACGACTTCACGTCGCCCCTCCTGGGTGAGCCGGGATGGGCGACACATACGCCGAAACCGAATTTCGGTAAAGTGGAATATTTTCGCGCACGTGGATTGACAGCGCGCGACACAGGCAAGGGTCTAGCGCGGATGAGCGCAGCGACATCAGGGATCTCGACAGGCACTGTCACGGTATCGCTGCGTTCACCCGGGCTACACGAGTGACCGCTTCGGCGGCACCGCCGTTCCATCCGCCATCGTCGTCACGCCCTTACGTTCCACGATCATCCCGTAAGCGTGTGGCTGGCGGTGAACGTCGAAATTGAAGGTGGTGCGCTTGTAGGAGTTGCAGAGGTCGAGATCGCAGCGCGCCAGGGCGATCTCGTCGCCCTTGGTCGTGCATCTCGCGATGATCTCGCCCGAGGGCGCGATGACGCAGCTGCCGCCGATGTGGTCGACGCCCTCCTCGACGCCGGCCTTGGCGACGCCGACCACGAAGGTGCCGTTCTGATAAGCGCCGGCCTGCATCACCAGATGGTTGTGGAACAGCGAGAGATCGTCATGCTCGGGCGCGGGCGGATTGTGCACCGGCGTGTTGTACCCGATCATCACCATCTCGGCCCCCTGCAGGCCCAAGACACGGTAGGTCTCGCTCCAGCGGCGGTCATTGCAGATCGCCATACCCATCACGCCGCCGAAGGCATCGACGACGCCGAAGCCGTTGCCCGGCTCGAAATAGCGCTTTTCCAGATGCTGAAATTTCCGCCAGGGCTCGTGCTCGGCATGGCCGGGCAGGTGAACCTTGCGATATCGGGCGACGATCGCGCCGCTCTTGTCGACCAGAATGGACGTGTTGTAGCGCCGGACAATTCCATCCTCGACCGCCAGCTCGGCATAGCCGAGACAGAAGCCGACCCCGAGCTCGCGCGCGAGATCGAAGAGGGCTCGCGTCTCCGGCCCCGGCATCTCGCGCTCGAAGAAACTGTCGATCTCCGCCTGATCTTCGAAATACCAGCGCGGAAAAAACGTCGTCAGTGCGAGCTCGGGATACACGATCAGGTCGCAGCCGCACGCCTTCGCCTCGCGCATCAAAGCCAACAGGCGGGTCACGACTTCGGTCCTGCTCTCGGTCCTGGCGATGGGGCCGAGCTGGCCGGCCGCGATGGTCACAAATCTCGTCACGCCTGATTCCTTCGTTTTCGGAGTGCGTCGGGCCCGAGCCTATCGAGCAGCGCCACGCACGCACAGGCCACCTCGGCCCGCCATCCTGCTGAGGCCCAATCAAATTCCATGCCTGCGGGTATTATCGTGCGGCGCCGCGCAATGGCTCGCGACACATCCAGGGACTTCGTTGCCAATCTGCAACGGTTCCCCACGATCTGAAGCCGGACAAAACAAACTCCCATTCCGGCCACGAACCGCTCTCACAAGGCCGTGAGACTAGCAGGGGAACGACGATGCGTGCACAACGCGTTTGGAAAGTGAATGGGGACGCCAGCATCGGGCAGCTCCAGTCGAGACTGGACGATCTGAACAAGCGTCTCGGTCAGCTTGAAAGCCAGCATCCGGATAGCTGGAGGCTGGAAGAACTGAGAGCGAGTGCGCTCAACCTGTCGCGCGAGATCGACGACATCCGCTGCGCCGAGGCGACGGCGGCCTTGAGCGAGTTGCTACGGAAGTAGAAGGCGCCCGCCGACTCGCAACGCGCGAAGGAACCAAGTTCCGCCGCCGCCATTGCCCATGCAGAGCATGGAGCATGATCATGACCAGGCACCTGACGCGAGCCGATCTCGTGCGCGGCGTGGCCGGCGCGGTGTCCACGCTGGTCCTGTGCGCGACGGCAGCTTTCGCTTTTGCGCGCCACTTTGCGTTATGAGACTTTGGCGTTGTGAAGAAGTTGGCGCAGTGAGGAATTTGGCATGACGTCCGACCCCGAAGAGCAGGTGCGGCTGCAAGGCTATGGCGAGATGACGCTGCGCACGGCCGTGACCACGCTGATGTTGCTGGCGCCGCGCGACCGCTCCGGGACCGCAATCTACCGCGTCCGCGACGATGTGCGTCTGGCGCAAAGCGAGATCGCCGAGCTCGCGTCACACTGGGGCATCGAGCCTTCAGGTGATTTGCGATCACAGGGGCGATCCTCCGAGCAGCACTGGCCGGACATCGTGCGCCGCATGGTACGCGACGCCCCGCTGCCGGCGTTGATGGTGGCGTTCATGGCGGGCGTCCTGGTGGCGCGACGGTAAGCCCCTTCGCGCGAGCGGCGGCATCCGCAGCGCAGCAAGCGGTCAGGCACGACACCCGGCCGCCGTAGCGGCCAGGTGCGCGGTCAAGGACCGTCCTAGTGGTGCATCTTCTTCGCGCGCGCCGGCGGCAGCAGCACCGTATCGATGACGTGAATGACACCGTTGGACGCTTCGATGTCCGGCTGGATGACGCGCGCATCGTTGACGCGGACGCCGAGGCTTCCGTCGACGGCGACGGTCTGCCCCTGAACGGTCGCCACATTGAGCGACTTGCCGGCGACATCGGCGGCCTTCACGCGCCCCGGAACGACGTGATACTTCAGAATTGCCGCGAGCTTGGACTTGTTTTTCAACAGCGATTCAACCGTTCCGGGCGGCAACTTGGCGAAGGCCGCGTCGTTAGGCGCAAACACCGTGAACGGGCCCTTGCCCTTGAGCGTCTTCACGAGACCGGCGGCTTTCACGGCCGTCACCAGCGTGGTGAACGAACCGGCGGAAACCGCGGTGTCCACGATGTCGGCGGCGCGCGCGACGGAAGGACCAAGCAGGCCGGCGACCATGGCCGCTCCGGCCACGAACGAGCGAATTGCGGGCGTCATCAAATTCTCCAGGTGTGTTTCATGCATGCCGAGCGATGGGTGCACGCGATACCGCGCATCCATCGTCCGATCAGTTACGATCGACTCCCACGAAACGAAGGGCCGCGACGGCTGGATCACCGGCCGGTTCAAATATCCACCTGGGTCGGATTGTCTCGGCGAGGCAACGGCTCGGAAAGCCGCGGTCATCGCCGTACCCGCGTCGTCGAGCCGCGCCGCGGTGCCGTGCGAATTCAGGCTCTTGACGGTGCCTCGGGACGGATTCAGCTCAGGGTCTTGATCACGAAGTCCTTGAGCCGCTGCGCGGGCAGCGGGAGACGGTCGCGCTCCAGAATCGCGATCTCCGTGTCCTTGAGGTCAGGCATCGGCTTTCCGTCCACGACGTGAAGATCGGGAGGTACCATGTCCTTGGGAAGCACCGTGACGCCAAGCCGGGCGCGGACGGCGGCGAGCGTTCCGGCCAGCGATCCGCAGGTGTAGGCGACCCGCCACGATCGCTTGGCACGATCGAGCGCCTCGGTTGCGCGTTTCCGGTAGACGCAGGGTTTTGGCGAGACTGCCAGCGGCAGGACGCCTTGTCTGAGATCGACACCACCCGTCACCCAGACCAGCGGCTCGCGCCACACCCGCGTGCCGTGGATCTCAATCGACCGCTCGCGCTTGATCAGCGCCAGATCGAAGGCACCCTTGCGAAAGCGCTCGATGAGATTCATCGTCAGATCGCAGGTCACTTCGAGGTCGACCTGAGGATAGGCGTGGGCAAACCGGGCGAGTACGTCGGGAAGATGGCGGGTCGCGAAATCCTCGGGCGCACCAAGGCGAACGAGGCCACGCATCGCAGGCTCCCGGATGCGCGCAACCATTTCGTCATTCAGATCCAGCATGCGCCGCGCATATTCGAAGAACGTGTCGCCTTCCGCGGTCAACGCGACCGCTTGCGGCGACCTTTCGAGCAGCTTGCCACCGACCAATTGCTCGAGCCGGCGGATCTGCAGGGATATCGTCGACTGCTGCAATCCGAGCGCCTGCGCGGCGCGCGTGAAGTTGCCCAGCGAAACGATCGTCACGAAGGACCGGATGAGGTCGATATCGAGGTTCAGGCGCGAACGGGGCATCATCATTGCCTTTTTCAATGATGACCCTTGATACAATCAATTTTGTCAAATGCCAGCGAAAAGCTATGCAGCCACCACTCTTTCCAGCCCGATGGAGGTCCCTTGCTCGCGCTCGCCGTCCAAAATCTCGTGTCACCTGCGGTGCTGTTCTTCGGCATGGGTCTCGGCGCCTCGCTTGGCCGCTCAGACCTCTCCGTGCCGGAGGCAATTGCACGCTTTCTCTCGCTCTATCTCCTGATCTCGATCGGCTTCAGGGGCGGTGCGGAAGTCGCCCATCAGGGCGTGACGTCGGAGCTGGCGCTGGCCATCGTGGCCGGCATCGTGTTGTCGGCCGGCTTGCCGTTCATCGCCTACGCCTTGCTGCGCTACGGTGCGGGGCTGGACCACGTCAACGCTGCCGCCGTGGCCGGTCACTATGGATCGATATCGGCCGTGACGTTCGTTGCCATCACGGGCGCGCTCACCCAGCTCGCGCTGCCCTATGACGGTTACATGATCGCGGTCGCGGCCGCGATGGAGACGCCGGCGATCTTCACGGCGCTCGTGATCGCGCGCAGCGGGCAAGGCCGCGCAAAAGGCGAATTGTCCGGAAATTTCCTGCGCGAGATCGCACTGAACGGCTCGATCGTTGCCCTGCTCGGCGCCTTTGTGGTCGGTTGCATCACGGGTGAGCGCGGCATGAGTTCGCTCAAGCCTTTCCTGCTGGATGCATTCCCCGGCTTCCTCTGCGTCTTCCTGCTCGACATGGGCCTGATCGCCGGGCGTGGACTGCGGGACGGCTGGAGATCGCTCTCTCCCGCCGTGGCAGGGTTTGCCTGGGTGATGCCGCTCATCGGCGCAGCCTTCGCGGCACTGTTCGCCTGGCTCATCGGCCTATCGGCAGGCAGCACCGCGATCCTGATGACGCTCGGGGCATCGGCTTCCTACATCGCGGTCCCGGCCGCGATGCGGCTTGCCCTGCCCGCGGCGAACCCGGCCATCGCTCTGACGCTTTCGCTCGGCCTGACATTTCCATTCAACCTGATCGTCGGCATCCCGCTCTACATTGCTGCCGCTCAGATGATCGCGCGATGAGGACAGCATGCAGATGTTTGCCAAGAAGCGGATTGAAATCCTGATCGAACGGGCTGTGCTGAAGCGACTGACCGACGAACTCGAGCGCACGGGCGTGAGTGGCTACTCCGTGGCTCCGCTCGCCGGCGGGCGCGGCCGAGCCGGTCGATGGGAAGCGGACGGCCAGATCGGCGATGCCGCCGGGATGTTCGCACTATGGTGTATCGTCGATGCGGCCCGGCTGGACGATTTGCTGCAGGTCGTCTTCGCCATCGTTGCCCGGCAGGTGGGCCTCGTTTCCGTCAGCGACGTTCAGGTGGTGCGGCCGGAGCGATTCTGAGCCTGCCGACCTCGCGTGGCCATGAGGCAGAGCCGTGCCGTCGAGAGGATTGATTCACCAGGAGCATACTCGGTCAACTCGTCGGCCCCGAGAAGAATGGCTCGAGATCGATGCAGCCCGAGGACTGGTCCCAGACAGATGCCGTTGAGCAATCCTCCAGCGGATCTTCGCATGTCCAATATCGATCCGTGACTCCGTTCAATCGATGGGCGC
The DNA here is from genome assembly GCF_018129985.1 of Bradyrhizobium sp. SZCCT0148. GTDB lineage: Bacteria > Pseudomonadota > Alphaproteobacteria > Rhizobiales > Xanthobacteraceae > Bradyrhizobium > Bradyrhizobium japonicum_H. Next base: position 5,643 of record NZ_JAFCKT010000008.1, read on the forward strand.
GCGCCGGGTATGCCAGTCCGTTACCGACTGGAAGGCATGACCAGCGCGGGCAAGCACATCTTCGGACAGATGGGGGCCGACCAGCTGCATGCTGAGCGGCAGGCCGTCCGACGCCATGCCGTTCGGCAGCGTGATCGTCGGGCTGCCGGAGAAGTCGAACACCGCGGTGAAGCGCAGGATACTGAGCAGCACACTCGGGTCGGCGCCGTATTCGCCCATCTTGGTCAGCGTCGGGATCGGCACGGGCATGGTGGGAATCAGCAGCAGGTCGACGTCACCGAACAGCGCGGAGAGGCCGCCGCAGAACTTCAGGCGCTCATGATGGATCTGCGCGATCTCGAGGCCGCTCATTGACCTGCCCTGCTCGATCAGTTGCGCCAGATCGGGGCCGTATTCCGACTTTCGAGACGGATAGGTCTCGAGATGCGCTTCCGCGGTTTCGATCGAGCACATCGGGATCCACATGCTGACAAGCTTCTCGTAGGCCGGAAATCTGACCTCGCGGATATCGGCCCCCAGCGCCGCAAGTGTCCGCTCGGCCTCCAGCAGCGCGGCGACCACCTGCGGATCGATCCCATCCTGGGTATAGCTGCGGTCCACGCCGATCCGCAGGCCTCGAACGCCGCCTCCGATCCCGGCCAGATAGTTCGGCACCGGCGCCTGCAGCGCCGTCGGGTCATTGACATCCGCTCCCGCGATCACGCCGAGCATGGCGGCCGCATCGGCTGCGCTCCGGCACATCGGCCCGACATGGTCGAGCGAGTCCGCCAGCGGAAAGACGCCGTGACGGCTCACGCGTCCCCAGGTCGGCTTGATCCCTGTCAGCCCGCAGGTCGCGGACGGAAACCGGATCGAGCCACCCGTGTCGCTGCCGATCGAACCGAAGCAGAGCCCAGCCGAGGTCGCCACGCCCGATCCGCTGGAGGAGGAGCCGACCCAGTAGTCGACATTCCAGGGATTGAGCGGCGCCTGATCGTTCGGATGATGGCTGGTATACGCCCCCTCGGTCATCTTCAGCTTGCCAAGCGTGACGGCGCCAGCGAGTTCGAGCCGATCCACGATCGTCGCATTGAACGATGGTACAAACCTGGCGTGGATCGTGGTGCCGCCCGCCGTCGGCGCGAAGGTGGTGTAACAGAGATCCTTCAGCCCGATCGGCACGCCGTGCAGCGGCCCGCGCCAGATCCCTTTCGCGAGCTCGGCGTCACAAACCTTCGCCCGAGCCATGGCGCGCTCGGCAAGGACGAGGGCGTAGCCATGAAATCTGCCGTCGAGCTTCTCGATCCGGCTCAGCATGGCCTCCGTCACCTTCGACGGCAGCAGCTCACCCCGGCGGAACAGCTCGGAAAGTTCGGTGATCGACTTGTAGTGGATTGGATCTGCTGACATCTGACAGCCCTGTTGTTGTCGGAAACGGCTTCACCAACCGGCGCCCCAACGGGCGCGGTCTGGTGACTGCGCGGCTCGCGATGCGCCTAGAACTGCACGCCGCGCGTGAGCGCGCCATCGACCACGAGGTTGGTCCCCGTGATGAAGCTTGCAGCCCTGCTTGCAAGAAACACCGCACCGTTCGCCATTTCCTGCGGCGTGCCCATGCGGCCGGTCGGGTTCAGCGCAAGCGCACTCTTGTACAGCTCGGGATTGCCGTCCTTGATCTGGTGCCAGACCCCACCCTCGAAATAGGTGTTGCCGGGCGAGACCGAGTTGGCCCGGATGCCTTTTCCGGCAAGCTGGAATGCGAGCCCTTGGGTGTAGTGGATGATCGCGGCCTTGAACGTGCCATAGGGGCCGCTGGCGAAATCGACCTCGCGGCCCGACACGCTGGAAATGGTGACGATCGCGGCGGCCTCGCTCTTCTCCAGATATGGCATCGCCGCGTTGACCAACCGCACAGTGCCCATCATGTCAGTGGAGAACTCCTTCTCCCAGCTCTCCTCGTCCTGCCCGATCGACAATGCGCTGACATTGGCGACGACAATGTCGATGCCGCCGAGCTTTGAGGCCATATCCTCCACCCAGGCCTTCAGTGCCGGGCCGTTGGAGACGTCGACCGAGCTGCCGAACGCGGCGACGCCCTTCGCCTTGATCGCGGTGACCGCGCTGTCGACATCGGCCTGGTGACGCGCGCAGATGCCGACATTGGCGCCCTCGGCCGCGAACGTGTCGGCGATCGCCCTGCCGATGCCCTTGGTGCTGCCGGTGACGAGAACCCTTGCTCCCTTGAGTCCTAGATCCATGTCCATTCCCTCCCTATCGACGACTTGAAAAAATCCGATGCTCTGGTTCAGAGCAGGAGCTGCTCGCGAACATTGTCCTCGTTGACCTCGCCGCCCGCCAGCGACCGCGTGATCTTGCCCTTCTCCATGATGTAGCAGCGCTCGGCGATTGCCAGGATCGTGTCGAGGTTCTGCTCGACGAAAATGATGGTGGTTCCGAGCTCGTTGCGGAACGACTGCAGCGCCTCGCAGATGTGCTGGACGATCGACGGCTGGATGCCCTCGGACGGCTCGTCCAGGATCATGAGTGACGGATTGCCGATCAGCGCCCGGCCGATGGCGAGCTGCTGCTGCTCGCCGCCCGACATGGTGCCGGCGGCCTGCCGGCGGCGTTCCTTCAGTCGCGGAAAATACTCGTAGACCAGCTCCGGCAGCTTCTTGCCGCCGGGGCCGCCGATCAGCTCTCCGACCTGAAGATTTTCCTCGACGGTCATCTGCGGAAACACGTCGCGCCCTTGCGGGATGTAGCCGAAGCCGGCCCGCGCCCGTGCATCGGCCTCCAGCGCGGTGACATCCTGCTCCATGAAACGGATCGTGCCGCGCCACGTCTGCAGCAGGCCGATCAGGCATCGCATCAGGGTCGATTTCCCGACACCATTGCGGCCGATCACGCCGACGATCTCGGCTCGCGCGACCGACATGGTGACACCCTGCAGGATGGGCGTCGCGCCATATCCGGCCCATAATTCCGATACGTCCAAGATCCGGTCTGCAGAAGCGGGCTTAGTGAGCATGGGTCTTACCGAGATAGATTTCCGCGACCTTCTCGTCTTGCAAGATGCTTTCGAGATCGCCGCGCGCGAAGATTTTGCCGAGATGCAGCACCGTGACGCGCTGGGCGACCTGGCGGACGAAGGCCATGTCATGCTCCACGACGAGCACGGTCATGCCTTCGGCATTGAACGACTTGATCAGCTCGCCGGTCTTGAAGGTTTCCTCTGGCGACATGCCGGCCGTCGGCTCGTCCAGCAGCAGAAGCTGCGGCTTCAGCGCCAGCGCCATCCCGATCTCGAGCCATTGCTGCTGGCCATGCGACAGCGCGCCCGCGAGCTTGTCGCTGTCCGGTGCGAGGTTGAACAGCGTCAGCAGCCGGTCTTCCTCTGCGATACGTTCCGCGCCGGACAATCGTTCCTGGAGGGCAGTCTGGATGTTCTGCCGGACCGGCAACTCCTTGAACACGCTCGGTGCTTGCATCTTGATGCTCATGCCCCTCTGCACGCGCGCATAGGGACGCTCCTTGGTGATGTCGACGGTGTCGAACAGGATGCTGCCCTCGGTCGGGGGGTAGAGACCCACGATCAGCTTGAACAGCGTGCTCTTGCCGGCGCCATTGGGACCGATCAGGCAGTGGATCTCACCGGCGTTGACCGTGAGGTCGACGCCGGAGACCGCGGTCAATCCGCCGAACCGTTTGGATACGCCTTTGACTTCGACCAGCGCCATTGATCAGGACTCTTCCGACTGCAAGCGACCGGCCTCCGCGACGACGTCACCGTCACCGCGACGTCGTCCGCGCAACCAGTCCGCAACAAGCTTGCCGATGCCGAGCACGAAACCCTGCGGCGCCAGCATCACCGTGGCGAGCAGCAGCGCCCCCATCAGCACGAGCGCCGCCTGCTGGCTGTAGACGGTGATGGTCTGAAAGCCGAACAGGAGAAGGAACGAACCGATCAGCGTCGCAGTCAGATCGCTGCGCCCGGAGAAAGCGACCCATACGATCGGCATCGCGGCAGCCGGCAGGCCGATGCTGGATGGCGTGATGAACTGCCCCCAGGACGTGTACAGCGCGCCGCTCAGCCCGGCGAGGCCGCTGCCGATCACGAAGGTCAGCAGCTGATATTTACGGACGTCATAGCCCAGCATTTCCGCGCGCTGCGGATTTTCGCGCGTCGCCACGATGACGTTGCCGATCCCCGAATTCACCAGCATCCGCAGCGCGAGATAGACGATCACGATCAGCGCGACCATGACGTAGTAGAGCGCCGATCCCTCGATGTAGAAGTCACCCACCGTCAGCGGATCCATGCCCTTCATGCCGTTGAAGCCGTTCAGCCGGGCGGGACCGATATGCCATTCCGGCCCGGCCGTCTGGCCGAGGAAGAAGGCCAGCACCAGCGTTGCGGACAGCGTCACGATGCCGAAGAAGATGCCGTTGATGCCGCCCCAGATCATGAAGTAGCCGAGGATGCCCGCCGCCATCATCGCGAGCACCACGGAGAGCACGAGCGCGGCGATCGTCGCGGTGCCGCCGCCCATGTTGATCGCGAGCACGCCGTATCCGTAACCGGCAATGCCGAAGAACAGAGTCTGGCCGAACGAGAGCATCCCGCCATAGCCCCACATCAGGCAGAGGCCGAGCGCCATGAAGATCCAGATCAGGAAGTAGGCGAAATTGCCGACATCGTATGAGTCCGCAAAAAGCGGGTAGGCCAGCGCGCCCGCGAGCACGACGAGGAAGCAGGCCCAGAACATCCTGCCCCGTCCGAGCGTTTGTGGGCCTTCCAGCAGCTTGAACATTAACGTTTCCTCCTAGCGCCCACGACGAACCAGCACGCTGGAGAGACCTTCGGGCAGCACGCGGATGATCAGGATGACGGCCACCAGCATGCCGATCTGCCCGATGATCTGGCCGTAGCTCGCGTTCAGCGCCATCCGGATCATCGCCAGGAACACCGCCGCCGGCGCCGTTCCGAGCAGCACGTTGGCGCCGCCGATCACGACGGTGACGAAACTCTCGACCACGAACGTCGCCCCCATGGTCGGAATCAGCGTCATGGTCGGCGCGTACAGCGCCCCGCAAAGCCCGGCGAGGCCGGTGCCGATCCCGAAGCTGATGGCATAGATACGGCCGGTGCGCGCGCCGAGCGCCTTCGCCATCGCGGCGTTCTGCATGGTGGCGCGGGCGATCACGCCGAACCGCGTCTTCATGAAGATGACGTAGAGACCGGCGAGGACAGCCACCGCGCAACCGAACAGCACGAGGCGATAGGTCGAGAACGTGTAGCCACCGACCGCAAAACTTCCCTCGGGCGTACCGATGCCGCGCACGGCGGAGCCGACGATCAAGAGCATCGATTGCGTCACGATGAGGCTGAGTCCCCAGGTCGCGAGCAGCGAATCCAGCGGCCGCTTGTAAAAGCGCCGCACGACCAGGAACTCGACGAGGACCCCGATGAGACCCGCCGTCACCGCGGCCAGGATCTGTGCGATCGGGAGCGGCACGCCGAGATTCACGAGGCCAACGGTGACATAGGCGCCGCACATGATGAACTCGCCATGCGCCATGTTGATGACGCCCATCATGCCGAACACGATGGCAAGACCCGCCGCAGAGAGAATGAGGAACGCGAACACATCGGCGAACTGGTAGAATACCGAGAACACTTCAGCCGACATCTTGGCACCCCCACCGCTCCCGGCGCCGCGTCGTTGCGGCGCCGGTCTTGTTCGAGAACGAGAGATTCAACACGAGCAAGATCCGTGCCCGAACATCACGACTTCTTGGGAAGATGGCTCGGCGTGTACTGATCCTTGTCGTTCTTCTTGGTCAGATCGCAGCCGATCTCGCCGAGCCAGTAGGGCTGGATCGTGCCGTAGTCCTTCTCGACCTTCACCTCGTGCTTTGGCCCAACCGAAATCAGGCGCATGCGGTGAGACGTGTGCTGGCTCTTGGGATCGATGCAGACCTTGCCTTCGGGAGCATCGATACACGCATCGCCGGTGGCGATGACCTTGCGCATGTCCTCGAGCTTGATCGACTTCGCCTTCTCGACAAGCGCCTTGTACATGTAGAGCGCGTTATAGGCGTTGTACCCCATGTCGTTGATGTAGAGCTCGTCGGGGAATTTCGCGTGCCATCGCTTCTTGAACTCGTTGGCCTCGGGCGTGTCGATCTCCTCGAACCAGTTCGCGGTCGCGTGCATGTTGTTGAGCGCCGGCGGCTTGAACCGCTTGTGCTCGAAGCCGAGCATGACCTTGATCGACGAGCCCATCGGCAGGTTGAGGTTGGCCGCGGCCGCCTGTTCGAAGAATGAATCCTGGGCGGCGCCGACATTGATCGTCAGCAGCCAGTCCGGCTTCGCCTTCTGGATGTTCTGGATGGTTTGCGCGAACTGCGACACCCCCAGCGGGATGAACTCCTCGCCGACGACCTCGCCGCCGAGGTCCTTCATGATCTTGCGGTTCCACTCCGCCGAGATCTGACCGAAATTGTAATCGGCGGCGATGACATAGACCTTCTTGCCGAACTTCTCGACCATCCACGGAATCAATGTCGAGAACTGCTGCTCGGGCACCGCGCCCATGCTGATCATGCTGGCGTCGCAGACGCCGCCCTCGTACTGGTTGGTGTAGAAGTAAGGCGTCGTGGTGCGGTCGACGATTGGACGCAGCGCCTCACGCGAAGCGGAGGTGATGCCGCCGATCAGCACATCGACCTTGTCACGATTGAGCAGACGCCGGCCGAACTCCTGGTAGCGCGCGTTGTCGCCCTGCGGATCGAGGTGGATGAGCTCGATCTGCCGTCCCAGGATGCCGCCGCTCTTGTTGATCTCCTCGACGGCGAGTTGCGAACCGTGCAGCTTCGGCATGCCCATGAAGGCAAGATCACCCGACACGTCCTCGAGCAGACCGACCTTCAGCGGCGGCTCGGCCGCCCGGGCAACACTCATCGACGCCGCCGTACCGAGCATGGCGCCGAGCAAAACCATCCGTAGTTTGAGTCCCGAATTCATCGTGATGTCCCCTCTATTGAAAGCGGCTGGATGTCATGGCTTGAGGTAATTCTTCAGGATCGACGCTCCCATGGTGTATTTGGGGTCGACCATGTTGCCGAGGCGCATGCGGCCGGCCTGGCTGAGCAGCATGTAGGCGTCGATCTCGTCGAAACCGTAGTCGGCCGCCATCCACCGGACGAGCTCGCGATAGGCGATGCGCGCCGCGTCTTCGAGCGGACGCGCACTTCCGATCGTCATGATGAAGTCCTTGGTTTCGAGCCGGGGCCAGGCGAAGCTCCAGTTCTTGATCAGGTCGACCTGCAGCGTGACGGTCGCGCGCTGCTCCAGCGCCACGCCGGAAAGCTCGCCGTCGCCTTGCGTTGCGTGGCAATCGCCGACGTAGAGCATCCCGCCGTCGGTATGGACCGGGAAGTAGATGATGGCGCCCGGCGCGACGTCGGGTAGATCCATGTTGCCGCCGTGATAGTCCGGCTGCAGCGAGGAGATCGCCTCGATCTCCGGCGAGACCCCGATGGTGCCGATGAACGGCTCGTAGGGCAGCGTCAGCCTGTCGTTCCAGCGCACGCCGTTCCGGTCGACATGCACCTTCTTCACGCGTTCCGGCAGCGGCGGATTGAGCAGAGCGGTCGAGCCGGTTCCGACCAGCCCGCCGAACTCCGGAATGATGCAGGTCGTGCCGGCCGGCTGCTCGCCCCGGGTCTCGACGTCGCGGATGTAGATCGCAAGGCAATCGCCCTTCTTGGCGCCATTCACCGCGATCGGCCCGCATTGCGGGTTGAGATAAGGGAAGTTGAGCTTGGCGGTGGGGCTGTCCGTGTCCTTGGTCAGCACGCCGCCGAAGGCATCCTCTGTCTCGACGACGACCACCCCGCCCGGATCAATCGACAAGGTCGGCTTTGCATAGGGACCGTAGACGTAGTGGAATCCGCCCTGCTGCTCGATCGTCAGACCATGCGTCGCGCCCGCCGCGCCCTTGGCGACGGCACGCTTGGCCATGATGGATGTGTTCAACCAGTCTTCGGACATGTGATCGACTCCTCGGGTCAGATCGCGGGATGACGCTTGTGCCAGTCGGTAACGCGCTGAAACGCATCGCCTGCGCGAACGAGGGAGGCCTCGTCGAAATGACGGCCGACGAACTGGAAGCCGACCGGCCCCCCATTTGCCGCGAAGCCGCCGGGCAATGTCACGGTCGGACTTCCCGTCATGTCGAACGGGCATGTGAAGCGGAGCAGGCCTCCGATCAGCGAGGCGTCCTCGCCCAGCGCCGCCATCTTGGCGAGCGTGGGCGCCGCGAACGCCTGGGCCGGGACGGCGATGAGATCGACCGTCTCGAACAGCAGACGCACTGCGCCGCGAAACGCTTCGCGTCGAAGCACGATCTTCTGATAGTCCATGCCGGACTGCTGCCGGCCGAGATCGAGCAGACCTGCGAGTGCCGGGCCATACTCGTCCTTGCGCGCCGGATAGGTCTCCTCGTGCGCTACCGCGACTTCGATGCCGCAGAGCGGGAACCAGTCGTCGATGATCGCCTTGGGATCGGGAAACGTGATTTCCTTGATCGTCGCGCCGAGTTCGGCCGCGACACGCAAGCCCTCGGCCAGCACCTTGCCGGCATCGCCGTCGGTGCCCTCGCTGGTCCAGCGCCGATCGACGCCGATTGTCAGGCCGCGCAGATTTCCGGTCAGCCCGGCGAGATAGTCGGGCACGGTCAGCGATACCGACGTCGTATCTTTGGGGTCCTGCCCCGCGATCACGCCGAGGATGGCACCGCAATCGACCGCGCTTCGCGCCATCGGACCGATGTGGTCCAGCGTCGCCGCGAGCTCGAACGCGCCGTAGCGACTGACCCGTCCCCAGGTCGGCTTGAGTCCGGTGACGCCATTGGCCGCGGACGGAAAGCGGATCGACCCGCCCGTATCCGTGCCGAGCGAACCGAAACATAGACCCGCCGCGGTGGCGACGCCGGAACCGCTGGACGATGCGCCGGGCCACAGATCCGCGTTCCACGGATTCTTCGGCGGATCGATCTTGGGGTGATGATCGGCGTAAGCGCCCTCGGTCTGCTGCAGCTTGCCGAGGATGATCGCGCCGGCGTCCTTCAGTCGCGCAACCACCGTTGCGTCCTCGGTCGGACGGAAGTCGCGATGGATCGTCATGCCATGCGCCGCTGGCGCGCCCTTGGCCCAGCAGAGATCCTTGACCGCCACCGGCACACCGTGCAGCGGCCCCCTGATCTTGCCGGACGCGATCTCCTTTTCGGCCACGGCGGCGTCGGCAAGCGCCGAGTCGGCCATCACATAGGCAAAGCTCTTGAGCTTGCCGTCGAGCTTCTCGATCCGCCCGAGCATCGCCTTCGTCGCTTCGGTCGGCGACAGCTCCTTGGCCTGGATCTTTCGTCCGACGTCGACGAGCCCGAGATAGTGGAGATCCGTTTCCGCCATCGCTTTTCATCCTCCCGCTCACCTGACACACCGCCGTCCCGCGCATGCGCCATCGTTCTGGCGACGCGGACGCATCGCCAGCTTCTTCGGCGGCAAACGAAAAAAGCCACCCGTCCCTCCCGAATGAGGTGACGAATGGCTCAAATGCCGCGGCTATGATCTGTCGCTTTAGGGTCCGTGATCGAACGAAGCACTTAGTGCAAGGAACTGGACGTCATCGGCCAGATCGGCGCACGCGAGGTTCGACAGGTCGCCCTGTAGGAGAAAAGTCTAAGTAACTGCCTATCGCGTTGTCAACGATGCTGTCTGCCTAAATTTCGAGAGTGCTGCGCAGCAAATCGGCAAGCCACTTGCGCTGTGATCGGCGAAGATGATTTCATTCTCGCTTTACGCGATCGAAAGCCGTCAATGACAAAGCCGCCTGTGCCCGTTGGCATCGTCTGCTCGCAATCCGGGCCTTATCAAGCCATGGGACGCGAGATCCTCAAGAGCGCGATGATGGCGGTCGACGAGATCAACAGCCAGGCGGAGTTCGACTTCGCGATTGCGCCTCATGTTCGCGATCCTCGTGGCATCGTCTCCGAATATCACGCCGTCTGCGACGACCTCATTCGCAATGTCGGCGTCGCGCACATCATCGGCTGTTACACCTCAGCCTCGCGCAAGCAGGTGCTTCCCATCGTGGAGCGTACCGATCGCCTGCTCTGGTATCCCGCCCGCTATGAAGGCTTCGAGTGCTCCGACAACGTGATCTATGTCGGCGCCTCGCCCAATCACAACGTGCTGCCGCTGGTCCGCTACGTGCTCGACAACCTGTCGCGGGAGATCTTTTGCGTCGGCTCCAACTACGTGTGGACATGGGAGACCAATCGCGTCACCCGTGAACTGGTCAGTGCGGCAGATGGCCACATCATCGCCGAGCGGCTGCTCGAGCTCGGCGAGAGTGCCGTCGGTCATATCGTCGACGAGATCGTTCGCCGCAAGCCGCCCATCGTGTTCAATACGCTGGTCGGAAGCTCGAGCTACGACTTCATCCGCGCATTTCACGCCGGTACCAAGGCTGCCGGGCTGAAGATTCCCATGCTGAGCTGCAGCCTGTGCGAGCCGGAACTGGCGATCGTCGGGCCGGCATCGGCCGGCTGCATCACCTCATCGGCCTATTTCGAGAGCATCCACCTGCCGGAGAACCGCGCCTTCGTTGCGCGCTGGAAGGCGCGCTATGGCGAGGACAGCAGCCCCTCCGTCGACGGGCAATCCGCCTACGTCGCAGTCTATCTGCTGGCGCGCGCGCTGCAGCGCGCGGGCACGTCCGACATTGCCGAGGTGCGGCGCGCCGCGGCCGGATATCGCTACAATTCGCCGCAAGGACCGGTGTGGATCGACGGCGGCAACAATCATTGTGTCCTTACACCGCGGCTTGCCGTATCCAATCCGCGAGGACAGTTTGATATCTTCTGGGAAGCCGACGCGCCTGTTAAGCCTGATCCTTACCTGACGCAGCTCGACGTTGCCGTCAGTCCGTCGAAAGAAACCGCGGCGGGCGGCGCATTGCCGACTGCGCCGCATTTGCGGGTTGTAAAATGAGCAGACCGTCTTCATTTTCGCTACGCGGACGCAAGGCGCTCGTCGCCATCAAGGACGAACGCGACGCAACCATCGTGCGGCGCCAATTCGAACGTCTCGGGATCGAGGGGGTTGCATGGACGCCGGCGGAGGCCGTTGGCTTCGCACCGGACCTGTCGCTGATCGACGACGAGTTCCTGCCCCTGCTGCAACCGGCGCAACGCGCGTTCCTGGCGCAATCGCCTGTGATCGCCCTGGTCGGAACCGAGACGCCAAGCCGCCTCAAGCTGGTGTTCGAACTCGATCCGGCCTCGTTCCTGATCAAGCCGTTGCGTTCGGCCGGCATTTACGCAGCGCTCGTCATGGCATTCGAGCGCAACGAGCGCACCAGCGAGCTGAAGCAACAGATTCTCAAGCTCGAACAGCGCCTGCGGTCACGCCGTGTCGTGCTCGCCGCAGTTCTCCAGGTGATGCATTCGCATGCGCTTGCTGAACCTGCCGCCTTTGCGCTGATCCGAAAAGCCGCCATGGAGCAACGCAAGACGATCGAAGAGCTTTCGGCAGAGATCACGGCAAGAGGCACCCTCCCGCGCGCAACGGGTTAGGTCGCCTTCAGCTGCGGGCGAGTGTGGCAGGAATTCCTAAGCTGCTTCGACACTTTGCCGTCTGCATCGTCAATTGGGGAGATAAGGCGAGCACGCGCATCGCACAGCCCTTGATGAGCTATCAACCAATTGCCCCCAAGTCGGCAGTCAGCTGGCGACGCGCTCGGATGCCGAAGGCCACGGCGGCAGGGGCGGCAATCCAAGAACCTTGCGTACCGGCCCGAATGAACGCCGGTGTACCGCGCAAGCGCCCAACTTTGCGAGCGCCTCATAGTGAGCCGGCACCGGGTACCCCTTGTGATTCGCGAAGCCGTAGCCGGGATAATGCGCGTCGAGCGTCCGCATGACCTTGTCGCGCTCGACTTTCGCGAGGATGGAGGCGGCGGCGATGCTGGCGGACTTGGCGTCACCCTTGATGATGGCCTGCTGAGGGATGTCGATATCTTTCAGCCGCTTCGCATCGACGAGCAAGTGCTGCGGCGTCACCCCCAACCCCCGCACCGCGCGCTGCATAGCCTGGATGCCTGCCCAGTAGATGTTGATCGCGTCGATCTCCTCGACCTCGACGAACGCCACACACCAACACTCTGCCTTTTCCTTGATCTCCTTGGCGAGTTCTTCGCGAGCCGCGGCGTCCAGCTTTTTGGAGTCGTCGATACCGACTATCCGTGTGCCGGGCTTGAGAATCACGGCGCCAGCGGAGACCGGCCCGGCGAGCGGGCTCATTCCGGCCTCGTCGACGCCTGCCACGGCATGATCGCCACTTTCCCAAAGCGAGGCCTCGAAGCGGAGCATCTTGCGGAGGCGCTGTCCTTCGGATCGATTTTCGAAGCGCCTTCTATCAATTGAAGCCAGGATGGCACGGACTCCCGCGCGGGTGTCGGCCCGCAAGATCTGCTCAACGCTGGCCTCGAGCGGTCTTTTCTCGACGACATAGCGCTGACGCAACACATCAAGTGAATACTGGGACATCGCGGCCTTCGCAAAGAATTGCGGAGGAGCCTGTCGATCAACTTTGTGGCGATTGTCTGAAGTTGAGCTGCACCGCCATCATCGCCTGCGTAGCGACCTGTCGAGAGGAACCACCGGCTCTCAGCGAGGGTCCTGATATTCCGCGCAGCCACTGTGCCCGCCCTTCGCGTCCGCCAAGCTCGGATCGGAACCAAAAGCTGCCTTAGTCCCTTAGACAGAGCGGAGCCTCGATCCCAGGGTGCTTCCGATGGATAGGCCCCATGCTCAGACAGACAAGCAACGAAGAACAGGTTCTGGACCGCACCGCCGAAGTGGCGGCCACCATTGCGGAAGAGGGGCTTCGGTACGTCAGCGATTCCGCGCCCGGGTACACGCGCAAGCGGACCGGAACCACCTTCAGCTACTACGATAAGGAGGGCAAGCGCATCGCCGACGCCGCAATTATCCGGCGTATCAAATCAATCGGCATCCCCCCGGCCTATGAATCCGTGTGGATCTGTCCTTCACCGAACGGCCACATCCAGGCAACCGGGCTCGATGCGCGGGGTCGCAAGCAGTATCGCTACCATCCGAAGTGGCGGGAACTTCGCGATCAGAACAAGTATGAGCATATCATCCAGTTCGCGGCCGCCCTGCCCGCCCTGCGGGAGCGGGTCGCTGCCGACATGAAGCGGGATGGACTGCCCCGCGAGAAGGTGCTGGCCACGATCGTCAGTCTTCTGGAGAAGACACTGATCCGGGTCGGAAACGTCGAATATGCCGAGAAGAACAAGTCCTACGGGCTCACCACCATGCGCCGCAAGCACGTCGCGGTCGGGCGCGGCGTTCTGCGGTTCGACTTCACGGGCAAGTCGGGCAAGCAATGGAAGCTTCGTGTCGAGGACAAGCGGATAGCCGCGATCGTGAAGCGTTGCGCGGAGATCCCCGGACACGAGCTCTTCAAGTATCTGGAGAACGACGGCCAGCCGCGTACCGTCGACTCCGGTGACGTCAACGCCTACATCAAGGACATTACGGGCGAGGACTTCAGTGCCAAGGATTTTCGCACGTGGGCAGGGACGGTTCTAGCAGCGTTGGCGCTTGCCGAATTCAAGAAATATGACAGCCAGGCCGAGGCGAAGCGCAATGTCGTGGCGGCGATCGAGAGCGTCTCGAAGCAGCTCGGCAACACGCCGGCCATCTGCCGCAAGTGCTACGTGCACCCGGAAGTCCTCGACGCCTACATGTCCGGCGACCTCGTGAAGATGATCGAAGCCAAGATCGCCCAGAAGTTCAAGCGCCAGTACGCCAAGCTCACGTCCGACGAGATCATGGTGCTGGCATTTCTCCGAAAGCGTCTCGATTCTCTGAAAGCCCCCGCCTAGCCGCCAGCGCGCATGCTGCAAGGGTGCAACTCGATTCCGGCGAGCCGCCGGACCGCTTCCGCCTACGGCTCCAATTCCGCACGCGCTTACTGCTTTGCGGCTTCGTCCTGGCGATCTCTCAAGTCTTGCGCTATCTGATCAACCGGCGTCTCGCTTGCAAGCTCATCAGGCCTGCTATTTTCGGCGTCCTCCACATCCAGTTTCTTCGCAATGCGCTGCAATATCCGCAACGACTGGGTCGCCTCCTTCTCTGCAAGCAGATTGATCTGCAGCTCCAGATGGTCGCGCCGTTCGAGAGTCCGGTCGATCAGACTTTGGCGGATCAGCACGCAGGAGGTCAGAAGGACTGCTTCGACCGCGAGGATCGTCGCGAGCAGCGGGAACGGATATTCGTCGAAGGCATAATGCGGGAAAAAACGGCTGAAGATGATCCAGCCGAGCACGAATGCACATTGAAGAACGATAAATTGAATGGTGCCGGCGAACCAGCCGATCCAATGAAACAGCCGATGATGAACCGCTAGAGTTTTCTCATCCTGCTTTTCAAGCCGAAGAATTGCGTCGATGCTTTGGGCGGCGGGCTTCTCTGACCGAGTGCCCGCTTGCATCAGGTTGCGACCTTTTCTGCGGCCCGTCGCGCCGATCTCCGCGTCTTGTCGACGGTCTTGTCGGCCGATTTTTCAGCGCGCGCCCTCGCCTCGCATTTGTCGCGTAGATCTTCGATCTCGTCGTGTGTCAGATGTTCAATGCCGACGAGTGAATTGCGGGCCGCGCCGACCCGGATCAATTCGTCCAGCTTGACCTGAATTGCGGCGCTGTCGCGGTTTTGAGAATTTTGGATGAGAAACACCATCAGGAACGTGACGATCGTCGTTCCTGTGTTGATCACCAGCTGCCACGTATCAGAGAACCCAAAGAGCGGTCCGCTTACGGCCCAACCGATGACGATGCCGGCGGCCATGATGAACGTCGAAGCCCTGCCCGCCGCCAGCGAGGTTTTGTTGGCGAGTTCGCCGAAAAACTTCGAGACCCCGGATGGTTCTTCGGCTTTTGCTTTGCTCTTCATGCGTGTCGCCCTTGCGCCAGACGCCGGGATAAACCGGCATTGCGCCCTAAGTTCCATCGCCAGGGAACGCCGCCGTCGGAGCCTTCGTGCGCGAGGTCAATAAAGGGCACACCAAAAAGCGGGACTGGAGAAGGCCACGCCGTCAAGCGGGGCTGAAGGGGCGTGTATGATGGCGACCCATGCCGTCCCATTACGGCGACATGGCTGCGTCCCGCGACCTCAAACGGTGCGTGCATTTTGCGTGCTGATGGGGCAGAAAAGCCTGGTCTGGAACTGCCGTGAGGCGAGCAAACCATTGAAATCTTGGTCGGAGTGGCAGGATTCGAACCTGCGACCCCTGCGTCCCGAACGCAGTGCTCTACCGGGCTGAGCCACACTCCGACAAGAGGCCGGCTTATAGCGTCGGGTTTGGCGCACCGCAAGCGGCCGAGCTGAGGAATTTTATCCCTGTGAAAACGGGTCTTGAAACGCTGATTTTACCGGCCGGTGCGGCCGGCGCCGAGGCTGCCGCCCGCACGCTGGTCGCCGGCGGGCTGGTCGCGTTTCCGACCGAGACCGTCTACGGGCTGGGGGCGGATGCGGCGAATGCCGCCGCGATCGCCCATCTCTATGCCGCCAAGGGGCGGCCGGCCTTCAATCCGCTGATTGCCCATGTCCCGGACATCGCGGCCGCACGCCGGATCGGGCGGTTCGACGCCCGCGCGTTGAGGCTCGCGGACGCGTTCTGGCCGGGGCCGTTGACGCTGGTGGTGCCGAAGACGGACAACTGCCCGGTGGCGGATCTCGCCACCGCCGGCCTCGACACGGTCGCGATTCGCATCCCCGCCCACCAGGTTGCGCAGGCGATCCTGCGCGCCTTCGGCGGAGCTGTGGTGGCGCCGTCCGCCAACATCTCCGGCCACGTCTCGCCGACGCTGGCGGCCCATGTCGAGAACGACTTATCGGGCCGGATCGACCTGATCGTGGACGGCGGGCCCGTTAAGGTCGGCGTCGAATCGACCATCGTCGGCTGCCTCGACGCACCGATGCTGCTTCGCCCCGGCGGGCTGTCGCGCGAGCGCATCGAGGCGGTGCTGGGTGCGCCCCTGGCGCGCCCGCCACTGGAGGCCGAAAGCTGCGACAGCCAGCCGCTGGCGCCGGGCATGCTGGCCTCGCATTACGCGCCGCGCGCCCAGGTGCGACTTGGTGCGCAGGACGTTGCGGCTGACGAAGCGCTGCTGGCGTTCGGACCGGCGCGCCTTCCCGGCGTCGACGGCGCCGTCGCCGTCATGAATTTGTCGCCCACCGCTGATCTCGATGAAGCCGCCGCCAATCTGTTCGGCTATCTTCGCAGCCTCGATGCGAAGAGCCCGCGGGCGATTGCGGTGATGGCGATCCCGGAGGAAGGACTTGGCGAAGCGATCAACGACCGGCTGCGCCGGGCCGCGGTGGTGCGATAACGCACGATCCGGACAAGTGTGCAGCGGTTTTCCGAAAAGATCATGCGCAAAGAGTAAGAAGCTTGAGAAGAGACACGGCAATGAACATCAATCAATCCGCCACGCCTCCGCTCGCGCCCGAGCTGATCGACCAATTCCGCAAGATCGTCGGCGAGCGCCACGCGATCACCGATGCAGCCGATATCGAGCCATACGTCACCGAGGAGCGCAATCTGTTCCACGGCCGCTCGCCGCTGGTGCTGCGTCCGGGCTCGACCGCAGAAGTTTCCGAAATCTGCAAGCTCGCCTCCGCGCACAAGATCGCGCTGGTGCCGCAGGGCGGCAACACCGGGCTGGTCGGCGGCCAGACCCCGCACAATGGCGAGGTGGTGGTGTCGCTACGGCGGCTCGACAAGATCCGCGAGGTCGACACCGCCTCCAACACCATGACGTGTGAGGCGGGCGTGGTGCTGCAGGTTGCGCAGCAGAGGGCGTCCGAGGTCGACCGTCTGTTTCCGCTGTCGCTCGGTGCCGAGGGCAGCTGCACCCTCGGCGGCAATCTCTCCACCAATGCCGGCGGCACCGCCGCGCTCGCTTATGGCGTCGCGCGCGAGATGGCGCTGGGGCTGGAAGTGGTGCTCGCCGACGGGCGCGTGCTCAACACGCTCTCGAAGCTGAAGAAGGACAACACCGGCTACAATCTGCACAATCTCTTCATCGGCGCCGAAGGCACGCTCGGCATCATCACGGCGGCGACCCTGAAACTGTTTCCGAAGCCGCGGGCGATCGAGACGGCCTATGTCGGGCTGAAATCGCCGGAGGCGGCACTGAAGCTGCTCGCGATCGCACAGAGCGAGGCCGCCAATTTGCTGACGAGCTTCGAGCTGCTGTCGGAGATGGCAGTCGATTTCTCGGTGCGCCACGCCATCGACGTGCGCGATCCGCTCGCACAGAAGCATCCCTGGTACGTGCTGATGGAATTGTCCTCGCCCGGCGACGACGCCCGCACGCCGCTGGAGACGATCCTCGGACGTGCCATGGAGGCGGAGATCGTCGACGATGCGGTGATCGCGGCCAACCTCACCCAGCGCAACGGATTCTGGAAATTGCGCGAGGAGATGTCGTGGGCGCAGAAGCCCGAGGGCGGCTCGATCAAGCACGACATCTCGGTGCCGATCGCCGCGGTGCCCGCGTTCATCGACGAGGCCAACGCCGCGGTGGTGAAGCTGATCCCGGGCGCGCGACCGGTGCCGTTCGGCCACCTCGGCGACGGCAATCTGCATTACAATGTCAGCCAGCCGATCGGAGCCGACACCGCCGATTATCTGGCGCGCTGGCACGAGGTGAACGCCGTGGTGTTCGAGATCGTGCTGCGCATGGGCGGCTCGATCTCCGCCGAGCACGGCATCGGCGTGCTCAAGCGCGACGAACTGCCCGAGGTCAAGGACAAGACCGCGATCGAGCTGATGCGCGCGATCAAGGCGATGCTCGACCCGCTCGGCATCATGAATCCGGGCAAGGTGCTGTGAGCGCGTCGGTCTCGCCTGCTCCACTCGCAATCGACGCCATCACTGACGCCGATGTCGAGACCGTCGTCGCGCTGTGGCAGCGCTGCGGCCTGACGCGTCCGTGGAACGATCCCCATGCCGACATCGCGCTGGCGCGGCGGCGCGACAATTCCACCGTGCTGATCGGCCGCGACGCCGGCGCCGTCGTGGCGACCGTGATGGTCGGCCATGATGGCCACCGCGGCTGGGTCTATTACGTCGCGGTCGACCACGAGGGCCGCAAGCGCGGCCATGGCCGCGTCATGATGGCCGCGGCCGAGGACTGGCTGCGCGCCGCCGGAATTGCGAAGCTGCAGCTCCTGGTCCGCCGCGAGAATGCGCAGGCTAACGCGTTCTACCAGTCGCTGGGGTTCGACGAATCCACCTCGGTGATGTTCCAGAAGTGGCTCGACGGGCGGGACACCACGCCAAGCAACTGAGATCAGGCAAATGACCATTTCCGACCGCGTCCGCATCAAGGACGTCCGCGTGCTTTCGGACGGCTGGACCACGCTGAAGACCACCACGTTCGAGTACCGGCGCGCCAGCGGCGAGTGGCAGACGCAGCACCGGGAAACCTATGAGCGCGACAACGCCGCGGCCGTGCTGCCGTATAATCGCGCCGGGCGGACCGTGATCCTGGTGCGCCAGTTCCGCCTCCCGGCATTTGTCCGCGGCTATGACGATCTGCTGATCGAAGCGGCGGCAGGCGTGCTTGACGACGCGGAGCCCGAGGTGCGGATCCGCGCCGAGGCGGAGGAGGAGACCGGCTATCGCCTGCATCATGTGGAGAAAGTGTTCGAGGCCTTCATGAGCCCGGGCGCGATCACGGAGAAGCTGCATTTCTTCGTCGCCGAATACGAACCTTCGATGCGCGTCAGCGACGGCGGCGGCCTCGAGCACGAGGGCGAGGACATCGAGGTGCTGGAGCTCTCGATCGACGAGGCCCTGGCGATGGTCGCAGACGGGAGGATTATCGACGCCAAGGCGATCATGCTGCTGCAATATGCAGCCCTGCATATTTTCCGGTAGGGGCTTCCCTCGTCGCAAGCGGGGGGCAAAGGAGCGCACCTGCCGCGTGGCGAGCCATGGCGCAATGCAATTCAGGCCTGCGTCCTCCGCCCCCCGGTTGAGAAACCCCGAAACTATCTCTAGTCTGTCGCCAACCAAGAACCAGGAGACGCGCCCATGTCCACGCCGCGCGACGACGAATTCGGCTTTGCGCCCGACTACGATGCCCCCGTCCCCTATATGCAGCGCACCCGCGACTATTACGCTGCGATCGGCTACACCACGCCGTATCGCTGGGCGCATTACACCGAGGCGCCGTTCCAGCCGCTGAAGAGGCCGCTGGCAAAGTCCCGCGTGACGATCATCACCACGGCAGCACCCTACGATCCCGCCAAGGGCGACCAGGGGCCGGGCGCAGCGTACAATGGCGGCGCGAAGTTCTACCAGGTCTATGACGGCGACACCTCGAAAGAGCACGATCTGCGCATCTCGCACATCGGCTACGACCGCAAGCACACCTCGGCGACCGACAACGGCACCTGGTTTCCGCTGCCGCAGCTTCTGAAGGCGTCCGCCGCCGGCCGCATCGGCGAGGTCGCGCCGCGCTTCTTCGGCGCGCCGACCAATCGCAGCCATCGCGTCACGCTGGACACCGACGCGCCGGAAATTCTTGCGCGCTGCCTCGCGGACAAGGTCGACGTCGCGGTGCTGGTGCCGAACTGCCCGGTCTGCCACCAGACCACCGCGCTGGTGGCGCGGCATCTCGAGCGGAACGGCATCCCGACCGTGATCATGGGCTGTGCCAAGGACATCATCGAGCACGCCGCCGTGCCGCGCTTTCTGTTCTCGGACTTCCCGCTCGGCAATTCCGCCGGCAAGCCGCACGACGTCACCTCGCAGGCCCAGACGCTCGAACTGGCGCTCAAGCTGCTTGAAAGCGCGAGCGGCCCGCAGACCACGATGCAATCGCCGCTGCGCTGGAGCGAGGACGCCTCCTGGAAGCTCGACTACAACAACGTCGCGCAGCTTTCGCCGGAAGAGCTGGCACGCCGCCGCGCCGAATTCGACAAGCAGAAGGAGATCGCGCGCGGCAACCGCGCCGCCTGACGTCCTCCGATAACGAAAACAAGATGGGGAGAGCGACGTGACGCGACCGTTCGAGGGCGTGAAGATCCTGGACTTCACGCAAGTGCTGGCCGGTCCCTATGCGAGCTATCAGCTCGCGCTATTGGGGGCCGATGTCGTCAAGGTCGAGCGGCGCGAGGGCGAGGACATGCGTCGCACGCCGCTGAGCCGCGAATGGGCCGATCGCGGCCTTGCGCCGGCGTTCCAGGCCGTCAACGGCAACAAGCGCAGCCTGACGCTCGATCTGCAGAAGCCGGAAGCGATCGCGATCGTGAAGAAGCTCGCAGCGAGCGTCGACGTCGTCATGGAGAATTTCCGCCCGGGCGTGATGGACAAGCTCGGCATCGGCTTTGCAGCGCTGTCCGCAATCAATCCAAAATTGATCTATTGCGCGGTCTCGGGCTTCGGCCAGACCGGCCCGGATCGGCTGCGCCCCGGCTATGACGGCAAGATGCAGGCGCTGTCGGGCATCATGGCGATCACGGGGCATCCCGAGACGGGACCGACGCGCGCGGGCTTTGCGGTCTGCGACGTGCTGTCGGGTGCCACCGCCGCGTTCGGCGTGTCGAGCGCTCTGTACCAGCGCGACCGCACCGGCAAGGGCCAGTTCGTCGACGTCTCCATGCTGGAGGCGACGATGGCGTTTCTGTCGGGGCAGATCGCGGACTGGTCGGTCGCCGGCCATTGCCAGCAGCTCTCGGGCAATCAGGCCGTGAGCCGCAGGACCACGGCGAATTTGTTCAAATGCGGCGACGGCCACATCCTGCTCGCCGTCAACAATGAGAAGCAGTACCGCGCGTTGATGAGCGCGCTCGGCCGCGAGGATACGTTCGCCGATCCGCGCTTTGCCGACTGGTTTTCCCGCAACGAGAACGAGCCAGCGCTGCGTGCCATCATCGAGGAAGCGCTCGCGGCCAGACCGGCGCGCGAGTGGGAGACGATTCTGGAAGACGCCGGCGCGCCCTGCGCCAGCATCTGGAAGGTCGAAGAGGTGATCGACCATCCGCAGATCAAGGCCCGCGACGCCATCCAGGAATTGGACACGCCATACGGCCCCCTGCGCTTTGCCGGCAGCGGTTTCAAGCTCGCCCATGGCGGCGGCCGGCTGGACCGGATGGCGCCGGAACTGGGGGCGGATACGGAGGCGGTGCTGGGCGAATTGGGCTTCGATGAGGCCGAGATCGCTGGTCTCAGGACAAGAGAGGTTGTCTGAAGACCGCGCTTGACACTCTCCCGTCATCCCGGGGCGCGCGCAGCGCGAGCCCGTGATCCATGATCATAGGGGACGCTTATGGCGCGAGCCAATAACGACGAGCGTTGCCAAACTTCGCCCTGTGGTTATGGATCCCGGATCTGCGCTTCGCTTGTCCGAGGGGACAGCGGAGTAAAGGGCGCCAGCTTGCCCAAGACCAGCTTGCCCAAGACCAGCTTGCCTAAGACGAGCTTGGTTAGAACAACGAGCCCTGCCCGTCATCTGATGACGCCGCCGCCACCTTTCGGGCCGCCTTCTTCGGCTTCGCCGCCTCTGCTTCCGCCGCCATCTCCTCGGCGCTGATCGGCAGCAGGAGCTGATCGTCGTCATTGGCGACGCGGTTGACGCGGGTGGAGACCGGGTGCCAGGCGAATTCGCCGATGCGTGGTGCCGTCATCAGCGGCAGAATCGCATCGACCTCGTCGCCGCTGACGTCGAGCCAGCGCTCGAAATCGCGCGGGCTGATGGTGACGGGCACGCGGTCATGCAGAGCGGCGAGATCCTCGCCTGCCGCGGCCGTGACGATCGCGACCGTGTCGAGCTCCTCGCCGTTCGGCCCGGCCCAGGTTTCGTATACGGCAGCGAAGCCGAGCGGCGCACCGTCGGCGCGGTGGATGAAGAAGGGCTGCTTGCGGCCGTCCTCCGTCTTCCATTCGTAATAGCCGTCGGCCGGGATGAGGCCACGCCGCCGGCGAATCGCCCGCTTGAACGCGGGCTTCTCCAACACCGTTTCGGAGCGGGCATTGATCAGGAGCGTGAACCCTTTGGGGTCCTTCACCCAGCTCGGCAAAAGGCCCCAGCGCATCAGACGGAAATGACGCGCGCCGTTCTCGGTCCAGACGACCGGAATCGGTTGTGTCGGCGCCACGTTGTACCGGGGCGGGAAATTCGGCTGCTCGACATAGCCGAACAGTTGCCGCAAAGCCGCGGGGGCCGAAGTTATGACGAAGCGTCCACACATCTCAGGGGCTATATAGGGTCCGTTCAGGTCCTTTTAACCCCGAACGTTAACACTGCGGCGGATGAGCTCAACGGCCTCCCAACCCGCTCGGACGCATGCACAGACGGGCCCCGAGGCCGCCGACTGGGCCGAACGGCTGCGCGTGGCCAATATCAATCCGCGCACCGGGCTGGCCACGGACTATCTCAACCATTTCAATGAAGCCGTGATGCTGCTTGAAATGATTCCGGACATGCCGGAATGCGCAGAAGACTTTTTGACCTGGTCGCCACTGTCCTATGCCGAGCATTTCACGGCATCGAACTTCAAGGCGCGGGACCTGGCCATCGAGGCCTATGAGAAGGCCGATCCGAACGTGCGGGCGCGTTTCGACCACATCACCCAGACCCTGCACTCGATCCTGACCGCGGTCGGCACGGCCATGCGCGAAGTCGAGAAGGATCAGACCCGCATCAAGCTCGCCGAGCAGGCGACCCTCTGGGTCCAGCCGCTGATCGCGGCCTGCGGCGGCATCATTCATGGTGGCGCCGACGCCGACGTCGAAACCATCATGTCGAACTGAGCCGGATTGCCAAAGCCATGTCGGCCGTCGTCCAGCCCACCCGTCCCCAGATCGCGGTCAGCGCCGCGATTTTCCGCGACGGCAAGGTGCTGCTGACCCGCCGCGCCCGCTCGCCCGCCAAGGGCTTCTATTCGCTGCCCGGCGGGCGGGTCGAATTCGGCGAATCGCTGCACCAGGCCCTGAGCCGCGAAGTCGGCGAGGAAACCGGGCTCGAGATCGAGATCATCGGCCTCGCCGGCTGGCGCGAGGTGCTGCCGGCCGCGCCCGGCACCGGCCACTATCTGATCATGTCCTTTGCCGCCCGCTGGGTGGCCAGGGAGCCGTCCCTGAACGACGAGCTCGACGATTACCGCTGGGTCGCTCCCGACGCCCTGGCGGGCCTCGACGACCTCAAGCTAACCGGAGGACTGGAAGAGGTGATCCAGTCCGCCGCGCGGCTGATTGGAGCCTGACGCTCCGCCTTGCGTCCACCGCCCCGAGGGGGCATACACCCCGCCGATGTCCACGCGATTTCTGGCCATTTTTGCCCTGATTCTCGCCTGCGCTTCCGTGCCCGCGCGGGCCCAGGACGCGGCGGCGCCGTTCGACGCCGATTTGCAGCGGCTGGCGGAGATTCTCGGCGGCCTGCACTACCTGCGCGGCATCTGCGGCTCCAACGAGGGCAACAGGTGGCGCAACGAGATGCAGGCGCTGATCGATGCCGAGACCCCCTCCGGAGAGCGCCGCACCCGCATGATCGCCGGTTTCAACCGCGGCTATAACGGCTTTCAGCAGACCTATCGCAGCTGCACGCCGGCCGCGACCGTGGCGATCCGCCGCTACATCGAGGAAGGTTCGAAGATCTCGCGGGATCTGACGGCGCGCTACGCGAACTAGTTCTTCGTGATTCCGGGCTCGCGCTAAACGCGCCCCGGAATGACAGCGAGGATCGACCTGAGGGCCCCTCGGGAACCCTGTCATCGACTTTGTTCACAGCCGTTAACCGTTCCTAAAGATGTGGCCTAGCGGTCGTTAACGCCCGTGCTAAACCTCTCGCACAGCGCATCGCCGTGGATCGCGCCCCAGCCCTGATCGAGTTTCATGAGCCAGCCGATTTCCTACGCCCCCGACCGCGCGCCGCTGCCCGATCACGAGCAGAAGCAGGCCGCACTGAGCTATCTCAACGAGGCCTGGGCCGAAGCCCGCCATGAGGGCGTCGACGGCGACTGCCTGGCGCAGGCCAGCCTGTTTGCGGCCTTTGCCGAGCTCGTCGGCACCTATGGTGAGGACGCGGTCGCCAAGTTCGTCGAGGGTTTTCCCGGCCGCATCCGCAACGGCGAATTCTCGGTCACGCTGGCAAGGCAGTAGGCCGTCCACGAAAATGACCCCGCCACGTGGGCGGGGCCAGTCGACGGATGAATGACTTTGCGAAATTCTTCGCGAAGTCTGCTGCGTTTATCGCACGGAAGCCGCTTTCTGCGGACAAGCATTAGTCTCGCGCCGGCCGGGAGATGTTCCCGCGGCGAGCGGGAACGTACTCCCTCCCCTAGTGCTCGACCTTGAGCGTCGCTTTCATGTTGGGATGATAGCGGCAATAATAATCGATCGTTCCCGCCCTCTTCAGAATTGACGTCGCCGATGTCTTCGGCGGCAGCGTCACGTCGAAGTCGCCGTTCTTTGCCGTGGCGGTGTGGGCGAAGACGTCCTTGTTGATCCAGTTGATGGTATCGCCGACCTTGGCCGATATCTCTGCCGGCGAAATCACGAGGTTCTCCATCGTGATCTCGATCGTCGCGGCGCGGGCCGGGACGGCCATCGCCGCAACGACAAGCGCGATGGAAATCGAAAACAGGCGCCCCAACCGCATCGCACCACTCCCTATTTCAGTCCAGCCGCGACGTGCTCGGCATGCTGCTGATGCCCCTGGAAGATCTTCAGGCCGGTCTGCAGCAGGCTCTTCAGCTCGGCATTGTTCGCCGACGGAATCAGCTGGGCCTCCAGCGCGCTGTTGACCGCCTTGTGGTAGGCGACCTCATTGGCGACATAGGCCTTTTCGAAGGCGGCGCCGTTCAGCTTGCCGAGTTCGACCAACTTTTCGCTCGCCTGTCTCGACAGCGCTTTGCTGGTGTCGTTGTCTTCTGGGGTGACATTCAGCTTCTTGACCAGCGCGAGCGCCTGCTTGTTGACCGCTTCATGGTCGCGCAGCA
Organism: Bradyrhizobium sp. SZCCT0148; assembly: GCF_018129985.1. Classification (GTDB taxonomy): domain Bacteria; phylum Pseudomonadota; class Alphaproteobacteria; order Rhizobiales; family Xanthobacteraceae; genus Bradyrhizobium; species Bradyrhizobium japonicum_H. Next base: position 30,731 of record NZ_JAFCKT010000008.1, read on the forward strand.
TGTCCTCGGCAAACGCCTTCACGTCCTTGCTCTTCGCCTTTTTCTGCGCCTGCTTGGCGGCGTTGATGTCGATCACGCCGGCCGTGTAGGCGATGTGGGCAATCTGCGGATCGGTCGGCTTGTCGGCAGCGCCGGCGCCTTGCAGCGCAGAGCTCGACAAAAAAATGGCGGCGGCGATCGCCGCGCTCCAGCGGGAGAACATGGTTTGACACTCCTGTGCTGCCGGACGCATCGCCGGCACGTTGCTTCACAGGAATTAGATGGACGTTTCGTGCAAACGTTCCCGGAAAACTACGCGCCAGGGCCAAGGCGCCGGAGCACCGCCTCGGTCAGGCGCTCGCAGCGCTGCCCCGCAAACGGAAATGCGTCCATCACGACTGGGCCGATCTTCTTTTCGACGTTCTCGCGCAGCAGAGCACGCGCACGATGCAAACGGGTCTTGACGGTCTCGGACTTGATGCCGAGCAGCTCGGCCGTTTCCTCCATACTCATGGCCTCCATCACCCGCGCGATGATGACCATGCGGTAGACGTCCGGCATTTCGTCGATCGCGTGTTCGACCACACGCTGAATCTCGCGTTGGGCCATGGATCTTTCCGGATCGGTTGCGGCGGACGAAAGTGGAAACCGGATGATCTGGGCTTCGAGCACCGACTCCGGCACCGATCCCAGTTCGACCTCCGGCTTCCGGCTGCGCAGGCGCCCCAGCGCCTCGTTGATCGCAATGCGCGACAACCAGGTCGATAGCCCGGCTTCACCAAGAAAGCCATCGAGATGCGTGAAGGCGCGGACATAGGTTTCCTGCACCACATCCTCGGCCTCGCTGTCGTTGCGCAGGATACCGCGGGCGAGCCGGTAGAGCCTGCGGTTGTTGGCCTGCATGATCTCGCGGAGTGCGGCCTCGTCACGGCGCCGCGCGCGGTCGATCAGCTCTGCCTCTAATGGCCTGGCGCCGGCGGACCGGCCGGCTGCGGTCCCTGGCATGGCGGTTACCTTGTCTCCATTGGTTCCGGACATTGGATGCAGACCCAGGGCAAAGGTTCCCGGATTTTCTTGCTCTGATCTGACCTCGCCCTTCCAGGAAGGCGGTGAACGATCCTAGTCCGTCTCGATCGGCAGCGCCGTATCCCTCGCCCATTCGCCCATCGAGGCATCGTAGAGCGTCAGCCTTTCGAAGCCTAGCTGGGCCAGCAGGAAGAGGTCGATCGTCGCCGAGATGCCGCCGCCGCAATACAGAATCACGGTCTTGTCGCGCGTGACTCCGGCCGCGGCGAATTTGGCTTCGGCGTCGGCGAGTGTCGTCAGGGTCTTGTCGGCATTGGTCAGCGTGGCCGCGGGAACGTTGACGCTGCCGGGGACGCGGCCAGGCCGGCCATAGCGGCTCGGCTCGAGGCCGCGATGAAATTGCGGCCCTAGCGCGTTGACTATGACGGTTGCGGGATCGCCGATGCGGGCCGCCACGGCGGTCTTGTCGACGAAGAAGCCCGCGCGCGGCACGGCCTTGAAGGTCGTGGCTGGATAGCCCTTCGGTGCGCCCGTCTCGACCGGCCGCCCCTCCTCTTTCCATTTGTCGAAACCGCCGTCGAGCACATGGACATCGACGCCGAGCGCGCGCAGCATCCACCAGAACCGTGTCGCCCACATCATCGTGCCGATGCTGTAGAGCACGATGGTCTTGCTCGCATCGAGGCCGTGGCGGCCGAAGGCGGATTCCAATTGGGCGACATCAGGCATCATGAAGAACTGCTGCGACGAGGTGTCGGAAAACTCGCCTTGCAGGTCGAGGAAATCGGCGCCTGGGATGTGGCCGGCCGCGAAGGTCCTGTCGCCGGGGACGGCGCGATAGGGTACGTCGCTGCCCGGCGGCACCGGCTCGTTGTAGGTCGTGCAGTCGTAGAGGCGCAGATTGAGATCGCCGAGCATGGCGGCGAGCTGTTCGGTGGTGATGAGGGGTGCCAGTCGGGTCATTGTTGCTTCCCCACGTTAGGTTCGTCGTCCGCATGACACTGTCATTGCCTGCGAAGGCGGGCAATCCAGTATTCCAGAGGCGGTGGTGACCAACCGAAAGCCGCGGCGTACAGGATGCCCCCGCTTTCGCGGGGCATGACAGCGGCGCGAGAGGCTAGACCACTCTCCCCCTACGGCTTCAACGTCTCCAGAAACCGCACCGGCTCGCCTTGCGACGGCGTGACCAGTTCGCCCTGCCACATCACGCGGCGGCCGCGGATGAAGGTACCAACGGGCCAACCGGTGACTCGCAATCCGTCATAGGGCGTCCAGCCGGCTTTCGACGCCACCCATTTGTTGGTGATGGTCTCGCTGCGCTTCAAGTCGACGATGGTGAAGTCGGCATCGTAGCCGGCGGCGATGCGGCCCTTGCAGGCCATGTTGTAGAGGCGCGCGGGGCCGGCGCTGGTGAGATCGACGAAGCGCGCCAGCGACAGCCGGCCCGCATTGACGTGATCGAGCATCAGCGGCACCAACGTCTGCACGCCGGTCATGCCGGAGGGCGAGGCCGGATAGGTCTTCTGCTTCTCCTCCAGCGTATGCGGGGCGTGGTCGGAGCCGAGCACGTCGATGATGCCCTGCTCGATGCCGCGCCAGATGCCGGCGCGGTGATCGGCGCCGCGCACCGGCGGGTTCATCTGCGCCAGCGTGCCGAGCCGCTCGTAGCATTCGGGCGCCACCAGCGTGAGATGATGCGGCGTCGCCTCGCAGGACGCGACGTCCTTGTGGTCGCGCAGAAACTCGATCTCTTCCTTGGTGGAGATGTGCAGCACGTGGATGCGCTTGCCGGTCTCGTGCGCGAGCTTGACGAGGCGCTGCGTCGCCATCAGCGCCGCGGTCTCGTCGCGCCACACCGGATGCGAGCGGGCGTCGCCCTCGATGCGCAGCGATTTGCGCTCGTTGAGTCGGTATTCGTCCTCGGCATGGAACGCGGCGCGACGGCGGATCACCTGGAAGATGCGACGCAGGCTCTCGTCGTCCTCCACAAGCAGCGCGCCGGTCGAGGAGCCGATGAACACCTTGACGCCGGCACAGCCCGGCGCGCGCTCCAGCACCGGCAGATCCTGCACGTTCTCTCGGGTGCCGCCGATGAAGAAGGCGAAATCGCAATGCATGCGATGATGGGCGCGCTTCACCTTGTCGGTGAAGGTCGCCTCCGTCACCGTGAGCGGCGAGGTGTTCGGCATCTCGAAGACCGCGGTGACGCCGCCCATCACGGCGCTGCGCGAGCCGGTTTCGAGATCTTCCTTCTGCTCCAGCCCGGGCTCGCGGAAATGCACCTGCGTGTCCATCACGCCGGGCAGGATATGCAGGCCCTTGCAGTCGATCACCTCCGCGGCCGAGGTCTGCGACAGCGGACCCAGCTCGGCGATGCGGCCGCCGGCAATGCCGATATCGCGAATAGTCGCGCCATCCTGGTTGACGACGGTGCCGCCCTTGAGGATCACATCGAAGCGCTGGGTCATGGCTGAAGGCCTCTTTCATCCCCAAGCGCAGGGCTCGAGGTCTTGTCGTTTATGCCTTGCGGGCTTACGTTCCGGAGCAACATGTCGCAAGAGATTTTCGCATGAAATCAGCGTTTCTTCCCGACCGGGGCGTGGTCAAGATCGCGGGCGAGGATGCGCGCAACTTCCTCAACGGCCTGGTCACGACCGATGTCGACCGGCTGAAACCGGGTCTCGGGCGATTCGGCGCGCTGCTGACGCCGCAAGGCAAGATCATCGTGGATTTCCTGATCACGGAAGCACCCGCAGGGCACGGCGGCGGGTTCCTGATCGACTGTCCGAAGGCGCTCGCCGAAAGTCTCGCCACCAAGCTGAAATTCTACAAGCTGCGCGCCAAGGTCACGGTGGAAAACCTGTCCGACGATCTCGGCGTGCTCGCCGCCTGGGACGGCCAGCCCGCGGCGCAGCCCGATCTTGCCTTCGCTGACCCGCGCAATGATGCGCTCGGCTTGCGCATCCTGATCCCTGAAGATCTCAAGAAAAAGCTATCCGACCTCATTGGGGCCGAGCTGGTCGATGCGACCGAGTACGAAGCGCACCGCATCGCGCTCGGCGTGCCGCGCGGCGGGCTCGATTTCATGTACAGCGATGCGTTTCCACACGAGACCAACATGGACCGGCTTGCCGGCGTCGACTTCGACAAGGGTTGCTATGTCGGCCAGGAGGTCGTCTCGCGCATGCAGCACCGCGGCACCGCGCGCACCCGCAGCGTGAAGGTGCTGCTCGACGGTGCCTCGCCCGAAGCCGGCGCGACCATTCTCGCGGGCGACAAGCCGGTCGGCACCCTCGGCTCGACGTCCGGCGGCAAGGGTATTGCCCTGGTGCGCATCGACCGTGTCGCAGAGGCGCTCGATGCCGGCCAGCCGCTCACCGCGGGCGGTCTCGCGTTGAAGCTGGCAGAACCTGAGGTCGTCCGTATTCCCGCGAAGCAGCCCATCGCATGAGCCGAGCCCCTCGTCTGCATCCCGACGGAAAGACCCGCTGCCCCTGGCCGGGAGATGACCCGCTCTACGTCGCCTATCACGACACCGAATGGGGCGTGCCGGAGTATGACGACCGCGCGTTGTACGAGAAGCTGATTCTCGACGGCTTCCAGGCCGGCCTGTCCTGGATCACGATCCTGCGCAAACGCGATAATTTCCGCAAAGCCTTCGACGATTTCCAGCCGGAGAAGATCGCGCGCTACAATGCCAAGAAGGTTCACGCACTGATGAACGACGCCGGCATCGTGCGCAACCGCGCCAAGATCGACGGCACGATTGCGAGCGCGAAGTCCTATCTCGATATCATGGAGAAGGGCCCGGGCTTCTCAAAACTGCTGTGGGACTTCATGGACGGGCGGCCGCTCGTCAACCATTTCAAGACGACCGCGAGCGTCCCGGCCTCGACGCCGCTGTCGGTGCAAATCTCGAAGGAGCTGTCCTCGCGCGGCTTCAAATTCGTTGGCCCGACCATCGTCTATGCTTTCATGCAGGCGACCGGCATGGTCAACGACCACCTCGTCGACTGCCACTGTCACGCCAGCTGCAGCAAGACGCAGCGCAAGCCGCGCCTCAAGGTCAAATGACCGCGAAGAAGACTGCACGCGACGTGGCGTCCCGCGCCTGGCAGCGCATGCTGTCGGGCCGGCGGCTCGATCTGCTCGATCCCTCCCCGCTCGACGTCGAGATCGCCGACATCGCGCATGGCCTGGCGCGCGTCGCGCGATGGAACGGGCAGACGACAGGCGCGCACATCTTCTCGGTCGCACAGCACACGCTGCTGGTGGAGACCGTGCTGCGGCAAGAGATGCCGCGCGCCGACCAGCGCATGCGGCTCGCCGCGCTGCTGCACGATGCGCCGGAATATGTGATCGGCGACATGATCTCACCCTTCAAGGCGGTGCTCGACGGCCATTACAAGGCGGTGGAGAAGCGCCTGCTCGGCGCCATCCATATCCGCTTCGGACTGCCGCCGGACTTGCCGGAGGAGATCACGCTGGCGATCAAGGCCGCCGATCGCGGCGCAGCTTACCTCGAGGCGACCGAGCTTGCCGGCTTCAGCGAAAGCGAGGCACGGCGGCTGTTCGGCAAGGACCCCGGGCTCTCCGACAGCGTCCGGCGCGACTACCTCACGCCCTGGACCGCGGCGCGGGCCGAGAAGCAGTTCCTGGAGCGGTTCGGGGCGGTGTTCTCGTAGGCGCCGCACGGTGGGCAAAGGCGCTCCTGCGCCGTGCCCACGTCCTTTCGCGTTTGCGACAAAGGTGGCGGGCACGCTTTCGCCTTCGCTGTTCGAGCTACCGTGGACATGCCGCTTTGCCCACCCTACGGCACCGGCTATAATCGCGGGAAAAAGGTCCCCCATGATCCACGTCTGTTCCCTCGCCGCGCTTCCCGAAACCGTCCGCCTCACCGGGGCCAGCCACGTGCTGACCGTGATGGCCAATGTCGAGCAGGTGGCACGGCCGGTGTCCGTGCTGCCCGCCAACCATCTCAAGGTGTCGATGGACGACATCACCGAGGAGATGGACGGGTTCGTCGCACCGTCAGAGAACCATATCGATCAGGTGCTGAACTTCGTGCGCGGCTGGGACCGCGGCGCACCGCTGGTGGTGCATTGCTATGCCGGCATCAGCCGCTCCACCGCGAGCGCGTTCGCGGCGGCCTGCGCGCTCAACCCAAACCGCGATGAACTCGAGATCGCGCAGAAGATCCGCACGGCCTCGCCAATCGCCTCGCCGAACCGGCGCATCGTCAGCCTGGCCGACCGTGCCCTGGGACGCAACGGCCGCATGCTGCGCGCGCTCGACGAGATCGGCCCGGGCGCGATGATGGTCGAGGGCCGCCCCTTCGTGATCGAGCTCGAATGACAGCTGCGCGCTACATTGCAGGTGCGGATCGAGCATGGCGGCTCAGTAAGTTCGGGCGCAGATGCTTCCGCATCGTCATGGCCGGGCTTGTCCCGGCCATCCACGAGTTTTCCCGCGGTACGAAGAACGCGGATGCTCGGGACGAGCCGGGGTACGACGAGTTTGTGGCAGCACCTGCGATCGTCATCGCATGAGCGAGGCGCTGCTGACGCCGATCGAGATCGGCTTGACCGCGGCGATCGTCGCGATCGAGGGGCATGAGCCGTTAATCCTGACCGCGCGCGGCAGTGACGGGCTTGCCGGCCTGCCGTTCGGCCCATTCGACGCACTCGCGCACCGCACCTTCGACATCGGCCTGCGCGCCTGGGTCGAGGAGCAGACCGGCTTGCGGCTTGGCTATGTCGAACAGCTCTACACATTCGGCGATCGCGGCCGCCATGCCGAGGCCGGCGACACCGGAGCCCATATGGTGTCGATCGGCTATCTCGCATTGACGCGCGCGGTGGACGGCGAGCTTGCGGCTAACGCGGCGAGCTTCGCGCCCTGGTATCGATTCTTCCCCTGGGAAGACCGGCGCGAGGAGCCGCCTGCGATCATCGCCCGCGACATCATTCCGGCGCTGACCGAATGGGCCGCGGTAGAGACGCCGGAGACGACGCGCGCGCTGCCGCGCAAGGATCGCGTGCGGTTCTATTTCGGCCTCGACGGGGCGGCCTGGGACGAAGAGCGCGTGCTCGACCGCTACGAGCTGCTGTACGAGGCGGGGCTCGTCGAGGAAGCACGGCGCGATGGCCGCCCAGCGGCATTAGCGCGAAAGACGCTACCGCCGCTCGGGACCTCAATGCAGTTCGATCACCGGCGGATTCTCGCTACCGCGATCGCGCGGCTGCGGGCAAAATTGAAGTATCGTCCTGTCGTGTTTGAACTTTTACCGCCTGAATTCACACTTACCGAACTGCAGCATACGGTCGAGGCGATCTCCGGCCGACACCTGCACAAGCAGAATTTCCGCCGCCTGGTCGAAATGGAAGCCCTGGTCGAACCGACCGGGGTGATGTCGACACAGACGGGCGGACGGCCGGCGGCGCTCTACCGCTTCCGCCGCGACGTGCTCCAGGAGCGGCCCGCGCCGGGCTTGCGCGTGCGCTCCCGGCGCTAAAACTTCAAGGATACGCGGGACCGGCCCCTGCGCGCCGGTTACCTGGAGGCTTCATGTTCGACGGCCCGTTTGACGTCTTTGCGCTGATCATCGCGATCATCGCCATCCTGATCGCCATCAAGGCCTCCAGCCAGGCGGCCGAGCTGCGCCGGCGATTCAACGCGCTCGAACAGATGTTTTACGCGGAGCAGCGGCCGGTTCGGGCGCCGCCACCGCTTCCCCCACAGGCGCAGGCTGAAGCGCCCGCGACGGCAGCCGCCGAGCCACCGCCGCTGGCGCCTGAGGCCGAGGCGGCACCGCCTCCGCTGGTCACCGAACAGCCTGCACCGCCCCCGCTCGAAGCGAGCCTCGCGGCTGCCGCACCACCTCCAGTGCCGGCCGCTGCGCCCGGCTTCGAGGAGCGGCTCGGCACCCGCTGGGTGGTGTGGATCGGCGGCCTTGCGCTCGCGCTCGGCGGCTTCTTCATGGTGCGCTATTCGATCGAGGCCGGCCTGCTCGGCCCCGGCGTGCGCGTGTTCCTGGGCGGCCTGTTCGCAGCTGCGCTGCTGGGGGCCGGCGAATGGTCGCGCCGCAAGGAAAGCATTTCGAACATCCATGCGCTGCCGATCGCCAACATCCCGGCGATCCTCACCGCCGCGGGTACGGCCGTCGCATTCGCGACCGTCTACGCGGCTTACGCGCTCTACGGCTTCCTGGTGCCCGCGACCGCCTTCGTGCTGCTCGGCATCGTGGCCATGTGCACACTCGCCGCCGCACTGCTGCACGGACCCGCGCTCGCCGGCCTCGGCGTGGTCGGCGCCTTCGTGACGCCCCTGCTCGTCTCCAGCGGCAGGCCAGACTATTGGGCGCTCTACATCTATCTTGCCGTCGTCACCGCCGCGAGCTTCGGCCTCGCCCGGATCCGGCTGTGGCGCTGGCTCGCGGTGACCACCATTGCTTTCGCCGTGCTGTGGATCTTCCCGGGTCTCGACACCAGCGAAGTGCAGGTCGCGCCGCACGCCTTCCATGCCATCGCAGGCTTCGTGCTCGCCGCACTGCTCGTCGTCTGCGGCTTCATGTTCGGCCCCAGCATCGAAGACGGCGAGATCGAGCCGGTCTCATCGAGCTCGCTCGGCGCCTATCTGTTCAGCGCAATGCTGATCGTGCTGTCGAGCGCACATGCGGACCTGGCGCTGATCGCGTTCGCGCTTCTCGTCGGCGCGACGCTGCTCGTCGCCTGGCGTGCGCCGGCGGCCACCGGCGCGCTCGGCGCGGCGGCAGCGACCGTCTTCATCGTGTTCGCGGAATGGGCGGTGCGCGCCAATCCTGACATGCTCGTGCTGCCCGGCGGCGCGATGTCCGGTATCGGGCCGACTGCGATCGACAGCTCGGTCACGCTGCATCTGGTGATGGCCGCGATCTTCGCCATCGGCTTCGGCGTTGCCGGCTTCCTCGCGCAGGGCCGCTCCAACTCGACCATCATCCCCGTGGTGTGGTCGGCGGCGGCCGTCGCCACGCCGATCGCGATCCTCGTCGCGCTTTACGCCCGCATCGCCCATCTCGACCGCTCGATCCCGTTCGCGATCCTGGCTGTCCTGCTCGCAGCCGCCTTCGGCGCCGCGACCGAAGCGCTGACGCGCCGCGAGGATCGACCGGGCGCAGCGACCTCGACCGCACTTTTCGCGACCGGCACGCTCGGCGCGCTGGCGCTGGCGCTGACCTTCGCGCTGGAAAAGGGCTGGCTCACGATTGCCCTGGCGCTGATGTCGCTCGGCACCGCCTGGATCTCGCTGCAACGGCCGATCCCGGTGCTGCGCCGGCTCGCGGCGGTGTTCGCCGCGATCGTCACTGCGCGCATCGTCCACGATCCGCGCATCGTCGGCGATGCCGTCGGAACCACGCCGATCTTCAACTGGCTGCTGTGGGGCTACGGCCTGCCGGCGGCCTCGTTCTGGGGCGCGAGCCTGTTCCTGCGCCGCCGCGGCGACGATCCGCCGCTGCGCATGGTCGAGACCGCGGCGATCCTGTTCACCGCGCTGCTCGCCTTCATGGAGGTCCGGCACTTTGCGACCCATGGCGACATGATCTCGCCGCCATCGCTGCTCGAATTCGCGCTGCAGGTTTGCGTCTCGCTCGCGATGGCGATCGGGCTGGAGCGCCTGCGGCTGCGCAGCGGCAGCATCGTGCACAATGTCGGCGCGGTCGTGCTGACGGCGATCGGCGGGCTCGTCAGCGTGTTCGGCCTCCTGATCCTCGAGAACCCGCTGATCTCGCACGTCGACGTCGGCGGCGCCGTGTTCAACCTGCTGCTGCTCGGCTATGCGCTGCCGGCGGTGCTGATGCTGCTGCTGTCCTATGCGGTGGTCGGTCAACGCGGCAAGGTCTACGCCAACACGATTGCGGGCGGCGCGCTGCTGTTCGCCCTCGCCTATGTCACGCTGGAGATCCGCCGCTTCTATCACGGCCCGATCCTCTCGACCGGCCCGACGACGGGCGCCGAGCAGTACACCTATTCGATCGGCTGGCTCGCCTTCGGCGTGGTGTTGCTGGGCGTCGGCATCCTGGTCAACTCCGAGCGGGCTCGGCTGGCCTCGGCCGCCGTCATCGCGCTGACCATCCTCAAGGCCTTCGTCATCGACATGTCGACGCTGACCGGCGTCTACCGGGCGCTGTCGTTCATGTGCCTCGGCGTCGTGCTGGTCGCGATCGGCTGGCTGTACCAGCGCATCCTGTTCCGGCGGCAGACAGTACCGCCGCCGGCTCCGCAGACGGGTGGGTGAGGATCAGGCCGCGCGAACCGATTCCAGGAACCGCGCGACCTCGACCTTCAAAAGGGTGCTGTCGGTCGCCAGCGATTTCGCGGCCGAGAGCACTTCGCCCGAGGCCTCGCCGGTCTCCATCGCACCACGCTGCACGTCGGTGATATTGGACGAGACCTCCTGCGTGCCGACCGAGGCCTGCTGGACGTTGCGGGAGATCTCCTGCGTCGCGGCGCCCTGCTCCTCGACAGCGGCGGCGATGGCTGAGGACACCTCGGACAACCGCTCGATGGTGCCGCCGATCTCCTGGATGGCGCTGACGGATTCCTGCGTCGCAGCCTGGATCCCTGCGACCTGCGCTCCGATCTCGCCGGTCGCTTTCGCGGTCTGCTCGGCCAGTGCCTTGACCTCCGACGCGACGACGGCAAAGCCGCGGCCGGCTTCGCCGGCGCGGGCCGCTTCGATGGTCGCATTCAGCGCCAGCAGGTTGGTCTGGCCGGCGATGGTGTTGATGAGTTCGACGACGTCACCGATGCGGGAGGCCGCCTGCGACAGCGCGTTGACGCGGTCGTTGGTCCGCGCCGCCTGCTCGACGGCTTCCGCAGCCATTCGCGCCGAATCCTGTACGCGGCGGCTGATCTCGGTGATCGAGGATGACAGCTCTTCCGAGGCGGACGCGACCGCCTGGACGTTGGTAGAAGCTTCCTCGGAGGCGGCTGCGACGACGGTTGCGAGTTCCTGGCCGCGCTGCGCCGTGCCGCTCAGCGTGGCGGCGGAGGCCTCGAGCTCGGTCGAGGCGGACGACACTGTCTCGACGACCTCGCCGATCATGACCTCGAAATTGCGCGTGATGGCATCGACGCGGCGGCCGCGTTCGATCTTGGCTTCGGCGTCTCGCGCGGCAGCCTGATCGGCAGCCCTCTTGGCGACCAGCGCCTCCTTGAAGATCTGCAGCGCATCCGCCATCGCGCCGATCTCGGTCTTCTCGCCGCGATGCGGCACCTCGGCCGAGAGGTCGCCCTCGCCGAGCGATTGCATCGGCCTGATGATGGAGGCGATGCCGCGAGAGACGTCGCGCACCAGAAAATATGCGGCGGCGATCGCGATCACGACGGCCGCGACGATGATGCCGACCAGCACGCGGAAGATCAACGCGTAGCTGTCGGCCGCCTGCTTGGTCTCCAGCTCGGCGCCGTTGTTGTTGAGCTCGATGCCCTTCTGAAGCAGCGGATCGGCCGCCTGGGCCATCTTCGCGACCTTGGTCTGCAGCATCTCGTTGGCGTCGGTCGGGAAACGACCGATGGTCTTGCGGGACAGGGCCATCGTCTCCTGCACGCCGTTGAGATATTCGGCCCATGCCTTGGTCCACTGCTCGTAGAGCGAGCGCTCTTCGGCGGTCGTGATCAGCGGCTCGTAGACCTTGCGGGTCTTCTCGATGCGCTCGCGCAACGAGGCGAGCCGCTTCTCGGCTGCATCCTTGCCCTCGACAGTATCCTGCATTAGGTGCAGGCGGAGCGCGACGCGCAGCTCGTTGATGTCGGCGCGCATGGAACCCAGCGCACGCACGCTGGGGAGCCAGCTCTGCGCAATCTCGACGGTGTGGGAGTTGATGTTTTGCATGGTGCCGATCGCCATCACGCCGACACCGGCAAGCGAGAGCACGAGGACCGACAGCACGGTCAGCAGCTTGAAGACGATCGACAATTTCGACATCACACAAATCCCGAAGAACATACAACGCGCAGATCACCCGCGCCGCAATCGCCTCGACGGACGACTGGACGTGGTCATTCCAATAATGCTGGCTGGTTCTTATCTCGTAAGATTGCGCCCATAATTACAAACAGGCGTTAACAGGAAGCTACGTTGAATTACGGAATTCGGCAGCGCACCCACTATACGGTCCGCTACCATTTGTAGCAGCACGGCCGACGGCGCGCAGCACCGCACCATCGCACCGCACCTTGTTGGACGGGGGGCCGACGTTTCAGGCCGCCCGGACTGTCTCCAGGAACCGCGTGACCTCGCTCTTCAAGCGGTTGCTCTCCTGGGACAATGACTGCGCGGCCGAATGCACCTGTGCCGAGGCGGCCCCGGTCTCACCCGCGCCGCGCTGGACGTCGACGATATTCGCCGAGACGTCGGAGGTGCCCTGCGCGGCGTGCTGGATGTTGCGGGAGATCTCCTGCGTGGCGGCGCCCTGCTCCTCCACGGCCGCAGCGATGGTCGACGAAATCTCCGACATCCGCGCGATGGTTTCGCCGATCTCCTTGATCGCGCCGACGGATTCTTCCGTCGCGGTCTGGATCGCACCGATGTGCTGGCCGATCTCGCCGGTGGCCTTCGCGGTCTGCTCGGCAAGCGCCTTAACTTCGGTCGCCACCACAGCAAAGCCCTTGCCGGCCTCGCCCGCCCGCGCCGCCTCGATGGTCGCGTTGAGCGCCAGCAGGTTGGTCTGGGCGGCGATGGTGTTGATCAGCTCGACCACGTCGCCAATGCGGGAAGCAGCCTTGGTCAGCTCGGCGACACGCGTATTGGTGCGCTGCGCCTGCCCGACCGCGACGTCGGCGACGCGCGCCGATTCCTGCACCTGACGGCTGATCTCGGAGACCGAGGAGGTCAGCTCCTCGCTCGCGGACGACACCGACTGCACGTTCGCGGACGCCTCCTCCGAGGCCGCCGCCACGGCGGTGGCGAGGCTATTGCCGCGCTCGGCGGTCCGCGTCAGCGTGTTGGATGACGCCTCAAGCTCGGTCGCGGCCGACGACACGGTCTCGATGATCTCGCCGACTGCGCCTTCGAAGCCGTCGGCGAGCCGCTGCATGTCGGCCTTGCGCTGTGCGCGACCACGCGCCTCGGCTTCCGCCTGCTCGGCGCGCAGCCGGTCGGCCTCCGCCATGTTGGCCTTGAAGACCGCAACCGCTCCGGCCATCTCGCCGATCTCGTCCTTGCGGCCGACGCCGGGGATCACCACGGAGGTGTCACCGTTTGCCAGGCCGGTCATCGACCGCACCATGGCTATCAGCGCGGTCGAGATCGAGCGGCCGACGAAAAAGGCCACGCTTCCCACCAGCAGGACGGAGCATCCGAGCGCGACCCACATCCACAGCTTGATCGAGGCCCGTGTCGACGCTTCGTCAGCCTTCGCCGCGTCGTATCGTTGGGCGACGTTCTTTTCGATGTCTTCGAGGACGGGTTCAATCACCCTGAACTCCTTGGACATCGCCGAGCCGTGCGAGGCCAGATCCTGCGCGCCGGCTGCCCAGGTCGAGAAATCACTTTCATACTTGGCGAGCTTCTTGGCGATATCCGCCTTCATCGCCGGGGGAATTGTCGATGCATCCACCTGCTTGGAGAACTCCGCCGCGGTCTTCTTCAGAGCCTCCACATATTTCTGGTCGCGACGCAGCATGAAGTCCTTCTCGTGCCGGCGCATCATCAGCATGCCACTGGTAAGTCGCGGGTCATCGACCTCCTTCAGCTTGGTCTCGATGTCGTGGACCGCCGCGCGCAGCGAACCTGACAAGCCCAGCGTTTCGTTCAAACCGAGCTTGACCTCGGCCTTCTCGACGGCCGCAAACTCATTCACGTATCGCTCGAACCCGGCACGGGCCTGCGCCACCTTCTCGCCAATCGTCGCGTAGCCAGCCGCACGCGTCGCACTGCCGAGGCGATCGAAATTCCCGACGATGTCGGACGCGAGTTCGGCGTGCCGCTTCGCGTAAGACTGATCGCGACGCAGCTGGAAGTCTTTCTCGGCCCGGCGCGCTTCGAGCAGTTGCTGGGAAACCCGCTGGTTGAGATCGGACATCTTGCGCGCGCTATCAGCGGCATCGCGCGACGTGTCCTGGGAGAGGCTGCCAATCTGGTAGATCGCGCCGAAGGCGATGAGCCCGATGAGACCGAACAGTCCGATCGCCATGACCTTGTGAGTGAGGCGAATGGAAATGCCACTCATGAAAGTGCTCCAACGATTGATGGGCAATGCGAAGGGCGACTCAGTGCCCGGGAAATTACGGCAATGATGACCGGATCGCTTTTCCGGAAGGTTAATCCTGCGCGGGCTGAAATCGCGGCGAATGGACCATGAAAGCGCGCAACCGCCGCGCAGTCACGCGCGATGGTTGCAGATGAGCGTCGAAAGACGCCGCCGTCAGGCGGCGCGCACGGTGTCGAGAAATCTGCTGACCTCGATCTTGAGGCGGTTGCTGTCGCCGGACAGCAACTGCGCGGCGGACAGGACCTGGGAGGAAGCGGACCCCGTCTCGCTCGCGCCATGCTGCACGTCGGTGATGTTGGACGACACCTGATGGGTACCCTCAGCCGCCTGCTGCACGTTGCGGGAAATCTCCTGCGTCGCCGCGCCCTGCTCTTCGACGGCGGCCGCGATCGTGGAGGAGATCTCCGACAGCCTCTCGATGGTATGGCTGATGTCCTTGATCGCGCCGACGGAATGCTCGGTCGCGGTCTGGATGCTGGCGATCTGCTGGCCGATCTCGCCGGTCGCCTTCGCAGTCTGCTCGGCGAGCGCCTTGACCTCGGAGGCGACCACGGCGAAGCCGCGGCCGGCCTCGCCCGCCCGCGCAGCCTCGATGGTTGCATTGAGTGCCAGCAGATTGGTCTGGCCGGCGATGGTGTTGATCAGTTCCACCACGTCGCCGATTCGTGCCGCCGCAGCCGAGAGCTCGCCGACACGGTCGGTCGTGGTGCGGGCCTGGCTCACTGCCTCGCCGGCGACGCGGGCAGATTCCTGCACCTGGCGGCTGATCTCCGTGATCGAAGACGACAGCTCCTCGGTCGCCGACGCCACCGACTGCACGTTGGTGGAGGCTTCTTCGGACGCGGCAGCCACCATGGCGGTGAGTTCCTGCGTGCGCTCCGCGGTCGAGGTCAGCGTGGTGGCGGATGCCTCGAGCTCGGTCGAGGCCGAGGACACCGTGCCGACGATCTGGCCGACCGCCGACTCGAAATTGTCCGCAAGCTTGTGCATCTCGGCCTTGCGCTGCTGGGCTGCGATCTGGTCCTGCCGCACCTTGGCTTCCGCTTCCTCGCGGGCCTTCTGCTCGGATACGACCTTGAATTTTTCGACGGCGCCAGCGACCTCTCCGACTTCGTCCTTGCGGCCGAGGCCCGGCAGCACCACGGAGAAATCTCCGCCGGCAAGTTTTTCCATCGCCGCCGTCAGCGCCCGCATGGGCCGCGCGATGCTGAAGACAGAGAAGATGCACGCACCGATCAAGACAAGCGCGGCCAGAACGCCGGTAACGAGTGAGGTCCGTGCAACTGAGGTCGCCTCGGCTTCCGCGGCTGCGCGCGTCTCGACGCTCCTCTGTTTCGCGAAATCGGTTATCTGGTTGGTCAACTCGGAAATCTCGGCGTTGATCGGCGCGAGCGTTCCCTTGCGAAACTGATCGACGTCGGCCACGAGCTTGGCGAGCTGCGCCGCCGCTTCGCCGTCCTTCTTCCCCTCCAGCGCCAGCTCCTGCTTGCGAATGGCCTCGATCTGCTGCTGGCCCTTGCCGAATTCGCCGATCAACACGGTCAGGCGATCGATCCGCTTGCGGTTCTCCGGCGAGCGCGAAAGCTTCGCCATCTCGCCCGAAAACTTCGTGGCGGCGGCCTGCCGGTCATTGAAGTAGGAAACTGCCTTCTGCATCTCGGCCGGCGAAGCAGACATCAAGATGTCGCGAATGCCGATCTGCATGCCCCGGACCGACGCTTTCGCTTCCGCGGCGTTCTGCGCGATCGCCTGCTGGCCTGACGCGGCATTGCTGAGCTTCTGGACATTGGCATCTCCGCTCGTCTGCAGAAAGATCATGAGCGCGACGAGCACGATGGTCAGCGCCGAAGTGACCGCGAGCTTGGTGCCGATTCGCAGGTTCTGAATGAACGTCATCAAAGTATCCCCAAGGGTACGCATTTGCCGCGGCGAAGCGCGTGAACAGCCGGGGAGGCTAACAGCGAGGTTCCTCATTAACGTTAAGCAAAGCCTCGCCGACCTCCGTAGAAATACCGGATGGGCCGCTGAACCGCATGGTTCTTCGCATCTCTTACGTGCAGGAAAACGGACTTCGCGGATTTAAACGCATCGGTAGACGTGAACGCCGGGTCACTCGATCGACAATCGTCAGCGTAAACTCTCGCCGAGGAGGCTGATGCGAAAGACCGGCTTCTTGTCCTCGTCGAGCAGCTCCATGCACCACTCGGCGTTCGGCTTCAGGCTGCGTGCAATACCACCGAGCAGGTTGGCGCAGACCTCCGTCATCTCGGTCCAGGCGGCTGCGCGGTCCTCGAACTCGTAGGGCTGGTCGGCGGCGCCAGAATAGCGACCGGTGCTGATGCGGAAGAAGTACAGCGACATCGTCGAACCCTTTTATCGGGCCGCGCCCCCCGGCCGTACGCAAACTGAGCGCGAACAGCTACCAACGCATGAAAGCCGCCGTCCGTATGACTACGGCGCGGCGGCTTCATGTTCGACGGACGTCTTCAACGACAGAGTGCGCAAACCGTCCTGCGCTGCTGTCTCACTGGGTCGAGCGGCGCAGCTCCAGCGGACCCTCGGTCCTGGCGGGCTCAGACTTGACCTCCGACTTTACCGGCTCGAGCCGGCTGCTCTCGACGCGTGGCGTCTCGACCCGTGAGGCCACTTCGGTGTTGGCAGGGCCGACAGACCCGGTGTGCTCCGCCCGGTGCAGCGAGCGCGGCCGCGCCGCAGCGCGCGCCATCAGCATCTGGTTGCCGCCCTGGTGATGGAAGTCGCAATAGGCGAAGCCCATTCCCGACACCGAGCCGCGGAAGCTGCGGTCGTCGGTCTTTTCCAGGTTGAAACAGGGCTCGAACGGAATGCCCTTGATCGAGGCACAGACGTTCTGGCCGCGGATCTGCAACGTATTGCCGGGCAGGCGGAGATGCTTGACCGGGCCCGCACCGGAGAACTGCACCGCGCCGGCGGCACCAAGATCGTCCAGGATACGGCCTGCGCCGCGGGTGCCGTCGAAACAGGTGAAGGCAAACACCTTGCCCGCCACGAAGCGGCGCGCCTCATCGGCATTCATGCTTCCGGCAAGGGCCGGCGCAAACGTTGCTGCCGCCGTGACAGCCCCCAACACAATACGCGCAAGCATGCTCAACTCCGAACCAACCCCAGCGCGGGCGATGCCTTATCTCTTTACCCGCTGCTTACCATACTAACCATGGCGACATTGAAGCAGCATGGTTGGTAAAGTCTGAACGCCGTTAGACAATTTTTACCACGGTGCGACCGCGGACCTGTCCGGCCAGGATTTTCGCGCCCCACTCCGAAACCTGATCGAGGGAGATTTCGTGAGTAATTTCAGATAGTTTTGTCCGATCCAGATCTGACGCCAGGCGCTGCCAGGCGGCTTTCCGCGGCTCGATCGGGCACATCACGGAATCGATGCCGAGAAGGCACACTCCGCGCAAAATGAAGGGTGCGACAGACGATGGCAGGTCCATGCCGGCGGCCAGGCCGCAGGCCGCGATCGCACCGCCGTATTTCGTCATCGACAGCAGATTCGCCAGCGTGGTCGAGCCGACGCTGTCGATGCCCCCTGCCCAGCGCTCCTTCGCGATCGGCTTGGCCGGCGCCGACAATTCGTTGCGGTCGATGATCTCGGCTGCTCCCAGCTGCTTCAGATAGTCGGCCTCCGAGGCGCGACCGGTCGAAGCGATGACGTGGTAACCGAGCTTGGAGAGCACGGCGATCGCGACCGAGCCAACGCCGCCGGCGGCACCCGTCACCACCACAGGGCCGCTCTTCGGGGACAGACCGTGCTTCTCCAGCGCCAGCACCGAGAGCATCGCGGTGAAGCCGGCGGTGCCGATCGCCATGGCATCGCGCGCCGACAGGCCTTGCGGCAAGGCCACCAGCCAGTCGCCTTTCACCCGTGCCATCTCGGCATAGGCGCCGAGATGCGTTTCGCCCATGCCCCAGCCGGTGCAGACGACCTTGTCGCCCGCCTTCCACTGCGGATGCGAGGACGCTTCGACGGTGCCGGCGAAGTCGATGCCGGCGATCATCGGGAAGCGGCGCACCACCGGGGCCTTGCCGGTGAGCGCAAGGCCGTCCTTGTAGTTCAGCGTCGACCATTCCACGCGGACGGTGACGTCGCCGTCCATCAGCTCGGCTTCGTCGAACTGCGTCAGCGCGGCGGTGGTGCCCTTGTCCGCCTTGTCGATCCGGATCGCCTTGAATGTGGCCACGACTGAACTCCCTGACAGGTTGACCGGGATGTTTAGCCGATCAGGCAGGCTGCGCAACCGCCCTAACGACAGGTTTCTCCACGATTGGAAGATTGATCAGCGCCGAGAGCACGCCGAACACAATCGAGAGCCACCAGATCGGCGTGTAGGAACCGTACTTTTCGAAGACGATACCCCCGAGCCAGACGCCGAGGAAGCCGCCGACCTGATGGCTGACGAAGGCGAAGCCATAGAGCGTCGCAAGCCAGCGCGTGCCGAACATCAGCGCCACCAGCGCCGAGGTCGGCGGCACCGTCGACAGCCAGGTCAGGCCGGAGACCGCACCGAAGGCGATCGCCGAGAACGGCGTGATCGGGAACGAGATGAAGGCGAGGGTCGCGAGTGCGCGCGTGAAGTAGATGGTGGAGAGGATGTAGCGCTTGGGCAGCGAGTTCTGGAGATAGCCGACGCTCAGCGAGCCCACGATGTTGAACAGGCCGATCGCTGCAATCACCCAGCCGCCGGTCTGCGCGGAGATGCCGCGATCGACCAGGAAGGCCGGCAGATGCACGGTGATGAAGGCGAGTTGGAAGCCGCAGGTGAAGAAGCCGAGCACCAACAGCACGTAGGAGCGATGGCCGAAGGCTTCCGCGAGCGCCTTCATAAACGTCTGCTCGTCCGCAGGCGCCGTGTTTGCCGTGGTTGCGACCGGCGGCGTCGAGAGCGCCAGCGACAGCGGAATGATCAGCAGCATCAGGAAGCCGAACACGGAGAGCGCCTGCTGCCAGCCGAAATTGTCGATCAACGCAACGCCGATCGGTGCGAACAAAAACTGGCCGAATGAGCCAGCCGCCGTGCCGGCTCCAAGCGCAAGGCCGCGCTTCTCGGCCGGCAGCAGCTTGGTGAATGCCGACAGCACCAGGTTGAACGAGCAGCCGGCAAGACCAAAGCCGATCATGACGCCCGCACCGATGTCGAGCGACAACGGCGTCGTGGAATAGCGCATCAACAGCAGGCCGCCGGCATAGAGCAGAGCGCCGACGCACATCACACGGAACAGGCCAAAGCGATCGGCCACCGCGCCGGCGAGCGGTTGGCCCAGTCCCCACAGCAGATTCTGAAAGGCAATGGCGAGGCCGAACACGTCACGGCCCCAGGAGAATTCGTGGCTCATCGGCTGCACGAAGAAGCCGAGCGCAGAGCGCGGACCGAAGCCGAGCATGCCGATCGCACAGCCACAGAGGATGATGACGGCGGGAGTGCGCCAGTTGGAGGAACGTGGCCCCGGCGCGAGTTCGCCCACTGATGTCGACATGGCATTCCCCGTCTATCGTTGGCGGATTCGCCAGGAGGCGGCCGCAAATGCGTCACTTAATGCATTTGCATGAAAATCCCAAATCAAAAACGGTTGCATCGCGCGGGGAGCTGTCGCGCAAGCATTGCATTTCAATCTGACCTCGCCGGAGGCGTCGAGGGCTTGACGGAAATGTGTGCGACAGCATCTGGCGATCCTCGAAAGAGCATGCTATTTTTGATTTGCTCAATATGAGTATATTTAGCTCCCAGTGACGGTCGCGCTGGCCCCGCGGTCGAATGATCTGGGCCTTCGATATACTCATTTTGAGTATAAACGACTTAAGGGAGCTTCAATGCCGATCGCTGAAATCTACGGCCCCGACGACTTTGCCAACCGGCCGCAGGGCCTAACCATCGCCCAAGTCACGGTCTCCTCCCACGCAGCAGCCGCGCGAACGGGTCCGCCCCTGCCGACGCCTGCACTGGAATGGACGCCGGAGGTCGAGCGCGCCACCGCGCCGCTCTACGAGCGTGTGAAACATGTGATCCCGCCGATCGAATGGCCGCTGATGGCGCCGACGATCAAGGCGATCAACGAGCTGAAGCGCAAGCGAGGCGCGGTGATCCTCGCACACAACTATCAGGCGCCGGAGATCTTCCACTGTGTCGCCGACATCGGCGGCGACTCGCTTCAGCTCGCGGTCGAAGCCACAAAGGTGAAGGCCGATATCATCGTGCAGTGCGGCGTGCACTTCATGGCGGAGACTTCAAAACTGCTCAACCCGGACAAGACGGTGCTGATCCCGGACTCGCGTGCCGGCTGCTCGCTTGCCGCCAGCATCACCGGCGCCGACGTCCGCCTGCTCCGCGAAAAATTTCCCGGCGTGCCCGTCGTCGCCTATGTCAATACATCCGCGGAGGTGAAGGCCGAGGTCGATATCTGCTGCACCTCCTCGAACGCGGTGCAGGTGGTCGAGAGCCTGAACGCCCCGAGCGTGATCTTCCTGCCCGATCGCTATCTCGCCACTTACGTGGCCTCGAAGACCGACGTGAAGATCATCGCCTGGAAAGGCGCCTGCGAGGTGCACGAGCGCTTCAAGGGTGAGGAGCTGCGCGCCCTTCGCGAGGCCGATCCGTCCGTCCAGATCATCGCGCATCCGGAGTGCCCGCCGGACGTGCTGGCGGAGGCCGACTTCACCGGCTCGACCGCGCACATGATCAACTGGGTGCGCGAAAAGCGTCCGCGACGGCTGGTGATGATCACGGAATGCTCGATGGCCGACAATGTGCGCGCCGAGCTGCCCGATGTGGAGATGCTGCGGCCCTGCAATCTCTGCCCGCACATGAAGCGCATCACGCTCGCGAACATTTTGGACAGCCTGCTGACGCTCCGCGAAGAGGTGACGATCGATCCCGCGCTTGCGATGCGGGCAAGGCGATCGGTCGAGCGCATGATCAATCTGAAGAACTGAGACTGCACCATGACAGGCAACATCCACGACCTCACCCGCACCGACGACATCGTGATCGTCGGCGGCGGCCTTGCCGGACTGTTCTGCGCGCTGAAGCTGGCGCCGCGGCCGGTGACGTTGATCTCGGCCGCGCCGCTCGGACAGGGCGCATCCTCCGCATGGGCGCAAGGCGGTATCGCCGCGGCGGTGGCCGAGGGCGACACGCCGGAAGCGCACGCCGCTGACACGAACGCGGTCGGCGGCGGCCTCGTCGACGATGCGGTCGCGCTTGGGATCGCGCGCGAGGCCGCGCCGCGCATCCACGATCTCTTGAGCTATGGCGTTCCGTTCGATCGCGATCTCGAGGGCAGGCTCGCCGTGGGACGCGAGGCGGCACATTCAGCCCGGCGCATCGTCCATGTGCGAGGCGATAACGCCGGTGCCGCGATCATCGCGGCACTGACCGAGGCGGTACGCCGCACGCCGTCGATCCGCCTGATCGAGGGGCTTGTGGCCGAAGCCCTCCTGACCGAGGGCGGTGCCGTCGCCGGCCTTCAATTGCGCGAAGCAGGCAACCTTTCGGCGCGGCCGGTCCTGCTCGCCGCGCGCGCAGTGGTGCTTGCCACCGGCGGCATCGGACATCTCTACGCCGTCACGACCAATCCAATGGAAGCTTTTGGCTCCGGCCTCGCCATCGCCGCGCGTGCTGGTGCCGTGATTGCCGACCCGGAATTCGTGCAGTTCCATCCAACGGCCATCATGGTTGGCCGCGATCCTGCGCCGCTCGCCACCGAAGCCTTGCGCGGCGAAGGGGCGACGCTGGTCAACGGCGCCGGCGAACGCTTCATGGTCGCGCTCCACCCGCTCGCGGAGCTCGCGCCACGCGACATCGTGGCGCGCGGCGTGTTCGCCGAGATCGCGGCCGGGCGCGGGGCTTTCCTCGATGCGCGGCAGGCGCTGGGCGCGCGCTTTGCCGAGAGATTTCCGACCGTGCATGCGAGCTGCATCGCCGCCGGCATCGATCCGGCCACACAGATCATCCCGATTGCGCCCGCCGCGCACTACCACATGGGCGGCATCGCCGTGGACGCGCGCGGACGCAGCTCGATCGACGGGGTCTGGGCCGGCGGCGAGGTGTCGTCGACAGGCGCGCACGGCGCCAATCGGCTTGCCTCGAATTCGCTGCTCGAAGCCGTGGTCTACGCCGCGCGCATCGCCGACGACATCGTCGGACATGCGATCCCCTCGCCTGCTCGCCTCTCCGGCGCCTTGATGGCACCGGGCGGCGGCCTGCCGGATGCCGCGGCCGTGAAGCGGCTGCGGGCAACGATGGCCGCCCATGTCGGCGTGATCCGCGAGGGCGAGAGTCTCGGGAGTGCTGCGCGCCACTTCGCCGCGGTCGAACGCGGGGCGACCAGCATCGCGCTGCGCAACATGGCGACATCGGCCCTGCTCGTGGCCGCCTCGGCGTGGAGCCGGCGTGAGAGCCGCGGCGCGCATTTCCGCTCCGACCATCGCGCTGAAAACCCCGCGCTGGCGCAGCGAACGATGACCACGCTCACGGCAGCGCGCGAGACCGCGGAAAGCCTGAGCTCCCTGCCGCGCGCTGCGCAACCCATGATCGCCTGATGGAGACCCCCATGATCACCCCGACCTCACTGCTCAACCCCGACGCCTTTCTCTCACCGCTCGCCATCGACGCGGCCGTGCAGCGCGCGCTCGACGAGGACCTCGGCCGCGCCGGCGACATCACCTCGCTTGCGACGATCCCGGAAGCGACCAGGGCGCAAGCCATCCTGGTCGCGCGCCAGTCCGGCGTGATCGCCGGATTGCCGCTGGCGCTTGCAACGCTGCAAAGACTCTCGTCCGACATCGAAGTCCGCGCGCATGTCCGCGATGCCGCGCGCGTCGCCCGCGGACAGCAGGTGCTGACGATCTCGGGCCCCGCGCGCGCCATTCTCACCGCGGAGCGAACCGCGCTGAATTTCGTCGGCCGTCTGTCGGGCGTTGCGACGCTTACGGCCGACTATGTCGCTCGTACCGAAGGCACCAAAATGCGTATCTGCTGCACGCGCAAGACCACGCCCGGACTGAGGGCGCTGGAGAAATACGCAGTGCGCTGCGGCGGCGGCTTCAACCACCGCTTCGGCCTCGACGATGCGATCCTGATCAAGGACAACCACATCGCGGTCGCCGGCGGCGTCGCGCCGGTGCTGGAGCGCGCCCGCAGCCATGCCGGCCATCTCGTCAAGATCGAGATCGAAGTCGATACGCTGGTGCAGCTGCGCGAGGTGCTGGACACCGGAATGGCCGATGCAGTGCTGCTCGACAACATGGACCTTGCGACATTGCGCGAGGCGGTGCGGATGACGGAAGGCCGCCTCGCGCTGGAAGCATCCGGCGGCGTCACGCTGGAGTCGATCGCAGCCATCGCGGCGACCGGCGTCGATTACGCCTCTTCAGGCGCGCTGACACATTCGGCGCCGAATTTCGACTGTGCGCTGGATATCGAGGCGTGATTGGAGCGCCGACGCCTCCACAACGTCATGGCCTGGCTTGTCCTGGCCACGACAGTCTATCGTGAAGCACTACCTTCGCTCACTCACACCCATCTCGGCAGAACTCTTCGCTTCCTGCGTAAGCTCGGCTGACAGCGCGGCGGTCTGGGCCGGGGTACCCCAACTTGGTTCCTCGCTGCCGTCGCCCCAGGCGCGTGGCCGATAGAAGGTGTGCACGCCGGTCCTGTACATCTTCTTCATCTCAGCGACCCAGGACGGGCGCACCCAATAGGCATGATAGTGCGTGGACTTGCCGACCTCAGGCAGCCAGATCTGGCCGTCGAGCATGGCCTTGGCGATCTTTTTGGCGCGGTCCCACATCTCGGGCTCGCGGATCACGTCAGTATTGTTGTCGCAGGCGAAGGTGAACTGGCACGCGAGATGGCGGTGCTTGTTCTGATAGACCGCTCCGCACACGGTGTCCGGATATTTGCCGGAGAACACGCGGTTCATCACGACTTGCGCCACCGCCATCTGGCCGCGCACGGCCTCGCCGCGCGATTCGAAATAGACGGCTTCGGCGAGGCACTTCTCGGACTTCGCGCGCGACTTGTCGTCGAGCGCCAGGCGCTCCGCCGGCGATTTGGCACGCTGGTTGTCGGCGTTGACCTCGCCCTTCGGCGCGACGCTCTCGCCGCTCTCGATATCCCTGGCGATCTCCACCGTCGGCGGCGACAGCGAGGCGGTCACCTTCATATCAGGGTCCGCCATCACGATCAGCGGTTCGGCGCCGGGCTGCCAGCTCTCGATGCTCTCCAGATTGCCGCCGAGCGAGGAGCTGCCGAAGAACAGGTTGGACGTCTTGATGCTGAAGGGATCGCGCACGGGCGTCGTCGGCGCGGTGGTCCGCTTGAGAGCCTCGAGCGGCGCGGTCGCGAGCGCGCGCGCGGCGTCGCTGGCCCGCGGTGAATTGGAATATTGTGGCAGCGGCGGCGCGCGCAGCGCCTCCTGAAGCTCGGGATCGAGCGCGGCCGCGGATTCCGGCGACATCGCCTGCGGCAGCGCGGCCGTTTTGGCGCCGAACACCGAACTGTTCGACGTCGCGGGGTCTTGCTGCGCCGGTGCCGCAGCCGGCGCGACCGTTTCGGGAGTCTCGGTCGGCACAATGGTCGTGAGGCGATCACCCTTCATCGAGCGATCGACCTTGGGGAAGTCGGAAGCCTGGTAGCGCGGCGCAGCCTGCAGCGCCGGATTGCGGCTGATTGCGCCGGTGACGTCGCGGCCATCGAGGCTTGCGAGGCGAACCATCGCGCTCTGCGGGACCGAGGTGCCGATGGGTCGGGAAAAACTGTAGGTGGCAAGCTGGATGGAGGACGCCGCGGAGAACACCTGCTTCTGCCAACGCTCGGCGACACCGGGTTGGCGCGCCAGCAGCGAGGCAATATCCTGATAGCCGGTCTCTCTCGGCATCAATGCGAAGATGCAGAGACCGATGCCGAAGGACGCGAACCGCGCGCCCTTCGGATGGTTACGCAACACAGACATCGATACGCTCACGCTACGCTTACGCCAGAAAAATCGAACCGCAGTACATCCGTGCAATTCGATCTTTCTCGTAAGTATCCAATTTAGGTTGCCGGGGCGTTAATCGGCGTTGCGCGAGCGGCACACTCAAGCGAGCGAAGGTGTTTTCACGGGGTGATCGCGCAGGCTGGTAAACGCGTCGTCACGTGAAGCGGTAAACAAGAGGTCAACGCGAATGGTGAAGGAACTCTTGCTCGCGCGTATCATTACGGGACGTCGAGAGTTCCGCTTGGTGAGGCTTGCGCGAGTCGGTTCACATAACCGGGGCGTGCCCCGCGACGGCGCGGCGCGCGTATGGCGCTCGCAATCAGCGACGCCCAAAAGAAAAAAGGCGGAGCTTTGCCCCGCCTCTTCGCATTCAACGATCAGTCGTCGCTTACGCCTGGCTCGCGACTGCCTTGCCGAGCGCGGCTTGCGCGGCGGCAAGGCGGGCGATCGGCACCCGGTAGGGTGAGCAGGAGACGTAGTCGAGGCCGATATTGTGGCAGAAGGCGACCGAGGCCGGATCGCCACCGTGCTCGCCGCAGATGCCGACCTTGAGCTTCGGACGCGTCTTGCGGCCGCGCGCCACACCGATCTTGACGAGCTCGCCGACACCTTCCTGGTCGAGCGCGACGAAGGGATCGATCGGGAGAATGCCCTTGGACACGTAGGTGCCGAGGAAGCTCGCGGCATCGTCGCGGCTGATGCCGTAGGTGGTCTGCGTCAGATCGTTGGTGCCGAACGAGAAGAACTCGGCGCTCTCCGCGATCTCCGCCGCGAGCAGACAGGCGCGCGGCAGCTCGATCATGGTACCGACCTGATAGGCGAGCTTGGTGTTGGTGTCGCGCATCACCGCCTGTGCGGTGGCATCGATGCGCGCCTTGACGAGATCGAGCTCCATCTTGGTGGCAATCAGCGGCACCATCACCTCGAGACCCACGGCCTTGCCGGTGCGCTTCTCGGCCTCGACCGCGGCCTCGAAGATCGCGCGCGCCTGCATCTCGGCGATCTCCGGGTAAGCGATCGCGATACGGCAGCCGCGGAAGCCGAGCATCGGATTGAACTCCGAGAGCTCGCGGGCACGGTCGGCGAGGCGCCGCGGGTCGGTGTTCATGGCGCGCGCCACTTCCTCGACCTCGGCATGGGTATGCGGCAGGAACTCGTGCAGCGGCGGATCGAGCAGGCGGATCGTGACGGGCAGGCCCTTCATGATCTCGAACAGCTCGACGAAGTCGGCGCGCTGCATCGGCAGGAGCTTTGCGAGCGCGGCGCGGCGCGACTGCTCGTCCTCGGAGAGGATCATCTCGCGCACAGTGCGGATGCGGGTCTCTTCGAAGAACATATGCTCGGTGCGGCAGAGGCCGATGCCTTCGGCGCCGAACTTGATCGCGGTGCGGGCGTCCTCCGGCGTATCTCCGTTGACGCGGACGCCAATCTTGCGGACCTGGTCGGCCCATTTCATCAGCGTGCCGAACTCGCCGGACAGCTCCGGCTCGATCATCGGCATGCGGCCGGCGAGCACCTGGCCGAGCGATCCGTCGATGGTGATGACGTCGCCGGTCTTGAAGGTGCGCGAGCCGATGCTCATGGTGCCGCGGCCGTAATCGACGCGAATGGTGCCGCAGCCGGAGACGCAGGGCTTGCCCATGCCGCGCGCGACGACCGCCGCGTGCGAGGTCATGCCGCCGCGGGTGGTCAAGATGCCTTCGGCGGCATGCATGCCGTGGATGTCTTCCGGGCTGGTCTCGATGCGGACCAGGATGACCTTGCGGCCGTCGGCCTGAAGCTTGGCCGCCTCATCCGAGGAGAACACGATCTCGCCGGAGGCAGCACCGGGCGAGGCCGGCAGGCCGGTCGCGATGACATCGCGCTTGGCGCCGGGATCGATGGCCGGATGCAGCAACTGGTCGAGCGAAGCGGGATCGATCCGCATCACCGCTTCCTGCTTCGTGATCAGACCTTCATTGGCGAGCTCGACCGCGATGCGCAGCGCCGCCTTCGCGGTGCGCTTGCCGCCGCGGGTCTGGAGCATCCAGAGCTTGCCCTGCTCGACCGTGAACTCCATGTCCTGCATGTCGCGGTAGTGCTTCTCGAGCAGCGTGTAGATCCGCGTCAGCTCCTTGAAGGCCTCCGGCATCGCCGCTTCCATCGACGCCTTGTCGGAGCCGGATTCTTTCCGCGCTTCCTCGGTGATGTCCTGCGGCGTGCGGATGCCCGCCACGACGTCCTCGCCCTGCGCGTTGATCAGGAACTCGCCGTAAAGCTTGCTTTCGCCGGTCGAGGGATTGCGGGTGAAGGCAACGCCGGTCGCCGACGTCTCGCCCATGTTGCCGAACACCATGGCCTGCACGTTGACCGCGGTACCCCAGGATTCCGGAATGTCGTGCAGCTTGCGGTAGGTCACCGCGCGCGCGTTCATCCAGGATGAAAACACCGCACCGATCGCGCCCCAGAGTTGGTCGTGCGGGTCCTGCGGGAAGTCCTTGCCGGTCTCGCGCGCGACCGCATCCTTGTACTTGCCGACCAGTTCGACCCAGTCGTCGGCGCTGAGGTCGGTGTCGAGGGTGTAGCCCTGGCCGTCCTTGAAGGTGTCGAGGATTTCCTCGAAGTGATGATGCTCGAAGCCGAGCACCACGTCGGAATACATCGTGATGAAGCGGCGATAGCTGTCATAGGCGAAGCGGCGATCGCCCGACAATTCCGCCAGCGCTTCCACGGTCTGGTCGTTCAGACCAAGGTTCAGCACGGTGTCCATCATGCCCGGCATCGAGGCGCGCGCGCCGGAGCGGACGGAAACGAGCAGCGGGTTCTTGGTGTCGCCGAACACCTTGCCGGTGATCTTGCCGACGTAGTCGAGCGCCTTCTCGACCTGCGCCTGCAATTCCTTCGGATAGGATTTGTCGTGAGCGTAGAAGTAGGTGCAGACCGATGTCGGGATGGTGAAGCCCGGAGGCACCGGCAGACCGAGATTGGCCATCTCGGCGAGGTTCGCGCCCTTGCCACCGAGCAGGTCGCGCATCTCCGTGCGGCCCTCGGCCTTACCGTCACCGAACGTGTAGACCCATTTGCCGGCCTTGCCCGCGACCGGCGACACTCTGACTGCAGCGGCCTTCTTCGGCGCAGGCTTCGCAGCGACCTTCGGCAGAGCCACCTTGGTCACAGCCTTCGCAACGGGCTTGGCGGAAGCCTTTGCGGTCGGCTTTGCAGCAGCTTTGGGGGCGCTCTTGGCAAGCGCCTTGCGGGCCGGCGGAGCGGCCTTTGCCTTGGCGGAAGACTTTGATTTCGCTGCAGTTTTATTGGGCTTCGAGGCGGCTTTGGCCATAGCTTGCACACAACCTGCGAGAGGAATGGGATTTCGCGGGCCTTACACCATTTTGAACGGGCCCGCGCAAGTCAGACAGTTCCGGAAAGTGAACTCCTAGAGGTGGAGCCATTTCAGGAGCCCGAGCCCGATCGCACCGTTCACTATGAGGAAGATCGCAACGATCAGATTGAGCAGTCTCGGCATGATCAGGATGAGCACACCCGCAATCAACGACAGG
This sequence comes from Bradyrhizobium sp. SZCCT0148, assembly GCF_018129985.1. Taxonomy (GTDB): domain Bacteria; phylum Pseudomonadota; class Alphaproteobacteria; order Rhizobiales; family Xanthobacteraceae; genus Bradyrhizobium; species Bradyrhizobium japonicum_H. The sequence continues at coordinate 59,543 of NZ_JAFCKT010000008.1, forward strand.
ATCGGCGAAATGTGGGCGACGGTGATGTGCATGAACTATCTTTCTGTCGAGGTGGAGCGAATCGCGGGCGGATCATAGCCCTCCGGGTTCCGCGAGTAGAGACGCACAAGGCGCGATGCGAGTTCCGTCTCCCACGAAAACTGCCCGAAATTGCCGCGAATACGGCAGGGCTTGTCCCGGAACATTGGCAAGGGTGCGTGCATTGGCCAACCGGTCGCGTCCTTGGCGCGTCCGAACATCACGTCGAAGGAGTTGTCCATGCGGAACAGGATTCTTGCCCTTGCCGTGCTTGCAGCCGCGATCGGCTCGCCTCTTGCGGCGCAGGCGCAAAGCGGTGTCACCGTCGGACGCGCGCCAGTCGTGGTCGAGAGCGGCCCGACGATTGCGGTCGAACAGCGGCCGGCTTTCCGCGACTATGTCGTCGAGCAGCGTGTGCCGGCCTTCAGCATTCCGGATCGGATCGTCGTCGGCACCACCTTACCCGAGGCAGGCGTCACCTATTATGACGTGCCGCAACGCTTCGGCGCCACCACCTATCGCTACACTGTCGTGAACGGTGAGACCGTGCTGGTCGAGCCCCGCTCGCGCCGCATCGTGGAAGTGCTGAACTGACATCGCCCTACTGACATCGACTAGGTGTCCGGCGCGTCACATCAGGCTGGCGCGAGCAGTTGAGCGGACATCGGCCCCGCCCGGTCTTCACCCCGCCGGGCGGGGCATTTTTTGCGCTGTCATTCCGGGGCGCGCCACTTGGCGCGACCCGGAATGACATCGGCGTACGCCTCGCGAGCGCGCCTCAGTCCTGGATCTTCGAGAAATCCGCCACCGCGCGCGTGGCGCTGCGGATTTCGTTGAGCAGCTTCAGGCGGTTCTCGCGCACTTTCTGATCATCGTCGTTGACGCGGACTTTTTCGAAGAACGCATCGACCGGCGGACGCAACTTCGCCATTGCGGTCATGGCGGCGGCAAAGTCTTCCTTGGCGACGGCGGCACTCGCTTCCGCCTGTACCTCGCCGATCGCCTTGGCCAGAGCCTTCTCCTCGTCGAGGCTGTAGAGCGCCGCAGCGGGCGCGCCGTCGAACGTGCGCTTGTCCTTCCTCTCCTCGATACCGAGGATATTGCTCGCGCGCTTGATGCCCGCGAGCAGGTTCTTGCCGTCGTCGGTCTCCAGGAACCTTCCGAGTGCTTCGACGCGGCGGACGATCATCAGGAGATCGTCCTGGCCGCCGAGCGCGAACACGGCATCGACGAGATCGTGACGCGCGCCCTGCTCGCGGAGCTGTGGCTTGAGACGGTCGGCGAAGAAAACGAGGAGATCGCTGGGGAGCTTCTGCGCGTCGACAGGCTGCACGGACAAGCCTGCGAGCGCGGATGCAGCCACCTTCGTCAACGACAGCCGAAGCGCGTTATCGGCAATCAGCCTGATCACGCCGAGAGCCGCACGGCGCAGCGCATACGGGTCCTTGCTGCCCGTCGGCTTCTCATCAATCGCCCAGAATCCAACCAGCGTATCGATCTTGTCCGCCAGCGCCACCGCGACGCTGACCGGATCAGTCGGCACGCGATCCGTGGGGCCCTGCGGCTTGTAGTGCTCTTCGCAGGCCGCAGCGACGGACGCGTCCTCGCCCTGGGCCAGTGCGTAGTACTTGCCCATCAGGCCTTGCACCTCTGGGAATTCGCCGACGACTTCAGTCAACAAATCGGCCTTGGCGAGGTGCGCGGCACGTTTTGTCTTCTCGACATCGGCATGGACCAGCGGGGCGATCTCGGCAGCCAGACGCTCGATCCGCTTGATGCGTTCCGCCTGCGTGCCGAGCTTCTCATGGAACACGATCTGCTCGAACTTCGGCAGTCGCTCCTCGAGCTTCGTCTTCAGGTCCGTCTCGTAAAAGAACTTCGCATCGCTCAGGCGCGCGCGGATGACGCGCTCGTTGCCGGCGATGATGGTCTTGCCGCCGTCGGTGGCCTCGATATTGGCGACCAGGATGAACTTGTTGGCGAGCTTGCCCGTTTTGGGATCACTGACCACGAAGCACTTCTGGTTGTTGCGGATGGTGGCGCGGATCACCTCTGCCGGCGTTGCCAGAAATTCCGGCTCGAACGAGCCCATCAGCACGACCGGCCATTCGACGAGACCGGCGACCTCGTCGAGCAGGTTCTGGTCTTCGACCAGTTCGAAGCCTTGTGCAAACGCAAGTTGCTTGGCGTCGGTGAGGATCGCGTCCTTGCGGCGCTCGGGGTCGAGCACGACCTTGGCGTCGAGCAGTTTGGCTTCGTAATCCTCGAAACGGCGAACGGAAATCGCGGACGGTGCCAGGAAGCGATGGCCGTACGTCGTCTGGCCCGTCGCGATGCCGTCGACCTCGAACTTCACGACATCCGGCTCTTCGGTCTCCAGCCCGAACGTCGCGGTGATCGCGTGCAGCGGGCGCACCCAGCTCAGCGATCCCGGCTTGCCCGAGCGCGCGCCCCAGCGCATCGATTTCGGCCAAGGGAAGGTGCGGATGATCACGGGCAGGATCTCCGCGAGCACGTCGATCGCGTCGCGACCGGGCTTCTCGATCAGCCCGATGTAGAAATCGCCCTTAGGATCGCGCTGGATCTTGGCTTCGTCCAATGACTTCAAGCCTGTCGCTTTCAGGAAGCCCTGCACCGCTGCATCGGGCGCACCGACCTTCGGTCCGCGGCGTTCGGTCTTCAGGTCCGGCTGGCGCGCGGGGATGCCGTGCACGGTGAGCGCGAGGCGGCGCGGTGTCGCGAAGGCCTTCGCGCCTTCGTAAACGAGACCTTCGGCGACGAGCTTGTCGGTCACCAGGCGGCGCAGATCGTCGGCCGCCTTGGCCTGCATGCGCGCGGGGATCTCTTCCGAGAAAAGTTCAAGCAAAAGATCGGGCATCAGGCCGCTCCGCCCGCTTCAGTATGGATCCAGGCCTCGCCGCAGGCTTTTGCCAATTCGCGCACGCGAAGAATGTAGCTTTGCCGCTCCGTCACCGAGATCACACCGCGGGCGTCGAGCAGGTTGAAGACGTGGCTGGCCTTGATGCACTGGTCGTAAGCCGGAAGCGCCATCAGATGCGCCTCGCGCTTATCGTCCTTCCAGCCGGCGTCGAGATATTTCCGGCAGGCCGCTTCGGCCATCTTGAACTGCTCGAACAGCATCGCGGTGTCGGCAACTTCAAAATTGTGCTTCGAATACTCCCGCTCGGCCTGCAGGAAGACGTCGCCATAGGTAACCTTGGCATCGCCGTCGCGGCCGTTGAAGTTGAGGTCGTAGACGCGGTCGACGCCCTGCACATACATCGCGAGGCGCTCCAGCCCGTAGGTGAGCTCGCCTGCCACCGGCGCGCATTCGAAACCCGCCACCTGCTGGAAATAGGTGAACTGGCTCACCTCCATGCCGTCGCACCAGCACTCCCACCCGAGACCCCAGGCGCCCAGCGTCGGGCTCTCCCAATCGTCCTCGACGAAACGGATGTCGTGCAGGGCGGAATCGATGCCGATCGCGGCGAGCGACTTCAGGTACAGCTCCTGAAGGTTCGGCGGCGACGGCTTCATGATCACCTGGAACTGGTAGTAGTGCTGCATCCGGTTCGGATTCTCGCCGTAGCGGCCGTCCTTGGGCCGGCGCGAGGGCTGCACGTAGGCCGCGTTCCAGGGCTTTGGCCCGAGCGCGCGCAGTGTGGTCGCCGGATGGAAGGTGCCCGCGCCCATCTCCATGTCGTAAGGCTGCAGGATCACGCAGCCCTGCTCGGCCCAGAACCGCTGGAGCGCGAGGATGAAGCCCTGGAACGAGCGTTCCGGGCGCATATGGGCGGGCAATGAGGCGTCCATCGTCAGATCAGGCTCTCGCGGGGGTTTTGAATCGCGCGGGACCGTATCGACGGAGGGGGTGGGAATCAAGGCAAAGGGGGGCCGAAAGCGGGCCGTACTCCGTCATGGCCGGGCTTGTCTCGGCCATCCACGGTCTTGTCGCCGAATGCAGAACGCGATGCCCGGGACAGGCAGGGCCTGACGACTGTGGTAACTAGCCCGGCCGGTACGCTCCGGTCACGGGGTCACGCTTCAGTTTCTGGATATCCGCCGTATGGGCGGCCTCGGCGACGCGCGACGGGCGCATCTCATCCAGCTCCTGGTTGATCTTGACGGCGGTCTTGTAGGCCCAGCGGACCACGGCAAGCCCACCCAGCACGCCCGCGAAAGCGACGAACGGCGGCATCGGTCGTTCCTTGTCTAGTGCTCAGCCCCCACGCGCATTCTTGCGCAGACCGGCCCGCGCCGCAATTGGCTCGGGCCGGACCAAATGGCGCGGGAAGGCGCCGCCTAGAACCCGAATTTAGCCCAGATCGCCCGCGTTTCGACCGCCGAGATCAGTTCGTCCGGCAGGCCGGCCATCGATTCCATGGCCAAAAGCTGCCCTGCGCCCGGGGATTTCCGGCCCAGAAGGCCGGAGAGCAGCCCGGTCGGCTGGGCAATCACGGGCATGAGAACCTTCTCGCCGTAGCGGGCACGAAGAGTTGAGCGGATATCCCCGATGCTGTCGGCGAGCCCCAGCGCGACCGAACTCTCGCCGGCCCAGTATTCGCCCGTGAACAGGGTGTCGTCCGCGCCTTTGAGGCGCGCACCGCGACTCTCCTTCACCAGCGCAATGAAGATCTGGTGGATCTCGCGCTGAAGCGCCTTGAGCTTGGCGACGTCGTCGGGATTCTCTGGCAGGAACGGATCGAGCATCGCCTTGTGCTCGCCGGCCGTGTAGAGCCGCCGCTCGATGCCGAGCCGCTTGATCGCCTCCTGGAAACCGAAGCTGCCGCCGACCACGCCGATCGAGCCGAGGATCGAAGAGGGATCGCAGATTATCTCGTCGCCGGCGCAGGCAATCATGTAGCCGCCGGAGGCCGCGACATCCTCGACGAACACCAGCACCGGCAGTTTCTTCTCCGCCGCGAGCTGCTTGATGCGCAGGTAGATCTGGCGCGACTGCACCGGCGAGCCGCCGGGCGAGTTGATCACCAGCGCCACCGCCTTGGCGTGCCGATACGAGAACGCGCGCTCCAGCACTTTGGCGACGCCAGCGAGCGTCATGCCCGGGCGGAGCGGGGTTACCGCCCCGATCACCCCAGACAGCCGCACCACCGGTACGACGGCGGTGCCGGGGCGGAAGCGTGCCGGCAGATATTGCATGAGCTTGTCGGCCAGGCCGGAACTCTCACGATCATTCAATTGTTCGGCCATGCCGTTACCTCTGATTAACCAATTTTTATCACGCGACTGTCATTGGAAGTGCCTGGAACGTGTTTTGCAGATTTCCGGTTGGGAGGCTGCAATGAGCCAGCGGAGAACACCATGAAAATCTATCTGCTCATGTTGCTGATCGGTGCGCTGTTCATGGCGATCCGCCTGACGTCTCCGCAAGAGCAGCAGCCGGAATCGCTGCCGCAGTAAGCCGTCACGGTTCCACCAGCGGCAAGGCCGCTCTCCCCTCCAGAATCTCGACCAGTTTTGTCTTGGACGCGCCTGACTCGTTGTTGAGCATGAGACTCGGCAGCAATCGCGTCGGAGCCCGGCTCCCTTTGACCGCACGCACCAGCACGCGGATCGCAGGCTGCCCCGCCTCGCCGTGAACCGGCAGGATCGCGATGCTGCCGAAGCCGCGCGACAGCGCCGCCAGGACATCGGCGATTCCATCTGCGCGCCAGATCAGGGTCAGCGCGCCATTCGATCGGAGGATGCGCCGCGCTGCATGCACCCACGCATGCAAGGTCTCCTCCGTTGCCACATGCGCAGTGTGACGCGCCTGATCCGGCGAGCCGCGATGCCGGGCCGGGTCATTGAATGGCGGGTTCATCAGCACGACGTCGACGCTATCGGGCGACAGCCCGTTTGCCGCAAAGACCTGCGCGTCGGCCATGACATCGAGCACAACGGTCTCGGCGGCAAGCGCATTCGCTGCGGCATTGGCGCGCGCCAGCGCGGCGAGTTCCGGATCAATCTCGACCAGACTCAGTCCGATACCGGGGACGCGCCGGGCCAACGCCAGCCCGGCCGTGCCGATGCCGGCGCCGAAATCGACCACGCGGTCCCCGGAGCGGGCCCCGGTCGCCGCCGCAAGCAGGATCGCGTCGTGCCCCGCGCGGTGACCACTCCGCTTCTGCTTCAGGCGCAGCCGGCCGCCGAGAAAAGCGTCCTCGGTGATATCTACGGCCTCACTCATCGCCGCGCAGTTCGTGACTGAGACCCGCTTCGGTCAGCAACTCCCGGGCCTCCTGGGCGTCGTCCTCATGAACCAGGATCCGCCGCGGCAAAATGCCAAGCGAGCCCTCGATGATGCTCATGTTCTGGTCCAGCACCAGGTGATGAATATTGGCGCCGTCGAGCAGCGCGCCGATTGCCGACACCAGCACCATATCGTTGGTCCGAACCAGTTCACGCAAAACGTGGGTTTCCTTGCTTCGAAGGGGCTAAAGCGGCAAATGTCAATGGTTCCGCGGGCCTTGCCGCATCCGCCGCCAGTTTCTATTGTCTTTCCGTCAGAATAGCCCTTCCGGGGCAAATATTGGAGACCGGCGTGGCCGTCATCGTACCTTTCGAAACTCCCGGCGCGTCGATCGAAGAGCTGGTTGCCCTTGTCGCCCCTGACATGGAGCGCGTCAACGCCACGATCCTGTCGCGAACCGGTTCGGACGTGACCATGATCCCGGAGGTCGCCAACCACCTGATCTCCTCCGGCGGCAAGCGGCTCCGGCCGATGCTGACGCTCGCCATGGCAAACCTCGCCGGCTACGCCGGCGACGGCCATATCAAGCTGGCGGCCAGCGTCGAGTTCATGCATACCGCCACGCTGCTGCACGACGACGTCGTCGACGAGAGCGAGCTACGCCGCGGCAAACTGTCGGCGCGCATGCTCTGGGGCAACGAGGCGAGCGTGCTGGTCGGCGACTTCCTGCTCGGCCAGGCCTTCCGCATGATGGTCGAGGTCGGCTCGCTCCGCGCGCTCGACATCCTCTCCGCGGCCGCTGCCACCATCGCCGAGGGTGAGGTGATGCAGCTTGCCGCCGCCAAGAACACCGCGACCACCGAGGACGAATATCTCGCGGTGATCCGCGGCAAGACAGCCGAGCTTTTTGCCGCAGCCTGCGAGGTCGGTCCCGTGATCGCCAATCGCCCGAAGGCGGAGCAAACCGCCTGCCGCTCGGTCGGCATGAATCTCGGCATCGCCTTCCAGCTTGTCGACGACGTGCTGGACTACGGCGGCAAAAGCGCCAAGCTCGGCAAGAACACCGGCGACGATTTCCGCGAGGGCAAGATCACCTTGCCGGTGGTGCTCGCCTTCCGCCGCGGCAACGACACCGAGCGCGCCTTCTGGATCAAGGCGCTCGAGCGCGGCGAGATCGGCGATAGCGACCTCGATCACGCCATCGGCCTGATGAACAAGCACCGCGCGCTCGAGGACACAATCAGCCGCGCGCACCACTACGGTGCCATGGCCGTGGACGCCCTGGCGCTGTTCCCGTCGTCGCCGATGAAGAGCGCGCTTGAGCAGGTGGTGGCGTTCTGCCTGGCGCGGTCGCACTAGAGCGTACGTTTCCGCCTCGCCGTCTACCTGCGCTGCAATTGCCCACCATCCCCCGCGCAGTGACGGGGAGCTGACCGTCGTATACTCGGCACTCATGTCCCGGACAGGCTGCAGCATGAAACGCTGCTGCGCAGAGCCGAGACCCACGCAACACCCGGCGATCGGCAACATGGGCCCCGGCTCTGCAGCGAACCGCTGAAAAAGCGCTGCGTCCGGGGCGCGAGCGGTTATCCGGCCGCATACCGTTCTCTCCACGCGCCCCGTCACCGCCGGCGTGCAGGCGATCGGCGATGCCGCGCGCATGATCCGTGCAGGCGAAGCCGATATCGCGATCTGCGGCGGCGCCGAGGCTTGCATCGACATTGTCAGCCTCGGCGGCTTTGCCGCAGCGCGCTCGTTATCGAGCGGCTTCAACGACGAACCGGCACGCGCCCGTTCGATCGCGACCGCGATGGCTTCGTCATAGGTGAAGGCGCTGGCATTCTCGTCATCAAGGAGCTGGACCATGCACGCGCGCGGCGCCACGCCGATTGCAGAGCTGATCGGATACGGCACGACGGCGGACGCCTACCACATGACATCAGGTCGGCCGGATGGCGACGGCGCCCGCCGCGCCATGGAGATCGCGCTCCGGCAGGCGAGCCTCGCGCCCGGGGATCTGCAGCACCTGAACGCCCATGCGACATCGACGCCGGCGGGCGACGAGAGCAAGCTTGGCGCCATCGCCGCGCTGTTCGGCCGTAACCGCGGCACCGCCGTCAGCGCGACCAAATCGGCCACCGGTCATCTGCTCGGCGCCGCCGGCGGCCTTGAGGCGATCTTCACCGTGCTCGCCTTGCGCGACCAGATCGCGCCGCCGACGCTCAATCTCGAAAATCCCGATGCGGGCGCCGATGGCATCGACATCGTCGCCGGCAGCGCGCGGCCGATGCCGATGCAACACGCGATCTCCAACGGTTTTGGCTTCGGCGGCGTGAACGCCAGCGTGATCTTCCGCCGCATGGATTAAACAACGGGCCCTTCGAGCCAGAAGACTTGCAATCGCGGCCCGCTCCGTTACGAAAACAGGATGATCGAAACAAATTTCTGGCTGTTCCTGGCCGCAGCCTGTCTCATTGCCGCCGTTCCCGGTCCCGGCATCTTCTACGTCGCGGCGCGGACCCTGTCGGAGGGACGTGCCAGCGGTTTTGCGTCGACGGCGGGCACGGCACTGGGCGGGCTGGTTCATGTCGTCGCCGGCAGCCTCGGGATCTCCGCAATCATCCTTGCGAGCGCCGAATTGTTTGCAGCCGTCAAATTGATCGGCGCGCTCTATCTGGTCTGGCTCGGCATCAAGACGTTCCGCAACGCCGGCCGCGCATTGTCGCTCTCGAGCGGGCCGGCCGGTGACACGCGTGCGTTCCGCGACGGCGTGCTGGTCGAGGCGCTGAACCCGAAGACCGCCGCGTTCTTCCTCGCCTTCATTCCACAATTCCTCGATCCCGCGGGATCGAATCCCACGCTGCAATTCATCATGCTCGGCGCAATCTCGGTGGCGTTGAACACGCTCGCCGATATCGTCGTCGTGCTGATGGCCTCAGCAACTCGCACGCAGCTGATTGGGCGGCCGCATCTGATGCGGCGTCTGACACAAGGCTCCGGCGTCTTCATCGCCGGCCTCGGCCTGTCGCTGGCACTCGTGCGGCGGCCCGCGAATGGATAGCGCTCCGATGCTCGCCCCGCAAAGCCGCTTCTACGAGTCTCATGGTCTGCGGCTGCATTACGCCGATTGGGGCAATGAGAGCGCGCCGCCTCTGATCCTGGTCCACGGCGGCCGCGACCACTGCCGGAGCTGGGATGTCATCGCCCGCTCTCTGCAGCCGCATTTTCATGTGGTCGCGCCCGACCTGCGCGGTCACGGCGATTCCGACTGGACCAGAGGCGGCAGCTACGCCCTGACCGAATATGTCTACGATCTCACCCAGCTCCTCCGTACCATCGCAGCATCCGAGATCACGCTGATCGGCCATTCGATGGGCGGCATGGTGAGCCTGATCTTTTCGGGTGCATTCCCCGAGCAGATATCGAAGCTGGTCGTGCTCGACGGCGTGACCATGCTGCCGGACACGCCGAAGCCGCCGGCGCATGAGCGCATCGGCAAATGGGTGGCTCAACTCGACAAACTGCACGACCGCACGCCGCGCCGCTATGCGAGCCTCGAAGAGGCGGCCGCGCAGATGGTGCTGCACAACAAGCGCCTGTCCCGCGACCTCGCGCTGCATCTCGCCAGACACGGCGCGCGGCAGAACGAGGACGGCACCTATAGCTGGAAGTTCGATCCCTATCAGCGCGCCTCCGCGCCGCACCGGCTCTGGCCGGACGATCACGTCGCGCTTTGGTCGCGCATCGCCTGCCCGACCCTACTGCTCAACGCCGGCGAGAGCTTCCTCGCCGGTGCCAGAGCAGCAGGCCTGGAGCGGTATTTCCAGAACGCGCGGGTCGAGACCATCTCAGGCGCGGGGCACTGGCTGCAGCACGACAAGCCGGACGAGGTGTTGGGCGAGATCCGAAATTTTCTCGGGCTGGCTGAGGACGGCAGCGACTAGTTCGCCTGCAGTAGCTGCCGGAGGGTGGGCAGAGCGACGCGTGCCCACGCGGTGGCACCGTATCAGAAATGTCGTGGGCACGGCGCGAGCGCGCCTTTGCCCACCTACGGCACCGTCTTCGCGGAAGCAGCTAGCTCAACGTCCCCGCATGCACCCACCAGCCGGGATGATCGCGCCGGATGTTTTCGGCCGCGGCATGCGCATCGGCGGGCGAGCCGAAGATTGCGAAGCACGTCGCGCCCGAGCCGGACATGCGCGCGAGCTTGACGCCGGCCGAGGAGCGCAAGGCTTCCAGCACCTCGCCGATCACGGGTTCGATGCGCAGCGCAGGCGCTTCGAGATCGTTGGGGACACGTTCGAGAACCTCGACCCAATCGACGATCGACCCGCCCTCCTCCGGCCAGGCCGGAGCCCGGAGGACCGAAGTGGCGCCGACCAGGAGCTCGCCGTTGCGCAGGCCAAGCTCCTGGAACACGTCCTTGGTGGCCACAGGCACGCGCGGATTGACCATCACGCATGGCATGGTCGGCAGTGCGAGCGGCAGCAGCTGCTCGCCGACGCCGGTCATGTCGCAGGCGCGCGAGAGCAGGCACACCGGCACGTCGGCGCCGGTCGCGAGCGCGACCTTCTGCAGGCGCGGATCGTCGAGCGACAGATTGTTGAGACGCGCCAGGAGCCGCAGCGCCGCTGCGGCATCAGCCGAGCCGCCGCCGATGCCGGCGGCAACCGGCAGCACCTTGTCGAGCGCGAAGGCGCCGAGCTTCAGGTTCGGCACTGCGTCAGTCAGCAGCTTGGCCGCCTTGACGACGAGATTGTCCGCGGTATCGCCGCAAGCCGCGGCGAGCGGTCCGGTGGTGGTGAGCTTCAGCTCGCCGCCCGGCTCAAGCGTCAGCCGGTCGGCGCAATCGGCAAACGCGACCACGCTTTCGAGATCATGATAGCCGTCGGCACGGCGGCCGACGACGCGAAGGCTCAGGTTGACCTTCGCCCGTCCTTCTTCAATCAACGCCGGCATCGGCGATCAGCCCCCAGAACTCACTCAGATCAGCCGCCCTTGCCGTCGTCTTTCTTCTTGTCCGCCTGTGCAGCCGAAGGGTTCGAATCCTCGGTGAGACCGTTGGCGATCTTGGCTTCGATCTTCGGCAACTCCTCCGGCTCGGGCTTGAGATCGCGAGCGTGCGCCCACTGGAATTTGGCTTCCAACGTGCGGCCGACCCGCCAATAGGCATCGCCGAGATGGTCGTTGATGGTCGGATCCTCGGGCTTGAGGTCGATGGCGCGCTCGAGGTTCTTCACCGCTTCTTCGTAGTTGCCGATGCGATAATAGGCCCAGCCGAGCGAGTCGACGATGTAGCCGTCGTCGGGACGCTGCTCGACGGCGCGCTTGATCATCTTCATGCCTTCGTCGAGGTTGATCCCCTGGTCGATCCAGGAATAGCCGAGATAGTTGAGGACGTGCGGCTGGTCGGGCTGCAGTTCGAGCGCCTTCTTCATGTCGGCCTCGGCCTTGGCCCACTGCTTGGAGCGCTCCTCGCAGATACCACGATAGTAGTACCAGACGCTGTTGGCCTTATCGTTGCCCGGTGTCAGCGCGTCGATGCCTTGCGAATAGGTCGCGCCGCAGTCGCCGAACTTCTTGCGGCCGCGCTCGATATTGCCGAGCGCCATGATCGCTTCGAGGTCCTTGGCATCCTCCGATGTAACGCCCTTGAGGATCTTGATCGCCTCCTCGGTGCGGTCGGCGGAATCCAGATCGATGGCAAGCTGGATCTGCGCGTTGCGCTTGAGCGGCGAGCTCGCCGGCACGCGCTCGTAGACCTTGATCGCCATCTGCGGCCGCTTCACCGACTCGTAGAGATCGGCGAGCGAGAGCAGCGCCAGCGGATGGGTCGGCTGGAGGTAAAGCGAGAGCTGGAGATAGACCAGTGCCAAGTCCTCGCCGCCGCGACGGGTCAGCGTGGCGCCGATGCCGTAGAGCGCTTCAGCGGCGCCGGCCTGAGCGGAATCGACCAGCGGCGGCATTTTCTTGCCGGCCTTGGTCTCGCGCAGGCCTTCCTGGATCAGCGGATGGCGCGCGAGCTTCTTGTCGAACGCCTGGTAGACGGTGGTGGCGGCGGCCGAATCCTTGTTGCGCGACAGCCAGCGCGCATAGGCCTCGGTCACGCGCAGCATGGAATCGTCGAGCTTGTAGGCGCGCTCGAAACGGGTGCCGGCGTCCTTCTCCTTGCCCGCGAGTTCGAGGATCATGCCGGCGTGAAGGTCCTTGAACAGCGGGTACCATTCGGGACCTGCCAGCTTGTCGATGGTGGCGACACCACCCTTGGCGTCGCCCGCGCCATAGGCGGCCCAACCCGACAGCAGCGTTGCGACGAGATCGGTGATCGGACCGCGGATCGACTGGTTGATGTTGGTCTGCGCGGCCGCGTATTTCTTCACCTTGAGATCATGCACACCGACCACGAGACGCGCGACGCGATTGGTCTTGTCGATGGTGAGGATGCGCTCGGCGAGCTTGACCGCTTCGTCGATGTCGCCGTCGGCGACCGAGGAGATGAACGCGCGGTCGAGCAGCTCGTTGTTCTTGGGATCCGTGCGCAGCGCCGAACGGTAGAAGGCGGCGGCGGAAGCCGCGTCGCGCTCGACGCTGGCGTGGCGGGCGGCGAGATAGCTGCCGGCGGTGGTGAGCGACTTCAGATCATTTCGGGTCGGAAATTGCGCCGCCGTGTCGGACGGATGATCCGGCGTCTGCGCCAGGACCCTGCCCGGGACGGTCGCGAGCGCTGTGCCCATGAGGGCGATGGCGGCAACAGTCCAGCGGTTGAAACGATTTGAAAACATCAGGGCTCGCCTTGAGTTGGTAGTGCCTGGGTTTGCAGCAGAGGGCCGTATCGCATGCGAACGCGCCCGGTGGCATCGCGACCCGGAACCGTCGGGCCGACAATGCCGCTTTTGGCGCTCCGCCGCAAGGATTCGGGCCGGACGATCCCCTCCGCACGCCTTAAATCGGCCAAGAGCTGTCCCAAGACGCTGCCAGTATGGCCTTATCGTGGCCGCGACCGGTGGCCGCAGCCCGGTCCTCACGCGAACGTGCGTCGGATCACGCTCGCGATCAGATCCGCTTGCTTGGCCGGCTCTTACATCGCCTCATAGTTCGGGCCGCCGCCGCCCTCGGGAGGAACCCAGGTGATGTTACCGTTGGGATCCTTCACGTCGCAGGTTTTGCAGTGGACGCAATTCTGGGCGTTGATCTGGAAGCGCGGGCCGGTGCCCTCCTCGACCCATTCGTAGACGCCGGCCGGGCAATAGCGATTCGAAGGACCGGCATACACGTCGTGCTCGGAGGTCTTCTGCAGGTTCATGTCGGTGACCTTGAGATGGACCGGCTGGTCCTCCTCATGGTTGGTGTTGGACATGAACACCGAGGACAGCTTGTCGAACGAAATCTTGCCGTCCGGCTTCGGGTAGTTCTTGGGCGCGTGGCTCTTGGCCGGATCGAGCGTGGCGCGATCGGGCTTGGCGTGCGCCTGGGTGCCGAACAGCGAGCCGCCGAACAATGTGTTGCACCACATGTCGATGCCGCCCAGCGCAACGCCCAGCACCGTGCCGAACTTCGACCACAGCGGCTTGACGTTGCGGACCAGGAACAGATCCTTGCCGACCGACGACGAGCGCCACGCATTCTCGTATTCGACCAGTTCATCATTGGCGCGATTGGCCGCGAGCGCCGCCGCGGCATGTTCGGCCGCGAGCATGCCGGTGCCCATCGCATTGTGCACGCCCTTGATGCGCGGCACGTTGACGAAGCCAGCCGCGCAGCCGATCAGCGCGCCGCCGGGGAAGCTCAGCCTCGGCACCGACTGATAGCCGCCTTCGGTGATGGCGCGCGCGCCATAGGCCAGGCGCTTGGCGCCTTCAAAGGTGCCGCGGATCGAAGGATGGGTTTTGAAACGCTGGAACTCGTCGAACGGCGACAGATAGGGATCGTCGTAGTTCAGATGCACGACGAACCCGACAGCCACGAGATTGTCGTCGTAATGATAGAGGAACGAGCCGCCTCCGGTCTTCAGATCGAGCGGCCAGCCGAAGGAATGCTGGATCATGCCCTTCTGGTGCTTGGCGGGATCGATCTGCCAGACTTCCTTGAGGCCGATGCCGAACTTCGGCGGCTCGCTCTTGGAGTCCAATGCGAACTTGGCGATGAGCTGCTTGGTCAGGCTGCCGCGAGCGCCTTCGGCGAACAGCGTGTACTTGCCGAGCAACTCCATGCCCCGGGTGAAGGAGTCCTTCGGCTTGCCGTCCCGGCCGATGCCCATGTCGCCCGTGGCAATGCCCTTGACGTTGCCGGCGTCATCATAGAGCACCTCGGCCGCAGCAAAGCCCGGATAGATTTCGACGCCGAGCGCTTCGGCCTTGCGCGCCAGCCAGCGGCAGACATTGCCGAGCGAGCCGATGTAGCAATGATGATTGTCCATCAGCGGCGGCATCATGAAGCCCGGCAGCTTGATCGCGCCGCCGGCCGTCATCCAATAGAAGCGATCGTCCTTCACCTGGGTTTTCAGCGGGCAGTCGGCATCCTCGCGCCAGTCGGGCACGAGCTTGTCGAGCCCGGCAGGATCGATCACCGCGCCGGAGAGAATGTGCGCACCGACCTCGGAGCCCTTCTCCACCACGACGACGTTGAGATCGGCATTGAGCTGCTTCAGCCGGATCGCGGCCGACAGGCCGGAGGGACCGGCGCCGACGATGACGACGTCGAATTCCATGGATTCGCGCGGGGGAAGTTCTTCGATGCTCATCTGATCTCAGCCCTTGAGACGGTTCCTTGGTCGTTTGCGCCCCCTTGTTTCCGATTTTTCCGGGTAGGACAACAGCGGAAATGCGTTCCGCTGGGATGCAAGGCAGCCTAAGATGAACTAATAGTCTAACTTCCCAAATGATCCCCGAGCCCGCACCCACCGTCCGAGAGCTTCTTGCCTTCTATCTGGAGGCCGGGGTTGATTGCGCGCTCGCGGAGGAACCGATCGACCGCCTGGCGGAATTGGACGCCCCGCCGCCGGCTCCGCGCGTGGCGCCTCCGGTCGAAGCGCCCCGCCCTGTCGCCGCCCCCGCGCCCCTGCGCGGCGAGGCCGCACCGGCCCCCGACATCGCGATCGCCTCCGCCCGCGAGGCCGCGCGCACGGCGCCGACCTTGGAAGCGCTGCGCGAACTGCTGCAAAGCTTCGAGGGCTGCGCGCTGAAGCACACCGCGACGCGGCTGGTGTTCGCCGACGGCAATCCGCAGGCGCGCATCATGTTCGTCGGCGAAGCGCCGGGCCGCGACGAAGACATCGAGGGACTGCCCTTCGTCGGACGCAGCGGCAAGCTGCTCGATCTGATGATGGGAGCCATCGGCCTCAACCGCAGCACGGCCTACATCGCCAACGTGATTCCCTGGCGGCCGCCCGGCAACCGCACGCCGACGCCACAGGAGACGCAGATCTGCCTGCCCTTCATCCAGCGCCAGATCGAGCTGGTGAATCCCGACGTGCTGGTGACGCTCGGCAATCCCTCGACGCAGACGCTGCTGTCGACGCGCGAGGGCATCATGCGCACGCGCGGGCGCTGGTTCGACTACGACGCCGGCGGGCGCACCATCCGCGCGCTGCCGACGTTCCATCCAGCCTATCTGTTGCGCTCGCCGTCGTACAAACGACTGGCCTGGCAGGATCTGCGCGCGATCGCCAAGGTGCTGGCGCAAGGCGCGGCATAGCACCATGGGTGGCGTCATTCCGGGGCTCGCGAAGCGAGAGCCCGGAATTCATTCATCCACCAACTCTGCTGTTCGTTGGAATTCCGGGCTCGCGCCTGACGGCGCGCCCCGGAATGACGAGCTACGTCCCCTTCGGCCGCACGATGGCCCAGCCGACGCGCAGCAGCTGCTGGCGACCGGTCACCAGCCATTCGAAGGCGCGCGGCACTTCCGGCACGATGCCGGGAAAGCGCTTGAGGATGTCCGGCGGGGGCGTGCCGGCAGTATCGGAGGCGCGCCAGACCACGACGCCGCCTGTCTCGGCAAATTTCGTCTGGTTCATCCACGGCGTGCGCGCGGGGTCGGCATCGATGAAGAGATGCGGCCGGCCGGAATGCAGCGTGATCAGGCTGGCCAGCTGCGTCTCGCCGGCGACCGCGCGCAGGCGATGGTTCGTGCGACGGGCAAAGCTCTCGTCGAAGAAATCCGAGATCGCGCGCGCGGGCATCGAGGTCGCGATTTCGCCGGTGCCGGTCCAGGGCATCAACAGCACGGCGAGCACGACGCCCACGGCCGGCGCGACGACGGCGGCAGCCCACACCATGCGCAGCATGCGCGCGCGGCGCATCGCAATGAGGTCGCCGGCCGCGACGACCACGGCAAGCCCGGACAGGACCAGCAAGACACCGGCTCCGCCGACGACGGAGTCGAGCCCGAGCAGGCCGGAGATCAGCAGCGCGCCCAGCGCAGGCGCCAGCGCGAAGAAATAGACGAAGTTGCGCGCGAGCGGTTCGACCGGCGGCCGATAGATGATCGGCGGCTCCTCGCCCTTGCTGGCGAACAGGCCGGAGTTGAGGAAGGTCAGCGCGGGAATCGCGGCGGCACCGAGCACCAGGCCGGCGAGCAGCCAGGCCGCATGCAGAGCCCGGGCCTGCAGCTCCGCGACTTGCGGCAGGGCCGGCATCACCAGCGTCTCGGCGCGTATCAGCCAGACCGCATAGGGCAGCGCCAGCACCGCGACGACGATCAGCGCGAACAACGGATCGAGCGCGCACAGCGTCCGGCGGCCGCCGGCGGTTGACACCGCAAAAATGACGAGCAGCAGCAGCAGGAAAATGGCCGCGGGCGTCGTCAACAGCAACAGGCCGGCCTCGATCGACCAGGCGAACCAGGCATTACCGCGACGCTGGCCGATGATCTGCCAGGAGTGAAGCAGCAGCAGCGCCCAGAGCGGCCGGGCCAGGACGAGGGGGCCGAAGTCGAGCGCCGAGGAGGAGAAGGCGAGCACCGTCATCGTCAAGAGCACGGCGAGTACCGCCTGCTGCGAGCCGACCACGGCACGGGACAGGTAGTAGAGCGTGATGAAGGTCGCGATCTCGCAGAGCTCGGCCAGCACATAGACGCCGAACATGTGGCCACCGGCGGCGCGATAGGCGATGTCGGCGAGCCAGACCGGTAAGGGTGGGCCGAGATCGGTGCCGACCTGGTATTCGCGTCCGAAAGCCAGCAGCGTCGCGAGGCTGCCGGGCGGGCTGCGGTAGAACACCAGCGCGACGAACAGCCACATCCCGGCCTGTAGCAGCACGGCGATCCAGACGATCAGCCGCGGCCGGGCGCGAATGAGCTCGATGACCAGGGAGGTAAACCGCATGCAACGCCCGAAAGATGCAGCCAACCCGTCAGCCGGCCCTATTCGCTCACGACTGTTTTGATAGAGGGCGTTGCGCGTCGTGGCAACTTTGGTCTCCTCCCTGTCCCCGATCTTACGGGGAGCCACAGAGGCACGCACGACAGATCGTCATGGCCGGGCTTGACCCGGCCATCTACGTCTTTCTCTCGGCTCCACAAGACGTGGATGCCCGGGACAAGCCCGGGCATGACCATGTCGAAGCAGTCGTACTAGACCCTAAAGCCCTGCGGATGCGTCGACCTCGACGCTCGCTTCCACCTGCATCTGGACCGCGGTGCCCCCAAACAAATCCTGCACCGGCTCGACCGTCCACGGCATGTGCTTGGCACGCGCCGCCGCGACCGGAGCGAAGAAGCGGCGGTGGTGGACGGTGGGGCCAAGGCGGTTCAGCGCATCGAGGTGCTCGGGGACGCCGTAGCCCTTGTGCTGCTCGAAGCCGTAGCCCGGGCAGTCCTGTGCCAGCGCGCACATCAAGCGGTCGCGCGTGACCTTGGCGACGATGGAGGCCGCGGCGATCGACAGCACGATGCCGTCGCCGCCGATCACGGCTTCGCAGTCGCAAGGCGTGTCGAGCCGGTCGCGGCCGTCGACGAAGACGTGCCTCGGCGCCTCCGGCAGAGCCACGACCGCGCGCTTCAGCGCCCAGAGCGAGGCCCGCAAAATGTTGTCGCGATCGATCCGCGAGGGCGATGCGACGGCGACCGAGACCTGGGCCGTGGCGCAGATTTTGTCGAACAGTCTTTCGCGCTCCTCCGCGGTCAGACGCTTGGAATCGTCGATGCCGCGCGGGATCCGGTCGGGGTCGAGAATCACTGCCGCAGCCACCACGGGCCCGGCGAGCGGCCCGCGGCCGGCTTCGTCGCAGCCGGCGACCGGCCAGACGCCGCGCTTGATCAGCGCGCGCTCGCGGCGGAAGCTCGGGGAAGCGATCGCGATGATACCTTTCTTGCCCGCGCTCTTGCCGGCCGACACTTTGGGCGCAGGCGCTTTGCCGGCCCTGGCGGGTGCTGCTTTCTTCGCAGCGTCCTTGTTTGGCGCGTCTTTGGCCGGTGTCTTGGCGGTCTTGTCCCGAATCATGGCCGCGATCGTGCGCAAGCGGTCCGGCCGGCGCAACCGGGAACCCCTCGCAATTCCCGCAATTCAGCCTGCCCTACTCCGCCAGATGGACACGCCGGTCGTTGCCGACCTCGATACCGGGTGCAACGACGACCTCCCAGGGATGGCCATCGGGGTCGGTGAAATAACCGGAATAACCGCCGTAATCGGTCTCGTGCGCGGCCTTTGCCAGTTTCGCCCCCTTGCTGAGGGCGAAGGCCAGCACGGCATCCACCTCTTCAAGCGTGGCGCAGTTCCAGGCGAGCGTCATACCCCGGAAGGCCACCGTCCTTGGACCGTCCGGCAGCTGGGCGTCGGCCGCAAGCTGATCCCAAGGATACAGCGCCAGCACCGGACCGCCGGTATCGTAGAACGCCACCGCCTCGCCGGTCGCCTTCAGCCGGCGTGAAAAGCCGAGGGCATCGTAAAACGCAATGCTGGCGCGGATATCGCTGACGCCGAGCGTGATGACGGTCAGCCGCGGCACCGGGCCCTGCAATGGCCTGCTCATGCGACGCCTCTTCCACTTCCGCTCAGAACAGGCTGAGCTGGTCGCCGTGCCGCTTCGGCCGGGCAAAATGATCGGTGGTCAGCTTGGAGCGCCGCTTGTTGAGACCGAGCCGTTCGCAAGCGATCTCGAAGCGGCGGCCGATGGTCCAGGCCATCGGTCCGGTGCCCTTCATCCGCTCACCCCATTTCGCGTCGTAGTCGCGCCCGCCGCGCATGTCGCGGATCAGCGTGAAGACGTGGCGGTAGCGGTCCGGATAGTTCGCCATCAGCCATTCGCGGAAGAGATCACGCACCTCCAGCGGCAGCCGCAGCAGCACATAGGAGGCTTCCTTGACGCCGGCATGAGCGGCGGCATCGAGGATGCGCTCGATCTCTGAATCGTTCAGCGCGGGAATCACGGGCGCGACCATCACGGTGGTCGGGATGCCGGCCTCCGAGAGCTGCATCAGCGCTTCCAGCCGCTTCGGCGGCGTCGAGGCCCGCGGCTCCATCGTGCGCGCCAGCTTCGGATCGAGCGAGGTGACCGAGATCGCGACCTTGGCGAGGTTGCGCTTGGCCATGCGCGCGAGAATGTCGATGTCTCGCACCACCAGCGCCGATTTGGTCACGATGCCGACGGGATGGCCGGCACGCTCGAGAACCTCGAGGATGCCGCGCATGATCTTGCGCTCGCGCTCGATCGGTTGATAGGGATCGGTGTTGGTGCCGATCGCGATCATCCGCGGCTCATAGCCGGTCGCGGCGAGCTCTTTCTCGAGCAGCGCCGGCGCGTCGGGCTTGACGAACAGTTTTGACTCGAAGTCGAGCCCCGGAGACAGGCCGAGGTAGGCATGGGTCGGCCGCGCAAAACAATAAACACAACCGTGCTCGCAGCCGCGATAGGGATTGATCGAACGGTCGAATCCGATATCGGGGCTGTCGTTGCGGGTGATCACCTTGCGTGAGGTGTCGACCCCGACGCTGGTCTTGAACGGCGGCAGCTCTTCCAGGCTGTGCCAGCCGTCGTCGAAGGCGACGCGGGCTTCGGCCTCATAGCGGCCGCTGGCATTGGACTGCGCGCCCCGCCCTCGCCTGCGCGCGCGGTCGATGGCAACGCCCAGTTCTGGAAAGTCAGAGTCCACACCCGCCGGCTCGGAGGGCGCCTTGACCGGCGGGTGCTTGAGAGCATGAGAGGATGCTGCTGGACTCATGAAGCCAAGATAGCATGGCATCGGAACAAATCAAGAACACAAACAAAAAATGGGAAAACAACCCCATGCACAGTAGCCGCCCAAATTTCGGGCTCGGCCAGTTGACCTCACGCAACATGCCCGTCGCAATGATCTCGTTTGATGGCGGCCAGGGATCAATCGTCTCGGACCAATGTTGGTGACGATCGCCGGGGGTGAAGGTCAGCAGGAACATGACAAATCAAAAACAATCGGCCGCAGCTAGCAGCAACCTCGACCTCCTCGATCGCTACTGGCGCGCCGCGAACTACCTCTCCGTCGGGCAAATCTATTTGCTCGACAATCCGCTGCTGCGCGAGCCCTTGCGCGCCGAGCACATCAAGCCGCGCTTGCTTGGCCATTGGGGCACAACACCGGGCCTGAACTTCATCTACGCCCATCTCAACCGCGTCATCCGCGCACTCGATCTCAGCATGCTCTATGTCTGCGGCCCCGGCCATGGCGGGCCGGGCATGGTCGCCAACACCTATCTGGAAGGCAGTTACAGTGAGATCTATCCCGACATCTCGCGCGATACGGACGGATTGCGCAAGCTGTTCAGACAGTTCTCCTTCCCCGGCGGCATTCCGAGCCACGCAGCGCCGGAAACGCCGGGCTCGATCCACGAGGGCGGTGAGCTCGGCTACGCGCTGGTGCATGCCTATGGCGCGGCGCTGGACAATCCCGATTTGATCGTCGCCTGCGTCGTCGGCGACGGCGAGGCCGAGACCGGCCCGCTGGCTGCGTCCTGGCACTCCAACAAGTTCCTCAACCCCGCCCATGACGGCGCAGTGCTGCCGATCCTGCATCTCAACGGCTACAAGATCGCCAATCCAACCGTGCTCGGGCGGATGCCCGACAGCGAAATCCGCGATCTGTTCCGCGGGTTGGGCCACGAGCCGCTTTTCGTCGAGGGCGACGATCCCAAATTGATGCACCAGGCGATGGCCGATGCCCTCGATGTCGCACTCGCCAGCATCCGCTCGATTCAGCAGCACGCCCGAGACGGCCGCAACAACGTCGCGCGGCCGCGCTGGCCGATGATCGTGTTGCGCAGCCCGAAAGGCTGGACCGGCCCGAAGGAAGTCGACGGCAAGAAGGTCGAGGGTTTTTGGCGCGCGCATCAGGTTCCCGTTGCGGGCTGCCGCGAAAATCCGGCGCATCTCAAAATTCTCGAAGACTGGATGCGCAGCTACGAGCCCGAAAGGCTGTTCGACGAGAGCGGCGCGCTCATTCCAGAACTTCAGGCACTCGCGCCCCAAGGTGTCAGGCGCATGGGCGCCAATCCGCACGCCAATGGCGGGCTGCTGAAGAAGGAGCTGAAGCTGCCGGACTTCCGCAGCTTCGCCATCGAGGTTCATCAGCCCGGCGGCACTATTGGGGAAGCGACGCGCGAGCTCGGCAAATTCCTGCGCGACGTCATTCGCCTCAACGCAAAGGAGCGCAACTTCCGCATCGTGGGCCCTGACGAAACCGCGTCAAACCGGCTGGATGCGGTGTTCGATGAGACCGAGCGGGTCTGGATGGAACCCATCGAGTGTTACGATGTCCATCTGGCGCAAGACGGCCGTGTCATGGAAGTCTTGAGCGAGCATCTCTGCCAGGGCTGGCTCGAAGGCTACCTGCTCACCGGCCGCCACGGTTTCTTCTCCTGCTACGAGGCCTTCATCCACATCGTGGATTCCATGTTCAACCAGCACGCCAAATGGCTGAAGGTGACGCGGCACCTGCCGTGGCGACGGCCGATCGCCTCGCTCAATTATTTGCTGACCTCTCATGTCTGGCGCCAGGACCACAACGGCTTCAGCCATCAGGATCCGGGCTTCGTCGATCTCGTCGCCAACAAGAAGGCCGATATCGTCCGTATCTACTTCCCGCCGGATGCCAACACCCTGCTGTGGATCGCCGACCACTGCCTGCGCACCTATGACCGCATCAACGTCATCGTCGCCGGCAAGCAGCCGGCGCCGCAATGGTTGTCGATTCAGGACGCGGCCACCCACTGCGATGCCGGCATCGGCATCTGGACTTGGGCCGGAACGGAGGATGGGAAGGGCGAGCCCGACGTGGTGATGGCCTGCGCTGGCGACGTACCGACGCTTGAAACGCTCGCCGCCGTCGACCTGTTGAGGAAGGCGCTGCCGGAGCTGAAGATCCGCGTCGTCAACATCGTCGATCTCATGACCCTGCAGCCGAAAGACCAACATCCTCACGGGCTCTCGGATCGCGACTTCGACAACCTGTTCACGACGGACAAGCCCGTCATCTTTGCCTATCACGGCTATCCGCACCTGATCCACCGGTTGACCTACAACCGCACCAACCACTCCGGCATGCATGTGCGCGGCTTCATCGAGGAAGGCACCACGACGACGCCGTTCGACATGGTCGTGCTCAACGAGCTCGACCGCTACCATCTCGCGATCGAGGCGATCGAACGCGTGCCGGGTCTTGCGACCAAGGCCGCGCAGGTGAAGCAGCAGTTCCGCGACAAGCTGATCGCGCATTCACACTATGTGCGCGAATACGGGGAGGACATGCCCGAGATCCGCGACTGGGTCTGGCCCAACAGCTCCGGCGGGGATACCCCGACCGAGGCCGGCGACTAGCCATGCCGGACATGGTCCTCGTCCTCAACGCGGGCTCGTCGAGCATCAAGTTCGGCCTGTTCGACGTCGCGGCGGCCGAGCCCAGCCTGCTCTGCAAGGGCCTGCTCGACGAGCACGAGGCAAAACCCCGGCTCGTGGTGAGGAGCCCGACAGGCGAAGATCTGTTCGAGACACGGAGAGAGGCGCCGGATGCGGATGGCGGCCATCTGTTTGCCGATGTGCTCGCCTTCATCCAGGAGCGTTACGGCGGACACCGTCTGCAAGCCGTCGGGCATCGCATCGTTCACGGTGGGCCGGACTACTTGGGCCCGGTCGCACTGACCGAGGACGTCATCGCGAAGCTGGCGGCATTGACGCCGCTGGCTCCTCTGCACCAGCCGCGCTGCCTCGCGCCAATTCACGCACTCGCGGCGCTTCGACCTGGGCTGACGCAGATCGCGTGCTTCGATACCGCGTTCCACCACGGTCTGACGCCGCCCGCGAGTCGCTTCGCCATGCCCAGGCGCTTCGAGGAACGCGGCGTCCGACGCTACGGATTTCACGGCCTCTCCTTCGAATATGTCGCAGGCCGCCTCGCCGGGATTGCGCCGGAGCTCGCCGCCAAGCGCGTCGTCATCGCGCATCTCGGCAACGGCGCCAGCCTGTGCGCGTTGCGCAACGGAAGCAGCGTCGACACCACCATGGGACTGACGCCGCTCGACGGCCTCGTGATGGGCACACGCTGCGGCACGATCGATCCCGGCGTGCTGCTCTATCTGCAACAGCACGAGAAGATGTCGCTCGAAGATATCCAGCACCTGCTCTATCACGAGTCCGGCCTGCTCGGCGTCTCGGGCATCTCCGCGGACATGCGCGCGCTGCTCGCGAGCAACGAGATTGCGGCACGAGAGGCGGTCGATCTCTTCACGTTCCGCGCGGCGCAGCAGGTCGCGATGATGGCGACGACGCTTGGTGGACTCGACTGTCTGGTTTTCACCGGCGGCATCGGGGAGCATGCCAAGGAAATCCGCAGCGCAATCAGCGAGCGTCTTGACTGGATGGGCGTACGCATCGATGCCGCGGCGAATGACGAAGCGCGCGAGCGGATCAGCGGCGACGACAGTGCGGTGGAGGTGTTCGCCATTCCGACGAACGAGGAGCTGACGATCGCGCGCCACTGCAGATCGGTGCTGCGAACGACAGCTTGATATCGTAGGTACAAAGGCTCGCCAAGCGCCGCGCCCACAGTCTCTCTCCGTCGCAACGGGTCGCACTCTTCGCTTTGCCCAACCTACGTCACTCGCGGAGCTGCGAGGCACAACCCTGCGCCGAAAAAAGCGCTCAATGAGATCCGGTCAAAATCTGAAAACACCCGATCGCGACCTCGATCACGATCAGAACCACCACCGCGATTTCGAGGCGGAGCGAGCGCTGGGTGTCGATGATGTCGGTCAGCGCATTCGCGGTCTCCGACACGGCGGTGAGTTTGCGCTCGAGCGTGTCGAGACGCTCTTTGAGCTCGTACTCGTCCTCGAGGCGCGAATAGAGCCGGTCGAGCTCGGGCTTCTCCCAGAGCACGTCAGGCTTCTCCGCGATCGCGACGCGGCCGGCGACGCGCTGTTGCACCAGCAGTGCATTGCCGATCAGTTGCAGGATGGCCTTGCGACGGCGCGGCGTGCGGCCGTGCTCGGCGAGTTCGCGCGCAAACGGCTCGATCACGTCGAAGACCGCGGCGACGCGGCGCTCGTCGCGCGCCAGCGACGTACTCTTGGCGAGCGCATCCGCAACCAGCAACAGCCGGTCGTCGGAGAATTTGGCGAGACAGATCGGCCCGCCCGGCTGGATCGCCTCAGTGTTTTCATCCTTGCAGAGCTGTGCCTGCGCGATCTCTTCCTCATAGGGGCTGAGCTCGCCGATCACCCGCGGCTTCAGCGTGTCGATCAGCACTTTCTCCTCGGACGGAAGCAGACCGATCAGCACCACCACGCCGTAGCGGAAGACTACGGCAAGACCGGCATGGACGCGGAAGGCGGCGGGCGACGACGAGACCAGCGTGCCGATCTCGAGGCCCGAGGCGTTGATGCGGTCGCCCAGCATCAACGCGCGGATTCGCAAGGTCGGCGCAGCCTCCGGCTTCGGGGACGTCGACGCCGCGCCAATCGCAAGTTGATCGGCGTTCACAGGAGGCCTCCGTGAGGACCAAAGTCACACATTTGCAGTTCAAACCTTTCTTGCCGGGCGCACCCTCCTTGCCGGAGAAAACAATCCACGCCGCGCAACGTCACCGTGAAGCTGCCGGCTAACACTCTCCAGACGAGCTTGTGCCGAAACAATCGGCAATATTACCAACCCGCGCGTGACACATTTGGCTGCGATGACTGGCTGAAGTTTACCATCGCACGCCGGGGCGCCGCCGGAAAGTTGCACTCGGCAACGCCAAGTGTTTATGACAACATCATAGCAAGCTACGCTTCTCCCGAAGTGCGGACATTGAAGCCTCAATCATGCTGAGCGTCATCATTCCGACCGAAGGCGTCGAGCAGACCGCGGTGGCGACGTTGGCCGCGCTGGTCCCCGGGGCCGCCGCCGGGATCATCCGGGAGGTGCTTCTGGTCGACGGCACCCGCAACGGCGTCATCGAGCGGGTTGCCGACGTCGCAGGCTGCCGTTTCGTCGGCTTCGAGGGATCCTCGCAAGGCGCCGCGCTCGCGGCCGGCGCCCTTCAGGCCCGCTCGCCATGGCTGATGTTCCTGCCTGCGGGCGCTGTGCTCGAAACCGGCTGGATCGAGGAAACCACCCAATTCATCCAGGCCGTCGCGAATAGCGGACGCGACCGTGCGGCGGTGTTCCGCTATGCGCGCTCGCCTTACGCCGATACCGGATTGCGCGACATCGTCCGGGCCGTGGTGCGCGGGCTGATCGGGCCTTTTGGCGATCAGGGTCTTTTGATTGCGCGTGATCATTACGACCGCATCGGCGGCTACCCGCCGCAGGCCCGCCACTCCGAGGCGCGGCTGCTGCGGCGGCTCGGCCGCTCCTCCCGGACCATGCTGCGAAGCCGGATCGTCATGGTCGCCTGAACCATCTCATACTTGCCAAAGTCAAACAATTAATTGACAATGGCAAATATCGAGGTGCCCTCATGCCATCAAGCCCTTCCGCATCAGCCAAGGCGACCGAACAGGTCGCCGACGACCGCGTCGCAGCGGTCCGCGCCTTCAACCGCTTTTATACCCGCAAGCTCGGTGTGCTCGACCAGCATCTGGGAAAGAGCCCGTTTTCGCTCAGCGAGGCCCGCGTGCTCTATGAACTCGCGCATCGCGACGAGCTGGCGGCGAAACAGATCGGAAACGAGCTTGGCCTCGACCCCGGTTATCTCAGCCGCATCGTGCAAGGTTTCGAGGAAAAAGGGCTGATCACGCGAAAGCCCCTGCCCGCAGACCGCAGGCAATACCAGCTCAACCTCACCGCCAAGGGCCGCCAGACCTACGCCAAGCTGAACCTGAGCTCGCAAAACGAGGTCGCCGCAATGCTGGCTCAGCTTTCGGCCGAGGATGCAACGCGGCTGACGCAGGCGATGGCGACCATCGAGGCCGTGCTGGAGCAACGTCGAACCCAGCCCGCAGCTGTCATGCTGCGCAGCCATCGCGTCGGCGACATGGGCTGGGTCATCTCCAAGCAGGCCGCCGCCTATGCCGCGGACTACAATTGGGACATCAGTTACGAGGCGCTGGTCGCCGAGATCTGCGCGCAGTTCATCAAGAACTACGACTCCGCGCGCGAACACTGCTGGATCGCGGAAGTGGGTGGCGAGCCGGTCGGTTCGGTCTTCCTGGTCAAGGCCACCAACGAAATCGCCAAGCTACGCCTGCTGCAGGTGGAGAAGAAAGCGCGGGGCCTTGGTGTCGGCCGGGCCCTGGTCGAACGATGTATCCAGGGCGCCCGCGAGCGGGGCTACAGCAGGATGACGCTGTGGACGCAGAGCATCCTGGTTGCCGCACGCGGCATCTATCAAAGTGCCGGCTTCAAGCTCGTCGCCACCGAGCCGCATCACAGCTTTGGGCAGGATCTGATCGGCGAGACCTGGGAGCGTGATCTCTGATCTCGCTGCGAACGCGATGCGCATGAATGCGCCCTTTGGAGGAAGAGGGCAGCTCCGCTGGTAGACAGACGCTCACTTGGATGAACGGGATGTCTTCGCGCATTTTGTACCGAGACACACCCCTCATCCGGCGCTTCGCGCCACTATCTTCCACATCCGCCTTCGCCAAGGCTTCGGCGGACACGAGGGGAGAAGCGAAGTCAGCGCACTCACGCCGTCGCGCCCTGAGCCTTTGGTCGGCGCAGATGCTCATCCAGGCGCGGCATGATCTCGACGAAATTGCAGGGACGCGTGCGGTAGTCGAGCTGAGCGGCCAAAATACCGTCCCAGCCGTCGCGGCAGGCGCCGGGGGAGCCCGGGAAGCAGAAGATGTAGGTCGCGCCCGCGACGCCGGCGGTGGCGCGGCTCTGGATCGTCGAGGTCCCGATCTTGGCGTGGCTCAGCATGTGGAAGGCGATCGAGAAGCCGTCCATTCGCTTTTCGAACAACGGCTCGATCGCCTCCGGTGTAACGTCGCGCCCGGTAAAGCCGGTGCCGCCGGTGGTGATGACGACGTCGATGCCACTATCTGCGATCCAGCGGCGAACAATGGCGCGGATCGCCTCCACATCGTCGGTGACGATCTCGCGCGCGGCGAGATGATGACCAGCCGCGGTGAGGCGGTCGGCAAGCGTCTGGCCCGACTTGTCGTCCGCGAGCGCGCGCGTGTCTGACACGGTGAGCACCGCGATGTTGAGCGGGATGAACTGCTTGGTTTCGTCGATGGAGGCCATTGCTCATTCCTCTCGTGTCCCGGACGCGCCGCAGCGTGAAACGCTGCTGCGCAGGGCCGGGAGCCACTTCCCAACTGACTGGGCCGGCAAGGTGTGCCCCGGCTCTGCAGCGCAAAGAGCGCTGCGCTGCGTCCGGAGCACGCGCATCTCCGCTACAGCGCCCCGGCGCCGAACGTATTGCAGGCCTGGACCGTGCCCTGCTGGTAGCCGGTCATGAACCATTGCTTGCGCTGCGCCGCCGAGCCGTGGGTGAAGGAGTCGGGCATGACCCGTCCCGTAGACTGACGCTGCAGCGTGTCGTCGCCGATCGCACTCGCCGTGGTCAGCGCGGCGTCGATGTCGCCGGGCTCGAGGAAGTTCGGGCGCTTCTTTGCCTCGCGATTGACCCAGACGCCGGAGAGGCAATCGGCCTGCAACTCGACCTTGACCTGGAGCGCGTTGGCCTCGGCCTTGCTGCCGGCCTGCTGCTGCAGCCGCGTCACGCGCGGGATGATGCCAAGCAGGTTCTGGATGTGATGGCCGGCTTCATGCGCGATGATGTAGGCGGTGGTGAAATTGCACGCCGACTTGCCGGAGCAGCCGCGAAAGCGCGTTTCGACCTCGCGGAAGAAGCCGGTGTCGAGGAAAATGGTGCGGTCCGGCGGACAATAGAACGGCCCCATCGCCGACTGCGCCATGCCGCAGCGGCCGCCATTGGTGGAGTTGCGGAACAGCACGATCTTCGGGCCGGTATAGGACTGGCCCGAGGCCTGGAAGATCTCGCTCCAGCGATCGTCGATCTCGCCGAGAATGCCCGATATCATGCTGCCCATCTCGTCCGTGGGCGCGCCGCGCTTGCCGGAGGAGGCCTGGCGGTCGGTCTGGTAGCTCGGGGCCTGGCCGCCGCCGGTGAGGATCTCGGCCCCGCCGATCAGGATGCGCGGATCGATGCCGAAGGCGTAGCCGACCAGGCCGAGGATGATGATCGTGCCGATGCCGAGCCCGCCGCCGCCCATGGGCAGGCCGAACCCGCCTCCGCCACCGCCGCCTCCACCATCATCGCGACGATCCTCGATGTCGTCGCTGCGGCGGAAATCATCGTAGCGCATGGCGGGCTTCCCTCAGTCCTCGATTGGCATCAATTGGGCGCATAGGCGCGAAAGCTCAACGCGCCACACACGTAAAATTTCCGTTGCTTTTATCAATATCTCGCTCGGCAATTATTGCCTAGTGCGACAGCCCGCCGATGCCAGCAATTTTTTCCCAGGGTCGAGCAATTTTTTCCGAGAGAAATTTGCAGCCTTTTTGGCGCCACGATCACTCCCGCACCCCGAACAAATGCAAAATCCCCTGTAAAAAACGGCGAATGCGCACGACGACATACACGCAGAACGCGACACGCGGCCTGCTCAACAAAACGGCGGGTTAAGTCGATTTTTACTTTGCCGCTTCATTGTAACGGTCAGTCGGTTGTTTGGTCCCGCGTCGCCGACAGCGTCGCCTGAGTCAGAGTTCTTGAGTCATGGTAGAGTCGCGTCGCGGGGCGTCTGCAAGGGCGCCCCGCACAAATTTTGAGTCTCCGTCGCATCGCATCATCCTCGGTGATTGCGTCGCCGAGATGTCGAAGCTTCAGGCAGGTAGCGTCGATCTGGTGTTCGCAGATCCACCCTACAATCTCCAGCTCAAGGGCGATCTCAAGCGCCCCGACGAGTCCCACGTCGACGCCGTCGACGACGACTGGGACAAGTTCGATTCATTCTCCGCCTATGACGATTTCACCCGCGCCTGGCTGCTGGCCGCGCGCCGCGCGATGAAGCCGTCGGCGACGATCTGGGTGATCGGCTCCTACCACAACATCTTCCGCGTCGGCGCGATCATGCAGGATCTCGGCTTCTGGCTCCTGAACGACATCGTCTGGCGCAAGTCGAACCCGATGCCGAATTTCCGCGGCCGCCGCTTCACCAACGCGCACGAGACCATGATCTGGGCCGCGCGCGACGAAAAAGCCAAGGGCTACACGTTCAACTACGAAGCGTTGAAGGCCGCGAACGAGGACGTGCAGGCACGGTCCGACTGGCTGATCCCGCTCTGCACCGGCGAGGAGCGCCTCAAGGGTGCCGACGGCAAGAAGGTGCATCCGACGCAAAAGCCGGAAGGCTTGCTCGCCCGCGTGCTGCTGTCCTCATCGAAGCCCGGCGACCTCGTGATCGATCCATTCAACGGCACCGGCACCACCGGCGCCGTCGCCAAGCGCCTCGGCCGCTCCTATATCGGCTTCGAGCGCGACAAGACTTATGCCAAGGCGGCCGAAGCCCGCATTGCCGCGGTCGAGCCGCTGCCGGAGGCGAGCCTCGCCCCGTTCATGACCGCGCGCGAAGCGCCGCGGGTCGCGTTCTCCGAACTGATCGAGCGCGGCATGATCATGCCCGGCACGAAGCTGTTCGACGCCAAGAAGAAGCTCGGCGCGCTGGTTCGTGCCGATGGCGCCATCATGTTCGGCGACAAGGTCGGCTCGATTCACCGCATCGGCGCAGTGGCGCAGGGCGCGCAGGCCTGCAACGGCTGGACCTTTTGGCACGTCGAGACCAAGAAGGGCCTCAAGCTGATCGACGAGCTGCGCGCCGAAATCCGCGCCGGCATGGCGGCGGGGTAGCTCACCCGTCCCCCGTCATTCCGGGGCTCGCGAAGCGAGAGCCCGGAATTCACCCAACCACAGCATGTGCGGCCCAATGGATTCGGACTCGCGCCAGGAGGCGCGCCCCGGAGTGACCATGGTGGTCGTTTGGCGCGCCAGAATGGCGGCGATCGGCCGTTGTTACGCCGGCTGATCTGCGTGGCGCGCAGATACAGCCCGGCAAACTCGCCGCTTGCTCTCGCGACGGGTTCAGGCAAGAGAGGCATTGCGGCAACCGTGCTGCCCTCGCACCTCGTAACAAACACTGGGGAGATCGATGCTCAAATTCTATTTCAACGGCTCGCCGAACCCGACCAAGGTCGCGCTTTTCCTGGAGGAGGCCGGCCTGCCCTTCGAGCCCGTGAAGATCGACACCCGCAAGGGCGAGCAGTTCACGCCCGACTATCTGAAGGTCAATCCGAACGGCAAGGTGCCGGCGATCGACGATGGCGGCACCATCGTGTTCGACTCGAACGCCATCCTGCTCTATCTCGCCGAGAAGACCGGCAAGTTCCTGCCCGCCGCCAACGTGCGCGGCGAGACGCTGTCCTGGCTGATGTTCATCGCCACCGGCGTCGGGCCCTATTCAGGTCAGGCGGTTCACTTCAAGCACTTTGCTCCGAAGGACCAGAACCACGACTACGCCCATAACCGCTACCAGTACGAGACCGATCGCCACTACAAGATCCTGGACGCTCACCTCGAAGGCCGCCGCTACATGGTCGGCGACAGCTATTCGATCGTCGACATGGCGCTGTGGGGTTGGGCGCGGATGCTGCCGTTCAAGCTCGGCGATGACGCCTTCGCGCGCTACCCGAACGTGAAGCGGCTGGTGGACGAGATCTCGGCACGCCCGGCGGCGGCGCGTGCGATCGCGCTGAAGGACAAATTCACCTTCAAGGCGGAGATGGACGACGAGGCGCGCGCCAACATGTTCAAGCATATGGCGACCAAGGTCGCCTGATCACGCCGCCCCGCTCTTCGAAGGCCA
Source organism: Bradyrhizobium sp. SZCCT0148 (assembly GCF_018129985.1). GTDB lineage: Bacteria > Pseudomonadota > Alphaproteobacteria > Rhizobiales > Xanthobacteraceae > Bradyrhizobium > Bradyrhizobium japonicum_H. The sequence goes on from NZ_JAFCKT010000008.1 coordinate 91,036, forward strand.
CGCGCATGCGCGTGGCCTTTTGCGTTTGTGACTCAGGCAGCGTGGACCGAGTTCAGGAACTTGGCCACTTCCTGCTTCAGCCGGTTGCTGTCGGCCGACAGCGACCGCGCTGCCGACAACACCTGCGACGAAGCCGATCCGGTTTCGGAGGCGCCGCGCTGCACGTCGCCGATGTTGGACGACACCCTCTGCGTGCCATGAGCCGCCTGCTGGACGTTGCGGGAAATCTCCTGCGTCGCCGCGCCCTGCTGCTCCACGGCGGCCGCGACGGTCGACGAGATCTCCGATAGCCGCTCGATAGTGCCGCTGATCTCCCTGATGGATCCGACCGATTCCTCCGTCGCGGCCTGGATGCTGGAAACCTGCTGGGCGATCTCACCGGTGGCCTTCGCGGTCTGCTCGGCGAGCGCCTTGACCTCGGAGGCGACCACGGCAAAGCCGCGACCAGCATCGCCCGCGCGCGCCGCCTCGATGGTGGCGTTCAGGGCCAGCAGATTGGTCTGGCCGGCGATCGTGCTGATCAGTTCGACCACGTCGCCGATCCGGGCGGCAGCCTTGGACAGCGCGCCGACGCGGTCATTCGTCCTGCTCGCCTGACCGACGGCCTCAACCGCGATACGGGCGGATTCCTGCACCTGACGGGCGATTTCGGACACCGAGGAGGAGAGCTCCTCGGTCGCTGAGGCCACCGCCTGCACATTGGCCGAAGCCTCCTGCGAGGCGCTGGCAACTTCCGTCGACAGGTCCTGGGCCCGCGAGGCGGTCGTGGTGAGAGTGCCGGCGGAGGCTTCAAGCTCGTTCGAGGCCGACGACACCGTGTTCACGATCTCGCCGACCGCCTGCTCGAACTGGTCGGCCAGCCTCGCCATGTCCTTCTTGCGGCTCTCGGCCTGCCGCGCCTCGACCTCGGACTGCTCGGCGCGCATGCGTTCGGTCTCGATCATGTTGTCCTTGAACACCTGGATCGCCTTGGCCATGTCGCCGATCTCGTCAGCCTTGCCACGACCGGGGATCTCGACCGCGAGATTGCCGCCGGCGATCATCCCCATGGCGCGCGTCATCGAGGTGAGAGGACCGACGATGCTGCGGGCGATCAGGAAGGCGACGATGCCGCCGAACAGGATGGCGAGGCCGCCGGCGACCTCCTGAATGGTCGTCGTGCCGGCGATCACGGCTTCGGCTTCATTTCGCGAGCCCTGGTAGTCCTTCTTCAGGGTCGTTTCCGCGGCCTTGAGCCTGCCGATGCTGCTGACGATGAGGGGCGCGAGGTCCTTGTGGTAGAGTTCGTCCGCCTGAAGCATTGCGGCGGAGGTCGACTCGAACGCGGATTTGTAGATTCCGAGCGAGGTCTTGACGGGCGCCAGCGCGGATCGCAATTCCGTCGCCTGCGGGCTCTTTTCGAGAGCCGCGAGCCGTTGCGCCGCCCTGTCTACGCTCGCCCTGAAATTTGCCGGCCCCTGCGCGTCGCGCAGCGCCAGGAAGCGCCAGTTTGCAACCCGAACGAGGAGGACCCTGGATTCGAGGTCGGCGACGAGGGCCGCGGTGTCTTCGTCGACGGCTGCGCGCGCCGCATCGACCAGCTTGCCCATCTTGACGGCCAGTTCCTCACCGCTCGGCAGCAGGGTCGCCTTGCCCGTTCGCGCCTCGTTGACGGCGTCGCCGAGATTGTCACGCAAGCGTCGCATCTTGGCGATGTCGTCGATAAGACCGTTATAGAGCGCTCGCCGCTCCTCGGAGGCCGTTCCCTTCGCACCGACCCGCAACAGCTCGGTGGCGGCGTTTTCCCGCTCCAGCGCCTCTTTCATCGCGGGTTCGTCGGCATCATAAACGTATCGCAAATTGGCGCGCTGGATCGCCTGAAGATGGGTCGAAATCTCCAACACCCGCGCCGTGCTGTCCGAGAGCGCGGATTGTCTTGCAACCTGCTCCTGCACCGCCCGCAAATTCCAGACGGCAACCACCGCCATCACGAGACCAACCACCACCAAGGCCATGAAGCCTGCGTACAGGCGTCCCCTGATCCGCAAACGAAACTTCGGCATTCCCAATGTCCACCAAGATGCATTTCACTTCGAGCCGCCGGCCACAGTCACCAGCCACCCCGGCAGCCGCGCGTCGCGTCGTTGCGACCCACGCTGCACCGCGGCACAATGGAGGACACTCCTTAATTGAACCTTCAAATTATTCGCGCGAGTCGAATCGGCGGGCGCAAATGCTGCTGATTTTATCGGCAGCTATGCGAGATCGTGCAAGGATCCGCAGCCGCATGCATAACGTGACGTAACCCTCATGATGCACGGGCCTGCTGCAATTTGCCGAGCGCGTGCTCGACCACTTCCAGCGTGTAGGGCTTCTGAACGACCGGCGCATCGGCCAGCTGCTCTGGGATCGGCGCGCGCTCGCCGTAACCGGTTGCGAAGATGAAGGGTACGCCAATCTCTTTCAGCTTCTGCGCCACCTTGATGCTGCTCTCGTTGCCGAGATTGAGATCGAGCAGAGCGAAATTCGGTCGGGTGCGCTCGATCGAACGTAGCGCCTGGTCGACCGACGCGGCGGTGTCGACGTGGCGCGCGCCGAGATCGAGCAAAATGACCTCCGCCGCCATGGCGATGATCAGATTATCCTCGACGATCAGCGCTGTTTCGGAGATCCGCGGACGGTCGGACTGCTGTTCCTCAAGTCGCATGGCTGCTCCTGCTATCGCCGGCATCAGTTCGACGTAATTGGCCGGAATGACGAACGTCGCCTGGACGCCCAGAAGGTCAAAGCGAATTTCCGCATCGCCCTTGAGATCGAACGGCACCGAGCGTTCGATGATCGTGGTGCCGAAGCCGCGTCGCGACGGCGGCTGCACCGGTGGCCCGCCGCTTTCCTTCCATTCGATCACGAGGCTGGACGAGGGATCGAGGCGCCAGACCACCTCGACGCTGCCGGTGGAATCGGCGAGCGCGCCATATTTGGCGGAATTGGTCATCATTTCGTGGACGACGAGAGCCAGCGTGGAGAACGCCTTGGGATCGAGCGCGACGTCTGGCCCGCCCATCTTCACCCGCCCTGCGCGCGCCCCGAGATAGGCGCCGGCTTCGGATTCGAGCAGGGTTCGCAGCGCCACCGGCGCCCAGTTCAGATTGGTGATCTGGTCGTGCGCGCGGGCCAGCGCCTGGATCCGACCGCCAAGGACGCTCGCAAACTCCTCCACGCTCGTCGCCGTGTCCTTGCTTTGCGCCACCAGCGCGCGGACGAGGCTCAGGATGTTACGGACGCGGTGATTGAGCTCGGCGATCATCAACTCCTGCCGCTCCTGCGCGCCACGGCGCTCGCGCGCGGCGAGGTCGGACAATTGCAGGATCACCTCCAGCAACGTGACGCGCAGACTCTCGGCGATGCGGATGTCGGCGGACGACCACGGTTTAGATTGCCCCGCCACGGCCTCCTGCCAGAGCTCGAAGCTCTTGCGCGGCGTCAGGCGCGGCCCGTTCGGACCTTCGTCATAGACCTTGTCGGGAGCGCCGGCCCAGTTCACGAAACGCGTGACCTCGCGCCGGAAGAACACCAGGCAGTCGCGCGGAGTCCGAGAGATGGGAATGGCGAGAAAGCCCGCCGCGCGGTCGCGAAACGCCTGGCCGGCGGCATAGACCTTGGCGATCTCGGCGCTGGCAAAGATCCGGCCCGGCGAGGTCCGGTTGATGAAGGCCACGAGATCCTTCACCTCGTCTTCGGTGGGCGTGTCTCCCTCGAGCACAATCTTGTTGTCGGACCAGACCGCGACGCCGTCGCACGCGATCATCTTGCGGTAATCGCTGAGAAAGTCGACGACCGCGCGACGGCTGTGCTCGTGTGAGGCCGCGACTTCGATCAAGCGCTCCTGAACCTGGTGAGCGCGCGCCTCATAGGCGACATCGCTCTCGCGCTCGCGTCCCTCGACGATCCAGGAGAACATCTGTCCGAACAGCTCGGCCGCGGTGCGCTTCTCGAACGAGATGTAGCGCGGCGAGTAATGATGGCAGGCGAACAGGCCCCACAACTTGCCGTCGCGCAGGATCGACACCGACATCGACGCGGCGACGCCCATGTTGCGCAGATATTCAATGTGGATCGGGGAAACCGATCGCAGCACGCTCATCGAGAGGTCGAGCAGACCGGCATTGTGCGTGGCCGTGGACAGAAGCGCAGCCGGCCTGGCATTTATGTCGGCAATGATGCGCAGCCAGTTCCGCTGATAGAGGATGCGGGCTTGGCGTGGAATGTCGGACGCCGGGTAATGCAGGCCGAGGAAGGTTTCGAGACCCGCTTCCGCGGTCTCGGCGATGACCTCCCCGGACCCATCCGGGTGAAACTGGTAGACCATGACGCGGTCGAATCCGGTCAACACCTTGAGCTGGCGCGCGGCTTCCCGTGCCAGATCGGTCATGCCGCGCGTCTTGCGGATGCGCTCCAGCATCAGGCGCACGAGTTCGCCGGAATTGATGCCGGGCTCGTTGACGCTGGGCTCTGCCTCGATCACGAGATAGACGCCGGAGAAATGGATCGCCAGATCGTAAAGCGGTTTGCCGGTCAGGAGCTCGACGCCGAACAGGCGCTCGGTCGCATCCGGCCCGCTCAAATGGTCGACGTGGCGGCGGATGGTCTCGACGGCGGCTTCGGAGAAAACCCGCGACAGGGGCTGCTGGAGCAGATCGGCAATTTCGGTCCCGAGGAAACTGCCGGCATTCTCGGACGCCATGCAGATCGTGAAATCGGAGAGCACGGTGAGCAGAAAGCCGTAAGGCTGCACGCTGCCGGGAACGTGAATCGGCTCGCGATCACAATTGGTGAGATTGACCGCCTCGTTCATACGCGATCCGCCGCCAATTCGAACGCGGCGAACGCGGCCTGAGCCGCCTCGATCACCTCATCTTCGTCGCAGGACTCCTCGCCCTGCAGCCTTGACAGGAAGCTCTGCCAGAGCCGCTTGCCGGTGCCATGGCTGAGATAAGCCGTCGCCCCCGCGACACGGGGATCTGCCGAATCCGCGACGGTCTTGAGCAGGAATTTCGCCCCGAGTCGCGAGCCCTCCAGCACGTACATCGTGCCGAGCACGCCGCTCGGTGTCATCGGCGCAACCGACACGGTGGACTGCGCGTCCCGGTCGAGCCACTCGAGATCCATCGCGATGGCTTGACTGCGCGTCCGCTCCGGCCAATCCGGGAAAATCCTGGCGACCCCGGCCTCGACCAGGGCCGCTTCGAGCGGCAGCAAGGCGCCGGCGCTGGCCTGGAGGAAACGGCGATATCCGGAGAAAACTGTGAGATCGAACGAGGACATCTGCGCATCGAGCTCCCGGTGCGCGGCGGAAGTCGCGTCTCTCAATCTTTCGCGGAGTCCGGGAAGGCTACGGCCCACCTGTGTCGAAACGTCCATAGCCCCAGCTAGCATAAAATTCCCAAGCGCGCGCAATGCCGGGGGCTCTATTGCCCCGGAAGCGAAGAAAACGCCGCGAGAAACCCAAAGGTTCCGCCTGAGAACTTGGAAAAATCGAGGCGGGGCATGCGCCCCGTCCTCTCTAATGATGTCGCCGGGGCCGATAGAGTTCGTACTCGATCTCGGCCCGGGTCATTCCAAGATCCTAAAGTTCTCGGTCGCTCATGGCGGCGAGGTGATACCGGGTCGCGGGCCGTCCGCGCGTGAAACGAACCATTTGCGTCAGTTCTCGCCAGAACCGCACGAACGGAACCAAATGCAGGGATCTACGGCGTCCCGCAGACGAGACGATGCTCAATTCTCTCAGCTTGCGACCCTCACAGGTGCCTGCGGAAACGGGCCCAGCGCCCGCTCGGTCAGGATCGAGTCGCAGTACTCGCGGATCTCCTTGATCTTGCCGTCCTCGAGACGAAACACCAGGCAATAGTCGTTGTCGTAGCGCACGCCCTCCGGCGTGACGTTGTCGCCCTTGGCTTCGACCACGACGACGTCACCATCGGCGATGAAGCGATGTGCGACGGTGCGGGTCCGGTCGCGCAGGCGGGTGCGCACATAGCCGTGCAGGTCGTTAAGGATCGCCTCCTTGCCGGTGAAGGTGCGCGACCAGGAATACTGGCCGGTCACGACCCATCTGGCATCCTCGGCAAGGCTTGCAGTAAACAGGGCGCGATCGCGCGCGGCCGGATCCGGATTGGCGGCGGCGGCGAAAATATCCTGCAGCAGTTTCTTGTTGGCGCTCGCGCTCATGGCGGCATCTCCTTTGGTGAGAACGTCAGGGATCATCGCGGCGCGCCAATAATTCTTCAAATCGATAGCTGGTATGATATCTATTCACCTCATGAATTTGAATTCGCTCGACCTCAACCTTCTGACTGCGCTCGACGCGCTGTTGCGCGAGGCGAATGTCAGCCGCGCGGCCATGCGGATCGGCCTGTCCCAGCCCGCAACGAGCCACGCGCTGCAACGCTTGCGCGACATCTTCGGCGATCCGCTGCTGGTGCGCACCGGCGCACGGATGGAGCCGACGCCGCGGGCGCTGGCGCTACGTGCGCCGCTGGCGCAGGCGCTCGACCAGGTGCGCGGACTGTTCCTGCCCGACGATTTCGACGCGGCGCGCAGCGAGCGGCAGTTTCGCCTAATGATGCCCGATCTCGCCGTCGAGCTGCTGATGCCGCCGTTGATGGAGAAGGTGACGCGCCTTGCGCCCAACGTCCGCATCGACGTCGTGCCGTGGCGGGGCCCTGCGATCTTCCACGCCGAGTTTGCCCGCACGATCGACCTCGTGATCTCGATCGGCAATGCCTTCAAGGGCTTTCATCGCCAATTGCTCTACACCGACCGCGACGCGCTGGCGGTGCGGCGCGGCCATCCGCAGGTGACGAAGCTGAAGCGGCGCGAGACGTTCCTGGCGGCCCGCCATGTCGGCGTGATCATCCGCGGCAATGCCGAAGATCTCATCGACACCTGGCTGCGTACCGAGGGCATCGAGCGGCACATCTCGCTGGTCGTGTCAGGCTATCTCGAAGCGCTGCATGTGGCCGCCCGCACCGACCTCGTCGCCTTCGTGCCGCGCCGGCTGATCGCGGCCCTGTCGAAGCAGCTCGGCCTCGTCGCGGTGACGCCGCCCCTCGACCCCGGGGTCGACGAGCAGTTCATGTTCTACCCGACCCGCGCGCAGATGGACCCCGGCTCGATCTGGCTGCGGCGGCTGATGCTGGAGACGGGGCGGGAATTGGAGAAGAAGGTTTCGTAGCCTGCGGATGCGCGAGGCGCCGTCCGCAAGGCTAACCTACCCGACGAGAGTCTCACGCCTTCTGCGCGGCCATCACCTTCGCCACCGCGGGACGATCCGACATGCGCTTGAAATGATCGGCAATCTTCGGCGTGGCGTTGATGTCGACGCTGTCGCCTTCGAGCCAGGTGGAGAGCGTGAAGAGATAGGGATCGCAGATCGTGTACTGCTCGCCCATCACCCAGGGCCCCCTGAACATCTTCTGCTCCATCAGGGCAAAGCAGGCCGCCATGGTCTTCGGCACCATCGCCTTCATGTCGGCGAACGAGCTCTCCTGCGTCGCCCAGCGCGCACCGCGCATCTTGTGGGCATGGTTGATGTGCACGGTCGAGCACAGATACGAATTGAGGGACTGCACCTGTGCGAAATCGAAGGGATCGTCGAGCGGCGCGAGCTTCGCCTTGGGAAAGGTTTGGGCGACGTAAGCCAGCATCGCCGGAGTCTCGGTGAGGACGCCCCGATCGGTCACCAGCGCCGGCACGCGGCCCTTCGGGTTGATCTTGAGATAATCCGGACTGTTCTGCTGGTTGTCCTTGAAGCTCAGCCGTTCGGCCGTGTAGTCGGCGCCGGCCTCCTCCAGGGTGATGTAGGTGGCAAGCGCGCAGGTGCCGGTCGCGTAGTAGAGCTTGAGCATGTCGGACCTCATGGGAAAATCCGAGGTTAACGGCCCTCAGTCGCGCCGTCCATAGGGGACGTCTTCGCAGTTGCCCACCCCCGCCCGGCTGTGCGATGACGCCTTCAATCGAGGGGGTATTTGGTCATGACGGTACTCATCGCCGGTGGCGGCATCGGCGGCCTGACGCTTGCTATCAGCCTGCACGGAATCGGCATTCCCGTGAAAGTGTTCGAGAGCGTTGCGGAACTGAAGCCGCTCGGAGTCGGCATCAACGTGCTGCCGCATGCGGTGCGCGAACTGATCGAGCTCGGGCTGCTGGACAAGCTCGATGCCAGCGGGGTGCGGACGCGCGAGCTCGCCTATTTCTCCAAGCACGGCAAGCCGATCTGGAGCGAGCCGCGCGGACTTGAGGCCGGTTACAAATGGCCGCAATTCTCGATCCATCGCGGGACTCTCCAGCAGATCCTGCTGGACACCGCGATCGAGCGGCTCGGGCGAGGCAACATCCTGACCAGCCATCATCTCACCGGCTGGACCGAAACCGCGGACGGCGTGCGCGCCGACTTCATCGACAAGGCGACCAGCAAGGCCGTCGGGACCTACGAGGGCGCGATCCTGATCGCCGCTGACGGAATCCATTCCGCCGTGCGCGAAAAGCTTTATCCGGGCGAAGGTCCGCCGATCTGGAACGGCCGCATCCTCTGGCGCGGAGTCACGCCGTCCAAGGCCTTCCTGACCGGCCGCACCATGATCATGGCCGGACATGAGATCCTGAAATTCGTCTGCTATCCCATCAGCAAGGCGCCGGACGCGGCGGGCAACCATCTGATCAACTGGGTTGCCGAACGCCATATGCCGCCGACATATCAGTGGCGGCGCGAGGACTATAACCGCACCGCACGGTTGGAAGAGTTCCTGCCCTGGTTCGAGAACTGGCAATTCGACTGGCTCGACGTGCCCGGCCTGATCAGGAATTGCCCGCACGCCTATGAATATCCACTGGTCGACCGCGATCCGATCTCGCAATGGACCTTCGGCAAGGTCACGCTGATGGGCGATGCCGCACACCCGATGTACCCGATCGGCTCGAACGGCGCCTCGCAGGCGATCCTCGATGCCCGCACCATCACCCGCGAGATTCTCGCGCACGGACCGACGACCGCGGCGCTGCTCGCCTATGAAGCCGAGCGCCGGCCCGCGACCACCGACCTTGTCCTGCTCAACCGCAAGAACGGCCCCGAGCAGGTGATGCAGCTGGTCGAGGAGCGCGCGCCCGACGGTTACAAGATCGTCACCGACGTGCTGTCGCAAAAGGAGCTGGAAGACATCGCCGCGAACTACAAGCGCGTCGCGGGGTTCCAGGTCGAGGCGCTGAACGCCAAGCCGCCGATCGTGAGTGCGGGCGCGCGCGCCGGCTAACACTTACAAAGCCGCGGGCTCCTCTTCACCTTCCCCGTGAGAACGGGGCGAGGGAGTGACGACCCGTGCCCGCTTCACCGCACCACCCGCGCCGCTTCCAGCAGCCGCTCGCTTGCGCTCGCCGTCGCCAGCACCGTGCCGTCTTCCGCCATCAGCCTGGCCTCGACGAAGGCAATCGTCCTGCCGAGCTGCGTCACCTTCGCCTCGGCGACGATCGGACCGGGTCTCGCCGGGCTGAGGAAATTCACGGTCATGCAGATCGTCGTGGTGTAGAGCCGGCCCTCGCTCATCACCAGCACCGCCGGGCCCATGGTGTCGTCGAGCATGGCCGACAGCATGCCGCCCTGGATGAAGCCGGCCGGATTGCAGAACTCCGGCTTGCCCTCGAAGCCGAGCCTGATCCAGCCCTCCTTGGGGCGGGCATCGAGCAGGCGCCATCCCAGCAATTCGGCACAGGGCGGCCTTGGAAAATCGTCGAGGGCGGTCTTGACCATTCGGGGCTCCGTTGCCGGTCTTTAGCTGAGGCCTGCTGACAGCCTGATGTCAGCAGGCGACGCCGCCCCGCAGCGGGCCGGAGACACCGGAACTTCGCGAGCGAAGCGGCGCTTCAGGTTTTATCAACCAAGCGGCTTCACGACCGATTCAATACGATCCAATTGGGCAATCCGCCGGTAAGCGGTTGGCAGGTACCACATGGCATACGCGACGGTGAAACCGGAGCCTATTCATGCGAGCCCTCTTGCAGCAGGTCGGAAACCGCCTGCACGCGATCGAAAACCACTTAACCGTCAGGACGCAGATCGCCGCGGCCGTGGCCGTCATGTCTGTCGTGCTTGTCGGCACGCTCGCCGCCGGCGCCGCACTCATCAGCTACAGAAACACGGCCGTTCTCATCGAGAGCAGCCTGACAGCGACTGCCGCCACGGCTTCGGGCCGGCTCGATCGGTTCATGGCGACGCGCCAACAGGAGATGAAACTGTTCGCTGAGATGCAGCCGATGCAAACGCAATGGCAGGGAAATCCGGCCGCTTTGCGCAGTTCGCTGGAGAACCTCCAGCGCTCATTTTCTGAATTCGCCTGGATTGGTTATGCCGACGTCAATGGCAACGTTGTTGCTGCCACCGGCGGACTCCTGCAAGGCAAGTCCGTGGCCGAGCGCCCGTGGTTCAAGCAGGGGCTCGAAAGAATGGCTGTGGGTGACGTGCATGAGGCGGTGCTGCTGTCGTCGCTGCTGGCGCAGCGCGCCAATAACGAGCCCTACCGCTTCGTCGACATTGCGGTCCCCGTGCGTGACGTCCATGGCGATCTGCTCGGCGTGCTCGGCGGTCACTTGAACTGGGACTGGGCCACAAGCCTGATCAAGGACGTCGAAGCCAATGACGGCAACGCCGACGCGACCCTGTCGATCCTCAGCAAGGGCGGAATGGTGTTGCTGGGCCCGCAGAAGCAGAGCATCCGCTACGGCGGCGATGAGCTCGCGCGCATCGTGAAAGCCGGCGCCGGCACATTCAGGGAAACCGAGAACGGCGAGCAGATGCTGACGGCTTTCCACGTCGGCAAGGGACATCGCGACTATCAGGGCCTGAACTGGATCGTCACCGCGACCCAACCGGCGAGCGTGGCGCTCAAGGCCGCGATCTCGTCGGCGCAGATGATCCTGGCGATCGGCGCTGCGACGGCGCTGATCGCGCTGTCGCTGGCCGTTGTGGTCTCTCGAAGAATAGCAGCCCCAATCATCGCCCTGACCCGGGAGGCCGATCGCATCGGACGCGTCCACGGCCCGACCATGTTGGCCCGGCAGAGCGGCTCGGCCGAGGTAGTGCAGCTCTCACGCGCATTGCGTTCGCTGCTGCGCCGCATCGGCCTTGCCGAGGAGCGCACGAAGGAAGCCGAGTTGCGCGCGACCGAGAACGCAATGCAGCTCCAGGAAGACATGCTGAAGCTGCGCCAGCTCGCCGAAACCGATTTCATGACCGGCCTAATGAACCGCCGGTCTTTCCTCGCTGTCGCCGACGACGCGGTGGCGTTCTCCCGCCGCTACAAGCGCAATATGGCGACGCTGATGATCGACATCGATCATTTCAAGAAGATCAACGACACCCATGGCCACGCCGCCGGCGACGACGCGATCAAGCGCGTCGCCGAGATCGTCAGCCAGTCGATCCGGACCACCGACAAGGCCGCCCGCTTCGGCGGCGAGGAGTTCGTGGTGCTGCTGCGTGAGATCGATCAGGAGACCGCCATATTGCTTGCCGACCGCATCCGAACATCAATCGAGGGCGCGAAAGTGACGCACGGCAATGTCGTTATTCCCATCACCGTTTCGGTCGGGCTCGCACTGTTCGACGAGAGCGATCGCGACGTGCAGGATGTGATCGAGCGCGCGGACCAGGGCCTCTATGTCGCCAAGACATCCGGGCGGAATCGTACCTTCCTGATGCCGGCGGAGGTCGAGCGCCCTGCGCGCGCCGCCTGAATTCAGTCGAGGGCGTGCGCGATCACCTTGCGCATGACATTGGGCAGCGCCTCATCGGCAAGAGTCGCGATCGGCACCCAGCGCATGCCCGCGGGCGCGCGGGTCCGGGCCTCGGCCTTCGCCGTGTAGACCACCAGCTCCAGCGGAAAATGCGTGAAGACGTGGCTGACGACGCCGACCTTGCGCTGCCAGCGCGACAGCCCTCTCAACGCCGGTGCCTGCTGCTTCGCTGTCGCGTCCTCTTGTCCCGCCACCCAGTCCGAGCCCGGCACTTCCGTCATGCCGCCGAGCAGGCCCTTTTCGGGACGGGATCGCACCAGCAGTTCGTCACCGCGCGTGACGACGAAGGCCGCACCACGGCGCAACGTGCCGTTCTTCTTCGGCGCCTTACGCGGAAACGTTTCCTGGGTGCCTTGCGCCCGCGCGGTGCAATCCTCGTTGAGCGGGCACAGCGAGCAGGCCGGCTTCTTCGGCGTGCAAATCGAAGAGCCCAAATCCATCAGCGCCTGCGCGCTATCGCCAGCGCGAGAGTCCGCCAACAGCGTCGCCGCAAGCTGCTGGATCACGGGCTTGGCCTGCGGCAACTCCTCCTCGACCGCGAACAGGCGCGACACCACGCGCTCGATATTGCCGTCGACCGGCATGGTGCGGCGGTCGAAGGCGATCGCGGCAATCGCCGCCGCCGTGTACGGCCCGATTCCCGGCAGCGCGCGCAGGCCCTCCTCGGTGTCGGGAAAGCTGCCGCCGTGGTCGCGCGTCACCGCGACCGCGCAGGCGTACAGATTTCGCGCGCGGGAGTAATAGCCGAGCCCGGCCCACATCCGCAGCACGTCGTCCTGCGAGGCCCGCCCCAGCGCGGTGACATCAGGCCAGCGCGCGACGAACTTTTCGAAATATGGGCCGACCGCCTTTACCGTCGTCTGCTGCAGCATGATCTCCGACAGCCAGACGCGGTAAGGGTCCGACGTCTCGCCGGGTGCGGCTCGCCAGGGCAGTCGGCGACGGTGGCGGTCGTACCATTGGAGAAGGGCGAGCGGGCGTGACGAGGTCTCCGCCCGACTGGGTTCCGATGTCGCCTTCAGCGCGGGTTTGGGGGTCATGCTCACACTGTAGCGAGATCGGCCTGATCTCTCCACGTCATGGCCGCGCTCCTCGCGGGCATCCCCGTCTTTCTTCACCGCCGGGAGCCTGTGGGTCGCGCCCCGGAGTGCTATAAGGGTTCATGTCCAAATACCCTCCAAAGCCCGGCCCCATCAGCGCCAAGCCGCTCGGGATCCTGCTCAACGACGTCTTTGCCGAGGCCTATGCCAAGCAGGGCTTTGCGGCGCGCGAACTGGTGACGCGGTGGGCGCAGATTGCAGGTCCCGAGATCGCGGCCCATGCCGAGCCCCTGAAGATGCAATGGCCGCGCCCGGTGGAGGGCCAGCCGCAGGAACCGGCGACTCTGGTGCTCCGGGTGGAGGGGCCGATGGCGCTGGAAATCCAGCATTCCGCCGACATCATCTTGGAGCGGGTCAACCGCTTCTTCGGCTGGAGCGCGGTCGGCAAGCTCGCCTTCCGCCAGGCGCCGCTGTCGCGGCCCCGGGCCCGGAAGCGGCCCGCCCCGCCCGACGCCAAAGCGGTGGCGGAGATGGCGGAGAGCCTGGGCGACATCGAAGATGAACAACTGAAGACGGCGCTGGCGCGGCTTGGGGCTGCCATCAAGCGAAATTGAGCCTTATTTCGCGGTCAATCTGGACCCGCCTCCACCGCTCGCCATTGCCTCAAGCTACGTTTCAAGCTAGCGACAGGCCGCCCGGCGGGAAGATGATAGACCCCTGGGGCGACATTTTTGCCAATTCGGGAGCCGACCGTGATCATCACCCGCCGCGCCTTCACCACGATGCTGTCGCTGACAGGGCTTGCCGCGCTCGCCGGACTCTCGCCGCTGCAATTCATATCCGAGGCGATGGCGCAGTCGGCCGCCGACGTCGCCAAGCCGGTGTCGCTGCCCGACATGGCGCTCGGTCCCAACGACGCCGCCGTGACTATCACCGAATACGCCTCGATGACCTGCCCGCACTGCGCCGCCTTCAACGAGCAGGTGTTTCCCAAGATCAAGAAGGAATACATCGACACCGGCAAGGTGCGTTACATCTTCCGCGAGTTTCCGCTCGACATCAAAGCTGCCGCCGGCTCCATGCTGTCGCGCTGCATCGCCAATGGCGACGGACCGAAATACTTCGCGGTCACCGACATGCTGTTCCGCCAGCAGAACGACTGGGTGGTGAAGAACACCACCGAGACCCTGACGCGGATCGGCAAGCAGGCCGGCCTCACCCAGCAGCAGGTCGAGACCTGCCTGAAGGATCAGGCGCTGCTCGACAAGATCGCCGCCGACCAGAAATATGCCAGCGACGTGCTGAAGGTCGATTCGACGCCGACCTTCTTCATCAACGGCGAGAAGATCAAGGGCGAGACCTCGTTCGAGGAGTTCGCCAAGAAGATCAATCCGCTGCTGAAGAGCTGATTCGCTCGTCAAGATCCTGATTCGCATCTCGAAAGCCGTATCTTTCCCGGCATAAATCCCTTGGGAAAAGCGGCTTTCGCCGGTTGCCCTCGCGGCGCACCGCGGCCATTGTCCAGCCGCATGAGGCGCCTCGCGCGACTCGCCCGGATAGCGGCATTGCCTTCCATGGTAGTGTCCCGGCAGGGGGATTCGCGCCTGCCAACAGAGATGCGTGCTTATGAAAATCACCCGCCTGCGCCTTCACGGCTTCAAGTCCTTCGTTGAGCCCACGGACTTCGTCATCGAGCCCGGCCTCACCGGCGTGGTCGGACCCAACGGCTGCGGCAAGTCGAATCTCGTCGAGGCACTGCGCTGGGCGATGGGCGAGACCTCGTACAAGTCTCTGCGCGCCGCCGACATGGATGCGGTGATCTTCGCCGGCTCCGGCAACCGTCCCGCGCGCAACCACGCCGAAGTGACGATGACGATCGACAATGCCGATCGCACCGCGCCTGCGGCGATGAACGACAGCCAGCTGCTCGAAATCTCGCGCCGCATCGAGCGCGAGGCCGGCTCTGTTTATCGCATCAACGGCCGCGACGTGCGCGCTCGCGACGTGCAGATCCTGTTCGCCGACGCCGCCACCGGCGCGCGTTCGCCCGCCCTCGTCCACCAGGGCAAGATCGGCGAGATCATCCAGGCCAAGCCCGAGCAGCGCCGACGCGTACTGGAAGACGCCGCCGGCGTCGCCGGCCTGCACGCCCGTCGCCACGAGGCCGAGCTGCGGCTGAAGGCGGCTGAAACCAACCTCACCCGCGTCGAGGACGTGATCGGCCAGCTCGCAGGACAAATGGAAGGCCTGAAGAAGCAGGCTCGCCAGGCCGTGCGCTACCGCGAGGTCGCGGCCAAGGTCCGCAAGGCCGAAGCCACGCTGTTTCATCTGCGCTGGATCGGCGCCCATGCCGACGTCAACGAATCCGGCCAGACCCACGATCTCGCGGTGCGCGAGATGGCCGAGCGCACCCAGCACCAGGCCGAAGCCGCCCGCATCCAGGCCATTCGCGCCGCCGAAATGCCGGCGCTGCGCGATGCCGAGGCGCGCGCCGCGGCCGGGCTGCAGCGTCTCACCAATGCCCGCGAGCTGCTCGACCGCGAGGAGGAGCGCGCCAAGGAGCGCGTCGCCGAGCTCGAGCGTCGCCTCGCCCAGTTCGAAGGCGACATCTCCCGCGCCCAGCAGCAAACCATGGACGCCGACGTCGCGCTGCAGCGTCTCGACACCGAAGATGCCGAGCTGAAGGAAGAGATCAAGTCGCGCGTCGAGAAGCGCTCCGGCGTCGACGAGCGTGTCGCCGAAGCCGAGGCTGTGCTGACCGAAACCGAGCAGCAATTCGCCGAACTCACCACCGCGCTCGCCGACCTCACCGCCAAGCGCAACCAGCTCGAGGCCAACGTCCGCACCCACCGCGACAAGCTGGCCCGGCTCGACCAGGAGATCGCGAACGTCGCCGCCGAAGAGCAGAAGCTTGCCGCCGAGACCGGCGGCTTCGGCGATCTGGACGAGCTGACTGCCCTGGTCGAGACCGCGGAAGAGACGCTGGCGGCTTCCGAAGCTGCAGCGCAGGCGAGCGAGGCCGCGCACGTCGCGGCGCGCCAGACGCTGGAATCCTCGCGCTCGCCGCTGGTCGAGGCCGACAAGCGCGCGCAGCGGCTCGAAACCGAAGCGCGCACGATCTCCAAGATCCTCAACGGCGAGACCAAAAATCTGTGGCCGCCGATCATCGACGGCATCACCGTCGACAAGGGCTTTGAAAAGGCGATCGGCGCCGCACTTGGCGACGATCTCGATGCGCCCATCGACCCGTCGGCGCCGATGCGCTGGACCAATGTCGGACACACCGACGGCGATCCGGAGCTGCCGGAAGGCGCCGTGCCGCTCGCCAATCACGTGCAGGCGCCGGCCGAGCTGACGCGCCGTCTGGCCCAGATCGGCGTGGTGCCGCGCGAGCGTGGCGCCGAACTGGTGTCGCAACTCAAGACCGGCCAGCGGCTGGTCTCGCCTGAAGGCGACGTCTGGCGCTGGGACGGCTTCGTCGCCGCAGCCCATGCCCCGACCGGTGCCGCGCGGCGCCTCGCCGAGCGCGCCCGTCTCGTCGACATCGAGAACGAGCTGGAGCAGGCCCGCATCGACGCGCAGGTCAAGCGTCAGGCGCTGGAGAACGCCGAGTCCGAGCTGCAGATGGCAGCCAGCACCGAAGGCGCCAGCCGCGAAGCCTGGCGCGCCGCGCAGCGCGAGCTCAATGTCGCGCGCGAGCGTCATGCCACCGCCGAGCGCGAGATCAGCCGTCACGCCGCGCGCAAGGCGACGCTGTCGGAAGCGCACAGCCGTCTCGCCGCCGACCGCGCCGAGGCCGAAGCCGCCTACGAATATGCCGAAGCCGGCATCTCCGAACTGCCGTCGAGCGAGGACACCGAAACCCGTCTCGCCGCGGTCCGCAGCGACATCGAAGGCCATCGCCGCATGGCGGCGCAGGTCCGCGCCGAAGCGCAGGCGCTGGCGCGCGAGGCCGAGCTTGCCGACCGCCGCGTCCAGGCGATCCTGGCCGAACGCACCGAGTGGCAGAACCGCAAGGAGAGCGCGGCCTCGCACATCGACACCATTCAGGCCCGCATCGCCGAGCTCACGATCGAGCGCAGCGAGCTCGAAAACGCGCCGCAAGTGTTCGCCGAGAAGCGCAGCGCGCTGATCACCGAGATCGAATACGCCGAGAACGACCGCCGCATGGCCGCCGACGCGCTTGCCACCGCGGAGAGCGCGATGGCCGAGACCGACCGCGTCGCCAAGCTGACGCTGGAGGCGCTCTCCAGCTCGCGCGAGGCCACCGCCCGCGCCGAGGAACGCATGGAAAGCGCGCGGCGCCGGCTCGAGGACATCGAGCGCGAGATCCGCGACATGCTGGAAGTCGAGCCCCAGGCCGTTGCAGGTCTGGCCGAGATCGAGCCCGGCGCGGAGCTGCCGCCGCTGCACGACATCGAGGAAGACCTCGAAAAGATGCGCCGCGACCGCGAGCGCCTCGGCGCCGTCAATCTGCGCGCTGAGGAAGAGCTGCGCGAGGTCGAGACCCAGCATAACGGTCTGGTCACCGAGCGCGACGACCTGGTCGAAGCCATCAAGCGGCTGCGCCAGGGCATTCAGAGCCTCAACAAGGAAGCTCGCGAGCGGCTTTTGACCTCGTTCGAGGTCGTCAACAACCACTTCAAGCGCCTGTTCGTCGAGCTGTTCGGCGGCGGCGAAGCCGCGCTGCACCTGATCGAGAGCGATGACCCGCTCGAAGCCGGCCTCGAAATCATCGCAAAACCGCCGGGCAAGAAGCCGCAGACGCTGTCCCTGCTCTCGGGCGGCGAGCAGGCGCTGACCGCGATGGCGCTGATCTTCGCGGTGTTCCTCACCAACCCTTCGCCGATCTGCGTGCTGGACGAAGTCGACGCGCCGCTCGACGACCACAACGTCGAACGGTACTGCAATCTGCTGCACGAGATGACCAGCTCGACCGACACGCGCTTCATCATCATCACGCACAATCCGATCACGATGGCGCGGATGAACCGACTGTTCGGCGTCACCATGGCCGAGCGCGGCGTCTCGCAGCTGGTGTCGGTCAGCCTGTCCGAGGCGGTGGACATTCTCGACCAGAACGTGGCGTGATACGGCTGGCCCAGGAATGACGGTGGGCGACCATGATCTCGCCCACCCTCCCCGCTGAACTCAAGGCCGCCCTCGACGGCAAGCTCCAGGGCTTCTCGCGCACCGAGGCCGCACATCGATCCAAGAGGATCTCGACAAGCTATCGCTCAGGCGGCGGCTCCGGCACGATCAAGTCGGACGCCGATGCCCTCGCCTATGCGCTGGCGCGCATGCCAGCGACCTATGCTGCCGTGGCGGCCAGCCTGAATGCGCTGACCGGGATGACGCCGAACCTGGCCCCGGAAACGCTGCTCGATGTCGGTGCAGGGCCGGGCACCGCAAGCTGGGCCGCGGCGGAGGCCTTCCCCTCGCTGCAAGACTTTACGCTGCTCGATGCCAACGCGACCCTCAGCCGCCTCGCACTCGAACTGGCCCGCGGCAGCTCGCGATTGGCGGACTGCCGCTACCTGCCGGGCGACGCCGGCGGCAACCTCACAGAGGTCCCGCAAGCCGATCTGGTCGTTGCGAGCTACGTCATCGGGGAACTCAGTGACGCCGCGCAACGCAAGCTCACGGAAGCCATGTGGGCCAAGGCGCGCCATGCCCTGATCGTGATTGAGCCCGGCACGCCGGCCGGCTATGCGCGTATCCTCGCCCTGCGCCAGCAGCTCATCGCTGCGGGTGCCTTCGTCGCCGCGCCCTGCCCGCACGAAAAGCCCTGCCCGCTCGTCGCGCCCGACTGGTGCCATTTTAGCCAGCGCCTGCCGCGCTCGCAGGCCCATCGGCAGATCAAGGGCGCCGACGTGCCGTTCGAGGACGAACGCTTCATCTACGTCGCCCTGACCCGCACCCCACCCGCCACGCGCGCCTCGCGCATGCTGGCGCCGCCGGATGTCGGCAAGGCCGAGATCACCGCGAAGCTCTGCACCAAGCATGGCGTCGAACTCGCCAAGGTGCCGCGGCGCGACAAAGCGGCATACGCCGGTGCGCGCCGCTGGCGGTGGGGCGATGCCGTGATTGCCGAAAGTTAACCTCGCAGCCCGTTTTGCCTTGAACTCGTGCGGCTCCTCATTCGACCAAGTCTTACCTTCCTTCTGCGCCGGGCTCTCATCCCGCGTCAATTTGGTTTAGGCTAGCGCCCGCCTTCTTCCCCCCTTCAGGAGTTCTCCATGTCGACCGGCTGGATCGTTCTCGGCGTCATCGTCGTCCTCGCATTCCTGGCGTTCAGCGCCTACAACCGCTTGGTGGCGCTCAGCCAGCGCGTCGGCCAGGCCTTTGCCGATATCGACGTGCAACTCAAGCAGCGCCACGACCTCATTCCGAACCTGGTCGAGACCGTAAAGGGGTATGCCTCGCACGAGCGCGGCACGCTCGACGACGTCATCAAGGCGCGCAATTCGGCGATGTCGGCTCAGGGGCCGGCGCAGGTATCCGCGGCCGAAAACCAGCTGTCGGGCGCGCTCGGCCGGCTGATCGCACTGTCGGAGGCCTATCCCGACCTCAAGGCCAATGCCAATTTCCAGCAGCTCGCATCCGAGCTCTCCGACCTCGAGAACAAGATCGCGGCGAGCCGCCGCTTCTTCAACAATGCGGTTCAGGAATACAACACCGGCATTCAGCAACTGCCTGCGGCGCTGTTCGCCGGCATGTTCGGCTTCACCAAGAAGGACTTCTTCGATCTCGGCGCCAGCCGTACCGAGGTCGAGGCCGCGCCGCAGGTGAAGTTCTGAAGTTGAGCCGATAGGCCGGCAGGGCACACCGCGTCATGGCCGCGTATGGTCTCTACACGCACATCGCCTCGAACAAGTTTCGTTCGATGCTGCTGCTCGCCGGCCTGTTCGCGCTGGTCTATGTGCTGGTCTATGCCGGCGCGTTGGTCGCAGAAGTCGTCATCAACGGCAATGAGACCGTCGTCTATTATCTGAGGCGCGCCCTCCACGATCTGATCGTGGCCGCACCGGTTGCGACGATCGTGGCGGCGGTCTGGGTCGTGATCGCCTATTTCTTCCACCAGTCGATGATCGACGCGGTGACCGGCGGCCACGACGTCACAAGGCAGGAGGAGCCGCGGCTTTACAATCTGCTGGAAAACCTCTGCATCTCGCGCGGCATCACCATGCCGAAGCTGAAGATCATGGAGAGCCCGGCGCTGAACGCGTTCGCGACCGGCCTCAATCCCAGGCAATATTCCATCACCGTAACCACGGGTCTCCTCAGCGCGCTGAACGATAAGGAGATCGAGGCGGTGCTGGGCCACGAGCTGACCCACATCAAGAACGGCGACGTGCAGCTGATGGTGGTCGCCGTCATCATCGCCGGCGTGGTCGGCTTCTTCGGCGAACTGTTCTTCCGTCTGTTCGCGAACTCCAACTGGGGCTCCAGCCTGGGCTCGTGGTCCTCGGGATCTTCCTCCTCATCCCGCTCGTCCTCGTCCTCGAGCGACAGCAAAAATTCCGGCGGCGGCGGCGCCGTGATCGTGATCATCATCGCAATCGTGCTGATCGTGGTGGCCTGGCTGCTGTCCCAGGTGGTCAAGCTCGCTTTGTCGCGGTCGCGCGAATATCTCGCCGACGCAGGCTCCGTCGAACTGACGAAAGATCCCGATGCGATGATCTCCGCACTGCGCAAGATCGAGAATCGCGGCGAGCTGCCCGGCGCGACCTCGGCCGTGATGGAGCTCTGCGTCGACAACCCTCGCGAAGGCTTTGCCGATCTGTTCGCGACCCACCCGTCGGTGCAATCCCGGGTCGACGCGCTGGTCAAGTTTGCCGGCGGCCGCGATCCCGGCCCGCTGCCACCGCCCGGAGACGAGACCGACGAGCCGGAGCCGCAGACCGGCCAGCCCGACGCGCCGCCGCCGGTGGCGAAGGGACCGTGGAACGACGCCGGTGGCTCGGCTCCGCCACCCGTGCTCGCACCCGGCCCCGCCGGAACCGCAGCGGGAAGCCCAATCGATCCGATGGGTCCCTGGGGCCGCCATTGAGTGCGTGATTTACCGCCGCGCGCGCCGGGCTTTGCGAGGGCTGGGAAAAACTTCGGGAATTGCCTTATCGGCATGCCGAGGAATTGAATTCTCCCTTGTTTCTGCCATGTTCGCGCCCAACAGCAGACTCGGGACATCGATTTGGGGCCCGGCCGATTGCGACCTTGCGATCGGAGGGCGCGTTAGGGGACAGCAATGGCAAAGCCGGCAGTGGTTGTGGTGGGCGCGGACAAGGGCGGGGTCGGCAAGACCACGGTATCGCGCACCCTGCTTGATTATTTTTCCGCCAACAACGTGCCGACGCGCGCGTTCGACACGGAGTCGCCGCGCGGAACGCTGAAGCGCTTCCACCCCGACATCACCGAGATCGTCGATATGACGACGACGGCCGATCAGATGAAGATCTTCGACACGCTCAACGCAACAAGCCCGTCGGTCACCGTGATCGACGTCCGCGCCGGCCTGCTTTCGCCGGCGCTGGCCTCGCTCCGGGACATCGGCTTCCTGGACGCCGCCAAGGCCGGCCAGATCACCTTCGCGGTGTTCCACATCCTCGGCCCCTCGATCGCCTCACTGGACGAGATTGCCGAGACCGCAGGCTTCATGGGCGGCGCGAAATATTTCCTGGTGAAGAACTTCATCAACGACACCCAGTTCTTCCAGTGGGACCAGGCGACCTACCAATCGTATTTCAACCGCATCAAGGACGCGACCGAGCTGACCATCCCAAAGCTCAACGAAATGGCCTATGAACAGGTCGAAGTGTCCTCCGTCCCGTTCCTGAAGTTCGTGGCCAACAAGGGCATCAACGACGAGGCCGCGAATTATTCGTTCGTGCTGCGCGGCTATGTCCGGCACTGGCTGGCGAACGTCTGGAGCGAGTTCGACCGGATCCGCCTGACCGATATCGTCGGGTCGAAAGCCACGACCCGCAACAGCGAAAAATAGTTGCGCGGTCCGGGCTGATACGGCTGGATTGGGGCGGTGAGTTCGCTCAGATAATAGCCGCAATGCCCGCAACGCCCGTCTACATCATCTGCTCGCCCCGCCCGCAGGTCGGCAAGACCCTGCTGGCGCGGCTGCTTGCCGAATTTCTTCTGCTCAAGAACGGCAACGTCGCGGCCTTCGACGTCAATCTGAAGGAACCGTCTCTGCTCGACTACCTGCCGAAGATCACGGAGACCGCCGACGTGATCGACACCTACGGCAAGATGCAGTTGATGGACCGCGTCATCGTCGATGACGGCGTCGCCAAGGTGATCGATCTCGGCTTCCACGCCTTCGACGAGTTCTTCAAGATGGTCGATGAGATCGGCCTGCTGAAGGAGGCTGCCCGCCGCCATGTCGCTCCACAGATCCTGTTCGTTGCCGACACCGACCGCGCCTCGGCCCGCGCTTACGAGATGCTGCGCGAGCGGATCCCGCGGATGAATCTGATCACGGTCGACAACGAATACGTCATTCGCGGCGAGCTGCCGGCTGCGATGGCCGGCGGCCGCCTGTTCCGTCTGCCCGCGTTGCCCGGCTTCCTCAAGACCTATGTCGACCGGCTGACCTTCTCCTTCACCGGCTATCTGCGCCAGGAGAAAGACGCCTCGACCGAACTGCACCAGTGGACCCGGCGGAATTACTTCGCCTTCCGCGAGCTCGAGCTCAGCCTGATCCTGCAGCGATCCTGACCGTCTCGTCATTCCGGGCCTGACGAACTCGCGAGCCCGGACTCCATCGGCCGAAGGGGCTGCCGCGCAATGGATTCCGGGTTTGCGCTAACGCGCGCCCCGGAATGACGAGAGATGAAGAAGCGCCATCTTCAAAATATTTTATCCGGGTAATATTGACGCCCGGCGCTTATGCCTCTACTGAGGCTGCAACAGCGTCCTCAACAAGGCCCGACACCCGTGAGCATCGACCGGAAAGCAGCGATCGCCGCCTACAAGGAGCGAAAGACCATCGCGGGCATCTATGTCGTCCGCTGTGCGGCCACTGGCGAAGCCTGGGTCGGACAGGCCCCGAACCTGGAGACGATCCAGAACCGCATCTGGTTCTCGCTACGCCAGGGCAACCACACCTGCCGCAGCCTCCAGGCTGCCTGGAATGCGCATGGCGAGGCCGGCCTGACCTTTGGCGAATGCGAGCGTCTTGAGGATGAAGAAACCGCCTATGTCAGGAACGCGCTCCTGAAGGAGCGCCTGCTGCATTGGCGCGATGAACTGAAGGCCGAAGCGATCTGAGGAGAACTGCGACCTCTCAGTGCCCCTCGAATGTCATCAGTGTGCGCACCGGCACGTCCATGGCGCGCAGCTTGGCGGCGCCACCGAGCTCGGGCAGGTCGATGATGAAACAGGCGGCGACCACGTTGGCCCCGATCTGGCGCAGCAGCTTGACCGCGCCTTCCGCGGTGCCGCCGGTAGCGACGAGATCGTCGACCAGGATCACGCGCTCGCCCGGCGCGATCGCGTCGACATGCATCTCCATCTCGTCGATGCCGTATTCGAGCGAGTAGGCGATGCGCACGGTGGTGTGCGGCAGCTTGCCTTTCTTGCGGATCGGCACGAAACCGGCCGAGAGCTGGTGCGCCACCGCGCCGCCGATGATGAAGCCCCTCGCCTCCATGCCGGCGACCTTGTCGATCTTGTTGCCGGCCCAGGGATTGACGAGTTCGTCGACCGCGCGGCGGAAGGCGCGCGCATCCGCAAGCAGGGTCGTGATGTCGCGGAACATGATCCCCGGTTTGGGATAGTCGGGAATTGTACGGACGCTCGCCTTAATATCGTGGTCAAAGGTCATTGGTGCCTCTCAATCAACCCGCGCATCCAGCCGGAACGCATTCTCGACAATCTTCAAGCCCACCTCGTTGCCGAGCGACATCAGCGACTCCGGGTGGAATTGCACGCCGGCGACAGGCAGCGTCTTGTGCTCCAGCGCCATGGCGACGCCGTCCTCGGTGCTGGCGGTGACGGACAGAACCTCCGGCATGCTGTCGCGCTCGACATAGAGCGAGTGATAGCGGCCGATGACGATCTCGTTCGGCAGGTTGCGCATCAAGCGCCCGCCGCGCACCTGCACCCGCGAGGGCCGGCCATGGGCCGGATGGGTGAGCTGGCCGAGCTCGCCGCCGAAATATTCGCCGATCGCCTGCACGCCGAGGCAGACGCCGAACACCGGCAGCTTCTTCGCCAGCGCCGCATCGATGGTCTTCTTGATCCCGAAATCCTCAGGCCTGCCGGGACCGGGCGACAGCACCAGCAAATCCCACGTCTTCCGCTTGAGCATGTCGAGTGCGTGGATATGGCGGACCACAGTGACGTCGGCGCCGACCTGGCGGAAATAATCCGCGAGCATGTGCACGAAACTGTCGTCGTGATCGATCAGCAGCACCTGCTTGCCCGAACCGGTCGCATCCGGCGCAAAGGTCGACAGCGGCTTCGGCGGATCGCCGCGCAGCGCCTGGAACAGCGCGGCGGCCTTGACCTGGCACTCGCGGTCTTCGGCGGCCGGATCGGAATCGAACAGGCAGGTGGCGCCGACGCGAACTTCGGCCAGACCGTCCTTCATGCGGATGGTGCGGATGGTCAGGCCAGTGTTGATGCTGCCGTCGAAATTCACCGCGCCGATCGCGCCGGCATACCAGCGCCGCGGCGAGCGTTCGTGATCCTCGACGAACTGCATCGCCCACAGTTTTGGCGCGCCTGTCACGGTGACGGCCCAGGCATGGGTGAGGAAGGCATCGAGCGCGTCGAAGCCGGGACGCAGCATGCCCTCGACATGGTCGACGGTGTGGAACAGCTTCGAGTAGGTCTCGATCTGCCGGCGCGCCAGCACCTTGATCGTGCCGGGGACACAGACGCGCGCCTTGTCGTTGCGGTCGACGTCGGTGCACATGTTGAGCTCGAACTCGTCCTTCTCCGAGTTCAAGAGCTGGCGGATCTGCTCGGCATCGCCGATCGCATCACTGCCCCGCGCGATGGTGCCCGAGATCGGGCAGGTCTCGACGCGGCGCCCGTCCGAGCGCACGAACATTTCCGGCGAAGCGGAGACGAGAAACTCGCCCTCGCCCAGATTCATCAGCGCGCCGTAGGGCGACGGGTTGATGACGCAGAGGCGCTGGAAGACTTCGGCCGGCGAACGCTCGCAGGGCTCGGCAAACAGCTGTCCTGGTACCGCCTCGAACAAATCGCCGCGGGCGAACGCGGCGCGCGCGGTCTCGACCGTGGCCTGATATTCGCCGGGCGCGTGATCGGCAAAACCCTGCCGTGGTGTCTTCAGATAAGGACTCTCGGCCGTCTCGCGCGGCAGGCCCTCGGTGGATTTACCCTTCCACGCGAAGTCGTAACTCAGCACCACGCCGCGGCCGGTAGCGCGGTCATAGGCAAGCAGGCGATCGGGCACATAGAGCACGATGTCGCGCTGATCGCTCTCTCGCGCCCGCTTCTGCACGAGGTCTTCGATCTGGAACACGAGGTCGTAGGCAAAGGCGCCGAACAGGCCGAGCAGCCCGTCGTCATTGGCGGAGAAGGCTGCGATGATGTCGCGCACCAGCGACATCACGCTGGCGCGCCGCGTGCGCTGATCCTCCTCGACCGGCGCATCGCCACGGAGGATGTGGCCGGCCAGGCGCGTCGTCGTCTTCTCGGAGATCACGACACAGGGCTCGCGCAGCACGTCGCCGAGGAAAGCGATCAGCACCTCTCCGCGCACGTTGAGCGCTTCGAGCTTGAAATTGACGCCCGTGGTCTCGAGCTTGAGCGGCGGATCGGAGAAGCCGAGGTCAAAGCTCTCGTAGCGGCCGGGCACGGTCGTGCCCGAGGACAGCACCACGCCGCGGCGGCGGTCGAGCAGATTGATGAGGTCGTCGAGCCGGTTGGCGCCGCCAGTAAACTGCTCCGCCACGCGTGTGATCGCCAGACCCGCGCGGGTCGCGTAGTCGCTTCTGGCCGGGAGGGCAAAGACGGTCCTGTTCATGTCGTCCTCTTACGAAACTTGCCGAGGGAACGCCACACAGGACAAACGAAAAGGCCGCCGCGCTGTGCAGGCGACCTCAGACGATTTGGGAAAGGAAAATCGCACCGGCCACCTCGTTAGGAGGTGCGCCACCAAAGACGGGCTGGGCGGGCTGCGGTGCTCATGAGCGGATACTCACCATGGCGCGGGGGCGGCGTCAAGGCGAGAAACCTCCCCGCGGCCGGCCGCGGCACGCAGCGTTCGGCTGCCGCTTCTGCCTGGGTCAGGGCTCCTCGGCCTGCGGCTCCCAGCCGAACCGGTTCTTCTTCCGATCCCATTTGAGGACGGAATAGCCGTCGCATTCCATGCATCCCCAAAGGACGAGCTTGCCGCCCTTGTCCTTCGAGAGAGCTGCGAACTGGCGGTTCGTGCGCACGGCGTCGACAAAGCGGATCTTCGGCTTCTCGCCGTCCGGCTGATCGAGGAGCAGCATGAACCTGCCCTTGCGACCCGCACACTCCTGAAACACGCCGACCACCGCGATCTGCTTCGTCGCGCCGCCGTCGAAGCGTCCCTCGATGGCAAAGGACATGTCGGCGCCCTTCATCGTGTCGGCGCCGTTTTCGAGGATCAGCTCTTTGGGGATCAGGTCCTTGCGGAATTCAGTCGCCTTGCACCAGCTCTTGCGGATCTGGTTCGCGGGGATGCCGCGAACCTCCGTCGTGAAAGGTTGGAATTCCGCGATGACCCACCAGGCCTCGGTTTTGAGATTACCGTTCAGCGTGACGAAGGCTTGCTGTGCCGGCGCCTGAGTTGCCGTCAGCAGCCAGACGCCAAGGACGATCACCGGTCGAACGATCGAGCCGAGCACGCGGCGCATGAGAGACGATGTCGACATTCGCTCGCTGCCCTTGGTCGATTGCTCCCGCCTCAACCCAGATGCTTCCTGAAAAACTCCGTCGCCCGCCCCCAGGCGAGTTCGGCGGCTTCGCGGTCATGCACGGCCTGCCGCTGCTCGTTGACGAAGGCGTGCTCGGCATCATAGCGGAACAGCTCCAGCGACTTGCCAGCGGCCTTCATGGCCTTTTCGAAGCCGTTGACCAGCTCCGGCGTGCACCAATCGTCCTTGTTGGCGAAATGCGCCTGAAGCGGGATCTTGACGTCGGCGGGCTTGGCCGCCTGCTCGGGCGGGATGCCGTAGAACACGACGCCGGCCGCAAGCTCCGGCACATGCACCGAGCCGATGATGGTGACGGCACCGCCGAGGCAGAAGCCGGTCAGCCCGACCTTGGCGCCGTTGCGCGACAGATATTGCGCGGCACCGCGCACGGTCTGCGTGGTGGCGTCCATGAAGTCGAGCGAGTTCATCTCCTTGTTGGCGCTGTCGGTGTCGTGATACGGCACCACCTTGCCCTTGTAGAGATCGGGCGCCAGCGCGTCGAAACCAGCCAGCGCGAAGCGGTCGCACAAGCCCTTGATCTGGTCCGACAGGCCCCACCATTCCTGGATCACGACCACGCCCGGCGCATTGCCACGCGCGGCATTGGCGAGATAGCCCGAGGCGTCCTTGCCGTCCGGACGCTTGAAGGTGATGGCGGTTCCCATGGTGTCCTCCGATGAGTTTCTGGGGAGCGGTTGGTGGCATTTTGGCGGGTGCGGGCACGCGGCGCAATCCACACTGTCGTCATTCCGGGGCGCGCGATAGCGCGAACCCGGAATCCATCGGGCGGCAGAGTCGGTCGATGAATTGATTCCGCGCTCGGTGCTGCGCATCGCCCCGGAATGACGGCGACAAAAAAGCCCCCTTGCGGGGGCTTTTCCATTTCTAGTCTCGGCAAGCGCCGCTCAATGGGAGCTCGCCCAGACCTTCTTCTTGGTGAAGTACATCAGGCCCGCGAACAGGATCAGGAACACGAAGACCTGGAAGCCGAGGCGCTTGCGCGCTTCCATGTGCGGCTCGGCCGTCCACATCAGGAACGTGGTGACGTCCTTGGCGTACTGCGCGACCGTGGTCGGCGAGCCGTCGTCATAGGTCACCTGGCCGTCGTTGAGCGGCTTCGGCATCTTGATGGCGTGGCCCGGGAAGTACTTGTTGTAGTACGAGCCCTCCGGGATGGTGACGCCTTCCGGGACCTTGTCCTCGAAGCCCTGCAGCAACGCCGAGACGTAGTCCGGGCCCTGCTCCTGGAACTGGGTGAAGAAGTCGACGATGAACATCGGGAAGCCGCGGCCATAGGAGCGCGCCTTGGTGATCAGCGACAGATCGGGCGGCGCCGCGCCACCGTTCGCGGCACGAGCAGCCTGCTCGTTCGGGAACGGCGAGGGGAAATAGTCCGCCGGACGGCCGGGACGCTCGAACATGTCACCCGCGTCGTTCGGGCCGTCCTTGACCTTGTACTCGGAGGCGAACGCCGCCGCCTGCGCCACCGAATAGCCGGGTCCGCCGGCTTCGGAGAGGTTGCGGAAGGCGACGTAGGACAGGCCGTGGCAGCTGGCGCAGACCTCCTTGTAGACCTTCAGGCCGCGCTGCAGCGCGCCGCGATCGTACTTGCCGAACGGGCCCGCGAACGACCATTTGTTGCCCGGCGGCTTGTCGCTGCCTTCGGAGGCGCGGGCATCCTGCATGCTGCCGAGGAACAGTGCGCCGGCGGCGACGAGCATGACCGCAACGGAGGCAACGGCCTTGCCGCTCTTGGCCAGGATTGCCTCCGAGATCGAGTTCGGTACCGGCCTTGGCGTCTCGATGCGTGAGAGCAGCGGCAGCACGATCAGGAAGTAGGCGAAGTAGCAGAACGTGAGGATACGGCCGGCGATCACGTAGATGCCTTCCGGCGGCTGTGCACCGAGATAGCCGAGCAGGATGCAGACCGCGACGAAGATCCAGAAGAACTGCTTGGCCAGCGGGCGGTACTTCGACGACCGGGTCTTGGCGGCATCGAGCCAGGGCAGGAAGCACAGGATGATGATCGCCGAGAACATCCCGATGACGCCCGCAAGCTTGTTCGGGATCGAGCGCAGGATCGCGTAGAACGGCAGGTAATACCATTCCGGCACGATGTGCGGCGGGGTCACGCCCGGGTTCGCCGGAATGTAGTTGTCGGCGTCGCCGAGATAGTTCGGCATGTAGAAGATGAACCAGGCGTAGAGCAGCAGGAAGCAGGCGACGCCGAAGCCGTCCTTGATGGTCGCATGCGGCGTGAACGGCACCGTGTCCTTTTCCGTCTTCGGCTCGACACCGTCAGGATTGTTCTGGCCGGCGACGTGGAGCGCCCAGACGTGGAGGACGACGACACCCGCGATCAGGAACGGCAGCAGGTAGTGCAGCGAGAAGAAGCGGTTCAGCGTCGGGTTGCCGACCGAATAACCGCCCCACAGCAGCGTCACGATGCTCTCGCCGACATAGGGAATGGCGGAGAACAGATTGGTGATGACGGTGGCGCCCCAGAAGCTCATCTGGCCCCACGGCAACACGTAGCCCATGAAGCCGGTCGCCATCATCAGCAGGTAGATGATAACGCCGAGGATCCACAACACTTCGCGCGGCTCCTTGTAGGAACCGTAGTACAGGCCGCGCAGCATGTGGATGTAGACCGCGAAGAAGAACATGGACGCGCCGCAGGCGTGCATGTTGCGCAGCAGCCAGCCGTAATTGACGTCGCGGACGAGCAGTTCGACCGACTTGAAGGCGAGATCGGCATGCGGCGTGTAGTGCATCGCCAGGATCACGCCGGTCAGGATCTGCATCCCCAGCATGAAGGAGAGGATGGCGCCGAAGGTCCACCAATAGTTCAGGTTGCGCGGGGTCGGATAGACGACGAACGAGGAGTGCATGAGGCCGAGGATCGGCAGGCGCCGTTCGAGCCATTGCAGGGCCGGATTGCTCGGCTGGTAGTCGGATGGTCCGCTCATGATGCGATCCTGAGGAAATAAAACGACGAGACGGCGCGAAGCTTCGGACGCGGGTCCGAGGCTCAGCCGATCTGGATTTTGGTGTCGGAAACGAACGTGTACGGCGGCACCGGCAGGTTCGCGGGCGCGGGCCCCTGGCGGATGCGGCCGGACGAATCGTACTGCGAACCATGGCAGGGGCAGAAGAACCCGTCGTAATTGCCTTCATGGGCGATCGGGATGCAGCCGAGATGGGTGCAGATGCCGATCACGACCAGCCATTGCTCGTGGCCGGACTTGACCCGCGCCTCGTCGGTCTGCGGATCGGGCAGGCTGGCCACGTTGACGGCGCGTGCCTCGTCGATCTGCTTCTTGGTGCGGTGGCTGATGTAGATCGGCTTGCCGCGCCAGAACACCTTGATGTCCTGCCCCTCGGCGACCGGGCTGAGATCGACCTCGATCGGCGCACCGGCGGCGATGGTCGACGCATCAGGATTCATTTGGGAGATGAAGGGCCAGAGCGCAGCTGCGCCCCCTACTGCTGCAGCTGCCCCGGTTGCAACAAATAAGAAATCACGGCGTGTCGGATGGTCCGCCGAAGACGCTGTCGTCACGATTCCAACCCTTTCTTCTTATGCCACCGGTGGAACCGCTCCAGGAGCCCCCAAGGTCCCCGGAACAGTCTGCCGGCGCCCGCGGCCCCCCGCGGCGGCAGAACTTCGCTCATTCACCTCTAAACGGATGAAACAGCAGTCCAGAATCGTTCTATTGGCACCCTTGCCGGGCGAGCGCAAGCCCGCTATCGGCGCGGGAGCGTGCCATGCACGAATTCCGCGGCCGGCGGTGTTTTATTGAGACATTTCCGGCACGCATCGCCCCCGCTACAGCCCTCGCACAGCCCATGCAGATCGCGCTTTTCCAACCCGACATCGCCCAGAACACCGGCACGATTCTCAGGCTTTGCGCCTGCCTGGGCATCGCCGCCCATATCATCGAACCGGCGGGCTTCCCCGTCTCCGACCGTCTGTTCCGCCGGGCGGGAATGGACTACCTCGACCACGTCAGCCTGACCCGCCATGACTCCTGGTCGAAATTCGAGGATTGGCGCGCGGCACATGGCTACCGCCTGCTGCTGTTCACCACGAAAGCTGCCACCGACTACCGCGATTTCCGTTACCAGACGTCGGACATCCTGCTATTCGGGCGCGAGAGCGCCGGTGTCACCGACGCGGTGGTCGAGGCCGCCGATGCGCGGCTGGTGATCCCGATCAAGGCGGGGCTGCGGTCGCTCAATGTCGCCATGACCGCGGCCATGGCCGCCGGCGAGGCGCTGCGGCAGATCCGGACCCCGCAGCCCTGAAGATTGAGGAGAGACGCGTGAGTTATGCGGTCAAGGAAATCTTCCTGACCCTGCAAGGCGAAGGCGCCCATGCCGGGCGCGCGTCCGTGTTCTGCCGTTTTGCCGGCTGCAACCTCTGGAGCGGCCGCGAGGCGGACCGCATTGAGGCCACCTGCAAGTTCTGCGACACCGATTTCGTCGGGACCGACGGCACCCTCGGCGGCCGCTACGGATCGGCCGCGGAGCTCGCCGACACCATCGCCGCGCAATGGCGTGCCACCGCCGCCAACCGCTACGTGGTGCTCACCGGCGGCGAGCCCCTGCTTCAGGTCGACGCAGCGCTGATCGACGCGCTCCATGCCCACGGCTTCGAGATCGGCGTCGAGACCAATGGCACGATCGAAGCGCCCGAGGGGCTCGACTGGGTCTGCGTCAGCCCCAAGGGCGGCAGCGAGCTGGTGCTGCGCCAGGGCCACGAACTGAAGCTGGTCTATCCGCAGGCCCTCGCCGCGCCCGAGACGTTCGAGGACCTCGCCTTCGAGCGCTTCTCGCTGCAGCCGATGGACGGGGCCGAGGTCATCGAGAACACCGCGCGCGCGATCGACTACTGCCTGCGCCATCCGCAATGGCGGCTCAGCGTGCAGACGCACAAATCGCTCGGCATCAGATAGGACGCGACCGGGATGCAGATGGAGATGGCGACGATCGAAGACCGCAAGACCCGCGCCCGCAGCTGGTTCGAATCCTTGCGCGACGACATCTGCGCGAGCTTCGAGCGGCTCGAGGACGACGCCCCGCAAAGCCTTTACCCGGGCGAGGCCGGCCGCTTCAAGCGCACGCCCTGGCAGCGCTCCGACCATACCGGCGCGCCCGGCGGCGGCGGCGTGATGTCGATGATGCATGGCCGCCTGTTCGAGAAGGTCGGTGTGCACTGCTCGACCGTGCATGGCGAGTTCGCGCCCGAATTTCGTGCCCAGATTCCCGGCGCCGCGGAGGATCCAAAATTCTGGGCTTCGGGCATCTCACTGATCGCGCATATGCGCAATCCGAACGTGCCCGCCGTGCACATGAACACCCGCTTCGTCGTCACCACCAAAGCGTGGTTCGGCGGTGGCGCCGATCTCACGCCGGTGCTGGAGAGAAGGCGCACGCAGGACGATGCCGACACCATCGCCTTCCACGCCGCGATGAAGCAGGCCTGTGCGCAGCCGAACGGCGTTGCCGACTACGACAAGTACAAGAAATGGTGCGACGAATATTTCTACCTGCCGCACCGCAAGGAAGCGCGCGGCATCGGCGGCATCTTCTACGACTGGCACGACAGCGGCGACTGGGACGCCGATCTCGCTTTCACCAAGGACGTCGGTCGCGCGTTCCTCAAGATCTATCCCGAGATCGTCAGGCGCAATTTCGCGGACGTATGGACCGCTGCCGACCGCGAGGAGCAGTTGATCCGGCGCGGCCGCTATGTCGAATTCAACCTGCTCTATGATCGCGGCACCATCTTCGGGCTCAAGACCGGCGGCAATGTCGATTCGATCCTGTCGTCGATGCCCCCGGAGGTGAAGTGGCCATGACTGTTTCGAAGCCGCTTCCCCGCGCCATGCTGATCGACATGGACGACACCATCCTGTCGGCCTATGGCCGGCCCGAGATCGCCTGGAACACGATCGCGAAGGAATTTGCCGACGAGCTGGCGCCGCTGCCGCCCGAGCTGGTCGCAACCACTGTCCTCGCTTTCGCGCGAAACTTCTGGGCGAACGCCGAAGCTGCATGGCGGATGAAGCTCGCCGAAGCGCGGCATCTCACGGTCAAGGGCGGCTTTGCCGCGCTTGCGGCGGCCGGCCATCGTGCCCTGCCCGACGACCTCGCCATCCGCCTCGCCGACCGCTTCACCGCCTATCGCGAGGAGGAGATGTTCGTCTTCCCGGGCGCGCACGAAGCGATCGACACGTTCAAGGCGCTCGGCATCAAGCTTGCGCTGGTGACCAACGGCGCCGCCGACATGCAGCGCGCCAAGGTCGAGCGCTTCGAGCTGGCGCACCGCTTCGACCATATCCAGATCGAGGGCGAGCACGGCTTCGGCAAGCCCGAGGAGCGCGCCTATCTGCATGCGATGGAGGCGCTCGGCGTCTCCGCCTCAGACACCTGGATGATCGGCGACAATCTGGAATGGGAAGTGGTGACGCCGCAGCGCCTCGGCATCTACTCGATCTGGATCGACGTGCACGGCGACGGCCTGCCCGAGGGCTCGCTTATCAGGCCCGACCGCATCATCCGCTCGCTGACCGAACTGGTGCCGGACCGGCCCTGACTTGGGCACCAAAAGCAAAATATCGAAAAACAACCCCATGCACAGTAGACGACTGCTGCAATAACAAAGGCTTACGGCACCTCGAAAACGGATTGCTGATTTTACGAAATGATTTGACCCGTCGGGCAATTCGGGTGCATGATGTGAGTATCGCCGCGCCCGGGACTGCAACAGACCCTGGTGCCATCGAGCGATCCCCCAACTCGAACCTCTGCCAGTGGCGTTTCGGAAGTTGACGCCAGCCGGACACATTCGCGGGTCTGCCTCCCGTGATCGGCATGTCATGCCGGCTTGCTAGCTTCCCAAGTCATCAACCTGAAAGGACCATCCATGGAACTGAAAGCCGGCGATATCGTCATGCTGAAATCCGGCGGGCAGCCGCTCACCGTCGCCGAAGTGAAGGGCGACGACGTACTCTGTCTCTGGATGGGCTCGGAAGGCGACTTGTTTCGCGAGACCCTACCGCTCGCCGTGCTCGAACAACTGGAAGAGTTGGACGAGGACGAGGAGGATGAGGAAGACGACGAAGACGAGGAATAAGCGCGGCCAGGACCTCGTCCTGGCGGCGCGGGAACCAAACCTGGAGGCGTCGATTAGGATGTCATGATCCGCGCGCCTCAATCCGCCGTTCGGGCCGGAAGCCTTGCGATGATCGCTTTCGTCGTAGCGATGGCTGGCTCTCGTCCGAGCGGTGCAGACCCCTCGCCTGCTTCCACAACACTGCGGAATGCAGCCGAGTTTTCGTCGATTTCAAATCAAGCCGATCGCTCGCGCGCGCTGTTCGAAGAAATCGGCAAGGTGCTCACCCATCCGCGTTGCATGAATTGTCACCCGGCCGGCAACCATCCGTTGCAGGGTGACGACAGCCACGAGCATGTACCGCCGATATGGCGTGCCGAGACCGGGCATTTCGAGGTCAGCTGCTCCGGATGCCATGGCGGGAAGAACTTCTCGCTGCACGAAGCGGCTAGCTATCGAAGCATTCCCGGTCATCCGCGATGGGGCTTCGCGCCACTGTCCATGGCGTGGGAAGGCAAGTCGTTGGGCGAGATTTGCCGCCAGTTGAAGGACGTCCAGCTCAATGGCGGTCGTGACCTCGCCGCGCTGCAGGAACACATCGCCAAGGATGATCTCGTCGCATGGGGTTGGAATCCCGGCGAAGGCCGCAAGCCGGCTCCCGGCAGCCAGCAGGCGGCAGGCGAACTGGTGCAGGCCTGGATTGATA
Organism: Bradyrhizobium sp. SZCCT0148; assembly: GCF_018129985.1. Classification (GTDB taxonomy): domain Bacteria; phylum Pseudomonadota; class Alphaproteobacteria; order Rhizobiales; family Xanthobacteraceae; genus Bradyrhizobium; species Bradyrhizobium japonicum_H. The sequence continues at coordinate 125,659 of NZ_JAFCKT010000008.1, forward strand.
GCGGCGCCGAGTGCCCGCGCTGACGCAGGCGGATATCCGGACGTTGCGGCGCCCATAACGCGCGATGCCAAGCTCCTTTGGATGTCCAATGGAACTCCCGGGAACATCGGCCGTTTCCATCCGTTCCAAAATTAGGAGACGCGCGTGAACCGCCGAGACCTTCTTCGCGCATCAGCTGCTGTTTCCGCTGCAGCCATCCTGCCACGGGCTGCAGACGCCCAAACCAGCGCCGCCGCGCCCTTCGGCCCATCCACCGTGCGGGAGCTGGCGCGCGCGCTGGCGACCAAGCCATTTGTGGCTCCGGACGAGAAGCTTCCGGATGCACTGAAGAATCTCGATTACGACCAATACCGATCCATTCGGTTCGCCCCCGAAAAGGCGCTGTGGCGTGACGAAAAGTTGCCGTTCCAGGTGCAGTTCTTCCACCGCGGCTTCTTCTACAAGAACAGGGTCGACATCTTCGAGGTGGCGAACAGGAACGTCACGCCGGTGTCGTATCGGCGCGCTGACTTTTCGTTCGGCGAAGGGCTGGGGCAATGGCCGGATGCGGACCTCGGGTTCGGGGGCTTCCGTATCCATACCCCGATCAACAAACCCGATTATTACGACGAGCTTTGCGTATTCCTTGGCGCAAGCTACTTCCGGGCCGTTGCGAAAGGACAGACCTATGGCCTGTCCGCGCGGGGGCTTGCGATCGATACAGGCGAGAGCAAAGGCGAAGAGTTTCCGGTGTTCAAGGCGTTCTGGCTGGAGAAGCCGGCGCTGAACGCCTCCTCGATGGTCGTCCATGCGCTGCTCGACAGCAAGAGCGCGGCAGCCAGCTACCGCTTCACCATACGGCCGGGCCAAACCACGGTATTCGACGTCGAGATGGCCCTCTATCCGCGGGTCGACGTCGAGCACGCCGGGCTCGCGCCGATGACCAGCATGTTCTTCTTCGGTCCGAACGATCGGAAGGACTTCGATGATTTCCGCCCCGCGGTTCACGACTCGGATGGACTTTCGATCTTCAACGGCAGAGGCGAGCAGCTCTGGCGACCTCTCAACAATCCGCACGATTTGCAGGTCAGCAGTTTTGCCGATGTCAATCCCGGCGGCTTCGGCCTGATGCAGCGGGAGCGGAATTATCTCGCTTATCAGGATCTGGAATCCAGTTTCGAGACGCGTCCAAGCCTCTGGTTCGAGCCGATCGGCGATTGGGGCGAAGGGGCGGTGAAACTGATCGAGATACCGACCAAGGAAGAGGTCCACGACAATATCGCCGCGCTCTGGCAGCCGAAACAGCCCCTGACGGCAAAGAGCGAGCATATCTTTACCTATCGACTGCACTGGGGACCGGACGCGCCGAAAGCCGACGCACTCGCGCGCTTCACGCGAACGGGCATCGGCAGCCGTGGCGATGACAGCAAGCTGTTCGTCCTCGAGCTGATGGGCGACCGCCTCAAAAGCATCGATCCCAAGAGCATCAAAGGCATGGTGACCGCTGAGAAAGCCGAGATCAGCAACATCGTCACGCAACCAAATCCCGCGACTGGCGGATGGCGTCTGAGCTTCCAATGCGCGGTCAAGGGGCAGGCGTCGATCGAATTGCGCGCCTTCCTCGCGCAGAACGATGCGCCGGTCTCCGAGATATGGATCTATCGATGGACGCCCTGAAGCAGTCGCAGGCGCCGCTGCCAAGCGCCCCCGCCCGCCCGTTTCTGCCGCAGGAAAGCCCGCTGACGATGCTGCCGTGCCGGCTGGACCACGCAGCCGGCGTCCGGCAAACGCAAGCGCCGGCGAGGGCCAGTATGACGCTTCGCCGTCTCTTCATCTTTGCCGGTACCGCCTTGCTGACGCTTGCAGGCGGTTACGGCATGTACGACGTGGTGAAGATTGGCGGTGTCACCATTCTCGAGGCGATGCTGCTGGGTCTGTTCTTCGTGCTGCTCGCCTGGGTCGCGTTCTCGTTCATGTCCGCGCTTGCCGGATTTTTCGTGCTGTTGACGCGCGGGCAGGTCAGCCTGCCGATCGAGACGACAGGCCCGCTGCCTCCCATCACCACGCGCACCGCGATGCTGCTGCCGACCTATAACGAGGACCCCCATCATGTGATGGCCCGGCTGCGCGCAATGTATGAATCCGTCGAAGCGACCGGGTATGGCCCACAGTTCGACTGGTTCTTGCTGAGCGATACGACCGACCCGGACGTCTGGATCAGCGAAGAGATGGCCTTCATCGAGCTGCGCCGCGCCTGCGGTGGAGATCGGCTGTACTACCGGCATCGCTCGGACAACACCGCGCGGAAGTCCGGAAACATCGCCGACTGGGTTACCCGGTTTGGCGCGGCCTATGATCACATGATCGTCCTCGACGCGGACAGCCTCATGGAGGCTGACACGATCGTTCGCATCGTCCACGCGATGGAATGCAACCCCACCTGCGCGCTGATCCAGACGCAGCCCGTCATCGTCAACGCGCGCACGCTGTTCAGCAGGCTGCAGCAATTTTCGGGCCGCATGTACGGTCCGCTCATCACGGCGGGCAATGCCTGGTGGCACGGCGGCGACAGCAATTATTGGGGCCACAACGCCATCATCCGGATACAGGCCTTCGCTGCGGAGGCCGGACTGCCGGAACTGCGCGGCCGCAAACCTTTCGGAGGACACATCCTCAGTCATGATTTTGTCGAGGCCGCGTTGATGCGCCGCGCCGGCTGGGGCATCTATATGGTCCCGGCGGTTCACGGCAGCTTCGAAGAGGTCCCGCCGTCATTGCTGGATTTTGCGGGGAGAGACCGTCGCTGGTGCCAGGGAAACCTGCAGCATCTCGCGGTCCTGCCGGCACGCGGGCTGCACTGGGTCTCGAGGCTGCATCTGCTCACCGGCATCGGCTCCTACGTGACGGCGCCGCTCTGGCTTGTGTTCCTGTTGCTCGGTCTGCTCATCTCGCTGCAGGCGCACTTCATCCGGCCCGAATACTTTCCGAAGGGCTTCAGTCTGTTTCCGACCTGGCCGCAACAGGACCCGGTGCTTGCGGCCTGGGTCTTTGCCGCGACAATGGGACTTCTGATCCTGCCGAAGCTGCTGGCCTACCTGGTTATGATCAGCAATCGCGACGAGCGAGCCGGATTTGCAGGAAGCCTTCGTGCTCTGGCGGGTGTCGTTTGCGAGACCTTCGTGGCGGCCTTGCTTGCGCCCTGCATGATGATCCTCCAGACCAAGGCCGTCGTGGAAATTCTCGCCGGCCGGGACGCAGGCTGGCAAGTGCAACGCCGAGGCGATGGACGGCCTGCCCGCGGCGAAGTCTATCGAAAGCTCGCCGGACCGACACTGTTCGGCCTCGCACTGTCGATATGCGCCTATGCAGTCTCCTTGCCCCTGCTGCTCTGGATGTCGCCCGTGGTGCTGGGACTGCTGCTTTCGATCCCGCTGGGGATCATGACGTCTTCGCGGCTGAGCGCGCCCGGAGTCTTTGCCACGCCGGAAACCAACAGCCCGCCTGCCGTGGTGCTGCGCGCGAACGAACTCGCCGCATCAGAGCGCACTGAAATGACCGGGGCTCTAAACCAGCTCGGCCGGGACCCTGAGTTGCTGGTCGAACATCTGGGCTCGCTGTCGCCTGCCAGCCCGCGCAGATTTGGTCGCGTCGACGTGCCTCTTGCGACCGCAACCGCCAAAATCGAGCAATGCGAAAGCCAGGAAGATGCTGCTGCTTGGCTCGACAGGTCCGAACTGCACGCCGTGCTTGGCCATCCCACGCTGCTCAAACAGGTCCTTGAGATGCCTCAAGGCAGGCAGCGGTAGCGCAGGCGATTATCGGGTGCCGGAATGCCGAATCCAAAGCGGCGTCTTGCCGATCCGATCGCTGCCGCGCCAATTGCGTTGGACGAAAAGGCTGACTAGGACGTTTGGATGAGCATCGAATCGCCTCCGACCTGGCCAGTTGTGGACCCACCGCCCTTTGTGCCCGCGCCTCGTCGCCGATGGCCGGTTGCGCTTTTCGTGGCCCTTGTCCTGGCGCTCGCAGGTGCGGCGGCAGGTTACGTCTGGCTGAACCCGGGATTGTTCAGTCAGTCCGCCGGCCGCGAGGATAGGGATGCCGACGGCAGATCCAATGACAAGGCGATCATGACCGACCTGCTCGCTGCGCAACAAAAGACGGCCGACGACCTGGCGGCGATCGACAGGGCCATTGCCGACCAGCAAGAGCAGCTGAAGGCGATCGTAAGTCAGCTCGCCAACCTCACTTCGAAAATCGACGCAGTGAGGGGCTCGGCACCGCAGGCATCGGTCGCACCGGCTCCGCTGACCGCGCCCAGTGTCACGATGCCATCGGCTTCAGTGCCTCCCGTTGCGCCCGCTGCAACAGCGCGCGTCGCCCCGAAGCAAAAGAGGCCACCGCGCGCAACGGTCCCGTCCGGTCCGATATCAGTCGGGGGAGCGCCGTTGAACGCAACGCCCGATGCGACGGTGCGCTGAGCCGGGTCGTCTAGGCGATCAGCTGCCTCGCCGCCGCCGAGATCATCACCAGCCCGCCCGTGATCACCGCGACGTCCAGGATCGCGGTGTGGATATGCACCGGCATCCGCTCGACGAAGGCTTTTGCCAGGAACGCGCCGGGGATGGCGATCGCGCCGATCAGCAGCGCGAAGGCGAGCACCTGCGCGGTGACGGCGCCAGCGAGGCCGAACACCGAGATCTTGATCAGGCCGGTGCCAAGCGAGATCATCGCGTCGGTTGCAATCACGGCGGCGCCTTCAAGGCCGGTGGCCATCAAGAGCGACAGCAGAATGACACCGGAGCCGGAGGTGCCGCCGACCAGCACGCCGTAGCCCACCGAACCGGCGGCAAGGCCGCTGTCGCCGATCCGCACCTGTCGGCGACGGAGCACGCGGCGCAGCGGCACGCTCAGGATCAGCATCGAGCCGATCACCAGGGCCGCGCCGGCGTTGGTGAGGCGGGTATAGCCATAGGCGCCGAGTGCGGTCGTCAGCGCAGCGCAGGCCAGCACGATCAACGCGCGGCGGCGGTCGACGTAGCGCAGATAGGCAACGGCGCGGCTGGAATTGGTGAAGATGGCGGCGATCGCGATGATCGGCACCACCGGCTCGGCGCCCACCAGCGGCACCAGCACCAGCGGCATCAGGGCGCCGGTGCCGTAGCCGGCGAGACCACCGATGATCGAAGCAAACAACGCCATCAATGCGACCAGCAGGAGCTGGAAAATCGAGATGTCGGCGAAGCCTGAGACGATGGTCACATTCTCTCATCGCGGCTGATGCGGGCCGCAGCTTGATCGGCGATGGTCGCGAGCGCGGCATCATCTAGTGGAAAATCCGCCGCAAGCCAAGCGTCCTCGGCGAGCGTCAGCACATGTCCAAGCGCCGGTCCCTCCGCCAGACCGCGCGCGATGAAGTCGGCGGCCTTCAGCGGAAATTTCGGCGCAGACCAGCGCTGCGGAAGTTCGGCGAGCGCGCGCCAGCGCGTTGACGTGACGTCGCCGCCGGCCCGCGCCCAGCCCAGCAACACACGATCGTGATAGCGCTCGGGACCCAGCCGATAGAGCAGACGCCGCGCATTGGCCTCGTCCTTGGTGGCGAAGCGCCACCAGCGATGGCCCATCGAGTCCAGTGCCTTGGTCTCGGCGTTGGACAGCCGCAGGCGCCCGGCGACGCGCTTGGCATCCTCCGTCACGGCGACCGTCAGCGCGGCGAGGCGCCGGTTGCTGCTCGCGCTGAGGCCGAGTTCGCGCTCGATCGCGATCATCGCCGACAGCGGCCCGGTATAGACGACGCCGCCGGTCAGCGCCTGCAACAATCCGCCATCGGCCATGGCCAGCGCGGCCGCAGATGCGCCGCCGGCGACCAGCAGCTTCAGCATCTCCATGCGCACCCGCTCGGCCGAGAGGTTCGCCAGACCCGCACGCCCCCGGATGCAGGCGAGATAGCCGTCGCGGTCCGGATCGCCGGCGCCAAAGGCGGCGTGGATGCGGAAGAAGCGCAGGATGCGCAAATAATCTTCGGCAATGCGCTGGTCGGGATCGCCGATGAAGCGCACGCGGCGTGCCTTGGCATCCGCGATGCCGCCGACATGGTCGTAGACGACGCCGCGCGCATCGACCGACAGGCCGTTCATGGTGAAGTCGCGCCGCTCGGCGTCCTTCACCCAGTCGCGGCCGAACGCGACCTTGGCCTTGCGGCCGAAGGTCTCGGTGTCCTCGCGCAGCGTCGTGACTTCATAGGGGTGGCCGTCGATGACCAGCGTGATGGTGCCGTGGTCGATGCCGGTCGGCACGCTCTTGATGCCGGCAGCCTTGGCGCGCCGGATCACTTCCTCGGGACGCGCCGTGGTCGCGATGTCGATGTCGCCGGGCTGAAGACCGAGCAGCGCGTTGCGCACGGCGCCGCCGACCACCCGCGCCTCTTCGCCGTCAGCGTTGAGCAATTGCAGGACGTGCGCGGTCCCGCCTGCGGTCAGCCAGGCCGCATCGGCAAGGATCGGCGCAAATATCGGCTCCGCGCTCATCGTGCGGCCTCTATTTTTCCACGCCCGGCACCAGCCGGCCGTTCTCGATATGGGCGGGAACGTAGGTCGAATCCGGCGGGGCGCCGGAGAAATGCGCAAAGCCGATCAGCCCCGCAATCACCAGCACCAGCGCGGCCAGGACGAGCCGCGCGACGACGGTGACCGGCCACGAGGATCGCGCGAACAGGCCCGAGCGCGTCGCGGCCAGGAACAGCGCATAGACGGCAAAGGGAATGAGGAAGATTCCGATCTCGGTCAGAACCGGCCGGATCATGATGAATAGATCCGCTCATACAACACACGCAGCATGCCCGCCGTCGCGCCCCAGATGTAGCGCTCCGCGAACGGCATCGCGTAATAGGACCGCTCCATGCCGCGGAATTCCTTGCTGTGCACCTGATGGTTCACCGGATTCATCAGGAAGGATAGCGGCACCTCGAAGGCGTCATCAACCTCGGACCGGTTGATCGTGAGCTCGAAGCCGGGCCTGACCCTGGCGACCGTCGGCAGGATGCGGAAACCGAAGGCGGTGCCGTAGAGATCGAGATAGCCGAGCGGCTCGACGAAATCTCTGGACAGCCCGACCTCCTCCTCGGCCTCGCGCAGCGCCGCGTCCAGCGGCGAGGAATCGGTGGCGTCGATCTTGCCGCCGGGGAAAGCGATCTGGCCGGCATGGTCGTTGAGATGAGCCGAGCGCTGCGTCAGCAGGATGGTCGGCTCGGGATGATCGACCACCGCGATCAGGACCGCTGCGGGTCGCACCGGCTGCTCGCGCGCGACGATCTCGAGCATCTTGTCGGTGCCGGGATCGCCCGAGGCGGGAATGATGTTCGGATCGTAGAGGCCGAGCGGAACGTCGAAACCGAGCTTCGCCTTCGAGCGGGCGAAGAAATCCGCCGCGCCGACGGCGACAGGATCGCTTTTCAGGATAGGCTTGTTCAACGCGCGGCCCTCACCTGCTCCGCATCGGCCATGGCGAAGAATTCGCCTGATGATTCGACGCCGAACATCGACTGGCCATCGACCATCCGCTCCTCGCCCATGTCAACCAGATCGTAATAAAGCGCGCGTGTGACCTTGGCCCAGAGATCGGCGCGGACATGCAGATACGGCGTCAGCCCGCCGTCCTTGGCCTGTTCGAAACGCAGCCGGTGCTCGGCATCGCAGGTGACCCAGTCATCGACATTGGTGCGGAAGCGCAGCACGCGATGCCGTCCCTCGCCGTCCTTCTGCATCTCGACCGCCATGAAAGGCGCATCGTCGACGCGGATGCCGACCTTCTCCACCGGCGTGACCAGGAAATACTTGTCGCCCTCGCGCTTGAGGACGGTCGAGAACAGCCGGACCAGAGCGGGACGCCCGATTGGCGTGCCCAAATAGAACCAAGTACCATCCGAGGCGATTCGGATGTCGAGATCGCCGCAAAACGGCGGATTCCACAGATGCACCGGAGGCAGCCCTTTCTTGGCGCCTTCGACATTGGCAGCACTTTTGGCGGCAGCAGTCAGCCCCTCAAGACCGCGATCGGCACTCTGCCCTTGGTTCGCCATGGTTTGCCCTGACTTTGTCCGTTGGCACGATTGGTGCAGGTCTACGTTGTACTCGGGTGCACGGTTCCACCCCGGATTAGCCCGGTGTGCAAGGTCGCCACTTCGTGATGCCGTACATAACCCGAAGCCGATAAGGTGGGGATAGGTTAATTCAACGAATACATGGCCTTCCTGCAAGTCTAGCATAGGCGCCATGATGTGACGTGATGACCAAGTGCGATGCGATGACATGACGGCCCAGGCAAGCCGCATGGCGGGCTGAAGGAGCTAGACAGATGGCGGAGAGTGTCGAGAAACTCGAGGACGGGATCGTTCGTTCGGCCGAGCAGGTGTCGAGCCAGATTCGCGCGGCAAAGGATGCGATCGGGTCCGTCATCTTCGGCCAGGATCGCGTGATCGAGAACACGCTGGTCACGATCCTCTCCGGCGGCCATGCGCTGCTGATCGGCGTGCCCGGCCTTGCCAAGACCAAGCTGGTCGAAACGCTCGGCGTGACGCTCGGCCTCGATGCCAAGCGCATCCAGTTCACGCCCGACCTGATGCCGTCGGACATTCTCGGCGCCGAGGTGCTGGACGAGAGCACCGCGGGCAAGCGCGCCTTCCGCTTCATCTCGGGTCCGGTGTTCGCGCAGCTTCTGATGGCCGACGAAATCAACCGCGCCTCACCGCGCACGCAATCGGCGCTTCTGCAGGCGATGCAGGAGCAGCACATCACGGTGGCCGGCGCACGCCACGATCTGCCGAAGCCGTTCCACGTGCTCGCGACGCAGAACCCGCTGGAGCAGGAGGGCACCTATCCGCTGCCCGAAGCCCAGCTCGACCGCTTCCTGATGGAGATCGACGTCGACTATCCCGATCGCGACGCCGAGCGACGCATCCTGTTCGAGACCACCGGCGCCGAGGAAACGCTGGCGAGAGGCTCGATGACGGCGGAGGCGCTGATCGCCGCGCAGCGGCTGATCCGGCGCCTGCCGGTCGGCGATTCCGTGGTGGAGGCGATCCTGTCGCTGGTCCGTTCGGCCCGCCCGGGTCCGGACGCCGGCGAAGCCGGCAAGTTCATCGCCTGGGGCCCCGGCCCGCGCGCCAGCCAATCGCTGATGCTGGCGGTGCGCGCGCGTGCGCTGATCGACGGACGGCTGGCGCCCTCGGTCGACGACGTGCTCGACCTCGCCGAGCCCGTGCTGAAGCACCGCATGGCGCTGACGTTCCAGGCGCGCGCCGAAGGCCGCACGATTGCGGACGTGATCAAGCAGCTCAAGACTCGGATCGGTTGATGGCAGCGGAGAACGGGCACGCGGCGAAGGAGATCATCGCGATCCGACGTGCCGATGGCGAAAGCCGCACGCTCGCAGCCTCCTTGCCGCGCCTGGTGCTCGAAGCCCGCCGCATCGCCGCCAACGTCATTCATGGCCTGCACGGCCGCCGCCGTGCCGGCTCCGGCGAAAATTTCTGGCAATACCGCCGCTTTGTCTCCGGCGAGCCGGCGCAGAACGTCGACTGGCGCCGCTCGGCGCGCGACGACCTTCTCTATGTCCGCGAGCTCGAATGGGAAGCCTCGCACACGGTGTGGATCTGGCCGGACCGCTCGCCGTCGATGGCATTCGCCTCCAAGACGGCACGCGAGTCCAAGCTCGAGCGCACGCTGATCGTCGCCTTCGCGCTGGCCGAGCTGCTGGTGTCGGGCGGCGAGCGCGTCGGCATTCCCGGCCTGATGGCGCCGACCGCGAGCCGCAGCGTGATCGACAAGATGGCGCAGGCGATGCTGCATGACGATGCCGACCGCCTCAGCCTGCCGCCGTCCTTTGTGCCGGCGGCGCTGGCCGAGACGATCGTGCTGTCGGATTTCTGGTCGCCGATCGCGGAGATCAGGACCACGCTGGCCGGCCTCTCCGGCTCCGGCGCGCATGGCACGCTGGTGCAGATCGTCGATCCCGCCGAAGAGTCGTTTCCCTATTCCGGCCGCGTCGAGTTCGTCGAGCCCGAAGGCTTCGGCGTCATCACCGCCGGCCGCGCCGAGAGCTGGGCGCAGGATTACACCGCGCGACTGGCGCTGCACCGCGACCAGATCCGCGCAGAGACCAACAAGCTGGACTGGCTGTTCACCACGCACGCTACCGACCGCTCCGCCGCCGAGCTGCTGCTGTTCCTGCATGCCGGCATGCAGGTGAGCAAGTCGGGCGCCCGCACCACGACGATCAAGGCGGGGCCGGCCGCATGATGGGACTGCCGCTCGCCTTCACCGAACCGCTGCTCCTGCTCGGCCTCGTCAGCCTGCCGGTGCTGTGGTGGCTGTTGCGCGTGATGCCGCCGCGGCCGCGCCGCATCGAGTTTCCGCCGACGCGCCTGCTGTTCGACATCGCCCCGCGCGAGGAGACGCCCTCGCGGACGCCGTGGTGGCTGACCGCATTGCGTCTGCTGGCTGCAGCTCTCGTCATCTTCGCGGCCGCCGGCCCGATCTGGAATCCGCAAACGGGCGCAGCCGACAGCAAGGCACCGCTGATGATCATGTTCGACGACGGCTGGAGCGCCGCCTCGCACTGGGACGTCAGGATCAGGGCCGCCGACGAGCTGATCGCCAATGCCGACACCGACCGCCGCGCCATCGCGCTGGTGCCGCTGTCCGAGCCGAACCGCGACATCACCCTGATGCCGGCGGGCGCCGCGCGCGTCGCGCTGCGGCAGCTTGCCCCAAAGCCCTATTCGATCGATCGTGTGGAGACGCTGGCCGCGGTCGACCGTTTCCTGAAAGCCACCGGCGATTGCGAGATCGCCTGGCTGTCCGATGGGGTCGACACCGGCCGCGGCGAGGACTTCGTCACCGGCCTCGGCAAGACCATCGGCGATCGCAGCCTGACCATCTTCGAAGGCGGCACCTCCGCGCCGCTGGCGCTGGTCGCGGCCGAGAACGCGGCGGCGAAGATGACGGTGAAGGTGCTGCGCACCGACAGCGGCATCGCGATCGGCACCGTGCGCGCGCTGGACCAGAAGGCTTCGCCGATCGGAGAGGCGCGTTTCTCTTTCGGTCCGCAGGACAAGGAGACCGACGCTGCGTTCGATCTGCCGGTCGAGCTGCGCAACGACATCACGCGGCTTGAGATCTCGGGCGAGCGCTCCGCCGGCGCGGTGCAGCTGCTCGACAAGCGTTGGCGCCGCCGCGCCATCGGCATCGTGTCGGGCGCATCCAGCGAGACCGCGCAGCCGCTGCTGGCGCCGACCTTCTACCTCACCCGCGCGCTGGCGCCCTTCGCCGACGTCAGGCTCGCCGACAAGGGCTCGCCGCAGCAGGGCATCACACAATTCCTGGACCAGAAGCTGCCGATGATCATCCTCGCCGATGTCGGCACCATCGCGCCGGAGCTGCGCGAGCGCCTCAATGCCTGGGTCGACCAGGGCGGCGTGCTGGTGCGGTTCGCAGGACCGCGCCTGGCACAGGCCGAGGACGATCTGGTGCCGGTCAAGCTGCGCAAGGGCGGCCGCACGCTTGGCGGCAGCCTGACCTGGGAGAAGCCGCAGCATCTTGCGACCTTCGCGGCCGACGGCCCGTTTGCCGGCGTCGTCGTCCCCAAGGACGTCACCGTGAGCCGCCAGGTGCTGGCCGAGCCCGATGCGGTGCTCGCCACCAAGAGCTGGGCCTCGCTGGAAGACGGCACGCCGCTGGTGACCGGCGAGCATCGCGGCAAGGGGCTGGTCAGCCTGTTCCACGTCAGCGCCGACATGCGCTGGTCTGACCTGCCGCTGTCGGGCACATTCGTCGAAATGCTCAGGCGGGTGGTCGACATGTCCGGCTACACCTCCAAGCCCGGCGCGGGAGTCGCCGGCGAGGCGACCGCCGAGACGGTGGCGCCGCTGCACATCCTCGACGGCTTCGGCGCCTTCGGCCCGCCGCCGGCCACCGCGAAGCCGCTGCCCGCGGATTACCGCGACCGCGCCACATCAGATCATCCGCCGGGCTTCTATGGCCCGGCCGAAGGACCGCTCGCCGTGAACACGCTTGCCAGCGCCGACCGCATCGCCGCGCTCAACACCGCGAGCCTTCGCGCGCGGCACGCCACCTACACCAATGCCGAGCCGCGGGACCTGCGCGGCTGGCTGCTGTCGACGGCGCTCGCGCTGTTCCTGGTCGACGCCATCATCGTCGCGGTGCTCGGCGGCGGGATCGCCGCGCTGCTGCGGCGCCGCGCGGCGCCCGCGATGATCGTGCTCGGCCTGCTGTTCGCCTCGCTCTCGCCCGCGCCGTCACGCGCCGACAGCGCTTCGGACGATTTCGCGATGAAGGCGACGTCGCAGACCCGCCTCGCCTATGTCGTGACCGGAAATGCCGACGTCGATTCCATCGTCAAGGCCGGGCTATCAGGACTGACGCTGTTCCTGGCGCAGCGCACCGCGCTCGAAGCCGGCGATCCCGTCGGCATCGATCCCGCGCGCGACGAGCTCGCCTTCTTCCCGCTGATCTACTGGCCGATCGTGCCGGGCGCGCCCAAGCCGCCGCAGGACGCCATCAACAAGATCGACGCCTACATGAAGCAGGGCGGCACCGTGCTGTTCGACACCCGCGACGCGATCGAAGCGCCGCCCGGCGCCAATGGTGCCGCGCAGACCCCGGGGATGCAGACGCTGCGCGAGATCCTGTCGTCGCTCGACGTGCCCGAGCTGGAGCCGGTGCCGCGCGAGCACGTGCTGACGAAGACCTTCTATTTGCTGCGCGACTTCCCCGGCCGCTTCGTTACCGGCCAGACCTGGGTCGAGACATTGCCGCGCGAAGACGACGAGGACAGCGCGCAGCGACCGGCCCGCGGCGGCGACGGCGTCTCGCCGATCATCATCACCTCGAACGACCTTGCCGGCGCCTGGGCGGTGCGGCCCGACGGCCAGAGCATGCTGCCGGTGACCGGCGGCGACACCCGGCAGCGCGAATTCGCCTACCGCGCCGGCGCCAACATCGTGATGTACACGCTGACCGGTAACTACAAGGCCGACCAGGTGCATGCTCCGGCGCTGATCGAACGGCTGGGGCAATGATGCGGGTTTTGAAACTCGACGCCCGCGACAATGAAGCCGTCATGGCCGGACTCGTCCCGGCCATCCACGCGCTGTCGCGCGACGTAGAGAACGTGGATGCCCGGGACGAGCCCGGGCATGACGATGCGGATAGGCTTATGACATGAACTACGGCATCGCATTCACGCCGCTTGTCCCTGCGATCGTGCTGTGGATCGCGCTCGCCGCGATCGTCGTCATCGCGATCGTGCTGCTGGTTGCCCGCGCGCGCGGTGCCGCCGTGCGCGTGGCCGCGCTGGCGCTGTTCCTGCTGGCGCTCGCCAATCCCTCCTTCACCCGCGAGGACCGCGATCCCCTCACCTCGGTGACAGCCGTCGTCGTCGACAAGAGCCCGAGCCAGAATTTCGGCAAGCGCAACGAGGAGGCCGCGAAGGCGCAGGAGGCGCTGGTCGACGGCCTGAAGAAGATCAAGGGGCTGGAAGTCCGCGTCGTCGATGCCGGACAGGCCGACGGCGAGACCGACGGCACCAAGCTGTTCGGTGCCCTCGCCTCTGCGTTGTCGGACGTGCCGGTCGACCGCGTCGCCGGCGCGTTCCTGATCACCGATGGCCGCGTCCACGACATTCCGGCCAACGCCGCCGCGCTCGGCTTCCAGGCGCCGGTGCATGCACTGATCACCGGGCAAAAGGACGAACGCGACCGCCGCATCGCGATCACGGCGGCGCCGCGCTTCGGCATCGTCGGCCAGACCCAGACCATCAGCTACCGGCTCGACGACCAGGGCGTCACCGGCGAGCGCGCCAAGGTCACGGTCCGCCGGGACGGCGAGGTCATCAATGAACGCACGCTGTCAAGCGGCCAGGCCGCGAGCGTCGACGTCGACATCAAGCATGCCGGCCCCAACATCGTCGAGATCGAGGCCTCGCCGCTCGAGCGAGAGCTGACGCCGGTGAACAACCGCGCGGTCGTCGCCATCGACGGCGTCCGCGACAAACTGCGCGTGCTGCTGGTTTCGGGCGAGCCGCATTCAGGCGAGCGGACCTGGCGCAATCTGCTCAAGTCCGACGCCAGCGTCGACCTCGTGCATTTCACCATTCTGCGTCCGCCGGAGAAGCAGGACGGCACGCCGATCAACGAATTGTCGCTGATCGCGTTTCCGACCCGCGAGCTGTTCCAGCAGAAGATCAACGAATTCCAGCTGATCATCTTCGATCGCTACGCCCGCCAGGGCGTGCTGCCGATCGCCTACTTCGACAACATCGCGCGCTATGTGCGCGGCGGCGGCGCGGTGCTGGTTTCGGCCGGCCCCGACTACGCCTCCAACACCAGCATCTGGCGCACGCCGCTGGATTCGGTGCTGCCGGCCGAACCGGTCGGCGTCACCGAGAAGCCGTTCTATGCGCATCTGTCCGATGTCGGCAAACGTCACCCCGTCACGCGCGGGCTGGAAGGCTCGGCCTCCGAGCCGCCGCGCTGGAGCCGCTTCTTCCGCACCGTCGACACCCGCAATTCCGTCAACCCGCCGGTAATGACGGGAGCCGACGGCAAGCCGCTCCTGTTCCTGTCGCGCTTCGGCGAGGGCCGCGTCGCGCTGCTGCTCTCCGACCACATCTGGCTGTGGGCGCGCGGCTATGAGGGCGGCGGCCCGCATCTGGATCTGCTCAGGCGGATGTCGCACTGGCTGATGAAGCAGCCGGACCTCGACGAGGAAGCGTTGCGACTCCAGGTGCAGGGCAAGAACCTCGTCGTGGTGCGCCAGACCATGGCCGACAACGTCCAGCCGGTGAGCGTGACCTCGCCGTCCGGCGTGTCGCAGGATCTGACGCTGAGCGCCGGCGACCCCGGCGAATGGCGCGCCAGCCTTCCCGCAAGCGAGCTCGGCCTGTGGGCTGCCACCGACGGCACGCTGAAGGCGCTGATCAATGTCGGCCCCACCAATCCGAAGGAGTTTTCGGAGGTCACCTCCACCGTCGATACGTTGAAGCCGCTGACGCAGGCAACCGGCGGCAACGCCGTGCGCGTGGTGGACGGCACCAGCGTCGAGCTGCCGCGCATCCTGCCGGTGCGTTCGGCCGGCGTGTTTGCCGGCGACGGCTGGATGGGCGTGCGGATGCGCGATGCCAGCGTCGTCAAGGGCGTCGGCGTGCTGCCGATCTTCGCCGGCCTGATCGGGCTCTTGCTGCTGCTCGGCGCCTTCGCCGCGACCTGGGTGCGCGAGGGTCGCTGATCTCGCTCCGTTGCTCGAACGACACATAGGCCCGCCACCGGCGTTGGCCCGGTCCGAGTGCGATTGACATCCGCAGACCGATCGGGCGATGTTATATTGTTACATCGCGGTATCTCGCGAGGGGTGGCGTTTCCAGATGAAGTGGTTCCGGTCGAATATCAGGCACGGCGCCCGGCTCGCGATCTTCGCGATGCTGGTGCAGTTCGCGCTGACGTTCGGGCACAGCCACTGGTTCGCCCAGGCCGCGCCGGTTGCCCAGACTTCGCTCCAGCGGGCCGACGGCGCCAAGGACACCACCAAGGACAGCACCAAGGGCGTCACTGCGATCGACCGTGCCGCGGTCCAGAAACAATCGCCAGCCGTTCCCGACCGCGAGCATCCCGGCGAGGACACTTGCGCGATCTGCGCCGTCGTCGCGATGGCTGGCACCGTCATATCGGCAACGCCGCCCGTGCTGCTGCTGCCGCAAGCGATCGAGCTGCTCTACCGCACCACCGATGCCGAATTCCTCCATCTGAAATCGGCCGGCACGGCGTTCCAGCCGCGCGCCCCTCCCGCGTCCTGACTCTCAACATCGCTTGATCACGCCCAGGCCCAGAGTGCCCGGGAGACGTTGAAGTCGAATTCCGTCGCCGCCGCGACGGCAGGCCGCCTCCGATCAGCAAACATGTTCAGGACGGCGCCTGACTGGAATCAGGACCATGTCATTTCAATCGCGACGCGCGCAGCGTCTTGGCGGAGCAAGTCTACTCCTGCTCGGTGCCGCCGCCACGCCCGCTTTCGCCCAGGCGCCTGCGCAAGACCCATCGTCGAGCGAGATCCCTGCCGTCACCGTGACCGCGCCGAGCCCCATCGTGCGCAGAGCGGTGGTCCCGTCCCGCAATCCCGGCCGCGGCACGCGGACCGCGCGGGTGCGCAGCCGCTCACAAACGGCGGAGGCGGAGCCCGCAGCCTCCGCGCCCGCAGCGCCCCAGCAGGGCGTGCTGTCCGTCGTGACCAACCAGT
The DNA here is from genome assembly GCF_018129985.1 of Bradyrhizobium sp. SZCCT0148. GTDB lineage: Bacteria > Pseudomonadota > Alphaproteobacteria > Rhizobiales > Xanthobacteraceae > Bradyrhizobium > Bradyrhizobium japonicum_H. The sequence continues at coordinate 141,945 of NZ_JAFCKT010000008.1, forward strand.
TCGCGACGGTCACGGTGGTGCCGAACGATGAGATCCGCCGTCAGGGCGGCGGGCAGCTCGGCGACCTCCTATTCTCCAAGCCCGGCATCACCGGCTCGGGCTTCGCGCCCGGCGCATCGAGCCGGCCGATCATCCGGGGTCTCGACGTCAACCGCGTCGGCATTGTCGAGAACGGCACAAATGCGGGCGGCGCTTCCGACCTCGGCGAGGATCATTTCGTCCCGATCGATCCGCTCGCGACCAACCAGATCGAAGTGGTGCGCGGGCCGGCCGCGCTGCGCTACGGCTCGACCTCGATCGGCGGCGTCGTCAGCGCCACCAACAACCGGATTCCGGACGCGCTGCCCTCATGCGCGCCGTCGTTCCAGGCTTATGGCCTGCCGGCCAAGGCCCCGCTCGCGGCGGCCGCGACGTCGCCGTGCGTCACCGCCGAGACCCGCACCGCGTTCTCTTCGGTCGATCGCGGCATCGAGAGCGGCGTGCTGCTCGACACCGGCGCCGGCAATTTCGCCTTCCACGCCGACGCCTATGGCCGCACGACCTCGGACTATTCCATTCCGAGCTATCCTTATCTGAACGACCAGACGCGCGCCGTGAACGGCCGCCAGCCGAACTCGGCAACGCGCTCGGATGGCGCCTCGATCGGCGGCTCCTATTTTTTCCAGGGCGGCTATATCGGCGCGTCGATCACCCAGAACGACTCGCTCTACCACATCCCCGGCATCGACGGCGCCGACCACCAGACACGGATCGACGGCCACCAGACCAAGATCAACGTCAAGGGCGAGTACCATCCCGACGCCGCCGCGATCGACGCAATCCGGCTCTGGGCCGGCGCAACCGAATACCGGCACAACGAGATCGGGCTAGCCGATCCTGCCGACCTCAACAGCGACGGCATCAGGCAGACCTTCACCAACAAGGAGCAGGAAATCCGCACCGAGGTGCAGCTGATGCCGTTCAACGCGCGCTTCGCCGAAGTCACGACGGCGCTGGGCTTCCAGGTCGGCCATCAGGAATTGAGCGCGCCGAGCCCGGACAATCCCGGCACGCTGTTCAACGGCCTATGGGATCCGAACAACAGCAACCGCGTCGCGGCCTACGCCTTTAACGAGTTCAAGTTCACCGAGGCGACGCGGGCGCAGATCGCCGGCCGCATCGAGCATGTCGAGCTGCACGGCACGACGCCAAACTTCCCGACCGATTATTTGCCCGACGGCACGCCGCAGGCGGGTGTCGCGCGCAATCCGTCGTTCACGCCGAAGAGCGGCAGCATCGGCCTCTTGCAGGACCTGCCCGGCGGCATGGTCGGCAGCATCACCGCGCAATATGTCGAGCGCGCGCCGAAGGCGGCCGAGCTGTTTTCCCGCGGCGGCCACGATGCGACGGCGACCTTCGACATCGGCAATCCAAACCTCACCATCGAGACCGCCAAATCGGTCGAGCTCGGCGTGCGCAGGGCGACGGGGCCGTTCCGCTTCGAGGCGACCGTCTACTACACGCATTTCGACAATTTCATCTACCGGCGCCTCACCGGCGTGTCCTGCGACGACGACTTCGCATCCTGCGGCAATCCGGGCGCGGAGCTGAACCAGGCCGTGTATTCGCAGCGCAATGCCAATTTCCGCGGCGGCGAATTCCAGTCGCAGCTCGACGTCGCCGCGTTCCAGGGCGGCATCTGGGGCATCGAGAACCAGTTCGACATGGTCCGCGCCACCTTCAGCGACGGCACCAACGTACCCCGGATTCCGCCGATGCGGATCGGCGGCGGCGTGTTCTGGCGCGACGACAACTGGCTGATGCGCGTCAACCTGCTGCACGCCTTCGCACAGAACAACGTCGCCGTGATCGCGGAGACGCCGACGGCGGGCTATAATCTGTTTAAGGCCGAGGTGAGCTACAAGACCAAGCTCGACCGCAACTGGTTCGGTGCGCGCGAGATGATGGCCGGCATCGTCGGCAACAATCTCCTCAACGAGAACATCCGCAACTCCGTGTCCTACACCAAGGATGAGGTGTTGATGCCCGGCATCGGCGTACGCGCGTTCGCGAACTTCAAGTTCTAGGTGATTGCGAGCGCCGTAGCCCGGATGGAGCGCAGCGACATCCGGGCGCAGCGCCTCAGCAGCAACAGGCTACGCGCTGCCGCGGGCCGGCCTACCCTGCTCGCGCCTTGCTCCAGTCGGGGCCAACCGGGCCCGACACGCCTTCGAAGGCGCCGTCGACGAGTTCGAACACCAGGATACGGGCGGCGTCGACCGGGCCGGGCATGGTGACACGGCCTTTCGGGACCGGCTTGAATCCGACCCGGCTGTAATACGGCTCGTCGCCGACCAGTAGCACGAGGCGGTGACCTTTCGCCTTCGCGTCCTTGAGCGCGCGCTCCATCAGCAGACGGCCGACACCGCGGCCACGGAACGGCGGCTCGACCGTGAGCGGGCCGAGCAGCAGCGCCGGCGTCTCCCCGACCCGCACCGGCAGTTGCCTGACCGAGCCGACCAGCAGCGTGCCGATGCGGGCCGTGAAGGACAATTCGAGCAGATGGTCGACGTGCTCGCGGATCCGGTAGGCGCTGAGCACGAAGCGGCCGGGACCGAAGGTGCGTTCGTGCAGCCGCTCGATCGACTGGGCGTCGCCGGTGGCTTCAGGGAGGATGGTCAATGAGAGATCGGTCATGGCAATTCGCGGGATAGCACCTGAACGCAGCGCGGTCCATCGGGCAGCGACGGCCCTCAGCTGCTTTTCAATGTCGGTTGGGACAGATAGGCCAGCATCTTCATCTCCCGCCGCCCGCGCGTCACCGTGTCGAGCACGAGCCCCGAGGACACCGAGAGCAGGGCCATGATCATCAAGCCCATCGACAGCACGGCGGTCGGCAGGCGCGGCACGAGGCCGGTCTCGATGAAGGTGATCACGATCGGGATCGCGAGGATCACCGCCGCCAGCGCCAACAGACCGCCGATCACCGCGAAGAAGCGCAACGGCCGCTCCGAACGGTAGAGCTTCACCATGGTGCCGAGGATACGAAATCCGTCGCGCCAGGTGTTGAGCTTGGAGAACGAACCTTCGGGACGCGCGTAGTACGGAGTCTCGATCTCGGCGACCGGCAGCGACAGTTCCAGCGCGTAGACCGCGAGCTCGGTCTCGATCTCGAAGCCGTCGGAGAGGACGGGGAAGGATTTGACGAAGCGGCGCGAGAACACGCGGTAGCCGGACAGGATGTCCTTGAAAGCGTGACCGAAAGTCGACGCCAGAAAGCCGGTCAGCATGCGGTTGCCGGTGCGGTGGCCGAGCCGGTAGGCGGCCTGGGCCTGATCGACGCGAAGGCCGACCACCATGTCGAGATGATCATCGAGCAGGCGGTCGATCATGCGAGGCGCGCTCGGCGCATCGTAGGTGGCATCGCCGTCGACCAGCACGTAGATGTCAGCCTCGACGTCGGCGAACATGCGGCGCACGACGTGGCCCTTGCCCTGCCGGCGCTCGCTGCGGACGATCGCGCCCGCTTCGCGCGCGACGGTCGCGGTGCGGTCGCGGGAATTGTTGTCATAGACGTAGATCGCGGCCGACGGCAGCGCCTTGCGGAAATCGGCAACGACGGTGGCGACCGCCGCCTCCTCGTTGTAGCAGGGCACCAGAACCGCGATGCGAAGCTGCGTTGCGGTCATCGTGACGGCACTCCGAGGCTTGCCGGCTCGCGCCCGAGCGCCGCGGCCTGCTTCGCCTGTGCCGGCCGCATCAGCCATGCGAACGAGACGCTCCACAGCGAGAGCATCGCAATCGGCACGATGTAGTAGGGCGTAAAGATCGGATGGCTGAGGAAGAAGACGAGATTGACGGTGAGATTGCCGGCGACGACGAGGGCCACTTGCCGCACGCTGCCCTCGCCCACCCGCAAGAGCCAGGCCGTGGAGCCGATCGCCAGCACGATCAGCACGAACTGCATGTCGCGCAGATAATGGCCGAACACGGCGACGTCAAAGGCCGGCGCGACCACGTCGGCACTGCCATAGGTCGTGGCCAGCGGGCTGCCGGCGTTGACGGCCTGGGCGATCAGGGTCGGGGCCATGCCGACGAGAACGCCGAGGCCGAGTCCGAGCCCCTGCGCGAAGGCCGACAGCGTCCGCACCTTCAGGAAGGCAATGCCGAGATAGATGAAATAGCCGGCCGCGAGCAGCGCATTCGGCAATCTGAAATTGACGGACGCCCCCAGGAGAACGCCGATCAGCGCGATCAACAGCACGCTGCTCTTGTCTCTGGTCAGCCACAACGCCGTCAGGAAGCCCGCGACGGCGCACAGCGCCATGGTCGGCGCGACCGAATAGCTCGCCTTCGCCGGATTGATCATGAGATAGATTGCGAGCGCGCCGAACAGGCCCGCACCGACGACCGACGGCAGCGTGCGCGCCATGGCAATGCCCGTTAGCGCAAGGCCGCAGACGATCAGGCTCGCGGCCACGTAGAGCGGCACCACCTGGTGACCCTCGGGAAACAGCGCCAGCAGGAAGCCGGTGCCCGGCGGATATTGCATCACGATCTTGCCGCTCGGCATCGGATTGTGGCACGGCCAACGGATCGGATCCTGCCATTCGGCGAACGCGATCTCCTTCAACTTGCCTTCGAAATAATGGTCGTAGTCCAACCCGGCATTGGTATTGAGCCCACCGACGCCGAGGCGCTGGAACAGATGCGCCTGCCTGAGATAGCAAATGTCGTCATAGACCCCGCGCGCCTCGCTCCAGCGCGACATCGTGACGATGTTGCTGGCGAGGATCGCAAGGCAAATCAGGCCGAAAGCGAACTTGGCAATCTTCATCCGGTGATGCTCTTTCGGGCTGCTTACTAGCACAGGCCGCCCTCAGCGCCACGTCGCAATCAGGGGCTCGCCGTCAAGCACTTCGGCGATCCGCAGCCGCGTCCCTCGCGTGGTGCCCTCGGGCAACGCCGTGACCGCGAAGAACCCGCATTCGCTGATCTCGCGGTTGGGCGCGGGCAGGCGATCCTGCCTGAACTGCCTGACCACGTAGATGGCGACATGGTCGCGGCGGGAGACATGGCTGTTCAGGAAGATACCGTGCAGCTCGGCCGCGCCGGTGAGGTCGATATCGCCCTCCTCCTTGAGCTCGCGCCGCATCGCCTGCTCCATGGTCTCGCCGAAATCGACGCCGCCGCCGGGCAGGTGCCAGCCGCTGACATAGCTGTGCCTGACCAGGAACACCCGGTTCTCGGCATCCAGCACCACGGCGCGGACGCCGAGCGTCATGCCGCGGACGACGAGGAAATAGGCGTGGAAGAACCGCCGCAGCAGCGGCTCGAATTTTCGTCGAACGCGGTTCAGACGATCTCCCATCAGGCTTCCTTGAGGCTGCTGTTACGGCCCCGCTTGCACTGGCCTCGCGAGCTTGCCATTACAGCAAAGCAATAGCGAGGCAATCGCGCGTCATGGCCCAATTCACGCTCGCCCATCTGTCCGATCCGCATCTAGCGCCCTTGCCGAAGCCGCGGCTGATCGAGCTCGCAGGCAAGCGCGTGCTCGGCTACGTCAACTGGACGCGCAACCGCCACAAGTACCAGCGCCGCGAGGTGCTCGACGCGCTCGTCACCGACATGAAGGCGCAGGCGCCCGACCACATCGCGGTCACCGGCGATCTCGTCAACCTCGCGCTCGAAGCCGAGTTCGCCCCTGCCCGCGCCTGGCTCGAGGGCGTCGGCCCGCCCGACCGCGTCACCACGATTCCCGGCAATCACGACGCCTATGTCCGCGCCACCTCGCATCGCTTCAGTGAGACGTTTGCGCCCTATGTCACCGGCGACGACGGCGGCATCGGCTTCCCGTCCGTGCGCCGGCGCGGGCCGCTCGCGCTGATCAGCCTGTCCACGGCGGTGCCGACCCTGCCGCTGATGGCGACGGGTACGCTCGGACCAAAACAGCTCGCTGCCCTCGCAACAGTGCTCGAACGGCTCGCGGCCGAGGACGTCTTCCGCGTGCTGCTGGTGCATCATCCGCTGAGGTCCGACGCACGCCAGAAGCGGATGACGGACGCGCCGCAATTGCTGGCGCTGTTGAAGCGCCACGGCGTCGAGCTGGTCCTGCACGGGCACGACCACGTTCATTCGACCATTTGGGTCGAAGGCCCCAACGGCAAGATTCCCGTGCTCGGCGTGCCCTCGGCCTCCGCGCTCGCGCACGGCCATTACCCGGCCGCGGCGTATAACCTGCTCAGAATCGAGAAGGACAATGCCGGCTGGCGCTGCGAGCAGACGGTGCGGAGCCTCGGGAAGGGATTTCAGATCGGGCAGATCAAGCATGTGAGGCTGATTTAGGTCGTCATCATTCCGCTGCGCTCCGACAGGGGCGCGCCCGGAATCCATTCATCGCGAACCGCTGCCGCCCGATGAATCCGGGGCTCAGGCTTCGCCTGCTCCGTAATGACAGAGCAAACGATCACCAGCTGCGGAGGGCCGCGACCACGGCAAGGCCGAACAAGGCGGCGGCACCGAGCACGAAGCCGAACACGAAGGGCCACAGGCGCGAGCGGCGCGGCGGCGGCGCGAGCTCGGGCTTCGGTTCGGGCGGAACCACCATCGCATGCTCGCGCTCGACCATGCGGCGCGCGACATACTCGGTGACGGCTTCGACGATGACGGCAGTGTCATGCGATTCGGCGAGCACGATGCGGCCGAACCGGGTGTCCTGGACGAAGCGGTACATCCGCTTGTCGCGGCCCATCACGATGTGGGCGACGACGTCGATCCAGAGCCTCGGCGTATCGCCCTGGCTGATGCCACGATCGAACAGGTCGATCCTGTCGGGCACCTGCGCGAACAGGGGATCGAGCGCGTCGTTGAGGATCTCGAGCCGCGCCACTTCCGCGTCCCTGAGATCGACGACGACGCCGGTCCGGTCGGCGGCCTCGATCCGCGCACGCAGCAGCGCGTCGCGCAGCCGCACCGGGCGCGGCTGGCCGGGGTGGATCCCGCTGGTTTCGGGCTCAGACATTGTCGGCCTCGTCCTCGACTTTCCCCATTAACCTATCAGCAACCACACCCTCCGCAAAGGGTCCGCAATTCCAGAGGCTTACGGCACCCACAGGCGATTGACCTGTGCCAAAAACAGACGATCCCACCCAGGCAGAGCCTGGATGGGACCATCCGTCCTTGGACGTCTTCTTGGTTCAGGTCGCCAGTCAGGCCCCTCAGGCCGAGACGCGCGACGGCTCTTCCACGATGGAGAAGCGGACGCCGGCCTTGTGGCGGTTCTCTTCCGAGACCGTGCGCCAGGCATCCTCGGCCTCCTTGCGGGTCTTGAACGGACCCTGCACCTGGGCCGAGCCTTCCACGAGCTTGTGGAAGTTCATCGAACCGAACTCGCCGCCGATCACCCAGAAATTGCTGCCTTTGGTCATTGTCAGTCTCCTGTCCAATAGCGTGCTGCGTTAGCCGAACTGGTTCATCGTGTTGTGGGCGCCGCCCGCCTTGAGGGCAGCCTCGCCGGCGAAGTATTCCTTGTGGTCGTCACCGATGTCGGAGCCGGCCATGTTCTGATGCTTCACGCAGGCGATGCCCTGACGGATTTCGGCGCGCTGGACGTTCTTGACGTAGCCCAGCATGCCCTGCTCGCCGAAATATTCGCGAGCCAGGTTGTCGGTCGAGAGCGCCGCCGTGTGATAGGTCGGCAACGTGATCAGGTGGTGGAAGATGCCGGCGCGCTTGGCCGAATCCGCCTGGAAGGTGCGGATGCGCTCGTCGGCTTCCTTCGCCAGCGGCGTGTCGTCGTACTCCGCCTTCATCAGCTCCGCACGGTTGTACTTGCTGACGTCCTGGCCGGCTTCCTTCATCGCGTCGTAGACCTGCCAACGGAAGTTGAGGGTCCAGTTGAACGACGGCGAATTGTTGTAGGCGAGCTTGGCGTTCGGGACGACCTTGCGGATGCGATCGACCATCTTGGCGATCTGCTCGATATGCGGCTTCTCGGTCTCGATCCAGAGCAGGTCTGCGCCGTTCTGCAGCGAGGTGATGCTGTCGAGCACGCAGCGGTCTTCGCCGGTGCCGGGACGGAACTGGTAGAGGTTCGAGGGCAGCCGCTTCGGACGCATCATCTTGCCGTTGCGGTTGATGATGACGTCGCCGTTGCGGGCGTTCTCCGCGGTGATTTCCTCGCAATCGAGGAAGCTGTTGTACTGGTCGCCGATGTCACCGGGCTTGTGGCTGACCGCGATCTGCTGGGTCAGGCCGGCGCCGAGCGAGTCGGTGCGGGTCACGATGACGCCGTCTTCAACGCCGAGCTCGAGGAAGGCGTGGCGGCAGGCGCGGATCTTCGCGATGAAGACTTCATGCGGCACGGTGACCTTGCCGTCCTGGTGACCGCACTGCTTCTCGTCCGAAACCTGGTTCTCGATCTGCAGCGCGCAGGCACCCGCCTCGATCATCTTCTTGGCGAGCAGATAGGTCGCTTCCGCGTTGCCGAAGCCGGCGTCGATGTCGGCGATGACGGGGACGACATGGGTCTGGAAGTTGTCGATCTTGGCGATCAGCTCCTGCTCGCGGGTCTTGTCGCCTTCCTTGCGGGCCTTGTCGAGCAGGCGGAAGATGTCGTTGAGCTCACGGGAATCCGCCTGACGCAGGAAGGTGTAGAGCTCCTCGATCAGCGCCGGCACCGAAGTCTTCTCGTGCATGGACTGGTCGGGCAGCGGTCCGAACTCGGAGCGCAGCGCCGCGATCATCCAGCCCGAGAGATACAGGTAGGTGCGATCGGTCTTGCCGCCGAAGTGCTTCTTGACCGAGATCAGCTTCTGCTGGGCGATGAAGCCGTGCCAGCAGCCCAGCGATTGGGTGTACTTGGTCGGATCCTTGTCATAGGCCGCCATGTCGGCCCGCATCAGCGCCGCGGTGTAGCGGGCGACGTCGAGGCCGGTCTTGAAACGGTTCTGCAGGCGCATGCGCGCGACATGCTCGGCCGTCACCCCGTTCCAGGTCGGCTGGGTGTCGAGGAGCGCCTGGGCCGCCTTGACCTCATCCAGATAGGAGGACGGGCCCTGGAGGGTGCTGAGGCCGCGGGGCTGGTAGTTCATCTGCCTGATCCTTTTGCTGACGATGGCGATGGCTAGCCATCGACATTCTTGACAGTGCATTGCGAGATGCGTGTCAGGAGCTAAACGCCAAAACGGAAACTTCGTACAGATGGCTTGTTTCTTATTGGTGATGTCATGTAACATCAGAACATGTATTAGATGTTATTTTGTAATTTTTGTAAAAAATATAGGGCAGAAAGACTGTCCTTAATGGGTCTGGAGAGCTGAAAATGCCCGCCGTGTCAGGGAAGAAACTGTTTGTCGGCCCGCGCTTCCGGAGGATCCGGCAGCAGTTGGGGCTGTCACAGACCCAGATCGCCGAAGGGCTCGGGATCTCGCCGAGCTATATCAACCTGATCGAGCGCAACCAGCGCCCGGTGACCGCCCAGATCCTGCTGCGGCTGGCCGAGACCTACGACCTCGACCTGCGCGACCTCGCCACCGCCGACGAGGACCGATTCTTCGCCGAGCTCAACGAGATCTTCTCCGATCCGCTGTTCCGCCAGATCGACGTGCCGAAACAGGAGCTGCGTGACCTCGCCGAGCTATGCCCCGGCGTCACCCATGCCCTGCAGCGGCTCTACGCCGCCTATACCGAGGCGCGCCAGGGCGAGACGATGGCGGCGGCCCAGATGGCCGACCGCGACGTCGGCACGCGCTACGAGGCCAATCCGGTCGAGCGCGTGCGCGAGCTGATCGAGGCCAACCGCAACTATTTTCCGGAGCTGGAGCAGGCCGCGGAAGCCTTGCGCGACGAACTGAACGTGCCGGCCGAAGGGCTCTACGCGGCGCTGGCCGCGCGCCTGCGCGAAAAGCATTCGGTCCAGACCCGCATCATGCCTGTCGACGTGATGCGCGAGACGCTGCGGCGTTTCGATCGCCATCGCCGCCAGCTCCTGATCTCCGAGCTGGTCGATCCACCCGGCCGCGCGTTCCAGCTGGCCTTCCAGCTCGGTCTGGGCGAATGCGCCCAGCAGCTGGAGGCCATCATCGGCCGCGCCGGACCGCTCGACGATACCCCGCGACGGTTGTTCCGCATCACCCTCGGCAACTACTTTGCAGCCGCCGTGATGATGCCCTACCCCGCTTTCCTCGCCGCGGCCGAAGCGCTGAACTATGACATCCACGTGCTGGCGCAGCGGTTCAATTCCGGCTTCGAGCAGGTCTGCCACCGCCTCACCACCCTGCAGCGACCCAACGCGCGCGGCATTCCGTTCTTCCTGCTCCGTGTCGACAATGCCGGCAACGTCTCGAAGCGCTTTTCCTCGGGCACCTTCCCGTTCTCGAAGTTCGGCGGCACCTGCCCGCTGTGGAACGTGCACTCGACCTTCGACACGCCCGATCGCCTGCTGAAACAGGTGATCGAGCTCTCCGACGGCACGCGCTATTTCTCGATCGCGCAGATGGTGCGCCGCCCGGTCGCACCGCACCCGCTGCCGCAACCGCGCTTCGCCATCGGCCTCGGCTGCGAAATCCGCCATGCCTCACGCCTCGTTTACGCCGCCGGCATGGACGTCGAGAAGACCGAGGGCACCCCGATCGGCGTCAACTGCCGCCTCTGCGAGCGCGAGAACTGCGCCCAGCGCGCCGAACCGCCGATCACGCGCACGCTGATTTTGGACGAGACGACACGGCGGGTGAGTTCGTTCGCGTTCTCGAATGCAAGGGAGCTGTGAGGGGGAAGTCATCTCAGAGCGCGCCGGTGATGCGGCGGCCCTGAGTGACCGCCAGCACAGTTGTTCAGCGCAGGCTGGTGCATGCTTGCAACCATGCCGCCCGCATCGGGCAGCCGAGAGGGATTACGAACATGAAGACCGCCACGTTTTCGATCTGCTCCGCCCTCGTCGCTATCGTGACGCTCGGTGGCTCCGCCCAACTGACCTCTGCGGCTGCCGGCAGCCTCGATTGGCTCGGCAATGACAATTACGTGCGCTGTCTTAAATATGTCAGCGCGCTCTCCCGGGGCGATGCTGCTGCCTATGACCGCGGTCGCAGGACCTGCAATCGGCAATACTATCCCGGCCGTCCCGGCTATGATTACTGAGCAGACCTTCGCAAACGAAGCTGCGCCACCTGCGGCTTTGTGCGAGGGCGCAGCCGGGGCGGGCCGACACCGGCACTGTGGTTAATCCCGCCCTAATTCCCTGCCGCGATCTGCAACCACCGATTAAGCACGCCTCAACATCGGTGCCATAGTCTCGCCCCACTCACTTTTCGCAAACAACGGTGGCCTATCCTGCCGGGCGAAGTGAGATCAGGGGGTTCATCATGCGCATTGCGTTGCTGCTGACCGCAACCATCGTCGGCGCGCTTTTCGCCAGTCCATCCCGAGCCGGCTCTCCCGAGACCGCCGGCGCGGCCCAGCCATTGCCGCCCGGCTTCCAGAGCTACCGCGGCTACATGTTCGACCTGACGGAGAACTCCGACCGGAAGGACGTCGACAAGCTCACCGCGAATCTGAAGAGCCAGATCGACGTCGTCGAAGGTGTCGGCCTCTCGCCGCGCGTGCTGCGCTTCTTCCATACCGTCCCGATCGTTGCCAGCGAGCTCGCCTGTCTCGACGAAGGCGCCGCGACCGCCTGTTACGGCCGGGTCACGCCCGACATCCAGCGCAACGCCCCCCGGACGCTGACGGTCTGGGACCCCAGCAAGCAGCGCTGGAGCAATCCGAATGCCGTCGACCTCGCGGTCGATTCCGGCCTCGGCGTGATCATGCTGCGGCCGGACATGATGCGCTACGAAAAGGAAGCCGTGCTGCTGCATGAATTGCTGCACGCCTATCATGCGCGCCTGTTGCCTGATGGCTACGCGAACAAGGGCGTGATCGCCTACTTCGCCCTCGCCAAGTCCAAGGATCTGCTACCCAAGGAATCCTACGCGCTGAAGAATCCCATGGAATTCTTTGCCGTGACCGCCAGCATCTTCCTGGCCGGGAAAAGCGAATTCCACGATCCGAAATCGCGCGAGACGCTCAAGGAGAAGATGCCGGACTACTACAAATATCTGGTCGGCGTGTTCGGCTTCGACCCGGAGCCGGCGGCGGCAAGCGGCCCCGTCGCCTCTTTGAAGTGAGGCAAGCGTAGAGCTGCCTCGGCGAGATCAACCAAAGAGCCGCGCGAAATGCGCGGCTTTTTTGTTTTGATGACCGGAAGCTGCGGATGACGCCCGGCCGGGAATTGCCAAGCGGCGGCCCGATCTGCATAGTCCCGCGCGCATCGATACTGTTTTCAAGGGGATAGAAGAACATGGCGGACGCCGACCTGGATGTCGTGATCCGGCAACTGGCCAGACAGCTGCATACGGGCCTGATGACCCGCGCCAAGGAGCGGCGGGATCGCTTCAACGGCCTGGCGGCCAAGGCCAAGGGCAAAGAGACCGGCGAGCGCTTCAAGATGATGGCCAAGGCCACAATGGAGCAGGCCACCGCCGCCGCCAAGCGCCTGCAGATGTCCGCCGACAACGTCGCCGACAGCTACGCACGATCAATGCGGCTCGCCGCCAGCGCCCCGATTGCGGTGAAGGTCGAGAAGCAGGCCAAGGCCAAGCCTGAAAAGAAAGCCAAGGCGAAGACGGCGAAAGCGAAGAAGGCCAAGTAGCGCGAGGTGCTCTTCCGCCCCGTGCGGGAGAAGGCGGCGAACGTGGCTTTGCCGATCGTTACCGGGCCGGCTCGGCGCTCGCCAGTTCGGCGAGCTTGGCGCGCGCGGCTTCGCGCGCGTGGCCGTCCTTGCCCGTTGGCAGCGCCAGCGCCGCCTCGAAATCGGCGCGCGCGTCGTCGGCCTGGCCACGGGCGAGGAACGCCATGCCACGGTCGAGCCGGGCCTGCGCATCCGAGGGGTCGAGGCGGATCGCCGTGTTGTAGCTCAGGATGGCGCGATCGAGGTCGCCGGTGGCGGCGAGCGCGAGACCTCGCTGGTGATAGGGCGCCGCGAGCTTGGGATCATGCGCGATCGCCTCGTCATAGTCGGCAATGGCGAGCTCGAGGTCGCCGTTCAGCCGGCGCGCGAGCGCGCGGTCGCGATAGAGCGAGGCGCGGTTGGGATTGAGGTGAATGGCCTCGTCGAAATCGGCGGCCGCCCGCCTGAAGTCGCCATGGCGCAGCGCGATCCGTCCACGCCCCTCATAGGCAAAGGCGATCAACGAACCGCGCAGCGGCGAGAAGCCGATCACGGCCGAGCAGATGTCGGAATCGTCCTCGTCGCCGCAGTTGACGACCATGTGGGTGGACAGGCCGACAAGCACGCACAGGACGATCAGCAATGGTACGGCAGCTCTGGTCATCTTCGACGGTGACCGGCAGCGGGCCGGTCACGCATCCCCTTTCGAAGGAAGTGTTTCGCCCGGGTGTTAGCACCGGCTCCGACCATCCTGTGTGCGCCAGGTCACAAAACCAGCCGCAAATTGCCGGGCTCCGTATCAGCCCCAGGGGCCGCGTGAAGGACCACGCGAGGACGAGCGTCCCCAGGGGCTGCGCGGCGGATAGTTCTCGTTGGCGCCGAGTGACGGCGCCGCCCGCCCACCGAGCTCCGCCGCGAGCTGCTGAAGCGCCGCGATGCGGTTCTGCGTCGAGGGATGGGTGGCGAACAGATTGTCGACGCCATGGCCCGACAGCGGATTGATGATGAACATGTGCGCGGTCGCTGGGTTTCGCTCGGCCTCGATATTCGTCACCTGATGCGCGGCCCCCTCGATCTTGACCAGCGCGGAAGCCAGCCACATCGGCTGCCCTGCAATGCGCGCACCGAGATTGTCCGCCGCATATTCGCGGGTGCGGCTGATCGCCATCTGCACCAGCATCGCGCCGAGCGGAGCGAGGATCATCATCAGGATCGAGCCGACGATGCCGAGACCATTGTTGTTCTCGCGATTGCCGCCAAAGAACATGCCGAACTGCGCCAGCATCGAGATCGCGCCGGCGATGGTCGCAGTGATCGTCATCAGCAGCGTGTCGTGGTTCTTGATGTGGGCGAGCTCGTGCGCGATGACGCCGGCGAGCTCCTCGCGGCTGAGCTGGCGCATCAGGCCGGTGGTGACGGCCACCGCGGCATTTTGCGGGTTTCGTCCGGTCGCGAACGCGTTCGGCTGTGCCTCGTCCATCAGGAACACCCGCGGCATCGGCAGGCCTGCCCGGCCCGCAAGTTCTGCGACCAGCCCGACCAGCTCCGGCGCGGTCGAACGATCGACCTCATGGGCGCCGTACATCGAGAGCACCATGCGATCGGAGTTCCAGTAGGTGAAGAGATTGGTTGCCGCGGCAATGACGAGTGCGATCATGGCACCGGAGGCGCCACCGATCAGATAGCCGACGCCCATGAACAGGGCGGTGAGGCCTGCGAGCAGCATTGCGGTACGAAGATAGTTCATGGCCGTCTCCTGGGGCGGCCGCGGGCCGCTAGAGGCGTCCGAGGCCGGCACGCATGAGGTAGGGATGACACCGGCCGGAGTGCAAGGTTTCCGGGTGCGTCGCGGAGCCGCGGCACTGGTTTGCGTACCGCACTTCCATTAAGCTTTCTCCAGAATCCAAGCGTCCCTCCCCGCCGGAAACTCCATGCTCCAGACCCGACTCGCGATCGCGGCCGTTGCTTTCGCTGCGTTCTGCTTACCTGCCTCCGCCCAGCTCCAGCCGCCACCCGCAAGGCCCGTGACGCCGAAGGCAACCGCGCCCTCCCCCCGCGCCGCCTCATGCCACAATGGCGCGAGCTTCGATCGCTTCCTGGCCGACGTGAAGCAGCAGGCTGTGGCCGCCGGCGTGTCGCAGCGGACGATTGCGGAAGCTTCGCCCTATCTCGTCTACGACCAGGGCATCGTCAACCGCGACCGCGGCCAGCGCGTGTTCGGCCAGCTCTTCACCGAATTCGCCGGCCGCATGGCGGCGCCCTATCGCATGCAGAATGGGCAGCAGCACATCAAGCAACACGCGGCCGCTTTCGCGCGCGCGGAAAAGGAATATGGCGTGCCGCCGGCGGTGATCGCCGCGTTCTGGGGTCTGGAGAGCGACTTCGGCGCCAACATGGGCAATCTGCCGACGCTGAAATCGCTGGTGTCGCTCGCCTATGACTGCCGCCGCTCGGAGATGTTCGTGGGCGAGACCATCGCTGCGCTGAAGATCATCGACCGCGGCGATCTGCATCCCGACGAGATGATCGGCTCCTGGGCCGGCGAGCTCGGCCAGACCCAGTTCCTGCCCGTGCATTACGTCAACTACGCCGTCGACTACGACGGCGACGGACGGCGCGACCTGTTACGCTCGCCGGCCGACGTGATCGGCTCGACCGCGAACTACATCGCCAACGGCCTGAAGTGGCGGCGCGGCGAGCCGTGGCTGGAAGAGATCAAGGTGCCGCAAAATCTGCCGTGGGAGAGGACCGATCTCACGGTGCGAGAGCCGCGCTCGACATGGGCGCAGTTAGGCGTGACCTATCCCGACGGCCGTCCCTTGCCGAGCGACAATCTCGCGGCCTCCGTGCTGCTGCCGATGGGGCGCTTTGGGCCGGCCTTCATGGCCTATGCGAATTTCGCCGCTTACACCGAGTGGAATAACTCGCTGATCTATTCGACCACGGCGGGCTATCTCGCCTCGCGCATCGCGGGCGCCGCCCCCATGCGCAAGCCGGCCCAACCGGTTGCGCAACTGCCGTTCCACGAGCTTAAGGAATTGCAGCAGCTCCTGGTGCGCGCCGGCTTCAACGTCGGCAAGGTCGACGGCGTGCTGGGCCAGCAGAGCCGGGCGGCGGTGAAGGCGATGCAGATCAAGTATGGCCTGCCTGCGGATTCCTGGCCGACCGCCGAGCTTTTGGCGCGGATGCGTGGCGGCACCGCACAGGCGCAGCCGGCGGCGTCGGTGCGGTGAACCGTGAAACCGTCGTCATTGCTCGCGAAGGTGGGGAATCCAGACGCCGCGGCGTTTCGGTTCGATCACAGTCGTCGCGGAGTGCTGCCCCGGTCAAGCCGGACGATGACAGCGGAGAGCGTGGCTGCGACAGCGAGGGTGTGGCCGCGATGACAGCATCGTAGAATTTTCGCACCGCACAAGCCGCTGTCGCGATTGTATTTTTCCATGAGGCTCCCATGTGAGTGGCTCAGGTTTTCTCCTGAGATTTCCCACACGAGAGCGAGCATCACATGTCCTTCTACGACGCCGTCGTCCCTGCCTATTTGCAAATGCTGAACAGCCTGACCGGCCTGCTCACCAAAGCCGAGGCGCATTGCGCGGCCAAGAAGATCGACCCCAGCGTCCTGCTCAACTCCCGCCTGTTTCCGGACATGCTGCCGCTGTCGCGCCAGGTCCAACTCGTCAGCGATTTCGCCACCAAGGGCTGCGCGCGATTGACCCACAGCGACGTGCTGTCGACGCCCGACACCGAGACCAGCTTTGCGGAATTGAAGCAGCGGCTGGCGAAGACCATCGACTATGTGAAGTCGTTCAAACCCGAGCAGTTCGAGGGTGCCGAGACCAAGGACGTCACCTTCCCGTCGGGCCCCGACAAAACCACCACGATGAAGGGCCAGCAATTCCTGAGCGCGTTCTCGCTGCCGAACTTCTATTTCCATGCCGCGACCGCCCACGGCATTTTGCGCCACAACGGCGTCGAGATCGGCAAGCGCGATTTCCTGGGCGCAAACTGATTTTGGAAAATCGCACGGTCGCGGCAGCCGGAATCAGCTGCCGCGACCGGAATTGCACATCAATTATGCTACGTGGTCCCTGCCGCGCAGCTCGCCTGCACTTTCCGTATGGCTCATCTCTTGCGCTGGATGCCGCGATGCACAAGTGTTCGTGACCTCTCACCGCCTGGAAGCATTTCCCATGAGCCGTCCGACCAAATTGTTTGAGACCTACAAGCTCGGCCCGATCACGCTGGCCAATCGCCTCGTAATGGCTCCGCTGACGCGCAACCGCGCCGTGCCCGGCACGTTCGTGCCCGGCGCGCTTGCGGCCGACTATTACGGCCAGCGCGCCTCCGCAGGCCTCCTGATCACCGAAGCAAGCCAGGTTTCCCAACAGGGCCAGGGCTACCAAGACACCCCCGGCATCTATTCCAAGGACCAGGTCGCCGGCTGGCGCAAGGTCACCGACCGCGTCCATGAGCGCGGCGGCAAGATCTACATCCAGCTCTGGCATGTCGGCCGTATCTCGCATGTCGACCTGCAGGCCAATGGGGCAGCTCCCGTGGCGCCCAGCGCGATCCGCGCCAAGGGCAAGACTTTCGTGAACGGCGGCTTCGCCGACGTCTCCGAGCCCCGGGCGCTCGAGCTCTCCGAAATTCCCGGGATCATCGACGATTTCAGGCGCGCCACGAAGAACGCGCTGGAGGCCGGCTTCGACGGCGTCGAGATCCATGGCGCCAACGGCTATCTGCTTGAGCAGTTCGCCAAGGACGGCGCCAACAAGCGCACCGACGCCTATGGCGGATCCATCGAGAACCGCGCGAAGCTGATGCTGGAGGTCTCCAAGGCCGTCGCGGCCGAGGCCGGCGCCGACCGCACCGGCATCCGCATCTCGCCGGTGACGCCGGCGAACGACATCTCGGATTCCAACCCGCAGGCGCTTTACGACCACATCGTCGATGGCCTGGCCGCGCTCAAGCTGGTCTATCTCCACGTCGTCGAGGGCGCCACGGGCGGGCCGCGCGACATCGCGCCGTTCGACTACGCGAGCTTGCGCAAGCGCTTCGCCGGCGCCTACATCGCCAACAACGGCTATGATTTCGATCTCGCCACCAAGGTGCTCGACGCCAATGCGGCCGACCTCATCGCCTTCGGCAAGCCGTTCATCTCCAATCCCGATCTGGTCGAACGGCTGAAGGCGGGTGCGCCGCTGAACGACTGGGACAAGAACACGTTCTACGGCGGCGGGGCCAAGGGTTACACGGATTACCCGACGCTGGCGGCCCAGCCGGCGGAGTGAACCACACGCGCAACTGTCATGCTCGCGGAGCATCCAGTACGCCGCGGCCTATCGGTTCAATCGCAATCGTCTCGGAATACTGGACTGCCGCTTTCGCGGGCGATGACAGTATGCGGACGGGCGCGCCAAAAGTCGCCGCGACATGCATGCAAAAAAGGCCGGGATCGCTCCCGGCCTTTCGCAATTTATGGCGTTAAGCGCCGTCTACTTTGCTTCCGCCCGCTTCGGGGGCTGGGCCGGCCACGACTTGATCAGGGTGTCGTAGTCGACCGTCTCGCCCTTCGGCTTTTCGTTGGCGAGCTTGCGCTGCGGGGCGATGGTGCCGTCCTTCTGGGCCTTGGCGTACCAGTACTCGGCCGACTCCTTCTTGTGCAGCTTCGGGCCACAGGCGCCCTGCACGTTGGACTTCTCCAGACGCTCCATGACCGAGTCCTGAGCGGCGGCGAGCGAGTCCATCGCGGCCTGCGGCGTCTTCGCACCGGACGACGCATCGCCGATGTTCTGCCACCACAGCTGCGCGAGCTTCGGATAGTCGGGCACGTTGTTGCCGGTCGGGGTCCACTGCACGCGCGCGGGCGAGCGGTAGAACTCGATCAGGCCGCCGAGCTTCGGCGCACGCTCGGTGAACGACTTGTCCCAGATGTCGGATTCACGGATGAAGGTGAGACCGACATGGCTCTTCTTCAGCGACACCGTCTTGGAAACGATGAACTGGAGATAGAGCCAAGCCGCCTTGCGGCGGTCCGCCGGGGTCGACTTCAACAGCGTGAGCGAGCCGGCGTCCTGGTAACCGAGCTTCATGCCTTCCTTCCAGTACGCGCCGTGCGGCGACGGAGCCATACGCCACTTCGGCGTACCGTCCGCGTTCATCACGGCGATGCCCGGCTTCACCATGTCGGCAGTGAAGGCGGTGTACCAGAACATCTGCTGGGCGATATTGCCCTGCGCCGGCACCGGACCCGACTCGGAGAAGGTCATGCCCTGGGCCTGCGGCGGAGCATACTTCTTCATCCACTCGAGGTACTTGGTGATCGAGTAGACCGCGGCCGGACCGTTGGTGTCGCCACCACGCTCGACCGAGGAGCCGACCGGACGGCAACCTTCCATGCGGATGCCCCACTCGTCGACCGGCAGACCGTTCGGAATGCCCTTGTCGCCGTTGCCGGCCATCGACAGCCAGGCGTCGGTGAAGCGCCATCCGAGCGAGGGGTCCTTCTTGCCATAGTCCATATGGCCGTAGACCTTGACGCCGTTGATCTCCTTGATGTCGTTGGTGAAGAACTCGGCGATGTCCTCATAGGCCGACCAGTTCACGGGCACGCCCAGCTCGTAGCCATACTTGGCCTTGAACTTGGCCTTGTAGTCGGGGTTGGTGAACCAGTCGTAGCGGAACCAATACAGGTTCGCGAACTGCTGGTCCGGCAACTGATACAGCTTGCCGTCCGGCGCGGTGCCGAACGACTTGCCGATGAAGTCGTTGACGTCCAGCATGGGGTCGGTAACGTCCTTGCCCTCGCCGGTCATGTAGTCCGACAGCGCGACGGTCTGGCCGTAGCGGAAGTGCGTGCCGATCAGGTCGCTATCGTTGATCCAGCCGTCATAGACGTTCTTGCCCGACTGCATCTGGGTCTGCAGCTTCTCGACGACGTCACCTTCCTGGATGAGGTCGTGCTTGAGCTTGATCCCGGTGAGTTCGGAGAACGCTTTCGCCAGCGTCTGCGCCTCGTATTCGTGGGTCGTGATCGTCTCGGAGACGACGTTGATCTCCATGCCCTTGAACGGTTCGGCAGCCTTGGCGAACCACTCAAGTTCCTTCTTCTGGTCTTCCTTCGACAGCGTCGAGGGCTGGAATTCCGCAATCCACTTCTGGATCGCGGCGTCGTCGGCGGCGCGGACCGGCGCCGAGACGGCGAGCGACACCGCAATGAGCGCGGCGGCGCTGGACATGGTCAGCAAGTTATTCTTGGTCAATGGACGTTCCCTTCTCCTAAACTGTCGCATGTTGTTCCTCCGTTGCAGCGACAAACTTTTATACAGACCCGGATTGCCCCCGGATCTGGCCGTTCCTTCGCGAGCTTCAGACCGTGCGGAAAATGAGCACGGCCGTGGCCAGCGAAATTCCTGATGCGAGCCACAGGCTCGAAATCTCAAAACCTTCCTCTCCCATCGGCAGCGTCGCGATCGCATCGGTGCCGACGAGTCCGATCCAGAGCAGATGAATCACGGCCGCTGTGATCAGCGAAATGAACAGGCGGTCGCCGCGCGTGGTGGGGATGCGCAGCACACCGACGCGCTCGGCTTCGGGATAGACCGCGGCGAGGTAAGTCATGGCCGCGAGCGTGCAGGCGAGCGCGGCGAAGAAGATCGCCGTCGGCAGCGTCCAGGCCATCCATGCGATCGATTCCATGAGAGCCTCCCTTTCAGACGCGACCGAGCGCGAAACCGCTCGCGATGTAATTGCGGACGAACCAGATCACGAGCGCGCCCGGAATGATGGTGAGCACGCCGGCGGCAGCCAACAGGCCCCAGTCCATGCCGGCCGCCGACACCGTGCGCGTCATGATCGCGGCGATCGGCTTGGCCGATACCGAAGTCAGCGTGCGCGCGAGCAGGAGCTCGACCCACGAGAACATGAAGCAGAAGAAGGCGGCGACGCCGATGCCGCTCGCGATCAGCGGCACCAGAATCTTGATGAAGAAGCGCGGGAAGGAATAGCCGTCGAGGAAGGCCGTCTCGTCGATCTCGCGCGGCACGCCGGAGACGAAGCCTTCGAGGATCCACACCGCCAAGGGAACGTTGAAGATGCAGTGCGCGAGCGCCACCGCCCAGGGCGTATCGAACAGACCGATCGCCGAATAGAGGTTGAAGAACGGCAGCGCATAGACCGCCGCCGGCGCCATGCGGTTCGACAGCAGCCAGAAGAACAGGTGCTTGTCGCCGAGGAAGCGGTAGCGCGAGAAGGCGTAGGCCGCCGGTAGCGCTACCGAGATCGAGATGATGGTGTTGAGGACGACGTATTCCAGCGAGTTGATGTAGCCGGAATACCAGCTCTCGTCGGTGAAGATGCGCTTGTAATGCTGCAGCGTCGGCGCATGCGGCCAAAGCGTCATCGTCGAGACGATCTCGGCATTGGTCTTGAAGCTCATGTTGACGAGCCAGTAGATCGGCAGAAGCAGGAAGATCAGGAACAGCCCCATGATGAGGCGACGGCCGGGAATCGAATGCATCACGCGGCTCCTTCCTGGTGCTTCCGCTCGGCGCCGGCATTGGTCATGACGGTGTAGAAGATCCAGCAGACGATCAGAATGATGAGATTGTAGACCAGCGACAGCGCCGCGGCCTTGCCGAGGTCGAACTGACCGAGCGCGATCTTGACCAGCTCGATCGACACGAAAGTCGTGGAGTTTCCGGGACCGCCGCCGGTGACGACGAACGGCTCGGTGTAGATCATGAAGCTGTCCATGAAGCGCAGCAGCACCGCGATCAGCAGCACGCGGTTCATCTTGGGCAGCTGGATCGCCTTGAACACGGCCCAGCGCGACGCACCATCGATCTGCGCGGCCTGGTAATAGGCCTCGGGAATCGACTTCAGGCCGGCATAGCAGAGCAGCGCAACGAGGCTGGTCCAGTGCCAGACGTCCATCACGATGACGGTGACCCAGGCGTCGATGTCATTGGAGACGTAATTGTAGTCGATACCCGCGGCGTTCAGCACGTAGCCCATCAGACCGATATCGGGGCGGCCGAAGATCTGCCAGATCGTGCCGACCACGTTCCACGGAATCAGCAGCGGCAGTGCGAGGATCACGAGGCAAGCGGCGACGGTCCAGCCCTGACGCGGCATCGACAGCGCGACGACGATGCCGAGCGGCACCTCGATGGCGAGGATCACCATAGAGAAGAACAGATTGCGGCCGAGCGAGGCGAGGAAGCGGCCACCGAGGTCGGTCGAGGGATCGAGCAGCTCCTTGAACCATCCGACGCCGTTCCAGAAGAACTGGTTGTTGCCGAACGTGTCCTGCATCGAATAGTTCACCACCGTCATCAGCGGCAGCACCGCCGAGAAGGCGACGACCAGGAACACTGGCAGCACCAGGAACCAGGCTTTTTGGTTGACGGTCTTGTCCATCAGGCGGCCCCCTCCACCAGAAGGCTGTCGGCATAGACGTGGATATGCGACGGGTCGAATCTCAGCCCGGCGGTGCCGTCGGAGCTGGTGAAGCCCGCCGGCGCGCGGGCCGCGAGCTTGGCGTCTCCAAGGCGCGTGCGCGCGAAGCGAATGCGGCCGAGATCGTCGATCCGCTCGATTTTTGCGGTGAGCAGACCGGGCGTCGGCGCGACCACGTCAACGAATTCCGGCCGCACGCCGATCTCGATCTTCGCCCCCGCCGGCAGTTGGTCATAGCTGCGGCCGAGCGCGATGACGTGGCCGTCGACCTTGGCCTCTCGGCCTCTCACCTCGGCCGGAATGATGTTCATGCCTGGCGAGCCGATGAAATAGCCCACAAATGTGTGCGCCGGCTTGTCGAACAGCTCGGCCGGTGTGCCGCTCTGCACCACGCGGCCATCATGCATGACGACGACGGTATCGGCGAAGGTCAGCGCCTCGGTCTGGTCGTGGGTGACGTAGATCATCGTGAGGTCGAGCTCGCGATGCAGGGCCTTCAGCTTGGAGCGCAGCTGCCATTTCAACTCGGGATCGATCACGGTCAGCGGCTCGTCGAACAGCACGGCGGCGACGTCGGAGCGGACGAGACCACGGCCGAGCGAAATCTTCTGCTTGGCATCGGCCGTAAGCCGCGTCGCCTTGCGATTCAAATAGGGTTCGAGGTCGAGCAGGCGGCCGATCTCGGCGACGCGCTTGTCGATCTCCGCCTTCGGCACGCCGCGGTTCTTCAGCGGAAACGCCAGGTTCTGCCCCACCGTCATGGTGTCGTAAATCACCGGGAATTGGAACACCTGGGCGATGTTGCGCTTCTGGGTTGACAGCGGTGTGATGTCCTCGCCGTCGAACAGGATTTTTCCCCGCGACGGCGTGATGATGCCGGAGATGACGTTCAAGAGCGTGGTCTTGCCGCAGCCGGATGGCCCCAGCAGCGCATAGGCGCCGCCCTGGCGCCAGGTCATGGTCACCGGCTTCAGCGCAAAGCTCTCCTGCGGCGCGTCGTTGCCTCCGTAGGAGTGGGCGAGATCGACGAGGTCAATGCGGGCCATGGCGCATCTCCCTCACGAGCTTGGTGCCGCGACCAATCGGTCAGCGGCATCAAACACAAAGACATCATTGGGATCGAGCACGGCATCGAGCGTCTGGCCGGGCTCGAATTCGTGCACGCCGTGCAGCACCGCCACCCAGTTCGATCCGTCGCGGGTCAGATGCACGAAACTCTCCGAACCGGTGATCTCGGTCACCGTGACCGTGGCATGGAAGGCGTGCCGGTCGGCCTCGCCATTGGCCAGCGCAAGCTGATGCGCCCGGAAGCCGACGCGATAGGCACCATCGGCCAGCGACGAATAGAGACCCGAGGCCGGCGCAGCGATACCTCCCGCATATTGCACCGAGCCGTTCTTCTTCTCGATGCCGACGAGGTTGAGCGGCGGGTCCGAGAACACCTGCGCGACGCGCAGCGTCTGCGGCCGGCGGTAGACGCTCGGCGTCTCGCCGATCTGGAGCGCCCGGCCTTCCCACATGCACACCGTGTTGCCTCCGAGCAGCAATGCCTCGGTGGGCTCGGTGGTGGCATAGACGAAGATCGCGCCCGAGGCCTCGAAGATGCGCGGCAGCTCGGCACGCAGCTCCTCGCGAAGCTTGTAGTCGAGATTGGCGAGCGGCTCGTCGAGCAGCACGAGATCGGCGCCCTTCACCAGCGCGCGCGCCATCGCGGTGCGCTGCTGCTGGCCGCCGGAGAGCTGAAGCGGCGTCCTCTTGAGGAACGGCTCGAGCCGGAGCAGCCTTGCGGCCTCCGCCACGCGCGTCTCGATCTCGTCACGCGGCTTGCCCTGCACGCGCAGCGGCGAGGCGATGTTCTCGTACACCGTCAACGAGGGATAATTGATGAACTGCTGATAGACCATCGCGACCGAACGCTTGCGCACGTCGACGCCGGTGACGTCCTTGCCGTTGACCAGCACCTTGCCCGATGTCGGCTTGTCGAGCCCGGCGAGCAGCCGCATGATCGAGGTCTTGCCGGACAGCGTCGGCCCGAGCAGCACGTTCAGGGTACCGCTCTCGAGCGTCAGCGAGACGTCGCGGATGTGCTCGACACCGTCGACGGCCCGGGTCACGTGATCGAGTGTCACGGTCATGAGTGTCCTCCCGCTTCCAGCAGGGGACTTTGCGGCACAGCGTGGGTTGCAATCCAGTCGTCAAGCGCAGCAATCTCGTCGGCAGATAGTCGCAGGCCGAGCTTGGAACGGCGCCAGACGACGTCTTCGGCGGTCATGGCCCATTCATTGGCCATGAGGTAGCGGACCTCGCGCTCGGTCAAGGTCGCACCAAAGGCCTGGCCGAGATCGGCCGATGATTTGGCGTCGCCGAGCAGCTTGATGGCCTTGGTGCCATAGGCACGCGCGAGCCGCCGGGCGTGCTCGTGGCTGAGGAACGGATAGCCGCGCTGCAGCTCGGCGATCAGGCCGTCGACGTCGGAGACATTCATGTCGCCGCCGGGCAGCGGCGATTTCCCGGTCCAGCCCTCTCGCGCTTTTGCGCTGCGAAGATAGGGCGCGAGCCGCTCCAGCGCCTCCTCGGCGAGGCGGCGATAGGTGGTGATCTTGCCGCCATAGATCGACAGCAGCGGCACGCCGCCGGGCGTATCGAGCTCGAACACGTAGTCCCGCGTCGCGGCCTTGGCTTCGCTGGCGCCGTCGTCGTAGAGCGGCCGCACACCGGAATAGGTCCAGACCACGTCGTCCGGAGTCACGGGCTTCGCCAGATATTCGCTCGCCGCGGTGCAGAGATACTGGATCTCCTCCGGCGTCGCCTTCACCTTGGCGGGATCGCCGTCATAATCGCGGTCGGTGGTGCCGATCAGGGTGAAATCGTCCTGGTACGGGATCACGAAGATGATGCGGCCGTCGGCATTCTGGAACATGTAAGCGCGGTCGTGGTCGTAGAGCTTCCTGACCACGATGTGCGAGCCCTGCACCAGGCGCACCTTGGCTTTCGCATTGACGCCGGCGCCGCGGCCGAGCACGTCCTCGACCCACGGGCCGCCGGCATTGACCAGAGCCTTTGCCTGGATCTGCGAGCGCTCACCGGTCAGCGTGTTGACCATGCTCACGGTCCAGAGACCGTCGGACTGCTTGATATCCGTTGCGCGGGTCCGGGTGCGGATCTCGGCACCCTTGTCGGCGGCATCGCGCGCGTTGAGCACGACGAGGCGGGCGTCGTCGACGAAGCAGTCGGAATATTCGAAGGCGCGGGAGTAGCGGTTCGGGATCAGCGGCTTGCCGACCTCGTCACGCCGGAGATCGACCGAGCGGGTCGCGGGCAGCAAATGACGGCCGCCGATGTGGTCATAGAGGAACAGGCCGAGACGCAGCAGCCAGGCCGGGCGCAGGCCGGCGTGATGCGGCAATACGAAACGCAAGGGGCGGATGATGTGGGGCCCGATCCCCCAGAGGATTTCGCGCTCGATCAGCGCCTCGCGAACCAGGCGGAACTCGTAATATTCGAGATAGCGCAGGCCGCCATGGACCAGCTTGGTCGACCAGGACGACGTCCCGCTCGCCAAATCGTTCATTTCGCACAGGAAAACCGTGTTGCCGCGGCCCACCGCGTCGCGCGCGATGCCGCAGCCATTAACACCGCCTCCAATGATGGCGAGGTCGAAAATCCGATCCAACAGACGCATCCCCCGGCGACCGCCCGTTCCGTCGGGCGGTTACTTTCGTTTATGATTAGATCACACCGTAAAACGAAAGCAAGACGAAAGAGAGGAGGAAGGAAGTGAAAGCAGAACTTTCTGCAGGGCAATGCGATGCAGAAATGGGCAACCGGAGCTGGCGGTCAGCCGAAGAACCTCGCCGGCGTCGTGTTGCAGGAACACGGCCGACTTCGCATGGCGCTGGCCGGCCGGGTTTGCGAATGATCCGCCGATGCCTGCGGTGTTCCACAGATGGATGGAAAACGTTTCGGACCGCTATCGCAGCCGGACCACCGGCGCGGCTTCCGGCGCCGCATCCTGCGCCTCGGCCGGTGCATCATCGATGTCTGCCCCCTTCGGCATCGCGGCCATCACCTCGATGCCTTTGCTGTGGCAGATCGTGGCGAGGCGCTCAGGCAGCTCCTGGTCGGTGACGAAGGTCTGGATCTGGGTGATGTGGGCGATGCGGACCGGCGCGCTGCGGCGGAGCTTGGTGGAATCCGCGACCAGCATGACGGTGCGGGCGTTGGCGATGATGGCTTGCGCGACCTGCACCTCGCGATAATCGAAATCGAGCAGCGCGCCCTCCTCGTCGATCGCAGACGCGCCGATGATGGCGTAGTCGACCTTGAACTGGCCGATCAGCTGCGTCGCGGTGGAACCGACCACGGCGCCATCGGCGCGCCGTACCGTGCCACCGGCGACGACGACTTCGATACGGGGATGGCGGTAGAGCAGCATCGCGACGTTGAGGTTGTTGGTGATGACAAGGAGATCCTCATGCGAGGTCAGCGCGCTCGCGACCTCCTCGGTCGTGGTGCCGATGTTGATGAACAGCGAGCAGCCGTTGGGGATCAGCGAGGCGGCCGCAGCTCCGATCGCCTTCTTCTCGTCGGCGGCGACGAAGCGCCTCGCCTCATAGGCGAGGTTTTCGACGCCGGAGGCGATGATGGCGCCGCCGTGGATGCGGGTCAGCGATCTCCGCTCGCAGAGGTCGTTGAGATCCTTGCGGATGGTCTGCGCCGAGACCTCGAAGCGGCGCGCGAGATCCTCGACCATGACACGGCCCGAGGCTCGCGCGATGTTGAGGATTTCGGCTTGGCGATGGGTCAGTCCGGTCACGGCAAGGGCCTCAAATCAGGAAGCAGCATGGTGCGGCGGTTCGCGCCGTCGGTCAATGCGCGCGGCGATCAAGGTTAACCATGCGGCCGCACACCAACCCATTTCTCACCACGCCATGGCGCTCGCGAGACGCGCGAGCAGCTGCGGATCGTCGAAGGCGCTGGCGGATGCGATGGCGCCGGCCGCAACCAGGTCAGCATGGCTGAGGCTGGTCCGGAGGCCGATGGTCGGAATGCCGGCCGCCGTGGCGGATTGCACGCCGGTGCGGGAGTCCTCGAATGCGATCGAGGCCTCTGCGCTTGCAGCGACGAAACGCAGGCCCTCCTGATAGGGTAGCGGATGCGGCTTGCCGTGCGGCAGCTCGGCACCGATCACGAGCGCCCTGAAACGATGCGTGATGCCGAGGCCGGAAAGCAGCAGCTCGGCATTGAGCCGCGGCGCGTTGGTCACGGCGACCATGGGAATGCCGGCCGCATCCGCGCGGTCCAGCAGCGCCATCAGCCCCGCCAACGGCTCGATCTGCCCGGCCACGAGCGTTCGGAAGACCTCTTCCTTCTCGTCAAGGATCTCGGCACGCCGCGCCGGCGTTTCGTCGGGCAAAAAGCGCTCGCCGATCGAGACATTGGCGAAGCCCTGCAGCTCCCTGGAGAAGCGTGCGTGATCGAACACATGACCCAGCGGCCCCAGCACCTGGTTGAAGGCCTTGAGATGCAGCGGATCGGTGTTGGCAAGCGTGCCATCGATGTCGAACAACAACGCCCTGCCGATGGCCTCGATCATTTCTCTACTTTCCCACATCCGCGATGCATCAATGCGAAAGACGTATCAATACGCTCTCTCACGCGCAATGATGCATCCACATGACCACAATGCGACACTCGACAAAGCTGCGCGCGACTCCAACACTCCTCGCAAGATCAATAAGGAGGAAACGATGATCAACCGACGCGATCTGGCTCTTTCTGCTCTTGCCGTCTCCACGCTTGCGCTCTCCGCGCCCGCGCTTGCCGCTTCGGCAGACGAAGAGGCGGTGGCGAAAAAGGTCGAGGCCTTCCGCCTCGCCCAGATCGCGGCCGATCCCAAGGCGCTCGGCGCGTTGTGCTGGGACGATCTCAGCTACAGCCATTCCAGCGGCAAGGTCGAGGACAAGGCGACCTTCATCGCCAACGCCACCGACGGCAAGTCGAAATTCCTGTCGATCGACTACAAGGATCCCACGATCAAGGTCGTCGGTCCCGCCGCGATCGTGCGATTCCACTGGATGGCGGAACAGGAGATGGCGGCCGATGGGAAGAAAGTGCCGACCAATCTTCACATCCTGATGAACTGGCAGAAGCAGGGCGACGAGTGGAAACTATTGTCGCGCGCTGCGACGAAATTGTGATGTGACGACTTAGCGTCCCCCTGTGGCAAGGGTTGGCGTAGGCGGCCTTTGTTTGCCGTGCTTAAGACGAGGAGGCTTTGAACCGGCGGTGACGATGGCGGCGAGAAGATCAAGGACGGAGGACATGATGACGGACCACGAGGCGGTGGCAAAGAACGTCGAGGCATTTCGCCTCGCCCAGATCGCGGCCGATCCGAAGGCGCTGGGCGCGTTGTGCGCGGACGATTTAAGCTACAGCCATTCCAGCGGCTTCCTAGAGGACAAGGCGGCCTTCGTCGCCAACGCCACCGATGGCAAGACCGAGTTCCTGTCGATCACATACGAGAATCCAACCATCAAGATCGTCGGCCCCGCCGCGGTCGTGCGCTTCCACTGGCTGGCCGAGATGATGACCGGCGGACAGAAAGTGACGAACAGCCTTCACATCCTGATGAACTGGCTGAAGCAGGGCGACGACTGGAAGCTGCTGTCGCGCTCCGCGACAAAACTGTGATCCGCTACCGCGATTTCAGGCCGCGCCCCGCCAGCGCGTCCCGTAACAGCGAGTACGATCCTTACGCCGCCTCTTTCACATCGCCGTTAACCAGCTTGCGCGCGGCGCGTTCGGCTTCGCGCGCGTTGCGGAAGAGCTGGCCTTCGAGGCGATTGAATTGGTGGGACGAGGCGAAGAAGCAGTAGCCGCCCTGGCCGCGAACGACGATGCCCGCGGTTTCCGAGTTCACTTCAATGATGTAGCTGTCCGGCATGGCCCGTAGATTCCTCAATGCGGGCAAATAACGGCATCTCTGCCCTTTGGTTCCCAGGGCAAATCAACCGGTTTCCACCCCGAATCGACGGGCTCATGGGTACGCCGGGACCTCATCCGTTTTATGACTGGTTGTTGGCGAAGCCGCGACGCGTTGACTCATCCGCGCCGCGTTTGGCGAGCTGCAACTCTTCGTGAGATGGGACGCAAAGCCGCGCGCGATTAGGTCGCGACCGGCGTCTCGGTCGAGCGGACTTCCTGCGGACGGCCGTGCTCGTCGATCGAGACATACGTAAAATTGCCGTCGGTGACGAGCAACGGATGCTCCTCGCCGCGCCGCAACGCCCAGGCTTCCAGATGCACCGTCAACGAGGTGCGGCCGACGCGGACGAGGTTGGCATAGACCGAGACGAGGTCGCCGACGTAGACGGCCTTGCGAAAATTCATCGCCTCGATCGCGACGGTGACGGTGCGCGACTTCGCAACTTTGGATGCGAACACACCGCCGCCAACGTCCATCTGGCTGAGCAGCCAGCCGCCGAAGATGTCGCCATTGGCGTTGGTGTCGGCGGGCATCGCCAGCGTGCGGATGCAGAGATCGCCGCGCGGCGCGCTGTCGGACTTCTCGGTCATCGGGTTTCTCTTGAAGCTCTCAGTTGAAACTGTCCCACCCCGGATCGGGCGCGAAGCGCTCGCCGAATCGCCCGGCCAGCCCGCGCAAGGTCGACACGACGTTCTCCACGCCGCGCGTGTGCGCATAGTTCAGCGGGCCGCCGCGGAACGGTGCATAGCCGGTACCGAAGATCATGGCGCCGTCGACCGCATCAGGATCGTCGACGATGCCCTCCCGCAAGGCCGCCACGCAGACATTGGACATCGGCAGCACCAGCCGGTCGATCATCTGGTCGGTGACGCGCGGACCGGTCTCGGGGAGCGGTGCCTTCTCGGCCTTGCCGTCCTTCCAGGTATAAAAGCCCTTGCCGGTCTTGCGGCCAAGCTCGCCTTTGGCGACTTTGTCGCGCAGCCATGCGGGTGTGGGCGGCAGGAGGTCACCGAATTTGGTGCGCAGCATGTCGCCGACGTCGAGGCAGATGTCGAGCCCGACCTGGTCGGCAAGTTCGATCGGCCCCATCGGCATGCCGAACTGTTCGGCCGCTTCGTCGATCAGGCGCTGGTCGATCTTCTCGTCCAACATCACCATGGCTTCGAGCATGTACGGCGTCAGCGCCCGGTTGACGAGGAATCCCGGCGAGCTCTTCACGGATAGCGGCAGACGATCGATCGCGCCGACGAAAGCCAGGGCCTGCTTCAGCACCTCTGGGTCGTTGCCGTCGTGACTGACGACCTCGACCAGTTGCAGCCGCGACACCGGATTGAAGAAATGCAGGCCGACCAGCCGCTCGGGCCGCGCCAGCGTGGTGCGCAGATCCTGAAGCGGTATGCTCGACGTGTTGGTCGCAAGGATCGCGCCCGGCTTCATCCTGGGCTCGAGCCCGGCATAGACCTTCTGCTTGAGCTCGAGCTTTTCGGGGACTGCCTCAATGATGAGATCGGCATTGCGGATGCCCTCCCCGTCCATGTCGGGGATCAGACGATCGAGCGCGTCGCGCACCTCCGTGGGCTTGCGGATGATCTTGCCGTAGAGTTCGGCGGCGCGCTTCACGGCGCCCGCGATCGGCTCGGCTTTCATGTCGGCGAGCGAGACGCGTAGTCCCTGCCCGGCGACCCACGCCGCGATGTCGCCCCCCATGGCGCCGGCGCCGATGACATGGACGTGCTTGATGGCGTTGCCGCTGCCGGCCGCCTTCTTCATCTGCTCGCGCAAGAAGAAGACCCGGATCAGGTTCTGGGCGGTCGGCGTCACCATCATCCTGGCGAACGAAGCCTGCTCTTCCTTCAGCATCGCGGCCTTGTTGCCGCCATGGGTCTCCCAGAGGTCGATCAGCGCGTAAGGTGCAGGATAATGTTCGCGGGGCGCCGCCTTTGCCGCCTCCGACCGCATACGTCTTGCCAGGAGACCGCGCACGAAGCCGAAGTTGGCAGCACGCGTGAACAAGCCGGGCCTGGCCCGCTTCAGCCGGCCGAATAGTGCGTCCTTCACCGCGCCCCGGACATGACGCTCCTGCGTTACGGTGTCGACGAGGCCGAGCGACCTGGCGCGGCGCGCATCGATGGTGCGGCCGGTGAGCATCAGTGCCATCGATTGAATGGGATTGACCAGCGCGGTAAACCGCGCGGTGCCGCCGAGGCCGGGATGCAGGCCGAGCATCACCTCGGGGAAGCCGAAGCGCGCGCCGTCGATGGCGATGCGCGACTGGCAGGCGAGCGCGACCTCGAGGCCGCCGCCGAGACAGAAACCGTGGATGACGGCGACCGTCGGCAGCTTCAGTGCTTCCAGATGATCGACCACGGCATGCACCGCGCGGATGCGTGTTTCCACCATCGCAGGATCACTGGCGCCGCGGAATTCGTTGACGTCCGCACCAGCGATGAAGCCGGACGGCTTTGCGGAACGGATTACGAGACCGGCGGGGCGCTCGGTCTCGATCGCCGCGAGCACGGCGTCGAGCTCCTCCATCACGTCCGAGGACAGCGTGTTGGCGCTGGCGTCAGCCCGATCGAACAGCACCCAAGCCACACCGTCCTCATCGCGCGTCAGCTTGAAGTTCTTGTACGGACTGTCCGTCGCGGGCCTGGGCCCGAGCTCCAGCACGCGGTCGCCCAGCGCGGTCATGATCTTCGAATCCATGGTCACACCGCCTCGATCAGCATCGCGCCGCCGAGCCCGCCGCCGATGCACTCGGTGGCGACCCCGCGTCGCGTGCCGAGCCGCTTCATCGCGTTGACGAGATGCAGCACGATGCGGTTGCCGGAGGTCCCGACGGGATGGCCGAGCGAGATCGCGCCGCCATCGACGTTGAGCTTGTCACGGTCGATCTCGCCGGCCGCGCCGTCGAGGCCGAGAATCTCGCGGCAGAACTTGTCGTCATTCCAGGCCGCCAGGCAGCCGAGCACCTGCGTCGCGAAGGCTTCGTTCAGCTCCCAGGTCTCGACGTCCTTGATGGTGAGGCCGTTGCGCTGAAGCAGAGGCGTCGCCGACATCACCGGACCGAGTCCCATGATGCTGGGATCGAGCGCGGCCCAGTTGCTGTCGATGATGACGGCCTTCGGCGAAAGCCCGTGCTTTGCGACAGCCGCGTCCGAAGCCAAAATGACCCAGGAGGCGCCGTCGGTGATCTGCGAGGAATTGCCGGCGGTGACCTGCCCCCAGGGACGTTCGAACACCGGTCGCAGCTTTGCCAGCGTCTCGGCCGTTGAATCCGGGCGTACGCCGTCGTCATGGTCGAAGAACTTGCCGTCGCGAGAGAATGCCGTTTCGACCTCGCCCTTGAGAAATCCGGCACCTTGCGCATGCGCGAGCCGGCGATGGCTTTCGGCGGCATAAGCATCGGACTGGGTGCGGGTGATACCGAAGAGATGGCCGACGACCTCGGCGGTCTGGCCCATGTTCAGATCGGTGACGGGGTCGGTCAGTCCGCGCTCGAGGCCGATGATCGGCTTGAGATCGCGCGGACGCAGCTTGAACGCAGCGGCCAGCTTCGCGGCCATGCCCCTGGCGGTGGCAAGGCCGGCGAACCAACGCACGCCGGAGTTCGGCCAAACCAGCGGCGCATGGCTGAGCGCCTCGGTGCCGCCAGCCAAAATCATGTCGGCATGGCCCTCACGGATGTAGCGATAGGCCGTGTCGATCGACTGCATGCCGGAACCGCAATTGATCTGCACGGTAAAGGCGACCATGTCCTCGCCCATGCCGAGCCGGAGCGCGGCGACGCGGGCCGGATTCATCTCGTCCGCAATCACGTTGACGCAACCAAGGATGATCTGGTCGAAGTCAGTGGGCGAGAACGGCTGGCGCGCCAGCAGCGGCCGTCCGCATTGCACGGCAAGGTCCACCGGGGTGAACGGCCCGGGCCCCGACCGCGCCTTCAGAAACGGCGTCCGGCTGCCGTCGACGATGAAAACCGGTCGTGCCATCAGCTCGCTGCTCTCTGCTCACCCAGTTCCTGGAAGAACTGATGCACATCTCCGGTTTTCTTGTAAATCGGCGACAGCGTCTCCGGGGCAAAATCGTCGACCTCAATGACTTTGGTGACCGCTTCGCGAGCGGCGGCAAGCTGTTCACCCTCGGCCTGGCTGATCACGCCCCTGGCGACGGCGTCCTTCCAGTCACTGATGTGCGCGGCGCGCATGCGCTTGGCGATCGCGTCGGTGGCGGTCACCAGCTTGAACGCCTGCTCCAGCCGGGCGAAGCCGCCGTCATCATCGACATGGGCCAGATCCGGCGTGAGGCGTTCGCGCGCGGCCGAGGGCTCCAGCACGATGCCGGCGCATTGGTGCACCACCCGGTCGGAGGGACCGAGCACGCGGGCGCCGAACGGCTGGACCACGAACTTGAGGAAGCCGGCGACGAAGCGATTGGGCAGGTTGGCGAGGATTTCGGCGAACCGGTTCTCGATGGTCTTGAAGCCCGTCGCCATGCACCATTCCAGCGCGGCAAAGTCTTCTTTCTGCCGGCCTTCGTCCTGCCAGCGTTTCAGCGCGGCTGACAGGAGATAAAGTTCAGAGAGGATATCGCCGAAGCGCGCCGACAGCATCTCCTTGCGCTTGAGTGCGCCCCCGAGCGTCAGCAGCGCCATGTCCGCGCAGAGCGCAAATGCCGCCGAATAGCGCGACAGCTGGCGATAGAAGGGCGTGGCGTCGCCCGCATCGGGTGCCAGCGCGAAGGCGCCGAAGGTCCAGCTCCGGCCGAAAGCCCGGAACAGGGTCTGGAAGCTGTGGCCAACATGCTTCCAGAACGTCTTGTCGAAGGCGGTGAGACCACGCTCACGATCGGTGTCGGCCAGCGCATTCATCTCGGCGAGCAGAAAGGGATGTGCGCGGATCGCGCCTTGCCCGAACACGATGAGATTGCGGGTCAGGATGTTGGCGCCCTCGACCGTAATGCCAACGGGGACGGCGCGGTGGAGATTGCCGAGATAGTTTTGTGGACCGTCGATCACGGCCTTGCCGCCATGAATGTCCATGGCGTCGTCGACCGCTGTGCGCATCCGCTCGGTGGCGTGCAGCTTCATGATGCCGGAGATGACGGCGGGGTGAACGCCGGCATTCAGTGCGGCGCAGGTCAGGCGCCGCGCGGCATCCAATTGATAGGCAGTGGCGACGATGCGCGCGAGCGGCTCCTCGACGCCTTCGAACTTGGAGATGGAGATGCCGAACTGTTCGCGGATACGGGCATAGGCACCGGTCGTGCGCGCCGCATAGGCAGCGCCCGCCGCCGAGAGCGACGGCAGCGAGATGCCGCGGCCGGCGGCAAGTGCGGTCATCAGCATCTTCCAGCCCTGTCCCAACCGCTCCTGGCCGCCGATGACGTAATCGAGCGGAATGAAGACGTCGCGGCCCCAATTGGGGCCGTTCTGGAAGACCTGCATCGACGGCAGGTGGCGCTGGCCGATCTCGACACCGGGCAGATTGGTCGGGATCAGCGCGACCGTGATGCCGAGCTCCTCCCGCTGGCCAACGAGATGATCAGGGTCGTAAGCCTTGAAGGCAAGACCCAGCAGTGTCGCGACCGGGCCGAGCGTGATGTAGCGCTTGTGCCAGTTCAGCCTGAGACCGAGGACTTCGCGGCCCTCGAATTCGCCTTTGCAGATAGTGCCGGTGTCGACCATCGAAGCGGCGTCGGAGCCGGCCTCGGGGCTGGTGAGGCCGAAGCAGGGAATGTCACGACCGTCGGCGAGGCGCGGCAGCCAGCGCTCCCGCTGCTCTTTGGTCCCGAAATGCATCAGAAGCTCTCCGGGCCCGAGCGAATTCGGCACCATCACGGTCACCGCCGCGGCGATCGAGCGGGTCGAGATCTTGCGCACGACTTCCGAATGGGCGTAGGGCGAGAACCCGAGGCCGCCGAACTCCTTCGGAATGATCATGCCGAAGAACTTTTCGCGCTTGATGAAGTGCCAGACATCATGCGGCAGATCGCGCAATTCCCAAGAGATCTTCCACTCGTTGAGCATGGCGCAGAGCTCGTCGACGGGACCATTGAGGAAGGCACGCTCCTCCTCAGTCAGTTTGGCCGGCGCAATCTTCAGCAGTTTCGACCAATCGGGGTTGCCGGTAAACAGATCGGCGTCCCACCAGACGTCGCCCGCCTCCAGCGCCTCGCGCTCGGTATCGGACATCGCCGGTAGCACGCCGCGAGCCCAGGAAAATATCGGCTTGGTGATAGTGTCGCGGCGGAAGCTCATGGCTGACCTCATGCATCGGCGCGGTTGGCGGCATTTTAGCGGAAAGTGGCTGGCGGGGGTGAAGACTTCGCCTGCGACATTGACGCGGCCGGGCGGCCGCCCTGGCCAATAACGGCCGGGACGCGGGAGCAGTTCCGGGAGGGGGAATGGGGCTGAATGTCACCGCTGTCATTCCGGGGCGCGCTCTTGGCGCGAGCCCGGATTGCATACTCCCCATCGTGGTTAGGGATTCCGGGCTCGACGCTACGCGTCGCCCCGGAATGACAGGAGAGTTTGGCCGGCCTTAATCCGGCCGGATCATCTCGAACATGTTTTCCGGCTTGATCTCAAAATAGTCCCCGCGGCGGCCGGCGCGGACGATCGGGCGGGCGGCGGCGGTCTGGTAGACGCCGTCCTTGATCATGGCTTTGTCGATGTGGACGGCGACGACCTCGCCCAGCGTCAGCCAGGCATCGGCGTGCTTGCCGTCGGCGCCCTTGAGGCGGACGATGTCGGAGACTTTGCACTCGAAGGCGACGGGACTCTCGCCGACGCGCGGCACATTGACGAGCTTGCCGGGCACGGCGGTGAGGCCCGCGATCTCGAATTCGTCGACCTCAGGCGCGACATGCGCGGCGGTCGCGTTCATGTGCTTGGCGAGGTCCATGGTGGCGAGATTCCAGACGAACTCGCCGGTCTGCTGGATGTTCTCGACCGTGTCCTTCCAATTGGTGGAGGAGAAGCCGATGATCGGCGGCACGTAGCAGAAGGCGTTGAAGAAGCTGTAGGGCGCGAGGTTGACGTGGCCTTTGGTGTCGCGGGAGGAGATCCAGCCGATCGGCCGGGGCGCGATGATGGCGTTGAAGGGATCGTGCTTGAGGCCGTGGCCCTTGGAGGGCTCGTAGAAGTACAGGTCTTTGTCGGTCACGCTGGCTTTCCCCTGCCCGTCATCGTCCGCCACCAGCCGGTCGGCCTGGGGCGTTGGCCTGCTTACAGGAGAAAATCCGTGCCCGTCAGTGGCGCGGCGACAGACCCGCGATGACGAAATCGATCATCTGGTCGATGGTCGGGCCCGGCTTGGTGGCACACTGGGCAATCATCTGGGGGTGGAAGAACCGCATCATCGCGGTACAGGAGCAGAGCGCGGCCAGCTGGAGATCCGGGGCCTCGAAATCCCCCGAGGCGACGCCCTGAGCGATCATCTGGCCGACAAAGCCGCCAATGCACTCCATGTGATTGACGCAAACCTGCCAATCCTCCTGCATCGCGATCTCGACCATCTCGTGCAGCTTGTTGTCGCCGACATAGCGCTCGGTGTTCATCCGATGGATGGTGGTGAGCAGCTCGCGGAAGCGCTCCGGCACCGGACCAGGCTTCGCCACGATCCGCTGCGCCTCGAGCTCGACCTCGCCCATCAAGCTTCGCGCCACCGCCTGATGAATCGCCTTCTTCGATTCGAAGAAGCGATAGACGTTGGCGGGGCTCATCCTGAGCTCCTTGGCGATGTCCCCGACCGTCGTCTTCTGGTATCCGATCTGGCGGAACAGCCGCTCTGCCACCTCGAGAATACGATCCCGGGTGTCGCCTTCGATATGTTCCGCAACCAGTGTCATCTGTCAGGACTCGTTCGCCAGCACTTCATCTCACTTATTCAGCTGCTTCAGCAAGCGGAATTGCCGGATGTTCATCGCTGCCATGCTGCGACGCGGCAGGCTGCTCGGGAGTGCCCGCCTCGTCCAGGCTCTTCCGGAACCAAAGTGCATAGAGGCCCGGCAAATACAGCAGCGTCAGGAAGGTTGCGACGAACAGGCCACCCATGATGGTGATCGCCATCGGGCCCCAGAAGGCCGAACGCGACAGCGGGATCATGGCGAGGATGGCCGCGAGCGCAGTCAGCACCACCGGGCGGGCGCGGCGAACCGTGGCCTCCACGATCGCCTCGCGTCGGGTCAGGCCGTGCGAGACGTCGGTCTCGATCTGGTCGACCAGGATGACCGTGTTGCGCATGATCATGCCGGCAAGCGCGATCAGGCCGAGCAGCGCCACGAAGCCGAACGGGGCGTTGGCGACGTTGAGGCCGAAGGAGGCACCGACGATGCCGAGCGGCGCGGTCAGGAACACCAGGATCAGGCGCGAGAAGCTCTGCAGCTGGATCATCAGCAGCGTCAGCATCACCATGACCATCAGCGGGAAGAGGACGAAGATCGAGGCGTTGCCCTTGGCCGATTCCTCGAACGCGCCGCCCGCCTCGATCCGGTAGGCCGGCTCGAGGTGGTCCTTGATCGCCTTCAGCTTCGGGGTGATCTGGCCCGTGACGTCGGGCGCCTGAACTCCGTCGACCACGTCGGAGCGCACGGTGATCGCCATGTCGCGGTTGCGCCGCCACATGATCGGCTCCTCGTGGGCATACTCGATCTTGGCGACCTGCTGCAGCGGTACGGCAACGCCGTTTCGCGAGGTGATGGTGAGGTCGCCGACACCGCCGAGGTCGAGGCGTTCGGACGGAACCGCACGGGCCACCACGCCGACCTTCTCGATGCCATCACGCACGGTCGTGACCTGCGAGCCCGAGATCAGCAGCGCGAGCGCCTGCGACACGTCCTGCGGGGTCAGGCCCAGGGCGCGGGCACGATCCTGGTCGACGACGAGCTTGAGGTAGGGCGACTGCTCGTTCCAGTCGAGCTGGACATCCTTGACGCTCTTGTTCTGCCGCATGACGTCGCGGACCTGGTAGGCGATCTCGCGCACCTTGTTGGCGTCCGGACCGATCACGCGGAACTGCACGGGGAAACCGACCGGCGGGCCGAAGTTGAAGCGGTCGACGCGAACGCGCGCCTCGGACAGCATGCCGTCCGCAACCGCGTTCTCGATCTTGGCCTTGACGCGCTCGCGCCCTTCGACGCCCTTGGCGACGATGACGATTTCGGCAAAGGCCTCGTTCGGCAGCTGCGGATTGAGGCCGAGCCAGAAGCGCGGCGAGCCCTGGCCGACATAGGACGTGTAGGTCTCGATGTCCTTGTCATCCTTCAACAGCGTCTCGGCCTTCTTCACCGCCTTTTCGGTGACATTGAACGCGGTGCCCTCGGGCAGGCGCAACTGGAAGAACAGCTCGGGGCGCTCCGACAGCGGGAAGAACTGCTGCTGGACATGGCCGAAACCGACGACCGAGGCGATGAAGACGCCAACGGTCGCGACGACCACGGTGATGCGGTGATTGACACACCATTGCACGATGGCGCGCAGGCCCCGGTACATGCGGGTCTCGTAGACCGCATGCGGATCGTGATTGTGGTGCACCGTGATGTTGGGCAGCAGCTTTACGCCGATATAGGGCGTGAAGATCACCGCCACGAACCAGGACGCGACCAGCGCGATCGCCACGATCCAGAAGATGCTGCCGGCATATTCGCCGACCGCGGAATTGGCAAAGCCGATGGGGAGGAAGCCAGCGGCCGTGACCAGCGTTCCCGTGAGCATCGGAAACGCAGTTGATTCCCAGGCAAAGGACGCCGCACGCATGCGGTCCCAGCCCTGCTCCATCTTCACCACCATCATCTCGACGGCGATGATGGCGTCGTCGACGAGCAGGCCGAGCGCGATGATCAGCGCACCGAGCGTGATGCGGTGCAGGTCGAGCGACATCATGTTCATGACGATGAAGACGATGCCGAGCACCAGCGGCACCGACAGCGCGACCACGATTCCGGTACGCCAGCCCAGTGCCAGGAACGAGACAAACAGCACGATGACGAGCGCTTCCATGAAGGAGTGCACGAACTCGCCGACGGCGTGCTCGACCACCTTGGGCTGGTCGGCGATCAGCTTGACGTCGATGCCCTGCGGCACCGCCTTCATGAAATCGGCCGTCGCCTTCTCGACCTCCTTGCCGAGTTCGAGGATGTTGGCGCCCTTGGCGGTGACGACGCCGATGCCGATCGCGGCCTTGCCTTCCTGACGGACGACGAAGCTCGGCGGATCGACATAGCCATGGGTGACGGTGGCGATGTCGCCGAGGCGGAACACGCGGCCATTGCTCTCGACGGGCGTCTCGGCCACCGCCTTGGCACCGTCGAGCGCGCCGGTGACGCGCAGCGGCACGCGCTGCGAGGAGGTTTCGACCGTTCCGGCCGGCGTCACGTTGTTCTGCTTGGCTAGCGAGTCGAACAGCGCCTGCGGGGTGATGCCGAGGGTGGCGAGCTTGGCGTGGGAGAACTCGACGAAGATGCGCTCGTCCTGATTGCCGTAGACGTCGACCTTGGTCACGCCCGGCACCTTGAGGAGGCGCTGGCGGAAGCCTTCGGAAACCTTCTTGAGCTGGGCGTAATCGGCGCCGTCGCCGGTCATCATGTAGAGGATGGAATCGACGTCGGAGAATTCGTCGTTGACGACGGGACCCAGAATGCCCGACGGCAACTGGCCCTGCACGTCGGCGAGTTTCTTGCGCAGAAGATAGAAGAGATAAGGCACGTCCTTCGGCGGCGTGGAATCGCGGAAGGTGACCTGGAGCGCGGTGAAGGCGGGCTTGGAATAGGTCTGCACCTTCTCGAAATAGGGCAGCTCCTGGATCTTCTTCTCGATGGGATCGGCGACCTGGGTCTGCATTTCCTGCGCGGTCGCGCCCGGCCAGATCACGGAGACGTTGACCACCTTCACCGTGAAGAACGGATCCTCGGCTCGGCCGAGCTTCTCATAGGAGAAGAAGCCGGCGACGCCGAGTATGATCATCAGGAAGAGAACCAGCGTCGGATGGCTGACGGCCCAGGCCGAAAGGTTGAAGCGCTTCATCGCTCTCTCCGAAAAGACGATCCAATTGCCAAAACAACGACAGCCACTCAGTTCAAACCGTCATCGCGAGGCAGCGAAGCAATCCAGGGGGCTGGGCAGGTTCTGGATCGCTTCGCCGCTTCAGCCTTCGCATTTGCGCTCGGGCCGAAACTCACCTCACACGACGAACTCAAAAAGCGAGATTCAAAAGGACAGTGACGAGACGACCCGCACCCGCTGGCCCGGATCGAGCTTCTGCACACCGAGGGCAACGATCTTCGCGCCCTCTTCCACACCGCCGGTGATGACGACGTCGTTGCTCTCGTAGGACTTCACCGCAACGGGCTTCAGCGTGAGCGCGCCGTTGTCGTCGACGACATAGAAGGACGGCTTGCCGCCTTCGTTGAACAATGCCGACAACGGCAACCGCGCGACGCGCTCGGTGGCGGCGTCCGACAGCGTCAGCGTCGCGGTCATGCCGAGCGCGACCTTGTCGTCGGCCTCCGGCAGCGAGAATTTTGCAAGATAGGTGCGCGTGGCCGGATCGGCCGTCGGCGCGATCTCGCGGAGCTTGGCCGCGTATTTCTTGCCCGGCTCCGACCAAAGAGTGACGCTGGCGACGCCCGATTTGGCACGTCCGACCAGCGTCTCAGGAATCGCGACGACCGCCTCCTTTTCGGCAAAGCGGGCGACGCGGATCGAGGTCTGGCCTGCGGCAACCACCTGGCCCGGCTCGATCAGCGTTGCGGTGACGACGCCACGGGCGTCGGCGTTGAGCGTCGCGTAGGAAAGGGAATTCTTGGTCAACTCGACCGACCGCTCGGCCCGGTTCAGGCGCGCGCGGGCCTCATCGGCGGACGCACGGCTCTGATCGAGCTGGGCGTCGGTGGTCCAGCCCTTGGCCTTCAGATCCTTGGCGCGCTGCTCGGCGGCGGCAGCCTGGGCCAGCACGCCGGTCGCGGCGGTCAGCTCGGCGACCGACTGCTCGGCCTGGAGCTTCAGATCGACCTCGTCGAGGGTCGCAAGCGGCTGGCCGATCTCGACGGTCTGGCCGACTTCCACGAGCCGCTTGGCGACCTTGCCGGCGACGCGGAAGCCAAGATCGCTCTCGATCCGGGGCCTGACGGTGCCGACGAAGCTGCGCTCGGGAGTCTCGGAATCATAATGCGCGGTTGCGACCAGAACCGGCCGCGGCGGCTCGGCCTTCTCGGCCACAGTGTCATTGCATCCGGCAAGGCTCGCCGCCATCAGGGCCAGCGACACGCCTGCCAACAGCCTGGAATAGCTCGACAAAACAGACCGGACGAACATCGAAGGACACTCCTGCTCTCGAATGGGAGGAATGTCGACTAATCACTGATAAAAGTCAATAATCATCAGTCATCAGGAAGGCGTGATCGTTAAAGGGTGGTAAGAGTCGAAAGTACCATAGGTCAGCTAGGTGCCCTGATCGGGCAGAGCACGGGTCCGTAGCCTGGATCATCCAGGCTACGCGCCGGCGGGGTTTGCCCTCTACCGCCCCTGCTCGACAAACTCGTGCTTGCTGTCGTGGCCGCCGACGAACACCAGAATGCCGGCGAGCAGAGGCAGCACGGCGAGCACCAGCAGGCCGGTCGAGGTCTGGCCCGTGGCTTCCTTGACCCAGCCGATCAGGTAAGGGCCCCCGAAGCCGGCGAGGTTGCCGATCGAATTGATCAGGGCAATGGCGCCGGCGGCCGCGGTGCCGGAGAGCCAGGCGGTCGGCAGCGTCCAGAACACGCCGAAACAGCAGAACACGCCGATCGCGGCCACCGTCAGCACCACCATCGTCATGGTCGGGTCGGTGAGATAGCTGGAGACGGCGAGCGCGACGGCGGTGAGCAGCAGTGGCGCGCCGACATGCTTCACGCGTTCGCGCGTGGCATCGGAATGCCGCGCCCACAGGATCATGGCGATGGTGCCGAACAGATACGGGATCGCGGTGACGAAGCCGGTCTGCGCGTTGGTCAGCCCGAAGGCCTTGACGATCTGCGGCAGCCAGAATTGCATGCCGTAGAGTGCGCCGACGAAGCCGAAATAGATCAGGCTGAGCGCGATCACCTTCGGCGAGGACAAGGCCTCGCCGAGCGACAGGTGCGTCACCGCCTGCTTGGCCGCGATTTCCGAATCGAGCTTCGCCTTCAGCCACGCCTTCTGCTCGGCCGACAGCCAATCCGCCTTCTCCGGCTTGTCGGTGAGATAGAACCAGGTGACGATGCCGAGCAGCACCGAGGGAATGCCTTCGATGATGAAGAGCCACTGCCAGCCCTTCAGGCCCATTGCGCCGTCGAGCCCAAGCAGCAGGCCCGAGATCGGCGCACCGATCACGGTCGAGACCGGCACGGCGATGGCGAAGGCCGCAAGGAAGCGGGCGCGATATTCGGCCGGATACCAATAGGTGAGATAGAGGATGATGCCGGGAAAGAAGCCGGCCTCGGCGACGCCGAGCAGGAATCGCAGGACGTAGAAGCTGGTGACGCCGCTCGTCAGCGCCATCAGCGCCGAGATGATGCCCCAGGTCACCATGATGCGGGCGATCCAGCGGCTGGCGCCGAATTTCTCGAGCGCCAGATTGCTCGGCACCTCGAAGATGAAATAGCCGATGAAGAAGATGCCGGCGCCCCAGGAAAAGATCAGCGGCGTGAACTTCAGCTCGGCATTCATGGTCAGGGCGGCGAAGCCGAGATTGACGCGGTCGAGATAGGAGAAGAAGTAGGCCAGCACCAAGAACGGAATCAGGCGCCAGGAGATGGCGCGGATCGTCGAGGTCTCGATGTCCGATTTGTTGGCGCCGGCGGAACCGGCATAGGTGGTGGTCTGGCTCATGGCTTCCCCCGGCTTGTTGCTTTTATGGGCTGGTTGCGGTTTTGAGCATCGCGGCCAAAGAGTCAATGGAGCAAGCAATGCACGGGACGCAGCCGGATAAACCTGTTGCGCCGTTGCGGACATCGCTGATCCGCGCCGCCCTCGCGCTCGCGGTGATCGCCTGCGGACTGTTCCTGCGCTGGTACGGCTTTCCGATCGGCCTGCCTGCGTTCATCGTGAAGTATGGCGGCTCACTGCTGTGGGCGACGATGGTATTTCTGCTGGTCGGAGTTTTGCTGAGACGGCTCACGCGGACTCAGATGGCGGCGGTCGCGGCGATGATCGCCGTCGTCGTCGAGTTCTCCCGCCTGGTGCACGCGCCCTGGCTCGATGCGTTCCGGCTGACCACGGCTGGAGCACTGCTGCTCGGGCGTATCTTCTCGCTGTGGAATCTGGTGGCCTACGCGGCCGGGATTGCGTTCGGCGCTTGGATCGATCGAGTTGCAAAAATGCGTGGTCTCGGAGCGTGGGCAAAGGTGCCCTAGCGCCGTGCCCACGTCTTCTCATCGCATGGGCAAGACGTGGGCACGCTACGCTTTGTCCATCCTACGAGACCGGTGCCTTGCAACTCACTCCGCCAATTGAAACCGCTCGAAACGATCGAGTTCCTCCTCGATCTTCAGCTTGAGCTCCTTGCGCCCCGCCGTCTTCCTGCCCTGACCCACCCAGGTCCATTTCTGCATCAGCAGCTTCTTCACCTGCCGATCGGTCTTCAGATCGAGCGCGGCGACGATCTCGTCGCCGACCAGCACCGGCAGCGCGAAATAGCCGAGCTTGCGTTTGGCCTTCGGCACATAGGCCTCGAACAGGTGGTTGTAACCGAAGATGAGATTGGTGCGCTTGCGCTGGATGATCAGGGGATCGAACGGCGAGAGGATGTGAACGAGATCGGGCGAGACCGCCTCGCCCTTCGCCTCGAGCGCGGCCGGCGCTGCCCAATGCTCCTGCTTGCCGGCACCTTCGATCGCGACGGGCACCAGCTCGCCGCGGCGGACGCGGGAGGCGATCAGGCCGGCCACCGCCTTCTTGCGCGGCGCGTCGAGGTGGCAGATCGAATCCAGGCTCACCACGCCCTGCGACCGCAGGGCGCGGTCGAGCAGATAGGCCGTGATCTCCCTCGCCGACGCCGGCTTCGGCAGCTTGTCCCAGCCGAAATGCCGCGTCATCAGCTCGTAGGTCTTGAGCATGCCCCGTCGCTCGCTGATGGTCACGGCGCCCGTGTAGAAGGCGAGCTGCAACGCCCGCTTCGAGGGCTTGCGGCTCTGCCACAGATGCTCCTTCTCGGTGAGCACGTCGTCCTCGATATCGCGGATCGTCAGCGGCCCGGCACGCACCAGCCGCATCACCTTGCGCATGTCCGACGGCTTCACCGAGGCGAACCATTTGTGTCCTTCGCGGCGATGCTCGCGCATCGCCGGCAGGAAGAAACGGAAGTCGACGGCGGGCACGTAGGACAGCGCATGCGTCCAATACTCGAACACGCTTCTGTCGGCGCTCTGGGCGTGGCGCAGATCGGCGCGCCGGTAGGACGGGATACGGCTGAACAAGATGTGATGGTGGCAGCGCTCGATGACGTTGATGGTATCGATCTGCACGTAGCCGAGATGGGCGACCGCATCCGCGACGGCCCGTGCTCCCTCGCCGAACGGGGAACGCTCATCCAGCCGCTGGGCATGCAGCCAGATCTGTCGGGCCTGTGTCGTGGTGAGGGGAAGCGGTCTGGGCGCGCGTGACATTGCGGAAGACAATGTAGCGGGATTCGCGCGAGGGGAAAGAACCGGACTGGAACCTAGAACGAAAAAGCCGCGCTGCCATCTGCTGACAGCGCG
The DNA here is from genome assembly GCF_018129985.1 of Bradyrhizobium sp. SZCCT0148. Lineage (GTDB taxonomy): Bacteria > Pseudomonadota > Alphaproteobacteria > Rhizobiales > Xanthobacteraceae > Bradyrhizobium > Bradyrhizobium japonicum_H. The sequence continues at coordinate 186,791 of NZ_JAFCKT010000008.1, forward strand.
GCCGTTCGAAGCGGCGAGGCCTACTTCGCCATCATGGCCTTCTGCGACTTCATGTAGTGCATGCAGGCGCTCTTCATCTTGCCATTGCTCATGTCGGTGTTGGCCATGGCCATTTCCTTGTTCGCCGCCATCTTGGCCGGCGTGTCGGGGGTGCCGCCCATCATCGCGGCGGATTTCATCATATTGTCCTTGGTGCACGCCATTATCGCGGCGGAGGCGGGGGACAGCGAAAAGGTGAACGCGACAAAGGCTGCGGCCGTGAGCAAGGTCTTCATCGAAAAGTCTCCTCCGTAAAACGAAGCCGGCATCATGCCGGCCGTCGCAGTTACGTATTCTCTCGCGCCGACGTTTCGCGGAGAAGACAATTTTCTTGCTGCGGTGCAATGACGGAACTGCCGCGGCCAAGGTCAGCGCAACTTGACGATTTCAATCACACCGGGACCGCAGCCGCTTGAACCCGCGCCGCGGCGCGGGCGACCACTCCTATTGGTCCGACCGGCCCCGCCCCCGCGCGTAACCGCGAAACGCGCCGGTCCGCCGTCCGGAACGCCCGGAAATGCTCCAGGATCGGCTTTGTGGCCGGGCTGTTGCCACCGTGACCAACATCACATCAGGACCTTTGAACCTGCTCTAGGCTCGCAGCATCAAATCGCTATCAGGCGAAACCGCGAGGATACGACAATGACCCGTTTTGATAAGTTCTTTGGACTGAAGGCGATAACTCTCTCCGCCGCGCTGTCGATGACGGCGGGCCTGGCTTTGGCCGGTGACAACAACGTCTCCACAGGCCAGATCCTGGATGCACTGAAGCCGAAGCCGGCGACCCGCGGCCTGTCCGTCGGTCCGCAGGCCGATCCGTCGGTGCAGGCCAAGGAATCGACATTCCTCAACACCGTGCGCAACCGGTCGACCCGCTCGCTCTCGACCGGTGAGCGCGAGCAGATTGCCGAGCTCGCCGCGACCAAGCCGAAGATCGATCTGGAGATCCAGTTCGATTACAACTCGGCCGATATCGCCAAGACCTCGGTGCCCGCGGTGCAGGCCCTCGGCAAGGCGCTGTCCGATCCGGCGCTCAAGGGCTCGACCTTCGTCGTCGCCGGCCACACCGACGCGACCGGCGGCGAAGAGTACAATCAGGGTCTCTCCGAGCGCCGCGCCGACACCATCAAGAAGTACCTGGTGCAGAACTACGGCCTCAACGGCACCGATCTCGTCACCGTCGGCTACGGCAAGACCAAGCTGAAGGATACCGCCAACGGCGCCGACCCGATCAACCGCCGCGTCCAGGTCGTGAACATGGACACCAAGACCGCGTCCAAGTGATCAGCTAAAAATTGCGAAACACGCCGCCTGCCTCCCCGGCAGGCGGCGACGTCATATCCAGCTCTGGAACAGCATCAGCCGGCCGAAGCTCCGCATCGTTGTGCCGACGAAGGCTGCCGAGATCGGCAGCATGACCGCAAAACCGATCGCGGCGGTTCCGACATAGGCCCAGAGCAGCCAGCGCGGCAGCCCGTCCCGGCGCAGCACGTAGACCAGCGCAAGCGATGCCGCAGTCGCAGCGGGCAGATAGTAATAGATGAAGCCCAGCGTGCGCGGCAGCAACGCCCAGGCGAGCCAGGGACCAAAATAGAACGCCGCGATCAGGAACGCATCCCAGCGGCGTAGCACGATGAAATCGCGCAGCACGAACGCGAGCGCGAGCAGAGCCGGCCACAGCACCAGCGGATTGCCGAGGAAGACGATCGCGGAGATGTTGTCCTCCCCCGTCTTGTCGAACAGGAACCACACCGGGCGTGCGAGCAGCGGCCAGGATGGCCACGCGCTCATATAGGTGTGGCCGGCGATCGCGGTCGTGGTGTTGTCGGCAAAGATGCGGCGCTGCGCCTCGATCAGATCCGGCAACGACATCCCGTAGAGTGGAACGAAAGCCGCAAGATATGTCATCGCCGGCAGGACGGCGAAGCAAAGTGCCACATGATGCGGCCGCAAGCCGGGCCACAGGTCCGGCCGGTACCAGTCGTCCGGCTTCGCGTCGGCGAACAGCGTGCGCCAGCCCTGCATCAGGCGGATCACTGAGACAATGACGATGCAGGCGCCGAGCGGAAACAGGCCGCTCCATTTGCAGGCCGCCGACAGGCCGAACAGGCTCCCCGCAAGCGCGAACAGCGCCTGCGGCCGCTCGCGTCTGAAACCATGCATGAAGGCCGCGGTCGCAAGCAGACCGAAGCCGAGCGCAAAGATGTCGAGCATGGCGATGCGCGCCTGCACGTAGAGCATCTGGTTGAGCGCTGCGATCAGCGCCGCGGCGATTGCAGGCCCCTGCGCGGAGAACAGCGCGAGGCCGCACAGATAGATCGCGACGATCGCCAATGCCCCGAACAACGTCGCGGGATAACGCCAGCCAAGCGCGTTGTCGCCGAAGGCCGCGATCGAGACCGCGATCAGCTCCTTGGCCAGCGGCGGATGCATCGGATTGAGCATCGGCTGCGACATCACGGGGGCCAGCATCTGCCGTGCTGCCGGCACGTAGTGCACCTCGTCGAAGACGAACTTGTCCGGCGTCGTCAGTCCGATCAGCAACGCGAGATGGGCAGCTAGGAAAATAGCGACAGCAACCACTGTGCTTCGCGACACTGTTGGAACTGCTGGCCGTTCGAGCGGCTGCTGTGGGGATATTTTGCGTGGCAAATTTGCGTCACCGCGGACAAAAATAAGGATCGCATTTTTCATTGAACGCATTCCGCAGCGGCTGTCACTAAGCATAACGCACGTCTGCGCCGCTTGTGATAAATTCGCCACATCAGAAGCGCGCGCGATCCGGTACGATCAGGGGACACATCGATCGGTTGTGAAATGAATTTGCGTTTCTGGCTTTTCTCCATCCTGTTATCGGCCGCATTGTGCGTGGCGCCTGTTGCGTCGGCGCAGACGCGTGTCGGCGAAGCCGTCGTGATCCAGAACGAAGTGGTTCGCGTGGCGGCGAAGGCCACTCCGATCAGTGTCGGCGACAGCATGCTGCGCGACGAGACAGTGCGCACCGGCGCCGACAGCGCCGCGCGCTTCGTCATGGCCGACAGCACCAATCTGTCGCTGGGACCCAGCGCCACGCTCAAGCTCGACCGCACCGTCTTCAACGACGAGCACAGCTATCGCGACGTTGCGATCCGCATGACCACCGGCGCGTTCCGGTTCGTCACCGGCCATTCCGAGAAGACCGCCTACAAGATCACGACGCCGCTTGCCACCATCGGCGTACGCGGCACCACGCTCGACATCCTCTCGCAGCGCGGACGCTCCGTCGTCGTGCTTCAGGACGGTGCGGCGAGCGTCTGCACGACGAGCTCCCAGTGCGTGCAGCTGACCCAGCCGGGCGACACCGCAATCATCACATCGACCGGTGGCAAGGTCTCGATCACCAAGACCAACACACCGCCCTGGACCTTTGCCGCGAACTGCGCCGCAAGCGCAGGACTTTGCGCGGTGAACCAATATGCCGGCGCCTCGCCGACCATCACGCCGGCCGTCCAGGAAGACGGCATGCTGTGCGGGCGCTGACGATGGCAAAGCTCCCCCTAAAGCGCTTCATCCTCGCCGGCGTGCTGACCGCGGCCGCCGCACTTGCGTTCGTCGCGTCCGACATTCGTCCGGTCGCAGCCGCGGCGGCGTGTGAATCCGAGTGCAGCGAGCCAACGCCTTACCCGAGCTATACACCGTCCCCGACGCCGACATATTCACCGTCGCCCTCCCCCTCGCCGAGCCCCTATCCGTCGCCGAGCCCCTATCCCTCGTCCTCGCCGAGTCCGTATCCGACGTCGAGTCCGACATCCAGTCCAACGCCGACCGGCGCCGATTCCAGCGGCAATTCGATCGGCGGCCTCGCCAATCAGCGCTTCAACCAGATGATTACGAACCGGGTGCTCGGCACGGTCCTGCTCGGGGTCAACGAGCAGGTCAATTGCAGCGACTGCATCAGCGCGTTCGGCTCGGCCGGTTCCTTTTCGGCAGGCATCCACGGCCGCAAGGAGCTCACCAACAATCTGTCGCTACTCGCCGGCATCGCCTACACGCAATACAACGAGGGCGGTTACAAGATCACGAGCGCGCCGATCGGCGCCTTCGCGCTCCGTTACGACTTCACCGACTGGGGCTCGTCGCGTCCATTCTTCGACGTCGGCACCATCCTGACGCCGTGGGAGAAGGCGCGCTACACCCGCACCTATAATACCAGCCTCGGGCCGGTGAGCGTAACGAGTTCGACCAATGCTTCGAACTATGCGGTCTACGGCCGCGCCGGCTGGATAAGCCGCGTGTCGCCGCGGGACGAGGTCGCGGCTTCGATCGAGGTCTGGCAACTCTGGCAGCGCGTGTCCGGCTATAGCGACAATGCGGTGGCCTTCAACCCGTTCGACGCCACCATTGCGACCGGCACCGACCGCACCAGCCTGGTCAAGATCGGCGGCCAGTGGACGCACCTGTTGAGCAGCAGCATCGAAACCAACATCAACGGCGGCTGGGTGCAGTCGTTTGCGAGCCACAGCGGCATCGTTGCCACCGTGACCGGCAACGGCACGGTGGTGCCGACCATGGGCAACCAAGGCTGGTTCGAATATGGCGGCCGGCTCGGCTTCCGCGTGCAGAAGGGCTGGGTCGTGGACCTCTTCGCCAACGGCACGCTCGGCCCGCAGCCCGTCGGCAACACCATTCACGGCGGCGTGGGGCTGCGGATCAATTATTAGCTGCGACCACGGTCTCGTAGTCTCGTAGTCTCGTAGTCTCGTAGGGTGGGCAAGCGAAGCGTGCCCACGACCTCTCTCAAGTAGAGACATACCGTGGCCAAGGCGCAAGAGCGCCCTGGCTCTCCTACGGCACTGATCGTGTGGCGAGCGCGTCTGCGCTACGCCGCCGACTTGCCCTCGAACGCGCGACGCAGCACGTCGACATCCAGCTTCACCATCTTCATCATGGCTTGCATCGCGCGCGCGGCCGCTGCCTTGTCCGGGCTCGACAGGAACTCGAACATCACCTTCGGCACCACCTGCCAGGCCACGCCCCAGCGATCCCTGAGCCAGCCGCACTGCTCCTCCTTGCCGCCATCGGCCAGGAAAGCATGCCAGACGCTATCGACCTGGGCCTGGTCGTCGCAATGGATCATCAACGAGATGGCGTGGGTGTACTCCATCTTCATGCCGCCGTTGAGTGCGACCAGCGGCTGGCCGGCGACCGTGAACTCGACCACGAGCACGGAGCCCTCCTTGCCGGAGGGGCCGTCCGATACGTTGCGCTGAACGTACGTAATCGCCGAATTCGGCACCAGCGAGACATAGAACTTCGCGGCTTCCTCGGCATCGCCGTTGAACCACATGCAGGGAACGACCTTGGACATCTTGAAGGCTCCTCCTCGGTTTAGTGTTCAAACGCGCTGATCAGGCATTCGCCATGGCGGATGGCTGCGGAGGGACAGCCGCCATGTCCATCCAGTTCACACCCCACATATGGCCGTCCGGATCCTCGAAGCTGCGGCCGTACATGAAGCTGTATTCGTCCTTCGGACCGGGATCGGCCACCCCGCCCGCCGCCTCGGCCTTGCCGACGATCACGTCGACCTCGTCGCGGGTGTCGGCGGACAGGCAGAACAGCGCCTGGTTCGAGGTCTTCGCATCGGAGATGGGCTTCGGCGTGAACTGGCGGAATTTCTCGTGAGTGGTCAGCATGACGTAGATGGCCTCGGAAAAGACCATGCAGCTCGCGGTGTCGTCGCTGAATTGCGGGTTCCGGGTTGCGCCGACCGCTTCATAAAAAGCGGTCGCACGCTTGAGATCGGTGACCGGCAGATTGAGAAAAAACATCCTAGGCATCGGACGCTCCTTGGGCGGGTTCTGCCCAAGGACGGATAGGCCGACGGCCACCCGACACCGCTTCCGGATATTTTTCGAGACCACCCCTGCCCGGTTCTGTTCAACAGAAGCCGCAGGCAACCGTCAGGTGTTACTTCTTCTCGTTCGGATCCCGGTGGACGGGGTCGATCCACAACACGGTCTCGGGCTTCTCGACCGGCTCGATGTCGAGGTTGATCGCCACCGCCTCGCCGTCGCTGCGCACCAGCACGCATTCCAGCACCTCGTCTGGGCTGGCGTTGATCTCCTGATGCGGCACGTAAGGCGGGACGAAGATGAAATCGCCGGGGCCGGCTTCCGCGGTGAATTGCAGGCTCTCGCCCCAGCGCATCCGCGCCTTGCCCTTCACCACGTAAATGACGCTCTCGAGATGGCCGTGGTGGTGGGCGCCGGTCTTGGCGTCCGGCTTGATGCTGACGGTGCCGGCCCACAATTTCTGGGCGCCGACGCGCGCAAAATTGATCGCAGCGGCGCGGTCCATGCCTGCCGTCGACGGGACGTTGGTATCGAGCTGGTTGCCGGGAATGACGCGCACGCCGTCATGTTTCCAGCGATCGTCGTGATCGTGGTCATGGTGGGAATGCGAATGATCATGGCCGGTCATGGGACTTGCTTTCTGTTGGTTCCGTGCGCGGCAACCTAACCCGAAGGCACGTTGGCGAGCCATACCAAAAATGGAACTCTCTTAGCCGGAGAACGTTGTCCATGCGAGCACAATGGAAGGAGAATTTTCATGGGTAGCACGACCGACAAGATCAAGGGTACCGCCAACGAAGCCATCGGCAAGGCCAAGCAGGGCATCGGTGAAGCCACCGGGTCCGAGCGTCTGAAGGGCGAAGGCGTGATCCAGGAAGTGAAAGGCAAGGGCCAGCAGGCCATGGGCGATGCCAAGGACGCTGCAAAGGACGCGATTGATCGCGCAGCGGCAGGAGCCAAGCGCGCGACCGAATGACGCGCGACATCTGAAAGCGAGAAGACCGGCCGAAGGGCCGGTCTTTTTGTTTGTCTTGCTGGTTTCGGTCCGGCCGCGACGCGTCACTTCACCGCGAGCAATTCCACATCGAACATCAGCGTCGCGTTCGGCGGGATCACGCCGCCGGCGCCGCGGGCGCCGTAGCCGAGCTGCGGCGGGATGATCAGCGTGCGCTTGCCGCCGACCTTCATCGACGCAACGCCCTCGTCCCAACCGGCGATGACACGGCCCTTGCCGATCGGGAATTCGAACGGCTCCTTGCGATCGACGGAGCTGTCGAATTTCTTGCCCTTCTGGCCGTTCTCATAGAGCCAGCCGGTATAGTGCATCACACAGATCTGGCCGGGCTGCGGCGAGGCGCCGGTGCCGACGGTGGAATCGATGATCTGCAAGCCTGAAGCTGTGGTCATGGTCTTTCCTGCGGTCTGGGCCGAGGCCGTGGTGGAAACGAAATGCGACACGCCCGCAATCACCGTGATCGCGAGCGCCGACATCATCGTGAGGAGTGCGCGCTGGAAACGCTGCATAAAGCACCTTCCGTTTGAGGCGGATGGTGTCTAGCGCAATGCGGTGGTCGTTGCCAGCCCCGCTGCAGCCTTTGCTCAATAGCCGAGCGCGCAGCCGTCCTTGCGCGGATCGGAACCGCCGGTGAGCGTGCCCTTGTCCCAGTCGATCCAGATCGCCTGCGCGCCGCCGAGCGGGCCGACCACGCTGGTGGTCTTGTGGCCGAGCTTCTTCAGGCCCTCGACGATCGCAGCCGGCACGCTGTCCTCGAGCTGATACTGGCCCTCGTAGTGCAAGCCGCGCGGCATGTCGATTGCCTCCTGCACGTCGCAGCCATAGTCGAGGATGTTGGTCACGACGTGGGTCTGGCCGACCGGCTGATACTGTCCGCCCATCACCGCGAACGGCATCACGGAGCGGCCGCCCTTGGTGAGCAAGCTCGGCATGATCGTGTGCAGTGGCCGTTTGCCGCCGGCGATGCAGTTGGGATGGCCCGGCTGGATTCGGAAGCCACCGGCGCGGTTCTGGAACAGGACCCCGGTCTTGTTCGAGACGATCGCCGAGCCGAAGGAATGCGCGATCGAGTTGATGAACGAGCAGACGTTACGGTCCTTGTCCACGACGGTGATGTAGATGGTCGACGGATTCATCGGCGGTGCGACGTTCGGCAGGTCGAGCATGCCGTCCATGCGGATCTTGGCGATGTGCTCGTCGCAGAATTCCTTGGCGAGGATCTTGGCGACCTCAACCTGCATGTGATCGGGATCGGCAACGTGCAGTTCGCGGTGCATGTAGGCGATGCGCGCGGCCTCGGCTTCGAGATGGAAACGCTCGACGCTGAGAGGGGCGTATTTCGTCAGGTCGAACCGCGACAGGATGTTCAGCATCAGCAGCATCGTGAGGCCGGGTCCATTCGGCGGGCACTGCCAGACGTCGTAACCCTTGTACATGGTGCCGATCGGCGTCGTCGTTTCGGTAGTGTGCGCAGCGAAATCGTCGAGCGTGTGCAGGCCGCCGATGCCCTTGAGGGTCTCGACCATGTCTTCCGCGATCGCACCCTTGTAGAAGGCGTCGCGGCCGTCCTTGGCGATCGCACGCAGCGTCTTGCCGAGTTCGGCCTGGCGGATGACGTCGCCGGCCACCGGCGGCTTGCCGCCCGGCAACAGGTAACGCACGGTGTTGGTGCCGCCCTTCAGCTTCTCGAACTGGTTCTTCCAGTCGAAGGCGATGCGGGGGGCGACGACATAGCCTTCCTCGGCCGCCTTGATCGCGGGCTGGAGCAGCCGGTCGAAGCCGAACTTTCCGTGATCGCGCAAGACGGTCGCGAAGGCGTCGATCACGCCGGGGATCGAGACCGCATGCGCCGAGGTCAGCGGCACGGAAGTAATCTTGCGCTCGAGATACCAGTCGGCATTCGCCGCCTTCGGTGCCCGACCCGAGCCGTTGTAGGCGATGATCTTGCCCTCGCCGCGCGGCTGGACGAGCGCGAAACAGTCGCCGCCGATGCCGGTCGATTGTGGCTCGATCACACCGAGCAGGGCCGATCCCGCGACCGCCGCATCCACCGCGGTGCCCCCCTCGCGCAGCACCTCGATCGCGGCGAGCGAGGCCTGCGGATGCGAGGTCGCGACCATCGCGTTGGTGGCGTGGACCGTGGACCTGCCTGGGAAGTGAAAGTTTCTCATCGAATTCTTGCTCTCTTGGCCCGTGGCGCGGACGGCACGCCAGCTCGGAAAAACCCGGGTTACATGACACATTCCGGCAGCCTTGGGCAATGCTGGCATACCAGGGAAATGGCTGCCATCCGCTGGGCGTATAGAGCTTTCGAGGCCGACGGCCATGCGGGTTTTCCGGGCGCCGGCCGCCTGCTAAACGAGCGGCCATGTCTGATCCGGATTCGATCATCAAGGTCGCCGCCTTCTACCAATTCGCCGCCCTCCCGGATTACCGCGAGTTGCGCGAGCCGCTGCGTGCGTTCTGCGCCGGCCTTGGGCTGAAGGGCAGCGTGCTGCTGGCACAGGAAGGCATCAACGGCACGCTCGCCGGGACGCCGGAGGCGATCGACACCCTCGCCCATGAGCTGGCGCACGGCGACATGTTCGGCGGCAGGCTGAACAATCTCGAATTGAAGTTTTCGGCCGCTGAAGCGATGCCGTTCGGGCGGCTGAAGGTGAGGCTGAAGAAGGAGATCGTCACGCTCGGCGATGCGGCGACCGATCCGACCCGCCAGGTCGGCACCTATGTCGATGCGAGCGAATGGAACGCGCTGATCTCGGCGCCCGACATATTGCTGCTCGACACCCGCAACGCCTTCGAGGTGGCGATGGGAACGTTCGAAGGCGCCGTCGATCCCGGCATCAGGAGCTTTGGCCAGTTCAAGGATTTTGCCGCAGTCGGGCTCGATCCCGCAAAGCACCGCAGGATCGCGATGTTCTGCACCGGCGGCATCCGCTGCGAGAAGGCGAGCTCGCATCTGCTCGCGCGCGGCTTTACGGAAGTCTATCACCTCAAGGGCGGCATTCTCAAATATCTGGAAGAGGTGCCGGAGGCGCAAAGCCGCTGGCGCGGCGAATGCTTCGTGTTCGACGAGCGCGTCGCGCTCGGCCATGGTCTGCGCGAACGGAGCTTGCTCGAACAGGATATGGGACACGGCCGTGACGAATGAGATCAGGGCGCTCGCCGAGCGCATCGACACGCTGGAAACGCGCCTCGCCTATCAGGACGACACGATCGAGACGTTGAACCAGACCATCACCGCGCAATGGAAGCAGATCGACATGCTGACGCGGAAGATCACGGAGCTTGGCGAGCGGCTGCAGGATGCCGAGGCCAGTGCGCCCGGGCCGGCCAACGAACCCCCGCCGCATTATTGAGCCGTTTACTGGCCGGATGCCTTGGGCAGCAGGTTCATGAGCTCGCCGGACATCATCAGCCGGTTACGGCCCGCGTCCTTCGCGGCGTAGAGCGCCCGGTCGGCGGCTTCGACGAGCGAGGATACGCCCGCCGTACGCTCCAGCGCCGGCCGGCAGACCGCACCACCGACCGAGGCGGTGACGCGACCGGATGCCGGATTGGTGGCATGGACGAGGCCGGCTTCGTGGATGGCACTGCGGATCCGTTCGCCGACCTGGGCGCATCCGGCGGGATCGGTGTTCGGCAGCAGCATGGCGAATTCCTCGCCGCCATAGCGCGCCGCCAGATCGCCGGTGCGCTGCGTCTCGGCCGCGATGATCTTTGCGACCAGACGCAGGCAGGCATCGCCTGCGGGATGGCCGTATTCGTCATTATAGGCCTTGAAGTGATCGACATCGATCATCAGCAGAGCAAGGCTGGAGCGGTCGCGATAGGCGCGTGCCCATTCCTCCTTCAGCCGCTCGTCGAAGCGGCGGCGATTGGCAAGGCCGGTGAGGCTGTCCTCGATCGCAAGTGTCTCGAGCCTGGTCTCCAGGTTCTTTTGCTCGGTGATGTCGCGGGTGATCGCGACCACGCCGTCGACGCGGCCGTCGTCCTTGCGTGTCACCCGCATGGTCGATTCGAGCCAGACCTCGCCGTTCTGCCGGTGCGAGTGGCGATAGGTGAACCGCGCTTCTTCCCGGTCGCCACGCTTCATGGCATCGACGGTCGCCTGGACCCCCGGCAGATCCTTCGGATTGATGCCCGCGAGCGCAGGTGTGCCGATCAGTTGATTGGCGCGCCAGCCGACGACCCGCACGGACGAGGGCGAGACATAGCGCAACCGCTCGTCGAGCCCGATGCTGGTCACCATGTCGCTGGAGCCTTCCGCGAGCAGGCGGAAATGCGCTTCCTTCTCGACCAGGGCCGCGGCCATGCGCTGGCCGCGTTGCAACTGCCGGACCAGCACGGCGCCGATGACCGCAATGAGCATCACCAACGCGATGACGTAGAGCATGCGGGAAATGGCCGCGGCGCGCCATGGCGCGAGCAGTTCCTCCTTGTCCAACGTGGCCAGCAGGACGAGGCGATAGCGGCCGCTGCGCTTGAAGAAACTGACACGCTCGGCACCGTCCAGCGGTGACGTGAAATGATAGACGCCGCCCGGCCGTTGCAGGCTGGCGTCGCGAAACAGCGCGGTGTCCGCGACGCTGCGACCGACGAACTTGTCGTTGCCGGGATTGCGCGCGATGATCAACCCATCGCCATGCACCAGCGCCACGGAGCTGTTGCGGCCGATCTCGAATTGCTCGTAAAAGTGCGCCAGATATCCGGAACTGATGGTTGCGACCACCACACCGCCGAAGCTGCCGTCAGGCTTGTTGAAGCGGCGCGACAGGGTGACCACCCATTCGCCTTCGAGCAGGCTCTTCACGGGATGGCCGACATAGGGCTCCCGTTTCGGGGACAGCTGATGATAGCGGAAGAATGCATCGTCGCTGAGCGTCGAGCCGGTCGTGCCCGGCGAGGTCAGCCAGTTGCCGCGATCGTCGATGACGGCGAGGCTGTGGATGCGCGGCATCGCCTTCTTGCGCGCCTCCACGACGTTGCCGAGCTTGGCGATGGTGGCGGGGCTGGTACCATCCATCTCCAGCCGGCTGACGACGCCGACCACGCCGGAATCCAGGAGATCGAAGCTGTCCTCGGCGTGCTGGGTCAGCGAACGGGCCACGTTTGCCATCTCGGTCTCGGCACCCCTGAGGACTGCGTCGCGTGCGGCCCATTCGCGCCAGCCGCTGACACCGAGGATAGCCGCGCAAGTGAGCACGACGAACGCCGCCGCGCGCACCGGCAGGCGGCTCCATCCCGTTCGTTGGGCAACAGCAATCACGCGGCAGGGTTCTCCGATATTCGGAACCTCTGCCGCTTGTGTTATTGAACCTTGAAACCACCGCCGGATTGGGCGGCGATATCCCGATTTTCCGTAGTCCTACGGACGCAAGGATCGGCGCATTGCTAACAGGACATTAGCAAAGCGGCCGCGCACTCCGCTAGCTGAAAATGGCCTTTACCTTGTCCCAGAGCGAGGGATTGTCAGCATCCGCATCCGCTTTTGACGGCGTCGGCTGGGTGGCGCTGATCGGATCGGAGGCCGGGAAGCTATCCTCCAGCCCGGCGTCGAGCTTGCTGTGACGGTCGGCAGCGAGCGCTTCGTGCAGATCGTCGGCGTGCTTGTCGTGCGGCGCGGGGTTGAATGTCTCAGCCATAATGTCCTCCATCGGCAGATCAACGCGCTCCGATTGTGCTGGTTCCCCTGTTCCGTTGGCGGCCATAGCGGTGTATCAGGAGCCGTAACCCTGCCCAGGACCATTCGTGCCCCAATCCGCGACGAAACCTTTCATCGACGTGCTCTCCGGCCAGCACCGGAGCATCCCGCCCATGTGGATGATGCGGCAGGCCGGCCGCTATCTGCCGGAATACCGCGAGGTCCGCGCCAAGGCCGGCGGCTTCCTCGACCTGTGCTTCAACCCGCAGCTTGCGGCCGAGGTGACGCTGCAACCGATACGCAGGTTCGGCTTCGATGCCGCGATCATCTTCTCGGACATCCTGGTGATCCCCTATGCGCTCGGGCGCTCGGTGCGGTTCGAGGTCGGTGAGGGCCCGCGGCTGGATCCGCTGGACGATCCCGCCAAGGTCGCAACGCTGGCCGCGCACGCCGACTTCGGCAAGCTCGAGCCGGTGTTCGAGGCGCTCAAGCTCGTGCGCACCGCGCTCGATCCCAAGACCGCGCTGATCGGCTTCTGCGGCGCGCCGTGGACGGTCGCGACCTACATGGTCGCGGGCCAGGGCACGCCCGACCAGGCGCCGGCCCGGATGATGGCCTACCGGCATCCGGAGACGTTCGCGAAGATCATCGACGTGCTGGTCGAGAACTCGATTCAATATCTGCTGTTGCAGCTTGCAGCCGGCGCCAACGCCTTGCAGATTTTCGACACCTGGGCCGGCGTGCTGCCGCCGGCCGAGTTCGCGCGCTGGTCGGTCGAGCCGACCCGGCGCATCGTGGAGGGCGTGCGGGCCAAGGTGCCGGACGCCAAGATCATCGGCTTCCCCCGCGGCGCCGGTGCGCAATTGCCGGCCTATGTCGAGGCGACCGGCGTCAATGCGGTCAGCATCGACTGGACTGCGGAGCCGGGCTTCATTCGCGAACGCGTGCAAAGCAAGGTCGCCGTGCAGGGCAATCTCGATCCGCTGGTGCTGATCACGGGCGGCGCCGCGCTCGACGGCGCAGTGGACGACGTGCTGGCGAATTTTGCGCAGGGCCGCTTCATCTTCAATCTCGGCCACGGCATCCAGCCGGAGACGCCGATCGCCCATGTCGAGCAGATGATCAAGCGGGTGCGGGGGTAATTCAACCCGCTCCTGAGGCGGCCGCACCCAAAAAGTGCGAAAACAACCCCATGCACAGTAGACAAGTCATTGAAAAGGCTGGGGCCGGCGTGACCCTGCTCAGACCCACGTTTGACACGTCGGGCAAAACGCGATCACGCCGGCATCACCACCTGCGTCATCAGTGAACGGTGCGGCGCCCAGAGGCGGCGGGCCGGTCTTTCAAGGCCAGTGCCCCTTTGAAGGCCATGAGCGAAAGCTGCGCGGTCGTCTTGACGCCGGCCTTTTGCAAGATCCGGGCGCGGTGATCCTCGACCGTTCGCGGGCTGATGCCGAGCTTCCGCGCGATCACCTTGCTCGATGACCCCGCGATCAGATGATCCAGGACCTCGCACTCGCGCCTGGTGAGTCCCCGCGATTGCTTGAAATGGTCCAATGAACCCGCCGAATGCGCAGGCTGGCCAGCGCCGGCCGACTCGATCCGTGCAACCAGATCTGCCGGACTGAACGGCTTCTGGACGAAATCCGCCGCTCCGATCCGAAGCGCATGCACTGCGGTTGGGATATCGCCCTGCCCCGACACCATGAGGATCGGGGCCGGACAGGTTCGATCGGTCAGTTGTCCAAGAACGTCCAGTCCCGATATTCCGGGCAGGCACAGATCGAGAAGAATGCAGGCCGGCGAGGCATGGCGGGACTTCGCGATCAGGGCTTCGCCATCGGCAAAGAAGACCGGCTGATAGCCCGCTTTCTCGAGAACGACCCTCAGCATCGCGCGCGTCGTCAGATCGTCTTCGAGAATGAATATCTCGTTCTCAGTCATCGTCGTCGCCTTTTCGTTCAGACCACGACTGCTATGCCTTGGACGCTGCGGCAGGAAAAGCGGAAGTCAGCAAGACGGTTGGCGACCAAATAACGACAAGTTTGCGTAAAATTACATCGGATTAGGCGGGAATTAACGCATTCAGCGCGGCCGGCTGCGCTCGATGATTTCGGCGGCGCCCTTGCCCAGTAGATCCAGCCCCACCGCGCGCCCGAGTTCGCGCGGGCGATTGGCGGGGCCTTCGCGCGACGCCTCGATGATGGTGTTGCCGGAGAGATCGAGCACGGATGCGGTGAGCGACATCCGATCGCCCGCGATGGTCGAGAAGCCCGCCACCGGCGAATTGCAGTGGCCGTTCAGCACCCACAATACCTCGCGCTCGGCATCCGCAGAGGCATGCGCGTCGCGATCGTCGATCGACGACAGGATCTGCCGCGTCTGCCAGTCCTGCACGGCGCATTCGACGGCGACGATGCCCTGCCCCGCCGCCGGCAGCATCTCCATCGCAGTGAATTCGTAGGCGATGCGGCCGGCCAGGCCGACGCGGTCGAGACCGGAACGCGCCATGATCAGCGCGTCCGCCGGCCCCACTGCGCCGCCACCCGGCAGCTTCTGCTTTTCGCCATTGTCGAGCTTGCGCACGCGCGTGTCGGCGGCGCCGCGAAAGTGAATCACCTCTACATCCGGAAACAAGCGCCGTGCATAAGCGGCGCGACGGACGGCATTGGTGCCGATCTTGAAACCCTTGCCGCGCGACTGACGCAACGCCTCCAGCGTCACGCCATCGCGCAGCACCAGTGCGTCGTTGGGCGGATCGCGCGACAGTGTGGCGCCGATGACGAGGCCGGGCGTGTCCTCGTTGCCCGGCATGTCCTTTAGCGAGTGCATCGCCGCCTGTAATTCGCCTGACAGCACGGCGGCGCGGATCTGCGCCACGAAGGCGCCGCCCTTGCCGCCATGCGGCAGCAGCTTGCTGGTCTGGTCGAGATCGCCCGTCGTGTCGAACTTGACGATCTCGACGTCGAGGCCCGGCACCGCGGCGGTCAGGCGGCGCGCGATCTCTTCCGTCTGTGCCAGCGCCATCGTGCTCTTGCGGGTGCCGATCTTCAGTCGCGTAGCCAAACCATCTGCTCCTTCTCGCGCGGGTTACCGCGCATCCTCCAATATCATGTCGGAGGCCTTTTCGGCGATCATGATGATCGGCGCGTTGGTGTTCCCCGAGACGAGGTCCGGCATGACCGAGCCGTCGACGACGCGAAGGCCGTCGAGCCCCCTCACCTTCAGCCGCTGGTCGACCACCGCAAGCGCATCATTGCCCATACGACAGGTCGAGGTCGGATGGTAGATGGTGCTGCCGCGCTCGCGGCAATAATCCAGCAGCTCGGCGTCCGTGGATACCTTCGCGCCGGGATCGTATTCATTGACCACGAACGGCTTCAGCGCCGGCGCATTCAATATCGTGCGCAGGATCTTCAGGCCCTCGACGTTGGTGGTGCGGTCGGTCTCGGTCGACATGTAGTTGATGCGGATCTCCGGCGGCACGGTCGGATCGGCACTCCGGATGCGCAAGGTCCCGCGGCTTTCAGGACGGAGCTGGCACACGGAAGCCGTGAAGCCCGAGAAATCATGCAGCTTCTCGCCCATCTTGTCGGTCGAGAACGGCAGGAAGTGCACCTGGATATCGGGCGAGGCCAACCGCGGGCTGGTCTTGAAGAACGCGCCCGCGGTGCCGGCTGCGATCGTCAGCCAACCTTTCCGGAACAGCGCATAACGCGCGCCGGCCATAGTGCGCCGGAGCGGATGATTGACGGTGTCATTCAGCGTGATCTTCTGCGAGCAGCGCATCACGATGCGGACCTGCATGTGATCCTGGAGGTCGTGACCGACGCCCGGCGCGTCGAGCACGACGTCGATGCCATGGTTGCGCAAGAGGTCGCCCGGGCCGACGCCGGAGAGCTGCAGCAGCTGCGGCGAATTATAGGCGCCGCTCGACAGCACGATCTCCCTGCGCGCGCGGGCACGGCGGATTTGCGCGCCTTGCCGATATTCGACGCCGACGGCGCGGCGTCCCTCGAACAGCACGCGCTGGCCGAGCGCTGAGGTTTCGACCTTGAGATTGCCGCGCATCTTCGCCGGCCCGAGATAGGCCACCGAGGTCGAGGCCCGACGGCCGTTGCGTGTCGTGGTCTGGAACAGGCCGACGCCTTCCTGGGTAGCGCCGTTGAAGTCCGGATTGTAGGGCAGACCGGTCTCGACTGCGGCGTCGATGAAGGCCTTCGACAAGGGATCGGTCACGACCATGTTCGAAACCGGCAACGGACCGCCGCTGCCATGATATTGGTCGGCGCCGCGCGACTGGTTCTCGGCCTTCTTGAAATAGGGCAGCACGTCGTCATAGCCCCAGCCTGTGTTGCCCAGCTGGCGCCAGCGATCATAGTCCTCGTGCTGGCCACGGACATAGAGCAGGCCGTTGATCGAGCTCGAGCCGCCCAGCGTCTTGCCGCGCGGCTGAAACACCTGGCGCCCCTTCAGCTCGGGCTCGGGCTCGGTCTGGTACATCCAGTTGACGGACTTCTCCTTGAACAGCTTGCCGTAGCCGAGCGGCACGTGGATCCAGATGTTGGAATCCTTCGGGCCGGCCTCGAGCAGCAGCACGCTGTGCTTGCCGTTCGCCGAGAGCCTGTTGGCGAGCACGCAGCCGGCGGAGCCGGCGCCGACGATGATGTAGTCGAATTCGGGATCGGACGGCGTGAGAGTGGAAGTTGCGTTCATGCGCTGCTGTTCTTCTTGTGGGTGTGGGCGTTTCCGCTCCGTCACTAGCACGTCATGGCTTGACGCGCAGCGCCTCGACCAGCGACTTGAACGCACGGGCATATTCCACGCCGGCCCTTGCGACATCGGCGCGTCCGGCGCAGGCGACCGCGGCCTCCGTCACTGCGCCGAGCAGCAGGCGGGCGAGCGGTTCGACCGGCTGCTTTGCGATGAGGCCAGCCTCCATCGCCACCGAAAGCGCGCGCGGCAGCTTGCCGCCGAAATGCTGCGCGTCGATCTCGCGCCAGCGCTCCCAGCCGAGCACGGCCGGGCCGTCGCGCAGGATGATCTGGCCGGTCGGGCCCTTCGCGGTCGCAGCGAAATAATGCTGCGTGCCAGCAACCATCGCCGCGAGCACATCCTTCTCGGTGCGAGCCGCGCCGTCGATCTCGACGACGAGGTCGCGCGAGACCTGGTCGAACACCGCAGCGAACACCGCCTCCTTCGTCTTGAAGTGATGATAGACCGCGCCCTTGGCGATACGGGCTGCTTCCGCGATCTCGTCCATGGTGGTGGCCGCAAAGCCCTGCGTCCCGAACAGCCGACGGGCCGCCGTAAGGATCGCCTCCGATGTCGCTGCGCGCCGCTCCGCCTGTTTCGCCATGAGTCTCGTCTAGTCCAATCGCGCAGAGGGCGCCAGTTGACTTTTCGACTGACGGTCGGTAGTTACCGACCATCAGTCGGTTTTATCATGAGGTGCGCCATGCCGAGCCGTCAGGCCGTCGAAGCTTTTGCCAAGCAATTGGAAACCGGAGATTTCGTCGGCGCGATCGAACAATTCTATACACCCGATGCCGAGACCTACGAGAACAACGCAGACCCGACGGTCGGTCGGGAGAAGCTGGTGGCGAAGGAGCGCGGCGTGCTGGCGGCCTTCAAAGAGGTCAGGGCTGTCCGGATCGGACCGAGCCTGATCGAGGGCGACCATGTTGCGACCCGCTGGACCTTCAGTTTCACGAACGCGGAAGGAATGACGCGGACGCTCGACGAGATCGCGTGGCAGACCTGGCGGGGCGACAAGCTGGTCGAGGAGCGTTTCTATTACGACCCGAAGCAGTTGGGGCGCTGAAGCGTCCCCCCGACTTCCATGTCGTCCCCCGGCTCAACCGGGCGATCAAGGCCGCCGGCAATGGAATCGATGGGATACGACGTCCAGGATGCTCCGCTTTCGCCGGGCAAGACGGCGCCCAGCCGCAACATTCCTCAGCCATCCCGCATTTGTATCGATTTGTTATCGATACTTGCTCACGGACACGCAGAAGTGGTCAGCGCGAACGCCGCAGCGGGGGATAATTCATAGTTCGTCAAAGGTTTGCAGCGAAATCTTCCGACCGGGCCGGACCACGCCCATGCTGCAGGCTATGAAATGCGGACTCAAACGACCAACTATGTCGCACGGCTGTTCGCCGGCGATTTGTCGGCCTTTGGCGGTCCCGCAACCGACGAAGCCGTAGCCGGCCATATCCGGGCCGAACAGATGTCGCTGGTGCTCGGCTATTCGGTCGGCATCATGCTCGCCAATGCCTGCAACGCCATCGTCCTTGCCATCGCGCTTTGGCAGTCGCCGGACAGGATATTTGCGTTGATCTGGGCAAGCGCTGTCGCAAGCGGCGCGATCATGTTCGGTCTGCAGTCCCGCGCCGCGCGCCGCATCACCAAGCCGCAATTCGTCTCGCGTCGTGCCATGCACCGGCTGGTGCGCAACGCTTTCGTCCTTGGCTCCGCCTGGGGCATCGTTCCGGCCGCGTTCTTCGCTGATGCTTCGACCGGCGGCCAGCTCGTGATTAGCTGCCTATGCTCGGGCATGCTGGCCGGCGGTGCCCTCGCCTTCGCCACCATCCCGATCGCGGCCATCGCTTTCACCACGCCGATCTTCCTCGGCATTGCCATCTGCCTCGGCCGGAACGGCGATCTGGCCTTCCTCCTGATCGCCTTCCTCGTCGTGGTCTATGGCAGCGTGCTGCTGCGCGGCGTGTTCGTCAATTCGATCGCGTTCGCACGGCGCGTGACGCGGCAGATCGAAGCGGAGCGTACGGTGCGGCAGGACACGCTTACCCATCTGCCCAACCGTGTCGCCTTCAACGAGACACTCGAAGCCGCGCTGAAGCGATTGGCGCTGGCCGGCGAGGAATTTGCGGTGCTCCTGCTCGATCTCGACCGCTTCAAGGAGGTCAACGACAAGTTCGGCCATCCCGCCGGAGACGAATTCCTGGTCGAAGTTGCAAACCGCCTGCGACGATGCACCCGCGCTGCCGAACACGTCGCGCGCATCGGCGGCGACGAGTTTGCGCTGGTGATGGCCAACCTGGCGCGTCCCGAGGATGCACTCGATCTCGCCGAACGCTTCGTCGCGGCTTTCAATGAACCGTTCCACATCGAGGGCCACCAGATCGTCGGAGCGACCAGCGTCGGCATCGTGCTGGCGCCGCGCGACGGCACCACGCCACTCGACGTCATGAAGAATGTCGATGCCGCCCTCTACCGCGCCAAGAAGGCGGGTCCCGGCACGATCCGCTTCTTCGAGGAAGCCGACGACCGGGTGTCACGCGATCGCAAGGCGCTCCAATCCGACCTCGCCGGTGCAATCGCGCGAGACGAGCTGTTTCTCGTGTTCCAGCCGTTCCTTGACCTCAACGAAAACCGGATCACCGGGTTCGAGGCGCTGCTGCGCTGGCGACATCCCGAGCGCGGGCTGATACCGCCGAGCGAGTTCATCCCGATTGCGGAAGAGACCGGGCTGATCCACGAGATCGGCGAATGGGTCGTTCGCCGCGCCTGCGCGACGGTGGCCGAGTGGCCGAGTGGCCGGACGACATCAGAGTCGCCGTGAACTTCTCTGCCGCGCAGTTTCACAATTCCGGCATCCTCCAGATCATCGTGCAGGCGCTCGCGGCGGCGAAGATCGCGCCGCACCGGCTGGAAATCGAGATCACGGAATCGATGCTGCTGTCGAAATACGGCTCGGCCGAGACGGTCCTGAACGCGCTGCTGCAGCTCGGCGTCACCGTGGCGCTGGATGATTTCGGGACTGGGTTCTCGTCGCTGACCTATCTGCGCAAGCTGCCGTTCGACCGAATCAAGATCGACCGATCCTTCATCCAGGACATGCTGGTGCAACCGGATTGTGCCGCCATCGTCAAATCGGTGATCTCGCTCGCGCGCGACCTGCGTATCGCCGTCGTCGCCGAAGGCGTCGAGACCGCCGACCAGCTCGACCATCTCAGGCAGATCAGTTGCGACGAGGTGCAGGGCTATTTGATCAGCCGGCCGGTGTCCGCGGATCGTGTGCCGGGGCTGCTGGACACGACGAAGCTTCGCGCGACGTTTGCGGCGTAGGGCACGAAAGCCCCCGCGGCGTCATGGCCGGGGTTGTCACGGCCATTCCTAGCTCCGAGCGCGAAGAACGGGGACGCCCGGGACAAGCCCGGGCGAAACGACCTCCCTGGCGTTAAACCGCATCCGCCCGCAGCAAGGTATCCACGGTGATCGTCCCCCGCGCGCGGGAGACGCAGGCGCAGATCTTCTGGTTGCTCTCTTTCTGATGATCGCTGAAGAAGACGTCGCGATGATCAATCTCGCCGTCGACCTCGACCACGTCGATGGCGCAGAGACCGCATTCGCCGCGCTTGCAATCGTACATGACGTCATGACCGCTGGCGTTGAGCACATCCAGCATGGAGCGCTCCCGCGGGATTTCGAGTTCGACATTCGAGCCCATCAGGCGCACGCGAAACGGCTCGGTCGGCAGCGAGCCGCTGGAGCCGAAAGTCTCGTAGCGGAGATCGGGTAGCGGATGGCCCGCACCGATCCAGGCGTGACGTGCGGCATCGAGCATGCGCATCGGACCGCAGAACAGAGCCAGCGTGCCTTGCGGCAATGACGCGAACAGCGTGTCGAGATCGAGCCGCCGACCTTCATCGCTGGCATGAACAACCAGGCGATCGCCGAGCATTCCAGCGAGATCATCGAGATAGGCGGCCTCGGCGCGAGAGCGCATCGCATAGTGCAGCGTGACATCCACCCCGCGCCGCGCCAGCGCCTGCGCGGCGCCGAGGATCGGTGTGATGCCGATACCGCCGGCGATCAGACAATAGCGTTCGCGGGACCAGTCCACCGCGAGCATCGAGGCCGGCTGCGTGATGTCGAGCCGCGCACCGGGCGCAAGCTGCCACATGTAGCGCGAGCCGCCGCGGGAATCATCGGCGCGACGCACCGCGATCCTGAACCCGTGCGATGAGGCCTCGCCGACCAGCGAATAGGACCGCGTCTCCGGCAGACCGTCGATGGTCACGCTGACATTGATGTGGCTGCCGACCGGATAGGCGGTGGCGTCGAACTGATCGGGCCGGATCAGGAATTCGCGGATGCCGGGAGCAAGATCGCGCGTCGAGACGAGCGTCGCCGGAGTCCAGGATTCGATGAAGCGCATGGGACTGCCCTCAGTCGGTTGCGGTCTTGATCAGCGCCAGCGCTGGCAAGAGATCGAGATGGGTGCGGTTGCGCAGCGCAAGGCGCAGGTTGCGCACCGCCAGCCGCGCGTGCTCGCGCATGACGGCTTCGGCGCGCGCGCCTTCACGATTCTCGATCGCATCGATCACGACGCGATGATGATCCTGGGCGATGATCAGGATCTGCTGCGCCTCGGGGAGTGCCGATTGCGCCATCACGAAGCCGCTCGGCGAAGCGAACGGGAGCGCGGACGCGCGGTCGATCTGGCGGACCAGGGGTGGGCTGCGCGACAGTTCCGTGAGCAGGGCATGGAAGCGCGCGTTCAGCGTGACATAGGACGAGAAGGCCTCGATCGAGATCGGCACCTGGCCGAGCAATTCGTCGATCGCCGCAAGGCACTCCTTCAGCGGCTCCAGCTCGCGCGCGGAGACGCCGCGCTCGGCCGCAAAGCGCGCCGCAAGCCCTTCGAGCGTGCCGCGCAGCTCGATGGAATCGGAGATGTCGCGCTCCGAGAACGCCTTCACCATGAAGCCGCCGGAGGGGATCGCTTCCAGCAGGCCCTCCTCTTCCAGCCGCACCAGCGCCATGCGCACAGGGGTGCGCGAGGCGCCGGTGGTCTCCACCGCCTGGAGCTCGGAGATGCGCTCGCCCGCACGCAGGGCGCCGGACAGGATCTGGTCGCGCAGCGCAAGCTGCGCCTTCACGGTCTGCGAGACGGAGCGGTCGACCTCACGTTCGGCCATGATCTACTCCGCCGCCTGAAGGCGCTGCGGCGCGGTTTCCTTCGCCACCATCCTGTCGATCAGCTTGCGCGACCACATCGCACCTGCGTCGATATTGAGGTTGTAGAAGATGCGATCCGGGTTTTCGTCCATGGCGCGCTGCTGCGCTTCCAGGATCAGTTCGTCCTCGCGGAAGATGCCGGAGACGCCTTCGCGGATCTCGGAGGTGATGCGCTGCTCGCCGAGCTGGTAGTTGCGCACAAAGGCCCAGAAATAATGGCAGGTCGTCTCGGTCTCGGGCGTGATGGTGTTGAGCACGAAGCCGTTGACGCCCTGCGAGCGGTCGCCTTCCGGCGCGCCGGTGCCCGTCGGCGCCACGCCGACGTCGATTGCGATTGTGCACGGGGCTTCGAACCGAATGATCTGCCAGCGATCGACGGGGCCGGTCTTGCCGAGTTGCTTGGCCCAGAACGGCGGCGGCTCGATGTTCCGCATCCAGCGTGTCACCGTCACCGTCTTCTCGCCATGGGTGACGTCGAACGGCGCCTCCGCAACTGCCTCATTGCCGATGGAGGAGCCGTGCACGAAGGTCTCGTGGGTGAGGTCCATGAGATTGTCGAGCACGAGCCGGTAGTCGCATTTGACGTGGATGGTCTTGCCGTCGCCGGCCCAGGCCGGATCGTGATTCCAGTGCAGGTCGGGAACGAGCGCGGGATCGGCCAACGCGGGATCGCCCATCCAGAGCCAGATGTAGCGGTGGCGCTCGACCACCGGATACGAACGCACGCAAGCCGATGGATTGATGGTCTCCTGCGAGGGCATGAAGGTGCAGCGTCCCTGCGCGTTGTATTTGAGGCCGTGATAGCCGCAGACCACGGTGTCGCCCTCAAGCCGGCCCTTCGACAGCGGCACCAAACGGTGCCAGCAGGCGTCCTCCAGCGCGGCGACCGAGCCGTCGGCCTTGCGGTACATCACGACATGCTTGCCGCAGATCGTGCGCGGCAGCAGCGCAGCTTTCACGTCCACGTCCCAAGCCGCGGCGTACCAGGCGTTCATGGGGAAGGGCTTTGTCATTGGTCTCACTCCCACGGATTCTGTATGCGTTATGTATACAATAGCTGCTGAAAGGGCCCCGCTCAACGGCAAAAATGCCTTATCAAATTACCTTCCGTGGTAGATCGGGTATACAGTTTCACGCAAACTACGCCGGAGGTTTGCGCTAGCGCTCAACAGCGGGATGGCCGGGTTTATCCCGGCCATCCACGCATTGCCACGCGGTGGAAACAACGTGGATGCCCGGGGAGCCCGACCATGACGACCTGCCTGAACGGTGGGATTATGCTCTGTCCTAGGGCAACTACGCCCCGAACACCTTGGCCAGGCCCGCTTTGGCCTCCTCCTGGATCCGCATCAGGTGCTCGGTGCTGCGGAAACTCTCGGCGTAGATCTTGTACACATCCTCCGTGCCGGACGGCCGCGCGGCGAACCAGCCGTAGTCCGTCTCGACCTTGATGCCGCCAAACGGCTGGCCGTTGCCGGGCGCCTTGCTCAGCGTGGCGCGGACGGGATCACCGGCAAGGTCCTTCAGGCCGAGTTGCTCGGGCGTGACCGACTTCAAGATGTTCTTCTGCGGCCCGGTCGCGGCGACGTCGATGCGGGCGTAATGCGGCACGCCGAACTCGGCGGTGAGATCATTGAAGAGCTGACTGGGATCGCGGCCGGTCTTCGCCATGATCTCGGCGGCGAGCAAGCCGAGGATGACGCCGTCCTTGTCGGTGGTCCAAACGCCGCCGTCGCGGCGCAGGAACGAGGCCCCTGCACTCTCCTCGCCGCCGAAGCCGAAGCCGCCGGTGAGGAGACCATCGACGAACCATTTGAAGCCGACCGGCGTCTCCACCAGCTTGCGGCCAAGCTTCTTGGCGACGCGATCGATGATCGAGCTCGACACCACGGTCTTGCCGATCGCGGCGTCCTTGCCCCAATTGGGACGGTGCGCGAACAAATAGGAGATCGCGGTCGCCAGATAATGGTTCGGATTCATCAGACCGCCGGTGCGGGTGACGATGCCGTGGCGGTCGGCGTCGGTGTCGTTGGCAAAGGCGACGTCGAAGCGGTCGCGCATCGCGATCAGGCTCGCCATCGCGTAGGGCGATGAGCAATCCATGCGGATCTTGCCGTCCCAGTCCACCGTCATGAAACGGAAGGTCGGGTCGATGGCCTCGTTCACCACGGTGGCCTTCAGGCCATAGCGCTCGATGATCGGATGCCAGTAATGCACGGCAGCACCGCCGAGCGGGTCGATGCCGATATTGATGCCGGCGGATTTGACGAGGTCGAGATCGACGACGTTGCCGAGATCGGCGACGTAAGGCGTGACGAAATCATAGGCGCGGACGTTCGACGATTTCAGCGCCTTGGCATAGTCGATGCGCTTCACGCCCTTGAGGCCGTCGGCGAGATAGGCATTGGCGCGTTTCTCGACCACGCCGGTCACGTCGGTATCGGCCGGGCCACCATGCGGCGGATTGTATTTGTAGCCGCCATCCTCCGGCGGATTGTGCGAGGGCGTGATGACGACGCCGTCGGCGAGGCCGCTGGTGCGGCCCCTGTTGTAGGTGAGGATCGCGTGCGAGATGACAGGCGTCGGCGTATAGCCGCCGTCCTTGTCGATCATGATGTCGACGCCGTTGGCCGCGAACACCTCGACGGCGCTGACCAGCGCCGGCTCGGCCAGCGCGTGGGTATCGATGCCGATGAAGAGCGGACCGGTCAGCCCCTTTTCCCGCCTGTAGTCGCAGATCGCCTGCGTCGTCGCGAGGATGTGGCCTTCATTGAAGGTGTTCTTGAAGGACGTGCCACGATGACCGGAGGTGCCGAACGCAACGCGCTGCGCGGGATCGGCGACATCGGGCTTCCCGGCGAAATAGGCCGTCACCAGCCGCGGAATGTTGGTGAGCGCGTCCGGCAAAGCCTGCTTGCCCGCCCCGGGGTGAACTTCAGCCACTGAAATATCCTCATCCTGTCGTACAGCGATAGCGCGACACCATAGCATCGGCCGGGCCCCCGCCAAGGGCACAACACCCGTGACGGGGACGGCGTTCCCTGGGGGATTGCTGCAGCCCGCGTGAGCGCGCAATATGCGGGACCATCTGCTCCGAATGTCGCTTCGCTCAACGGGGCTAAAGGACGTGCTATGCTGCACGCCATCGAGGCCTTTCCGAATCGTCCCATGACTCTCCCGCGCAAGCTGCTGCTGCTGATCGCCGGCCTGGTGGTGGCCGGTGCGCCGGCGCGAGCCGCGGAATTCTACACCGAGGATCTCCGTATCCCCATGGCGGAGGCCGGGCCGCAAGGGCTGGAGGCTTTCCTGGTCCGCCCGGCCGGGACGAAGCGCTATCCGCTGGCGCTGCTCAGCCACGGCTCGCCGCGCAGCTTCGACGACCGCGCCACCATGTCCGCGCACAAATATTACGGCATTGCGCTCGAATATGCCCGCCGGGGATTTGCGGCGCTGATCGTGATGCGGCGCGGTTACGGCACCTCGCCCGGCGGACGCGTCGACAGCGTCGGCGGCTGCGCGAAGGCCGCCTATTTGCCCGCGGCCGCAGTCGCGGTTGCCGACCTGCGCGCCGCGATCGATGCGATGGCGCGCCGGCCCGACGTCACGACGACGGGCATGATCGCGGCGGGCCAATCCGCCGGCGGTCTCGCAACGGTCGCGCTCACCGCGCAGGCGCCGGCCGGGCTCGTCGCCGCGATCAACTTCGCCGGCGGCCGCGGCTCGCGCGGCGACGACGACGTCTGCAATCCCGACGGGCTGGTGCAGGCCTTCGCCACCTTCGGCAAGACCTCGCGCGTGCCGATGCTCTGGGTCTATGCGGCCAACGACTCCTATTTCGGCCCCGACCTCGCGCGCCGCCTCCATGACGGATTTCGCACTGGTGGCGGCAATGCAAAATTCATCGCGGCGCCACCGTTCGGTGACGACGGCCACTACCTCTATGCGGTGGCGAGCCGTGCGCAATGGACGCCCTATGTCGACTCCTTCCTGCGCGAGCGCAGCCTGCTCGGTCGCGACATCCTGAACCCGCCCGACCCGCTGCCGCCGCCGCGCCAGCTCAAGGAGGCCGCGCGGACCGAATTCGCGCGCTATCTCGCCAGCATGGTTCCGCACAAGGCGTTCGCGGTGTCGCCGAACGGCGGCTACGGCTGGCGCTCGGGGCACGCGACGGCCGACGACGCCCGGCGCGAGTCGCTGGCGGCCTGCATGAAATGGTCGCCGACCTGCACGCTCTATGCGATCGACGACCGGCTGGCCGAACCCGCGCCAGCGGCGTCCACCGACCAGAGCGCCCGTGCGCGCTAGTCGCCCGTGCGTCGGATGCCGTTTGTTAACTCAGGAGCTCTATGACGGAGCCATGCTGTGGGATCGGGCAGGCTTCTATCTCGGCGCGACGTGGCGACGCGTGGCGATCGTGTTGCTGTTGTCGGCTCCGCTCTGCGCACACGCCGGAGACGGCAACGCGGAGCTCGGCGCCAGCGAAACGCCGTCATCCCGGACCATGATCCGGAAGATCATCGAGCGAGAAACCGCAAACACCAATTTGCCAGCCGATATCGCCGAAGCCGTCGTCTTCGTCGAAAGCGGCTACAATTCGGCCGTCATCGGCAGCGTCGGCGAGGTCGGCCTGATGCAGGTGCGGCCCGAGACGGCGGCGATGCTGGGTTTTCGGGGCAGCGACGCGGAACTCGCCGAACCCGACATCAACATCCATTATGGAGTGCTTTATCTCAGCCGGGCCTGGCGTCTCGCCGGCGGGGACATCTGCCGCGCCCTGATGAAGTACCGGGCGGGCCATGGCGAAGAGGCGATGACCGCCCGGTCGCAAGTCTATTGCAACCGCGCCCGTAACCGCCTTGTCGCCATGAACTCGAAGGCGTTGTCGATCGAAGCTGCCGCCGCTCCGGAACCGGCTCCCCCGCTTGCGGCTGTTGCGGTGGCAGCGGCTGCGGCCAAACCGGCGAGCCGCCCGAAGCTGTCGGCGCAGCCCAAGACGGTCTATGCCCGCTATCGTCAGGGCACCGCGGCCGCCAGCCGCGCCTATTGGGCCGCCCACGAGGCCCGGGTCAGCCAGATCAAGGCTCGCATCGAAGCGCGATGGAAGCGCGTCGCATCACGCTGACGCTCTATAATCTTTCGCTGAGCGCAAGCTTGTAGCCGACGCCGGTCACGGTCGCGATCACGGGCGTGCCGCTGCCGACGAGCTTGCGGCGCAGCCGCGCCACCAGCGCATCGACGGTGCGGATGTCGACCTCGGCCTGGCGGTTGCTGACGACCTCGATCAGATAGTCGCGGCTGAGCGGCCGTCCGTCGGCGCCGACCAGCGCGGCGAGCAGGTCGAATTCGGCGCGCGTCAGCGACACCGGCTTGCCGTCGCTGCCGAGCAATTCGCGCCGGGTGAGGTCGATGATCCAGTCGCCGAACGCGGTCGAATTGTGGTTGCGCGCCGCCTTGCGATCGAGCGAGCGCCGCCGCAGCACGCTGCGGGCGCGCGCGAGCAGATCGCGCAGATTGATCGGCTTGGTGACGTAGTGGTCGCCGGCGATCTCGAGACCGAGGATGCGGTCGACGTCGGTGTCGCGCCGCGTCACGAAGATGATGCCGGCATTGCTGGTCGCCTGGATCTCCTTGGCGAGTTCGAAGCCGTCACCGTCGGGCAGCTGCACGTCGAGGAAGATGAGATCTGTGCGCGCACGCAATGCCTGGCGGCACTCCGCGCAGGAGCTGGCGCCGATCACGTCGAAATTGTTCTCGCTGAAATAGCCGACCAGCATGGTCCGCGTCACCGGATCGTCCTCGACCACGATCAGCCGCTCCCGGCCGGCGAGACGCAACTCGTTCAGTGCGGAATCAGCCACTGTCTTGGGTGTCCTGTGTGCCTGGGATCCGCCTTGGATGGCCTGCGGCCCGCCTTGGATGGCCTGCGGCCCGCCTTGGAAATTCAAGTCACTGCGCAGCGCGCTGTCATGTGAACGGACATTCACGACTTGTTCGAGCCCCCGAATTTGCCTGGTGGAATATTAGGCGCGTTGCGATGCGCAAACAACATTGCTCATGGTCTCCGGGATTAAGTATGAATTGGCCCACAATTCTCATTCCGCGCACCGGAGCGCAGGACGGCCCCTGCCAGGGCCTCGGCCGGCTCGCGGCCAGCGATCCCGCACATTCGGCTTCGGACTCAACCGGCGATTAACGTAAAAAAGGCCTTCGGCTTCGGAAAGCCGGTCCGCGCCTCTATGGTCCCGCCTGCACAATGCGAACCATGGAGCAGGCGTGATGCAGGGGCAGGCCCGGTTGGCTGCCGGTCGAAGCGAGCAAGGCGCAGCGCCGTTCGGCCGTTCGCACACACTCGATGTCCTGCGCGGCCTCGCCATCGCCGGCGTGATGGCCATCCACGTCTCGCAATCGTTTCCGTCGAACATCCACGCCGTCGACTACGCGTTCATGTGCGGCTGGACGGGCGTCAACGTGTTCTACTTCGTCAGCGCCATGACGATGTGCCTGATGTGGACGCAGCGTGTCGAAACCAATCCCACGCGCAAGTTCTACATCCGCCGTGTCTTGCGCATCGCGCCACTGTTCTGGCTCGCGATCCCGGTCTACCTCATGATCAACGGCACCGGGCCAAGCGACAATGCGCCCAACGGCATCGGACCCGTTCAAGTGATCCTGACCGCGACGTTCCTGCACGGCTTCTGGCCGGACAGCGTCAACAGCGTCGTGCCCGGCGACTGGTCGATCGCGGCCGAGATGACCTTCTATCTCGTCTTCCCGATCCTGGTCACCGCGTTCGGCTCGCGCCGCCATCTCTACGTCGCGCTCGCGATCGTGCTGCATCTCGTCAATGTCTGCCTGTTCAAGCCGTGGGCCTTCGCGCTGTTCTCCGCCTATTACGGCCCCGGCCACGAG
The DNA here is from genome assembly GCF_018129985.1 of Bradyrhizobium sp. SZCCT0148. Taxonomy (GTDB): domain Bacteria; phylum Pseudomonadota; class Alphaproteobacteria; order Rhizobiales; family Xanthobacteraceae; genus Bradyrhizobium; species Bradyrhizobium japonicum_H. The sequence goes on from NZ_JAFCKT010000008.1 coordinate 216,219, forward strand.
GCATTCGTTTGGACCACGCTGCACATCAGCTTCCTGAACCAGTTGCCGGTCTTTCTGGTCGGATGCGCGCTGTTCTTCTCGCTGCGCGACGGATTTGCCAGGTCGGACGCCGCGATCTACGCGGTGTTCGTCGCGCTGTCCTTTGTCGCCAACCGTGTCACCGGCTCGCACGAATTCAACTATCTGATGATCAACCTCGTGCTCGGCGCGCTGGTTGCCGGTTGCATCAAGCTTGCCATCCGCTTCAAGCCCCTCGAAGCGCTCGGCCGTAATTCCTATTCGATGTACCTGTCCCACTTCGCGGTGATTTACGGCCTGCGTCAGCTCTGGCCGCTCGCCGATGGACTGGTCTCGCTGATCATCGCCTATGTCGTCACTGCTGCGCTCAGCTATATCGTCGCACGTGCGACGTGGCATCTGGTCGAACGGCGCGCGCAGGACCTGGCGCACCGGCTGACATCCGCGGGATCGGAGCGGTCGACCGTCCGGACGGCCGTCGCCGCCACAGCGGCCGGAATGCGCTGAACGCCCCTTCTCCGTCCCTGCTGTCCGGATGCAGCTTGCTTCATTGACCGCTTCGCACCTACTCTGGGAACTCCTCACGCTGGAGTGGGCACCATGGAGGTCATACTGCTCGGCACCGGCGGCCCGCGCCCGGACCCGTGCCGCATGGCAACGACCACGCTGATCAGGCTCGGCGACGAGAACATCCTGTTCGACGCGGGCCGCGGTGTCATGGTGCAGCTCAGCAAGGCCGGCGTGCCGCTTGGCGCCATCGACACGGTTCTTCTCACGCACCACCATTTCGACCACATCGGCGACCTCTACGATGTGATGCTCAATTCATGGATGCACGGCCGCAACGGCGAGCTGCGCATCTATGGGCCACCGGACACCGAGCGGCTCGTCAACACGCTGATCACGCAGGTCTACGACAAGGACATCACCTGGCGGGACAAGGGCGAGCCCGCCTTGGGCGGCTGGAAACCCGTCGTCGCGACGGACATCATCCCGGGGCCCGTTCTCGACACCGGGCGCTGGAAGATCAGCGCCGAGCTGGTGTCGCATGGCGACGGCCTCGACATGCCGCCGGCCTTTCTCGCGCGATGGATGTGTCTCGGCTATCGCTTCGAGGCGGACGGCAAGGTCATAGCAATTTCGGGCGACACGGTGCCCTGCCCCGGGCTCGAGCGGCTGGCTGAAGGCGCCGACTTGCTTGTCCAGTGCTGTTTCCTCGCGACGCCGGAAATCAACAACGAGCACCTCCGCCGTCTTGCGAAATTCACGATCGCCTGCGGCGACACCGTCGGCAAGGTTGCGGCCAAGGCCGGCGTCAAGAAGCTCGCACTGACGCATCATCGGCCGCGCGCCGACGATGCCATGCTGAACGCGCTGCTTGCGGATATCAGGCAGGATTATGCCGGACCGGTCGTGCTCGGCGAGGATCTCACGCGCATCGAGGTCTAGGCGCCAACGATCAGTTCCCCTGCGACTCAGGACGATCCGACTTCGATCCGGAACGACAGTCGCTCTTCCGCACCCGGCGCGATATGCATCAGGCCCGGCTTGTCAGCGAATTCGCCATCAAAGCCGACAGGACTGGCATAGCCGTGCCAGGGCTCGATGCAGAGAAACGGTGCGCCCGATGGCTTCGACCAGACCCCGAGCTCGCGAAAGCCGCGCCATGACATCGTCAGCCAGGGGCCGCTGGACGCGGCATAGCGGACCGCGTCGCTCTCGATCCGGTCGAAGATGATGGCGTCATCGGCGAACAGGGATTCGGACAAGTGAAGCACCGCGCCTTCGAGCGGGCTCGGCTCCGTTGCCGGACGCAGCAACCCGCCATCGAGACGGCGGACGGGAGACGGCTCCGCGCTGGCGAACGTCAGAGCGTAGCTCTCCTTGGCATGTCCCGGCTGAAGCGGCCAGTTGAACGCGGGATGACCACCCATCGAAGCCGGTAATGTCTCTTTGCCGGTATTGGCGATGGTGAGCGTCAGATCGAGGCCGGCATCATCGAGCGCATAGATTGCGGTCAGCCGGAACGCGAACGGATAGAGCGCCCGCGTCGTCTCGTTGTCTTCGAGCACCAGCACGCAGCGACGCTCGCCGCGCTCCGCCCATGCGAAGCGGCTGTCGCGCGCAAAGCCGTGCTGGGTCATCCGGTACGTCTTGCCCCGGTGCCGCAATTCATCCCCGGCAAGACGCCCCACGATCGGAAACAGCAGCGGCGCATGGCGCGGCCATTCCGGCCCGGCCTGCCAGACGAATTCGGTGGCGTCGTCCTTCAACGAGCACAGTTCGGCGCCGTGCGCCTTGATCGTCGCGGTGAGGGAGCCGCTGCGAAGGGAGTGGGTATCGTCACTCATGGCCGACATCTACACTGCGACCTCACACGCAGCAAGGCAGCGTCAGCCATGCAGGCGGAGCGCCTCGGCCGTGCAGCGCTTGGTCATATTTCTGTACCCTAACGGTTGCTCTCTTGCGGCTCGTCCGCCACCTGCTTGCCGCAAGGCAGCCCGGGCGCCGATCAACCAATGTGGTAGCCAATTGAAATTCTTCATCAACGGCCGCTTTCTGTCGCAAAAGCTCACCGGCGTTCAGCGTTATGCCGCCGAGATCGTCAAGGCGATCGACGTGCTATTGGCGTCGGAGCAAACGCCAGCCTCGCTGCGGAACGCAGACTGGCAGTTGCTGACGCCCGTGGATGCAAGCGAGCAGCTTCAGCTGGAGCGAATCAAAACTCGCGCCGTCGGCCGCTTGCGCGGGCACGCTTGGGATCAAATCGACCTGGCGCGCGCCGCTGCCGGAGGTCGCTTGATCAGTCTTGCCAATTCCGGCCCGGTATTCCATCGCGACCACATTGTCGTGATCCACGACGCACAAGTCTTTCGCAGGCCCGACTTCTTCAACTGGCGCTATCTGGCGGTTCACCGGACCATGGGCCGGCTGCTCGCCCGGCACGCAAGCATCGCAACCGTATCGGGTTTTTCGCGCAAAGAGCTTGCCGAGGTGCTGAATCTGCCGGCGACGGCGATCCCGGTCTTTCCCAATAGCGCAGAACACTTCGCCAGGACGAAGCCGGATCCCGGCATCATTGCCCGTCTCGGGCTTCAGCCGCAGAACTTCTTTCTCTATGTCGGCTCCAGGACCAAGAACAAGAATCTTTCCGTCGCGATCCGGGCCATCGAGCTGCTCGACAGGACCAACGTTCCACTGGTCATCGTGGGCGGCGACAATAGCAAGGTCTTCCAGGACAATTCGAGCGACGGGGCTTCCGGCCTGTTGCTGGCCGGGCGTCTGACGGACAGCGAGATCGCAGCGCTCTACGCGCATGCGTCGGCATTTGTGTTTCCCTCGCTCTATGAAGGCTTCGGCGTACCTCCGCTCGAAGCCATGATCTTCGGTTGCCCGGTCATCGCCTCGACGGCCGAGGCGGTCGTTGAGACCTGCGCCGACGCCGCTGCGTATTTTGACGCCAATGATGCCGTCGCGTTGAAGCAACTCATGCTCGAAAGATTGGCAATCGGTGCCATCTCAGATCAGGAACGCCGGCGGCAGCAGGAACGTGTTGCGTTCTTTTCGTGGCAGAAGTCGGCGAAGTCTTTACTTGACCATCTTGCACCACCGACAAGCGTTGCCAGCGCTGCTTGAAGTTTGATGCACTTCGCTCATCACGCGCATCGGTTTTCGCTCAAACAATTTGCAACTGGCTCCAACTCGCGCACTTGCACATAGTTCCACCGCATCTTTTCGTTCTTCCTTCGACAATCGTGTGCGCAATTGGCTTGGCGCAACATCACCACATCGCTGCCCCATTATCGCTACGGATTCGAGGAACTGTGTTTCGCACTAGCGAACTTGGAGCCGGCACTGACGAAGTCCGGCTCTCCAAAACAGTTCTACGGAAGGCAAACGATGAAAGTGCTGCACATCGCCGAGACGATCCGTGGCGGGATTGCGAGCTACCTGAACGAGTTGCACCCACAGCAACAGGCGAGCTTCGGCACCGGCAACGTGCATTATGTCGTGCCGTCGGATCATCGTGGCGATCTTCCGGCGATCGATGACAATCAGATTACGACGTTCGAACGATCAGGCCGCGGTGTTGCCGGCCTGTTCCAGATGTTGCGCGCAAGCATGCAAGCGCTGGATGCTTTCCGTCCCGATGTCGTGCACCTGCACTCCTCGTTTGCTGGCCTCGTGCTGCGCCCGGCGCTGGCGGCCCGCCCAGATGGCCCGCGCGTCGTCTATTGCCCGCACGGCTGGGCGTTTTCACGCGAGACCGGCCGCCTCAGTCATCTCGTGACGAAAGCCGCGGAGAAACTCCTCGCGCGCACGTCAGACCGAATCATCTGCATCTCCGGCGACGAGTTCAACGAAGCCGTTCGCGCAGGAATTCCCGCCGAGCGCCTCACCCTCGTCCATAACGGCATCTCGAGGAGCCGCACACCACAGCCCCTCGCGGCCGAGTGGACGTCCAGAAAGGTCAAGGTGCTGTTTATCGGGCGCCTGGACCGCCAGAAGGGCTTCGATCTCCTGATCGAAGCGGCACGCTCGCTCGAGGATGTGCTCGAGGTCCGCATGATCGGCGCCTCCGTCGTCAACAAATACGAAGGCCCCAGCGTCCCGTCGAACGTGTCCCTGCTGGGCTGGCTCGATCGTCCGACCATCGAGACCCAGCTCGAGGCAGCCGATCTCGTCGTAATACCGTCACGATGGGAAGCCTTCGGCCTTGTTGCGCTGGAAGCGATGCGCGCGGCCAAACCCATCCTGGCCTTCCGCAGCGGCGCGTTGCCCGAGATCGTCGTCGATGGCGTGACCGGCGTGCTCTGCGAGCCCGTTGCGGTCCAGCCGCTCGTCGATGGTTTCCGCCGGGCACTCGATCTCGATCTCAAGGTGCTGGGACAGCGCGGCTACGACCGGTTCAAGCAGTTTTACGACGTTCAGAAGACGCATGGACAGTTGCAGCAGGTCTATACCGAGCTGCTCCACGACGACCGGGCACCGATCGACGCGAAGGCGGGGCTGCAATCGGACCTCTCCAAGAATTTCTGATGGTTGCGCTGCTCCACGCTCACACTTGCCCTCGCAGATGCAGGAGATCGCGATGGCGATATCATGGACAGGACTTGGCGTCACCGCGAACCCAGTACGCGCGAGCATGATCTAGCCGATGACCATCTCACGCACCTTGGTTCGCGGTAGCTTCCGCCTTGCCGGCCTCATCGCATCCATTTTTCTACCGGTTTCTGTCTCCGCACAGCAGGCGCAACCGCTCGATGCCCGATTCCTTCTGGGGGTCGGCACCCATCAGGGGCTGGGTGGCCCGGTGAGCGCGCGCGGGTACGTGCCTTCGGAGAACGTCGGACAGATCAAGCAACTCGGCCTCAATGCCTTCCGCGATGATTTTCCCTGGTCCGATTTTGAACTGGCGGGACGCCGCATGGGTTTCACGCCCAGGCTCGGCAGGCTCGAAGCACAGGTCAGGTCCGGCGTCGCGCGCCCCCTCCTGATCCTTGCCTTCGGCCATCATCTGGTTCCGAATTCCTCGCCTCCGACCACCGATGAAGCGCGGCAGCGGTTCGCCGACTTTGCCGCGGCGGCAGCGCAATCGGTCGTGGCACAGCATCCTCTGTTCGAGCTCTGGAACGAATGGAATCTGGCGGGGAAGAAGGATCCGGCATTCTCGCCGGAGAACTATCTGGCGCTGGCGCAAGTCGCGCGACCGGCGGTGAAGCGGGTCGCGCCGAATGCGCCTTTCCTGGTCGGAGCGCTCGGCGACGATCCGGGCTGGACGTGGACGGAAAAGATGCTGCGGACCGGCATCCTTCAATATGCCGACGGCGCTTCGATCCATCTTTACAATTTCTGCATGGGCCCGAGCAAACGCACCTCCGCCGAAATCATTGAGCGGCTCACGGCGTTTCACCGTCTCGTCGGCCAGGCGAGCGGAAACCCCGACTTCCCGATCTATGTCACCGAGACGGGCTGGACCACGGCCAGCAACAAATGCGGCGTCAGCGAGCAGGCCCAGGCCGACAATACCGCGCAGCTCATTCTGTGGGCGTCCACCGCGACGCGCTGGTTTAAGGGCATGTGGCTCTATGAGCTCAAGGACAGTGGAAAGAACCCTTCGGAGCTGGAGGATAATTTCGGTCTCTATCGTTTCGACAATTCGCCAAAGCCCGTCGCCTGCGCGGCCCAGGGGGCCTGGGCTTTCATTCGCCCCACTCTGAGTGCCGAGCGACGCGAGCTCGCCAACGGCGTCGTGTCTATCAATGGATCGACGGCTTCGGGCGGCAGAGTTGCAGTCTGGTCCGAGGCCCCGGACCGACGTTACGAGATTCGGCTCAAAGGCGATCAACCAGGCGCAAGCTTTGCGATGCCGTGCGACCAGACGGCAAAGCCTGCGTCGGGGGTCTGGATCCCGGTCTCGAGCACACCGGTTTTGATTGCAGCCGATGACAGTGCCGTTCCTGCCCTGGAGATAAGGCCGGCGCGGTAAACGCGATTTTACAGACATGAGGTTGACGCGATGAAAGTTCTTTTGACGTCCACGCTTTATCCGACGCCTCAGGCCCCAAAGATCGTCGGCGGCGCCGAGATCTTCGCCCGACGCTTCGCCGAAGGACTCGTGCAACGCGGTGACGAGGTGGAAGTCATCCGGGCCGCATCCACGCCCGGGCAAGCTGCGGAAACCTGCGACGGCATCAACGTCTATTCCGCGCCGGTGCGGAACGTCTATCTGCCCTTCACGGAGCAGAAGAACGTTGTATTGCGCAGCATCTGGCACGCGGTCGACGACTGGCAGATGCAGGCGCCCTTGATCGCGGAACGCATCCGCGCTTTCAAGCCCGACGTGCTGCATTCCAATAACCTGTCGGGCCTTACCACCGCGATCTGGCGCGTCGCCGCCCAGCTCGGCGTTCCCGTGCTGCATACGCTGCACGACTATTACCTGACCTGCCCGCGCTGCTCGCGCTTTCACAAGGGCCGGTCCTGCGAGCGCACCTGCGCGAGCTGCGGAATCCTGACCTTCCATCGCAAGCGCGCCACGCATTGGCTCAGCGCCGTGGTCGGCGTCAGCGAGCGCGTCCTGTCGATTCATACCGACATGGGCATGTTCTCGGAGACGCCTATCCGCACCGTGATCCGCAATGCCTCGACCGAGCCGCCGCGCGAGCCCTACCCCCGTCCCATCTGCACCACGGAAGTAACGTTCGGATTCATCGGCCGCCTCACGGAGGAAAAGGGCATCGACAATTTGATGCACGCGCTTGCTCTGCTGCCCCGTGATCGCATTCGCATGTTGATCGCCGGCCGGGTCAGCGAGGAGGAGCAACGACGCCTGAAGACCCTCGCGCCGGATGCGCGAATAGAGTTCATGGGCTTCGTAGCACCGGACGATTTCTACAGGCAGGTTGACGTGGTGGTCGCACCCTCCATCTGGCACGACCCCGGTCCGCTTGTCGTCGCAGATGCCAAGGCGGCCGGCAGGCCGCTGCTGGGAACGCGCTTCGGGGGCATGCCCGAGGTCATCGAGCACGGCCTGACCGGCTGGCTCACCGAAGCCGATCCGCAATCCCTTGCCAGAAGCATGCTCGCGATCGCAGCCGATCCGCACAAGATCGACGAGATCAGCCGGCGCCTCATCGCCGATACCAACAAGTGGATATTCTCCGACGTGCTGTCGTCATACAAGAACTTGTATGAGCAATTGCGCGAGCAGCGAATGTCGCGCATGCGCGCTGTAGCGTCCGACGCGCCCCAGGGGCGGACCGTCGGCAAGGAGCGCCTCATTCCGAGATGACACGCCTCCTCGCCATGGCGGGCTATGTCTATCAGAGCGCCGCGGCGATCGTCCTGATCTTCGCGATCAGCCATCTGCTGCCCGCCGCCGACTACACCAACTTTTCGCTCACGCTGGCCTCGAGCCAATTGCTCTGCGTCCTGATGTTCGAGTGGCTACAGCTGGCCGGACTGCGGTTTCTCGCCGCAGCCCGGGCGAACGAGGCGGCTCGGCTGAGGTGGTCGCTGCTTACAGCAGGCCTGTCGAGCGCGGCCGCGCTCCTTGTGGTCGGAAGCTGCGCGTCTCTGGTCAGCCTGCTCCCGATGGGGGCCATTGCGCTGGGCCTCGGCATATCCGTGCTCCAGGGCCTGACGGATCTTTACTTCCTGTCGATACGTCTGTCCGACCGGCTGGGTCTCTCCTCCTTTCTGCTTGCGTTGCGCGCAACGGCCCTTCTGGCAGGGGCAGCCGCGGGAAGCGTGATTTCTGGAACGGCCGAAGCGGCGCTGATTGGGATTGCCGCCGGGCAAGCCTTCGGCCTCCTTGCCGGCCTTATCGCCCATCGCTCGCCGATGAAGCGCGGGTCGTTGCAGGACATGCTGGCCGACTGGAAGGATTTCTCCCGCTACGGCATGCTCGCGGCGGGCGCGTCCGTCATCCATCTGTCGGTACCGGTGCTGCTCCGTGTCGTCGTCATTGGTCAGCTGGGTGCGACAGGCGCCGGGGCCGGATTCTCGATTGCGCTCGACCTCTTGCAGCGTCCCTTCTGGGTCCTCAATGCAGCGATCCACACCGTAAGCTATCCGGAATTGATCGACGACTTCGAACACGGAGGCAGCGCAAAATCGGTGCAGTCGGCGCGGCGGATGTTCGAGTTCATGATCTGCACGACCCTCGTGCTGCTTGGTGGTCTCATTGGATTCATCCCAGACGCCGCCCGTATCCTGGTGCCGCCGGCGAGCGTGGATGGCTTTATCGAGACGGCGCCGACGGTTGCCGCCTTCTATTTCCTGCACACCCATTTGCAGGCGACGATCGCGGTCGTGCCCCACCTCGAGAAGCTGGCGACCAGGCTCGTCGTCGTCGCGGCCGGCCAGCTCGCCCTCGTCGTGTCCTTCGCCCTGGTCGCGATGTCGGCCGGCCTGTCGCCTCGAGGGGCGGTCAACTGCGCTTCACTCGCTACGCTCGCCACGATATTGGTCGCGCTCGGTCCCACCCTGCGATTCGAAGCGTTCCCCCGCTGGCCGTTGGTCGTGCAGGCGGGATTGGCCGCAATGTTGATCGGATCGCTTGGTTGGGTACCTACGGGGCCCGCGGCATGGCTCGCCGGCAAGATTGTGATCGCCGCGATTGCGACCGCTGTCGTCGGATGGCGCGGAGATTTTCTGATGTTGGCCCGCCGCGCCTGATTGGTCGCAGCGGCAGGCGGCAAGACCAGCCGGGTTCCGATGCGGAACTCGCTTGCCTCATCCGATCAGGCTTCGACCGCGATTGCACCGTCTTTGAGCAGGCACAACCATTACGCGCATATCTTACATCTTAACCGCCTATGGAGCCGGCACCTACGAACTTCCCGTGCAGGTTGGCGCAAGCTGCACGGGGGAAACGAGACGGAATTCGTACGAGAGACAGGCCGGCCTAAAATTGCCTTGCTGCTCTCTGTCGACTCGCGCACCGCGAGCATCCCGCTCAGGAGTTCAAAATCCGTCATTTGAATAGATTCCAATTTGCGCAGCTTGCGCAGACATTCAGCAGCGCGAATTGCAAAAATCTTTAAAGCGCCTTTCTCACGTCATGCTGTCCCGGCATCGTATCAATATTCTGCTGCAACACGGAGCGAGTCTGTTCCTGCACAAGGAACCGCGTTTCGCTCGCGATTTGTAGCTTCGATTTTTATCTGAAATTCACACTCGACAGAGAAGCTTGAACGCAATCCCTGCGAGCAATTTCGTTCGCGCTGAAATCGAGTGTGCAATGTCCGATCAGACCATCCTGTCCGCCAGCGGATTCATCAACTCCATTGGCGTCAACACGCATGCCGGCTTCGGCTGGACCGGCTACAACAATCTCGCGCTGATGGTCGATGACCTGAAGTATCTAGGCGTCACCCATCTCCGCGACGCCATGGGGACCAGCCCGGCCGCGCAACCCGTCGTCGAGGGTCTGGCGGCTGCCGGCTACAAATTCGACTTCCTGGTGTCATCCGCGCTGCCCCAGAGCGGCACAACCGGGCTGCAGAACTACATCGCCTCGCTGCAGAAATTTGCAACGAGCCACCCGGGCAGCATCAGCTCCATCGAGGGGCTCAACGAAGCCAATCACCAGCCCTTCAGCTACAACGGCAGCTCGAGCCTGAACGCCGCGGCTCAATTTCAGAGCGCGCTCTATCAGGCGGTCAATGCCAACGCCACGCTCGGCAGCATCCCCGTGTACAATCTGTCACTGGCCTACAACGATCCGCAGGGCTACAGCCAGCTCGGCAACATGTCAGGCTCGGTCGACTACGCCAATGCGCATGCCTATGTCAGCACCAGCCTGACGACCAGCAGCTCGCTTGCCGCGACCCTGAGCGCCGTCATGACCGCGGCACCGGGAAAGCCGGTCGTCATCACCGAGACCGGCTACACGACGCAGGCCAACACCCAATATCTCGGCGTCAACGAGACGGTGCAGGCCAAATCGATCCTGAACACCCTGGTCGATGCCTACAAGGCGGGCGTGAGCGCGACTTATCTCTACGAGCTATTCGACCGCGACTCCTCCGCCAGCAATACCAATCCCGAAGCCAATTTCGGACTGTTCAATTCCGACGGGACGCCAAAGCTCGCCGCCACTGCCATTCACAACCTGACGACCATTCTGGCCGACGACGGCAAAGGGGGCCTGCAGCCGACTGATCCACTGAACTACACCCTGAGCAACACGCCGGCCACCGGCAACAGCATGGTGCTCGGCAAGAGCAACGGCGCCTACGAGCTCGTCGTGTGGGCCGAGCCGAAGCTCTGGAACGATCCCACCGATACCGAGGTCTCCAATCCGGCTCAGACGGTCAACGTGAACCTCGGCGGCGTGCATCATTCGGTCAAGGTGTACGACACGCTGACCGGAACCACCGCGATCGCCAGCTATACCGACGTCAGCACGATCACTATTCCGGTCAGCGACCACCCGCTGATCATCGAGATCGACGCGCCTCCTACCGCCACGACTCCGCCGGACACGAGGACCGGCGTCAGCGGCACCGCAGCCCAGATCGTGCCGCAACTGTCCGACCTCAGCCACTCGACGGCGCTCCAGACGATCACGCTGACCGACTCGCACGTCCTGCCAGTCGCCTCGAAGGCGACCATGGACTACATGATCGCCCATTACGGCGGCGCTCTATCCAAGATACAGGGCGGATACTCGTTCTCAGTGACGAATACGGCCGCGTCTTGGAGCAGCACGAAGACCTATAATTCCAGCGGTACGCTTGTGTCGAAGTCGGACACCGGCCTGAATGCGAGCGGGCAGCCGACCTCGACCACCGTCGCCTACACCGACGGATCGCAGGACCTGATCAGCTACACCGGCGGCGTAAAGACGAAATTCGTTCACGTCGGCGCCGACGCTACACGGACCACCGATACCTACAACACGGCCGGAACCCTGCTAAGCGAAGTGGTCCAGAAGTCCGACGGCTATTACTCCACGACGCTCTACACGAGCGGTGTGAAGACGGCTGCCTACGTCAGGAACGCGGACCGCTCCCAGGACAATTACACCTACGGCATCACGGGCAAGAGCTTCACCACCCAGGTGCAGCACCTCGATGCGTCCGGAAAGGTCACCTCGGTAACCCGCAGCCATGCCGACGGCTCGCTGGACTCGACTCAAGTCTACAATGCCGACGGCAGCAGCGTGATCACCGCGTACAGCGCCACGGGGGTGAAGCTGGTCCAGACCGCTTATCACGCCGACCACAGCAAGGACGTCTGGACCTACAACATCACAGGCCAGAATTACACGAGCGAGCACGACGTCTACAACGCCACCGGCTTCCTCACCAGCCTGACGCGATTGCACAGCGACGGCAGCCTCGCCTTCAAGCTTACCCAGACGACCGACGGCACCAAGACGACCGATTGGTACAATGCCGCCGGCAGCCACACCAGCGAAGTAATCCAGAAGGCCGACGGCTTTTCCTCGACCACGCTCTACAGCAACGGCGTCAAGACCAACGCCTATGTCAAGAACGCCGACGGCAGCCAGGACAACACTGCTTACGGCATCACAGGCCAGAGCTACACCACGCTGATCCAGCACGTCGATCCCTCGGGCAAGGTCACAGCCGTGACCCGCAAGCATGCCGACGGCACGCTCGACTATTCTCAGGTCATCAACGGCGACGGCAGCAGCGTCGTCACCAATTACAATGCCGCTGGCACACGGACCAAGGAAACCGACTTCCATGCCGACGGCAGCAAGGACATTTTCCTGTTCAACATCACCGGCCAGACCTACACGACCGAGCACGACATCTACGATGCAACCGGCTTCCTCACCACGCTGATACGCAAGCACGCCGACGGCAGCATGGCATTCAAGCTGTTGCAGAGCGCGGATGGGACCAAGACCACGGACTGGTACGACGCCAAGGGCATTCTCACCAGCGAGGTGTTCGAGAAGCCGAGCGGCTACAGCTCGACCACGGTGTACACCAACGGCGTGAAGACGGCGGCCTATATCACCAACGCCGACCAGAGCCACGACAATTACAGCTACAACATCACCGGCCAGAGCTATACGACGCAGTACCAGCATCTCGATCCGGCTGGCCGGACGACCGAGGTCACCCGCTGGCATGCGGACAATTCGCTCGATTACACCCAGATAATCAACGGCGACGGCAGCAGCGTGGTCACCAACTACGATGCAGCAGGCGTCAAGAAGACGGAAACCGACTACCACGCTGATGGTTCGAAGGACGTCTTTCAGTTCAACGTCGTCGGCCAGAGCTACACGAACGAGCACGACAGCTACGATTCGACCGGCTTCCTCACCGACATCGTTCGCACCCACACCGACAACAGCCTGGCCTTCACGCTGAAGCAGAGCGCCGACGGCACCAAGACCTCCGACTGGTACGATGCGCACGGCGTCATCACCAGCGAGGTGACGACCAAGAGCGATGGCTACAGCTCCACGACCGTCTATAGCGGCGGCGTGAAGAGCGCTGCCTACATCAAGAACGCCGACGGCACGTCCGACAACTGGAACTACAACATCACCGGGCAGTCCTACACCACCCAGCATCAGCACCTCGATGCCTCCGGCAAGATGGTCGAGCTCACCCGGACCCACGCCGACGGTACCCTGGACTATACCCAGGTCATCCATGACGACGGCAGCAAGCTGACCGACATCTACAACAGCGCCGGCGCCAAGACCCAGGAGATCGCCAACAACACCGACGGCTCCAAGGACGTCTTCCTGTTCAACTTCAACGGGCAGTCCGGGACGACGCAGCACGAGAACTACAACTCCGCCAGCGCGCTGCAATTCGTCGATCAGAGCAAGGCCGACGGCACCCACAATGTCACGGCCGTCGCCGGCGGCGTGACGATCCAGGGCGGGGCCGGCAACGACGTGTTCTCGGCCGCGCCGAACTCGACCACCATTGCCTATGATCATGGCCAGGACCAGATCCTCAACTTCCAGGCCGGCAACGGCGCAACGCACGACGTGGTCCAGATCTCGAAGCTGCTGGCCGCGGACTACAGTCACCTGCAAATGACGCAGTCCGGCACGAACGCGCTGATCACGTTTTCGGCCAATGATTCGCTCCTGCTGAAGAACGTCTATGTCTCCAGCCTGACGAGCCACGACTTCGTGTTCGTCTGAGCCGGGCGGACTGACGGCAGCATCAACGCGACGCGGGCCGGGACCAGTCAAGGTCCCGGCCGCGCTCACTTGGCATCTGCCTCATCAAGAGGCAGCATCCGGACGATGAAGACGTTCGCTGCCATGATATGAGGGTCTTGAGGAACCCGAGATACATCGATCCGCAATCACACTGCGTCTGTCGCTCCATCCAGCGAACTTGCGTCACAATTCAACTCTAGAAGCGAGATGAACCGCGCAAGGACTCCGAGGCCCGATGGAAGCCAGTGAAGCAAGACGTTTCGTCGTTCTCGACTTCTACCGCTTCGTCGCTGCGCTTGGGGTCTTCATCTTCCACCTGAAGCTGATCGACACGGGCATCTCGCCGGCCTGGAGCGGGTCCTACGGCCTCTTCGTGGACATGTTCTTCATTCTGTCCGGCTTCGTGATCTCCTATTCTTACCCGTCCGACGCGCGTGGCGTGGCGGCCTATTCCCGGTTCATGATCCGTCGCATCGGCCGGATCTATCCGCTTCATCTGCTGAGCTTGCTCATCTTCGTGGTGCTGATCGGCGTCGGCATGGAGCGGACGGCCCGCTCGACCTCGCTGGACTTCCTGTACAACCTGCTCCTGCTCCAGGCCTGGGGCGTCACCGACCATCTCAGCTTCAACTCGCCATCCTGGTCGATCAGCGCGGAATTCTTCTGCTATCTGGTCTTCCCGCTGCTGATGCTGCTTGCGCGCAAGGTCCAACCGATCGTGCTTGGCGCGATCGTGGCGGCGCTCTATCTGGTCCTCGCCCACGGCCATCTACCGATCTGGCAGGAACGTTCGCAGATGTATGGCGCCAATTTCGACTACGGGATGCTCCGCGCGCTGCCGAGCTTCCTGAATGGCATCCTGCTCGCCATTCTGTTCCGGATGTCGCACCCCTATCGGCACAAGTGGATGATCTTCGCCGGCATCGGCACGTTCGGCCTCTCCGTGCTCGTCCTCAACGTCTTCGCCAAGCCGGATCTGGCCATTATCCTGTTCTCCTGCGCGATCCTGCTCACTGCGGTCGGCGAAAGCGCCTTCAAGCAATTCCCGGGTGCCCGTCTGCTCGGGCGGCTCGGCAACACCTCATATGCGATTTACATGCTGCATGATGCGGTCCTCATCGCCGTGTTCAAGCCGTTGTGGACCTGGCTAGGACTGCGGCCTGATCAGTTCGGCCCGTTCGCCCTGGCGTGCTGTGTGGTCCTGACCGTCATCGCCGACCGCACCTACGCCTACTTCGAGAATCCGGCGCGGCGCTTCATCAACCGCTGGGCCGACATCGGTGCTGGATCCTCGCGCAAGGCGGCGGCAACGGACACACCCGTCCGCTTTGACACCACCACCGAACGGGCGGTCAATTGACCGCCTGCCGATAGAAAGAGGGCGCTCAGGCGACCTTGCCGCCGACCTCCGGCACAGCCCGCATCGCGCTCTCGCCCAGGAGCGGTGCGATGTTGGCGCGGGACAGCTCCATGACGTCAGGCAGCATCTGGCGCACCTTTCCGCCGACGGCTTCGTGTTCGCCCAGGAATTGCAGCACAAACTTCTCAAAGCTATCGTCGACCAGGAACTGGGCCGGCGACAGCAATAGCGATTCGCTGACGCCAAAGTGCGCGAACAGGCCCTGGAACTTATCCTGATAGGTGATCGCTGCGACGGGCGTTCCCTGGCCCAGCGCAGCAATCGCCAGATGCATGCGCCCGGTGATCACGCCGTCGACCAGTCCGACGACGGCCTTGATCTCGGCCGCCGATAGCGCCTGATCGACATGGTGCACGTGATCGCCGAGCGTGGGCTTGAGGCGGTCGGCCAGCGGCCGCAGGCAATTGTCGTCGGCGATCTCGGGTCGGTAATCGTGTGCGAGCAACAGCCAGCTTGCATTGTGCTCCCGAGACAGCCGCTCCATGGCCACGGCCGCAAGCTCTATCATCTGCCGCAGCTTGGCCGGCTCCGGCTTCCTGAACAACATCGGATGGATATTGAAGACGAAGACCTTTCGGCCTTGCTCGCGCTGTCGCGCGATCGTCGCCGCGATCTGCTTCACCGCAGCCGTGTCCGCCCGCGGCGTCAGCATGAACGCCGCGTCGGCGACCAGATGGGCGCGTTTTCGGGCAAAATCGTCGAAACGCTGAAGAGATATCGCATCGCGCAGGTTCAGGACCACGCCCGGGTCCAGCAGCCGGAACACCTCGCGCAGCGCCTTTGCCGGGCGGGAATTGAAACTGAATCCGAGCACGCTGACCTTGGCGCCGTACGCAGCCATCAGGTCGGCGACGAGCAGCATGCGCGCGGCATCGACCGGAGAATAGTAACCGTCGAGCACGTCGGCGCCGAGAACCAGCCCGAAATCCGGCCTGGTGAGCGACAGCTCCTGAGCCACCGTCTCGTATGAGAACGGCTGTCGCCAGAGTTCGAGCGGCTTGAGACCCATCGCGCGCACGTCCGCGCTGGCGGCTGCGGTCGCGGTTACGATATAGACCTCGAGGTTCGGATAGGTGCGCCTCACCTCCCCGGTGGCCGCTTCGATCATGGCCTCATCGCCGCGCGACTGACGAACGCTCCAAGGATCGGAAGGAAGCACGACGAGCCGGCGCGGCTCGTTGCGCGGCGCGGCGTTGACGCCGACGTCCCTCCGGGCGTTCTGCCACCTGCGCAGCTCGAGCAAATCGAGCGCCAACGGCGTATTTTTGGCGCTGTTGAGCCAGCCTCGGAGTTGCCTGCGTACGGGCACCGGGATCAATTGCTTCACGACATTCTCCTCGTCTTCATCAAGCGGTCGCACCGCGCTTCACGACGAAATCAATCAGGGACAGGAGCTGCTTCCGCGAGAACAGCAGAATGCCCATCAAATAGGTCACTCCAAAACAGGACGACAGCAGCCCAATTCGCAAATAGGGATTAATGCCCGGCATCGCTTCCCGGCAAAGCACGACCGCGCCGTAGGCCAGAACGATGGCGCAAAGGCAGCCCGCAATGGGACGCAGAAACTGGCTCCAGCTCAAGCCGAGCAGCCGAAGGGCCAGCGCAAACGTGACAGGCGTTACCACGAGCTGCGAGAACGCGAAGATCGTGGCCAGTTGACCAATGTCGCGCGAAGGAAGCAGGAACATGGCCGGCACGACTGTACAGAACTTCAGGATGTTGAGCACAAAGACGTAGTTCGGCTTCCCGAGGGCACCAAAATAGGCGCTGTTGACGAACTGTACCGTCTGGACGGCGCCAATCAGCATCAGCGGCCGCATCACGGCTTCGCTGCCGCCCCATTTCGCGCCAAACAGCAGCAGGGAGAACTCCGGCGCGATCGCCGCGAGCAGCACAAAGACGGGAGACCCGATCAGCACGCCGAGACTGACGCTGCGCAGATAAGCGTCCGCAATGCGGTCCCGCTCGTGCGCGATCTTGGACAACGCGCTCAGCGCGACGTCCATGACCGCCTGGGTGAGCAGTTGCATCAGGATCAGGTAGACCCTCGCCCCGACAGTGTAGATGCCGAGAGCCGCGACGCCATAGAGCGACAGGATGATCATGTCGATCGTACGCACGATGGCGAAGTCCAGCAGCCGGTTCAGCACGACGTGGATGCTGTAGCCGGAGAGCTCGCGGAAGCTGTTTCGATCGTAGCCGCGCATCGGCAACCATCGCGGCTGGCTCCAGAGCCACAAGCCGCTGATCGCGCTCTGAACGACAACCTGGATCACGAGGCTGAGTGCGCCAAACCCGGCATACGCACAGGCGATCCCCACCGCGCCGGAGACGGCTGTCGCCACCATGGTCCTCACCGCGAGCATGCGAAAGTCCATCTGGCGCTTGTAGAGCGCCTCCTGGAACAGGGTCGCGGTACCGATCGGAAGCGAGAGACTGGCGGCCGTCAGCAGCGGGGCGAGCCCCTTCACGTCGAGCCAGCGCTCGATATGTGTCGCGAGCAGTGCAATCAGAACGGCCAGCAGCACTGAGGCTGCAAACGAACAGAAAAACGGCAGCGTCACGTCGGCGGGCTCGAGCGTCCGCCGCTGGATCAACGCATCACCGAAGCCGAATTCCGCGATGGAGCTCAAAAGCAGCAGGACAAAAGCGACCAGCGCCGCAAGGCCGAAATCCGCGGGATCGAGCAGCCGAGCCAACACCAGGAACAGCACGAACGACAGCGCGCGGCCGCCCCAATTCTGCGCGAGCGACCAAAACAGCGCCACCACGACCTGATGTTGCCTGCCTCGAGTGACGTTCATCAACAATTCGACCCAATTTCGATCCAGACGACGTCACAATGATGACGACACGCCACCGCTTGTCGCCGCTCACAACGGCGACTGATTGCTCGCTACATTACGACGGAGTGATGGCAATCAGATGAGCGCCACCAGGATTCCGATTTAGAGTGGAAGTGAGTTCAAATCGTGGACTACACTCCAATCGCTCCCTGCGATGTGATGCAAAATGGATGCCTTGATGAATTCGTCCACCCTGCGGTCTATCCCGAATTCAAGACGCTTGCGCGTAGCGATCTACGCACCGCATTTTGCAGAATATTCCTATCGGCTCGCTTCGGGATTGGCTCACCATTGCGACGTCAGACTCGTGCTCAACCGCAAGGATGCCAACCAGCAATGGGAACTGGCCGATATCGCCGTTACGGCTCCCTTCGAGACCCGAATTCGCGATTTGAGCCTGCGCCGCGGCGGCGTGATCGGCATCCCCGCTTCTTTCTTCGACATAATTTCGTTTCGTCCGGACGTGGTCCATTGTCACGAAGTTCCGGAGATCTACACGTCCAAGCTGATCCAGTTCCTTCGCCCGCTCGGCATTCCCTTGGTGCTGACGGTCCACGATGCTATCCCGCATTCGGAAGGCGGCTCAGGCACCTCGCCGCGTGAGGACAGTTGGCGCGGACGCATGCGCGCCGCAGCGTCGGTCGTCACGACACATGGCGAGAGTTGCATTGCCGATTTTCGTCGCGCTTCGCCCGACTTCAAGGGTGCAGCGGTCTCGAGCATGCACGGTGTGCTCATGGTTCCACCGGCCCGAGGTGCGCTCACTGCGCCAGAAGCTGCTCGCATCCTGTTTTTTGGCCGGATGTGGGCCTACAAGGGCCTCGACGTCTTCATCGACGCCATCGACATGTTGGCCAAGCGCGGTGTGGCGCATGAGGCGATCGTCGCCGGCCGCGGCCCAGAGATGACACGACTGGGCCCGCGGATGGAAGCGATGCCGACGGTCAAGACCATCAATGCCTACATTTCGCCCGCCGACACCGGACAGCTGTTTCAGTCCGCCACCGTGGTCGCCCTGCCCTACAAGGACGCAACGCAGAGCGGCGTGCTTGCTTCCGCTTACGGCAATGCGCGTCCCGTCGTTGCCAGTGCCACGGGCGGCATTCCCGACGTCGTCACCGACGGAGTCAATGGGCTGCTGGTTCCTCCCGGTGACGCCACTGCATTGGCCGATGCACTCGAACGCGTGCTGACCTCGAAGCCGCTTGCCGCGACACTGACCGACGGCGCACGGCAGACCGCGGCCGGCCCCTTGAACTGGGACCGCATCGCCGAACAGCTGTTAGGGTCCTATCACAAGCTCGCCGGCCGTACCGTGAGCTGACCGCGACAGTCGCGCGGTCGCTCAAACCGACTGCCCGACCTTCAGCGGTCGAAAAAACATGCCACGGATCGCACCGTCCAGCAGGCGCCTCAACCTGACCTCGATCAGCTCATAACTGATCGCGCTTGCGACCAGCGACATCGCCAGCCCGAGCACAATGAAGGCGGCCCACAACAGCCAGCGATCGACGCCGGCTGCGACGAGCTTCAGGCCGATCACCTGCAACGGGAAGAGCACGAACGGATGTACGAGATAGAGGCTGTAGCTAATCTTGCCGACATATTGCAGGGGTGGTGCGCTCAGAGCCCTACCGAGCCCCGACTCCGGCGCGAGCACCATGCCGAATAGCAAAAATCCGGGAAGCAGCCCCACGAACGGGTGAAACAGCACCAGGCTTGCATACATGGCCGCTGCGCAAGCCAGGCCCAAGGCCAAGCCAAGAAGTCCGGGAATACGAATACGAAAACCGGTGGCGCTGAAGAGCATACCGACGCAGAAGAACGCTGTGATCGGCCAATGCAGCAGGCAAGCGACGCCCAGCAGGATCAGGGGCGCTGCCAGCATCCTGCCTCCGACGCGCAGCATCGAAAACGTCACTGCAAACCAGATATAGAAGGCCCACTCATAGGTCAGTGTCCAGGCGTTCTGCTGGGCAATGGGCAGGCCAAGCGCGTCCTGCACGAAGAACAGATTGGCGGCGAAAATTCCGAGATAGCTCGTCAGGTCGATCCCACGGAAAAACTTGTAGCCGACGATCGGACCTATCGCGAACAGCACGAGATGCAGCACGACGAACACCGGCATGATGCGCAGGACGCGATCGAAGAAGAATCGCGAGAGCGAGCCGTGCCGCACCAGGCTGGCCGGGATCAGGAAGCCGCTGATCATGAAGAACAGCTCGACGCCATGCCCGCCGACATTGATCATCGATTGTAGCCAGAGCCAGAGCGGCGGCAGGAAGCCGGGATCCGGGATATCGTACATGCCTCCCTTCGGCATGTCGTAGAAATGGTCCATCAGCACGCTCAGCGCCGCAATCCCCCGCAGCCCCTGCACCGAGGGAACGAACGATCCGTCGTAGGTGGCGCCCGGCTGGTGCGGCGCGTTACTCACTCTGCAGCACCCTGGGTACTGAGGGCAGGCTCAATAACGACTTTCTTTCTCCGTGCCGAGCGAAACCTTTGCCCGAAGGCGATGCTGGGCTTCTCGACGAATGTAAACGTCATCCAGCTGACCAGAATCGACAACGCAAGGATCAGGGTCAGGAAGATCGACCATCCGAGCGGCCCATCGCCGAACGAGAAGAGGCGATGGATGAAGACGATCACGAACGGCGACATCAGGTAGATCGAATAACTGATCACGCCGACGAACGCCATCGGGCGCCACGCCATTCTTTCACCGAACACGGCAAAGCCGATGAAGACCAGAGCCGCGCAGACATAGGCCGCCGCGATCGAATAGCTGTAGAAGAAGTTCTCGTGGTACACGCCTCCGAACCGTCGGTCGGCGAGGGCAATGGCAAAGATCGCATACAGGAGCGTGCAGGCCGCCACGTGCGACCATCGCAGCTTTCCGCCGATGACGGTGTCGCGGATGATCTTGCCCAGGAACATCGCCGACAGATTCAGACCGACCTCCATCACCGAGGAAACGGCCCTGTTCTCAACAAGGAGCGCAGCGGTGGTTCCGACCAGCGCGGCCGCAACGACGATCGTCACCGCCGTGAAGCGCCGGTTCAGCAACCCCATCGCAAACAGGACGGTGCATCCGACGTAGAACAGCAGCTCGATCGCCAGCGTCCAATAGAACACCCAGAGGTTCGGGACGTTCACGAAGGTCTGCAGCATCGTCACGTTCGCGGCGATCTGTCCGAGCGGATAGATCTTCGAATCCAGCAGCTGCATCGTCACGAGCCCGACGATGAGCGAGGTCCAGTAAGCCGGGTAGAGCCGGAAGAAGCGGCTGATCGCAAAATCCCGCACGGGTGTGGCGCTGTCCGGGAAGCTGAACGGAATGACGAAGCCACTGACGAAGAAGAACAGCACCACGCCGAACCGGCCGAAATTCATGTAGTAGCCGAACAGATCGTGGATGGGCCAGTAATAGGCACCCGTCGGGTGCTTCTCGACGATCACCTCGAACACGTGCTGGACCAGGACCGCCAACACGGCAATGCCGCGCAGCGTGTCGATGAATGCGAGCCGCCTATGCATCATTCGTTCTCACCTGCTTCCGCTCGCCGCCGGCATATCCGGACGGAAGCCTTCCAATGACGGAATCGGCGGCCGCACGACAATCGGCACGGCGTCGCCTGCCCACCCGGAGGTCGCGCGGCGCGAGAACACTTCGCTGAAGCTCAATGCGATGATGAGGAGGCCGGATGCCGGGCCGTAGTTCAACACCGTGATCGTGAACATGTTGACGACGAAGATCAGCGTCAACTTGTACACGTCTGTTGCTCCAAACGTCGACCGGAACACCATGACCATGAATGCGACAAAGGGGAGGCCGAACATCAGATAGGTCCCGATGTAAAAATTGTCGACGGGCACCCAAAATGGCGCGAGCGGCGAGAACAGCTGCTGCGGATAGTTGAAGCAACCGGCACCACAGCCGGTCACGAGGCCGATGGGCATGAGCTGAGTGAGGTAGATAAACGGCTTTTGCCAGCTGTTGTTGATGCGATCGAGGATGCTGAAGAGGGTCGAATGCGGCACCGCGGCGGTCCCGGAAGCGACCACGATCATGAAGAAGGGCACGAAGATCGACGCGTACGACCACAGCGCGATGGTCCGGATCGCGGGAAAACGCGACTTCTCCGGTAACATCCGCACCAACACCAGCAGGATCAAGTAGAGCACGAGGACGATCATGGTGGTCTTGCTGGTGGTCAGTTTGGTGGCATAGATCGCGATGGAACCAAGCAGGAGACACCAGGTGGTGCTCATGCGAATCGACGTGATCGCGAACGACACCAGGATGAAAAAGGCAGCCATGGTGTTGTCGGCAGCAAAGCCCATCAGGCGCTGGTCGTCGCCGCCATAGGCCCACCACAAACGGCCGGCCTCGCGCACCGCGCCGAAGGACTCGTATTTGTAGCCGACCCAGGGCATCAGGTAGAACTTGGTCAGGAAAACACCGATCACCGACAGGTAAAAGGTCACCGCAATGACCGACAGAAGCTTTTTGTATGAGCCGAGGCTCGAATCGCAAAAGCAGAAGCCGACGAACACCGGCAGCATCATCTTGAACGATGAGACCGCTGCGTTGACCGTACCCAGCATGAAATAGCCGAGCACGAGCGACAGCATGATCTGGACCAACACCAGGAAGGCCAGGGTACTGCGATTGCGCAGGATGCAATGGACGACGAACTGGAGGAGGCACAGAAGCGCAATGGCGTCGGGCACGTACCAGAGCGCGTTCATGTGATAGATGCTGGTGTAATAGCGGATCACGCCGCCAAAGGCGTCGCGGACCAGATAGGCCCCGAGCGCGATTGCCTCGATGTTGAGGCTGATCAAGGTGATCTTCGGCCGATGCAGCGTGAGGATCGTCATATCGGGTTCAGTTCGTCAGCCGCGCCGATGGCGCGGGAGCTTGCGCGAAATCCCGACGGCTTCCGAATGCATTTCGCATGAACTTGCCGCCGGGGATTTCGACGTAGAGATAAGTGAAGTGCGAGACCGCCAGCACGGCGGCCAGTGCGACCACAAGGTTCAGGGTCGCCGGCAGGCCTGCCCAGACCGAATCCAGCGCTGCAATCCGCCCTGCTCCGACGGCCCGCACGAAATATTCGGCCAGCAGCACCACGAGCGCATGCACCATGTAGATCGAGTAGGATCGTTTGCCGAGCCAGACCAACGGCTTGACCACCAGGATCCGGGGCACCAGCAGCGCGTCCGGAAACGCCAGCAAGCTACCGAGGAAGATCGCGAACGTCACCGGCGCAAGGAACGTTGCCGCAGGATTGGTCTCCGCCAGTGACACCAGCACGATGCTCGCGATCATGGCGGCGAATTGCAGCGCGCCCTGCACGGCAGGACCCGGCTTCGCCGGCAGGCGGTCGACGATTTTCACCGTCAAAACGCCCAGGAAGAAGCTCACGAAGCAGCGCAAGATGCCGAAATCGGTCTGAAGCCCGAGGCTCCTCTTGTCCAGTACGAAGATGATGACGACCAAACTGCCGATCGCAAGCGCCCCGCAGAGAACATAGAACCAGAGCAGGGACTTCATGCGCTGGGCAAGGAGCACGATCAGGCCAAATACCAGATATGTATAGAATTCGACGCTGATGCTCCAGCTCGGCGCATTCCAGCTCAGATAGTCGATGAACCCCATCGAATGCAACAGCAGGACGTTGAGACCGAAGGAATAGGCGTTGTTCACTTCGAACGCCGCCGGCGCGGCCACTACGACGCCGGCCATGACCAACCCGATCCGCAGGAGCCGAAACAGGAGATTTGCGATCAGCATGACGATGTGCAGCGGATAAACCCGCGCCAAGCGTCGCACCATGAACTCGCGCAGCGAGAAGCGCCCGAAATCGCCCTCGACATAGCTGAGCGACATGACCATCCCGCTGAGAACGAAGAACAGATCGACCAGTAGCCATGAGCTTCTGAAGAACGAGCAGTTGATCCACGCATTGTGCGGGAACGCAGCGAGGAAGGTCGGCATCAACAGGAGATGGTGAATCACGACCGACGTCGCGGCGATTCCCCGAATGCTGTCCAGCGGCACGACATGCGCCTTCTCACGATGAGCCATCTCCGTCACATCAACATTCCCAACTATTGCGTCGCAGCAGTGTGTATCAGGTCTTGCACGCGTTCAATCGCTGCGATCGTGGACTCGCATTCGGCGCATGAGGGTCGACGATAATTTCAACGCTCGCAGATCATTCGGACATGCGAACGCCAAGTTCACGCCACTTTTTACCTGAGATCGATATGCGTCGGCGCGCAAATCAATGTGGCCGGCATGATTGCGAGTATTTGCGCGCAAAGTGTGCGCGAAATTCGGCGCTGGTGCGATCAGTCGACCACAATGACTTGGATCCCGCCGCATGCACACTGCCGAGCATATCGCGCTGATAATTTTGCGCAGGCGGGAACACTCTCGCGTGATGACTTATGTCGGCTTTGCGACACTGGCTTGCGATGCTACGACGAGCAACGCCTCAAATTTCTTCAGCTTGCAACATTCCTGGGCGAAGTATGCCGATCTCGCAGGCATTGCAAATCGGGCTTCTGCAACCGATTAGAAAAATGCGATGCATACACGTTGTCGTAGGACAAACGCACTCAACTTTTGCGTCGCACAAAAATTGACACAGTTACCTGTCAGGTTTCGCGTGTATTCCTGTTGCAACAGGGAGGAAGGGACGCGGATGGGTTGCGGGCTAAAACGTCGTCTTGCGAAATCGCGACGGTTACCAATCATCTTGGCAGGTTCAGCCTTGTTGGTCGGGAGTATCGATGCTTGCCGCGCCCAGTGTGTCGAACTCTCCGATCGCGCCTCACAGCTCGAACTCGACACATTCGTCAAATCGCCGTCCTCGCTCCTGAAGCGGCTGCGCAATGACAAGGAGAAGCTGAGATATCGGCTCTCCAGCTATATCGCCACAAGTCCGTCGGTGTTGCCTTCCGTGCAGACGCTCATCTCCACTTCGGCGTCAACCGATCGGTCGTCGATCGGCGCTGCGCTGAGGATTGCCGAGGGGCGATGCACGTCGAAGAAGCCGGACGCCGCACGCAAGATCAGGGATTTCGTGCAGCGGATCGGCGATCTCAACGTGCAGGCAGGCTATGCTGCCGCGGGAGACGACTCCTCCGGCGTCCAGGCTCAATCGCAAGACAAGAGCCCTGCGCAACCGCCGCGAGGCGGCGCGCTGCTCGAAGGCGAATGGAAGACCAAGCTGGCCAACCCGTTCAAACCCGTCCCCCTTCCGAATTGATCAGCGATCGTCAAAAGGCAGCGAATTAACAAAATGTATCAGCCTAGAGAACATTTCCAGTCGGGACACCGATTCGGCATCGAATTCGGCGGGGCCGTCCTCAGTTTCGAACGCGTGACCGACGTCCTGCGCCGACAATGGCCTATCATCGCAGCCTGTACTGGTGCTTCGCTGGCCTTGGTGATTGTCTATCTGGTCACGGCACAACCCATGTATACGGCGAATGCCCGCATCATGATGGATACGCGCCAGGCCCAGGTGCTGGACAAGGACAGCAACGCGAACAGCGCCCTCATCGACACAGGCTATGTCGATAGCCAGGTCGAGGTGATTAATTCGGACGACCTGATCCTTTCGGTCGTGCGTCGCCTGAAATTGATCGACGATCCTGAGTTCAACGGTTCCAAGCCGGGCCTTCTGTCAATCGTCATGGGCAAGGTCATGTCGCTGTTCAGTTCCGGCGAACCGGCGTCGCAGGAGCGGCTCGAGCATGCCGTGGTCGAGGCTGTCCAGAGGAATCTGAGAACCGAGCGCGTCCTGACGACCTATGTCTTGTCGCTGAACTATCGCTCCCAGAGTCCCGACAAGGCCGCCAAGATCGTCAACGCCATCGCCAACGCCTATCTGGTCGGCGCGCTGGAAGCCAAATATCAGTCCACCAAGCGGGCAACCGAATGGCTTCAGCAGCGCAGCGTCGAGCTAAGTGAGCAGGCAACCGCCAGTGACCGGGCCGTGCAGACCTTCAAGGCCGAGCACAATATCGTGGGAACCAGCCGCGGCTTGATGTCCGAGCAGCAATTGTCCGACCTCAACACGCAGCTGGTTCAAGCGCGGGCGACGACAGCCGAAGCCAAGGCCAAACTCGACCGGATCAACACGATCTCGGACCAGGATGTCGCACAATCCACGGTGACCGATGCCCTGAACAATTCGGTCATCACCCGCCTGCGCGCCCAATATCTCGATCTTGCGGCCCAGTATGCCGATTGGTCCAAGCGTTACGGCAAGACCCATCTTGCGACTGTCAATCTGGCCAACAAGATGGATGAAATCCGCAAGAACATGGCGGACGAACTGCATCGAATCGGAGACGCGTATCGCAGCGACTACGAAATCGCCAAGAGCCGGGAGGCTTCTCTTGACAAGAGCGTAAAGGATCTCGTCGCCCAGGCCGGCCACACCGGCCAGGCCGAGGTTCAGTTGCGCGACCTCGAAAGCGCGGCCGATACCTATCGCAATCTCTACAACAACTTCCTCGAGAAGCTGCAAAGCGCGACGCAGAACCAGAGCTTTCCGCTCAGCGAGGCGCGCCTCATCAGCACTGCCAACAAGCCGGATCACAAGAGCTCGCCGCGCACGGTCCTGGCGCTGTTCGGCGGCCTCGTGGGCGGCCTCTGCCTTGGTTTTGGCGTTGCATTTGGGCGTGAGATGCTGAGCGATGTCTTGCGGACGCCCGGAGAGGTCGAGGATGAGCTCGGCGTCAAGTGCCTCGGAGTCCTGCCCGACATTCGACCACCGACCAAGTCAGGCGCGCTATTGTCGACGTCTGCGAAGACCGGTCCACCCAACCTGTCCCGCTACGTCGTCGATCATCCGTTCTCACGGTTTGCGGAGACTTTGCGCAACATCAAGGTGTCGATCGACGTTGCGCGCCTGACCCGCGAGATCAAGGTGATCGGCATCGTATCGTCACTCCCCAAGGAGGGAAAAACGACGGTGGCAGCCAATTTCGCACAATTGATCGCCCTCACCGGACATCGTACGATCCTGATCGACGGCGACCTGCACACGCGCTCGCTCACGCGCGAGCTCGCTCCGAACGCCACGACCGGACTGGTCGAGGCGCTCAACGATCCGGCCGGCCTGGGCTACCACGTGCAGCGAAGCAAGGAGACGGGACTCGATTTCCTGCCGTCCGTCGTAGCCTCGCGCATGGTCAATTCGGCCGACGTCGTCGGATCGAAGGCGATGGCCGAACTGCTCAAGGTGCTGAAAGAGCATTACGATTACATCGTGATCGACCTTGCGCCGGTGATGCCGGTGGCGGACGCAAAGGCCATCAGCTTCCTGATCGATGCCATGGTCTACGTGATCGAATGGGGCCAGACGACACGAAGCGCTCTTCAGGAATCGATTTCCGGATCGGAAGTCCTGCAGAAGAAGTTGCTCGGCGCCGTGCTCAACCGCGCCAACCCGAAGATGCTCAAGCGCATCGAGGCGTACAAGGGCAAGCACCACAACAGTTACTACGTCGAGCATGCCTAAGCATGATCCGGAAATCTGCGCGGCGGGTTTCCGGAAAGATTATGCTCAGACGATAATCCCAGGCGCGATGACGTTTCATCACGATCGCAACGCCTTTTAGGACGCGCAACGTTGCGCCGAACTGGACGTCCACAGGCCCGCGGCCATTTGGCGGCGGGCCTTATGCGTTTCGCGGCCTGACGACGATCGAGGGCACCTACGCGCACGAAACTCAAGATTGTCGCCGAGCCCAAGCTGACAATAGAGGCCCCCGTATTCGTCCGGAATCCACAAACTACCGTAGTTGCCCTAGCCAAAAGCAAGGATTGACGAAGACGACGATGGCTAGGACAGTGCGCTTGTTGGCACCTTCATCGGCAAGACAGGATAATCCGGGTCCTCGATGCCGCAAAACGCTGGAACTTGGCATCTTTCTGTTTGGGTTCCCTGAGCTTAACTAAAACCCATATTGTAGTTTTTTGCCATTGGGCTCGGAATGCTGTTTGTTCTGATAATTCTGACTATTTGGGTTTTGCTCAACATCCTGTTTGTGTTGATCGTTGTTCCCCCACGCAAACCGCGTCCGCAGACGGCGGCGACGACGCTCTCGCCCGCGCCCATCGACCGCAGCCAACGGGAAAACGAGCAGGACGAACCCTTCTCGGTCCGCCATGTCATCGTTTCCGTTGCGATGGGGGCTTTCTTCGTGCTGGTGCCGCCGTTGCTCGCCTTGCGCGATGCGGTCATCCGGCTCCTCAGCAGGTCGCGGAGAGATGGAAACTGATCCTTGATTTCTGGAAAGTAACGAGCTCAACCACTAGTAGGCTTCCTGGAACATCACGGCCGATGCTGTCCGGACCATAATCTTCAGGTCGAGCCAGATACTCCAGTTGCTGACGTACCAAACGTCATATTCGACCCGCTTTTCCATCAGATCGATCGTCGGAGTTTCTCCCCTGAAGCCGTTCACCTGGGCCCAGCCGGTCAGGCCCGGCTTCATGTGGTGGCGGTAGACATACTTGCTGATGAGTTCGTCGTAATAATTGTCATGGGCGAGCGCGTGGGGACGCGGCCCAACCAGCGACATGTCCCCGCGCAGCACGTTCCAGAGCTGCGGTAGCTCATCGATGCTCGTCATGCGAAGGAAGCGCCCGATCTTCGTGACGCGGACATCCTGCTTGGTCGCCTGGGCAATGGTTTCGCCGTTCTCGCAAACGGTCATGCTGCGGAACTTCCAGATCTCGAACGGCCGGCCATTGAAGCCGCGGCGCGACTGGCGAAATATGACCGCCCCCGGGGAATCAAGCTTGATCAGCATGGCAACGGTGAGTAGCAGCGGCGTGAGGATCACGAGCGCGAACAGAGCCACGCCGACATCGAGACAGCGCTTCTGCAACCGCTCGAGAATGGTGAGAGGCGGCCGCTGGATTTCGACCGCTACGGTTCCACTTACTGGCAGGAAGGGACGAGCCACCAGATCGGCGATCGGAGCGTCCGGCAGCAGGCGTATCGGCTGTGGAACCGCGCGCAGATATGGTCCGAGCTTGCGGAGCATCGGCAATTCATCCCAGTCGAGCGCAAGCAGGTATTCATCGACATCGGCCGAGCGCGACTGGCGGATCACATCGCGAATCTGCCGCTCCCAATGGCCGTCATGCCGGTCGTCACCAAGCACGAAATGGCGCATCACGTCAAAGCCGTTTCTCCGCAGGTCCTTGAAGCGGCTGGAAGTGAAGTCGAGTGGCTTGAGGCTGAGCAAGATCACTTTCCGATCGACCAGCCGGCTTCTCGCAAAGCTCGTACCAAACACCGCCTGCCAGACGAAGCGGAGGCTGACCAAGCCGAGTCCGCCGATCACGGCGAATACGATAACTGTGCCGCGGGACAGATTGTCGGTTGATTTCAGCAAGAAGGCCGCAACGGCAAGGATCGTCAGCGAAGTCAGCCAGATAAACACCGCCTTTCGAAGCTGCCAGACGATATTGAGCAGTCGGTGCGTGGCATAGACGTCCCGGAAATAGGCGACCGCGACGAACACCACGCCGACGAATAATCCCGCTCCCACCGAAGCGCCGTCGGTGGACGAAGCGACGGCCGTGCCGTACAGCGACGCCCCGGCAGTATAGCTCAGCAAGATCAGCAGAAAGTCAGCAGCCATGACGACGATCTGAAATGGCCTCTGAAGAGCGCCACCTCGCGTCGACGACAGCGCGTGAGCGTTTTCAGAACCATAAGTTGCAACAGCCATTCGAACCTCTGCCTATAGAGAGAGTGTCTGACGCTCGTCGTGATGCTGAAGACTCGTCACTTCCCCGCGCAGAACGTGTTGCGTGATCGCAGCGACATTGTGGCGCTGCACGCAAAACTTTTGCGACGCACGAATGATAATGGGTGTTGAATAGCGATGCGAAATTCGACGCGCTGAAAATGTCGTCACAGTGCCGACACACGAGCGAACTCGCTGCCCTATTTTGACTCAAGTTCCAGGGCCGTCGCTTTGCTTTGCCGTCGTGTGAGCCACTCTTCGCTCAACTTTCAGGCGATGCGATACTTCGGCGAACTACGGCGAGTCATTTGCGAGAGTTCTGATGATTTTCTATCTGAGCGAGCAACGCAGGATTGCGCTCCATGATGCATCTTGCCGCTCTCTCGCCTTCAGCAATGCAATTCTTAAGGACCATCCATTCGCACCGCGTGCGTATGACAAGGTGGGCAAAAACTGCCGCCCTTCTTTTGGCGTGATCGAGCCGGACAACGAGGACGCTCTCCACCGACCTCACGTTGTCCGTGTTAGATGGAAGCTCTCCGGTGCCGGCGACTTGGGGAAAATTTTCCACCACCCGATCGATTGAGCGCCATGATATCTCTTGCCCGGCCACGCCCGACTGTTCCCAAACCGCAATTGCCGGATGGAGTCCGCATCTACGCGATTTCGGACATTCATGGATGCGCGCATCTGCTCCAGCCCATGTTGCGTGTGATCGACGCCGACGTTGCCTGCAGCCGGCCGCGCTACGCGATCGAGGTCTTCATGGGCGATTACATCGATCGAGGGCCGGATACGCGCTCCACCCTCGACGTCCTGATCGAACGAAGCCGCCGGGGCAACGCGGTTTTCCTCAAAGGGAATCACGAGGCGTTTCTGGTGAATGTGTTCGAAGACCCTTCGCTGTTCGAGGATTGGATTGCCGTCGGCGGGACCCAGACGCTGATGTCCTACGGGCTTGCGCCGCCGGACCTGAGGCGCGACGAACCGGCATCGATCATGCGCAATCTGATTCGGGCGATGCCCACCGAGCATCTGGAATTCCTGGACAATCTGCGGCTGAGCTTCAGTTGTGGAGACTTCTTCTTCGCCCACGCCGGCGTTCGTCCCGGCATTCCCTTGGCCGAGCAGACGGAGCGCGATCTGCTCTGGATCCGGGAAGAATTCCTGCAGAGCGAGGAGCAGTTCGGAAAATATATCGTGCACGGTCACACGCCAGTCCGCAATGCGGAATTCCTGGCGAACCGCGTCAACATCGACACGGGCGCCTATGCGACCGGCAACCTTACCTTGATGAGCATACAGGGCAGCCGCATGCTCGCGGTGTAAGATGGGGCTTTGCGATCAGCCAGCCGAGTTTGGCCCGTGACCCGACGTCTGCTGCACTTGTCGGATCAGGCTCTCGTTTATCTAGCAGGGCTTTTCCGCCCGCGAACGGGTAGCAACTCCAGTCATTTGAGGCCCGATGGTGCTGCCGTAGAGTTCGAGCCCGCGCTCGCCATGCCCGTCGGCGGACATGGGCACCTTGTTTAGCAGGCCGGCTCCAAAAAAACTGCTTGGATTATCGAGACCTTCGAACTACCTCGTCTCCGAGATACCTTGCCCGACAAACACCGTTGGCCGGCTCCGTCGGTGATATAGCGCCGAGGTGCGGTTGCCTGCGTTCAGCACTCCTGCTCGCGGAGAGCGACGGGTGGTCATGGGCCCGGTGATCGCGCCGTTGGCGCGTTGGACCAAAACACATTCATGCTGGCGGATTTGAGAATGAATGCCCAATTGTGTGCACGGAAGATCGGTGACTTTTTGCTCTTTACGGGCTGCGTAGCGCAGGAGAGTAGGTCCCGGCCGCGCGGGACGTGGCACCGCTCTTCGGATCATGATCAAGCTACTCAAAGCTCGATTGCCGTGCTATTCTTTATTCTCTATACCCTCTCTCGAGAGGCAGCCCCTGGCTAGGCAAAGCTAGGAACGGCGAAGGACCTCCGGTATCCATTCCGAGGCCAAATTGACAGACAATCCATTTAAGCAGCGGGTCGCCCTCATAACGGGCGTAACGGGTCAGGACGGGGCCTATCTGGCTGAGTATTTGCTGTCACTCGGCTACATTGTGCACGGCATCAAGCGCCGCTCGTCCTCGTTCAACACTGCGCGCGTCGATCATCTGTACCAGGACCCCCATGTTGGTGACGTGCCGTTCTTGTTGCACTACGGCGATATGACGGACTCGACCAATCTAATCCGCCTCGTACAGCAGATCCGGCCGACTGAGATCTACAATCTCGCAGCCCAAAGCCACGTAGCCGTTAGCTTCGAAAGTCCCGAATACACGGCCAATGCCGATGCCATCGGTGTTCTACGCCTTCTCGAAGCGATCCGTATCCTCGGCATGGAAAACGAGACGCGATTTTACCAAGCCTCAACCTCCGAGTTGTACGGTTTGGTGCAGGAGATACCGCAGAAGGAGACAACGCCGTTCTATCCGCGTTCTCCTTACGGCGTCGCGAAGCTGTATGGCTATTGGATTACAGTGAACTACCGCGAAGCTTACGGCATGTTCGCCTCAAACGGCATCCTGTTCAATCACGAGAGCCCGATCCGTGGCGAGACCTTCGTGACCCGTAAGATTACCCGCGGAGTCGCGCGCATCGAAGTCGGTCTCGAACAAACGCTCTATCTCGGCAATCTCGAGGCTAAGCGTGACTGGGGCCACGCCAAAGACTATGTCGAGGGCATGCACATGATCCTACAGGCTGACGAGCCGGATGATTTCGTTCTTGCGACGGGCGAGTCCCGATCGGTACGCGAGATGGTCGAGCTTGCCTTCGCGCAGGTCGGTCGCGGGATCGAATGGCGTGGCAAGGGGGTCGATGAGACCGGCGTTGACGCCAAGAGCGGTGAAATCGTGGTGAAGATCGATAAGGCCTATTTCCGGCCGACCGAGGTCGATCTTCTCGTCGGCGACGCCAGCAAGGCGCGCCAGAAGCTTGGCTGGAAGCCGAAGCGGACCTTTGCCCAACTCGTCGAGGAAATGGTGGCGATTGATCTTGCTGAAGCAAGACGGGACGGGGCGAATGGCAAGCGCAACGTTTGAGCTGACGGGCAAGAGCGTTTATGTTGCTGGCCATCGCGGCATGGTCGGTAGTGCGCTGGTGCGCCGCCTGGCACGCGAGAACGTAAAGATCGTAACGGTAGATCGGGACGAATTAGACCTCCGCAACCAAGCCGCGGTGTTCGACTGGTTTGCGCGGCTGCGGCCGCAAGTCGTATTCCTTGCCGCGGCGAAAGTCGGCGGCATCATCGCAAACAACTCGCTCCGCGCCGAATTCATCTACGACAACATCGCTATCGCGGCGAATGTGATTGAGGCGGCGCGGCAGAGCACCGTCGAGAAACTGATGTTTCTCGGGTCATCCTGCATCTATCCGAAGCTTGCGCCGCAGCCGTTGTGCGAAGACTCGGTGCTGACAGGCCCACTGGAGCCGACCAACGAGCCCTACGCAGTCGCTAAGATCGCCGGGATCAAGTTGGCAGAAGCGTATCGAAGCCAGTATGGCTGCGACTTCATCAGCGTGATGCCGACTAATCTCTACGGTCCAGGTGACAGCTATCATCCGGAATTGAGCCACGTCGTTGCTGCCTTAATCCGTCGCTTCCATGAGGCTAAGCTTTCAGGCGCTGATGCCGTCATAGTTTGGGGCACCGGCACGCCGCGGCGCGAATTTCTGTATGTAGATGACATGGCGGATGCCTGTGTCTATCTCATGAAGACCTATTCAGGCGCGGAGCTGATCAACGTCGGAACCGGCAAGGACATTAGTATCGCCGACTTCGCGCGCTTAGTGGCCGAAATTGTGGGTTACAAAGGAACAATTCGCTTTGACACATCGCGTCCTGACGGAACGCCCCGTAAGCTGCTCGACGTGCACCGCCTCAACCAACTCGGCTGGCGGGCAACGACGCTGCTTGAGCGGGGATTGCGCTCGGCCTATCAAAGCTACCTAGCATTGCTGGCGGCAGGAGGAGATAGAACGTTTTAACAAGCGCGGGAAGATAGATCCCTCCACTCTCAGCCGGGGTGTTGTTGGTCGCAATGGCGCGATCCGCCGGGCTGAGATCGCGGTGGCGGTGCTGGCGCCGTCCTCACCGCCGTCGTTGTTGCGCCCTCTTGCCGAATACGAAGCCGTGGTTGGAGGAAGCTTCTGATGGCGCGGGCAAAGAAGATAATGGAAGCAACGACCGATCCGCTCGATGCCATGCTGGCGCGACTGCAGCGCTCCGGGATCCGCGATCAGCTCGACAGCCTGCTCGACGAGGCGGCGCGCGCGGACCTGTCGGCGCGTGAGACACTGATCCTGCTGTGCGAGCGCGAGATTGCGCGCAAGGATCATCGCCGCATCGAGATGGCACTAAAACTCGCACTTCCCGGCCGTGAAGGAGCTTGCGGGCTTCGACTTCGAGGCGCAGCCGTCGATCGATCCGAAGCAGATCCGCGACCTAGCCGCGTCACATTGGATCGCCAACGGCGGGAACGTGCTGTTGCTCGGTCCGCCGGGCGTTGGTAAGACGCACCTGTCGATCGCGCTCGGGCGAGAGGCGATCCTGGCCGGTTACACGGTGCAGTTCCCAGCCGCGACGACGCTGGTCGCGGGTCTTGCCAAGGCGCACGGCGAGAGACGTCTGGGCGAGAAGCTGCTCACCCTGTCGAAGCCAAAGCTGCTGATCGTCGACGAGCTCGGCTACCTGCAGCTCGAACCTGATGCAGCGCACCTGTTCTTCCAGCTGGTCAGCCGGCGCTACGAAACCGGTGCCATGCTGATTACCTCGAACCGCAGCGTTGCCGATTGGGTTACCGTGTTCGCCGATCCCGTGGTCGCCACCGCGATCCTCGACCGGCTCCTCCACCACAGCGACGTGCTGACGATCCGCGGCGACAGTTACCGGCTCCGCGCCAAGCGCAAGAGCGGCCTCATCAAGCCGCCGCCCGCCGGTGACGGCCCTCCGGTCGGATCCGCCTCCCTCCGGCCCGTCACCGGCGGTAACAACCTTCAAACGAGATCATACTCCCGATGGTGGGGGCAGTTCTTCATGACGCAAAGGGGGCGGTTCCGGATGGCGTTTGACACGCCGTCGAACATGTGAGCGTGAAGATCGATTCGAAAATCAAACGCGCGTGCTGATCCATGGTCATTGCCCATTGCTGCACATTCGTGACCCCCGAGGCACCACGACAGATACGGCCACGCGCGACAGAGTTCGGCGCAATGCCTTAAACGCGGCCTTCAAAACTGCGGACAGCGGCCAGTCCTTAGGGAGTCATTTCCATGGCGGCGTCGAGGAGTTTTGTGTGGATATCTCCAAGCTGTGCGACCGCCACGTCTCGCTACCAGATCGTCGTATGAAATTCGCGATGCTCCATTGTATTCGCCTCCACGCGCTTCCCTGCGCGGTTCGCGACGAGAGCAACACTAAAAGCCATAACTCCGATCAGAAATCCTGTCAGCATTTGCTCCTCCGCTGGAATTGCTAAGCGGCGCTGGCGTGAAGATGAAGAAGCGTATTCCCTGGCTAATGCTCGGTCCGGCCTAACTTGGCTCGGGTCCGAGCATTTTGCTTCTCAAGCTGTTCGTCGACAAAATTCGACACCGACCATCGCGCGTCTTGGTCTGTCAGTTCCTAAAATGCTCTGATCAGACGGAGCATCT
Organism: Bradyrhizobium sp. SZCCT0148; assembly: GCF_018129985.1. Taxonomy (GTDB): domain Bacteria; phylum Pseudomonadota; class Alphaproteobacteria; order Rhizobiales; family Xanthobacteraceae; genus Bradyrhizobium; species Bradyrhizobium japonicum_H. The sequence goes on from NZ_JAFCKT010000008.1 coordinate 251,679, forward strand.
GAAGATCTTCGACGCCTGGAGACATGGCAAAGAACCTCATACAAAATGACCGGCTCAAATAACGGGAAAATTATGCAGCGGGTCTGGGCAATTAGGAATATGGAACTTCCACCATGGTTATTTCGCTGGCTCCTCCAAAGCCGGCGGGAGCGCGGCCCCAACTGTCCTTCATTGCCTAAGCTGGGCCCTTCTCTCAGGGACTTGCGCAGAACGACCTGACCAATCAGGCCGCTCATTCTAGGACCAACGCGAATCTGACATGGTCTTGGGACCGGGCCGTGGGGACATACACTGTCTCGCTCAGCGGCGAAGGCAGGTCGCTTGCCAGCCCGGCGGGCCTCCTCACTACTAAGCCACGGGACTCCCAAGCTACTGAACAGAACGGCATTTTTCTCTTTACAGTGATAAGTGTAGAGGCGGCTGGGGTCTGGAAGGCGACAACATGCCCAGAGATAGTAATAGCCCTTTGGTCCTTAGCCGCTGCGTGCTTGGTTGCATTCGACATGGCCGCTTTGGTTGCGCCCCCCTAGAAGCAAAGAAAACGCTGATTTGCTGCCGCGTGCTCTGAATGCCTATGCGTATCGCGATCCTCGTCACCATCACGCATGTGAGAACGACTGCTGCAGCTATCCCCACTCATTCTCGGGCAAGGACCCAGGCAGAGGCTCCAACTCCTCAATTCCCGCTTCTATTTGGTGGATTTCATCCCGCACGGCCGATATTGCACTTGCCGGATTGATGCCGGAGACAGCTCGCAGATCGGGGAGCAGCTTGCGACGGTGAGCAATGCGGGTCGATGCGATAGTTTCAACACGAACTCGAAGACTCGATCGGAATTACGCATGAGCTGCAACAAGTGTTCGCCGCTCGGCCCATTGGCCTAGTAATTCTTCCAATGCTCGTCGATCCTGAATTTTACGTAGCCGGCCACGATCATTTGCAGCGCATTCAACATGATCACCTAACCTGAGAAGCAGGATCTCCTCTTGCGAGCGTCGCCGAGCCGTCGGCCTAGGCTCATCAACTCACATCCAGTCCCACAAAAGATTTCTAATCACCAGACCATTGCGCGAACGCATGACCACTTGTGCGATTCACTCGACCTTGCTGTTTGCGGAAGCGCAACAACCGCCCATAGATCGCTTGGCTCGTGCGGCCCAATTGCCTGCCGATCTCGCTCGCAGTTTCACCGCTATCGAATAGCACAACCAGTCGAGCTTCCTCCTCGGGCGACCAAGCTCGGATTTCGTGTTGCTTATTTGGCATTGCTATTCGCTCGATGTGCACGTTGCGTTCAGCAAATGAGCTTGACGCACGATCTGTCTTGCTAGTTCTGATCGGTCCTTGGCGAGCTTACTTCGTTGATCAAGCACTTCGTGCCCGTCACGCTCGAGGACCTCAACTAAGATGGTTTGGTCCTCAACATGCTGTTTCTTAGCTGCAATATCTCGCGCAAGAATGTCCAATTCAGCTTCGCAATTTGAGGACATGGCAACCTCGAAAGTTGGCTAAAGCTAAATCCTACATGGCCCACCTTCAAAATTGGTTTCCGGCCCCTGCCCGGCAGCGTCTAATTCTATCCTCGTGCAGGCCCCTAGCTTAGCACAGACGTACTCTGTTCAGGTCAAGCCCGGTCACCGCTGGCGGCGCCCAATGCTCCCACAAATTAGCGAGCTGGCGAATGGCTGTTACGGCGTTCGCACGATGACACGTTCAAAAAGACCACGCTTTCGCGCGTAACGCGAAAGGCCTATCAAATCATCACGCACGAGCGGACCGGCGAGATGGTGCTGGCGTGCGGCAGTTCCGCCGGCGACGACGCCGAGATCGTCGACGCCGAGATTGAGGGATGACGCTCCGCGTGGCGTCTGGCATGGATGCGTGGACGCGAGGCCTATGCAACGAGAGGTCGAAGAGGCGGCGGGTACTGGCTCTGCCCACCTGTTTGCTCGGCGATGGCTGGAGGCCGCTGAGTGAGTACGTCTACGATCGCAAGTACGTCTACGCCGCCGCCGTGAACCACCGTCAAAGGCACTCGATCTTTCTTCGGCCGCAGCGGCGAGTACGAGACCTTGGACTGGTGGACGCCGAACCGACGCGAGATCCTGGTGCCCCTCTAGGTCACGCGGTGCAACCGCTCCCCGAGAGTTCCGACCCTTACAACACGTTGCCCAACATTTTCCGTCCCGTCGAGAAGCCCGCCTGCCCACCCGCTTTGTACGGTGAAGACCACTCACGGGCAACCGCGCTGCGCTACCTCTCGCGCGCCACGCATAGCCATTGTTTGGATTGCGAACTAAGATGCAATGTGCTTTGGCGTGTCTGCCCGCTCGCGACCGCGAACGGCGTTTGACGAGGCTGACATGCGCTTTCTATTGCCAGCCGCTGCGGCTGCTTTGATTACCTTCTCCATAGCTGTTAATTGTCAGACCTCTGCAAACGAGCATCCGCGTCTCTCGGCAGTGGCCGATACAAGCACCTTCGTTGATCTGCTGGCCCTCATGTCAGGGGATTGCAAAACGCTGAAAATCGCGGGACGGGACTTTGGTTGCAGGACGGTCGCTTACGCGCATGGCAATAAGGGGCGCGTTTACTTCTCGGTAGCCGTCGATGATCCCACCGACGACAGCCGCGTCGTCTCATTTTCCGGCGAGAACGGCAAGCGGGCCGATGACAATTCCTATGAATTGCCGATCGACCTCATGCTGTTGAATTCCAAGGAACGGCCGAAGGTAAACGGGCTGCCCGCGCCTGCCGAGGAGACCTCCACTGGCCTATGCCGCCAGACGGGCAATTTCGCTGCCAAAAAGGTGAAGGATGTCACCTGCTCCGCGATCGACAGCGAGGGCCGCCGGTACGAACTGCTGTTCGTCTCGGACGGCTCGCCGGTGAGTGTGCGCCGGATCCGCCTATCGGCACCTTCTATCCAAGACCCGTTCAATTAGGTCTGTCTCAGGACGATTTCGCTCCGGCCTGCTAGGCTTCGCGCAGAACGTTAGTTCACGCCGCGCGAAAGCTGTGCTAGCGAAATCCTGCGATCGACAGTCCGGATCGCGGTCTACCAAACTCCCGCCGGCTCACGAGGTCGGCGGGATTTTTGCTATGGTAAAAGCAAAGCCGCATTTCCAGAGCGGGCTACGGCCTATTTTTCAATCTACTGCGGATCAAACACCTCTAAATGCGTCGGATTGTTTCAGGCGCGGTTCTTCGCCCAGGAAAGGTTTGGGGTTTTTGTGATGGATAGCCGCTTATTACTCTCGGCTTTTGCTGGCGTGCTTTGTTTAATTGTGATCCTTGCCGTAATCACGACTGCTCGATTGCTTTGGCCTTAGTCAGACGCATCGTGTTGACCGCAGACTGTCCCGGCGGGCAGTCTACGGCCACGCCACACCGTACCGCACGATCGGTGGAGCGAACTTGTAGAAAGCCACCTAGCCGCCGGCCCGAGGGGCTAACTTGGGGGGCGCGCGTGGGGCCGGCGGCGTGGGACGTAAGCCCTCGGGGGCGTGCGTGAGACCATGCCATCGGGTCGGCCAATCTGAGCAACTACAACTTTGGTCGCGAGCGAAAGACCGCCCAAGGCGAAGGCATGGAGCTCGACGGTCGGGCCAAAGCCAATCTTGACGTTGTGCTAGAGGAGGTATGCCGACCGCTATGGCGGCGACCATGAACTCAGAAAGCACATCGCTGAAAAGCTGTTCGACAGCGCGATCAGCGGCAACCGCACCCTGCCGGCTTGACCGACGTGGTCCCGGCCGCTCTGGCAAAGGCCACGCAGAAACCGGCCTGACGCCGAGCCGGCTTCCCCACGCGAGCCTCTCGACGGCACTTGTGACGCATCGCGCCCGTCTCGACTTAAGACGCAACGCGGGCGCGTTCCCTGGCTGCGCGGCGGCGCTCCAGACGCTGGCGGCGCCGTAAGGCTTGATCGGCGGGCTGTCCCAGTGGGGGCACCGGCGCTCGATGAACTGGAAATTCATCGAGGCCGCCTCCGCCGAATGGCCCGAGGCCATCGGTGGTTGCTTGGAGAGCCGATCTGCGGACTGCGATCAGAATGCGCGGCGACCATGGGAAAAGAATGCATCAGCGGACAATCGCTTGATCTTGAGCTCCCTAGGCGACGGAAGCAATCGCAATCGACGGGGCCCATCGCATGTGGCCGAGTGGTACCCCACATCTCTGGATCTCCGGACCGAGCCGCTGGCCGAGACGCTTCTCTCGGGGGCTTCTCGCACGCGATCAGCACCGGCTTCTCTTCTGGCCAGCCGACGGCCCTTCGGCTTCCTGCTGGCTTGTGGCCGCCCTTGCCGGCGCGGCTTCCCGACTGGTGCTCTGCCGCAGCGGGTCCATCAGGTCGACGAGGTTCTCGCCCGATGCAGATCACGGAGCTACTCGCGAGGTGGCGCATGCCACCCCGAAGCAGATCGCCAAAGATGGTGGCCGCCGTCGGCAAACGCCGTCCCGAGCCGGGCTGGCGCCCGAAGCCGACTTGCCTCCGGAACACTGGCGGCGCCCTATGCCCCTCACAGGGCGGGAGGCGATCACCGCTCCTGGGCTCGACGCAGTCGAATGCAAAATGATCAGTGACCTCGCAACGGTATGGCCAAGCAGGAACTGTTCGCGCGGATCGCAGCACCTCCGGTATTGGCCGACGAGGTCGAGTGCGCGATAGCCGTTCCATCGCCGAGCAAGTCTTTCGGAACCCGATAAGACAACCTCGCCATCGGGCCTCGTCGCCCTTGCATCGGTCGTCAAATGGAACGCCTGGTCGCCGGGGAAATTATCGTGCCGTTCTATTTACAATGTTGCAATTTCTCGGCCGACGACGGCCGTCGTTCATTTCGGATCAAGTGAATGGAAGAGCCCGCGTCCGATGCTGACCTGCTGCGCTTGATGTCCGAGGTCATCTCATTGCGCGAACAGGTGGCCCAAGCCGAGCTTCACGCTCATCAGCTACAGTGCGCCGACCTGGGACCTGTCGTTATTCCGTCCAAAAGAACACGTGCTCAAAAAACTCGTTAGCGGTCCGAAGCGGAAGCCCCCCCGTAACCGGAGCACTATTGGAGCAAGCCTCGTGCGCTCGTTCAGATAAAATGATAGGGGCAGTTGACTGGTATTAAAATATAATGAATAGTCATTTAAATTTCTAATAGTTAACGTGTGAGGCCTTATGATGAGAACGTATCTGGTGGCCGCGACGATCGCGCTAGGTGCAGCTACGGCCGCGAAGGCGGACGTCATTCCCTATGCGAACCAGGGGACGGAAAATCCGACCACCTACACGTTCACCGCCCCCTCAAGCGGCGCCCTGATCGCATATTTCTATGGCTCGGGAGCTTCGTTCAGCGAGATGCTGGGTCTCCTAGTGAACAATTACAACCGCGGCACGGGGCTGGAGAACCACAGCAGCACTTACGGTCAATCCTACAATTTCGGCAATGTCAGTGCCGGTGACAAACTCGTGTTCTACATCGACGTCAAGACGACGGGCTTCACCTATTACTCAGACGTCGCGATGAACAAGGACCACGTCAACCATGCGTATTCAACCTCCTTCTCTGGCGACGGAATTATCCCGGCCGGGACCTATGTCGGTTTCGAGGACCTCAGCCAGTGCGATACGCACTGGACCGACAACAATTACCGAGACGAACAGTTCGTCTTCACGGTCACGGCGGTGCCCGAGCCTTCGACCTGGGCGATGATGATGCTGGGTTTCGCGGGCGTCGGCTTCCTGGCCTATCGCCGCCGCACGCCTGCGAGGGCCACTGCTTAAGGCAACTCGGTTCTGATCAATCGCAAACCGCGCATACCTTGTTCTGGTGCTTCATGCACCCGGCCGCGCGCCCGCGTTACTCGGCCGCCAAGCCTAGATTTGCTAAGCGGCCTCTGACCGCGATTTCGAAGTTGGAGACGCAGGATTCCAGGCTGCGCACGGGACCGCCATCGTCAAGATATTGGGCGAGGGAGCGGAGGCGCGCATGAGAGCGTCCCTCGATCTCGTCGAGGTCGCTAGCGATCTGCTCAAGCGCCTGCTGAAGTCGGCGCAGATCAGAGAGATGCAGTGCCTGACCCATCAGATGGCCCCCGGAAGCGCGGCTATGACCGAGGACCGGACCCAGAACGACCCACGAATGGTGCATACAAAGTGCCCGCAACTGCGCGGCGGCAATCCCGAGTGCCGTCTCGAATGGACGCCTTGCACGGATCGGCTTGCTGGATCCATCAAGATGAATACCCAAACTCAAATATAATCCATTATTTGTATTTTTAATAAGAGGTCAATAGCCAATTCAATAATGCGGGAATTTTGGTAATTAACGTCGCGCGCCACTGGACATACGCGGTCGTCCAAAGTCGCCCTCGGCTTGGGCGGCCGGAGAGGATCGATCCGGTCGGGTGGCTGTGGCTGAACAATGCATCGGACATGTCGGATGCCGCCAGCCCCCGGTCACCACGCGGTTGTTCCTGACGGCGAATTCGCAGTGTTTGCGGCTGGCCGGCCGTGTTGAGTTGATGCTGGCCGTCCCCGGTCGGTTGCTGCACGATAGACTGCTGCGCGGGCCGGTCTCGAGCAGCATTGTGTTGAGGATCAGGCTGTCGCTGGCGGCAAGGGAGGCGAAGCTCGTCTTTCTCTTCCACGAAGCCGGCGTCGCCATTCCGGTCGCAAGCCGGCCAATCCCATTCCGGCCGCGAGGAGGAACGCTTGGATTGGCCTTGGACTCATGACATTGGCAGAGTGAGGCTGCGGATCAGAAGCACGGACAATCAAAGGCTCCCCGAACGTCACCGGCGAGGCTGCAGACGACCCTCACCATCTGGTCGGCGTTTTCGACCTCCAGCACATCGGCGGCGTAGTGGCCCGGGTCTGCACGGTCTTCAGGCTGGGTGAATGTTGCTGGCCTCGGCAATCTCATCGGTCGCCTTCACCGTTTCGGCTGCGTTCTAACCCGGCGCTCCACGGGCCTGCCGTTCCGGCCGAGCGACCTTGATGTTGTTGCTCATTTGCTCCTGCTTAGAGTGCGCATAACCGAGCGCGCGGGCGACGAAATCCGCTCGCCACTGTCAGCGACCAGATCCAGGTTTGAGAAATCAGGGTTGGAGTTCCTCGACCAGTTGACTTGCGGCGGCCGGCCTGGACAGGGATCCGATGGTCTTGACTTCCTCCTCGATCCTCGCGTTCACACCCTCGAGGCTCCTGCGGAGTCGCCGAGCTGGTTGCGAAAATCATTCAGCAGGGTGGACGGCGCGGTCGCAGTTGCGGACGCCGATACGCCGCACCTGCCGGATTTGCCAAGGCCCTAGCCGCGACAAGCAGAACGCCTCAAATGGCTCTCCGCCGCGTCAAATGCCGCCGCCGGATGACGAAACCGTCATCTCAAACTCGAGAACCATAGGATTGCCGGCCAGCCGCGTGCCGAGGCTGGTTGCGCCAAGGCCGATCATGCCCACCAGGGGCAATGCATTACCACCAAAAATATGGGAAAACCCGATAGCGCAGCCGCGGATTGCCGTAATAGCCGGGGCCATCATAGGGGCCGTAGAAATTGCCGTCGCCATAGACCCAACGCGCGACCGGCCTGCGGGCCGGCGGACGGTAGCAGCGGCCGGTCTCGTCGCAGACCACCTTGACCTGCTCGAGTATCGGAGTGGCATGAGGCATGGCGGACTGAGCCAGAAGCGGCGCCGCGGACGCTGCCCCTGCCAACATGGAAATACCGGCGACTACTCCAGCCAGTTTCAGCATTGTCTTGCCCCTCGGATCCGCCCGATTCAAATTCCACAGAGATTAACAGTCTTAATAGGCTCTTATCCGCAGGACAAGACCAGAGAGACCCGCCTGCTGCCGCTTGGCCCTCGCCGAAGCGGCGCTGCGATGAATCTGCCACATCAGGCGTAGCGCCGGCCTGGATCGGACCGCCTGGCGTGGTTGCCGCCTCTGTCGGGAGGAGGACATTGCTAACCAATTCCGTTTGCTATGCACGGAGCGACTACGCCCGCGCTGATTTCCGCTCGATCGCCCAGATGCTATGTCTCGGCTCGCTTCAACCACACCCCAATTCCGGCATGGTCCTTCCCTCACCTTCCCACAATCGCTTTTGCCTGCTCGCTGCGCTGCTGACGTCCCTGTCGATCGCCATGGCTCCGCAGAGCCGCGGACAGGAGATCGGCCGCCTTTATGCGACCAGGCCACCGCCGGGATATGCTTTCATCAGGATCGCCACACTGTCCGGCGGAGACGTGCCACGCGTTCAGGTCAATTCGGCAGAGTTGCCGATCAACGAGGCCACCGGCGCGAGCGCCTACCGCGCCGTCCCGGGAAACCAGCCCCTGAACCTGTCAGTCAACGGCTCGGCGATCTCGAAAGATGTGGTGCCGGGCGCCGAGACATATCTCACCCTGGTGATCTCGAAAACAGACACGGCCTGGACCGTTCAATCCATCGACGAGGGGCAAGGCTCCGGCGATGGCCTGAAAGCCAAGCTGCGCTTCCTGAATCTCGTACCCGGATGCGCAGCCACGCTGCAAATTGCAGACGGCCCGACGATATTTCAGCAAAGTGCGTTTGCCTCGGTGCAGTCCCGGACCATCAATCCCGTCGCCGCCAAGCTCGAGGGCTCCTGTGGCAAAACCGGCGCGCCCCTGACGCTGCCTCAGCTGCGCGCCGGCGACTCCTACAGCCTCTTCCTTCGCAAGGATTCCGAGCGGCTTCGTCTCATCGGTCAATTGGATGAGACCGAGCCCTATCGGGAGCGCTAGGCAGATCGCCGATGGTGTTCGTCAGCGATTCCTTCGTTTTTCTTTTTCTGCCTCTGTTTTTGCTTGTCTACGCGCTGGTCCCTGCCCGCTTCCGCAATGCCACGATCCTCCTGTTCAGCCTGATCTTCTATGGCTGGTGGCGGTTCGATTTTCTTCCGCTCCTCATCGCCATCGCCTGCTGGTCGTGGGCAACGGGCCTCTGGATCGTCCGAAGCAACGGCCGCGAGCGTCGGATCGCCCTGCTCGCCGCCATTCTTCCGCCTCTCGCAAGCCTGATCTGGTTCAAATACGCCAACCTTCTTGTTGAAAGTGCGCTGACGCTGGGGGCGCCGCTCGGACATTGGACTGCAATCCCTCTGCCCATCGGCCTCTCATTCTTCGTGTTCGGCGCGATCTCCTACTCGGTCGATGCGTTCAGAAAAACCGTCGCTGCCGAGCCCAGCCTCGTGAATTACGCCACCTATCAGGCAATGTTTGGCCACCTCGTCGCAGGGCCCGTGGTCCGCTATCAGTCCGTGGCGGAGCGATTGGCCTCCCGTTCCTTCGACCTCTCGGAGTTCACCGAAGGATGGCGCCGTTTCATGCTGGGTTTTGCACAGAAGGTGCTGCTCGGAGACACGCTTGCGCCGCTCGTCGATGCCGGCTATGCGCTGCCGAATCCCAGCGCGGCCGACGTCGTCCTGACTGTCGCTGCCTACACGCTACATCTCTATTTTGACTTTGCCGGATACAGCAGCATGGCCATCGGACTCGGCCTGATGGTCGGCCTGAAGTTTCCGGAGAATTTCAACAATCCCTATCTGAGCGGATCGATCACCGAATTCTGGCGTCGCTGGCACATCAGCTTGTCGAGCTGGCTCCGCGACTATCTTTACATACCGCTTGGTGGAAACCGTGTCGGTAAGGTCCGCTCCTACTTCAACCTGCTGGTAACGATGGCGCTCGGCGGCCTCTGGCACGGCGCCGGTTGGACCTTTCTGGTCTGGGGCATCTGGCATGGACTGGGCTTGATCACGGCGCGGCTATGGAGCGCGGCCTACGCGCCCGCAATCCCGGCACTCATCGCGCATGTCCTGACGATGGTCTTCGTGATGGTGGGGTGGCTGCTGTTTCGCGCGCAGGATTGGCAAGTTGCCCAAACGATGCTGTCGGGATTGCTGGGATCTAACGGCTTTGTCTTGTCCTCACCAATGGCTGCGACCACAAGGCCGACTGAACTGCTGACGCTTTGCATCGGACTGCTGGTCGTCTACGCGCCGGCGCTGCCGCGGTATCCCTTACGAGGCTACATCGCGCGGCCGCCGTTCGAATTGGCGCTGCTGTTGTGGCTTTGCGCCTTGTGGACGATGCAAAGCCGCACCGTGATTCCCTTCCTGTATTTCCAATTCTAGGGAGACGCGCGATGATCAGAGCCCTCCTCGTACTTGCGGTGATCTTCTCGGGACTGGCCGCAGTGCTGACGAGAGGTCATCAAGCGCTCGGCGAGGTGCTGAGCACGACGACGGCGAACGATCTCACCAACGGCCGCTTTGCGCAGAAAATCGACAAGGCTGTCTTTGGCGCAGTGCCGCGGAGCACCGCGCTGGACGGCCTCGTAACGGGGCTCGAATATCGAGTCTTGGGCGACGCCGGGCCGCAGGTCCGCGCTGGCTGCGGTGACTGGCTCTACAGCATGGAAGAGCTGCGAGCCGAACGCCGCGATCGCGACAACATGGCTCTCCGCGCAGAACTGCTGGAACGGCTCGTCCGTACAATCAAGCAGTCGGGCGCACGCCTCATCATTGTCCCCGTCCCCGACAAGGCGGACCAGGTCGGCGACAAGCTCTGCGGCATCACGGCGACGCAATCTCGGCTACGAGACCAATTCTGGAACGAGCTCGCCCATGTCGAAGACGCCGTTGTCGTCGACCTCCGCGAGAACTGGCCGAGACCCGGCTATTGGAAGACCGACACACATTGGGATCAAGCCGGCGCGCGCTTCGCGGCGGAGCGGATCGCGCAGACTGCAGCTCGCATGCCAGAACCTGGGCAGGATGCTGTTCGGCTCGTCGAAGGATCCATGCAACAGCGCACGGGCGACCTTGCGAAGCTGTCCGGGCTGAGCGATGCGCCGCATGCTCTCGCGCCGGCGCCCGAGCAGGAGCGCGAGGTCAAGGTGGATATCGCACGATCTGGCGGACTGCTCGACGACACGCCCGAGCCATCCATCATTCTGGCCGGATCTTCCTTCTCGTTGAATTCGGGCTTCCTGGAATATCTCGAGACTTCGCTCAGCAGGGAGGTGGTGCAGGTCAGCCAACGCGGCGGAGGCTTCGCCGGAGCGCTGCTTGAGACACTCGAGAAGAGAACTGGCAGCTTGGCGAAAGCCAAGGCAGTGATATGGGAATGGCCGATGCGATCCTTGGTCTCGCCCCCGAGCGACGCCGAGAAGAGTTTCATGCGCCGGAGCAAGTGATCCAGTGAGGCCGATCGTGACGAGATTGATGGTGACTGCCGCAGCCGCGCTCCTGGCGCTTGCGCCGCTCGCGTCATCCGCAGCGGCGCGTGATGCCGTCATCGAGGGAAAATCCAACTGGCTCTTTGCCGGCTGGGAGAGCCTCACGATCGCGCGCCCTGACGCCGAGCGCGCGTCCGTCAGGCTCATTTCCGACATCGGCCGACTGCTGGCGCAGAAGAACGTCAAGCTGATCGTGGCAATCGTCCCGCTCAAGCCACGCTACTATGAGGGCCTGCTTCCCGACGGACTGGCGATGTCCGACATCGTTCGAGCGCGTTACGATCGGGAGCTCACTGAACTACGTGCTGCTGGGGTCAATACCCCCGACCTTCGCGACGCGCTCAAGACACTCATCGCCGACAAGAAAGAGGTCTTTTACCGCGCCGATTTTCACTGGACGACTTTCGCCGCCGAAGCAGCCGCGGATCTCGTTGCCAAGACGATCACGGCCGATGGGCCGCTCCCCGGCAACGCCGGAAGCGGAGCCCGGCTCGGCGAGTGGATGAACGATCGACATCTTGGGGACCTCGCCGCCAACTTCCTGTCTCCGGAACGCAAGCGGGCGATCGGACCGGAGGCCTATGTCATCCGAGCCCCCGCCAAACCGGCCACCTCATTACTCGATGCGGAACCTTCCCCCGTCGCCGTCGTCGGCAACAGCTTCGTGCAGCCCTATTTCGGGTTTCCACAGCGCCTGTCCAACAAGATCGACAGACCCGTCGCGCTCAGATGGAATCCCGGCGACGTGGGTCCATGGGCCACGCTTTTGCAATTTCTCCAGTCGGCCGAGTTTACGACGTCGGTGAGATATCTCGTCTGGCAGTTCAACGAGGCACAGATTCAGAACGGGCCAGACGCTGTGGGCGAGTGGACTTCGCAAAGTATTTCGAGCCCTGCCGAGTGGCGCGCCAAGGTAACGGAAGCATTGAAAAATCGATAAAAAGCTTAATTTTCTCTGACTGGCTGTTGTCTGTCTGAATCTGCTGACAAATACCGCAGCAATTGCGCAACACGCGCGCGGAAAAGCATGAGTTTTGAAGGTGTTGTTGCAGCCGGACATCAAATTCCGGTTCCGCCAGATCGCCCCCTTCGCTAATCTCCACGACGTAAGTTTTATCTACCTGTGGGGCCATGGCTATCTGGGGCGCAGAACGTCCAAGACGACGAAGGTTGCGGGCTGCCCTAGGCGGCCTCGTGCTTTCGCTTGTCTTGGTCTGCCCGGCAGGCGCCCAAACTGCAGATCCTGACCGTCCGCTCGAAGGTGAAGCCTACACCTCCGCCGAGGAGGCGTATAAGTCGTTTGGACAGGGCGACTATCAAGCTGCAGCGAACCAGGCTGCAGCATCGGTCGCGCTACGCCCCGACATTCTCCGTTTACGGCTGCTCTTGATCGACGCGCTGGTTGCTGCCGGCAATCTCGACGCTGCCGAACAGGCGACCACTGCAGCGCTCGCGACCTTCTCGGCGAACCAGGAGCTTGAATCCCGGCAAAGCAGTATTCGGCAGCGCCTTGCGCAGCAGCCAGCTGGCGAGGGCTATAAAGCGCTGGAGCGGGGCGATCCCAAGGCTGCTATTCGCGCTGCCCGCAAAGCCGTGGAATACGGTCCGGACGTGATGTCCTACCGCCTGCTCCTGCTCGCAGCCCAGCTCGCCGACAATAGCCTTGGCGGCGCCGCCGAGACGGCTTCTGAGGCGACCAAGCTCGATCCCGGCAATTACGTGCCGATTGTCTGGCGAGCTTATATCTACCAGAAGCTCGGCAACCGGACCCTTGCGGTGGCCGATTTCAACAGGGCGCTGGCCCTGCCCGACCTCACCGACAGCGAGAAAAAGCAGATCCGATTGATCGCGGCCGATGCAGCGCTGGCCTCCGGCGACGCTCGTGCGGTTCAGGTCCTGCTCCAGCCATACCCCAAGACGGACCCGCTGGTCGTCACACGTATCGGCGACGCCGATGCCGTTGCGGAAGGCAAGGCCACGCTCAAGGGTGATGGCAAGCTGATGCCGATGCCCGCACAGGATTGCCGCGACACGCCCTATGGCTCGGTGTGCAGCCTGCAGGCGCCGCTGGTTCAGAGCGTGGCAACGCCCATCGACAAGAAGGCGGAGGGCATCGAGGCGGCAGGGAAAGCCTATGAGGCCGCCCGAGCCAAGAACTACGGCGTCGCGATCGAGGAGGCCAGGAAGGCGATCGCGGACACGCCCGAGATCGCCAGCACCCGGCTGCTGCTGATCAACCTGCAGCTGACGGCCGGCCGGCCGGCCGAGGCTGAAGCGACGGCGACCCGCGCCATCGCGGAAGGACTGACCACCGCCGAGATCTATGCTCAGCGCGGATTTGCACGGAGCCGCATCGGCAATGACCGGGGCGCCATGGCGGATTGGGAGACCGCGCTCGCGCGGGGGCTTTCAGTCGAGCAAGTCCGCAATGTGCGGCTCGCCCTGGTCGACACCGCGCTAAAGACCAAGGATCTGCAACGGGCGCTCCGTTCCATTCCGCGCACCGGCCTTGACTATGAATTCACCATTCGGCGCGCTTACGCCTACCAAGGCCTGGGACGGAAGGAAGAGGCTTTGCGCGACTTCCGCTCCGCCGAGCGGCTGTCGGTCACCAACGTTCAGCGGGATGGCGCGATCCAGGCCCAGATCAACACGCTGCTGGAGCTGGGCCGCAAGCCCGAAGCACGCGCGATCTTTGACGCGGCGATCGCTCGGGGCCAACTTAGATCAATCAGGGATGCGGATGTTGCCTATATCGGGGTTGCCGTCGGCAACGATAAGGTGGCCCTGGAGCTGTTCGATCGCGCCAAGGCCAACGGTGTGCTTCCGCCCCGGGCCACGATCGATGCCGGTTACACGGCGATGCGGCAGTTTCAGAATCCGAAGGCCATCGCCTACCTCATGGAGGGCATCGACGCGAAGGCTGACGGACGCATCAACATCGATGAGCAGAAGCTGTTCGAGACACGGCGGACGGTTGCCGACCTCACCCGCGTCTGGGGCATCAACAGCTCTATCTCTTACGGCAAGGTTGGATCGGCTCCCAATCCCTTCCTGACGATCAACTCGCCGGCCAGCACCTACACGTCCCAGTTCGGATCCGAACTCTATTACCGCCCCGAGGCGTTCGGAAACCGCAACGGCGCGCTGTTCGAAGTGTTCGGCCGGGTGTTCGAGACGTTGTATGACGAGGCCGGTGGCCCCACCGGGCTACGCACGACCCAGGGCATGGCGGGCGCGCGCTGGAAACCCTTCTCGGACCACAACCTCGTCCTCGAGGTCGACAAGCTGTTCAGGCTCGGCGATGCCGCCCGCGACGACACGCTGCTCAGGGCAGCCTATTCATACACAGTCGGAACCGATTTGCGGGCGATCGATACGCATTGGCCGACCTGGTACATCTACACTGAGGTCGATCGCTTCTTCGAGAAGACGCAGCTGGTCGGGCTGTTCGAGGGACGCTTTGGTCACAGCTTCCGGATGGATCCGATCAGTCGAAACCTGGTGTTCTTCCCGCACGCGGTCATTGCGGCCAGCTACGACGATTCATTCGCGGTCCACGACGCCTATTCCGCTGGCGTCGGTGGTTCGATCCGCTACTGGTTTGGCGAGACGAAATACATTGCGCCTCCCTCGTATTGGGAGCTGACTTTGCAATACCGTTTCAGACTTGCAGGCGATAAACGCGCCGAGGGCATCTTCGCTCAGACCTCGATCAACTACTGAGGCACCGTTGCCCGTAGACACTCGCTAGCGGACTTTGGCAACCGTGTTCTTGTCGCCGGTGTTAAGCGCCGATTATCCAGGCAATGCCTGTGGTAATAGCCCAGAACCAGGCAACCATGCCGACCACGAGCGACATGACGTAAAGCGAACGCATTATTCGAGTTCCTCAGTGACGACCGAGGCGCCATGTATCCGCCTCGAGAACGCGCTGCCTCAGCCGCAAGACTTCGAAATAGCGCTCGGCGATTGTCTCAGCGACCGGAGGCCGCTTCGGCGCCCGCTTGGTCTTCTTTAATTCACGTGGCTTCCGCCCCTTCGGAAATGCGCTTTTCATAAAAATCTCCAAGGTCAAACCAGAAGCAAAACGCATACCAGTACAGGAAAGACATGGTCGCCCAACCAAACGTTGGTTGCGCGGGCCGCAGCGCGGTTCAATCAAAGTCCCGTGACCCGACACCCACATCGAGATTCCTGGCCACAACCGCAGCAACGAGCTCGCCATGCTGGCAACGGCACGAAATCCGGATGTGCGCGACGTTTGCTGGTGCGGTGTGAAGCAAGCCTAACGCCGTCGTGGAGTTTTGGTCAATTCGACGAACGCTGCATCGCGCGTTGAAGATGAATGCGTGTTTATCTACATGAACAAGCCAAATGCAGTCGGGCCACGACAAGCGCGGCGGGCGAGCAAGCCCCCAACTTCTCATCACTCAACCTAAAAGCTACGCGCGCACAATGCAGGTCCGCCTACCCCACTCAGCGGATTAAATGCGGCAAATTGCCCATACCGGCGTCGCCTCCCTGTCATCATGGCGTTGGAACACGCATGCGACGCCTCCTGCACTTTACGAACAATGGGAGTTAAGTTTTATGCTTCGAAAAGTAGCCGCCGCACTTTCCCTCGCAGGGTTTCTGGCTCATGCGGTGCCCGCCTCCGCTGATGTGATAAGCAATCCGACGAATAGCGACAGTCTGCTCTATCTCTCCGGCGCGCCGGTGGGTGGTCAGCAGACACAGTTCGTCGGACAAACCTTCACCGCTTCCATCACAGGGGCGTTGACCAACTTTCAGTTCACTCTGAATAGTTCGACCATCCCATCGCTCTATGGCGCCGTGTACGCGTGGGACGGTTCCAAGCCGACCACGATGCTTTGGCAGAGCCCGGTGGTGTCCGGAGCCGCCGGTCTGCTGGACTTCTCACCGGTGGGGGTCAACCTCTCAGAAGGCCAGACCTATGTCGCGTTCCTGAGCACCTACGGGATAGCCAATAACAGCGGCTTGGCGACCGTCGCGGATTGCTTGCCTTTCGCCGGCTGCAACTCAAACTCCATCCCCAATCTCGGCAAGATGGTGTTTGCTAATGTTCTGGCGGACGGGCCCACATGGACGTCGGTGAATTTTAGGGATGCAACCTTCTCGGCGACCATCACAAGCGCCGTCCCTGAGCCCTCGACCTGGGCGATGTTCATCCTCGGCTTCGCCGGCGTCAGCCTCCTTGCCTATCGCCGCAAGCAACACGGTAGCGGCCTCACCGTGACGTGAGTTCGCTCAAGCATCGACGATTAGGAGACCGCCCGCGAGGGCGGTCTTTTGCAAGCTCAAGCCCGACCAATTAGTTATTAATATTTAAAGATTGCCCGAATTTAATCAAAAATATCTCCAGCCCCGCAAAACGGTAAATAAGGCGCCGACGGGTGTCCCTCCGAAAATCGACGATTGATCGCTATGCTGCTACGTTTCTGGCATGCACCGCGATGTTAAAGAGATGTTGGCCGGCTCTACCGCCATCCCTCTGTTTGGGGCGGCTCTCATTCAGTGGCCGTCATTTGGTTTGCTCGTAGATCAGCACCTCTGCTCTCGTCTTAGTGCCGTTTGGCATTCGATACCGCGCCTTCTGAGCCGGTTGGAAGCGCTGTGAGATCGGGTTGCTGATCTCCCGCGATTCGCGGATTGGAATTAATCGGTGTCTCTAAGGATACCGCCAGCCTTCGTTGAACGAACGGCCCTGCCCTCGTCCACGCCGCGCTCAAGAATAAGCCGCCCAACTGAGGCGGCTTTGGTTTTCAGGTTGGGGGTAATTTCAGGCTCGGCGGAGCGTAGGCTTGTTCTTCTGTCGACAGGCCATGAAGCCCAGACCAGCGAAGCCCAGCATCATCATGGCCCAGGTCGAAGATTCGGGGACCGATGAAATTTGGTCGGGAGCGAAGTTTGCCGATAACAGATCGCCGGTCTTCTTGGCATCGGTGTTGTTGATAAAGAAGGCGACCTTGAGATGTGGATTGCTGAAATCGAGGCCAGCGCCGCTGGGCGACCGCCCGAGGGCGGCCTCTTGCCTTCATCTCGGATGGTCCAAACTAGCCAGCCGTCAACGCTGCCTGCGACTTTGGTCGAAATGCCAAAAATCCCATACCAGCGAAGCCCACCCGTTGTCCCGATTTTGAATCATTCAGGCAAAATCGAGGTTCCATTGCTTCATTCCCGGGTCCACCGTGCCCGCGGGCACTTCGGAAGAGAGTCCGCGCGGGGCGACTTCGGTTCAGAGATTTAGACCATGCGCCTCAGACAACCTAAAGTTAAGACATCGGGCCTAGGGTCCCATCCTGCCCGGCCCAATCCCGGACAGGCCTTTTGGTAAGCTTAGACCCCAGCCCCGATCTCAACCCGGTGCTGGGGTTTTTGTTTGAAGAAGGCGGCCTCTGGGTACTAATTACCAGCGTTCCCTAGCAAACGTGATTGGAGCCAAGGGCTCGTCCTCTGCGCGACTATGGCGACTAAGCTCCCCGTCGGTCCTTTCGGCTTAACCAACGCCGCCCGAATGCTAAAAATCCGTTATTTTTGTTTGACTGCATCGCGATTTCAGATGAGAAGTAAATCTAATTTAATTTTATAGAGAGGGCGCTATGTTTCGTCGATTGGTGTTGGGAGCGTTGGCTGGCGCGTTGTGGGCCGTGTCACCCGCGGGCGCTGCGACCCTTACAGGGACACTGACGTCAGACAATGCATTTCAGGCTTATATCAGCAACAACGACTCAACGCTGGGGAACTTGATTACGCCCGGTGGGACCGGTTCGGACTGGCGTAGCCCGCAGTCGTTTAATGTAAATCTCGGGGCTGGCACCTGGTATCTCCACATCGTTGCGGAGAATTTCGCTTCGGACGCCGATCATACCACCACCCCGGCCAACCCAGGGGGAAACCCGAACGCGATCCTTGGGCAGTTTGGGCTGACTGGAGGCTTGTTTGGAAATGGTTCAACAATCCTGCTGACTTCGACGGATCCGGTCTGGCGGGCGCAGGAAGTAGCTGCGGGCGCATCATGGACTGCTCCCTCCGGAGCCCCTGCACATCAGTATGCTTCGGGTAATAACAACGGCGGGTCCAACATTTGGACCGGCGCTTACGGCGGACCGATCCCGGGCATTAGCACAAGCGCCGAGTGGGTCTGGGCGAATACTTCGGCAAGCAACACCGGAGAAGCTTTCTTCTCTGCAACTATCTCAGCGGTCCCCGAGCCCTCCACATGGGCCATGATGGTCCTCGGCTTCGCTGGTCTCGGCTTCATGGCCTATCGGCGCAAGCAGGCGTCGGCAGTCGCCGCACGCGCCTAACGGTCCAGGCGCACAACTATTAATCGGGAGAGCCGCCCTTTTGGGCGGCTCTTTTCTTTGGCAAGTGTGCGTCCGTAATCCCTTAGCTCTCAAGCCAAGTCATTCGTGGCCCTCCGCTTACCTTACGCCGGGCTGGATCACCGGAGTTCAAATGCACAGACTTCCCCATCAGCATCGCATGGCCAGTTAAGGGATGAGAAACAAAAAGACAGCCCACAGGCGGTCTTCCTGATGTTCTGAAAGCCCGTTTATCAAACACTGGTGAGAGCGGTCTGGTTGCGGCGACGATAAGTCACAAATCCAACGCCGCAGAAGCCGAGGATCATCATGGCCCAGGTGGAAGGCTCTGGCACCGCGCTTACCGTGGTGACAGTGACATTATCGAATGCAGAACTGAAATCGTTGCTCGGGTCGCCGCTCAGGAACGTGAAAGTGGCGGAATCAGAAACGCCAAAACCCTGGTAGATGTAATTGTTCCAGACCTGGGTGATGCTGCCATTGGTAACTGAGCTGTCAGAGTTGACAGCGGAGAACTTCTGCACGCCGTCGACGAGCAGATTGACAGTGGTCGTCGACCCAAACACCCCTTGAGGATCGATTACGTTTCCGACCGAAAAGGAAACGAGATACGTTTTACCCAACAGGCCAGAAACTGTTACCTTGACGCCTTCGTTGCCGTTGGCATCTTGCCCTGCCAAGTCTGCCCATTGATTGCCTGACTGAGCGGGAAAGTGAATTCCGTTCTGGGTAAAGTTCGTTGTTACGACAGAAACGGCGTCCGGCCTATTCGGAGGGGCGACGACAGTCCATGGCCCGATCGCGGCGCCGGTACCATAGTTGTCGTATCCTCCCGAGCTTCCGCTCGGCCCGGAGTGGTTCACCACTTCTGTCTCGAAGCCGTCGGAAAATACGACGGTGTTTGCTTGGGCAACAGTGGCGAAACTACAAACAGCCAAGTATGCGGAAAGTGACGCAATTGAAAAGGCAGATCCAAGCCGCATCGAAATCTCCTGACCTATCCAACAAAAAAGGAATTCAGCGATACCGGCTATCTTTCGAAGACTACACTCACGGGTGAGAGAGTCAAAAACTTCGCGCTGTTCAATAGTGCACGCAGTAACAACATCGTCGTGACAATCGATCCCTCACCCTCACTCTACGGCTTGGCCGAGCTTATCGCGCCGAGCCGCGTGCATCGCAAGAGTCATGTCCTTTCGAAACTTCCGATACTTCGGCAGGTTCCCGTGACCTGCCGGCCAGTCCGAGCCGATGAGTACGGACCACTCCTTTTAGAGGCGGGACAGAGTCATCGCCGGCAGGTGGCGGCGCCGCACACATAGCGGTGACGTGAGGCCCGTTTGATGGGCAAGTTGGCAATGGCTCCGAAAGAAAGAGCGCTGCAAACAGCGGCTCGGACCCTAGCAAACTGCGGGTCGGGCTATGCGCCAAGGAACATCGCTCAGCGAAAGACGTCGGGTTAACTCAGAACGTGCCAGTTCATTGACGATGCGCGCGTTCGGCCCCCTAGCGCATTGCAAACTGAAATGCTGCAAGACCGAAAGCGCTGGCGATGGAAAGCTGCCGGAGGTGGAATCAGTCGAGGCAGGTGACGACGATGGTCACTGGAGAACCAATCGGCTGCTGCTGACACGGCGGCGATACGAGATGAACCCGAGCCCGAAGAAACCAGCAATCATCATGATCCAGGTGGAGGGCTCAGGCACGGCCGCGGTCAAGAACTGGACCTCGCTTAGCATGATCCAGGGTTCAAGCCCCCCTTTGGTCATCGGGCCCGTCGCAACACCCCCAGCTGCTTCTTGAAGGAAACCGCTGATAGGATCACAGAAGCCAGTGCAGCTGTACGCGTTGTTGTAAGCACCCAGCACGTGATCGTTGAAATAGTCGATCCCGTCTTGCTGCAACTCACCGCGGTCAAATCTCAACTGAAAGAGGGAGTCCGACGAGACTGTACCAAAGCCAGCGAGCAGGAGCTGTGCCGCGTTGCCACTCAGAGACGTCGTCTGAAGAGAGGTGCCGGATACTAAGACGCCATTGATCCAAAGATCGACGCTGCCGGGCGCTGCTACCAAACCGTTCAAGTCCCCAAGGAGCGGGTTGTAAGCCGCAGCATAGATTGCGATCGAACTAACGCTTTGACCGGCCGCCAGGTGGAAGGTGATCGTTGGGTCCTGATACTTCCAGCCGACATACTGGGTCGTCCCGCCCGCATAAGCCTGGTTATAGGGCGTGCCGATGACCTTTCCACCGGTCGCGATACTTCCGCTGACCATCGAATAGTTTTCTTTGGCGATGACGCCGTCGGTCAACAGGCCGGTCCCTCCGCTCAGCTTTCCGACCTGCGGCGTAGAATTGTTGGGTACCGGATTGTTCGATCCATTGGTCGACGCGTTGGCACCCTTGTACGTAAAATCAAGATAATCGTAGCCGAATGTATACTGGGTCGACCCGTTGCCATTGTTCATGTCGTAGCTGGTCACCGTTACAACGCCAGCAAGCGCAGATGACGACGCCAGACCTGCGATCAAAAACGCAGCGAATGAAAACGAGCGAGACAGCATTCCAAATTCTCCAGCAGCCCAACCGGGACCCTTAACCCGTTGTTTAGCGTGTTCGAGATCCGATGTCGTTAATTTGAGGGACACCGGACAGCTTTTTTTTGAATGCCATCCGTAACCTTAAAGCTCTGATGCCCAGCGCTCCTGCGGCTTTAGTTCTTCGGACCCCGATTCTGGTTCAAAGGATTTGGCACGGCCTCGAATTCGTTTGTGTAGCCATCCGAGGCAACGCCTTTGAACACCAGAAATCCCCGCGGGGTCACGATGATATCGCCCTCCCGAAGAAGCCCGTCACTCTTGGCGATATCGACGGCGATGTTCTGGGCTTCTTCCGCGTTCGGCCGCGGCCGCTTGATGCGTGCCGATTCCGACGCGGCACAACCGTTCCAATCCAGGAAGATTATCGCAAGAGCGACAATTAAAGCGGGCGACCGCGCATTTGAATGGGCCACGGCCAACACCTTCTCAGGATGTGCGCGATCCTTAGACCAAGGGTCGCGCCCCCCCGAATTAGATCGGGCTTCACCCCGGCAAAAACGACCATAGACAGGTCGCGAAGCGAGGGCGCAGGTTGTCATTCCGTTCAATCAAGCTCCCCAGCTTGCGCCGGACGCTCGCCCTGTCATTGACCGATACATTGCCAATCCGAGAGCGACCGTCGCTACCCCGCACGTGAGAAGGAAGCTATTCGACGCCGGAAAGCAATTAATACAAGTGCCAACGATATCCATTGCGCGATCTTCCTTTGTCAAGGCACCGACGCCCCTCACGGCCTGCACAGCCCGGTACACCTTTCGAAACGAGAAAGGCCGCCAAGATAGCGGCCTTTCGTTAGCAAATGGGTCTTCGCATTTTTTACGCGAGACGGAACGACGCGCCGCCCGTCTTGCTGCTCTTGCGATAGCCGAGGAAACCCAGGCCCAGGAAGCCCAGCAGCATCATCGCCCAAGTCGCCGGCTCAGGAACGGCCGGAGCAACGAAGCTGTCGAACTCAAACGAGTTCTGACCAGAGCTGATCACAACCCGGTTGAAAGCATCAGTGTCCCCGAGGGTGACATACCGGTTAGACATGTCCGAGACCTGATTTCCGTCCGCTGTAAGCGTAGGAGTCACGTTGGATCCGAACAACTGCCCCACCTGCGTGTTGCCATTGTAGAAAGTGATCTGGTTCGAGGGGTCGATAGACCCCCAGAAGAGCGAGATGGAATTAGTCAGGCCGAAGCTGACCTGCAACTGACCGTTGAGCAGAACTGAAGCAAAATGGTTGCTGCTCGGAAACCCAGCCGGATTCGCACCGTTGCCATCGCTGAAATTCTGAATGATGGAGGTGGAGCCCGAACCGATGTTCGTAAAGGTCACGCCAGAACGCGTGAAACTGGTAATCGAACCAACTCCGACGTCTTCGAAGCTAATCGCACCAGGGGGTCCGGTAAAGCCAGGCAAACCAGGGGCTACCGTGATGACCGCTGCGTGAGCGGACGATCCCAGAGCAGCTGCAAAAGCCAGTGCAGCAAGGCCCTTTCCAATAAATTTCATTATTACTCTCCTCCTTAAGGATTACGATACTGCCGACAGTACGAGATTAATAATCCGTAAAAGTGCGACGGTCAATAGGAATTTAATTATTAAATGCTGATTTTGATTCAAACAACAGTTAAACAGTTGGCATAAGGCAGATGAGAAGAGAAGAGAAACCCGTCCCCAAGTTAGGCAATGTACGCGCGAGGTAATCCGACGCTACGACTACGGGCGGCCAAGAAGCCAATCCCGCAAAAGCCGTCGATCATCATACCCAGTCTCGGACTCGGGAATGGTCGACCGAGCCAACCAGTCCGATCTGCAGATCGCTGCCCGTCAGAGTTAATAGGGAAAGCCTTTAGGCAACGTCGCCCGCAAAGACTTAGCGGGAGGCAGTGAAAGTCCTATTCGGCCGGCGAGCAGCACGTCCCAAAATGCCGACTCCAAGGAACCCAAGCAGCATCATCGTCCAGCTTGAAAGCTCAGGAACGGCCCCGACAGCTGTGAAATCAAACGTACCCGGGACACCGGCACAATAGAGATTCCCGGGGCAAGTAAGCTTGCCGTCAGGATCAATGGGCGTCTTTGGGCCGTCCGGCAACCAAGTTGTAAAGTACGGCCCGGGCACAAAATCAGGGTAAGTATCAGGCAATAGATAGAGTCCGCCATAATTACCTGCAAAGGAGAACAGCACGCCGTCTTGGGAAAACGCGCCGGCGATAAAAAGATTATCGTAGGACATAAACCTGACGGAATCGGTCGGATCTGGATAGAATCTATTCTGACCCAAGCTATAGTCCGCCGGAATCAGGCCGGTGATCGCTTGTGTCACTCCGCCAGAAATAACGTTTCCCGAGATCGATTGAAGCTGTCCGGTTGATGGGTCGTAGACGAATTTGCCGGCAACGCTGTAGCCTGAACCGGCAAAAGAGAAGCTTTCAATCAAGTAAGTCGCCGCCTGAGCTGGCATCACCATTAGCGTAGCGCCGACAATCGCCGCCCGAAAAAGCTTGGCAATATTCACTGTCTCCACCCTCATCCGAAATACAACATATTGATTCTAGATTGCGCGTAACGTTCCCGACGGAATGAGCTCCGGCGAGCTACCTCGCAGACGCAAGGCTCTTTGAACTGTGGGGAAGAAAACTCAAAGCGAACGCTTACTGATTCGCCCTAGAGATTATATCCCAATCGAACGCCTTGCGCTCAGATCGAATTCAATGACAAAGAAAAATTCGGGCCGACCGCTGGCGGCAGCCGAGCGTCAAAACGCGGACTTGGATTTATCCAAACTTAGGCGAATCGTCGCGACGAAGCGATTTTGGCGATCATCCAAAGTATCCGAGACCTGCACTTTGGTCAGATCGGAAAAAGCCCTAACTACCGGCATCATCTCTGTGCGGACCTGTGACGCCAGATCAGCATTTCGCTCAACGACCTCGTCGGCGGCGTTGAGCGCCGCGAGCAAAACTCGCGTGATCGAATCGGGCATGTGATTGGACATGATTCTCAGAGCCTCAAGAGCCAGCTTTCCTCACTTAGCATCGAGTTCCGTGAGTCTTGAAGCGATCGCTCCGGCTGATCTTGCAATTTCTGTGCGGAGTGACTTCCCTGCCGCAGATGATAGTCCATCCTACGATCCACGAGAGGCACGACGATTTTCGCCCGGACGGAGAGAACCGTCGCTCCTGGCCCTCTCTGCGGGCAACTCTTGCCTCTCGTCGAAGCTTGGAGGCGAGCGCTTGATCCGCCTGAGCTTCTGGAAGAGCAAATGTTGCTTGCCCGAACAAGCAACTCGCGACGTGCACAACGACACAACCGCCCCTTTCCGCGCATACAAAAAAGCCGCCTCTCGGCGGCTTTTCCAATCTTTCCGCTGGTCGATCGCGATCAGGCGATCCGGATCGACGAACCCGCACGGCGGCGGTAAGCCACGAAACCGACACCGAGGAAGCCAAGCATCATCATGGCCCAAGTAGCGGGCTCAGGAACGGCAGTTACAGTGAACGTGATTTCTTCCGGTTTATTGATGGTGTTCACTTTGCCACCGCCTGCAAGATTACCCACATAGGTGAAGTAGGCGGTATACGTTCCAACCCCGTAGCTGAAGGTCGGGAGATCGATCAGAGGATTAGACCCTAACAGCGAACCGGACGCCCCATTCCCATCGGTATCCGAGAAGTACCAAGTTCCTGAGCTGAAGTTAACGCTTGAGAAAGCTGCGGTGAAATCGAAAGTCGCGCCAGTCTGTGAATCAGAGAACACAACCGACGCCCGAGCTGGAGCGGCCACCATAAACAAACTAAGAACACCAGCAATAAGAACCTTAATGCCCGACATGATATCCCCTTCCAAATCCGGCGGAATATGTTGCGACGCACTCGACGTTTTGTCAACCTTGTGCGCTGCAATGTTTGCGGTCCTCCGGTTTTTTTATCCGCACCAGCCATCAGACGACAAAATGACGATGCCCCGGCGAGATAACTCGAGATTGGTCATTCTGGCTTGTGACGATCGGTCCGCACCCATCCGGACGAACCGCGTCGCACAAGATGGCGCAAGAGCCGGAAGCGGTGCAGAACCTGCCCTGCGACAGAAGGAATTCGCGAAGCAGGCAGGATGTCGCGGCCGAATCTGAACCAGGCCAACGCCAGCGCGCTAGCCAAGAGAGAGAGATTTAAAAGGGCCAACACAGCCGGGAGCAGGGCTCCAATCAACAACGTATAGGTGCCGCCCAGAGCGGCAACGCCTAAGGCTATTGCGACGAGAAGCGACAACGGCGGCACGACCAGATCGAGCGCAAGGACCAGGGCATCAGGATTGCGCCTCGCGATCGACGCCGCCAACAGCCGCGGGACGTACGAGCCAATCATAGCCAAATGTCCTTCAATCCAACGCCGACGCTGACTCTCGACACCTCGTTCTGTGGCCGCGAACTCACTGGTCACTCGGACTGCCGACAGGAAGCGCGCGGGTGTGCCGGACAAGGCAAGGTCCAAGCCCAATTTTAAATCCTCGACAATATTGCCGCTCGCAAGCGGCGCGGAATTAATGACCTCCCAGGGAAATATCATCCCCGTGCCCATCAGCTGTACCGGCCTGCCGAGGCACCTGAGCCCGAGAGGCCTGACCCAGTTCTTCAAGCGCCAAGCGAATTCCGCGACACGCTGATCGACTTGAACCCCCTCGACGCCCGTCATGAGGTAGAGTGCCTGAACAGGCCCTCCCGTTTCAACACTATAACCGAGCGTCTTTGCGAGGAAGTCGGGCTGCAGCCGACAATCGGCATCCACAAACAGAACAAATTCGGGCGGATTTTGCTTCAGATGCGCGATGGCCCAAGCCATCGCATAACCCTTGCCCCGTCGATCAGGCTCGTCGCGCGGGAGCACCTCTGCACCGTGAGCGCCCGACACCGCTGCGGTATCGTCAGTGCAATTGTCAGCCACCACAATCAGGCGATCGCGCCTTCTCAATTGGGGGATGACGTCCTCGAGCGTCGGAATGATCCCGCGCCCCTCATTGTGAGCTGGCACGACAACCGCGACCGGACCAGCCGTCGTGCCGTTTCCTGTCTCGTATTCACTCCGTGCGCCGAGCGCCGCCAGCACCTCGACGAAGAGCACAAGCGTGGGAATTAACGCCAAAGCGATTAAGGCGACAAGAAATATCATCATCCATTGATTTCCGCCAAGCCGAGGATACTCATTGCCCGCAACAATTCTCAGATTAAGGCAATCAGGTGCCCGAACAGCTACTGGTCTACCGAAAGCTACAAATAGCACCGTCCAACAGTCAAACCTCCATTGCTCAGTTCGAAGACACCTCAAGATCGAACCAATGAAAATCGCCTATCTGGTTAATCGCTACCCGGCAGTCAGCCACAGCTTTATCCGAAGAGAGATTCTCGCCCTCGAACGTCAAGGGCACGAGATCTTGCGCATCTCAATCCGAGGGGGCAATGAGGACTTTCTCAGCGCAGAAGATCGGATCGAAGCGCAGCGCACACATTTCGTCCTTCATCGGGGTGGTAGAAGCCTTCTGCTCGCATTCTTTCGTGTGCTTGCAACGCGACCGGTTCACATGGTTAAGGCCTTCGCTTTAATATGGAAGCTTGGGCGACGGGCGGAAAGACCGCTTCCGGTCCACCTTGTTTATCTGATTGAGGCGTGCCTGATCTTTCTTTTGTTGCGAGAAAAAAACGCGCAGCATCTTCATGCGCATTTTGGCACCAACTCCGCTGAAGTCGCGATGTTGACCAACGCGTTGGGCGGACCGCCTTGGAGCTTCACGGCCCACGGTCCGGAGGAATTCGACAAAGCCGGTTTTATCGGCTTGGCAGAAAAGATCCGGTCCGCCAGCTTTGTTGTTGCGATCAGCTCCTTTGGACGCAGTCAACTTTTCCGTCAAGTCGACTATGAACAATGGAAGAAAATAAGAGTTGTGAGGTGCGGCCTTGAGCCCGCTTTCTACGAGCATGACACAATAAGGCAGCCGACCGAGATACCCCGACTTGTGTGTGTCGGAAGACTATCTGAGCAGAAAGGGCAGCTGTTGCTGCTGGAGGCTGCAAGACGGCTTCTAGACGTCGGTGTCAAATTCGAGCTTGTTCTTGCCGGCGATGGCGAGATGAGAGCAGAGCTGGAGCGCAGCATCGAGCAACTCCATTTGCAGGCTTTCGTAACGATTACAGGCTGGATCTCAAGTGACCAGGTGCGCGGGCACATTCTGGCCTCCAGGGCGCTAGTCTTACCAAGCTTCGCAGAAGGCCTTCCCGTCGTACTCATGGAAGCCATGGCCCTGCGACGTCCCGTGATCAGCACCTTCGTCGCGGGGATTCCTGAATTGGTCGAACCGGGCAAGCACGGCTGGCTTGTTCCCGCGGGAGACGTGGACCGCCTTGCGGCCGCCAT
Source organism: Bradyrhizobium sp. SZCCT0148 (assembly GCF_018129985.1). Lineage (GTDB taxonomy): Bacteria > Pseudomonadota > Alphaproteobacteria > Rhizobiales > Xanthobacteraceae > Bradyrhizobium > Bradyrhizobium japonicum_H. The sequence continues at coordinate 279,274 of NZ_JAFCKT010000008.1, forward strand.
GCAGGCATGCCTCCAATGCTCCGACGAAGATATCGAAAAGATAGGAGAGAGTGCTCGAACGAAAGTCATCGATCTCCACGACATCGATCGTGAAGCACTGCGTTTAGCCGAAATGTTTCGAGCAGCTTAGTTTGATGCGACGGCCTTCTCGCGGCGCCGGACGTAATCAGAGCGGACTTTCAAGTATTTCTAAAAACTCGACCGCTCCCCCAGGAAGCTCGTCTGTAAACACCCCCACGACGAGACGCCCCGTCTTCCAGGCCATTGCATCCAAGTTTGTCTTGCCACTTGAAACTACAGGTGCTCGTTCGTCCGCGTCATGTCCGTGGACAACATGCCGGCTGCCATGCCCAGACGCCCCGCGTTTGGGATAACGCTTCCATAGGAGCGTCCGTTCGGCTTGCTGGCTGAGAGGAAGCCGCGGATCTACTCCTGCATGCACAAAGACTCGCTTCGAGTCGGCAAATAGGGTCGGAAGCTCAGCAATCCATTCCAGATGGTGCGGTGGAACAATAGCTCGAAGCGGCATGCCGGGAATGAACTCCCCGTAGGAAGCCAACGTCGCGTTGCCGCCGTTCTCGATCCACCACGTCGCTTCAACAAGATTGTTGCAAGCCTCCCACATCATCGCCTCGTGATTCCCCTTTAAGGCCGTCAGCTGCAAATTCGGGAATGACCACCGCATCAGTAATTCGATCACCTCGCGGCTGTTGGGTCCTCGATCAACGTAGTCGCCCAGCGTGATGACGCGCGCCGTCTGATGACCGAGGTGCTCCAGAATTCGCGACAGCGCCTGCTCAAGTAAATCGAGGCGGCCGTGAAGGTCAGGAATGGCGTAGGTAATACCCATCGTCTGCCCTTAGGAAAAGCCCACGGTCCGCGCAACGACGGAATTCTGAGAACCGCATCCATAAAGCCAACACGGCTTGGCACCTTAGTCGGCACTCCTCCTCAACACCTTATTTTTTGGCAACGGAGCTCAAGATCATCGTCGGGCTTCTCACGTAGCAACCACTACGCGCCGGGATCTTGTTACAAGGCTACCGATAACCCCGAGAATACCGTCGAAGGCGAACAGCAGAAGAAGCGCCACCACAAACAGGCTGATTCCTGTCAGATCATGAACGGTGCCCTCGATGAGATCAGGGCCGCCGTAGTAGGCCATCAGAACCAGTGCAAACACGCGGAAGAAGTTGGCTAGGATCGTAATAGGAATGATCCCTAGCAGGAGCATGAAGCTGCGCAGCTTTTCTTTCCATCTGAATGCGTAGACGTAAAACACCCCGATCGCGGACAAGGCAAAAATCGAATTCATGCCCGAGCAGGCATCCTTGACCAGGAGCTGATAGGACCCGATCATAATCATGACGCCGTTCTGCGCGACAGGGAAACCCGCAGCGTAAAGGACTCGGGTCACCGTATCGGAAATGAAGACCTTCAACGGGACCGTCATTGCGTCGACGAGCCAGTCAGGCATCGGCACAGCAAAGACCAGGAAGCTGAGCGGAAAGGCCAACGCACGAAGCGTAGGCCAGCCCGCGCAGATCAGAATCGATCCAACGATCACCGGCAAGATCGACCCCATTTCGACGGTCAGCAGCCCTTGCTGTAATCGTGAAAGGTATAAAAATACCAATCCGATGGTCAAGATGGCCCAACCCGCTACCGGCGCAGGTGCGACCTTAGCGCGCATCACGCGGTCGCGCGATTGCCAAATCAGCCATAGTGTCGCTGCGATGATGAGGGGGCCGTGTCCCTCCTGTTCCGTCTGCCATGGGCCGTTAATCAAGCCCCGAATGGTGGGCGTGTAAGCGCCGAGGATGGCTACCCCCATCACTACAGGCCCGAGAAGGGAAGCAGACAGACCAGTTCCAAGCGACTTGCGAATATGGATATCGGTCATCAATCAAGCTCTGTGATAAAATCTTAATCCCACCGGGACGCAGAAACTAGCATCGCTTGCCTGCGCCAACAATCGACTATCTCTTGATGACCATGGCGGCAAATACTATTCCCGCCAGGATCAAAACCCCGGCGAGGATATAATATCCGGCGTTGCCGACCTGATTGGCGACGGCAAACACGATACCCGACACCATGAAATACACGAGAGTTCGGATCTCCCGGTCCGAGAACTGAAAGAAAGCGATGACCAATCCGACAAAGCTCGTAACGGTGACGACGTCAAATAATGTTGCCATGTTCCACGCTGGTGAAAAGGTAATGGCTGGGCGGACGAACCCGAATGCGGGTCATTGCGACTTGGGCTCCCCCTGCTTCATGAGGTCGGCGTACTCGCCCTCGTATTTGGCTTCGAGTTTCGCCGAGTAGGCCGCAAGACCCAATTCTGCTGCAAGGGCGTCCGACCGCATCATCTGCCGCGCAAGATTGACAGCAGCATCTCCTTCGATTGGACGAGCTTCCTCGGCCCTGACCTTGAAAAAGAGCCCGTTTGAGCCGATCCTGGTGAAGAAGATGTCGTCGTCCTTTCGCTTTTGAATCAATCCGACAAGCTCCTCAGGGAGGTCGCTGCTCGAGAGGACGCCGAGCTGACGGCCATGTGGAATGCCGCTCGTTGTCAATTTCTGCAGAAGTTCGTCCAGCGATTTCGCGTCCTTGTTGGCGTTTACAAAATTCTGGGTGGCAGGCGTAAGCGGAATGACGACTTCGTCGACGCTGTAAAGCTTGCGATCGGCGAACTTCCATGTGTTTTTCGCGATGTAACGGTCGACATCGGCTTTGGTCGGTGCCTTGGCCGATGCTGCGCGGTTCAGGACCGCGTTGCCAAGAACCTGCTCGCGCACGCGCAACAAGTCCAATAGAACTCCGGGCTCGCGGTCCAGCTTGGCGTTCATGGCTTGCTGCAGCAAATACTTGCGGACAACGATCTCACTGAGGACGCGCTTTAAGACCTCAGGATCTTTTTGTTTGTCCGGTGTGATGCCGGCCAGTCTGAACTCATTATCGAGCTCCTGCGTCGTAATGACTTCATTGCCCACACGAGCGACCACCTGCCCTTTTGTGGCAGCTGCCTTTTCTCCGCTTTGCTGACCGCACGAGGCCAAGGCAAGACCGGACGCGGTCAGAAACAGAGCCAGACCCCAAGTGCGCAAATTGGCAAGCCTTTTCACCTGACGCTCCGTGTTTGCAGTTAGTCATGATACGCTCCCAGCGGTCTAAACTTGCTCGGAACAGGAAATGTAAGCTCAATCATTAGGTGGCTCTAGCGCGGCCGTCGAGACAGGAGGTTGAGCTGGGCCGAAATTCAGATATTTAGATTAATTCGGGGATTTATGGACAATAAAACCCGTCGTGACGATTTCGTGAGGCAATTCAGAACTACGCCCCTATATATTGAGCCGGTGGACGGCTATCGGTTGTTTTGAACAGGAGGCACACAATGAAGTCCAACCGAGTTGGGGTTGTTCTCGCAGCAATTGCAATTGCGGGGACCGCTATAGCTGCCGAGCTGTTTGCACCGCGCCAATTGATGGCACGTACCACGGCTTCCCAAAGCCTGGAAACGGTCATTCCGAAACAGTTCGCGAGCTGGAAGCTTGTCCCCGAGATCAGCCCGGTCAAGCCGGTGGACCCCGAAGCCTTTGTGCAGCCTCCGGATCCCCTCTCCGCGAAAGTTTACAGCCAGGAAGTGGCACGGGGCTACACGGATGGAGCCGGACATATCGTCATGCTGCTGGTCGCATACGGCCCTGTGCAAAATTATAAGCTCAAGGCGCATCGCCCCGAGATCTGCTATACGGCTAATGGATTTCGCGTGTCCGACAAGAACAGCTCCAGCCTGGACTATGCCGGCGGATCACTGAAAGTCACCAGATTGATTGCAGAGCGCGAGTCGCGCTTCGAGCCAATCACCTACTGGATGAAGATCGGCGATGACATATCAAACGGGGTCGTCGACAATCAGATCAGCCGTTTGAAATACGGCTTACGTGGCGTCCTTCCTGATGGCTCCTTGTTCAGAATATCGACAATTGGCCTTAGCAAAGAAGCTTCGTTCAAATTGCAGGATCAATTCATCAAGGATTTGCTGGTTGCACTACCTGCCCAGGAAAGAGGCTTCTTCCTAGGAAAATCCTGATTGCCTGGATCACGATGCGCTCGGTAGGCATGTGCAACACAGGCACGCATTCGCGCTCCGCTGGCAGGTTAGCAGCTGTAGGCTTTGCAGGGCTTTTGGCTTACTGGATGCTGCAAATCCCAATTGTTGCAGCGGCTACTGCACAGATGCCCGAAGATACTCTTATTGCTTATGCGGTGAATATCCACCAGACTCCCATGCAGACATGGGGACCTGGCTACGGAATCTATCTCGGAAAGGGCAAATTCCTTACGGCAGCTCACGTGGCCGGGCGAACCTGGTTCACACGGCCAAAAGTCACGATTGCCGATCACGAGTACCCCACCCAAGTCATCAAGGAGGGCAAGCTCGAGGGCACGGACCTCACGTTGCTGGCCGTGGAAGAAAACCTGCTGCCCATGCGGTTGAGGCTTCGGCGCCTGCGTCTCTGCGACGCTCCGCCAAGACCAGGCCAAGAGGTCGTCACTGTCATCCCTGAAGCCGTCGTTCGCTCTCACATAATTGCCCCTGAGCGAATTCCGCTGGGAGCGCAGCGCTTCAACACAGCCATCGTGGACGTGGCCAAAACGGGCAACTCGGGATCAGGCGTTTTTGATGTGAAACAAAAGTGCCTGCTTGGCATTATGAGCCGCAAGATCAGCCAAAAGAGGATCAATCAGGTCACCAAGAAAGAAGAAAACTACGACGTCGCGAAGTATTTCGTACCTGCGGCAGAGATTGCGACATTCGTTCCCCCTGGAACGTTCGATACGCCATAAGCGACCTCTGCCGTGGGCTCCTCCTTGGTCGTAAGCGCTGTTTCGGCCCCACCTTCCATTGAAGGCGTCGAGCGAGGAATGATCGATCTCTGATTGGAGATCGGC
>NZ_JAFCKT010000009.1 GCF_018129985.1 Bradyrhizobium sp. SZCCT0148
GGGCTCACAGGGACTACCCGCCCTGCCCGCGCCTCTCGTGCCGACGCTGCCGCGTCCACCGCAAGCCCGGCTCGCGATCGTGACGACTTCACGTCGCCCCTCCTGGGTGAGCCGGGATGGGCGACACATGCGCCGAAACCGAATTTCGGTAAAGCGGAATCTTTTCGCGCCCATGGATTGACAGAGGCCGACACAGGTGCGCGCAGCGCAATGCTGGACGATACGCGATGCCGGGCGATCGCCCCGGTCACGATCGTGCGCTCACGCCGACATCGCCCCCTTGCGTCCGGCGTGGTCGACCAGACGGACGATCTCGCAGACGGCGACGAGGCCGGCGAGCCAGACGGCGCAGGTCAGAGCAATGCGCGTCACGATGGCGGCGGTGAAGGTGCCCTCGCCGCCGAGGAACGGTGTCGCGGCCAGCAGCGCGAACTCGTAGATCCCATAGGCGGCGACGAGCGTGATCGCCAGCATCAGCGGCGTGCGGCCCTGCGGCAGCAGGTTGAGCATCGTCGACGCTGCCGCGGTCGCCAGAAGTGCCGCCGCGCCGATCACAAAACCCCAGGCGATGGTGCTGGCGTCAACGGGATAATGCAGTGCGCCGAAACCGATGACCTGATTCACGAGCCAGGCGCCGGTGACGACGAGCAGCGCCGGCCTTTGCGGCAGCATCGCTGCGGCGACGACCGCGAAAGCCGCAAACGGCGTTGCACAGGCGAACGCAAAACTGGCGAGCGCGCATGAGGCCGTCAGCAGCGCAAAGCAGAAGATCGGCGCAACGCGCGGCGCGACCGGGTGAAGCCGGACGCGGTCGCCGTGAGACGGCAGGATCCCGAGAGCCATGGTTGAATCTCCTTCTCTTTGAGGTCGAGTCCAGTTGGGCGACAGACAGCCCTGGCGAAAATCAGAACGTTGCACCGGCCTTGAGCATATAGGTGCGGCCGGGCAGCGGATAGGCGCTGAAGCGGCCGTCGGTGAAGGTGCTCGCGATGGCGTAGTCGTAATAGAGTGCATTCAGCACATTGTTGACACTCAAGGACCAGAAGTAGCGTTCATATCGGCCGCCGAGCTTGAGATCGATGGTGCCGTTGGCGGGGATCAGCTTCTGGCTCCCCGCCTGGTCATTGTCCATGCGCCGCTCGCTCCAGAACCGCGCGGTGGCATCGAGCACCAGATAGTCCCGCCAAATGTTCCAGGTCACACCCGCACTCGCCGTGTAGCGCGACACCAGCGGCACGTCGTTGCCGACCCAGATGCCGTCGCGGAAGACGGCACGGGTATAGGCCATGCCGGAGCGCAGCAGCAGAGCGTCGTTAACGCGGTAGGACAGGCTCGTCTCCGAGCCGTAGCGTCGGGTCGGATCGAGATTGGTGTTGTAGAACAGGACCGGGCTGAAATGGACCTCGTTGGTGAGATCCATCAGATACACGCTGCTTTGCAGCTGCAACCCGCCGCTCTTGATGCGCAACCCGCCCTCGATGTCCTGGGAGGTCTGGGTCTTGAGCTGGAACGTTTGCGGGATCGCGGCGAAGGTGAAGGGATCGAAGGATGGCCCCGAGGACAGGCGCTCGTCGACGTCGGGCGTGCGGAACGCGCGCGCGGCGCGGCCGAACAGCGAGACCACGCCATTGAGGCGATGCTCGGCCCCAAGATGCAGCGCATACTGGGTCTCGCTGCTCGTCAGCGGCAGCGCGCCGATGTCGGCGTTGAACGGCGCCGCGGGGTCGAAATTGTCGCGTGCCGCAAGACTGATGGTCTGCACCCGCGCGCCGTAGGAGACGTCGGTGGCGGGCGCCACCCCCACTGTGTGCTGGAAATAACCCGCGATCGTCTGCTGCCTGAGGTCGTAATTGTGCCAGGCCGCGAGCCCCTGCCCGGCGCCGCGGTTCTGCTCAAAGCTCGCATCGTAATAGTCGATGCCGGTCAGGAGCTGCGACGGCATGCCGAGCAGCAGGCTCTTCACGCTGAGCCGCGGCGTGATCGACCAATTCGTCAGATGGGATCCGACATAGGTCGACGTGAAGAAGGCCGGAACGGGCGTCGGGCTGGAGAAGAACGCGCTCTGCTGCTTCTTGTCGCGAACGCCGCCATCGACGATGAGATCGACGCCGTTGACCAGGGTCCTGGTGAAGCCCGCAGTCGCGCTGAAACCCTGCTGGTTGGCATAGTTGAATGGCGTGCTGGTCCCTCGCCGGTTGGCCGTGAGCTCGTCGAGGCCGATCGAGGGATCGACGGTGCGGCCGCCCGGCAGTCGCAGCTCCTGATTGTCGCCGGTGACGGTGAGAAAAGCAGTCAGGCCTGGCGTCGTGTAGTTGAGGTTGCCGACGCCGTTCTGCTGCGAATAGCGATTGTTGTCGCGATAGCCGTCGGTCCTGACCGTGTTGGCATAAAACGAGGTCGACCACGGACCGGAATTGAGCGAGGTCGAGACATTGCCGAGCCGGGTGTTGAACGAGCCGAAGCCGGCCTCGATGCGCGCGCTCACGGGCGGTCCGCCGACGCCATTCTTGGTGATGATGTTGATCACGCCGCCGACCGCATTGTCGCCGTAGAGCACCGCGCCGGAATTGCCGCGCGTGACCTCGATGCGCTCGATGGAATTGAGCGGAATGGTGGAAAGGTCCACCTGCGCCATGTCGACGTCGTTAAGCCGCCGGCCGTTCACCAGCACCAGCGTGTTGGCGGTGGCAAAGGCGCCGAAGCCGCGCAGGTCCACGCCGGTCTTGGCAGCGATCGGGCCGCCGTAGAACGTCGTGATCTGGACGCCCGGCGTCTGCGTCGCGATGATCTCCGCAAGCGTCTGCGACGGCGAATGCGCGATATCCGCGGCCGTGATGACGGTCGTGGCAGCCCCGACGATGCCGCCGTTGTCGGCGGCAGCCTCACCGCCGGAGCCGGATGAGCCGGCGCCATTTCCCGTCGGCGCAACATCCGCCGGCGCCCGGCGCCTGGTCACCTCGCCCTCACCCGTTGCCCTCGCGCGCGTGCGGTTCTGATCGGAGCGCTGGGTCACTTCGATCGTCGGCAGCTGCTCGGCCACGACCCGCTGAGCGAAGGCGGACGACGGATCGAGCGAATGGAAGGAAGCCGATGCGAGCAGGCCAGCGCCGAGGCGCCTGGCGGCAGAGACAATGCGGGACACGATTGCAACCTCGGTATGACGTCAGTGGCACGTCACAGCGAACGAGGTCTCACGGCGGAGCGATGATTGCTCCGGTGAAGCCGATGTCTGTACTCCCCGACCGACATCCTCGCGTGTGACCACGGCTGACGGCAGGTCTCCTGGCTCGCGGGTCGTTACCTTGCGTCGCCTTCCCAGGACCGAGTTTCCCAGTGGCATGAGACGAAAGATTCACCGCTTACAGTTGCGGGGGCAGCCGTGGCGTTGAGACAAATCCCGGCGTTGGGACGTCCCGCACCACATTCCCTTTTGATCTCCATGAGGAGAACCGTCGCCGATCATTTAGGGGCCAACGCCTCGGCGAGTCAATCGAGGGCTACGCCAAGGAACAGGTCGGCGTGGCCGGAAGCTCGTCAAGAGGAGCGGCCTCGTTCCGCTCTTCCGGCACCGCCAGAGCCTGCCGGAGCGCGGTCTCCAGGTCCTGTTGTTGAAACGGCTTCTGCAGGATCGGAACGTGGCGGAAGTCCGCAAGCAGGCTCGCAGGACCGTAGCCGGTGGCGAACACGTAAGGGATGCCGCGTTCGGCGATGCAGCGCGCGACCTCGAACGTCTGCCGCCCGTTGAGATTGACGTCGAGGACGGCAATATCATACGAGAGCGCAGCCGCCTTCTCGAGCGCGTCGTCGACGCGCGACGCCATGCCCGCGATCTCGCAGCCGGCATCGACGAGGGAATCCTCGAGCAGCATCATCACCAGCGACTCGTCTTCGACGAGGAAGACCCGCTGGCCAGCCAGATCGGTTGCAGATTTCATGAGGGCCTCCCGGCAGCATTTGTTGCGATATCAAATCCGCCCAGGCTGGCGCGGATTTCTTGAAGCGATGCGCGAATGACGCAAACGACGCCTTCGGGCGCGAAGCGCAGATCGACATCGGCGCCGCCGAATTCGTGGGGCAGCCCCTGCTGAATCAGGCGGGTGCCGAAGCCGCGGCGCGACGGTGGGGCCACGGCGGGACCACCCAGCTCGGTCCAGCACAACTCGAAACGATCGTCGACCTTCCAGGTAAGGTTGACCGTTCCCGAGCCGTTCGACAGGGCACCATGCTTGACGGCGTTGGTCGCGAGCTCGTGCAACGCCATCGAGATGGCCAGGGCAGCCGATGGCCGCATGCGCAGATCGGGCCCTCCGAAATTGAGCCTCGCGCTCTCCGGCTCGGCATACGCGGCGAGAGCCTCGGTCACGACCTCTCTCAGCTCCGCCGCCTCCCAGTTTTCCCTGACGAGCACATCATGTGCCTTCGACAGCGCGATCAATCGCGCATCGAACGCCTTGCGCCCATCCGCCAGGCTGGATGCGTTACGCAAGGTCTGGAGCGCGAACGACTGCACTGTCGTCAACGTATTCTTGACGCGATGATTGAGCTCATTGACCAGCAGTTCGCGGTGGCGCTCCTGCCGCTTGCGCTCGGTGATGTCGATGGCCGCACAGACCGCCCCCTGGAACACACCGGCGGCGTCGACGATCGGAGACGCCTGGAAAATCGCGGTGGCGGAGGACCCGTCTTCGAAGCGGAGCTCGAGCTCCTCGCCTGCGACGTCCTCGCCGCGGGCCGCGCGGTGCAGCGGCAGTTCGGACGTCTCGAGCAGGACGCGATCGCGAAAGAAGCGGCAGGCCGGACGTTCGCCCTCGGGCGCCGCCAGCGACATGTTGGTCTCGGGCCGGACCCGCAACAGCCGCGCTCCATAGGCATTGCCGAAAACACGCTTCGCCTCGCGGTCATAGGTGAACCAGACCGCGGTCGGCACGGTGCTGACGACCGCCTCCAGCCGCGCGGCCTGGCGGCGCTGGATCTCCTCGGCATCCCTGCGAATGCGCGCCAGCTGCAGATTGGCGCGTACCCGCGCCAACAATTCGCGCGCCGAGAACGGCTTGTTGACGTAGTCGTCGGCACCGGCCTCCAGCCCCTCGACGCGGGCCTCTTCGCCGGCGCGCGCCGACAACAGGATGACGGGCGATCCCCGCAGGTTCTCGTCGCTGCGCAATGCGCCAAGCAGTCCGATGCCGTCGAGGCGTGGCATCATGACGTCGGACAGGATCAGGTCGGGGCGATGCAGCCTGGCTGCGTCCAGCGCGGCCTGCCCGTCGGCGAAGGCCTCCACCCTGTAGCCCTGGGCTTCGAGCAGACGTTTGACGTAGTCGCGCAGGTCGGCGTTGTCATCTGCCAGGATGATGCGCTCGCCGCCGCCGCGTGTCGAGGCGTCAGGTGTCTCGCTCGCCCCATCGAGGGCAAGCTCATCGCGAAAATCCGCAGCGCCCGTCTCTTGCGGCAGCCAGCGTAGCGCCTCCTGAACATAGGCTTCAACGCCGCTTCCGACCGGCAGCGCCGTCGAAGTACGGTCGGCGATACGCTCCCCCGGCAGATGAGCCGTTCCAAACGGAATCGTGATGGTGAACACGCTGCCGCGGCCGAACTCGCTCGCCACTGTGATGGCGCCGCCGTGCTGCTTGATCAGCTCGTGCACCAGCGCAAGCCCGATGCCGCTGCCCTCGAACGTGCGTCCCTTCGCTCCCTCGATGCGATGAAAGCGCTCGAACAGATGCGGCAGTTCGTCCGGGGGAATACCCGTGCCGGTGTCACGCACACGCAATTCGGCGGACTTGCCGTCGGCGCTGGTGCCCATCTCGACCGCGATCTCACCCTCGAAGGTGAACTTGAACGCGTTGGACAACAGGTTCAGGACAATCTTCTCCCACATCTCGCGATCGACATGGACGTCGTGCGGCAGCGCTGGACAGGCGATGATCAGCCGCAAGCCGGCCCGATCGGTCGCCGAGCGGAAATTGGAGGCAAGTTCGGCAGTGAACGCGGCAAGATCGGTCGGCACGAAGCTCGCCCGCACCCGCCCCGCCTCGATGCGGGAGAAGTCGAGCAGGCTGTTCACCAGCCGCAGCAGGCGGAGCGAATTGCGATGGGCGATGTCGAGCCGCTCGCGCTGTACCTCAGGCAGCGACGTCAGCGAGGTATCGTTGAGCGCATCTTCAATCGGGCCCAGCATCAGCGTCAGCGGGGTGCGGAACTCGTGGCTGATATTGGAGAAGAACGTCGTCTTGGCGCGGTCGATCTCGGCCAGCGCCTCGGCACGTCGACGCTCCTCTTCATAGGCCTGCGCATTGGCCATGCTGGCGCCGATCTCGCCGGCCGCGAGTTCGAGAAAATTGCGGTAGTCGTCGTCGAACAGCCGGAACGGATTGAGACCGGCGACCAGCACGCCCTTGCGGGCCGTTTCGCCGCGAGCCGGAATCGGGATCACCGCCGCCTGCCGTGGCGGCACGTCCCAGGCGCCGCGCGGACATTCGGCCCCGAAGCGGGCGGCGAGATGCGAGACCACCTGCGGCTTCTGTTCGCGAATGACCTCGGCCAGCGGCCAGAGCGCCGGCCCCTCCATCGGAAGCTGCGAAAGCGCCGCGGGATGGTCGGCATCGATACCGCATTTGCCCACCAACGCGATCTCGCGTCCGTCGGGCTCGACCAGATAGATCAGTGCGAACGGCACGTCGCGCGTGTCCGTCGCGAGCGCAAGGCCCGATCGGCGGCAAGCCTCCTGAAGGCTACGCGTTTCGGCGGTCGTCGCGGCAAGCTCGCGCAGCAGCGCAAGCTGCCGGTCGCCGATGACACGGCGCGTGTCGTCGGTGTTGGCGCAGATGATGCCACCGACCAAACCGTCGTCATCGGGGACCGGACTGTAGGAGAAGGTGTAATAGGTCTCCTCCGGATAGCCGCTCCGCTCCATGATCAGGAGCTGCTCTTCGACGTAGGTGCCCTCGTCGCCTCCCATCGCGGTCGCGAGCATCGGGCCGATGTCGGTCCAGATCTCGTGCCAGACTTCCGCGGTCGGCCGGCCCAGCGCCCAGGGGTGCTTGCCGCCGATGATCGACTTGTAGGCGTCGTTGTAGAGATAGATCAGCTCCCGTCCCCAGCCGATCCAGATCGGCTGGCGCGAGGTCAACATGATGCGGACGGCCGTCTTGAGGCTGCGCGGCCAGTTTTGCGGCTCTCCGAGCGGGGTGCTGGTCCAGTCGTGGGCGCGCATGCGTGCACCCATTTCGCCACCGCCTGAGAGGAAATCTGCGGGAGCCCTCGCCGTGGCTGGCTCGACAGCACTCTTCACTGGGGGCTCCGACGGACGTGACGCGCGTACGCAATTGTCACTGGGCCGAATGCCCCTGCGACCCGGTCTTGATCACCGCCCGTTCGCCGGCATCGACCAGCTGGCCGATCCCGGTGCGTCCCGTGAGCGCGCAGCGGATAATGCTCTCTGCCACCGACCGGCGGAAACCGTGATCCTTCCCTGCCGGACGATCGCGGCAGATCCGATCCAGCGCCAATTTCATGTTGATCCGCGTTCGGGTGTCGAAATGCTCGCCGATCATTCGTCCAGCCCCACGTTGATGTCCGGGCACAAACGTTCGAGGGGGCGGTTGGTTCCATCCGGAAAAGTCGAAACAAAGTCGCTGGTCAGGCCCGCCCTCGAGACCGCTGGGCCTGGGCCCAGGCGACGGCGACGTCGCGGGGCGCGACATCGACGCGCTTGATCGGGGTCAATTCGCCTGAGGCCGAGACGATCGCGGTCTCCTCGCGGCGGCAGCGGGTGCAGACGAAGCGGATTTCGTGGGGGGTGGCCATCCAGCTCGACCGCTTAACATTGGCCGCCATCGGCCATGCATTGCAATGCGAGCACGACACCAGAAATCGACCGGGATCGAGCATACCCATTTCGTCGGCCTCCGCGTCCTGCCTTCCCTTCAATGATTAACGCATGTGAATCGTTCCGGTGCCCGAGCACCGCCGCCGGATGAGCCACGAGAACGCGAGCTCACCGCGCGCCCTTCAGGGAGCAGGACGTGGTGCAGGTGACCGTGGTGCCGCGATCACAGGATTTGCAGGCATTGACGCACTGGTTCATGTCACGGGGATTGTAGCTGGTGTTTCGCAGCTGACAGACCGGCGTCGAACCGGTGATGTCCTGCTCCCGGTCGCAGGCAGCCGTCACGAGCGCGATGATGATCATGGCAACGAGGCGCATGGGATTGCCCTGTCAGGCATGGCGACGACGTTCACGGGTTGCGCTGCATTGCAACGAAACCCGGCATTCCCACTGCGAGCCATCGCGGATTCTCGACGCTCACATCCCGCTAGGATGCGCGCGAAACCTTAAGAACGGATTGCCGCCGGCGTCAGGCCGCAGCCTGGGTCGCGATCGCCTGCCGCATGTCCGCCGCCAGCTGCCGGTACTGCTCCGAAAGCTTCAGATAGAACTCGCGCTTGGTGCTGTCGGTGGCGAGCTTGGCGATCAGCTCGCATTCGGCGGTGAGCGTCTCGAACCGTTCCAGCCTGTCCTGAAGTTCCGTCATCGGCGTGTCCCCATCAAACGCCTTAAGGACATTCAACCTAAGCCCGCGAAATAGGTCACGGCGAACATCGTTATCGAGTAGAATCAATTTTCCCGCGTGGCAGGCTATTTGCTGTCCAGCCGCCAGGCGCCGTCCCATCCTTCGTCGGGCGGGCTAGCCTCGAACTGCGCAATGCGGCCGAGCATGATGCGCGACGGGCCGTCGCCGGCCACGACTTCTAGCGCGGCATTGAAGGCGGCGCGCGCCTCGCCGAACCGGCAGGCACGATAGGCGGCGAGCCCTTCGGCATAGTGCGCGCGCAGGCTGTCCTGTGCGCCGGTGAGCGCGCCCGCCCGCGCCATCACCTCGTAGATCGCCTGCGGAGCGCCCTGGCCGGCGACCGCCAGACGATCGATCTCGCGCAGCTCGAGCCGCGATCCGATCGCCTCGGCCGTGGCTTGCGAGATCAGGATCCGGGTGCCGTAGACCTTGTTGACGGCCTCCAGCCGCGACGCCAGGTTCACGGCGTCGCCCATCACGGTGAAGCTCATCATCAGCTCGGAGCCGATGCTGCCGGTCAGGACCTCGCCGGTGGCGATGCCGATCCGCAGATCGCACGGCGCCGGCATGGCGCGGATGCCGAGCAGGTCGGGCAGCTGCCGCTGCAGCGCAGGTACCTGATCGGCCATCTCGATTGCTGCGACGCCGGCCAAAAGAGCCTGCTCGTCCTCCTCCACGAAGGGCGGGCCCCAATAGGACATGATGGCGTCGCCGATATACTTGTCGATGATGCCGCGATTGCTCCTGATCGGGCCGGACATGACCGTGAAATAGTGGTTCATCACCTTGACGAGGCCGCGCGGTGTCACGCCCTCGCTCATCGCGGTGAAGCCGCTCATGTCGCAGAACAGGATGGTCATGATCCGGCGCTCGCCGTCGATGGCGACCTCGGGCCGGTCGATCAGCCCTTGCACCACCTTGGGATCGATGTAGCGGCCGAAGGTCTCGCGGACCCGCTCGTTGTGCCTGAGCTGCTCGGTCATGCGGTTGAAGGCCGCAGCGAGCTCGCCGATCTCGTCCTGCGTGGAGACGGTGATCGACTTGTCGAAGCGGCCCGCCTCGACCTCGCGGGCTCCGGCGAGCAGCAGCCGCACCGGCCGCGTGATGCCGCTGGACACCAGCAGCGCGAAGGCAAAGCCGACGATCGCCGCGAGCACGGTCACAACGCCCGAAACGACGATGGCCTGACGCTGGCGGCTGATCACCTGCGACGTCGAGTAGAAGACCTGGGCCAGCATGTCGGCGCGGATCGCATCGACCTTGCGATTGAACGCATCGCGCAAACCGTCGAGTTGCTCCAGCGTGCCGCGGGCCTCGACCATGTCCCTGGCCTCGACCTGCTTGAGCAGCCTCGCATTGCCCTTGTCCAGATCGCGCCGCAACTCGGTCACGGCGGTCTCGATGCGAACGTCGATCCGCGCCAGCGCGGCATTGTCGGATTGCGTCCTGGGATCGTCGATGATCGCATTGATAAGCTTGCGCGCGCTTTCGGCCTCCTCCTCGAACTTGCGGTCCAATGCCTCGAAGTCGCGGAGCCGCGCCGCGTAGGCTTCCTCGTCGGACGACGAGCCCATCCTGGTCATGACCATTCGCCGCAGCGCCAGAGCCCGCTCCAGCGAGCGGACGTTGGCGCGGGCCAGATGGCTATAGGCGGGGATGTAGCGGTTGGTCAGCTCATCCAGCAGGACGCCGACCTGGCTCGACATCACCATCGACAGGATCGAGGTGACCAGCATCAGGACGATCAATCCGAGGGCGATGCCGACGATCTTGCGCCGGATCGACTGGTTGAAAATCGGCATAGGTGCGGGGCAATCGCCAGGAGGATGGAGCTGGGAACTCAATACACCGGTTTTGGCCAAGGGAACATGCGCATCTGATTGCCCGGTGACGTCGTGCGCCGTTGCACGTCGCGTACGCCCCGAATGCGTTAACGAAGGCTAAAGGCGCCAAACTCCGCGCTTTCGAAAGTTCCCCAGTTCCAATCCGTATTTTGCCGCATTGTTGCGACAGCGTGAGAAATGCGAAACGATGACGTGGCATCGTTCTCGGTGCCTTTGATTCTCAAGCCGCCTGTCGTCGCGGACCTTGGTTTGTAATGGTTTCGCAGGGGGACCATGGAATGAACCAGTGCCTACGCTCGCTCGCGTGTCTCGTTGCTGTCGCAGCCGTTGCACTCCTCCCCACCGAACTGGCGGCAAAGAGCAGCCACAAATCGTCCGCGCCCAAAAAGTCGCATGAGGCCAAGGCGAGCGGCAAGGCGGTGAAGCAGCGCCATGCCGCGACGAAATCGCGCCATGGCAAACATGCCGAGGCCAAGCGCAAGACGAAGACGGCCGACGAGCCCTCGGACAAGCCGGCAGCGCCGCCCCTGACCGGCGACCTCGCCGCGCTGAAGGATGCGATCGACCTCGCGCGCAAGGGCAAGACGGATGACGCGAGCGCGGCGCGCGACCGCATCGTCGATCCCGCCGGCCAGAAGCTCGCCGACTGGTTCATGCTGCGCCATTCCGAGAGCACGGCGAATTTCAAGCGTTATGCCGCCTTCCTCGCCGCCAATCCGGGTTGGCCGAGCAGCGCCCTGCTCCGCCGCCGCGCCGAGGCGCGGCTGTGGCAGGAGAAGGCCGACGCGGCCACCGTGCACAAATTCACCATGGACCGCCCGACCAGCGCCAAAGGCAGGTTCGCCCTTGCCCGCGTGCTGCTCACGGAAGGCGATACCGACAGGGCCACGCGCCTCGTGCGCGAGGCCTGGCGCACCGAGGAATTGTCCGAGCGGAGCGAGGAAGACGCTTACGAGGCGTTCCGCGATCTCCTCACCGCCGAGGATCATCGCGCCCGCATGGACAAGCGGCTCGGCGCCAAGGACTACGCCGGCGCGCGGCGCGCCGCAAAACGGCTCGGCGAGGATGCGCTGACGATCGTGAAAGCCTGCGCCGCCGTCACCGGCAAGGCCAGCAAGGCCGGGGATGATCTCGAGGACGTCCCGGCCGAAGCGCGCCGTGATCTCGGCTATGTCCTGTGCCGCGCCCAATGGCACCTGCAGAAGGACCGCATCGACGACGCCGCCGAATTGATCCTGGCCGCCGCACCCGACACCATGGCCGCCCAGGACACCGACGCCTGGTGGCGCGAGCGTCGCATGCTCGCGCGCAAGCTGCTCGACCAGGGCAAGTTCAAGACGGCGTATGACGTGGTGCGCACGGCGGCGGTGCCCGAGAAGGAAGTCTACCGTGTCGACTATCATTTCATGTGCGGCTGGATCGCGCTGCGCTTCCTTGGCGATCCCCAGGCGGCGATGGTGCACTTCGCCGCCATCGACGAAGGCTCGGCCAATCCGATCGCGCTGTCCCGCGCCAATTACTGGCGCGGCCGCGCCGCCGAGGCGATGGGTGCGAGCGCCGATGCGCGCCTGAGTTACCGTGCAGCGGCGCGCTATCCGACCGCCTATTATGGCCAGCTCGCGCGCGCCAAGCTCGGCCTCGACCGCATCGAGCTGCAGCCGCCCTCGCCCGTGCTGGCCGCGCTCGACACTCCGCCCGCGGACGAGCGCGTGCGCGCTGCCGACATGCTCTACGGCATCGGCGAGCGCGACACGGTGTTTTACTACGCCGAGGACTTCGCCAAGGAGAGCACCGACGTCGCCGCGCTCGAAGCACTCGGCGAGCTCGCCGCGCGGCGCAACGATGCGCGCGTCATGCTGGAGGTCGGCAAGTCGGCGCTGGCGCGCGGGCTCGCGCTCGACCATTACGCCTTCCCGACCATCGGTATCCCCGAGCACAAGCAGGTCGCGCCCGCGATCGAGACCAGCGTGATCTATTCGGTGGCGCGCACCGAAAGCTCGTTCGACCAGCGCGACAAGTCGGCGGCCAACGCGGTCGGGCTGATGCAGGTGACGCCCGAAGCCGGCCGCGATACCGCCAAGCGTTTCGGCCTGACCTACGACTGGGGCAAGATGGTCTCGGATCCCGTCTACAACACGCAGATGGGCGCCGCCGAGCTCAGCGCGCTGCTGTCGGAATATCGCGGCAACCAGATCATGACCTTCGCCGGCTACAATGCCGGCCGCGGCCGCGTGCGCGAATGGGTGCAGGCCCGCGGCGATCCCCGGGATCCCAATGTCGATCCGGTCGACTGGGTCGAGCGTATTCCGCTGTCGGAGACGCGCAACTACGTGCAGCGCGTGATCGAGAATGTGCTGGTGTACCGCGCCCGGTTCGAGGACAGCAGCGTGGTCGCCGGCAAGAGCGACGAGCGCGTGGTGACGAAGGACGCCAGCGCCAAGGCCACGCCGGCGGATTAGCCGCCGGACTCGCAGGGTGGGCAGAGGCACACTTGCGCCGTGCCCACCGTTCTCAGATCAGCCAGCTTGGTGGGCACGCTGCGCTTTGCCCACCCTACGAGATCCTGCCTCAATCCACCTTGATGTTCGCAGCCTTGATGATCGGCCACCATTTGGCGATCTCGGCCTTCTGGCGGGCGCCGAGCGCTTCGGGGGTGAGCTGGTCCTTCGGCGTCATCTCCAGGCCCTGGCCTTCGAGCTGCTTCCTCACGGCGGGATCGTTTAGCGCTTCCACGGCGGCGGCATTGAGCTTGGTCACGATCTCCTTCGGCGTGCCTTTCGGCACCCACAGGCCGGACCACAGCGTCATGTTGAAGCCCTTCAGGCCCGCCTCCTCGGCGGTCGGGATGTCGGGCGCGGAGGCCAAGCGCTTGTCATCGGTGATGGCGTAGGCGCGGATGGTGCCGGCGCGGACCTGGGCGATCGAGTTGGAGGTCTGGTCGACAATGATGTCGATCTGGCCGGCGATGAGATCGTTCAACGCGGGCGCGGTGCCGCGATACGGCACGTATTGCAGCTTGATGCCGGAGACGCTCTCGAGATAAACGCCGGCGATGTGGCTGCCGGAGCCTGCGCCGGCGGTGCCCGCCGTCGGCGGCGACGGCCGGGACTTCAGCCATTCGATCAGCTCCTTCAGCGACGTCGCCGGCACCGTGTTCTTGCTGACGACGATCATCGGGTTGCTCGGCAGCAGCACCACGGGCTCGAGGTCGGTGACGAGGTCGTATTTAAGCTTGTAGACGGCGCCGTTGGCGACGTGGGTGCCGAGATGGCCGAACGAGATGGTGTAGCCGTCCGGCGGCGACTGCACGGCGCGGCCGACGCCGATCGAGCCGCCCGCACCGGTGACGTTCTCGACCACGAGGGGCTGGCCGAGCGCCGTGCGCATCCGCTCGGCGAGCACACGCGCCATCGCATCCGACGGCCCGCCGGCCGCGAAGGGCACGATGATGGTGATGGGATGGGTGGGATAGTCATCGGCGCGCGCAGCGCCGGTCATGGTGAGAACAGCAAACAGCGCAGCCCAGACGGCCTTCGTCATTGTCTTCTCCCAGCGATACATTGTTGTTTTGTCTCTTCCCGCGTACGGGAAGAGAAATCGTTCGTGAAGAGACGAAATGACGCGCTAGAATTGCGTGTAGTCGATCGGCTTATGGCGATCGAGCGTGCGGTCGACCTTCGGCAGCGGGTACTTAAGGCCGGTCGCGCAGTTGAACAGCATGACGCGGTCGGCCTTCGAGACGCGACCATCGGCGAGGCTGTCCTTGTAGGCGGCATAGGTCGCGGCGCCCTCGGGACACAGCAAGAGCCCCTCCTCGCGCGCGACCTCGTTCAGCGCCGCCGAGATCTTGTCGTCGTCGACCGCGATGGCGAAGCCCTTGCTCTCGCGCACCGCGCGCAGGATCAGGAAATCGCCGATCGCCTGCGGCACGCGGATTCCCGAGGCGATCGTGTGGGCGTCCTCCCAGCGCGTCGCATGCTCGGTGCCGGCTTCATAGGCCCGTACCATCGGCGCGCAGCCTGAAGCCTGCACCGCGACCATGCGTGGGCGCTTTGAGCCGATGAATCCGATCTTCTCGAGTTCGTCGAACGCCTTCCACATGCCGATCAGGCCGGTGCCGCCGCCGGTCGGATAGAAGATCACGTCGGGCACGTCCCAGCCGAGTTGCTCGGCGAGCTCGAGGCCCATCGTCTTCTTGCCCTCGATGCGGTACGGCTCCTTCAGCGTGGAGGTGTCGAACCAGCCGACCTTGGCCTTGCCCTCGCCGACGATCTTGCCGCAATCGTCGATATAGCCGTTGACGCGGTAGACGGTCGCGCCCTGCAGCTCGATCTCGCTGACGTTAACCTCAGGCGTATCGGCCGGACAGAAGATCGTGGTCTTGATCCCGCAGGACGTCGCGTAGGCCGCAAGCGCCGCGCCGGCATTGCCGTTGGTCGGCATCGCCATGTGCTTGATGCCGAGCGCCTTGCCCATCGACACAGCCATGACCAGGCCGCGCGCCTTGAACGAGCCGGTCGGCAGCCGTCCCTCGTCCTTGACGATGATCTCGCCGCCGCCGAGCTTCTTGGCGAGCTTGGGCAGTCGGATCAGCGGCGTCGTGACCTCGCCGAGCGAGACGATGTCCTGGCATTTGCGCACCGGCAGCAATTCGCGATAGCGCCACATGTCGGCGGGTCGCTGTGCAAGTGCGTCCTTGGTCAGCGCCTTCTTCACGCCGGCGAGGTCGTAGCGCACCAAGAGCGGCTTGCCGGCCTTGGAGAGATTGTGGACCTGGTCGGCGGCATAGTGGTCGCCCTCCATCGCGCATTCCAGATGGGTGACGAAGGTCGAGCGTTCGATGGTGAGATTGTCGTTGTCGTGCATGGCTCGCTTCTTTCTTGTTCCTTGTTGCCAGTTTCTTGCCTCCGTCATTGCCGGGCTTGACCCGGCAATCCATCTCGCGAAGGGCGCTTCGCTGGATGGATGCGCGGGTCAAGCCCGCGCATGACGAGCGGTCAGATATTCAAAACCCGTCCATACGCATCCAGCACGGCTTCCTTCATCATTTCCGACAAGGTCGGATGCGGGAAGACCGTATGCATCAGCTCTTCTTCGGTCGTCTCCAGGTTCATGGCGACGACGTAGCCCTGGATCAGCTCGGTGACCTCGGCGCCGACCATGTGGGCCCCTAACAGCTGGCCGGTCTTCTTGTCGAAGATGACCTTGACCAGGCCCTGATCCTCGCCGAGCGCGATCGCCTTGCCGTTGCCGACGAAGGGGAAGCGGCCGACGCGGATCTCGCGGCCGCCTTCCCTCGCCTTGGCTTCGGTGAGGCCGACGGAGGCAACCTGTGGGTTGCAATAGGTGCAACCGGGGATCAGGAGCTTGTCCATGGGATGCGGGTGCAGGCCCTTGATTGCCTCGACGCAGATCACGCCTTCATGCTCGGCCTTGTGGGCGAGCATCGGGGGACCGGCGACGTCGCCGATCGCGTAGATGCCGGGAACGTTGGTCTTGCCGTAACCGTCGATCACGATGCAGCCGCGGTCGGTTTTCACGCCGAGCTTTTCCAGGCCGAGATGCTCGATGTTGCCGACGACACCGACCGCCGAGATCACGCGCTCGAACTCTGTCGTGACAGGCTTGCCCTTGCCGTCATCGATGGTGGCGACGACGCTGTCGGCCTTCTTCTCGAGCTTCGTGACCTTGGTCGAGGACATGATCTTGATGCCCTGCTTCTCCAGCCGCTTGCGGGCAAGGCCCGCGATCTCGGCGTCCTCGACCGGCAGGATCTGCGGCAGCACCTCGACGACGGTGACGTCGGAAACCATGGTCTTGAAGAACGAGGCGAACTCGATTCCGATCGCGCCCGAGCCGACCACCAAAAGCGATTTCGGCATCTTCTCCGGCACCATCGCTTCGAAGTAGGTCCAGATCAGCTTCTTGTCGGGTTCGAGCCCCGGCAGCACGCGCGGCCGCGCGCCGGTCGCGACGATGATGTGCTTGGCCTGATAGCTCCCTTCGCCCAGCGCGCCCTTCGGCGCCTCGACGTCGGATTTCTTCACGGTGATCTTGCCGGGGGCGTCGATCGTGGCGGCGCCCCAGATCACGGCCACCTTGTTCTTCTTCATCAGAAAGCCGACGCCGTCATTGAGCCGCTTGGAGACGCCGCGCGAGCGCTGCACCACGGCCTTCGGGTCGTAGGAAATGTTGTCGGCCGACAGGCCGTAATCCCTGGCATGCTGCATGTAGTGATAGATCTCGGCCGAACGAAGCAGCGCCTTGGTCGGGATGCAGCCCCAGTTCAGGCAGATGCCGCCGAGATACGACTTCTCGATGATCGCGGTCTTGAGGCCGAGCTGGGCGGCCCGGATCGCGGCGACATAGCCGCCGGGACCGGAGCCGATGATGATGACGTCGAAGGATGTGTCGGCCATGGCGGCTCCCGTTCAACTCAAGAGGCGCCGCGAGCGCGGCGCTTGACCAGAAAAGACCTCATAAGCCATTCGAGCATCACCGCCATGACCATGACGGCCAGCGCGATGAGCACGATGGGCTGGGCGATATTCCGTGCCAGTTGCTCACTGGCAAAGAACGCAGAATGCAGAAATTCGAGCCCCACCGGGTTGAGCACGACGACGGCGCCAAGCAGCAGCGATATCCACGGCCAGCGGGTACGGACATGCAAAATCGCCCCCTCTGCCGCGCCGTCAGACCATCATCATCACGGGGTTTTCGATCAGCTGCTTGAAGGCGCCGATCAGCTCGGCCCCGAGCGCGCCATCGATGGCGCGGTGATCGCAGGACAGGGTCACGCTCATCATGTGCGCGATCTCGATCTTGCCGCCGCGCACGACAGGCCGCTCCTCGCTGGTGCCGACCGCGAGGATGGTTGCATGCGGCGGGTTGATCACGGCGGTGAAGTGGCTGATGCCGAACATGCCGAGGTTGGAAACGGCGGTGGTGCCGCCCTGGTATTCCTCGGGCTTCAACTTGCGGGAGCGAGCGCGCGCGGCGAAATCCTTCATCTCGTTGGAGATGGTCGAAAGCGTCTTGGTCTCCGCTTTGCGGATGATCGGCGTGATCAGGCCGCCGGGCATTGCGACCGCAACGCCGACGTCGGAATGATGGTGCTTGACCATGCCGCTTTCGGTCCAGCTGACGTTGCAGTTCGGGATCTTCTGCAGCGCGACTGCCATCGCCTTGATGACGAAGTCGTTGACCGAGATCTTGTAGAGCGGCTTCTTCTCCTTGTCCTTTGGAGCCGCGGCGTTGATCTCCTCGCGCGCGGCGAGCAGCTTGCCGATGTCGCAGTCCATGGTCAGGTAGAAGTGCGGAACGTTCTGGATCGACGCGGTCAGGCGCTGCGCGATAGTGCGGCGCATGCCGTCGTGCGGGACGACCTCGTAGGAGCCGGGCTCGAACAGCGACAGGATCTGCTTGTCCGACATGGTGGGCGCGATCGAGGGTGCGCCGCCGGACGGTGCCGCAGCGGGCGCCTTGAGACCCTTGCCGGACTTGGCCTGCTCGACGTCGCGCGCGACCACGCGGCCGTGCGGGCCGGTGCCGGTGACCATGCCGACATCGATGCCGGCTTCCTTGGCCAGACGCCGCGCCAGCGGCGAGGAGAACACGCGGCCGGCATGTCCGTTGCTCTGCGTGACCGGCGCTGCAGCCTGCGGCGCAGGTGCAGCAGCGGGCGGGGCAGCCTTGGCCGGGGCATCTTTAGGCGCGGCAGGCGCAGCTGCGGGAGCCGGCGCCGCAGCAGGAGCCTCAGCAACTTTCGGAGGC
The DNA here is from genome assembly GCF_018129985.1 of Bradyrhizobium sp. SZCCT0148. Classification (GTDB taxonomy): domain Bacteria; phylum Pseudomonadota; class Alphaproteobacteria; order Rhizobiales; family Xanthobacteraceae; genus Bradyrhizobium; species Bradyrhizobium japonicum_H. Next base: position 18,191 of record NZ_JAFCKT010000009.1, read on the forward strand.
GCGGCGGACGCGCTGGGCTTGGCGGCGCCGGCAGCCTTGACGTCTTCACCTTCGCCGGCGAGCACCGCGATCACGTCGTTGACCGGAACGTCCTGCGTGCCCTCCGGCACCAGGATCTTGGCGATCGTGCCCTCGTCGATCGCCTCGACCTCCATGGTCGCCTTATCGGTCTCGATCTCGGCGATGACATCGCCGGATTTGACCTTGTCGCCTTCCTTCTTCAGCCATTTGGCGAGGTTGCCCTTCTCCATCGTCGGCGAGAGAGCGGGCATCAGGATGTTGATGGGCATGCTGACCTCAAGACAAACTTTGCAAAACGTCATCCCCGGAAGCGAGGACGAACGGACCAGGTTTAGTTGCCGATGTCGCCCTGCCAGAGGCGCTCATTGGCAGGGATGGAACGCCAATTCTTCATCATGGTGATGGAGCGCTCGTCGGCAAGATCGATCCAGGGAATGCCGAACTTGTCGAGGATGTCCTTGGATCCCTCGAAGGTGACGGACTCTCCGATCACCACGAGCTTGACCTTGAACAGCCCCAGCGCGCCCGCGCACATCGAGCACGGCGACAGCGTGGTGTACATCACCGTATCATGAAACGAGATCGCGCCGGCCTCGCGCAGGCAGCTCATCTCGCCGTGCAGGATCGGGTTGTTCTCCTGCACGCGGTTGTTGTGGCCGCGCGCGATGATCTTGTCGTCGCGCGTCAAGACAGCGCCGATCGGCAGGCCGCCCTGGGCGATCGAGGCCTCCGCCTCGTGGATCGCCTCCAGCATGAAATCGAAATGATGAGCGTCGATCGCCACGGTCAGTGCCCCTTGCCGCGCGGCGTCGTGGTGCCGGTGTCGGTCGGACGCTCGATCTCGGCCTGGAACATCTCCAGGATCCGGTTCAATGCGTCCTCCTCGGTATATTCGCTCTCGCGCGCATAAGCACGCGCAGCATGGCGGGCGAGATCGACCAGCAGCAAGCCCCACATGTCAGGCTCCTCGAAGGCTCGCTGGAACGCCATCGACAGCCCGCCGTCCAGCACGAACACGCGCAGGATCTCGACCGCGTCGTCGCGGGCAAGGACGTCGGGTGGTAACGGCTGCTCCTTCGGGCCCGCCATGGTCTACCTGTAGCAGACGGCTTTGGCGGCCTCGACCACCTCAGCCGCCGAAGGCAGCGCGAGCTTCTCCAGGTTCGCCGCATAGGGCATCGGCACGTCCTTGCCGGAGACGCGCGCAACCGGCGCATCCAGATAGTCGAAGGCGTGCTCCATGATGCGCGCGGCGATCTCGGCGCCGACGCCGCTCTGGGCCCAGCCCTCCTCCACCGTGACGGCGCGACCGGTCTTCTTCACCGAGTTGATGATGGTCTCGGTGTCCATGGGGCGCAGCGTGCGCAGATCGATCACCTCGGCCTCGATGCCCTCCTTGGCGAGTTCGTCGGCGGCCTTCAGCGCGTATGTCATGCCGTTCGACCACGAGACGATGGTGACGTGACTGCCGCTGCGCGCGATCCGGGCCTTGCCGATCGGGATGATGAAATCATCGAGCTTCGGTACCTCGCCGGTGTGGCCGTAAAGCACCTCGTTCTCGAGGAAGATGACCGGATTGGGGTCGCGGATCGCGGCCTTGAGCAGGCCCTTGTAATCGGCGGCCGAGAACGGCGCGACGACCTTGAGGCCCGGGACGTTCGAGTACCAGGCCGAATAATCCTGGCTGTGCTGGGCGGCGACGCGCGCGGCCGCACCGTTGGGCCCGCGGAACACGATCGAGCAGCCCATTTGGCCGCCGGACATATAGAGCGTCTTGGCCGCGGAGTTGATGATCTGGTCGATCGCCTGCATGGCGAAGTTGAAGGTCATGAATTCGACGATTGGCTTGAGGCCCGTCATCGCGGCACCGACGCCGACGCCGGCGAAGCCGTGCTCGGTGATAGGGGTGTCGATCACGCGCTTGGCGCCGAATTCCTGAAGCAGGCCCTGCGTCACCTTGTAGGCGCCCTGATATTCGGCGACCTCCTCCCCCATCACGAAGACGTCGGGGTCGCGCCGCATCTCTTCGGCCATGGCGTCGCGCAAGGCTTCGCGGATGGTCTGCGTGATCATCTCGGTGCCGGCGGGCACTTCCGGATCGGGCTCGGCGACGGCCTGCGGAGCCGGCGCGGCTTTGGGCGCGGGCGCCTCGGTCTTTGCGGCGGCAGGCGGAGCGGACTCCGCGGCTTTCTGCTGCTGCGCAGGCGCAGGCGCCTTCGCAAGATCGTCGGCGCTTTCGCCGTCGGCGAGAATGGTCGCGATCGGCGTGTTCACCGCAACGTCAGCGGTGCCCTCGGGGATCAGGATCTTGCCGAGCGTACCCTCGTCGGTCGCTTCGACCTCCATGGTCGCCTTGTCAGTCTCGATCTCGGCGATGACATCGCCGGACTTGATCGTCTCGCCCTCTTTTTTCAGCCATTTGGCGAGGTTGCCCTTCTCCATCGTGGGCGACAACGCGGGCATCAGCACTTGAATTGGCATATCGGCTCCAAAGAAAGCTTGCGCGCGTTCAGCGGTAAATGTCGGTCCAGAGCTCGGCGGCATCCGGCTCGGGATCATGCTGGGCGAAATCGGCGGACGCGTTGACGATGTCGCGCACCTCGGCGTCGATCGCCTTGAGGTCCGCCTCGCTGACCTTGGCGGCCAACAGGCGGTTGCGCACCTGCTCGATCGGGTCCTGGTCGTGGCGGACCTTCTCGACTTCCTCGCGTGTGCGATACTTTGCAGGGTCGGACATCGAGTGGCCGCGATAGCGGTAGGTCTGCATCTCCAGGATGAAGGGACCCTTGCCGGCGCGGCACCAGGCCGCAGCCTCCTCGCCGGCGGCCTTGACGGCGCGGACGTCCATGCCGTCGATCTGCTTGCCGGGGATGTTGAAGGACGCGCCGCGCTTGGAGAAATCCTGCTGCGCCGAGGCGCGCGAGACCGAGGTGCCCATGGCGTAGCGGTTGTTCTCGATGACGTAGATCACCGGCAGCTTCCAGAGCTCCGCCATGTTGAAGCTCTCGTAGACCTGGCCCTGGTTGGCCGCGCCGTCGCCGAAATAGGTGACGCTGATATTGCCGTTGCCGCGATAGTTGTTGGCGAAGGCGAGACCCGTGCCGAGCGAGACCTGGGCGCCGACGATGCCGTGGCCGCCGTAGAAGTGCTTCTCCTTGCTAAACATGTGCATGGAGCCGCCCTTGCCCTTGGAATAGCCGCCGCGGCGGCCGGTGAGCTCGGCCATCACGCCGTTGGCGTCCATCCCGGTAGCAAGCATGTGGCCGTGATCGCGATAGCCGGTGATGACCTGATCGCCCTGCTTCAGGGCCATCTGCATGCCGACCACCACGGCTTCCTGTCCGATGTAGAGGTGGCAGAAGCCGCCGATCGCGCCCATGCCGTAGAGCTGGCCGGCTTTTTCCTCGAACCGCCGGATCAGGAGCATGTCGCGGAGCGCCTTGAGCTCCTGTTCCCTGGTGAATTCCGGGGGCGAACCGCCGTCGGTCTTGTCCTGTGGAGTGCTTGCGGCGGCTTTCTTGGGTGCGGCCATGGGAATTCCGGGTCAGAGAAAACTTTCGTCCTCTCTAACCCAACTCAAACGCCCTTGGAAAGCACCGCAGCGGCATGGCACGACTTTCATTATGCCGCACTGCAATGTGATCGAAATATTGCAAAATCTTTGGCGCTGATCGGGCAACAAATCCATGCGCGCCATGACGCACGCAGATTCGTGGCGGGATCGAGAACCCGTGGCGCCGATTCCGGCAGCCGGAGCGAACGGCGCCGAGATGGCGCCGCCCTCTCCGGCTGTCCGATCAGAAGAAGCCAAGTTTCTTCGGGCTGTAGCTGACCAGAAGGTTCTTGGTCTGCTGATAATGATCGAGCATCATCTTGTGGGTCTCGCGACCGACGCCCGACTGCTTGTAGCCGCCGAACGCCGCATGGGCGGGATAAGCGTGGTAGCAATTGGTCCAGACCCGGCCGGCCTGAATCGCGCGGCCGAAGCGGTAGCAGCGGTTGGCGTCGCGGCTCCAGACGCCGGCTCCAAGCCCGTAGAGCGTATCGTTGGCGATCTCGAGGGCCTCGTCGTCGGTCTTGAATGTCGTGACCGAGACCACGGGGCCGAAGATCTCCTCCTGGAAGATTCGCATCTTGTTGTGGCCCTCGAACACGGTCGGCTGGACATAGAAGCCGCCGGCGAGATCGCCTGCGAGTTCGGCACGTCCGCCGCCGGCCAGCACCTTGGCGCCTTCCTGCCTGCCGATGTCGATGTACGAGAGGATCTTTGCGAGCTGCTCGCCGGAGGCCTGGGCGCCGATCATCGTGTCGGCCGCGCGCGGGTCGCCCTGCTTGATCGCCGCGACGCGCTTCAAGGCCCGCTCCATGAAGCGGTCGTAGATGTCGGCGTGGACCAGCGCCCGGCTTGGACAGGTGCAGACCTCGCCCTGGTTCAGCGCAAACATGACGAAGCCTTCGATCGCCTTGTCGAAGAAATCGTCGTCCTCGGCGGTGACGTCCTTGAAGAAGATGTTCGGCGACTTGCCGCCGAGTTCCAGCGTGACCGGAATGAGGTTCTGGCTGGCGTACTGCATGATCAGCCGGCCCGTCGTGGTCTCGCCGGTGAAGGCGATCTTGGCAATCCGCGGGCTCGATGCCAACGGCTTGCCGGCCTCAAGGCCGAAGCCGTTGACGATGTTGAGGACGCCTGGCGGCAGGATGTCGGCGATGATCTCGGCCCAGACCATGATCGAGGCCGGGGTCTGCTCGGCAGGCTTGAGCACGACGCAATTGCCGGCGGCGAGCGCGGGCGCGAGCTTCCAGCAGGCCATCAGCAACGGGAAGTTCCAAGGGATGATCTGGCCGACCACGCCGAGCGGCTCGTGGAAATGATAGGCGATGGTGTCGTGGTCGATTTCCCCGATCGAGCCTTCCTGGGCCCGCACGACGCCGGCGAAGTAGCGGAAGTGATCGATGGCGAGCGGGATGTCGGCAGCGCGGGTCTCGCGAATCGGCTTGCCGTTGTCCCAGGTCTCGGCGATCGCGAGACGTTCGAGATTGTCTTCCATGCGGTCGGCGATCCGGTTCAGGAGCGCGGCGCGCTCGGCGACGCTGGTGCGGCCCCAGGCGGCCTTGGCGGCATGCGCCGCGTCGAGAGCCAGCTCGACGTCCTGGGCGTCCGAGCGCGCAATCTTGCAGACGATCTGTCCGTTCACCGGCGAAGCATTGTCGAAATATTTGCCGGCGGCCGGGGCGACGAATTTGCCGCCGATGAAATTGTCATAGCGTTCGGCAAATGGAATTTTGGTCACACTGAGGAATTCTACCTTGTTCATTGATCACTCCCGATGTTTGCTGTTTGCGCAATCCGTCGCGTTGGCGCGACTTGTGCGGACGATGTCGCGGGAGGCGTCGTCTGTCAGCCGGGGCGGAAGCGATGGCGGGGCTGACCTGTCGCAGTTCTGCGACAGTGGCGGCCGAGGTTGAGTGCACGACGGAAGCAGCGCCGCTCAGTGATCCAGCTCGAACCGCTTCAGCTTCCGGTGAAGCGTAGCGCGGCTGACGCCGAGGGCCTTGGCGGCTGCCGAGACATTGCCGCCGGCGCGGAGCAGCGCGCGCTGCACCACCGCGCGCTGGCCGCCAGCAAGATGATCACGCGTGATATCGCCGCCGAGGAGATCGGCCGCGGGCACCGGCTGCAGGGCCTGGCCAGGGGCAATTCCAATCGCCGCCCGGGCCGAGCGGGTCGCGCCGATCACGAGGTCGTCCGCATCGACCGCGACGAGGCCGCCGTACTGGCCGTCCGCAGCTTGCGTCAGGACGATACGGGCATGGCTGAACGCCCTGCGAAACAGATCAGCTTCGATACGCTTGGCCGCCTCGCCCGCTGCAAGTGCGATCAGGCTGGAAAATGCGTCGGTGCGGTCAGCCCGGCACGAAGAAACGTCGAGCACACCCGCCAGCGACGCCTCATGGTCGTAGATCGGAACGGCGGTGCAGCTCAGAAGCGTGTTGCGGGCGAAGAAATGCTGGTCGCGGTCGATCGTCAGCGGACGCTGCTCGACGAGGCAGGTGCCGATGCCGTTGGTGCCCTCGTGCTCCTCACTCCACACCGCACCGGTCCACAGACCCCAGGACTGAAAGGTCGCGTCGTCCGCCGCTGTGCCGCGACGATCGACCGGCACGCCCTCGCCGTCGGCGAGCAGCACGCAGCAGCCGCTGGCGCCGACGGCCTGATAAAGCCGATCCATCGCGACTTGCGCGGCAGCCAGCAGCGGCGCAACGCGCTCACGCGCCTGAAGCAGCTCGGCTTCGGTCAGCCGCAACGGCGAGGTGCGGCCGCCGGGATCGAGACGATGCAATCTGGACGAACGGCGCCACGAGGCCACGAGCGCGGACCTTGCCGCCTGACCTGACGCGATGGCGGCCTCGACACGGGCCGCGTGATGCCGGGGCATGGACCCATTCATCACAGTTTCCTCCGGGAGACAGACTAGGATGTGCCGGCGCTGCGCGGTTGATCTGCGTCAATTTCGAAAGAGCGCCGCACAGGCAAGAGCCCGTTGCGGCGCCGCCGTCAAGGCGGCCGCCGGGTTCCGGAGTTACGACCTTCGCAGGAGGGAAAGCCACAGGGGCGAATTTTGCGTTCGCTGTCGGTTTCGAAGCTAGCGGAAACGCTACCTCGCCGGGATCATTCGAACGAGATCGCGCGGATTGACGTAGTCGAGCTGGAAGCGCGCCCGCTCGTCCAGCATGTCGGGGTCGATCCGCTCCGACCGCAGCAGCGACACCCGCTGCTCGCTCCTCGCACGCTCTCGCTTGAGCTGGGCCAGTTCGCTGGTCAGCGCGATGATCTCCTGGTCGAGTTCCTGGCGCGCGTTGAGGCCGTATTTGCCGGTGTAGGCGTTGACGCCGAAATAGCCGACGATGGCCACGGCCATCGCATAGAGGGCGAGACCGGTCAGGATCGATTTCAGGCGCGCGCGGGAGACCATCCTGGGAAGATGGGACAGGTTGGTTAAGGGAGTGCTAATCGCCCCCTACTCCCAAGACCTCTCGTCGTGCCGGGGCACGACGTCACGGCCGGGACAAGCCCGGCCGTGACGGGAGAATGAGGTCTCAGCCGTGGTGCTTGGCGACATGCGCAGCGAAGGCGTCGATATAGGCCTGGAGCACCGGCTTCAGCGACTCCTTGACCAGATTGCCGTCCGCGTCGAAGGCGTCGCCGACCGCGTTCAGATAGGCCTCCGGCTGCTGCATGATCGGGCCGGAAATACCCGGCAGGATGTTCTGCAGCGTCTTTGCGGCGCTGACGCCGCCGAGCGGGCCCGGTGAATTCGAGATGATGCCGACCGGCTTGCCATTGAACGAGCTTTTGCCGTAGGGCCGCGAGGCCACGTCGATGGCGTTCTTCAGCACACCCGGGATGGCGCGGTTGTATTCCGGCGTGACGAAAATGACGCCGTCCGACTTCTGCAGCTTGTCGCGGAAGGCCAGCCAGTCCGCGGGCGGCGCGCCCTCGAGGTCCTGGTTGAAGAACGAGATGCCGGCCGGCGTGACGACCTCGAGCTTGAGCGTATCAGGCGCAAGCTTGGCCAGCGCATTGGCCACCTTCAGCGAAAAGCTGTCCTTGCGCAGGCTGCCGGCGATCGTGACGATGTTGTAGGCCATGAGGTGTCCTTGAGGGCTTGAGCTGGAGTGCCGCGTTGGCACTTAAACGATCCCGCCCGATGGATGCAAGTGCATGAACCGGCCGGATTTGGAAACGCTGTGTTTCGCGAAAGCAGACGGTGGGGCACCCGGGCTATGATCGACCCGCATCATTCGTTCCAAACAAATCAGGCCGCCAAGCGGCGGCCCGATCTATCGCGAATGTCCAACGCCGGTCAGATCGTCGGATTCCACGCCGACGGAATCAAGCGGTACTTGGCGCCGTCCTTCTCGACATGGCCGACCGACGGGAACGTGAAGTGGAAGCCGATGACGGTCGCCTTCTCCGCCGCCGCCATGTCGTAGAATTTTTGACGCGTCTCCTGTGCCAGCGCGGCGTCGTTGTCGAACATCACGTGCCAGTCGGGATTGCGCAGGAAGAATTCCGGAATGTTGGTGACATCCGACTGGATCAGCACCTTGGCATCGCCGGAGGCGACGGCGAACGAGGTATGGCCCGGCGTGTGGCCAGGCGTCGCGATCGAGGTGATGCCCGGCGCGACCTCCCTGCCCCACTCGAACTTGGTGATCCTGGACTCGAGCCCGGCGAAGGTCTTCTTCACGTTGGTGAGGTAGTTCTTCATCATCGGGTTGGACTCGGCCCTGGCCATGTTGTCCTCGCTGGTCCAGAACTCCCAGTCCTTGCCCGGCACCATGATCTCCGCATTGGGAAATACGAGCGAGCCGTCGGCGAGACGGATGCCGTTGGTGTGATCGGGATGCAGATGCGAGAGCAGCACGATGTCGATGTTCTTGGGATCGACCCCGGCAGCCTGGAGATTTTGCAGGGTGCGACCGACGGCGCCCTTGCTCGCCTCGAGATTGGCGACGCCGTTGCCGGTGTCGATCAGCACGAGCTTGGAGCCGGTGTTGATGAGCTGCGGGTTGAACGGCACCGTGACCATGCCCTTCGGCATGTAGGCCGCCTCGCCTGCGGCCAACGCGTCTTCCTTCGGCTTGTTGGCAACGAACTTGTCCGGCATCGGGAAGGTGCGCGCGCCGTCGTTGATCGAGGTGCACTCGAAAGCTCCGACCTTGTAGCGATAGAAGCCCGGCGCCTGCGTCCCGGCTTGCGGCACGGCGGCATCGACGGCGGTCGGTCGAAGGCCGGTGACTGCGGCCGCACCGACGGCAGCGGCGCCTGCAAGCAAATGACGGCGATTGAGATCGGTCATGGAGAGGTCCTTCTGAGCCCTTGCGGTTTTCCGCATTCGATGGCGGCGGAATAATCCCGCGCTTCGCTCAGAAGGCAAGCCCTTCCTGCGGTGACCTGCCGTCGCGGACCACCATTATTTATTTGGGTTGATGAGGAATTTTTCGTCTATCGCCTGTCTGCGCCAGTATCGCTTCGGCGCCTGGCCGTAGACTCGCTTGAAGGCGTGCCCGAAGGCGCTTTCCGACGAATATCCTAATCGCGCGGCGGTTGTAGAAACGCTGGCGCCAAGCCGCAGTTGGTCGCGTGCCAGCCGCATGCGCCAGCGAAGCAAGTAGTCGAGCGGCGACAGCCCGACCAGAGACTTGAACCGCTTCGAAAACGCAGATCGCGACATCGCGATCGCGCCGGCCAATGCGTCCAGGGTCCAGGGGTGAGCGGCATCTGCGTGCATCAACCCGATTGCCTTGCCGATCCGGGCATCGACCAGCGCATTGATCCATCCGAGCCCCTCGCCGTCGGTTTGATCCAACGCCGCACGGAGCACCTGGACCAGCAGGACGTCGGCCAGCCTGTTGGTGAGCACCGCCGCTCCAATTCCCGTCCCCCTGATTTCGAGGTCCAGAATCCGGAGGGTGGACTGAATGACGGGCGCCGGCGCACTGCGTGACGGTATGAGCAGAAAGCGCGGCAGCGCGTCGAGCAGCAATTCGGCGTTCGTCGCTTCAAAGCCGAAACTGCCGGCGAGCAACACGGTATCGCCGCCGGCATGGCGCGCGACGTCCGACTGCGCCCAATCGAATGCCGCGATACCATCCTCGGGAGCAAGGTGTTCGTCGTTGGCCAGAACATAGGCCGGCGCATTGGAGAGAAGAAAGCAATCTCCGGAGGCGAGCTGATGGCGGGTTTCGTCGCCGAAATCGATCCAGCATTCGCCTTGAATGACCGCGCCGAACTTCAGGGCGGATTTTGCCGGGAACCGATACGACCAGCTGCCGCCCGCCTCGAACCGCGTACATCGCGCGGCGCGAACGTCCAAGAGTGAGAAGACCTGAGACAGGGGGTCCAAGGTCTCAGAGTCCAACGTCCTGCCCAGATGCTCATCCGAGAGTTTGTCCAAGGCTTGATCCGATCTCGACGATTTTCGACCCGCTCGAACATAGATCATCCAAGCTTCCGATGCGACGTTCGTCCTGCAATCGAACTGAGGGAACAGCCATGACGGATATCGCAGGCAAGGTCATAGCCATCACGGGCGCCAGCAGCGGAATTGGCGAAGCGACCGCCCGGTATCTCGCAGAGCACGGCGCCGTCGTGGTCCTCGGCGCGCGACGCCGCGACAGACTGGAGACGCTTGCCGCGAGCATCGTCTCAAAGGGCGGAAAGGCGTCGTATCGCGCCATCGACGTCAAGCAGCGCCAGGATGTTGCCGGACTCGTCGCACTTGCAACAGAGCAGTACGGGAAGCTGGACGTCCTGATCAACAATGCGGGTATTGCCCCGATCTCCCGCCTTGACGACCTCCGGGTGGACGACTGGGAGGACATGATCGACGTGAACGTGAAGGGCGTGCTCTACGGGATTGCCGCGGCCTTGCCTGTCTTTCGACGTCAGGGCTTCGGCCATTTCGTCAACACGCTGTCAACTGCCGGGATCAGGATCGTTCCGACAATGGCGGTCTATGCGGGGTCGAAGAACGCCGTCAGGGCGATTTCCGAGGGGCTTCGCCAGGAGGCCGGTCCGTCGCTTCGCGTGACGACCATCTCCCCCGGTTATGTCGACACCGAGCTCCCCTCCTCGATGACGGATTCCGAGCTCAGGCAACAGGGAGAGACGGCCATGAAGGCAATCGCCATTCCTGCGAGCGCCATCGCCGAAGCGATCGCTTTTGCAATAGGCCAACCGGACAATGTGGACGTCGGCGAGATCGTCGTCCGCCCAACTGCTCAGGCATGATGCGTCGATCAAGCCGCCGCCGCGCCCCGCCCCGAAATCTTCCGCCCTCGCACAGCCCGATTATTTGTTCGGGCTGATGAGGAATTTTTCGCCGGTGGCGCGTTTGGCGTACACCGCGATGTTGGCGGGATCGAGCACCTCGGCCAGCGACACCACCTTGGTGTAATGGCTGGCGAAGGTGGTCTTGAGTTCGGACGCCACGCGCTGACGCAGGCGGCCGACCTCGGCCGGACCGATATTCTGCAGGAACGGGGTCAGCAGCCAGCCGCCGACGCCCCAGGTCAGTCCGAACGACCGGCTCAATTCGGTCGGACGGTTGTCGAGGCTGCCGTAGATATAGATCTGCTTGTACACGTTGGAGCCGTAGCGGCTGTATTCCTTCGCGGTCTTGTTGGCCGCAACTTCCATGGCGGTCAGGATCTGGCTGGCCAGCTTGCCGCCGCCGATGGCGTCGAAGGCGATCGTCGCGCCGGTCTCGACCAGCGCATTGGTGAGATCGTCCGTAAAGCTCGGCGCGCTGGAATCCACGATGTGCTTGGCGCCGATCTTGCGCAGGATGTCGGCCTGCTCCTTGCTCCGGACGATGTTGACGAGGCCGATGCCGTCCTTGATGCAGATTTTGTTGAGCATCTGACCGAGATTGGACGCCGCCGCCGTATGCACCAGCGCCTTGTGGCCCTCCCGCCGCATCGTCTCGGTCATGCCGAGCGCAGTCAACGGATTGACGAACCAGGACGCGCCGTCGGCGGCCGTGGTGCCCGCCGGCAGCTCCATGACGTCGCGGACCTTCAGCACGCGATACTGCGTGTACATCGCGCCGCCGATCATCGACACCGTCTTGCCCATCAGCGCCTTTGCTGCATCCGACGATCCGGTCCGGATGACAGTGCCGGCGCCCTCGTTGCCGACCGGCAGCGACTGATCGAGCCGGGCTGCCATCATCCGCATCGCCGCCTCCGGCATCGTCGCTGTGATGACCGGCATCTCCTTGGTGCCGGAGACCTTGGCGGCCGACATGTCGGCGGGCCCGATCAGGAGGCCGAGGTCGGAGGGGTTGATCGGCGTCGCCTCGACGCGGACGACCACTTCGTCGTCAGCCGGCTCCGGGGTCGGGACATTGACGAGGGACAATTCCAGCTCACCGCTCTTCTTCAGCAGCGAACGCAGTTGAAGTCCGGTCTGGCCGTCACTCATGTCGATCCTCCCCTGTCGGTCTTTGCGCGAATGGAAGCGCCGCCTTATGCCAGCGCCTTCAGTGCCGCCCTGCCGCCGTAGAGCGCCTGCTTGCCGAGCTGCTGCTCGATGCGCAGCAGCTGGTTGTATTTGGCGGTGCGATCGGAACGTGCAAGGGATCCGGTCTTGATCTGACCGCAATTGGTGGCGACCGCGAGGTCGGCGATGGTGGAATCCTCGGTCTCGCCGGAGCGGTGCGACATCACCGAGGTATAGCCGGCCTTGTGCGCCATCTCGACAGCGGCGAGCGTCTCGGTCAGCGTGCCGATCTGGTTGACCTTGATCAGGATGGAATTGGCACGGCCGGTCTTGATGCCGTCGGCAAGGCGCTTGACGTTGGTGACGAAGAGGTCGTCGCCGACGAGCTGGCACTTCTTGCCGATCAGATCGGTGAGCTCCTTCCAGCCGTCCATGTCGTCTTCCGACATGCCGTCCTCGATCGTGACGATCGGGTAGCGGCCGACGAGGTCCGCGAGATATCTGGCCTGCTCGGAGATCGAACGGGTCTTGCTCTCGCCTTCGTAGACGTATTTGCCGTCCTTGAAGAACTCGGTCGAGGCACAGTCGAGGCCGAGCACGATGTCGGTGCCCGCCTTGAAGCCGGCCTTGCCGATTGCGTTCATCACGAACTCGAGCGCGGCATCGGCCGACGGCAGGTTCGGGGCAAAGCCGCCCTCGTCGCCGACATTGGTGTTGTGGCCGGCCTTCTTCAATTCTGACTTGAGCGTGTGAAAGACTTCGGCGCCATAGCGCAGGCCTTCAGCGAAGGACGATGCCCCGACGGGCAGGATCATGAACTCCTGGAAATCGATCGGGTTGTCGGCGTGGACGCCGCCATTGATGATGTTCATCATCGGCACCGGCAGGAGGCGCGCCGAGGTGCCGCCGACGTAACGATAGAGCGGCATGTCGAGCGAGTTCGCGGCCGCCTTGGCGCAGGCCAGCGAGACGCCGAGGATGGCGTTGGCCCCGAGCCGGCTCTTGTTCGCGGTGCCGTCGAGGTCGATCATGATCTGGTCGATCTGCGCCTGCTGCTCCGCATCGAGGCCGCTGAGCGCCTCGAAGATCTCGCCGTTGACGGCGCCGACCGCCTTGGTGACGCCCTTGCCGAGATAGCGCGCCTTGTCGCCGTCGCGCAGTTCCACGGCTTCATGGGCGCCGGTGGAGGCGCCCGACGGCACCGCGGCCCGGCCGAGCGCGCCATCTTCCAGCACGACATCGACCTCGACGGTGGGATTGCCTCGGCTATCCAGGATTTCGCGTCCGATGATGTCGATGATGGCGGTCATGAGGGCCTCTTTTCGGGGACAAAGGGGGCAGTTGGCGGTGCTTCTACCGCAATGCATCGAGGCGGAAAAGGCCGGGTGACGGCCATCGCATGATTGGCTAAGAGGGCGCCACGGAGGCGGCCTGATGTCGAAAAAACCCAGCAAATCGAAGAACTCCCCTGATCTGCAGCTCGGCCGCGCCGTGGAATGGCCGAATACGCCTGAGAAGGCCAAGCTCGACCGCGTGCCAAACCCGCAAGCCGGGACCGACTATCTGGTGCGCTTCACGGTGCCGGAATTCACCTCGCTCTGCCCGGTGACGGGCCAACCGGACTTCGCGCATCTGATGATCGACTATGCGCCGGGTCCGTGGCTGCTGGAGTCGAAATCGCTCAAGCTCTACATCGCGAGCTTCCGCAATCACGGCGCCTTTCACGAAGACTGCACGGTGATGATCGGCAAACGCATTGCCAGCGAGATCAAGCCGAAATGGCTGCGCATCGGCGGCTACTGGTATCCGCGCGGCGGCATTCCAATCGACGTGTTCTGGCAGACCGGCCGCGTGCCGAACGGCCTGTGGGTGCCCGAGCAAGGCGTTGCGCCCTATCGCGGGCGGGGCTAGCGAGAGGAGAGCGATCATGAAATCGATGCCAGCCGCGTTCCGCAAGGTTGCATTGGGTGTTCTGAGCGTCTTCTGGCTCACCGGCGCGGCCGAGGCCGCCGAGGTCCGCGTGATGATCTCGGGCGGCTTGACGGCCGCTTACAAGGCGCTCGTGCCCGAATTCGAGAAGGCCACGGGCAACAAGGTGCTGACGGAATACGGCCCGTCGATGGGCACGACGTCGAACGCAATCCCGATGCGGCTCGATCGCGGCGAACCCGCCGATGTCCTGATCATGGTGGGCTATGCGCTGACCGACCTCGCGGGCAAGGGCAAGGTCGTTGCCGGCAGCCAGGTCGATCTGACCAAATCGCCGATCGGGGTCGCCGTGAAGTCGGGTGCCCCGAAGCCGGACATCAGCTCGGTCGAGGCAGTCAAGCGCGCACTCCTCGCGGCAAAGACGATCGCCTATTCCGACAGCGCCAGCGGCGTATACGTCTCGACCGAGATGTTCGACAAGCTCGGCATCACCGACGCCATGAAGGACAAGGCGCGCAAGATCCCGGCGACTCCCGTGGGCGAGATCGTCGCGCATGGCGAGGCCGAGCTCGGCTTCCAGCAGATCAGCGAGTTGAAGCCTGTGAAAGGCATCGATATCGTCGGACCGCTGCCCAACGATTTGCAGAAGATCACGATCTTCTCTGCCGGGATTGCGACCGCGTCGAAGGAGCCCGAGGCCGGCCGTGCCTTGATCAAATTCCTGGCCTCCCCGGCCGCGCGCGAAGCGATCATCGCCAGTGGCATGGAGCCCATCACCGCTGCCGGGGGAAATTAGCCAAGCCCTGCCCGTTAGCCAGGTCCTGCCCGCTGGACACCTCCGTACGGCGAGGCGCACTCAGCGCGCGTCGGATGGCGCGCGCTGCTTCAGCAGCCGGGCGCAGACGAAGCCCAGCACGATCATGATCGCGGCGCTCGCGAACAGGGTCGGCATCTTGCCGCCATGCTGAAGGCCGAAGCCGTAGGCGAGCGGCCCGACCGTCTGTCCCATGAAGAAGAAGAACGAATGCAGCGACAGCGCGGTGGCGCGCGCCTCGACCGAGAGCTCGCTGGCGAACACCTGCAGGCAGCCATGGGCGATGTAGAAGCCCCAGCCCATCACGACGAGGTTCAGCGCCTGCACCTCCCAGCGCGGGCCGAAGGCGACAGCGACGAGCTGCGAGGCGACCAGCGTCATGCCCGCGATCATCATGCCCTTGACGCCGAGCCACGGCAGCAGGCGCGACACCGTCAGCGTGTAGAACAGGCCACCGACCGCAAAGCCCGCGATGACCATGCCGGCGATCGAGAGCGACGTCTGCCCAAGCTCGAACAGGAACGAGGCGATGTACGGAAACAGGCCGAGCACGCAGCAGCCTTCGATGAACACCGCCGAGTAGCACACGTAGGCGTTCGGATTGGTGAAGATGGTGCGATAGCCCGCCTTCAGCGCCGACAGGCTGGTCTTCGGCGGATGCTTGACCCTGGCGCCGCGAAAGCCGGCGGCGACCGCGATCGACGCCACGATCACGAGTCCACCGAGCACCGCGAGCACGCCGCGCCAGCCGAGGAAATCGCCGATCAGGCCGGAGGCGGAGGCGCCGAGCAGATTGCCGGTCATCGCGCCGGCCAGCGTGCGGCTGATCGCGACCTGGCGTTTCTCGGGCCCGACGAGATCGCTGGTCAGGCTGAGCGCCACCGGAAACACGCCGCCGGAGCCAATGCCGGCCAGGATCCGGGTTGCAAACAGAACCGGGAACGAGGTCGAGAATGCGCCGAGGATGTTGGCAAGGCCGAGCAGCGCGAGGCAGCCGATCATCAGCCGCGTCTTGCCGAACAGATCGGCGGCGGCGCCGACGATCGGCTGGATGATCGCGAAGGTGAAGGCGAACACCGCGGCAAACCCCGCGGCGGTGGCGATGCTGACGCCGAAATCCTCGGCGACATGCGGCAGCACCGGATCGAGCGCGCGTGCCGAAAGCGCTGCGGCAAAGCTTGCGCCTGATATGACGTAGAGCGCTGTCGGCAAGCCGTGGTCGTGCGGCCGCGCCTCGCCCTGCTGCATCAGCGCGGGTTCTTTGCCAGCGCGTCGAACGCCATCAGCCTTGCGATCAGCCCCTCGAATTCGCGCAGCGGCACCATGTTGGGGCCGTCCGAGGGCGCGCGGTCCGGGTCGGGATGAGTCTCGATGAAGACGCCGGCCACCCCGACCGCGACTGCGGCGCGTGCCAGCACCGGCACGAATTCGCGCTCGCCGCCCGAGGAAGCACCCTTCCCGCCCGGCTGCTGCACCGAATGGGTGGCATCGAAGATCACGGGCGCGCCGGTGGTGCGCGCCAAGATCGGCAATGCGCGCATGTCGGAGACCAGCGTGTTGTAGCCGAAGGAGACACCGCGTTCGGTGACGAGCACGTTCGGATTGTTCGCGCCGGTGATCTTGCTCACCACGTTGGTCATGTCCCAGGGCGCCAGGAACTGGCCTTTCTTGACATTGACGACCTTGCCGGTGGCGGCCGCGGCGAGCAGCAGATCGGTCTGCCGGCACAGGAAGGCCGGGATCTGCAACACGTCCACCGCCTGCGCCACCTCGGCGCATTGCGCGGCATCGTGCACGTCGGTCAGGACAGGCAGTCCGAGCGAGGCGCGGATCTCTGCAAAGATCGGCAGCGACTGCGCGAGACCCAGCCCGCGCGCAGCCGACGCGCTGGTGCGGTTCGCCTTGTCGAAAGAGGTCTTGTAGACGAGGCCGATGTTCAGCCGCGCGGCGATCTCCTTCAGCGCGGAAGCCACTTCGAGCGCATGCTGACGGCTTTCGAGCTGGCAAGGTCCGGCAATGATCGAGATCGGCAGATCATTGCCGAACTTGACCGTGCCAATGGTGACGACCGGCGCCGCCGAATGCGAAGAGCTCAAGGCCAATCCCTCGTTTCGGCGCGACCATAGCCCCGATCGGGGTCGGATCAACCCTATTCGCCCGGGACTGCTTGAATATCAGGGTTGCGCCGGGAAGCCCGGCGCCTCCCTCGCAGGAGCTGCTACTTGACCGCGGAGAACGCGGTCGGCGTCAGGATCTGGCTGACGATGTTGCCGACGATCTGGCCGTCGGCTTCGCTTTCGGCGCGGGCCTTCATCCAGTCCGGATCGGTCATGAACGCGCCCCACTTCTTCTCGCGCTCGGCGAGCGAGTCCCAGGCCAGGAAATAGGTCAGCTCCTGGTTTGACTCACCAATCAGCGTGGTGAAGAACCCTGCCTGCTTGATGCCGTGCTTCTCCCAGATTTTCAGCGTGGCGGTCTCGAACCGTTTCAGAAGCGCCGGCAGCCGGCCGGGCAAGCAGCGATAGATGCGCATCTCGTAAATCATTGAAGTTCAACTCCCTGCATTGTTGTTCTTGCGGAAGGGAGTTGTCGCAACAAATCGCGCGCCCGTCAAAGGCAGGCGAGCAATCACACAAGCCGGCTCTGCACCATCGCCGCCTGGATGAACGAGGCGAACAGCGGGTGCGGCTCGAACGGCCGCGACTTCAGCTCGGGGTGAAACTGGACGCCGATGAACCAGGGGTGATCCTCGTATTCGACGATCTCAGGCAGCACACCGTCTGGCGAGAGCCCTGAGAATTTCAATCCATGCTGCTCGAGGCGATCCTTGTAGGCGGTGTTGACCTCGTAACGATGGCGATGGCGCTCGGAAATCTCGGTCGCGCCGCCATAGACCTCCGAGACGCGGCTGCCGCGGTTAAGGGCTGCGGGATAAGCGCCAAGCCGCATCGTGCCGCCGAGATCGCCAGCGTTCGAGCGCCTCTCGAGCTCGTTGCCGCGCAGCCATTCCGTCATCAGGCCGACCAGCGGCTCCTTGGTCGGGCCGAACTCGGTGGAATTGGCTTCCTCGATGCCGACGAGGTTTCGCGCCGCCTCGATCACCGCCATCTGCATGCCGAAGCAGATGCCGAAATACGGCACGTCGCGCTCTCGCGCGAATTGCGCCGCGCGAATCTTGCCTTCCGCACCGCGCTGGCCGAAGCCGCCGGGCACCAGGATGCCGTTGACGTGCTCGAGGAACGGCGCGGGATCTTCCTTCTCGAAGATCTCGCTCTCGATCCAGTCGAGGTTGACCTTGACCTTGTTGGCGATGCCGCCATGCGACAGCGCCTCGATCAGCGACTTATACGCATCCTTCATCCCGGTATATTTGCCGACGATGGCGATGGTGACATCGCCCTCGGGATTGCGGATGCGTTCGTTGATCTGGTGCCAGCTCTTGAGCACCGGCGGGATGCGCGATTCGATACCGAAGGCGGCGAGCACTTCGTCGTCGAGGCCCGCTGCGTGATAGGCCTCGGGCACGGCGTAGATGCTGTCGGCGTCGCGCGCCTCGATCACGGCGCTTTCCCGCACGTTGCAGAACAGCCCCAGCTTGCGCCGCTCTTCCTTGGGTATCTCGCGGTCGGTGCGGCAGAGCAGGATGTCCGGCTGGATGCCGATCGAGCGCAGCTCCTTCACGGAGTGCTGCGTCGGCTTGGTCTTCAACTCGCCGGCGCTTGGAATGTAAGGCAGCAGCGTGAGATGGATGTAGATGGCGTGATCACGCGGCAGTTCGTTCTTGAGTTGACGGATCGCCTCGAAGAACGGCAGGCCCTCGATGTCGCCGACGGTGCCGCCGATCTCGACCAGCACGAAATCGTAATCGTCATTGCCGGAGAGAACGAATTCCTTGATGGCGTTGGTGACGTGCGGAACCACCTGGATGGTCGCACCGAGATAATCGCCGCGACGTTCCTTGGAGATGATGTCCTGGTAGATTCGCCCGGTGGTGATGTTGTCCTGCTTGGTCGCAGGACGGCCGGTGAAGCGCTCGTAGTGACCGAGATCGAGATCGGTCTCCGCGCCGTCATCGGTCACGAACACTTCGCCGTGCTGATACGGCGACATCGTTCCGGGATCGAGGTTGAGATAGGGGTCGAGCTTGCGGAGGCGGACCTTGTAGCCCCGGGCTTGCAACAGCGCACCGAGTGCCGCTGAAGCCAGACCCTTGCCGAGCGAAGAAACCACGCCGCCGGTGATGAATATGTACCGCGCCATGGGACTTAACCTCTAATCCCCAAAATTCGATTCGCCAAAGCGATTCGTATTCCGCCCCAAGAATTCTGCGGGCCTGTGGGTGAGCCAAAATGAAGAGTGGTGACAGTGCCTTGATGGGGATTTTTGATGCAGGACGGTAGCCACCGCCCTGCATGGCCCCCCTGCTTTATTGCGAGCGAGGCACCTGCGGGCCGCTCGGAGCCGGCGCCTGCTGCTGCTCGTCCGCCTTCTTCAACGAATCCAGGATGCCGCCCGATGTCGGGGGCGCGATCGGCGCTCCGCCGGCCGGCTGGCCCTGCGAGGCCGGCGTGCCGATGATCGACGACGGCGCGCGGCTGTAGCCCGCATGCCAGGACAGGAACATGCTGGTGAGGAAGAAGCCCGCGGCGAGGATCGCGGTGGTCCGCGTCAAGAGATTGGCGGTGCCGCGGCTCGACATGAAGCCTGCGCCGCCGCCCATGCCGAGGCCGCCGCCTTCCGACTTCTGGAGCAGGACAGCGCCGATCATGACGGCGACGATCATGAGGTGGATGACGATGACAACGGTCTGCATAGTGTCCTTCCGTCACAAGCGGGCGGCGCCTGACGGCGGCCGATCGCGCTTCGCGGGTTTTCCTGAAGTTGCGCGGTGTTACACGATCAGACCGGCCATTGCCACCCCCGATCGGCCCCGGCCGCGCCGTGAGGTTAGCTAGGGGCAGCCCTTCGCAATCGCAAGAAAATCGGCCGCCTTCAGGCTGGCGCCGCCGACCAGCGCGCCATTGACGTTCTTGACCGCCATCAGCTCGGCTGCATTGGAGGGCTTGACCGAACCGCCATAGAGGATGCGCATCCTGGCACCATCGGCCTTGAACCGGGAGGTCAGGAGTTCCCGGATAAATCCATGAATCTGTTGGACATCCTCGGCGGTGGGGGTGAGCCCGGTTCCGATCGCCCAAACCGGCTCGTAGGCTACGACGAGATTCGCAGCCGTCGAGCTCTCAGGCAGGGAGCCGGCGAGCTGCCCGCGAAGGATCTCCAGGGTCTGGCCGGCGTCACGCTGGGCCTGGGTCTCACCGATGCAGACGATCGCCTTAGCCCCGGCGCGCCAGGCGGCCTCGGCCTTCTGCCGGATCAGGGCATCGCCCTCGCCGTGGTCGGCGCGACGCTCGGAATGGCCGACGATGACGGCGCTTGCCCCCGCGTCCACCAGCATTTCGGCGGCGATATCGCCGGTATGGGCACCGGAGGCCTTGGGATGGCAATCCTGGGCCCCTACGGCGACCTTCTTGCCACGCGCCTTGTCGGCGAAGGCGGCAATCAGGGTCGCAGGCGGACAGACCAGCAGATCGGCTTTTGCGGCCACATCTGCCGCGCCGTTGAGCATGGCGTCGAACTCGGCAGCCTGGGCCTGCAGGCCGTTCATTTTCCAATTGCCGGCGATCAGGTGGCGGATGGCGTCGGTCATGTCAATTTCCAGCAGAATGAGGTTTGTGCATGCGCTAGCAGAGCTGCCGCGGCAGTTCCAGAGACCAGGGGCCTTTAACCGCAGCTTCGAACGGCCGCGTGACCCGAGGTTGCGGGGGGAAAGCCGCCACTTTATGATGATTGATCAATTTGGTGACGCGCTTTTGCGGAATCTGCATTAAGACGCGCTCCGTTCCCCTCCTGCTCAAACAAGTTGGACCAAATGCTTCGAGGAATGCGCAAGGCCTCATCGAACTGGCTCGGCAAGACCATCATGGCCGTGGTGATGGGCGTGTTGATCATCAGTTTCGGCGTTTGGGGGATCGCCGACATCTTCAAGGGCTTCGGGCAGTCCACGGTGGCCAAGGTCGGCAGCACCGAGATTTCGCTGAACGAGTTCCGACAGATCTACACGGACCGCCTGCAGCAGATCAGCCGGCAGTTCGGCCGTCCGCTGACGCCCGACCAGGCGCGTGCCTTCGGCCTTGACCGCCAGGTGCTGCAGCAGACCATCGCCGAAGCCGCCCTCGACGAGGAGGCGCGCCGGCTCAGGCTCGGCCAGTCCGATGACCAGATCCGCCAGGTCATCATGAACGACCCCAACTTCAAGGGCGTCGGCGGCAATTTCGATGCGAACCGCTTCCAGGCCGTGATCCGCAATTTCGGCTATACCGAGCAGCGCTACGTCGCCGAGCAGCGCAAGGTGTCGCTGCGCCGGCAGATCACCGGCACGATCGGGGCAGGCCTCGAGCCGCCCAAGGCGATGATCGACGTGCTGACGCGTTTCCAGAACGAGCAACGCGCCATCGATTTCGTCAGGCTCGATGCCGCCCAGGCCGGCCAGATCGACGCGCCCTCGCCCGAGGCGCTCGCGGCCTATTTCGAAGACCACAAGGTCCAGTTCCGCGCGCCCGAATACCGCAAGATCTCCTTCGTGGTGGTTTCGCCCGAAGACATCGGCAAGTGGAGCGAGGTTTCCGACGAGGACGCCAAAAAGGTGTTCGAGCAGCGCAAGGACCGGCTCGGCACGCCGGAGAAGCGCCAGATCCAGCAGATCGTCTTCCCCAACGCCGCCGAAGCGCAGACCGCCCGGGAGCGTCTCGTCGGCGGCATGTCGTTCGAGGACCTTGGCAAGGAACGCGGGCTGAGCGCCTCCGATGTCGACCTCGGCCTCGTCACCAAATCCTCGCTGGATGCTGCGGTTGGCGAAGCCGCCTTCGCGCTTCCCGCCGGCGAGATCAGCCAGCCGATCCAGGGCGCGCTTGGCACCTCCATCGTCAAGGTGGACAAGATCGAGCCGGGCAAGGAGGCGGACTACGCCAGCGCCGCAGGCGACATCAAGCGCGAGATCGCCACCGAGCGCGCGCGCGTCAAGGTTGCCGAACTCCGCGACAAGATGGAAGACGAGCGCGGCGGCGGCGCCAGCGTGATCGACGCGGCGCAGAAGCTCGGCCTCACCGCCGTGACCATCGATGCGGTCGACCGCTCCGGCCGCGCCCCGAACGGCCAGCCGGTCGCCAACATTCCGCAGGGCCTCGACGTGGTGTCGCAGGCCTTCAACACCGATGTCGGCGTCGACAACGACTCGATCTCGTTCAAGGGCGGCTATGTCTGGTACGACGTGCTCGCCATCACGCCCTCGCGCGACCGCAATCTCGACGAGGTCCGTGACCAGGTCGAGGCGCGCTGGCGCCAGGACCAGATCGCCGCCAAGCTGAAGACCAAGGCGACCGAAATGGTGCAGAAGCTCGAAGCTGGCGGCAAGCTCGCGGATGAGGCCGCAGCGATCGGCGCCAAGGTCGAGAGCGCGACCGGCTTCAAGCGCGATGACACGCCCGCCGGCGTGCCCGCAGCGGTCGTCGCAGCCGCCTTCCGCACCGCCAAGGACGGTGTCGGACAGACGCCTGTGACCGGCGGCACCGAGCTGATCGTGTTCCGCGTCACCGACATCGTCGATCCCTCGGTCGACACCACCTCAGAGGCCGTCAAGAAGCTGAAGGAAAGCCTCGACCGTGCCCAGACCGAAGAGCAGGTTGCCTCCTACGTCAACAAGCTCGAAACCGACATCGGGACCACCATTAATCAGGCCGCCTTCGCGCAGGTGACCGGCGCGAACCAGCAGTAAGTTGAAAGCACGCGATGGACGACCTGAAATCGATCATTGGAAAAGTGGCGACCGGCGCCAGCCTGTCGCGTGACGAAGCGGCTTCCGCCTTCGATGCCATGATGTCGGGCGAAGCCACACCCTCGCAGATGGGCGGCCTGTTGATGGCGCTGCGGGTACGCGGCGAAACCGTGGACGAGATCACCGGCGCGGTTGCGGCGATGCGCTCCAAGATGCTGACCGTCACGGCTCCGCCTGACGCCGTCGACATCGTCGGCACCGGGGGCGACGGCTCCGGCTCGGTCAACGTCTCGACCTGCGCCTCCTTCATCGTCTCGGGCGCCGGCGTGCCGGTGGCCAAGCACGGCAATCGCGCGCTGTCGTCGCGTTCGGGCGCGGCCGACGTGCTTGCTTCGCTCGGCGTCAAGATCGACCTCAGGCCCGAGCAGGTCGGCCGTTGCGTGCGCGAATGCGGCATCGGCTTCATGTTCGCTCCCGCCCATCACCCGGCCATGAAGAACGTCGGTCCGACCCGGGTCGAGCTGGCCACGCGCACGATCTTCAACCTGCTCGGCCCTCTGTCCAACCCGGCGGGCGTGAAGCGGCAGATGGTCGGCGTGTTCTCGCGGCAATGGGTGCAGCCGCTGGCGCAGGTGCTGAAGAACCTCGGCTCCGAATCCGCCTGGGTGGTGCACGGCTCCGACGGCCTCGACGAGATCACCCTCACCGGCCCGACCTTCGTCTCCGCGCTCCACAATGGCGAGATCCGGAATTTCGAGGTGACGCCGGAGGAGGCAGGCTTGCCGCGTTGCGACGCCGGCGCGCTCAAGGGCGGTGACGCCGACGCCAATGCAATCGCCTTGCAGAGCGTGCTCGACGGCAAGCCGAGCGCCTACCGCGACGTCGCGCTGATGAACGCCGCCGCGGCGCTGATCGTGGCCGGCCGTGCCAAGGACCTCAAGGAGGGCGTCGCGATCGGCGCCCGTTCGATCGACAGCGGCGCAGCCAACGCGAAGCTGAAGCACCTGATCGCGGTCTCGAACGGCTGAGCCTGACATGTCGGATATCCTCACCAAGATCGAAGCCTACAAGCGCGACGAGATCGCCGCCGCCAAGCGCGCGCAGCCGCTGGCGGACGTCGAGGCGAAGGCCAAGGCGCAGGCCGCGCCGCGCGGCTTCGTGCGCGCGATCAAGGCCAAGCACGCCAATGGCGACTACGCGCTGATCGCGGAGGTCAAAAAAGCCTCGCCGTCGAAGGGGCTGATCCGCGCCGATTTCGATCCGCCGCAGCTCGGCAGGGCCTATGAAGCCGGCGGCGCGGCCTGCCTGTCGGTGCTGACCGACACGCCCTCGTTCCAGGGCCATCTGGACTTCATGGTGGCGGCGCGCGCGGCGACGTCATTGCCGGTGCTGCGCAAGGATTTCATGTTCGACACCTATCAGGTGGTCGAGGCCCGTGCGCACGGCGCCGACTGCATCCTGATCATCATGGCCGCGCTCGATGATGCCACCGCCAAAGATCTCGAAGATGCCGCCATCGCCTACGGCATGGACGTGCTGATCGAAATCCACGACCGCGCCGAGCTCGACCGCGCGCTCAAGCTCCGCTCGCCGATGATCGGGGTCAACAACCGCAATCTTCGCACCTTCGAGACCACGCTCGCGACCAGCGAAATGCTGGCACCGCTGATCCCCGGGGAACGGATGATGGTCGGCGAAAGCGGCATCTTCACGCCTGCCGATCTCGCCCGGCTCGCACGTGTCGGCATGTCGACCTTCCTGGTCGGCGAGAGCCTGATGCGGCAGGCCGACGTCACCGCAGCGACGCGCACGCTGCTCGCGCGCGAGACGACGGCGCGCGCGACGGGCACGCGCTGACATGGCGCACAAAGATATGGCGCGCAAGCCGTCCAAGAAGACCGTCCCGGCCCTCACCCATATCGGCGCCTCCGGCGAGGCGCGGATGGTCGACGTCTCGGACAAGCCGGCGACCGAGCGGCTTGCAGTCGCGGAAGGCCGCGTCGTCATGACCAAGGCGACGCTCGAGCTGATCGTATCCGGCAACGCCAAGAAGGGCGACGTGCTCGGCACCGCCCGCATCGCCGGCATCATGGCCGCCAAGCGAACGTCGGAGCTGATCCCGCTCTGCCATCCGCTGGCGCTGTCGAAAGTAACGCTCGACATCGAACCCGACGCGAAATTGCCGGGCTGCCTCGTTCGCGCCAGCGTGAAGGTCACGGGCCCGACCGGCGTCGAGATGGAGGCCCTCACGGCCGTCTCGGTCGCCTGCCTCACCATCTACGACATGATCAAGGCGGTCGAACGCGGCGTGCGCATCGAGGGCATTCATCTGGTCGAAAAACTCGGCGGCAAGTCCGGCCATTACCGCGCCTGACGGCGTTACTTCAGCGACGTGCTGATCGCGGTGAATTTGCTGTTGAGCTTGGAGCCCATGCCGTTCACGACGGTGATGATGGCCAGCGCGATGCCGGCCGCGATGAGGCCGTACTCGATTGCGGTTGCCCCACTCTCGTCGGCAAGGAAGTTCTTCAGGGTGTTTTTCATCGTTGCGTCCTCGCTATTTCGTCGGCAGGCGTCTCGCAAATCACATGCCAATGCCGATCCGAGGATCGCCAACACGTTAGATGGTTAAGCCTTGGTTGATCGTGGCGCGGCCGGCAGGAATTGACCGGCGCCCTCGCATCCTCCGGCAATTCCTGCCCGCCATATCGCCGAAACTCGATTGCATTTGCGCGCGACCGTTCACCCGGAGTTAACCGCGCTTCCTAACTTTGCCTCCACATCGTTCCCGTAAACCAACGGATGTTCTCAGGGCCAAGAATTGATCCTGACGTGTGCCCGGCAATGATCCAGCATGATGACGAGATTCGGCAGCCGCCTCTTTGATCACGGCTTCGTGCGCAGCGGACCGATCCGCTGGCTGGTGGTGGGCGGCGCCCTGCTGATCGCGGCCATCGCCATCGGCTCGGTCCTGATGGCGCAGAATTTCCGCGAGCGGGCGTTGCGCAACTCCAGCCGCGAACTCGAAAACACCGTGCTGCTGCTCGCCCACCATTTCGATCAGCAATTGCAGGATTTCGCGGTCATCCAGAAAGACTTCGTCGATCAGGTCCGCACGACCGGAATCGCGGCCAGGGAGGACTTTCGCAAGCGCTTCTCCGGCCAGGATGTCCACCGGATGTTGCGCTCGAAGATCGAGGCCCTGCCCTACATCGGCGACGTCAACATCATCGATGCCGAAGGCAATCTGATCAATTCGTCGTCGACATGGCCGGCTCCGAAGCTGAACCTTGCCGATCGCGCCTATTTTCGCACCTTCAAGTACGATCCCAACTCGCCCGATGTCCTGATCCAGCCGTTGCACAGTCGGATCTCGGGCGCCTGGACCGTCGTGATCGTACGCAGGATCGTCGGGCCGAACGGCGAATTCCTGGGCGCCGTCGGACGCGGGATCGATCCCGCCAATTTCGAGAAATTCTTCGCCACCGTCGTGCTCGGCGAAGGCGCGACGATCTCGATGCTGCATCGCGACGGCACGCTGCTCGCCCGCTATCCCCATTCCGGCGAATTGATGGGGCGGAATTTCAAGACCGGTTCGTTCGAACAGCAGAGAGTCTTCGGCCTCGATCGCTACGCAGGACGGTTCACGAGCCCCGTCGACGGCGAAGATCGGCTGATTGCCTCGCGCGCCCTGCCCCACTTTCCGATCCTGATGATGGCCACCACGACGCGCACCTCCGCCCTGACGGACTGGCGCGAGCAGATCGGCATGCTGATTTCGGTCGCGGGCGCCTCCGCGCTCGCCATCGCGGGCGTTCTGATCGCCGTGGTGCGCAAGCTGCTCGAGCAGCACCGCGCTTCGCGCGAGCGGCTGACGTTGGAGAAGCTGCGGCTGGACCGCGCCGTCAACAACATGACGCAGGGCCTCCTGCTGTTCGACGCCGAGCAGCGGCTGGTGGTCTGCAACCAGCGCTACATCGAAATGTACGGATTGTCGGCCGAGGTCGTGAAGCCAGGCTCCAGCTTCCACGACATCATCGCCCATCGCAAGGCGACCGGCTCGTTCACCGGCGACGTCGATGCTTACGTCGCGCTCGTGCTGAAGGACATCCATGTGCGGAATTCAATGGTGGTCGACACCTCCGACGGCCGGTCGATCCACATCCTGAACGAGCCGCTCGCGGACGGCGGCTGGGTGGCGACCCATGAGGACATCACCGAGCGACGCCGCATCGAGGAGCGCATCACCCACCTCGCCCATTACGACGCGCTGACCGACCTGCCCAACCGCACCATGTTCCACGAGCACCTGCGCGATGAGCTGGCCGCTGTCGGCCGCGGCGAGCAGATCGCGGTGCATTACATCGACATCGACGAGTTCAAGGGCGTCAACGACGCGCTCGGCCATCTCGTCGGCGACGAGCTGTTGAAATCCATTGCCGCGAGCCTGCGCCGCTGCGCGGGCCCGACGGATTTCGTGGCGCGGCTCGGCGGCGACGAATTCGCCATCGTCCAGAGCGCGGTGACATCGCGGGACCAGGTCGACGAGCTCGTCGCGCGCATCTTCGCGGCCATCCGAGCGCCGTTCGACTGCATGGGCCATCATCTCACCACCGATGCCAGCGTCGGCATCGCGCTCGCGCCGGAACACGGCACGGCGCTCGACCAGATTCTCAAGAACGCGGACATGGCGATGTACGCCGCCAAGTCCGCCGGACGCCGCACCTATCGGTTCTTCGAGCCGGAGATGGATGCCAAGGTGCGCGAGCGCCGGCAGATCGAGATCGACCTGCGCCACGCCATCGCCCGAGGGGGCCGCGAGGGCGGCCTCGAGGTCCATTACCAACCCTGCCTCAGCCTCAAGGATGATCGCATCACCGGCTGCGAGGCCTTGGTGCGCTGGCGCCATCCCGAGCGCGGCATGGTTTCACCGGCCGAATTCATCCCGATCGCGGAAGATACCGGCCTGATCAACGAGATCGGCGAATGGGTGCTGGCGACCGCCTGCCGGGACGCCGCGAGCTGGCCTGACGACATCCGCCTCGCCGTCAACGTCTCGCCGGTGCAGTTCAAGAGCGGTACGCTGGCCTTGAAGATCATGGCGGCGCTCGCCGCGTCCAACCTGCCGGCGAGCCGGCTCGAACTCGAGATCACCGAGGCGGTGCTGATCCGCGATGATGAGACCGCGCTGGCGATCCTGCACCAGCTCCGTGCCATCGGCGTGCGCATCGCGCTCGATGATTTCGGCACCGGCTACTCCTCGCTGAGCTATCTGCACCGTTTTCCGTTCGACAAGATCAAGATCGATCGCTGCTTCGTCGACGACATCGCCGGTCCCGACGGCTCCGCCAGCATCGTCCAGGCCGTCGTCAATCTGGCGACGGCGCGCCGCATGACCACGACGGCCGAGGGCGTCGAGACCGAGGAGCAGCAGCGTCTGCTGCGCGCGCTCGGCTGTTCGGAGATGCAGGGTTATCTGTTCAGCGCCGCCAAGCCCGCCGACAAGGTGCTGGAGCTGTTCGCGCTGCATCGCAGCCGGCTCGCCCAGCGCGGCGGTCATGCAAGCCGCCGCCGCGAGGCGAGTTAGGCCGGCCGATCCGGTCCGGAACGGGCATCCCCAAACGAAACCGCCCGGAAGCGGTGAGCCGCTCCCGGGGCGATTGTCTGAGAACCACAAGGCCTAGTTCGGCACCGCCGTCTTGGACGCGGGCTTGGCTGCAACCGCATTGGCTGTGACGCCGTGCAGGAAGTCGAAGGCCGCGTGCAGGGCCTTGTCGTCCTCTTCCTTCGGCGGCACGTAGGACTGCGATCCGGTCTGCTCGCCACCCTCGCCGGCCGAGAGATGCCCGCGCATCTGGGATTCCGCCATGGTGTCCATGCGGCCCTTCAGCTCCGGCGGCACGTCCTGCAGGATCTCGATGTCGGGGGCGATGCCCTGGGCCTGGATCGAACGGCCCGACGGCGTGTAATACCGCGCCGTGGTCAGCGCCAGCGCGCCGTTGCCGGCGCCGAGCGGAATGATGGTCTGCACCGAGCCCTTGCCGAACGAGCGCGTGCCGATGATGGTCGCACGCTTGTGATCGTGCAACGCCCCGGCCACGATCTCGGAAGCCGAAGCCGAACCGCCATTGACCAGAACCACCAGCGGCTTGCCCTTGGTCAGGTCGCCGCCATGCGCGGTGAAGCGCTGGGTCTCCTCCGGATTGCGGCCGCGGGTCGAGACGACCTCGCCGCGCTGAAGGAAGGCGCTCGACACCGACACGGCCTGGTCGAGCAGACCGCCCGGATTGTTGCGCAGGTCCATCACGTAGCCGGTCAGCTTCTCCTGCGGCACCTGCTTGGTGATGGCGGCGATCGCCTTCTTCAGGCCGTCGGTGGTCTGCTCGTTGAACGAGGTGACGCGGATATAGCCGATGTCGCCGTTCTCGACATGGAAGCGAACCGGCCGCACATGGATGATCTCACGCTTGATCGCGACCTCGATCGGCGCGTCGGCGCCCTTGCGCACGATGCTGAGCTTGGTCTGGGTATCGACCGGGCCCTTCATCTTGTTCACGGCCTGCTCGAGCGTCAGGCCCTGCACGGCCTCGCCGTCGATCTTGCTGATGAGGTCGCCGGACATCAAGCCGGCCTTCGAGGCGGGCGTATCGTCGATCGGGGAAACGACCTTGACGAGGCCGTCCTCCATGGTGACCTCGATCCCGAGGCCGCCGAACTCGCCGGAGGTGGTCTCCTGCATCTCGGTCCAGGCCTTCGCGTTCATGTAGCGCGAATGCGGATCGAGCGAGGTCACCATGCCCGAGATCGCGCCTTCGATCAGCTTGGCATTGTCCGGCTTCTCGACATAGCTGGCTTTGACGCGCTCGAACACCGTGCCGAACAGGTTGAGCTGGGAATAGGCGTCGTCCGCGTTCGCTGCTGCCCGCGCCGCCCATACACCGCCGTGCGGGCTGGCCACCAGAAGGGTCAGACACGCTCCAGAGAGCGCGCCCAGGGGGAACAGCAAGGATTTCCTCATGGATCGACTGGCCTTCTTGTTTGCTCGGCGGTTGCTGGCGCTTGTCACTCGAGACTCGGGACAACACTTGGGGCTCGCCTTGCAAGTGGCGATCCAGTCTGCTTCTCACAATACCATTCTGGTTTCTTCGTGGCCGGGATGCCACGCTGGCGGGTGCATCGCAAAAATCGCTTCGTTCGGACCTGAACTTTTGGCAACGTTGCAGGACTGGCCCGCCCCCAAAGATTACCCCAAGGGGAATCGGTGGCCGGTCCACGCCTCGCGGCCATCTCACTTTAGGATGGTTTTGGAGCGCCGGACGGGTTAGGCGATGACACAAGGCTTCAATTTCTCGGGAGGATAACAATGAACGAAGCACCCCGGATCCAACCGGAGCGGAACGTCGAACTCGGCGCCAGCAACGAGCCGTTCCAAAACCTGCACGAATTCGTCCGAAAAGCGCGCGCCAACCTCAACCAGAACGCCTGGGACTACATCGTCGGCGCGGCTGAGACCGAAACCACGATGCGCCGCAACCGGATGGCGCTGGACGAGATCGCCTTCCGGCCGCGGGTGCTGCGCGACGTCCGCAAGGTCGACGGTTCGGTCCAGCAATTCGGCCGCAAGATGCGCCTGCCCGTGGTGATCGCGCCCGTCGGCGCGCTCGAGATCTTCGATCCGGATGGCGCGGCAAGCGTCGCACGTGCCGCCGGCACCTTCGGTGCGGCGCACATGCTGAGCTCGGTGTCCGAGCCCGGCCTGGAGAAGACCGCCGAGGCTGCGCCCGACGCGCTGCGGCTTTACCAGCTCTATGTCCGCGGCGACGACGCCTTTGTCGCCGATGTCGTCAGCCGCACCGAGAAGAACGGCTATGCGGGCTTCTGCCTGACCGTCGACACCGCCCATTACAGCCGTCGTGAGCGTGACATCGCCAAGCGGTATGTTCGCGAGAGTCGCCTGCGCGCCACCGGCGGCGATTTCCAGAAGGGCCTGGAGTGGCGGACCGTGAAGATGATCAAGGACAAATTCAAGATCCCGCTGATCCTGAAGGGCATCGCCACCGCGGAGGACGCCCGGATCGCGGTCGATCACGGCGTCGAGTGGATCTACGTCTCCAACCATGGCGGCCGTCAGCTCGACCACGGCCGGGGCGCCATGCATGTGCTGCCCGAGATCGTCGAAGCCGTGAAGGGCCGCGCCAAGATCATGGTCGACGGTGGCATCTGTCGCGGCACCGACATCGTCAAGGCAATCGCGGCGGGCGCGGACCTCGTCGGCATCGGACGGCTGCAATGCTGGGCGCTGGCGGCGGCGGGTGAAGCCGGCGTTGCGCGGATGCTGGAACTGCTGGAGGACGAGGTGCTGCGCTGCCTCGGCCTTCTGGGCGCGACGTCATTTGCCGAGGTCGACAAATCCTTCCTGCATCCGGCGACCGCCACCAACTTACCGAGTGTGTTCAGCGCATTCCCGCTGTTCGACCACGATCCGTACCGTTACTGAGTGAAAGGATCCAGGTGACATCGCTCTCTCCCGGCAGCGCGGATGCGCTGCTGTTCGATCTCGGGCGCGTGGTGCTCGACATCGACTTCTCCAAGGCGATCGCCTGCTGGGCGGCACATGCCGGCTGCCAGCCCGAGGCTATCGTCGCGCGTTATGTGCGTGACGAGGCCTACCGGCTGCACGAGGTCGGCAAGATCAGCGACGAGGATTATTTCGCTTCGCTGCGTGCTTCGCTGGGCATCGGCATTTCTGACGCGCAGTTCCTGGAGGGCTGGAACGCGATCTTCGCCGGCGAGATGCCCGACATTGCCGAACTGCTGCCGCGTGCGGCGAAGCAGATGCCGCTCTACGCCTTCTCAAACACCAACCGGCCGCATGTCGACTATTTCTCCAAGGAATATGGCGAACTGCTCGGTAATTTCCGTGCGCTCTATCTGTCGTCCAGCATCGGCCTGCGCAAACCGGATGCGGAGGCTTTCGATCATGTCGTCGCAGCGATCGGCGTGCCTGCGGAGCGTATCGTGTTCTTCGACGACCTTGCCGAGAATGTCGACGGTGCGCGGGCCCGCGGACTGACCGCGGTGCATGTGACGTCGGCGCGCGACGTTGGAAACGCATTGAAGGCGTTGGGCATCTGAAACCGGCCCGCCGCTGCAAAAGAATTCTGCAGGCATTTTTTTCAGGAAAAATATGCAAGAGGGAAGGAACCCGATTGCTCTGTGCATTTTTACACAGAGTTCCGGGAACGGAATACCACCTTTCGGACTCATCACTCCGTTGGGACTTCGACAACGGACTTTTGACGTGCTGGGTAAAACCTATCTGACCAAGCAAGCTTCCTTGCTGCTCGAATTCGCGAGGACGACCTCGGATTTGGACCTTTCCGCCAAGCTGATCAGCAAGGCCGCCGACCTGAAATCGCGGGCGGATCCGCTGCCCGACAAGGATCAAGGGCCGAGAGCTCCCGACGTCGCATTCGGCAGCCCGGATGCGCCGAGCAATCGCTGAACAACGCGAACCGGCGAACTCGTCATTCTCATCCTCGGACGGCCCCTCCCGCCACGGGTCTCATCGTTTAAGGGTATGACGCCAAACCTGAGCCCGCCGTCGATTCGGGCTGCAAGCAGCAGAATGGTTGTCCGCCTCCGCAATTTTGCCTCCTCCTCCGCGCTCGGCTAGAAGACTGGCGGAACATTTCGTCCGAACGCCGAGCAGGAGTTTCGCCGTGGCCCTGATGCCGGTTTCCGACGCCCTTGCCGCGGTGCTGGCGGGCGTTGAGCCGCTGCCTGAACAGATGGTTCCGCTCGACGAAGCCCACCACAGGGTACTCGCGCGTGACGTCGCCGCGCGGCGTACGCAGCCGCCTCAAGCCATGTCGGCGATGGACGGCTACGCCGTGCGCGCGGCCGACGCGGCCGCGATCGATTCCAGGTTGACTGTCATCGGTGAGGTCGCAGCCGGCCGTCCGTTCACCGGACAGGTCGGCGCTGGCGAAGCCGTGCGGATCTTCACGGGCGGTGTTGTCCCAGGCGGCGCAGACGCGGTCGTGATCCAGGAGGACACGATCGCCGAAGGCAGGGAAATAACGATCAAGGAAGCTGCGATCGCAGGTCGGCACATCCGCCCCGCCGGCGTCGATTTCAGAGAGGGTGACGTCCTCTTGCGCAAGGGGACCCTTCTCACGGATCGCGACCTCGCGCTCGCAGCGGCAATGAATTACCCGCATCTCGCCGTCTGCCGCCGCCCGAAGGTCGCGATCCTCGCCACCGGTGATGAACTGGTGATGCCGGGCGCCACACCCGGGCACGGCCAGATCGTCTATTCCAACGGCTACGCCCTCCACGCGCTCGCCCGCAGCGAGGGCGCCGAGACCATCGACCTCGGTGTTGCCGCCGATACGCTGGCAGCCACCACCGCCGGCATCCGCCGCGCGCGCGACAGCGGCGCCGACATCCTGATCACGACCGGGGGCGCATCGGTCGGCGACCACGACCTGGTCCAGCAGGCGCTCAAGGACGAAGGCATCGCGATGGCATTCTGGAAGATCGCGATGCGGCCCGGCAAGCCGATGATGCACGGACGGTTGGGGGCGATGGGCGTGATCGGCCTGCCCGGCAATCCCGTGTCGTCCTACGTGTGCGCGTTCCTGTTCATGGTCCCGCTGATTCGCGCGCTGTCGGGCCGTTCAGTGATTCATCATCATCGCGAGCGCGCCGTGCTGGGCCGCGATCTCGGTGCCAACGACCAGCGCGAGGATTACTTGCGCGCGCGCCTGGAGCTGCGCGACGACGGCACGCTCGTCGCCCTTCCCGTCAGCCATCAGGATTCCTCGCTGCTTGCGAATCTCGCTGCGGCACAGGTACTTCTCGTACGCGCATCGTTTGCGCCGAAGGCCGAGTCGGGCAGCCCCTGCGAGGTGCTCCGACTCCCGGTCTGACCTGCGCGGCCACACGCATTCCGCCCGCTTCGATCTGTTCACGCTAAATTAAGCAGTTGCGGAACATGTATCGAACATATAGTGTCCGTTCATGATTTGTTTCGAGCATGTAGCGGCTTATCGCTGAACTATCGTCTCGGAATCGAACGACATCAACCGGGGGACTTTGGTCGAGATGTTAACGCGCAAACAATACGAGCTTCTGCGGTTCATCAGCGAACGCTTGAAGGAAAGCGGCGTGCCGCCGTCCTTCGACGAGATGAAGGATGCGCTCGACCTGCGCTCGAAGTCAGGCATCCACCGCCTGATCACCGCGCTCGAGGAGCGCGGCTTCATCCGCCGCCTGCCGAATCGCGCCCGGGCCATCGAAGTGATCAAGCTGCCGGAGCTCCAGGCCGCCGCCGGCAGCCGACGCGGCTTCACGCCAAGCGTCATCGAGGGCAATCTCGGCAAGATACGCGCGAGCTCCAGCCAGTCCGCGGACGAGGGCGAACGGCCCGTTGCGGTGCCCGTGATGGGCCGCATCGCGGCCGGCACCCCGATCGAGGCGTTGCAGACCCGCAGCCACACCATCAGCGTGCCGCCCGACATGCTCGGCTCCGGCGAACATTACGCGCTCGAAGTGCGCGGCGACTCCATGGTCGAGGCCGGCATCCTCGACGGCGACATGGCACTGATCCAGCGCAACGAGAGCGCCGATACCGGCGACATCGTCGTGGCGCTGATCGACGACGAGGAGGCCACGCTCAAGCGCTTCCGCCGCCGTGGCGCATCAATCGCACTGGAGCCTGCCAATGCCGCCTATGAGGTGCGCATCCTGCCGCCGAACCGGGTGAAAATTCAGGGCAAGCTGATCGGGCTTTACCGGAAGTACTGACGCCGGACGTCTCCGATCAAGGCGTCTCTTGCGCCCTCGTGCGCGCGGCTTCGGTCGGCCTCGCCGATCAGAGATTGGAGCGGATGATGGTCCGCTCCGGCTGGATAGTCTTTCTGGTATTGCACAGACTATCCGGCCCCTTTCTCCGCAGTGGCGGCATCGGCCGGCCAGGAAGAAGCATTGCACCAATTCTCCTCTACCGATCAATCCGTTGAACGCATAGGCTGCGCTCGCGGGCCCACCCGACACGCGCCCGCGGAATTCAGGCGTCCCAACTTTGTTCCTATCGAAGTCGGGAAAGATAATGTGATCTCGGCTCGCCGATCCGAGCCGCAGATTTGCCTACAACCAGGCAGACCGTCACGTGCTTCCACTCTGATAGGGGCGTGCGCCTCCGAAAGAGGTGCGGGTCGCTATCGCTGCATTGAGGAGCACCCGATGTGTGACTACAGCCTGCATGCCGTCGCGACGCGCCCCGCAGAAGTCGGCGAGACGATCGTCACGACAACATTCCGCGGCACCTCGACCCGCGGCTTCGCTTCCGAAGCCGATCTCTCCGTCGCGGTCTGCCTGCTGCCGGGAACGGAGCTCGCCTTCGCCGACAACGTCCGCTACGACAACCGCTGGATCTGGACGCGCACCGTCAACTCCCGCGTCGGCAAGTTCGGCAAGATCGATCCGCACATTCCCGATCGGCATCACGACGCGATCGAATTCCCGGACGGCAAATCCGTGCTGGTGACGCAGCTCGTCGAGGGCCAGCGCGCAACCGTGCTGCAGCTGCCGGTGACCCAGCCGGTCGGCGAGCGCAAGCCGCAGATCATCGCCGACAGCCGCCCGACGGTCACGCGACTGCCAATCGGCTGACAGGGACCTTAGTCTTCCGCCTGAAGATCGGCCTCCGCTGGGGTCGCATCCTTGCTGCGCGGAGCCGCCGCCCTGGGCATGAGTGCTCCTTCGAAGTCTCCCTCGCCGGCGGCCGCCGGCGACCAGGGACGGTTCGTGCCCCTCGCCCTCACCGCCTGAACCGAAAAGCCCTCGCCGTGCTGCGTCAGTGCCAGTGCGCCCTGCCGAATGAGCCGCTGCCGATCCACCACCATCGCCGCACAATCAGGCGGCGCGGACCGTGATGTCACCACGAGAGCGGCCCGGCTGCAATCATCCGCCAGCGCATCGATGCGCGAAGCCAGCGCGACCAGCCGACCGTCGGCGAGCGGCGTGACGCAGCCGGACTCGTCGCACGATATGCCGCTCGCCAGCGCGCCATTGCCGGCATCGCGCGGATCGGCGTCGGCAGACAGCCATTCCTTCAGCAGGAAATTGTCCTTGCCCGTCCTGATCAGGTGCAAGCGCCCGTCCCCGCCACGCACGGCGACGCTCTCGCCGTCCCCTGCGATCAGGATATCGGGCTGCCGCACCGACAGGCCCCAGGCGATGGCGGCCAGCAGCATCACGGCGCCGCCCCAGCGCAAGGGCGTGCGCAACAGGCCCATCACGATGATCCCCAGGCTCGCTGCAATCAGCGGCGCGATGCCGAACGCGGGGATACGGCCGACCGCCCCCGGCAATGCCGCCACCCAGCGCGAGACCACGACCATCCAGTCGATGCCGATCCCCATCAGCCACCAGAACACACCGTCGAGCCCGAACGGCGCCGCGAGCAGGCCGAGCAGCCCGGCCGGCATCACCAGCGCCGAAACGACCGGCATTGCGCCGAGATTGGCGAGAACGCCGTAGGGCGTGACGCGGTGGAAGTGGAAGGCGGCGTAGGGCGTGGTCGCCAGCCCCGCGATCAGCGAGGCCAGGAACAGCATCGCGATCTCGCGGCCGCCCCACATCGCGACGCGTGCAGTCGCCGAATGGTCGGGCGAGGCAAACAGGTTCGGCATGCCAATCTGCACCAGCGCAACCAGTCCAAGCGTCGCGGCAAACGACATCTGGAAGGCGGGATGTGCCAGCTAATTCAGTAACGATTCTATATCGTTAGCTAGCCTTCAGCTACCATTCCGGGACTTTTTCCGGGATTCTCGCACTAACGCGAGGCTTTCGACAGCTTCGGCAACGTCCTCGTCAAGAACATGAGCGTAACGCAGCGTGCTCTTAATGTCGCGATGGTTCATCGCCTTCTGCACCAGCTTCAAGTTTCCACTGTCGCGCAACAGCTTACTCCCGAAGTCATGCCGAAAGTCGTGGAAGCGGAAGTCTTTCACGCCAGAAGCGGCTCGCAGGCGTTGCCAAGCGCTTTTCGTGCCGTTGTACGTGATGGGGTACCGCTGGCCTGCCACCCGCCCCACGCGCCTATTCCCGTAGATCGCCACGTAAGTGAATACGAACTCGGCGTGATGCCCCTGAAGCGGGAACAATATGCCCCGAATGGCATCCGTGATGGGAAACACAATTCGACGCCCGCCCTTGCCGATCCGAACGATTTGTCGGGTGCCGAAGTTCACTTCCGACCAACGAAGCGTGACACATTCCTTCAGGCGCATGCCGCTGGCCTTTACAAAGTCAAAGAATGGCTCGTAGTCGTCGCGCATTGCACCATCAAACGCGACGGCTTCGTCCTCCTGCAACTCGCGGATGCGCTCTACTGGTTCTGGCAGCAATAACGCGTCCCAATCTGGCTCGCTATCGAGAATGGCTTTCTCACTTTTTGCGAATTGGAACAGTCGTTGAAGAACTTTCGTCGTGGAGCGATTCACGGTCGCGTTTGCGATTAGTGGCGCACATTGTTTGTCTTTGCGCCTTGCAACCCGATGACCACGCCGCCACCCGACCAATCTAGCCGCGCTCGCATGGTCAATGTCGCTGAGAGGCGTGCCCTTCCCGAAGTAATCGACCAACCGTGCTAGATTGGTATCAGTTGCCGCGGCGTCTGCATCATACTGCCCTTTCGCATCCCAAAAGCGCGACGCAACGTCATCTATCAAAAGCGAGGTGCGCGAACGCTTCGTCGCCTTAACCTGCGCCCTAGCTTTTTCTTTCTCTAAAGATTCGAACTTGTCCGCCTCGCGCTTAGACGTGCATTGCGTTGTGCCGTGAAACCGATGACCTCCGATCTGGAAATCACAGTGGTAGTACGGCGACTTGTTTCCCGGCCTATAGACGGACACTCGACTCTCCTGCGCTTACTGATGAAGGTCCGCAAATCAGCGCGGTGAATTTTCCGTTGCAACCGTTCGCCCCCAGCACCAGTCACAATGCAAGGAAGCTCACCAGCGATTACATGCCGCATAAGGGTACGCTTACAAATTGCTAGAAGCGTTGCGGCCTCGTCGAGCGTTAGCAATCTCTCATTGTCATTAGCCGCAGTCGGCGGAAAACACGCCTCTGTCATGTTCAGCTTCCCAAAAACTCTATTCGAGAGTCAACTAAAAAGTATGACCTGTGCGCGATGATTCATCGCTATTTTGCGTATCGCAAGCCAGCGCCTCTGCCGCCGCGCGGCGGGATAAATTCTATCCCGCCGCGTTCAAACGCGCTCCTCATTCGAGCGACGTTCGCAGGGCTGGTCTCACGCGTTTCACCTTCGAAGTCTTTAACGGTCGAAAGCCCAATAGCCGCCGCATTAGCGAGGTCCGCCTGGGTCCAATCAAGCAAAGCTCGGGCAGCACGACATTGGCGAGGCGAAAGTGACATAAATTCATGTCTACTGAATCTAATTGACTACTGCCACTAAGTATTCATACCGCCGCGACGGCGGCCCCTGCTCTTCAATCTTTAGCGTGCCGGCTTCCAACAAGCGCTGCATTGCCTGTGCCATCCTATCTTTGCTGTAACCCTTTGCGTTGGGGTGCTTCGCTATTTCCTTCGGCGCATACGTTGCGGAAGTTCTTTTATGGCTAAAGCGAACGCCAACAGAGGTCATTTTCCAGAAAACATTCATGAACACATCGTCCGCCGCTCGGTTGGCAAGGCTGTCGGCGGCACGGTCGCCACCTTGATCGAGCACGAAAACGCCATCGTTCCATCGTAACGTAATCTCTGCGCCAACACGGCCGTGGTTCGCTTTCATGACGCGCAGCACGCGGCGGTCTGGATCATCTTTGTCCATTTCGAGATAAAGGCGCGAGCGCGCGGAATTGCTCCAGGCTGTGCTGCCAGAGGTGCCTCGCCCCGAAGTCAGGCCGGATAATGATGGATGCGCCAACAGCAACACAGCACAATCGTTGTCGAGGGCGAGCTTGTTGAGCTTCTGCATGAACTGACGAACTTGCGCACGCGCATTCTCTTCACCTCCGAATACATCGGCGGCGGGGTCGATCACCACCAATCGCGGGTTTAGCTGTTCAACCAGCTTCCGCAGCTTGTCGAATTGCGCCGTGGTTGAAATGCCACCAGAAGGGTTCTGCGATGCCAGCACGGCGTCCAATCCTGCCATGGGGACCAAAGTGACCCCTTCAAGATCGCGAAACTGACGGCCCTCCTGTGCTAGGACAGCGGCAAAGCGTCGGTGCAATTCGTCGGCTTCGTCTTCGGCGGTAAAGATCAGCACGGGTCCGGGCATCACCTTCTTGCCAAACCAATCACGCTTCAGCGACATAGCAATGGCAAGTTGAAGGGCTGCCAGGGTTTTGCCTGTTCCGCCGTCTCCGCCTTTGAGCGTTACAACCCGAAGAGGGATCAGGCCATCTACTAGCCAATCTCGGGCCGGTACCGGCTTGTCCTGCCAGTCGCGCGGATCGATAATCGGCAAGGGATCGCGCGCTAACTCTGCATCAATGACAGGTCCCCACTTCATCGTACCAGCGCCTCGATAAGCCTTGACGTGAATGATGGAAAGTCATTGTAGCCCGGCCGGATGCCGACCACACGGACCGTCGCAGAAAGCGCCTCCGACCACCTCTCCGATCTGTCGAAATGTGGTGCAATGACTCGCCATTGCTGATCAGTTAAATTGGTTTCTTTACCCATCTGCCGCAACAACTCAGCGGCGGCAGCATTCCGGGGGTCGCTTGGGAATTGTTGTGCAACGGCATCGCGCCAACGGGCGGTCTTCTTGAAGCTCGCATACAATGCGGCCTCGCATACGTACTTCTCAGTCATGTATCATCCTTATTAATTCCTGCACCGCTGCGCGAATGCAGACACATTGAATAGGTCCCGGTTCGGCAATAGAGCGTCAAACCCAAGCTTTTCAGCCAGCCAAGCGGTTGCGCTTTCAAACGGGACGTTGAAGACCAGCATCACAACATCAATTGCTGTGTGCGGCTGATCGGCTCCCCAATCCTTGATGCCATCGACATGAAAAGAGAGATTTGCGTTCTCGACCTCCCGCCACGCGGCAACCGCGCGATAGCCTTTGCCGTATCGCCTCGTGCCAGGAAGACATAAGGCGGGCACCCATCGGTCAAAATTGCGCAAGGCGGTGTCGTTAAGCTCACGCCACAACGTGTCACCCTCCCCGGCCTGATACGCCGCTGGTGACACGTAGCCAAATGGCTTTAAAGCCGCCTCAAGTTTATGCGCCACGTCATCGGGCAACTCCGGCAATTGCTCAATCAGCGTGTTCTCCAACGTGTCGGGACCATGCCAAATATAGGGCGTGCCGGTGGTTGGGTGGATAGAACCAGGGACTACCGTTTGTCTTCCGCCGGCTAAAAGGTCTAACACCCGGTCTTTGCCGACGTTGAAGGGTCGGGATACGATGGCAGGTGAGCCACGATAGAAAGCGCTGAAGCCCTTGCTGCCGCGCTTCCGTACTTCGCTGTACGGCAGCACCGAAAGAACAGCGCGCATCAATTCGGGATCGTCCGTATCAAGATCGATGCATTTCAGCGTTTGGTCGAGCGCTATCCCGACTCCGGCATCTGGCCAGGCTGCCCAAAAGCCTATTTCGATTTCGGTTGGGCGTCGGGAGCAGAACCGCTGCCAATCCGACATGCCGCCCCATCGACCATATGAATAGGCACCGGGTCTTTTTGTACCGGGTGCGATAGGGATCGCGTGATATCCGCATTCGATCAGCCGAGCGCCCGCGATCGCATAAGGACTAGACGAATTCTGCAAATGGGTTCGCCTCCTCTCTCTTAGGCATTACCTTCATCTTTGCCCGCTCTGTTGGACCGAAGCCCAGCTTAATAAGCGTAGAGACCAAGAGGGTTCGGGCGGGATTGTCGATTTGACCAGCTCGTTGCTGGCTCATCAGATTGGCGGCGATCTCCACCATCATGCCGTCGGCGCTGGTAAGCCAGAAGCCTTCAGTCTGCATTTCCCTCCACGCGGCTTTCTCAGCTTCACTGAGGCCCTTAGGCGGGTCGCCAAGGGGCGTATCCGGGCGAGGCTCCTCAGCCCGCTCACGGGCGCGTTCGGGGTGGCGTTTGAATGATCCGCGCGCCTCTAGGACGGCGGTCGGAGTTCTGGTTCTCATTGGAATCCTGATACGGGAGTTCGTGAATGTTTACCTATGGGCCGGTTCCAACCCTTGGCGCCGGAGGGAATTATATCCCCCCGGCCGTGTTAGGCATGTCGGGCGTACATCCGGCCGCGACTTGCCGCCTATTACGTCGTGCCGATCTTCAGAAGCTTGATCGCATCGGTATCAGCAACGCCGCCGCCAACCCTCTTGTACGCATAAAAAATTACATTCGGCTTTGACGAGAATGGGTCTCGAAGCCAACGCACGCCGGGCTTATCGCAGACGATGTATGCCGCCTTCCAATTTGCAAATGCAATTGGGAACGCATTGCCAGCAACGGCGGGCATATCTTCCGAGAAATAGACCGGCCTTCCCAAAAGAGTCGGCGGCACATCAGCCGCAATCGAGTCGCGCCAGATATAGTTGCCTGTTCCATCTTGAATCCGGTCAAGCTGGCTTGCTGTTGCAGACGACATGACCCACGCCGCATTCGCGCGATGCGGAGCACGCATCGTCCAATAAAGCGACTTCAGACCATCAAACGTCACTGCCCCCGCGCTGCCGGAAGGCACGTATTGAACCTTCTTATAGTCACGCGCGAAGTCGGCAGCGCTATCAGTCTGGTAGGTCAGAAAGCCCATCGGCTGCCCCACGCCATTGCCGCTGACAAAGGCGGTGCCTTCGGAACGTGCGAACTTGTCCGCAGCGCGTTCCATCACAAACGCGGCCATATCGAAACGCGAGTCGTCGAGCAGTCGCTGCGTCACCGGCTGACTTGCGTAAATCTCATTTACCGGGACCGACACGACGCCAAGCGATGGAGTCGTTGTGGCGGGCCGCGTTTGATTCTCGCTAACCCATGTTGCGCCAGCGTCGCCAATTTGCTGTGGCTCCTCGTAGCTGCCGAAGCTGCCAACCTCAACAACCCGAGCAATCTTTCGCAAAGGCGATTGGTCATAGAGCCGCCTGTGGATATCGGCACTCAACTGAGGCGTAACGCCGTAGCCGCCGTCAGGATCAGACCCGACCGACATGGCTTTGATTTCGGCGTTATGCCGAACATAATCGGCCAGCGCCTTCTTCTCGGCAGCAATATCGTTGTCGTTAGCAGCTTTGACGCTGAAGTTGTCGTTGGCTGGCGCACCGGGGCGCCCGGCGCGCGCTTCGATCTTATCCAACCGGTCGCCGAGCGTCTTAACTTGATCAAGCGCCGTAGTCGCGGCCTCAGTAAGTTCGGAGATAGCGTCTTCAATTGGGGTATCAATGTTTGTTGCCTCAACGGGCATGAAGATTTTCCTTTGAAAGATGATTCTGGATTGACCGAGTTGCTTCGATCAATCGCTTTGTTAGGGGTTGATCGGCGAGCAGAACTTCGCGTTCTTTCAGTGCCGACTTGCTCAGAGCAGCGATCTTCCGAGCTAGACGCCAAGAGATTCCACCGTCCCGCAAGATCTTCTCGATTGTGCGCGGGCTGTGTTGGTCGATCAGACTCGGCTGAGTCTTGATCGAAACGAGTTTCGCGTTGCTATTGGCGGGGATTGCCACGGCACTAACTTCATACAGCTTGACTGAATCAAGCCGTTTGATGCCCTTGCCCAACGCGGTTGACTTTGTAGTTCGATATCCAATGCTGAACGCGAGCGCGCCAGCCTTCATCAAAGCGTGCGCTTCAGCGGCCCTTCCCACATCGAGGGTGAGCTGCCCTTCCATCAGCAAACCGTGCTCGTTTTCCGTCAGCTTTGAGATTACACCGATGGGCTGCGATTGATCGTGCGACCACAACAAGGCGGGGGTTGTGCCTTTGGCTTTATGCTCCGCGATAGTAGCTACGAACGCTCCGTGTGCGACTACATCACCGTAAGCGTCTGGCTCACCGCCAAATGTCGAGGCATAGCCGACAAACTCGCCAGCCTGACTCGCCGATGACCATTTCACAGCCAATGGGAGCGAATAGCGTATGCCGGTCATGCGGCGACCTTCATGGAAATATCCGCCGCGATATCGAAGAGCGCCTTCCCCGAGAGAATATTGCTGTGCCGTACCGTTGAGTCGCGCCACTTCGGGGTTGCGTATTCGATAATGAATTGCCCATCTGTGCAGGGCGTCGTGATCGTCACCGCCGGTGTTGCGGTGGCATAGACCTCAATACGACTGCGGTAAGCCCATGCCGAAAAATCGGTGTGGGCACGGTTGATGAAGCTATCGAGCATGCGCCCGATCAACTCGCCCGCGGTGCCATATCCATCGGCGGACAAGTTGAAATAGGATGCAGCAAGGGGCGCGACCTCTTTTGGCTTGGCTTTTAAGGGTAACGCTAACAACAAGAGCGCAACAGCCTTAGACGGGTCTGTCGGCCAAGCGCCGGATTGGACGATAGGGCATGCGGTGCTTTCGACATGCTTAAAGTTGAAACCGGTGCGCTGTGCAACGGCGCGAAGTATGGTTGATCCGTAGATCACAACGAGTGCCTTTCTAAAGTGGGTTCTACTATCAGGACCGGGGCGAGCCGTGGCTTGCAAGCCACGGCTATCCGGGCGATTACGAACCGCCTGGATTGCCCTTCCTCTATCTGTCCGTGAGAAGCGGCGTGGCTTGTAAGTGGCGCCGTTAGGCAGCCAACTTCAGAGTTCCGTCATCAGCAACCGCCCGCCTGTACCGCCGTGCCGCGACCGGCAGACCGTGCGACTCCACGAAGTCGCGGAAGGTGGTCGCAGCGTGGTACGCTTCGATATGCTTGGCCGCCACGTCCAGCGCGAGCATCACGATGCAGGAGCCAACCGCCGATTGGCTGTAACCTAACTGCGCAGCAATGTCGGTGAAGCCAGCATTGTTGCATACAGCATCAATCAAGGGCAGCCACAATGGACCGACGACGGCTGCGATGTCTTCAAGCTCGGTTTGCGCATCAAACAGGCGCTGCACGAATAGGTCGTCACGAACCACATTGAAGCCGCCACCTACTGGGGCCGAACGTTTGCTTGTTCGCAGCGAACCATCAAAGCGCTTCGCGTCCGACTCGCCATTCTTTTGGCTATACTCCCGCCACTTGCGATCAAGCGTCTGGCCATTATGAAATATCACCTTGCCCGATGACGATCGATCAACATCATGATCCACGCTTGGCGCTCCGCCCGGTCGATGAACTGACAACCCAAGTGCATCGCTTCCGGCAGTGTCCACCAGTTCGCGGAGATAAAGTGCGGTATCCTTCCTTCGGACGCGCTCGGGCAAATCTTTAATCCGATTGATAGCCTCTAGAAGCAACCAGTTTGGAGCGGGTTCGTTGTCGTTGGCAGGGATGATGGAGTCCTTCTGCTTTTCCTTTTTCAGCACA
This sequence comes from Bradyrhizobium sp. SZCCT0148, assembly GCF_018129985.1. Classification (GTDB taxonomy): domain Bacteria; phylum Pseudomonadota; class Alphaproteobacteria; order Rhizobiales; family Xanthobacteraceae; genus Bradyrhizobium; species Bradyrhizobium japonicum_H. Next base: position 62,299 of record NZ_JAFCKT010000009.1, read on the forward strand.
CTCATATCGAATAGTTGACGCGCTGCGGCCAGCTTGGCTTTGATTTGATGTCGCGCTTCGTCATCGCCGGAAAGCCGTAGAAGCTTGCGTCCTGTGTCTTTAGCTTTCGGCTCGACATCAGGCTTATCGAGGTCAATGGTCTCAGCATCAGTGGGCACCGGCACTACGGTATCGTGATCGATGATGCGGCCGTAACGGTTCTGAACCGCGACGGCGCCGGAGGGGAACCTATCCCGCTTGCTGTTTAAGTCGTCCTCTTGTTCGTGCCTCTCATCTTGAGCAACATCAGCGGCATCGTTGTACGCCGCATTGTTCGCATCGAAATCAATATTGGTCATCATTCTCTTTCTCTGTCAGTTGGCGCGCGACGGAGATCGCTTCCAACACCCGGTTTTTACCGAGTTCAGAGAATAGAAATTGACCAAACGATAACGTGGTTCAGTGGTCAGGAAATTCGTCGTGCTTCGTCAATGCGATAGAATGCCTTCAATAACGTCGGCTCAGGCACACTGAACTTCTTACTGGTGATGGTGAGAGCGTCGGCTTTCTTCGGCAGCTTCCCTAAGGTGAGCCGCAGGGGCTTGTGACGCCGGGCAATCTCGATGACATGTGTAATGCTGGTCCCGCGCCGTTCGATCCGGGTTCTCCCGCCAAGCTCGATTGCAATCCTACTGGCGAAGTTCTGATCAACCCTGCGCGCGCACAGGGCTTCGTAATGTTCGTGTGCCTCAATGTGCTTCTTTAGCGTGCTCCATGGAACGCCACGCCCACCCTTCTTCCACCTCAGAACTAACTGGGTGCCGTGCCAGCCAGTCGTTAACAGGGCGATCAGCCATCGGCGCACGCTAGGATCAAGTGAGCGCCCTTTTCGCAACCACTCAACAAGGGGCGCGACGTTCGGCTTGTCGCCCTTCTTCTCGATGGCGGTAACCGCGTGCATCATCATGTATTGATCGAAGGACATGAGGATGGCCATACCTCATGTTTGAGGTTGCAAGCAAGACTCAACTACAATCAACTTTGCAACCTTAGATAAGCAAAATCTAATTAGCGTATCTTTGGTTTATCGCGCTCGTGGGGTTCAGCCGACCGCCGCCGAAGCGAGTCCGGCCTTCGAGGGCCGGCGCCGCCTTCGCGGCTCGGGGGATAAATAAGGGGGAGTGCAGCACATAGGTGGGAACGGGTGCGAAGGGCCGCGAAGGTGGCCTGGGAAGGATCTTGGTGGGAAAGTGACGTCCGCGCGAAATGATTCGCGCGGACTTTGAGACTCAGGGTAGATTGGTCTTACGTGTGGCGAATCACCTCTGCAACCCTTCCCAGCCCAAGCCTGAAACGGCGGGCAACCGGCCCGGGAAAGGAAGTGATGTGACATGGCAACGCGTAAAATTGGTCGCTCGGCAGTCACCGGCAAATTCATGCCGGTAAAAGCAGCTCAATCTGGTGCAAACAGAAAGACTGCGATTGTGCAGACGATCAAAACTAAACCGACGAAGAGGTAACCTCTGAGGTTTGGCGGGTGTGGGGTTCGTCCCCACCCCGCATTTCCTTAAACCCGATTCTTTAACGGTCGGCGAACAGTTTTGTTGCTCATTTCTTTTTTCTTGGTTTTGACTTCCTTCAACGGGCTATTGAAGCGCTCTGAGCTGCCACGTAGTGCAGCCTCGAAACGCTTGGCGCTTCATTCTGGACGTACTGATCGTCAGGTTTTTCGAAATGGCAAAACTACCAACCGAAAAGGAAATAGCAGCGGCGAAGGCCGCCCTCGAGCCCTACATGCTCGCCTTGGGAAAGGTGGCTCATTCCTGGAACCACATGCAAGAACAACTTGGCTTGCTGTTCTGCATGATCACAGGACTGGATGATTCTATGGGCATGGGTCTTTGGCACGCTCTGAAGAGCGACCGCAGCCAACGCGACCTGTTGCAAGCAGCCTTGGAAGTGGCCGCCGCAGACTCCGAGTGGTCAGATGACTTTCCCAAAGCGAAAGAGGATATTGAGTGGATACTCAAGAAGGTGAACAGCCTGACCGACAATCGGAACAGCGCCATTCACGCGCCGGTGTTCAGCTTTATTGGAGCCACGCCGCAGATCGGGCCGTACACCATGCACGGCAACCCGAACGCCTCGAAACTACAAGGCAAAGACATCTTCACCGAATTCGAGTGGTACGAGGGATGCTTCGTTGTCCTTCGCCGCTTCGCGGCCGAAGCAACATTGGCGCTCATGGGTCAAGGTCGCCCAAACAGCGAATCAATGCCATGGCCCGATAGACCTCTTCTGCCAACCGTTGGGAAGAGAAGTGACCACCTAGATCAAGTCCATCCAACCGATCTAACAAAACAGAAGCACCAGCCTTAATCGCCTCAGCCATTTATTTTGGTTTTTCGGGCGTCACCGGGGGCAATCGCAGCGATGGCTCGTCTGGCTTTTCAGTGATCCAATTCAAGCCTGCATGAGTGGTATTGAAGAAAGCAAAGTCAGGCTCTGGGACCATAAAGGTCATCAGATAGAACTTGCATCTGGTGAACGTGCAATTCCTAAAACCAAATCCATTGCTCGGCAGAAATCCGGGCTTGATAACGATTCCATCGACAACTTCGCCGCCGCTTCCAAGAAAATTGCATCCTTGGAACATGACGTTTGCGGGTCCGATAAATTCGCAGTCGGTAAAAGTTTTATTATCGATGAAAGCGCCAACGGGCGGGGCTAGGTCTACTAGGCGCAATCTCCTTCCCGTGAACATTTGGTCAAGCGGATTTATTTGGGACGCCGCGAACACGTTGTTACGGAATTTGATTAGCTGAAGCTTCTCCCTGGCGATGGCGGCAAGAACAATGATCCCGGCGCCGAACCATGCGCCTAATACGCCGGCTATAACCCATGAGGCGGGCGCGTACTGTTGGAATAATCCTGCGAACCAAGTCGCCCAGCCCACCACTGCACCGGTAAATGATGCAGGGAGGACGAACTTAACCACGGCGGCGATAGTGTCCAAATTGGACGCCACCAACCCAAATAATCCGCGCTCTTTTCGAGGCTCGCCCATTTCCGCCGTCCCCCTTCTAGGGCTAGTTGTGGCAGACGGGCGCTGCCCCGGTCTAGAGGCGGCAGATACAAACCTCAGATGGCCTCTGACCCTGAACAGGACGCGAACCTATTCCGGGACTTTTTCCGGGAGTCTAGGTCTCCTACGGCTTACTTAGGATACTTTCGTTCAGTCTTCGTACTGCCAAATACGCATGAAGATTCGGAAAAATCGCGTAATTACAATTGGTTGATGATGCATCGCCAGATCATCAAGGCTAAGCCGCCGACATCTGAAAACTCGGATGCACCAGCGCTTCCGGCGCGACTGCGAGCACGATCAGCGCAGCCACCGCGAGTGTGCGGAACGTGATGGCGCGGCGATCGACCATCACCGCGATCAGCACCACCGCCGTCATGAAGAACGATCGTTGCGTCGCGACCTCCGCACCGGACAGCAGCAGATAGAACGCAGCCGCGACCAGCGCCGCCGCGGCCGACCATTTCTTGATGGCGAAGCCGGCCGCCAGCCCCGGGATCAAGGCCAGCAGAGCGCGCACCGCAAAGAAGACGACGCCGGCGACCACTGCCATGTGATAGCCGGAGATCGAGAGCACGTGCCCGAGCCCCGAGATGAACATTGCGTCGTTGACGGGCGTGGAAATCGCATCGCGCCGCCCGGTGAGCAGCGCTGTCGCGATCGCGCGGTTGTCGCCCTCGAGCGTGGCGCGGATGCGGGTGTCGATCGCATCGCGCAGGCCCTGCATGAAGGCCGCATAACGCAGCCGCAGGCCGCCGGCATCGGGCGGGATCGTAGCGGTGATCGCACCCATCACGAAGCCGGAGGCACCGATGCCCTGAAAGAACATGTCGCGCGAAAAATCGTAGCTGCCGGGGCGTACCGGCGAGAGCGGCGGCATCAGCCGCGCTTTGAGCTGCACGAAGCTGCCGACCTCGGGCGCGGTACCCTTGCGCACCGACAGGCGGACGCGCTCCAGCTTGACTTCGCTGCGCTGGGCCTCCATCGCGGTGACGCGCAGCACGAAACGATCGGTGCGCTCGCGGATGTCGCGAGCCTCGACGAAACCGGACAGCGATACCGAATAGAGCGGCTTGGCCAGCACAGGGTGGGCAATGCGCGCCGTCTTCCAGGTTGCCACGGCAAAGCCGGAAGCGACCGCCGCGATCATGATCGCAGCCACAAACAGCCGGCTGCGCCGCAGCAGGATGGCGCCGAACAGGAAGGCGATCGCCGTCGTGGCAACAACCCACAGCACCGGCTCATGATCTGCAGAGAAATAGAGCGCGATGCCGCCGCCGAAGGCGACAGGCACCCACGGCAATAGTCGCCCCGCGCCGGCCTCGGCGCGGGCCCAAGCGCGTAGCGTCTCGACGATGGCCGGCCAAGCGCCAAAGACCGCCGGCGCGAAGCCGCCGGCCGGTGCAGGACGGCCGACCGGCCACGTCCCGGCAACTCCCTGGGACCGTACTGGCCGGCCCGGCTCCGCCATATCCCCGCACCCTACACGACGCGACTGTCGCGGAGGCTACCGGAACGTGCGGCTAACCGAATAGCGGCACAAATCAGGAACGAGGAAAGCCGTGCCCTACTTTTCCTCTTCCATGGTCACGGCCACGTCGGCGTTGGCGGACAGCCGCACCTTGTTGCCCTCGACGCCGGCGACGAGGCCCTTGTCGATGAAGTGATGGTGGCCCTTGTGGCTGCCCTCGCCGCTGTCCTTCTTGGTCAGCTTGATGCGATGGCCTTCGACCTTGTCGACGGTACCGACATGCACGCCGTCGGCGCCGATGACTTCCATATGCTCTGCGATGTTCATGGTTGGATCCTTGTTGGTATCCACGCCAACGCGGCGAGCCGACGTTCGTTTCAATCGCCATTCCGGAGCGCGACGAAGTCGCGAGCTATGATGCGCGATCGCGCATCACAGCTCGCGCCAAGTGGCGCGCCCGGAATGACGAGCACGATCGAACGACCGCTAGATCAGCGGCGCCTTCGCTGAAGCGTGGTGATTGACGATCTTCCAATCGCCGTCCTCACGGACGATGACCCAGCTCATCTTGACGACGAGTTCATCCCGCTCGCCGGCGAGGTCGAACGTGATGGTCGCGGCCATGTTGATCAGATCGGGGCCGGCTTGCGCTGCGTTCACGTCGGAGAACACGGCACTCGGCTTGCGCCAGCGCGGCAGGCCGTTGAAATAATCCGCGACGCCATCCCTGCCCCGATACAGCGTCGGGTTGGAGCCGAAGAAGAACGCGTTGTTCGAATAGAGCGACGACAGCGCGGCCGCGTCGAGGGCCGCGAAGCCGGCGCACCATTTCGCGATGATGGTGGAAACGATGGCGTCGGCTTCATTGCTCATGTGATCAGCCCTTCGCGACTTCCTTCGCGAACGTGTCGCGCAGGCCGATGGTGCGCGAGAACACCGGCTTGCCGGGCGTGGAGTCCTTGTCGCGCACGAAGTAACCCTGGCGCTCGAACTGCATCGGCTCGGTCGAGTTGCTTTCCGCCACCGATGCTTCGATCCGCGCGTCAGGCAGGATCTCCAGCGAGTTCGGGTTGAGATCGGCCGCGAAGTTTGCTGCGTCCGGGCTCGGATTGGCGAACAGCTGGTTGTAGATGCGGATTTCCGCAGGCACGGACGTCGCCGCCGGCAGCCAGTGCATGGTCGCCTTCACCTTGCGGCCATCGGGCGCATTGCCGCCCTTGGTCGCGGGATCGTAGGTGCAGCGCAGCTCGACCACTTCGCCCTTGTCGCTCTTGATCACGCCGGTGCACTTGACGAAATAGGCGTAGCGCAGCCGCACCTCGTTGCCCGGCGACAGGCGGAAGAACTTCTTCGGCGGGTTCTCCATGAAGTCGTCGTGCTCGATATAGAGCTCGCGGCCGAACGTGATTTTCCGCGTGCCCGCCGAGGGGTCGTCCGGATGGTTGATCGCCTCGAGCTCTTCGGTCTGCCCTTCCGGATAGTTCTCGATCACCACCTTCAGCGGTCGCAGCACGCCCATCCGCCGCTGCGACGTGCGGTTCAGCTCCTCGCGGATGCAGAACTCGAGCATGCCGACGTCGACCACGCTGTTGGCCTTGGCAACGCCGATGCGCTTGACGAATTCGCGTAAAGCGGCCGGCGGCACGCCGCGGCGGCGCATGCCCGCCATGGTCGGCATGCGCGGATCGTCCCAGCCGGCGACATGGCCGTCGCGCACGAGCTGGGTCAGAACGCGCTTGGACAGCAGTGTGTAGGTCAAATTGAGCCGCGCGAACTCATACTGATGCGGCTTGGACGGCACCGGCAGCTTCTCGATGAACCAGTCGTAGAGCGGTCGGTGGTCCTCGAACTCCAGCGTGCAGATCGAATGCGTGATGCCCTCGATCGCATCCGACTGGCCGTGGGCATAATCGTAGCTCGGATAGATGTGCCACTTGGTGCCGGTGCGCGGATGATGCGCGTGCAGGATGCGGTAGAGCACAGGGTCGCGCAGATTGATGTTGCCCGAGGACATGTCAATCTTGGCCCGCAGCACGCGTGCGCCGTTCGGGAATTCGCCGGCCTTCATCCGCCGGAACAGGTCGAGGTTTTCGTCAACGCTGCGATCGCGGAACGGCGAGTTCTTGCCGGGCTCGGTCAGCGTGCCGCGCGCCAGGCGGATCTCTTCCTGGGACTGGTCATCGACATAGGCGAGCCCGTCGCGGATCAGTTGCTCCGCCCATTCGTACAGGCGGTCGAAATAGTCCGAGGCGAAGAACAGGTTCTCGCCCCAGTCGAAGCCGAGCCAGCGCACGTCGGCCTGGATGGAATCGATATATTCCTGCTCTTCCTTGACCGGATTGGTATCGTCGAAGCGCAGATGGCAGCGGCCCGGAAACTCCTGGGCGATGCCGAAATTGAGCGCGATCGACTTGGCGTGGCCGATATGGAGATAGCCGTTCGGCTCCGGCGGGAACCGGGTCACGATCTCCTTGTACTTGGCCTGATCGAGGTCGGCCTGGATGATGTCACGAATGAAATCGCGCCCAACCTCGTTCGCCACCGGTTCTGTCATTACGAAAATCCTGTAGGGAAATCAGCGGTCCTTCTGCCAAATTCGCGTGGCTGAGCCAAGGGTTTAAGGGAAGTGCCGCCGGGCTTTAGTTATGCTCGGGTCCTGATATATACCACCGCTCCCAATGCATAGGCCCTGCCAAGAATGACCTCCCCCGTCGTCACCCGCTTTGCTCCCTCCCCGACCGGCTTCCTCCATATCGGGGGCGCCCGCACGGCGCTGTTCAACTGGCTCTATGCGAAGAAGCACGGCGGCAAGATGCTGCTGCGGATCGAGGACACCGATCGGGAGCGCTCCACCGAGGCGGCGATCGGCGCCATCCTCGACGGCCTGAAATGGCTCGATCTCGGCTGGGACGGCGAGGTCATCTACCAGTTCAGCCGCGCCGCGCGCCACCGCGAGGTTGCCGAACAGCTGCTCGCCGACGGCAAGGCCTACCGCTGCTACGCCACCGCCGAGGAGCTGACTGCCATGCGAGAGAAGGCGCGCGCGGAAGGCCGCACCCGCCTCTATGACGGCCTGTGGCGTGACCGCGATCCCGCGACAGCCCCGTCCGGCGTCAAGCCGACGATCCGGCTCCGCGCGCCGCAAACCGGCGAGACCGTGATCGAGGACCAGGTGCAGGGCCGCGTGGTCTGGCAGAACGAAAATCTCGACGATCTCGTGCTGCTGCGCGGCGATGGCAATCCCACTTACATGCTCGCGGTGGTGGTGGACGACCATGACATGGGCGTCACCCACGTCATTCGCGGCGACGATCATCTGATCAACGCCGCGCGCCAGAAGCAGATCTACGATGCGATGGGCTGGGCGCTGCCGAACATGTCCCACATCCCGCTCATCCACGGCCCGGACGGCTCGAAGCTCTCCAAGCGTCACGGGGCGCTCGGCGTCGACGCCTACCGCGCCATGGGATATCTGCCGGCCGCGCTACGCAATTACCTCGTCCGGCTCGGCTGGAGCCATGGCGACCAGGAGATCTTCTCGACCGAGGAGATGATCGCGGCGTTCGACCTCGCCAGCGTCGGCCGCGCCGCCGCCCGGTTCGATTTCGCCAAGCTGGAAAACCTCAACGGCCACTACATCCGCCACGCCGACGATCAATCACTCGTGAAGATGTTCGAGGACGTGCTCGACCATGTCGTGCCCGCGCGCGACGAGCTTAAGGCCAAGTTGAACGACACCACGCGCGCCCAGCTTCTCAAGGCCATGCCGGCCCTGAAGGAGCGCGCCAAGACGCTGATCGAGCTGATCGACAGCGCCTATTTCATCTTCGCCGACCGGCCGCTGGAGCTCGATCCCAAGGCGCAAGCGCTGCTGACGCCGGAGAACCGCAAGCTGATCGGCCAGCTACATTCCGCGCTGGAGAAAGTCGAGACGTGGAGCGGCGCCGCCACCGAAGCCGCGCTGCGTGCTTTTGCCGAGGAAAACGGCCTCAAGCTCGGCGCGGTCGCCCAACCCTTGCGGGCCGCGCTGACCGGGCGGACGACGTCGCCTGGTATATTTGAGGTTTTGGACGTCCTGGGACGCCAGGAAAGCCTCGGCCGGCTTAAGGATCAGTCTACGACGTAAGTCGAGCATGCGTGGGGTGATCTTGCAGCGCACACAGCAATAATATACCCATCTCCTCCGTACTTCTGGAACATCCGGCCTGCCCCATCATCTCTCAAAGGGGCCTCCGGCTCCGGCCCGTTTCACCATACATCGGGGACCTCTGATGGACGCAAAATCAAGCAATAAGACCGCTACTCTGACGGTCGGAAACAAGAACTACGATCTCCCGATCCATAGCGGCAGCGTCGGGCCTGATGTCATCGATATCGGCAAGCTCTACGGCCAGTCCGGCCTGTTCACCTACGATCCCGGCTTCACCTCCACCGCGAGCTGCCAGTCCAAGATCACCTACATCGACGGCGACGCTGGCGTGCTGGAGTACCGGGGCTACCCGATCGAGCAACTCGCCGAGAACGGCGACTTCCTGGAGACCTGCTATCTCCTGCTCTACGGGGACCTGCCGACCGCCGCGCAGAAGAAGGATTTCGACGACCGCGTGATCCATCACACGATGGTGCACGAGCAGATGGCCCGCTTCTTCCAGGGCTTCCGCCGCGACGCCCATCCGATGGCAGTGATGGTGGCCTCCGTCGGCGCGCTCGCCGCGTTCTATCACGACTCGACCGACATCAACGATCCCAAGCAGCGCATGATCGCGTCCATGCGCATGATCGCGAAGATCCCGACGCTGGCGGCGATGGCCTACAAGTACACGGTCGGCCAGCCCTTCGTGTATCCGAAGAACTCGCTGTCGTTCTCCGAGAACTTCCTCAACATGTGCTTCGCCGTGCCGTGCGAGGACTACAAGATCAACCCGGTGCTCGCCGACGCGCTGGACAAGATCTTCATCCTGCACGCCGACCACGAGCAGAACGCCTCGACCTCGACTGTGCGTATCGCCGGCTCCTCGGGCGCCAACCCGTTCGCCTGCATCGCCGCCGGCATCGCCTGCCTCTGGGGCCCGGCGCATGGCGGCGCCAACGAAGCAGCGCTGGCGATGCTCGCTGAAATCGGCACCGTGGACAAGATTCCCGAATTCATCGCCAAGGTGAAGGACAAGAACTCCGAAGTCCGCCTGATGGGCTTCGGTCATCGCGTCTACAAGAACTACGATCCGCGCGCCAAGATCATGCAGAAGATGTGTCACGCCGTGCTCAAGGAGACCGGCCATGGCGACGATCCGATGCTGAAGGTGGCGCTCGAGCTCGAGAAGATCGCGCTCAGCGACCAGTACTTCATCGACCGCAAGCTGTACCCGAACGTCGACTTCTATTCGGGCATCACGCTGAAGGCGATGGGCTTCCCGGTCTCGATGTTCACCGTGCTGTTCGCGGTCGCCCGCACCGTCGGCTGGATCAGCCAGTGGAGCGAGATGATCGAGGACCCGCAGCAGAAGATCGGCCGTCCCCGCCAGCTCTACACCGGCGTCACCCGCCGCGACTACGTGGCGATCAAGGACCGCAAGTAAGCTCCAAGCCGATACGGCTTTCGCAACGGCGCCATCGCAGGATGGCGCCGTTTTCGTTTGTGTCGATGGACCAATCGAGTCGTCACACACTTGCTGCCGCGCACAACAACAAGTCCGCGGTTGCGGCCGCAAACGCCTTGACAGTCAGAGCCCTCCGCGCGCAAATTCTTACTCTAAGTAAGAATGACGCCAGGGATGGAAATGCCGGAGCAGCCGAGAAGTCGGCGGCAGACACGTGCTGCCATTTTGACTCATCTGCTTCAGTCGGGCGGCTCGTTCCGCCCGCCGCTGGCGAAGGCCGTGCGCCTGTCGGAAGCGAGCCTGTCGCGTATCCTGCTTGACCTGAAAGCCGAAGGCCTGATCGAGGAAGTGCGGCGCCCTGCCCCCTACGTCGGCGGCCCGACCGGCCTGGTGTCGCTGGACGGCTCGGTCGCGCTCGCGGCCTTCGAGTTGACGGCGCAGCACCTCGGCTTCGGCGTCGGCGGCCTGTCGGGCGAATTGCACTACGCCGAGCGCATGAAGCTGCCGAAGACGCCGACCGCCGAGACCGTCGGCCGGGTGTTTCGCGAAGCGATGACATTGTTGCGCGACTGGACGCGGCGCCGCCGCGTCGTCCTCTCGCAGGTCGGCGTCTCTGTTCCGGGCCTTGGCCGGCTGAGCGCCTCGGTCAACCCCATCATTCCCTGTGACGTCGGGCGCATCAGCGACATGTTCGGCGAGATGTTCGCCGGCGTGCCCGTCGAGTTCACCAATTCAGTCGTTGCGCACGCCACATTCCATCGTTGCCGCACGGAAAACTATCCGTTCAGTGACACGCACCTGTTCGTCTTTGTGAGCCATGGCGTTGCGGGCGCATGGATGGGTGATCCTGTCGAGACCGACACGCTCCAGCCGATCGAACTCGGTCACATGGTGTTTGGCGAAGGCGGACCGCGCTGTCGCTGCGGCCACATCGGCTGTGTCGAGGCCTTCACGTCGCTTCCGGCACTGGCCGAGCTGCTCGGCGTGCCCGAGCCGGACTTGCTCCAGCTCGGCAACGATTGGGTCGCCGCGATCCCGATCTCCTCGCGCGTGCGCCAGGAGCTGCGGCATCGCCTGTATCGCCTTGGGCTCGCGATCGGCAACACGCTGAACGTCAAGCCCTGCCACGGCGTCGCCATCTCCGGCTGGCCCTCGCTCCTTGCGGACAGCGATCGGAAAGCGCTGGTCGACGGCGTCGATGCCTGCCTGCTCGGCGGCCGCGATCATGCGCGGGTGTCGCTGGCCTTCGTGCCGCCGTCGAACGGCAATGATCCCAGGGCAGCACTCGCCTTCGCCGCGTTCTGCCTCGCCTGCCGCGGCGGCATGCCGGCCGCCTCGACGGAGGCCGCCTGAGATGGCCTGAAGCTGCGCGGCTCACGCGCAAGAGAATTCACACCGGGAGGAACTGCCATGCCGATCACGACAACAAGGCGCCGACTGCTCGCTGGATCCGCCGCCGCGCTCGCACTGCCGGCCTTTGCCCGCGCGCAAGGCGCGGTCAAGCCTCGCCTGACTGCGATCTCGCAATGGTCCGCGGGCAGCGACGGGGCGGCCATCACCGCGCTCGGCAAGAAGTTCGAGGAGAAAGGCGGGATTTGGCAGCACTCGCCCGTGCCAGGGTTCACCACCGAGATGATGAACAAGCTGCGCGCTCAGATCATGGCTGGCGATCCCCCGGCCTGCTCGCAGCTCAAGGGTCCCGAGATTGCGGCCTGGTCGAAGATCGCCCCGACTGTCGATCTCGACGCCGTGGTCGCCGCCGCCGGCTACGAGAAGGTCGTCGCTCCGGACCTTGCGAAACTGCACAAGCCGGCCGGCAAGTGGATCGCCCTGCCGTTGCAGGTCTACAGCACCAACATGCTGTTCCTGTCCAAGCGCGCGATGGACAAGGCCAAGGCGGACAAGATCCCCGTCACCTGGGCTGACTTCAACGAGCTCGCGGAGAAGATGAAAGCGGGCGGTGTCGCCTCGCCCATCGCCAACGGCGGAACCCGCCCGGACGACGGACAAAAATTCGAGGCCGCCCTCGCCGGCATCAGTCCACTCGCATACCGCGCGGCCATCATGAATCTCGAGAAGAAGGCCCTGGCCGGCCCCGAGATCAAGGCTGCGTTCGCGCAGGTGCGCAGGATCGCCGACTGGATGGATCCCAACGTCGGCGCCCAGCACTTCTCGACCAACCTCAAGCGCTTCGTCGACGGCGACATGGGCATGATGATCATGGGCGGCTGGGCGCAGGGCGTATTGCGCAACGCCGGATTCAAGTTCGAGGACTTCACGATCGCGCCGGGCCCGACCGACAATGGCAAGCCGGTCTTCCTGTTGAACGCCGACGCCTTCATCTTCTGGCAGCGCAAGGAGGCAGACCTGCAAGCGGGCCAGACGCTGATGGCCCAGCTCGTCATGGATCCCGCGATCCAGACGATGTACTCGCAGATCACGGGATCGATCCCGGTCCGCACCGATGTCGATCTGTCCGGCGAAGGCTGGTCCGAAGGGCAACGAACGACCTCGGCCGCCCTGAAGAGCGCTATCGCAAGCAATCAAGCCCTTCTGAGCATGGCGCACAACATGGCGCAGGAAAATGGCATGACGGCCGCGATGATCGACGTCATCACGGAGTACGTGAAGGACAAGACGATCAAGCCCGAGCAGGCAGCCACCCGTCTCGCCGAGGCCGTCGAGGGCGCACGTTGACCAATGCCGTCTCGATCAGACCGGACCGGCCGGCGCTTCCCGAATGGGTGCGCCGGCTGCCCGAATACCTGATGATCTGGGTGCCGCTGCTGCTGTCCGCCGCGCACCTCGTGTCGTTCTCGCTGTGGACGATCTGGATCTCGTTCACGCCGTCCACGCTCGTTCCAGTTTCCGGCTGGGTGGGGTTGCGCAACTATTCGGCCGTCGCGGCATCGCGGAACTGGCAGATTGCCTTCGACAATTTGCTGCTGTTCGGCAGCAGCTTCGTGCTGCTAAGTCTGGTGACCGGCCTCGCCCTCGCGATCCTGCTCGACCAGCGCATTCGCGGCGAGAACGTGCTGCGATCCATCTTTCTCTACCCCCTCGCGGTGTCGTTCGTGGTCACCGGCACGGTCTGGAGCTGGCTGCTCAATCCCGGCCTCGGAATCCAGAAGCTGGTCCACGACCTCGGCTGGACCTCCTTCAAGTTCGACTGGCTGATCGACCGCGACATGGCGATCTGGACCATCGTGATCGCTGCGATCTGGCAATCCTCGGGCTTCGCCATGGCGCTGTTCCTTGCTGGCCTCCGCTCCGTCGACGCCGACATCATCAAGGCGGCGCAGATCGACGGCGCCGGGCCCGTTCGAATCTACCGGCGCATCATTCTGCCTTCTCTTTGGCCGATCACCATCACCGTCGTCGTGATCCAGTTGCAGTTCGCGATTTCGACGTTCGATCTCGTCCGCGCGCTCACCAATGGCGGCCCGGGTATCGCCACCCAACTGCCGGCACTCGTCGTCTACGACCTGATGTTCCAGCGCAGCCTGCTCGGCCGCGGCGCGGCGGCGGCAGTGCTCATGCTGCTCATTCTGCTCGCGGTGCTGCTGCCCTATGCAGCGTGGCGCTATATCCAGCGACGGCGGGCCGCCCATGCGTGAGAGCTCCTTCGCACCGAGCCGGATTCTGATCTACCTCGTCGTCCTGCTGATCGCGGCAGCATGGCTCGCGCCCCTCGCCGTCGTCGTGCTGAACTCGCTCCGCAGCAACGAGGAGATCGCGCAGGGCTCGATGATCGGCTGGCCGCAGCATTGGGCCTGGAGCAACTATCTGACGGCCTGGAGCGGCTTCTGCGTCGCCGAGACCTGCGCCGGCATCCGGCCGTACATGCTGAACTCTGCGCTCATCACCATCCCTGCGACGATCTTCTCGACCCTGCTCGGTGCGATCGCCGGCTACGCCGTGTCGCTCTGGCGTTTTCGCGGCGACACCTGGATCTACGGCATCGTGACGCTGGGCCTGTTCCTTCCCCAGCAGATGCGCCTGCTGCCCTGGACCATCGTGCTGCGCGACATCGGCCTCATCAACACGCTCGCCGGCCTCGTCCTGATCCACACCATCCAGGGGCTCTCCTTCACCACGCTGTTCTGCCGCAACTATTATGTCGCCATTCCCCATGAATTGATCAGGGCCGCGCGCATCGACGGCGCCGGGTTCTTCCGCATCTTCTGGCGCATCATCCTGCCGCTCTCGGGGCCGATCCTGGTCGTCACCGTGATCTGGCAATTCACGCATATCTGGAACGAGTTCCTCTATGGCGTGACGTTCACGAGCGGCCAGCAGCAGCCCGTCACCGCCGCTCTCATCGCGCTGTCCGCCGCCGTTGCAGACATCCCGCAGCATGGCGTGCAGAGCGCCGCAGTGATCATCGCGGCGCTCCCGACGCTGTTGATCTATCTCCTCGGCGGCAAATACTTCGTCCGCGGCCTGACTGCCGGGGCCGTGAAATGATGGAGTTGTCATGGCAGCACTGAGCATTCGCACCCTGTCGAAGCGCTACGCCAATCTCGAGGTGCTGAAGGGGATCGATCTCGACATCGAAAGCGGCGAGTTCACGGTGCTGGTCGGGCCGTCCGGCTGCGGCAAGTCCACCTTGCTCAATATCGTTGCCGGGCTCGATCATCCGAGCGCAGGGACCGTCGAGATCGGCGGGCGCATCGTCAACGACGTCGCGCCGAAAGACCGCGACATCGCCATGGTGTTCCAGTCCTACGCGCTCTACCCGTCGATGACGGTACGCCAGAACATCACCTTCGGCATGGAGTGCCGTCACGTACCCAAGGCCGATCAGGACAAAGCGGTCGCGAACGTCGCCAGACTGCTGCAGATCGAGCCGCTGCTCGGCCGCAAACCCTCGCAATTGTCGGGAGGCCAGCGCCAGCGCGTGGCGATGGGCCGGGCGCTGGTGCGTGATCCCCTGCTCTTCCTGTTCGACGAGCCGCTGTCCAATCTCGACGCAAAACTGCGCGTCGAGATGCGGATGGAGATCAAGCGGCTGCACCAGCGCATCGGCGCGACCATCATCTATGTCACCCACGACCAGATCGAGGCGATGACGATGGCGACGCGGATTGCCGTGATGCACCGCGGCGTGGTGCAGCAGTTTGCCGATCCCGATACCGTGTACCGCTATCCCGCCAATCTGTTCGTCGCACGCTTCATGGGCTCGCCTCCGATGAACACCATGCCGGCGCGGCTCGAGGCAGACGCCGGCGGGCCCGTAGTCGTGATCGGCGCAGGGCGACCGGACGAAGTCCGTCTTCGTCTGCAGGGATATGATGCGGCGGCACCCTATCTGGGCCGCGAGGTGGTGTTCGGGATCAGGCCGGAATGCATCGCGGAGGGCAACCGGGTGTTCTCCGCCGATGCGCCCATCGTCGTCCACGCGCCGGTGGAGATGGTCGAGCCCACCGGCGCCGAAACCATCGTGCTGCTGCGGCTCGGCGGCGAGTCTGCGCTGGCGCGCATCACGCCTGACATCCGCCCGCCGCCGGGGATGGCGGCCCCCTTCGCGCTCGATACGCGGCGCATCTGCCTGTTCGATCCCGAGACGGAGCGACTGATCGCATGACAAAGACGAACTATGCCGGACTCGCTGACCGCGTCGTACTGATCACTGGTGGCGCCAGCGGCATCGGGGCCGCCTTCGTGCGCGCCTTCGCGGGCCAGGGAGCGCGCGTTGCGTTTCTCGATTTGGACGAAGCGGCCGGCCGCGCGCTGGTCGCAGAGGTGTCGGCGGCGTCGGACAACACACCGCTGTTCGTGCGCTGCGATCTCCTGGACATCGACGCCTTGCGCGCCGCGATGGCGCAGGTTCACGGCGCGCTCGGCGACGCTGCCGTCCTCGTCAACAATGCCGCCAACGATCAGCGCCAGGTGCTGAGCGAAGTGACGCCCGCCGAGTTCGACTGGACGATCGGCGTCAATCTCAAGCACGTCTTCTTTGCCGCGCAGGCCGTCGTGCCACAGATGCAGGCGCGCGGCGGCGGCTCGATCATCAACATGTCCTCGATCGCATGGATGCGCGGCGCCCCGGCGCTGCCGGTCTACGCCGCGGCGAAGGCGGCCATCGTCGGGTTCACCAACTCGCTGGCCCGATCGGTCGGCCCCGACCGTATCCGCGTCAATGCGATTGCACCGGGCATGGTCATCACCGAACGCCAGCGCCGGCTGTGGTATCCGGACGAGAAGGTCATCGCCGAGGTGCGCTCGCGCCAGGCCGTTCCGGATGCCGTGACGCCGGAGGACATCGCCAACATGGCGCTGTTCCTCGCCTCCGACGAAAGCCAGCGCATCACCAGCCAGTGCTTTCGCGTTGATGGCGGACTTGCGTAGGTTTTGCAGGGTGGGCAAAGGCGCAAAGCGCCGTGCCCACTATTTTCTGCACCGAGCAAGTCATGGTGGCTGCGCTTTGCCCCCTTACGAATCCGTGTCGTGGCGCCGTCGCTTCCGCATCGTCGCCAGCACGACATCGGCCGCCAGCACGCTCGGCGACTTGTTGCCGGTCGACATGATCCGATCGAGCTGGGCAAAGGCCTCGACCTGCTGCCGCCGCAGCGGGGAATCCGCCAGCACATCACGAAGCGCCGGCGCCAGCTTCTCCGGCGTGCAATCCTCCTGCAGGAACTCAGGAATGACATCCCTGCCGATCACGAGATTGGCGAGGATCACCGAGGACACGCGGATCGCGCGACGCAGGATGAAGGCCTCGATCGCGCCGACGCGATAGGCCGTCACCATCGGAATCCCCGATAGCGCGAGCTCCAGCGTCACCGTACCGGATTTGGCCAGTGCCGCACGCGCGACTCGGAACACGGCGCGCTTCTCGTTTTCGCCGGTCACGATCCTCGGCTTGACCGGCCAGCTCGCGACGCCTTCGCGGATGGTGGCTTCCAGATGCGGCATCGTCGGCAGCACCAGTTCGAACGCGCGGCCTTCGGCCTGCAAGCGGCCGAGCGTCGCGCCGAAGACGTCGAGGTGGTGCCGGACCTCGCTGCGGCGGCTGCCGGGCAGCACGAGCAGCACCGGTGGCTCGCCATCCCGGCGCGCCTGCTCCTCCGCGTTCGGTCGCAGCGAGGGCAATTGCTCGACCAGGGGATGGCCGACATAGCTGCAGGGCGGTCCGCCGAGCTTGCGGTACTCCTCCGGCTCGAACGGCAGGAGACCAAGCACATGGTCGACATAGCCGAGCATGGTCCGCGCCCGCCCCGGCCGCCACGCCCACAGTTGCGGGGAGACGTAATCGACGACCGGGATCGCCGGATTTGTCGCGCGCACACGGCGGGCAACACGATGGGTGAAATCGGGGCTGTCGATGATGACGAGCGCGTCCGGCGCGGCCTCGGTCACGGCGTCGGCCGTCTGCCGGATCAGCCGCAGAATTTTCGGCAATTGCTGCACCACTGCGGCGAAGCCGACGATCGACAGCTCCTCGATCGGAAACAGCGTTTCGAGCCCCTCGCGCGCCATGGTGCGGCCGCCGACGCCGACGAATTGCACGCCGTCGCCGAGGCGCTGGCGCAGCACCTTCATCAGGGCGCTGCCGAGCCGGTCGCCGGATTCCTCCGTGGCGATCAGGAAGATCTTGCGCTTGGGATCGCGCGACTGCATCACGCCGGCAGACCGATGACGAAGAGATATTTCGTGTCGGCCAGCCCGATCATCGCCTGCGGCTCGGCGGCGATGGTGTTGCCGGCGATGACGGCGATGCCGGCAAGGCCGGCCGCCGCGACACCTTCGAGCGTGCGCGGGCCGATCGTCGGCAGGTCGAAGCGCAGATCCTGGCCGCTCTTCGGCGCCTTGACCAGCACGCCCCGGCCGGCGGCCGCGCGAATGCGCCCCTCCTCGCGCAGCCGAGCGACGCGCGCGAGCAGCGCGTCGGTGCCCTCGATGTCCTCCACCGCCACCACATGGCCGTCGATCACCACCACGGCCTGGCCGATATCGAACGGGCCGAGCGCGGTCAGCACCGCGCGACCGCGCGCGATGTCGGTCTTGCTGTTGTCGTTCGGCCAGGCGCGGCTGATGCAGCCCTCGGGCATCAGCAGATCCGGCGCGACGTCCTTGATGCCGACCATGCGAAAGCCGCCCTGCTCGAGGATGCGGCCGACACCGGACAGCAGATGATCGTCGCCGCCGCGGAAAGCGCGGATGACGTTGCCGAGCAGGCGCAGCGTCGTGACGTCGAACCTGATTTCGGTCAGCGAGGGCCGCACCAGCGTGCCGATGAAGATCAGGTCGCGGCAGCCCTCCTCGCGGAACAGCCGCATGGCACGGCCAAGCTGGCCGACCGAAATCCAGCGATGGCGGAACTTCTCTACCTGCGCCGGATCGCAGGCCCCGCGCAGCGGAAACAGCACCGGCGTGATACCGCGGGCGGCGAGCGATTCCGCGACCGCGAACGGCATCGCGCCGCCGCCGGCGACGATGCCGACCGGCGATGCAATCTCCGACGCCGCCGATGTCATGCCCGCGGCCATTCCCGGATCACTTTGCGATGGCGGGAAGACAGAGCGGGCGCTTGCCCTTGCCGATGAAGTCGAGGATCTCGGCGATCGCAGGATCTTCGCCCGCGAGCGGCCGAGATGCCTCCAGCCGCTCGGCGAAGGTACCGGGGCCATGGAAGAGCTTCTGGTAGAACCCGCGCACCGTCGCCAGCCGCTGCTTGGTGAACTTGCGCCGCTTCATGCCGATGATGTTGAGGCCCTCCAGCACCGCATACTGGCCGTTGACCAGCCCGAACGGGATGATGTCGTCGCGCACGCCGCAGACGCCTCCGACCATGACCTGCGGCCCGATGCGGGTAAACTGGTGCACCGCGGACAGGCCACCGATGAAGACGAAGTCACCGATCTCGGCGTGACCGCCGAGTGTCGCCGAGGTCGCGAAGATCACGTCGTTGCCGACATGGCAGTCATGGCCGACATGGCTGCAGTTCATGAAATAGCCGCGGTCGCCGACCGTGGTGATGCCGCCGCCGGCGACGGTGCCGGCATTCATCGTCACGGACTCACGGATGGTGCAGCCCGAGCCGATGGTGAGCCTGGTCAGCTCGCCACGGTAGGACAGCGACTGCGGCGGCGTGCCGAGCGAGGCGAAGGGGTAGATGGTGCAATCGTCGCCGATGGTGGTCTGCGCCGTGATGTGCACATGTCCGATCAGCTTGCAGTTCTTGCCGATCACGACGTGGGGGCCGATGATGCAGAAGGGCCCGATCTCGGTGCCCTCGCCGATCACGGCGCCGTCCTCGACCCGTGCGGTAGGATCAATCTTACTCATCAAGCAATCTGACTCATCAAGAAGGTCTGATTAGGTGTTGAAGTCGCTCAACTTTCCGGTGGTTAGCGCGGTTATGCCCGATCTGTCCAGTGACGTCTCGTCTCGACATGTTTCAGGCACCGGATGAGCCGGCCGTCGCAGCACCTCAACGCGTTCATGTGGAGCTTGAAGTCATCGTGGTCAGAGCCCTGGCAATCCTGCTCGCACAGCTGGCAACCGCGCCGGTCGTGTCCGAGAAGGTCGAGACCGCCGACCATCGCCTCGTCGATCTCAAGACCTTCGAATGCCGCGACATCACCCGCAGCACGGTGCTGCAGCGGGTCTGTTACGATCCCGCGAAGCAGCACCTTATCGTCGCGGCTCACGGCGCCTATGACCGCTATTGCGGCGTGACGGCGGACACTGTCGAGCGCCTCCTGAGCGCCCCGTCGATGGGCCAGTTCTTCAACCAGACTATCAAGCGCGATGTCACGGGCGGCCGGTACACCTGTCCTACGCACGAACGCGTCCTGCGCAGTTGATCTCGCTCCGGCCCCTTCGGCTGGACGGCGCTTTAGTCCGTCAGCATGGCGCCGACGTCGGCTTCCGCGACCACCTGCCCGTTGACCTTGGCGTCGCCGTGAAACCACCACATCGCCTTGCGGCGGCCGAGCGAGCGCATGTGATATTCGATGGTGTCGCCGGGCAGCACCGGCTTGCGAAACTTGCACTTGTCGATGGTGAGGAAATAGACCGCACGCGGCTTCTCGGTGCCTTCGACCGACTTGATGCCGATCACGCCCGCGGTCTGCGCCATCGCCTCGATCATCATGACGCCGGGATAGACCGGCCGCTCAGGGAAATGCCCCTGGAAGGCCGGCTCGTTGAAGGTGACGTTCTTGATGCCGATGCCGCTATAGTCGGCGCGGATGTTGATCACGCGGTCGATCAGCAGCATGGGAAAGCGGTGCGGCAGGGTCTGGAGGATCGCATTGATGTCCACCAGCTCGAACTTGACAGGTGATTCCGCCGTCATTCCCGTTCCTCATTCTTCGGATCAGCCCTGCTGTCGCGTACCAAGCGCTCCACCGCGATGATCTCCTTGAACCATTGTTTGGTCGGCTTGGCGAAAAAACCACCCCAGCGGCCGCCTGGCGGAATGTCGTCCTTGACGCCGCTCATCGCGGTCACCTGGGCACCATCCCCGATCTTGAGGTGGTTGTTGATGCCGACCTTTGCTCCGAGTGCCACGTTGTCGCCAATGGACAGGCTGCCGGCGAGCCCGATCTGGGCCGCCAGCAGGCAGTGCCGGCCGATCGTGACATTGTGGCCGATCTGGACCTGATTGTCGATTTTGGTGCCCTCGCCGATCACGGTGTCGCGCAAGCTGCCGCGGTCGATGGTGGTCCCGGCGCCGACCTCGACATCGTTCTGGATCAGCACCCGCCCGGTCTGGGGCACCTTCAGATGGCCCTCCGGGCCGAAGAAAATGAAGCCATAGCCGTCTTGGCCGATCGAGCAGCCTGGATGGATCAGCACGTTGTTGCCGATCAGGGCACACTGGATCGCGGTGCGCGCGCCGACATTGCAGTCCCGGCCGATCTTGACGCCGGGCCCGATCACCGCACCGACGCCGACCACCGTACCGCTGCCGATCTCCACATCCGGGCCGATCACGGCCAGGGGATCGACGATCACGCCGTCCTCGAGCCGGGCCGAGGGATCGATGATCGCCGACGGCGCGATGCCGTCATTGCCGACCCAGGATTGGGGCCTCAGCGCTTCGCCGTGCCATTCCCGCGCGATCCTGACGAAGGCCCGGAACGGCTGCGCCACCCGCAGCACGGCCACATGCGCCGGCACCTGGGCCTCGAAGCGCGGGCTTACCAGGCAAGCGCCGGCCTTGGTCACCTTGAGCTCATCGGCGTATTTGAGGTTGTCGAAGAACGCCAGATGCATCGGGCCCGCTTCGTCCAGCGAAGCCAGGCCCGTGATGATGTGGCCGCCCCTGGCGGGATCGACCAGTTGCGCCTTGGTCAGCGTGGCAATGTCAGCCAGCGTCGAGGCAGGCGGCTTTGTGAAAAAGTTCGGCTGCGCCATTCCACCCCGTCGCGGTCCGGCTTCGGCATGAAGCGGTCAAGCCGCATCATGCTCCATCTCTTGGATTGGCACGATCCTTTTCGGAAACCGGCTCCGGTGATCCGGATCGTGCCGTGCTGATCGAATTAGAACGAGGTGCCGCCGCCGAACCGGAACTCCTGCGTGCGATCGTATTTGCCCTTGCTGAGCGGAATGGCGTAATCGAAGCGCAGCGGACCGAACGGCGACTGCCAGATCAGGCCAACACCGACCGACGAGCGGATCACCTTGCTGTCGTCGTACACGAGGCCGGTACAGGTGCCGGTGGTCGACGGATTGATCGTCGACGGGATACAGCCCGGCGCGTTGACTTCGTTGGTCGCCGTCCAGCTCGTCGGGCCCTTATAATCGTAGAGGCCGCCGGCATCGGCATAGACCGCACCCTTCAGACCCACTTCCTTCGGAAGGAACCAGAACGGCATCTGCAGTTCGAGCGAAGCGCCCCAGTATTTGGTGCCGCCAAGCGCGTCCTGCGTACCGAAGGGGTTCAAATCGCGCGGGCCGATGCCGTTCGGGGCAAAGCCGCGGACGAGGTTCGAACCCATCTGGAAGTGATCAAGCATGCGCAGATCGCTGCCCATCTTGTTCAGCATGCCGCCCTGCAAGCGGACCAGGCCGACGATGTCGGACACCAGCGGCGTATAGTACTTCGCATCGATGACCGACTTCAGGTAGGAGACGTCGCCGCCGACGCCGGCGAAATCCTGGCGGAAGTCGACGAGCAGACCGTCGGTGGGGTTCTTGTTGTTGTCCAGCGTGTTGTAGCTCAGCGAGTAGCCCAGCGCCGAGGTCAGCGTCTTGCCGTTGGCCAGCTCCTTGCGGACCGGCAGCGAGGCTTCGCCATCGCTGTAGCAACCGAGGCCGTTGGTGGATCCAGCCAAGGGAATACCGGTGGCCGCGGAGAACGCCGGGCTCGGGTTGAACGCCGCGGAGAGCGGGTCGTTGTTACAGTTCGCCAGGTAGGACGGCAGCGTGATTTCCTGCTGGTAGACCGAGTAGCGCAGCTGCAGCGACAGGTCTTCACGCAAGGAGAAACCGAGGCGCGGCGAGAAGCCGAGCGTCTTGGTACCGTAGGAGATGTAGCTGTTGGACAGCTGCTGGCGCTGATAGAGGTCGAGGCCGAGCGCGACGCGGTAGTCGAGCAGATACGGCTCGACGAATGACAGCGAGTAACCGCGGGCATATTGGCCGTAGGTGACGGCCGCTTTGGCGAACAGACCGCGGCCGAGCAGGTTGCGCTCGGAGACCGAGACTTCGGCCAGCGCGCCGTCAGTGGTGGAGTAACCGCCCGAGATCGAGAAGTCGCCGGTCGATTTCTCTTCCATGTCGACGATCAGGACCACGCGATCGCTCGACGAGCCGGGCTCGGTCGTGATCTTCACGCTCTTGAAATAGTCGAGGTTCTTCAGGCGCCGCTCGGCACGGTCGACCAGGGCGCGGTTGTAGGCATCGCCCTCGGAGATGTCGAACTCGCGGCGGATCACGTAGTCGCGGGTACGCGTGTTGCCGCGCAGGTTGATGCGCTCGATATAGGTACGCGGACCTTCGTCGATGTTGAACACGACGGAGACGGTGTGCGCCTCGAAATTGCGGTCGCCGCCGGGCCGGACCACGGCAAACGCGTAGCCGCGGCGCGAGGCCTCGATCTGCATCTCCTCGACCGACTTCTCGACCGATTCGACGTTGTAGAGCGAGCCGACGTTGACGCGCGAATAGGCGCGCAACGACGAGGGATCGAAGTTCGGAATGCTGGAGCGGAAGTCGAGCGCACCGACGCGGTACTGAGATCCTTCCTCGATCTTGAAGGTGACGTTGAAGCCCTTCTTCTCCGGATCGTATTCGGTGAGCGCGGCCACCACCTGGACGTCGGCGTAACCGTTCTTGAGGTAGAAGCGGCGGATCAGGTCACGGTCGGCTTCGACGCGGTCGGGATCATAGATGTCACCGCTGGCCAGGAAGCTCAGCAGGTTCGATTCGCGGGTCTTGATGACGTCCCTGAGGCGGTAGGACGAGAAGGCGTTGTTGCCGACGAACTCGATCGACTTGACGCCGGTCTTGGCGCCCTCCTCGACCGTGAAGATGAGATCGACGCGGTTGTTCGGCTGCTCGATGATCTCGGGCGTGACGCGCACGTCGTAGCGGCCGGAGCGGCGATAGATTTCGGCGATTCGCAGCGTGTCGGACTGGACCATGGCGCGGGAGAAGGTGCCGCGCGCCTTGGACTGGACCTCGGTCGTGAGCTGCTCGTCCTTGATCTTCTTGTTGCCCTCGAACGCGACCCGCCCGATTACCGGGTTCTCCACCACGGAGACGACGATCTGGCCGCCGGCGCCACGGTTGATTCTGACGTCCTGGAACAGGCCGGTCTCGATCAGGGCCTTGAGGCCGTCGTCGATGGCGCCTTGATCCAGGCGGCCGCCCGGACCCGGCTTGAAGTAGGAGCGGATCGTCTCCACCTCGACCCGGCGATTTCCCTCAACGGAAATCGACTGCACGGTCTGGGCGAACGCAGACGAAGGCACAAAGACAGCCCCGACCGGGGCAACCACCGGCGCGCCGAACATGATCAGGGTTGCGAGCAAGCCCCCCCGGAGTCGCAGTCCAAACTTCATTGCGCAACGCGCCCTTATCATTCCGAGCCAGACCCAACCCCAACGCCGGTCCGGAGATTCCCCAAGTTCAGGGCCGCTTGTAGCCAATTTCACCGACGCCGCAAACGGCCGAAAGCGTCGTAATTTCAATTTCATTCCAAGACGTTGCTCAACAGCAACGCCACAAAAAAGCCGCCATCAAGATGCGGCCATCCGCAGGATGTCGTTGTAGGTCGCAAACACCATCAACATCAGCACCAGGCCGAGGCCGATTCGAAAACCCATCTCCTGGGTGCGCTCTGACAGGGGGCGGCCGCGGACGACCTCCGCCGCATAGAACATCAGGTGGCCGCCATCGAGCAGCGGGATCGGAAACAGGTTCAGCAGGCCGATCGACACCGACAGCACTGCGCACAGATTGATCACGAACTGGAATCCGGCGCTGGCCGCCTGCCCCGACATTTTCGCGATGCCCAGCACGCCGCTGACCTCGTTGGGGTTGCCTTGCCCCGCAAAGAGCGAGCCCAGGAACTTGAAGGTGCTGGTTATGATGAACCAGACCTGCTCGACCCCGATCTTGAGGGCCTCGCCGACGCCCACGGGGGTCGTCGAGGCCTCGCCGGCCTGCGCCTTGTGCTCGACGCCGAGCACGCCGAGACGATGGCTGTTGCCGAACGGATCCTTGCGCTCGAGCAGCGCCGGCGTGGCGGTCAGCGAGACGATGGTGCCGTCCCGCTTGACCTGGAAGGCAAGCGCCGAACCGGCATTCATCGCAACGATTCGCTGCATGTCGGCAAAGCTCTCGATCGGCTTGCCGTCGATCTGGACGACGACGTCCCCAACCTTGAAGCCGGCCGCAGCCGCGGCGCCATCGGCGACGACGCCATCGACGCGCGCGATCGTGCTCGGCTTGCCGTAATACAGCGCCATTCCCGCGAAGATCAGCGCGCCCAGAATGAAGTTGGCGATCGGTCCAGCCGCAACGATGGCTGCGCGAGGGCCAACCTTCTTGTGGTGGAAGCTGCCGGCGCGCTCCTCGGCCGTCATGGCCGAGAGCGTTTGCGCCGACGGGGTCGAAGCCTCGCTCTCGTCGCCGAAGAACTTGACGTAGCCGCCGAGCGGAATGGCCGAGATCTTCCAGCGGGTGCCGTGGCGGTCATTGAAACCGACCAGTTCGGGTCCGAAGCCGAGCGAGAAGGTTAACACGCGCACGCCCGCCCAGCGCGCGACCAGGAAATGGCCGAGCTCATGGAAGAACACGACGATCGTCAGGACGAACAGGAAGGGAACGGCGTAACCGAGGAGCCCATGGCTCAACGTATTGAAACTATGGACGAAAAAGTCGATCATCGAATTCCCTCATCCAGCGCCGCAAGGCCCTGGCCCCGAACCATCTAGGATGCCTTTAAGGCAATTTGAGGCAATAGGGCGGCAGCTCTATTTCGAGCAACATGGTCAACAGAGATTGCATCATCTGCTGACGTCAGAGGCGCCTGGTTCCCGCTGCGGACCCAATCGTCGAGGGTCGCCTCCACCAGCCGGGCGATCGCGCCGAACCGGATCTTGCCGGCGATGAAGGCTGCGACCGCGACCTCGTTGGCGGCGTTGTAGACGGTGGTCGCCCCCTTCCCGGTCCGGAGCGAATCGAACGCCAGCCGGAGTCCGGGGAAGCGCTCGAAGTCAGGTGCCTCGAAGGTCAGTTGGCCGATCTTGGCGAGGTCCAGCTTGGCGGCGGGTCCCTTGATGCGATCGGGCCAGCCGAGGCAGTGCGCGATCGGGGTACGCATGTCGGGCGCGCCGAGCTGGGCCACCACCGAGCAATCGGAAAACTCGACCATGCCGTG
Organism: Bradyrhizobium sp. SZCCT0148; assembly: GCF_018129985.1. GTDB lineage: Bacteria > Pseudomonadota > Alphaproteobacteria > Rhizobiales > Xanthobacteraceae > Bradyrhizobium > Bradyrhizobium japonicum_H. Next base: position 88,278 of record NZ_JAFCKT010000009.1, read on the forward strand.
GATGATCGACTGCGGGTGAACCAGTACGTCGATCTCGTCCGGGCTCAGCGCGAACAGATAGGACGCCTCGATCACCTCGAGCCCCTTGTTCATCATCGACGCCGAATCGATCGTGATCTTCTGGCCCATGCTCCAGTTCGGGTGCTTGAGGGCCTGCGCGAGGGTTGCCTGCTCGATGTCGGCGGGCTTCCAGGTCCGGAACGGGCCGCCCGACGCCGTGATGATGACACGGACCAGCTCGTCGCGATTGCCCGAGGCCAGCGCCTGGAACAGCGCATTGTGCTCGGAATCCGCCGGCAGGATGCAGGCGCCCGCCTTGGCCGCGCGCTGCATGAAGAAATCACCGGCGCAGACGAGACATTCCTTGTTGGCGAGCGCGACATGCGCGCCGCGGTCGACGGCGGCCAGCGCGGGCTTCAGTCCGGCGGCACCGCTGACGGCGGCCATCACCCAATCGGCCGGACGCGCACCGGCTTCGATCACCGCGCTTTCGCCGGCGCCGCATTCCGTGCTGGTCCCGGCCAACGCAGCCTTGAGCTCGGCGAACTTGGAGGTGTCGGCAATCGCGACGTAACGCGCAGAGAACTCCTTGGCGAGCTTTGCCAGCGCTTCGACATTGCTGTTCGCCGTCAACGCCTCGACGCGGTAGCGCTCGGGCGAGGCGCGCAGCAGATCCATCGTGCTGTCGCCGATCGAGCCGGTGGCGCCGAGAACCGTGACACTGCGGACGTCGGACGCAGCAAGCCTGTTGTTACGCAAAGGGACCGCGCTCATATCCTCACCAAACCATAAGACCGCTTCCGGCGCTATGCACACCATGGCGGAGAAAGCCGATAATCCATGCCATCAGGATGGCGGCGACAAAACCGTCCAGGCGATCCATAAGCCCGCCATGGCCCGGTATTAAGTGACTGGAATCCTTGACATTGAAGCGCCGCTTCACCGCGGATTCGAACAGATCGCCCAATGCCGAGACCACCGAAAGGATGGCGGCGACGAGCAGCAATGGCGCCATCTTGCCGAGACCACAAGCCGCAAAGCCCACCGCCACCAGGAGGCTTGCGACGAAGCCGCCCAGCGCCCCGGACCAGGTCTTTTTCGGGCTCACGCGTGGCCAGAGCTTCGGCCCGCCGATGCTGCGACCGGCAAAATAACCGCCGATATCGGTCGCCCACACCACCAGCAGCACGAACATCAGTGCGGTGAAACCGTTGACGAGATCCTTCCGCACCAGGATCGAGGCCAGCAGCGCCGCCGTCGCATAGGCAAAGCCGGTCGCCGCCCAAATGAACTTGCCGCGCGCGATCAGCATCACGATCGCGCCGCCGACGAGGCCGATGATGACGGACGTCTTCAGCCCGCCAAAAGCGACGGCGGCCCCCATCATCGCGATGACGACCGTCCCTGCCCCGGTCAGCGCTGCCGAGCCCGCGCCGACGACGGTCAGCCATTCCGCGAACAGCCCGATCGAGACCAACGTGACGAGCAGCACCCACAGCCAGCCACCAACATAGGCGATTGCAATGGTGAGCGGCGCCAGCACCAGCGCTGCGAGGACCCGCATCACCAGATTGCTTGGGGCAGGCTTGCCGCCCGCCGGTGCGGCGTCTTGTTCGCTCACGAGGCGGTTTTCGCGACCAGGCCGCCGAAACGGCGCTCGCGTCTGGCGAATTCGGCGATCGCACCTTCTAGCGCCGCCTTGTCGAAATCGGGCCAGTGGATCGGCACGAAGACGAGTTCGCTATAGGCGGCCTGCCACATCAGGAAATTGGACAGGCGCTGCTCGCCGCTGGTGCGGATGATCAGATCGGGATCGGGAATATCGGGCGCATCGAGATGCGCCCCGAGCGTTTCGGCGTCGATCGTAGCAGGATCGCGCTTGCCTTCCGCGACTTCGCGCGCGAGCTTCTGCGCCGCCTTCGCGATCTCCTGCCGCGAGCCGTAGTTGAAGGCGACGACCAGCGTCAGGCGCGTGTTGTCGCGCGTCAGCTCCTCGGCCTCGTTGAGCAGTGCGCAGATGTCGCCCTCGAGCCCGTCGCGCTCGCCGATGATGCGGACCTTGACGCCGTCGCGATGCAGGCTTGCCAGATCGTTGCGGATGAAACGGCGAAGCAGACCGAAGAGATCGCCGATCTCGCTTGCCGGACGCGACCAGTTCTCCGACGAGAAGGAGAAGATGGTGAGATAGCGGATGCCAAGCTCATGCGAGGCGCGCACGACGCGGCGCAGAGCTTCGACGCCCCGGCGATGCCCCTCCGCACGCGGCAGGCCGCGCGCGGCCGCCCAGCGCCCGTTGCCATCCATGATGATGGCGACATGCGCGGGCACATCGGACCGATCGGGTCCTTCCGTTGCGGGCGCGGCGGCGTTGGACATTGGCGAGGGCCTCAAAGCATGATCCGGACCCGAAGGGCCGCGTAAGCGCAAGGTGCGAAGCGGTTTTCCGAAGAGATCATGCGCGTACGGTAGCCTGAAGCGCGATGATCGATCATCGCACTCTAGACGGTCAGGATTTCCTTTTCCTTCGCGGCCAGCAACTGGTCGATTTCCGTGATCGTACCGTCGGTCGCCTTCTGCACCTCGTCGGCATGGCGCTTCTGGTCGTCCTCGGACATCTCGTGGTTCTTCTCGAGCTTCTTGAGGACGTCGAGGCCGTCGCGGCGGACGTGGCGCGCGGCGACCTTGGCGGCCTCCGCATATTTATGCGCGACCTTCACCAGTTCCTTGCGCCGTTCCTCGTTCAGCTCGGGGATGCGCAACCGCAGGACCTGGCCTTCGGTCGCGGGCGACAGGCCGAGGTTGGAATCGACGATCGCCTTCTCCACCGCCTTGACCATCGACTTGTCCCAGACCTGCACCGAGATCAGGCGCGGCTCCGGCACGCTGACGGTGGCGAGCTGATTGAGCGGCATGTGGCTGCCATAAGCGTCGACCTGCACCGGATCGAGCATCGAGGCGGAGGCGCGCCCCGTGCGCAAGCCGCCGAGTTCGTGCTTCAGCGACTGGATGGCGCCCTGCATACGGCGCTTCACTTCGTTGAGGTCGAAAGTACCCGTGGGCATCACGTTTCTCCTTCAAGATCCCGGCAACCGCTCCCGCGACCTTCCCAAAAGGCGCGCGACAGATGAGCGGTCAGCCGGCGACAATGGTACCGTGGCCGACGCCACGCAGAATCGCGTCGATCGAACCCGGCTCTGCGATCGAGAATACGATGATAGGCAGTGACGTCTCGCGGGCAAGCGCGAAGGCGGTCGCATCCATCACCTTGTAGCCCCCTTCGATCGCCTGCGAATGGCTCAACCGGTCGAACCGCGTCGCGGCCGGATCCTTCTTCGGATCGGCCGAGTAGACGCCGTCGACATTGGTGGCCTTCAGCACCGCCTGGGCGCCGATCTCGGCGGCGCGCAGCACTGCGGTCGTATCGGTGGTGAAGAACGGATTACCGGTCCCACCGCCAAGCAGCACGATACGTCCTTCGGCGAGGTATTTGTGCGCCGCAGTGCGGGTGAACAGCTCGGAAATCTCGGGCATGACGAACGCCGACAGCGTGCGCGCCGGCGTACCCTTGCGCTCGATCGCCGCTTCCACCGCGAGGCAGTTCATCATGGTGGCGAGCATGCCCATGGTGTCGCCGGTCGGGCGTGACACACCGCGGGAGGAGACCTCGACGCCGCGCACGATGTTGCCGCCGCCGATCACGACAGCGACCTCGGTGCCGAGCTTGCGGGCCGCAATCAGATCGTCCGCAACCTGGTCGACGGTCGCCTGATCGATGCCAAAGCCTTGCTGTCCCGCGAGATATTCGCCGGACAGCTTGATCACGACGCGACGATAGACCGGATCTGACATGAGCTCTTTCCTTGTCCGGGCGCCGCTTCCGGCGGCACGCCGGAAGGAACGATCCGGCGCTTACTTCTTGCCGCTCGCCGCGGCGACTTCGGCTGCGAAGTCGCTTTCCTGCTTCTCGATACCCTCACCGAGAGCATAGCGCACAAAACCGGCGATCTTCAGGGCGCCGCCGACCTTGCCTTCGGCTTCCTTCAGCGCCTGCGCCACCGACTTGCCGGTGTCGTGGATGAAGGCCTGCTCGAGCAGGCAGACTTCCTTGTAGTAGGTCTTGAGGCCGGACTCGACGATCTTTTCGATCACGTTCTCCGGCTTGCCCTGCTGGCGATATTTGTCGGCGAGCACGTCCTTCTCGCGCTTGACGACCGCCGGATCGAGACCGGACGGATCGAGCGCCAGCGGGTTGGCGGCGGCGATGTGCATCGCGATCTGCCGGCCGAGCGTTGCGAGCTCGTCGGCCTTGCCGGGCGATTCCAGCGCCACGATCACGCCCATCTTGCCGGCGCCCTCGACGACCGCGCCGTGGACGTAGTTCGACACCACGCCCTGGCTCACTTCGAGCGAAGCTGCGCGGCGCAGGGTCATGTTCTCGCCGATGGTGGCGATCGCGTCATTGATGGCAGCTTCGACCGTGACGTCGCCGACCTTGGCAGCTTTGATCTTCTCGACATCGGCGCCGGCGTCAAAGGCGACCTGGGCGATCATCTTGACCAGGCCCTGGAACTGGCCGTTGCGTGCAACGAAGTCGGTCTCGGAGTTGACCTCGACCACGACACCCTTGGTGCCCTTGGTGAGGGCGCCGATCAGGCCCTCGGCCGCGACGCGGCCCGACTTCTTGGCGGCCTTGGACAGGCCCTTCTTGCGCAGCCAATCCTGCGCGGCTTCCATGTTACCGTCGTTTTCGGTCAGCGCGGCCTTGCAGTCCATCATGCCCGCGCCGGTCGACTCGCGCAGGTCCTTGACCATCGCAGCTGTGATCGTTGCCATCGTTGAAAATCCTTTGTGCCTGCTGGTTCGCCGCGGCGTGGCATCGAAACGCCCCGCCGCGGTCCATCTCAGGGATTCGCGTCAACTGAATGAAATGGTGGCCGGATCCTGTCCGGCCAACCCATCGCTCTCTTGACTATTCCGCTTCCGCGGTCAGCGCCTTGGCCTTGGCCACCCAGGCGTCCGCGCGGCTCGGCAGACCGACTTCTTCGCCGATCTTGTGCGCGGTGTCGTGGTCGAGTTCGGCGAGTTGCCAGAAATGGAAAATGCCGAGGTCGTTGAACTTCTTCTCGATCGCACCCGACACGCCCGGGAGCTTCTTGAGGTCGTCGGCGGTGCCGCGCGGGCCGGCAAGGCCCTGGAAGCCGCTCGACGAAGCCGCCGGGAGCTCTTCGGCCATCGGACGAGCGGAGGCGCCGATGTCGATGCCCGATTCGCCCTGGGCGCGCGAGATGCCGTCGATCGCGGCGCGCGCGATCAGATCGCAATAGAGAGCGATCGCACGGCCGGCGTCGTCATTGCCGGGGACCACATAGGTGATGCCCTTCGGGTCCGAATTCGTGTCGACGATCGCGGCGACCGGGATGTTGAGCCGCTGGGCCTCCTGGATAGCGATGTCTTCCTTGTTGGTGTCGATCACGAAGATCAGGTCCGGCAGACCGCCCATGTCCTTGATGCCGCCGAGCGAGCGGTCAAGCTTGTCGCGCTCGCGCTGAAGCGTCAGGCGCTCCTTCTTGGTGTAGGAGGAGGCATCGCCGCCCGCCAGCACGTCGTCGAGATGACGCAGGCGCTTGATCGAGGCCGAGATCGTCTTCCAGTTGGTCAGCGTGCCGCCGAGCCAGCGCGAATTGACGAAATACTGCGCGCAGCGCTTGGCAGCGTCCGCGACGCCGTCCTGCGCCTGGCGCTTGGTGCCGACGAACAGGATGCGGCCGCCCTTGGCGACGGTGTCGCTGACCGCCTGCAAGGCGGTGTGCAGCAACGGCACGGTCTGCGCGAGATCGACGATGTGGATGTTGTTGCGAGCGCCGAAAATGAACGGCGCCATTTTCGGATTCCAGCGGTGAGACTGGTGACCAAAGTGCACGCCAGCTTCGAGCAGCTGACGCATAGTGAAATCGGGTAGTGCCATCGTTCTAATTCTCCGGTTGGTTCCTCCGGAAGCGTGTGAGCAAAACGGAGCGTTGTCGCCCCGGCTGCCACCGGACGGCCTTGTGAGCCATGCTTCCGTGTGAGATGCGGCGCTGTATAGCGCCATTTCGGCCAGAAGCAAGGAAATAAGGGCCTTTCGCGGCGGCTTTTGCCTGCGAGAGGCCCTTTCCTGTGAGACCGGCCCGGCCCTAGCGCCCGTTCAGCATTTGGGCTGGTTCGGTGGGCACTTCTTGGCCGCCGCCGGCGGCGGCGGTGCGGGACGCGGCGGAGGCGCCGCCGGTCGCGGCGGGGGTGGCGGCGCAACGGCCATGCGCGGCGGCGGCGGCGGGGGGGCCGGTCGCGCCACCGGCGGCGGCGGAGCGGGCCGCGCCATGGGCGGAGGCGCCGGCCGCGCGACGGCAACCGGAGGAGCCGGGCGTGGCGGTGGAGGCGCGGCCATTCTCGGTGGCGGTGCCGAGACGCGCGGCGGAGGTGGTGGCGTGGGCCGCGCCACGGCCTGCGGTCGCGGCGGCAGCGCAGCCGGTCTGGCCGCCTGCGGCGGAGCCGCCGATGGAAGATGCTGCGGCCTGATCGGCTCGCGTGCCGCTGAAGGCGGAGGCGCGATCGGCCTCCCGGCCGCGGCGGGAGGCGTGGCCGGTGCGCCCGCCGCGGCGGGCGGCGAGCCTGGCGGCTCACGGGTCGCAGACTTGGCGCGATCCGCTGGCCCGCTGCCCGGCGGCGTCTGTGCCACCGGAGGCTTGGCTGGCTGGCCGGGTCCGGCTGTCGGGTTGGTCACGGCGGGCCCAGCATTTGCCGGCGCAGCAGCCGTTGGCGCGTTGGAATGAGCAGGCGGCGTTATGCCGGGAGCAGCCGTCGTGCCGGGAGTAGCGGTGATCGGCGTCCCCGGACGAGCCGGTGGCGTGGTACCAGGTGCGGTCGCCGTCGGCGGCACCGGCTTTCCGCCCGGCAAGGGCCCCGCCCCCGCTGGCGGAGCCGGCGGACCGCCATGGGCGCCAGGAACCGGCAGCGTGTTGGCTTGGGGCAGCTTGGTCTGCGGAGCAAGTGCTGGCGCCGACTGCGGTGCGGTCGGTGGCGCGGCCGTGGGCGCGACGGCTGTCGGCGTCGCCGGAGGCGTCCCGGGCCTCGCCGTCGGCTGGATCGTCGCGCTCGGCGGCATCGGCGCCTTGCCCTGCTGAATCAGCGCGGCGCGCTGCACGACCGCCTGCGGAACGGCAGCCCCGGCAGGGTTGGCACGGCCGGCAATCGCCGGCCCCAGATTGCCTGGTCCGGCCCCTGCCCCCGCAGCCGGTGCTGGTGCCGGCGGGCGGTTGATCACCGTGTTGATGACCGTCGTGTTGTGGATGTTCTGGTAGATGATGTTGTTCGGCGGCGGCGCGACATAGACCGGCGGCCTGACGAACACCGGGATCGGCACGAACACCGGCTGGGGCAGCACGAACAGGCCGATCACGGGCATCGGCGGCGGCAGCACAACGAAATCCGGCGGCGGCGGCGGCAGATAATAGACCGGTGGCGGTGGTGGCGGCGCAAAGGCAAACACCGGGTCGCCGAAATACAGCACCGGGCGGTCGACATAGACGACCTCCTCCGGCGGCGGTGGCGGCACGTCATAGTCGATCATCGCGAAGCTCGGCGGCGGCTCGGCGGGCGCGGTGAGAATCGCCAGACGCCGGCGCGCGTCCCCCGCATGCGGCCCACGCGGATAGCGGCGCAGATACGACCAATAGGCTTCCGGCGTGTCGTTCCGGTAAGTGCGCCGCCAGGTGATCGCTTCGCGGCGCGCCGCGGCGATCGCCATCACGCGCTTCGCCAGTGGATCGCCGGGATAGGCCGCGAGGAACTCCTCATAGGCCGGCAGCGTGTCGCGCTCGATCGCGGCGGCATAAGCATCCTGCGCGCCGAGATCGCGGATCGGCTTGTTGCGGAGTGCGGCAACCTGGTCGGGTGCGGTCTCCGGCGGCGGTGCGTCGGGCCCGCGCTCGAAGAACGAGAATGGCGCCGAAATCTTCTGCTCGCTCCAGGGCACCTGCGCGCCCTTGGAGGCTTCGTTGACGCGCAGGCGAACGCGGTCGAACACTTCGGACAGCGGCAGGCCGCCGGTCCGGATCATCTCCGCCAGCGACTGGGCGTAGATGCCGTAGGGCCCCGGCTCCTCCGGCGCGACCGTGCCGGGCGCGGCGTTGAACGCGATCAGCATGTTCGGCTCGGGCTCGACCAGCGCCAGACCGCTTGCGATCTGCTGGCCGCCCTCGATGAAGGGCTGCGCGCGGGCCGCGTCGAGCACGACGATGTTGGCCTTGAGCGGGATCGAAGCGAGTTGGCGCACATAGTCGCCGATCCGCAGGGCCTCGGTCGGAACGTCGGTGTCGCGGGTGATGTTGGAGTCGACCGGGATGAAATAGTTCTCGCCGGCCAGCTGCACGCCGTAGCCGGCAAGATAGACCATCGCGACGGTGCCCGGCCCCGAGGCCTGGGCCTTCTGGATGAAGTCGCGAAAACTCTTGCGCAACGTGTCGCCGTCGAGATCGCGCGCGCCGACGACATCAAAGCCGGCCGCCTGTAGCGTCTGCGCGATCAGGCCGGCATCGTTCGCGGTCGTTGCCAGCGGCGACTTGGCATAGGCGCCGTTGCCGACCACAAGCGCGATGCGCTTCTCCTGCTGTTGCGCGCGCACCTCGCCCGGCACGCCGGCGGCAAGGGCCACGATCGGCAGGAGGAGGCAAATGAAGATTCTAAGCGTCCCACGCATGGCTTGCTTGCCCGCTAATATAGTTGAGGTGCCACCACGCATGAGACGCGCAGCCGGCTGAACGGCGATTGAACGAAAAGCCCGGATTGAGGCGATGGCGTGGCCACGCGGCTGATGGCGTCAGCTTCACGTCAGCCTCAAAGTCAGCCTCACCTTAATCCACAGCTTGCAGCTCGGCGAGCTTCGTTCGCGTGGTCGCCTCGTCGAGCGCCACGAGTTCGGCCAGCCCGGGATGCCTCTCCCGCCGTCGCGATCGATACGGCTGCAAGCCATACCAGGCCGCCGAGGTCCGCGCCGCCCCTCGCGGCGGAACGCGGATCGGGCGTCGGAGCTGCTACACACGACGCCCGATATTTCAAACGCCGGGCTCTAGCTCTGGGCCAGCAACTCGACGGTCCCCGTGCGCAAGCGATAGATGCCGCCGACCACCTTGAGCTTGCCCTGCTCAGCCGCCGCGTTGAGAAGCGGGGCGGCCGATCTCAGCTTGGCGACGTTGTCGATGACGTTCTGGCGAATGGCGTTTTCGAGCGCGTCGCCGCTCTGTTGGGCCGCTGCCTTCACCGAAGGTGCGATCGCCGCGACCAGCGTCGGGATGTGTCCCGGCAACGGCTTGTCGTCCTTCAGCGACTTGATCGTCGCGTCGACGGCGCCGCAATTGTCATGGCCGAGCACCAGGATCAGGGGCGTGCCGAGCACGGCGACGGTGTATTCCATGCTCGCAACGGTCTCGTCGCCGGCAAAATTTCCGGCGACGCGGCACACGAACAGATCGCCGCGCCCGCTGTCGAAGGCGTATTCGGGCGCGATGCGGGAATCGGCGCAGCTCAGCACGGCCGCGTAGGGATTCTGACCGCCCACCAGAGCCTCGCGCTCATGCGTGAAGTCGTGACGGCGCGACACACCCGACACGTATCGCGAATTGCCCTCCATCAGCCGCTTGAGCGCGGCATCGGGCGACAGCAAATTCTGGGGTTTAGGCGGCGCCTTCGCTTCCTTGTCCTTGGCCAACGCGGCCCCGCCACCGAACGCGGCCAATCCGAGCGCCGAAGCGCCATAGAGCATCATGGAGCGCCGCGAAGGAGCGATGGATTGATGCAGATTTTCAGAGCATTTGTCGCACATGGTTGTTGTTCTTCCTGGCTGCCCGCCCAACGAGATTCTCAAGAAGACAACTCATAGCTGCGCCCAATAGACTTCGAAACCGCCCGCGCGCCGAATAGTTAAGCTTTGGTTTGCGGCGGCGCGGGCAACGTCAGAGCTGCTGCACGTCGACCACGCCCGCGACCGCCTTGATCGCGCCTGCGATCTGCGGCGAGACCTTGAAGCGACCGGGCAGCTTCATCTCGACCTCGGTCTCGAGGTCGAGCATCATCACCAGCGAAACCTCGCCGTCACCATTGGAGCGCGACGCGATGCCGGGACTGCCGACTTTTGGCGCGGCGCCGTTCCCGGCGGCCATGTCGGGGCCGGCCAGACGCTTCGCGATCGAGTCCAGCGGCTTGGTGTCGCGGACGAAGATGCGCAGACCCTTCTGCGTCTTGGCGGCAGCGTCATCCAGCGGCTCGGCATGCAACACGCGGGCGCGGACGTCCTCGCCCTGCAGCTCCGCACCAAGCTGCAGCAGCACGGCGGCGCCCGGCTCCAGCACGTCGCGATATTGCGCGAGGCCTTCGGAGAACAGCACCGCCTCGAAATGGCCGGTGGGATCCGAAAGCCCCATGATGCCCATCTTGTTTCCGGTCTTGGTGCGCCGCTCCATGCGCGAGACCACGGTGGCCGCGACCTTGCCTGCGGTCGCACCGGTCTTCACCGCGCGCGAGAACTCGGCCCAAGACTGCACCCGCAGCCGCTTCAGCACGGTGGCGTAGTCGTCGAGCGGATGGCCCGACAGGAAGAAGCCGACGGCGTCGTATTCGCGGCGCAGCTTTTCGGCCGGCAACCACGGCTCGATCTGCGGCAGCATGATGGTCGGCGCATCCGCCGACATGCCGAACATGTCGTTCTGGCCGATGGTCTCGGCCTGGTGCGCGCGCTGGCAGGCGGCCAGGATCGAATCCGCCCCAGCAAACACACGCGCGCGGTTCGGCTCCAGCGTGTCGAAGGCGCCGGCGGCGGCGAGACTCTCGATGATGCGCTTGTTGATCGCGCGCGGATTGACCCGTGCCGCGAAGTCGGCGAGCGAGGTGAACAATCCCCGTTTGGCGCGCTCCTCGATGATCTGCTCGATCGCCTGGATGCCGACGCCCTTCAGCGCTGCAAGCGCGTAATAAATGACCTTGTCTCCAACCTCGAAGGTCGCGCCGGAACGGTTGATGTTCGGCGGCTCGACCTTGATGCCAAGGCGCTGCGCCTCGGCACGAAATTCGGAGAGCTTGTCGGTGTTGTTCAGGTCGAGCGTCATCGACGCCGCGATGAACTCCACCGGATAATGCGCCTTCATGTAGGCGGTGTGGTAGGACACCAGCGCATAGGCGGCCGCGTGGCTCTTGTTGAAGCCGTAGTCGGCGAACTTGGCGAGCAGCTCGAAGATGGTCTCGGCCTGCCCCTTCGGCACGCCGTTCTTCACCGCACCCGCGACGAAGATGTCGCGCTGCTTGTCCATCTCGGCGCGGATCTTCTTGCCCATGGCGCGGCGCAGCAAGTCGGCGTCGCCGAGCGAATAGCCCGACATCACCTGCGCGATCTGCATCACCTGTTCCTGGTAGATGATGACGCCGAACGTCTCCTTCAGGATCGGCTCCAGCACGGGATGAAGATATTCCGGCTCCTCGTCGCCGTGCTTGCGCGCGCAATAGGTCGGGATGTTCGCCATCGGGCCCGGGCGATACAGCGCCACGAGCGCGATGATGTCCTCGAAACGGTCCGGCCGCATGTCGACCAGCGCGCGCCGCATGCCCTGGCTTTCAACCTGGAACACGCCGACCACTTCGCCGCGCGCCAGCATCTGGTAGCTCTCGGCATCGTCGATCGGCAGCGTGGCGAGATCGACATTGATGTTGCGCGGCTTGAGCAGCTTGCAGGCGACGTCGAGCACGGTCAGCGTCTTCAGGCCGAGGAAGTCGAACTTGACGAGGCCCGCGGGCTCGACCCATTTCATGTTGAACTGGGTCACCGGCATGTCGGATTTGGGATCGCGGTAGAGCGGCACGAGCTCGCTCAAGGGCCGATCGCCGATGACGATGCCGGCGGCATGCGTCGAGGCGTGCCGGGTCAGGCCCTCGAGGCGCTGGGCGATGTCGAAGGCGCGCGCCACCACCGGATCCTCGTCGCGGAACGCCTGCAGTTTCGGCTCGCTCTCGATCGCGGCGGCGAGCGTCACGGGCGCCGCCGGGTTCTGCGGCACCAGCTTGGTCAGCTTGTCGACCTGGCCATAGGGCATCTGGAGCACGCGGCCGACGTCGCGCAGCACGCCGCGCGCCTGCAGCGTTCCGAACGTGATGATCTGCGCGACCTGGTCGCGGCCGTAGCGCTGCTGCACATACTGGATCACCTCGCCGCGGCGGTCCTGGCAGAAGTCGATGTCGAAGTCCGGCATCGAGACGCGTTCGGGATTGAGGAAGCGCTCGAACAGCAGGCCGAACTTGATCGGGTCGAGGTCGGTGATGGTCAGCGCCCAGGCGACCAGCGAGCCTGCGCCGGAGCCGCGGCCCGGTCCGACCGGAATGCCCTGGCTCTTCGCCCATTTGATGAAGTCGGACACGATCAGGAAGTAGCCCGCGTATTTCATCCGCAGGATGACGTCGAGCTCAAACGCCAGGCGCTTGCTGTAATCCTCGTCCGTCATGCCCTGCGACAGGCCGTGGACCCGCAGGCGATTGGCGAGCCCCTCCTCCGCCTGGCGCTTCAGTTCCGCCGCCTCGACTGCGGCGGCGTCCGAGCTCTGCTCGGCGCCGACGGTGAAGAACGGCAGGATCGGCTTGCGAGTCATCGGACGGAACGAGCAGCGCTCGGCGATCTCCACCGTCGAAGCCAGCGCCTCCGGAATGTCGGCGAACAGCACGGCCATCTCGGCGCGCGTCTTGAAGCGATGATCGGGGGTGAGCTGCTCGCGCTCGGTCTCGGCGATCAGCCGCCCGCCGGCGATGCAGAGCAGCGCATCATGCGCTTCGTAATCGTCCGCCGAAGCGAAATACGGCTCGTTGGTCGCGACCAGCGGCAGCCCCTTGGCGTAGGCGAGGTCGATCAGGCCGCTCTCGACCCGCCGCTCCTTCTCGGTGTTGTGGCGCTGCAATTCGATGTAGAGGCGGTCGCCGAACAGGCCGGCCAGACGCTCGCAGCGCAGCGCGGCCAGCTCGGCATAACCGCCGGCGAGCGCCAGCGAGATCGGCCCATCCGGCCCACCCGTCAGCGCGATCAGCCCCTCGGTCTCGCCTTCGAACCAGTCGAACTTGATGAACGGCGCATGGCTGTCGGGCGATTCAAGGAACGCGCGCGAGTTCAGCCGCATCAGGCTGCGATAGCCGCGCTCCTGCGCGGCGAGCAGCACCACGCGCGACGGCCCGATCGCGTTGCGCGCATTCGGGTCCTGGTCGCCGAAATCGATCGCCAGCTCGCAGCCGACGATCGGCTGGATGCCGGAGCCCGCCATCTTGTCGGAAAACTCCAGCGCACCGAACAGATTGTCGGTGTCTGTCAGCGCCAGCGCCGGCTGGTGGTCTTTCTTGGCAAGCTCGGCGAGCTTGGCGATCTTGATCGAGCCCTTGAGCAGCGAATAGGCCGAGTGAACGTGAAGGTGGACAAATCCGGCGCTCGGCATGATCGCGTGACGGCCTCTGGCAGATGAGATGGAGCGGTCGCCGGCACCAGGGGAATGTCAGGGAGATCCATCGGAGGATTGCGCCCCGCCTTCCACCCGCCTTTGCCGACTCGCCCCGTAATGGTGGGGCGTCACCGCGCCAGAGTCCACGCCGGAGCGGCCGCTTCGCCGCGTCGTCCCGCTTATCCCCAAGGGCAACGGGCGGTTCATCCGGAGCCGCGGAATCAGAGCTGCGGTATGACCTGGGCCCAGATGGCGATCATCCCGACGAACAGCGTGATCGACGCCAATGCGGCGGCTTCTTCCACGAAAACCCTGAACATGGCTTGCTCCCTTGTTGGAACGTATGAAGAACATTGTTCTCATTTCGTTCTCGGGAGTCAAGCACATCGGGCGCTCGCCAATGGCAATGGTTAACCCGCTGAGTTCACCCAATAAAAAGCCCCGGCGCAAGGCCGGGGCTTTCGTCGACAGGTCCTGAAGAGTGAGTTCGTCTCAGAAGCGGGCGAGGCCCGGACCGCCGAACTTGTAGTTCAGACGGCCGAGGATCAGGTCGGTGTCTCCGCCGGAGCTGAAGCCCGTGGTGGAAACGCCGCCGCCCGTGAAGGTCACGGCATGGCGATTCTCGAAGATGTGGTTGTATTCCACGCCGATCGACCAGTTCGGCGCAAAGCCGTACTCGAGACCAGCACCGACCGTGCCGCCGAGGCGGGTGTCATAGCCGGTTTCAGCAAGCACAGCGCCGCCAGGGGTCAGGAACTGATAGTTGCGATCAGTGATCGCAGCACCGCCCTTCACGTAGATCAACACGTTGTTCCAGGCATAGCCGACCTGGCCCGTGAAAAGACCGAACGCGTCCAGCTTCGAACGAACCGTACCGGGCGCGACGAGATTCGCCGTGCTGCCCGAAATATCCGCCCAGTTGCCCTGAGCTTCGAGGCCGAACACCCACTGGCCGGACTGCCAGCGATAGCCGACCTGGCCGCCAACGGTGGCGCCGTCGGTGTCATAGCTGCCGAGCAGCGTGCCGGTCGGGTCGAACGAACGACGGTCGCGGGTCTGGCCCCAGCCGCCGTTGACACCCACGTAAAACCCGCTCCAGTCGTAGATCGCGGCAACCATCGGCGGGGCCTTGGTGTAGGGCCGCGCGGCGAGGTCAGCCGCCAGTGCCGGCGCAGTCGCGCTGAGCGCGACGAGGCTCACAGCAGCTAGCAACAAATTCTTCTTCATTTGATTCCCGTTCCAGTTTCTTCAGTGGGCCCCCCGGCCGCGCATGGGTCTATCAGCGATCGGCAGAATTGCTGTAACCACGCCGCAACAGTTGGTTCGAAAGGACCGTGTCCTTAACGTATGTTTATCGGCAGGTGCGCGAAGACCCTTAGGAACAAGTGTTTTCATGAGTTCCATAGTCGGTTACGAACACGAGCCTCATGCGCGCGACGTCGACATCGCGCGCACATTCGCGTGATGGAGAATTCAAATGCGCAGACAAGCAGCTCTCCCCATTGTCGCCACACTTTCGCTCGCACTCGCCACACTTGGAGTCGCGCCTGGCGTTTCCACCCCTGCGCTCGCATTCGGAACACACCACCCCTTCTGCCTCACCGGCGATGAATGGCCGGGCCTGAGCAATTGCAGGTTCGACACCTACGCGCAGTGTCAGGCGAGTGCATCAGGACGCGCGCTGACCTGCATCGCCAACCCGTATTTCGCAGGTCAAAGCGACGATCCCTACGCCTACCAGAATCGTCCGCGCGCGCAGACGCCGGGCTATTCGCCCGGCTACTACCTGCCGCGCTGAGATGCGCAGCGGGCGCCTCGCCGTGGTCGTAACCGGCCTGCTGCTCGCAGGCGGATCTGCACGCGCGCAGACTTACGATCCCAGCTATCCTGTTTGCATGCAGATCTACGGCCCCGTCGGCTATTTCGACTGTCGCTACGGCACGCTCGAGCAGTGCCGGTATCTCGCCGTCGGACGTTCGGCGACATGCGTGGTGAACCCGTATTTTCCGGCGAAGAAGCCCACGCGCCGACCGAGGTCCGCCAACTAGCGCGGGCACATGCGGGACGCTGATATGCAGTCGGGACGTCGCATGTGCTCCGGTGTTGACGCGGGCCAATGCGGGTTTAAGTACGACGGACAAATCTTGCAGGGGTGGTGACGTTCGCTGGGCTGGTTCCCGTTGACGCCACCAATGCAGGACACATGACGACTTCGCCTCAAGCGACCTCGCGCCGCGCAAAACCGACTTCGGCGTCCGCGCCCCCTCACCTCGCCATCGTCCTGTTCTCGCTCGCCATGGGTGGCTTTGCGATCGGGACCACCGAATTCGCGTCGATGAGCCTGCTGCCGTTCTTCGCCGCCGACCTCGGCATCGACGAGCCGACCGCGGGACACGCGATCAGCGCCTATGCACTCGGCGTGGTGCTGGGCGCACCATTGATCTCCGTGCTTGGCGCGCGGTTCGCGCGGCGCACGCAGCTCTTGGCGCTGATGGCCGTGTTCGCGCTCGGCAATGCGCTCACCGCGCTGGCGCCCGGCTTTGGCTCCATGATCGCGGCCCGCTTCCTCGCAGGTCTGCCGCACGGTGCCTATTTCGGCATCGCCGCCCTCGTCGCCGCCTCGCTCGTACCGCAACATCGTCGCTCGCAGGCGATCGGCCAGGTGATGCTAGGCCTGACCTCAGCCACCATCATCGGTGTGCCCTTGGCGAATCTGATCGGCCAGGCGCTCGGCTGGCGCGCGAGCTTCAGCATGGTGTCGGTGCTGGCGATGCTCACGATGGTGTTGTGCGCCCTGTTCGCGCCACGTGATCACGCCGGCAGGTCGGATCCGCTGCGCGAGCTCGGCGCGCTCCGAAGCGGCCGCGTCTGGCTCACCTTGGCGATCGGCGCCATCGGCTTCGGCGGCATGTTCGCCGTCTACACCTATCTGGCAACGACGCTGATCGAAGTCACCAAGGTCAGCCCGGCCGTCATTCCGTTCTTCCTCGCGGTGTTCGGCATCGGGGCCACGCTCGGCAACCTGTTCATACCTCGCTTTGCCGACCGCGCCTTGATGCCGACCGCGGGCTGCATCCTGCTTTTCGCAGCCGTGGCGCTGCTGGTGTTTCCGCTTGTCGCCGGCAATGTCTGGCTGCTCGCGATCGATATCTTCGCGATCGGCGCCAGCGTCTCGCTCGGCGCCATCCTGCAGACGCGGCTGATGGACGTCGCCGGAGACGCGCAGGCGCTTGCCGCAGCGCTGAACCATTCGGCGTTCAACACCGCCAATGCGCTCGGCCCGTTCCTCGGCGGCCTGGCCATTCGCGAGGGGTTCGGCTGGACCTCCACCGGTCCGGTCGGCGCCGCGCTGGCGCTGCTCGGATTCCTGATCTGGATCGTCGCCTGGCGCGACAGCCGATCCGCTCCGATTGAGATCGCATCGCGCAGCGATACCGCATCGCTGGCGAACGCGCCGCCGCTGGCGCCGGACTATAGCCGCTCAGATCCTGCCAGAAATCCGGTGGGCTAGAGCCTGAAGCGGACGCCGTCCGCTCAGCTTTGCCAAGGCGTGTTGCGGATGCGCGTGCAGGCGTTCGGCTTGCAGAAGCTGGGATCGTGATCCTCGATGTAGTCGAAATTGACCGTCCCGAATGTGGTCTGCGGCTTCTTCAGGGCTGAACACGTCTGAACCTTGAGGAAGTCGTTCTTGAAGTCTCCGCGCGGAAACGCTGATATCACCTGGTCACGCTGCTCCGGCGAGTAATCGTCATATCCAATACCGACGACGTCCACCAGAACGCCTGCGTTGGTAAGAGCGATCTCCGGCCTCATATATTGCGGGATGCCCGGCGTGGTGTGCAGCGCGACGGCTTCCCATACCAGATCGGCTTGCGGCTCGGCGATACCGCGCGCCCGGAGAAACTCGCGCGCAGCGTCGGCTCCGTCGACCTCAAATCGCTTTGTCTGCGTGTGGTAGTGATCGACGAGGCCGAGATCGTGAAACAGCGCCGCTACATAGAGCAGTTCCGAATCGAACTTCAGCTCCTGACGCAGCCCCTTCATCGCGCCGAACACGTAGACGCGAACCGAATGGTTGAACAGCATGTCGTCTTCGTAGCTGCGTACCAGCTCGGCGGCTTCGCGCGCCAACTGACTGTCCGGGATCTGGACGCCGGAAATCACGTTCATCATCGTCGATCTCCTGCTTTGCGTTCGGTTGATGCCGCGTGAGCCATCAGGCGGCCTTCTCGAGCGCGGCCTGCGGCGTATTTCGGAAGCTGATCGACATGCGATTGTACGCATTCATCAGACTGATTGCGATTGTGAGATCGACGAGTTCGCGCTCGCTGAAGACGTTGCGTGCGGCTTGATAGGCTTCATCCGGAACGTTGGTCTCGGCAACGCGGGCAACAGTCTCGGCCCATTCCAGGGCCGCGCGCTCGCGTTCGTCGAAGAGATTGCCCGCCTCGGCCCATGCCTGCAGCAGCGCGAGCTTTTCGACCTTCACGCCGCTCTTCAACAGATCGCGCGTATGCATGTCGAGGCAATAGGCACAGTTGTTGATCTGTGAAATGCGCAGGTAAACGAGCGTGACAAGCGTTCCAGGCAACCCACTCTGGGTGACATAGCCGTAGACCCCGCCCAGCGCCTTCGCGCCGGCCGGTGCGATGTGGTTGTAGTTGAGACGTTCACTCATCTGATGACTCCCTGATGATCGGAGGAGATCAAAGCTCCCTCCTCACTCCCTCAGATGCCCCTCGCCTGGTTCACAAAAAAGCACCAAGAACGCACAAAACTTGTGTACCATCGGGCAATGACGAAGCCGCTGCGCCTGAAGCTCGATCGGTCCGCGAAGACGCCACTTGCGGAGCAGATCCATCGAGGGATCAGGGCCGCCATCGAGAGCGGCGTGCTCGCCCCGGGCGCACGCCTGCCCTCGTGGCAGGATCTGGCGGCTCAGCTCGGCGTCGCGCGCGGCACCGTGCGCTCAGCCTATGAGAAGCTCTCATCCGACCAAATGATCGTCGCGGCCCGTGCGACCGGCACGCATGTCGCCAACTGGAAGTCCTTCCCAGTGCGGCCTGACAAGGCCCCCGCCCCCGGCTCGTTCATGGAGATGTACCAGGAGCTCACGGCTGGACCGGCGATCTTCCAGATGGGCGTGCCGTCGCAGGAGACGTTTCCTGCGAAGTTGCTGGCGCGAATGCGGGTACGAGCGGTTCGCGCCGAAACGAGCGCACCCGCGATCTACCCGGATCCGCGCGGCGAGTTGGACTTGCGACGTGAGATCGCGGCCTACCTTGCGCTGGCCCGAGGAATAGAATGCGCGCCGTCCCAAATTATCGTCACCAGCGGTTTCACCGGCGGCCTCGGTCTCGCGCTCCGTGTCCTCTGCCTCGGGCCGAAGACGAAAGTCTGGATGGAGGACCCCGGCTTCCCCTTCACCCGGCACGGTCTCGAACTCGCGGGATTATCCATCGTGCCGATCGCGGTCGATGCCGACGGCATCGACGTCGATTTCGGCGTGAAACATGCACCCGACGCCGCGCTGGCTGTCGTGACGCCGGGGCAACAGGCGCCGCTCGGATCCACGCTGTCACTGGCACGCCGCTCACGACTGCTGGAATGGGCGACCCAAAACAAGGCATGGGTCATCGAGGATGACTATCTCAGCGAACTCCAGCTCAAGGGCCGCGCCACGCCGGCGCTCGCCTCGCTCGACCGCGCCGGCCGCGTCATCCACATCGGCTCCTTTAGCAAGACCATAAGCCCGGCCTTGCGACTGGGCTTTGTCGTTGCACCGGCGGCTCTCGCATCGCGATTTGCAGAGACTGCGGCTTGCCTCGCGCCGGCGCCGGGGCCCGCGGTGCAGCTGGCTACGGCCGACTTCATGCGCGACGGCCACTATCTGCGGCATCTGCGGCGCACGAAACGCGCCTACACCGCGCAAGGCGAAGCGTTGCTGAAACAGCTCCGCACGCGCTCTGCGACGGTTGCGATTGCCGGTCTGGCCGCGGTGCTGCGATTGCCGGACGGAGCACCCGATCTCGCTATCGCCCGGGACGCAGCGTCGTTCGGACTGGCACCGACGCCGCTATCGCTTTGGTACGCTCGAATCGCCTCGGCGTGCCCAGGACTGTTGCTGGGCATCGCGACGTCTCCGCTCAAGAAGATCGAGGCGTCCTGCGACCGACTTCTTCGGATCATCGACCGGTTGACGTGATCCGTACCCGGCCTCGGCCGCCTCAACCGGCCAACGTCACGATCAAAGGCCCGCTGCGGGTGGCGATCACGGTGTGCTCGTACTGCACGGTCGGCGCCTCGGGGCTGCTGTAGAGCGTCCACGGGTCGTCGCCATTCTCGGCCCATTCGGCGCCGATGGAGAGGAACGGTTCGACGGTGAACACCAAGCCATCGTTCATGATGCGGCGTTCGGAGCGATCGGGCCAGGTTGCGATCTCCGTCGGCTCCTCGTGGAGCGACAGGCCGACGCCGTGACTGGCAAGATTCCTGACCAGGCTGTAGCCCTTTTTTCGCGCAAAGGTCCCGATCGCCTGACCGATGCCGGCGATCGGTTTGCCGGCGCCGACCTGCTGCAGACCGGTCCACATTGCCCGCCGGCCATCCCGGCACAGTCGTTCGATCGCGCGGCTTACGGGCGGAACGGCGAACGAGGCTCCAGTGTCGGCAAAGAAGCCGTTCTTCTCGGCTGACACGTCGATGTTCACGAGGTCGCCGCGCTCGATTCGGCGCTCGCCCGGGATGCCGTGGGCGATCTCCTCGTTCACGCTGATGCAGGTCGCCCCCGGAAAATCGTAGGCCAGTTCCGGAGCCGAACGCGCGCCTGCGGCCTCCAGAAGCTGTCGTCCGATCCGGTCGAGTTCGGAGGTGGTCATGCCCGGCTCGAGCGCCTTCCCCATTGCCTCCAGCGTGGCGGCGACGATGCGCCCGATCTCTTTCAGGCGCGTCAGGTCGTTGTCATCGGAGATGGTCATGTCGCTGCTCTTGGGCGGAAGACCCGGACATAGCCCCTGCGAGGTCGACTTGCAAACCGGAGAGATCTCTTCGCCCGGTCCGTCTTCAACCCTCGTCGAGCAGATTACGAACCTTGGCGGCCAAGTCTTCGATCGCGAAGGGCTTTGACAGCAGGTGCTTGCCGGCATCGAGCATGCCGTTGTGAACGATTGCGTTGCGCGTGTAGCCGGTGGTGAACAGCACCTTCAAAGCCGGATATCGTTTCGACAGCTCGGCCGCGAGTTCAGCCCCGGTCATGTCCGGCATGACGACGTCCGTAAACAGCAGATCCGGGACGAGGCCGCTTTCGATCGTCCTGATCGCCTCCTTGGCGCTCGCCGCCTCGATGACCGTATAACCAAGCTCCCGCAGACTTTCAGACGAGATGCTGCGGACCCGCTCATCGTCCTCAACGACGAGGATGGTCTCGCCCTGAAGGCTCGCGCCAGGATGTGTCACCCCTTCCGACGGGGGCGAGACGTCCTCCTCGCCTGCGAAGCGCGGAAGATGATTTTCACCGTCGTGCCAACATCAACCTCCGAATAGACTTTGACGTGGCCGCCCGACTGCCGCACGAAGCCGTAGACCTGACTGAGGCCGAGGCCGGTGCCCTTTCCCACGACCTTGGTCGTGAAGAATGGATCGAACACCTTTCCCAGCACGTCGGCTGGAATGCCGGTGCCGTTATCTGTCACGGCAATGAGAACATATTGTCCGGGTGCCAGGGCATAATCGCGGGCGTACTTTCGGTCGATCGAGGCGTTGCTGGTTTCGATCGTCAACCGCCCGCCTCTCGGCATGGCGTCGCGCGCGTTGACCGCAAGGTTGATCACCGCGCTTTCCAGCTGGGCCGGATCCGCCTTGACGCGCCAAAGGCCGGCACCCGCGACGGTTTCAAGCCGGACCAGCTCGCCGAGCGACCGCTCGAGCAGTTCGCTCATCCCGCTGACCATCTTATTGATATCGACGACCTCAGGCGCAAGAGGCTGCTGGCGCGAGAATGCGAGCAACCTTTGCGTCAACGTGGCGGCGCGATTTGCTCCGTCGATCGCCCCTTCGATGAAGCGGTCGATATTGGTCTCTCCCTTGCCGAGTCGTCGTTTGGCGAGGTTCAGGCTGCCGAGGATGACGGCCAGCATATTGTTGAAGTCGTGGGCGATACCTCCGGTCAGCTGACCCACTGCCTCCATCTTCTGGGATTGGCGCAACTGCTCTTCGGCCTTCATGCGCTCGGCAATCTCGTCGGCGACTCGCTGCTCCAATTCGGCGTTGAGCGTCTCGAGCCGGCTCAAAAGCCGGGCGTTGTCGATAGCCGAGGCAGCGTGGCCGGCAATGCCGAGCAGGGCAGCTTCGTGTCCTGCATGGAATTTTCCCGTCTCGGCGTGGCCGAAGAAGAGCCCGCCGAGGACCTCGCCCGTCCGCGACATGACGGGGACCGCGAGGTAGGATCGAACTGGAAGATGTCCTTCGGGCATGCCTTTGCGCGGCGCGTTCTTGCCATAGCGTGGGTCCTGCAGGATGTCGTCGGACCTCATCACCCCCGTGCCCGTGAACGTCGGCTCGAACACCGCGGTGTTGCGCGGCATGGGAAAACGCTCGAAGGCGGACCGCGGCGCTCCCGATAGCGCGTACAGCATGTAACTGCCGCCGCCCGGCGCCAGAATGTTGTAGAAGAACGCGCCGAATTGGGCGCCGGCCAACTCGACGCCGGCGTCCGTCACGATCTGCACGATCTTGCCGAGGTCGCGCTCGCGGGCAACCGATGCCCCCGTATCATTCAGGATTCGAAGTTGGCGCTCGGTCTTCTTTTGCGCGGAGATATCCAGAACCGTTCCGATGAACCGGACCGCTTGCCTGTCGGAGAAGATGGCCTGCCCCGTCGCCGCAATCCAGCGTTCGACACCATCCTCGATGCCGATGGTTCGATATTCGATGTTGTAGCCCTTCGGGCGATCGGGCGTCAGGGCCGCCGACACCGCCTCGTGGGTTCGCTGCCTGTCGTCGGGATGGATACCCTTCAGAAACGCCCCGTCGTAGCTCACCTCGGCGTCCGGCGATAAGCCGAACACCTCCTTGCAGCGGTTATCCCATCGAAGAACGTCGTTCACGGGATCATAGTCCCAGATACCTATCCCTGCGGCCCTGGTCGCAAGGCTCAGGCGTTCGGCAGCGTCTCGCGCGGCCTGCTCAGACCGAACCCGTTCGATATGAGCCCACGATCTCTCGGTGACTTCCGAGAGCAACGCGAGCTCGCGCGGCGTCCACCGATGCGGACCGCGATGATGAACGGCCATCAGGGCCGTGAGCTGCCCTTCCTTGATCAAGGGGATGCACATCGTCGAGCCTATCCCGATGCTCTGGAAAGTAGCCGCTTCTTCCGGCGCGATCTCCTTCAGATTGTCGTTGATGACGAGAGGCCTGCCGGCGCCGAGCTCCCGCACCGCCTTCTCGCCGAAGTCGGCCAGGCTGTAGTGGCCAAGGATATGCATCGCACCGGCAGCCGCCCAATCGCCGCGGATGGTGAATCCGTCCTGATCGGGATCCATGTCGGCATAGGCGCAGTTCGAGACGCCGAGATGCTCGCCGACCATTCTCGTCGTCACCGCCATCACGCCGTCGGCATCGCGGGTCCTGGCCGTCTCCTTGTTGAGGGCATCCAGGAAGAGCAGTCGGATCTCGTTCTCCCGCACCGCCGCCTCGGCACGACGACGTTCGACGGCAGTTCGCGTGCGCTCGGCAACATCGTGGATGAGCTCGAGCTCCTCCGGGCTCCATTCCCGCGGCGTTGCGTTGTTGAGGTACAGGAGCGCGACGACGCCATCGGGTTCGGAGATGGGCATGTTGAGAAGAGCGCGAGCTGATATCGCTTCGAGCGCGGGAGCGCGATCGCCGACGCGCGGGTCTTTCTCCGCATCGGCACAGACGACGGTCTCGCCGCGCTTCAGATCCTCAATGTAGTTGCCATAGTCGCGGAAGTGCAGCACCCCTGCGAGGCTCAAAATACCCGGCGCATTCCAGTCACGGACGATGGTGATGGTCTCGGCAGATGTGTCGACCGTGCCGTAGCCCGCGCGGCTGACCTTCAAGCTGCGGCCAAGCAGCTCCGCTGCGGCGTAGGCGAGATCGTCAGGATCGGCGATTTCCCGAATATGGTCGCCAAGTGCAGCCAGAACGGCATTGCGATCGGACGAGTTCTCCCCGGCCGTCGTTGTCATCTGACTTCCCCCGACATTTCACTGGTTCACCGAACACAATTCAGAGCAACCTTGCGGCATCAACGTCGAGCCGCCAGTGATCGCGAGCTGGCACCCGCTTCTGGTAACGCTATGATGCGATTAAGGTTCCGGCGCACGCGGCGCCTCGCGGTTGCACTCCAGAGACCACGCTTAACCTGCGGCCTGCAAAAAGCGCGGACCGATGCGCCACCGCAAGTTGTGCGCGGGGAGATGGTCGTGTAGCGTCAGCTCGATAGTCGCCGCCCGGTCTTCGCTCGATGCTCGTCAGAGTCCTGCTTCTCCTTTCCTGCCTGTTAAGTCCGGGTGCATTGCGTGCCGAAGGTACGTCGGCCGAGAAAGCCGGATTTGGCCCCAGGCTGACGATCTATCTCGCCAAAGGCGCACCCGACGCGTGCGGGCCGGGTTGCGACCGCTGGATTGCGATCGAGGGCCAGATCGATCAGGACGCAGCGTCCCGCATTCGCCGCTTTCTCGCCGGCGTCAAGGACCTGCAGCGTCCGATCTACCTGCACTCGCCCGGTGGAAACGTGGAGCAATCGTATGCGATCGCCCGGCTTCTGCGCAGCCGCAAGGCGATTGCGCGAGTTGGCCGGACGATCGTGAGGGCATGCGCCGGGGACACGCAGGTGGACGCTGCCTGCCTGAAGATCAAGAACGGCAACGGCGAGGTCGAGGCCGAACTCACCACTTATCATGCGATGTGCAATTCGGCCTGCGGCTACCTTTTTCTCGGAGCGACCTCTCGCGAGGTAGCGCCCGATGCGGCACTGGCAGTCCATAGTTCCAGGCTGATCCTCAAGTTTCGGGGCAATCCGCCTCCCGAGGTGGTTGCCGAAGCGCGGCGTCGCCGCTTCGCCGGCGCCGACCGCGATCGCGCCGCTTTCATTGCGGGGATGGGAATCAGCCGCGAGCTCGATGCGCTGATCCGCACCGTAAAATTTGAAAACCTGCACGTGTTGACGCGGACCGAACTCTATCGGTTCGGCATAGACACGCGACCGCTGGCCGAGACGATGTGGCGGCTGGACAAGGGCACCCCGCCGTTCATCAGCAAGCTCGCAGCTGTGAAGAAGGAAACCGACGCGTCGTTCCGGACCATGGAATGGCGCCTCTACTGCGAAAGCAAGAAGCGCGTGCCGCTGATGTTCGCCGGCGAGATCGACGAGGCCACCGTCGGGAAGAGCACGGTCCTGATGACGGCGGCCGCTGATCGGACCAGGGAAGCAGGAGGGACCCCGGTGCGGGCCGGCAAATATGAGATGTGGAGCGGTGCCGTTGATCCTGCCATGGTCACGACCATGCTGGCGTCTCGCACGCTGCAGGTCCGCGAAAGCAGGCCGATGCAGGATGGCAAGGCGGACACAGCCAGCTTCGAGCTCGACATGACCGGCCTGGTCTCGGTGTGGGCGCAACTCGGCGCATCGTGCCCGCCGGCAGCGGCCGCTGCGAAGAGCCCATGGCCGGCAATCCCGGTGCCGTACGTCAATGGCTTTTCGACCAAACCGGCGTCACAGGTGTCGCCGTAAACGCCGGCGCGTCCCGCACCATCGGAGCATCCCCTATCGGAATTGATAGCTCAGCCCGATGCGCGCGGTGTTGAGACTGACGCGGCCGAACGCCGCGTTGAACGACGAGGGCAAGGCACCGAATGTGTCCGCTCGCACGACCTCGGTCGCCGAGCCGCCAGCCAGGCTGACGTGAAGGTATTCGGCCCTCAGCCTCCAGTTCTGCAGAAACGCATATTCGAGCCCGCCGCCGGCGGTCCAGCCGGTGGCGACGCTGCTCGATGATCCGGCAAAGCACGATGGCGTGGCGCCTGCGCAGTTGACCGTGTAGGCACCGCCGCCGAAGGAGAACGGCGTGTTCGTGTCCCAGCTTCCGCTCTGGCCGACACGGCCATAGGCAAATCCCGCGGTGCCGTAGGCCAGGAGATTGCTCGTCGGCAGAAAGCCCAGCCGGGCCCTCACCGTTCCGAACCAGTCGATCCGTTGCTGAACCGGGGCGTTGAAGGGAGCTGTGTAATAGGGAGCAAAGACCCCGCTGGTGGAGCCGGAGCCGCTCACGCCCGAGCCGTCGAAATCTGCTTCGAGGCCGATGAGCCAGGCGCGGCCTAATTGATGATTGTAGCCAAGCTGCACGCCACCCAGGACGCCCGAAAGATCGAACGAGGCCGGAGGCGGCTTCCCGCCCGAGAAGAAGAGATTGGAGGCCTGAGGATCGTTCGGCGCATAGCGGACGCCGTTGCTTGCCCAGCCTCCACCGATGTTTGCACCGATGTAAACGCCGGTCCAGTTGTGAGCAGGTGCCTCTTCCGCATACGCCGGCGCCGCAGAAAGTGCGGCTGCGGCGGCAACATATCTCATCAGCATCTTCACGACGTTCCCCAAAGCCGCATGACGATCTGTCACGCGAATCCTGAGGTCATTGATGCGACGGGGGCGCCGGCGGCGTCTTGGACAAGGACGACCAAAGCAGGACGATGGCGACCTGCGGAGCAAAGCATGATGCGTCCGCGCGACGCTTCACGGGAAGGCTCCGTTCTACACCGGCGTGTAAATCACCAGCTTCAGCGCAGGATCGTCGTTGGCCTGGAAGCTGGTGTGCTCGAAATGCAGCACGCCGAGGGTTGGGTGCGACATCGTCTTGAGGCCCGAAGACGTGCCGCGGACCTCATGGGCTTCCCACCATTTGACGAATTCCGGGCTGCCCTGCCGCAACCGCGACAGCAATTCCGCAAAGGCGGGATCGCCGGCCCAGACATCGTGAGTGGCGCGAAACATCGCGACCATGCGCTTGGCGACGTCCGCCCAGCCCGCTCCGTAAGCCTTGCGCGTCTGCTTGTTGGTCATCATCAGCAGCATCGTGTTGCGATCCGCCTCCGGCAGGCGCCCGAACGCGAAGACCTGCTCCGCGGCCGCGTTCCAGGCCAGCACGTCCCAGCGCCGCCCGGTGATGTAGGCCGGATGTGGCAAGCTCTCGACCAGCCGCTGGATCGGCGGCGGCACGGTCTCGCGGGTGAACACGCGCCTGTCACCGTCGCGCGCCAGCGCCTTCAGGTGCGCGTGCTCGGTCTTGCTGAGGCGCAGCGCGCGGGCCAGCGCATCGACGGTGGTCACCGAGGGGCTCACCGTGCGGCCCTGCTCGAGGCGGATGTACCAGTCGACGCCGATGCCAGCGAGTTGCGCGACCTCCTCGCGGCGCAGCCCCGCGGTGCGCCGGCGCCCCCCGATCGGAAGGCCAACGGTCTTCGGAGACAGCTTTTCGCGCCGGGACCTCAGGAAGTCGCCGAATTCAACGCGGCGGGGATCGGCCATGATGTCGCTCACGGATGGAGGGCCTTGGGAATACTAGGATAATACCAGGCCTTCCCAGCCGCGCCAAGACGGCTCATATCGGCTCACCCGACCTTGAGGTGAACACATGAAAGCTGCCGTAATCAAATCATTCGGATCGGCGCTGTCGATCGACGACGTGCCAGACCCGATCATCGGCACGGGCGAGGTCAGCGTCGATATCGTCGCAACCCGCGTGCTGTCCTATATGAACGAGGTCTTCAGCGGCGAGCGCAACTATGCGCTCGACCTCCCGATCATCCCGGGACCCGGCGGCATCGGCCGGGTGCGCGCGATCGGTCCGGACGCAACCAGGCTTGCGGTCGGCGACTGGGTGTTCTGCGATCCGACGGTGCGCTCGCGCGACGACATCGTAGCGCCCGACATTGCCCTGCAAGGGCTCACCGCTGCCGGGCCCGGCGGCATGCTTCTGCAGAAACATTTTCGCCACGGCTCCTTCGCCGAGCAGATGATGGTGCCGACCGAGAACGTCAAACGGCTCGGCGCGATCACGTCCGAGGAAGCGACGCGATGGTGCGCGCTGGGCACGCTGCTGGTGCCCTATGGCGGCTTTCTTGCCGCCAACCTTCAGCCGGGCGAGACCGTGTTGGTGAGCGGGGCCACCGGCAATTTCGGCAGCGCTGCCGTCTCGATCGCGCTCGCGATGGGCGCGGCCAGCGTGGTCACGCCCGGCCGCAACGAGACGATTCTGGCTGACCTCGTCCGGCGCTTCGGCAGCCGCGTGCAACCGGTCAAGCTTACCGGCGACGAAGATCACGACCGCGAGGCGATGAAGCGCGCGGCGCCCGGGCCGATCGATTGCGTGCTCGACATCATGCCGCCCTCGGTTAGCCCGACCGTCGTACGTGCAGCGATCATGACGGTGCGGCCCTACGGCCGCGTCGCGCTAATGGGCGGTGTCGGCATGGCCGGTGGCGCGGGCCTCGAACTCCCCTATCCCTGGATCATGCGCAACTGCATCAGCATCCACGGCGTCTGGATGTACCCGCCGGACGCCGCGAGCCGGCTGATCGCGCTGGTACGTGCGGGGCTGCTCAGGCTGGAAGAGTATCAGACCACGGCGTTCGACCTCGACCATGCCAACGACGCCGTGGCGCATGCCGCAGCCAATGCCGGCCCGTTCAAGATGACCGTGATCAGGCCTTGAGGCCCGGAGGCGGCGGCCGAGCGCCGTCGCCGATTTTTTTCATCAGTCCGGCCAGGCACTTGGCTACTGTGCATGGGGTTGTTTTCGCAAAATTGACTATTCGAGCTCGATGACCTGGCCGTTCGAGAGCGAGACCCGCCGGTCCATGCGGCCGGCCAGCTCCATGTTGTGGGTTGCGATCAGCATCGAGACCGAGGTCGCCTTGACCAGCTGCATCAGCGCCTGGAACACGTGATCCGCCGTGTGCGGATCGAGGTTTCCGGTCGGCTCGTCCGCAAACAGCACCCGCGGCGCGTTGGCCACCCCGCGCGCGATCGCGACGCGCTGCTGCTCGCCGCCGGACAACTCGGCCGGGCGATGGGTGATGCGGTCGCCGAGGCCGAGATAGCCCAGGATCTCCTTGGCGCGCTTGACGCTCTCGGATTTCTTCAGGCCGCGGATCATCTGCGGCATCATCACGTTCTCCAGCGCCGAGAATTCCGGCAACAGCCGGTGCGACTGGTAGACGAAGCCGATGTCGGTGCGGCGAAGCTGGGTGCGCTCGATGTCCGGCAGCTGCGAGGTCGGCGCTCCCGAGACATAGACCTCGCCGGAATCGGGCGCTTCCAACAGCCCCGCGATGTGCAGCAGCGTCGATTTGCCCGAGCCCGACGGCGCCACCAGCGCCACCGACTGTCCGGCCCACAGCGCGAGCTTGGCGCCGTCCAGGATCGTCAGCGGCACCTCGCCCTGCAAGTACTGCCGCTTTATCTCGTGGAGATAAATGACCGGTACGTCTTCCGCCCCCTGCTGCTGCTCCATCAACCCCTCACTCGTACCGCAGCGCTTCGACGGGATCGAGGCGCGCGGCACGCCACGACGGGTACAGCGTCGCCAGGAACGACAGCGTCAGCGCCATGATGACGACGGCCGTGGTCTCGCCGACGTCGATCTCGGCGGGCAGTTTGGACAGGAAATAGAGCTCCGGCGAGAACAGCTCGGTCGATGTCAGCCAGGACAGGAATTGCCGGATCGATTCGATATTGAGGCAGATCACCAAGCCGACGACGAAGCCGACCAGCGTGCCGACAACGCCGATAGAGGCGCCCGTGATCAGGAAGATGCGCATGATCGAGCCCTGCGAGGCCCCCATCGTGCGCAGGATCGCGATGTCGCTGCCCTTGTCCTTCACCAGCATGATCAGGCCGGAAACGATGTTTAGCGCCGCGACCAGCACGATCATGGTCAGGATCAGGAACATCACGTTGCGCTCGACCTGGAGCGCGTTGAAGAACGTCGAATTGCGCTGCCGCCAATCCACCAGGAACACCGGCCGCCCCGCAGCCTCCGTCACGGCCTGGCGGAAGGCGACAATCTGGTCGGGATTGGTGGTGAACACCTCGATCGAGGTGACGTCGTTGCTGCGGTTGAAATAGGCCTGCGCTTCCGCGAGCGGCATGAACACGAAGCCGAGATCGTATTCGGACATGCCGATCTCGAACACGGCGACGATCTTGTACGGTTTGATGCGCGGCGTCGTGCCCATCGGCGTGACCGCGCCTTTCGGGGCCACCAGCGTGATGCTGTCGCCGGCGTGCAGCGACAGCTGGTCGGCGAGGCGCCGGCCGATCGCAACGCCCTGCCCCTCGTCGAAGCCCTCGAGCGAGCCCTGCTTGATGTTCTTGGCGATCGAGGTGAGGTTGTTGAGGTCGTCGGAGCGGATGCCGCGCACCAGCACGCCCGAAGCGTTCCACGGCGAGGACGCCAGCGCCTGGCCGTCCACGACGGGCGCGGCGAGCCGGATGCCTTTGACCTGGCTGAGACGGTCGGCGACGTCCTTCCAGTCCGTCAGCGGCGATTCCAGAGGCTGGACCAGGATGTGCCCGTTGAGCCCCAGGATCTTGTCGAGCAGCTCTTTGCGGAAGCCGTTCATCACGGCCATGACGATAATCAGCGTCGCCACGCCCAGCATGATGCCGAGGAAGGAGAACCCGGCGATGACCGAGATGAACCCTTCCTTGCGGCGCGCCCGCAAATAGCGCGCCGACAGCATCCACTCGAATGGCGCGAAAGGCGCGGTTTGCACGGTTTCTGTCATGGTCTCATCCATCGCTCGATAATCCCATGATTCGGGGTCAATTGTGGCCGGATTGGCGGCCGCGATCTCGGGCGATGAACAATATTCAGCGGATCGGCCTTATCAGCCGACAAGTCTTGCAACCGCGTCCGCAGGCGACATGGTCTCGCGGGAGCCGTCACTGCGCCGCTTGATCTCGACCTTGCCATCGGCGAGGCCCTTCGGCCCGATCATGATCTGCCAGGGGATGCCGATCAGGTCGGCGGCGGCAAACTTGGCGCCGGCGCGCTGGTCAGTGTCGTCATAGAGCACATCGACCCCCTTGGCCGTGAGCTCGGCGTAAAGCTTCTCGCAGGCCGCATCGACGGCCGCATCGCCCTGCTTGAGGTTGAGGATCGACACGCGGAACGGCGCCACCGCCTCCGGCCATTTGATGCCGGCATCGTCATGGCAGGCTTCGATGATGGCACCCAACAGCCGCGAGACGCCGACGCCGTAGGAGCCGCCATGGATCGGCACATCGACGCCGTCGGGGCCTGCCACCAGGGCTTTCATGGCGTCGGAATATTTGGTGCCGAAATAGAAGATCTGCCCGACCTCGATGCCGCGGGTGTTCACCCGCTTGTCCGCGGGCACTTCCTGCTCGAAACGCGCGGCGTCGTGAACGTCCTCCGTCGCCGCGTAGACCGAGGTCCACTGCTTGATGATGGGCGTCAGGTCGCTCTCGTAATCGACATCCTCGCCCGGCACCGGCAGGTCCAGCACGTCGCGATTGATGAACACGCCGGACTCGCCGGTCTCCGCCAGCACGATGAACTCGTGGCTGAGATCGCCGCCGATCGGGCCGGTCTCGGCGCGCATCGGAATCGCTTTCAGCCCCATCCGCGCGAAGGTGCGCAGATAAGCGACGAACATCTTGTTGTAGGCGACGCGCGCTGCGGCCTCGTTGAGGTTGAACGAATAGGCGTCCTTCATCAGGAACTCGCGGCCGCGCATCACGCCGAAACGCGGACGCTGCTCGTCGCGGAATTTCCATTGAATGTGATAGAGATTCAACGGCAGGCTCTTGTAAGACTTCACATAGGCCCGGAAGATCTCGGTGATCATTTCCTCGTTGGTCGGCCCGTACAGGAGCTCGCGCTTATGGCGGTCGGCGATGCGCAGCATCTCCGGGCCATAGGCGTCGTAGCGGCCGCTCTCGCGCCAGAGGTCGGCGAGTTGCAGCGTCGGCATCAGCAGTTCCAGCGCACCGGCGCGGTCCTGCTCCTCGCGGACGATCTGCTCGATCTTCTTCAGCACGCGGAAGCCAAGCGGCAGCCAGGCGTAGATGCCGGCGGCCTCCTGCCGGATCATGCCGGCGCGCAGCATCAGCCGATGCGAGACGATCTCCGCCTCTTTCGGATTTTCCTTCAGGATGGGCAGAAAGAACCGCGACAACCGCATGGTCATACTCTGGGAATCAGTGGTGGGTTGCAGTGAAACCGGATTAAGAGCAAAAACACAAGACCGGGAATGAGGAAAAGCCGCTAACGCAACGGGATTCCTGTCATTTTGCCGTCGGACTTCAGGTTCTTCCTGAGCTGCGCTTTAACGCTCCGTGACGTCGAGTTCGTCTTCGAGCGTGATCTGCTCGAAGTCGGTCACCAGGGCGTCGATCCGCATATGCCAGCGGCCGGCGAACGGAAGCTCCACCTGGCGCACGTGCCAGTAGCCGTCGGGCTCCAGCGAGGCCTTCCGCCCCATCGGCTCGATGCCACGCTCGGGCAAGCCTAGCGTCAAGCTCGCCTCCTTGGCCGCCAGCGGCGTCGCCTCGCCGGTCATCAGTTGAAGCACGACATCATTGGCTCCCGGCTTGCCGGGCGAAACCAGCACCTGGAACATTGCCTTGTCGCTATGGATGTGGATCGCCAAAGGCGTTTCCGGAACGATGGTGCGCGGCGGCGGCGTGAAGCGCCAGCCGGCGACCACGGCCAAAATGGCGAGAGCAATCGCACCTTCCAGCAGGATCGAGCGCCTGAGCGCGGGCGGCCCTGTCTCGTTCCGGGCCAGAGCCGGCGCCAGCCGGAACCGATTGAGCGCGGCCAGCGCCAGCAACCCCGTGACCAGAACGAGCTTGGTCGAAAGGATCAGCCCGTAGCGGGTGCCGACCAACGCTTCCGGCTTTTCGAGCTGAACGATCGCGAGTGCGAGGCCGGTCAAAGCCAGCACGCCCACCGCGAGCGCAGCAAGACGGGAAAAGCGGTTCACAATCAGGAGCGTCGCCATTGTCGGCTTCGACACCAGCGCCACGAGCGGGGCCAGCGCGCCGATCCAGAAGGCAACGCCGAGGCCATGGAGAAAGATCGCCGGCCGCGTCAGCACCTCGGGCGGTGCCGTAGCGGCGTGCCCGGTCATCGCAAGCGACAGACCGACGCCGATGAGCGCGATCATCGTAAGAGCGCGCGCAGACCATGCGCTGCGTAGCGCCAGCCACGCAAGCAGCATCGCTGCGAAGGCAACCAGCAAGGCAGGGCCGGCGCTGGTCGCAAAGGCGACCTTCCAGGGACCAGCGGTCGCGAGGGCAGAGGGTGGCAGCCCGAGAAGATCGAGCCCCAACGCGCCGACGGACGCCACCGCGCTCGCAAGACCGATGGCGAGCGCCATGCGCGGGACTGCCATGCCGGCCATCGACCACGCCACCCAGCGCGCGAAGAACACGCCGCCGACGCCGATGAACAACCCGACGTAGAGACCGACGCGCGTCAGCCAGACCAGCGCGTTCAACCCGGTTTCCGCGCCCGCGGCGGGCTTCGTCGCCGACGGCGTGCCGACCGAGAAGATCACCGATCCCGTGACAGGATGGCCGTCCTGCGAGATCACCCGGTAGCTGACGACTACAGTCCCTTCAGGCAGGTCCGCAGGCATCATGATCGAAATCGTCTCGCCCGCTACCCCGAAACGCGCATCGTCCCGCGCCCTGCCCGCACCATCGATCAGCCGGATCGCGCCCGGCGTCACCGTCTCGCTGAAACGCAGCTCCACCGCCTTGGGCGCGGTCGCGAGCATACTGCCGCTCGCCGGCTCGACCGAGACCAGTGCCGCGTGCGCCGACGCACCGCTTGCAAAGCCGGCAACGAGGAGCAGCGTCGCGAGCGCGGCGAAGAGGCGCATCAGGGTTTGGGCAATAGTTTCACGCCCGGCGCCGGCGACTTGCCCTCGGACTTGCCCTCATGCGAATGGCCTGCCCCGGCCGCAGGAATTTCAATCCAGCGGCTGACGCCGGACTCGCATTCCTGAACGACGGGGAAGTACAGGGTCGTGTTCGGCTTCAGGCTGTCGGTCAGGAACGTGCTGAGGACAAACTCGTCATAGTTCTTGTCGGCCAGCTTGCCGCCGGACCACGCCACCTCCTTGACGCCGGAGGAGAGCTTGTTGCCGTGGTAGTCGTACTGACCGGCATATTTGCCCTCGACGACATCGATGGTCCAGCCGGCCTTCGGCATCGGCTTCACCGCGATGACTCCTTCCGGAATCTGCACCCGGATCTTCACCGTCGGCGAGCCCGCGCAGCCATGCGGCACGGTGAAGACGGCCTTGTAGGGCGTCCCGACCGTGGCTTGCTTGGTCTCGATCGAGACGTGCGCCGCCGCCGGCGAGGCGACGAGCGCGGCAACCAGGATCAGGCAGGATTGCTTCGACATGTCAGGTCTCCCGAGAGTCCGGATCAATCTCATTTCATTTTCATTCCCGAATGATCCGGCTTCATGTCCATGTGACCGGAATGCCCTGCATCGCCGGGGGCCTGCGCGCCGACGCCCTGGACATCGAGGGAGACGGCAACCTTGCCGGCTTTCTCGAATTGCAGAGTGACCGGCACCTTGTCGCCCTGTTTGAACGGACCCTTGAGCTCCTGGAGCATCAAATGATAGCCGCCGGGTGCGAACTTCACGGTCTTGCCGGGATCGATCGCGAGTCCCTTATCGAGCGGGCGCATCTTCATCACGCCATTCTCGACGGCCATCTCGTGGATCTCGCTCTTCCCCGCGATATCGGCGGACACGCTGATCAGCCTGTCCGGCGCCGCTCCCTTGTTCACGATGGTCAGATAGCCGCCGGCGACCTTTGCTCCGCCCGGTGTTGCACGGCTCCACGGCTGCGAGATGACGAGATCGCCGGCCTTGACGTCGTCGGCGAGAGCGGGTGCTGCGAAGATCGCGAGAGCGAACGCAGCGAGCAGCACGTTTTTCGAGATCGTCTTCATTTTCGATGTTCCCTTTGCAGATCCGGACTTCAGTGTTTGGAGAGTTGTTGCGCCGACCATTTTTCCAGATCGGCGATTTCAGCAGAGCCTTCGATTGTAGTAATGGTGCCGTCCCGCGTGATGAGCATGGTGCGGGGGATGTCGCCCTGCCAGGCTGGATCGATCTCGAACCGCAAGCGCTCGACGAAGCCGTCGTTGAAGATGAAGTTCTCGGTCGACGACAATCCCGCCTTGTCGAGCATGGATTGCGTCGCGGCTGGCAGGTTAGGCACCAGATCGGCGCTGACCGTGACGACATCGACGTCAGGATGATCCTTGGCAAATTGCCCGAGCAGCGGCAGCTCGACCTTGCAGGGGCCACAGGTCACACCCCAGAAATGCACGAGCACGGGGCGGCCGGCGTGTCCCCGAAGGACGCTTTGCCAGGTTCCGCGTTCGAACGGCTTCAGGGCGGGAGACGTGCCGAACGCAGCGGAAGATGCGATAAGAACGCCCAGACTCACGATGCCTGCAAATCGAAATCTCATGGCTGGTCCTCGATGGCTGTGAGGCGATAACCATCCGCCTTCGTCATCCACGACAAATAGGTCTGCTTGCCGTTGGACACGAGCAAGGGATGATCGGACGTGTCGCTCGTGCTTGCTATCGTCTTCGGCGGCAACCATGTCTCGCCATCGTCGCGGGAGACCGTCATCTGGACCGAGGTCTTCTCGCCGTCGAACTCCTTCCAGACCATCATCATTCCGGCGGGACCTGCCAGCACGAAGGGCCGCGTCGGGTTACGGCCCGGCTGACCCAGCGCCATGGGCGCGGAAAAGGTGCGGCCTTCATCGCGAGAGTGCGCGTAGAACAATCCTTTCCGCGCCTTGCCATTGGTGTACCAGGCGACGTGATAGGTCCCGTTCGGCGCGACGGTGAGGCTCGGTCCGTGATGCGGACAGGCATTGATCTGCCAGTCGTCAACGCTGATCCGGCGGACCTCACCCGGAGTCGCGACGTCCGCAAAGGTCATGACCGCGTGGTCACGGACGCCGCCTTCGAAAATGTTCCTGAAGATCACGACAGGCCGTCCGGGCGCGGCGAATGCCAGCCCCAGCCGACAGCACTCGCAGGTGCCCTCACGCGCCAGCTTTGCTTCCGCGTAGGTGGTGCCGCCGTCGTCGGACGAGGTGAAGAACAGCCCGGCTCCCTCGTATTTTTGTCCCGCCTCCTTCGCAAGGATGCGATTGCGCTTGTCCAGCCACGCCGCAAACACCGTTCCATCCTGATCGAGCGCCAACGCCTCGAACCGCTGGCTCTCGTTGTTGGCCGTGATGGGCTTCAATTCGGCAAAGCTCTTCCCGCCATCGATCGAGCGCGTATAGAGCACCTGACCGTTGAAGGCCTCGTCCCTGAAGGTCGAGAACGCGAGCGCGATGCCGCCCTTGCGGTCGACGACGATCTTAGGCCGTGCGTCCGGTCCCCAATCGAGGTTCAGCCGCGTCGTCGTGACCTGGGTGGGCACCGAAAAGCTGCGACCGGCATCCTGCGAACTTGCGACCGAGACCCGCCCTCCGGCCATCCAGACCAGCCACAGCGTGCCGTCCGGGCCGAAGGCAGGCGTCGCCTTGGTGGCACAGCGCAGCGTCGGCTCCTCGCACGCAGCTTCGGACACCTGCGGGGCGCGCATCTGTGCGAGCGCCGCACTTTGCAGGAGCACGCAGGCGACCATTCCAAGCAGGCCAGTTCGGATCATGCCCCGCTCCCTTCGAGAACCCCGGATCATTTGAAGGCCACCTTCATACCCGCAACGAATGTGCGCGGCGAGCCGGCATAGATCGACCCCGTCGTGTTTGCCAGCACGCTCGCAGAATTCTGAAGGCCCGCCCCCGTCACCGTATTGGCGATGTTGTTGGCCGAGGCGACGTAGGTACGGTCGAACACGTTCCTGACTTCGAGAAACAGGTTCAGGGATCTGAACGTGTCGGACGGCAGATCGGTCTTGTAGTGGACGTTCAGGTTAACCAGCTCGTAGCCCGGCGCTTTCAACAGATTTGCATTGTCCATGTAGAAGGAATCCTTCCACTGGACCTCGACGAAACCTCCGAGGCCGGTCAGTGGCCCGGCGAATTCGTCGTAACCAAGTCGGGCCGTCAGTTCGTTCGATGAGACGCCGGGAATCTTGTTACCGGCACGGTTGAAGCTGAAAACGGCACCGTTGGTGATGCTCTCCACATACTCGGTGTAGACTTCGTCCAGATAGGTGTACGCCGCTACAAACCGCCAGCCCGGATAGAACTTCCAGTCGGCGGCAAGCTCGAGGCCGCGGTGTTCCGAGCGCGGCGCATTGAACGTATAGGAGACGCCGGCAATCGGGGTCGCCTGACTGACGATCTCGTTGCGGAAGAATTCGTAGAAGGCGGTCGCGCTCAGCTTGAGCGTGGTGTCGGGAGTCCAGTCGAAACCGAGGTCGTAGCCCAGATTCTTCTGGACCTGGAGCTGGGTGTTATTGCCCGACAAGCCGGTCGGAAGGACAAAGAGGTTCGAAACCTGCGGGGTGCCATATCCCGTGGCGACTCGTCCGCGGAAAAGCCAATCGTTGCTGGGATTGTAGAGCAGCGCCAGTTCCGGCGCCGCATTTTGAAACTGCCGGTCGGCCGTCGTCAGTGTCGTTGTCGTGATGCCGCTGGGGCCGGCATAGGCATACGCCGTGTTGACGCCTTTCAGCAGGGTCGTCTCCCAGCCGATACCGGCAACCGCCGTTAATGCCGATGTAAGCTTGATCTCCTCCCTCACGCGCACACCATAATTGGTCGTGTCGCTATAGAGGTTGCTCGACAGCCTGCCGAGCGTCGCGTTGCCTCCGGGCATCACGTTTCGCGTGTCGCTCGACGCCGTCAGGGTGTTGTAGAAGGCGCCGAAGAACGCGGTGGACTCCAGACCTAATATCTCTCCGCGCTTGGTGAGATCGCTCGTGTAATTATACGATGGAAAATCGCCGATCGCGCTGGTCTGACCGGTGGGCTGACTGATGTTCCGGTCGTCGAACACGAACTGGTTGCGCCAGGTCATGGTGTTGTCGAAGTCGTGTTCCCACCGGCCGCCGACGATGGTTCGGCGATCGTTTCGCCCGAGTCCGGCTTGTGTGGCCGTCTCGGTGTCCCTGCCGCCGTTGAAGCCGTTGTTGAAAAGAGACACGGTGGAACATCCGGCCGTCCCCGAGCCGGTCGTACAGCCCTGCTGGAAAGGATTGGTGTAGAACTGATTCAGCGACTGTCGGATCGGCAGCCGCGCGCTGAGGTCGTTGTTGATGATCTTGACCGAGAAACGGTCGTCCGGCGTCGCCTTGAGTGTGCCGAGGAAGTTGACGGTCTGCGTGTTGAACCAGCTGTTGCCGATATAGCCGTCGCCCCGTGTGTCGCTCGCGAACAGCGAGGCCTCGAAATTCCCGATCTTTTTGCCCGCCGCCAGGTAATTGTTGAGGTAGCCATAACTGCCGCCGTCAACGCCATATTCGACGCCGTCGATCGTGCCGCCCGGCCGTGTGCGGAAATTGAGCGCGCCGCCGGTCGCATAATTGCCGTACAGCGCCGACGAGGGGCCGCGGATCACGTCGATCGCACTATAGGCGTGGGGATCGATCAGGTCGCTGCGCGACAGGCCGTCCGGCTGCGTCACCGGAAAGCCGTCGTCGAAGATCACGAGATTGCGGATGGCGAAACCATTCCGGGCGTTGGATCCGCGAATCGAGATGCCGAAGTCGCGGGGACCGTTGCCCTGCTTGATCGAGATGCCCGGGCTGTCGCGCAAGACGTCGCCGACCGAGAACGCAGGACGGTTGTCGAACTGGCTACGATCGATGGTGGTCGCGGTCTGGCCGGCCGGCGCCTGATTGAGACCGGCCCGCGCCGCCCCGGCGGACATCGTGTTGTTTTGTCCCTGGGCACCATCGGTCGCAATCGGCGCGACCGGCCTCGCTGCCCGCGCCGCCGAAGCGGAGCGTTGCCGCGATGGACGGATGACTGGCTGGGGACGGGACGCCCTGGGCGCCTCGATTGTCACCGCGGGAATCGATTCCGGGGAGGCCTGGGCGAGAGCGTCTGAACCGATTGGGGACACCAGCCCGAAAAACAGGGGCAAGCCGGCGCGCCCCATCGCACGTATGCGCAACATCTCTTGAATTCCTGACATCCGGCACTGCGGCCGGTCCATGAAGCGCGCGTCGGCACGACAATGGCGCGCACCAACGGCTTGGTTGTCGTGACGTCAGGAAAATTGAGGTGGGGCCCGCGCCTGCGCACGCGATCCCTTGGGAGCAGCGATGGCCGACGCATCCGCCGGCTGCCACACCACGCGCTCGGCATGGCGGAACGGAATCGAGAGTCCCGCATGCGTCGGCGAATCGAGCGAGGCGCCCGCCTGGGCCAGGCAACACAGGGCGCACGCGCCCGCATGCGCGGTCGGGGAGCCGGTTCGATCGTCGAGGCCGCCCTGTTCGCCCGCACTGTGGCAGATGACGACCGCAGACAACGGATCCGCGACGGCCCGGCCGGTCGCCCAGCACGCGGCAATCGGCGCCAGCACCTGCATCGCCAAGGCGAGCAGGACCAGGGGGAGGAATTTCTGTAGCCGCGCGTGCATCCGCCGAACCATTCGTTCGCCGGCTAACTAAACACCGTGCAGGGCTCAAGTCGAGATCAGTTCCGCCGGCTTCTTGGCCCAGCGCAAATTTGTCGAAAACAGCGGCTCGACGATCCGGCTATGGCCATGGCGTCCGGCATTTGAGGCAGATCAAAGGATCCAGCACCCCGAGATTTCTTATATTTGTCATATACTTGGGGGACCAAAGCCCGATCATTTCGTCTATTGCTCGAATTTTGAACATTCGTTGCTGAAAATGATGACAAGTGAGAAAAGTTGATCTAGCATCACTCTTGCTCAGGCTGGCCGCGAGGTCGAAGTCTGGTGGTCCAAGTCTCGGGAGGAGCCCCTGGCGCGCAAAACGCAGCGTCGCCCCGTCAATCAAGAGCAAATCTTAGAATCGGGGATAATAGGGTCGACACAATTTTCGAGCGGGGCCAGGGCCCCGCTCTTTTTTTGTCCGCATGGCACTTTCGCCGCTGAAAATGTCACTCAATCCGGTTGAACTCAGCTTTGAGCTCGCAGCCTTGCGCTGCGCGGATCTCACGCCGCTGGTCTATCGACGGCTGTTTGACCAACATCCCGAAGCGCAGGTGATGTTCCGCTCGGAAGGCGGCGACCTCGTGAGGGGATCGATGCTCGCACTGACGATCGAGGCGATTCTCGATTTCGCCGGTGAGCGGCGCGGGCATTTCCGGCTGATTGCCTGCGAGCTTGCCTCGCATGAGGCCTATGGCACGTCGCGCCAGCTGTTCATCGCCTTCTTCGCGATCATCAGGGATACGCTGCGCGATCTGCTCGGCGATGAATGGTCCATCGCGATCGCGCAGGCCTGGGACACATTGCTCGACGACATCGATGCCCTTGCGAGCACTCCAGCCTGACGCTTTGCGCTGCACCAACGCGGCTTGCCGCGAGCGCAGCGAGTGATTGCGGATTGAGTGGCGTCAACTCTTGTGAGAGACTTTCGACATCGGTTGCGCAATCAATGACGCACCGACGATAAAATCTATGGGAGCGAGCGATGTCCGGGACGAAAGATTTCTCGACGACGAGGCGCGATCTTCTTCAGGCGGCTGTGACCGCCGGCGCCGGAGCTGCCCTGCTCGGCAGCATGGGCATAAACCCCGCATTGGCCGCCGAGGTCGGGCGAAGCGAGAAGCCGCTGAAGGCGGCGTTCTCCAATGCGGGCCTCCAGGCCACCTGGTGCGCACAAGGCAAGCAAGCCGCCGAATTCTGGGGCAAGCTCTTCAATGTCGAAGTCACCTGGTTCGATGGTCAGCTCGACGCGGTGAAGCAGCGCGCCGCGATCGACAACATGGCCTCGCAGAAATGGGACTTCGTCGCGATCCAGGCTTTCGGCATCGGCACCCTCACCCAGCCCGTGCAGAAGATGATCGACGCCGGCACGCCCGTGATCGACATGGACACGCTGATCGCACCGCTCGACCAGATCAACGTCCACTCCTTCCTCGCCCCCGACAACGAGTTCATGGGCGCCTCGGTGACGCAGGCGCTGTGCAATGCGATGGGCGGCAAAGGCAAGATCATCATGACGCAGGGCGCGCTCGGGCACACCGGCGCGCAAGGACGGGCAAAAGGCTTCACCAATACGGTGAAGCAATTCCCCGGCATCGAGGTGCTCGACACCCAGCCGGCCGATTGGGACGTCTCCAAGACGGCGCGGCTCTGGGAAACCTATCTGACCAAGTACCCGCAGATCGACGCGGCGTTCTTCCACAATGACGACATGGCGCTTGCCGCCGCCAACATCATGAAGGCGCGCGGCCGCACCAACATCCTGATCGGCGGCGTCGATGCCATGCCGCCGGCGATCCAGGCGGTGAGCGAAGGCCGCATGTTCGCGACCGTGCGCAATCCCTCCTGCCGCATCCATGGCGGCGCCATCATTGCGGGCGTCTCGGCCGTGGTCGGCGGCGAGAAGAGCGGCCAGGGCATTCCCAAGAACGTTGTCACCGACGGCCCGGTCGTGACCAAGGCCAACGCCGCCGGGATGCAGTGGATGCAGGATCACTTCCTGATCTGAGCCTTCATGCGAGAGGATCGTTCGCCCATCCTTGAACTGCAGGGCATCACGAAGAGCTTCGGCGGAGTCGAAGCGCTTCGTGGTGTCGACTTCGCGCTCCACGCAGGCGAGATCCACGGTCTCGTCGGCGAGAACGGCGCGGGAAAAAGCACGCTGATGAAGATCATCGCCGGCGTGCACACCGAATTCTCCGGCCGCTTCCTGATCGACGGCCAGGAGACGCATTTTCGCTCGGCGCGCGATGCACATGCCGCCGGCATCGCCATGGTGCATCAGGAACTTTCGGTCGCGCCCGACCTCACGGTCGCGGAGAATGTTTTCCTCGGCAACCAGCCGACCAATGCCCTCGGCCTCGTGCAATGGCGGCGGATGGCGCGCGAGGCCGGCGAGCAGCTGGCACGACTGGGTCTCGACGTCGATCCGATGAGCCGGCTCGGCGACCTCTCGATCGGCCTGCAGCAGCTGATCGAGATCGCCCGCGTACTGTTCTCCGGCGCCCGCATCGTCATCCTGGACGAGCCGACCTCCGCCCTCTCCCCGCCCGAGGTCGAGCGGCTGTTCGCGACGCTGCGGCGGCTGCGCGAAGAAGGCACGGCCATCGTCTTCATCTCGCATTTCATCGAGGACATCCTGCGCGTCTCCGACACGGTGACCGTGTTCCGCAACGGGCGGAAGGTCGCGGAAACCGCGAGCGCCGCCACCAACAAGGGCGCGCTGATCGAGGCCATGATTGGTCGCGGCGGCGAAGCGCTCGAGCACAGCTACAGCGACGATCTGATGCTGCCGACGCCGAGCAACAGCCCGGTGGTGCTGAAGGTCGACCAGCTCTCGCTGGCGCGCAGCCTGAAGGACGTTTCCTTCGAAGCCCGCGCCGGCGAGGTGCTCGGCATCTACGGCTTCATGGGCTGTGGCCAGCAGGAGTTGTCGCGCATCCTGTTCGGCAAGCTGAAGCCGGACGCTGGCACGCTTGCCGTCGAGGGAACGCCGAAGACCTTTGCCAGCACCGCGGCGGCGCGCCGCGCCGGGGTGGCACTGGTGCCCGAGAGCCGGCGCGACATGCTGTTCCACCAGGAGCCGGTCTACAAGAACATCTCGATCAGCATTCTCGACCGCATCTCGTCCCTGCTGCTCAAGCCGGCGCAGGAGCGCGACATCGCCAAGCGCCAGGTCGAGCAGCTGCAGATCAGGCCGCCCGTCGTCGGCCTCGACCTCGGCATGCTCTCCGGCGGCAACCAGCAGAAGGTTGCGCTGGCAAAATGGCTGACCTATCCGCCCAAGCTGCTGGTGCTGTGCGAGCCGACCCGCGGCATGGATGTCGGCGCCAAGAATGATGTCATCAACATCGTCCGCGACCTCCGCGCCAAGGGGCTCGCCATCATCGTGCTGTCGACCGAGCCGGAAACGGTGCTGTCGCTGGCCGACCGCATCCTCGTGCTCAAGCGCGGCGCACTGGTGCGGGAATTCAGGAACGAGCCGGTCAGCAAGGACCGCCTGCTGGAAGCGGCGTGACGGAGAAGCACCATGGCGAGCAGTGAGACGGCTTTGGCGGCGGGGCAGCGGGCGCGAGGGCTAGCGCCCTTCCTGCGCTCGCAGATGCGCAACATCGCCCCGTTCCTCACCCTAATCTTCCTGTCCGGCTTCTTCGCCCTTGCGAGCCCTTCGTTCGCGACGCTCGACAATCTCGGCAACATCCTGACGCAGGTGTCGGTCACCGGCATCATCGCCGTCGGCCTCACCTTCGTGATCCTCTGCGCGGAGATCGATCTGTCGATCGCCAGCATCGCCAACGTCACCGGCATCGCCGTCGCGTATTTCACGCTGCAGGACTCCTACGTCAACATCGCCAACATCCCCCTGCCCGGTGCGGTCGCGATCCTGCTGTCGATCCTGCTCTGCGCCCTGCTGGGTCTCGTCAACGCGCTGGGGCTGACCGTGATCGGCATCCCCTCCTTCATCATGACGCTGGCGATGATGCAGATCGCGGCCGGCGTGTCGGCACTGCTGGTGCGCGGCCAGATCGCCTACAAGGTGCCGAGCCTGATCACCACGCTCGGCTCGGGCTCGATTGGCGGCATCCCCTGGCTCGTGATCGTCGCGGCCATCATGCTACTAGGCGGCCACCTGGTGCTGACCTACACGCGCTTCGGCCGCTACGTCTACATGGTCGGGGGAAATCGCGAAGCGGCCGAATATTCCGGCCTCAACGTCAAGCTCATCCTGGGTGCCGTCATGGTGATCTCGGCGGTGTGCTCGGGCATCGGCGGCATGCTCGGCGTCGCCCATTTCGGCAGCGCGCAGCAGAACGAGTTCGACACTTACCTTCTCGACTCCATCGCCGCCGTCGTCGTGGGCGGCACCAGCCTGTTCGGCGGCCGCGGCGGCATCGGCAACACCATCGTCG
The DNA here is from genome assembly GCF_018129985.1 of Bradyrhizobium sp. SZCCT0148. Classification (GTDB taxonomy): domain Bacteria; phylum Pseudomonadota; class Alphaproteobacteria; order Rhizobiales; family Xanthobacteraceae; genus Bradyrhizobium; species Bradyrhizobium japonicum_H. The sequence continues at coordinate 131,867 of NZ_JAFCKT010000009.1, forward strand.
GGCTCTTCGTGCTCGGCGTCCTCAACAACGGCCTCGACCACGTCAACATCGACAGCTTCCTGAAGATCCTGATCCGCGGCCTGATCCTGCTGGCGGCGCTGGTCATCAACGTCTATGCGCAGCGGCTGAGGGAAAAGGCGGCGGAGTAGACGGCCCCAAAGTGAAAATTGCGAAAACAACCCCATGCACAGTAGAAACTGCGAGAAATTTCAGTGACTTACTCGGAGCTATAGTTGCGTGAACGCAACGGGTATTTGACCCGTCGGGCAAAACACATGCGGGAGCCACGATGCCCTGTTATCTCGAGGTGCGAGGCATGGCACGCGACCCGTCCCATGAGGAGCCTCGACGGGTGAAGGGCCACGATGCCGGCCGGGCCGTCGCCCCTTTCGAGCGCCGCTGAAGAAGCGATCGCCTCAAGGGGACGGGACGAGGCTCGCGGCCACGAGCTCCTCACTGCGCCAGCATCTCACCGCGTGCCCGTCAGCCCTCGTTTCCAGCATCGGCCCCGGCTCGTGGCGACACCCGTCTTCGGCGTAACGGCATCTCGGGCTGAACGCACATCCGTTCGGTGGATCGAGCGGGTTCGGCAGGTCGCCGCCGGTCGTGGCCAGCGGGGCATGGCGCAGCGGATCGGGGATCGCCGCGATCAACGCCTGCGTATAGGGGTGCGCCGGGCGCTCGAAGATTTCGCGCCAGTGGCCGTTCTCGACGATGCGGCCGAGATACATCACGGCGACGATGTCGCTCATGTGCTCGACCACGCCGAGATCGTGGCTGATCATGATGTAGGACAGGCCGAGCGTGTCCTTCAACTCCAGCAGGAGGTTGATGATCTGGGCGCGGATCGAGACGTCGAGTGCCGAGACCGGCTCGTCGCAGATGACGATCCTGGGATTGAGGATCAGCGCGCGGGCAATGCCGATGCGCTGGCGCTGGCCGCCGGAGAATTCATGCGGGTAGCGTCCCGACTGTTCGGGTCGCAAGCCGACATGCCGCAGCATGGTCGCGACCCGATCCTCGATCTCGCTCTTCGCGGTGACGCCGTGCACCCGCAGCGGATCCTCCAGCGTGCGGCGCACCGTCTGGCGCGGATTGAGCGAGGCGTAAGGGTCCTGAAACACCATCTGCACGGTGCGCGCCAACGCCTTCCGATCGCCGGATTGCCCGTTCGTGACCACCTGCCCGTCCAGCACGATGCGGCCGCGCGTCGGCGTCAGCAGGCCAAGGATCGATAATGCGACCGTCGATTTGCCGGAACCGGATTCGCCGACGAGGCCAAGGCATTCGCCCCGCTTCAGCTCGAGATCGACGCCATCGACGGCCCGCAGCATGCGCTTGCCGCGGCCGAGCCAGCCGCCACCAATCGGGAAATGAACCGCGAGATCCCTAACGCTGAGAATGAGATCGTCGTCCGGCCTCCGCTCGACCTGCCTATTTTGCGGTTCATGCATGGTGATGACACCTGACCAGACCGCCGGCGTCCAGCCAATCCGTCTCCGGCACGACGGTCCGGCAGATCTCGCTGGCCTGCGCGCAGCGCGGATTGAACCGGCAGCCGTCGGGGAAATTCGTAATGGCCGGAACGACGCCTGCGATCTCCTTGAGCCTGCTGCGGCCGAGCGCAGCGCGGCTGCCGAGCCGCGGCAGCGAGGCGACCAGCCCCTGCGTGTAGGGATGCGAGGGCGCGCGGAAGATGTCCGCCGAGCCGCGCTCCTCGACGATGCGGCCCGCATACATCACGGCGACGCGGCGGCAGACGTTGGCGACCAAGCCGAGATCGTGGCTGATCATCAGGATTGCCGTTCCCCGCTCGGCGCACAAACTCCGCATCAGCTCGATGATCTCGGCCTGCACGGTCACGTCGAGCGCCGTGGTCGGCTCGTCGGCGATCAGGAGATCCGGACCGCAGGCGAGCGCGATCGCGATCATCACCCGCTGGCGCATGCCGCCGGAGAGCTGATGCGGGTAATCGTGGACGCGGCGCTCGGGCGCAGGGACGCGGACGCCGGCGAGCGCCTCGACCGCCAGCCTGTTGGCTTCCCGCCAGCTCTTGCCCTTGTGCAGCACGAACATCTCGGCGATCTGCCGGCCCACCGGCGAGACCGGGTTCAGCGCCGTCATCGGCTCCTGGAAGATCATGGCGATGCGGTTGCCGCGCAGGTCCCGCTGCCTCGCGGCGGACAGATGCTGGATCTCCTGGCCCTCGAACCGGATGACGCCGCCGCCGATCGAGAGCGGCGACCGCAACAGCCCGATCAAGGCGAGCGCCGTGATGCTCTTGCCGCAACCGGATTCGCCGACGAGGCCGAACGTCTCGCCGCGGTCGATGCGGAACGAAACGCCCTCCGCCGCCGCGACACGCCTCGATCCGTCATCGAGATCGATGCGCAAGTCCCTGACCTCGATCAACGGCGTGCCGGTCATGTCCGCCGGCTCCGCGATTGCGGATCGAGAATGTCGCGCAGGCCGTCGCCGAGCAAATTGAGGCCGAGCACCGTCAGGAAAATCGCGAGGCCCGGGAAGACCGAGAGCCATGGCGCCGTCGTGATTTGCTCGCGGGCCTCCGACAGCATGCTGCCCCAGCTTGGAAACGGCGGGCGGACGCCGAGGCCGAGGAACGACAAGGCGGCTTCGGACAACACCGCGCTGCCCATGCCCAGCGTGCCGATGACGATGATCGGGCCCAGCATGTTCGGCAGCAGCTGCGTGATCATGATGCGCAGATCGCCGTATCCGAGAACGGTGGCGGCCTGCACATAGCCCTGGCTCCTCAGCGATAGCGCCGAGGCTCGCGCAATCCGGCACGTGAAGGACCAATTGGTCAGCCCGAGCGCGATCAGCAGGCTGGTCAGGCCGGGCCCGAGCACCGCCATGATCGCCAGCGCGAAGACTAGCGAAGGGATCGCGAGCATGAGGTTGGTCAGGGCGTTGACGACATCGTCCCACCAGCCGCCGAAATAGCCGGCGCTCAGCCCCAAGGCCACGCCGATGACGCTGTTGATCAGCTGCGAGACGATGCCGACCGTCAGCGAAACCTGCGCGCCGTACACGACGCGGGAATAGATGTCGCGGCCCTGGTCGTCGGTTCCGAACCACCAGGTCCAGCTCGGCGGCTCCTCCGCATTCATCAAATTGGCGTCCATGACGGGATCGGTGTGCGCCAGCCAGGGTGCCAGCAGGCCCACCAGAATGGCGAGCGCGAACAGCGCGCCGCCGACGACGAGATTGGCACGGAGCTTCATGCGTATCTGATTCTGGGATCGATCACGCCGTAGAGCAAATCGATCAGCAGATTGATCGCGAGAAAGGCCAGCACCACCACAAGGATGGAGCCCTGGACCGCCGGGATGTCGCGCTGCAGGACGCTGTCGACCAGCAGCGAGCCGATACCCGGCCACGAGAACAGCTTCTCGACCACGACAGCCTGTCCCATCAGCGCGCCGAATTGCAGGCCGACGGTGGTGAGAATGATGACGAGCGCGTTGCGCATCACATGCCACTTCACGACCCGCGTCTCGCTCATGCCCTTGGAGCGCGCGGTGCGGACGAAATCGGCGGTCATGATCTCGAGGACCGCGGCGCGCGTCGTCCGGGCGAACAGTGCCATCGGCGAGACGCCGAGCGTCACCGCCGGCAGGATCAAGTACTTCAATCCCCCATCGCCATAGCCGAAACTCGGTAGCCAGCCGAGCTTCAACGCGAAGAAGTACATCAGCACCAGCCCGAGCCAGAATTTGGCGATCGACAGCCCCGACACTGCCACGACCATGGCGAGCGTATCGACGATGCCGCCGGGCTTCAGCGCTGCGACGAACCCGAGCGGCACGCCGATCACCACTGCCAACGCCATGGCCGCGAAAACGAGCTGCAGCGTCGGCCATATCCGTTTGGCGATCATGGTCGTGACCGGCTCTCGGGTCCGGAACGAGGTCCCGAAATCACCGGTGGCGAGCTTGGCGATGTAGGCGCCGAAGCGCACATAGACGGGTTGGTCGAGGCCGAGCTGTTTCTTCATGCGCAGCTCGACCTGTGGATCGCTGTCGTCGCTCATGGAGGAGACGATGCTGCCGGGAACGACGCTGAACAGCACGAAGACCAGCAGAACGACCGTGAGCACGGTCGGAATGGTCTGCAGCAGGCGGCGAAACAGGAAGGAGAGCATCGGCGCATTTCCCCTCTCCCTCCGTCGCCTGAAGCGATGAAGGGAGCGCGAGAGCGTGTGTCACTTCGCGGGCGAGGTCTCGTCGACCCAGATGTCTTCGACGTTCTGATGGGTCAGCTCGGTCGCGTTGAGCTGGACGCCGTGAAGCCAGGGCTGCACCGCCATGACCGCCTTGTTGTAGTTGAAGAACCAGACCGGAGCCTCCTCATAGAGCAGCGCATTGGCTTTCTGCAGCAGTTCGGTGCGCTTCGCGGCATCGTCGGCCTTGCCGGCCTCGTCGATGATCTTGTCGAACTCGATGTTCTTGTAGGTCATGTAGTTGCAGGCCGGCTGTGGCGTCGACGAATGGAAGCATTTGAGGGCAGCCAGCGGGTCCGGGCCGCTGGCCTGGGAATAGATGAAGGCCTGGTAGTCGCCGCTGCGAACCACCTCTGCCAGCACCGCCGTCTCGACCTGCTTGACCTTGACCTTGATGCCGACCTTGTCCAGCATCGGGATCACGGCCGAGACGATCGGCAGGCCCCAGCTCTCGTTCTGGCTGGTGGTCCATTCGAACTCGAAGCCGTTGGGGAAGCCCGCCTCGGTGAGCAGCTGCTTGGCCTTGGCAGGATCGTAAGCATACGGCTTCATCGCCTTGTCGTAGGCCGGCGAGGTCAGCGGCAGCCAACTGGTGGCGCGGTAGGCCTTGCCCTTGACCAGCTTGTTGATGATCAGATCGGTGTCGATCGCATAGTTGATCGCCTGCCTGACGCGCTTGTCGGCGAACGGCTTGAATGAGGGATTCATCCCCATGTAGCGCGTAAAGACCTCGGCGACCTCGACGATGGTGCCCTTGAGACCAGCGTCGGACTGGTAGGCCACATATTGCGCGGGCCCGAGCACCGAGGTGTCGATCTCCTTGTTCCGGAAGGCGACGTCGCGCGCCGCGGCCTCGGCCATGATCGACACGGTGACCTTGTCGGCATAGGGCTTGCCGGGCTTGTAGAACCGGTCCCACCGCTCCAGCACGATGCGCGATCCCGGCACATGCTCGACGAATTTGAACGGTCCGAGACCGATCGGCTTCTGGATGAAGCTCTCCTTGGCGCCCTCGTCGGCAGGATAGATCGAGGTCAGTGCGGTGAAGAAGTAGAAGCCGGGTTCAACCTTCTCGGTCAGCTTCATCTCGACAGTGAAGTCGTCGATCTTCTTCAGGCCGGAGATCTCCTTGGCTTGCCCCTTCTCGACCGCGGCCGCGCCCTCGATGACGCGGACAAAGCGCGCGCCGGGATAGGCCTTGGTGCCGTCCATGATGCGGGTGTAGGACCAGATGACGTCGTCGGCCGTCATCTTGCGCCCGTGGTGGAAATAAGCGTCGTCGCGCAGCTTGAAGGTGTGAACGAGGCCGCCGCCCGAGACGACGTCCTCCTTGGCCAGTTCCAGAATCGGTTTGCCTTCCGAGGAATTCCAGATGTAGAGCGACCGGTGCAGCGCCTTGGCGTAGATCTCGTCCTGGGCGCGTTGGGTGGTGTGAATGTCGAGGCTGGTGAAACTCGATCCATAGGGCGCGGTCATGCGGATGGTTCCGCCCTTGCGCGGGCTCTGCGCCTCCGCCGATCCGGCGAGCGCCAGTCCCAGGCCCGCGACGACCGCCATCATCCTGAACATCTTGTGTCCCCCACCAGCGCAGTCATTCCGATCAGGGATTTGATCATTCGCAGCCCGTCGAATGCAAGCCTCGATTTGGATGGAGACCAATGTCAGTTCCGGACGGCGACCGTCCGGCGACCACCATTGGAGGCCGGCTGCATCCGCCCAGCAATGCAGACTGCCGAATGACGCGGTGCGTCATCAAGCGACGGGAGCAGTGAACATTCTTCGTGATCGACGCGACCAAGCTCAGGATCGTTGTCCGAGGCCCAGGGACCGCAGAAAAAATGAGACGCCGAACGCCATATGTCTTGCTCGCCGGCAGCCTGTTCGCCGCAACGGCCGCGATGGCGATCCCCGTCACGCCGGACCCCGCCCGCGACAGCTCGACCAACACGATCAAGATCGGATGGTCCCACACCACGCAGTCAAACGGGTATGTCGACGATACCTGGTGGGCGACCAGGGGACGTTGCGCGCCGGACTATCTCGGCGAGCGCCTGCTCTGCGACGCCGTCGGGTATCTGGCACGGGCCACCAGCCGGACATTCGAAGCCAAGGTGTCCGATGACATGGGCCTGCCGCTGGCCGATCGCTGGGGCCTGATGACCGCGAAGAACTCCCCCTTCATCAGGTCGGCGCACATCGAGACGCCGCTCGGACTCGCGGCCGTGCTCGGCTTCTATCGCGCGGCGCTCGAAAACCGCGGCTGGACCGAAAACGACGGTGCGGCCGTCGCGCCTGATCGGGCCGTTGTCGCCTTCACGACGCCGGACGGGCCGGCGCTGCTCCGGCTGGTCCGCCAGGACCGCATGACAATCGTCGATCTCGCGCTGCGCAAGCCCCTGGCCTCCACAGCCCTGATCCGGCCGGCGCCAGGACGGGTGAGGCTGTTGCTCGGCAACAAGACGGACGAGGCAGCCGACATCACCGTCAATGACCAAACCATCAGACTGCCGGCTCACGCCGGAGAAAAGCTGATCGACTCCGACGCCGCCGCGGACAAGTTGCCCGATAGCCAGAAAATGGATCTGCCGCCGGGCAGGTACAGGGTCACTCTCAAGCTCGACGGCAGCGCGGCCACGAGCCGGGAGTTCGAGGTCGCGGCCGACGAGACCTGGGGGCTGCTTGTCGGGCCCGAGGGCACTCCGCTGCCGCTACGGCTGTACTGACTGGCGCCCTCACCTTGCCGTGCGAGAAGCGAAGCGAGGAAGCAATCCAGACTGCAGCCGCCGAAAGATTCTGGATTGCTTCTTCAAGCTCGCAATGACGGAATGTAGTGGGATGCTGCTCGCCGCAAGTCAGCCGGACAATTCCGGCTGCCAATCCCTCAACTTTCGCGCGGCGCCGGCGACCTCGGCGATCGTCCGAAACGCCGCCGCCTCCACCATCATCGCTCGCGCAAGCCGGACGGCGCGCGCCTCGCTGACGGCCCGCTTGTTCGGGTCCTCGATCAGCTCGAAGTCGATGTTATGGGCGAGACCGAAGATTCGCCGGATTGTCTTCGCCGCGGCGAAGCCGACAGTATCGGTGAACAGCCGCTGCATGTAGGCCTGCCGCTCGGCCTCCAGCCGCGCGGCGCCCCTCTCGCCGGCGAAGAGGGACACCGGGTAGGCATCGCCCGACGCACCGGCGCGCCAGAGATCGAGGAATTTGCGGGCGAACTCGTTCCAGACGTTCTCGACCGTCGCCAGCACCCAGGCCTCGAAGGCCTGCCGTTCACCCGGCGCGCGCTCATGGCCGGCGGAGGCGAAATAGGCCATCAGGAGGTTGGCGATCACGGCGCCGGCGTCGAACCCCATCGGGCCATAGAATGCGAATTCGGGATCGATCACCCTCGTCTGGCTGTCGGTGACCATGATCGATCCGGTGTGAAGATCGCCGTGCAGCAGCGCCTCGGGGCTTGCCATGAACTTCAGCTTGAGCCGGGAGACGGCAACGTGCAGCTCCATGTCGTCGCGCAGGCTGGCGGCGAGCGCATCAAGATACGGCGCGGTCCAACGATTCTGGTCGGCGATACGGTAGGGATCGGTGAAGATCAAATCCTCGGTGATCTTGCAGAGCGCATGATTGCCGGCGAACGCTGCGATGCCCTCCTTCTTCGCGGCCGCAGGCAGCGCGAGGTCGGATGTGAAGAACAGCGTCCGAGCCATGAAGGTGGTGATGTCGTCCACGAAGCGGGGATATTGCGTTCCGGCAACCAGCCCCTTGCGCATGATGATGTGCGGTTCGAGCAGCTCCATCACCGTCAGCGCCAGCTTGTCGCTGTGATGCAGCAAGGCCGGCACGAGGCCGGGCGCGAGCTGCGCCTGCCTGGACAGCGCGAGATATTCGTAATGGGCCCGGGACAGCGGCAGCGGCCAGCTCTCGCCGACGAGGCGGACGTAAGGCAGCGCCTGCTTCACGGCGACGCCGCCATGTCCGCCCTTGACGATAAAGACGAGGTTGAGATTGCCGTCGCCGACCTCGGTGATCTCCCAGCCGGCGGGATCGCCGAGCAGCGCTTTCAGGTCCGGCAGGCCTGCGAGATGATCCCGCAAGGCCGCCTCATGCAGAATACGATAATCCCCGGCCTGCTCCTGCGCCATGACGATCCCATCCCATCTGCCGGGCCGGATCGTTACTCCCGCTCAAGGAAGCTCGAGCCGATCTCGGCCTTTCTTTTGATCGGATCGTAATCACAATAAACGAGATCCGCCACCAGCGTGTAGTTTGCGTAAACGCTGTATTTGTCTGTTTTGACGGAGTTCAGGCCGATCACCGAGGTGCTCTTGCCGCCATTCCATTTGAACGGCGTCGAGCTCTTGGCCTGCTCGCAGGCCATCACGGCTTCGTTGAAGACGTAGCCCTCGACGAACGCCTTCAGGGTGCGCACCTGCACGGCCATCCTCCACTCGAAATAACCGATGGCACCGAGGCCGGCAACGATCAGCACCAGAAGCGCGATGACGATCCTCTGAAAAGTCATTCGGTCCCCCCAAAGACCATACCAAGAAAATCTAGAACGGCATTCCCATCAATTTCGACAGGCGTTCGATCGAGAGGTAGCCGGCGTGAAAGGCGACCATGGCGAGGCCGTAGATGATCGCCGAGATGACCGTGGTCCAGATCAGCTTGCTCCTCATCCGAGTCAGGATCGGCGCGCCGGGATCGGTGCCGGGCGCGCCGACGTTATCCTCGTGCTGGCTGCGCACGCCGAACGGCAGCGTCACGAACAGCGCGACCCACCAGATGACGAAGTAGATTGCGATCGCGGTCGAGATCTGGATGGCCATGCCGCGGCCTATGCCTGCTCGATTTCGACCAGCGCGCCAGAAAAATCCTTCGGATGCAGGAACAGCACCGGCTTGCCGTGGGCGCCGATCTTCGGCACGCCGTCGCCTAGCACCCGCGCGCCCTCCTTCACCAGATTGTCGCGCGAGGCGATGATGTCGACGACCTCGTAGCAGATGTGGTGGATGCCGCCGTCGGGGTTGCGCTCGACGAATTTTGCGATCGGCGAGGCTTCGCCGAGCGGCTCGATGAACTCGATCTTGGTGTTGGGCAGCGTCGCGAACACGGTGATGACGCCGTGCTCGGGCAGCGGCACGGCTTCCGAGATCTGGGCGCCGAACGCCGTGCCGTAGATCTTCGCAGCCTTGACCGCATCCTTGGTCGCGATGGCGACATGGTTGAGCCGGCCCAGCATGTGGTTCTCTCCCGTTAGACTGTCAGTACGTGTACCAGACAGGGAGGCTTTTTGCCCCAATGTTCGTTGATGACGGACCGGACAGTGCGTCGCACCGACTCGCCCAAGGCATCGGCATCCCGGCGGCGCGCCTTCGGCAGACCCTCGATCGTGGAGACCACGGCATCGAAGACGAGGTCGTCAAAGGGCTCGCCCTCCCTGGTCTTTTCGGGAATGCCGACCAGATCGACCTCGGGATCGTCGGCCAGCTCGCCCTGCTCGGTCATGGCGATGGCGACGAAAGCGCAGCCGGAGAACGCCATGCGGCGGCGCTCGACCACCGCGCGGGATTTGGAATCTTCCAGGATCGTGCCGTCCTTGTAGAGACGACCGGAGGGCACCTCGCCGATGATGCCGGGATCGCCGGGGCCGAGCTTGACGAGGTCGCCGTTGCGAATGACCAGGACACGCGGAACGCCGGCGGCGCGCGCCAGCTTGGCGTGCTCATGCAGATGCAGGGCCTCGCCGTGGACGGGGATCAGGAGTTGCGGCCTGACCCAGGAGATCATGTCGCGCAGCTCGTCGCGGCGCGGATGGCCGGAGACGTGAACGAGATGATCGCGGTCGGTGATGACCTCGACGCCCTGGAGGACCAGATTGTTGATGATCGACCCGACGGCCTTCTCGTTACCGGGAATGGTGCGAGACGAGAAGATGACGCAGTCGCCGCGGTTCAATGTGATCTCGGGATGGTCGTCATTGGCAATACGCGCCAGCGCGGCACGGGCCTCGCCCTGGCTGCCGGTGCAGAGCGCCAGCACCTTGTCCTGCGGCAGATGGCCGTAGACGTCGGTCGAACGGAAGTTCTGGACGCCGTCGAAATAGCCGGTCTCGCGCGCAACCTGCGACACGCGCTCCATGGCGCGGCCGACCACGACGACCTCGCGATCGGCGGCCCGCGCCGCATCGGCAACGGCCTTGAGGCGCGCGACGTTGGAGGCAAAGGTCGTGACCGCGACACGGCCCTTGGCGGCCTTCACCAAATTGGTTATCGTCCTGGCGACCTCGGCTTCCGAAGGCGAGCGGCCGTCGCGCACGGCGTTGGTGGAATCGCCGATCAGGGCGAGCACGCCCTCGTCGCCCAGCTGGCGCAGCCTTTTCTCGTCGGTCGGGCGGCCGATGATCGGGGTCGGGTCGATCTTCCAGTCGCCGGTGTGCAGCACGATGCCGGCTTCGGTGTGGATCGCCAGTGCATGCGACTCGGGAATCGAATGCGCGACCGGAATGAACTCGACGTTGAACGGGCCGACATCGATGCGCCCGCCGGATGGCACCACCGTCACCGGGATCTTCGGGGCATTGCGCTCGGCCGCAAGCTTGGCCTCGAACAGCGCCGCGCTGAACTGCGTCGCATAGATCGGGCATCTCAGCTTCGGCCAGAGATCGATGATGGCGCCGAAATGATCCTCATGGGCGTGCGTCAGCACGAGGCCCATCAGGTTCTTGCGCTCCTTCTCCAGGAAGCTGATGTCGGGCATGATCAGGTCGATACCCGGCAGATGCTCTTCATCGCCGAAGGAGACGCCGAGATCGACCGCCATCCAGGCACGCTGCTGCCGGTTGCCGAGGCCGTAGATCGACAGGTTCATGCCGATCTCGCCGACGCCGCCGAGCGGCGCAAATACCAGTTCGTCAGGTTTCGCCATCACGCAGCTCCTACGGAGGCGACTGGGCCAAAGAATACTTCGCCCGCGGCGACCGGCACCCGGCGGCCCTCCGCGGTGCGGACGATCAGGCAGCCGGTGTCGTCGATCGTATCAAAAATGCCGTCCAGCGTCGTCGCTCCCGTGTTGATCGCGACCCGCTCGCCGAGACCGGCGGCGCGCTCCAGCCAGAGTTTTCGGATCTCGGCAAAGCCGCGTCCATTGTCCCAGATGCCCCGGAACTCGACCCAGGCGTCCGAGAGTGCCGAGAACAGCTCCTCCGCACTGATCTGGACGCCGAGTGCGGCCAGCGAGACCGCCGGCGTCGGCGTGCCCTCGGGCGCGCCCACGACATTGGTGCCGATGCCGACAACGACGGCGAGACGGTCGCCGACGGCCTCCGCCTCCAGGCCAATGCCGACGAGCTTCTTGCCGTTCGCCAGCACGTCGTTGGGCCATTTCAAGGTGTAGCGAGGACGGCCATCACCGAGGCGCAGGGCGGCCTCGAGGCTCACCTTCTCGAGCGCGGCTTCTTCAGCAAGGCCGGCGGCAAAGCCGATGGTCGCGGCAACGGCCGGCGTCACGTCCAGGACCTCAAGGAGGCTGGCGGCGAGATTGCCGCGCGGCGCGATCCAGGCGCGTTGACGGCGGCCACGGCCGGCCGTCTGCTCCGAGGTGACGAACCACATCGGGCCGCGCTCGCCGCGCCTCGCGTGCTCGATCGCCTCGGTATTCGTCGAGCCGGTCCGTTCGAAAGCTGCGAGCCTGTAGCCCGCCGACGATGCGCGAGGACCTAGCGCGAATGCCATCCTAGAACAGCGACTTTGCGGCGGCGGAGGCGACGCTCACCACGGGCCCCGCGAACAGCGCGAACAGGATGTTGAACATGCCGAACACCGCCAGCACCGTCTTCACCTCGACCCTGACGGGATCGACCTGACCGGCCGGCTCGTCGAAATACATCGTCTTGACGATGGACAGGTAATAGTAGCAGCCGACCACGCTGGTCAGCACGCCGACGACGGCGAGCGTGAACAAATTCGCCTTGATGGCGGCGACGAAGACGTACCATTTGGCGAAGAAGCCCGCGAGCGGCGGAATGCCCGCGAGAGAGAACAGCAGCATCGCGAACATAAAAGCGAGCAGTGGATTGGTGCGCGACAGGCCGGCAAAATCGCTGATCTGCTCGACCGCTTGGCCGTTGCGGCGCATCGCAAGGATGATCGAGAACGAGCCGAGCGTCATCGCGACATAGATCACGATGTACATCAGCACGCCCTGGGCGCCCTCGACCGTGCCGGAGGCAAGGCCGACCAGCGCGAAGCCCATGTGGCCGATCGAGGAATACGCCATCAGGCGCTTGATGTTGCTCTGGCCGATCGCGGCGAAGGAGCCGAGCGCCATCGAGGCGATCGACACGAACACCAGGATCTGCTGCCACTGCGAGACGATGCCCGGGAACGCCGTCAGCGTGACGCGGGTGAACACGGCGAGCGCTGCGACCTTCGGCGCCGAGGCGAAGAAGGCGGTGACCGGGGTCGGCGCGCCCTCGTAGACGTCAGGCGTCCACATGTGGAACGGCACCGCCGAGACCTTGAAGCAGAGGCCGACGAGCAGGAAGACCAGACCGAACATGAGGCCGACGTTCGAGACCGTCGCGACCGCCGCGATGCCGGTGAAGCTGACCGTGCCGGTGAAGCCGTAGATCAGCGAGGCGCCGTACAGCAGCATGCCCGAGGACAGTGCGCCGAGCACGAAATACTTCAGGCCGGCTTCGGTCGACTTGGCGTTGTCGCGGTTCGACGCCGCCACGACGTAGAGCGCGAGCGACATCAGTTCGAGGCCGAGATAGAGCGAGATCAGGTCGCCGGCCGAGATCAGCACCATCATGCCGAGCGTCGAGAGCAGCACCAGGATGGCGTATTCGAAGATGCGGCGCGACGGGTCCGACAGGAACTCGGTCGACAGCACCAGCGTCACCGCCGAGCCGATCAGGGCCAGGATCTTCATGAAGCGGGCGAAGTCGTCGACGATGAAGCTGCCGCCGAAGGTCACCTGCTTGCCCGCGGGCAGCATGTATTCGAGTACGCCGACCACGACCAGCAGCACGACCGCCAGCGAGGTGACGGCGCCGGTCGTCCCCTGCCCGCGATAGGCGCCCAGCATCAGCAGAGCCATGGCGCCGATCGCGAGTACGAGCTCGGGGAGCACCGGCGCCAGTTGGTAACCTGCAGTCACAAAATTCATGGCGATATCCTGACCTGCCCGATCACTGGAGCAGTGCGGCGGCCTTCACGGCCGTCACAGCGGTGTTGTAGTTGTTGACGAGTTGCTGAACCGAGGCGGCCGACATGTCGAGCACCGGCTTCGGATAGACGCCGAACAGGATGGTCAGCGCGATCATCGGGAACAGCGTCAGGCACTCCCGGAAGGTGAGATCCTTCATGCTCGCCAGCGACGGCTTGACCAGCGCTCCGAACACGACCTTGCGGTAGAGCCACAGCGCGTAGGCCGCCGAGAGGATCACGCCGAAGGTGGCGAAGAACGCGGTCGGGATCGAGACCTTGAAGGTGCCGAGCAGCGTCATGAACTCGCCGACGAAGCCCGAGGTACCGGGCAGACCGACATTGGCCATGGTGAAGACCATGAAGGTCAGCGCGTAGAGCGGCATCCGGTTGACGAGGCCGCCATAGGCCGCGATCTCGCGGGTGTGCAGGCGGTCGTAGACGACGCCGACGCAGAGGAACAGCGCGCCGGAGACGATGCCGTGCGAGATCATCTGGAACACGCCGCCGGCGACGCCCTGCATGGTGCCGGCGAAGATGCCCATGGTGACGAAGCCCATATGCGCAACCGACGAGTACGCGATCAGCTTCTTCATGTCCTCCTGCATCAGCGCCACCAGCGAGGTGTAGACGATGGCGATGGCCGAGAGCGTGAACATCAGCGGCGCGAAGTCGTGCGAGGCCAGCGGGAACATCGGCAGCGAGAAGCGCAGGAAGCCGTAGCCACCCATCTTCAGCATGATCGCGGCCAGGACCACCGAGCCCGCCGTCGGCGCCTCGACATGCGCGTCGGGCAACCAGGTGTGCACCGGCCACATCGGCATCTTCACCGCGAACGAGGCGAAGAAGGCCAGCCACGCCCAGGTCTGCAAGTTGCGCGGCACGGCGGTGTGCATCAGCGTCGGGATGTCGGTGGTGCCGCCGTTCCAGTACAGCGCCATGATGGCGAGCAGCATCAGGACCGAGCCGAGCAGCGTGTAGAGGAAGAACTTGAACGACGCGTAGACCCGGCGCGGACCGCCCCAGACGCCGATGATCAGGAACATCGGGATCAGGCCGCCCTCGAAGAACAGATAGAACAGCACCAGATCGAGCGCCGAGAAGGTGCCGATCATCAGCGTTTCCAGGATCAGGAACGCCATCATGTATTCGCGGACGCGTCTGGTGATCGCCTTCCAGCTCGCGATGATGCAGAACGGCATCACGGCGGTGGTGAGGATCACCAGCGGCAGCGAAATGCCGTCGACGCCCATGTGGTAGGTGATGCCGGTGGCGAGCCAGTTCGCCTTCTCGACGAACTGGAAGTCCGGATTGCCGGCGTCGAAGCGCATGACCAGGATCACCGACACCGCGAAGGTGATCAGCGTGGTCCAGAGTGCGATCCAGCGCGAATTGCGCTGGGCGGCCTCGTCATCGCCGCGGCTGAGATAGACGATCAGCGCGCCGACCAGCGGCAGGAACGTCGTGACCGATAGGATGGGCCAGGTGATCATTTACTGGCCTCCAAAGCCGAACATGAACCAGGTGATCAGGCCGGCGGCACCGATCAGCATGGCGAATGCGTAGTGATAGAGATAGCCGGTCTGGATCTTCACGACGTTGCGGGTGACGTCCAGAACGCGGGCCGAGACGCCGTCGGGACCGAGCCCGTCGATGATGAAGCCGTCGCCCTTCTTCCAGAGCTGATAGCCGATCCACTTCGCCGGACGGACGAAGATGATGTCGTAGAGCTCGTCGAAGTACCACTTGTTGAGCAGGAACTTGTAGAGCATCGGCTGCGTGTTCGCGAGTTCGACCGGCAGATAGGGCCGGCGGATGTAAAACAGATACGACACCAGGAAGCCCAGCACCATCATCACGGTCGGCAGGAAGGCGATGTGCTCGGGGATATGGTGCATGTCCTCGATGATGTGCGGATTCATCTTCAGGGACTCGCGGAAGAACTCCTCGACGCCGTGATGTCCGGTGAAGACCTCCTTGAAGGGGAAGCCGGCGAGGATCGAGCCGACCGCAAGCACGCCGATCGGGATCAGCATCCAGATCGGGGCTTCATGCGCGGCCTCATAGTGATGCTCGTCATGCGGCTCGCCGTGGAAAGTCTTGAAGATCAGGCGCCAGGAGTAGAACGAGGTCAGGCCGGCGGCCACGATCGTCATCAGGAAGCCGTAGGCCGCGAACGGATTGTGCGAGGCATAGGCCGCTTCGATGATCGCGTCCTTGGAGAAGTAGCCTGCCGTGAGCGGGAAACCCGTCAGCGCCAGGGTGCCGACCACCATCACCGCGTAGGTGTAGGGGATCTTCTTCCAGAGGCCGCCCATGTTGCGGATGTCCTGCTCATGGTGCATCGCGTAGATCACCGAGCCGCTGCCCAAGAACAGCAGCGCCTTGAAGAAGGCGTGCGTGAACAGGTGGAACATGCCGACCGAATAGGCCCCCGCCCCCATCGCCACGAACATGTAGCCGAGCTGCGAACAGGTCGAATAGGCGACGATGCGCTTGATGTCGTTCTGCACGAGGCCGATCGTCGCCGCGAAGAACGCGGTGGTCGCGCCGAAGAACATCACGACAGCCTGCGCGTTCGGGGCAAGTTCGAACAGCGGCGACAGGCGCGCCACCATGAAGACGCCGGCGGTGACCATGGTCGCGGCGTGGATCAGCGCCGACACGGGCGTCGGGCCTTCCATCGCGTCCGGCAACCAGGTGTGCAGCAGGAACTGCGCCGACTTGCCCATCGCGCCCATGAACAGCAGCAGGCAGGTCAAGGTCAACGCGTCGGCGTGCCAGCCGAGGAAGTCGATGGTCTTGCCGGTCAGGCCGGGCGCAGCGTGGAAGATCGTCTCGAAATCGGTCGAGCCGGCCAGCAGGAAGATCGCGAAGATGCCGAGCGCAAAACCGAAGTCGCCGACGCGGTTGACCACGAAGGCCTTGATCGCAGCCGCGTTCGCCGAGGGCTTCTGATACCAGAAGCCGATCAGCAGGTAGCTGGCCAGACCCACGCCCTCCCAGCCGAAGAACAGCTGCACGAGGTTGTCGGCGGTCACCAGCATCAGCATGGCGAAGGTGAACAGGCTCAGATAGCCGAAGAAGCGCGGCCGGTTCGGATCCTCGTCCATGTAGCCGATGGAATAGAGGTGCACGAGCGAGGACACAGTCGTCACCACGACCAGCATCACGGCGGTGAGCGTGTCGACGCGCAGCGTCCAGTAGACCTGGAGGTCGCCGGACACGATCCACGGCAGCAGCGGAATCCTGATGTCGTGGTGCATGAAGCCGACGTCGACCAGGGTCATCCAGGACAGCGCAGCCGACACGAACAGCAGCGCCGTGGTGATCAGCTCGGCGCCGCGCGAGCCCGCCGCCGGCGGCTCGACCGGACCATGGCCGTGATCGTCGTGACCACCGGCGTCGTCGTGATGGCTCTCGTGGATGACGGAGGCATCCTGATTGATCGTGTCGGACGCATGGGCGTGCGCGCCATGACCGTGGTCGCCGTGATGATCGAGCTCGTCGCCCGAGGGGTTGCGGGCATGCGCGCCGAACAGCGCGATCAGCCCGGCCAGAACGGCGCCCAGCAGAGGCAGAAAAACGATTGCCTGAACCATTTGAGAGCTCAGCCCTTCATCAGATTGACGTCCTCAACCGCGATCGAGCCGCGGTTGCGGAAATAGACCACCAGGATGGCGAGACCGATCGCGGCTTCGGCAGCCGCGACAGTGAGCACCAGAAGCGCGAAGACCTGGCCGACGATGTCGCCGAGGAAGGTCGAGAATGCCACGAGGTTGATGTTGACCGAGAGCAGGATCAGCTCGATCGACATCAGGATGACGATGATGTTCTTGCGGTTCAGGAAGATGCCGAGGATGCCGAGCGTGAACAGGATCGCGCCGACTGCCAGATAGTGCCCAAGCCCGATCGTCATTTCACCCACTCCGCAGCGTCAGAGTCCTGGAGCCCCTGCCCCGGCGCCACCTTGCGCATCGCCATCGCCATGTCAGGCGTGCGCGCGTTCTGAACGTTGATGTCCTGCCGCTTCACGCTCGCCTTGTGGCGCAGCGTCAGCACGATGGCGCCGATCATGGCCACCAGAAGCACCATGCCCGAGAGCTGGAAGTAGTGGATGTACTTCGTATAGAGCACGAGGCCGAGCGCCTCGGTATTCGAGACGTTGGTCGGAATCGGTGCCGTGATGGTCTTGCTCACGGTCGGGTTGATGATCCAGGCGCCGACGGTCAGCAGCAATTCGAACAGGAAGATGCCGCCGATCACCAAGCCCACCGGCAGGTACTGGATGAAGCCCTCGCGCAGCTCGACGAAATCCACGTCGAGCATCATGATCACGAACAGGAACAGGACCGCGACCGCGCCGACATAGACGACGATCAGCATCATGCCGAGGAATTCGGCGCCCATCAGCACGAACAGGCCGGAGGCGTTGACGAACGCCAGGATCAGGTACAGCACGGAGTGCACGGGATTGCGCGAGACAATCACCATCACGGCCGAGGCGACGCAGACGCCGGCGAAGATATAGAAGAACAGCGCGGGAAGGATCATGCCCTCACCTCACCGGTACGGCGCGTCGAGCTCGATCGCTTTCGCGATCTCGCGTTCCCAGCGGTCGCCGTTGGCGAGCAGCTTGGCCTTGTCATAGAACAGTTCCTCGCGGGTCTCGGTCGCGAACTCGAAGTTCGGACCCTCGACGATGGCGTCCACAGGACAGGCCTCCTGGCAGAGGCCGCAATAGATGCACTTCACCATGTCGATGTCGTAGCGCACGGTGCGGCGGGTGCCGTCGTTGCGGCGCGGGCCGGCCTCGATGGTGATGGCCTGCGCCGGGCAGACGGCTTCGCAGAGCTTGCAGGCAATGCAGCGCTCTTCGCCGTTCGGATAGCGGCGCAGCGCGTGCTCGCCGCGGAAGCGCGGCGAGATCGGGCCCTTCTCGAACGGATAGTTCAGCGTCGGCTTCGGCTGGAAGAAATAGCGCATGGCGAGGAAGAACGCCGAGACGAATTCCGACAGCAGAAGCGAGCGTGCAGTGGCGTTGACGTTGATACCCATGACGGCCCTCACTTCGGCGCGATGCCGGCGAACTGCAGCACGCCGGCCACAACGATCACCATCGCCAGCGACAAAGGCAGGAACACCTTCCAGCCGAGGCGCATCAGTTGATCGTAGCGGTAGCGCGGCACGATCGCCTTTGCCATCGCGAACAGGAAGAACATGAAGAAGACTTTGAGCGAGAACCAGATGATCCCGGGCACCCAGTTGAAGGGCGGCAGGTCGACCGGCGGCAGCCAGCCTCCGAGGAACAGGATCGTCGCCATCGCGCACATCGTGACGATCGCGACATACTCACCGAGCATGAACAGCAGATACGGCGTCGAGCCGTACTCGACCATGAAGCCGGCAACCAGCTCGGATTCAGCTTCCACGAGGTCGAACGGCGGGCGGTTGGTCTCCGCCAGCGCCGAGACGTAGAACACCACGAACATCGGGAACAGCGGCCAGACGTACCAGTTCAGGATGGTCAGCTGCGGCAGTCCGATCAGGCTGGCGAGCCCGCGGACGTGCTGGGCCTCGACCACGGCCGACAGGTTCAGCGTGCCGGCGCAGAGCAGCACCGTGATGATGACAAAGCCGATCGAGACTTCGTAGGACACCATCTGCGCCGCCGAGCGCAGCGCGGCCAGGAACGGATACTTCGAGTTCGACGACCAGCCGGCCATGATGATGCCGTAGATCGACAGCGACGAGATCGCGAAGATGAAGAGGATGCCGACATTGATGTCGGCGATGACCCAGCCGAGATTGGTCGGGATCACCGCCCAGGCCGCAAGCGCAAGCACGCACGACACCAGCGGCGCCAGCAGGAACACGCCCTTGTTGGCGCCGGCCGGGATGATCGGCTCCTTCAGCACGAATTTCAAAAGGTCCGCGAAGGATTGCAGCAGGCCCCAGGGGCCGACCACGTTCGGGCCGCGCCGGATCTGCACCGCCGCCCAGATCTTGCGGTCGGCGAGCAGGATGTAGGCGATCGCGATCAGCAGGACGACGAGCACCAGGACGCTCTCCGCGATCATGATGATCAGCGGCCAGAGGAAACCGGTCCAGAATGCGCTTTCGAAAAATTCCATTCTAGCTCACTCCGCTGCGGTCAGCATCTGCCCGGAGGCAAGCCGCGAACATTCCGCCATCACGGCGGACGCACGCGCGATTGGGTTGGTCAAATAGAAGTCCTCGATCCGCGGCTTGAACGGCGCCTTCTCGGGCGAACCGCCCTTCCCCGCCAGCTTCTTGATCTGGTCAGCCGAGCCGGCCTCGATCTGGTCGAGACGGATCAAATGGGGCACGGCCTTGAAGATCGCCTGGCGCAGCGCCGCAAGCGAGTCGTAGCCGAGCTTCTTGCCGAGCGCCTCCGACAGCGCTCGGATGATCGCCCAGTCCTCGCGGGCTTCGCCCGGCGGGAAAGCGGCGCGTCCCGTCATCTGCACCCGGCCTTCGGTGTTGACATAGATCGCGGACTTCTCGGTGTAGGCGGCAGCGGGCAGGATGACGTCGGCGCGGTGTGCACCGCGGTCACCGTGGGTGCCGATATAGACGACGAAGGTGCCGTCAGGCGCGCTGATCTCGTCGGCACCGAGCAGGAACAGCAAGTCCAGCGTGCCGAACGTCGTCATCTGCGCGGCGTTCAAGCCCCCGCCGGTTGCGGAGAAGCCGATGTCGAGCGCTCCGACGCGCGAAGCGCTCTCGTGCAGCACGCCAAAGCCTGTCCAGCCGTCCTTGAGAGCGCCGACATCGAGCGCGAGCTTGGCGGCGCTGGCGAGAATGGCGGCCCCGTCGTGACGCGAGGCCGCGCCCGCGCCGACCAGGATGATCGGGTTCTTGGCGTTCTTCAGCACGTCCATGAAGGAGTGCTTGCCGGCCGCGAGTTCACCGAGGGTCTCGGTGCCTGCGCCGAGGTGATCATAGTCATAGGTCAGATCGGCCTTGGCGCCGATCACGCCGACCTTGAAGCCGCCGGCGCGCCAGCGCTTGCGGATACGGGCGTTGAACACGGCCGCCTCTTTCCGCGGGTTCGCGCCGATGATGAGCAGCGCGTCCGCCTGCTCGACGCCGGCCAGCGTCGGGTTGAAGATGTAGGAGCCGCGGCCGAGCGCGGGATCGAAGGCGTCGCCGCCCTGGACCGCCAGATTGTTCGAACCGAACTTGGCGAGCAGATCCTTCAGCGCGAACATCTCCTCGACGCCGGCAAGGTCGCCGGCGATCGCGCCCATGCGCTTGCCGTCGGTGCGCGCCGCTTTCGCAGCGATCGCGGCAAAGGCCTCCTGCCAGCTCGCCGCGCGCAGCTTGCCGGCTTCGCGGATATAGGGCCGATCGAGCCGCTGGGTGCGCAGGCCGTCGACGATGTGACGGGTCTTGTCGGAGATCCACTCCTCGTTCACGGCCTCGTTGATGCGCGGCAGCACGCGCATCACTTCACGGCCGCGGGTGTCGACGCGGATCGCAGACCCGACGCCGTCCATGACGTCGATCGACTGGGTCTTGCCGAGCTCCCACGGGCGCGCGGCAAACGCGTAAGGCTTCGAGGTCAGCGCGCCGACCGGGCAGATGTCGACGAGATTGCCCTGCAATTCAGAGGTCAGCGCGTGCTCGAGATAGGTCGTGATCTCCATGTCCTCGCCGCGGCCCGTGGCGCCCATCTCGGGCGCACCTGCGACTTCCGCCGAGAAGCGGACACAGCGCGTGCACTGGATGCAGCGGTTCATCGAGGTCTTGACCAGCGCGCCGAGATATTTGTCCTCGACCGCGCGCTTGTTCTCGGCGAAGCGGCTGGTGTCGACACCATAGCCCATCGCCTGGTCCTGCAGATCGCACTCGCCGCCCTGGTCGCAGATCGGGCAGTCCAGTGGATGGTTGATCAGAAGGAACTCCATCACGCCTTCGCGTGCCTTCTTCACCATCGGCGAACGCGTCGAGATCTCCGGCGGTTCGCCCTTGGGACCCGGACGGCAGTCGCGCACGCCCCAGGCGCAGCTCGCGACCGGCTTCGGGCCGCCCTTCACCTCGACGAGGCACATCCGGCAATTGCCGGCGATCGACAGCCGCTCATGGTAGCAGAAGCGCGGAATCTCGGCACCAGCCGCCTCGCATGCCTGAAGCAGCGTGTATTCGGCGGGGACATCGATCTCTTTGCCGTCGATGATGAGCTTGGTCATGTCTCTTACTCCGCCGCGACCATGTTCACGGGATCGCGGACGCCGATATCGTCGATGTCGGACTTGTGCGAATACTGGTCGATGCGCGCTTCGATCTCGTGACGGAAATGCGCGATCAGGCCCTGGATCGGCCATGCCGCGGCGTCGCCGAGCGCGCAGATGGTGTGGCCTTCGACCTGCTTGGTGACTTCGAGCAGCATGTCGATTTCGCGCTTGTGGGCGCGGCCTTCGGCCATGCGGGTGAGCACGCGCCACATCCAGCCCGTGCCCTCGCGGCACGGCGTGCACTGGCCGCAGCTCTCATGCTTGTAGAAATAGGAGATGCGGGCGATCGCGCGGATCAGATCGGTCGACTTGTCCATCACGATCACGGCCGCGGTGCCGAGGCCCGAGCGCAGCTTGCTGAGGCTGTCGAAGTCCATCGGCGTGTCGATGATCTGCTCGGCCGGCACCATGCGCACCGACGAGCCGCCGGGGATCACGGCCTTGAGGTTGTCCCAGCCGCCGCGGATGCCGCCGCAATGCTTGTCGATCAGCTCCCGGAACGGAATGCCCATGGCCTCTTCGACGTTGCAGGGCCGCTCGACATGACCGGAGATGCAGAACAGCTTGGTGCCGACGTTGTTGGGACGACCGATGCCGGCGAACCAGCCCGCGCCGCGGCGCAGGATGTCCGGGGCGACCGCGATGGATTCGACGTTGTTGACGGTGGTCGGGCAGCCGAACAGGCCGACATTGGCCGGGAACGGCGGCTTCAGCCGCGGTTGGCCCTTCTTGCCCTCGAGGCTTTCGAGCAGCGCGGTTTCCTCGCCGCAGATGTAGGCGCCGGCGCCGTGGGCGACGTAGATGTCGAACGGCCAGCCGTTGACGTTGTCCTTGCCGACGAGCTTGGCCTCATAGGCCTGGTCGATCGCGGCCTGGAGATGCTCGCGCTCGCGGATGAATTCGCCGCGGACATAGATGTAGCAGGCATGCGCATTCATCGCGCAGCTCGCGATCAGGCAGCCCTCGATCAGGAGATGCGGATCGTGCCGCATGATCTCGCGATCCTTGCAGGTGCCCGGCTCAGATTCGTCGGCGTTGACGACGAGATAGCTCGGACGGCCGTCGGTGGATTCCTTCGGCATGAAGGACCATTTCAGGCCGGTCGGGAAGCCGGCGCCGCCGCGGCCGCGCAGGCCGGAGGCCTTCATCTCGTTGATGATCCAGTCGCGGCCCTTGTCGATGATGGTCTTGGTGCCATCCCAGGCGCCGCGGCGCCGCGCACCCTCGAGCCCCCAATCATGGAGGCCGTAGAGGTTCTTGAAGATGCGGTCCTTGTCCTCGAGCATATCAGTGCTTTCCGATCAACGAATGGACTGCTTGTAGGCAAGTCCGGCGGCGCAGACGGCGAAGATCAGCGCCCAGAGCAGACTGGTCTCCTGCGTCGCGTTCATGATGAAACGCTGCAGCAGGAACATGAAGGCGGCCGCGACCGCGGCGTGCATGGCGACGAAGCCCCATTTCTTCACGGCCCCGTTCCCTCCAATTGCGGGGAGATCACCCATCAGGTGCTCTCCTTCAGCGTGGTCGGCCCGCCCATCGGCGCCGAGAACTGGCGGCCGTTCTGCGGGCCGGGCTTAGGCGGATTGCCCGAAGCGAAACCGTCGAGCACCTTGCCGAAGCTTTCCTTGGTCAGGTCCTCATAGGTGTCCTTGCCGATCATGACCATCGGCGCGTTCACGCAGGCGCCGAGGCACTCGACCTCCTCCCAGCTGAAATTGCCGTCCTTGGACAGATGGAAGGGCTCGTGATGGATGCGGTGCTCGCAGACGTGGATCAGATCCTCGGCGCCCCGCAGCCGGCACGGCGTGGTGCCGCAGACCTGGACGTGGGCCTTCTTGCCGACGGGGGCGAGCTGGAACATCGTGTAGAAGGTCGCGACTTCCAGCACGCGGATATAGGGCATGTCGAGCATGTCGGCGATGACGCGGATCGCGGCTTCCGAGACCCAGCCGTCGTGCTGCTCCTGCGCGCGCCAGAGAATGGCGATGACGGCGGAGGCCTGGCGGCCGGCCGGGTATTTCGCGATCTGCTGCTTGGCGAAAGCGAGGTTTTCCTCCGTGAACGCAAAGCTCGCGGGCTGAACTTCCTTCGGTGCTAATCGGCGAACGGACATCTCTTCAATCTCTCACTGCATGCGGCGCGCAGTTTTCGCATTCAGGGCTTCGATCCTGTCCTGCCAAAATGCGCTTGCGGTGCCGAAAACGTTGTAGCCGACGTGGGTCGAGACCTTGATGCGGTCGAGGATCGACAGCTCGGTCACGGTCTCCATCCGGTTGCTGCGCGGATCAAACACGATCAGCTTCAGCGGGGTCTGTTCGAGGATGAAGCGCGACACTGCATGGGAGCGGTCGCTGCCGTGCTCCTCGCACATGATGACGCTGTCGGCCTGGAGCAGCCGCGCGCCGCCCTTGATCGCCTCGATCTCGACGCCCTCGACGTCGAGCTTGATCAGGTACTTGCCGGCGCTCGCCACCTTGCCGTCCTCGATCAGATTGTCGAGTGCGATGACCGGCACCTCCTCGCCGCCCGCGGAGGGAGCGCCGGCGATGCTGAAGGCTTCGTGCTTGGTGCCCGACAGACGCGCGGTGCCGCGGCTGGCGCCGATCGCGCATTTCATGGTCTCGAAGCGGTCGCCGTTGACGCGGGCGTTGTTGGCGAGCTTCGGGTAGTTCTGCCCCGACGGCTCGATCGCGATCGCCTTGTGCGAGCCGAACGGCCTGCTCGACACCAGCACGGACCAATAGCCGTAATTGGCGCCGCAATCGAGCAGCGTGTAGTCGACGTCGACGCTATCGGCGAACAGCAGCTCGAGCTCGTCCTCGTAATGGTAGGACCGATTGAGCAGCTTGCTCCAATAGCCATCGCCATAAGGGAATTCGAACACGGCGTCGGGATTGAGCCGGATCGCGATGTTGCGCTCCGGCAGCGTCTTCCGCAGCAAATTCGCGCAGGCGATGTAGCCCATGTGCGAGAAATGCGAGGAGATCTTCGATCCCGTCACCAGCGCCAAGGCAGCCGTCCGCTCCCACAGGTTGGCCCCTTCGAGGGCCCCCGAGGCGCGGTCAAACTGGATTGGCGCCTGCTGCCCCATCACCGATCGACCTCTCCGAACACGATGTCGAGCGAGCCGAGGATGGCGGAGACGTCGGCGAGCAGATGGCCGCGGCAGATGTGATCCATCGCCTGCAAATGCGCAAAGCCCGGCGCGCGGATCTTGCACTTGTAGGGCTTGTTGGTGCCGTCGGAGATCAGATAGACGCCGAACTCGCCCTTGGGCGCCTCGACCGCGGCGTAGACCTCGCCGGCGGGCACGTGGACGCCTTCGGTGTAGAGCTTGAAGTGGTGGATCAGCGCTTCCATCGAGCGCTTCATCTCGCCCCGGCGCGGCGGCGCGACCTTGTTGTCCTCGACGACCACCGGCCCCTTGCCCTCGGGCGCGTTCAGCTTCTGGATGCACTGCCGCATGATGCGCACGGATTGGCGCATCTCTTCCATGCGGATCAGATAGCGGTCGTAGCAGTCGCCGTTCTTGCCGATCGGAATGTCGAAATCCATCTCGGCGTAGCATTCATAGGGCTGCGACTTGCGTAGGTCCCAGGCCGCGCCCGAGCCGCGCACCATCACGCCCGAGAAGCCCCACTCCCAGGCTTCCTTGAGCGGCACCACGCCGATGTCGACGTTGCGCTGCTTGAAGATGCGGTTGGCGGTGAGGAGCCGGTCGAGATCGTCCACCACCTTGAGGAACGGATCGCACCAGGCCTCGATGTCGTCGACCAGCTTCTGCGGCAGATCCTGATGGACGCCGCCGACGCGGAAGAAAGCTGCGTGCATACGGCTGCCCGAAGCGCGCTCGTAGAACACCATCAGCTTTTCGCGCTCTTCGAAGCCCCACAGCGGCGGGGTCAGCGCGCCGACGTCCATCGCCTGCGTGGTGACGTTGAGCAGATGCGACAGGATGCGGCCGATCTCGCAATAGAGCACGCGGATGAGCTGGCCGCGGCGCGGCACCTCGATGCCGAGCAGCTTCTCGGCCGCCATGCAGAAGGCGTGCTCCTGGTTCATCGGCGCGACGTAATCGAGCCGGTCGAAATACGGGATCGCCTGCAGATAGGTCTTTTGCTCGATCAGCTTCTCGGTGCCACGATGCAGCAGGCCGATATGGGGGTCGACACGCGCGACGACCTCGCCATCCAATTCGAGCACGAGACGCAACACACCGTGGGCCGCTGGATGCTGCGGCCCGAAGTTGATGGTGAAGTTGCGAAGGTTTTCGGGTTGCTCGTTCATGATCAGACCTTCGGTCCCGCTTTTTCATCACCCGGAAGGACCGGATAATCGGCTCCCTCCCACGGAGACAAAAAGTCGAACTTGCGGAATTCTTGGTTGAGCCGGACGGGCTCGTACACCACCCGCTTCTCCTGGTCGTCGTAGCGGACCTCGACGAAACCGGTGGTCGGGAAATCCTTGCGCAGCGGATGCCCCTCGAAACCGTAGTCCGTGAGGATGCGCCGCATGTCGGGATGGCCGACGAAGAACACGCCATAGAGGTCATAGGCCTCGCGCTCGAACCAGTCGGCGCCGGGGAACACCTCGATCAGCGATGGCACCTGGGTGGTCTCGTCGGCCTGCGCCTTGAGCCGGATCCGCGCGTTCAGGGTCGGTGACAGGAAGTGATAGATCACGTCGAAGCGCTTCTCGCGCGACGGATAATCCGCGGCCGTGATGTCGGTGAAGTTGATGAAACGACAGCTCGGATCGTCGCGGAGGTACTTGACCACCTCGACGATCTTGCTCACCTCGACATCGACGGTGAGCTGGTTGAAGGCCACCGAATGACCGATCGCGGCGCCCGGAAGCGCACTAACGATCGTCTGCCCCAGGGCGTCGAGCTTGGCGTCGTCCATCACGTAAAACCTTAGCGTTCGATGGTGCCGGTGCGGCGGATCTTCTTCTGCAGCAGCAGCACGCCGTAGAGCAGCGCTTCCGCCGTGGGCGGGCAGCCCGGCACATAGATGTCGATCGGCACGATGCGGTCGCAGCCGCGCACGACCGAGTAGGAATAGTGATAATAGCCGCCGCCATTCGCGCAGGAGCCCATCGAGATGACGTAGCGCGGCTCGGGCATCTGGTCGTAGACCTTGCGCAGCGCAGGCGCCATCTTGTTGGTCAGGGTGCCCGCGACGATCATCACGTCGGACTGGCGCGGCGAGGCACGGGGCGCGAAGCCGAAGCGCTCGACGTCGTAGCGCGGCATCGACACCTGCATCATCTCGACCGCACAACAGGCGAGACCGAAGGTCATCCACATCAGCGAGCCGGTACGGGCCCAGGTGATGAGGTCGTCGGTTGCGGCAACGAAGAAGCCCTTGTCGGACAGCTCCGAGTTGACCTCGAGGAAGAACGGATCATTGGCTCCGACCGGCCGGCCGGTCGACGGATCCAGGATGCCCTTGGGGGCCGGCGCGATCGCCGGGCCTGTGGACGGCGCGGGGGTCAATCCCATTCCAGTGCTCCCTTCTTCCATTCATAGGCGAACCCGACCGTCAGAACGCCGAGGAACACCACCATGGACCAGAAGCCGGTCGCGCCAAGCTTGCCGAACGCCACCGCCCAGGGAAACAGGAACGCCACCTCGAGGTCGAAGATGATGAAGAGGATGGCGACCAGGTAGAAGCGCACGTCGAACTTCATGCGCGCGTCGTCGAAGGCGTTGAAACCGCACTCATACGCCGACAGTTTTTCCGGATCCGGCTGCTGGAACGCCACGATGAAGGGCGCGATCAGCAGCACCAGGCCGATGAGGCCCGCTACCCCTATGAAGACGACGAGTGGAAGATAGTTCTGCAGAATGCCGCTCATTGGCGAGCCCTTTTTCCCGCAGCCTCGGGACAGCCACGGATTCGTCCGATTTGGAATTATTCTGAGCCTTAGCGCAGTGCACCAATGGGCGCAAGACACGCTCTTTTTAGGCCCTTTGCCGCCCCCAGCACGATGAAAATCCCGGAATCACCCCGCGCTGGTATGGAGCAGATCGGCAAACCCAGCAAGGGCGGTCCGCGCTCGCGGCAGTGACGTCCGTCGTTGGGAAAGCCCACCTCATGTAGGCCGCGCCGCAGCAAAATCCACATTACAAGGAGGATAGGCCTCGGTCGGCGGCAATCCGGCCAAACGAGCCCCGAGCCGCTCCGAGAGGCCTATCCACAGGCAACGTGAGCACGAGCCATGCATCACACGAGGCCGAGCCCCCGCCTCCTGCGATATCTTGCAGCCCGATCGGTCGCGAGCGCGGCGGCGGCGACGTGGAGGGCCGTCGCACACGCCGCGCCCGGATGAGCTTCGGGCTGGGGGGCATGGCCCGGATGCTCATCTATCTCGTGGCGGAGGATCAGCCGCCCGTGATGTCGCCGCCCTCGCCCGTCCTCACCATTTGTAGGAAACGCTGGCGGTGATGCGCCGGCGGTCGCCGTAGAAGCAGGACGTGGCGGAGGCGCAACTCGCGACATAGACCTTGTCGGTCAGGTTGATCACGTTGAGCGCGGTCCGCCAGTTCTGCCATTCGTAATGAACAGCGAGATCACCGAGCACCACCGCGGGAACCTCAAGGGTATTGGCAGTGTCGGCCCAGGACGCGCCGATGTAGCGAACCCCACCGCCGAAACCGAAGCCTTCCAGCGGCCCGTCCTTGAACGTGTAGTCGGCCCAGCCCGAGACCAGCAGCTCAGGCGTGTTGGTCGGCGTCTTGCCGACCAGCGACGGATCGAGATCCCGGCTGTTGAAGAGATGATAGGCCGTGAAGGAGCCGATGAACTTCAGCTCCTTGGTGGCATTGGCCACAGCTTCGAGTTCGATACCGCGCGACGTCACCTCGCCCGTCTGGTTCTGCAGGACAGGAACGCTGCCCGGCAACGTCGTTGCGACGTTCTGGCGGACCAGGTCGAAAGCCGCGACCGTGAAATAACCGTCGAAGCCTTTTGGCGCGACCTTCACGCCGATTTCAGCCTGCTTGCCGGTCTCCGGCAGGAACAGCTGGTTCTGGGCGTTGAGGCCGATGATCGGATTGTAGCTCGTCGAGTAGGAGACATAGGGCGCGATGCCGTTGTCGAAATTGTAGATCAGCCCGGCGCGGCCGCTGAACTTGCTGTCCTGCCGGCTGCCGACGGTGGCGCCGGTGTCACGCGCGTCCTGCGTCGTCTCGACCCAATCGTTGCGGCCGCTCAGCACCAGCGTGAGATTGCCGAGCTTCATCTGGTCCTGAAGATAGGTCCCGGCCTGTTTCTGGGTGATCAGGAAATTCCGGAACGGGGCGCTCGGAAGCGGAACCTCCGCCGCGCCATAGGAGGGATTGAAGACGTTGATCGAGGACACGCCGAAGCCGAAGGCCTGATAGTCGTCGATCTGGTAGCCCTTCAGATCGACCCCGAACAGCATCGTGTGCTTCACCGGGCCGGTGTCGAAGCGATACTCGAGCTGGTTGTCGAGATTGGCCTGATTGGCGGTGTTCTTCGCATACCAATTGTACCGGTTGAGCGTGGCCGTGTTGACGTTGGCCCAATCGTTGCCGACGTAGCCGCGGTAGGTGATGTCGACATGCGCAAAGCGGGCATTCTGACGGAACGTCAGGTCCTCGGTGAGATTGCGCGCGAACTGATAGCCGAGCATCTCCTGCTCGCGCGTGAACTTGTCGACGCTGGGATCGCCGACGAAGAAGCTGGTCGGAATCTTGCCGAACGGCGCGTTCGTCACCGTGCCCTGATAGGGCAGGAAGTTGATGCCGCGGGTGTCCTGCTTCGAGGCCGAGGCCAGCACCGTGAAGCTCGTGTCGGCATCCGGCTTCCAGGTGAATGACGGTGCGATGAAGTAGTTGTTGTCAGGCGTGAAGTTGACCTGTGTGCCGCCGTTCTGGACCTGGCCGACCACGCGGGCGAACAGCTTGCCGGTCTCTGGGCTCGTCGCGACCGGCCCGCCGAAATCGAAGCTGACATAGGCGTTGCCGAAATTGTTGACACCGGTCTCGACGTAGCGGATCGGCTCGGCCGGCGGCAGCTTGCTGATGACGTTGATGATGCCGCTCGGGCTCGATCCGCCATAGAGCACCGCGGACGGCCCGCGCAGCACCTCGACCCGCTCCATGTTCGGCGTCTGCAGCTTCCAGCTCGCATAGGAAGTGTAGAACAGCTGCATGCCGTCGAGGAATAACCCGATGTCCTCGGACTTGAAGCCGCGGATCAGCCACCAGTCGTTGCGGGTGTCCGTGCC
The DNA here is from genome assembly GCF_018129985.1 of Bradyrhizobium sp. SZCCT0148. Taxonomy (GTDB): domain Bacteria; phylum Pseudomonadota; class Alphaproteobacteria; order Rhizobiales; family Xanthobacteraceae; genus Bradyrhizobium; species Bradyrhizobium japonicum_H. The sequence continues at coordinate 161,833 of NZ_JAFCKT010000009.1, forward strand.
GAAGGTCCCTGCCCGCACGCCGGCGGTGTAGCGCAGCACCTCGTCGAGCTTGTTCGGCTTCTGGTCGCGGATCTGCTCGGCGCCGATGACCGACACCGATTGCGGTGTCTGCAGGATCGGCGTGTTGGTCTTGGTGCCGGACGAGCTGCGGCCCGCAACGTAGCCATTCACGGGGCCGCGCGGCGTTTCGACGAAGCCGACATTGCGCTGCGGCTGCGGCCTGTTCCGGTTGGCGGTCTGCTCCGACGAGCGCGGTACGCGGCGCTGGGGGCTCGTGGCGGCGCGGCGGCGCGCGTCCGGTGCGGTGACGGTCACCGGCGCCAGGCTCGTTGCGCCACCCTGCGGGGCAGATTGTGCAAGCGATGCCTCCGGCAGCAAAATCCAAGCGGACGCAGTCGCCAGCACGGCCGACCGCAGCATTCCAAGACTGTTCACGCGCCACCCCAAACAAGACTGCATGCGTCATGCCGTCAGTCCCGTGACGGCTGCATCGGGGAGAGGCTTATGCAGAGGCGCACGATTTCGCTAATTGAAAGCCTCTTAGAGGCGTTCTTAGAGGCGCTCCAACGTCCCCGGGGGCGAAACAGCCGGAGGGCAAGATGAAACCATTTTGCGGAACCCGCGAAACGATCCGGAAACAGATGCTCCTTAAGACAGAGCCATAGACGGCGGCAAAGCCCGTCGGGAGGCTCAGATGAACCACTCAATCCACTCTGCTGATCGTGCGACCCACCTGAAGATCGTGGTGGTGGCGCTGGTGGCTGGCATCATGGTTGCCGGCTTCGGGATCGCAGCCCGCACCAATGCCGATTACAGCCAGACCGCCCAGTCCACCCACGTGATCAAGGCCGGCAAGCCGGTGGTGGTGACGAGCGCGGGGACATCCGAGATTCGCTGAGACGATCTATCCGGGCTGACCAATGGCCGCCTCCGGGCGGCCTTTTCATTTTCCGGAGCAATACTTAGCCGAGATGCACCGTGCCAACGCAACGTCCTTGACTTCACCCAGCCCCGCCTTTAATTCCCCCCTCGTTCCGCGCGCATCGAGCGAACCACGCGGGAGTAGCTCAGTTGGTTAGAGCGCCGGCCTGTCACGCCGGAGGTCGCGGGTTCGAGCCCCGTCTCTCGCGCCATTTTGGCAACCCCATCAAAGCCTTAGCTCAAACTCCCGACCTCTTGCGATAGCACCGCGCCGTGGGCGACGTCCGTCCGGCCGGGGACCTGCGGCGGTGTCGGCCCGCGCCCGAATCGTCTAGGTCTCAAAGGACTTAGAGGGATTCCCACGCATTCTCGGCTTTTTCCGGGGATTCCCTGTCATTGGACCAAGGAGGCCAGCCATGTCTAAGAAGGATTCGGCTAAAAGGGATGCGGCCAAGAAGGACTCGGCGAAGAAGGCAGCCGCTCCCGCCACCATCACGCTCAAGCACCTCGCCGCCGACATCGCCGAGAGCCAGGACCTGTCGAAAAAGCGCGCCGAGGCCGTCCTGACCGACATGGTCGACCTGATCGCCAAGCACCTCAGGAAGGGCGATCGGGTCCGCATCGTTGGCTTGGGCATCCTCCAGGTCCGCAAGCGCGCCGCCCGCACCGGCCGCAATCCCGCCACCGGGGAGCCGATCCACATCAAGGCCAGCAAGAAGGTCACCTTCCGTCCTGTCAAGGAACTGAAAGAGGCGATCTGAGGCTACCTTTCGTTAAGCCTGATCCCATGCCCGGCTGCCGCAACGCGGCCAGCTTTTCTGGTATACCGGCTGCTCCCCTGACCCCGGCGGTTTGACCAGAAATGTCCTCCCTCACCTTTTCGCATACCGTGACCGAGCGCTTCCTGCGCTACGTCACCATCGACACCCAGTCCGATCCGGAATCCCCTCACTCGCCCTCGACCGAGAAGCAGAAGGATCTCGGCCGCGTGCTGGCCGCCGAGCTGAAAGCCATCGGCGTCGCCGACGCGCATCTCGACGATTACGGCTACGTCTATGGAACGATCCCGGCCAATACGATCAAGAAGGTGCCGGTGATCTGCTTCTGCTCGCACATGGACACCTCGCCCGACGTCACCGGCAAGGACGTCAAGCCGCAGGTCTGGACGAACTATCGCGGCGGCGACATCACGCTGCCGGGCGACACCAGCCAGGTCATCCGCTTCGCCGAACACCCGGCGCTGAAGAACCAGATCGGCAACGACATCATCACCACCGACGGCACCACGCTGTTGGGGGCCGACAACAAGGCGGGCGTCGCCGAGATCATGGATGCCGCGCATTTCTTCATCAACAACCCCGAATTGAAGCACGGCACCATCAAGATCCTGTTCACGCCAGATGAGGAGATCGGCCGCGGCGTCGACAATGTCGACATCAAGAAGCTCGGTGCCGATTTCGGCTACACCATGGACGGCGAGAGCGCCGGCTGCGTCGAGGACGAGACCTTCTCGGCCGACGGGGCCACCATCACCATCAACGGCGTCAGTGCCCATCCCGGTTACGCCAAGGGCAAGATGGAGCACGCGATCAAGATCGCAGCGGCGATCGTCGAGCGGCTGCCGAAGGAAGGCTGCTCGCCGGAGACGACCTCGGGCAAGCAGGGCTTTCTTCATCCGATCGGCATTGAGGGCGCGCTGGAGCAGGCAAAGCTCTCCTTCATCGTGCGCGACTTCACCGAGGAAGGGCTGAAGGAAAAGGAAGTCCTGCTCGAGACGATCGTCAAGGACGTGATGAAGGACTATCCGCGCTCAACCTACACGTTCGAGGTGAAGGAGCAGTACCGCAACATGAAGCAGGTGATCGACCGTCACCCGCATGTGCTCGAATATGCCATCGAGGCAATCCGCCGTGCCGGCTTGCGCCCGATGCGCACCGCGATCCGCGGCGGCACCGACGGCTCGCGCCTGTCCTTCATGGGCCTGCCCTGCCCCAACATTTTTGCCGGCGAGCACGCGTTTCACTCGCGGCTTGAATGGGTCAGCCGGCAGGACATGGAGAAAGCCGTGCAGACCATCGTGCACCTCGCGATGATCTGGGAAGAGAAAGCTTAAGGCCTCCGCAATCGAAAAATGGCCGGGCTTGCGCCCGGCCATTTGCTTGGAGGTCTACGGCACCGGCATTGCGCGCGGCGTGCGGTGGAAGCGATTCGAACTCGCCATCCAGTTGGGCAACGGCGCACCGTCGCGGTGCCGCCCACCGGCGACTGCCGCCGCCCACGCCACCACGGCTCCAATCAGGGTCGCCGCCGCGACCGAGAACGCAACGATGATCGAGTTGCGCCGCGCGCGATTGATGGCCGTCTTCGCGTCCGCGATCACTGCATCCACGCGACGCTCGGAGTCGGGCGCCGCCAGCCCCGTGAGGCCCGCCACCTGCTGGATCAGGTAAACCCGATCGTCGGTACTGACCCCGTTATGGCTCGACGACGTCATCAAAATGCGTCCGGCCTCGGCGCGAACCTCCCGAATATCGGTATTCGGCGGTCGGCGCGTCGCGCGGAACAGCTTGTCCAACTCGTAGCTCAACAGCGGCTCGGCGGCGGACGTATTGCTGGCCGAGCTTCGCATCGGCGAACGGTCGATGGCAGATGCGCCAAGCATGGCAAGGATGGCGGCGCCGAACAGCACTGCCAGCGCCCAGGACGTCAGCCCATGAAGGCCGTCCCGCCTCTCGGCGTCGTCCTCGATCGTCGTCAACGCGGGCACCGGCCGCGTTGTCCGGCCGGCGATGTACCCGCCGAAGCCGAAGCTGATGATCGCCTGGATGATCAGATAAAGCCCTGACAGCAGGGCCAGCGCGGCGGAGGAATCCCGCCAGGTCGGCGACGCCGAGCTGACGCCGAGGCCGACCGCGACGCCAAACCCGATCAGGATGAAAGACATGGCGCCGGCGGCAAGCGCGCCTGCGAACACCGAACTCCACTGAACGGTCCGGCCCCCGTCGGCCTCCAGGCCGCCTTCCATGATTTCTTCCCGCATGACAGTTTCAATCGTCATCTCGGCTCTCTCAACGCAGGCCGAAGAACGACAGAATAGCCATGACCACGACGATCAAGCCGATCAGATAAATCAGTCCATCCATGGTCCGTCCTCCTCAATGTTCCTCCTCGCTAATCACCAAGCGTGCGGAACGTTCCAAATTGGACGAGAGGGCTGGAACGAATGGGCCGACAGCGCGTTTTCGGTGCAAGTCCCAAGGATGAAGATTGTGAGCGCGAAGGCCTCGGCCGGTTAAGCCCGGCTGGGGCCTTTGTTCTTGCGCTTCGTGTCCTATGTTAGCGACACCGGCTCCGCGATCATCGAGGATGCGGACCGGGGCGGAACCTCCGGATCGGGGAGAGCCGCGTGGATCGCAGAACAGCGTGCCTTCATCAGGCAGATGCCTTCCGGGAGAAGGCGATTGCCGATCCCGAGCAGCACGACAGATGGATCGATGAAGCCATCAAATGGCTGGAGCGGGCCATGGAAGCCGGCCGATGCGCGATTGTCTCGGCAGAAGCCGCCAACACCGGCGATGGTCCACAGGTCGCCTCCGAAGCGGCAGCCGACGCTCAACCGGCACTGATCACGCGCCAATAAGACGCGCCGCCGTTTCGGCCGGCACTGCGGCAATTCTTCAAGGGACGTAACAATGTTGCGGGTCGACACTATTCCCGCCCTCATGCTAGGCCGGGCATAGACCGCAACCAGAGTGACGACGTGCCAGCAAACCGCCAGCCCTCAGGAACTTGCCGCCGGCGCACATGGCGCGGGCTGCTGTCCGTGCTGATCGCCGTCGTCTACCTGCTCGCGGGCGTGCTGCATGGCTCGCACGACATCGATGTCACCACGCCGGCCGGCGGCTCGGAGATCGCCGCGGTCCTTGATGGCCCCGCCGGCCACAGTGACCACAAGGCGATCGGCGGACATCATTGCCATGGCTGCTTCTCTGTTGCCATGTCGCAGCCGGCGCTCTCGGCCGCATCGATCGCACTTCTGTCGCCCTCGCGCCCGCAACATGCACTCCGGCTCGCCGGAATTGTCCCCGATACCGACTCTCCCCCTCCTAAACCTGTTGCTTGAACGGATTGGTCGGGCGCCCAGCGCCCATTAAATTCATCGTTCACAGGTTGGTTTCATGTTTCGCAAGGGAATGGCCGCGCGCCTGGCGTGCGCGGCAGCGTGTCTGATTGCCGGATCGGCGATGGCGCCGTCGCACGCCCAGACTTTGACGATGCGGAGCGCGCTGTCGCGCGCGCTGGCCGCGAGCCCGCGGCTGACGGCGGCGGAGCGTGACGTCGGCATCGCCACCGGCCAGCGCATTCAGGCAGGCGCCCTGCTCAATCCGGAACTGTCCTACGAACAGGACGATTCATTCGGATCCGGCAAGTACAGCGGGACACGATCGGCCGAGACCACGCTGCAGATTAGCCAGGCCTTCGAGCTGTTCGGCAAGCGTGACGCGCGGATCGCGGCCGGGGCAGCTGGCATCGAGGTCGCCGCGATTCAGCGCAAGGCGATCAGGCTCGAGGTGCTGTCGGATACCGCGATCGCCTTCCTCGGCGTGCTCGGCGCGCAGCGGCGCATCAACATCCTCGACGAGCAGATTGCGGCGATCGACCGCCTGACGCCGCTGCTCCGCCGTCGCGTTGAGGCCGGCGCCTCCTCGCCGGCCGAAACCGGCCGCGCAGAAGTTGCCTCCGCTCTGGTGAAGGCCGACCGCGAGCGCTTCAAGGCCACGCTGGCCAGCGCCCGACGCGAGCTTGCGGTGCTGATGGGCGATCCGAACGCCAAGTTCGGCGAGGTCTCCGGCCGGCTCGACATCTTGGGCAAAACGCCGACGTTCCAATCGGTCGTCGCCGCCATCGACGCCAATCCCCAGCTGGTGCGCTGGACTGCGGTCTATGCCCAGCGCAATGCCGAGTTGCTGCTGGCACGGCTCAAGCCCTATCCGGACGTGCGGATCGCAGCCGGCTGGCGCCACTTCAACGAGACCAATGACGACGCCGTCAGGCTCTCGCTCTCGGTGCCGATCCCCGTGTTCGACCGGAACCAGGGAAATATCCTCTCGGCGCAGGAAAGCCTCGCCAAGACCAGGGCCGAGCGCGAGGCCAACCGCAACACGTTGATCGTGATCGCCGGCCGCGCCTACGACTCGCTGCAGGGCTCGCTGCGCGAGCTCGCGGTGCTGCGAGAGATTGCTATTCCCAAGGCCGTCGAGGCGTCCGAGGCGATCTCACAAGGCTACGGCCAGGGCCGCTTCACCCTGCTCGAGGTGCTCGACGCTCAGGCCAGCGTCAGCCAGGCGAGGCTGCGCGAGCAGGAGGCGCTGCAGAACTTCCACGCGGGCGTTGCGACCATCGAAGGTCTCGTCGGCAATCCCTTCACGCTGGCGCGGGAGAGCGCACGATGAAGACGTCCTCCACTATCGTCGTCGCCATCGTTGCCGCCGCGCTCGGCGCCTACGGCTACTCCCTGCTCGCGCCAGCCACGCCCGCGCATACCGAGCACGCCGAGCAGTCCGAAAAGAAGCCGAACGACCATGTCGAGCAGGACGAGCACGGTGCCGACCGCATCCGCATCTCCGACGTCAAGCTCGCGGCCGCAGGCGTGACGCTGGCCGAGGCCGCGAGCGTCACGCTGACCGACACGCTCGCTTTCAACGGCATTCTGCGCGCCAACCAGGAAGCCGTGGTGCAGGTGACGCCGCGCTTTCCGGGCCTTGTGAAATCGATCCAGAAGCGCATCGGCGACAAGGTCGGCAAGGACGATCTGCTCGCCGCGATCGAGAGCAACCAGAGCCTCACCGTCTACGAGCTGAAGGCGCCCATTGCCGGCACCATCATCGAGCGGCAGATCTCGCTCGGCGAATACGCTTCCGAGCAGAAGCCGGCCTTCGTCGTCGCCGATCTCTCGACCATCTGGGTCGACCTGTCGATCTACCGGCAGGACTTGAGGCGCGTTCGCCTCAATGACGAGGTGCTGATCGATCCCGACGACGGCCGCGGCGAGATCAAGGGAACGATCTCCTACATGGCGCCGATCGGCTCCAGCGAGACTCAGACCGCACTGGCACGTGTGGTGCTGCAAAATCCGGACGGACGCCTGCGACCCGGACTGTTCGTCACGTCCAAGCTAATCCTCGCCGCCCGCAACGTCGCGGTCGCCGTGCGCCGCAGCGCGATCCAGACGCTGGAGAACCGGACCATCGTGTTCGTCCGCGAGGACGGCGACAAGATCGAGGCGCGCCCGGTGGAGCTTGGCGATTCCGACCCGCGCCATATCGAGATCAGGGCCGGACTGTCGGCCGGCGAGCATTACGTGGCCGAGAACAGCTTCGTCGTGAAGGCGGAGATGGGCAAGGGCGAGGCCGAACATGATTGAACGCCTGATCGCCGTCTCGCTGCAACAGCGCTGGCTGGTCCTCCTGCTCGCGCTCGGCGTCATCGCTTTCGGAGCCTGGAACTTCCAGCGCCTGCCGATCGACGCGGTGCCTGATATCACCAACATCCAGGTCCAGATCAACACGCGCGCGCCCGGCTATTCGCCGCTTGAAACCGAGCAGCGCATCACCTTCCCCGTCGAAACCGCAATGGGCGGCCTGCCCAAGCTCGACTACACCCGCTCGCTGTCGCGCTACGGTCTCAGCCAGGTGACGGTCGTCTTCAAGGACGGCACCGACATCTTCTTCGCCCGCCAGCTCGTCGGCGAACGCATCCAGCAGGTCAAGGACCAGCTTCCGGCCGGCGTCGAGGTCGCAATGGGGCCGGTCTCGACCGGGCTCGGCGAAATCTTCATGTACACCGTCGAAGCGAAGACGGGCGCGAAGGCGCAAGGCGGCCACGACTATTCGCTGACCGATCTGCGCACCGTGCAGGACTGGATCATCAAGCCGCAGCTTCGCAACGTGCCGGGGGTGATTGAGGTCAACACCATAGGCGGCTTCGAGCGGCAGTTTCACGTGCTGCCGGACCCCGGCAAGCTGATGGCTTACCGGCTCGGCTTCCGCGACGTCATGACGGCGCTCGCCGCCAACAACGCCAATGTCGGCGCCGGCTATATCGAGCGCAACGGCGAGCAATATCTGGTTCGCTCGCCGGGCCAAGTCGGCAACCTCAGTGAAATTCAGGACGTCGTGATCGGCTCGCGCGGCGGCAATCCCGTCAGGATCAGGGATGTCGCTGTTGTCACCGAAGGACGCGACCTGCGCACGGGCGCTGCGACGCGCAATGGCGAGGAGACCGTGCTCGGCACCGCCATGCTGCTGATCGGCGAGAACAGCCGCACGGTGGCGCGCCGCGTCGCCGCCCGCCTTGACGAGATCGCCAAATCGCTGCCCGACGGCGTGGTGACGCGGACCGTCTACGACCGCACCGACCTGGTCGAAGCCACCGTCCGTACCGTCAAGAACAATCTGCTGGAAGGCGCGGTCCTGGTGGTGGCGGTGCTGTTCCTGATCCTCGGCAACATCCGCGCCGCGCTCGTGGTGGCCTGCGTCATTCCGCTGTCAATGGCGATGACGATCACCGGCATGGTCGAGACGAAAGTCAGCGCGAACCTGATGAGCCTCGGAGCAATCGACTTCGGCATCATCGTCGACGGGGCCGTGATCATCGTCGAGAATTGTTTGCGCATGCTGGCCGAGGCGCAGCGCGAGAAAGGCGGGCTGCTGACGGTCTCGGAGCGATCGCGCGCGATCCTGCGCGGGTCCAGTGAAGTCATCAAGCCGAGCCTGTTCGGAACGCTGATCATCGCGGTGGTCTATCTGCCCGTGCTGACCCTGACCGGCGTCGAGGGCAAGATGTTCACACCGATGGCGCTGACCGTGCTGATGGCGTTGGGCGCAGCCGTGCTGTTCTCTGTCACTTTCGTGCCGGCGGCGGTCGCCATCTTCGTCACCGGCAAGGTGTCCGAGCAGGAAAACCTGTTCATGCGGATGGCCAAGCGCGGCTATCTCCCCCTGCTCCGCTTTGCGATCGACAACCGGGTCGCAATCGCCGTCATGGCCGCTCTCATCGTGGTCGCGAGCGGCATTGCCGCGTCGCGGATGGGCGGCGAGTTCATTCCGAGCCTGGACGAAGGCGACGTCGCTCTGGCCTCGATCCGGATTCCGGGCACCAGTCTGACGCAATCGCTGGACCTGCAGAAGGCGCTGGAAAAGCGGATCATGCAGGTTCCGGAGGTGAAGGAGTTCTTCACCCGCATCGGCACCGCCGAGATCGCCACCGACCCGATGTCGCCGGCGCAGACCGATGGCTACGTCATGCTGAAGCCGCGTGCCGAATGGCCGGACCCGAGCAAATCGAAAACGCAGGTGATTGAGGCGATCGACAAGGCCGCCGACGATATTCCGGGCAGCGCCTACGAACTCTCCCAGCCGATCCAGTTCCGGGTCAACGAGCTGATCTCGGGGGTGCGCACCGACGTCGGCGTCAAGATCTTCGGCGATGATCTCGACATCCTGCAAGGCGCAGCCAAACAGGTCGAGGCCGCGATCCGCGGCATCCGCGGCGCCAGCGACGTCAAGATCGAGCAGGTCGCAGGGCTTCCAATCCTCACCGTGCGCCTCGATCGCCAGGCGCTCGCCCGCTACGGCCTCAGCGTCAGTGAGGTGCAGGGTATCGTCGAGATTGCGGTTGGCGGCAAGTCGGCCGGCAAGCTGTTCGAGGGCGATCGCCGTTTCGACATCGTGGTGCGGCTGCCCGAATATTTGCGCGGCAATCTCGAGGCGATCCGGGCGATCCCGATTCCGCTGCCGCCCGGCGAGGACGCCGCAACCGGCACGGCCATTCGCACGGCGCTGGCCGCCTCTTCCCTCGCCCAGATGCGCTATGTGCCGCTGTCGTCGGTTGCCACCGTCGACGCCACGCCGGGGCCGAACCAGATCAGCCGCGAGAACGGCAAGCGGCGCATCGTCGTCACCGCCAACGTCCGCGCGCGCGATCTCGGCTCCTTCGTCACCGAAGCCGAGGCGGCCGTGGCCGAGAAGGTCAAGCTGCCGCCTGGCTACTGGATCGGCTGGGGCGGCCAGTTCGAGCAGCTGGTCTCGGCCACCAAGCGGCTGACGATCGTGGTGCCGGTGGCGCTGCTGCTGGTGTTCCTGCTGCTGTTCATGGGCATGGGATCGGCGGCCGATGCGGCGCTGGTATTCTCCGGCGTGCCGCTGGCGCTGACCGGCGGCGTGGCGGCGCTGCTGCTGCGCGATATTCCGCTCTCGATCAGCGCCGGTGTCGGCTTCATCGCGCTGTCGGGCGTGGCCGTGCTCAACGGCCTCGTCATCATCGCCTTCATCGAGCGACTGCGCAGCGAGGGGCGGCCCGTCGCGGACGCCGTGCGCGAGGGCGCGCTGACGCGACTGCGGCCGGTGCTGATGACCGCGCTTGTCGCCTCGCTCGGCTTCGTGCCGATGGCGCTCGCGACCGGTGCCGGCGCCGAGGTGCAGCGGCCGCTGGCGACCGTGGTGATCGGCGGCATCATCTCCTCGACCATCCTGACATTGCTGGTGCTGCCGGCGCTCTACGTGCTGTTCCGCCGTGACGCGGCAAGCGAAACGCCTACAATGACGCCTGATTTGGCGGCGTCCGGGGAGCGCTAGAAGTGGGCAGCCACGACCATCACGGTCATCATCACCATGATCGCGGCGGCCACGGTCCCGGTCACGACCACGGTTACGGCCATGTCCATGCGCCCGCGAATTTCGGCAAGGCGTTCGCGATCGGCATTGTGCTCAACACCGCGCTGGTCGTGGCCGAAGCGATTTACGGCTATCTCGGCAACTCCACGGCGCTTCTCGCGGACGCCGGCCATAATTTGTCCGACGTGCTCGGCCTGGTTGTGGCCTGGGGCGCCTCGATCGCGGCGCGGCGGGCGCCGAGCGGCCGCTTCACCTACGGTTTTCGTGCCTCCACCATTCTGGCCGCGCTCGCCAATGCCGTGTTCCTGCTGGTCGCGACCGGCGCGATCGGCTGGGAGGCGATCCTGCGGCTGCGCGAGCCGGAGCCGGTCGCGGGCGTCACCGTCATGGTGGTCGCCGGGATCGGCATCCTCATCAACGGTTTCACCGCCATGCTTTTCGCGAGCGGGCGCAAGGACGACATCAACATCGAGGGCGCGTATCTGCACATGGCTGCCGACGCCGCGGTCTCGCTCGGCGTCGTCGTCTCCGCGGCGTTGATCATCTGGACCGGCTGGCTCTGGCTCGATCCCGTCACCAGCCTCGTCATCTGCGCCACCATCCTCTGGAGCACGACCAGCCTGTTACGCGGGTCCATCGACATGTCGATGGCGGCAGCCCCGAAGGGCATCGACCTCGCCGCGATCAGAGCCCTCCTGCTCGCGCGTCCCGGCGTGTCGGCGATCCACGATCTCCACGTCTGGCCGATCTCGACCACCGAGACGGCGCTGACCTGCCACCTCGTCATGCCTACTGGAGCCGCCGATACTTTCCTGATGGAGACGGCGCAACTGCTGAAGACGACCCATCGCATCGGCCACACCACGCTTCAGGTCGAGACCCATCCGGACAATGGCTGCGCGCTGGCGCCGGACGATGTGGTGTGACCGGGCTTAGGCTTCGGCGCGGTCGGCGCGGCCGACTCTGGCCCTGAGCCAATCGAACACCACGCTCCCCAGGATCGCGCTCGAGCCGGCGAGGAAGGGAATGACGTAATACGCGTAGCGATTGAGCCCATAAATGAGGAAGGTCGGAAACGCGGCGCTGACCATCGCCAGCAGGATCATCAATATGCCACCGGCGACGAGGCGGCCGCTCGGCCACCGAACCAAACCCGCATGGCTTGCAGGGACGCCAATCAGAAACACGAGAGCGAGGCCGAGCGTCGCCGAGGACAGCCACCAGATCAGACCCGGGAAATCGTCGTATTCGGTCGAGACCTGCACGCCGCAGCACAACGCGACCAGATCCGAGCTCGGCGCATAGCCACGCGCAAAGAGACGGTTCAGGTTGAGCTGAAGCCGATCCGCGGTCGGCAGCAGCTGCGATAGTGGCCACCAGGGTTTGTAGTTATCCTGAATCAGCTGGCCGGGCTTCAAACCGGTCGGGCTGCCAAACAACGGGAACCTGTCGCGGTCCATGAAGTACTCGTAGCCCTGCGGACTGGGCGTCCGCCGCGCCACCGAATTTGCGTCGAACAGCAGGAAGTACATCTCCCGAAAGAAGTGCCTCGTCAGGTGTCGATAGAGCGTCGACGGCGTCGTCAACGTTTCCACGAAGATGTCACGCACAACCCTTTCAAGATCCGTATCGCTGTCGCCGGCCTTCGCCATCCTGTGCATCGCGCCGAACGGCCACTGATAGACCTCGATGTCGGGCCATCCCCGAGGCGTGTCCTCGGCACGCATCTGCTCGACGTAGCCCCGCGCCTGCGCCTTCCGGTCGAGATGAACGCCATGCTCGAAATCGCCGGAATAGCCGACCACGAAGGCCATCACGGCCAGGGTCTCGTTGCCGGCGGGACGCTTGCCGATCGCCAGATTGATCGCCGCCGGCGTCAGATAGACGATTGATGCGAGAACGCCTGCCAGGGCAAGCACACCGAGCCGGCGCAGCAGACCTGCGTCCAGCACCACCACGAGCCACAACAGAATGACGGCAGCCTGTCCGACCGCCGCCGACCGGCAGGTCATCACCGCGCCGAGCGTCAGGCCCACGGCCGCAGCGGCGGGCAACGCCGGCCACTTCCTCAATGCCGCGCCCGCGGCGATGAAGGCCGCAAGGCTGACCAGGAAGTTGGAGATCGTCTCTGCACCGATCGTGTTGTCGTAGTGGACGATGCGCCCATGCAGCGCCGCAAGACAAAAGGCCACGAGCGCGAAGACGCGCGGCGCGCCGGCAAAACGCACGATCCCTGCAACGAAAAGCGCGGTGCCGACGCTCATCAGGTGCTGCGCGATGACGAACACGAGGATGTGCGGGCCGAACAGTTTCGACAGCAGCGCAAGGAAGGCGGCCACCCCATACGGCCGCTTCATCACATCTTCGAGATACTGTCCTCTCAGAATGGATTCGGTCTGGATGATATAGGCCGCACTGTCCTCATGGATGAAGTGATCCGGCCAGGCCACCAGGAAAGCCAGGTGAACCATCAAGGCCATGCCGATCGCACCGACCCAGACCCAGAACCACGCGATGGATCCTGCCCACCGGGGCAAGGCGGACCACAGACCCGTGCGCTGGTTCAGTGCTGGATGCATCTCAATGCTCGCAACCGGAAGTTCGGGAGCGACTACGTCGCCTTCGCGGTCACGATCCAGATCGCGCCCTGCAACGCGACGCTCTGCCCCTTCAGGAACGGCGCCAGCATCTCGCGGATCGAGGCTTTTGCAGCCGCATAGATCTCCGGCGGATGTCCCTGCAGCGCGCGGCTGGCGGGGCCGATCTGCAAGGCGCCGTCCACCGCGGCATCGAGGCCGCCGCCGACCGCGACGTCCATCGGAAGATTATGCGGCTCCAAAGCCATGTCGACGAAGCCGGCCCCCTTCAGGATGCGCGTCACACGCTCTTCCGAGGCGAAGGCGAACGGGCCCGGCTCCTCCGGCCCGACCGGCGGCATCTTCGGTACGTGCTTGTAGACCGCCATCAGCGGCGCCATCATCCACGGGTTTTCCTTCGGCTCGCGCCAGCAGGCGAAAGCGAGCCGCCCGGTCGGCTTCAGCGCGCGGCGAAGATTTGTGAAGGACGCAACGGGATCGGCAAAGAACATCACGCCGAAGCGCGAGGCGAGCAGATCAAAGCTCGCCGGCTCGAACGGATGCACCGTCGCATCCGCCAGCACGAAGTCGAGCGGCAGGTCTTTCGGCGCGAACGCGCGCGCCTGTGACAGCATCGGTTCGGAGACGTCGAGGCCGAGCGCGAACCCGTCGGGCGCCACCGCCTTGGCGAACGCGAACGTCGTCGCACCGGAGCCGCAGCCGACATCGAGGACGCGCTCGCCCGGCTTCGGTTTGGCGCGGTCGATCAGCACGTCGGCGATGGGTCCGAGCAGGCTCTCCTGCGCCGCATGGCGGTCGGCCCAGCGTTGCCCGCTCGGGCCGTTCCAATAGGCGATCTGGTCGGCGTTCTGCTCGTGGCCACTTGGCTGCTGCATGGTGTCTCCGGTCATTCCCATTCGTGATGCCCGTCGCGTTGCGGTTCTGCGACCGCCCAGCGGCGATATCACGTCGGGATGTCGGGCGCACCCATTCCGAAAGCAGAGGCTGCTTGGGCGCCACTCGCTTCGCGCCAATGTTCGGCTGTGCTGGCTCGCCGAGCCGAAGCTCGCGAAGCGAGCGAAGGCTGGTGGGCGGTCACGGATTCGAACCGCGGACCCTCTCGGTGTAAACGAGATGCTCTAACCAGCTGAGCTAACCGCCCCTCGCCGCCTCTTTATCCCTACCCGCCCTTGGTCGGCAAGTCCGGCCTCAATCCTGCGGCCTGCCCGACAGCAATGGCACGGCGTCGATCCAGACCGTCGCCGACTGGCACCAGATCTGCCGGACGGGGCGCAGCTTGTCGCGCTGGCGGATCGAACCCCAGCGGATGCCCCAATCGTCGGCCTGGTCGGCCTCCCCGCTGGTGAACAGCGGGGAACCGCAATCGGCACAGAAATGCTGGAAGCGCATCCGGCCGTTGTCGCCGCGCTTGCCGTAGACCTTGGGGGTGCCGCCGGTCAGGTGGACATCGGCCCTGCTGCAGATCGCCGTCACCCGGAACGGCGAGCCGGTCAGCGTCTGGCAATCGGTGCAGTGACAGACCGAGACCCCGTCCGGATCGACCTCGGCCTCGAAGGTGATCGTCCCGCAATGGCATTGCCCGTCGATCTGCATCAGCCCCCTCCCTTCGCCCAGCGAAACAAAAACGGCGCCCGAAGGCGCCGTTTTATCATCATTTCGCTTGGATCAGTGGGCTGTCAGGCCGCCGGCGGCTTCGTCGCCGTCCGGCTTCACCGTCACCTTGGTGTCCTCTTCCCAGACGATCGGCACCGGCTTCTTCACCAGCGCCTTGGCGACGACGTCGTCGAGCCGCGAAACCGGGATGATCTCCATGCCGCCCTTGATCGCATCGGAAATCTCCGTGAGATCCTTGGCGTTGTCCTCGGGGATCAGCACCGTCTTGATGCCGCCGCGGGCCGCAGCCAGCAGCTTCTCCTTCAGGCCGCCGATCGGCAGCACGCGGCCGCGCAGCGTGATCTCGCCGGTCATCGCGACATCGTGCCGGACCGGGATGCCGGTCATGACCGAAATGATCGCGGTGGCCATGGCGACGCCCGCCGATGGACCGTCCTTGGGCGTCGCGCCTTCCGGCACGTGCACGTGGATGTCGCGCCGGTCGAACAGCGGCGGCTCGATGCCGTAGGTGATCGCGCGCGAGCGGACGTAGGACGCCGCCGCGGAGATCGACTCCTTCATGACGTCACGCAAGTTTCCCGTCACCGTCATCTTGCCCTTGCCGGGCATCATGACGCCTTCGATCGTGAGCAGCTCGCCGCCGACATCGGTCCAGGCAAGGCCGGTGACGATGCCGACCTGCGGCTCGCTCTCGATCTCGCCGAAGCGGTACTTCGGCACGCCAAGCAACTCTTCCAGAGTCTTCTCGGTGACCTTGACCGACTTCTTCTTGGAGATCATCAGCTCCTTCACCGCCTTGCGGGCGAGTGTGGAGAGCTCACGCTCCAGATTACGCACGCCCGCTTCTCGGGTGTAGCGGCGGATCAATAGCAGCAGTGCGTCGTCGTCGATCGAGAACTCCTTGGAGTCCAGGCCGTGCTTGGACACCGCGTTCGGGATCAGATGCTTGCGCGCGATCTCGACCTTCTCGTTCTCGGTGTAACCCGCGATCCGGATGATCTCCATGCGGTCCATCAGCGGGCCCGGAATATTGAGCGTATTCGCGGTCGTGATGAACATCACGTTGGACAGATCGTAGTCGACCTCGAGATAGTGGTCGTTGAAGGTCGCGTTCTGCTCGGGGTCGAGGACCTCGAGCAAGGCCGACGACGGATCGCCGCGGAAATCGGCGCCCATCTTGTCGATCTCGTCTAGCAGGAACAGCGGGTTGGACGACTTCGCCTTGCGCATCGACTGGATGATCTTGCCGGGCATCGAGCCGATATAGGTGCGGCGGTGACCGCGGATCTCGGCCTCGTCGCGCACGCCGCCGAGCGAGACGCGCACGAACTCGCGCCCCGTCGCCTTCGCGATCGACTTGCCGAGCGAGGTCTTGCCGACGCCGGGAGGGCCGACGAGGCACAGGATCGGTCCGGTCAGCTTGTTGGCTCGCGACTGCACCGCGAGATACTCGACGATGCGCTCCTTGACCTTCTCCAGCCCGTAATGATCGGAGTCCAGAATGGCCTGCGCCGATTCCAGATCCTTTTTCACCTTGGACTTCTTGTTCCACGGAATCGACAGCAGCCAATCCAGATAGTTGCGCACGACGGTCGCTTCCGCGGACATCGGCGACATCTGGCGCAGCTTCTTCAACTCATGCTGCGCCTTTTCGCGCGCTTCCTTGGAGAGTTTGGTCTTGGAGATCTTCTCTTCGAGATCGGCGAGCTCGTCGCGACCGTCGTCGTCGCCGAGTTCCTTCTGGATCGCCTTCATCTGCTCGTTGAGATAATACTCGCGCTGGGTCTTCTCCATCTGGCGCTTGACGCGCGACCGGATCCGCTTCTCGACCTGCAGCACCGAGATCTCGCTCTCCATCAGGCCCAGCACCTTCTCGAGGCGCGTGGTGACGGACAGCGTCTCCAGGATACCCTGGCGATCCGCGATTTTGACGGCGAGATGCGAGGCAACGGTGTCGGCGAGCTTGGCGAAATCGGTGATCGCCTGCACGACGCCGACGACCTCGGCCGAGATCTTCTTGTTGAGCTTCACATAGCTCTCGAAGTCCGACACGACCGAGCGGGACAGCGCTTCCGCCTCGACCGACTTCGCATCGGTGTCGGCCAGCGCAATGGCGGTCGCTTCGTAATAGTCGGCGCGATCGGTATATTTCTGCACGCGCGCACGCTCGAGCCCTTCGACCAGCACCTTCACGGTGCCGTCGGGAAGCTTCAAGAGCTGCAGCACGCTGGCAAGCGTACCGGTCTCGTAAATGGAGTCGGGCGCCGGATCATCGTCGGACGCGTTCTTCTGCGTCGCGAGCATGATCAGCGCGTCGTTCTTCATCACCTCTTCGAGCGCGCGGATCGACTTCTCGCGACCGACGAAGAGCGGAACGATCATGTGCGGGAAGACGACGATGTCGCGCAGCGGCAGCACGGGATAGGCGTGCGTTTCGCCATGAACGATGGTCGGCCGGGGTTTTGGATTAGTCATGGCCTTTTCCTTTTGCTTTGCCCCCTTGCACGCAGCCCGCCATGCTCATGCGCTACCGCCACAAGGTGCCGAGGTGATCCGCAAAACCGGTCGGTCCGTTTGCGCGTTGGACCGGCTCGCCGGATCGGAACTGAGGCGAATCTGGAAGAGAATTCTTGCTCGCCGCCGACATTAGGTGGCTATCGACCCGGGGGGTGTCAAGTCATTGAAAGACGCGCGCCATCAGGCGCTTACGCAACGCGGTAAGCGACGCAACACCGGCTGCGGAGATACACTTCCGCAGCCCCAATTCGAGGGTACAGGTCTAGAGCGTTCCTGCGCCGGAAGATCAGGCGCTGGCGTTCTCGACGGCGCGATCAGACCGATCGGCGTAGATGTAGAGCGGACGCGCCGTTCCTTCCACGACTTCCCGCGAAATCACGACCTCTTCCACACCTTCCAGGCCCGGCAGGTCGAACATGGTCTCGAGCAGGATCGCCTCGAGGATCGAACGCAACCCGCGCGCACCGGTCTTGCGCTCGATCGCCTTGCGGGCAACCGCGCCAAGCGCCTCGTCGGCGAAGGTCAGCTCGATGTTCTCCATCTCGAACAGTCGCTGGTACTGCTTCACCAGCGCGTTCTTCGGCTCGGTCAGGATCTTCTTGAGCGAGGCCTCGTCGAGGTCCTCAAGCGTCGCCACGACCGGCAGACGGCCGACGAACTCGGGGATGAGGCCGTACTTCAGAAGGTCCTCAGGCTCGACGTGACGGAAAATCTCGCCAGTGCGGCGGTCTTCCGGCGCCATCACCTGGGCCGCGAAACCAATCGAGGTCGACCGTCCGCGCGCGGAGATGATCTTGTCGAGGCCGGCGAAAGCGCCGCCGCAGATGAAGAGGATGTTGGTGGTGTCCACTTGCAGGAATTCCTGCTGCGGATGCTTGCGGCCGCCCTGCGGCGGGACCGAAGCCACCGTGCCTTCCATGATCTTCAACAGCGCCTGCTGCACGCCCTCACCCGACACGTCGCGCGTGATCGAGGGGTTGTCGGACTTCCGGCTGATCTTGTCGATTTCGTCGATGTAGACGATGCCGCGCTGGGCGCGCTCGACATTGTAGTCGGCGGACTGGAGCAGCTTCAGGATGATGTTCTCGACGTCCTCACCGACATAACCGGCTTCGGTCAGCGTTGTCGCGTCAGCCATCGTGAACGGCACGTCCAGGATGCGCGCGAGCGTCTGCGCAAGCAGCGTCTTGCCCGAACCGGTCGGACCGATCAGCAGGATGTTCGACTTCGCGAGTTCGACGTCGTTGTGCTTGGTCTGGTGGTTGAGGCGCTTGTAATGGTTGTGCACCGCGACCGACAGGACCTTCTTCGCATGGCTCTGGCCGATCACGTAGTCGTCCAGGACCTTGCAGATTTCCTTCGGCGTCGGAATGCCGTCGCGCGACTTGACCAGCGAGGACTTGTTCTCCTCGCGGATGATGTCCATGCAGAGCTCGACGCACTCGTCGCAGATGAACACCGTGGGACCAGCGATCAGTTTGCGGACTTCGTGCTGGCTCTTGCCGCAGAACGAGCAATATAGCGTGTTCTTGGAGTCGCTCGTGCCGACCTTACTCATTCCTGTCTCCGTCCGCGGTTCGATTCCGTTCCGCTCGATCGCTTCATTCCGACACGATGGCCGGCATGAAGCTTAAGTAGAGCAAATTCCGTACCAAAAAAGACCTTACGCATCACATTCCGTGCGAATCACGGTCACGCGATTCTCCGCGATCATAGCGGATCAATCGTAGCCAACCATGCTGTCACCCGACTATCAAGAATTCGCTAATCGGGCGCTGCTGACTACCCGTGACAATACCGTGATTTCCGATCTTGGCACGGGCGAAGTGACCGAAATCACCCCAGCGTTGCCGGATGGCCACGGAAAACAAGCACGAAAGCGGAACTTTCTGCCTGTCGCAGGGCGCAAATCGGGCCTTGCGGCGCGCCCACGCGTCCATAGCGTGAACGCCACATGATCGCGGCGCGCGATCTCCGGGGGATCGCCGTCACACTCCAGTAGTGCTACGGGGCTTTCGCCGCCGGCTCCTCAGCGCGCTTGTCGATGACCTTGTCGACCAGGCCGAACTCCTTGGCGTCATTCGCGGTGAGGAACTTGTCGCGTTCCAGCGCGTCCTCGATCGCCTTATAGGTCTGGCCCGTGTGCTTCACGTAGATCTCGTTGAGCCGCTTCTTCAGGTTCAGGATTTCCTGGGCGTGCAGCATGATGTCGGTCGCCTGGCCCTGGAAGCCGCCGGAGGGCTGGTGCACCATGATGCGCGCGTTCGGCAGCGAGAAGCGCATGTCTTTCTCGCCGGCGCAGAGCAGCAGAGAGCCCATCGAGGCGGCCTGCCCCGTGCACAACGTCGACACCGGCGGGCGGATGAACTGCATGGTGTCGTAGATCGCAAGACCCGACGTCACCACGCCGCCCGGCGAGTTGATGTACATCGAGATTTCCTTCTTCGGATTTTCCGCCTCAAGGAACAGGAGCTGGGCGACGACCAGCGTCGACATGCCGTCCTCGACCGGTCCGGTCAGGAAGATGATGCGCTCTTTCAGCAGGCGCGAGAAAATGTCGTAGGCGCGCTCGCCACGGTTGGTCTGCTCGACCACCATGGGCACGAGGTTCATGTAGGTTTCAACCGGATCGCGCATGAGTCACCTAGGGTTTTCGGAGACGGACATCGCCGGGGCTGGCCGCCAGTTTTGGCGGGTGCGCCGGAGGGGGATGGACGTCCTGCGATGCAGGAACTTGGTAGAGATAGCTAGAAAGGCGTACCGACAGATATAGCCCAATTCGGTTCTGACAAGTGCGGAGCGAATTAAGGCTTAATCCCTGGGGCAGTTGAAGCTGATTCGCGCAAAGAGGCCCAGCCGGCCATCTGGCTAGCTGGGCCTCTTCGCTGATCATCCTTAATAGGTGCCTGCCTCAAGCTCTTCAGGCCGCGGTCTTTTCCGCCTCGTCGTCCTTGTAGAGGTCCTCGCGCGAGACCTTCTTCTCGGTCACGTTGGCGAGTTCGAGGATGAAATCGACGACCTTGTCCTCATAGATCGGTGCACGAAGCTGGGCCAGCGCCTGGGCATTGCTGCGGTAATAGTCCCAGACCTCCTTCTCGCGGCCGGGCATCGAGCGGGCGCGCTCGATCACGGCGCGGCCGACCTCGTCGTCGGTCACGGTGATCTTGTTCTTCTCGCCGATCTCGGAGAGCACGAGACCGAGCCGCACGCGGCGGTCGGCAATCTTGCGGTACTCTTCCTTGGCCTTGTCCTCAGTGGTGTCCTCGTCGGCAAACGTCTTGCCGGCAGAGTCCATCTCGGCCTTGACCGAGTTCCACATCAGATTGAACTCCTCGTCGACCAGCGAGGGCGGCGCCTCGAAGCGATGGGCTTCGTCGAGGCGGTCGAGCAGCGCGCGCTTGACGCGCTGGCGCGTCGCACCGGCGAACTCGGCAACCAGGCGCTCGCGCGCGGCTTCCTTGAGCTTGTCGAGCGATTCGAGGCCGAGCGTCTTGGCGAACTCGTCATCAATCGCGACGTCCTGGGGCGACTCGATCGACGTCGCGGTGGTCTCGAACTCGGCCGGCTGGCCGGCGAGCTTGTCGTTCATGTAGTTCTTGGGGAATGACACTTTCAGCGTGCGGGTTTCGCCCGCGCCGATCCCGATAAGCTGTTCCTCGAAGCCCGGGATGAAGGTGTTGGAACCGATGACGACCTGGATGCCTTCGCCGGTACCGCCCTCGAAGACTTCGCCGTTGATGCTGCCCTTGAAGTTGATAGTGACGCGGTCACCCGACTCGGCCTTGGCGCCCTCGGCCTTCGCGGCATAGCCGCGGTTGGTATCGGCAATGCGCTTGATCGCCTCGTCGACGTCGGCATCGGTAACCTCGGCCACGGGCTTCTCGACCTCAAAGGTCTTGAAATCGGCCAGTGCGATCGCCGGCACCACCTCGATCGCGACCGTGTAGGTCAGATCGGTCTTGCCGCTCAGCAGCTCCTCGACCTCGGCCTGCTCGCTCGGCATGGTGATCTTCGGCTCGGTCGCAAGGCGGAAGCCACGCTCGGAGAACAGCTGCGTGTTGGTGTCGCGGATGGTCTGGTCGATGGTCTCGGCCATCACCGAGCGACCGTAGACCTTCTTCAAATGCGTAACCGGGACCTTGCCGGGGCGGAAGCCGTTGATGCGGACCTTGTCCTTGAGATCGACGAGCTTGGCGCCGGCCTTGGCGTCGAGATCAGACGCGGGAACGCTGATCTTGAACTCGTGCTTCAAACCTTCCGAGAGGGTTTCTGTGACCTGCATGGCGTCCAATCTTCTTCCCGTTCGGTCCCGGCGCGCATGCGTCGGGACGCTGTCATTAATCGATCCGGCGCGAGGCGAACGCCTCAACGCCGGTGCTTTCATCGAACCGGCTCCCGGCGGACGAACATCCGCGCGAAAGCAGGTCTCGTAATCCGTGCAAACGCTGAAAGCGCTTGGTGCGGGCGGAGGGACTCGAACCCCCACAACTTTCGTCACTGGAACCTAAATCCAGCGCGTCTACCAGTTCCGCCACGCCCGCGTGAATTTGCATCAAAGACCGGCCGCGATGCCGCGGGCGGCCGGGCTTATAGCATGTGCCTGACTGTTCGCAGCAAAAAAATGGCCCGATGGAGGCAGGGTTTACGTAGGCACGACGGCTGGACTTATCCAGCGCGGCGTGGTCGGGATCGGCCCATGACACCACGGATCTTCACCCCCAACAGACGCGAGCTTTTGGCCGGGCTCGGCGCCTCGCTTGGCGTATCGGCGGCCGGGCTGATCGCCGGCGGCGCCGTGCCGGCCTTGACCGCCCAGCTCGCCCTGCAGGCCCGGGCGTCAACCTTGGCTCTAAGGCCAAATCAGCCGGCTACTCCGATCTGGGAGCTGGCCGCCTTGAGTCACGTCGGGGACGTCCGCCTCAAGCGCTTTGACAGTTGCCAGGTGGTGTTTCGCAACAACCTGACTGTCCCGCTTGCGCCAGTCTGGCACGGCCTTAATGCCCCCGCTGGCCCCGATCACTTCCCGGGGCGCGGACCGGTGGCTCCGGATGCGACGGAAACCACAAATATTTCAACGCCAAACGCCGGGACCTTGCTGGCCGACTTTCGGCTGTTCGAGGACGGGCAGAAGCAGCCCGCCCGTCCGCTTCCGATCATCATCGCCGAGTCCAGCCGGGTCGCGATCGATCGTGACTTGGTCGTTTTGATCGAGGAGTGGCGGCTGCGGCCGGACGGGACCGCGCTTCCCCCGGGGCGGGACCCGAAGGACAGCACGCCGCTTTACACAATCAACGGCGGGACTTCATTCGAACTCTCAGCTTCAGCCGGGGAGCGGCTGCGGCTGCGCTTCATCAACGGCTCGCAACGCTCTGTTCTGGCGATCAAATTGGAGAACCACGAAGTCCAGGTGATGGCTCTGGACGGGCAGCCGGCCGAGCCGTTTCCGGCACGCAACGGCGCCCTGGTGCTGGCCCCAGGCGCACGCGCCGACGCCTTTGTCGATGCGGCCGCATCGGCCCGACTCCTGCTCCACGACGGCAAAGAGGCGCGCCAGATCGGCAACCTCACCATCTCCGGCAAGCTGGAGCGTCCGCCGCTGTTGCCGGCCCAGCCGCTCCCTCCAAACGGCCTGCCCGAGAAACTCGACTTGCGAGGTGCCCTGCGGTTCGATGTCGCGCTCGGCACACCCGACGCCGGCTGGGTGCGGCCGGCGAGCTTCTCCGTCAAATCGGCCCCGGCCTTCCGCGCCCGGCCTGGTCGCACCGTCGTGCTTGCCCTCAATAACCCTGCGCCCGTCGCGACCGTCTTCCACCTGCATGGCCACCCCTTCCGCCTGCTCGACAAGCTCGACGACGGCTGGAAGCCCTACTGGCTCGACACGCTCGCCATCGAGCCCGGCCAGACCCAGCGCATCGCCTTCGCGGCCACTGCTCCCGGCCAATGGCTGATCGAGTCCGTCGCGACCGATTGGGCTTCACCGCGCCTAGTGCGCTGGTACGCGGTGGAATGAGGCGGCCTCAATATTCGATGCCGAGCGCATCATAGATCCGCCGGTGCACGGCCGGCAGCGTTTCGGTCAGGTCCTCCGCGATCAGCCCTGGCCCGGCTTCGCGTCCCGCCTCGCCATGCATCCAGACACCGATGCTGGCGGCTTCGAAGGCGGGCACGCCCTGCGCCAAAAGCCCGGCGATGATGCCGGCGAGCACGTCGCCGGCGCCTGCGGTGGCGAGCCAGGGCGGCGCGTTGGCCGCAATGGTGGCGCGGCCGTCGGGGGCCGCAATGGTGGTGTCCGGGCCTTTCAGCAGCACCACCGCGCCGGAGCGTTCGGCGGCATCGCGCACGCGCTCCAGCTTGGATCGACCGGGAAATTTGTTGCTGAGATCGGAGAACAGGCGCGGAAACTCGCCTTCGTGCGGCGTCAGCACCACCGCATTGTCGCGCGACGATTTGATCGATTCGAACAGCCGCGCAGGGTTTGCGGCAAAGCTCGTCAGCGCATCCGCATCGAGCACCAGACGACACTGTGCCGTGAGCGCGGTGTGAACGAGATCGCAGGTGCGTTCACTGACGCCGGCGCCGGGGCCGATGATGCAGGTGTTGTAGCGCTTGTCGCCGAGCAGCTCGCCGAACTCGATCGCGGTGTCGACGGGGCGCACCATGACGGCCGTGAGCGCGGCGGCGTTGATCGCGAGCGCATCGCGCGGGCTCGCCAGCGTCACCAGCCCTGCCCCAGCACGCAAGCTCCCACGCGCGGCCAGCCGCGCAGCGCCGGTCGCCGCCGCATCTCCGGAGACCGCAAGAACGTGCCCCCGCGCGTATTTGTGGCCGTCGATGCGCGGCACCGGAAAAGCGGCGCCCCAGACATCCGGATCGTTCTCGAAGGTCAGCGGCGCGATCTCGTCGAGCACCTGCGCGTCGATGCCGATGTGGGCGACACGCACTTGGCCGCAATGCATCCGGCCCGGCATCAACAGATGCGCCGGTTTCTTGCGGAAGAAGGTGACGGTCTCGGTGGCGTTCACCGCCACACCCATCACGGCCGCGCTGGTGCCGTTGATGCCGCTCGGCAGATCGACCGCGAGCACCGGCGCGCCGTTGCCGTTGATCGCTTCGATCATCGCGCGCGCCTCGCCGTCGACAGGACGGCTGAGGCCTGCGCCGAACAGCGCGTCGATGATCAGCGCGGGCCGTCCGATCGCCTGAGGATTGAACGGGAGCACCGGGTGCTTCCAGCCGCGCGCGGCGGAGGCCGCGTCGCCCTGCAGCTGGTCTCGCTCGCACATCAGGATGACCGAAACCTCGCGCCCCTGCGCGGCGAGCTCGGCGGCTGCGACAAAACCGTCACCGCCATTGTTGCCGGGGCCGGCCACGATCAGGATCGGCCCCTCCTCCACCAACGCATGGGCGGCATCGGCGACCGCCTGCCCCGCGCTCAGCATCAGCTTGAAACCGGGCGTGCCGGCCGCGATGGTGAGCTGGTCGGCGCGCTGCATTTCAGCGGTGGTTAGAACTTCCATGCCACTTACCTGGTCCAAACGCCTTTTCAACAGGCACGTAACGCGTCGCCCAGCCGTTGGGAACATCGATCTGCACACATATTGACCGTTTGCCTATTTCGTAGTCTTCAGTATCTTGCGCAAGTCGGCGACACGGCTCAGAGATGCACGTTAAAAGGCTGATAACGCTCCCATAATCAGGGCATTTGCAACTTGGCATAGACCCTGCTTTTGAGGAAGCCGCTTCGGTTCGTCGTGCTCACTGGCATCTATCAGAGTGTGGCCGGCCGTTGTTGCCGGACTGGTCAGGGTTGCAGGCATAGCGAAGACAAGATCGTGCGTTAAGAGCGCATCCTGACGAAGACGTTGCTATTTGTTCGAAAGGCCGGGAGGCGCGCAGTGAAGAAAATCGAAGCCATCATCAAGCCATTCAAGCTCGACGAGGTGAAGGAAGCGCTTCAGGAAGTCGGCCTTCAGGGCATCACCGTCACCGAAGCCAAGGGCTTTGGCCGGCAGAAGGGCCATGCCGAGCTCTACCGCGGCGCAGAATACATCGTCGACTTCCTGCCCAAGGTGAAGATCGAGATCGTGATCGGCGACGATCTGGTCGAACGCGCCATCGACGCGATCCGCCGCGCCGCGCAAACCGGCCGCATCGGCGACGGTAAGATCTTCGTGTCCAACATCGAAGAGGCGATCCGCATCCGGACCGGCGAATCCGGGCTGGACGCTATCTGAGCCGGGTGCTATCCCGAATTTTGCGACACTCCGACTGGAAATAAGGCTGCTTCGGCGGCCTGATTTCGTTTGTGCGGTCGCGCAAAACTCGCTTGAGCGAGAATAATTTTGCTCATCTGGAAACCGACCCGCAGAGCCAAAAGGGGTATGCATGAAGACCGCCAAAGACGTCCTGAAATCGATCAAGGACAACGACGTCAAGTACGTCGACCTGCGCTTCACCGATCCGCGCGGCAAGTGGCAGCACGTGACGTTCGACGTCAGCATGATCGATGACGACATCTTCGCCGAAGGAACGATGTTCGACGGTTCCTCGATCGCCGGCTGGAAGGCGATCAACGAGTCCGACATGTGCCTGATGCCCGACCCGGTCACTGCGACGATCGACCCGTTCTTCGCCGAGACCACCATGGTCATCACCTGCGACGTGCTCGAGCCGACCACCGGCGAGCCCTACAACCGCGACCCCCGCGGCATCGCCAAGAAGGCGGAAGCCATGGTGAAGTCGATGGGCGTGGGTGACACCGTGTTCGTCGGTCCCGAAGCCGAATTCTTCGTGTTCGACGACGTGCGCTTTTCGGCAGAGCCCTACAAGACCGGTTTCCGGCTCGACTCGTCGGAGCTGCCGACCAATTCCGACACCGAGTATGAGGGCGGCAATCTCGGCCACCGCATCCGCACCAAGGGCGGCTATTTCCCCGTGCCGCCGCAGGACTCGGTGCAGGACATGCGCTCGGAGATGCTCGGCGCCATGGCCAAGATGGGCGTCAAGGTCGAGAAGCACCATCATGAAGTGGCTTCCGCCCAGCACGAGCTCGGCATGAAGTTCGACACGCTGACGCTGATGGCCGACCACATGCAGATCTACAAGTACTGCATCCACCAGGTCGCGCACATCTACGGCAAGACCGCCACCTTCATGCCGAAGCCGATCTACGGCGACAACGGCTCGGGCATGCACGTGCACCAGTCGATCTGGAAGGACGGCAAGCCGGTGTTCGCCGGCAACAAATACGCCGACCTGTCGGAGACCTGCCTGCACTACATCGGCGGCATCATCAAGCACGCCAAGGCGATCAACGCCTTCACCAACCCGTCGACCAACTCCTACAAGCGCCTGGTCCCGGGCTATGAGGCCCCCGTGCTGCTCGCCTATTCCGCGCGCAACCGCTCGGCCTCCTGCCGCATCCCCTACACCGCTTCGCCGAAGGCCAAGCGCGTCGAGGTGCGCTTCCCCGATCCGATGGCCAACCCCTATCTCGGCTTCGCCGCGATGCTGATGGCCGGCCTCGACGGCATCAAGAACAAGATCGATCCCGGTCCGGCGATGGACAAGGACCTCTACGACCTGCCGAAGGAAGAGCTGAAGCAGATTCCGACGGTGTGCGGCAGCTTGCGCGAGGCGCTCGAAAACCTCGACAAGGACCGCGGCTTCCTCAAGGCCGGCGGCGTGTTCGACGACGATTTCATCGACGCCTACATCGAGCTGAAGATGACCGAAGTCGCCCGCTTCGAAATGACCCCGCATCCGGTCGAGTTCGAGATGTACTATTCGGGCTAAGCCGCCCGACGTTCATGCGACAAGCAAAAGGCGCTTCCGAAAGGAGGCGCCTTTTCACTTTTGGCCGGAGGCGAACGACGCCTTCGGCCGTGCAGTTTGCATCCCGCGCGCGTCGGATCGCGTGGACCGCGTAAGGCGCCTCGCGTCATCCGCTTTCGTTCCGCATCTGACTCCACTTCGTTCTCAAAGAACAAATCATAGCCGCACAAATCGGGTCGGACCAATCCCTACTGATTGGTTTATCGCGTTCAGAATTCGGAAGGCCCGCGTGCATGGCGCCAGCATGGCGCATCATGCCGCTGGCCGATCCGTTATGCGCAATCGCACCGATCGTCACTGGTCCGGGAAATTCACGCCGATCTCTGTCACCACAGGCGCGAACTTCACCAGCGCCCCGTTATCGGATGCCGCCTTCACGCCGTCGCCGGACAGCGACCTCGGCGCACCGGTCTTGCCAGCGAAGCGGATCGTCACGGTGCAGCCGCCTTGCAGCGGCCGGCTGAGCGCCCCGCCCTTCCAGTCGGTGACGAAGCCGCCATAGTCCCATTCGAAACCGCTGACGACAAATGGCTTGCCGTTGGCCTTCTGCACGTCGGCAAGGCTCGATCCGATCGTGACGCCGGCGACGTTCCAGAGGCTGGCCTTGCCCGCGTCGCGCAAGGTCAGGCCGGAGGCCCGCCCGGCCTTGTCGTCGGTAAAGGCAACCTCGATGCGGCGGTCCCTCGCCTTCGGGAACAGGACGATGTCCTTGTAGCGTTCGCCCTCGGCACCCGGCAGATCCTGCGCCACGGCGTCCTTGCCGTAGCGCTGCTTCAGGCTCCGCTCGGTATCGTCGGGCGCAACCGGCGCGGCGCAGCTGATCGGCCCCTGCTGCGGCGGCGCGCTCTGGGCGAATGCAGAGGACGGAAGCAGGAGAAGGACGGTGGCGGTGATGCTGCGTATCATCGCGAAGCAATCCAGTTTCAAGACCGAACGCGAAGGTCGTGCGGACGGCTGATCAGACTCGGTTCAAGGCACGATCGCGCCTCGAACCGAACCGGGTCAATTCCTCAATTCTTCGGCTGGCCGAAATCAAGCACCGGCGGCGGCAGCTCGATATCGGGGATCTCGATCTTGACCTTGTCCAGATCCACCTTGGTGGGGGCGTCCAGCAATCCGGTGACCGTGATCGGGAATGCGATGACGACCGCGACCATGATCGCCTGCAGGCCGATCCAGGGCATCGCGCCCCAATAGATGTCCGAGCTCTTGACCTCCTTCGGCGCCACGCCGCGCAGGTAGAAGAGGGCGAAGCCGAAGGGAGGATGCAGGAAGGAGGTCTGCATGTTGACGCAGAGCATGACCCCGAACCAGATCAGGGCAGCGTCCGGCCCGACGACGGGAGCGAGCAGCTTCTGCGCGATCGGCGCGATCATCGGGATGATGATGAAGGCGATCTCGAAGAAGTCGAGGAAGAAGGCGATGAAGAAGATGAACAGGTTCATGAAGATCAGGAATCCCCAGACCCCGCCCGGCAGCGATGTCAGCATGTGCTCGAGCCAGACACCACCATTGCAGCCGAGAAACACGATCGAGAAGCAGGTCGATCCGATCAGGATGAACGTCACCATGCAGGTGATGCGCATGGTGGTCTCGTAGCCCTGCTTGACCAGCATGCGCAGGTCCGGAATCCTGACCGCCTCGATGCAGACCCAGGCAACGGCGAGATAGGCGATCGCAAAGGCGATCTTGAACACCAGGTTCGGCGTGAAATAGATGCCGATGATGGTGCCGACACCAGCCGCTGCAACGCCGATAAGCAATATCTTGTGCCCGGCCGAGCTGAAATCCTTGTGGTGGATGACGGCGAGGACAATGGCGCCGACGGCGCCCATCGCGCCGGCTTCGGTCGGGGTGGCAAGGCCCAGCATCATTGTACCGAGCACCACGAAGATCAGCACCGCGGACGGGATGATGCCCAGAAGGCATTTGCGCCAGAGCGCCCAGCCCGTGAGCGTCCTTGCTTCCTTGGGCACGGCCGGAACGTGGCCCGGCTTGATCACGCTCAGAGCGAACGTGTAGCCCGCGAACAGCGCGATCTGCAGGATCGACGGGCCCCAGGCGCCCAAATACATATCGCCGACCGACTTGCCGAGCTGGTCCGCGAGCACGATCAGGACCAGCGACGGAGGCACCAGCTGGGTAATGGTGCCGGAGGCAGCAAGCACGCCGGTGATGTAGCGCATGTTGTAGCCGTAGCGGATCATCACCGGCATCGAGATCAGCGCCATCGCGATCACCTGCGCGGCCACGGTGCCCGTGATGGCACCGAGGATGAAACCGACGATGATCACGGAATAGCCGAGACCACCGCGGATGGGGCCAAACAGCTGCCCCATGGAATCCAGCATATCTTCCGCAAGGCCGCATCGTTCGAGGATCGCGCCCATGAAGGTGAAGAACGGAATCGCCAGCAGTAGCTCGTTGGCGAGAACGCTGCCGTAGATGCGCTCCGGAATGGCCTGGAGGAAGCTGAACGCGAAGAATCCCTCGTGGATCGCGAGAAATCCGAACGAAAGCCCGAGGGCGGCCAGCGTGAACGCAACGGGGAAGCCGATCAGCATGGCCAGGACCAGCCCGCCGAACATCAGCGGCGGCATCATCTCAATCGTGATCATTGGGTCGGCCGCTCGTATTTCGCATCGATTTTGACTTCACCGCGCAAGGCGGCCGCGCGTTTGATCACCTCCGAGACGCCTTGCAGGGCGACCATGAAGAACCCGGCCGGCACGACGAACTTGATCGGCCAGCGCATGAGGCCGCCGGCGTTGTTGGACATCTCACCGATGACGAACGAGTTGTAGAACATCGCCCATGAGAGGTAGCTGAGAAGCAGACACGCCGGGACGAGGAAAACCAGCGTCCCGATCAGGTCGAGCCATATCTGACCGCGTTCGGACAGCATGAGGTAGATGATTTCGACGCGGACATGCTCGTTGCGCTTGAAGGTATAGGACGAGCCGAACATCACGACGACGGCGAACATATACCACTGCGTTTCGAGCCAGCTGTTGGAGCTGTAGCTGAAGGCATAGCGGATCATCGCATTTGCAGCGCTGACCACGCAGGCCGCGAGCACCAGGATGTTGCAGACGTTGCCGACCTTTTCGTTCAGCCAGTCGATAGCCGTACTCACCGCCAACAATGGGCGCATCGATGCCTTTTCCCCGCTCGCTGAGTGCTGACCCCAAACGAGCAGGACCGTGACGCCAAATCAGCGGCCGTCCACTTCCGCGCGGGAGCTAGTCCACCCTCCTGATGCTTCCGCCCGTTCTTGTCGTCGGTTTTTGGCAAGACCTGTTCAGGTTTCACCCGCCGCGTGAAGCAAGGTACATTTACCGTCGGCCGATTTAGGGTCAACCAGAAAATGGACAATGTGCCGCAGCGGTACCGAAAATCTGGTCGCAATGATGAATGCGTTTGGCGTGCGGCGCTTCCGGCAATGCCATCCTCGAACGGACTAATCCTCGACGTCGTATTGCTTGCAGAGATGGTCGCCGATCTGGACAAGCATCGCGACGCATTCGGGGTAGCCGGGCCGATCCGCAGTGGCCCGGTCTGCACTGGCTCGGAACTCCCAGGAACGCCCGTCGCGGAGGATCGAGATGGTCATTCCGTCGGGACAGTCGGCATGAACCTTCAACTCGGCCTTGGCCATGGCGATCAGTTCGCTTTCAGTTTTTACAGGTCTGCTCATGAAGGTCATCCTCCGTCCTGGGACAGAACTTAAGCTGTATCTGCCGGTCCCACGAAGCAAGTCTTCCCCATCGGGCGGCTCGCGGCATTGGGATATCGCAATGCATTCCGACCCGTTCCGGTCGCTCTTAGGAGGGTCCGGCAAACCAACCGTCGAGGCCTCGGCGCGAGAATACTCCGCTTTCTCGAATATCGGATTTTATCGGATAGAAGCGCCATCTGTTGCGCCCGGACGTGCGGGTGCCGCCGGCGCCCGGCCCTCTGCGCCCGCAGCGCGTCGCTCCTTGGCGATGCGCTGCAAAGCCGGGGCCCATTGGCTTCAGTGCCGAGGGGCGGAGGTACTCGGTCCTGGTCCTGCGCAGTAGCCGCAAGCGCGCTGCAATGCGTCCGGGACACGAGCGTGAGCTACGCCGCCGCGCGCTGCCTCGCCACCAGCGCTTCGCCGAACGCCTCGAACAGCTTGCGGTTGACGGGATTGCGTTGGGGATCGTATTCGGCGTGCCATTGCACGCCAAGCGCGAAGGTCGGGGCTTCCGCGATCCGGATCGCCTCGATGGTGCCGTCCTCGGCGACGCCCTCGACCAGCACGCGCTTGCCGGGATCTAGGATGCCCTGGCCGTGCAGCGAATTGACCCTGATCTTCTCACAGCCGAGCAGCTTTGCGAACGCCCCGCCCGGCGTCAGGTCGACGTCGTGGCGGTCGGCGAACACCACGGTCGGATCGGGGTGGATCTCGCCGTTCTCGAGCCGGGGCATGCGGTGATTCATGCGGCCGGGAATTTCGCGGATCTCGGGATGCAGCGAGCCGCCGAAGGCGACGTTCATCTCCTGAAGGCCGCGGCAGATGCCGAACAGCGGCACGCCACGGGCGACGCAGGCGACCGAAAGCGCCAGCGCGACCTCGTCGCGATGGATATCGTACGGCTCGTGCCGCTCGCACGGGTCGACATTGAAGCGGGTCGGATGGACGTTGGCGCGGGCGCCGGTGAGCACGATCCCGTCGACCACATCGAGCAGTGCGCCGATATCGGTGATGTCAGGCGCGCCCGCGAACATCAGCGGCAGGCCGCCGGAAACCTCGGCCACAGCGCGCAAATTGCGCTCGCCGACCATCTGAACCTGAAATCGATTTTCGACGCGATGGGCATTCCCGATCACGCCGACGACCGGCTTTCTCATCTGTGGTTCTGCGCCTCTCCGATAAGAAGATTCTCCAAACATGCCCTTCGGCTGGAACAAATTCAACAGAAGGGATCGCGGGACGGCAATGCTATTTTCGCGCAAATGCCTCCCGGGCCTCGCCCCCAGCGGGCAGGCCCGCCGCCTGCAGTGCGGTAGCCGCCGGATCGCCCGGCGCGGCCAACCAAGGCAGTTTCGCTTCGAGGCCGCGCGTCACGGGCACTCCGAGCGCCCCACCGAAATCAATCGGCCAGAACCCGTTGGGCACGACTTCGACCGTAACGGCTCGGATCGCATAGCCCTCGCCCAGAACCGCCTCCGCATTGTCGCCGGCGACAAGGCGCGCCGTCCCGGGAGCATTGGGATCGCCAAAGCTGACCAGCACCGGCACCTGGTCTGCCTGGACCGGGACGACGCCGGTCTGGCGCTGGATATCGTTGAACGAGACGCGGTTGCCACGCGCGGCGCCGTAGGCGCGCAGCGCGACATAGTTGATGTCATCGAAGTCCAGTTTTGGGCCCTGCCGGTGCACCAGCAATGCAATCAGATTCTTGCCGTGGGCGCCGTTTTGGCCGAGATCGACGAACACCGCCTCCCCGCGCATCGTGGTGCGGCCGCCGCGGTTATAGTTACGGTCGGGCACGACAGCCAGAACGCCAGACCCGGTCTTGATCCCGTCAGGCGTCGTGACCTCGACGGTGAGACGATATTTGTGCCCAGGCCGGTTGATCCGGATCTGGTCGCCGATCACGAGCACGGCCAGAAGCCCGAGCAGACCCGCCCATTTGCTGATGAAGCTCAAAGCGCCCCCATTTTTCTTTCCTCATCGCTCTGCACCGTCGGCGCGCCGGCGTCAAACCAGCGCCTCGAGTACGGTCTTGATCCGAAGCGCGTTTGTCGAAAGAGTGCAGCGCAATGCGCTGAAAAGGACCTGATGTGACCATGTCGTCCAAAGAAGAACGCTTCCGAACCCGCGGCGACCTCGCCTGGGCGATCTCGGTCGGGGGCATCGGCGTCGTGCTGTTCACCGTGCTGCTCGCCTTCACCTGGTATTTCGCCGCCACCGTGCTGTTGATCTTCGCCGGCATGCTGCTTGGTCTGGGCCTCAACGCGCTCACCGGTGCGCTCGGCCGCCGGGTGCCCCTGCCGCATGCGGTGCGGCTCACGATCGTCTGCACTGCGCTCGCCCTGATGCTCGCGGGCATCGCCTATCTCGGCGGCGCCACCATCGCCGATCAGGCTTCGCTGCTGAGCAAGACCATCAAATCGCAGATCGGAAACGTGAAATCCTTTTTGGACAGCCACGGCATCGACACCAGCTTCTTTGATTTCGGCAACGGTGCGACCGATCCCTCGGCCAATATTCCGTCGGAGGCGGCGCCTGCACCGGCAGGGCCCTCGCGCGGTTCCTTGCCCAGCGCCGGCACGCTGGCGTCCAGCGGCGGCGCAATCGTGAGCCAGACCTTCAAGCTGCTACTCGGCACCATCCACGGTGTGGGCAACATCTTCATCGTGCTGTTCCTGGGCCTTGCCTTCGCCGCCCAGCCCCGCGTCTATCACGACGGCCTGCTGTATCTGGCGCCGGCGAGGCACCGCACCCGCGTCGCCCTCGTCATCGATCGCATCGGTGAAACCCTGGAGCGCTGGCTGATCGCGCAGATCATCGTCATGCTCGCGGTCGGCGTGGTGACCTGGATCGGGCTTGCCGTCATCGGCATCCCCGGCTCGTTCATCCTGGGAATCCAGGCCGGCCTGCTCGCCTTCATCCCGACCATCGGAGCCATCATCGCCGGCGTCGTCGTGGTGCTGGCGAGCCTCGCCTCAGGCTGGATACCGGCGCTATCGGCGTTTCTGCTCTTCATGGGCGTGCACGCCATGGAGAGCTACGTACTGACGCCGATCCTGCAGCGGCAGGCGCTGGACATCCCGCCAGCCACGCTGTTCGCGTTCCAGATCGTGCTCGGCGTCGTGTTCGGCATCTGGGGCCTGGCGCTGGCGCTGCCGCTGCTTGCGATCGGCAAGGTCATGATCGACCATTTCAAGACCTACGAGGCGCCGCCGCTGGCGGAGGCGGCCTGAATCGGCTCAGGTCGTCAGCACGGTCTCGGTGTGCTCGACCTCCGGAGGCGAGGCGAAATACTGGCCGACGAGGCCGCGCCATTCGGCAAAATTCTCGGAGCCGCGGAAATCGACGGTGTGGTTCTCCAGCGTCGCCCACTTCACCATCAGCCGGTAGCGCTGCGGCTTCTCGATCGATTTGTGCAGTTCGAAGCCGTGAAAGCCCCTGGAGCGGCCGAAAGCAGCCTTGGCCTTGGCGACAGCGGCCTCGAAGTCCTTCTCGCTGCCCGGCTTGACGTCGATTTGCGCGATCTCGGTGATCATCGGTTTCCACCTTTTGTTCGATGGGCGTGTCTAGCGCAGCGGACGGAAAAGAAAAAGGCGCCGAAACGGCGCCCTGCTCGGCCCGAAACTGCAGACCTCTCAGACCAGCAGCAGAACGGTGCCCGCCACGATGAGGGCGCAACCGGCGAACAGTGCGAGCGGCCAGTAGCTGCGGCGGCCCTGCGTGTAATGCCCCTGCGCACGGCGCTCGGAGATCAGCGCGCTCTCGTATTCGTCCGAGGTCGAGAACAGGCAGGCGAACCCGCTGCGTGCCGAGGCCGCAGCGGCTTCGAGCGACATCAGGGCAGCTTGCGGGTTCTGTCGACGGATCGATTCCATGACCGCAATGGTAGGGATCGAATGGTAAACAGAGGATTACCGCGGCTGCTGCCCTTACGTCTCAGGCGGTGGCCGGCCGCGGCGTGCTGATGCGCGCAGCGCTCTGGCGGCGCCAGTTCTCCAGCGACAGCGGCAGCTCCTCCGCCGCCTCGACGCGGTTACGGCCGCCGCGCTTGGCCTGATAGAGCGCAGTGTCGGCGGATGCCAGCAGCACTTCGAGCTCGGTGCCGGCAGGACCACCGGCGACGCCGATGCTGACGGTGGTGTCGACCGGGCCTTCGTCGACCACGACGCCGGACGTCTCGAACGCCTCGCGCACGCGCTCGGCGACCAGCACACCCTCCTCCAGCGAACACGGCAGCAATGCTGCGAACTCCTCGCCGCCGATGCGCCCCGACATGTCGGTGATCCGCAGATTGTTGACGACGATGGTGGAGAACAGCTTCAGCATCTCGTCGCCGGCGGGGTGGCCGAAGCGGTCGTTGATCGACTTGAAATGATCGATATCGAAGATCATCACGGTGACGGGACGTCCGGCCTTGGCCTCGCGCTCGATCACGCGGCCGCAGGCTTCCGAGAAGCCGCGGCGGTTGAGCATGCCAGTCAGGGGATCGGTCGACGCGGCGGTGCGGTGCGCTGTCACGGTGCGCTCGGACACCAGCATGAAGATCACGAACACGGTGCCGACGGCGTAGAGGATCAGTTCGACCGCGAATACCTTGACCCAGATGCTCTGAGCGAAGCCGGCATCGTGCGGACGCAGGAAGCTGCCGATCAGCACCGGCAGCATCAACACGCAACCGTGCATCACCGGCATCACGATGGCAGGCCAGCGTCGTTGCAGGCTCTTGCGCCGTTCGGTCCAGAGTTCGCCGGCGGTCAGCGCCGCGTAGACCGAAACGATGCCGGCGCCCACGATCATCCGCACCATGGATGCCTCGGGGTCGAGCAACATGACGGCGGCGACCCAGGCGAGCGCACCGAGCACAAGGCCCGGCCAGTTCGGCTTGCGGCCATGGAAGACGCGCGCCGCATTCCACACCATGCCGCAGGCGACGAAGCCGACGGCGTTCAGCGCGAGGTAGAGATGCGGGCCCAGCCTGTCGCCGGCCGCGGTCCACAGCGCGACGGAGGCGGCACCGAGGAGATAGGCGGTGCCCCACCGTTTCAGTGCAGGGCTGTTCTCCTGCCTGCCGAAGAAAACCATCATGGCGCCGAGCAGTGCGGCGACCATGGTGGCGACCAAATAGAGCGTGATGCTATCGAGCGACATCATGTCGGCCCCCTTAAGCCATAGCAGTTACGCGATCGGTACATCCGATTTGCGCGCCCTTCCAAAGGCGACGCTAAATCCGGCGGGTTCCATTCAGGTTTTCGAGGGCGCCCAAGTTTTCTGGAAACACGCCATCAATTTGCAGACAAACGAACAACAAAAAGGGCGCTGAAATCAGCGCCCTTTTGCATCTCATTGAAGCCGCTTTCGCGGCGAATGTGACCGAAGCGATTAACGCTTCGAGAACTGGAAGGACCGGCGGGCCTTGGCCTTGCCGTACTTCTTGCGCTCGACCACGCGCGAGTCGCGGGTCAGGAAGCCGCCCTTCTTGAGCACGGTGCGCAGCTCCGGCTCGAAATAGGTGAGCGCCTTGGAGATGCCGTGACGCACAGCGCCGGCCTGGCCGGACAGGCCGCCTCCGGCAACCGTGCAGATCACGTCGTACTGGCCTGAGCGTGCAGCCACCGAGAACGGCTGCTCGATCATCATGCGCAGCACGGGACGGGCGAAATAGACCTCGACCTCGCGCGAGTTGACAGTGACCTTGCCGGCGCCCGGCTTGATCCACACGCGGGCGACCGCGTCCTTGCGCTTGCCGGTGGCATAGGCGCGGTTGAACTTGTCGACCTTCTTCTCGTGCTTGGGCGCATCGGGCGACGCCGTCTTGAGCTGCGAGAGCTGGTCGAGCGACTGAATGGATTCGGCCATGTTATGCGGCCCTCGTGTTCTTGCGGTTCAACTTGGCGATATCGATCTTCTCGGGCGTCTGGGCCTCGTGCGGATGATCGGCGCCGCCATAGACGCGGAGGTTGCCCATCTGGACGCGACCAAGCGGACCACGCGGGATCATGCGCTCGACGGCCTTCTCCAGCACGCGCTCGGGGTGCTTGCCCTCGAGGATCTGGCGCGCGGTGCGCTCCTTGATGTGGCCGACATAACCGGTGTGCTTGTAGTAGGTCTTCTGCTCGCGCTTGCGCCCGGTGAGGACCGCGTGCTGCGCGTTGATGATGATGACGTTGTCGCCGCAATCAACGTGGGGGGTGTAGGTCGGGAGGTGCTTGCCGCGCAGGCGCATGGCGACGATGGTGGCGAGGCGACCGACGACCAGACCCTTGGCGTCGATCAGCACCCACTTCTTCGTCACCTCAGCCGGCTTTGCCGAAAAGGTTTTCATGTCAGAGTTTCCGTGAACGGGGAGCATCGGCGCGAACACCGCACCGGACTGCGCGATTGTCTAGAGAAGAGACGCGCGGCGGTCAATGCCCGGCGACATGAATTAGCGAAGCAATATCAAAGTCTTAAAAATATGGTGCTATATTACCTGCAGAAAGCTCAAACGTTTGGAATGGAATAGGTCGAGGTGACATGGGCGATCGGATCGGGCGATGTGCCGGACAACAGCTTCACCTCCCCGACCGCCAGCCGCTTGCCGAGCTTGAGCAGCCGGGCCTCTGCCAGCACGTCCTGGCCGGGCTGGCCCTTGCGCAGGAAATTGATGTTGAGATTGGTGGTCACAGCGAGCCCGATCGGCCCGATCGCGGACAACAGCACCACGTACATCGCGAAATCGGCCAGCGCCATCAGCGTCGGGCCGGATACGGTTCCACCGGGCCGCAGCATCTTCTCGCTGAAGCGCTGCCGCAACAGGCAGGTCTGGCCGTCCGCGCTTTCGATCGTGATGTCGTCGCCGCTGAACGCCTGGGGAAATTCGACGCGGAGGAACTGCTCGACATCCGCCACGCTCATTTTCGCTAACGCCATGCTGTTCCCCACCCTCGCTTCACCTGCCCTGTTACATTAAGTTATCTGCGTCATTCAAATGCAATAATCCAACGGAAACGCTTCGATGTCTGCCCAGGCCGCCCGCGCCCCCGCCCCGCAACCGCCGATCCTGCTGCGCGAGACCAAAGGCTCCATCGCGGTCCTGACGCTGAACCGGCCCGCTGCGCGCAACAGCCTGTCGGCAGCGATGATCGCCAGCCTGCATGCCGAGCTCAATGATATCGGCAGCGACAAGGCCGTCCGCGGCGTTGTGATCGCGGCCAACGGCCCGGCCTTCTCCGCCGGCCACGACATGAAGGAACTCACCGCTCGCCGCGCCGATCCCGACCGCGGCCGCGCCTTTTTCGCCGAGATGATGACCGCCTGCAGCGCAATGATGCAAGCGATCGTGCACTTGCCCAAGCCCGTGGTGGCTGCCGTCCAGGGCATCGCGACCGCGGCCGGCTGCCAGCTCGTGGCAAGCTGCGATCTCGCCATCGCCTCAGAGGGCGCCAGATTCGCCACGCCGGGCGTCGACATCGGCCTGTTCTGCTCGACGCCGATGGTGGCGCTGTCGCGCAACGTCCCGCGCAAGCAGGCCATGGAGATGCTTCTGACCGGCGAGCCCATCACGGCCGACCGCGCGCGCGAGATCGGGCTCGTCAACCGCGTGGTCCCCGCCGGCACAGAACTCGGCGCTGCAATCGGGCTCGCGCAGCAGGTCGCACTGAAATCCGCCTACACCGTCAAGCTCGGCAAGGAGGCCTTCTATCGCCAGGCCGAGATGAGCCTTGCGGAGGCCTATCGCTATGCCGCAGAGGTGATGACCGAGAACATGATGGCGCGCGACGCCGAGGAAGGCATCGGCGCCTTCATCGAAAAGCGTGCGCCGACATGGCGGGATGAGTGACAACAAGAAAAGACGGCACATGAACCACGACGCCTATCCCGACAATTACATCCGCGGCATCCTCAACTCCGTGAAATCGATCGCGATGGTCGGCGCCTCGCCGGTCAACGTGCGGCCGAGCTATTTCGCGTTCAAATATCTGGCGCAGCGCGGCTACGACATGATTCCGGTCAATCCCGGCCATGTCGGCAAGGAGCTGCTCGGAAAGCCCTTCGTCGCCTCGCTCTCCGACATCAGCCGCCCCGTCGACATGATCGACATCTTTCGCAACTCCAGCCACATCCTGCCTGTGGTCGAAGAGGCGCTCACGCTCGATCCGCTGCCGAAGGTGATCTGGATGCAACTTGGCGCGCGTGACGACGTAGCGGCAGCAAAAGCCGAGTCGGTTGGTATCAAGGTGGTGATGAACCGCTGTCCCAAGATCGAGTATGGCCGCCTGTCGTCCGAGATCTCCTGGATGGGCGTGAATTCGCGCACGCTCAGCTCCAAGCGCGCGCCGGCACCGACGCAAGGCATGCGGCTATCCCTCAATCGGATGAGTGTCGGCGGCGGCGACACCGCGGCCTCCGACCGCGCCGCGAAAAACAAGAGCGAGCAAAGCTGACCCAATCGCGAAGGATTCGTTTCGCGATCGCGACAATGCGTAGCAAGATCATTCCCAAATGATCCTGATGTGACGCGGCGCCTTGACGGCGGGCGCGGCGCCGATCAGCATGCCGCGCGATTTCAGGCCACAAGAACAGGACGCCCTCAATGAGCGATCGCCTTCCGGGATTTGCAACCCTCGCCGTGCATGCCGGTGCACAGCCCGACCCCACCACCGGCGCGCGCGCGACACCGATTTATCAGACGACCTCGTTCGTGTTCAACGACGCCGACCACGCCGCCTCGCTGTTCGGCCTGCAGGCATTCGGCAACATCTATACCCGCATCGGCAATCCCACCAACGCGGTGCTCGAAGAGCGCGTCGCAGCCCTCGAAGGCGGCACGGCGGCGCTGGCGGTGGCCTCGGGCCATGCCGCGCAGGTCGTGGTGTTGCAGCAATTGATGCAGCCAGGCGACGAGTTCATCGCGGCGCGAAAGCTCTATGGCGGCTCGATCAACCAGTTCACGCATGCGTTCAAGAGCTTCGGCTGGAACGTGGTGTGGGCCGACCCCGATGACATCTCGAGCTTCGAGCGCGCGGTGACGCCGCGCACCAAGGCCATCTTCATCGAGTCCATCGCCAATCCCGCCGGCAGCATCACCGACATCGAGGCAATCTCGACGGTGGCGCGCAAGGCTGGCGTGCCGCTGATCGTCGACAACACGCTGGCCTCGCCCTATCTGATCCGCCCGATCGACCACGGCGCCGACATCGTGGTGCACTCGCTGACGAAATTCCTCGGCGGCCACGGCAATTCGCTCGGCGGCATCATCGTCGATGCCGGCACCTTCGACTGGTCGACAGGCGGCAAATATCCGATGCTGTCGGAGCCGCGGCCGGAATACCACGGCATCCGCCTGCAGGAGACCTTCGGCAATTTCGCCTTCGCGATCGCCTGCCGCGTGCTGGGCTTGCGCGACCTCGGCCCCGCTCTGTCGCCATTCAACGCCTTCATGATCCTGACCGGCATCGAGACGCTGCCGCTGCGCATGCAGAAGCAGTGCGACAACGCGAAAGCGATCGCCGAATTCCTCGCCGGTCACCCGGCGGTGGCCTCTGTCAGCTATGCAGGCCTGCCGAGCGACAAGTACCATCAGCTCGCGCGCAAATACGCGCCGAAGGGCGCGGGCGCCGTGTTCACCTTCAGCCTGAAGGGCGGATACGACGCCGGCGTCAGCCTGGTGTCGAAGCTGCAGCTGTTCTCGCATCTGGCCAATGTCGGCGACACCCGCTCGCTGGTGATCCACCCGGCCTCGACCACGCACAGCCAGCTCGACGACGCCGCCAAGATCAAGTCAGGCGCCGGCCCCGACGTGGTGCGGCTCTCGATCGGCATCGAGGACAAGGAAGACCTGATCGCGGATCTGGAACAGGCGCTGGGCGCGTAGCCGTTGTCATCCGGGGCGGCGCGCAAAGTCGCCCCGGAGACAGCGCCGCCAGTTAACAGTCGTTAACCATATCTGCCCCATACATCGTCCTTGGATCGCCCCTTTTGATTCGGAGCCGACGATGTTGCGCTGGACGGTGCCTGCCCTTGCGGTGATGTTGACGGTCTCAGCCGCCGTTGCCGCCGATCTGCCGGCCACGCCGAAGCGGCGGGCCGCCGCGCCTCCGCAGGAGCCGCCGCAGGTCTATGTCGATACCGATCCGGATGCGCTGATTTCGCCGGCTTATGGCGTCGGCAGCTACATCCGCAACCTGCCGGGCACGCCGCTGCTGCCGGGTTCCCACACGCTGCCCGGCTATTACGGCCGCCCCTGGGACTACGACTATCAGGGTTCGTATTACGGCGGAAAGCAGGTCGACTATTTCTGGCGGCTGCCCTACTCGTGCGGCATCTACGGCTATTGCTGATCTGATCAGCCGGGCTGGCCAGCCGGCACCGCGCGCGGCTGCATCTCCACGGACTGCCGCGACGCCAGCCGCTCCACCTGCATCACTGCGAGCATCAGCACGACGATCGCGACCGCCTGGTGCGACAGTGCGAGGTCGATCGGCACCTGGTTGAGCAATGTGAGAATGCCGAGCACCGCCTGCAGGCTCACCGCCGCGAACAGCCAGAGCGCGCCGCTCGCCGCAGCACCGGCGCGTGACCGCACCGCGTCGACCGCGTGGAGCGCGGCCAGCGCGAACAGAGCATAGGCGGTCATGCGGTGCTCGAACTGCACCGTCAGCACGTTATCGAACATGTTGCGCCACCACGGCGTCTCGAACCACAGCCGCTCGGCCGAGGGAATGAACGCGCCGTCGATCTGCGGCCAGGTATTGTAAGCGCGGCCCGCGCGCAGGCCCGCGACCAGCGCGCCGAAATAAATCTGCACGAACGTCACGACGAGCAGCAGCGCGCTCGTGAACCGCAGCCGCGCCGATGCCGCAATCTGCGGCCGCTCCTTGAGCCGTCGCACCGTCCAGACGATGCCGGCGAAGATCAGCAACGCGAGCACGAGATGCGTCGCCAACCGATATTGCGAGACCTCGACCCGCCCGGTGAGGCCCGAGGCGACCATCCACCAGCCGACCGCGCCCTGGAGCCCGCCGAGTGCGAACAGCAGCCACAGCCTGCGCTTCAATTCACCGGAGAGGCCACCGCGCCACAGGAAGTACAGGAACGGCAGGAGATAGGCGACGCCGATGAACCGGCCGAGCAGCCGGTGGCTCCACTCCCACCAGAAAATCTGCTTGAACTCGGACAGGTTCATGCCCGCGTTGAGCTCGCGATATTGCGGGATCCTCTTGTAGGCCTCGAACGCCTCGGTCCATTGCGCCTCCGACAGCGGCGGCAGGCTGCCCGTCACCGGTTTCCATTCGACGATCGAGAGGCCGGATTCCGTCAGCCGCGTCGCGCCGCCGACCAGCACCATCAGCGCGATCAGCGCGGCAACTGAGATCAGCCACCAGCGCACGGCGCGATGCGGGTTGGACGGGGCGGAAATCGGTGTCATTTCGGGAGCAAAACCAGGACCTGGAGGCTTGAACCGGACTGCGTGCCCCTTATAGTCCCCCGCTCCCGCAGCGCAAGTTACGCAAAGGCCGCTCATAGTCCGCCATGACGATCCGCACCCGCAAGTTCCTCGGCGCCATCCTACTCCTGGTGCTTTGCACCGTCTGGGCCCTGCTCGGCATGGCGGCGGCGCAGATGCCGTGGATCGCCGAATCCGGCTGGCGGCAGGCGATCTATTACGTCGTGGTCGGCCTGGGCTGGGTGCTGCCGGCGATGCCGATCGTGAGCTGGATGCAGCGGCCCGATCGCGTCAAATCTAGTTCGTAGCGCCGCCCGTCGGCTTCACCGGCGCAAAGGCGACGCCTGACACCAGCACGCGCAGCATGCGCAGCGACCGAACACGGCCGTCCCAGCAAATCCGCGGCAGCGCGCGCAGATTGGTCCGCCCCTCTGCATCGACGATACCTGATATCGTCGACACCGCGCTGGCAAAGCCGGCCTCCTCCGCCATCATGACGTGGCTGCGCCGGAACGAGGCGCGATCGCCGAACGGAAAGGCGAAGTGCCCGACCTCGCGGCGAAAGGCGGATTCGGCGACGGCCTTGCCCATCGTCATCTCGCGCAGCGCCGCGCCATCCTTCATGTTGGCGAGCACGGGATAATTCACGGTCGCGCTTCCGATCGTGACGAGCGGATCGGCAGCGAGCTTGGCGAGATCTTCCCAATCCATCGACGCCTCGCGCGAGAGTGCGGCAAGATCGATCCGGTAACGCGTACAGAGATCGGCGATCGCCGCCGACAGATCCGCCGGCGACAGCGAGCGCAGCCAGCTCTCGATATGCGAGAACAGCGCCTGTTTCTCGGCATTGTCCGTGACGACGAAGCGCTGTTCCTTCTCGCCCATCATCAGGCTGATGCGGCTCTCGCGCGCAATCACCTGTTCGAGCCCGAGCCACCAGGCCTGCCCGACGCCGTCGGGAAATGCGGTGGGCACGTAGATCGTAAAGGGCACGGCGTTGTGCGACAGCACCGGATAGGCAACGTCGATCAGATCCTTCGACGCACTGTCGAAGGTAAGCGCCACAAAACGCCGCTGCTGCGGCAGCGTCACGGCGCGGCGGCAGACCTCGTCCATGCCGACAAACTCATAATCCCAGCGCTTCAATGCGCGAATGGCGCGATCGAGAAATTGTGGCGTGATCTCGTTCGCGCGCAGCGGCTGAAATCCGCCGCGCCGCCGCGGCCGCACCCGCGCAAAGCGCAGGATGGCGCCGGCACCGCGACTGCGCAGCGCGGCCTGGCCGGTGAACCAGGCCAGCTCGAGGCGCAGCCGCGCCAGCCATCTGTCGTCGGATGCCAATATTTCGACCCTTCGCGCCCACGAGGCGCCCGTTCCCGTTCCATTGTCCTTACCCTTTGTTGACATTTCTTTGCAAAGGTCGGCCACCGGCCGAATTACGTCTATTTTGATTTCTCGACAGGTTTCGCGAATGACCATGGCTGCGGCGATGCAAAGCCGGACGGCAGAAGCGCCAGCGCGGTCGAAATCGAGCCGTTTCGCGCATGTCGATATCGTCACGGATCTCGGCGCCGCCGAGGCGGTCTGGCGCGCCCTCGAGCAGCCCGGCCATCTCTTCACGCCCTATCAGCGGTTTGATCTGCTGAGCCCCTGGCAGCGACTGGTCGGCGAGCGCGAAGGCGCGCGCCCCTTCGTCGTCATCGCCCGCGATGATGATCACAGGCCGCTGCTGCTGCTGCCGCTCTCGCTGCGCCAAAGCCACGGCGTGCGCACGGCCTGCTTCATGGGCGGCAAGCATACGACCTTCAACATGGGCCTGTGGAACGCTGCGTTTGCCGCACGGACCGTTGCCGCCGATCTCGATGCGCTGCTTGCGCCGCTCCGCGAGCACGTCGACGTGCTCGTGCTGACGCAGCAGCCGCAACGCTGGCACGGCCAGCAAAACCCGTTTGCAGCTCTGCCACGACAGACCCCGATCAACGGCTGTCCGCAACTGGTGATGGAACCCGGCGGGCCGCCGGCATCGCGGATCAGCAATTCCTTCCGCCGCCGCCTCAAGAGCAAGGAAAAGAAGCTGCAGGCGCTCGCCGGCTATCGCTATCACCTCGCCACGTCGGACGCGGATGTCACCCGCCTGCTGGACTGGTTCTTCCGCG
Source organism: Bradyrhizobium sp. SZCCT0148 (assembly GCF_018129985.1). Lineage (GTDB taxonomy): Bacteria > Pseudomonadota > Alphaproteobacteria > Rhizobiales > Xanthobacteraceae > Bradyrhizobium > Bradyrhizobium japonicum_H. The sequence goes on from NZ_JAFCKT010000009.1 coordinate 206,292, forward strand.
TCAAGCCGGTGCGGATGGCCGACCAAAAGCTCCCGAACGTCTTCGCCGAGCCGGGCGTCGAAGAGTTCATCCGCAGCGCCTGCCTTGCGCCGCGCGGTGAAGGCCGCGTCATCGACATCCATGCACTGGAATGCGACGAGGAGGTGATCGCGATCTTCGCCGGTGTCGCCGACGGCGAGCGCTTCTCGATGATGTTCAACACCTACACGATGTCCGAGCACGCCCGCTACAGCCCGGGCCTGATCCTGATGCGCTATATCATCGATCGCTACGCCGAGCGCGGCTACCGGTCGCTCGATCTCGGGATCGGTTCGGACGACTACAAGCGGATGTTCTGCAAGGACGACGAAGAGATCTTCGACAGTTTTGTCCCCCTGACGTCGCGCGGCAGGGTGGCCGCGATGGCGATGTCATCGCTCAGCCATGGCAAGCGGCTGGTGAAGCAGAACCAGATGTTGTTCGACCTGGCTCGACGGCTGCGGCAAGCGTTCGGGTAAGACATTCTCGACTCGCGAGGCCCTCTTTCCTCCCGCGACAACCGCGTATGAACATTCACGAGAGGTCGTCATGCCCGGGCTTGTCCCGGGCATCCACGTTCTCCGCACAATTGACAAGACGTGGATGGCCGGGACAAGCCCGGCCAAGACGGTATGAGAGAAGGGCGAGCCTTACGCCGCCACGACGCGCGGTGTCTCCGCCGCATTCGACGGCTGCACCGGCTTGCTCAGCATGGTCACCTCGCTGAAGCCGACCGCGCTCAGCTGCTCGCACATCAGCGTGCGCGCGTCGCTCGCCATCGACGCATCCGGTACCACGACGGCGCGGGCATGCGCCGTCAGCAGTTCGGCCGGAAGGTCGGAAGCGCTACCGGCGTCGATCAGCACGTGATCATAGGCGCGCAGCAGCGCGTCGATGGCGAGCGTCACCCGAGGCGATTGCAGCACGCTGCGGTCGAAGCCGGGACGGCCGGCCGAGACGAGATGAAGCCGCGACAGCTTGTCCTTTGTGATGATTTGCGCGAACGACGCCTCACCCTGCATCAGCTCGGCAAGGCCGGGCGCCGAAGCATCGACGGAGACTGCGGCAATCATCGGCGAAGACGCGGCGAGATCCACCACGACGACGCGGGCCTCGCGCGCCAGATGCCGGGCCAGCGTCAGCGTCGACAGCGTGATGGCCTCGCCGGAAGCGGTACCGAGCACGGTCACCTTTTTCGCCGCAACGCCCGCGGCGCGCAGGCTGTCGGCCAGCCGCTCGATCTCGGTGAATTCGTTGAGCTCGGCCTCATCGATCATCTCCGGCTGAAGCGGCGCCAGCTCCGCCGTGACCGGATCGGCGATCGGCTCGATCTCCGGCTGAGCGACCGGCTGGACAACTGGTTGGACAACCGGCTCCTGGCGCAACGGAGCCTGCGCCTGCACCGGCCTGAGCGCGGCCACCGTGCGCGGCGCGGTCTGGCTCAGCAACTCTCCGGTGACGACCACGCCGGACGAGAGCAGCAGCGTTGCGATCGTCGCGATCAGCACGATCGGCAGCTTCTTCGGATAGGCCGGGGTGTTCGAGACGGCGGCGCGCGAGATGACGCGGCCGTCGGTCGGCGCGGTGTCGATGGTCTCGCGGGTATTGGCCTCGCGATACTTGGCGAGATAGCTCTCGAGCAGATCGCGCTGCGCCTTGGCTTCACGCTCCAGCGCGCGGAGCTGAACGTCCTGGCCGTTGGTCGAGGTCGCCTGCTTCTTGAGCTGCTCGAGGCTCACGGTCAGGCCATCGACCCGGCCGCTGGCGATGCGCGCGTCGCTTTCGAGCGAGCGGGAAATCTTCGCCGCCTCGTCGCGGATCTGGTTGTCGAGATCGCCAAGCTGCGCCTTCAGCTCCTTGATGCGCGGGTGGTTGCCAAGCAGCGTGGACGACTGCTCGGCGAGCTGAGCGCGCAACGTCACCCTCTGCTCCGACAGTCGCCGCATCAATTCGGAGTTCACGACCTCGGACGCCTCGATCGGCTTGCCGCTCTGGAGCATCTCCTTGATCAGCCGCGCCTTGGATTCCGCATCCGCCTTCATCGAGCGCGCATTGTTGAGCTGGGTGTTGACCTCGCCCATCTGCTGGTTCGACAGCGTGGTATTGTTGGTGCCGACGAACAGGCTGGACTTGGAACGGAAGTCCTCGACCCTCGCCTCGGCCTCGGAAACCTTCTTGCGCAGGCTTTCGATCTCGCCGGAAAGCCACTGGCTGGCGTTCTTGGCCTGCTCCTGGCGCACGCCCTGCTGGAGCACGAGATAGCCGTCCGCGATCGAATTGGCGACGCGGGGGGCGAGCTCCGGATCGGCGGACTGGAATTCGACCACGATGACGCGCGACTTGTCGACGGCGTAGGCCTGAAGGCGATCGTAATAGGCGTCGAGCACGCGTTCTTCCGGCGTCATCGAGAACGGATCGCGGCCGATACCGATCATCGCGGCCAGCGACTTCAACGGCGAGACGCCCTGCAGCACCGGATCGAATTCGGGGCGTTCCGCGAGCTTGTTCTTCTTGATGATCTCCCGCGCCAGATCGCGCGACAGCACGAGTTGCACCTGGCTGGTGACGGCCTCGGCGTCGAGCGCCTGCCGTTCCTCGGCGCGGTCGCTGCTGGGGCGCAGAAACACGTTCTCGCGTCCGTCGATGAGGATGCGCGATTCGGATTTGTAACGCGGCGTGACGAGATTGACGATTGCGACGGATGCGACGAGCGCCAGCACCGTCGGCACGATGATCCAGCCACGCTTGCGCGCCAATGCCGCGCCGAGCGCGTGCAGGTCGATATCGCCGGATTCGACTTGTGCCTGCTTGGTGACGAGAGGCGCAGACCGGACGTTGGTCTGCTGTTCGATCTTGGGGTCGATCTTAGGTTCTATCTTGGGCTCGGCCTTGACTTCAGCTTTGGGCGCGACTTCGGCTTTGGACTTTGCAACAGCCCGCGCAACAACCGCCTTGTCCTTGCCGGCACGCCAGAACGCTAAACGCATCGAACACTCCCGCAGGGGCAACGCCACCAAGCTACCTCAACCGGGGTGATTACACTCCATTAAGGTTGCCGCTGGGTTAATCGCAGCATGCGGCGACGTGTGCAGGCGCACTCGTCACCGTTTGTTAACCACGAGACCCCTTAATCCACCTCGATATTTTCCTAGGGATTGTTCGGCATTCGCCGTCGAGCGCTGGTTTTGATTCATGCCCCCCTTTCCTGACCGGCCGCTTCGCATCCTGCACGCCGTGCGCGCTCCGGTCGGCGGCATCTTCCGCCATATCCTCGACGTCGCCAACGGCCAGGTCGACCGCGGCCATCATGTCGGCATCCTCGCCGACAGCCTCACCGGCGGCGAGCGCGCCGACAAGGCGCTTGCCGAGCTCGCGCCGCGTCTCAAGCTCGGCGTGCACCGGCTCGCGATCCGCCGCGAGCCGTCGCCGGACGATGTCCTGGTCTGGCTTCGCATGCGGCGCCTGATCGCCACGCTCAAGCCCGACGTCATGCACGGCCACGGCGCCAAGGCCGGCGCCTTCATCCGGATGCGGCGGCGCTCCGACGACACCATCCGCATCTACACGCCGCATGGCGGCTCGCTGCACTACCCCCTCAACACCTTCAAGGGCGAGTTTTACGCACGGCTGGAGCGGACGCTGATGGACGCGACCGACCTGTTCCTGTTCGAGAGTGCGTTCGCTCGCGACACCTATCAACGCATTGTGGGTAAGCCCAAGGGAGTGGTGCGTTGTGTCTTCAACGGCGTCACGCCCGAGGAATTCGAACCTGTCGTGACTGCCGACGATGCCACGGACCTCTGCTATGTCGGCGAGTTCAGGCACATCAAGGGCGCCGACCTCCTGGTCGATGCCGTGGCGCGACTGCACGAGGGCGGCAAGAAGGTCACGCTGACGCTCGGCGGCGACGGCGAGGAAACTGCGGCGCTGAAGGCGCAGGTCGAGAGGCTCGGCCTCACCAATGCGATCCGCTTCATCGGTCACGTCAAGGCGCGCTACGGCTTCTCCAAGGGACGGCTGCTGGTCGTGCCCTCGCGCGGCGATTCAATGCCCTATGTCGTGATCGAGGCCGGCGCGGCCGGCATTCCCATGATCGCCTCCCGCATCGGCGGCATCCCCGAGATCTTCGGTTCCGACAGCCCGGCCCTGTTCACGCCAAGCAATCCGGAGGCCATGGCGGAGGCGATTGCCGCCGCGCTCGATGATCCCAAGACCACCGCAGAGCGCGCGGTGGCTTTACGCGAACGCATCTCGGCGCATTTCTCGCAAGCCGCCATGGTCGACGGCGTGATCGCCGGCTATCGCGACGCATTTGCCAATCATTAACCATTCTTAAGCCCGCTTTAGAAAATCTTCCGATTTGTTCGATAATCCAAGGGCCAGGGGATGCTGCCCGGGACGCCAATGCCGTTGGCCCGCGGGTGCTTGAAATGGACGTGGACGCCCGTGGAACCGCTCAACGCACGCTCGATGCTCGATGCCGCGACCAGCGCCGCGGCGAAGCCCGCTGACAAACCCTTCGTGGAGCGTCGCCGCCGGCTGTCGCCCGCAGCCCTCGAAGTCGTCAACCAGAAGGTCGCCCGCGCCTATTCGCCGATCGTGATTACCGGATTCGTCCGCCTTGCCGACTTCACGCTGCTCAGCCTCGTCGGCATCGCGCTCTATGTCGGCTATGTCATGCCGCACGCCGGCTTCAGCTGGGTGTACCCGGCCGAAGTCCTCGCGGTGGCGGTCGCCGCAGTGATCTGCTTCCAGGCTGCCGACATCTATCAGGTCCAATTGTTCCGCGGTCAGCTCCGGCAGATGACACGGATGATCTCGTCCTGGTCGTTCGTCTTCCTGCTGTTCATCGGCATCTCCTTCTTCGCCAAATACGGCAGTGAGATCTCGCGGCTGTGGCTGGCCGCATTCTACGTCCTCGGGCTCGCCGCGCTGATTGCGGAGCGTCTGGTGCTGCGCTCGCTGGTGCGCGGCTGGGCACGCCAGGGCCGGCTCGACCGCCGCACCATCATCGTCGGCTCCGACAGCAATGGCGAGCAGCTGGTCGAGGCGCTGAACGCGCAGGAGGATTCCGACATCCATGTTCTCGGCGTGTTCGACGATCGCAACGACAGTCGCGCGCTCGATACCTGCGCCGGAGCGCGCAAGCTCGGCAAGGTCGACGACATCGTCGAATTCGCCCGCCGCACCCGCGTCGATCTCGTGCTGTTCGCGCTGCCGATCTCTGCGGAGACGCGCATTCTGGAAATGCTGAAGAAGCTCTGGGTACTGCCGGTCGACATCCGCCTCTCCGCGCACACCAACAAGCTGCGCTTCCGGCCCCGCTCCTATTCCTATCTCGGCGAGGTGCCGACGCTCGACGTGTTCGAGGCGCCGATCACCGATTGGGATCTGGTGATGAAATGGCTGTTCGACCGTGTCGTCGGCAGCCTCGCGCTGCTCGCGGCCCTGCCGGTGATGGCACTGGTGGCGCTGGCGGTGAGGCTCGACAGCCCCGGCCCGGTGCTGTTCCGCCAGAAGCGCTTCGGCTTCAACAACGAACGCATCGACGTCTACAAGTTCCGCTCGATGTACCACCACCAGGCCGATCCCACCGCCTCCAAGGTCGTAACCAAGAACGATCCGCGCGTCACCCGCGTCGGCCGCTTCATCCGCAAGACCAGCCTCGACGAGCTGCCGCAGCTCTTCAACGTAGTCTTTTCCGGCAATCTCTCTCTGGTCGGGCCGCGCCCGCACGCGGTGCAGGGCAAGCTGCAGAGCCGGCTGTTCGACGAGGCCGTTGACGGCTATTTCGCCCGCCACCGCGTCAAGCCCGGCATCACAGGCTGGGCGCAGATCAACGGCTGGCGCGGCGAGATCGACAACCAAGAGAAGATCCAGAAGCGCGTTGAGTTCGATCTCTATTACATCGAGAACTGGTCGGTGCTGTTCGACCTCTACATTCTCCTGAAGACGCCGATCTCACTGCTGACCAAGAACGAGAACGCGTATTGAATTGAGTTTCTCCGTCACGCCCCAAGAAGGGTGGGCATTCAGTACGCCGCAGCGCCAGCCGTCTTCTCCAATGGCCGCCAAGGAGTACTGGATCGCCGGTCAAGCCGGGCGATGGCGGCGGTGTTTGTGACAACGATTTGCGTAAGCGTATGAGTATCTGATGGCCTATGCGGCGACAGCCGGTGGAGTAAACGTAGCCGTACCGGCTGCGCCCGGCGTGCTGGCGCTGCAGCGCGCGCTGGTGTGGCTAGTCGCCGCGTCCGGCGCGGTCGTCTTCATCGAGCCGAGCCCGTACGAGATCACGACGCTGCTCGCGGCCGTCATTTTCTTCGCCACCGGCTTGCGGCTGCGGCTGGCGCTGATGTCGCTGGTGTTGATGCTGGTGCTGCTCAATGTCGGCTACACAATCAGCGCGATCCCGCTGTTCGAGAAGTCCGAGGTGACGAGCTGGATCGCGACCTCCTGGTACATGGCGGTGACCGTGGTGTTCTTCGCGATGGTCATGTCCGAGGACACTGCGGCCCGGCTCGACATGCTCCGCCGGGGCCTCGTGGTCGGCGCGATGATCGCTTCACTGCTGGCCGTTGCCGGCTATTTCCATCTGGTGCCCGGCGGCAACGACCTGCTCACGCTCTACGGCCGCGCGCGCGGCACGTTCAAGGACCCGAACGTGCTCGGCGCCTTCCTGATCCTGCCCGCGCTGTTCGCGCTCCAGAGCGTGGTTTCAGACAAGTTCCGCAAGGCATTCCGCAATGTGATTGCCTTCGGCATCATGTCGCTGGCGATCCTGCTCGCCTTCTCGCGCGCTGCCTGGGGCGGCCTGGTGCTGACCTCCGCCTTCATGCTGGCGCTGATGGTGCTGACCAGCCGCACCAACGCGCAGCGCTCGCGCATCATCGTCATGGCGATCGTCGCCGCCGTGTTGGGCCTTGCGCTGATTGCGGTGCTCCTGTCGTTCGATTCAACCGCCGAGATGTTCAAGCAGCGCGCGAGCTTCGACCAGAGCTACGACGAGGGCCGATTCGGCCGGTTCGGCCGCCACATCCTGGGTGCGGAGATGGCGCTCGACCTGCCGTTCGGCATCGGCCCCCTGCAATTCCACCGCTTCTTCCCCGAGGACACCCACAACTCCTATCTCAACGCCTTCATGTCCGGCGGCTGGCTGTCCGGCGTGTGCTATCCCGCGCTGGTCTTCACCACCGTCATCATGGGCTTCAGGCACATTTTCGTCCCTGTGCCCTGGCAGCGCGCCTATCTCGCCGTGTTCTCCGCATTCGTCGGCACCGTCGGCGAGAGCTTCGTGATCGACACCGACCACTGGCGGCACTTCTGGATGATGCTGGGCGCGATGTGGGGCATGTTCGCGGCCGCCCAGATCTACAGGATCAGGGCTGGCGAGGACGCGTCTTCAGCTTGAGCGCCGGCCGCTTTTCCGGCGGCGTGTCGAGCAGGCCCTTCAGGGCCTCGGTCGCCGCGAGCACACCCTTGTAGCCCTCATTGGCGAAACGCAGCAGCAGCCGCAATTCCTCGTCGGAATAGCCGCCGAACACCTTCTCCATCGCTTGCTGCATCGGCACATAGAACTGGCCGATCTTCATCGCCGCGTCCGGCACGACGGCGATGAAGACCTTGCGGCGGTCCTTCTCATCCCGCTCACGGCGCACCAGCCCGGCCTTTTCGAGCCGGTCGACCACGCCGGTAATGGCACCCGTCGTGAGGCCCGTGACCTCGGCGAGCCTGCCTGCGGTGACGCGACCCTCGAGATACAGGATGTCCATGCATTCGAGGTCGGAATTGGCAATTCCGGCAACGTTGGCAACGGTTTGCCCATAGAGCACGCCCTGCGCCGACGACCTGCGCATGGCGTCCTCGAGCTCCTGCAGCAGCTCAACTTGCGCCTTCTTCCTTGACAAGGCCGACCTCTTATCTTAGGCGATATATATCTTAGTCACTAAGAGATTTAGTGACCGTAATTTCTCCTAGCATCACGGAAACGTCGGGAGCAAGTCATGCCCTATCGTCCCCGCAAGGCCCTGATCATCGGCGCCGGCATTGCCGGACCCGTGGCCGCGATCCTGCTGCGCCGCGCCGGCATCGAGTCGGCGATCTACGAGGCCTGGCCCTATTCCCAGGGCGTCGGCGGCGGCCTTCAGATCGCGCCGAACGGCATGCACGTGCTGGACGAGATCGGGCTGGCCAACGAGTTGATCAGCCGCGGTTCGGTCGCGGAGGCTTTCGACTTCTATTCGCAGAGCGGCGCGAAGCTCGGCTCGATCAACCGCGACATGGAACGGCGCTTCGGCCAGCCCGCGGTGAATGTCTGCCGCGCCACGCTGAACGAGATCCTGATCGACAAGGCCTGGTGCGCCTGCGTCTCGCTCTATTTCGAGAAACGCCTGATCAAGATCGAGGACCGCGGCGACCAGCCGATCATCGCCTATTTCGCCGACGGCACCACGGCCGAGGGTGACTTCCTGATCGGCGCCGACGGTGTGCACTCGGTCACGCGCCGCCAGGTGGTGCCTGACGGGCCGCAACCGTTCAACACGGGCCTGATCGGCTTCGGCGGCTTCGTGCCGCGCAACTTGCTCGACGGAAGATCGATCGGCCGGCACGTCGAGACCACGTTCGGCCGGAGCGGCTTTTTCGGCTATGGCTATTGCAGCCCCGATCCCACGGCCGGCGTGATGTGGTGGAGCACGCAGCCTGCCCACGGCATGGACGCCGCGATGTTTCGCGCCCTCGACCCAGCGACGCTGAAGCAGCATCTGCGCGACTTCCACCGCGGCTGGCACGATCCGATCCCAGGCATCATCGAGGCAGCCGAGAATATCGTGGTTACCGATACGCTCGACGTCGCGACCTTGCCGGCCTGGTCCCGCAAGCGCTCGCTGCTGATCGGCGATGCCGCGCACGCGACCAGTCCTCACGCCGGCCAGGGTGCCTCGCTGGCGCTCGAGGATGCGATGCGCCTTGCCCGCCTGATGCAGGGGGCCCAGGAACTCGGCGCCACCTTCCAGGCGTTCGAGGCCGAGCGCCGTCCGCGCGCCGAGAAGATCGTCGCGATGGCGCGCCGGAACGGCAATAGCAAGCGCGAGTTCACCGCCACCGGTGCGTGGATCCGCAATCAGATGATGAAATGGCTGCTGCCGCTGGGATCGAAGAGCATGGACTTCATGTACGCTTACGATGCGCGGGCGGTGTAGCAGCACGAGCGGCGCCGCAGGGTGGGCAAAGGCGCAAAGCGCCGTGCCCACGATCTCGTCGTCATCGCCACGATGGTGGGCACGCTTCGCTTTGCCCGCCCTGCGAGAGCCGACCTAGCCTTCGACCTCGAACCTCAGCCCTGCATGATCAACCAGCCGCTTGATCAGCTTGTGCTGCATCGCTGCGCCAGGCGTCCAGAGCCCGGCCGGAACGTCCGGCGTGTCGCGCAGCAGGCAGATCGCGCATTCGGAGATAATCCTCGCGGTCGACGCATAGCCGGGATCGAGATCGCCCTTCACCGCGGCGCGGACCTGACGGCCGTCGGGGGCGATCGCGACATAGAGCAGGTCGTAATGACCGTTGTCGCGCTCTTGCTTCGACGGCCCCTCGCCGGGCTTGAGCGCTGCCGGGCCGGTCTTGTCGCCATTGGCGGCCATGACGAGCTTGGCATTGGCCAGGCCCTCCTCGCCCGCGCCGGTCAGCACCATTTCGTCGTAGACGAAGTCACTGCCATAGGGAAATCCTAGCAGCATGTTCGAGCGATGGACGTTGCGCGTGTTCAGTATCGCCATCGCGAACGGGGCGGACCAGGATTGCAGGTCCTCCTCGAAAACAGGTTTGTTGCCGCGCGGCTGCCTGGGTCCCTCGAAGCCCGGCGTGAAGGCAAACGGGTCCTTGAGGATCGACACCAGGCTGAGATCCTGGGCAACCGCTTCGAAGGTGACCCTTGCGCTCGCGGAGGTACCGCCGGAGAACGTCCAGCTTATGTCGCGGACGCGTCCCTTGACGCGCGGAGCCGGCGCTCCGAACACGCGCCTGGCCTCCTCCTGCACGAAGAACGCACCGAGTTCGAACGGGATGGAATCGAAGCCGCAAGAGAACATGATGCGGGCACCGCTCGCCTTGGCGGCCGCCTCGTGCCTGTCGATCATCTGCTTCAGCCAGATCGGCTCGCCACAGAGATCCATGTAGTCAGTGCCCGACGCGACGCAGGCCGCAAGCAGATCGGAGCCGTAGAGCTGGTAGGGACCGACCGTGGTGACCACCAGCTTTGCCTGATCCACCATCGCCCGCAGCGATGCGGGATCGGCAGCGTCCGCGACGATGAGCGGAGTGTTCGCGGGCGCGCCGATCGCATCGCGAACAGACGCGAGCTTGTCTCCGCTCCGCCCTGCCATTGCCCATGTCGGCGCGCCGTCACCGACATAGTTCGCAGCGAGATATTCGGCGACGAGCTGGCCGGTGTATCCGGTCGCGCCATAGACGACGATGTCGAACTTCGCGGACACGGATGGCGTTTCCTGCAGACCGTCGACCCTAAGCTTCCACCGTGAACGTCAGTCCCGCATTATCCCGCAGCCGCTTGATCAGTTTGTGCTGCATTGCTGCGCCCGGCGTCCAGAAGCCGGCGGGAACGTCCGTCGTGTCGCGCAGCAGGCAGATCGCGCATTCGGAGATCATCTTCGAGGTCGAGCCGTAGCCGGGATCGCGGTCGCCGGTGACGCCGGCGCGGACCATTCGGCCGTCGGGAGCGATCGCGACATAAAGCAGATTGAAGAGCCCGTTCTCGCGCTCCTCCTTCGACGGCCCCTCGCCCGGCTTCGGCGCGCTCGGGCCGGTCTTCTCGGCATTCGCCGCCATCACGCGCTTGGCGTTGGCCTCACCTTTCTCGCCGGGGCCGGTCAGGACCATCTCGTCGTAGACGAAGTCCTGGCCGTAGGGAAATCCCATCAGCATGTTGGAGCGATGCACGTTGCGCGTGTTGATCAGCGCCATCATGAACGGGGCGGCCCAGGAATTCAGGTCCTCCTCGATCAGCGGCTTGTTACCCTTCGGCTGCTTCGGCCCGGTGAAGCCCGGCGTCAACGCGAACGGATCGTTCAGGATCGCGATCAGGCTGATGTCCTTGGCAACGGCGTCGAAGGTCGCCTTCGCGCTCGCGGCGGTGCCGCCCGAAAGCGTGCCGCGCATGTCGCGCACACGGCCCTTCACGCGCGCGGCGGGTGCGCCGAACACGCGCTTGGCCTCTTCCTGGACGAAGAAGGTGCCGAGCTCGAACGGCACGGAATCGAAGCCGCAGGAGAACACGATGCGCGCGCCGCTCTCTTTCGCGGCTGCCTCGTACTTGTCGATCATCTGCCGCATCCAGATCGGCTCGCCGCAGAGATCGAGATAATCCGTACCGGTGGCGACGCAGGCAGCCAGCAATTCCTCGCCGTAAAGCTGATACGGGCCGACCGTCGTGATCACCGACATCGTCCGCTCCGCCATCGCCCTCAGCGAGGCGGCGTCGGACGCATCGGCGACAATCAGCGGTGTGTTGCCGGGTGCGCCGATCGCATCGCGCACGGATTTCAGCTTGCCGAGGCTACGGCCTGCCATCGCCCATTTGAGCGTATTGTCGCTCTTGTAATGCTGGGTCAGATATTCGGCGACGAGCTGGCCGGTGAAACCGGTGGCGCCGTAGACGACGATGTCGAATTTCGCAGAGCTCATAATCGGCCTTTACTTCTTCGCGTAACTCACGCCCATGCCGGCACGGACGTCGCTTTGAATGCCATAGGGCGGAATGGGGTAGCGCAGGCCGTTCCTGGCCAGCGCCTTCATGCCGTCAATCGCCTTGGCGAGATGCGAAGGCTTCAAGGCCATCAGCATCTCCTCGTCCGGCACGCCGCCATAGCGCCGTTCCGCATAGCATGGCAAGGACAGGCTGGGCTCCCCGGTCTTGAGCGCCCGCCCCCAGGAATCCGCGCACGCGGTCTCGCCGACCACGCCCCATTCGAACTTCTTGTAGCCGGTATATTGCAGCCCGTTGATCAGGATGATCATCTGCCCGGGCGTTGCATAGACGAGGCAGATGTCGGGTGGATCGAGCCGGCCGCTGGCGAGCGGACTGACGGCGAGCGCCTGGTACTGTCCGAACGGAACCACGTCCAGCGCCTCCTGGCGCTTGCGCGCGTCCTCCGCGGTGCCGTGCCAGACCCCGACGTAATTTTCACCGGCGAGCCATTTCTCGTCCTGCGGCGCAAGGCCGATCACCGCGCGGCACTGCGCGCCGACGAGATCGTCGGCGGTGATGCCGACGGTCCAGCCCAGACGCGAAGCCATGCTGACGATCTGGTCGGTGGTGTGGATCGCGTTCGGCCGCCGGATCTTGGGGATCGCCTCCATGTCCGCGGCGCGCGCGAACAGCTTCATGCCGATCACATTCGTCTTCAGCCGCAGCAAATTGTTGAGATCGGCGACGAGGCCGCCGAGATCGATGCGGTCTGCACTCTGCTGTTGCATGGCGTCCTCCGGGCCGGCGATCGTGCGCAGGCGCTGTGTTCTTGTTGTGCAGCTCTCGTTCTAGTCCTTGCCCGGTCCTGGAAGCAACTCGCCGGTCCTGCCCATCAGACGGTAGGCTACGAGGCCGATCCACTCGCGCACCGCAACTTCGGTCCGGCCGAGCCCGTCCGCGCCCATGTTTGTAAAGGAAAACAGATCGTCACGCCCGCCCATCCGCCAGTCCACCGGATAGGCCTCGACGTCGAATCCGGCCTTGCGAAAAATTCCCATCGAACGCGGCATGTGGAAGGCCGACGTCACCAGCAGCCAGCGCTCGCCCGGCTTCGGCTTCACCAGCTCTTTCGTGAAGGTCGCATTCTCCCAGGTGTTGCGCGAATTGCGCTCGAGGATCAGGCGCTCTTTTGGGATGCCGAGATTTTCCAGGATGGGCGCGGAGTAGTCGGCTTCCCTGGCATCGGTGGAGACCAGGTTCGCCGTTCCCCCCGTGAAGACGATGCGCGCTTTCGGATAGCGGCGCGCGAGCTCGGCCGGCGCGAACAGGCGATCGGCGGCGTGCGCGACCACGGGCGTGCGATGCGCCGCCGACAGATCGGTGTCGACGGAGCCGCCGAGCACGATGATGCCGTCGGGCGCGCCGCGCGTGGGGTTCCACGCCGGAAAGCGCGACTCCAGTGGATAGATCAGGAGATTGCCGAGCGGCGAGAACGCCGCCAGCGCCAGCAGCACCAGCGTGGTCACCGCAAGCTTGCGGCCGAGCGCGGCAAAGCGCGTCGCCATCAGGACCAGCGAGACGATCCCGAGCTCGACCATGAAGTTGATCGGCAGCAATGCGGTGCCGAGCGTCTTGGAAAGAACGAAAAACAGGGGAGCCTCGCTCGAATGAACTGGCGGGTTCGCGCGGGGCTTGACCTGCCCGGCGATCTCGGAATTCTTCATGAAAGAGGATCGATCGCCGGGTCAAGCCCGGCCTGATGAAAGTGACCGGACGCGGCCGATGACCCATCACCACCTGCATTCCAGCCCCAAAACCTGCCATTGGGGCTTCTTCGAAGCGGCGCTCAAGCCCGTGCTGACGATCAAGAGCGGCGACGAGGTGACGGTCGACACCATCAGCGGCGGCCCCGACATGCTGCCCGACCGCGACAAGTTTCACATTCCCCCCGAGATGTTCGAGGTTCACGCCACCAACGAGCGCATGCTGCCTGGGCACATCCTCACCGGTCCGATCGCGGTGGAAGGCGCCGAGCCCGGCGACGTGCTCGCAGTCGAGATCCTCGACGTCCAGCTCCGGCAGGATTGGGGCTGGAACATGATCAAGCCGCTGTCCGGCACGCTTCCTGACGATTTCCACGAGACACGTATCCTGAACATCCCGCTCGACCGGACGCGGATGACCGGTCGCATGCCGTGGGGTCTCGACCTGCCGCTCAAGCCGTTTTTCGGCGTGATGGGCGTGTCGCCGCCCCCGAGCTGGGGCCGCATCTCCTCGCTGATCCCGCGCGCCATGGGCGGCAATCTCGACAACAAGGAGCTCGGGGCTGGCGCGACGCTCTATCTGCCGGTGTTCGTGCCGGGGGCGATGTTCTCCTGCGGCGACGGCCACGGCGTGCAGGGCGACGGCGAGGTCTGCGTCACCGCGATCGAGACCGCGCTGCAGGGCCGCTTCCGCCTCACGCTGCGCAAGGACCTCACCTTCGACTATCCCCGCGCCGAGACGGCCACGCATTACATGACCATGGCGATGGACCCCGACCTCGACCAGTGCGTGGTGCGCGCGCTGCGGGACATGATCGCGCTGCTCGGCGAGACGCGAAATCTGTCGCGCGAGGACGCCTACACGCTGTGCAGCCTCGCCGCCGATCTGAGGGTGACCCAGACCGTCAACGGCGCCAAAGGCATCCATTGCATGATCGAGAAGGCGATCGTGCACGGCTGAGCCGGCCCCCACCTCCCGCCCTGTCGACGTCACCCCGCCGCCCGATCTCCTGCGCGGCGCGCTTCGCGATGCCTGATTTCTCCAGTGATTTCAAAGAGCTGATCCGCCGATTTCGCCCGAATTGACTTCCACCCCCAAACCTAAATAGAGTCTTAATCGTTACTTTTATGTACCCGAGTATGAGGCTAGCGTTCGGGCCATGGCCACCGAAAAAGCCGAGACTGATCGTATTCCCGTAACCTTGGCGCTCTCGACCATCACCTATCTGGAGAAGCTGGTGAGACAGGGCACCCACGGCACCAGCGTTCCCGGCGTCGCACGTACCCTGATCGAGGAAGGCATCCGTCTCGCCATCAAGGACGGACTGCTGTCGATTCGCGACAATGGCAGAACGTGAGCGCGCGCCGGACGTGATGCGGACGGATCTCGGACGGCGGATGGCCACATCTGCAACCTGGGACCGTGACACATGCCTGTTCTTTCGCCCACCTGGACCAACGAACGAATTGAACTCTTGAAGCAGCACTTCGAGGCGGGCCTCTCCTGCCGCGAGATCGCCGCCGACATCGGCGTCAGCCGCAACGCCGTGATCGGCAAGCTGTCCCGCCTCAATCTCACGCGTGGCCGCACCATCGACGACCGCAAGGTTCAGGACCGGCCGGCACGGGCGCCGAGGACCGTTCCGCGGCTGCAATACGCGATGCTCGCCACGATCTATGGCGAAGCCGCTGAACCGGTTGCGGCCGGGCCGATCGACGAGGCCAATCGCTGCTCGCTGCTGGATCTCGCGGAGAACCGCTGCCGCTGGCCGATCTCGACACCGGGCGCCGAGGATTTCTGCTTCTGCGGCAATTCCGCGCCCGACGGTCAGCCCTATTGCACAGGCCACAGCCGCCTCGCCTATCGGCCGAACGGACGGGCCCGCGTGATGCGCGGTTGACGACCCCGCTGGCACAAAACGAAAAACCTCCGGCGGGGCATCGCCGGAGGTTTCTGGAGGCTTAGCGTGAAGCTAAGAGCCGCAACTTTGGTATGTGGCCTGGAGCTATATAGCTTAGTAACTCATGTAAGTACATTAATCTGAGCCGATTCAATCGCATGGCTCGTCTTCGCCGTCTGCACGGGCAACGGATTTCCGAAATTGGCTTGCAAAAAAGCCCCGGCGGTGTCCCGCCGGGGCCTGTGTCGGATCGGGGAAGACTTTGAGCCTACCAGTTGCGCTGGGCGCGCAGCAGCATGCTGTAGGTGTCCTGGTCCTTGATCTCGTAGGTCGCCGCCGGCTTGGCGACGCCCGTCAGCGCTGCGGTCGTGATCGCGCCAGAATACTTCTGGTCGAGGTGGCTGTAGGTGAAGTCAGCCGAGAAGGTCAGGTTCTTCACCGGCGTCCAGCGCGTGATGACGCCGACCTGGCCGATGTTGAAGTCCGGGTTGCAGCTGCCGGTCAGGGTGGCGAACGCCGCGCTGCCGCAGATCAGGCCCTTCGCGGTCCCGCTGTAGTTGACCGCTGCCCACGCGCCGTACAGCGCCGTGTTCCAGTACGGGCTCCAGTTGTGGGTGTAGGCACCCCGGAAGCCGTAGGTCTTGGTCAGCTCGAGGCCGCCGCCCGGTGCGAACACCGCATCGGACACGCCGGCAAAGCCGATGCTCTGGTAGGCAGCGTTCGAGCTGCCGAACATCGAGTAGCTGGTCGCCGCCAGCTCCTGGAAGTTGTAGCGGCTCGCGCCCTCGGTGTAGACGCCCGAGATGTTGATCACGTCGCCGGCGCCGGTCGGGATGTTCTTGATGCCGAGGGCGAGCTGAACGGCCCAGCCCCATTTGTCGTCGGGATGACCGGTGGCTTCGGTCGCACCGTAGTAGGCGACATGGTTGTCGTGCGCGGCGACCGACGCCTGGAACAGGCCCCAGGCCTGCTCGACGCGAACCATGGCAACGAGATCGGGCGCGCGGGTGCCGCCGAGGTCGTTCGAGCCATAGGCACCGCCGAGAACGCCGGTGGTGGAGATGCCGGCCGTATTCCAGATGTTGGTCTGGAACACCTGCGTCTGGTCCTGCGCCGAGAATGCAGCCGTGATGCCCTGGCCGAAATCAGCGGTGTAGGTGAACTGGGTCACGCCGTTGGTGGTGCCGCTGCCGCCGACGAGCTGGTCGAAATTGTTGCCGGGATAGTTGATCCAGGGCGCGTCGAACTGCGACACGGCCTTACCCATGGTGAAGCCGGCGAACTGGATGAAGGCGTAGTAGACGCCGAGCGCACCGCCCGAGGTGTTGCCGTCGGTGCCGTTGATGTTGCCGCCGCCCGAGCCGGTGAGGCCGGTGCCGGCCGCGTTCAGGCCGATCGTGCCGCTGTACTGGGTCGCGCCCGTGCCCGAACCGGTGCCACCGTAGCTGCCGGTCGTCCAGGTGAAGACCGCGTCGAAATAAGTGCGGACCACGCCGTACTCGGTTGCGGTGCGCGTGTCGATGTTGAGGTCTTCACGAGCGCGCATCGAGTAATAGTTGGTCAGGCGGTTGTTGGCCGCGAACACGCCGTTGTACTGGGCGCTGTAATTGCCGCCGGCGTTGAGCGCCACTTCGGCACGCACATAGCCGCCGAGCTTGATGCAGGTGTCGCTGCCCGGGATGTAGTAGAAGCCCGCGCCGTACAACGTGCAGATCTTGACGTATTCGACCGCCTTGGCCTTGACCGGAAGATCGGCCGCCTGGGCTCCACCGACGGCGATCAGACCCGCCGCAGTGCCGAGCAAAAGGCTCTTCACCACTTTCATTTCAAAACCTCCAAGTTGCTCATTTCGACGGAGACCAGACCTTGAGGTCCCCCAAGTCCCCGCCTCTCAAATCCGCCCGGACGCTTTCGGACACTCTCGCCTTCGACGAGGAACGTGAGCGAATCACCTGCAACGGGACGATCGAGTACCCCCCACCGTCGGGAACCAATATGCCTGCGTCGTTCGGTAATCAAAATAGTTTATTAGATCAGCTTTTCGGTTTTGCTAGACCTGTACCCGGCGCGCAACACTCGCGATCACGCGAATCAATGAGCTGGTCATGTTTGTAGTTTTAGTGACGAAATTACCTTGCTCTGCACTTGCGTCAGAGCAGGCTTGCGTGGACTATGGCCCTCCACGAACACCGGCCTGAACGAACGGTTCACTGGAGTGACGCTGTGTCCGCGACGAGGAAAGAAGGAGCGCGCATGCGCTCGATCGCCAATTTGGATATCATCAGGCGCTTCACCTGGGAGATCTCGTCGATCAACATGTATCTGGAAGAACTGCGTCAGTTCTGGGCGAAGACGCTCGGCATCAGTGGCCCGCAATGGCTGATCCTGATGGCCATCTCCGACCTCGACAAGGACGACGGTATTCCGGTCAACGTCGTCTCCAAGCTGCTTCACGTCGACCCGTCGTTCGTCACCACCCAGTCCAAGCTCCTCGAGAAGAAGGGCCTGCTCCGCCGCCGTCCCTCACCGACCGACGCCCGGGTGGTCCGGCTGTCCCTGACCGAGAAGACCCAGAAGCACATCGCAAGCCTCACCGAGCAGTACAAAACGATCCGCGAATTCGTCTTCCAGGAGTTCGACGAGGACGAATTGACGGAATTCACCGGCAAGCTCGCGACTCTGAAGACTCGCCTGCAGAAAGCCTGCGTCCGGATGTCGGTCGACTTCTAGCGGCGGAAGCTGCGCTCAGATCCGCCGCGCGGCGGCGCCGAGCTGCGATTCGAGCCAGTCAAAGATGTATTCGTTGGCAAGGCTCGGATTGTCCGCATGGGACTGTGCCGCGCCGGTCTCGGCGGCGGTGAACACCTTCAACATGACATCCGAACTGGCGAGCCGGGAGTCCTGGACGATCTGACGCGCCCGGTCGGCCTTGAGCCAGCCGTCCTCGCCGAGCGTGATCAGCACCGGACAGTCGGCGCTGGAGGCCATCAGCGGCGCGTGCGGCACCGGCACGATGGTGACGTCGCTCATCGCGAAACGGCTGGCAAAGAAGGCTCGTTCGTGCAGGTCCCACAGGCCACCGTCACAGACGGCGGCGGCGAGCCGCGGCTCCTGCAACACCGCACGCGCCACGAAGGACGACCCCCAGCCGTCGGCGATGATCCCGACGCGGGCGAAATCGATGTCGCCGCGCGTCTCCAGGTAGTCCATGACGCAGGGTATCGCGCTTTCAAGATCCCCCCGCCGCAACAGTTCGTCGATGAAGCCGTCGCGCTGGTTGCCGAACAGGTCGAGCGCCAGCATCGAAAATCCGCGCTCGCGCGCATGTGGCGCGAGCTTGTGCAGGAATTCCTCCTTGCGGTGGCCGGGCTCGCCGATGCAGATCACGGTCGGAGCCCGCCCGCTGCCCGACGGCGCGGGAAGGAAGTAGCCCTGCAGCACATGTCCGTCGAGCCAGGGGATCGTCACGACTTCGCCGGCTGGAGCGCGCGCCGCGAGGTAGCGGCGGGCGCATTCCTGCATCGCGAGCACCGCGACCCAGCGGCGCTCGTCGTCCGGCTCGAGCGGCATCGCCGCCGCACCATAATAGTTCATGGCACGCAGCCAGTTGCGCTGCGCGCTCGCCATGTGGCCTTCAGCGAAGGCTGCCTCGGCGCGCTGCCGATTGGCCTGCGCCAGCTTCTTCCACTCGCGATGCCAGGACCGGTCGTCGCCCCGCTTCAGCTGCCGCGCGATCATCAGGCATTCCGCGATCGTGGCGCCGCCTTCCTGCGCCGCGGTCAGGAGCCGCGTGAATTCAGCGGAGATATCCTCCCGCTCCGGGCAGAGGATCCAGTCGTCGGAGAGGCATGCGGGGATCATCGGAGCTACGCTCTATCGTCGCGTTACCCCTGATTGAGTAAACCAATTCAGTGGACCGACCAAGCAGCCGTGCCCTGAATGAAAGCCGTTCGAGATCACCATCGCTTGAACGAAACGGTCCGCTCGCATGCGTGACATTCCAATTCGTCATGAGCCGATCACCGTTGGCAGGAGGTGGCACGCACAAATCCCTGCGCACCTCTTGCCATGATGATGATCATACCTATATCGGCGCGCCTTGGAGGCGATCTCAACCGAGCCGCCAGCCGACCTCCTGCGTAAAGCTTTCGTAGAAAGCGCGATCATAGGCCTGCTCTGGCGTGGCGCGGACGCGTTCGTCGAGGCGCTTGGCGTCCTCACCGACGAGAATGCGCCAGCGTTCCGCCTTGACCCCGTCGAGAATGATTTTGGCGGCCTGTGCAGCCGTGGTCGGCGCATCCTCGAGGAAGCTGCGGGCCCGCTCGGCGAACACCGCCTGGATGTCCTCGTCCGACATCTTGTCGGCATCCGGCACGCCGGCCGCGACCATGCGCTTGCGCGTCAGCGCGACCTCGTCGGCATTGAGCCGCTCCGAGCCGTCGGCGCTCTGCACCTTGCGCGAATTGGAGACGATCGAGGTGCCGATATGGCCTGGCATCACCACCGAGCATTTGACGTGGGGCGCGTGCAGGCGGAGGTCGTTGATCAGCGCTTCGGTAAATCCCTTCACCGCGAACTTGGCCGAGCTGTAGGCGGTGTGTGCCTGGCCCATGCCGATCGAAGCCCAGAAGCCGTTGACGCTCGCGGTGTTGACGATGTGGGCTTCGTCGGCGGCCACCAGCATCGGCAGAAAGGTGCGCACGCCCAGATAGACGCCGCCCCAGCAGATGTTGAAGGTGCGCTCCCACTGCTCGCGCGTGTTGGTGAACAGGCTGCCGCCGCCGCCGATGCCGGCATTGTTGAACAGCAAATGGATCCTGTCCGTCTTCTGCTGGTCGGCAAGTTCGTCGCGAAACCGCTTCAGATGATCCTCGATCGAGACGTCGGCAACATGCGTCGTGACGCGCAAGCCTTGCGGCGGCTTGTCGACCTCGCAGAGCCGCTTGGTTTCCGCCATCGCGGCCTCCGAGACGTCGCACATCGCGACATTGCAGCCCTCTGCTACGAGTTGCCGCGCGAGCTCGCGCCCCATTCCCGTGCCGCCGCCGGTGATGACGGCGATCTTTCCTGCGAAATCCTTCATGGGACTTTCGGCCCCTCCCCTTGTCGGTCTGTTTCTTCGTCAGCGGCACGCGCGGTGCGCGTGCACGAAATGTAGCAGCGCCGCATCCGCAAATGAAAGCGGATCGACGGTGCAGGGGTTATTTCGGCGCGCGGACTATCGGCCGTTCCGGTGCTGCTGCCGCGCGGTTTGTGCATAAGAGGCACTTCGCGCGCGGCACATCCTTCGAGACGCCCGCCGTTGGCGGGCCCTCAGGATGAGGATCAGCCTCATCCTGAGGAGACCGCGGGACGTGGTCGTCTCAAAGGACGAGGCGCTTGCTCGGCAGTCGCCGTTGCAGGCACGGCGGCCGCGTCGGAGGCCGTATGGCTGCGGCTCCCGTATTTGTCCGGCTTCGGTTTATGAGCAGAATTTTTACAATCCGAATCGTCAAATGGACTCCGGACGCTGGGTCGAGTCGGCCAGGCCGACGTGTGGTTTGCGTGTCACAGGCTCTGGCACTCCGCTTGCATCTTCTACGTGGTCTGAAACTACCTAAGAGGTGACAGGAATGTTCGTGACCGTCGTTGCCGTGCTCTGCCGGCTGAGCGCAGCCAGCTCAGGCAGTTGCATCGAGGAAATCGTGACCGACAGCAACATGACGCCCGAAATATCGATGATGCAGTGTGCAATCGGCGCGCAGGCGCCGTTGGCGAAATGGATGGGCGAGCATCCGATCTATCACGCCAACTGGCGCCTCGAGCGCTACAAATGCGTGCCCGGCCATTACGAGATCAAGGGCCACGCCTAAGGCCCCGCAAAACTACTGATCCGTCAATGACGGAGACGAGGAAACGCCCGGGGGCCGCTTGTCCCTCCGCGGGCACCGCCGGCGCCCAGCCCCAGCGAGGCGGCGCGCCCTGTGACCTCAGTCACACCTCACGTCACGCCACCGCACGCATGATCAGCGCCCGCGCGTGCCGGCCTTCCGGCGTCGGCATCAGCGCGTAATTGTGCGGCTGGTCTCGCAGCAGATGCAGATCGACCGGCACGCCCACCGCCCTCGCCCGCGCCGCCAGGTCGACGCTGTCGGGATAGAGCAGATCGCGCGTGCCGGAGAAGATCATCATCGGCGCGAGGAAGCGGAAGACGCCGTTGAGCGGGCTGACGAAGGGATGGTCGACATCGAGCTCGCCGGCATAGAGCCGCCCGGCCTCGACGAGGCCCGGAATACCCTGGATCGGATCGCGTGCCGCGAGCGTCGCCTGCTCCGGACGACTGACCGACGCATCGGCCGCGGGCGAAATCAGCACCATCTGGTTCGGCTGCCGATGACCGCGATCGCGCAGCCATTGGCACGCGGCGAGCGCGAGGCTTGCGCCGGCCGAATTGCCAACGACCGTGACTTTTGCGGATCCGGCGTCTTCCAGCAGCATCCGCAACAGCTCGCCCGTCGCCGGCACGAGGTCCTTTGCGGTGGCGCGCGGCGCAAGCGGATAGATCGGCACGACGCACGACACGCGCGCCTCGCGCGTCATCTGGCCGATGAAGCGCCAATGCGCCGGCACGATCTCGTTGATGAAGCCGCCACCATGCAGGAACATGACGTAGTTGCAGCCCTCGAATCCCGACGACGGCGCCGTGTAATAGACCGGCCAGCCACCCATCTTGGTCAGCGTCACGTCGACGCCGCGCCCCAGGCCCGTCGGCTCATGGGAAGCCGGCTGCAGGGCGAGCTTCTGCACATGCGCCTGCACGGCTTCGGCTGAGGCAAGCTGATGCTTGAGCGGAAGCAGCCGCAGCAGCAGGTTGAAGACGCGGCTTTGCAGGCTGGGTGCTGGATCGCGCCGGGCCGGCGGGCTGAACAGGCAACCACCGGGACAAAACTGCAAGGCCGACACGATCCTGGCAACGCTCATGGCCAAATCCCTATCTGGCACGTTCGCGACGGCGACAAAGAGGCTTGCCGACCCGCCAATATCGGCCGCTATAATGCGAGCATTCACTCGCTTTTCCAACTCGCATTCAGATCACAAGGCCGTGGCCCGCAAACCGCCGACAAAACCCCGGAAAATTGCCTCCCAGGCGCGATCGCGCGCCACCATCGACGCGCTTGTCGAGGCGACTGCTCGCATTCTGGTCCGCGAAGGGTTCGAGAAGGCCAGCACCAACCGTATCGCCGAGATCGCCGGCGTCAGCGTCGGCTCGCTCTACCAGTATTTTCCCGGCAAGGAGGCGCTGGTTGCCGCCGTGATCAACCGCCACAACGAGGAGATCATGGGCATCGTCCGCACGGCGCTCGGCGAGGTCGCCGGCCTGCCGATCGACAAGGCGGTGCGGAAACTCGTCACCGTCGCGATCGAAGCCCACCGCATCAACCCGAAACTGCACCGGGTGCTCGCCGAGCAGATTCCGCGCACCGGCCAGTTCAAAGACGTCGAAGCCTTCAACCGCGAGGTTCAAACGCTGGTGCGCGCCTATCTCGAGAGCCGCCGCCAGGAGATGCGCAAGGTCGACCTCGACGTCGCGACCTTCATCTGCGTCAGCGCGATCGAGGCGGTCGCGCACAACACGGTGCTGCACGGCGCCGAGATGCTGTCGGACAGGATGGTGAAGGTGCTGGTGGACGAGACGACGAGGTTGGTGGTGGGGTATTTGAGGTAGGCCGATTTCCAGCGGTCGTGCCCCTAGGGGAGCCCGCGCTCTCGGAGTTCCCGAATCTGCCTCAGAATCGCGATCGCCCTCTCCTGCGCCCACAGTTGATCGTATTGAGCAACTTCATGCCTGACGAGATCTTCCGTGGTCGTCCCTTGGACGATGCGTTCCAAATGCTTCTGGCTACAGAAACGGGCAACAAGTCCCGCAATCTTCCGCTGCTCGTCCGGCGTTTGATTGGCTACTCCTGCCAAGCTCTCGCGCCACAAACAATCCTCGCGCGCGATCTCGTCACGAAGAACTTGGATGAGCCGATCGGCTTTTCGATCTTTTGGCTCGCCACCGGCCAAAGTGGCCGAGGCGGACAGCGCGAACGAACAGAGCAGAGCGATCCGGAGCATTCCCAATCACACAAGGCTGGCATTAAGACATAATGCTCCCCATTAAGACATATGCTCCCCGCCTCGCCAGACGGGTCAAATCGATTCGGAAAATCGGCGCACAATCAACAACATCGCTACTGTGCATGGGGTTGTTTTAGCAAATTCAGCCTACCAGCCGCCGAGCCGTGACGCGGTACAGGTCGCCGCACATGCGCCACGGCGAGAGCATGCTCAATGCCGACGCTCAACCCGCCCGACCGATGCTTTGAGAAAAATGGTCGGAGCGAGAGGATTTGAACCTCCGACCCCTAGTCTCCCAGGCGAAAAAACGAGAACATATGTGGAACGTTGCGAGACGTGCTAAGATGACGTCTGAAGTCAATTCAGGAACTTAGCGTCCGCCCTAGTCCCACAAGGTACCTCCCGATCCCACAAATTCCTTGCCCCGGGGCAAGGAATTTCCCGGGTTTGCGGCGGTAGCTCAAAGAACGTTCACAGATGCCAAAACTGACAGACAGCGCCATCAAAGCAGCGAAGTGCCCACCCGCCAAAGATCGTATCGAACTCGCCGATAGCTCATGCCCCGGCCTCTATCTGCGGGTCACCAAAAACGGCGTGAAGACTTTCGCGTTCAAGTACTGGTCTCCGATCCTATCAAAGACCGTGACACTGAACCTCGGTCAGTATGACGACATCTCGCTGACCGACGCGAAGCGGAAGGTCGGGGATCACCGGAGGGATATAGCCCGCGATGAAGACCCCCGCGCGAAGAAGCGTCTGGAGCGGAAGAAGGCGGCCCGTGCAGAGGAGCTCTCCTTTGATCAACTCGCCGATCAGTACATCGAAGAGTACGCGAAGCCCAACAAGGACTCGTGGAAAAACGATCAGCACTACCTGAAGCGTGCCCGGGCAGCCTGGGGACGATTGCCGGCCGCTGCCGTAACCGACGACATGGCGGCAGAGCTATTGGACGAGATCGCGGAGGATGCCCCCGTGAGCGCCAACCGCACGCAATCAGTCCTACACAAGCTGTTCAGTTGGGCGAAGCAGCCTGGCCGGAAGCTTGTGCAGGTCAATCCGCTCGCTGATCTTGACCGGCGCGGCGGCAAGGAACAGTCGCGGGACCGCGTGTTGACCGACGATGAGGTCAGAACGCTGTGGTGGGGACTCGATCATCCGGACCTTCCGGCCGACCGGAAGATGGCGTTGGCGTTGAAGACGATCCTGACGACGATGGTCCGGCCGTACCAAGCGGCACTGATGGAGCGCTCCGAGTTGATCGGGCTCGATAGCGACGACGCTCAATACTGCATGCCGCGACACAGGGTGAAGAAGCGCCGGGAGGTAATCGTTCCCCTGTCTGACTTGGCCGTCGAAGTGATCGAGGAAGCCATCAGCGACGATGAGCAGACCGCGGTTTTCCCGTCGAAGTTCAGCGACGGCGATGTTCCGATCGCGCGGGCGTCCCTGTCGCAGGCCTTGGCCGGGAAGAAGAACGGAAAGAAGATCGGCGACAGGACAGAGGACCGCACGGGCATTCGGGCGTTTCTGGGGCTTGCCCATTTCACCGCGCATGATTTGCGACGGACAGCCGCAACCATCGCCCGCCGAGCCGGTGCTCCCCGAGCGGACGTGAAGGCGCTGCTGGACCATGTCAACGGCGATGTCACCGAGGTGTACGACAAGTACGACATGCTGAAGGAAAAGCGGCAGGTAGTAAACTTGCTCGCAAGCGAGCTTCGTCGAATCGTCGGCGAGCGACCGATCATGGCCCACGGTTCTGACCAAAGGACTGCAGCATGACGCGACGCCTCTCGTAAGAGCCGTTGCAACCTCCGGTAGCTCACGCGCCGCCGACGGGCTCTTTCGGATCGTCACCCCCAAGCAAAAAGGAAATAGGGCGCCTCCCGCTTAGGGTCGGATGCTCGCAAGCACGCGCGTGATATCGCCAGGCAGGAGCCGTTGGCATCTCTCCGGACGAAGCCGCCGCGGAGGTCCATGCCTTGCTGGATTCAATTGGAGACACCTGCCCGGAGTGCCTGCCAAAAGCGGTTGATGTAGAGACACGGCGCAAAACAATGGCACTGAGTCCCCTCGATCTCTGATAGCGGAACGTTAGCACATTCTTCTGGACTCTCATTTCCGGGCCACTCTCCGCTCCCTACTCTGGGCAGCGGTTAGCGCAGCAGTTGATTCCATCGTACAAAGGAGCGGGTTAAGAGGTTTCATGCATGCTGCAACAGCCGCCAGTCCGGATCCAGCGCAAGTTGTCGGCGATATTGGCAGCTGACGTCGCCGACTATTCGCGCTTCATGCACTCTGATGAAGAGGCTACACATCTCAAACTGACGACGCTTCTAGCGGAGGCTGTCGAGACCGCGATCGCCGAATGGTGCCCGTATTGTGAAGAACACCGGCGACGGATTCCTAGCGCAGTTTCCAAGCGCGGTGCAAGCAGTCCGGGCTGCAGTGCAGTTCCAGGCCCGCATCACGGAAGTTACGACAGCTGACTAAGAAGACAGACGTACTGCTTTCCGAGGTGTCAATATCGGGGACGTGATCGTCGAGCCCGATGACATCTTCGGGGCGATGTCAACATTGCCGCGCGGCCTGAAAGCATCGCCGACCGTGGCGCCATCTGCATCTCGTCTTCTGCTTACGATCACGTCCAAGGCAAGTTCGGAATTGAGTTCACCTTTGGGTAAGCAAAATCTCAAAAGTATCGCCATGCCGGTCAGCGCATATACGGTAGTTCAGGGTCTAACTCGGCGTCACGATTTGATCGCTTCGCGCCCGAAACCGTTTTGCCGCCTCACCTTTCCATAGTTATGCTGCCGTTCGCCAATCTTAGTTCTAATCCTGAACAAACCTACTTCGTCGATGGCGTGATTGAACCCCTTACAAAGGACCTGTCACGCATCGGTGGCTTGTTCGTCATCGACCGAAATAGCGCCTTCTCGTACAAGGGGACGTCAACAGATGTGCTGTAGGTTGGGCGCGAATTAAACGCCCGTTACGTGCTTGAAGGGTCCGTGCAGCGCAGCGGTGATCGGCTTCGCGTGAACGTGCAACTCATCGACGCTGCAAACGGCAAACATCTTTGGGCCGAACGCTTCGAGACGCCCCTCGCCAACTTTTTTCGACATGCAGAACGAAATCGTATCGAGGCTCACTAAACACATTAGATGCCCAACTCATTATAGCCGACGTGCGACGAACGGAACATTCGCTTCATCCCGACGCAATCCTTTATATTTCCAGGGCACTGCTTCAATCTTCAAGGGTCTAATCATCGAGCACCTGAATGAAGCGCGCGGATTTTTCGATCGCGCCTTGGCATCGATCCCCGTTCTGTTGCGGCGCTGGTCGGCTCGGCGTTCGTCGATATCTGATAACCGGCGGCGAGATGTTAGCTGATGACCGGGCAGCGCGCTTCTCCGCAGCGGAAGCGAATGCGATCAAAGCGCTATCGATCGCTCCGAATGATGCGTGGCTCACCTGATCCTAGGAGATGCCAATATTTTTACGTGCCGCGCTGCTCAAGGCATTCCTGAATGCCAGCGCACGCTGGCACTCAATCGGCAATTTTTTTAGCTCATTGTTATATCGCCTTCGCGAAGTATCGCATGGGGCGTGCTGCTGAGACCGAGGCCCACAGCCGTGAGGCTCTTCGCCTCTCTCCTCGCGACGTCTTTCAATACCGGTGGATGAATGTCGTCGGCCAGGCCAGACTGCAGATCGGAGCGGATTCAGAAGCTCTCGGTTGGATGACCAAGTATTGAGGGCAACCGCATTTGTCCGCTCGCATATTACGCTCGCCGCTGCCTTGAGTTCTCGCTCGATTCCCTTGACGATGCTGCAAACGCGGGACTTGCGCTTAATCCAAGTTTCACAATTCGCCGCTCGCGCGCCTACGCCGCAAGCGACAATTCGATTTACCTTGCCGGGCGAGAGCGAAATTGTGCCGGTATGCGCCTCGCCGGGATACAGTGACGACTGATTTGGGTAAAACGAATAGACCGCGATGCTGTATCACCGGCGGGTTTGCCACGTCTTCCGGCTTGACTCAGAACCTCGCGATAGGGCCTACTTTATGGCTGGATAGTACCTGCTCGACGAGACAACTGCTGTCGGGTGAGGAGGGCAATTCCTGTGGCACGCGGGTATCGCAGTTCAGCTAGGTTACGCCAGCCTGGCGCCCAGGGGAGCGTCCAGAATGCGCGATCTCAGGCGCCACCATTTAAATTTGCATCGCACGGTCTTCCCTCTTTCGCCAAGGGGGTCATCTCGCATGTTCACGACGACGTGGACATCTGGAAGGGTATCGAGACGGTCCCACGAGGTGGGCCTGATCTAAAACGGCAGCCAACCGCAACTTCCCGTCCACGCAACGCCAAAAGGGCCCGAAATCTCGCAACGGAAAGGAAATACGTTACAATTTTGCGGTCCGATCTGCATCGCTCTTCCGACTTAGTGACGGAGCTCGCGCTGGAGGAATCCATCGCGCGATTAGCACCGGCGCTGAAAGAAATGCGATCGGCCGTGCATCAGTACGGAGGAATTGTCTATCGCGAGATGGGCGACGGGCTCTTCGCTGTGTTTGGTGCGCCGATTGCCGACGACCTGCACGCCGTTATGGCTTGCTTCGCCGCCCTGGAATTGCTGCGCCGAATAGATGCGCTTGGAGACGAAAACGTCCGCGTGCGGATCGGGGTGCATTCAGGCCAAGTAGTGGCGGGTCCCCGCAAGCTCGATTATACCCGCACGTACGATTTTGACGGACCACCATTAATTTTAGCCGAGCGCCTGCAGGCAATTGCAGACCCGGGCCAGGCCCTGGCATCTCGGGATTGTCGGGCATTAGCTGAAGGCTATATTCGGTTTGGAGTTGGACAGGCGCACGCTTTGAAGGGCTTCGCGCGTCCCGTAATCGTTCATCCGATCGAAGGTATCGACGAGCTTTCAAAATGGCAGGTTGTCTTGGGGCGTGGTACCGCCGCATTTGTCGGCCGTGAACTAGAACAGGAGCACTTGCTCACGCTTGCCCAGGCTACTACAGACGGTTCGAGCCGCAATGCAATTGTTTACGGCGAGGCGGGCGTAGGAAAATCGCGACTTGTTCGCGAGGTTTTGCGCCTCCTCCATCAACGTGGCTGGCAATCAATGGAGGTGGAGTGCAGCCCCATTGTAGGACATTCGCCTTTTTCCCTTTTAAGGAGTACACTAAGCGTCGCAATCTCCGCCTTGGGCAATTTAGAGATCGCAGCGCTCAAAACCGATCTGCCTATTGCCCAACTTAACGCAATGCGGATTGTTCTCGATGGAGCGGCCGCCGATACGCTTCCAGATTGGGCCAAGCTGCCCGCGCGCGCGCGCGAACGCGCTATTGTTGATATGGCGTGCGCAGTCGTGGCGCGGCGGATCGAACAGAAGCCTACGTTGTTCCTCATTGAGGACGTGCAATGGGCAGACGAGGCCAGCGCCCCAGCACTCAAAGCGATCATGGACTTTGCTAAAAGCAACAAGTTGTTCGTGCTGACGACCGCTCGAATAGGAGATCTGCCGGCTTGGATTGAACGCGCATCGGACGAACAAATTGCGTTGACGCCGTTGAAGCACGATGCCGGCATTGCCATGCTCGACCAATTGCTTGGTAGATCGCCTCGCCTCCAGCCGCTGAAAACACGAATTCTCGAGCACACGGGTGCGATGCCGCTATTTATAGAAGAGGTTTGCCGAGGATTGGTCGAGGCAGGAAAACTAACCGGCGGATGGGGCCAATTTGAGCCAGCACTTGAAGAGGCGGCGCTTGGTGTCCCTCTAACGGTCCAGGGCGTGATAGCGAGTCGGATCGACCGGCTTTCACTGCGCGAGAAGCGGTTCCTACAGGTGGCGGCCGCGATCGGCCCAAAGCCGCAGAGCCATTTGTTGAGAGCTGTCAGCGGTGCCAAGGAAACAATCTTTCATCAGATGCTTACAGCCCTTTTTGCCGCTGGTATGCTGGTTGGATCGTTGGATACCACTCGGAGCGAAATCTCGTTCCCGCACGAGTGTGTGCGCCAGGTCACCTACGACGCCACGCTCGAGTCAGAACGAGTAAAACTGCATAAGCGTATTCTCAGGCAACTGGAATTGGAAGCACCGGCCACAGGTGAGGCCAGCGCGAACGATTTAGCGGCGTTGATGGTTCATCACGCCGTTCAAGCCAAGGAGTGGGCGCGTGCGGCCGAACTGTCTACGGCAGTAGCCCGGCAGTGCTTTAGCCAGTCCGCCTTTGCCGATGCAAAGAGATATTTTGAGCTTGCGATGTCGTCCGTCGATAACCTGCCTCCTTCGTCCTCGCGCGAAGCAATTGCGATCGACCTACGAATCGAGTCGCGTATGGCATATGGCAATTTGGGAATGGTGAGTCGTTGGCTGGATCTTGCGGTCGAAGCTGAGGCCCGCGCCGTGGCCGCCAGCGACCGGATGCGCCGCGTTCCCGCACTGGCCATGCGTGCAGCCGCGTTGAACTTCTGTGGTGTGCCCACCCAAGCCGTTGAGGTTGGGCTATTGGCCGTGCGAGAAGCTGCGGCGAGCGGGCACCAAGGGTGGCTGGCATATGCCGAATATGGCTTAGGCCAAGCTCATTACGTGGCTGGCAACTACGTCGAAGCCGTGAGGACACTCGAACAGGCCTACAAGCGTTTTCATATTGAGGGGGCCGCTCCACCGCCCGGCGGCGGTGCTGCTCAAGCCGCACTGCTCACTTGCATGATGATCTGCGTCAGCAATGCGGCGCTCGGCCATAATGAAGGTGTTGTTGCGGCGCAGGCGCGGGCGGATGCAATTGCTCAAGAATCGTCAGCGCCTGCGGCGGCAATCGCGGCGGGTTTTAGTCGTGGAGTACTGATGTTGTCGAAAGCTGATATCAAGGCTGCGGAGGAGACGCTAACAAGCTCTCTCAAGTTGGCCAGGCAGCATGAATTTCATCTTTTCATACCCGTTCTTGCCAATCAACAAGGATACGCACTCTTACAGCTTGGCCGAATCGACGATGCACGCGATGCATTTTCGACGGCGCGTGATGAGGCCGAATATCTTGGTCACAAGTCCGCAGAACTCCGCTCGAAGCTCGGTCTGGTGCTCTGCGACGCGACGTTTGCGCTTAAGCTCGAAGCAGCGCTTGAGGCAACTATCTACATTGAGCACAGTTGCCGACAAGGCGGGTATCAGCCATTAGAATTAGAAGCACTTCTCATCAAGGGCGCGTTGCTTGAAGCATTGGGAGAAGACGCCACCGCGTGTCGGACGGCCGCCGAGCGCATGGTAACTCTTATCGGCGCTTTCGGTATCAAGCGCGATGTTTGCCGAATGCTGGCGCGGGTATTCGGTAAAGAAACTTCAAATGTTCTTGGAGACGATAGCATCTGATCAAATTTAGGGAGCAGGATCATGAGCGACGACGAACATGATAACGTAGGTAAGCTCGATCGGCGAAGCATGTTGGCGGGCGGCGCGGCGACAGTTGCGCTTAATGGTCTACCTGGTTTCGCAAAGGCCGCAGAATCTGGCACCATCGAGCCGCATTTCAACGTAAACCTTTTTGGCGCGGTTTACATGGATCCTCGATACCTGAACCGTTTCAATGGCCATACTTACTCTGCGGCAAATATCCAGAACGTTCAAACCAAAATTAAGCAAGCATTTCCGAACAGAAGCGATCTTAAATGGGGCGCCTATCAGAAATTGATTGAGCCCGATTCGAGTAAATGGGGAACGACTGCTGCTTTCAACAATTGGCTCGATCTCTCGAACGAAACGCGCGACGACCTAGAAAAACTTCCTGCAAAGTTTGCCAGGCCCGAACGCGCAATGAACCCCTTCGACACGGGGCAAGTCGCTTCTAATCTGTTGGAGCACCTAGATGAGGTAGTTCGCATCGCTCTCTGGGATCACGCGGTGCCGTTAAAAATTAGCGTCCTCCCGAGACGCGCACGTCATCACGGATTAGTCACGGAGTGGGATACTGTACCGCCGCCTTCCGGAGTGAACCCGAACTTGCAGCTAAAAGGGCTCACCATTTATGTCCAGTGTCCACAAGGCGGTTGGCAGGGCTACGCCATCTGGCGCAATAGAGTGTCAACAAGTCAGATTACGAAATTTGCGGCCAAGTGGAAGGTACCTCAAGCTCCGATTCATCAGGACTCTCAGATACTTTTTATTTTCAATGGGCTCGAAAGTGTTTCTCGCCGCAACGCTACCGGAGGCATTTTGCAGCCTGTCCTGCAGTGGACTAAAACGGATGGCTGGTACGTGCGAAGTTGGTACGTCACCGCCGATTTTGATCCGGTGAAGTATCCCAATCTTCCCGATCTAGCGACTGCGGTCGGCCAAGATCATCTCGGCGATGAGAACCGTTGTTACTCCAAAGCTGTCAAAGTGAACCCAGGAGATACGGTCGTCGGCAACATAAAAGGCACAAAAGACGCGACAGGAAGGTACAACTATATTTGTCATCTGGAAGTCAATGGCCAACGCCAAGCGGACACCGAGTTGCGGTTCGACGACATTCCGGAGTTGACTTTTGCAGTATGCGCCATCGAAAGCTATGACGTTGCACAAAAGCCAGCAGACAGACCTCCATACTACCCATCCGCTCCAATCACGCTATCGTCGCTGGACTTGCAGGTTGACTCAAGACCCGTCCCCGCCCCGATCGCATGGAAGAAGAGCAAAAAGCTAGGTGGCGACTACACCGCAACCCCAAATGCGAACGGAAACGCAGTGGAATTCAAGCTAGTCTAGCGCCAAGCAATCAATCTGCCTCAGCTCGGCACTCAGTGATAATTTCGATCGCATGGACGACCGATGGCGCGACGAGCTACCTGAGGCGCCGTCGGAAGCTTCATTTCCGGTAGATGCGCAAGCTTTGGAGACTCCGGATCCGAAAGCTTCGGCGGAGGAATTTGCGGAAGTGAAATTTGCGGCAGGGGCGGCAGCTCACCTTTGGCGGCGGTGGAATGGATTGCCACGGCCCTTCTGAGCAGGTTTTGATCAACGGCCGAACAGCGAATGATCTAATGCGAATGCCGCAGCCGCTGCTTCGTCTTTTATTAGATTTTACCCCAACGATCTTTTGCCGCAGCCAGCATGTCAGGCTTTTTTGCATTGCCTTTGCGGGTGGCATGAAGCTTTACTTTGAGGAGATTGATCGTCGGTCAATGGAGCCCCGCCAGCTCGCAGGCGAGGACGGCAGCGCTGAGCATGGGGAAGAGAGCCTTGACACGCCTGAATTGTCGAGAGAATGGCTCTTCGATGCAGACGCCGATGCAATCCGGTCCGGCGAAGCGCTGGACGACCCCGTGAACGCCGACCGTGCGGCTCCGAACTTCAAACCGAAGTGCCTGGGCATCCAATCCTCCATCGATGTAAACCCGGCTAACGCCGAACGTCGTCCCCAAGTCTACTCCGAGCACGTCCTAGCGACTCAATCAACGAGCTTTGATTGATTTGCTCACAACGTAGAGAGGAAGCTTACGCGGGGCTTCGCGGATAAGTGATCTAGTCCCGCCCACGAGTTTTTCTGGCACGCGAAGGGAAACGGTTGGCTCACCGTAGAAGCTCGGCCGACCGAGCCGACGCCGCTTCACGGACTGAATTGCTTGCATGGAAGGAATAGTGAGCCGTATCGAGGTCGGCGTCAAACCCAAAGGGCCCCCGGCCGGGGCCGGAGGCCCTCGTAGGCAGCTAGGGGTACTTCCGCCCTAGTGATGCCAGAACAGTGCGAGCAAGAGAATAATCGGCAGCGGGATGCCGAGCATCCATAGCAGTGCGCCTTTACCAAAGCCCATGATGTCCTCCTCAGTTACTGACGGTTCGGACCGCCCGAATGGTTCCGGGCTTGGAACGTTCAATAGTTCTCAAGCTTGTCGGCAAACACTGCAGGCACCCATGGGGGTCAATAAACCCAAAGGCGACAACACACGCAAAAGCGCGGCGAAGAAACGCACGCAGCTCAAGAACCCGCTGACGAAGACGGTCACCAAGCGCAATAAGGAGGCAGGCAGTTTATGGCCGTCAAGAAAACCGCGAAGAAGTACAAGGTGTTCGAAAAGACAAGTGAGCTAACGGCGAGTCTCGTCGGCTCGCCCTCCACTTCCTCGATAATCCCCTCTACGTCAGGCACGTCGAAATCGTCACTAGCCCTGTTGCATCCGCAAGGCATGCCGGCGCCGCACTGGCATCCGTTTACGGTATCGGTCCGTGGCCGGTTGGGGTGATTTTCACGCACCCGGCCCAGGCCGTGACAGGCGGGACAATTTGCTTTGGTCATATCGCTCAATCAAAAAGCGCGCGGGCCTTGCTCCAAAGATCGCAAGCATACCGCGCGCGTCGGTTCACGCCGCCAGCTCTTACGAACGGCGGCGGCCGAATTGCCTACCTTATCAACTGCCTTCTGCAGTTCATCTTTCGATACACCAAGGCACTTGGTCCAGTATTTGACCTCAAAATCCTCGTGCATTTTGATTTTGCTACGGTCGCGCTGGTCCCGTTTGGTGAGATTGTCGTTCATGCTTCTCCTCAATGGCCTGTAGAAGTCGTTCATCATCAAGAACGGTCAGAAGGTCGTTTATCGTCTCCTCGCAGTCCCGCGGACCGGGCTCGACGTAGCGAGCCAGGATGGCCTGGGCTTCTCTAACCGCCTGGGTTACGCGATCCGGCATGCCTGTACTCCACTTACTCGTGGTGAAACGTAATCAGGAACGACGTGTTCCTTTTGTGAGTCCTTTGAAAGAGCTGGCGCGGAGCAGGCCTTCCGAAGTGATGTCCCGGTACTCGATGTCGGCATAGAACTTCGGCTCAACCCATGTGGCCTTGGGCTTCTTGATAGTTTGGGTGAGCTTCTGCTTTGGACTGACGACCGTATCCAGCGCCTTGCGGATCTCTGCCGATTTGGTCCGGGTCCAGCCGGTCCCGGCCTTACCCACGTAGCGCCGCTCTTTACCATCCTGTCTGCCGAAGTAGAGGGCGGCTACACCACCAGGCTCCTTGATGAAACCAATGACGAGGAATTGCTCGCGCTGTACCACCTTGATCTTTTGCCAGGCCTCGACCCTGTCCGATCGATACGGAGCGTCCACACGCTTCGAGAGGCGAACAAACAGGGTGAAGAGGAAGACCAGATGGACCTTGGCCTATAACGCCCTAGTATGCGCGTTATCGATGATCCCAATGATGTCCAATACGTAGACGAACTTCTCGTAGCTGCTGGATATCCGACACGGAAATCACATCCTCATAGCTCTCGTGCTGACTGTCACCCTTCTTCGACTTGGTCTTTCGCATAACCATTTCTTGCAAAAACGCTTTGACATTTCCTCGCAAAGTGTCCGAACCATCGCTGGAAACCAGCTTGATGCCGTTCGTATAAGCGCGGCGAACAATGATTTAAGGATTCACGTGAAGAATCTTAAGGCTACCGGCAGAGCTTAATTGCAAGCGGCGCTCATCACCCGATCAAGCTTGTCGAACTCGCGGATGGTCTCATTGGTGTCAGTGACGCTTGCCGTTGGCCGGTAATGTGCTTACGTCCGAACGCACCCTACTAATCGTGCGCCCCGGCTGATATGCTGTGGCGGTTCTTTTGGGAGGTTGCCTTGGAAGACGAGTTAACCACCGACGAGTTGGCTTTTCTGGCCAGGCAAGGCCTCGGGCCAGACGATGTGTTTGATGCCCGGTGGATGTCTCAAGCGGATTGGTTCGAAGAGATCAAAAAAGCTGGAAAGCAGGTTGCGCTGGGCGGCCCCTGCAAAAAGCAGAGCCATCGACTGAGATCGAGAAAAGGTCACTGTGTGCAGTGCAACACGGCCAAGCTTGCCTACGCCGCTCGACACAATTTGGAGCAATATCTCTACATTGCTGGCTCCTTGCAAGCACGCCTTATCAAGGTCGGCGTCTGCAAGAATCTTCTTCAGAGGAATAGGCAAATATGCGCAGAAAGGCACGGCGGTGCCGCCGATTGGGAAATCATCTATGCTGTAAATGTCGCAAGAGCTGGTGAAATCGAAGACCGTATCCTCGATCAGCTTTCACCATATTCAGTCGATGAGCATTATTGGAAGAATGGATCTCTTCAGAAGTCGATCGAGCTTCGTCGCTGTTCGATCAGCCAGGCTCTCGCGGTGGTGCATGCCGAGCTGGAGGGTAGGCCGTTTGATCCGGCCATAAACTGGCGGGACAAGTCCGCCTACGAGTTCGTGCCTCGTTAAGTCCGGCGCCGCGTTTGGCCAGGGCTTTCTGACCTGTCTCGGTCACCCTGAATTGAGGGCCGTCGCGTTCGATATACCCTCGAGCCAGCAAGTTCACGACCTCGTGCTTCTTGGTCTCTTCGAAGGTCGAAGACCCCTGCCCGATGTCGCATAGAAAGGATACTTCATCGTCTGTAAGCATGACCTAAAAACGACGTCGGTCTTAGCTGGTTCCAATTTCCAAACGGCCTCATTCGACTCGAACGATCAAACTGGTATCTTGCCGCGTTCTGGGGAATCGAGATGAAATACGTCGTGCTTACCATGATGCTAATTGCCTCTCCCGCTCTCGCCGAAACCGGCAAGAGAGACCTATTGGGGTTCTCTCCCGGCATGACGTTGGCCTCAGCAAAGGCTTTCGGAGCGAGGCGCAACTTCAGATGCGAGGTTGTGCCGAGAGCCCCGTTTGCGCTCTACTGCACAAGGGGAGCCGAGACCGTCCGCCTGTTGTCGGGACTGCTTGAGGGAGCCCCAGTGTACGACGTTCAGCTCAAGGTCGATATCGACGATTTGGCTACCGGCGCCCAGGCGGTCTCTAAGGAGTTTGGTAGACAACCCGACTTCGTGCCCCCCTCATATGAGCGCGCCCAGCGCTATGAATGGAATCTTGAAACGGGAGAGACGGTAAGGCTGACGAAGGACAGCTTGAACCTAATCAACCGCAAGATCTTCTCCGAGAACCAAGAGCAGGAAAAAGCTGCTGGAAAATCAAAACAGCTTCCAAACTTTTAGATGCGATCGGGTAAACATGTCAGACCTTGTCTCTACGGTCACCGAGGCGGCCAGCGCACGATATCAGGGAGCGCACCTCAAGCAATTTCTAAGAGGTCAGTCGTTCTCAGCTGCGACTGAGGATATCAAGACCTTCTTTATCGAGCTGGGTGAGCGCCTCGGCTATTTGGTCTCGACCCGGGGTAATAACCGCAATGAGTGGCTCTACGATCTTGTTTGGCGGCGAGAGACCGACGGGTTTCTCACGAAGCAGGCGCTCGTTCTGGAAAGCGAATTACGCCCGGGCCCATCAGTGGCCCAAGGGGCCTTGGTCGATACCGACTTTCATAAATTAATACAGGCGCGCGCCCTGCTCAGAGTATGGATTGCGGCCATCTCACACTCTCAAATGGTTGTCGAACACAGGCTTAATTGCGAGCGCCAAATAAAAGAGTTCGAGCTAAGCCAACCCGGTGATGCCTACTTATTCATCCTCTACGATTGGACGAAGAATGAAGCGACGGTAAGCAGCTTTATTCTTTAGATTACAGCGGCGCGAGCAGTTGCCATCGCGATACGCAGACCGGCCATAATCAGAGCCATAGTAGCAGCGGCGCCGCCGTGCTGGATCTTGGCAACGGTAATTGCCCCTCCAGTGTTGACGCTCTATTGCTCACACGGAAAAGCTGCTACTGGCAAGCCTTTCAACTCGCGGGCATCCGGATGGCATTTCAATTTACCAAACGCGCCAGGATCTTGAGAAGCTCCTCGCCAATGGCGCAGTCGAAAACACCGAACTCGAATTCAAGGATTCTCGATCGCTCGTGAGGGATGACGGGAAGATCACCGAGCTGTGCATCAACGTCTCTGCGTTGGCCAACTCGGCGGGCGGGCAGATCATCTACGGTATCAACGAACAAGAAGACGAAGGGGCCCGTGGTCGTCGATGAAGGTGTTGCAGACGCCAGTATTACCCGAGACTGGATCAGCCAGATCCTTAATGCCCGCATCAAGCCCCGCCTGCAGGAATACACCATCGATCCCATAGACCTACATCAGGGACAGTTGGGTTTTGTGATCTCCGTCCCACAGTCGGTCATTGGCCCGCATCAGGCACCGGACAATAGATACTATCGACGCATCGGGGTCGAGGTCCGCGCCATGGAGGATTACGAGATCAACGATATCCTGCGGCGGGCGACCACACCCGACCTTTATGCGCAAATCACCTTCGATCAAAAACAAACAACCCGCCCGGTAGACGCCACGATGAGTACAGGCTTCTCCCAGACGGTTCATCTCAATGTCACCGTGAAGAACCGCTCAAAACACGCCCGCTTACCATGTGATGGTCGATTTCCTAATCGACGCTGATCTAAGGGTTCCATTCAACAGGTCGGGGAGCGCGACCAACCACCTGGACCAAAGATGACTATTTACCGGAGGTCGATCAATTCCCCTCCTCACATGCCGGTGTTCAAGGAAGCGGAGCACGAGGACCACACCGCTACTGTGTCGGTTCAAATTCCCAACGAGCACTTGAATAGTGCAATCATCCGGCTTGAGATCTCACTTCAGACGCCTGGTTTCACAAAAATTGAAACGTGGACACTTCGCACTCGGCCGGGACAGCTCCGCCTGGTAGGCCCAGATGATCCGTTGAGCCATTGATGTTCCCAATACACAACACGTTCCCAAAGGAAATGGCGGTCATCGGCCGAATCCTACTCGACTACGGCGAGCTTGAGCTCGACCTAATGAACTGCATCCAGGTCGCACGGCAGTACGACCTGGACTCAACCTTGAAGGCGATGTTCCGGATCAGGGGCGAGCTAAGCCGCATTCAAATCGCTGATGCGTTGGGTCGCGTGCCATATTCAAACGCCGGGTTGGAAGCCGAATTCAGCGAACTCATTGACGCGATCGATCATTGCCGGAAGATCAGGAACAAGTATGCGCACGCCTATTGGCACGACCCGGATATCGGCAAGGCGCTCTGTTATGTCTCTCTCGAAGAGCTTGCCGAAGATAAAGAGCCGGTCAAGGACCTCACCGCTCTCACGTTCTTTTATCTCGATGAAAAGCTTTTGCTGCTCCAAGAGTCCTATTTCTTGTACGTCCGCGAGCTGATCCGGTATCTCAATTATGAGGGCCGGTTCAGAAACAAACACATTAACACGCAAATATTCAAGCGTCCTGCTGCAGTTGGGAAGCCGCCGTATTTCACGAGGAAGGCTTGATGATCCCCTCTCCCTACAATTTTGAACCGGCATTGTCAGACCAGGAGTATGCGAAGCTCGGCATTCTGGCGCTGCGCTGGTCGCACATCGAGCACATCCTCGGCAACTGCCTGAAGGTCATCCTACGCCTGACCGATGAAGAGGCTGTAATCGTCGTCTTCAGCCTGAGCGCCGACCAGCGAGCCGAATAGATCCATCGGCTCTCAAAACTGGCAGAGCTACCCGAGCCTGCCAAGAAGACCGTGTTGTTGATGCGGCGGCGCCTTGCAGAGCGGCCTTTTCCCAGCAGGAAATCGTTGAGCACCGCTGTTGGTTGTGAAGGGGTGTGGCGGCCCTGCAATCATGTCGGCCAGGCGCCGAAGGTAGGAGCGTTTGCCAAATTCGACGCCACCCATGATGACGATGGCTTCTGCCGTCGTTCGTGCTCTTCACGGATCAGCTCGAGCAGCGTAAGCATCCGGTGAGGACCGCGCAGCGGTTGGTTAGGCTGCCTGATTGATTTGTTTGTTTCGGGTGCGCCAATTCCAGGGCAGCAGTTCGTCGAGGCGTTGGACCGGATGTCCAGCGATGCGCGCCAAGACGTCGGCGAGCCAGGCTAGTGGATCCACGTCGTTCATTTTGGCTGTGACGATCAGGCTGTACATCATCGCGGCACGGTCGCCGCCGCGGTCGGAGCCACAGAACAGCCAAGACTTCCGCCCCAAGGCGATGCCGCGCAGGGCTCGTTCTGCGGCGTTGTTCGACAGGCAGATGCGGCCATCGTCGAGGAAGCGGGTAAACGCATGCCAACGCTTGAGCATGTAGTCCATCGCCTTGGCAACGTCGTTGCGCCGTGAGAGCTTGGCCCGTTGCACACGCATCCAGGCTTCCAAATCGGCAACCAACGGCGTGCTGAGCTCCTGACGGACGGCTTGGCGCCGCTCGGGCGTCTCGCCGTTGATGCCGCGCTCGATCTCGAACAAGGCATCGATCCGGCGGACTGCTTCCAGCGCCAGCGGCGAGATCACCTCCGGCTTTTCGCCTCGCACCTTGCGACGCGCATTCTCGGCCAAATCAGCCATCACGAAGAACGGTCGTCGGGCGTGGACCCAGCACGCAGCTTCCAGGATCAGGCCTGCGTTGCGGCCCGGGTCATAAAGCTTGCCATCGCCACCATAGGCATCGGCCTGGAAGATGCCGCTGTAGCCGGCCAGATGGGCCTGGGGATGCTCGCCGGCGCGATCGCGCGAGTAATAAAACACTGCCCCCGGCGGCGCCTGCCCGCCAAAAGGCTTGTCGTCGCGCACATAGACCCAGATGCGGCCGGTGTCAGTCTTGCCTTTGGCCAGGACCGGGACCGTCGTGTCATCCCCGTGCAATCGCTGTCAATCGGCTCGACGCACCAGCGGGGCTCCTAAAAGTCTCGGTTCACCCTGGGAAATTTCCCAGTGTCTGCTCCTGGGCCCGGCCGCTAAATGTCGCTGTAGGCTGTGAACCGTCGGGCATGACGTAGCGATATGGAAGAACTCACTGTTCAGCTTGAGAAGGTGCGCAAGCATGCAGAGGAATGTGCGCGGCTGGCGAGGACTGCCCCGGACAGGCAGACGCGCGCGCTGTTCGAAAGGCTCGCCGAACGGCTTCGAGAAATGCTGCAAGACATCGAGACGACAATCGCGGCGCGAACGAAGTTGAGTGGCCGCTGGGAATAGTCGCAAGCGCACCGTGCGCAACGTGAGGGAACGTCATGGATCACTGTGAGCTCGCAGCCCGAGCCGCCGTTGCCTGCTGGCATGGATCGGGTAACTACTAGCTTTGCTTACCTTGCATGCAAGCGATCACGAACTGTCGCGGTCCATTAGCTCCCTTCGCATTCTCCATCCCCGAAGTGAAGCCGCGATCCTTAGCTAGCTGTCTGCATTTTGCGAGTTTTGCTTGATCCACCGAGCCTTTCGGAGCAGTGCCTTGCTGCGCTTGTGCGGACGCTACACCCATCACCAAAACAGGAGCGAAAATTAATCTGAACATAATGGCTTCCCTCCGTTTAAAATATTAATAGATTAACTGACATTAAATGAAATGTCGAATCATTGCCGACCCCGCCCTTGGAATTCCCCGGTCAGGGCAGCGCGAGTAAGTCAGCACTGACTTACATTTCGCAGGAAATTCAACGGGTTGACGCGATTCCGCGAATATGAATCTATGACGGCACACCGCTAATGGTGGGGCTAAAGGGAATTGCAATGCCATTGATTGCCGACGACAATTACACTGCGCTCGTGCGCAAGCTCGCTGACCGGATGACCGGCGCCGCGAATGAATGTCCGTTCTCAAGTGCCAAAGATCGGCGCACCTGGGTCGAGACCGATGTGCAACATCTGTTGTGTTGCCGGCATCTTCCCGGCATCAAGCGCCGACAGCGAACCAAACCATCGGTGCACTGCCTAGGTAGCGCGCGCCTGCACCAGGTGGGCCGGCGTAACATTTCGTGATCCGAAGAGGCGCGTTGTCCTACATGCCGCCGCTATAGGCCAATCAGCGAACAGCTTCACGGCCGTTCGCTGTCTCCTCTGTCAGTGGCTCAGCCGGCGGCGCACACCCCGCCGGCTGGTTTTTCGTCAGGGGAGAACATCCAACCACTGACATGGAGAGAAGTGAATGCCTATCGATCGGATCCACACTATCAACATCACTGGCCGCGATGGTGCAGTAGTCCGCAAAGCACTTGCGTATGCCATTGAAGCGATAGACCGGCTGCCGCGGTGCTTCCAAGAAAGCAGTGACCGCGAAGATATGCTGAACTTCCTCGACGTGCTGGGCGATGCAGACCTACACCAATTCGTCGCGCGCCAACATCTAGTCGCGTCACTAGCCAATCCCGACGAGGACGACGCCGACTTTATCGAGGACGGATCGACGCCCACCCCCGACGAGGCAGAGTTCATCGACGAGGAAGAGGACGAGAATCTTTCAGGCGTTGTGCGCTGACCTTATCCGCTAGGCCTTGCCCAAAATCGTCCCTCGCGCTTAGATTGCGCGAGGGATGATTGAACTCAGTGGGGAATCATGAAGTTTCAGACTTTGCTGGTCGCTATTGCGTTGTCGACTGCGGTTATTGGGGCGCCGAGCTTGGCCGCAGAGAGCTGTAGCTCCTGGAAGCAAACATGCATCGCCAGTAGCCCAAACACAAAGATTGAGGATAACATACAGAAATGCTCAGCTGCCGCGAAGGACTGCCAAGCCCGGTGCAAGAAGGGGCAGAAGAATTACTTCGTCGGCCCATTTAACGGGCAACAGCATCCTGTCGACACTTGCGGCTGAGAAGCGAGCACCGCGCGGTTCGCAATTCCAGGGCGCGGATCACACCGCGCCTTTTTTATTAAGTCGACGGATACGCCGGGATAGCTGTATGCGCAGCGTCATGCGTTATAACGCGGTCAAAGAATGCACTCACCAAAGGGATGTCCGTGTTTACGCCGCAGAATAGAACTGCAATGAAATGATCGTGATGTAGTATTCCCTTTCGGACGCGGCGCTGGTCGCGATAGCACGCCGCCCGTGGCCGATACGCTTCTGCTTGACCGATCGACAGTCCCTCGCCCTCGCGCTTCATCTCGATATGCACGGCAAGTATCTTGCCGTCTCCGTTTTCAAGAAAGAAGAGCGCATCGATCTCCATCGACACCGAGTTATCTATTCTACAGTTGCAAGAGGGACACGGGTTGAACCAGTAGTTCGACCAGAATGGGCATTTTGAACTTCCTCGCGCTGCCCACTGCTTTTGCCAGAGGGGCACCGCGTCTCGAAAGCTCTGCTCATAGTCGGTCCCCTCTAGAAGAAATGCGACAGTCGGCGGGTGATCTCTTACCCCGCGCGCGATGGCCGTCAGATATGGTTGAGCCGCCCTTTGATAGCGATAGTCGTCCGTGAAAAACTCAACCAAGACAATTCCTCCAGGTTCATAAATTATATGTGTTCGCTTCAATCATGGTGACGCATCACGCAATCGACCTTTCGGCGCGAGGCTACAATTTTGTGCGCGCGAACCGTAACTTGACCGCTATAGGCAAAGCCCCCCCTAAGCCGATCCAGGATGACGGACACAGTGCTGCACGGATTGACCAAACGCGGACTAACAAAACAGGAGGCGGCCGATTACTGCGGCTGCAACACCCTGTCAGCGTTTGACCGCTGGATCCAGAAAGGACTTATCCCCAGGGCGATGCCCAGAACGAGTCGCTGGGACCTCAAGGCTCTTGACGCCGCCCTAGACCGGGCATCGGGCCTTGTGACAGAATCAGCGTCTGAACTGACCCCATACCAGCGCTGGAAAGCCGAGAATGCGCGTAAGACCGAAGCCGCTTAAGCTGAAGGGCATCAACCGCGTCCCCAAGCGGCAGGCAGACGGCACGGTCAAAATCTATCTCTATCACCGCGCCACCAGCATCCGCCTGGACCCGGACCGGCTCGCAGAGACCTACGCTGAGGCGGAGAAGCGCACCCGCCGGAAAAGCGAAAAGACGCTGACCGATCTTATTCGGCTGTTCGACACGTCCAGCACCTACGCCGCGCTGAGCGAGGAGTCCCGCAAGCAGTATCCTTGGAAGCTCAAGCGTATCGAACAGAAGTGGGGCACGGTCCCAGAGGACACATTCAACAACGCCGACGACGCCGACGCATTCGCGGCGGACGCCCTCGCGTGGCACCAGGAGCTAGACAAGACCTCACGGCGATCAGCTGACAATCTCATGTCGGCGCTCTGCCGCGTGCTCTCGTTTGCGAAAGAGCAGCGCCGCATCAAGCACCACCCTATTCCGACCTTCCACCGGCTCTACAAGAGCGACCGCGCCGATAAGACGTGGTCCGAGGAGCAACAGCAACAGTTCATCAAGACCGCACGGCCCGCCATGGATACGGCCATGATCTTGGTCCGCAATACCGCAATGCGCGCCAGCGACGTGCGCAAGTTCGCGTGGACGCGCTACGATGGGCAGCGGGTGCAAATCCGGTCCAGCAAGACCGGCAAGATGCTCTGGATACCTGCGACGC
This sequence comes from Bradyrhizobium sp. SZCCT0148, assembly GCF_018129985.1. GTDB lineage: Bacteria > Pseudomonadota > Alphaproteobacteria > Rhizobiales > Xanthobacteraceae > Bradyrhizobium > Bradyrhizobium japonicum_H. The sequence continues at coordinate 250,020 of NZ_JAFCKT010000009.1, forward strand.
GCGAGCTGAAAGCGTACCTGGACGCCCTGCCCCGCCTTGGCGCCCTGGTCATGCTGACGCCTAGCGGTAAGGCCTACACCAAGCGCTACTTCAATGATCACTGGCGCGAGGACTCGGATGCAGTCGAAGCCGGCGACCTGAACTTTCACGACAATCGGGGCACGGCAGCAACGTTACTCGCTGAGGCAGGCGCCACGGCCCCGGAGATCGCTGAAGCGTTGGACCTGGACCGTAGACAGGGCCCAGCGCATCATTGATGCCTATCTCGCCCGCCGTGGCGTTCTGGCGGCCAACGCCATCCAGAAACTTGAAAACCACCGCGACAAGATAATTTGCTCCAAAGCGTGACTACTTGCGTTCCGGATTGTCATCGCGCCACACCCAATCGACGCGGATCGCGATCGTGTCTTCGGCCTGAACGCCGAACGCCGACTTCATCACGTCGTCCCGCAATTCCCTCGCCTCGACCTTGTCATTGGCGTCAACAAACGGTAGCTGACGAACCAGTTTCTCCGCCGTCTGTGCATCTTTGCAGTAGACCGTCATGGGGGACATCAAATCCCCGCTTGGCTCAGTCACCTTCACTACAAACCCTGGCATTGTCATCTTCACTCGCCGAATACGCACGCCTGCAAGTCATAGTTGCGTGCGGCAAATATGCGGGTTGTCGCGCCCGGTTCAAGACCCATAGGAGTAGGGCGAACAACTAAAGAACGAAAATTGCAAACCATTTGCAAACGGGCGGTCGGCTGCAAACCGGCCACCCGAGACAGACCTAAAACTGTGAACATATGTGGAACGTTGCGAGACGTGCTAAGATGACGTTCTGAAGTCAATTCAGGAACTTAGCGTCCGCCCTAGTCCCACAAGGTACCTCCCGATCCCACAAATTCCTTGCCCCG